>JACONN010000006.1 GCA_014323675.1 Hormoscilla sp. GM7CHS1pb | reverse complement strand
AACGGTACGGTTTCCAGACAGACATTGCCCGTAGATTTTAGTCAGGATCTAAATGAAGAAAAACAATCCCGCCTTACGCAACAACGACACCATCGTAGTCAAGAAGTCTGGGACGAGAAAAATTGCAGATGCTGTCAAACCCAATATTTAAGATATTGGGTACGTTGGTGGGTATTTTCGCGATCCCCAGAAGGATAGATGACTTGTTCGATTAGATGACATAACAGCGTGAAGGGCGGATTTGACAAGATGGTGTCAGAGATTTGTTGGCAAAAGACTGTAAACAAATAGATAGAAATCATGCAAGTTGGAACGAGCCAGAAAATAAGTCAACGCAATGGGCATAATCCGACGAACCTGAGTTTATACCCGACTCAGGTTCTGGAGAAAAAAATGAAGAGTTCGACCTGAAACAGATACTGAGCATTATCCGGAGACAGGGGTTGGTACTTGTGGTGTAGCATCTGTGGTCACTGGTGGCATCGGTTGGTGGACTTGGACTCGTCCCCCAGTGTACGAGGATAATTTTCGCATGCTGGTGGAACCCATATCCGAAGACAAGACCTCAAGAAATTTGTTGAGCTTGGGGTTTCCATCACGCTTTGACTACGCCACCCAGATAGAAGTGCTGCGCTCTCCGAAGCTGTTAGAGTCCGTAGTATCTTCCTTGCAGGAGACATACCCAGAAATTAGCTATGGGGATCTAGTAAGTAAGCTATCAATAGCGCAAGGGGAGGCTGCAGGTGCCCAGCTGACAAAAAATTAAACATCAGCTACCAAGATTCAGACCCGCAAAAAATCAAGTTAGTATTGGATAAATTGCTAGAACGGTATGTAGACTATGGAATATATCTGCAACAGGAAAACCTCAAAGGGTAGTAAAATTTGTCGAAGAGCAGCTGCCAATCTTAGAAGAACGGGTCGATAGGCTGCAAATTGAACTAGAGGAGTTTAGAAAGCGATATAGCCTGATAGCTCCAGAGACACGTGGCAACTCGATATCTGGTCTGCTCGCGGCCATTAACCAACAGCAAAAGGAAGCACAAACTCAACTGGCAGAGACCCAGTCGCTTTACGTAATACTGCAAAGACAGTTGGGCTCTAGTCCAGCAGAAGCATTCGCAGCCTCAGCCCTGAGTCAGTCTGGGCGCTATCAGAGCTTACTCAACCAGTTGCTAGAAATCGAAACAGAGATAGCCGCAGAATCAGTGCGATTTCAGCCAGATAGCCCCAATATAGAAGTGCTGCTAGAGAAGCGAGAAAGGTTGTTACCGCTGATAAATAGGGAATATGAACGCATTCTGGACCTCAGCAGTCGTCCAGTACGACTGGGAATCTGGCACCGATTGCGGTAGAACTGAGCAAGCAATTGGTGCAAACAACGAACCAGTTGCAAGTGTTGCAGGTGCGCTTAGGTGCCCTAGAGCAGGTAGAAAAAATCAAGGAAGAATTTAGCCTTATTCCGGCCTTGGCACGAAAGTACACAGATTTACAGCGAAAACTAGAATTCGCCAATAACAGTCTGAATCGATTTCTTGCAACCAGAGAAACCTTGCAGATAGAAGCGGCTCAGAAAGCAATATCCTGGCAAGTGATTAGGGAGCCGCCTCCTGCCAACAAGAGCGATATCGCCGAATAGACCCAGGGACATCGCCCTAGGCGCGATCGCGGGGTTGCTATTGGGATAGGAGCGGCATTGCTGTCAGAGCAACTGGACAACACCTTCCACTCTATTAACGAAATTAAAGAACTGACAGGACTGCCACTTTTGGGGACGATCCCATTCAAGCGGCGACTCGAAGAATTCACCAAATCCCTATGTGGCGGCTATGAAGCAAATCCCCAGAATTGGCAAATTGGCAATGGCAGCGTTATTACCCGATCGGTTGGAGAACAGACTCGATTAACCAATGTAAACAGGAAGTATTACGGTTCATCACCATTTTTAGAAGCATTCCGCACGCTGTATACCAACATTCGCTTTCTCGGTTCAGATACACCCATCCGCTCCTTAGTAATCAGCTCCTGTTTACCAGCAGAAGGGAAATCCACAGTAGCCCTGTTTCTAGCCCGAGCGGCTGCAGCAATGGGTAAGCGGGTATTGTTGGTAGACTCAGACATGCGTAATCCTCAAATACATGATAGGGTGGGCTTACCGAAGAATATGCCGGGTCTGAGTAATGTAATTACTACAGAGATAGATTTTAATGAAGTAATTCAGCGATCGCCCTTCTACGAAAACCTGTTTGTACTCACAGCAGGTCAGAACCCGCCAGACCCGATCAAGCTCCTCTCGTCGAGAAAGACGCAAAACTTAGTCGAGCAATTCCAAAACACCTTCGACTTAATCATCTACGACACCCCACCCTGTCTCGGATTAGCAGACAGCAGCCTACTAGCTACCTGTGCCGATGGCATGATTATGGTGATAGGAATGGATCAAACCGGTCGTTCCGAGCTGAACCAAGTATTAGATAACCTGAAAATCTCCGACGTTTCAGTTTTAGGAATGATTGCCAACGGTGTTAAAGGACAGACAGGCGGATTGGATTACTATTATCGTTATCGGTACTATAGTTCTAACCGGTAATAAGCAGCTAGCTGACAGTCCTCATTTGCGATCGACAATCGGGAGCATCTCACTTTTGATTTTTGGCATTAAATACTGCTAATTGCGAATAGAGAATGGGAAATAGCTCGGGAGCATCTCACTTTTGCTTTTTAGCATTAAATACTGCTAATTGCGAATGGAGAATGGCGAATGAAGAATGGAAAATAGCTCAATTCTCAATGGGAGCATCTCACTTTTGTCGGGGTAATTGCGAATGTTAAGGGAGTAATTGCGAATAGAGAAGAGAAAATGGAGCAATTTTCAATTTTCAATTGATCGAGAAGCAAAACTGAGATGCACCCTCGACAATCTACTAATGTAGGAGGACTTTAGACAAATAGCTAGCGTTCAAAACCCGCCAATATTTTTGAGCAATAATCTGAGCAGTAAAATTTGACTGGAGGTAACTGCGACCATTCCGGCCCAGGATATCTGTCAGTTGGGAGTCCGAAGCCAAGCGTCGAATAAAATCAGCCAAACCCGACCCATCCCCATTATCGAAAGCCTCACCGCAGTTAGCATCAGCGATCAGATCGCGTAAATAAGAATGGGGTTCGCAGATCGCCGCAACAGGACGGCCAGCAGCTAAAATACCATAAAGCTTGCTCGGAGCCACCAAACCTTCCATCCCAGGAATAATGCTCACTAAAGAAAGGTCACAGGACGTTAGCGAGTAAGGAAGGCACTGCTTATCCTGGTAATCTAAGAAGAGGCAATTATGCAACCCTAACTGCCTTATCTGTTCCTTGACAGTCGCTCGTTTAGCTCCATCGCCGATAAAAACAAACGGAATAGGTTCATCTTTTAGTTGCCATGCTGCCTCTAATATGGTATCGATATCGTGACAGCGACCCATGTTACCAGAATAGAGTACGGTAAATTTATCAACCAAATTGTATCGATGGGCAAACCAATTGTGTTGCTTGGGAATGGGGAAGATATCCTTATGATTAGCCCAGCTATGAATCACATAAATTTTGTTAGCAATATCTGGGCATTTTTCCAGTACTCTATCCTTCACAGTAGAGCTGAGAACAATAATTGCCTGAGCTTTTTTACATATCTGAGAGTTAAGAAAATTCCACAGCAGAACTATAAAATTATTAGGGGGTACTACTTTAAGCTGTACGGCAACATCAGGATATAGATCGTAGAGTAAACAAACGTAAGGCACACCAAAACATAAATTAGCCAAATATCCCAGTATTGGTAAGAAAGGGGCGCAGTTGTTAATAGTAAAATATCACCACGAGGAGCAGTTTTCAACAGATGGAATCCCGCCCGTAAACAAAATAAAATACCGTTGAGAGCCTGGCCGCGAATGCGATCGGACAAAAGCTGGGTCGATCGCGATCGCCTCACCAAGAGTTTTTCCGATCGTTGAATCGGAGGAGCATAACTTTGACCGAAAGCGTAACCCGGTTGCCCAGTAAAAATCTGAACTTGCATGCCTTGATGTCCCAAATTAGTCGCCAACTCTTCAATCAGTTGCCCAGTCGCCGCATAGTCAGGCGGATAGAATTGGGTTATAATTGACAATCCGATCGGACAAGGAGTTGGCAGCTTTCCGTTTTCGGTCATCATCAAGTCAGGGTGCTGAGTAAAGGACTGGTGCAACTTATTGTTCCTCCTTGATAATAAAATTCAGCAATCAGCCTTCAACAATATGCTTTATGCGCCGATCGGATGGTGGATCTGACCAATTTTATCTATGATACCTCATCAAACCAAAAATCGGGTCAAAAACCTAGATAAACGATATCAGGAATCACATCAGGCTGACAATATTTAACTTCAAAGAGCCTGAGTCCAATTCCAGTAAACACTGGCAGTCATGGAAAATCATGGCTGGCAACTGCTTTGAGGAGCAAAGTTGCCGATATAGCAAGTCAGCTACCGCTTGATTGCCAGTCTCCGAAAGATGTACTATGTCTCTAAAATAGGTTTCCACTGTACCTGTGGGCTCCGTTGACCAAACAGCATGGCTATCCACGACCGGAACCTGCCAGTCCGAGAGGCGATCGAAAAACTCAGCCTTGTATACCAGCACCTGATAGCTGGGCAATAAATCAGCGCGATTGGGAGTGAACAGCACAAACACGTGCGTCTGTTGGTCGCGAACCAAAGTCACGATCTCCTTTAAATGCTGCATATTTTCCTCGAACTGCTGGTTGGGCTCTATGGACGCAGCCGGAATCTCTGATTTGGGTGAATTGACCTTTAATTTCCCGGCGATTCTCGGCCATGCATAGCGCGTCCAAGCTTCTTGCATTGCCAGTATTGGCCGTTGGTTGGGAAAATAGATGGAGCCAACAGCATCCCTGGTGCTGGTAGGCTGGAGCAGATCGTGCGTGCCAATTTGGATAATGACAGCATCGCTGCCAAAAGTCCCAAATTTCTGCAAATATCCTAATTGGTTGCCAATTCCCCAAGATCCAGCAGAAGCGTTGAGGACTTCTGCCTCACCTCCAGATGCTGATAATTTATCTTCAAACAGTTCTGTAATCGTGCGAGGCTGATCGGTGACATTACCGCCATTGAGCACTGAGTCACCGGTCATCAATATTCTTAGGGTTCCTGGAGGCTTTTGGGGGGCGATCGTATCCGATCGTTGAGAATATTGATTATACTTTATTGTTCTACCAAAGCGCCAAACTTTCTGGTTGGGTTGAAACCTATAGCCAGATTCTGAGTCAGCTTGAATGAGAACGGGGTTTCCTAATCCGAAAGCTAGTCGCAGGCTTAATTCTGTGGCTGCCAATCCCGCTATTATACCACCCGCTACTTGATATTTTCCTGACCATTTCATCTCTCAGATTCTCTGGGCTTGATTCCTTCGATACAAAATGTCAATTGTCATTTTAATTAAAAAAGAGACAGAAGTGAGCTAAAATAAAAAGAGGATATTTTTAAGGATTGATAACAATGTCGTACAGTCTAGACTTAAGGCAAAAAGTTATAACTTATCTAGAGAATGGTGCTCATGGGGCTGGACTAGGCAATATAGTATTTTGTCATCCTGGTACTAAGGTAATAGAATTTTTTGCCCCTAATCATGTACATATTCCTTACTGGGCGATCGCTAATCAGTTAGGTCTTGATTATTACTATTTAATGGGTGAAGGAAAAGGGACCCCTGAATACGTTGAGTCTGAAAGACCATGGGCGGATATTTCCATCAACCTTGATTCATTATCAGAAATAATGAAAATAGCTGGTATAAATTAAAAATTTTGAAGGCAAAGGAAAAGCAAGCCAGTGATGAAAGCTGACCTGAAAAATCGGATCAAAAAGTGGAAATTCATTACTGGGCTCTCAGTAACCAAGTAGGATTGGACTATTACTATTTGATTGGCTTTGTATAAGCTAGTTTGTACGCTCTATATTATTGAGTAAATAAGCGAAGTAGGTTGGTCAAAAGGCAGTCACCGTAAAGGTTTCAGCTTTTTCCATAGCTCCCGCAGGTCTGACGCAAGACGCAAGTACATCAGGAGTTCAGAAGTTATTGCTCCAAGTTGTGGGCGACAACGAATTGTTAATTTGTGCGTTAATTTTAGGCATATTAGAATCTGGGGTAGCGGCTGAAAACTTTGAGCTTAATCAATTTCACCTTTGGGGCGCTTTTCTAACAGGAAATCCATCAACCCTGATGATTTCGTTTTTATCACAGATGTGATAATGTAATATTTAGCTTGAAACCTATAGCTGGCAAGGGTTTTATTCTCGGAGAGGTCTTTGGAGGGATTTCTTAACAGTAACTCTATCAAACCCCGATGTTGTCGTATAAGTAACATATGTAAGAATAAAATATTGAAAATGAAACCCATAGCTGGCAATGGTTTTTTAAATGTCTATCAAACTATTTAGCGTCTCACATATGTGAGACTACAATATTGAGCTTGAAACCATTGCCAGCTATGGGTTTCATTTTCGTAGATGTCTATTGAGGTTGAGAGGGAGAGGTTTGTATAATGGAGCTATAGATAAAAGTGAGGTTTTGGGAGATCGTCTGCCAACAATAGTGCTGATTCGCCACTCTCGCAGCATTTTCTCCTAACTGACGACGATAATCGGGACTGGAGAGTAATTTGGCGATCGCCCTTGCTAAGGCTTCTACTTCCCCTTCTATAATTAATCCAGCTTCCGCAGCCACAATTCCGGAGGCAATTTGCACTTCTGGGGTGACAATTACAGGTAATTTTGCTGCCATTGCTTCAGCTACAGCAATTCCAAAATTATCGGAAAACGAAGGAAGAACAAAAATATCCGATCCTTGCAGTAATAACTGTTTATCTTCACCCGTAACAAACCCTGGAAAACAAGTGCGATCGCCCAAACCAAGATTGTTTGCTAAATTTTTCAACTCTTGAACATAGGAAGTGTCTCCAGAACCTGCCATCATCAAGTAAAAGCTATGGGATTGACTCTTAAGTTGATGGAGTGCTTTAATTAAAAGGTCGGGACGTTTCTTGTAGTGTAGGCGAGACAGAAACAAAACTACAGGCGTTTCCAGAGGAATACCATAAAAAGCACGAAGTTTTGTTTTAGCATTAACTTGCTGAGGAGCTAATTCAACCCCTAATGGTAAAGTAACTGTAGGCACTACTATGCCAAACTTATGAACATCTATTGCTTCTTCCCTAGAGGTACAATGAATTGCCGCAGCATGGTTAAGGCTACTTCGTTCAATTAAAAAGCTGTATACTTGTTTCTTAAGGCGACTTTGAGCTAAAGCCCAAGGGGAAAGTTGACCAATTGTACGTCTAATATAGGGGATTCCTTGTCTTTTGGCAATAAAGGCCGCACAAGTGGAAGCATAGGAAAATAAATAATGAGTATGGACCAGATCGTAGTCTCTAATATGTTGCCACAGCCAGGATGTTAGCGGTAGAGAAAAAATAAAACCTTTATCTTTAGTTAATGCTTGACCTGAGTTTTCTTGACAGGGAAAAAACCAGATGGGAACTTGTTGATAGTCCGTTCGTTGACTCAAGGGAACATCTAATACTACTCCATTAGCACCATTATCATTGGTGGTGACAATTTCTGCATCTACCCCTGCTTGACGCAAGGATTTAACCATGTTAATAACTGCATAACTGGGACCGCCTCGCAAGGTTGATACGGAAGGAATAACGTGCAAAACTTTCACAGGTTTTACCTCCCTGACGATACAGCAGAAACCCCAATTTTGTTTAACCATTGTTGGAGAATGACTAGACTCCAACGACGATACCAAGGAGTGAGGGATATATGAGTGGGAGGGCTCGGAGTAACTTGCCGTCAGATATCACCCATAGAGGCTACCGAGAAGTAACAATTCAAAATATTATATTTAAAACAGACACGGTTATTTATCGACTAGAAAGACTCTATTCACCTAGTACGGAGAAATTTTACGAAGCCCAGTTGCCGCAAGGATTAAAAGGCAAATCTTACGGGAGTGAACTCGAAGCATTTGTTCTCACTTTGTATTATCAGTTACGAGTGCCAGAAGAAAAGATTCTTAAATTGTTGCCGTCTCAGGGAATAGTAATCTCGGCGGGAAAAATATCTAACTTAATAACTCGGCAATATTTAAGAGAATTTACTGAAGAACGAAATGCTATTTTAGAAGCGGGACTGGGCAGTACCAGTTATCACCAAATTGATGATACGGGGATGCGGGTTAATGGGAAAAATTGCTATGTATTCACACTCTGCAATCCTTACTATAGCAGTTTTTTTACCAGAGAGCGCAAAAACTCTGAAACAGTTCTCCAAATGTTAAACGAATTGCAGTTGGATCCAACTGAATTAGCAGTTGTTCAATCAGATGATTTAGTTGACAGTATTTTGCCTGACAAGAAGAAAAAGCAGCTCGGGGACTACATAGATATTTTGGTGGCTGATGACGCGGGACAATTTCACAACCAGACGAACCATCGTAGTTTATGCTGGATTCATGAAGGACGACACTACGAAAAGCTGACTCCTCTGGTTCCCTCTCATCAAAAAAGCCTGGCACAATTTCTCTCTTATTTTTGGATTTACTATTATCAACTCAAAGCCTATCAACAGCAAAGCACAGAAGAGCAGCGACAACAAAAACTGTTGCTTGAAACCGAATTTGACAAATTGTTTTCCCGTCAAACCGGATACAGTGCTTTAGATCATAGAATTGATTTAACAAAACAGAAGAAGCCTTATTTACTATTAGTTCTAGATTTTCCTGAAGTTCCTCTTGACAATAATGAGGCAGAGCGGACAGTCCGGAGTATGTGATTAAGCGCAAAATCTCCAATGGAACCCGCACTCTACAGGGGACTCAGGCGTGGGAAGTGTTTTTGGCTCTGGTTGACACCTGCCGCAAAAACGGAGTGAATTTTTATTCGTACATTAAGGATCGAATTTCCAAATCTTTCAAGATGCCAGCGTTGTCCACGCTAATTCAACAGATGCAGCCGCCAAAACCAACATAAACATAAACCATTGACTCCAAGTCTCGCTTGTGTAGTTTCCACCTAAGCACCAAGGGTGTTACAGCTCCTTGTTATAAAGGACAGACTCATTAAGTGCGACATCAGCTCCTGTTTAAAAAGCTGCAGGAGCTACTCTCGTGTGGAAATCACTCCCCACCAACATATTGAGCAACTTCCACAGCAACTGAGTAAAGATCCTGGAGAGCATAGAGTAAAGATTATTAAATGCATAGAGTTTACTCTAGAGTACTTACACAACTTGTGCCGTTATCACTACCGGTAGCGCTTGTGGCCGTGTATCTGGTGGGCCATCTCCCTACATTTGCAGTCCAACGGAATTCAGGAAGGATTTTCGATAAATAAAATGCTGATTGAGGGAAAATATAATAGAGTAATATCTATACTTAAGGCTCCTTTGAGGAGAAGGGAACTTGAAGCAGGCAACACTCCACCAGTTAGAAGTATTTGAGGCCGCAGCACGCCACGGCAGTTTCACTCGGGCTGCCGAGGAACTGTATTTAACCCAACCCACCATCTCCATGCAGGTGAAGCAGTTGACAAAAACCGTGGGTTTGCCGCTGTTCGAGCAAGTCGGTAAACGCCTGTTTCTCACAAACGCTGGTGAAGAACTGTTTGCCGCCTGCCGGGATATTTTCGACAGGTTATCCCAGTTGGAGATGGCGGTGGCGGATCTCAAAGGTCTAAAGCAGGGACAATTGCGACTAACGGTGATTACCACGGCGAAATACTTTGTGCCGCGTTTGTTAGGACCGTTTTGTCAGCGTTACCCCGGTATTGACGTGTTCTTGCAGGTAACTAACCATGACGGTCTGCGGTCCCGGATGAATGATAATTCAGACGATCTGTATATTCTCAGTCAAGTCCCGGAAAATACTGACCTAGTGAGTCACAAATTCTTGGAAAATCCTTGGTGGTGTTGGCAGACAGAAATCATCCCCTAGCAGAGAAAAAAAATATTCCCCTAGAACTTCTGAGGGACTCATTGTTTATCATGCGAGAACCAGGATCGGGTACGCGCCGGGCAGTGGAAAAATTATTCCGCGAGCATAATGTTTCTGTCAAGGTGAGGCTGGAGTTGGGGAGTAATGAGGCGATCAAACAGGCGATCGTGGGTGGTTTGGGAATATCAGTATTATCGAAGCATACCCTAGCTTTGCAATGTGGTACTGGTAGGCTGACTATCCTGAATGTAGAAGGTTTTCCGATCGAATGTTATTGGCATGTGGTTTATCCCAGTAGCAAACATCTGTCTGTGGTGGCTAAGACTTTTCTAGAATATCTGTTAGATGAGGGAAAGCAGGTAGCAAATGAGACAGCAATTAATAATATTACAGAATCGGAGGTGAGAAAATGTTGATTTTTCGTTGATTCACAGATATAATTATTTTAAATAAGAATGAGACAGCACTAAATAGCACAATAATCCCGGATAACTTCATCCAAAGATGTGCCTACAGGTGCATACATTCTGGCTCTCTTTAAGGCACTAAAATCATGCTCAATATCATTGAGGTCGGGAGAGTATTTTGGCAAAAATAATACTTTATGACCTGCTGACTCTACTAAATCTCTAATCACGTTCTTTCTATGAATAGGTGCATTGTCCATGATTAATATTGAAATAATTTTTAATTCCGGTAATAAATATTTTACTAACCAACCGATCATACCATCAGCATTTAGACTACCTCTAAATAACATTGGCGCAATTAAATCTTTTTTCTTTTTTTCTTCGTCCTGCTACTAAATTTTCTCTGGTTCCCCGTTTCCCTTGTTTTTCTTCATACACTTTTTTACCTTTTTTCGACCATCCATAAATACAAGACTGAATATCCTCAAACCCTGACTCATCAATGAATACAAGACTTTCACTTCCATACATTTTGATAAGGCAAAATTCTATAATACTTTATTCTTTCTTCTCTGTTTCTTTCTCGATACCGGAGTTCTTTTTTTTTTTCGGGTAATTTGTATTTTGTTGAGTGCATACCAGATAGCAGTCGGGTGGACTCCAAATTTTTTAGCTCTCTCTATCAATTTGGCATCAGGATTTTCTTGGACATCTTTTTCTAATGCTTTCCAATCCAGTTTTCTCTGACGTCGTTCCACCTTGGTTGGCTCTAGGTTTTGACGATTTAACCATCTGTATATAGTGGCTCGTCCTATTCCAAAAATTTTCGCTGCCTTCGTAATGGAGCCACCATTCTCTAGATAAGTTATAACTTTTTGCCTTAAGTCTAGACTGTACGACATTGTTATCAATCCTTAAAAATATCCTCTTTTTATTTTAGCTTACTCCTGTCTCTTTTTTAATTAAAATGACAATATTTGAAAATGTCGGCGTATTATTACGCCCTAGCGAGTAATTTATGCGAAATAGAGTTACCCCCCCCGTTAGCAGGCGTCGGGCCCCCTCCGCTGCGAGGCCCGACGCCTGCCCAGAAAAAAAGAAGATCGATGTTCTATTACTTGAAATAATTTACTTGCTCGTATAACTAAAGTTTCCCAAGGCGATTATGTTAATAAAAAATCTGCTGTGCCTTGCGATCGAATTTCGAGGTGTGACGAACATACATTCTCAAGATATCCGTAACTGGGGGTTGTAGTGGGCTAGGCATCTACATCTGCGATCGTCACCTGACGCTACCGGTACTGTCTCACAGTTCCAGCAGCGTCAGTTCTGCTAGCTTATTCGCCCAGGGCTAGACTGGTTGGTTGACGCAAGATCGGTTAAAATTGTGAAGCCATGGTTCGGTAATATTGGAACCAGGCACTCGCTCGAGAGTCCGGAAGCTAGCTAGCGGAAGAGCGATTGTAGCGTACCCGAGGTGGATGCTGACGGATGGCGGCCCGCCGGATCGACTCCTAATGACCGGGGGATGCCGTTTTCAGCTGCTCTCTGCTGCGGCGGGAGTTCCTCTGCTATCTTTTAACTATGCTTGCTGGCGATCGGGGCTCTGGGGATGATATAGAATTCATATCGCTAGTCAAATTTTGGGAAAGAACGATGACTACTTTTTCTGGACGCAAATTTGGTCAACTTTTAGCCACTACCTTGATGCTGTTGGGAATTGCTGCCTGTAATAATCAGAATGGTGGCGGACAAGAGACAGGTACTCCCAGCGCCCCCACAGATACCTCAGGAGGCACCATTACTTTCAAATGCGTACAGCAAGGGGGTACTTGGACAACTGTTGTCGAAGCTAGTGCCGGTCAAGCTCCGGTGATTAACTGGAATACGACCGAGTTTGGCCCTAGCTGGACCCCCAACCAACGCTGCCAAACTGTTTCTTCTAAGTTAAGTAAGGCTGTCTCTGATAATGGGGGTAACTTGGGTGGCTTGGATTTGACTACTGGAAAGGTCAGGGAATATACTGTTGTCTGCGTGCTGAAGTCGGGGCAACGGGGTTGTACTGAAGATAATATGGTGGTCACCTTAAATTCGCGCAATGCTCAAAATCCCAGTTCGGTACTGGGCAAAATCACCAATCTTGACCCTGCTGCCCCCCCTCCCCGATCGCAGAATGACCTACCATTCCTCAGGTTATTCCTTTGTCTACTTTGGTCGATCGGGCTTTTGCTAAATCAACCTAATTGACAATTATCAATTGTTAATTGTGAATGGAGGATTACTTATTCATCTCCATTCGCAATTTTCTATTTTACCTTCGCAATTTTCCAGCATTTTACCACACGCATGGGTTATTTCCGCAGATTTCTTCTTCGGGAGTTGGTGTTGTTTCGGGTTGGTTGTATGAGAGGTATATTGTTAGCCCGATCGCCCCTAAAGCCATTAATCCCATTACCACGATTATGAGTTTATATGCTATTGGCGATCGGGGCTTCCTAGAAATTACTGTCGGTGGTGGAGAGGCGATCGCTTGCAGGGCTGACAAGGCTTCAGAGGCGGACGGAAAGCGATCGGGCCAATTTTCTCGCACCATTCGATCTAGAATTTTGGCTAATTCTCGGCTTACAGAAACATGATTTTTCCAGATGACATCTCCGGTTTTAATATCTGTTTGCAGTTCGTCGGGCATGATGCCTGTTAAAGCTTGGATAGCCAGCATTCCTATAGCATAAACATCACTGCCTAATTTCGGATCGCCTTTAATTTGTTCTGCGGGCATGTATCCGGTAGTACCGATCGCAACCTGGCACCGCGCCCGTCGGGGCGTAAATCCGAGAGGGTCGCCGGCGATTCGGGGTTGAGCAGAAAAGGAAATTTTGAGATAATATTCACGCCCCGCATCCGTCGGTCAGTTATTTTCCCACCAGGGCAACATGATTTGGGACCGGTCAGCAGGATGGATAGAAGCGAATTGAGGGTTATAGCAATTGGCCAGAACGAACTTTTCGGCCACAGCACGCACGTCGGGATTGAACTCCCAATGGGCCCAAGGCAAGCACATTTGCCCGGGAGAAGATTTTTTGGGTTTCCCCTTCACCTTCAGACCTGCCAATAACCGACTTCCCCAATGATTTTTCTTTTCGAGTTTAGGTTGGGGGCGATGCTTCTGACAAAAACTACGATACTTAGCAGCGCATTCATCCAAAGTCTTGCCCAAGGACAGAAAAGCTGGATGCCATTGAGTAATGCCATCGTCGCCCAACCTGTCATAGACGCCATAGTTGCTGAAATCGTAAAAAAAGCCGTACTGCATGCCAGAGCAAAAGGATTAGCATGAATATAGCGCAGAGTATTGAGTGCGCGTCGTCGATCGGTATTAGGAAAACCCGTACTGTGATAGCGCTTTTCCCAAAAATGGCCAGTGCGGTTGAGCATGCGATTGAAACACATGGCCGTATACCAGTTAAGCCAATGCATAATTTTGGGTAAATCTTCTGGCCGTGCTGGTTCCAGGAGATAATGAACGTGATTACTCATGATGCAGAGACCGTAGAGTTTGAACTGAAATTTCTGCCGAGCTTTTTCTATGGCATAAAGTAGTAGTTCCCGGCATTCGGTGCGAGTTAAGCGAAACTCGCGATTATTGCAGCGGGTAGTGATGTGGTAGGAATATTCTGGTTTGAGTTCGCGTGGGTTGCGTGGCATAGTCCATGTCAAAATTTGCAAATTAACCCGGTTTCAGGGTCTGGCGCGATTGTAGGAAATAGGGTATGGGTGTGGTCAAAAACAGTTGGTACGGGGGAGACCGAGTGGGGTGCAGGGCGAAGCATTACCCTCGTTTACCCTCGTTCCCAGTGTACCCTCGTTCCCAGCGGGACACTGGGAACGCACCCCAGAGGCTCTGCCTCCTCTGGGCAACCACCGGAGGCAGAGCCTCAGGCCATCGCTCCCAGGCAGAGCCTAGGAGCGATGGCCTGGGAGCGAGGGAAACCAGGTTTAAACCTGGTTTCCGGACCCTCGCAGCAGGCATCTCAATCTCTCTCGGGAGTAAGATTATCGCTTTGTTTAACTTCGTAAAGGACAATCAGATGACCGTCGTAATCGCAAAATGCTTGTTCCGTAAAGCTGAGGTTAGGCGGTGCGGTGAAGAAACTGGGTTCGATCGCCTCCAGTCCCCGATCGCGAATCTTTTGGATAGTCGAAGCAATGTCGGGGACTCGCATGACAGTAGCGGCGCGATAGGGAGGAGTTGGAGTGGGAAGTTGGATGCCCTTAAATTCCGTTAAGGCCAGCGATCGAGGTTCGTATTCGGTACTGAGGGCCGCAAATTTTAATTGCACCTCTTGAGGAAATTTGAATGCTTTATAGAGGTAAGAAGTGGGGGAAGCATCGCCAACATAATCAAGCCGAAAACCTAAAATATCTCGGTAAATTAAGAGCGATCGCTCCAGATCGGCAACCATCAAGCAGGGGCGCTTCAGGTGCAGTCCGTCTGGGGAAGTAGGAGATGGGGGTTGACTTTGTGCCATATTGCAAATAAAGTAAGATTATACAGTCAACAGATAACAGGTTGAAGTCGTGAAAACTTGGGAGTGGGTGTCCGCGAAAGTAGTTCTTTATTCAAAGTCACTTGCTGCATAGTTGTGGCCCGGAAGACAAACATGAACTAGCAACATTTCCCTGATTGAACTCACATTGATTGAGGTCGCGTGACTCTATGGCAGAGTCACGCGACTTTAAGGCAGAGTCACGTGACTTTAAGGCAGAGTCACGCGACTTTAAGGCAGAGTCACGTGACTTTAAGGCAGAGTCACGCGACTTTATATACTGGTCATGTGACTTTCACGCATATGCGTGGAGTATCTCAAGCAAGTTGAGCCAGGGAACCCCCGGCGGGCCAGTAGACAAATCATCTTGCTGAATCGACAATGTAAGTAGTCGGTTGAAACATACTTGAGCCTCGTTACCTGGGGACCGCCCGCAGGGGTTTGAACGGCGGGCCACTAGACAAATCATGATATAAAGAAACAGATGTTCTCTCCGCCCTGCACCCTGCGAGGATCTCCCCGTACCAACTGCTTTTGACCACACCCTGTCCCGATGGATCCTTAGCCCCTGAACCAGAGAAGGGCAATAGCCACCATCGCTAAAAACACGAGACTCGAATTGGTTTCTAGCAAAGCCACCTGCTGAATTTTAGTCGTACAGTACCAGTCTTTTTGCCAGAGAATCAGCGCAAATTTCAGTAGAGCAACCCCAAATGCCAAGGCCGACATTGGCGCGAGCCATCCCACGAGCCAAAGCAACATAACGATAATTGTGGCAATTCCATGAAAGAAAAGTCCTGGAACGATGGAGGCGTTTTTGATTTTGCGCAATTTGACGGTAAAGATAGCACTGGAAAAAAATAGAGCATCGAGTATCCAGATGGCGATCGCTCCCGTTGAAAGGGTGCCCATAGTTATAGCATAAGCCAGTAGAGCTGACAGACAAATTGCCGCAAATGTCACCAGTTCGTTGAGGAACGATTTCTGTTGGCGATGCCACACCTCCACCAGATCGAATATTAATGCAGCGATAACTCCGCCATAGATCGGCAGTAGGGACAAAACTGCGTGACTCGAATACGCAAACCAGAGCGCGATCGCCCCAGCCACTCCGCCATAAATGCTGCCCCACAGCAAAAATCGAGGTTTCCAACTTTTGCGCTGCTTAACTTGCAAGACAAGCGGATGTTCTGCCTGAAACCCAAAGAACGCGCAGATGAATGCTAAGGTTGTGGCCCAAGTCCACTGTCCGGCAGCAGCCGCCCCGGTTAGGAATGACACTATTAGCATCACGTAAACCCCATGTTGTAGGGAAACCGTAGGTCGATACCACTGTTGGGATTTCGGCAAGTGAGAATTAGTCGCGATCGACATCATTAATCCCTCCTTCAAGATGTAGCTGACAAAATGAGGATAAAAGCCAGATTAGATTTTGCTTCCAAAGCATGAGGTGCATTAGCTGGCATAAAAACAAACACGCCCGGTATAAGCTGAATTTTTTGGCCATTCAGCGTCAGGGTTCCCGTACCCTCGATCGAGTAAATAGTAGCATTGCGAGTGGCAGTATGTTCTGAAATTTCAGTATCCGCAGCCAGACAGAACAGACTATATTGACAGACATCGTCTTTGGCGATCGCCTTGCTGACCACCCCGGACTGAGGATATTCGATGTGGTCTTTAACTTAGATAAACGTGGTTTCTGGAGATAATAAGGATGCGGTCATAATAGGGAATGTGTAGATGCGGAACGGCTTCTAGCAAGATAGAGAAGTAGTAGGGTGGGCACTGCCCACCAGAAGTGGGTGTGATATTTTTTTACCAACTGGTGCAAGACCACACCCATCGAGAAGGTCATATCTTGGTTATCGCAGGGGGCAGTTAAGATTAGGATGCGGGTTTTTGGGCGCAAAAGACAATATAGCCCAAATCGCTGCCGTAGCGGTTAAACACCTGTCGCATTGATAGGATGCGCTGGCGGAGGACGGGGCGGGTCAGCATATTCCAGCCGATCGCCAGCAGAGTGGAAAGACCTTCTTCCCGAGCAATGCAGCGGGGATTCAGCAAGTTCATTGGCCCCGTGCTATGGTGCTGCACGATAAGTCCAGCTTCTTGGCTAGCGGCGATCCAGTCGTCGCTAGACAGGGGTTTGGCGTTAACCCGAATCGTAGTGGCTAAGTCTCGATTGATGGCAGATACGTCCTTGCCAGATACTAGCAGTTCGTGACTGAGAAACAGACCTTTAGGCTTGAGGCGATCGCAAATCCCAGCGATAATTTTGGCCTTACCCGGCGGGGACTGCATGGTTAGGATAGCCTCTGCCAGGACATAATCGAACTGTTCCGCGAGATGTTCCAACTGGAAAATGTCGCCTTCGACAATCTCCACGCGATCGCTCAAACCAGCAGCGGCAACATTAGCCCTAGCACGGGCAACACTATCGGGATTTTTTTCGATTCCAACCACTCGAACGCCATAGCGTCGAGCTAGAGCAATAGCACTGTAGCCAAAACTAGCCGCTAATTCGAGTACATTTTCGCCCTGCTGGAAGTCAGCCCAAGCGAAGAGTTGCTCTGTGGCAGTGCGACCCCCTGGGCGTAGAGTTTGCTTTCCCGCTGCAGCAAGGATCTGGTGACCGGGAGCTGTCTGGAAATCGAGCTTTTTCGTCATGGCGTTCGTACCAAAAGCATCAGAGTTTAGTTTAACTCAGATCTTGCAAATCAAATAGGGATGAAAGAGTTACTGCAAGAAATTCAAGCAACACCTAAAGAACACTGGTCAAATTTACTACAGATGGTGAGATTGTTTCGCGAGAGCGTAACGATGAAATCCGGAGAAACAGGCGAACCAGAAGCAGGGGCGATCGGGGAAACATCTGCACAGAACGCGAAGCAGCACCAAGCACTGAGGGAATGTGAGAAATGGCAATTTCCAGCAAGATACCATAAATTACAGGACTTGCTGGCCGCAGGGGAGTGGGAAGAGGCGGATAGAGAAACGGCCCTAGTCATGCAGCAAGTGGCGGGACGGGGTTGGTTAAGCATAGAAGCTCTAGAAAAATTTCCCTGTGAAGACCTGCACGCGATCGACAAACTATGGGTAAAATACAGTGATGGACGCTTCGGCTTTTCGGTGCAGAAGCGCATCTGGCTGGAAGAGGGAGGGAAAGTGGATTATGAAACGGAATGGCGTATGTGTTCGCGAGTCGGATGGGATTATTGGTGGGATGGGTGTTTGGGAGGTTGGGTTCTCAACATTATAAACCTAACATATAGCCTCGCCGCCCCCACCGGTCATCTTCCGTGCAGGTGGGTGCATGAGGAATGGGGGGTGAGTATAGTAGATCAAGAGTACGATGAAGATAAGGGGTGGTACTCAGTCGAGGGTCCGGAAATGCCGAGGGTGGTTCGGACCATCCTTCTTGCTGCCGCCATCTCGCGCACAGATTTGTAAACTGTAGCATCCTTTGCGCCACAGCAGAATAAGAAAAAAAGATTAAGGGAAAATTTTTACGACATTTTAGGCATTCCCTTCGAGTCCAATGGTGCCCAGGAACTGATCTGTAGTATACTCAATAGGTAGGATGTGCGCCCGTAGTCTGATATCTCGACCCAAAAGAAAGTCTACGCTATAATGGAAACTACCGATGAACAATGAAGAGGCGATTATGTCTAAGCAAAATGTAATGCATTTGAGCAGTGAAGTAGAAAGTAATGCGACTCAAATAGGGATGAAAGAGTTACTGCAAGAAATTCAAGCAACACCTAAAGAACACTGGTCAAATTTACTACAGATGGTGAGATTGTTTCGCGAGAGCGTAACGATGAAATCCGGGGAAACAGGCGAACCAGAAGCAGGAGCGATCGGGGAAACATCCGCACAGAACGCGAAGCAGCACCAAGCACTACCGATCGTTGAGCATGAGGAAAAGTCATCCTCGACATCTGAGATAACGGCCTCGCGGTCCGAACCATCCCTACCACCGACCATTCCGCCCTTGCATGTTGACCGTTCTGAAGTTACTGCCCAGCCTGAAGAACAGGTTCCACCAAGATACCATAAATTACGGGACTTGCTGGCCGCAGGGGAGTGGAAAGGGGCGGATATAGAAACGGCCCAAGTCATGCTGCAAGTGGCGGGACGGACAGAAAAAGGTTGGTTATCAAGAGGAGATATAAAAAATTTTCCCTGTGAAGATTTGCACGCGATCGACAAACTATGGGTAAAATACAGTGATGGACGCTTCGGCTTTTCGGTGCAGAAGCGTATCTGGCTGGAAGAGGGAGGAAAAGTGGATTATAAAACGGAATGCCGTCTGAGCGATCGAGTCGGATGGCGTGTAAGAAATAGCTGGCAGGGGGTCTCGAACTTAACATTTAGCCTAGCCGCCCCCACCGGTCATCTCCCGTGGGTGATGGGTTTGTATGGTGTGGAGATAAATCCGCCCTGGAAGTTGGAGAGGTGGGGGTGGGGGAAATTGGTGAGGAATAGAAATGAGCTAGATGAGATTGATGAAGATATGTTTGGGGGGAGGTGGATTTGTGAATTCTGCTCTCGCGAACAGACTTGTAAACTGTAGCATATAAGCGCCACAGCCGAAAATCAAAAAAAGATTAAGGTAAAATTTTTACGACATTTCAGGCATTCTAGGAATCCGATACCTGGCACCGCGCCCGTCGGGGCGTAAATCCGAGAGGTGAGCCGGCGATTCGGTTGAGCAGAAAAGGAAATTTTGAGATAATATTCACGCCCCGCATCCGTCGGTCAGTTATTTTCCCACCAGGGCAACATGATTTGGGACCGGTCAGCAGGATGGATAGAAGCGAATTGAGGGTTATAGCAATTGGCCAGAACGAACTTTTCGGCCACAGCACGCACGTCGGGATTGAACTCCCAATGGGCCCAAGGCAAGCACATTTGCCCGGGAGAAGATTTTTTGGGTTTCCCCTTCACCTTCAGACCTGCCAATAACCGACTTCCCCAATGATTTTTCTTTTCGAGTTTAGGTTGGGGGCGATGCTTCTGACAAAAACTACGATACTTAGCAGCGCATTCATCCAAAGTCTTGCCCAAGGACAGAAAAGCTGGATGCCATTGAGTAATGCCATCGTCGCCCAACCTGTCATAGACGCCATAGTTGCTGAAATCGTAAAAAAAGCCGTACTGCATGCCAGAGCAAAAGGATTAGCATGAATATAGCGCAGAGTATTGAGTGCGCGTCGTCGATCGGTATTAGGAAAACCCGTACTGTGATAGCGCTTTTCCCAAAAATGGCCAGTGCGGTTGAGCATGCGATTGAAACACATGGCCGTATACCAGTTAAGCCAATGCATAATTTTGGGTAAATCTTCTGGCCGTGCTGGTTCCAGGAGATAATGAACGTGATTACTCATGATGCAGAGACCGTAGAGTTTGAACTGAAATTTCTGCCGAGCTTTTTCTATGGCATAAAGTAGTAGTTCCCGGCATTCGGTGCGAGTTAAGCGAAACTCGCGATTATTGCAGCGGGTAGTGATGTGGTAGGAATATTCTGGTTTGAGTTCGCGTGGGTTGCGTGGCATAGTCCATGTCAAAATTTGCAAATTAACCCGGTTTCAGGGTCTGGCGCGATTGTAGGAAATAGGGTATGGGTGTGGTCAAAAACAGTTGGTACGGGGGAGACCGAGTGGGGTGCAGGGCGAAGCATTACCCTCGTTTACCCTCGTTCCCAGTGTACCCTCGTTCCCAGCGGGACACTGGGAACGCACCCCAGAGGCTCTGCCTCCTCTGGGCAACCACCGGAGGCAGAGCCTCAGGCCATCGCTCCCAGGCAGAGCCTAGGAGCGATGGCCTGGGAGCGAGGGAAACCAGGTTTAAACCTGGTTTCCGGACCCTCGCAGCAGGCATCTCAATCTCTCTCGGGAGTAAGATTATCGCTTTGTTTAACTTCGTAAAGGACAATCAGATGACCGTCGTAATCGCAAAATGCTTGTTCCGTAAAGCTGAGGTTAGGCGGTGCGGTGAAGAAACTGGGTTCGATCGCCTCCAGTCCCCGATCGCGAATCTTTTGGATAGTCGAAGCAATGTCGGGGACTCGCATGACAGTAGCGGCGCGATAGGGAGGAGTTGGAGTGGGAAGTTGGATGCCCTTAAATTCCGTTAAGGCCAGCGATCGAGGTTCGTATTCGGTACTGAGGGCCGCAAATTTTAATTGCACCTCTTGAGGAAATTTGAATGCTTTATAGAGGTAAGAAGTGGGGGAAGCATCGCCAACATAATCAAGCCGAAAACCTAAAATATCTCGGTAAATTAAGAGCGATCGCTCCAGATCGGCAACCATCAAGCAGGGGCGCTTCAGGTGCAGTCCGTCTGGGGAAGTAGGAGATGGGGGTTGACTTTGTGCCATATTGCAAATAAAGTAAGATTATACAGTCAACAGATAACAGGTTGAAGTCGTGAAAACTTGGGAGTGGGTGTCCGCGAAAGTAGTTCTTTATTCAAAGTCACTTGCTGCATAGTTGTGGCCCGGAAGACAAACATGAACTAGCAACATTTCCCTGATTGAACTCACATTGATTGAGGTCGCGTGACTCTATGGCAGAGTCACGCGACTTTAAGGCAGAGTCACGTGACTTTAAGGCAGAGTCACGCGACTTTAAGGCAGAGTCACGTGACTTTAAGGCAGAGTCACGCGACTTTATATACTGGTCATGTGACTTTCACGCATATGCGTGGAGTATCTCAAGCAAGTTGAGCCAGGGAACCCCCGGCGGGCCAGTAGACAAATCATCTTGCTGAATCGACAATGTAAGTAGTCGGTTGAAACATACTTGAGCCTCGTTACCTGGGGACCGCCCGCAGGGGTTTGAACGGCGGGCCACTAGACAAATCATGATATAAAGAAACAGATGTTCTCTCCGCCCTGCACCCTGCGAGGATCTCCCCGTACCAACTGCTTTTGACCACACCCTGTCCCGATGGATCCTTAGCCCCTGAACCAGAGAAGGGCAATAGCCACCATCGCTAAAAACACGAGACTCGAATTGGTTTCTAGCAAAGCCACCTGCTGAATTTTAGTCGTACAGTACCAGTCTTTTTGCCAGAGAATCAGCGCAAATTTCAGTAGAGCAACCCCAAATGCCAAGGCCGACATTGGCGCGAGCCATCCCACGAGCCAAAGCAACATAACGATAATTGTGGCAATTCCATGAAAGAAAAGTCCTGGAACGATGGAGGCGTTTTTGATTTTGCGACAAAAAAAATCTACGCTATAATGGAAACTAGAGATGAAAAATGAAGAGGTGATTATGCCTGAGCAAAATGTAATGCATTTGAGCAGTGAAGTAGAAAGTAATGCGACTCAAATAGGGATGAAAGAGTTACTGCAAGAAATTCAAGCAACACCTAAAGAACACTGGTCAAATTTACTACAGATGGTGAGATTGTTTCGCGAGAGCGTAACGATGAAATCTGGGGAAACCTGGGAACCAGAAGCAGAGGCGATCGGGGAAACATCCGCACTGCTAGCGAAGCAGCACCAAGCACTGAGAGAATTAACTAGGCAATGGATAGAAGAGGGAGATGAAGAAGAACAGACAGAAACCTGGGAATATCTGCGTCAAGCACTCGATGTTGACCGTCTTGATAATCGAATAGCGTTTCCATGAGTAGAATAGTTATGTACAGTATAATCGAATAGTGTTTCCATGAGTAGAATAGTTATGTTAGACAGTGGACCTTTGGGAATGGTGACAAATCCCAAAACTACTTCTGCTGTCTGTCAAGAGTGCAAACTTTGGCTGGACTCTTTGCCCGAGAAAGGCTATCAAGTAGTTTTGCCTGAAATAGCAGATTATGAGGTACGACGTGAGTTGCGGCGGGCAGGGAGCAGAGAGCAGGGAGCAGAGAGCAGGGAGCAGGGAGCAGGGAGCAGGGAGCAGGGAGCTTAGTGCATTTGTCCCAATTCGCAGATGCCCGGGAATGGCAAGAAATTCAGTAAAATTCAATAAATTTTGATGTTGTTAATCCCATTGGATAAGAAACAGTATATTTATAATAAAATTTAAAACTGGGGAGTGGCGATCTGGTGCGGGTGAAGACAAAACTGTCGTCCCCTTCGAGTCCAATGGTGCCGGGGAACCGATCTGTAGTATACTCAATAGGTAGTGAAAGAGGGAGCGTCTCCGGGAACCGCAGTAAATGGGATGAGTCCGGGAAAAAAATCGTACTCGGGTCATAAATTATCAATTAAAAAAATATATTGAACCAATTGATTGTATTCTTGCAAAAACTGGAAGGACAAGAGATTAGTTACAGTTTAGCACATCATCGCGATGAAGCGGTAATGGTGACTGTGGCCGTACCGGGGAACGTTGGGAAATTGAATTCTTAAGCGACGGAACTGTAGAGGTAGAGAAGTTTATTAGCAATGGATAAATTTTGGGTGAGTCAGCTCTGAGTGAGTTATTATCTGAGTATAGAGAGCCAGAATATCTTGCTGTCAGATAATTATCAAGAGGATGTGTGACATACACAAGGAGATCAATGAACTCAATTATAGACCAAGCCGTTCAGTTTCTTACCACGGCATCAACAACAGCGCCCGCACCCTCAGATGTGGTTGAGGCACTGCTGGAGGCGGAGAAAACAGCTAAACAAACTAAAGCGCATTATACCTATTCCCAGTTGTTGGACACCTGGCGATTAGGGTTTATCACAGGCACCAAAAAATCCCGCCAACGGGCAGGAGTAATCTTGGGGGCGGGACGGTTTCTGCCCAAGTTGGTTAAGATTCTTCTATCCTATTCATCAGAACCCGAACCATCAGGCGATCGGGGCAAGATGGAAAACTCCGTGGAAGTAGGACTATTTAAGATAGCGATCGCAGGTCCAGCGCAGTTTTTGCCCCAGCGAAATATCTTAACCTTCGATTTTACGCGCATGCAACTGTATTTCTTGGGAATGAAGCTTTATCAGAGCTATATTCGCTCCGGCAAAGACCGGGAAGCTCAGTTTTACCAGAAAACTGTCAAAGATCGGGCATTTTTTACCTATTTCCTGGTGGACGATCGGGCCATTGCAGCCAGGGGTCGAGGCGGCGGGTTAGCACTGTGGACGCGGGTTGGCCAGAGTTAGGAAGACCCGGTTATCAGAGGATAGAAAAGAGTGCTGTCCAGTCGATCGCCTCTGGTCTCGGTCCTTTATTTATTATCTCAAAAACCTTCCCTTCGGTTACCGAGTTGCCAATAGATTCTACGCAAGCTGAGGCCACATCAATGCGACTAGCTTCACCTAATAGAGTATCCCCCGTGAGTACCACCACACCCAATTTCCCTCCTGTGGTCGCCTTCAGGAGCGTGTTTAAGTCGTAGGAAGTGTAAGGTCCGTCGATCAGCCGTCCTGGGCGGATAATAGTATAAGGTAACCCAGAACGGGCGATCGCCTCTTCCCCTTTTTGCTTAGCATCCAGCACCCCGAAAGCATTAAGAATATTAAAAGGTGGTTTATCTTTCCGTCTTATGCCAATGGAGGAGACAAAAATAAACCGCTTTAATGCTTTTGGTGCTGCCGCCAACAGGTTGCTAACACCCTCTGCATCCACCTTATCGGGACTATTAGAAGCCCGATCGCGCGTCGATTCAGGATTCAGATAAATTTTCAGCCATTCAATCGGATTTTCTCGACCCTTCTCAATTGTATCGAATTCCCACATGCTGGATGGAAAAGCCGTAGTTCCAGCACAGCAAATAATGTGAGTTATCTTCTCCACCGCAGCAGGAAGAGTAGTGGGATCGCGGATGTCTCCCACGACAATTTCCACATGGTTATCGAACATTTTTTGAGCTTTTGGAGCATTTCTTACCAGAACGCGAACCTGATAGTCTTTTTCTAGTAACTTTGCCACTGTTAGCTGTCCGACGCCCCCGTGGCACCCGCTACTAGAACCCGATCGCCCCTTAAGTTTTCTGTTGCAGTCATCAGACCTCCTCCTGTTGTAGCACCGAAAGCTGTAAAATAGGTAGTGGGTCGCGCTTTCTACTTTAGCTTACCACATCTACCGCACGTGCTATCATTGAACTGTGACCGTGACAACTAACAACTAACAACTAACAAAGTACAATTACCCATGCCTAGTTACCCCGGAATTTCCAGTGAAGCATTCAGACATCCCCTCGATCGGGAGGCAGAACGATCGTTACGCAGCGTCCCAGGATTCGATATAATTGCCCGCAAGTTTGTAGAATTTATTTACGAACGCCCCCAGTTAGTCTTTTTCATGGGCAATAGCATTCAAGTGGGACCGCGTCAGTATGCTAGTCTTTACCACATATATCGCGAATGCCTCCGGGATTTAGACATATATCCCGAACCAGGGTTGTTTGTCTCTCAAAATCCCCAGGTCAATGCCTATGCACTCGGACAACAGCAGCCATCTGTAATTGTGAATACCGGTTTAATAGACTTACTCAGTGAAGCAGAAATTCGCGTAGTGCTGGCCCACGAGTTAGGACATGTTAAGTGCGGTCATACCATCCTGATTCAAATGGGGATCTGGGCAATGGGTGCCGCCTCTATACTGGGAGAAATGACATTGGGCATTGGAACCCTCGTCAGCACAGGCTTAATATATGCCTTTTATGAATGGCAACGTAAAGCTGAGTTATCATCCGATCGGGCGGCCCTATTGGTGACCGATGACTTAGACTTAGTAATGCAAACGATGATGCAGCTTGCTGGTGGCAGTGCTAAGTACGCTAGCGAAGTGAGCTTGAATGAATTTATCCGCCAATCTGAAAATTATCAAGAGTTGGATCGGGATAATCTCAATCAGGTATATAAGTTTCTCCTCTACAACGGTATGGAAGGGACCATACTCAGTCATCCCTTCCCAGTTGACCGCTTACACCATTTACAGGCGTGGTCCCAGTCTGAAGAATATCGCCAAATTCGTCAGGGAAATTATCAGCGAGAGCCAGCGGAAGGAGCAGTTAACGTGGAAGCAGAAACACCCGCCAGTGAAGCAGACAAGTTGCGCAGTCAAATCGAAGAATTGCAGCAGGAAATTGACCGGATGAGGTCTCGCCAGAATGACCGCAATACATCTGATTGAGCGTCTTTTCTTACCATGCCTTTGCTAATTTTAATTGCTGAAGATGACTTAGGGACTCGTATGGCTATCCACGACCACCTGGAACAGTCTGGCTACGGTGCGATCGCCGCCGAGAATGGGAAACAAGCCCTAGAGATGGTAGCCAAATACCAACCTCACTTGATTATTACAGATATTGCCATGCCCCTAATGGATGGCTACGAGTTCGTCCGACAAGTCCGCCAACAACCAGCCCTGCGCTTATTACCAGTCATCTTCTTGACCGCGCGGAATTCTACCACCGAACGCATTCGGGGGTATCAGTTGGGGTGCGACCTCTATTTACCTAAGCCATTTGAGTTGGAAGAACTCGCAGTAGTAGTCCGCAACCTGCTAGACCGATCGCAGCTGATTGAATCAGAATGGCGATCGCGTCTGCAAGCCACAGACAAACCCACCCCGCCACCCGAGACCCCTACCAGGCAGTCAACTAGCTTGGAGATCGGTCTTACCTCACGAGAACAGGAAGTCTTGATCCTGATTACCACTGGTCTTTCTAATGCTCAAATTGGCGCCACCCTGCACCTAAGTCCCCGAACAATAGAAAAGTACGTCAGCAGCCTGCTGCGGAAAACCGCCACCAGCAATCGGGCCGAACTGGTGCATTTCGCCATGCAGCATCAGCTAGTCAAGTAGATATGGCGCGATCGCGAACGTACTGTAGAAGACCCTCACAGGCATCCATCAGTAAATCGATCACATCATTAAATCCCTCGGGCCCCCCGTAATAGGGGTCTGGGACTTCTTTTTCTGTATGCCGGGTACAGAAATCACACATCAATCGCACCTTGTCAGCATACTTTCCGCCCCGGTCCAGAGAGAGAATGTTCCGGTAGTTTTCCCTGTCCATCGCCAGAATCAGATCGAACTCCTGAAAATCTGACTGCTTAAACTGGCGGGCCCTACCCTTGAGTGTAATTCCTTGCTCTCGCGCCGCCGCTGCCATCCGCCGGTCTGGGGGACTCCCGATATGATAGCTGCTAGTGCCTGCCGAGTCGCAGATAATTGTCTCGGACAGATTAGCTTTATCTATCAGATGATTCATAATGTTCTCTGCTGAGGGCGATCGGCAGATATTGCCCAGGCAGAC
This sequence comes from Hormoscilla sp. GM7CHS1pb, assembly GCA_014323675.1. Classification (GTDB taxonomy): domain Bacteria; phylum Cyanobacteriota; class Cyanobacteriia; order Cyanobacteriales; family Desertifilaceae; genus Hormoscilla. The sequence continues at coordinate 1,270,544 of JACONN010000006.1, read as the reverse complement.
AAATAGTAGTTTCTCAGGCATAGTTAAATTAAAAACCAACAATTTTTAGCACCAAAATTGTACCGTGAGGGATTAACCCGATTGAAAGAAACTGAGTGCGTCCTACTGCGATTATACTAGCGATATTCTTTTGGCTTTTGTTCGACTGACCAATTACAACTGACCAATTACAACTGACCGCTTACAATCATAGCCCTATTTATTCCACCCTTCTGTGATATTTTGCATGCATTCCTGCCTTGTTTCAGTTGACTTGTTATAAGCATCAACCATAGCTGCGGTAACCATATCTGAGACTACATCTGCCTCTTGCGACATCAACTCTGGCGCTATTGTGACTCGCTGGGGTCGTTGCTCACCATTGAAAACCACCTTCACCAGACCACCACCAGCCGAACCTTCTACCTCCAGTTCTTCCAATTCTGATTGCAGTTGCTGACCATCTTCTTGAACCTGCTGAGCTTTTTTTAAAGCTTCAGTCAACATTTTCATTACGCCCAGACCTAGGAAGATATTGCCCAGGCAGACAAATAGTCGATCGATCATAGTTAAATTAAAAGCCAACAATTTGGGGAACCCAACTTCTGTCGTGAGAGATTAACCCGATTGAAAGAAGCTGAGTGCGCCCTACACCTCGTCGTTATGATAGAGATAGTCTTTTTGCCCGCACGCAAGTAAGTAGTCGGACAAACTAGCTTTAACCCTTTATCTCTTGTCATTGCTGGCATGCTGCTACTGACTGACAGGCGAGACGCCTGTCCTACGTAACTGACTGCTTATCAAACAATCAAATTCCTGGAATATTCAACCCTTCTGTGAGATTTTCCATACGTTCCCGCATTGTTTCAGTTGACTTGTTATAGGCATCAACCATAGCAGCGGTAACCATGTCAGAGACTACATCTGCCTCTTCCGACATCAACTCCGGTGCTATTGTGACTCGCTGGGGTCGTTGATTACCATTGAGAACGACCTTTACCAGACCACCACCAGCCGAGCCTTCTATCTCCAGTTCTTCCAATTCTGCTTGGAGTTGCTGAGCATCTTCTTTAACCTGCTGAGCTTTTTTGAAAGCTTCAGTCAACTCTTTCATTTTGCCCAGACCGAAGCCAAATCCCTGTCCTTTTGACATAACTGCTTATTGATTGAGTATAATTTTGTTAATTTATAGCTTACTTTACCCACGTAAAGCGCTCTTGCCATCACAACGAGAAAATTTTCCTGCTTGATGTTTCTGCGGGGGCGAAGCATTCGGGCAGAATGATAACAACGGAGACGATAAACCTAGCCCCGAATGCTTCGCCCCTCCTATTGTCAACCTTTACGCCTGCAATTACTGATATCATACCTCACAAAGAATTAAAACTCTCCCATAATTTTCACTTCTGGCTCTAAACGGATAGACCAGCGTTGCTCTACTCGATCCTGAACGTAGCCGATCAGCTTAAAAATGTCACTAGCTGTGGCGGAGCCACAGTTAAGAATGAAGTTAGCATGCAGTTCGGATACTTGGGCTCCTCCTATTTTATAGCCTTTCAGGCCCGTTTGCTCGATCAACCAGCCTGCTTTATAAGGTTCCTGATTGCGAAATACACTGCCACAGCTAGGCAAGTGGTAGGGTTGGGTTGCATGCCGCTGCTTGAGATGGGCCTTAGTCGTTGCCATCACACCGACTGGATCCCCCACTGGTTGCAATTGGAATGTCGCCTCTGTAACTAGGCTCTCGCCTCCTTGTAGCACCGAAATGCGGTATCCGTAGCCCAAATCAGAGGGCCTCAGCTTTTCTGTCGTGCCCGTCTGTGATAGCACCTGAGCGCTTACCAGTATATCAGCAATACAGCTTTTGTGCGCTCCAGCATTCATCACTACCGCACCGCCGACTGTGCCCGGAATTCCCACCGCCCATTCTAGCCCTTGCCAACCCTGCCGGGCCACTTGCCGTGCTAGACGAGCGATCGGCACGCCCGCTCCTGAGATCACCTGGCTAGTCTTCTGGTCGAACTTAGTATAGCGGAGGTTGCGGGTACAGACCGCCAAACCCGGCAGACCCAGATCGCTCACTAGCAAATTCGAGCCTGCGCCTAACACCGTAATCGCCAATCCCTTTGACCTCGCCCAGGCCACCATCTGCTGGAGGTCTGACAAGCTGTGGGGATCTATGTACCACTCAGCTGGGCCTCCCACTCTATAAGAAGTTAAATTAGCCAGAGACACCTGGGTATAAATCGAACATTTGGTTCCTGGTATGTTAATTTCCGTTCGCGTAGCGGAGGGGGCCCTGCGCTTGTGCTCGCAGCGCAATCGCTTCAGAGTGGCGTCAGCCATGTACGGTAGGCTTTTACTCTTGGCGAGGGTGCCTGGGGCCTTGCAGCTCGCGCTTTCCTTAACTTCTCGGGCCACGGATGGATCGAGAGGACGATCTGAAGAGACCTCCACCCGTCTAGTGCTTTGAGATTGGGTCTCCTCTTTCAAATCAGGAGCACCTATTACATCTAATTTAACATCAATACAATTGGTGTGAGCAACACCATAATCTGCTTTTCTTTTAGCGCTCGCTCGGCCACTGGCCCCAATTACCTCAAGAGTCTGGGCACAGTGAGCTAATTTTGTCTGGGAATGTCCAAAGGCGGGGGGTCATAGGAGATAGTCATAATCATCTGCTCTAATCAGTGAGATCAATAGCCTTAGCGAGGGTTGTTTTTATAACCACTAGCAGCAAACAGCAAGGCACTCCTATTGATGCAAAGTATCATGCCATATGACACCTTTGAGCGCAGCAGGCCGCCCTTAGCTAGCCGATAGAATGCGGGAGACCTCTGGAATTACCTGATTCGCATTCCCTGCTCCCATAAATAGGGCCATGTCCCCTGGTCGCAGGATTTGGATCAAAAACTCCGGCAGGTCCGTTAGTCTTGGCTGGTAGTGGACATGCTGGTGATACTTGGCAATTTCTGACGTCAGATTCTGACCACTGATTTTTCCCAGGTTTGGTTCGCCAGCGCTGTATATGTCAGTGATAACAACCAGATCGGCCCGCTCAAAAGATTGGGCAAATTCTGACAAAAAAGCCTGGGTACGGCTGTAGCGGTGGGGCTGGAAAATGGCAACCACTCGTCTGCGTGAGACTTGCAAGCGGGCAGCTGCTAGGGTAGCGCGGATTTCACTGGGGTGGTGGGCATAGTCATCAACTATACTAATGTCTGAACCAACTGAGTACACCTCGAAGCGGCGTTTTGCACCTACAAAACCCGATAGCGCTGCTGCAATAGTAGAAAAATCTAAGCCCAACAACCGCCCCACAGCTACCGCAGCTAGGGCGTTACTCAGGTTGTGCTTACCCAGCAGTCGCAACGACAACGGCCCTAAAATTTTGTCCCTCTCCCAAACCCTCGCCTTCATGCCATAGGCCCCATATTCCACTTCATCTACTCTGTAATCAGCATCCGCACTCACCTCCAGACTATAGCTAATCTTCGGTTGGATGTGCTCCCGTACCATTACACAATCGATGCTACCAACTAAGCTTTGACAACGCTGCGAGAATACCTGAAAAGTTTCCACCACCTGATTGAGCGTCGAGTAGTGGTCAGGATGATCTAACTCAATATTGGTAATCACCCCAACAACGGGAGAAAGCTTGACTAGGGTGCCATCAGATTCATCCGCTTCTGCCACTAGATAGGCCCCTTGCCCATAACGAGCATTTCCCGACCAGGCATCCACTTCTCCTCCTATCACAATTGTTGGATCCAGACCCACTGATAGCAGCAAGTAACCAATTAGACTGCTAGTTGTGGTTTTTCCGTGGGTTCCCGACACAGCGATGCTCTGGTAATCTTGCATCAGGGCTGCTAGTAAATCCGAGCGATGAAAAATCGGACAACCTAAATCCATTGCCGCTCGATACTCTGAGTTAGAAGAGTCGATCGCCGTTGAAAAGACCACTTGTGGCCAGTTTGTCGCCAGTCTTCCTGGAGCCAAGAAACTGCTAGTGCCCTCCTCCATGCCAACTGCTCTGTCGGAGGGGGCTACGGGGTTAGTTTGAAAGAAATCCAGGTTACTGGCGTCCTGACTGCCAAAAATATGAGCGCCCAGATCTTGCAAACGCTTAGTTATGTCTGACTCCCTCAGATCCGAGCCAGACACTGGCAGCTTACGCTTGGCCAGAACGTAAGCGAGGGCTGACATCCCAATTCCACCAATGCCGATGAAATGAAATGGCTTGCCGCTGAAAGAAACTGTATTGAGCATCATATCTCCTTAGACACCACACCACACCAACAACAGGCGATATCATATCAAGAATTGCTTGGAATCTTCTAGAGCTAGGCTGTGTCATCCGGGAGCGCTAAAAGCACTACCCGGGGACACAGCGGGATCATTGACCGGATTACCATTAGCTTTGTGCCCCGCGATTCAGGCGGTTGCCTCTGGGCTTAATCATTCGAGTCACAGAGGAGATTGTTTTTTCATCTATACCACCCACAAAACTAAACTTTAGGACATAGGCAGTAATTTTCACTCCTATGGCTGACGCGCGATCGCAGCGCGTTCGGCCCGTGGCGGTGGCAGCAATTTTTTGATTAATATTCATTTTGAAATTGTTGATTGGAAAATTTTAATTTGAAATCGTATATGGACATGATACCATCTGGATGATACTAGCGAGCGTCAACTCGCGCCTCTAACCGCCACCGTAGCAAAAATGATGAGGATAAGAGGAAAGCCCAGCAGCGCTAAAAATTTTTTAATGTTATATGAAATAATAATCAAAGTCTGTGCTTTTTATGGTATCTTCAGATTTGAGCAGGGCAATGGCAATAGCGCCAGCACAATCTGCCTTGGGTTTAGAGCCGATAGGTGGGACCGAGAGTGCCGGCGGTTGCGGGCAACCCGATCGCATTAGACATTTATTGAGGATACAGAGGGCCAACAGTGATTAGAGTAGCGATTAACGGTTTTGGACGCATCGGACGTAACTTCATGCGATGCTGGATGGGCAGGGAGAATAGCAAACTGGAGGTTGTGGGGATCAACGACACTTCTGACCCTAAGACTAACGCCCACCTGCTGAAATACGACTCCATGCTGGGGACGTTCAATGCCGACATCAGTGCCGATGCCAACTCCCTGACTGTCAACGGCAAGACGGTGAAGTGCGTATCCGATCGCAACCCCTTGAACTTGCCCTGGGCTGAGTGGGGAGTTGATTTGATCGTTGAATCGACTGGGGTGTTTGTCACTGAAGAAGGTGCCTCTAAGCACCTGACAGCTGGGGCCAAGAAGGTATTGATTACGGCTCCCGGTAAAGGTGGCAATGTGGGCACCTTTGTCATGGGCGTTAACCACGAGCAATACAATCACAACGATTACAAGGTCGTCAGTAATGCTAGCTGTACCACTAACTGCTTGGCTCCCTTTACCAAGGTGCTGCACGACAAATTCGGCATTATCAAGGGGACGATGACCACTACCCACAGCTACACTGGCGACCAACGCCTGCTAGATGCGTCCCACCGGGATGTGCGACGGGCGCGGGCGGCGGCGCTGAATATTGTGCCGACTTCTACGGGTGCTGCTAAAGCTGTAGCGCTAGTGATTCCAGATCTGAAGGGTAAACTGAATGGTATCGCTATGCGGGTTCCTACCCCTAATGTTTCTGTGGTAGATTTGGTGGTGCAGGTGGAGAAAAAGACCTTTGCTGAAGAGGTGAATGAAGTCCTCCAAGAAGCGGCATTTGGACCACTCAAAGGTATTTTAGAATACAGTGACCTACCTTTGGTTTCCTGTGACTATCGCGGACATGATGCTTCTTCCATCGTGGATGCTAGTCTGACGATGGTTATGGATGGGGATATGGTCAAGGTGATCGCTTGGTATGATAATGAGTGGGGCTACAGTCAGCGGGTTGTTGATTTGGCTGAACTGGTGGCTGAAAAGTGGCCAGCTTAAGGATTTGCAGATGCGATCGCCAATAGTTTAATCACGGAAGTGCTGAAAGCCCTGACTGAGGCTGAGAACCTCGTCGGGGCTTGTTTTGTCTGTATATACTAAACTTGGAGCCAATGAATCCTGGCAACGGGATTGAATCTCGCCGATAATGGCGGCTCCTTGGCCCAGCTGTTTGACTAACAGCTGGGCTGTTTTCGTGGGCAGACACAACAGGAGTTCAAAGTCTTCGCCGCCGTATAGGGCCCATGAGACTGCTTGCTGGGGTGAAACTAGCTGGGTGAGAGCTGCTGGTAGGGGGATTTTTTCGCGCGTTATTCTGGCACTGACATGACTGGCGCGACAAATTTGGACGATCGCGTCTGCCAAACCATCGCTGCTGTCTATGCCAGCTACACGGATCTGAGATTGGGTATCTAAAATTTCCCACAAGGTCGGTAAAATGTCTAGTCGGGGTTTGGGGCGCTGGTGCGCATTGATGAAGAAATCTCGTTCTGCTGAAGTCAGCTGGTGCCCAAGTTCTGGATGTAGCAGTAGTTCTAGACCGGCCCGTGAGGCTCCGTGAACCCCTGTGACAACTATGGCGTCTCCTGGTTGGGCTGCATTTCGACGGATGGTAGCTTTGGTGGAGACTTGACCGCAGGCTGTGATGGCTAGGGTGATGACGGGCGATCGCACTATGTCTCCGCCGATTATATATGTATTGTATTGTTGCAGGCAGTCGGTCATGCCTTGATAGAGTCGCTCTACCCAATCGACTTCTGTGTCAGAAGCGATCCCCAGTCCGACGGTGATGCCTAGAGGTGCCGCTCCCATTGCCGCTAGGTCGGATAGGTTGGCCGCAGCGGCTCGCCATCCGGCTGCTTCCGGAGGCGTGGTGCGATCGCTAAAATGGACTCCATCTACTAACATGTCTGTGGTGACTACTAGCTGTTGTCCTGGTTCTATCTCTAGGACTGCGGCGTCATCTCCGATGATTTCTTGGGGACAGAAGCGTTGTAATCTCTCTAAGAGTCCTTGTTCGCCAATGTCTTTAATTTTCATGGATGTTTCTGGTGACTGCTACGATCATCTTACTTTTGCATTGTGACATACTCTAGATCAATGTCTATGGTCACCATAAGTTAATAATATGAGAAGATTCTGTGTTTTTTTGAGAAATAGAAATTATCTGTGATAGGTTAAAATGGAAGTTATAAACAAAGTATAGCCAATCAATCCCCAGCGATCGGGGAATATCCCCTCCAAGGGTTAAATAAAACACCCCGGGCGCTAGGATCAGTTCGGCGGCAAGCTAGGAGTTTAGATACTCGGTGCGCGAACGGCAATTAGCCACAAATCATGGAATTGTTAGAAACAGAAACTTTTGGGGATATAAAAAATCAAATACAAAATGTTTAAGAAAATAACTCTGAGAAATTACCGAACCCATAGAGATACGACCTTAGAACTTCAACCGATTACCTTATTAATTGGGAATAATAGTTCTGGAAAAAGTAATTTCTTATCTGGGATACAGCATTTTTCCTTGTTGATTAGACGGGGGAATCCTATTAAAGAAGAAGATCCAATCGTTGAAGCAAGAGATTACTTTCCTCATCGTTATCGTTTAGCTAATGACGATGAGTCCATGTCCATTGAGATTGAATGGAGCAAAAATAACCATTTTGTAAAATACTACATGGAACTTTATAAATATGTAAATTTTGCAGAAAATGTAGCTTGTCGCGAAAAAATTGAGTTGATATCAAATCAATCAGAGGTTCAAAGATTTGAAAATGGTTATCAAGCAGAAACTAATTTGCTGGAACTGCAATCACAAATTAGGACAGCAGAAAACATCAAAGAAAAAGAATTATTAAATGATTTTTTTCGCGACTTTGCCTATACTTTTAGCTATCATTTACAACCTTCTTTTTTAAAAGGTATTGTGGAAGATCCAAAGAAAAGAAAATTTGATAATGATGAAAACAGCGATGAAAATAGAATAAAAATCAGAATGAATTCTGATTTGGGATATGAAGGTGGAAATTTGCAGAACCTTATTAAGCATGTTAAAAATAATGAAGAAAGAGTTTTTTCTCGATTTTTAACTTTAATGAGGCGTTTTGCTAGTAAAAACTTTCAGGGAATTCGTTATGATGATAAAAAGTCTCAATTGTTGTGGGAATTTGATTTAGGAAGAACTACAACCGATCGCTTAGTTGATGAGTTCTCACCGAATGTAATTTCCGATGGATTAATAAAAGCGGCTGCAATTGCTTTGCTGGTTTCGATTCAGCGTCCCCCTGCTTTGATCTTAATCGAAGAAATTGAAAATGGCATCAATCCCGGCAACATTCAGGAATTAATATACTGGCTTTGGCAAGCAACTGCCCCCAATCAACAAGATTTTACTCCCCAATTTATTTTGACTTCTCATAGTCCTTCTGTTCTCAGAGAATTTCATCAAGATTTGCATTCAGTCTATACATTTAGATTGAACAAACGCAATGAAAGTGATGTTAGGAGCTTAAGTAAAGCACTGGATATTTTAGTGGGAATTGGTACCATAGAAGAAGGAGAAATAATTGAGGATGAAAAAACTGGTGAACGCCAAGTTCAAATCCCTAAATATAAATTAGCTGAACTGTGGTATGACGGAATTATTGGTTAATGATAAATAAAAAAGGGAGTTATTGAATAATGACAGGGATTAAACGTAATATCGGGATTATTGGGGATGGTCCCACTGACAGAAAAATTTTTGGCAAAATCGTGGAATGTATTTTAACCGAAGACACATCTAAAGAATTTATTGATTGTAATATTATAGAATTAAAAAGGCAAAATATCCACGATGCTGTGGCAAAATTTTTAAAAAACCAGAACAAAAAATCGCCCCAAAATTTAGTAAAAAATGTGAGTAATATACTTTGGGGTGGATATCAGGATTGGATCGGTGAGGTAGGAGCAATTTCTAATTGCGATCTTTTGATTTTAACGACTGATTCAGAAAAAGTATTACGCAGTCCAGAAGATTATTTTAGTTATGGAATTAATTTGTTTAATATTTTATCGGAAGCGGCAATTAGATTTTATGGTATAGTCTTAGCACACGGTTATCCCCAGGATCAAATTCCCCTCGTGTTGCCAATAATTACATTTCCCTCCATTGAAATTATTATCGCTCCAGCAAAGGGATTAAAGAATTACTACGGAAAAAAGCCTTTGGAATTAAAACAGATGATTTATAATATTGATAAGGATAGACCAATAATGGATGAAGAGGTAGAAGAGAATGCGATGAATTTTATTACAGTTAAAGGAATAGAAAATATATTTAACAATATTCCCGAATCCAGACAGTTTATTCAAACTTTGTCTTGTTATAGAGTATCCTGTTATTTGTAGCTGATTATCGCTATCCTCTATGGAAATGCATGACCCTATGGGAAAGAGTGGAGAGACAACCTTGCAACTGAATCAACCGCTCTTTGTGGTTGAATATGCTCAGCCCCCTCGATGGGCGCAGCCAGCGGTTGGGGGGGCTGACGAAGATGCGTTGTTTCACGCAACGAAGATTCGAGGTTTCAGCCTTTCCCCCCCAACTTATGGATGCGCCCTGTGGTGACTGCCATAAGGAATTTATTTCTAAGCTTGCAGGGTCTAGATTTCGCGCTCAATAGGTATGGATTTATCTTGAATAGTAAGACGCACAAATTAACAATTTACTAATTAACAGCAGGATCGAATTGTTCAACTGTATCAGGATTGAGGATTTTTTGCCATTCTGCGATCTGGGTTCTAGCCGCAGAGTAAAGATTGCTGGATGGAGGAATATATGATGCGATCGCGATCGCCCCTGGGATGTCGTACCTAGACATATCCCGTGCGTTCTGGAGGAGTTCTTGACTCCAGTTAGCGATATCGAGATCGGCTTCGCTGCGCAATAGGCTATTTTTAGGCACCCGATCTGCAATAGCAATTGCCCCTGCCAGAGCTTCAGGAGTAAAGATAAGAGCGAGCTGATGGGCGGACTGCAAAGAAAGTTGATTCTGCCAGTTTTCAATTTCTCGGGATGCCCGATCGTAGAGGGCCCGACCGGGTCGAATCTGTTGGGCAGTAGTAATAGCCGCCTCCAGGTCGCCGAGTGCGGCCAAATTCTGGGCGCGGTCAAGATATGGTCGATCCTCAAGGCGCTGTATCCTATCAGTCCAGGAGGCAATTTTTTCACTAGCTTCCTGATAGAGAGCGCGTCCGGGGGCGATCCGCCGCGCTTGGGCGATCGCGCGTTTCAGGGAGCGTTCCGTGGCAGAGATCGCCAACTCTTCAGCTTTTTCCAAATAGGGGAGGTCTTCAATCACCTCGATCTGATGCCGCCACTGGCGAATATTGGACTGAGCTTCCTGATAGAGGGCCCGTCCTGGATAGATCATTTCCGCCGAGGCGATCGCGGCGAGCAAAGAACCCACATTCCCCTTGCTCGCGAGGGTTTGAGCCCTATTTAATAAAGGACTATCTTCAATTATTTCGATCTCGCGCTTCCAGGTTTTAATCATGGCTTGCGCTTCTTTATAGCGGGGATTAGTGACCGGAATCATCCCTACTTCTGCTACCGCCGCTGCCACGTCATTTACCCGACCGCTAGCAGCTAGTTGGCGAGCCTTTTCTAGGCGGGAAACGTCTTCAATTTCTCGCTGCCAACGGCTAATCAATTGCTGAGCACTGCCGTACATCGGACGAGATATATCTATTTTTTGAGCTTGCATAATCGCCGCTTCCAGACTAGCAATATTTCCCTCCCCAGCACGGGATTTTGCCGATGCTATCGTCACAAAATCTTCAGTCTGGTCGTGCAACTTGGTCACAGCCGGAATTTTGCGGGCGATCGCGATCGCCTCATAGCTGTTGCCCTTTTCTAACTCCGTTTCTGCCAGACGCATCATTTGACGGCCATATTCCCAAACCGCTGTTTGGGCTTGACCATAGAGGTAACTATCTTGGCTGATATTTGCTGCTAAAGATATCGCTGCTAATAAATTATCCGGGCCCCCTGTGTCTGATAACTCCCGGGCCCGAATCAACTTGTCGCTATCGGTCCGCGTCCTCTGAATCAGCTCATTTATTTCAGCGTACTTAGTCGTACTCCAGTAGTTATTGTCCAGATATTGTAGCTTTATAGCTACGCCAATAGCCTGCTGCCATTGGGAGGAGCGCATCAAGTCTTCTGCTTCTCGATAAATCCCTTCTGCCGACTTCCAGGTGGTTTGCCACCCTCTAATCCGGTCTTTAACTAACTTGTAGGTGGTGGTGTAGGAGGGAACTTGGCGGGCGGTGGCGATCGCTTCCGATAGATGACCGGCATTAAACTGTCGATCGCCCAGTGCCAAGATTTGCATTGCCCACTGGTCGATGGACTTATCGATCTGGGAGCGGAGGGGATGATCTAAAGGCAGAACCTTGACCAGGGCGATCGCCTCCAGGAGGCCAGAAAGAGTTTGGCCATCCGCCGCCAACTCACCGCAATAGAGACGCAAAGAGGCCGAAGCCATGGGCCAATAGATTGACTCGCAGTGGGGCTGCTGGGGCAGGCGCCAGAGCATTTTTACGGCCACAATTGCCGCACCAGCAGGCAGGAAAAAAAGCACCACGAGGGCTAACTGCCAGAAAATCCCATCGCCCTTTTTCCGGGGGTCTGGTCCATAGGTGATGCTCTGGGTTGCTTGACTTAGCGACAAGGCCAAATCTTTTCGACCTAGGTCTTTAGGCTCTTTGTTCATATCTCCACTGTCCCTACGTAAACAAACAATGGCGTTGGTTTTCCACCACTCCCGTTGCGGTATTAGTTATCCTACCCATCAAAGTCGAAAAAAACCACATCCTCCATTATTCTTTACAATTCCAGTGGGGTTCTAGCAGGATTCTGTGCGTAAATCACAAATCAACTGGGCGAGTTGGTCGCTGTGTACTTGGTATACTTCCCCGCAGAATTGGCAGGTTGCTTCTCCCCCATCATCTTTCTCTATCATATCTTGCAGTTCCGCTTCCCCCAACAACTTCAAAGCTGCCAACATCCGATCGAAAGAGCATTTGCAGTCAAAGCGTAGCATCTGCACCTCTGGTAGGATCTCTAGACCCAGATCTCCTAGCAAATGGGAGAATATCTGTGGCAAACTCAGACCCTCGCGCAGCAGGGGAGTAAAACCCGAGAGTGCCGCTATCCGGGATTCCAGAGTTGCCACCAGTTCTTCGTCGGAGGCAGCTTTAGGCAATACTTGCAACAGTAGCCCCCCGGCAGCTTGTACTCCCTGGCGATCGAGAAAAACGCCCAATACTAGAGCGGAAGGGGTTTGTTCTGAGGTTACCAGGTAATGGCTGAGGTCGTCGCCAATTTCCCCAGAAACCAATTCCACGGTACTGGAGTAAGGGTAGCCGTATCCCACATCTCGGACGACGTAGAGGTAGCCATCGGCACCGACGGCACCGCCGACATCCAGTTTGCCGTTCTCCTTGGGGGGCAATTCTACGGAGGGGTTGTGGACATAACCGCGCACTGTCCCATCCAACCCGGCATCTACAAGAATTCCGCCTAGGGGTCCATTGCCCTTGATGTTAATGTTGACTCTTGATTCCGGTCGCTTCATGCTGGAGGCTAGTAATAGTCCAGCGGTCATGGTCCGACCCAAGGCCGCTGTTGCTACGTAGGACAGCTTGTGCCGCTGTCTTGCTTCTTCCGTGAGGCGGGTGGAGATCGCGCCTACTGCTCTGATCCCGCCGTCTGCGGCTGTGGCGCGAATTAGCTGATCGGCCATAATTTCCTTACATTTCTTTACAATCAACCTTGTCTTTATTCTAAGGTGTTTCGGAGGTGGCCTATGGCATATTTACTCTGCCATACTGGAATTGGATGTGATGAAGGTGGGAATCTCTTCTATGTTCGGAAATTTTCAGTCTAGCAATCTGCGGATCGAGATGTCAGCGTCCCAAACGGCTATTCGGGACAGTTTGATGCGTCCGGAGAGCTTGCGTCAGTGGCTTTGGCCCCAGCGGTTGTCGGACGGGTTGCCTCTGGAGCTAGAGTCAGGGTTGATGTTTACCACCTGGATCGGTCCAGTGGCGATCGGGCATCATGTGGAGATTGCTTCGGACAACTGTCTGCGGATGATATTGTCTCAGGGAATAGACGGCTTTCACGAGTGGATGTGGGGGGAAGGCTGGGTGCAGTCTCGACTGGAGGGAATCACCCTGCTACCTTTAAATTTGGGTCAGACTCTGAGTTTGCTGCGGTTGCGGGAGTTTTTGACGACGATGAAAACTGAGTTGTAGTAAGCTATGCTGACAAATTACATCCGTGCAGCGATGACGGGCGCGACCTACGAGTTACTGGATGACGGAACTTTCTATGGCGAAATTCCTGAATGTCCGGGTGTCTGGGGCAATGCCGAAACTCTGGAAGCTTGTCGAGAGGACTTGCAAGATGCTCTGGAAGGATGGATTATTTTAGGGCTACGCTTGGGTCATACTCTCCCGATCGTCGATGGTATTGACCTTAACTTTAGCAAAGAGGTCGCCTGATGCCCCAATTTGGACCAATTAAGTGGCGGGATCTAGTTCGCTATTTAAGAGATGCTGGCTTTTCTGGACCTTACCCCGGTAGCAAGCATCAGTACATGATGAAAGAAGAGTTCAAGCTGACAATTCCTAACCCACATCAGGGAGACATCAGCATAAGTCTGTTAGCTAGGATTTTGCGTCAAGCTAATATCAGCAAAGATGAGTGGGCGGTGTCTCCTGCGTGCCTTGTCCCGAGGGACAAGAGCACAGCAGGAGACACCGGAAGAGCTATGATATACATTACTCTAGCGATCGGCTATCATGGGTCGATAGCTGAGTCTAACTGTTTTCTAGTCCCTACCTACTGAAGTCAGCCAGAAACCCGGTTTATGCGAGAAACCGGGTTTCTCTGTTTTCCTATCTTATATCACTATGACTCAACTATCTGACAAGCGTCAACCGCGTCGGGGCAGGATTTTCCCAGAATATACTATTGAGCCGGAAGAACTGGCCAGACGGAAAGCCGAACAAGAAGCCCGTTACCGGCGATGTCGCGCCGTTTTCGATCGCCTCCAGCCGGAATTGATAGCCGACCATTACAATTGGTTGATGATTATTGAACCCAATAGTGGTGACTATTTTATCGATCCAGAGGAAAAGGTGGCGATGGAAAAAGCTCGCCAGAAGTACCCTTCTGGTAAACTTGTAATTTTCAAGATTAATGAAACAGGAGCTTGCGGCAAAATATGATTTCAGGGAGATTTGGCGATATCGGTGACGTCTTTTTGAAATGGAATTAATTGCCGCTAATGGAGAAAGGTTTCCGGTCGTTACTGGATACTGGTTTCACTACTGGATGGCTGGCGATTAACTCCCAAGATATCGAGGCATTGGAGTGGCCTCTTATTGAATTTGAGCGAGTGATGAAAACAGCCAGAGGAGAGGAATCTTTCGATATCTATGAAGGAAAATTGCTACTGGATGGACAAGAGTTCCTAATTGAAGTGGTAGCTGGGCCAGAAATTACTGAAAATATCCTGGGTTTGCAGTGGCTGAGAACCCACCGTCTCTTAGCAGATTTCCCATCGGGAGTGCTGACCCTGGGGTAAATTCGATCGGGATTTGCTGGCCGTTCGCTTGCAAGAATTCTTCACTGTCTTAACCAATATCCGAGGGTGCATCCCACTTTCGCAAGGGCGAAGCATTCGGAGAGTCCATCTGTAAACTTATATCATAATTTGTCGCCCGAATGCTTCGCCCCTACAGCTATCTTTGCAAATCTGGGATGCACCCATATCCGATTTGGGCCGCCCGATCGCTCTTCCCCATCTCATCTGAGCTGAAAGTATTGCTGGGACTGGCTTACAGAACTTCCAGCCCGGACTAGAGGGCTTCTGACCTTTAGATCGCTGAAAGCCTTAACAGACAATAGTTCTTCAAATAACTTCGCACTGTCTAGTAACTTACACTTTATTCTTTTACATCTTTAATATTCTCTTAAATTCCTCCAGAGTAGGTATTGGTTTTCTCCGGTGAATCATACGATGACAGTTTGAGCAAAGAACCGTAAAGTCTTGCATTGGATCTAATTTAATCTTTTCCTTACTTAAATTTGATATCGGGACAGTGTGATGTGCTTCGATAAAATCCCTACCTATTTCTCCATATCGGACTTCAAAGTTGAAACCGCAAGCTTTGCATGTGTAACCCTGCAACTGCTTCACTCTCTTAGATAAACTCTGATTTCTTTCAACTACTTTGTGTATTCTATACTTTAATTAGCCTACCTTTTCCATCTAATCTGCCGCCGTCTCCGAAGGAAACCTTGCCCACAATGTACGATCTACCGATAGCGCTGCGCTGGGGGCGCAGCCATGTGAGCATGTAGATGAACCTGGATTACCGTTTCACTTTCATCAGTTGTGCTTGCTGCGAGAAACATTTAAACCTCGTAACTGGAATAGCGATCGGGTCTTCAATGCTTGCGATCTCTATCTGTACTATGATTTCACCCATCCGCGCTGGTACAAACGTCTGGTTCGGAGTAGTAGGAGTTTCTCGGCTATATGATGGTCACGATCTGCGTTTGAGTTATGTTATTTGGCAAGAGCAAATCAGTTGTCGTAGTTGAAATATTATCGCCAGGTACAGAAGATGAAGATTTAGGTTAATCTGCTAGGCGATCGCTACGAACCTATAGCACAGGAGGGTGGCGATCGCTAGGGTTAATTCTCTGTTTATGGCCAGGTTTATATCAAGGGATAGATAGACTGTGGTTGCGGTGGATGACCCTTAAAGAAAATTTAATTCTTCTGCCTGCCAAGTAATAGAAGCGAGACAAAAAGCTGCTGCGGAACCGGAAGCAGAACGACTGAAGGCGCTACTGCGCGATCTGAGGGTCCAGATCGTAAATAATGGTGAGAAAATAAGCGATCGCTCCTTTTTTTTCACGGGCGATCGCCTCTTTCTGTTGCGGCTCTCTTTTCAATAGTGTTAACATATCATAACGGAAGATATTGGACGAGGTTGGCACAATCTTCCGGATCGGATGCTTTAGCTATCAGTTCTAAGTCGCGGACACAATCACCAATGGAAACATTCTGCTGATGGGTGTAGATAACACCCGCAAAATTTATCCCCTCAGCAAGACGCCGATTAGCTTCCGCAAGAAAATCATCGTCTTGCGAAAACATAACTCGCCCAAGTCCAGTAGCACGATCGAGTAAAATGGAGTCGGGTGTGCCAGTGCGACTATCTTCTTGAACAGTCAAAACATCCACACCCCGCTGACGCAATCCCTTTGTAATTGGTTTGGGTACTTGCTCATCCATATACAGGGCAATACTCACTTCAGATACCCCTTTTCCCGTAGTTTTTTCGCAAGAGGAGATTCTCCTGCTTCTCGGCGAAGTTTTTCGACATACTGGAATCTTCGTTCCATATCTGCATCAAGTTCTTCTTTATGATCCCAATAGTACGCCAATGCCGAATGGATTTTACTCCTGGAAACATGAGGATAGTTGGCGTGCAATTCTTCCGGACTCCAACCGTAAGCTTTCACTGATGTCACCAATTCTACTACTTTCATGGTCGTCCCAGCGATGTACGGCACCTGGCGATCGCCTAATTGGATATGTTTGTACTCAGTGCTTGCTAGTACCATTATTCTTACCTCGATCGGGCTAATTTTCATTCTCAATTTTAATCCAGAGAATGACCTGTTGTTTTTTCAATATTCCAGCACCTTTTCATAAGCATCTTTGTTGCTGCGGGGATGGAGGACGATCTGGCTTTTGCTATCAGGCAACCAAAAGGTCAGCTTTTTACTATTCTGTTCCCAGGAAAAAGCACTTATGCGGTTAATATCTATCACATATTCCTCTCGATCGTAACTGAATTTTATCCAATTAGTTCCTAATGAGTAACCACCTATCTGTCTGATGTACTCCTGCACTTTATAATAGCTTTCCGGGTTGCCTTTGGGATTGATGATAATCGGAATACCGCTATCAGGCAACCAAAACGTTATCTTGCCGTTCGGCGCACTAGAAAAGGCACCGATGCGATCGAGATCGATAGCGTAAATATCTCTGTTATCGATTATTTTGACCCAAGATACCACAGTCCCACTGCTCATTACTGTTGGCCTATATCATACTGCCTCTGGCGAGACTGAGGTTGTGATATCTCTCACCTGCGGGGTGCCATAGGCGATCGCCGCCCTGACAAACCCCCGAAACAGCGGGTGGGGGCTACTCGGTCGAGATTGGAACTCCGGATGGAACTGGGTACCAATAAAGAAGGGATGATCGGGAAGTTCAATAATTTCCACCAGACGCCCATCCAGGGACGTGCCACCGATCCCATAACCCGTGTCTAAAAATAGATTGCGATAAGCATTATTAAATTCATATCTATGCCGGTGGCGTTCATAAATCACCTCCTTCCCATAGATACTAGAGGCCAGACTATTCGGCGCAATCCGGCAAGGATAAAGTCCCAGTCGCATCGTACCTCCTAAATTCATCACATCCTGCTGTTCCGGTAGCAGATCGATCGCCGGATTTGCAGTGTTCGGTGCAAATTCCACACTGTGGGCATCTTCTAGACCAGCTATATGCCGCGCCCACTCAATTACAGCACATTGCATCCCCAGGCACAATCCCATAAATGGGATTTGGTTATTTCTCGCGTATTCGATCGCCCTAATTTTGCCATCAATGCCCCTAATGCCGAAACCTCCGGGCACTATCAAACCACAAACATCCTCTAGATAGCTGCTAGCCCCATGGGATTCTATGTCTTCTGAGTTTACCCAACGGATGTGGATGTCGCTGTCCGAGACGATCGCCCCATGGCGCAAAGCCTCGGTCACCGACAGATAGGCGTCCGACAAACTGACATATTTGCCCACAATTGCAATCTCTATACTTTGGGTGGGACTATACAGCCGGTCTACCAGGGTTTGCCAGTGAGTCAGATCCGGTTTTCTGGGCTCTAATTTTAACAACTCCAGGGTTTGCGTCGCCAGTCCTTCCTTCTCCAGCATCAGCGGCACTTCATAGATACTGTTGGCATCGCAGGCCGCGATCACGCATTCCACTGACACGTCGCAGAATTCTGAGAGTTTATCTTTTAGTGCCCCTGACAACGGCCGCTCGCTGCGGCACACCAATATATCCGGTTGTATCCCGATCGACCGCAATTCTTTGACCGAATGCTGAGTCGGTTTCGTTTTCATTTCCCCCGCCGCCTTCAGCCACGGCACCAGCGTCACGTGCATATATATGACATTTTTACGCCCCACCTCCTTCCGGAACCGGCGGATCGCTTCCAAAAATGGCTCTCCCTCGATATCTCCCACCGTGCCGCCTATTTCTGTAATCAACACATCTGGATTGGCATTTTTGGCCACTCGATGAATCCGTTCCTCGATCTCATTTGTGATATGGGGAATCACCTGAACCGTCCCCCCCTGATAGTCTCCCCGCCGTTCCTTATTCAGCACCGCCTGATATATCGATCCTTGGGTGACGCTATTCAGGCGCGACATTGAGGTATCCGTGAAACGTTCGTAATGCCCCAGATCTAAATCTGTTTCCGCACCATCCTCTGTCACGAATACCTCTCCGTGCTGGAAAGGACTCATCGTACCTGGATCGACGTTAATATATGGATCCAACTTCAGGATCGATACCGAGTAGTCCCGAGACTTCAGCAGCCTTCCCAAACTTGCTGCCACTATGCCTTTACCTATGCTGGACACTACCCCGCCTGTCACGAAAACGAACTTAGTCATCTCATCTTTTACTTGCTGATTTTGCCCTGGTGCATGCGCTCCCAACTTCAGGAGGCAGAGCCTCTGAGAAACGTTGCTAGCTAGAAACTAGCAACGAGGAAACGAGGAACCTTCTTCCCATATACCTGGTTTCTCGGCTACTTGCCCTTGCTACCCAGCATAAATTCTCCCACAGATGATTCTGCATAGTAATCTGTACCCGCCGCAGTTGCGAATAAATCAGCATTGCCTGCTCCCAGTCCGCAAGGGGCCAGATCCATAGCCGTTGCCACCAGATACATCGTTTGGTATAAAACCCCGACATGCTTTAAAATTATGCTGTAGGCCATCGATTGATAATCCCACGCAACTCTTTGAAAGCGAGCAGCAAGGATAATTAACACCTGTGGCAGTTCATCTTCGCCGCTGGATCCCAGAGCATTTTTAAGGAGCGCCTCCACCTGTCGATTTCTGTCGGCAATGTGACAAAGTTGATGGTCTTGGGGACAATAATGGTAAAGACCCGAGTCAATATTATCGCAGGTATTGACTGCCAAATATAGTTCCAATTCATAACAGGCTCCCCCACCGGGATAAGGACGATTACTACATTCCATCATCGTCATGCTGGGGCGAAGTGCTCTCATTCTCGCTGAGCGATAAAGAAATTCTCCCAACTGTTTATCAGTTATGGGATTTACCCCATAATTCCTGATTGATTTTCTCTCTTCTAATACCCAGGTAAAAGGAACATCCCCTGCTTTCAGCTTGGGGATATCGGGTTTATAGAGATCGATCGCCCGCACCGTTCCGGAAAAATCGGACATTTTCGGTTTAACAGCGGGAAGGGGCGGAATTTTGTCCAAAAAAGGATGAGTTTTGCCCGAGGGATAATCATGTCTGCCCATGCGACTGCGAGAATGAAATAGCAGATCGTGAAATTCCCATTGGGTCATGGTATCATTTTCGGTTGCGGAAGCAACATCGAGCATTTTCGCAGTCAAAAGCAGGCTGAAAAAGCTGCGGACTGTATCTGCTGAGATGCCCGGTATTTTAGTCAAAGTATTACAATCTTGAGGCTGGGCGAGTTCCCCCAGCAGGGCCGCACTGCGCCAATCAGCTAAGATAATTTTGGCCGGGAATAAAGGAGTTTCCACGATCGCCCGTCCCTTTTCGTGACGGCAATAGGCAAAGCGGGATAGAGTATACTTTTGGTCTAGTGCCACATGGGGGAACTCCAACTGCCCAGCAGTAGAGAAGGGAACTAGAGTTGCCAGGGGTAACCCATCTGCCCGCACGGTATAGCAGATGATGCCCATATTGATAAATTGCTGTAGGTAATAGTAAAACATAGGCAGGGCAGCAGCATCGGCAGTCTCTTGCACTATGTCAGCTAGCCGATCCTCCGTGGCACCACCATCCGCAAGCTGTCTCAAAGCAGCTACTAATCCCGGAGATAGCTGCCCCAAATTGAAGCTTGAGTTGGCCGATCGCATCACGACCCCATCCCCTTCTTCTATCACCGAGATATCCTTTTTGAAATCCAGCAACAAATCTGGCATTTCTTTCTTATCCTATAATTTTTTGCTTGTCAGTTTACTACGAACCACTAACTATGTTAATTGAAAATGGGATAATTATCAATTCTCCACGAAACACTGAAGTGTTTACTACGAACCACTAACTATGTTAATTGAAAATGGGATAATTATCAATTCTCCACGAAACACTGAAGTGTTTACTACGAACCACTAACTATGTTAATTGAAAATGGGATAATTATCAATTCTCCACGAAACACTGAAGTGTTTACTACGAACTAGAGGCGATCGCCTTACCCCCCAAACAGCATTTATACTAATCCCATTTTATTGTTGTGATAGAGAAAAAACCTATCGTCCTGGGAGCGCTAAAAGCACATGCATAGGACACACCGCACTCTCGTTCCCAGGTAGAACCTGGGAACGGTCTTCTGAGGCTCCCGCCTCCTGATAAGGAGTGCTACCGTCAAGTCTATCATATCAAACTGGTATAAGATGCAGCTAGGAAAAGAGAAAACACCGTCGTTATAGCGTTTCTCAAGATCCCCCCAACCCCCCTTTCTAAGGGGGGCTATTCTTTCCGATTTAGGGGGATCTCACGTGAAAACCGCTATATTTCACGTCAGACCGTAAAAACGACTCGGATTATCCCAGAGGAGCTTTTGCACAGTCTGCTGGGAAAGTCGCTCTTCAAGCCCTACAGCAGACTTCATAATCTCAGCATCGTGGTCGATATGGGGATAGTCAGAACCCAAGATCGAGTTATCCGAGCCAATGTAGTCGATAATCTCAGGGATATAAGGCTCATCCGGTTCGATGGAGACAAAGCACTGGCGACGGAAATATTCTGAAGGCTTCATCTTGACATTATCCTGCACCTCCCAGGCCAGATGTTTATACTCCGCCTCATCCAGCCGCCAGAGCCAGTAAGGCACCCAACCGCAGCCAGACTCCAGAAATGCCACCTTGAGACCGGGGTGGCGTTCTAAGACTCCCCCTTCGATCAGGGCCAACAGGGCCATCATCTGTTCCATGGGATGAGAGCAGGCATGCATGGCAAAACGGCTATTAAACCGGTAGCCCGTCGTCGGCAACCGGCCATGAGTGCCCTCATGAAGACCCACACCTATCCCCAGGCGTTCGCACTCCGTCCAAAATGGCTCATAGGCGGGGTCAGACAGCAGTCGTCCTTTAACCGGGTTGGGGCGCAAAAACACCGCTTTCCAGCCCCAAGAAGCGATCCGCTGCAATTCCGGCACCATATCTGAAGGGTCGTGCATATTAATCGCCCCCACACCTCGGAGCACCTGGGGGTTATAGCTGCAATAGTCTCGTAACCAGTTATTGTAGGCGCGAGTCAGGGCCCCAGCTAGTTGGGGGTCCATTGAGTCGATCGCCAACAGCCAGAGTCCCACAGTCGGATACAGGAAGCAGACATCAACCCCCATGCGGGCGATCGCCTGCACGTGAGAAGAGGGGTCCGTGCCAGTGGTGCCATAATTTTGATAGTCCCGGATCTTTGCTTTGATCCCTTCGGCCCAAACGGCATCGGATATGTTGTGATAAATTATCTCGCCCTCGATTTTCATATCCTTAGTCGGAGGATCGAAAAGATTCAGGCGCATCACCTGATGGGATGAGTCAGAATACTCTATATTTTGCTCCTTGTAGGGTGCGCGACTCTTAAACTCAGGCTCCAGGTACTCCTCCCACATCTCGAACGGCTCAGTTACATGGCTATCCGCATCCAAGATTTTATATTTATTCAGCATAATTCACCCTTTGTTTTGACAACGTCCTGACAGGCCATCCATCCTATCGCCGCTTCTAAAAATCTCTGCATATCTAGGCAAGCCGCCATAAGCTATGCTTTGACCCAAGTCCACGGTGTAACTTCGCTTAACTAGAAGTGCGCTTGCGCTTGGTCTGGCTTCTCCCGCAAGCAGGATCCACCATTTCCTTGACCTCTAGTCCCCAGTTAGAGACACTATAGAAAGAATGTCGATTCTTCCATCTATTGCAAGACTTTAGTAATTTATTCAGTTGATACCAGAGGCTCCATACGTGCTTTGGTGACTTCACGTCAAGATAGGCGGTTATGGAGCTTGGGATTAATTCCTTCAATTTCATACCTCGTCTAGCTATAGCAAGACCTGCTGCCTCATCGCTAGCTAATCCGTATAAACGAGCATATTTGACTTTTCCAATCAGACTGGTGTACGCTGGATTTATCTTCAGTAGATAAATCCCTCGATTACTGAGAATACTTTCTAGTAGCTGGTAAAAACGAGCATAAGCCCAGCCCGACAACATTCGAGCATATTTGCTGCTATATTCTCTCAACTGTTCCTTTTTTCTGGAAAAGTCGAGATTCTCACAAACAATCGGGCATTTGAAGGTATTTGGCTTAGCTACCAACTGCAAGCAAGCATCTACCTTCTGAGCATCCTGCTGACCGTGAGGCAATCCCATTTGCAGCGGTATCTGACCTTTAGCTTTCAAATTCCCATCCTTATCGACATATGCCCATCCGATGTCCCCAGGGTTCATGTCAATACCGATGCAGCCCTCAGATGAATGCCTCGATACTCGCGAGGGCTGCGTTGGCGTAAATTGTACAGCAGCGTTCCACTTGCCATTTTTCAGGTAAAAATGCCAACTTTTTGCTCCTATTGAGGGCAGTCTGTTTATCTTACGATCGTAGGAGCCCAGTTTAGTTGTCACGTACTCGCCGAACCTGTCTTCTAAGCAGGCGGGAACTCTAAATTTAAGGGTTACGCCGTCCCATTGACAAACCTGATTCCCCCATTTTTCAGCCTTGCAGCCAACCACGAAACACTGACTGTGCGGTACTTTAACTCTAATAGGCTTTAATTTTAGATGGTTGATTTTTCGCTCTATTAGACATGCTTTTCGCTTCTTTTGGTGAATTTGAAAACGTAAGTACTGCCAATTTGTCTTCCGGTACTGTAAAGAACTTGCGATCGGAAATCTACAGCCACTCTTAGAATGCTGCCAGGATTTTTTTCTGTAAAACTTCCGAGCTAAATTTAACTTTTTTTCAGCCTTGCGAATCCATTCAAGAGTTGATTTCAGTTTACCTTGCAGTTGCTTTATATGATTCTGCCTGCATTCTTTAGCAGATGATACCTGACCGACGGCATCTGCGATAACTCCACCAGCATGATGCTTATTAATTCGGTAAGTTTGCTGTAAATGCCTATTCCACTGAGATTTATTAAAGGCAACTCCTTTCAGCAAATGATTTACCGTCTGGTATACAGCAAGACGGTAGATAGTCGCGTAAGAAGTCAAGAACATCTCAAATTGTGTAAATCCGAGGGAGTTCAATTCTTCTGGTGGAGTAGGTAAACCTTTAGTATAAGTCAGTGCACTCATCCTACCAGCGCAGAAGTATATCGGTTTGGTTGGTGGGGGTTTAGGCGGACAGCTTACTATTCTTATTATACCCAGTATCTGCTGCTGCTGGAAACTTACCTCAATTTATGGGCAAAAACCTAAGATTTGCCCATAAATATTCAGATTTTTGGTAACTGTTACTAGCCCGTCCTACGCTGACAGGCGACAGGAGAGTCCTACGCTAGAAGAAAATCGGAAACGGGTTAAGTTCATTTTCCTGACGTGGGGAAGGCAACCAACCCATTTTCACTGGCACGTCATAAAGCCGTCCCGGACCGCTTCTTTTCCAAAAGATGCGCATTTCCGGTACGATCGCCTTGACCACATTCAGTCCCAGATCGGGACGTGTCTGATCGAGAACCAGAGTTTCCATCCCCAACTGTTCGGCAATTTTCACGCAATTCATGACATCATCCCGCAAATCACTAGCAGCTAGTTGGGGATAATCAGAAGACCGCTTTGCGGGACTGTTTTCATCTGGAACCAGATAAGGTTCGGAAGCCAATTTCGCCTGCTGCCACCAGTCTATAGCCAGCTGGTCCTTGAAGTGATATTCAGTAGTACCATCTGGCTTAACCCTCTTTACCGCTGGTAGGGTCTGATTTACTTCCGTCAGTGCCCGCATAATAGCGATTTTGGGGTCGAAATGGGCACCGAAGCCGTAGAGAATATCATCTACTGGTCCATTATCCGTGCGACTGGAAATTGCTACAAAAGCCGGGATCTTCAGATCGATGGTGATGTCCAGAACCCAGAGAGAGCGATCGATAGTGCGATAATACTCCTTCAGGGCCCGAAAATAGGGCTCGTCAAAACTGTCTAAATCCACCCCCGGTCGTTTCAGCCGATTATACCACCAGATGGAGACGCTATCTCGTTCTGCCAACTCCATAAAACCTTGCAGGATTGCCTCCTCTTTACTATTGCCCGCCGCACAGCCATTGGAGTCAGCCATACAATAATTGAATTCTGACATTTCATAGCCGTAATAGCAATAGGCCATGGGCAAGAACTTCCAGTCTTGATGGGTTAAAGACCAAACTGGCGTCCATTCAATTTCTCGTTCCTCATCAAAGGGTTCTGTCACCTTTTGAAAACCACTGGGACAGCTTGCATTCCATTCGGCACGAGTTCGGTATTGCTCCTCGCTAAAATGCATGCAAGCATTGGGGTGAATTGCCCGATCGCCCATTTCCTTGTATGTGCCGCGCTGCCGGGATTCATAGCCCTGAAATATGCCCGAATATCGTTCGATAGCCTCGCAGAGGGCGCTAGCTTTTGCTTGGGCATCACTCTTGCCTTTGCCACCGCTTCTGGCTCGCAAATTTTCCCGCAAAAAGTACAAACTATCGAACATTGTCGCAAAGTTATGCCCCGCCGCATAAATAGGCGTCAAAGGATTTTCCTCCAACTGGGGCTTGATTTCCCTGACTGCTCCCAGTAGGGTGCTGATGTGGTGTTTGTATTTCTTCATAGTTTCTTCGGGGAAGAAGTCCGGTGTCCGCCGTCAGCAGTGAAAACTTTCTTGCGGCTTTCTAGCACCACCGGTACGGGGAAGCTGTCGGGTTTATATTGAGGTTCTCCACATTCAGGGCATTGAGGACGCTTAACCAGAGCGTGCTCTTCCTTCTTCAGAGATATCATGTCCCAGGTAACTAAAGTACCTTCTAGGGCCTGATTCTCTCCCCGCACAATCCATTTAGCAATTTCACTGGCAGCTAAATTTAGTCCCGTCTGTTGAACTGCTGGAAAGGCCGCAATTGAGGTAGGCAAAGGTCTGGAGATGTTTTTCTGTTTCTGGATGAAAGTTTCCACCGGGCGGTTAGAACGCAGACGTTGAGCTAGACATTGCCAACAACCCGTTTTTCCCGGAACAAATATGGGACCGAGCCAAATTATCGCTCCCACGGGTTTGATTAAGATCCAGGGGCGTTGGGACTCTAAAGATTGGTGGTTAAAGGCATCCAGACCCTCTTGCAGGTAGTCGTCAGTTAATACTACCGCCAGCTCTCCGGCATCTCCTACTTGGATGTTGAGGGACTCTAGTAGGGAAATTAAAGGTGCTGTTGGCACATTGCCGTATGACGTGACGGCAACTTTAGTCGATCGCAAGCGCTCCGTCGCTAGCTGTGGAGTCACATTCGCAAGGGAGTAGAAAGCTGCTATTTCTGATGGTATCTCCTCATCCCTTTCCACGATATAGCCCTTCTGTTCCATCAGCATCAAAGCATAGTAAACCTCAGCTGGAGATACCTGCTCTTCTAGAAGGTCTACGATCTCCTCTGGGGTCCGCTTGCCATTGAGCAAAGGAGCTATTAGCTCATAAAGGTGACCCGTGAGCACAAAATAATCTGATTCGGCTAGCAGAAACACCCCAACCGTTTCGACTATTTCGACGTGAAAACAACTCTTGAACTGCGGTCTGTTAATCATTTTTATTTCCTAGTATTATTTTACATCTCAGCAGTGGACGATTAGGTTAATCTTCAAAGTGCTGTCTCACTCGCTTGACAAATTGTGGTACCTGCTGACTGAGTTTTCCCAGTAATTCAGTCAGTGTTACTGGCGGTTTTTTGAGATCCTCAGATTGCTGTTCTATTATCTTAACAAGTAAGTCAGGAGAAGTATCGTAAAGCT
The DNA here is from genome assembly GCA_014323675.1 of Hormoscilla sp. GM7CHS1pb. GTDB lineage: Bacteria > Cyanobacteriota > Cyanobacteriia > Cyanobacteriales > Desertifilaceae > Hormoscilla. Next base: position 1,244,183 of record JACONN010000006.1, on the reverse strand, counting down.
CAGTGAGGAAAATATCTGGATGCTGAGCCTTGATTTCCCAAGGTCTCAGAGACTCTGCTGGGAAATGTTTCAGATTGAATGTGACAATAACCTTCGCTTCCGCCATTACAGCTGTAGCAACCACATGCCGATCTCCCGGATGGTTAGTCATAACTTGAACTAGCTCAAAAGGCACCTCAATCATCGCTTCTGCGAAATAAGTTTTGAGTTTTTGCTGCAAGCGTTCTGCCTGTTGGTCAGTCATTCTCCCCTTATTCACTAGATTACGGGTGGCATCATCGAGGATTTTCTGCGACCAACGCAGGTCGTACAGACCAGCTTCAGCAGCACGAAGTAAGGTATCGCGTATAGGTAGAGAAAAGATTACGTCAGAGTCCAAGACTACAGGAAATAAGTCCATTCTACTTTTTATCCTTAACTCCATCTTCGTATAGTCCCAACTCTTGACTCAGTTGGGTTATTTCTCTCAGCCCTTCACGACGTTTAATGTCCCGCTGACGCTTGTACGCCATCAAATCTTCAAACCAAATCCGGGGATATGAACCTATCTGCGATGTCTCCTCTTTCGTGGGAGTAGCGCTTGCGGGAGACACCGAATGATGGGGAATTTCTCCAGAAAAGAGCAATTTCATCACAAATGACTGCGGTACTCGCAGCAGGTAAGCAGCTTCGCGAGCAGTCAACTCATGGTTAAAATGTTCGACATGTACAGCTTTGTCGGCTGCCATCAGTTCTAGCAAATGGCACATTACTTGGCGAACAGAGGCGGGAATAGGTATCTTTTCTCCGGATGCTGTCGTTAAGAAAACTAGTGGTTGCGATCCTCTGAGGACTTTTGCCAACTTCTGAATTTTTTCTATTTCTGGTGGTGGTGCCAAAATTGGCTCCTGTAAGGTGCTCTGCTTGGTCATCAGCCGTTTCCTCCTCGATACTTGACCTATTATAGCAGCGATCGCCTCAAGGGGAAAAGAGTAAATCTGGCCGCAGCAAAGCGATCGCCCTAAAACCAGAAAGTAGTTCTCACCACACCCAGAAGGATATCTTCGTTGTCGCGGTTCTGGTTAGGAGCCGTAATCCAGATGATACCAGGAGTGATAGAAATGCTTGGCCCCACCTGATATTTATAGAAGGCTTCCACATGTACTGAGGTATCATTACTAGGGACTGTTACCCCTTCAAGATGTCCCAGGTAAGGTTCTGCACCGACAACCAGACCGCCCAAATTACCTTCTCCTCCCAGATCGGGTAAAGCAAAGGTGAGGGCGTAATTCCAGATCTCCCCATCTCCCTGACCTAAGGCCCGCACCTCGGTCAGACCAACCCAACCACTCATGGTAAATTTAGGATTGATGCGCCAGGAAAATTGTCCGCCATAGGAATTGGCTACAATCTTTCCGTTGAGGCTCTGCCTCCTGGCCGGAGCACATAGGAGTCCCAGAAATCACAAGCTCACAAGAGGCTCCGCCTCAGATTGCTCGTTCCCAGGGAACGAGAGAAAGCTCACAAGAGGCTCCGCCTCAGATTGCTCGTTCCGAGAGAAACGGGTTTTGACCACACCCTCGTGACCAGGGTCTCCCTGGTCACGTTCCGTTGAGGCTCTGCCTCCTGGCCTTGATTAATGAGCACATAGGAGTCCCAGAAATCACAAGCTCACAAGAGGCTCCGCCTCAGATTGCTCGTTCCCAGGGAACGAGAGAAAGCTCACAAGAGGCTCCGCCTCAGATTGCTCGTTCCCAGGGAACGAGAGAACGAGAAAAGCCGCCGATTATTATATACACAGACTGGTCGGCTTGTGATATGATAGAAAACTTGCAGCTATAAAATTTGCAGTAGGGAGAGACAATCATGATCGAACTGCCGGGATACCAAATCACCTCGTTCCTTATATTTGGCGTCCGCACCTCTATTTATCGCGGGATCCGAGAACTAGACCAAAAGCCAATTATCGTAAAAGCACTGAACTCCGACTATCCAACCCTGGAAGAAATAGCTCGGTTAAGACAGGAATATATAATACTGGAAAATGTAGCCTGTCCGGGGATTATTAAACCCTACGGCCTGGAAAAATATGAGAATGGATATGCTCTCATCTTAGAAGATATTGGCGGGAAATCCCTGAGTAGGGTGGTGCGACGAAAATACTCCCTCACAAAATATCTGCCGATCGCGATCGCGATCGCAGACACCTTGGAGGAACTGCATAAAATGCCGATTATTCATAAGGATATCAAACCATCAAATATCATCATTGATGAGGGAACAGGGGAGGTAAGGCTGACGGACTTTAGCATAGCCTCGCGCTTGGCATTTACCAACGCCACGCCAGGCCAGGTCGGGGAAGGAGATAGGAATCTAAAAGGAACCCTGGCCTATATGTCACCAGAGCAAACTGGTCGGATGAATCGCTCGATCGACTACCGGACGGATTTCTATTCCTTGGGGTGACCTTATATGAAATGCTAACGGGCAGGCTCCCTTTTATCAGCAGTGACCCGATGGAATTGGTTCACTGCCATATTGCCAAACAACCGGTATGGCCCCAGCAGGTAAACCCGGAGATACCGGAGGCAGTGGCGGCGATCGTGATGAAACTGTTGGCCAAGAGGGCGGAAGAGAGATACCAAAGTGGGGCGGGACTAAAGTATGACCTGAAAATATGCCTGGAGAGGCTGCTTGCTGGAGGATCGCTGTCGGACTTTGTTCCCGGAAGCCGCGATCGCCCCTCGCAACTGCTGATTTCGCAAAAACTCTATGGCAGGGAAGAGGAAGTAAGGGCCCTGATGAAGGCTTTCGCTTGGGTATCCCAAGAGGGAGAAGCGGAGATGCTGCTGGTCAGCGGCTACTCGGGGATTGGGAAAACAGCAATTGTCAATGAGGTCCAGAGACCGATCGTCAAGGCACGGGGCTATTTTATTACTGGCAAGTACGACCAGTTCAAGCGGAATATCCCCTATTCAGGGGTGATTCAAGCGTTCTCGGAATTGATGAGTATGCTGTTGACGGAAAGTTCTCAGAGACTGGCGGCTTGGCGTACAGAACTAGGAAAGGCCCTGGGACCGAACGGTCGGGTGATCGTAGATGTGATTCCGGAAGTACAACTGATTATCGGTCCCCAGCCAGAAGTGCCGCAACTGGGACCATCGGAAGGCCAAAACCGCTTTAATCGGGTGTTTCTCCAATTTATCGGTGTCTTTTGCAAAGCAGAACACCCTCTAGTACTGTTCTTGGATGACTTACAGTGGGCAGATGCAGCATCTTTGCAGTTAATTGAGCTGCTGATGACTAACAGGGATAGCAAATATATCTTAACCATCGGGGCCTATCGAGATAACGAAGTCAGTCCCACCCATCCCCTGATCCAGGCGATCGAGAGGATGCAATCAACTAGCGCGGTGGTGAATGATATCATCATTGGGCCTTTGTCTAATGGTGATGTCAGTCAGTTGGTAGCAGATACTCTGTTTGGGCAGCATGGGTCCGATGGTGACAAGGGATCGGCAGTCGCCAGTAATGAAAAGATACAAGCCTTAGCAGACCTAATTTTCCATAAAACAGGTGGCAATCCCTTCTTCCTGACGCAGATGCTGAAAAGTCTGTACGCGGAAAACCTGCTGGTATATGAGGTAGAGACGGATAGCTGGCAGTGGGACATGGCAAAAATTAAAGCCGTGGGCATTACGGATTATAGCGTGGTGGAACTGATGGCCAGAAATATCCAAAAGCTGCCAGCAGCAACCCAGCAGGTGTTAAAACTGGCAGCTTGTATCGGCAACAAGTTTAATTTGCAGGTGCTAGCGATCGCCAAGGGTTCGTCAACCACGACTGCGGCAGGGCAGCTGTGGGCAGCACTACAGGCGGGTTTATTGCTGCCCCTATCGGAGGGATACAAGATTCTGCAGGTGTTTGGTGGGGAAGAAGAGGAGGATAGGAGGGTAGCTGATGTCAAGGTAGATTACAAGTTTTTGCACGATCGGGTGCAGCAGGCGGTCTATTCTCTAATTCCGGAAGAGGAGAAAAAAGAGACTCACCTGAGAATTGGCCAGCAGTTGCTGGAAAGCACCAGTCCAGAAAAACGCCAGGAAAGAATATTTGCCCTGGTGAACCAACTGAATCATGGCGTGGACTTACTCTCTACTTTGTCCGAAAAGGACGATCTGGCGGAGATGAATCTCACAGCCAGTCAGAAAGCGAAGGCGGCGGCGGCTTATGAAGCCTCTCTCAAATATATAAATGTAGGTCTGGGACTGCTGGAGGAAGATGGCTGGCAGAGAAATTATGACCTGATGCAGGCTCTATATCTGGAAGCTGTAGAAGTGGAATACCTCAACAGCAATTTTGAGCGATCTCAAGTATTGGCGGAAGTGGCTCTAGAGCAAGCAAAAACACTGCTAGAAAAAGTCAAGGTGTACGAGCTGCTGATCCAGGCTGATATTGCTCAAAACCAGATGCAAGCAGCGCTGGAACGGGGTCAGCAAGTTCTGGGAATGCTCGGGGTGACCCTAGAACAAGAACCGCCTAGTATAGGGGTGATTGAGGATTTGGCGGATTTGCCTAAAATGACTGACGCAGCTCAACTTGCAGCTCTGCAAATATTAAATCTAATGGGTAGTGCTGCTTATATTGTCAATCCTCAGTTGATGTCGCTAATTATATTTACTTCTGTAAATATCTGTAAAAACTATGGAAATTCACATATTGGAACGATAGCATATATTGATTATGCAATGACTCTGTGTGCGTTTATGGGAGATATAGAATCGGGGTATAGATTTGGAAAACTGGCTTTAAGGTTGCTGGATATATTCGAGGCGAAAGAATACAAATCAATCGTATTAGATATATTTAACGGTCATATCAGACATTGGAAAGAGCATGTCAGGGAAACTATAGAACCTTTGCAGGAAGCGGTGCAAAGCGGGCTGGAAAGCGGAGAGTTAGTATATTCAGGTTATGCGGCTATCAACTACTGTGCACACAGGTTTTTTATCGGAGATCATCTGGAAGATGTCGAGCAGAAGCACGTGCAATATGCTGATTTGCTGAAAAAGCTGAAACTAGAATATCATGTTCTAGGGATAAAAATCTATCAGCAAATGATGTTGAATTTACTCGCTAAATCAATGTCAGCATTTGAGTTAACAGGCGCGGCATTTAAGGAAACAGAAATGCTGCCAGTGTTTAGGGAGAATAAAATTTATACTTCACTGTTTATAGTCTATATAGCAAAATTGATTCTCCTGTATTTATTTAAGCAGCCCGGTGAGGCAGTAGAAAACGCGAAGCTAGCAGAAGAATATATATCCGCCGTATCGGGACTGCTGTTTGTAGCCCAGCACAACTTCTACTATTCCCTAGCCCTACTAGCTCAGCATCCCCATTGGGAGGAAAGGGAACAAAAACAGGCTCTGAGGAAAGTAGCGTCCCTACAAAAGCAAATGCAGCGCTGGGCGGAGCAGGCGCCGTGCAACTTCCAGCACAAGTACGATCTAGTGGCAGCAGAGAAGGCCCGAGTCAAGGGAAAGCATGTTGTGGCAATAGAGCTTTACGAGCGGGCGATCGCGGGGGCCAGGGAACAGGGATATACCCACGAAGAGGCCCTAGCAAAGGAACTGGCGGGAGAGTTTCATCTAGGGAGAGGCCGCGAGAGTATGGGCAAGTTCTATATAATTGAGTCCTACTCTAGCTATATTCACTGGGGAGCGAAGGCCAAGGTAAAAGACCTAGAGTCAAGGTATCCCCAGTTCCTCTCTAGCATTGCCACAGCCAAGCCCCAAAAAATTGACGTGACTCGGACGAGAGCCGCAACCAGTTCGGCGGCATTATTAGATTTGCCCGCATTGCTGAAAGCAGGACTTGCCATCTCCAATGAAGTGGTGCTCGAGCGGCTGATAGAAAAATTGATGCAGATCGCGATCGAGAACGCCGGTGCCGAAAAAGCCGTGCTGATCCTCAATCAGGATAGCAAGCTGGTAGTCGCGGCCTCTGGGGAAGTTGAGGGGGATGAGATTATCGTGAATCAATCTGAGGATCTGTCTCAGGCCCTGCCAATTGAGCTGATTAATTACGCCGACAGAAAAAAACACAATCCGAGCTTAACCTAAATGAGGCCATCTGAGGCTCTGCCTCTTGTGAGCTTGTGATTTCTGGGACTCCTATGTGCTCCGCTGTCGAGGCCAGGAGGCAGAGCCTCAACGGAACGTGACCAGGGAGACCCTGGTCACGAGGGTGTGGTCAAAACCCGTTGGTAGGGAACCTTACGCTGCTCGGGCCCTCAGGTTCCCAGGAAAGGAACTCACAGGAGCCTCCGCTGAAAAGTATGCCAGAGCATCCTTCCACTGGGGAGGGCAGCTTGCTCTGGGGGGTGCTAACCCAGACAGGGAAAATCTTTTCGCCCTGCTGCACCAGGCAGGAGGGACTTTAGCAACAAGAACAGCCACCAGGACCATCATTGCCGATCTCAATTATAAGCTGTTCGTCTGTCAGGGCGGCTGGTTTAGCAGGCAGAAGGATTTCTATGGTAATTTCCCCGCCAGATCCCGCAAATCGTAACACTGGCTGGGAACTTCCCACCACTTCCACTTGTACGGACTCTTCCAGAAGAAGCCCGGCTTCTCGCAGCGTTGCAGCCGGATCGTCGAAAAAGCGTTCCTGGAACTCTGAGTCTATCCAACCGCGAGCGATCGCTTGGGACACGGTCCTTTCTACTGTTTTCCGTTCTGTTTTCGAGTTAATTATCTCATCAATCTCCACAGTTTCATTTTCGGGCCCCGCGCCCTTGGTCACTATCTCTGGGGAGTCTAGCGAGATTTGCACTTGCACTATGCCTGTGTCGATCAACTCGCCAGCAGCGTCAGTGATGGTGTAGGTTCTGTCAAATATCTCCTTTGTCGTCCCGTTTTGTAAATTTGCCACAATTAATCTTCTGATTACATCATCTTCTAATCATCTTCTATCGTATTAGGTCGAGCTTCCAATCACTTCCGTTACATAAGACTTACCCAAAGTCGCCCCTACAGGGGTATCCGACGGCTGGGAGGTCATATCCGTCCTACGTCAGCATATCCCAGGCATTACTCCAGGCCTTGGCAACAAGCGACATCCCTCGGGAGTATCCCATTTATGCCTTAAGCATATACTCAGTTAACAAAAATTTACCCAAAAACGATTGCTAGCTGCTATGATAATTTAAATAAGTACAGCGAAGTTTGAGATAAAAATCATCTTTGGGGGAATTTTGATGGCATCATCTCTGGGTTTCGCCGGTTCCTTTTGGTGTTTCCACCGGTGGCCTGCTTACCCTACAAGTTATCAGGACTGATGAAATCCTGTTAGCGGTCTCGGTAATTTGACCTTATTTAGTCCATTGTGAACCTTGACGCTAAACGAGTCGCACTAAAATATTTACACTAAAGGAATCGCACAGTAATAATAATACTACTTAGTAATCATGGCTATATTTAACGTAGACACACCAGCAGAACTATCCCAAGCTATTACCGCTTCCAAGAATAACGGTGAGGCAGATACCATTAACATCAAGGGAAATATTACTCTTGATGGGTTGCTACCCGTTATTGAAGAAGATGTCCAGCTCACGATCGAAGGGAACAACAACACCATTAGTGGCGACGACAAATACCGGCTGTTCTTCGTCAGAAGCGGTTCGGTCAATTTTGATAACTTGAACTTTGGCAACGGCTGGGCCCAGGGAGGGGATGGCGCCGGCGGGGCAGCAGGCATGGGCGGTGCCATGTTCATCTATGAAGCGGCGGTCACTGTGACCAATAGCAGTTTCTACAATAATAGCGCCATTGGTGGCCTTGGCAACGGCAGTGGAGCGGGTGGAAATGCTAATTTCGTCACTCCAATTCCTGAAAATAATGGCAACAACGGCAGCAACGGCGGCAACGGCAGCAACGGCGGCGGCGTATACGGCGGCAACGGCGGCGGCGGCGTATACGGCGGCAACGGCGGCAGCGGCGGCGGCGTATACGGCGGCAACGGCGGCGGCGGCGTATACGGCAGCAACGGTGGCAACGGTGGCTTCGGCGGCGGCGGCGGCGGCAGCGGTGATAGCGTATTATCTTCAAACGGCAACGGTGGCAACGGTGGCAACGGTGGCAACGGTGGCTTCGGCGGCGGCGGCGGCAGCAAGGATGGCTTAGGCGGCTTCGGTGGCGGCAACGGCGACGGCGGCAACGGCGCGGGCTTGGGCCCAGCCATATTCATCCGCTCGGGCCAGCTTACGATCGATAACACCGACTTTGAGGCAAATAGATCTCGTAGTGGCAGCGGGAACTTCAATTCCGAGGGCATCACCAGCATTTACGCCCTGAGCACCCGATACAATAGCAACGGAAACAACCAGGGCATGCCCGAAGCCCTGCCGATCGTAACCTTTAAAAATGAGGTAACCTTTAACTTCCAGATCAATCAACGCCGACCCACCGACCTCCATCTCAGCAACAACAGCATAGATGAAAACGTCGCGGCCAACACTGTTGTCGGCACCTTCTCGACCACCGACGCCAATTTCGGGGATACCTTTACCTACCAGTTGATAGCGGGTACAGGAGATACGGATAACGCTGCCTTCACTATTGTCGAGGACAAACTGCGAATCAACAGTTCCCCAGACTTTGAAACTCAGTCCAGTTACAGCATCCTCGTTCAAACTACTGATACTGGTGATTGGCCATACTGGGAGAATTTTACCATTAACATCAACAACGTTAATGAAGGCGAGAATTCTCTCAATCCCGCTGATTATGCAGCCATGGGGGATCTCTATAACAGCACTGATGGTGATAATTGGAAGAAGAATACAGGCTGGACTTCCTGGGATTTCAGCAGCTCAACTCCCCCTGAGGCTTCTGTTGTTAGTGGCTGGCATGGAGTCAAGGTAGTCGGAGATCGGGTGACGGAAATCAAGCTGAACAAGAACGACTTGAGCGGTACCCTCCCCTCCTCATTAGGGAACCTCAGCAAATTGCGAGATCTCTGGCTGTCCAATAACGACTTGAGCGGTCCCCTCCCCTCCGAGTTAGGGAACCTCAGCAAATTGCGAGACCTCTGGCTGTCCAAGAACGACTTGAGCGGTCCCCTCCCCTCCGAGTTAGGGAACCTCAGCAATTTGAAAAGACTCCGCCTGTACGGAAACTCCCTGAACGGCACGCTCCCCTCCGAGTTAGGGAACCTCAGCAAATTGCGAGACCTCCGCCTAGCGGGCAACGACCTGAGCGGTCCCCTCCCCTCCGAGTTAGGGAACCTCAGCAATTTGGAAAACCTCAGCCTGTTCAGAAACTCCTTTAGCGGTACGCTCCCCAATGAGTTAGGGAACCTCAGCAATTTGAAAAACCTCGGCCTGTCCAGAAACTCCTTTAGCGGTACGCTCCCCTCCTCGTTAGGGAACCTCAGCAATTTGGAAAACCTCCACCTGGCGGGCAACGACCTTCGCGGTACGATCCCCAACAGTATCAAGGATTTGTCAGCTCGGAAACAATTGGAAAACCCTCCGTATGTGGTAACTGAGATTGACAACGTCGATGCTACTGAAGGTGAGAACTTCAACCTCGATGTAAGCGCTCACTTCGGCGACATCAACGATAATATTACTAATTACGGCGCCTTGGGTTTGCCAGACGGTTTAACCGACGAGCTCCTCGCTTATTGGTGCTCCTGATTTTGTTTAGTTACGGTAACGCCGTTGTTCTCCCTGGGGGAACATTACAAGGGTGCGGTCAAAACCCGTTGGTAGGAGGCCTCACCCTAAAGGGCCTGGCTACATGAACAAAGCCAGGGGCTAGCCAGGGTAGTTGCAGGAGTCGTACCAATCTCGGCAAATAGATTCCAGATACCATCATGACCATCTCCGAGACACACCAGCGGATTGGCCAAAGGCTGCTGATTGACCCATTTGACCAGTCCAGCATTGTCCCGAAAGAAAGCAGCTACCCCCAGGTCATGCAGATTGACCCCCTTGTAATCGCGCCACTCACAGGGAAACCCTGGCGGGGTCCGCAAGCGCACTTTCCCCCCGTCAATGCTCATTTCTTCAATGACTTCGGAAGCAGAAGCTGTCGGCAACTTACAGAAAGGACTGGGCGGACTGGGCTCTTTTCCTTGAGTCGGGCTTATTTCTTCTTGGGCTTCGGAGGCAAGAGGCAACTCTTTGGAAGGACCGGGATCGTTCCCTTTTGGAGGGCTCATTTTTTCTTGGGCTTCGGAGGCAAGAGGCAATTCTTTGGAATGGCGCTGCACCAGTCGTTGCTGGGTTCCCCGGGAGACGGGAATCCCCGTGAGCACCTTAATATCTTCCTCGGCGTGTTCATAGGAAGAGTTCGCACTCAGTAACAAGCAACATTTCTCCAGATAGGGGCTCCACTGGCTAGAGGGTAAAACATCAAAAAATGCCGCTTGTTTGGAGGTAATTGCAATCTTGCCCAAAATGCTGTTTAAGATTCGGACTCGCCCGGCAGTGGTGCCACTGCTGTTTTGGATAAAAAAAGGGCAATTTCTGGACTGACGTATTGGAGTAACTGCTCACGGACAGTAGCTTCAAGTCCTTCAAGCGTTTTCAATTGTTCTGGAACAGTCGCTTGAGCCTCCTCATACAACAAGGCAGCGATGCCCAAAGCATATGATTGAATTTGAGCCAACTTCTCAGGATTCATAATTTCAGGGGTAACGTTTGCCTACTCTGTAAGCCTAACACGATCTCGAAACTTCATCAACTCAGCATTTATACTTATTGCCAAACTGGGATGCACCCGATAACATCTCAGGAACTGTTGCTGTTGCTGGATGGGTTGGATGAAGTCACGTACATGCCATTATGCGTGCAGGCGATCGATCAATTTAGCCAGCAATACGGACGCACGGAAATGGTGGTAACGACGCGCCTGCGAGATTATGAAATGCTCCCACAGCGCCTGAAGCTGCAAGGGGCGATCGTACTCCAACCCCTGACCCCAGAAGCAGTTCAGGAATATCTGGCCGGGGCAGAAATGGCCGGATTAAATACCTGGCTTCAGTCAGATAAGAAACTGCAAGAGTTGGTAACTACACCCCTGATGCTTCAGGCGATCGCACGCGCTTACGAGGGGATGTCCGTGGCAGATTTTTCGGCCCTAGATTCCCCACCCCGCAAACATCTATTTAATGCTTATATTGAACGGATGTTTACCCGCCGCCAGAGAGGAGAGCAATATGACCGAGCCCGATCGCTCCGATGGCTGAGTGGGATGGCCTGGCGGATGGAGCAGCAGTCTCAAACTCTACTATTAATCGAGCGCATGCAGCCGAGTTGGCTGCGTCTGGATCCCAAGCATAAGTTGACTCTACCATTTTGGCAATTCAGTGGCAAGGAAAAGACTAAAGCCTACCAAACTTACGCGATCGGGGTAAAGGCGATTAATGGTTTGATTTGGGGGCTGATTGCTGGGATAGTGGGATTGGTAGCAGGGAATCCCAGCATCGGGATAGTTGGCGGGCTCGTAGGTGCAGCGAGTACGAAAACAGAACCAATCGAGCCAGTAGAAGCGCTAAAATGGTCCTGGGGGAATGCGAAAAAATGGCTGCCTTTGGGATTGATTTGTGGAGTCAGTGGCGGGCTGACTGGGGGGCTGTTTTGGGGAGTAGTGCTGGGCATGAGTGGGCTACTATTTAGCGGGCTGATGAGCGAAAAGCTGGAAAAAACCACAGTTCCGAATGAGGGTATCTGGCAGTCATGGGAAAATGCGATCGTGTTTGCAGTAACGGGAGGTTTGCTGTGCTTGATGGGCTGGGAGGGCGCAGGACTAATGGGGAAAGTGCTTTTGCCACAGGTTTTAAGTCTGCCGATCTTTACTGGGGGGGTCGTGGGGCTAGTTCTGGCAATGCTCAAAGGAGGAGATGCTTGCATTAAGCATTTTATTCAGCACCTTGTCCTTTATAGTAATGGCGATATTCCCTGGAACTACGCCCGTTTCCTTGACTATGGGGCGGAACGCGGTTTTTTACAAAAGGTGGGTGGAGGTTACATCTTTACTCACCGCCTGCTGCAAGCACATTTTGCCGATCTGGCAATCGAAAATTATTTGGAAAATCTGCTTATTAGTCCCAACCAGGCTCGAGGCTATCTGCAACGCGCTCATGCCCGGGCCGCGATCGGGGAAGACTCCCGGGCCCTGGAAGATTATACCCAGGCGATCGCCCTCAATCCCGATCTAGCAGAAGCCTATGGGGGTCGGAGTTTGGTGCGCTACAGGTTAGGAGACTATCAGGGTGTAGTAGAGGATTACGACCAGACCGTACAGCTAAATCCCGGTCTCGCCCAAGCTATTAGTTATGTTAAATGCTTGCCGCCCTCCAAGCAATCTGCAAATGACGATCGCTCTTCCTATTTGGTGATTCTGCTCAACGATGATTTCCATACCTTTGATTACGTAATTGCCTGCTTGCTCGAGTATATTCCTGAGATGAGGCGCGATCGGGCTTTGCAGTTGGCCAATATGGTTCACAAGCAAGGTGAAGCGGTTGTGTGGTCTGGTTGTCGGGAACTGGCAGCACTCTACCGCATGCAATTAAGTCATGCTGGCTTAAATATGGCTTTCTTGGAAAAAAACTCGTAGAGCGATCGCCCTTGTCCAATGTTTATGTAATCTTTGTTAATAGACGAAAACAGAAAAAAGGGCAAAATAATCATAGTGAGAATCATGATGGTATCTGGAATCTATTTGCCGAGATTGGTACGACCATCTTTCGTCAAGAAATCCTCGATTGGTATCACTTGATGGAAAACCTGGAAAAAGTCGGCGGGTCCAGCTCTAGACTAGCACGAATAAAAGCCCTCTTATGGTCTGGTAAGGTAGAAGAGGCCCTCAAAGAATTTGATGATTGGGATCATCCACGGGTGGAGAATTTTAGGGCCTATGTGACCAAGCATCGCCACCGCATTGTCAACTATGGCTATTATCTTGCTGTTGGCATTTCGATTGGTTCGGGAGATGTAGAATCAACGATACACAGAAGGCAGCACGGATAAAGATTTCAGGAGCGCAGTGGAAAGCCGCCAATGTCCCACAGGTTCTACGGCATCTCGCAGCGTAGGGGGCCCGGAGCGTGCTTATCTTAATGGAGTATTCTCCAGGTGAGTCAAACAAGACATTACTTGATGACGACTAATCATACTGCCACCGAACGTGACCGCTTGTATCCTGAGTATTTTTACCGATTGCAAAACTGGGATGCACCCATCCCTTTGGGAGTATAAATAATTCTCAATTAAAATTCTCAAATTACTGGCAGAATCATCCCTTCTCGGGCAAGTACAGCATGGGGAAAAGCCTCCTTGGCAGTAAGAGCGATCCGATGAGTTAAGGGATCCTTCTATCATGGGCAGTTCCTGGCAACGACACGGATTATGCATGAATTCTATCCATCAATCAAGCCCCAGAGTACACAGGCACTGCCCACCTACGGCTCAGCCTGAAGCAGGGATTAAGAAGTCAATTCCACTCAACAACTCAACTGGGGTAATTGGTTTGCCCAGATAGTCATTAGCTCCCAGACTCATAGCTTTTTGCCGATGCCGATCGCCCGTGCGGGAGGTGAGCATCACCACAGGTAAAGAGTACCAGAAGGAGTGAGTGCGAATCTTCTGAAGCAAATCAAAGCCATTAAGTTGGGGCATTTCTACATCAGAAAGGACTAAATCTACGCCCCCCTGGCGTCGCTGCAATTCTTCTAAAGCTTCTTGTCCATCCCGACAGGCAATGACTGCAAAACCAGCCTGGGTTAAGATCCGCTCTATAGAACGTCAAGGAACCTCATTTAAGCATGTTTATTTTTATTCCGACTGGTTGGAGATAGCCAAACCAGAAGCAAAAGGAGACGAAACTGCACAGATGTTTAACCGCCAAGCAGTGTTTGGCAAAAAATTTCAAGCACAACTGGGGGAGATGACTGTAACCTTGATAGGTTGTGGAGGCAGAGGCGCAATTTTTGCCGAGATGTTGGGGCGTTTAGGAGTGCAGAAATGGATTTTGATAGACAGCGATCGCCTAGAGACAGTAAACTTAAATCGGATGCCGGGGGCGATGGTAGAGCAGCAGATGTATAAGGTAGAATACGTCAAGCAGCTCATCAAGCAGATTTACCCAACCGGTTCCTGGGTGAGAGCAATCCCCAGTGCGATCGAACAAAAAAAGCCGACAATGAAATAGCGGCATCCGATTTAATAGTTGTAGCGACCGCGCGATCGCCATTCGCGACAAGTAGCGCAAGAATTAGCCCTCAAATACATGAAACCTCTGGTAAGCTTGGGAACGTCACACGACATCAAAAGCAATCGCAGGCCCCGCATGTATTGCCGAGTAACCGTACCTCCACTGGGAGGAGGTTGGTGTTTGATGTGCGGGAACATCATCAATTTACAGAGATCCGCCCTAGAAACTGCTCCCGTTCGCGCAGCGTGGCGCAGCCATTCGCGCAGCGTGGCGCAGCCATGGAAATCCACCCAAACAGGTTATATAGAAGGGGTTGAAGATCCCGCAGTTTTCTGGTTAAATAGCATTTGTGCCAGTACGGGAGTGGGGGTAATACAAGGAATGCTCAACGGCTTTTTGAGCATAGATTCGGGTTGGGATTGGATTTATCAATTTCCCGATCGCGCACTGCGTAGCGGAGGGGGCCCTGCGCGTGCAGCCATGTCCGTGTGGCACCAAACCGATACAGACCGCTTGACCAATCCAGATTGCTTCTTTTGTGCAGCTTAAGCGCGATCGATAACCATGAAGAGAAACCAGGGGTAGCGCGGGGGACGGGCCTTTCCCCAAAAATGGTTTTAGCTCAACTGCAACAGTTTTGAAGGGGAACCGGACCTCACCTTAACAGCAGGTGGGGGTGTGTATTATAGTGGATGGAGTCCGTAGGGATGGTAGGAGTTCATTACCGGGGCCAGTTTTATGAAATTGGGCCCTAGAACTCATAAGTCAGCTAAAGCCCGAGCCGTAGGAGCAGTTGGCGCATGCAAACCAGGAACGCGCAATATGAGATAGAATTAATAGGAACTACAGACCCCCCTACTGCTTTGCGCCCGCCCACAGCAAAAAGCTTAGTCTTCGCCTGTCGGGATACCATGCCTTGTCAGGTGACGCTGCAACTGCGTCACAGACAAAGTTTCTAGTCAAGAGAGATCCTTTTGGCCTCTAGTTCTCTATATAGCTTAGAAGTAGGCAGCGGTCCTTGGGACGAAGCTTGGTTGTCTGAGTAATTGTATTTGACAAGAACTTGTCCGATCGGAGAAATCTTGCTAGACTTGAGTATGTGGGGCTGTGGCTCAGTTGGATAGAGCGAGCGCCTCCTAAGCGCTAGGTCATGGGTTCAAATCCCATCAGCCCCGTTACAAAAGCTAACGTCCGTCAAAGGTTATCGCAAGCTGCAAGGCGATCGCAAGCTGCGAGCAATAAGGGTGAGCGCTGGCGAAAGCTCCCCCAAAACAGGCAAGATGGATACAACTGGACAGATATGGCGTCTCATCAGAGCAGGACAACAAAATTCTTTTGCGATTGCGAATCGTGGTGTTTCCCAATCGAAAAGGCTGTGCGAGATGGTGTCAGAGCCATGCTATGGCTGCGCCACGCTGCGCGATTGGCTCGCTACAGGTCACACGGGGGCCCGTTAGCGGCGCTAAACCGATTTTAGTCTGCAATCCGTAGAACAAAACTATGAGGACAATTCTTGGACGAGAACATAAGGTTCGACGATCAAGGCCCGAAACCGCTTCAGTCCGCTCCAATTAGCTATCTGGGCGGCTGTGGGTTTGGCAAGCAGCTGTTCGCTAATCCAATGAGACACTGATGAGACCCGATCTCCTGCTATGGCCTCTCCCACCTCCAGCAAATCTAACGGTGGAACGACAACTACCACTACATCCCGGGCCAAGTGAGGTTTGAGCCATTCCCACTCCGCCTCATCTAAATTTATGGCTGCGCCACGCTGCGCGATCGGCTAATTTCGCTCTTAAATCTGGCATCACATCTTCTGGACAGTTCAATTCCGCTCATTCTAACGCCCCAAGTCGTGCAGGGCATGAATAGCAGCCACGCATTTTGCCGTTACAGCAGCTAATTCGGACCGGTCCTTTCCAGGAGGGGGAGCGATCGGCTGACCGATCCGCACCGTCACTGGCACAGGTCGGGGCACAGAGGAACCCGTTGAGAAAATCCTGTGAGTTCCCCACAAACAGACTGGCAGTAGCGGGGCCTGAGCCTTAGCTGCAATTAAGGCCGCCCCCAGCTTGGGTGATGTAATGCGCCCAGACGCGGTGCGGGTGCCGGACAGAAAGATGCCAGTGGCCCAGCCATTCTCCAGAAAGGACAAGGCCGAACAAATGGCACTCCGGTCCGCCGAGGCCCGATCGACAGGGTAAGCGCCGTACAGTTGAATGCCTTGCTTCAAGACGGGGATGCGGAACAGTTCTTCCTTGGCCATGAAAGCTACTGGTCGGCTGAGGCAATTAGAGAGAATGGGCGGGTCAAAGTAGCTGCCATGATTGCTGACTACCACCAACGATCCTGACAGGGGGACATTTTGGGCACCGTAGATGCGTCCCTGAAAGTAGGTATGCAGCATGGGGCTGACCACTGACCACTTGAACAGGTGATAGAGAATTAAACTCTTGACAGGCTCGCGGTTTTTAGGCATACTGGTAAAGATATGGTAAACAGGCTGTCAGTCTCATGCCATAAGCATCGGGCTGTAGAACTCAAGCGCGAGGCTTCGATTCTATCAGTGCCTAGTTGCCCAAAGCAACTGGGCAGGGGAACTAGGCGCCAAACCGCGCCTAGTCACCATCATGTCCAAAGATGGTGCCAAAGTACCCTCAGCACTAGGGAATGCTAACCGCTAAAATGAAATTCTCAGGAGGTTCTAGCGAACGCAACTGGTTATGACAAACATACTACAAGCGATCGGGACAATAGTTAACAATCCAGTCACAGACTTACGAGGGCGGAAGTTCGTATAGCGACCAGAATACAACAAAGAGACAGCATAATATCATCGCAAACAAGGATGCTTTTGCCGATACCATCAATGAGGAAAATGAGCAAAAGCGGGTAGAAGCATATAGTGAGGTGTTTGACTATCAAGGCAATCCGAATAACCCGCCAGATATAATCTTGAAAAAGGTAGATGCAGTAGAGATTAAGAAACTCGAGTCACTCAGAACGAAAATTGCCTTAAATAGTTCTTATCCAAAATCAAAGCTATTGCCAGATAATCCCACGATAACGAAGTATTGTGGTGAAGATTGGACAGAAAAAGATATAATCTATACAATAGGCTGTGTGGAAAAGAAGCAATTAAAATTGCTGTGGTTGATTTATGGGAATTGTTATGTGGCCGAAAAGGAGACTTATCAAAGGCTGAAGAGGACGATCGCCAATGAGATTACAGAAATACCAAGGAAAGCGAAGAATTCAGGGAGGTCGTGCAGCGGTGAGGGCAGTTCTTTATATGGGAGCCCTCGTAGCTATGCGTCACAATCGGGAAAACATAAGCTTTTTACGAACGTCTCGTAGAGAAAGGGAAGTCCAAAAAGCTAGCTCTCACTGCGTGCGGAAAATATTAGTCATTTATGACGCGATGGTTCGTCAAAATCGGTCTTGGCAGAACAGGTCAAGTCAAGGGGCTCTCAGTTAAGAAATCCTAACCGTCGTTTTGCTGTTTGGGCAGTAATTTAGCTGGTTGCTCGAGTTCTTTACTGCCAGGGATTGCTCTGCTCTTTTTTCTGGCGAGGACTTGGGCGATAAATCATGCAAGAATCTACTTGACAATCAAGACCGTAGCTACAACCACACATATACATTTACAATGCTCTCGATGCACCCATTTCTGGCCTGATTCTATGCTAAATTTTTAGGGCTAGAAACATTCAGCAGGTTAAGGTTAGGTTATACCCGGAACGGGATTCGCACGCTCCAGGCCCCTTCCGCTGCGAGGAGGGGACCCGGAGCGTGCGCACACAGCTAATACGCCTACGCGAACGACATGCGCTTTTTTCTGGTCTGGTCGCGACCGGGGGGCGTGAGGGTGCCAGCCCCCGAAACCGGGTTTCTTTGACTATCGACCTGGGGATGCGAAAATCCTCGCATAAACTGGGTTTCTGGCCTGCTCGCGACCGGGGGGCTTACGCATGGGAGTTGAGAAAAGCGTAGTTCCTGACCGTTCGGAGTATAACTCAAAACTTTAAAAAACGCAAGTCCTGACCGCGCGGAGTATAATTTGGCAGATCGCGAAGACCACGGACATTTTCTAACAGCAATTCCGGACAAGTACGTTTAATGAGACCAGTAAGTACCTTACCAGGTCCAATTTCCACCACTCGCTCAATTCCGGACTGAGGTAATTGCAGGCAGATTTCGCGCCACCGCACCGAACCCGTTATCTGCTCTTGCAGACGTTGTTTCAAAACAGCTGCCGCTGTTGCTGGCACCGGTTCGGTGTTGGATAGTACCGGTACTTGAGCATCAGCAAAGGAAATAGACTCTAAAAGTTGCTCAAACTCAGTCGCCACGGGTGCCATTAACGGAGAATGAAAGGCACCCGAGACCTCTAAGGGCACGGCACGTTTTACCTTCACCTGGCCTTTCACAGTTTCCACCGCCGCAGGCGTACCAGAAATTACCACTTGAGCCGCACTATTGTCATTGGCTAAAACTACATCCGGGGTTTGTTCGATGACAGTTTCTAGCTGGGAGCGATCGAACCCCATTAAAGCCATCATCATGCCATCCCCCGCACTATCCATCAGTTTGGCACGCTCCCAGACCAGTTTTAATCCCGTGACAAAATCAAACACGCCCGCTATATAGAGAGCCACATATTCTCCCAGACTGTGACCTGCAACCAAATCAGGTTCATCTCCCCGGGACCGCATCAAATCAGCCAGGATGCTTTCGATCGCATAAAGGCAAGGCTGAGTATAGAGAGTGCGAGATAGCTTTTGTTTGTCACTTTGACATAGTTCTAGGATCGACAAACCTAAAATTTGCTCGGCTTGCTCGAACTTGGCTTTAGCATCTGGCAGATCTTTTAAGTCCACTCCCATGCATACTTCTTGGGAACCTTGTCCTGGAAACACCCATGCAGTTTTCATTAGTTCTTATTACTATTTTTTCCTCAACAACCCTAGCTAATTTTATCAATTTACCTTACCATTAACGCAAATTACTTTAACGTGACGATCTTCCAATTACGATCGCAACATTATAGATTATCTGGTATTTACATCTCCCCCTTGGGGCAGACAATGTTAAATTTGACAGTCACCTTCCCCATTGGAAAACCGCTGCCCCCAAGTTAACCCGGCACCAAAACCCGAAGCAGCAATAACGTCACCAGATTTAATTCTGCCAGAGCGCACAGCTTCATCCAAAGCAATAGGAATGGAAGCCGCTGAGGTATTACCGTAGTTAGCCAAATTGCTGAGCACCTTATGGTCGGGAAACTGCAACCGTTGCGCCACAGCATCCAGAATGCGCTGATTAGCTTGATGCAGCAGTAGCCAGTCTACTTCATCTGTCCTCATGTTTGCTTTAAACAGGGCTTTTGAGAGCACTTCTGGCACTCGCTGCACGGCAAAGCGATAGACTTCCTTGCCGTTCATGGTAATCGGTTGATAGGTTCCTTTCGAGACGGAAACGCCGGGAATCAGTTCTTTTGCTTCTGACTGGTAAGCTAGCTGGAGACAGTCATTTTGACTGCCATCACTGCGGAGTTCAAATCCCAAGAGTCGATCAGATGGTCCATGGGCCTGCATGACAACTGCACCAGCACCATCCCCAAAGAGGACGCAAGTTCTGCGATCGGACCAATCTACCCAGCGTGAGAGAATATCTGCACCCACCAGCAATATATTTTGGTAAGTTCCAGTACGGATAAACTGAGCCGCCGTTACCAGACCAAATATAAACCCAGAGCAAGCAGCTGTCAAGTCAAAAGCTACAGCCTTTGATGCACCCAGCACCTCTTGCAGCAGACTAGCACTACCAAACAGATCGTCAGCAGTAGAAGTTGCCAGAATGATTAAATCTAACTCAGCGGGAGTAATTTCCGCCATTGCGATCGCCTCTCTTGCCGCCGCTGCCCCCATATCCGTCACCGACTCAGTTGGAGATGCCAGACATCGTGTTTTAATTCCCGTCCGGGAACTTATCCACTCATCTGAGGTTTCCACTATCTTCGACAAGCCTTGGTTATCAAGAGTAACCTTTGGAGTTGCCGAGCCACTCCCGGTAATTGCTACCCCGACGCTTGATTGATTCAATTTATTTCTCCACTCTTTACCACCATCCCACCTTTGACAGCCTAAATGCTATCAGTTATTAGCTATCAGCTTACTGCACCAGATACTGACTACCAACCAAGCTGATATGGTGGGCAATGCCCACCCTACCAACTGACTACCTTTCAACTAATATGGTGGGCAATGCCCACTCGGACAAGCGAGACGCCCGTCCTACCCTAGGGATAATTTTATGCTTGCTGCGATATTTCTCGATCGGTGGACTTAATGCGATCGAGGACCCGGTTTTCGATCGCCTCACTTGCCAAGCGAATCGCATTAAATATCGAGGGAGCCTGTGAGCTTCCGTGAGATATAATGCAAATTCCGGCCACTCCCAGCAACAAGCCACCGCCGTGTTCGGCATGGTCCAGTCGCTGCTTAATCTGCTTCAGGTTCGGTTTCAACAGCGCCGTACCCATCTGACCGCGCCAGCCCTGGGGTAACTCCTCCCGGAGAATTTGTAGTACCACCGAACCGACCGCTTCTGCAAACTTCAACAGCACATTACCCACGAAGCCATCGCAAACTACCACATCATAGCGACCGGAGAGGACATCTCTCCCCTCGGCATTACCAATGAAAGGAATTTGCGGATTATCTTGCAGTAGCTGGTGAGTGCGCACTGCCAGATCGTTTCCCTTACTCGATTCTTCACCGATACTGAGTAATCCCACTTTCGGGTCTGATATGCCCAGCACGTACTTGCTGTATATCGTTCCCATCATGGCAAATTGCTCTAAAAACTGAGGCCGACAGTCTACATTCGCCCCCACATCCAGAATCAAAACTTGTTTGCTAGCCAGGATCGTGGGAAACACTGCCCCGATCGCTGGCCGGTCTATTCCTGGCAGACGACCCAATCGTAACAGAGCCGCTGCCATTGCCGCACCCGAATGACCTGCCGATACCACTGCTTGAGCACGGGAGCGCTTTACTAAATCCATTGCCACATTGATGGAAGCTTTGGGCTTGCGTCTGATGCCTACCAAAGGCTCTTCGCTCATAGTAATCACACCCTCCGCCGGAACTATTTCCAGCTGATGGGAATGAGTATGTTGCGCTATTGAGTCTCTAATCTGCTGCTGGTCTCCCACTAGCAGCACCTCAACACCGAGTTCTTCAGTTGCCCTCAGCGCTCCTGCGACAATCTCGTCCGGGGCGTGATCCCCACCCATAGCATCTATTGCTATCCTTGGTTTTGCTGGAGTTGAGCCCATTGATCCAAGTCATAAAAGCCGAGACAATTCTACCTTATGGTAAGAAATAAGTGTACTGCCAATACCCACACCGAAAGTCAAATATCGGGTCCGTCCATAATTCGCTGGAACAGGTAGCCGGTGCCTCTAGCCGTCAGAATTAACTCTGGGTTGCTGGGATCGTCTTCTAACTTGGCTCGCAGACGGGAGATGTGGACATCCACCACCCGGGTATCTACATGACGTTCTGGCGTGTAGCCCCACACTTCCTGCAAGATTTCCGAGCGGGAAAATGCTTCTCCAGAGCGGCTGACTAACAGTTCTAACAGAGAGAACTCCATCCCTGTCAGCCGGATGCGCTCATCTCTCTTATATACCTGTCGCTTATTGGTGTCTATGCGCAAATTGCTCACATAGATCACGCCCGAGCTAGGTATTCCTGAGGTTCCGGTTTTCTCCACCCGGCGCAACACTGAGCGGATGCGGGCTTCCAGTTCTTTGGGAGAAAAGGGTTTGACTACGTAATCATCCGCTCCCAACTCCAGACCCGTGATCCGGTCCGCCACATCTCCCAAAGCCGTTAGCATAATGATCGGCACGTCAGACTCTTTGCGTAACTCCTGACATACACCATAACCATCTAACTTTGGCATCATCACATCCAGCACTACTAGGTCGGGAAAGCTGTTGCGGAAGGTTTTTAGAGCTTCTTCGCCATCGGCGGCAGTCAGCACTTCATAGCCAATCATAGACAAACGTGTTTCTAAGATGCGCCGGATACTCGCTTCGTCATCAACGACCAGAATTTTTTCTTTGTGAATCTCCAAAGGACTTAACACTCCTTAATCCTTTATCAAGGATTTATCAGACTAATTTGATTTATCTTAACAATAATCAGCACCTTCTGTAGTAAGGTGATAGCCGAGAGCATCCTGCAAGTATTCAGTATTAACCAAGCAACTCTGGCGTACTTTAAACGAAATATTGACGATCTGGCAACGAGTTCGTGGTTTCTTTACGATCCTCTCTAGAAGTCCATCCTTTCTGGATCCGAAATTGTAGTATGAAAAAAATTAAGATAATTTAACTTTTGTATACTACCCCATGCCAAAGCCGAAAACCATATATGTATGTAACCAATGCGGGGGGGAGTCCTCACAATGGTTTGGCAAATGTCCATCCTGTGGCAGCTGGGATTCCCTGATAGAGCAAGCTAGTGGCTTAACGGCGACAGTTGGCCAGACTCGACCGAGTTTGAACGGTTCTGCCTGGAGGCGGGAGATGGGAGGGGACCAGGAGTCAAGCAAAAGATCTGGTCAACCCAGAGCAGCTTTCAAGCTATCGGAGATCGAGGATACGACGGTGTCTCGCTGGTCCTCTGGTTATGGAGAACTCGATCGGGTGTTAGGGGGTGGGATTGTGCCGGGATCCCTGGTCCTAATTGGAGGAGAGCCAGGAATTGGCAAATCGACGCTGCTGCTTCAGGTAGCTAACCAACTAGCTTACCATCATCGGGTGCTCTATGTCTCAGCTGAAGAATCAGGTCAGCAGGTGAAATTGCGCAGTCAACGCTTAGGTGTAGGAGTAAAAGAACCGGAGACCGACCAGACGAATGGGTCCGACGACTCTACAGTAGAACAGGATCCAGAAGCACATCCGATGTCTCTGGAGAGCGCTATTCGCACTACTCCAGAGACATCGGAGACGGATTTCTACTTACTGCCAGAAACTGACTTGGAGGAAATTCTTAGGGAACTGGAATCTCTCAAACCCCAGATGGCGGTGATTGACAGTATCCAGACTATCTATTTTCCCTCCCTGACTTCAGCTCCCGGTTCGGTGGCCCAAGTGCGGGAATGTACCTCTGCTCTGATGCAGGTGGCGAAGCGGGAAAATATTAACTTATTTATTGTCGGTCACGTGACTAAAGAAGGGTCGATCGCGGGTCCGCGCGTGCTGGAACATCTGGTAGATACGGTACTCTATTTTGAGGGCGATCGCTTTGCCTCCCACCGGCTGCTGCGCTCGATGAAAAACCGTTTTGGTGCTACCCACGAAATCGGGGTATTTGAAATGGTGGCCATGGGATTAAAGGAGATTTCCAATCCCTCGGAGCTATTTCTGGGCAACCGGGATGAATTAGTCTCGGGAACGGCCAATATTGTGGCCTTGGAAGGCACCCGCCCTATTGTCGTGGAATTGCAAGCTCTGGTGAGTCCCACTAGCTACGGTTCCCCTCGCCGGTCAACGACTGGGGTGGAAAGCAATCGACTGCTGCAAATTCTGGCAGTGTTAGAAAAGCGGGTAGGCATTCCCCTGTCCAAGTTAGATACTTATGTAGCTTCTGCTGGCGGGTTGGGAGTTGAAGAACCGGCAGCTGATTTGGGAATTGCCGTGGCCGTGGTCGCCAGTTTTCGCGATCGCTCTGTCGATCCGCGCATGGTCATCATTGGGGAAGTGGGTTTAGGCGGACAGGTGCGACCGGTTTCCCAGCTAGAGTTACGCCTCAAAGAAGCTGCCAAGTTGGGATTTAAGAAAGCAATTATACCAAAAGGTCAGTCCTTGCCAGATTTGGGTATGAACATTATCCCTGTAGGTAAAGTATTAGATGCCATTATTAACGCTATCCCCGTGCAAGTGAGCCGCGAAAGTGAACTAGAAGATGAAGGCGTAGGGGTGGAAAATTTAATTGCTGATGAACCCGCAGTGATTGACTCAGAGAAAAGATGTCTGCTATAAAAAGTAAAGGATGGAGTTGATAGATGGCGAACAAGTGGAGACAGAGGAATGGGACCAAGGGAAGAGACGAAGAGCGCGAATAAAGCCAGAGAGCCGTGTCTCCTCCTCGTTCCCACGGCTCTGCCTGGGAACGAGCGACTACGATATCTCGGGGGTAGTGGGGAACTCCAATCGGACAAAATTATCCAGTCGTCTGGATGCACCGGTTGGTACAGCCATGGAAATTGGGGAATTTATTTTTTGGAACTCCCTTAGTATAATAGCAGAAGTATCCGTAAGAGTTGACAGATGGCGAGTAAGCTGTGATGCATTTAAATTGCATAGTCCAAAATTGCCGTTAGAGCTGACGCTACGCTGTCGTGGGTTGCCTCGATTTTACCGGAAGCCCCAACATGCAGTTTAGATGCGCGACAGCTTACTAGCGAGGAGAGAGCAATGAGCAAGCAAGAGAATTTAGCAGAACTGCTGGTTAGAAGAGCGCTTATCAAGCCAGAGAGCACAGCTTATATATGGCGGCAGGACGGGGAAAAAGAAAGCGACATATTGACTTATCTTGAATTGGACTCTTATTCCAGGGCCATTGCATCCCACCTCCAGTCAATCTGCCAACCCGGGGAACGCGCCTTACTCCTTTACCCACCAGGACTGGAGTTCATCCCTGCTTTCTTTGGGTGTTTATATGCCGGGGTGGTGGCCGTGCCAGCTTATCCGCCCAAGCGGAATCAGAAAACGTCCAGACGGTGCAGGCGATCGCATCTTCTGCGGGGGCTACTGTAGCGCTGACCACATCTTCAGAGTTGAGCGGAATCTCCAGTCGCTTGGGGGAAAATCCCGAATTAGCCCGGTTGAAAGTTATCGCCACAGATCTTCTCGGCAGCCAATTAGCTATGGCTGACGCCACGCTACGCGATGCGAGCTGCCAGGTGGTGGTCCCAAGCCCAGATACCCTGGCTTTTCTCCAGTATACTTCCGGTTCTACAGGAAAGCCAAAAGGAGTGATGGTAAGTCATGGGAATTTGCTGCATAATTTGGAAATCCTCAAGCTAGCCTTCGGCCATAGCGACAAGACGGTTGGTGTCAATTGGCTGCCCTTGTTCCATGATATGGGACTGATAGGAAAGGTGCTAGAGCCATTGTATGTGGGGCTTCCCTGCATTCACATGTCGCCAGTAGCATTTGGACAGAAGCCCATACGCTGGTTGCAGGCAATTTCTCGCTACCAAGGGACAATCAGCGGGGGACCTTCTTTCGCCTATGACTTATGTGTAAATAAGATAACTCCTGAAGAAAAAGCAACTCTGGACTTGAGCAGTTGGGAGGTAGCTTTCAATGGGGCTGAACCAGTCCGGAGTTCCACCCTGGAGCGGTTTAGCAGTGCTTTTGCCGACTGTGGCTTTAGGAAGGAGGCATTTTATCCCTGCTACGGGATGGCGGAGGCGACTCTGTTAGTATCGGGGGGAGTAACTCGCGAAACTCCTGTCCTAATAGAGGTTTCCGGTTCTTCCCTGGAGCGAAACCTGGTAGTGACCAGCAATGGGGAAACAGGGGACAAGAGAGAAATTGTTAGCTGTGGTCGGGCATGGTTAGATGAGAAAATTGCAATTGTTGACCCCGAATCCCTAACCCAGTGTCCAGATAACCAAGTAGGAGAAATCTGGGTATCAAGTTCTAGCGTAGCTATGGGATACTGGAGGAAACCAGAGCAGACAGAAGAAACATTCAAGGCATACCTAGCAGACACAGGAGAAGGGCCATTTTTGCGCACGGGGGATTTGGGATTTTTGCAGGATGGGGAGTTGTTTGTCACGGGAAGACTCAAGGATTTGATTATTATCCGGGGACGGAATTATTATCCCCAGGATATAGAATCAACAGTAGAACAGAGCCATCCATCCCTGAGAGAGAATTGTAGTGCAGCCTTCTCTGTGGATGTGGACTCCGATATTGTGCTGGTGGTGGTAGGGGAAGTAGAGCGCCGTTACCTGAAAGGTCTGAATGTGGAACAAGTTGCCAAAAGTATTCAAAAAGCCGTTTCACAAGAGCACATGCTCAATGTCTATGGGGTGGCGCTGCTGAGAGTAGGAAGTATTCCCAAGACTTCCAGTGGGAAGATTCAGCGTCGGGCTTGCCAGAAAGGTTTTCTGGAAGGAACCCTGAATGTAGTAGGGAGTTGGACTTTAACGGATATGACTAAAATCAAACAGCCCATTTTCACTTCTACTGATTCTTTCATGGCTACTGGCACGGCAACAGCAGCGGATATTAGTAATAAACGTGCTTCGGAGCTAATTGACTGGCTCCGGGACTACGGGGAGAAGAGGATCGACTCCCAGTTGATTGATGAGCGCCGTTGCATTCCACCCTATATCGTGCTGGATTTTGGCAATCGGGGACTTTTGGGAATGCAGGTGGAAGAGCAGTATGGGGGGTTAGCTCTCAAAAACCAGGACACGGTCCGTGTTATCGAACAGCTGGCAGTAAAACCTATCCTCTCTCAATGGGACAGAAAGCATTGTGGTTTCTATACGAATTAGAACCGTCCAGTTCAGCCTACAATATGGCAATAACTGTACGCATTTGCTCCCAATTAGATGTTGGAGCGCTCAAACGGGCTTGGGTGGCCCTAGTTGCTGCTCATCCTCTGTTAAGGACAACCTTCACCAATATAGAAGGTACACCAAGGCAAAAAATTCATGGGTTACCGGAAGTGGACTTTGAACAAATAGACGCTTCAAGTTGGACTGCCGATGAACTGAAAAAGAGGGTAAGAGAAGCTTATCATCAGCCTTGGGATTTAGGAAAAGGGGTAAGTAGATTCAGGGTATTCACTACTAGTCCCAAAGACCATGTTGTGTTGATAACCATCCATCACATTGCCTGTGATGCTTGGTCAATGGGGATGCTATTCTCAGAATTGGGGGGATTGTACCAAAGAGAAACTACCAACAGGGCCCTAGAACTGCCAGTTCAAAAAAATCAATATCCCGACTATATGAATTGGCAGGTGCAATTGCTGAACAGCTCCAAAGGGGAGGAACTCTGGAACTATTGGCAAAAACAGTTAGTAGGGGAACTGCCAGTTATAAATTTACCAACCGACCGGCCCCGTCCCCCAGTTCAAACTTTTAATGGCAGCTCCCATTTCTTTAAGCTGAGTGAAGAGTTGAGTAAAAAGCTCATAGAACTAGCTCGTTCAGAGGGAGCTACCCTTTATATGGTACTCTTGGCAGCCTTTTTTGTCCTGCTTCACCGATACTCAGGTCAGTCAGATATTTTGGTCGGTTCCCCAACTTCGGGAAGAAGCAAGCCAGAATGGCGCCGAATATTGGGCGATTTTGTCAATCCAGTAGTATTGCGAGGTAACTTGTCAGGGAATCCCGAGTTTAAGGCATTTCTTAAGCAAGTGCGTCAGACAGTGTTGGGGGCGATCGCTCACCAAGACTATCCCTTTACTTTACTGGTAGAACGATTGCAACCCGAACGGAACCCCGGTTACTACCCCATATCTCAAGTTTCGTTTGTTTTCCAAAAGCCGCCGCAGGAATTTGTGGAGTTGTTCAACCTAGGGGGAAGTAGTACTCAAATAGACTGGGGAGGCTTGTCGGTAGAACCATTTGAAATGGCACAACAGGAAGGTCAGTTTGATTTGGCTTTAGAAATGATCTTGGCGTCCGGTGCGCTTAAAGGTGCATTTATTGTCATTTTAATTAAAAAAGAGACAGGAGTAAGCTAAAATAAAAAGAGGATATTTTTAAGGATTGATAACAATGTCGTACAGTCTAGACTTAAGGCAAAAAGTTATAACTTATCTAGAGAATGGTGGCTCCATTACGAAGGCAGCGAAAATTTTTGGAATAGGACGAGCCACTATATACAGATGGTTAAATCGTCAAAACCTAGAGCCAACCAAGGTGGAACGACGTCAGAGAAAACTGGATTGGAAAGCATTAGAAAAAGATGTCCAAGAAAATCCTGATGCCAAATTGATAGAGAGAGCTAAAAAATTTGGAGTCCACCCGACTGCTATCTGGTATGCACTCAACAAAATACAAATTACCCGAAAAAAAAAAGAACTCCGGTATCGAGAAAGAAACAGAGAAGAAAGAATAAAGTATTATAGAATTTTGCCTTATCAAAATGTATGGAAGTGAAAGTCTTGTATTCATTGATGAGTCAGGGTTTGAGGATATTCAGTCTTGTATTTATGGATGGTCGAAAAAAGGTAAAAAAGTGTATGGAGAAAAACAAGGGAAACGGGGAACCAGAGAAAATTTAGTAGCAGGACGAAGAAAAAAAGAAAAAGATTTAATTGCGCCAATGTTATTTAGAGGTAGTCTAAATGCTGATGGTATGATCGGTTGGTTAGTAAAATATTTATTACCGGAATTAAAAATTATTTCAATATTAATCATGGACAATGCACCTATTCATAGAAAGAACGTGATTAGAGATTTAGTAGAGTCAGCAGGTCATAAAGTATTATTTTTGCCAAAATACTCTCCCGACCTCAATGATATTGAGCATGATTTTAGTGCCTTAAAGAGAGCCAGAATGTATGCACCTGTAGGCACATCTTTGGATGAAGTTATCCGGGATTATTGTGCTATTTAGTGTTGTCTCATTCTTATTTAAAATAACTATAAGTACAACCAAGATTTATTTGAGTCAGGAACGATAGAGCGGATGGCCCGACATTTCCAGGTGTTGTTAGAAGGGATTGTGCGCAACCCGCAAGCAAGAGTTGACCAATTGCCGTTGCTGACTGAGCCAGAACGGCATCAGTTGTTGGTGGAATGGAACGATACGGCAACAGAGTATCCATCCGATAAGTGCATTCATGAGTTATTTGATCGGCAGGTTTCCCGGACTCCTGATGCCGTAGCAGTGGTGTTTGAAGAGGAACAACTGACATATCGGGAGTTGAATAGTCGTGCTAATCAACTGGCCCACTATTTGCAAGAACTGGGAGTGGAACCGGAGGTGCTGGTGGGGATATGTGTGGAGCGTTCTATTGAGATGGTAGTGGGACTGCTGGGCATTCTCAAGGCAGGAGGCGCTTATGTACCGCTAGACCCGAATTATCCAGCAGAACGCTTGGCTTACATGTTGGCAGATGCGGCGGTATCGGTGCTATTGACTCAGGAACATTTGCTGTCTTCGTTGCCAGAACATCAGGCGCAAGTGCTGTGCTTGGATAGGGATTGGTCGGTAATTGCTTTGGAAAAACAGGAGAATCCTCTAGTTGAAATTAAGCCGGAAAATTTGGCTTATACGATCTATACATCGGGTTCGACAGGGAAACCTAAAGGGGCAATGAATACCCATGCAGGGATTTCCAATCGCTTGCTGTGGATGCAGGATGCTTATAAATTAACAAGGGACGAGCGGGTGCTGCAAAAAACGCCCTTCAGCTTCGACGTATCGGTATGGGAATTTTTCTGGCCGTTATTGGCAGGGGCGACCATAGTGGTGGCCAAACCAAACGGCCATAAGGATAGCGCTTATCTAGCAAAACTAATTGCTGACGAAGGGGTGACAACCCTCCATTTCGTGCCATCGATGCTGCAAGTTTTTCTGCTCGAACCGGACTTGAGCAATTGCGATTGCTTGCAGCGAGTAATTGGCAGTGGCTTCGCCACTGCCAGCAGAACTGGTATCGCGCTTTTTTGAAAGGTTAACCTGCGAACTGCATAATCTTTACGGTCCGACAGAAGCGGCAATAGATGTAACTTATTACCAGTGTCATCCGCAAAAAGACCAGAGTACCATCCCCATAGGTTGCCCGATCGCCAATACCCAAATGTATATACTAGATGACCTCCTACAACCGGTGCCGCTCGGGGTAGCAGGAGAATTGCATATCGGCGGTGTAGGTTTGGCCCGAGGCTATCTCAATCGTCCAGATTTAACCTCAACAGAATTCATCCCTAACCCATTTAACAACTCCCCAGGCACTCGCCTCTACAAAACCGGGGATAAGGCCCGCTACCTACCCGATGGCAATATTGAATTTCTGGGTCGGATCGACAATCAAGTGAAAATTAGGGGCTTCCGGATCGAGCTCGGAGAAATTGAAGCGACCCTAGCCCAACACCCGCTTTTAAGAGAAGCAGTAGTTATCGCCCGAGAAGATATCCCAGGTGACAAGCGCCTGGTAGCCTATATAGTTGCCAACGCCGCCCCGACCACGGCTCGGGAGTTACGGGACTTCCTGAAAGCCAAACTACCAGGGTACATGGTGCCAGCAACCTTTGTCACCTTAGAAGCAATGTCCCTGACGCCCAACGGGAAGGTCTCACGCCGCGCCCTACCAGCACCGGATACATCACAAAGAAGTTCAGAAGCAGGTTTGGTCCTACCCCGGGACACCCTGGAAATGCAACTGATGCAAATCTGGTCAGATGTTCTAGGTGTCCACCCCATAGGAGTCCGGGACAACTTCTTTGAACTGGGCGGTCATTCCCTTTTGGCTGTCCGGCTGATGGCTCAGATTGAACAGCAGTTTGGGACAAATCTGCTCCTAGGAACACTCTTCCAAACCCAGACTATTGAACAACTGGCCAGTCTTCTCCGGGACGGGACAGAAAGCACGCCCAAGTCTCCCTTAGTAGCGATTCAGCCAAAAGGTAATAGGCGACCCTTTTTCTGCGTGCCAGGAGCAGGGGGAAATGCCATCTACTTCTACGGGCTAGCCCATCATTTAGGTAATGACCAACCATTTTATGCTTTCCAAGCAGTGGGTCTGGATGGAAAATCCAAACCACACAACAGATGCGAGGATATGGCCGCCCACTATATCGAAGCCCTACAAACCGTTCAACCCCAAGGGCCATACCAACTAGGAGGTCATTCCTTCGGAGGACTGGTAGCCTTTGAGATGGCCCAGCAGTTGCAAAAACAAGGGCATGAGGTAAGGTTAGTTGCGATTCTAGACACCCATGCCCAGTTTCCTCGCCAGCCAAGCAGTGGTGAATGGGATGATGCTACCTGGATGCTGTCTCTAGCTGGGATGATCGAAAAATTGTGGGGAAAAAACCTTGATGTCTCCTACGAGGACATTGAGTCAATGACACCAGATGAACAATTGAACTACTTTAAGGAACGGTTGGAGATGGTAAACCTGCTACCTCCTGAAAGTGGAATCAGACAAGTTGAGGGTCTGGTGGAAGTTATCAAGGCAAACAGCCTCATTTATTATGAGCCAAAAGAGATATATCCCACTAGAATAAGTTTATTCCGCACTAGTGAATCCCAATCCGATCCGACTATTATTGATAATTCCTCGGAAATTGGCTCAGATGAAACTTGGGGGTGGAACCAGTTTTCCTCAGAACCTGTGGAGACGCATTTCGTTCCAGGGAACCATTGGACAATGCTCGCTAATCCTCACGTTCGGATACTAGCAGAACGGCTTCTCGTCAGCCTTGACCAAATAATTTAGGATAAGATGACCCAATATCGGAAAGCTCATGGAATGAGAATCTTCCTCCCGATCTGGTTCGGACAGCTAGTCTCCCTCATAGGGTCCCATCTTACTGGCTTTACCCTAGGAGTATGGGTGTACCAACGCACCGGGTCAGTTACCCAGTCAGCCCTCATCTCCCTATTCACTCTCTTACCAGGTATTTTAATTTCCCCCATAGCTGGAGCTTTAGTAGATAGGTGGAATCGTCGCTGGGCAATGATTCTCAGCGACTCAGGCGCAGGTCTAAGTACAGCAGCGATCGCCCTTGGACTGGCCACCAATCATCTAGAAATCTGGCATATCTACCTAGCGGTGGGCCTTAGTTCCACCTTTAGCGCTTTCCAACAGCCAGCCTATAGTGCAGCTATCACCCTGCTAGTTCCCCCTAAACACTTAGGTCGTGCAAGTGGCATGATCCAAATAGGGGAAGCAGTGGGCCAACTCATCTCACCTATGTTGGGAAGCATTCTGCTAGTAACCATCCAGCTTCAGGGAGTTATCCTGCTGGACTTTGCTACTTTCTTCTTCGCCCTTGTCACCCTTTTAACGGTACGTTTCCCTGATGCCAAACCCATTGTAACTGAAAAAACTGGTAAAAGTTCACTGCTGCAAGAGTCTGCTGATGGTTGGAGGTATATCACCGCTCGACCTGGACTATTAGCCTTACTCATATTATTTGCCACTAGGAATTTTATGATAGCAGTGGTTCAGGTACTAATTACCCCTCTAGCATTGATTATTGCTGATGTTAAGACTCTAGGAGGCATCATGTCTTTTGCAGGTATAGGGATGGTAATCGGAAGCCTAGTAATGAGTACTTGGGGAGGACCAAAAAGATTGATTGACGGTGTATTGGGCTTTGGGTTTTTGGGAGGAATATGTATCTTGGTGATTACACACAGAAGTAAAACTCCTCGCCCTTTCTGCCTTCCTCTTCTTATTTGGCGTACCGATTAGCCGTGGTTGTAGTCAGGTTATCTGGCAAAGAAAAGTTGCCCCTAGCTTTCAAGGAAGGGTCTTTGCGACCAGACGGATGATTGCTAGTTCATCCTTGCCCCTAGGATATCTGATTGCTGGACCTTTAGCGGACCGAGTCTTTGAACCCTTAATGGCCACCGACGGTTTATTAGCAAAGAGTGTGGGACAAATTATTGGGGTTGGGCCTGGTCGGGGAATTGGCTTAATTTTTATGATTATGGGAGCGTCGAGCGTGCTAACTACTGTTGTCGCCTACTGGTATCCCCGCCTGCGGCTAGTGGAAGATGAACTGCCTCCTGCAAGAGATGAATTACGGTGATTTGAAAAATGCAGTCAGCTTATCCGATGCGCAGTGCTCAACCGCGCGCGCAGGGAGTAGTGCGATTAGCGCAAGGCGTGAAGACATCGAGCTCCCAGGAGACACCGCGTCAAGTGATGCTGGACGCTGACATTGCCAAATGCTTCGATAATCTGGGCATGAGAGGGAAGCCCGCGCCGATCCTATGAAGAATGTCAAGAGGTGGCGAGCATTTTTTGGCATAGTTGGGGTCAAACGGTTTTCCCGACTTCAAGACCCTATAGGCAAGACACAATAGCTTATGCATGGCCGCACTTCTAATTGCTCGCGCCCGCCTTACCCCTTTCCAGCAGGCGATACACCCACTGCTCGCACTAAGCCTGACTCTAAGTCTTTCAATATGTGACGTTTGTAACCATCAAATCGTTTACTGCCAGAAACTGACTTGGAGGAAATTCTTAGGGAACTGGAATCTCTCAAACCCCAGATGGCGGTGATTGACAGTATCCAGACTATCTATTTTCCCTCCCTGACTTCAGCTCCCGGTTCGGTGGCCCAAGTACGGGAATGTACCTCTGCTCTGATGCAGGTGGCGAAGCGGGAAAATATTAACTTATTTATTGTCGGTCACGTGACTAAAGAAGGGTCGATCGCGGGTCCGCGCGTGCTGGAACATCTGGTAGATACGGTACTCTATTTTGAGGGCGATCGCTTTGCCTCCCACTGGCTGCTGCGCTCGATGAAAAACCGTTTTGGTGCTACCCACGAAATCGGGGTATTTGAAATGGTGGCCATGGGATTAAAGGAGATTTCCAATCCCTCGGAGCTATTTCTGGGCAACCGGGATGAATTAGTCTCGGGAACGGCCAATATTGTGGCCTTGGAAGGCACCCGCCCTATTGTCGTGGAATTGCAAGCTCTGGTGAGTCCCACTAGCTAGGCGTTCGAGTTCGTAGGCCGCCACCAGACCAGCAATGCCAGCCCCCAGGATAGTTACCTGCTTGCCTGGTTGCTGATTGGCATTTCTGCAAAATATCTTTAAATGATTTAATGGACTGGACAGTATTTAAACTTTTCGACATATGTCATTATAAATACAAAAGCCAAAGGTAACAGAGGTAGGACGGGTGCATCCCAGTTTCGCCATGAGTATAAATGCTTAGTCGAACTGGTTCCGAGATGGTGTTAAGCTGAGACAGTCGGTAAACGCTCCCTCTAAAACTATGAATCCTGAAAATTTAGCTCAAATTAAAACCTATGCTTTGGGAATAGCCGCCTTGTTGTATGAGGAGGCCCAAGGGACTGTTCCAGAGCAATTGAAAACACTCTCAGGACTCGAAGCTACAGTCCGTGGGCAGTTGCTTCAATACGTCAGTCCAGAGATTGCCCTTTTTTTATCGAAAGCACCAGTGGCACCACCGCAGGGCGAACCCGAATTTTAAACAGCATTTTGGGCGAGCTCCTCATCACGGAGAAGCAAGCGACTTATTTTGATGTGAGAGCCTATAGCCAGTGGAGTCCCTATCTGGAAAAATGTTGCTTGTTACTGAGTGCGAACTCTTCTTATGAGCACGCCGAGGAAGATATTAAGCAGCTCACGGGGATGAGCGTTTCCCGGGGAACTCAGCAACGACTGGTGCAACGTTATGAGTTTGAATTACTGACAGTTAAAGAAGCCGTTTCCTCAACGAGCGCTCAAGAACCGAAACTGCCCCTTCAGGAGTTTGAGTTGCCCACAGCTAAAGAAGCCGTTTCCTCAACGGGCTCAAGGACCGAAACTGCCCCCTCAGGAGTTTGAGTTGCCGACGGCTAAAAAAGCTGTTTCCGAAATCAGCCCTCAAGAACCGAAAGTGCTCGCCCATGAGTTGAAGTTGCCGACTGTCAAGGAAGTTGTTGAGGAAATGAGCATTGATGGGGGGAAAGTACGCTTACGGACCCCGCAAGGGAGACCCTGTGAGTGGCGCGATTACAAGGGCGTTAATCTACATGACCTCGGGGTAGCGGCCTTCTTTCGGGACAATGCAGGACTGGTCAAATGGGTCAACCAGCAGCCCTTGGCGAATCCACTTGTGAGTATCGGAGACGGTCATGATGGCGTTTGGAATTTGTTTGCCGAGATTGGCCCAACCATCTTCCGTCTGGAAATCCTCGATTGGTATCACTTGATGGAAAACCTCGAGAAAGTCGGTGGGTCCAGATCTAGACTGGCACGAGTGAAAGCTCTCCTATGGTCAGGCAAGGTAGATGCAGCCCTCAAAGAATTTGACGACTGGGAGCATCCACGGGTTGATAACTTCAGGGCCTATGTTACTAAGCATCGTCACCGCATTGTGAACTATGGCTATTACCAAGCCGAGGGAATTTCAATCGGTTCGGGAGAGGTGGAATCAACGATTAAGCAGGTTGCGGCACGGGTGAAGCTCTCAGGAGCGCAGTGGAAAGCTGCCAATGTTCCCCAAGTTCTGCGGCATCGCTGCGCTTATCTCAATGGAGTATTCTCAAGGTGAGTCAATCTTGACATTCTCATCATCTCGTGGTCTGTCAAGATAAAATTGACGAATTTTACGGAGATAACCGCTTCCGAGCCTTCCCTTCTCTTATCCGTCATCATTTCCTTGACAGACCAAGGGTCTATTAGTGACAGTTTAACAATGAAGTATTTTTGCTCATTGCCAAATTGGGATGCACCCGGTAGGACAAAAAAATATTCCCGCAGGCTTAGCCACAGGAATGTTATATACTGGTAGAGTGATTCAGACTCAACCAGTAGAAATAAATTATGCGCATTCTAGATATCGTAGAGCAAATATTGAGTGAACTACGTCCAGTATTTAGTCTGGCTTAGGCATTTGAATGGTTCGGACTGCTGATGTGGGGTGTTTTGTTATGTTCTCAAGCTTCCGCAGTGACCAGTTATCTGAACGCCGTTGGGGTGAAGTGAATACTACTATCATTGACCAGATACCTGAAAAATATCGCCCACTTCTTAAGGGTAAAATGGTCGCTATGGAACGTTTTGTCAACCTGAACTAGGTTTGGGAATTTTCAAATTGCTAAGTCTGGAAATGTCAGTAGATATTTGGCAAGGTTTTCCGGCTCTTCGTGAAATAGTATGCTAAATTGTCATCAAAAAAAGTCTCAAAGTCTTGCGTAGTCTGGGTTTTCGCTTATTCCTGCTCTCGCTAAGATATCTGCACCGATCTGCAAGGCACAAGCGTTGAAAGTATTGTTGGGAAAGGGTTCCAGGTACATTAGCTATCAGTTTAGCATACTAAATTGGGAAGAGCCGGTTTTCCCCGTTGGTTTCGCACTCTTCCTAAGCATGGCTATCCCACAGAATAAATTGTTCGTCTTACTCTTCTTGAGCTTGCGAAACCTATTTTAGCTAAATGTAGACCCTGCTTACTTTTGAATAAATTCATTGCTCTGCGGCCACGACGGGCAGCAATGCCTTTGACAGAGCGGATTGTCTGTTAACTTTCGTTGGCGCCATCCTGGCTATAACTTTTCACTGTCCAGTTACAAGGATAAATACAGCTATTGAGAATGAATGGTTCGCAGGAGAGCATTCGTGTTTTCATTGCTGGGGAAAAAATCGCGCTCAACCCCTGGTAGGATGTGGGGGATGAAACAGCCCTAGGCGTGAGGGGTGTGGTCAAAAGTAGTTGATATCCTGGCCAGAAGATTGCACGCTCCGGGAACCCTCCGCTACAAGGCTACCGGTCCTGCGCGAACGACGCTAGCAGATTACATCGTAGCGCATGTAATCCTAAAATCTAGTGTTCCGTGTAATCAAAAACAATACAAATCCAAGGGGGAACCGCTTATCAACCAGTGAAATCGTCATAATTTTACCTTTTCTTTACCAACTGGTTTTGACCACACCCGTCTTCGGGAGGCTCTGCCTCCTGACAGAACACGAGGCAGAGCCTCTGGTTATCGTTGCTAGCTAGAGCGTCGGTCCAGTAGAGGGGGTTGACAAAAAAATAAAAATGTGTATATACTAAAAATCATGGTAAATATATAGACAGGAGTACACATATGCGTCCAGTTCCTTGGAATCCCCCAATTGAACTTTCATCCTCTGAGCAGCAATTGGCCAAACGAATACGAAAAGCTAAACTATTCCTACTTTTAAGGGAGATTCGTCATGAATTATTTGACGAGAAGTTTCAAGAGGAATTAGCAAGCATCTTTAAAGACAGCTCAGTGGGAAAATGTCCAGTCCCACTCGTTTCCGAGAGTGCCCACCCATGTCGTGCGCGGGAGCGACATGACAGGGTGGGCATCTCTGGAAACGACCAGCTCAACTAGCATTGGCTATAATTTTACAGGCTTACACCGGTGTATCAGATGATGAACTCATAGAAGCTTTGATTATGGACAGACGGTGGCAATTGGCGTTAGACTGCCTAGATTGTGAGCAAGCTCCCTTTGGTAAAGGTACCCTTGTGAGGTTTCGTGCGGCATTAATTGCCTGCGAAGGCGATTCTCGGATTTCCGCATCCCCACCCGAGCTAAGGTGTGGTCAAAAACAGTTGGTACGGGGAGATCCTCGCGGAGTGCGAGTTGCCTGAGGAGATTACATATGTCAATTTATGTCATAATTCGCGGAAGAATGCTTCGCCCCTACAGGGGTAACCGACAGCTGGGAGGGCCCATAAACGATCAACGGGTTTTGACCACACCCCCCGAGCTACTCAAAGAAGCCTGGTTTCTAAACTCCCACCCGAAAAAAGCGCAAGTCGATCCCGTTCGAGGCATAGGTTCTCGTCCATAGTGCCCGAAGATTCGTTGTGCTGCCGTAGTGTCATCCGCTAGCCAAAGGGCAAAGGGCAAACGCTAAAGCGTTTACTACGAACCGCAAACGCTAAAGCGTTTACTAAGTAGTTATGCAAAATTATTTTTATATTTTGCATAGGCGATCAAAACATGCTATACTTAAGGAAAATTTCATATGGCTGCACGCTCCGGGACTCCTCCGCTACGCAGTACGCGATCAGACATTAGGTGAGGTGGAAGTTAGCCATGAGATTTATAAAGGGATTAAGTCATGAAACAATTAATCTACTTAAACTGATTTATGCACAAAGTAAATATCATCAAGTTAGAGGACGCGCACATTGCATTCTCCTCTCGCATGAAGGTTATCAAACCAAAGACTTGATGGAGATATTTGAAGTGTATATTGTAACAATATCTAATTAGTTTAATGCTTGGGAAGAGCTGAATTTAGTCGGGTTATATGATAGAAAAGGACGTGGAAGGAAACCGAAATTTAATATGGCTGGCGCCACGCTGCGCGATCGGAACAAAAAGAGCAGATCGTGGCCTGGACTAAAGAATATCCAAAAAAATCTCCTTAGTGAAAGAAAAAGCCAAACAAAATTGGAATGTGTCAGTGAGTAAAGACACTATTAAAAGAATATTAAAAAATGAAAATATGTCGTGGATCCGAAAACGGGTAGGAGGAGAGCCAGAACCCACGGAATATCAAGAAAAAAAGCAAGAATTCAAAGTTAAAAGAACAAGAAGATAGAGGCGAAATTGATTTAATATTTTTTGACGAACCCGGTTTTTGTTTAAATGCATATGTCCCTTATGCATGGCAAGAACATGGAGAACTGTGCGAGGTAAAAAGTAAAAAAAGTAGAAGATTAAATGTCTTAGGATTCTTGAACCGCAAGAATGAACTAGAGCCTTACTTATTTGAGTGTCAGATTAATAGTGAGGTAGTTATATCATGTATAGATGATTTTTGTTCAACGCTAAAGAAAAAAACAGTGTTGGGGATTGATAATGCTTCCACTCATACGAGTAATGCCGTGAAGAATAAACAAGAAGAATGGGCAAAAAAAGGTTTAACAATTTTTTATTTGCCCACCTATTCTCTCGATCGCGCACTGCGTAGCGGAGGGGTCGTTACCCGGGGAGCTGGCAGCCATGTTAAATATTATTGAAATTTTGTGGCGATTTATTAAATACTCATGGCTAAATACTGATGCCTATGAGAGTTGGAAAAGTTTAGTTAAAGCTGTCGAAGATGTGCTTCTAGATGTTTGGTAAAAATATAAAATTAATTTTACCTAACTACTTACGAACCGCAAACGCTAAAGCGTTTACTACGAACCGCAAACGCTAAAGCGTTTACTACGAACCAGGCCCGGAAGCACTAAAGTGCTTACTACGAACAATGTAACCGATCTGCCCTAGATATGCAATCTTTTAACCCTCCAGGCAGAGCCTATCTGACTCGATTGGCGGTAAACTAAAAGGGGCGTGATGCAAGGCAGAGATTTTATGGCAGTCCACTCACAAAATCCAATCGAATTCGGCACCGATGGCTGGCGAGGCCTAATTGCCGCAGATTTCACATTCGATCGGGTAGCATTAGTCGCGCCCATAGCCGCTCAAGTGCTAGCCCAAGTTTATGGTGACACCGTCGCTAACAATACCGTGATTGTTGGTCACGACCGGCGCTTCATGGCCGAAGACTTTGCCCGCACGGCAGCTGAGGCAATTGCAGCGGCGGGGTTTGATGTATTACTGACTCAAACCTATGCCCCTACGCCGGCTTTTAGCTGGGCCGCTAAGGAAATTAATGCCTTGGGGGCGATCGTCATCACGGCTTCTCACAATCCTGGAACGTATTTGGGCTTAAAAGTCAAGGGTGCTTTTGGCGGATCGGTTCCTCCAGAAGTAACTCAACTTATTGTTGCCCGGTTGCACGAAGAACCACCAGTAGCCGCCCAAGCTGGAACGATCGCCAAGTTCGATCCCTGGTCCAGTTACTGCGAAGTGCTGAAGTCAAAAGTAGACATTGGATTGCTCAAATCTGCCATTACGGAGGGGAAACTGACGGTGTTTGCAGATGTGATGCATGGTGCAGCTGCCGGTGGGCTAAGCCAGATAATCGGGGCGCCAATTCGGGAAATAAATAGCGATCGGGATCCGCTGTTCGGTGGCGGTGCGCCGGAACCTCTACCCCGTTACCTGTCTGGGTTGTTTAGCTTGATACAAAATTACGAGCGTGAGAGAGATTTAGTAGTAGGATTAGTATTTGATGGAGATTGCGATCGCATCGCTGCTGTAGATGGGCAAGGAAACTTTCTCAGTTCCCAGTTTTTAATCCCCATCCTCATCGGACACCTAGCAGCAAGAAGGGGATTTACCGGGGAAGTAATCAAAACTATCAGCGGTTCTGACTTGATTCCCCGGGTAGCGAGTCTCTACGATCTGCCAGTACATGAGACAGCAATTGGTTTCAAATACATCGCCGATCGCATGTTATCAACCCAAGTCTTAATTGGCGGCGAAGAGTCCGGGGCATAGGCTATAGCACTCATATTCCCGAACGAGACGCCCTGTTGTCGGCCCTGTATGTGCTAGAAGTAGTCGGACAATCGGGTGAAGATTTGAGCGCTCTTTATCGCCAATTGCAGCAGGAAACGGGTTATACTTCCGCCTATGACCGGATTGACTTGCCTCTGGCCAGTATGGAAGTGCGATCGCGCATCTTCGCCCAACTGCAAGCCAACCCCTTAACAGAAATTGCAGGTAAATCTGTGGTAGATTGTAACGGAGTGGATGGCTACAAATTTCGCTTAGCCGATGGCAGCTGGCTGCTAGTGCGCTTCAGTGGCACCGAACCCTTGCTGCGGTTATACTGTGAAGCAGCTACCCTCCCACAGGTACACCAAACTTTAGAATGGGCTGTGGGCAAATTCGATCTGATAAAAACAGTATAGTTATGAGTGCCAAACCAGAGATTGACAGACTCACAAAAGTTTTGCTAATCGAGTGGCGAACGCTGCCCAATGCAGGGGGCATCTACCTAGCAATTGATGGATCAGAACGAGTATGGTATGTAGAACAAGCTGCTGACATTCAGGGGCGATTTCAGTATCGCGATCGCCTGTTGCAGTTTCAGGATAATGGCGTGACTCATATAAAGTGGAAAGAGTGCGAAGATGTCTGGGAACGCCAGCAGGTAGAGCAAGAGTTGATCGCCTACTACAACCCCCCATTAAACGACGAACATCACCCCAACCGACTGCCAACAATTAACCTGGGGCTAACGCCTCAGCAAGAAATCGATCGTTATGTGGAAATCAAGCAAATGCTGACAATGCTGAATAGGGAAATGAATGAGTTGAAGTATAACATTGTCTCGCGACTAGAATACCACGACGGCAAGCTGGAAACAGCAGCAGCAAAAATATCTCTGCAACGACGAAAATATTGGCAGTATTCTCCCGCCGTAGAGGAACTCAAGCAGCAACTCGCAGAACTCAAGAAACGAGAGGAGAAAGACGGGAAGGCGATCTGCTCCCACGATAGCTTGTATCCAGTTGTACGGTTGTTATGATTGACGTAGAATCGCTCAACTGGAAGCAGGTGCATCTCATATTTTTAAATAGACAAGGAAGGGTTGGGCGGGCAAAGTGAGTAAAATCAAACAATTCTCCATTAGCCATTAGCCATTAGCAATTAGCAATTAGCGATAATTGTTGCAAAAATGCAAAAGTGAGATGCTCCCCCGGAAGCAAACCTTTTAACCCACATTCCGCAGTCAGTGGAGCGAGGCTTTAGGTTTATGAAAGATGTGATGTTTTTTGACAGATATTGTTTTTATAAAATCTCCCATCACAATTAACCATTCACAAGATCTCAAATGACAGTATTAGTAGTAGCTACCAGTAATCCGGGTAAAGTCAAAGAAATGCAGGCATATTTAGCTGATTTAGGCTACAAATTGCAGCTCAAACCAAAGGATTTGGAAATAGAAGAGACGGGCGATACCTTTATGGCCAATGCTTGCCTGAAAGCCTCTGGGGTGGCAAAGGTGACTGGCCAATGGGCGATCGCCGATGACTCTGGTTTAGCAGTAGAAGCCCTGAATGGCTCTCCTGGTATTTATTCTGCCCGTTATGGTAGCACCGATGACGAACGGATTAGCAGGTTACTCTCGGAACTGTCAGATGCTGCCAATCGTCGGGCCCAGTTTGTCTGCGCGATCGCGATCGCCCGTCCGGACGGTAAAATTGCTCTGCAATCTGAGGGCGTCTGTGATGGAGAAATTCTCCACCTTGGGCGTGGCACTAGCGGTTTCGGCTACGACCCAATTTTTTACCTGAAAGAGCAGCAGCTCACCTTTGCCGAAATGACCACTTCACAGAAGCAGCGCTACTCTCATCGCGGGAAAGCTTTGTCGGCGCTGCGGTCAAAGCTGCCGCTTTGAGATGCCTAAGTCAGGGTCCCATCTGGAATCCTTAGATTGCTTCGAGATTTTTTTCCCCAGTCCGAATCCGGACAACCTGCTCAACGGGACTAACGAATATCTTGCCGTCGCCAATCTCCCCCGTGCGGGCAGCGGAGATAATTTTATCTATCACCGTATCAACTTGGTCGTCGTTGACTACAATCTCCACGTTGAGTTTTTGCAGAAACTCAACGGTGTACTCCGAACCGCGATAGCGTTCGGTTTGACCCTTCTGACGCCCAAATCCGCGGACTTCAGAAACGGTCATCCCCACAATTCCGGCATTAACTAACGCGATTTTGATTTCGTCTAGCTTAAAGGGCCGGACGATCGCTTCTATCCTTTTCATTTTTTTAACTCCTCAACTCGAACTTGTCCTATAACTTTTTTTAGCATGGTGTTATTACCATCACTAGTGACTGACATTTATTCTCGTTCGCGTAGCGAAGCGTGTGTACGCAGCGCAATCCGTTACCAAAAATTCCAATTCTTTAGCGCCGTTCTAAGAGGGGGCGGACAATCAAAAAGCTTGCACCAAAGGCAAAGATGGCAATTAAAAAGATCGCGACAGCTAACCATATGCCACTCACCGCCCGAGAAGGCGGTTCCGGGCGACGATACCGACCCTCTTCCTGTTCGGCCAACAGAATTTTGTCCTTTGGTGCGGACGCTAGCGTTCCGGAAAAATCAGAGGGAACCGGTGGTGGCACCGGTTCCCTTTTGAGTGCTATTGGCCGGCTAGTAACTGGTTTAAAGGAGTTAGCTACCTGTTGCAGGTAGATAGCTGATTCGACAAGCTTTTGTATTTCCTGTCGCAACTGCTGATTTTGTCTGATTAACTGCTGATTTTCGGCTTTGAGTAACTCCACCTTTGTCTGGCTAGCTTGCATTTCTGTGGCTAACTCTCGGTAGACTGAAATCGGCACCGAAGGAGCGTAGCCAGCCGATAGGTTTGGCGTTATTTTACTAGGGGCGGTAGCCTTGGACATATGCTGCTTACATAGTAAGGGATTGTTTATGGGAACTCGAGAATTTTTCTAGCACAATTTTTGACCCATGGATCGCAATATTGAATTAAAGCATCTATTATGCCATCGCAACAGTGCCATGAATAGCCCGACCAGACCGATAGATTCAGATATTCAGGGCGATCGCACCCTGGAGATGAAGTATGGCGAGCGCCAGATAGCCGCAGTCAAGTTGATTACCTTCGACAATCCTCGCATCGGACGCCGCTATGATATCCACATTACCTTACCAGAGTTTACTTGTAAATGTCCGTTTTCTGGCTATCCTGACTTTGCCACGATTTATCTCACCTATGTGCCGGACGAGCTGGTAGTGGAGCTGAAGGCCCTGAAGCTCTATATTAACGGCTTTCGCGATCGCCACATCTCCCACGAAGAGGCAGTCAATCTGATCCTGGATGACTTCGTCGCGGCCTGCGACCCCTAGAAGCCACCGTCAAGGCCGATTTTAACCCCCGGGGCAATGTCCATACGGCGATCTCGGTCCATCACAGTAAATCTACTGAGGAATAGCACTGTCTGGAGCCCTCGTTTCCCTGGCTCCCGCCAGGGAAACGAAGCTGGTCCAAAATGGACATCAGTTCGCCCTCGAAGGCGACTTGGGCGCGGTTGGTTCTGCCACCCACGTAAAAGCGATCGCCCTGTTGCAGGGCCCAAACCTGGGAGTGAGAGACATAACTCATCAGCACCCCCAGCATCAGCAGACCAAAGCCAGTATAAACGATCGGGATGCCCGGATCTGCTTTAATTTGCAAGCCAGTGCTGCCAATCACATCGATAATTTTCAGGGTAACGCCGTTGACTTCTAGGGACATGCCATTGCGGACCGTATTTAGCAGTTGACCGGTTTCGTCATAAATTAAGAGGGTTCCTTGTAAGTCTGCTGTCAACAGGACGACGCC
Organism: Hormoscilla sp. GM7CHS1pb; assembly: GCA_014323675.1. Lineage (GTDB taxonomy): Bacteria > Cyanobacteriota > Cyanobacteriia > Cyanobacteriales > Desertifilaceae > Hormoscilla. Next base: position 1,199,983 of record JACONN010000006.1, on the reverse strand, counting down.
AGCAGTTAACTCTGGTTTAGTGGGAATCCAAGTACCCCAGAGACGACCAACGCCTGAAGTATCCAGCCGGGCCATCGGTAGTTGCAAGATGGGGCTGTTGTTGACCTGGATTTTGACAGCTGCAATTCCCCAATCTGCTTGATACACGGTAACTCCCCGATAACGCAGGGGCTTGTTAACGTGAATTGTCCTGTGTTTGACTTCCTCTCCCTGGGAGTCCAAGACTGACAGGTCCGAGTAAAATTGGTCGATCGCCCCTTCGGTAGTATAGTCAATCCAGAAGCGATTTACCCGCACTGACCAATCTTGGGGAATTTGCGATGGGGCCAAAGGACCGGCATCGACAATATTATCTATCTCAAAGGTTTCGCCACTAGGTACCATTTCCTGGGCCACAAAGCCTGTCATCTGGCCGACGATCGCCCCTGCTAGAATTATCAGCATACTAGCATGGACGATAATGGGACCGATCTTGCCGACGATGCCTTTGCGGGCATAGAGGGAATCTCCTTCTCGGAAGATCCGATAACGCTGCTGTTGCAATAATGCTTCTAGGTCATCAAGGCGTACTGGATCTAATGACCTACTCAGGGCTAATTTCTCAAACTGGCTGGGTTTGTTGTAATATTTCCACCGTCGCGCTACTTTTAAGGCGGGAAATTGGCGGGTGAAGGTGCAGGCCGTCAGACTGCTGCCAAACAGAATGAGAAGGGATAAAAACCACCAGGTCCGATAGACATGGTCTAGTCCCAGCAAGAGGATTACTTTCCAAGTTAGGAAGCCAAATAGGGCCGGATTTTCCGGATAGTTTTGCTGGTAAAATCCTATGCTTTCTCCCTGTTCTATCACCGTCCCCGAAATGCTGAATATGGCGATCGCCAGCAACAGGACGATCGCCAGTCGCAAGTCAGCCAGTCCTGGCAATAACTCTTGCTGCAACCACTTCTGGGGTATTTCCCACCATCTTTCATCTCTGGGCAAGTTTTCGGAAGTCATTTGCTAATTGTTCATTGAGAATTGTTCATCGATCTGTAGGGTGGGCATTGCCCACCTTACCGCTTGTTTTTCCATGATAATTACCCATTTTTAAGTTGCTGGAATTAAGCGGAAGAGTAGGGAGAAAACGCCAAATCCTACCAATAATACCCCGCTAGCGGGTGTAATCCAACCGGACCAGCGCCGCAATTCTAACAGCTTTTTAATCGAGGCGGTGAAGGTTCCCGCTAAAACTAAGGGCCCGACGTAGCCAGCGGCGTAGGATAGCAGCAATACCGTCCCCAGTATCGGGTTTTTGGTGGTGGAGATCCAAGCTAACAAGGTGGCTAATACGGGGGTACTGCAAGGAGAGGCTACTAGGCCAAAGGTTAAACCCAGGAGATAGGATCGGACCCATGGGGGCAAGTCTTTGGAAATCCATTCGGTGCCCCCAAAGGAAGGTAGTTGCAGGGGTAAGGCTTCTAGCAGATGCAACCCCATGACGATCGCGATCGGGCTAACGACGATCGGTAAGCCAATGCCGATTTGTCCGTAGACTTTACCCAGGACTGCTGCTATCATGCCCAAGCTAGCCAGAGTTGTGGCTAATCCTAGGGCAAACCAGGTAGACGCTTGCGCAGCAAGGATACGACTTTTGGCTTCGTAGCCGCCGATGTAGCCGATGGCGATCGGCAGCATAGATAGCATACAGGGAGTGAGACTCGTGAGCAACCCGGCGGCGAATATGACGCCGATACTCAGCCAGCTGAGGTGTGTCAGTTGCTGGGAAACTAGGTTTTCTCCTAGTTGTTGCAGTTGGTACAGCCCGATCGATAGTTTTTCTAGCATTTCTTGTCAGTTATCAGTGGTCATTCGCGTCCGACGGGTGTCTCGCCTGTGCGGAGATTGTTCGTTCTCAATTCTCAATTCTCAAGAGTTCGCCCTATATAGTTCCTCAAGCCAAGCTGCTACGACTGGTGGTTTGGCTGTGAACCGGATGTAAAAACTGCCCGGTGCCGCAGGTTTTTCTAATACTTTAGCATAGATATCTTCTCTCACATCAGTGGGAGCGTTGGGCGCGAGCAAATTCAGCTTAATATTGCTCAACCCACTGGGCAGATTTTTTGCAGTTACCGGATCGCAGTACACCTCTGCTTCTTTAGCAGAAAGATTAACAATCCTCCCCGACAATATGCGATAGTCAATATGCTTGCCATCCAAAACCCTGTATTGGAGCTCGATTCCTGCCGTCAGGGGTTTGAATATCTCTGCTTCTGAAGACAAAAACAGGTTGTATTCCCCCTTATCCCCTCAACTTCGTAAATATTAATCGGTTCTTTAACCCCTTTCGGTTGTACCTGCTTTGGCCCCGAAACATTCACTATCTCTCCCGCTGCTTTTAATGTCTGTTCTGAAATTAATATCTGACCTCCTATTGTATAGGATTCAATCCGATATGTCAAGTTGACATTACTGCCAACTATTCCATATTTGGTGCGTTTCTCGGAACCTATATTTCCCACCACCACTTCCCCCGTATTAATCCCAATCCCCATTTCTAGGGGCGGTAACCCCATGCTTTCATCTTGGCGTTAACAGCTTCCATTGCCAACTGCATCTCCACGGCACAGGCGATCGCCCTTTGAGCATCGTCTACTCTGGCAGTCGGTGCCCCAAATAGCACTAATATGCCATCTCCCAGAAACTCATCGATCGTTCCTTGGTACTTAGTAATCGCATCTGCCATGTATTCAAAATAGAAATTGAGGATTTTTACCACATCTTCGGGGGACAAGCGTTCTGATATGGCTGTAAATCCCCTCAGATCGGAAGCAAGAATAGTGATTTTCCGCTTTTCGCCCCCCAGTTTCAATCCTGACGGACTTGACAGTAAATTTTCTACTACTTCATCGGTCAAGTAACGCCCAAAAACTTGAAGAATTAGTTTGTTACTTTTTTCTAATTCTCTATTGCTGCTTGCCAAATTATCTTCCGCATCCTTGCGAGCGCCGATCGCCTCTGTGATTTGATGAAACATTTGATTGAAGGCAGAAATCACATCTCCCAATTCATCTTGGCGTTGGACTGTTGCTGAGTAAAAATTAGGCTGTTTTTCGTCTTTACTAATAGCTTCTCCCGCCCCAATCAAGTCATTTCTCAGACGGAGAATCGGAGTAATCACGATCGGGTCTAAGGCGATCCAAGTTCCCGCCGTGACCACAACCGAGATAATCAGCACCAGACCAGCAATCCGTAAAATAAAAGCCTTTAACTCTGGCTTGACAGAACTCGTATCGTGACGCAGAATCAAGGTGAAACCCCCTGCATCATCGTCCATACCGCTTCATAGCGCTCGCCATTTTGGCTCCGCAAATTCATCTTCGATTCACTATGGATCTCATCAAATGACCGCTGAGGTTCTTCACCAAAAGTACCCACCAGCGAGCCATCTGACCTGTAAAGCGCCCCGCCTACAATTATATGTTGAAGCTTCCCGATCAATCTGATCGGCTCAAGCTCATGGAGTTTTGTTACCTGCTCCAGGAATTCTTCATCATACATTTGCGGTTGGGTTATCTGCTTAATTACATCCACCTTTCCTGCTGACACCTCTGATATCTGCGCGAGGAACTCTTGTTCTCGCCTTAATACTGAAGGAATCAGCAGAATTGCTTCGATCGCCACCACACTGGTAAACACCCAGAACACCACTTTCCTGGACAAGCGCCCCGTACTCAGTTGCCACTTACCTTTTGTCTGAGCCGACATTCCTTTTTCCTCCCTACTGCGCTGTGTCCCCGGTCGGGAGACACAGCCTGCACATTTTTCCCATTTTATAGCAGATCCCTTGTCAGTTGTCAATTTTTAATTGTCAATGGGGTATCCGCCGCACAGCTAGCAGGGTAATGTCATCAAACTGATCGGCTGCCCCAGTATGTTCTAGCACAGCTTCTGAGATTTGTTCTAGCAAGGTAGTGACAGAAGGGACAGGCTGCTCTAACATTGACAGCAATCCTTTGGTCGTGAAAAACTCGCCCCCAGCAGCCCGGGCCTCCGGAACGCCGTCGGTGTAACCTAACAGGGTCTCGCCCGGTTCTAAGCGAGTCTGCTGAACCTTAAATTTGAGGTCGGGCAACATCCCCACCGCTGGTCCAGTAGATTTAAGCCGCTGCTTCACCCCTCCATTCGGGTTGACGATCAATAGATCCTCGTGTCCGCCATTAATGTAGGTAAGTAAACCGGTCGCTGGGTCCAACACGCCAAAGAAGAGGGTGGCAAACATACCCAGTTCGCCGTGATTTTCGGCGATGTAGTTATTGGTCACCTTAACAGCTTGCAGAGCATTCATGTGAGCTAAGTTAATTGATTTCGACTCTCCAATCCAGCCGTCAGCAGGACTATTCGCCTCCAGAATACCTGAGGCATTTCCTTTCAGTCGGATTTGATGAGAAAAGATCCGGATTAAGCTACGGAACAGACCCATAAACAGTGCTGCACCTACCCCTTTGTCGCAGACATCCGCAATCACTAAGCCCACATATTCATCAATCTCGAAGCTGTCGTAGAAGTCCCCTGCTACTTGACGTGCTGGTTTGAAAAAGGCGGCGATTTCCCAACCCGGTTTTTGCATCACTTGAACCGGTTTTTCAATCACAGGCACCGGCAGAAAGTTGGTCTGCATCTCCCGACCTTTATCTAATTCTTCGTTGAGCTTTTGCGAATATTCTTCAACTTTATTTAAGCTCCCTTGTAGGGCCGCTTCCGCCTGCTTGCGATCTCTGATTGCCTCGGTGATTTGAGCGAACATTTGATTGAAGGCAGAAATCACATCTCCCAACTCATCTTGGCGTTGCACTGTTGCTGAGTAAAAATCTGGCGGTTCTGCGTCTTTGCAGATCGCTTCCCCCGCCCCAATCAAGTCATTTCTCAGACGGATAATCGGAGTAATCGCGATCGGGTCTAAGGCGATCCAAGTTCCCGCCGTGACCACAACCGAGATAATCAGCACCAGACCAGCAATCCGTAAAATAAAATCCTTTAACTCTGGCTTGACAGAACTCGTATCGTGACGCAGAATCAAGGTGAAACCCCCCGGCATCATCTCCGGTGTCCATACCGCTTCATAGCGATCGCCCTTTTTGTTCCGGAAATCCCTTACCGACTTACTATTGACATCATCAAATAACACTTCCGGTTCTTCACCAATGGTACCCACTAGGGTACCATCCGACTTGTAAAGCGCCCCTCCTATAATTTTATGTTGAAGCTTCCCGATCAGATTGATCGGATCCGAATCCTGAAATTTTTTGACCTCTTTGAGGAATTCTTCATTATACATTTGCGGTTGGATTACCTGCTTAATTACCGCCACCTTGCTTGCTGACACCTCATGTATTTCCGATATCAACTCTTTTTCTCGTCTCAATAATGAAGGAATCAGCAGAATTGCTTCGATCGCCACCACACTGGTAAACACCCAGAACACCACTTTCCTTGACAACCGGCCTGTAAACAGTTTGAACCCACCTTTAGCTTCAGCAGACATAACTTTTTCTCCTACCTACTCGATCTCCTTTTCTTCGGCATTATAGCAGCTAATGCTCGGCCGATTCACCACAAATATATTGCGATTGTGGTCTTCCACCCGTTCGTAGAGGAACTTATCTACTCCCTCGATCGCCAGATACAGTCCCAAACCCCCGATCGGTCGCTCTTCTAAAGGCTTATTCAACATTTCCTCTTCCACTGTTTCAATCTGGATTGGATCGTAGGCTTCACCTGTATCTTCTATCCAGATCGTTAAAGTTTTCTCCTCTATCTTTGCCTGCAATTCTACATCTCCTTCCCTTCCCGCTTCCTCATACCCGTGAGTAATGATATTGGTCGCGATTTCATCTACTGCTAGCCGCAGTTTATAGGATGCTTTTTTGTCCAATCCTGCTGATGACGCTGCTGCCATCACGTATTTTGCGATCGCACTTAAAGACTCCAGCTTCCCAGATACTTTCAAACTTTCCATAAGTATCCCATCCTTCTTTTACTTTAATTTTATGGGCTATATTTCCCAAGCATTTGATTCAATTATTGTCTGTAAAATGACGAGTAGCGATGCACCGCTAGCATGGTAATGTCATCAAACTGTGGCGCCTTATCAATATAAGCAAATAAACTGCTTTTGACGCGCTCCAATAATTCAGATGCTGATGCTGCTGGCTGAAGAAGAAGTTCGCGCAGTCGCTTGTCAGTAAATAACTTCCCATCAGGGGATTTAGCATCAGTCACCCCGTCTGTATAGCTAATTAAGGTGTCGCCCGGTTCTAGTTTCACCTGCTGAATGCCAAACTTCATATCTGGCATCATGCCCACAGCTGGTCCAGTGGATTTGAGCATTAACTTTACGCCCTTGTCCCCGAGGATAAAAACCGGTTCATGTCCCCCATTGATGTAGTCAGGTAGCTAGTCAAGCCAGTAGCCGGATCTAGCACTGCAAAAAATACTGTGGCAAACATACTCATTTGCCAGTGATGTTTGGCGACGTAGTCGTTCGTGATGGCGATCGCGCTCAACGCCTTGAGATGAGCTAAATTGGTTGACGAATTTTCTCCCATCCAGCCAGTAGCAGGCTGATGGGCCTTGAGGATGACTGAGGCCGGGCCTCGCAGTCTAATTTGCTCAGAAAAGATGCGGATTAAGCTGCGGAATAGAGCCATAAACAGGGCTGCACCCACCCCCTTGTCGCACACATCCGCAATCACCAGTCCTACATTACCATCGGCAAGCTGGAAAACATCGTAGAAGTCCCCTGCGCATTGCTTGGCGGGCTGGAAACAGGCGGTAATCTCCCAGTTGGGTGGCTGTGGGATTTCATAGGGGAGAAAATCTATCTGAATCTGCCTGCCTTTTTCTAGTTCATCGTCGAGGGCTTTTGAATACTGGTTTAATTTGGAATATAACCGGGCATTTTCCAGCACTAGAGCTATCTGGTTGGTAGTTGCCTGCATCAGAGCGGCGCTTTTACTGGTAAAATGGTTGGGGACTGAGTGTAGCAGCGTTAGTATGCCTAGCAACTCCGTACCTCTGAGAATGGGAACAGCCAAAGCCGATCGCACCTTGTAAGGCTGATCTGGCAGGGTTAGCCAACGATCGTCGGTCTCCGTGTCCGCGATCAATCCCATCTGGCGGTGGCGCGAAACCCAACCTGCTAGCCCTTTATCCAAAACACTGCCGATCAGGCGATCGCGCTGTTTTGAGGGCACCTCGGGGCGGGTCAAAATCGCCTCGGCGATCTTCCCCATAGGATCCAGGATAAACAGGCTGCCTATTAAACTAAGCCAACCCGTCACCGGGCCGACTTGTCTTCAAAACCGGACATGAGATTTTCACCTCATCCCTGGGTACGGTTTCACCCCCGCCTCACTTGCGATTAGCATAATTCGTCCGCTATTTCGTTCTAGCATGGGCGGCATGAAACTGCGCGACGCACCGCACTCATCACATTGACATTAAAGTAATGCAGCCATTCTTCATTGGTGACTTGCGCAAATTCCTTAGCTGCAAAAATACCCACATTATTAATTAGGACATCTAATTCCCCGTGTTAGGCGGGGTCGAGCTGGGAATCACTTCCCAACCCTCCCTTTCAAAACCGGACTTGTACCTTTCAACACATCCTGCTCCTGCTAGCTCTATCCCTTTTCGGGTTGCTTTGGTTGGGTCTCCCCTTTCCTGACAGATGGGGTCAGTTCCTTGCATTGTCTTGGTTCTTTGGTCCCTTGGTCTATGTTGCCTAAGTGTGAATTTATTTGCCGGACTCCGGAGGGTTCGTGCGGGGGAAAATACCTGTAACACCCCTATTACACTCTTTACTTACGATTGGCCGTTACGTGGGCCCTGTACTTTTTCTTACCTGGTCTCGGTCTTCCACCTCTTGACTATATATACCTTCCAACGTGGCTCTTACTCTCAGTTCACGGCTGATTGCAGGTGACCTTTCCCTGGCTCTTGGCCCATGAGCAGATGGGCTAGGTGACCACTTCGACGTTTGAGGTTCCGTATCATGTTAGGACTACTCGTTGCCTCAACTTCTAGAGCTGCGTCCTACGTCAGCATATCCTAGGCGTTACCCAAGGCTTTGGCTTTTTAGGACATCTCTCCCCCATTGACGTTCGCTTATCATCTAACTTATCTCCTGGTCAGTTGACCACCATATGAAAGTGGCTACCCGGTCCATAGATTGTTCAATAGAGGTTATGACGTTCCGTGCAATCTATAGTAGTGCTTTTAGGCCCCAGCAATACCCCGGGAGATTTGTGTGATACGAGATAGCCAAAAGAAACAACTATCCACATCTTCCTTTCCCTTTTGGGCCAGCGTATCAGCCTTATTGCGCTGGTTAAAGGTTACGAGGCTTGTACTGATTCACTTATCGTTAGCCATGAGCACTTTTCCTAGCGGTGTCGCCGGCGATAGCTGCCAGCTATCCTACATTTAAGTCCCTGCTCTCCACCACCAGTGATGTCACTCTGTAGCAGTTGGGACCGGTGTACCTCCCGTATCCGGAGGGTGGGATTGTGCCAGCTGATGCAACCGATTACCCACAAAGATTACACAGTTTGCCGATTAATGATACCGGTCTGAGCTGTCACGTGTCTTAGAGACCCATTTACACCCAAACGTCTCGCACTAATAATTTCTTCATAGATTTTCTCTGTTCCTGCTGCTGTTCCCACATCCGCAACGATGCCGACTATTTCACCCTCTTGACTTAGTTCTTTGACTGTCGCCTCTACTGTTTCCGATTTTTCCGGAACGGTGGAGCGACCATTGACAAATCCTTTCGCACCTTCCCGGAGAAAAGCCCTAGCTGTTGCTTTGCCAATTCCCGCTGTTGACCCCGTCACCAGTACGCTTTTTGAAGCCAAACCTAAATCCTTAATTTTACCCTACCTTCGATCTTTCTACAGGTTTTCTATCTGTTCCGCGTCATACTCATCTATAATATAAACGCTCCGATCGAAGCCCGTCTTCTTAATAGTATCCAGCACCATCTCCTGAACCCCTACCAGATATATGTCTACAGATGTCCCCATCTTTTGCTTGGAGAAGATCAGCACCCGCAGACCGGCGCTGGCCATATACTCGAGGTCTTGCATTAGCAAAACCAGGCGTTGAGGTTTTGCTGCTGCTGCTGCTTCTACCTTCGCCTTGAACGCTGGTGCTGTTGCACCATCCAGTTCTCCTGATAAAGTTATTTTCGCGATGCCGCTGCTTGTTGTTTCTAGATTTGCCTGAAAAGAGCTAATCTCCTGCTCGTTGATAGTTGACTGCTCCCCGTCATACTCATCTATAATATAAACGCTCCGATCGAAGCCCGTCTTCTTAATGGTATCCAGCACCATCTCCTGAACCCCTACCAGATATATGTCTACAGATGTCCCCATCTTTTGCTTGGAGAAGATCAGCACCCGCAGACCAGCGCTGGCCATATACTCGAGGTCTTGCATTAGCAAAACCAGGCGTTGAGGATTTGCTGCTGCTGCTGCTTCTACCTTCGCCTTGAACGCTGGTGCTGTTGCCCCATCCAGTTCTCCTGATAAAGTTATTTTCGCGATGCCGCTGCTTGTTGTTTCTAGAGTTGCGTCAAAAGCCATAATCTTCTGCTATTTCTTTTGTTTGTAGTAAGCGCCTTAGCGCTTCTTAGGGCTACTTGCCCACGAGGATGACCACAGATCGATCGCCCAGCAGGATCCGGTGCTGTTCTGACAGCACCGGTTCCGTACCCGGTTGCCAACTGGCTTCTCCTGGGGGGGCACCTGTGTTAGCGAAGACATGCCACTGCATCCCGTCTGGCAATCCTGGGATTTCAAACCAGTGAGCTTGATAGTGCATATTCATCGCCACATAGATGTAATTATCCTGTACTGTCCCTTCTTTAGCATGTTTCCCACATAGCATAAAGGCTAGGGTCTTGCTGTCGGAAGACCAGTCCGCGTTCCATGCCTGGGTGCCATGCCAGGTAATATCAGCATAGCCGCTGCCGACGTAGTCCCGATTCTGGAAATGATAGCGATTTCTCAGCACTGGGTGGGCTTTGCGGAAGGCTATGCAGTTCTTGACAAAGTTAAATATGTCTACATTTTTTTTGACAGAGCGCCAGTCTAGCCAGTTCAGCTCGTTATCGTGGCAATAGGTATTGTTATTGCCATGCTTGGTGCGCCCCATCTCATCTCCCATCAGCATCATCGGCACCCCCTGACTCACCATCAACATCGCGATCGCATTCTTTATCTGCCGGTGCCGCAACGCATTGATGCCCGCATCTTCCGTCGGCCCTTCCCAACCGCAGTTCCAACTATCATTATCATTAGTCCCGTCATTATTGTTTTCGCCGTTGGCTTCGTTATGCTTGCCATTATAGGAAACCATATCCATCAGGGTAAAACCGTCGTGGGCCGTAATGAAATTTATCGATGTTGCCGGTGCCCTTCCGGCCCAAGCATAGAGGTCTGGGGAACCTTGCAAGCGCTGGGCCATATCCCCTACCGTCCCATCTCCCTTCAGGAACTTGCGGATGCCATCCCGATACTTGCCATTCCACTCCGCCCAGCGTCCGAAGGCGGGAAAAGAACCCACCTGGTAAAGTCCACCCGCATCCCATGCTTCCGCAATCAGTTTACACTTGGCTAAGATCGGGTCAAAAGCTAGCGTTTCTAACAGCGGTGGGTTAGCTAGGGGTGCGCCCCAAGGATCCCGTCCTAGGATCGATGCCAGGTCAAAACGAAAGCCATCAATGTGATATTCACTCGCCCAGTAGCGCAGGCAATCTAGTACGATATTCCGGACGATCGGGTTATTGCAGTTGAGAGTATTGCCACAGCCCGAGAAGTTATAGTAGTATCCTTCGGGCGTCAGCATATAGTAGGTTTTGTTGTCTATGCCCCGGAAAGAGATATACGGACCATTTTCATTTCCTTCCGCCGTGTGGTTGAACACCACATCCAGAATCACTTCTATCCCGTTTTTGTGCAATGCTTTGACTAGGGCTTTCAACTCATCCACTTGCATTCCTAGCTTCCCCGTAGCCGCGTACCCTGCCTTGGGGGCAAAGAAACCTACCGTGCTGTATCCCCAGTAGTTGTAAAGCGTTTCCCCCGTTTCCGGGTTAGGGCGGGAATTTTCAAACTCGTCAAATTCATATACGGGCATCAGTTCTACAGCATTGACGCCCAACTCCTTCAGGTAGGCAATGTTGTCCCGCAGTCCTGCAAATGTGCCTTGATGATTCTCTTGGACCCCTGAAGATGGGTGGCGGGTAAAGCTGCGGACGTGCATCTCATATATTATCATATCCTCTGGCGGGATTTCCAGAGGCCGATCGTTCTCCCAGTCGAAATCATCGAATGCTATTCTGGCCCGATGATGGTAAATATCATTCCAGTCTGGCGTTACTCCCCAAACATCCCGACCCCCGATAATCTTGGCGTAGGGGTCCATGAGAACTTTGCTTTTGTCAAACCATTGACCTTCATGAAAATTATTCGGCCCATCCATTCTATAGCCGTATTCTATATTTTCGTAATCTAGATCGAATACCACCATGCAGTACACATTTCCGATCCGGAATTCCTCAGAAAATGGTATTTCTGCCATTGGTGCTTTCGCCTGCTTCTTAAACAGCACTAATGTACAGGATGTGGCCTGAGAAGAAAATATGGAAAAGTTAATGCCCGACGGCACTATTGTCGCACCAAAAGGAAATGGCTTCCCACAGCGCAGTTTGTACTCGCCGTAACTATGTGTCGGATGAATGTCTATTCTTTCCATTATCTGGTGGTTATTTTTAGCTTTTGAGTGCTGTCAACCCTGCATCTACTGTGTCGCTAACTGTGAAAAATTCTAGAAATCCCGTTACGACAGACATGCGGTCTTGCAACTCTTCCGACAGCCCCACCAGTACCAGTTTTCCTTCTTTCCCTTGGGTCTGCCGGTACATAGACAGCAGCATCCGCAAGCCTGCACTGGACATGTACTGCACCTGTGTCATATCCATGAGAATCTTACTCCCGGGCTCAGCTAGGGGTAAAATTTGCTTTTGCACCTCCGGCGCCGTGCTAGCATCCACCTCACCACTCAGTTCTACTACCTTTATCCCTTCAACTGTCTTAATGTCGATCTCTATTGCCATGATTCTGCGCTTGAATATTACTCTTGCGGTCATGGATGACCCATGACCGCTACCGCAAAGGGCAAACGCTAAAGCGTTTACTACAAACGGACGATTAAACGGGGACAATCTCCACCTTGACTTTAACCCGTTCCTTGCTATCGGGCAGCTTGACTGTCAAGGCATCGGCGTCGAAGTTGCTGTAGGCTTTTCCATCTATTTCACAGGAGCCAATTTTGATGCTCCCTGCTGGCAGAATATCCGGCGACACCCGCAGGATATTGTCTGGGAACCCTCCTGGTATCGGTTTGAAGTAAAAGGTCATCGGCTGTTTGGTTATCAGCAGGTTGGTATACACTGCCGCTAGATAGCACAACTCGGTGGAGTGATAACCACTCATGGAGTGAGAACCTTTGCCCCGTTCGTTTCCACCGGCCAGGAAGGGAATGCCGTTGGCCAAAACGTTAAAGTACACCCCCCCATCTTCTGTGTCCAGGAACCAGGCATTGTAAAAGGCGGCTGATTCCCGAGCTAAACGGTGATATTCTGGGTTTTTCAAGGAGCCTGCTAGGATGTAGTAGGCCAGAATGCCCTGTTCTTGCTGCCACCAAGCCTTACGATCGTGCCATACATGGCGGTAATGGCTTTGGCCTTCCCCCAAAAGCCGCTCCACTACATCATACCACCCGCCGCGCTGTTGGTCGCTCCCTGTAGCTGGCATGATCTCTGCTATTTTTTTCGCCAGGTTGACATATTTATCTTTGGGTTTCAGATGCTGCATCCGCATCAAGTTCCAGGCGATCTTCAGGTTGTGACCGACTACGGCCCGGTTTTGCTGCCACCCCCAGGTCTGGTCGGGACTCCAGTCCTGGTAAAACCTCTCATTCACAAAGGGACTGTTGTCGTAATCTGGAAAACGTTCCTCGATCGTGTCAAAGGTGTACTCCAGCATTTCAGCGTATTGCTGCTTCCCAGTAGCCAACCACAGGTTAATCAGATAAGCTGGGGCATGGTCGCCCACGGAGTTCCAATTCTTTGTCCCCTTGTTGCGACCCAAGGACTCGCTGAGGGGGTCTAGCATCACCGGATCCAGATGGGAGAAGTACCCGCCATATTCGCTTTTGTCGAGAAAAAACTCCTGAAATAGCTCGATCGTCTTCTCCGTGTCGTCCACGATCTGGGGATCCCCAGTGGCGCGATAGGTTTGGATCGGACCTGCTAGGGCGTATATTTGCTCGTAGGCGGGGATAGCGTCATAGTCATCCCCGAACTCTGAGGCGAAGATTTTCTGTTCCCGTTCTCCCTGCACGTCTATGCCGTGATACCAATAGACGATGTCTTCGTCTAGGTCCACAAACCGCATATGTTCCCGCAGGTATTCGGTGCCTTTTTCCGCTGCTTCCAGGAATTTGTCTTCCCCCGTCATCATGAAAGCACTGGCAAATCCATAGACTAGGCGCGATATCGTGTCTGTTTCTTGGCGAAAATTATCCATTGACCTGGCCCCTGAAAGACTCAGGCTGGTCCGATATTTCCGGTAGTCTATCTCTTCTTCGCCAAACTGGGCTTGCAGGTAAAACTTGGCTAGCGATCGCACCTGATCGATCCACCAAGAAGGTTTCTCGAAAATGTAATCATCTGCTGTGCGCCCCACGAACACAATTTGTCTGGCTTCAAATATGGGACTATCCGGGTAAAACACCCCATACACGAATAGATACCGACCCGGGACCAGCATCGATCGCATTTGTCCGGTGGCATCTGGGTAGGCTTCATCTAGATTCTGGATCAATTTAGCATAGGCTGTTGCCCCTATTTTGGCTTGGAACTCTCGACCATCAGATGTTTTGATGCCAAAAATTTCCGTCTGGGAGTCGTACTGCTGGGTAACGTACCCAGCGATCAGATCCGAAAAAGAAAATTCTACATTGCTATTTTTTTTTTCCAGTTCCCTCAAGAAAACCTGCATAAATTCCTCGACTACCCCTGGGTGACGCCCTGATATCAGACCCCCGTCAACATAGGTTGACGCGGTTTCGGCCTTTTCATACATGACCGTCCCCCCAGCATTTTCCACATCGCACAGGATGTTGTGGGCGCAGGTTACTTTCCGACCTTTAATCAGTTCTGGATCTGCGCAAAATAGCCACATACTATGGCAAATTGTCCCGATCTTGAGTTCCTCTGCATCCATTGCTTTGACCGCTTTGCGGAGAAAGACAACCGCCGGCGACTGGTTGGGCTGACCTGGTTGCACCTGCACTTGATAGCGCAGCCGATCCATCGCATAACCGCCGATCAGGATCAAGCCTTTGTAAGCAGATAAATCTACATCTTGGAAATCTTTCGTAACTGTGACTTCTTCTTCGTGGTCGTTTCCCTTGAAAGTGAGGCTGGGCTGATTCCAAAGATTGGAAATCTATTCTACTTCGTATCCATTCTCCGGGAAAAATTATCCAAATCGGCGATATTCTGTTTCGTCAAAATGTTCCTCAACGATTACGCCTATTTTGCCTTTTTTTTCACTGCTCATCTCGCTATCACTCCTCGAACTTTATCAACTGTCCGTTGTTATTTGTCAGTTGTTAGTTGTCAGTTGCCACCGTTCACATGGCTACACACGCTATCGCTATGGGAGCATCTCAATTTTGTTAAAGATAAAAATTTATCCTCTTCTATCTCCGTCATCTCCATCATTTCCGTCATCTACGCCTACCAAAAATGAGATACACCGGTTGGGTCTCGTGCCTCTACCCAACCTACGGACTGCCAAAAATGAGATGCACCCCACACGCTAACACTATCGCTACGCGATCGGCAATGTTGCCAGAATTCTTTGCCTGTAATTTCCTTTCTTCCCTGTCAGCCCGCCGTTTAACCCCCGCGTCATAGCTCAAGTCAGTTAAAACTCATATCTTGCACCATTTTCAACTAGAGGCTCCGCCTCGATAACTGGTTCGGTGTCTCAGACACCGAACCAGGGGAAAATACCTGTTAAATAAGGCTTTCAGTCGGTTGAAAACCGACTGAAAGCCTCGAAACCTGGCTCCCGCCTGGGAACTTTGAACCCTCGGTGTATCGTGGGTAGTGCGAATAGCGCTCCCACGATATACCGAAGGCGGGCCATGATGCTAATCGACAATGGTGCAAGATCGAAAGTTTTAACAGACTCTTGAGATGCTGTTAAACTAATTGTAGCATTGTTTTGACAAAATGCTATAAGTCAGATTTTTTCCTCAAGTAGTAATCAGCTTCAGCAACTCTTCGGAAGCAAACACATCGCGGTAGAAAGTCAGCTGTTCCGTTTTCAAGTAGCATCCCCCACGGTGTCCCCGACGCACCCAGGTAACATTTCCCTTAGCAATGGTTTCGTTCGTCTCGTCGTCCACGCTTTTCCATTCAAAGTAAGTATGTTCCCCATAAAACATGACGATCGGCCAGCACATAGTCACCCCGGGTTGGGAGATCAAGGCCCACCAATGTTTTTCCCGTTCTTTTTGTTCTTCCAAGCCTTGATAGGGTCCGTCCTGGCAGAAATACACCAGATTCTCGTGATATTCTGCTGTTAAAATATCTCCCCGTCCCTGGCGCAGGGCTTCGCAATGGGTGGGCCACCATTCCTTGTTTTCTTTTTCAATTTGTTCCAGGGTGTAATCTGGACCGATCGCTGGCAGAGTAGCTTCTTTCATGGCTACTATTTTTTCGCCCTGGGCGATCAGTTCTTTAGCTTTTTCCGGACTCACGAGACCCGGGCGGGAATAATCTGCTGACAAATCTTTGTAGTAATTGATGCGCTTTTTCATTTGTTTGGTTTAGCTTAGTTGAAAATGGGCAAAGGGCGATCGCAAGCTTCAGGCTGACGGACCCAGGAGTTCATTCAGTGCGCCAAAGCAACCTGCCGCTTTGTTAAAGCCTGCATAGACGCACGTGAACAGCAACAATTCTTCGATTTCCTCGCGAGTCGCTCCTTGTTTCATCGCCATCTGCACGTGGGCCCCAAATGGGTTTCCCGGTCCTACGTGATCTTGATTTACCACATCAATGGCGATCGTGATTAGCGCCTTAGTTTTTTGGTCTATTAACGGCAGACCCCAGGCTTCCCCTGCTACGCGGGTACAAAAGTCTCCAAACTTGGGGTTGATGCTATTCAATCCCTCTTGCAGCTCTTTGTCGTCTAAAACCGCATTTTTGTACATGCTTTTTCTCCTTGTGAGCGATCGCCAAGACTTCCCCGATCGCATCTGGGTCATCGGCGCCGCAGACTTGAAAGAAAAAGGGTGGATATGCATGAATCTTACCAGCGCGCTGCAACAGGGAAAGACGTTTTTCAGGATCTGGTAAGTGACGCAAAGCTTGTTCCATTGCTGGGATATCTGGTTGACGCCGCATGACGGCGACGCCGGGGATTTGCAGTCGGGATGCGAGGGTGGGTAAGTCTACAAGATTGAAACCGCCAAACCCAATGCCATCTAGCAATACTATATGTAATTGCGGCAAGAATTTGCTACCAATGAGTAAATTGCAGATGGCGTCGGTAGCGTCCCATCCATCTTGCTGCACTTGTCCCCATACCATCCCTTCAAAGCGAGTCCCGCCACAGACTACTCCGGTAATGAATACTTTTTCCCTAGTATGGCGCACAAATGGGGCATCGTCAAACCCGATCGCCCGAATAACCCGACCCAGTCTCACTAAATCTTCCAGTTTCATCGTACCTCCGGGAGTCTCGTAGGACTTGTCTCGCCTGTCCAGCCGTAAAGTGTGTCTTACTACGAACGGCCCGATCGATTGTTTTGTAGCCTAGTTCTGCGGCTTTGTTGATTATAATCATCCAGTAGAGCGATCGCCTCTTCAAGTTGCAAGCCCAGTTCTGCCATTTACAGTGCGACGCAAATCATTAGTAGCCCTCTAACCCGGGTTTTTGTCAAAACCGGGTTTCTTAATTTAAGCATCGATCTGGGCGAGCGTGACAATTAAGCTGTGATGCATTCAAACTGCCTATTCAAAAATGGCCATTCTGGTTAATCCTGTTGCCACATATTTTATTAAATGCCAAATCCATTTTGGGATTAATAAACTTAATCTTCATATTGCTAGGATAACATAAAATTAGTAAGGTGGGCATCACCCGAAGTGCTGGAGATGTCAGAGGAAATTAATATGTCAGAAAGAAAGCTCGAAGAGAACCGGCAACTGCTGGAAGCATGGCGGTTAAAAATAGAGATGGCTAACCGCAATAACATTTTCTGCCACTGTCGCGTTGTGGCTATGAATGGACTGTGTCTCCCGGGAGACATAGGATAGATTCTATGGCTGCCAGCTCCCCGGGTAACGACCCCTCCGCTACGCAGTGCGCGATCGGAAGATGCTATCTGTAGCAAATGCCTGAGCAAGTCTGTCCAGGATGTGCGAGGGGTACGGCGAGTAGCGGAGGGTTCCCGGAGCGTGCGCCCCGAGTACATCGTAAAGATCTTGTGCTGGCAGTTCCCCGATGATTGAGTTATCATCGGAATAGAGGGAATGGTTGGTTGCCAATACCCGATGGGTCCGACCCTGGCCGGGCGATCGCCCCCATGAAAATTGGCCATGAGAACTATTATCCTACTGGGGCCGAGGGGGCAGCGATCGCAGTCACAACAACAGATGTGCGATTGCATTTAAGGCTGACAAAGATCACAAAGAATCGGGGTAAGAATCACTGTAGTCCCAGGAATGAGAGCAAATACTAGAGGGGGTAGAGTTAAGGCAAGACCAAAAATGACAGATCGAGTTGAAGGGATATCAGATGCAGTATCGGAAATTTTCTACTCGGTGGCCGAAACAGGGGTTCTGAATTTGTCGGATTATTATAAACTGATGTCAGCGGCCTTGAATGAAGCCCTAGACGATCAAGAGATCGGCTCGATTAACAGACTGCTGTATTTTGTGCGGAAAAGAAGGATTGCGGTAGTGGATGACATTGCTGTAAGATTCGGAAAATATGTAAATCAGGATAGCGATTATACCGAACTGGATTTACCGATACTGCAAGTGGCAATAAGACAGAAGATCGAACCAGCAAGAATTGTCAATCAGAGAATCATCGATATGGATGATGTGGCCAGTGATGTTGTTGGCTAGGAAGGATAATCTCGATCGGAGCAGGTTCTGCGATCTAAGTCACTCAAATTCCAATTTTGGGGTCACCATATCTGATGCTGTGCCATCACGTTTCCAGAGCATAAGGATCGCAAATAAATGCGGGTAACAGTAGTAGCGGGAAGTTGAGGAGATATTGGAATAGTAGAGTTGAGAACTTCCCAGATGCTATCTCCAGTTTCAATTTCCTCTGATACATATCTGAAATTTTATATTCTGCGGCAGTAACTGGCAGAATTACTGAGTCGGAATTATAAAGTAATGGCCGCAATCTTAAATAAATCTCTGGATGAAGAAGAGATCGGATACGTTAAGAGAATGGTGCATTTTGTCAAGAGAGGAAAGATTTTAGTAGTCAATTAACGATCTCATTATAGTGATATCTCCGATCTTATGGATTACTCAGGGTAAACGCATCTAAGAGGCTGTTTTAAGAGTTTATGAAGGTATAAAATTAGGCCAAGCGCTGCACCATAAGTCTAATCATAGCAATATAGACCATCTGAACTGAATTTTCAGGCAGATGTTCGTAGTCAATGCTTGCGTCTGCGATACCAAGGAGCACCCGGTGGTTTACACTGAACGAATCGCACTCATTATACACCATGTGAGTTTTTTTACGCTATTTTCTACTCTTAAAACAGCCTCTCAGAGCTACAAAGATGCCGATTAAGTTTTCCCTTCATTTTTCGTGGCGATCGTTAATGGTTAATGGTTAATGGTTCATTGTTCATAACTATAGCTATAAACAATGAACCCAGCAATAGATCGCGTCAACCGGTATTCCGCATCCCTGCGGCGATGCCATTAATAGTTAACAAGGCCCCCCGCAGCAACTCGGCTTTGCTGTAACGAGAAATCACTCCCAAGCTGGCGGTATTTTGGTGCTGGCGCAGACGCTTCAGCAGGGAAACCTGCAATAATCCTAGGGGTACGATCGTCCCATTCCGCAACTGCACCGATCGCTGGAGTCCGGAGTCTCCATCCAACAGCCGTTCGTGACCTGTAATTTTCAACACCAAATCCCGGGTGAGATAATATTCCCCTAATATTTGTTCAAACAACCGTTCAAAGCGAGGCAAATCTGCTGGTGGGGATAATTCCCGCAGGTAATATGCAGCAATTTGCATGTCCACCTTTGCCAAGGTCATCTCCACTTTAGAGATCGCCATTTTGAAAAATGGCCATTTATCATAGAAACAGCTGAGTAACTTCAAATGTCCCTCTGGAGACTGTTGCAAAAAGTCTTGCAAGGCCGTGCCCACACCATACCAACTGGGCAGCAGATAGCGGGCTTGAGTCCAGCTAAACACCCAGGGGATCGCCCGCAGACTCGATAAATCCTTCTTCGCACCCCCACTACGACGGGCGGGACGAGATGAGATTTGCAGTTGGCTGATTTCTTGAATTGGCGTGATCTGATAGAAGAAGTCGATAAAATCTGGCTCTTCGTAGATCAAGGCCCGGTAATGCGATCGGGCCTTTGTGGCCAATTCTTCCATAATTTCGTTCCAGGGTCCAATATCATCGAACCCACTCCCCAGCAAGCTAGCTTGCACCACCGCCGAGGCAATATTTTCCAGGTTGTATAATGCCAACTGGGGCAAGGAGTATTTTGAGGCTAACACTTCCCCCTGTTCCGTGATTTTAATCCGCCCCGAGATGCTGCGACGCGGTTGAGCTAGAATTGCCTCGTAGGCTGGCCCGCCCCCCCGACCTACAGAACCGCCGCGCCCGTGAAATATCCGTAAGGCTACCCCGTACTCGTCTGCCACATCTTGCAGGGCTTTCTGGGCCTTATGGATTTCCCAGTTGCTGCTTAAGAAGCCGGAATCCTTATTACTGTCCGAATAGCCCAACATCACCTCTTGCACCACAACGTAGTTTTCCCCTTTTAATGCTGAATAGCCTCCTGCGATCGCCGCCAGATAGAAGGGCAGATCGAACATATTTCTCATGATTCCTGGTGCATTCTTTAAATCTTCCACCGTTTCAAATAGGGGCACCACTTGGATGCTGCTGATGCCTGTGGCTGGGTCATACAAGCCTGCTTCCTTCGCTAATAGTAACACCTCCAAGATGTCACTCACATCATTGCTCATGCTGATGATGTAGGTTTGGCAGATTTCCTTGCCAAACTCCTCTTGCAACTGCCGCACCATCCGCACGGTTTCTATCGTTTCGCTAGTTTTTTCTGAGAAAGGCAGTTCGGCGGGGATTAATGGTCGGAGGGTTTGCAGTTCCCTCACCAACCAATTCACTCGTTCCTGTTCTGAGAGTTCCTCGTAGGGACAGGGCAAAGCTTGCATGTATTCTGCCACCTCGTTCAGAGTCGCGCTGTGGCGCGAACTCTCCTGACGAATATCCAGATGGGCTAAGTTGAACCCATATATTTCCACCTGACAGATCAGGTCCTCTAGCTGGCGACAACTTAATTTTGTCTCACCCAGCGATCGGGCAATCAGCTGCAACTCCGCTAGAAACTCTTGTGCAGTTCGATATATATCTTCCCTAGCTGACTTTTCCGACAGCGGTTGTGACGCGATAGTGTATTTTTCCAAGCTGCTAATTCGAGCCTGTTTCTGCCTACTATTGCGATTTTGGGTATTTTCCAACCGCTTGAGGATATAAGACAGCTTGAAGCGATAGGGTTCTTTCCCATAGCGAATATACAGTTGCTCGTATACCTTTGGCAAGCGCTGACGGTCTTGTTCCAAAGACTCCAACAGTTCTGGCAACACATCGCTCCAATGCTGGGACAGACTCAATATATTAATCAATTGCCGCAAGGACTGAATATATTTGTCCAGCACGAGCTCCCGCTGATAGCATGCTGTTTGCCAGGTTACTTCTGGCGTCACCGACGGGTTGCCATCTCTGTCTGACCCCACCCAGGATCCAAATTTGCAGAAGTTATACTTGGGGGGAGCCAGGTAAGGAAAAGTCCCCGCTAATGCCAACTTAAACCTTTGATATAGTTGGGGAATCACGTCAAATAGCACTTCCTGGAAGTAATGCAGGGTATAGTCTACTTCATCTAGGACTGTCGGCTTGAACTGATGTAACTCATCTGTGCGCCACCACAGGCGAATTTCTTCTGTCAGCTGTGCCACGAGCGCATTTGCTTCCCAAGACTTCCCCGATGTCATTACCGCTATCTGGCCATCTGGGCTTCGCTGTTCTTCGGGATCGCTAGTCGCACGTTCCCAGGCCGAGCCGTGGGAACGTGGGGGGGACACCGATCGATCGTCCCTTCTTCTAACTCATCCAAGCGTTGTAAAATTTTCGCGATCCGGCGCTGCTTATCCCGGATCGTGTGGCGGACCATTTCTGTCGGATGTGCTGTGAACACTAACCGGATATCCAATTTGTCAATCAAATTCTGGATCTTACCCGGTGGCACGTTCAACTCCTGCAATTTCGGCAACAGTGCCTGAAAATTGCGTAAATCTCGCTTCGATGCACTCGGGGTAGTGCTTTTAGACACGCGAGCTGTCTCCTGGGTAGTGCTTTTAGCGCGCCCCGGGGACACCTCACCCGAGTGCATCGAATTCACCCCAACTGAATCCGATCTACTCTTTTCCGGTAGCTTTGCACCGAAAGTACTCGTGCCTGCTTTTACTCCCACCCCTTCTGATGTTGTCCCGGTTTTCTTGCTGCCATTACCTGAGTTTACTTCATTATATAGATCCTTGACAATTTCTGCCTGATACTGTTGCTCTTGCACTCGCTGGGTGTAATGCTGTTCTACTATATTTATCAACTGGAAGTAAAGGGCAAAACCTCGCGTCGCCCGGATGGCGGCGTTGAAGTCGAGATTTTCTATCATATGTTGCTCTTGGGAGCCTATTTTTCCCTCGTCCTTGAATAAATTTGTCGGTGCCTGTCCTTCCGGAGAACTCATGGAACGCATTGATGCCAGCAAGTTTACCAATTCTTGACCGCACTCTTGCTCTAACACCGACTCCCACAATTTTTCCACCACTTTCAGGCGATGGCGCAGCAATACCTCTGATTTCCAACTCCCTGTCATTTCTTCCGATTCTCTAGCTGCGACGCTGTCCTCCCAAGCCTGCCCTGCTACTTTCTCCATGCCGGTGCTAATCTCTTGATTATAGACTGCTGAACTCATAAGTTTTTTTCCTGCTCCTACTATCAGACTCATCTGATTACCATGATTATATGGGATAACTTTCCTCGTTCCCACGGCTCTCGCCTGGGAACGCAGCGATTGGCTGAAAACATCCCTCTACCGATCGCATTGGGATCTGGGCAGAGGGTGGGTTGGCGACTCCCGTCTGTTCTTCGATATCCCCCAGAGGGGACACAGCCAGACCGGAAGTTCGTAGAGAGGGCAGAACAAACCACACGAGAGCGATTTATTGGTTATTTATAGTTATCCTCGTTCCCACGGCTCCCGCCTGGGAACGTCCCAGGCTGTCCGCCAGTGAGTAGGGGCAGGCTCACGCCCCGGAAAATTTCTTCGCTGGCGAGGCCGAGACTTCCGATCGTTTCCCCAAGGGTATGGGCCCAGGCTAAACCGAAAAGCACGGTCGGTAGGGCGAGACTTAATAAGATTTCCGGCGCAACTAGGCTGGATGAGGCAGCGTTCCCAGGCTGCGCCGTGGGAACGAGGGGCTGGGTTTGGGCTATGGTACTTGATGGCTCTGGCATGATTATCTGAGATCTTGATAACACTGTAGATTTAATCACGATCGTACCGGTAGGCTTTGGCTTATGTCAACCCGCTGACAACTGACAACTGACAATGATGTTAAAAATCAAGAAAGGTCCCCGTGGCAGTCGGTTGGACTTACAAGCTTGGATATCTGAGACGATCGGCCTGAGGGGGGACGGGTAAGAGTGTGTCGGCGGGGGAATGACTTGCATATTCTGTGCGAAGCATCTATCTGTCCCGATCCAGAGGCGATATTACCTGCTTTCAAGTCGGCGATCGCGACTAACCTGCAGACCTGGCTGGATGGCGGCGACCAAGCACCGGTCTACAAGGTGCTGGTCTACGGTCGTCAAGTTGGCATGCGCTACCCAAAATGGACGGAGACGATCGCCCCGGACCAGTTAGACCGGGAAACCGCAGATTTATCGCCAAGGGGTAAAGGGGCCCTGGTATGGAACCGGACTTTGGCCAGCCAGGGAGACCCAAAGGCGATCGCCCGTTATTTGAGCGAAACCTTCATTCCTTTAGGGGTGGGGGTAAAGGTGCAGAGCAAAGCTATTGGCAAGACCTCGGGGTCTTACCGGCGTCTGTATATCTCTTGCTTTTCTAATTACAGTCCGGACTCGTCTTTGCTGGGACCGACTATTGCGAGTCTGTTGCGAGACTTAAATTTAAGGGGATTTCAAGATGCGATCGTCAGAAGTTTGGTTAGGGGTGAGGCGACCGCAAACTGGACCCTGATTGTGGATCTGACTCCTTCGGAGGTCATGCTGCGAGCATGGGGACGATGGGGAGATGTGCCCGCGATCGCGCGACTGCTGAATTCAAGTTTAGCGTCCTCAGGAGTCACAGTTTCTGGGATTGGTAAGGAATCAACTCTGCACCTGTTCGGTCAGGCCCCCACAACGCCTGACCAAAAATTGGTCAGCTACAAGATTGCCGATCTGTTGACATCTTTGCGCCCTCAAGGCATCCATGCAGCAATTATCTACGGTCATCTTACCAAGCAAAAGAAACCTTTGTGGGTAGAATGGCTGGATTTACCTCTCTTAGGAGATCCTGAGAGGGCAGTTTCTACGATCACCTTGGCCGAACAGGGCGATCGAGCAGCTGTAGAATTTTTGATTAACCGCTTATTAAATCCCGATCTGGACGAGCAGTTGCTCACGGGTGGCATTCGGGTGCAGGTGGTGCGCCAAGGGGACCTGTTGCACGTGATGCTCGCTGCACCAGTCTGTCCTCATCAAAGTCAAACTGCTCCACTGATTGCTAAGTTTCTGCGTCAGCTGAAAATCCCGCAAATTGCTGGGGTCAGGGTTTATGGGCGCATGTCTGGTCAAAGGTATCCTACTTGGAACTATGGCCTTGATTTTATCCGCCGCCAACCAGTGCCACCAGATCCTACTTCTAAGTTGATTCGGGCGAAGCGCACTTCCGCTGTCGATACCAACAATCACAGGATCCTAGATAAACTTCCGGAATTGCTGCTCTCGGATAGTTTGGATTTGTCCCTGGCTTCAGACCGCATTTCTGGTAAGCTAGTGCTGGTAATCAAGCAATCTCTGATCCGATCGGGCTTGTTTGTTCCCAGAATGGAGTTGTCCAGGGCAACGGTCGTGCCTCAGGCGTTCCCAGGCGGGAGCCAGGGAACGAGGCGATCGCAACTGTTTATTGTAATTGGCGAATTTTTAACTACAATAGTCTGGACAGCTTTGGGATTGCTGCTGACTTTACAAATTGATTTGGTACTGGGGAATATCCTGCTTCCAGCTGCGGTAATTGGTCAAGAAGAAGAGGGTCAGTCCAAAGTCTTAGCATCCTCTCAGATTGTCTCACCTTACCCCAGTTTTATCAACCCGCTGCTAGACGAACATCTGGGACGATATCATCAGTTAATCAAAGCATCAAGTCCCCCTGATGTCCTGGTTGTAGGGAGTTCTCGGGGGCTGCGGGGTATAGACCCCAAGGCGATCCGCCAAGTTCTCAGGTCTCAAGGCTATGAAAATGTGAGTATTTATAATTTTGGTGTCAATGGTGCTACGGCCCAAGTGGTGGACTTGATCGTCCGCCGGATTTTAACTACTGAACAGTTGCCTAAGTTAATTCTCTGGGCTGATGGCACCCGGGCTTTTAATAGCGGTCGCAAAGATCTGACCTATAAGGTAATTACCTCTTCCGTGGGTTACTCTCAACTGGTAGCTGGAACTCTAATCCGCCCTACCTATGCTGAGGAGGACGAAACTATTTCATCTATGGCTTTGATAAATCCTTATCAAGATGTCTTCGATATCCCCAGAGGGGGACGCGCTACTCGCACTACCCCAGAGATATCGATCGCTGGTTCGATCGGGTGCTGGGTTCTGCTTCGGCCCTCTATCCTCAACGCGATCGCCTGAAATTGCTTCTGGGGGAACATCTGAAGCAGATCCTACCTTCTAGTATGCTGGACCAAGGGGGCGATCGGGATATTTTCAAAGACCCGGAAGCACCTGAACTATTAACTATTCCAGGGGTTTTAGAGCCAGATGACTTTCTCCCCTTTGACTGGCGCTTCGATCCCGATACTTACTATCAGAAGCATCCCCGAGTCCCTGGCCAATACGACCAAGACTATCAAGCTTTCGATCTAGGCAGCACCCAAGGGGAAGCCCTCAATTCACTGCTAGAGTTAACTAAGGCTCGCAATATTCCGGTTGTTTTCGTCAACCTGCCCCTCACTGCCGAATATTTAGACCCCGTGCGCCGAGAATACGAGCAAAAGTTTCGCCAGCATATGGAGAGTCTGACTGCCCCCAGAGAGTTTATTTTCCGAGATCTAACTCTCTTGTGGGATGGCGGTCAATATGAATATTTCTCCGACCCCAGTCATCTCAACCGTTATGGCGCTGCTGCTGTCTCCGAACATCTGGCCAATGACCCGATGATTCCTTGGCATGTACTTAAGGAGAATTGAAAATTGTCAAGGATTATCTCTGGGAAAAGCAACTGCTATAATAATTAAAAAATCCTAAGAATCCGCGTACTTTCAAAGCATCTGATTATCTCAACCTATTACAAGACGTCGAACAATTTTTTGCTGACTCTACTAATTAGAAACCAGTCGCTCAACCCCTCGATCCGGCAACGCTGCGCGCTCGCCTGTCCCTGGATCTGTGGTCTTGCACCAGTTGGTAGGAGACCTCCCCGCCCGAACCCGTGCATAGCCCGGCTACAGGAACAAAGCAATTGTCGCATGGCTGCCAGCTCCCCAACGCCCCCTCCGCTGCGATAAGAGCGAAGGCAGAGACTTTGACTCCGGCCTTGGAAGGACTTGTTCCGGCCTGAGAGTGACTCGTATCGCCCTTGGTAACATTGTTTCACGTCAAAGCAAGGCATTGTGCCGCCCGTTTCCAGAGTGCCCACCCAAGGGTGGGCACTCTCGGAAACGGGCCAGGGAATGACCCAGTTGCTCCAGGGAATGACTCAGTTACTCCAGGAAGTAAATAGTTACTTCAGGAACTGAGCATTTATTCCTTGGAATAACTCAGTCACAGAGGAGAATAACTCAGTCACAGAGGGGCATGACTGAGTTATTCCACGATCGAGTATATCTATCATTAAGGGGCGATCGCTTTGGCTTCGATGTCTAAAGCGCGCTCGATGTCCCCGGTCCAGCTTGATGTCTCGGGGGATCTCGATGCCTCCTGGAAACTCGATGTCTGGAGGAAGCACTTCGATGCTTGGAGGACATCGTAGCCGCCCCCACCCTTTAGGGTGGGGCTACATGAACAAAGCAATTGTCGCATGGCTGCACAGGCAACCGCCTGCGCTGGGTCTCATAGCAGCAACCGACCGTTGGATTTCGGCACGAACCCCAACCGGGGAGGATGCTTTTCCCAATGCAATAATTTTGAATGAGAGAATTTTGAATTGCTGATTATGAGCTTGACTTCGATCGCCTATGGCATGTTCTTGCTGCTTGCTAGCGCAATTTACTGGTCTGTGCCGCGCCCAAACTGGCGACTCTGGATCGTCCTAATTGCTAGTTTGGCCTTTTACGCCTTTTGGCAAGTACAGTATGTTCCCTTGCTGCTGGCGATCGCCTTCATAAATTTTGGCTTAGGACGATTGATGGGGTATCGTGGATCGGGGGAGAGTGCTGCTTCGGAGTCGAGACGTGCAGGCCTTTACTAATTTAGACTGGGACTGGGGGCTACGGCGTCTTCCGCATGCTCTTGTCCTGAAGGACGAGCCATGGGACAGACACCGCACCGTACTCCTGATCTTGGGGATTATATTGAATGTGCTGCTACTGCTGGGCTTCAAATATTTACCCTTTCTGTTCTCATCACTTCAACCCCTACTAGATTTGCCCATTCCTCAAGAAAGGGTAAACTGGATCGCCGATCATCCGATCGCACCTTTGGGTCTGAGTTTCTTTAGCTTTGAGTCCATTGCTTACCTAATTGATGTCTATCGGGGGGCCCCGGCAGCAAAGGGGTTTCTCCCCTTTGCTGCCTATAAGCTATTCTTTCCTAAACTCATTTCTGGCCCCATTACTCCCTATCATCAGTTCGCTAGTCAATGGGCAAGTTTGCGCTTTCCTAATGCTCAGTTGGTGGCCGAAGCTTTGTGGTCGATCGCCTTTGGGGCGGCCAAAAAAGTTCTTGTAGCCGATCGACTAGGAATTTTCGTCACTTTATGCTTTGATAATCTGGTCCGGGCTGGTAGCGGCGACCTCTGGTTGGCTACCTTGGCCTATGGCTTGCAACTATATCTGGATTTTAGTGGCTATGTAGATATTGTCCGGGGTAGTGCCATCTTGTTCGGCTTACATTTGCCCGCAAATTTTGACTATCCTTACTTTAGTACCAGTATTGCGGATTTCTGGCGGCGCTGGCACATGAGTTTGGGGGATTGGTTGCGCAACTATCTCTATTTCCCTCTCGGCGGTTCCCGGCGCGGTTTGGCCTCTACTTGCCTTAATTTACTGATCGTCATGGCGATCGCGGGCATTTGGCACGGCGCAGCTTGGGGCTTTATTGTCTGGGGCCTACTTCACGGTATGGCTTTGGTAGTGCATCGGATTACAGAAGCGATCTCGGGACCGAAATCTCTCTGGCACAGCTTTCCTGGGGTAATATTGGCTTGGGCACTCACTCAAGCTATGGTGTTTACTGCCTGGATCTTTTTCCGCTTGCCTTCTTTACCAGACTCGGGTTGGGTTCTCCAACATCTTTGGGGATATACTGCTGATGTTCAGTTTGCTCAGAAAGTCTATCTGGACAGTATGGGGGTCGAGCGCTTACAATTCGCTTTGTTACTGGGACTCCTCTTCCTCGGCATGTTCTGCTTATTTGTTTTACACCGACTGATCGAGTTGCAACTTAACTGGCCTCTCAAGCTGCTATTGGTCCCCATTTGTCTCTATACTGTTTGGCATCTTGCCCCCAAGGCGGTTTACCCTATATCTATTTTGATTTTTGAACTTGGGAATTGTAGGAGTAAAATTCGCGCCCCCACGCCCACGCCCCAACTAAAGGGTAGGGCTACACAAACAAAGCCCGCCTTGTATGTTGGAATAGAGAACAGACATCAGGGTAGAAAGCTATCGATAAGTCCGTAGCCCGCCAGAGGTCAATTGAACCTGTCGCGCAGATCGAGACCCAGACTGCTTACTGTTTTTGCTAGACAACCGAATGGGATCGGGAGTCTCTGTAACACAGATGAACTCGTATTTACAAGGATGGTTACTGGTAAAACATCTCTACCCTGTACCGGTCTCAACTGATAAGATCACCAGTCAACTCAGATCAAATCGCCAGTCAAGGAAAGGAGGCCATATGAATCTACCTGCCCTAAAAGTTTCTGCTGATACAAAGGAGAGTTAAAATGCTAAGGGAGTTTGAGATTATGCGTTATGCAGAAAAAGAAATAGCCGCTATTTTAGGCAAAGGGGCAGTTAATGTCAGGTTTTTTATTGCGGGCGGAGCGTATAAATCACTTTTAACCGGCAAGCCCCCAAGAGATATTGACATCTGGGCCCCTTCTGCCGCAGATAGAGAAGAACTTGTTTTCTTTCTGAAGCAGCGAAATGCAGTGACATTGGAACAGAAAGACTTTTCAGATGTTTATAAAATTAACGGGCGCGTAGTTGAAATTGCGCATAAAACTAGGTATCCTTCATTAGAAGAACGTGTCAATAAATTTGATGTGGCGCTGTCGGCTATTGGCGTTGAACATATTCCGGGCGGGGATTTACGAGGATTTATTCATTCGCTTGCTAAAAAATCTGTGCGTCAGCGAAAAATACTTCTGCTCAAACCACTAGTTAATTGGAAATATGCCTTAGCCACCTTGTCGCGCATGCGACGCTATGCCAATGAGCTTGGATTTTCCAGTCCGCCAGAAGAAGAAGCCGAAATTTGGCAGATATTTAAGTCGCAAAGCTATGAAATGCGTCTTGAGATGATTGCACGACACAAAAATGTTGTTATTGAAGATTATGGAGTCGCTGAGGAGGCTGAGGAGATTGCATGTCGATTCCGATGATTGCAGGGCTGTATTCGTATGTGCGCGGCGGAGTCGCCAGTATGGCGGACGTTACTTTGAAAGAGATTCCTCAGAGTATTGAAATTAACCCGCTATACAAAAAGGCTCTTTATGTCCTCGCCGGTAACCAAGAGTCAGCAGCGCAGCTTGCCGGGTTTAACCTTAACGTATATCGTATTTTTGACGATGCGCCAGAATATGTGCAACAGAATATGGCACATATGATGAAGCATTGGATGTGTCTTTGGGCGTTGAAAGAATTTGGAGAGTTTTTGTGGGTAGATTGGGATACTGTAATGCTTCAATTTCCTGATAAGGCATTTACAGATATGTGCCGCAAAAACAGGACACCAAAATTTATCCGAATACCTAATTATTGGGCTACTGTGAATTGCGGCGTATATTATGCTTGCCATGAGTGGATAAGCGCGATGGAGAGCAGCTTTAAGGTCAAAGTAGATCCTCCCAACGATGAGCTACTTTGGGCAGAAGTGTTGCCGGCGGATGTGTTGGACCGAGAAGAATTTTGGCTGGATGATTATGCAGTGCATATCGGGAGCAAGCGCGATATAGGTGCTGTAACAGATAAAACATACTTTGCTCATGTTAAAAACCTTGAATGGGCAGAGCAGTTGCGCAATATACAAAAATAATAAAACTAATCACTTAACAGGAGATCCTCTATGACTAACAGCAACAAGGCATTAAACTATGGACAGATTGAGCAAATCAAACAGCTCATTACTGTGCTCATAGATACTCATGAGAATCTGAAGCACCAGCAGAAGTTGCTCCTATCGATTCCCGGTGTAGGTGAGCTGACAGCAGCTAAACTACAAACCTCAGTAGAGATTGGCACTTACGATAGTGTGAGTTTTGTGTTTGTTCATGCTGGGGTCACACCAAGGTAGTAGGTTTTTGGTTTAACGGTTAGAGGCAAAACACGTCTGTGTAAAACCGGTAATGCTAAGTTTTGTAAGGTATTGTATATGTCAGTTATGTTAGTTTGGTGTTTTAATTCTGTGTGTCCGGTATTTTGCGATTGTCTGTTAGAAAAGGGTAAAGTGAAGCGAGCCATTAGAAGTAACGCCAGTATCGGGCAGCAGGGAGCAGGGAGGATAGGCCATCATCCGATCGGGCTGATGTAATGGGATAAGATACAAATAAAGAGATGGGGCATGAATTCGGATGACAGAGCAACCGGAAGCAAACCCTGATGCCAAGCAGGAGAGTCAGAAGCGTGGGGTTTGGCAGCATACTACAGAACGCTTGAGGAAAATCTTACCAGTCGATCGCCTAGCCCAGAGGATGGTAGAGTGGTTTAGCGTCAGGGAAGATCGGGTAGCAGAGATATTAGAGAGAGTCGAGCGGTCCCTACCGACCACAGAGGCCATTTTGATCGGCAAACCCCAGGCCGGGAAGAGTTCCATCGTCCGGGGCCTGACGGGGGTATCAGCGGAGATCGTGGGCCAGGGGTTTCGGCCCCACACCCAGCATACAGAACGCTATGCCTATCCTGCCAGTGAGTTGCCCCTGCTGATCTTTACCGATACAGTGGGACTGGGAGATGTGGGCCAGGAGACAGAGGCGATCGTCTCGGAACTGCTAGGGGACTTATCAGAGGCGAGTGGCCGGGCCAAGATTCTCATATTAACAGTAAAAATCAACGATTTTGCCACGGAGAGCTTGCGGCAAATAGGGACGCAGTTGCGAGAGAAACATCCCCATATCCCCTGTCTGCTAGCAGTAACCTGCCTGCATGAAGTCTATCCTGCCGGGATCTCTGTGTCTCCTGGGAGCGCTAAAAGCACGTTCCCAGGCAGATCCGTGGGAACGAGGGGGGGGACACAGCCTCATCCAGAATATCCCCCCCAGTACGAGGAAGTCCAGCGGGCCTATGGGGCCATAGTAGAGGGATTTGGGCAACTGTGCGATCGGGCCATATTAATGGATTTCACTTTAGAAGAGGACGGATACAATCCGGTATTTTATGGATTAGAAGCCTTGAGAGATAGCATAGCCGAGCTGCTGCCGGAAGCGGAAGCGCAAGCAATACATCAAATATTAGATGGAGAAGCAATCGCCGAGATTGGCAATATGTACCGGAATGTAGCGAGGCGTTACATACGGGCCTTTTGCGCGATCGCGGCCACCCTAGCAGCAGTGCCATTACCCTTGGCGACGATGCCAGTCCTAACAGCATTACAAGTATCAATGGTAGGACTGCTAGGGAAATTGTACGGCCAGACCCTGACGCGATCGCAAGCAGGAGGAATAGTAAGTGCGATCGCGGGAGGATTTGTAGCCCAGGCGATCGGGAGAGAATTAATCAAATTTGTGCCAGGATTCGGGAGTGCGATCGCGGCCAGTTGGGCAGCAGCGTACACCGGTGCATTAGGGGAGGGGGCCTGCGTATATTTTGGGGATATAATGGGAGGAAAGATACCGGATCCGGAGAGAATACAAGCAGTAATGGCAGAAGCATTTCAGGCAACAAAAGAAAGATTTAAGAACAGCAAGTAGGGTGGGCACCGCCGGCACCGCCCACCATTATAGGGTAATTCGGCGCTGATGAGATACAGTATAGCGGTTTGCAGATCGCGTATCACTGGCAGTGCCAAGTGAAAAATGTACCTCGCGAGGGTGAAACTAGATCTCTGTATTATCGAAGCAAGTATGCTAAGATGTGTTAGTAGTCACTTAAGAACGATCGGAAGAGCAAATCATGCCACGTAACCTCCTGGATACACGAACCGCTAGCTTTGGCGATTTAATCAGTAACGGCAAGATTTACCGCGTGCCTCTCTTCCAGCGGGATTATTCTTGGACAGAGGAGAACTGGGAAGATCTTTGGCAAGATATAGAGGCGCTGTACTGGGAATCCAGTACAAGTCATTATATGGGAGCAATTGTCCTGCAAAGCTCTCCTGACTCGGAAAAAGAGTTGATCGTCATTGATGGTCAGCAGCGTCTAGCAACTCTGAGTATCATTGCCATTGCAGTGATTGAAAAGCTGCGACAACTTGTAGAAAAAAAGGTTGATCCGGAAGCTAACCAAGAACGACAGGAAATTATCGTACCTATATAGGTGATAAAGATCCGCGTTCTCTCCATTACTCCAGCCGGATAATTTTGAACGCTAACAATAATGATTTCTATGAAAGCAATCTGATTAATCTGAGAAAGCCTCTAAATATCCGCTCCCTGGCGAAATCAAATCAAAAAATCTGGCAAGCATATAATTTTTTCACCAAGAAGACAGAGGAAATTAAGAGCATAATTCAGGATGGGGAAAAGATTGCTTCATTTGTTACAGAGATAGTAGCTGAAAGGCTAGTATTTATCCAAATTACAGTTGAAAATGAACTAAATGCCTACATTGTTTTCGAGACGCTGAATGCGAGAGGGATAGAACTAAGTTCTACTGATTTGCTAAAAAACTATCTATTTTCCCTCTTTCAAGATCCAGAGGTTCTCGAGATAGCTCAGTCCCAATGGCAGGGCATTATTAATACAGTTAGGATGGAGAAGTTTCCTAGCTTTATGCGCTACTATCTGAAGATGAAGCATAATCGAGTCAGGGGCGATCGCTTGTTTAAGCTAGTTCGGGAAGATATCACAGATGCTGAACAAGCTTTTTACTTGCTGGACCAGCTGGAAAACTATAGTAATTTATTCTTAGCCCTAGACAACCCCAAGGATGAATTCTGGGGTAAAACTCCAGAAAACTATCCCCATGTGCGGGCATTGAATATATTGGGAGTGAAACAGGCTTATCCAGTATTGTTTGCTGCCTATCAGCATTTTGACCCTGAAGATTTTACTCGCGTGCTGAAACTGGCAGCAACAATCTCCTTCCGCTACAGTATTGTAAGCAGTTTGAATCCTAAGGAATTGGATACAGTTTATAATCAGGTAGCGATTAAGATCGAAAATGGACAAATAAAGAGTCCCCAACAGGTATTTAATGAACTGCGTCAGGTTTACGTCCCAGATGACAAGTTTAAGCAAGACTTTTCCTTGCTTGCCATTTCCACTAAAGGACCGAAAAAGAAACTAGTGCGGTATATTCTATCTAAATTAGAGGCAGATGCTTCAGGAGTGGAGGTGAATGAGGATAGTTTCTCAATAGAACATATCCGGCCTCAAGAACCTACAGATGACTGGCGGCAGCATTTTCCTGATGCTAGAAGAGAAGAAATGGTTGATCGCCTAGGAAATCTCACCCTATTAGAACCTGCTTTGAATTGCGAGATTGGAGAAAAAAGCTATCAGCTGAAGCGAGAAAAATATCAGCAGAGTGTTTATACTTTGACTGCGATCATTAAAGCAGAGGAGTGGACAGCAGATTCTCTATACAACCGTCAGAGGGATTTAGCAAGGCAAGCAGTTCATATCTGGAAATCAGATTTTCTTGAGGACAGTACCCGCCAGTCATAATATTTTGCTACGCTATACCCAATCCATGATACCCTTCTAGGGAGACCTTGGGAACGAACGAAGAACAACAAGTAGGGTGGGCAGTGGGCACTGCCCACCCTACTGCCGCTCTCCTGACAGTTTAGATCGTCATTGGTTCAGCAGGTCGGAAGACCATACTCCGATCGAAATTAAGGTTATCAAAACTGGGATTCAAGTCCTCATTAAGATTAAGTAGTCCTTGTGTTTCGCTCAGGGAAGTAATGGGCATGGAGCCATCAGTAATCGTGAGGCTAAAGCTATCGTTATCTGAATCGATAATGTAGCCGTCCCCTGGCAGGAGATTAAACATGCTGGTTTCTGCACCTTCGGGCACCCCATCTTGGTCGAAATCCAGAAATTTCAGCAGATATCTCCGTGGTCCGAGAAGACTTGGTGATTCCCTTGATGGACTCGCGCCGCTTAATCTTAATCTGAAATCAGGTTAGAAGCGATAATTCCGATCGCCCACCCAGAGGCGCACGGGCAGAGAATTACCTCGATCGTCCACCTTCACTTCTACTACAAAGGTTTGTGCTTGTCTAATGTGCCGATTAACTTCAACCCGCTGGTCCTCTGGCATATAGTAGCTTTCCAGCCCGTACTTCACCCAACCATCCTTGCTAGTATAGCCCTTCAAGGCTACCCGATCGCCCGACAAATTCTC
The DNA here is from genome assembly GCA_014323675.1 of Hormoscilla sp. GM7CHS1pb. GTDB lineage: Bacteria > Cyanobacteriota > Cyanobacteriia > Cyanobacteriales > Desertifilaceae > Hormoscilla. The sequence goes on along the minus strand of JACONN010000006.1, from coordinate 1,165,372 downwards.
CGGGCGATCGCCACTCACTGCCACTGGCACCCAAGCTGCTGGGGCATCTGCTTTAGAACCCGCAGGTTTTTCCAGAATCACGTAGAAGCTAGTTCCAGATTGTAAATCACCCGGAAGCTTTGCCACTTCTTTCCAACCGGGCAGTTGTTGCAGAGTCTCCCGACTAGAGATATCATAGCTTAAAGTCTGAGAGTAACCCCGCAAGGGATCGTAGGGGTCTACGGGTCGAGTCTGGAGGACCACTGTCTTTCCCGTCAGGTAGGTATAGGCAGGTTGCGCTGGCACCGAGAGGATCAGCAACCCTTGGAAGGCCAGCGGTAACCACAAACGCCAACCCGGCAGTCGCTTTTTACCCTGCTGTCCCAGATGGAGGAGCCGCTGGGGGATTGTCTCTTGTGCTACTTGGTCCTTAATGTCAGCAAATGCTTGATTTTTTTCCATCCTTAATCCTCCTCAGAAGGCTTCACAGTCGATAGGTGGCGTTCAAACCATAATCCCGCAGCTATCACGCCAACTCCACATAAAACTAATACCAAGGATTTTAACAGCAATTCCGTATTATATTCTAACATCCGCGAGATGATTTGCAGTGTTAGCAACACTATCCCACCCCAGAAACTACCGCGTCCCCCCCGTAATAACCCCACTCTGATTAAACCGGCGGCTAACAGAAACAGCTGCAGGTTAAAAATAAATGTGGCTAACTCGGGAACGAATATACTACTATCTTGCCATAGAAAGACTGAGGCTGTCACTACAATTAAGCCCGCCATTACACTGGTAGTTAGGTCAAACCCCCAGCGGTGGGGATGCCTGCTGCTAGGCCGTGCCATTTGCCACCATTCCCAGAGTGCGATCGCGCTGAATATGGCCACATCCAGCAACAACCAGACTCTGTTATTCCCCGAAGCGGACAGGGAAAAATCTTGCCAAAACCAATTGAAAGAACACAAATAAAATACTATACTCAGATATATGATGCCGATCGCCCGGGCCAAAAATCGAAAGGATCTGCTGTCTACCTTCGGCCAGAGCAAGTCATCGTAACCCCACAATATAGCCGGTGGCAAAACGCAGGCGATCGCCACCATCCAGATGGTCGGGAAAGCTACTGAGTTAAAGAACAAAGCCGGAATTAAAGTCAGGGCTGCGAGGACAAAAATTACCCGCGATCTACACCAGTAGGCCAGGGGCACAAGCAGCAACCCCGCCAGCAATGGCATGTGCTCCAACAGCAATTGTAGCCAGAAAAACTCTTGAGTAGAGAATAACTCGTTCACCCCCATAAAATAACCCCATGCTACTAGGAGAACTGCCATCACTCCCAAGGATGTCATCCGCAGACTATAAGCCATTGCTAGCACTCCCAGTCCCCAGATTAGCAATAGCTGATAAAATGGTCCGCTTTGATGGAACATCTGAGAAATCTGCCCCAGCAGCGCCCCCAAAATTAGCGCCCCCAACAGCAATAACCCCTGCCCTAACCGTTGCCGTTTTTCCATGGGACTGCGCCATAGATAAAACCCCGCCCCATTCGCCCCCACACAGAAACCTAGCAGCAGCATCAGCTTCATTCCTGGGGACCATTCCTGCCAGTTTGCTGCCACAAAGGCGATCGCCCCTAAACCCATCAGAATACCGCCCAACCCTAATAATATGGTCACAAAGAGGTGGCTCGCAACTGACTCCAGGCTGTCGAATTGATAGCGTTCTGCTAGCTGTTCGTACACTGCCCGATCGATCAGTCCCTCAGCTTGCCATAATGAAGCTTCTTTGCGCAGATCGCGGCGGAATTTGTCTGATACCATCTCACTAAATTGCTAATTGCTAATTGCTCATTACTAACTGGTCACCCGATCGCTGACTAAGTAGCGCCGCTACTGCAGATATTATGAAAGCCTTGTCCTCAATGGGTTTACCCTATATGCCATAATTTTGAATGAGATAATTTTGAATTGATTATATTTCCACTGAGGGTTTGTAGTCCTCACTACAAACCCTCAGAAAAATCGGAAGGGCGATCGACATGCAACTGCTGCCTGCCATTGCGGATCACTCGCAACATCTCGCTCAACCGCTGCTCCATATCCAGCAACACTCCATCCGCGTACTCATCTGCTCCCCTCTGAATTGCTTCACATTCCAATATTGTCTTGCGCCGCATTTCCTCTAGTTCCTGCTGCGCTAGATTTTCTATTCTGTCTATCTCCGCGATCGTCTGATCCTTGGCAATATCGCATTCCTGTTGCACCTGTTGCCTGATCCTCATGGCCTGCATTTGCGCCTGCTGCACTAACTCATGTCGATCCAACATCTCCGCCGCTTTTTGTTCGGCGGCTAAAATCAATTCTTGGGCATATTCTTTGGCTTCTTCAATGATCTTCTCCCGACGCTCGATAATTTTCGCTGCTAGCTCAAATGCTTTCGGCAGATTATACTGCACTAGCTCGATATAATCTAACAGTTGGTCTTCATCTACCACCGTGTATCGGGTAAAGGGAATGTGGAAACTGCCGAGAATCAGTTCCTTCAACTTTTCTAGTTCTGTCTGAACATCTATCTCTCCGGTTCGCGCTGTTTCTGAGTAGGAGTCCAGTCCAGTAGGGGGTGACTCTCCTGGGAGGGTAGGGGAGAGTGCTGATTGTTCGGGCTCGATCTGGGATGGGTTTTGTTGGCGTAACATTGGTAAATATCTATTGCAACATGCTGGGGAACTAGATGATCTATGGGACCGCCAAATTTGGCAATCTCTTTGACTAAACTACTACTTAAAAAGCTATACTCGTTAGAGGTTGCTAGAAAAACAGTCTCGATTTGAGTTGAGAGGGTTTTATTCGTGTGGGCCATCTGGAGTTCGCCTTCAAAGTCTGACAGTACTCGCAAACCCCGCAGCAGTACTTGCGCCTGCTGCGTTCTCGCATAGTCCACTGTCAGTCCGTTATAGCTGTCAACGGTGATGTTCGGCACATGTTGGGTCGCCAGGCGGATCTGCTGCAAGCGCTGTGATACCGAGAATAAAGGGGTTTTATGGGGATTGATCAGCACTACTACTATAATCTGCTCGAACAGCCGACCGCCTCGCTCGATGATGTCCAGATGACCTAGAGTTATGGGGTCGAAGCTTCCTGGGTAGATGGCAATCACTTGTTCACAGTTCCTCACGGTTACTGAGGCATTATAGTCTTTGATGCCATAACTTATTGTACGCCGTGAGATTATTTCCCGCTCCCCGACCCAAATCTCTATCCAAAAGCCCTGTCCATCTTACCCCTGCCTGGTCTATTGCTTGGGGTAACTGTCCCCAGCTGGCTGATGGCGGAACCTGGCGCGACGCACAACTGACGATTTTTCACAAGCAGCCTGTTTTTAGCCCCAGTCAGCGATTTGCTGTCCTGGGCGATCTCTGGTTGAGCAATCGCGGCCCCTTGCGCGATCGCCTGGGGGTCGCCCCTGTTCCTGACGCCCAGCTAGTGGCACACCTGTGGGAACGTTGGGGCGTGGATGCTCTCGGTCTGCTGGAGGGGATCTTTGCTCTGGCGGTTTGGGATCGAGAAGATCTGAGGTTGTACCTGGCTCGCGATCGCACTGGCGGACGTACTCTTTATTACACCACAGAGGGTTCTCTGCGTTGGATTGCACCCCGACTCCGCCTACTCTCTTCATACCACTCTCACGAACTCGATCTTGTCGCTTTGCGGGATTATCTTTGCTGTGCTTTTGTCCCGGGCGATCGCACCCTTTGGCGGCATGTCCGGGAGTTACGTCCTGGGACTCTTCTGACTTTACCAGATGATTTGTTTGGTGTCTACTATCAGTTCCAGGCCGACGTGCGGAATGCCGATCGCCCTTTGGCCTGGCACGGCGAGAAGGTGCGATCGCTTTTGGAGCGAGTTGTGGGAGAATATTTACCCAAAGGCGAACCCGTGGGAACCTATTTATCTGGCGGTTTGGACTCTAGCGCCGTTACCGCCGTGGCGGCCCAATTACATGATGCCCCCGTCCATACCTATTCTATTCATTTTGGGGCGGAATTTCCCAATGAATTGGAATTTTCTAGTTTGGTGGCTCGACATTGCCGCACCCAGCACCATATTCTCGAAATTACTCCCCAACAGATGTGGTCCCAATTGCCCGCGACCATGGCCCATCTGGACGACCCGATCGGGGATCCCTTGACCGTTCCTAATTTCCTCTTGGGAAACCTGGCCCGATCGCACGTTCATGTCATCCTGAATGGTGAGGGAGGAGACCCCTGTTTTGGCGGACCGAAAAATCAGCCCATGTTGCTGAAGCAGTTGTATCATACCATGACTAATTCCCAACTGCTCGGGGATTATTTGACTTCTTTTAAGAAATGTGCTAATGATTTATCCATGCTGCTTAAACCTGACATTTGGACAGGGGTAAAAGATGAACCTTCCGTGTTTGCTGCCGATCTCTTTGCCGAGGGCGAATATCTCAATCGCTTGATGATGTTGAACATTAAGTTTAAGGGTGCTGACCATATTTTAACAAAGGTTAATAATCTCACTCGATCCGCCGGAATAGAAGGGCGATCGCCTTTATTCGATGGGCGCATTGTCCAGTTGTCCCTGGAAATTCCCCCAGCATATAAACTGGCGGGTGCGGTGGAAAAGGCGGTGTTAAAACAAGCAGTCGCAGATCTTTTGCCCGAGGAAATTATTCACCGTCCTAAAAGTGGCATGATGGTTCCCGTACAGTTCTGGGTAGTGATAAACATGTAGTGATGTGATGGCTAGTCTGTCCCAATAGGTGTGGGGATGTGGCATTTTCAATTTTTCGGCTGGGACGTCAATGCCTGAAATATCGTTATTTGACTTGCCGTTGGATGCCACTATTGCGATCTCCGTCTGAGCTTTCTTGTGCTAACATCACTACTTGTGACCCACTACCCAGTTCTGCTTTTACAAGTATTGGCGCCGGACGGCTAAAGCTTTATTGTTAAATAAGAAAGCCGCGATCGCGCCCTATCTGAATCAAGATTTAATTCGCGACTGGTTAAATTATCGAGGTGATACCTGGAGACGTTATGGTGTTAAACTCTGGTTGTTGGTTAGCTTATAAATTTGGCTGCAAGTCAATAAGTCTTGCTAGTCCCGCTAGCCCGCCGGGGGTTTGAACGGCGGACCATGAGACTTAACCGAAACTGTCCGATGCAAATATCATAGCACTTGTACTGGTATTGTCGTAATCTCCATCTCCATAAACAGAAATCATGCCATCATCTCTACCAGGTTCCCGACTTCTGCCAATTCCTTGAGTCAGGACTTGCAGCAACCTTTGGGGAGTGAAGAATTCTAATTCGACAAAGTTTCCTGCTTCTAACCATTCTAGTTCATCTTTAGCTAAACTCTGCCGTACTGGATCTGGCATCTGTTGGCATGCTTGGGCTGACTCTTTTGAGTTGCGATCCTCCCAACCTCCGCCAATACACTGACTTTGCCATCCAATAACGAACAACAGATGCATTTCATAATCTCATCCGTGGGCACCGCCCACCATCAAGTAATTCGCTCATTCAAAATGAGATAAGCCATTGAGAACAAGGGTTTGGTGCGTTTCGGGCTATGCAATTTAAATGCGTGACGGTCCTGTAGGGTGGGCGGTGCCCACCATTACCGTAGCTTAACCGAAACTCTCCGATGCAAATAGCATAGCACTTGTATCCTCATCATCTCCATCTCCATAAATATATATTAGGGTATCATTGCTACCAATATCTAAACTCCTGCCAATTCCTTGAGTCAGGACTTGCAGCAACCTGCGGGGAGTGAATGATTCTAATTCTACAAAATTTACCAACTCTAACCATCGCAGTTCTTTAGCTGATAAACTTTGACGGATATCGGCGGGTAACTGTTTAGCTTCCGATGCTGATAAACTTGATTTGAGCACGAACATATTCCGACTAGCTAAAACTTGACGTGGCAGCAATCCTATGTCTATGATGGAGACAGTAATATCCGGAAACCAGTTACGATAGGCACGCAGTTGATGTCCTATCCTGACTCCTTGAGGACTGGCATCGTGCAAGGCATAAACTGTTAAGTTTTGATTGCGCCGCAGCATCTGCATTACCGTATCAAATATACTCTGGGGATATCCAGTGATACTCAGGACCGCACAGTTCTTTTCAAAGTGGAAGTTGTTGGCAATCAGCATTTGCGCGATCGCATCATTATCGCAAACCATTACTCTGTCGAAACTATAAACACTGATGTCAGTATTAACTGTTGCTGGAATATCCTGGGAAGGTTCGGGCAATATCTTGATTTGGTTGATGTTGACCTGTTGCCAGCGCTTTAACCAATCTATTATCTGGGTTTTGCCGATCTCTAAATCTTGCCCGATTTCAGCTTGGCGATTTAACTGCCGATATCCTAAATAAAAGGTTTATTGGTCCATCCCGCAAACAGTTGATCGCCCCCTTCCCCATTAAAAATGATGCCCACTTCTTGACTCGCCCTTTGACAGAGTAAATATAAAGGAATGGTGACGCCATCACCAAAGGGTAAATCTAAAGCTGCTGCGGTAGCGGTAATCGCTTTTTTAATCTGTTTTGGGGTTGCCGGTACTTTCACCAAGGGGATACTTAAATGGGCCGCCACCTTTTCTGCATGGGGTAATTCCGACAACTCCTGGATGCCAAAATCGAGACTGTAAGCGCGGACTTTTATGCCAGCTTGGACTAACAATGCTGCTACTGTAGCAGAATCTAATCCTCCTGAGAGAAATACCCCCACTTCCGTATCCGATGATAAGTCGGCAATTTGCCGATCGACTGCCTGTTTCAGCAGCGTTTGCAACTGGGCGATCGCCTCTGATTCCTCTTTAATTAATACCGGCGCTTCCCGCCATTGATATTGACTCCAGAAACCCTGTTTCTCATCACCAACCCAGAAACCCTGTTTCTTGGAAAAACCGGGTTTCTTAGCTTCCCATAGCAATTCTACACCAGCGGGAACGGCAAAAATTCCTGACACCGGTGTTAGGGGCGTAGGAACATAGGAAAAACAACTGTATCCATACAAAGCGGGAATATTAACTTCAGCAGGAGAAGCTATCTGCAATAGCAACTGCAACCTGGAAGCAAACCAGATAATTTCTCCCTGCTTTGTCCAATATAACGGAACCCTGCCAAAAGGTTCTCTGCCCAAAATTAGACAATTTTCTTCTACTTTCACCCAGGCATCATTCCCTAAACCACTGGCAGAAATTACCCCAATAATTCCCGACTCAGAAACCTTGCTACCACCGATCCCCCAAATGCAGCTATCTGTTTGATTCCCAACCCGCATATTACCATAACTGGAAACCTTTGTCAAGAGGTTTTCCAGTTCGACCCGATCGCCCTTACCCCAATAGCCCACAAACTCTTGCATCGCCCTATCACTTCACAGTAAAAGTGGCATCGTCGAGAAGGCGATCGCCCAAAAACATTCGCACTTGCCACCTGCCTGTCATCATAGCATTATTTGACGGATAGCGGCAATAGGTCGGCCAAACTTCCCGATCGATCCTTTGAGTTTGCCAGCGGTTTTGACGTGCCAATGTTCCCCTCGGATCGATCCAATCACAGCGGAGAGAGAGTTTTTTGTCAATTGGCGCATTTTGCAACGTGACTCGATAATATATTTCTTGACCCGATCGCCGATCTATGGCCGTCAGATTACTAGGATCGTTCTTGCCCAGGGCAATGCTGTCTTGATAAACTTGCACTTGACTGAGTACAGTTTGCCGTTGCAGATTAAATAGGGCACCTACGGCGATCGCCCCTACCGCCACCACAGCCACACCACCCAAGATCCAGCGTGTTAGTTTAGTATTCATAACAGAGGTTGCCTGTATTCTCTCACTTCGCTGTCAGCCCGCCTTCGCTGTCTCGTGGGAGCGCTAACCGCACTACCCACGAGACAGCGAGGGTTCAAAACCCCTGCTCATAGCTCAAGTCGGTTAAAACTCATATCTTTCACCATTTTCAACTAGAGGCTCCGCCTCGGGTCGCTCGTTCCCGGGCGGAGCCAGGGAACGAGGAAAAAAAAGAGGGTAAAACGCTTTCTCTATAAGGTTTTTAGTCTGTTTTTAAACAGTTTTAACCGACTAGCAGGATAATGCTTCAACAAAACAATTGTAGCATGTTTTTACAAAATAGTATTAAATGTGCTGCGGGGTCCAATGTACTTGACATAAAGGCGATCGCACCTTGGCGTTTCTACCCCAGTAGCTGGTTGATAGCCGTTACTCTCATATAATTTTACCGCTTCTTTGAGTACAGTAGCAGTCTCCACCCAGATCTGCTGAAAGTTACGAGAGGCGATCGCGCTTTCCAGTTGTGGGAGTAAAAATTTCCCCAACCCCTGTCCTCTGACAGCTGGCAACAGATACATCTTTCTAATTTCTACAGCATTTTCACCACGGGATATAGGATAGTACGCCGCCGTACCCACCAACTTATTTTGGTATTCTACTACCCAGAACTCTCCCCCTGTTTGCAGATAATATTTTTCTACTTCTACTACATCCCGATCCGCCCCTTTTGGTTCCCACTGCAAACCATATTCCGCCAGGACCGAACTAATGACTGCTATGGCCGAGGTGCGATCTGCCTCATGCCAATCACGAATCAGAAAATCTCGATATCTACTCTTCATAGCCAAATACTCCGCCGTTTGTTGTTGCGCTATGGCTGCACGCTACGCTACGCTGCGCGATCGGCGCCTGGTTGGGTTTATATGCGATCGCGCCTGGCTACCACAGATTATTTTCCATTCTCAATTCACAATTTTCCATTCACAATCCTAGCTATGAATTCGCGGTTCTGGATGTAAGGTTGAAAGCAACTGACTTTCCACGATCGCCAATTCTGCTAATCTCTCCATCACCCGCTCGCGATGGAAATAAGTAGTGGCCAGGGTCCAGTAGACTCCATAGTGACGGGCTTCCGAAGCCATCAAACTGTGATAGAATTGAGCTAACTCCCGATCCTGGATGTGAATGGCTAACAAACCAAAGCGCTCGTGAGAGCGAGCTTCAATTAAACTAGAGACTAGCAAGGAATCTAACATCCGTTCGGGTTCTCGGCGGCGAACTTGGGATTTTAACTCCGCACCGTAGGGAGGTGCCGTCATGGGGGCCAGAGGGATGCCACGACGTTCTAAAATCTGATTAACCAGTTCAAAATGTTCCAGTTCCTCACAGGCGATCGCCGTCAGCTTCCGTACCAGTTCCGTACTAGCAGGATAGCGAAACATCAAGCTTAAGGCAACTTGAGCAGCTTTGCGTTCGCAGTGGGAATGATCCAGTAAAATAATATCCAGGTTAGCCAGGGCCTGGTATACCCACTCCCGAGAAGTCGGTGAGACGAGAAATTTAATCTTTGGTGGTATTGTTGTCACAGTCATAGGAGGTCAAGCAGATGAAGATTGCTACTTGGAATGTTAACTCAATTCGCACCCGCTTAGCACAGGTGATCGATTGGCTGGGCGAAAATCCCATGGATGTGCTATGCTTGCAAGAAACGAAAGTCCCAGACGCCGACTTTCCCCGATCGCCCCTAGAAGAACTAGGATATCACGTCTACATCTCGGGCCAAAAATCCTACAACGGCGTCGCCCTGATCTCTCGCCAACCCATGTCAGATGTGAGCGTCGGGTTTGCGCCGGTGCTGGGGCCAGAAAAAGTAGGAGAGTTTGACGAGCAAAAGCGATTAATTACCGGTATAATAGATGAAAGTCGCATCATCAGCGTCTACGTTCCCAATGGTGCAACGGCTTTCAGCGATCAATACTATTATAAACTCAGTTGGCTGAAACTCCTACATGAATACCTGCAAAACATGCTTGACAAACATGAGAAAGTATGCATAGGCGGAGACTTCAACATTGTCCCAGACGAGAGAGATATACATAAGAAAGTTTTACCATCAGATGAAATCACAGGCACGACAGAACCAGAGCGCCAAGCTTTGCAAGAGATTGTAGAATTAGGATTAGGGGACGCATTTAGAAAATTCACCTCAGAAGGAGGACATTACAGCTGGTGGGACTATCGGCATCAGGCGTTTAAAAAGAAGCGGGGATGGCGGATCGATCATTTCTATCTTTCGCCCACCCTTTACCAACAAGCAACTAGCTGCACGATCGATGTCACCCCCAGGAAGCTACCCAAACCCAGCGACCACGCACCCGTAATTGTTGAATTTTAAGTTTCATCGGTAACAACTATACTTGGAAAAGGATCGACTGGCGCCAAAATGTTCAAGTCGGTTTGGCGGCCCAGCGCAGTTCCCGATCGTTCGTAGTATAACAACTGACAACTAACAACTAACAACTGACAAACGATGTATCTAGTGCTCTGACCATTTTTATTTGACGAATACGATGTCTCCGGAGTAGTGCTCAACCGCGCTCTCCGGAGACATCGAGCTCCTGGGGAACATCGAGCGTCCCCTCTGGGGGATATCGAAGTTCCCTGAGGAAGGCAGGGAACGTCCCAGTTTGTAGTAAGCACGAAGCCCGTAAATCGGTCCAGTGAGGGATTACAAATTCTCTTATCTAGCGTGCTTACCCGTTTGAGAGAAAAGAGGAACTAGGAACAATCAACGATTACCTACTATGAGTATTACCCGTAAATGGTCAGCTAAAGAACAGCGGGCATTAGAAATTTTGATTCGCTTGCAGCGACTTTATCCTGACGCCCGCTGTACTCTCGATTATCAAACACCTTTACAACTGCTAGTAGCTACGATTCTTGCTGCTCAATGTACCGACGAAAGGGTAAATCAGGTAACTCCAGAGTTGTTTCGACAGTTTCCTGATGCCCGGGCGATCGCCAGCGCTCAAATTAGTGAATTAGAGAACCTAGTCCGTCCCACTGGATTTTATCGCAATAAGGCCAAGAATATCCAAGCTACTTGTCAGATGATTGTCACAGAATTTCGGGGAGAAGTGCCCCAACAGATGGAACAACTCGTGCAATTGCCAGGAGTCGCCCGCAAGACTGCTAATGTAGTGTTAGCGAATGCTTTTGGCATCAATCAAGGGGTGACAGTCGATACCCATGTCAAGCGTCTGTCTCAGCGTTTAGGGTTAACGGAACAAAAGGAGCCCGTGCCCATTGAGCGAGATTTAATCAGATTATTGCCCCAGTCTGACTGGCAAAATTGGTCTATTCGGCTAATTTACCACGGTCGAGCAGTCTGCCAGGCCAAGAAACCTGCATGTCATGCTTGCGTGCTATCGGATTTATGTCCCTCTGCTAATTGAGAATTGCTAATTGTTTACTTTCCATTCTCCATTCACCATTCTCCATCGATTGCCCTTTTCCCGTGCTGGTAGTTCTGCTGGTGAATAAAATCCCCCCTTAAGGGGTGCATCTCATAAAAGTAAATCGATAACTCAGGTGAGGAGAGAATAAGGGTTTCAGCCTTCAATTATAGTGTTTTTGCAACGAGGCACTCTAGATAAAAAAGAAGCAAATTATTGGCTGCGGTCTTTGCCATCGGCATCTGGGAGAATAAATCTTTGCAAGCGTAGCGTTCTATAACAACCTCTCTAATCAAGGATTTGGCATTCTCATAGCCGCTGGCTTACCGTTCCGGAAAAATCGGATCGGTCATCAGAGCGACTCGTGAATTTGCCGTATTCCTTCATCATCCTTTTTATCAATGGGGTAAAAATGTAGCCATTATTGATATCTGGTTCGTAGTCAGGACTTTAGTCCTTGCCTTTCTATGGCATAATTGGGGCACTCACAATATCGCTCCAGGGCCCTGGCTTTCCTTTCGGGTTGACCCAGCGCAACCGATAGTAGGCAGTTTTGCCTGTCGTGTCCAGAGACACCCACCCATGTCGTGCGCGGGAGCGACACGACAGGGTGGGTGCTCTCGGACACGAGATGTCCCTTCTCTATTCCAACATACAAGGCGGGCTTTGTACCTGTAGCGATACCATTGATGGTATCGGTGGCCGGGTATCGGTCTGAGGGAAATGGTAGCCCGCGCAGGCGGGCTTTGTACCTGTAGCGATACCATTGATGGTATCGGTGGCCGGGTATCGCTTACTTCACCAACTCTTCCGCGCGTTTCGCCAAAGCCTCAGCAGTCAAACCATTATAGGCCATGATTGTTCCAGGACTCGACCCAGTCTCGCCCCGCTTCCAAGCAAAGGTATCTCGCTTCACGTTACTCCGCAACATGATTGGTTCTAGCATGGCGCTAGTCCCCCGGTCACGCCAATTAACCCATCACCGCCAAACAACTTCTCAAACCCGGCATCATCTAAGAAATGTCCGTCAGCTTCCGTACAAGTTTGCCACGCAGTATCCTCGGGACGATACAAGCGGCGCGGACTGATAACTGAGACTATCCGCACGCCAATTCCGACATTTGCTAAAGATGCAGCTGCATCAAATACGGGAATTAAGGTCATGTCCCCAATTACCGCAAACACGACTTTCTTTTTCCCTTCCGTTTCCTGCAATATTACCCCGCCATCCTGCAACGCCTTGCGGGTTTTATCGAAGGTCGATCGCACGGGTAAGGGAGACTTACTCGCAGTAATAGTAATCCCCTTATTCTTCATGCCTAGGGCCCACTCGTAACAGGCTTGGATACTATTAGCATCGCAGGGGAATAGGGGAAAAACATTTCCATTCCGCATCATGGCCGCAAAGTAATTTTCAATTTCAGGCCGTTGATGGGTCCAACCATTGCGTCCTTGTTCTAAGGCCCCCGCTGTAAATAAGGTAATCGTCGCCGGAGTAGGACGGCGCAATTCGGCCATTGCTTGAGTCACGGTTTGCCAGATAGGCAAACCGTTGATGGCAAAAGATTCATAGGAACACCACAAAGTCCGGGCGCCAAACAAGGCCAAACTGGCAGCTAACCCCGCACAAGCATCTTCACTCAAGGGTTCGTAAACTTGACCCTGAGGCCCTTGGAAATAGGTTTCGTCAATGGTGGGATGGACGATTTTCAAGGCGATGTTGACATTATTAATCCCCGATGCGGCATTTCCATCAGCATTAGAAAGGATGAAGTTTGGGTCTCGTTGGCCTACATGGGCAATTAAACTACCCATTGCCGTCGTCGCGACCTGCTTGTCGCCCTTCAGGGGAAATTCATCTAAGGGCAATGTTCCCAACTCGGGTAATGGCAATTCCTTCTCGGTCACCACTTGACGGGATGCGGGTCCGCCTGCGGCCCGTTCAAAGTTAGTCCGCACTAATTCCCAAGCTTCCGGGGGTAAGGCCCGGGCTTTCAGGGCACTAACGATGTAATCTTTTTCTACAGTGTCTCCAGGATAGAGGTTGTGGGATTTTGCCCCCCGTTTGTGGACCCCTGCACCTTTCAACTGCTTGACTATCAGCACTGTCAACTTGCCCGACATGGCAGATTTCGCTGCTTTGTCCGTTGCTTCTAGCACTGCTTGGGTGAATTCTAGGCGCTTTTCCCAGGAGAAATTGGTGCTATCGACATATTCGCCCGGTTGGTTGGCATCATCGTAGTCCTTGGCATTGACAAGGATGACTTCTGCAAATCCGTTACCCTCCCAGTATGCAATCATCTCGGCATTGGATTTGGTGGACACCATGCTGTGGTGTTCCTGGCTGTAGCCGTTCCAGACTAAGATGGGCAGGAAGTTGGTAATTTGGGGATAGGCAGTGTGGAAGTGGCCGAAGCTACTCATGATATAGGGTTCGCCAATGCCACCATCCCCAATGGTAACGGGAAAGAGTACGTCCGGATGCAGCTTGGCCCCCGCCATGGCGAAGTGCTGTCCTTGTCCCAGGGGTCCGGCAGGGTTCAAGAGTCCGGGAATTTGTCCGGAAAGATGTCCCAGCAGTCCGTGCATTTCCCGGAACCGATCGCGCATTTGCTGTACCGTTTCAATCCCCATATCCTCCAGGGAGCGATCGAGGAACATATTGCTGTAGAATCCCGGGGCATGGTGTCCCACCTCCGTGATGATGTGCTTGTAACCCAGCATCACCAGGGCCGCGATCGCCTCAGCAATGCTCGCAAAACCCCCTGGGTGTCCGGAAGCTTTACTCGCCGTAACTTGTAGGGTCAGATAGCGCAGGGCGTCTGCTGCCAAGAGGGTTTGAAAGACCGCACTCTTGTCCGATGGGGAAGCGATCGCCTGCTTTCCCTGGGCGATCGCCGGTTCCTTCCCATACTGTGACCATCCGGGCAGTGCCTCGCCAAAATATTGAATTCCTTGACAAAAGCTGGGAATTGTTGTAGTAACTGTCATAGTCTGAGATATCTCTGCAAGAGTATTCAATAAATCTTACAGTTTGGCGGGGTAGAGCAGGAGCAGTGTATTGCCAGATAGCCAGATGAAAAGCAAAGAAATATGTTATTGTCATAATTGAAAGAAGTCTTGTCGAGGAAGCCAAACGATGAAAAAACTGCCTGACGGTCCCAAAACTCCCACATTTTTGCGGCAACTCCATCTATCCTCTCCCTGCTGATGGATGCCCGCGACGAAGCAGGGGAACCAATGACCTCACAAGAATTGCGCGACGAGTTAATGACGCTGCTGTTTGCTGGTCATGAAACCACGGCATCGGCAATGGCTTGGGCATTATACTGGTCTCATCACTTGTCCCAAGTTGGCGAACGGCTGCTGGCTGAACTCGATACTATTGATGAGAACTCCTCACCGACAAGCATTGTCAAACTGCCCTATCTGACTGCTGTCTGCAATGAAACCCTGGGCATTTATCCAGTGGCGATGTTCACCTTACGACCGGATAGCGGAGGGGGCGTTACCCGGGGAGCTGGCAAGAAGATGTTGAACTGCTAGGCTACTCATTGTCCCCCGGTAAGGTGGTGAATGGCTGTATTTATCTGCTTCATCAGCGCGAGGATATCTATCCCGAACCGAAGCAGTTTAAGCCCGATCGCTTTTTAGCACGTAAATACTCGCCCTATGAGTTTATGCCTTTTGGCGCTGGGGCCCGTAGCTGTATTGGTGCGGCTTTGGCCATGTATGAAATGAAGTTAGTCTTGGCAACTATTCTGTTAAACTATCAACTGGAACTTGTCGAGCGGCGACCAGTAAAACCTCAGCGCCTAGGTCTTGCTCTCGCCCCTGCTGGAGATGTGAAGATGGTAATGTTGGGTCGATGTCTCCCCTTTTGTGCGAGTAGAGCTCCCGGGAGACATCGAAGGCGATCGCGCCAAGCAAAACCTCTGGCTGCCACCTAGACCACGGTGGCAGTGCCTACTAATAATTGCTAATTGTTGAGAGTTGATTTTCAATGAGATCGGTTTCAGATTATTAACAATTAACAAGTAACAATTAACGATTAGCAAGTAACAACCGATGAAATATCCTGAAGGTCCGTCAACTCCCAAAATTTTGCAGATGCTCCAGTGGGTTACCGATCCGGTGGGCTACATGGAAGCAGCCGCCCGGGACTACGGTGACATCTTCAATACTTTGGTATTGGGCAAGCCCCGATTGTTCGTCAGCAACCCCCAGGCATTGCAGCAGATTTTTACCAATGATACTAAGCAGTTTACAGCTCCTGGCGATCTGAACATTCATTTCCAACCCTTGGCAGGGGAATATTCATTGTTTATGCTGTCGGGCACAAGCCACCAACGCCAGCGCCAGATGTTGATGCCTGGCTTTCATGGCGATCGCCTGCTCTCCTACGGTAAACTCATTTGTAAGATTGCCTCCCAAGTGATGAACCAGTTGCCTCCGGGTAAACCCTTTTTTGCTCGTAGCGCTATGGAAGAGATCTCTATGCAAGTCATTTTACAGGCAGTGTTTGGCGTGAGTTCCGGCAAGGGGCAAGAACTCCTCAAGCAAGGTCTTAGTTCCATGCTGGATATTTTTCAGTCTCCTTTAATTGCCAGTTTATTCTATTTTCCAGGGCTGCGACGGGATTTGGGTCCGTGGAGTCTTTCGGGCAAGTTGATTCGCCAACGGCAGCAAGTTGACGAAATGATCTACGCAGAAATATTTTCACGCCGCCAGCAACCAGACCCCAGCGGCACGGATGTCCTCTCCCTATTGATAGCAGCCCGGGATGAAGCAGGTGAGCCCATGACTGATGTAGAATTACACGATCAGTTGCTCGCCTTGCTGATAGCTGGTCAGGAGACCACGGCAACGGCAATGGCTTGGGCATTGTACTGGGTTCATCGCCTGCCTGAAGTTGGTGCCAAGTTGCTGGCAGAATTGGCTACTCTCGATCGCGTAGCGTGCGCGCAGCGCAATCCCAACCCAGACCCCACGAGTATTTTCCAATTGCCTTATCTGACTGCTGTATGCAATGAAACCCTGCGCATTTATCCAGTTTTGCCAGTAACTTTTCTACGGGTGGTGCAAGAATCAGTTGAACTATTGGGCTACTCATTGCCGCCTGAGACAGTGTTGTATGGCTGTATTTATCTGACTCATCAGCGCGAGGATATCTATCCAGAACCGAAGCAGTTTAAGCCAGAGCGCTTTTTATCACGTCAATACTCTCCTTATGAGTTTCTCCCCTTTGGCAGCGGCGTGCGTCGCTGTATTGGCTCAGGGTTGGCCATGTATGAAATGAAGTTGGTCTTGGCAACGATCCTGTCAAACTATCAACTAGAACTGGCTGATAAGCGACCCGTTAAGCCGCAGTGGCGAGGCTTTGCTCTCGCCCCTGCTGGGGGTGTGAAGATGGTAATGAAAGGTCGGCGCGATCGCGTCAAAAAAACCTCTGGCTGCCACCGCATCCCGCGTTGTCACAGTGGCAATGCCTACTAAGACTTGCTAATTATTGAGAGTTGATTCTCAATGAGATAGGTTTCAGATTATTAACAATTAGCAAGTAACAATTAACGATTAGCAAGTAACAACCGATGAAATATACTGAAGGTAGGCAGGAAACATCGTAATCGCACTACTTAGGAGACACCGGACCTCAGTCAGCGGGTAGGTTCACAGTTATACTGAGGGGGGTGACCATAAACTGACTCCTCGATGAATTACAAATGTCTCAATAATTATAGCAGGTAATTTACCCATAGAACTCCCCCTTAGTAGCCCAGAAGCAAAGACCATATTTCTTAATTATGTAACGATCGGATATGCTGTCAATGATAATGATAAATTATAGCAATGTTTGTAGAGGAAGCAGGAGGAGGGCCAGAGAAAAGAGAGCGATTCGTCTGCGAAGACGCTACGCGATCGGGCAATTTGACGAGCTTTGGGCAAGCCCGAGTTAGAATGATAACCTGCACCGGAGCTCATTCCCAGGCGATGGCCTGGGAATGAGTTTCTTGAGACGGTGCCCAAAGCTCAGATTTGGGTGCAAAATAAGGTAAAGTTACTCCAATAGACTGATAATACAGATGACTAACCGCCTGGCAAAAGCCCAAAGCCTCTACCTGCGCAAGCACGCAGAAAACCCGATCGACTGGTGGGACTGGTGTGACGAAGCCCTAGAAAAGGCCCAGCAGGAGAATAAACCAATATTTCTCTCGATCGGCTATTCCAGCTGCCATTGGTGTACGGTAATGGAAGGAGAGGCATTTTCCGATCGGGCGATTGCCCAGTACATGAATGCCAACTTCCTGCCGATCAAGGTAGACCGGGAAGAGAGACCAGACATAGATAGCATATACATGCAGGCGTTACAGATGATGACGGGGCAAGGAGGTTGGCCCTTGAATATCTTTCTGACGCCAGGCGATCGCATCCCATTTTACGGTGGCACCTACTTCTCAGTGGAACCGCGCTATGGGCGTCCGGGGTTTTTGCAAGTGCTGCAATCAATTCGCCGCTTCTACGACACGGAAAAAGCTAAGCTAGCAAACTTCAAAGAGGAGATCCTGGGAACTCTCCAGCAAGCAGCTATCCTGCCAGGAACTGACGAGTTAGAAAATGAATTGCATGTCATTGGGGCTGAAACCTGCGCCAGGATCCTCTCATCGAAAAGTGGGGGTCCGAGTTTCCCCATGATTCCCTATGCAGAAATGGCATTGCGGGGCAGTCGGTTTAATGTGGGATTAGCAAATGACGCCAAAAATGCCTGTAGACAACGGGGATATGACCTGGCCTTGGGAGGCATTTACGACCATGTGGCGGGTGGGTTTCATCGCTACACCGTAGATCCGACTTGGACAGTGCCTCACTTTGAAAAGATGCTCTACGATAATGGACAAATTATCGAGTATCTGGTGGACTTATGGACTGCCGGGATAAAAGAACCAGCCTTCCAAAGAGCGATCGAGGGTACGGTAGCATGGCTGCAGCGAGAAATGACATCCCCCCAGGGTTACTTCTACGCCGCCCAAGATGCTGACAGTTTCACCTCCCCAGCAGCACAAGAACCAGAAGAGGGCTCATTTTATGTCTGGACTTATGGGGAACTGTCAGAAATACTGACCCCAGAAGAGTTGGCAGAAATGCAGCAGCAATTTACCGTCACCTCCGGGGGAAATTTTGAAGGCAAAAATGTCTTGCAGCGGACTCAGCTAGGAAAATTATCAGATAGCCTGGAAACGGCATTAAGAAAATTGTTTGCCGTCCGTTACGGTGCCGCCCCAGAGGAGATAAAAACATTTCCCCCAGCCCGCAACAACGAAGAAGCCAAAACGGGCAACTGGCCGGGGCGAATTCCGGCAGTAACAGACCCGAAAATGATAGTAGCCTGGAATAGCCTGACGATCTCCGGTCTGGCCAAAGCTGCTAGCCTATTCGGGCGCGCGGAATACCTGGAATTAGCAACAGGGGCTGCGAATTTTATTCTGGAAAATCAATGGGTGGATGGGCGCTTATACAGGGTAAATTATGAAGGTACCGCAGCTGTACTGGCCCAATCAGAAGATTATGCCCTATTGATTAAAGCTTTGCTGGATTTACATGCATGCGATCGGGCAAATGGATCTTGGTTAATTCATGCGATCGCAGTGCAATCAGAGTTTGATGACTTCCTCTGGAGTTTGCAGCTCGGAGGATATTATAACACGGCCAATGATGCCAGTGACGATCTAATAGTGCGGGAAAGGAGCTATGGAGACAATGCTACGCCAGCAGCAAATGGAGTGGCGATCGGCAACTTAGTCCGCCTGACCCTACTAACAGAGAACCTGGAATATCTCGATCGGGCAGAAGAGGGATTAAAAGCCTTCAGCGCGATTATGAACCAAGCACCGCAAGCCTGTCCCAGCCTATTTGCAGCCCTGGACTGGTATCACAATCAAACCCTGGTGAGAACGAAAAAAGACCAGATAGAAATTCTCAGCAACCAATACTTACCCACAGCCGAGTTTAATCTGGCAACAGAACTACCAGGTGATGTAGTAGGATTAGTGTGTCAGGGACTAAAATGCAAAGCACCCGCCCGCAGCCAGGAAATGCTGATCGATCAACTTGAAAAGAGTCAGATCAGATCGGTCAGTAACCCATAAAAGTTCGTCGTTGCTAGTTTCTAGCTAGCAACGTTTCCCAGAGGCTCTGCCTCGCGTCAGCACAGGGCCCTTAGAGCCTCCGGAAGACGTTCCCTGCTTTCGTCAGGGAACGAGGTATTGTATTCTATTTTCTTTGGAGTTGCATTCTTCTATCGGGGTGAAATCTGTGCAATAGTAATCAAAGATTCCATGACGGACTTGACGATCGGGGCAGCGACAGTACTGCCATAAGCATCATCCCCGATCGGTTCATCAATCACAGCCAAAACCACATAGCGGCGGGCTGGCCGAGAAGCCCGATCGCCATCACCCGGATCTGGGGAAGGTTGACAGGCAAAATACCCGCAAAGCTAGTGATTCTAGCGCGATCGTAATAGCCACCCTGGGGATGAGCTTTCTGAGCCGTACCCGTTTTACCAGCAATGCGATAGTTAGGAATTTGAGCCGCCTTACCAATTCCCTGACTGACAACATTTTCCATCATTTCCAGGACAGTTTGAGTCGTTTGGAAAGAGAAGATTTGCTTTGGTGGCGGTAGCTGAGTCTGCCAATGGGCTTGTCCCTTGCTATCGAATAGTCCCCGTACCACATGAGGTGTCACCAAGTAGCCACCATTAGCTAGGATAGCTTGAATTTGTGCCAGATGAAGGGGAGTCAAAGAAAATCCCTGACCAAAAGCAGTAGTAGCTGGTTCAACGGGTGAACCAGTAAACTGGGCTTTAGTCTTAATCTGACCTGACATTTCACCGGGCAAGTCAATGCCAATGTTTTCCCCCAGTCCCAGTCGTTTTAGCCAATTATAATAAACTGCTGAAGGCAACTTTTCCATGATATGAACCATGCCCACATTGCTGGAATATTGCAGAATTTGAGTAACATTCAACTTTCTTCTACTCACCCCATAGGTGAAATCATGGTTTTGAATCGGCCAGTTATCAATGTGCAGTTGACCTTCATCATAGAAGGTGCTATCCGGCGCGATCGCCTTTTCTTCCAGGGCGATCGCCACATTAATCGGCTTAAAAGTAGAACCAGGTTCATATAGATCGCTGACCGCCCAATTCTTCAACAACTCAATTGGGGATTTATAGTAAAGATTAGAATCATAATTAGGCTCAACCACCAAAGACAGCAAGGCACCATCAGTGGCATCCATGACAATCACAGTGCCTCGCTTAGCTTTGAATTTCTTCATCTCTCGCTTCAGGGCCGATCGGGCGATCCGTTGCAAGCGACTATCGAGAGTCAGCACCAGTTGTAATTCATCTGTATCCAAAAATCCAGCAGGCAATTGATCTGGTAAAATCGAACCATCACCAGCACGGTTCAGCCATATTGGTTTAATAGAGCGTTCCAATAAATTCTGATGAGCAGCTTCTACACCTGCTCGACCTTGAAGATCCACATCCACATAACCGACCACCTCAGCAAACAGATTCCCTTGTGGGTAAAGGCGCAGCTGATGTGAAACTAGCTCTAGTCCATCAATTTGCAAGCTTGTAATCCGATGAGCGAGATCCTCAGTTAAAGCATATTCGATCATAATGCCACTAGGGGCTTTACTGAATTGTGCGAACAACTTGGCAGCAGGGCGCTTGACGATCGGGGCTACCAAATGGGCGATCTTCTCTAGCTTTTGCTTAAACAACTTAGGATGAGCGTAGAGAGTATAGGCGGGCTGATCGATCGCCAAAACCACGCCATTGCGGTCAACTATCGGGCGTCGAGGCACGAAACGGTCCTCTGAGGTCCGCCGTTGCGCGATCGCTTTAGCTCGCAGCACCGGGCTTTGAATTACTTGCAAGCGGAACAAGTTCGCCATCAGACTCGAAATTGCCCCCATTAATATCAGCCAAACCAGAAACAATCTCCAACGGGATGATAACTGGTATCTCCGTTCTGGCTGCCGTTCTTTTCTGGTCAGCCGCAGTGGGCGAGCGTGATTTTTGCTAGTCATCTTACTAATACTAATTGTTAATTTTTATCCAGTAGTATGCCACTTATTGATTCTTGCGCTTACCCTGAGTAGGTGGCTAAAGCCCACCTTACGCTTAACTTGAGGGAGCATGTTAGTATGGTGCTAACAACTAACATGCTCCACGGAAGGAACAACTGACAACTGACCACCCACAACTATTAAACTAAGCAGGATTGTCGCCAGTCCTGCTCCAAAAACAAAACCGGACGTGAAGCTTTCACTTCATCCGGCTCCTCGGTTTCCCTATCCCCTTTCTGGGCGCGGCCTTTTTGACTACCATCTGTCTTTGATTTTTGATGATGACAATAGTCATGGAGCAATTGCAGATTTGCATACCAGTCTTTACCGCCTAGTGATTTCGGCAGTATATGGTCCACTTCCCACTTGTCTCCATCTTTGAATAGCATTCCGCATTGCCCGCATTTGCCCTTTTGTTTGTCTAGTAGTTTTATCACCCTATTACTTACATCTGGACTCTTGCGCAGTCTTTTGCTCCAGTACACCAGGTTTCCATCCATTGGGCTAGCTGCCCCTTTCACTTTTACGTGCCGTACAATTTCGGTTTCGGAATGTAGGATTAGTTTTGTCCCTTTGGTGTCCATGAAATTCCACTGTCTGCTGCCTTCAGCTTTCCAGTACTTCTTGATTACCCATTTGTTTGTTTTGTTGGGATGCCTTCTCTTAGCCCACTTCCCACAGGTAGGTATCCAGTTCTCCGAATATCTCCTTGCTTACCACCGTTCTGTTGTAGTTGCACCATCCCCTTATTATTGGGTTCAGTTTGCTTATCAGTGCGGCCTGTGGTGCGGCTTTGTGATTATCTACTACAGCCTTCAACTTTTCTTTGTGGGTCTTGATGGTTTTATTACTGGGCTTTATCAGGATTTTGAACTCTTTTCCTGTTTTTCCGCCTCGATGTTTTCCTACCCTGTACTGTCGGATGTTGAATCCTAAGAAGTCAAATCCTGGTTCATTTCCTTCCATTGTGTGGGTCATTCTGGTTTTTTCAGGTTTTAGTTCTCGCCCTATTCCTGCTAACCATTTGCCTATGACTTCTTTGGCCTGCTCAACCACCTTTCGGTCCTTGTGCATTATTACGAAATCATCGGCATATCGCACTACTCCCAATTCTCTTTGCTTGGCTGTCTTTGCCGGAACTATTTTCCTTATCTCTGTTTCCATCCCATGTAGTGCAATATTCGCCAACAGTGGGGATATTACTCCACCCTGTGGTGTTCCTGCATAGGTTGGTTGGTATGCGTTCCGGTCCATCACCCCGGCTTTTAACCATTCCCGGACTTTCCTCCGTATCGGTGATGAGTTATTTAATTTTTCTAGCAGTGCGGTGTGGTCTATCCTATCGAAACATTTTGCTATGTCTGCATCCAGCACCCATTTAGCTTTTAGCGTTATGCTGCTGAATATCGCGGCGATAGCATCGTGACATCCTCTCCCTGGTCTGAACCCGCAGGAATTCGCCTCAAACACCGCTTCCCATTCGGGCTCTAGTGCCATTTTGACTAATCCCTGTAAGGCTCTGTCGTATATCGTAGGTATTCCCAGTGGTCGCTTTTCGTCTCTGCCCGGTTTTGGTATCCACACCCTTCGGGTAGGCTTCACCTTTTTACCGTCGTTGATTTTTAGCTGCCTGACCAGTGGCTGTCTCTCAGAGGGTTTTAGCGCAACCACGCCGTCTACTCCTGCTGTCTTCTTCCCCTGGTTTTGTTGGGTAACCTGTCTTACCGTAATCATTTTTGCGGACCACGACCTTGTTAGTAATCCCTGGAGCCTGCGTATTAGCTTCTTGTTCCCACTTTGGGCCGCTCTGTAGATGCGATGAAAGAATCTTAAATACCATCTTTTCTAGCTTTCGCCAGGGGACGGCATTCCAGTCATATACTTTCCTTTCGGACGTACACCGTGACATATGAAATTCTACTAACCTCCACATTTTGGTTAACCGTGAGGGCGTCAGCCTATCCTGTCCATTACAGACAGGCTTGCTTCTCCACTCAATCTCTCCCAGTTGTGACCTGCTAATGCTTCGCAGATTTTGCGCCTTCGGTGGCTACTCAGCAATCGACCTCACTGAGAGTACATCAACTGGTTTACTTCGTTCCTGTAGATGATTATTCGTGACCTTAGAAGGTGACCATACGCCGGGTTTGTTATCAGTGCTTATTGGTCGGTTGGTTACCCGCCAACGATCCATATCCCTTCCCTTTTGGGCCAGTGCTTGAGCCTTATTCCACTGGTTGATGATAACGACGCTGCATCACTTCGCTTTATGCTCCTCATAGCCACTTGCTCGACGTTAACCGGTTTAGGCTACCAGTCATTGACGCCTTTTCACCCCGCTTTACGGATTGATGCCATCGCGTCCGGGAGCACCCACCCGGACGCGAAGCTACCGTAGGGGTGATGCTTTTACCCCTGCACCTGGGGAGAAGGACTTGCACCTTCATCATCTCTGGGTTTCGCCGGTTCTTCCCAGTGTTACCACCGGTGATTGACTTGCCCTACAAGTTGTCGGGACTGATGGAATCCCGCTATATGTCAATCTATGACTTGTGACACCATTATTATGATGTTCTTTGTTCATTCTGAACTTTTACCCTAAACGAATCGCACAACCATCTTCATCTTAGTATCCCAGAGGCATAGTGAGTTTGCTAGCCGTAGTAGAAGGAACTGGACTGATTGCGGATGAAAGGCGCTCTGATGCTGGGGGATAAAAATGGTATTAGTAGGATTTTGAGGCACCAGACCCGTATCGGGATTTTCCGCTTGCTCAGCCATTTGATTTTTCAGCACTTCATTCGCCACTCTCAGCTGCCGCTCGTAGCGTTGTAGACTTTGTAGGCTATTATAGTCTCGGCTCCACTGTTGTCCAGAAGAGACCGTCAAGCCATAAACTGTGACTGTAGCTGCCCCTAGGGCGATCGTCACCACCGAGACACAACGTTCTAGTCCGATCAGCATGCGCAGCCAGTTTGGTGTTTGTTGGTGGCTGGTGATTAGCGATCGGTCCGCGGACTTTCGTTTCCGGAGCACCCACCCATGTTGTGCGCTGGATGCGACACAACCGGGTGGGTGCTCCCGGTTTCGACCGAAAAATCGGTCAGAGGTGACTGTCCGATTTTTCGGGAACCGTACCTTGGCCCTGTCCAGGCTGGGGTCATCCCGCACCGGTTTTACATATTTTTCTGACCGGACAACCGCAAGGCGAACTCTCCCGGGTTTATGGCTGCGCCACGGTCCGCGGACTTTCGTTTCCGGAGCACCCACCCATGTTGTGCGCAGGATGCGACACAACCGGGTGGGTGCTCCCGGTTTCGACCGAAAAATCGGGAGACATCGAAGCGGTTTGCGGGCACCTATCGTTTCCAGAGACACCCCCCCATGTTGTGCGCAGGATGCGACACAACCGGGGGGGTGCTCTTGGAAACGACCCCGTCGTCGGGTAGATATTGTTGATTTCAGAGCAACCATGATTATTGGCTAACTTGTAGTTGGTTTTTCGCGTTTAGCAATTTTACATACTTCCCGCCTAGAACATCGAGTATGAGGTAGAAACCCGGTTTCTCGTGCAGTTAAGCACGAAATATCGATTTTTTGCCCGACCGAAACCCTGTTTCTTTACCAATGCTCTAATTAGCCCAGATCTTATCATATTCTCATGGCTGCGCCACGCTGCGCGATCGGCAGTATCACTTTACATGGGCGATCTAAAATATTATCACTCATTCCGATGTCTCCTGGACGCACCGTGAAAACTCGGGAGACATCGGCAAGTGATACTGGTTGCCCATCATGGACGCTTCGGCGTCTTCCGCATGCTCTTGTCCTGAAGGACGCGGCATGCTCCAGACACCGCCAGCTAATTGCTAATTGCCATGCGATCGGGAACAATTAACAAGTTTACCTGCACAATTCGCAATTATTCTTACTTACTGCTAATTAACATGACTAACTCCTCATCAGCCGATCGCGATCAACAGCATCCTCAAGAAAAAAACGATCACCAGATCCTGAATCAGTTACTGAAAGCAAAAGAACCAATAGATTACAATTTAGCCGAGCTAGCCCGCCTGAGAATTCGCTATCATGGTTTTCCCGGAGCCAGAGAAATTCAAACAGACTTAGATCGAGTTCTCCAGCAGTGGAATTTGACAGAAGATCAGCTGTTTGATCGCACGCGCCTTCTGCATGCCAAAGGTACTGTTTACAAAAAGGGAGAAACACAGCAAGAGGATTTGAGTTAGCCCGAAGGATTGCGAATTGCGAATCGACATCATCAATAATCTTCAATTTTCTCTTCAACAATTTTCAATTCACCTCATTCCCTGGCTCCCGCCTGGGAACACGCTGCGCTATTCACAATTCTGGTTCTATCATCTCCTGTTCTCCTATTTCAGCAGCAACGGGACTTTTGATCTCCTGATTTAGGCTATCTGGCCTTTGGATAACCTCAGCTTGCTGTTGTAATTGTTCCGTTTGAGAAACCAGACCACTCAGTCCATTAACAAGATTGCGGAGGTTATCGCGAAAAACCGGATCTCCCGTTAGTTCTTCCACATCAGAGGTAATTTTCTGAATATTCTGAAAAGTAGCACGAGCCGAATCCAGAGTTTGTTGCATCATCAGCACATTCGTCGGATTATTTATTTCCTTCGAGATATCCCGCAAATTGGCTGACGCCTCAGCAGCATTACTAGATAGAACCTCTAGGTTAGCCACCAAATCACCCTGTTCAACCTTGTTAATAATCGGCGTCAGGCTGTTAACCGCAACCCGGAGGTCCTCGCTAGTTTGTTGGATATTATTGAGAGTATTGACTAGACTAGAACGATTACTCGAGACCAGATCGTTCATGTTAGCCAATAGTTTATTTGCTTGAGCCGTAGTAGTGTTAAGTCTATCGGTGAGCTGAGCAGTTGAGATAGTAAGTTGATCTGTCAGTTCAGCAGCTGAGACGCTAATTCGATCGGCTGCTTTCCCCATAGTTTGAGCGGTTTCCGAGAAAGTATTTAGTTGTTTATCCACAGATATAGTCAATTTGGAAATATCGCCAGTCAGCTGATTAACACCATCAGCAGCATTTCCTATCTGTTCAACCGCCCTGTCTAGTTTAGTAAAGAACTCTGGGTTGGCAAGCATATCGCTCGCTTTTATGCTAGAGCGCAGCAGTTCATCATAACTGATTCCCGTTTCACCTTGCAGACGTGCGCCGTCACAGATAATGACACTGCTATCGCAGTTGGGGTCGAGAGGGCTAGGGATTTGGGCACTCGTTGGCAAAGCTTTCCGAGGTATGATGTCTACAGAAGTTTCTCCGACTATCCCCGACTGATTTGCTTCTATCAAAACATCACTGGGGATGATTATCTCTGCCGGACTAATTTCCAGAGTTACATCCACACTATTGGGTTTAGGAGCGATTTTGATGATTCTGCCCACTTGTACGCCGCGATACCTGACTGTCGCCCCCACTCGCATCCTGCCAACATCCTTAAACTCAACCACCGTTTCATAGCTGCCTTGACCAAAACCAAAGCCCCGCAACCACAGAAACAGGATCCCAAAAACACCGATTCCTGCCAGGATCATCAGACCTGTTGTGCCTTCTCGAACCATTTGCTTGCGCATATCATTGCTTAACTCGCTATCAGCACCGTTCCTAAAAACCTATAGAAAGTTATCGGACGTGAATCGAACAGTTTTATCCACTTCTTTAAGTCACTGATGCGTGACTTCAGCTCTTTGATTTGTAGCTTGTGACACTCCTTGCGGCTGCGAATCTTCCCTTTGAGAACAGAATGCACTGAGTCGAACTGACGAGCATTGATGCCGAATCGTAGCTGATACTCACGCTTCAAGTCTTTCAATGCCCGACCAGCCTTCAAGTCCTGATAGAGATGACGTACCACGTCGGACATTAACAAACTCATCCGTTCCGCAAAGGGAACGAGTTCGTCGGGTAGCCGTATCTGATAGGTGGCTTGGATCGTCAAATTAATTTCCAGTGACTTGAAACACGCATCTGTCATTTTGGGCAGGTGACAGCATCTCGGCGTCTTCCGCATGCTGAATCGGGCGGTGACTTCTTCGTTCAGGACGAGTTCCACAGAGATCGTCTGTAAACCAATGAGACATCGATTTTCCAGGAAACATCGAGCTCTCAGGAGACACCGCCACGGGTAATTTTCCAGTCTCATTTTAGCGGGCTACCTTGATCGGACCATCCACACTGCCACTCGCAAATTGTCGCACCCAGGGATTGTCGGTGGTATCAATCTCATCAACTGTCCCTTCCCACTTCGCTTTCCCTTGGTGCATGAAGACAATTCGATCGGCTGTGCGACGGATAGTGCTATCTTGGTGGGTAACCATGACGTAAGAGCTACAGCCCCCCTCTGCTGACTGCAACTGGCGGATTAAATCCTCAATCACCGTTGAGGCGATCGGGTCTAGACCGGCTGTTGGCTCATCATATAATATCACTTCTGGGGAATCTTTGGGCGGTGTCTGTCCCATGCCGCGTCCTTCAGGACAAGAGCATGCGGAAGACGCCGGATGAGTCGGGTTAGTCATGATCGCGCGGGCAAAACTCACCCGCTTGCGCATCCCCCCCGATAGCTGGGCCGGGAAGCGATCGCCTATTCCGGGCAACCCGACCATTTCCAGCTTTTCATTGACCAACTCCCTTATTTTCCAACGGGGCAATTTAGAATTTTGGTAAAGGAGAAAGCCCACATTTTCCTCAACAGTTAAGGAGTCAAATAAAGCCGCTTGTTGAAACACCATGCCAATAGTAATCGGGTCTTCTACATCACCGACTAACCCCAGGCGTTGCTTGCCATCTACATAGATTTCGCCACTATCAGGAACATGCAACCCGGCAATAATCCGCAAAATCGTCGATTTTCCCGTCCCCGACGGACCAATGATTGCCAAGGCTTCTTCCCGATAAATGGTTAGATCCAAGTTATCCAATACCTTATTTTCACCAAAAGTCTGAGAAATTCCCCGCAGTTCAATCAAAGGTTCAGCCATAGATAATACCACCTAACCCATCCTGACATCAGCGCGACTACCAGTTACCGGTTCCCACGTACCAGGCCCAACAGCGATCGGTTCCCCTCGTTTCCCACGTACCAGTTGGAAGTTCCCATTCAATTAACAACTAACAACTAACAACTGACCACTGACCACTAACCTCTAGGATCTAGAATGCAGCTTCCTCTAATATATCCCCTGGGCAGGCAAGGAGCGTCAAATGCCATTTCGTTTACTCAAACAAGCTAGAAACCCCCTCAAAAGAAGTAGTTCCGCCCATCGCCTGAACCAGTGGTTTAAGTGGTTGTCCCCAGGCTTACTGGTAAAGCGCTGGTTGCTGTTAAGTGCTGGCGGTGTCTTGCTGACGAGTCTTGGTTTAGCCATTTGGACGAAGCAGACCCCGATTTTTTACCTGCTGCAACTGATTGAGAAGGTACTGGGGCAGATTGCTAAGATCGTACCAAACTATATCAGCGGACCGATCGCCCTCATCTGCGGCCTGCTGTTGATTTTCTGGGGGCAAAATCGCACCCTGACTTCCATCACCCAGGTGTTAATGCCACCAGGAGATGAAGAACTTGTGGATCTGCTGCTCAACCATCGCCGGTTAAACCGAGGCCCGAAGATAGTGGCAATTGGTGGTGGCACTGGTCTGTCTACTTTACTTAGAGGTCTGAAGTTCTACAGTGCTAATATAACAGCGATCGTCACGGTAGCGGATGATGGCGGGTCTTCTGGGAGACTGCGGCGGGAGGTTGGGGTGCAGCCCCCAGGGGATATTCGCAATTGCTTGGCAGCTTTGGCCGATGAGGAAAAGTTATTAACTGAGTTGTTTCAATACCGCTTTCAGGCTGGTGATGGGCTGGTGGGCCACAGTTTTGGCAATCTGTTCCTGACGGCCATGAGTGAGATTACTGGAGATTTGGAACAGGCTTGCGCCGCTAGTTCCCAAGTCTTGGCCGTGCGGGGTCAGGTTCTCCCAGCTACCCTGACTGATGTTAACCTCTGGGCCGAGTTAGCAGACGGGCGGCGGATAGAGGGAGAATCTCGCATTACCGACGCTGGGGGAAAAATTGTCAAAATTGGCTGTACCCCTGCGGAACCCCCGGCTTTGCCAGCGGCGATCGAGGCCATTAAAGAAGCAGATTATATGATCGTCGGTCCTGGTAGCCTCTATACTAGCGTGATTCCTAATTTGCTGGTGCCCGAAATCGCAGAGGCGATCGCCTGCCAGCAAGTCCCGATCGTCTATATTTGCAATATCATGACCCAAGCGGGGGAGACCACCGGATATACTGTTTCTGACCATATCCGGGCCATCGATCGCGCTGTAGGTAAGCCCTTATTCAGCGCCGTACTGGTGCAAAAGGATAGCCCGTCTGGCCAAGCCCTGGTTCGCTATGCCAGAGAAAATTCTCATCCCGTGTTCTTAGACCGAGAGGCAGTACGGGACTTAGGACGCTGGATTATCCAGAGTAATGTGATGGATGAGGACGAGCACACTGGCTTTATCCGTCACAACCCCCAACGACTGGCCCAGGTGCTAATGAGGTGGTACGAACAAGATAAATAATTATGTGCGACCTGTTCTAGCCTAACCTGGTCAAACACGGAACGCTAGCCCAGAAATGGGAACAGGGACCAAATCCCATGAGGCAAGGGACAACGGGAGTAATCCAAAAGTTACCTACCCTAGACAGGGCCCTACTACCCACAAGTAGCCTGGTACGGTGAAAGTCGCACACGGCTACGCCTACGGTTCCGATTTTTCCGGAACGGTAAGGTCCGGTTGGGAATCGCTTCCCAACCGGACCTCGAACAGCATGTAATATCAATGATTAAAGTTTTCGATCCAGAAGCGACGCACAGCCTCGGTATAGCCCTAGGGCGCAGTCTGCCTGCTGGTAGCGTAATTCTCCTAGAAGGAGACTTGGGGTCTGGCAAAACTACTCTGGTTCAGGCTATAGGTGCTGGACTGGGCATTACTGAAAATATTGATAGTCCGACCTTCACCCTGATTAATGAGTATCTAGAGGGACGCCTGCCCCTGTACCACCTGGATTTGTACCGGTTACAACCAGCAGAAGTAGCCGCCTTGCACCCAGAAGCCTACTGGGAGGGTGTAGAGTTTCCCTTGGGCATTGCGGCCATTGAGTGGGCTGACAGACTACCCTATAAGCCATCCAGCTATCTGGGCATCTGTCTGGCCCATGCATCTGGAGACCGTCGCCAAATATCTCTCACACCTGTCGGTGAGTTTGATGTGGCAATTCTTCAGCTAGTGACCAATTGACCAGTTGACCAGCTATTTAGAGTGCCTTGAAGAGTCTTTGCAACCAGACGGATGATTGCTATCATCCTTGCCACTAGGATATCTGATTGCTGGACCTTTAGCGTTGATAAGCGGCTACTGCCCGGATTTGTATGATAATTAACTCAAGTTGCCACCTATAAAATTTTTTACGTCCCAGACAGAGGGGTTAGGGGTTGGGGGTTGGGGTTAGGGATTGAGGGTTGGAAGTTTTCCCGAACTGAATATGGAAGCGGTTAGCGGTTAGGGGTAACCCCCCAACCGCGCCCTCCCAGGCGGAGCCCGGGAAGGAGAGGAATAAGGCCTTACATCATGCCGAAAGATTGCAGGTGCTCATTAATTGCCGAAGCCGTAGTACGAGTGGCATCCTCGCTTACTGCACCCGAGATCAAAGCCTGATCAGAGAACCCGAGAGCATGGCGCATGAATAAAATGCCATCAGTTAACGCTCCTGCCGTGCCATTGCCATCTACATCTAACATTATGTCCCCCATTTCATCCAAGTAGGTAACAATTTCTGATGTATCGCGAGTGGCACCTTCACTTACAACACCTTCAGTCAAAGTCTCTCCCCTGAACCCGAAGAGATAACGTATGGCCACAAGGCCGTCAGTTAACGCATCTATAACTCCATTCCCATCAATGTCCAGTGCAGGTGATGGAGCAGGTGATGGAGCGGGGGAGGTTAATGCAATGGAACTGGGGACAAAGTTGCTATTTGCAGGCAGGTCATCTGAGTTGGCACCAAAGTTGATCTGTGTCCCTGAAAACCCTGGTAGCGCTGTGAAGTTGGCCGTGTAAAGGGTAGGATTAGGACTGTTGGGCCAATTTCCGTTAGCATCTACCCAAGCTTGCAGGATGTATTTGTCTGTGCTGGGGTCGCCGTCCAAACCCCCGTTGGTAATCGGATCGTCCAAGACTGCACTTATAGGTTGTGCGCCCAAAGGAAAATGCTCGGTCAGACCAGTGACTGGATCAAATGCTACTTGAGAACTGTCCCAATGCATTTGAAAGACTATTCCTGTGGTGGGAGTTTCCGCAGGTTCAGTAGAGTAGTTGACATCAAAGCTGACACTTGTGTTTGGTTCTACTGCTTTGGTCGGTTCTGAAGGAGTGACTTTCAGTTGAGTGACTTCTTCTGTAGTTGCCTTCTGAACTTGAACTACATAGATAGCATTAACGCCTTTACTGGTCAAATCATTGCTGCCATCGCCGTTGATGTCGATGCTGTCCCAGAACTCTCCTGTAGTCCACACATTACCATTGCTGTCGGCGGCTATGTCAACGCCAACGGCACCATCGCTACCGCCGATCTTTAAGGCCTGAACCAAATTTCCCGAAGAGTCGAACTGGGCTACATAACTATCGATGAAAGAGCTATCGCTAGTCAAATCATTGTTGCCGTCTCCGTCGAGGTCGATGCTGCCCCGGAACTGTCCTGTAACCCACAGATGATCATTGCTATCGATGGCTATGGCTTCGGTATGGTCGGCTTCGCCATGCTCACCGATCTTTAAGGCCTTGACGAAATCACCATTGCTCGAGAACTTGGCTACATATTCATCAATGGGAAAAGGATACTCTTTTGAGCCATCGGTCAAATCATTGGTGCCGTCTCCGTCGATGTCGATGTTGCCCTGAAACTGTCCTTTAACCCACACATCACCCTTGCTGTCGGTGGCTATGTCAAGGCTGTAGTCCCGATCGCTACCGCCGATATTTTTGGCAAAGAGCAAAGCCCCCTCCGAGTCGAACTTGGCTACATAGCCATCTCTGCTGCCATTATTACTGGTCAAATCATTATTGCCGTCTTCGTCGATGTCGATGCTGCCGGAGAAAGAGCCTGTAGTCCACACATGATCATCCTTGTCGATGGCTATGCCATGACCAACGTCATCACCGCTACCGCCGATCTGGAAGACGTTGACCAAATCCCCCTCTGAGTCGAACTTGGCGAAATAGCTATCATACTCATCATCGCCATTATTGGTCAAATCATTGTTGCCGTCTTTGTCGATGTCGAGGTGGTAGAAGAAACGTCCTTTAATCCACACATTATCTTTGCTGTCGATGGCTATGCTCTTGCCTGATTCAGTATGTGGAGCGTAGATCTCTAAGGCCTGAACAAAGTTCCCCTCAGAGTCGAACTTGGCTAAATAGTTATCCCCGCTACTACTGGTCAAATCATTGGTGCCGTCTCCGTCGATGTCGATGCTGCCGGAGAAAGTTCCTAGAACCCACGCATTACCATTGCTGCCAATGGCTATGCTATTGGCTTCGTCGTAACCAGTATTGCCGAAATCATAGGCCCTCACCAAATTCCCTTCAGAGTCGAACTTGGCTACATAGGCATCTTCATAGCCATTAGTGGTTAAATCATCTTCTCCGTCTCCGTCGATGTCGATGCTGCCCCGGAACCGTCCTGTAACCCAGACATCACCATTGCGATCGATGGCTATGTCCCTGACTTCCTCCCCCATATCGCCGCCGATCTGGAAGGCAACCTGATCCATTACTGTTGATTCCATCTTTTTGAACCTCCTCTTTGGTTAACTCTTCTGCCTCTCCCAATCCCCACCCCCCCAACCTGTTACTATCCTCCCTCGGTTTCCGCTTTATCCGGATTATATGAGAGGATTTCCTTGGACGTTGAAGTCATTTATATCGTTCAGCCCGGGTGGTACTGGACCTTCCAGAGAATTGTTTTGCAACCACAGTTTTGTTAGGTTGCTCAGGTTTTCTAGCGAGGAAGGTATTGTCCCCGTTAGATTGTTATGGTCCAGGTAAATGTTTTGCAGCTCGGTGGCGTTCCCCAATTCCGGTGGGATGCTGCCACTCAGGGAATTGTTCCCCATCCATAATTCTTGTAGGTTGCTGAGATTCCCCAATTCAGGGGGAATCGAACCACTCAAGGAGTTCTTGTTCAGTTTCAACCACGTTAAATTACGTAGGTTCCCCAATTCAGGGGGAATGTTACCTGTTAGGGAATTGTGGTCCAACCACAGGTGTGTCAAGTTGTCTAGGTCCCCTAATTCAGGGGGAATGTTACCACTCAGGCCGCTGCGGTCCAGTTCTAGTCTCTGCAAACCGGTCAGCTTGCTTAACTCAGAAGGGAGCGCACGGCTCACCCCGGCTGTGAGTTCCGTCACTCGGGATTTCTCGGCTGCCACCCCACTCAACCTGTTAACAGCACTAGCAAGGGGAACGGAACCATGTTCCTCATCACTGACGGGCATGCGCCTGGGGTCGAAATTCCAATGGCCATTATTGATATCCTTCAGGACTCCATAATCGCTGGCATTGATGAGGTAAAGCCCAGTACCAGAGCTCTTAAAGGACACCGAGATATTAAACTTATCCGTTACGGAGCCTCCCGCATCATCTGATGCAGTTACGGTTACAAGAGAATTGCTATCATCAGGATCAGCAGCAATATCCCAAGCAGGCGTGCCACTAATCACCCCAGTAATGGGGTCAAAGGTTAACCCGTCTGGCAAACCGCTGACGCTGTAACTGGTAATGTTATCGTTGATATCGCCAAAGTTCCCGCTGATATCTATGCTGAGGTTGTGATTGCGAGTGGAGTTCCTGTCGTATTCTACGACAGTATCCACGTCCTCGATCGGAACTCCAACATAGGGTGGATTCTCCAACCGTTTGGTTGCCGATAAAGCCTCGACACTTGCGGGTAGATCGCCGGTTAGGTGGTTACCTTGGAGCCAGAGGTTCCGCAAACCGGTGAGGTTGCCGAGCTCCGGCGGGATTGCGCCGGTGAGCTCATTCTGCCACAGGTACAGGTTTTGTAAACTGGTTAGATTGCCCAACTCAGGGGGGATGGTCCCGGTTAGGGCGTTCGCAGACAACCCGAGGATCTGCAGGTTGGCGAGCTCACCCAACTCGGTCGGGATTGTGCCGGTGATCTCGTTGTTGTGCAGCCGGAGTTTCGTTAAATTACTCAGCTCACCCAGCTCAGACGGT
The DNA here is from genome assembly GCA_014323675.1 of Hormoscilla sp. GM7CHS1pb. Lineage (GTDB taxonomy): Bacteria > Cyanobacteriota > Cyanobacteriia > Cyanobacteriales > Desertifilaceae > Hormoscilla. The sequence continues at coordinate 1,130,617 of JACONN010000006.1, read as the reverse complement.
ATAGTACCGGTGAGGGAGTTGTTGGTTAAGCTGAGATTTCGGTTACTCGCGATCCTTCTACCGGGGTGCATCCCACTTTCGCAAGGTTGATAGCCGTCATAGGCTTTTCCTCCAAGGATGGGTCTGAAAGAGCATGAATACAGCCTAGCTAACTCGATTGCGTTTTGTCAAGGGTTTTGAGAAATTTTTTTTCTTATGCTTCATATAAGCTGAAGTTTATGGATCTTTGGCCTGGGGGCTATGTCATCCGATCGGGGAGGGGAGGAGATCCGGGCGGGGAGACCCTCTGACCCGGGCGGGGAGACTGCTTTTTGTATTCAATTTTTATAGGTCGCAACTTAAGTTAGGATACCAACAATCTTATTATATTTAGCATGAGTATACCGATACTTGTGCAGCATTCCGTCACTTTCCCATACTCTCCCGTCGTTTGCCCGTAATCTTCCATCACTTTCCCGTACTCTTGTCACTCCAGGTGAAACTTCGATCTTTCCCGGTGCTTCCCCCCTCACCCCTAAAAGCTGGCATTCTCTCAGTCACCAGTCACTGGCGATCAGTCATCAGCCACCGGACTAATGACCAATAAGGACAAGACCTTACTCTCCGGAAACCTTCTGGCGATAGTCAGCTGCTGCCATGAGGTCGCCGGAATCCAATTCGTCGGGCTTCTTGAGCCGCACCTTCAGCAACCAGCCTTCGCCGTAGGGATCTTCGTTCAGTTTTTCTGGAGCCTCTTCAATCTCTGTATTGCATTCTATAACTGTACCAGTAACTGGCGAGTAGAGGTCTTCTGCTGCCTTCACTGATTCCACATTTCCGAAGGTTTTGCCTTTCTCTACTGCCTCCCCTGCCTCTGGTAACTCCACAAATACAATCTCCCCTAGCTGGTCAACGGCAAAAGCGCTGATGCCTACTGTCCCTATCTCGCCTTCGATCCGGACATACTCGTGGCTTTCCAGGTATTTCAGGTCATCAAGATATTTTAAGTCCATTTCCAGTTCTCCAATTTGCAGCAAAACTTATAGACAGCCATTAAGTTTACATCTTCCCGGGTGCTGCGTTACTATTTTTAGACTCTCGTTGGCAAGTTATACCTGCCAACTCCAGAAGACCCAGTGTCCCATGAGAGTTGATGTTAGTACTGCTCGAACTCTCTTCGAACTCTCTTCGAACTCTTTTGATACCCTCAACGGCTTTTTGCCTTGTAAAAAGGTTTTTTGACCACTATAGCTGGATATGCTTTGCCGCGAATTTCTACGAACAGTTCCTGACCGACCTTTGCTAGCTGGCTGGGAACGTATGCTAAGGCGATCGGTTTGCCCAAGGTAGGTGACAGGGTGCCACTGGTGACAACTCCTACTGCTTGACCGTCAGATAGCACCGGGTAGTCGTGACGGGCAATGTGACGCCCTTGCATTTGCAGTCCTACTAGGCGTCTGGGCGTGCCATTTGCCTTTTGCTGCTCTAGGACCTTGCGCCCGATAAAGTCGCCTTTGCTATCTAGGTGGACTAACCAGCTTAAACCAGCTTCCAGGGGGGTGGTAGTCTCGTCAATATCTTGGCCGTAGAGGGCCATCGCTGCTTCTAGGCGGAGGGTATCTCTGGCCCCCAGACCGCAAGGAGTGACGCCAGCATCTAAAAGACTGCGCCACAGTTGCTCCCCAACAGCCGGATCTACCATTACCTCAAAGCCATCTTCCCCAGTGTATCCGGTACGAGCCAGAAAAGCTGGCTGGCCCAAGACTAATGCTTCTAGATGGCCGAAACGCCCCACTTTCGATAGTTCAGCTTCTACCAATGGCTGTAGATAGTCTACTGCTGCTGGACCTTGCACTGCGATCAGGGCTTTGACTGCCGAGAGGTCTTGTAATTCTACCTGGTTGGAGTCAATATGTGCTTGTAACCAGTCAAAATCCTTGACTTTGGTAGCAGCATTAGCAATTATCATGCCCCGTTGCTCGCCCTTCGCCTCCTGACCTTGGTAATAAAAAATGATGTCGTCCAAAATGCCTGCTTCCGGCTTGAGCAGTACCGTATACTGAGCGAACCCAGGTTGCAGTCGTCCCAAGTCAGAAGGTACCAGCGCTTGCAATTGCTCGACTGCCTGCTTACCTAGCAGGGCAAATTTGCCCATGTGGGAGATATCAAACATACCGCAGTTGCTGCGCACTGCTACGTGTTCCGCACGAATGCCTGTAAACTGCACTGGCATTTCCCAGCCTGCAAATTCTGTCATCCGGGCTTTGAGTTCTTGGCAGACTGCATATAGGGGCGATCGGGCTAGTTCTGTTTGGGACTGATGAGCCATATTTCTCCTCAATGTCTAATCTATCTCATCTTATACTATTGTCAAACTTTTTGCTACCACTTCACTACACGCTTTTTCGTCGCTGTTATCCCGCCGGGGGTTCAAAGATTTTGTGGGGGTAACTGGGGTTGCCTCCACATCTTTTTTTTGTGGAAGTGGGCCGATCGCTCTTTTTGACAGGTGTGGTCAAAAACAGTTGGCACGGGGAGATTCTCGCGGGGTGCTTGGCGTTGCATTCGGAGAGTCCATGAAGCACTCCCCATCCAATGGGCAATGACTCCGTTCCCACGGCTCCGCCTGGGAACAGGCTTGGCTTCGCGCTTGGCTTCGCGCGGGAGTTTGAACCCCCGGCGGGCTAACAGCGTAGTCAGACTACAAGTTTTTTCTGCCTGTTAGCCAATAGGTAGTCATTCGCCTGCGGCCCACTGCGATCGCCCTGATGAATGGTTCGGTGGGTGCTATACTATGGTTACAGGCGGGGACCGGAGTCGGAGACCATTATCTGGGCCCAAAACTTGCTTACCCGACTATACTAGAGATAGGGGGTATGGGGCTATGTCCACCTCCCGAACCGATAATCTGCACGTGCACTACAAATTACCGCAGGTATTATGACTACAGGAATAGATAGCATCGAGTTAAATTCAACTGAGTCCAGCGGAAGTGCGCCGCCCAGAGAAGATCCACCATCAGCATTGTTATCAACTTTTGGAAGTTGGGAAGACACGCGCAGTCCAGAAGAGATAATTGCGGAAATATGCCAGTCGTACTACCTGCTACAATCAAGAGAGATACAGGAGCTAGAAGCATGAGCGTAACTATTTCTGATGAAATTATAGAAGCCGCCGGGATGTCAGAGAAAGAATTTCTGCGAGAAATTGCAATTATGCTATTCCGCCAGGAAAGAATTAGCCTCGGCAAAGCCAGTCACATTGCCCAAATGAATCAACTGCAATTCCTGCGCTTGCTAGGTAGCCGTCAAATTCCCATCCATTACGGAGTAGCGGAGTTTAGAGAAGACCTCAAAACTATTGAAGAAATGGGTTGGTAATGATTGTAGTCAGTAACACTTCACCAATAATCAGTATGGCTGCGATCGGGCAATTAAATCTGCTGCAACAGTTGTACAATCAAATTATCATTCCCACAGCGGTTTATGACGAAATTGCGAATGCGGGGAAAACAGATGTTGGTGCAGCAGCAGTGCAAACTCTCTCCTGGATTAAAACTCAACGGGTGACAGATTACAGCCCGATCGGCAGTTTCCCAAAGAGACTAAATGCTGGGGAAAATGAAGCCATAGCGCTGGCGATCGAATTGAATGCAGACTTGCTGTTGATAGACGAGAAACTAGGTCGAAAAGTCGCCCGTAGTTCTGGTCTCAAGTTAACTGGAGTTTTGGGGATTCTGATGGCGGCTAAACGTAGAGGATTAATTCCAGTCGTAAAACTTTTAATGGATGATTTGATCGCACAAGTCGGGTTTCGAGTGAATACAGAACTCTACGCTGAAATATTACAGCAAGTAGGAGAATAAAGGGCGATCGCAAGGACTAAAGTCCTTACTACAAACCTAAGAGTTAATTAATCAGGATAAGAGCAATTAGCCATTATACCATCTTGGGGAAAATGCTACAATTACTTGGAACATTATTTATTAGTCGGTTAAAACCGACTTGGCGCCTCGAAACCTGGCTCCCGCCTGGGGGTTTGAAGGCGGTATAACAGCGTAGTCTGACTACAAGTTTTTTCTGCCTGTCAGCCAATAGGTAGTCATTTCGGGCCCACCGCGATCGCCCTGGTGAATGGTTCGGTGGGTGCTATACTATGGTTACAGGCGGGGACCGGAGTCGGAGACCATTATCTGGGCCCAAAACTTGCTTACCCGACTATACTAGAGATAGGGGGTATGGGGCTATGTCCACCTCCCGAACCGATAATCTGCACGTGCACTACAAATTACCGCAGGTATTATGACTACAGGAATAGATAGCATCGAGTCAAATTCTAATCAGTCCATTAGTAATCTGACAGTAGCTGAGTTAGAAGCAATAATTGTCGAAATCGTCAAGAAAACTATCCGAGAGGAAAGAAGCAACTGGGAAAGCGGAAGCGCTACAGAAGAGCCACCATCAGCATTGTTATCAACTTTTGGAAGTTGGGAAGACACGCGCACTCCCGAAGAGATAATTGCGGAAATATATGCCAGTCGTTATACTCCCAGTAGTGAAAACAACCCGTGAAATATTTATTCGATACCCACCGCGATCGCCCCTCGTCCGACAAACAAAAACTTATCCTGCAAAATCTCATAAGTAGCCCGAGTTACTTGTATTTTCGTTACCCTGGGAATGATTATCTGGAGGCAGATCCTCCAATCTTGGCATTTGACCGATTTTTCCGGAACCCTGTGCTGAGTCAAGTCGGGAAGATATTTAATAAAATGGGATTATGATAGACCCTCGCCAGTTCCATTGCAGCAGTTTTCTGTTAACATTTTCAATATCTACTCGAGTTGGTAAAAAATAAAAAAAAAGAATAGAAATGACAAAAGTGATTGGGACAGTAAAAGGACCTGGGGAGAATGGCAATCAATATGTTTTCATCACTACGAATAATCGTCAAGTGAAAATTGGCGAGTTCGTGTATTACTCGGTGTTGATATTACAGCAGGAACGGCAAATTATGGGTAAAATATCGGCATTGCGTCTGATAGACGACCTGCCAGACCGGATTTTTGCCGACCCGCAAATTAGTCCAGAGGCGATCGCATCTCTAGTAGGTTTCACCCACGAGAACCCGGAACTTTATGAAGTTACGGTTGATGTGATTGGCTATTTTCACGAAGCTTTGGGCTTTGTCAACCCGCGACAAACGCCGGATCCGGGTGCAAAAGTAACTCTTGCTAGTGATGAAAATCTGCGGCAAGTTCTCAACCGGAAAAGCTTGGGCGCGATCGGTAGCGCTCATATTGGTTCGGTATTGCTACGAGAAGGAGATGCGGTCCCCGTGGTGCTGGATGTGAAGGAATTGGTCAGTACCCATCTGGCAATTCTAGCAGGTACGGGTTCTGGGAAATCTTACACGGCGGGGGTATTGATGGAGGAATTAATGTCCCCGCGCAACCGGGCGGCGGTGCTGATTTTTGACCCTCACGGGGAGTACGGTACTCTGGAAGAAATGCGCGGTCATCCAGGGTTTGTGGGGTTCGATGGTTATGCACCGAGGGTGAAAGTTATGATGCCAGATGACGTGCGCATCCGCATGTCTTCCCTGGATTATTATGATATTTTGACTCTGTTGCCCACTATGAGCGATCGCCAGCAATCGATCCTGCACAAAGCCTATGGTATCCTGAATCTACACAAAAAATCCGAATACCGCTGGGACATCCAAGATTTGATTGCTGCTGTCCATGAGGCCGATCGGCAATTTGATGAGGAGGGTAATGAAAAAATGGGCTCTTCCGCACCGGCATTGGAGTGGAAGTTGGAAAAGTTGGAGCGATCGTCCCATTTCCATGCCTACGAACACCTGGCACCCAAGGACTTGTTTCGACCGGGACAAATCACGGTCTTGCAAATGAATGAAATCTCTCAGGAAGAACAGCAGGTAATTTGTGCGGCGATTTTGCGTCAGGGGTATCAAGCGCGGATGAATACTCAGAAAGAAAAAATTACCCCCGAATCAGAGAATTATCTGCCTTTTCCGGTATTTATTCTCCTGGAAGAAGCACATAGATTTGCCCCCGCCCACGACCCTTCCCGTTGTAAAGCTGTCCTGCGGACTATTCTCAGCGAAGGTCGCAAATTTGGCTTGGGGTTGGTCTGATTACTCAACGTCCTGGTAAATTAGATTCTGATGTCCTTTCTCAATGCATGAGTCAGTTCCTGATGCGCATAGTTAACCCTGTCGATCAGGAAAGTCTCAAGCATGGAGTGGAAGCTGCGGGACGGGATTTACTTAAGGAATTACCTTCCCTGACTAAGGGGCAAGTGATTATTTCCGGTGCTTGCGTTAACACTCCTGTCTTATGTCGGGTCCGCCAACGCCTTACCCGTCATGGCGGCGAGACTTTGGATGCCCCGGGTATGTGGCAGACTTATTTTCAAGACCATCAAATTCGCGATCGGGCGGCAGCAGAAGCACCTTTAGCTAGTCGGCAGCGTCCTCAGAAGTTTCGTGGCGTTAGCATTGAGTAAAGCAGTCATGCTATACTTTTGGGGTTGCAAAATTACGGGATGATGGGCTTATATTAAAAGTTATAAACTTTTAATATAAGCCATTTTAGTTATGTGTAAAAATGGCATCATTCCCAAAATATGCAACGCCAAATGTAGGGGCACGGCATCAACAGATTATCGGTTCAGATGGAGTATGTAATTACCGCCGTGCCCCGGCGCGACGGCAGATGCAATCGATGCGATCGCCTGGGGGGGATGGGTGCGATCGGGGGGCGGAGGAGTTGGGGCCAGAAACCGGGTTTCTTTGCCAAATCTCGGTTATGCTGCCAAGATTGTCGCAGAAACCCGGTTTCTTGTTCGTGAGATAAGGTACAGTATAGCGATGGGCATTCAGCCATCACTGGCACCGACCAAGTTCCGGATGTACCTTACGAGGGTAAAAACCGCTATAATGTCAGACATATTCATTACCATTCGCAACCAAAACGACAATGCCATGACCTCCGTGGACGGAATGGCATTCGTAGCAATTCTCAAGCAGGATGGCAGCATTGTTGACCGCAAGCTAGTTGGGTTACGATTTGCAGATGCTCAATTTCCCAATATGCCTCCTGGTCAATATACTGCCATAGCCTTCCACGAATCAGTAAACCCACCGTCTGCTAGCCAAGAGGTAACCCTTTTGGCTTCCGAGTTGCTAGATGTGAGGTTTCAATACTTAGAACCAGAAAGACAACTCCTCAGAGTTATAGTACAACATATACCATTCGATATGACGGACCTTTAGAACCATGAATCACGCACAGGAAAATGAATCTATTAGCAGATACCGCAGTTTGGCTATGATCTATGCCACTAACCTCTGGCACGAAAAGAATCCCGAAAATAGAGCGAACATTGCCATGTATCTAGCAGAGGTAGCGACTACCCTAGCCCGAATGGAAGCTGAAGAAGCGAGAAAGTTCAAGGAAGCTTCTGTTAGTTAATGGGTGGTACGTATTGCGTAATATCTGAGCGTTAAAACCGACACGCGCGTATCCGACAAGGGGGCGATCGCATCTTTAAAAATGCGATCGCAGCATCTTCTAGGATACCTGTCTTAAACGTCGCAAACGTTGCAAACGCTGTTCGCGAATATTTCGTCCCAACTGGTCGATAACCTCTTGCAACTCCAAACCTGCCAACTCCATTTCCAGACAAGCCCGATGGGCCTTAGCGATCGTCTGTTTCACCTTTTCTGGGTCAGGCATTTGTTGTATTTCGCTCATAGTAAATTCCAATCAATTTTAATTTCTTCGATACTCCGTGCCAAGGCCGGTATCCGGTTAGCAATAGTATCAATCCTCTCATCCAACAATCTTAACAGATCCTGATTAGCGACCGGCTGAGATTCGGCAACTCTAATCAGCAGAGTAGATAGTTGAGAAAAACGCGCTGTCGCTTGCGCTGTAATCTCGGTGAGTTGCTCCGATCGTCCTATCCGTTTCTCCAAAACGCTCCAATAAATTGTACTCTGCTGCCTTGGCTTCGTCTACAATCTCTAACAATCTTTGCATCAATTCCCAAATTATCGCCTGAATCTCCGGGGCTATTCTGGCCATGCTTTTCTATTTTAGATGTAACTTTACTCATTATATCAATTTTATCAGTCCGTCAAATACTAGGCTAGATAGCAGCTAATATAGAAATTTGCATTCCACCAGAGATTGTAGTAGTATGAGCGTGCGTATCCAACGGCGATCGGACCACAGCAGAAGCCCTGAGATTGCTGGAAGCAAGAAATCATCAAACACAACTGCTGGCAGAAATACATCAGCGGCATTGGAAGCCTTCCCATACAGTGCCTGATAGCGTCACATTGCTAAGGAAAATGAGAGGGTACGATGATTGATATTCCTGTTTTCGAGTGCGTTTTGGATGCTAATGTTGCTATCAAGCTCTATATAAATCAGCCTTGGTCAGATAAGGCGATCGCATTAATAGACCTGCTGCAAGCAGACAAACTTGCCAAAATTTACGTCCCATTATTATTCTATGCAGAATGCGCAAACGTTCTGTGGCAGTATGTCCGCTTGGCGTCATATACTGCTTCTGAAGCTCACATCAGGCCAACTATAGCTCATATCAGGTTGATTGACGCAACGCAGCTAGCCATACCCCTTGACAAGGGTCTCCCCGCCCGGGTCTGAGGGTCTCCCCGCCCGGGTCTGAGGGTCTCCCCGCCCGGGTCTGAGGGTCTCCCCGTATTCATTGAGGACCCTTCGAGTTAGGGAACCTCAACAATTTGACAAACCTATGGTAGTGCTGATGTTTCCATTAATTCCCGTCCCCACAGGGACGCTAACAGAGCTCCTAGACCTAGGTGCTGACTATTTAGGTATGATGGTTCTAATCTGACTGATGTTTCCATTAATTCCCGTCCCCACAGAGACGCTAACAGAGATCCTAGACCTAGGTGCTGACTATAAGGGTCTCCCCGCCCGGGTCTAAGGGTCTCCCCGCCCGGGTCTAAGGGTCTCACCGACTTACAAAATCTCTGTCTGCTAAATCATGTTTCTGATGTTTCCATTAATTCCCGTCCCCACAGAGACGCTAACAGAGATCCTAGACCTATATACTATCCCTTGTCAAGCATAGAGGTCAGAATTAATTATTTTTTAATGATTATGAGCAAAAATTCCCCTGAGTTATGTTTTAATGGTAGTGATTATGTACAGGAGAGCGCCGTGCGATTCCCTCAAGGCCTCAAGGGTCGCTAGTGCGCGTCCATTCACAAATAGGCGTTGCACATTTTGGGGATGATGCCCTTTTTTGCACATAACTGAAACTGGCTTGTAGTCTAGATTTAAGACTTCTGCAACTATGCCCATCATCCCGTAATTGTGCAACGCCTACATCCCGAACCCACTCAGGTGCTGTAAAACCTTTTGAGCGGTGGTACGGGATCGGACGAACTCGAGGGCGGAAGTGGAAACGACTATCTCAAGGGAGATATAGGCAGTGACACCTTGCATGGCGGAGATGGGGATGACACCTTGGATGGTGGTACGGGGTACGACTACATAGTCGGCGGAAAAGGGGACGACGTAATATACGCATCGGATGGGGACACTCTAGTTGGCGGATGGGGACGAGACGAGTACGTGTTGAGTGGGAAAGGTGTGCGGATAGAGGGATTCAAGAGCAGCGGCTATTTAAACGCACCAGGAGATTTATGGGTGAACCAATTAGACAAAATCAGCTTTTTAAATGCGCAAGGAGATTTATGGGTGAACCGAACGACTTTGCGATACATAGAAGAAAAGTGGGTTTGGAAGAAATCTGGTTTATTTGGTTTAAGTAGGAAACGGGTCAAAACGGGGGGATATTGGGTAGGTCGTGATGGTCTTGAGTTATTGTGGAGTGGTGGAACTGCTTTTGTAACCAATTGGCGGATTTATGATGCAATTGTTGAGGATTGGATTGATAGCGGTGGTTCGGGCTGGACGTTATTCTTTGATGGGCACTATAATCGGGATATGTGGGGAGTGCGCGAAGGTTGGAGAGAGCTGAGTGAGTTCCCTAACATCAGTTCGGATTTCCCAACATAACATAAGATGGAGGGCGTTGCACAATTACGGGATGATGGGCATAGTTGCAGAAGTCTTAAACCTAGACTACAAGCCAGTTTAAGTTATGTGCATGCGTAGGCATCATCCCCAAAATGTGCAACGCCAGATGGAGAGTAGAGATGGGGTTAGGAGGGATGAAAGTATGTACTACTTGGAGTGGAGTAGTGGTTCGGCTCGAGTTGATGACGTAAATTCTTGGAGTCATGACCTGTATGGAGATATTGTTATTTCTTGGGGGTTGAGCGGGGGGGGGAGGATTGAGAACGAGCAAAGGATTTATGAGAAAAATGAGGAAAAAGAGGTGAGATGGGATTGGATATAGTAAGGAGCAAAACTGGCGATCGCCACCCAGTTAGGTTAGCCGTTAGGGTAGCAGCAAGCGACGAAAACCTTCTTGCTCGAAATGGCGATCGGTTGTCAGAGCTTCCGTAATGCCGCGCTGACGTATCAGGACAAAGCTAACAGCATCGCATAAAGAATAGCTTTTGTCTTGTCGCGCCATCAGAAGATTAATTGCTTCCCGGTGCAATGGCTCATCCACCCATACAGTTTCAATATCTGGGTTCTCCACAATATCGACAACAAATCTAACAGCAGTCAAGCGGGGAAAACGACGTGCATGTGCTAAAGGCACGTATTCAGCCAAAATGTAATTGTGAACCAACCTGAGAGAGGCATTACTGTAGAAGTTACAGGCTTGTACGTGGGATGGTTCAGACTGGTATTGCAAGCACAGTAAACCAGAAGTATCTAGAAGCATACATTTTTCTAATGATTGTCAGCGTACTCTCTGGCAAGATCGGCATCAATACTTTCATTATCAGCCCCGGTGGGATAACCAAAATCAATCTCACCAAAGTGACTTTCAAAGCGTTCTCTGGCTGCCTGTTTCTCGGCTTCACTTCGCCCCAAATTTAAATTGAGGCGGTGTTGTTCGACTTGCCTCACAGCAAGTTGTGACACCCAAGTCACTGCTAGTTGTGAGGGGGAAAGGTTAGCTGCTTCTGCTTGCTGTTGAATGAGGGTATAGGCTTCATCGCTCAGATGAAGTACAAGGGTTTGGCTCATTATGTCACCTCTGAGGGGGGCACTGTCGCAACAATCATCAAGATAGCATATGAGGGGCAGATATAGCAAGCCGTCCTCGGATGGGTGAAAGGCTTGACAGAAGCGGTAAGTTTGACATATGATAGAGTGCTATAGTACAAAGACAGAGGGAAAGACAACAACTGCTGTGCGGGTAGAATGATAGAAGTCGAGCATCTCAGTAAAGTCTATGGCTCAACCCCAGCCATTCAGGATGTAACCTTTTCGGTGAAACCGGGAGAAATTATGGGCTTCTTGGGTCCGAATGGGGCGGGGAAAACGACGACGATGCGGATCTTAGCAGGTTATCTGCCCGCATCGGGGGGCACGGCCCGGGTGGCGGGCTACGATGTCCACGAACAATCTCTGGAAGTGCGTCGCTGGATTGGTTATTTGCCCGAAGTGCCGCCTCTCTATCCAGAAATGACTGTGGAGGGTTTTCTGCATTTTGTGGCCCGGATCAAAGGAGTTCCCAGAAAAAACCGCCGCCTCAGGGTAAATCATTCCCTCGAACGCTGTCAGATCGCAGATAAGCGCAAACTGCTGATTCGCAAGCTTTCTAAAGGTTACCGGCAGCGGGTGGGAATTGCTCAGGCGATCGTTCACGACCCGCCCGTGATTATTCTGGACGAACCGACGGTGGGTCTGGACCCTCGGCAAATCATCGAGGTGCGGAATTTAATTAAAAGTCTGGCGGGAGATCGTACCATTATCCTCTCTACCCATATCTTGCCCGAAGTGAGCATGACTTGCAGCCGGGTGACCATTATCAATGGCGGGCGGGTGGTGGCCGCTGACTCGCCGGAAAATTTGATGGCGCAGTTAGCCGGTGGCTCGGAGTACGAACTGGAACTGGATAAAGATGTGACTGCGGTCAAGCAGCTATTGGAAGTCGTGCCAGGAGTAGGTCGGGTATTATCCGTGCCTGCCGAAAATGTCGGGGCAAATCGTTACTTAATTCAGGTAATATCAGAATCGGGAGCTGAACCGGGTCGGGATATAGCTGCTGCTTTGGTGCAAGCTGGAGTCGGTATCTACGAGATGCGGCGCAACCGGGTGAATTTGGAACGGGTATTCTTAGAATTGACTACAGTAGAGGATGCAGATCTAGGAGTTGCAGTTTGATGTTTGCGATCTTCAGTAACGTTGTGGCAATCTATCGTAAGGAGTTACAGGGCTATTTTGCCTCCCCCTTGGCCTACGCGATCGCAGGTGTATTCTGGTTATTAGCAGGTTTCTTCTTTGCGGCAGTTTTGCTGGGACCGACGGGAATTATTGCCCAAGCTGCTTTTAACGACCAGATGGGAAATGCTATCCCGATCGATGTCCCGTACCAGTTCCAGCAATTTTTCTTAGGGGTGATGGGAAATCTGGTATTATTCATCATGCCGATGCTGTCCATGGGACTGTACGCAGAAGAACGCAAGCGGGGCACTTTAGAACTGTTAGCCACTTCGCCCATTACTAACTGGGCGGTAGCAACGGGGAAATTATTAGGTTCGATCACCTTTTTTATCACGATGGTGCTGCCTCTGCTATTATATGAAATCTATGCCATGAGTGCAGCGGATACCCCAGTCCAACTAGGAGTGCCCTTGGTTGGACATCTGGGAGTAATCTTGCTAGCTGGCAGCGTGTTGTCTCTGGGAATGTTCATTTCTTCTCTCACGGATAGTACCTTGCTGGCAGCGGTATTCACCTTCGGGCTCATTTTGTTCCTCTGGGTCATAGACTCGATCGCGGAGGGGGTAGGCGGTAACGTGGGAGAGGCTTTGGGACATTTATCCTTGCTGAAAAATTATTCTAATCTGGTGAAAGGAATGCTAGATAGCAGTAGTATCATTGCGTTTGCTAGTTACATCTTTGTCGGCATATTCCTCACCGCCCAATCAATTGAAGCTTTGCGCTTCCAACGTTCATAGTTACCATAGTTACCATGCCATCATTTTCGATATTGCACCATTCTCGATGAGTCTCATGGCCCGCCTCTGGTTCAAACCAGAGGCTAATAGCTAAAGTCGGTTAAAACCGACTGAAAACCTTGTAAAGAAAGTAAGAAAGCCCTCCGGTTGGGTTTCGTACCTCAACCCAACACCCACTCTTTGTAACGCGAGACTCTGAGGCGATCGTCGGGAAAAATGCATTCCGGTAATTGCCGCCGGGCCCCGGCATCAGCAGTCAAAGATGCGATCGCCTGGGATCGGTGATGGCGATCGCCCGCCGGGGAAAATGCGATCGCAGTCGAAAATGTAGGTGTACGGCATCAACAAATGATCGGAAAAATGCAAAATGTAACTACCGCCGTGCCCCGGCTGCCGGTGCCCAGACGCGATCGCCTGGGGTCGGTGACGGTGATGGAGATCGCTAATGCCTTGCTTGCAGATCGGTATCGATAAACAAAACTTAACTTGCACAACTCACAGCTTCCGTGTTACTCTGTTATCATAAGTCCTGGAGAATTACCATTAGCAATGAAGATGAAAAATAAATTAATAGAAAATTCTCCTGACATCATGTCGGGGACACCGGTATTTGCAGGCACCAGAGTGCCAGCGCAAACGCTGATCGACTATCTGGCAGCGGGAGAAAGTCTTGATGAATTTCTTGATGACTTTCCTACCGTCAGTCGCGATCGGGCGATAGCTGTTCTTAATTTAGCAATGAAATCGATTCTCCAAAACTATGAAGCTGTTGCTTGACGAGTGCCTACCTAAAAGATTAAAACGAGAGTTAGTGGAGCATACAGTTATCACTGTACCAGAGCAAGGATGGACTAGTAATGGCCGCCAGGGAAAATGCGATCGCAGTCGAAAATGTAGGTGTACGGCATCAGCAGATTATCGGGAAAAATGAAAAATGTAACTGCCGCCGTGCCCCGGCTACCGGTGCCCAGACGCGATCGCCTGGGGTCGGTGACGGTGAGGGCGATCGCCCAATGCATTGCTTGCATATCGGTATCGATACACAAAACTTAACTTGCAGGCGCAGTCGCCCCCGATGCTATTCGGGACACGGCCCCTGAAATAGAAGCCTTCCTGGGTGCCTTCGACCTGCCTGGTGCCAGTGGAGCACAAGGATTTGACTTGCAGGGAATGTTTGGTTTATAATACAAAGTGACATGAAATGTAGGGTGGGCACCGCCCACCTTGCCGCTACGGGTACTGTATAAGGTAAGGATTTGCCATGACGCCAAATATTGATGTTACAGGACTAAAACAGGAACAGATCGCGCAAATAAATGCGATAATCGAAGCATTCAAAGCGAAAAATACACTTGACAGCAGCTTGAGCCAAAAAAGCGCCATCTTCCGAAATACCTGTGGAAACAGATGCAGAAGATTTCGATATAAGTACGCTGTTTTTTGAGAGCGAAATCTTGCAACCTTATAATCGCAGTATGCTTTATGGCAAGAGAACCTAAACGGATTTATCTCGACACTAATGCTCTGGCTTATATTGCCAATCTAAAAGCTCCTCAACATAGAGCAGCTTTAGAAATATTTAGACCGAGCGAAAAAGAAATTTTGTGTGTATCATCTCAAGTGTTAGCTGAGTTTTACTCCTACATTACGAATTATGCGATATTGGCAAAACCGTTAGAGCCAAAAGCTGCTATAGTACGAGTCAAGCGCATCTGTAGAATGTCCCACGTGCATTTGTTACCAACTCCAGAAGACCTTTTTGAACTTTGGATAACTTTACTCGAACAACGACCTATTAAGGATGGTGGAGTTTTCGATCTGCAGCATATTGCCATTATGCTGGCTCACGGAGTAACTAACATATACACTTTTAATGTCGATGATTTCTCTTGGTGTTCTCAGATTAAAGTTATCGATCCAAGTTCGAGATTAAACCCATCTTAATCCCATTATTGTACCAAGTTTTACCATTTGATATTTTAGTGCGATAGCCCGAAAGTGCGATCGCGCAGTCGTGTAGGGGCACGGCATCAACAAATGATCGGTAAAAATGAAAAATGTAACTACCGCCGTGTCAAAACCAGGAAAACACTAAAGTGTTTACTACGAACCCAGGGAAACACTAAAGTGTTTACTACGAACGGAAAACAGAACCTAGATTATTTATAAGATGAAGAAGATTTGGAACTATCTGAAATATATATTTTGGTTGGCCCCAGTTCTGATTGTGGCCGGGATCGCCGCTGGCGTTCTCGAAACAGGCAGTTTATCTCCCGCTGCCTGGGGCCCTCTTCCCCTAGGTTTACTCATAGCTGGTATGGCAGTCCTCGGGTTCTGGCTATTATTGAAAATTGCCTCCGCAGAAAGTTTCTGGAACAGTCGATCGACCTCTGCAGGCGCGAATGCTATAATCTCTACTATAGCTGTCCTGCTGATTGTGGCCATGATTAATTTATTGGCTGTCCGCTATCAGGTAGAAATAGATTTAACAGAAGACCAGCGCTTTACAGTGGCCCTTGAGACTAAACAGCTATTGCATAATTTGTCCAAACCTGTTAAACTGTGGATCTTCAGCCCCCAAGCAAATCCTCAAGATGAAGAATTACTCAAAAATTACCAGAACCTGGGAGGCGATCGCTTTAACTTTGAGTATGTTGACCCCTATTCTAGACCGGGACTGGCCTCGGAGTTTGGGGTAACCGAGGTGGGAGATGTTTACCTGGAATTATTGTCGCCAAATTCTCAACGGCGGGAGTTCGTCGGCAATGTGACCCGCAAACCTCTTTCTGAAAGCCAGTTGACTAATAGTATTGTACTGATAAAAAGCGATTGCACGACATTGGTCTACTTCCTGCAAGGTCACGGAGAACGGCCTTTGGAGGGGCGGGGCGGCCTATCTCAAGCGGTCAGAAGCTTGAAACAGAAAAATTTTATCTCTCAACCCCTCAACTTAGCACAGCGAAAAGCTGTTCCCGAAGATGCTGATGTAGTCGCGATCGCGGGACCGGAACGAGAACTTTTACCCGAGGAAGTGGCAGCGTTAGAGGATTATCTGGATGGCGGCGGCAGTCTGCTGCTGGCGATCGACCCCTTTCAAAATCCCGGACTCGACTCTCTCTTGAGAAAGTGGGGGGTGAAGTTGGACGATAGGGTGGCGGTTGACATCAACAGACGGTTGCCAACTATGATCGCCATCGCTGACTATGGGGACCATCCCATCACAGAAAACTTGGGAAATGGTTTCTCTTTTTACCCCCTGGCGAGATCCATAGAAATAACTAAGGTGCCCGGCGTGCAGGAAACCCCTTTACTGCTGACCGTAGAAGAGGGAGTTTGGGCCGAAAGTGATACTAAGTCTCAGGAGTTGGAGTTCGACCCCAAAAGCGATCGCCAAGGTCCGCTAATATTAGGAGTCGCCTTAACTCGCAGTCTCAATAACCCAGAGGTAACAGAACCAGAAACTGATACTTCCGAGGATGTTACCGCCAGTCCAGAAACTGATGCTTCCGCAGAAAAGGAACCGCCTATTCCCATTGCGCGGATGGTTGCGATCGGAGATTCGGAATTTGCCATCGATGGCTATTTTGGGCAGCAGTTGAACGGAGATGTTTTCCTGAATGCGATCGGTTGGTTAGCGGACAGCGATGCAGAAACTTTTTCTATTCGCCCCAAGGAATTTACTAACCGACGCATCATCCTGACCGACAATCAAGCTATAATCTTATTCTTGACATCCGTGGCGATCGTGCCCTTGTTGGGCTTCTTGACCGCTGGTACTCTCTGGTTACTCCGTCGATAATGGGGATAATTAGCAATTCGCATGAAAATACAGAGAACAACGATAATTTGGGTATTGCTGGCCTTGGGGTTAGGGGGATTTGTTTACTACTTTGAGTTTAACAGACCCGAACGAGAAGAAGTTGTCCGGCAAAAGCAACAGCAACTGTTTGATTTTGAAGAGAAGCAGGTGCAGTCCGTGCAGGTGCAGATTAAAGATCGGACATTGCTATTTGAACGTCAAGCAGAAACGGGTTCGTCTAAGTGGATGATGCGATCGCCCGAGTCCGCCCCCGCCAGCGAGGCCGCTGTGGTATTCTTGTTGAGTAAGCTGGTCAATGCTAAAAGCGATCGGGCCTTTACGGTATCAGCGGCGCAGTTGTCAGAATACGGACTGGACGAACCGATGGCAACGGTAGAAATTACTATTGACAATGGCAAAACCCATCAGCTAAGATTGGGGAATAAGGACTTTACTAATAGTCAGTTGTATGGGTTAGTTGACGTAAACATCAATATAGATAATTCAGGCCCAGAGGAAGTAGGATCCGATGAGTCAAATGTTGAAGAAAAACTAAAGGTGGTGTTGGTGCCAGCAGATTTTGAATATGCGGTCGATCGACCCCTGTCAGAATGGAAACCAGAGGAAAATGATGAAGCATCCTCTGAAGAAGAGGAGAGTAGTGAAGTCAGAAACTGATGAACATGATGATTCGTGAACGGGGGGAGATCGGGATGTCCGCTTAACAATTGTCAATTCACAATTGACAATACTGGACAAAACTCTTCTAACTTCACCTGAAGGTCTGAGACTAGCATTAGGGGATACTTCTGAGAAGCTTTCAATTTTTGGAAGACAAGACGCGCAAATTCATCACGCCAATGTTGTCGGTTTGTTTCCGTCTCGATCTTAACTGATCTCACTGATATATGATATCGGTATTCTGCAAAATTCATGTCTCTGTCATTTTCAAATTCATGTTCTCCCAGAGTCATAATAATGCGATAATTCCGATATTCATACCAGGTTTCATCCTTGTAAGAGATGAGTTGCAACTTGATAGATAATAGAGATTCGATTTCCTCTACCAAGGTTTTAATCCCCACTTGTGAGTCTACAAAAATATCTACTGTCCTAGACATGAAAACAACCTCCTAGAGAAAGTCAGTAGCGGTGATGTCATAGCGATCGCCGATAATGCGGATGCTATCGATTTTTCCCCGCGTGATGTTTTTTGCGCGTTGTAAGCCAGTCCTTGCCTCTGTCTCTGTTAACCCAGAACCCCTGGAATCTATAATTATATCTCTCGCTTGTCCTCCTCGTCTAATCGAGTTATTGATCGCATTTTTGACAGTGGGGTTTGTAGCGCCTAGAACAAGACTCTTGAATTCAGTGCTCACTCCATCTACCTCAGCATCGGCATTTCTGCCTTCATCTGGTTTTTCTGACAAAGCCTTGACTGTCTTGCCCTCTATTGCAAGCAATTGGGCGATCGCTTTTTCTGGTTGTGAAAATTCCCTTTCTGATTCATCAATACTGCCACTAGCAGGCGGCGTTGGCTGAGATTCTTGGTTAGTATGGTCAGTCACGGATTTCTGTTCCTTCTTTGTCAGAATGGCAACAAGCTCAAGAGAAGACTCCTAAGCCTAGTGCTAGATCGCAGAATACTCCAGAAGCAGGTGCCAGTCCACAACCTCCTCGTGATCCTATACTGATTATAGCAACAAGGATAGTTTTGAGTCTAGCGTCAAGCAGATAGCAGCAACCGCCCTATACGAGTCCGGCGGACAACCCGGGACTCGGGTGGGGAAACCGGGTTTCGGCCCCTCAGAACAGATGCATGAGGGGAAGGTTTCTCCTAGCAGCGACTTGTATGCTTTGGGGATGACGATTTTGGTGCTGCTAACGGGGAACGAACCCCAGCATTTGCAAGACTGGGAACGACAGGTAAATATTGGCCCCAACCTGAAAAAAATGTTAAAGAAAATGCTGGCTCAACGATCGCGCGATCGCTACCCATCAGCGGCAGCAGTGCGTCGGGCGATGGAAAAATCCAACACCCCTAACTCCCCTAGGGGTAATAACATCATCTCCCAAATGAGTACGAGAGTTGTCGGTCACCTCAGGACTCGCCTCACTAACCTCTATACTCAAATGTCTGGCAGTAACAACCGCAGAGGAATGAATCTTTCCAAGGTGGTGGCCATCGTCCTGGGCATATCTTTACTAAGTGGAGTTGGTGCTTTTACTTTTGTACGATCGCGTATATGGGAACCTCCCACCTTGCTGGGGCGATCGGAGATCGATCGGCAGAAGCAAATTTATCAACGCATCCAAGAACTGAACATTGACGAAGCAGCTTTTTATCAGAAAGTCGATGAGTTATTCTATGCCCAATACCCAGTAACAAAGGATCGTCCCCTGACAGAAAAGCATGAAGATGCTGTCCTGCGATCGCAATGGTATCGCATTGCCGAGGAGTTGCTAGATAAGATCGAGCAGGGTTCCGTGACTTTATAGTAGGGTGGGTGACGGCGCACAATTATCTCAACTCTAGACGATATCTTATTTTATGCGCCGTCACCCACTGCCGACTGTCAGCATCCCATTTTTTCCAGGACAAAATAAATATGGCTACCTATCTAATTTGTATATATGTTTTTACTCATTGATAATATAATTTCCCAAAAACTCCTGTCGGTCGATCATTTCTGCTGCTGTTTTGATAGACATCAACTGCAAGAAGCCCCGCAACTGTTCTCCGATCGAGTAGTTTTGTCTGCCAATAACAATTCCTGAATGGGATATTCCCTGTTCTATATAGATTTTATGCAAACGGCAAAAATCTCCCACGTTATAAGTATAGATAACGCGCCCTTGTTGCGTCGCCCAGATTAACTGTTGTTCATCTGGACTACTAAGATTGTCAGCTTCTGCGGTGGTCATTACATCTAAACCCGCATCTCGCAGCGCTTTGACTAATGAACGATTTAGGATATCCTCATCTAAGTATAAACTAATTTGACTCACTATTAAATCTCTGCTCTCTGTTGGGCTGCTAAACGTTCATACAAGGCTGCTTCTGCTGCTATATCTGACTCTATCTGTTGAGTATTAGCATAATAGTAAGCCAAGGCAGCATGCACCTGTGCTAATGTCAAGTGGGGAATTTCTGCAACTATAGAATCTGCACTCATCCCCATTTTGTACCAAACAACAATTCGTTGCACGGTAATCCTCGTTCCAGCAATGCGAGGGCGATCGCCGCAGGTTTCTGGAGTAGAGATAATTAACGTACCGATATCTGTCAGAGTTGGCATCTTCACCTCTCTTGTCCCTTTACTCCAATATAAACTAGAATGTCACCCCTGTCAAGGGGAATGACTAGCTAGGTTGACTATTATTGTTATCTTGAGGTACTTGCAGGTGGTGACCCTACTCCAGGACAACAGGCCGATCGCCTTTTCCATCGCCGGATGAGTCATACCGGTGCCAATACTTCTCGGTTTTCGACAAACTTCCTTTGCCGATAACTAATTTACTCAACTTTTACCTCTACTTGCTTTACAAAAATTTCACCTGGCTTCGTCAGCCGTATCTCCTTGACTGGCGATGTCTAATTCTGGGCATAAGGATACATATCTAGAACCCTCTCGTTCAATAATTGCTGTTAGCTGTTTTGTTGATTTCATTGTAGCATGCAATCGCTCGATTAATCTTTATTACTCTAGTATAGCAGGTAGCATATAAATTGGGAATATCCATTTTTTTCCCAAAAAACCTGGTTGATGGGCTACGTTATCCTCCCAAAGTTATGGCTACCAAGTTAGAATGGAGAGCGATCGCCCTCTGACTTGGGTAATGGCGATCGCCATTCATATTCCGAAGAACGGTTAGTTGTTCTGCTGGCCACTACTATCTTCCGCCGGCGTCAGTCCTTCGATAACGACGGGAGGCGATCGTTTCCCGTTACAGACCTCGTGCTATATTCAATCAGTCTGGCGATCGCCCTCCACGAACAGGTGCAGACAGCTGCTAAAGCATTAGTAAGGTGGGCACCGCCCACCAGCACCAGCGGAACACTTCAGTGTTTCCGTGCCCCGTTTAGGGGCACGGTCTGGCGGTTCGTAGTAAACTGTTCGTAGTAAACACTTCAGTGTTTCCGTGCCCCGTTTAGGGGCACGGTCTGGCGGTTCGTAGTAAACCGTTCGTAGTAAACACTTCAGTGTTTCCGTGCCCCGTTTAGGGGCACGGTCTAGATCGGGGTTAGCATTCCCAAATTTCCCGACCTAGAATAGGGACAGCACTCGATGAGAGGATGAAACTATGAGTCACCCAAGATATGAAGAAGTTGAGGCAGCGGCAAGTATATTTACAAAGAATAAAGTAGATTTTGCTAGCTAGATAGGGGTTACCATTCCCAAAATTACTGATCTAGACTAGAATAGGGACAGCACTCGATGAGAGGATGAAACTATGAGTTACCTAAGATATGAAGAAGTTGAGAAGGACTTCCTGGAAGCAATGGCTACCCGCTATAAGTTTAGCGATAAGACAAGGCTAGTATTCTTGGAACGTTTCTCCGAAGCCAATGCCGATTTAATTAATAAAAATCTAGCTGAGGTTCTTGCATGGAATTTGCTGAAAGTCAAAGATGAAGAGAAAGTCAAAGATGAAGAGAATTTGCAGGAAGTCAAAAATGAAGAAGACAAGCTCAAACATGCTGCTACTCAGGTGCGCGATCGCCTCAAGGCGATTTGCAAGAAGCTGGAAACTGAAGGATGCGACTTTAACGGCGCTACTATAGGCAGGTGGAAAATCGCCAAGCAGTGGTTGCGGGAAACTGTCTTTCCTGAATGGGTGAAAACTCTGCAACCTCTCCCCTCTCCCCCCTCGACTCTGGAACTTTGGCAGCAGTTAATCGATCTGGCTCCGTCCACCCCCACCAAGAAAATGGACAGGAACTAAAGATATTGCAAGACAACCCATTACTGCTAGATGATGAGTTGGTAGAGTTCATGGAAGGGCTAGCCGCTTTATTCGAGGAGGATGGAAATCAAGATGTCGCCAATAAGTTGCGAGACTTGGCAGCACAAATACCGGAAATAGCAGCAGCGCTTGCTGCCCAACCGCGAGATAATCGCTTATCTACCTACGTGGAAAACCCGATGCTCCGATCGGGACTTGCCTTAGCGGGAGCGAACACGTGGCTATCGGGAGGGAAGCTGCCCAAAGAAGCAGGAAAAGGGTTTCTGTTCGCGCAAGAAGTAGCGGGACTGGACTTGTGGGCGAACGAACTGACAGTGCTTTCCGCCTGTCAGACAGGCATGGGGGACATCCAACTGGGAGAAGGAGTATTTGGGTTGCGTCGCGCCTTTGCCGTTGCAGGTACTCAAACCCTGATAATGAGTTTATGGAGCGTGCCAGATCGAGTAACAGCGCTATTAATGGAGCGGATGTTTGCCGACCTAAAAAATGGTAAAGGACGTGGGGAAGCATTGCAGTCAGCACAGAATTATATTCGCAGGATAACCGTAGGAGAATTGCGACAGTCCGAGTTAGGATTAGAAATATTGAAGGAACAGATGGGAGTAGCCGAACTGAAGTCCGATGCCAGGTTACCGTGGGATGATGAAGATCGACTACTAGAGCATCCTTTTTATTGGGGTGCCTGGATATGTCAGGGGGAAACGAAACCAATGGTGACTGGTGAATAGGGATATGAACTCCGCCGTTGAGGCCAGGAGGCAGAGCCTCAACGGAACGTGAGGGTATGGTCAAAACCTGTTTTCTCTCGTTCCCTGGGAACGAGAGAAATGGCAGGTTGACAACCCGAACTTCTAGTGCTATCATAGAGATGAGGCGAGATCGAATAAGTGAAACTGGGAGGATATGATGAGAATCAAAGGCATAAAGCGCGGGCAAACCATTGAACTCAAGGAGGAACTGAAGATTCCTGATGGTCAAGAAATACTAATAGAAGTTAAGGAAGTAAAGCAAATGAGTGACGAAGAGATGCTGCAAAAAATGAAATATTTTTTGGAAAATCCTCGCAAAGGGAGAAAAGAGCTTGTTGCAACATTAAATCAGCTAGACAGAGAGCGCCATGCTCAGAAGCAGGCTCCCAAATTGAGTTAAAACTCACGACGGACTGGGGACTTAGATGCGCTGATTGAACAGCTAGGTCACGACGACTAGCACAACTCAACTATGTTATCATAGGAGAAATGGCAGGTTGACAACCCGAACTTCTAGTGCTATCATAGAGATGAGGCGAGATCGAATAAGTGAAACTGGGAGGAAAAACATGCAAATTCAAGGCATCAAGCGAGGTAAAACCATCGAACTGAAAGAAGAACTTAACATTCCTGATGGTCAAAAAATATTCCTTGAGATTCAGGAGTGTGAGCTGATGACCCCAGAGGAAAGGCTGAAAAAGATGAAAGAATTTTTGGCAATTCCTTGGGAAGAGAAAGAGGATTTAATCGCCACTCTGGAAAAACTAGAAAGAGAAAAAAATGCCGAGTGGGAAAGACTGTATGGACAATTTTCTTAGTTGAGGCGAGAATAACGTGTATTTGCTAGACACCAACATTTGCATTGCGGTCATGAACGAAATAGCAGTGGCTGAATTTGACTTCAAATCAAGCCACTGCTATATTTCGACAATTGTTCTGGCGGAACTTTATAAAGGGGTCTACTGTTCTAGCCGGTTTGAGCGAAACATGACCACTCTGAATGTATTTATTAGCTCACTAGAAATTGTTGCCTTTGACGAAAATGCAGCAGAAGAATTTGGCAAAATTCAAGATGATTTAAAACGAATCGGTAGACCAACTGGAGACTTAGACGCGCTGATTGCTGCTGTAGCCCGATCGCGTGGTGACATATTGGTAACTAACAACACTCGCCACTTTATCAATATTCCCAATCTGCAATTGGAAAATTGGTTAAGGGAGACTGAAAATTAAAGCAGTCGATCGGGCCCAGATTTTAACTGAAAAATGCCCCGATCGATCGCCATTAAGCGGATAACGAGTTATATAAGAGAAAGCACCAGGTAGGGATTTCAGGATCCCCGACCAGAATTACTTATAGGTTCAATTTAAGAATTGTTTGATAATTTGAGCTCCTCAGCACAGCAAGCGTCAGTTAAAGACGTTAAGCTGAAGCTTAACAGTAGCCAAAATAGCCCGAGCTGATGGAACAGATATTAGCATTACTCCCAGATACCCCGATCGTTGCCTTTACCATCCTGCTGTTGGTCACCTTGACCATACCTCCGATCTTCGAGAAGCTGCGACTGCCCGGATTAGTGGGACTGCTAGTAGCAGGGGTGGTCCTCGGTCCCGATGGCCTGGGGTTTCTCGAACCCAAATCAGAGATGATGAAGCTGCTATCGGACGCAGGCAAGATTTATCTGAAGTTGCTCAATATGTTGGTGGGGAGTGATTTCCACACGAGAGTAGCTCCTGCAGCTTTTTAAACAGGAGCTGATGTCGCACTTAATGAGTCTGTCCTTTATAACAAGGAGCTGTAACACCCTTGGTGCTTAGGTGGAAACTACACAAGCGAGACTTGGAGTCAATGGTTTATGTTTATGTTGGTTTTGGCGGCTGCATCTGTTGAATTAGCGTGGACAACGCTGGCATCTTGAAAGATTTGGAAATTCGATCCTTAATGTACGAATAAAAATTCACTCCGTTTTTGCGGCAGGTGTCAACCAGAGCCAAAAACACTTCCCACGCCTGAGTCCCCTGTAGAGTGCGGGTTCCATTGGAGATTTTGCGCTTAATCACATACTCCCGGACTGTCCGCTCTGCCTCATTATTGTCAAGAGGAACTTCAGGAAAATCTAGAACTAATAGTAAATAAGGCTTCTTCTGTTTTGTTAAATCAATTCTATGATCTAAAGCACTGTATCCGGTTTGACGGGAAAACAATTTGTCAAATTCGGTTTCAAGCAACAGTTTTTGTTGTCGCTGCTCTTCTGTGCTTTGCTGTTGATAGGCTTTGAGTTGATAATAGTAAATCCAAAAATAAGAGAGAAATTGTGCCAGGCTTTTTTGATGAGAGGGAACCAGAGGAGTCAGCTTTTCGTAGTGTCGTCCTTCATGAATCCAGCATAAACTACGATGGTTCGTCTGGTTGTGAAATTGTCCCGCGTCATCAGCCACCAAAATATCTATGTAGTCCCCGAGCTGCTTTTTCTTCTTGTCAGGCAAAATACTGTCAACTAAATCATCTGATTGAACAACTGCTAATTCAGTTGGATCCAACTGCAATTCGTTTAACATTTGGAGAACTGTTTCAGAGTTTTTGCGCTCTCTGGTAAAAAAACTGCTATAGTAAGGATTGCAGAGTGTGAATACATAGCAATTTTTCCCATTAACCCGCATCCCCGTATCATCAATTTGGTGATAACTGGTACTGCCCAGTCCCGCTTCTAAAATAGCATTTCGTTCTTCAGTAAATTCTCTTAAATATTGCCGAGTTATTAAGTTAGATATTTTTCCCGCCGAGATTACTATTCCCTGAGACGGCAACAATTTAAGAATCTTTTCTTCTGGCACTCGTAACTGATAATACAAAGTGAGAACAAATGCTTCGAGTTCACTCCCGTAAGATTTGCCTTTTAATCCTTGCGGCAACTGGGCTTCGTAAAATTTCTCCGTACTAGGTGAATAGAGTCTTTCTAGTCGATAAATAACCGTGTCTGTTTTAAATATAATATTTTGAATTGTTACTTCTCGGTAGCCTCTATGGGTGATATCTGACGGCAAGTTACTCCGAGCCAGTTTGATAACCTCTTCTCTGTCAATATGAATAAGTTGGCGACGTTCCTGGGGGGGGTTTTCGGTTTTTTCTTTTTTCGCTCTCGACTATTGGGCTGCTCTGGTTTGGCCTCCGCAGAAGTATCAGCTTTAGAAGTATCAGCTTTGGCTTGAGGTTTGATGTCAGGTTTTCCCTTGTGCCCTTTGAGCGCGGCTATTTCATCTCTCAATCGTTGATTGTCAGCTTTCAATTCAAGGTTTTGGCTGTATAGGTCTTCTAGGTAATTGAGTAACCGCTGCAAAACTTCCCGACTTTTTGGGTCGAGATTCTCTGTGTCTTGGTCGAGGTCAGCAAGCCAATTCTTAGTCATGTCTTCCAACTTACTACTTATTTATCGAATTTGTCAACCCTGGGCGCGGGATTTTGAAAAAAATCAGCTGTCGCGCATCTCAACTGCATATTCGGGCGCTCGGCTGCCGACTCACCACTTCGAGGTCAAAACCCCCACCCCGTAAGCATTTGAGAAGTTTTCGCTCCTCAAAAATTGCTCTTGTCCTGTTAGGCATTCCGAGGCAGTACAAGGGCTGTTCACTCCAGTCCGATGGCCCGAGTAACTATGCAGTACCGGCAGTACCCATATTCCTTCACCACCAAGATCTTGAGCAATTACATTTATCTGATGTTCGTCGCAGGCATGGAAATAGACCTGGAGGAGTTCCGCAAAAAGAAAAATCGCTCCCTCACCTTCGGTATTGCCACATTCCTACTCCCCCTGATTTGTGGCACCCTAGTGGGGCAGATGTTCGGCTTCGGTTTGAACTCTTCCATCCTGATTGGATCCCTGATCGCTTCCCATACCCTCTTAGGTTACCCGATCGTCACCAGGTTGGGCGTGGCCACCAACGAAGCCGTCACCGTCACCATCGGGGCCACCATTTTCACAGATATCGCCGCCCTGCTAGTCCTAGCGATTTGCGTTTCCATTCATGCAGGAGAGTTTTCACCCGCCAGTCTGGCGTTCCAGTTAGGGGCCCTGGCTATCTACTCAGCCATCGTCTTGTTTGGCCTTGACTGGGCGGGGAAAGAATATTTCCGCCGCACTGGGGATGAAGAAAGCAACCAGTTTTTGTTCGTGCTGTTGTCGGTATTTCTGGCCTCAGTGGGAGCACAGATCGTTAATGTAGATAAGATTGTCGGCGCATTCCTAGCTGGTCTAGCAGTCAATGACGTGGTCGGACATGGTCCCGTAGAAGAAAAAGTAGAATTCGTAGGCAGTACCCTGTTTATCCCCTTCTTCTTCGTAGGTATGGGTTTGCTGCTGGATATCCCAGCATTTATGGAAAGCATCACTTCCGGTCTGCCCCTCACCCTGGCGATCGTCGGCGGGTTACTGGCAAGTAAATTGCTAGCGGCCCTGGTAGCAAAACTGCTATTTCGCTACAACTGGAACGAGGCCCTGACCATGTGGTCCTTATCCTTGCCCCAGGTAGCAGCTACTTTAGCAGCGGCCTTAGCAGGTTTCCGGGTCGGATTAATTAGCGAGCCAGTGTTTAACGCTGTTATCGTCTTAATGCTAGTGACTTCTATCCTGGGTCCTGTAACTACGGCACAATTTGCCAGTAGGTTGCCCCTACCAAAGCTTGTTAGTGACAGTCGAAAAGAAACCGATATTGAACCTAGCAACAAGTCGATCTGGGTTGAAAGCGATATATCCGACCAGTCCCAACAGCAATTTACTGTCGTGGTGCCAGTCTACAATCCCTTGACAGAAAGGTATTTGATCGAGATGGCGGCCCTGTTGGCTCGTCACGAATCGGGTGCCATCGTCCCCCTATCCATTGCTAAAGCTCACGTCCACATGGACGACCCCAAGTTGCGCGGGGCAATCAAGCAAAGTAATAAGCTGCTCGATCGGGCGATCGCAGTCAGCGAAGAGTTTAACGTCAAAGCGTCCCCGAAAATTCGCATCGATCATAATATAGCCCAAGGAATTTGTCGCACGGCCAGAGAAGAAAATGCCAATTTAATTGTGATGGGCTCTAGCGAAACTTCCAGCTTGCGGACTCGCGCGTTTGGCAACTTGATTGATAGTGTCTTCTGGGCGTCCCACTGTCCAGTAGCCGTGATGCGACTGCTAGACGAACCGATAAATATCCATCAAGTATTGATGCCAGTGAAAAGCTTAACGCCACGGGCAGTGCGGACGGTGCGGTTTGCGCAACTGTTCGCCGATACGAACCAGGCGGAAATAACATTTTTGCACGTGTGCGATCGGCGCACGCCCAAAGAGGAGGCCCTTGCCTTTAAGCCGCAGTTAGAAGCAGTGTTATCTGAAGCCATGCCCCAGGTTAAATATCAGATTAAAATTGTGCGCCACGATGATGCGGGCCCAGGTAATTCTCAAGTTCGCTCAATCCTCGGAAATGGTAATTTTGCGTTCTATACGCCGTCGCACCGCTGGGGGATTAGCTGTTAGTAATGTCACCACCCGAGTCATCCAAGGACTCACCTGCTCAATGGTCCTCTTTGGCGAACCTCACTCTTAATTGTTCGTTTCTCGTTCGTAATCGTAGGTTGGGTTGAGGCACAAAACCCAACCTACATTTTGCGTAATTTCTGTATTAGTTAGCTACTGCTAATCCCTTAAACAATTTTATCCCATCCGTAGCGCCTAACATGGGGTCTGATGCTCTTTCTGGATGAGGCATCATTCCTAAAACATTCCCTTGTTGGTTACAAATACCAGCAATCTTATTTAAAGAACCATTAGGATTTTCCCCTTCGTAGCGAAATAGCACTTGAGAGTTATTTTCTAATGATGCGATCGTCTCATCATCAGCATAGTATCTACCTTCACCGTGGGCAATGGGTAAGGTAATAACTTCTCCTTGGGAGTATCCCTCAGTCCAAGAACTGTCGCTAGTTTCGACCCGCAGAGGCACCCGATCGCATATAAAATGCAAGTCCTGATTTCTGACCAGAGCCCCGGGCAACAAACCCACTTCTGTTAAGATCTGGAAGCCGTTACAGATGCCCAATACCAGTTTACCTTGCTCTGCATGGGCGACAACCTCCGCCATCACCGGGGAGAAACGGGCGATCGCGCCGCAGCGCAAATAATCACCATAGCTAAAACCGCCAGGGATAACCACCACATCGAGATCGGAAATATCCGTTTCTTGATGCCAAACCATGCGAGTTGGTTGCTGGAGTAAGTCCCGGGTAACGTATTCTACGTCCCGATCGCAATTCGATCCTGGAAAAACCACTATCCCAAATTTCATAGCCACTATTCCTGATTTATGCTAATATAAAATAAACGAATCATCCAGCTTTCGGGGCAGTAGCAGCTAATTCAGTAACTTCAAAGCAGTAATCTTCAATGACCGGGTTAGCTAAGAGGCGATCGCACATTTCATCCAACTTAGTTTTAGCATCTTCTGGATCAGCAGCAGTCAAATTAAGTTCAATATACTTACCAATGCGCACCTGTTCGACGCCATCATAGCCCAGTTGCTTCAACCCAGAGGACACCGCCACCCCAGCCGGGTCTAGCACTGAAGGTCGCAGAGTAACATAAATGCGAGCGTGATATTTCTCAGTCATAGCAATTCCTTGGCAGATTATCGGTATGATGATATCATATTATGGTCAGACACAAGTCTGACCAATTTGCATTATAGAGGAAATAACCCCTAGATTTACCAGACAGGTCGATGAAAGCCAAACGCACCCGGAGTCAAGAGCGGATTTTGCAACTGCTGGAAACAAACGAGCGATCGCTCTCTGCCCAACAAATTTACCTAGAACTGCGAAACCGCAACCAGCACACTGGTTTAGCAACAGTGTACCGCGCCCTGGAAGCCCTCAAACAAGAAGGCTGCCTCCAAGTGCGGACCTTGGCTAACGGCGAATCCCTTTATGGCTCGGTCCATCAAGACCAGCATCATATCACCTGTCTGCGCTGCGGTGAATCCATTCCCTTCGATTCATGTCCCGTCCACCAGCTGGAAACTGAGTTACAAGCATCTCACAACTTCAAAATTTACTATCACACCCTGGAGTTTTTCGGACTCTGTAACCAGTGCCAACTGGCAGAAAGCCATTAAGTAGTTCGTAGTTCGTAGTTCGTATAAATTGGAATGTCAATGGCTGAAGTTCTTTCAGGGAGAGTCTTTCAGCCATTCGATCAAAGGTTCCAAATTTTTACATAATTCAGTTTCCCAATGCACACCTACTTAACTTAACTCTTGAACCGATCGGGTGCAAAATTCAGTTCACCCACTTCTGCCTTATCCTCAGAGACGATCGATCGCATACCTTCCAAGGTAGCAGGAATGCTGCGAGGGTCCATAAACATCACCTTGCTGCTGTCGCTACTGCCAATCTTCATCCCCATTTCCAGATAATTCTGCGCCAGTAAAAATTGCAGGGACTCCCTCGCCTTGGGGTCTGCTTGGAGAGTTTGAGCCACAATTTTCAGCGCTTCTGCTGTCCCTTCCGCCTTCAAAGCTGCCTCTTTGCGTTCTGCTTGCGCTTTAAGAATCGTTGCTTTCTGTTGCGCCTCCGCCTCTAGAATTGCCGCTTTCTGACGAGCTTCCGCATCCAGAACTTGCGCCTCCGCCCTACCTTTAGCACTGTTAACTGCTGATTCTCGTTCCCCTTCCTAGGTCAGAATTGCTGCCCGTTTTTTCCGTTCCGCGGACATCTGCAATTCCATCGAGTCCTGCACCGCTTTAGAAGGAACGATGTCCCGCAGTTCCACCCGCGTCACCTTCACCCCCCAAGGATCCGTGGCAATATCCAATTCCCGCAGCAGCACTTCATTCACTTCCGATCGGGCCGTAAAGGTTTGATCCAGTTCCAGTTTACCCATTTCTGACCGAATTTGAGTCAGCACCAAGTTTACCATCGCATCCCGGAGTTTTTCCACCTTATAGTAGGCTTTCTCCATGTCCATAATCCGCCAGTAGACCACCGCATCAACGCTGATGGAGACATTGTCCCGGGTGATACATTGTTGGGGCGGCACGTCTAGGACTTTTTCTCGAATCGTATCTCGATAAACCACGTTATGGTACACTGGAATCAGGAAATTCAATCCCGGTTCTAGTTTTTTGCCGTTGTATTTCCCCAAGGCTTCCACTAAGGCTTGGTCCCCTTGATTGATAATCTTAACAGAGCCTCTTAAGACATACCCGCCTACTCCGAGAGCCGCAAGCAGTACTATTAATTGTGGTGGCATAGCGTGAATCTCCTTTTCGATTAATTTCTGATCTGCTTCTATTTATTCCTCAAGCCTCACCCCGCCTTTTGTTACCAAACTTGACAATCAGTTGGTATAATAGGAACTGGCCACAACAGGCGATCGCCCTTATGCAGTTATCTGGGCAAAACTCAAAATTTTCGCGGTCCTATCGGGATATTCCCAATTTTCAATTCCCAATTTTCAATTCCCATTTTTTTTCAATGCAAGAGATTTTCGGGCATGACAATCAAGGTATTGCCTTCCCGGCGGAGGACGTAAACCTTCTGGTCGGGGCGATCGCACTGATGCTATCATCACACTTAGCTCGCCAGGAATTGCCTTCATAGAGGACGCGGCCCGCCTGACCGGGCAAGATCGAGGTCTTGGTTTCGGCCTCGGTGGCGTCGGCAAGGGCGTAAACTTTGCGGGTGGGCAGGAAGCGACGGGAGCCAAATACCAGACTAAGTGACAATCCCATCCACAGGGCAATCTGCAGGCCAACGGCCAGTTGGGGAAAAATCACCGCAACTCCCGCCACCATCAAAGCGCTGAGTCCCATCATCAATTCCACAAAGGCGGTTGGGGTGACCACTTCCATCACGCACAGGACAATAAATGCCAGTAGCCAAAATATCGTAGGAGTAAGAGCCATATAGCAGCTTCGGTCTCGGGAGTGAGAGCGCCATCGGGGTAGTATAATTAATAGTTTAATCTCTCTTTCCGATTGAGTGTGGAATGATTAACCTATTTTTAAGATAGTCGGAAAAATCGTTTTAATTCATGAGCAGTCAAGAGCGGCTGAATGGGCGCTATCTCTGGGCAGTGGGTGGAACTGCGGCCCAAGTGAGAGTAGGTAAGTTGGTAGCTTCCAGATACCGGGTGGAGGCTCCGCAAATCTGGCTGGATACCTTACCGGAATCCAAGCGGGATCTACCAGTGGAGTTGGACAGCCTTGGGGAAATTATACCTTATTTACGTTTATTTCCCCACCGACGGCACGTGCCAGAGGTTTATGGATATGCTCGACTGGAAAACCGTCGGGAAGTTAGCAATATTTTATTGTTGGAGAATGTTCCGATAACGGCATTTGGTGGTTTGTACCCTGGCATAGCAGAGGCTTGGTTGGGAGCAAGGACCGTCCTTCAGGTTTATTGGCTCTGGCAAATGACTCAGCTGTGGAATCCTTTATTGGCAGAGGGGGTCGCATCAAGTCTGCTGGTACCGGAGAACATTCGGGTTCAAGGTAGCCGGGTTTGGCTGCTGGAACTCCATGCAGATCTGGTTTCCGGGAGCCAAGATATGCCAAAGATCCCATCTTTAGGGGATTTGGCCAGTACCTGGTGGAGTTGGATTACTCAAAGCAATTCAGCTGTGAGCCAGGAATTGCAAGATATCTGTCAGCAGATGTATGCTGCCGATGCGACGATAGAGGATATCGCTCCGGCGCTAAATCAGCTATTACTGTCCGTTGCGGCCCAGCAGCCTTTGCACTTAGAGTATGCTGGAGCTTCCGATACAGGTCCCAGGCGGGACCACAACGAGGACAGTTGCTTTCCCCAGACAGTTTTCCCACCCGACAGCACCATACCTGATGATGATATAATTCCGGGATTGGCGATCATCTGCGACGGGGTGGGCGGTCATGATGGCGGAGAGGTAGCTAGCCAGATGGCGGTGCGAGCGCTATGTTTGCAGGTGCAAGGGCTGCTGATTGAGTTGGCGCAACAAACGGAACTGGTCATGCCTTACGTCTGCATGGAGCATTTATCATCTGCGATCCGAGTGGTGAATAACTTGATTGCCGCCACCAATGACGAGCAAGGGCGAGAATCACGACAGCGCATGGCTACTACTTTGGTGATGGCTCTCCAGATCCCCCAGAAGCTATCGATTGCTGATGGTTCTGACTTAGGTAATAGTCACGAACTTTACCTTGCCCATGTGGGAGATAGTCGCGCCTATTGGATTACTCGGGACTATTGTCAGCTATTGACGGTGGATGATGATGTTTCTGTCAGGGAAGTGTCCTCCGGACGTGCGACTTACTGGCAAGCGCTACGGGAGCCGGATGGTGGCTCCTTAACCCAAGCTTTGGGAACCCGAGACGGCGAATCCATCGAGCCCAACGTGCAGCGGTTCATCTTAGCAGAAGATGGAGTGCTGTTGCTCTGTTCTGATGGTTTGAGCGATCGGGACTGTATTGAGCAATATTGGACTGATTGCGTGGGGATGATGTTTGATGAGAATAGATCTCTCGACGAGGCTGTCCAGGCTTGGATTAATTTGGCTAATCGCAAGAACGGTCATGATAATACTTCCGTGGTGCTGGTCCGCTGCCGCGTCTCGTCAGATCTCGATGGGCAGTCACTGAGTGCCGGGACAGTCAATGCTGGTTTAACGAGCGATCGGGATCCGGACTTTTCCCCTCAGCAAGCTGCGATCGCCGAGTCAGAATCACCGGCGGCTACCCGGGGCAAGCAATTGGTGGGACAGAGGATGAAAAGGGTAGCCATGATGGTCTGTGGGTTGCTAGCAATATTTTTGATGATGGGTGCTGTGGGGTTGATCTCGTGGTCGCAGCTGGATCCTGAAGGGTTCGATCGGCTGCGCGAGAGACTGCTACCGGAGTCTGATGCCTCTTCTAATAATTTATAGCAGTAGGGGATCGTCTATTTTCCCGACTTGTTTTATGCTAATTTGGAAGATTATCCGATCTAGCGCCAAGACGCTCGTGCTGCTGTAGGAGAGAGAATACACATGGAAATTAAAATAGGCGATCGGGTTCGGGTCGCCGAATCTGTGGTAATTTACCATAACCCTCAAAATCGCAATGAACCTTTTGAACTCAAGGGACTCGAAGGGGAAGTGAGCGATATCATTTTGGAACGGGATGGGAAACCGATCAGTGCTAATATGCCGATTCTAGTCCAATTCAAGTTAGAGAGAAAATTCAAGGTTCACTTACGGGAAAGCGAGCTGGAGGTTATCGCTAATGGGTAATCGTTTGTAGTAAGCGCTTTAGCGCTTTATTATGCCGCAGAATGCTCTCGGTGCTAGCAAGCCGCCCGATATATTCCTAGCATCTCGCCCATCTTTAGAAACCCGGTATGTTCCCAAAACCTGGTTTCTTTATGAGGGGTGCATCTCATATTTGCGTTGCCATCCGAACCGGGTTCGGGCGCAAATATGGGATGCACCCACCCAACAGGGCTTGCGGCAGTTGGGTTTCGTGCCTCTACCCAACCTACGGATGATAATTTTTTATTATGGGCATTTAATCGAATCATTATTTCAACTAATTTGCTATTATCATAACACATCCAGCTGTTTTGTCAACAGGAGATTAAAGGCGATCGCCATTTTGTGGATCTAGGTCATGCTTGCCAAATGAGGCGAGACTGTTCTGCCAACAAACGGGCAAGCAGATTCAGAATCTGGCAGCACATTCTGATGGAGAGCAAGCGCTAGCAAGCCTGACAGAAAGACCCGATTCGTTTTTATTTTTACGCAAAAAGTAGGCATCATCTGTGACTTCATATGTCTCCAAATCTATCCACCACTTACGAAGTAATGCCCGGTAGACAATAGCGCTATCAGGTAATGGTTCCAACTCCGATCCACTATTATAATCTTGTTCTGTCATGAAGCATTCAACCACTCTAACCAATGAACTAATGTTAACACTGAAGAGACATCCTCTACATGATATTCATCACTGCTATCGTGATAAATATCAACTGGTTGCTCAGAATCACACGGACAAAACAGGCGGACTAACCGTTTTTTTTCTCTGTTCTTCCAAGTTATTCTGATACTACCTTGATGATCTGTAGAAGCCGAACCTTTTGAAAATAAAATTCCCATTATTTCATTGGCCTCTACAACCAACTGCATGGCTGTCTTGAAAGCATATTCAGTTGGTTTCAAAATCCCGTAATCGTCCTCCTCTTCCAAGTCTAATAGTTCCAGAATCCTTTTCAAGGTGGTCGTGAAGTTTGACTCACTTTTCAGTTCGATGTTCTTAATTGGTCTTTCTTTGGTTACAGTCATATCTCAACTCCTTTGCTATTATCATAACATAACCCGAGCTTTTGTAAACAGCAACTTAGGGGCGATCGCCCTTATGATATCCGATCGCCCCTACTCTCAAATTTGAGTTCGGCGTTTCCCTAAAAACCAACCGAAAATATTCAATTCAGAGCGCATTTGCTGTAATTCTTGCTGATTTTGCTGAGCCGTGAGATAATACCAATCGCAGTATCGCTCAAACTCTTCACGATACTGCAATTCCTGGTAAAACTCCCTAGTTACCTGATGCGCCTCTAGAATTTCCATCATTTCCGGTTGAGGCGCAGGCACGATCCGTTGAAGCTCTGAGGCCATAATATCAAGTGGTTATTTGCTAGTTGTCAGTTGTCAGTTGTCAGTTGTTAGTTATCAATTATTATAGCAAGCCTAAATCAGTCGTGTGTTTTTTTTTGCTGGACTTATTGCCAGGCAAGGGTTTCAGCGGTGATTACCCATAATTTACACCGCATATATTTAGGCTCGCTATATAACCACTGACTAGCAATCACTAACCATTGACTACTTTTACAACCATCCTCGCAGACGATAAATAACTAGGCCCGTATATTCCTTCAATGCCTTGGTTGTTTTTGCGATTCTGTGGACATCGGGAATAATATTGAGTAGGATCTCTCCAATAGTAAGTTTCCGCTCATGCAGAGCTGGTTTGGTGGTTAAAAAGTCCGTGGGCGCAGGCGTCGCATCAATTCCTTCTTTCTCGAAGGTTCCGAGCGCTCGGGGCATATGCATGGCCGATGTTACCAGCAGCACCCGACTAATGCCGCGCTCATCCATAATTTGGCGCACGTTGACGGC
Organism: Hormoscilla sp. GM7CHS1pb; assembly: GCA_014323675.1. Taxonomy (GTDB): domain Bacteria; phylum Cyanobacteriota; class Cyanobacteriia; order Cyanobacteriales; family Desertifilaceae; genus Hormoscilla. The sequence goes on along the minus strand of JACONN010000006.1, from coordinate 1,094,822 downwards.
ATTTTCGTGAGTATTTAGAGAATTGGGGTCTTGGATGATTGCTGCCCTGGGCACTCCCAGATATTCAGCAATTTCTGCCATATCTTTTGACTCTGATGGGCCAGTCCCTTTTTTCCAATCTATCCGACCGCCACTGAGAATTAATATGGAACCCTTATACTGGTTGTATAGCTGGGCACCGTAGACGATCCGATCGCCCCTTCACTCAAATCTGGCCAAGGACGCGGTTCTTTCCATTCCTTAATCCCACCTCCCAAAACCACAACTGCATCAGCTACTGGCAATTCCTGGGAGGGGATATGCTGCCATTCCAGCGATCGCACCAACCAATCACTCACCCAACCATTACCGCTGACCAGCAACACTACTAGGGCTAGAGCAATTGGGATGGCCGCCTTTTTGGGATATTTCCATAGCATCCCTAAGGCCACCAGCATCAGCAGGCAACTCAGGCCCAAGGGGTAGATTAATAATGGCAAAACTTTCGAGAGAAATAAAAACATTTTTCTGCTAATTCCTCATTGTCATTTGTGCTATACTCCAAACGGTCATAAACTGCGCTTTTTGGAGTAGCAAAGAATGTCTAAGGGGATAATTGAGAGATCGTTTTGTAGTAGAAGTAGCTCCCCCCCGTAGCGCTACGGGGGTACTTCCGGTATCGAGGGCCCCCGAACTCGTTCAAACCCAACTGGTGCAAGACCACACCCCTCGCAAAGTATAGCTTGAATATGCCGTTCGCCTCACGGGCTTGTAGTACATAAATAATACCCCCGCAGCCATCCCTTCTATCATAGGTGAGATTGCTGCGGCGGTTCTAGTCCGATTTTTACCGTTCCGGAAAAATCGGAATGGTTTGCCTTGACAAATTTTAATTTACATGTACATCACAAGTTCCTATTGCTGCTTCTTGAAGAGCTTCAGCCGATAAGAAGCGCCACCAAATAAAGAGCCTGCTTGTGCCGACTTGTTCCAGACTTCCGCACCAGCCTTGCTCTTGTCAAAAAGATTTTGCTCGCTAGTCTTAGTAAATGGCAACTCCACCGACTCCGACGATGTTGTTTCATCTGTCCAAGCTTGCATTACCCAGTGAGCAGCGATCGTCCCAACGAGTGCCATACTGATACTCACGCTCCAGGGATATTGCAGCAGCATAAAACCGATCAGGAAAAATAAGCCTATTTTCCCTGCCGCCAATTTATCTTTTTTCATTTTCCACCCATTATTTCCGCCAACTTATTGGCCTGGGAGCCCTCCAGACGGGGGCCGTACCGCTGCACCACCTGGGAACCTAGATAGTTTCCCCAGCGGGCTGATTTTATCGCACTATAGCCGTGGGTGAGTCCGAACAGCACTCCACCAGCAAAAGCATCTCCAGCCCCCACCGTATCGATCGCCTGCGCCTTTAATCCTGGCACGGCACTAATCTGTTTATTTTCTACCACCAGGCAGCCCTTCCCACCATCGGTAATAAACGCGAGATCCACCAACTCACCCATTTTAGCAGCGCATTCTTCTATAGATTCCAGCTCGCAGAAACGGCGCGCCTCATCCCCATTGCAGAAGAGCACATCGCAGTATTCTGGTACTATCTGGCGGAAATCATATTTGAAGCGATCGACCAGGAACGCATCTGAAAAAGTATATGCTACCCGCACCCCGTGGCGCTTCGACTGGAACATCGTCTCCACACTCGCTTGGCGCGGTTCTGGTCCATCCCAGAGATAGCCCTCCACATAGCTATATTTGCAGCCTTTGAGCTTGTCCACATCGATATCCGCAGCCGACAAGGTGATAGAAACTCCTAGATTTGTGCACATCGTGCGTTCCGCATCCGGAGTAGTCAGCACCACGCATGTTCCTGTCGGGCCGCTGTCGGCTGGAGCTACATCAAACTGAATCTCTGCTTTGAGCATATCCTGACGGTAGAATTCACCGTTGCTGTCCCTGGAAACCTTACCCGAATAGAAACCGCTACCACCACTCTGGGCGAGCGCAATCATCGTATTCGCCGCCGAGCCACCCGAGCGCAGTTGCAGCTCAGTCCCTTCCAGGTCCTGCAAAAGTACCCCCTGCTTGGGAGCGTCCACCAGAGTCATCGCCCCGCGATTCAACTCGTGGGATAGAATCAAATCATCCTTCACTAATGCCAGAATGTCCACCAGGGCGTTGCCCACTCCAAATACATCTACCTCTTTACTGCTTTCCGTCATTTACCATTCACCACCAATTGAGCAATTGCGTTCCCAGGCGGGAGCCAGGGAACGAGGAGAATTGCCTCCTTCGACCTTCTGTGTCTTCCGCATGCTCTTGTCCTTCAGGACAAGAGCATGCGGAAGACACCGCTCCATCATTTCTTTTCCTCTGTATCTTTTTGTGTTTTTGTCAACCTGCTCGCCAGCACCGTTGCCAGAATTTGTTCCGGTTCGCTAGCAGCACTCACGCCTGCTGGCAAAACCAGTTCCTTGACATGCAGAACCTTTCCTACCCGCAGTTCCGACACATCCACCTCGATCGCCTCTGGGATGTTATCTGGAGCGCACTCCACCTCTATTTCCGTCGAGCGCGTTTCTAATATACCCCCTTCTTCCTTCACCCCGATCGCCTCTCCCACAAATTTCAGTGGCATCACCACCTTTATAGACGCTTGAGATGTGATCGAGAAAAAGCTGAGGTGGTATGGATAGTCTTTCCAGGGATGAGTTTGTACTTCCCGCAGTAATGTCTTGCCCCTCCAGGGGATATCTGTTATTTCTAGATCGATTAACGTGTTGTTAACCGTAGCTGCTTTCATCAGGTGTGCCACCGTTTTCTCTGGCACAGAAAGAGAAATAGCTTCCGCACCATCGTGACCATAGAGATTAGCCGGAATTAACCCAGCGCGACGCATCGCCCTCGGTTTGCTTCGGGCTTCTCGTTTTTGACATTCAACTTTTATTTCCATCTTCCGCTTCTATCTTTTCACCTCTTGATTTACATCCACCGGACTTCCATTCGCGGACAACAAGGCCCGTTTGGGACCGTGAATTGGATCTTCTATGATTATCGTCTGTTCGCGCTTCGCTCCCACCGAGACAATCGCGATCGGAACTGCCATCAATTCTGCCAGGAACTTGAGATAATCTAGCGCTGCCCCCGGCAAGTCTGCTAAACTGCGACAGTCAGTTGTCGAGCGTTGCCACCCCGGAAGCGTCTCGTATATCGGTTGGCAACGGGCCAATTTCCGAGAGCTACTGGGAAAATATTCGCACCGCTGCCCATCTAGTTCGTAAGCGACGCAGACTTTTATTTCCTCTAGGGAGTCTAGCACGTCCAGTTTAGTGATCGCCAGACAGTCTAGACCATTTATCCGGACAGCATAGCGACCGATCGCCGCATCAAACCAACCGCAGCGCCTTTGCCGACCGGTAGTCGTGCCAAATTCCGCCCCCCGAGCGCCCAACATCTTGCCCACGTCACCTAGCAGTTCCGTGGGAAACGGACCTTCTCCAACTCTAGTAGTATAAGCTTTCGCCACCCCGATCGCCCGATCGATCTTCGTCGGTCCCACCCCTGCCCCCACGCAAGCACCGCCTGCGACGGGGTTCGATGAAGTGACATAAGGATAGGTGCCGTGGTCCAAATCTAGCAGAGTTCCTTGAGCCCCTTCAAACAAAATATTGCGTCGTTGCTGAATCGCTTCGTCAAGCAGCAGGCCACAGTCGGCCACATAGGGTCGCAACCGTTCCGCATACTCTAGATACTCCGCGATCGCCGCCTCTGGGTCCAGGGGTGGCAGAGCGTACAGCTTTTCCAGGATGACATTTTTGTAGTTAATCGTCCAGCGCAGCTGCTTGCGCAGGGTTTCTGGTTCCATCAAGTCTATCACCCGAATTCCCGTCCGTTCCGACTTATCCGCATAAGTCGGACCTATACCCCGCTTCGTCGTTCCAATTTTATGAGTTCCCCGCTTTTCTTCCGATGCCTGGTCTATTAACCTGTGATAAGGCATGGTCACGTGGGCGTTTTCCGAGATATTCAGGTTTTTCGTGGATATCTCCAGGGCCTCCAGTTGGTCAATTTCTCGCAGTAGAACCTGCGGATCGATGACCGTGCCATTGCCTATTACGCATTGGGTACCCGGATATAGGATCCCAGAGGGGATCAGGTGCAGCTTGAATGTCTGGCCCTGAACCACGAGCGTGTGTCCGGCGTTTACACCGCCTTGGTAGCGCACCACCACATCCGCTGACTTGCTGAGCAAATCAGTTATTTTTCCTTTTCCTTCATCGCCCCACTGGGCACCAATCACTATAACGTTAGCCAAGAGTCTCTCGCTTCACCAGTCACACAATCTACCATCATAGCCCCCGATCGCCCCTGTGTCAACTTTCTGGGAAAATCTACCGGTTCAAATCTGCCGCTACAGGAATGATGTCAATCTCTACACACAACATTAAGTAGGTGTGCATTGGTGGACTGTGTTATGTAACAAATTGTAAACTAGAGCCAGTCGTTGTATTAAGGGGTTGACAAAAAACGTGCATTGTGCATGCGCTCGCCTCGCCCCAGTAGAACAGATTTTGGGTACCAGCTACGTTGGTTCCGAAGTGAAGGTCACCTACGCTTTCATTTGGTCACGCTCGGTATCCCTTGTGGGAGCGTAGCCATAGGATTAAGAGCCGGAGCGAGCGCGAGCTTCTGCAGAGCTATAAGTGGAGAGTGGAAGACGAGCCGGAGAACGATTAAGAGCCCGATCGCACATATTTTCTTGCTTGGTCAATTTTTATTCATGGACCGATGCACTAGGTGACACCGAAACGAAATCTTTCACAGGAGTAGCCAGATTTTTGTGCGCGTGCATCCAAACCATTCATAATTGCATAAGCTAAATCCAACTCATCATCAAACATACGTCCAGCAATTTCGTCGCGCTTGAGATGTTCCCATTCCAATTCAATCGGATTCATTTCCGAACAGTAAGAAGGCAAGAAAAAAAAGTACAACCCCGGCTCTTCCCATCTCGACCAACAGGATTGAACTTCCTTAGACTTGTGAATTGAATAGTTGTCTAGTACAATAACTCTAATCCGTCCCGTTTTTTGTCGAACTTCTTCTGCAAGTCTTGCTTGTTCATCTATCAATTTTATAAATGTTTTACTGGTTGCTTTTCCTATTATTATACCATAAAAAAAAGTTCCAAACTTCTGAAAAAAACCCATAATATTAACTCTTTTCCCTTGCCGCTTTGTCTGTTCAATCCGCTTCTGTTGGCCGTTAAAATAGTAACTATAACTGGGGTCACTCCAAGGACTACATCCCGATTCATCGCCATAAGACAAGTCAATTTTCCCTGCTGCTGCCGCCATTTATAACATATCGAGGTCAGCTTGTTTTATTGCTTTTAAATCTTCCTTTTGCTTAGCCTTATGACTTGACCGGCTTCGCTTCCAGCAAATTCCTCTGGCCTTAAGAATGCGTCGTAGATGACCCTCTGTAATATCCACATTTCTTTCTTCTTTTAAGCGCAGGACTAACTGTTTAGCATTGTAAGTTCTCTGTTCTTCCTTGAGCCATTTTTCGACACATACCATGTCTTCTTCACTCCAATTGCATTGTTTTTTAGGTTTGTCAAGATCCCATAATCCACCTAAACCCTTCTTTTTCCATCTAGAGAGTGCTTCTCTTACTGTTGTTACATGCCACCCTAAGTATCTTGCTATCCTTTCGACATACCACCCTTGGGCGCTAAGTCTTACTGCTTCGGCTCTATCTTTCACTCGTTGGGGTACATTAATGCCCTGACGTAATTCTTTTAAGGTTCGATCTTCTTCATCAGTCAAAAAAACTCTAATTCTGGCTCCCATGTTTCCGATCCTGTTCTACAATAAATTTCTATATTTAACCTGTCATTGCAACCATCAACTGCCCTCATTTTTCGGCTACCAACACCCAGCCTGTCCAGCCCGTAAAAAATCAAAAATAGTCACATCCCATTGTACTGCGCCATTGATAATTTTATGTTGCCAATTTAACAAAATTATGTCAGTTCTGACTAAAGCGTCATAATGCTTGACAAATTTAACAATCTGTACATCAACGGAAAATCGTTCTTCTGCTCGTCTCCGCTCCTCACTGATGGCCCTGTGGGTCTCGCTCCGAAGGCTGACAATTGTTATCTCCGCTACAAAATTTAGGACATTCACATTTTCTCTTTTTTGTCAAGGACTTCTACTGGACCGACTGGACCGACTTAGAGGGCTACAGAGAGTACAGAGAGTGAACCAATTTGCTTCCTGGGCATGTGGTTTACAATTTGTTACATAAGACAGTCCACCAATGCACACCTACTTACACCATTCTCCCTGGTCACCCCCGGTTGAGGCTCTGCCTCCTGGTCTCACTCGCTTTTCTCACTCATAGGAGGAAAACGAGTGACTTCCCATTCCCTGGGAATTTAACCCCCTAGTGACCCTATGCCTTACTCACATATTTCTTAACGTTACGAGCGGGAGTGGGGAGCGCAAGGGTGTGGTCAAAACCCGTTGATCTCCCTGAAGATTCAGAGGATATCTTGGAACTCCAAGCTAATTCCCTGAATATCCTGTCATCTCAAGACGGGTGTGGTCATGCATTTGTTGCATAGGGATCCCCCAAACGGGTGTGGTCAAAACCCGTTGGTAAGAGGATCCCCCTAACCCCCCTTGCGTTCCCAGGCAGAGCCTTGCGTTCCCAGGCGGAGCCAGGGAACGAGGGCGTTCTGTTGTCCCGGATATTGTTGTGGTATCTTGGGTTAATGAAGCAGAAGAGCCAGAAGATAATTTTCTTGAAGCTCCAGATTGGTCTATTGAGATTCTTTCGCCTGACCAAAATGCCAATAGAGTCATTGATAATATTTTACATTGCCTGGGTCACGGCAGTCAATTAGGATGGCCGATCGATCCGGATGACTACTCAGTGCTGATCTTTGCTCCACAGCAAGAACCAAACCTTTGCAGAGGTAGTCAGCAACTGCGCGTGCTAGCGGGAATTGATATGATGATAACAGCAGAGCAAGTCTTTGGTTGGTTAAAAGTAGGTCAAGGTAGAGCATAAGTAATGCCGGGAAAAAATTTGCGCTATAATCTAGAGAGAGTTGTTAGATTATATTTGTGTTGGAGGTAATTGACAATGACTCAGTCAGAAATGAGCCCGATTCTGGAAGAAGTGAAGGAGATCCGCACTCGCCTAGATCGTTTAGTAGCACAGACAAATCAGTAGAGCACCTAGAGCGTTCAGGATCTCTTGCGGAAGCTTATCGGCAAGGGACTCAAGGGACTGTGAATCTAGCCTTTAGCCTGATTGTGGCTACCACGATCGGCATCATTCTTAAGTTTGTTCTGGGAAACTAAGGGACAGTTTACCTCATGGGTGGCTTTGGGGTCGCGCGATCGCCTGCTGGCACCGATATACAAGAAGGCGATCGACCCCTAATTATTGATATGAGGCTAATTAGGCTAGGGGCAGAGCAAGTATTTGGTTGGAAAAAGTAGGTAAAATATTGTACAAGTAATTGAAGTAAGAACAATTCGCGCTATAATAATGAGAGAAGAGAGCATCAGGTGCGATCGGGGATATATTACTCCTAGAGATGGTGCTGCACTGTTATGTTATATTTGTGTTGGAGGTAATTGACAATGACTCAGTCAGACATAGATCAAATTCTGGAAGAGCTGAAGGAGATCCGCACTAGCCTAAAGCGTCTAGATCGCCTAGAGCGTTCAGTAGAACACCTAGAGCGTTCAGCAGATCTTGCGGAAGCTTATCGGCAGGGGACTCAATGGGTTGTGAATCTAGCCTTTAGCCTGATTGTGGCTACCACGATCGGCATCATTCTTAAGTTTGTTCTGGGAAGCTAAGGGACCAGTTCACCTCATGGGTGGCTTTGGGGTCGCGCGATCGCCTGCTGGCAGCGATAGGCAAGACCCCAGTCACCGGCTTATTTTCTAATCCTGGTCGTCTCAAATTAGACAGATCGAAAAACTCCAGCACGTCCTCCCCTTTGTCAAACTTACGATCCAGTTCCTCGGCTTTCATATAGATCCTCCATCGTACTCAAACGTATTTTATATGACACTTGCTTAGACTATTATAGTATACGATCGCTACCATGTTTCCGATGGCAGTTATCAAACCCATCGGGGCGATCGCCTGCTGACAATCATGTAATTTACCATAAACTTGCTGATTTGTCAAGGTCATGCTGTCGGGAACTGTCTATGAGGGGCGATCTGGTAGTTCCAGAGGCCAGGGTGACAACCGGCGATCGGGGAATAAAGTGGGAGGCTTGAGAATTATTTAAAACCAGATCGTCCCTTTGGGGTTATACTGGAATTGATGCCGATCTTCAGACAGTAAGCCATGACTGCAACATTAGCGAAAACTCTCACTCTCGCAGAATTTCTGAACTCGCCCTCCCTAGAGGAGTCTCCTGCATGGGAGTATGTAAAAGGAGTTGCCATACAAAAGCCAATGCCTAAAACCAGACACTCGATTTTACAGAAACGCTTGCTAAGGGCGATCGACGATCGCAGCGAGGACTATACGGCCCTCCCGGAACTACGTTGCACTTTTGGCGGGCGTTCTGTGGTCCCGGATATTGTTGTGGTATCTTGGGATAAAATTAAGGTTAATGAATCAGAAGAGCCAGAAGATAACTTTCTTGAAGCTCCAGATTGGTCCATTGAGATTCTGTCGCCTGACCAAAATGCCAATAGAGTCATTGATAATATTTTACATTGCCTGGGTCACGGCAGTCAATTAGGATGGCCGATCGATCCGGATGACTACTCAGTGCTGATCTTTGCTCCACAGCAAGAACCAAACCTTTGCAGAGGTAGTCAGCAACTGCGCGTGCTAGCGGGAATTGATATGATGATAACAGCAGAGCAAGTATTTGGTTGGTTAAAAGTAGGTCAAGGGAGAGCATAAGTAGTTCAGGTAAGAACAATTTGCGCTATAATATGGAGATATTTGACGAGTTACCAGCAAGATTATGACAACAATTTTAGACATAAAAGCTGCTATAAAACAGTTGCCAGAGAAGGAGGTTCACCAGCTAGCAGCCTGGTTGCAGACATACTTAGAAACAGATCGGTGGGATCTGCAGATGGAGACAGATTTAGCATCGGGAAAATTGGATAACATAATTGCTAAAGCTGAAGCGGACATTGCAGCTAACCAAGTGAGGCATATAGATGAAGTCCTTGACAACTCCTGATTTCTGGAAAACCTATGCAGCGCTACCTCGTGAGATTAAGGAACAGGCTAGAAAAGCCTATAAACTCTGGGAAGAGAACCCATCACATCCATCCTTAAACTTTAAGAAGGTAGGCAATAATCTCTGGTCTGCTCGCATCACTCGTGACTTTAGAGCGTTAGCCCTGAAAAAGGGTGATGATTATTACTGGTTTTGGATTGGTACTCACGATGAATATGATACCATTCTAAGTTAACCAGTCGAGACCGGAAAGCCCGCATTACAATACTGTGATGTTAGATTTGTGTTGGAGGTAATTGATAATGACGCAGTCAGACATAGAGCAAATTCTGGAAAAGCTGAATGAGATCAACACTCGCCTATATCGTTTAGATAAATCAGTAGAGCACCTAGATCGTTCAGGATCTCTTGCGGAAGCTTATCGGCAAGGAACTCAAGGGATTGTGAATCTAGCCTTGAGCCTGATTGTGGCTACCACGATCGGCATCATTATTAAGTTTGTTCTGGGAAGCTAAGGGACAGTTCACTTCATGGGTGGCTTTGGGGTCGCGCGATCGGCTGCTGGCACCGATAGGCAATACCCCATTCACCGGCTTATTTTCTAATCCTGGTCGTCTCAAAGTAGACAGATCGAAAAACTCCAGCACGTCCTCCCCCTTGTCAAACTTACGATCCAGTTCCTCGGCTTTCATATAGATCCTCCATCGTACTCAAACGTATTTTATATGACACTTGCTTAGACTATTATAGTATACGATCGCTACCATGTTTCCGATGGCAGTTATCAAACCCATCGGGGCGATCGCCTGCTGAAAATCATTAAAAATATCATAAACTTGCTGATTTGTCAAGGTCATGCTGTAGTAATTGTGTATGAGAAGCGATCGGGTAGTTCGAGAGGCCCAGAGGAAAACCGGTGATCGCGTAGTTCCAGAGGTCCGGAGGAAAACCGGTGATCGCCTAGTTCGATAGGCCCGGAGGAAAACCGGTGATCGCCTAGTTCCAGAGGCCCGGAGGAAAACCGGCGATCGGGTGCGAAAGTGGCAGGCTTAATAAGTTTTAAGAATCGTCGAAACCATTGGTATACATAGGTCTGAGTAATTTTTGAGGAGCCGATAAAATGTGGAGGGCATATGGGGTTGTCAAAGGCAGTAAGTTGTAATATGATGGAAGTGTTGGGTTGGCAAAGGTATAGCGAACATGGCTGTGAGTTACAAGAAGCGTAAAGAGGAGAGAATTAAACTGGCAAGGAAGGAAGAGGCTGACGAATCGAAGATATTTCAGTTGCCGTACATTGACGGAGGAAACTCAGGTAAAAGCCACTTGAGACAGGTCATATTATATTTATATAGCCTGTATAAAAATGGAGAGATTAGTAAAAATGGTTTTGAAGTCCTGGTTGAACATGCATGTATGGTGTTCGTAAAGACAGAGGCTGAAAAGAGACTGAGCGCCTACCTAGAGCGAAAGCTCCTTGACCTGCTTAATAGGCTTTCCTCTGAGGATGCAGTGTTAAAGCTAATTGGATTGAGTGAGAGAGATGTCTAACCCAGAGTCAGATCGACAGCAAAGTGATAAGCAGAATGCACCAGAAGGTGATGCCTCAGAAAAAAAAATCGTCTCATCGGAATCTACGGTTCCGGAAAAATCAGAAGATTCCGACGATCGAGGCACAGAGGAGGCAAGTGAAAAGCTGCCTCAGGGAATAGAGGAACTGTTACCAGACGAGATCCCAGACGAGACTAAAAAGAGAATATCAACAAGGATAGAGGAAATGAGTTTATCTATCTACTCCCAAGGTAGGGTACCTAGTCCTTTGTTAGTTGACTTAACGAGAGAAACAAAGATAATCAGACGGGGCGATCGGGGGCGAATCAATAATTATTAACAAGAGGGGTAGTGCTAGTTCACTGATGATATTGATGTCACAAAGAAACATGGTCAAGATTACCCACAAAAGATAATGATCTATTTTGGCGCGGCGGCACCTCTAGAGAATAATCCTCTTCAGCGCACAGACGACGCAACTCCCCAAAGGCATCAGCCAGTGAATATTTTCGATACTGCTGGTGCCAAAGCAAAAACTCTTGAAAGGTCTCGGCATCGACAACCGCCGCCACTAGCTGCTGTCGATCGTAGATAAGCTGCGGTTCTTGGTTTATGGAGCGAATCAGTTCGGCAAACCGCTGTTGTGCTTCCGGAATCTCCCAGTTCAATCTATTTCCTCCCAGATCCTCTACCAATATTGCCTATTGTCTGATTTTACCCTTAAAATAAGAATTATAACAACCGAAGTTGCCCGATGGGCACCATCAACCCATCGGATCGCCTCTTTTGAGGGATTGTACTATACAAGTCAAAGAACTGTATGCTGATACTGCCAATCAAGTTGCCATCCGAGGAGATCTCTGATTTCTGCGATCGCTGGCAGGTGAGAGAACTTGCCTTGTTTGGATCGGTACTCAGGGATGACTTCCGCCCCGATAGCGACATCGATCTATTAATTGCATTTTCGCCCCAGATTGGGGCTTGCTTGACCATGTTAGAATGGAGCAAGAACTCATGGGTATTTTCGGACGGGAAGTGGATCTAGTCAGCAAACGCGCTATCGAACGCAGTTAAAACTGGATCCGTCGCCAAGAAATCTTAGAAACTGCTCAAATTATCTATGCCTCTGAATAAAGACACTGCTTCAGTGTTGGATGTTATGATGTATATTGTAGACAAGGAAAAAGGGAAGAACCGTGAAGCAAGTGTCAATAGAAGAAGTTGAAACAGATTTATCAGGTTATTTGCAGCAGGCCCAGAAGGATTCTGTAATTATCACTCGCGAAGGCGTAGCTGTAGGAATTCTAATCGGTTTAGAAGATCCGGAAGACTGGTGGGAAGAACTACTGTTACATAATCCCAAATTCCTCTCTCGGGTGGCGCAGGCCCGAAAGGATCTGAGAGAGGGCAAGGGTGTTACCATAGAGGAGATCGGAGCAAAGTATGATAACTCTTGACTGAATAGGACAGCTATGCCTTGGGCAACCGGTCCAACTTGAAGGATCGGGCGCGGCGGTTGATGAGATGCGATCGCCTACGAATATGGTTCCATAATAGTTAAGTATGCTGGAGGTAGTTTGTGATGAGTCCTACTGATTTATTGATTCCTATTATAGCTCTAATAGTTGGTGTTCTTTCACTATTCACAGATATTAAAAATCCCAGAGGGCGTAAAGTGGCAGTGGTTCTAATAGGACTACTTATAGCTGCATGCGGATTTCAGATTCAGAACAATTACGAGAAGCAAAAAGAGAGCGAACGGCTAGCTAAGGTTATAGAGAGATTTGAGAAAAATACAGGTAATTCATTAGAAGAAATGGCGTTGCACAATTACGGGATGATGGGCATAGTTGCAGAAGTCTTAAACCTAGACTACAAGCCAGTTTAAGTTATGTGCATGCGTAGGCATCATCCCCAAAATGTGCAACGCCGAAGAAATAATGTCGATACTTAAATCTTTTGGTTCGACAAATGAAAACCCCAGTATTGATAGTGTTAAAGAAAGTTTAAAAGCTGATATAGTTCGCGATAAATTGATAAAATCGACAGACAATAGCTCGCGTGAAAATATAACAGTTCAGTATTTCCCTAAGAATGTAGATCGCAGAATTGTTGAGGATGCTTTACGTGAACTTAATTTCAATTATATAACTGGTGAATCGGAGCTGAGTATCTCAACAAATGCTATCTGGTTTGGCAATGATGTGCCAATCGAAGATGTCAAGCTAGTTGCTTACACACTGATTAGAGCAGGGGTCGAGATAAAAGCTATCCGTCCATTTCCGAGTACCAGCAGTAATCGAGATCGACTTATTATTCAGGTAGGCTCTGATGCAGAATATCAGTCAAGAGAGCCTTTGTCAGTTGATGAAATCCAGGCAGCGGATAAGTTTACGCGCTAGTGGGCTACCTAACATTTAAGAGAATGTGGCGCGATCGGGTACAGTGAGGCAAAAGGTGCGATCGCCTGCTGGCACGGATATGCAAGAAAGCGATCGACCCGTAATTTTTGCTATTGCAATAGACCGTTAGCTTGCATTCAAGCGTTCTGCAATCCAGACTTTAATAAGGGCTTGTTGCTGAATCCCTAGGCGCTGTGCTTCTTTATCTAATGCATCCACCATCCATTGAGGAAAATCCACATTTACTGGCTTGGTTTCCAATCCTGGTCGTCTTAAAGTAGACAGATCGAAAAACTCCAGCACGTCTTCCCCGTTGTCAAACTTTTTATCCAGTTCCTCAGCTTTCATATAGATATACCTCATTCTTTCGTGATCGTCGTACTGAAATGATTCTGATGGCTTCACCTCGATAGGTCACAATAGCTGACCAATGTTTGTCCTGCATCTTGCCAATGACTATGAATCGAGGCTCTTCTGTAGATCTCCCTTGGATCTCAACCCGGCCAGTATCCCTCCACAGGAGTTTCGCCTCATCAAAATCAATCCCGTGCTTGGACTTGTTGCTTTGACTCTTCAATGGATCGTACTCAAATTGCACGTATTTTCTATGACACTTGCTTGGACTCTAATAGTATACCATAACTACCATGTTTCCGATAGCAGTTATGAAATCCATCGGGGCGATCGTCTACTGAAAATCATGCTAGATACCATAAATATGCTGATTTGTCAAGTTCCCCATTGTCAAACTTATGATAAGTGTGTTTTTAGTCGGTTTTCAACCGACTTTAGCCTCGTTCCCTGGCTCCCGCCTGGGAACGCGGGGGTTTGAACCCCCTGCGGGGTAACGGGTAAGGCGACTGATGATATTAGTGTCACAAAGAAACATCGTCAAGATTGTCAACAAAGGATAATGGTCTATTTTGGCGCGGCGGCACCTCTAGATAATAATCCTCCTCAGCGCACAGACGACGCAACATGGCTGCGCCACGCTGCGCGATCGGCAAAGTCATCAGCCAGTGAAGGTTTTTGGCTCTGCTGGTGCCAAAGCAAAAACTCTTGAAAGGTCTCGGCATCGACAACCGCCGCCACTAGCTGCTGTCGATCGTAGATCGGCTGCGGTTCTTGGTTTATGGAGCGAATGAGTACCGTTCCGGAAAAATCGGCAAACCGCTGTTGTGCTTCCGGAATCTCCCAGTTCAAGCTATTTCCTCCCAGAACATCTACCAATATTGCCTATTGTCTGATTTTACCCTTAAAATCAGAATTATAACAGTCGAAGTTGCCCGATGGGCACCATCAACCCATCGGATCGCCTCTTTTGAGGGATTGTACTATACAAGTCAAAGAACTGTATGCTGATACTGCCAATCAAATTACCATCCGAGGAGATCTCTGACTTCTGCGATCGCTGGCAGGTGAGAGAACTTGCCCTGTTTGGCTCGGTACTTAGGGATGACTTCCGCCCGATAGCGACATCGATCTATTAATTGCATTTTCGCCCCAGGCAGATTGGAGCTTGCTTGACCATGTTAGAATGGAGCGAGAACTCATGGGTATTTTCGGACGGGAAGTGGATCTAGTCAGCAAATGCGCCATTGAACGCAGTCAAAACTGGATCCGTCGCCAAGAAATCTTAGACACTGCTCAAATTATCTATGCCTCCGAATAAAGACACTGCTTCACTGTTGGATATCGCCACAGCAGCACGAAAGGTTCTGGCCTTCAAGCAGGGATTTAACAAAGCTGCTTTTCTGGAAGATGAAAAAACTCAGTCTGCGATCGTCTACCAACTGCTAATCGTAGGTGAAGCAGTTAAGCGACTCTCTTTTGAGTTCCGGAACCAACATCCGGAGATTCCTTGGTCAGATATCGCTGGTATGCGGGATAACTTAATCCATGATTACGACAATATAAACCTCAATGAAGTCTGGAATACAGCCTCTAATGATATACCGGATTTGCTTGCTTTACTGGAACCATTGCTATCCAATAAATGATGCCCAAAAGCCGTGGGATGGCACCATTTGGTGGTAACACACCCGCGAATGGTGGGCAGTGCCCACCCTACAGAACTTCCGATAAGCATGTTTTTAGTCGGTGTTAAACCGACTTTAGCTATTAGCCGGGGGTTTAAACCCCCGGCGGGGTAACGGGACTTGCCTATTGTATTAATTTACCTGTAAGATTACAATTATAACAATCGTTGTTGAGGATGGGGATATGAAACGCATCGTCCTGATCGCCGGGTTTGAATCCTTCAATGCCCAGTTGTACCGTCAAGCTGCCGAACTGGCCAGTTCCCGCTGCCGGGAACTGGATATTCGCGTGTTTAGCGATCGCGCCTTGGCATCGGAACCAGAAGTGGTCGAAGCGGCACTTCGAGGGGCGGATGTCTTCTTTGCCAGTCTCATTTTCGACTACGACCAAGTCCTGTGGTTGCGGGAGAGGGTGCAGCAGATACCCATTCGCCTCGTGTTCGAGTCCGCCTTAGAATTAATGAGTCTGACTCAAATTGGGGCTTTTAAGATTGGGGATAAACCCAAAGGAATGCCCAAACCCGTTAAGTTCGTCCTGGAAAAATTTAGCAAAGGACGGGAAGAAGACAAGCTTGCAGGTTACATCAGCTTTCTGAAGACCGGACCGAAGCTGTTAAAGTATGTACCCGTGCAGAAAGTCCAAGACTTGCGCAATTGGCTGATTATTTACGGATACTGGAATGCTGGGGGCGTGGAGAACGTCGCCGCCATGTGCTGGCAACTGGCCGAGAAATACTTGGGGTTAAAGGTAGGAGAAATTCCGCCCCCCGTGGAAACTCCCAACATGGGTTTACTCCATCCCGACTATCAGGGTTATTTCACATCTCCCCGCCAATACCTGGAATGGTATCCCTCTAAGTTCCGGACTACAAGACCCGTAGTCGGCATCTTACTTTATCGCAAGCATGTGGTCACCAAACAGCCCTATATCCACCAGCTTATTCGCTACTTTGAGGACGCAGAATTAATCCCTTTACCGATTTTTATCAATGGCGTGGAAGGTCACGTCGCCGTGCGAGATTGGATGACTACGACATCCGAACAAACTCAGCGCCAAGGGGGTAAAATAGAAATAGATTCTCTCTCCCCAGATGCAGTAAAGGTAGATGCTATAGTTTCTACCATCGGCTTTCCCTTGGTCGGAGGTCCGGCGGGTTCCATGGCAGCAGGTCGTCAGGTGGAAGTCGCTAAACAGATTCTCTCTGCTAAGAATGTACCTTATATTGTGGCCGCACCTTTGCTCATTCAAGATATTCACAGTTGGACTCGTCAGGGCATTGGCGGCTTGCAAAGTATCGTACTATATGCTTTGCCCGAACTTGATGGCGCGATCGACCCCTTACCCCTGGGCGGTTTGGTAGGAGAAGACATCTATCTGATGCCCGATCGGGTGCAGCGCCTGACCGGTAGAATTAAAAACTGGATTAAATTGCGACAACTGCCGAAGGGCGATCGCAAAATTGCCATTATTCTGTATGGGTTTCCCCCCGGATATGGTGCCACGGGAACGGCGGCCTTGCTGAACGTCCCCCGATCGCTGATAAAATTCCTCCAGGCCCTCAAATATGAAGGTTACCATGTCGGGGATATTCCCGAAGATGGGGAAGAACTGATCCGCAGGGTCAAGGAAGCAGATGAAATAACGGAAAACAAAATTTCAGATATAATTCCTAACAAGGTTAATGTCAAAAGCCTAGATAAATGGCTGGGATATATATTAACCACCCGCATCGAGAAGCAATGGCATTCCCTCACGGGTACGGGAATTAAGACCTTGGGAGATGACTTTTACCTGGGCGGCGTGCAGTTGGGAAATATTTGGATCGGAGTGCAACCTCCCCTAGGAATTGCCGGCGACCCCATGCGACTCATGTTTGAAAAAGATTTGACCCCCCATCCCCAATATGCTGCCTTCTACAAATGGCTGCAAAATGAATTCCAAGCAGATGCGATCGTCCACTTTGGGATGCACGGCACGGTAGAATGGTTGCCGGGGTCGCCTTTAGGAAATACCGGCTATTCCTGGTCGGACATACTCCTGGGAGACTTACCCCATCTTTATATCTATGCTGCCAACAACCCCTCCGAATCTATGCTAGCAAAGCGGCGAGGCTATGGAGTTTTAATTTCCCACAATGTCCCGCCCTACGGTCGGGCGGGGTTATACAAAGAATTGCTGGCCTTGCGAGATTTAATCTCCGAATATCGGGAAGCACCCGAAAAGAACTATGTCCTCAAGGAAGCTATTTGCCAGAAAATTGTAGACGCGGGACTAGATGCCGACTGTCCCTTCGAGGACGCCAAAAAATTAGGAATTGCCTTTACATCTGAGAATGCGCGCATGTTTAGTGCTGAAGCATTAAACCGCTATTTTGTCAAGATTTACGAATACCTGCAAGTAGTGGAACAACGGCTGTTTTCCTCTGGTTTGCATGTATTAGGAAAAGCACCTGATGAAGAGGAAATGACATCCTATCTGGAGGCTTATATGGGCGATGAACCCGAGACATCATCATCAGCAATTCGCGAATTATTAATGCAAACCCCAGATGAATTAACCAACCTGCTGCGAGGATTGAACGGCGAGTATATCCCCGCAGCCCCAGGTGGAGATCTATTGCGGGATGGTCCGGGAGTATTGCCCACCGGTCGCAATATTCATGCCTTAGACCCCTATCGCATGCCCTCACCTGCCGCGCGCGATCGGGGGCGAGAGATTGCGAAAAAGATCCTCGCCCAGCATCTTCAGGAAGAGGGAAAATATCCCGAAACCATAGCAGTGATGCTGTGGGGATTAGATGCAATCAAGACCAGGGGAGAGTCGATCGGGATTTTGCTAGAATTAGTAGGGGCCTCTCCAGTGAAAGAAGGAACCGGGCGGATAGTCCGCTATGAATTAAAACCATTATCCGAATTAAATCATCCCCGGATTGATGTTTTAGGCAACCTTTCCGGGATCTTCCGAGACAGCTTTGCGAACATCATTGAATTGCTGGACGACTTGTTCCAAAGGGCAGCGGATGCAGAAGAACCCGAAGAGATGAACTTTATCCGCAAACATGCGTTAGCTTTGCAAAAGCAAGGGGTGGAGAATGCAGCAGCGAGACTGTTTTCTAACCCAGCAGGAGATTTTGGTTCCCTAGTGAACGATCGGGTAGTAGACGGGAACTGGGAAACAGGGGAGGAGTTAGGGGATACATGGGCGGGGCGGAACCGCTTCAGTTATGGCAGGAAGGACAAAGGGGAAGCGAGACCAGAAATATTTAATCAACTGTTGCAGACGACCGATCGCATCATCCAAGAAATCGACTCAGTGGAATATGGCCT
Organism: Hormoscilla sp. GM7CHS1pb; assembly: GCA_014323675.1. Taxonomy (GTDB): domain Bacteria; phylum Cyanobacteriota; class Cyanobacteriia; order Cyanobacteriales; family Desertifilaceae; genus Hormoscilla. The sequence goes on along the minus strand of JACONN010000006.1, from coordinate 1,076,271 downwards.
GACAGACATACAGGAATATTACGCGAACACGGGAGGATTAAAACAAGCAGCAGAGAAACAGCGGGGCCAAAAAGTGAATGCTAGCTTTGTGGAAAGTTTCTCCAAAGATACGACACCCCGGAACTTAGAAGATGTGCTGAGGATGGAATATCGGACCAAATTGCTAAATCCGAAATGGGCAGAAGCAATGGCAGATCAAGGTTCGGGGGGTGCCTATGAGATATCCCAGCGGATGACAGCATTAATTGGTTGGGGGGGAACAGCGAATTTCACCGAGGGTTGGGTGTACGACCAGGCAGCAGAGACCTATGCATTAGATGGGCAGATGGCAGAGAAACTGCGAGAAGCGAACCCCGAGGCATTTCGGAATATCGTGGGTCGGATGTTAGAAGCGAATGGGCGAGGTTTCTGGCAACCCGATGGAGAGAAGTTGGAGAAGTTGCGGGAGTTGTACGATCGGGCGGATGAAGAGATCGAAGGCGTAAGAGTTTGAACCGTTCGTAGTAAACGCTTTAGCGTTTGCCCGGCAGAGGGTGAGGAGAAGATTAAAGAGGCGATCGAAGCATATTTATAGGTAAGATATGAAAAAGTAATGTCGTTGTCGTGCCAAGATGTTAAAATAGGAGAGGGGCAACAGGGAAGTCCGCCCAACCATTCCAGTTCTCAAGGTAAGGAGATTAACATATTTGAGGAGGAGGTATGATTAGAGAGATAACATGCTATTATATAGGAGGTAGAACGCTTGCCAGATACTTACGACAGGCGCGTCCAGCTAGGTGCTTCTCGTCGTCGCCTTGAAGATGCTCAGGTTCTGCATAACCAAAAGCGCTGGACCGGTGCTATTTATCTGGGTGGGTATGCTATCGAATGCGCCCTAAAATCTCTCATATGTTACGAGGAGGGAAAAAATAACTTCAAGGATACTCAGGTGTTTAAGAAGGGACTACAAGGATCGGATTTACATAATCTAGCAAAGTTGTTAGGCTTTGTGAATTCAGTACAACGGTCAATCTCCTTGGACCGCACCAATGGTTATCGAGAGGCATGGAACAAAGTTTCATCCCAATGGCGCAATGATGAATTACGCTACTCGGACAAATTGGGCAATGAGAAAGACAGCAAACGGTTTATAGAGGCGGTCCAAAAATTGCACAGACTATTGTTGGATAAACAAGGAGAAACGTCATAATTATGGATTTGACTACATTACCTGAAAAGATTCAGACCCATCTGACCAGTCGGTTACAGACTGAAGATACACAAGCACAGGTGAGTGTCCAGCGGACCTCATTGGGTTGGCTGAGAATTATGATTGTTACGAGTTGTTTTGAGGGACTACCTTCAGATGAACGAGAACAAAAGATTGACAATATACTGGCAGGCATAGATTTTCACCTGAGTAAATACCCAATTTCAGGCTATGAATTGTTGACTCCCGAAGAACAGCCTCCCAAATATATCCAGCTTCGGCTACCTCTTTGGTCAGACATCTTAATGGCACCGGAACCTGACCAACCAGTAGAATTGGATGAAGATACTCCTAAACGTCCATTAATTGTGACTTTTTACTCTTTCAAGGGAGGGGTAGGTCGCTCTACCGCATTAGGGTTAGTCGCCGGGATATTGGCTACCCGAAATCGTCGGGTGGCGATCGTAGATTTCGACTTAGAAGCTCCGGGACTATCAATCTTGTTGCAACCCGATGTTGAGATTCTTAATGAAGAACAGTATGGGGTGCTGGATTACTTGCACCAACGCTTTCTGACTCCCGAAGAAAACGATCCGACCATTGAGAGTTGTATCTGCAAGATCAACTTGCGGACTCGTGGCGAACTGTTTTTAGTCCCGGTGGGGGAGTATGACGAAAATTATATTCATCGGTTGGCAGACCTCGATCGGGGAACTTGGCAAGCTTTTTATCGGGGAGAAAAAAATCCTGTAGAGCAACTGATGGCAGATATTAAAGCTCAACTTAATCCCGATGTTATCCTGATTGATGCCCGCCCTGGGTTTAATGATACCAGCGCGATCGCCTTATTCGATCTAGCAGATACAGGAATCATCTGCTTCTCACCCACTGACCAAAGTTTTGCAGGACTGCGTTGGGTTGTGCAGGGCGTTCGGAAACAACGGGACTATCAAGGCAAACCAGATCTGCGGTTTCTAGTAACACCTATGCCACCAGTTACAGCAGATCAGCACCAAACATGGATAGTCCAAGTCGAGGATTGGATTGAGGAAAGCTGGGGCGTACCTAGCGGAACAACAGTTGGTGAACTTCACTACGAGGTGCCTTACAACCCCAACATTACAACTTTGTCCAGTCTGGTCAATGATGTCCCCAAAAGTTTGCTCAATGATTATCTGCAAATTGCCGATGCCATTGATGCTAGCTTGCCTGACATCAAAACTAGCGCACCAACTACAATTCTGGAAACCCGTAAAATCTTGCATGAATTACGGTTTGAGGCGGCAACAGCACAGCAACTAGCAGCAGAAAAAATACCTAAAATATTCCAACGCACGGATGATTTCCCAGAGTTTTTAAGTAATAATAATTGGCTCATAAGAGGAGCGAAGGGGACTGGTAAAAGTTTGTTATTTAGACTGTTTGTTGAACAGGCGGAACAAGCTAAAGAATTGGCTAAATATTATGTAGATTTAAAGAATTTTGATTTTATTGCAGGCCACGGCCAACCTAGACTTTCAGGTCCAGTTATAGAAGGTAGCGATCTCGCTAGTTACGAAAAACAGGTGGGTGACAATAGCTGGAAATATTTCTGGTTAAATTATGCTCTCTTGCAACTGTGCCATGCTCAGCCAGAGTTACGTTCGCTCCCTATTTTGGATAAGGAGTTGGTGAAATTGAGCATTCCAGATAGTCCCTCACATACTCCAATAGTCTCGTGGTTGGTTCAACGGACTCAATCTCCACAAGCTCTTTCACAAGCTGGTGATGAATTACGAGCTATTGACCGCTGGTTGCAAGAGCGCGATCGGCATGTATGGCTTCTTTACGATGAACTAGATGCTGGCTTTGGTTCCACTAAAATAGACTATGATAGACGAAAGAACGCATTAGAAGCGTTGCTTGAATGGTGGTTAGAAAGCGGGACGAGTCTGAAGTATATTGTGCCTAAGATATTTTTACGAGAGGATATCTGGAACCAGCTCAATTTTACAAATAAAGGACATTACAGCGGCAGGTCGCTCCAACTACGCTGGGAGGAAGCCGACCTCTGGAGACTGGTGCTACGCCAAGCTTTAAATAGTTCTGAGAGTCTGAGCCAAACGTTAAACCAGGAGTTAGGGGTGACCGTAGAGCGACTCGATAAAAGTGGCTTGGATCAATTGCGGAAAAGCCTGTATTATTTATGGGGCGAGCGGATGGGTCGTGGCAACGCGGCTTATACATACAACTGGGTTCGCAAACGAACTGCTGACAGTCAAAAGAATCGTTTCCCGCGAAGTCTCATATTGCTGCTAGAGGAGGCGATCAAAATTGAGAAAGATTATTCAACAGACTATTATGAGCGAATTTTGCGTCCTCGGGCATTGATAGATGCTTTTCCAGAGGTTTCCAAGCAGCGTGTGGCAGAGGTGCGTAACGAATATCCTGAACTTGTTGAATTGCTAGATAAACTCCAGGAACAACGCTCTCCTATTGACGAAAATCAACTGGAAAGAATATGGAACATGGAGGATAGCAATTTAAGTCTTCAAATCAGGTCTATGATTGATGCTGGTATTTTCAAGGAACGTTCGCGTCCTAAAGATCCTCCCCCTCGTGTTTATAATGTAGCTGAACTGTATCTGTATGGACTGAACATGGTTCGCTTAGGACCACGGTAATATCTAGAGGGGCAAGCAACTGTCATCGCAATCGCTTATTCTGTCCAGATCCTAAAATAGGAGAGGCGATCGCGAACAGCGAGGTATGGTTATGATTAATCCATCGATCGAGAAACTTCTGCTCGATCGGTTGAACTCTCCGGAGTTCCTATTTTTCCGGAACGGTACAACAGCAGCAAGTGTTAGATATGGCGCGATTTTTAGCTATGAAAAAGCCAATTGGCGTGCCAGGTAAGGAATTACTGCGCTTTGCTTGTACAATATCCCATGAGGATGCAAAGCTCATGGGATAGGCGATCGAGGAAAACTGGGGGCAAGCAGATTTGAAAGGGTGGTAGGATTATAAAATTATGATGATTCCAAAAAATATCACTTGTCGGAGGGTAAAATAGTGGATATACGAGAAGATGATTTACACTCTCATCTGAAAGCTAGGATGCTACAGCGCGGGATAACCCGACAGGAACTTGAGGATACCATAAATGCAGGATGGTCAGCTGAGGATGCGAAACCGGGCACTCTCGGAAAGGTGATGGTATTCGCTTACAATAGAGATTGGTCAGGTAAGTTTTATGAAGAAAAAGAAGTCACTGTATATTACAAAAATATTGGCGATCGGGTGGTGCTGTTGACAGTAAAAGCTAGGTATGGGAAAAATTTTCCTTTCCAAGGAGGTAAGACTGATGAAAATTGATTATGATTCAGAGCGGGATTTGCTTTACATCTGGTTCAATGAAGTAGGGACTCAAGCTGCACAGACTATTACCGTGTCTCCTGGCGTATATGCAGATTTAGATACTGCGGGAAAGCTGATAGGTTTAGAAATATTGGATGCTCAAGAGGTAATGGGTCAGAAAGTTCAAATTGAACTTTCTTTACCTGCCCTTGAAGTCACCACCGTTTCTTAACATCGGGTGTGGTCATGCGTCAGTTGGTTGTTGTTGGCCACACCCGCGAATGGTGGGAAACGCTTAAGGGGAGAGGGGAACACCGAACGGTTGCCAACTGGTGCCTTGCCACACCCGTTCCCCCAACCGGCGCAAGACCACACCAGACCAGAGAAGATCCTTTTCCGCTATGAGATAAGATCCTTTTCCGCTATGAGATAAGATCCTTATCTCGCCGAGATAAGATCCTTATCTCGGCGAGATAAGATCCTTTTCCGCTATGAGAGAAGGTAGTATAGCATCGGTAAAATCTTGACCCCGAGTATAATCATTCACAGTAACCACTGTGTTTAACCCAGCTTGATGGGCCGCTTGCAGACCATGTTGGGAGTCCTCAAACACCAAACATTCCCCTGGGGTCAAACCCATCTTTGCCAATACATATTCATAGATATCGGGGGCTGGCTTTTTAGCAGGGACTATATCACCTGCGGCAATTACCTCAAACCAAGATGGATCCAGAGTCCGTTCTAATAAGGCCGTGGCATTAGGTAAAGCACTGGTAGTCGCGATCGCCAACCTAACTGCTTGCGTTCTGGCCTCATCTAACAATCGCCGGACCCCAGGGCGCAAAGGAATAGCTCCAGAAGCCAGCAATTGTTGGTAATGCTTAATTTTAGCTGCATGTAAGTCAGCAATAAACTCATCCAGGTCGTCTGGAGAATCCCCTTTTCCCAAATTATCGCCCCCACTCAGCCCGCGCAGAGGGGCAACGTTCTCATAGCCCCACCCTCGGGAACTGCCTCTGCCTGGGAACGCCAGGTGGGGGTGAGGGTGGGGGTTAAGCCCGCGCAGGCGGGTAATGTTCTCGTAGCCCCACCCTCGGGAACTGCCTCTGCCTGGGAACGCCAGGTGGGGGTGGGGCTGAGGGTTAAGCTGTTGCAAGTAAAAGCGAATACGTTCTTTGCCACCAGAGATTGCCAGCAATTTGCCATACAGTTCTACCGACCAATGCCAATCTAGAGCCGCCTCCGCAAAAGCGCGATTAAACGCTATTCTATGGCCATCCCGTTCCGTGTCCGCCAAAGTGCCATCAACATCAAAAATCAAAGCTGCTAGTTCACTCATCGCTATTTTCCTCTATCTTGTCACGATCGCCCGACTATGATATCATGAATAGGCTCCCGTTGAAGACAAGGATTGATATGGTCAGAAAACAACTACAGAAAACTTGGCTACCTAGTCCGATTTTTCCGGCACGGTTCGCCATCTTGAGTATCCTCTTGCTAGTCGTAACTGGGATAATTGTAGATGCCCGCCCGACTCTAGCACAGGAAAATACTGTCAACTACACCCTCACAGACCTCCAGTATCGAGATTTTTCCAACAAGAACTTGTCAGGAACCTCATTTGCTGGAGCTGATATGTACAAAGCGAACTTTCGCGGCGCCAATCTCCAGAAAACGATTCTTACCAAAGGCTCTTTTATCCAAGCTGACTTAACCGGAGCCAACCTGACAGATACCTTTGCCGATCGGGTTTCATTTTATGATGCCAATTTAACCAACGCCATTTTTACCGAGGCCATGCTCAGTAGCAGCATTTTTGTGAAGGCAAATATCACCGGAGCTGATTTTTCTGATGCCATAATTGACCGCTATCAGGTCAAATTAATGTGCGATCGGGCCTCGGGAGTCAATCCCGTCACCGGAGTATCGACGCGAGCCAGCCTGGGGTGTTCCGATTTTTCGGTCGAAACCGGGAGCACCCACCCGGTTGTGTCGCATCCTGCGCACAACATAGGTGGGTGCTCCGGAAACGAAAGTCCGCGGACCGATCGCCAGGTACTTCCAAATAAAGAAATCACCAATCCCGGAGAATCCAGGGAGCCGGGAACAGGGTCAGAAAAACAAGCAGGTCTTCTCCAATTTTTGAAGAATTTATTTTTTGCCGTTCCCCAAAAATAACTCACATCTTGCACCCCTCTCTGCGATCATATTATAATCTGTTTTAGTCGGTGACAACGGGAGCAACGAATTTAATTTAGATTTGCCAATGGAAAATGGAGCAATTCTCAATTATTTGCTGCTCAATTTTCCATTGCTCAAGAAGCAAAACAATTGTGTACCCATTACAACTCACATCTTACACCTGTTGCCATCACCTTGTCAAGTGGCATTGCCATCAGATTGTAGCCCAGAAACCCGGTTTTTTCCGAAAAACCGGGTTTCTTATCCCGTTCAAACCTTACCAACCCCGACAAGTTCTCGCTTGCTTTTGCTTTGTTCAAATTCCACAGTCAGGTTAGAGCTGCTGCGATGGGCTTCCCAGGGTCCAGAATCATCTCCAACTTGCCACTGTCCCTGCATATAATTTTCATCTTCATTGACAACACCAGTATAACTGATTGGCTCACTACCAGCACTCAGGTAGCGCTTAGTAAAGCTGACGCGGCGCCCGATCGCCTCACCGCTTAACAAAGCTTCCCCTAAGGGACCGTCATCCAAGATATTGCCACTCAAGGCGTTTCCACTTTGAAGGAGAGTGGCTTCAAATCTGGTAGGCATTTCTCTTTGCCAGTATGTTCCCAGCCAACTACCGCTTAAATCTGCCATAATCGCCAAATAACTCTACAATTGGTTTCTTTTAATGCTGCTTCTAATTATAAAGCATCTTCATCTTGTCGCGCTGCACAATAATAAATACCTTGGCAGATAAACAGTTAAATTTGACATTTTTTATTCTCAAAACTAATTGCTTTTGATGGGAGTATCCCCTGTACCTTTATAATATCGTCTCATGCCTGTCAACGGTTGCACAGCAATATCATCAGTCTATTCATACTTGATGAGCTTGCTGCTGCCAATGCACCTTTGTCCAGATACAACAAGAGTACAATAGCTTGACAAATTATTAAAACCGGATGCTTTTGAGGCTCTGCCTCCCGTGGCACCAACCAACAGGAGGCAGAGCCTCTACAGACGGTTCCTAGGCTCTGCCTGGGAACCAGGGAAACTAGATCCCGATCGCCATTCTAACCCTTATATCTCGTTCCCAGGTTCTACCTGGGAATGATGCTTTTGAGGCTCTGCCTCCCGTGGCACCAACCAACAGGAGGCAGAGCCTCTACAGACGGTTCCCAGGCAGAGCCTAGGAACCAGGGAATCTTACCAGCCGGGTCAGGATCGCAGATAATAGAAAGAGCAGAAGAGAACTCAAGAGGGTTGAAAATAATTGCCATGCTGCTATCAAAAGGCTTCGAGGTAGAAATGTACACGGGTACGCCAGAGGGTGATATAGTCGGACTCTCTGACAAGATTGTGGCCGCACTAGATGGGTTTGTACGGGAACCAGACAGCCGTAATGTAGAATACACGACAGCCCCCTTGTGCCGCTATGATGCATTGTTGTGTGAGTTGCTGCAACCCCGGAGGCGGCTGCGAAACTATATCAAGAGTCTGGGTGATTACACCCTAATTCCTGGGAGTACCTTGTGCTTGGGGGGCAGCGATCGCTTCAGTCGTTCCGACCCGAACAACCCCTACCACAGCTACATCGAACAAACCTACGGCACGAAAGTAGTCACCGCCAGCATTCATATCAACATAGGCATCAGCGACCGAGAATTACTCATGCGGGCCTGTCGCCTGGTACGGGTAGAAGCGCCCCTATATCTGGCCCTGAGTGCCTCATCGCCGTTTATTGACGGTCTGGCGACCGGTTCTCACTCGACTCGCTGGCAAGTTTTCCCCAAAACACCAGAACATGTGCCCCTGTTTACCAGCCATGCCCACCAGATCCAGTGGATGGAAGCGCAACTGAAAGCAGGTACAATGCAAAATGTCCGTCACCTGTGGACCTCAGTGCGACCGAATGGTGCCCGTCGCCCTTACGACCTCAACCGTCTGGAGTTGAGAATTTGCGACTTGGTCACAGACCCGATCGCCTTACTAGCCATCACCGCCCTCTTAGAAGCCCGCCTGTGGCAACTGATTAATGACCCAGGTTTAGACCCCCTAGAGGCCAGTACCTTACCAGCAGCGACCCGTGCCTCCGACTTGATCGACCTCACCGATGCTAATGAAGCAGCAGCAGCACGCCACAGTCTGGACGCTCAACTGTTACATTGGCAAGATGGTCGCACCGTTACCGCGCGGGAATGGATCTGGGAACTCGATCGAGAAGTTTGGCCCCATGCCAAGCAACGCGGGTTTAGCTGTTTCCTCTCGCCCCTGCAAAAGATTCTCCGGGAAGGCAACGAAGCCCAGCGATGGTTAAAACTGCGACCTAGGGGGTTGACAACCCGCAGTATCATCAAGCAAGCGATTGTTGCCACTCAGTTGCGAGAACAAGAACTCTCTGATAATTTGTGCCATGCCCTGGTTGCTTAACATAACTTAAAAATCAGCATTACTTACTCACCCACCTGGTTCCGTTCGCGCAGCGTGGCGCAGCCATGGGGATAAGGGAGAGAGGAAAATTTTCACCCATCTCCCTTTTTTACCGGATAATACAAAAAATCCTCATAATACAAATGCTGATGACCAGCGACCACTAACCACGATCGGTCCGCAGACTTTCGTTTCCGGAGCACCCACCCATGTTGTGCGCAGGATGCGACACAACCGGGTGGGTGCTCCCGGTTTCGACCGAAAAATCGGAATATCTAATCAATTTTCTCTGGCTACCAGATATTAAAAAAAATAAATATGTAGCCGTTTTCTCCGGATACAATCAGAGCTGGAGAGTGCGAAGTTCTCCTAAAACAATCCATACTCTACCAGGTGAAACCCTTGTAGGGAGAGGCTTACAGCCAGTAGTAACCCGCAGATTGCCTCTCCGAGGTCGTCTCTGCGCGCAGCGCCATCGGGCTGAAACCCGCTGATGACAAGAAGTTACATTAGAAATTCGCACTGTCCAGATCGGAGGTTGCCTGAACAAATTTAAATAAGCGTTTGATGCTGAGGGTTGTCTTGATTAAACCGCAAATTCCACCCAATACTGGCAACATAGCCCGCACCTGTGCTGCAACTGGCACGGAACTGCACTTAGTGGGCCCTTTGGGTTTCGAGATTAGCGATCGCCATTTGAAGCGAGCCGGTCTAGATTACTGGCCCTACGTCAACTTGCACCAACACAGTTCTCTCGAAGCCTTTACCGCCTTCGGGCAGCAGCTAGGGGGCCGATGGATTGGTTTTAGCACTAAAGGCAGCTATAACTATGTCAAATTCCCATTCCAGCCTGGTGACTGGCTGTTGTTTGGCAGCGAAACCGCTGGTCTAGCACCATCTGTATTAGCCGCCTGTGCGGCTACTGTCTATATTCCCATGAACCAGCCAGGGGTTCGCAGCCTCAATCTTTCCGTCAGCGCCGCCGTGGGTTTGTTTGAAGCCAGACGTCAATTAGGTTATCTCGAAAGATAGATTTTAATTCTCTTGAGGATGGATGAGAATCTCTTTTGAGAGTCAGGGTCCGACGATGGCAGAACATTGGGCCAAAAGTATCTCTGGTAACATTCTGCTTGGGGGATCCCGACTATAAAATATGACCATCATTTTTTACTGTCAGAGGATAAAAATCCTGAAGATGGTAGTTGAGTGGCTGTGATGGCGCTAGTCAAAACTCGATCGGGCGATCTTCCTTGCTTCACTCACACAAAAATGATATTTTAACCGTTACCTAAAGACATGTATGTGCTCGCCATCGCACTTATAGGTGAGTTAGGGCAATCTCATGGGACTTAGGTTCGGAAAGGACAGTTAAGTGTTCGCCATTAGGAGGTCATTCTTTGAAAGGAACATTACCCCAGAAGGTTTGTCAGTCGGTTGATGGCCCTAATGCTCCGATGTGCGAGGCGCGAGCCTCGTTCCTAGGCTCTGCCTGGGAACGCACTGCGCATCGCACATCGGGCGAGGGTACATCAAAACAGACCCAACCAGAAACAAATCGTCGGGTTGGCTTCCATGCGGCGGCTGCAATAGGGTTAGTCGCCATATCTAGCCTGTTTCTGCACCAAAAGAGTGACAGAGCAATGGCAGCAGAACCGGTGGTAAAGGCTCCAGCGCACCGTGCCGGAAAAATCGGGACAGATTTGGGTTCTGCTGCAACAGAAACGCAAACTTGGCCATATACTCCAGCTAGTGAGGCGATCGGGGCCGTGACAAGGAGGTTCTCACTAGCTGCGGGTGGGCATGAGTTTGAGTGGTCACCGGAAAAATACTGGTCTCTAGGTGGGGCACAACCGCAGTTCCAGGAAAGATCTGTTGAGGTGACGCCAATAGCAGAGGCTGGTGAATCGAGTTTAGCTGATCGGCTGAGCGGGTACGAAAGGTTCAATGTCAATCAAACCATCACCAGCGGTCAATTCCAGTCAACAACTAGCCAATGGCCCCAGTTGTTGACCTCGACTGTTGTACTATCCGATGGCACCATATCGGTGCCATTTATGGTTGCCCAGCCAGTAGGGTCCAATGTACCTGGGTTAATTCCAGAAATGACCTCAGTTCACCCCGTATATGTGGATGGCTTGAGGGCTGAAATCCAGGGATTAAGGGAACAACATCACGCCCTAGAGCGGTCCAGGGACCTGCCCGATCTTGAGACCCCAAGGGTAGTTCCGATAGGTCTGGGTTCAGAACAGATACGTGAGGTCCACCCCAGCTTGACCCGGAACCGACATCGGGTTCGGGCTGGAGATACGCTAGAAGAAATCTCTCGTCAGTATGATGTTTCTATACCTGAATTGATGCAGGCTAATCAACTGGCAGATGAGGACCTGATCAAAGTTAATCAACTTCTGACCATTCCCCCTAAAAGGCCAACAACCAGTCTCGGGTTTGCTAGCGCTGAAAGTTCAACTTTCAATAATGCCCCAGGGGTGTGGTCAAAACCAGTTGATAGTTCTAGGGCCTTCCCAGTCGTGGGATCCCCCAAACCCCCCTTTTTAAGGGGGGATCCGCCCCAACGACTTTTGACCGCACCCATGCCCCAGAGACAGTAGAACCTAACCCGTTTATACGTAGGTTGCTCTTGGAGCACCCGGAAATACGCTTGAGAATGCAACAGAAGCAGGCAACTTCTGGGGATAACTCGAGAGATAACAATGAGGCCCTTTGGCCCGCTAGACAGCTCGAACAGTCGCAAGCAGCACCATCGGCAGGGATGGAGATGACAGGGGAGAACACAAATAAACCAGGAGCGGTGGCCCCCATATTGCCACGGCTAGCCGCCTATATTTGGCCAGCTAAAGGAACTTTGACTTCACGCTATGTCTGGCGGTGGGGGACGCCGATTTTGTCAGGATCTCCTGAGGTGGTAGACTTTGCTGGCTGGAATTTTGGTGGCGTAGACTTTGCTGGCTGGAATTTTGGTGGCTACGTGAATCTAGTTGAGATTCCCCAGAAGCAGGCAACTTCTGGGGATAACTTGAGGGAGAATGAACCAGAAGCGGGGGCAGCGGCCCCCATAAGGAATGACCAATCGGTTTCTCCATCACCGGGTGGAGACTCGTCGGAAGAAACAGCCCCCTTTAATGGCTATATTTGGCCGGCTAAAGGAATTTTGACTTCACACTATGGCAGGCGGTGGGGACGGCTGCATAAGGGGATTGATATTGCAGGACCGATCGGGACGCCGATTTTTTCAGCAGGTCCTGGAGTGGTAGACTTTGCTGGCTGGAATCTTGGTGGCTATGGGAATCTAGTTGAGATTCGCCATCCCGATGGCAGTTTAACTCGCTATGCCCATAATAACCGTATTCTGGTAAACAAGGGCCAGCAAGTTAAGCAAGGTCAGCAAATTGCCGAAATGGGCAGCACGGGATACAGCACTGGCCCGCATCTGCATTTTGAGGTCCATCCATCTGGTAAGGGAGCGGATAACCCTATATCTTATCTCCCACCCCGAAAGTAGTCGCTGCTGACTCGACATCAGGGGAACTAAAAGTTCCCCTGATTGCCAAAAAAAAATTTGCACGGTTTCACTGCTGTATGTTAGAGTAAGAAAGTAAGGCTCAGTAGCTCAGTGGTTAGAGCAGGGGACTCATAAGCCCAAGGTCGGCAGTTCAAATCTGCCCTGAGCCATTCACAATGATGCTAGTCCGCAAGCAGGCGATCGCCCAAAGGGTGTTGTTGTACGCGAGTCCGCCTCGATCTCAGCTGGAACATCGGAAAAACATGAAAAAAACACGTGCTCGTTGGGTTTCTACGGTACCGGTAACTCTGGCTCTGCTGCTGTCCGGAATCGCCGGATTTTCTGGTAATCGCTCTCCAGAAGATGCCACTAACGCTGCCCCGATCGACCCAGAACCGGCTTTAAGCACCGATGTTACCTCATCAGAACCGGTGGTTAAGGCTCCGTATGAAGAAGAGCCGATCGTGGCCGTGAATGTGTCTCAGGAGGCTAAGCAGACCAATTGGTCAGATTCCTTGCCAGCAGTACCCCTGGATAGTCAAAGGGCGACGGAATTTTTGGACATTCGCGGGGTAGGAGATTCGGGGATGGGGGTTTCCCATGCACCGCCTTTGAGTTTGCAGCAGGAATTGCCGAGGAACTATTATCCTGAATGGGCCCCGGCTCACTTTGGGCGCCTGCTCGCGAAGTTCGATCCTACTGGTAGGTCCTACCGGGGGACATTTCTTTTATGAACTGGGAAACGGTGGTGGGAACGCGATGCAGCCAATTTTGGGCCCCTCCAGCCCCGCAAGTGTTTGCTTTTGTTTCTCACCCAGATAATCTGGTAGAAGCTTACAAACGTGGTTTCAATCTCATTGGTCTGGCTAACAATCACTCCCGTGATTGTCTGGTGGGGGAAAATGCTCTTGATGGTGCCTTAATGTCGGCTCGTCATATGCAAAGATTGGAACGGGAATTGTCAGGGCCCTGGCTGTGGCACGGGGTGGGCACCCAGAAGGTGGCCAGTGTCAAGACTTTTAATGTTAAGGGTCGGCAGGTGAGAGTGGCCTTTGCTAGCTGGTATATTGGAGGGGGTGACTGCACTTACGTTACTTGCGTGACTGACGAAGAGACGGTTTTGCGCTCGCTCCGGGATGCGAATGCTGATATCAGAATTTTGGCGATCCATAGCTGGAATGCTGGCACCCAGAGGGATTTGGTGAATACGGGGATCCGGTTCATTCGTTACTTCAATGGTGATATTGTCTTTGGACATGGCCCTCATACACTGAAACCGGTGCGAATTGTCCAATCAGCCAGTGGAAAGCGCGGAGTTATGTTTGAAAGTCTGGGAGACTTTATTCATCCTTTCCTTTCCGGTGGCCCTGATAGTACGATCGGACGGGTGCTGTTCGATATCGATACTCTCCAGTTGCGCCAGGTGCAGGTGATTCCGATCGCTACTGATGGGGTCTATGCTAGCTTCCGGGGTGCCTATGGCCCCGAGCGAGTGCCGGCTAATATTAACTGGCGGGTTGTTAATGATGCTACCTGGAGAAGTGGGGTCAGTGGGAACGCTCGGGCCGGTTATTCTAATATCAACAGGTGAGACTATTGATGTCGGGAGTGGCGCTAGTAATTTCTATTGAGGGACTCAGCTGGGACTGGGGTGCTGGGATCATTTCGCCCCGGAAGTCGAGCAGTTGTACTAGCATTAGGTAGGCGATCGCCAGCAGCAGGGAAATCGCACCTGTGATAATTGCTACTATTTTTCCACGCTCCATTGATTCTTAATTGCTCTTATTCTATGTTTAAGCTACAAGATATGATTTAGTATAATAGAGAAGGTATTTTATGTCAAGCTGCCTAACATACTACAGGGTAAATAAACCCGGAAGCGCTAAAGCGCTTACTACGAACCCGACTTGATATTGTTATGACTGAGATGGATCCTGTCACTGATTTACCTATTGAATCTACCAAAACTGATAAAACTCCAGTGGTCCAAACTGAAAACCTGACTAAAGTTTATCGCACTGGGTTCTGGATGAACAAAAAAATTGAATCTCTTAAAAATACCTCAATTTTGGTGTTTCAGGGCGAAACTTTTGGTCTATTGGGCCCTAATGGTGCTGGGAAAACAACTCTGCTGAAGACAATGCTGGGTATTGTTCGCCCTACCTCCGGACGGGGGTGGCTGCTGGGCCGCCCTCTAGGCGATCGCTCGGTGAAGCAGCGAGTGGGCTATCTGCCAGAAAATGCCTATTTCTACGATTATCTCACGGGTTGGGAATTTTTGCAATTTGCTGCTGGCTTATTCCAAATCCCGGCATCGGTGCAGCGTCAACGGATTCCGGAACTGCTAGATTTGGTCGGGTTGGCGAAATCGGCGGCTAAAAAGAAGCAGTTGCGCCAGTATTCTAAGGGTATGCTACAACGAGTTGGCATGGCTCAGGCGCTGATTAATGACCCCGAGGTGGTGTTTCTGGATGAACCGATGTCTGGTCTGGATCCGATGGGACGTTTTCAGATCCGAGAAATAATTTTATCCCTGAAAGGCCAAGGTAAGACGATTTTCTTTAATAGCCACGTGCTTTCGGATGTGGAGAAGATTTGCGATCGGGTGGCGATTCTGGCCCAAGGAGAACGGATTTGCATCGGTTCTTTGGATGAACTGTTGGGGAATAGCAAAATTTTCCACATCCAAGGCAGGGGTGGTAACCCGGAATTGCTGAAACAATGGCTCTCAGATTTGCAGTTTGAGGCTAATGCTTGGCATGGTCGGCTACAAGGAAATCCTTACCAGTTTCTCGCGAATCTCGCCAACCTGGATGTCCAGCTGATTTCTATGAACATGCAGCGTCAGTCCTTGGAAGAGTTTTTTATGCAGCAGCTGCAACAGCGGGGGATTTACTCTAGCAGCTGATCTGCCCCGGAAAGAAGCAGGGAGCAGGGAGCAGGGAGCAGGGAGTCGTTTCCTCTTCACCCACCCTGTCGTTCGCCAGCAGGCAACGACATGGGTGGGTGGATCGGTAAACGATCGGGTGTGGTCAAAACCCGTTGGTAGGAGACGGAGTAGCCCCGCCAAGGCGATGCTTACTCCCGCCAAAGCGGCGCTTACCCCCGCCAAGGCGGTGCTTACTCCGGCCAAAGCGGCGCTTACTCCCGCCTTGGCGATGCTCGCGTCCGCCAAGGAGTAACCTTTTGCCGCCACCGAATGACTTTCGTACTCGGTGGAATGAGGAAGTCACTCCAGGAAATAAATAGTTAGTTCTGGAAATAACTGATTTTTCCCGGGAATGACTTGCTCACTCCCGGGAATGACTTGCTCATTCCCGGATAAAATATTTCTATCAACGCCATTTAGGGAGAAAGCCCAGAGTCGGCTTCGAGGTCTAAAGGGTACAGTACTCGTACTGCCCTTTAGACATCGACATTTTGTCCCGTCAAGTGATGGGTGCGGCTCAAAAGTATCCAGCGACTGGGAGAGATCGTGAATATGACCACTCGCCGGGAGACTGGGAAGGCAGGTTGTCGGAAAAGACTGCAAACAATATAATGGTGAACGACAGAACCGGTTGCTAACCTGCACTACAGCCATGCGTTGTCTCAACTGCCACCTAGATAATATCCCGTCCAACACCGAATACTGCACGGAATGCGGGGTGCATTTGCCGACCCTGCTGCGAGACGTACTCTCCCCAGGCACCCGCTTGCGCGAAGATACTTATGAGATCGAGTATGCTTTAGGTCGGGGTGGGTTTGGCATCACCTACCGCGCCCGTCACATTATCTTAGAACAACCGGTTGCGATCAAGGAATACTACCCCCAAGAACTTGCCCATCGCGACATTTCTACGGGGGAACTTACCGTCTCCCAAAACCAAGCCTATATATTCCAACGTTGGTTAAACCGGTTCTTGCAGGAAGGGCTGAGCTTGACGCAACTCAACCATCCTAGCTTGGTACGGGTGCAAAATTTATTCACGGAACGGGGCACGGCTTATCTGGTAATGGAATTAATAGCCGGCCAGACCCTGCGGCAAGTCTTAGACGCCCAACCAGGCAAGCTTTTGCCTCCGACAAGAGTGGCGGAAATTATGGAACCTCTGGTGGATGCTTTGGAAGTTGCTCACCAAGCGGGAGTCTATCATTTGGACCTGAAGCCGGACAATATCTTGCTGACTCGGGCAGGACGGGTGGTTCTGATAGATTTCGGGGCAGCGAAGCAAGAGACGGGTATGACGCGCACTCAGAGTACGTCTACCGAGACCTATGCGCCACCGGAAATAATTGCCAGACAGTCTGTGGGGGCGGAAAGCGATATTTTTGAACTGGGGATGATGCTGCATGAAATGATTGCCGGGACGCTACCTGAACCAGCATTGAGTCGGACGAACTGGGAACCTTCTTTGGCAGAACCCTGGCAGAGTTTGGTGAAGAAAGCTTTGCCTTTGGAGAAGGAAGAACGCCCTAGCAGCGTGGGGCAATGGTGGGGTGATGCGGTGTCTGCACTCTCGGTGTCTTCGCCTAGGGATGTAAGAACATGGCAAGGCTATTTTGTCTTGCCAGAACTGAAAGCACAGGGGATGGTGCGGCGACTGGGGCGCGGAATGATCGTGAATGTGATTCCTCTGAATGATGAGTTAGTAGTAGTCTGTGCTAGTGATGGCGCGGCATTATTTAATCTCAGTACTGGCGAGGCGCTGTGGGAGATAGACTGTCCTGCAAGCTGCGGCGCTGTCAATGCTGATGGTAAGCTGCTGGCTTTAGCAAGCAGGCTAGATATCTATTTATGGGATTTAACTACAGGGAATTTCCTGCGACAATTTCAGGGACATACAAGCTGGGCGGAATGTGTAGCATTCAGTCACGATGGCAGGACAGTTGCCTCTGGGGGTAGGGATCAAACCGTGCGGTTGTGGGATGTGGCGAGTGGCAGAGAACTGCGACAACTTCAGGGACATACAGCCTCTGTGTACAGTGTAGCATTCAGTCCCGATGGCAGGATAGTTGTCTCTGGGGGTGAGGATCATACCGTGCGGTGGTGGAATGTGGCGGGTGACAGACAACTTCGACAATTTCGGAGACATAAATACTGGGTGAACTGTGTAACCTTCAGTCACGATGGCAGGACTGTTGCCTATGGAGTTTCGGATAGCGTGCGGTTGTGGGATATGGTGAGTGGCAGAGAACTGCAACAATTTCGGGGACATACAAAATATGTGTACAGTGTAGCATTCAGTCCCGATGACAGGACGATCGCCTCTGGGAGTTGCGATAATACCGTGCGGTTGCGGGATGTGGTGAGTCGCAGAAAACTGCAACAACTTCAGGGACATACAGACGAGATGAACAGTGTAGCATTCAGTCCCGATGGCAGGACTGTTTTCTCTGGGAGTAAGTATGGAACCTTGCAGTTGTGGGATGTGGCGAGTGGCAGAGAACTGCGACAACTTCAGGGACATACATACTATTTGAACAGTGTAGCATTCAGTCCCGATGGCAGGACGGTTGTCTCTGGGAGTAAAGATAAAACCGTGCGGTTGTGGGATGTGGCGAGTGGCAGAGAAGTTCGACTACTGAAGGGACATACAGACGAGGTGTACAGTGTAGCCTTCAGTCCCAATGGCAGGACAGTTGCCTCTGGGGGTAAGGATAATACCCTGCGGTTGTGGGATGTGGTGAGTGGCAGAGAACTGCGACAACTTCAGGGACATACAAACCGGGTGCTCTGTGTAGCATTCAGCCCCGATGGCAGGACAGTTGCCTCTGGGAGTAGGGATAAAACCGTGCGGTTGTGGGATGTGGTGAGTGGCAGAGAACTGCAACAATTTCGGGGACATACATACCATGTGAACAGTGTAGCATTCGGTCACGATGGCAGGACAGTTGCCTCTGGGGGTAGGGATAAAACCGTGCGGTTGTGGGATGTGGTGAGTGGCAGTGAACTGCGACTACTTCAGGGACATACAGACCACGTGCATAGTGTAGCATTCAGTCCAGATGACAGGACAGTTGCCTCTGGGGGTAGGGATAAAATCGTGCGGTTGTGGGATGTGGCGAGTGGCAGTTCGCTACTACTACTGAAGGGAAATACAGCCTCTGTGTACAGTGTAGCATTCAGTCCAGATGGCAGGACAGTTGCCTCTGGGAGTAGGGATAATACCGTGCGGTTGTGGGATGTGGCGAGTGGCAGAAAACTTCGACTACTTCAGGGACATACAGATACTGTGTTCAGTGTAGCATTCAGTCCCGATGGTATGTTTCTGTTATCTGGGAGTCATGTAATGCGGTTGTGGGAACTATAGTAATTTTGAAGGCGGTAGAGTAGCAACTTGCATGTCAGGGCGACGGTCCGAAACCGTCCTGCACTCCCACAGCACAGTCAAGCAGAAGTTTACCATCAAGTGATGGGTGCGGTTCAAAAGTATCCAGCGACTGGGAGAGATCGTGAAGATGACCACTCGCCGGGAGACTGGGAAGGCGGGTTGTCGGAAAAGACTCCATACAATATAATGGTGAACGACAGAACCGGTTACTAACCTGCACCACAGCCATGCGTTGTCTCAACTGCCACCTAGATAAGATCCCGGACAACACCGAATACTGCACGAGATGCGGCGTGCATTTGCCGACCCTGCTGCGAGACGTTCTCTCCCCAGGCACCCGCTTGGACAAGGATACTTATGAGATCGAGTATGCTTTAGGTCGGGGTGGGTTTGGCATCACCTACCGCGCCCGTCACCTGATCTTAGAACAACTTGTTGCGATCAAGGAATACTACCCCCAAGAACTTGTCCATCGCGACATTTCTACGGGGAAACTTACCGTCCCCCAAAACCAAGCTGATATATTCCAAGGTTGGTTAAACTGGTTCTTGCGGGAAGGGCGGATGTTGGCCCGACTCAACCATCCTAGCTTGGTACGGGTGCAAGATTTATTCACGGAACGGGGCACTGCTTATCTGGTGATGGAATTAATAGCCGGGGAGACCCTGCGGCAAGTCTTAGACGCCCAACCTGGCAAGCTTTTGCCCCCGACAAGGGTGGCGGAAATTATAGAACCCCTGGTGGGTGCTTTGGAAGTTGCTCACCAAGCGGGAGTCTATCATTTAGACCTGAAGCCGGACAATATCTTGCTGACTCAGGCAGGACGGGTGGTTTTGATAGACTTCGGGGCGGCGAAGCAAGAGACGGGTATGACTGGCACTCAGAGTACGCGGGCGTTTACGGAGGCCTATGCGCCACCGGAAATAATTGTCAGAAAGTCTGTGGGGGCGGAAAGCGATATTTTTGAACTGGGGATGATGCTGCATGAAATGATTGCCGGGACGCTGCCGGAACCAGCATTGAGTCGGATGATGGGGACAAACTGGGAACCTTCTTTGGCAGAACCCTGGCAGAGTTTGGTGGAAAAAGCTTTGCCTTTGGAGAAGGAAGAACGCCCTAGCAGCGTGAGGCAATGGTGGAGTGATGCGGTGTCTGGGAAGTCTGGACCTTCGCCTGCGCCAACAATAGTTTCGCTACCGCCGAAAGTGTCTTCCTCTGGAGGTGTAAGAACATTGCGAGGCTATTTTGTCTTGCCAGAACTGAAAGCACAGGGGATGGTGCGGCGACTGGGGCGCGGAAGTATCGTGGATGTGATTCCTCTGAATGATGATTTAGTAGTAGTCTGTGCTGGGGGTGGCGCGGCATTGTTCGATCTCAGTAGTGGCGAGGCGCTGTGGGAGATAGACTGTACTGCAAACGACAGCGCTTTCAGTGCTGATGGTAAGCTGCTAGCTTTAGAAAGCAAGGAAGATATCTACTTATGGGATTTAACTACGGGGAAGTTTCTGCGACTACTTCAGGGACATACAGCCTCTGTGTACAGTGTAGCATTCAGTCCCGATGGCAGGACAATCGCCTCTGGGAGTGACGATAAAACCGTGCGGTTGTGGGATGTGGCGAGTGGCAGAGAACTGCGACCACTTCAGGGACATACAGCCTTTGTGTACAGTGTAGCATTCAGTCCCGATGGCAGGACAATCGCCTCTGGGAGTGACGATAAAACCGTGCGGTTGTGGGATGTGGCGAGTGGCAGAGAACTGCGAGAACTTCAGGGACATAATATGAAAGCTCCTGCTTTTGCCTGGTATTATGGCTTTAATCCTGGGGTGCGCAGTGTAGCCTTCAGTCCCGATGGCAGGACTGTTGCCTCTGGGAGTTACGATAAAACCGTGCGGTTGTGGGATGTGGCGAGTGGCAGTGAACTGCGAGAACTTCAGGGACATAACAGTGTAGCCTTCAGTCCCGATGGCAGGACAGTGGCCTCTGGGGGTTACGATAAAACCGTGTGGTTGTGGGATGTGGCGAGTGGCAGTGAACTGCGACAATTTCAGGGACATACAGACAGTGTGAAGTGTGTAGCCTTCAGTCCCGATGGCAAGACAGTTGTCTCTGGGAGTGACGATAATACCCTGCGGTTGTGGGATGTGGCGAGTGGCAGAGAACTGCGAAAACTTCAGGGACATACAGACTCTGTGGAAAGTGTAGCATTCAGTCCCGATGGCAGGACGATCGCCTCTTGGAGTATAGATCGCGTGCGGTTGTGGGATGTGGCGAGTGGCAGAGAACTGCGAAAACTTCAGGGACATACATACTCTAAAGGCAGAGTAGCATTCAGTCCCGATGGCAGGATAGTTGTTTCTGGGAGTTTAATTATCTCTAAGCAGAGAACGAGTACGCATAAACCCGTACAGTTGTGGGATGTGGCGAGTGGCAGAGAACTGCGACTATTTCAGGGACATACATCCTCTGTGTCCAGTGTAGCCTTCAGTCCCGATGGCAAGACTGTTGCCTCTATGTCCAATGTAGCATTCAATTCCGATGGCAAGACTCTTGCCTCTGTGTCCGGTGTCCGGCAAAACGCCTATTACTGCTATTACAACACCCGTAGTTACAAAAAAGTTGCCCCTGGGAGTGAGAATAGAACCGTGCGGTTGTGGGATGTGGCGAGTGGCAATTTACTGCGAGAACTTCAGGGACATAGAGACTGGGTGAAAAGTGTAGCCTTCAGTCCCGATGGCAAGACAGTTGCCTCTGTGAGTGGGAATGGAACCCTGTTGTGGGATGTGGCGAGTGGCAGAGAACTGCGACTACTTAAGGAACATACACCCTCTGAAGAGAACTTTATCATGAAAGCGGGAGCGCAGTGGCTCGACCATACACCCTCTGTTACACCCTCTGTGTCCAATGTAGTATTCAGTCCCGATGGCAAGACTGTTGCCTCTGTGAGTGGGGATGGAACCCTGTTGTGGGATCTGGCGAGTGGCAGAGAACTGCGACCACTTCAGGGACATACAGACTGGGTGCTCTGTGTAGCATTCAGTCCCGATGGCAGGACAGTGGCCTCTGGGAGTTACGATAAAACCGTGCGGTTGTGGAATGTGGCGAGTGGCAGTGAACTGCGACAATTTCAGGGACATACAGACAGTGTGAAGTGTGTAGCCTTCAGTCCCGATGGCAAGACAGTTGTCTCTGGGAGTGACGATAATACCCTGCGGTTGTGGGATGTGGCGAGTGGCAGAGAACTGCGAAAACTTCAGGGACATACAGACTCTGTGGAAAGTGTAGCATTCAGTCCCGATGGCAGGATAGTTGTCTCTAGGAGTAGGGATCAAACCGTGCGGTTGTGGGATGTGGTGAGTGGCAGTGAACTGCGAGAACTTCAGGGACATACATGCTTTATATTCAATGTAGCATTCAGTCCCGATGGCAGGATAGTTGCCTCTATGAGTAAGGATAAAATCGTGTATAAGGATAAAATCGAGCGGTATCGCGTGCGGTTGTGGGATTTGACGAGTGGCAGTGAACTGCGAAAACTTCAGGGACATGACCAGGACAGTGTAGCATTCAGTCCCGATGGTAAGTTTCTGTTATCTGGGGGTGAAGTAATGCGGTTGTGGGAACTATAGTAATTATGAAGGCGGTAGGGGGTAGCAATCAAGCAGAACTTTACCATCAACCCGGTGCGCTCAAAAGGATTTGGCGGGGGCGTTTAGCGCTAGCATTCGGGAAGGTAATTTGTCGATTTATGTCATAGATTGTCGCCCCTTAGCTTCGCCCCTACATGGTTCGTACATGTTACTCGCAAATGGCGAAAGTCCTCTTGCCAATACCAAGTCAAATAGCAAAGTAAACTGAGAAGTATTGAGGCTCCGCCTCTGGCATAGCGCAGCCTGTTCCCGGATCTAGGGAACGATAAATTTTCCATTACTCATTCATCTCCTTGTAGGTAGCGACCGCTGAAGGAGATATGCGGTTGAGATATCGGAAAATCCAATACTTAAAGATGGTATCCAAAATTACGGGAAAGGTGGCAATAAACAAAAAGATAAAGTTCCGACTTGCTGGCAGTCCCAAATGTCTGGATATTACTTCTAGAATTACTTCCCAACCATGGGCCGAGTGGAAACCCACAAACATATCTGTAAACAAGATGATGATAAAAGCTTTCGCACTATCACTTAATCCATATATCAGATCGTCCATGAAAGACTTCAACACTGCGATCTCTCGCTTGCTTGTCCAGATCACTAACCCGAATGCTACAAAGGAGAATATATCCGAGAAAATGTTTTCGATCGCATTCGCACTGCGATCGCGGTATTCTACTTCAATTTCTTCAACCTTGTGTTGTAACTCTGCTTCTATCTCCGACTCTGATAATTTAGGCAACTGCCCAGTTAAGATTTCAAATTTGATTTTTTTCTCAAACTTTTCCAAGTCCATGAAAGCTTCTTCTTCCATTTCCTCGTTAATAAATGTGGCAAAACTTTCCTGTTCTTTGAATCTATCTACAACTGGTCCCACCAGAAAATTATGACATATCTGTTGAGTCAAAAGAGGAATCAGAATTGCTAATAAAATAAATCGCAGGGAAATGATTGTCTTGAATTTAGAAACTCTAAATCTTTCAACTACTTCTTCTTCTGTCTTCGGATCTAATTCTTTTTGAACTCTTTTCAAAGTTCCCAAAATCGACCTGGGCAAGAAACTTCCTCGAGCAGAAATTGTTTCAGCACCGGCAAGTTCCTCTAAGCTAGGAGGCGGTTTTAACTGATTATTTAAGGACTGCTTTTCGATTAGCGCTTTCTTGGCGGATCCATTCTCAACTGAGACGAAAGTTTGAGATTCTCTATTTCTGGCAAACTGCTTTTGGGCGGGACGGTACCGGGCTAGCACTTCATCAATTAATTTTAACTTTTCTAGGGTGATGGCTGATTTTTCTCGGAGGATTACTGTCCGGTTCCCCGGTTCCTTCTCGGCCCAAATATTTTTCGGAGAGAAAATATCGATCAAATTACTACTGATTTTGAATTCCCCTAGGCGGATTTTCGCAGCAGTTAAGTTGTTGTTGAGTTCGCGGCGACAATAATTAGCAACGATCGGGCTGTTACCGCTTCTGTCAGGAAATATCTTGTCCCCATTAAAATGCTCGTCTTCCAGGGCTTTGATTTTTAATGCTGCCTCATAAGCCTCATCAAGCGATCGGGTCGGCGTCAGCCATAACCACTGATTGGCGGCGCGAAAGCCAAACGCGATCGTCTTGGTAAAATTGGAAGTTGTCATGGGAAAATTGCACTTTGGCGAATTGCTATCTGGTTGTATAACTTGAGATTACAATGGATAATAATAGCAAAAAATTAGCGACTGGGACGATCGTGTCTACTGATTCAGTTTGGATTACTGGCTATAGCCGCAGTGGCAAGACAACTCGCCTGGTGGAGAAGTTGGGACTGTTGCTGCAGCAACAGTCCCAGTTAACGGCGGTGTTGGCGTTGGCGGCCATTGGAGATAACCGGATCGATTTGGCCGATCGCATGGTCCAGGTCACGGCGGGAAGGTATCCAGTTCATGCCAAGACTCCCCTGGGGTTTTTTCTGGAGCAAGTGCAGTTATTCTGGCCTCTGTTGATCGATCGCCTGCAACTTCCGGCCCAATTTGCGGTGCGCCTGCGCCCGGAAACCGAGCAGGAATTGGCGACCCAGCTATGGCGTCAGGAATTGGACTCGGGAGTCCTGCGGATGGAAGGGGTGAGCGAGTATCGTATAGTGCGCCGCACTCTGGACTTGCTTTCCCTGGCCGCTGCGAGTGGGACGCCATTATCGGATATTCCCATTATTCTAGAACAGGGATTGGTGGATTTCCCCGGTGGTCCTGGACTCTGGCAATCTATGGGAGAGTTGCTCATACGCTGGCGGAGTTGGTGCCTTTCTCGGGGTTTCCTCACCTACGGGATCGTTTCCGAACTCTATTGGCGTCACCTATTGCCCGATCGCACTTATCAGCAGTATTTAACTAACCGCTACCGTTTGCTGCTGGCAGATGATGTGGACGAGTATCCCGCGATCGCCCGGATGTTATTTGAATTCCTGCTCGCGGAGGGGGCAGTAGGGGTCTTTACTTATAATCCGACTGGGGGGATCCGACAGGGTTTGGGTGCCGACCCCCTATATATGGAGAATCTGGCCTCGCGCTGTCAAGTAGAAAACCTGGCATCGGAACCAGTCAGCGGTTTGGCACCCCAATTGAGTGCTGGGTGCATGGAGTTGGTGGGTGGAGGGTTTGCACCCGCCGTGGCCTTGCCTGCCATGACCGTACAGTCCATTCAAACTATATCCCGATCGCAGCTGTTGCGGCATACTGCCGAGGCGATTATTCACGAAGTAAAGCAGGGCCAGGTGCAGCCAGAGGATATTGCCGTGATTCTACCAGGGGTGGACGCGATCACCCGCTATACCCTAACCGAGATCCTCACCAAAGCTGGAATTGCCATCGAATTGCTCAACGATCAGCGACCCCTGACTGCTTCACCCCTGATTCGCGCCTTACTCACCCTCCTGGCTTTAGTTTATCCGGGATGGGGACGGCTGCTAGACCGAGATGCCGTGGCGGAAATGCTGGTAGTCCTGAGTCAAGAACCGATCGCTGATTCCCATCCACCACTGCTGGCCATGACCAGAATTGACCCAGTACGAGCGGGTTTACTGGCAGACTATTGCTATGCTCCAGATCCCGATCGTCCCCGGTTATTACCAGTTGACTCCTTTCCCCGCTGGGACAGATTAGGACATCGAGCCACCCAGACCTATAATCGGATTTTAGAATGGATTGAGATCCAACAGCAGCAGCTTTTAGGTCGCCTGGTTCCCAGTCCGATCGTGTTTCTCGATCGAGCCATTCAGCAATTTTTGTGGAAAGGTAGCAACCTCCCCTACGATCAAGTAGCAGCCATTCGGGAATTGATGGAAACGGCCCAGCATTACTGGGAAGTTGCTGCCCGGATGAAGGACTCATGGTACGAACCAACCAAGCCCGGTTATCATCAGATTGTGGGCAGATTTATTCAGCTGCTGCGTCAGGGGACCGTGACTGCTAATCCGTTCCCCGTGCGTCCGATGGGGCCCCAAAGTCGTGCTGTGACTCTGACCAATATCTTCCAGTATCGATCGACTCGTCGCCGCCATCGATGGCATTTTTGGATCGATGCTAGTTCGCCCCTCTGGCTCAAGGGCGGTGCGGCTACCTTATTTGCTGCGCCTTTGTTTCTCCAAGATAGATTAGGACGCCCTTGGACATCAGAAGACGAGACCGAAGCGGATGAAAAGCGGTTGCCGCGAATTTTGCAGGATTTGCTGGCCCGAGTGGACGATCGCCTGTATCTTTGTCACAGCGATCTGGCCACGAACGGACAGGATCAAACTGGTCCCTTGTTGGGTTTGGTGAATGCCGCCGTACTTTTTTCTCAGGAAAATTTATCTGTATATAGCACTTCTCAATAATGTGAGGTACAGTGAAAGCATTGATATCACTTTCATCCCTGGATGCTGTACCTCATGACTATGAGAAACGCTGTAATCTTTTTTGGCGTTGGATTAGCCTCATGGCCCGCCGTGGGTTCAAACCCCTGCGTTCCCAGGCGGGAGCCAGGTTTCGAGGCGCCAAGTCGGTTGAAAACCGACTAAAATCCTTATAGTTATAGAGAAAGCCTTTTCCCCTCGTTCCCTGGCTCCGCCGGGGAACGCGCTCTTGAGGCTCCGCCTCTAGTTGCGAATCGTGCAAGATATGAGTTAAAACCGACTAATATCATTATAATGTACGAAAATGATCTCATACCCCAAAATGCAAGTGTTTATAACATTTTGATTTCAAGAGTATTTCGGGGATAGCGTCTACTGACAACTGACGGGCAGGCTCACCGCCCGCCCTACGTTTTGGACCAGGGCAGGCTCACCGCCCGCCCTACGCAACTTGGAGGAAAAACAACAATGCGTTACAAATTATTGGGGAAAAGCGGACTGCGCGTATCGGAACTCTGTCTCGGGACGATGACCTTTGGAGAAGACTGGGGTTGGGGTTCTGACTATGAGGAAAGTCGCAAAGTATTTGATGCTTTTGCTCAGGCGGGCGGTAATTTTATCGATACCGCTAACCTTTATACTAATGGTACGAGCGAAAAATATCTTGGGGACTTTATTGCCGCCGATCGCGCCAAATGGGTTGTGGCCACCAAATACAGTCTCAATACGGGCAATGGCGAAGTGAATGCTGGCGGTAACCATCGCAAAAATATGGTACAAGCAGTGGAAGCTAGCTTGAAACGCCTGCAAGTGGACTATATCGATCTGCTGTGGTTGCATGCTTGGGATTTTACTACCCCCGTGGAAGAAGTCATGCGATCGTTTGACGATTTAGTCCGCGCCGGTAAGGTGCTTTATATCGGCATTTCCGATACTCCTGCTTGGATTATTTCTCAAGCAAATACGATCGCCAGTCTGCGAGGTTGGACATCTTTTATCGGCTTGCAAATTGAATATTCCTTGCGAGAACGGACTCCGGAACGAGACTTGTTACCGATGGCAAGTGCCTTGGAAATTGGCGTGACTGCTTGGAGTCCTCTAGGCGGTGGGGTTTTGACAGGTAAATACAATAAAAATCCTCAAGAAACTGCCGCTTCTGAGTCCAAGCGATTAGAAAGTCTGGAAGGGATGAAAGTGAGCGATCGGGACTTGACAATTGCCGAGGAAGTGGTAAAAATAGCAGCAGAAATCGGACGCGCACCTTCCCAAGTAGCATTGAACTGGTTGCGGCAAAAGGGCGGTATTATTCCGATAATCGGATCTCGCAAGGTCAAGCAGGTAGAGGAAAATATTGCCTGCTTGGAGTTCGAGTTAACCCCAGAACAAATGCAGCGCTTGGATGAAGTCAGTGCGATATTCTTAGGATTTCCCCATGATTTCCTCAAGAGTTCGATGGTGCAGGATTTTGCCTTTGGGGGGTCGCTGAAACTGATTGATAACCCCAGAAAATAATACCATTATCATCAGATGTTAAGAAACCCGGCTTCTTCTAGAAACCGGGTTTCTGGCTGGCAGGGAATGAACTTAATAATAAAAAAGTCTTGCGTCTTGCTATATGGTATAATAAGAGTAGCGATCGCTTTTAAAATCAGGAGATAGATGATGAATGCACAATATAAGGGAAAAACAGCTCTAGTTACAGGTGGCAATAAAGGCATCGGTTTTGCGATCTGTAAAGGATTAATAAATTTAGGCTTTGACGTGATTATAGCAACCCGATCGCTCGCCAAAGGCAAAGAGGCAGCGGCCCAGTTAAAATCCCCTGACTCGCGCATTGCAGCGATGCAACTTGATGTTACTGACGATCGGAGTATTTTCCTGGCCGCACAGGCTTTAACTCGGTCATGCGATCGCCTGGATGTGCTGATCAATAATGCTGGCATTTTACCCGATCGGGGACTCAACTTGCTCAACATTTCTCGCGATATGTTGGATCTGACGATGCATACTAATGCTTTTGGTGCAGTGAGTGTTACCCAAGCTTTTCTCCCCCTACTCGCAAAAGCCCCCGCAGCGCGCATTATTAATATTTCCAGCAAATACGGTCAGTTAGACAGTTTGTCTGCTAGCGTACCAGCAGCTTATGGTTTGTCCAAACTTGCCCTCAATGGCACTACTATTATGTTAGCAGATACCCTGCGATCGCAAGGCATTGCGGTTTATGCCATGTGTCCGGGTTGGGTACGGACGGATATGGGTGGTGCGGCGGCTACCCGATCGCCTGAAGAAGGGGCAGATACAGCCATTTGGTTAGCCACGGAAGCTGGACCCGAACTGAGTGGGAAGTTTTTCGGCGATCGCCAAGAGATTTCCTACTAAATTAGATTTGCCAGGCGGTTGTACCGTGCCAACATCTGGAAATGCTCTCTTAGTATATTTGTCATATTATAAAAATGTTGACAATTTTCTACCCTATTGTTAGACTACACAATCAAGGATCAAAACAAGGCACTCATATCGAGAGAAAACTATTAATTAACATCCAAAGTTTCAGGATTTTTCAAATACTTTTTTTTATCCGAAGTTAAACGACGTTCTACCTTCTTCACATCTTCTGCTGGAGGTAGCGACTCTGGTCGGATACCCCGCTCTAATAACGTTGCACGCACCGCCTCATTGTTGGTAATATGCTCCGACGATATCGCTTCCTTCGTAGCAAGTCTATTCTCCCGAGAATTAAAAATTGTAATTTCGGTTGCAAAGTCCTTTGCTTTCAAAATAATCGTAGGCGCAAAATCTGCCAAGGGTCGCTTATCTGGTACCTTCCACTGGGCTTTCATCGCTTGAGTAGATTTACCAAACAGCGCCCGATCGCCCTTGCTGCGGATCGGTGCAAAATTTTGATTCCCCCCTGTCTGCTCGTAGATTACTTTAGAAAGCTCCGCCTCCGTTGCTGATAGCTTCTTCCGGGCTGAAACCCGTTCTGCTTCTAGTATCCGCTGTTCGATTAACTCCGCCCGTCGGGTCTGGATCGCAAAGTATGTCTGAGCGAAAGCGATTTCCTCTTTTCTCGGGTCGCCATTCTGAGCAATCAGATAGCAAGCATAGCGGGTCAGCATAATGTCATCAACCTTTCGCTGGCTTCCAGAGCCTAGTTTGACCATTTTGTTAACGTCAACAAAATGGTCAGCGACAGTGTGACCGGACACCTCACAGGCAGTTTTTGCTTTCGTAACCACGGCAGTAAAATTACGCCACTCCGTATAACCCAAAAGGTACTGGAGGTCGCGAGCTAGCCAATACTCAACCCCGTTTTCAGTCTGCTGGGCATGGTCTTCAAAAGTTTCAGTTAGTTCTTGGATAGTGTCAAAGTTCATCGATTCTCTTTACTCTTATTACTGCAATGCGATCGCATCCGCGATCGCTTTATTAAATATGGTAGTAAGGGGGTGAAGCCTGCGGGCGAGTAACTCACATATTCAAGGTAAAGATTTACTCTCCGTTCGCGCAGCGTGGCGCCAGCCATAGGCTTCACCGTGTATTGAGATGCACTCCAATGAAACAATGAACCATTAACCATTAACAATGAGCTAAGGTTGAGGAGTGCCTGGAACTGGAGGTAAGGGAGGAGGTGCCCCTGGGGTGCGACGCGGTGGTGCTACTGGCTGTGGCGTGCTCAACAGGGGATAGAAATCACGGGGCCGATCGCGCCCATCAAGGCAATTATTCATCACTTGGTTGCTGGGCAGGTATGTCTGGAGACTCAAACCTACCACACATTCAGAATATTTTAGGGGTAAGAGCGATCGGCGGCAGTTATCGAGAATATTTTGGGGAAATTCCGACCCTGTATTGGTGCTAATATCAACTATACAGGTGCCTAATTCTATTGGCCTGCGGCTCTGACGGCATCCGATCAGGGCGTCAAAAGCGGCGATCTCTGTATTCCTAGCAATATTGACGACGCATTTGGTTAAGTCTCTTGGTTTGAGTGTGGCCGAACAGGCGTCGGCTGTCTCTTGAGCAGAAATACCTAGTTGTTGCAGCTGAGAGGCGCAGTACCGATAATCTCGGGTGGTGGCGGCAGCTGGTTGCACTGGCAGGGTCATGGCGATCGAACTGGCAATCGTCGAAAGGGCGATCGCCATAGCGGGGCGAAAACTCATAGCTGAATTACTCCTGACAACTTTCATGGTGGGTGAGAAGATTTTCTTAGATTTTCTTAATTTCGACAGGGATTTATAGGTGGACATTATAACCTACAGTTAATAAGGTAAGAAAAATCTTCTTAGACGAGCGCAAGGTATCTATCTATGCATTTGAGCGAACTGACCCATCCCAACCAATTGCACGGTCTGTCAATTCATCAACTGGAACAAATTGCCCGGCAAATTCGGGAAAAGCATCTGCAAACCGTGGCAACCAGTGGCGGTCATCTGGGTCCGGGGTTGGGAGTGGTGGAACTTACCCTGGCCCTTTACCAAACCCTGGACCTCGATCGCGACAAGGTGATTTGGGATGTGGGTCACCAAGCTTATCCTCATAAGATGATAACAGGACGGTACAACCGCTTCGGTACTTTACGACAAAAAGATGGCATCGCTGGCTATCTCAAGCGCTGCGAAAGCAAGTTCGACCATTTTGGCGCAGGCCATGCTTCTACTAGCATATCCGCTGCCTTGGGAATGGCGATCGCCCGGGACCTGAAAGGGGACAACTTCAAGACGGTGGCCGTCATTGGGGATGGGGCCCTCACGGGGGGCATGGCCTTGGAAGCCATTAACCATGCCGGACATTTGCCCCATACTAACCTGCTGGTGGTGCTCAACGACAATGAAATGTCCATCTCCCCCAATGTCGGGGCCATATCCCGCTATCTGAATAAAATGCGCCTGTCAGATCCGGTGCAGTTCCTCAAGGATAACCTGCGAGAACAGTTCAAGCAGCTGCCCTTCCTGGGCGAGACCTTTACTCCGGAAATGGAACGGGTCAAGGAAGGGATGAAACGTCTGGCGGTGCCTAAGGTAGGGGCCGTGATTGAAGAACTGGGCTTTACCTATATGGGACCGGTAGACGGTCACAACCTGGAAGATTTGATCGCTACTTTCCAACATGCCCATAAAATTCCCGGACCAGTTCTGGTTCACGTGTCCACCACCAAGGGCAAGGGCTATGCGATCGCGGAAAAAGACCAAGTCGGTTACCATGCCCAAAGTCCCTTTAACCTGGCCACTGGCAAGGCCATTCCTTCTAGCAAACCCAAACCCCCCTCTTACTCGAAGGTCTTTGCCCATACCCTGATCACCTTGGCAGAGAATAATCCCCAGATCGTCGGGATTACCGCAGCAATGGCAACGGGAACGGGTTTAACCAAACTGCAGGAAAAACTGCCCAAGCAATATATTGATGTGGGTATTGCCGAACAACATGCAGTTACCCTCGCTGCTGGTTAGCCTGTGAAGGGATGCGCCCGGTTGCTGCTATCTACTCTACCTTCCTGCAACGGGCCTACGACCAGATCGTTCACGATATCTGCATTCAAAAGCTGCCTGTCTTCTTCTGCCTCGATCGGGCGGGAATTGTCGGTGCGGACGGTCCCACCCATCAAGGCATGTATGATATCGCCTATCTGCGCTGTCTGCCCAACATGGTGCTGATGGCACCCAAGGATGAAGGGGAACTGCAACGGATGGTGGTGACTGGCATCAACTACACCGATGGTCCCATTGCCCTGCGCTATCCTCGCGGTAATGGGTACGGCGTCCCCTTGATGGAGGAAGGTTGGGAACCCCTACCTATTGGTAAGGGCGAAATTCTCAGCCAGGGTGACGATGTCTTGCTAGTTGCTTACGGTTCTATGGTCCATCCGGCCCTACAAGTGGCGGAAATTCTCAGCGAACATAATATCCAAGCAACTGTAATTAATGCCCGCTTTGCTAAACCTCTGGATGCAGAATTAATTGCACCTTTAGCCCAGCAGATCGGACGAGTCGTGACTTTAGAAGAAGGCTGTGTTATGGGTGGTTTTGGTTCTGGCGTGGCCGAAATGTTGCTCGATCTGGATGTGGTTGTGCCCATCAAGCGCCTGGGCGTACCCGATATCTTAGTCGATCATGCTCAACCCGATCAATCAAAAGCCGACTTGGGTTTAACACCCCCTCAAATTGCCGAAATTGTCCGGACGGCTTTCTTTAGCAAGCAACTGGCTGCTGTTAGCAGCTAGCCCGATCTCCGCACCCTCGATCGCACATTCTTGAACTTAGCCCGCCTGCGCGGGCTTTTAGGCAATTCCTCTCGTTCCCAGGAACGGCCTTCGGAGGCTCCTGCCTCCAATTAGCGTAGAAGTGCATAGTCAAATCTATCATCTTAAATTATAATAGATTAAAACCCGCAATGCCTGCCAAAGACATCTACCACGAGACGGTCAAAACCGCCCTAACTAAAGATGGCTGGACCATTACCGACGATCCTTTCAAGTTAAAATGGGGATTGAGGGAGTTATTCGTCGATCTCGGCGCTAAAAAAATAATTGTTGCCCAGAATGGCGAACGACAAATAGTCGTTGAAATTAAAACTTTTCGAGGCCATTCTCAAATTTATGACTTACAGCAATGTCTGGGCCAGTATCTTCTTTATAGAACTATTTTAGAAGAATCAAAAAGCGAAGATCGGTTATACTTAGCTATTCGTAAAGCTATCTATGAACAGATATTCTCGGAAGCTATCGGAACACTTGTGATTAGAAAATTCCATTTGCGTTTGCTTATATTTGACTCAGGTCGGGAGGAAATTGTTCAATGGATAAACTAGCAAAATATCGCCAGACGATAGAAAGCGTATTAACAGAATATGCAGAAATTCCCTATCGTTACGCCGATCTCAAATCCCATGTTATTGTCAGTAGAGACGCAAATCATTACTTGCTAATGACTCTGGGATGGGAAAGGGATGTAAAAGTTCATGCTTGTATCGTCCATGTTGAAATTAGCAACGAGAAAATTTGGATTCATCGCGATGGCCTTGAAGATGGCATTGCCTTAGAATTGGTGGCCGCAGGTATTCCTAAACATGACATTGTTCTCGCTTTCCATTCTCCAGAAATTCGCCCCTATACAGAATTTGCGGTGAGTTAAAAGTAGGGTGGGCACCGCCCACCAGCGAAATGCCCCGATCGGACGATAATTAATATAGCACCATTTTGTCAACTGTATGCTACAAATGCTATAATGGGAGATATCCTCCCAGAAGGTATCCCCGATCTAAAATTACTTACTTGGTGTTATGCCTGCCAAAGACCTCTACCACGAGATCGTTAAAACCGCCCTAACCAAAGATGGCTGGACCATTACCGACGATCCACTTATTCTCCAGTATGGATCGAAAGACTTATTCGTCGATCTGGGTGCCCAGAAACTTCTGGCTGCTGAAAAGCGCGGCAAAAAAATTGCTGTGGAAATCAAAAGCTTTAGAGGACCTTCACAAGTAAAAGACTTGCACAATGCTTTGGGACAATACATGTTATACCGGGATATACTAGAAAAAATGGAAATGGTTCAACCTTTATACTTAGCCGTCACCACCAAGGCGTTTGAAGAAGTTTTTGAAGAACCCTTGGGCAATTTAGTCTTGACCAAGCATCAACTATACTTGCTAGTATTTAACTTGACAAATCAGGAGGTAGTTCGATGGATACATTAAAAACATACGGCGAAATTGTTTATCGAGTCCTTGATGAATATTATCAACTTCCCTACTCCTATGGTGACTTAGAAAGACGTTTTGTTGTCAGTGAAGACCGCAGTAATTATCTGTTAATCACCCTGGGATGGCAAAATGATAAACGAGTTCACGGGTGCCTCGTCCATATTGAAATTATCAACGAGAAAATTTGGATTCACCGGGATGGCATTGAAGATGGCATTGCCTTAGACTTGGTGGCCGCTGGCATTCCTAAACATGATATTGTTCTTGCTTTTCACCCTCCAGAAATTCGCCCCTATACAGAATTTGCGGTGAATTAAATTCAATTAACAATTGCTCAATTTTCAATTATCATTCCTGTGATGCAGGAACTCTTGTATCAGGAATATGTTTCAATCCCCAGGCAATCATTACCTTCATTACCGGGCGGAGGCTTTCTCCTTTTTCTGTGAGTTGGTAGTTCATCCGACGAGAATGATTGCTGTATGGCTGCTTTTCTACTAATCCCAATTCTGCTAGTAACTTGGGGAATCGGTGGATATGAGAGTCGAGCAATTGAATGCGATCGCCCAGAAGTAGATATATTTATTGGCGTAGGCACCGAGCGCACAAGTTTATCCCGCCGCAGGACTATTAACATTCTTTGAATATGTCCCGGAAAAATATTTTATCGACCCCGAACCAGCATCCGACTCCCTCAAAGGCTATACTGTGATAGCGGGCACAGCAGCCGCTAAGGGGTCGCGCATTTAAATTGCATGGATCCAAATGCTCTTTACCTTGCTATCAAATACTTTCCCCATTTTGAATTCTGAATTTTTAATTTTGAATTGCTTAAGCTGGTAGAAAATATCTGCAATAGGTATTGACTTAGCTGCTGCTTTTACCTTAGTCTTGATTGCGAACCCACCAAGCAAGGACTAAAGTCCTGACTACGAACCCGCACTAGGAACTTACTTTGAGCTATTTACAATGACATCGACTTCCACCCAGATCTATCCCGTTATTTGGGACCAGGACCATGTTTTACTGATTGACCAAAATCGCTTGCCCACTGATTATGCCGTGGTGGCTATTAGTCGCTACGAAGATATGGCAGAGGCGATTAAAACAATGATCGTCCGTGGCGCACCGGCAATTGGCGTCGCTGCTGCCTATGGCATGTATCTCGGTGCCCGGGAGATTCAAACGAGCGATCGGGACGAATTTTTGAGTCAGTTGGAAGCAGTCTCCCAAGAGTTGCGGCAAACTCGTCCGACGGCGGTGAATCTATTTTGGGCAATTTCCCGCATGCTGAAGACCGCCTATGAAACCATTGGTTCCGTTGATGAAATTAAAGAGACTCTCCTGGATACGGCTAAAAAAATTAATACCGAAGACTTGCAAACTTGTCAAGACATTGGCAACCAAGGTCTGAAGGTATTACCCCCCGAACCCACTCAGTTGAATATTCTCACTCACTGCAATGCTGGTGCTTTGGCAACTGCTGGTTATGGCACTTCTTTGAGTGTGGTGCGTTCTGCATGGAGTCAGGGACGGTTAAAAAGACTTTATGCTGATGAAACCCGTCCCCGTTTGCAAGGGGCGAGACTGACGGCTTGGGAATGTACTCAAGAGGGGATCCCCATTACGGTCATTACTGATAGCATGGCGGCTCATTGTATGCAACAGGGCTTGGTTGATGCCGCGATCGTGGGGGCCGATCGCATTGCGGCCAATGGGGATACTGCTAATAAGATTGGCACCTACAGTGTCGCCTTAGCAGCCAAAGCTCATAATATCCCCTTTTACGTCGCCGCGCCCCTTTCTACCATTGACTTTAACTTAGCCGATGGCAGCCAAATTCCCATTGAAGAACGGGACCCAGCGGAAATTTACAAAATTGGGGATAGTATCTTTTGTCCAGCAGGTACGGATTTTTATAATCCGGCCTTTGATGTTACCCCTGCTGCCTTGATTACGGCTATTATCACAGAGCATGGTGCTGTCCCGCCAAGTGAGTTAAGCCAGTTTCAGGCTAAGCAGGTTGTGTAGTTGAGCGCGATGTTTCTGGGTGACATCTCACTTTGAGATGAAGAAACCTGGTTTCTGGGTTACAGGGTATCCGCCCGTTAATTATGGTTATTCAATCCGATCGGGATATCAACCACCTGCCACCGCTGGGACAATACTAACTTCATCCTTATCCTTCAAAGGCGTCTTGGTTCCTTCTAAAAACCGGATATCTTCGCTATTGACGTATAAGTTCAAAAAGCGGCGCGGTTGTCCCTCTTCATCACACAAGCGTTTTTTGATCCCAGGACAACTTTCTTCTAGAGAGTCGAACAACTCAGCAATATTGCTGCCCGTACATTCTAGCGTGGCTTGATTGTCCGTGAACTTCTGT
The DNA here is from genome assembly GCA_014323675.1 of Hormoscilla sp. GM7CHS1pb. Lineage (GTDB taxonomy): Bacteria > Cyanobacteriota > Cyanobacteriia > Cyanobacteriales > Desertifilaceae > Hormoscilla. The sequence goes on along the minus strand of JACONN010000006.1, from coordinate 1,039,706 downwards.
AAGGGAGTGGGAACTAAAACTGTTACTGTCATTTTTCGCTGATTCCTTTGTCTTTCTAATCTTATACTATTTGTCAAAAAGCAATTCCCTCGCTACGCTGTCAGCCCGCAGGGGTTCAAACCCCCTGCTAATAGCTTAAGTCGGTTAAAACCGACTAATAGGATAATGCTTAAAATTTGTAGCCAACCTTGACAAAATGTTATTGCTGCTGTACTGCCTACCATCGATCGCATAACCGTAACTTGGTAATGGTGGGCGATGCTAATCTCGCAATGGTGGGCGATGCCCACCCTACTTGCCATTCGTGGGTATCTGACACTATACCAATACTTGTTGCCATTCTAGGCGACCCAAGGTGCGGGCCCGTTCCATTGCCCGTTCAAAAGCGTCTAGTTTCGCTTCAATAGTCAGGGGTTCGCCGATGTAACCTTGGACAGCTTCCTGGGTTTTCAAGCCATTCCCGGTGATGTAGGCAACTGTCGTTTCATCGGGGTCAATTTTACCAGCTTCTACCAGTTTCTTCAATACGGCAATGGTGGTTCCCCCAGCGGTTTCGGTGAAGATGCCTTCCGTTTCCGCTAGCAACTTCATGCCTTCGATGATTTCTGGATCTGTGACTGCTTCAATGTTACCACCTGTCTTGCGGGCAATTTCTAAGGCGTAGATGCCATCGGCAGGGTTGCCAATGGCGATCGACTTAGCAATGGTATTAGGTTTAACGGGGGAAACGAAGTCCCGTCCTTCCCGGAATGCTTGGGCGATCGGGGAACAGCCTTCTGCCTGGGCCCCGCTGAAGCGGACAGCTTTGTCGTCAACCAATCCCACCTTGACAAATTCTTGGAAGCCTTTATATATTTTACCGTACAGGGAACCGGAGGCCAGAGGGGCGACAATATGGTCGGGTAACTGCCATCCTAGCTGTTCTGCCACTTCAAAGCCCAGAGTTTTGGAACCTTCCGAGTAGTAAGGGCGGAGATTAATATTGACAAACCCCCATCCATAGGTATTGCCCACTTCGCAGCAGAGGCGGTTCACTTGATCGTAGTTGCCCTTAACTGCCATCACCGTGGGATTGTAAATCAAGGTGCCCAGGACTTTACCCGCTTCCAAGTCGGCGGGGATGAACACGCAGCAGTCCAGACTGGCATGGGCCGCGATCGCAGCGGTTGAATTGGCCAAGTTTCCGGTACTCGCGCAAGACACTGTGGAGAAACCCAACTCTCGGGCCCGAGTTAATGCCACTGACACCACTCTATCCTTGAAGCTGAGAGTGGGCATGTTGACTGCATCATTCTTTATATAGAGATTCTTTAGTCCCAGACGCCGCGCCAACCGGCGAGATTTTACTAGGGGGGTCATACCGGTGCCTACATCTATAGGATTATTCGTGGCCACAGGTAAGAAGGGACGATAGCGCCAAATCGAGTTAGGACCGGCTTCTATGGTAGCGCGGCTGACGGAGAGGCGCAGTTTGTCATAGTCATACTTTACTTCCAAGGGGCCAAAGCAGACATCTTCGCAGATGTGCTTTGCTTCCAGCGGGTACTCTTCACCACATTCTTTACATTTCAGGGTGGTGCTAAAGCCGGTGGTTGTGCCGAATATGGGGGTGGAGGTTGCTACTGTCATGACTGGTTAATTTCCTTGATTGCGATTGATGTTGAAATCGTAGCACGGGGAAAAATACCCTGCAACCATACCCGACTTTTTTGGTCAGAATTAAATTTAAGGAAAAAATAATATCTGCTGGTGAAAGCTGAAAGCCTTACCAGCAGATATTTGAAGGGAGATCGAACCGGAAAAAGATCGTCGGAAATCGACTGATGGCCCCGCCAAAATCCCCTCTGAACCCCAGAATTTGTGGAAAATTTTTTTTTCTGCTTTTTTGGCCGCGCAGCTAGACCGGTGACTGAGGCTAGCCGCCGCTGACCGGTGGTATGAGGACAACTTCATCGCCATCTTGCAGTGGGGTATCGGGTTCGACGAATTGGAGATTGATACCAAAGCGGGTGAGTTCGCGCCATTGCTGGAGTTCGGGATGTTCCGCGATCGCGCTTTCTAGGACTGCGACGACTGGGGTATGTGGGGGAAATTTCCGCTGCATTTCTGAGAGGCCATAGGCTTCTTGATAGGCGGCGAAGAGTTTGATGGTGACTGCGATCTCGGGTTCAGACATAGTAATTGTCTTAATATTTAGTACAAATCAAAAATATGATAGACTGATAGGGTAAAATAAAGGAACTGGCTATGGAAACCGCTCAGAAAGTTGTCCGGCATCCCTTAGCTGCTGTTGCAGGTTACCTAGAAACCCTGTTGGGTAAGCTAAGTATGGAACTGGAAGTAGCCCCTACTGATATTAGGTCACATCGGGATCTGCTACAGCGTATCATTCAAGCTACAGATCTGGGATTGAAAGTTACAGAACAAGATTACCATCTGACTGATGCCGATGATTCCGATTTACCGGAAGACGAAGAATGGCCGGATTATGTGGAATGGGAAACGGTCGAGGAAGTACCAATAAATCTGGAAGCTGTCAGGGAAAGGATTAGACAACGTGGCTACAAGATCGAGATATCATCGTAAGAAGAATATTAAGGAACTTTTTTTAAGATCGTGGAAACTGTAAACATCCCTGACTGCGAAAGTAATCTCTCACGGATATTGTCCCGTGTGGAACTTGGAGAAGAAATCATTATTTCAAACCAAGGCATTCCCATTGCCAAGTTGGTTCCATTTCGTACTTCATCTAATCGACGAGCTAGTTTAGGAAAAGATCGAGGGCAATTTGTTCTGCCAGAGGACTTTAACTCTCCTTTGCCAACAGATATAGAGGCAGCATTCGAGGGAGATGAACTGTGAAACTATTGCTGGATACCCAGTGCTGGTTGTGGTGGTTTGTCCAACCAGAACGCTTGAGTGAAAATGCGATCGCCTTTTGTGGGAATGTGGCGATCGCAGCGGTGGCACCCGATTGACTATTGTGGTTTCGTCTGTTCCAAGGAGTTGTGGTTAGGTCTCCGTTTGATTGGCAGTTTTACAATTTTTTCCGGATGAGCGTTCTGCTTTTTGCGCAAATCTGCAAATATTGCATCCAGGTCGTAGTTAAAGGACCGGGCGTATTCCTCTCTGTACTTGTAAATTTCTTCGAGGATTTCGTCTTTCCACATGGTTTATTCTCCTATAACTTCATATTCCATCAACTGATATGGCGTGCAGATAGTTGGTAGATAGTATCCAAAGTCAGAGCTAATTTGCGATAGCTTTCTCTGAATTTGAGCGTTCGCCATATGCTTGCAATTCCATGTTAGCAGGTAATCCAAGCCATAAACTGTTGCAACTGCCATATGCAAGGCATCGTTAGAGGCTTTTGATGGTAGGTTACTTTGCTGCAAAAAATATTTGCCAAGCGCTTTGGCTGATTCTGTAATATCGAGAAGCATCAAGGGCTGTAACAAACTTAGTCTTTGATCCGCGATCTCTGGATCTCCTTGAGCTGCTTCATCCCATACTACTTCAGAAGTGTAAAGCACAAATGAGCTACGACGACTATCCCACCAATCCTGCGTAACTTTCATGTTGGCGGCAAGAATTAAGTTGTTTGTCGATCGCGCGGTCAAGTAACCCAAAATACTGGTTTCGATATAGATTGTTTCACTCATGTTGTCCGCACTGTATACTTTCTCATTCTAAACTAGGCATTCCTGATTTGTCAAATACAGGGACGGGTTAAGCAATTCAAAATTCTCTCATTCAGAATTCAAAATGGGGAAAATATTTGAGAGCAAGGGTTTGAGCATTTGGATCCATGCAATTTAAATGCGCGACGGCTTAAACGGAAGTTTTGTCCTAAATTTGAATGACTCTGAGCCTCAAACCCTTATTCTGTAAGGTAAAGAACCTGGCGCTTATTGCTATTTTTTAAATATTATTGAGAACAGCGACAATAATTGTGGTATAATTGTAGTAGGCAATAAATATGTAAGGCGATCGCTTTTGGTTGAGGTGGAGCGATCGCACCGACGGCGCCTGCTGGGTGGGGCAACGTTATATCAAAAAAACCAAGGATACGTTATATTATTTTGATTTATATTGAAGATTAACAAATTAGGAAACTTGGTTTCGGGATGAACATCTGTAGAAATAAATTTTTTATGGTCCGATCGGGATAACTATGGTAATATAAAGAGACAATTAATTTGTGGTACGAGTGTGAGGAAGTGATACCAGAATTCGATGAAAACGGCAATCTGCCACCAGGAGTACATTTTTGCGAATGGGAGGAGTTTAAGGAGAGATTTTGTGCGAATTATAAAAGAAATCGGAGGCTCGAAGGATTGGAACTGGCAATGGCGCAATTAAAAGCAGCCGGCTGTAGGACGATGTATATTAATGGTAGTTTTGTTACGAGCAAAGTAGAGCCTGGGGATTTTGATGCTTGCTATGATAGAGAAAACGTAGACAGTGATTTATGAAGAGTTAATGCTCCTAGATTGTTCAATCATTATGACCGTGAGGCCCAAAAAGCCATGTATAGAGGCGAGATATTTCCATCAGACGCAGAGGTTGGGTATTACGGGGAAAATTCCTTTGAGTTTTTCCAAAAAGACAGACGGAAAAATCGAAAAGGAATAATAGCCATAGATTTAATGAGGTGGTCGCCATGATTAAAGATGAATTTGAGTACGAAGTCACTCAAGAATGGGTAGAGAAGTTTAGCAAATCTATCATGAAGATGGAGCAGGATGAAGAAGCCAAAAGAAAGGACTTTGAGAAATGGGAAGTAAGCAGAGGTGTGTTACAATATCACCTGGATGAATTAAACGCGGAAATCGCGGAATATGAAAGATTGATTAATTGCGACAATAACCAGCCAATTGAAATTGTTGTGAGATTTTTGAATGAACTGCCAGATGTGTTAATAAAAGCGCGGATGGCAGCCAAAATCAGTGAGAAAGAACTCGCGGAAATTATCCGAGTTGAAGAAGAGCGAATTAAGCACTGTGAAAAGAGAAGTTATGGAGATGCGACTTGGTCAGAAATGCTTGATGTTATCGCTGCTTTGGGGGTGGAATTTCCAACGCATGTGATGATGCAGGTGGATTTTGAGGAAGTGGAGATTGCGAAAAAAATAACAGCAAAGCGGCCGCAAAAAAAGATGAAGACTGCGAGTAAAAAATGAAAGCGCGATCGCCCGTGGGTGGGGCGATCGCACCTGTTCTAAGATAATAGGCGATCGCCTGTGGGTGGGGCGATCGCCTGTGGCTGTTTGCGCAAATCTTCATATTCCATTATAGGGTATTCGGCGCTGATGAGGTACAAAAAGAATTGGCCCTGAGCGCTGTTGTGCCAAGAGTGCCTTCGTCAGAGATAGACCACGTGGGAGAAAACCGCTATATAGGCATCCCTTGTTTGGACAATAGATATAATAGTAAGTAGCCGTAATTCCATTGTTGGCCATGACGCTGAAAGAATTAGAGCCTCAACTGCTGGCACTCTCTGACGAAGAAAAAGCTCAAGTCGTTCAACTGCTATCTAAAGGCAAAATCACTCTGGGGCGGGGTATTGAAAAAAACCCTGGTGTTTGTGGCGGTAGTGCCTGTATTGCTGGAACTCGCATGACCGTTTGGGGGCTTGTAGAAGCTCGTCGGCTTGGCTATAGCGAAGCGGACTTACTCACGAGCTATCCATCTATAGAAGCTACTGATATTGCTAACGCTTGGGCCTATGCCGAAGCTTTCCCCGATGAAATTGAAACAGAGATCGCCGCAAACGATGAAGTGATGTACGAGGAGTTATAGCCCATGGCACGTCTATATGCCGATGAGCAATATCCCTATCCTGTTGTCGAATTGCTGCGAGCTTTGGGACACGATGTTTTAACTGTTCAAGAAGCAGGCAAAGCAAATCAGAAAATTTCTGACTCGGATGTGTTAGCTTTTGCAACTAGCTCCCAACGTGCTGTTATTACCCAGAACCGTAAAGATTTCTTTCGGTTGCACCGCCTACAGCCCGATCATGCTGGCATCATCGCCTGTACGAATAATCGCGATTGGGAGGCGCTGGCTAACCGAATCCATATTGTGATTACAGCAGAATCCGATTTGCAAGGCAAGCTGATTCGCGTTGTGCGTTCTCCTATATCGCCATAAGCAGGCGATCGCTACTGCAAATAATCTCAACAGGATTCCTTTTCGGAAACGCGATCGCCCTTAGTTTGGGTGGGGCGATCGCCCATTCGTAAAGCATTAACATTTAATCAAAGGTAGGGGCACGGCGTTAGTTAATTGTCGGGGAATATGTCAATTGTCTCCTGCCGTGCCCCGGATGTGGGTTGTATTCAATTTTTACTGTCACCGAAGCGCGATCGCCTTTGATTTGGGTGGGGCGAGATCGCACTGGCGGCAAGATAATGGGCGATCGCCATAAAGCACATTTCGCAAAGACATCCTTGCCTCACGGCCTAACGGCAAAATTGAGTGACGGTAGCTCGCCCGTCCGCTGCAATGCTTTGTTAGACAGCTTCATGTGATTCTGTTCTGAAGAATCTACAAATTGATCCGAGGAATTTCAACTATCCTGCCATATCGACTGTTGTCCTCCAATACATATTCGACAGATTTCAATGCAGATACGATTTGGTTTTTGATTTGATTCTCTTGTTCAGCTTTTTGTTCAGCTTTTTCTCGCTTCTTTCGCTCCTCTCGTTGGTTTTTTGTCATATTTCTGTAAAGCATATAGCCTCCAACTCCAACTGCGGCGGCGGCAGCACCACCAAGGAGAAGCCACGGAGCAGCAGCAGCAGCAATTGCGGCAAAGTCATCATCCTCCGCATCTTTTCCCTGATGCTGCTTCTGACTAGATTGATCGGACTCAAAATTTCTTTTTTTGCGGAGCGACTCATTGCGATCAAAGAGATGCTTATTGCGCTCAAAGGGATCTGAATTGTTTCGTTCAGAGAGAACGCTCTCCCCCTGAATTGCCAGACTTTCTGGCAAACAAATTCTCTCCCAAAAGAACTTTCCAATATAAGGAAATTGCCCCTCACAAAAAAGGCGACTAGAAAACAGATCGTCATAGCTTTTCCAACCACCGTTGGTACGCCAACCCACTCTCTGAACAAACTCGTTATACCCATGCCGATTGAGAATAGAGCATTGCTTTTTAAGTCCAAAGCGCTTGTCAGCTTTACTCCATGCTCGATCAATATCGCTTAGGCGGCTAAATGAAATTTCTTTAATGTCATCTGGCGTCAACGTCAAAAAAAATTTTTTCTTCTCAACTGCCTCCATCAACGCCAACTTTGTTTCCCAATCCGCCTTCCGCCAATCTCTAGCGGCAAGATATTGCCGTAAGTTGTTTAAATGATCGCCCCCATCCCTGATTCTTTCCAACATGCGCCTTCTCCATCGTCTCTTATTTTCATAATACAGTTAACTTCCTTTGGTATTATATTAGCTGTCTAATACAAAAGGAGTAAACTTGCTCTTATTCGATACTAGCAATGAACTTTTCCTTTGAACCCCCTAAAAAATTTAATTTTTATTGGGAATTTTCCCGTTAATGGCCAGCTAAAATGTTGGGAAATGTTGATCAATGCTGGGAAATGCTGGGAAATATTGGGAAATGTTGGGTATAATACAACTTATATCTTGCATATTTCCCGACATTCCGCCGGTGGTTGCCAACACAATCAGCCGGTGGTAACCACTGGCTCATAGCTAAAGTCCACTCGATCAAAACCTGGCTCCCCCACCTGCTGCACTGCAGATTCCTATAGGGAACGCAAGGGTTAAAACCCCTGACAATATGTTGGGCTTATTGACAATACTGCAAGATATATGATAAAAGCAACCTTGACATCTGCCCGACTCTATGGACCTTGACGAAGTGTTAAAACTTGCAGACGATCTAGTCTTTGCCAGAACCGGGAACCACCTCAATGACTTGCAAGAGATGATTCTGCGCGGGACGTGGTCAAAGGACAGCTACGATGAAATTGCTAAGAAGGTCAACCTATCTGAACCTCGCGTCAGAGAGGTAGGAATGAAATTATGGCAGATCCTTTCACAGGAGTTGGGAGAAAAGGTTAAGAAATCAAACTTTAGAACGGTAATGGAGAGGCGGCAAAACTCTAATGTTTTAAACTTTGCACAAGACGTTGTAGTAAGCGGTAGCTTCAATATTTGTAGAGAAACTATACACCCGCCAGACATACCCAACTCGCACCCAGACGATCGGGAAACCTCTAACTCCAAACAACCTCAAAATCAGTATCGAGATTTAAGCGAAATGCCCGACTTGGGTGCTTTCTACGATCGCGCCTCCGAACTAGCGACCCTAAGAAGCTGGATTTTAGAACAAAGGTGCCGCCTGATAGCACTCACCGGAATGAGTGGCATCGGCAAAACCGCCTTAGCAGTGCAATTGGTGCAACAAATAAAAGATGAGTTTGAGTACGTAGTCTGGTACAATCTCGAAACATTCCCCACCCCAGATAAATTTCAAGCACGTCTGATAAAGCTTTTCACCCAGTCAGAAAAACCCGATACATCTGCCACTAACCAGAAAAGCTTACCGCAGATCGAGTATTTGCAAAAGCATCGCTGCTTAGTCGTCTTGGATGACATTCACAACCTGTTCTGTAGCGGCGAATTGGCAGGCAAATATCAACCAGAATCCTCGGAATATCGCGCCCTATTCAAACAGATAGAAAAATTATCCCATCAAAGTTGCTTTCTGCTCGTCGGTTGGGAGCAACCCAGAGAATTTCCGCCAGTTAAAAGTAAAAATCATACCATTCGGACCTTACAACTGCGGGGTTTGTCCGCCGCCGATGCCGAGAAAATCCTCAAAGATAATGGCATAGAAGAAATCAAAAAATGCTCTGCACTCATGCACCATTACCAAGGCAACCCCTTATGGTTAAAAAGCGTGGCAACTCTCATGGTTGAGTTGGGAGGAGGCGTGACAGAGTTATTACCAGATGAGACCATATTGATAAGCGCAGATTTGCAAGATATTTTCCAGCAGCAGTTCGATCGCCTATCGCCACTAGAAAAGCAAGTTATCTCATTAATAGCCCGATCGGGGGAGGCAGTCAAGCTCGCCAAATTGCTGGAAAATAGCATAATTCCACCTTCAGAGTTACTAAACGCCCTGCAATCTTTATCTCGGCGCTGCTTAATAGAACAGGAAGCTTCTTTGTACAAGCTGATACCAGTAGTGAGGCAGTATGTGATATCTTCGATGCAGGAGGCCGAACCCTAAAGGGTCCGGCTACACAAACAAAGCCCACGCTCCGGGCCCCCTCCGCTGCGCAGGGGCTAAATTATCAAATTGAGATATTTTACGAACTACAATCATGTTGGCGGTATATTTTCCGGTACGGGAATTTCCTCGGGGGGATCCAGACAACTCGACCATCTCGCCATACAGCTATAGAATTACCTGCTTGTTTGTGTTGCAAGAGTGCTTTTTCGACTGCCCGTTTCAACGCTAAATCTATCAAGGTTCCATCGGCAAAAATTTGAGCAATGTCCTTTTCCTTCATTTGATGAATTCTCCTAATTATATCGCGATACTTTCCCAAGTTTCATTATCCGATATATTCTGTTCAAAATCACCTCTACCAGATGCAATTAATCGAGGACTTCGGGAATCTACATTTTCATAAAAACGCCAGGTATCTGCTAAAGGGCGGTACAGTTGAAAAAAGTTGTTAAGTCCGGCACGATAGCGACGCAGAATAGTTGTTTCTGGCACGTCATGTCCGCCTTGCCGTACTCTTGCTTGCACCCGCGCGATCGCCAATTCTGGGTTTGGCAACCACAAGAACACCAGATGAAACAGATAACCGGTTGACCGTAAGTTGGCTATCCAAGGGGCAAAACTGCGGGTCGCTAAGGTGGTTTCAAAGGCAAAATTTACCCTTTCTGCTGCTAACTGTTGCAAGCGTTCTAGCATAATGCGTCCGGCCCGAAACGCGACTCTCTCTGGCGCAAATGCCGATAACCCTCGGGCGATCGCGTCTGCATTAACGAATTCAGTAATTCCCAGGGTTTCTGGGAGCAAAGCAGGGGCCGCTGTCGATTTCCCAGCGCCATTTGGTCCGGCAATAATAATTATATGTGCCATAATTATTGTATACTGCGAAGGTTCAGAAACTGCGCAAATACGAGCAGCTAATATGTCATTGTGAGGGAGGCAAAATTGCTCGTTCCCAGCCAGAGACTGGGAACGAGTAATATTAGTTGAAAATTATCATATTATTATTCTATTAGTCGGTTGAAACCGACTTCAGCTATTAGCCGGGGTTTGAACCCCCGGCGGGCTGACAGCGAAGTCAACCGGGTTTCTTAACTTTATTATTGATCGTGTAACCGCATCGATAAGCTGATGCGCTTTAATTTCTCATTCACTTCTAAGACCCGCACCTTGACCACCTGTCCCACCTTGACTATCTGCTTGGGGTCTTTAACAAAGCGGTCAGCTAATTTGGAAATATGCACTAAACCATCCTGATGGACGCCGATATCTACAAAGGCGCCAAAGTTGGCGACGTTAGTCACTATTCCTTCTAATTCCATTCCTGGTTTCAGGTCGGTGATTTTCTTAATTCCCTCCTTAAATGTAGCATATTTGAACTCGGCACGGGGATCTCTTCCCGGTTTTTCCAGTTCCTTGATGATATCTTGCAGGGTTGGCAAACCTACTCCGTCCGAGACGTACTGCTTGAGGTCGATCGCCTTGACTCGATCGCCTGCTTGAGTTATCCCTGTTAAGGGAATCTCCAGACTAGATGCGATCGCCTGTACGACCCCATAGCTTTCCGGATGCACTGCTGTATTATCCAAGGGGTTATCCCCACCGCGAATTCGCAAAAAACCTGCCGCCTGTTCAAATGCTTTCGGTCCCAACTTTGATACCTTCAGCAGTTGCTGGCGATTCTTAAAGGCCCATTATTATTGCGATATGTAACAATATTCTTGGCCACAGTGGGCGTCACCCCAGAGACAAAGGTCAGCAGTTCTTTAGAAGCGGTATTCAAATCGACCCCGACATAATTCACGCAGCTTTCTATGGTTTCTTCTAGCTTCTGCTTCAGCAACTTGCGATCGACATCATGCTGGTATTGTCCCACACCAATGGACTTGGGATCGATCTTCACTAACTCCGCTAAGGGGTCTTGCAAGCGCCGTCCGATACTGATGGCCCCCCTTACCGTTACGTCCAGGTCCGGAAATTCGGCGATCGCCACTTCGCTAGCTGAATAAACGGAGGCGCCCGACTCGTTTACCATTACTTTAATCGGTTTAGTTTCCAATGTCGCCAAAACTTCCGAGATGAACTCGTCTGTCTCCCGGGAAGCAGTGCCATTCCCGATCGCGATTAATTCAATTTTATACTTGGCGATGAGATGGGCGATCGCCTGACGGGCCTCAGTACGCTGCTTTCCACTCTGGTGGGGAAATACCGCTTGATATTCCAAGAATTTCCCCGTCTCGTCCAGGACCGCTACCTTACAACCGGTTCGGAACCCAGGATCGATCGCCAATGTGGGTTTCATCCCCGCTGGCGGCGAAAGCAGTAATTCTCGCAAATTGGCAGCAAAGGTTTTAATTGATTCTACCTCAGCAAAGGCTTTTTTCTCCGATCGCACTTGGTTTGTCAGAGAAGGTTTCAGCAGTCGGTGGAAAGCATCCTTCAGCATCCCCTGATAAAGCGATCGCACTGCCGGTACTTTGGTATTAATTTCCGCCGACTCCAGGTAAGAGATCGCGAATTCATCATTGCATGAGAGTTCAAACTTCAAGACTTTCTCCCCTTCCCCCCGCAGTAATGCTAGCAGATTATGGGGCGCAATATTTTTTACTTGCACCTGGAAATTGCGGTACATTTCAAACTTAGTGCTACCTGGGGGATAATCCTCTTTAATGCGGGAGGAAAATACCCCTTCATCCAGCAGGTACTCTCGCAGGTAGGCCCGTAACTCCGCTTTTTCCGAGACTTCTTCTGCGAGAATATCAGCTGCACCTGCTAAAGCATCCTCTGCCGAGAGGATCTCCTTTTCCGCAGAAATATATTTTGCTGCTTCTGACTCCAAGGACAGGGGTTTTGCCTGAGGATGGTTCAGAGATTTGATGAATTCTGCTAGGGGTTGGAGACCTTTTTCCCTGGCAATGGTGGCCCCGGGTGCGGCGCTTGGGTTTATAAGGCAGGTAGAGGTCTTCCAGTTCCGTTTTCTGCAAGCAGGATGCGATTTTCCCTTTCAAGGTTTCCGTGAGTTTACCTTGAGAGGCGATCGCCTCCAATATGGTCGTCTTTCGTTCTTCCAGTTCCTGCAGATAGGTAAAGCGATCGGCAAGATGGCGCAACTGAATTTCGTCCAGAGAACCAGTCCGTTCTTTGCGGTAACGGGCTATAAAAGGAATTGTTGCTCCCTCACTCAACAATGTCAGGGCATTATTTACCTGAGAGAGACTGATCTCAAGTTCTTGCGCTATGATTTGAGGAATGTTCAGCATCTGATGGTATTGATAAGACGATCGCCTACCTTCCATTCTACTACATAATCGCGTCAAACTCTCCTTGATTTCCACTTCCGAAAAATTGGATATTGAAATTATCGCTGATTCATTATAGATTACTCTCCTGAGATAACGTAGAGATCGACATCTATTTCTGCATTTAGTTTATTCACCAGATCGATAATCCTTTTGTCAAAATGAATTGCCGTTACTTGTCCATTCACATAGATGACGCAATCAATTTCAGCGTCATGCTGAGTACAGAGTTCTGCCAAAGGTATCCACCCTGGTTGAAGTTGTTCGAGAACATATTTAACGTGGTCTTCTAGTTCCGCAGACTTTTCCAGCTTAGACTTCAGACTCCAACCATTTTGCTGGTGACGTATAGTCCCCTTTGGATGAATTAATTCACCCATTCTCCAAGTTTCGCTGGGTATTATCCCCACTTTATTAGTAATTTCTTCCGGGTCGAATTCTCCAGTCAAGGTGAAAGATGCCAAAATTTCAGATTCCATGTTAGTATAGCCTCATGCTTTAGGATGAGGGATACTTGTCAGCAATTGCCGGTACATTTCCAGAGTTTGCAGACCGATCGCCCCCAACTATAATGTCGGCAGCATACTCCCGGGCGTTGTCTCCCCGCTGCTGTCAGTCCTCCCGATCGGCAAGTGCTATACTTCGCGTAATTTATTATATAAAGATGGAGGGTGAAAGGCAGCAACAATGTCCTGTTCAGGAACGCCAGCGTCCACCAATTCTAAGGCAATGCCATAGTTAGGAACGCCAGCGGTCCCCAATTCTAAGGCAACGCCATCTACATCGGCGTCGCGGCGAATCCAGATTTTATCGTTGATTATTTCAATATGGACGAGGCACTCGTGGACTCGTTTATTATTTTGTCTATCTTTTTGCCATCCCATGGTAATTAACAGATAATTACTGCGGTCTTCACTGACAATAAAACGTTTTTAGAAGTCCCCATGGGAGTAGGGACCCCCATAGGAGTAGAGACTCCCATGGGAGTGTTTCTCAAGGACTCGAGAAATAATCTCGCCGTATTGTTTTAATTTATCCATCGTACTACCTCCTGATTGATTGAGTTAAATACTACCATAACCCGGATGACGGGTTCGGCCCTAAGAACAAAGGGACCCTTCGCAGTATATAAGCGATCGATCGCCCCCTACTTATCCCACTATACAGCAACAGCACTGTAGCCTGACCTACAGTGCTGTGTGGTATTCAGGTTTAGGGGTATTGTGTACTATGCTAGATGTTGCTGCACCGCTAGCACGAGATTTTCGGCCCACAAACTGGTAAGGTCTGGACTATCTGCTTCTACCATAACCCGGATGACGGGTTCGGTGCCAGAAGCGCGCACGAGGACGCGCCCAGAGTCCCCCAGGGCCTGACTGGCACGGTCGATCGCCCGCTGTAATGGCTGGCACTGCTGCCAGTTTAGCCTAGTCTGGCGGTCTTCTACCCGCACGTTGCGTAGCAGTTGGGGATAGGTATGGAAACTCCGATCTACCAGTTCTGACAGGGTTACTCCTGATGCTGCTACCAATGTGGCTAGGTGCAAAGCTGTTAAGGGTCCGTCTCCCGTGACGCTGTAATGGCGACAGAGGACATGTCCTGATTGTTCGCCCCCCAGCATGGCACCGGTTTTCACCATCTCCGCCTGGACGTACCGATCGCCCACAGGGGTGCGGATTAATTGGCCCCCTTGTCGTTCCCAGGCCCGCTGGAACCCCAGGTTGGCCATGATTGTAGAGACGATGGTGTTGGCTGGCAACTGTTGGGCTTGGCGCAGGGTTTGACCCCACAGGTAGAGGATATAATCCCCGTTGACTGGTCGGCCCTGATTGTCTACCGCGATCGCCCGATCGGCATCCCCATCAAAGGCGAATCCCAGATCGGCATTGTACTCTTTCACCGCAGCTTGCAAAGCCTCCAGGTGGGTGGAACCGCAGTTGACATTGATCCGATCGCCGTCCGCCCGGTCGTGAATGCAGATGACCTCAGCCCCGATCGCCCGGAACAGGACCGGGGCCACTGGCACCGCCGCACCCCAAGCTAAATCTAAGACTATGCGCATCCCCTGCAACTGGCCTTGACTGGATGTGGTTAAGGACTCAATATAGCGATCGATCAACTCCGGTCGATGATAATGCCGTCCCCAAGGGCTGTGGGAAGTGGTAATATCTGGGTGTCCGCGCAGGGCAGCTTCAATAGCATCCTGTAAAGTCTGGGATAGCTTGGATCCATCTGCACCAAAAAACTTAATGCCGTTATCTTCTGGGGGGTTGTGGCTAGCGGAAATCATCACGCCGGACAGGGCCCCAGTAGTAGCAGTGAGATAGGCCACGCCGGGGGTCGGACATAGTCCGAGATTATTAGGGGTCGAGCTGGGAATCGCTTCCCAACCCTCCCTTTCGGAACCGGACATGCGATTTTCACCGCATCCGGCTACTGGGTAATAGGCCCCTGTCATGGGTAGCTTTCGGTTCAAGGTTTTGGTTCCTATTCCTTGGCCTCAGTACCTGTCATTTTGTCCCTATCCTAGCAGTTCCTTTAGTTGCTTTTAGGTTGCTTTCTGTTTTTGTTATACTGCTTAAGCATTGCCTACTTTTTGCAGGAACTTCTGGGACTTATACCTAGCTCGAAAGCTGGTTTCGTAATATAGTCAGGACTACTCTTCCCGATACTTTCCTATTATCACCGTGCCACGTCAGCCTGGGCATTTTCCTGTGTATCTCTACTCAGTTATTGCTATCCTAGGTATTACCCTGGGCATTTGCTTCTTGACACATCTCTCTCCCAATAGCTTGCGCTTATCATCTAACTTATCCACAGGCGGTCGATTCCAGGGATAGCGTATTGGGAGTTACTTCGTTCCGTGGTATCATCTTGATGTTTTTAGGCCCCTACTATACCCCGGATGGTGCTTTTAGGATACGTTGATAGACAATATGGAAATCTATCACTAGACCATCTTTGCCTTTTGGCTCCAGCGTGTCAGCCTTATTACGCTGGTCGTTAGTAACGAGGCTTAATCATAGGTTCGCTTTTTCTAGCCATGAACATCTTTCCTAGCGGCGTCTCCGGCTTAGGCTGCCAGATGGCCTACATTTAAGTCCTTGCTTCGCACCATAGTGATGTCACTCCATAGCACTAAGGACCGGTGTCACACCCGTATCAGGTGGGAGGGGTTTGAACCCTCATGAGTACCACAGTTACTAGCCTTATGGTGGCTAGTCAGGTTGTTCCGACATTTGTCGTTAGTCCTGAACGAATCGCACCCATACTTCTAACCCAGCGGCGGTTAAACCTGCGGACAGAGACATGGCCAGCATGTCGCTGGAGTTTCGGGAATCTTGACCGATAATAATTGTACCCCCACTGCGGGCATGATTTCTGAGCACGTGACCGGCCCAGAAACCCACCTGCAAAGCTAAGGGCGCAGTTAGCAACTCTCCCGCTTGACCGCGAATGCCATCGGTGCCAAATAGGGGGGTTGCGGGCAAAGTCAGGGGGGTCCAAGTTTGGAGATTCACATTCTGAGGGGATACTGGCGGAGTCATAGATATAGTCTGGTCTAGACGAGCAGAATAAGAAGTCTTTAAAGCAGCATTAACCATATTTCACTCCATGCACAACACACTCGTTCAGGAGGATATCATCATTAGAAGCATTAGAAGCACTTGCTGCGGGATCCTGTTCCCGGCTGCTTGCCATTGGATGTATTCGTAACTTATTTCAATAATCCGGACTGTGCTAGACTGGGATAAATAACATATCCCACTCGGCAGAGGTGGCAAATCACCGAACAGGTCATGCTTTACATATGACAGGTCATGCTTTACATCTGACAGGTCATGCTTTACATCTGACAGGTCATGCTTTACATGCCACAGGTCATGCTTTACATATGACAGGTCATGCTTTACATATGACAGGTCATGCTTTACATATGACAGGTCATGCTTTACATATGACAGGTCATGCTTTACATGCCACAGGTCATGCTTTACATGCCACAGGTCATGCTTTACATATGACAGGTCATGCTTTACATATGACAGGTCATGCTTTACATATGACAGGTCATGCTTTACATATGACAGGTCATGCTTTACATGCCACAGGTCATGCTTTACATGCCACAGGTCATGCTTTACATGCCACAGGTCATGCTTCACATGCCACAGGTCATGCTTCACATGCCACAGGTCACGCTTCACATATGACATGTCACGCTTTACCTGTGGGTTCGTTAGCCCCTGGAAGCAAAGAGATGCTAGCAGATATCATAGGCGATCGGGTCATCCATCGGAAAAATCGGGAAGGATAATATCTCCCGATCGCGTAGCGTGCGCACAGCGCAATCGAAAGCGAGTCCAACTTGACGATTGTATCGCGTTTTTGAAAGCACCAGTGCTGGACGGCGACCTGCTTGTTCCCGTCCAGCTTGAGGGGTAAAGTTGAGCCAAATGATATCCCCCTGATGCGGAACGTACAACTGAGAATTATCGGAGTTCATATTCTCTTGTTTCTGACAATCCTATTTCACCATGTATGGTATCAGGTTTAATTCCTTCTAGCAATTCATTGAATTTACGTTCTTTTTCCAGTAATGATGGCACTCTAGTAGCAATAATGCGGACTGCTAAATATTCTACAGATTCTTCCGTCATATCTGCCAACAAGGTTAATTCTTGAAAAAGCTTTTCTGACATCTCTAATGTTAGCTTGCGTGTATTCATTTTACACCTACTATTGTCTAGTTTACTCTCCATGTAATCATTTGTCCTTGATGACTTCATCAAAATCAGTTAGGCAGCTTCCTATATCTGACATAACTTGGCTATGGCTAGATTGCGTATTTCTATTATAACATCGTATCATCAATTATCATAGCGCAGGTGAATTGTTTCATCCCCACCTCAAGGGTGGGGCTACATGAACAAAGCCCGCCTGCGCAGGGGCTATGTAGTTCTCGATCGCAGTTCGGACGCGCTTTCCCTAGTCAAATTCCTTCCTGTAGCTGGCGAACAGCTCATCTATATTTTTGGGGATAGATACAAGGGTTCCCCGTTCGTCCCGAAACGTGCGATCGGGGTCTCCCTTGAAGGAAAGCCAGTTAAAACTCGTAGTGACCGCAAATTTTGTATCGCAGATGAGGATTTTGGCGTGAGTATTTCCCAGGCGTTTCAGCCAAAAATTCTTGTACTTACTAGCTAAATTTTTCAGCTCCTTCTCGGCTTCGCTGTCAGCTTTTGACATTTTTTGATCTTTGTCATTACCCAAACCGTAGCCAATGAAAACTTCCACCCCACGCTTGAACATTTTTTCAAAAGCTTGCAGAAACTTTTTGTCAACTACATTAGCTCGAATCCAAGGAGAGATAATCATCAGACGTTCTTGGCTATTATCAATAGCATCTTGCAGCCTAGGCGGGTGGTCGTAAACTTCCAGATACCGCACTGTCAGCTCCTCAAGCTGTTTTTTGAGTGACTCAATCTCCTGCTCTCTCTCGCTAATTTTTTGCTGGAATTCAGCCTTTTCCCGATCGTTCTCAGCTTCTTCAAGTTGCTCCTGACTCGTATCTAGTTCAACTTGAGCAGAATCAAACTTATGTTGCAGTTCCTCTGCTTCTTTTAGCCGATCTTGGGTAATCAATTCAGGGCCAAAAACTTCTTCAGCTAGCTTACCAGGTTCGCTTTCCTTAAGAGACTCTGAAATTCTGAGTTTCTTCAGGCTATGGGTGCCAGCCAAAACTGCTTCATGTTCGGGAGAAAGGATGCCATCGATCGCGAATGCCACTTGCACTTCGTCACTTTCTTTAGCTTTATAGATTAATGCCAAGGCAGGTTGAAAAAATCTCGACCTGCGCTCGATCGCTTTCAAAGCTAGCAAATCTTGCTCTTGCTGCTCTTGCTTCCTCCTTTTCTTCCGTTCTAAGAGACTGATAATTTCGTCCACATCCTTGAGTTTGATGTCAGGCAATTCTGGGCGTTTATTGGGAGAGGGGTCAATTTCTATAATTTCTTGCTGGCGCAAGTCTCTCGGTTTGAGCAAGCTATTCTCCCATTTTCCGTACCAGCGGGCTTTACGCAGCAGTCCATCAAAGTTGAGATCGAAGGTGCGCTCCTCTGGGACAATAGTTTGAGCCTCTTTTAGGGTTATTTTACCTTTTTTGGTCAATTGCCACACTTGCATCGAAGATCCTTCAGGGGCGATGAGGTCAATATCTTCACTCATCCTCAGATTAATCATTGCATCTTTGAGAATTTCCTGTTCGAGACCGAGAAAACCACCAATATCTGCTTCTGAATTAAGTCCGACATCCATCGCTTTCAAAACATATTCTTCGATCGGGGGAATTTGTTTGCGGATCTGGCATATCGCTTGCAGGGTGACTTTATACACTGGTAACCCGACTTCTCTACTGCTAACCAAGTCAAAACCCGGTCGATTGTCGTAGCGCTTCAGTTTTTCTGGGGTAAGATATGTTGATTTTTGTGAATTCATAAAAACGCTCCCACTAAATTTTTTTCCAGTAGCGATGTATGCGGTTGGATTGGGTGCATCTTAATTTTGCGTCGCCCCCCACCGCCCTCACCCTCAAGGGTGGGGCTACTGGAACCAAGCCCGCCTGCGCGGGCTAGAGAAACCCAACCTACAGCCCTCACCCTCAAGGGTGGGGCTACTTTCCATACAGCTATCATAACGTAGCTTCTGTCAATTGGCAATCGTCTGAGTGATTCTCGATGTAATCAAGAACTCGATGTAACGGGTTGTCAGTAGGTAGGTTACGACAAAAATGGTGATCTCCTACGATGACTAAACCAACTCGACCTCGGGATAAAGCGACATTGAGTCGCGCTTTATCCCGCAGGAAACCTATTTTGTTTTCTTTGTTAGAACGAGTCACGGAATAAATGACAATATCTGCTTCCCGCCCTTGGAAGGCGTCCACCGTGTTGCACTCAACTGTCAAGTATTGCCAGACTTTTACTTTTGAAGATAGTTGGCGATTGAGTAATTTTAACTGTGCTGCGTACCCACTCAAGACAGCAATGCTGTATTTTTTCTGAGCCGATTCTGCCATGATATTTAGCTCTTCGATCGCTTTGACTATGACCTTGACCTCAGTGGCATTATTATAACTAGAGTTAGCAGCCTGTTCGCGATAATTCTTAAGTGTGCTTGTTGTCAACCATGTAACCGGTTGCGGTAAAACTAGACCGAGGTTTTCATCTATATCGGTCCTAGCACTTTCGAGCTTACCTTCATAAAAGCACTCGCCGATCAGATTGCCAATTGGTGCTACCATCCGATGTTGAATGGCGAGCATCTTTCGACAAGCTTCCGGGAGAGTCTCCAGCAGCCGATCGAACAAGGTTTCTCGGATCTCCTCCCCACTGAGATCGTACTTATTCAGAAACTCGGTATCCCGACTGGCTTCATCTTGGAAGGGTGGCAGTTGCTTGGGGTCGCCTACCAGTATCCACCGACGCGATCGCGCCATTGGCACCAGCACTTCTGTGGCCATAGCTTTGGAAGCCTCATCAACAATGCAAAGGTCGAATTCTATGTCCTGAATGTATTTGGCAATGCCGATACATGTTCCAGCGACAACAGACGATCGCTTAATCAAAGGGGCGTTAAATTGATAACTGCGCCCGAAGCGATCGAACCAATCTGCTTGCAGTCCCAACAGTTTTTGAATCATCTTAGCATCGGGGTTGTTTGGATCTAGCAAGTTATCGATCTGCCGATCTAATTCGTCAGATGATAGCCTTGATAGCTCCTGCTTGTCAATGCCACTTAATTCTTGCAGGCGTTTAGCCACTTTATCTCGATCCTCACGGGCTAACTTTGACTGCTTCTGTAACTCTTCAATCTCTTCCGACAGAAGCTGTAACTCCTCTAAGTTATCTGAAGATAGGTTTTGTTTGCGCCGACCTTTGGCTTGTTTGCGCCGACCTTTGCTCTTTTCTTGATCCTCAGCAGTCAGCAGGTCAGCCGCAACCAGAATATTATATTCCTCCTGTTTCCGACTTTCTAGTTTTGTTCTCAGGTCTTCAATCTTTGTCAACTTGGCTTTCAACTCTTGCCAAAGGGTCGCGACTTGAATATCATGTTGAGAGATCCCTTTCTCTGCCGACCAATTGTCCAGAAACTCCTGGCTGCGGGCGATCGCCTCATTCCTCCACCGTTCCATCTGTTCTTCCAGCAAGAGAGAATGCACGTTCTCTGACACCCGTTCCTGTATGCCAAGGCCGCACCAGTTTCAAATTAGGATTGAGAGCTTGAATTCGTTCTAGGGCGTTATCCAGTGCTACGTGAGTCTGGGAACTCAGCAAAATTCTGGCATCAGGATTTTCCTGAAGAGTTTGTCCTATAACTTCTGTAATAAATGTCGTCTTTCCCGTCCCCGGCGGTCCTTGGACTATCAAAAAATCTGCCGTTCCCAATGCCGCCTTCACCACCTCTTGCTGTGATGGGTTGAGATTGGCATTCAAAAATTCCACTGCTGCTGGTAACTCGGGAGTACGGACTGCTTGAGGATTGACCAGTAAATTCCGAAGATCCGCCCGTACCCCCCGATCGTATTTAATCGCATCTACAGCATTCTTTTGACGTCTTAATGCCTCCTCAGCCGCAATAGTATTGAAAAGCAATTCGCCTCTTGGTGGGAGTCTGTCTATTTCTCCAGCGCTCACAGAGAGAATCAATCGATCGCCCTTTATTTCTACTACCTCTCCCTGCAAGATGCTGCGTCCATTCGAGTTTTTCACGTGACGCGGTTGTCCCACAACATCATCTTCTGGTAGTTCTGATAACTCAAAGATTACCTGATTGCCATGCCCCTCCGGTTCAACGCTCCTGTATTTCAGCGGTTTTTCTCGATTCTTCTCCCACTCTTCCTTCGCTTTCAGAAGATCGCTCCAAACTCGGAATATGCGCTGCTTTTCTTCTTCTGCTCTTCTCAGGCGCCGATCTGCTTCATGATCTTCTACATCTCGTTTCAATTCCTGAATAACTTCCTCGGCTTCCCATCTGATCCGAGGATTATCAAATCTGAATTCATAGGGTGGAGACCACGCACGTTCTCGATTTTCTTCTAGACTACTGCTGGACCAGTCTTGAGCATCAATGACAAATAAACGATATTGTTCTCCCGTCTTCACCTTGACAATGTATCTGTATGTAAATCCAAATATATTATAACAATTGTCTCGATTGTTTTCAGCATCTTTCTTCTTATCGATAGAGATACCACACCCACTATTCAAATCTTCTAATACAATATTTTGAATTTCCTCTTGAGATTTATCGAGTTTATCCTGAAGCTTTTTCAAAACCGTGTGACTAAGTTTCAGGTAGCAACGGCTTTTCTTCCTGGAATCAATTGGCGATATCTTTCCTTGGACAGCATTGATTTCAGCTAGCAGCACATCAGCATTCTGCTGGCGCTCTAACGGATCATCCAAAGAAACAGCACGAGTGATAATTTCAACTATTTCTGACGGTGCCTGTGCCTCCAACCCTTGCAGTCCCTGACTAATGTCATTATGATCTGCAATTTTCGCCTGCGTGAGACTTATCAGTACCAATACTCCAAAACTGAAAACATCGCGAGTATAAGTATAAGTCCCGTCGTCACGCTCTGGCGGCGTGAAGATGGGCGAACCAAAGTCTCTGAGGGTCTTGCTCGGTTTCAGATATCCCTTGAGCTTAGAGATTCCGAAATCAGCGAGTTTGAGTGTTCCGTCACTCGCCACTAAAATGTTGCTGGGCTTGATATCCCGGTGAATGATTTGGCGATTGTGGGAAAAAGCCAGCGCTTTCAGCACTGGTAACCCGACTACTTTCCAGAACTCATCCCATCCTTCCCATCCTTCTACAGATGATTCTTTCAGAAATGTTGTCAAGTCCTTCTCCATCCACTCCAGGACGAGGAAGTAGTTACCCGTGCTTTCCTCCTGACCAAAATCGAGGAGTTCGACAATGTGAGGATGCTTTAAATCTTTCAGGGCTTTGGTTTCGCGCTTGAAAGACTCAGCTAAAACCTCTGCCTCTATCTCTTGGTTCTTGAATATCTTTATGGCGACTTTCCGCATCTCTTCCTCCGTGTCTGTGGCTTTATAAACCTCAGCCATGCCGCCCGAGATCGGTTTGTCGGATAGAGCGTAGCGGCTGTTAATCATGCTTCCCATAACTTTACTGCTCCTAGATTACTTCTGTTTATTCTAACATCGTCTCATCAATGATATCATAGCGCAGGTGAATTGTTCCCTTTCCCTCGCCCCCCTGCGCGGGCTAACTCTCCATCAATTATCATAGTGCCAGTGGATTGTTCCCCCACCCTCAATAATGGCGCCTCATGTTCCCTCCCTCGCCGGCGCGGGCTAATGGATATCCTTTACATTTAATGTCTGCCGGCGATCCTCCTTTGCCCATTTTACCCGACACCTACTCAGGCAGCAACCTCCGATTAGCCGTAAGGATCGTCAAATTATCGCCAGAGAAATCCGTATCATGGGTAACCAATATCAGTTCCTTAGTTTTGCAGAGTTCCGCCAACATCTGGTCATTAAAATCAGACTCGCCTGCTGCATACTCTCTTACGATACCCCGCAGATTAACCGATGTCAAACCACTCTCCGTCAGATCGCACTTATCCAATATTTTCTCAGCCTTTCTAGCAATTTTGGCAGCCAACGGCTTAAACTGGTCACTGTCGCGGAAAGATTTGAAATCTGCTAGCCTTGTTGCTGGTGGCAAGCTGTTATAAAAGAACCGGGAGTAGGCATTAATAAATTCAGACAGTACCAGAACATCGAGGAATATGCGACCTTGCACACTGCGAATTCGCCTAAGTGCTAAGATATATGTCGCTCTGGTGTTCGGATAGCGATCGCCTTGTACTCCATAAATATACAGCCAGACATTCGCATCAAACAACACCGCATCAGTTGCCCTAAATTGGTAATCGTTAACGTGGTATACTTTATTACTCATCGTAGTACTCTCCGAATGTTTCCCGTGCTGCCGCTTTCCATCGCTCTGGGTCTTTTAGATAATCCTTTACCTCTTCGATTGTATACTTAAGATCGTCGGCATCAATTTCCTCCATATCCACGACCCTGAGAGATGATTCGATCTGCTCTTCGGGAAATTCTGCGTATAAATGCCCGATCGCCTCTGCCAGGAAAGCCGAAGTAATATCTTCAGCATCCTTGAAGGATACGATCGCATTCTTCCCCGCATGAAAAGCTGCTGCTATCTGGTCGTAAACTTTCTGACCATCAACGCAGGATATACTTAGATTATCCCCGATCGCCTCCGTGACCACAATCCTTACGGCATTTTCGGTTTGAGTCTGGGGGGCTGCTAAGATATTCATGGCTTCTTCTGAGTTAACCGCTTTAGTGACAATGCTATGATAGCATAAAAATATTGAACTGTGTTATAGTCTCATAAATTATCGGTAACCATTTAGTCAAAGAAGTAATCTCCAAATGCTTCCTTCGCCGCAGCTATGTATCGCTCCGGGTCTTTGATATATGACTTTGTCCAGTATATTGCATCTTCCAGGTCTATGGCATCAATTTCCTTCATATTCACGACCCTGAGAGATGATTCCACCTGCTCTTCTGGAAAGACATGGTACAATTGAGCGATCGCCTCTGCCAGGAAAGCGGTAGTAATATCTTCAGCATCCTTGAAAGATACTATCACCTTCTTGTCCGCATGAAAAGCTGCTGCTATCCGGTCATAAACTTTCTGACCATCTTCACTAGCTATACATATTGTATCCCCGATCGCCTCTGTGACCATAATCATGACGGCATTTTCTACTTGAGTTTGGGGGGCTGTTAAGATATTCATAGTGTTGTGAGAATTTACAGATAATATTATCATAGATGACCTATTTTTCTGAGGTTTGTAGTGAGGACTTTCGTCCTCACTACAAACCTCAGTGGCAAGCAGATCCCTTGCCTCGGTACATAAGAATCAAACTCCCACCTCTACCAAGAGAGGTTCCATAGTTTCCCAAGTCAGTCCCTGTTGAATGTAACGGGGAGCATCAGGATTATAAGGACTTTTTACCCGATCGATACTAACAATCCTCGCGGAGGCTGGCAGAACTGGCACATCCGGGTCAAAAGCCGTGGGGCGCATTAGGGAACTAGAAAATCCCTTGAAAATCAGAATTATATCTGATTCTCCACTAATTTCTGCCGCGACCAGCAGCACTTCCGAGGGGCGTTTAATCGTATACTGTTCCAGACGCTGTCCAATGGAGTTATTCATGGTTATGCAGCCGATCGTCCTTGCTTGCCTAGTTTGAACAGCACAAAAGAGCTGAAGTACAGAACGTAAATCATTAAGCCAAGGATCCCCAGAACCCCTAAAAATCCTTCCGTAGAGTTGGCATGGAAAATCCGTTTATAAGCCCAAGGGGCTTCTAGCCAAATGTTGCAAAATGGATCGGCGATCAGTTGGGCTTTTGCCAGCACTGCACAACGCAGGTTGGGAATCAGGAGCACAGCGCCCCCGATCGTGTAAATTGTAACTGCCCAGCGCCAGGCAATAAAGCATAGTTTCAAAGGCCGAGATGACGGCAAATCTTCAATTTCTTCGTTCAGGTCCACCCAAAACCACAGGGAGATCGGAATCAAGATACGGGCGCACAGACCCGAGACAAAACTGATGGGCATAGCGGCAATCATCAGATAGACTGTAATTGCTAACAGACTCGCAACTCGCCAGTAAATGATTAATAAATGCACCATCGCCCCCGATCGCTTGACAGCCGCCCAGACTAGCAGCCCTAGGGGTATCAACATTGTAAATATTACCGCCAGGCGGTAGTCAGTCCAGACAAGACTTCGCAACAACATTTCATCCATAAACATTTCCAGGCTGATAAAAGCTAAACTCAAACCCAAGCCTAGCATCCCACCATGCTACCAATAACCCCGCCAGCACTCTGCTAGCGGGGTCGTCTTGGGTCAAATTTACAAGCACCGTTCCGGAGAAATCAGAGCCTCGCGAGGTCTCCGGCAGACCCTCCGGAGACCGCGATCGCTGCCAAAGATCGCCCTAGTCTTCATATATACGGCACTCAGCAGCACCAGGATCCTCATCGCAGTATTTATCGAAGTTAGTTTTTCCAGGAATTTCCTTCTGATGCGATGCTTCTGCTTGCATTTCTTCGAGAGCATCATAGGCCGCGGCACATTCTGGAGAGGTTGCACCTTTGGTATCGCATACAGCACGAGCTTGCTCGCGTTCTTGTTCGATTTTTTCTTGCAGGTTAGTCATTTATTATCCTCAATCATGTTTTTGCTAGTTGAGCAGCTAGCTCCGGTTCTGGCGCAAGGCACCACTAACGATGGTTGTACCTGACTTTGGCGAGGACTAGCTGTATGTATGCTTATTTTTTAAGATTTCACCCATCCTCCCTCACGACCAGAGCTGGTGCTGCCTATGTATAGAAATGTTAACATAGATTGTCAAAATATGCTAAGTTGTGGTAATACGAACCAGCATAACAGAGATAACCGACCCTCACGGAGATGGAAAATCTGGACGAACCGATAGGATCTAGAGAGTCGGTACTGATAACCAGGTTTCTCTTGTCAGAACATCGATCTCTCTAAGATAGCGGCACCAAAAACCCGGTTTCTAGCTTCAGCTTGACTGATGTTCTAGAGGCCCATGGCTGCGCTGGGGGCG
This sequence comes from Hormoscilla sp. GM7CHS1pb, assembly GCA_014323675.1. GTDB lineage: Bacteria > Cyanobacteriota > Cyanobacteriia > Cyanobacteriales > Desertifilaceae > Hormoscilla. Next base: position 1,013,418 of record JACONN010000006.1, on the reverse strand, counting down.
CAGCGCTATCGGGCGCGACGGTGGCCCTGGCTGCGGACATTTGACTGCTACGACGGAAACTATATACAATTTCTAACTATGAACAATCAAATGAAATGGGCAAATGCCTTATCAACCCGTGCTTCTTTGGAAGCAGCAGTCATAGAAGTCTGCGAGAACCTCCGGGAACTATTACCAGGAGAGGCTTCTTTGGCCCTAGTGTTTATTTCCAATGCTTTCGCCAGCGAGCATTCCCGCCTCATGCCCCTGCTGCAAGAACGGTTGTCGGTGCCAGCGCTGATTGGTTGCGGCGGCGGCGGCGTGATTGGCATGAACCAGCAAAGGGAGGCCCTTGAACTAGAAGGTTCGGCAGCCCTCAGTATTACTTTAGCTCATCTGCCCGGAGTTGATGTGAAAGCTTTTCACGTGAGTTCCGAGGCATTGCCGGATCTGGATAGTCCCCCGGACGCTTGGGCCCAGGCGATCGGTGTTTCCCCTGCTGTCGGTCCACAGTTTATCATCTTAGCCGATCCGTTTTCTGCTGGCATCAATGACCTACTCCAGGGATTGGATTATGCTTACCCTGGGTCTGTGAAGGTGGGGGGCCTCGCTAGTGGCGATCGCCAGAGGTCGGGCAGTAGTTTGTTTTGCAATTACCGACTCTACCGAGAGGGCACGGTGGGAGTGGCATTGAGTGGCAATATCGTCATGGAAACAATTGTAGCTCAGGGATGTCGCCCGATCGGGCCAACTTTCCGGGTGACGGAGGGAGAGCGAAATATTTTGCTGGCCCTGTCCGAGTCCGATGTCGAATCGGCACTGGGTGGTGGTGGCAAATCGCGCCCGCCTCTAGAACTGTTGCGGGAGATGGTGGCTTCTCTGAGCGAAAAAGACCGGGAGTTGGCCGAACACTCCCTGTTTGTAGGCATTGCCCGGGATGAATTTAAGCTGCAACTGCAACATGGTGACTTTTTAATCCGCAATTTGCTGGGAGTCGATCCCAAAGCCGGGGCGATCGCGATCGGCGATCGGGTGCGTCTGGGTCAACGGATTCAATTTCACCTGCGAGACGCCCAAGCATCTGCTGAAGATTTAGACCTGCTGTTGCAGCGCTATCAAAAGCAGTCTGCCAAGGGGGCCGCCGCCGGGGCCTTAATGTTCGCCTGCATGGGACGAGGAGAAGGACTTTACGGACACCCCAATTTTGACTCTCAGCTGTTTCAACGCTATCTGGACGATATTCCTCTGAGTGGCTTTTTCTGCAATGGCGAAATCGGACCAGTGGGCGGGAACACCTTTCTACATGGCTATACTTCTGTGTTTGGCATCTGTAGTCAAGCTGGTTGAAACCTATATTGCACTACAAATTGTAACATATAAAATCACATGTAATGATACGATTGCAATTGCACGACATTTTGTAATACGTAATGTCTGGCGATTTGGCCAACAAAACGTAGAATTTTTTATACGGATAAGATCTTTTCGGTTCGCTTTCATCACCAAGCGGTTGTCAAGCTATCGTCAATATTTGTCCGTGCGGAATGTAGGTTGAAACTTGTTGCCTCATGCATCAAGCACTTTTCCATCTTCAAAATCCCGGCATATTGACTCAACAAATTTTCTCGGTTCGCTGCAAAACTTAAGTTCAGGTCGCGACAAAATAAATTGCTCTACTCTATCAACTGCTCTTGACCGCGCTCCATGAGTTCTAGGTCTCGGACGGGCGAGACAAGTCCTACCTTAGGCCAATGAGCTAAGTTTTACGGACTGGAATCGCTACGGGCCGATCCACATATTTGGCATTGTATCCAGAGGCCGGGTACCGCTCCAGATGACGGCAGATAACTACAGGTTTGGTAACTTGTAAGGTAAAAAACTCCACGGCGACTTTGCCATCGGGCAAAACCTGTACTTTGGTAGAGAGGTCTTTGGGGGCTGAGGTTTTCCACTGCCATTTCACTTGGGCGAGAATTTCGTTAATCAGCCAGTGATTGCTCCATCGGCAATGCTTGCCCAAGCGTCCAAATTCCTCTAGTTCTCGGCGCAGCAGAGAGGCGATCATAAAAGACCTAGGCGATCGATCGCCCTCTAAGGCTTCCATAAAATCTGGCAATGCCCCAGTTGGGTGAGGCGGCGTTATTTCATCGCTGCTATCTGCCAGAGCATTTTCCAACTCTGCTGTTGTACTCAGATCCTCTGGCACTGCCCAGGTAATGCCCACACCATTATCCTGCTGACGATAAAGATAGCTTACTAACCGCCACCCCGATTTCAGTTTCAACCCTGGCAACTTGCCAAACACCGATCCAGGGTTAACGGTACTGATAAACCAACTCCCGGCTGTGTTAGGTGCTGGCATTTGGGGGTCTAGGGGACTGGAAAACTTAAACAAATCCCCCAGTTGATCTAGAGACTCTGGTTCAGGTATATCGTCTACTTCCTCAAAGGAAACCCACTCTTTGGGATGGTTTTCTGAGTCCGGCACCACCAGTATATTTTTGATATACTGTCTGATTTTTTTGACCGTTGCCGGGGGAAATGTTTGAATAGACAATTTTGCTATGATACGTAATTCTGATAGACTTCCGCAATCCTAGTTGCTCGGCATTTCTGGCAAGACTTTCTGCCCATTACTAGTAATCCATCTCCCCTTCATATTCTGGTTTCTTGGCCTTTTCGGGGATGTTTACGCGCGGGGGTTTGTAGTCTTCCGGCTCGTCATCAGCCCAGGCATCTTTGGACATGTCGGAGTAATCTTCTTCGTAGTAGCCTTTCGACTCTGGCGAGGCATAGGCTTTCTTGCCGTATTGTTCTCCGGAGGTTGCCTCAATGTCTCCGGAGTAGTGCGAATAGCGCTCTCCGGAGACATCTAAACCCCAGTTATCCTGTTCTAACTCTTCGTAAGCCAGTTCTGGCTGCAACTTGTGCATTGGTTCGGGTACCGTTCCGGAAAAATCGGGCTGTTGCCAATTATCCTCATTCCAGGTCTCTTCAACTACTGGTGCAGTTTGGCGGATTGGCTTGGCAGTTCTGGCTGGGGTTCCCGGACCCAGCTGTTTGTCTGTCTGGATTGTGGGGATCGTGTAGGCTTCTTCTCCTTCTCGTTCCCAGGGCGCTTCACCAATTCCTAAGCGTTCGAGCCATCCCACACTCAGCTGAATTAACTGCTCTTCAGCACCTTCAAACACTATCAGGCGGTTTGGGCCACTACTGACGATTTGATCGATCGGCAATTCGTAGGTGCTAACAACCTGATCGGGAATCTGGGGTATCCCTAAGGAGGCAACGATCAAAGCGCCAACTTTATAGTCATTGTTGTCGAATTTGAAGCCCCTTACCCTACCTAGCATCTCCCCTGCTTCTGTGATCACTTCGCTGTTAATCAGGCTGCTGTATGCTTCTACATCGATATCTTCGATGACGTTGTCATCGTCAACTAGAATCACGTCGCCTATCTGACGAATGCTGCTCAGGTACATATACCTTGGTATTGAGGAGAGCAATCCTGAGATGAGGTTCTCTCTGAGACTAACTGCGACGACCTCTTGCCGATCGATATCTACCCACAGTTGACTCACCACCCCCAGGCGCTTGCCTGTATCGCGGGTGATCACTTGGGTTCCCAGAAATTCTGAGCGTTGGATGATTTGTTCGGGCATCATTATCATGGGCAGAGTCCTGTTGCTCTGATCGAATTGTATCTACATATAACATTATTGGCTAATCGACGCTATGTCTGTTGGGGCGGTATTTTGATGCCCAACACTTGGGTGTAGGCTCCCCGAGCTTGGGTAACGCCAATGGTACGCTCGCTCGATTCAATCATGGGGCGTCGTAAACTCACTACTATGAATTGTGCTTGCATAGCTTGCTGTTTAATCATTTTCGCTAACTTCTCTACGTTTGCTCCATCCAGGAACATATCCACTTCGTCAAAGGCGTAGAAGGGCGAGGGGCGATACCGTTGCAGGGCAAAGATAAAACTCAGAGCTGTCAAGGATTTTTCGCCGCCGGACATGGATGCTAGTCGCTGCACTGGTTTCCCTTTGGGATGGGCGACCAGGTTCAGACCTCCGCTAGTGGGGTCTTGACTGTCCTCTAGCTGCAAGTAGCCATCGCCGTCAGACAGTTCGGCGAAGATGGTCTGGAAGTTGGCGTTAACGGCGTCGAAGGCCCCAATGAATGCTTTCCGACGCAGGGTGGTGAAGTTCTCTATCCGCAGTAGCAGTTCTGTCCGCTCTTTCTCTAGTATGGTTAGTTTCTCTGTGAGTTCCTCTAGGCGCGCTTGAGTGTGCTCGTATTCTTCGATCGCGAGCATGTTGACTGGTTCGAGTGCTTGCAGGCGCTTAGAGAGGCTGCGCATTTCTTTTTGCAGCTGTGAGATGCTCAGATCTTCTGGTACCTCTGGTAATGGGTCGGGCAGTTCTTTTGATGCGCTTTCCACCTGGCTTTCCAGGCTTTGGAGTTCCTGGCGACGGCTTTGCTGAGCTTCCATCAGCTTGCGAAGCTCGAATTCTAGCTGTTGCTGCTGTAGATGCAGTTCCCGCAGTTTAACTTCTTCCCGATCGCGTTCCTGTTTGACTACTGCTAATCTCTCGGAAATCTCTGACAGTTGCGTTTGTGTTTCCCCTATCTGACTGCTGAGTGCTGATTGCCGATCGCTGACTTCACAGAGAGCGACGCCGAGGAGTGATTGCTCTTGAGACAATTCTACTATACGTTGTTCTAATTCCTGGATTTTTGCCTGAGTGCGCTCGCGCCGATTTTCCATATTCTGCAACCGCTGCAGAGATTCTCGCAGGGCCTTTTGGCGTTCTGACAGCTGGGCTTCTTTGGACCTTATGTTTGCCTGAAGCTGCTTCCATTCGCTTGTCGAAACATCTTTCTCCAGTTCTGCTAGGGCTTCTTTATCTTGCACCAGTTGCTCCTCCAGGGCTGGTAACTCCTTGTGCAGCACCTGCAAGCGTTCGCTAGTGGCAGTTGTTTCCCGCTGATGCTTGGTCAATTGCCGGTTAGCCTGCTCTTTTTGCTCAGATATTGTTTTAATCTCTTTTTGCAGCTGTTCTAAGCGTAGCTGGTTTTCCCTCTTCCCCGCCTTTGCTTCCATCAACTGCACGGACTGCTGTGAAGAGGCCAATTCCAGGCCCTGTATTTCCTCTTCACAACGAGCCAAGATTAGGGCGATCGCCTGCAAACGTTCTCTGAGGGCCAATACTTCTGCTGATTCTGTGGCTTCTTGGGTGCCAAAATGCAGCCCGGAACGTTGGTTACTACTACCACCAGTCATTGCCCCTGAAGCTTCCAGCAGTTCTCCGGACAGGGTGACAATCCGGCATTTCCCCAGCTCGCAGCGGGCTGTTTCTAGGTCAGTAAAGACTGCGGTATTCCCAAAGACATAGGCAAATATATCCCGATAGCGGGGGTCGCATTCTATCAGGTTAATGGCGTAGTCAATAAATCCCTCGTTCCCTGGCTCCGCCTGGGAACGCGCCCAGCGCATCTGCATGGGGAAGGAAAATTTCGGAGGTCTAATTTTACTTAATGGTAAGAAAGTGGCTCGACCAGCACGTTCTTGTTTTAGCAGTGCGATCGAGGCTGCTGCAACGCCATCATCTTCGACGACTAAATTCCCCATCCGCCCCCCTGCGGCTATTTCTAATGCTAACTGATAGCGCGGTTCTACGATTCCCAGCTGGGCCACTAATCCGCAAACTCCTGCTATTCTTCTTTTCAAGATCAGTTTGCTAGCATAGGTGCCCTGGACTTCTTGCTGGGCTTGGGCTTGGGCTTCTAGCTTATCCAGTTGTCGCTGTTTGTCTCGTTGCTCGACTAGCAGCCGTTTTTGCGTCTCTTGCTGGGTTTGCAGTTCTGATTCTACCGTCCCTAGAGATTGACCGATCGCTTGGATTTCTCGAGTAGCGCTCGTTATTTTTCCCTGCAATTCTCCTAAGAGCACCTGTTTGCTAGCCATTTCGAGCGCTAGGGTCTCGATCAGCTGTTGTTGCTCCTGTATGACCCGAGCGAGCTGGTGCTGGCGTTCTCCTAACTGGGCCAGTTCGGCACGTTGAGGGTCTAGGGTTTGCAGTATGGTCTCTATTTGCCGGTTCAGGTCTGCTTGTTTCTGTACCCATTCTTGGGCGGCGCTGGCGATCGCACTTGTGGCTTCCCGGCATTGCTCTAAGTCTGCTTGGGCCGCAGTAACTTCCCGTTCTCTTGACTGCCGGTGCAGGGTCTCTTGCTGGTATTGTGCTCCTAAAGCCTCTATAGATTGTCTGGTTGTCTGAATTTCTTGCTCGCTACTGGCTATCGTTGCTTTGATGTTTTTCTCCCTGGATCCTAGTTCCCCCTGCCGCTGTTTTAGTTGCCGCTGTTCGGCTTGCTGGGTCGCTAGGGTTGATTGTAAGGCCAGCATTTCTTCTTCTCCCAAGGCTTTTACCCTGGTGTTGAGGCTGTCCAGTTCCTTAGTTACTTGACTTATTTGATTTGATATGATATCATATTCCTCTTGGCTCTGGGCCTGGGAGCGATCGCCTGCTTCGATAAGTTCTCGCAGTTGCCAGACTTGCTGCTTGAGCGATCGCCATTTCAGCACCACTTCCCACTGTTGCTGTTGCTGTAGTCGATCGCGCAGCTGCTGGTATTGCTCGGCTTTGGCCCGGTCTGCGCCCAGGCGATCGCGCTGGCCAATCAGTTCCTTTTCGATAATCCGAGAATTTTGTTCGCGCTCCTTGACAGCATCTAACTTTTCTTTAGCTCGCGAAATTTTGCGGTCAAACTCGGCTATGCCAGCTAATTCATCAATGATCTCCCGCCTGGCCCTGGAGTTCATGGAAATAATGCTGGTGACATCCCCTTGCAGCACCACATTATAGCCTTCTGGATAAATCCGCAGGCGGTTGAGTTCTGCATGCAGTTCCGTGAGGGTGGCAGTTTCACCATTGATGTAGTATGTGGATGTGTAGCCCTTACGGGTGACTCTGATTCTGCGGCTGACAGTCCAGTCCTGGGACTCGCCTCCATCAATATCGGACCCCAAGTCAAAGGTGACAGTGACGCTGGCTTCTTTGATTTTGCGGTCCTTTTGGTTATGATTGATCAAATCCGGCAGGCGTTCTGCCCGCATGCCCTTAGAACTGGACAAGCCTAGACAAAACAGCAGCGCGTCCAGGATATTCGATTTGCCCGAACCGTTTGGTCCAGAAACCACGGTAAACCCAGGCAGCAAAGGAATTCCCTTTGTGCCGCCGAAGGACTTGAAATTGGTGAGTTCCAGGCGCTTGATATGCACCATAGAGGCAGAGCGGCTGTTGTCAGTTGTTAGTGGTCAGTTGCTAGCGGTCAGTTGTCAAGAGACATTAATGCTGGCTACGGCTAACGGTACACCAGAATCTTTCTTCATACTCCCATAAGGAAATCGCGCCTGTAGTCATGCTTCTGACCTAAAATCCCTGGGTACAGGCGCGTCAGGTGGCGGTAGCCACCCTACGGCTTTTAGCCTTGGCGCTTATCCCGTTCCCGGCGTCGGCGATCGCGCCAATCTGCCAGGGTAAGATAGATAATGCCGCCAGTGACAATTACCAGCAGCCCAAAGCCAAGCAAAACGAGGACGTTAAAAACGACAGTAGATTCCATTGCGAACTTCATAGCGCGTCAATTAGAAGCCGTTGCGACCCCACACGACCAATGAGATCGAGAAGGTGAAGCAAACTAGCAGCGAAACCCAACCTAAGGAAAGAATGTCCATAATTATTTTGTGATGGTAGCTCCAAAGACGATCGTATTTCAAATTGTACAAGCTGGGCAGCACTCCGATCTAGCGGTTTGACTTCCTCGGCAGATGGCAGGGTACTTATACCACTCACCTGGGAATTGTCAAGATTTGTGTTGGGCCGCCAGCTGGGCTTCCGAGCCACTGATATGATAAAGTTCTGTTGGTAGGTGGCGTCGCACCTGTTGCTACCGCCACATAGCCGTGAATCCCACAAGCAAGGAGAAATAATGACCCGCGCCATAATGTCAACCGAAAAGGGCACGATCGCCTAAAATTGTTCGCAATTGGATGCGCCCCAATGCTGTCCATAATTTTGTTGACTTGACAAAGAAAGGCTTTTATGATGGTCTCACTTTCCATCGCGTTATCCCTAACTTTCTGGACAGTGCTCAGTGCTGTAGACGTATTTCATTAGGAATAGGGAAGCCAAAGGGAACAGAGGTAGGACAAAAAACACTCCCGCCGGAATGTTCTATACTGGTAGAGTTATTGAGACTCAACCAGTATAAATAAATTATGCCTATTCTATATCGAGTAGAGCTGGGAACATCTCACTATGGGATCTGTAGCTGAGATCCTTGTTCTAAAAGGGTTTCCCAATTTTGAATGAGAGAATTTGTATGGGAGAGAATTGCTTAAGTCTGGAAATGTCAGTAGACAGAGGCGCGATGTTTTCCCCGTTGGTTCCGCACTCTGCCCAAACATGGCTACCTCACAGAACAAATTGTCCGTCTTACTCGTCAAGATCGGGATCGACCTATTTTAGCTAAATGCAGACCCGGCCTACTTTTGACTAAATTCATGTATAGCTAGTCTAAATCAAAAGTGCAAACATTCTGGGGTATCCGATAAGCGAGTTAAGAGTTCCCCTCTCCCTGCTCCCTTCTCCCCCGGAGCTGCTCCCCCCGGAGCTGCTCCTGGCCATCCTCACTACTGGTTCACGCCGACAGCTGATTTTGATTGGCGCTGTATCAGGACCGCTTTTTGCGATCGCCCATGGGGGTCGGGAGAGCAGAAATTGCCACAGATGAAGGGTTAAGGTTTAAATTTAACGAAAGTTTATACGGAGAGAAAAAGTTAGGTTTAGTAGTAAGTAGTAAGCAGCAAGCAGTAAGCGGTTAGCAGACAAATGACAAATGATCGATGATAAATGACAACCGACAACCGACAAATAAGGAGAGCAGGGGGAAAAATCAAATGCAAAAATCAGCATATTTAGCTAGTGTAGCTGCAACGGTGACTTTAGGACTGCTGTTTGGGCCAGTATTGAGTTCTATGGCGCAGCAGATATTCACCCAGGAGGCAGAAATCTCTATGATATTCGAGTCAGATGGTCAATATCAAGCGCCGAGGAATACGGCAGGGGGGGCATCCCGAGAGCGATCGAGCTAAAAATCAAGGCGTTGCGTGGGGACGGGACGCGGATACACGCCCAACAGGCATTATGACCTAACCAGGCTTCATGCGATATATTTATATCTGGTTATATAGATCCTTGAGCGCAATCAGCAAATCGCTATTGGCAATTTGCTGCCATCATCCCCAAAATGCGCAACTTGAACTATTTGCTTTTTAAAGAGCAGTTGCAATGAGTGTATTTGTCGCTGGGTATATTCATCTGAGATCGTAAACCGGTTTGCGGTCAGCGGTTAGTTGTCAGTTGTTCGAGTCTCGCCTGGCAGTTGCTGCTGCTGTCGGGATGCAGAGGTGGGACTGGCGATCGCACCGCAATAGTCAGATTATCACCCCTACAAGGCATTGACTGCTCTGGGAAAATATGCTATTTGGGGATGATGGTTGCAACGAAGCCGATTCTTTCCCCAAAAGGTGGTGATAAACATGTGATGATGACACAACTAACCGGACAAAGATTTATTATATTCATGCGCAAAATACCAAATAGCGCCTATATTATTTTCCAGTTTTTTTGAAAATGATAATGTTTGACGAACCAATCGCCCTTACCTTTGCCTCAAAGTGTTATTTAACCTTTCAATATGATTAGTTTTTCCACATGATTAGTTTTTCCACTTTCTTTGACTACGGCTTTGTGAGGTTTACTAGGGATTACTGTTTTGTATGCTTCCTGTGGATCTTGACAGGGGTACTGTCAAGATCCACAGCCCAAAAATCTGTGTAACAAACTGCGTCTATAAACAGGAGGCAAAAATTTACGTAAAGTGTGTCGTCACGTAGAACAGATCCCAGCTTAACCCCCATGAGTGATATAGTATTAGAAGTACGCAATCTGCGAGTCCAATTCCAAACTGACGAAAAACTGATTAAAGCAGTTGACGATATCTCCCTGAAAGTAGCACGAGGACAAACCTTGGGAATTGTGGGAGAATCAGGATCGGGCAAATCCGTTACCTCCCTAGCAGTGATGGATCTGGTACCTAGGCCGGAGGGTACGATCGCCGGGGGCGAAATTTGGTTTCGCGAGACAGGGGACGCAGAACCGGTCAACCTTCGGCAACTTTCACCGCAACAAATGCAGCAACTTCGGGGTGGCAAGATGGGGATGATCTTCCAGGAACCGATGAGTTCCCTCAATCCAGTTTATAGCATCGGCTTCCAACTGACCGAAGCAATTATACAGCATCAAAATGTTTCCCCCCCAGAGGCCAGACGCCGGGCGATCGGGCTTTTGCAAGAAGTGAAACTCCTGCCATCAGACGAAGCATTGAAGGAACAACTGCTAGCAGAATGGCCCCGGCAGAGGGAAGAACCAAGGGACAAAGAACTCCAGCGTCTAGTAAATAGCCAAAAACAGGAGATCCTCAAACGCTATCCCCACCAACTCTCCGGGGGACAAATTCAGCGCGTGATGATCGCCATGGCAATTTCAAGCGATCCGGTGCTATTGATTGCCGACGAACCCACCACAGCCCTGGATGTTACAGTCCAAGCTACCATTCTCGACCTGTTGCGGCAACTAACGCGACAGGGCATATCGATGATTTTCATTAGTCACGATCTGTGCGTGATTGGCGAAATTGCCGATACCGTAGCAGTCATGTATCAGGGTAAAATTGTCGAGGTCGGGTCAGTCTTGGACATCTTCTCCAACCCGCAGCATCCCTACACCAAAGGTTTGCTAGCCTGCCGTCCCCAACCAACAGTACGCCTGGAATATCTGCCCACCATCTGTGAGTTTATGGAAGTGGTGACTACTGCTACGGGAACCCAGGAGATGCCAAAGAAAGCTGATACGGCCGCTATCAAGGAAGTGAGTCCAACTCAGCTAGAAGAACGCTTAATAGCACTCCAGCAGAAAGCGCCGCTTTTATCTGTACAAAACCTAAAAGTTGGCTTTCCAGTCAAGGGCATGTTTAGCCAAACCAATCGTTATTTTATGGCCGTGAATAATGTCTCCTTTGAAGTCTATCCCGGGGAAACCATGGGATTGGTAGGAGAATCGGGCTGTGGTAAAACTACATTGGCACGCAGTTTGCTGCAATTGGTGCCACATCTGAGTGGCAAGCTGCTATTTGCAGGTGAAGATATCACTCATCTTAACAAAAGGAGCCTGCGACAGTTGCGGCGGGAAATGCAAATCGTGTTTCAAGACCCTTTTAGTTCCCTGGATCCGCGCATGTCCATTGGCGCAACTATCATGGAACCCCTGGAAATTCATAGCCGGGGTAATGCTAAAGAAAGACACAAGCGCTGTGCCTATTTGTTAGAAAGGGTAGGACTCTCACCTGACTGGATGAGTCGCAGGCCCCACGAATTTTCCGGCGGACAGCGCCAACGGGTATGTATTGCCCGTGCTTTGGCACTCAATCCTCAGTTTATTATCTGTGATGAGTCGGTTTCAGCTTTAGATGTCTCGGTACAGGCCCAAGTTTTGAACCTCCTCAAGGAATTACAGTCCGAGTTTGAACTGACTTATATCTTTATTTCTCACGACTTGAGTGTAGTTAAGTTTATGAGCGATCGGATCGCGGTGATGAACAAAGGTAAAATTGTCGAAATTGCCAGCGCGGAGAATATTTACAACCAACCACAACAGGAGTACACTCGCCAACTCATTGCTGCTATTCCTACCGCCAGCATCGAACGCATTCAAGATCGGGTTCTGGCGATCGCCTGAGCGATCGTGGATCGCCTGCCCACCTGCCCGGGGACCGTAGGGCGGGCGGATCGCCTGCCCGCCCGGGTAATTGCTGGCTCATCGCCGGTATGAATCCACTATATCTGACTAGACTTAAGCTGACGCTGCTGCCAACTGTTACCATAGGTAATCAATATTTATTTTTGATAAAAAATATCCAAATTTCAACAGTATTGATTTTAACAAAAGCTATACATGACTAGACACAAGGAGAACAAAGTCTTTAGACAAAGTAAAAATTATAACTTTTTGTAAAAAACAGAGAAACTTTCCGGAATTGGGTCTTGGAGCAATCGATTCACTATTGGAGAGAGAAATGAGGAAACTTATGCTAAAGGAATAAAGGTTTCACAAGAAGAACTATAGCCATTGTTGTCATATTGGTTAGCAGATGAAAAATTGCCAAAATGGAATATAAAAATTGCACCTGAATAATGGTACTTTATTTTCTTTCTAGTCCCTTAGATGCGCGATAGAGGGGCCAACATTTGTGCTAAATTTCTGTAGACAGCACCGCTGAAATTATTGCCCTGCAAGGGTTTAGACCAATCCTGACGTGAGAGGGACCACGGCTAGCTAGATTATCCAATCTATTTACGGTGTGGTGTACTAGGCTCTGCCTCAAGAGGCCCGTTCCCTGACTCCGGCAGGGAACGGGGTTTTCACCGAACAGAGAACTACTTATGTTACCCAGCGATCTCCTGAGTCACCGGCACAATGGGGAGACGATCGTCCCCAAGCGACTGGCCATTAATAGCAATTTGGGCCTGGCGACTGAATTGATTAACTGCTTTCAATCCCTGACTGGCGACTGCATGGGGGAACTGGACAGGCGCCTACAGGAATTGGAAGGGGACAGTCCTGATTTTAGAGTAAGGCGGGGACTTGCCCATATCCTCAAAAGTGCTTTCTCCACCTTTGAGATCGTTAGTCCCCTAGAACCGCCAATGTTGCGACAGCGGGTGTTTGCGCAAGCTGCCACCGTTGTTCCCAGTCCCCAAGCAACGGAAAAAACTTTATTCTTGCTAGCAGATACTCTTTCTGGCGAGTTAAACCGGGAAGTGCTACCCGTCCATATCCGGGAGGGGTTGTATGCGGACTTGCCAGAGAATCGGATTTTGACTCAATTCGACGCGCCGGAACCGAAAGCTTTGCTGCATCGCTATAATCTTGCCCAAGTGCAAGGTATTTTCTACCGCGCTACTCAGATTATTCTGAATGCTCACCGCAATGTTCCTGGAGAATATAAACTTTTATTTCGCTATCTGAAGCTATTTCAGTTGATGGCCTATATTGAAGGCGATGCTGACCACGGGTTTACGATTACTGTTGATGGTCCGACGAGTTTATTGAAGGTTAGCACTAGATATGGGTTGGCCCTAGCTAAACTTCTCCCTGCTTTACTTCATGTTACTAGATGGAGCATGCATGCTACCCTGCAAACGCGAGATTTTTACATTGGTGAACCGAAAACGGGTCGTTTCAGTCTCGATTCTGATTGTGGTTTAGTCAGTCACTATCCTCCGGGTAAGCCTTATGATAGTATGTTAGAGGCTTCTTTTGCTAACCGCTGGGAAAAACTGAAAACGGAGTGGGTTTTAGAGAGGGAGGTTGATTTAATTCCTATTCCGGGCAGCGTTATGGTTCCGGACTTTCGTTTGGTACATCCCGATGGACGGGTGTTTTTGCTGGAAATTGTCGGTTATTGGCGTCCGGAATATTTGCAGAAGAAGTTTGCTCAGGTGCGCAAGGCGGAATGCGATAATTTGATTCTAGCAGTTTCCGAACGCTTGAATCTGGAAAAAGCGGGTGTTAATATTAGGAAGACGCCCGCTAGGATTGTTTGGTTTAAGGATAAGTTGTCACCGAAGGCAGTTTTGGAACTGTTGGATGGAGGAGATCGATCGTCGTGCAGTAAGTAAAAATACTTAGGCAGGATTGACTTGAGTTCGACAGTTACTCAACTGGTGTATGGACTAGCTCGATCGTCTCCCGTGAGGGCCGGGAGGGTGAGTGAAATTGCCTTAATTCCGCGACGCCATCAGCCAACAGGATCTGGTAAAGTTGACCAAACTTGGCCATGGGGACAAGTTCATCAGATATAATTGTAAGCAAAATCAGCCGAGTTTCTGAAAATGCTTGACTTTCTCAATCCTATATTGGGTCGCAATCCCGATCGCATCAAAGCCAACGTAGAAATATACACTTGGGCTAGCTGTCCCTTCTGCATCCGAGCCAAATTATTGCTCTGGTGGAAGGGAGTCAAATACCTTGAATATAAGATAGACGGCGATGCCGAAGCCAGAGACCGGATGGCAGACCGTGCCAAGGGTGGCCGGACTGTGCCGCAGATTTTCATTAACAATCAGCATGTTGGCGGGTGCGATCGACTCTATCAGTTAGACGGAAAAGGTCAACTAGACCCCCTGCTAGCTAAGCCAGCCAGCTAAAATTAGTAGATATGTTAATTGCAGATCCAACCTATCAGGGACATCGGCGATGGATGAATCGGGCCCTAGAACTGGCCCAGTCAGCAGGTGAAGCCGGAGAAGTGCCAGTAGGTGCGGTGATTGTGGACAGCGAAGGGCAGGCGATCGCCTCAGCATCGAACCGCAAAGAGAGGGACTTCGATCCCACGGCCCACGCGGAAATCATCGCCATTCGGGCCGCAGGGCAAGCCTTACAAAACTGGCACCTGAACCACTGCACCCTATATGTCACCTTAGAACCCTGTCCCATGTGTGCCGGGGCCATAGTGCAAGCCCGCCTTGGTCTTCTGGTTTATGGAGTTGATGACCCCAAGACGGGTGCCATTCGTACCGTTGCCAATATTCCCGATAGCGCTTGTTCTAATCATAGATTGCAGGTAATAGCGGGAGTAATGTCCTCCCAATGTCGCCAGCAACTGCAAACTTGGTTTGCCCAACGACGGGGTAGGAAAAAGTCGGCACTGGTACAAGATGCCGATTTTTCGGTCGTTTCCGGGAGCACCCACCCTGTTGTGTCGCATCCTGCGCACAACATAGGTGGGTGCTCCGGAAACGAAAGTCCGCGGACCGATCGTGACAGTACAAAAACTGTCATTCAGATAGAAGAAAAATAGCAGTAGCAAATTTAGGCTAAATGGGTAGTAGTTGGAAACTCCGATCTGCTTGGGCTCGACTTTTCTCAACCAGCCATGAAAACATCTAAACCTGCGGTTACTTCTGATATTTCCCCTTGGTTAACAGCTTTAGTCTATCCTCTGGGGGTGTGATTCGTTTAGGGTAAAGGTTCAAAATGGACGAGGAGGGTCGAGAGACCATGTCACAGGCCATAGAACCGAGACCCCTAGCAGGATTTCATAAGTCCTGATAACTTGCAAGGGGTAGCCAGTCATTGGTGGTGACACCGAAGTGGACCGGCGAAACCTAGAGATGATGAAGGTGCAAGTCCTTCTCCCCAGGTGCAGGGGTAAAAGCATCGCCCCTACGGTAGCTTCGCGTCCGGAGACACCCACCCATGTCGTGCGCGGGAGCGACACGACAGGGTGGGTGCTCCCGGACGCGATGGCATCAATCCGTAAAGCGGGGCGATTTGGCGTCAATGACTGGCAGCCTAAAGCTGGACAACGTCGAGCAAGTGGCTATGAGGAGCATAAAGCGAAGTGCTGCAACGTCGTAATGTAGAACCAGTGGAATAAGGCTCATACACTGGCCCAAAAGGGAAAGGATAATGGTCGTTGGCAGATACCCAGCTGACCAACAAGCACTGACAATAAACCCGGCGCAGGGGCACTCTCTAAGGTCACAACCAATCATCTGCAGGAACGAAGTAAACCAGTCGATGCACTCTCAGTGAGGTCGTGAGCTGAGTAGCCACCAAAGGCGCAACATCTGCGAATCATGAGCAGGTCACGACTGGGAGAGATTGAGTGGAGAAGCAAATGACCGTCCGTAATGGACGGGATAGAGCTGACGCCCTCACGGTTAACCAAAAATGTAGAAGTTAGTAGGATTTCATATGTCACGGAGTACATCGGAGACGATAGTAAATGACTGGAGTATGACCCCCTGGCGCAAGCTGGAGCGGAACGTGCTCAAGATCCAAAAGCGTATCTACAGGGCGGCCCAACGAGGAGATAGAAGGTCAGTACGCAGACTCCAGGGGTTACTCACGAGGTCATGGTCCGCAAAAATGATTGCGGTGAGACAGGTAACCCAGCAGAATCAGGGCAAAAAGACGGCAGGGGTAGATGGCGTGATTGCGCTTAAGCCCTCCGAAAGAAGGTCACTGGTAAAGCAGCTTAGAGTTAATGATGGGAAAAAAGGTAGGCCGACCCGTAGGGTATGGATACCAAAACCCGGAAGAGACGAAAAGAGGCCGCTGGGGATACCAACAATGTATGACAGAGCTCTACAGGGATTAGTCAAAATAGCACTGGAGCCCGAATGGGAAGCAGTGTTTGAGGCAAACTCCTATGGGTTCAGGCCGGGAAGAGGATGCCATGACGCGATTGAGGCAATATTTAATTGCATAGCACGAAAGCCCAAATGGGTGCTGGATGCAGATATCGCGAAGTGCTTTGATCGTATAGACCACAAAGCACTGCTCCAAAAACTAAATAGCACATCACCGGTACGGAAGAAAATCCGGGAATGGCTAAAAGCCGGGGTGATGGATCGGGACGCATATCAACCCACATATGCAGGAACGCCACAAGGGGGAGTAATATCCCCACTATTGGCAAATATAGCACTGCATGGGATGGAAATGGCAGTGAAAGGAGTAGTCCCGGTAGGTAAAGTTACACAAAGGGAATTGGGAGTAGTGCGGTACGCAGATGACTTTGTAGTGATACATAAGAACCGCGAGGTTATAGAACAAGCCAAGGAGGTCATCAGCAAGTGGTTGGCAGGAGTAGGGTTAGAACTAAAACCTGAGAAAACCAGAGTGGCCCATACCTTGGAGGGACAGGAGCCAGGGTTCGATTTCCTAGGGTTCAACGTTCGGCAATATAAGGTGGGTAAAAATAGAAGTGGAAAATCAGGAAAGGGATATAGAACCCTAGTAAAGCCAAGCAATAAATCCATCAAAACTCACAGGGAAAAGCTGAAGGCTGTAATAGAGAGTCACAAGGCCGCATCACAGGCCGCACTGATAAGCAAACTGAACCCGATCATACGGGGATGGTGCAACTACTACAGAACGGTGGTAAGCAAGGAAGTGTTCGGAGAACTGGACCATTACCTGTGGGAAATAACGTGGGGATGGGCAAAGCGAAGGCACCCAAATAAAACCGGCGCATGGGTAGCAAAGAAGTACTGGAAAGCCGAAGGCGGTAGACAGTGGAACTTCATGGATAGTAAAGGGATAAAGCTAATCTTACACTCCGAAACGGAAATAGTACGGCACGTAAAAGTGAAAGGGACAGCTAGCCCGATGAATGGGAACCTCGTGTACTGGAGTAAAAGGTTGCGGCAAAGCCCGATGATAAGCTCTAGAGTAATAAAGCTCATGGGCAGACAGAAAGGCAAATGCAACCACTGCGGAATGACATTCAGAGATGGAGATAGGTGGGAAGTAGATCACATCATACCGAAATCGGCGTTGCACATTTTGGGGATGATGCCTACGCATGCACATAACTTAAACTGGCTTGTAGTCTAGGTTTAAGACTTCTGCAACTATGCCCATCATCCCGTAATTGTGCAACGCCCCGAAATCATTAGGCGGTAAAGATACCTACGGCAACCTGCAACTGCTTCATGACTACTGTCATCACCAGAAGACAAGGATGGATGGCAGTATAGAAGGCCGCGCCCGGAAAAGGGATAGGAAAACCGAGGAGCCGGATGAGGTGAAAGTCTCACGTCCGGTTCTGAAGACGAGTCGGGCTGGCGACAGCCTGGCTTAGTTTAATCGTCATGTTGTCTTGCCATTCTACTTTGGTTCCATTGAGGTGGTGGGACGAGAGCATCTACCTACCGAGGACTGTCCGATCGTCCTCGCCCCCACCCATCGTTCTCGCTGGGATTCCCTGATCGTACCCTATGCCGCCGGATTTGATATCACTGGACGCCACCTGCGGTTTATGGTCTCCGCAAATGAAATGGAAGGACTGCAAGGTTGGTTCATGAAACGCCTGGGGGGTTCCCTCTCGATCCTAAACAGCCTTGGCCGCACGATTAGTGACAATATCGCCTCGCAAACCATCCACATCCAGTTGAGAGCAAACTTGGGAGATTTGCACCCGCAAGTCGTAATCTATCTCAACGGACCGCAACTGTTTCCGAGCACCTCACCCGTACCATCTACTCCCAGTACAACTCCCAGTACAAGGGAACATGTTCCCTGGTCTAGACTTATTTGCGAGGGGCGCTTTGGCGGGAATTGCTGCCGGTCAGCCCTTTATCGCCACGGAAGTGGGAAACGGGACTCAGACTAACTATGAAGTCTTCTACAACTTCCCCGTTAACGATAATCTCCGGATTACGCCCTTGGTACAGGTGGTTGTCGATCCTGGGAACCAGCAGGACAATGATACAATTGTGACCGGAACTCTGCGCCTGGTGTTTGACTTCTAATGGCGATCGCTGTCCCTAGAGCGTCGGTCCACTAATAATGCTTGACAAATTTTGCAATCCGTGTATTGACGAAAAATCGTTCTTCTGCTCCTTTCCCGCTTTTCACGCTCTGGCCCTGTGGGGTCGCTCCGGAGGCTCACAATTGTTATTAGCGCTACCAAATTTAGTAAATGCACATTTTCTTTTTTTGTCAAGGACTTCTACTGGACCGACGCTCTAGGTTGGGCTAACCTACTCAACTCTACCCAACCTCACAGAAAATGAGACAAACCCATCAAAAATCAGGGATCCTACTGAGATAAACATGCCCAATACTCAATACAATAGAGAGAATGTTGAATTATTACCCCAAAATCCTGGGGTATCCGAGGTGGAAATCCCCTTTAATTTCAATCCAGATCTTTGCCGGAATGAGAGCGAAGTCGAAAGCAAACTGATTGTCAGCTATCTGTTGCCCCGGTTAGGCTACACCCCTGACAGTTGGCATCAAGAAGTTACATTTAGTAGTATTCGTTTAGATTTTTTAGCTTTTGCTACCCAAGCCATTCCTTTTGTCCTGGATGCAAATTCTCCCCTAACTGTGGTCATGGAGGCAAAGCATCCCAACCAAAATTTAGACCGTCATTGGCGAAAATTCCAGCGTTATTTAACCAACTTGCATGTAAAATATGGCTTATTAACCAATGGCAAAGATGTCAGAATTTATGAAAGAGTGGGTGAAGAGATTCAGTTAATATTCCAATGTCCGGGTCGAGAAGTTGAGGCAAAAATTGAGGAGATTAAAGCTCTGATTGGCAAGGATAACCTGAAGCTCCAACAATCGGACTCTCATCCCCTAAATGTCCGATCGGGAAACCCCGTGCAACGGGAAAGTAGTAACCAGAGGCAACAGAAGATGAAAATTATCGCAGTTTACCATAACAAAGGTGGTGTGGGCAAGACCACAACCGTGGTTAATTTAGCAGCGACCTTCAGGAAAAAAGGAAAGAGAGTTTTAGCGATCGATATGGATAGCCAAGCTAACACGACTTTTGGCACGGGGTTAATTAAATTTGACGATGAAGAATTAGACGATATCAAAGACTGTAACATTCTGCAAGTATTACAATCAGAAGAGTTTTATCCGATTTCTGAAGTAGCTAGAACCTCAGCCTTTAATACTCCCGAAGTAGATGTCGTGCCGTCCCACATTGATTTGATGCAATATGAAAGCGAACTGAATCAACTTGATTTTAGTCGCTTAATTCTGCTTGAAAAATTGAAAGAAGTCGCTACTCAATATGATATTGTCATTATCGATACACCCCCGGCCTTGAATCTGTACGCCCGCATTGCTCTGATTACGGCTGATTATGTATTGATTCCTTCTGATTTAAAGCCCTTTGCCAATCAAGGATTAAAGAATGTCAAATATTTTATTAATAAAGTGGATGCATTTAGAAGACAAATCAATAAAGAACCGCTAAAAATTCTCGGGGTTTTGGCCTGTAACATATCCACTAATGCCGCCTTCGTAAAATCTACGTTTAAGAAACGGCGGGAGGCGATTACAACTCGTTACGGTTTGCCAGTTATGGAGAATGTAATCTATAGCCGAGATGTTTTAGCTAAGTGTTGCGAAGAAACTCAGGTGGTGGGAGAGTTGGAAGTTGCTAATCCTAAATCAGTTCTAGAGTCAAAACCAGATTCACAAGCTGCTCAAGAATTTGAAGCCCTAGGCGAAGAAATATTACAGAAAATCGGAATGGATGCATGAAAAAATTATTGCCTTCACTTATTGCGGTCAAAAAAATTACATCCCAGGTGCCTCGCGATCGCTTCTCCGCAGAAGATTTAGAAAGTGCCGCACAACTGAGTTTAGCAGCTAGCGGGTTGATTAATCCGATTATCCTGCGCCGAACCAGTATGCAATCCTACGAAGTGGTTGATGGGCATTTTGAATACTATATTGCAGTCAGGGCCCGAGAAATAGATCCCCGCAAAGGTGAGACGATCGGGGCATTTATTCTGGAACCGGACAATTCCGAAGCGATTATAGAACAGGTGAAAGCACTCAGACAGGAAGGAAAGAAAGTGGATATTCCCCCAGTTTATCCGCCGGAACATTCGATGGAAACGGTTACAGAAATGGCAGTGACTGCTTTAAGTGAGGAAATCAAACAGATTAAATGTTCGGTGAACAATCTGGAAACCATTTTTCAGGAGAAGGTCGAATTTCTGACTCAAAAAATTGAAACTACCCCGGTCGAGCAAAATATTTTGGTGGGAATAGAAAAAATGTTCGATCGCAAACTAGAGGCCCTTCGCAATGAAGTCAAGACAGGAAGCGAGTATAAAGCTGCTACTTCAAAAATCAGCTATCGGAATATGACAGTTAGCGAACTAAAAGCCTTGGCGAAAAAGCAAGGGATAAGCGGTTATTCTCGCATGAAAAAAGCAGATCTTATTGCCGCAATCAAAAATCTGTCCCCAGAATGCTAAATGGCCTCGCCCCTTGACAAGAACACAAATTTAGGATAGAATAGAAATAGGACGTTTTGGAGGTATGGAGAAATGGAGAAGTACATATTGCTGCGCATCAAATCTATTCAAAGGGAATTGGATGAATTAAGAAAGATTATGGAGCGTAAAGTAGAAGGAAAACCGCCGCGCCAGACAAAATTAGAAGGATTGTGGGCGGGTCTTGAGGTGACAGATGAGGAATTAGAGGAGGCGAAGCGGGAGGTTTTTCGAGATGGTTATAAACTAAAAGAGTGAGGTAAATGATGGAAGTGTATGTAGTCGATAGTCATGCTTTACTCTGGTTCATGACTCGAAGCCCAAAATTATCACCGGTGGCAAGGCAAATTCTCAAACAAGCTGAAATGGGAGAAGTTATGGCTTTCGTCCCCACCATAGTTTTAGCTGAACTTGACAACATCGTTCGCAAGAAAAACCTGGAAATTACTATTGAGGAAATACTCGACCGAATTGAAATAGGTGATGGGTTGGCGATCACGGCCTTCGACTTAACGGTTTTCCAGACAATGCTGACATTACCACAAAATTGGGAAATTCACGATCGCATCATTGCTGCTACAGCCGTTTACGCCGAAGCCAAGCTGATTACAAGGGATGAAGTTCTGGGAAATGCCGATGAAATTGAAACTGTATGGGACTGAGGTAAAATAATGGTTGTCCTAGGATAATAGCGGGTGCAAACCTGCCAGAAGCAAGTGAAAACAAAACATAACAATAACTCGGAACTCTGTCGGGCGATCGCCCAACGCATCGCCGCCACCCCCCAGCAGCGGATTACATTTGCGGAGTACATGGATTTAGTGCTATATCACCCCCAGGAAGGTTATTATAGCAGTAACCAAGTCAAGATCGGCAAGGAGGGAGACTTTTTTACTTCCGCAAATCTCGGTGCGGACCTCGGGGAACTACTCGCAGTTCAATTTGCCGAAATGTGGGAGATCCTAGCACGACCAACTCCTTTTACCTTAGTGGAAATGGGTGCCGGGGAAGGACTAATGGCCGCGGATATATTACCATACTTTCAAAAAAAAATATCCAGACTGCTTTGGGGCCCTGGAATATATGATCGTGGAAAAAGCACCAGGGTTGCAAGCAGCACAACAGCAACGGGTGCAAAACTGGCCGGGAGAGAAAGTTCGCTGGTGCAGTTGGGAGGAAATTCCGCCCTTATCGGTGACTGGCTGTTTTTTCTGTAATGAATTGCTTGACGCCTTTCCCGTCCATCAGATAATCCTAGAAAATGGACAGCTCGGAGAAATTTATGTTACCATTGACAGGGACGATCGGTTTGTCGAAGTCATCGGCGAACTTTCCACCCCCCAGATAGCAGCATATTTTGCATTAGTCGGAATTAACTTAACAGGAGATAATTACCCAGAAGGTTATCGCAGCGAAGTCAATCTAGCAGCATTAGACTGGGTAAAGACTGTAGCATCTTCCTTAAGGCGGGGATATCTGCTGGCGATAGACTATGGTTACAGGGCAGATAAATACTATCACCCCCAGAGGAGTTCGGGCACCTTACAATGCTACTATCGCCACCAGCGTCATCACAATCCTTATCTAAATGTAGGACATCAAGATATCACGGCTCATGTAGATTTTACGGCCCTGGAGCGCCAAGGCAAATTATGCGGCCTCGAAAAACTGGGTAAAACCCAACAGGGATTATTTCTCATGGCTCTCGGATTGGGCGATCGCCTGCAGGCACTCTCTACTGCTAACATGGGGATAGCACGAGTATTGCAGCGTCGCGATGCCCTCCACCAGTTGATAGACCCAATGGGATTGGGCGGTTTTGGGGTTTTGGTTCAGACTAAGGGACTCTCTGAGCGTTCCCAGGCAGAGCCGTGGGAACGAGGGGCGCGATCGCTCCTGGGTTTAAGGCAGCCGCCCGCTCGCGCCTTGCTAGAATTGTAGTTGTAGAATATGCTATAGTGGGGGAAACATGAATAATAAAGACGATCGGGAATTACAACGCAAACTCCGACAAATGGAAGCTCAAATAAATTCCCAGTTCTCGCCAGAGTTGAAGAGCAAGGTTTCCAGGATGTCGGAGAAATTAGTTAGTTGGTATCGAGAGTTGCCTAGCGCTGGCAAGTTCGTAGTCATTGGCGCTGGGCTATTCATGGGGTTGACAGTATTGAATATGTTCGTGCATATGGTGGCCAGTCTGGCGAGTATCGCCTTCTTAGCATTACTAGCTTACATAGTCTACAAGATTTTCTTGGCAGATAATCCATCGTCAAATTAAAGACTCTTAAGTGCTTTAGCGCTTACTACGAACTTCCGAAGCGCTAAAGCGCTTACTACGAACGGGTATTGACAAAGGGGAAATTTTTAGCTACCAAGAGAAAAATATAGACAGACCTATGGCAAGCCCCACCGTGACGACCGGCAAAAAACAATCAGATAAACGGCCCCTGTGCATCCCGAAACCGCCACTTGCCATCAGACGACTCGGTGCTTGGGTGGTGGAAGTCTCCCTGCTCGCAGCTACTGGTGTCGTTCCTTTCCAACTCGGGGAGTATACTAGGGTTCACTTTACCTCTGAACAAGTCCCCCTTAACCCTGTCCTGGTCTCAACCTCCGAGGCGATCGCCAAAACTAGAGCACAGCCGGTCACCTCTCGGGAGCGCCAAGTATCCCCCCTCACTAACTTATTTTGGTCCGCAGCTCTGGCCACGCCCATACTCCTGGCTAGTTGGCAACTATTCTTACTGAGCGCCACTGGTCAAACATCCCCCAAGCGCTGGTTCGGCGTCCGGGTCATCGCTGCTAGCGGCGAACATCCAGGTATAGTTAGAGCATTTGTCCGGGAAGCCATCGGACGCTGGGGTTTGCCAGTAGGCACGGCCTATGTAATTTGGCGCTACAGTGGAGCTTTTCCTAACCTGGAAATATTAGCAGGGGTGGTCGGAGTTTTCCTGCTGGTAGAAGCCCTCAGCGGTCCCTTAAACCGTCACGGACGGGCTATGCGCGATCGCCTCGCTGATACTTACGTGGTTTCCGAACAGGTTGCGATCGCTCCTGATGATGATAGTACGACAGAGGCGATCGTCCTGACACCAGAGTCCATCAGTAGGAGGCGGAGTCTATGGAACTGGATGCGCCAACACCCGGGGATGACCTTGCTAATGGTCTCCGTCGCAGGCATAACAGCAGTATTGGGAACCTTCGTCGGGACTCAGGTCTATATCCAAAGTCAAGAAAGTCTCCGAGAGTTTCGCCGCCGAAACGACCAAGTCTATCTGCAACTGGTTGATAAGTTAAATCCAGATTCGCCACAAGCTTTCTCGGAGCGACGGGAAGCAATTATCGCACTCGGCACCATCGACGACCCCCGGGCTCTGCAATTTTTAGTCGATCTGCTGCTGCAAGAAAATTCCCTGAAAAACATCGACGCCGTTCAACAAGCATTATTCAGTAGCGGACCTGTGGCCCTCCCCTACCTCCAACGCGCTAATCAAGCTCTCTTAAATGATATTGCTGCTATTAAACCCGGTAGCAACAGGCAACAGCAAAAAATCCTCCAACTCCGACTGCGGGCCACTAAACAGGCGATCGCGAAAATCCTCAATATTTACAGCAGTCAAACTCACGATGCCGATCTGAGTCGGACTCACCTAGGTAAAACCAGCGATCCGATGCCCTTCACCCTGATGCTGGACCAAACCGATCTATCGGGAATTAACTTCCGAGGATCGCTCCTCTCCAATGCCAGTTTCAAAAACAGTCGCTTTTATGGAGCGGGTGCAGACGATCACCTAGGCACCTTCGATGATTGGATAGCGGACCTCAGCGGTGCCAACCTGCAAGACTCTAACTTGAGCGGCGCGGTGCTACAGAACGTAGACATCATTCGTACCAACCTGATCCGCGCCAAGCTCAACCAAGCTAACCTCAAGGGCGCGCGCCTGAACGGGGCTAACCTCAGCAGTGCCCAATTAATAGGAGCATCTTTAGAAAAAGCAGTCTTAGAAAATGCCAAACTAACTGGGGCAGATCTAGACGAGGCCAACCTAGAATGGGCGAATTTAAGCGGCGCGAGGATGGTACAAGTCAAGGCGGTGGCAGCTTTGTTCAAATTTGCCGACTTGAGCAAAACGGAATGGCAAGGAGCAGACCTATCTGGGGCAGACTTGAGTAATACGAAACTGGAAAATGCCGACCTGAACGGGGCGAAGCTGACTGGGGCTAACATGAGTAATGCAGTACTCGAAAATGTGAGTCTGCGGAATGCGGACCTCACACTTGTAGATTTCCGGGGCGCAACCCTGACGGAAGTTGATTTTAAGGGAGCAATTTTTACTGACCCGAAGATTTCGGTAGAAGAGATTTCTCGGGAGAGAGAATTCCTGAAAAAGGCTCCTGCGGGTTTGACGGTAGCTCTTTTGAGTGGGGTGGACTTCACCAATGCCAAAAATTTAGATGCGAATCAACTCAGCTATATTTGTTCAAAAGGGGCCATTCATCCCCAATGTCCTCTATAATTTGAATTAAGAAACCAGGTCCAGAAACCCGGTTTCTGGGTTACGATCGCCCTCAGGGGGACTCAACCTCCGACAACCAATCCAACAAATCCTCCAGACTGTCGAACTCGAAAATTGCATCGATTAATGCTTCCAAATCTGACAGGGACAAACTTTCAACTTTACTGTTGATCTCCTTGGATGGGAGCCTGCGTCCTGTAGCTGGCGTACTTCCCATTGCGGCGGCAGCGGAAAAGCTGGGTATTGTAGGCATGGTTGTGCCAGCGGATAATGCTCGGGAAGCAGCTGTGGTACGAGGCTTAAAGGTCTATGGCTTCGGCCATTTGTCAGAGGTGGTTGATTTTTTGGATCGTCCCCAACTTTATCAGCCCCGAGAACTGGATGGGATAGCAGAATTGGTCAGTTCTGACTTAAATGTAGCCGATCTTAGAGATGTGAAAGGACAAACTCATGCCCGTCGGGCCCTGGAAATAGCGGCTGCTGGAGGACATAATCTCATCTTCGTCGGACCACCTGGTAGCGGTAAAACCATGTTAGCGCGACGCCTACCAGGAATTCTACCGCCATTGGCCTTTGCAGAAGCTTTGGAGGTCACTCAGATCCACTCGGTGGCGGGGTTACTCAAGCATAATAAAGGATCTCTAGTGACCTCGCGCCCCTTTCGCAGTCCCCATCACTCTGCTTCTGGCGCTTCCCTGGTGGGGGGTGGCAGCTATCCGCGTCCGGGAGAGATCTCTCTGGCCCACCGAGGCGTGTTGTTCCTGGATGAGTTAACAGAATTTAAGCGTAACGTGCTGGAGTTCCTGCGTCAACCTTTGGAAGATGGTACGGTCACCATTTCCCGCGCCCGCCAAACTGTCAGCTTTCCAGCTAAGTTTACTCTGGTTGCCAGTACCAATCCTTGTCCTTGCGGCTACTATGGCGATAATATTCAACCTTGTACTTGTTCTGGCAGACAGCGAGAGCAATACTGGGCCAAGCTTTCCGGACCCTTGATGGACAGAATTGACTTGCAGGTAGCCGTAAATCGTCTAAAACCCGAAGAGATTACCAGACAAGCAACTGGAGAAGAGTCGGCACCGGTGCGCGTCCGGGTGCAAGCAGCCAGGGAACGGGCCCAACAACGCTTTTCACGAGATCCCTCGGTGCGTTGCAACGCGGACATGCAGAGTCATCACCTGCGAGAATGGTGTCCTCTGGATGACTCTATCCGCAATTTGTTAGAAACGGCGATTAGAAGACTGGGCCTCTCCGCCCGGGCCACCGATCGCATTCTCAAAGTAGCCCGTACCATCGCCGACCTTGCTGGCGAACAGCAGTTGCAAGCCCAGCATGTAGCCGAAGCGATTCAGTACCGTACAATTGACAGGATGCAGTAATTTAAATATCTAACTTAAAAGTAAGTATTTTTGCAGTTATAGAGCTATAATCCTTCGAGAGACAAAGCAAACCGGGTGTGGTCAAAAGTAGTTGATAGGGTAGATAGGGTAGAGGATAAATTTTGGAGTCCCAAATTTATGATAATCATTCTCATTCTCTTTTACCAAGGACAACTTTGGATCCGCCCGACATGCATTCAGGAGATAGTAATGATGTGGTCTTGTGCGATAATACGTAATATCCGTACAAGTATTCTATTTTGGGCAATTTATAACGTATAAATTGCTAGCGTCTGCGCGTTGCGAAGGCGCTTCGGACGACTGCATGGCGACTACTTCTGGAGATGAACCGGTGCTCACTGCGCTGCGCTCCTTAAAAATCACACTACACGATGGCAAATTTTCAGCCAAGTCGATGTCAGCCAAGCAGTCAAACTTTTTAATGGAAGTTGGTATGGTTCAAACTATGCTGGTATTTTCGATCCTTGGGTCTTAAGTTGCCAAAAGTCCGACCACCAATTATTAACTTGTAGAATGAGCAACCCTAACATCGGATTAATATTGTCAGGATGCCAAGTTGCTCCGGGAATCTTTAACCTTTTTTGAGGAATATAACGATGCGCACTTTCAATTTCTCCTGAACCGATAGGTAAGCCGTTTGAGATAAACTGGTTATAATTAATGCAATTAGAAAACCTTTGAATATACTTATACAAACGGGATAAACGCTCTTTACCTTTGGTGAGCTTCGGCTCGGAGCGTTCTAGACATTCTTTGAAGTTTGTTAACAGTTGCTGTACTTTCCCTGCATCAATAAGCGATAGTTCTTCATTTACCAAATTCTGTTTTTGGCTTTCTTCCACTCCCAGAGCTATGGCTGCGCCACGCTGCGCGAACAGCGGTTTCATAAAGATGTTGTTTGAGATGACAACGATCTAGAATAAATTGCAAGTTATCAAATTGCTTTTTCAGTTCTGAGCATAGCCCCTGAGCACCATCTCCGACTGCATAGACATTACTAAGTAGTGACATCCCTTGATCTATTGCTGCACTTACCAATTGATTTACCACTTCTGGATATTTGTTCATTAAAGCTACAAAAGTCCGTTTTTCTTTGCCTTGAAGTGGGCGAGCTAAACCAACTCTGACTTCACGCCAGTCTGTTGTTCGCTCTTTTTTCGGCAGTTGCCGTTTTTTTGTTAACTGTTCGGTTTGAGCTGATTGGAAGATGCCAGTACGAACATGACTACCATCAAGTTCCACTAAAATTTGATCGACCCCAGGTCTGACATCAATGGGTTGATCATATTCTGCTCTTGAATGCTCTAGTCGTTGGGACACATACTCCTCTGCCTGTGGAGCGATTTTGACTACCGCTCTTCGGACTCGATAGCGATCTATATTCCATCCATAGTGTTGTTCAAATTGTTTAGCCGCTTGTTGATAAGATTGATTGATTCCCAAAGATACCAAAGCTTGTTCTAACGCAGGAGAACGCCCGCAGTTAGTAATGCCTAATTGGTTTTTGACCGGACGATTCCCCTGTTTTTTGTCGCGGTTCCACATATAGGGTGATTCTACTTCTATCGGACCAAATAGCACGAAATATTTGACTTCTATGTGACGATGAACCTGATACCCTTTTTCCTTATCATCTGTCGTCATTTGAGAACTTAAGTAGCTCAAAATCATCGACATTAGTTGCAAACCAATCAAGAGTAATAGTTTGAAAATCTCCCCATCTAGGATCTGTACCTTATTGGCTAAAGAAGATTCTCGCTCGCGAATGGCATTGAACAGCAATTGACAAACTTCTGTGATAACATCTGTATAATTTTCATTCATGGCAGTGTTGATAATTGATTCATCAGCATTATCAATACTGTCATCTTTCTGACCATCATGCAAGTACGGATCTTCCGATTTTTTTCTGCGTAAATTATGTCCGATCATACATATACTATGTGCTCCCAAGTTATCCTTGGCAAAAAAGAATGATAATGATTATCACCAATTAAGCTCTGGACAAAATTTATCTTCTTCTCTATCAACTACTTTTGACCACACCCAAGCAAACCTGTTGGGTTTCGTTGCCGCTCTACCCAACCTACGCAAGATATCTTTTTTAATCATCAGGACTTGATATATTTTGATAAAAACGAATTTATGGAATAATAATGGATTTGTGCTATAATAGGGGGACGATGTCGAGTTAGACCAGGAAGGTAAAGTTTGATGAACCTAATAAATGGAGCCAAAATATCTAATTGCGGCCCTGGGTTTGATGGTGTCAATAGTGGCGTTGACGAAGCTGGAAATTAAGTGGTCGATGAATATAAATATATCATCTAAGCCCGCCGTTACGGAAAAATCGACACCAGAAGAGACGGTCCCGACAGAACAGACGCTGGAGTTAGCTTCAGAAGTGGGTGCAGACTACAGTCAGTTGAAAAAGTTACTGGTATCTGGGAAGTTTAAGGAAGCAGATATGGAAACCAGGAGACTGATGCTGTGGATAGCTGGTCGGGAACAAGAACGCTGGCTGGATGAGAAAAGTATGGCAGAATTTCCTTGTACTGATTTGCGGACGATCGACCAATTGTGGCAAGAATATAGTTATGGTCGCTTTGGTTTCAGCGTGCAGAACGACATCTGGGAAGCTGTAGGTAAAGATGGAGATAAGTTTGACGATCGGGTGGGCTGGAGTGAGAATGGTAAGTTGCTACAGTATCAGGAGTTGGGTGGGGAACTGCGATCGCCTGCGGGACACTTACCCATTGCTTTTTGGTGCGGTGGGGGCGGTTGTTTGTCGGGTGATAAGCAGGGTTGGTTTTCGGCTCCGCAAATGGTGAAGAAATGTAAGATTCGTTAATTTTATCTGTAGGGTGGGCACCGCCCACCTATTATTATACCATTTTGAAAAAAGATTGCTACACCTTGATATCCTGTAATTTTCTGGCTTCGTTGTCAGCCCGCAGGGGGTTCAAACCCCCTGCTAATAGCTAAAGTCGGTTGAAAACCGACTAAAAACATTATCCGTTAAGCTTGAGAAGCGATCCGGATATTGCGCAACCGATATTTGTAGGGTGGGCACCGCCCACCGACCCTTACTTGGGGAGAACTAAAGATCCGTTAATGCCATCGAACCGAAGTAAAAGGTATCAGTCAATGGATCGACAGCAAAACGGATTCTTTCTAAGAAACCACTCAACCCGATGAAAGAAGGAAAATCACCCCATAATTCTTCAGCATCCGGCACAAAAACTGTCGCCTGTAACTCCAAGTGTTGGCCAACATCTGCCAACAGTTTCATATTGAACCGAGTTATACTCCCATCTAAGCGCATCCCTCTAATCAGCATAGTTTTTCTTTCCAAAATATAAGTGGGATCGAAACCTACAGCCCTGGCAACTCCCGGTGCTAGGATTACATAGGGAGCGCCAGTATCAACAATTGCTTCTATGGGATAGCCAGCAATTTATACTCTCAGGAAAATCCGATTGGTGGATTCACCTTCCGTAGCTGGAATGTACTTGTAAGGACAAGCACCTGTTGCAAAAGCATTGCGATCGTCAAAAAACAGTACCATCAAACAACCTTCGTAAAAAATATACCCTTCAAATCCCCAAGCTGAGCTACCAATTCATCAACAGAAGCGCCCTCTGCTAGTAACTTGCCACTGAGAAGTGCTACCCATCGACCCCGGTATTTCAGCCGATTTTTATCCATCCACTCCCGATCGGCTCGAATAGTTTGACGTTCTTCTGGAGAACTGGGAACGACTTTCACCACTGGCGGTGCGAGAATGTGAGCGTACTTCTTGAGGATTTCATGGTCGGGGTAGACTTCAACCCCTCGGTATGCCAACCGCCGCGCGATATGCAAACCCCCACGGGCAAAATATTCTTCGATCGCGCTGATGAAATCTTCCGGACAGTTGTAGGTGGTGGGAAAACCTAGAGCTGCTAACTCCTGCTGAAACTCTTCCCAAGGGATAATTTCATCAAGGTTTTTCCGCCTTGGCTGAATTTCCTCATGGGCTGATAAACTTTTCAAAAGGGGCTGTAGTTTTTGCCAAAGTTCCAGATCCATCTGTACGGCAGTCTGATTTCCCTCGGCATCCACGATATATTGAACCTGCTGCAAGAGCGCTTTGGTGTTCATGGCCATCTTGACATGCTTGAGTTGACTTTCTTTATTATACTACCATCGCGATCGCGCCAATCGACCAGGGAGGCGCTACAATATGAAGGTTGTATTCTGCGACATTGACTGTGATCGAACGCTATACTAAGCCGGAAATGGGCGAACTGTGGACAGATGCTTATAAGCTGAAAACCTGGCTGCAAGTGGAAATTGCTGTCTGTGAGGCGCAAGCTGAGTTGGGTTATATCCCAACTGATGCCTTGGCAGAAATTAAGGCAAAGGCTAACTTTGACCCCCAGCGGGTTCTGGAAATTGAGGCGGAAGTCCGCCACGATGTCATCGCTTTCTTGACAAATGTGAACGAGTATGTGGGCGATGCGGGACGTTATATTCATTTGGGGTTAACCAGTTCGGACGTGCTGGATACGGCCCTAGCTCTCCAATTGGTTGCGAGTCTTGATGTTTTGCTGGGACAGTTGGAAAAGCTGATTCATGCTATTCGCTATCAGGCTCAACAACATCGCTATACGGTGATGATTGGCCGATCGCACGGCATTCACGCGGAACCGATCTCTTTTGGGTTTAAGCTGGCGGGTTGGTTGGCAGAAGTTCTGCGACAGCGCGATCGCCTCTGTCGCCTGCAAACTCAAATTGCGGTGGGCAAGATCTCTGGTGCGGTGGGAACCTATGCTAATATTGACCCCAAAATTGAGGCGATCGCCTGCCAGAACCTGGGACTCCAACCCGACTGCGCTTCGACTCAGGTCATCTCGCGCGATCGGCACGCGGAATTCGTACAAACCCTAGCACTGGTAGCTGCTTCTATGGAACGCTTTGCGGTGGAAATTAGAAACCTGCAACGCACGGACGTGTTAGAAGTGGAAGAACATTTTGCCAAAGGACAAAAAGGTTCCTCCGCGATGCCCCACAAGCGTAACCCCATTCGTTCGGAAAGAATCTCCGGAATGGCGAGAATTATGCGGGGACATGCCGTTGCTGCCTTAGAAAATGTGGCCCTCTGGCACGAACGGGATATTTCTCACAGTTCCGTAGAACGGGTAATTTTGCCCGACTCTTGTATTTTAACTCATTTCATGCTTTGTGAGAGCGTATACTTGGTGAAAAATCTCCTAGTTTACCCAGAGAACATGAAGCGGAATATGAATCTCTATGGCGGGGTTGTCTTCAGTCAGCGGGTATTACTGGCCCTGGTAGAAAAAGGCATGAATCGCGAAGCCGCCTACAAAATTGTGCAATCTTGTGCCCATACAGCTTGGAATGTACCTGATGGTAATTTTCAGCAGTTGATTAGTCAAGATCCTACCGTGACACAGATGTTGTCACAAACGGAAATCGAACGGTGTTTCGATCCGCAACAACATTTGCGGCATTTGGATGAAATTTATCAGCGCTTGAGCATTTAGCATTAGGTTTGTAGTTGCGCTGAAGCGCCAACATGAGGACGCTAAAGCGCAAGATTTTGCTATAATTGAGAATTGAGAATTGAAAATGGATAATTGCTGATTATTTATGTAGATTATCTATTTCCCAATGGCAATTACAAATTGGGAATTTGCCATTGAGACTTTTTTAATAAGCAGTTATAACTTGTATAAACTTCTCATACTTGTCATCTATGATAATCCAGGTTTTGCTTCCTGGGGATAACCGCCTGTCAAATCCTTTGCCACCCAGCCTTTGAGAGGATCGCTAATTTGAAACCAGCCATCTTTAGTCGCGACAACGGAAAGCCAGATCCCATTTTCTAGTCGATCGATAATCAATACTTCGGACAATTTTTCAGTAGCAAGGGTATAATAACGGGACTTAAACATTTTCTCAGGCCAAAAACGGCTCATTCCCAAAGTCCCGATAAGGGTTTCGGACTCTGAGATGGTCCCTGCCTTGTCCCCCAAGTCTATTTGCAAATATGAGATGCACCCCCAACAGCTTTTGGTGTTGGGTGATAATTGATTATTGGGGGGTTGGGGCCGATCACCCTTTTGAAAGCGCTCCCAAGCCTGTTTGACCGCTGCTGGAGCCGGATGTAAGCCATCGTAAATGACAATAATTAGTCAAATTGCGCTCGGGGGGAAGCAGAATCTTGCCATTTTGGGCTAGGGCTAGGGATGCGCCGCCATCTAGATTCATGGCCTCATAACAGCCGATCGCCTGCATGACCTCGGCCTCTTGTTGTAAAGTCAGGATCGAGAGAAAAGTGATAATAAACAGTTTTTGACCATCGGCGGTAAATCCAGTGGCAGTACGATAGCTAGCCCCCAATACATTGGGATCCTTGAAGGCTTCTACCTTGGGGTCTAGCCAAATTTTTCCTGCTTTCATCAGGCGGGGACCGCAGGTGAGGGAAAACCAATGTTCCGTCCAGTCGGGTTTACCATCCACCCGGGCGGCGATCATTTCTGGTCTATTACCTGCTTTAATTCCTAGAGTAGTGCCAAAGTTTTCCCACTGGCTGTATTTCAGGAAGCGACCTTCCGAAACCATATTCCCCATCACTCGCTTTTGCTCATCTTGGCTAAAAAACGTGCCGTTGGTGATGACCGCAGCTTGATAACGCCGCGCCATGCGCTCGAACAGTTCGTCCCCGTTTTGGACTCGGTTGCTATTCGCCTGTCTGGCATTGTTGGCGAGGCCGATCGTCATCACTGTTTCTCTATCGGTCAGGTCGATGCTAGTTTGATAGAAGTTCGCACCCGCAACCCTGCGTTCAGTTACTTGTACGGGGGCGGCCTGAGCGGGTTTGGCGATCGCCACTCCGAGGATGTGGCTGTTGGCACGAGGTTAGATCCGGGGTTGGTGGTTACGGGATCCCGGGCTTGTCCGACAGCATAGGCTATAGTAAATGCTGTGGCAAAACCAACTAAGCCAGTGATAATTAGTTGCTTTTTATTAAATATAACACTCATAACCGCTCTGATCCTGACTGATGACTGTTCTATTGGCAAACTTAGTCTATTTCAGTGGTAGAAGGATACTGACTTGTGACAATTTATTAACTGTTTCTGTTCCCAGGCCATCCCAGACCGCAACCATCTTATAATGGATCCTCGGTAACCAGGATTTGGAGATATAATGCGATCGGGGGTCTGGAATGGCAGGCGATCGACCGGTAGTTCCGTCCCGATCGCGCCCCATGAAACTGCATAAATCTGACATCTTGCACCATTGTCGATTAGCCTCCTGGCCCGCCGTGGGTTAAAACCCATGGCTAATAGCTAAAGTCGGTTTTCAACCGACTGAAAGCCTTGTGGATAAAGTGTTTTTTACCCTCGTTCCCACAGGCGACCCCTGGGAACGCGCTCTTGAGGCGGATCCTCTAGTTGAGAATGGTGTATGAGTAAATCCCACCCATCGGCCAAAATGTTATAATAGGAAGCACTGCTCAGTTGCAATCATTGACTTTATGACTACTGCTGCACCGGTTAAAACTCAGTACGAAGCGATTATTGGTTTGGAAACTCACTGTCAACTGAGTACCAAAACCAAGATTTTCTCCAATTCTTCGACGGAATTTGGGGCTACTCCTAACACCAATATTGACCAGATCTGTATGGGAATGCCCGGAGTCCTTCCCGTCCTCAACGAAAAGGTTCTGGAATATGCGGTGAAGGCGGGTTTGGCTCTCAATTGCGAGATTGCTAAATACAGCAAGTTCGATCGCAAGCAATATTTCTATCCAGATCTGCCGAAGAATTACCAGATTTCTCAGTACGATCTCCCGATCGCGGAACGTGGTTGGCTGGAAATTGAACTGACGGATGCTGATGGCAACCCCGTTCGCAAAAAGATTGGCATTACTCGCCTCCACATGGAGGAAGATGCTGGCAAGTTGGTCCATGGCGGCAGCGATCGCCTCTCGGGTTCGACCTACTCTCTGGTAGACTATAATCGCGCTGGAGTGGCCCTCGTAGAAATTGTCTCGGAACCGGATATGCGATCGGGATCCGAAGCTGCTGAGTACGCCCAAGAACTGCGTCGGATTATGCGTTACCTGGGGGTTAGCGATGGTAACATGCAAGAAGGTTCCCTCCGCTGCGATGTGAATATCTCCGTTCGTCCTGTGGGTCAAGAGGAATTTGGCACGAAGGTGGAAATTAAAAATATGAACTCCTTTAATGCCATCGGACGGGCGATCGACTATGAAATTGAGCGGCAAATTGCGGCGGTGGAAGCAGGGGAGAAGATCGTCCAAGAGACTCGCCTCTGGGAAGAAGGTTCTCAACAGACTATTAGCATGCGCAGCAAGGAAGGTTCTAGCGACTATCGCTACTTCCCGGAACCGGACTTGCCCCCCATTGAAGTATCGAAAGAACAACTGGCAGCATGGAAATCCCAATTGCCGGAACTGCCCGCCCAAAAACGCGATCGCTATGAAAGTAAACTGGAACTTTCTGCTTACGACGCCCGGGTGCTGACGGACGATCGGGCGGTGGCGGAATATTTTGAAGCCGCCGTCGCTGCCAATGCTAATCCCAAGCAAGCAGCAAACTGGGTGATGGGGGACATTGCGGCCTATTTGAATGCGAATAAACTCAGCATTACTGACATTGCCATTACCCCCGAGGCCCTAGCGGAGATGGTAAAGCTGATTGAAGATAAAACCATCAGCAGCAAAATTGCCAAAGACATCTTGCCCGACATCTTATCAAAAGGAGGGTCGCCGAAGGAGCTGGTGGAAAGTAAGGGTTTAATCCAAATTTCCGACCCAAGTGCTCTGGAAGCTATTATAGATGAAGCGATCGCTAGTCATCCCAAGGAACTGGAACAGTATCGCAAGGGTAAAACTAAGCTGCAAGGTTTCTTTGTCGGACAGGTGATGAAGAAAACTAGCGGTCGCGCCGATCCTAAGTTGACTAATCAGTTGTTGGGTAAAAAACTTAAGGGTTAGCTACGGCACACCCCATACCCCAACCCTAAAGGGTCGGGCTACAGGAACAAAGCCCGCCTGCGCGGGCTAGATTACCTGGTTCCTAGGCTCAGCCTGGGAACCGTCAACATAGGCTCTGCCTCCTGTTGGTTAATGACACGGGAGGCAGAGCCTCAAAAACAGCATTGGCAGGTAGAACCTGCCAAGGAGATTATCCTAAGATCCTACCCCCTCGATCGCCATGAGCAGGCGATCGCTACTGAGAATAATCTCAACAGGATTAGCTGAATCTATTTGGAGGGGAGAGTGTTTCATAAAATTTTGCTTGTAGTTTATCCTATCCAAAATGGAGGTCTGCAATGGATAAAATAGAAGGCTATCGGCAGATTATTCAAGAGATTATGACGGAACATAGCCAGATGAAGCCTGCCTACGGTGATATTCAAATGAAATTGATGTTTGATGCCGATCGCGATCGCTATCAACTACTCCGCACGGGCTGGCTCTCCGAACGGCGCGTGTATGGAGCGTTAATCCACATTGATATCGAAGGAGATAAAATCTGGATTCAATATGACGGAACTGAAGTGGGTGTTGCAAATGAGCTTTTAGATCGCGGCATTCCCCGGGAAGATATTGTGCTGGCTTATCACTCTCCCTTGATGCGTCAATATGATGGTTTTGCGGTCAAGTAATAATGTGATTCTCAAATGGCTTCCCTAGAACAAAAAACTGAAACAAAAAGCGATCGATATCGTGCTATAGTCATGAAAATGCTAGCCGAATACGGATCGTACAAACCTTCTCACGGTGACATTGAGGTGCAAACAATATTTGATAAGGAACAGGAGCATTATCAAGTGGTTGCAGTAGGTTGGGACAAGCAAGAGCGGATATATGGTTGCTCAATGCATTTAGATATAAAAGATGAAAAGGTATGGATTCAAGCAAACAATACCGAAATAGATATCGGTCAATATTTAGTAGAAATGGGAGTGCAGAAAAGCGATATTGTCATCGGTTTTCAACCCCCTTTCATCCGTAAATACTCTGGCTATGCAGTGTAAGAGACGAAAATTTGAAGGCAAACTGAGACTATGACACTCCACTGGCGGGCATACCTTGCGCCATCACTCGATGGGACTGGATATTGATATATGAGAACAGAAAGGGGGAGGGGCGATCGGTACAAGATCGGCAGGTAGGCACAAAGAGGCACAGCCGTGGGAAATTTAAAAGAGCTGAATCTCTTTATGGGAGAGGCTTTCAGGAAGTTAACAAAAATTAACTGGCCTTATAGGCTACCTTGGCACGGGAGCGTGTTATGCTAGGCTCCGGAAATAGGTCCAGAGCGATTTGGACCACCTCGGCGGCATACTGTTCGCGCACAAGATGTCCACCAGCAATAGGCTTGGGCAGCTATTTGCTGTGCCGAACCATTCAGTGGAGGCGGATGTGGGGTATAAAGCACCGCTAGACCGCTAGCATCAAGGTCGTTATTGACAACAAATGAAATTAAATTAGGAAAATCAGAGAAGAAAATGAAATTAAGCAAATCAGAGTATAACAAATCAAGCTATTTCTATGATGAGATTATGAATGAATTCAAAATGTATTTTTCTCTCTATGAGGATTTGGTTGAAATATTGAAGCCGAAATCTGTATTAGAGCTGGGTTGCGGAATGGGTCGATTGTTCTGGATATTTATGAAAGAAGCAAAGGAGATAACTGGAATTGATTTAAGTGATGAAATGATATCTCAAGGAAGGAAATATTATGCGGAACATAAGGTAGAGAACGCAATTGTTGAATTTGTGAATACAGATATGTGTTCATTCCAACTCAATAAGAAATATGATTTAATTGTGTTTGCATTGTCCGTATTAAAACATTTAAGTACGGATAAAGAGAGATTGGCAGCTTTGAAAAAGGCCAAAGAACATTTAAGTGAAGAAGGATTTATTGTGATTGACCAAGCACCTTTGTTGTACGCTTCGAGACCCACGGATTGGATTGATGCCAAAAACTCACTGGTAGCGGACTGGTTGCCGGATCCAAGTGTTCTTGACGGTTACCAATGGAAGAAATCTCTAAAAGGGAACATAGACATTCTGCAATGGAGGTATGAGAATTCAGAAGAAATCCAATTTGAGGTTCAGTTTACAACTTACCGATATGATATCGATAGACTGATTGAGCATCTCAGTCAACTGGATATGAGTCACGAGCAGATGCTCACGGAATGGGGTGTTAATGGCTTAGGCAATAAAGGAAAAAGATTTATTGGTTTCGCTTGTTATCCAGGGAAAAAATACAGCCCTAAACGCGAACTCATAGAGAATGTGAAAAAGCGTAATGAAAGATTATGGTCCGATTTTGATCTGTATATTGAAGACAAAAAGTCAATGAAAATGTAAAGATGCTAACATGCTGAATACTTTCTCAGGTTTCCCGTGACTTCATGGCGATAGCCCTGGCGCCACCACACCGATACCGACTGGATATCGATATATGAGAACAGAAAGGGGGAGGGGCGATCGGTACAAGATAGGTAGCTAGGTAACTGACGAGGAAAAATCTGGTCAAGATATGCTATACTCAAGCAGAGGCTCTAGGAGGTTATGCCATGAAAATCGCGATTGAAATCCCTGACAAAATCGCCAAGTATATGGAAGATAAATGGGGTAATATGGAACAGCGGGTGTTGGAAATTACCGCTGCAGAAGCCTATCGAGATGAGGCAATTACTCATGCTGAGGTGGGGCGGATACTTGGCTTGGGCCGCTATGAAGTTGATGGGTTTCTCAAGAAAGAAGGCGCTTATCTAAACTACACCCTAGCCGATCTAGAGCAAGATGTCCAGAATATTCGCAAAGTGAGGGGAAAATGACTGTTATTTCCAATACGTCACCTTTGCGTTATTTGATACTGATTGACCAATTTGAACTATTACCACAATTATTCGATCGCGTGTTCGTTCCCCAAGCAGTGTGCGATGAACTGGGGGCATCAAAAGCCCCAACAATAGTGAGAAACTGGATTTCCAGCCCGCCAGACTGGCTGGAAATCCAATCGGTATCTACGCCCCTGACGTCCCACTGCAACGATTGGGTGCTGGCGAACGCGAAGCGATTTTGCTGGCCGAAGAACTAGAGGCAGATTTGATTTTACTCGACGATATCCAAGCAAGGCGACTTGCAGTAGAACGGGGGCTAATTGTGACTGGTTTACTGGGAGTGTTGCAGCAGTCTGCGACCCTGGGATTAATCGATCTCACTGTCGCTATTGAAAGACTGCGGGAAACTAATTTCTGGATATCATCCAGCTTGCTTCAATCTCTTCTAGAACAGGATCCTTAAGCAAGAGTTTCACCAGCTATCGATTTCTGGGAGAGGGTTTCATAAATTTAACAAAACTTAACACAATTTCGGCTACCAAGGCACACGAGCGTGTTAGACTAGGTGATGAAATCTGTATAAGCTCCCAAATCAGGATGCTAGATGGAAAAATTCCGTATAACATGACATAAGGGGTGTTTATGTAGATTAGTAAAAAAGCCAGAGCGATTTATCCCACCTCGGCGACATACTGTTCATGCACAAAATATCCACTGGCAGTAGGCTGGTGCGGCATTTGAGGCAACTCCACCAATACGGCAATTTCGGCTTTTGACGCTTGGTGGCTCCTTGGGTAGCCATGAGGAGAGCGACTGGCGGGCAGAGCGATCGCCACCACACCGATACCGACTGGATATCGATATATGAGAACAGACAGGGGGAGGGGCGATCGGTACAAGATAAGTAGGTAGGCACAAACATGCCCAGCCTATGTTAAGAAATGTCAAATAGCTGAATCTATTTCTGGGAGAAGCTTTCAGGCAACTTAACAAAAATTAACATAATTTATGTTACCAAGGCACACGAGCGTGTTATGCTAGGCAATGAAATCTGTATAAGCTCCCGAATCAGGATGCATTATGGAAAAATTCTGTATAACATGACCTTTAGGGTATTTATGCAGAAAAATTCCAAAGAAAAATAACATTGGGGGTTTCATATGCAAACCGTATAATTAGTATCGATGTATTGTAAACACGTAATTATTCTGACAGTTATCAATGCGTAAACCAGCTTGTCGTCCAGGTTCAAGGCTTCGTTACAGAGCTAATATAAAGATATCTGATGAGCAGGATAAGCTGCTCAATTTATCTTTGGCGCAGAGGGAAGGTTCTGAGTCTTTATTAAAAGAAAATAATTTACTAGGTAGTCTTACTCAGTCTCGCAACTCATTGCGAGTCATTGACCTGTTTGCAGGCGCAGGTGGAATGAGCACGGGATTTTTAATGGCCAGCAACTCAAAAAAAGTTTCCGGGTGATTGGTGCAGCCGAAATAAATCCAATTTATGTTAAAAGCCTAGAAAAAAACCATAAGTTTTTCGAGGAAAACGCAACAAATAGGGCTAATGATTGCTGTCCTAAGGAATTCTCTCCGATTGATTTGAAATCTCAAAATGGTCGAGACATTATTAAAAACGTAGTAGATCGAGAAGGGGGAGTTGATGTGTTAATCGGTGGTCCTCCATGCCAGGGGTTTTCACAGTCAAATAGAAATTCTTGGAGTCCAGATAATCCCTACAATAAACTTGTGGATATTTTTGTGAAATGCGCTATAGAACTAGAGCCTAAAGTTATTCTTTTGGAAAACGTACAGGGAATACTTTGGACACCGAAATCAAGCGAAAGAAGGGCAAAAGATATAGGCGTGGTGGATTATGTTTCTCAAAAAATGATTGATGCTGGATATGTTCTTTTCCCAGCTGTCGTGGAAGTTGCTCAATATGTTGGTGGGGAGTGATTTCCACACGAGAGTAGCTCCTGCAGCTTTTTAAACAGGAGCTGATGTCGCACTTAATGAGTCTGTCCTTTATAACAAGGAGCTGTAACACCCTTGGTGCTTAGGTGGAAACTACACAAGCGAGACTTGGAGTCAATGGTTTATGTTTATGTTGGTTTTGGCGGCTGCATCTGTTGAATTAGCGTGGACAACGCTGGCATCTTGAAAGATTTGGAAATTCGATCCTTAATGTACGAATAAAAATTCACTCCGTTTTTGCGGCAGGTGTCAACCAGAGCCAAAAACACTTCCCACGCCTGAGTCCCCTGTAGAGTGCGGGTTCCATTGGAGATTTTGCGCTTAATCACATACTCCCGGACTGTCCGCTCTGCCTCATTATTGTCAAGAGGAACTTCAGGAAAATCTAGAACTAATAGTAAATAAGGCTTCTTCTGTTTTGTTAAATCAATTCTATGATCTAAAGCACTGTATCCGGTTTGACGGGAAAACAATTTGTCAAATTCGGTTTCAAGCAACAGTTTTTGTTGTCGCTGCTCTTCTGTGCTTTGCTGTTGATAGGCTTTGAGTTGATAATAGTAAATCCAAAAATAAGAGAGAAATTGTGCCAGGCTTTTTTGATGAGAGGGAACCAGAGGAGTCAGCTTTTCGTAGTGTCGTCCTTCATGAATCCAGCATAAACTACGATGGTTCGTCTGGTTGTGAAATTGTCCCGCGTCATCAGCCACCAAAATATCTATGTAGTCCCCGAGCTGCTTTTTCTTCTTGTCAGGCAAAATACTGTCAACTAAATCATCTGATTGAACAACTGCTAATTCAGTTGGATCCAACTGCAATTCGTTTAACATTTGGAGAACTGTTTCAGAGTTTTTGCGCTCTCTGGTAAAAAAACTGCTATAGTAAGGATTGCAGAGTGTGAATACATAGCAATTTTTCCCATTAACCCGCATCCCCGTATCATCAATTTGGTGATAACTGGTACTGCCCAGTCCCGCTTCTAAAATAGCATTTCGTTCTTCAGTAAATTCTCTTAAATATTGCCGAGTTATTAAGTTAGATATTTTTCCCGCCGAGATTACTATTCCCTGAGACGGCAACAATTTAAGAATCTTTTCTTCTGGCACTCGTAACTGATAATACAAAGTGAGAACAAATGCTTCGAGTTCACTCCCGTAAGATTTGCCTTTTAATCCTTGCGGCAACTGGGCTTCGTAAAATTTCTCCGTACTAGGTGAATAGAGTCTTTCTAGTCGATAAATAACCGTGTCTGTTTTAAATATAATATTTTGAATTGTTACTTCTCGGTAGCCTCTATGGGTGATATCTGACGGCAAGTTACTCCGAGCCAGTTTGATAACCTCTTCTCTGTCAATATGAATAAGTTGGCGACGTTCCTGGGGGGGGTTTTCGGTTTTTTCTTTTTTCGCTCTCGACTATTGGGCTGCTCTGGTTTGGCCTCCGCAGAAGTATCAGCTTTAGAAGTATCAGCTTTGGCTTGAGGTTTGATGTCAGGTTTTCCCTTGTGCCCTTTGAGCGCGGCTATTTCATCTCTCAATCGTTGATTGTCAGCTTTCAATTCAAGGTTTTGGCTGTATAGGTCTTCTAGGTAATTGAGTAACCGCTGCAAAACTTCCCGACTTTTTGGGTCGAGATTCTCTGTGTCTTGGTCGAGGTCAGCAAGCCAATTCTTAGTCATGTCTTCCAACTTACTACTTATTTATCGAATTTGTCAACCCTGGGCGCGGGATTTTGAAAAAAATCAGCTGTCGCGCATCTCAACTGCATATTCGGGCGCTCGGCTGCCGACTCACCACTTCGAGGTCAAAACCCCCCACCCCGTAAGCATTTGAGAAGTTTTCGCTCCTCAAAAATTGCTCTTGTCCTGTTAGGCATTCCGAGGCAGTACAAGGGCTGTTCACTCCAGTCCGATGGCCCGAGTAACTATGCAGTACCGGCAGTACCCATATTCCTTCACCACCAAGATCTTGAGCAATTACCTGTCGTGGATGCAGCTTGGTATGGCGTACCACAACATAGAAACCGTTTCTTTTTACTTGGCTTGCATAAAAGTCTAGGTTATAGCGTTGCTGACTTTGATGCATGGGGTGCATTTCCAAAGCCAACACATGGATTTTTAGGTAAGAGACATTATGTAACAGTAGATGAGGCTATTTGTGATTTACCAGAAGTCGCTAATGGTGAAAGTAGGTTAATTCAGAAATATCAAGAACCAAACGAAGAGAAATTAAAGGCAAATACATTTTTAATGCGGATGCGTGAAATGGCCCCTAGAGACGTAATAGAGGGACATATAGTTTCACGCCAAGCAGATTATGTCATAAACAGATACAAAAATATACCCCAAGGTGGTAACTGGCAAAATATTCAGCACATGATTAATAATTACCGAGATATATCAAGAACACATAGCAATATTTATAGAAGATTAAAGTTGTGTGAGCCTTCTATTACTATCGGAAACTATCGAAAAAGCATGATAGTTCATCCTGAACAAGATAGGGGCTTGTCTTTACGTGAAGCCGCTCGATTACAGTCACTTCCCGATTGGTTTACTTTTTGTGGCAATTTAGATGACTCTTTGCCAGGTGGCATTATGCATAAACAACAGCAATTAGCCAATGCAATTAGCTTTCTTTTAACACTAGCTATAGCAGAATATATTCTGAAGCTATAACTCTAGGTATAGATCGTGTTTTCTAGTGCTTACAACAGATTTTTTTTGATTTTGCAGTTTTTGGTCATGAATAAAACAAATCCAGGCAACAATATCAAACGTTTACAGGAATATTTGCAGCGGGAAGAAAATATTTCTTTCCAAGATTTTGATAATATACTGCACGATGCAACTGATATTATTCAACGTTGTACGAGTCCTGGTCAAGCAAATTCAACCCAGGGATTAATTTATGGGCATATTCAAAGTGGCAAAACGGTGGTCATTATTACAACACTTGCTTTAGCAGCAGATAATGGCTATCGAAACTTTATCATAATGACCTCCGATCTAAATGACATTTATAATCAAACTCTCGATCGTATACAACGATCTCTAGACGGTTTTCAAGTGTTAGGAAAGAGGGACTTCACAAACTATGCTGGCTTAAATTCATTTATGCCTCTAGCGTTAGTTTCCTCAAAAAATGCGAGGATTTTAAGGAGAGTTACTGATTTAACTCGACAATTATCTTGGCACAGTCAGACCACCATGATCGTAGACGATGAGGC
The DNA here is from genome assembly GCA_014323675.1 of Hormoscilla sp. GM7CHS1pb. Taxonomy (GTDB): domain Bacteria; phylum Cyanobacteriota; class Cyanobacteriia; order Cyanobacteriales; family Desertifilaceae; genus Hormoscilla. The sequence continues at coordinate 969,459 of JACONN010000006.1, read as the reverse complement.
CGATCAAGCAAGTCTAAATACGACGATCAACAATTCTGATCGTCCTGCAAGTTCCGTAAATCAGGCAATTGTAACCCTCAGACAAACTTTAGCGTCTTATGCATATCTGCAAACAACAGCAACCCCTCAAGCGCTTCTCTTGCAAAATAGAGACAATCTTTTTAGACCTAATTTTGTAGTACCTACAACTCCAGGAACAGGGTATGTAGGTGGGAATTATTTCTTTGCTGATGAAGACTTTGCTAACTCCAATCATGTGCGTGTAGTTCCATTTATTGATGTCACAAGCCTACAAAATAGTAATATTCCAGGTAATATTCCAGATACTCTAGCTCAGTCTTTACTTGCATTTTTTGTAGGAGCGGCAATTCTTCGGCTTTTGGGTAGCACCAAAAACTATACTTATTTGCTGCACACTAGCTTTAGACAAACTGCTCACTTATCTGCTGCTCGTTTAGTTGATGAGTATAGAAATTTGTTAGCTGTAGAACTGACAATAGTGGAGAGAAATTATATAAACGCAATATCTCAAAATTTTAGAGAGGGTTTGGAAGAAGCTTATGCTGATATGCAGGGGACTTTTGAAAATATTCCAGCATTTGAAGATATAATTGCAGAAGCAGCGAGAGCGATTGCTTCCACTGAAGTTATTGAAATTAATGCAAGAACAGGGGCAGGAGTAAGTCCTAACCCATCACGAAGGCATACTCTGTACATTGGAGGAACTAAAATAGGTCGAGGTGTGACGATCAAAAATTTGCTCGTTACTTATTACGGTAGGGATGCTCTTTATCCTCAAATTGATACCGTACTACAGCACGCACGAATGTATGGCTATAGACATGCAGAGCTACCTGCTATCCGCATTTATCTACCTCAACATCTTGGCATTAGATTTTGTAATATCCACAGAACAGACAATGCAATGAGGGAAAAATGTAGAGTTTCCCATAAGGCAATTCCTGTGATCCCATTGATGGCTAGGAATATTAGACCTACCAGAAGAAACGTTCTGGATGATAGCACCGTCGATATCGTGACTTATTTAGGTGGGCAAAGTTATTTTCCATCTCTTCCTATTTCTTCTCCTGATATCTTAGGGAATCAGACAGAAATGATTGACAATCTCCTCTATACCTTTGAGGAAAAGACACCATATTCTGTACCTTTTGAAAACTTACTAGATCTTCTAGATTTTAAATTTGCTTCTCTGCAATCTAGAGGAACCTGGAAAGACGATCTCATTAGACAAGCTGTATCGTCAATAGGAAATATCCCAGAATACAGAAATCAAGCGATAGTAATGGTTGTAACTCGTAGCTCAGATCGTAAAAAAGATCAATCTAGAGACTATAGAGGAATTAGTAGTGTATTACCTGGTGGTTTTAACCCTTCTAGGTTCAACATACAACCAAACTGCCTTGCCTTATTTTTATTTAAATTTAATGGTAAAGTAGATTATTTGCCAAATAGAATTAATCGAGGATGGGATGGAGTACCTTTCTGGGTTCCTGTCATTAGATTTCCCGATGGAAATTATGCTTTCTCTGTAAATAGAACTTAGTTAGTGCGATGAAATAGCGCAGAATTAACCCTCTAAAAACTTAAGGCCGATCGCCCCCACTATCTCAGCATATTATTCATGCAGACCGAGGGTTCCTGCGACTTCATGGCTTTCGATCTGGGGATCGCCTGTACCGGTTGAGAGAGCGATCGCCCCATTTCCAGCCATGTGTGGCGATCGTCCATCGGATCTAAACCTCCCGTCACAAAAGCCGCCGGAGCAAAACGCGCAATATTTTGCCAGATCTGTCAATGTGGGAACATTTTTCGGGTATGCCCATTGCCCAGACTGCCCTGCCAGAATTAAACTGTTTTACCACCAGGGAAAACAGGCAATGCATTGCTTTGTTAGACCCAAATATCTTGCTTGCTCTCCCAGAATGACTTCACTTCCTGGAAGCGTTCGATTCTCTCTTGAATCTTCAATATTTCCTTCGGATAAAAGTCGAACATCGTCTCACAGAGCGACAACATCCACTGCTTTCTGGAGTACCCCTGATTCACCAAGATGCGATTGGAATTCGCAATTTGAATCTGTCCCCATCCAAGGGCACCTACGGTGAGGCAATCCCAGTCGAGAAACTCAATTGGGCAGAAACTGACCTCTGTTGCCGTAACTCGATTTCCTTCCAGCACGTACTTGACCATTATCAACGCGAATATGTTCTTATCGTCCTCATAGAATCTAGATATCCGTTCTACAGATGTAAGATTCGGCATATTGAACTTTGTATCTTCGCGGTGGGTCTTGACATCGACAACGCAGTAGAAATCTTCCTTATCCCTGAATGCAACATCTGCCATTGCCCGACGCGCAAAGTTGGCTGAATACTCTTGGCACCAATCTCCTAGGAACGTATCGAACCGATCGGCTATGAGTCCTTCAATTGCATCACCTGCGGCCCTTGTGCTGCGGGCAGTCTGGGCAGACAGAAATTCGGGCACAGAGTTAATGTAATCTCCGATCGATGCAGCAACCGCCTGATAGTGCCCTCCATAGAAAAAGTTGGATTTCATAAAAACAGTTCCGTCTGCGCTACACTCGGCTTCTTGTCTTTTGGTTGAGCGCTGAGGGTGTTTCGCTCCCAAAACACGCCGTCAGCATATCCCTGAATAGACGGATACTCTTGAGCAATTGCCAGGCGCTTCAAAGCCCAGCAGCAGTATTCTTGATTAATTTCCACGCCCACAAAGCGCCTGCCAAGTTTTTTAGCAACTACCGCAGTAGTTCCACTACCTAAGAATGGATCTAACACCATCTCCCCGGGATTAGAGCTTGCCAGCACTAACTTAGCAATCAGTTTTTCGGGTTTTTGGGTGGGATGCTTGGTATTCTCCGGCATTGACCAAAAGGGAATTGTGATATCTGTCCAGATATTTGATGGATGGGTGAGGCGGAAATTACCTCCCGCCTCTGCTTGCCAATCTTTTGGACGCCCATCTTCTGTACGATAGGGAGCAATAACCTTTCGCTTTAGCTTTACCGCATCAAGGTTAAAGCGGTATTGCTCGGAGACCGTACAAAACCAGATGTCTTCAGTGTTATTTTTCCAGTTAGATTTTGCGCCTCTCCCTTTTTCTCTTTCCCAGGTGATGCGATTTTGGATGCGGAACTCCTTTTCAAGTATCGGAGCAATCAATACAGATGTTCTCCAATCAGAGCATACGTAGACTGTTGCTGTGGGCTTCAGCATTGGTTTGACAAGCCTAACCACTCCCGCAAACCACTCCTGATATTCCGACTTCTCCTTTTCTTTGAACAGGTAACCATTGTAGTTTTTTGAAAGATTGTATGGAGGGTCCAACACTAGCAATTCCGCAAACCCGATCGGCAAATAGGGTGCCGCATCGAAAATATCTTGGTGAATAATTTGATTTTCAATTGTTTTGAGCGATGTATCTGACATCAGATAAACAAGTTCTATACTGAGATCGGAAATCTCTTGCATGGAGCAATTCAGTGTTCTATTTCTGCTCGGGGATTTAGTCGGGGTCACTTTCTCTATAATTGGTATAAGTAACTTTTAACCCGCAGATGCGGGCTAATTACCTAGTCTTGTCCTAGCTTAACCTATTGGACTGCCTCCTGTAAAGCGAGAAAGCGAAATTTTTTTGATAATTTTCCGGTTGCGCTCGAAGATGCAACTTCCTTTACAATCCTGATGGAGCGCAGTTTTCCTCCTTTGGCGGAGCTAGCAGCAACACCGATAGCACCCGATCGGGACTCGCCAGTCGCAACAGTCCGTAGCCGATACCTGCCAGTCATTTTTTCCCCAATTTGAATTACGCTCCCCTCTGGAAGCTATAATAGATGAAGCGATCATCGCTCCCATACAAGGAACACCGAACAGTATCCCTTGGGTCAAACTAAGCTGCAAGGGTTCTTGGTCGGACCGGTGATGAAGAAAACTAGCGATCGCGCCGTTCCCAAGCTGACCAACCAGTTGTTGGGTAAAAAGCTTAAGGGTTATAATAGCGATCGAAGATATAGTTTCCCTGGTTCGGTGGCTCTGCCTGGGAACCCTCAATAGAGGCTGTTTCCTGTTGGTTGATCGCACTGGAGGCAGAGGCAGAGCCTCAAAAGCATCATTCCCAGGTAGAACCTGGGAACGAGAGGGTGCATCCGGTGTTTTGCAATATAGCTCTATTTTTTCATTAAGCCAGCGAATTTGAAAATAGCTTACCTCATCAATTATAGAGCAACTTTCAACAGTTGCATTTGGAAAATTTAATAATTTATCGAGATTAAAATCCATATGGTAAGTTTAATGGTTATCCGAACAATTTATGTAAATGTGGGAGTCGTGAAACAAATGCTCGTTCTGCGAATATTTTATCTCCTCTCTAATGTTAAATCACGATAGAAGTGCTTGCTGAAAAGCAGATCGCAAAATCAAAGTGAATTATTGCCAGACTGGGTTGAAGGGAGAGCATGAAACCCAACCATTGCCAGTTGAATGCGGCGATAGAAGTTAAAGCCCGGTTTCATGGTGAGTTTCCCGGTGAGGTGCAGGTGAACCTTATCCGCGTTTGCCAAATGTATAAACCAGATGCGATCGCCTAATGGCGGGCCGACTGACACACGATCTTGTTACGCTATAGCCATCCCTTGACATAATCTCCACCCCCAGTATAATAGAAGAGATTGACCAATTAGCAATGATATGATAAGAGAGCAAAATATCCAAGCTCTATCATCCGACATCGCTGCGATCGGCAAAAAATTTCCTGGAATAGATCGCTTTGAACAAGAAGTTGCCAAGATGCAACTGAAAAAATTAAGTAATGAAGAATATTACCAAGCCCATAAGGCATTTTTCAGCCGTACCAACCAACATGCAATGATGATTGAAGCTGGACTTAGATATGCAGATGAAGTTGTGGGTTCAAAAGCAGAATGTAGCGTTCTCAGCGTTGGTTGCGGATACGGACTTTTTGACGAACCCTTTTTAAGGCAACTGAGTTTGAAAACAAAAAAGCTCCATTTTGTCGGAGTCGATCGAAATGAAGCCGAATGCGTTATCATCGAGAAAAAATGTCATGCAATTGCTCCGGAATGTTCTCCAAAACATAAATTTGCTTGGCAGATTTATCCCATGGATTTCGGAAATTTTGAATCTTGCCAAAGGTTTAATATTATTTTGTTAGTTCATGTCTGTTATTATTTCCCAAATCTTGAATACAAGATTCGGAAAGCATACGAACTCCTGGATGAGAGGGGGAAATTGATAATTATGAATAATCCTCTGGAAGAATTTAAAGCACCATCTTCATGCATTATGAAACAACTGGGGGAAATTGACTACTGGTATAGTGAGGATATTCAGCTCGTTCTCAATCAATGCCAGCTCTCATTTAAGCAAGAAAGGATCGGCGCTAGCTTGAATATCACAGAATGCTTCAACCCCGATTCTGATTTAGGAAAAAAAGTGTTGAATTTTATAGTTAGCGTCAAGGTGGAATACTTTTCATCATTACAATTGCAACTCCTGCTAGAATATCTCAGGAAAATATCCTCAAAAAAACCTGACGGAGAAATTATCGTATCATACCCTGTAGATGTATTCTGTATTAAAAAGGGGGGATAAGAGAGGCTGTGTCGATCGCCCTGCGTTCCATGCCGCTGACTGCACCAGCGGTATTTCCCTCCATCTCCATCGCTTCCAAGATATCTCCCCCTAAACCGGCAGTATGCTGCCCTCTGAGGGGCGATCGCCCCTTGTGTTTTCCGTAATTATACTCAGCGATCGCCCCTGTAACAGATATCTGGAAGCAAATCTTCATCAAAAAACCATAAAAAGAGGTTACGCCCCACACCCCAATCGTGTAATAATCTGTTATTTAGATGCACCCTGATGGCAGAGGAGAGCGATCGGGCTCTCATTTTTTGTCTGTGGCTCGCGATCTGGAACCAGTGATTGATATAATCTGCTCTCAAACTGAAGCAGAGGGGAAAGCAATATGTCTGACTGGCAAGAGATAAGTGGTGGAGTAACGGCCCCCAGGGGATATCAAGCAGCTGGCATTACAGCAGGTCTGAAGCCATCAGGACAACCGGACTTGGCCTCGATCTGGTCCGAGGTAGAGGCGATCGCGGCTGGCGTATTCACGACAGTGCAAGTGAGGGCGGCCTGTGTAGACTACTGTCGTCAGCGTCTCCAGAAGAAAGCCAGCGCCAGAGCAATTTTGTGCAATGCTGGCCAGGCGAATGCCGCTACCGGTTCCCAAGGCTGGCAAGATGCGATGGAAAGCGCCCAACTGCTGGCCGAAGCATTGCAGATTACTCCAGAATCAATATTGCTGGCCTCTACGGGGGTGATTGGGCAACGGATTAAGATGGATAAACTGCGCAGTGGCATTCCCCAGTTGGTGCAAGCACTGGCAGCAGATGGATCCGATGCCGCAGCTAAGGCTATTTGTACGACAGATTTGGTCCCCAAGTCAATAGCGCTGGAGACCATGATGGGCGATCGCCCCGTGCGGGTGGGTGGCATATGCAAGGGTTCGGGGATGATCCACCCCAATATGGCAACCATGCTAGCCTTCGTTACCTGCGACGCCGCCGTATCTCCCCCCCTCTGGCAAGAAATGCTCCATCGGGCAGCCGATCGCAGCTTTAACCAAATTACCGTAGATGGGGATACCAGTACCAATGACACCCTGATCGCCCTGGCCAACGGTCAATCCCGGACCAGTGCCATCACCCAAATGGGTCCAGAGGCAGAAAAACTGGAAGGGATGTTAACAGCAGTATGTCAGCATTTAGCAAAGGCGATCGCCCGGGACGGGGAAGGTGCCACCTGCTTAGTAGAAGTGCAAGTTTCCGGTGCCGATAATGAAGCAGCGGCCCGTCAGGTGGCCAAGACGATCGTCGGTTCATCCTTAGTCAAATCAGCCATCTTCGGGCGCGACCCCAACTGGGGGCGAATAGCTGCCGCCGCCGGACGCGCGGGAGTGCAATTCGATCCAGAAAATCTCCGCATCCAGCTGGGGGATTTCTTGCTGATGGAAAATGGTCAACCCCTGGCGTTCGATCGGGCAGGGGCGAGTGAATATATCAAGAAAGCAGCAGCAGGGGCTTACTTAAAAGAAGATACAGTATTAATCTCTGCGAGTATCGGCAATGGTGCCGGGACAGGGATTGCCTGGGGCTGCGATCTGAGTTACGACTACGTGAAGATTAACGCCGAGTACACCACTTAAAAAGGGGATACGAGGATACCCACATAGTTTTGGAGGATCCCGCGAGGATCCTCTTTATGTTACTATAGAGAGAATATCCAAAAATCGAGAGCAAATCCTCACCAAAACTATGGAATTCAACTACGCCTACAAAGGAAGCACGGCAGTAAGCGATCGGGCCTCAAGCACCCAGCTATCATTTTCACCAGACACCAAGCGTCCGCCCACCTACTTCATCGGCGAACTGCGTCAGAACGGGGAGCATCTCAGTTTTCCCATGAGTATTTATACTCATGGGTTTGCAAAAAAAAGAGAAGGATCTTTGGCGGTATAGCGAGAGCAATTGAGTTATAATAACCTAACTTGCGACCTATTTAAAAAAATCTGAATTACCCACTTAGACTTTACAGATATTTTGAGGGTTTTATATGTAGCGGGTTAGCTATTTAGAAGTTATAATGTACTAAAATAACAGTTAATTATCGGACCCCGTTCCCCTCCCCAACCTGTTACCTATCTCCCTCGGTTTCCGCTTTATCCGGATTATATGAGAGGGTTTCCTCGCACGTCAAGACCACTTAGGCCACTCAACTCAGTTGGTACTGGACCTTCCAGGGAGTTGTTTTGCAACCACAGTTTTGTTAGGTTGCTGAGGTTCCCTAGCGAGGAAGGTATTGTCCCCGTTAGATTGTTATGGTCCAGGTAAATATTTTCCAACATGGTGGCGTTCCCCAATTCCGGTGGGATGCTGCCACTCAGGGAATTGTTCCCCATCCATAACTCCTGTAAGTTGCTCAGTTTCCCCAATTCAGGGGGAATCGAACCACTCAAGGAGTTCTTGTTCAGTTTCAAGAACGTCAGATTGCGGAGGTTCGCTAATTCAGGGGGTATGTTACCCTCCAGGGAATTGTGGTCTAACCACAGATGTGTTAAATTCTCGAGGTTCCCTAATTCAGGGGGAATGTTACCGCTCAGGCCTTCGCGGTTTAGATCTATTTTCCGCAAACCGGTCAGCTTGCTTAACTGAGAAGGGAGCGTCGTACCGCTCACTCTGTCGAGTTCCGTTATCCGGGAGTTCTCGACTGTCACCCAATCCAACAACCTGTTAGCAACACTAGCAAGGGGGACATGATACCTCTGATGGACGGGGATGGAGGCGAAATTCCAATCGCTATTGAGATGCTTCAGGACTCCATAATCGCTGGCATTGATGAAATAAAGCCCAGAACCAGAGCTCTTAAAGGACACCGAGATATTGAACTTATCCGTTACAGAGTTTCCCGCATCATCTGATGCAGTTACGGTCACAAGGAAGTTGCCATTATCAGACGTAGTATGATCTTCAGGATCAATAACAGCAGTAGGCCTAGCAGGCGTACCACTGATCACCCCAGTAATGGGGTCAAAGGTTAACCCGTTTGGCAAACCGCTGACGCTGTAGCTGGTAATGTTATCGTTGATATCGCCAAAGTTCCCGCTGATATCTATGCTGAGGTTGTGATTCTGGGTGGAGTTCCTGTCGTATTCTACGACAGCATCCACGTCCTCGATCGGAACTCCAACATAGGGTGGATTCTCCAACCGTTTGGTTGCCGATAAAGCTTCGACACTTGCGGGTAGATCGCCGGTTAGGTGGTTACCTTGGAGCCAGAGGTTCCGCAAACCGGTGAGGTTGCCGAGCTCCGGCGGGATTGCGCCGGTGAGCTCATTATCCCACAGGTACAGGTTTTGCAAACTGGTTAGATTGCCCAACTCAGGGGGATGGTCCCGGTTAGGGCGTTCGCAGACAACCCGAGGATCTGCAGGTTGGCGAGCTCACCCAACTCGGTCGGGATTGTGCCGGTGATCTCGTTGTTGTGCAACCGGAGTTTCGTTAAATTACTCAGCTCACCCAGCTCAGACGGTATAGTACCGGTGAGGGAGTTGTTGGTTAAGCTGAGATTTCGTAATTGGTCAAGTTCACCCAGCTCAGGGGGGATGTTGCCGACCAGGTTGTTGTCGTCGAGTTTGATTTCCGTTACTCGCGAATCCTCAACCGTGATCCCATGCCAGGTGGCAACGACATCAGCATCGGGGGGGGTGTCGCTGGCGACGTTCCAGTTCTGCTTGTTTAACCAAGTTTGTCCGCCGGTCTGATTGTACAGGGCCCTTATGCCTAAATAGTCGGTGGCATTGATAGCCGTCATAGGCTTTTCCTCGTCTTTTGGAACTGAATACAGCCTAGCCAACCCGGTTGAGTTTTGCAACCCCTGTTAATTCATTTTTTCTTATGCTTCATATAAGCTGAAGTTTATGGATCTTTGGCGTAGTCAAAACAAAAAGCGCCCCCCATCAAAGGAGAGCGCTTTTTGTTATTTTAGCTAATAATTAGCCATTGATAGCGGGAGCCGTCAAAGCAACCGGAGTAGCTTCACCGGAGGCCAAGTCTAAGGGGAAGTTGTGAGCATTGCGCTCGTGCATTACTTCCATCCCCAGGTTAGCACGGTTGAGCACGTCTGCCCAGGTGCCGATCACGCGACCTTGAGAGTCAATGATGGACTGGTTGAAGTTGAAACCGTTCAGGTTGAAGGCCATCGTGCTCACGCCTAGGGCGGTGAACCAGATACCGATCACCGGCCAGGCACCCAAGAAGAAGTGCAAGGAACGGCTGTTGTTGAAAGAAGCATATTGGAAGATCAAGCGACCGAAGTAGCCGTGAGCTGCTACGATGTTGTAGGTTTCTTCCTCTTGACCGAACTTGTAACCGTAGTTTTGAGATTCTACTTCGGTGGTTTCACGCACCAGAGAAGAAGTCACCAGAGAACCATGCATGGCGGAGAACAGCGATCCGCCGAACACGCCAGCTACACCCAGCATATGGAAGGGGTGCATGAGGATGTTGTGCTCTGCTTGGAACACCAACATGAAGTTGAATGTACCAGAGATCCCTAAAGGCATACCATCAGAGAAGGAACCTTGCCCGATCGGGTAGATCAGAAACACTGCAGTAGCGGCGCTCACAGGTGCGCTGTATGCAACACAGATCCAAGGACGCATACCCAAACGGTAGGATAGTTCCCACTGACGACCCATGTAGCAGCAGATGCCAATGAAGAAGTGGAAGACGATCAGCTGGTAAGGACCGCCGTTGTACAGCCACTCATCCAAGGATGCTGCTTCCCAGATGGGGTAAAAGTGCAGCCCGATCGCATTTGAGCTGGGTACAACCGCACCAGAGATGATGTTGTTGCCGTACAGCAGAGAACCTGCAACCGGTTCGCGGATACCATCAATGTCCACAGGAGGAGCAGCGATGAAAGCGATGATGTAGCAGGTGGTAGCGGTCAGCAGGGTTGGGATCATCAGGACGCCGAACCAGCCTACATACAGCCGGTTGTCGGTGCTGGTCACCCAGTTGCAGAACCGATCCCACAAGGAGGCGCTTTCACGCTGTTGTAAGGTCGTAGTCATGTTACTTATGATTGCTATTTATTTTTCGAGGTACGTTTGGCAGGTTGTTTCCCTACCTGAATAAAGCATAACTAACTTGATTGAGTTTTGTAAACCCCTGTTAATTTTTTTGTAGTTATCCTTTATATAAGCAGAGCTTATCTTTAGCCTGGAGGCCATTTCATCTGTCGCCCGCCCAGAATATGCAAGTGCAGGTGGTATACGGTCTGACCGCCGTCGGCCCCATTATTGATCGCCACCCGGTAGCCATTAGTTAAACCAACTTGTTCGGCCACCCGCTTCACAGTTAATAGTAGATGTCCCAGAAGGGCCTGATGTTGGTCTCCAGCATCAGCAAGCTTGGGTATGGGTTCTTTAGGAATCACCAGAATATGAACCGGCGCTTGGGGGGAAATATCTTTGAAGGCCAGGGCCATTTATACTAACCTAAGTTGCTATCTATAGAACCTCAAAACCAAAATTAGCCAAAATTGGCCAAACTTGCCTTGTGATTTACCCCAAAATGGCATGACGTGAGAAATTTACCAAAAATGGCTGTCTGGGACGTAAAAATTTTTATTTTATAGGTGGCAACTTGAGTTATCTACGCAAAATTGGCAAATTAGATCGGGGTTGGTTAGCACCGGTGAAAGACAGACGCCGCAACTGTAGGTGATTTAGCCCCGGTCAATTCGCATTTGTAAAGCCGATCGCGCCTGTTCCCGATCGTCAAAATGGATCTTTTCCGTGCCGAGAATCTGATAATCTTCGTGGCCTTTACCGGCGATCAAGACTCCGTCTCCCGGTTGCGCTTCCAGGATCGCAGTCCTAATGGCAGTCGCCCGATCGCCGATCGCCACCGGATCTATGCCGGACGGGATTCCGGCCAGGATATCTTGTAAAATCTTTTCCGGGTCTTCCGTCCGGGGATTGTCCGAGGTGACCACCGGCAGGTCCGAAAGCTCTGCGGCAATTTTACCCATAATCGGGCGCTTCGTCCGATCGCGATCGCCCCCGCAACCAAACACGCAAATCATCTTTCCGGGAATAAACGGCCTGGAGGCCCGCAGCATATTCTCTAAACTATCGGGAGTGTGGGCATAATCGACAATCACCATAATCTCTTGTTCGGGAGTTATTTGCACCCGTTCCATCCGTCCGGGCACCCCGGGAAATTGCGACAATTTCTCTCCCGTAGAGTTTAAGTCTATCCCCAGATGTAAAGTCGCCCCCACCGCTGCCAGCAAATTCCCGACATTGAACTCACCTACTAAGGGCGATCGGAAAGGCACTTCACCCACCGGTGTATGCAGGATGCCCTTCACTCCAGATGGTTCATAGGTAATGTCACTCGTCCAAAGATCCGCTGAGGCATCATGGGTACTATATCGCCACAGCTGTGCGAGCTGCAACCGGTCACTTAACCGCCGTCCGTACTCGTCATCGACATTAATTATCGCCCGTCCTTGCAGATAGGTCGGGCTAAACAGCAGGGCCTTCGCCGCAAAATAATCTTCCATCTCTTTATGGAAGTCCAGATGATCCTGGGTAAGATTGGTAAATACGGCCACATCAAAGCCACAACCCAGCACCCTTCCTTGTGACAAAGCATGGGAACTGATTTCCATTATCCCCTGCCTACAACCAGCAGCTACTGCCTGGGCCAGTTGTTGCTGCAACTCCAGGGCAAAAGGCGTTGTATGCACGGCAGTTTGTTGGAAACCCGCCCAACGGGCATATAATGTACCAAAAAGTGCTGGTTGCTTTTGGGCTTGGGCAAGCAGAAATTCAATCAGATGGGTAGTAGTAGTTTTGCCATTCGTGCCCGTGACGCCTATCAGTTGCATCTGCGATGCTGGATATTTGTAGAAAGCAGCGGCTACCTGGGCACAGGCTTCCCTCATATCTGTTACGGGAATAATACAATTATCTTTGGCTTTCTCGTTCCCTGGTTCTACCTGGGAACCTTGGGCGGCTTCTGGAGAAATTAGGGCCGCGCATGCCCCTGAGGCGATCGCGCTTTCCCAGAACTCTCCTCCATCCACTCGCGTACCCGGCATTCCGATAAATAAATCTCCCGGTTTGCATGTCTGGGAATTCGTACTTAACCCCTTCACCTCAGAGTCGATCGCCTCATGGTCTGGTATTTCTAAATTAGGAATGCTTGCTAATAACTCTCGCAACTTCATTTTTTTCCAACTCCTTAAATATTTTCGACCACTCCTTCCCTAGTTCTAGCAGGGAACGCGCCGCCCCTGATGCTCCCACGATGTCTCCGGAGTAGTGCGGAAGTTCCCTGTCTGCCCGGGTCTTCGCCGTGCGTCTGGGGGGTACTCTTTACGCTTGCTCTGTGAGGATCTCATAGAAAAATAATTTTGCCTATGTACTTAAACGAGAGTGAGGGCATTCTTTTCCCTCACTGGAGGCGGAGCCTCAAATGAGCATTTCTAGACTCCGCCTAGAAACGAGAGTGAACGAGAGTGAGGGCATCCTTTTTCCCTCACTGGAGGCGGAGCCTCAAATGAGCATTTCTAGGCTCCGCCTAGAAACGAGAGTGAACGAGAGTGAGGGCATCCTTTTTCCCTCACTGGAGGCGGAGCCTCAAATGAGTATTCTCGGCCTCCCCTAGAAACGAGAGGACTTCTTCCTTAGTTCTCGATCGTCATTCCAGTATAACTTCTAGCTAAACTGATAATTTAGCTAAAACCAGGGGGTTTTCCCCCTACAGAGTAACTAATTATTTTGATTCAGTCGGCAGATATTTCTCTAGCATTCGTTCCACTTGCTGCACTTTAGCACGAGGGGAAGGACGAGGCAGCTGCTGTTCCGTACCAGTATCTACAGTCAGCACGGGTACTTCATACTGATAAGCAGCAAACCAATCTTCGCGACTGGTAATGTCTCGTACTTCCAGCTGGAAGTTGATATTTTCAATCTGTTCTAGTTTTTCTTGCAGTCCGGCGCACAAGTGGCAGCCCTGCTTGCTGTACAATATTAATCGATACATATCTCTATCATATCACTTTCTCGTTTCCACGAGCACTCACCCTGTCGTGTCGCGAATGCGCACGACATGGGTGAGTGTCTCGGGAAACGACCGGGGGCATCTTTATTATCTCACATGACATGGACAATAAATTGATCTTGCCATAAATAGAGAAACCCAGTGTTGGCTTCACACCGGGTTTCTCTATCACTCCTGTGCCATTCCTTGTCAAGTGGGCATCACCTATTTGCCGATTTTTCGCGCAGCGATCGCCGACTTGGCCATCTTCACCAGAGTTTCTTTCTTGCCAGCCTTGATGCCCAGAGTATAGCGACTCCCCTTGTGGTCCCAACTTATGGTAGAATCAGAGCAATTAGCGCCACAAGTAGCATCGACAAAATAGCCAGTAATCCCCGATGCCAGGTCTACTCTCTCACCAGTCAATTCTTTCGCTGCCAGTGTTAATCTTTCTGCCGAAATCGTACCCAAACGACAGGCCGTTCCTCCATTGCAGTCTTCTGTATAACCCAGCATAATCTCATACTTGTTTTCCGATGTTGCTGGTGAGACGATCGGATAGATAGGGGCGTAATCGGCTTCGGGAACAAAGCCCGGTAATAATAGAGATAGCTGTGTTTGCTGCTGTAGTTCTGGTACAATAGACTGAAAAATCTGGTGCGGTTCGGGCTTGGTGCTGTTGTCAACATTGTCCGGGGGCGGTTCGGGCTTGGTGCTGTTGTCAACATTGTCCGGGGGTTGCACAACCCCTGATTGGTTTACCTCTGATTCGTTTTTTGACGTTATTGTCTTGAACAATATTAGAGATGTTGACAGCAGGACAGCCGTCACCAACAGAATTGTTTTCACGTGTTTGACAGACATGATATCTCTCCTGGATTAAAGTACTTTATAATATGCTTTGGCGATCGCCTCAATCCAGGCTGCGCGATCGAGACCATTGACAATGCGTCGGGCATAGTAAAAATCTCGCCAGTAACCCCAGATATATTCACCCAACCTGTGACCTGTAAAGGTGCCATCCCGCATCCCTCTGACCAGGATCTTGGCGGCGATCTCCGGTTCCGCTGCTTTTTCTGGAAAATTCACCAGATCGATTCCCAGACGATCGGACCAATCTGTATAATTTCGCCGTCCCGTGATTTGCACAAAGCCCCGTCCCTTATAGCGCGGTCCATCCCCTGGCTGATTATTGCCCAAGTCCGATCGCCCCTCATAGGCCCAACTGCTGGCCAATTCTTCCATCCACTTTCCTAGACCAGATTCATGTTCCGCTGTTGCTAAAATGTAGGCGATTTGTCCCAGATCGGTCACCCCACTCCGATCGCACTCCCGCAGGATTAAAGGAATTGACTCCCAAGCATAGCGACGCAGACCCAGATACTGAGGAATTGATTCGATTATCCTGTTCAAATTCCGATAACCTATCTGCTTATTATAGCCCAAATACTCTTTTACAGGAGAGTTCCATAATTCTGACTGGACCTGCTCTCCTCTCCACTTCTCCATACGTCGAAGCTCCGGGATGCGCTGACCATTCCCCATTAACTGGTCATACCTGCCCATTTCTTCCCTCAGAAATCCCTGTCTTATCGGTATTTCTCGCATCGGCTCCACTAACTCTCTCAACCCATTCTCTCCCAACTCATTGGCCATCTCGACCAGAGTTTCTTTCTTGCTGGCCTTGAGGCCCAGAGTATAGCGACTCCCATTCTGGTCCCAACTTATGGTAGCATCAGAACAATTAGCGCCACAACTGGCATCGACAAATAGCCGGTAATCCCTGTCCCTAGAGATGTTTCCGATTTTTCCGGAACGGTACCAGTCAGTTTCTCTTGTGCCTGGGTTAATTTTTCTGTTGTTATTATACCCAAACGGCAAGCGGTTCCCCCATAGCAGCGTCTTGCGTAATTCAGCCTAATCTTGTTCTTGTCCGATTTTTCCGGAACGGTAGTTGGTGATGTCAGGTTCAGATGGATAGTAGACTCGCGAGTCAACTCGCGGTTTAATGAGTTACGAATGATTTCACGAATCTGGCGACTATTCCTTTCAGAAATTGCTCGTCTGACCGGTATTTTCAGCCTTTGAGCAATTGCTGGTCCTACCGGGCGGACTATTTGATTTGGTTGTCGTGTCCAGAGACGCCCACCCTGTCGTTCGCCTACTCGGCAACGACATGGGTGGGCGCTCTCGGACACGAGTGGGTCAACCGTCTCCGGCGGCTTTACCGCTGATGCTGATTGCGTTTTTGACCTTATTGTATCGAACAATTATTGAGGTTGACACGATGACAACCATCAGCAACAGCAGAATTATTTTCACATGTTTGACAGACATGATATTTTGCAGAAGTTAAAGGACTCGATAATTCTTCCGCGATCGCCTCTTGCTGGGCGGCGCGGCAGGCACCCCGAATACAATCATCCAACCTGGGAAACACTTTAGTGTTTACTACGAATCTGGATTACTAGAATCTTGGCGGCTATCTATAGTTCCCCTGCTTTTTGAGATTCACCTCCCTATCGGCGAGACCAATCTGTATAATCTCGCCTTCAATGTCTCTGGAGAGCACGCTCCGTGCTTCGGGATGCGCCGATGCCCATCATAGTCCCCACCGCTAGCAACTTCTTCCATCCACTGATTCTGTATATCTCGCGGGGATTAAAGAACTCGATAATATTCTTCCGCGATCGCCGCAATATGGGCTGCGCGATCGAGACGATTGACAATGCGTCGGGCATTGTCAAAATCCCGGCGGGAACCCCAGATATATTGACCCAACCTGTGATTGGTAAAGGTTCCATCCCGCATCCCGATTACCAGGATCTTGGCGGCGAGATCTGGTTCGGCTGCTTTTTCTGGAACATTCACCAGATCGATTCCCAGTCTGCCGGACCAATCTGTATAATTTCGCCGTCCCGTGATTTGCACAAAGCCTCGTCCCTTATAGCGAGGTCCATCTCCCGACCGATTATTGCCCAAGTCCGATCGCCATTCATAGGCCCAACCGCTAGCTAATTCTTCCATCCACTGTCCTAGACGAGATTCATGTTCCGCTGTTGCCAAAATGTAGGCGATTTGTCCCAGATCGATCACGCCATTGATATCGCAGGACCGCAGGATTAAAGGAATCGACTCCCAAGCATAGGGATGCAGTTCCCGGTAGGGAATCGAAGCGATAATCCTGTCTAAATTCAGAGAACTGATCAGGTTATTATAGGGCAGATACACTTCTATAGGTTCATTCCATAATAATGACCAGGTTTCCTGACCTACCATGCCATCGGCCACTAAACCCCGACTATTCTGGAAATTCTTCACCGCATTCAGGGTATCGGGTCCAAACAACCCATCCGATGGTTCGGACGGTTCCATAAACCCCTCTTTTTTCAGTAGGTCCTGAAGGGTTCTGACTTCCGGAAGCAACTGAGGATAATCAATGCCATCCCGGATCCGGAGTACAGCATGTCTTCTCAGCTTCCCCGGGGTTGCCTCTTTGGCCTTGAACAAGGCGTCCCAAGTGTAGCTCCAGACAACCCCATCCGCAATTAAGCTGCGACTTTCCTGGAAACGTTTCACCGCTGCCTCGGTTTTTCGTCCAAACTGGCCCTCATCGGTCTCGCTTCTCCCTATCCACCGGTCAAACAAGGTCGTCCCTTCCTTCAGAAATCCCAGTTCGATCAGTAATTTTTGCAGCAGCTTGACTGACTCTCTCAACTCAGGGTAGTCTATGCCATCTCCCCGACGCAGGACTGGATATTCGTTAGTTAACATTGATGTCGTGTTCCCTATAGTTTCCTTCCATCCAATTTATCACAACCGTAGGACGGGCAGGCGATCCGCCTGGGAAGGCGATTTTTACCCCGATATCGCACGACCCATCGCGCTTGTTGCCAGATTAACTCACACTATGGGCTGGTGTAAGATAGAATAGAGGCAGCAATAGGCGATCTACCCCACCGACCCCCGACATGGGGGTTTCTGGAACCCGACCCCACCAACGGCTATAATTTGCCATCACGGAGCTATCTTATGAAACTCGAACAATCACAAATCGCCAAACTGGAAAACTTTCTGGAAAAATTTAAATCACAGACCTATCCGGAGCCCTCCTCTCCTTTACACACTCAAATTACGCATCAAATGTTCGCTAAGTTCCTTTGTCACCCCATGCTAAAATATTGGATATCGGATGCGGTCAAGGAGTGGCTCTGCAATTATTTAAAAGTCGAGGCTTTGACCCGATCGGCATTACCCTCAACAGTCAAGATGTAGCCGTCTGCCAACAAAAAGGTTATGAAGTATACGAAATGGATCAATCTTTCTTAGACTTCGCCGATGCCTCCTTTGACTTTGTTTGGTGCCAGCATTGCATTGAACACAGCATCTTTCCCTATTTTACCCTAAGTGAAATCTACAGGGTTCTCAAACCCCAAGGATATCTTTATATAGAAGTACCTGCCCCTGATACCAGTTGTAAGCATCAGGCGAATGGAAATCACTACAGCGTTTTTGGAAAAAACATGTGGACGGAATTAATTAAGCGATCGGGGTTTGAGGTTTTGCAGATTTTTGATATTAACTTTCATACTCCTATCGGTCCCGATACCTATTGGGCCATGATTCACAAAAAGATTTAATTGGAAATTGGGAATGGAAAATTGAAAATCCACATTCTCAATTCCCCCTTTACCATTCTCAATTAGAGACTGATTCTTTGAATTCGCTGATTCTGGTTTTCGGGATAGCGATCGACTATATTTTTGTTTAAGTAAATACATTTGCCTCGATGCACCCGTTCTGCATGCATGTTACTAAGCAGTAGCTTTTGAGCGATCGTTTGTTCTATTTCACATCTGTCTGATTCTGAATAATATTCTAGATACAGAATATCGATATTTTCTACTACTGTCATTAGATCTTTGAGAATTGGGACTTCACAACCGGCAGTGTTGATTTTCAGGATTGAGATATTCTGCAAATTCAGGCGCTGCATTTCTTTGGCAGTCTGCACTAACTGAATTGATTCTGTCATGTTACTTGCTGACTGACTGGCCATCACTGTGGCCAGATTATCTGCTCCTTTGTACAATGTTACTTCTTTTTTGTCTTGATCGAACAGGCCATAGGGAAAAACCTGGATCCGATCGAAGTTTTTCGTATTTTCTTTCAAGTAGGTAAAGTTCTCTGGTGATGGTTCATAGCAGTAGATTTTGCTCTGGGGATAGGCGTTGCAGAAATATAGGGCCGTAGCCCCTACGTTAGCTCCTACATCGACAATAGTTGTTGGTTAGTAATTAGGCAAATGGATGATGGGATAATCTTTGCCATAAAAAACATTCAAGCTCGCATCTCCTATTGTCGGCGGGTGCAGAAATAATACTTCTAGATCCTGCACCTCGATTCTCATTTTTTCCGCGTTGGGAAAATTTTATTTTCCATTTTCTTTCCCCGACCCTCGATTATTTATCGATTAAATAAGCGAGCTTTGTCTCTTCTATTTGACTCGCTAAAACATGTAATTTCCTTTCCTCTTCTGGCATCCCTTCACCAGTCTCAGCCCGCACAATTTGTCTGTCTAAGCTGTTTCCCGGATATCTAATGTATTCCACTGTCTCTATGGAAATTTTCCCTATCTTAAAGAATCTCGATAAATACTCATGATAGGCGCAATCTTCACGTCCTCCGATTTGCTTATAGACTAAATCTTCTGGATATCCCTCGATGAATTCATGACATTCTCTTCTCAAGCATAAGTTGAGTGTTAATGAGTTCTCGATCCTCAGTTTAAAATTCGGATCGATTCGATCTTTAATTTTGACTCCTGTCCTGATCCCATCAAGTCTGTTTTGCGATAATTTAATTGTTCGATCGCCTAGGGCGAAACTTCCGTCGGCATTTGACGAATCTGGGTCATCATTTAAAATCATAAAGCACAGATATATATGTTCTGGCAAATAGAGATCGTCCCCATCACAGAAAAACAATAGTTCTCCTTGAGAATTTTTCACTCCTGTATTTCTGGTTGCTCCCGCACCTCTACATTGGGGATGATTTACGATCTTAAAAGGATATTTTTTCCCGACAAACTGACTCAGGATATATAACGTGTTATCCGTCGAACAGTCATTCACGACAACTATTTCTGATTTGACTTCCTCTGGGCGATCGCAGTTAGCATAAAAGTAATCTATGCTCTCTATTATACTCTCGATCGTCTTGCTGACTACTTTTTGGCAATTATATGCCGGGATTATCACTGAAAATGAACTTACCATTGTTTTTACCTCTTCTGCTTTTTCACTGGGGGGATATTTTAGATCAAGGTCGATTTTTTCCATCCCCCTATTCTCTTTTTCGCGCAGCCATACTACATCTGCAATTGCCTTTAGCAGGAGATCGACTTGTTTTTCCCAGGTCAAGTCTTGCATGAATTCTACTGCTGCTTGACCCCGTTTTTTTGCTGCTTCCCGATCCTTATATACTTTTTCTAAATTTTCTACCACTTCCTCAACGTCAGACTCTCCCCAACCTTCTACTCCCGGGAATATGGCTGTGGGTTGCACTGCATCCTGCTTTCTGAGAGGATAACAATGGGAGTCGCCTATTATATCTATATGACCGGTGTTTGCCGATATGATTGTCGGAATGCCACAGGCCAGACATTCCATTACTGCCAGATTTGTTCCTCCTTCACACCTGTTGGTAAATACGGCCACATCTGCTTCCCGGATAATCTGTCCTACCAGATAATTGGGAATGGGTCCGATATCTATTACAGCCTCACCGGGAATGCCATTTGCTACTAACCATTCGGTAATTCGCAAGTGCTTATCCTGGGTTACCTGGGGTAATCCTACCACATTTCCGGTCTGTTCTAATCCGGCCATCAACTGGGGCCATAAGTTGTGCCATGCTGTCATCAGCAATGCCTCGGGGTGCCTTTGTTGGAACCGCTTGAAGGCCGCGAACGCGATATCCTGACCTTTCCGATATTCTAGCTTGCCCCCCGAGAAGATGACAAATCGATCGGCAAATAGGTTTGATTTGGGTGCGGGATGGAATATGGTCGGGTCTATGCCTTGGAAGATCGCTGCTACATGGTTTAGTCCATTGCTTTTCAGGACTTCCGCGTTCCAGGTCGAACCTGCTACTATCAGATCGTAGCTTTTCGCCCTGGCGATCGCATCTGGGGTTAACTGGGTATTCTCAAAGAAGATCATCCCCACTGTCTGTTTCCCTACCAGATTCATTTTCCCAGTGCTAAAAAAGTTATTTCCCAGGGCCTGCAATACTGGGACATTGAAACCAATTTGCTTACCTGGGTTTTGGTCGATCGCTGTCTGAATTTGCTGCTGCTTGGCCATTAGAGGACGCAATAACACCTGATGCAGGGGATTTACCAGATTAGACATTGCTGGGGTACTTAACAATAGGACGTCAAATCCCGGTTTTTGTCGTAATTGCAGGGCTAAGTTCAAACCATACACGCCCCAACCGATGGTACTCCCCACCGGCCAGCCAATTGCTAGTCCTTTGATTTTATCTGTTTCTGACCTTTCCTTGACCATACTATCCGTTGTCCGTGCTTTTGTGTTTAGGGCCGATGCTACTTTAGCGAACACAGATTGCCAATCACCAAGTTGCTGCTGACGGAACAGCCTCATGGTAGGATACCAGGGAGTGTCTTCTCTGTCCAACATCCACCGCCAGTTGGGGATAAAGGGTAACAGCAACCAGACTGGTTTGGCCATGGCCCCTGCTAGGTGGGCCACTGCCCCGGCGTTCTTGCACTGCACTTACGTAGCGAATGAACTGAATGGCGTCACCCATTCCCTGTTCGGAATAAATGACTGTAGCGCCCTTTGGACTGCCAAGAATACCTCCGACCAGTTTCCCGGTTGCTGTTGGCGGAACAGTTGCATAGTAGGATACCACGGACTATCGGGGCGATGCAACATCCAGCGCCAGTCAGGGACAAAGGGCAAGAGAGTCCAAACCGGTTTACCTAGGGCCCCTGCCAGATGGCCCACTGCCGTATCGACAGTAATCACCAAATCCAATGCTTGGATAACTGCCGCGGTATCGGCAAAATCATTTATAAATCTATCCAGATTAACAATCTTATATGTTGATTGGGAAAGTTCAAGAACTTGGGAACCCTTTTGGAGACTAAAGAAAGTAATATCGGGAAGTTCTAGCAGGGGGATAAAGTCTCTCAAGGAACAGGTACGCTGGCGTCCGCTATTATTATGCAATTCAGGATTGGCCTTCGAGTTGTAGGCTAGGGACTGTTGGTATAATTGAATCGCCCGTTCGTACTGGCCCTGAGAATATGCGAACCACCCTAGGATGTGCAGTACCTCTGCTTCATTGGGGTGCTGCTGGAGAATCATCAAGTATATCTGTTCGGCTTCCCTTACTTGTCCTCTTTGGTAATGGACTGCTGCTTGGGCAATTAATTGAGAATATCCTCTAGGAGTTTTTTCAACTTGCTTCGGTCTCCTGTCAACTTTGATTTTTTTCCTTTTGCCGCGCTTTGCCATCCTGTTTTCCCTTCTCCTGACATTGTATCTAACTCCATAACCATAACCCATTATTCCTCCAGAAAGCACCAAGTTTAACAAGACCTTACAAAATTTTAATAATTAACCGCTATGGAGCCTTGGCACTGGCGATTTCAACAGGGGGGCATTAGACCGGCAACTGCTGCTAATGTCGCCGGGGCGCCGGTCTAGCCCTCCGTCGGGCAACGCGATCGCCCCCAAAATCAAGCAAGGCCAGCGCCTTTATTTTTGGTGCGAACGCGCCGATACAATTCCTCCATCACTTCAATGAAAGAATTATCCTGGCGCCAAAAAGGGGGGAAATCTCCAGCTTTTTTAACCGCGATCGCGGGAATGCTAGCTACCGAAGCTGTTTCCATCTGTTGAGGTAAGCGCTTGGCCCCGTGCCAAAAATCTTTGGGACGCCTTACATCTGGTAACTCTAGCTTTTCTGGCGTGGTATAGTAAGACTCAAGGGGTTCGATCGGGCTTTCCGGGGTAGCGATCGCCTCAGAGAGAACCTTTCCCAGAGGAGTTTGGGCCAGTTCTGCTTGCAACCTTGACCTTTCAAGGCCCCGCAGTTCAAAGAGTAAAAAGGGGTCTCGGTCCAACTCCGAGGCCACTAAGTAATAAACCCCAGCAATATGTTTACAGGGGTTTGATAAGTCCGGACAGGAACAACTGGTATGAAATTCATCGCTGCGGTAAGGTAATAAATGCAAATTCAGGTGACCAAAAGCATCATCAATATTGTCGGGCACCTCATTCATCAACAGTTTAGAGACCAAGCTAGCTTTCGACCCCAGGTAGGAGATGGCCTTAGACCAATCGGCAGAGGAAATCTTTTTAATTTCAATCTTTGTCTTATATAAATGTTCCTTGTAAACCCCCAAATGACGATTAATCGATCCCCTCACCCGGGCCTTAATTATGCCATCAACAATCTGGAATTCTTTGACCTTGCCATTGCGGGCATAACTGCGGCCTCGCCCCAGTCTAGCAGAGTCAGAAAACCTTTCTAGGGCCGCAATGAATCGCTTTCCCCACCAAGTTTTGCTAAATTGTTGTTTTGCCATTCTGAGATTTCTCCTTTTGCGAATTGTAAATTGCTAATTGCTAATTGCTAATTGGTAAAAAATATATAAACTATTTATTAAAACAAAATACGGGCTTAAACCCCCGACGGGCTTAAACTTCCGGCGGGCCATGAGATAAATATGGATGAATACTAGACAATAGCTTGACGATTTAAGGCAATTAACTGCTTAAAGCTTTCATTATCGAATTCCGTCAACCAAGATTCATCAGAACCGACGATGGCGCTAGCGACCTTTTTCTTATCTTCGATCATCTGGTCGATGCGTTCCTCCAAAGTACCTAGGGTAACAAATTTATGGACGAACACGTTTTTTTCTTGACCAATTCTGAAGGCCCGATCGGTCGCTTGGTCTTCGACAGCGGGATTCCACCAGCGGTCAAAATGGAAAACATGATTGGCCTTAGTGAGGGTAATGCCCACCCCCCCTGCTTTTAAGGAGAGGATAAAAGCTGTGGGGTCAGTTTCCGGGTCTTGAAACTCTTCAATCATTTGTTCCCGTTTGGGCCGACTGGTGCCCCCATGGAGGTAATAGGTATTGTAATGCATGGTCAGCTTCAAGTATTTTTGCAGGGCCTCGCCAATTTCCGTAAACTGGGTGAAGATTAACAAGCTTTCCCCTTCCGAGATGACCTCTTCCGTCATTTCCCCCAGGCGGGCAAACTTGTGCGATCGATCGGGAGAGAATTCGCTGCCATCTTGAAGGAACTGGCGGGGATGATTGCAAATTTGCTTCAACTTCATCAGAGTAGATAAAATCAAACCCTTGCGCTGAATACCCTCGACCTCTTGCAACTGTTCCTCCACATCCTTGACAACTGCTTCATATAAAGAAGCTTGTTCCCGAGTCAAATTACAATATTGCTTGTGTTCGACCTTATCGGGCAAATCTTTAATAATCTGCTTGTCCGTCTTCACCCGCCGGAGGATAAAGGGTTCGACCAACTTCTTCAATACCCCAGCCTGTATTTTATTATTTTCCTTTTGAATGGGCAGTTCAAAACTCCTTCTAAATTGGGCCTCCTTGCCTAAATAACCGGGATTGAGAAAATTAAAAATCGACCACAAATCTAATAAGCGATTTTCCACTGGCGTCCCCGTTAAAGCCAGACGATGGCGGGCGGAAAGCTTCAAAATGGCCTTAGTTTGGGCCGCTTTGGGATTTTTGATATTTTGGGCTTCATCCAAGACGATCCGCTGCCAAGAGACGGCTTGTAATAGTTTAGCATCTTTGCGGGCCAGGGTAAAGGAAGTGATGGCGATATCCTGCTTTAAGATAGCTTCCTGGAATTCTTTCTCATTCTGGATGCGACTGCTACCATGATGAATCATACTTTGCAAGTGAGGGGCAAACTTTTCGATTTCCTTTTGCCAATTGCCGACTACCGAAGTGGGGGCAATTAACAGAGTTGGTAATGGGCGATCGCCAGTATTTTCCGGATCCCGTTCGGTGACCAAGCGGGCAATTACCTGCAAGGACTTACCCAACCCCATGTCATCTGCCAGACAACCATTTAATCCCAACCGTTCGAGATATTGAATCCAGGAAACACCCCGTTTCTGATATTCTCGGAGAGTACCTTGCAACCGTGCCGGATTGGCAATTGGTTCCAGCTTGCTGGGGTCGTGTAATCCGGCCATCATGTCCCCTAAGGCGGCGTCCGGTTCTAGTTCCCATTCTTCCGTACCTTCTGCCATTTTTTTCCACAAATCTAACAGAGTCATTTCCGGCTGTTTTTCACCGTGAGTAGCCCAAAAATCCAGCATTTGCTGCATTTGATTTTGGTCTAACTCCATCCACTGACCCCGGAATTTGACTAAGGGAGTTTTGGCATTAACTAACTGCTGCCATTCTTCGGGGCTAACTGCTTGGCCCCCGATGGCCAGTTCTGATTCATATTGGACGATCGCCTGCAAATTAAAATAGCCTTTCCCCGCCGTGGAGGAGGGTGCAGCGCGTTTAGAAGCAGAAGCCCTGAGGCGAATTTTGGCCCGCTGGCGGCCCGCCGGCGTCCACCAGGAGGGAACCATGACCTTATAACCAGCATCTTCCAAAACCCAGGCCGTTTCCTTGAGAAAAGCAAAAGCTTCGGTTAGAGTTAAAAGAAAACCCACGGGCCGATCGGTTTCCAATCCCTTCCAGATTTGGGGATACATGCGGGCCGCATAGCCCAAATTTAACAGCAGATCTTTCTCAAAATCTCGACCAAATTGCTTTTGCATGGCCTTTTGAGCTGCCGGTGGCAGTTGCCAATAATCCACCAATTCCAGTTTCAGGGAGGGATCTTTTTTTAAGGAAGCCAGAAATTTAATCTGCCAATCATCAACCTCTTCGTCGGGGGGAGACTCTAGCTGAAAACCGAGATGAAAAGCGCTGGCGCTGTTCCCAATCAGCTTTTCCTTCCAACCTTGCCATTGTTGATATTCTGCCAGCACCTCGGGACTATGCTGTGGGCTGACTGGGCAATGAATAGATCGCGAGAGTAATTGAGAACTGCTAATTTTCTTGGTCCAGGCCGCCGTCCAGGGAGTATTGACAACGATATTCTGCAACAAGCATTCGGAAAAATGACGCAGTAAGGTGGCGCGATCGTAAAATTTCAGTTCGTCTGGGCTAGTCTTGCCCGCAACGCAGGCCCAGGGCATATAATTGACATATGCTGCGATCTGGGACTCGTACTGTTCGGAAATAATTTCCCAACCAGTATAGATTTCCCAAGCGGGGGTTTTCTTTTTACCCTTGCCCTTGGTTGCTGGCAACTCCGATACTTAAAGGCCGGGATATATTGGTCCTTGAGGATAACTTGCTTGAAGGACTGGGTATAGTGATACCAGAAGAGAAGATCGGCACCCAACCCGATTTCAGAAGAGTTATAGAGGGCCAGAAAATGCAAATCGCTACAGATTTTAATAACTGATTTAACTTGATAGCAGTCAATTTCCCAAGCTTGCCATTGGGAAGGTTCTTCCGGTTCCGCTTCCAGATAGCGAAGCAATTCTACAGAAGGTAGGGGTGCCCCGTCACTGCTGGGCAGAATAAAATATTTAGGAGAAATCTGCTCGCTAAGGTCGGGGGATTTGGCAATTCCCAACGCCACGACCAGGAAAGCGGAAAACTCATTTCCTGTTAACTGTCCCGGATGGCGATTTGCGGACGGTGTCCCCGGAGTAGTGCGAGTTCGGTGTCCCCCGGGTAGTGCATGAGGCGATCCCGGGGGACACCGAAAGCTCTCCGGGGACACTGGCTGTCTTTTACGGCTTTTTGGGGGAGATCCGAGGTTTCCACCCACAGATAAAAACCACCAGTTTGGATAAAGTCACGTTCCCCTTGGGGTATCCAGGTGCCGTGCAGAATTTTCATGGCATAATGGGCTTCTCATTGGATCTGGGTATAGGTCTAGCTTACAATGCCAGTTCGCGAAAGTCAAGCAGTGTCGCTGGCCATCGTCTGCCACTCCTCTGACTCCACAGGCGTGGCCTGCCGTACCGTAGCCATCACCGCCCAGAAGCGCGACGATCCTTTACCTCTATCCATCCTGATGTGAGTCTACCTCCGACAACCAATTCAACAAATCTGACTGACTTGTAATCTCAAAAATATCCTCTGTTAACCCTTCCAAATTTGACAGCGACAAACTTTCAATTTTGCTGTTGATTTCCGCTGTCATTTCACCAAATTTCTTTTTGAGCAGGCGCAATGCCAAAGCGCGTGCTTCAGTAATGCGCCCTCGTTCAATCCCTTGTTCAATCCCTTGTTCCCAGGCTTCTTCACTGGCATATCTCATCCGTCCTATCTCATCTTGCAAATAAATTGAGCGCCGAATTACTTCATCTGCTTCGTCCGGTTCCATATTGGCTAGTTTGGCTATCTTCAAGGCTTTGTCTATTTCCGCAATCTCTCCCAATGTCGGCGGGATTTCCTGTAACTCATTTGCCAGCTTAATGAAATAAATCCATTTCTCGGCTAAGGTGGTCAAGTCTTTCAACTCTTTTTTGAATTTGGGCAATTCCACAAAAAATAGCTGTAGTTCTCGCTCCGGATACTCATAATTACCCTGGGCTTCTTTGAAGACCAAATGATGAATCACTTGCTCCTGTTTATGGAACAGAACAAAGTTTGTTATTGTCACGGCAATTACTGGCGAGATTTTCAGGTAATCTTCCCCTGATTCCAACTGGTTTGCATAGGACTTACAGAGATTGTAAGCCACTCGCTTACCAAAGGCCGCTACCCGTGCTAATTGCATTTCGATCAGGACGATTTCCCCATTCTGTAGTACCGCCCTCACATCCAAGTAACTGTCCTTTAATGTTTCTACATGACCTTGCTTGTAAGGATTGACAATGGTTAAGGCAGAAATGACGTTTTTGCCATTATAGATGATAGCATTCAGAAAACTAATCAGAATATCTTCACTTCTGTCCGAGCCAAATATTTTTTTGAAGGCATAATCGATTGTGGGACTAATGAATGTTTGCTTGGCCATCACAAACATCTCCTTTGTTTATAGGTTCACAATTACCTGGGTCCGTTCTGGGAGCCCAGGGCTGAGGCTACCAGTGGCAGTAGCACGAGATTGGTATTATTATATCACTTCAGTCATGGTTTGTGGTTGCGATCGCATGATTGTAGGGCATCTTTAACAGCGGCAAAAACGTCTGACCAGTCTCCAGGAGTTTGCTGTCGGAACAAGCGCATGGTAGGATACCAAGGAGAATCTTGACGATCGAGCATCCAGCGCCAGTCCGGGGCAAAGGATAACAGTATCCAAACAGGTTTGCCTAAAGCCCCCGCTAAATGGGCCACAGATGTATCGATGCTGATGACTAAGTCTAGTTGAGCGATCGCACCTGCGGTATCGGCGAAATCATGCAGCAGAGGATCGAGAGAAATAACCCGACCTTGAAGTTGTTCGAGGTCTTTTACCTGGGGGCCTTTTTGAAGACTGTAGAAAGTAATGTTCTCAAGTTCTAGCAGGGGCAAAAAATCAGTAATAGAACTCGAACGCCTGCTGAAACTGGGATGATCTTGATTGCAACTCCAGACAATACCCACCTTCATGGAAAGATCCGTTCGTAGTAAGCACTTCAGTGCTTCCGACGCTTCCGAGGCATACAAATAGGGGACTTGGGCCGGAATTGTCGTTTCCCCGTAGGGGCGGGCGTCCTCGCCTGCCCCCAGAAGATGGGGTAAACTCATTAAGGGGGCGATCGCGTCAAAATCTGGTATTTTACTTTCAGCGGGAATGAGTTCATCGACCCCGGAGACAGTAGAGAATAATCGTAGCAATTCTGTTCGACATTCAACAATCACCCGTGGGCCTTTCGCCTTCAGATAGGGGATATAGCGAATAAACTGAATGGCATCGCCAAAACCCTGTTCGGCAAAAACTAAGATGCGGCGTCCCTGCAAGTCGGAACCGTCCCAAAGGTAGCGAGAGAAAAATTTCTTGTACCTGGTAGTGAATTCAGGCATTTGCCAGCGCCACTCATATTCGGCAAAACCATTTTGCAGGTCTCCAGACAGCATCAGGGCAAAAGAGAGACCGTAGTGAGTTGCCGCGTCTTCTGGTTCCATAATTAGGGCCTGGCGGTAGGAGGCGATCGCCTCTTCGATGCGTCCCAGTTCCCGCCATGCCTTGCCCATATTTTTATAAGCGGCCTGATGGGGTGTGATCGCGGTGGCTTTTTGGTAATAGACAATTACCTCCTGTAAGTCCCGGCCCGCTGCCAGCATGGCCGTGCCCAGATTATAGTAAAAATTAGCGTTATTGGGGTCAAGTTCGCTGGCCCGCTGGTAGTAGGCGATCGCCTCTGAGAATCTTTGCAAATTCTGCATGCTTATGGCTAGATTATTGCAGACATTAGCATTGTTTGGTTGCATGGTTCCGGACTGCTGGTAAAGGGCGATCGCCTGTTCGTGGTGACCTTGTTTGCGCAAAGCATTACCTTGATTGTAGAGTCGATCGGCGGCCAGTTGCAGGAATGACTGTAGGGCTATTTTGACAGCAACAAACACCTCCGACCAATTGCCTAATTGAGATTGACGGAACAAGCGCATGGTAGGATACCAAGGAGAGTCAGTGCGTTTCAACATCCAACGCCAGTCCGGGGCAAAAGGTAAGAGTACCCAAACAGGTTTGCCCATGGCGCCTGCTAAATGGGCCACAGCAGTATCGATGCTAATGACTAAGTCGAGTTGGGCGATAATAGCAGCAGTATCAGCGAAATCATGCAGCAGGGGATCCAGGGAGATAATTTTATCCGAAAATTGGGAAATTTCTTGTACTTGCGGACCTTTTTGGAGACTATAGAAAGCAACACCGGGAAAATCAAAAAGGGGCAAAAACTCTTCTAGAGAACAGGAACGTTTATAGGCCGTACCGTGAGTGGGTTTGCAACCCCAGACAATGCCCACCTTTATAGGAAGATCCCCTTGGCCGGGGGCCGCCCCCAGGGTAAACCCTGGGGCTACCGGAACGAAGTCCGCCTGCGCGGACTGGGAACTTTCTAGCCCGCGCAGGCGGGCTTTGTTTGTGTAGCCGTACCCTTGAGGGTACGGATACTGTGGCTTCCAAAGATAAGGTACTTGGGCAGGAATTGTTTCCGTAGGGGCGGGCGTCTCGCCTGCCCCCAGAAGATGGGGTAAACTCATCAAGGAGGTATGGACGTCAAATGCTGGCAACTGGGCGCCCCATTCAACCAGTTGGTCAATACCCTCGACAGTAGTAAACAAGCGCATCAAAGCAGGTTCGCATTCAAAGATTACCCGGGCGCCCCGTGCTTTTACCAAGGGTATGTAGCGAATAAATTGTATCGCATCGCCAAATCCTTGTTCGGTATAGATCGCAATGGTTCGTCCTTGCAAGTCCTCGCCATTCCAGCGGGGTTGAGGAAAATTATGTAATGATTTGTTCTTAGCAAAATCAGGGCTTTGCCAACGCCACTCGTATTCGGCAAAACCTTTTTTTAAGTCCCCAACTTGCAGCAGGGCGATGCCGAGGTTGCGGTGGGCGCTGATATGATTCGGTTCCAATGCTAGCATTTTATGGTATTGCCCGATCGCCTCTGTAGGTTTCTCCTGTTCTAGCAGCACCCCCGCCAGGTTATTATAGGCATCGAGATAGTCGGGTTTGATAGCGATCGCCCGTTCGTATTGCTGCTGGGCCTGGGCAAACTGGCGCTGCTGTGCCCAGACCACACCGAGATTATAATAGACTTCAGGGCACTGGGGATTAACGGCGATCGCCTGTTGGTAATGATAGATGGCCCGATCGGGATTATCCTGGGCGACAAAAGCGACAGCTAAATTATTGCGAGCAATAGCATTATCTGGTACCAGGGCCAGGTATTGTTGATAAAGGGCGATAGTTTCCGGGATGCGATCGAGAGCGTGAGTGAGGGAAGCAAGTTGCAGCAAAGCTTTAGCATTGTTTGGTTCCCGTTGGAGAACTTGACGGTAGAAGGGTTCGGCCTCAGTCAGTCTGTCCGCCCTGTGATAACTCCTCGCAACTCGCAATAGATTGTTCGTAGTAAGCGCTAAAGCGCTTTCTTCCCGATCAATTAATTCATCGTTTTTTTTTTCGCAACAATCTCCTGCAATGCCTGTTTTACAGCAGCCAATACAAAGGACCAATCGCCTCGTTTTTGCTGGCGGAACAGGCGCATGGTAGGATACCAGGGAGAATCTGGGCGTTCTAACATCCAGCGCCAGTCGGGAGCAAAAGCAAGCAGCACCCATACAGGTTTTCCGAGAGCACCTGTTAAATGAGCAACTGCCGTATCTACTGTAATTACTAAATCGAGTTGCTCGATAATCCCAGCGGTATCAGCAAAATCATGTATCTGTGGGTCCAGGTTGACCAAATTGGGAATATCCGAGGTAATATCTGCGGTCCGATCGCCCTTTTGGAGGCTGTAGAAAGAAACATCATCCATCTGTAGGAGAGGCAGAAAATGGGATAAGCTGATGGAACGATAGTAATCGGTCTTATTCATGGTACTACCCGCCCAAACGATACCCACCTTTATCCGCGTATTCCCACGTAGGACAGGCGTCTCGCCTGTCCGAGGAGCTTGCAAATAGGGAATTTGGTTAGGAATTGTCGTTTCCGCGTAGGGGCGGGCGTCCTCGCCTGCCCCCAGAATGCGAGGTAAACTCATCAAAGGCGCTTGCAGATCCAGTGGGGGCAAGGGTTCCCCTTTAACTACCAATTGATCGATCCCTTCTAGGGTTTGAAAGAGACGCATCAGAGGTTGCTGACATTCGACAACGATGCGACCGGGTTTGCGGGCCCGGACTATGGGCAAATAGCGGATAAATTGGATAGCATCGCCAAAACCCTGTTCCCCTCGCAGCAAGATAGTTTTCCCCTCCAGGGGGCCACCATCCCAAACATTATGCAGGTAATGTCCTAGGGAAAAACCTTTTTGATGCCAGCGCCATTCATATTCTACAAAACCTCGCCGAAAATCTCCCTTTAATAAGAGGGCGATCGCCAGATAGAGGTGGGCCTCGGGGTTTTGGGGTTGGCGGGCCAGGGCCTGCTGATAATGGCCGATCGCCTGGTTTAAATTACCCCGTTCTCGCCATGCCAAACCCAGATTAATATGGGCTTCAGCATGGTCTGGTTTGAGAGATAGCAACTGCTGATATGCGCCGATCGCCTCATCCGTGCGGTCTTCCCGCATCAGGGCCTGACCCAGATTATTGTAAGCATCAATGTAATCCGGTTTTAGGGCGATCGCCTTTTGATAGTAAGGTATAGCTTCAGCAGCCCGTTCCAGCTTCCAGAGGGCCGCACCCAAGTTATTCTGAACTTGGGGATAATCTGGATTCAATGCCAGGGCCTGACGATAATGGGCGATCGCCTCTTCGGCATTATCCATTTGATAAGCAATAACCCCCAGAAGCTGGCGTGCATCCACATTATGAGGTTGGGCCTGAAGAATTTGCTGATAGATACTGCGTGCGGCTTCCAAGCGTCCCCCTTGTTGATGCTGCACCCCTGCTTGTAAAAGAGATGTAATCTCATCGGACCGTAGGGCAGGCGTCTCGCCTGCCCGGTCCCGTGGGGCAGGCGTCTCGCCTGCCCGGGACAATAAAGCTGATTTAACTCGGGCAAAAAGTTCCGACCAATCATCAGGTTGCTGTTGGCGGAACAGGCGCATAGTTGGATACCAAGGAGAATTTTTATATGTCAATCGCCAGCGCCAATCAGGACAATGGCACAGCAGCACCCATACAGGTTTACCGAGGGCCCCGGCCAGGTGCGCCACTGCCGTATCTACAGTAATCACTAAGTCAAGTTGCTGAACAATTGCTGCGGTATCGGCAAAATCCTTCAAGAGGGGGTCGAGATTCACCAAATTGCCAATATCGGGAGTAATATCTGCGGTCCTGCTGCCCTTTTGGAGACTGTAGAAAGCGATCCCCGGAATTTCAAACAGTTGCTGAAAATAGGACAGACTGGTAGAACGGCGGCGGTCATTTTTATTAGAAGGATTCCCGGCCCAGACTATTCCTACCTTAATTGGGCATTGGGGATTGGGAATGGGTAATTGCTGGACAGCTTTTACGTAAGGCACAGTAGAAGGAATAGTTTCCCAAGTAGTCTCCAGGATGCGGGGCAAACTCAGCAAAGCAGCTTTGACATCAAACTGGGGCAACTCTTCGCCCTTGATGACCACTTGGTCAATGCCATCTACTGTCTGCAACAGACGATAGACTGCGGGCTTACAGCTGACTATTACTTTGACGTTTACGTTTGCACCCCGGGCCCGGACCAAGGGAACGTAACGAATGAAATTAATTGTATCGCCAAATCCCTGTTCGGTATAAAGTAAAATTGTTTTGCCATCCAGGGACTCTCCCTGCCAGTCAGGTTGAGTTAATTCCGGGCGCTTTATGTGTTTCAGTTGCCAGCGCCACTCGTACTCCGCAAAACCCCGTCGATAATCTCCAGCTAACATCAAAGTAATTGCTAAACCCATGTGGGCTTCGGCAAACTGGGGGTTTAAATCGATCGCCCGTTCGTAGCTAGCAATAGATGCTTGCAACTGACCTTTTCTGTGCAGGGTCATGGCCAAATTATGGTAAGCGTCGGTGAAGTTGGGGTCCAGGGCGATCGCCTTACGGGACATGGCCTCTGCTGGGTCCAGTTGGTCCATTTCTTCGAGCACCAAACCCAGGTTACTGTAAGCTATAGCATAGTTGGGGTCCAAGGCGATCGCCTGTTGCAGATGGGTTTTCGCTTCATCTAAGCGTCCCACATCCTTGAGTGCCACGCCCAAGTTACTGCGGACCGAGGCCGAATTTGGTTCCATGGCGATCGCCCGGTCGTACATAGCGATGGCATCTTCCAGGTTATCCTGTTCTTGGAAAATCGAGCCCAAACTGACGATCGGGTCTACGTAGTCGGGTTGAATACTGATAGCCCGTTGATAGGAACTGGCCGCGTCATCAACTCTACCCACGTCCCGATAGACATTCCCGAGATTATTATGAACGTTAGCAGCATTGGGGTTAATTTGCAAAGCCCGTTCGTAGGTAGCGATCGCCTCTTGAGAGAGACCCTGCTTGCGGAGGACCACACCCAGATTAACATAAGCTTCAAACAAGTCGGGTTTGAGATTAATAGCCCGTTTATAATGCTGAGTTGCCTCTGGAAACTGGCCCTGTTTTTTCAGGGCCATGCCCAGGCGGCGATGGGCTTCGGCAAACTCTGGTTCGATACTAATTGCTTTACTATAGCAGGCGATCGCTGCATCTAGCTTACCACTCTGCTGTGCTTTGAAACCTTGGTCTAGTAACTGTAATGCTGAGTTATTTACTCCTCTCGTTCCCTGGGGACCGCCTGGGAACGCTGTTGGGGTTGGGGGCTTAACTTGAGTGCCGAAACCTTTATTCTTAGCTTTTTGTTGCTTTTTGCGCTTTTTCACAGCTTCTCCTTCCTCGGGATTAACCAATGCTAATAAACTGTCCCAAACTTCTTCAAAAACCCCCTGCCAATCTCCCGGAGATGCTTGACGAAAGAGTCGCATCGTGCTATACCAGGGAGTAGATTCTCCCGACTGCATCCACCGCCAGTCGGGGGCAAAAGGTAGCAGCATCCAAACTTGTTTTCCTAAAGCGCCTGCTAAGTGGGGAACGGCAGTATCTACGGAAATGACCAGGTCCAATTGGGCGATCGCGCTAGCAGTATCTGCGAAGTCATTTAGCTGGGGACTGAGGTCGTGAATAGCGCATCCCGGAGCCTGCGCGCCCCCCAGCGCACGCGGAGAGGAGAGCATATCGGTGGCCTCAACTGCCCGGGCGCCTTTTTGCAAGCTATAGAATACGATACCCGGTATGTCCAGCAATTCCAGAAAATAGTTTAATCCGCAAGAACGGAGGCGTTGAGGACTCTGAAGTCTGTTTTCCCCCCATTCACCTGCGGCCCAAACAATTCCCACCTTTAGGTTCCCCGTCCCGGGCAGATCGACTGTCACGTTTTCTACTGTTTGCAGGTAAGGTATTCGGCCAGGTATTGTGGAAACAGTGGTACCGAGGATGCCCGGGAGACTCATCAAGGGGGCATGCAGGTCAAATTCTACAGACCCATCGACTACAGAGATTAGCTTACTAATACCGGGAATGGAGGAAAACAATCGCACTAAGGACGGTCCGCAGGCACAGACGATCGCGCGGGGATGCCGTTGGGCCACCAGGGGAACATAACGAATAAATTGAATTGTATCTCCCAACCCCTGTTCCGCATGTAATAAAATGGTCAGTCCTGTCAGATCCTCTCCTTTCCACAGAGGTCGCGGAAAAGCGGGCATAACTTTACCCGGTAGATGCCAGCGCCAATGATATTCGGCAAATCCAGCCGTAAAATTGTTAGCGTAAAGCAATGCTAGCGATCGGGCGAAATGGGCTTCCACATTTTCCGGGTCTAGTTCCAGGGTTTTGCCGTAGGCCGCGATCGCCTCATCGGTGCGCCGCAGTTCGTAGAAAGCATGACCCATATTATTGTAAGCATCTACGTACTCTGGTTTAATACTTAGAGCCTCTTGGTAGTAGCCGAGGGCCTGTTCTGGTTTCCCGGTCTGCTGCAATGCTACGCCGATATTATGGTGAGGGTCGGCATAGTCTGGTCTTAATTCAATCGCCGTTCGGTACTGGGCGATCGCCTCTTCATGGCGACCCTGCTGTTGCAATGTCACCCCCAGGTTAAAATAATCTTCCGGGTCTTTCGTTCCCAGACTCACCACCTGCTGGTAACTGCCGATCGCTTCATCCAGTTTACCCCGTGTTTTGAGAGTAGCAGCCAGATTTCTTGCTGCTTCTATATTATCCGGTTGCAGTCTGAGGGCAGTGCGATAATTGGCGATCGCCCCATCTGGGTCTCCCCGGTCCCTGAGGATCGCCCCCAGATTAAAGTAACCTTCGGCA
The DNA here is from genome assembly GCA_014323675.1 of Hormoscilla sp. GM7CHS1pb. Lineage (GTDB taxonomy): Bacteria > Cyanobacteriota > Cyanobacteriia > Cyanobacteriales > Desertifilaceae > Hormoscilla. Next base: position 933,703 of record JACONN010000006.1, on the reverse strand, counting down.
AATTCGGGAGCCAGATTTGTGGCCTGCCTGGCATGGGCGATCGCCAAGTCCAGCTGTTGCAAACCGTGATATACTGCACTCAGGTTACTGTGAAATTCCCCCTGGTTGGGATTTAACGCGATCGCTTTCTTGATCGAATCTGCTGCAATAGCTGACTGACCTTTTTGGTGGGCCATCACCCCCAGTAAATGCAAAGCTTGGGCGCGGTCGGGTGCTGTTTCCGGTTGGTTAGCAATAATTTGCCGATAGATATTTTCCGCTGCTTCTAGGCGTCCCTCCTGGTGATGTGCTAAAGCTATTGCTAATTGTCCATCGTTAATTAAAGTGCGATCGCTATCTTCTGGTAGATTTCCGCTTAACAATTGCACTAAGGATTGTAAGGCAGATTTGACTTGCGCGAACGGCCAATCTCCCGGTTGACTTTGACGGAACAAACGCATAGTCGGATACCAGGGACTGTCCGATCTATTTAGCATCCAGCGCCAGTCCGGTGCAAAAGGCAGCAGTACCCAGACAGGTTTGCCCATGGCCCCGGCTAAATGGGCCACCGCCGTGTCTACGGAAATAACTAAATCCAGTTGGGCGATCGCCTTTGCCGTATCAGCAAAATCATGTAATTGCTCGTGCAAAGATAATATTCGGAGGGCGGGCGTCTCGCCTGCCCGTCCTCCGCTTGTCTCACCATGTAAAGCTTTCAACTCTTCGGAGGAAGGTTCTTTTTGCAGACTATATAAACTCAGGTTGGGGATATCCAAAAGTTCCAGGAAAATATCCAGGGGACAAGAACGATAGCGAGTCAGATCGTGCAGATAGGAATCAGTACCGGCCCAGACAAATCCCACTTTAATTGCATCTGCATCCTTTCCTCTAAGCTTTTCATCTTCCAGGGCCCGTAAATAAGGTATTTGGGCGGGAATATTCTCTAGAGTCGTACCCAAAATACGGGGTAAACTCAAAAGAGGCACCTGAACGTCAAACTCTGGTAATGGCTTACCCTGACTCACCACTCGATCGATTCCCGGGACGTTAGCAAACAGTCGCACTAAACATTCGGGACATTCTACAATTACTTGTCCGACCCGTTCTTTCACCCCTAGGGCGTAGCGGATAAACTGAATATTATCACCCAGTCCTTGTTCTGCGTATATGAGAATAGTACCGCCTTCTAGGTAGGAACCATCCCACAGAGGTTCGGCAAAATGACGGGGCGCTACTATATCATCGTCCCAACGCCATTCATATTCATGCCAACCAGAGGGCAGATCGCCTTTTAATAGCCAGGTAAAGGCCCGGGCAAAATGGGTGCTAGCATCATTGGGTCTCAACTCTAGGGATTTATTGTAATGGCCGATCGCCTCATCTAAACGTCCTTCAGTTTGCAAGACGAGGGCCATATTATTGTGAACTTCTACGTAGTTTGGTTCTATGGCCAGGGCCAGGTGGTATTGGGCGATCGCATCGGCAATTTTACCCTGCTTTTTGAAAGTGTTTCCCAGACGATTATAGGCACCGGCGTAGTTCGGGTCCAGGGCGATCGCCTGCCGGTATTGGGCGATCGCCTCATCCAACCTGCCTACTGTTTTCAGGCAGTTGCCCCAGTTATTGTAAGCTTTAGGATAGTCCGGCTTCAGGGCGATCGCCTGCTGGTATTGGGCGATCGCCTCTTCATATTTCTCTTGTTCTTGGAGGGCATTACCCAGGTTATAGTAAATCTCAGCCCGGTCTGGTTTGATGCTTAAAGCCTCCTGGTAGATGGCGATCGCCTTTTCCGGGTCTCCTTGCTTGCAAATAGCCAATCCTAAGTTAAGCCGGGCTTCAATGCGATCTGAGTCACAAGCGATGGCCTTTTGGTAGAGGGCGATCGCCTCATCTAAATTATCTGTCGTGTGGAAGAATGACCCCAGATAATAGAGAGTATCGGCATGTGCGGGAAAATTAGAGAGAATTTGCCGACAGATGTCGATCGCCTGTTGAGTATTTCCCTGTTGATGGTGGTTGCGGGCTATCTCTAAACCCCGATCGATGGAAATCACCTGGGTTTTTGGTTGTTGGTACACCGTTCCGGAAAAATCGGGTGAGACCTCCGTGGCAGGCGAGACCGTGGCAGGCGAGACCGTGGCAGGCGAGACGCCCGCCCTACGGTCTGTTAATGCGGCCTTAACCTGGGCAAACACGCTTTGCCAGTCGGACTGTTTTGCTTGGCGAAATAGCCGCATTGTCGGATACCAGGGGCTGTCCGATCGATCTAGCAACCAACGCCAGTCAGGAGAAAATGGTAGCAGCACCCAGACAGGTTTTCCCAAAGCACCTGCTAAATGGGCCACTGCCGTGTCTACAGATATAACTAAGTCTAGTTGGGCGATCGCCGCCGCCGTATCAGCGAAGTCACCCAAATGCGTGCTTAAATCCTGTATGGGTGCCCCATCAGGGATATCTGTCGGTTCCTTTTGCAAACTATAAAGAGAAATTTCTGGTATCTGCGACAGTTCCAGAAACTGGGAGACTGGACAAGAACGTTTACTAGCTGTAGGACTTTGAGCATTAACAGCCCACACAATACCGACTTTTATCCCTCCTGGGCTGGTTGGGTTTCGTTCCTCTACCCAACAAACATTATTTTCAGCCTGTAAATAGGGTATTCGATCGGGAATAGTTTCTACCGTCGTACCCAGGATGCGGGGGAGACTCATCAGGGGGGCTTGCAGGTCAAATGCTGGCAACGGTTCGCCCTTAATTACTACTTGCTGAACGCCAGGGACCGTAGTAAACAAACGCCAAAGATCCCGATAGGTTTCCAGAATTACTTGAACTCCCAGCTGGGCGACTAAGGGCGCGTAACGGACGAACTGAATGGCATCCCCGCATCCCTGTTCTGTATGTAAGAGAATGGTTTTTCCTGCCAGTGACGAACCATCCCAAAGGGGTTTTCCCAAGCGTTCTTCGGGGGTCTGTGATTTTGTCTGCCAGCGCCATTCATATTCTGCAAATCCTTGCTGAAAATCCTGCAATAATAACAAGCACATTCCCAGACGCACGTGGGCCATTGCTGCATCGGGCTGTAAGGCAATAGCATGGCGATAATAGCCAGCCGCCTGTTGGAATTGCTTTTGCCCTTGCAGGGCAAAACCCAGGTCGCTGTAAGCTTCGGCAAAGTCTGGTTTCAGGGCGATCGCCTGTTGGTGGCAGGCGATCGCCTCTGGCAATTTCCCCTGACTTTCCCAAGCCGTACCCATATTATTGTATACTTCTGGATAATCTGGTTTAATTGCCAGGGCCTGGCGATATTGGGCGATCGCCTCTAATATGTCACCCTGTTTTTGCAGCATCACCCCCAGGTTGCAAATTGCCTCCAGATAGTCGGGTTTTATCCTTAAAGCCTCTTGATACTGTCTCGCCGCCTCTGCCAGGTCGCCCCCTTGTTGATAGCAGTGACCCAGTTGATTGTAAAATTCCGCCTTTTCTGGTTTAATGGCAATGGCTTTTTCATAATAGGCGATCGCCTCTTCTCTCCGGTCCTGCACTTCCATAATCATGGCCAAATTATGGTAAGCTTCCGCACAGTTGGGGTCAATGCCGATCGCCTTTTGGTAGCAGGCGATCGCCTCCTGTTCCTGGCCCAAGGACCGCAAAGCTACCCCCAAATTATTGTGCAGGCGCATGTCCTGGGGCTGTCGGGCGATCGCCTCTCTGTATACGGCGATCGCCTCTGCTATTTTGCCGGTATTTTGCAGGAAAACTCCCAACAAATAGGTAGTTTCCCCATGTCCCGGGTAGGCCGATAGCACTTGCCGACAGAGGGCGATCGCCTTTTCTCCGTCTCCCCCTTGATATAAACTATGGGCTTTTGCTAAACTTTCATTAATTGTCACGTAATTTTGACTATTATTTGCCATACTTAAAAGTTCTCGTAAAGCGATTTTAACATCAACAAATACTCTTTGCCAATCTCTGGGCTGTTCTTGACGAAATAGCCGCATGGTGGGATACCAAGGACTATCGGATCTATCCAGCATCCAACGCCAGTCGGGAGAAAAAGGTAACAGCATCCATACTGATTTTCCCAAGGCCCCTGCCAAATGAGCCACCGCCGTATCTACAGAAATGACCAAATCCAATTGTGAGATAACAGCAGCAGTATCGGCGAAGTCTTTCAGCAGATGACTTAAATCTTCTATGGGGGTTTTCTCGATCTCCTGCTTTGCTTCCTCCGACACCTCCAAACTATAGAAAGTAATTTCCGGTATCTCCTCAAGCAGTTCCAGAAAGTAGCAAAGGGGACATGCCCGTTTGTAAGCAGTAGCGCTTTTAGGATTAACCGTCCAAGCAATACCCACTCTCACCTTCTCCGTTCGTAGGGCGGGCGTCTCGCCTGCCCCGGGAGGCCACAAATATGGTACTTGGGATGGTATAGTTTCTTTGGTGGTGCCGAGGATATGGGGGAGACTCATTAAAGAGGCGTGGCAATCAAATTCCGGTAACTGTTCCCCCTTAATTATCACCCGATCGATCCCCGGGACTGTAGTAAATAAGCGTTGCAGTTCCCCATAGGTTTGGACAATAACCTGTCCGCCCCCCTTGGCAACTAGGGGAACGTAGCGAATAAACTGAATTGTATCGCCAAATCCCTGTTCCGAGTATAGGAGAATGGTTTTTCCTGCTAGTTCCCTACCATCCCATGTTGGTTTGGGACTGTTCAACCTACTGGAGAGTAAATCTTCTGTTTGCCAGCGCCATTCATATTCAACCCATCCCTCGGGGAGATTTCCTGTCAGCAACAAGGACATTCCCAGACGACTGTGGGCCATGGCATCTTCTGGATCGATCGCGATGCCGGCGCGATAATTAGCGATCGCCTCTGGCAATTGATTTAATTCTTGTCGGGCCGCCCCCAGATTATTATATACTTCTCTAAACTGAGGTTTGAGAGCCAAAGCTTTTTCATAGCAAGCGATCGCCTCTTCTACCCGATCTAACTGCTTTAGCGTCGCCCCTAAATTATTATAGGTTTCCGGGATCTGCGGCCTCAGGGCCGCCATCTGTTTAAATAACTCCGTCGCCCTTTCTAGTTCCTTTTGCTTGACAAACAGGAATGCCAGATTATTCAGGGCCTCGTAATAGTCTGGTTTCAGCCCGATCGCCTGTTGAAATTCTTCGGAAGCTGCGGGTATTTCCCCCTTTTCCCTGTATACTTCTCCCAGACTATTGTACCATTCCGGGTTTTCGGGCTTGAGGGCGATCGCCTGTTGGTAATGGCCGATCGCTTCATCCCAACGCTTTCCCTCTTTCAGCAGATCTGCCAATTTTTTCCGGGCCTCTCCACTCTCCGGCCTCAGTAAGACAACTTGCTGGTAAACTTCGGTCGCCTCTGAGATTTTTCCCTGCCTTAACATGGTCAAAGCCAGGTTATTATAAGCGTCAATATAATCAGGCTTCACGGCGATAGCCTGTTTGTAGGCAGCGATCGCCCGTTCTAGCTGGCCCTGTTCCCAGAAGCTAGCGCCCATATTATTATAAGCTTCTGGGTAATCTGGTTTTATGGATATCGCCTGTTGGTAATAGGCGATCGCGAGATCGTATGCCCCCGTCTGATGAGCAATAATTCCCAGCATATGGATAGCTTCCACCTGCGGAGGCTGCTGTTGTAGCATCGCCAAATAAACAGCCCTGGCCTCATCCAGGCGTCCTGCTTGGTAGTAACTCAACGCCTCTGTTAACCGATCGTTATCTGCTTGCTGTACCATTTACTTCATGACCATAACGGCTCTACAAACGGGCGCTTATCGTAGCTTCAACTGCCAAGGGTTTAGTTTCGGATTTTTCCGGAGATTTTATTTGAACAGACAAGCTGCTGGAAAAATCAGGTATTCGAGGAAAAACAACTTCCAGATGAACTGATAGAAGCTGGCGATCGCCTTTTTATCTTGTAAGTCTACATCAAAGCTGCACCACCATAACAAGCCCAAGGCCAAAAAGTGAGAAACTGCCAGTCCGATGGAGTTAACCCCTTTTATCCCTAACAACCCTACCACGATCGCGCTCAGATAGCAGGCTGAGATCGCTCCTAGTCCGAGATAGAATACTACTTTAGCACCAAGCCGCAGGGTGAAGGTAGAAATATTATAGATCCGATCGCCTTCCATATCCGGGATATCCTTAAAAATGGCGATCGCGAAGGTAAACCCCAGAATAAAGAGGGTCAGGGCCAAGACCACCGGTGGCACCGAGATGGTTGCATCTGACAGAGTCCAGCTAAAGTGCCAGAACAAACCTAAATTAACCACCAAACCCCGGACCGTATAGATGCAGAACCCGGCCCAAAAGGGAAACCGCTTCAGTCGCACTGGCGGGAGAGAATAAGCAGTGCCCATGGCCAAACTAATGCCCACCGTCCCCAACAGCCAAGGACCGGTCAGGGCCGCTAGCAGCAGGGCCCCTATACCGGTAATAGCGACGATGGACTGGGCCGTCCGACGGGAAAACTCCCCTGCTGCCACCGGTAAATGAGGCTTATTGATTTTATCGATCTCCACATCGCACAGCTGATTTAGCCCCACAATATAGACATTGCCGCACCAACAAGCAACCAGAGTCCCCAACAACTGTATCCCACCGGAACCAAGGGGTAGGTCGGGTTCTTGGGCCACCGCGATCGCGTACAGGGCCACCACACTCAAAGTCGTGCCAATAATAGTGTGAGGGCGAGAGAACTTCCACAGCGAGTAAAACCATTGTCTGACTTGTCTGACAGCGCCCAGTTGTTCTCCGGGAGACTGAATGTCGGAAATTTGACTCATGAATGCCCCTCAATTATGGTTCAGCATTGATTCTATCCGATCGGGGGATTCGGGGCAAGGCGCCACTTAATTGATGCAATTACCCGATATTTTATTGATGCCGTACACGCCTATACCCGACTGCCACGGTTCGATCGCCCATCGATCGCCTCCCGCAAAGGTGTTGCTAAAATCCCCAAAATATCGTCCACCTCTTTAATATAATAATCGCTCAGATCGATCGCGATCGTTTCGGCGATCAATTTGAGAAACTTCCAATTAGTCCCCGTTGTGACTGCACCATATATAGCTGGTACTTCCTCATCATGCTGTTGATTAAATATTTGAGCAGCTACCATTTCCGCCATACATTGTCCCAGTCCTCCTTTAATGTTTTCATTCTTTGCTTCTACTAAGGTCACAACAGGGGTTCTGATTTCATACATTTTCCTGGATGCCGTCAGGATATAATCGCAATATCCATTCAGGCCCACTTGCGCTTCCACATTAAAGTCAGTCCCCGAAAAAAAACCTATTTGGAAGTTTAATATCCGTCTCACCTCTAGTAAAACCGGAGTAATAATTAACTCCGATCGGGCCTTTTCCGTGTTAATAGCGTTGGCGAGAGGTAAATTCTCATCCAGAGTAATTTTCAGGTAGTCACTGGGCGCGATCGGTTCTATCTCAGTAAACAGGTGAATCTTTTCTTCAACCGTAAGGTTAAAAGTTTCTCTTGCTTTGGCGATCGTCGTAAATTCGCTGTATGCCATATTATCTTTTTCCGTTGCTAGTTGTCATTTGTAGGTGGGGTTGAGGCACGAAACCCAACCAATATCTGTGTCCATCGGGTTGGGTTTCCTAACCTTGTCGGTTTTTAACTGCTCATGTTTAATAATTATACCCCACCAAAAGCAAATAATTTATCTGCAGATAGCTTCAAGTCTGGAAACAGCAAAGATTGGATGAAATTCCCACTACGCAACATCACCTTCTGATATTCGCCATCAACTAAATTACAAATCGTAATGGCAGGTTGCTTGGGACTGCCAATGTAGTATTTCCCGCCAAGACCTAAATAATCAACAATCCAGTATTCGGCAATCCCTAATGCTTCGTAATCTTCATATTTGCGAGCATAATCATTTTGCCAATTCGTGCTGACCACTTCCACCACAAGTTTCGCCGTAGCACCCCCCATTGTCACCACTGGTTCGCGATTCCAAAGAGGTTCGGAAACAAGTGCTTCCGAGTCCAATACAACGACATCTGGTCTGAAAGCGCTAGCGATTCCTAAAGGTCTAATTAAACAGCGATACGGGATAAAATAAGGTAGGTCGCCTCGCTCGATCTCGACGTTGAGCTTGCGACCGATCAGCGCAGCTACCTGTTCGTGTGGACCGGTCGGTTCCATATCAATCAGTTCTCCATCAATGAGTTCGTAGCGTTCGTTATCTCCATACTCAGCAACGAACTCCTCCCAGCTTAGGCCCGTTGAGGCGATAGACTTAACCATTGCTTGCTCTTGCGATTAAAGCTACAGTCTCATTTTAACCTATTATAGTCAGCCTAGGATATCGAGTAGAAGCCAGAAACCAGGTTTCTACTCCACATATTAACTAGCAATCAATGATTTTACAATAGAAACCCGGTTGACGACTCTTTAGATGAGTTATAGATATCTTCTCGATCACTTTTCATGAAACTTGCATTTCCCCGGGCTATTATGCTAAACTAGAAGTAATCGTCAAGTTATTGGCGATCGGTCCCGTACTTGTTTGCGCTCGTGGTTAACAAAATATCGGCCTCAGTCATTCCCATTGATGAATTAGAAGCGAGATTTAACCTTGTGGAAGTTGAGGAGGAGCATTTTTTCCCTGAATGGCAAACCAACTTACCCGAGATCGCGGACAGGTCGAAGCAAATGTTAGACAAGGTGAAAGCGGGTTACTTTAACCTACTCAGACACCCTCCCTTGCTGGAACACCCCATCCGGAGAAGTTGCTCAATATGTTGGTGGGGAGTGATTTCCACACGAGAGTAGCTCCTGCAGCTTTTTAAACAGGAGCTGATGTCGCACTTAATGAGTCTGTCCTTTATAACAAGGAGCTGTAACACCCTTGGTGCTTAGGTGGAAACTACACAAGCGAGACTTGGAGTCAATGGTTTATGTTTATGTTGGTTTTGGCGGCTGCATCTGTTGAATTAGCGTGGACAACGCTGGCATCTTGAAAGATTTGGAAATTCGATCCTTAATGTACGAATAAAAATTCACTCCGTTTTTGCGGCAGGTGTCAACCAGAGCCAAAAACACTTCCCACGCCTGAGTCCCCTGTAGAGTGCGGGTTCCATTGGAGATTTTGCGCTTAATCACATACTCCCGGACTGTCCGCTCTGCCTCATTATTGTCAAGAGGAACTTCAGGAAAATCTAGAACTAATAGTAAATAAGGCTTCTTCTGTTTTGTTAAATCAATTCTATGATCTAAAGCACTGTATCCGGTTTGACGGGAAAACAATTTGTCAAATTCGGTTTCAAGCAACAGTTTTTGTTGTCGCTGCTCTTCTGTGCTTTGCTGTTGATAGGCTTTGAGTTGATAATAGTAAATCCAAAAATAAGAGAGAAATTGTGCCAGGCTTTTTTGATGAGAGGGAACCAGAGGAGTCAGCTTTTCGTAGTGTCGTCCTTCATGAATCCAGCATAAACTACGATGGTTCGTCTGGTTGTGAAATTGTCCCGCGTCATCAGCCACCAAAATATCTATGTAGTCCCCGAGCTGCTTTTTCTTCTTGTCAGGCAAAATACTGTCAACTAAATCATCTGATTGAACAACTGCTAATTCAGTTGGATCCAACTGCAATTCGTTTAACATTTGGAGAACTGTTTCAGAGTTTTTGCGCTCTCTGGTAAAAAAACTGCTATAGTAAGGATTGCAGAGTGTGAATACATAGCAATTTTTCCCATTAACCCGCATCCCCGTATCATCAATTTGGTGATAACTGGTACTGCCCAGTCCCGCTTCTAAAATAGCATTTCGTTCTTCAGTAAATTCTCTTAAATATTGCCGAGTTATTAAGTTAGATATTTTTCCCGCCGAGATTACTATTCCCTGAGACGGCAACAATTTAAGAATCTTTTCTTCTGGCACTCGTAACTGATAATACAAAGTGAGAACAAATGCTTCGAGTTCACTCCCGTAAGATTTGCCTTTTAATCCTTGCGGCAACTGGGCTTCGTAAAATTTCTCCGTACTAGGTGAATAGAGTCTTTCTAGTCGATAAATAACCGTGTCTGTTTTAAATATAATATTTTGAATTGTTACTTCTCGGTAGCCTCTATGGGTGATATCTGACGGCAAGTTACTCCGAGCCAGTTTGATAACCTCTTCTCTGTCAATATGAATAAGTTGGCGACGTTCCTGGGGGGGGGTTTTCGGTTTTTTCTTTTTTCGCTCTCGACTATTGGGCTGCTCTGGTTTGGCCTCCGCAGAAGTATCAGCTTTAGAAGTATCAGCTTTGGCTTGAGGTTTGATGTCAGGTTTTCCCTTGTGCCCTTTGAGCGCGGCTATTTCATCTCTCAATCGTTGATTGTCAGCTTTCAATTCAAGGTTTTGGCTGTATAGGTCTTCTAGGTAATTGAGTAACCGCTGCAAAACTTCCCGACTTTTTGGGTCGAGATTCTCTGTGTCTTGGTCGAGGTCAGCAAGCCAATTCTTAGTCATGTCTTCCAACTTACTACTTATTTATCGAATTTGTCAACCCTGGGCGCGGGATTTTGAAAAAAATCAGCTGTCGCGCATCTCAACTGCATATTCGGGCGCTCGGCTGCCGACTCACCACTTCGAGGTCAAAACCCCCCACCCCGTAAGCATTTGAGAAGTTTTCGCTCCTCAAAAATTGCTCTTGTCCTGTTAGGCATTCCGAGGCAGTACAAGGGCTGTTCACTCCAGTCCGATGGCCCGAGTAACTATGCAGTACCGGCAGTACCCATATTCCTTCACCACCAAGATCTTGAGCAATTACCATCCGGATGGCAGTAATTGCTCCCTTGCTATTTTTGGCTGACTTTTTTCTCTCACCCTTTCCAATCAAGCATGAAACCACGGTAACATTAGAGGGAGAGGATGACGGTAGGATTGTTGAGAGGAAGATTGATGTCTTAGTCTTAAAGGAGCAGTTGTGGGTGACTGCGATCGAGTCAAAACGGGCATTTTACTCTTTGGGTGCAGGTATTGCACAAATCCTATCTTATATGCTAGCCAACTCTCATCCGGAAAAACCTGCTTTTGGCATGATTACCAATGGCGGAAGTTTCCTTTTCCTTAAATTAGTTCAAGGCAACCCTTCTCAGTATACCACCTCCGATCCCTTTGACCTGCTGAAAAAACGGGAAAATGATTTGTATAACGTCCTGAGAATACTCAAGCATCTCGGTCAGCTAACATAGATGGGATCGTCTCAATGCAAAAATTAAGAAACCCGGTTTTTTGCTCATACCGGGTTTCTGGGTTACTGGTGAATATGCCCACAGTAAAAGTGAGATGCTCCCATTTAATGCTGTAATGGTGTGATAGCTTACTGGAGGGGCTTTTGACAAGCTTGTCACCCCGTCAGGTCCAGTCCGTCGAACTCACGTTCCCCCTCGATAAAAGCTTACTTTTTCAGCCGATTCGATCATTTCCAAGGCAAAGTGCCCTGAATTTAATTCATTATCACCCATATTAAATGCATCGTGTATGTCACCTGCGACTGTCGAAATGTCAATGGTTCTTTGGTCTGACAAGTAACCTTGTATAGAGTTTGGATCGGGCGAAATCCCCTGCATCTCTCGTAATGTCTTGTGATACTCATTGCCTGATAATTCAAGAGCAAAGTGCAACATCTCTGGCTTTTGGTGAATATCAAGACGGTATAGATCGCCCTCAAAAATACACAATAAAATATTTTTGGACAAGTATTGTCGCCTCAATTCTGTTAAGTGACTGTTCCCATCGTCGCTGTAGGCATCAATCAGTAAACCAGGATAACCCGAGACTAGATCGGAGCGAATTAGAATACCGGTGGCATGGGTATAGGGAATAGACAGCAGTGTCTTTCGATCGTACTCGAAGTCATCCTCGGTAATCCGCCCAATACTGTAGGCTCCATCCAGCAAGCAACGGATCCATTTCCCATCGACCTGGAAAAAACGAATCGATTCCTTGGGCAACAACCGTTCATCCGGGACGAGATATTTGAACGGCACCCCTTCAAGATAGCTTAACTGCTCTAGCCAGGTTCTTACTGATTCTGGCATATCCGTTTTCACATCAGGCTTTTCCAGGGGGTGGTCCCCTTGTTCTGACCGTTGGCTGCACTTATCTTGCTGGTCTCGCAGGCGCTTCCATTCGTAAAGATTAGCAGAGAATGTTGGACTTTGTAAGGCCATTAGCCGCCCCAATTCCCAGGCTGATGCATAACCGACGTCGAATATACCCACATCTTGGTAATAACGCAACAGTGCATCAGAGGTATGGACGGGTACTGTCAGTTTATCCTTAACGGTTCCAGTGGCAAAAGGTCCTCGATACCAGGAGAGGGTTTTGCCCCCCTGGCGCAGGGCGTGGCGAACGGGCACAAAGCCTTCTATGAGGAATTTTTCTACATCATCATTATTGGAATTCCTGGGTAAGCGGAAAGAGCGATGATCCTTTTCAAGTCCCTTGACCATATTGGCAAAAGTTTGAGCGCTGCTGATGCAGGCAAAGCGCCAGCTAGTCAGGCTCACGAGGCGAATTTCATCATCGTCGCCAGCATTATCGAAGTTGAATTTCTTGGTAATTTTATTATAGCGCCCTTCGACGGAAACTAGATGAACGGTAGTCGTGGCCCCTGGTTCTGGCAATCGATTGGCAATGATAACGGCACGCTCGCTCTCATGCAAGTCACTAGGGCTCATGCCTTGTTTATCTTTTGCGCTAAAATCCAGACGGCGGACATGAGCTAACATTTCTAAGTCATCCAGTGTCGGCAATAGGGGTTCTAGAACCTGACGCTTAACGTCAATGACGTTGACAGGATCGCTAGGTTTTCGATTACCGTGTAGAGATATTGCTGGAAACTTTGGGCCTTGCTTAGATAACTCTCCTAAGGTAATCGTTTTTGTCTCCGGTTTTTCGGCTTCGCTAAAAACTAGCAATATTAGCCAGGAACGCAAATTGTCGCTACCGTCAGGGTGGCGTTCCCAGGGCAGGGTGCTATGGGTTAAGATGATGTGAGGGAGAACGTTGCTGTGGTCCCCTAGACTGCCCTTTGGAGGGAAAACGGCCTGGATATCATCAGGCTTGAGTTGAAAGCGCTCCCCCTCGACCCGAAACTTCCGCTTTGCCGTGAAGGTTTGGAGAGGAATATGATTTGGATCTTTTTGATCTTTTGTATCTTTTGTATGGAATTCGTGTTGCAGTTCGATCTCATAGTCGCCAATCTCAAGCCTTGGCTGATGATAGGCTGCAAATACTAGGCTTTCAGGTGTTGGCGGGGCTGATGTCGAAGAATTTGGCATAGCTAGATTACCGCTCTGGTATTAATTTACTTGGGGAGCACGGAGAAAGTCATCTGCCTTGAAATCATGAAGGTCAAGACTCATGTTGTCGAATAAAGCGTTGGTGATGGCGGCTCGTTTGCTGGCAACATTGCTGTTCTTGATGGTATTGTCAATCATCTTCCCTCGTGCCGTTGGCTTGTCTAGCAGCGAGGCAGTAAAGGGACTCAGTTGGGACCAACGGAAAGCGTCATTTTCGCGATCGAGGGTGACTGGTTTCTTGAGTATTGCGTAACTAATAGAGGCACTGTGAGGGGCTGGCTGACATCGACTTGGCTGAAAATTTGCCATCGTGTAGTGTGATTTTTAAGGAGCGCAGCGCAGTGAGCACCGGTTCATCTCCAGAAGTAGTCGCCATGCAGTCGTCCGAAGCGCCTTCGCAACGCGCAGACGCTAGCAATTTATACGTTATAAATTGCCCAAAATAGAATACTTGTACGGATATTACGTATTATCGCACAAGACCACATCATTACTATCTCCTGAATGCATGTCGGGCGGATCCAAAGTTGTCCTTGGTAAAAGAGAATGAGAATGATTATCATAAATTTGGGACTCCAAAATTTATCCTCTACCCTATCTACCCTATCAACTACTTTTGACCACACCCGGTTTGCTTTGTCTCTCGAAGGATTATAGCTCTATAACTGCAAAAATACTTACTTTTAAGTTAGATATTTAAATTACTGCATCCTGTCAATTGTACGGTACTGAATCGCTTCGGCTACATGCTGGGCTTGCAACTGCTGTTCGCCAGCAAGGTCGGCGATGGTACGGGCTACTTTGAGAATGCGATCGGTGGCCCGGGCGGAGAGGCCCAGTCTTCTAATCGCCGTTTCTAACAAATTGCGGATAGAGTCATCCAGAGGACACCATTCTCGCAGGTGATGACTCTGCATGTCCGCGTTGCAACGCACCGAGGGATCTCGTGAAAAGCGTTGTTGGGCCCGTTCCCTGGCTGCTTGCACCCGGACGCGCACCGGTGCCGACTCTTCTCCAGTTGCTTGTCTGGTAATCTCTTCGGGTTTTAGACGATTTACGGCTACCTGCAAGTCAATTCTGTCCATCAAGGGTCCGGAAAGCTTGGCCCAGTATTGCTCTCGCTGTCTGCCAGAACAAGTACAAGGTTGAATATTATCGCCATAGTAGCCGCAAGGACAAGGATTGGTACTGGCAACCAGAGTAAACTTAGCTGGAAAGCTGACAGTTTGGCGGGCGCGGGAAATGGTGACCGTACCATCTTCCAAAGGTTGACGCAGGAACTCCAGCACGTTACGCTTAAATTCTGTTAACTCATCCAGGAACAACACGCCTCGGTGGGCCAGAGAGATCTCTCCCGGACGCGGATAGCTGCCACCCCCCACCAGGGAAGCGCCAGAAGCAGAGTGATGGGGACTGCGAAAGGGGCGCGAGGTCACTAGAGATCCTTTATTATGCTTGAGTAACCCCGCCACCGAGTGGATCTGAGTGACCTCCAAAGCTTCTGCAAAGGCCAATGGCGGTAGAATTCCTGGTAGGCGTCGCGCTAACATGGTTTTACCGCTACCAGGTGGTCCGACGAAGATGAGATTATGTCCTCCAGCAGCCGCTATTTCCAGGGCCCGACGGGCATGAGTTTGTCCTTTCACATCTCTAAGATCGGCTACATTTAAGTCAGAACTGACCAATTCTGCTATCCCATCCAGTTCTCGGGGCTGATAAAGTTGGGGACGATCCAAAAAATCAACCACCTCTGACAAATGGCCGAAGCCATAGACCTTTAAGCCTCGTACCACAGCTGCTTCCCGAGCATTATCCGCTGGCACAACCATGCCTACAATACCCAGCTTTTCCGCTGCCGCCGCAATGGGAAGTACGCCAGCTACAGGACGCAGGCTCCCATCCAAGGAGACTTCCCCTAAAAAGAGATAATCTCCCAGTAGGTGAGGGTTAACCTGCTCGGAACCGGCCAGAATGCCAATGCTAATGGGCAAATCAAAACTGGGACCTTCCTTGCGCAAGTCAGCAGGAGTCAAGTTAATCACGATCAAGCCGGTCGGAAAAACATAACCAGCATTTTTCAACGTTGCCTTTACCCGTTCCTTGGACTCTTGCACCGCTGCATCAGGCAAACCTACCATCACCGTTTTGGGCAAACCACCCGATACATTTACTTCTACACCGACCTTCACTGCGTCGATGCCCACGATCGATGCACTCCAAACTCGCACTAGCATCACGTTTGCTCCTTATGTTGATGGTTCTTTGCTAGCAATGCTCATACTTACCAATATACTGGTGACTGGTGACTGACAACCTGCACGAACAATGAGCGAAACCCAAGATACCACCTTCGGCAAGATTATCCGCCGGGAGATCCCAGCCGATATTGTTTATGAAGATGACCTGGCCCTGGCCTTCAAAGATATTTCCCCCCAAGCGCCGGTTCATATTCTGGTGATTCCTAAAGAACCCATACCCAAGCTTGCTGATGCTGGAGACCAACATCAGGCCCTTCTGGGACATCTACTATTAACTGTGAAGCGGGTGGCCGAACAAGTTGGTTTAACTAATGGCTACCGGGTGGCGATCAATAATGGGGCCGACGGCGGTCAGACCGTATACCACCTGCACTTGCATATTCTGGGCGGGCGACAGATGAAATGGCCTCCAGGCTAAAGATAAGCTCTGCTTATATAAAGGATAACTACAAAAAAATTAACAGGGGTTTACAAAACTCAATCAAGTTAGTTATGCTTTATTCAGGTAGGGAAACAACCTGCCAAACGTACCTCGAAAAATAAATAGCAATCATAAGTAACATGACTACGACCTTACAACAGCGTGAAAGCGCCTCCTTGTGGGATCGGTTCTGCAACTGGGTGACCAGCACCGACAACCGGCTGTATGTAGGCTGGTTCGGCGTCCTGATGATCCCAACCCTGCTGACCGCTACCACCTGCTACATCATCGCTTTCATCGCTGCTCCTCCTGTGGACATTGATGGTATCCGCGAACCGGTTGCAGGTTCTCTGCTGTACGGCAACAACATCATCTCTGGTGCGGTTGTACCCAGCTCAAATGCGATCGGGCTGCACTTTTACCCCATCTGGGAAGCAGCATCCTTGGATGAGTGGCTGTACAACGGCGGTCCTTACCAGCTGATCGTCTTCCACTTCTTCATTGGCATCTGCTGCTACATGGGTCGTCAGTGGGAACTATCCTACCGTTTGGGTATGCGTCCTTGGATCTGTGTTGCATACAGCGCACCTGTGAGCGCCGCTACTGCAGTGTTTCTGATCTACCCGATCGGGCAAGGTTCCTTCTCTGATGGTATGCCTTTAGGGATCTCTGGTACATTCAACTTCATGTTGGTGTTCCAAGCAGAGCACAACATCCTCATGCACCCCTTCCATATGCTGGGTGTAGCTGGCGTGTTCGGCGGATCGCTGTTCTCCGCCATGCATGGTTCTCTGGTGACTTCTTCTCTGGTGCGTGAAACCACCGAAGTAGAATCTCAAAACTACGGTTACAAGTTCGGTCAAGAGGAAGAAACCTACAACATCGTAGCAGCTCACGGCTACTTCGGTCGCTTGATCTTCCAATATGCTTCTTTCAACAACAGCCGTTCCTTGCACTTCTTCTTGGGTGCCTGGCCGGTGATCGGTATCTGGTTCACCGCCCTAGGCGTGAGCACGATGGCCTTCAACCTGAACGGTTTCAACTTCAACCAGTCCATCATTGACTCTCAAGGTCGCGTGATCGGCACCTGGGCAGACGTGCTCAACCGTGCTAACCTGGGGATGGAAGTAATGCACGAGCGCAATGCTCACAACTTCCCCTTAGACTTGGCCTCCGGTGAAGCTACTCCGGTTGCTTTGACGGCTCCCGCTATCAATGGCTAATTATTAGCTAAAATAACAAAAAGCGCTCTCCTTTGATGGGGGGCGCTTTTTGTTTTGACTACGCCAAAGATCCATAAACTTCAGCTTATATGAAGCATAAGAAAAAATGAATTAACAGGGGTTGCAAAACTCAACCGGGTTGGCTAGGCTGTATTCAGTTCCAAAAGACGAGGAAAAGCCTATGACGGCTATCAATGCCACCGACTATTTAGGCATAAGGGCCCTGTACAATCAGACCGGCGGACAAACTTGGTTAAACAAGCAAAACTGGAACGTCGCCAGCGACACCCCCCCGATGCTGATGTCGTTGCCACCTGGCATGGGATTACGGTTGAGGATTCGCGAGTAACGGAAATCAAACTCGACGACAACAACCTGGTCGGCAACATCCCCCCTGAGCTGGGTGGACTTGACCAATTACGAAATCTCAGCTTAACCAACAACTCCCTCACCGGTACTATACCGTCTGAGCTGGGTGAGCTGAGTAATTTAACGAAACTCCGGCTGCACAACAACGAGATCACCGGCACAATCCCGACCGAGTTGGGTGAGCTCGCCAACCTGCAGATCCTCGGGTTGTCTGCGAACGCCCTAACCGGGACCATCCCCCCTGAGTTGGGCAATCTAACCAGTTTACAAAACCTGTACCTGTGGCAGAATGAGCTCACCGGCGCAATCCCGCCGGAGCTCGGCAACCTCACCGGTTTGCGGAACCTCTGGCTCCAAGGTAACCACCTAACCGGCGATCTACCCGCAAGTGTCGAAGCTTTATCGGCAACCAAACGGTTGGAGAATCCACCCTATGTTGGAGTTCCGATCGAGGACGTGGATGCTGTCGTAGAATACGACAGGAACTCCACTCGCAATCACAACCTCAGCATAGATATCAGCGGGAACTTTGGCGATATCAACGATAACATTACCAGCTACAGCGTCAGCGGTTTGCCAAACGGGTTAACCTTTGACCCCATTACTGGGGTGATTAGTGGTACGCCTGCTAGGCCTACTGCTGTTATTGATCCTAGAAATTCTGCTACGTCTGATAATGGCAACTTTCTTGTAACCGTAACTGCATCAGATGATGCGGGAGGCTCCGTAACGGATAAGTTCAATATCTCGGTGTCCTTTAAGAGCTCTAGTGCTGGGCTTTACCTCATCAACGCCAGCGATTATGGAGTCCTGAAGGATATCAATAATGGCCATTGGAATCTCAGCACCGACCGCGAGCACATGCCCGTCAGTGATGAGGAACATGGTTCCGTCCCCCTTGCTAGTGCTGTTAACGGGTTGGATGGGGTGACAGCCGAGAAATCCCGAGTGACGGAACTCACAGCCGGGGTGAGCCGTGCGCTCCCTTCTGAGTTAAGCAAGCTGACCGGTTTGCAGAAAATAGAACTGGACCGCAGCGGCCTGAGTGGTAACATTCCCCCTGAATTAGGGGACCTAGACAACTTGACACACCTGTGGTTGGACCACAATTCCCTAACAGGTAACATTCCCCCTGAATTGGGGAACCTACGTAATTTAACGTGGTTGAAACTGAACAAGAACTCCTTGAGTGGTTCGATTCCCCCTGAATTGGGGAATCTCAGCAACCTACAAGAATTATGGATGGGGAACAATTCCCTGAGTGGCAGCATCCCACCGGAATTGGGGAACGCCACCGAGCTGCAAAACATTTACCTGGACCATAACAATCTAACGGGGACAATACCTTCCTCGCTAGAAAACCTGAGCAACCTAACAAAACTGTGGTTGCAAAACAATTCTCTGGAAGGTCCAGTACCACCCGGGCTGAACGATATAAATGACTTCAACGTCCAAGGAAATCCTCTCATATAATCCGGATAAAGCGGAAACCGAGGGAGGATAGTAACAGGTTGGGGGGGTGGGGATTGGGAGAGGCAGAAGAGTTAACCAAAGAGGAGGTTCAAAAAGATGGAATCAACAGTAATGGATCAGGTTGCCTTCCAGATCGGCGGCGATATGGGGGAGGAAGTCAGGGACATAGCCATCGATCGCAATGGTGATGTCTGGGTTACAGGACGGTTCCGGGGCAGCATCGACATCGACGGAGACGGAGAAGATGATTTAACCACTAATGGCTATGAAGATGCCTATGTAGCCAAGTTCGACTCTGAAGGGAATTTGGTGAGGGCCTATGATTTCGGCAATACTGGTTACGACGAAGCCAATAGCATAGCCATTGGCAGCAATGGTAATGCGTGGGTTCTAGGAACTTTCTCCGGCAGCATCGACATCGACGGAGACGGCACCAATGATTTGACCAGTAGTAGCGGGGATAACTATTTAGCCAAGTTCGACTCTGAGGGGAACTTTGTTCAGGCCTTAGAGATCTACGCTCCACATACTGAATCAGGCAAGAGCATAGCCATCGACAGCAAAGATAATGTGTGGATTAAAGGACGTTTCTTCTACCACCTCGACATCGACAAAGACGGCAACAATGATTTGACCAATAATGGCGATGATGAGTATGATAGCTATTTCGCCAAGTTCGACTCAGAGGGGGATTTGGTCAACGTCTTCCAGATCGGCGGTAGCGGTGATGACGTTGGTCATGGCATAGCCATCGACAAGGATGATCATGTGTGGACTACAGGCTCTTTCTCCGGCAGCATCGACATCGACGAAGACGGCAATAATGATTTGACCAGTAATAATGGCAGCAGAGATGGCTATGTAGCCAAGTTCGACTCGGAGGGGGCTTTGCTCTTTGCCAAAAATATCGGCGGTAGCGATCGGGACTACAGCCTTGACATAGCCACCGACAGCAAGGGTGATGTGTGGGTTAAAGGACAGTTTCAGGGCAACATCGACATCGACGGAGACGGCACCAATGATTTGACCGATGGCTCAAAAGAGTATCCTTTTCCCATTGATGAATATGTAGCCAAGTTCTCGAGCAATGGTGATTTCGTCAAGGCCTTAAAGATCGGTGAGCATGGCGAAGCCGACCATACCGAAGCCATAGCCATCGATAGCAATGATCATCTGTGGGTTACAGGACAGTTCCGGGCAGCATCGACCTCGACGGAGACGGCAACAATGATTTGACTAGCGATAGCTCTTTCATCGATAGTTATGTAGCCCAGTTCGACTCTTCGGGAAATTTGGTTCAGGCCTTAAAGATCGGCGGTAGCGATGGTGCCGTTGGCGTTGACATAGCCGCCGACAGCAATGGTAATGTGTGGACTACAGGAGAGTTCTGGGACAGCATCGACATCAACGGCGATGGCAGCAATGATTTGACCAGTAAAGGCGTTAATGCTATCTATGTAGTTCAAGTTCAGAAGGCAACTACAGAAGAAGTCACTCAACTGAAAGTCACTCCTTCAGAACCGACCAAAGCAGTAGAACCAAACACAAGTGTCAGCTTTGATGTCAACTACTCTACTGAACCTGCGGAAACTCCCACCACAGGAATAGTCTTTCAAATGCATTGGGACAGTTCTCAAGTAGCATTCGATCCAGTCACTGGTCTGACCGAGCATTTTCCTTTGGGCGCACAACCTATAAGTGCAGTCTTGGACGATCCGATTACCAACGGGGGTTTGGACGGCGACCCCAGCACAGACAAATACATCCTGCAAGCTTGGGTAGATGCTAACGGAAATTGGCCCAACAGTCCTAATCCTACCCTTTACACGGCCAACTTCACAGCGCTACCAGGGTTTTCAGGGACACAGATCAACTTTGGTGCCAACTCAGATGACCTGCCTGCAAATAGCAACTTTGTCCCCAGTTCCATTGCATTAACCTCCCCCGCTCCATCACCTGCTCCATCACCTGCACTGGACATTGATGGGAATGGAGTTATAGATGCGTTAACTGACGGCCTTGTGGCCATACGTTATCTCTTCGGGTTCAGGGGAGAGACTTTGACTGAAGGTGTTGTAAGTGAAGGTGCCACTCGCGATACATCAGAAATTGTTACCTACTTGGATGAAATGGGGGACATAATGTTAGATGTAGATGGCAATGGCACGGCAGGAGCGTTAACTGATGGCATTTTATTCATGCGCCATGCTCTCGGGTTTGAAGATCAGGCTTTGATCTCGGGTGCAGTAAGCGAGGATGCCACTCGTACTACGGCTTCGGCAATTAATGAGCACCTGCAATCTTTCGGCATGATGTAAGGCCTTATTCCTCTCCTTCCCGGGCTCCGCCTGGGAGGGCGCGGTTGGGGAGGGGGGTCCGATAATTAACTGTTATTTTAGTACATTATAACTTCTAAATAGCTAACCCGCTACATATAAAACCCTCAAAATATCTGTAAAGTCTAAGTGGGTAATTCAGATTTTGGCGTTGCACATTTTGGGGATGATGCCCTTTTTTGCACCAGCAAAACGCTACTGAAACTGGCTTGTAGTCTAGGTTTAAAACTTCTGCAACTATGCCCATCATCCCGTAATTGTGCAACGCCCAGATTTTTTTAACTAGGTCGCAAGTTAGGTTATTATTAGACCCGCCCCGCCAAGGGTGCGAACGCGCTGCGCGCGCGCTACGCGAACGGGCAGTTTTGTCAACTCTGCTGGAAATGAAACCCCAGCGCCTTGTCTATGTCAGTTGCAAACCCTCTACCCTGGCCCGGGATTTGCAGGTATTATGTGCAGATGGGGGTTATCAATTAAGTCGGGTACAACCTGCTGACTTTTCCCCCAAACCTCTCACGTTGAATGCGCCGCATTTCTGGATCTTTGTAACGTAGGGCCTGGGCAGCGGAGGGGGCCCGGAGCGTCGCCTGCCAGTCAATTATTATTTCTAGGAACGACCATTGATGAAATTAAGTGAAATAGTAGATAAATTAGGAGATGCTGCTAACAATAATAGTCTAGCAGATATGAATCCGGAAATTACCGGCGTGGCCCCTGTAGATGCAGCGGCACCAAATACTCTCAGTTTTATTGAAGGTGCTAAGTTTGCCTCTCAGGTGGTCCGAACAGCAGCAAGTGCTTTGATTTTACCCCCAAAGTTAACACAAGCAGCAGCCGATCGGGGGATTGCTTGGATTGCTACTCCTTCCCCGAGGTTATTATTTGCCCGGGCGATCGCCCTCTTCTACCAACCCTTCCGTCCCCAGGATAAAATTCATCCGACCGCAGTAATTGACTCATCTGCTAGAGTAGGAGAAAATGTTTATATTGGGGCCCATGCAGTCATCTCCTCTGGGGTCAAGATTGGCAAGGATGTTTGCATTAATGCTAATGTGGTAATCTATCCAGAGGTGGAGATAGGCGATCGCACTATTTTACATGCTAACTGCACCATCCACGAGCGATCGCGCCTGGGTGCAGATTGCGTAATTCACAGCGGTGCAGTGATTGGTGCAGAAGGTTTTGGCTTTGTGCCGACGGAGTCAGGCTGGTTGAAAATGGATCAATCAGGTTGTACGGTATTAGAAGATGGGGTAGAGGTGGGTTGTAATAGCGCGATCGACCGGCCAGCGGTAGGAGAAACCAGGGTTGGTCGCAATAGCAAGATAGATAATTTGGTGCAAATTGGTCACGGTTGTCAGATTGGAGAAAATTGCGCGATCGCGGGTCAAGCAGCCATGGCAGGAGGTGTTAAACTGGGAAATAACGTGACTCTGGCAGGTCAAGTGGGCATTGCCAATGGGATAAGTATAGGAGATGGGGCGATCGCCTCGGCAAAAGCAGGAGTATACAGCGACGTACCACCAGGAGAAATTGTATCAGGTTACCCAGCTATTCCGCACAAAACTCATCTGAAAGCATCTGCCATTCACAAACGCCTCCCGGAAATTTATCAGATGCTGAAACGACTAGGACAGTGAAAATGGCAAGCAAAGATGTAAAAGAGATAAGGACTAAAGTCCTTACTACAAACAGTGAAAATGGCAAGCAAAGATGTAAAAGAGATTCTGAGGCCAGATACCCAGGCGATTTTGCTGCTATGTGCTAACTTTGGTCTACCTAGGGAAATAGAACCCCAACCTCTGACTCTGGGGGAGTACAATAATTTAGCTATGTGGTTGCGGAAAAATCAACTGCGCCCAGCTGATTTGCTGACAACAGCTACTCAAAACAGATTAGATGATCTAGTAGAGACCAAGTTAAACCCAGATCGCCTGCTAGACCTGTTAGAAAGAAAAGCCATGTTAAAATTAGCGGTGAAAAGCTGGACTAATCATGGCATCTGGATCTTAGGACGCAGTGACTCAGAATATCCCCAGGGTCTGAAACAGCAGTTGAAGCATTTTGCCCCGGCAATTATCTATGGTGTGGGTAATATGGATTTACTCTCGGCGGGAGGATTAGCAGTTGTAGGTTCCCGTAATGTGGATCTGGAAGGAATTGAATACACCAAACTCCTGGTCCAAACTTGTGCTGCACAAAACATGCAAATAGTTTCTGGCGGGGCGCGGGGGGTGGATATAACGGCGATGCTGGGAGTTTTATCAGCGGGGGGGCCGCTGTCGGGGTGCTAGCCGATCGCTTAATTAAAGCACCTGTTAATGGTTTTTATCGCCCTGGGATCCGGGAAGGGAGACTAGCTCTGGTTTCGGTTTATGACCCTGAAGATGAGTTTGAGGCCGGTAAGGCGATCTGTCGGAATAAATATATTTATAGTTTAGCAGAATATGCTATAGTAGTAAGTACTGCATTTGGGAGAGGTGACACTTGGATTGGGGCGACGGAAACCTTAAAACGGGAAAACAGCGTTCCTATCTTTGTCAGAATGCAGGGAAATGTCCCCGAAGGCAATCAGCAGCTAATCAAGCAGGGGGCAAAACCTTTCCCAGAAACACCTTGGCAGGGTTCTCTCCAGGCACTGTTGGCAAATGCAGCACAATGCGAATTGTGAATTGCTGCGGATATGTTAGATAAGTAGAAATCAGATCGTATCTCCTCACCCATGTTTAATGACATGCTTCCGTTTCACTTGGCTCTGAATAATACGGCGATCGCCGGTACATATTTGTGGTCCCTAGCCCTGTATTTGGGCTTCTCCCCAGTGGGCAACTGGATAGCGGAACAGCTTAACCGCTGGTTTAACTTCGCCGAGCGATCGCTCTACACATCAGCTGAAGAATTTGAAAGAACCCGTCAGGCTAGAGAATCCCAAAATTTCTTCTACGCCTCAGTTTTCAGCATTATTCCGTTTCTGATCGCTGGTGGTTTGTGCAATTACGGGGTCGAAATTACTTTAGGTCGCAGCTGGTCAATTAGTATGGGTTTGCTTGCTTGTGTCTGCTGCGGCCTGTACGAGTTGGGCCGTCGAGATAGTCATTCGTAGATAGTCGTTCATAGTAAGCACTAAAGTGTTTACCAGCGCAAAGCGCTAGATAGGAGGCGGGAGCCTCCAGATAATCGTTCCCAGGTTCTACCTGAGAAGGAGAAGGAAGATAGAAAATAGATAGAAGAGAAATAACTAAAGCAAATCATGACATTCCCAGTTTATTTCTATATTGGATATTGGTGCATTCATCCACACTTTGTGTTTGAGGTACTCGCCTACGCGATCGCCTTTCGGTTGCTGCTGGGACGGAACATTATGAAGCAAGATACTATTACTCCCAGTCAGCGGATTTCGGTAATTGTCGGTGGTATGGTGGGAGCATTACTGGGGGCGAAATTTCTAGTGAGACTGCAACATATTTATATTTATCTCCTGTGGCAAAATTTGCAGTTGTGGCTGTTACTGCTACTGCAAGGAAAAACGATCGTGGGAGCATTGTTAGGAACATTGATCGGGGTGGAAGTGACAAAAAAAATGATTGGCCTCAGGCGATCGACTGGGGATGTCTTCGTCTATCCTTAATTGTCGCTACGGCGATCTGGCGCATTGACAGGGTTGAGCGATCGCACCTATGGGGTAGCCACTACTTTACCTTGGGGGTAGATTTTGGCGATGGCATTTACCAACATCCCACCCAGATCTATGAGATAATATTTCTGCTAGCATTGGCGATATTAATCCAGATTCGTTCCCGTTATCAAAGGCAAGAGGGAGACCTATTCAAATTTTCCATCATCGCTTACCTGGGATTTCGCTTCCTGATTGATTTTCTGAAGCCATATTTTCATGTTATCTTGGGGCTAAGTGCCATACAGATTGCCAGCGCGCTGGGTTTAGGATATTATGTAGCATTAAACATTAAACATTTATTGACATTGAAAAAGATTCCCCAGCCATGACACAATCGACTCCCAAACTTGGTACCCCGCACCATGCTATTAACCTTAAAAGGACGAGCAGACGAGCAGTACCGTCTGGTGCCCCTGTTTTCAGGCCCCTTGGCCGTAGAATGGAGTAAATCTCTGCCTAGGGATGAGGAACTAGAGGCAATTTATAATTGGGATGTTCAGAATTTCTTGGCTATGAGAGCTTATTATCACGATCGGGTAGCCTCCGCACACATTGCTAGCCATCGACAACCAGTTGTGGTAGAATTAGGAGCAGGCATGTCTACTCACTTTCATCGGATTGGCAGCAAAGTCTCTCGTTGGTTCGATCTGGACTTGCCAGTGGTAACCGATCTGCGCCGTCAGTTAGATAGTTTGCGACAGAACAACATTAATTGATTAGCGGTAGATGGAAAAACTTGGAAATTCGTTATTATTACCAGTCTAATTAATGATGCTAAAAATGATGCTAAAAGGTTTGGCAACGCGGTACCACTGAGGAATATAGAATCCATTGCATTGGGTTTTAGATGTAAGCTTTGATGAAGATGCTTGTCGCATTATAAAAAGAGATGCAGCTCAAAATTTTGCTGTTTTACGGCATATCGTAATGAATTTAATGAATCAATAAAATTCGTTATGCATGAAGAATAAAAGATTGATTCATGGGATGAAATATATCTAGATATATAATTTTTGTATTTTGAATATGCTGATATTTACATTAGCCACCGGATCTAGTATAATATTGCTTATTTTTGACATCAAAAGGAAAATAAAAATAGTTTTTCAGCAATTTTACTATGATGACAAATGCCAAGCATGTCAACGGAATTTATCAGGCTCCCAAACCCATAAATTCAACTCGCCAAATAAGGTACTATATCTGAAGTTCAGAAATTAGATGCGTTTGCCCTGAGCGGGCCCCCAGTTCCTCAAACACAAGTTCCGCTAGCTTTTCTGCGGCCCCTGGCTGACCGCGCACGGCCCGCAGGAGATCGGCCATCTGTTCCAACTTCTCAGGATGGGCCAAAAAGTCCAAAACCAATGCTGCCATATCCCGGGATTGAAGCTGACCAACTAATTCAGGGACGATCGCCTCACCGGCCCAAATATTCGGCCAAGCAAATAAGCGTCCTTGTCGGAGAACCAACCAATTAATTAATTTAGCAAAAGCTGAACCGAGAAAAGGCAAATTAGCCAGCAGTCCGGGTAACCCATCCCAGGCCCGCATGGCATCCAACTGCTGGGTGGGCAGGAACACAATCATCGGCACAGCTAAGGCCCCCAATTCCGCCGTATTCGCCCCCACCGTAGTCAAACATAACATGCATTGGCATAAGAGATCGTAAGCGGGAAATTCAGTCCAAAGTTCCACCAGTAAACCAGTTGGGGTTTGCAAACAAGGGCGATCGCCTGCCATGACCAACTCGGCAACCCCGGTCGGCCATTGTTGAATTAAAGGATTGCGATCGGGGTCAGCAAAACCTGCTAAAGTTTCCACATCCAAGGTTGGTGCCACAGGGATGGCGAACCGAGTTGTCCGACGCAGCAGGTAAATATCCTGGGCAACTGCTAAGATTAAGGAACGCCCTGATATAGCTTGGCAGGTTTTGACCCCGGCAGCAATCCAATCAATTCTGATGCATGGGGTTCGACCAGGGGATCGTGTCCGAGAGTACCACCCTGCTGCGCTTCCGCGCGCAGCATGGGTGGTATCTCTGGACACGTTTGCTTCCTTGCTGCCACCTCGGCCATCAAGTCCCCAACCACAGTAAACTTACGAGCAAATTTGGGCTTGACAGGGGCAGCAATCTCTGGTTTAATGACTCCAAAGCGATCGATAAAACCATGCCAGCGGGCATCCCATTCGGCATAAACCACAGTGCGATAACCCAGTCGCCTGCCAATAACCACCGGAAAAAATTGATCCCCTCCCAAGAAAACCACCACACCCCGGTCACTCCAGTCCCAATTGTCCGCCGTTTTCCCCCAAAGTAAAAATGGGATAAAATGTGCGGGTGCTTGTACCCGGTCAACTTCAGGATAGTCAAGGGCGATCGCGGCCTCTTTTCCAGTAGCATGGGACAAGGAGACAGGACCACCGAGATCCGCAGGCGATCGCTCTTATATTTGCGCAAAGCTTGCACGACAGGGCGCACCCAAGTAGTCACTTCTCCCGGTCCATTAGAGAGAATCAAAATATCAGCTATTGAATTTGAGACATTTATGGACATTATCGAAGCAGTAAAAAACAGCGACCTCTCTTCAGTAAACACCTTGATTGACCGGGTGCAGATGTCAACATCAAAGATGACTCAGAAGGTTTCACCCCCTCGATCCTCGCCGCCGCAACTGGTAATCCTGACATCCTCCAAGCATTATTAGCTGCTGGTGCCGATGTCAATGAGGCCGACAATGACAGTTGGACTCCCTTGATGGAAGCTGCTGCTACTGGTAATATGGATATCGTGGAAATTCTCCTAGCCGCTGGTGCTGACGTGAATGCTAAAACTAACTTCGGTATGACCGCTTTGATGACTGCTGCTGCCAAAGGTCATCGGGCGATCGCCCAAACCCTATTAGACCGAGGTGCGGACCTCAAGGCTAAGGATAACAACAGTTGGACCGCCCTAATTTGGGCTGCCTCAGAAAAGCAAACTGAAATAGTAGAATTACTAAAACTTGCCCGATCGCCGCAAGCTAAAGGCTAATTGCGAATGGCTAATTGCGAATTGAAAATTGTGAATAGATATGAATAAATAATCAATAATTCTCAATTCTCCTCGTTCCCTGGGGACCGCCTGGGAACGCAATTCTCCCTTCTCAATTCTCAACCCACAAACCCCTGCCAAATTCTCTGGGCCGTATTTCTGATGAAAGAATTAGGGGATAGCATTTGACGGAGGGCCGCGCGCATGATTTGGGAAGAAAAAAACATCAACACCCGCTTCACGATCGCCTTAGTTGGCCAGGGCAAAACCACCGCTAAACAACCAGAGGCGATCGCCTGGGGAGTATTATCCTCCAGAGAGGCGATCGCATTACTCAGAGTCGGCAGCCAAACCAGCACCACAGACAGTCCCCAAGCCAACCAATTAATAAATTGCCTGCTTCTCAATTCCAGGGTACTTAACAATTGATTAATCAGCCAATGGTGGGTAGCCACAATCTCCAAACAGTAAAAATGTTGTAGATAATCCCGACGCACTTGATTGAGCACATCTCCATCCGCAGACACTACCGTCCGCAACACAAATTGCCCCTGTCTACTCTGTTGACTGTCTTGCTGGTCAACATAGTAGGTACAAAAGGTAAGTCCAGACTGAATGCGATTTAACCTCCCCTCATCGAACAGCACCAACTTTTGCAGTGAGGCCACCAAACGCCAGGTAATTTGCAACCGTTCTCCCTGATATCGGGCTGCTTGAATTGCCTGTAACACTGACTGATTCAAATAGAAAATAAACTCCCCCTCTTCTATGCTGATGCATTGAGCAAGATAATTATCTTGCTCTCGTTGAAACTGCTCTAAAAACCACCCGACAAATTTTTCAATCACCTGCCGAATCCTCGATCGCCTCGATCTGCATCTAAATAAAATGTCGCCAAATCTATACCCGTACTCCCCTGAATCCCCGCACTCCGCTGAATAATATTTTGCACTATACTCACCATAAAGTATAACACTCTCCGCCACTGCTGTTCTCCTGATGATACTCCCTCACTGTGAATACTTATGATCGTCTGCCTGAAATCATTTGTCAGCAGTTGCTCGTGGTAGCGGTTGATAATATCCCCATCCAACTGCATTATCGTTTGGGCATAGATAATATCCGTCGTTTCCGATTGCAAATCCGTGCTATCGATCGCCGTTTTCTGTTCCATTATTTTCCGCAAACCCCGTATAAATTTTCCATTATCTAGCAGTTTTTGCAACTCCTTTTGCTCCTTAGGATCCCCTGGATTTGGCAGCCTTTCCTGGAGATAAAACAGATCTGAACTCGGGTCTTGCAGCACCTGACGATACTCCCAACCTAGTTTTTTGCGTAAGTTTCTGTAACGAGGGTATAAAGCCGGTGGTATTTGCCTATCTACAAAGTATCTGTTGTCCATTTCCGAAATAGGAATTTCATAGATTTGTTGATACGCCTCCTCTGGAATAAACCTGCTTCCCGTAATCTGAGCCACTATCATCGTATTTACCTCTAGAGTTGTGATGTCATTCATCACATCCCCCAAAGACTGGATAAATTCCTTAAACCTTTCCTGCAGCCCTATCGATTTCCTTCTCAACTTTACCGTTTTTTACCTTCTCTATCTCCGTATTCTTCTTTAGCACCATTCATCTCCTGACTTGGTAACTGGGAACATCCCAATGCATGTATTTGTATTTGCGAAGGTCAAAAGGCTAATATGGCTCAGGTAAAATGGAGCAATTCTCAATGAAAATCTTCTCAATTCTCAATGAAACAACTTTCCTCGTTAAGAGGCTCCCACCTGGGAACACCGGGCTACGTGTCCGGCGCTAATTTTCAATTGCTCAAGAAGCAAAACAATTGTGTACCCTGATAACTTTCCTCTAGCTAATTGCTATTGCCTGAATCAATAATCAACCATTCACCCTTCACCATTCTCAGTAATTGTCAGCATTCAGCGAGCGCTGAATGCTTACCTTTTCTTCTGCTAACGCTTTTTCTTTGTCTGCGGCGAGCCAGAGGGAGTCTGCCAGTTCTATATCTGCAAATGGATCCTCTAAATTCCCTGCATTTACATCATCGGAGAACAGCGCATCCAGTTCATCTGTCCCTTCGCTCCCAGAATTTAGATCCTCCTCCTGGTCGGACTCTGCAAACAATTCCGCCAAGGGGTCAAATGTTGGCCATTCCGTTGCTGCTGACTCTTCTGCTAAAGACATTTCTGACTCTACTGCCGAATAGTCATCCTGCAAATCCCCATGCCTGCCCCATTCCGTTGCTGCTGACTCTTCTGCTGCCTCCTCATCCTCCTCATCTGTTGGCCATTCCGTTGCTGCTAACTCTTCTGCTAAAGACATTTCTGACTCTACTGCCGAATAGTCATCCTGCAAATCCCCATGCCTGCCCCATTGCGATTTTTCCGGAACGGTATCTGACCCTGTTTCCCAGGAAGTTTCCGGTTCTTCCCAGTTTGCTGCTAACTCATCTTCGGCAGTACCCATCATATCAGCGGATGATTCGGGAAGTCTATCTAGGCTCCCGCTCAAAGCCGGAGACTCTGCTTCTGTGTTCGACCGTAACTCAGTCCCATCCCAGCTGGGTACTAACTCCCGTTCCGTTTCCAACACACCCAGAATCTCGGCTGTTTCGTCCTCTTTTGCCAGTGTGGACCCTGACTCTTCTGTCTCCAAGGCACCCATAATCTCTACTTCTGAGTCCTCTGTTGATTCCTCTATTACCTGTTCATCCTCATCGGTTAGTGACTCAACTAATGTCTCTGCCAAGAAGTCGGGTTCTATTGCTTCTGGTTCGGGTTCATCTTCCCATAATTCGGTCTCATCCCAGCTTGATGCTAACTGTTCTGTCCCATCCATCATCTCTAATTCCGGGTCTTCTGTTACTGGTTCTGACTCCGGTATTGACTCAACTAATGCCTCGAGGTCGCCATCTATTGCTGTTGATTCCGACATTACCGGTTCTTCCGAGGGGGTAGTTTCCGGTAATTCGGTCTCATCCCAGCTTGATGCTAACTCTTGGGACTCCTCGAACTCCTCGGCCATCGGAGAAGTAGTTGCAACATCTAGATCTAGATCTCCTAGTGCTTCTGACGGAGTCAGATCGCCAGACGCTGCTGCTTCATCTGAGCCCCATGCCCCTGCTGCCGCTGCCACCGCCGTTCCTACTACTGCCGCTGTTCCTGCTACCACTGCTGCTGTCTTCAGGGCCGAATTTTCCCTCACGTTTTCTGTTGAGGGTACTGCTATTTCTGGATCTCCCGTGAAGGCCACGCCATCTGTGGTCTGTGCCCCCCCCCTCGTTCCCACGGCTGCTCTCCTCTCCGCGTGCGCTGAGGCGCGGACGCTCCGGGATGCGCTGCCTGGGAACGTGCTTTTACCGCTCCCAGGAGACGCAGCACCGGGGGACACAGATGGATCTAAATCGAAGGCCGCCAGCACTTCTGGGTCATGCTCTTCACTAGAAGTTACTTCCTGTTCTCTTTCTGTCCCACCTGTCACTCCTGTAGTAACTGGTTCCGATCTTGCTACTACTGGCCTCAGTTCCTCTTTTCTTTCCCTCAGGTCTGGCACTGAAAAAGCTGCCGGTCGAGGGCTGCTGCCAGAGGCGAGCGCATCTGGTTGTATACTTTTTAGTTCTGACGAATGGGTTTTGCTGTCGGTAACCACTACCGTCTGCTGTGTCATTCCCACCCACAGCTCCAGCAGTTTCTGTAAACTGGAGATATTTCTTTCTATTATTTGCCCGCTTGCCTGCATCTGGCTGACGTGGAAATCCCGCAGTTCGGCAAACTTCCCGCCTTTGAGGAATTTGCTCCCGATTTCCGTTTCGATCTTGCCCTCTACAATGTTGAGCCTAGTGCGCATTATCTCCCCTGAATCCCCCTTCTCCCTTATCTGGGAAGCCGTCTCGGGGTCTGACGAGGCGATCGTAGTTGTGATTTCCAACTCGATCGACTGTCCTAATGCCGTTTTCAGGGCATCTACTATTCTACCTTCCTTGAGCGCTGCTTTGAACTCTTCGCTTGTTGCTGCCATGACGATTTCCCCTTCCAATATATCGGGCTCTTTTTCCCTCCGGCGTATGATGCCAGAAGTTCGTGTTGATTTAGTCTTCGGTGGGGCAGGGGCGAAATCATTAGTCGCACCACCCCCTCCCGAGCGGTGCGACTACGATGTTTCCCGAGTAGTGCGGCGCTCCCGAGAAACATCAAGCTCCCGGGAGACACAGCACCAGGAGACACGGCACCCCCACCTGTTGCTTAATAGCCTACCTGTACAGTAGTTCCTTGGACAGATCCTTACCCTTGGCCCCGCCAGTGCCAGTTTACCATTGCTAGCCCTCTGACCGCGAGCCAAGCTTGTTTTCTATCTTATCCTATTTTACAGAGAGTTTAAAATTATTATGTTAGAGAGCTTATTTGCTGATGCCAGTCTGAGACTGGAAAAAGCCTTAAAACATGCGGAAATTTCCCCTGATGCGATCGATCGTTTAAAGTTTCCCAAGGCTAGTTTAAGAGTGTCAATCCCGGTGCGCCTGGATGATGGTTCCTTGCGGGTTGTTCAGGGCTATCGGGTCCGGTATGATGATACCAGGGGACCGACGAAGGGGGGCATCCGCTATCATCCTAATGTAAACATGGATGAGGTGCAATCCTTGGCTTTTTGGATGACCTTTGAGTGTGCGGTGCTAAATTTGCCCCCTCGTTCCCAGGCAGAGCCTGGGAACGAGGGGGGCCAAGCATCACGGTCAACCCCAAGGAGTTGTCACGGCTGGAGTTGGAACGGTTGTCTCGGGGCTATATCGATGCGATCGCCGACTTTATTGACCCCGATATTGCAGTTTTTTTCTCCATCTTATTGACTTCTTTTTTTGCTTGCTTACGACCTATGTCGAGCCCAAAAACAAAAAAGCTTCCACCCCAACCCTTAATTGTCCGTTGTCCGTTGTCCATTGTCTGTTGTCCGTTTTGAAGAAAGAATTTGGAATTCTTAGTTGTCAGTTGTCCAGTCACAACTAACAACTAACACCATACAAGCTGCTGCGATCGCTCCCTTTCCAATTTTTTATGTTAAATCTTGACTTTTTCTTTTATCTGTGCTATATTACATTTCAAAGAGCGATCGCAAGCGTTCGTTTTCGATCCCAGTCACCTGTAACATGTAGTGATGCGTCACCAATCTGTTTCAGGTAGTCAACTAACAAAATCCACGCCCGGACTGCAGCAAGTTGGGTGAAAATGACTGACCGGTGTCTCCGGAGTAGTGCGAATACGATGTCTTCTGGGAGCGCTAATCGCACTACCCAGAAGACATCGAGATCTCCGGAGACACCGGAAGCAACGCTAGTCCAATCGCTAAATTTTCACCCGATTTTTATCCCGCGCCACCGATCGTTAGTCACCGAGCGCTGACACTAGGGCATGTAACCCCAGCCGATAACTTTCTGCACCAAAGCCACTAATTTGCCCCACTGCCACCGGCGCTATATATGAATGATGGCGGAAGCTTTCACGGCGATAGATGTTGCTGAGGTGAACCTCCACCGTCGGTATGGCCACTGCGGCGATCGCATCTCTGATAGCCACGCTGGTATGGGTATATGCTCCAGCATTGATCAGCAACCCTACATAGCGACCTCGGGCCTGATGGATCGCATCTACCAAAGCACCCTCGTGGTTCGACTGGAAGCTTGACACCTTTACCTTAAGCGAGCGCGCTTCTGAATCTAGGAGGCGATTAATGCCCTCTAGGGTTAAGCTACCATAAACCTCTGGTTCTCGTTGACCCAATAGATTTAGATTTGGTCCATGCAGTACTAAAACCTCTAACAAAATCCTCCTCCCAAATCAAGGGAGACCACTACCGACGCCTGCTTTTTGGATCTTTTACTGGGATGGGAATCAGCTCCGGTTCTGGCTGGACATCTGGTCCGACTAGCGCTTCTATGAGCTTGCGAGCCCATTCCTTAATTTTTTCCAGTATCTTGTCGATGTAGTCCATTAATTAAAAGCTCCTTCACTATAGCCTGTTCTCACTACTTAAGAGTGATATCCGTCATCCCTTACACTCTTTACTCGATCATAACGAATATTCTCAAAGATCGACAAACCTGGTTTTTGTCTCCTCTCTGGTTGACAATTGGCGTCGCAGATGGTCAAGAGCACTGCAAGCGCTGCGGTGACGAATCATATCCCTGTCTTGCTGCGAACCAAAACGATGCTCAAAGCTCTGTACGCCGTCAGCAGCAGCCAGACCCACATAAACTAATCCTACTGGTTTGGACTCTGTACCGCCTCCTGGTCCAGCAATCCCCGTAATACTCAGTCCCCAGGTAGTCCCCATCAGCTTTTGGACTCCCACAGCCATTTGCTGGGCGACAACATCACTTACAGCTCCCGAAAGGGCCAACTCTGCGGGATTTACACCCAGATGGTCAACTTTCACCTGATTGTCATAAGAAATGATCCCGCCCTGGAAGTAATTAGAGCTTCCAGCCACCGTGGTAAGCATACTACCCAGACCGCCACCGGTGCATGATTCAGCAACACTTAGGGTTTCACCCGCCGCCAGCAGCATCTGAGCCACCACTTCGGCCAGAGTTTCGTCATCAGCACCATAGCAGTTTAGTCCGCCAATCTGTCGCAGAAGTTCTTCTACTGGCGAAATCAGTTGGCCAGCAGTCTCTGCTGAAGAAGCTTTAGCACTGATGCGTAGCTTCACCTCTCCCTTCCCCGCATAGGGCGCAACTGTAGGGTTGGACATATCTAATATAGAGGGCGGGATCTTTTCTACTAAAGCTGATTCTCCAATACCCCAAAACTTTAACGTCCGACTGTAAATAATTTCTTTACCCCAGCCCCTTACTTTTTAGATAGGGTACAGCGGTTTCCCTCCACATCCGGTGCATTTCTGAGGGGACGCCCGGGAAGGTAAGAATCGTCAGATCCGCGCTCTTTTGCCATATAATACCTGGTGCTGTACCCGCTGGGTTGGGTAAAACTGAAGCACTCTGGGGAATCAAAGCTTGTTTGCGGTTACTGGGGTTCATTTTACTCCCCCTAGATGCGTATTTTTGGGCAATGTCTGCTAATACCTCTCGCTCCTCCACCAGCGGTACGCCAAAAAAGTCGGCAATAGTTTCGCAGGTAAGGTCATCGGGAGTTGGTCCCAGACCACCTGTGAATATTAGTATTTTCGATCCCCGATCGATCGCTATTGCGATCGCCTGTTTTATCCGATCCCGATTATCACCCACTACCATTTGATAGTAGTGCGGAATTCCCAGAAGAGCCAACTGCTGGGCTAAAAATTGGGCATTACTATTGATAATATATCCTAAAAGTAATTCCGTTCCTACACAAATAATTTCAGCTGTCATATTATTAATTGTTAATTGTTCATGCCTTGCCGATATATTTAACAATTATAGTTATCTAATCAGCTCTTGGATATTGCTTCTTTTGACTGTGTCAATCTTTTCTTTTGCTTAAAACTAGATTACCCGTGTCTTTCGTTCATTCTCTTAACCACATAGCAAATTTTGAATTGCCAATTGCCGCGAATGGGCATAATAAATAATCAATCATTCTCAATTACTCGCGCTCAATTCTCAATTATTACTACTTTACTGTCGAGCTTGCTTTTCAACTTTCCAGGTAGCGTAACCTAGGAGTAAGGTAGCACCGAGCGCGTAAGTCTGACCACCAGGGATACCAGCGACAGCCAAAGATAAACTTCCCACCCAGAGAGTCAAGGAGTAAATAAATAAAACCGTTAAACGATGGGAAAGACCAGCTGACAGCAGTCGGTGATGCAGATGATGCTTATCTGCTATAAAGGGCGATCGGCCATTAAGAAGTCGGTTCAAAATCACAGCTGACATATCCAAAATCGGCACAGCCAGAATCAAGTAAGGTAGCACCACAGCTGTAACAGCAGTAGTTTTCACCAAACCAATCACCCCTACTCCGGCCAGGGTAAATCCCATAAAATAAGCTCCGCCATCTCCCATAAAGATCTGGGCGGGGTTAAAATTATAGCGTAGAAATCCCAAACATCCCCCGGCTAGGGCAGCGGCAATTAAGGCTGCTGCTGGTTGAGCCATAAATAAGCTGACAACCAACATTACCACGGCGGCAATTCCCGAGACTCCTGCGGCGAGACCATCCAGACCATCGATCCAGTTAATCGCATTCACCATTCCCACTAGCCAAATCACAGTGATTGGCATTGAGCTCCAGTCTGGTAGAGAGACTAGACCAGCAAAGGGAATTGTGATAAACTCGATTTGCACTCCCACATTCCAGGCGCAACTAGCGATGATTACCTGGATCAGGAGTCGAGAGAAAGGCGAGAGACCCAATAGGTCATCTGCTAGGCCAATCAGGAAAAAAGCCAGACTGCCAACCGTGACTCCCCAAACCTCATACTCTTTATCTGGGGCCAAAACGCCAAAGCCTCCCGCCCACCAGACTACCAATAGGGCTCCAATTGTACCTAAAAATATGGCCACACCTCCTAAGCGCACCATTGGCGCAGAGTGAACTTTCCGTTTGTCAGGGATATCCACCCGCCCATTTTTTAGTCCTATTTGCTTGACTATTGGCGTGGTTGCTAGGACAACCAAGGCCGATACTATAAAGGCAACTAGGTGGTACAACTGGTAAGGCATCTGAAACTCAGCTTGGGGGCTATACATTCATTTGCAATTGTAACTGTTATCCACAGTTATGACAGTTATATACAGAACTCTAGATTTTTTGATATTTTCCAGATCTTCGGATATAAATTTAAGCTATTATTTCTCTATAGGCTCACTACAATTGGGTGGAGAGCAATTACAGACTTCATTGAGGGGTACATCTCACTTTTGCTGTGGGGGGATGGTTTCACCAGTAGCCCAGAAACCCAGTTTTTTGCTCATACCGGGTTTCTTAATTTAAGCATTGAATAGCTTCTGACTGCACTTGGTGAGAATTAGGCTCTTCAGGGCACCCGATAGCTTAAGTGTTGATATAGGGTGAAGCGATCGCACAAGGCAGCTACCCGACGCCGACAGTCTTGTTGGACGGTATCATCCTCTGGAGAAGTCAGGCGATCGGCAATAATATTAGCGATTTGAGTGAATTCCCCTGTGCCTATGCCCCTTGTGGTCATTGCCGGCGATCCCAGCCGCAAACCACTGGTGACAAAGGGGGATTCTGGATCGAAGGGCACTGTGTTCTTGTTGGCAGTAATATTAATATTACCGAGGAGCTGGTCGGCTTGCTTGCCAGTCATGCCGATCGATCGCAGGTCCACGAGTAATAAATGGTTATCTGTGCCACCAGAGACTATCTTCAGACCTCGCTGCTGTAACTGCTGCGCTAAGGCTTGGGCATTGGCAATCACTTGAGCCGAATAGTGCTTAAATTCAGGCTGCAAGGCTTCGCCAAAGGCAACGGCTTTAGCAGCAATTACATGTTCTAAGGGACCGCCTTGAGTACCGGGGAATACAGCTTTATTGAACTTTTTGCCCAGTTCGGGATCGTTGGTCATGATTAAACCACCCCTGGGACCGCGTAGGGTCTTGTGAGTGGTTGTAGTCACCACATGACAGTAGGGAAGGGGGTTGGGGTGATGACCGGTGGCAACCAAACCGGCGATATGGGCAATATCTGCTAGCAGGTAGGCACCAATTTCATCGGCGATCGCCCGGAATTTCTCAAACTCGATTATCCGAGGATAAGCTGAGTACCCGCAAATTATCAGTTTAGGACGATGCTGAAGCGCCAGGTCCCGCACCTGGTCGTAGTCCAGCACCTCTGTGGAGGCACTCACCCCATAATGACAGACCTTAAACCACTTACCCGAAACGTTCACGGGGGAACCATGAGTCAAATGACCTCCGTGAGACAGATCCATACCCATAATCTTATCGCCAGGCTCCAGCAGGGCTAGGAACACGGCCAAATTAGCCTGAGCGCCTGAGTGGGGTTGGACATTAGCATGGGCTGCACCAAATAGCTGTTTAACCCGGTCAATGGCCAGTTGTTCCGCCTTGTCGATAAATTCACAGCCGCCGTAATAGCGTTTTTTCGGCAACCCTTCGGCATACTTGTTGGTCAGAACCGAGCCTTGAGCGGCCAACACCGCTGGTGAGGTAAAATTTTCACTGGCTATCAGTTCCAGGTGCTCCCGTTGACGCTGTAGTTCGGACTGGATGATTTCAGCCACAACCGGATCTGTTTTAGCCAATTCGTCTATATTTGTCTGAGTCACTCTCAGCTTTTTCCCAAATTTGACAACAGTTTCAGGCTCCCAAGAGGCGATCGCAAGCACCAATGGTCTCCTAAGTCAACCATCATAACTGAAAACTAGGACAATCCGGCGATCTGGATCTAATTACTGGAGTCCGACGTGCTGGTAGAGTTGCCCAATCCGATCGGTGCTAATATTAAGTTATGTATTGATTAACACTATGCTAAACAACTACCCACTTAAAATGAAGGGCGTTGCACAACTACGGGATGATAAGGGTTGAAAATTGCCGTTCCCAGGCGGGAGCCAGGGAACGGCAGCCATTGACTGCTATCATCCCAAAAATGTGCAACGCCAAATGAAGATATTGGCCTCGCAGAGCTGCTGGAGGTAAGCATGTTAGTTATTTTAATAGACGATCGAATCCTCGCTTACAAAATAGTTTGTCAAGGCTGTTTACTTGCAGATCGCCAGGGCGAACCCCGCTGGCAGGGCGGTCAGCTGCGTTGCGGTCAAGCCCTTCAGAAACTGGCCCCTCAGCAACCAGAGCAGTATGAATGTCAAATGGGCTTTCGATTGGCCAAGGTGGAATAGCCGCCTGTCGTTTACCGATCCACCCACCCATGTCGTTGCCAGATGGCGAACGACAGGGTGGGTGAAGAGGAAACGACCTCACCATCCCAGACTGAGCAATTATTCCCTCCGCTGCGTTATTGTGGAGTATAGAGGTTAACTAACTGCTGCAACTGCTTGGAGAGGATACTACCATGACTTGGCAAGGATCTACAACTGTACGGGACCGAATTTTTGCGGCCCTGCCTTATTTGCTGCCCTTGATCGATGGACTGGGGTTTGGGTTTGACCGATTCTTATTTGAGCAGTTTCCGGCTCTGAGAGTAATTTTTCTACCACTGGTGCCCTTGCTGCAAATTTACCGTGGCGTGCCATTTGCAGGGCTGATTATTTTCTTTGGCTTATTTTTACTGGTGGTCAGAAATACTGACATCAATTACTTTATTCGTTTGAACACCATGCAGGCGATTCTGATCGACATCGCTTTGATTCTCTGTAGTCTGGTTGTACCTTTCTTGGCTAATGTTATTCAGGTGCCTCTGGTGGTAGAAACGCTTTACAATACAATATTTCTGGCGATCTTGATCGCCTGTGTCTATGCAGTCTCGTCCTCACTCATGGGGCGTGACTCGGAAATGCCGCTCATAACTGAAGCAGCTCGCATGCAAGTCCGTTAGGAACTATCGTTATAACCGGCAGCCCTAACAGGGCTTGCCCTGTCGGAGACATCGAGATCCTAGGAGACACCTCAGACAACGGGATTTTCCAGGAAGCCGATGCCTTCGATTTCCACCCGGACCCGATCGCCCACCTGCATGGGCCCCACTCCAGCTGGGGTACCAGTCAATACTACATCCCCTGGTAACAGGGACATGATCCTAGAGATGTAGGAGACGAGAAAATCAGATGAAAATACCATATCATCAATGGAGACAGATTGTACAGGACTCTCATTGTCGTTGAGGTAGGTTTGCAATCGGGCACCCGGACTTAATTCTCTGACGACCCAAGGACCGAGTGGGCAGAAGGTATCAAAACTCTTGGCCCGCGTCCATTGACCGTCCCGCCGCTGTAGATCCCTGGCAGTGACATCATTGGCAATCGTGTAGCCCCAAATCTTGGCGCTCGCCTGCTCTGGGGTACAATCTAGACAACGATCGCCGATCACCACAGCCAATTCGCCTTCATAGTCTACTCGCTGGGATTGAGACGGATAGCGGATAGGACTACCGGCTGAGATGATTGTGGTGGATGGCTTGAGAAATAACAAGGGCTCATTTGGCACAGGGGTTCCCATCTCCGCTGCATGTTGGGCATAATTTTTCCCCACCGCCACAATCTTAGAAGGGGCGCAGGGGGCGAGAACCTCGTACTGTTCGTACTCTAGGGACAGATTAGTCGGTTGACCTTGCAACCACGGGGGAGCATCCAGTACCTGCACCTGTCGGTTCAGTTGCAGTAACCCGTAGTAAATCTGTCCCTGTGTCGTTTGCACTCGGACGTAGCGTTGCGCCATAACCTCAATTCCTAAAGACTCTATAATCTTGATTTTTCCCAAACATCACCGGTGGCGGCGTCCCCTGGTCGCTCGATGTCCCCCCAGAGGGGGGACATCGTACTCGCATTACCCAGGGTACGCCGGGTAGTCATCAAGGGGTCGGGCAAAAATATTTGCGTGATTTTAGCCAGAATATTCTAGCTTTGATAATATACCTCTTGCATAAGTCAATTTTTCTGTAGCGGCAAAGCATTTGTGCCTAATTTTATAGACAAATATATAAATGTATTCAAATGCTTGGCCCGCTCGTTATTTTTGCAAGAGGTCTAATATACAATAGTAAGTCCTTGCTTCTGCAACAAAAGTCACCGGATACCGCCGGATCAGAAGCCGTCTAGTCCAGAAGGAGAATCCACCATCCATGAAACGTTACGTTTACGAAACAATGTACATCCTGCGTCCTGATTTGGGCGAGGAATTGACCGAGCGGGCGATCGAGAAGTATCAAACCCTGCTGCGTGATATGGGAGCGGAAATCCTGGAAACCCAGCACCGGGGTAAGCGCCGTCTCGCCTATGAGATTAAAAAACAACGAGAGGGTGTCTATATCCAAATGAATTACCAGGCCGATGGAAGCGCGATCGCCTTTCTAGAGCGTTCTATGCGCCTCAGTGAGGATGTGATTCGCTATCTTACCATTAAGCAGGAGGTGAAGGAGGACAAAGAGACGCCACAACCTGCTGAGACCTAAATTTCTGGTTTTATTTGCAACTCATGTAATTGGATAATAGTTAGTAGTTAGTAGTTATATTAAGATAAGACGCTAACTACTATAAAAGATTGTGTTGCATAATCTGATAGAATTATTGCAAGCACAAAACTTACGCTTCTTGAACTATTCTACCGCACCGGTGGTGAGGAGGCGGGGGAGTTCCCAGGCGGATCTAGGGAAGGAGGCGAATTCTAAATTTCCAGGTAGTGATAAACATGTAGTGATGTGATGGCTAGTCTGTCCCAATAGGTGTGGGGATGTGGCATTTTCAATTTTTCGGCTGGGAGCTGAAATGCCTGAAATATCGTTATTTGACTTGCCGTTGGATGCCACTATTGCGATCTCCGTCTGAGCTTTCTTGTGCTAACATCACTACTTGTGACCCACTACCAATTTCCAATTCTAAATTTCCAACTCGAAAACAGCAGTAAAAAAATATATAACGCATAAGTTATAGAAGAAAAGGCGATGAAGCTATCCAAGAACAACTTAGACCAGCGGTTATCTCATTTATACGATGCGATCGTGGTTGGGGGTGGTGCCGGGGGACTGTCAGCTGCGATTTACCTACAGCGATATCGCCTGGACTGTTTGGCGATCGAAAAAGGGCGGGGGCGTTCTTTCTGGATGCAGGACTTGAGAAATTACCTGGGTTTGCCTCCAGATACAGCAGGACGTACCATGCTGCAACAGGGAGAGAAACATTTTCTCTCTCTCAATGGTGATTATCTGCGCGGTTATGTAGAAGAAGTCTCCGATGAGGGCGAAACTTTTGCAGTTAAGGTTAAGGTTGGTAAGAAGGATAGCATTTATCGAGTATTTCGCTCTAAATACCTGATCGCTGCCAGTGGCATCATCGATCATCTCCCCCAGCTACCAGATATGCAGAATGTCTATGACTATGCTGGATACAATCTGCATGTCTGCATGATCTGTGATGGTTACGAGATGTCTGATAAGAATTGCGGGTTGTTCGTTGGTTCCGAAAGCGCGATAAATACAGCTTTTGTCTTGAATTGGTTTACCCCCTACATCACCGTGTTTACTCAGGGGCTGTTTGCAGTCGGTATGGAAATGCGTCAGAAACTGGCAGAACATGGCTATCCCCTAGTTGAGCAGCCCATCAAACGCTTTTTGGGGCATAATCATGAAATGACCGGGGTAGAACTGGCCGATGGCTCGACAGTTGAACTGGAAACGGGACTGGTGGCGATG
Source organism: Hormoscilla sp. GM7CHS1pb (assembly GCA_014323675.1). GTDB lineage: Bacteria > Cyanobacteriota > Cyanobacteriia > Cyanobacteriales > Desertifilaceae > Hormoscilla. Next base: position 891,286 of record JACONN010000006.1, on the reverse strand, counting down.
GGTTCTCACTACCACAATGAATATCTCCAGGGTTTGGATCTAGAGTGGCAGGGCCATAACTTGGTTACCTATGATATGTGTCGTACTTCCCATCCTCGCTTATTTGCCCTGGGAGACTTAAAAGTAGGTATCAATCAGGTGTCAATTGCTGTAGCAGATGGTACATTAGCAGCAACGGCAATTTGGCGAGATATCCGTCGTGCATCACAGGCACGTCGCTGGGAAGAGAAGATCGAAGACTATGGGGCAGTAAGTTAACGGAGCTATAAAAAAGTGCCTACTACTACCGACGATACTACTGTTAATCCCGAACAGCTACAAGCAGAAATGACTCACTTGCGCGAAGAGTTACAGATGCGCGACCAGCTGGTACAACAATTGTCTCAAGAGCTTTTCCGGTTGGTTAAAGGCAATGCTAGTTTTATGCCTAATCAATCAGAATCTGAAGGTAATATGGCCCAAATTCAGCTCTTGCGAGAGCTACGAGGCAATTCCTTACAGATAGGATTTTATCAAGAGCAAATTGCCTCTCGGGATGCGGAAATTTACCAACTGCGGCATACAGTCCAGGAATTGACTGACCGTAGTCGTATGTTGGAAATGGCAGTACAGGAATTGCCTCATATATATCGCCAGAAGTTTGCGGAAAGGATAGAACCGGTGAAAGAAAGACTGGATATGCTGCAACGGGAAAACCGTCAACTGCATGCAGAATTGCAAAGTGTGAGTTACCGTCTGGCTGTCAAAACCCGCAGCGCGATCGATTTGCCTTCTTTCCCTCCGTTAAATTCTGACGATGCGGGTATGGCCAGACTGGTAAAGCATGAGTAAATATTCAGATATTAGCAATCGGCATATAGCAATAAGCCGATCGCATCAGGCTGAATGCTTACCGGATGCGATCGGTCCAATCGATCGGTGCGTTACCGGGCGGGAGCCAGGTAATATTGTCAAGATTTTGTCTAAGCTAGCAATAACTGAATTGCTGGGCTACCGGTGCTGAGGCCGAGCCTTGCCTATGGTAATGGCGTTCTTGGCTTCGGGCTCATCTTCAGGTTCCTTACCTGAACTAAAAAAGCTAGGGATCGATGAAATTGCATTGGTAAAAGGGCAAGGTAATTATTTAGCTGTTTTGGTGGATGTTGAGAATAGCAAACTTCTGGAAATAGTGAAGTCTCGGCGACAAGAATATCTGCGAGAAGTCTTGCTATCATGGGATCCTGAGGTGTTGAACGGTACAGCTTGTTCAGGAAATAGGTGTAACGCTTTTGTGATCAACTGGGGCTACACTCGATTCAGACCGGATTCACTCATGAGCCGTTACTCTCTTGATTTTCTTCGAAAAGTCGTCACTGCTTATGAATTGGGCTTTGGCTCAATTCGGCAACTCGCAGACCAGTTTATGATATGCCATGCTACTGTTCATAGTTATATCTTTCGACATCGAGAAACTCAAGATATAACTCCTAAAAAACATGGTCCAAATCGTCCGGGAAAGCTAGAACCTCATCGAGATTTTATTGTTCAGATGGTGCAGATGGTGAAAGATTATCCGGATTGGACAGTGCGGCAGGATCGCGAACATCTCTTAGAAAAGCAAGAGATTTATGTCAGTGTTGGGGGGATGTGTGAGTTCCTCAAAAAAGAAGGGCTAACCCTAAAAAAACAACTTATCGGTCGGAAAAAGTGGTAACTGAAGATGGTCAAAAGCAGCGAGTTGATTACCGGAATCGGATTCGAGATCTACCCCAAGAGAAATTGATATTTATTGACGAGACAGCTTTCTGGGTAGGGATGAGTCGCGAGATGGCCAGGTCGTGTCCTCTTCGCCTACCCTGTCGCTCGCCTGACCGGCAGCGACATGGGTGGGCGTCTCTGGACACGAGAGTGAGAAAGGCTCCTATTGCCTTCTGTTTAAGACAGTTTTACAAGGGAAGGAAAATGACTTTAATCGGAGCAATGAGTATGAGAGGAGTTGTGGCTAAAAAAGCGATTCAAGGCTCCATGAAAGGTAAAGATTTTAAGGAGTTTGTTGAAAAGGAACTGGTGGAGAAGCTCAATCCCGGGGATGTGGTGGTCATGGATAACCTTAATATCCATAAAATGGAAGGCATCGAAGAACTGATCGCCTCTGCGGGAGCCAGAGTAGAGTATTTACCACCATACTCACCAGACTTCAATCCTATTGAGATGTTGTGGTCAACGATTAAGTCAATTGTCAGACTTTTCCCGACACGAGCTATGGAGGCGTTAGAACAGTTAATTGAACTGGGGATGATGCTGATTGGAACAACTGCGTTTAAGAACTGGTTTACAAAATGCTGCTACTGTACCAGCTAACTGGTGAACAAGCTGTATTGAAGAAGTGAGTATAGATATGTGGAAACCTTATAAAAGTTTAGTGTCAGAATTGATGCCTAATGCTGAAGTTATAGCTGACCGTTTTCACGTGACTAAGCAAGTAAATGAAGAACTCGATAATTGTCGGAAACAAATCAAAAATAAAGCTCAAAAAATAAAGAAAAAGTCAAGAAGAAATGTTATCGGTGTTAAATAAAAGTAAATATGTGCTTTTAAGAAATGAAAAAGACCTTAAAGAAGAACAAAAAAATCAGCTGAAAGAAATTCAATAAAAACTGCCCAAATTAGGGAAAATGCCTAAAGGAGCAGCTACGATATATGAGAGTGACGAAAAGTCGGAAAATACTACCTTACAACTCCTAGATTGGATCCTAGAGGCAAGAGAGTATTTTCCCGAAAGCGTAAAGACAATTATTCGATGGTTCGGAGAAATTGTAGGTTATTTTGAATCGGGGACAACTCAAGGGACTGTGGAAGGAATAAATAACCGTCTCAAGTTAATTAAACGTAAGGGATATGGATTCAGAAATTTTGAAAATTTTCGCTTGCGTAGTCTCCTTTCCTGGTGATTTTAGCTTCAATCTAGCATACTAGATTGAGAAGAGCCACAAAAAGTAACAAGAAAACAAGTTGAAACCTGTTTTAGTCGAATCACAAATTTGTTTCCCAAGTCAATTCATGCTGTTACATCTAAGGGATTCGAGTTGAAAATGATTCTCTTTATAATTGCTTTTTGTATCCAATTTTTATAGGTCGCAACTTGAGTTACGACTAACATCAAAAATTTCCATAAGTTCTTTAACTTTTTTCTGTCCTTGATCGATCAAAAATAAACAATGTGCTCTTTGACGAACTTGATGATGGCGACTTTGACGATAAATTCTATCTAGTAATTTTGCAGATTTCATTGATTTCGCGCATTAAAATCATTCTCAATTCCTCTAGCGTAAATTTAGTCATTTAAGGTCATACATGACAGAGGCAACAATCGTGCAAGAGATGAGCGTGAAAACCGACTCCCCGTTAGTTTGACGAAAATATGCTACATGTACGAGTAGCTATATCTAGTATAACAAGTTTTGCAGACTTTGTGCAATTAATTTTGTCCAACTACTTAGTGTTCCGAATCTTGCCGACTCTAAACGCGCAATGACGAGCATATGCATGAACTTATTTATTTCCTTGTATGAGCCAACGAAAGATTAAATCTCACCTCGATGTCTCCCCGGAGTTGTACTTTTAGCGCGCTGCCGAAACGTGGGTAGTGCTCAACCGCGCTCCCACGTTTCGGCAGCACCAGGAGACATCGAAGGAACTACCAGAACCTGCTACGGGGCCATAGCCTCCGGGAGCATCCCAGTTTTGCAGTAAGTAAAAAGACTTAAGCAGTATTGAGGTCAAGGTTGAGATAAGCACAACGTTGCTTCAACACCTGGTTGACATTCTCAGATTTCCATTGAGCCCCAGAAATCTTGAGCCTCCGACCAATACGCTTAATCGTTGAGGAGACGGCTCCCGACCCAATATCAATTTTGAGCTGTTGATAAGCTGCGTAATTGGGTAGACGAGAGCGATGCTGGTCGAGATAAGCTAGGAAGTTGTTAACCTGTGGAGCTGACCAACCATCAAAGGACGCTTTTGCTTCATCTATGAGACCATGCCACAGAACTGTCTCAACTCGTTTGAGCCGTTGGTGAGAGCCACCCACTTTATATAAATTTTCCATTAGATGATACCAGTCAAGGACTTCGCGTCTGCACTCTGGAGGAGCAAAGCCGTCGATTAAATTCCAGACTCCGGGATGTCCATCTCCGATGCAAGTGAGCGGGTTAGCCAGTGGCTGATCCTTGACCCAATAGACCTCTTGAAAATAGAAATTTATGCTATAATAAGATTTGAGAACTTAAATTTGGAGATTTAAATGCTATGAGCTATAGTTATACATGGACATATTTGGAATCAAATCCAAAACAATCAAAGCGGTTAATCGGTATCAATTATGAAAATTTTATACAACTTATCCAGAGCGCCAAAAAAATTAATGAAATCCATCAAGAAAATGTGTCAGAGAAAAAAACATTATTGATCCGTCCCGGGGTCGGAGCGAAACCTAAATTATTGGTGGAAGATCAAATACTCTTAACCTTGATTTATCTACGACAATGTTTGACATTTCAAATGTTAGGAGTCCATTTTCATGTCAGTGAATCTACTGCATATAATTATTTTAGTTATTGGCAAGATATTTTGAGTAATGCTTTGCCTCCGAGTTTGATAGAACATGTTAAAAATAATGGAGAAAATGAAGACGAGTTATCCCAACTGTTGAATGAATATGAGTTAATTGTAGATAGCGAGGAACAAGCCATTCCGAGACCTAAAGACTATGAAGAGCAGAAAAAGTTTTACTCGGGTAAAAAGAAATATCATTCCTTAAAAAATCAATTTATTGTGTTGCCTGGTGGTGCAGATATTGTTGATGTTGTACCTGGAGAACGAGGTCCAAAAAGTGATATAAATATATGGCGAGAAAGGAAAGATATTTTTAATTCAGAACAGAAATTTGCAGGAGATCAAGCTTATATTGGAGAAAGTCAAATTAAAACACCCCATAAAAAGCCTAAAAAACAAGAGTTGACTGCGGAGCAAAAAGAAGAAAATCAAGAATTTTCATCCTTAAGAGTTTTTGTCGAACACGCGATCCGATTGGTGAAAATATTTAGAGTTGCTGGTGAAAGATTTCGTTTAAAACCTGATAAATATAATTCGGGAATTTCCACCTATTGTGGGTTGGTTAGATTGCGGCGTTAATTTGAGAAGTAGTAGAAGCGGGCGATCGCGCCGAAAATTTTGATGGGTAGGGGTCGAACTGGGAATCGCTTCCCAATCCTCCCGTTCGGAACCGTGCTTGCGACTTTCACCGCACACGGCTACTGGTTGGTAAGTCCTTGTCATGGATAGCACTATCAGAGTTACCTCCTACTGGGCCTTGTCTTGTGAGATTTGGCCCCCAATGGTTGTCAGTAGACTGTTTTTAATGCCTTAGCTCCGGAAGGTTCGCAGAGGATATACCCGATAAAACCTTGAACCTGCTCTTTACTAACTTTTAGCCGTAAAATTTGGTTGGCCTCCGAGTTTTTACCCGGCTAAGGTCTTCTAGTCCATAAATCCGACTTTTGGGATTTCTCCCTAGTAACTGGAAAAATGGGGTTAATTTCTCCCTTGACTTCTTACCATATCCGTCCTACGTCAGCTCTGGTTACCCAGTATCGCCTACATTACTATAGGCGTTATCCCAAGCATTACCCTGGGCATTGGCTTCTTAGGACATCCCTCCCCCGACGGCTTGCGTTTATCATCTAACTGGTCCCGAGGGGGACAGCACATCGGAGGTTACTTCGTTCCTTGGTATCATTTCATGATGCTTTTAGACCCTTACTCTCCCCCGGGAGTTCTGTGGACGCATTGTTAACCAGATAAAACGGTCAACACTAACTACCATTTCCCTTTTGGGCCAGCGTATTAGCCTTATTCCGCTGGTCTAGTATAACGAGGTTTAAGCGTAAGTTCGTTTTCTCTAGTCATGAGCATCTTTCCTAGCGGCATAACCGGCTTAGGCTGCCAGTTGTCCTACATTTAAGTCCTTGCTCTGCACCCCGGTGATGTCACTCCGAAGCACTAAGGACCGGTGTCACTCTCGCGCCAGAGAGGAGAGGAATTGAACCTCCATGAGTACCAAAGTTGTCCGGCTAATGGAACCAGACCTGACTGTTCACCGCTTACCCCGATTTAGTCGGTATTGCTGGTTTAGGTCAGAACGAATCGCACTTAATCAATACCATCTTTGGAGCGCTTTATTAACAGGAAATCTATCAAACCCAGATGCTACCGTTTGAGTAACATATGTGAGAATGTGAGGTGGAGCTTGAAATTCATATCTGACAAGGGTTTTATTTTTGGAGATGTCTAATTAATCAGGAACTCGTTGTCGTGAAACGCTGCCATACATACCTGTGAGTGCAAAGCTACCGTCAAGTAGTCTTTCCACTGGCTCGGCTCTCCTTTGGGAGTCCGTAAACGCACTTTGCCCCCGTCGGCGCTCACCGCTTTCACTGGCTCTTTGGCCTTGGCAAGAGGGAACTCACTGCGATGAACGAGCCGATGCTGTGTGCTGTGCGAGACTTTCATTCCTGTCAACATCAAGATGTCTTGTTCGGCGTGAGCATAGGACTCGTTTGCTGTCAGCAGCAGGGAGCATCGTTCCAAGTGCGGACTGATGCGGGTGCGGGCTGCTAGACCAAGACGCTGTGCTTGCTTGCTCGTTACCCTCAGCGTTCCGATGCAGCTATCGATATAGCGACTCCGTCCACTTTGTGTTTGACTTGCTATGGCTGCGCCACGCTGCGCGATCGGATAAAAAAATTTCCTAACTCCGGTCCGACTGTCTCTAACATATGGTCGCGCACTGCGAGCACCACACCTTCAAAATCTTGCAATCGCATGGCTGCACGCTCCGGGCCCCCTCCGCTACGCAGTGCGCGATCGGAGGGTGTATTCTTGTACAAAATGCGTGCGATGGTTTTCAGAGCCTGGTTGAGTTCGCAGAGTTCTTCAAGTTTCATCGGAATGCTTCTGGCGGGTGAGTTTCATCCCTATTTTAGCCCATTGTCTACCCTTTTGCTAATGATCTCACTACTTGGCTCGTATTCTAAGTATATTTACTCATTGCATTAGTGGGATGCTCCCATAGCCTCCTAAGAAAGTCCGGAGTATTGTAGCAAGTATTGCAAGTCAGAAGCAGAATGGTAAGATGGGCGGGAGAAATTAGACGTAAAGCTTGGTGAACGAGTATGACGCAAGCACCTGTATCCCCTGTAGTGCTAGTCATTTTAGATGGCTGGGGTTACCGCGAAGCTAGTGAGGGAAACGCTATTGCCGCCGCGAAAACTCCCGTAATGGATAGCCTCTGGGCGGCTTATCCGAGTACCTTAATCAGAACCTCAGGCAAAGATGTGGGACTACCAGAGGGTCAAATGGGAAACTCGGAAGTGGGTCACGTGAATATCGGCGCAGGGCGGATAGTCAAGCAAGAATTAGTCCGGATATCAGATGCAGTAGAAGATGGTTCCCTGGCCGAGAATCTCGCCCTAGGGAAACTATGGGGTGACTTTCGCGCCCGCGACGGTAAGCTACATTTAGTAGGGCTGTGTTCGGAAGGGGGCGTACATTCCCATCTGGACCATTTATTGGGACTGCTGGATATAGCAGCAGCTCAGGAGATTTCCCAGGTTTGCATCCACGCGATCACCGATGGTAGGGATACTTATCCTACTGATGGCGTGAAGGCGATCGGACGCCTTCAAGACTATATAGAAAAAATCGGAGTCGGGCGCATCGTCACCCTCAGCGGTCGTTACTATGCAATGGACCGGGACAAACGCTGGGACCGGATCCAAAAAGCCTACGACCTGATGACTACCGATGGTCCAGGATGCGATGGTAGCGCAGTAGAGGTATTGCAGGCTTCCTATAATAGGGGAGTGACAGATGAGTTCGTGGTGCCGACGCGGATAGCCCCCGGTGCAGTGGAACCCGGAGACGGGGTGGTATTCTTTAATTTCCGCCCAGACAGGGCCCGACATCTGACCCAAGTCTTTGTAGACCGGGAGTTTACAGGGTTTGAACGAGAGCTTCTCGAGCCTTTGACCTTTGTCACCTTTACCCAGTACGATCCGAGTTTGCCAGTCTTAGTAGCCTTTGAACCCCAGAACCTGAGTAATATTCTGGGAGAAGTGATAGCCCAGCATGGACTGCGACAGTTTAGAACTGCAGAAACGGAAAAGTACGCCCACGTGACCTATTTCTTCAATGGCGGTTTAGAGGAACCCCTTCCTGGAGAGGACCGCTATCTGGTCCAGAGTCCGATGGTGCCAACCTACGACCAAACGCCGGAAATGTCCGCAGCGGCAGTAACAGATGAAGCCTGTGCTGCGATCGCCCAACAGATATACTCCCTGATAGCGATCAACTACGCCAACCCGGACATGGTAGGTCACACGGGCATACAACCAGCGGCAGTCCAAGCCATACAAACAGTAGATCGATGTTTGGGACAGCTGGTGGAAACAGTCAACCGAGTAGGAGGAACAGTAATCATTACAGCAGACCACGGCAATGCGGAACTGATGCTTGACGTTGCGGGCAACCCCTGGACAGCTCACACAACCAACCCAGTTCCGTTTATCCTGATAGAAGGGGAAGGATTAAAAATCCCAGGACATGGGGCCTGAAGTCGGTCTCAGGAGTGATGGTCGTTTAGCCGACATCGCGCCGACGATCCTGGAGATTTTAAGGCTACCGCAGCCCTTGGAAATGACAGGTAAATCGATGTTGCGATTACCTGCCTATCAAGTGCAACAGAATCGTTCTCCGGTGCGACTGTCCCGGTAAATTGTCAGTTGTGGGTTGTCAGTTGTGGGTTGACCACCTCTAAGACAACTGTGGACAGTACTTGTGTATAATTTTCTTTCGATTAACCTATGAATGTTAACAACATCCTAGAAATTATTTGGGTCGTGTCGGCCGTGGGTTTGATCGTCTTAGTATTGCTGCATAGCCCTAAAGGAGATGGCCTCGGCGGTATTGGCGGACAAGCTCAACTGTTTACCAGTACTAAGGGTGCCGAAACTGCTCTCAACCGCATTACCTGGACCCTGACGGTGATGTTTATAGGCTTAACCGTGATTTTGAGCGCTAACTGGTTAGGTTAATGCGGCAGTTATGGCTGATTTTAGGAGTGGCGATCGCATCTTGTATCCTAGCGATCGCCAGTCATTGTCCGCATCTGTTCTACAATAGTCTCCGGGCGACAGAAGGACCAAAACCACCCCTTGTAGCCCATCCGCTACCGCCCAGTCTGGCCCAATGGCATTCGGGAAAAGAGAGTGGCGATTATTTTGAGCGAGTGCAGCCAAGCGAGGTAGGTTATCTAGTATGGTCGTCCTTTCCGATTAAAATTTATCTAGACTCATCATCGGGAGATGGTCGCGGGCAAGAATGGCGAAAGGCGGTATGGCTTGGGGTAGTCCAATGGCAAGTTTATTTGCCCTTAAAGGTAGTAGAACGGCAAGAAATGGCAGATATAATCATTAAGCGCAAAAATCCGCCGTTGCAGTTGGGCCCTAACGGAGAGTTAGGTCGAGTGCGGGCTGGGTCAACTCGCTTTGAGCTATATTATAATGCATCCGGGATTTTGTCACATAAGTTTATTATCTGGTTAAGCCCGAACCAGACATCTGAGTACACGACAGCAACGGCACGTCACGAAATGGGTCATGCTCTGGGAATATGGGGACATTCTCCTGACCAGAGGGATGTCATGTATTTTTCTCAGGTGCGCTATCCTCCAGAGATTTCTGCTAGAGATGTTAACACATTAAAGCGAGTTTATCAACAGCCAACCCGTTTAGGATGGCCAAAAAGCGATGCTCCAAAAGCATTTTGAATTTTGAATTTTCCCGACGATTCTCATGGGAGGTAATTAATTGAATCCCTGTGGTAAGATACTAGACAAATAGTTGTGCTATGAGTCGATTCTACATTGAGTTAATTAAATATGGCAGATAAGACAATTCAATTTAGTTGGATTACAGTCATTTATTACAATTTAGCTAGGATGGTTAATTAACCCTCAACGTCCCGCTGTCTACTTCGCTGCGATCGGGAACATATATAAACTTCCGGAATTGTTTGGTGTCGAAAAAGGCGATCGAGGTTCTTATAAACAGTGGAAAGAGAATCAGATCGCCCCCCAGGTGGTCTTTGAGATTCTTTCTCCAGGGAATACCATTAAGGAAATGAACCGGAAGTTGTTATTTTACGCGCGCGAGAAGCGGGCATCGAGCCCGCTCGCAATTCTTAGGCTTAGTTTTGGGAAACTATTGTTGTCAGGGCGATCGCCCCCTTTCCTCTTCTTTCTGAAAAAAGCGGGAAAGGCCTACGGGTTTATCGATCCTCTAACCAACTTTCTAAGTCCTGCAAGCTCTGAAAATCCAAAACCTCCTCTGTTAAACTTTCCAAATCTGCCAAAGATATGTTTTCAACTTGGCTAGTTATGGCGACGGAAATTTCTCCAAAACGCTTTTTGAGCAAACGCATTATTAAGCTGTCGCGCATCTAAATTGCATATAATTGAGTTAGAATTAGGAGTGTAATTATGCCAATCAAAAATTATCTAACATTAGATCAGAAAACAACTTTGCAACAACATCTTAAGAAACATGAGCATCCTGATGTTCGCGAGTCAAACACGATCGTTTGACAAGAAGCTAGAAAATCATATTGGAGCCATTTGGGATTTTGTGCATCATTATAACAAATGTTTATTGGGTTAGTTGTGCCATCACTACATGTTTATTACTACCGCATAAAATTACCACAACTGGTAGAAAATTATACCGTTATCATCTGAGAATTCGCTAAAATTCCCGCCAACAGCAGAACCACCAACTCCAATATCCGACAGGCATGACCGTTAAAATAACTCCTGCCCGTCAAGTTACAGGAAATAATGCTATGCTGTATAGCCGTAAAATTACCCTAGACAAAAGACCAGGTTCTGGGCGCTCCTACTATCAACCTTAACCTCTAGACCATCCTATACCGCTGTCTGATGACCACTCTGCCCATTCCACATCAGCCGGACCAACAGAACTCTCACACTGGTGCGAGGGATCTGCACTGCGGCAGCAATGACATTGCCTCACCAGAAAAAACCCAGTTGTTGCCCTCAAGGAACTGGTGGCCCGGTTGCGCCGCGAACAGAATAAAACCCAAGACTTGTTGATTTCTCTAGGGTTTGCCCTGCGCAGCTTCAATAACCTGAATCAGTTTCTGGAATTAATTCCTCTGATCGCATCTCGGGTGACAGATGCCGATGGTGGTGCATTGGTGCTGTTTAAGCCCAATGGTCAGCTAAGGCTAGATCAAATGCATTGCCACGATACTGTTCAATGTCAGGATATCCGCAAAGCCCTGGAAACAGTCAATCGTCAATTCACACCTCGGGATGGAGACGAACCAGTTGATATTAGCCAGATATCAGCAGTCCTGGATCGGGAAGTGAGGATTCTGCCGTAGAAATTGCGTTCGATGAAGGCTTTGTGTGGTCAGCGGAAGTGCTAAAAGCCCAAGGGCGTCGTCCCGATCGAGTTTCTGTGGAGGAAATAACCTGGCTGAAACGGCTGCGCCAAGGTTTAGGTAAAACCCGTCGGAGTTTGATCAACCAACTGAAGGCAATTGTCGGTCAAGGACCGCTGAATCAAGATGCGGTGACGGAAATAGAGGCCCTACTGCTGTCTGCTGATGTGGGGGTGCAGGTATGCGATCGGATTATTGACAGACTTCAGGCTAAGCTGAGAGAGGAGACGCTACCACCAGAGGCGGCGATCGCCTATATGAAGCAAGTGCTGCGGGATATACTTGACAATCCCGGTGGTAAGGGGTATGACAAAAACTTCGCCCCGGAAAAAGATACTCTGAATATCTGGCTAGTGACTGGGGTCAATGGTGTGGGTAAAACAACTACGATTGGCAAGATAGCTCACTTGGCTCAAACGTCAGACTATCGCTGCTTAATTGGCGCGGCAGATACTTTCCGGGCAGCAGCAGTAGAACAGATAAAGGTTTGGGGCACCCGCAGTGGGACTGAGGTGATTGCTAACCAGGGCCAAAATACTGACCCGGCAGCTGTGGTGTTCGATGCGATCGCTGCGGCCCAAGCCCGGAATACGGAACTGCTGCTGATAGACACGGCGGGACGATTGCAAAACAAGCAAAATCTGATGGAGGAACTGAGGAAAATTCGCCGCATTATCGATAAAAAAGCCCCCGACGCCCGGGTGGAATCCTTGCTAGTTTTGGATGCTACCCTAGGTCAGAATGGTCTGCGGCAAGCTGAGATATTCCGTGAGGTGGCGTCCCTGAGTGGTGTGGTGTTAACGAAGCTGGATGGAACAGCTAAAGGCGGCGTGGCTCTGGCGGTAGCAGAACAATTGGGTTTACCTATTCGCTTTATTGGCGCTGGAGAAGGGATAGAAGATTTGCGACCATTTTCCAGCTATGAGTTTGTCGAAGCATTGATCGGCGGCTGATTTGGAACAATATTCATGGTCAAAAGCTGGGGGGTAGTGGGTCATACTCAATTATGATAGACGGTCTGCCGAAGATTGAGGGTACAAGTAGTGATATTAGAGATTGAAACCCAGGAGGGCTACAATACTTGGAATGGTTTTGCCCCCAAAGACGAGTAAAATAACGGGATTTCAAGCCTTTGGCCTCCCGAATGGGAGAAAAACGCAGCATATCGAGAGGTATTGGGACAGACCAGGGCAGGCATGGAATCACTACATGTTTATCACTACTCCCTCAAGCTTTGTCGCCCGGCGAGAATTATGAATTACAATCTTTAGATATAGTAGATTTTCTTGTGCCTTATGAAACCACAGTTATTGACTTCAGTGCTGGCCATTTCGGCCCTGACATTGGCGGCTACCTTTACAGCTAGCCCCAGTCGCGCTCACAAGACTCAAACCAGCTTTGTCTGCGACATATCGAACGGCGTGCCTACAACCATTGCCCAGACTGCACAGGGTGATGTACCAGTGATTCGGTGGGTGTCAAATTATTTCAGCAGTTCGGATTGGACGCCTGAGAGGCGGTGTGAGGAGGTATCGGCAAGATTCCAGGTATACAACACAAATGAAACATTAAACTTCCTGACAACGGGGCGCATAAACCGGCAGCCAGTTGTGTGCGTAGCTCAAAGTTGGGGCGGTTCCTGCGCGGGATTATTGTTTACCCTCAAACCAGGAATAAATCATGGTCAAACATTAAGAAATCTCATGGGAGTTAAAAATATGACTTCGGGGCCTCTGAGTGAAACAAATGGCCGGGTTTATATCGATATGAATCGGTATCTGGAAGAGACGGCTCCCATACCGACGGACTCTGGCAGCAATTCTGTTCAACCCCAGTCCGTTCCACAGCCTAATGGGACTTTATGGTAAGAGTCGTTCGTAGTAAGGACTTTAGTCCTTGCGGTTCGTAGCGCCGTTCGTAGTAAGAACTAAAGTCCTTGCGGTTCGTAGTAAGGACTAAAGTCCTTACCGTTCGTAGTAAGGACTTTAGTCCTTGCGGTTCGTAGTAAGGACTAAAGTCCTTACCGTTCGTAGTAAGGACCTTAAAAAGCAGGATCCATGACAAGCACAATTACTCAAGCATTGACTAAAGAAGAGTTTCTGAAGCTCCCAGAAACAAAACCTGCTAGGGAATACATTAACGGTGATATCGTACAAAAACCAATGCCAAAAGGAAAGCATAGCAGATTACAGCTAAGGCTTTGTAATAGTATCAACCAGATCGCGGAACCACCCCAAATTGCTTATGCTTTTCCCGAATTACGCTGTAGCTTTGGCATGCGCTCTATTGTACCTGATATAGCCGTTTTCCTATGGTCGCGCATCCCATTTGATGCTGATGGGGAGGTTCCCAATGACTTTTTATTATTACCAGATTGGATAATTGAAATTCTCTCACCCGAACAAAGTTCAAATAGGGTAATTGACAAAATTCTCTATTGCTTACAGAATGGTGCCAAGCTAGGTTGGTTAATTGATCCAGCCGATCGGTCGATTTTAGTTTTCCGCCCAGAACTACAACCATTACTGTTGCGAGGCAGCGATCGACCATCAGTGCTAGAGGATATTAACTTGGAGTTGACAGTTGCTCAGATTTTTGCTTGGCTGAAGATGACAAGTAATTAACAGAGTTGGCAATTGGAAAAACAGGGTTTCTAGCATCCTACGGTGCCTGTCTGAGCAACTCATCTCGGTTTTCGATCGCGGCTTGATAGTTAGGGTCAAGCTCGATCGCCCGTTCAAAAGATGCCAGGGCCTCTGGATATCGTCCCAAAGCATGTAGCGTCAGACCTCGGTTATTCCAGGCCGAGACATATTTCGGATCCAGTTCAACCGTCCTGTCATAGGAAGCAAGTGCTTCGGAATACCGTTGCAATTTGAATAAGACAAAGCCGCGATTGTTCCAAAGCAAAGCCTTTGATGGCAGGCCCTGCGAGCGGCGAATTTCAATCGCTTTGTCAAAGGACTCTAGCGCCCCACGATATTGACCCAAGCCAAATCTTAACTCCCCCTGCAATGCCCAATTAGCCGAATTTTTAGGTTGAAGCCGGAGCGCTCTATTCAGGGCTACCAGGGCGGCATCGAATTGTCGCAACTCCAGTAATGCTCCCGCTTTACAATACCAAGCATCATAGTAGTCTGACTTTAGATTAATTGCCCGGTTACAGGCCCTGAGCGCTGCTGCATATTGCCGATCGAATCCCAAGGCAAAGCCTTTAGCAAACCAAGCTAAATAGAAATCTGGCTTCAGGTCAATTGCCCGGTCAAAAGCTGACAAAGCCTCCGACATTCGCTTTAAGCGCCATAACTGATTGCCGCGATCAATCCAGTGCAGAGGGTTGTCACGATCTGGAGTAGAAACAGGCGGTTGCCAAGAGCTTATTTCTATGTTTGGGAGCGGAGGAGGAGGAGAATTTTCCACCCTGAATTTATCCGACATTCCCTGCTGGGATGCCCACCGTAAAAAAGTCTGGATCTCAATCCCTAAACTGAGACCAACTTTCACCCGCACCGAGCCAACTTCTGCTAAAAATTCCCCAACTATTTCATCATTTTCCTTGACATGCTTGCCATCTGCCCGGCCATGAATGCCAATCACCCGCCCACCCGGATCTAACACCGGGCCGCCGCTCATGCCTGGGTGAGAAAGATTGGTATAGACAAGTTCGTAACCCTGGGAACCAACCAGAGGGTGAGAAATGGCAGCAGCAGAATTATCAAATAGAATCCCTGGGTTGACCACCAGCAGGGATTCTTCTAGGAGCGGCCATCCCGAAATGAAGATAAATGGCTCTTCCTCCACCGCTGACTGGCGGGAAGCGCTAGCTGCATTGGAGGAATAGTCGCGGTTTTTGTAGAGTCGGTAATTAAAATTAGAGAGGGTGGCCACTGAGTAAGGGCGATCGCTCGCGAACTTTATTACTGCTAAGTCTACATCATCAGGCAATTTTTTGATGCTGCTGATGTCGAGGGGATGATATTCTTCATCATGAGTTTTAACATCAGCTCCATCTCCCGAACCGATATGTTCCACCACATGATAGGCAGTCAGGACATAGTAACTGTTACCTTCCCTAGCAATAATCACCCCCGAACCCGGATCCCCAGGTCCTTCTATTTTCACCGTAATCTCTTTAGCAATAGACTGTATTTCGCCCACAGTCAAAGCTGCTGCTACTTGCGGCTGAACCATGACCACAGCTGCACCCAGCAAAGCAGTTGACAGTCCATAGGAAAAATGCTTTAACATTGTTTTACCTTGACTCAGTTTCTCGGTTGAGGTTTTGGACCTCTCAAGAGGCCATCAGGACCGAAAATTTAGTGTTTCCAACCCCAATGGCCGGGTGTGGTCAAAACCTGTTAATCCTCACGATCTCTCCCAGTCGCCGGATACTTTTGAGCCGCACCCATCACTTGACGGGACAAAATGTCGATGTCGTCAGGGCAGTACGAGTAGTGCGCCCTTTAGACATCTCAGATGTCGTCAGGGCAGTACGAGTAGTGCGCCCTTTAGACATCTGGCGCCGACTCCGGGCTTTCTCCCTAAATGGCGTTGGCCTCCAAGGTCGCTGCCAGGACTCACACCCCTTAACGATAGAGATATTTTATCCTGGAATAACTGAGTCACTCCCTTGAGTGACTCAGTTATTCCCTTAAGAACTCAGTCAGTCCCAGAACTAACTGTTCATTCCACCGAGTACGTGAATCATTCCACCTAGTACGAGAGTCATTCGGTGGCGTCAAAAGCTTTTGCTTTGACTTGAAACAACATTACCAAAGGGAATCTGAGTAACTCTTTGGCCGGAGCGGGAGCCTCTTTGGCCGGAGTAAGCGTCTCCTTGGCCGGAGTAAGCACCTCCTTGGCCGGAGTAAAATCAGGGGTTTGGTCTTGCGCCTGTTGGTAAGAGGATCCCCCCCCAGCCCCCCTTAAAAAGGCTTAAAAAGGGGGGCTGGGGGGGATCGGATCGCCCGCTACCGGTGAGAGCGGAAACCTCTGGGAGGCCATGAGGCAAGTCGGGATACGCTAATCACAATGGGATGCGGAAAACTCGACCTCCGGGTGTAGATTCTTTAACCACCACAGTCAAATCTTGGCTGCCAGTTTGCCAACGGGCGCCTACGATCAGCAAAGTCCTTCTCAAACTGCCACCTGGTGGAACAAAAGCATCTTCTCCTGCTGTTAATAAGAACCGGGATGAAACCCTGTTGCCACTGTCGTCAAGCACTTGTACAAACAAAGGCACAAACCCAAATTTGTCATTACTGTCATTTTTAATCACCAGATCTACAGTAAACCCACCCGTAGCATTCACATTGGCTCTGTTGATGCTGATTTGGACATCACCCTTCCTTTGCACTATGTTCAGAGCTACAGGCCCCGATCTTGGTTGATTCCGACGCGGGGTTGATGCTGGTTGAGTTCTTGTCGGCTCTGGTGCCCTCATCACCCTCTGGTATGATTCTACCCCTTCATAAGCATAACGGTTGTAACCATTCCGTTGAATCAGCTCTTCTAGATAGCGCACTCGACTTCTAGGCGCTGGGTGAGTTGAAAGCCATTCTGGAGGCGCGTTGCGCTGTAACTGTTTCAACAACTGCATCACGCTATGCAGACCATCAGCAGCATAGCCAGCAGCGGCGATCGCCCGCGTTCCCAAAATATCAGCCTGACGCTCTAGATTGCGACTGTTTTCCAAACTTGTCAGCTGAGTAATTATCTCTCCAAAGGGAATGACTTCATTGATAGTGTCTACCACAGCTTTCTGGGATATTTTTAGAAAGCCGTGGGAGAGGACAGCATGACCGATTTCATGAGCCAGCAAACCCGCCAATTCGGCCTCTGACCCCATTAACTTCATGAGCCCCGAATGTATAAATATCTTGCCGCCCGGTAGAGCGAAGGCATTAGGAGTGGAGTCTTCGACCACATAAAATTCGTACTCGAATTCATCTCGCCCCATAAACCTCGCCAGTTTCTGACCGATTTCATTCACGTACTCTACCACAGCCGGGTCTTCTACCAAAGTGAGATCTTTTTTTAAGCTTTCTGCGAACGCCTTACCCGTAGCTGCTTCTCCCTGTAGCAGTAGCATAATTAGCTCTGCTCCCGAACATTCATCTTGACGTTCTTCTAGTTCTTGTCTCCGTCTGAGTTCCTCGATGACTTCGCAGGCTACCACATTACCAATTCCCAAGCCGAACAAATCTTGCTCGATCTGGGATCTGTACTTTTGGAAATGCTTGTCTGCCAGG
Organism: Hormoscilla sp. GM7CHS1pb; assembly: GCA_014323675.1. Lineage (GTDB taxonomy): Bacteria > Cyanobacteriota > Cyanobacteriia > Cyanobacteriales > Desertifilaceae > Hormoscilla. The sequence goes on along the minus strand of JACONN010000006.1, from coordinate 873,476 downwards.
CGATCGTACTTAGCCGCCTGGGGATTTTTAGGATAGGTGAGGGCAAATTGACGGGCTGCAATTGCAGCTTCTAACCACTGGTCTTGCTCTGCCAGCAATGCAATTTTCCGATCCAGCAGTTCTGTGTTGGATGGATACAGAGATGTTGCTCGTTCCAAGGCCGCAATGGCTCTTTCTGGCTGTCCATATTTTTGAGCAGCTGACGCCAGCAGCAAATGACCGGGGATAAAGTCCGGATAATTCTCGGTCAACAGTTCTAGGGGCACGAAGGTTTTGCTTTCCAGACCTTGCTGTAGACCCGCATTCGCCTCTCGCCAGTATACCCGAGCCGCTGGAGATACATCCTCAATCTCCAAAACAGGCTTTGGTGGCGGACTAGCAGCAGCAAATGCAGGTTTTACTTGCCGCTGGAGTCTTTCCGCTTCCCCGAGATTTCCCAGTTTAATAAATCTGTCTGCTTCCGCGAGTTTCTGGTAACGAGTTCTACCAAAGATTTGGGCAATTTCCACCGCCTTCGCTACTGGCGGACTTGCTGTTGGGTTTTCTCTTAAAGCTGGTGGTATTTTCGACTCTGTCGTTGGTGCCCAAACTAGGACTATGGCAAAGCCGATCGCCATTGCCCCAGTTAACAGTTTCCATAATGATTTGAGTTTCATCTTCCTACCTTTCCTGATCGATAGCCTCCTGCTTTTGCTTATCATGGTTCATTTTCTTTCTGTTTATGCTCAATTGTGATTAATTGTAAGAATTCTTTACACAACCAACTTACGAGATAGACTCTAGTTACCAAGGCTGCAAGCACCAAATTTTCACCCTATTTCAACCACCACTGGTCACTGACATGAGGCCAACGATGGCGGCGCGGTGTCTCCTCTTTTGTACGTTGGCGTTCTCGAGAGACATCGAGATCCCAGGAGACACCGCGACTTACCGTCGGTGGTGGTGGGAGGTGATTCCATGCCTGCCCGGGTCATACTGTGGTGGTCGCGGTTTCCGTACCAGAGAAGGCATAAAATTACCGCAAATGGTAGAAAACTATACCGTTATAATCTGAGAATTCGCTAAAATTCCCGCCAACAGCAGAACCACCAACTCCAATATCCGACAGGCATGACCGTTAAAATAACTCCTGCCCGTCAAGTTACAGGAAATAATGCTATGCTGTATAGCCGTAAAATTACCCTAGACAAAAGACTAGGTTCTGGGCGCTCCTACTATCAACCTTAACCTCTAGACCATCCTATACCGCTGTCTGATGACCACTCTGCCCATTCCACATCAGCCGGACCAACAGAACTCTCACACTGGTGCGAGCGATCTGCACTGCGGCACCAATGACATTGCCTCACCAGAAAAAAACCCAGTTGTTGTCCTCAAGGAACTGGTGGCCCGGTTGCGCCGCGAACAGAATAAAACCCAAGACTTGTTGATTTCTCTAGGGTTTGCCCTGCGCAGCTTCAATAACCTGAATCAGTTTCTGGAATTAATTCCTCTGATCGCATCTCGGGTGACAGATGCCGATGGTGGTGCATTGGTGCTGTTTAAGCCCAATGGTCAGCTAAGGCTAGATCAAATGCATTGCCACGATACTGTTCAATGTCAGGATATCCGCAAAGCCCTGGAAACAGTCAATCGTCAATTCACACCTCGGGATGGAGACGAACCAGTTGATATTAGCCAGATATCAGCAGTCCTGGATCGGGAAGTGAGCCATTACTTAGGACCCGATACACGGCTGTTTGGCACGGCAATTCTGGCCAAGAAAACTGAAAGGGGGCGTCTGTACATCTTGAGCCGGAACCGGGAATACACCTGGACGGAGACGCGCCAGAAGTTAGTCCGGTTGGTGGCCGACCAAACGGCGGTGGCGATTGAAAATGACGAACTCTCAGCCGAACTGCGCAAAAAAGAACGGCTCTCGCGGGAGTTAGAAATAGGTGCGGAAATTCAGTTGCAACTGCTGCCTCACGAATGTCCTAAAATTCAAGGAGTAGAACTGGCGGCTCGCTGCCAGACGGCTAACCGCGTCGGAGGAGATTACTATGATTTCATTCCCGTCAGCCACGATCCGGCATGTTGTGGGGATAATGAATCGGGCTGTTGGAGCGTGACTATCGCAGATGTTATGGGTAAGGGGGTTCCCGCAGGTCTGATTATGACTATGCTGCGGGGGATGCTGCGAGCAGAGGTCCTGAATGGCCACTCACCAGCGCAGATTCTCCAGCACCTGAACCATGCCATGTACGCTGATTTGGACAAATCTAATCGATTTGTGACCTTGTTTTATTCTGAGTATAACCCCCATACTCGCATCCTGTCTTACAGCAATGCCGCCCACAATCCCCCTTTCTTATGGCAAGCAACAACTCAAACTATCCAACGCCTGGATACAATGGGTATGCTGATCGGTCTGGATGTGGATTCTGAGTATGAGGATGCTCAAACTCGTCTGGAACCGGGTGACACGATTATTTATTATACCGATGGTTTTACTGATGCGCCTAACCAAAAGGGCGATCGCTTCGACGAGGACAATTTGATCGCGGCTTTCCAGGAGGCTTGTCAGGAATATAGCGACCCAGAAGCGATTTTGGATTATCTGTTCGATCGGGTCGATGATTTTATCGGTCCGGGCAATGACAATTCCGATGATATGACTCTGGTGGTAATGCGAATTAATAATAGTGAATAATAATCAACAGGAGCAGTGGCAATGGAAGTTAATAAATTTATCCATGGCAGTGATTCTGGACGGCATTTATACTTGTGACAGATAGTCTTGGCTCAGCAAACAGATGCTGACTTGGTGGCAGATTTTAAGGAAGCCGTTAACAACTTTATTGAAAGTGGGCAGGTATATGCCTTTATCCTCGGCCTCATTCTCGGGTATCTAGTGCGGAAGTTTACCACCTATGGAGGTTAGTTGTAAATTTGAATAATCAATTACCACAGCAACCAGAAGCAAAAACTTGGAGTCAGCGGTTCGAGCGGGCGCTGCACCCGGCGATCGAGGAATTTAATGCCAGCATAGGTTTTGACATAGAGCTGATAGAATATGACCTAAATGGTTCGGGAGCGCATGCCAAAATGCTGGCCCGCACGGGGATAATTTCAGCAGCAGAAAAGTCACAATTACTGGCTGGACTGGAGCAAATTCGCTCGGAATACAGGCAAGGAAAATTCCAACCCGGAATTGATGCCGAGGATGTTCATTTGGCCGTAGAAAGGCGGCTGACAGAAATAGCAGGTGATGTGGGCAAAAAGCTGCATACGGCCCGATCGCGCAACGATCAGGTAGGAACTGACACCAGGCTATATCTGCGGGATCAAATAGAGCAAATTAGAACTCAGTTGCGCCAGTTTCAGGAGGTATTGCTAGACCTGGCCGAAGTTCATGTGGAAACTTTAATTCCGGGCTACACTCACCTGCAACGGGCCCAACCTTTGAGTTTGGCACATCACCTGATGGCTTATTTTGAAATGGCCCAACGAGACTGGGAACGCTTGGGTGATGTCTGGAAGCGGGTAAATATTTCTCCCCTCGGTTGTGGTGCCCTGGCGGGGACGACCTTTCCCATTGACCGCCAATATACAGCAGAGGAACTGGGGTTTGCCAGTGTCTATGGTAACAGTTTGGATGGAGTGAGCGATCGGGACTTTGCGGTGGAATTCTGTTGTAGCGCCAGCTTGATTATGGTCCACCTGAGTCGTCTATCAGAGGAAATCATTCTCTGGGCGTCACGGGAATTTGGCTTTGTCACCCTCTCGGACAGATGTGCTACCGGCTCCAGCATTATGCCCCAAAAGAAAAACCCCGACGTACCCGAACTGGTGCGGGGTAAGACAGGTCGGGTTTTTGGTCATCTCCAGGCCCTGCTGGTGTTGATGAAGGGACTGCCAATGGCCTATAACAAAGACCTGCAAGAGGATAAGGAAGCCTTATTTGACAGCGTGAAAACCCTGAAAGCCTGTCTGCAAGCCATGACGATCTTGCTGCGGGAGGGGATAGAATTTCGGACCGAACGCCTAGAAAAAGCTGTGGCGTCAGACTTCTCTAACGCCACAGATGTGGCCGACTATCTGGCCGCGCGGGGCGTTCCCTTCCGGGAAGCTTACAACCTCGTAGGTAAGGCCGTGAAAACTAGCCTTGCTGCCGGTAAACTGCTGCCGGATCTCAGTTTGGAGGAATGGAAAGCCCTGCATCCGGCCTTTGAGTCAGATATTTATCAGGCGATCGCCCCCCGGCAAGTCGTGGCCGCGCGTAACAGTTACGGCGGTACTGGCTTCGAGCAGGTCAGGAAAGCCATTCAAGCAGGGCGCGATCGCTTAGCCACAGTATCGGGAGGTTAGATCCCGTACTTTACATGGCTACAGAGGAGTCCTTTTCCATATCGTCTTCCTCTGCTGTCGGTTGCCTGTCAAACCGTCGTCTGGAGAAGCGACCTGTCTGTTTCCGTTTGCGAAATTTGCGGGCGTATGCTAGATTACGCTGCGCCTTTTCTTTCTTGGGGTTGCGGCGCTTGGCCATGTTCACCTCATTACTAACAACAAAAATAATGCCTAGTTATCGGGTGGGGGCATGCTGTTGCCAGTACACCGTGCCCGATCGGCCTGCGGACTTTCGTTTCCGGAGCACCCACCTATGTTGTGCGCAGGATGCGACACAACCGGGTGGGTGCTCCCGGTTTCGACCGAAAAATCGGCATGTTACGATGGGTAATTTTCTTAGTATAACTCAAGTTTCGACCTCCTGTGGGGGCGATTCATGCTAAGATTAAAAATATGGCGTTGCACATTTTGGGGATGATGCCTACGCATGCACATAACTTAAACTGGCTTGTAGTCTAGGTTTAAGACTTCTGCAACTATGCCCATCATCCCGTAATTGTGCAACGCCAAAAATATTTTGCGATTTTTCCGGGCTTGATGGCCTCTCACAACTAACAAATCACTTATGCGTCGGTCATGGCAGTTCGTACAAACAGTCTTGGGCGTGATCTTCCGTCACCCGGTCACTGGTGCGACCATCATCCCCAGATTGGCTGATGGTCGGATAGTACTGGTCCGGCGTCGTGACAATGGTCTGTGGGGACTACCCGGAGGCTTGGTGGACTGGGGGGAGGATATTCCTACGACGGTGCGGCGAGAGTTAGCTGAGGAGACGGGTCTGGAAGTTGTCAAAATTAGCCAGTTGCTGGGTGTTTATTCAGCACCAGACCGCGACCCCAGAATCCATTCTATTTGTATAACGGTGGAAGCGGAAGTTATCGGTAAAATGCAAGTTCGGGATACTCTGGAAATTAGTGCAGTTCAGGCTTTTGAGCTGACATCACTGCCAGAGGGTAAGCTATCTCATGACCACAATCGGCAGTTACAGGACTACTTGAGCGGTCGGGCTACCATTGCTTAAGCACATATAGTTATACTCGCATTAGATGGGTTGGTAGTGGGTCACAAGTAGTGATTGGACGCGCTTGCCAACCCTGACAACTGCATCAGAGTCGAGCGGAATCGGGAGTCACTTTGGGGAAAATCCCGAATTAGCAGGATTGAAAGGGATTGCCTCGAATACCCAGCCACTTAGCTATGGCTGCACGCTCCGGGAACCCTACGCTACGCAGTGCGCGATCGGATTGCCAGGTGGTGGAAGTAAGCCCAGATACCCTGGCCTTTATCCAGTATACTTCCGGTCCTACAGGGAAGCCAAAAGGAGTGATGGTAAGTCATGGGAATTTGCTGCATAATTTGGAAATCCTCAAGCTAGCCTTTGGACATTGCCAAATGCTTCGATAATCTGGGCATGAGAGGGAAGCCCGCACGTGGGCTTCCCTCTCGTTACCATTCTCAATGAACCATTCTCAATGAACCATTCTCTACCGCTTAACCATCTTCTTCCCACAGCCGACGCCCAGAAGTTCCCTTCAGACGCTGATGGGTGTCGAACAGCAGGGTGGGGATATCTAGCTGTTCTGGACATCGGGGTAGACAGTCCCCGCAGCTAGTGCACCGGTTGCCTTTCCTGCCCGGAAACCAATGACCTGCATTTTCAAACATTCCATATCTATATTTTCCATACTCGTTCATGTCGTAGGCAACTGCTAAATTCCGCAGCCGCAATACTTCGGGAATGTTGATCTTTTCTGGACAAGGTAAACAGCCATAGCATTGAGAGCACTTGCTTGGGCCCAATGCTGTCACTAGCTGCTTTTCTAAACCCTCTAAAACTGCTATTTCATCTGTTGTTAACTCTTCTACCCGATCGTGTCCGAGAGCGCCCACCCATGTCGTTGCCGAGCAGGCGAACGACAGGGTGGGCGTCTCTGGACACGATTCGCCCACTTGCGGAGGTGCAGTGAGTTCCTCTGGGGTGGCGGGACCGACGCTGAGGGTGGTTATGCCCCGATCGCCCAACAAAAAGCGGTAATTCAATTCCAGGGGTGAAAAGGGATAGCATAGCTGTTGTAACCTAGGGGGCGGATTGTAGAGCAGACCTCCTTTATCTGCTGGTGAAATAATGAAGATGCCCATATCCTTTTCCCGGGCTAATTTCACTGCCCGAGCATTTCGCTGAAAAAATAAGTAATAATGCAGATTGACAAAGGCAAATAAATCTGTATTAATTGCCGCCATTATCACCTCAAGGGGGGCGTGAGTAGAAAAGCCCACATGTCGTACCTTTCCAGATGCGATCGCCCTTTCCACAGCTTGCATACAGCCAGTCGGCGATTCGATCCAGCTCAAATGTTCCCAAGTATTTAAGCCATGAATCGCCAGACAATCGATATAATTAACCTGCAAGCGTTCCAGAGAATCATCAATCCACCGCTCCATTTTAGCAGCCTCAGCAGTTGGCGGCAGCTTAGTAGTGATGTATAGTTGCTGTTTCGGTTTAAGAGTATCCAAGACAGCACCCAGATATTGCTCGCTTTTCCCGTATCCTCTGGCCGTTTCTAGATGATTAATCCCTAAGGATATAGCCCGTTCTACAGTCGATCGCAGATTTTCCAAAGATGCTAGAGGTCGCATCGTTCCGAGGGAAAACACTGACAAACGTAGATTTGTTTTCCCAAAACGTCGATATTGCATAACCTTAAAAGTCAATAGTCAATAGTTATCAATTAAAAACTATCGACTTTGAGATTTGAGATTTGAGATTTGAGAACGGTAGATTTATTTCTTCATTTCCATTCTCAAGAAGCAATTGAGTCTCCTGGGTTTTTAGCGATAACTAAAAGTTATATGTCTGGAAAATCAAGTCTTTCAGCCTTTTTCCTTTGTAAAAATTGTAATTATCTAATACAATTTACACCAAAAACCCAGGAGAGCCAAGCAATTTCCCATTCACGATTCAATTTATCTTGCGTCCTCTCTCGATAAAATCCTCTGGTCGGAGGTTGGAGACAAAATCCCGGAAAGCTTTGCGTTCCGCTTCGTCTGCGTCTTGATCGACCGGAATTGAGGCTGAGGCAATCACTTCTTCCATCACCCAGATGGGCGTTCCCGTGCGGATCGCCAGGGCGATCGCATCACTAGGACGGGCATCGATATCTTTTTTCTCATCACCTTGGCGCACCGTCAGGACAGCATAGAATGTGTTGTCCTGGAGGGAGTGAACGATCACCCGATCGAGGGCCATGTCCCAGGCTGACATAATATTGACCATCAGGTCGTGAGTCAAAGGTCGCGGGTGACTTTGCCTTTCCAGCGCATTTATAATTGCCCTGGCCTGGTCTTGACCGATATAAATTGGCAAGGCCCTGCGGTCCGTGGTATCTTTTAACAGGACGATCGGGCTGCGCGTGCCCGCATCCAATGCTATTCCAGCGACTTTCATCTCAATCATGGGCTGAGCCTCTAGATCCTCCGTTTTACATGTTCCCCTATCCTAGGGAAATACATTAGAACCGTTTTTTCTCTGACGTGGAAACCGGGTAAAAGCCAAGTTGTTAGACCATTTTAACTTAATGATGATACAATTAGTAACTCCTTAAGTATCTCATAATCCTGTTGCAGATACCCCCAACACCCCCTAAGGGGGTGTTGGGGGGCTCTTAACTGTTTCATCGCTTTATAAAATTGGGAGCATACGATCTCCACCTAATCAGCTAATGTACCCGATCGGGTTGCGGGTGGGGGGATTTCTCCGGCAGCTCTCCTGTACTTAACTGGCTGTCTGGGCTGCTATCACCCTCCAACAAGAGTGGGTACAGCCTTAGAGTAATTTTCACTATATTTGTCATACTTTTATGCTTCATCCCATCCCGATGACTTTCCGATCTCACTTTCGGCATCCCTTGGGAGCGCCTTAAGCACTGCCCAAGGGATGCCGCCGATCGCGCACTGCGTAGCGTAGGGTTCCCGGAGCGTGCAGCCATGAGATTTCCCGATCGTTTCCTCTTCACCCACCCTGTCGTGTCGCACCCGCGCACGACATGGGTGGGTGTCTCCGGAAACGAAGCCCGGTGGCGGCTAGCGGTTGGACCTGGCGGTTCTAACTTTGGTTCTAACACAACCATCATCCTTTTGCTCTGATGCGCTGCTATTGTATCGTGCGATCGCCATCGACTAGATCGTCGGCTCATATTAGGTGTATTTTGTAGTGTAACCTTATTTCCCAGCGGGAAATCTCAAATCTCTGTTAAAAAATCATCGATCGTGTTTACTGGATTAGTTCAAGCAAGAGGCACCCTGAAGCCTTTCGGGGAAAACCAGCTACAGATCGAGTCCGAGTCGCACTCGATCTTGCAAGACTTGGCCCTAGGTGACAGTGTAGCAGTAGATGGTGTGTGCCTGACCGTGGAAAAGATTCTTCCTGCCAGCTTCGTGGTTGCTGTCTCACCCGAAACCCTCCGCCGTACCACTCTGGGACGCCAGCTGCTTGCGCAGGGTCGCGTCAATCTGGAAACTTCTTTGCGAATGGGTAGTAAGCTGGGGGGACATTTTGTCACAGGTCATGTGGACGGAACCGGTTGCTTACAGGAGTCGGTATCCACTGCTACATCCTGGGAGATGAGTTTTACGGCAACTGCAGCGGAGGTTTCTCGCTACATTGTCTCCAAAGGCAGTATCGCTATCAACGGCGTGAGTCTGACGGTGGCCGAGTGCAATTCCACTGGCACTTGGTTCAAAATTGCGGTCATTCCCCATACTTTTGCCGAAACTAACCTGCGTGACCTGGGCCTGGGCAGTTGGGTGAATCTGGAAGGGGATATCCTGGGCAAATATGTGGAAAAATTCCTGCGGTCTGGCCAGTACCCTCCTGTACCCTCTACAGGTGAGATTACACCCAGTTTTCTGGCAGAACATGGATATCTTTAGGTTAATGAATAGCGAATGGGAAATGGCGATATGATACAATCGTAATTGTACAAAATAGATCGGGCGATCGCATTCATGTCCCTAACCATTGCCGACCTAGAACAACTCCAAACCCAATTGGCTGATGCCCATCTTGATTACAAGATGGAATTAGTCGATGGTAAAATTATCATTATGGGACTTTCAGATTATCTTTCTGAAGAAATCATCGCTCGATTAATCACTTTTCTCAATATCTGGATACTTCCCCGCAAGTTGGGACGAGTCACTGGTTCTTCTGCTGGCTTCAGACTGCCCGATGGCAACTTGCGCGGATTTGATGTCTCTTTTGTCCCCGCTGAGAAAATGCGTCAATCTCCTAGGAGTTTTGCGGAAATTGTACCCGACTTGATGTTTGAAGTTAGGTCTTCTACAGATAATGTTAGACCAATATTACAGAAAATCCAGAGATTTATCGAATTGGGGACGCAAGTTGGCATATTTGTAGACCCCAAAAATTTGACCGTAACTGTTTATCGTCCTACTGCCGAACCTATTCTGCTCAAAGATGATGATATCTTAACTATACCCGAATTCTTGCCCGGTTGGGAATTGCCCATTAACCAAATCTGGCCTCCAGTTTTTGCACCAGAAAATATTCAACCGTAAGAGCAAAGAGGCTCTGCCTCCCAATGGGCGTTCCCTGCCGGAGACAGGGAAAAATATTCAACCGTAAGAGCAAAGAGGCAGAGCCTCAAAGGGGCGTTCCCTGCCGGAGACAGGGAACGAGGGGAACGAGGGGATTTGAGAGCGGCAGGCAGAGCCTCCCAATGGCTTACTACGAACTGGGCCCGGAAGCACGCTTTGATGTTTCCGGAGTAGTGCTTTTAGCGATCTCCGGAGATATCGAAGTGCTTACTACGAACGGGGCGGATCGTAACCGAGACTGATTTTACCAGGTTCGATGGTTATTTCTGACCCTGGTGCCCCAGAAGTGGGGTTGAGGCGAACCCGCAGCTTTCCGCAAGCAGAAATTCCCGTGACCAGGCCCGGATGGCCATCTACCAGGACTGGACGGGCCATGCTGGCGAACAGTTGTTGGTAAGATGACAACAAATTCCCCATGGGTTGCAGTTGGGCCTGCTGGTATCCCCAGACTATTCCTTGCAAGGTCATAGCTGCTAGCTTTTCTAGGGATGTTACGAGTGGCCGTGGGTCTGAGGCCAGGAAGCTTTTGAGGTTGATACCGATTTCCGGTACGGGATTTTCCCAGTTTATCCCCACCCCGACTACGGCTTTGACAATTTTACCCCTCTGGACGCGGGTTTCGGTGAGTATGCCGCCTAGTTTGCGCTCTTTGAGGATCAGATCGTTGGGCCACTTCAGTTGCACGGGAATTCTGGGTTGATCTGGAGAAGAACTACCAGGAAGTTCGCGCAAGGTTGTGGCTATGCCCCAGGCACTGCTAATTGTTAGCAGTAGGGCATTCTGGGCGCCCATCTTGGGGGTGAGTGCTAGGGAGAGGTATAATCCACCGAGAGGCGATCGCCATTGGTGTCCGCGCTGTCCCCGACCTGCGGTTTGCTGGGCGGCGATGACGACTGTTCCTTCTGTTGCTCCTCGGTCAATTAGCTCCCACAGAACGCTGTTAGTCGAACTAACTGTATCATAAATGTGGAGCACAAAGGGAAATGGGCATGTTGACTCTTGCTTGAGGGCGTTTTTTAACAGATCGCGATCGATTCTCACCATTACTCACCGAAATAATTCTGTCTTAGATTAGCATGGCGCTACGCCCTTAAATTTCTTTTCTAATGCAATAATTTAGAATTTTGAATTGCTGATGAATAGTTGGCATTGGCAGACTGGGTCGGGATTATCTTACCTGACTTGCAGTCTTTTATCACCCTGGTCCCACGGTTTTTTTACCAGGCAGTTTTTTCCGCGTCCCCCGGTGGAGTTGGTGGAGGTGTTGCAACCTACTGCTGCTGTCTATCAGGCGAAACAGGTACATGGTAATGTAGTAGTTACCCCTGCTGAATTTACCAACCAGTCTTTACCAGAGGCGGATGGAGTAATGACGGCAACTCACAATCAATCTGTATGGGTTTGTTCTGCTGATTGCGTTCCCGTGCTGATCGCTGATGCTCATACTGGTCAGGTGGCGGCGGTCCATGCGGGTTGGCGCGGTACTGCTGCTGAAATTATATCACGGGCGATCGCCCGAATGCTTGCACGAGGTAGTCAATTGTCAGATTTGTGCTTTGCCATCGGGCCTGCGATCTCGGGCCCTGTCTACCAGGTTTCTGTGGAGGTTGCTGCCCAGGTGGGGGCTACGATCGCCCCTAATGGGGATGATAATGCTATTTTAGAGTATTTGTTCGCTTTGCCCGATTCTCCTTTGTTTCCGGATCCGGAACCGGGACGAGTACGTTTGGATGTTCCCCGCGTGAATGCTATCCAGTTGCAACAGTTGGGCGTGCAGGGGAGTCAGGTGGCGATCGCCCCTCATTGCACTTACCAAGAACCCGAACATTTCTTTTCCTACCGCCGTAAAGATATCAAAAAAGTGCAATGGTCTGGTATTGTTAGTTCGTCTAGGGGGAGATAATCGCTCTTCGTGATTACTACGAACGCTTATAGGAACGACTCTGGCAATTGTGAAAATCGGGGGTTCTTTGATTACCGATAAGTCTCAACCTTTTACTTGGCACGATCGCAATTTATCTACGATCGTTACCGAAATTGCTGCTATTAAACAATTTCAACCTGACTTGCGATTGATTCTTCTCAAGGGTAATTGCTCTTTTGGACATGCTACCAAAAGTTTGGTACCGATTTTTCTGAAGTTCGTGGTTTTGCTGACGCCACAGTATCACTTGATATGGGTGATAATATAATAATATTATATCGCGCATGTCAAGTGATACTGCGGGTAGGTTGGGGTTCTGTTGCTTGCAAAAAGATACCGCCCAACATTATCCCTTGCTGGTCGATCGCCTCTTACAAGCAAGCATTCCTGCTATTAGTTTTCCTCCCGGAAATGTTTTTTGGACAGAGGATAGCCAAGATTTTTATGGTAACATAGAAATCTTATAACATTGCTTGGCGCGAAATTTTGTCCAGGTTTTATATGGGGAGGCAATTATCGACTTGAAGTTAAACGGTACGACCATTTCTTCTGACGTTATCTTGCAGTTACTGGCAGCATATTTTGCTAACTATCCTGATTTCACTATGCACAAGTTAGTCAATGCTGACAAGGGGGGGTTTTAGATGATAAAGGACAAGTAATTCCGCAAATTACCGATTTTTCCGGAACGGTGGAAAACTTTGCCCAAGTGCAAGGATATTTGTACAACCTACATTCCCCACGGACAAATATCGACGATAGCTTGACAAACAGCAGGTGATTTTACAAATTATTATACAACCGATCCCTATAAATAGATATACGTCCTGTTTACTAAATTGTCAGAAGTCAGTTTAGTGGGGATGTGTGAGTTCCTCAAAAAAGAAGGGCTAACCCTAAAAAAAAAACTTATCGGTCAGAAAAAGTGGCGACTGAAGATGGTCTGTCATCAGCGAGTTGATTACCGGAATCGGGTTCGATATCTACCCCAAGAGAAATTGATATTTATTGACGAGACAGCTTTCTGGGTAGGGATGAGTCGCGAGATGGCCAGGAGTGAGAAAGGCCAAAAAGCCCTCTGTTTAAGACAGTTTTACAAGGGGAGAAAAATGACTTTAATCGGAGCAATGAGTATGAGAGGAGTTGTGGCTAAAAAAGCGATTCAAGGCTCCATGAAAGGTAAAGATTTTAAGGAGTTTGTTGAAAAGGAACTGGTGGAGAAGCTCAATCCCGGGGATGTGGTGGTCATGGATAACCTTAATATCCATAAAATGGAAGGCATCGAAGAACTGATCGCCTCTGCGGGAGCCAGAGTAGAGTATTTACCACCATACTCACCAGACTTCAATCCTATTGAGATGTTGTGGTCAACGATTAAGTCAATTGTCAGACTTTTCCCGACAGGAGCTATGGAGGCGTTAGAACAGTTAATTGAACTGGGGATGATGCTGATTGGAACAACTGCGTTTAAGAACTGGTTTACAAAATGCTGCTACTGTACTAGTTAACTGGTGAACAAGCTGTATGTGAGCGATCGCCATCTTGCAAAACTCTACCGTTGCAGCGTAGCTTTTGTCTATCCTTCATTATACGAAGGGTGTGGTCAAAAGTAGTTGATAGCTGGGTGCACGCTGCGCGCCGCTGTGCGATTGGATGTAACGGCATGAATTGACTTGGGGAACAAATTAGTTATCCGACTAAAACATGTTTCAACTTGTTTTCTAGTTACTTTTTGTAGATCTTCAAAACAAGGAGATTCTTTTCTTTTTGAATTCTTTTTTCGCAAAGGTTTTAATTTGATCTTTGCCAACTCTTTTAGGAAATCTTCTAATTGATAATCGTTATAAGCTTTGTCTCCATAAACTAGAGACTTTGATGGTAAATCGAAGCAAAAAGATTGCATAACTTTAACGTCATTATAACTAGCCGGGGCTAGATAAAATTCTATTTCCACTTTTGTTTACTAACATATGAACCCTTAATCCATAAAAATAACGTTTTTTACTTGCAATATATCCTCGATATTCTTCTTGCTTATAAATTTTACATCTATCAATCCTAATCTTGTCACAGACTGGCACAGGGAAACTATCAATAATATATTCTTGACCTGAATTTAGCTCTTTAAATGTTTGAGCTATGACTTGGAATAAAAGCATCCAAATTGGTTCGTCTATATTATGTAATCTCCTATTGAATCTACTTTTACTTAACAGATTTTTTAGATAATTGTGTTCCACCATAAATTGACAAGAGCGCTCGTAGCGAAGCGTGTCCTCCAAAAAAATATGCAGCAACCAATCCTACCGTCATCACCTCTGCATTGTTCATTTTTACTTGTGGATCTTCTTTTATATTCAAAGCTTTTAGTAGCTCGTCGCCAAGAACAAAAATTGTTGTAATCAGAGCTTCCATAATCTACAGAACCAGCAATTAACTGTTATTTTAGTACATTATAATCTCTAAACAGCCAACCCGCCGCGTATCACAATAAAAATATAATTTTGTATCTAAGGCTACAAAACCCCTCAAAATATCTGTACAGTCTAAGTGGGTAATTCAGATTTTTTTAAATAGGTCGCAACTTAGGTTATAATAAGATTTGAAAATTTAATTTTGGGACTTAAAGCCATGAGTATTACCTGGACATACTTGCAAGAAAAGCCTAAGGAAAATGGAGAAAATGAAGAATATTTGTCCAAACTTTTAACCGAATATGAGTTGCTCGTCGATAGCAGCAAGCTATACCAAGACCTAAAGACTATGAAGAGCAGAAAAAGTTTACTCAGGTAAGAATAAATATCATGTTAAAAAATCAATTAATTGTTTGACCTGGTGGTGCAGATATTGTCGATGTTGAACCTGGAGAAAGAGGCCCTGCAAGTGACATAAATCTTTGGCGCGATCGCCAAGAAGTTTTTCATGCCTTACAAAAATTTGCAGGGGATAAAGCCTATATTGGAGAACCTCAAATAAAAACACCTCATAAAAAGCCGAAAAAACAGGAATTAACAGCCAAACAAAAAGAAGAAAATAAAGAGTTTTCTTCTTTGAGAGTTTTTGTTGAACACGTGATAAGATTGGTGAAAATTTTCAGACCAGGACATTCTACTAGATCTCCAATTTGTCGATATTCTTGTAATGACTGAGGATCTGCCGGTTCTGGCATCATGATGTCTATACCATCCCTGCCTCCCAGCATAATCAAATCAGGAAAAAGATTAAATAAAGTTAGAGCTTGTTCAACCCAAATGTTGTTAGCTGGAAGGATATCATCATCTTGTAATAAACAAACGAATTCCCCTTTGGCCATCCGGATAGCGCGGTCGTAGGTTCTGACCTCAAACAAGTCATTACATCTAAGCAAAAAGTCATTAGGTCGATTTAAATACTGCATCCAATCTTCATAAGAACCGTCAATAGAGCCATCATCAATAATGATAATTTCTTCTGCCCCACTATGTCGCAGGCGTTCAATGAGCTTTTTAATGTTGGGTCTCTTATTGAAGAATTGCAGAATCATCGAAACTTTGGGACAATCAGTATAGGGAAAATCTTCCCAAGAACGCCTGATAGACTGAACTTGGTTCTGTAGTGCTAGATTTTGCTTTCTCCAAGAAAGTTGCGACCACTGTTTAACAAGCCTGGAATTCAATGACATAAGTTACATTCTTATCTAACTATCCACCCGTTCACGTTCAATCAGTAATAAGTAGTTATGTAAAATTAATTTTATATTTTTTTCCAACATCTCGAAGCACATCTTCCACAGCTTTAACTAAACTTTTCCAACTCGGGTGCATCCCACTTTCGCCATGAGTATTTAATAAATCGCCACAAAATTTCAATAATATTTAACTGGGGAGAATAGGTAGGCAAATAAAAAATTGTCAACTCTTTTTTTTCCCATTCTTCTTGTTTATTTTTCACGGCATTACTCGTATGAGTGGAAGCATTATCCATCACCAACACGGTTTTTTTCTTTAGTGTTGAACAAAAATCATCTATACATGATATAACTACCTCACTATTAATCTGACACTCAAATAAGTAAGGATCTAGTTCATTCTTGCGGTTCAAAAATCCCAAGACATTTAATCTTCTACTTTTTTTACTTTTTACCTCAATAACTTCTCCATGTTCTTGCCATGCATAAGGGACATATGCATTTAAACAAAAACCGGTTTCGTCAAAAAATATTAAATCAATTTCGCCTCTATCTTCTTGTTCTTTTAACTTTTTTAATTCTTTCTTTTTTTCTTGATATTCCGTGGGTTCTGGCTCCCCTCCTACCCGTTTTCGGATCCGTCGCCACGACATATTTTCATTTTTTAATATCCTTTTAATAGTGTCTTTACTCACTGACACGTTCCAATTTTCTTTGGCTTTTTCTTTCACCAATTCGATTTTTTTGGGAGATTCTTTAGTCCAGGCCACTATCTGCTCTTTTTGTTCCGAATTAAATTTCGGTTTCCTTCCACGTCCTTTTCTATCATATAATCAGACTAAATTTAGCTCTTCCCAAGCATTAAACCAATTATATATTGTCACAATAGACACGTCAAATATGTTCATCAATTCTTTGGTTTGATAACCTTCATGCGAGAGAAGAATGCAATGTGCTCGTCTTCTAACGTGAGAATATTTACTTTGTGCATAAATCCGTTTAAGTAGATTAATTGTTTCATGGCTTAATCCCTTTATAAATCTCATGGCTAATTTTCACCTCACCTAATGTCTGAATGAACTTTTCCTTAATTATAGCATGTTTTTATCCCCTAGGCAAAATATAAAAATAATTTTGCACAACTACTTATGACAAAATTAATTGCATTAGCTTGTGAGAGCTGTTCCAGCGTTGCAAGCGTTTCCTGCGATCCTACGCTCAGACGATATGTAATTAATTTTGTCTGACTACTTACATCTAGCAAAAGTCTACCACTTCTGCCGGTCCCACTAAGGATATATAAGGGGCACCTAAATACCGATTAGCCACTGCTTGGGCCGCTTCTGAAGTTACGCTAGCAATATCTTCCTGAAACTGAACATCAAATTCCACCCCTAGCCCCATAGTTTCGTACCAACCGAGAACTTGGGCAATCTGGGAATTCGTTTGTTTCCCTAAAGCGTACTGTCCTAGCAGCTTGTTCTTGCAAGCTTGCAATTCCTCCGGAGTTAGTTCCACATTCCGCAGACGTTCCACTTCCGATTGTAAACTTGCTTTGGCGATCGCGGTATTTCTCGGTGCCGTGCCCATATAAACCACAAAATTAGCAGTTTCCTGGCGGGTTGGGTACATGGCCGAAACATTGTAAGCTAATCCTCGTTTTTCCCGCAATTCTACAAATAAGCGGCTGGAAAGTCCATTACCCAAGTAAGTATTCAGCAATTTCAGGTGGGCGTAGTCCTGACTGTGAACTTCTGCTGCTAAATAGCCTATCATAATCACGGATTGTTGAGTTTCTTGAGCCGTAACGATCTGGTGAGGTTCTCCAGCAATAGCAATCTGAGTGGCCTCCGGTATGGGCATGTCCGGTGCCTGCCAATCTCCAAAGACATCCTTTACTAGGGCGATCGCCTCATCTGGTGAGATTCGTCCTGAGATACTAATTACCGTATTATCTGGGCGGAAGTAGGTAGAGTGAAACTCTTGCAGATCCTGGCGCTTTATACTTAATACGCTTTCTTCAGTTCCCAGTGGTGACCTGCCATAGGGATGCTGCTGGTACATAGCTTCCCGCAGGGCCTTAAAGGCCACAGCAAAGGGTTGTTCTTGCTGAGAACGAATCCCTTGCATGGTGATGCGTTTCTCCAGTTCCACTTCTGCTTCCGGAAAAGTAGGCGTCAGCAATATTTCCCCTACCAACGCCAAAATCTCCGCAAAATCTGCCGATACTGTCTTCAGACTCACCAAAAAATAATCTGCCGCGGCATCTGCCCCCACACTCGCACCCACCGATTCTACCTTTTCGGCAATTTCCCGGGAAGTACGCCTTTCCGTACCCTTAGTCAGGACTGACGATACCAAATGTGCCAGTCCTGCTTTTCCTTCCCTGCTACTGCCCGATCGCAGGAAAATCCGACTAGCAATGATATCAGCGGCTGGGTTTTCCACCACTAATATTACTATGCCATTGTCCAAAACTGTACGATGAGTTTGGTGGCTTTGATGCGGCTTCACATTTAATTTCACACAATCTTCCTTAATACTTTATATCAACTCTTTGAGCTTCCCCAGGAAACTCAAAGAGAAGCAGGTTCCGATCGTTGCCTCGATATTTTTACTTACATATTAATTAGTCCTACGAGACTGACAGGCGATCCGCCCGGACTATGCTTGACGATTTTACCACAGCGGTCTGAGGGTAGTGACCGCATATCTGTCAACCAAGAGATATTCCCTCGCCAAACGCTGTAAATCTTCTGCTTGCAATGCTTGGATACTTGCGGGATAAGTGACTGATTGTTCGGCGGAGGCAATAGTGTTGTAGTATCCATAAAGACCAGCCAATTGTCCGGGGGTTTCCGTAGAAAAGGCATAGTCATTGCACAGTTGCCTCTTGCAGCGGGATAGTTCCCACTCTGACACTGGTGTATTTTGTAACTCTCCCACCCCTTCGCAAATCAGTTTTTCTACATATTCTATATATTGCGGTTCTAACCAGGCGGTAATCGTAAAGAGACTGGAGTCCCGTTGCAGGGAAAAGTCACTTAATATCCCTTGCACCAATTCTGACTCTTCCCGCAATTGGCGCACTAACCGGGAAGACCGACCCGCCGCTAATAGCACGGACAGCAAGTCTAAACCGTGGGCATTTGACAATTTTTCTACTCCCGGTCCCGCCCAGGCCATCATCAGACGCGCCTGTTCCAACCGGGGCAAACTCAGGGAGCGACGCTCAATTTCCGCGATCGCAGGTGTTGATGATGCTAATCTGTAGAGGCGGTCTGCAATTGGACACTGCGATCGGGGACGAAAACCCTGGAAACTTTGGCTGACCAATTCTTTAGCCTTATCCTGAGATATGCCTCCGACCACCACCACGGTCATATTTTCCGGTTGATAATGACACTGGTGGAAACGGTGCATCTGTGCGGGAGTCAGTTGCATCAGCTGCACCTGGGTACCTAGCACTGGCCTACCGTAGGGATGCTGTGGATAGACCGTCTCCATCAAAGCTTGGAAACCCAACCAGTCGGGGTCGTTTTCTGATTGGCGAATTTCTTCCATCACCACTTCTCGTTCCCGGACAAACTCGCCGTCCGGGATAGCAGGATGCAGCAGCAACTCCGCCAGATAGGGGAGAGTTTTTTCTAAGTGCTCTACCGCAGCGATCATCAAATAATGGGCAAAGTCATGGCTAGTTACAGCATTGCTGACTCCTCCCCGACTTTCGAGCGCCCGATCAAACATGCCCGGGCCCACCCGCGCGGTACCCTTAAAAATCATATGTTCTAGGAAGTGGGCCATCCCCGGGGCCTCAAGGGGGTCCACTGCCGCACCTGCCCGTACCCATACATCTACCACGGCAACTGGCGTTGCCGGAATTTCTTGATGGATAACAGTTAAGCCATTGTCCAGCTGGCAAACATCCGCTGGCAATTTGGAAATATCAAGCAATTTTTGACATAGCTAGTGATGATGTCGATCATTATAGCCTCATATCTCCAGCCAATTTGCAACATTTAATACAGTTTGTTCCTATTTGTTTTAATTAATTTGCTCCTAGGACTTGCTTTTCGGGCGCTTCCTTGACCAGTCCTGCTAAGGATATCAATCTTGAAAGGTCTTTAAATTCTGGTTCGATCGGTATTGCCGACTTCAGCAAGTGGCATAATTCCTCACTCGCATGATACTTGAGATAGTTATCCAGTAGGTCAGCTAACTCCTCGGGCAGCTCAATAGTTCGTTTCATAACACAAGTGCTCTCAGGTCGGGGTCGAGCTGGGAATCACTTCCCAACCCTCCCTTACAAAACCGGACTAGCGATTTTCATCGCAGGAGGCTCCCGCTAGTGTTATCCCTTTACATGGGTTGCATTGGTTGGGTTACCCCAATCCCTGCTAATGATGCCGGTTCCATGCATTGTCTCGTGTTCTTTCGTCCTTTCGTTGTTGTCTGAGAATGACGTTAGTGCCGGACTCCGGAGGGTTCGTGCGGGAGAAAGTACCTATAACGTCCCTTGTTGCACTCTTTACATACGATCGGGCATCTGTGGCCCCTGTACTTTTACTTACCTGGTCTCGGTCTTCATTCAACCATATATACCTTCCAACTGTGGCTCTTACTCTCAGTTCACGGCTGATTGCAGGTGACCACTACCTGGCTCTTACTCTCAATCTTTGAAGATGAGGCAGGTGACCATTATTAGTGTCTGAGGTTCCGTATCATTTTGAGACTACTTGTCCCCTTGACTTCTAACACTGCGCCCTATGTCTGCATATCCCAAGCATTACCCTGGGCGTTGGCTTTTTAGGGCTTCCCTCCCCTGTTGGCTTTCGCTTATCGGCGTTGCACATTTTCGGGATGATGGGTTATTGCAGATTATGATAATCTGCAATTTTACAGTCAGAATTTATGTATAGTATGATGTTTGTTTTCGACCTAGTCATAATATGTGTTATCATGGATAGTAAGGCGAAAGAATTAGCTAAAGGAGTCGAACATGAAATGTCCCAGATGTGGTTCTGAAAACATCAATAAAAATGGTCACAGACGCGGCAAACAGAATTTAATTTGGGCGTTGCACATTTTGGGGATGATGCCTACGCATGCACATAACTTAAACTGGCTTGTAGTCTAGGTTTAAGACTTCTGCAACTATGCCCATCATCCCGTAATTGTGCAACGCCTTAATTTGTAAGGATTGTCGTCGCCAGTTTCTCGAACATTATTATCCGCGCGGTTATTCAGAAGATGTCAAGAAAAATTGTTTGACAATGTACGTTAATGGCAATGGATTTCGAGGTATTGAAAGGATAACTGGTGTCAGCCATAATACTCAAATTGATTGGGTAAAACAGGCAGCTAAAGAATTACCGTCAATCCCTGAAAACTACGATATTCCGGAGGTTGCAGAAATTGACGAGTTGCATACTTATGTCAATGAAAAAAAGAATAAAAAGTGGCTATGGACAGTCGTAAATCATTTCAAGCCAGGGATTATAACATGGGTATTAGGCGATCGTTCTGCAGAAACTTTTAAGCATATGTGGGATATTATAAAATGTTGGCAATGCTTTTTAGACGTTACTGATGGATGGCCTGTTTATCCAATGTTTATTGAATATATTGACCATATAGTCAGCAAAACCTACATGACCCGTGTTGAATGTGAAAATTGTCGATTAAGACATTATCTAGCTCGATTAAAAAGAAAAACATTATGTTACTCAAAGTCGGAAGAAATGTTGAGGCTTTCAATTAAGTTATTATTGCACTATCTACGTTATAATTCTGTACCGGTACCTATTTAAATCATCCCGTAATTGTGCAACGCCCGCTTATCATCTAACTTATCCCCTGGTCGGTTAATCGTCTAATGAGAACGGGTTTGTCGGTCCATGGATTGCTCAACGGAGGTTATAACGTTCCATATAATCCATATGATGCTTTTAGGCCCCTGCATTACCCCGGGAGGATTGTTGTAATACGGAATAACCAGTAACAAGGGTTATTCACACCTACCATTGCCTTTTGGCTCCAGCGCATCAGCCTTATTTCGCTGGTCTAAATTAACGAGGCTTATACAGATTCACTTATCGTTGACCATGAGCACTTTTCCTAGCGGAGTTACCGGTTTAGGTCACCTTCTACCAGCTATCCTACATTTGAGTCCCTGCTCTCCACTGCCGGTGATGTCACTCCGCAGCAGTCGGGACCGGTGTACCTCCCGTATCCGGAGGGTGGGGTTTGGACCCACAAGGATTACACAGTTCCCCGGTTAATGAGACCGGTTTGGGCTGTCATAAGAGATGGGGTCGAGCCAGGAATCGCAACAAAACCCTCCCTTACAAAACCGGACTTGTACCTTTCAACACATCCGGCTCCCGCTCACACCATCTCATTCTGAGCTGCTTTGGTTGAATTTCTTCTTTCCTGACATATGGGGTCAGTTCCATGCATTGTCTTGGTTCTTTGGTCCCTTCAGTATTGTCGCCTATCTCCGGAAATTAACTGCCGGACTCCGGAGGGTTCGTGCGGGAGAAAGTACCTGTAACATCCCTATTACACTCTTTACTAACAATTGGCCGTACCTTGGGCCCTGTACTTTTACTTACCTGGTCTCGGACTTCATCTCTAACCCATATATACCTTCCCACGTGGCTCTTACTTTCAGTTCACGGCTGATCGCAGGTGACCATTACCTGGCTCTTGACCGCCTATGGGTTAGGTCTCCTCGGCTTGAACGCACACCGGGCTCCTGACCACATACGGGTTAGGTGACCATTGCTATCGTTTGAGGTTCCGTATCGTATTAGGACTACTCGTTGCCTCAACTTCTGGTGTTGCATCCGACGTCAGCATATCCTGGGGTAACGCCCAGGATTTGGCTTTTTAGGACTTCTCTCCCCCACTGTCTTTCGCTTATCATCTAACTTATCTCCTGGTCGGGTTAATCACCGAATGGAGGTGGTTTCTCCGGTCCATAGATTGATCAATAGAGGTTATAACGTTCCGTATAGTCCATATGATGCTTTTAGGCCCCTGCACTACCCGGGAGGATTTTAGCGATACGGGATGACCAAATAACATAATCATCCGCTCCTACCATTACCTTTTGGTTCCAGCGTATACAGCCTTATTTCGCTGGTAGAATATAACGAGGCTTATACAGATTCACTTATCGTTGACCATGAGCACCTAACAAGCGCGGCATTTCCGGCGATAGGCTGCCAGATTGCCTACATTTGAGTCCCTGCTCTCCACCGCCGGTGATGTCACTCCGCAGCAGTTGGGACCGGTGTACCTTCCGTATCCGAAGGGTGGGGTTTGGACCCACAAGAACTACACAGTTCTCCGGCTAATGATGCAGATTTGGGCTGTCACAAGTCCTTTAAGGAGGATTTGTTTACACCCGAACGTTTCGCACGCATTTATATGTCTTGTTTACACCCGAACGTTTCGCACTGCTACACGTTTATTATACACCAGCCCGTTCGCGTGGCAATCCTTGACTCCTGGAAACCGCCTCCTATGGCCCGGCCACGCACGGGCGTGGCCAAATTTGATTTACCCCTTACCCATTCTGCTTTTATCCTAGGGCTTCTGCGCCACCCACAACTTCCAGAATTTCTTGGGTAATTGCAGCTTGTCGCGCTTTGTTGTAAGACAGCGTCAGGGTTTTGATCAATTCACTGGCGTTATCGCTGGCATTGTTCATCGCCGTCATCCGCGCCGCTAACTCACTTGCCGCTGATTCTTGGAGCGATCGCAACAACTGATTATTCAGGTACAGTGGTAAAAGAGCTTGCAGAATTTGTACCGGATCCTGCTCGAATATCATCTCACGCGGCATACTTTCGGGAGTGGCACGGGTGACCTTTTCCCGCGTCACCTTAAAATCACCCCCACTGCTCGTCAGTCGGAATATTTCATCATCTTGAGCTTCCAAACCTTGCGGGTCCAAGGGCATCAGGGTTTGCACCACCGGTCGCGAGCTAATTAAAGACACAAATTTGCTATAGATCAACTCCACCTTATCCACTGTTTCTGAGAGGAACAACGATAGAAGTTCGTCAGCAATCATCGAAGCTTCCGCTGATGTCGGAATCTGCTCTAGACCGTTGTACGTTGCATCGATCGGTTGATTCCGGCGTTGGAAATATTGAATCGCTTTGCGACCTACCAGTACATATTTATAATCTAGACCTTCTGCTTTAATTTCCTTGGCACGATTTTCTGCCCGCTTGATCACGTTATTGTTGTATGCTCCGCACAGGCCCCGATCGCCCGACACCACCAGCAGTCCCACCGTTTTCACTTCTCGCTTTTTCAGTAGGGGTAGGTCCACATCTTCAAACTTCAGGCGACTCTGAAGCCGATACAGCACCTGAGCCAACCGGTCTGCAAATGGGCGAGTGGCTATTACCTGTTCCTGGGCCCGACGCACTTTTGCTGCTGCGACCAAACGCATCGCTTCCGTGATTTTTTTCGTGTTCTTTACCGAACCTATTCTGTCTCTAATTGCTTTAAGATTTGCCATATTTCCTAATCTTCCTTTGCTTACGCTAATTACACAACTAGCCTTATGTGTGTACTGCCCACTTTTTACTGCTATCTGACTTTTTTACATATAGCAACCAATTTGCCTTTCCATTTATACAATGCCGGGGCACTGCTTCTGTTATTTTTCTGGCCAACGGACAGGCTAGACGCCCGTCCTACGTTTTTCTCTGATTATTAAGCTGATACCAAGAACGTCTTCTTGTATTCTCCGATCGTCTCTTTCAAAATGCCTTCAGCTTCATCAGTCAGCTTCTTATCCGAACGGATAATTTCTGCAAACTTCGGCTTGTTATTTGTCAGATAAGAACGCAGTCCCTGGGCAAAACTGGCTACTTTTTCTGTTGCTATATCATCCAGATAGCCATTCAGACCCGCATAGACGATCGCCACCTGTTCGTACACGTTTAGCGGTGAATTTTGCGGCTGTTTCAGGATTTCCTGCAACCGCTGACCCCGCGACAGTTGGTCCTGAGTCGCTTTATCCAAATCTGAAGCAAACTGAGCAAACGCCCGCAAATCGTCGTACTGCGCCAACTCCAGCTTCAACTTCCCTGCCACCTGTTTCATGGCTTTTATCTGTGCCGCAGAACCTACCCGCGACACCGAAATACCCGCGTTAATTGCCGGTCGCTGACCCGAGTTGAACAGGTCAGAAGACAGGAATATCTGTCCATCCGTAATCGAAATCACATTCGTAGGAATATAGGCAGACACGTCACCAGCCTGAGTTTCAATAATCGGCAGTGCTGTCATGCTACCGCCACCCAGTTTGTCATTCAGTTTAGCTGCCCGTTCTAGCAAGCGCGAGTGGATATAGAACACATCTCCTGGATAAGCTTCCCGACCCGGGGGACGCCGCAGCAGCAGTGACATCTGGCGATAGGCTTGGGCTTGCTTGGAGAGGTCATCGTAGATCGTCAGGGTCGCCTTGCCATTGTACATGAAGTATTCCGCTATGGTCGCCCCCGCGTAAGGAGCCAGGTATTGCAGCGTCGCTGGATCGCTAGCATTCGCCGCTACCACAACTGTGTAGTCCATTGCCCCTTTTTCCTCCAGGGTTGCCACTACCTGGGCCACCGTGGACGCCTTTTGACCGATCGCCACGTACACGCAGATCACATCTTCTTCTTTTTGATTGATGATCGTGTCGATCGCCACCGTTGTTTTACCTGTTTGCCTGTCACCGATGATCAGTTCCCGCTGACCCCGTCCGATGGGAATCATCGCGTCTATAGCAGTGATTCCCGTTTGCATCGGTTCGTAAACCGACCGACGGGCCACAATTCCCGGTGCTGGCGATTCTAGCAGGCGGCTTTCTGTCGTGTTGATTTCCCCTTTTCCATCTATTGGTTGTCCCAAAGAGTTCACCACCCGCCCGATCGTCGCCTCTCCCACTGGCACCTGAGCAATTTTGCCTGTAGAAGTCACCGAACTGCCTTCTTGGATGTCGCGGCCTTCACCCATCAGCACCGCACCCACATTATCTTCTTCCAGGTTCAGGGCGATGCCTATTGTCCCATCTTCAAACTCTAGCAATTCCGCCGCCATTGCCTTTTCCAGACCGTATATCCGGGCAATGCCGTCACCTACTTGCAACACTGTCCCCACATTTTGGGCTTTTACCTGTTGGTCGTACTGCTCGATTTGTTGCCGAATGATGCTGCTGATTTCGTCAGGTCTGATTGCTACCATATCTTTTCTCTGTTTTCAATCGTCAATTTGCTTCCGTTTCCCTTATTTTCTATGGCTGCGCCAGCCGCAGGCGTTCGGGGCCGCGCTCAACTTGCCGCATTCAGGGATATGCCAATTCTTCGCAGCTGTCCCCGCAGACTTGCATCTATTACCTGAGAGCCTACTTTTATGATCACCCCTCCGATTATTTCTGGATCGATTTTGCTTTCCAGTTCTACTGCTGCTGCACCTGTCATACCCTTTACCCGCTCGATCGCTGCTTGTTTTTGTGCTTCTGTCAGTTCCACTGTCGAGGTCACTTCTGCCAACACCGTTTGGTTTAGCTTCCGCAATATTGCCTGATACTGCTTGCAAATACCTTCTAGGAACTGGAGCCGACGCCTGTCTACCAGCAGCATTAAAAAGTTGAGCGTATAGGGGTGCATCCGATCGCCTCCCACCTGCCGCAGCACCGCTTTCTTTGCCTCTGGTTTAATCAAGGGATTAGCTATCAACTGACTGAACTCTGGAGAACTTGACAGCATCTTCAGTATATCCCGCACGTCCTCTCCCAATCTTTCTGTCAAGTTTTGCTCTTGCGCTAGAGACATCAATCCCTCTGCATAAGGCTCCACTATTTCACCGATTACCATCCCGCCTTTCATCACTAACCTCCCAGCATTGCGATGCTACGGTCAATTAACTGTTGTTGAGCGCCAGCGTCTACCGATTCTTTCAGCCTCGACTCTGCCCGTGACAGCGCCATTTCTACTACTCGCCGTCGAAGCCCAGCGATCGCCCTTTCCCTTTCCAAGTTCAAATCCTGTACTGCCTCTTCTCGCAAGCGTTCTATCTCCTTGGACGACTTCGCCAGGATTTCTTTTTTTGCCGACTCTGCTCTTTTCTCCGCCTCTTTTTTGATCTTTTCTGCCTCAGCTTGGGCCGCCGCCAACTTTTGCTGCTGATCTGCTAGGGCTGCCGCCGCCTCTTTCTGTCTTGCTTCTACTTCTTTTATTGTCGAGGCTATCTCTGAGCTTCTCTTTTTCAGTGTTTCCCCCAACACCTTACTGCCAAAGTAGTACAAAATCCAAATTACAATTGCCAGGTTAATCAGGTTAGTTTCTAAAATGTTAAAATTTAATCCGAAACCACCTTCATGACTAGCTTCTGTTGCTAGCAATAAAACCGTCTCCATTTTCGTTTCCTATCCCATCAACATTCTACCTCGAACCTCCCGAACTATCTTACCAGTTCTGGTCCTAATAGCTTTTCCATAATCTGGCGACTGAGGCCATCCACCTGTTCTTCTAGCTGTTGCATTGCCTCTTGCTTTTGCTGTTCTATTTCTTTGGCCGCCTCTTCTCGCCTTGCTTGAGCTTCTTTGAGCGCCTCGGCTATTTGACTTGAGGTTATTTTCTGGGCTTCCGCCTGGGCCGATGCCACTATTTCTTGAGACTGTCTAATGCTAGTCGCCAGCTCTTTTTCATATTGTTGAGCTAATTCTTCCGCTTTCGCCAACCTCTCTTTCGATCCTCGTTCATTTTTTCTAATGTACTCCGAGCGTTCTTCTATTGCCTTAGTCAGTGGCTTGTAAAAAACTACGTTTAATACTACTGCCAGTATCAAAAACTGTACTGCCATCACTGGCAGGGTTGCATCAAAATCAAACATTTCCGTCCCCTTGCTGACGCCTCACCTATTCTTCTCCATTTTTACCCACTTCATGGCTGCGCCACGCTGCGCGATCGGACGTAAGCATTCAGCTGCTGGCCGCTGAATGCTGAATGCTTACCTCACTTTAGCCACCGAAGGGGTTAGCGAACAGCAGCACCAAGGAGATCACCAGACCGTAAATCGTCAGTGATTCCATAAATGCCAGAGTTAACAGTAGGGTACCGCGAATTTTACCCTCAGCTTCTGGTTGACGAGCGATTCCTTCTACAGCTTGACCTGCTGCATTTCCTTGACCGATACCTGGGCCTATTGCCGCCAGACCTACAGCCAGAGCAGCAGCCACAACTGAAGCAGCAGCGATTATTGGATCCATAATGTTTTTCCGTTACTACAAAACTGACAACCGATTTATTTTACTCCCATGGGGGAGTCATTGAGATGCAAGCTTTTTTTTCTTCAATGTTCTTCCCCTTCAGTTTCCATCGCCTCATGAATGTAGGCAGCTGCCAAGGTGGCGAACACTAGAGCTTGAATTGCGCTAGTAAATAAGCCTAGCAGCATTAATGGCAGAGGCACGAACAGGGGAACCAGTAATACCAGCACCGCCACCACCAGTTCGTCTGCGAGGATATTACCAAATAGACGGAAACTGAGGGACAGGGGCTTAGTAAAATCTTCCAAAATTTTGATCGGCAATAGTATCGGTATGGGCTGGACATAGTTGGCAAAGTAACCCAGGCCCTTCTTGCGAAAACCCGCGTAGAAATATGCCAGAGATGTCAGCAACGCCAGCGCCACCGTCGTATTGATATCGTTTGTTGGAGCCGCCAGTTCCCCCTCTGGCAAATGGATCAGTCTCCAGGGCATCAACGCCCCCGACCAATTTGACACAAAGATGAACAAAAATAAAGTACCTATGAATGGTACCCAGGGGCGATATTCTTTTTCTCCCAGTTGGTTTTTTGCCAGGTCCCGAACGAATTCCAGAGCATATTCCATGAAATTTTGCATTCCTGCAGGCACTCTCTGGATATTGCGAGTAGCTAGCACTGAGGCTATTACCAACAGGGCGATTACAAACCATGAAGTCAGCAATACCTGGCCGTGGACTTTCAGATTCCCAATTTCCCAGTATAAATGCTCGCCGACTTCTATTTTTGCGAGATGCAGGCTATTGGCGAAAAGCAGATTTAGCGTTTCCATTCTTCCGTGAGTCTCTAAGCTCCGATCTTAAGGATTCCCTCACCTAAAGTTTGTCAGCTTTTAACGATATCACCAAACATGTAAAAGATGATGGCGGCTTTATAGGTCAGAAATCCCAGAAATATGGGGATTATCTGCAACTGGTCTAATTGGGAGGCGACGATTATCACCCCCATGAGCACAGCCAGTCGCTCCTTGCTGATGCGATTTTTCGATCGTCCCAGCTGCTCTACGTTTCTGGCCAACATCTTTAAGTAAACCACACCCGTGCCTGCCCCGATTAAATAATTTAGGGCAATGTTTAGGGAGTAGACCATCCAGACACTGATAAATATCACCCCTGTCACGGCCAGAGTCACCATCAACAGGTTTTGTTGCAGCCGGTGGTACTCCAGCATAGAGGTGTTTGGTTCGGGTAGAACAGAACCCCCAAGGGGATTCTCTGTGGTTTCCCGGTCAGAGTCGGAGGCGTTCACTTCTACTTGGCCCCTTATGCAGTGATGATTGACGTTAGTTTACAAACCATCTGAAATCATATCATGTATGGCAAGCACTTATAAAGAAAAAGTTAAGCAAATTTTTGCACGAGTCAGGCTGTCTGTAGCAGCAGTAACTGTTGGCTGTGGAGTCTGCGCACTGCCGGTAGTCCGAAGTTCACTTCTGCCAAGACTTCTGTTACTGTTCGGGTGCCGTCACAAGCTAGCAGAAAGGCGAACTCCCCCTCTGCTAGCGTCACCGGCTGGTAGTCATGATTCAGGAAAGACTGACTCGGCCATCCATGCATACAAGGGTTTACTTCCCCTATGGCCCCTAATAGCCGTTTGTCTGGGGACCAGTCGGCTTTGGCTAGGGGCGGACGGCCTAGAAAGAACTCGTAATGGGTGATTTCCGGATCTAGCAGTTCTATTAACCGGTATCTGGCCCGATCGCCCAACTGTGATGCCCGGGCCATTAATTCTGGGGACTTGCCCACCAGTCGTTCGATATTCCAGTATTGGGGGTTGGAGAAACCGATGAACTCTAACCCGGAGGCGTCGATCAGTTCAAACAGGGTATTGATGTTATAGTCAATTTCCTGGGGATGGACGTACATATCGGCGAAGCACTCGTCCAGATGGTTTTCCAGGGACCAGCGCTGTTTGTCTTGCTTGACAATTCTGTTATTTTCTGGTAAAGCGGCAAAAAGTTGCCTACCGACCCGGACGCCGTCCCGGTAGTCCCCTTGGCGATCGCCTTGCAGGAGGGAGATGGCCTGTTGCATGAGGCGAATTTCCCAACGTCCCAGTTCGGCATAGACGAAGATATGCATGATGCCACCGGTGGCTAACTTAGCAGCCAGGGATTGGATGCCTCGGATGGGGTCTGGCAGGTGATGCAGGACGCCGACACTGTTAATCAGATCGAATTTACCAGGGAGTTGGTCGAGATCGTAGAGGCTGAGGTGATGAAATTCCGCCCGGTCAGCACCGGATCGCTGACAGCGTTCCTTGGCCAGGGCCAAAGCTTGTCCGCTGAGATCGATGCCAATGATAGATGCTTGGGGGTTGAGGTGAACGAGATATTCCGTGCTCACGCCAGTGCCACAACCGGCATCAAGGATGCGGATATCCTGTTTTTGGGGTATTTGCCCCGTGCAAAAGTGATAGGCTGTTAACCAGTTCCAGCGCCAGTTGTACCCTGGAGGCGGTTCGTCTAGCAAGGGGTCCGGCGGAAAAGGATAGGTGTCGTAAAGTTTCGCCACGGAGTCGGCGATCGCTTGGTTGTCTGACATAGACTGTATGCTTTGCCCACTGGGAATCTAAGTTGGTCCGGTGGATGCTGTCCACCAGGGTTTATTTTACGGTATTCGCTGCCCAGCACTATGCAAAAACGAGTGCCAGTACTGGTGGATGGCAATACGGTGGTCTCTGACTCCCAAGCCATCTTGACGTACCTGGCCCTGAAATACAACCCTCAATGGTTCCCCACCGCGCCGGAGATGGCAGCGCAAGTTGTCCGATGGCTCTCTGTTGCCGCCAATGAAATTAGCCAAGGTCTCGCAGCTGCCCGGTTGTTCTATCTGCTTGATTTCAAGAACGTTAACATCGATGTTGCCACAACCAAAGCCACAGGGATTTTAAGCCAATGGACGCCCACTTCGCCGATCGCTCTTGGCTGGTCGGCGATCGTCCCACGATCGCCGATGTTGCCTGTTTCCCCTAGGTTGCCCTGGCCGGAGACGGCAAAATAGATTTGACCCCCTATCCCCAAGTGCTCGCCTGGATATTACGGGTAAAACAATTGCCCAACTTCGTCGCCATGCAAGGGGTGTAGAATAAGCGGGGATGCCGTGTTTTTTGAACTGCGAGTTAAAATGGATAAACTGTTCGACTTAAAGCCTATTTTTCGGGAACATTTCTGGGGCAATAAACTATATAACTTAAGTTGCGACCTATAAAAATTGAATACAAAAAGCGATGATAAAGATAATTATTTTCAATTCAAATCCTTTGGATGTAACGGCATGAATTGACTTGGGAAACAAATTAGTTATCCGACTAAAACATGTTTCAACTTGTTTTCTAGTTACCTGTTGTATATATTCAAAACAAGGAGATTCTTTTCTTTTTGAGTTCTTTTTTCGCAAAGGTTTTAATTTGATCCTTGCCGACTCTTTTAGTAAATCTTCTAATTGATAATCGTTATAAGCTTTGTCTCCATAAACTAGAGAATTTGATGGTAAATCGAAGCAAAAAGATTGCAGAACTTTAACGTCATTATAACTACCCGGGGCATGATAAAATTCTATTGGATTTCCACTTTTGTTTACTAACATATGAACCCTGGTAGTGATAAATATGTAGTGATATAACATTTTATCCCTCTATTAATCCTTGCTTTTCAAAGGGATAATATAACATTTTTCATTACCATTGATAAGTTTAATTTATCAAAAATATCAGAGATAATCATGTATAATTAGTTGTCACAATGCTATATTGTTATTGGTAAAAACAATGTCTAAATTTATGAACACATCATCAGATTTATGCTTGCGACCTTCTTGTCCCCACTGTCAAAGTGAGCGAACAGTAAAAAACGGTAGGGGCGAAGCATTCGGGGCTAAAAATTTCGTCTCCGTTGCCGTCATTTTGCCCGAAGGCTTCGCCCCTCCATAACAAAAAGCAAAAACATAAGTGTAAAGACTGTGGCAGGCAATTTGTTGAAAACCCTACCAATAAAACGATATCATCAGAAACAAAAAAGAAAATAGATGGCCTTTTACTTGAGAGAATTTCTTGAGCTGGAATTGCACGTCAAGTTGGAGTTTCCAAAACTTTGCTCCAAGATTATGTTAATAAAAAATCTGCGGAAACTCCGCGTGAGATAAAGGTTTTAGACAAGCCAAAAGGGAAAATGACTATTGAATGTGATGAAATGTGGTCTTTTGTGGAGAATAAAGAAAATAAGCAATGGATTTGGTTAGCGTTAGATACAAAAACTAGAGAAATAGTTGGAGTTTATGTGGGCGAGCGCAGTCGGGAATCGGCAAAAAAATTGTGGAAATCTTTACCTCCTGTTTATCGGCAATGTGCAGTTTTTTACACAGATTTTTGGGAAGATTATAACACAGTAATCCCCAAAAAACGTCATAAACCAGTAGGTAAAGAAACTGGAAAAACTAATCATATTGAAAGGCTAAACAACACATTAAGACAAAGAATTAGTCGTTTGGTTCGTAAAACATTATCATTCTCCAAGAAACTAGAAAATCACATCGGAGCTATTTGGTATTTTGTACATTATTACAACAAATGTTTATCGGGATAGATAATGCATCACTACATATTTATCACCACCGTTATAACTTTTTGCCTTAAGTCTAGACTGTACGACATTGTTATCAATCCTTAAAAATATCCTCTTTTTATTTTAGCTTACTTCTGTCTCGTTTTTAATTAAAATGACAATACTCCAATACGTCAGTCCAGAAATTGCCCTTTTTTTATCCAAAACAGCAGTGGCACCACTGCCGGGCGAGTCCGAATCTTAAACAGCATTTTGGGCAAGATTGCAATTACCTCCAAACAAGCGGCATTTTTTGATGTTTTACCCTCTAGCCAGTGGAGCCCCTATCTGGAGAAATGTTGCTTGTTACTGAGTGCGAACTCTTCCTATGAACACGCCGAGGAAGATATTAAGGTGCTCACGGGGATTCCCGTCTCCCGGGGAACCCAGCAACGACTGGTGCAGCGCCATTCCAAAGAATTGCCTCTTGCCTCCGAAGCCCAAGAAAAAATGAGCCCTCCAAAAGGGAACGATCCCGGTCCTTCCAAAGAGTTGCCTCTTGCCTCCGAAGCCCAAGAAGAAATAAGCCCGACTCAAGGAAAAGAGCCCAGTCCGCCCAGTCCTTTCTGTAAGTTGCCGACAGCTTCTGCTTCCGAAGTCATTGAAGAAATGAGCATTGACGGGGGGAAAGTGCGCTTGCGGACCCCGCCAGGGTTTCCCTGTGAGTGGCGCGATTACAAGGGGGTCAATCTGCATGACCTGGGGGTAGCTGCTTTCTTTCGGGACAATGCTGGACTGGTCAAATGGGTCAATCAGCAGCCTTTGGCCAATCCGCTGGTGTGTCTCGGAGATGGTCATGATGGTATCTGGAATCTATTTGCCGAGATTGGTACGACCATCTTTCGTCAAGAAATCCTCGATTGGTATCACTTGATGGAAAACCTGGAAAAAGTCGGCGGGTCCAGCTCTAGACTAGCACGAATAAAAGCCCTCTTATGGTCTGGTAAGGTAGAAGAGGCCCTCAAAGAATTTGATGATTGGGATCATCCACGGGTGGAGAATTTTAGGGCCTATGTGACCAAGCATCGCCACCGCATTGTCAACTATGGCTATTATCTTGCTGTTGGCATTTCGATTGGTTCGGGAGATGTAGAATCAACGATACACAGAAGGCAGCACGGATAAAGATTTCAGGAGCGCAGTGGAAAGCCGCCAATGTCCCACAGGTTCTACGGCATCTCGCAGCGTAGGGGGCCCGGAGCGTGCTTATCTTAATGGAGTATTCTCCAGGTGAGTCAAACAAGACATTACTTGATGACGACTAATCATACTGCCACCGAACGTGACCGCTTGTATCCTGAGTATTTTTACCGATTGCAAAACTGGGATGCACCCAACTTCTCTCTGCCAAAATAGTCGATCGCCCCATCTATGATAAACTTGTTCAAGTCCTGGAGTGCGGAAATTGTTTCTACTAGGTTTTGCGGAAACTAATTAAAGCGATCGGCATACTTTTGATAAGTAGAAGTGCAAATACAAAACTCTGCCAATGTCAAGTATTTTCCCAGTTTTACTGCTTTCATCTTGTGAGGTAAATTTACTGCCAGAAGGCGATCGATCGCCTTCAACCACCCAAGTCAAAAGGATTGAGTAATATTAGTTGAGTTATCCATCTAAAATCATCAGTATTGCGTGTCACCAGAGTCATACCATGCACCAGAGCAGTGCTGGCAATAATAGCATCCCCGAGAGTCATCCTTCTCATTTGTCGCAGAGCCACCGCTTGCTCCAATACGGCTTGGGAGATAGGTAGAATGATAACATCGTTAAAGAATTGTTGAAAATACTGACTATCTGCTTCTCTTAGCTGATGATAACCAAGCACTTCAACATAGCTCAACGCCGAGACAGCAGGTCTATGTTCAGCTAAGAAGCTCCTTAAATCAGAGTTTTCTGGCTGAGCAGAATAGATAACCTAAGTTGCGACCTATTTAAAAAAATATGAATTACCCACTTAGACTTTACAGATATTTTGAGGGTTTTAGTAGCCCTCGATACAAAATTATATTTTTATTGTGCTATGAGGCGGGTTGGCTATTTAGAGGTTATAATGTACTAAAATAACAGTTAATTGCTGGTTCTGTAGATTATGGAAGATATGATTACAACAATTTTTGTTCTTTGCGACGAGCTCCTAAAAGCTTTGAATATAAAAGAAGATCCACAAGTAAAAATGAACAATGCAGAGGTGATGACGGTAGGATTGGTTGCTGCATATTTTTTTGTCGGACATCACGAGCGCTCTTGTCAATTTATGGTGGAACACAATTATCTAAAAAATCTGTTAAGTAAAAGTAGATTCAATCTCCGATTACATAATATAGGCGAACCAATTTGGATGCTTTTATTCCAAGTCATAGCTCAAACATTTAAAGAGCTAAATCCAGGTCAAGAATGTCAAGAATATATTCTTGATAGTTTCCCTGTGCCAGTCTGTGACAATATTAGGATTGATAGATGTAAAATTTATAAGCAAGAAGAATATCGAGGATATATTGCAAGTAAAAAACGTTATTTTTATGGATTAAGGGTTCATATGTTAGTAAACAAAAGTGGAAATCCAATAGAATTTTATCATGCCCCGGGTAGTTATAATGACGTTAAAGTTCTGCAATCTTTTTGCTTCGATTTACCATCAAATTCTCTAGTTTATGGAGACAAAGCTTATAACGATTATCAATTAGAAGATTTACTAAAAGAGTCGGCAAAGATCAAATTAAAACCTTTGCGAAAAAAGAATTCAAAAAGAAAAGAATCTCCTTGTTTTGAATATATACAACAGGTAACTAGAAAACAAGTTGAAACATGTTTTAGTCGGATAACTAATTTGTTTCCCAAGTCAATTCATGCCGTTACATCCAAAGGATTTGAATTGAAAATAATTCTCTTTATCATCGCTTTTTGTATTCAATTTTTATAGGTCGCAACTTAAGTTAGATAATGATATTACTGTCAATCAGCATTATTCGCTCCTACCCGGAAGTGGTCGATCTCGGCGCACCTCGCGCTGCCATTCTACTGGATATACTCCAGCAAAAGCATTATTTGCTGCCAGTTTTTCTAGCGCCTCAAGCCTTCTCTTATTACTTTTAATCAAGTCTTTGCTTGACTCTGACTCGACAATAATAACATGAACATTAACAGGCATTGCCTGTTCTGGAGCCTCTTCCAGCCACTCCAAATGATTTCCCTTCAGTACAGCTTTGAATGTGCGTAGCATTTTTTATCCGCCCATTTTCAATTAATTATCAGGCGCTACCCGACCATTTTTTAATCCTGTCACTGGCTCTTTCTTTTCCATATACTTTTTCAAGTCCCGAGAGCAAAAACCCTAGGTAAGTTCAAACTTCTCTCTGCCCAAATAGTCGATCGCCCCATCTAAGATAAACTTGTTTAAGTCCTGGAGTGCGGAAATTCTTTCTTCTAGGTTTTGCGGAAACTAATTAATGCGATCGGCTAACTTGCTGATAAGTAGAAGTGCAAATACAAAACTCTGTTAATGTCAAGGATTTTCCCAGTTTTGCTGCTTTCATCTTCGACCTGAGGTCAACTTGCGGCCAGAAGGCGATCGCCTCTGGAAGCCAGTGCGATCGATCGGGACCGCAGAAGCCTCAGAACTTTCCCGGGCCACGCGAATCAGCAACCCAGCTGCCAGCAAACTCGCAATCATGGAATTGCCACCATAGCTAAACATCGGCAAAGGCAACCCCGTAGTCGGCAGTACACCAGTAGCAACACCAATATTTAACAGAGACTGCCCCACGAGCAACACCGTCGCCCCTATGGCCACTAGCTGATGGATCTTGGGGCTAGCCTTCAGGGCCACCACCAATCCCAGGGTAGCATAGGCCGCCAGCATCAGGAGTAGCAGGAAACTGCCAAACAAGCCAAACTCTTCAGCATAGACAGCAAAAATAAAATCCGTGTACTGAATTGGCAAATAAAATAACTTTTGCTGAGACAGACCATAGCCCGTCCCCCAAGTGCCACCAGAACCGATCGCCAGCAAACTTTGAATCAACTGATAGCCGTCCTGCTTGGGGTCTGCCCAGGGATTCAAAAAAGACATGATCCGACGCAACTGATACTCATTGTTGCTGATGCTGATTGTCCCTAACAGCAAACCACCAGCAGCAGTTGCTCCCAGATCGACATAAGGCAACCCTGCTGCCGTCGCCACTAAAAATAGGGTCATGCCGCAGAAAGCCGCCGTACTCAAGTTAGGCTGAAGCAAAATCCCACCAGGATCGCCACAAAAACCCCCTGCCACCGCCAGCGAGTCTTCACAGTCAACTGTTCCCAATTACCAAACACCTTAGCACTTTGCAGCACCAAGAATGGTTTAATCAACTCTGAAGGTTGCAGGGGAAAAGAACCAAAAAATAGCCAGCGCGTCGCACCATTAATTGTCGTGCCCAAACCTGGAATTATCGTGGCCCCAATTAACCCCAGTCCCCAAAACACTAACCACTGGGCTATTTTCAATAGATATCGCAAAGGCGTGTTGACTGTCAGGCTGAATCCTACTAAGCCAAATCCTGCCCACAGCAACTGTCGCTTAAAATAGTACAGTCCATCACCATAGTCGGCATCCCCTACAGGATAAGACGCACTAAACAACACCGCCAACCCCACTAGCAGCCACAGAAATGTCAGCCACCGCAGCAGTCGGGCTTCCATTGCCCATTCCTCTGCCGAGGGATTGAAAAAATTGATTAAGCCACCTAGCATTATCAATAAAACTATGGCTGCGCCACGCTGCGCGATCGGCTCTTCGTGAAATAGTATGCTAAATTATCATCAAAAAAACATCAAAGCCTTGCCTAGAGCGTCGGTCCAGTAGAGGGGGTTGACAAAAAAAAGAAATGTGTATATGTCCGATCGCCCGTTCAGTAGAACAGATTTTGGATAAAATCATGATGTCCAGAGGGAGTGATATTTTTACGAGAATATACTTATTTTTCGGACATACACAGTAGTTGAAATTTGTCAAGTATTATTAATGGACCGACGCTCTAGTATAGGTTTGAGGCGATCGCCGCTCGAAAACGACTGCTCTGCACCGATCTGCAAAGCGATTAGCGCTGGAAGTCTTATTGGGAAAGGAATTCAGGCAAATCAGCTATCATTTTAGCATCCCTTATTAGGAAGAGCCAAAACTTCAAACTTAAAAAAGCAAAAGTCAAAGAAGATTTGCCCTGCCGAATCTGCTGATACACCTTGAAAAAGATCGACGAGCACAAAATAGAGAAGAAAGCGTCATTTCGAGGGGGGATCCCAAAGCAGTAACTGTAGATCAGACCCTCCCGTTAGCGCAGCAGCGTAAGCGAGCGACAGATGTCACGCTTCGAGGGGTTTTACTCCTACAGCACAAGGAGCTCTCAATTATCTGGGTGTGGTCAAAAGTAGTTGATAGCTGGGTGCCAGATCCCCGGGTAACTAACCGGACGCTGCCCAGATGCCTGTAAAATAGCCCGCGCAGGCGGCGCATCCCGTTCGCGCAGCCTGCGCGCAGCGCATAGCCAGACCAGAAGTTCGTATAGGGACCAGAACAAAAACAAAGGTACGGCTGGCGCCGCGCTGCGCGAACGGCATGAGCGCATCCCGTATCCCTCACGGGACGCGCAGCGCATAGCTTGCAGCGCCGCAAAAGTGCAGAGGACACCCCAATTATCTCCCCCCTCGCAAAGACATATTGGCGGCTAAAATAAGCGCAGTTCCTAACCTTCGCAGTATAATCAAAAAGCCTCGTTTACATCAGCCCTGCGTTAGCACCTACCTTACCAGTCGCCAGTTGCACCTTGACAATTTTGCCACCCATTTTCATGATCCGCTGCTGCTCCTGAAACCAGTTGTCGTAGGCGACTAGCTTAGTAAAGTATGTGTTTTGCAGTTCCCGCTGGGTGCGAATCCGAGTTAGGCTGGGAACGCAGGCTGTAATCTTAAACATCCGCATGGGTCTATTTCTCCTTATTACTTGCTGAAAAGCTTAAATCTATAGAACCTATTAAATTTTACATCTTAAAGTCTGGGAGTCAAGAGTCAATCCTAGACCGATCCAACCCATTCCCTAGGCTAGTAACGGGCTAGGACTCACTTTCGACTTCCCAGACTCAATGAGTGGCCAGGCAGCCGGAAAAATTCCTAGCTCAAGCCAGAGCAGATATAGTCAAAATAGACGCCCATTTCCTTACCGGCATCTAGGCCCACCAGGCCAGCCGTTACCTCTTTCATCGCTTGAATGGCTTGCACTGTATTGCCAATGGGCACGCCCAAGGAGTTGTAGGTTTCCTTCAAGCCGTTGAGTACGCGCTCATCCAGGATGGAAGGATCTCCTGCTAACATGGCGTAGGTGGCGTAGCGCAGGAAGTAGTCTAAGTCGCGAATGCAAGCTGCATAGCGACGGGTGGTGTACATGTTGCCACCGGGACGGGTGCTGTCAGAGTATAGCAGGGATTTGGCCACAGCGTCCCTGACGATCGCGGCTGCATTAGCGCTAATCGCTGTTGCTGCGCGCACGCGCAATTCACCCGTTTGGAAGTAGCCTTTCAGCTTGTCGAGGGCGGCAGTGTCCAGGTACTTACCTTGGACATCAGAGGAATTGATTACAGCGGTAATTGCGTCTTGCATTGTTTTGCTTCTTTGAAGTTACCTAAATTTGCGAACTTTCTGTTGACGCTTCTGTGCGTCGTCCGAGGGAAAGGAATATCTGTCCTATTGCAGACCACCGACCACGTAGTCAAAGTAGGAGCCTGCTTCCGCAGCGTCGTCGCCAGACATCATCCCGACGGCGACACCCTTCATGCAGCGGACGCTTTCGGCCAACGCATCCAGGGAAGTTCCCAGGGACTTGTACATTTCTTTGGCACCCACCAGACCGATTTCTTCGATCGGGGTG
This sequence comes from Hormoscilla sp. GM7CHS1pb, assembly GCA_014323675.1. Taxonomy (GTDB): domain Bacteria; phylum Cyanobacteriota; class Cyanobacteriia; order Cyanobacteriales; family Desertifilaceae; genus Hormoscilla. The sequence goes on along the minus strand of JACONN010000006.1, from coordinate 834,044 downwards.
ACATCGCCTGCTACAATTCCGTAGGTGATCAGACGCAGATAGTAGTCCATGTCCCGCAGACAGGTAGCGGTCATTTCTTCACCATAGGCATTTCCACCGGGAGAAACCACATCTGGACGCTTTTGGAACAGTTGGTCTCCTGCTTCCTTAACGATGCGTTCGCGGGAGTCTGTCAAAACTTGAGCGATCCGCAGACGCTGTTCGCCTGATGTGACAAAGCCTTTGATCCGCTCTAGTTCGCCTGGGCTGAGATAACGGGCCTCAGCATCTGCATTCACGATTGATTTCGTGACTATACTCATGCGTGGATTCCTCCAATAATTAATGTAACCAAATCGGTCTTCACTTGGCGCAAGCCAAGGCTGAGAGAGAGTTTATACTCAGTTGTTTCTTTTGGGCCTGCTGGAGCGACCTCAGTTGGATTTCCTGCGCCGCAACTAACTCAGCTTTTATTTTGCTGCATCTCGGTTACATTTTCAATCTCTTCTTCACAATATTTAATATTTACCCTCATTTTGCTTCCCCCGGCAGGAGCTGTGTAGCGGTTCAGGGGCCTTTATCTTACCCCTGAACTGCCTGGATAGCCGGCGATCTTAACGCTTGTAAGGCACCACATCAGCGCCAAAGTAACGTGCATACTCTGGGCTATCGACGATCGTGTCTACTGCTGCTTTCAGTCCCCGCTCGGCTAGCAAATTCTGATATTGCTGACTTTCCGCCGTTGCTGGCGCGCGTCCCAGTAGATGCCGGTACAGTAATTCTACTACCTTCATGCTGGGATAAGGGGTTCCGAAGCGATCGCGGTATCCTGCTGAGCTTGCCAGGGCCCGGACGAAGGACCGCACTGACATTTCACCGCCCAACAGTTTGGCCTCCAACTCTTTAATGCGCAGGTTTTCTGGCACTGGCGCTCCATATAGATCCAGCACCTGAGAGTAGAGCGCATTGAGCACCGCTTCCTTTTCCGCTGCCGCCGCACCGGGCATCATTCGGTAAATTCGGGCTATCTGCGGGCTTTTTGAAGCCACTGGTTGCATGCTACTGTTAACCGAGCGACCCACTTGTGCGACCAACTCCTTGGTCTCTGCTAGCTTCCGTGCTGCTGCGGCCCGATCGGCGATCGCCTTTCCTGTCAGGGGCAACTTCGAGGGATCCAGGCGCGGTTCTACCGGTTCAAAGCTGGGCACCACCACGCGATCGTTCTGCTTCGTCTGCTGGTTATAAAGCTTCTCGCTATTGGGGAAGTTTGCTGCTGGCAGAGTCTCGTAGCGATAGTAAGGAACCGTATCTTCACCAAACACCTGGAGATACTCCATGCTGTTGACCATGATGTTGATGAAAGCACGAATCCCTTGAGTGGCCAGAATCTGATTGTACTTGCGAATTTCCGCTTGGTTCAGGGGGGCGCGTCCCAAAAAGTGCTTCGTCCCCAGTTCGATCACCTTAGTATTCGGATAAGGCGTGTAGAACTCTTTAATGTAAATCTCCGAACACCCCAGGCCCTCAATGAACTCCTTAACATTGATTTCCTGGTTGCGTAGCTTGCTTTCCAGAGAGGTGAATTCATTCTTGACCACAAAGGGAGCAATATCCCGCTCGAATATCTGCCGATAAGCTGCCCCCACCAGGATCTTAAACGCCACTTGATCCTTGGTCTCGGTCAGCTTAAACACCTTAGTTTGCTCGCGCTGCTTGCTGACGCCTTGATTGATCCGGAATTGCACATCCGGTTCCGTCCGCATTTCTACAGCACCCAATTCTACAAACCGTGGCGTTTCCGACTGCTTGGGTATTGTACCCAAATCTGACCGCAGAGCACCTACCCGCAGAGAACGCCCGGCCAAGCCAGCTGCCGTCACATACCGTTCGTAGGGTACAGTATCTTCTCCAAAACTTTCGCTGTATTCTGGGCTGTCCAAGATCGCGTCCACCAAGGCGTAGAAACCTTGCTTAGCGCAGATATCAAAATACTTGTTCGTTTCCTGACGGCCATAGGTTACCCGTCCCAGCAGACGCCGATGGATATATTCCACTGCCTTCATCACGTACAGGCTACTCCAGTACATGTTGCGGAACACGTCTGATTTTGCCAGCATGCGGATGAACTCCCGGACAGTAATATCGCCGTTCTCCAGCCGGTTCTCTGCTGACTTCAGCCGCTGACCTTCGTAGACATCCCGGCCAAATACCTGCAAGTAGCAAGCCCGAATTATTGATTGGGTGGAAGTTTCCGTGAACTTGATATTTGTGGGAGTTTCCCGCTTCTTGCCGTTGCTGGGAATTTGAGCGAGCTTGAACACTTTCGGACCCAGGGAACCAGGGCCTTTCCCGAGTGCTGCTGGGTTGCTGTTTTGGTTTTCTATGCCAGCACCGCGACGGATTAGCAAGCGCTTGGTATCTTTGCCAAAGAAAGCTGGGCTGCTGCTGGGGTTGCGGGTTTCTTTCGGGAAGATCGCGCCAAATTGAATTTCCAACTGGTCGTTGCCGGATCCATAGGGGTGTTGGTCTGGTAGGGGCTGATTGTAGGAGGCAAAAGTGGTGATGAATTGAGGAACTTTCCGGAAGGGTGCGCTGTAATTGAACAGGTCTTGCTGCGGTCCCCAGTTCCGACATTCTTGGGCCTCTTGTCCCAACCCCCGCAGGTAGGGGACTGTTTCTTCGCCGAAGTAGTCGGAATATTCTTGAGAGTCTACCAGAGCGTCCACGAGGGCTGGCAGTCCTCCGGATGAGACGATCGCGAAGTATTTTTGGAATTCTTCTTGACTGGAGACCCCGCGACCGAGTATATGGCGAAATGCCAGTTCTACTACCCGGCTGTTAACGAATGGTTCGTAGAATTGTTGGCGGTACAGGGGAGATTTTGCCAGACGGCGAATAAACTCCTTGGTGGAGATGTCACCATTCTTGACCTGGGATTCCAGATAGGATAGTGACTGGGAATAGGCCCGGGTGATGTCCCGCTCAAATACTTGCCGGTAGGCTGCTTTGACTACTTCTTGCTTTTCCGTGGTTGACAGCCCCGGCTTCATGACAAATTTGGGGCGTCGTTCGGCGGCGTTGAAATATATTTGCGGCAATTCCAGACCTTGTAGGTCCGTGCTGGGCCGCTGGCGCAGCTTGTTGGATGGAGTGGATGCTTTGAATTCAGTAATTAAAATATCGAAGTATTGGGTGACGATCGCGGCTGCATCTGGGTCCTTTTTGAAATATCTTACTGATGACGCCCGCATTGATTGCAGGGCTACTATTGTCGCATCTGTAGAGCAAGCCCCTTCGATTATTTCCTTAAGTCCGCGCGTGTTCACCTCAATGATGCTGGGGTCTCCAGCGACGATCGCGTAGGTAACGTAACGCAGGAACCAACTCATGTCCCGCAGAGACTTGGTCATATTTGCCGGACCGTAGCGGGATACATTAATCGGTCGGAAACCTACTGGCACGCGACCGATCCCACCGCCGCCCAAGCCAAAGCGCGGTCCGCCACCGCCACCGCTAGGGCTGGCCACATATGTTTCAGTTCCCGGTTGCACTGGCTTTGGCTTTTTTTTCTCGCCAGCAGTCGCCGTCGCGGTTGCCATAGTCATCATCGGTTCTTGTGGCTTTTCCAGATAAGCCAGGGGCGAACCGCCAGTGAAAATCCTGTTGGCGGCCTGTGAGACTATCAGTTCTGAGTTTTTCGTCAGCAGTGCTGCTATCTCCAGGCGCTTGAGACCGGAATCGAAATAGGTAGACAGTTCGCTTAATTCCCCCTTTTCCAAGAACCTGTATTGCTGTTCCGCTTGGGAAATGGTCGAAACTGCGACGGTTTGATACAGTTGCGGGCGGGCCATTGAGCTGCCACCACTTGCCTTAATACTCATGCTTCCTCATCAGCTCCCTTCTAATTTTTGCTCTTTATCTGAGTTAAGCGTGCCACTGGGCAACCCTGCCTCCCTAATGCTGGCCGATCGATCTTCACCGCGACCGATTGCCGATCGAACTCAGGATCTAGATTAATCTGGGTTGACCACGCTGTTTATTAAAAAGCGTAATGATGTTTATCTTAGGCTACCTCTGTCGGTATCTGAGAAAACTATAAGTTTTGTTACATTTCTCTGGCACTGACTAGCTTCTACCGGCGATCGCTGGGCAGCCGCAGTCACGGCATTATACTATATGAGTTGGAATATGTCAAAATTTTAGGGAGTCCGTCGGAAATCCTACCGGTTGGGACCGGTGCTAGTCGTAGGTTGGGTCTGGAGCACGAAATCCAACCCTCCAGATGTTGTTGGCGCGATCGCTGGTTATGCACGTCAAGCCAACCTCCCAATAAGAAACTAGGAAACTGCTGCACGGCGTTAGGGTTATTTATTGCAGAAGCCAAAAAACATGCTATGATAATATAAACAATGTGGGAGAATCACAATGCCAACCTACAGCACCGCAGAAGAGTTCGTAACGGCGATGCGATCGCAATTGCTGGCAGGGGATTTTTATGCAGCCCAAAAGCTGTCCACCGAAGCGATCGAGCAGTATCCGGATCGCGAGGAGGTAAAGAAATTAGCTTACCTCCTGGCACCATCCGTGGTAACGGTCGATCGGGACACACCTCGTTATCGAGATACGCAGATGAATCAAGACTGGATCGAACAGAATCGGATGCAATATAAAGGACGCTGGATCGCTCTCAAGGATGGTAAACTATTGGCTGATGGACCCCACATCGATGAAATTGGCCAACAGTTGGGCGATCTCAGGAATACAGGTATATATGTGACGGCGATTTACTGATGGCACTTTGCAATTGGAAATTGGAAATTTTATGTGAGAATGCCAAGGATGATAGATGATATTATAACCGATCGGGCACTGTCTAGGGATAAATATTGAGTAATAATTTTTCCATCGTTCCTAAAGACTATGCCTGCAATGCTAGAATAGCGATAGTATTGTAGTATCTGTGTCATAATTAAGGAGATCCGACCATTTACCCAACAAAGAACAAGCTATTGCCTGTGTGCGCGTCTGTCAGATATAGTCCAACTGTTACCGGGATATCCAGTTATTCGGTTTTGACGCTCAAACGGGAATTGTCTTTATTTTGGCAGGGGAAGACCTGCAAATCATAGTACCACCTAACGGACTGTGGAAGTTCTTGAATGCAACAGAATTTTGAAGTCATGACTAACAAAGAACTGATCGCCTATGCACTTGCGCATCGGGAGGAGGTTGAACCTTTGCGAGTTCTCTATCGTCGTCGTACCCCCGACTCGGAAGCAATATGGTTCGCCCCAGACTAGAGAAGAAGAACAACAACAATTTGAATTGTTTAAGCGGATAATTGACAAAACTCAAAAGAATCAATTCCCTCAGAATTAAAGTATACTGAGTGCAGCCCTCACCTGGGAGGCACAGCATTAGTCAAGGATCGGGTTTCGGTAGCGGTACCGTATTAGTCAACGATCGCCCTGCCGGCACGCGATCGCCCGCCTCTCGTTCACAAGAAAAAATATTTTCCGACTTGGTTATTACTCAATTGGCAATTCTCAATTGGCAATTCTCAATTGTCTGTGAGAATGCCAAGGATAATAGACATGATATCAGACAAGCGATCGGGCACATTGTATAGGGATAAATCTTGAGTAATGGTTTGACTATGAGAATCTAAGAAACTAAATCGCCAGATTTCCCCAATGGTGACGGCACCATAAAGGATTTCTTGCTCTTCCATTTGGGCCAGGGCGATCGTTTCTACTGCTAGTTGGGTAAACCCTCGCGTCAGATCGTCCCGTTTCGCTTCCAGGACCGTGAAGGTTTGGCGCGAGGAACGCAACAAATAATCCAATTCTCCTTTTAACCAGGAACTGACATTGACAGGATATTCGATGCGCAGTTGACAATGGCAGAGTCTGACTATTTCCATCAGCAAGGGAGCAACTAATAATTCGCGCCTTGCGGTTTCACTGGAAAGACTGACAAATGGGAGAATATCTTCCCACAGTTGTTTGATATCGTTCAGGCGGGGTAACTCTATCTCGGAACGAGGTAGGGATAATCTCTGGATTTGGAATCTATAGCCGAATTCTGCTAAGATATCATCGGTGTCATAGGGAAGCTCAAAGTATGAGCGAAAGCTATAAGATTGATTCTCTTGCAGGATTTGGGGACGTGACATAAGGTTCTGAGTGACTTAATCTACCTATTGAGCGTTGCTGCCCGAACCCTAAAGGGTCCGGCTACAAGAACAAAGCCCACGCTCCGGGCCCCCTCCGCTGCGCAGGGGCTTAATTATAAAAGTGAGATGCACCCTCCATTATTGCCTTCGGATCGGTCTCGACAGTTTCGGTAGTTGGATCGAGGTCGATATCTGGCTGTAATTCTTTTGCTCTTTGGAAAATGGCCTGGGCTGTACCCCGATCTTTGGCATTGCCTGTTTTTTGCCAGTTTTACAGCTTCATCCAGCACGCTGGGGTGAACGGGGTACTGCGAACAAGTTCGGCGATAATTTTTGAGTTGAGGATCGACATGCTGCTTCCATTCGTCAGCTGTGAAGTTACGGGTTAAACGACGGCACAGTTCATCTCTGACATCAGATATTGAGCGCCACCAAATCCGAGCTGTTCTTCTATCTCTGCTCGTGGTGACTACCAAAGCGTCGTCGTAGCTGAAGCTGACTGCATTTACAGAGTCGGAGTGTGGGAGGCGGGCAATTTCGGCCCCGGTTTGAGCATTCCAAATCCGGGCAGTATTGTCCCAGCTCGCGGTAGCCACCAGGGCGTCGTCACTGCTGAAGCATACTGCATAAGTAGTTGGACAAAATTAATTGCACAAAGTCTGCAAAACTTGTTATACTAGATATAGCTACTCGTACATGTAGCATATTTTCGTCAAACTAACGGGGAGTCGGTTTTCACGCTCATCTCTTGCACGATTGTTGCCTCTGTCATATGACATTAAATGACTAAATTTACGATAGAGGAATTGAGAATGATTTTAATGCGCGAAATCAATGAAATCTGCAAAATTACTAGATAGAATTTATCGTCAAAGTCGCCATCATCAAGTTCGTCAAAGAGAACATTGTTTACTTTTGATCGATCAAGGACAGAAAAAAGTTAAAGAACTTATGGAAATTTTTGATGTTAGTCGTAGAACTATATACAATTGGATTGTAAATTGGGATTCATTGGGGATGGTAGGACTATATAATAAGTCGGGAAGAGGTCGCAAGCAAACCTTTAGTCTTGAACAAAAAGAACAAATTAAAGTCGGGACTGAAAAGGAACCGAGACAATTAAAAAAAGTGTCTTTTTGTTGTCGTATAGTTCCTATACGAACTTCCGCAATTGTTAAAACTGTTCAGATAATTTTGAAAACGATGAATATGAGTTGGCATCGGATGCGTAAAGGGGTAGCTAAAAGCCCGTCAAGAGTATGAGGAAAAAAAAGCACAACTTAAAGAACTGAAACTGTTAGACGATTTGGGAGAAATCAACTTGTATTATTTAGATGAAAGTGGGTTTTATTTAATTCCTTGTGTGCCTTATGGATGGCAAAACATTGGAGAATATATAGAAGTTACTAGTCGGAGTAGTCGCCGATTAAATGTATTAGGAATCATGAATAGACACAATCATTTAGAAGCTTATGTATCTACTGAAAGTATTAATTCTGATGTAGTTATCGCTTGTATTGATGCGTTTTTTCCCAAAAAAATGGAAAACAGTAATTGTAGCAGACCAAGCCTCTGTCCATACCAGTGATGCTATTCAAGATAAGATTGAAGAATGGAAAGAACGCAATATTACACTCTTTAGACTACCCACTTATTCCCCTCATTTGAATTTAATTGAAATCTTGTGGCGGTTTATTAAATACTCGTGGCTTGAAATCGATGCTTATTCTTGCTGGAAAACCTTAGTTGCATCTGTTGAAAAAATCCTCAAAGAATTTGGGAATAACTATGTAATTAATTTTGTCTGACTACTTATACTCCGTGGCTGTGGTTGCTGGCCCTTGACTGTTGTCTTGCTGTTTTGGCTTTCCGGACCGGCCGTAGAGATATCTCTGCTCCTTGCTCTTGTCCCAGGGGACATCTGGCAGCGTAGGGGTCCCGGAGCGTGCCCCCAGCGCAGCGCTTACGGCACACAGGAGACACGACATGGGAATCTCCTGCTTAGTCGTGAGGGTGCCCGTTCCTACGGCAAGCCCAGTAAACTGACGCCCCGGAGCGGAAAATGAATTCAAGAAAGAACAAGGGCGCCTCCGCCGAAATGCGATCGCATCTTTTTGTCAATATCCAGGTCAGCCATCGAACTTGCACCGCATAACCGCCCTTGCCATTGTGCTCTTTGAGCATTTAGACCAACCGAATGCGCCGACAGTATCGCTTGACAATTGCGTGATTAAACAGGGGTTTGTAGAAATGGCCTGCTGTTTCCAGCAGTGAGCGGTTCCCCCCTTAGAGGAAGGGGGGTCAGGGGGATCGGCGAGAAGACTCTCCGAGACTATCCATCGGTTTCGATGTCTCCGCGCCTGGCGCTATTCGCACTGATCGGGAGACATCGCGGATTAGATTTGGTTTACTACCGTGCTCTACAGGGTGGATGGCTTTCCGGCAAACTCCCTTTTCAACTGGCTTTCGTCATACATATGTATGACGATGACTGGATATGTTGGGTCTTCGGTACAAGGGAGCGCTAAATTAATAGTTAAAAACTGCCGAAAGTATTGCAGTATAAGGCTTTGGCGAATTGGTTAAGCCATTTTACTTCCTGACTGTATGCTAAGTCGATCTAACCCTTGCTGCGCAAGGGTTACAACCTTATTTTTTTGACAAATTACCACAGTAAGTACCAAAGAGCCGATATGTTACATAGTGAATTATAAAAATTCTTCTTCATTGTGTCCGGACTATTGTTGCTAATATAATCATTAATATAGTTTGAAGCATATCCAGCATTCAAAATTCCCAATTCAAAATTCTTTCGCGGACAGCGTGACGGTGGTGGGCAAGGCAATATGAGTTTATCTTTCAAGCAATTAACGATTTATCTGAGTTTGCTGACAATTGGCAGCGGTGCGGGATTGTTAGGCAGTCGCTATCTGTTCGGGAAAAGCCCAGATCGCCCGTCAGTGGTTCTGCAACCTTTGGCCCTGCTGAGGCCAGCCTTTCGCGGCCATTCTCATCCTAATTTTATTGCTGAGGCGGTGTCCAAAACTGGACCTGTATTGCGCATTGATGCCACTCGCCAAGTGGTCTCCTCTGTGCTGGAGACAATGCCTGCTCCCCTGATGCGGTTTTTTGGCGATCGGTTTCCGAGACGAGAAAGATCGATCCGGGGCACGTATCCCAGGCATTACCCCGGGCATTAGCAACAAGCGACATCCCTCCCCCAGCAGCTTGCGCTTAACATCTAACTGGTCCGTGGGGACAGCATACTGGGGGTTACTTCGTTCCTTGGTATCATCATTGATGCTTTTAGGCCCCTATACTACCCCGGGAGTTCTTCGAGTACGTTGTTAGCCAATAGACACAACTAACACTAACTGCCATTTCCCTTTTGGGCCAGCGTTTAAGCCTTATTCCGCTGGTCTACAATAACGAGGCTTGAATAGGTTCGCTTGTTCTAATCATGAGCATCTTTCCTAGCGGCGTCGCCGGCGATAGCTGCCAGCTATCCTACATTTAAGTCCTTGCTTCACCAGCTCCCCGGGTAACGAACCCTACGCTACGGCAGATGTCGCTCCGCAGCATTAAGGACCGGTGTCTCTCCCGTACCTGGAGGGGGGGATTTGGACCCCCATGAGTACCAAAGTTGTTGGCTAATGAAACCAACCAGGCTTTCACTGGTTCTCAGCTTGTACCTGAACGAATCGCACGCCTACTATTGTATTATATCATTAATCTGGGGAAGTTAATTGAAAATCGAGAATTGAACCTGCCAAGGAGGTTAATTGTATTCACCTCACCCCCTCACCAGTAAGGGTCGGGAGTTGCTCGATCTGGAAATATTGATGAAATTTGTTGGTTACCTGCAGGGAGTACGATCGCCCATTTGCTTGCCGCTGTCGCTTCACTAACCCTATTTCTACCAGTTGGCCGACGTGCTGATAGGCGCCGCTGCCTCGCAACTCCACTAACTCGCTTTGTACGATCTTATCACTTAGGGCGATCGCCGCTAATGTCCGCAAGGCTCCGACTCCTAATTCTGCTGGCAGTAGGTTGTAGGCGATCTCCTGAAAGTCCGATCGCAGCTGCAGAGAGTATCCTGTTGGGGTCTCTACCACTTCCAAGGCGCTGTCTCGACTGGCATAGTCGGCCATTAGTTCTTTCATCCCTGCTTTTGCCTGACCCTTGTCGCATTTGGCTAAGTTGGCGATCTCGGCGATCGACAGTGCTTTTCCCTTTAGGTATAGTATGGCTTCTATCTTTGTTGCTAAACGCTCCATTGGCCATCGGGCTTTTCTGGTTACTCGTGGGCGATCTGGTACTATGTCACTTGACTATTTACACTATACCCTAAATCCTCTCCTTAAAACCTCGCCGACCCTGGAAATTTCTCCGGACGGCCATCTTCGGCATTTGTGAGTTCACAAATGCCCATAAACTTGGCTTCTCAACTTTCAAGAATGATTTTGAATTGCTATATAGCAATTCGTGCAGGAGTTGTGCAAACATATTTTTCAAAATTTGAATAATTGAATATTTTTAGCTCAAAGAAAAACTGAAACAAACGTTTAACATTTTTTTTACACAAACGTCTAATCAAATTTGGTACTTGTAACCAAATTCCTTCGACTGGATTTTCTTCCTGTGTCAAGAGACACAGTGGTCCATAAGGAGCAAACAATTCACAAGTGATCTGCCATTCTTCTTTCGGCAACATTGTATTTAGCTAAAAGCTCTTCATTTTTTCGCCTATATGATAAGAAGCACCATCCCAAATCAACATAATTTGTTGGTGACGATGACGACTCTTGAGTTCTTCAACAAAGTTTCTCCATTCCCACCTGAGTAACGCAAAACAATAAATTATTTAGTCCAAATGTTTAACGGAGTTTGTCGCTTTATGTCATTATCAACTTTAAAAACCTCTCTTTCTCATATTTGCGTCGTCCCCCGAACCCGTTCCCAGGCGGAGCTGTGGGAACGAGGGGTCCGGCTACACGAACAAAGCCCACGCGGAGGGCCCTCTCCGCTGCGCAGGGGCTAGATTACAAAACTGAGATGCTCCCGGTGGAATGGTGGAATGTCACTGACTGAAGCTGTCATTGCTTCGATATCTCTTAAGTCAGCGCCATTCGATGTAAGGTGGGCGGCAATACTTCGTAGGTTTTGGATATAGGTTGTCCGGATCGAGGGGGGTTTGGGGGGATCGGGTGATGCAACGGTCTGCATGACCACACCCGTTGTATCCCTTGAAGTATTGGGTACGGAAGAGTCGTACCCGGGTACGGAAGAGTCGTACCCGGGTACGGAAGAGTCGTTCTCGGGTACGGAAGAGTCTTACCCGAATACGGAAGAGTCGTACCCGGGTACGGAAGAGTCGTTTCCGAAGCTGAAACCCTTGCTATAAGAGGCTTTCCCAATTTTTAATTTTGAATGAGAGAATGGGTCCCTGAGCGTGGTCGGGTGAGCGAAGTCGAAGGGAGCCTATCAGCGGGCGAAGGTTCTCGTAGCCGGACCATGCACGGGTTCGGGCCTGTGCGCCCCGGGTAGTGCTGTATTTTATAAACAGTATCTCAGCTATGGGCTACCTGGGCTACCTACTTACCATACTTTTTCTGATTGCGTCCGACCAGATCCCCGGTGACAGTAACTGAGCCACTTCCGAAGTAGATACCACCACTGCGCTCATCCTTATTGATAGTCTGTCGATCGGTTGATGGTTCCTTATACTTTTCCTCTGTAGCAGCAGACAGTCCTTTTCCTCCCAGCAGTAGGGCAACAGGAAAGTCTTCTGTATCAGATATGAAGTGAGGATTTTGTTCTCGACCTAATCTTGAGCGCTTTCAGGCACCTTCTCACCCAGATGGTTGATCAAATTAGAAATCTTCACAACCGTATCATCGGGTTGATTAGCTTTACCCTTCAAGGCTTCGATGAGATGATCGGTATAGATACTCATCTGTCGATCTCGTCGTATTCAGGATTTTTGATCGCCCCTAGATGAAGCGAAGACCACCCGACCCTGGCCTTGTTTGAGGCGATCGACAAAACCCTTTGGGGCGGAGGTCTGCACAAAGTCCGAGGGGAGCGTAAAAGCGGCTCCTCCGTCTTTAGCAGTTGCCATTCCTGCACCGCGTGGCAGCTATCGACGATGACCAATAAACGTTGTGCCTGAATTTGGCGCAAAGCACTGGTAAAATCTTCCGAGCTTAGGGCAGATCCCGGTATGTCGAAGGGTTTAATGTCATGTGGCAACAGGTAGTAGCGATTATTAGTTTTCTCCAGCCACCCATGTCCTGAGTAATAGATAATTATGGTAGCTTCCCCGTCAGCAGCAGCCCTTTCCTTCAACCAATTCAAGCCCTCCAGGAAATATGTCCAAGGGAAGAGAAATCGAATCTTGTGTAAATTAAGCCTCGTCACTAGAAACCAGCGAAATAAGGCTAAACACGCTGGCCCCAAAAGGGGAAGGAGAGCGCGAGTAGTTGTCCATCTTGACTACTCTGTATTGCGGAAACACTCCCGGGGTAGAGCAGGATCCCTAAAGACATCTCAGAGGTTGTATGGAACGAAATAACCTCTGATTAGCTATCCATGGACTGAGCACTACTGGTCACATCAGCCAGCAAACTCTCCCAGGGGATAAGTTAGATGATAAGCGTAAGCAATCAGGGGAAGGATGTTCAAAGAAGCCAATCGCGCAGCGTGGCGTAGCCATAGCCTGGGGTAATGCCCAAGGATATGCTGACGTTGGACGGTGATAATAGGAAGTGACCGGGAAGAGTAATCTTGACTAAGCCAAGAACCCACCCTGGAGTGAGGTACGGATACCTGGTAAAACGGTCTCGTAAATTGGAGGGTTGTCTCGCGAGGGACAGCTCGACCCCGACCCATCTAGTTCCCCACAGATGCAGTCTCCCAGGAGCTGATGAAGCACCGGTCGAGAGCGGTCGCATTTCAGGCGATCGCCATCAGAGTAGGTCACTTCCCATCGGGAGCTAGCTATAGGAGGGGTTTCTGCTGCAAAAACTGGCCGGTCTCCTACCAACAGCTTCTCCCTCACAACCCACCCATGTTGTGCGCTGGATGCGACACAACATGGTGGGTGCTCCCGGAAACGACCGAAAAAATCGGCGGATATGCGGCGGAGAATATTGTAGCTCGTCGCCGGATTCATCTGGGGACTTCAGGGTTGCTGAAAATCGCATCGCACCGTTCCGGAAAAATCGGTTTTTTCCATTTAAGGGAGCATCGCCGCGCCGGACAAAGTTAGCTTGACTGCTTCCCCCGCGAATTGGCTCCCACAGGTCGCTATAGGCAGTTTTAGGTTTACCATCGAATATTTCATCTATTGTTAATCCGTAACCGATACCCTGCAAGACTCGCAGGCCATCAAAAAAGTTAGACTTCCCGCTAGCATTGGTGCCGCTCAAAAAATTGAGGTTGCCCAGAGTTAAGCTAACTTTTTCTAAAGTTTTGAATCCTTCTATCGCGATCGCAGTTATCAGAGCACAAGTTTTCCTCTCTCATAAATTCGGTTTCCGTATTTCTCAGCATCTGCTATAATTTGTCGCCCAAATGCTTCGCCGGTGCGAAAGTGAGATGCACCCATGAGTATTTACTAAATTATACCTCAAGTTGCGATCGGATAATTAATTATTGGAAAAATTTCCTAAAATCTAGAATAATGATGAAGGATGAACGATAAATGGCGTTGCACATTTTGGGGATGATGCCTACGCATGCACATAACTTAAACTGGCTTGTAGTCTAGATTTAAGACTTCTGCAACTATGCCCATCATCCCGTAATTGTGCAACGCCCGATAAATTAATAATTTTCCGTTCATCCACGCTTATCGTCTCCAGAATAATTCTAAGCGCTCATCTCTAACATCCGCTGAATCGGTCGCAAAGCGGCTACCCGAATGTCCTCTGCCATGGTAATCTCGGGAGTGCGATGCTTCATCGCCAAATACAACTTCTCCAAAGTATTCAACCGCATGTGAGGACATTCGTTACAAGCACAGTTGTTCGTTGGCGGTGCGGGAATAAACTGCTTACCAGGAGTCTGTTTTTCCATCTGGTGAATGATTCCCGGCTCCGTTGCCACAATAAATGCTTCGCTAGCACTCGATGAAGCGTACTTCAACAGCGCCGTTGTCGAGCCGATATAGCTAGCGTGGCGCCGGACTGGGGGTTCGCACTCTGGATGGGCAATGATCTCCGCTTCTGGATGTTCAATTTGCAACTGAACTATCTTCTTTTCCGAGAATGTTTCATGCACCATACAGCTTCCTTCCCATAATACCATCTCTCGTCCCGTTTGCTCCATCACATATCGCCCCAAGTTGCGATCGGGCGCAAAAATTATCGGTCTATCTTCGGGAATTTGACTGACTATCTTGACAGCGTTGGAACTGGTGCAAATAATGTCGCTCATCGCCTTAATTGCCGCCGAGCAGTTGATGTAAGAAACAACTAGATGATCGGGATGAGCGGCTTTGAAAGCCGCAAAGGCCTCTGGCGGACAACTATCTGCCAGAGAACAGCCCGCGTTTAAGTCTGGCAATAGCACCAGCAGGTCTGGGTTGAGGATTTTTGCCGTTTCTGCCATAAAATGGACCCCCGCAAACACGATCGTATCGGCGTCGGTGCTGGCAGCTTGCCGGGACAGTCCCAGGGAGTCTCCGATGTAGTCAGCAATGTCCTGAATGTCCGGTTCTTGGTAGTAGTGGGCCAGAATCACGGCATTTAACTCCTGTTTCAGGGCGGCGATCGCCTCAAACAGGTCTAGAGGAAAGGCTGGTGTCTGAATAGCGTCTGGTTGAACGAGTGCCGTTGTAAACACAGTTAGCAGTTACCTGGAATATAAAGGAATATTAATTAATAATAGTATATTTCACCAAAAGCTGTAGGGTGGGGGACACCCACCCTACAGCTAGGAAATATTTACAGGTTCGTAGTAAGCTGTGATGCATTTAAATTGCATAGTCCAAAATTGCCGTTAGAGCTGACGCTACGCTGTCGTGGGTTGCCTCGATTTTACCGGAAGCCCCAACATGCAGTTTAGATGCGCGACAGCTTAGCCCTTACAGGTTCGTAGTAAGGACTTTAGCCCTTACAGGTGGGTGTGGTCAAAACCCGTTGGTAGGAGACGGAGTACCCGGGGAGCTGGCACCTGGCTATCAACTACTTTTGACCACACCCCTTACAGGTTCGTAGTAGCCCTTACAGGTTCGTAGTAGCCCTTACAGGTTCGTAGTAAGGACTAAAGTCCTTACCCTGCGTGGCCCGAAAGCACTAAAGTGCTTACTACGAACGGTTTATTACGAACGGTTTATTACGAACGGTTTATTACGAACGGTTTACTACGAACGGCGAGTTAAACCAGCACAGCAGCGGGTTGGGGTTCGGGCCAGCGTTCTACAGCTTTGCCAATCACTGCCAATTCTTGCATTAGCCGATCGAACCCTTCTGGTGTCAGAGACTGGGGTCCGTCAGACAAGGCTTTCCCTGGGTTCGGGTGGACTTCAATCATCAAGGAGTCTGTGCCAGCCGCGATCGCCGCCTTAGCCATTGCCGGTACATACTCGGAACGACCCGTCCCGTGACTGGGGTCGATCATGATCGGCAGATGGGTAAGTCGGCGCAGCACTGGCACCGCTGACAGGTCCAAGGTATTGCGAGCATACTGGCGATCGAACGTCCTAATTCCCCGCTCGCAGAGAATCACATTCTGATTGCCAGCTGCCAAGATATACTCAGCTGCCATCAACCATTCCTCGATCGTCGCCGACATGCCCCGCTTCAGCAGCACTGGTTTATCCTGGGCTCCCACCTTCTTCAGCAGGGAGAAATTATGCATATTTCTCGCCCCCACTTGCAGCACGTCCGCCACTTCTCCCACAACCTCAAGATCGGCGGTATCCATCACCTCTGTGATTATGCCCAGACCGCTAGCTTCCCGCGCCTTTGCCAGCAGTCCCAAAGCACTCTCCCCGTGACCTTGGAAAGAATAGGGCGAAGTCCGAGGCTTGTAGGCACCACCGCGCAGGAACTTAGCACCAGCAGCCTTGACGCGCTTAGCGGTCTCGACAATCATCTTCTCATTTTCCACAGAACAGGGTCCTGCTACCACCACCAGGGGCTCATGTTCCCCAAAGGTAACTGGACCATCAGGGGTCTGCACCACCACCTCAGAAGGATCGCCGTGGCGAAACTCCCGACTCGCCCGCTTAAAGGGCTGCTCCACCCGTAACACTAACTCGATCCAGGGGCTAATTTCTTGGATCTGCTCGATATTCAGATGAGCTGTCTCCCCAACTAGACCGATGACCACCTTATGCTTGCCGACAATTTTCTCTGGAGACAGTCCCCAGGTACTCAGTTCTTCACTCACGCGGCTAATTTCCACATCTGGGGTGCCGCTCTTCATTACTACAATCATGTCCAGTTCCTGCTGTTGTTTCTAGTTCTAAGAGACCACCCAGACACTCAAAGCGCCTATCTATGGGTTTAATAATAATTTCCGATTTCCCACTTGGCCTTCACCAGAGGGTGTATCTCTATTTTGAATTAAGAAACCTGGTTTTTTGGAAAAGCCAGGTTTCTGGGTTACCGGTGAATATGCCCGCATCGCGCAGGACCGGTAGCCTGTCGGTGCGCCAGATCCCCGGGTAACGCCCCCTCCGCTGCGAGCATAGCAAAAGTGAGATGCACCGCAACACCCGAGACCACCCCACTGGTGGGATTATTCTTTTTCTTTGACAGACCGCCATGCAGCGGTCATGCGGGAGAAATTGGTAGTGAATTCTGCCCAACCTAGCAGACTTCCCGGGACTTTTTCCTCCCAAGAGGCTGAGAGGACGCCGTAGCTCAATCCCAAGATGCCCAACCCAAAACAACCTATACTGGTCAGAAGCACCGCCACATTGGGCAGCTTGAACTCAGTGTAGACATATATGCCATAACTGACTCCAAAAGTCAACATGCCCAATGCGGTCGGTATGCCGCACAATAGAGCCATCCGCCGCACCATCCGCTTGCTGACAGCTTCTGGGATGGCCCTGTCTTCTTTAGATATCGGCGTTTTTTTCGGCTCCTTTTTTACTGTCGATCTTGCTGCTGGGCCTGCTGCTGGGCGAGTTTTTTGGCGCTTACTCGTGGGTTCAAATGGCAGCCGATCGCGCTCTTTTTCTGATTTTTCCGGAACGGTGGACATGGGTTTTAGCCGCGAATTTTTAACCGACCGATCAAAGCCTGATAGCGGTTTGCATCCTGCTTTTTAATGTAGCTCAACAGGCGCTTGCGCTTACTAATCATCCGCAACAGTCCCAGGCGGGAAGAGTGGTCTTTTTTGTTGGCTTGCAGATGTTTACTCAGCCTGTTGATCTTTTCCGTCAATACGGCTACTTGCATATCTGCCGAACCCGTGTCCGTTTCATGCAGCTGGTAGTCAGCCATTATTTGGTGTTTCTCTTCTTGCGCTAGACTCATGGATTATCTTTTGAGCTACTTCTCATAAACAGCCAACTTCTTATCTTATCACATGCTTTTGCCTGTTGCTGTCAAGCCCATATGGTACTATGTAAACCAGGCGATCGCCTCTTTAATCCAAGTTTCAGCATCCTGACTTTTCTGCAACCGGGGGTCTTGGCTGAGGGCTTGCAAGGCAAGCCCCACTTCTTCTATAGTATACCCTAAAGCGAGAAGGGTGATTTCCACATCTTCTTGCAGTTCCGGTGCCAGTGCGGCGCTACCGGGAATGGGTATATCCGCCAGAGTCCGCCACTCTGCCAGCTTATTCCTGAGTTCGAGGGAAATGCGTTCGGCGATTTTGCTACCGACCCCTGGGGTTTTGGCCAGCTGCTTGACATTGCCAGTGACAATGGCCTGCAATAAATCTGCTAGTCCCAGGGTGTCTAATAGGGCGATCGCCAGTTGGGCCCCGATCCCACTCACGCTCACTAACTGGCGAAAGAGGTCTCGTTCTGCCCCTGAAGCAAAACCATACAGCACTGGTTGTTCCGATCGCACTTGCAGATGAGTAAAGATTTGCACCCGTTCGTCCGATTTTTCGGACCGTCCGCGGGCCGATCGCTCTGATAATGAAGCTGCTAGACCCTTGCCGATCTGGACTTCATAACCGATCTGGTTAACTTCCAGAATTAGCATAACACGATTAGGGGTTGTTTTCTGGACTTGGGCTACCGTGCCAAATAAGTAACTAATCATTACGTCAATAAGCCAAAGTACCTCAAACCTTCCAGAATGCCCCCAGCGCAAGCAGCTTTTGCCTGATAGTGGTAGTCGGCAGCGTTTTTTTCATACCATTGGCGCAGTTCTGGCTGGGCATTCCCGACCATTATACCCCGCGCTTCTGGTACATTAAATAGGGCAATATCATTTCCTGAATCCCCACATATTACAGTAGAAAATGCAGGCATTTCCCATTTCTGACGCACAAACTCCATCGCCATACCTTTATCACCATTTTTGGGCACTATGTCCAGGTATTCGCCGCTACTGTATATTATCTTACAGATCAATCCTTTTTCCGCAAGCATAGATTCCCACTGGGGTATAATATATGCAGCCCCGCGCGCTCGCGAGTGCAGAAATAGCCGATTTTGAAATCACCCTGTTCTGATTCTGGTTGGCGAAATAGATCGGCAAAATGCGCAGCTGTAGCCACTATCGCCTCTCGGTTCCATGCTTCTGAGAGTTTTTCTGACCATGCCAGATCGGGTGTTTTCTCTATGCCATCAAAATATATTTCCGTTCCCACCGAAGCCACCAGGGCATCTGGATCTAAAAGCCGCTTGTGGGTGCGCATTCGTCCCCTGTTCCCTCCGGTGTCGATCGAGCTGCTGGTTGAGTTCTGCCATCCCCTCGTCATCCCCTACCAGAGTATTGTCTAAGTCCGTAACAAACACAAATTTATTCATTAAAATTGATAATTTTCAATTTTTAATTGAGCGGGCGATCGCTTTTGGTGAGGGGATAGCGCTACTTTATCTCTCTACCATTATCTATGATTATCTGACCAATTCTCTCCCCCCTCTCCCTCCCCCCTCTCCCACTCTTCCCCTCTCCCCCTCTCCTGTTTCACTTAGAGGGGGCTAAGCGTTTGCGTAGTGATTCTGCCCGTTTTTTAGCTGTAGCATTATTTGGCTCGCTTTTCAAAGCTTCTTCATACAGTTCTAATGCCTGAGCTGTTAACTTCTTTTTTTCATAAGTATACCCCAGGTTATTTAACGCTATCACATAGTCTGGCACTGCCTTAATAGCTTCTTTATAGTTGCGAATTGCCAGATCGTACTGTTCTTGAGCAGTGTAGGCAAATCCCAAGGCATTATATACTAGGGCACTCTCTTCTTCTGGCAATTTTTCTACTTTCAGGGCTTGTTGAAACAGCTTAATCGCCTGTGCGAACATTTTCTTATCTGAATAGATGCAACCTAGTTGATAATATTCTTCCGAGGTGCCTTTCTCACTTTTCAGCTTCTTTTGCAGCTTCCCTAGAGAACTTTCGGCTTGGCGAGTTTTGAATATCTGCCGCAACACAAACCAAGCGGCTACACCTAGTAAACAGAGAAATAGGGACAAATATATTATTGGTAATGGACTATCCATGGGCGGCAATAATTCAATTATCTTTTACATGCTACTCTGGTACGGGAAAACCCCAATGTTTGGCCCTCTTGTCAAGCCAACCTGACTCTTTCCAACGGGCGATCGCCTGATTTACCTGTCGCCGTAAGTCATCATACTGCAATCCTTTGGGCATGACTACAGATAAGGCTTCTGCGGAAATCCGATAGGGTAGCAGCCGGTACTGCCGATACTCCTGCACCCATCCTGCTAACACGCTTGCATCGGCGGCAAAGACATCCGCTGCACCAGATTCTAACAGTGCCAGGGCTTCTTGATAAGAGTCTACTCCTACCAGCCGGGCCTTGGGCAGAAAATACCGCACAGAGGCGATCGTGCTTGCACCATTTAACAGTGCTATCCGCTGTCCGGCCAGGTCTTCTAGCTGTCCCACGAACCCTAACTTGGTGACAAAGGTCGTACCATCTATATAGTAGGGCCTGCTGAAGCTGACTACCCGCAAACGCGGTTCTGTTGAGGTTACTCGGGCGATCGCCAGATCTACCGTACCCGACTGCACTGCATCTAACCGGTCTTGATTTGCTAGGGGCTGCAATTTGACGGCATCGGAACTCCCTAGCAGTTCCGATGCTAGACGCCGGGCGATGTCAATTTCCAGTCCTTGTAAATTACCCCTGGCATCCCGAAACCCTAGAGGACGCAGGTTGTCCTTTACCCCTACTATTAAATATCCCCGCTGGGCGATCGCTTCTAGTTCTGCGGCCATGACTAGATTCGGCCTCTGGATACTGGCCAAAGGAGACAGGATCGGGGCGATCGCCAACAGAAAGCCAGTAATCCGATTTGGGATCTGCGATTTTGGAGCCACAATTTACACTTAAACTCCTGATTTCCAATGCCTCAGATCCTACAACTGTGAGGCAGGGCAAAGCATCAGGGATACAATAATCGCGGCTGATTGAGTATCGATTGTCCCTCTCTTGCTTCGCCCCCTGCGGTGTCTGGACCGTGCCGAGTCCTTCAGGACTCGGCACGGTCCAGACACCGCCCGTCGAACCACCGCCGTTAACCATTTAGGATGCTTTTGCTTGGGCTGCTACTTCCACCACTTTAGCGAAGCCAGCAGGATCCAGGATCGCCATTTGAGCTAGCATCTTGCGGTTAAGTTGGATATCCGCTTTCTTCAGGTTACCCATCAACTGGCTGTAACTCATGCCATGGTTCCGCGCTGCTGCGTTTACCCGCACGATCCACAGGCGACGGAAATCACGCTTCCGCTTCCGGCGATCGCGATAAGCATTCCGCAAGGCTTTCATCACCCTTTGATTTGCGGTGCGGAACAGTTTTGAGTGAGATCCGCGAAATCCTTTTGCCAGTTTGAGAATTTTTTTGCGGCGCAAGCGTGCTACATTGCCGCGTTTTACCCTTGACATAGCTAGTTGTCCTTAGTTTGTGTTGTCAGTTAGTCCTGTCCGTTTGTCTCACCATCTTTCCTGTCAGATCCCCACGGTCCGCGGACTTTCGTTTCCGGGAGCACTCACCCATGTTGTGCGCTGGATGCGACACAACAGGGTGGGTGCTCCCGGAAACGACCGAAAATCGGGTGGGGGGATCTCCCGTTATCACCAGTCACCAGTCAATTTACAAATAAGGCACCATCAGGCGCACGTTTTCTTCATTGGTTTCATGCACCAGAGCCTTTTTCGACAGACGGCGCTTCCTCTGGGCACCCTTGTGCTCTAGCAGGTGATTTCTATTGGCCTTGCGGCGGAAAATCTTGCCGCTGCCAGTGGCTTTGAAACGCTTGGCAGCTGCTCTCCGGGTTTTCAGTTTGGGCATGGCTCGGTTATTATTCGACACGATCTCTTATCTTACACCCGATCACCCTCTATAACAAGTCATCTTACAGCTGACTGCTCCGGTTCTAACTGGCAAGATTGCTGGGCCTTGACTTTCACCGGTTATAGCCAGAGATTCACCCTCAAAAACTGCGATCGTGCTTTCATTATCCGTTTAGCTGTGTTATAAATATCGAGTAATGATGCCTTTCAACTGTAATGGTAGTTACAAAAAAGGTAAGGGATTAAAGATGCGATCAGGCGCAACTTGCCAAGGTCGATCGCCCCATCTGCTGCCGTTTGAGCATACCCCAAGAGAGTTGCTTCCCTTGCCCTTTTATCAACCTGTACCACTACATAACCAATGCGATCGTCTCTAGCTTCCAGGGGCAGCTGACAAACTGTCGCACCTGGCAAAACTGGACGACATTCTAACTTACCTCGACCTTTCACCACCAAATCAGCCACATATCTCCGGGTTTTAGCTATCACTCTTTTGCAAATCAGTTTCCACTTGCAAACACTTCAAGTAGAAATGCACGGCATAGACAGCAAAAGTATTAAGAGCCACCTGTTCGGCTTTCTCTGTGCTAGGCTGTAACTGATCGCTAAACTGCTGTGCTACACGCGCAGGGCCCCCTCCGCTGCGAGAACCTTTTTCATCAAATTAACCGCAATCATAATATAGACTCTCCCTCAATTTTACTAATACACGGGCTTGAAAACGCCTATGCATATACTCCCAATATGCCAACAGATCCGACAACTCCGAACACCAGATGCACCGATTTTGCCTTCAAGTCGCGCTGCAAGTGAGCGAGCAGTTCGTGTCCGAGAGCGCCCACCCGATCGCTTCAAAGTTCGCCTCTCTTGCTTCCCAATGGAGTCAAGCAGTAGCAGGGATGTCATCTACGGTCGAGATGGCAAAACATCCTGCGTACCGAGAAATAATTAGTATGGGGGAAGCAGTAATTCCTTTTTTGTTAGCAGTAGAAAGCCAAAATCCGCTATACTGGCTGCCAGCTTTGCGGGAGATTACTCAGGAAAACCCCGTACTACCTTCGCAACGCGGAAAAGTAAAACAGATGGCTTCTGCATGGTTAAATTGGGGAAGGGAAAAAGGTGACATCGCTTAATTATCAATGGGAGAAGCAATACATTTAGAGCTACGGTTTTCTAACATAGCCATAATAGGGTAGCACTGCCGTAATCTGACGTGCCGAAGCCGCCAGCAGATATACTGACCGAAGCGAGAATGTAATAGTTCTATACAATTTTTAGAGCTCGTATAGGCTGAAACCCTTAATTTTGCGTGATGATCAGCTTTACTTATCACCCCAACTCCAGGAGTTACATTTACAATTTAAAATTCACAATTAGGATTAGGGTTAGTATAGCATTATTTAACTCCCATCAGGTACAGCAATGAACGTCAAGAAACAGCTCTTATCAATTATAACATACCACTGGTTTACAGAACCCATGTTTAATATTGGGGATAAGTCTCTTTCCCTCCTGGATATCTTAATCAAGATCGGGTGGATACTCCTTGTCATCGGACTGACTCGCGCTTTCAAGACTTTCCTCAAAAGGAGGCTGCTTGTCAGACTCGGCATTGACGAGGCTAACCGAGAAGTGATATCTATAATTATCAGCTATGGCCTTGGCAGCTTAATCTTTTTACTCGTCCTGCAAACTATTGGTTTCAATCTCGCTTCTTTGGCGGTCATAGCCGGTGGCTTAGGAGTAGGGATTGGCTTCGGACTGCAAGATGTTACGAAAAACTTTGTCAGTGGTATGATTTTACTGGTGGAAGGTAAACTAAAGTCTGGAGATTATATTGAATTTGATGGGTCGATCGGATATATCAAAGAAATCTATCTTCGCTCTACTGTTATTCAGACTTGGGATAAGTTTGACCTAGTTGTTCCTAACAGTAAACTGGTTGACAACAAGGTGACTAATATGAGTGCCGAACGCTACCATGGTCCGATTAAAATTTCAGTGGGAGTCGCCTATGGTAGCGATACCGTATTAGTCACGGAAACTCTGTTAGATAGTGCCTATAGGGAACCGGCGGTATTATACAATCCTCGTCCCCGAGTGATTCTTATCGGCTTCGGCAATAGTTCTTTAGATTTTGAACTCTGGGTGTACGTCAAAAAAATCTATGGCATAGTTGCTATTAAAAGCTCCTTGTACTTTATCATTGACTATAATTTTCGCCAACATAATATCACTATAGCATTACCGCAAAGGGATTTGTGGCTGCGGAATCCCGAAAAATTGACCGAGCGATCGCACGTATACCCGCAACTAGAGTCGGATGTCCCCAATATTGACAAATTACCACAAAAACAGTTACCCGCACAACAGACATTATCTCTGAGTGCATTACTGCGGGGACTGAGTTACTTTGAAAACTTTAACGATTTATACTTGAGGGAATTGATTGAACTGGGGTATCGACGCCGCCTGCAAGCATCAGAGATGCTCTTTCGGGAAGGGGATCCAGGAGATGCGTTTTATATTGTTCTTTCGGGGTCGGTAGAAATATTCTTAGAAAATCTGAATAAGCATCTGGCAACCCTGAGTTCGGGACAATTTTTTGGAGAATTGTCTTTAATGTTGGGAATTCCCCGCACGGCATATGCTCGGGCCTTAGAAGATACAATTCTGTTCGCCCTGGACCACAATGGATTGGAAAAAATATTACACGAACATCCAGAATTGTCAGAGTCGATCGCCCAAGAGATCGTGAAGCATCAAGAGGAATTATCCCAGCGGCGACAGCAACTGCTTGCAATGGGGTTATTATCGGAAACGGAATTATACAATAATCCAGTAGATTGGGTGCGCTCGCGGCTGAAAGAAATCTTTAGCCTTTAATTGCTATAGTGGGCCCTACTAGAACTAATATTACAGATTTAGTTTTGATGCAGATCCTGACACAGCTACGCAGTTGGTTGCGTTTATCCCGCAAGCGCCAAAATCGTTGGCTTTCGTGCCTGGGGGCCGCGATTATTTATGGGGCGGTCCTCATAGTTCCTTTCCCGGGACTGGAAATGGAAGCAAAACGAGCATTGGCCGTATTTGCAGTGACGGCTTTCCTCTGGGGAACTAACACCCTACCCGTAGCGGTGACAGGACTGATGGTGCTCTTTCTGATTCCTCTCAGCGGCGTTCTGTCCTCGGAAGCTACCTATGCCTATTTTGGCAACCGGGCGGTGTTTTTTGTCTTGGGGGCCTTTATCCTGGCCAGTCCAGTCATGCGATCGGGACTGAGTAGCCGCCTGGCAGTAGCTGTGGTATCCCGGTTTGGTTACGGTCAGAATGTTCTGATCGCATCTATCTTACTGCTATCGGCCTTGATGTCTTTTGTCATCAGTTCCTATGCAGTCACGGCCATGCTATTTCCCGTAGTTTTGGAAGTGGTGCAAGCAGCAGGGGCAAAGCCTGGCGGACGCTTTGGACTGGCGGCATTCTTAGCCTTGGGTTGGGGGTCGGGCATCGGTGGCATCGCTACCCTGCTGGGGGGCGCTAGAGCCCCTTTAGCCTTGGGCGTTCTCCGCAGCACCACGGGTGAATCTATCAGTTTTGTGCAGTGGTTTATCTGGTCTATCCCTTTAGTGTTAGCCTTGTTACTGGTGGCCTATGGTTTACTGCTGCAAATTGGACGAGGTACGGTTGTTTCTCTATCTACAGCTCACAAGTTCCTTTTGAGGCGATCGCAAGACCTGGGACCAATTTCCAAACGGGAACTGGGCACGGCGGCGGTGACGGTGCTGACCATCGGACTGTGGATTTTTCAAGGAGAAGCTTGGGGTTTAGATACGATCGCCTTTTTTGGGGTACTATTGAGCTTCGTCTTCGGCTTGGTAGATTGGCAAGAGGTAGAAGAAGATGTGAACTGGGGGATTTTCCTGATGTATGGTAGCGCGATCGCCCTTTCGGCCATGCTGCGGGATACGGGGGCAGCAGCAGAATTGGCGCAAAACTTGTTGGGCTGGATTGATTCTGGTACCGTTACTTTTGTGGCGATCGTGGCTGTAATTCTGATTTTAACAGAAGGCATGAGTAATGCTGCCGCAGTGGCAGTGCTAATGCCGATCGGGCTAGCTTTAGCAGCCAAGTATGGCATAGATCCCAGGGCGATGACTTTGGGCGTTACCCTGCCCTCGGGGATCGCATTTCTGTTACCCGTGAGTACGCCAGTGATGGCGATCGTGATTGGTAGTGGCTATGTCTCTCCCTTTCAAGCCTTTCAGCGGGGCTTGTGGCTGAAAGCGATCGGATTTTTCATATTTTTAGCAATGGCTAAGTTCTATTGGCCAATAGTAGGATTAGGGGTGTAACATGAATGTTTGGCTGGCGATCGCCAATCCCTATGCTTATGACGAGGCGATGTGGCGGGCGATATCAGAGGCACAGCAGCGGCAAACCCAGCTAGTTGTAGTCTACTTTATTGGCACCCAGGCAATGGGTAATATGATGCACGACCTAGCAGAGGTGGGCTTTATCGGTCATAGTTCCCTGCGGAATTTACAAAGTTCAATGTTAGCAGGTTACCGAGGGCTGGCCGATGACGTACTCCAGCGGGTGCAACGGAAAGCAAAGGGAATCGAGCTTCAGATTGAAGGGGTAGTAGAAGAACCGTCATTGTTCGATTATATCCTGCAGATCGCCAAGCAAGACCCGGCAAAGATCGTGATTGCTGGCTCGAACTTAAACTCTCTGACATCTGCCCTTGACAAGCTACCAGAAATAGTAGAGTATATTGAGGAAGAATAAGGAGCAATTACTATGCAGCAACGTGGCGTAACCCTATGGTTTACGGGTTTGAGTGGTGCGGGGAAAACCACAATCTCTCAGGCGGTAGCGAAAGCACTGGGTGAGAAGGGATATCCTTTGGAAATCTTGGATGGTGATATTGTGCGTCAGAACCTGACGAAAGGGTTGGGGTTTAGTAAGGAAGACCGAGATGAGAACATCCGTCGGATTGGTTTTGTCTCCCACCTGTTGACGCGCAATGGGGTGATTGTATTGGTGTCAGCGATTTCACCCTATCGGGAGATCCGCCAAGAGGTCCGGGAAAAGATTAAGGATTTTGTGGAAGTCTATGTGAATGCGCCCTTGGCGGTGTGTGAAGAACGGGATGTGAAGGGACTTTACAAGCGGGCCCGTAGCGGAGAAATTAAAGCGTTTACGGGAATTTCCGATCCTTACGAACCGCCAATCAATCCGGAGATTGAATGCAGAACTGACAAGGAAGAGTTGTCAGAAAGTGTGGCAAAAGTGTTGCAGAAGCTGCAAGAGTTGGATTATATTACTTCAGTATAGGTATCGTCGGTTTGGAGGTCGTGACTAAGCCCAACCGAGAGCGCACGAGGCTCTGCCTCTGGTCATCGTTGCTAGCTAGAAACTAGCAACGAGAGAGCGCCTTCATATCTCGTTCCCATTAGCAATTCACAATTAGCAATTCACAATTAGGGCAGGCTTGGGCCATAAAATTCCGGCTTCAAATCTCTTTCCATCAAGGCTTCCACAGCCTGTTGGGGCGTGATTTGATTATTCAGCAACAGATACACTTGCCAGGAGATGGGCACGGGGATTTGCTCCCGACGGGCAATATCAATCAGCACATTAGTAGTATTAACACCTTCGGCAGTACTCTGCAATTCTGCTAGGATTGCTTCTAGAGTTTTTCCCTGTGCCAAACCGTAACCAACCCGATAATTGCGACTGAGGGGGCTGTTGCAAGTTGTCAGCAGATCCCCTAAGCCAGATAATCCGAAAAAGGTTTCTCTTTGACCGCCTAAATGGGTACCGATGCGAAGGATTTCTGTCAAGGCGCGAGTCAGGAGGGCCGACTTGGCATTGGTGCCCAGCTGCATGCCGTCGCAGACTCCAGCAGCGATCGCGATCGTATTCTTGAGAGTCCCGCCCAACTCGGTCCCCAGGGGGTCTGTACTGGTATAAACGCGAAACTTTTTGGAAGCAAAAACCTGTTGTGCGGTCACAGCTGCATGGAGATCTGTACTAGCAACAACAGTAGCAGCAGGCAGTTGCTGTGCGATCTCCTTAGAGAGATTTGGTCCAGAAAGCACTACAATAGGACGATCGGGAAAGTTATCTTGCCAAATTTGGGCAGGAGTGCGCCTGCTGTGGGGGTCTAACCCCTTAGTAGCCGTGACAATTATCGCTCTTAGAGGGAGTCCGATCGCCTGTATTTTGGTAGAAGTAGCAACAACTGCTGTCATCGGGATAGCAGAGACAACAAGAGAGACATCAGCTAAGACATCATGCAAACTGTAGGGGCTGCGGCGGGACCAGATACGGACATGATGACCATTATCGCTAGCCAACTTAGCCAGGGCCGATCCCCAAGCCCCGGCACCGAGAATTGCCAGAATTAATTTCTTCATCCGTTTGTAATGCTGGTTTGTAGTAAGGACTTTAGTCCTTACCTTATAATTCCCGATGCTGATATGAATACACCATCCCACTTCCTGGTCAATGCGGCTCTAGAGAAGAGCTTACCTACCACGATCGCCAAAAGCGCCTTTTTGTTCGGTTCCGTCGCCCCAGACTTACCCCTGTACCTTCTAAGTATTGGGGCACTGATCTACTACCATTACCTCAAAGGTTTGACGGTAGGGGAAGCCTTTCGCATCATGTTTGACGAACTGTACTTCCAAAATCCCTTTTGGGTTGCATCCCATAATCTTCTTCACTCTCCCCTCGTGCTCCTAGGGGCCCTGGCCTTACTTTGGCGGTTTCGAGGTCGCCTGGGTTCGAGGAAATACTGGTGGTTCTGGTTTTTCGCGGGCTGTTTGTTGCATACTGCTTTGGACATCCCCACCCATGTCGATGACGGTCCCTTGCTATTCTTTCCCCTGGAATGGGCCATCCGCTTTCAAAGTCCTGTCAGCTATTGGGACGATCGCTACTACGGACGAGAGTTTAGCCAGTTTGAAGCTATTTTAGACATTATACTGCTAGCATACCTATTGATACCACCTATTTTCAGGTATCTGCGCCGCCTAGTATCAGCGATCGGCGAGCAGTGAGCAGTGCTGGAAATTAGTTCGAGATTTCCCGCCGATGTGCCTGGGGCCTGCTGGTCATTAACAGCTACAGTAGCTAGCAAAACGGGCTAATATGTGATTTTATCAGGTGCTGTCCTATACATTGAAAGCTTAACAGACAGTTTGGTGCATCTCTATTCCAGAAACCAGGTAACTCTTAACTTACCTGGTTTCTTAATTTACAAGTTACTATTTAGCAGACTTCAAGTAATTGAGCATTGTATCTGCATCGGAAACTTCAAATGGGTCATCGGGGGCATTGTCAGCAAAACCGGGTTCAACAAACATCTTTTCAATGGTGCCGTCATTAACTACCATTGAGTAGCGCCAAGAACGCATCCCAAACCCGAGATTATCTTTTTCCACCAACATCCCCATTTTCCGAGTGAACTCACCCGAACCATCGGGCAGGAGGAAAATCTTCTCCACCTTCTGATGTTTTCCCCACTGGAACATCACAAAGGCATCGTTAACGGACAGACAAATCACTTCATCTATTCCGAGGGCCTTAATTTCATCATAGAGTTCTTCGTAACGGGGCAGATGGGTAGAAGAACAGGTGGGCGTAAAGGCACCGGGCAGCGCAAACAATACTACCCGTTTCCCACCAAATACCTCTTGGGTGGTGCGGTCTTGCCAGCGAAAAGGATTGGGTCCGGCGACTGATTCATCTCTGACCCTTGTCTTAAATACCACGTCCGGTACTTTATCGGAATGCATTGTTTTACCTTGCTCTCGTTGGATATTCATCAACATGCCCATTATACACGTGAAGCGGAAATTAATACAAGTAATTTCTGAGACAGCATGATTTGGGAGTAAAAGCTTTCGCCTCCGGGCCTAAAGCAGCTTCGCCAGTACCGTCGCCAGCTGCCCTTTTCTTAAAAGTTTAGTCTAAACTCCAGTTATCAGATGATGCCAAAATTATTGGTAAGGCAATTCGTAAACATTGAGGCATCGAAAATCAAGTGCATTGGACGTTAGATGGGGTGTGGTCAAAAGTAGTTGATAGCTGGGCGCCAGCTCCGGAGCGGACGCGGATAGTGGAGCTGCCCAGATGCATGTAAAAAGCCCCCCCCTCCAGCAAACACCAGCAACAAAAAGCTCAGCGGCCCGACCAAACAGACCGCTGAGAACTCTACCTGACCTCAGCCAATTGCAAGATCTTTGTCCTGACAAAAATGAAGTTTCCATTAATTCCCGTCCCCAACAAATGGGGACGGACCTCTAAGCTGTTCGGAGGCACCCTTACCAGTTTGCGAAGCTCCGTCTACACAACAATTCATACACCGGCAGACATCGGCTGACTGATGTTTCCATTAATTCCTCTCCCCGCCCCGATCCTCTCCCCGCCCGGATCTCCTCCCCTCCCCGATCGGATGACATAGCCCCCAGGCCAAAGATCCATAAACTTCAGCTTATATAAGGTATAAGAAAAAAAATTTCTCAAAACCCTTGACAAAACGCAATCGAGTTAGCTAGGCTGTATTCATGCTCTTTCAGACCCATCCTTGGAGGAAAAGCCTATGACGGCTATCAACCTTGCGAAAGTGGGATGCACCCCGGTAGAAGGATCGCGAGTAACCGAAATCTCAGCTTAACCAACAACTCCCTCACCGGTACTATACCGTCTGAGCTGGGTGAGCTGAGTAATTTAACGAAACTCCGGCTGCACAACAACGAGATCACCGGCACAATCCCGACCGAGTTGGGTGAGCTCGCCAACCTGCAGATCCTCGGGTTGTCTGCGAACGCCCTAACCGGGACCATCCCCCCTGAGTTGGGCAATCTAACCAGTTTACAAAACCTGTACCTGTGGCAGAATGAGCTCACCGGCGCAATCCCGCCGGAGCTCGGCAACCTCACCGGTTTGCGGAACCTCTGGCTCCAAGGTAACCACCTAACCGGCGATCTACCCGCAAGTGTCGAAGCTTTATCGGCAACCAAACGGTTGGAGAATCCACCCTATGTTGGAGTTCCGATCGAGGACGTGGATACTGTCGTAGAATACGACAGGAACTCCACTCGCAATCACAACCTCAGCATAGATATCAGCGGGAACTTTGGCGATATCAACGATAACATTACCAGTTACAGCGTCAGCGGTTTGCCAGACGGGTTAACCTTTGACCCCATTACTGGGGTGATTAGTGGCACGCCTGCTTGGGATATATTGCTGCTGATCCTGATGATAGCAATTCTCTTGTAACCGTAACTGCATCAGATGATGCGGGAGGCTCCGTAACGGATAAGTTTAATATCTCGGTGTCCTTTAAGAGCTCTGGTACTGGGCTTTACCTCATCAATGCCAGCGATTATGGAGTCCTGAAGGATATCAATAATGGCCATTGGAATTTCGACCCGACTCCGCATGCCCGTCAGTGATGAGGAACATGGTTCCGTCCCCTTGCTAGTGCTGTTAACAGGTTGAGTGGGGTGGCAGCCGAGAAATCCCGAGTGACGGAACTCACAGCCGGGGTGAGCCGTGCGCTCCCTTCTGAGTTAAGCAAGCTGACCGGTTTGCAGAGACTAGAACTGGACCGCAGCGGCCTGAGCGGCACCATTCCCCCTGAATTAGGGGACCTAGACAACTTGACACACCTGTGGTTGGACCACAATTCCCTAACAGGTAACATTCCCCCTGAATTGGGGAACCTACGTAATTTAACGTGGTTGAAACTGAACAAGAACTCCTTGAGTGGTTCGATTCCCCCTGAATTGGGGAACCTGAGCAACCTGCAGGAATTATGGGCGGGGAGCAATTCCCTGAGTGGCAGCATCCCATGGGAATTGGGGAACGCCACCGAGCTGCAAAACATTTACCTGGACCATAACAATCTAACGGGGACAATACCCGACTCGCTAGGGAACCTCAGCAACCTAACAAAACTGTGGTTGCAAAACAATTCTCTGGAAGGTCCAGTACCAACTGAGTTGAACGGTATAAATGACCTCAACGTCCAAGGAAATCCTCTCATATAATCCGGATAAAGCGGAAAGCGAGGGAGGATAGTAACAGGTTGGGGGGGTGGGGATTGGGAGAGGTAGAAGAGTTCACCAAAGATGAGGTTCAAAAAGATGGAATCAACAGTAATGGATCAGGTTGCCTTCCAGATCAGCAGTAGCAGTGGGGGGGCGGAAGACAAGGACATAGCCATCGACCGCAATGGTGATGTCTGGATTACAGGAGAGTTCGGGGGCAGCATCGACCTCGACGGCGACGGAGAAGATGATTTGATCAGTAATGGCTCTTTCGATAGCTATGTAGTCAAGTTCGACTCTGAAGGGAAGTTGGTTCGGGCCTATGATTTCGGCAATACTGAGATTTTACTCCCAGACAAGGGCATAGGCATAGCCACCGACAGCAATGATAATGCGTGGGTGTTAGGGGGTTCCATGGCAGCATCGACATCGACGGAGACGGAAAAGATGATTTGACCAGTTCAGATCGTGATGGTCACTATTTAGCCAAGTTCAACTCGGAGGGAGACTTTGTTCAGGCCTTAGAGATCGACGTTATACTGATCACACTGAATCGGGCAAGAGCATAGCCATCGACAGCAAAGATAATGTGTGGACTAAAGGAAGTTTCTGGCGCCACCTCGACATCGACGGAGACGGAGAAGATGATTTGACCAATAATGGCGGCCGTCGAGATAGCTATTTCGCCAAGTTCGACTCAGAGGGGGATTTGGTCAACGTCTTCCAGATCGGCGGTAGCGGTGATGACGTTGGTCATGGCATAGCCATCGACAAGGATGATCATGTGTGGACTACAGGCTCTTTCTCCGGCAGCATCGACATCGACGAAGACGGCAATAATGATTTGACCAGTAATAATGGCAGCAGAGATGGCTATGTAGCCAAGTTCGACTCGGAGGGGGCTTTGCTCTTTGCCAAAAATATCGGCGGTAGCGATCGCGACTACAGCCTTGACATAGCCACCGACAGCAAGGGTGATGTGTGGGTTAAAGGACAGTTTCAGGGCAACATCGACATCGACGGAGACGGCACCAATGATTTGACCGATGGCTCAAAAGATTATCCTTTTCCCCTTGATGAATATGTAGCCAAGTTCTCGAGCAATGGTGATTTCGTCAAAGCCTTAAGGCTCGGTGAGCATGCCGAAGCCGATGGCGACGATACCGAAGGCATAGCCATCGATAGCAATGATCATCTGTGGGTTACAGGACAGTTCCAGGACAGCATCGACATCGACCTCGACGGCAACAATGATTTGACTAGCGATAGCTCTTTCATCGATAGCTATGTAGCCCAGTTCGACTCTGAGGGGAATTTGGTTCAGGCCTTAAAGATCGGCGGTAGCGGTAATGCCGTTGGCTTTGACATAGCCGCCGACAGCAATGGTAATGTGTGGGCTACAGGAAGTTCCGGGACAGCATCGACATCAACGGCGATGGCATCAATGATTTGACCAGTAATGGCCCTAGTTTCAGTAAAGGCGTTAATGCTATCTATGTAGTTCAAGTTGAGAAGGCAACTACAGAAGAAGTCACTCAACTGAAAGTCACTCCTTCTGAATCGACCAAAGCAGTAGAACCAAACACAAGTGTCAGCTTTGATGTCAACTACTCTACTGAACCTGCGGAAACTCCCACCACAGGAATAGTCTTTCAAATGCATTGGGACAGTTCTCAAGTAGCATTTGATCCAGTCACTGGTCTGACCGAGCATTTTCCTTTGGGCGCACAACCTATAAGTGCAGTCTTGGACGATCCGATTACCAACGGGGGTTTGGACGGCGAC
Source organism: Hormoscilla sp. GM7CHS1pb (assembly GCA_014323675.1). Taxonomy (GTDB): domain Bacteria; phylum Cyanobacteriota; class Cyanobacteriia; order Cyanobacteriales; family Desertifilaceae; genus Hormoscilla. Next base: position 800,584 of record JACONN010000006.1, on the reverse strand, counting down.
CCCAGCACAGACAAATACATCCTGCAAGCTTGGGTAGATGCTAACGGAAATTGGCCCAACAATCCTAATCCTACCCTTTACACAGCCAACTTCACAGCGCTACCAGGGTTTTCAGGGACGCAGATCAACTTTGGTGCCAACTCAGATGACCTGCCTGCGAATAGCAACTTTGTCCCCAGTTCCATTGCATTAACCTCCCCCGCTCCATCACCTGCTCCATCACCTGCACTGGACATTGATGGGAATGGAGTTATAGATGCATTAACTGACGGCCTTGTGGCCATACGTTATCTCTTCGGGTTCAGGGGAGAGACTTTGACTGAAGGTGTTGTAGGTGAAGGTGCCACTCGCGATACATCAGAAATTGTTACCTACTTGGACGAAATGGGGGACACTATGTTAGATGTAGATGGCAATGGCACGGCAGGGGCGTTAACTGATGGCATTTTATTCATGCGCCATGCTCTCGGGTTCTCTGATCAGGCTTTGATCTCGGGTGCAGTAAGCGAGGATGCCACTCGTACTACGGCTTCGGCAATTAATGAGCACCTGCAATCTTTCGGCATGATGTAAGGCCTTATTCCTCTCCTTCCCGGGCTCCGCCTGGGAGGGCGCGGTTGGGGGGTTGGGTCCGATAATTAACTGTTATTTTAGTACATTATAACTTCTAAATAGCTAACCCGCTACATATAAAACCCTCAAAATATCTGTAAAGTCTAAGTGGGTAATTCAGATTTTTTTAACTAGGTCGCAAGTTAGGTTAATGGTTAATTATTAATCTTTCACTTCGCTGTCAGCCCGCCGGGGGTTGCAAACCCTCTTACTCACTGCCATGCACCAGATGTATAGGTTGGGTTTCGTGGGTCAACCCAACCTACGATCGGACAGGTTTTTCAGACAAAAAAACGATCGCCTTGGGGATGAGAGACTTTTGCCCGAAGTTCTTGGCGATCGCTATTAAGCCCGCAAAGCGGACTGGGTTTCCATTACACCAGGACTGAGCCTGGGCGAGGGGATGGGGCAATGGAGCTAAGCGGACTCGAACCGCTGGCCCCCTCAATGCCATTGAGGTGCTCTACCAACTGAGCTATAGCCCCACGCGCTTTTACTATAATGACTTATCTACTTCCAGTTTGTCAAGTCCTAGAGAAAAATTTTTTTTCCGACTTCCTCCACAAGGGCAGGGGCTTCAGGGTAAACTCCCTCTGGGAGCGGCTTTCGGCCCTTTATTGTTTTTTGACAACTTCTCGGAGGACGATATCAAATGACTGACACTGCACGAGATCTGCTGCATGCGCTCCGGCGTAAGAAAGGTTCCTGGGTGGAATGGGGACAGGCGATCGCCCACCTGCAAAAAGCTGGCTATAAACCAGCGCAAATCTTTGAAGATACTGGTATTGAGGCCGTCCAACAAAATCAGATCGTCGTGGCCTCCCAGGTTTACACCAGTATCCTGAATGCTAATGCACCGGAACCGGTCCTGCAATATTTCCAGCAAAAAGGCAGCGATCGCCTCTATGAGTTTCGCATCCTGGCCACCGCCGAACGGGCCGCTGCTGCGGAATTCGTGGTGGCCCAAAACCTGGATGCGAATGAGGCCCACGAACTGGCTAAGGCCATGAAGGATCTGTTCCGGATGCGGATGCTACCAGAAGGGTTTTCTCGGCAACCGGGGGATGCTATTGCCTACCAGTGCTGGAAAACTGCCCGCCAGCACAACGATCTGCAAGATCGATCGCGTTTAATTGCTAAGGGCTTGAAATTTGCCCAAACTCCCGGGGCCCGAGAGGCGATCGAGCGGTTGCTGACTGATTTTACTGTGGTCCCCAAGCGTCCTGCCCCGATCTTACCGGTCTATCGCTTGGAATCAGCGGAAGATTTACCCCGGGTGCTCCCGGTTGTGGGGGAACTACCTCTGAGTGCCGCTGACTTGCAGGCGGTCCCCATTACTGACGAGACGGAACCTTTCGGAATGGTGAAGTTTGCCGGTCAGGGGGCTTGGGTACTAGTACCTGGATGGCAAGTTGTTCGCAGTGCTGAAGACCCTGTGGCTATTCTCGGTACTAGTGACCAACTGCCTAATCCAGTTCCCGGTCCACCTGAAGCTGTCCTGATTATTGTAGACCGATCGCAGCGTCAGTGGGATGCCGACAGCTACTTTCTCGCGGACCTGGGCTCGCAATTGGAAATTCAGTGGTTAGAAACTGCCCCGGATGTTCCCTGTTGGGAAGGGTTTTGTTGGTCGTTCGTCCCAAACGCATTCTGGATGAAGACTTGACTAAAGACCCCTGGCAAGTAGATGAATAATGCGGTAAACGTAGGGTGGACACCGCCCACCTATACGCAACCAAAAGAATTGTCAATCAGTCGATCGCCTTTACCTCATTCCCAGGTTCTACCTGGGAATGACTTCTGGAGGCTCTGCCTCCTGTTACAGAAACACGAGGCAGAGCCTATACAATTCGTTCCCAGCCGGAGTCTGGGAACGAGGGTCAAAAAGTATGAAAACGAGGGCAACCTATATCCCTAACCGAGAAGTATTGAACTCTATTCCTGCTCAGATACACTTTCCCGATCGGACGGTTTTACCCTCTAACTTGGTCTTGGTTTTCCGAGTTGATTCACTTATCAATCACATTTGGTTTAACTGTTGTTGCGCCCACTCATCCTCTGGCAGACTTCGGGCTAATGCTATCAATGCTGCTGTTGCTAAGTTAGTTTCCAAGGGGAGACTAATATAGGTAGCCAGAGTATTTTTGCTTTTACGTTGCAAGACACTCAATACTGCTAAAATCAAGGCTGTTTTTCCTATGCCAATGGAACCGTATACTAATATCCGCTTGCGTTCCCGACCTCGTAACAGGTTAAAGATCCGCTTTAACTCCTGGGTGCGACCCGTGAAAACTTTATCTAGGTTGGACCGCAAGCTGGATGCACTTTCAGAAAATGGTGTTTCCTGAAGATTCCAGCTAGTGAATATGCTGTCCGTTTCATCCCAAAGTCTGTCGGTCTCGTTCATGCTATTTGTTTCTCTCCTTCTTTGGCTTTGGTTATCAGCTTGATGATTTCACGCACGTCATCTGCCCGTTGCTTATCCTCAATGGTATCATAAATATGACAGGCTTGGTTTAATCTTTCTAAGGCTTCATCGATAAATAGAATTAAAATCATTAGTCTGCCTAGTCCGTCTTGGCAGGCAGCTATTCCCCGTTGATTATTGATAAATTGGTAGATGCGGAGGGCATCGCCGTAATGAATGCGGGCTTTGTCTAGGTTACTCATTAAATGATGGGTGCGGGCTATTTGGTATATTGTATCTGCACGTTGTTTGAGGTTTTCTGTTTGGCGATAGATGGCGAGGCTTTCTTCTAAATGGGCTAGTCCATCATACCAGCTTCCTCCATCTATCAGCAGTTTGCCAATCTCATATTGTATTTCTGCCCGGTCTTCGGGAAAGGCTTCCCGGGTGTATACTTCTAAGGCTTTTTCATAGGCCGCGATCGCCATTTGCCGATTTTCAGCCCTGTCTCCTACTATTCTGTGACTGTAGGCAAGGCCCAAATTATTCTGAGTCATTGCCCAGTCCGTGGGGAAAGCTTCTTGAGTGTAAACCGACAAAGCCCGTTGGTAGGCGGCCAGGGCGTTTTCCAGATTTTCGGATCTGTCTCCTTTAATTCTGTTTCTGTAGGCATTGCCTAAATTGTTTTGAATAAGCGCCCAATTTTCCGAGTGACTGTCGCGGGTAAAGACTGTCAGGGAGATTTCATAACCGACAAGACTAATTTCCACGTTCGCCGCCTGGTTACCGAGGGGAAATTCCAGGATAAGGTTGCTGAAGTTGCCGATATCTGAGGCGATGTCTTCTGCTTGGGATGGTTCTACCTCCGAGAGTCGCGCTTCTGCCCAGGTTCGCAAGAGGGAGATAAAGTTGTCATCGAGTTTGTCTAGGTTTGCTTGCAGTAGGGGGTAGACTGACTGAGGACTAGGATCTTCTGAAACTGCCTGCAACACCTCCGTCAAGAAATTCAAATATGCTTCTGAGTTGGCAGTATTCTGGTTTCCCTTTTCTGCTATCTTGTTAGCTTCCCGTTCCATCACCTGCACCAACGTTGACTGCTGCTTCAATATATCACACATTTTGTGCTATTGCCTGGTTTCGCGGTTCTCCTCACTGGAGGCTGCCCGGCGCGTTGGGTGCATCTCACTTTCGCACGGGCGAAGCAAAAGGAGCAGTAAATTTGTCTATCTCTAACTGATATTCTCGCCCAAATGCTTCCCCCCTACAGATATATTTGCGCGGCAGAAGGATACACCCGGCGCGTTCCTTCCCACAGCAACCCCTGTTGGGTACGGTTCTAGGCGCGTTTCCACCACAGCATGGCAACCAGAGTACCGGTTCCACCCGTGAGCCAAATAGCCTCCATCAGGTGAAGATCCGGATGTTGGCCCAAAAGCAGCACTAGGTTATGGGAAGCAACAGCACTAAGTTATGATAGGTTATGAAGAGCAACAGCACTAGGTTTTATGGAAAAACAGAAGTGTGGTCATGCATTTGTTGCAGCCAACGGGTGCCAGACCACACCGAGATTTAATGCTCCGATTCAGCAGCCCTGGAGGAGGAATTTCAGTTTCATGTCATTAGCTATTTCAACAGCACGACAGCTTGACAATCAGCCATTGGTGGCTGACAAGCAACTATGGCTTGCTTACACTAAGCAAATGTAAGCTTATTCTAACTAATGTAGACTTACATTAAATTGATGTAAGTTTACATTAGTTTAAAATAAATTTATCCTAAGCCAATGTAATTTTAAAATAAGCTAATGCAAAATTAGTCTAAGCCAATGTAAACGAGTAGGAGCAGTTGTTGCACTTTTAGCTCCCCCAACCCCCCCGTGGAGTAGATCCGGCGACTGGGATGGCCCCCCAATACTGTGTATATTTTGCAATAAATTCCTCGGGGACGTGAGTTCGACAGCTACTTAAACCTTGATTTGGAGTCAGCAACAAAATGCCTCAAACCCTCATGATTGAGTTCGAGAGATCCCGAACTCCGAACTCCGAACTCGGCGTAGGTGAAGACACCGACGGGTTCTCTCTTCTCCCTACCAGGATAATCTGTTATGGGTTGACCGGCTCCACAGGGAAGACTCCGAGACTATATGCCTCGTGACAGGATCTGACCGCTGACTCTCACCAACAGGACTTGGGAGATCGCAGCGAGATTTTACCCAAATTATGACCAACTGGAACCCTCCTCAGGAGCAGATTTGGACATCGTCAAACTGGTGGCCCGAGATGGAAGGAGGCAGATAATTTACCCACAACAAGAGAAGGGCGGTCTCCAATCTGTCATGGGTTGACCGGCGGAAGATACCGAAGACTCCGAGACTAAGTAGTTTGTAATTCGTAGTGCGTAGTTCGTAGTTCTCAGTTGGACACCAGAGTCAGATCAGCAACGGCCACGGTCCGATCGCGATCGCACAAACTACTGGGCCCCGAATGTCTTTCCAGCAATGCTTGACCTACAAATATGGGCTGGCCAAGGAGTTGGCATGGGCACCCGATAGAATATAGTAGAACAGACAAGAGCGTCAAGCAGGGGAGATCGCCGGTTGCAAATCCGAGAGATAATCAATAAATTAAGAGACCAGACCGAGACAGCTAGCGCAGTCGCGCCCCAAGAAGCCAAGAAGTTAAAGAAGATCCTCAACTGGGTACACAAAGAAAAGCCGGGGAAGTTGACAGCCAAGAAATACGTGCTACTATTTCTCAAGCAGCTCGTGTTAGATATAGATGCGTGGCTGAAAATAGAATCCCTGCCCACCGAGGCGGAGAAAACCGAGGCGTTGAAGCGCATGTCACCAACGGTGAGATATTGGTATAGTGAATTATTGCCCAAATGGTTGAGGAATTATGACCCCAAGTTTTATAAATGGAAACACAGGATGATGAAGGGAGAGTACGCAGATGCGGATAGGGAGTTAATAAAAGCACTTATAAATCAAATATCAAGTCGTCAAGGGGATGGGGTGTCCCGTTTAATAGCAGATATGTCAATGGCAACGGATATAATCGTAAGTAATAATCAAGAAAATCCCCTCTGTACCCAACTGACCCAAAGTGCCGATGAATATACTCAAGAGAAGGAGTCAAGCTGGGAAGAAACTCTCCGGTCCGGTACTGGGGCATAGAGAGAGGACTATTTATCAGCTATAACCCAGCTATAGAGGATTATGTAAATCAGGTGGTTAACATCGCCAAGTATAATAGCGACAATATCAAACCAGCAAAGTACCAAAAATTCCGATTATAAAAGCGCAGAAAGCAAAAAGTTAAATAGGAGGCCCAGGGTGACAGAAAACTTCAATTCCCAAGAACGAATTGCCCAAGTCCTGGAGGCTGTATCAGCAGCGCAGCAATTGCAAGAGGACTGGCTGCATTACGGCATTGACTGTATCGATCGCTATGTTGATGTAGAGGGAGAATGGTGGGACACATCGGATGAGGAATATTCGGCAGAAGAGAGGAAAGAAGAGATGATCGAGTTTCTCTCCAGTGAGGACAAAGTAGCGGTGCGGGTACGAGAACGGCTCAAAGCTGAGTCAATTTCTCAAATAGCAGCAGCGTTGGAAACATGTCTGGGCATTTGCGAGGAAGAGAAGAGAAATTATAGGGTGAAAAATATTCTCGCAGGTTCTCTGGTGGGGGCGATCGTGCGCGAGAAAAGGGTTGAAGAGGATGAGGAAATCGAATTGCTAGACTTAGCAGAAGAATTGCTGGAGAAGTTGGACGATATTTTCAAGTAACTGTTTGTAGTAATCGTAGGTTGGGTCTCCGCACGAAACCCAACCTACAGTTGCTGATTATTCATCTTGTTCGTAGGGTTGTCCCAGATAAACTTCGATCACCTGGGGGTCATTTTGCACCTCCTCAATGGTACCCTCGCACAAAACTGCACCTTGATGTAACACGGTCACCTGGCGGGCAATTTGGCGGACAAATTCCATATCATGTTCGATGACAATAATGGAATGACTTTCGGCCAAATTCAACAGCAGATCCCCCGTTTGTTCGGTTTCGGAATCCGTCAACCCCGCAACGGGTTCGTCAACTAGCAGCAAGTCCGGTGACTGTGCCACTAACATGCCTATTTCTAACCGTTGCTTTTCCCCGTGAGAAAGCAATTCTGCCTTCATTTCCGCTTTCCCTGTTAGCCCGATGGTTTCTAGCAGGTTTTTAACAGTATTTTCGTTCGGCGACGGATGTCGGTTTGAAAAGAGTCGCAAAAACATTTTGATTGCGGTTACAGGAGAGGTCGAGATTTTCCCGGACTGTCAAATTCAGGTAAACTCTCGGGGTTTGAAACTTGCGACCTATTCCCAGGCGGGCAATTTGATGTTCCGATAAGCGTCGGGTATTTCGGCCCTTAAATAGCACTTGTCCTGTTGTTGGTTGGACTTTCCCAGTTATGACATCGAGAAAGGTGGTTTTTCCCGCACCATTGGGACCGATGATGACTCGCAGTTCCCCCGTATCCATGCTAAAGTTGAGCTGGTTCAGGGCCTGAAAACCATCAAAGCTAACTGTGAGGTTCTCAATTTCTAATATTTTACTATTCATGGGAGAATTGCTGATTGCTTGTACGAAGTGCGCGTAGCCCTATTGCTAATTGCTAACCCAATGCGATCGCCCCCTCACGGGGGAGGATACCAGAAACCGGGTTTCTGTGAAAATCTTGGGCCTGGAGGCGACAGATAGTCAAAGAAACCCGATTTCTTACCCGCTCGCTCGCCGGTCTAGCTAGGGTTGTTGTCATAACTGATTTATGTAATTCACCAAACGAGATTCAGCTCTAAACCACTCTCCGTTAATTCTCAAATCGTCAAACTGCTTATGAAGGGAGAGTTCTTGTTCTTGAGCCTTGTTCTTACCTTGAACCGATATAGATTTCAGTAACTCTAGTTTAGCAGGACTAGACGTTTGCAATGATTTCATTCTGCTATCCAGATTTTTAGTTCTACCAATTTTTATCGCATTACTATCTTGGTTGAAAATGAAGTAAATGAAATGAATCTCATGAGTAAGTTTTTCCCCATCAAGTGAGAGTTCCCTATTTCCGGGTGTAATGATTTTTGTGTTCGGAGGTGCCCAAGACTTAACCCAAGCACATACGGCTTTATTCGTTAATTATTTTTGAGCACGAACAGGAATTATTTCCCCGTTTATGTTGATATTAAATTTCTTTGTTCCACCTCTACCTCTAGATGGGAGATTTCCACTGTTGACTATTTTAAATTACTCTTCAAAAGGCATTTTACGACTTACGGTGTAGGACTCTGGATAATATGTTAGGTTAAACTTGTTACTATCCTCAACGTTAATCTCTACCCAACCCCAACCTTTGTAAATATCATCAGGATCTTTATCAACATAGACCATCTTCCAAGAAACTTTAGACATAACCACATAACCTTGGTCAACTATCGGATACTCTCGCTATAAATATACCAAACTATAGCTGTCGCGCATCTAAACTGCATGTTGGGGCCTCCGGTAAAATCGAGGCAACCCACAACAGGGGGAGTGTTTCAGCTATAGCGGCAATTTTAGACTATGCAATTTAAATGCATCACAGCTTATCCACTTGGACATTCTCAATCATCTATTGTCTTATTTTCTAATATTTCCCGTTCCCGCTGCACTTCTGGGTCTGACTCTAAACTGGAATAGGTTACTACTGGCTTCTCCAAAAAGATCGATCGCACTTTCTCCAGGCCCTGAAAGCGCAACCAACCAACGACACCATTAGGAAGTACAGTCACGACCAGCAGAAACAAAGCCCCCTGAAAGAACAGCCAAACTTGGGGAAACTGTTCGGACAACAAGCTTTTACCATAGTTAACAATCAGGGTACCCAGAACCGCACCCACCAAGCTAGCGCGACCGCCCACAGCTACCCAGATTACCATTTCAATGGAGAAAGCAATATCCATCGCTTTCGGAGAAATAATCCCAGTTTGCAGGGTAAACATCGCCCCCGCCAGTCCGGCCAACCCAGCGGAGATAGCAAATACCAGAACCTTATAGCCAGTCGGGTTGTAACCGGTAAAACGCACGCGACTTTCATCATCCCGAATTGCCACCAGCAAGCGTCCAAAGCGTCCGCTGGTCAGCAAGCGACATAAAGCATAGGTTGCGGCCAGCAATAGCACTGTAATAGCATAGAATGCTAACTGAGTTTTGGAGTCATTGACTGTGGCACCCAAAATTGTTTTGAAAGAAGTTAAGCCATTAGTGCCGTTAATTAACTTTTGCTGACCGTTGAAGAAGTTGAAAAACACAATAGTTGCCGCTTGGGTGAGAATGGAAAAATAAACTCCCCGGATCCGGTTGCGGAATACCAGATAGCCCAGAATTGCCCCCAGGATAGCTGGAATAATGACCATAGCAGCGGTAGCAAAGAAAAAGGAGTCAAATGGTTGCCAAAACCAGGGTAATTCCGTGACTCCGTACAGACTCATGAATTCTGGCAGTTGGGTGCCCGCATCCGCCGGTATTTGCAGCTTGATGTGCATCGCGATCGCGTATCCGCCTAGGGCAAAAAAGACCCCATGACCCAGACTTAGCATGCCAGTATAACCCCAAATCAGGTCAATGCCCAGGGCCGCGATCGCCAATGCCAGAAAACGCCCCAGCAAATTGAGGCGAAAGTCCGACAGCATCAGTGGCATAATTAAGATTAGCAGCAAGGCGATCGCCCCCACCACTGCCGCCTCCAGCAGCAATAGCTTGCGGCCTCGGCCCTTTTTCTAATCCCGCGTCCTAAAACTAAATCTAGCATTATCTTAGGCTTTAAGCATCAACAGTACGACCTTTTTGGGGAAACATGCCAGCGGGGCGAACTTGCAGAAAAGCAATAATCAGGGCGAAGACCATCACCCTGGCCATACTGGTTGTAGCAAAGAAGGTAAAGAAATCAGTCAGAGGCTTAATCTCCGTTAAAGCAATTGTACCAGAACCGATCAAGTAGCTAGTCGTCCCGATCGCGATCGCCGCCACAATGCTGCCCACCAGCTTTCCCACGCCTCCCACAACCACCACCATAAAAGCATCCACGATATAATTTTGTCCCGTATTCGGTCCTACAGAACCCAGCAAACTAATAGCGCAACCGGCCACCCCTGCCAACCCCGAACCCAAGGCAAAACTCAGGGCGTCAACCTTATTAGTAGGGATGCCCAAACAGGCACTCATACTGCGGTTTTGGGTCACCGCCCGGATCCGCAAACCCCAGGGCGATCGCTGCAAGAACAGATAAATTCCGACAATACAAAGGACCGTTAGCCCAATTATAAACAGTCTCACGTAAGACAGTTGAAAATTATTTCCGAGGGGCAATGCCAAGCCCCCCCGCAACCATTCCGGGGCCGTCACGTCCACATTTTGGGCCCCAAACCAAGGTTGAGTTACTGCCAACTTAAAAACCTGCCCTAGCAAAGCCGCCGTCGCCCCAGCAATTCCCGCCGACAATGGTAACATTATCAGCAATACCCAATTGCGAATGCGAGCAAAATAAAAATCATCGCGCTGGCGATATATTATCCATAACCCGCCCCAAAATAGCAAGCAAAACAGCAGAATGCCAATTACCATCTGCCAACTGACGCTGCGGACAAACTGCTGCAAAATCAGACTCACCCCCCAAGTTGCCAACAGGGTCTCCAAAGGGCGTCCGTAAAGATATTTTATCACCGATCTTTCTAACAGTAAACCTACCGCTGCTGCCACGATAAAAGCAGCGGGTAAAGCCACAAAAATGTAAATTTCAAACAGAGGACCGCCCAGCAACTTGAAGCCATTTTGCACGACAAAAGTTGTATAGGCCCCCAGCATCATCAACTCCCCGTGGGCTAAATTAATCACCCCCATCAGCCCGAACGCGATCGCCAAACCCAGGGCCGCGATCAGCAAAACCGCCCCAATACTAATCCCATTAAATATTCCTTCTAACAGTAATTCCACTTTCCTCCTCTCTGTTATTGCGATCTAGAAAAAACGGCTACCTTCTCGTTCCCAGGTTCTACCTGGTAACGGTCTTCTGAGGCTCCTGCCTCCGAGAGAACCCGTGCCTATAACGTCGGTCAAGAAACCGGCTTTCTCTGATGAAAGCATTTATATCTCGTTGTCATCTTGACAACCAACCCGGTTTCTAGCTTCTACTCGATGCTCTAGTCAAGTCTATCATATATTTAAAAAAATGCTATTAATTGTTAGCTGTTAATCTTAGTAATGCTTCATCCTTACCCCATCTCCATTCTCCATTCGGGTGTGGTCAGAACCAGTTGCCAAGATTCCGATCCCCGGAAATGAGGGTAATAAGGGTTTCTCATTCCCAGGGAGACCCTGGGAACGAGGGTAATAAGGGTTTGAGTAACTCTATCAATTCACAACATATAAGGTGGGCGGTGCCCACCCGCCAATTCAAACCTTATACTTGCCGCCCTTACTCGGGTCGGACCAGTCACAAGCAAAGCCCTTCGTTTCCGCCACAAATTGATTCCAGGGAATGGGATCGACAGCTGATTTAGTGGAATTAACAATCTCAAACATCCCATCATCACGGATCTTACCAATTCGCACCCATTTAGCAAGGTGATGATTTGGTGTCATCGTCACCTTCCCTTCCGGCGCGTCAAAAGTCAGACCGTAAGCTGCTTTGCGGACCGCTTCTAGATCCTCAGCAGTCCCCGCCTTTTCTACCGCCTGCTTCCACATATAAACCCCAATGTAAGCCGCTTCCATGGGGTCATTCGTCACCCGGTTTTGACCGTACTTAGCCTTAAACGCCTCCACAAACTTCTTATTCGCAGGGGTATTCACAGTTTGGAAATAATTCCAGGCCGCGTAGTGACCTTTCAGGTAAGTAACCCCGATCGCCTTTACTTCTTCTTCAGCAATACTCACGGACATCACCGGATACTTATCCGGTCCTAAACCCGCCCCTTGCATCTGCTTGAAGAATGCCACATTGCTGTCACCATTGAGAGTATTGTAGATCGTACCGCCATTAGGAAGGGCCTGTCTAATTTTAGTAATGATCGCTGTAACTTCCGTGTTACCCAGGGGGAGGTAATCTTCCCCTACCGTTGTACCACCCTTTGCCTTCAACTGTGCCTTAATGATCGTATTAGCAGTGCGGGGGAAAACATAGTCCGACCCCACCAAAAAGAACTTTTTGCCCTTATTTGCCAACAACCAATCCACCGAAGGCTCAATTTGCTGATTTGGTGCTGCCCCCGTATAAAATACGTTATTGGAACATTCCTGCCCTTCGTACTGTACGGGATACCAGAGCATGTGTTTTTTCTCTTCAAACACCGGCAGCACCGCCTTGCGACTGGCCGATGTCCAGCAACCGAAAACCGCCACCACCTTATCCCGATCGATCAGCTTTCTGGCCTTCTCCGCAAAGGTCGGCCAGTCAGAAGCACCATCTTCGACAATTGGCTGAATTTGCTTACCCAAGACCCCACCAGCAGCGTTGATCTCCTCAATTGCTAACTGTTCGGCATCCACTACACTCTGTTCGCTAATGGCCATCGTGCCGCTGAGGGAGTGCAGAATTCCCACCTTGATAGTATCTGAGTTGCTACTTGGATCGCCACCGCAAGCTTTCAGGAGAATGCTCGTTCCCAGGGCGGCAGAACTATATAAGATAAATTTACGCCGACCAACTCTACTTATCATCCCGCTACTCTACTCCTGTTCGAGACTAGAGGGCTATCTTATGACGCTAAGCCAGGAAATAACTGTATTCTTTGTTACCGAATTGGCGATTGACCAGCAATTTTAATAATGAATTAAGGTTTGAGTAGGAATCCCCAGTAGTAGCGCAGCGTGTCCTCGGGCCCGTTCGCTACGCGAAGCGTGTGCGCGCAGCGCAATCGCATGCAGCTTGGTTGACATGGGGCGATCGCGTTTGCTATAGTCTACTCACGACCAACTGAAAATTCTTGCATTGACAACTGACCACTGACTGGCATAATATCCGCCCGCCCTACGGAACTGACCACTGACTGGCATAATATCCGCCCTACGGAACTGACACAAATGGCTGATTTTATTTTAACCACGGGCGACCAAGCCTCATTCACCCCCACCTTTGGAGCAGCAACGGTAGTACCAGTGCTCGGTATTCTTGCTGGCACTGGCAAAGGTACAATTAACAAGAAACAGATTTGTGTGGATGGGGATGAGAAAAAAGTCATCGTCTCCGGCTGCGCCTACATGACACCAGTGTATAGCATTCCCGGTGTAGGCACCCTGACGATCGACTCTCTGGGCGGGAATCAAAAAGCCAAGAAAACCAAATCCGGCGGCAAGCCAGTTTTGCTCAAGGGTAGTACCTTCAAGGCCAAGTTTCAAGTCATGGTGCCAGCAATGCAACCGCCGAAGGGACCGACTCCACCCATTCCCGACTCTACTCCCCAATATTCGGGCAATGGAACGTTTATGACCACCAATATGAGGGTAAAAGCAACGTAATGGCCCCGAAGCGAATTAAAAATTTTGCACATTTTTACCGATGATAGCAATCAATGGTTGCCAATTGTTTCATTTAACATTGAAAAGCGTTCAGACATCGATCTATGGCTATTTATGACTATTTAAATTGACCATTGACAATTAACAACCCTTATCATCCCGTCGTTGTGCAACAAAATAGCTTCTTGGGAATGGATATGAATAAAGTCATCTACCTTTGACAATCACGCGCTCCGATCCGGAGCATGTCAAGTTTGTAAATAAGTATTTTTGCTTCATATACAGCGATTGTCTGAAGAACAGTGGCAAAACAAAAACGAATTATCTTTTATACTGCCCCGACCTAAATTCCACCTAAATTCCACCTAAATTCCACCCCTCACTAACAAGACAATGGCTGCTAGGGCGCAGTAGAGGTTTGTCTGAGAATCGGTCTTTGGCTGTGGCATCCATAGGAACGCTCCCTCACGGTAGCAACTTAAGTTAAATATGAAATATACGTATATCTCTCAAGGATATGTATGGTTCCCTAATTCAATGCGCCATAGCAGATTAAATGCGTAGCTATCCACAGAGTTGTTATCCGTATTATACCTGATATTGGGGTATTCCGTTTGATAAAAGAAACCGCCTGGGCGGGTTTTTTTGTGCAGATAGATTTTTAACTGCCCATATCCGGGCGGGCCCTAGGGCCTATGCAAAGACGATCGCACCGAGGATATTCTCGGCAGTAGTTGCTGGATCTAAATTGTTCAACCTGATAGTAAATTGCTCGGGCAGGAACTGATTGTCCTCTGTGTTCAGAGCAGAAAGCCCAATCGTAGCTAAGCCTAGGTTGATGAAAATCAGGTTAATTGTCACATCTTCGGGTGTAACTGGCGTACCTGGAGCCACGTCAAACAATAGGGCAATTGTATCAACAGTTGGAGCGAAATCTTGAATATTATCCCCCGGTTCTAAGGTACGATCGGGGTCGGCACCGCTGTCAGCCAAGCTCAAATACTCAAACCGATCGGCACCTTCACCCCCTGTCAACCGGTCGGCACCCCGTCCGCCAACTAGAGTATCATCTCCAGCGCCACCGATTATTTGTTCTGGTGCCGCCCCAAGACTGGTAAAATTATTATTACCAATCAGCACATCTGCTCCATCTGTACCAGTTAATGGCCCCTCCGCTGGCTGTACAGTGACGGTCACCGTGGCTGAAGAGGTCGCCGCCCCGTTACTAATACTGTAGGTGAAGCTATCCGTTCCCGTGAAGCCCGGATCTGAAGTATAGACCACCTGGTCCCCGCTTATAGTAACCGAACCATTCGCTGGGTCCGTTGTCTCAGTAATTGTCAGCGGGTTTCCTGAGTCATTTCCCAGAACTGGGATCGATATTTCTGCTTCCTGACCAACGATCGCCTGGTCATCGGCAGCTACCGGAGGCTCATTCTCTAAGGAATCAAGGTATGCTCCGATCTGTTCTGGTGTAGTTCTCGTTGCACCCTCACCGAGAGCTGTTTGTATTACCGCCTCTAGGACCTCCAACTGATCTGCCACGTTCAACACCCCGTCACTCAGGGCGTCTACTGTGCCATTGCCATCGATATCCAGCAGGTCACGTATGCTATCGAGGTATGCTTCTATCTCTGCTAGCGTAGTTCGGGTGGCGTCCTGACCGAGCGAGCTAGCAACTGCAGTCTCATTCAACTGTTCTAAAAGATATAGCAGCACCAACCTGCCATCTGTCAGTGCGTCTAATGTCCCATTACCATCAATATCCAAAATCAAAGCCATGTACTATCTCCCTTGAGTCTTTTTTTCTATCCGAATCGCGCTAGTTGCGCCTTAATTTTTCTGCTTTTGGGTTTCCCCAATAACCTACAATAATCCTCACCCTACTGGGGCGAGAGTTGATTATTGCACCTGCCTTTTGGAGTTGTCAATCTCCGACAGACATTTTTGCTCTTCTCCTCCTTGCTACTTCTTTCCACCGGTTCAATTCCAACGTACTGCCCGTTCTACAAACCCAAATCTACCGCAATCCGATGAGCGCAACTCATACCCGAGAACGCTACTGCATTCAATCCTTGTCCGGGGAATGTACTATCTCCTACGCAGTATAGACCCGGTATCGATGTCCGGTTAAAGGGCATGCCTAACAATCCCCAGAGCTTGCGTCTGGGAATGGGTCCATAGGTGCCATCCTGCCGATTTAAGAAACGCCGATGGGTGCGCGGCGTGCCCACTTCCATATGTCCTAACCCATCTTTAATTCCCGGCCAGATCTTCTCTAAGCGATCGATCGTTGCTGTTGCTGCTGCTGCTTTTTTCTCTTTATATGCAGTTGCTGACAATCCTTGCCATTCTTCCAGCCAGCTGGGAGTAAAGCTGTGAATAATTTGATATCCTTTGGGGGCTAAACTTGGGTCCAGCAGAGTCGGAATGGATACAAACAGGGTTCCCCGTTCTGCTGCCATTTTACTCCAATCTTCCAGGATTATATGATGACATTCCGTTCCTGGGGGCAGCTTTTCGGATTTTACTCCTAAATGCAAACTGAGAAAACTGGGTGATTTTTGATAGCGCTGCTGCCATTGCTTTTGA
The DNA here is from genome assembly GCA_014323675.1 of Hormoscilla sp. GM7CHS1pb. Taxonomy (GTDB): domain Bacteria; phylum Cyanobacteriota; class Cyanobacteriia; order Cyanobacteriales; family Desertifilaceae; genus Hormoscilla. The sequence continues at coordinate 784,444 of JACONN010000006.1, read as the reverse complement.
GCTGCTGGCCTTTGAGGTAGTAATTTTTCAAAGGTATCCCAGCGGGTAGCATTGGATACTATGCGTTTGGCATGATAGATTTTTCCATTCGCTAGTTTTACTCCCACCGCTTTCCCTTTATCCAGCAAAATTTGGCTCACTTTCGACTTGTATTTAATTTTACTTCCGGCTTTTTCCAATCCTTCTACTAGCTTTTGGGCTATCTGTCCTACGCCGCCTTGAGGATAGTTTATGCCGCCATAATGCCTGTCAGAAAATACCATGCCTGCATTAATCATTGGGGTCAGGTCGGCGGGGACTACCGACCAACAATAGCATTCTATATCGATGAATTTCAATAGTTCGGGATCTTTGATATAGCGACGGGCAATGTCTCCGGCATTCTGGGGCAGATACTTGACTAAACCCAGACATGCTAGGGGATGTTGAAAAAAGACTCGCATTAAATAGCGCGGTTCTTCTAGGGATAGCAATTCTATTGAGTTGAGACAGTTGAATACTTGCCAACATTCGTCATAAAAGCGACGAATTCCTTGGCGTTCGTGGGGGAATTTGGCAGTTAGTTCGGCTATCCATTGTTCGTAATTCCGATGTACCTTTAGCTCTAAGCCGTTGGGGAGGTGATAATGGATCTGTACGGGGTCGGGGATGGTTTCGATGCTGACATTAACGGCAGCTAAGGCCCGGGTGAGGAGGTTGGTGGTGCCTTGGGTGCCAAAACCAAAGATCATTGATGCACCGACATCAAAGCGATAGCCAAGTCTTTCAAAGTAACCGGCACTGCCGCCAGGGATGAGGTAGCTTTCCAGGACGAGGACTTTCGCGCCTTTTGCTGCTAGCTGGGTGGCACTCACCAGTCCGCCGATGCCAGCGCCGATGACGATGACATCAAAATTTTCGGGTTGGGCATTAGGTGGCATGGGCAAGGTGGCATGAGTATCTAGTACGTTCCATCCTGCGGACTCTGGGGACGAACCCGCTAAACGCCTAGGTAATATACCATATTCTCTTGCTCCTTTCCAGAATACTTCCCCTATTTGAACTGTCAGCGGTTAGCGGTCGGTGGTCAATTCTCAATTTTCCTCCAATGCAGTATGATGGTGGCGATCGGTCATCTTCTAGGCATATGAGTCTGCAACTGCGCGTTTACGTCCCGGATCATCCTCTAATTAAGCATTGGTTAGCTGTGGCCCGCGATCGCGCTACTCCACCCGTACTATTTAGAACGGCTCTGACGGAGTTGGGGCGCTGGCTGACTTATGAGGCGGCCCGATATTGGTTGGGGACCGTGGAAACTACGGTGCAGACGCCTTTGACCGAATGTGCTGCTACTTTTATTAATCCCGAGGTGCCAGTAGCAGTGGTGCCCATCCTCCGGGCCTGGGTTGGGTTTGCTAGATGGGGCCCAAGCTTTGCTGCCTTTGGCCTCGGTTTACCATCTGGGTTTGGCTCGGGATGAGGAAACTTTGCAGGCTAGCTGTTACTTAAATAAGTTACCAGAGGCGATCGCCCCTCAAACGCGGGTGCTGATCTGCGAACCGATGTTAGCTACGGGGGGTTCGATCATGTATGCCATGACTGAACTGACCCTGCGAGGCGCGGATCCGGCTTTGGTGCGGATTATTTCTGTGGTGGCCGCACCGACCGCTTTACAAAAGCTGTCTGGTGCTTATCCCAGTTTACAGCTTTACAGCGCTTGTATTGATGAGGGTTTGAACGATCGGGGCTATATTGTTCCGGGACTGGGGGATGCTGGCGATCGGGCGTTTGGCACCGATTAAAACACTGCGACGGGCCGATCGCCTAAAAACCGGGTTTCTTATGAAAGGGTGCGAAAGTATCATTACTGCCCTCTTATCCGCAGTTTCTGACCGTTCGGAGTATAATTCTTAATTCTGGCATTGAGATGCTTTTTCGTTTCCGGAGCACCCACCCATGTTGTGCGCAGGATGTGACACAACAGGGTGGGTGCTCCCGGAAACGACCAGCTGATTTGGCCGATCGGCCAGTGAGTGGTTATCCTAAATACATAGCATTGCCTAGTATGAAAATGAATCAGCAAGATAATTTTTCCAGCGGCTTTCTCCTGGGATCGGTGGTCGGTGGTATCCTCGGTGGCGTTGTGGGGGCGCTGTTAGTTTCCCGGCGGGATCTCGATGCCTTGTCACAGTTGTCGGACGCCGAGCGCGTTCCCAGGCGGAGCCGTGGGAACGAGGGTCCCGAAGCATTACCCCGTAAACCTTCTAGGCGCAAACTGCACAGTCCAGATGAATATCGAATGGAAGCTGCACGTCAGGGTCTGGATGAGAAAATTGCTCAACTCAATGAGGCGATCGACGATGTCCGCCTGCAACTGGGTCATGTCAATGCTAACGGCAAGGGGGGCCATGAGCGCTCGGGCCGACCTACCAATGGAGAGGTGTTTTAACACCCGAGACAGTTCTCGCGCCAGCAGTCTGAGCCGATCGGCTCAGAATCGGTTAAATTAGAGATAGTCCAACTACCGTCTAGTCACAAGAAACCCACAATACTCCTATGTATTTACTGATTACCACAATTAGCAGTTTTCTGCAAATCTATTTTGTGCTGCTGATTATTCGGATCCTGTTAAGCTGGTTCCCCAATATTAAATGGTTTGACCCACCCTTTTCTATCCTCAGCCAGTTAACGGACCCTTATCTGAACCTGTTCCGTTCCGTCATTCCGCCTATAGGTGGTATTGATATTTCCCCGATCCTGGCTATTTTTCTCCTCCAGTTTATCCAAGGAGTGGTGATGAGCATATCAAGAGCCATAACTTTCTAGTTCTTTGTCGTGAGGGTAAAGTCTTCGATATCTCTTGTTGTGCTCTTGTCCTTTAGGACAAGAGCACAACAAGAGATATCGCCGTATCATTGGGCGCTGTATCCTGGGTAGTGTGAGTACGAGGGTGTGGTCATAAGTAGTTGATAGCCCGATCGCGCAGCGTGGCGGCAGCCATAGCGCAGCGGAGAGCATCTCAGATACATGTATATAGCCCGCAGAGAAAGGTTGCCACTCGCAGCGGAGGTGGCCCGGAGCGTGCACGCGGCTACGCGCGAAAAATCGCTCCGGACATTGCTTTGTTCCTGTAGCCGGGCCCCTCGTTCCCACGGCTCTGCCGCCGTCTTCCGCATGCTCTTGTCCTGAAGGTACTACCGGTCCTGGGTCGCTAGACTACCGGTGAAATACCCGGCGCAAAAGTGGGATTTACCCAGACCCGTTAGGAAATATGTATATAAAGTCTATGCATATCGGAAAAACATATATAGAAAATGGCGTTTTCTATACATGTTGCCGCACTGAATCAATAATATAAATCTGAAAACATGATTTAATAGATAATAATATATTAAGTTATCGATGTATCGCACTTATCAAGATTTCCGATGGGTTATCGCCGCGCAATTTGTGGTACATTAAGCAGTTTTATGAGGTCTAGAGTGAAGCACTGGAATTCTGAAACAGCTTGTTTCAGTTTTTCTCGCCATGATACACTAGAGGTATATAGCTGGACGGGTTATAATGAGTATAATCTCACCTTCACTCGCTGGAACTTGGAGCCTGGGTGAGGGGGTGAGGAGGTGATGAGAAAATGTTGATTTTTCGTTGATTCACAGATATTTGAAAATGTCGGCGTATTATTAATGGACCGACGCTCTAGGAATTGCCAATGGGTGTGGCCAAAAACAGTTGGGTTAAGAATTAGCAAGCTTTGCCTACAGGGGAAATATTCTAGACAATTTCTCCTACCAACGGGTTTTGACCGCACCCCCAGCCATCAACTATCAAGCATCTACAATGTCAGGGATTGTGGATCTGTTTCCATCAACTTCGCTAAATCTTGCAGGAAAGCCGCCGCCTGCGCACCGTAGATAATCCGGTGGTCGCTAGTCATGTTCACCTGCATCTGTCGCCGCACTCCTATTAACCCCTCTTCCGTGGCTACTACTTGCGCGCGGGAAGCCCCGATCGCCAGGATTGCCCCCTGACCGGGTGGTAAAATCGCATCAAATCGGTCTACCCCAAACATGCCCAAATTAGATAGGGTAAAGGTGCCGCTATTGTACTCCTCTGGCTGCAACTGCTTCGCCCTAGGCCCGTTCCACCAAACTCTTCCAACTGCGAGACAAGGAATAGATATCTACCGCATCGGCATTTTGCAGTACGGGAGTAATCAAACCCCCATCGGGCATCGCTACAGCTACCGCAATGTTAATCGCACTATTATATTGAATCCCTTGGTCTGTATAGCGAGCATTGATCTCCGGATGTTTCTGCAAGATGACTGCTACCGCTTTCCCTAGCAGCGCTGTCATCGTCACCCCCTTGGACTTAATCTGCTTGTAGAGTTTGTCCAAATTATCAGTCGTAATGGTGTAACCCACTCGATAGGTAGGCACCTCCAAACTCGCCACCATATTCCGCACCACGGCATTTTGCAGCGTGTTTAAGGGTACTACCTCTCCGGGAGTTGCTAGAGGTATCGCCTTTGTTGGTACGGGTGCAACTTTAGCTGTGGGGGTAACACTCACTGCTGGGGGGGAGGGTTTGATAGTTCCTGCTGCTGCTTGCACGTCCTCTGCGACAATGCGCCCGTGGGGACCGCTACCCTGGAGGATCCTCAAGTCTACTTTTAGTTCCTTCGCTAGCTTCCGGGCTCGAGGAGAGACGATCGCCCTGCCATTTGAGCGACTAACTGTTGGCGCTAATGGCGCTGCTGCTGTCTGGGGACTAGCGGTACTCGAATCTGACTCCGATTTTTCCAGAACGGTAGCAGTACTCGAGGTAGCAGCAATTGGTTGGGGAGTAGATTCTTTACTAGACGCCTGCTGTACCGCCGTTTCTATTTCCGCTTCCGTTTCTGCTATTAGGGCGATCGCCTCTCCCACCGGAGCTACTCCACCCGCTTCTACAACGATCGTAGCCAGATAGCCCTCATAAAAGGACTCCACATCCATATCGGCCTTATCCGACTCTACTATTACCACCGTTTCCCCTTTTTCTATCTTGTCCCCTGCCGATTTTACCCAGGAAACAATCTTCCCTTCTGTCATCGTGGAGCTGAGGGCTGGCATAAATACTTCATAAATCATAAGCTGCTGTTGTCAGTTGTTGGTTGTTAGTTGTCATTGAGCGCTGATAACTGCTCACTGCTTATGTACGATTATTATTTAAGCTGTCGCCCATTAAATTGCATAATATAAAATAAAAGCTGAAAGCCTTGTACTCAATGGGTTGATTAATGCAATAATTGCATTAATCATGCAATTATTGCTTACTTTACTCTAAATACTCAGCCGTCAGCCGCGCTGACTTTCGTTTCCGGAGCACCCACCCATGTTGTGCGCTGGATGCGACACAACATGGTGGGGGCTCCCGGAAACGACTGATAGTTCACGGCTGTCAGGACTGCTTCAGGACCGATCGCCGATCCGCTACGCGATCGGCGTCTTTCGCATTCGCTGCAACTATAGTTCGCCGCGAATTTCTTCCACGATCCCATCCCGCAGGACTATTTCTACTCGCATTTTTTCGATTATGTTTTGTCCTTTCTCGATCTGGAAGAAGCTATCGATTTGACCTTCAGATACCTCCTGTTCCAACTCCAGCGTCTGCAATCGATTTAGCTGTTGCAGAATTTGGTTTTTCTGCTGTAGCAGTTGATTTTTATTTTGATTCACCTGCCCTTGAATGTTTTGAATTTGTTGGTTCGCTTGATCACTCAGAGGTTGGATATTTTGCTGCTGAACTTGCTCGATCGCCTGCTGTCCTTGCATTTCCATCTGTTGCAGTTTGTTATCAATCTGGTTGATTTGATTCTGCAGTTGCTGTTGCGTTTCCTCCTTCCAGCGGGGAGTGACGATCGTCTTGACTTGGACTTGTCGCTTCAGCATCAGACTTGTTTTGGAATCTTCCATACTTCGTGATTCAATTTGACTTTGCTAATTTTGTCATTATTCTCTAAGCATGCACTCCGGACACACTACTCGTACTGTCCGTCGCACATCGACGTCGGACTGCCATCATCTAGGTAAACATCCCGTCAATTATATCGCGATAGCGTTCTGTGACAACGGGACGTTTGATTTTCAGGGTTTGGGTCATCATGCCATTTTCTATGGAAAATGGCTCTCTAATCAGACGTAACGGACCGATCCGATCGTCCGGGCGGTAACCGGGGCGGTTTTTCACCTCCCTGGCCAGCTCTTGCCGAATTAAATCTTCTACTGCTTTGCTTTCCATGTCAATAGCACCCACCCGATTCATCTGCTTTGCCCATGCTGCCAGGGCTTCGGTGTTGGGGACAATTAAGGCCCCCAGAAATTTCCGATCTTGCCCTACTAGCATAATTTGGTCAATATAGGGACTGCGGGCGCAGGCGTCTTCGATTGGCTGGGGCTCGATATTTTCCCCATTAGTGAGTACGATCGTATCTTTAGCCCGACCAGTCAGCACGAGGTTATTTTGGGGCGTCAGCCAGCCCAAGTCACCGGTATCAAACCAGCCTGCGGAGTTAATGGCCTTGGCAGTGGCTTGGGGATTTTGATAATATCCCTGCATTAACTGCGGTCCCCGGGCTAGGACTAAGCCCCTCACCCCCGGTGGCAGGGATTGGCCAGTATTGGGGTCGGCAATCATAATTGCTGTACCGGGTATGGGTTGTCCCGCTGAACCGCGCAGGTTGTCCCAACTGCGCCTTGCGGTCAGCACCGGTGACGTTTCCGTTAAGCCATAGCCTACCAGAATCTCCACACCAATAATTTCAAAGAAGTTATCCAGGTGCATTGCCAGGGAACCGCCGCCACTGAGCACCTGGTATAAATCACCTATGCCCGCACGCACTTTCTGATAGACTAGCTTGTCTGCTAGGGCATGCAGTGGGAACAGTGCCGCTGTTTGCACCATTGCTACTATACGTTGAAACAACCCGGGAGTAAGATTATTGATGTCTAACCCCTGGACAAGCCGGCGGGCAGCGATGTAGCGGCCAGAGAAGTTGAGTAAGTTGTTGACCAGCTTTTGTTTACTGGCCGGTTGCTCTCGGAACTGCTTTTGGATCCCTTCATAGATCGATTCCCACAATCGGGGGACACCGACCATATAGACGGGCATGTACTTTTTCAGGTCATTCTTGAACTGGCGGCGGTTGGTGTATATCTGGGTGGCACCTTGGGAGAGAAAAAAATATTCGGCAGTGCGTTCGTAGACATGCCAGGATGGCAGGATGCTGAGAACCCGAGATCCCAGTTGTGGTTGCACTGCTACTCCCAGATTTGTCACCTGATGCAGCAAGTTACCATGAGATAGCATTGCCCCTTTAGGTTTTCCCGTGGTGCCAGATGTATAGATCAGAGTTGCCAGGGTCTGGTGGTTTTGGCTGACTGCTTGGGGCTGCTGCTGGAGACCTATCTCCATCAGTTGGGAAAAGTTCCGCACTGGCAACACTTCATCGGAGGGGGTGCTTCATCACTCAGTAAGAGGATGGATTTAATGGGTAGATCGTCCATGCCAGTACGTAGTTTTTCCAGCGTTGCCAGATTTTCTACTACTATAGCTGTTGACTCGCTATTTTCGATGATGTATAGCAGTTCGGAGGGATCTGATAGAGAACTCCGCACTGCGTTCGCAGCCCCCGCCCTCATCATCCCCTGGTCGGCAATGAACCAGCGGGGACTATTATCTGCTATCAGAGAGATGCGTGAGCCCGGTTTTACTCCCAAAGCTTGCAACCCGGAGGCGAACTGCTGGATCTGCGAGTTTAACTCCCTATAGGTTAGCTGCACCGCTGGTTGGGCCTGGGGGTCCATGAGGGCGATCGCATCCCCGAATTTCTCTGCGGCCAGGGGCCAGATTTCCGGTATAGACTGTAATGAGGAGTAATCTACTATCTTTGCCAGACAGGCACGTTCTTTATCTGTGAGTCTACGGGCACGGGACTTGATGGATGCATTCATTTGTACTTCAACGATCTACTACAAAGTTCGTAGTGAGCACTAAAGTGCTCGCCGAAGGACTAAAGTCCTTACTACGAACCATAATTATATCCCCATCAATCCAGTATTAACAAAAAAACCGGGTTTGGTGCTTTACATCAACCCGGTTATTCAGTTCTGGGCGTTGCACATTTTTGGGATGATAGCAGCCAATTGTTGAAAATTGCACTTTGGCTAATTGCTAATTGAAAAGAGTAAATCCATCTATTCATGACAAAAAATGACTATCGAGATTAACCTTTGAGTATTAGCAATTAGCAACCCTTATCATCCCGGAGTTGTGCAACGCCCAGTTCTGATTAGGATCGAGTCAAATGTGCTGCGTTTAACCCTCACAAATCCAACAAGCAGATCCGTGCAAGTATAACAGAGCGCATTTTTCAACGCGCTCAGGCCGCAGCAAGCGCCGTCAAGGCGTAACACGCTACCGGGCTACTGGTCCTGCGAGCGCTTATAGTTAGCAGCCAGGGCTAGCCATCGGTATGCTTTTTTCTAGCTTAGTACACCAACTCGCAAAAAGCGCGTTCCCAGGCGGAGCCGTGGGAACGAGATACCGGATTTGCCGCTCTCAAGTAAGTCTACTTGTGAGATTTGTGTAGGTTTTGCGCCACTAGCAATTAAATCTAGCATAAACACGGGGATATTCTTAGCTTATTGATACCTATACATCATGCTTTCCTTTTACTGCAAACAGCCCCGAATATTAGAAATGTGTAAGAATGTTGAGCACTTAGTAGTTTATATAATAAAATTTTGTGTTAAGAGGCTTGATTTTGGGCGATCGCACTTAATGAAAATAATCAAAATATTCGTGACGGACCCTGTATAGGATGCGATCGCCAATAGTAGGGGCAAAAATCAGAGATATTTCGGTTCAGATTAAAATCTTACTGATTTATGCCCCGGCCCCTACTGATTTTGTCGCCAGGATGCGAGGACTAGACGTATTTCCCCATAACTATAGCATTCTTGGAGATGTTCGTAAATAGTTTTGAGGGAAGAAGTCCCCACCTGTTGAATTGCTTGTAATATGGGTTGTTGACGTTTGGGGGAGACTATCTTGTCTACATCTACGGGGCTGCTGCATCTCGATCAATTCTGCTAGATGACCCATGATTGTGGTAGACTTGAGGTTGCGCTTTTCGGCAATTTCTTCAGGACTGTGACCTTGTTGATATAACTCTAAGGTCAAGGATAAAGTATTGGTCAGATACAAGCGACTATTATTGCCACCCTGAGATAGTGAAACAGATGATTGCTGTTGGCAGTAAGCTTTAATTTCACTCAGGAAAGACAAGCCATATTGTTTGGCTTTGTGACGGTTGACGCCGTCAAGGCGGGCAAATTCTGCTAGAGTTTGGGGTTGCTGCTGTGCCATCTGCATCAGACTAGGGTCGGAAAAGATCGTATAAGGTGGGACGCCGTGGGCGTCAGCTAGCTTTTTGCGCAGCACTCGCAACCGCTGAAATAGCATTTCTCCAGCAGCAGCAGTTTTTTTATGGGATGCGATCGCCTGTTTCTTTGGTACAGCAATCTGAACAGAAGACTTCCGCCGCATAACTTCCCAACTGAGTTGGTTCAGCTTGAGGATGCTATAACCATCTGTGGTTTGATTTAAGAAACCTTGGTGAAGTAGAGAACGGGCTAGCATTTTCCACTCCTCAACAGTTTTATCTTTACCTATACCATATGTAGAAAGTTTATCGTGACCGTTTTGCAGGACTTTCTTATTCCGAGAACCCCGTAATATATCGATAATATGAACCATCCCGAAGCGTTCTTGAGAACGGGCGACGCAAGAGAGAAACTTCATCGCTTCGATCGTCCAGTCTTCGGTAGGTTGGGGATGGCGACAGTTATCGCAGCAGTCGCAATTACCTGGAAAACTCTCGCCAAAGTAACCTAACTGGATAGTGCGCCGACAGTCAGTTCCCTCAGCGTAGTCAATCACCTGACGCAACTGTTGATAGGCAATGCGCCTTTCCTTTTCGTTTTCTTTTTGGTCTAGCATCCACTCAACTTTCTTGAGATCGCTATAACTGAAAAACAAGGAGCAGCGTGCTGGTTCTCCATCTCGTCCCGCCCGACCTGATTCTTGATAATATGCCTCCAGGTTGCGGGGTAAGTTGTAATGGATGACAAAGCGGACATCGGGTTTATTGATACCCATGCCAAAGGCGATAGTAGCGACAATCACCTGGATATCATCGCGAATGAAGCGAGTTTGATTAGTTGCCCGTTCCGAGTCTTCTAAGCCAGCATGGTAAGGTAAAGCTTTGATGCCATCGCCCTGCAGTCGGAGGGCGAGTTCCTCTACTTGACTCCGACTGAGACAATAGACAATCACAGCACCGCTAGTCTGAGAAATCAGCCCGAATAATTCGGCGTAGCTTTGCTGAGTTTTGGGGCGGACTTCATAGTAGAGATTGGGACGATTGAAGCTGGCAATATGAATGTAGGGTTGTCGCAATTCTAACTGTTGAATAATATCTTGGCGGACGCGCTCAGTAGCAGTGGCAGTTAGGGCCATGAGGGGGATATCTGGGTAAAGCTCTCGTAACAGTCGCATTTGCCGATATTCGGGCCGAAAATCGTGCCCCCACTCGGATACGCAGTGGGCTTCGTCAATGGCAAAGGCGCTAATGCCAATTTGCTGTTGGATCATTCCTAAGAAAGGGAGAAATCTTTCTGCTAACAGACGTTCGGGGGCCAGGTAGAGGAGTTTAATCTGCCCGTTGAGGATGTCTCGTTCGCGCGATCGCATTTCGGCGTTACTGAGGGTACTATTGAGAAAAGTCGCGCCAATGCCATTATCCAGCAGGGCTTCGACTTGGTCCTGCATGAGGGCAATGAGGGGGGAGACCACAATAGCTAAACCTGGTTGCAGCAGGGCAGGCAGCTGGAAACAAAGGGATTTGCCGCCACCAGTGGGCATGATAATGAGTAAATCTTGCTGGCCGAGTGCCGCTTGGACGATCTGGCGCTGTCCCGGACGGAAGCTGTCATAACCGAAAAAATGCTTAAGTGATTGTTCTAAAGACGAAAATTTGGACATATGGCAAGAATTGTTTCTGTGCTGTTAGCTATTGTAAAGCCCCGTTCGTAGTAAACGCTAAAGCGTTTGCCGTTCGTAGTAAACGCTAAAGCGTTTGCCGTTCGTAGTAAACGCTAAAGCGTTTGCCGTTCATAGTAAACGCTTTAGCGTTTGCCATCACCAGTCAGAAATCACCAAAAGAGAAGATGAAGCTACTTTGCCTGAGTAACGGACATGGAGAAGATGCGATCGCTGTCAGAATCCTGCGCCAACTAAAATCCTTCGCGGGGCCTCTGGAGTTAGCAGCCCTGCCCTTAGTAGGAGAGGGAGTTGCGTACCGCGAACTGGGGATTCCGATAATCGGTCCAGTAAAGCCGATGCCTTCTGGAGGCTTTATATATATGGATGGGCGTCAGCTGTGGCGGGATCTAAGGGGTGGCTTACTGGGCCTGACGATCGCCCAGTGGCAAGCAGTACGCCGTTGGGTAGGGGGATCCCACGCGCAGCGTGGGGTAGTGCGACGACCGCCTGACTGGTGCATCGAAAGGAAAGGTAAAATACTGGCAGTAGGGGATATTGTACCGCTATTGTTTGCCTGGTGGAGCGGTGGGAAGTATGCTTTTGTGGGCACGGCCAAGTCGGAATATTTCCTGCGGGATGAAGCAGGGGTGCTACCAGGATATGAATGGCAGGCTTGGTCCGGTTCGGTATATCTACCTTGGGAACGGTGGTTGATGAGTAGCCGCCGCTGTCAGGCCGTTTTTCCCAGAGATTCCCTGACAGCAGCAAGATTAAAACCGGGTAAAATACCGGTTTTCGATTTGGGTAATCCGATGATGGATGATTTACAGCCCCAACAGCCAATTGCTGCTTTGGCGCACCCGAATGGGGAAAAAGGGGAACGGGACCGCCAGCTGACGATCCTGCTGCTGCCGGGTTCGAGATCGCCGGAAGCTTATGAAAATTGGCAGTTGCTGCTGCAGACTGCTGCTTGTATCCTCGACAGGAGGCGTTCAAAGGTGATATTTGCAGGGGCGATCGCGCCTCTCTTAACGGTAGAGAGGATGGGAGAAATGGCTTCATCAGCTGGCTGGCTTCCGCGTGTCGTGAGAACTGATTATACTAGAAGCTGCACGGCAAGCATGACCTACATCCAGAAACATGGGACATTGCTCCTGACGGAAAAGGGTTATAATCAATGCTTGCACTGGGCAGATGTGGCGATCGCCATGGCGGGGACGGCCACAGAACAGTTTGTGGGCTTAGGAAAACCCGCGATCGCGATTCCCGGGGGAGGCCCCCAGTTTACCCCAGCATTTGCCGAAGCCCAGTCTCGCCTGTTAGGACCTTCTCTGGTGCTGGTGCAGCAGCCAGGTCAGGTTGCCGATCTTCTAGAAAAACTGTTGCGTGACCCCGACTGGCTACAGCTGATTTATGAAAATGGCCAGCGGCGGATGGGAAAACCAGGGGCTGCTCGGCGGATCGCGACTTGCTTGACAAAACTCCCCTAGGGCAGTTTATAGTTAGAATCTCCTGCAACTTAGCGCAGCCTGTTCCCTGGCGGGAGCCGCGTTCCCAGGCAGAGCCGTGGGAACGAGGAGGAACGAGGAAATCTCCGGACTCTCCAAATTTTTGGGTTACGATCTGGATAATTGTGCGAAGAGAGTGTTATACTCTGAGAAAGTATGGCGAGCGTAGCCAAGTGGTTAAGGCAGTGGATTGTGGTTCCACCATTCGCGGGTTCGAGTCCCGTCGTTCGCCCTTCGTAGGACAGGAGTCCCCGCCCTAGGACAGGCGGGGACTCCTGTGTTGGGTTGAGTCGATGCCACAGTCGGGCGGTCGCGCTAATCGCACTACCCCTCGCGCACGCTCCGGGCCCCCTCCGCTGTGAGAGTAGAATCGGGAGATATATGGCAATAATAGTCCAAAAATATGGTGGCACCTCGGTGGGCACAGTGGAACGGATCCAAGCAGTGGCCCAGCGAGTACAGAAAACGGCGCAAGCAGGGAAATCGGTAGTTGTAGTGGTTTCGGCTATGGGCAAAACCACTGATGATTTAGTCAAATTAGCCAAAGAAATATCCACAAATCCCAGCCGCCGGGAAATGGATATGCTTCTGTCTACGGGGGAACAAGTCTCGATCGCCCTGCTGAGTATGGCATTACAGGAATTGGGACAACCAGCGATTTCTCTGACAGGGGCACAGGTGGGCATCGTTACGGAAGCGAAACATTCTCGGGCCCGGATTTTGGAAATTTCTACAGAACGGATCGCCAGTCACCTGGATGAGGGGAAAGTGGTGGTGGTCGCAGGTTTCCAAGGCGTCACTAGCAGCGCATTACCAGGCGGTCGCCAGGTAACGAGGGAAATTACCACCCTGGGACGGGGGGGTTCGGATACTTCAGCAGTGGCGCTGGCAGCGGCCCTAGAAGCATGCTGCTGCGAAATTTACACTGATGTGCCGGGGATTTTAACCGCCGACCCCAGGTTGATACCGGATGCGCAGGTGATGGCGGAAATAACCTGCGATGAAATGCTGGAACTTGCTAGCTTGGGTGCGAAAGTTCTGCATCCACGGGCGGTGGAGATTGCTCGCAATTACGGCATTACTTTAGTGGTAAAATCCAGCTGGACGGATGAGGCGGGTACGAAGGTAATCTCCCCAAGTCCTTGCGCCCGTTCTCTAGAAGGTTTGGAACTCGTCTACCCTGTAGATGCGGTGGAATTTGATGCCGATCAAGGTAAGGTGTCCATGCTGCGAGTGCCCGATCGCCCGGGAGTAGCAGCAGAGTTGTTTGGCGAGATTGGGCGTCAGGATATAGATGTAGATCTGATTATCCAATCGATCCACGAAGGCAATACTAATGACATTGCCTTTACCGTTGCTAGCAATGCTGCCAGTCGGGCGTCTTCTGTGGCAACTGCTATTCTACCAGCTTTGGGAAGCAGTCAGGCGCGTTCCCAGGCGGTCCCCAGGGAACGAGGTGAGGTGATGGCAGACAATAATATTGCCAAAGTCAGTATTGTGGGTGCGGGGATGATCGGGCGTCCCGGCGTGGCTGCCCAGATGTTTGCTACTCTAGCAGATGCGGGGATTAATATCGGAATGATTTCGGCATCGGAGATTAAAGTCAGCTGCACGATCGCTGCCCAAGAGGGCGATCGTGCGGTGGAGATCCTCTGCCAAGCGTTCGATGTCAGCAGTCATCAAGCAACGTTCCCAGGCAGAGTCGTGGGAACGAGCGCGCTTCCAGGCAGAGCCGTGGGAACGAGTCCAGAAACTCCGGTCCGGGGTGTGGCCCTGGATAAAAATCAAGCGCGTTTGGCGATCCTGTCTGTACCCGATCGCCCGGGAATAGCAGCTCAAATCTTCGGTCTGCTAGCCCAACATCAGATCAGCGTTGATATAATTATCCAGTCCCAGCGCTGTCGGGTGATTAATGGCGTCCCGACTCGCGATATTGCCTTTACTGTAGCACAAAGCCAAGTGGAAGTTGCCCGGCTGGCTTTAGAAGAACTGCGAGCGGTCCGCGGACGGCCCGAAAAATCGGAATGGGGCTATAGTGAAATTGTAGTTCGTAGGGCGATCGCCAAAGTCAGCGCTGTTGGTATAGGGATGGTCAAGCATCCCGGCGTAGCGGCCCAGATGTTTGCCGCCTTAGCCGCACAGCAGATTAACATCGAAATGATTGCTACTTCAGAAATCAAAATTAGCTGCGTCGTAGCGGAAGCAGAAGGAGTGAAAGCCTTACAAGCTATCCATGCTGTCTTTGGACTTGCTGGGGCCAAACAATCATGGTTCCCCCTTAGGGCGATCGGGCTTTTTGGGCATTGCCCACCTGAAAAACTTAGCTGCACAGGCCAGTTATTAGATAGACTTGAGGGCGTAGAAGAGGAAGGAATTGATAAATCCGAGGGCGAGGGAACCCAGCAAGGCACTAACTATACCCCCGCGCAAGCGAAATCCCGAGACCAAAGCAGCGGCTAAGCCAAAGATGATGGCATTAATTAAGATCGCCACCAGAGTAATATTAAGCATGTTAAGGGGCAAACCAAAATACTGAAAAGCGGGAACCTGTAGCGCATTCAATATTCCAAAAGCTGCTGCTGATATCATTGCTTTCTCGAAACTGTCAATTTCAACACCCAAAAATGACAGTTTTGAGATAATAAACAAGCTGACCGATGTCACTAACCAGTAAACGACTATTTGGACAAGAGGTCCAATATCCATTGATATACTCCCTTTCTAAAGTTTATGTCTGAGTAATAATTATCTAGATTCTCCATATTCTAACTATTTAGAGCCAATTGCTGATTAGCTTTACAAAACTTAATCATAATAAATAGGACCGTTATCCCAATACTTCTCGGCATTCAGATCGAGATCTATCTCTAGACCACAGTTGTCACACCGGAAGACTCTTTCTGATAGCATACATCCTCCACAGGTGCCATGCTATCAATAAGTTTCTTGTTCTTGTGGGAATATCCTCATCAGCTTTCTCAGAAGAGTATTGTACTGATATCAACTACACTACGATTATTACCCATTTCGGAAATAATGTCCAAAGGTGTCGAGGATATTAGTTACAGCTTCTTACCCTGGAATTCGACCTGCTGTACTTTTTGGCTAGCCATCTTCGCGAGCTGCGTCGTGCTGAACTGATTAAACAAGTATGGGAGTACGAATATGTGGACGTACATATCGGTCAAATTCGCAGTCCGCTGGAAACTGACAATCAACTAACACTGATTCAGACAGTGCGGGGAGTTGGCTATAAATTTGAGGCTCCCAAGAACAGTAAAGGAAACTAGAGCCGCAGTTTCTCAAACAAGCGGGCAATTTTCGCCAGATCCTTATCTCCAGGTTGGCGCTCCACACCGCTCGATAGATCGATACCATTGGGGTGAACTAGATCCAGGGCTGATTGGACATTGTCCGGTGTTAAGCCACCGGCAAGGAACCAGGGGCACCGGGGATGAAATTGCTTTAAGGCAGACCAGTCCAGGGTTTTGCCTGTACCTCCAAGCTTTTCTGGATCGTAGGCGTCTAGTAATATAGCATCTACACAGTCAATGTACAGATCTGCCTGATTTAAGGCCTCTTGCGTCTTTACTCTCAGGGCTTTAATAATTTCTATCGTCGGCAGGGCACCACGCAACTGGTGGCAAAATTCCGGTGACTCGCTGCCATGCAGCTGGACGCCACTCAATTGGGCAGTTGCCACCGTTTGACAGATTTCTTCTAAGGGGGCGTTGGCAAACACGCCGATGCGGTCGATCGCTCCTGGCAACTGCTCTACCACCACCCGGATATTTTCAGGCGTTATGTAACGCTCAGAGGACCGCACGCAGATAAACCCTAGTGCCGTTGCTCCTAACTGGGCGATCGCCATCGCCTGTGAAGCTATTGTTATCCCACAAATTTTGACTCGCATATATCTATTGTAAATTGTGAATTGTGAATTGTGAATTAATTATTAACAATATAAGAACTGCTTATAACTAGCGATCGCGTACCAGGCCCACCAGCGATGGATATCTCTGATATCGAACAACCACTGACAACTAACTACCCATTTTGGCTTCTGGCTGGGCCGTTGAATGTTAAGTTATATTAATTTATGAAACGAAATGATGGCTTTGTCAAAAAGTAATTTAAAATTATTAAAGCTTGTAAAAATAAATCGACGCAGGAGAATAGGTATGAGTACAGAGTGGTCTTTGAGTGTAGGCTTGACCATGATTATCTGCAATATAGTGGCGATCGCCCTAGGCAAGTTCTTCATCCAACAGAAGGGTGCTGGTCCAGCATTGCCGGGAGGGCCCTTTTTCGGGGGTATGGGCTTGCCTGAGTTGCTGGCAACCACCAGCCTGGGTCACATCCTAGGAGCTGGCACTATATTGGGCCTGAGCAGCGCTGGCATGTTCTAAAAGTTAGCTCGCTCGACCGTAGGCGATCGGCTGTCGGGAGGTCGATCGCCGCAGGACCCAGGTTCTTGAGTAGGGGAGTAGGGGAAGCATAAATCCCCTACTCCCTTATGTATTATACAACAATGGGTGTCAAAACCGAACGGGGGGAGAATCAATTAACCATTACTTGGGGACAAAAATGAGTCGATCGCCCCCCGAATTTGATGCGATCGATTAATGTCTCGCACAGGCGGTAGGAATAAACTGGGCAAAACTAGATGTTGCCCATAGGTCTAATATTAATTGACGAGCCGGAGGGCCCGATCGCGGGCCGGCTTCAGCCCTTCTGCTAAAACCCGCACTTGAGGTTCCCGGATAATAGAGAAATGGTCGCCGGAAATCTCGTGAATTTCAATTTCTCCAGCGACTAAATCTCCCCAACCTAAAGTGCGATCAGCCGCTACATCGATCTGCTGCTAGCTGGCATTGAACAGGGCGATATTCTCTAGATATCGGTACATCCCCGAGGCTCCTTCATTTCTTCAGTATGCGCGATCGCTTTTTTTTAATTAAACTCTTTTCCACAACTTCACTTTTTTATCCTCACTAGCACTTGCTATGGTTTTACCATCAGGACTAAAAGCCAGGGATGTTACTGCTCGCTCGTGTTTATTATCTTCGTCGGGTGAAACTGCATCTTTCATGGTTTTAATATCTCAAATTTTAATTATACCCCGATCATCTCCACTAGCAATTAATTCACCATCAGGGCTAAAAGCAACTGCTCTAACTATAGCTGAGTGTTGTCCTATTGTTCACCCCGATCGACGTCCCAAAGTTTAATACTACCGTCATTGCCACCGCTAACAAGTTTTTTACCGTCAGGACTAAAAGCTAATGAATTGATAGGCGATCCTTTTACAAATATTCTCCGAATCATCAGAAATTCCTATGAAGGCAACCCTCTCTGGTTGAATATAACCGCTACTCTCATTAGAGAATTATTTGGCGGTAGAGTCGCTGATTTTTTGCAATACGATATGCCAATTTTAGATGAATCATTATGCTGGCGCTTAGAGCAACAATTGCAGTGTTTAAGTGAGGAAGAAGTTGCGGTTATCGTTCAGCTTGCCAAGGAAAAAGAAGCAGTTGCCTTATCGCAAATGTTAAACAAAATAAAATTATCTCCTTCCGACTTAATCAATGCGATGAAATCTCTGGTCAGGCGATTTTTATTAGCTCCGCAAGAGCAAGAAAAAACCACTGTTTTTACTCTCAATCCGGTGGTCGCGCAATATGTAAAAACTAGGCATTTTTCCTAATTATTTAGCGATCGGACAACTACTCCTACTTAAGCAATTGACAAGACATCTGCCTAATAGCCTGCCACTCGGACTCTGATAAAGGTTGTCTCACAAACTCGACTCCGAAACAACGACTAGCAGCATCAGTTAAAGCTTCCACTACAATTTTAATTAAGGCATCCCCCCGATCGCGTAGCAGCTGCGCAGCAGCATCGCCAGTCGGTAGCTGCACGGAAGCAGGGGCCTCAGTCTCGAATACCCGAGCAAACAAACCCCGATCGGGTTCTAAGGGCATGGAACCATGTTGTAAAATAGCTTTCCCCCGTCGCAGTTGGGCGCTACCAATAAACTTACCGCCACATGCAGAAACAAGATCGGCCTCTGTAGCCGTAGCAAAGCAACTGGGGTTGTGGATGTAGCCCCGCCCAGCAGTACCGTAATGTAATTCTAAACCGAGCGATCGCCAACCTGCAATCAAAAACTCACAAATCTTTTCGTAGGCTTCCCGGCGTCTGGGAGGAAGTCCCGAAGTTACTACAGCATAAGTTATATCTCCCTGATGCAGCACCGCCCGGCCTCCACTCGGGCGTCTCACCAACTCCACCGGGACACCTTGCCAAGTCAGATGATTCCAAAATTCCGGCCATTGGCGTTGATGATAACCCAGAGAAATTGTCGCTGACTCCCAAGTATAAAACCTCAGCGTGGGAGGATGTAAACCCAGCCTGTGCTGCTCCAATAACCAACGGTCGATCGCCATCTGGATCCGCCCAGACGATCGCACCAGGGGAATGAAACGCCACCGGGAATGAGGGTAAGGTTCCATCATGCCAGCTTACGAGCAATCAAATACTTGCTCATGAAATATACCTGAGACTCAATATTAGTGAAGCCTGCCGACTCTAAGCGTCCTACCAAATCATCACTAATATAGTTTTTGTAGTAGGGTTCGTGGAAAATGGCGGGAAAGTTTTCCATCATCACCTTAAACTCAGGCGCATCAGACAGTTGAATTGAATCGCAGATAATCAACAGTCCCCCCGGTTGAGTCACCCGAAAGCATTCATTGATTACCCGCTGACGCACCAAAGCTGGCAGTTCGTGGAACAGAAAAACGCTAGTGACTGCATGGAAGTAATTATCCAGATAGGGCAACTCCTCTGCATTTCCCTGTAAAAGTTGAGGTAATTCCCCGGGAATTTCCGATAACAATTGATTTGCCTTCCGCAAGTAAGCAGGCGACAGATCCATACCATACAGACTTGCCAAAGGCAAAGTTCCCCGCAGGAATTTTAGAGTTCTGCCAGTACCACAAGCCACATCCAGTACCCGAATTTGCCTGGGGGAAATGCCGCTAAACCCTGTCAGTCCTTGCTTCAGGGGAGCCAAAATCCGCTGGCGCATCGCATCCGCTGTACCATTAAACAGAAGTTCCACCTGCAAGTCATACAAATTAGCTGACATCTCGCTTAAATAGCCATCAGTCTGGTAATGGAAGTTTTGCAGGTAGTAGCCCGGATAGCCTTCTGTCTCAATCTCTGGCGAAAACTCTCGCGAACCAATGGTTTTATGAGCTAGGGCAAAATAACTTTGGCTCTGCTGAACCGTTTCATAGGCCAGTTTGGTGAAAGTGTCCGACATAGTTGGCGGGATATGAATAATCTTTCACTACTGTAAATAATTGTAACGAAAAACCGCCCATGAAGATCCCAAAGCAAAACAGCCACCCCTCCAGGTGGCTGCTATCTGTTATCAAACTACTTGACAAAAGCTATACATCGTAGTATAGAGCAAACTCGTAGGGATGGGGACGTAGCCGCATCGGGTTCACTTCGTTATCCAGTTTGTACTCAATCCAGTTGCCGACGAAGTCTTCTGTAAACACGCCACCAGCGGTCAGAAACTCCTGATCCGCTTCCAGTGATTTCAGCGCATCTAACAGAGAACCGGGAGTCGAAGGCACCTTCGCCAACTCCTCTGGAGAGAGGTCATAGATATCCACATCCAGGGATTCACCGGGGTCGATCTGGTTCTTGATGCCATCTAAACCAGCACATAGCATAGCCGCAAATGCCAGATAGGGATTACAAGTAGCATCAGGACAGCGGAACTCTAACCGCTTCGCCTTCGGGTTACTACCAGTGAGGGGAATGCGGATGGAAGCGGAACGGTTTCCTTGGGAGTATGCCAAGTTCACAGGAGCTTCAAACCCAGGCACCAACCGCTTGTAAGAATTAGTAGTAGGATTGGTGAGAGCCAGCAATGCTGGTGCGTGCTTGAGCAGACCGCCAATATAGTGCAATGCTAACTGAGACAGATTGGCATAGCCATCGCCGTAAAATAGAGGTTGACCATCCTTCCAGATGGACTGGTGGGTGTGCATCCCCGAACCATTGTCGTTGAACAGGGGCTTGGGCATGAAGGTAACGGTCTTGCCGTGGCGCTTGGCAACATTCTTGATCGCATATTTGTAGATCATCAAGTTGTCAGCAGACTGCACCAAAGGCGCAAAGCGAATACCCAATTCATTCTGCCCGCCAGTAGCTACCTCGTGGTGGTGCTTTTCGATCGGGACCCCACATTGTCCCATCGTCAGCAGCATCTCCGTCCGCATGTCTTGCAGAGTATCTGTCGGCGACACTGGGAAGTAACCTTCTTTGTAGCGGGGCTTGTAAGCCAAGTTGCCACCCGGTTCCTCCTTCCCAGAATTCCACCGTCCCTCTACCGAGTCTACATAGTAGTACCCTTTGTTCTCCGTCTGGTCAAAGCGGACATCTTCAAACACAAAGAACTCTGCCTCCGGACCAAAGAAGGCCATATCACCAATACCAGTGGAAGCTAGGTAGTCGATCGCCTTCTGGGCAATAGTGCGGGGGTCGCGGCTGTACCATTCACCGCTTCTGGGTTCTTTGATGCTACAGATCATGCTTAGAGTCGGCTCTTCCATGAAGGGGTCGATCCAAGCTGTTTTCGGGTCTGGCACCATCATCATATCAGATTCGTTAATCGCTTTCCAACCCCGAATGCTAGAACCATCGAAGGCTACCCCGTCAGTGAATGCCTCCTCGTCAATGAGATCCCGATAAAACGAGCAGTGCTGCCAGATCCCTGGCATGTCGATAAATTTCAGGTCGATAATCTTGATGTCTTGGTCTTGAATCATCTTCAAGACTTCTTGCGCCGTCTCTGGCATGCTTCACTCCTTATTTACTCTCCGAGATCATGATAATCCGATCTGGTGCATGTGGGATGGAAGTCGGTGGGCTGACAACCACCAAACCCACGCCCGTTGGCCGCTCCCGTCTACCTGCCTCATCCTAGGGATAGTCGTGCCGATATTTTGTATAATTCATTACAAAAAAATTGGCATTTGCGCGCCGCAAATGTTAAAAATTGTAGCGAAGTTAACTAATTTGCTGTTTAGCCAGCCCAGAAGTAGGTAATAGTACAATGAACGGTTAAATCGGTCATGGCCAGGCAGCTTGCTCGCAATCACCTCGCAGACTGCTCGCAATCACCTCGCAGCTGGCGATGAATACCCGGATTTGAACCGGCAACGCCACCGGCAGATGATAGAAGAGAAGCAGCTGTACGAAACAGAACAAAAACATTTTTTTCCCGAGCCGAAACTATTGATATACATGGGTTTCAGCATTTTCATCTCTAAGAAAAAAAATTTCTCAAAACCCTTGACAAAACTCAACCGGGTTGGCTAGGCTGTATTCAGTTCCAAAAGACGAGGAAAAACCCAATGGCAGAGATAAATGCCACCGACTATGCAGGCATGCGGGCCCTGTTTAACGGGACCGGCGGATCTCATTGGCGGGACGAGGAGCGGGACGAGGAGCTAAACGAGGAGAAAAAGTGGAACGTTGCCAGCGACACCCCCCCAGATGCTAGTGTTGTTGCCAACTGGCATGGGGTCACGGTTGAAGGAACGCGGGTGACGGAAATCGATCTAGGCAAAACCAACCTAAGAGGCACCATACCCCCTGAGTTAGGGAATCTCAGTGAGTTGCGAGTGCTCAAGCTCAACAAAAACAATCTCACCGGCACCATCCCCCCTGAACTGGGTGGACTCACCGCCTTACAACACCTTAACTTGATCAACAACTCTCTCAGTGGTACTATACCATCCGAGTTGAGTGGATTGAGCAGTTTGACGAAGTTGCGACTGCACAACAATAAATTGACCGGTCCAATCCCGACCGAATTGAGTGCGCTTACCAACTTGCAAACCCTCGGGTTATCCAAGAACAACCTGACCGGGACCATCCCCTCCTGGTTGGGCAACCTTACTAGTTTGCAAAATCTCTTTCTGTGGGATAATGAGCTCACCGGCAGCATCCCGCCCGAGCTCGGCAACCTCACCAACTTGCGGAACCTGTGGCTCCAGGATAACCACCTAACCGGCGATATCCCCGCAAGTGTCGAGGCTTTATCGGCAACCAAACGGTTAGAGAATCCACTTGATGTGAGAGTTCCAATTGAAGACGTGGATGCTGTTGTAGAATACGATGAGAATTCCACCCAGGATCACAGCATCAGCATAGATGTCAACGGTCACTTCAGCAAAATCGGCGGTAACATTACCAGCTACAGCGTCAGCGGTTTGCCAGACGGGTTAACCTTTGACCCCATTACTGGGGTGATTAGTGGCGCCCCTGCTAGGCATACTGCTGTTATTAATCCTGATGTTCCTGCTGATGATAGCAATTTTGCTGTAACCGTAACTGCATCAGATGATGCAGGAAACTCTGTAACGGACAAATTCAATATCTCGGTGTCCTTTAAGAGCTCTAGTTCTGGGCTTTACCTCATTAATGCCAGCGACTATGGAGTCCTGAAGGATATCGATCCCAATAATCGCCATTGGAATCTCGACGACCCCGACCACATGCCCGTCAGTGATGCGCGTCATGGTTCCGTCCCCTTTGCTATAAGGGTTAACAGGTTGGGTGGGGTGACAGCCGAGAAATCCCGGGTGACGGAACTCACAGCCGGGGTGAGCCGTGCGCTCCCTTCTGAGTTAGGCAAGCTCACTGCCTTGCAGAAAATAGAACTGGACCGCAGCGGCCTGAGTGGTAACATTCCCCCTGAATTAGGGGACCTAGACAACCTGACACACCTGTGGTTGGATCACAATTCCCTAACAGGCAACATTCCCCCTGAATTGGGGAACCTACGTAATTTAACGTGGTTGAAACTGAATGTAAATTCTCTGAGTGGTTCGATACCCCCTGAATTGGGGAAACTGAGCAACCTACAAGAATTATGGGCGGGGAACAATTCCCTGAGTGGCAGCATCCCACCGGAATTAGGGAACGCCACCGAGCTGCAAAACATTTACCTGGACCATAACAATCTAACGGGGACAATACCTTCCTCGCTAGGGAACCTGAGCAACCTAACAAAACTGTGGTTGCAAAACAATTCTCTGGAAGGTCCAGTACCACCCGGGCTGAACGATATAAATGACTTCAACGTCCAAGGAAATCCTCTCATATAATCCGGATAAAGCGGAAACCGAGGGAGGATAGTAACAGGTTGGGGGGGGTGGGGATTGGGAGAGGTAGAAGAGTTCACCAAAGAGGAGGTTCAAAAAGATGGAATCAACAGTAATGGATCAGGTTGCCTTCCAGATCGGCGGCGATATGGGGGAGGAAGTCAAGGACATAGCCATCGATCGCAATGGTGATGTCTGGGTTACAGGACGGTTCCGGGGCAGCATCGACATCGACGGAGACGGAGAAGATGATTTAACCACTAATGGCTATGAAGATGCCTATGTAGCCAAGTTCGACTCTGAAGGGAATTTGGTGAGGGCCTATGATTTCGGCAGTAGTGATGACAACAGAGGCCTTGGCAGAGGCATAGCCACTGACAGCAATGGTAATGCGTGGGCTATAGGAGGTTTCGTAGGCAGCATCGACATCGACGGAGACGGCACCAATGATTTGACCCGTAGCAGCGGGAGTAACTATTTAGCCCAGTTCGACTCGGAGGGAGACTTTGTTCAGGCCTTAGAGATCGACGCGGAGCATCTTGGATCGGGCAAGATCATAGCCATCGACAGCAAAGATAATGTGTGGATTAAAGGAAGTTTCTGGCACCACCTCGACATCGACAAAGACGGAGAAGATGATTTGACCCATAAGGGCCGTCCTGGAAATGATCGAGATAGCTATTTCGCCAAGTTCGACTCAGAGGGGGATTTGGTCAACGTCTTCCAGATCGGCGGTAGCGGTGATGACGTTGGTCATGGCATAGCCATCGACAAGGATGATCATGTGTGGACTACAGGCTCTTTCTCCGGCAGCATCGACATCGACGAAGACGGAAAAGATGATTTGATCAGTAATAATGGCTCACAAGATGGCTATGTAGCCAAGTTCGACTCTGAGGGGGCTTTGCTCTTTGCCAAAAATATCGGCGGTAGCGATCGCGACTACAGCCTTGACATAGCCACCGACAGCAAGGGTGATGTGTGGGTTAAAGGACAGTTTCAGGGCAACATCGACATCGACGGAGACGGCACCAATGATTTGACCGATGGCTCAAAAGATTATCCTTTTCCCATTGATGAATATGTAGCCAAGTTCTCGAGCAATGGTGATTTCGTCAAAGCCTTAAAGATCGGTGAGCATGCCGAAGCCGAGCATGGCGAAGCCATAGCCATCGATAGCAATGATCATCTGTGGGTTACAGGACTTTTCGTGGACACCATCGACATCGACAAAGACGGAGAAGATGATTTGACCAGTAATGGCAAAAGTGATCACTATGTAGCCAAGTTCTCCAGCAATGGGGATTTGGTTCAGGCCTTAAATATCGGCAGCAGCGAGAATGACAACAGTTTTTTTGGCAACAGCCAGGTCATAGCCGCCGACAGCAATGGTAATGTGTGGGCTACAGGTTTGTTCCGGGACAATATCGACATCAACGGCGACGGCAACAATGATTTGACGACCAGTGACGGTACTAATGTCTATGTAATTCAAGTTCAGAAGGCAACTACAGAAGAAGTCACTCAACTGAAAGTCACCCCTTCAGAACCAACCAAAGCAGTAGAACCAAACACAAGTGTCAGCTTTGATGTCAACTACTCTACTGAACCTGCGGAAACTCCCACCACAGGAATAGTCTTTCAAATGCATTGGGACAGTTCTCAAGTAGCATTTGATCCAGTCACTGGTCTGACCGAGCATTTTCCTTTGGGCGCACAACC
The DNA here is from genome assembly GCA_014323675.1 of Hormoscilla sp. GM7CHS1pb. Taxonomy (GTDB): domain Bacteria; phylum Cyanobacteriota; class Cyanobacteriia; order Cyanobacteriales; family Desertifilaceae; genus Hormoscilla. Next base: position 758,946 of record JACONN010000006.1, on the reverse strand, counting down.
TATAAGTGCAGTCTTGGACGATCCGATTACCAACGGGGGTTTGGACGGCGACCCCAGCACAGACAAATACATCCTGCAAGCTTGGGTAGATGCTAACGGAAATTGGCCCAACAATCCTAATCCTACCCTTTACACAGCCAACTTCACAGCGCTACCAGGGTTTTCAGGGACGCAGATCAACTTTGGTGCCAACTCAGATGACCTGCCTGCGAATAGCAACTTTGTCCCCAGTTCCATTGCATTAACCTCCCCCGCTCCATCACCTGCTCCATCACCTGCACTGGACATTGATGGGAATGGAGTTATAGATGCATTAACTGACGGCCTTGTGGCCATACGTTATCTCTTCGGGTTCAGGGAGAGACTTTGACTGAAGGTGTTGTAGGTGAAGGTGCCACTCGCGATACATCAGAAATTGTTACCTACTTGGACGAAATGGGGGACACTATGTTAGATGTAGATGGCAATGGCACGGCAGGGGCGTTAACTGATGGCATTTTATTCATGCGCCATGCTCTCGGGTTTGAAGATCAGGCTTTGATCTCGGGTGCAGTAAGCGAGGATGCCACTCGTACTACGGCTTCGGCAATTAATGAGCACATGCAATCTTTCGGCATGATGTAAGGCCTTATTCCTCTCCTTCCCGGGCTCCGCCTGGGAGGGCGCGGTTGGGGGTTGGGTCCGATAATTAACTGTTATTTTAGTACATTATAACTTCTAAATAGCTAACCCGCTACATATAAAACCCTCAAAATATCTGTAAAGTCTAAGTGGGTAATTCAGATTTTTTTAACTAGGTCGCAAGTTAGGTTAAATAAGTCCGCTAGCACGGTATTAGAGAACAAAAACCCTTCTGGCGAACTCAACCGCAGATATCCTTGCCGGACAACTTCCACCCACCCTTTCCGAACATAGGGTTTCAAGCAAGTCTCCATTCGTGCCAAGGTTGCTTCCCCAAATCTCTGACGCAGACTCTCCAGACTTAAACCTTCTGCCAAGCGCAACCCCAGCATTAGAGTTTCCAGTAATAAATCTTGGTCTGATACTGGCGCATCATCAATTACACATCCGGTTGCGATCCATTGATAATATTCAGATCGCCTGCGAGGTCGAGTAAAGCGGACCCGGTTAACATAACTTGCCGCCCCCATGCCAAAGCCATAGTAAGGACGATTTTCCCAGTAAACCCGATTGTGACGACATTGATAACCGGGGCTTGGCGTAGTTAGAAATCTCATAATGCTGGTAACCAGCGTCCGTCAGCACTTGCTGGGCGAGGCGATACATTTGGGCAGTCGTCTCCTCTGGGGGCAGGGGTGCTACTCCCGGGGAGTACCAGCGGCCAAATGCCGTAACTGGCTCCACCACCAAGTCGTAAGTCGAGATGTGAGTAGGCCCGATCGCCACAGCTTTTTCCAGAGACTCCTGCCATTGAGCGATCGTCTGGTGGGGCAAACCCGATATTAAGTCCAGACTGAAGTTCTCTACCCCCACTTGTCCGAGACAGTCCACAGCGGCGAAAATGTCCGTTACAGAGTGCGATCGCCCGCTTGAGTGCAGCAGTTCTGCTTGAAATGCCTGCACCCCCAGACTGACACGATTTACCCCCGCCGAGTGATAACCTTGCAGCTGTACCCGATCGAAAGTGCCAGGGTCCATTTCCATAGAAATTTCCGCACCAGCAGCAATGCCCAAATGGCGATCGAGCACGTGCAAAATTTCTGCCAACTGCCCTACCGACAACAAAGACGGCGTCCCCCCGCCCAAGAAAACCGTTGACAGGGCTGTGCCGAGCGATGTACTCGGGGAGCGCTAATCGCACTACTCCTCGCACATCGCACCGACGTAGCTTTTATTTCCTCACACATCTGCCGAATATATTGATTTATCGTACCCGAGTCCTCTCCCCAAGAGCCCGGCCGATCGCCCACCACTGATACCGGGAAATCACAATAATAGCACCGACGGCGGCAGAAAGGAATATGCAGATAAGCAGATCGAGGCATGGCAGAATCTATTATGTTTGGGAGTATTCACTGAGAGCCTGCGGAGTGGTTCTTGAGGGCCCTGCTGACTTACAACTTCAGAATACAATCATTATAAAATTATCAACTATTTGTGATGCTCACCACTACCCCTGTCAAAAATTAAGATAATCACTCTTTGTCGGCCCAAACGCGAAAGATGCCAAGGGCAGCAGAAGGATCTTTGGGCACAGAAGGCAAGGGTAAATTACAAAAAATTCATTAAATTTTTGCTCCGACTAGGCAGAACCATCCTATATATATTTTCCTTATAAGTAAGTGGGGAATCAACTAGCAATAGTTCCTCTGAGGGATATAATAGAGGTCAAGCCTGTCAGCCGTCTGAGAATTTCCCGCCAAATTTAGGAAAACCCAACTCAAGGTATATAACTATGCTTGATGCAATCATTATTATTTCATTCATCCTCGCAGGAGTGGGTATCGGTTTCTACGGGATTGAGTTGCTACCCCACTATACACTAGAGCAAGTCAGCAATCAAGAAGGCTTGCGATCGGTAACTGCTGGTTTTAGTGCCATAATTAGCGGCGCCGTAGGATTACTGGCCCAAACCTCCTACCGCCGCCTAGAAAACCAAGTCCGGCAGATGCCAGTAGAAGTGCTGCTGACCCGTACTACTGGCCTAGTGATGGGGCTATTAGTAGCAAACTTAATGCTAGCACCGATTTTCCTGTTGCCAATTCCCAAGGAATTTAGTTTCATTAAGCCCTTGGCAGCAGTCTTAGTCAGTATCATTTTTGCCGTCTCCGGCATAGGACTGGCAGATACCCACGGTCGCGCCTTTCTGAGACTGATTAATCCCCACAGCTTGGAAACCATGTTGCTAGTAGAAGGCACGATGAGGCCAGCAACTAGCAAGATTCTGGATACCAGTTGCATTATCGACGGTCGCATTGAGGAACTATTCGCCACTGGATTTATCGAAGGTCAAATTCTGGTGCCTCATTTCGTCTTACAAGAGTTGCAAATAATAGCAGATGCTGCCAACGATCGAAAACGGATCCGGGGACGGCGAGGTTTGGATATCCTGAACCGACTGAAAGAAGCTTACCCAGAAAGGGTGGTTATCCACCCCGCTGACTATGAAGAGATTCACACAGTGGATGCCAAGTTAGTGCATTTAGCCCAAGAAATCAACGCCACCCTGTTGACCAATGACTACAACTTAAACAAAGTTGCCAGCTTGCAAAAGGTGCCCGTATTAAATGTTAACGACTTGGCGCAAGCAATTCGTCCGGCCTATCTCCCGGGAGACTACATCAATTTGAAAATTGTCAAGCAAGGGAGAGAACCCCAGCAAGGGGTTGGTTATCTGGATGATGGTACGATGGTGGTGGTGGAAGAAGCAGGGAAGCATATTGGTGCCGAAGTCCGAGTAGTTGTGACTGGGGCCCTGCAAACTTCTGCTGGTCGGATGGTCTTTGCCCGTCCCCATGCAGAGGCGATCGCCTAAAACAGTAGGTGGCCGATCGCGCAGCGTGGCGCCAGCCATGGCCACCTTACAAATTTAAAATAAATCGAAAGCACCCTTTACAGGATAGTTACACCTCGTCCTTTTAATTGCAATCGCGGAAGTTTAAAGAGATACTAGACTATAGCGAAGAGTCAGCAATCGCACTTCGTATTTACCTGTTTGTAGTAATCACTTTAGTGATTCCCAGGCGCGAAAGCGCTATAAGATTAGGGAAGAGAGAAATTATCGTAAGCGCGATCGTTACTTGCTGGAGTAGCCCAGAAGCCAAGACCAGGTGTTCGGTAAAAACCTGGTTTCTTATTCTTAATTGACTAGCCTGGAAAAACTACTGCAAAATCGTCTTAGAGACAATGCGGGTTTTCTTTTTGTCCTCATCGGAGAGTTCTTCTCCTGATTGCAAGCGGGTGGCATTCTCTTGCAGGACTGTAGCAGCGCCTTTGTCACCCATTTGCAAGGCGGTTTTGGCGGCAGTTTGCAGCAGGGTGGCAGCCCCCGATCGATCGCCCTGTTGCAGTCTAGTTTCCGCTAGCTTAGTTTGCCGATATTTAGCCAAAGCTAGTAGATGGGGTTGCACCTCTGGGTTGATAGATGGTTTGTAAGCGCTGACCACATTGGCCTCAACTCTGAGAGTTTCCGATCGCGTAGCGTGCGCGCAGCGCAATCGCAAACCCTCTTGACCGACAGCGGGGTCATCGTATTGTATTTGCACTTGGGCGATCGTCTGACTTCCCAGGGGCAACTGAGAGATGTAAAGATTTGCCAGTACCACCCGCGGGTCACCTGTCATTAAGTCTCCCAACCGCACCAAGAACAAATCCCCTTCCGATTTTACTGGCAGTTCGATCGCGTCCGGGGACACCTGGGCAATAGGTTTGAGTTCCGCTAGACGCACCTTGGGCATCAGAGATAGGCGCAGGTAGGCATTGGTTAACCCCACCGACTGAATGCGATCGAACAGGCGTCCAAATTCATCTACTGCCTGTTCGGGGCGTTCGATATAAGCCATTGTACCGCCTCCAGCATCGGCAATGGCTTCTAAAATATCCTGGTTCCAGTGGGCCCCAAATCCCAGAGTATTTAAGGTTAAATTATACTCCGTTGCTAACTTGGCAAATTTGAGGCATTTATCATTAGACCCATGCTCGTTTTCGCCGTCAGTTAGTAAAAATGCTTGGGAGACTGTATCTTTTTTACCTTTTCCCAGTTCTTCAATTCCCAACCGCAACCCCTCGTTAATGGCAGTTCCCCCATCCGCGTGCAGCTTGTCGATCTGACGCTTGATGCTGCGCGGGTCGGAGATCGCGCCATTGGGGACTATTACTTTCGCCCTCTGATCGAAGACAACTACCGAGAGGCGATTGTCTGGGTTTAGCCGGTCTACAAGCTGCTGGGCTGCCTGTTTAACCGTTTTCAGAGGACGCCCACCCATGGAACCGCTGTGGTCCAGAATGAGGCACAAATTCAGGGGCACAGACCTAGACCCGGATAAATCAGTAGAGGCGATCGCTTCTACGGAAATCGCCAGTTGACGCTGATTATTCGGCGATCGCTCATCAACATTGGCATCACTCAAGGCAGCTTTTAGACCAACTCTCATAACACGAAACTCCCGATTTTCCATAATATGGTAACACAATAGCCAACCGCACCGCGACAACTGCGAACTGCAAACCTGACTATCACTAGCATAAGCCATCAGTTGTCAGTGACACGCAGCCTGTAGGACAAGTCCCGCCTGTCCGTTTGTTGTCAGTTATTAGTTGTATTGTTCCGGACTCACCGGTCATCGCTTCGTTTCCGAGAGTGCCCACCCATGTCGTGCGCGGGAGCGACACGACATGGGTGGGCATCTCTGGAAACGAAGTCCGCATACAGTACCGGTAGTCGGCAATCCGCCATCGATGTCTCCTGGGTGCCGTGCCGTCCACGGCTGGCGCCGCGCTGCGCGATCGAGAGCACCGCAGGAGATATCGAAGGCAATCTCCAATAGTAGGCAGTCCCACGCTACCATAAGTAAAACGACAGTAGTTTAGGCAGTAACGCAAAATGAACTCACCGATTCGGGCTGCTCAATCTGCATACTACGGAGATGCATATTATCGGACACCACCCCCAGACTTAGCCTCCTTGTTGCTCAAGGAACGCATTGTCTATCTGGGTTTGCCCTTATTTTCCGACGACGAGGTTAAGCAGAGAGTCGGCATAGACGTAACAGAACTGATCGTCGCTCAATTGCTTTACCTAGAATTTGATAACCCAGAGAAGCCGATCTACTTTTACATCAACTCGACAGGCACCTCTTGGTATGGTGGAGAGGCGATCGGGTTTGAAACTGAAGCCTTTGCCATCTGCGATACCCTGAAGTACATCAAGCCCCCTGTAAATACGATCTGCATCGGTCAAGCGATGGGGACAGCGGCGATGATTCTCTCAGCGGGCACCAAGGGGTCCAGAGCCAGTCTGGGCCATGCTACAATTGTCCTCAACCAGCCGAGGACGGGAACTCAGGGTCAAGCTACGGATATTCAAATCCGGGCCAAGGAAGTTCTAGACAATAAAGCAACCATGCTGAACATCTTCTCCCAAAATACGGGTCAACCAGTAGAGAAGATTGCCCAGGATATGGACCGGATGTTCTATCTGACCCCCGAAGAGGCAAAAGAATATGGTCTGATAGACAAGGTCTTGGAAAGTACCAAAGAACTGCCTCAACCCGTACCTGCCTTGACTTAGTTTCTTATCAATTAAATTTTGACAAAGAGTAGAGTTGTCCTATGCCTATCGGTGTTCCCAGTGTTCCTTACCGCCTGCCTGGTAGTCCCTACGAGCGGTGGATTAGTATTTACGATCGTCTCTATCAGGAGCGGATTATCTTTCTCGGTCGGGAAGTTACAGATTCCCTGGCTAATTCAATTGTGGCAGTGATGCTCTACCTGGACTCTGACGATCCGAGCAAACCGATTTATATCTACATCAACTCTCCAGGTGGCTCGGTGACTGCGGGCATGGCGATTTACGATACCATGCAGCATATCAAGTGTGAGGTGGTAACTATTTGTGTCGGTCTCGCTGCTAGTATGGGTGCTTTCCTGTTAGCAGCGGGAAGCAAAGGCAAGCGGTTGGCATTGCCTAACTCGCGGATTATGATCCATCAACCCCTCGGGGGGATTGGACGCCGACAAGCGACTGATATCCAGATTGAAGCGAAGCAGATTCTCCGAACTCGCGAGCAGCTGAACGAGATTTTAGCCAAGCACACGGGTCAAGCAATCGAAAAAATTCAAAAAGATACCGATCGCGATTATTTCATGTCTGCTGAAGAGGCCAAGGAGTACGGTCTGATTGACCGGGTAATCCAAGACCGGGATGCAGCAAGGTAATGATTGCTGTTTCCCATTTGTTAATATAGCTTACATGATGGCAGAATTGAAAAAATTCTGCCATTTTTGATTATGGATATTGCTGAGTGCTATAGACTGTTGGGGTTAAGACCTGGGGCGTCTTTGGCGGAGATTAAGTCCTCCTACCGCCGGTTGGCTCGCCAGTATCATCCTGATGTCAATTCTACCGATAAGCTTGCCTCCCAGAAGTTTATTCAATTGACTGAGGCTTACAAGTTTCTCCTGTTGTATCGTCAGATACTTAAAGCGCCTCAGGGAAGTGAGAGAAAACAGGAGCCACCTAAGACAAAGGTGAAGGTAAAGACCAAGAGTTCAAAAAATGAAAAAGATCAATATGTAAAACCGCTGTCAGAAGCTGACCAGAAGCTGAAAGATAGTTCCTATAAACAGTTGCAAGAATTGCTGATTGCGCAGCGCTTCCCACGGGCGATCGCTCTTGTTGAAGCACTGGCCGGGCGATTCCCTCACGATCGGGAGGTGCGTCAGTGGCAGGCGATCGTCTATCAACGTTGGGGGAGTCATCTGATCGATGAAAAGCAGGTGAATAAGGCGAGAGCTTATCTGAAAAAGGCTCTGAAAACCGACCCCATAACCGTTCTCTGTGGGAGGAAATGGAAAGAGATTTTCGTCGCTTAGAGCAGATCTATTGAAGATTGTTAATGGTTCCTTGTCGGGTGGGCGACGCCCACCACGGCAGCGCTAAAGCGCTTACTACAAACGGAATTGCTAAGGTAAAAAAATGAAGAAGGGAGTTGTGAAAATGATTCAGAAAACTCGCGGGTGCCAAGAGGTATGCCATTGTTTCCCGATCGCCCCCGCCTTTCTCAAGAGGAGATAGAAAAACGCCTGGCCGCATTTGGCAAGCGTTGCCGGGAGATTTTCGACCGAGTTTCCCCAGAATTAATCAAGGATCATTATGACTGGGCTATCATGATTGAACCAGACAGTGGAGACTATTTCATCGCTCGAGATCCAAAAGTAGCATTTCAAAAAGCCCGTGAGAAGCATCCCACAGCAGATATTCTGGAAATGCGTTTGAATGAAACGGGGACTTGTGGTAGAATATGATTCAAGGAAATTTGGGCAGCAGATGGCGATCGCAGCCCAGAAGATGCTAAGCTAAGGTGAAAGAATGAAGAAGGGAGTTGTAAAGATGACGCCGAAAACTCGCCGACGGGTGCCAAGAGGTATGCCATTGTTTCCCGATCGGCCTCGCCTTTCTCAAGAGGAGATAGAAAAACGCAATGCCGCCGATGAAGAATTTGCCCGACGTTGCCGAGAAATATTTTGGCGAGTCTACCCGGAATTAGTCAAAGAACATTACGACTGGTTCATTCATATCGAACCAGACAGTGGAGATTATTTTATCGATCCCGATCAAGAGGTCAGCTTACAAAAAGCCCGCGAACGGCACCCAAATGCCAGAATTCTCGCAAAACGCCTAAATGAAACGGGGTGTGTTGGTAGAATATGATTCAAGGATATTTTGGTGAAAAGGGCGAACTGTATTTTGAGATTGAGTTAATAGCTGCTGATGGATCGGTCGTTACAGTCAATGGGTTGCTAGACACCGGTTTTACAGACTGGATAGCAATGGATATCCAAGATGTAGAGAGTCTGGAATGGCCATATATCGATGAACAAGATATGCAGACAGCAAGGGGTGACGCGAGGTTTTATCGCTATGAAGGAACAGTTGTTTTTGCCGGTCAAGAGTTGACTGTTCCTGTCTTAGGTGGGAGTGAAATTCAGGGTATTTTGCTGGGTTTACCCTGGCTGGAAAATCGACGCTTAGTGGTTGATAGGAAAGCAGGAGTGTTGACTCTGTCAGAAGAGTGAATGTCAGGCGATCGCCCCTATTTCCGTAGTTCCGGCAAAGGCGATCGCCCATTAAATTAATCAGCGATCGGCATAGTGATACCGACCTGGCAAAAAATCAATTCGGTCATCACTTACCATGTAAACAATACGGTCTGTTTCCGTTAAGCGGCGTGACCATACATTTGCATCCCGATACTTCAATGGTTCTGGTTTTCCCGTCCCTTCAAAGGGATTGCGCCTAATCTCTTCAACCAAAGATAATAGACGGAGTGCAATTTTTCTATTTGTCTCCACCCAGTAAGTGAGGTCTTCCAGAAATTTCTTGTCAAAAAAAGTTCGCGTTCTGAATTCTCTGCTTGAGAGGATTCAGATTTTGCTACCAGTTCTGATTTTTCACTGTCATGCTGAGACTTTTTCTTCTTTTTCCTCTTTATCAAGTCCAAACTCCTGACGCAAATCTTCTATGGTTCGAGGTTTATTCGTTCGTGCTTTTGCCCGTTGCAAAGCATCTAGGAGACGTGCTGCATTTTCACCAGATCCGAACAAATAGGCTGTCTCCATCAGGCTGTTGAGTTCTGCTGTAGGGATTACAGATATCGTCTCATACCCTTCACGAGTAATAACTATTGGTTCCCGCGTCGAGATTGTTTCGTCGTAAATTTTCTCAAAGTTACTGCTGGCTGTTTCCAGTTTGATTCTGGTTACTGGCCTGGATGAAGATTCTCTCATGAGTTTTTGTTGTATCATGGATTCGCGATCGAACGGCTGATCGATTTAGCCTTGACTTTTATTATACTGCTCTGACAGCATCAGTCGAGCGCAGTTCCCAGAATATTCAGGCGTTTTTGCACGGAACACCACATTTGATAAAAGGCATTCCACTCGACAAAATCAACATCATCCCTTAATTCTCCTGCCCGGAAGCGCCGTTCAAAATCAGATGATGACATTTGATACTGGGCTTCAAATTGCTGTAAGTCTCCTGCTCACTCCGTTGCTTGCTGCTGGGAAACAGCTAGTTCATGGGCTATTTTTCGATCTTTTGGTAGGGCACCATCGCCCACTGACTCATCACTCATTAAACTGCTACCGCTCGATAATGACGAAAATTACTACCTTGTCAGGATAGCACAAAGTCCGCTCCCTTGACAAGAATGATAGAATATGAAATTATCACTGTCAAGGGGCAGTTCGCTTGTAGCCCCAGTTCTGAGCATGACTCTATTGACTCAAGTCACTTACCTCGTAGTAGAAACCTTTCACTCCATCCAGGGAGAAGGTGCCTGGACTGGCGTCAGCGCCTTTTTTATCCGCTTGGGGGGCTGCGATGTCCATTGTTCTTGGTGCGACACCAAGGAGTCTTGGAACCCAAAGCTTCATCCCCAGCGGACTGTCTCAGATCTGGTGGCAGAAGCTACTGCTGCAACTCCTGCTATTGTGGTCGTTACTGGGGGAGAACCTTTGATGCATGACCTTACTCCCCTGACTGATGCACTGCGAAAGTCTCACCTGCGAGTCCATTTAGAAACTTCTGGGGCCCATCCTTTCAGCGGCAGTTTTGACTGGGTAACCCTTTCTCCTAAAACTTTTCAGCCTCCTCACCCCTCTGTCTATCCTCATGCTGACGAACTGAAGGTCGTCGTTGCCGACCCCCAGGATCTAGAATGGGCAGAACAAGAGGCCCTGAAGGTGAAAAATTTTGTGGTGAAGTACCTGCAACCTGAGTGGAATACTCTCTCTAGTCCCAGTCTGGTTTTTGCTTACATTTTGCAGCACCCGCAATGGCGCTTGAGTTTACAAACTCACAAGTTTTTGGAGGTAAAATAAGATGAACGAAAAGGCGATCGCCCTCCTGTCTGGCGGACTGGACTCCTCTACCACCGCCGCCCAAGCTATTGCCGATGGCTACGAAACTATCGCCCTATCCTTTCGTTACGGCCAACGGCACGATCGGGAACTAGAGGCTGCCCAAACTATTGCCAAAGAGTTGCACCTTGCCGAACATTATATCATAGATGTTAATTTATCCCAGTGGGGAGGTTCGGCCCTCACCGACCGAAATGTTTCCGTACCTACTGATGGCGTCAAACCAGGGATAATTCCTATTACCTATGTGCCCGGACGCAATACCGTCTTTATCGCGATCGCCCTTTCCCTGGCGGAAGCAAAGGGGCGTCAGCTATCTATCTGGGCATTAATGCGGTAGACTATTCTGGCTATCCTGACTGTCGCCCGGAATATTTGGCAGCTTTCGGTCAGTTGGCTAATTTATCATCTCAAGTGGGACTGGAAGGCAAGGCCCCTAAATTGGTCGCCCCCTTAGTTAAAGATTCTAAAGCGGATATCGTCCGTCGCGCCTTGCAGTTGGGGGTTTCCATTCAGGAGACATACTCTTGCTATCAGGGCGAAGAACTTCCCTGCGGACTGTGCGACTCTTGCCGCCTTCGCGATCGGGCCCTGTGCGAGGTTGGCAGACCTGACTTGGCTACCCAGATCGGGCGATCTATCTATAATCTAGAAACGGGTGCATCTCATTAATGCGGCGAGTGATGGTATACTGGCAAATATGAGATGCTTTCCCAAAAAGATTAGGAATATTGGATTGCGAGTGCATTTTGATAAGCAGGTAGGTGCAAATAAGCCAGCCTATGTTAAGAAATGTAAACAGGGCTCAACCTCTCTCTGGGAGTGGTTTTCAGCTAATTTAACAAAATTTTACATAGTTGAGTTGAATTGCGATCGCCTACTTATAATCAGCAAAGAAGGTAAAGGGAGGAGTCCGACAGGATGTCACAAACCTATTCTGGGGTCAAAAGATTTTGTTCTTTATGGAAGTTTTTTCGATAATGCGATCGCCCTATAGACTGAAAGGATTCTGTTTGGCAGAATAGTCAGAACAGGCGATCGCCCTCTCGGTATTGGCAATTTGAGGCCGCACCGTACATTTGAGCCGGTAATCATTGGTGAAAAACTGACAGCCAGTACAGGGGATCTGGTGCATCATCTGGGCCCACGCTGCGCGAAAAATCGCAACCCCCGATCGCACGGCCCTCCAGAGACTCCAAGCTACCATCAGCACTAACATCCAGGCACAGACAAAGCAAATCGGAACCAGAAACGGATCCAGGGCATGTAGTATAAAATATAACAATTGAAACATCGGCAAACCTATTTAAGCGCGAAGATAACACATTACTCAACTTAATACAGTCTATCAGCAAATGCAATCCAAATCCTAAGAATATCTAAAATTAGGTGGGAGCATCAGGGTATGTGGGAAAATGTAAAGTTGGAAACAATTAGTAGAAGACTACAGGAACTAGATTATGACACTGAGACTAGGCGACACAGTCCCCAACTTCACCCAGGCGTCCTCTGAAGGTGAAATCGACTTTTACTCCTGGGCAGGCGATAGCTGGGTGATCCTATTCTCCCACCCCGCCGACTATACCCCTGTTTGCACCACCGAACTGGGGGAAGTCGCCCGCCTCAAATCGGAATTTGACAAGCGTAACATCAAGCCGATCGCCCTTAGCGTCGATAGCGTTGAGTCCCACAAAGGCTGGATCGGGGATATCGACGAAACCCAGAAGACCACCGTCAACTATCCTATCTTAGCGGATCCTGATAAGAAGGTCTCGGACCTCTACGACATGATCCACCCCAACGCCAGCAATACCTTGACAGTGCGTTCTGTCTTCATCATCGACTCGGACAAGAAACTCCGCCTCACCCTCACCTACCCCGCCAGTACTGGACGCAACTTCGACGAACTCTTGCGAGTGATCGACTCCTTGCAGTTGACAGACAACCACAGCGTCGCTACCCCGGTCAACTGGAAAGATGGCGGCGACTGCGTGATCGTCCCCTCCCTGAAAGACCCAGAAGTCCTGAAGGAGAAATTCCCCAAAGGTTACACCGAAGTCAAGCCCTACCTGCGGATGACTCCTCAACCGAATAAGTAACAGTTATCTTACCCTCGTTTCACTTTTGCGGCGGGTATATGCACCGGTAGCCCAGAAACCCGGTTTTTTGGAAAAACCGGGTTTCTTAATTCACCCTCTTCCTCTCGAAACCAGCCGGAGACTGGAAACGCGATCGTACTCTAGTTTAAGGTATACAATATCTGAGATATTGAGAATTTGGGGAACACATGGATATAAAAGCAGGCTTCGTCGGCACCGTGGGCAACACGCCCTTAATCCGGATCAACAGCTTCAGCGACGAAACGGGTTGCGAAATCCTGGGAAAGGCTGAGTTTCTCAATCCCGGCGGTTCCGTGAAGGACCGGGCAGCACTTTACATTATTCAAGATGCTGAAGAAAAAGGCTTACTTAAACCCGGTGGCACGGTAGTTGAGGGCACTGCTGGCAATACGGGGATTGGTTTAGCCCATATTTGCAATGCTAAAGGCTATAAGTGCAAGATTATCATTCCGGAAACCCAATCTCAAGAGAAGATAGATGCCTTGCGCACCTTGGGTGCCGACGTGCAAACGGTCTCGGCTGTACCATACAAAGACCCTAACAATTATGTCAAGCTGTCTGGCAGAATCGCCGCTGAGATGGAAAATGCGATCTGGGCCAATCAGTTTGACAATTTAGCTAATCGACGGGCTCATTATGAAACTACTGGTCCGGAAATTTGGACCCAAACTGATGGTAAAGTTGATGCCTGGGTCGCCTCAACGGGTACGGGTGGCACCTTTGCAGGGGTGGCGATGTATTTGAAAGAAAAGAATGCTATAGTTCAAAATGTCTTGGCAGACCCGATGGGCAGTGGGCTGTATAGTTATGTGAAGACGGGGGAACCGAAAGCAGAGGGCAGGTCGATTACTGAAGGAATTGGTAATTCCCGCGTGACGACGAATATGCAAGATGTCCCGATCGATGATGCGATCCAGATTGACGATCCTGAATGCGTGCGGGTAATTTATCAGTTGCTGCGGAAAGATGGGCTATTTATGGGAGGTTCCGTGGGCATTAATGTTGGTGCTGCTGTGGCCTTGGCAAAGCAGATGGGACCGGGTCATACGATCGTGACTGTACTTTGTGATAGTGGGGCCCGTTATCAATCACGACTTTATAGTCGCGAATGGTTAGCATCCAAAGGACTCTCTGCAGATTGATAATTGCTAATTTATAATACTATTGGTAATTCCCTCTCTTCCCTGTCGGCCCGCCGTTAAAACCCCCGCGTTACCAGGCGGGAGCCAGGTAACGAGGCTAAAGTCGGTTAAATTCCGCGACTGGCAGTTCCGCGACTGGCGATCGGATGATAGTGAAGGGAAAACAAGGAGTGAGTAAAGGAGGGATTGTAGTGCGTAAGATATGCCAGAAGGCTTTGGCTTTGGCCGTTTCTTTGTTTGTTAGCTTCCCCGCGCCCGTACTTGCCACGCTGCAGCAGCAGTTTGAAGATAATCTGAAGGCCGGTTGGTTGGCTGAGAAATTCTCTGTGCCGATCTGTGGACGGTTTTTTGAAGCAGATGACCCAGCGTTACGCATACCACACTGTGGTCCAGGAACCCGCGAAGCAGGGACCATATTTGGTGATGTCGTGGCTGCCTCAGGGCTGGATCGTTTGCTTCTCCTTATGGTAATGCGAAGGGTTTTAGAGGGGCATGGATGGACGAGGGGGGTGAAGAAAACCCCAGATGAGGTTTGTCGCGACCATTCGATCTTTTTTCCCGAATACCGCGAGATCCTTTGCCGGGAGCTGAGTCGACTACAGTACTACTCGGTAAGGCCTCCTGCCACGATTGCAGGTCAGTTGGACGCCCTCTCAGTCACCATCTGGGTCGAGGACGCCGGTTGGGAGAATCCCCCCCGCTCTATGGTTGTTGGACAATCCGTATCAACGCTTATTTACCTGAGAAGAATCTTTGAAGAAGAAGGATGGGCGAGGGGAGTGAAGAAAACCCCAGAGGAGGTTTGCCGTGACCATGCTGGGGGGCCGCATGAAAAAGGTAATCTCACAAGGCAAGCAATTTGCTGGGAGGTGAGTCAGATGGGCTACTAACGAGAACCACTTGGCAAAAAGGTCGCTTTTCCTACCCCCTGGTGGGGGGGGTAGTTAGAGTCCTCGAAGGCTTTACAATCCTTCGAGGGAACAAGGAGAAACAGGATGAACAATCTAGAGAAAGAATGGATGAGAGTAAGCAATGCCAACAGTTGAAGAGTTGCGGGTGATGGAACCGACTTTAGCATAATGCTTTACAAACAAGGAAATCGCGATCGCATCTCTTATCAAAGGGCAGTGCTCAAAGGGCAGTGCTCACCTTACCCCTGATATTATTTTATCGCTGGGGAGTTTGTCCGATGGTTTGAGAGTTATTAAACCCGATCGAGAATTCCTGACCGTCAAGATTTCCTTTTCCTCTGATAGAGGAGATTTCATTCTTGTCAGCGCTGTACTTAATACTGACTCGACCTTCTACAAACTCAAAACTACCAAAATTAGTCAAATTAACTAACAAAATGTCGACATTTCGGCGCAGCAGTTGACCTCTGAATGAGATAATTTGATTTTGCCGATCGCGCACCGATATCTTCACATCTCCGTTAGTGTTGGCAACAATTGTGGCAGTTTGTAGGACTTGATTTTCTCCTGCCCAAGAAAACCGACCCCGTCCGTTTCCAGAGATTAATCTTCTCTTGTAGCTGAGGAGTTTGTCCCGTAGGATCGAAGCGATAGCAGTGGAGAATCTAGTAGAGTACGAAAGGTTCCCGCGATGCGCGACAAGGGGTACGGCCAGTAGCGCGACACCCCGACGGCATCGACCATTTCCGGAAAATTTCCCCCCGTTTGTAGTAAGCGCTTTAGCGCTTGGGTTGGGTAAGGAACCTCAACCCAACCTACGGTTACACGTACTCGTGAGTCAGGAAGAATACATCGACTACAACTCCCGCGGTTTCTCCTACTTGCACTTGCAGTCCTGCACCCCCTGCTTTGGTCCTGATGTAACCTAACCCAAAGTCACCTCGGTCTGTTTGGGCGTAGCTTGTGAGTTTCCCCACCTTTTCCTCTCCTACCATTATTACAGTTCCCGGTTCTGCGGGGCCTTGCAGGCTTATTCCCCAGAGTCGCTGCTTCACTCCTTTATAGGTGTTCAAGCGCGCGATCGTCTCTTGTCCGATATAGCAGCCTTTCTCAAAGGAGATGCTTTGCCACAAGCCTGCTTCTAGAGGATTATAATCTTCTGTTAGTTCCCTGTCTGGTTGGGGGCGTCCTTGCTGGATGCGCAGTTGTTCCCAGGCCCGATCGCCCATAGGCACCGCCCCTGCTGCTACGATCTTACTCCATAATTTCGGTGCTGCTGCGGCTGGGACGATGAGCGTGTATCCGGGCATTGCTAACCCACTCCCCACAGCTACTCGCACTTCTAGGTCTGCTAATGGAAAGATAGCATGATTGTGTGAGGCTTGACCAATTAGGGCTTTTGTCCCCAAGATATTTTCTATCAAGGCGTCACTCTCTGGCCCGATCGCGCTGAAACAGGCTGTGCGATCGCTGATATCGTGCAATTCTACTTTATCCATCGGGAAGATATAGCGGTCCATCAATTGCATTAACTGCTGACGCCGCCCTGGAGACACTAGCAATAGGATGGCATCTTCCGCGATGTAAGCTGTTGCTAGGTCAATGGTGCGGGCAGTTGATGTCACGAATACTGTATCACATCCCTGTCCGGGTTTGCGGATTTGAAAATCGTTGGTAGTCTGGTTGTGTAAAAAGCGCACCCGATCTGCCCCTGTTAGCTGGATGCGCCCCCAGTGGGTGCGATCGCACAGCGCCACGCGGGCAGTTGCTATTGCCGCCCGTTCATTCCCGAAACTAACTGCAACTCCATCTACAAAGGTTGCGCCTGCTGCTGCTTGGATATCCTGTAATGCTGTCATCATCCCCTTCATGTTTTTCTGAGGTTTGTAGTGAGGACTTTAGTCCTCACCTGCGACTTCGCGAGATAAGGACTAAAGTCCGCCACGATCGAACTATTTTCAGGTGCTTATGTGGGCAAAGACGCGAACAAGGCACTGATTATCGCCTGAGTTTTTGCCTCCAAACGCTGCCAGTCCACATCACCGGTGATATCGAGCAAACTACTGTCGATCGCCACTTCCTGACTTTCTAGTTGCGAATGGGCTTTGTAGTCGCGAAAACAGACTTCATAGCAGAGTTCCCAGACATCCACATCGATCTGCTGGTCTTGATGCTGCAAACATAGATTATAACCCGGTATGGGAGTCTGGACATCTTCATAGGTGCCAGTCCAGTCAGAGTTTTCCAACTGCTTGCGGATGTTATCGACGACGCGGAGTAAGGCGGGTTGCATCAGCAGTTCTGCTTGCTGCCATGCAACCATATCAGTTATTTTTGGTGGCATATTGACAAAAGTTGCCTACTTATATTATTTCATCCGATGCGAACGTATGTCACTCATCTTACAGGCTATTTGGATCTATGCCCAACTCCCGCAGTTTTGCCGCTAACTTATAGACCCGTTGTTGAGTTAATTCCAACTGTGAGCGTTGTTTAGCCAACTCAGCCTCTTGTTTAGCCAACTCAGCCTCTTGTTTAGCTGACTCAGCCTCTTGTTTAGCTGACTCAGCTGCTTCGTCTGGTGTGGGTACCATTATCCCTTCGGGGGTAAAGAAGCGCAGTTGCTTCTCATGGATACCCAGATACATTTCTAGTTGCTGACTCCACAAATGTCCTTGGAAATTTGGTTTCAGGGCTTCATACTTGCCGCTAACTAGCACAAATCCTGCAAATTCCAGTGTTTTTGGGTCAAACCAGAAATAATCTGGGATCCGGAAGATGTCTTGATATACTCGTTTCTTCAACCCCCTATCCTTGTCCGCTGTTATTTCCGACATGATTTCTACAATTAGATTGGGATACTTGCCATCTTCTTGCCATACTACCCAACTTTTGCGGGGTTTGCGCTCAACTCCCAAGACTACGAAAAAGTCTGGTCCCCGGAAATATTCCGATTTGAGCTGATTGGGACTATAGTAGATGGTGAGGTTGCCAGCGCTGAAGAAATCTTGGCGTTCTTTCCACCACCAGTCCAGGCATTTGATTAACAGCATTATTTGCTGCAAGTGCTGATAATTATCAAATACAGGTTCGTCGCTGAGTAATTTCCCTGAGGGAAAGAATATCTCTTCCGGTGACTCGACGCTTGCTTCTAATTCTTTGATTACAGACATGGTCCGCTGACTCCTACTTGCTGTTCCTATTATAGCTGCTTGGCTGACGATCAAACAATTTATCATCAGCCAAGCTTCGACAGGTTGAGATTACGGGCTATTTGGATCTATGTTCAATTCCCGCAGTTTGGCAGCTAACAGTTCGTTCAATTGTTTAGCCGACTCAGCCTCTTGTTTAGCCAACTCAGCCTCTTGTTTAGCCAACTCAGCCTCTTGTTTAGCCAACTCAGCCTCTTGTTTAGCCAACTCAGCCTCTTGTTTAGCTAACTGTTCCCGTTTTTCAGCCGACTCAGCCCGTTCTTGAAGCAACTTATTCTTTTCTTTCTCCGACTTAAGTTCTTTTTCTGGTGTGGGTATCAGTGTCCCTTCCGGGGTAAAGAAGTGCAGTTGCTTGGAATGGATACCCAGATACAATCCTAGTTCCTGACTCCACAACTGTCCTTGGGAATTTGGTTTCAGTGCTTCGTACTTGCCGCCGACTAGCACAAATCCTGCAAATTCCAGGGTTTCCGGGTCAAACCAGAAATAATTTGGCGTTCGGAAGGTGTCTTGATAGATTTCTTTTTTCAACTTCCGATCGGTGGATGCTGTTGTTTCGGAGAGGATTTCTACAATTATATTGGGATACTTACCATCCTCTTGCCATACTACCCAACTTTTGCGGGGTTTGCGCTCAACTCCCAAGACTACGAAAAAGTCTGGTCCCCGGAAATATTCCGATTTGAGCTGATTGGGACTATAGTAGATGGTGAGGTTGCCAGCGCTGAAGAAATCTTGGCGTTCTTTCCACCACCAGTCTAAGCATTTGATTAATAGCAGCAGTTGCTGCAAATGCAGATATGTTTCCAATGGGGGTTCCTCACTTAGTAATTCGCCTGATGGAAAGATTATCTTTTTCGGTGATTCGACGCTTGTTTCTAATTCTTTGACTACAGACATGGTCCGCTGACTCCTACTTGCTGTTCTTAGTATAGCTTATCAAGATCCAATCTACCACATGGTGACTGATATTTGATATTATAGCAAACTGCTATGTAATTGTGGTAGATTATGGTAATTGTGAAGTGATTGAATGATTCTAAACATGAGTTTGCTCTATGATGATAAGTTTGATCGCCACTCTATCTTCAGATTTTCTGGCGATCGCGTTAATTTTCTGATTTACATAGAGCGGCCAGAGATAGTATTTGCTCGGCGGCAGATTATATTTTTTCGGCGGCAAATCATATTTTAAATGACTAAATTATATATGCTGAGGTACAAAGCACATTTGTTGATATACAAAGCACATTCGCCGATATACAAAGCGTATTTGCTGAGGGGCAAAGCGTATTTGCTGAGGGGCAAAGCATATTTGCTGAAGAATAAAGCATATTTGCCCTCGTCGGAGGATCCTCGCGTGGGGGCGGTGAAACCGGGTTTCTTTATCAATTTTGGTCCCTCAGCACCTGCAGCAGGTCGCACCAAACCGGTTATGAGTCTGCAGACTTCAAACTACTTGTGACCGCACCCATTGTCCATATTAAACATTGACTGGACGTGAGGCGTGACAGCTACTCAAACCCTGATTTCTCCTCAGCAACATTCCGGCCTCAAACCCTCATGATTGCGTTCTTGAGAACCCCAACTCCGAACTCCTTGCCTCCGAACTCCGAACTCACGTTGACTGGAGGCTCTGCCTCTAGAAATCGTTGCTAGCTAGAAACTAGCAACGAGGGGGGATCTTCCGATCTCGTTCCCTGACTCCGGCAGGGAACGCCCGACCTTCGAGGCGGATGCCTCGGGTCTTGACAGGAGGGGGATCTTAGAAACTAGCAAAAAGTAGGAGCACAGCGCCAGCGTATCCATAATATCGGGAGAGCAACCCAAATCTATCTATTGCCGTGCCCCGGTATCCATTTACCTTTTACTTGCTCAACCCTGCCTGCCAAATCTTGATAGGATTGCTCAAACCGCCACTAGCTAAAGTCTTGCCATCTGGGCTGAAGGCGACGGAGTAGACCTTTGAATGCCAGGTGAGGGTAGCGATTTCTTGGAATGTCTCCAAACTCCAGAGGAATGTCTCCAAACTCCAGAGTTTGATAGTCTTGTCCCAACTGCCACTGGCTAAAGTCTGGCCATCTGGGCTGAAGGTGACGGCATAGACAGTGTCTGAATGCCCAGTGAGGGTAGCGATTTCTTGGAATGTCTCCAAACTCCAGAGTTTGATAGTCTTGTCCCAACTGCCACTGGCTAAAGTCTGGCCATCTGGGCTGAAGGTGACGGACCTGACAATGCCTGAATGCCCAGTGAGGGTAGCGATTTCTTGGAATGTCTCCAAACTCCAGAGTTTGATAGTCTTGTCAAGACTGCCACTGGCTAAAGTCTTGCCATCTGGGCTGAAGGCGACGGAGTAGAAAGAGTCTGAAAGGGTAGCGATTTCTTGGAATGTCTCCAAACTCCAGAGTTTGATAGTCTTGTCCCAACTGCCACTGGCTAAAGTCTGGCCATCTGGGCTGAAGGCGACGGAACCGACATTGTCTGAATACCCGGTGAGGGTTTTGACAAGAGTCGCCTTTTTCCAGTCAACCCGTGGGGTGGGGATGACAGGTGGTTTAGTTGGAGTAGGGGTAGTGATAAATATGTAGTGATATAACATTTTATCCCTCTATTAATCCTTGCTTTTCAAAGGGATAATATAACATTTTTCATTACCATTGATAAGTTTAATTTATCAAAAATATCAGAGATAATCATGTATAATTAGTTGTCACAATGCTATATTGTTATTGGTAAAAACAATGTCTAAATTTATGAACACATCATCAGATTTATGCTTGCGACCTTCTTGTCCCCACTGTCAAAGTGAGCGAACAGTAAAAAACGGTAGGGGCGAAGCATTCGGGGCTAAAAATTTCGTCTCCGTTGCCGTCATTTTGCCCGAAGGCTTCGCCCCTCCATAACAAAAAGCAAAAACATAAGTGTAAAGACTGTGGCAGGCAATTTGTTGAAAACCCTACCAATAAAAGATTTTCAGAAGAGACGGCTACTCGTATAAATGGGGGCGATCTTCAAAAATTGCTAGGTTTTTAGTCTGCTGATTGAGGCAGGACGGACGGAACGCCAGTATTGGCAAGACATGTGGCGCTATCGAGAGTTATTCTACTTCCTGGCGGGATATTTTAGTAAGATAAAAGCAAACCGCGATCGGGAATAGGGACTGTATCTATTGAGAGATTTAGGGTAAATTATGCTTCGCTGAGGAGCGATGACGGGCAAGATATGCAAAAACGAAGCCAATTCTTGGTAATATATACATCAGAGAGTCTGCTCAGGGTGTAATTAAAAGTGACACTTAGGCATTATTAACCGGTCCGGTAGTTCTACCTCTGTATCACTGGTGGAGTTCTGATACCGCCGGTGATGGCCCCACAGTGGATGGAACAACTCAAATAGTGAATCTGCCTTGATTGGGAGATTTTTTTACCCTTATGTTATATAATTTTATTTATAAGTTGATCGTGGAGCTAAAGCCCTATATGTCTGAATTCATGAATTATGATGAAACGGTTGAACTAACCAGCAGCGCTTCGGAATTAGCTCTAAGATTGCAGGCTCATCCCAATATATCGGCTCGTATTTTATCTCTGCTAGATCTTGTGGAAAATCCGGATAATAATTGTGAAACAGCGAGCAGTACCGAGTTGAAAATTATCTCGGAACTCAAAAAACTGGGAAATGATTCTCTTCAAGATTGGGCCAATTCGCAAGAGAAAAAAAAAGCCTTAGCTTGTGAAAAATCTCCGGGGATGCGCCGTCAGAGAAAAAAGCAACTATATTGGCATAGTCTGTTGGAAACTATCCAAATTATAGAAGAAACTTTTATTTCTCGAAGACCGTTTTCATCATCTGCCCAAATACATTGTCGAGGTTATTCTTTGCCATTGCAACGAGCAATTACGGATTTTGGAGCCGATGTGCCATTTGGAAAAATTCCTGAAAAGCTACAAGAACATTACGGTATAACTGTGCCGATTAGTTCGGCCCAAGCTATTACTCAAAAACATGCACATGCGGTTAAAGGATCTCAAAAACCAGCAGAAAAAATTACCGATAGAGATGGAGTAGAGCTTCTAATTGCAGAAATGGATGGCACGATGATTCCAATTGTAAAAACTCCGACCAATGATGATAAAATTATCGATCGCCGAAAAACCAGATCTTGTTGTTGGAAAGAAGCTCGTCTATCACTTGTGGAAATCCCTACTCAGAAAAAAACAATTATTGGAGGTACAGTAGGTACCGTAGACTCCGCAGGAAACAAATGACTGCATAGCGCTATAAGGGCTGGGATAGGTGAAAAGACTAAAGTTCATGCGATCGGAGATGGAGCCAGTTGGATTGTTAATCAGGTAATGGGCTTGTTTGGAGAACGTGCTAGCTATCTAATATATTTTTATCATCTATGTGAATATTTAGCAGCAGCAGCTCCTGGAGCTAATGAAAAGCAACAAAAAAAATGGCTGGAAAAACAAAAAAAAGCTCTCAAAAACAATCAGGTTCTCAAAGTATTAAATAATTTATCAACTCGCCTGGAACCAGAACATATAGCTGATAAATTTGCTCCCGTCAGAGTCGGTGTACGATACATTAAAAACCGGCTTGAATACATGAACTACAAAGATGCGATTGATGCTAATTTACCAATTGGATCTGGAAAGATTGAGAGCGCACATCGTTATGTAATTCAAAAACGTTTGAAATTAACAGGTTCTTGGTGGACCGTTGAAAACGCTAATGATATGTTAGCTTTAAGGATATTAAGAGTTAATGATGATTGGCAATCCTATTGGCTAAATTTAAACCCAGAAAATTCGTCCCTTACCTAAGCAGTCTAACAATTATTGAGGCTCTTACCTTCTCAACATCAGTTTTCTGCCATGATCGCGTTCTGAACATATATCAATCTCGGGCGTCAATATTGCGTCTTCGTTCACCGGCGATATTGAGGCAGTGCTGGCACTGCCGGCACTGCCCGACCAACTACTTTTGACCACATCACCGGTTCATGATTAAGTGTCACTTTTAATTACACCCAATGTGGACACTGCGGAAGGCTATTTATAGACGGGGATAAGTGGGAAGTAGACCACATCCTGCCGAAATCATTAGGCGGTAAGGATAGGTATGACAATCTGCAATTGCTCCATGACTACTGCCATCATCAGAAAACGCGAATAGATGGTAGTCAATCAAGCCGCACCCGGAAACGGGATAGGGAAACCGAGGAGCCGGATGAGGTGAAAGTCTCACGTCCGGTTTTGAAGACGAACAGGGCTGGCGACAGTCTTGTTTAGTTTAATCTCTCCGATGGCGATCGGGCGATCGCCAGTTAGGGAGCCAAACTGCGGTCTACCAAGAGAGGGAGGAAAAAATGGATGGATTGCATCTGGAGACTGTATTTAACCAAGATGACTGGCACTGGCTCGAATCAGAACGTAGGGCGGAACTGATTGAGCAACTGCTGGGTGTAGGGACAGCGCTTTCGGGCAGCTATGACTTGGGGGAATTACTAAATTTAATTTTACAGAAGAGTCGGGAAATTACTTGTAGTGACGCTGGGAGTTTATATCTGCTCGATCGCAGCCATGAAACTCATATGTTGCTTTTTAAGGCAGCGCAAAACGATTCTCTGCTCACGGCCTCCTTTCGGGAATTTGCCATGCCGATAACCCCAAAAAGCTTGGCCGGGTATGTGGCAATCACGGGTGAAAGCTTAAATTTGCCCGATGCCTATAATTTACCACCACAAGTCCCCTATCAACTGGACCGCAATTTTGACCGCGACTTTTCTTACCGCACTTGCTCGGTGTTGGTCCTGCCCATGCAAAACCAGAATGGCGAGATAATAGGCGTGCTGCAATTGCTGAATCGCAAGGTAAGTCCAGAGGCGGTAATCACAGATAAGAATGCCCTACTGGTGACTCAGCCTTATTCTCAATCAGAAGAGCGCATAGTCCGCAGTCTGGCGTCGATGGCAGCAATTTCCATTGAACGAAATCACCTGCAAGAAAGTATAGAACACCTGTTTGAAGGCTTTGTCAAGGCGTCTGTTCAGTTAATAGAAGCCCGAGACCCGATCACCTCTGGTCATTCGGAACGAGTGGCGAAACTCACTGTCACCCTCAGCAAAGAAATTAATGCTGTGACCACTGGACCAATGAGGTCGATTCAGTTGAGCGATCGCCAAATCATGCAAATTCGCTACGCTTCTCTGTTGCACGACTTTGGCAAACTCGGGGTTCCTGAAGCAATTTTGCAGAAGCGCAAAAAACTATATCCCGAACAGTTGGAGGTGATTCGTCACAGGTTTGCCCTGGCACAACGTACCCTGGAAATGGAATGCGCTCAAGCTAAGTTCAAGTATATACTAGAGCATCCGACCCACGAGGGCGATCGGGAATGTCAGAACTGCCATCAGCTAGAGCAACTGGATACCCAAGTTACCCAGAATATTGAGCAACTGAATTCTTATTGGGAGCTACTACTTAAAGTCAATGAACCAGAACCGTGGGAAGAGCACTCCTCAGAGGTTTTGCGTCCAGAGGTAATCGATCAACTGAGGGCAATTTCTGAATACAGTTATCTGGATGTTGATGGTCAGCTCAAACCACTGATATCACCAGAAGAAATGGCTCAACTGATGATTACTAAGGGAACTCTCACGCCAGCAGAACGGTTGGCAGTCGAAGCTCATGTCACTCACTCCTACGAGTTTCTCAAACGCATTCCCTGGACTCCCCATCTTCAAGATATTCCCATTATTGCCTATTGCCATCACGAAAAGCTAGATGGCAGCGGCTACCCCCGAGCTCTAAAGCAGCCAGATATTCCCATTCAAACTCAGATTATCACTATTGCTGATATTTACGACGCTCTGGCAGCCCCCGATCGCCCCTACAAGGACGCCTTCCCCGTGGAAACCGTGCTGAAAATCATGCGTAAGGAAGCCGCCGCCAACAAAATCAACCGCGACTTAGTCGATCTGTTCGAGCAACGCCAAGTTTATCAAGTTATCGGTTACAGCTTACCACTTCTGGATGAAGAATGAAGTATCCTATAACAGACATTATGGCATTTGTCAAGATCTTTGGGCTGATTTTGCTGATTTTAGCAATTAGCAATTAACAATTAACAATTTTTGGCATAATTTGTCATACAGTTTGTGATTCTTATCATTTGCCAGAAAAATCCCCACAGCTTCCACATTGTTTCCACAAGCCTAGGACAGTTTTCCACAATAAAACCTCCGGTTTTCCACAAGGGAGCACGGTACGATCGGGTCTCTTAAATTTGATTGGGGATTTCTCGGTTGAGCCTCTTAAGACCCCGATCTGCCCCTGTTTGTAAAGGAATGTAACGAAAATCCCCCTGAAAGGCTGATTCTTTCGTGAAAAATTTTCTGACAGAAGGCCAGTTGCAACATTTCGCAACATTGACAATCCCAGGATCTGTGAGCGCACAATAGAGCGACCGACCTAATCGGTGTTTCTATTGTGCGCTAGTCGCACTACCGGTGGAGACACCGATGGTCGGTTCCGAGTCCCGCCGTCGGTAAGCGATGACGTATCGGGCCCATTTACATTATCATGGAGGCTAGAC
This sequence comes from Hormoscilla sp. GM7CHS1pb, assembly GCA_014323675.1. GTDB lineage: Bacteria > Cyanobacteriota > Cyanobacteriia > Cyanobacteriales > Desertifilaceae > Hormoscilla. The sequence goes on along the minus strand of JACONN010000006.1, from coordinate 733,354 downwards.
ATGCGCACCAACGTGAGTATCCTGGCAGAAATCCCCGAAGATCTGCACGAATCGGTCAGAACCTACTTGGATAGCCATCCCGACTGGGACCAAGACCGGGTATTTTCTGCAGCTCTGTCTCTGTTTTTGCTGCAAAATGGAAATGGTAAAACTCCAGAGGCAGAATACAGTTATCGTAGAGCTGCCCGGATCTATCTAGACGCTTTGTTCAATTATTCTCCCTATGCCCTATGACCGAGACAGCTACTCCTTCCGCCAAGGTCTTCGATACCCTGATTGTCGGTGCAGGTATTAGCGGCTTGACTCTGGCCTACAGCTTGCACGAGCAGCATCACAGGCAGATTTTAGTCTCTGAAAGCACCGGACGAGTCGGGGGGAACATCACTACAGAAAGCTCAGGGGAATTTCTCTGGGAAGAAGGCCCCAATAGTTTTCAGCCGAAACCAGAGCTCCTGCAGCTGATTGTCGATGTGGGACTAGAACAGGAGTTGATTCTGGCTGACCGCCGCTTACCTCGTTTTGTCTATTGGGAGGGAAAGCTGCATCCAGTGCCCATGAGTCCACCAGCAGCTATCAGCTCCCAGTTACTGAGTGGGCCGGGAAAACTCCGGGCCCTGATCGGTGCCTTGGGGTTTGTGCCACCAGCAATGGGCGCGCAATTGTCTCAACAGGGTGGCGAGGAGACGGTAGCTCAATTCTTCGGGCGTCATCTGGGTGCAGAGGTGACGGAACGCCTGGTGACGCCTTTTGTCTCTGGGGTTTATGCTGGTGATGTGAATCAGTTGAGTGCCGCTGCGGCTTTTCGGCGCGTGGTACAGTTAGAATCGGTCGGCGGCGGACTGTTAGCTGGGGCAATAATGTCCCGGAAAAACCGGAAACCGGTGATACCAAACCCTAACTTGCCGAAAACTAAACCAGGAGAGTTGGGCTCCTTGAAGCAGGGGTTGCAAGCCTTACCGGAGGCGATCGCCTCCCAACTAGGGGATGCGGTGAAACTGAAGTGGCGTCTTACCAGTTTGCATCCTACCGAGCAGCAAACCTACATAGCGCGATTTGCCACAGCGGAAGATGTTCGGCAGATAGAAGCTCGGACAGTAGTTATCACCTCACCAGCTTATGTGGCAGCTGAGTTGTTGCAACCCCTAGCATCCCCAGCTAGCCAAGCCTTACGGAAATTCTACTACCCACCCGTAGCTAGCGTTGTTTTAGCCTACCCCATATCTGCTCTCAAGTATCCTCTACGGGGCTTTGGTAATCTGATTCCTAGAAGTCAGGGAATTAGAACTCTGGGTACGATCTGGACTTCCAGTCTGTTTCCAGGTAGGGCACCCCAAGGATGGCAAGTGCTAACTAGCTATATCGGTGGTGCCACAGACCCAGAAATTACTGATTTAGACAGCGAGCAAATTGCTGGAGCGGTCCATCAGGACTTGTGTAAAATTCTGCTCAAGCCTGATGCACGGCCAAAAGTCTTAGCGGTGCATCTGTGGCAACGGGCAATTCCTCAGTATACTCTCGGTCACGAACAGCGTTGGCAGCAGATATCTACAAATCTTCAGCAGTTGCCAGGTATTTATCTGTGTAGTAACTATATTGATGGCGTCGCTTTGCCAGACTGCGTGGTCAGGGCTACCGGACGTGCCGCTGATATTAATCAGTATTTGCAATCCCAGCTATAAAGTAAACTAATCTGCCAGGAAATTTGGCATTAAGAAACCCGGTTTTTCCAAAAAACCGGGTTTCTGGCCATTCGATGTGAATATGTCCACTGCAACATCAACAGCTCCCTCTGCTACCTGATTGTTGATGGTGGGAGCATCTCAATGCAAGCATTTGTATTTGCGAATGGTACGGGGCTAATTGCAAATTGTCAATGGAAAATGGAGAAATTTTGAATTTTAGCTTCTCATATCAAGTCCGGATGATTAACCGTAATAAAAAAGATCTCTGGGTAGGTTGGGTAGAGCACGCTTCGCTAGCGAAACCCAACAAGCGCGCCGCACGGGGTTGGGTTTCGTGCCTCAACCCAACCTACAGATGATGAAATTTTATGGATGGGCTATAGATCGGACAGGATTCTCAATTTTTAATTGCTACATTTGTAAATCACTAGATGCACCCGTTGATGGTTAATATGAATAGTCATAAGTAGTCATATATCTGATGATTAATTATCAATTATCCTCAAATTACTGATAACATCCCCAAAAATTCGCCAAGGCCGGTGCGGTGACTGACCACTCTCCGATCGCCCGAGAGGTTGTGTATGCAAAGTTACAAAATTAAAAGTTGGCTATAGTAGAGTCAGTAATTAGAAGCGGTAAGGTGAGATGGTTAATGTAGTTGAAGTTCCGAGTTCACCCAAGCTAGCAGGAGAAAATGAGTCGGCAAGAAGATTAAGGGAAGTGTTTGAGAGCATTGATGAAGACAGTTGTCCCCATGATTTCAATTTTCACATGCACACGATCTTCTCTGATGGAAAGCTGAAACCAGAAGATCTGATGTCTCAGGCGATCGCGATCGGTCTGCAAGGACTCGCCATTACGGATCACCACAGCGTGGGGGGCTATCAACTTGCTCGGAGTTGGCTCTTAAACTGGAAAGCAGATCATCCCTTGGGTCGGGCACCGGTACTCTGGAGTGGGATAGAAATTAATGCTAACTTGCTGAAAACAGAGGTTCACATTCTGGGCTATGGCTTCGACCCGGAACACCCGCGCATGGAACCCTATATACAGGGTAAGGCTCCCACTAACAGCGATTTTCAAGCGCCGAATGTCATTGCGGCCATTCATCAGGCGGGTGGTTTAGCCGTGCTCGCTCATCCGGAACGTTACCGTCGTCGTTCAGCGGCCCAGTTGATTCCAGAAGCAGCGCGATGGGGCATTGATGGCGTGGAAACCTACTACGCCTACAATAACCCTAATCCTTGGAAACCTAGCCCCAAGCAAACTGAGCGGGTTCGACAATTAGCAGAACGCTACGGCGGTCTGCTGCATACCTGCGGCACTGATACTCATGGGAAAAACTTGGCTCAGCGTATGTAGAAAATATCTTTCGTTGTTAGTCGTTATTCGTTAGTTGTTAGTTGTTAATAGTTAATCCTTAGTCGAAGGCGGACAACCTACAACTGACAACCTACAACTGACAACCTACAGGGGTTTCAATTTTGTCAATTTTACCCTGAGAGTCACGGCCTTTACTACTTGGATTTTTTAGTCTAATCGCCAAGCATAAGGGTAACAGTTTAGCTGGTCTACCTCCTTGGCCACTGTGAAACAGTTGATGACAGATATCAAAAACTAAACCCGGAAAAACCGGGTTTCTGGGCTATGAGAGTAGCGCCCTACCATAAGGGGTTGTTTATGTAGTCAACCCATGTTCCAGGGCGAAGCGCACTAACTCAGTCCGACTGTTGGTCTCAGTTTTGGCAAACAAGCGGCTGACATATTTTTCCACATTTCGTAGAGAGGTTTCCAGGCGGCGGGCAATTTCTTTGTTCATCAGTCCCTCTACGACTAAGTTCAGGACACTCTGTTCTCTGGGAGTGAAGTCTAATTTCATCGGTGGGGTCTTATGGCCGAGCGTGCCTCCGTTTTGGATCAGACCCTGAATTTGATTCAGCTGAGTTTTAATGTCATCAAGTTCCGTTCCACCCATCTGGGCGCGACGTAACACCAGATTTTTGACTATTGACTCCAACTCGTCGGGATCGAAGGGTTTAGGCAAATAGGCATCACACCCGGCGTCATAGCCTTGGATGCGGTCTCCTGTCATGCCTTTGGCGGTTAAAAACAACACTGGTAAACCCTTAAACCGATGGTCTTCCCGCATTTGCTGCAAAAACTGATAGCCATCTACCTCGGGCATCATAATGTCTGTAATCACTACCTCAGGTACCTGCTTTTGTAGCTTTTCCCAGCCATCAATAGCGTTGCTGGCAACTTCAACGCTAAAACCACTCTCTTCCAGATAGGCTTGTACTGATTCGCGCACGCCCGGTTCGTCATCTACCAGCAATACTTGTGTTGACATCTATCCTCTCCTTTCCACTACTAACCTTTCTTTTAATTTAACCTATCCCTCCGCAGCGCCCGAACCTCCGCCCGAACCTTTGCCTGCACCAGATCCCCCACCCTTTAGGGTGGGGCTACATGAACAAAGCCCGCCTGCGCGGGCTAGTTGGCCATACCCTCGTTCCCAGGGTCTCCCTGGGAATGCTCAGTTGGCCATACCCTCGTTCCCAGGGTCTCCCTGGGAATGCTCAGTCTGAGGCTCTGCCTCCAGTGAGTGGCGGCCTCGGACTGTGAGTGAGCGCGTCCCCCGAAACACTAAAGTGTTTACTACTCATATCTTGCACCATTCTCAATTATATCGAGGCAGAGCCTCTAGAACTCGTTCCCAGGCGGAGCCGTGCGTAACGAGGGGGAAACGAAGATAAAATATAAAATACCTTTTCCATAATGTTTTCAGTCGGTTTTCAACCGACTTTAGCTATTAGCCGTGGGTTTGAACCCACGGCGGGCCATGAGACTAAAGTGTTTACTACGAACCGACCAAGAGATTGCTCAAGGATACCCACTGACTGACACTCAAGTCCTCAGCCCGGGCTTGGGGATTCACTCCTAATTCTGATAGTAACCCAATCAGGCGATCGCTCCCGACCACTGATTTCAGATTATTGCGCAACATTTTCCGCTTGGCGGCGAAACCCAGCAGAACCAGCATTTCCAGGTGCCGGGGGTCAACTGCTACAGGCGAGCACTGTCGGGGACGCAACCGCACTACTGCTGACTCTACCTGGGGAGGTGGGTAGAAATCGGACGCTGGCACTGTACAAATTAACTCGCATTCCGCATTATACTGCACCCGCACTGATAGGGCCCCGAAGGCTCTAGAGCCCGATCGGGCAACTAGGCGTTGGGCCACTTCCTTTTGCACGAGCAGCACTATTATCTTGTAGGGAAAAGCAGCAGGATGTTCAATTGTGCCCAGCAGTTTTTCCAGAATCGGACCCGTGATATTATAGGGAATATTGGCAACAACTTTATTTAAGTTTTGGAACGACCGAAAAGACCTCAGCAGCTCCGACAAATCCAGAGAGAGGATATCCCCTTGCAGCAGGAGAAAGTTTTCCGACTTCCCCAGCCCCGCAGTCAACTTACGGCATAGATCCCGGTCAATTTCTACCGCCACTACCGACTCCACTAGGGGCAATAATCGACGAGTCAGACTGCCGGTCCCTGGACCGATTTCTAGCACCCGATCGCCGGAGTCCAAATCTGCCGCCATGATGATGCGATCGAGCACCCGTTCACTGCGGAGCCAGTGTTGAGCAAAGCGCTTGCGGGGTTGGTGAGCCATAGATTATATTATTAGAAGCGATCGAGAGACTGCGCGAGTTAATCTTTCTTAATAAAGATATACCAGAACACAAAATAGGGCAAACTAAGATTATCCGTGCTGCATCAGGTAAAAGGGCCATAAAATACCATAAAATACCATGATTATTGGGTTTGGCCGTGACGATGACTACTTCCGGTAAGATAAATATATGAAGATCCAGCCATTACCACAGTTGCAAAAGAGGATTGAAGCAGTTTCACTCAGAGAAAGTTACCGCCACCGCCAGACTTTACTGAATAAGGTGAGAAATTATTGGATTAGAGGTGTATTAGAAAAAATTAGCTCCCCAGCAATATCCCTGAGTCTAGCAGAACGACTAGATGCTATAGAAGGCCCGATCGGGGTGGGGTGGGAAACCCCAGAAGAACTCAGAGAAATATTGCCCCAAGGTACCAAGGCAATTGATTTGTTCGATCGACTGGGAGAGGGGCGAAGTCTCCTGATCCTGGGGGAACCGGGTTCTGGGAAGACCACGACCTTACTGTCGATGGCCCGAGACCTGCTCTCACGGGCCCAAGCAGATATGAACCACCCGATTCCAGTTATATTTAATCTATCATCTTTTTGGCGGCGGGAGAAAAAAACTTTTGCCGATTGGTTGGTCGCCGAACTCCAGGGCCAGTATCAGGTGCCCGAGCAAATTGCTCGGAGTTGGATAAAATCTCAGGAACTGTTGCTGTTACTGGATGGGTTGGATGAAGTCACTTACATGCCATTATGCTTGCAGGCGATCGATCGATTTAGCCAGGAATACGGGCGCACGGAAATGGTGGTGACGACGCGCCTGCGAGACTATGAAATGCTCCCACAGCGCCTGAAGCTGCAAGGGGCGATCGCCATTCAGCCCCTGACCGGTGAAGCAGTGCAGGAATATCTGATTAGGGCAGAAATGTCTCAATTAAATACTTTGCTTCAGTCAGATAAAAAACTCCAAGAGTTGGTAACTACACCCCTGATGCTTCAGGCGATCGCCCGCGCTTACGAGGAGATGTCGGTGGCAGATTTGTCGGCCCTAGAGTCGGATCCCCGCAAACATCTATTTAATGCTTATATTCAACGGATGTTTACCCGCCGCCAGAGAGTCGAGCAATATGACCAATCCCGATCGCTGCAATGGCTGAGCGGGTTGGCTCTGAGGATGGAGCAGCAGTCACAAACTTTACTATTAATCGAGCGCATGCAGCCCAGTTGGTTGCGTCTGGATCCCAAGCAGAAGTTAACTATACCATTTTGGCAATTCAGCGGCAAGGAAAAGACCTTGGCATACAAAAAATACGCTTTCTGGGTCAAGGCAATTAATGGTTTGATTTGGGGGCTGATTTCTGGGATAGTGGGATTGGTAGCAGGGAATCCCAGCATCGGGATATTTGGCGGGCTAATAGGTGCAGCGAGTACGAAAACAGAACCAATAGAAGCAACCGAAGCGCTAAAATGGTCCTGGGTAAATGCGAAAAAATGGCTGCCTTTGGGATTAATTTGTGCAGTCAGTGGTGGCCTGAGTGGCGGACTGTTTTGGGGAGTGGTGCTGGGGATGAGTGGGGTACTATTTAGCGGGCTGATGAGCGAAAAGCTGGAAACAACTACAGTTCCGAATGAGGGTATCTGGCAGTCATTGGAAAATGCGATCGTGTTTGCAGTGACGGGAGGTTTGCTGTGCTTGATGGGCGGCGCAGGACTAATGGGAAAAGTGCTGTTGCCACAGGTTTTAAGTCTGCCGATCTTTACTGGAGGGGTCGTGGGGCTAGTGCTGGCAATGCTTAAGGGAGGAGATGCTTGCATTAAGCATTTTATTCAGCGCCTGGTCCTTTATAGTAATGGCGATATTCCCTGGAACTACGCCCGTTTCCTTGACTATGGGGCGGAACGCGGTTTGTTAAAAAAGGTCGGTGGCGGTTACATTTTTACTCACCGCCTGCTGCAAGCACATTTTGCCGATCTGGCAATCGAAAATTATTTGGAAAATCTGCTTGTTAGTCCTGAGGAAGCTGAAGGCTATCTGCAACGGGCTCATGCCCGGGCGGCGATCGCCGAAGATTCTCAGGCCCTGGAAGATTATACCCAGGCGATCGCTCTTAATCCAGATTTAGCGGAAGCCTATGGGGTCGGAGTTTGGTGCGCTACAGGTTAGGAGACTTAAGGGGTGTACTATCGGATTACGACCAGACCGTACAGCTAAATCCCGGTCTAGCGCAAGCTATTAGTTATGTTAAATGCTTGCCGCCCTCCGATCCATCGGCCTCTGGCGATCGCTCTTCCTATTTGGTGATTCTGCTTAACGATAATTTCCATAGCTTTGATTATGTAATTGCCTGCTTGCTCAAGTATATTCCTGAGATGACGCGCGATCGGGCTTTGCAACTGGCCAATAGGGTTCACAAGCAAGGGGAAGCGGTTGTGTGGTCCGGTTGTCAGGAACTGGCTGCACTCTACCGGATGCAATTAAGTCATGCGGGCTTAAATATGGCTTTCTTGGAGAAAAGCTAGTATGTGGGTGGGCATTGCTGGGCCGATCGTCCTTATTCAACCTTGATTTAATCTTTCTTGACAAAGATATAGTCCAACAGAAAAAATGGTAAAATAATCATAGTGAGAACTAGGAGAAAGGCCAGTGGACTATGAAATTCGGTATAAACCAGCTTTTGCTGCTATCTTCGTTACTCTAGATCCCGGTGAGGTCATAACCGCTGAGGCGGGAGCCATGACTAGCATGGACGCTAAACTTACCATGAAGACCCACTTTTCTGGTGGGTTCTTCTCAGCCTTGCTGAAAAAATTATTTGGGGGCGAGTCCTTATTTGTCAATACCTTTTCCAATGAAACCCAGCAACCCTTAAATCTTGTCCTCACTCAGTCTAGCATTGGCGACATCGTTTCTGTGGAACTGCGGGGGCGCGACCTCTGTTTTCAACCTGGTGCCTATATTTGTCATGGGACTGGGGTGAAGCTGGGAGTGCGCTGGGCCGGTTTGAAGAGTTGGTTCTCTGGTGAAGGACTTTTCAAACTGCAAGTCAGCGGTAAGGGTATAGTGTTCTTTGGCGCTTATGGTGGCATTACTCGGAAACCCATTAAGGGTGACTTTATTGTCGATACCGGTCATTTGGTCGCCTACGATCCGGGAATTAAAATGAATATTAAACTTGCTGGCGGTCTGCTGGGGTCGCTCACCTCGGGAGAAGGTTTTGTTAATCAACTGACGGGTACTGGTGATATTTATCTTCAGTCTCGCAGTATTGGTGGTTTGCTGGCATTTTTGAGCCCCAAATTTAAGTAAAAATTACCAATGAGGTAGAGAAGATGGATATAAAATTTTGGCATCAACCAGATAGCGCGATCGCCCGCGTGACTCTGGGGGCGGGAGAAGAATTAGTGGCAGAAGCAGGCAGCATGATTGCCATGAGTAGCTTTATTAGTGCGAACACTACCTTGCGACAAGGGAAAGGGGGCGGTATTCTCGGCGGACTGAAACGGATGGTAGCTGGGGAATCGCTGTTTTTGAGCGTCTTTAGCTCGCCCAGAGACGGGGGAGAAATATTTATCGCCCCCAAATTGATAGGCGATATTATGCTTTATCAAATGACGGGGCAGGAGTTAGTCGTGCAGGCTACTTCTTATCTGGCATCGGCTTCAGATGTTGATATAGACTTAGGCTTATTACACTAAGCCAGTCCGTCACCGGACCGACTCGTCTTCAGAACCGGACGTGAGACTTTCACCTCATCCGGCTCCTCAGTTTCGTCATCCTTGTCATGGATACGGCCTTTGCTACCATCTCTGGCAGACTTATAGTCGTGGCAATAATCGTGTAGCAACTGTAGGTTTGCATACCAGTCCTTACCTCCCCTTGAGGTTGGCAGGATATGGTCCACTTCCCATTTGTCACCATCCTTGAACGTTAGTCCGCATAGCCTGCACTTGCCATCCTGCCTCTTGAGCAGCTTTATTATTCTTGTGCTTACATCTGGGCTCTTCCGTAATCTTTGGCTCCAATAGACTAGGTTACCGTCGAAAGGGCTAGCTGTACCTTTCACCTTTACGTGTCTGACTATCTCAGTTTCGGAGTGTTTGGCCATTGTTATTTCGCCAATTTCTCTGGACTTGCCGGCAAATACCCAATGGTTCTTACCTTCAGTGGTCCAGTATTTCTTAGCTATCCATTGCCCTGATTTGTTGTGATGCCGTCGTGTTGCCCATTGCCAGAGTAATTTCCATAGGTGATTGTCCATGTCGTTGTAAGTTTCCTTACTTACCACTGTCCTGAAATAGTTACTCCATCCCCGTATTACCGGGTTCAGTTTTGCTATCAACGCTGTTTGTGGTGTACATTTATGGCTTTTAACTATCTGTGATAGCTGTTCTTTATGTTTCCTAATGGATTTGTTACTTGGTTTGATTAGGGTCTTGAATCCTAGGGTGGTCCCGTTAGAGTTTTTGCCGCTTCTATGTTTCCCCATTTTGTACTGTCGGATATTGAACCCTAGGAAATCGAATCCTGGGCTCTCTCCCTCCAGCGTGTGAGATATCCTTGTTTTTTCGGCTTTTAACTCTAGACCTATTCCTTTTAGCCAGTCCTCAACTACTCCTCTTGCTTGTTCAATCATTGACCGGTCATCATGCATAACCACAAAGTCATCGGCGTATCTGACTATTGTCAGTTTTGCCTTTTCCTTTTTCGTTTGCGCGAGGCTCATTACTTCCTTTTCTAGTCCGTGAAGGGCTATATTGGCCAGTAATGGGGATATTACTCCCCCCTGTGGAGTCCCGGTTTCCGTGGTTTGCCATGTTCCTTGGTCTATCACCCCGGCTTTTAACCATGCCCGTATTTGTCTGCGGATTGGTGATGTTGTATTCAGTTTATCAAGGAGTGCTGAGTGACTGATTCTGTCGAAGCATTTCGCAATATCCGCATCTAATACCCATTTGGGTTTCGTCTTGATGCTGTTGAATATCGCTTCTATTGCATCGTGGCATCCTCTCCCTGATCTGAATCCGTATGAGTTGGCTTCCATGTACGCCTCCCATTCGGGTTCTAGCGCCTGTTTGACCAACCCTTGTAATGCGCGGTCGTGCATTGTCGGTATCCCTAATGGCCTCTTTTCGTCCCCTCCTGGTTTTGGTATCCATACTCTTCGTGTGGGTTTTGCCTTAACCTTTTTGGTGACTCTGAGTTGGCTTACCAGTTCCTGACGTTGCTTTGGGGTTAGAGCTTTCACTCCATCCACACCTGCCGTTTTCTTTCCCTGGTTCTGTTGACTTACCTGCCGTACCGCTATCATCTTTGCGGACCATGACCTATTCAGTAACCCTTGGAGCTTGCGAACTTTTTGTCTATTGCCTTCCTGTGCCGCTCTGTAAATTCGTTTTTGCAGCTTAAAAACTACTCGCTCTAGCTTCTGCCAGGGGATAGTCTTCCAGTCATACACTCTTCTATTGATGGTGTTCCGTGACATATTAACTACTACTCACAACTTCACAATTGACGAAACCGTGAGGGCGTTAGCTTATCCCATCCATTACAGATGGGCGTTTGTGCTTCTCCACTCAATCTTTCCCAAGTATGACCTGCCAGATGAGAGCAGAGTTTGCGCCTGTGGTGGCTACTCAATCTATCGACCGGTGATTGAGAGTACATACCTGGTTTACTTCGTTCCTACAGATGATTGGTTGTAGTTTTAGATAGGTTCTATATGCCGGGTTTATGGTCAGTGCTTATTGGTCGGCCTTGAGTCCGCCAATGACCTATATCCTTTCCCTTTTGGGCCAGCGTCTCAGCCTTATTACGCTGGTTCTTAATAACGACATCTGTAAACCTTCGCTTTCGCTCATCATGACTACTTGCTTGGCGATAACCGGTTTAGGCTACCGATTAGAGCGCCTTTCCTTCCCGCTTCACGGATTGATGCCATCTCTACCGTGGGGAGGGTGCTGTCACTCCTGCACCTGGAGGGGTGGGCTTTCACCACCATCATCTGTAAGTTGTCAAGGCTAATGAAACCCTGCTAGCGGTCACCATTATTGACTTGTGTCAATTCAGTTTACGCTAAACGAATCGCACTCAAGGTTTCAAATCGCTCTTTTCGGGAGAATCAATCTTTTGGTTGAGTATGACGGGTAATGGTGAGTTGTTGTTGACCTCCTTTGGCGGGATTTATGAAGTACCCGTTAACGGAGAATATATCGTCGATACCGGTCATATTGTGGCTTTTGAAAAAAGTCTGACCTTTAATATTGGTAAAGCTAATCCTAGCTGGTGGGGAGCATTCTTGGGCGGCGAAGGATTAGTTTGTCGATTTCAAGGACAAGGGAAAGTATATTGTCAGACTCACAACCCAGGCGCTTTTGGTCAATTAGTTGGCCCTCAGCTTCCCCCCAGAAAGTAGTAGCGAGATGTGAATCCAAAGGGAAAGTAAAATGACAAATGAGATTGCTTACGAAATAGAACATTCGCCAGCCTATGCTTCTTTAATTATTAACTTACAGGCGAATCAAACTGTCTTAGTTGAATCGGGGGCAATGGCGGCAATGGATACTTGCATCAAGATGAAATCAAAGATGCAAGGAGGTTTGATGAAGGGTATGGCGCGGATGGTAAGTGGGGAGTCCCTGTTTGTCAGCGAGTTTACTGCCGAGGGAAAACCAGGACAAATCTATATCTCGCCAGCAATGCCGGGAGATATTCAGCATTATTACCTGAGTGAGAAAAGCTTGTTGATTCAATCTTCTGGATTTGTAGCTGCTAGTCCAACGGTGGAAATCGATACTCAGTTTCAAGGATTTAAGGGCTTCTTTAGTGGCGAATCCTTGTTTTTGGTGCGGGCAACTGGAAGCGGGGATATCTGGTTCAATTCCTATGGCGGAATTGTGGAAATTCCTGTAGAGGGAGACTATGTGGTAGATACAAGCTACATCGTGGCCTTTGAAGATAGCTTGAATTACAATGTGGAGGTAATCGGGGGGTTATCATTTAGGAATCTGAAAACGGGGATTTTGGGCGGGGAAGGATTGGTTTGCCATTTCCGGGGTCGCGGACGACTCTGGGTTCAGTCCCGCGAACTTTATGGGTTGATTAATTTCTTGAACCCTTTCCGTCCCGTGCAGAGTAGCAACTGAATTAAGAAATGGATTCTGATAACCTAAGAAAAAAGCCAAATCGCAATCCTCCCACTAGCAACCGACAACTGCTGATTATCTTGGGGTTGTTTGTGGGATTTATCGCCATCGTCCTGTGGCTGCTGTGGTGGGCGATCGGGCTGCTAGTGAATGCCTTAGTCTGGTATATTCCCATAGAGGTGGAACAACAGCTGGGAGCGGCGATCGTACCAGTTTACGAGCAACAGGCGCTGGGTGCATCCCAGATTTGCAAAGATAGCTGTAGGGGCGACTGGCATTCTTGCGCCAATTACGACATAAGTTTACAGATAGACTCTCCTCAGGCTTCGCCCTGCACCCCACGAGGTCTCCCCCGTACCAACTGTTTTTGACCACACCCCCGTGAATTTTTCCTGGGAGGAGAGGAATCTGGTCGGGTTTATCGTCCTCCCACCCCTGGATCGTCCTCCCACCCCTGGGAGGAGAGGAATCTGGTCAGGTTTATCTTCCTCCCACTCCCGGGAGGAGAGGAATCTGGTCGAGTTTCTCATCAGCCTAGCCTAAGGGGAGAGGAATCTGGTCGGGTTTCTCGTCCTCCCACCCTGGTAAAAGTCATGAGTAGCAATACAGATGTCATAGACACGGAACCAAAGGCGATCGCGCCCCAGGTACCGATGGATGAATGGAAGACAATTCCTTGGCGAAAGCTAGAGCGAAGAGTTTACAAGTTGCAAAAGAGAATTTACCAAGCTGCTAGTCGTGGCATTGCCACGATGAAAAGACTGCACATGATGGTAGTCTCTGCACTAAGCAGACTGAAATAGTGTCTCGCGGTAACCGGGTAAAACCGGGAAGCAGTATCCATGACAAGGATGGGCCGTGGGAACTCCGGGCCCGGCTACTAAGTGGTATTGATGCTGCCCAAGACGACTATAGTCATTTGTCAGTTGTGAGTTTCTCAATTCCCCATTCCCCATTCTCCTATGTTATGATGCTCGTAACATCAAAAGTAACTTACTCCACAGGTCGGCAGCCATGACGGACAGTTCAGATTTTTTATATCCGCGCAGTCGCTACTACGGCGAATTCAAGCCAGAAAACATAGTTTTTAATGCTAATCTCCAAGAGTTTGCCCAGAGAGTGAACTACCTCTGTAATCTAGAAACTGGCGGAAAAATTTCTCCAGAAGAAGCTTACCAGGAAATTAAGCAACTGTGGAAGCAGCTCAAACGCAGTAAAAAGCAGCTAGGAATTGGCGACCAACCCTTTGATAAAGACGAGCGGGTCACTTGACAGACATCATAAAATATCAAATCATGTCTGTCAAGTGACAGGAACAGCAAGGGAAAAATGGCGAATGGCGAGGGTGCATCCCAGTTTTGCAATCGGTAAAAATACTCAGGATACAAGCGGTCACGTTCGGTGGCAGTATGATTAGTCGTCATCAAGTAATGTCTTGTTTGACTCACCTGGAGAATACTCCATTAAGATAAGCACGCTCCGGGCCCCCTACGCTGCGAGATGCCGTAGAACCTGTGGGACATTGGCGGCTTTCCACTGCGCTCCTGAAATCTTTATCCGTGCTGCCTTCTGTGTATCGTTGATTCTACATCTCCCGAACCAATCGAAATGCCAACAGCAAGATAATAGCCATAGTTGACAATGCGGTGGCGATGCTTGGTCACATAGGCCCTAAAATTCTCCACCCGTGGATGATCCCAATCATCAAATTCTTTGAGGGCCTCTTCTACCTTACCAGACCATAAGAGGGCTTTTATTCGTGCTAGTCTAGAGCTGGACCCGCCGACTTTTTCCAGGTTTTCCATCAAGTGATACCAATCGAGGATTTCTTGACGAAAGATGGTCGTACCAATCTCGGCAAATAGATTCCAGATACCATCATGACCATCTCCGAGACACACCAGCGGATTGGCCAAAGGCTGCTGATTGACCCATTTGACCAGTCCAGCATTGTCCCGAAAGAAAGCAGCTACCCCCAGGTCATGCAGATTGACCCCCTTGTAATCGCGCCACTCACAGGGAAACCCTGGCGGGGTCCGCAAGCGCACTTTCCCCCCGTCAATGCTCATTTCTTCAATGACTTCGGAAGCAGAAGCTGTCGGCAACTTACAGGAAGGACTGGGCGGACTGGGCTCTTTTCCTTGAGTCGGGCTTATTTCTTCTTGGGCTTCGGAGGCAAGAGGCAACTCTTTGGAAGGACCGGGATCGTTCCCTTTTGGAGGGCTCATTTTTTCTTGGGCTTCGGAGGCAAGAGGCAATTCTTTGGAATGGCGCTGCACCAGTCGTTGCTGGGTTCCCCGGGAGACGGGAATCCCCGTGAGCACCTTAATATCTTCCTCGGCGTGTTCATAGGAAGAGTTCGCACTCAGTAACAAGCAACATTTCTCCAGATAGGGGCTCCACTGGCTAGAGGGTAAAACATCAAAAAATGCCGCTTGTTTGGAGGTAATTGCAATCTTGCCCAAAATGCTGTTTAAGATTCGGACTCGCCCGGCAGTGGTGCCACTGCTGTTTTGGATAAAAAAAGGGCAATTTCTGGACTGACGTATTGGAGTAACTGCTCACGGACAGTAGCTTCAAGTCCTTCAAGCGTTTTCAATTGTTCTGGAACAGTCGCTTGAGCCTCCTCATACAACAAGGCAGCGATGCCCAAAGCATATGATTGAATTTGAGCCAACTTCTCAGGATTCATAATTTCAGGGGTAACGTTTGCCTACTCTGTAAGCCTAACACGATCTCGAAACTTCATCAACTCAGCATTTATACTTATTGCCAAACTGGGATGCACCCCAAAGGGATCGACTTGCGCTTAAAGGCAATTGAATGACATTACTGCCCTCTTAACCGCAGTTTATGACCGTTTGTTGTATATTCAGGTCTATTCGCCATTGGGAGCATCCCAGTTCTGCCCTAAGTAATTGTACTTAGATAAAGAGCGCCATTAAGATAAGCACAGCGTAAGCGAAGCATTTGGTTAACTGACGTTGGAAGCCATTGAGCCCCAGAGAGCTTGAGACGAGAACCAATACGCTTGACTACAGACTCTACCTCCCCAGAGCCAATGGGAATGCCCAAGAATTGATAAAGATCATAGTTAACGATACGGTGACAATGTTTGGTTAAATAAGCGCGGAAGTTCTGTACTTTTTGTCCGTGACAACTGGCTAACAACTCCAATGCTTCGTCAATAAAACCGTGCCAGAGAGATGATTTAACCTGCCTTAAACGCTTTTTATAGTCGCCAATTTTATAGATATTTTCGACTAGATGATACCAATCAAGAACTTCACGTCTGCCATTTTCTGGTCTCAATTGAGCAATAATGTTCCAAATGCCATCATGACCATCTCCCAAACAAGTAATTATAGCTGTCAACGGCTGTTGTTTAACCCACTCCACCAGGGCGGCATTGTCCTGAAAGTAAGCCCCACAAACTTCTCCATGCAGGCTGACTGCTTTATAATCTCGCCACTCACAAGAACCCTTACCTTCAGTTCTTAAACGTACTTTGCCACCATCTACGCTCACAGCGGTTACAGGGTGACTGCTTTGAGCTCCAGGAAATTCGCTTCTTTGCACTAATCGATGTATGCTGCTGTGTCCCACTTTTATTCCTGTTAACAGTTCCAAGTCTTTTGCCGCTTGTTGATATGATTCATTAGCACTCAATACCCAGCAACACTTGGAGATTACGGGACTGATTTGTGTGCCTTTCTTTAAGCCCAATTTTTTGGCCTGTTTGCTGTTTACAGTTACTGTTCCTACGCCGGTTTTGACTTGCCGCTTGCGTCCGGATTGAGACGGCTCCCCATCAGCAAAAAAAAATTTCCTAAAACTGGTCCAACTGTCCTGAATAAATGCTCTCGTACTGCTAACTCTCTGCTTTCAAAGTCTTTAAGAGCCTCGGGGGGCGTATCTGCATACAGGAGTTTTGATAATTCTTTGAGATGGTATTCAAGTTTTTGATTTTCTTCTGGGGTCATGTAGCCTCCTCAACCGTGGAGATTTTTTCCATATTACCAGAATAAATTTTTTTCTCGCTTAGTTTGCCCAGAAGAGAGTTGTGCAACTAGTATTTTTCCAGCAACGCCTTACCCTGCAAGGACTTAGGGCCGCCATCTCCCAACCGAAGGAAATTTGCACAAATCTATAAAAAATGAGTATAAATACTCATTTTAACAGTGGGATGCTCCCAAGGTTTTTTCTCGGAAGCTCCCTGTTTTTTTTGGTAAAACATAGAGGGTGTTGCTTATCAGGAGAAATATCATGAAATGTTTGTTTGTTATCCTCGCAGTAATGTTTCTGTTCGCCCCTTCAGCCTACGCTGACACGAACTCGGTTACTTCAGAAACTTCGGCTCCATCTGTTCTGGAAATGTACGTTCAGGGAGAGATATATCCTACTGGTAACAACGATCCCCAGGCTGTTGCGGATGCCATTACAGCCTCCAACCTGACAGTTCCTATTTTGGCATTGTTCCATGTTAACTGCTCGTTGGCTACCTGCCCTGATGGCCAATCGCCTGTGGGCAGCCATGATGGAGATATTGCTTTCAATGATACGCTGATTATCCGTGACGGAGAGTACGTGGGAGACTCCAATTGGCCCTGTATTATTCACTCCCTCCGAGCTGGAAAAGTCCAGCAAATTTTCGCCTCCTTCGGTGGCTACGGCGTGCCTGACTACGCCAGGATTGGTAAGATCATTACTAAGTACGGTACTGGACAAAATAGCCCCCTGTATGAAAATTTCCTTGTTCTCAAAAACTTGCTCGATCTCAACGGCATTGACTTTGATGATGAGGACAACTACGATAAAAATGTTATTGTGTCCTTTGCTGAAATGTTGTTGGGTATGGGTTTGGAAATCACCTTTGTCCCTTACACTCATCAAGAATTTTGGGCTAGTGCGATTCAAGCATTGGGTACCCAGAACGTTAAGTGGATCAATTTGCAGTGCTATGCTGGGGGCAAGTTTAACAATCCAGCGGACTGGGCTGACATGGGGGTTCCTCTAACGGCAGGGGTCTGCGCAGACTGTTCTGCTCCACAAACCACCTGCTCCTCCAAAGACGTCCAGGATGCTTTTACCTTATGGACAACTGGCGAAGGTTCTGTCAATTCCTCTTGCTGGGAGGGGGAATTCACTGAGCCAACCCAGTTATTGGGTGGCTTTATCTGGAATTACTCAGAGGTTGCCAACGACTTAGATACGTATGTTGACGCCATGAAGAATGGTCTATCTTAACTGGACTTACCCAGCAACGGGCGTATCCAAAGGTTGGGGGGGCCGACGAAGATGCGTTGTTTCACGGAACGAAGATTCGAGGTTTCAGCCTTTCCCCCCCAACTTCTGGATGCGCCCGTTCCGATAATAATGGCCACGGCACGTTCTGCGTTAAAAACGATGGGGAATTTGTGCTAGAGCTTAGTTAAGGAAATTAGGACGGATAAAAGAACGGAAAGCACGGGGTTGACCAATCTTGGGAAAAGACTGGGGTTGATATGGCACCAAGCATGTTTCTGGTCATAACCGGTGAAGAATGCGCACGGCCCAAGTCTCCGGTATCGGCGATCGTCTCTAAATCAACCATATATTTCGCTGCGGTGTCCGACTTGGGAAATTATCAGCACTTTTTCTTCATTAATCAAGTCATAAATTACTCGATAATCCCCCACTCTTAGCTTATAGTAACCTGCCAGATTACCCGTCAATTGCTGAGGGATAATCTGGTCTAGATTTTCAGCCAACCATTCTATTTTTTGGGCAATGCGTTCTCGCATAACCACAGTCATCTTCTCCATGTTAACAACAGCTTCCGGTTCATACTCAACAGTCCAGTTCATAGATTTTATGCCGAGTCTTTTATAAACTTCTGCCGCCGGAATACCGCGCGTTCCGGCTTTTCTTCGCTGGCGCATCTCTATCAATTGCTGCTTGACTTCTTCTTTGATTTCTTTTCCTTCGTCAGGATCTCCTAACAACTCCTCTAGGACTTCTTCTACCTGGTCTCGAATCAATCTTTTCAATTCCTCCACTGTCATGTCTTTAACTTGCATTTCTACCCCCTTTCATTCTCTACTAATCTGATAATATCGCTGCGATCGCTAATGGACGATGACCGGCGGGCGATCGCCATCTCTTCCCATTGGTGGTAAGTTGTGTGAAGTCAATATTGGGAAAATACTGCGGTTGATATCGCACCAAACCTGTTTCTTGCCGCTGGCGGTGCCCACCCTACATTCTTTTAGCACCAAACCTGTTTCTTGCCACTGCCAAGCCCTCGAAACTTGCTTGACGAAAAAAAGCTCGCTTGCCCCAGCGGGGAGACCCTCAGACCCCAGCGGGGAGACCCTCAGACCCCAGCGGGGAGACCCTCAGACCCCAGCGGGGAGACCCTCATATCCGGGCGGGGAGACTCTCATATCCGGGCGGGGAGACTCTCATATCCGGGCGGGGAGACTCTCATATCCGGGCGGGGAGACTCTCAGACCCGGGCGGGGAGGCGATCCTATTCCTGAACCAGAACCTCCGTATAAACCGTCTCCCGTAAATTATTACCGAACTTCGCCCGCACGATTAACTGTTGAGGTCCCGTAAGGTCCGCCGGCAACAAAACCGTCAAAGTGCCCTCAGTATTATCAATATACCGATCGATCCTGACCTAGCTGCCGCCGGCTTCCGGTCGGAAAAACACGCCTGTGTCCGTATCGGAAACCGCCACCTTCAGGTCTTTTCCGCTCACCCGCAACACGTCCCCTGGACTATAGCTGTCGAGATTATTAGTTCTGGTATTGCGCACCGCTTCAATCACGGGGACGCGATCGCCTTCTATCCCCGTCCGTTCTAAAGTCAAGTTAGCCCGAAACTCCCTTTGAACCGAACCCGCCGGGTAAAGTCTCATATGGGGGTCGAGATCATCTGCGCTCAAAGGTTGCTGGGGGTCCTCTATAGAACCGCCACAAGTGAGAGTCAAACGAAATAAATCTAGTAGAGTCTCGCTGGGTCGTCCGTTACGGGCGGTATCGATTAAGATGCTGCGAGGCCTCGGCGAATATACTCTTAATATCCCTGAGTCTCATGGAAGAAGATTCTTGTATCCTGAGGATAAACTCCTCTTCAGTTAAGGGAGTTCCCAAGTTCTGTCTCGTGGTATAAGGAGACGTACCGATCTTTTTTTTGACTACTTTATATCGAAAAGCCATTTTTTTCTCTCCTTCTAGTTATTGGTCTTCCCTAGTTAGGATTCTAATCCTTGGCGAGGGCAAACATCTATCAAATTATTGTTAATTTTTGTGACCCTAGCTCCGGAATGGGGAGGCAAGAGGAGGCAAGAGGCAAAATAAAAGCCAATTGGTAAATACACAAATAATTTTGTCTACATACTTATTATTTCCCCTACTCGATCGCCAATTTAAACCCCAGTGCCTCTAATAATTCAACAAAAGTAGAGATTTCGGCGCCACCGCTTTGGGAGAGAATTTTCTCTAATTGCTCGTACTTTTCTTTGGCCGACTCCGAGAGTGCCTGCATGGCCAATCGCGCATCGATTACATCTTTAAGTGCCGCCGATAGCAGTTGTGGTTCTGGGTCTTTTTCCGACAAGATTGCCTCAATAAAACCTGTGTTCTCGGTCTTTAAGGGATTCGATTAATGCATCTTGCCAGCGATCGCTTGTCGGCACTCTGTTATTTTTCATCCTATTAGCCTTCAAAGGAATAGTTAACTTCAAATCCACTGCATCCAAAAATTCAACCAAAGCATAAATTTCCCCACAACCGCTTTTTGTCAACATTGCATCCAGTCGCTGATGCAGTAATTCATCATTTTCCGACAGAAGTTTCGACCGGAAACGAGCTTCAATAACTTTTCTCAGTGCATTGCGTAACAGTTGTGGTTCCGGGTCTTCCTCAGCGGCGATCTGGCCGTGCCCCGTTCAGGGGCACGGAGAAACACTGAAGTGTTTACTACGAACACGCTTAATAAGCATTCAAAAAGTACTACAACCAGCACAGGCGATCTGGCCGCCCGAATGCTTCGTCCAGAAATGATCGACGGGTTTTGACCACACCCTGTTTCTACCCAAAAATACAATTATGCCCCCTCGCAATGACAAGTAGGCGATTTTTTTGTACTACATTAATTTGAGAAACGCTATAATATGGCAATCATATCAGATTGTTAAGAATATGCCCCAAGCATTATTCTTGCCCTTACCCTGCTGATTATCCGTGCAAAGATGGAAAAAATTATCGGATTAGCTACATTAGGGACGGTTGTGCTGAACTCACCTGCCTGGGCAGAACAACCGCTATTTGTCGTCTATCCACCAGCAGAACATGAAACTACAGCCCCACAGATATTCTTGATTGGTACCGCCCCGACGGAGGGAGAAGTATTAGTTAATGGTAACAGGATTTCTCGCAGTCGGGCGGGACATTTTGCCCCGAGTTTTCCCTTGCAGTTGGGAGAAAATATATTTATTCTGCGCTATCAAGACCAGGAACTCCAGATTAAAGTAACTCGCAAGTCTACGGCTCCACCAGTACCTGTAGGGATGGCTTTTGCAGAAGGTTCCCTCAAACCAGCAGTAGATATCGCGAGGATGCCAGGCGATCGGGTCTGTTTTGGGGCGATCGCTCCCACCAACGCCCAAGTCTCCGTGCAGCTAGGGAATGAAATCATTACCCTAGGGCCTCAACCCCAAGACATACAACTGCCGCCCAATTCTGCGGTATTAACAGGGGAAAACCAGCCCAATTTCTTAGAGGAGGCGGGCAGTCAATACACTGGTTGTACCGCCCTGCCTCTGGTGGAGAACAGGAGAATAAATTTAGGTCAACCCAGGTTTCAACTGAGGGTGAATGATCGGAGTATGACGCAGTTGGGGCCAGGAAAGATTTCGGTTTTGTCTGGCACCCAATTTGAGATTGCCGAAGTCATCGTTGACTCTGGTACGGCTCGCACTGGCCCCAGTACCAACTATTCTCGCCTCACCCCTCTACCTAAAGGCACCAGATCTGCCATTACTGGACGTGAAGGAGAGTGGCTGAGACTGGACTATGGAGCATGGATACGCAGCAAAGAAACCCGCATTCTGTCCAGTTCCGTGCCGCCGACATCCTTAATTCGCAGTGTGCGCGCCCGTCAGAAACTAGGTTGGACTGAGGTGCTATTTCCCTTGCAAGTGCCAGTACCGGTGAGTGTGGAGCAGCGTACTGACAGTATTACCCTCAGTCTCTACAACACCACTGCCCAAACGGACACGATTTTCTTTAATGACGACCCGCTGATAGCACGGCTAGACTGGCAACAGGCATCACCCACTCAACTGAAATATATTTTTGAGATCAAAGGAGGGCAACAGTGGGGCTACAAGCTCAGATATGAAGGCACAACTCTCATATTGTCCCTGCGCCATCCTCCACAAGTAAAGGGAAGGGGGCGTAAACCATTATCGGGGATGAGAATTCTTTTGGATCCCGGACATGGTAGCGAGAATGATTTGGGTGCTAGAGGACCAAATGGCTATCCCGAAAAAGATGTGGCCCTGATTATATCCCAGTTGTTGGCAGAGCAACTGCGGCGACGGGGTGCTACGGTGATTATGACCCGGGAAGGAGATGACGATCTCTGGCCCCACGATCGGGTGGAGATAATTGAACGGACAGAACCAGATCTAGCTCTGAGTTTGCATTACAATGCCTTGCCAGATAGCGGAGATGCGATCGGGACTGCGGGGATTGGCAGTTTCTGGTATCACCCCCAAGCTCACAGTCTAGCAGTATTTTTGCATAACTATCTGGTCGCGGAACGAGAACGTCCTTCTTACGGGGTGTTTTGGAATAATCTGGCATTAACCCGTCCATCTGTGGCTCCAGCTGTATTATTGGAATTGGGATTTATGATCAATCCAGTAGAATTTGAGTGGATTGTCAATTCCAGGGAACAGAAAAAATTGGCCCATACCTTGGCAGATGGTATCGTTCAATGGGTAAAGCCAAAATTGGCCAAAAGAAGCCTTGTGATTTACCCTCGATAGGCATGAGGTGAGAAATTTACCAAAAATGGCTGTCGGGGAGGTAAAATAAAATAACAGTGTAAGATAAGGTAAGATAAGATAGATGGACCAAACGAGGTCAAATGACCCGAGGCATAGGCATCTTAACCGTGTCACAAGTCAGGACTTCAATACCCCTGACAACCGCTAGGGCAAGCCAGTCACCGGTGGAAACACCAAAAGGAACCGGCGAAACCCAGAAATGATGAAAAGCAAAATTGGCCAAAATTGGCGGAGGAGCCTTATGGAACTTGAAAATAAAGTTGATTTCTCAGATGTAGAACCCTTTGATTTGCCAGGGTATGTGGCAGAGAAGACGGATTTGACGGATAGTGAGATTTCACAGTTGATTGAAAAAGTTGGCCCCGATCTAGCTTGGCTCTATGCATCTGACCCAAAGACCATTACTGCCGTTGCTCGAGCAACCGAACCAGAACCCTTGGGATTAAACATCACCGGGCATTTTATTGGCGTTGATGGCCAGACGGTGGAAATTACTGGTGCGCCGGCAGAAGAAGGTACCGAGACATTGTTAGAGGATCTCAAAGCCTTGGGGCTAAAATATGGGGAGATTAGCCTCTCAGGTAATTTCGTTTATGGGTCTCTGCCGATAAGCAAGATCGGCGAATTAGCGAAGCTCTCCAGCTTGGCGAAAATTGAACCTCCCCCTGATTACAGAGACTTTGACTTGCCAGGGTATGTGGCAGAAAACAAGAATTTGACCTGGAGTGAGGCTTCACAGTTGATTAAAAAAGTTGGCGAGCAGCTAGCTTGGCTCTATGCATCTGACCCAGAGACCATTACTGCCGTTATTCAAGGAACCGAACAATCACCCTTGGTAATCGAACAATCACCCTTGGTAAGCACCGACTTACTTACCGACATTTACATTGATGGCCAGACGGTGCGCATTCGAGCGAGGGCAGAAGAAGATGGTGATCAGGAGGCATTGTTAGAGAAGCTCAAAGCCTTGGGGCTACAAAATGGGAATGCCTATGATTACGCAGTTTATGGGTCTCTGCCGATAAGCAAGATCGGCGAAGCAGCGAAGCTGGAGAGCTTGCTAAACCTATGGCCTGTTTACAAGCCAATAAATATCATCGATATAGGCGGGCCAATAATCTTTGAGGACATACCCTCTGCTCCTGAAGAAGTCATTCAACTGAAAATCACTCCTTCTGAACTGACCGAAGCAGTAGAACCAAACACGAACATCAGCTTTGATGTCAACTACTCTACCGAACCTGCGGAAACTCCCACCACAGGAATAGCCTTTGGCATGCATTGGGACAGTTCTCAAGTAGCATTCGATCCAGTCACTGGTTTGACCGAGCGCTTCTCTTTGGGCGCGCAACCTATAAGTGCAGTCTTGGACGATCCTGTCACCAATGGGGGTTTAGATGGCGACCCCAACACAGACAAATACATCCTACAAGCTTGGGTAGATGAAGAAGGAAATTGGCCCAACAATTCTAATCTTACCCTTTACAAGGCCAACTTCACAGCGTTACCAGGCTTTGAAGAGACGCAGATCAACTTTAGTGCCAACCCAGATCATCTGCCTGCAAATAGCAACTTTGTTCCCAGTTCAATTGCATTAACCTCGCCTGCTCCATCACCTGCACTGGACATTGATGGGAATGGAGTTATAGATGCATTAACTGACGGCCTTGTAGCCATACGTTATCTCTTCGGGTTCAGGGGAGAGACTTTGACTGAAGGTGTTGTAGGTGAAGGTGCCACCCGCAATACCGAGGAAATTGTTGCCTACTTGGATGAAGTGGGGGACACTATGTTAGATGTAGATGGCAATGGCACGGCGGGAGCGTTAACTGATGGTATTTTATTCATGCGCCATGCTCTCGGGTTTGAAGATCAGGCTTTAATCGAGGGTGCAGTAAGTCCAGATGCCACCCGTACTACTGCGGAGGCAATTAATGCGCACCTACAATCTTTCAGCCTGTAAAACCCTATTCCTCTCCTTCCCGGGCTCTACCTGGGAAGGCATTTGAGGATCTGCCTGACGAGAACATGCTATAGTAAAATTGTAAACCAAGTACCTCGTCGCCTTATGAATCAACCAACAACCAAAGTCGGGTTAAACACAAGCCAAGCTAACAAAGCCATGAAATCCGATGAGGCACGGAAAAAATTTGGCGTTGATGGCACTGGCATTACCATAGGCGTACTCTCAGATAGTTACAATACTTCACGTACTGCCAGGAACAACGCATCAGACGATATTGCTAGCGGCGACTTACCAGCAGGAATTAAGGTCCTGAAAGATGGTACTAAGCCCCGTATCGATATTGATGAAGGGCGTGCCATGTTGCAACTGATCTACGATATTGCACCTGGTGCTAAATTGGTTTTCCACACAGCTAGAGGCAGAAGGGGTCAAGAGGATTTTGCTGATGGTATCCGCGCTCTGGCTGCTGCGGGTGCTGATATAATTGTAGATGACGTACTCTACCCTACGGAACCGATGTTCCAAGATGGGCCGGTCGCACAAGCGGTGGATGAAGTCGTTGCTAATGGCGTCGCCTACTTTTCCTCCGCTGGAAACAGCGCTCGTCGGAGCTATGAGAGTGCTTTTAATCCTAGCGGCGAGACCGAAACTTTGTTCGGGAAAACCTATGAGTGGCACGACTTCGACCCTGGTGCTGGAATAGATACTCACCAAGCGATTACAGTGTCTACTGGAGCTCTCTTTTCATTCCAGTGGGATCAGCCATTTGAATCCTTTGAGCTTGGTCGCGGTTCGGCTAGCGATCTTGACATCTTCGTGTATGATGCAAACAAAAAGCTCGTTAGTAAAGCTCAAGGTCCAGGTCTCAGTCCCAATATAGGTGGAGATCCAATTGAAGCTTTCAGCTTTCCAAGGGGTGGGTCCTTTAATATTGTCATTGGCAAGGCTATTGGCAAGGGTTTTGGCGGTCCCAACCCCGGACTAATGAAGTATGTGGGATTCGGGGACGTCACCATTAACGAGTACAATACTGATAGCCCAACCAGCTTCGGTCATGCTAACGCGGCTGGGGCTTCCTCTGTCGGAGCTGCTTATTATCTCAATACACCAGAATATGGTGTCAACCCACCTGTATTAAACCCATTTTCCTCCGCAGGTGGTATAGACATTCTCTTCGATACAGCAGGTAACCGTTTGGCTAAACCAGAAAACCGCCAGAATGTTGATATTGTGGCTCCAGACGGGACAAATACCACCTTCTTTGGCCGAGATAGCGATAAAGATGGCTTCCCGAACTTCTCCGGGACTTCGGCAGCAGCGCCCCATGCAGCAGCAGTAGCAGCCTTGATGCTAGAAGCTGCTGGCGGTTCGGGTCGCTTGACTCCCAGCAAAATTTATTCCACTTTGGAGAAAACTGCCATTAATATGGGAGCTCCCGGCTACGATAACGATACCGGCCATGGTTTGATTGATGCGAATGCGGCTGTTGCGGCTGTTGCGACTGTAATTCCTAAAATCATCGGTCAGAATAATCAGAACGACCACCTCCGGGGGACGGCCGACGGGGAATATCTGGATGGCCTAGCAGGAAATGACAAGATAGAGGCGTTTGAAGGGGACGACACCCTCGTTGGTGGCCCAGGAAACGATCGCCTCCACGGAGGACGTGGAAACGACTCTCTCGTGGGCGGAGAAGGGGACGATCGCCTCATTGGTGGCATCTCCGATGGAAAAGATACTCTTATAGGCGGAAATGGAAACGATCGCCTCAACGGAGGAGATGGAAACGATACCCTTGACGGCGGAAAGGGGAACGATGACCTCCGTGGAGGAAAGGGCGCCGATACTTTTATCCTAAGGCCGGGCGATGGCAAGGATACCATCCGAGACTTTGAAAATGGCATCGACTCCATCCGGGTAGAAAAAGGGAATTCCGCCAAGTTGCAGATCCTCTCTAAGGGCGGAAATACCTTGATTAAAGCTGGAGACGAAACCCTAGCCGTCCTAGAGGGCGTTTCGACTATCTCTGTCGGAGACCTATCAATAATCGGTCAGGATGATCAGAACGACAGGCTCTTCGGGACACTCTACGGGGAACGCCTCGATGGCCTAGGAGGGGATGACAAGATAGTGGCGGGAAAAGGGGACGACACCCTCTTTGGTGGCCAGGGAAACGATAGCCTCCACGGAGGACATGGGCACGACTCTATAATAGGCGGAGATGGGGACAATAACCTTGTTGGTGGTAGCGGAGATGGAAACGATACTCTTATAGGCGGAAATGGAAACGATAACTTCCGTGGAGGAAATGGAGACGATATTCTCATAGGCGGAGGAGGAAACAATATCTTCCACGGAGGAGGGGGCGCCGATACTTTTATCCTGACGCTGGGCGATATCATCCGAGACTTTAAAAAAGGCACCGACTCCATCGAGCTAAGAGGAGGGAGTTCCGCCAATTTGCAGACCGTCTTTCAGGACGGAAATACCTTGATTAAAGCTGGAGACGAAACCCAGGTTACTCTAGAGGACATTGATTTGACCCTGAGTAATCTTGATGATTTCATTGAATTTAATTGAAGTTTACCAGGAACGAGGGGTCCAATTCTGCGGTATTAACAGGAACGAGAACGTCCTTCTTACGGGGTGTTTTGGAATAATCTGGCATTAACCCGTCCATCTGTGGCTCCAGCTGTATTATTGGAATTGGGATTTATGATCAATCCAGTAGAATTTGAGTGGACCTAAAGTCTGCAAAATGTCTCCCGAAACTGCCATAGCTTGAGGATTAGCCTCCTGTTCTTGAAATATAATAGGAACAGAACCAATCCAACGACTACCCCCGATCGCCTGTACCCCTCGGAGTCGCTGTTGCAGAAATTCCATATCCTCCAACTTTAAACGTCCACTCCAAATGCCTACATGAGGGACTTCTCGCCTCGCTATTTGCCGGGCGATCGTCGCCCGACTAATGCTACCCACCTGAACTGTAGCGCTAACTGCCGCTACACCCATAAATACTCCCACCCCTGTGAGGGCAGAACGTAAGGGGTTACTGCGCAGGGAGTCCCAGGTAAGAACAAGAATATCCAAGGGAGAAATGCTCATAAATGTAAGTCTTCGCTGTTAGCCCGCCGTGGGTTAAAACCCACTGGGATTTTTTTACTGGAGTTGTTCACCTTTGATGGTAATTAATGGGTGTTAAACCCCTGGCGCTGTGGGAGATCGTCTATATGGGTCATTTTTTCTAAAGATGCTATTTCCGTCCCCTGGGAATGATGTTCTTTCTGATTTTGCACGTAGGCGATCGCTGTATCCAGTTGTTGCTTTCCCATAGAAAACACACCATAGCCGTCTTGCCAGCCAAATTTTTTCGGCCCTGGATCCAAATGATTCATCTGATAGGAGCTGCTCCCTTTGATGTTTTTGACGAAATCAGCTATAGATAGCTTGGGAGGTATAGAAACGACTAAATGAATATGATCTTCTATCCCACCGATCGCATGGGCAATACAACCGAGGGCGTCAGCTTTACCAATTATATAATTGTAAAGTCCCGGCTCTTGCTTGGGCTCGATCAGAGGCCGACGCTCCTTAGTTGCCCAAACCATATGATAGTATAATCGCCAAAAAGCCATAATCTTTATTCTCCCACTCTCCAATATGATAACAAACATTTTCGTGCGATCGCCCGTGATTACGAAGCCAATTTTTTTAGTCGGTTGAAACTCATATCTTGTACCATTCGCAACTGGAGGATCCGCCTCCATAACTCCTTCCCTGGCGGACCCTGAGAAGGAGGGTAAAACTCTGACAATGCCTCCCAGTGGGTTTTAACCCACTTCAGCTATTAGCCGTGGGTTTTAACCCACGGCGGGACATGAAAATATGTCACAGAAAACCTTTGAGATTACTCAGTTATCTGATAACTTAATAGATTTATTGTCTGATATTCAGAATCAGACAGAGGTGCTGTTGTGCGTATCGGGGGTGCCTTTGGCCAAAGTGATGCCGTTGCTCCCCGAACAACCCGTGACATCCAAGGTCGGGTTAAATTATGGGGCAATGGTGATGAGTGATGATTTTGATGAGCCTTTACCTGATGCTTTTTGGGGTCTATGAAAGTTTTATTAGATACTAATGCGTTTATTTGGTGGGATAGTGAGCCTCAACAGTTATCAAATGAGATTGTGGAGTTTTTGCTACAACCGGATACAGTGAAATTTGTCAGCGTTGTGAGTTTGTGGGAAATTCAAATTAAAAGTCAGTTGGGAAAGTTAACCCTCAATCAACCATTAGAAAAAATTTATCATAGCCAAAGTCAAAATGGAGTCATTATCAAACCCACGTCCTCCGTGGATGGTGTCAGCTCCTTCATTGCCATAAAGAGTTTCCGCGCCATACCCGCCATTTAGGATGTCGTTCCCTATCAGGCCAGAAATCCTATCGTGACCACCCTCGCCATAGATGGTGTCATCGCCAGCGTTGCCAGTGACATTTACGTTGCTCCTGTCCCCTAAGCGCGTCCCTCGATTAGGGTCTACGGGGTTTGCCTCGCGGATGTCAAGGCCCAATTCCTCAATCCGTTTGAGTTCGATTGGTTCCAAGACCTCCTTAATCCAGTAATTGTCCCACGACCAAAGTTGTGCTCTGTACATGTTTTACTCCCTTCTTGTGGATTACTACCACTATAACAACTTTGATTTTCCCTAGATAACCTAGCGCTGAGACTTTCCTGAAAGATTGCTGAGAGTTTGTCAGATCGAGCTGCCAGTGCCTCATGCATATCTCTCAAGTACGCCAGCCAGTCGTCACCACCGGTGAATTTC
The DNA here is from genome assembly GCA_014323675.1 of Hormoscilla sp. GM7CHS1pb. Lineage (GTDB taxonomy): Bacteria > Cyanobacteriota > Cyanobacteriia > Cyanobacteriales > Desertifilaceae > Hormoscilla. The sequence continues at coordinate 703,983 of JACONN010000006.1, read as the reverse complement.
CCCTCTATTTTAAGGCATTACCGATCGCATCTTCTAAATCAGCTTGAGACAGGGTGGTAACCACGAACACCTCTTGGACGCTTTTCCCCTGTCGCGCGATCACCTTGAACCCTCCCCGAATGGGCACAGAAACCTTCAACTTCATATGCGGAGAATGACTTTTAGAGCGACTGATTACACCAGGTGTTATAGTGGTAATCTCATCACAATCAGTCAGGCGCTCTAAAACGGGGATTAAGCCATCAATGTGGGTAGAATGATTCCAAACTACTCTCCCTTTATTGCGTTTGCCCATGAGTTTAAGCCTTTTCTAAAGGGGCCATTGTCAAACCGGCGCGACTCAACTGCTGGTGGTAAAGTTCAGCGGGTTCCTGGGGGCCAACCCAGACAATCGCCAGACCTTCAAAATGCACCTGATTGGTCAGTTCCCAGGCCCGATCGCTGGACATCCCAGGAATATATTTTACCAAGCAGTCGTGAACGTGCTGAAATGTATTGAAATCATCATTGAGAACGATGACCTTATAGTTGGGATATGGCTTACGGGTAACTTGACTCTTACGTTCGGGTGCTATAGTCGGCGCAGTAGCCATCCCATAAATCTCTGCTGAAAGTACCATAGCCATAGGCATTTCCCGAAATGATTAGAATTCTACTTTGATAATGTTAACCTAAGTAGGGTGGAATGGCACTGACCCCCAAGCTGTCATTGCCAGGGGAGTCCAAACCTTGATTGTGGGGAACTCCACCAACAGCCCCCGAAGCAATCTCCCCACCAACAGCCTCTGGTTGAGATTGCTTCGGGGGGAAGAAGAGTGCATAAGGGATGATTCTTCGCTTTGGTGCCATTCGTCCTAGGGTGGGCATTCCCAGGTAGAACCTGGGAACGAGGGGACTTGTCACCACTGGTCACTCTAACGCCAATCGTCCCAATCTTCGTTAAAGATAGAGGTATCGGGGAAGGCAATCGGGTTACCATTTTGCTGCAAGCGCAGTTGCAACAATTCCAGCAGGGGTGACGGTGCCGGCAGATCCTGCACGATCTGATAGGGCATTGTCTCAGTTTCCAGGGCAAAAGCGGCGGTAATGCCAGCGGCGGCCCAGCAGACCATTCAAAGGAATGTACTCGATAAGCAGCGGCGGCGATGTGGCTGGCGGCAATACTCTTACCGGCTACTAACATATTATCAATTTTTTGGGGAATCATGGCCCGCAGGGGAATTTGGAAGGGATAAGCAAGTCCGGCCCCTCGCCTTTCTGCCTTACGTTCGGTGTTACCAGGGGCTTCCGGCGGACTCTGATCCATGCAGGGATGGAAGTCGATCGCGTAGTGACCGATGCCGATACTATCAGGATAAATGGTAGAACGACTGCGGCGCGTCACTTCTTCGGGCAGCTGGTCGCTGCTAATGACCGTCAAGGCTTCCAAACCCGCGATCGCCGCCCTCAAGTTCCGATACATCGGCGGTGGCAGGGTCTGGCGGTAATAGTCATCCTGGTAATCGCGACGGGAGATATCAATTTCCGAAATGGTAAAACCATCCGGTTGACCCCAGCTAGGACGTCCAATAATCCGGCGTGCTTCCCGCATATAGGGATGTTTGGACAGCCCATGCACCGTGCCCATGGGGAATCTAACCCGGAGAGATAGCGGTGGTTGGGATGGGGCTGCTTGAGACCATCCCCCAGTTGGGAGTCAGTTGTCCCGGCCACTAACCAGTAATAATAACCTCGGGCATGTTCTTCAGCGGCCCGTAAACTCTCGATCCGCAAGCCCCCCATCCAACCGTGCGGTTGCAGTTGACCTTCCGCTTGCAGCTGGTCCCGGGTGTAAATTAAATTATCCTCGGACGTGCCCGGACGGTAGTCATTGCCCCAAGTCCAGTTTTGCATCGAGATATCTCCTGGTGTGGGGGCTGTATAACTCAGCCCTCGGAAACGGGTGAGATCGCCCGTTTTGGGGCTCCAAATCCGCCGATAGGTAAAGACGAGACCAAAATCTGCCAGTCGTTCTAATTCATAGCTATAGTAAGGAGCATATCGGGGATAAAACTCAGGCATTTCCTGGGTTTGAGGTTTCTTAGTCGCCTCCATGGCAAAGGTATAGGTAAAGCCTTGGGTGCAGTAAGGATCGCCTGTTTCGCTGGAGGAAGAAGGTTCCCAGTGAGAACGGGGATCGATGCCCAAACGATAAGGGACATCGGCAAGTGCGATCAGTTCGCCTGTTTCCGTCGCCTCCACTACATACCAACTGGGAACATCGGTTTGAGGTTCTTTGGAGACAAAGCGGATAATATTTTTATCAAACCGAGGCGAGTTGGAGTAGCTATACCAATCGGCGATCGTCTGGGATAATGGTTCCGTATTCAGGGGCGGCGCACCCGCTGCGGGTTGATGTTGAATGGCGATCGCGCTTTCGATCAGATTCCCAGATGAGTTAAATTGCAAATCCTTAACCACCGTAGAAGGATACCATTCCAGGGTGCCTTTGCCCCGTTTCGCAGCATCTTCGAGCATAGAAAAGAGGATTTTATGACCGTCACGGGGCAGAAAACAGGATTCACTCACCCAGCAATCTCCCGGGTTGAGTTGATTATATTTCCATTCAATGCGCTTGCGCAATTCCAAATAGCCACGGGAGTAGAATAACTGCTGTCGCTGGGTCGGTCGTTCGTCCAGGGCGGAGGTTCCTTGAGATGAAATTTGTCCTCCTACCCAGTCAGTAATTTCCGTAAGACAAACGGTTTTTCCTGCTAGCAAGCCTTCATAGGCGGTGGCCGCACCGGATAAACCCCACCCACGACTAAGATTTCGCATTCTACGGTCTTGTCTGGGTTTCTGGGGGCTGTCGCCCCCCACTCTGATGGGGTTAGAGATGTCAGAGAAATCAGGCTGAGGGCCAGGGAAATGAGCGATCGCTGCATGTTCTTCTTCGGTTATACTTCTATGTCCTAGTTAGATGGATTTTAGACGCATTTGTGCTTGGGTTTGAGCCAATTGAGCGATCGTCCGCCTCCCGCCGGCGCCAGGCTCAAGCCTGGGGCTACATAAACAAAGCCAGTAGCGATCGATATTTAATGATTTGACTACGGGTATCCCAGGGTTTCAGCCGCTAAAATCACTACAAGTGACCCACTACAAAATAGCTGAATTCCTTTCTGGAAGAGGCTTTCAGCTAAATTAACAAAAATTAACATAATTCAGTCTACCAATGCACACCTACTGAACTATAATGAAAAAGAACTAGCGGTTGCGGTCAAAATGTAGTGATTTGACTAGGGGGAGCCCAGGGTTTCAGCCGCTGAAATCACTACAAGTGACCCATAGCATCAATCGATGGTAGTCATCAAGAATCCTGACCGGCTGCCATGTCCGATATCAATTTGAGAACGAGAGATTCTTATGCAAAGCTTGAAACAACGAATGATTCAGTTTTTTCAGCGTTATCCTCTGCATAGTCTTGGGATCGCTGTTAATTTTGGGCGATCCTGCCTCTGCCCGCGCAGAAGGCACTAACTCAGGCACTTTGGAAGCTAATACCGCTTATAAAGCCTATGCCGATGATACTTGCACAGACCCGACTGCTTACATCAAATTCACCTTTCAAGATCCAGCGTTTGAGGAAATTTATCCTATTCAGGACGGTTGGGTGTTATACTTCAACACACCTCTTGCTGAGAATCAAACAGGCACATGGGAGAGCGTTGGCGACTGTACTTTGACTGTAGATCCAGTTGGCGCGCCCCTGCAATTATTGTCTGGTTTCAAGACCGAGGAGGAAGCTATAAATAACACGAGTGGGCACTTTGTTGTTGGCAAAGATTACTACTCAGCCATCCCCACGACAATGACTCCATCCAGCAAAGACGATTATACATATGAGCTACTGGGTAGTCTGACAGCCATTGGTGGGGATAATTTTCCGGCTCTGGGAGGAGTAGCCATCGCTGAACTCACCATTAAGCCCAATGCAATTCGGGCTCCCCACTGGCATCTACAGTTTGCTGAGGTGGGTTATTGTTACGAGGGGCTTGGACAAGTAGGGGTCATTGTTCCAGCTAACACCATACCCAAAGCAGAAGGTGGATTCTATGAGGATCGAATCGTTGAAGAAATGTTCATTAAAACAGGTGAGGTCTTCCTCTTCCCTGAAAGTAGTCAACACTACTTGCGGAATATTGGAAATGAGGATTTTAAATGCACCCTTTTCTTTACCGAAGGTCCACCCCTTAACAGAGATCAATTGCTGACCATTACTTTACAAAACATCGTGGGGAATACACCTCTGGGAGTCCTCGGTCCTGTCCTCGTTACGGATTCTGATATAATGTATACAGATGAGCGTGTTTCAGCATCACCTGCCCAAACCTATACATCAGTCGCTCAAGGTCCTGATGTTATCGAGGTAATTGAGACCTGTGGGGGGGAAGCTCCTGATTATTATCATCAAGGGTGTTCTTCTCCTCCGGAGGACAGTCCGGATAACGCGATTTTGCGCGCTATCTACTCTCGACTAGAACCTTAGGATCCAGGTTTTAAAGTTACACCACTCTTCGGGTTTAACTTCTAACTCGTGCGGAAGTGAAAGCCAAAGCGTCGATCTTCTTCGTCAAAGGCTTTCACGCCGCTAACCTTGAGTGCAAAGGGCCTTCCCTGTAGGTTTGGTTGAAGAATGAAACCCAACCTCATAAGCAGTTCGCAGTTCGCAGTTCGCAATTATTTTCCGATCCTCCGAGCTCCAGTACCAAAAGGTTTCAGCCTGTATTACGATATTACAGAATATGCAATTTAAATGCACGACAGCTTAGCGGGACAAGAGAATTTTTTCAGGAAAAAAACAGCTCAAACGCTGACTGAGTGGGGAATAATAGTCGATCGTGTTAAAATAATCTACTATGGGAAAAATGTTCTTTCCCGCAAAAACACCTTTTATTTGAGGAGATCGCAAACAAGTGTCTCTAGGATCGCCCTTCTGCTGTCGCTCAGCTACAGCAAGCGAAAAATAAAGGGATAGCGGTAAGGCCTTGTCAGGAGCTGTGAGCACCTTGACAATAGCAATAATTGGCATTATCCAACTGAGCACAGCCAATCCGAGCAGCATGAGGATCCCAATTACCACAGCAATCAGCAAGGCAAATATTATCCCATAAACATAAAGGTTGATATGGAAATTGAGCGATTCTTTAGCATTCTCTTTCACAATTGAGTCCTCAGTGACAAACAAGATCGCGATCGGGATCCCGACAGAGACGATCGTCGAGCTAAAAAATATCGCTCCATGACATAGAGCTGATAAAACCTTGCGCTTGTCCAAATCATCCATGGCTTTCACCTCATCTTTATATTATCACTTTATCGATTATACTCGATCTTTGCCCTTATGAGTCAAGCTGCTTTGATCTTTGCCAGAAAGCCATGCACCCCAGGGCTGCAAAACATACCAACACTGGCGTCAACCAATCACCCCAGTGGACATACAAAGTCTGAGTCTGCCTGGGGTAAATTGTAGCAGCATGAATCTCATAGGTATTAATCCCAGAAATCCATACAGTTCTACCGTGGGGGTCTACAATAGCAGAATAGCCTGTATTTGTGGCCCTGACTGCCCATCGATCGGTTTCAATGGCCCGCATTACATCTTGAGCGTGATGTTGCGCTGGCATGGTGGCGCTATAGTGAGCATTATTAGCAGCGGTGAGGATAAACTGCCCCCCATCTGCCGCTTGCTGGCGGAAAACTTCGGCAAAAGCAGAGTCATAGCAGATGGCCGCGATCGCGCGACCAAAGGGAGTATCAAACAGTTGTTCTGCCTTTCCTGCAACTAGATGAGCATCCAGAGGAGAAAGGCGATCGATCAACTTGCCCAGAAATTGTTCAAAAGGAATAAACTCTCCCAAAGGCACCAGTTTTATCTTATCGTAGCGGCTAAAAATATCACCCGTGCCAGTAACGGTAAACAAGCTATTAGTAAGACTATTGCCTTGCTGACCGAAAGCCCCCACCCAGGCGATCGCACCTGTGTCTCTAATTGCTTGATTGAAAGAACTATTGTTTTGTGCCGTCCAAACAAAAGGCAAAGCCGTTTCCGGAATCAGCACGGCATCAACACCTTGGGCTGCTAATATTTTGTAGCCTCTAGTGTAACCAGACAATGCCCGCCGTCCTCCAGCGGTATAAAGCTTAATTTCATTAGGAATATTCCCTTGAATAATTCCCACTTTTAATGCTGCTGCTGGCCGATCGTGAAGGGGACGACTATACATGAAAAATCCGGCCAGATGCAGAGTCAGCAGCAACCCCACTGCTAAACTTAAATATGTCCAATAGCTAGATGCATTAAAGCCCGCGTAGGCAGCGCATCCCGAAGCACGAGCGCTAAAGCAGCGCATCCCGGAGCATGCGCGCCCTAGCGCATGCGGAGAGGAGAGCATGCGGAAGCGCATCCCGAAGCACGAGCGCTTAAGCGAGTGCGGAGAGGAGAGCAGAGAGCACTTCTTTCCTGTCGCCTCACCCTTTAGGGTTGGGGCGAATGTTTCAGCAATTAATCCATTGACAGCCACTATCGCGGCTGTTATTGTATTGGGACCAGAAATTTTTCCCAACTGCAAAATAGCGAGATTATCAGGACTTTGGGTAAAGGAAAGGGAAGTCCACCACAAGGAACCGGTACTCCACAAGCCCTCCAGAACGCACCAGAAAGCAACTCCCATCAGAACCCGCAATAAGGCGATCGGGAATGTCTCGGAACTTTGGGGGCGGGGAGATTCACCGGTAGCCGAGAAACCCGGTTTTTTGGAAAAACCGGGTTTCTCAATACATCCCTGAGATGCACCCATCGCCATTCTCATGCCAGCGGACCAAACTACAACTAAACTAGCACCCCAGAGAGTGATAAAAATCCAGCAAAAAAGGGCGATCGCCAGACTTGCCAACCAGGGAACGCCCAACCAAGTCATGGGATGGATACCGGTAATCCAGAATAAAGCAATATTGTGATAGCCAATTCCCCAAGCCAATCCCAAGAAAAGGGAATATTTTAAGGATCCCATGCCAATTTTACCATCCAGCCCGCGCAGGCGGGCTTCGTTCTTGTAGCCCCACCCTTGAGGGTGGGGGTCCGGGTGGGGGTCCGGGTGGGGGTCCGGGTGGGGGTCCGGGTGGGGGTCCGGGTGGGGGTCCGGGCGGGGGAATGGATGAATAATCAGGATCCAGAGGGGAACCAAAGCCACCCAGGCGAGAAACCAAGCATTAACGGGAGCAGTAGTTAGTCCCATTAAGATCCCGCCAGTTAAGGCAATGCCCAGCCGAACAATAATTGTCGAGCTGGGTGAGAATGTTTTCAGCAGATGACCCATTTCTTCAAACTTACTCTTCTTCCAGATCGCCTGCTTCTTCAGCTAATGGGGGCACCAGGGCCACGGCTGCGATCGAATCATCAGCATCCAAGCGCTGCACCCGGACGCCAGTTGCACCGCGAGATTGAATAGAAATTGCATTCACCGCCTGACGGATAATAATCCCCCGACTGGTGATCATCATCAGTTCATCATCAACATTTACAATTCGCAGGGCTGCCAGTTCATCCTTGGACTTGCGAGACTTGAACTTAGCAGCAATCAAACCCTTTCCGGCTCGCCTTTGCAAGCGGAACTGAGAAACAGGAGTACGTTTACCATAGCCATTATTCGTGACAATTAGCACCCAAGGTCCAGTAGAGTTAGCGGCAGAGATCTCTTCCGTTTCCGACTCAGTTTCCGACTCACTTTCCGAGTCCATATCCGAGTCCATGTCCGAGTCCATGTCCGAGTCTATGTCCGACTCAGTGTCCGACTCCGTTGCACCATTCTCTAAACTCGCTACAATGTTCCCTGGCAATATATCCATGCCGATCAGCTCATTTTCATCCTCCAATTTCATCGACTTCACCCCTCTGGAAGTGCGACCACTAGCTCGCAATTGCACCGCATCTGTTCTAAAGTGAATTGCCTTCGCTTGAGAAGACCCTATAATTACGCTATCTTCTGCCGTCGCCCGTCTTACCCAACGCAACTCATCTCCCTCTTGGAGAGAAATAGCAATCAATCCATTAGCGCGAATATTGCTAAAAGCTGCCAGGGCCGTCTTTTTAATGTAGCCCCCTTTCGTCAGCATCACCAGATATTCATCATCTCGAAACTCGCTCACTGCCACCAGAGACGTAATTTTCTCATCCCTCGGAATCGGCAGCATTTGGACAATTGGCATCCCCCGCGCCGTGCGAGAAGAAGCCGGGATTTGGTACGCGTTCAGCTTGTAAACCACGCCCCTTTGACTAAAGAACAAAACGCTATCATGGTCGCAGCAAGTCAGGAAATGCTCTACCCCATCATCCTCCTTCATCCGCGTGCCTGATTTCCCTCTCGTCGCCCGATTTTGCGCCTCAAAAGTATTGATTGGCATTCGCTTGATATAACCATGCTCAGTAAGCAGAATCAATGCCTGTTCGTTAGCAATCAAGTCAATATCAACCAGTTCCCCGTCTGCTTTTTCAATTTGCGTCCGTCGGGGGGTAGCGAACTTCTGTTTCAGTTCAGTTACTTCCGTTTCGATAATTTCCAGAATCAGTTCCCGCCGCGCTAAAATATCCTCAAAATCAGCAATTCTGGCTTGTAACTCTTTATGTTCCTGCTCGATCTTGTCCGCTTCCAAAGCTGTCAGGCGTCGCAGTTGCATCTGGAGAATGCCATCCGCTTGCGCTTCCGAAAGTTCGTAAGTATCTATCAATTGCTGACGCGCTGTCCCCGTATCTGCGGCGGTTCTAATCAACTGGATGACTGCATCTAAGTTCGCCAGGGCAATCAGTAAACCTTGCAACAGATGATCCCGTTCTCTAGCTTTCCGCAGTTGAAATTGCGTCCTTCTGCTAATCGCTTCTACCCTGAATTCCAGAAACACATTCAGAAATTGCTTCAGGGATAGCAGTTCCGGGTGGGAATTCACCAACGCCAGCATATTTGCCCCAAAATTAGTTTGTAGGGGCGTTTGTTTGTAGAGATTATTGAGGACAACTCGGGGATAAGCATCGCGCCTGAGTTCCACCACGATCCGCATGCCGTCCCGATCGCTTTCATCCCGGATATCAGAGATTCCCTCTAAGCGCTTATCATTGACCATTTCGGCAATCTTTTCAATCAGGGCCGCCTTATTAGTTTGATAAGGCAGTTCCGTGATAATAATCGCCTCTCGATCGGGGCGTCCCCGCTGTTCGATCGTTTCAATTGTTGCTACACCCCGCATGGCGATCGACCCCCGTCCGCCGGTGTAGGCATCTTTGATGCCGCCGGTTCCCAGAATGCTCCCGCCGGTAGGAAAATCCGGACCGGGGATATAGCGCATCAGTTGGGTGTCAGTAATATCTGGATTATGGATCAAAGCCACCAACCCATCTACCAACTCTCCCAAGTTATGAGGAGGGATATTAGTTGCCATCCCCACAGCAATTCCAGCGGAACCATTCAGCAGCAGCTGGGGAATGCGCACCGGTAATACGATCGGTTCTTGCTGGGAGCCGTCAAAATTATCGATAAAATCCACCGTTTCCGACTCTATATCCCGGAGCATGGCATCCGCCGTCAGGGCTTGCAACCGGCATTCCGTGTAGCGCATTGCCGCTGGCGGGTCATTGTCAACCGAACCAAAGTTCCCGTGACCCTCGATCAGGGGCGATCGCATAGAGAAATCCTGGGCCATGCGCACCAAAGCATCATAAACTGCCGTATCGCCGTGAGGATGGTATTTACCCAACACTTCTCCCACCACACGAGCGCATTTTCTAAAAGGGCGGTCTGGACTCAGTCCCAACTCATGCATCGCGTAGAGAATGCGCCTATGTACCGGTTTCAATCCATCCCGAGCATCTGGGAGTGCCCTCCCAACAATGACGCTCATGGCGTATTCTAGATAAGACCGGGACATCTCGTTGCGTAAATCTGTCGGGACAATCCGCTCCTGCTCGATGCTCATACAGCAAACAACTCCATAAGAACAATAATTCCCAAGTCGATCTTCCGCTCGAAAGACAGTAAACTTAAGGTCTAGCTAAAGATCGGCGATCGTGTACCATGCCCAAGCAGTTATCAGTGGCAAGTTTCTACAGTTTTTTCGCCCGACTTGTTTGGGCTTCGATGTCTAAAGGGCGCACTACTCGTACTGCCCTTACGACATCGAGAGTTCCTTGTCACATCTCCTTGGTTATTTCTAATATAATAACATACTTTTGCTCAATTTTGGTCAATAATCCAGCTGTTAAGAACTAAGACTATGATTAGAGTTATCTACTCAGATGAATTTCTACTGCACGACAATGGTTGGGGACACCCCGAAAAGCCAGAACGCCTGACAGCAATTGTCAACGCCTTAAAAGCCGCACCTTGGGCCGAACAAATTGAGTGGCAACTGCCGACGAATCCAGAAGAACGTTCAATGTTACCCCTGATGCAACAAGTTCATCCGGAAAAATATATCGAGGCTGTCAGAAATTTAGCCAACCGGGGAGGCGGACACATAGACGGCGATACGCCAGTTTCTCCCCGCAGTTATGAGGTGGCGTTGCTAGCAGTAAGTGCCTGGCGAGATGGGATCGATCGAGTCCTGGCTACTGGGAACCCAGCCTTTGTGCTGGCCCGTCCGCCGGGACATCACGCTATTTCTGAGATTGGCATGGGGTTTTGTCTATTTTCCAATGCCGCGATCGCGGCGCACTACGCCCTGGAACAACCGGGAATCAACCGCGTTGCCATTCTCGACTGGGACGTGCATCACGGTAACGGCACCCAGGCATGCGTGGAAAGCAACCCCCAAATTGCTTACTGTTCCCTGCACCAGTTTCCTTTTTATCCCGGTACTGGTGCTGCCAGCGAGCGTGGTTTTCACGACAACGTGCTAAATATTCCGATGGCACGGGGTAGCACCATCGCTGAATATCAGCCCATGTTTGAACAGAAAGTGATGCCATTCTTGACTAATTTTAGCCCAGATATATTAATTGTCAGTGCTGGTTATGACGCCAATTATGATGACCCCTTGGCCGGAATTTGTTTACAGCCAGAAGATTATGGAGTATTTACAGATTATTGCCTCCGCCTGAGGAGTCCCATCCTGTTTGGACTTGAAGGCGGCTATGACTTCGATAGTTTATCTAAGTCAGTAATGGCAACAATTGCAAGTTGCTTGACTGCTAATGGTTAATTGCTAATTGCTAATTGCTAATTGCTAATTGCTAATTGCTAATTGCTATTCTCAATTCTCCATTCTCAATTTTAGGGATGAATTTGGCTCAAAATGTAGCGGAGGCGATCGTAATCATCTTTTAATAGCCGGCTGAGAATGCGCCCTGCTTGGACTAACCAAGCTCTGTCGGCCTTGCGGAGTTGATAAATCTCGCGGATAGCTGCTGCTGCTAGAGCATCTATTGGCGTACCTGATAATTGGATTAATATCCTCAAGAAATCCAGTTGTTCGCTGAAATGAATCACTTCTGCCGAGGTACATTGATAGACCGCTTGATGAATTTGGGGCGGACGGGGAGGCAGGTGTTGATAAACTGGATTATTGAGTCGGATAGAACCATTCACCCCAGGGCTGGGTGGAGAAAAACCGACGATCGCGGCTTTGAACTCGGTTTTCAGCATAGCAAAGATTTGGGGTTGCTGCTCGCGCAATTGCTGGAGAGACAACCCCAAAGCTCTTGCTCGGTGAACGGAGTCGATCGGGCTAGTAGTAGCATAATAAACTACAGCATAGATATAATTATCCGACTCTTCATCGACAGAGCGAACGAGAGTGCCAAAAGGTGGCATAACAGGAAAATTAAGGTCTTCCGGTTCCAGACATTGAGCCAAAAATTCCGTCGTCGAGGTTTCAATTACCTCAGCGATGTGGTTTTCTTGACGAGAACCTGTAGCAAATTGTGGGAGTGGAAGACGCATAAGCAATTCAAAATTCAAAATTCAGAATTCAAAATTGGAAAAGCCTCTTATAGCAAGTGTTTCAGCTCTTGGGCCATAGCAATTTAAATGCGCGACAGCTTAGTTAGTTGCTAATTGCTAATTGCTAATTGCTAATGGTTAATTGTCAATTTACGAATGAAATTCTCAACAATTTCCCATTCTCAATTTTCCCATTCTCAATTTTCCCTACTTACCTTTACCTTTAGCCTTAACCTCCACCCGTTCTATTTCTGACAAGCGGAAAGTAACTAACTTATCCCAGTTGCCACCTTCAAACAGCACAGCTGCTTTGCCATCACTGACTCGTTGGACAAGTCCTTGAAAGCCATAGTAAGTATCGCCTGTGTTTTTCACTCGCACTTCCGTTCCGGGCAGAATCATAATTACTTATCCACTAGGTTTACATTCAATATTTTACTCTTTCTCAGCGCTGATGTTTCCTTTGATGCCCTGCAAACAAGCTAGTTCGCTGTCTGTGGTTGGCCACCGATTCTACTAGCCCAATGGCAATAAAGTTTGTCAGTAAGGCTGAACGACCGTAACTCATCCAAGGCAGTGGGATGCCAGTAACGGGGGCCAGACCAATGGTCATACCAATGTTAACGAGCATCTGAAAAACTATCATCGTCAAGACGCCAATTGCCAGTAAGGAACCAAAGTTGTCTGACGCATTGTGCGCGACGAAAGCCATTCGCAGGCAGATCGACCAGAAGACGAACAGCACGACAATACAGCCCACAAAGCCAAACTCTTCACCAACGGCGGAGAAGATAAAATCAGTATGCTGTTCGGGAATAAAGTTAAGCTGAGTTTGAGTTCCCTGGTGGAGTCCCTGTCCCCAAAGTTGACCAGCACCAATGGCGATCCGAGATTGGATCAGGTGGTATCCTCCTCCCAAGGGGTCTTGTTCCGGATTCAGGAACAGTATTAGCCGGTCTTTTTGATAGTCTTTCAATAAGCTCTCCCAGAGAAGCTGTCCGAATTCCCCAGCCAGCACGTTTCCAGAGAGGGCACCTAATGCTCCCCATTGTGGCCACGGTAAGGTAAACCAGGCAATCAATATGATGATTGCGGCCCAGATAAACCATCCGGTGAGATACAGGTTGAACAAAACTATTGAGACGATCGGGGAAATCAGCAGCACCAACCAACCGGGATTGGTATTGCTCCAGTAAAGCATTCCTAGGGCGATCGCCCCAAACACCAGTGAAGTTCCTAAGTCTGGTTGCAAAAACACCAAGGCCCAGGGAATAGCAGCGACCCCCAGGGTTTTGAGGAGCGTACCAATGGTATCAGCCGTTTTGGCTTGTAGGATACCCGCCAGAGTGATAATTAACCCTAACTTGGCAAATTCCGAGGGTTGAACATTGAAGCCAGCAACAGTAATCCAGCGCTGTGCCCCCCGGAGGTGGTACCGATAAAGATCACCGCCAGATTTAGGAGATTGGTGAGAGCGTATATCGTCCACTGCCACCGCATCAGGATTTGATAACGCCAGCGGGCGAGCAATACCGCCAGTGCTAATCCAATCCCACCCACGAACCAGTGTGGCCACCAGTCATTTAGTCCCAGATTTAATTGCGTGCTGCGGATCATTATTCCTCCAAACACCGTGAGACCCACTGGCAACAGAAATAGTAACCAGTCTATCTGCTGCCAGGGTTCTGATGCGGAGATCCAGTAATTTCTGATTGGTGATTTTTGCAACATTTCAGTTGTTGATTGCGTAGGACAAGTCCCGCCTGTCCGATCGCGCAGCGTGGCGCCAGCCATAGATCGCGTAGGACAGGCGAGACGCCTATCCTACGCTAACTACTTAGGGCAGCAACAGATACTTTGGCCGCAATCTGTTGGGCGATCGCCACTAGGGCTTGAGCTGAGGCCGAATCTGGATTGGCCACTACAATGGGAGAGCCCCGATCGCCTCCTTCTCTGAGGGCAATTTCCAGGGGCACGCAGCCCAACAGAGGCACCTGCAATTCCTGGGAAGTTTTGGCGCCACCGCCAGAACCAAAAATATCATACTGCTTATCTGGCCGATCCGGTGGAATAAAATAGCTCATATTCTCCACAATTCCCAGCACCGGCACTCCCAATTGCTGAAACATCTTTAATCCCTTGCGGGAGTCCAGCAGGGCCACATTCTGAGGCGTCGTCACAATTACTGCCCCCGCCATCGGCACCGCTTGAGTCAGAGTCAGCTGGGCATCCCCCGTTCCCGGCGGCATATCCACAATCAAATAGTCCAACTCACCCCACTGGGCCTGGTAGAGAAACTGACGGATGACCCCATTCAGCATTGGGCCACGCCAAATTACCGGTTGGTCCTTGTCAATCAAAAATCCCATGGATACCAGCTTAACGCCGTGATTAAATGCTGGTTCTAGCACTTCTCCTTGAGAAGATTCCCGTACCATGACCTGAGCCGATTCTAGTCCTAGCATGGTCGGAGCATTCGGTCCATAGATATCTGCATCAATTAGACCGACTTTGGCACCCACTTGGGCCAGGGCCACCGCTACATTGACCGCAACGGTACTCTTGCCCACTCCGCCCTTACCGCTGGAAATCGCTACAATATTCTTTACCCCGTCTATTCCACGGACGTCGGGCAAAGTATTTTTCTGTTGGGGCGTCTCCGCCGTCACCTCTACACTGACATCCTGTACGCCGGGCAATTGCCGAACAGCTTTGGTACAGTCTTCGACGATGAATTCCCGCAACGGACAAGCAGGCGTGGTCAGCACTAAGGTGAAGCTCACCTTGCCTACCTCGGAGATTTTTACATTACGAATCATGTTCAGATCCACCAAACTTTGGCGGATCTCCGGGTCTTGCACCGGTCGTAACACTTCTAAAACGGAGCTAGTATCAAGCGTGATAGACATTATGGTGTTATCTACCCTAGCGGCAACAATCAGGGTCTTCTCATCTTATCAAATCTTAACATTTTCAAGGGCACTTGATGCTGACTAGCTGATGCTGGGCAGCTGGTCCCTAGGAGGACCGCTACGGTTTGGGGAAAATCACCAGTGGGAAGGGCGATTTTGGCGATTTTGCTCTGGAAGGAGAAATTTATAGTTTAAAATCCAAAATCAATAGAGCTGCTGCCACCAGAGAGGGAATCTGACTGTCTCCCTTGCAGGGCAGCTCGTTCAGCCGCCTGAGCTAAAGCAGAGGCCACGCGAGCCGCATAGGGTCGGATCAGCGACCAGATAACTGGCGACAACCAGCCCCGCAAGGTCACGGAATAGGAAATGCTGGTACCACACAGGGTAGACTCTACCTTGTAGATCACTCGCTCCTCTATCCCTGGCATAGCTAAAATTCTGATACTTAACAGCTCTCGTGGTCGTACCCGCTCGACAAAGATCCGGATGGGAATCGGACTCAATCGCGTTACAGCCCGATAAATCAGTCCCGGTTTAGCTACTAGCCCCTTGGGGAGATTGGTTCTGGCAATCAGCGGATGCCAGGATACGTCAGCCAGATCGACGACTTTCTGCCACAGGTCATCGACAGAGGCAGAACTAATAGTTCGATAGGTCCTCGCCAGAGAACACCGAACCTTTTTACGATTTAGACGGATTAATTTGGACAAAAATTCTTTCATTTGCTCATCGGCATCCCATTTTGCTCTGAGGGCAACTTTCAGGTTAGGCTAGGTTAGCATCATTCGCAGTTACCGTACCGTACTGCTCGAACGAGAAATATTGAGTTTATGACAATGTCTTCGACTACGACAACCACTACATCTACCGAAATTCCCCCGTCGGATTCCCAAAAACCGGATATACCTCCCGTCGATTCCCAAACCAGGGTCAGCAAGTTTATGCAGCAGCTGCAAGACGATATTTGTCAAGGATTGGAAAAGCTCGATGGTAAGGAAACTTTCCGTGAAGATAGCTGGGAGCGCCCAGAAGGGGGCGGAGGTCGCTCCAGAGTGCTCCGAGAGGGGGGGTTTTTGAGCAAGGTGGCGTCAATTTCTCTCAGGTTTGGGGCTCCCAGTTACCGCCCTCGATCTTGAAACAGCGACCAGAAGCTGCCGGTCATGGATTTTATGCCACTGGTACTTCTATGGTGCTGCATCCTCGCAATCCTTACGTGCCCACGGTACACCTTAATTATAGGTATTTTGAGGCAGGACCGGTTTGGTGGTTTGGTGGTGGGATCGATTTGACTCCATACTATCCGTTTCCTGAGGATGCCGCCCATTTCCACAAAACCATAAAATCAGCTTGTGATGCTCACCATCAGGAGTATTACCCCGTATTCAAGCGCTGGTGTGATGAATATTTTTACCTGAAACACCGGCAGGAGATGCGGGGCATAGGTGGCATATTTTTTGATTATCAAGATGGTAGGGGTGCGCTGTATCGTGGTCCTGATGCAAATGGTCCAGCTGCTGTTTATAGCCAGCAACTCGAAACCCCAGAACCTCGCAGCTGGGAAAAGCTATTCAGTTTTGTCGAAGCTTGTGGTAATAGCTTTTTAGATGGTTATGGGCCAATTGTGGAAGACCGCCGGTCGATGGAGTATGGAGACCGCGAACGCCAGTTTCAGCTCTATCGCCGGGGTCGATACGTAGAGTTCAATCTCGTATATGACAGGGGAACCATCTTTGGGCTGCAAACAAACGGACGCACGGAGTCGATTCTCATGTCTTTGCCGCCTCTGGTACGCTGGGAATACTGCTATCAACCGGAAGCAAATACACCGGAAGCTCAGCTGTATGAGCGGTTCTTGAAACCCCAAGACTGGGCTTCTTGGTCTGGTGCATAGTATGGGACAGCAGGAGACAAATTGTGGTTGTGGTAGTAAGATGGAAAGAGAGACTTGAGGAAAAACAGTTGCATTCACACTCCCACAAGCCTTGGCAGAGCGGGGCTTTCTAGCTGGCTGGAATTGGCTTAAACTATGTGGGCATGGAGTGGGGAATAAGAGCGTCCTTGGCGTCTTAGTTACGGTTAGTATGAGGAACGAGGCGCTTTTCGCAGATTAGGGATCGGACCTTGACTGGGCAATCAACCAACTCCAGGCAGTTTTTGTCCTTGGTAGTGGGGTTGTTGTCAGTCAAGAGAGATTCTCAGATCAACCCAAAAGTCCACAATTCCTAGAAGAGGGTAGACGACCCAGATGGAGCAAAAAACATATACAACCCAAGACGGCACAACAATTATCGTATTGGCGCCGACAGGACGCCTGGATATAACCACGGCTTGGCAATTTCGCCTGAAGTTACAGGAGTGTATTTCTAAACTCAGTCGTCATGTAGTAGTCAATCTCGGTGAGGTTAACTTCATCGATAGTTCGGGTCTGACATCCCTGGTGGCAGGGATGCGAGACGCGGAGAAAGTCAAAGGGAGTTTCCGCATTTGTAATGTGCATCCAGACGCTAAACTGGTGTTTGAGGTCACGATGATGGATTCGGTCTTTGAAATTTTTGAGACTGAAGATGATGCCCTGGAAGGCGTACCTAGAGTTACCAGTTAGCAAGTAGCCGGAAGCGCCGCCCGGGTCCCAGCTTCTTTGGCCCCCGGCGCATAATGATGCTGCTGCTTACCAGATAATGGGCGATCGGGCAATGGTTGTCGCCAGTCTCGTAAGTGAGACTTGGCTGTTTTGGCCGTAAGGGCGGCTCGGGAGCCTGTTCGGTCAGGGGAAAGGATAGGGTTGGCAAAGTAGCCTGTCCGAGAGAAAATGGGATCACGTTCTCCAAAAAGATTCTGCAAGTGAATAACGTCCCCACTTTTTCAGATACTAAGCGATCTTTCTATAGCCTCCACACTCGTCCGATCAATTCGATCTATCGGCGGGTGGTGGAAGAGTTGATGGTGGAAATGCACTTGCTGTGGGTAAATGTGGATTTTCGCTACGACCCGATCTATGCTTTGGGTGTAGTATCCTCCTTTGACCAGTTTATGCAGGGCTATACCCCTCCAGATGATAAGGTCTCTATTTTTAATTCCCTCTGTAAGGCCCTGGGAGACGATCCGCAACGCTATCAAGAGGATGCTCAGCGGTTACAAGGGGTGGCAACCGGTTCTAATGGGCCCGCAATACTGGCGGGTCTGACCCTGTCCGATACTGCCCCAGGTACCGAACAGTTGCGGGAAATGGCCCAGGCGATCGCCTCTAACCCGAAGTTTAAGTATAGCCGTCTGTTTGCCATTGGTCTGTTCAATTTGCTGCAAATGGCCAACCCGGAGATGGTGAAAGACGAAAAAGAGTTGGCATCTGCGCTCAAACAAGTCTGCGATACCCTGAATTTGCCAAAGGATAAACTGCAAAAAGACCTGGAGTTGTACCGCTCAAATCTGGAAAAAATGAACCAGGCACGCAGTGTGATGGCTGATATTCTCCAGGCCGATCGGAAAAAACAAGAACAGCGCCTGAAGGAAAAAAAATGCACCATTATCTCAAGGTGACTCGACTGAAGAAGGCCAAGCCTCCGATACTCCCCAAGAGTAACAGGGAAGTAAGATTAAGCTAGGTTTAACCTGGAAGTAAAACCACAAATAGGCAGTCTGATGAGAAATCCGCGCTATAAGAGCGGATTTCTCATGTTAAGTCACATACGATCGGTATGTATTTTTAATTTTGAATCTTTGTATATGATAATAGTGAAAGATAAATGTTGGTTAGAGGAGAGATATTGTGAAAACAATTGAAACCATTGCCACGGTGAATGCAGAGGGTACAATTACCTTGAAATTGCCGCCGGATATTTTGCCAGGAGAACATCAAATACGGTTGGCGATTGCTCGGAGAAAATTTGGTGACAGAGAAAGCAGTGACAGAGAAACCAACCACAAAGAAAGAACGTCCACCGCTAGACTTTTCTGCGATTACGGTAGGAACTTGGCCTGCCGATCTTTCTCTGAGACGGGAGGATATGTATTAATGATGGGCTAAATTGCTGTCTTTCTCAACACCAACATCCTTGTATCTGCCAGCATTATCGAGTCTCCTTTTCACTTGGCAGCTATAAATGCCATTAAGGGAGCTTACTGTCGAGATTAGATATTTTACCAACCACTTTTTTATAGCTGAAGATAGTCCGCAGGTGACTGAAAGGCTGTTGACGCTTATGGAAGAAATTACTATCGGTGGCGCACAGGTCCATGATGCTAATATTGTGGCAACTATGCTAGTTTATGGAATTGGTGAGTTGCTGACAAATAATGTTGATGATTTTAACAGGTTTTCCGAGTTAATTGTCCCACTGGCAGAGTAATCAGTGTTTTTATTCTTACGCAATACGACGACATTGGATCGCATATCCTAACAAGAGGGAGTGAATGGCTATAAGCATCTCCACAGTAGATATGTTTTGTGGTGCTGGAGGACTAACCTATGGGTTTGAGCAAGCAGGTCTTCCAGTCAAAGCTGGATATGATATCGATCCCGCGTGTAAGTTTCCATACGAACATAACAATAAAGCCAAATTCCTATTGCAAGATGTGCAAAATGTCAGCGGTCTTGATTTAGCAGAACATTTTTCTGGAAGCAGTATTAAAGTATTAGCAGGATGCGCCCCTTGTCAGCCATTTTCTAGTTATTCAAGACCTTATAACGATCGGCCGTCGAAGTGGAAGCTTTTGCAAGATTTTGCTCGTCTGATTGAAGAATGCGAACCTGATATTATTTCAATGGAAAATGTACTTCAGTTAAAACTTCATTCAGTTTTTCAGGAGTTTATCGCCCAGCTGAAAAAGTTAAACTATTGCTTTGAGTATTATGAGGTGAACTGTCTCGATTATGGAATTCCTCAATCTCGAAAGCGATTAGTCTTATTTGCTTCAAGATTTGGTAAAATCAACCTAATTGCACCAACACATAACCCAGATACTTACCAAACAGTCAGACAAACTATTGAAAATCTCGAACCCCTTTCTGCGGGGCAAGCTTCTCCAATAGATCGCCTCCATAGAAGTAGCAAGCTTTCGGCTCTAAATCTGCGCCGTATTCGGGCTTCCAAACCAGGAGGAACTTGGCGAGATTGGCCTCAAGACTTAATGGCCAAATGCCACATAAAAAAGAGCGGTAAAACCTATCCAGCAGTGTATGGTAGAATGAAATGGGATAAACCTAGCCCAACTATTACTACCCAGTGTTTTGGTTTTGGCAATGGTCGGTTTGGTCATCCCGAACAAGATAGGGCTATCTCTCTGAGAGAAGCAGCCTTATTACAAACTTTTCCACCAACATACCAGTTTGTCGCCCCTGATGAACCGGTGCTGTTCTCTCTAGTAGGGCGATTAATTGGGAATGCCGTGCCGGTCAAACTCGGTCAAGTAATTGCTCATAGTATCCTAAATCATATTCATCAATTTAATTAAGGAGTCCCTGTAGTCGATGAATCTAAGTATTCTTTATTTGATAAATATTGTTCAATATTTTGCAATATTTCCCTTAAATAGCTGACTGTCTTCTCCTTAATCTTTAATAACTCATCTGCGGTTCTTTGTTTCCCTACCTCGGCAAAAGATTTATGGCCATGTGCTAAATCATTCCTATTTGACTTAATTATCAATAAATCCTCTCCATTACCTGTTTTGGCATAGTCAGTCTGATATGAAAATCCATATTCCTTTGCCGTATCTCTTATTTTTCTAGCATCAACGTTTCCAGAAAAAAGATCTTCTTTCTCAAATCCAGCAGCAATAATATCTACCGCAATAGCTGTTATACTTGAAAATATTTTTTCTGTGTTTCGCTTCTTGAGGTTTTTCAGGATAATTTTTTTGAGTTCAGGTCGAATTTGATCGTAGGAAACTCCTTGACTTTGTAGTTCATAAAATCTTGCTTCGATCGCGTTTCGCATTGTTGCTTCTACTAGGTTATATAGCAACAGAAAACCACTGGCTTTTAACGTCTTAATTAACTCAGAATCAATTTCTTTGATTTTTGGGATTCCTCCCTTACCTTCCATACTTAATTTGGTAGCCCCCTGCTCCAAACTCTTCAAGAACATAAAATATTTGCTCACTTCCTGAGAGCGTTCATTGAAGTCCTGAAATAATGTGCTTGTCATGATTTACCGAGAAGTCGATCGCGAACATATTCGATACGCCGCTTTACTTTAGGTCTGGAGTTGCTTGCATCTGAGGTGGTATATTCCTTGAATTCTGGTGAGTCAAGCCACGCCATTGATTTTGGTTCGAGATCGCTCTTTTCTCTCAAAGCCAGTGCAACACCTACAGAAATTGCCTCGAAGCGAATTCTTGGTATTCTTACATGACCTTTGGATTTACTAAATCCATTGGGAAAGTATTTGTCAACAAAGTCTAACATTTTGTGAAATTCAGAGCCCATACCATCTCGGTCAATTCCATCATTGTTATGTTTTTCTAGATATTCATTAAGAAACACATTAACCTGTCTTTCAAACTTCTGATAGTTATTTAAGTAGGCAAAAAAACGTAACACAAATTCTTCAGGTTCGCGTTTGCGGACAAGTGTTTCTGATATAGGACATAGTTTAATAAATTTGGGAGTTTTGGCGAGTTCTTCAAGAAGTTTGACAAACTGGCCAGGAGATATACCTCGACGCTTCTCCATGTCATTTAGTTGGACGCTACCTGTATTGATACGTTCAAACATATCCCGTCGCGTTTCTTCATCAGCTTTCTCAGTTAGCACAATCATGCGAATGGTAGCACGGTTGAAGCGTCTCCGTCTTGCCATGGGCAAATCGCTGAATTTGAAGTTGTTAAGATTCTTTAACTTTTCTAGTCCACGCAGTTTTAGTTCATTATTGAGGAATCTGTCTAAAGTACGGATACGTTGAGTTCCATCAACAATTTCTAACCGGGCTAAATCATCTTCATCATCTTCTTGCTTTGGTCGCAGATCTGCAACAAAAATATAGGGAATAGGTAGTCCTAGAAAAATTGATTCAATAAACTTTGACTGCCGAGTTTCTTCCCAAATCATATCTCGCTGATAGTCGGGTATATACAACTCATTGGTATCTTCATCCAGTCCATCTCGGTATTTCAGGACAAGCACTTCCACGGGATATTCTTTTGTGTCATAGTCAACTGTTTTTTGCTTTTCCCTGATTTCTGCTTCTGCTACTTCTCTTTTTTCGTGTGTAATCTCGGGTTCCGGTGGTATGTTTGGGGCTTTTGGCATTTAGACCTCCTGTTCTTACAGAATAGTGAATCTCAGGTTTGTATATCTAAGATTTTAACCGCTACAGTTTTTGAATCGCGCAAATCTCAAGTCTGACTCTTACTCGGCGATCGACCTTTCTATTTGTGTCATTCTTTCTTCATTGTAGCATGAGTTATTCTTTAGAGATAACGTTATTCAGAAAACTACTTGTAATTCTTTCTTTTTCGTTGAACCGGCGATCGCCTGATTAGTTTAGGCCCCCACCCCTGTCAAGGTGTAGTTGAACTAATTTTTGTGGTTTCATCCTTAATATTATCAATTAATTTTAACTGTTGAGAATCTTCCCTCTCCTTGGGGTCGGGGAACAAGATGGCCATTTTAGGAAAATGAAAAGGGTACGAACAACTCTGGGGTCACCCTTCTTATCTTGTGTTCCCGATCGAAATGGCCATTTTGGATCGAACTCCCTATTTTCCCGATCCTATGGCCAATCATGGCGATCGCTGCTATAATAGCACCAATCGATCTGTTTACAGGGACGCGATCACCATATCTAACTAAGCTTCGGCATCCAGAGCCCAGTCAATTCTTAGTTTAACGCATCGGAGTGCCTGCGAAAGAGTGCTCCTTTCAGTTTCTCAATAGTGACTGACAATAGCTACCGGTTGAGGACAATTTTGCTCGTCAGGATAATGGCAATGAACTGCATCTTCGATCAATTCTCGCAGTTAAAGTTTTTGAAGACGTTCGATAGTAACTGCGAAGGCAATATCGGGTGCCTCCCACTTTCGCAAGGGTGCATTCTTCTTCGTAAGGGCGAAGCATTCGGAGAGTTATCTATAGTTTTGTGTCATATTGGTTGTCCGAATGCTTCGCCCCTACAGTCCCATATCTTTGCAAATTTGGGATGCACCCGCAATATCGACAACTGTTTTATACTCTCATTGGCACTGGCGATCGCTGGAAACGGGTGCAAGAGGCTCTACCTCGCGGTGGCATTAGCTTTTTGTGACTGTCCGCAGAGCCTCAACTACAACGTCCGTATTAGTCCTATAATAAGTAGGTGGACCGACTTATATATTTACACATTATTGAGTTGGCTTAACTCTTGCAATGGTGGTGGGCAGTGCCCTACGTCCAGTCCACAGTGAAATTAATTTTGTCCTATTACTTACAAGCATTGTCCATAGTTTGCTAGTTACTTACCGCCGTTACTAGCGTCTTCAATGCTCGTTCTATCGCTTCTGCTTCGTTGGCACATACCCCGCTGGCTATTACTTGGGATAGCATTTTTTTTATTTGCGGACGCTCTAAGATATTATAGGCTTGTCGTTCCGCTTTTCGCTGCTCTAAAGCTGACTGTAACGACATAACATCGTCATGTACTTCCTCCGCTGATAATAACTCGGCATTTGGTTCTGGTACTGTCTTTTTCATATTTTACCTCCCGTAATTTTCTGCTAATGTCTCAATTAGTCGATCGCTATAGTAAGTGCCTTGCTGCTGGCAAGTTTTTAGCACTTGTCGAATGTCTGACTTCGTCAAAAATCCATCCCTTCCACACCATCCTACCACACCGGGAAATCCTGTGAGTCTTAGTCCCAGTTCCCTCGCTATCTGACGCGCCGCTTTCTCATCTAAAAGAATTATCCCTACTCCTAACTCTGTTCTTTCCTGAGTCAGGGCGATCGCCTCTGCTTCAGGAAGGTGGTGACGCCAGTCCGGGTTTCCAGATGTCGGTAATTTGGCAATTTGCTGCGCCACTGCTTCTGCTTGCTGTTGTTCGGTAACATTCAATTCTATCACAACTACAAAGCCCTCAGCAATTAATTGGTTAATTTCTGCTGTCCATCCATGATTGGCAAACTCTGCTAACTCTGAAGAACTGATGTAAATTAGGGAAAAGTATCGCTTGAGCAAGTCGGTCCGACCAGATTCAAATGCTGAAATTAGCGGTCCTGTATTCGATACTGCTACTATTTTATCTATTTCCGCTATCTCTGTCATTTTTTCAATAGGTGGTTCTGCTTTAATTATAGTTCGCTTTACCCCCGAACCGTTCCGGAAAAATCGGATGGTGTGCCCGCACAGCCTTTGCCAGGGAGAAGCATTCTGGCATTGCATCGATCGCAGTTTTCCCAGATTTGATACCAGAACTCCCCTACAGATATTGCCCTGAGTACAGCCTTAGAACAAGTCGATATTGATGGGAACGAAACTACCCGACAGCATATCGGGCGACACTCGCCCTGTTAAAGCGTCTTTGTCTTGCTAGGGACAAATCGCGGAATTTGAAGTTGTTAAGTTTCTTGAGCTTTTCTAGTCCACACAACTGTAGCTCGTTATTGAGAAATCTGTCTAAAGTACGGATACGTTGAGTTCCATCAACAATTTCTAACCGACCTAAATCCTCCCCATCATCTTCTGGCTTTGGTCGCAGATCGGCCACAACAATATGGGTAGGTAATCCTAGAAAAAATAGATTCAATAAACTTTGACTGCCGACTTTCGTCCCACATCAGATCGCGTTGATAGTCTGGTATATACAACTCATTGGTGTCTTCATCCAGCCCATCTCGGTATTTCTGGACAAGCAATGTCACTGGTAATTCTTTCGTGTTATAGTCAACTGTTTTTTGCTTTTCCCGGATTTCTGCTTCTGCTGCTTCTCTGTGTTCGTGCGTAATCTTGGGTTCCGGTGCTATTGTTGGGGCTTTTGGCATTTAGACCTCCAGTTCTGACAGAATAGTGAATCTCAGGTTTGTATATCTAAGATTTTAACCGCTACAGTTTTTGAATCGCGCAAATCTCAAGTCTGACTCTTACTCGGCGATCGACCTTTCTATCTGTGTCATTATTTCTTCATTGTAGCATGAGTTATTCTTTAGAGATAACGTTATTCAGAAAACTACTTGTAATTCTTTCTTTTTCGTTGAACCGGCGATCGCACGATTCCGAACAACTCCTTCCGATCTTGCGATCGGGATCGAAATGGCCATTTTCGCTCGAACTCCCTATTTTCCCGATCCGATCGCCATATCCAACTAAGCTTCGGCATCCAGAGGCCCAGTCAATTCTTAGCTTAACGCATCGGAGTGCCTGCTGTCAATTGCTACTTTGGCTTGACAATAGTGACGGACAACAGGTCGCTCTCACGCTTTGCTATGCTACCACCAGATTCCGTATAGGCAGTGCGCGACGTCGGAGCGCTAGTCAATGGGGTGCTACTCAGCAGGATCTAAAAAGTCATTCAGGACTAATATTTGCAATTCCGTGACTCGCTTGAGCATAGCAACTTGAAAAGCATCTGTTAGAGAGAGATTGTATCTAGCCCGCAGTTCAGCCGCTTGCAGTGCTATATTTTGGTTAATTGATAGGAAGTCTATGTTCTTGGTATTTGTAATTAATTGAATGAAGTTTTGTTGCAGTTGCATGTCTCCACGAGTATAGGGATGAACCAAACACTCTGCCAAAGTTACGGGTGAGGTTACAGCTATTGGCGAACCCTCTCGAATACACTGGAACACTGCTCTGACTAATACTAAGTATTGCGTGTTTTGCTCAACCAGGTAGATGACTGGCGCAGTGTCCAGAAACAGCCTGGTTATACTCTGTATACTTTCATCAATGCTCACTTTTCTTTCCTTGGTTTAATTTCTAGCTCGGGAAACTCACCCCGCCTCATGCGGTTGACATATTCCTGAGCATCCATTCCTCCTAACATATTGGGTGCTATTCCCATAAATTCCATCACATCTCGGCGTGGCTTCGCTTCGATTTGGCAATGTCCGATACTTTCTACTAGATGAGCGATTAGTTGTAGTTGCTCATCTGGCGTTAGTGCATTTGCTTGTCTCATTAATTCAACTAATTCTTTAGACATTGATTGCTATCCTATCATTTATTTTTCTATCATACTTAAACAGACCCAATCTTCCCACCCAGACGCTTCTCCATGTCATATAGCCTGTGATATAAGTACCCGATCGCCATATCCAACTAAGTGGGTGCATCTCATATTTGCAAAAATATTAATGTCGTAGGTTGGGTTGAGGCACGAAACCCAACCCGCGAGATGTTGTTAGCTTTGCGCTTGTTGGGTTTCCTAACGTCAACCCAACCTACGAATGTCAAAAGTGAGATGCACCCAACTAAGTTTCGGCATCCTCCAGCCCAGTCAATTATTAGCTTAACGCATCTTTGTGCCTGCTGTCAATAGCTCCTTGACTAATAGTGACGGACAACAGCTACCGGTTGAGGACAATTTTGCTCGTCGGGATAATGGCAATGAACAGCATCTTTAATCATTTCTCGCAGTTCTTGCAGGCTATCGGCTTGAGTAAAAATAGATTCCCCGATCGCTTTAGCAATATAACCGTTTTCTGGATCGTCTTCCACCAAGAAAATAATTTCTTTTATCTTATTTTCACCCATATTTATCCATTTCCTCTTTTCTCTCTAATCTAGCCCATTCGCTAAAACCTGGGGTTATCCAGATAGCCCCGATCGGCGATCGCTGCTATAATCCTACCAACCGATCTGTTTACCAGGATCCGATCGCCATATCTAACTAAGCTTCGGCATCCAGAGCCCAGTCAATTCTTAGTTTAACGCACAGGAGTGCCTGCGAAAGAGTGCTCCTTCCTCAACTCAGCCTACTATGCGACTCGTTCACACGTTCACACTACAAAAATTCACGATCGAGCTGCAAAGCCATTCTCCATGCGGTTAGTCATGATAATATCGTCACCGATGCACTCCGCGAAGCTATGATATTCCTGGATGGGCATTAACAGACTATATCCAACGGACCGCTTGTCGAAACCCATAGCGCTGCGGACAAGGATCGGGGTTCCAATAATAGCGCTTAATTTGCGGTTCGGTCCCGATCGCCCCGATGCCAGTCCCAAACTTGTATTGGGGCGATCGCCGAAGACAACGTTGTTCTGTTCTGGTCGGTGATACTTATTTCTTTCAATCTTCTTCAGCTTCATCCTCTTCATCAGAGAGTGTAAATGCACTGATATAATCTCGGACAACGCGCTCGAAAAAGAGCGGTGCTGGTAAACTCGTCCAATCTCCGTAGTGACCGAAGCCGTAACGCAATGATTCTACCAGTGCTGCCAGGCGATCGCAATCATCTTCCGGTTGTCGTAACGTCACGACAATTTCCAGGGGATTGGGAGTTGGCCACTGATCGGTAAATGGGGATATCGTTGTTAGTTCGTGAACGACTAATCCAGCTGGATTTTTCACTTTTTCTTTAGCATCCGAAGTTTTGAGAGGAACCGGTTTTTCTATACCACGATAGCAACTTTGTCCGCGAAATTCCTGCTGAAGTGTTTTACGTCCTACTGATAGATAAGCACTGCAATTAGTTCCTGTAATAACATTAAGCCTAAATAACTCCATTGGACTCGATGCTGAGGGGATCCAGTAGGTAGGCTTTAGTTCCTTTTTATCTCTGGCATCTTCAAGAGTTGTCTCTGCTAACTCTCGGTCTTTTTTCTCAATAATACCTGGAGCCAGTTCTTGGCGGATCCGAATTATACGTGCGCCTTGCCACTCTTCTTGCATATGCTCGTAGAGGGGACTTCCCGATTTCATCTTAAATTCAATGTTGTTGGCATTTATTCTGTGATCTGCGAGCCAAGGCCATAGCCTGACGCAATTAGAAGAATCAATCATTACCAAGGGTTGGTTACCTTCCTCAACAGAACTGGAAATGATATCTTTCACAAATGTCATGAAACGCTTTTCACGGGTAGGGGTCGAACTGGGAATCGCTTCCCAATCCTCCCGTTCGGAACCGTGCTTGCGACTTTCACCGCACACGGCTACTGGTTGGTAAGTCCTTGTCATGGATAGCACTATCAGAGTTACCTCCTACTGGCCTTGTCTTGTGAGATTTGGCCCCCAATGGTTGTCAGTAGACTGTTTTTAATGCCTTAGCTCCGGAAGGTTCGCAGAGGATATACCCGATAAAACCTTGAACCTGCTCTTTACTAACTTTTAGCCGTAAAATTTGGTTGGCCTCCGAGTTTTTACCCGGCTAAGGTCTTCTAGTCCATAAATCCGACTTTTGGGATTTCTCCCTAGTAACTGGAAAAATGGGGTTAATTTCTCCCTTGACTTCTTACCATATCCGTCCTACGTCAGCTCTGGTTACCCAGTATCGCCTACATTACTATAGGCGTTATCCCAAGCATTACCCTGGGCATTGGCTTCTTAGGACATCCCTCCCCCGACGGCTTGCGTTTATCATCTAACTGGTCCCGAGGGGGACAGCACATCGGAGGTTACTTCGTTCCTTGGTATCATTTCATGATGCTTTTAGACCCTTACTCTCCCCCGGGAGTTCTGTGGACGCATTGTTAACCAGATAAAACGGTCAACACTAACTACCATTTCCCTTTTGGGCCAGCGTATTAGCCTTATTCCGCTGGTCTAGTATAACGAGGTTTAAGCGTAAGTTCGTTTTCTCTAGTCATGAGCATCTTTCCTAGCGGCATAACCGGCTTAGGCTGCCAGTTGTCCTACATTTAAGTCCTTGCTCTGCACCCCGGTGATGTCACTCCGAAGCACTAAGGACCGGTGTCACTCTCGCGCCAGAGAGGAGAGGAATTGAACCTCCATGAGTACCAAAGTTGTCCGGCTAATGGAACCAGACCTGACTGTTCACCGCTTACCCCGATTTAGTCGGTATTGCTGGTTTAGGTCAGAACGAATCGCACTTTATCTTCTTTATCAGCTAGTTTCACAGGTGAGATTTGCGCGATCGCCCCAAGAGCATCGGAAAATTTCCTCCAAGGACTGACCTCTAAACTATTTCCCCGTTCGTAAGCACAACACAATTCGCATTCTCCTGTTTCTACCTTGATGCGCGTGGCTATTGGCAAAAATGTCTGCTCAATGCGACCGCGCGTGCGACCCTTTTGTTTGCGGACAATGGTAATGGCGATAATTTCTTTGGGTTTATTTTTTTGACCAAGCCATTTGTCAACCTTTTCCTGGACTTTATGAATGTAGCCAGAGTGTGCTAAGAGCAAGTCTTCTAAAGAGGCTTGCACGCGGAATAGAAAATTCTCAAGCTCCAGCTTGTTTTTCTTGTTTTTTTCAATCGGCTGAATAAATTGCACGCAAGCACCCGCGCGAGCTAGCGCTTGACGAGTTGAGGGTTTATTTACCCGATCGTCCTTTTTGATAGCATTTTCGTCTTCGCTATCGCAGTAAAATATTTTTGCCATTATCAGACAAAAAGTTTTGGGTTGTTTAGCAATTTGCTCGGCAATTGATTTCCAGGCTTCAATCCTTTGTTGCGAACGCGCTTGACCTTTTAAGGAAGCACCCGGTAACAACTTCCTGGGTCCATGAGTATTTTGGGGAAGACGATTCTTCATTACTTTAATTGTCTCGCCCCAAAGAACGCGAACAATTGCTTGTAGTAGTTTCACATCCGCTTGCAAGTCATCTTCGTAGAAAATAACGAGTATAGGTTGCTCTTGAGAATGCAGATGTCCAATAGCCTCTTTGTTTCTCTCAATTAACTTTTTGAGTTCGTTAATCTGATCTGATTTAGAAGTGAGTGCGTTTCTACCTCCTTTAATTTGGTCGAGATTGATGTCAAAATTTTTCTCCAGCTTGCTATCCAACTCCCGTTCGTTTAATTCATTGATATACTGAGCTTGACAATCTGATGGAACAGTGCCTTCAGCATTTTCTAACGCAGCACTTAACAACGTAGGTAGATTAATCCTGCGGGAAACTGTATCTTCGTCTATTTTGTGACCTGTTCCTCTTTTAAATTTTACTTGCGTGTAAGCATCAAAAGCCTGGAAGCCAAGTGGTTTGAGAATGCCGACGATCGCCTCAAAAGCTTCCAGCTTATCAATCTCCGGGACGCCAACTTTAATATTGTGTTTTTCGTTTTGCAATCCGTTACGGTAAGTCAACAGGACTTGAGATGACTCGGTTGAAGCTTTACCCAAGGCAATTTCTTGTCCGTCAATATCTCCACCCTCTGAGGTTTTCATCGGTAGTAGCAATTTGCGGCGCAAGACTTGAAAATCTTGGTCTGTCTGATAACTGCGCTTGCTTTCATTCTTTTTCTGCTGGCAAAGCACGTAATAGAGAAAGGCGCGATCGGCATAGCTAGTGTTAAAGACAAAACCACTAATTTTACCGAAGTCAAAACCCGGGTCTTTTAACTGATTTAACCAGCGTCGCTTGGAAACATCAATTTTTAGTAACGGCTGATGCAAAGATGGATATGTTACTAATTCTAGCTGCAAAACCAAGCTAAATTTTCCTACACCCTCTAAAGTAATGGGATCGGTGATTAATTCCGTGCTTCCCGTCCTGAAGCTAGCACGGCTGGAAATAATGCGTTTCATCGGTCCCAGACCCCGGAAAATCTCTTGTCCTGCGATCGCGCGAGCTACATAATCAACCAATACTCGATAATCATAATTATCTCTAGGTCGAGTTGTTCCGGTTTCTTTCGACCACCTCCAAGGTAAGATTTGAGACCTTAACGGAGTAATTTCCAGTAAGTCCTCACTTTCTTGCAAATCTAATAACCGGTCGATCGCCTCTTCTGGTGCTTCTTCTCTTTCAGCAAAAGGGGTAAGAAAATTTGTTATCCAATCGTTGAGAATCGGTCGCAAAGTTCTGCGAATTGTATCAGCGCGACCCCCAGAAAGATAGGCAAATTCGGGTTCGTTGTTATTTTTGCCATGCAAAGCAAAAAAACTCAGACCCAAATCAGAGTGAATCCGTGCGGCATTGTCAAGTCCGATTTCCAACAAACTGCGTAGGGAACCATAGGGTAGATTTTTGCCCTTGTTCTTAGACTTTCCCTTGTCACGGTTATTTTTAGTAATTGTGGCTTTTTGAATTTCTGCCAGATTCAAGAGAGCCGTTTTTGTCCAAGCTAGGGTAAAACCTTCCACTGTTACCGGCGGTAGATCATCCGGTACGGTAAAAGCCAGAGGCATAACTGCGATACCCTTGGGATTTCCCAGAGGGATATATAGAGTTTTTGCAGGCAAAGTGGTTTCCGTCATATTTACATCTCCAATAAAGGTGAAAAATCATCCATTTCGTCTTCTGCATCTGTGGCTTCTTCCTCCGCAAGGGAAGAAACCGAAGGTAAACTAGAGGGAAAAATTACCCCCTCAATCCGTTGCAATGGATCCAGAAATGCACCGTATAGTTCGCGATATATTTCTCGAATCACCGGTTCCGGATGGTTGATGCATTCTTCTAAGATAATGCGCATCTGAACTAGCATACTATATCTTCCCGTGTCTGCTTCATCTTTAGTCGAGTTGATCGCCCAGGCGGCATCGACAAAATAAACTTGTACCGGACATCCATTTCTCATCCCACGCCCGATCGTCTGTAAAATAGCAACCATTATATTAGCTGTAAAAGATTGGAATAAATCTTCGCCCAGACGGCTAGCCATTAAAGGTTGGCTTAAAAGTCGCTTCGCAGTTTTCCAGACTATCTTTTTAGTTTCTTGCCACGCAGCATTAATTTCAGGTAAGTTGTCCGCTTCGGTAAACGCGCGACTGTTAAATTCTTGCGTTGCCTTTCCTGCCAAGCTATACAAAAGTGTCATGTCATCCGTTGTTGGGTGAGGGCGAGTCAGAAAATAAATTGTGCCAATGGCAGCATCGAGTTTTCTCGGCCCTTTCGTAAACACTATATTCACGCCGCGACCGATCGCCAACATCGGAAAAATTATCAGAGCGCAAGTTTCATCATCTCCCAAGGCTTCACATTGAGCAGTTGTGACAAAATCCTTCGCCTGCTCTCCTTTTTTGAGTGCCCGCACGATCGCTTTTGTCCGTTTGCCAATTTCTGAATGATAATCGTCGATATGTTTCTTAATCAGACGTGCTTGTTCGTAGCTGTTGACGATAAAAGCCGCTTTGCGGTAAATCCCATCTTGTCGATCGAATTTATGAATAGACTTGTAAACTTCTGATTTTTTCATTCCTCCTTGTAGGAGTTCGTCCACCATCGCATGTAAATTGCGCTCTCTGAGTTCCCCCGCACCACTATATCGTAGAGGTTCATCTCCACGGGAGCGATCGCACATCCACTTAAAACGATAAACGCTATTTTGAGAGTCCCGTCCTGGAGCGCGAGGTTTCAGCAAATAATGGGGACCGACATTCACGTGATAAGCGGGACTGGCTTCGAGAAATGAAGTTGCGGAAGTCATTAAAATTGAGGGACCAGTCTGTTGACCCTCAGCTTCAAACAACCGATTAAAACGGTACATTAACATCCTCGGCGCACCCACAAAGGCTATGTAAGACAGTTCGACATTTTTCGCTGACGCTTGGGTTGTCCGTGCCGTTCTAAAACTGTATTTTACGCCCGAGAAAAACCCCAAGATATTTTCGGAAATAAGTTGGCGTAGTTCCGGGGTAGCTGTTGACTCCAAAATTGGTTCCCGGATCAGTCCCTCTGATACCATTGTTCTGGTGCCTGGTATAATCCTTTGATAGCTTAAAATTACGAAGGTCACGCAAACAAGTAATCTAATAGTATCCTCTGCTTTTGGTGGGTCATCGGCCGCATCTAACTGCTCTTTTTCTAAGGGCTTTACCGCTTGCTCGCAGAGAGATAAAAACAATCTTGCAATGTCTTTGACAATTATATCTCGTCTTTCGATCAGATTTTCTGCTAAGTAGCGGCAAAAATAACGAATCAGCTCCTCCCACTGCTCTTTCAGCCTGTCACTGTTTATTTTCAGGGTTTGAGCGCACGTATTTATGTTTAGTCGATCGTGCGGATCTATATTCGTGCGATCGTAAAAAGCGTGATAAGCTGCTGTTTCCCAAAAATCTGTTAAAGCTCTATTTTTCTGCTTTTCCGGTTTAAATTCTTCAACTTCTTGCTCTGGTAAGCGCTCGCTCTCGGGATTTTCTTCTAATTCATGTAAGAGGTCACTAGTAATTCTCAATACTGTCAGTAACTGATTTTCATAGCGTTTGCCAACCCGCGATGACTTACTCAAATTTTGAACGGTGGTAATTAATGTCGTGTTATGGTCGCCAAACTCTGACAAGTCTCGGCTGTAGGATTCGATCGTGCGATCGAACAAGCGATAGTTTTCACCGCGAGCAAAGCGATTGTGAATTTGCTCTAGAATTACAGAGTGCATGGAATCTGTTTTACCCGAGAGACTCAAAGTAGCGGCACCGTAATTGTCAAGCACGGACTGCACCATATCGGCTTCGTCAAAAACTACCAGATCGAAGGTGCGGGCAATTAATTCAAAATAGCGTATTTGTGCGTCGATCGCATGGGGCGGTACTTGCGTATCCATTGACAGAATGTGACCTACCCAAATAGAAGCATCGATCAAATCTCGCGGTGCTTTGTTCCGACCGCACATCGTCCAAACTGGACAGAGATGCTTTTTCAACTCCTGTCCTTCTTCACGAGACTGTAAAATTTCCTGGCAGGGTGCATAACCAAATCTCCACATCGAAGTCTCTCTAGCAAATGCTGGCAAAACGCAATTCATCCCAAAGGTTTCCACCTCTTCCAAAGTATAGGCAAAGCCGCCATTACCGCCAGTCGCCGCTATCGCTTCGGCAATATTATCTGCGTGTCGGCGACGAGTTTCATTACTTTGACCGACCAGCATTCCTACTTGTATTTCGTGAAAGCTTAATTGTGCCATATACTGTCTGGCCACTTCAATGGAGGGAAATACAAACATGGCTTTATAATCCCTCTTTCCCAGCCACACTGCTAGTAAAACTAGGAGAGTTGTTTTGCCCGCACCTGGCAATCCTATTAAATGCTTGATATCTGCTAGTTCAATATGGTCCTTTGCTTGCAATTCCTCACCAGTTGGTGCCATTAGTGTAAAACGCTCTACACGTTTTGTCCAATTCCCCGGTCGGCGTTCCGGATGCTTTGCTTCCCGAGCGTCCATTTCTACAGCTAACTCGTGGAGTTCGGAAAGGGGAATGCGAATACTGGGGTTTGGCGATCGTTCTAGACTATGGGTGTGACGTGGAGCTAATGGGGCCGTAATTGGTCCAATTGGCAATCTCTCACCCAGATGGTTATCCCCGATCTGTTCCCCTAAATCTACAGCCATTTCCCGACTGGGATCTGCCACTCTAGTGGTGTATAATTTATGCTCCAGAGGCTGACTGAGGATTTCACGTGCTTGAGTAATTAAAGGGTCTTCTAAATCGTCTGTACGTTGAAAATGCAGTTTTTCTAAGTCAATTTTATAGCTGCCCTGCGTCTCCAGGCGATAGTGGACATCGTTGTAAATAGCTACGGCCTTCTTTACCGATGATTCGGTAAAATAATCTAAGTACATTTGACGCATGTTGAAAATAGCTTGGCGGGCCGGAGCCAAGGTCGGTGCGTTGAGGAGACTCGCCATGCCTGACATGACTAGATGTGCGTACATGAGCGAGTCAGTCTCTAGGAATTCTGCCATCAAAACGCACAGCCAGCAAATTCTATCTGCTCCCTTCCACAGATCTGGTTTCTTTTTCATTAGTGAGTTAACGAGTTAATGACTTCTTTTACTGACTTAATTTCTAGAGTGGTTTGCTCGCCTTCTTTGTTCAGGTTTGACTGTAAAGTAGAAACATAATCCGGATTATCTTTAATGAGTAAATCGCTGACGGCAATGATCCGGCGACTATAATTACTCAGTCCTCCAATACCGCGATTTAGTTTTGACGCCAGAGACACGGGATCCGTGTATGACTTTACGTCTATACCAACCTGACGATCGTTAATTGCTATATCGCACAGATCTGATTCTGGGTAAAGTTTAGCATCAAGTCCCCGTTGTTTGGCTGCATCGAATATTTTTAATTCATCAATTCCCGGTCCCGTCCAATAGGTTAATATTTGTGGCTTGGCAATTAGCAAGCGGTCATCATTTGGGTCAATTTTTTTGGCGTTTTTTACTTTTGACGGCTCGTGACCTTCACATTGGCGAAGGGGACATTGTATTTTCCCAGTAGCGTTGCGTCGCAGCAGCGTTCCACAATACTCACAACTATAGGCGAAGGAGTCTATCAACCAAATTTCCGGTACTGAGTCAAAAAATGCTTCATTGATTATTCCCTGCAACGGAGTTAAGTCGTTTTCATTTAAGTAATCTATTAGCTGTCGTTCTCCAATGAGCGATCGCCTACCCAACAATTCTCGCACTGCGGTGTAGGCTTTGTGTTTGCGGTGACGGCCAACTTTTTCCGTTGCTTCGAGCAACTGTTCGTATAGACGACGTTCTATAACATTATCTTCACCAAAGGCACCACTTGAGTGGGCAATTTCTGCACAATCAGCAGTTGGGACTCGCAATTCGGACTCGATCAGTCTGGCCTGGCGAAAGGGGAAGTCGTCACGCTCAAATACCTCTAATCCCCAGGAGTAATTAGGATATCTAGCACGTTCTAGAACTGCATGTACGCAAGCTGCCCGATCTGGTCTTCCTTCTTCTATGTATAGGCGACCTAATTTACACATTGCTTTATACAGTTCCAAGGAAAGACTGTCATCTTGACGGACTATTTCTTGATTGAGTACCTTTGTGTATTGTCGCATAATTCCTTGCGCCAGCAATACAATTGCATCATTAGCAAGTGCTAGAGGGCTAGGGTTCATTTTCATTAAAGACATTTATTTTTTAAGTTGGCAACCAGAGCGACTCTTGACCGTTAGCTTCGGTCAGAATTTATTGTTTTAAATCTTCGTCCGAGAATCGAGGTAAAACTTCGGCTATCTTTGCCAATATACAGCCTTTATCGAGCCTAATCACTATTGCCAGTCCTTCAATAATCTGGCGAAATTTGGCTTTTTTCGGTTGGCTAAATAGTTTGTTTTTTCTCCTCCTCAGACAACAGTTCTTCCAGTTCGAGCAGCAAAGATTCTATTTTCGAGCGTTTATCGGGGTCATCCCACTTGAGAAACCCGTGAATCTAATTTGGCCATAGTGCCTACTTTTAATGTTACACAATGATTGGACGATCGGGATACTCACTTCGCTGTTATTCCGCTTGTGTGAGACCGATCTGACAGTCCAGTCTTAGATAGCATGAGCCAGCATCTGTGACTTAGCCCTTCCTATATTAATTTATTAGCACAACTATCCGCTTTTCTGCTAATAAAAAGCTTTTTTTCTTGTCTCTCCACTCAAATCCTCCATAAAAACCACTTTCTCTAACCATCCTAGCGGAAAAAAACCCAGAATACCTCCCGATCGCGTAAACTTTTGCAAAGAAATATTTTTAAAGTTAAGCAAAGGATCGGGTGCAGCCCCGTAACCCCCGTAGTAGCATCGATCGCCCTCAGAAATCACCGGCAGCGACAGAAATAATATTAGATGTGGAGGGTATTCCAGGTCGTCTTTCCTCCCAGAAAACATGTTACTACCGGTCCTACCGGAAAAATCGGCAAGGATCGCCGGAGCATATCTATTGTCTCGTTCCCAGGGCGCGATCGCTCTCGACCGGTGCTCGAGGCAAAGCCTCGCGGTGACATCAGCAAGACCGCCAGGGCCCCTCGGCCTGTACCAGAGGCTCTGCCTCAAGGGATTCGCCAAAAGCGGTGGATGGGTTACAATATCAGGAAAGCGACTAGCGTACTAGCAAGGTGGCCCGACCGAACCCAACACCACCATTGTTAGATTATGAGATTTTAATTTTGGGAGTTACCCCTATGGAAATATATACTTTTGCAGACTTTAAAAAGAGACAGGAAGAAGTGTTTAATCAAGCAGCCAAAAGCCCTGTTTTCTTAACAGAGCGATCGCGCCCCAGCCATGTCATCATGTCGGCTGAAACCTATCAACAACTAATCGAACAATTGGCAGAATTAGAAGATGCTATCTGGGGTAAAGCGGCAGAAGCTGCCCTAACTAATTCCCAAATGGTAGGAGCAGATAAGTTCGTAGAAACCCTAAAAAAATTAGCAAATGGCGAAGCTTGACGGTCTAGAAATAGTTCTCGATTTTCTTCAGGGATTACAACCTAAAATTGTTGCTCAAATTGCTAAAAATATATTAGCATTAAATATGGATCCTTTGCCTGCTGATAGCAAAAAACTAGCAGGATATTCTGATTTGTACCGAGTCAGTATTGGGGAATATCGAATTGTTTATCGATTTCTGGTTGATGAGGATCTAGTAGAGGTGATTTTAGTTGGCAAGCGCAATGATGACGAGGTTTATAAACAACTGAAGCGGATGCTGGAATAGTATGTGGAGGGATGTGGAGGGTATTCCAGGTCGTCTTCCCTCCCCAAAAAAACATGTTACTACCGGTCCTTGGGCAACGATCGCCGGAGCATATCTATTGTCTCGTTCCCACTGGCGATCGCTGAGAACGGGTGTTAAAGGCGAAGCCTTGCGGTAACATCAGCAAGACTGCTAGGGCCCCTCGCCTTGTGACCGGAGGCTCCCGCGTCAACTGCGCTGTTCCCTGACTCTGCCGACTCTGCCTGGGAACGAGAAACAACTGACAACTAACAGTTGGTTAATCTCTAAGCTGCCTATGCCTGACTAGCAGCTTTAGGTAAATTCAGAACCCACTCTTCAGTATCACCACGGGCCAACCGACTTGCCTGTTTATTTTTTTCCCCTAGTAGCTGCTTCAATCGATCTGACAACTCACCTAATACATCCCGTATATCAGCCGTCAGCCAATTGATATCGGGTTCCGCCCATGCTATACCCCGCAGCGTAATCGATTCAGTTCCTTTCGGTACTTTGAAGACGATCGCAAATTTCGCCGTCCCGATTTTCTGTAACTCGCT
Source organism: Hormoscilla sp. GM7CHS1pb (assembly GCA_014323675.1). Classification (GTDB taxonomy): domain Bacteria; phylum Cyanobacteriota; class Cyanobacteriia; order Cyanobacteriales; family Desertifilaceae; genus Hormoscilla. Next base: position 666,058 of record JACONN010000006.1, on the reverse strand, counting down.
ATCCTGAATGCGCCAGTAGCAGGTAGAACTCCCTTCACCAATCGTCAGTATTTCCGGATGACCGAGTTCATATCGATAGGCTGGAATGGCAATAAATGCCTGAAAATCATCCTTGCTGCCGACATTTGCTTGTAGTTCGCCGGGAAGCAATTCCACCAGTTTATCTAACTCAGCGCTCTCCGCTCCCACCTTCCAATCTAGATTGCCATTCAACCCCACATCCAACCCTGCATCCATCTCCACACCAAAACTCATGACCGATCGCCACTGCTGTTTCGGAAACAAACTCTGAACGATCGGCTCACCGCTCCCTTTCGGTCCAAAATCCAGCTCGCAGGTCAATCGCCAGAATTTAGCAGCCCGTTCTGGACGCAGATCCACAGTGATTGTCATGTAATAGAAGTCGAACTGCCCGCGCATCTGCTGCTTGTAGATGTCGTTCAGTTCTGTACCGCTATTTTTGAAAGTTGCCTCTGTGAGCTGAATTAACATATTTCTAGGATTGCCAAAACTGACTTTTGATTGACGCAGACTGTCAATTGCTCCTGCCCCTCTACCCAGGGTTAAACTTACTCTTGATTGAGCCAGACTCTCAATTGCTTTTCCCCCTTTGCTCAGTTCGATCGCACCCTTAAAACTACCCTCCCTCTCTTGGACTTCTTCAAACAGGTCTGATAATAAAATATCTGCTTCTTTTAAATTCGGAGGGGATAGTTCATCACTCATCTCAAGCATCTCCATAGGATTTCAATCGATCTGCTATATCGCTGTTGGTAATCTTATACCTCGACTGGCATCTGTCTATGAGCCCAGTCAATTATTACCTTAACACATCTTTGTGCCTCCTGTCAAGGGCTCCCAATACTTCTCAGTTAACAATCTGTCCGGAGCGCGAAAAATAGCTCCGGACAACCTATATCCAAAACATTGAAGTATTGCAAGTGCTCCTCAATATTTTTTGATAATTTTATCTAACCCTGACTCATTCAATTCTAACTAAATATTTTCTGAGTTTTATTCCAGGGAGAAGCTATTAGTTGTGGAGTATGCGCCTTAGTGATTTCAGCGACTTTATTAGTAACTTTTCCTTCAAATTCTTGAGCTGTTAATTCGGGTGCTCCCGCAAGTACCTCAGCGATCGCCCAAGTAAACACACTTCTGGACTTGCCATTAATTGGCTTGCAGATTGCTCTTTCATCCTCGTCCGCTGCCCCGAAGTGAAAAGCATTTTTCAAAATATCGTCTACAATTAATTTCTTTGTTTGTTTTGATGATTTTTCCTGCGGAAATTGAGGCATTAAATCCTTAACAATGTCTTTCTTTTTCAGTGTTTTATCTTGCTCGTATATTTGATCTTGTTCGTCTTCGTCTTTTTGCAGAATAACATCTTTATACAAATCCCCACTGTAGCAACTGTCATACAATCCCCAGAAGACAACACCATCAGGAATTGAATTACTGAAAAATTCACCTAACCAGTTGTCAAGAATTAGAGATGATTCGGTTCCCTCATAGGGAACAAGAGCTTCATATTGCCCATTTGAATCTTGATTTTCTGAGTCGTTTTTTTGAATAAACATAACACCGTGGCCAGAAAAATAAAAGACACATACATCCCCCGGTTGCCTATCCTTAAATAAATTATTCAATCCCTGAATAATATTTTCCCGAGTCGCCTGTTTATCTTGAATCACTTCAATATCATTGAAGCCATAACTCGATAACACTGGCATAATTGTGGGGACATCTTCTTTCGCACCAGGGAGATTGTTATCACTATTGCTATATTCACTGATAGCAACTACGAAAGCGTGTTTAGACATTTGGATACTCCTTGTAAATCGATGTTTGCAGTTATTGAAATTGTTAAACCTCAACTGAGATGGGTTGATTTGCTAAAGTGAAGGAAGTTTTTTGCCCTCACCTGCAACCAGAAACGTTTTAGCTGTGGGATATTTTTGAAATATCTTAACGAGTTTATCAGTGCGACGGGTTTTAATTTCGACCAGCTCATCTTGCATCCTCATGCTGGCAGTTAATTTATCCAGAACGAAGATGCAAAAATCTCAATTCAGGACAGTTCAGAAACTAAGTTGTTCTCTTCCAATCATCTCCAGCAATCACCGTAGAGTAGAATACATAGTTGTAGTTAGTTCGGTAGCGGCGATCCTGTTTGATAATGCTCATAAACTCTCGGTGTCCCCGGCGAGTCCGACCCACTAAACATCCTGCACTGGCAGTATAAATGTCATTTCTCGGGTGGTCGTAGCCGTAGTGTTGGTTAATGCCAAAATAACCCGTATCTAGTCGGTCATTTGTGCGGATCATATTTTGATCGAAGTCCCGATGAACAGTGACTTCACCACCTGTCTGAACTAATGCTTCATGGGGTTCGGACCTGCCATGTGTACCAACCTGCCAAGCTCGATACTGAGCGAAGGCAATACGAGCTGCACCTTTTCGATTCATGGGCTTGTAGGTGTAGTAATTTCCTGGCTCAGTCGTTGCTTCCCACTTGCCCACGACAACAGGTATGCCATTGAGAACTTCTAATACAACTCGTAGGTCATTGAAATGGTTGGGCCTGTCAGGGTTTTCTGTGAAGTCTTCATTAATGCCTTCCAGATAAACAATGTTATATTCTTTGGGACCTGTGAAGAATCTGTAATTCTTCTTCTTCATGTACTGATAAATTTTGCCTGCGGGGTCATCTCCAGGAATAACTAGGTCTTTGAATGATAGCACCCCCGATCGCCCCTGGAAATTGATGCGATCGCACCACCCCCTTAGACCAGAAACCGGGTTTCTTATTTCAATCTTGGATAAAGATTAGAGGATATTCCAGAAACCCGGTTTCTTGCTGCGAGGGGGCGATCGCACCTACAGCCTGGCTCCAGAAACCGGGTTAATGTTTGTTATTATTAGAGAATAGGCAGTTGAGATGGATGAAGGGTTATAATAAAATTAGAGTAAGGTAAGGAGGATGTTTTCATGGTCAATACTGAGTTATTACCACCGGCAGTAGCAACGGAACCATCTGTGGATCTGGCCGAAACTGGCTGGCGATATGTAGAGGAAGTGCAGCCGGACGGTACAATTAGGGAGATTTAAGGAGATAGATGCTGGCAGACGCACCCGAGATAAACAGTTCAATATAAGGAGAAAAGTATGCACATCGAAGACTTTAAAGATAATCCTGATTTAAAGTTTGGTCTGGAAGGCATTGCCAGTGACTATATTCTTACAGAGGAAATTCACGAAGCTCTCATTGCTCTCTCCTATCTTGATGGCCCCGCAGAAAAGGAATTTGACATTCTCTCCGCTCAAGCATTCCTGAGATTTCAGCGAGATAACAAAGCTGACCTAGGAGACGAGCAGCAGTTTGAATACCTGGGCGTACAAACTGCTACCAAATTAATCGAGCTACCGGCAGTAGAGTCAATACCGCCCCGATCGGATTTTATCCCTTACCCTGATGACGATCTCCGCCCTTGCTGTTGAGCTTCCAGTTCCCGTAAACGGGCTGACAATCCCTGGAATTTCGCTTTCAATTCCTGATTTTCCGCTGACAATTCCTGGAGGGGGGGGCTATTTTACATGCATCTGGGCAGCTCCGCTATCCGCGTCTGCTCCGGAGCTGGCACCCAGCTGCCAACGGGTTCCCTACACCAGCGGTCAAGGAGCCCCCCCAGGGAGAACAATGGCGTTACCGTAACTAAATAAAATCAGAAGCATCAATTTGCCCAGGACTAATTCCCCACAAAAGTGCCAAGTGTTCCCCAGAATGCTTGATGTCAATGAAAGTCAAATCGCCCAAATAGGTGGTACTCCCATCGGTAATTGTTAAATCAGCAAAACTCAAGCCTCCTCCTAACTGGATTAAGTCCCCATCCTCAAAGTCGCCGATAACATCCCATAAATCCCCATCCGCGCCCCAGGAGACCAAGACAAAAGTATCACTGCCCTCATTGCCGTAAAGCCAATCATGTTCGTCACCCCCACTGAGGATATCGTTTCCAGTTCCGCCATGGAGGAAATCACGACCGCTGCCCCCATCTAGGGTATCATTGCCGCTGTCCCCGGTGAGGCTATCGTTGCCCCCGTGTCCGTAAAGCCCGTCGTCTCCATTACCCCCTGTGAGGGTATCGTCTCCTGCTCCCCCTTGACGGTAGTCATTGTTCCCCAGGAAAAGGCTGTATAGCAGCGCTGAATCGTTTTCAGAATCCTGAACCAGAATATTATCGTTTTGCCCATTGCCATTATAATCGGCAATATACAGTTGCATGTTTTGACCGTCAACTTGAAGCACTTCAGGGAGCGGATATTCGGTGAAATTTTGCTCATCATTCCAGGACAATACCCGACTGGTGGGGGACCGATCCCTTTGTTTTTCTTGAACCAGAATCTCATCCTTACCATCACTATCCAAATCTTCTACATACAAATTGGTCTCGTCGCCTATTCGGGCGAAATTCTCCGGCAGGGTGATGGGGGTGATGGAGTTAAAGTTGCCGGGTGCATCCCAGATTTGCAAAGATAGTTGTAGGGGCGAAGCATTCGGGCGACAAATTATGATATAAGTTTACAGATGGACTCTCCGAATGCTTCGCCCTTGCGAAAGTGGGATGCACCCCATTTCTTTTCTCCTTATTGGTTTCTTTACCGATCAGATCTGACCAGTTCAGCTGACGGAAATAATTAGCTGAACAACCAGAATTGGAATGACAGACAAAAATATGATGTTTCCATTAATTCCCGTCCCTAACAAACAGGGACGCTAACAGAGCTCCTAGGCCTCCTCCAATATGCCTTCCCAGGCGGAGCCCGGGAAGGAGAGGAATAAGGTTTTACAGCACTTCGAAGGAGTAGAAGGAGTCGTAGAAGGAGTCGTTGGATTGCGTGTCAGAGAATGGATCTAGAATTCCCGGATCAGTGGCACCTTCGCTTACTACACCTGAGAAGGATTGCATGTGCTCATTAATTGCCGTCGCCGTAGTACGGGTGGCACCTTCGCTTATTGCACCCTGGATCAAAGCCTGATCAGAGAATCCGAGAGCATGGCGCAGGAATAAAATGCCATCAGTTAACGCTCCTGCCGTGCCATTGCCATCTATATCTAACATCATGTCCCCCACTTCGTCCAAGTAGGTAACAATTTCTGATGTATCGCTGGTGGCACCTTCGCCTACAACATCTTTAGTCAAAGTCTCTCCCCTGAACCCGAAGAGATAACGTATGGCCACAAGGCCGTCAGTTAACGCATCTATAACTCCATTCCCATCAATGTCCAATGTCGGTGATGGAGCACGCGAGGTTAATGCAATGGAACTGGGGACAAAGTTGCTATTTGCAGGCAGGTCATCTGAGTTGGCACCAAAGTTGATCTGTGTCCCTGAAAACCCTGGTAGCGCTGTGAAGTTGGCCGTGTAAAGGGTAGGATTAGGATTGTTGGGCCAATTTCCGTTAGCATCTACCCAAGCTTGCAGGATGTATTTGTCTGTGTTCGGGTCGCCGTCCAAACCCCCGTTGGTAATCGGATCGTCCAAGACTGCACTTATAGGTTGTGCGCCCAAAGGAAAATGCTCGGTCAGACCAGTGACTGGATCGAATGCTACTTGAGAACTGTCCCAATGCATTTGAAAGACTATTCCTGTGGTGGGAGTTTCCGCAGGTTCAGTAGAGTAGTTGACATCAAAGCTGACGCTTGTGTTTGGTTCTACTGCTTTGGTCAGTTCTGAAGGAGTGATCTTCAGTTGAGTGACTTCTTCAGGGGCAGAATTTACTGTTATATTCACCTCCGCAGTGTCGAAAGCAGCATTACCATCAGATATAGTATAGGTGATGCTGTCATTTCCCGTGAAACCTGAATTGGGGGTGTAAATTAGCAGGTCTTTACCCGGGGAGTCTGGAGTGCCATGGGTAACGGTGCCGTTGGTAGCAGCTTCATAACCTACGAGTTGGATGGGGTTGCCATCGGGGTCGGAGTCGTTGGCGAGAACGTCCAGCGTGACTGCTGTTTGTTCCAGAGTAGTGGCGCTGTCGTCCATAGCTACAGGCGGACTGTTGGGAGGCAATACCGCAATAGTAAATTCATCTTCTACACTGCTCCAGGAATCCGATACCGTTACCGTCACGGTAGAACTGCCCGACTTAGTAGGGGTGCCTGATATCGCCCCAGTAGTGGAGTCAATGGTTAAACCGTCTGGCAAACCCAAGGCGCCGTAACTAGCAATATCGTCGTTGATGTCGCCTACGTGAGCGCTTACATCCAGGTTGAAGTTCTCCCCAAGATTGGCATTGACGTCGGGAATCTCAGTTTCCAGATACGGCGGGTTTGCCAAGCTTAAAGTTCTCAAATTGCTGAGGGAACCTAACGAGTCGGGTATAGTGCCGCTCAAGGAGTTCACGGACAGATCGAGCTCTTTCAAATTTATGAGGTTCCCTAACGAGTCGGGTATAGAACCGCTCAAGGAGTTCCTGGACAGTTCGAGCTCTTTCAAATTTATGAGGTTCCCTAACGAGTCGGGTATAGAACCGCTCAAGTCGTTGCGGTCCAGATCGAGTGTTTTCAAATTGCTGAGGTTCCCTAACGAGTCGGGTATAGTGCCCGTCAGGTCGTTGTAGCTCATATCGAGGAATTTCAAATTGCTGAGGTTCCCTAACGAGTCGGGGAGAGGACCGCTCAAGTCGTTGTCGTCCAGAGCTATTTCCGTCACCCGACCAGACTCTACCGTCACCCCAGGCCAGGTATTGACAACAGAGGCCTTGGGAGGCGTTGGGCTGCTGGTATCCCACTTCTTCTTCCAATTCTCCCCATCAATGCTGTCAGAGAGATCCTGAAGGGCTGCATAATCAACTGGATTGAGCAACATGTCTTTTCTCCTTATTGGTTTCTTTACCGCTCTGTTTCCACCGGTGGCTGGCTTGTGTCTTGGGTATTCGGTTGTTTCCCTACCTGAATAGCATAACTAACTTGATTGTGTAATGTCAACCCCCTGTTAATTTATTTTTACTTATACTTCATATAAGCTGAGCTTATCTTTAGCCTGGAGGCCATGTCATCCGGGCGGGGAGACCCTCAGATCCGGGAAGAGCTGGCATCTGTCTGGAGGAGGATATTTTCAGGACCTGTATACGCCGGTGCCAGGTGGCATCCATAAGGTGCTACTCGGCGAGCAATAACCGAGCCGACTGCTCGCAATAACCTCGAGGAACAGAGCTGGCATCTGTCTGTATGAAAAATGTCTAATGATATTAAATGGCTATAGCGTGCTACGCGAACGGGAACCGTTAAACAAGTAATCCATTACTCTATTTATGGGGATTTATCAAGCAATCCGGACAATTTTACTTTCCCGACTAAAAATCGAGCCAGAATGGATGCACCGACAAACACTGGGCTGTTTGAGTTGGCTCGCGCGCCTCAGTAAAGACCCTCAGAGAACCCCCCTTGCTGTAAGGGGGGGGCCGCCGATCGAGGCCCAATTACAGCAATTCCTGGCATTGCAGGATCCGCGCTTAGAACAAACCCTGTGGGGGTTATCTTTTAGCAACCCCGTGGGTCTAGCAGCAGGCTTCGATAAAGATGGCGTTGCTGTGGGGATTTGGGATGCACTGGGCTTTGGTTTTGCTGAAATTGGCACTGTGACTCTGCATGCCCAACCGGGTAACCCCCGTCCCCGGTTGTTTTCCTTGGATGCCGACCGCGCTGCCCTGAATCGCATGGGATTCAATAACAACGGGGCAGCGGCGATGGCAGCTAGGTTTGCGCAGCACCAGATGTACCCCACGATTCCCATTGGAATTAATCTTGGTAAGTCTAAGGTAACACCGTTGGAGTCGGCTGCGACGGACTATCTAGGAAGTTTTCGCCAGCTAGAGCCATGGGGAGACTATTTTGTCGTTAATGTCTCCTCTCCCAATACTCCCGGTCTGCGGACGCTCCAAGATGCCACCCAACTTAGTCTGATTCTAGAGGCTATACAGCAGGAAAACAAAAACCACAAGCCGATTTTGGTGAAGATTTCCCCGGACTTGGACTGGGGGGCGATCGCCGAGGTGGTTGCTTTGGCCAGTACCTATGGACTGGCGGGGATTATCGCTACTAATACTACTATTGGCAGAGATGGACTGAAAACTCAGGTGCTGCGGAGAACGGGAAAAGCGATCGCTTCTGAGGCCGGAGGGATCAGCGGCGCACCTTTACGCGCGCGATCGACTGAGGTGATACGGTTTATCTGGCAGGAAACTCAAGGGAATTTGCCGATTATTGGGGTGGGTGGTATTTTCACGGCAGAGGATGCTTGGGAAAAGATTACTGCTGGTGCGAGTCTGGTGCAAGTATACACTGGTTTTGTCTATGAAGGTCCGCTGATGGTGCGGCGAATTTTGGCGGGGTTGCTGCAAAAGTTAGAGACCCGGGGGTTAACTTCTATTTCTGAGGCGGTGGGGATAGGATAAGGAGTTACAGATTAATGAAGCACCGTTAACAACACACCATTTATATCATCTAACTGGTCGGCTAACTCGTCCAGGGAACTTGCATCCGCCATCTTATCACTCTCACGCTAGTAGCCCAGAGGCCAAGACCAGATTTTTTGTCAAAACCTGGTTTCTTAATTATTGCATTTAGATGCTCCCTCAATGTCTCCTGGGTAGTACGTTCCCAGGAGACATCGAAGCCAGGAAACGGGTGAGGGTGAGAAAGCGCGATCGCACGCATCATTCCTGGGTATTGTTCTGAGTTGCTGGTCCCTTCAACTTGCCCAAGCGGTAAGCTGTCAGAGGACTGCGACGATTATGTTCTTCCACCATCGCGAGCAACTCATCTAGTTGATAAGTAAAAGCATCAATTTGTCGAATAGCTTCGCGCATTCGAGCGACATTTTTTGCTCTCGTCTGGGCATCAGGAATTCTCGGTTTGTTGTTCATGGCAGATTCCAAGTCCTTTTAATTTCTAGAATACTAGCTTCTACAGCATCGGCTATCGCTGGTCCTTGTTCGAGAGTTTCAGCCAGTAAGTTTAGCATAGCATCTGGAGCTGTCGGTTGAGCCTCAGCAATTGTCAGCGCCAGCGAGTACAGACGAGAGTAAGGATTTCTGAGTCGTTCTGTACTATTTTGCAGTTGTTCTAGTTCCTCAAGAGTTTCCTCTGTCTCGCCAAACCGCTCAAACAGGTTTAACTCCGCTGCTTTTGCCTCATCGATGAGTTCTATCAGCCGTCGCTGCAAGTCGAAAATAGTGATTAGAGTTTGAGTAGGTAATTTTGCCATACTTTCCCATTAGAGCTGTACTCTCCTATAACCACACAGAATACTATGATCGGTAGTTCCTTTCAAGGGTCACCTCCAGGGCAGCAACTGGACTGGTGCTGCCCCAGGATATCGCCGATCGCCCATTTCAGCGCGTTTCCACTCCTGCCGATTTTTCGGATTCAATCTTGAGCAAACGCTTTGCCTTATGCAGTCGGTAACGGTATAGAGGAGAAGAACGAATCTTTTCCTCTAACTGAGCAATCAGATCGTCGAGAATCAAAATTTCCGCATCAGCTTTTTTGCAGATTTCTTGGACTTTAGCTGCCCTTTGCTTGATTCTTTCCATATCAGGTGGTGGTGGTTGTTGTTGAGTCATAGTAAATTCCAATCCCTTTTAGTTTCTCGAATGCTTGCTTCCAGAGCCTCGACGGTTGCCTGGGCTTCTGCAATTGATTGTCAGCAATCGCCCTTGCAAGTTCAAAACAGTAGTTATTGTTTCTTCTGGTAACTGAGCCATTTTAGTTTAACGCTAGTTAAGTGACAACTAATAGCTTACTACGCGATCTGGTATTTTAAGCGCTGCACATAGGATGCATGTACCCGAGCAACTGAGGACATTTTAATGATTTATCCATTATTCCCTATTCTCTGTTATAATTTCATCCGTATTTGTTCTGGATTACTAGACAGGCGATCGCCTGTCTCCCACTGTAGCGGGACCAGATGCTAGTATTTTATCATTTTGATGGTAAAAATATGCAAGGAATGTTATATGATCGAGCAGAGTTAGTTGTAAATGAGGAATAAAGTGACAAAGGCAAAAACTACCCCGGGTCGGTTAGATACCGGGAAAAGGCGGGTGCATCCGTTGAAGCACTTGCTGGACTACTCCCAGAATTACCGCATCCAAGTATGGCAGGCGATCGCCTGTTCGGTGCTGAACAAAATATTCGACTTAGCGCCTCCTGCTTTAATTGGCGCAGCAGTGGATGTGGTAGTCAAGGGAAAAGATTCTCTAATTGCTACCAAGTTGGGAGTCACGGATATCTTCGGACAACTTTTGGTAATTTCCCTACTGTCGGCGATCGTCTGGGGATTGGAATCTACTTTTCAATATGCTTATCAGCGCCTGTGGCGGAATCTCGCCCAGACAATTCAGCATAATTTGCGTCTGGATAGCTATAAACACCTGCAAAATTTGGAACTAGAATTTTTTGAAGAGCGCAGTACGGGGGGTTTGATGTCGATCCTCAGCGATGATATTAATCAATTAGAGCGCTTTTTGGATGTAGGAGCTAATCAAATTCTCCAGATCGGCACCGCAGTAGTGATTGTAGGGGTGACTTTCATTGTGGCGGCCCCGGAGGTGGCCTGGATGGCGATCGTCCCGATGCCATTTATCATTTTCAATTCCATCGCCTTTCAGCGCCGTCTCGCCCCCCGTTACGCGGAGGTGCGGAAAAAGGTAGGTTTTCTCAACAGCAGGCTGTCTAATAATTTGAGTGGTATTACTACGATTAAAAGCTTTACTGCTGAGGAGTATGAAGCGGCGCGACTAGCACAAGATAGCGAAGCCTATCGCCAAAGCAACCGGCGGGCGATCGCCCTATCTGCTGCTTTCGTACCTTTAATTAGGATGTTAATTCTCTGCGGTTTTACGGGAATATTACTCTACGGCGGCATGGAAACAGCAGCAGGAAGACTGGCAGTTGGCACTTACAGCGTGTTGGTATTCCTGACTCAGCGGTTACTTTGGCCGTTGGTGCGTTTGGGAGATACCCTAGATCAATATCAACGGGCAATGGCGTCTACGAAGCGCGTGATGAATTTGTTGGATACGCCAATTACGATCCATCCTGGAGAGATGACCCTAGCAGCAGTGCGGGGTGAGTTGGAATTGCAAAAAGTAACTTTTGCTTATCGCGATCGCGCCCCAGTTCTCGAAAATCTCTCCCTGAAGATTCCTGCTGGTAAGACGATCGCGATCGTGGGGGCCACGGGTTCGGGCAAAAGCACGATCGTCAAACTATTGTTGCGGTTTTATGAAGTTCAATCTGGCAGTATTACTCTGGATGGGATAGAATTACGACAACTGCAACTACAGGATTTACGTCGTTGTATCGGGTTTGTGAGTCAGGATGTCTTCTTATTCCACGGAACTGTGAGTGAGAACATCGCCTATGGCAGTTTCGATGCTACAGAAGCAGAAATAATTGCCGCTGCACGGGTGGCGGAAGCCCATGATTTTATTGTCCGACTCCCTACGGTTATGATACCATAGTGGGAGAACGAGGACAAAAGTTATCGGGAGGACAAAGGCAGCGGATCGCGATCGCTCGGGCGGTGTTGAAGAATCCGCCAATCTTGATTTTAGACGAAGCGACTTCCGCAGTGGATAATGAGACGGAAGCAGCTATTCAGCGATCGCTCGATCGCATTACCCAAAATCGCACGACAATTGCGATCGCCCATCGTCTGTCCACGATCCGCAAGGCCGATCGCATTTACGTGATGGAACGGGGTAAAATAGTAGAATCGGGACGACATGAAGAACTGTTAGCACAGTCGGGAATTTATGCTATTCTCTGGCAAGTGCAAATGGGTTTAGTTACCCCGCCAGTGGTTCAAAGCCCTGGGGTTTGATAGGGCGATCGCATTTTACAGGTTCCCGGGCCCATCCTAGGAACCTGTAAAACCATTGCAAGAGAAATATTTCAGGGAAAAGTAGTTGCGGAAATCATGACGGCTTGCTATAATAATTGTCGGGTTAAGAAAGAAAAATGACGAGTACACCAAACACTGAACCAACACTAGCAGATGTAGTTGAACAGTTAGGAAAGTTATCGAATGAGGTCGAAAAGTTGTCCCATGATGTCGGAAAGTTGTCGAATGATGTTGAAAAGTTTAACGATCGCTTTTCCAACTACCAGCAAGCGACTCAATGGGTTGTGCAACTTGCTTTTACTTTAATAGCCAGTGCTACTCTGACAGTCATTATTACTGCGGTGCTGCGGAGGTAACAAAAAAAGGCGATCGCTCGTAGGGCACCGCCCACCATCCACAGCCGGAGATGATGCTGTCGGTTAATTTCTGGTTCCTAGGTTCAGCCTCCAGTCGATCGACATGCAAGATGTAAATTAAAGGTCAGTAATATCTTGACATTGAGGATCAGGCGATCGGATATGATAGAATAGAAGAGTCGATAGCACCAGAAGCGCGATCGGGAAATGAAAAATCAACCAAGTAGGCTCGATATTGACACCAGTGTGCTTGCAGGTCTGGCCATCCTGTCGCCAGAAAACAGACAAAAGGTATGGCAGGCGATCGACTCTCTAGAAAGTTTCGATCCTGACCAACCCCTTGACTCGAAGATCAAAAAAGGTGTAATATCAGATAAAGTATTCTACATGCTCCACGCTACTCCAATTGACAGAGTCATTTTTACAATGCGCGATCGGGATGAAATAGAAGTCATCGACCTGTTTAGAAAAGAAAGGTTGGAATTTTTTTGCAAAATTTCGCGATTAGCGAGCAGAAAGTAATGGGATATGTTAGAATCTAGTAGTAGATTGCACGCTTAAGCCCGATCGGGAAATGAAAACTCAACCAAGTAGGCTCGATATTGACACCAGTGTGCTTGCAGGTCTGGCCGTCCTGTCGCCAGATGACTCCAGAAAGGTATGGCAGGCGATCGACTCTCTGGAATGTTTCGATCCAGACCAACCCCTTGACTCGAAGATCCAAAAATATACACCACCAGAAATGCGGACATTCTATCTGCTGCACGCTAGTCCCAGATACCGAGTTATTTTTGAAATAACGGAAGAGAATGAAATCAAAATTATAGATCTCTTTAGAAAAGAAAGGTTAGAGGCTTTTGCTAAATTTCGGAATTAATTGTCCGTACTTGCCCATGATTGGTGTTTCACGTACTCCTTAATGACAGGCTGAAGGGTAAAGCGCGATCGCCCATTTGCCGTGACTTTATCAATTAAGCAACGTCGCCTCAAAGAATGTACCGCTGTGAAGAAATCAGAGGGGGAAAGTGGGATAGTTTCTGGGGGAGTGGAAATCTCGACAGCGACCTCTTGACTTGCTAACCAAAACATTACCTGTTTTTCCGACTCGGACAAACGCTGACAATGTTTCTGCAATAAAGGTTCTACATCTCCTAAACATAGGGTGGGACAAGATAAAAACTGTGCTACGCTACCATTAAATAATTCTATAATCATCGTGGCAACTATATTTAACCATAAGGATTACCGCTGTAAAGGTGTATCAGTTCTAACCATTTGTCTGGATCGGTTAATCCTCTCTCTTTGCAGATTTCCCGCCCTGACGCACCTAAACTTTGCAGTTGGAAGCTGCGACAGTGACGGTTCACCCCTTCTAAGGTGGCAATTTCTCTCGGTTTTTCCCAACTCAGGAGTAATAAGCAACTTTTGTGGGGAATTTTGTTACTTGCTTAAAAAATGTGCCAGAATCTTCGTAGCCTGGTTGGTACTCGCCCGCTAATTCTCTACTCACTAATATTTGCTGCACGTCGTCCAAGATTACCAGACAACGATGCGATCGCACGTAGTCGAGGGGTGAAAGGAACTGAGTTGCTTGCTGCTGGGAGAAAAACTGCATTAAGTTTGTTTGCAGGTCCGACCAAGTCGGGGAATTCTCCAGGCTGCGCCAGATGATATAATCATAGTTGTCTTGTAGAAGTTGCACTAGCTGCACCGCTAGGGCAGTTTTGCCAATCCGGATAATCCTAATAGGGTGACTAGACGGGTATTATTTTCGATAATCCATTCTTTGAGGGTGCTGAGGGCCTGGGGCGATCGCACGACCAATTCAACTCCGGCGCATCTCTGAGATCGTGATATCTTTCCCGATCGACCTTGTCCGAGTTGTCCCTCTCTGATGAGGGCGATCTGCTTTCTGCTGGAGAGTTGTTATTTTCCCCACATACATTTATTTTCCCATTACCAATTTGCACGTAGTTATTACTATTGTAAATATTGGATAATTCGATTTTTTCCAATATTATAGAGCGAACATTAGATTGCGTGAGCTTGATGTCTTCTTGCAATACATCTGAGAGGAGTTTCCATAATTTTGAACCAACCTTTTTGACATGATGGTGACTGACATTGCTATTTTTGGCTATTTCTGGATATTTTTTACCTTGTAAAGTACCTTCTAATATAGCTCTTTGTAGGGAGTCAAGAGGTTTGCCGGTCTTAGCGAAAACCTGTTCACCGGTCCATTGTAGCATTTCTTGGATGTCCATAGGTCAAGGTAGAGTTATGCGTCATAGTTTAGGTTAGTATTATGCCACTATATCACACTATTTGCCATTTTGAGAACTAAATACTACTTTTTGCCACTAAATTAGAACTGAAAAATTTTCAGTTCACCCACTGTCTACCACTTTTGTCCCACTTTTATCCCTTGGCAAAGCGAGATATTTATGAAAGAATAGCACATGTCTTTGGCGGGAACGATCGGGCGGATAAACGGGCGATCGATATTTGCGCCCGAACCCTAAAGGGCCCGGCTACACGAACAAAGCCCGCCTGCGCGGGCTACATTACACATGCATTGAGATGCACCTGGTGACTGGCGAAACTGGTCGGGTGCATCTGCACCGTAAGCATTCCGGAGCGGGTGTGGTCAAAAACCGTTGGTACGGGGAGACCTCGCGTGGAGGGTCAGAAACCGGGTTTCTATGGAAATGGCTGCTTTTTGCCTCTAAATTGATCTCAGAAACCCGGTTTCTTGCCTGTTGGCTTATCAACTACTTGTGACCACACCCCTCGCAGCGGTTTCGCCCGTGCCAAAGTGAGATGCACCCATGTTAAGATAGTGAGGATATTCTTTTTTCTCTCTGAGAATATCCCCACAAACATAATGTAGATGTGACGATGCAACTTCAAGACTACTTCAACTTCCTAGCTGATGACGACATTCGGATCGAAGGCAGCCGTATTGGTATCGAAAGCGTACTATATGAATATATATACCGCGCTAGAACGCCGGAAGAAATTGCCCAACAATTTGAGAGCATTACCTTAGAACAGGTCTATGCAACCATCCTTTACTATCTACACAAAAAAGAAGAGGTCGGCGCTTACTTGGCTGACTGGCTAGAGTTTTGCCGCCAACAACGACAAGAGCAAAAACATAATCCTTCTCCTGCACGGCAGAGGTTTCGCAAATTAAAAGCAGAAGCAGATATGGGGCGATCGGTGAGCGGAGTAGAACTGCAGCGAGAGTTATCAGAATCGGTGGGTGCTGTATGACGATCCAATATTTACTTGATGAGCATATAGCCTCGCTTTACCGCACCCAACTTTTGCGCCAAGCTCCAGATCTGATAGTCAGGAGGATCGGGGATCCAGATGCACCTCCTAGGGGAACTCTCGATCCAGATATTTTAATTTGGTGTGAGAGGAATGATTTCATCTTGGTGACAAACAATAGGAAATCAATGCCTAAACACTTAGCAGATCATCTCGCAGCAAATCGTCATGTTCCAGGTATTTTTGTCATAGATCCATCTAACAATATTGGTGAAACTCTCAGGGAGCTAATCATTATTGCTGGAGCCTCCTTTGAAAAGGAATATCAAGACCGAATTGAATACTTACCGTTGAGTGAATAAACAGAGTCAAGAGAACTCTCAGAGAAATCTTGACTTCACTGCTGGTGCGGGTTTGGTCAAAAGCAGTTTGTTTTTGACCTGTTGTTATGGGGCGCGGTCAAAAGTAGTTGCATTAGTAGGGTGGGCGCCGCCGGCGCCGCCCACCATTCGCGGGTGTGGCCAACAACAACCAACTGGTTTTGACCACCCTTAGCGAATACCCGATCGCCGGTCCATTGTAGCATTTCTGGGATGTCCATAGGTCAAGGTGGAGTTATGCGTCATAGTTTAGGTTACTATTATGCCACTAGATCACACTCTTTGCCACTTTGAGAACTAAATACTACTTTTTGCCACTAAATTAGAAATGTATATTTTCAAGTATGCCCACTATATACTACTTTTTGTCCCACTTTTATCCCTTGGCAAAGCGAGATATTTATGACAGCATAGTACATGTACAGCAAATCCAATTGGGAGGTACGATGTACACTGGTAGAGTAAGACAGCATGAATTTAAGACGCTCATATATGAAAAGGAACTAGAGCGAATTGCTGGTTGGGTAGAAGAGTATCCATACCTGGAGACAGGCGGAGACTTATTTGGATTTTGGACTCATTCAGGAGCGCCTGTTATCCAGTTTGTCCTTGGTCCAGGACCTAATAGCCAGCATAATCCAACCAGCTTCTTCCAAGATAAAGAACATCTGATTAAGGCTGGAGAAATTTTAAGAAGCAAGCATGGATTACAGCATATTGGTGAATGGCATTCTCATCACCAGATGGGATTAGCGGAACCGAGTCAGGGTGATGAAAATACGGTTTTTAGAGCCTTAGAGAGATATAATTTTTCTAGATTCCTGCTTGGCATTGCTAATTTGCGCCGTAGATCGGAGGGTTATAGACAAAGGTGGACAGTCAATATAGGAAGTTTTTTATTCACCAGCTCCAGGCGCAATGCTCAAGTGGGTGCATGCGTGGTGTTACAAGGTGAGAGTCCCATCCGCTCTAATATGCGAGGGTCTTTCAGAAATCACGATCCACAACTCAAAAAGAGCTGGAAAGTTGAGGAAACCACTCTCGAAACGCAGCCATTAGTCACAACTGAGCCGATTACAATATCTCAGGGGCTTTGGTATGCTACTCCAAAAGGTGATGCTTTGCTGAAAGAAATTTATGAAAAATTTACTGCAAAGTATGGTAAGTGCCAAATGTTTCGCACTCCCCAAGAAATGATGTATTTTACTTTGACAATCAAAAAACAGCAATGGCAAGTAGAATTTCCACATGATTTTCCGGACTCTTCACCAAAGTTAAAAGTCAATTCCAAGTATTGTGAAGTGAAAGATTGGCGCGGTACTTACCAGCAGTTCGAGCAAATCGAAGCTTGTATCGATCATTATAACCAAAAGGAGGAATAGATATGGGATGGAGCCTAATTCAACAAAGGCGCTTGCAAACGGAGAGGGGTATACTCAAAGATTATTTCCCCAATTTTCGGTGGATTAATCCGAGGGATTCTGGAAATACAGGAATTGAAGGAACAGTATGTACAAATTCAATGAATTTGTATACTCTAAGGGTTTATGTTCCCTCTGACTATCCAAACTCACGACCTGACATGGTAGTAACATCACCCGACCCTCTCAGGGGATATGATGAAACAGACCTAAGAGTGTATGACGCTAGCTCAAGCATGCATACTTTATCTCCCAGAGATGGATATGTTCAAATCTGTCACTACAAAGGTTGGTCGCCCAACTTAACCCTGTGTTTAGTTGTGCTGAAAGGTCGGATATGGCTGGAAGCACTTGAAGGACACAGGCGGACAGGAAGGCCGTTGGATAACTTTCTTGCTCACATGAAGTAAACATAAGGAGATATCAAGCTAATGACAAGCTCTAGAAATGTGCAAAGGCATCTTGAAAGAACTGTTGAAGAAGGAGAAGCTCCCTCCGATCAGCAGCTTGTATTCGATCCACAGACGGGACAATTAGTAGTACAAAGGCAGGGTTCGCGGATGCCTAGCCCTGATGCTGTAGTCGCAGATCAAATTACAGAAGATGGCTTTTTCAGGAACCAGATAGTATGAGTCCTCCCTTTGTTTATATGCATCAAGTGCAAGCTGTTTACCAGAACTTTCTGGGATCCCAAGAGGGTATAGTGCGAGCAGTTGCATTTGGTTTTGATGAAGGTGATGTCTTTCACGTTTACACCGCTGCACCTAAAACTCAGTTATCTGGGTATCCATGTGCGTCTGCGATTCAATTTTTGAGTAGCATGCCAACAGGCGATGAGGGATTCTTAGTTGCCGAGCAAGCTCGCAATACAATGTTAGAACGCGAGGTCAATTTTTCCGCTAGCCAGATTGTAATTGTGCTGTTGGCGATTGAGGAAAATCAGTTACGTCACCGCGTCTTTATTAGCAACCCAGAAGGGCAGTTTCACGGGTGCATCCCAGATTTGCAAAGATAGCTGTAGGGGCGAAGCATTCGGGCGACAAATTATGATCTAAGTTTACAGATGGACTCTCCGAATGCTTCGCCCTTGCGAAAGTGGGATGCACCCAGTTTCACGAGGGAATAGTTAAGTTTATTCCCGAGCGTTCGGAACTTTACTCCCGCAGTCAAGGTTTGTTAGAGACTTCTATTCTGGAAAATTGTCAGGTAGGAATAGTCGGGCTAGGGAGTGGAGGATCGACCGTAGCCCTAGAGTTAGCGAAAGGCGGGGTAGGTAATTTTGTTCTGATAGACTTCGATCGCCTAGAGTTAGCAAATATGGCCCGGCATACTTGTGGTACAGGGGATTTAGGCCGCTACAAGACGAAAGCGGTTAGAGATTTACTGTACGGCAAGAACCCTTATATTCAGATCAAAGCAGCGGAATTAGATATCAATCAAAATCTTGAAGAAACCAAGCGATTGCTCAAGGATTGCAATCTAATTATTGCTGCCACAGATAACGAAAGAAGTCGTTTCAACCTCAATAGCATTGCTCTTGAGTACAAAATTACCACGATTTTTGGCAGGGCGTTAACTCGTGCTGCTGGTGGAGATGTGTTGAGAGTGCGTCCCGATGAAGGGCCTTGTTTGGGATGTGTTTTTACGAAGGAATTTTTGGCCAGTCGCCAGGAGGAGATATCTCAGTTTAGACAAGCGAGAGAAGAAACGCCTGCTTATGTTCCTGATGATGAGGTAAAGGCAACCATTCAAGTCGGTTTGTCTTCTGATATTTTGCCAATCTCTAATATGATTGTCAAATTAGCTTTGGTAGAACTGTCTCGTGGTAAAAATAGTGGCATTAGTTCACTAGAAGATGATTTGATCGCAGACTTCTATATTTGGGCTAATCGTCGGGAAGGTACTTACGCTAGTTGGCCCAAAATGGAGTATGGTTCAAAAACACCGTCGGTTTTGCGGTGGTACGGTGCGAAATTGGAGCGCAATTTATCTTGCCCTGCTTGTGGAACTCAAGGTGAGTCTTTGAGTGATGAAGATAATATTTTTGCAAGTCAATAGTAGTCACTAGGAGAGATCGCCTCTTTCTTTACAAAGGCGATCGCCCTCAACTTCCCGGCAGGCGATCGCCCCCTCGAACCCGCCCAGGCGGGTTTTGTTTTTGTAGCCGCGATTATATCGCCCAGGCAAATCTATGGGCTATAATGACAATTGTACGTACCCCGACGCCCCCGTTTCAGCGCAACGGTCCCATCAGCTTATGAGTAAAGATACATTGCAGACATTAATTCAACAGTCCGAAAAACTGACCCCAGACGAAAAACTATCTCTAGCCGCACAGTTAGAGGCGATCGCCCTGGAAATAGATCCGGAAGTAGTCCTCCGCAGTCGGCGAGCAAAAATTCAGGCTTGCAAGCAGGAACTCTTGGAACTTGCAGCCAAATATGGAGCCGATAACCTGCGCATTTTTCATTTAAGCGTATCAGAAGGAGGAGTCAGGGACACAGAGGTCAATTTTCTCGTAAACTTAAAACCGGGAAGTGGTTTACTAGAACAAGGTGGTTTATTGATGGATTTACGAGAATTATTGGGCTTTGAACTGTATGTTTTTACCGAAGATGACTTAAAAGAACGTTATCGGGAACTGATTCTCAACAAAGCTCTACCGCTATAACAAGGGCTTATGAGAAGCGATACAGACAGGTTGCAGTCATAAACCGGGTTTCTCATGCAATTCTCAACGATATATTCTCGTGACATAATCCGGTTTCTTGACCTACTTTATCGAATCTTTTTCAATCGTAAGCTATATATAAAGATTAATTTTGTGTTAACAATTGTCAATCTAACCGAGATAATGTTAAGATAAAGAAGAAAAGCAAGTCGTGCAGAGAATATCAATATGGAGACCTTAACTAAGGAGTTGACCTCGACTGCGGACAAGTTGTCTAACTTGACTTATAATGTGGTGATAGAAACAGAAAACGAGGGTATGGTGAGGGCGACAGTGTGGGGTTTGCTTGACTGTCAGGCATCAGGGGCGACGCGAGAAGAAGCACTGGCAAAGGTAAGCCAGCTTTTGAAAGCGCGTTTGTCAAAGGCGGAAATTGTTAAAATGGAAATTGAACTGCCCAAACCCGAACATCCTTGGAAAAAGTTTGCCGGGATGTTTAAGGACGATCCAGATTTTGACGATGTCCTGGCAGATATCGAAGCCTTTCGTCGCGATCGGGATGCGGAAATGGAAGCTTATTATCGTCAACTAGATTCCGAGGATGAAACGAAGTGACTATGTGGATACTTGATACAGACCATGTTTCGCTTTATCAGGGGGGACATCCATTGGTGATACAGCGCATTGATGCCGTCGTTCCTGAAGAGATTGCTGTCACTGTTGTTACATTCGAGGAACAGATGTATGGACGGCTTAATCGGATTAGGCAGGCGAAATCACCCGATCAACTGATATTAGCTTATGCAAAGCTGCGTGCTACTTGGGATTATTTCCAAACTGTTAATTTGCTTGACTTCGATCGGGAGGCTTACGATTGTTACGCAGATTTGATTCGTCAAAGGATTCGCATTGGCACCCAAGATTTGCGCATTGCGGCGATCGCGCTTTCTCGAAATGCTATTCTGGTTACGCGCAACCGACGGGATTTTGCACGGGTGCCAGATCTGAGACTTGACGATTGGACGATCGCATAAAGGCTGCGTTGATAGTACCACTGCGCAAATCAACCTGTAAATGCACGGGACCTGGGCGGGCAACTGAGCTACGATCGCAATTGTACCCAGATCGCCTGCCAAATAAAATTTAAATATTTTGACTAAATTTGCTGAAATTTGTCCATCATCTCTACCCGATCGGGACAAGTGATTTGAAAACACCTGTCATGGTATTAATCGTTAAACTGTCTCCATCGAGCATTTCGATCGCCAGTTCTTCACCAACCACAGACATACCTATTCCCTGGTCCGGTAAGTCCTCACTAAATCGGATAGAACCTCCTGGGTTAAACAGCAGCACTTCCTCTTCCGTCAGTACCGCTGTTACCCGATCGAGCGTCAGAATTTGCACTATATAGGTTGTTAAGGGTAGTGAAACTAGGAGGCGACCGCTTTGCAGACAAATACAGGCTAACTGTTGATCTACTCCGATCCAAACTGCATTTTCTTCCTCCCATACTTTAATTATCGGCTCTAGCGAGGAACTGCGCCAACTAATTCCGTAACTACCAAATTTTTCTCCCAAGTCTAGGATAGCAAATTTGTGAGAGTAATCATGGACAATTATCTGCCTCACACCCTCCATAAGGTTGAACTCGGATTCCCTAATGCTTTTAATCTTCATCCTGACTCCTATTTATAGATTAACACTACGATCGAAGTTACTTGAGGCTTGACGGACAGGTCGCCATTAGGATAAAAGTATCTAACTACGATCGCACCTTCAACTTCGCCATAGCTCACTTCCACTTTTCTGGATATGTTCAGACCGTATTTAGTTAGTTTTCTTCCTTTCTGGATTTCGGGAGCATTTAATCCTTCCTGAAATATTTCTAGGAGACGTTCTCTACCATCAGCAGCTTCATCAATTCCTAGTATATTTAAATTTTCTAAGTTATCTGATGACCTCCTGAGATTTTTTGTATTAGATGTCACTCTACCAAAAAAGAAGTCAAATTTACTTTCTTTGACCGTAAACCCTTTACCCTCAATCTGACGTTCTGGCACAATTTAATCTTTCCTCCCTACATCAATTATCTCTTATCATAATATTACTAGGCTATTGCGCTATCGCCTTTTTGTCTCCGCTATTTCATCGCCCAGGTAAATCTCTGAGCTATAATAGAATTGTACCCCGATCGCGCCTGGGGCGATCGGGCATGGGGCTATGGGGCTACTGGCATATCGCCTGATTCATGTTGCTGTAACCAAGCGGCTAAATCATCCACCGTCGAGAAATCCAACAGCGCTTCTACCAAATCTTCTAACTCAGAGATAGACAGCTTTTTCAGGCGATCGTCAAACCACTCAGTCCAAACTCCAAATCGGCGCACGCTCAGGCGGTAAATAACTTCCAAATAACTTTCAGCGCGACCTTCCGCGAGACCTTCCTCACGGCCTTCAACGCGACCTTCCGCGCGACCAATTTGCCGACCTTTTTGCAGAATATCCTGATAAATTACTGATTCACGCATGACTTCCTCTTTGAATAACTGATTAATCAATTGTTTCTCAAATCGCAGACCTGCCAAAATTGAAATGCAGGCTGAGCTCTCATTGCGTCGAGCTGTTGACTCTATTTTACCAAATTCCTGAGCCACTTGTGCTAACAAGCTATTGGAGTTATCGCTGCGAGCTAGAGTGGCCAATGGTAAAAGACCCGGATCTGCCATCAGTATAGCTGGGTCTTCTTCCCATAAGCGAATGACCTGATACCGATGTATGGTATCAGAGTCTTTATACCGATTCTGGAACACTAATTCACTTGTAGTGGCTTTCAGAAAAATCACCGCCTGTTTGACTTCACAGTTATACTGTCTGACCAACCTTGCTTTATAGTCCAGCATTCTAGTAGGAATAGGCGGATATGAATAGGGGAGAGTCTGAAATTCCAGGTGCTTTATCGAATTCCCTACGCGCAGGAAGATTATAGAATCCGCCTGGACTGGTTCCGATAGCAGTTCAGTCTTCAATAGCTCAACCTCGTCGGAGTCTATATTAAAAATCCAACGGACGAATGCTCTCGGATCCTGTTCTGCCAGATATTTGCAGGTGTTGTCGTAACTCAATTTATTCTCTTTGATTTCTTGATTGGACTCTAATAATAGAGTAGCACAATTAATTGCATTGTGAAGAAAGTTTTTAATTTTTTTCCATCACATAGCTCATAAAACATTCGTTTCCTGACTCTGGCAGGGAACGAGGGATGCTCCCCATTTTATATTTGAATCCCTTTCCTCGAAGCGAACGAACCTACACGCGCCCCCCGAACCTACACGCATCAAGACTTCAAGCGATAGCATCCAGGCCGACAATTGAGGGAGTGAAAAATCCATAACGATCGACCATCCCTTGATAATCAGGAGCATCCACTCCTATAAATTCTGCTGGGATGTCCTGTTCCAGACGGTGTAGGAAAGCAGATAAGCGCGATCCATTCAGCCGAGCATTTTGAGTATTATCCCGAACTGGTCCCCAAGAAATTGGTGCATGGATATCAACATCAAGAGAGAAAGTCAACCAAATTGGAGTATCGGTATTAAGATCCAATTTGCCCTCATCCTCTAGTTCAATGAAGAAAAATATACTCCCACCAGACTCAATCTGTAATTCTTTTAGCTTGCCATTAGTTTTCGGGGTTGCGCATTGCAGTGTCAAGGTAAAATCGATGTTTACCACCTCGTCTGTTTTTTGCAAAAAGTCTACAAGTCTTAAACGTGACGCCGCCCCCTGCCAGGAGGCGATCGCCAAACTATCTTCTCCACCACTCCAGGTATCGACTGTTACGTCCTGAACTAGGGCAAAATTTCCCAGAGCATCTAGCAGACGCTCAATTTTATCTGCTATCCAGATTCTACGCTGGTAGCCATCGGCAAGCAACTGTTTTATCTGATGATGGCGATCGGCGAGATTATATGTCCAATCTATGAGACCGCTTCCGCGCCGCCAAGTTCTTGTTTCTACCATAGTTTTTTATGCAGGAAATGTTTTGACAATTTGGTTTTCAACAGTTCGAGTAAACTCAAGCAGGAGTTTTCCATTACCATAAATAGCTACTCGCCGTAAGCTCCTCATTTGATTGGGACGGAATTCTCTAGTTACCCAACTCTCCACAGTAGTAGCATCGTCTTGAAGTATCTGAGCAAATTCGCTCTTGGCACTTTCGTATAGCTGCATTTCCAAAGAACCCGGTATTCCATAAGTAATTCCAGAGCGTTTTAGCTGTTTATTTCCTTCATTTATTTTACTCTTAATCCATTTTTCCCATCCCTGACCTACGGTAACATTAGTGGTCCTCACTGTAGTTTTTACTTCAGTAATTTCTCGTCCCAGCGTCCCACCCCGATCTTGGTAAACTGCGTAATCGGGTATTTTAACATTTGACTGTATCGGATCGGGGATGATTAACACCTGTCTACCTTCGCCAAATATTTGCCGTTCTAAAAATGTCACTTCTCCTTTGGCACCGATCTGACCCTGTTTAACTTCGTTTGCCAAGTCATTAAGTTTTTTATTGATGATGCTCTCATCGCTGCCAACTAACATACCTGAATTCTTCAAGTTTTGCAGCCGCTGGTCTATGTCACTATCATCAGGTAATACACTATATATTGGCATTATCACATTAACTCTGGCAATCCCACTTAATTTATTTTATAATCATAGCATAACGATCTTTATCTGTTTAATTTTTTTTCTGCAAATTCCCGATCGCGTCCAGCGAAATAAAAGTTCGGAGGGCCCTCGCGTGGGGGGCCAGAAAACCGGGTTCAAGATCGAATTTTGCTTTGTTACGCAATATTTTGGTCGCAGAAACCAGGTTTCTTGTCTGTCTGACTATATAACTACTTTTGACCACGGTGGGCGGTGGCCACTACTCATAAATAAACTAAAATGACAATGTTTTTAGTCGGTTTTAAACCGACTTTAGCTAGCCAGCCGGGGGTGGGACACCCCGGGCTGGCTAGCGGATGAAACAGATCAGACAATAACGAAATTTGCTGCTGTCAGAGGAGTATTATTTATGTTAGATACATCCTCATGAAAGACCTCGATCGAGTTCCCCGGACTCAGGGTGAAGACAGAAGTATTAATGAAATTCCTGGAGAGAGTAGCCAGCACATCTGCGCCCGTCGCAAAACCCAGACCAGATGCTATCTGGATCCTTTCAGTAGCAATGTCAAAGTCGGTAATACGGTCTTCACCATTGTTAGCACCAAAGAAGAATGTATCCCGGCCCGCATCACCAAAAAGGTTATCATCCCCAGCACCACCATCGAGCAAATCATCCCCTGCTTCTCCACTCAGGAAGTCATTCCCCGCATCCCCATTCAGAATATCGTTACCCGTGCCACCGAACAAGTTATCATTATTAGAGCCACCATTGAGAATGTCATTACCCCCATTTCCCGCAAGTTGGTCATCCCCAGCGTCCCCATTCATGGTATCGTTACCTGCTTGACCAAAAAGGTTATCATTCCCAGAACCTCCATTCAGCCGATCGTTCCCCCGATCGCCTTGAATTTGGTCCCCACCACCTAAACCATCGATCGTATCAGCCAAAATCGTGCCGAAGATGAGGTCATCCCCAGAAGTAGCGATCGGGGGCGTCGATCCTTGAGCTGTAAAACCGGATATTTCATAGCCAATATCCGCCAACAAAGCCAAATCAACCTGACTGGGCAATGTGCGGATGCCGTTCGTGATTGTGGGATCCAGCGAGACAGTATCATTCAAAAACCCCTCTTGGACGTGAAACAAATCCCGTTCCAGAGGAATAGGTTGGCCCTCATTCACATTCAGAGCATTGGGACCATAAAAAGCCCTCCCGGCACCAATTTTCCTGAAAATGCCAGCAGTACCAATGCCCAAAATATGCCCGATTTCATGCAAAGCGATGCTGATAAAGTCCATTTGCCTGGAAGGAATGTCCCCATCTGTATTGGGCGTGGAGTCAAAAAACCAATTCGCATCCGGATCGAAGACCAAACTTCCCACCCAAGGCTGAAAATCACTGCCCCTGATGCGGTTGGAGAAAACAGTTCCAACAGCATCGAAACCATCTGGTCTCGCTTCCGCCAGAGTGCTGCCAGGCAATGGATGTACATCTACGAAAATCAGCAAATCGTCAATTTCCGAGTTCAAGACAATCCGCGTTTCCCCGCCTGACACAGAAGGATTTCTTACAGTAAATTTAATCCCTGCTGGAACATTGGGAAACTCGTCTTGAATAAAACCCTCCCAGATATCAGCAGCAGCTTCTAATGCCGCCCGGCGGGCCGGGTCATCGAAAAATCCCCTGCTGTCAAAGCGATAGTCGAATTCAATGTTAAAATTGCCATTTGATGGCGGTGGTGGCGGCGGCGGCGGTTCCGATATCGGTGTCAGATCGTTTGTGAAATCAGCGGCGTCGATCTGGCTGCTGCTCACCCCCTCCAAGACTGCTAACTGAATGCGTCCCAAGGAGATAATCGTGTTCCTGGCATTCGCCCCGGTGCCAGCAGATATCCGTAGCCGATCGAAGCTGACACGACCTGGTAATCCTATCAAGTCCTGACCGTCAGTAAAGTCGGTAATCAGATCGCGACCGCCGCTGAGCACGAAGATGTCACTCCCATCCCCTCCTGTTAAGGTATCCCGGCCTCCATTGCCATAGAGCACGTCATTTCCGCGATCGCCCAAAAGCCGATCGTTACTGGCTCTACCTCGAATCTCGTCCTGCTCCGACGTTCCCGGGAGCAGATCGTCCCTTTGCGTACCGTTAATTCGAGCCATATCAGGGTTGCTCCTGTAGTAATTTTCTTTGGTTCTGCACCCAACCCCTGGATCGACTTATTGAATCCTTACTTCACAATCCAGATTTAACCCTACATTTTCCGCAAAATATCGATTTTTTTGTAACAATTATTTATAATCATAGCCCGCCCATAGTATATAATTAGAATATCAAATGTATGTGTGCAAAGCTACAGGAGCTGATGAACACCAGAAAACCCGAATCCAGACACGCCGCAACAGACCCGCAAAAGTGCCGCGAAATGGAAAAAAGATATGCTTGGAAGTTGTTGCGAATCGAACCAACCAGAGATCGAATACTAAAATTTGACTGCATTTTTGAAGGTGAAACCGAGTTTCCCAAATACAGGGAGGATTAATTAATGAGCAAATATATCATCTTTAAGGCTGAATCAGCACCATCGCTAAAGTGGGAAGAAATGCAACTAGCCCACACCGGCGCTTTTACTTTCATCCTGGCCGAACATTACGACTCTTCTAAATCTCCCTTACCGGAACCAGGCTACAGGTTGAGAGAATATCATCGTCTGGAACAGTTGGTGGATAAGCGCTTTCCTGCTGCTAGCACTCACAGCAGAATAGGAGATTGGCAAGTGACTAGAGTTGAGGCGTATACCCCCGAACTCCCGACCAGTGACTTTGAAACAATCGTTATCTGCTATTGTCAATATGCTCCTGTGGAAACTCCCCTAGAACCTCTGCCCGAGATTCAGATTGAGTATGCTATGAGTGAAGCTATTTGACCAAAATGGTAAATTAGGTTGATGGCAAGCGGGTTTTCTTTTAATCAATGTTCCCGTACACCCACCTTGGGTGGGTGTATGCTTGACATTAACCAACAGAGAGCAACTGCTTCTTCTCGGGGCAGGTTACCTTAACTTTACCCTCTTCGTCAACATCCACGATCGCCCGATCGCCCTCAGAGATGCGACCGGAGAGCAACTCTTCAGCCAGGACATCTTCCAACAAGCGCATAATCGCCCGTCGCAGGGGTCGCGCACCATAGCTGGGGTTGTATCCCTCCTTGACCAAGAGTTCTTTGAAAGCATCGGTAACTTCTAAAGTAATACCCTGTTCCGTGAGGCGACCGAAGACTTCCCGCAGCATGATCTCCGAGATCTCTTTGACCTGTTCTTTGTTCAACTGACGGAAGACGATAATCTCATCCAAGCGGTTGAGGAACTCGGGGCGGAAATACTGCTTCAGTTCCTCATTTACCAGAGTGCGAATCCTGTTATACTGAGCATCAGCGCTATTTTCCTCAAACTCGAATCCTAAACCTCCCCCACCTTTTTCAATCACCTTGGACCCGATGTTAGAGGTCATAATCAGCAGGGTATTTTTTGAAGTCCACAGTCCGACCCTTCGCATCCGTCAGGCGACCGTCTTCAAAAATTTGCAGCATCAGGTTAAAGACATCCGGGTGGGCTTTTTCAATTTCATCGAACAGTACCACAGTGTAGGGACGGCGGCGCACCGCTTCTGTCAGTTGACCCCCTTCCTGATAACCTACAAATCCAGGAGGCGCACCGATCAGTTTGGATACCGTGTGACGTTCCATGTATTCTGACATATCTATGCGCACCATTGCCTCTTCCGAACCGAAGAAATAGGCTGCTAAAGCTTTTGTCAGTTCCGTTTTGCCCACACCCGTCGGTCCCGAAAAGATGAAACTGGCGATCGGGCGGTTGGGGTTTTTCAGACCTACCCGGGCCCGACGAATAGCGCGAGATACAGCCGTCACTGCTTCGTCTTGACCGATCAGGCGCTGATGCAGGGTCTCCTCCATGTGCAGCAACAGTTCCGATTCCGATTCCGTCAGCTTGAGCACCGGCACCCCCGTCCAGGAAGATACGATCTGGGCGATATCTTCTGCGCTGACCACCGGAGCAATATTTATTTTATTGCTAGTAGCGAGTTGGATCTCCTCTTTAATTGCTAACTCCCGATCGCGCAGTTTTCCCGCCTTATCAAAGTCCTGGTCCTTAACCGCCACCTCTTTTTCCTTAATCACTTCTCGCAACTGTCGCTTCTGTTCCTTCACCTCTGGCGGCAGTTTAGAATTGAACAGCCGGACCCGGGAACCTGCTTCATCCACCAAGTCGATCGCCTTATCCGGCAAGAACCGGTCCGAGATATAGCGGTCCGAGAGGTTAGCAGCGGCCACGATCGCCTCATCGGAGATTTTCAGTTGGTGATGCTGTTCGTAGGCCGATCGCAGGCCGTAGAGAATCTCGATCGTCTCTTCCACGCTGGGTTCTCCCACCTTCACTGGTTGGAACCGACGTTCCAGGGCCGCATCCCGCTCGATATACTTGCGGTACTCATCCATCGTCGTGGCCCCAATACATTGCATTTCGCCTCTGGCCAATGCGGGTTTGAGGATGTTCGCCGCATCCAGGCTTCCTTCTACCGAGCCCGCCCCTATGATCGTATGGATTTCATCTATTACCAGGATAATGTTATCCGACGATCTGACTTCCTCGATAATTTTCTTCAACCGCTCTTCAAATTCTCCTCGGAACCTGGTTCCTGCCACTAGCATTCCCAGTTCCAGGCTAATTATTTGCTTATTTTCTAAGATTTCCGGCACGTTCTTGTTAACAATCCGATGGGCCAGTCCTTCCGCGATCGCCGTTTTCCCCACCCCCGGTTCTCCGATCAGCACTGGATTATTCTTCGTGCGGCGACCCAGAATTTGGATTACCCGTTCAATTTCCGGTTCCCGACCCACCACCGGGTCCAGTTTCCCCTGTCCTGCCAGTTTCGTCAGATTCGTGCCAAACTCATTGAGGGTGGGGACTTTGCCATTGTTTGAACTCCCACCCACGCTTACCGCTGTTTCTTCTCCCAGCATGCGAATCACTTGGGTGCGCATCGCGTTGGGGTCAACCCCCATATTTTGCAACACCTTAGCTGCTACCCCGTCCCGGTCCTGAATCAGTCCCAGCAGCAGGTGTTCCGTGCCAATGTAATTATGTCCCAATTGGCGAGCTTCGTTCAGGGATGACTCGAAAATCCGCTTTACCCTAGGCGTAAATGGAATTTCCACTGGCGTGAACCCCGATCCCCGACCGATAATTTTTTCTACCTCCGTGCGGACATCCTTCAGATTTACCCCCTGTTCCCCCAGCACTTTTGCTGCTATTCCCGTCCCTTCGCCAATTAAACCTAGGAGAATTTGCTCCGTCCCTACGAAGTTATGTCCCAGGCGACGGGCCTCTTCCTGAGCGAGCATTATTACCTTTATCGCTTGTTCTGTAAAATATTCAAACATCGCGCTGTTTCCTACCATTTTTTCGGTGACTGCCATCAACCTATCTCTGGAGAGCTGTGCTTGGCAGTGAGGAGAGCCGTAATCGCCATAGGCGTTTGCCCTCATACTCAGCTATTTTACTCCTTTGAGCTGGATTTGCCTACCCAAAGCTGAGAGCTTGCCTCTTTTCCTTTAGTGGCGGGCTATTGCGACTGGTGCCATCTGGTGGATGCTTCTCACCTCTGCTGCTGCCATCTGAACTCGATCGGCCTCCTGGCCCGCCGGGGGTTCAAACCCACAGGCTTTTAGCTGAAGTGGATTAAAACTGAGATCTTGCACCATTGGAAGGAACGTCTCTAGACCAGCCAAAAGATTCTCGATTTGTTTCATGGCCCGCCGGGGGTTCAAAGATGCTGTGGGCGAATTACGAGATCTCGACGTTCTGCAATAGGGAGTGGGGAGTGGGGAGTGGGGAGAAAGTCCTCTCTTCGTAAGGGTTTGGCCGCACTGGGGGGGTTACACCCCCCAGTTAATTGCCCCACAGTATCTTCAAACCCCCGGCTAATAGCTAAAGTCGGTCTGTTACCGACTGAAAACCTTATGTAAAAGGTATTTTCCCTCTCTGTCACCCTCATTCCTAGGCGACCCCTGGGAACGAGTTCGCTTTGGCTCTGCCTCTAGTTAAAAATGGTGCCAGATATAATTTTAAAACCGCCTAATGATAAAAGCTGAGAGCCTTTTTTTCAATTGCTTACTTTCTTCTCCAAATATTTATTTTACTATTCCAATCACCGCTGACTAGGATGAGTCCATCCCCACTCAGGGCTACCGAATTAATATAACCTGAATGGGCCTCCAGAGTCCTTTTCAATCTCATAGTGCTCAGATCCCACAGCTTGATCGACCTATCCCAGCTTCCACTGATCGCTGTCCGACCATCTGGGCTGATTTTAACAGACCAAACTCCATCTGTATGCCCTCTCAATGTAGTGATTCTCTCTCCTTTGCTCAAATTCCATATCCCGATCGTCCCGTCTCCGCTGCCACTGGCTAATGTTTGGCCATCTGTACTTATGGCGATACTCAACACCGACAGTCCATGTCCTCTCAGGATGCCTAGGGGTTGAGCTGTTTGTAGATGCCACAGGCGGATGGTTTTATCCTGAGACCCACTGGCTAAAACCCGTCCATCTGGACTTATAGTCAAAGCACTCACCAATGCTGCATGTCCTGCGATCGTCTCTTGCAACTCCCCTGTAGTCAGATGCCATATTTTGATAGTTTTGTCCCAACTGCCCGACACCAGAGTTTTTCCATCTGGGGCGATCGCCAGGGCCGACACTGCCAATGCATGTCCCGTGAGACTGCGTTCTAGTTCCCAACTGGACATATTCCAAATTTGGCGTTGCACATTTTGGGGATGATGCCCTTTTTTGCACCAGCAAAACGCTACTGAAACTGGCTTGTAGTCTAGGTTTAAAACTTCTGCAACTATGCCCATCATCCCGTAATTGTGCAACGCCAAAGGGTGTATAGTGAATGGTGAATGGTGAATGGAAATGAAAAAATCATCAAAGATTATCAATTCTTGCTTCTCTATTGGCAATTAGCAATGAACAATTAGCAATGAACAATTAGCAATGAACAGAACAATCACAACAGCAATAATTGGCACGGCAGCAATGGCGGCGATCGTGGTGTCAGCGATCGCCTCAATTCCCGATGTGAACGAGACGATCGCAGAGATTACAGTCCGTATAGATGGAAACAGAAGAGGAGGCAGTGGTGTCATAGCCTACAAAAAGGGGAACCGTTACTACGTGCTGACTAACACTCATGTAGTAAACCTTCCGGAAACATATACCATTGTCACGGAAAATGGCACCCGTTATTCTGTAGATTCAGCGGACATCCTGTATATGCCCGGAGTAGATTTAGCAGTATTGCCTTTCACTAGCAATGCCGAGTACAGAGTGGCCCAGCTGGGAGATTCCGATCGCCTGATGGAGGGAGAACCAATTCACGTAGCAGGATGGCCCCGATCGGGGGGTACTTTGCGACAGCGGATCTTTATTCACACGGAAGGGAAATTAACTCAAGGGGGGGCAGCTTTAAGCTATACTAATCTGGTCAGAGCGGGAATGAGTGGCGGTCCGATATTAGACAGTCAGTCAAGGTTAATAGGCATTAATCGCCTGGTCAGATTAGAGGGTGACACGGATAAAATAGTGGCATCGGGAGTAGCAATTAACAGTTTTTTGAACTGGTGGCAAACGGTACCCCTGGGGCCAGAACCGACAGTGCCGGCAAATGCTAATGTAACAGGCCCGGACTGGGGAACGGGTGGGGTAGACTTTGCTTTAGCTGGGACCATCGAAGGGGAAAATGGCTCGATAAGTTCGGTAGCTATTAGTAGTGCTAATGCCAGGCAGGGGCAGTTGGTGGCTAGTGGCAATAGTGATGGGACAATATCGGTGTGGAATCTGGCGGACGGGAAATTAATCGCTACCCTGCGGGGTCATGAAAAACCAGTGAATGCTATAGTAATTAGCCCCGATGGGAAGATGCTAGTCAGCGGCAGTGACGATCGTACCATAAAAATTTGGGGCGTTGCACAATTACGGGATGATGGGCATAGTTGCAGAAGTTTTAAACCTAGACTACAAGCCAGTTTCAGTAGCGTTTTGCTGGTGCAAAAAAGGGCATCATCCCCAAAATGTGCAACGCCCACCCTTTTAAGTAGTAGGGCATAATTATTTGAGTTTACTTTTTAGTCAACAATACTATAACCCTTGCTATGTGGTCTTCTGTTGCTCTCTGGTGCTCAACTACGAACTACGAACTACTTACTGTTGACAGCAGCGTTGCAGATAAAGTTGAGCTACTTTATCCCCTGGGTTATGGCGGAGGCAATCAGAGAATAAGGATTTCGCTTCACTTATCTTATACTGATTATAAAGTGACAATGCCTCTGCAAACATGTCCAGCGTCGCCAACTTCCGAGACCGCACTTCTGGATCGTCGGCATCAAACACCTCATATACTGTCACCAATTCTGATTTTCCCTTCACCCGTACCTCCTCTATCTTTCTGATATCATATTGTTCTGGATTTGTCAAGCGGGAGTAAGTCTGGCGAGCGATCGACAAGGGCACTCCATAATTTTTGGTCAGGTTTACACACAGGCGATTGGCTAAATTGACCGCATCGCTAATCACTGTACTATCCATTCCGCCTCACCGGTAAACAATGCCATAATCTCATCGCCAATGTATTTATCAATAAAGCCCTGATTTTCGACGATCGCCGGTTCCACGTTCAACATATAGGCATTGATAAATTTGAAGTTATCCTCCGGAGTCATGCTTTCACTCAGGGTTGTAAAGTCCCGAATATCGGAAAATAGCACTGACATTTCCTGCTGGACATTGTCCCCTAAGTCCACGTCTACAATGCTTTCTTTCTGCAATAAATGGATGAATTGACTGGGCACAAACCGGGAAAACGCTTGATTGAGCGCTAATATTTCTTTAGTATGCCGCACCCTCTCTGCTTCGGCCTCTTTGAGGGACTGGATCTACTTTGCTTGTTCCCTGGTTAATTTCTCTAAACTCTGATTCATTTCCATCTCCAGATTTTTCCGGAACGGTGGGACATCGAGGCAAGAAACCAGGTAATTCCTTTAACACCTGGTTTCTGGGCTAAACCAGGTTTCTGGGCTGTGGAAAGTAAAGGGTGTAAGATTTGAGAATAAAGTAATGGTAATAGCGATGCTGATTAGCGAGAAGAATATGACAGTGACAGAATTCAAAAACCAACTGCTGGCCTTGAGTCCCTCCCAAAAGGTTTCCGCGATCGAGACCTTAACGCAAACCTTAACATGCGGGTCGTTGGGGATTAAAAAAAACCCCTAACATATGCGGGGGTGATGCTTGCATTGGCAATACTCGCATTCCCGTTTGGTCTCTGGTAAGCGATCGCACTCTGGGGATGAGTGATGATGTCTATGGCTGCGCCACGCTGCGCGAATGGCTGCGCCACGCTGCGCGAACGGAGAGCGACCTTTGGACACCGCCAGTATCTGCTATTAGCGGACTACCAGTCTGACGTTAACTGTCAGAAGTATCTGCCGCCTACCGAGACCAAGAAAAAATGGACGCGGATGTCGATTCTGAATACAGCCCGGATGGGAAAAATTAAGGGCGATCGCACAATTCTTGAGTATTGTCGATATCTCTGCCAGAGCTCTTGTCCCAGGGGACATGGCTGCGCTGGGGGCGCAGCGCTAATGGCTGCGCCACGCTGCGCGATCGGCATCCTCTCCTCTACGGGATGCGGCGGAGACATCTTTTCGAGATATCTCGCCAGGGCAGCCAATCAAGATTAACATCGAAGAGTACGTCCAAGCATCAGCTGGCTTAAAAACACAGACATGAACAATCAACCAGGTAAACTGATAGTGTTGACTGGACCGAGTGGAGTCGGCAAAGGAACATTACTGTATCGGCTGCTGGAACGTCATCCACAACTATTTCTGTCAGTTTCCATGACTACCCGTTCCCCCCGTCCTCGTGAAATTGAGGGGAAACATTATTACTTTGTCAGTCCCAGGGAGTTTGAGCAAAAGGTGGAGGCGTCCGAACTGCTGGAATGGGCTGAATATGCCGGTAACTACTACGGAACTCCCCGGCGAGTGGTAGAGGAGTTACTCCGACAAGGCAACTCAGTCCTGCTAGAAATAGAACTAGAAGGGGCCAGACAGATCGCCGCTAGTTTTCCAGAAGCCCTGAGAATCTTTATTTTACCGCCATCAATGTCCGAGTTAGAAAGACGCCTGCGCCGCCGTGAGAGCGAAGACGATGGGGCGATCGCCCGACGCTTGGAACGGGCGATCGTCGAAATTGCCGCCGCCGATGAATTTAACCTGCAGATTATCAACGACGATCTAGAAACGACCATAGCGGAGATCGAAGCCATTCTCCACCAGAATTGCGTAGGACGGGCGTCCCGCCTGTCCGAGACGTAGCGGGCGTCCCGCCTGTCCGTTATACCCAAGCTAGGCCCAAATCATACAAAAACACCTTTGGGCAACCTTACCCAAAGGCGAAAGATGTTGATTTGAGAAGTGTTCGGGAATTATATAGCCCTTAACAGTTTTTTGAGGTATTTCCTCTGGACTCCCGTTCGCGCAGCGTGGCGCAGCCATTCGCGCAGCGTGGCGCAGCCATAACCAAGAGAGTATCAACAAAACCCACAAGGCTTTCCATGTCTCTGGGGATCTCTACTCGCACTACCCCAGAGACATCGATGGCTAATTCCTATAGGGGATGGAACAGCAGGTCGGGGAAAAAGCGGTTAAACTCAATCAGAATACCAGCCGTGATCGTCATCCAAACTGCCAGAATCACTGGCGCGAGGGAAAGATACTTGAGTAAATCCTGCATGATTTATTCTCCAAAAAATACCACAAACAGAGACTAGCGGGGGGAAATGGGGATTTCGTTGTCAGAGGCAAACATTTCACCAGAGACAATGTCTTTGAAAGCTGCTAAAGGCCACATAGGACCGGTTGCCACGCACTTGAGTGCCAAAGGTACATCAATGATGATTTCTTTTTCTTCAGGGTTCTTCTCTGAGCGAATTGCCATCAGATAGGCCCGACCGACCCAACCAATCCAACCGGTGATGTAGAGGAACAGAATGCTGGGAATCAGGAAATCACCAGCATGAGAGAAACGCCCATCCACAATCAGGTGGGGGAGTCCATCTTCGCCGCAGAGAGCTTGAGCATAACGATCGAACCGCGCCGCCCCGGAATTTGGGTCAGCAGTAGTATTCAGAGCATCTTCGGCCCGATCCTGAAACTCCTCTGATTGACTGCACGGTACCAAACCGGCAATATCGGCAGTAGCCGCTGGGACGCAACCAACCCAGAGACTAACGATCAATAGTAGAGCAAACAATCGTCGCATGGAATTGTTTCCTTTTGTTAAGAAATACCAACAAGGTGTGTTATGGAAAGGAATCATACTCGATCGCGGGATCGAAGTAAAGTTTAACGAAAGTACAACAGCCAATCCATTCCCATAAATTACCAGATAATGGCTACTATTTTAGCAATTGAAACCAGTTGTGACGAAACGGCGGTGGCTCTCGCAAACAATCGTAACGTTTTAAGTAGCATCGTCGCTTCCCAAATCGATGTTCACCGGCAGTATGGAGGTGTGGTGCCGGAGGTGGCGTCGCGCCGTCACCTGGAAACGATCAATGGGGCGATCGCCCAAGGGTTGCAAGCAGCAGATCTAGACTGGTCTAGTATAGATGGAGTGGCAGCAACCTGCGCGCCAGGGTTGGTGGGGGCCCTGTTGGTGGGGTTAACGGCGGCGAAAACTCTGGCAATGGTGCATCAAAAGCCGTTTCTGGGAGTCCACCATCTGGAAGGACATATCTATGCTTCCTATCTGAGTACGCCAGAGTTAGCACCACCGTTCTTGTGTCTGCTGGTTTCTGGCGGTCACACTAGCTTGATTTACGTGCGCGATTGTGGTATGTATGAAACAATTGGCCAAACCCGGGATGATGCGGCCGGGGAAGCTTTTGATAAGGTCGCGCGGTTATTGGATTTGGGATATCCCGGCGGTCCAGCGATCGACTCCCTGGCCCGCGAGGGCAATGGGCAAGCCTTTCGGCTAGCCGAAGGAAAGGTATCTATGACAACCGGCGGCTATCATCCCTATGATTCCAGCTTTAGTGGCTTAAAGACAGCAGTATTGCGGTTGGTGCAGCAATTAAAGCAAGAGTCGGAGGAGTTGCCAGTTGCAGACATAGCGGCTAGCTTTCAGCATACTGTGGCTAAAGCACTAACCAAAAGGGCGATCGCCGCTGCCCTAGACTACGGACTGAATACCATTGCCGTGGGTGGGGGAGTGGCTGCTAATAGTGGTCTGCGCTATCATTTACTTGCTGCTGGGGCAAGTCATAATTTGCGGGTCTTGTTTCCACCCCGAGCATTATGTACCGATAATGCGGCGATGATTGCCTGTGCCGCAGCAGATCATCTCCAGCGCGGACATCAATCTCCCTTGACTCTGTCAGCCCAGTCCCGGATGGCGATCGGCACCGTCATGGACTTGTACCGATGACGGAAAACAAAAAATGTTATCAGCAAAAATGTCTGCCACAAAGTTGGCTGCGGCTTCGATAGCTTCTGGGATCTCGATGTCTCCCGGTCGCTCGATGTCCCCCGACAGGGTGATGAACCTTGCCATTGAGGTTTTGGACATGAATTTTTTGGTTATGAAGCTGACCCGCTGTTTTCCCCGTATCCCTCACGGGAGCGCAGCCATATCCCTCACGGGAGCGCAGCCATGGGCGCTACTGGCACGTTCCGGGTGTGGTCAAAACCTGTTGGTAGGAGACCTCGCCGCCCGATCGCGCAGCGTGGCGCAGCCATACCCGTTCCCAGGCGGAGCCGTGGGAACGAGAGGCCCGGCTACATGAACTTAGCCCACGCTCCGGGCGATGTGCTCTGCGCGCGCTAGAAGCACTGCGCATCGCACATCGCCCCCTCCTCTCGCAGCGTAGGGGGTCGTTTCCTCTTCACCCTTTCGTTTCCCGAGACACTCACCCATGTCGATTGCTGACTCTTCGCTATAGTCTAGTATCTCTTTAAACTTCCGCGATTGCTCGTGGAAACGACCCTGTCGTTCGCCAGCAGGCAACGACATGGGTGGGTGGATCGGTAAACGATAGGAGCGTGGAAGGGGCCCTCCGCGTGCAGGGGCTGCGCGGGCTATATACATGTATCACCAGATGTACCTGGCTTCGCGTCCGGAGACACCCACCCATGTCATGCGCGGGAGCGACATGACATGGTGGGTGCTCCCGGACGCGATCGACTACTTATGACCACACCCGCACGTTCCCAGGCTTCGCTGTGGGAACGAGGGGGAACAGAGAAGGTAAGCTGGGTTTGGTGTAATCTCAAATATACGTGATTGGGTCGTAGCCAAAAAGGAAATAAGCAATGAACGATACTACGGCATTCTTGTCGGGATGCGCGATCGCAGCAGTGGCAACCTTTGTCATCATGGATAAAGGGAATAATCGAGATTGCGCCAACCGTGGCCTTGGCAGCAATGTGCCTTCTATGAATCAGACCCTGCCCCCACTCAAGAGCCACCACCGCCATCGGTTAATCCACAACAGCCCCAGGCCCATAGCCAATTACAACAGCAACTGACGGAAAATCAACAGCTAAAATCTCAGCTACAGCAGCAACGTACTGAAGTGGAACAGCTAAAATCTCAGCTGGATAAGCAATGGATGGAAACTCAACAGCTGCTGCTGCAAATGCAAGCCCAGCAGGGTAGGCCAACAGCAGCGGATTCATCTTTGCCTGATTATCGCACGATCTTCCTCTGGGTGCTGGGAGCCTCTGTGCTTGTCCTGGGCATTGGTGGTAGCATCATTATTATAGTCGTGCTCCTGGCTATGTTTGCGCAATCACAGCAGCGTTATTACCCCACGGCTCATGTGGTTCATCCCCTTAATGTCAGTTCTTCGCCGCGCCGCGTCTCTTGCGCCGGCCAGTCTAGGTACTTATCCCCCGATACTAAAGTTAGAGGAACCTCCGACCTGGATGATGATTAATGTTGTTAGTTGTTAGTTGTTAGGGCGTGTCATCAGTTAGAGAAAGAAAGGATAGAATAGATGAACCGAAGAGAGGGAAACAGAGAGAAAAATGCGCAGATATGCACTTCTTCGATGACCAGTGGGAAAAAATCAAGGATTTCCTACCGAGGAGAGACGGCCATGTAGTCCGAACGGCCAAAAATAATCGACTGTTTGTTGAAGCAGTGTTGTATCGGAGCTAAAAGTTGAACTAAATATACTTGCGCCATTCTCGAGAATCAATTCCGAGGCATTTACCGTTATATTACCACCTCTACCAGAGCTAAAAGCTGAACTAAATATGTATGCGCCATTCTTGACAATCAATTATTCCGTAGTAATCCTTATATTTCCAGCATTACCAGTAGAATTAGGAGCGTTAGCAGAAATTATATTTGCCAACCGCTGATTTGCTTCGGGAACGGCACTGTCCAATTCGGGAAGTTTATATAGATTCCCGATCTTAGCGAAATAGACTGCAAAACGTCATCCAATCTCGCAATATCTATCTTAAGAAAGACACATAGCGTTAAGATGTATATTAACATATATTTAATGAGTTAAGAACCATCATGAACATTAATGCTCAAAAATCTCAACTCGATTTAGCTATTAAACGTCACGGCTTCAATTTAGACGTGCTCCTCGATTTTTGTAACTGCGATATAGAACTAAGTCCAACCCTTCATGTTAAAGCTCTTGGCCAGGTTGACCTGAAAAAATTCTTATGGTCTTGTGAGCAATATCGCGAATTCTTGAAAAAAAACTATTTTCGCTCCTGTCACCGCCGATCGATCGATCGCGCGTTTTTTTCTCCATAAATATACTGTATACTGTCTGGATGAAACGATAATAAATAATCAAAATATCGAGATTACGGTTGCTTGGTCAATGCTTATCTATCATTGGGCAGTATCGTTTATTAAGTTACATAATATCATCCCTTTCTTCCCTACTCGAAACCCCAAGAATATAGTAACATATAAAGTAGATAAAAAGCGAGCGACCGCCTATTAATTTTTGACAACAGCTATTAGGATGGGGCGGTTTCAGGACAATTGACGATCGCCCATGGCTGCGCCACGCTGCGCGAACGGTAAGAGCGGTAGTTTATTATCCCGTAGTAAGGACTAAAGTCCTTACTACGAACGATTTGCTTCGATGCCGGGAAGGTAAGGACTTTAGTCCTTACTACGAACGATTTGCTTCGATACCACTTTTAATAATCCCGATTATTTTCCCCACCTGATTGATAAAATACTCCTGCAAGTCAAGGGTAATTACTTGTTCTTCTAGTTTCATAAACTTCCAGACACTGCCAGTTGTGACTACTCCATAGACTGTCTTGATGTTATTCTCTTTCCCCTGATTAAACAATTGAGCAGCAATCATTTCTGCCATACATTGTGCTAATCCTGATTCAATTTTATCTCGTTCCCTGGCTCCGCCTGGGAACGCAGCTTCCACTATCGTAACTACGGGAGCTTCAATGAATAGTTGTATGGCTGCGCCACGCTGCGCGAACGGGAGACATGCTAATTAAAAAATCACAAAATCCACTCAAACCTTTTTCTGTATCTACTTCAAAATTATTACCGGAGAATAAGCTAACAGCTTCCGATAACAGCTTTCTAATTTCTATTAAAATTGGCGTAACGATCATCTCAGAGCGGGCTTTCTCAGAAGCGATAGATAAGGCCAAAGGTATATTATACCGGAGCGTTTCAGTCAAGTAATTACTGTACTTAACTTCTGGAACATTGGCAAAAATGCCCGCAGTTTCGACAATGGTGATTCCGTTCGCGCAGCGTGGCGCAGCCATAAGTTGTCTTGAGGCTTTCTAGGGTGAATTGACTGTAGGACATAAAATTTGAGACTCTTTTGATATCATCTTGACCATATTATAGCATTTCTCAAATTGATGTGGTATAGCACAATAGCCTATTTGTCATTGCGATTTTATGGCTGGCGCCACGCTGCGCGATCGCGTGGGGGCGAGTAACTTATGCTTTTATAGAGTTACCCCCCCGTAGCGCGTAGTACACTTCGTTTCATCGCAGCGGCCCGACGCCAGGAGGGCTAGCAATCTCCCCAACAGCATATCACACTAAGAAAGAGAACTGCTATATAGCTGATCGCGCAGCGTGGCGCAGCCATAAATCTTATCTCCTTCGATGTCCCCCAGAGGGGACGCGCTATTCGCACTGCGCAGAGCACATCCCGTGGTCAAAACCCGTCGATCGCGCAGCGTGGCGCAGCCATTCGAGCATGGGATACCCCAGTCGCCGGATCCCGCTGCAACTTCTGCATGACCACACCCACATCGCAGAGACATCGGGATCTCCTAACAGGGGAATGTCCTTAATACGAAGGCCCGGGTAAGGACTAAAGTCCTTCTACGAACGTTCTCAATTAACACATGGCCAGCAGAGTCACTTCCCAAACAAGTCGGGATTGAGCATAACTGAGCAGGTATTTGCGAGCTGTTTCAAGCTGTTGCAGGACTGTCCGACAGTCCTGTTGCCAGTAGCTATGCTGTAAATAATCAACTAACCAGAGTTGAGCTTCTGTGTCAAGGTTTTGGTTAATTTCCTTTGCCAATTCTAAAGCATCCCGGAGAGTATTGGGCGCTGTCTCGTGGGTAGTGCGATGGCGCTGCGCATGGCTGCCGCCACGCTGCGCGATGTGGCGCGCAGCGCATGTAGCGCTCCCACGAGACACCGGAAGATGGCGCAGTCGGGATAGCAGTTCTGCTGGTATAGCCTGGAGTTGGGCAAAACAGGCGATCGCCTCTCCTGGACTCCCCTGTGCCATTGCCATTATCTGGTCTTGCTGTAATATCTCTTCATAACCCAATTGTCGCAATATTTGACTCATTTGTGCTTTAGGGAGCCGATAAAAAGGAATCCTAGCACATCGCGATCGAATTGTCGGCAATAAGTCAGACGAGGCTAGCAAAATGATAGTAGCACTTCCTGGTTCTTCCAATGTTTTGAGTAAACTATTAGCAGCTGCTTCTGCCATTTTGGGAGCTTGTTCTATTACTACTACATGTCGCGGTGCTTTTAGAGGCGATCGGCTGATAAAACTAGCAATTTCTCGCACTTGCTCAATTCTAATCTGGGGAGGCGCTTTCCGTTTTAACCCCGCAGCAGCAGCAGCTTGAGCAGACAATAGTTGACCCTGATGCTGATAGGTTGGTTCCACCCACAATACATCAGGATGATTGCCATCTCGTACAAGTTTCTGGATTTTGGTATGCTCCGAACTGGGAGCACGATCGCAAAACATGGCTTCGATAAAACACTTGACTGCTATACTCTTGCCTACACCATCGGGACCCGCAAATAAATAAGCTGGAGCCAGGCGCTGACGGGCGATCGCCTCCTTTAAATATTTTACCGCCTGTTCTTGCCCGATCGCTCTCTCAAAATGCATAATTTTTCATTGCTAATTGTTTTTGTAAATTTTTTATTTTAGATAATTTGCCATTTAGTTAAGTATTCTGTTATAATGGTTTGGATATGGGCTTGGACAAGGGACTGGGAACCGCTAGCATCAACTCGGATAATGCGATCTTGTTCTTTTGCCAATTGAGCAAATCCCCGATATACTCGGCGGTGAAACTCCAAATCAGCTTGCTCCATCCGGTCAGAAGGCCCCCGTTGGCGCGTCCTGAAAAGACCCACCTCCACATCTAAATCTAACCACAAAGTGAGATCGCTTTGCAGGCCCGAGGTAGCCATTTCATTGAGTTGCTCAATTTTTCTCAGACTCAGACCGCGACCATAACCCTGATAGGCTACAGTCGAATCAGTGAAGCGATCGCACAGAACGATCGTCCCGGAAGCCAACTGAGGCTTGATTAATTCTTCAACATGATGAGCGCGGTCAGATTCATATAACAACAGTTCTGTCATCCCTCTTATGGAAGAGTCTGCGAGCAATATCTGGCGCAGTTTTTGTCCTAATGGGGTACCTCCAGGTTCTCTAGTGAGAGCAACGCGATCGGTCCAGCAGCGGAACCACTGGTAAAGCAGCTGGATCTGAGTTGTCTTACCACTACCTTCGGTCCCCTCAAAGACGATCAGTTTTCCCTGCATGTATGAAGAGTATGACAATTTTTCTGGTTGAGTCTTGGTACAGCCATCGTTATCATAAAAGAGTCGCACTGTCTTAGTCCGGAAATTTTTATGGCCCGGTACACTTGTTCATTTACTGTTGCGCTTCCCGTCGATAATCTCCAACAGTCCTTGAGTGAGATTATGGATTCCTGTAACTTTGAGGCGATCTACGATACAACCGACTATCTCATGGGTCGTGAATTTCCTGGTGAAGTCTCCTTTACCAAACTGGTGACTGTGGAATTTTTGATTGACAGCACCACTGCTACCGAAACCGAACTGAAATTTAATTTAGTCATGAAAAACGACGAACTTGCTATCAAACTGGACAACCACTGTCGGCAAATGTTCGATCGCCTGACCAGGGCGATCGCTAAGAGCGACCATTTGCAGCTGATTGAATGTAGCGGGATAGATTCTGGCAGTTACCAGTTGTCAGTTGGATCGAATTTTAAGTTGGATGATAGAGGTTGAAAATACTCAATTCGTTGTTGTTTGCCGATGATTTTTTTATTCTCGATTCTCAATTAACCATTGCTCAATTTTCCATAGCGCTCCTGCGTCGCGCACTGCGTATACGCCATTGGAAATTTTCAACTTTCTCGCGCAGTGCTAATGGTATGTTAGTAGTAATCAGCCTGTGTCTCATCCATCATGCCGGGACTAATCAGAGTGATATCGAACTCATCTAGTGGCTGGCTAACAATTGGTTCTTCATCATCCAGTAAGTAATAGATGGCACGCACCTGGGGTCCAAATACG
Organism: Hormoscilla sp. GM7CHS1pb; assembly: GCA_014323675.1. GTDB lineage: Bacteria > Cyanobacteriota > Cyanobacteriia > Cyanobacteriales > Desertifilaceae > Hormoscilla. Next base: position 622,370 of record JACONN010000006.1, on the reverse strand, counting down.
ATCTCGTCTTCATTTTGCAGGTCGTGAGTTGACTGCTTGTGACTGTTAATCAAGATGCCATTAGCACTGCTTTTACCTTTCAAATTGCCATCGACGATCCGGTAGTAATAGCTTCCATCTTCATGGGGAAGCCGTACCAAGGTAGCATGTCGGCGGGAGACAAACTGAGAAACCAGGCGGATATCACATTGAGCATCTCTGCCAATTGAGTATACAGGGGATGAGAGCGTAAATTCCCGCTTCCCTTTGTCGTCTTCAATAATCAGTTTATGAGTTTGCTGTTCTGATGAAGCCATTGTCAGGAGTTTGCTGGAATTGTTCTAGGTCAACTTTCATTGGTGACATCCTCTCTCACGAGGGTGAGGCGGTTTTTCTCCATGCTGTTATTTTAGCATTCTCCCGGAGATCTTTCAGCCCGCCCCTTGCTGCCACGACGCAACAGCAGGGAGTTGGTCACCACGCTGACGGAACTGAAAGCCATCATAGCACCCGCCGCAGCTGGTGTGAGGGAGATGCCCAACCCAGGCAGTAACAGGCCAGCAGCTACCGGGATGCCTAAACTGTTGTAAGCCAAGGCCCAAAATAGATTTTGGCGAATTTTGTTATAGGTGGCACGTCCGAGGCGGATTGATTCTACTACATCCCAGAGACAATTGCGCATCAGGAGCATTTCTGCTGTTTCCTGAGCCACATCCGCACCGCCGTGCAAGGCAATGCCCACATCAGAACAGGCCAATGCCGGGGCGTCATTGATGCCGTCGGCAACCATTGCGACCCGCAAGCCTTCTGCTTGCCAGCGGGCGATCGCCTCTGCCTTGCCTGCTGGCCTTACTTCTGCTATTATCTCGTCCGAGGCCATGCCGATATTGCTCGCGATCGCGAGCGCTGTCTTTTGGCTATCTCCCGTGAGCATTTTCACCATTAATCCCATTTGCCGCAACTGTTCTATTGTCCTTTTGGCATCTGGCCTTGATTGGTCCCTTACTGCTATCAATCCCGCTACATGGCCCTGTACTGCCACATATACTATTGTTTTACCCAACTCTGCCCAGGAGCGGACAATTTCTTCATATTTATTAACAGAAATCTCATGCTTTGTCAGCCATTCTCTAGTTCCCAGAAGCACCAATTTACCATCTACAAGGGCCGATACTCCCAGTCCCGGGACTGTGCGAAAGTCCTGGGCTTTTGGCATGGGCAAGTCTTGGGCGATCGCCGCTTGGGTAATGGCTTTAGCGAGGGGATGATTGCTGCCAGTTTCTACCGCTGCTGCCATTTGTAACAGAGATTGTCGATCGTAGCCTGTGCCAATAGGTAGACAATCTGTGACAGTAGGCTTTCCAGTAGTGAGGGTGCCAGTTTTATCGAACACCACCACATCCAGCTGATGGACGAGTTCCAGCACATCACCACCCTTAATTAAAATGCCCCGTTGGGCCCCCATGCCAGTACCCACCAGGATCGCCGTCGGAGTGGCCAGTCCCAAAGCACAGGGACAGGCTACCACTAGAACTGCGATCGCCAGCTTTAAGCTCAACAGCAGGGGAGTTTGATGAATCATGTGGTGATGTTCCATTCCGGGCATCAAGACATGAGGCCAGATCTGAGTTCCCGCCAAATACCAGAACCCGAAAGTCAATGCTGCCATTGCCATCACCCCATAGGCAAAGTATCCAGCTACCCGATCTGCCAACTGCTGCACCGGGGCCTTCCTAGTTTGGGCCTCTTCTACCAGGGCAATAATCTTCGCCACAGTAGTATCCCGGCCAGTACGGGTGGCCTGAATGGCAATTACCCCCGACTGGTTTAGGGTTCCCGCTGCCACTGCATCTCCGGGGTTTTTCCCTACCGGTACCGGTTCTCCCGTGAGCATTGACTCATCTACCGCACTGTCTCCCGCCACCACTAACCCATCTACAGGTATGTTTTCCCCTGGCAACACCCGCAAATATTCGCCTACTTTCACATCAAAAGCGGGAATCTCTACTGATTTTTGGCTCTCATCAGTTTCGCTAGGAATCAGATGTGCCATTTTCGGCCTTAATGCCAGCAAGGATTTTAAGGAAACTGCGGCCTTAGTTTTCGCCCGTTGTTCCAGGGTACGTCCCAGGAGAATGAAACCCAGCAGCATCACCGGTTCGTCAAAGAAGCATTCCCAACCCAGTTGGGGGAATAGCAAGGCGAAGCAGCTAGCGATGTAAGCAGATAGAGTACCCAAACCCACGAGGCTATTCATATTGGGGGCATTTTGCCATAGTCCCCGCCAGCCATCTATTAATATGGCACGTCCGGGCAGCAGTAAAGCCAAGCTTGCCAGTCCCCAGTGAAACCAGATATTACTCAGAACTGAGGCATGACCGAAGAAATGGCCCATGCCCGAGAGGAAAATTAGCAGGCCAGCAATTACTAGATTGCTAATTTGCTGGCGAATTTCTTTTTGCTGCCGCTGGTCATCCTGCGGTTCTAGTTGGTGGGCAGAACGGGGCTGAGTGGGAAAACCCGCCTTTGTTAACTGCGCTGCCAGGGCCGCGCGATCGACCGAATTTGCTGCACATTCGACTGCTGCGACAGCTGTCACCAGATTTACAGAAGCGGAAACCACGCCTGGGTATTTGCTTAGCTGCTTTTCCACTACCTGCACGCAACCAGCACATTTCATGCCCCCAACATCCAGAGTTATTGTTTCTACGGGTGGGGTGGGGTTGGCGCTTACTGCTGCTGCTGGGGAAACCACTTGCATAACTGAATGGGATAGCAATAAATTACATTTTTTTGTATCTTAGTCGTCATGCCGCGAAATCATCATTTTTTTATGTTTTTTTTACTCTTCTGATTTTGAGTTGACAATAGGGCCTATCTGATTTAAAATATACTGAAACTATCTGAGTTGTCTATTCCGGCCATATTTCGGAGCAATATTTATGTCACAGAACATTCTCAAAAACATGGGAAATGTTATTATTGTTCGCTACACAGTAAATTTTAGATAATATCTCACTGTGGGTTTTAAAATATTCAAGCAACAATGTATTATTGTTAATAATTATAGCAATTATACATTAGCATACTCAAAGATAAGGAGAGGGAGAAATGGTACAATTATCGGAGAAGCTAGATTTACCAACTAGCGAGGAGTTACCTTGTTCGGATGATACCCCTGTGGATAACGAAGAGCAAAATTATATTCCCAATTTCCTGCTATTCTTACTGGCGTTTATCTGGCCCGATCGCCAGGACTGGTTTTGGGCAGTCGATATGGCCGTCTATCATACGACGGGCGTGAGTACGTTAGTGCCAGTTGTGCCAGATGGCTTTCTGAGTTTAGGCGTGGAACGGAGAAAGAACAATGGTTCGCGTTCCAGCTATGTGGTCTGGGAAGAAAATAATGTAGTACCAATATTGGTGCTGGAGATTGTTTCTCGTAGTTATGGGGGAGAATACGATCGAAAAATGAACATATATTCCCGACTGGGCGTGCTATACTACGTGGTGTACAACCCGGAGTATTGGCAACGGGATAGACAACAACCATTTGTAGTATATCGCTTAGTAAATGGGGAGTACGTGCCGCAAATAGGAGAACCATTCTGGATGCCGGAAATAGGTTTAGGCATTGGTCGGGCGATCGCATCTCTAGGCGGGATCTGGCGAGAGGTGCTATGCTGGTATGACGAAAACGGCACTCGGTACCAGACGGCTGAAGAATTAGTCGAACGCTATCGTCAACGCTTTGGTGATTTACCAGAGTCGGATAATTAATGGTTAATGGTTAATGGTTAATGTAATGAGCAATTAACCATTAACCATCAGCAATTAACAATTAACCATTGGCACCACTATTGACTAAGATAAATATGTCTCAGCAAGAGTCTCAAAATCTAAACTGCAAAGTTCGATATATCCATCCATAAATTTTTGCTTATTTTCGATCCCAGAATTTTGCTTATAGCCCGGAAGCCAAAATTCACTAACAATATTTGCTTGGCTAAATTTACTTTGATTACGTTGAATATATTTGGCAAGTAAATATTCATAAACAAACTGCTTTCTAACACTTGTAGCTTTGATTTTTTCAAGATTATCGGCATTGAAAAAAATTTTTTCTTCAAAATACTTAACATCAATAACGTTCATATTATATAATCCTAATAAAAATATTGTTTCTATAAAAAATTGATACTTTTTACTAACTTGATTGATAATATATTCTTTACTCTTATGCTGAGTATCTATTCTCAATAAAGAACTGTGAAAAACTTTATAAGTTAACAATTTATTAATGAAAATTGCAAAATTTTTACCTGGAAATATATGTTGATTTATTGCTCGATAAAACACGTGATTTAAATAATACATTTTATGAATTTCATCGCTAATTTGCTCCGCCTTTAATATTTCAATATTTATCTCCCAATAGGAATAAAATTTATCCGGTAAAGGTTTATCAATGAATAAAATTGAATTATTCAGAGTATAGATTTTTTTGAGTAATTCAACTGTGTGCTTTTGGGTCGGTAAATCTCGAACAGCAATCCTAATTTTATGTTTATAATTATTTGGACAATAAAATATTGTAAAATAGGACTTATCATTCCAATTCATTGGAGAAAATTTATAGGTAACTTTACGATCAATTGAAATTAAATCATCAATATCTTTATAGATTACAGCGTCTGGAACAAGCTGACTATTATTAATTTTGAATGCAGTTGATAAATCAATAACCTTAGTGGTATTACTCACAGAGTTACTTAGCGACTCGGAAATCCACTGAGTATCTAAAAAAAGTATCTTCTCGGGACTATTTTCTTCGATCAGATAAGTCAAACACATTGATTCCCATACAGTATGAAAATTATTAATTCCCCAAATTTCACCCTCTTCAGTTTGCTTGAGTTCACCATACAGAAATACTTCAATTGCTTCATAAAACTGCCAATAGTCAGAATCTTTCACAGATGTATGACGGTCAATTAACTCTAATGCTTCTTTCAATATATCTATCACATGACTGCGGTCTTGTTCTTGGAATAAACTATAATCACCTCGAAGATAGTGCTGTCGAAACTGTTCTGATAAAGCTTTTAGTTCCGACTTAATCTCTTGCTTAAGCTGCTGCTTTATTTCATCTACTAAATAGCAGTACATTGCTACAATATCGGTAGCTGCAAACTGGACTTGTTGGCGTGGTAAGTCCATATCGTTAATATAAGCAGCGCCGTTAGGTAGGAAAACCGCACGGTATAAAAAACGATATAATTGATTATAATCGATATTTTCTGACTTGCCAAGTCTATATACTAAACTTAAAATTTTTGGTTCATCATAGGCGTTCAAAATGCTGTCAATTATATCTAACTTAGAGTATAAAATATGAGTCTCCTCTTCCCCCACGACAGTAATTTTTGCACCTTGACTACTTTGAATTACACCGTCTCTATCCGATGTGCGGATTCGATCCTGATTTTCTAGATATCCTTTTTCTAGACAAATATCCTTAAATTTATCGAAAATTCGGTAAAACAAAAAAAACAGATCCCGTTTAGCATCAAATGTGTTCTCCAAGAGATGTTCAGAAAATCCTTTTGGCAAACACAAGCGCAATTTGCCACCTTGTCTTTCAATACCGACAAAAGAATATTTTTCTTTTACCACCAGTTCAAGTTCGTTAAAATCAATCATTGCTGACTCCAAGAAAATATTTAGATATAAATTTAATTATAATGGTGAGACTGTTGTGTAATAATCTTTTAAGTAAGATATAAAAATTTCTGTGTTTTCGACAAAATCTGTATAGGTTGTGAGATTAACATTATTTTTCGTGGCTTTAGATAAAATTTGCTCTAACGGTCGTTTATCTCTGGCAAATACGCTGTCCCACAAGTAAAACATAAGTTTATCTTTAACTTTCTGTAAAGATATTTTCTTATTCTCCGGTCGAATAAACCACCAACCTATTTGCTTATCCTCTATCCGTCTGATGGTCTGATGTTCTGATTTTATCCATTCATTTAAACCAATAACACATTTATACCATTCTAATTCTTCATTATTCTCCAGAATCAACTTTACGTCTTGAATATTTTCGGGTACCAGAGTCTCAATCCTCGGTGAATCCACGTATTCCCAATCCCAACGGCGTTTAAATGCGCTATCAAGATAATAGATGGACTCATCTGAAGTATTAATCGTTGCTAAAATTGATAAATTATTAGGAATGCTGATTTTGGATTGCTTTAATAAATTTAACGTTTTTAATTTATCTTCTAATCCAACAACAGATTTACTCTGGTCCCGATCTAAGTCCGCTTTAAGCGTGTCTAAAAATCTATCTAATCTGTTACCATCAATTTGAATATTTCCATCAATTTGCACTGCTGGCTTATATGCCATTGAGTTGAGCAACCCCACGAACTCCATCTCGGAAATATTAACTTCATAGGTAGACCAGCGATCTATTTCTCGATCGAGCAATTGAAAAACTGTGCCAAAAATAGCTGCCGCGTTTCCTCTGTTCAACTCATCAATCACCAGTAGGTAATGCTGGTTATTGCCATCAATCAACCCTTTATATGCCATTCCTAATATTTGCAGAAAATGACCGGGATAAAATTTATATATAATAGAATTCCCCTGAGTTAAAGGCAGTAATTTTCCCATAAAATCTGCATAAGTATATTCTGGGTGGAATACTGTTTTTACAGTATTTTTAAGGAGTTGGCTATCTGGATCGACTTCAATGCCTAACTGTTCAATAGCAATTTGTCGTATTTGATAGCTTTTGCCGGTGCCGGGACTCCCAAAGAGGATTTTTTGAATAGGCTTGATGGACTCATTCATTGCCGAAAAACAAGTGCAAATAATTATTGAATCATACAGTTGACGAGTTGGACTCGATCATTGGTTGTGAGTGGTCAGTTGGTAGGACTGGCGGATCGCCTGTCAGTCAGTTGTCAGTTTATAGCTACGTTCGGTTTCCCGTTTAGTCAACTCAACCGGAGATATTAAGGTTAATCATGCTTATATGATATCATGGTAATCAGCAATTAACAATTTATTGTTGAAAAATAAAACTTTAATATTGACTATATATGACTATATATGACTGGTAGTTGTTGCCAGGACATGGGACTAGGCAAAAAATTTTCGGGTCTAAATTTAAGTAGAGACCTTCAAGATGCTCCTGGCTGAATTAATCGCACCGCGATCGGGACCGGCGATCGGGAGTTGTTGACCGGCGATCGCCCGCATCAGGGGACAGAAACCGGGTTTCTCTGAGTATACCTTGGTAAAAGACCAAAATCTCTAGTAGAAACCCGGTTTCTTGCAAGTGGAAGGCGATCGCGAATTAACCATTGGCACCACTGCCGAGGAGGAAGAGAGTAAATAAGGTACTGCCATTCCAGAGACTGTGGAGTAAAATGGGAGCTAGGAGATTGCCCGATCGGGTATAAACGAACCCCAGGACCATGCCTAAAGTCATCAGAGGCAGGACTTCCGAGAGATTCAGGTGCGCAACAGAAAATAAGAGACTCGAAAAGGCGATCGCCCCCCAAAGGGGAAAATAGCGAGTTAAAGAGGGCAAGAGAAACCCTCGGAAGATGATTTCCTCAAAGACAGGTGCAGCGACCGAGGCAGTCAGGAAGAAAATGGCGATCGCCAAGGGTTCGCGACCCTGCAAAGCGAGAGGCAGAATGGGATTACTGCCCCCTGTCCTTGCCAGAACTGCTGATTAATCAAAGATACGGCAATCACCAAAGGCATGGCAGCCAGAAAGCCACCCAGTCCCCATCCTAACCATTGATATTCTAGCCAATCAAAACGAAACCAAGGGCTGGGCAAGGGTAAAAATCGCTTTACAGATAGCACTAATACTAACAAGCCCCCCAAAGCGAGTAGCAGATAATTTACCAGAATATAAAAAGCCTGAGTGGTAGCTCCAGCAGCAGCTTCGTTGATGGGCAGCAACTGCAAGAACAGGGGGATGAGAATTTGTCCGACAAAGAAAAACCCGAGGACGAGTACCTGCAAAATCGTTTCTAGATCCCAAGGGGCGAACCAGGAAAGATCGACATTCTGAGTCCAGAGGGATTCTTTACCTTTCAGCAGCCGCTGGACCAGAATAAAAATTAACAATCCTGTCCCCAAGACTGCGGCTAAAGTTTGAATACCGCTAGCTAGCACTAACTTGAAAAAAGCTTCCTGGGCCAATTCTTGTTCCGCAGCGGACAGGGCCCCAAATAAGTCCTGGCGTTTCTGTAATTGATAAAGTCGCGATAAAGCTTGATAGCGGAACCATCCGTCCAACTGTTCGTTAATTTGGATCTCAGCATCAGCGGGGAAGCGGGGAGGATCTTTCCAAAGTCCCTCTAAGAGGATAGCAGTATTAACCAACCTTGAAGAGTCAGATAAATTGTCCCAGGTATCCATTGCGGCCTCGGTTTGATCGGTAGCTATCTGTAAAATGCAGAGGCGCAGATCCAGTCGATCGATTTCATTGTGCAGCTGAGATATTTGCCCGGGGATGCTGGGATCAACAGACTGTGGGAGTTGCATCTGGAGTTGGTCTAGTAAGGACTGGGCCCGATCGCGGGCATTGAGATACTGTTGTAAAGCCGTTTCAGTCACGCCTTCCCCTAGCAGGATCTCACGTACAGACGCTCGACGCCCATCGTCGGAACCACCCTCCCACTCGCTAGCTTGGAGTAAGAGATTAGTTTCGTAGAGTTCCAGACGACCTTGAAACTGAGGCTGACTCCAGCTGCTGTACAGAGACAGACCAACTAGGGCCAAAGCAAAAACCGTCAGGGCACCTAAAATAAACCGCTTGATAGTCATTCGTCCGTTGTCAATAGTATCGATCGGTTCGATCGTGGCACGCTTTAGGGCCACAGAGCCGTATTTTTATTGCTATGCTAATCAAAGTAGGACTCATCGTAGCAAATGGCCAAGTATATGACAAACATTTCTATTTCCATGCCCGATGACTTGCTGGCATACCTAGACCAAAAGGTAGACAACCGTAGCGCCTCGATCTCATCTCTCTTGCAACAATGGCGGCAGCAGCAGGAAGACAAGGCCCTAGCGGAGGCTTGTAGACTGGTTGATGAACTAGATTTAGGCTGGGATGAAGAATGGCAGAACAGAGCGATTATGGACTCGTTTCCAAGAGCACCCACCCTGTCGTTCGCCAGCAGGCAACGACATGGGTGGGTGTCTCTGGAAACGATCGGGAAGCATCTGGATAGTCAGGTTTGAACCGTCAGTAGGCACTGAATTTCGCAAAACACGTCCAGCCCTGGTAATTTCTGCTTCTGTGTTTAATGCCCAGCGCACAAGGTGACTGCGCAAGCCCGCCCGTCCGATCGCGCAGCGTGGCGCAGCCATACGATCCTAGAATTTCTCCTGCTGTGGTGGTCGTACCATCATCCTGTGTCCGCCGGGTAGTGCGAGTAGCGCTCCCGGCGGACACAGCGGCCGAAAATGGTTTATCGGTAGATAGCTGAATCATCTGTGTTGAACCAATGACCTTCGATAAAGTCAGACTGGTACAACGGTTGGGTCAACTGGAAACTGAACTACTAAACCAGGCGAAGGCTATATTGGGCAAGTATTTGGGGTTTTAGCGATCGCCCCGACCGTTGCTATATGGGAGAAAGTGCCCCAGACAGGGTAAAATAATTGGCGTTGCATTATGTAAATCCAGCTGTCGCGCAAAATACGGAGGATAAAACCCTGACTACTCGCGTTATTATAGTCCGCCACGGTCAAAGCAGTTACAATATTGAGGGCCGCATTCAGGGCCGGTGTGACAATTCAGTCTTAACGGAAAAAGGTCGTGCCGACGCCAGCAAAGTGGGTGAGGCCCTGAAGAGTCTCAGCTTTGATGCCATCTACTGTAGTCCTCTGCAACGGGCGAAAAGCACGGCAGAAATTATCGCCTCCTGCTTAGAAGCATCGCCGGAAGTGCGTGATGTAGATAAGTTGAGAGAGATCGACCTGCCTCTCTGGGAAGAAATGCTCAGGGATGAAGTAAAGGAGAAATTTGCCGCCGACTACCGCTGCTGGAAGGAACGTCCCGATAAATTTCACATGCTAGTACCGGAACCAGAGGGAAACAGAGAACATTATCCAGTTTTAGCACTCTACGAGCAAGCAAAAGCATTCTGGCAGGAAGTTTTGCCTCGCCATCAAGGCAAGACAATTATGGTAGTGGCGCACAACGGCATTAACCGTTGCTTGCTAGGAACTGCTGTGGGGATTCCACCAGCTGACTACCATTCGCTCCAGCAGTCGAACTGCGGTATTAGCGTGCTAAATTTTGCTGGAGATTTGGGCGAAGCAGTGCAGCTGGAATCAATGAATCTCACATCTCATATGGGAGAGATTTTCCCCAAACCGCGAGCAGGACATCGGGGTTGCCGACTGTTGCTGGTGCGTCACGGCGAAACACAATGGAATCGTGAGAAACGGTTTCAGGGATGGAATGATATCCCGCTGAATGAAACCGGGCGCCAACAGTCCCAGAACGCAGGGGAATTTCTCAAAGATCTGCAGATTGATTTTGCCGTGACTAGGCCCCATGTTACGCCCCAAGGAAACAGCAGAAATTATTCTCCAGCATCACCCGCAAGTGCAGCTGCAACTGTCTGAGGGACTCAAAGAAATTAGTCACGGTTTGTGGGAAGGGAAGTTAGAACCGGAAATTGAAAAAGGGTTTCCCGGTCAATTAGAGCAATGGAAAACGGCTCCGGCAACGGTGCAAATGCCCGAGGGAGAAAACTTGCAGCAGGTCTGGGAACGGGGAATGGCAGCTTGGAATGAAGTCGTTAAATCAGCGCCCCCTAACAGTATAGGTTTAGTGGTTGCCCACGACGCGATCGATAAAGCGGTTCTCTGCCAATTGTTTGGCTTGTCTCCAGGGCATTTCTGGAAATTTAAGCAGGGAAATTGTGCAGTTACGGTGATAGATTACCCCAAAGGACTGGAAGGAAAACCCGTGCTAGAAACTCATAATATTACTACCCACATTAGTGGCAGTATTCTCGACCAAACAGCAGCAGGAGCACTGTAGGGTGGGCCGCGCCCACTGTCAGATGCTAGAAAACCTAAGTTGCTACCTATAGAAAATCAAGGTCAAGATCAACCAAAATCATCCCATATCGCCTTGTAATTTACCCCAAAATGGCATTTTGGTGGATTCAATTGCCAAAAATGGCTGTTTCGGACGTAGAAATTTTTATAGGTAGCAACTTGAGTTAGAAATGGTACGGTAATACCATTTTATTCAACATATTCCAATCTTGACTCGGCACTCCTGATTGGAGGCTCCCGCCTCAGAAGACCGTTCCCAGGTTCTACCTGGGAACGAGAAGAACGAGAAGAACGAGAGGAAGAGAGGGTAACAATTGAAAATTAGCGATAATGAGTGAATTACTGCTGCAACAAGTGCGTTTAATTGAGCCAGTTTCGGGTACAGATAGAGTATGCGATGTGCTGATAGAAGAGGGTTATATTAAGCGCTTAAGCGCAATAATTGCGGACTACCCAAGTGAGGGGAATGTGAAGAATTGCCGGGGACTGGTAATGGGACCGGGGCTAGTGGATCTGTACAGCCATTCTGGAGAACCTGGGTTTGAGCAGCGGGAAACTTTAGAGTCTCTGATGGCAGCGGCGGCGGCGGGGGGTTTTACCAGAATTGCCATTTTACCAGATACAGTGCCGCCAGTGGATAACCCAGGTGCTCTAGCTTTGATGAAAAGAGCCCCCCATCTCTATTGCTGGGGGGCTCTTACTTTGGGTACCCAAGGACTACAAATGACTCAATTGGCAGAGTTAGCCGCAGCAGGAGTGGTAGGTTTTGCTGATGGTAAGCCAGTGGAAAATCTGGCTCTACTCAGACGTTTGTTAGAATACTTGCAGCCTTTAGGAAAGCCCGTGGCCCTGTGGCCGAATAATGGCAGTTTGGCGGAAGATGGGGTAATGCGAGAGGGAATTTTCTCCCTCCGTTTGGGGTTACCGGGAACTCCAGCAATTACGGAAACAACTGCCCTGGGGGCTTTGTTACAATTGGTGGAATATACTGGTACTCCCGTACACGTGATGCGGGTCTCTACTACTGGGGCTGTGGAAATGATCTACGATGCTAAGAGGAGCAAATTGCCCGTGACAGCTAGCACTACCTGGATGCATCTGTTGCTGGATGGGTCCGATCTTACCAGTTATTCCTACGATCCGAATTTGCGTTTGGAACCGCCTTTAGGAAACCCGGTAGATCGGGAGAGTTTAATTGCCGGAGTCAGGGATGGGGTACTCGATGCGATCGCGATCGACCACAGTCCCTATACCTACGAGGAAAAAACAGTAGCTTTTGCCGAAGCACCCCCAGGGGCGATCGGGTTAGAACTAGCATTACCTTTATTATGGCAAAATTTAGTAGAAACAGGGGAATTATCAGCGGTGCAATTATGGAAAAGTCTGAGTACAAATCCCGCCTTATGTTTGCAGCAGCAACCTGCGATCATAGCAGCAGGAGAAGCAGCGGAACTTATGCTATTCGACCCTCAACAAACCTGGACTGTTGAGAATAAAACTCTGAAATCTCGTGCTGCTAATACCCCTTGGTTAGGGCGTCAATTGCAGGGGCGCGTTGTCCATTTGTAATAAGCCGTTTGTAGTAAGCGCTTTAGCGCTTCTACGGGGTAGCGGGAGTGCAATGACCAACTGTTCAACTAACGTCCACTGGATAGACGAAGCATCCGCAGGAGGATTTTTCGATCGGGGTTTTCTGATCGCGCAGCGTGGCGCCAGCCATAGGCGCAGCTTATAGTTATAGCCCGATTCATAATCAAACCCCTCAATAGCATCGTATAAATAGGTAAAATCCTGCTCGTCCTCTTCCCGCACCAACATACATTTCTGGGGTATAAAGCCAACGCAGTCCACCAAATTGGGACCAACATCAAGGGTGACAATTTCCTTGTTTAATGAAGTCATAACCGGTTCTCCTGTACAGGCGGATAAAGTGATGGTAGCAAAGCCCACGGAGGCCAGCAAAAGACGGGATGCTAGTAAACTTCTCCCTTTGGGAGGTAGATATACAGTTTCCATTTTACCAGGGAGTCGTTTCCTCTTCACCCTTTCGTTTCCCGAGACACTCACCCATGTCGATTGCTGACTCTTCGCTATAGTCTAGTATCTCTTTAAACTTCCGCGATTGCTCGTGGAAACGACCCTGTCGTTCGCCAGCAGGCAACGACATGGGTGGGTGGATCGGTAAACGATAGGTAGTCCCTTGATTGTAACATTTATTCAACCCTGATTAGAGATAAATTACTCAACAAGGTCCAATATGGCTACTGCGGTTGTTATAGTTGGATTATAGATCTCTTACTACGAACGCTCCGGCGATCGCTTCTGGTTAAGGGGCGATCGCACTATCCTCTCAAGTCAAAATAACACTAAGTATTTTACTTTTCAGTGGGATATATCGGGGACTCATCCAGTTGACCAAAGTGATTAAACGGCCAGAAGCGGACGATCGCCCTGCCGATAATCCGATCGCGGGGCACGAACCCCCAGCAGCGGCTATCATAACTATTATTGCGGTTATCTCCCATCACCAGATAGGAATTAGCAGGCACCGTGACTGGTTGGGAGAGGAACCGCTTATCTGGGGGCAGACATTTATTTGCGTCCGCTGATGTGTCGATGAGGCCGTCACCGGTGCCGTCGGGTCGAAATCAGAAGCTACATATTTTTCCGCCAACGGGCGATCGTTTACATAGACCTTTCCCTGGCGCAACTCAACCTTTTCTCCCGGTAAACCTACCACCCGCTTAATAAAAGCATCCTTCAGATCTGGATTGTCCTCAAGCAGTCCATCTGTCGGGTTAAATACCACAATATCTCCCCGTTCCGGATCCCGGAAGCGATAACCTATTTTATCGATTATCAGGCGATCGTTTATCTGGAGGGTTGGCAACATCGACCCCGAAGGAATATAACGGGCTTCCGCTACAAAAGTTCTAATCCCCAAAGCCAAAATCCCACTCAGGGCGATCGTCTTTATTCCCTCTATCCAAGGGTTTTCACTATTGTTAGCCTGCTTTTCGGGCATATCTTGCTTATTCACAGAAGTCATATTCGATCGGGGGGTTTTCAGTAAGTTTGACAATTATTTACAGATCTTGTATAGTAAATTAACGGTAATTTTTTTAGCAATACCTTCTCCCATGTCAGCTACTCCTTTTAGTTTGTTGATTCGTCAGGCACGGATTCTGTTACCCACTGGGGACTTCCTGGTAGGGGATGTCGGGATCCGCGATCGTTCCATTGTCCGGGTCGCCCCGGATCTCGATCCGGTCGCTGAGGAAGTTCTAGACGCCGAGGGTTTGACATTGTTGCCAGGAGTAATAGACCCCCAGGTGCATTTCCGAGAACCAGGTCTAGAACATAAAGAAGACCTCTTGACAGCTAGCAGTGCTTGTGCTAAGGGGGGCGTGACTTCATTTTTGGAGATGCCCAATACACGCCCGCTGACAATAGACCAGTCCAGTCTAGATGACAAGTTGCGACGGGCCGAACAGAAGTGCTTAGTCAATTATGGCTTTTTTATTGGGGCAACGCCAGCTTGTTCCCCCGCTCTGCTCTCCGCAAATCCCACCCCAGCAATTAAAATTTTTATGGGGTCCATGAAGGGCGATCTCCTGGTTGACCAGTCCGAGGTGCTGGAGAGAATCTTTGCTACTGGCACCCGCCCGATCGCCGTACATGCCGAAGACCAAGCCCGGATTAACGAGCGCCGGCAGTTATTTGCGGGCCAGACTGACCCAGCAGTGCATTCCCAAATACAGGACTCACAGGCAGCCTTGAACGCGACTCAGCTGGCCCTGGGGCTGTCTAAGAAATACCAGCGACGCCTGCATATTCTACATATGTCTACTGGTGTCGAAGCAGAATTGCTGCGTCAGGATAAGCCCAGCTGGGTGACAGCAGAAGTAACGCCCCAACACCTACTACTCAATAGTAGCGCTTACGAAGAGATTGGCACCTTGGCTCAAATGAATCCCCCTTTGCGCAGTCCCCAGGACAACCAAATCCTGTGGCAAGCCTTGCTAGATGGGGTAATTGACTTTATCGCTACAGACCACGCCCCCCATACCTTAGAGGAAAAAGCCCGAGGATATCCCAATTCCCCCTCGGGAATGCCGGGAGTAGAGACATCTTTACCCCTGATGCTGACTCAGGCAATGCAGGGGCGTTGTAGCATAGCCCAAGTCTCTCACTGGATGTCCCTCGCACCAGCAAAAGGCTACAAGATTCCCAATAAAGGCGTCATTGCCCCGGGCTATGATGCTGACTTGGTGTTGGTAGACCTGAACAGCTACCGTCCAGTACTGCGCGAGGAACTCTTAACCAAATGTGGTTGGAGTCCCTTTGAAGGTTGGAACTTGACAGGTTGGCCCGTCGCGACCATCGTCGGCGGTCAAATTGCCTACAATAGGGGCAAATTGCACGGAGAAGTCCGGGGCCAAGCCCTCACCTTTGGTGAATGGTAACAACTGACAATTGACAATTGACAATTGACAATTGACAATTGACTACTTGGCTGCTGCTTTAGCAGTTGCTTGTAGGGCCTTCATAAACTGTGATAGCTGTTTTTTATTGAAAGTCTTGACCAGAGTTTCGGCGGCTGCCTTTGGTTCGGCAACTAGGATAATCCGCTTGGAAGGAGAATTATCCGCTATGCGTTGCAAGTTTTTAGAAGGAGCGATTTGGCTAGCTTTGCCAGCCTTCAGTTGTTCGCTTCCCTGCTTGAGTTCCTTAATCACCAGAGGAGCCAGGGTGAGATAGGGACAGTTATAATTAGCAATGGCAGTCTGAGCCGTTTGGACTAGATTTTGCCAGCTTTCGGTATCTTCCCCCAGATTGAGAAGACTGCTACATAATTGTTCCAGGTTTTGACGATTAGCGGGATTAGCTTTTTCCTTAAACAGTTGCAACATCTGTCTGAGTACCGCCGTTACCTGAGTCACAAAATCTGGCTTCGGTGGTGCAGCATCGGTTTTGATTGCCTGTTTTGACTCGGCGCTTGCTGTTGTTTCGCCACCCCCACCCGTTAAACTCTCTAGATAAGCCTGGAGTTGGCCAAAGATTGGCTCCGCCTCCAGCATCACTTGATTCGCTTCTTCATCTCGCAAGCCAAACGGTCCTTGCAGGCGATCGAGTAAGTCCCGCATGGTATCAAAGCACTTGAAAAATAAGGACTCCAGCTTTTGATCGATCTTGACCTGGTTTTCTTTAAGTATTTTGAAGCCATCTTCTAACCGGTGGGCTGTTTTTTGAATGCTACCAAAGCCCAACATTGCCGCACCCCCTTTAACCGAATGGGCAGCGCGAAACATTTCGTTTATACTTTCGGGGTCTTTGATAGTGGACTGTAGATCCGACAGCCCTTGTTCGATCGTCTCCAGGTGTTCTTTCGCCTCCTCGATGAAATAACCCAAAATCTGCTGATTCCCAGAAACCACGGCCAATAGCCTCCAATTGATGATAATGACTACTTTGAGGGTTAACTCATGGCTGGCGCCACGCTGCGCGATCAGTCATATACCGACTCCCCCGCTTTCCAGTCTAACGATCGGATTAATTTTAGATGCTACATACGGTTTTTCCATGGCTGGCGCCACGCTGCGCGATCGGAGGGGCGATCGCCTTGCAGGGCCCCCATCCCTCTGCTATAAGACAGATCTGTAGCTGGGGAAAATCTCAATATCACCTTTTTGGGTTGTCGCGGCTGAAATGTTACATTATGATAAGAAATGTAACAAAAAGTTGACGGTTAAACCTATGCTGCCAGTTGTCTTGAGTGAAAATGTGGTGAATTTGTTTAAATTCTACATGGATGGGAGCATCCGTGAGGGAATGCGGTACAATGACGAACTCTATGTGTTGGCTCACAAGTTCCCCGGCTCTCACTGGCTTAAAGGGTATCAAATCGCCTGCGAATTGGCAGCAATGGCTGCGCCACGCTGCGCGAATGGCTGCGCCACGCTGCGCGAACGGAGAAACTGGTTGCGATCACTGCTTCGGACGATCGATATGCTATCTGGATCGGTCTGAGAGCACCTGCCTATGCCCGATCGCTACTTCTAGGGAAGCGCACTTCCGCTGTCGATACCAACAATCACAGGATCCTAGATAAACTTCCGGAATTGCTGCTGTTTAACCCAGGTGGTTCTATCCGATTTAGTGAGTACTTACCAGACCAGGGAATATAAATGTCCGTATTTGGTGTATATTAAAACCCTCGATGGAGACAGTTTAACTATTAATACCATGACAGGTGTTTTCAAATGATTTATGGGTGCATCTCAATTTGGGATTAAGAAACCAGGTTTTTTGTCAAAAGCTGGTTTCTGGCCTCCGGAGCGAATATGCCATATGCCAGCAGCAAAAGTGAGATGCGATTTATGTGCTACAATAGGAGGCGATCGCCCATTCCTGATAATAGAGAGGCAGTCAAATGTCATACAGTCAATTTAGCATAGAGGAAATCAAAACCACCTTTGGCATAACAATTTTCGAGAAATTTGGGATATTTGCAGATATTCCCGAGATAGAGTACAGCGATTTTCTAGCACAATCGTTGCAAAAATATATACCCTTAGCACTAGCAATTGATACAGAAAAATCCCGGTCTGAATTTATCATTGCCCCCATTTTATTTGAACTCAAGACACAATTACAAGGTCAGATCGGCTTATTTTCAGGCAAAGACTTTAATGTTGACTTAGAAAGAGGCTTGAATGGACGTTGCGACTTTCTAATTAGTCGTTCTCCCGAACAGTTGTTAATTGAAGCACCCGTTATCACCCTCGTCGAAGCAAAAAATGATAATATTAAATCAGGCTTAGGGCAATGCATGGCCGAAATGTTAGCAGCTCAGTTATTTAATCAACGCCAAGAAAATGAAATCAAAACCATCTATGGTTCAGTCACGACAGGAACTAACTGGAAATTTTTGAAACTTGAAGAACAAACGATATCCATAGACTTAAATGAGTATTTTCTGAATAATGTCGGCAAGATTCTGGGTATCTTACGGAGTGGACTTGAGTAAGTAGTAGAGTGGGTTGCACAAGGATAATCTTAATTCAAAGTTGGGATTATCCTAAATTTTATGCTACTACAAATCCAATTCCAAAATCCCAACTATAATTGGCAATAACTCCTGTAAATCTGCCGGAACCCGATACAAATTCAGATCTTGTACAACCTGCTGTTCCTGACTATGCAAAACCGCAAATTGCCAAATATTCCCAACGGAAACCGCACCGTAGAGTATGTCCCCTTTCGCTAGTTGTGCTTGTGAAACCGCAATTAATTCCACGGCTAATTGAGTAAACCCTCGTTGGATATCCGCATTTTTTGCTTCAATCACCAGTAACTGACTTTGGGATTGTAAATAATAATCTAATTCTCCTTTCAGTTGTTCGCTTACGGTTAAAGAATACCCGACCTTCACTCGCGCTTTCGTGTAATAAATTACCTCCATTAACACGGGAGCAATCAAAAACTCTCGTCTTGCCATTTCGCTAGTCAGACTAATGTATGGTAAATTTTGTTCTAACTGCTGTTTCAGATTCTCTAACCGATTTAACTCCCGCTTTGACTGCGGTAACGTCAGTGATTTGGCCTCGTACCCATAGCCAAAATAAGCTAGAAGATCGTCTGGTTCGCAGTTCAACTTAAAGTATTCCGCAAATGTATAAGACTTTTCTGGTTCGATAACTGCTATCTTTGACATCCCCTCCTCCTTTTACTGCCAATTGAATTCTATATTAATTACAATAGTAATCGCAATACTTTTCGATTAAGCAAGACGGCTGGGACATTTGTCATTGCGATTTTACCACGTGGCGGGGGGGCTGTGTTGGGTAGTGCGAGTAGCGCGCTGCATAGGGGAGATTGCTAGCCCTCCTGGCGTCGGGCCGCTGCGCGAACGGGGGGATATAAGTCACAATGTTGGTTTGGACTCCCCCCCTTCGCAATGACAAGTTATTAACCGAATCGCTTCTGGGACGGGGCGATCGCGCCAAAAGCCCACCCGAGAAGCGATCGGGTGGGCTATGCACCGGTTAAATTAATTGACCGCAGCTGACATGGACTATAGATAGAAACCGGGTTTCTCGTCAAAAATAGCACTTATATTGACGTTTTGGTAACAGAAACCCGGTTTCTTGACCGATGCTCTAGCGTTCTAGCTGAAGTAGTTAGCTTCCGCCTCTAGCATCCGAATTAAGTTTTCATCCCCTTTGGTTCTGGCGACTTCCAGCCGGTGCTGTAAGTTCTTTTGCAGGTTGTCTTGATGGACTTGGGCTAGTTTTTTCCTGGTTTGACGATTCATGTTCATTGTGGACTTTTTTTTAGACGAAATTTAATTAAGGCTCACAATTCTAAGATAACCCTTTCTGGAAAAAACTGTGTAGCGATGGTTACAAAAATTAATAAAACCACCGGTTATTTATAACCGGTGGTTTCCGGAGCATCAAAGCCAACAAAAGGGATCTACTTTCCCTGGGGTGCTTACAAAGCAGTAGATACCTCATAAGGATTTCATGAGAACCTTATGGCTGCGCCACGCTGCGCGATCGGTTTTTCCTTAAGTGAATCTACCTTGGGCACAGCTGTCCGGAACGCAAACTCCAGTTTCTGCCTCTTATATAAACATGCTGTAAAATAGTCCTTTGTTTAAGGGAAAATAAGTTAATGGACGATCGCCACCTCTTAACTTTGCTGAGTGATTTTGGCTTGAGTGACATCTATGTAGGGGTAATGAAGGGGGTAATTGCCCGGATTAACCCGAGTTTAAAAGTAGTGGATATCACCCACAACATTCCTCCCCAGAACATTCTCGCGGCCAGGTTCTGCTTGCGTGAGGCCCTGCCCTATTTTCCCGCCGGGACCGTTCATGTCGCTGTTGTCGATCCCGGAGTGGGGAGTAGCAGGAGGGCGATCGCCCTTTTCCTGTCGCACTTTTATCTAGTCGGACCCGATAACGGAATATTCAGCGGCATTTTGGCGGAAAATCCCGTGCTGGCAGCGGTCGAACTCGACAACCCAGAATATTGGCATACGCCCACACCTAGCAGCACCTTTCACGGTAGAGATATCTTCGCACCTGTGGGGGCCCATCTGGCTAGCGGCGTCCCTCTAGTTGAACTGGGAAACCCGATCGACCCAGAAACTTTAGTCCAGTTACCCCTACCTGCATGTACTCACACAGCAACCAGCATCACAGGCTGCATTCAGTATATCGACCATTTTGGCAATTTAATCACCAATATTCCCGGCAGCTGCGTTCGGGCAAAACAGTGGTATATTAAATTAGAGAACCAGGTGATTAAGGGTAGCAATACTTATGCAGACAGCCCGCCTCTAGAGGCGATCGCCTTGGTAGGAAGTCATGGCTGGGTAGAGATTGCTGTCAATGGAGGTAATGCTCAATCTCAACTTCAGCTAGACTGGAAAGATCAAATAGAAGTTAATTTTCATGACATTTCAATTAGCAAGCTATGACTCAGTTGCAAGCATCCGAACCAGAAATTTATCAAGGTCAGTTTGGCTCCTTTACTATTACAGAGGCCGATCGATCGGGCGTAATTATCTATCGCACTGCCTTAAACATCGCCGCCTTCTGCTTTGCCATCGGCAGTACCCTAGTGCTGTGGCAAGGAGGCACCCCGGCTGTTATTAACGCCCTCACTCCCCTCTATGGAGTGTTTTGTTTAGCCTTAGGGATCAGTTTGCTCACCATCCACATCTATCTGGCAGTTCTGCACCGCGCATTACAGTTGTTTTGGGCGATCGGGGTCCTGGCCGCGATCGGGTACATACTGTTCTTCAGGGAACCTTTGGCCTTGACTGTCTACAACCACCCAACCACTTTATTTGGCATCGGCTTCACTTTCGCCGCCTTGACAGGAATTTACTTTAAGGAAGCCTTTTGCTTCTCGCGCCTGGAAACCAAGTTGCTGACTCCCTTAGTACCCATACTGCTGTTAGGACATCTGACTGGCGTCTTACCAGTCATGGCAGAACGAGTCTTGCTAGCTACCTGGGCGGTGGGGTTTGTCGTGTTTGCCCTGCGCAAGGCCCTGCAAGCTATCCCCCCTGACATTGGCGATAAGTCCGTTTTTGCCTATCTCAAACAGCAGCGTCAGGCAGCAGGATAACTAGGAACTCACGTTAAAATGGGGTGGTCTAAAAGTGAGTGCTTCGGCAAACCGAGGCTTCCTTTGCGACTGAGTTTGATTTTCAGGAGGTGCTGAAAACCTTCGATGCTATGTCAGGTTGTCAGATCGATCGGGAAATCAAACTCGGACTCCAACAGGTTTGGACTCGCCAGTCCCCCCGCTACTCCTTTACTCTCGGTCCCCTTGAAGGCATCATTGAGTGGGAAACTCAGCGCGATCGCATCTACATCGGCATCTGGCAATCAGACCTACATTAATATTTGGTCAGTTGTTAGTTGTCAATTGTCAGTTGTTAAACGCATTTATAGTGGTTTTCATCCTCGTGGAGTACATCCATATCTAGTCTTCACCGGCATATAGGTGTGCGTCTGTACCTCATCGGAATGTAAACTGCCTCATGTCAAGAACAATAAACCAAGACCAGCAATATTAATCGCCGATCTTGGTCAAAGTTGTCGATAAGTTGTCGGACAGAGGAAACCCGAACTGCGCTTCCCAAGGCGTAGGCGGGTGAATGTTTAACTTTTTTTTCTCTTAAATATATTGTAGCAACATACACTAAATTTTTGTCATAAAAATTTACATAAATTTAATTAATTTTACATAATTATCTCTTATAGTACGTTAGCTAAAGCATAAATCAGCCTGATTATATGTCCAGTCACCGATGGCCCGATCGGGCCATCGCCTGTTGGGGCCGCCCCCAGAGGACAGTCTCTTGCTTGTAGATCACCATACCAGGTTTGGCGCCCTTGGGTTTATAAACATGCTTGGGGGCTGTGTACACCACTGGCACCCGATCGCTCTGGCGTCCCTGACTATAATACCCTGCCAGGTCGGCGGCAAATTGCAAATCTACGTCATCGGGTAGTTTACCAGCTTGTAACCGCATGAGCACGTGACTACCAGGAATTTTTTGGGTGTGAAACCAGAGGTCATAGTCATTGGCGATCCGAAAAGCCAGATGGTCATTCTGCCGGTTGTTGCGACCGATTAACAGTTCAAAACCGCTGGGTGTCTGGAAACGATAAGGAACAGAGGTATCAGTCTGGCGGCGACGGGGTACGTTATCCTTGTCCAGATATCCCTGATCGATTAACTCTTCGCGAATTTCTGCTAGAGTTTGTAAATCTTCCTTGGCCTCGTAGCTATCCAGTTGCCAGAGGGTAGCTTTCACCAGTTCCAGATACTCAATTTCTGCCTTCACTTGGTTGAATAATGGTTCAACTGCACTGCGGGCCCGTTTCAGCTTCTGGTGACGCTTGTAAAGGGATTGGGCATTACCGACGGCATTCTTTTCGGGATCTAGGGGAATGGTAATGGGTTGGTTTGTTTGGAAGTCGCACAGGGATATCGATGTCATTCCCGGTTGCCACTCTTGCAAATAGGCCATCAGCAAGTCAGCTTGTTGACGATACTCGTCGGCGTTGTCCGACTGTTGTAACCTTTCCGAGAATGTCAGGGCTTTTGAGGTCTGCTTTTCTAAGAGGCGATGGAGTTTTTGCAGCAGTTGCTGGCGGAGTTGGGTGAATTCCTGGCTGTTCAACTTGCTGGTATAGTACTGGGCGAGCAATTCCTGGGTAGAAGGGACTGGTGCCGTTGCACCCCAACCCATAACTGTATATCCTTCTTTGGTCCAGGCCGGATGAAATTGCCCTGTTTCTAGGGCCTGCAACCATAATTGCCAGCATTTCCACAATTGCTGCCAGTCTCGATCTGTGAGAGTATCTGTAGGTTTATTTGCCTCTAACCCCGCTGCTGCGACCATTGATTTTACCAGGGTTGGACTCAGTCCGCGATAGCATTTGAGCAGTTGACGCCACAATTGTCCGGGAACTAATCCCACTCGCTCTTGCCAGCGTTGGGGAGATTCGCTTAAATTGGGAATAGGATTAGTCAGGGCTGGTGGCAGTGAGTAGGGCTGACCGGTGAGAATGGGACGGACGCTGGATTTTTCTTCGCTTACCTGGTGGGCGGCTGTGACGATCTGGTTCTGCTGATTGGTTAAAATTACGTTACTGTATTTGCCCATGATCTCTACGTACAGGTGCCAGAGGGCTGGTTCTCCCGGACGCTTGGCAAATTGCAGGTCTAAGGCCCTTTCCCAAGGGGCGACTGGTTCAATGGCCACCCAGGCCAGACCATGCAGTTGATGTCGGAGTTGGTTGCTAAAGGTAAAGGTATCGGGGATTTTCCTGCGGTAGTCATTGTGGGTGCATATATGTGCCGCTTGGGGATGCCAGCAGATATTTAGCCAACTTCGGCCCTTCAGGGTTCGCAATGCTAGGGCTATATTGTGCCGATCGCGCTGATAGACTTGTTCTAGTCTGGCGGGCAGCATGCGATCGCGCAGTTCAGCACAAGCAGCAGTTAGGGTAGTAAAGTCAACGGGTTGCACGGCGAGTCTCACCTAGAGGACAGCGTGAGAGGCCTCAAATGTGCGTTCCCAGGCCTTCGAGCCACGCTACGATATAACCTGTCAGGGTCGTTCGCGTAGCGGAAGGGGCCTGGAGTGTGCGAATTCTTTTGGCCAGGATATCATCTGCTTTTGACCACAAGGGGGCTAGGGGGAGCAGTTGCCAATTGTAGCGGGTGGAGCGCGATCAAAACCCGTTGGAAGGAGCCCCCCAGGGAGAACAACGGCGTTACCGTAACTAAATAAAATCAGAAGCATCAATTTGCCCAGGACCAACTCCCCACAAAAAATGCCAATATTTTCCACTCTTCCTCAGAAGACCTGATCAAAGTATCACCGCCGTCAGAGATAATTTCTAAATCAGCAAAACTCAAGTCTCTCACGCCTCCTTCTAACCGGATTAAGTCCTTGCCATCCTCAAAGTCGCCGATAACATCCCATAAATCCCCATCCGCGCCCCAGGAGACCAAGACAAAAGTATCACTGCCCTCATTGCCGTAAAGCCAATCATGTTCGTCACCCCCACTGAGGATATCGTTTCCAGTTCCGCCATGGAGGAAATCACGACCGCTGCCCCCATCTAGGGTATCATTGCCGCTGTCCCCGGTGAGGCTATCGTTGCCCCCGTGTCCGTAAAGCCCGTCGTCTCCATTACCCCCTGTGAGGGTATCGTCTCCTGCTCCCCCTTGACGGTAGTCATTGTTCCCCAGGAAAAGGCTGTATAGCAGCGCTGAATCGTTTTCAGAATCCTGAACCAGAATATTATCGTTTTGCCCATTGCCATTATAATCGGCAATATACAGTTGCATGTTTTGACCGTCAACTTGAAGCACTTCAGGGAGCGGATATTCGGTGAAATTTTGCTCATCATTCCAGGACAATACCCGACTGGTGGGGGACCGATCCCTTTGTTTTTCTTGAACCAGAATCTCATCCTTACCATCACTATCCAAATCTTCTACATACAAATTGGTCTCGTCGCCTATTCGGGCGAAATTCTCCGGCAGGGTGATGGGGGTGATGGAGTTAAAGTTGCCGGGTGCATCCCAGATTTGCAAAGATAGCTGTAGGGGCGAAGCATTCGGGCGACAAATTATGATATAAGTTTACAGATGGACTCTCCGAATGCTTCGCCCTTGCGAAAGTGGGATGCACCCCATTTCTTTTCTCCTTATTGGTTTCTTTACCGATCAGATCTGACCAGTTCAGCTGACGGAAATAATTAGCTGAACAACCAGAATTGGAATGACAGACAAAAATATGATGTTTCCATTAATTCCCGTCCCTAACAAACAGGGACGCTAACAGAGCTCCTAGGCCTCCTCCAATATGCCTTCCCAGGCGGAGCCCGGGAAGGAGAGGAATAAGGTTTTACAGCACTTCGAAGGAGTAGAAGGAGTCGTAGAAGGAGTCGTTGGATTGCGTGTCAGAGAATGGATCTAGAATTCCCGGATCAGTGGCACCTTCGCTTACTACACCTGAGAAGGATTGCATGTGCTCATTAATTGCCGTCGCCGTAGTACGGGTGGCACCTTCGCTTATTGCACCCTGGATCAAAGCCTGATCAGAGAATCCGAGAGCATGGCGCAGGAATAAAATGTCATCAGTTAACGCTCCTGCCGTGCCATTGCCATCTATATCTAACATCATGTCCCCCACTTCGTCCAAGTAGGTAACAATTTCTGATGTATCGCTGGTGGCACCTTCGCCTACAACATCTTTAGTCAAAGTCTCTCCCCTGAACCCGAAGAGATAACGTATGGCCACAAGGCCGTCAGTTAACGCATCTATAGCTCCATTCCCATCAATGTCCAGTGTCGGTGATGAAGCAGGTGATGGAGCAGGCGAGGTTAATGCAATGGAACTGGAGACAAAGTTGCTATTTGCAGGCAGGTTATCTGGGTTGGCACTAAAGTTGATCTGCGTCCCTTCAAACCCTGGTAACGCTGTGAAGTTGGCCGTGTAAAGGGTAGGATTAGAATTGTTGGGCCAATTTCCGTCTTCATCTACCCAAGCTTGCAGGATGTATTTGTCTGTGTTCGGGTCGCCGTCCAAACCCCCGTTGGCGATCGGATCGTCCAAGACTGCACTTATAGGTTGTGCGCCCAAAGGAAAATGCTCGGTCAGACCAGTGACTGGATCGAATGCTACTTGAGAACTGTCCCAATGCATGTGAAAGGCTATTCCTGTGGTGGGAGTTTCCGCAGGTTCGGTAGAGTAGTTGACATCAAAGCTGACGCTTGTGTTTGGTTCTACTGCTTTGACCGGTTCTGAAGGAGTGATCTTCAGTTGAATAACTTCTTCAGGGGCAGAATTTACTGTTATGTTCACCTCCGCAGTGTCGAAAGCAGCATTACCATCAGATATAGTATAGGTGATGCTGTCATTTCCCGTGAAACCTGAATTGGGGGTGTAAATTAGCAGGTCTTTACCCGGGGAGTCTGGAGTGCCATGGGTAACGGTGCCGTTGGTAGCAGTTTCATAACCTACGAGTTGGATGGGGTTGCCATCGGGGTCGGTGTCGTTGGCGAGAACGTCGAGCGTGACTGCTGTTTGTTCCAGAGTAGTGATGCTGTCGTCCATAGCTACAGGCGGACTATTTTCATTAACGTCGTTGATGTTAATGGTCAAGTTCTCCGAGTAACTCTCTCCTCCCGCATCGGTAGTTTGAACGAGGATGCTGTAACTGGACTGAGCTTCAAAGTCTGGGGAACTGTTGATGAGCAGTTGGTCCTCGACAATGGTGAAGGCAGCGTTATCCGTATCTCCTGCACCCGCTACCAACTGGTAGGTAAAGCTATCCCCTGTATCGGGGTCGGTGGTCGAGAAGGTGCCGACAACAGTGTTGGGCGCGACGTTTTCGTCGATGCTGTTGTTGCTGAGGTCGAGGTCGGTGGGACGTTCATCAACGTCGTTGATGTTAATGGTCAAGTTCTCCGAGTAACTTGGCGAATTACTCCACCAATTCGGGAAATTCCGCCAATTCCGCCAATTGTTATGGAGAGTTTGAACTCGGATGTTGTAACTGGACTGAGTCTCAAAGTCTGGGGAACTGTTGATGACCAGTTGGTTCCCGACAATGGTGAAGGCATCGTTATCCGCATCTCCTGCACCCGCTACCAACCGGTAGATAAAGCTATCCCCTGTATCGGTTGAGAAGGTGCCGACAACAGTGTTGGCTGCGACGTTTTCGTCGATGCTGTTGTTGCTGAGGTCGAGGTCGGTGGGACGTTCATCAACGTCGTTGATGTTAATGGTCAATTTCTTCGAGTAACTCTTTCCTCCCGTATCGGTAGTTTGAACTCGGATGTTGTAACTGGACTGAGTCTCAAAGTCTGGGGAACTGTTGATTTGCAGTTGGTTACCGACAATGGTGAAGGCATCGTTATCCGCATCTCCTGCACCCGCTACCAATCGGTAGGTATGTCGATCCATATACCAGTCGCTAGTCGAGAAAGTGCCGACAACAGTGTTGGCCGCGACGTTTTCGTCGATGGAGCGGTTGCTGAGGCTGAGGTCCATGGGGCCATAGTTGATAGAGGGAGACAACCGAAACGAACCGAAGCCGTGAAAACCGAACGAAAAGAACATTGTCTGTTTTCTCCTGTATTATTTGTGAATGGACGCGCAATAGCGACCTTGAGGGAATCGCAGGGCGCTCTCCTGTACATAATGACTACCATTAAAACATAACTCAGGGGAATTTTTGTTAATAATCCTTAAAAAATAATTAAATTCTGACCTCTAGTAAGCTGAGCTTATGGATCTTTAGCGTAGTGCTTGACAAGGGAGGGGATATAGGTTTAGGATGTCTGTTAGCGTCTCTGCGGGGACGGGAATTAATGGAAACATGATTTTTGTCAAGTAATCCAGTCAGTTAGTTTTTCCTCCCGACCCTGGCGGGGAGACTATCCGACCCTGGCGCCATCGGGGGCGATCGCTACTGACAAAACCTGGCAGCGCCGGTGGTAGCGAATTCTTCTGGACCTCACCAGATTGAAAAACGCTATAATAGTTGCCTAGTATGGCAAGATGACAAAATCAATGTAGGAGTTCTCAAATGAAGATGTGGAAATTAATGGCGGCTTGTTTAGCCCTGGTACTCGCGTTGACATTTGCTTGGCCGATGCAAGCCTATGCTTACGATAAATCCTGTGTATCGCTTTTAGTCGGAGCTGGATATGCTGCACGGATGAGGACGCAAATAAACTTGCCCGGCGGTACCGTTTACACGGAATGGACGGGTTCATTCCCCATTGGACAAACCCGGTGCCAAGACGTTGGTTGGGTTCCTCCAGGCGCTAGTTTTGTAGCAGAGGTTAATGCGGTTCTCGGAGAGACAAAAACCTGCACTCCAGGCATAACTCAAGCGGGTGGACCGGGCTCTGCGGTATGGCAGGCTTGGGGTACCACGTTAAATGTTAGGTGTGAGATGCCTGGCTAATTAGTAGGCAATGCAATCAAGCTGACTATTAGTTAAGTATCACATCCCTTGCTCCCCTGGGAGTGAGGGATGTTGTTAACCCAAGGGACTCGCGGTTTAATGGCGATTACTTGATTTCTACGCAAGTCTCTAACTGCAACCAGAGTGGTTGTTAACTCACTAGCGAATTCTTCTGGACCTCACCAGATTGAAAAACGCTTCAAAAGTTGCCTAGTATGGCAAGATGACAAAATCAATGTAGGAGTTCTCAAATGAAGATGTGGAAATCAATGGTGGCTTGTTTAGCCCTTGTACTCGCCTTTACATTTGCTTGGCCGATGCAAGCCTATGCTTTCGATGACTCCTGTATACAGCACATATTATCCTCTGGATTGGTTGTAAAGATGAGGACGCAAATACACTTCACCGACCCTCCCGTTTACACGGAATGGACGGAATTATTCCCCATTGGACAAACCCGGTGCCAAGACATTTCTTTTGTTCCTTCAGGCATTGATTTTGTAGCACAGGTTCAGGCGGTTCTCGGAGATACAAAAACCTGCACTCCAACCGTAACTCAAACAGATGGATCGGACGCGGCTACATGGTCTGTTTTGGGTAGCGATGAGCTGATGTGTCAGATGTTTGGCAATTAATGGGCAATGCAATCAAGCTGACCATTAGTTAAGTATCAAATCCCTTGCTCCCCTGGGAGTAAGGGATTTTGTTAACCCAAGGGACTCGCGGTTTAATGGCGATTTCTTGAGTACAGCTTGCTTGACTGGTACTTGATTTCCTCAGTATTATCAATATACCGATCGACCCTGACTTCGCTGCCGCCGGCTTCCGGTCGGAAAAACACGCCTGTGTCCGTATCGGAAACCGCCACCTTCAGGTCTTCTCCGCTCACCCGCAACACGGGCGGTGAACCAGATACCGGGAGAACAGCCATCCGCCGAACACGCCAGCTACACCCAGCATGAAGTTGAATGTACCAGAGATCCCTAAAGGCATACCATCAGAGAAGGAACCTTGCCCGATGGGTAGATCAGGAACACTGCGGTAGCGGCACTCACTGGGGCGCTGTATGCTACGTCGATGGTATCAGCTATAATGGTGCTGAAGATAGTTACGTCATCTCCGGGAGAGGCGATCGGTTCTTCCATGCCTCGCGAAAGCCGCTGCTCGATCGCCCCCTCTGGGGGACGATCGGATCGCACTACCCGAGAGGCATCTAATTTTTATCATTATCATATAATTTTATCATCACTTAGGAGTCATGAAGCCTTGAAACCCGGTTTTTGTCAAAACCGGGTTTCAAAGGCGATCGCCTTTTCTGTCAAAGGATAGGGACGA
This sequence comes from Hormoscilla sp. GM7CHS1pb, assembly GCA_014323675.1. GTDB lineage: Bacteria > Cyanobacteriota > Cyanobacteriia > Cyanobacteriales > Desertifilaceae > Hormoscilla. The sequence goes on along the minus strand of JACONN010000006.1, from coordinate 592,915 downwards.
TAGGGACTCCCTTAGAATAGTCCGACTTGTACAAAATGACTATCGTCCATTATACGGTCAGGTGTCACCTCGAAAACGACGCCTAAGATGTCATTCGACGACGTATTGATGATGGCCGTGCTGTCTGCAGTGAAATTCTGACCTCCGAATTCTATGGTAATCTGTGTTTGCTCCAGAAGCAGGTCTGAGAAGGTTAACCCATCTGTCAGTCCGATCGCATCAATACCCACCTGGTAGGCCAAGATCACATCTGCCTGATTAACGTCAGTGGTTCCTGCATCACTTGGCAGTACGAAGACATCCCTGCTAGTACCACCTTCGAGGAAATCTTGACCTAGTCCGCCGTTGATGCCATCTTGTACAGGAACGAAATGACTATCGTCCATTATACGGTCAGGTGTCACCTCGAAAACGACGCCTAAGATGTCATTCGACGACGTATTGATGATGGCCGTGCTGTCTGCAGTGAAATTCTGACCTCCGAATTCTATGGTAATCTGTGTTTGCTCCAGAAGCAGGTCTGAGAAGGTTAACCCATCTGTCAGTCCGATCGCATCAATACCCACCTGGTAGGCCAAGATCACATCTGCCTGATTAACGTCAGTGGTTCCTGCATCACTTGGCAGTACGAAGACATCCCTGCTAGTACCACCTTCGAGGAAATCTTGACCTAGTCCGCCGTTGATGGTATCGTTGCCATCATCGCCCAAGAGAATGTCATCTCCTTCATTACCATAGAGAATGTCATTACCCTGGCCACCAAAGAGATTATCAGCACCCTGACGGCCTTCTAGCAAGTCAGCACCTTCGCCGCCGAAGAGCAAATCATCCCCCGCCAGACCATCAATGCGATCGCTAACAATGGTGCCCACCAGAGTATCATCCTCGTCAGTTCCCTCGATCTCAATCAGGTTCGGTGCTGGCGTAACCGTAGTGTCTTCTATAACTAGGTTGTTTGTTTCGTCGCTTTCGGCGATCGCATTGTCCGGGTCCACCACAGCCGTGTTATTGACCGCGATCGGGAATGGGCCCGTAGTGGGAGCCATGCCCGCGATCGTCAGCACCGCGCTTTCTCCAGCCTCCAGGCTACCACCAGAGAAGGTAACCACATCACCCGTTTGGCTGACAGTGAAGTCACCACCATCTACATCAGTCGCAATGAAACTAAAGGGCAAAGCATTCTCTACTACGATATCCGTTGCCGCCCCATCTCCCTCATTGGTCACCGTCAGGGTGTAAGTCAGGAGATTATTTTCTGTGACTTGGTCTGGCGCGTCAGCGATGCTAACTGTCAGATCTGGTCCGCCAATTGGAGGAGGTGCGTCATTGTCTGCAATTGTCACTGTTGCGACAGTTTCAGCACCCAAGTCATAGTCATCTGCATCAACTATGGTCAGTTGTACTGTCTCCGGACTTTCTAATTCATCATCATCAACGGGAGTAATGGTAATGTCTACTGACTGTGTACCTGCTGCAATAGTAGCTGTGCCTGTCAGTTCTGGGCTATAGTCTGCGGCCTCAGCAGAACCAGCCAAGTTGTACTCTACTGTCAGAGCATCTGTTGTGTCTCCTGTACGGGTGATGGTGAATGTGCCTGGGTCTTCACCTTCTTCAGCAGCGTCATCGTCCGTTGCCGCGATCGTGACTATTGCTGGAGGTAAGCCACCCTGGATAATTACAGGAGTGGGAACTAACTCGAAACCCGGTGCTGTGGATGAGGCCGTAAAATTAAGCGTTGTCGCGTCCACAAAATCCGGTGATGTCGTGAAGTTTGCCCTGTAGAGTACCACTGGCAGAGTCGAGGGGTCATTCGGCCAAGTTCCGCGAGTAATATCTACCCAACTAACGATAATCAACCTATCCGTATTTGGATCGCCATCCAAATCATCAGTATCATCACTCGGCGTCCCGGTTGCAAACAAATCATCCTCGAAAACATTCTCCAGACTATCGAAAGTCAGCTCAATTGAGTCCCAATGCAATCGTAGTCCCAATCCCAACGTTCCCGAGTTAGCCGGGTCTGTCGTATATTCGACATCAAAGCTCACGGCCGCACCTGGTGGCGCTATCAGCGGTGTTGCTTGTACTGGTCTGACTATTTGTTCCATTTGAGTACCACCAGGTGCGTCATTGTCTGCAATTGTCACTGTTGCGACAGTTTCAGCACCCAAGTCATAGTCATCTGCATCAACTATGGTCAGTTGTACTGTCTCCGGACTTTCTAATTCATCATCATCAACGGGAGTAATGGTAATGTCTACTGACTGTGTACCTGCTGCAATAGTAGCTGTGCCTGTCAGTTCTGGGCTATAGTCTGCGGCCTCAGCAGAACCAGCCAAGTTGTACTCTACTGTCAGAGCATCTGTTGTGTCTCCTGTACGGGTGATGGTGAATGTGCCTGGGTCTTCACCTTCTTCAGCAGCGTCATCGTCCGTTGCCGCGATCGTGACTATTGCTGGAGGTAAGACTTCTCCTTCCTGGATAATTACAGGAGTGGGATCTAACTCGAAACCCGCTGCTGTGGATGAGGCCGTAAAATTAAGCGTTGTCGCGTCCGCAAAATCCGGTGATGTCCTGAAGTTGGCCGTGTACAGAGTTACTGGCAGAGTCGAGGGGTCATCTGGCCAAATGCCCCCACCAAAATCAGCCCAAGCAACGAGAACAAAACGGTCCGTATCCGGATCGCCATCCAAATCATCAGTATCATCACTCGGCGTCCCTTCTCGCACAAAATCAACACGGAAAAAATTCTCCAGACTATCGAAAGTCAGCTGAGTTGAGTCCCAATGCAATCGCAGCCCCAAACCCGTGGTTCCCGAGTTAGCCGGGTCTGTCGTATATTCGACATCAAAGCTCACGGTCGCACCTGCTGGTGATATCAGCGGTGTTGCTTGTACTGGTCTGACTATTTGTTCCATGACATGATCTCTAAACGTTTGACGGCGTTGCACATTTTGGGGATGATGCCTACGCATGCACATAACTTAAACTGGCTTGTAGTCTAGGTTTAAGACTTCTGCAACTATGCCCATCATCCCGTAATTGTGCAACGCCAGAATATTATCACATGATGCGCTGTCCATGCTGCTGGACCTGTCCCCCCGATATGAAGACTTTACTTCTTTACCTGCTAGCAGCGAAGGGGTCGTTACCCGGGGAGCTGGCGAAGTAATAGTGATAGGCCCACCCCAAAGCCACAAGTGGTTGGCAACCAGCCTGCCATCCAAGGAGTGATAATACCACTCAACCCCAGGGCATCGCCAATGGACATTAACACATAATAAATAAACACTGCTAAGACACTAATCCCAAAACCCGTGCCCCTGCCAGTGCGCTGGGGGCGTATGCCCAAGGCCGCCCCGATCAAGCCAAAAGCTACACAGGCAAAAGGTAAAGCATATCTTTGTTGAATTCTAATTTTCAGCTTGATGATTTTCTTTTCATTTCCGCCCGTTTGAATAATCTTTAGATAGGCTCTCGACTGGGCAATGTTCATTTCTCCGTAGTCGCGACCTCTTGCTGCTAAGTCTAAGGGGGCCCGAGGCAGTTGCAGCTGTTGCCGATCGAACTTAACGATCTGGCGATAGGAACCCTTTGGATCTACTATATAAATAGTCCCGTTAAAAAAATCCCAGATGTTTTCTGTCGGGTTCCAGGCTGCTGATTCCGATACTATTATTTGATTTAATTGACCGTGAGAGCGATCGATAATAGTCAAGCCGCTCATTTGCTGACCGTCAAACTGTTCGGCATAGAATAACCGGGTGAGGATCCTGATTTTTTTGCCATCAGGTCTTTCTATCTTGCCATATTCTGGATAAAATATATTACTTTCGCGAAAGTTAGGCTTTTCTTTCTTCAGGGCTTTCTCTAGGGTAATGGCGGCCTCAAAACGGGCAGCGGGTACTACTAATTCGTTAAAGGTAAAGTTTACTCCTGTCACGATCAGACTTACGATCAGGGCAGGTAGCACTAAGCGATAGATACTTATCCCACAGCTGCGTAAAGCAATTAATTCACTGTCGCTAGATAGGCGACTGTAACCGATTAAAGTTGCTAGCAACATCGCTGTGGGTAGGGCAAGCGAGATGAAATAGGGCATCTGTAGCAACAGGACTTTGAGGGCGAGCGCGATCGGCAGTCCTGAGTCTGTGATTTCCCGCACCAATTCAAAGAGGGATCCTATTGCCACTCCAATGGAAGAAAATGCACCCACTCCAAACAAAAGGGGCGCTACTAACTCCGAGATTATGTAGCGGTCCATAACCGAAATTCTGGGAAGAATTCCACTGAGAAGATGAGTTGCGTCCTTGTAACCACTAGATATCATGTCGATTGCTAATTGTTAATTGCTAATTGCTAATTGCTAATTGCTATCCTCAATTTCTCACGATCAATTCGACCTTTTCAATCATCGCTTAAATTTATTACCCAAGTAGTATTGTCGCACCAAGGGATTTTCATAGAGTTCCTCTGCGCTACCAGATGCTAGGATTTTTCCCTCTCGCATAATATAAGCTCTATCTGTGATGGCTAGGGTTTCGCGGACATTGTGGTCGGTGATCAGTATGCCGAGAAGCCGATCGCGCAACTTTTGGACAATTTCTTGTATTTCGGAAACGGCGATCGGGTCTACTCCAGCAAAGGGTTCATCCAAAAACAAAAATAAGGGGCGATCGCGACCGGCGGCCAGGACACGTGCCAGTTCAGTGCGTCGCCGTTCGCCTCCGGAAACTTGAATACCAGGAGTAGCAGCGACCTTTTCCAGGCGAAACTCCCGGAGTAACTGATACAGACGGGAACCCCATTCACGACGGGGAACTCCGGTTTGTTCTAGCACCAACAGCAGATTATCCTGTACGCTGAGATGGCGAAAAATGCTAGGCTGCTGAGGGAGATAGCCAATACCAAATTTCGCCCGCTGGTGTATAGGAAATGCGGTGATGTCGCGATCGTCTAGCCAAACCTTACCTCGATCGGGTTTTTCTAATCCGGTGGCTATGTAAAAGGTTGTTGTTTTCCCGGCACCATTGGGACCCAGTAGCCCGACTATTTCTCCTTGCTCTACAGAAAGATTAACGCGATTTACCACGACGCGCTGTCCATAGGATTTATGAATATTTTCCAGTACAATTTTCACATCTGCTGCTAATTGTCAATGGCTAATTGCTAATTGCTAATTGCCAACATTGTCCATTGTCCATTGTCCATTGTCCATTGTCCATTCGACCTTAAGGTTGACTACTGGGCAAATTTAGTCTTGGGGTTGCCGTACTGTCAGCTGTCGCTTCTGCTTCGGGCACGATATAGATTGATAATACCTGGCTATTCTCCAAGGGTTGGGCGATAAATCGTCCTTCATCAATTAAGTAGGTGACGGTTTCGGCTCGGAGGCTATTGCCAGACTGGATGACAGACACGTTGCCAGTGAGGACAATGCGACGTTCGCGGCTGAAATATTGCGCTTGAGCGGCTGTGGCCCTGATTTCTCGCGCCGGATAAATGATTTGCACGTTACCGCGAGCTGTGACTACGCCGGTCTTGGCATTGGCTTCTTGAATGTCCGATCGCAGGGTAATGGCGCTACTTTGATTGCTAGGACTGGTCGTTTGGGCACGAGCGGGAAGGGAGATCGCAGTAGCGATCGCGATCGCCCAGGGTAGGATCGATCGTACCATCCAAGGGCGAAGCTTGGTTTTCGGAGGGATTTTCGCAGAAAGCATGAGGTAAGCCATCACAAAATAATTAAGATCCTATCGGATGACAAGGAGCGGTCTGTTGACTGTTGCTATTTTACTGCGCCGGGTATTCGAGGATCTTGCTAGCCAGTTCGGGACGGCGTCCGCCCAAACCGGTCATGAGGCGCAAGGCCAAATACCTAAAGGGTTTAAAAGAGCGTAGCATCCATAAACCCAGGCGACGCAGGGCTACTACCGGTATCCAGTTGTTGGAAAAGATCCGATCGAGGAAGTCGGTGAAACCTAAAATGACCATGTTTTCCCGCTGGCGCCAGTTTTCGTAGCTTTGCAGGATGGGAAGATCGCCGATATCCTCTCCTTGCTGGTGGGCCCGGACGAGCACTTCAGCCAGGGCCGCAGCATCTCTAATACCCATATTCAGTCCTTGTCCGCCTACGGGATGACAGCAATGGGCCGCATCCCCGATCAGGGCCAGGCGGGGTTTGACATAGCGATCGCTCTGCATTAACTGTACTGGATAGAGCAGGCGAGGACCGGCTAGTTCTAAACGCCCCAACTGACCAGCTGTGCGCTGTTCCAGCAATGCCAGAAATTCGGCTTCATCAAGTTCTTGTAAGGCTTTCGCTTCGGCATGGGGGGCTGTCCAGACCACTTGACAGCGGTTTCCTGGTAGGGGCAGAACTCCCATGGGTCCGGTGGGCCAAAAGCGTTCGTAGGCTATATTATCGTGACATTTTTCTGGTTTAATTGTCGTTGCGACACAGGATTGCCAGTATTTCCAGCCGTGGGTGCCGATACCGGCCTGGGCCCGAATGGGCGATCGCCCTCCATCTGCGGCCACCAGCAATCTCGTTTGCAGCCAAAGTATTTGACCTGCTTTGTTAACTGCGATCTTGACAGCATCTGCTTGATAGTCCACCTCTAATACTTCCGCCGGACATAACCAAGTAATATTATCGGATTGATTGAGGGACTGCTGTAAGGTTGTCAGCAGCACCCGATGAGACGCCACATAACCGATCGCGCCAGCGTGGCGCCAGCCATGGGCATCCGTGCCTAGATCGGCCAGTCGGAACTGGACAAAACTCTGGTTAGTATCGGACAGACTAATTTGGCGAAATGTCGTGACATGGGGTAAGATTTCCGACCACAGCCCCAGGGCCCGATAAAATGCGCCCTGACAGCAGGGTAAGGGCATAAGCTTGCTGCTTGGATGCGGCCAGTTCCTGGGGTAATAGATCGATCGATACTATCTTTAGCCCAGAATCTTTCAGGGCACAAGCCAGGGTTGCACCGACTATCCCTGCTCCGACTATTGCGATATCGTAGTCCCATTGAGTTTTTTGCTCTCTTGTACTGGGAATTTCTAGCTGTGCTACTGCCATACTCGCTCGCTTTTTTGACAACCATAGGAATATGTACTTGTTTTATTATGACCGTTCGCTGCGCGAATGGCGCAGCGTGGCGCAGCCATACCACTGTTTCTTGCTTAAGAGATCTGTAACGAGGGGAAGCGCAGATCAAATTAAGCCAGACTTCCAGACATGAGTTCATCTGTCATGTCAAAGTTAGAAGTAACATTTTGTACATCGTCTAAATCTTCTAGGGCATCAATTAATTTCAGTAGCGATCGGGCCTGGAGAGGGTCACTCACTTCTACGGTATTACTGGGAATCCAACGCAGTTCTACTTCGCTGACTGTAAAGCCGTAGTCCTGTAGCTTGAGGCTGAGGGTTTGCAGATTTTCCACTTCTGTGAATACCTCTGCCGTTAATGTATCATCTTCTGCTTGATTCAATTCATAAGTCTGGGCACCACCCTCTAGGGAGGCTTCGAGTAACTTTTCTTCTTCCTTCGCATCAGTAATGATAACTACGCCTGTTGGTGCGAACATCCAGCTAACACAGCCAGTTTCACCCAGGTTACCGCCATTTTTGGTAAAGGCGGCTCTCAGGTCAGCGGCGCTGCGGTTACGATTATCGGTGAGGGCTTCAATCATAATGGCCACACCCCCAGGACCGTAACCTTCATAACGGATCGCCTCGATCGCGCAGCGTGCGCGCAGCGCATAACTTTCACCTTCTGTCCCCCAGGTGCCAGCACCCTTGGCGATCGCCCGTTCGATATTTTCGTTGGGTATGCCAGCGGCCTTGGCCTTCTCAATTGCCGTTCGCAATTGAAAATTACCGGCAGGATCGGGAATGCCACTGCGAGCTGCTACGATAATCTCGCGGGATATTTTGGTAAAGGTCTTGCCTTTACGGGCGTCTACTCGTTCCTTTTGACGCTTGATATTTGCCCATTTACTGTGTCGGGCCATAGGGATGATACGCGATAAACATACTACTGACAGCGATTGCTGTCCTACATCAGGTGATTTTAATCGGAAATACTGGGGGCTGCCTGTCAGATAGACGGGACCTATAAATGGTAAAGTCTTACGCTGATATTGTATCACGAGCACGTGGAGCTAAGGTCTGGCTTTCCTTTCATAAATGCTCTGCTGCGATCGAATGCAATCAGAGTCTATTGTACGTCGTCTCCCATACCCTAATCCAGAAATGCTCTCGATTTTACGCCTACGGCGCGGCGCAATTGAGCAGGTCAGGGACTGGTTGAATTGGGCGATCGCACAAACTGCCGATCTGCAAAAGGTGCTTATCAGTTGAACCTGGACTGCTACCAGGCCCTGGGTGGAATAGAACTGCTCTGGGAAATCCGAGATGCCTTTCCACCTGACATGCCAGTTATCCTAGATGCCAAGCACGGCGATGTCAATATTAGCAATTTGCCCGGAGGGTCTTTGCCGAGTGGCAGATGGATGCTCTGCCTTGTACCTTATTACCCTATGCGGGACAAGACCAGGTAGCGCATTTCTTGGTCTATCCAGATAAGGCGGTGTTTGTGCTCTGCTATACTGGCAATTGCAGGAATATCCCTCTCGTGTCCGTATCCCTCACGGGAGCGCCAGCCATATCCCTCACGGGAGCGCAGCCATTGATTTTCCCCCGCAAAGAGGTCAAGGCCCACGGCACTCAACGGCTGATTGAGGGACATTACGAACCAGGAGAAAAGGTTGTGGTGGTGGATGATATTCTGATTACTGGCAATAGTGTCATGCAAGGCGCGGAAAAACTCCAGTCTGTGGGATTAGAAGTTCGGGATATTGTCGTGTTTATTGACCTCCCTGGGGTCAAGGACAAACTGCAAGCCCATGGCTATCGAGGTCACGCGGTTTTGACTTTAGCGGAAATTGCCGTATCCCTCACTCGTTTCCTCTTCACCCACCCTGTCGTTCGCCAGCAGGCAACGACATGGGTGGGTGGATCGGTAAACGATCGGGAGCGCAGCCATATCCCTCACGGGAGCGCAGCCATAACTCTCGCCGAACGGATTGACGATCGGCAATTTCAATTACTAATTTAGAATTGAGAAGGGAAAATTGAGAATGACAATGAACAATTGACAATGAACCATGAGGAAACTAATTATTCAAATTCCCTGCTACAATGAAGAAGCTAGTCTGGCGGTAACACTGGGAGAACTGCCTCGCCAGCTACCTGGGATTGACAAAATTGAATGGCTGATTATCAACGATGGCAGCACTGACAGAACTGTGGAAGTTGCCAAAGAATGCGGCGTCGATCATATAGTCAACTTGGCCCGCAATCAAGGACTAGCGAAAGCATTCATGGCAGGAATAGAAGCCAGTTTGAAAGCTGGTGCAGATATTATCGTCAACACTGATGCGGATAATCAATATTGTGCCTCAGATATCCCAAACCTGATTTCACCTATTCTACGGGGTCAGGCAGATATTGTCGTGGGGACGAGACATATTGACGAGATTAAACATTTTTCTCCGATTAAGAAACTGCTACAAAAACTGGGTAGTTGGGTAGTGCGGGTAGCCAGTAATACAGATATTCCTGATGCCCCCAGCGGGTTTCGCGCGATCAGTCGAGAAGCCGCCATGCAGTTAAATGTATTTAATCGGTATACTTATACTCTGGAAATGATTATCCAGGTGGGACAAAAGGGCATGGCAATTACTTCTGTACCCGTGAGAACAAATGGCTATTTGCGTCCTTCCCGTTTGGTAAAGAGTATTCCCAGTTACGTGCAGCGATCAATTTTGACCATCCTGAGAATTTTCATGCTGTATAAACCCCTGCGGTTTTTTACCTTGCTGGGCACTATACCTTTTACGGCGGGAGTGCTGTTGGGCATTCGCTGGCTGCTATTCTTTTTTGCCGGTTATGAAAAACCCAGAGTTCCGACTCTAATTCTGGCAGCAATCTTGATTTTGATTGGCTTCCAGTTGTGGATGTTTGGTTTGGTTGCAGATTTGATAGCAACAAATCGGAGAATTTTAGAAGATATCCAGCGGCGGACGCGCAGATCGGAATTAGATGGTAAATTATGAACAATTAACAATCGAGAACCATCACTATGCCTTCATTAATAAATCAAGTTCAACCAGCTTTAGAGTTTATTCCCCCAGCTTTTAATCCTACAGTCCTGAGAGTGACCCAATGGTTGCTGCCCTGGTGGCTTAAGTATAGGATCGCGATCGCCCAGATCGAGACGGAGAATGTGGAGGTGCTAGCAGACCTCTATCGTCAGTTCGATCTGGGACAAACTCGCTTTCTGATCGCTTTTCGCCATCCTAATAGTCCTAATGACGCTTTTTGTCTGGCCCATCTGCTGTGGCAGGCGATGCCCCAGGCGGCAAAAGAATGGCTGCGCTCCCGTGAGGGATATGGCTGCGCTCCCGTGAGGGATACGGGGATTGACATTAAAATACCCCGTTCACAGCCACTTTATCTACGATCGGGGCATTCCTGTCTGGGCAGGTGACTTTGCTAGCTGGATGTTTTCCCGGTTGGGGGGCAGTTCTATGCAGCGGGGCAAGTTAGATAGACAGGGTTTGCGATCGGCCCGCAACCTGATGACCAATGGTCAGTTCCCGATCGCCATAGCGCCAGAGGGGGGCACTAACGATCATAGCGAAATTGTCAGTCCCCTGGAACCAGGAGTGGCTCAAATTGGTTTCTGGTGCGTGGAAGATTTGCAGGCCGCTGGACGCGACCAGCAGGTGGTCATCGTGCCTGTGAGCATTCAATACAGTTATCTTACTCCCCCTTGGCTAGAGTTAGAGAAACTCTTGAGTGAAGTAGAAGCAGATTTGGGTTTACCCCAGCAGGCGATCGGCCAAGACGAAGCATCCACGAGCGCGCTTTATCTGAGGCTGTTCCGGGCGGGAGAAGAATTGCTATCTTTGATGGAAAAGTTTTACAATCAGTTCTATCATCAACAGCCAACTCCTACTCCATCTCTAGAAGACCCCAACGCTAAAATGGCAGCCAGGTTGCAGGCGCTGCTGGATACCGCACTCCGGGTCTGTGAGGAGTATTTTGATATCAAACCTAAAGGGAATGCGATCGATCGTTGCCGTCGCTTAGAACAGGCGGGTTGGAACCGAATTTATCGGGAAGATAGCGAAGATCTCTGTCCTGTAGAATTAGGGTTAGCTAACTGGGTCGCCGTTCGCTGCGCGAATGGCGAGACCCTGTTAATTCTCTGGAAGGTGGTAACTTGGATTAAGGGTGGCAATGCTAGCAAACGTCCCTATTTGGGCAAGCAGCGGGTACAGATGAGAGTAGGAGAAACTATTTCAGTTTCAGACCGCTACCCTGATTATAAATCTAATCGCCGTCAAGCTGTCGATCGCCTGACCCAAGATTTGCAAACTGATCTGGAAAGTTCGATCGTATGAGAGGTCGGGGTACGAGGTGGAAATCGCTTCTCAACCCTCCCTAGAAAAATCGGAACCGTGCTTGCGACTTTCACCGCACCAGGCTACTTGTGTGTAGTTGGCCCTTTGTCATAGGTAGGTTTACTAGGGATTTCACCCTTCTTTTCACCCCTTACCCGCCTATTGACGGTCAAACATACCTCTAAGGGTTTATTAGGGATACTCATGGCCGTGGCTTCCAACTATCACCGTCCGACGTCAGCATATCCGCAGGCATTACCCTGGGCTATGGCTGCACGCTCCGGGAGCGTGCAGCCATAACCTCTGGTATGCCGTGCCTTTACAACCGATATTGGGCGCATCAAACAAAGCTTGGATCCCCCCTAACCCCTAACTCTAACCTCAGGTATATTGCAACGGGAGCCAACCTCACCAATACAATTGAGATGTAGTGGCTCCGGATCTGCCACCAATAGACCTGTCTTTTTAGGTTGGCAAAGATTCTAGAGCAATTCCTTTCGTCGCGATCGGAATAAATAGCGAAAGCCCGCCATTCTCCAAAGGAATAAACCCGTATTTTAGATAAAATAACTTTGCTTGCTCGTTCACAGCATCAACTCTCACCGCAAATATGCCCACCTCCGATGATAGGCGAATTGCTTTGCGAAAGCAATCCAATGGCTGCGCCACGCTGCGCGATCAGCAATTCCCTTCCCAGTCCTCTCCCTTGCATACCTCGATCTACTGCCAGTTTCCCTACCAGCATTGCTGGAACTGGATAGCGAGGCAATCCTCTCCTGTGCCCTTCGGGCAGGGACTGAAATTCTATCTTGTCCATGCTGACCGAATAATAGCCAATCACCTCACGGTTTTCATCTGCTGAAAGCGCTACAAAGGTTTTGGCAATTCCTTTGTTATGGTTTTGCCTCGCGTATTTCTATGGCTGCGCCACGCTGCGCGATCAGGTAGTCATTTAGCTCTGTAACCCCGCAGTCAAAATTATCCCTTTTGGCGCTGCCATCGATCGTCACAAAAGTCCATTCCATTGCCAGCTACCAGTTTCCGTATTTTTCCTGATGCTTTTTGATGGCGGCTTTCAATGCTTCATTGGGTTCGGGCGGGTAATAAGCGCTGCCATAAATACTTCACGATCGCGATCGGCTAAAACCATTTTCCCATGGGAGGCTATATGCTCCTGAGCGGCAACCAAGGCATAGTGAACCACATAGTCGTTGAGGCTCAGTTCCGTCATGGCGGCTGCTTTTTCCAGCATTTCCTTGCGTTCGGAGCTAATTTCCAGCTCGATTTTGGTTTTTTTACTCTTGGCGGTCACAGACATAGGGTTCCTCTTCACTACATTTGTTAATCCTTAGCCTTATCCAGGGGCGGTAGGCGCTATACCGATTAATTATAGCAAAGATTCCATCAGCGATGAAAAGCAATTGCTTCGCGATCGCATCGGAAGCATTTTAATGAAAGACCTTTTTGGTTTGTAGTATCGCACCCCCTCACGCCCACCCCTCACGCCCACCCTTACGCCCGCCCCCCGATCGCCTCCCCGTTCGCTGAGTGCCGCGTGCGCGCTGCGCAATCGCATGGGACCGGTGTACTGCCTATTTGACATTTTCATCTCCACCGTTCGCGCAGCGTGGCGCAGCCATAACTTTTCTGGGTGGTGATAAATATGTAGTGATGCATTATCTATCCCGATAAACATTTGTTGTAATAATGTACAAAATACCAAATAGCTCCGATGTGATTTTCTAGTTTCTTGGAGAATGATAATGTTTTACGAACCAAACGACTAATTCTTTGTCTTAATGTGTTGTTTAGCCTTTCAATATGATTAGTTTTTCCAGTTTCTTTACCTACTGGTTTATGACGTTTTTTGGGGATTACTGTGTTATAAGCTTCCCAAAAATCTGTGTAAAAAACTGCACATTGCCGATAAACAGGAGGTAAAGATTTCCACAATTTTTTTGCCGATTCCCGACTGCGAGCGCCCACATAAACTCCAACTATTTCTCTAGTTTTTGTATCTAACGCTAACCAAATCCATTGCTTATTTTCTTTATTCTCCACAAAAGACCACATTTCATCACATTCAATAGTCATTTTCCCTTTTGGCTTGTCTAAAACCTTTATCTCACGCGGAGTTTCCGCAGATTTTTTATTAACATAATCTTGGAGCAAAGTTTTGGAAACTCCAACTTGACGTGCAATTCCAGCTCAAGAAATTCTCTCAAGTAAAAGGCCATCTATTTTCTTTTTTGTTTCTGATGATATCGTTTTATTGGTAGGGTTTTCAACAAATTGCCTGCCACAGTCTTTACACTTATGTTTTTGCTTTTTGTTATGGAGGGGCGAAGCCTTCGGGCAAAATGACGGCAACGGAGACGAAATTTTTAGCCCCGAATGCTTCGCCCCTACCGTTTTTTACTGTTCGCTCACTTTGACAGTGGGGACAAGAAGGTCGCAAGCATAAATCTGATGATGTGTTCATAAATTTAGACATTGTTTTTACCAATAACAATATAGCATTGTGACAACTAATTATACATGATTATCTCTGATATTTTTGATAAATTAAACTTATCAATGGTAATGAAAAATGTTATATTATCCCTTTGAAAAGCAAGGATTAATAGAGGGATAAAATGTTATATCACTACATATTTATCACTACCCTTTTCTGATGCCGTACCACTACCACCCGTATTCTATTCTACCTGATTTTTGGCCACGGAGGCCATTACGACCGTCCTAACCGCCGCTTTACCTCTTCTAATGTAACCGTTGGCAATTGAGCTTCTGACTGTTTAGCTTCTCGCAGATCTCTAAGGTATTCGATATCTGCAAGCAACTCTTCTATACGGACGAATTCCTCGTATGGCAAGACCGCAAATTCTTTCTTACCATTCTTGCTTAAAAACTCTGGATGTAGTGAGATCATCTTCTATTCCTCTTGTCAAGAATAAGCTTTGCTACGATGTTTTATGCGATAATTGGGGGAGGGGAATGCGGGTTTAGGCGTGTTTATCTAACAACCTTTCAAACAAACGCTCAGATGCCCAAAAAGATGTGTTTTGAAGGCTTTGAACGGCAGCAGGTAGGTCGCAGCTTCATAGTTGCTGCCCGATCGATAATTCCGAGGATCCCTGTAATAACCAAGCCTCTGTCTGTTGTAATGCGCCGGGCTTTCATGTCGTCTAGTAGAAGCAAGTCGGCATGGAGTTCTATGGCTGCACGCTCCGGGAACCCTACGCTACGCAGTGCGCGATCGGCTAGCAGGATTGTGTACGTTCTCTCTTGTTCGAGCAAATTAACGATCGCATCTCTTGGGTGACTGACAGACTGCAATCAGGTGGAGTCCCGATCCAGGTATGGCGCAGCCCCCGTGCGAAAGTGAGATACACCCATCAGAATCAAGTGGTTGATAGGGGAAGTGTTGGATATAATAATCATTCCGTGGCTAAAAGGTTGCTAATCGCTTGGGAATCTTGCTCTAAATCCTCTTCAGTATATGGCAAGTAGGCTTTTTCTCGCTTAAGAAATTCGTATGTTTCCCAAGGAGAAGAAAAATTGAGCATTCGCCGGACTTCCCCAGCTCCAATATGACCTTGGCGATAGCGGTCGGCTGCGATGAGTTCTAAAATTCGGCGGAAAATGTTGACGGATTCTAGTTGCGTTATGGTGATTTTCTCCTTATACTACATGAAAACGATTGGCGATCTCCCGATCGTGCTGTTCAATAGCGAGACCTTCTCCTGATTATAGCAAACTTCCCGGCAACAGGTAAGCGCTCCTTTCTGTTATAGTCTAGAGAGTGGCCCTTGACAGACAACATTCGGGAAGTCTAGAATGCAGTAGGAGACGAGCGCGGAATTTCCACGAACCAACGGTGGGAAAAGTCACTTCAACTGGTCGTAACCGACAACCACAACGGCCCGATCGCCCCCTCCCCGATCGCCTCCCGATCGCCTTTCCCCTCACGCCCGCTGACACCGAACCCCCACCCCACCCCGATACTGCACCGGTAGGGGCGCGACAGAGCGAATTGTGGGTTGATATGAACTGATAACTGATAATTGATAATTTTTCAGCGCTTTTGGTGTTAGGAATTGCTTTCGCCCTCCTGGTTCTCTAAAACCAGATCGAGCTTGCTTTCTATTGCCATCAGCTTTCTGAGAATTGTGGTACGATCTTCATCTAAATTTTCCAGCATGTTAGCCATCCTTTGCTGTACGTTTGTTAACATCATAATTGCTTCTTTTATTTGTGCTCTATCTGCCGTCGAACTGTCAGCATATGCCTGAATCGCACGCGCATTTGCCTCAATTAGTTGCTGAAGTTCCAGTCGCTCGTCTGCGGCACTGTCAGCATATGCCTCGATGCTACGAATGGTACTCTTTATCAGTTGTCGGAGTTCCTCCCGTTCTTTTGCTGCTTCCTGTTGAGTCTCCACTAGGCGAGAAATATCTCGGCTCAATGCCTGGATCGCTTGTGCGTTAGACCCAACTAGCTGTTTTATTTCGTCATCTGTCATGACTTTCTCTCCTCATGGGGTAGACTTGACTTTTATATTATAGCTTTAATTGAACTGCTCATACAAATCATTTAGCCCTTACGCCCACCCTTACGCCCGCCCTTACGCCCGCCCTTACGCATCCCCGATCGCATTTTCCCGGTGTACTGCCTATTTGACATTTTCATCCTCCCCGAAACTTCTAGCGATGCCGTACCGCTACAACCGGTATTCTATTCTACCTGATTTTTGGCCACCGGAACGCCCTCCCGTTCCCGTAGCGGCTGCCCAGCAGCATCGCCCCCTGCACCGAGACTCTGTGGTGGCGCGATCGCTTTTATTTGTCGTGCTTTATAATTGCGAGATAAGCTTATCATAATCAGCGTGGGAACCTATCCAAAACAAAATCATGCAGTTTTCTTCTTTAAGGCCAACCGCCCGCCACCCTAAAGCAACTCTGACTGAATAAATCGGTAGTGTGGGATGAACATGCTTAAATTTCAGACTATTATGATAGGGGTCTTTTTGCCACTGCTGATATGCTTTTGGCGCTGCTTCTTGGATCTCTGGAGGAAGTCGCTCAAAACATTCCCAAAATTTTGATGTTGTTTGAGAAATCATTGGTAATCTAAAATTGTAATGCTTTGGTTTTGCCTTGTTTGAACTCTGCTAATGCAACATCTGCTAGTTGCGCGAGTTGCAGTTGGGAATTGGCAAAGGCCTTCACTCCACCGCTTTTCTGATGCAATTTCTTCTAAAATTAGGATCGCGATCGCCGGAATGTTCTTCTGGTGGTAGCCCAGACATGGCCGCGATCGCTTCTTCTAGTAATCTGGTCATTGGTGACTCTCCGGATATATTTGACTATCCCTTTTCTTTATTTATTCTACTACACCGTCCGCCCCTTCACGCCCCCGATCGCGTAGCGGCTGCGCAGCAGCATCGCCCCTTTTGAGCCCTTACACCCTGTAAGACACCGGCAGGTGTACGGCATCAGAAAATTATCGGTTGATTGCAAATTTTCCTGTCGCCGTACACCGGCTGTTTATGAGCGATCGCATTCCCGACGAAAGTGCGATCGCATTCCCGATGAAAGTGCGATCGCATGGGACCGGTGTACGGCCTATTTGACATTTTCATCGAAACCGAAACTTCTAGCGATGCCGTACCGCTACAACTGGTATTCTATTTCACCTGATTTTTTGATGCGATCGCCCCTTTCCCCGATCGCCCCCCGATCGCCCCCCCGATCGCCCGCCCGATCGCATGTAGCCGTGGCGAAGCAGCAGCATCGCCTCCTCGATCGCGACGGGGCGATCGCCTTATCAAATATAATGGTATTTACAAGCAATTATGATGACTTCCGAATCATTCACTTGATAAACTAAACGATGTTCATCGTTTATTCTTCTTGACCAATAGCCACTAAGTTCGTATTTAAGCGGTTCCGGCTTCCCTAAACCTTCAAAGGGCGATCTGTCTATATCTTTGATAATGTTAACTATCTTTTGATATATTTTTTTGTCGTTTTTTGCCCATTCATTAAATTCTGCAAAGGCAGAGGATTCAAAGACAATTCTTCTACTCACTCTAGTTCCTCTAAATTAACTTCAACCAGATTGGTTCTATTTTTAACGTTCTCTACAGCCTGCAAGAGTCTCTTCTTGTTAGCCTCTGATTTTAGCAAGTAATCTGTTTCGCTGACTTCAGAGACAATAATCTCTATTTCTTTATCCCCAAAAGTAGATTTCAATCCTGCTAAAAAGCGCTCGTCTAGTTCGCTAGCTTTCAGACGATAGGTGGTTGACATCATTAGTTACTTCCTGACTGCTCGCTTGACTACTGGGACTTAACCAAGCATTTTCTTGCCCCATATTTCTACTGTACCACATTTTTGACTGTCCTGTACGGCATCAAAAATTCTGTGGCTAAATTTTCAAAGGTTACTTTCGCGCCCACAGCTACACCGGTATTCTCTTCAACCTTGATTGTTGCCCGCCCGATCGCCCCCACCCACCCCCACCCCGATCGCCCCCCCTTACGCCCGCCCCCCGATCGCATGGGACCGGTGTACTGCCTATTTGACATTTTCATCGTCACCGTATCCCTCACGGGAGCGCAGCCATAACTTCGAGGGATGCCGTACCGCTACAACCGGTATTCTATTCTACCTGATTTTTGGCTCACCCGATCGCCCCCTTCAGATAATTCCCGTTCAGGAGGCGATCGGTTCAATGCCAATTGTTTTCATTAGAGACAACGAAAACCGTCTTCTCCTCTTAACTTTTTATCAAAACTTGCTGTTTGGAGGCAACCATACTGACGGGAGATCGCCTCTATCATATAATCTGAAAAATCAGCGCGTCCCTCTCTCGTGCGCTGTAATGCTTGATATACAGCAGAAGTATTTTCAAATTCAAAAGTGGGACTGTGCAACATTGCTTCTATAGTTTCGAGTATATCTCCTTTACTAAACTTGTAAGGTTCTCCTTTAAGCACCCAAACCATCTCGCAAAGCACTATATTAGTGATAAAGCACTTTTCGCCTGCTTGAATTAATTCAGTAGCTTGTTGACACTGTTCTTCATCATCCCGGGTGAAGTAGCGAATGAGAATGTTGGTATCAAGTCCAATCACTTGCGCCTCCATTATTGCCGCTTCCATTTCCTCTATTGTTGCTTTCTGAATACCAGGACGGTGCAGAATTCCAGATAAACTTTCGACGGGGACGTTCAGCGGAATTATTTTTACTTGTCCGTCACGGTCTATGACAAAATTAATCTTACTGCCATCTGACAGTTTGAGGTACTCCCGAATCTCTTGAGGATGGTAATTTCTCCTTTGTTCGTTACTGTCGCGATCGCCATGGCAAGAGTCCTCACTCTTCATAATACAATTATAACGTAGTTTGGCAATAGGAGCGATTGATTGCCCGATCGCCCCCACCCCCCTCCCCGATCGCCCACCTTTACGCCCGCCCCCCCGATCGCATGGGACCCCCGATCGCCCCTTTTGGGCCCTTACACCCTGTAAGACACCGGTAGATGTACGGCATCAGAAAATTGTCGGTTGATTGCAAATTTTCCTGTCGTCGTACACCGGCTGTTTATGAGAGATCGCATCCCCATGAAAGCCCGATCGCATCCCCATGAAAGCCCGATCGCATGGGACCGGTATACTGCCTATTTGACATTTTCATCGTCACCGTATCCCTCACGGGAGCGCAGCCATAACTTCGAGGGATGCCGTACCACTACAACCGGTATTCTATTCTACCTGATTTTTGGCTCACCCGATCGCCCCCGATCGCCCCTTTTGGGCCCTTACACCCTGTAAGACACCGGTAGCGGTACGGCATCAGCAAATTGTCGGTTGATTGCAAATTTTCCTGTCGCCGTACACCGGCTGTTTATGAGAGATCGCATCCCCGATCGCCTCCCCGATCGCGTGTAGGCCGTGGCGAAGCAGCAGCACGCCCAGCATGACTATTCGGAGTATTTCACGCCAACGGGTTCACCTTCTATCAATCTGAACAAAGACTCTTCACTATCAACCTCTATCTGGGAATAAGTAATTTCTGTACCATCATCAGGGTTCTCATCTGGATCTGAGCAGGTAATTAATTTTCTAATACCCCCATATGTTAAACTTGCTGGGCGGTCTTCCCACTTAAAATCATCAGAATTTATTTCATCTTCTTTGGCCCGATTTTTCGCTCGTTCAAATGCTTCTTCATCTGAACTTCCTTTGATTAAAATCACATTTTCCCAAACTGGATATTTATCTTGCTCTCCCTCCTTGAATTTGACATACATTATTGCGTGTGCTGCATACCATACCATTTTCCACCTCCTATTTCTCTGTAGCTATTATGAATAGCTAACTACTATAGTCTCTATTAACTCTTTTTTGTTTGTTCCGACAACCTAAAAATTTCTCTGCTTGTTGCATTGCTTTAATCAGTTCTCCATCCCGTTCATCTTTAGGTTTTGCTTTTTCTTGACTCAATCTTTCCGCAATTATTTCTCTTCCCGTTCAGAAACTGCGCTTCTTCTTTAACTGACTCGGTAACAAAATTACTTCCCTTTTGTCTTGACTTGCTAAATAAAATCCAACCTCCAATTGCTGCAACACCTATAAGGCAAGCGCTAATAATATCGCCATTTGGTAAAGTCCGTTCAGCTAATGAAGTTCCACCTGCAATTGGTAATACCTCACTTACGGCATCCTTATCTCTCGCTGCAACCAGAAGGTTTGCCTCGTGCCATTCTAACTCGTCTATGGCACTTGTAGCTATCTCAGTCTTTAGCATAGTTCTTTACTCAGACTCCTTATTTCATTATCAAACAGTTTTCCTGCTACCCTTATGCCCCCCCCGATCGCCCCCCGATCGCCCCCCGATCGCCCGCCCCCGATCGCATGGGACCGGTGTACGGCTATTTGACATTTTCATCTTTTACCGAAACTTTTCTGATGCCGTGCCCCTACTACCCGTATTTTTTCTGCCTGATTTTTGGGGAGCCCGATCGCCCCTCAACTTTATTCTCCATAATGGCTTCTAGCTCTGATGACAAAAACTACTTTATCATCTTCAATGATTTCATAGACTATCCGGTCTTTCCGGGTTAGTCTATAGGAATATAAACCAGTCAATTGTCCTTTCAATTGCTTCCCAGCGTAAGGGGTAGTCGCGATAACTTGCAGCAAAATTTCCTGTAATTTTGCTTTTTGTTGCCCTGTCAGTTGCTCTATATCTTTCTTAGCTTTCTTAGAGAACAAAATTTGATAATCTGTCATGATTTTATTCAAATACTTGCTCCTTGTCAATGTTTCTCCCTTTTTATACTGCTCGCGAGCTAATTCTATATCCGATAATAAATTAGGATCTTGGAGTAACTCAGATGTTTCCATCCAAGCATCTAACTCCTCTTGGCTAATCAAGATGAAACTTTTATTTTCCTGAACGATGACAATACCCCTTGCCTCAGTACTGGCACGGTTAATCACTTCATCGAAGTTGTTTTTTGCGTATTCTGCTGTGACCTGATACATTTTTTGTCCTCTAGCTCCGATCTATATTTATTATAGCTGATGATTGGGATTTGCAACAAGTCCCCCCCCGATCGCCCGATCGCCCTCCGGAACGCGATCGCCTGGAATTTTTCTCCTGTAACAGTTGGGGGAGGGGAATGCGGGTTTAGGCGTGTTTATCTAACAACCTTTCAAACAAACGCTCAGATGCCCAAAAAGATGTGTTTTGAAGGCTTTGAACGGCAGCCGGTAGGTCGATCAGCTTCATAGTTGCTGCCCGATCGAGAATTCCGATGATACCTGTAATAACCAAGCCTCTGTCTGTTGCAATGCGCCGGGCTTTCATGTCGTCTAGTAGAAGCAAGTCAGCATGGAGTTCTATGGCTGCACGCTCCGGGAACCCTACGCTACGCAGTGCGCGATCGGCTAGCAGGATTGTGTACGTTCTCTCTTGTTCGAGCAAATTAACGATCGCATCTCTTGGGTGACTGACAGACTGTATTTTGAGCCAATCAGGTGGAGTCCCGATCCAGGTTCGGACGAGGTTTGGGGCTTCCGGGGCAGATAGTTCGCTCATTACTGTCTGAGGAATAGTGATTTGTCCGATCGCGCAGCGTGGCGCAGCCATACAGTTCTGGCAACAAGTGGATGTTCCCAATCAGAATCAAGTGGTTGATAGGGGAAGTGTTGGATACAATAATCATTCCGTGGCTAAAAGGTTGCTAATCGCTTGGGAATCTTGCTCTAAATCCTCTTCAGTATATGGCAAGTAGGCTTTTTCTCGCTTAAGAAATTCGTAGGTTTCCCAACGAGAAGAAAAATTGAGCATTCGCCGGACTTCGGCAGCTCCAATATGACCTTGGCGATAGCGGTCGGCTGCGATGAGTTCTAAAATTCGGCGGGAAATGTTTACCGATTCTAGTTGCGTTACTATGTCCGAGGGAAGTTCGATCGCGATCTGCATGGTGATTTTTTCCTTATACTACATGAAAACGATTGGCGATCTCCCGATCGTGCTGTTCAATAGCTAGACTTTCTCCTGATTATAGCAAACTTCCCGGCAACAGGTAAGCGCTCCTCTCTGTTATACTCTAAAGAGTGGCCCTTGACAGACAACATTCGGGAAGTCTAGAATGCAGTAGGAGACGAGCGCGGAATTTCCACGAACCAACGGTGGGAAAAGTCTCTTCAACTGGTCGTAACCGACAACCACAACGGCCCGATCGCCCCCCGATCGCCCACCCCTTACGCCCGCCCCCCGATCGCATGGGACCGGTGTACGGCAGAGCGTGATATTTTCATCTCCACTGAAACCTCTGGTATGCCGTACCGCTACAACCGGTATTCTATTTTACCTGATTTTTTGATGCGATCGCCCCTTTCCCCGATCGCCCCTTTCCCGATCGCCCGCCCCCGATCGCCCTCCGGAACGCGATCGCCCGCACACACCCGCTTCGCCTCTTTCCCCAGCGCCCATCTTCCAAGCGCACATCTGAGGTTGATGTGAGGTTGATGTGAGTGCGATGCTGCAATATCCGCACGCGGTGATTAAATTGGCAACTTTTCCTCTAAACTAGAGCAAAAAGCTAACCCAACCTTTATAGTGGATTTCACCCTGGTGAGGTACAGCTATCCGTGAATGTCGTACCTCACGAGGGTGAAACCGCTATATAGGCTGTGGTCCGGGTATTAGTATGAGAACTCCAATCCCTATTACCCCTATTACACCAATCCCTATTAGAACTGCCCACTCTGCGGCTGTCAGTGTTCCAGCTTGTGCTCCTGCAGGACCGTGGAGGTAACGGATATCCAAAACTGGTTCATTGGCACCCGCTGCACCATCGTCATCGACAAACTCTAGGCGTACATCAGACCCGTCATAAACAAAGTGAGTAACTAGGGCATTAACTGCATCCTGGGGGTTGCTGTCTACCGCCTTGGCAATACGGCGATCGAGACCATCATAGGTGTACTCAACCCGCTGCGTCTCGTTACCCGCTGCATCCTTATCTATTACAGCAACCAACCGGTTACGATAATCCCACTCCAACTCCCGCACCACACCGGTAGCAATCTCAGTCCGACGGATTAAATTCCCTTCATTATCGTATTCATAGTTGAACGTACCGTCAGAAAGCAGCCTGTTGCCATCCCCCGCCTCCAACGGCTCTCCCTTCTCCCTTCTCCCTTCGGGGGGGAGTGGGGAGTGGGGAGCCAGACCACACCCCTTGACAATAGCTTATTGTCAGCCAGCTAGAGACTCTCACCGAATACGACTAATTTTTTGTGACAAGCCATTCTTTAATGTTATGCTATCTAGTAATTTTACATTAAATTAATGTAAAATTACATTAATTTAATGTAATTTTACATTAAATTAGAGTAATTTTACATTGGCTTAGGGTAAGTCAGCAATGGTTAATTGTCAGCCAACAATGGCTGATTGTTTTGCTGCGTCGTCTTGTTGAAATAGATAGATAGCTAATGACGTGAAATTACTCGCTGCCATCCCGCATTCCTTAAATATACGTAAGTTAGACAGTTACTCTCTCCTCCTATCTAAGGTCTCGATCGATTTGCCTCAAAAGTAATAGCATAACGCCAAAGCGCAGAGCAAAACTCCCATCTTGCAGCATCAGTTGCAGCATCGGAAAACCCCCGATCGCCCAGGATGCCGGAGAAACCGCCGGAACAAAAGCCAAAGGCAACCATTGTCCGGCCAATAAATTCAGAGTCTTGCCCAGAGAATAGTGCTATAATCACCTTATGAGGTTGAGAGATCGTGCCCCAGAGAATCTCCAGAGTCGAAGCTTCATTTGGCGGGAGACATCCTCAGAAAACAGTGCCATCAGCACATTGGTTACTAACAGCATATAGCCAAAGCTGAGAGTACATAGCGCCAACCCCGCCCCAGGAAACCTGCGACTGCCCACCATATAGACTCCCACCCCAAACAATACCACGCCGCTATCTTCCCGAATCGCCAAAGTAGCAACTGCCAGCAACCCAAAGATAAATAGCGGCATCTGACACAGGTCGTTAAAATTAGAAAAGGCCAGTCCGACTACCGCATTGCCACAGTAATAACTAGCCGCGATCGTCAAAGCCAGTCGAGGAGAGATAAACTCTGGCCAAAACATAGAGTAGCAGACTAGCCGCCGCAATCAGCGTCACCTGAATCGCCAACAGAGTCGCCGGGGAAGGAAACAGGGCATAGATAGGTAGCCACAGCAGCAAAGCCGGAGTAAAATGTTGTCCCAAGCGGCGATAACCAACATCTGGGAATGAGTTATTGTGAACATTAGTAGAAAGGGCCGAAGAACTTTCAAACCAGCGTCCGTGGAGATTATTCCAGAAAACCTGGTTGAAAATCACTCGATCGTAACTGGTAAAGAAGCTATAATGACGATGGAGAGAAAACCCCAGGACGCATCTCGATTAGCCTCATGGCCCGGGCCATGAGACTAATCGAATATGATATAAACTCCTACAGGTTATACCATGTTCTCAAAAAAATGCTCAATTAGTTTAACATTATGCTATTAGTCGGTTTTAACCGACTTTAGCTATTAGCCTCTGGTTTGAACCAGAGGCGGGATGACAACGAAGCGAACCCCCGGCGGGATGACAACGAAGCGAGAAAATCAACAATTCGCAATTCTCAATTTACAACATGAACAGAGACCTATTTGCCAAAGAGGCCCTAGCGCAAATTCCTAAAATCCTGACTTTGTGCGATCGCAACCCCCACAGTCCCACCTACGGATGCTGCGATCGCAACTTTTGGCAATACAAGATTATCGACTTTCCCAGCGGGATGGCCCAAGAGTTCCTGTATCCCCTCGCCCTCGCCTACTACACCAACATTAGCAACAATCCATTTTACCAGCAAGCCGCCATCCGAGATTGGGTAGAAGCAGGAATTATCTTTGCCGCCAAAACCGCCCATAAAGACGGTTCCTGCGACGATTATTTTCCCTTTGAACGGGCCAGTGGTGCAGCCGCTTTTTCCCTGCTAGCATGTATCGAAAGTTACTCTATCTTAGGATTAGACAACCCAGAAATTCTCAGATTCTTTGAACTGCGCGCATCTTGGCTGGCCCATCACCAGGAAAGCGGACGCCTGACCAATCACCAAGCCCTCATAGTCCTCTGTCTGGAATTACTCAGTCAGATGTTATGTACTCCCCGCTGGGACAGAGCCAAAGCCCTACGCTTAGAACAAGTGTTAGATTGGCAACATGAAGAAGGTTGGTTTCCCGAATACGAAGGCTGCGACCCAGGCTATCATACTCTGACTATATCATGTTTAGCAAGAATTTACCAACTCCAACCAGATAATAACCGACTCAAAGAAGCCCTCAAGAAAGCAGTAGAACTAGCAGCCCATTTCCTGCATCCCGACGGTTCCTACGGCGGCGAGTATACCAGTCGCAACACCTATAATTTCTTCCCCCACGGCTTTGAATTGATCGGGCAATGGCTGCCAGGGGCTTTACGCATTAATGATTGTTTCCTGCAGGGACTCAGCCAAGGTTTGGCACCATGCTATGCTGACGACCATATCATCGGACATCATACCTGGAATTATCTCCTGACCTGGCGAGATTTTGTCGATCGCATCCCCCTAGCAGTCCCGCACAAGTCCGGCAGAATATGGCTCAAGTCCGCCCAAATACTGATTGACAGGCGTGAAAATGTGGAACTCTATATCGCCCTGAATAAAGGCGGCGCGTTCAAACTGTTTCGCGACCAAAAACTGGTGGCTTCAGATACCCAGTTCTCCCTGCAAGTGCGATCGGGAGGTAAACTAAAGAATGCCGTCGGTCACCTGATCGATAACTACGACGTGCAAGTAAGTGCCAAGGAAATCATCATTATGGGTCAACTAGGGTGGGCCAAACAAAAGCAGATGACCCCAGTCAACTTATTAATCCTGCGGGTAGTAATGTTAACATTCGGACGGTTCTTTCCCAACTTAATTCGCAAACTCCTGCAAAAAATGCTCATTACAGGCAAACAAGATGCACCCTTCTATTTCTCTCGGCGGTTGCGATGGAAAAATTACCAGTGGCATGTAACAGATGAATTGCAAACCAGATCGTGGCAGCCCGTGCAGGCAGCAGGTATAGGTGGCGACCAGACATCCATATATGTAGTAATGAGTCGCACCTTCCAACTGGGACAATTACAGCCTTGGCTAGACTTGACAGAGGAAGTGAAAAAACTTGCCCCCCATCAACCCCTAAAATTAGACCGCCACCTTTAAGGGGATAGGACAAGCGAGGGGATACCCAGGCACCACATTATTTAACTTACAAGGCAAGGGGCGGGGTTTAGCAATTGAGTAACCCTGGGCATAATCAACTCCCAGGGATCTGAGTTTTTCCAGGGTAGCTTCATTTTCCACCCCCTCAGCAATGGTTTGCAGACCCATTATATGCCCGATCCGATTAATTGCTTCGATCATGGCAGCATTAATCGGATCGGAGACAATGTTCGCGGACATTGTGCCGATCGATCTTCAGGTAATCCACAGACAGGTTTTTTAGATAAGCTAGAGAGGACATGCCACTGCCGAAATCATCCAAGGCAAAGCAACAACCAAGTTCCTTCAATGTCCTCATTAACTGAGCAGCTTTGTTCAGGTTAGTAATGGCAGAGGTTTCCGTAATCTCAAAGCATATCTGCTGGGGATCGATCTGATAGAGTGCAAACTGCTCGGTGAGAAATCCCAAAAACTGGTCGGAGTTCAGACTCACTCCCGAAAGGTTTACAGCATAGAGATGTTTTCCTTTGTTCTTAGTTAAGGACAAATGGGTAAACAGAGTCCGCACTACCCACCTGTCGATCGCTGGCATGAGATTGTAGCGTTCTGCCGCCGGGATAAACGCCATCGGCGGCACTAGCTGACCGTCGGTATCGTACATCCTCAGCAACAGTTCATGATGATAGCCAGTATCTGCCTGGATCGGAGCAATTACTTGAGAGTACAAGCAGAACCGATTTTCCTCCAGAGCTTGGACGATCCGCGACACCCATTGCATGTCTCCGCACCGCTGTGCCAAATCCAGATCGTCCGTTTGGTAGACATGTACCCGGTTGCGACCTCCATCCTTAGCCGCATACATCGCCGTATCCGCCGCACTTAATACCACAGCACAACTGGGCACCTTGGCATCAATGGCTACCACCCCTATGCTGACCCCAATGGTAAAAGTTTGGGTCTCCCACACAAACCGGAAAGCCGCAATACTATCCAACAGCTGAGTTGCCACCGTCCGTCCCTCTTCCAGGGAGCATTGGGACAGCAGCAGGCCAAATTCATCGCCCCCCAGACGGGCGAGGATGTCCGTTTTGCGTACCCTGCTTTGCAACAGGGCCGTCACCTGGCGCAACAGCCGATCGCCAGCGGCATGACCGCAGGTATTGTTGACAATCTTGAATTGATCTAAATCCAAATAGCAGAGGGCATGATGTTGATTTCTAGATTTAGCATCTGTGACAGCTTCTTGCAAACAGCGCTCGAATTCCCGTCGGTTTGCCAAACCCGTCAGGGGGTCATGACTGGCCTGCCAAAATAATTCCCGGGCGAGTTCATAAGCGTGAGTCATATCCCGGGCTACTAGGACTGTACCCCTCATCTGACCATTGGTAAGATAAATCGGGGCTGCTGAATGCGTGATCGGAAATTCTTTGCCGTCGCGGCTCTTTAATAGGGTCTGGGGTTCCCGTTGGGCGTTATACCCCAACTTCTCGAACATCATCAGCACTACCCTCTGGTTAATGCGAGCATCTCCCACCAGCAGAATGCGCAAGGGGTACTGTTGACCAAAGGATTCATCCAGTTCTATCTTTTATTCGGAGTCGGGAAGGGATGGATGAGACCGGGGTATGCCAGTGACTACCTGCAAATCCAAATCCATCCAAAAGACGCTTCCCTCCCCAAGCTGACTCTGCACCTGTAAGATACTACCCATCATCTGGA
This sequence comes from Hormoscilla sp. GM7CHS1pb, assembly GCA_014323675.1. GTDB lineage: Bacteria > Cyanobacteriota > Cyanobacteriia > Cyanobacteriales > Desertifilaceae > Hormoscilla. The sequence goes on along the minus strand of JACONN010000006.1, from coordinate 564,914 downwards.
CAATTTTTTGGCTAATTGCTAATCCTAACCCAATTCCCTCAGCTTTGTTCCGAGAGTTCCCCGCCTGCTCAAAGGGCAAAAATATCTTTTCCAATTGCTCTGGCGCTATGCCAATACCAGTGTCTGCGATCTCAAATCTAATGGAGGCTTCTGGGTATGCCGATGACTCTTTGACATGCAACATTGCTACCTTAAAAGTCACGCCGCCCTTTTCAGTAAATTTAATGGCATTACCCAGCAAGTTAATCAGCACTTGTCGTAAGCGTTTTTCATCTGCATGGATGACAGCGGGTAGTGAAGAGGTAGGTTGATAAGTTAAGGAAATTCCCTTTTGTTCTGCTTTGATACGCAAGATTTCTACCACCGTTTTCAGAAACTCAGGCAATGGCAAATATTGCGGACCCAGATGCATTTTACCGGCTTCTATTTTCGAGAGGTTTACGATGTCGTTAATCATGGTCAGTAGGTGATTTCCAGACTGGTAAATTATGTCGATGCTTTCTTTGTGCTCGGGTATCAAGTTGTCGGCCCGTTGCAGAACTTGAGCAAAGCCTAAAATGCTGTTGAGAGGGGTGCGGAGTTCGTGAGATATGTTGGTGAAGAATTCGCTTTTGGCTTTGTTGGCAGCTTTCAGTTCTTCATTGGTTTTTGCCAACTGGGTCGTTCTTTCTGCTATCCTAATCTCTAATTCATCGTTGGCTTTGCGCAATGCTTCTGCTGCCTGCTTGCGCTCGATCGCATAGCAGACAGAACGAACCAGCAGTTCCCTATTCACCTGCCGCTTCACCAGATAATCCTGGGCCCCCGCCGCACCAACTCAACCGCTAGTTCCTCATCGTCGGTGTTCGTAAGCACGACAATGGGTAAGCTCGGGGCTTTACCTATCATCGCTTCTAGAGTCTCCAACCCTTTGCTGTCTGGCAGGGTCAGATCCAACAAGATGAGATCGAAGCTTTCGGACGACAGGCGATCGCACGCTGCGGCCAAGTCCTCGACATGCACCAGACTAAACTGCTTGGACGTGACTGCCCTTAAATACTCTTGCAGTAGTCTAGCTTCGGCAGCGTTGTCCTCGACTAATAATAGCTCTATCGATTTATCCTGCATAAAATTATCTTTCTCATTTCAATGTAAACAGTTGCCCTGTTTGCGCAACTACTCCGGCAGAGTGACGGTGTCCAGCCAAAACTCTTCAATTCTTCTGACTATTGTCAATAAATGCTTCAAGTTTCTTGATTTGTTAATGTAGCAATTGGCATGCATGTCGTAGCTGATGGCAATGTCTTCTGCGTGTCTAGAAGTTGTCATTACCAACACGGGAATACGTTTCAACTGCGGGTCTGTTTTTAATTCTGCGAGTACCTCTTTACCATTCTTTCTGGGTAAATTCAAGTCTAGCAGGATGATGTCTGGACGCCATGCCCCACTGTAGGGTTCTTCCTGGCGCAGATAGGCCATTGCTTCTACGCCATCGTTGACCGCAGTTATCTCGTGGGGGGCCGAACTCTGTTTCAAGGCTTCTTGAATTAAGCGGATCTGGGCAGGGTTGTCCTCCACTACCAGGATTTTGCGGTTGATTGTGACTGTTTGCATGTTTACCGTAGGCTGGATGTTAAATTCGGGATTAAAAGGATATTTGTAACAATACTTTACCATACTTAACATCTTATCACAATTGCTCCCGGACTGGAAGCGTGAAGTAGAAGGTGGCCCCCTGTCCCAGTTCTGATTCTACCCAGATGCGCCCGCCGTGGCGATCGACTATTTTCTTGCAGATGGCCAGACCGATGCCAGTGCCGGGATACTCGTCTCGCGGTTGCAGGCGCTGAAAAATGATGAAGATGCGATCGGCGAACTGAGGATCTATACCAATGCCATTATCCCGGACAGAGAATAGCCACTCACCATCTTGCTGTTTTGCTCCTAAGTGAATTTGCGGAGGTTGGTCCCTGCCGAACTTGATGGCGTTGCCGATCAGGTTCTGGAACAGTTGGATCAGTTGGGTGCTATCACCATTGAGTGTGGGCAAGGGATCGGTGGTAATGACTGCCCCACTTTCAGCGATCCGGATCTGCAAATTAGTGAGGGCGCGATCTAATGCTGTCTCAACCGCAGTGGGCACAAACTCCTTGCCTCTGGTCCCTACCCGCGAGTAAGCTAACAAGTCATCAATCAGTGTTTGCATGTGGGTAACTCCCTCAACGGCAAAGTCGATGAACTCCTTGGCGTCTTGGTCGAGTTGGTCTATATAGCGCATCTCCAACAGCTGCACGTAGCTGGACACCAGATTCAGCGGTTCTTGTAAGTCATGGGAGGCGACATAGGCAAACTTTTCTAATTCGGCATTGGAACGTTCTAGTTCCCGCGCTAATGAGGCTAGTTCGTCGGCTTGACGCAGGACGATGTTAATAATTGCATTCCTCAGTTCCCCTGCCGCCTCAATTTCACAGGGCTTCCAGGGTAAGGACTTGCAGCGCACGATTTCTTTCCATTCCTCAAATGACCCTCGAGGAGTCAGACGCACAGTTCGTTGGTCGGAGATGGTTTTGACAATGGGTTGATTGGGGTCTCCGGCCCAATTGACGGTTTGAATATATTCCGGTCGAAACCACAAAATATAATTCTGCTCTGCGATCGCAATCGCCAGTAACCCACTAGCTATATCTTTATACTTTTCTGCTGCCGGATAAATGCGAGGCAGCTCATCTGTATAAAAAACTTTTTCGTCAATCTGCTGCTCTAGCCAGGCAATTAATCCCTTCAGGTCTGCTGCTTCCGGAATTTCACCGACTGTAGTGCAATCGGCACCCCACCACACGACTGCTCCTCGAGCACTAACCAGATCGAGTAAATTCGGTTGATGCTTAACTAACCCATCAATGAAATTTTCTGCGGTAGACATATATTCTACCAGTTTCCCTTGAATGTCTTTCAATTCTACGCGATATTCATAGTTTTCATCCTCTTCCTTGACTGTCAGTTCTACAGATATCACTTGTCCGATCGCGCAGCGTGGCGCAGCCATGGAATTCACAAGCTTCCCGCACTTCATAATCCACATGCTTGGGGGAATAATGATGGCAAGATATCAGTCCCCAGAGTTGCTGTTCTTTAGTTAAAGAGATCACCATTGTAGCGCTAACCCCCATATTTTGCAGGTACTCTCTATGACAGGGAGAGACACCTCTGAGGACGGAGAAGGTCAAATCCAGCGGACTGTTGCTAACAGGATTAGTTTCGGGAATAATTTTTACAGATTGACCATTGATATCCGGAATTAACCTGACCCACTTTAAGCCAAATAGTTTTCTACAGGGTTGAGTATCTGCTGCTGGGTAATGCAAGCCTAATAATGGTTCAAGGTCTGCTCGTTTATCTTCGGCGATTACATGACCGTGCCAATCCCGATCGAATTTATATAGCATCACCCGGTCAAATCTAGTTATTTTTCTGATTTCTTGGACAATGATTTGACTCATGTCCGAAAATTTTGATGTTTTTCGCAGCTTGAGAGCCGAGGCTTTAACTAAATGATAAAATTCTCAAAAGTTGATATCATTCTGAGAATATGCTGGTTCTAATTCCAGAATCAAAACATTATCATTATTTCGATGAAGTATGCCATTGATTAATAAGTATTTATCTGCTTTTTTGAATCTCAAATTGATAGATTTTAAACATTCATTATGTTTGATCACTTTGGTTATTTTTGCCATCTGAGATTTGGAGATGAATTTTCGCAAGGGCTTTTGCAGCATTTCTTGGGGGGAAACGTCGAATAAGCTAGAGGTATTGTTGCTCGCTTGTAAGATTTTGAGCTGGGGTTCTGCTAATGCTAACAGGACGCCGTGAGGTTGAATGTAATCATAGAGGTGAATGTATTCTTGCTCTAATTTACTCAAATCAAATGCTTGGAGATTTATGCTTGTGTTTTCCATTGTCAGTTGTAATTTGTGATTTAACTATTAACAGATTGGATCTAAAATGAACAGGCACCAGATGCGATCGGACATGTGAAAGAAAATCAGATGGGGGCCCTACATCAGATGAATCCATTGGATCGATTCTCCCATCGGGCGGGGGATTATGTCAAGTACAGACCCAGTTACCCAGCAGGGGCCATAGGCAGGATCTTGCAGGGGTTGGACCAACCGGTAGCAGCCGCTCTCGGTGCCGGTACGGAGAGCGCCTCCCGTTTGTTGGCCTCACGGGGGGTACCTGCTGCGCGAGCTAAATGAGGCGATGAGAACAGCCGCAGCACCCCATCCATTGGTAGAATTCCGGGATGGGACGGCGATGTCTCCCCCTCGTTCCCACGGCTCTGCCTGGGAACGTGCGATTACGATGTCCCCGGGGTAGTGCGATTAGCGCGAGGTATCTCCTGGGTAGTGTGAATAGCGCTCCCAGGAAATACCTCGACCCCGGGGACATCGAACTCCCGGGAGACATCGAAGGAAGGGACTCACCTCCCAGAGATTCTGTGTCCCCCGGGAGCGCGTAGGACTGGCAGCCGGTCCTGCGCGATGGGTAAACACTAAAGTGTTTACTACGAACGGCGATGGGTAAACACTTTAGTGTTTACTACGAACGGTGATGGGTAAACACTTTAGTGTTTACTACGAACGGCGGACTGGGTCGATGCACGGGGTTTTGTCTATTTATTCTACCGCACTAGCCTATATCTGGCCGACCCGATATGAAACGACTGATTTCTCTAGCTGTTAGCTTACTCATTCTGGCATTAATCTACTGGAAGATAGATTTTCAGGCACTCCTGCAAGTCTTTCGGGACTGCGATCGCCCTTCGATGGCGGTCAGTCTGAGTATGGTAATTCCCCTAACTATGCTCACATCCTGGCGACTGCAACAATTGACACCGTCTCAAGCTAACTTGGGTTTTGCCGAAGCCAATCGGCTGATTCTGGCTGCTAGCAGCTTAAATATGATCTTACCATCCAAGATGGGAGATATTGCTAAAGCCTATTTTATCCGAGAACGGGGAAATTTGAGCGGTTCTTTATCCTTGTCTTTGGTGGTGTTTGAAAAAGCCTGCGACATGTCCTCGCTGCTCTTGTGGTGTGCCTTTGGGTTGACATTGTATCCTCGCAAAGATTGGTTATTTGGGGTGATGACGGTCAGCGTTGCTAGCGGACTGGCTTTTTGTACGCTGCTGCTGGCCTCGGAAAAGTTTGCCCAACTGTTCTTTTCCCTGGCCTCTAAGGTTGCGCCCGGCAAAATGCGGTCTAAGTTAGCAACTTTACGAACTGCCTGGGAGGAGATGCACGGTTACTTTTGGCGCGATCGCCTCCAGTTGGCCCTAATTTCCTTCACTTCTATTTTACTCTGGTTCGGACATTTAATGCAAATCTGGTTTTTTATTCTGGCCCTGAAGGCTTGGACGCCCTTTTTGGCCAATCTGGCCCTTTCTCCTCTGGCTATTTTAGCAGGATTACTGCCCTTAACCTTTGCTGGGGTTGGCACCCGCGATGCGGCCCTGATTCTATTTTATCAACCTTATTTTACCGCGTCAACTGCTGCGGCCCTAGGATTATTATGTACTTCCCGCTATCTGATTCCCGCGATCGGGGGTTTGCCCTTTTTGGGAAAATACATGACTGGTATTCGTCGCCAAGATCACCCTTAGGCGATCGCTCGATCGTGCCAGGTTCGGACGGATCGTCAGTTTGTAACGATAACTGGGAAGTTGTAGCATTGCACCATTCAGAGGGGAATATTTATGCTAATATGTCATTGCGAGGGGAGGTTCTATTGAGATCTGCTTGTGCCAGAGGAAGTAACCCCCCCCGTAGCGCTACGCGCACTTCGTAAAAGCGCAGCGGCCCGACGCCAGAAGGGCTAGCAATCTCCACAATTGGTGGCTAAGTTGAACCGCACACTGGGCCTCTGATTGCTTCGGGGGTCCGATCGTTTAGCATACCACAGTTACTGTCCCCCCTCGCAATGAGATCGACAACTCGGTGAAGCGCAAGTCAATCCAATTCAGAAGGATATCAACTAATTTTGACCACACTGTAGTAGCGCTTCTGGGCAAAAGTAGAATAAAATAGAGAAAAATAATGCACTCAGCAACCAAAAACTCAATGGGTAAAATAACCACAAGTCTAGTCATCACTAATCGTGCAGACCAAGCGATCGCATCTCGGGGCTTTATGCCTGCGGGGGATGTGCGGAAGATCGATCTTAACGATGTTCTGGTGGATACGGGAGCAACTACTCTCTGTTTGCCACCAGAGGCGATCGCTCAATTGGGGCTAGAACTGCTAAAGGAAGTAGATGTAAAGACTGCCACGGGTCTCAGTAAAGCCCGTATTTTTCGGGATGCCACTATTTCTCTACTCGGGCGAGAGGGGACTTTTGAGTGTTTGGAAGTTCCTGGTGGCAGCGATCCTTTATTAGGAGTGATTCCCCTGGAGGCTTTAGGGATCGAACTCGACCTGCAAAACCAACAGTTAAAAGTATTGCCTATGAACTCCAGTCAGACTTATCTGACGATTCTGTCGGTGTCCGAACAGTTGCTACTTAGTCAGGGGAAGTCAGGTTAGGCGATCGCCCGAAAAGTTAACATTTATTCACAAAAACAACTGCGGTAAAGTAGAAAAAGGCTTAAGGTGATTTCTGAGAAAAAAGGTACCAAGATTCGACATGCAGGTTTGGTTCTCCTCTTGGGTACCGTAGATTTTGGGTGGTTCATCGGGGGTATTTTCTTTTCAGTAAATCATCTAACCCCAGAGGTAGCAGCGCAAACAGAGAGGGGCCATTAGTCTGGAAGAATATAAAACATTTTATCGGAGTTGGCGGATTCCCGATAGCGCTGCGCTGGGGGCGCAGCCATGGAATTAGCGGCGGAAATTTTTCCCAAGTTAGACCTAGATGATGACAGCGGTATAAGCAAAAAGGAATTTATGGTACTGATATGGCAATTCCATCACAGCGATGACCCAGATGCCCCCGGAAATTTATTTTTTGGTCTCTATTAAATAGGGTGACAGCGTGATAGGGAAGCTGGCGTCGGGATGCTAGGGAGCAAGAAACCGGGTTTCTCTGGTCACAATCTTGATATCTCGTTGATAACTACAGTAGAAACCCGGTTTATGAGAATACTCGATGTCCTACGAAGCAGAACAATGATAACGTCGATATCGATAGCCCGCCACTCGGGCAATGGATTTTTTGTCTTTAATGCAACCTTGGGCTTTAATCTTGACAGAAGCGGAGAAATTGACCACCCACAATTCTAAAGGTTTGGGTAGTTTATCCAGGGTTTGCTGAAGAGTTTGGGTCGCAACTAGGGGTCATCCTCTTTGTGTGCTAAGAGAAAGTTAATCCTGGCGTGTACTTGACGATCGGTCCGCGGACTTTCGTTTCCGGAGCACCCACCCATGTTGTGCGCAGGATGCGACACAACAGGGTGGGTGCTCCCGGAAACGACCGAAAAATCGAGATGGGTGAGTTCCCAAGCTAACCCCATCATTTCTCCAGTTTGTTCGTGGGTTTTGTGGACGGTGGCAATGAGGACGGGAACTTCTAAGTTGCTAGTTTCCAGAATGTCTGCAACCACTAGGTCCGGTCGATCGGGCTTTTGATAGGCGAGGTTGGTAACTACTGTCAGCCCCCCTATGAGTCCCGCAAGCAAAATTATTGCTACCCCTCGCTGAGATAAAAAGCCCGCGCAGGTATGGGTGGGGGTATGGGTGGGGGTATGGGTGGGGGGGTGCCAAAAGCTGGCAAAGCTAGCGGCGAGGAGGGCGATCGCGGCGGGGAAGTAGACAAATTGGTAGCGGGCAACTAGAGTTAAATCAATGCCCAGACCGTAAGTGAGTCCGAGAATGAGGGCGATCGCCCTAGCAGGAAGCCGCCCAAAACCGCGATCGGGAAACCATGGGGACTAATTTTGATCCCTTTAATAAAAAGTCTGACTGTCAAGAACAGCAAAAATATAATTGCCAATGCCGAGATGATAATAACAGGTAAAGTTTGTCCTTCCACGGGCAGCACGAACAGCATAGTAGTTGTCCAAGCCAAAATTCTCCCCAAGGGTGCGAGAAAATCCCCGAAAGAATGGCTATGATAAATCCATCTTGTCAGCTTGCTACCGGGAATGTTCTGCCACACGGGTAACCAGACGACAACCCCGATCGCAGTTCCCGCAGCAGTTGCGCCAAGTCGCGCCCAATGTGGGTAGTTTCGATGTCTAATTAGCAGGTAAAATATGACCAAAGTTTCAGCAGCGATGACGAGGATAAAGAAGTAATGCACGGCCATACCCAAGCTGTTAAGGCCAACCCAGGTTAAGATTAACCAAATGGGACAGCAATTTTGGGACTTAACGGCCCTGGTGGCAATTATCAGGCAACTGAGGGAGGCGATAATTAACAAAATTGCCAGAGTATAATGGCGGGCGTCTTGTGCTAAATAGATGCCATAGGGGGAAACTGCCATTAATACTGCTGCTAGGTGACCAACTTTAACTGAACGAAAGGCTAACCAACTAAAGCCGAAGATGGCCGGAATGGAAATTATCCCCAGCATGGCACTCAGCGATCGGGCCCCCCAGAGGGATACTAATTCTCCAGGAAATAGCTGCAACCAGAGATGATTGAGCATAAAGTATACTGGGGGATGATTTGTTTCACTCATCAGGTGACGAACGACTGCGCCGACATCAGTAACTGGGTTTAGTTTTAATGGTGCTAAAAGAATATCTGAGGCGATCGCTTGGTCCAGGGGCACTGTTCTAAAACCGCGACCGAGACTGAAAACTAGGGTAGAAAATTCATCTGTCCAGGGGGGTTTTTCTCCTAGATTTGTCAAGCGTAAAATAGCCGCGAGCGCCATCCACCCCAGCAGCAACAGCAAGTGAAACCGGACATTGTATTTGTCATTCATTGTTAATTGCTAATTGTTAATTTTTATTCGACATTAGCCCCGATCGCATTTTACCAAATAACTGCGACAGTAAAGTTGATATGGGAGAGAATTCCAGGAGTTCATGGGTGTGGTTAAAAATAGTTTGGTTCTCATATCTTGCACCAGTCGCAATAACCCGCCGACGATTAAAACAGAGGCTAAGAGCAAAAGTCAACAAAGCGTGGGCTTCTACCACTAAAGAATGCAGGGTATCGGATAAAGTCCGATCGGGAGGAAGCTGCTGAAAAGAGGCCGGACTGTGGATTTCACCGTTAAAAAGCTGCCGCTCGACCTCTTCTTGAGTGTAACTGGCCATGCGGAACGAACTAATGATCTCGTCATCCCAGCAAACCTTCTGGTCGAGATTGGCAAACCGAAACCAAACTCCTAGAATCAAGAGTACGACGATGGCAAACTGTAAGGGCGAGAGTCGCCAATTTGTTTGCTGGATCCACTTCCAGTTCATAGATGTAAAATCAAAGAGATTGCTCTGTAGCTTCCCCTAGCTTACAATTAAATGCGAGTCTTGTCTATACCACTACTGTAGTACATTGCCATGTTATTGACGCGCCTGCACGAGTTAATTACCACGCCAACTGCGAAAACCTCTCGCGGCCAGATGATCTTTTGGTTCTGCCTCAGCTTGATATTTGCCGCCATTTATGCATGGTTGGGGTTACGGAAAGCTTTCCCATGCCTGCCCGAGTATGTAGTGCAGGATGATGCGCGACAACATGTATTTTGGATGGTACGATTTCTGGACCCGCAGTTATTTCCCAATGATTTGATTGCCGATTATTTTCAGTCAGTGGCCCCAGCAGGATATACTAGCCTTTATCGTCTGGCCGCAGCTGCGGGCATCAATCCCTTATTATTCAATAAACTGCTGCCCCGGTGCTGGGTTTAATCGTTACTGGTTATTGCTTTGGTCTCTGTTTGGAGATTTTTCCTATCCCCGCTGCTGGGTTTATTGCCACATTGCTGTTCAACCAACATATGGGCTTTAAAGATGATATAATTTCGGCAACTCCCAGGGCTTTTGCCTATCCACTGCTGCTGGCGTTTCTCTACTATCTATTACGAGGAAAGTTGTGGCCTACCCTAGGGGCGATCGCCCTGTTAGGACTATTCTACCCTCAAGTATTGCTACTCTGTGCCGCTATCCTGGTGCTGCGCTTGCTAGACTGGGAAAATGGTAAATGGGGGTTTTCTCAACAACGGCAGGATTATCTCTTCTGTGCTGCTGTATTAGGGATCGCCTGCGCGCTCTTATTGCCCTTCGCCTTAAGTACCTCTGAATATGGACCTGTCATCACCGTAGCTGAAGCCAAAACTTTACCGGAATTTTGGCCCAAAGGACGCAGTAGTTTCTTCCATGAAAACCCTGGGGATTTTTTCCTATTTGGCGGTCGCAGCGGCATGTTTCCCAAAGCTATACTAACCCCAGTTACCCTCTGTGTGGGATTATTTTTACCCTTGCTGCTGGCCTTTAGCAGTCGCTTTCCCAAGGCATTGCAGCTGCGGAGTGGCATCAAAATTTTACCGCAAATGCTGCTGGCCTCGATCGCCCTTTTTTGTGCTGCCCACGCCCTGCTGTTCAAACTGCATTTACCCAGTCGCTACACCGGTTATAGCTTTCGAGTTGTCATCGTTTTAGCAAGTGCGATCGCCTTCACCCTGATCCTGGACTCAGTGTTCAGATGGGCCCAGCAGGGAACTGTTCTTCGCCAAATAATAGCATGGGTAACAGTGGCGATCGTCAGTATTAGCCTCATGTGCTATCCCAGCTTTGTCAAAAACTTCCCCAAAACCTCTTATAAACATGGAAAATTACCAGAACTGTATCAATTCTTTAGCCAGCAACCCAAAAACATCTTAATTGCGTCCATCGCGGGAGAAGCCGATCTCCTACCCAGCTTTACCCAGCGATCGGTTTTAGTAGCCAGAGAATATGCCATTCCCTATCAACTGGGCTACTACCGCCAGTTTCGCCAGCGTCTGCTTGACTTAATCCAGGCACAATATAGTCCCGACTTAGCCGAAGTCCAAAAATTCATTCAGACCTATGGAGTAGACTTCATTTTACTAGATCCTGGAGCCCTAACACCAGAATATATCTCTTCTAGGAGACAACGCTGGATTATAAAACTGCCACCCGCCCAAGCTGCGATCGATAATATGAAACAGGGAAAAACCCCAGCTTTAGCTAAAGTAATAAATAGCTGTCAGGCTTTTCAAACCCGGGGAATGGTTGTCCTAGATGCCAACTGTATCCTCAACAATGAACAGTTGTCAGATGCGTAGGGCGGGCGGATCGCCTGCCCGAGAAGAAGCGTAGGGCGGGCGGATCGCCTGCCCGTTAGTTCAATTAACTCTCAAGGGGATAACTTAATTATACCTCTGCCCAAAGGAAATTTTAACTCCTGGAAGCGAAAATTTATCCCCACGATCGTCCCTCCGAAAAGATTTAGTTCCAGATCCTCGGTTAAGGAAATCTTAACACCAATCAGCGGCGTCTGGAAAATTAAGCGGAAGGGGTCGAGTGAAAACTTAAAGTTAAAAATGCCATCCCAATCTTTCCCGATCGCGGTCCCGGGCAAAGAAGCAGGAACTCCCGCATAATTAATAATTCTGGCAACATAGCTATTGGAGTTCGGTCCGGGCCAAAGCAAATATCTATTCCGGGAGATATAATTCTCAGCATGCTCGTGGAGAGTAGCAATAATTTTTTCCGCAGCAACTCCATCCCAGGTTTGCACCATAAAACTAGGACCGCCACCTATTTCACTCAAAGGAGCCATCAGATTAACATGTAAATGACCGCAAGCTTTTTGTCTGGTATTTTTCGGCTGACTAAAAGCATTTCGCCATTGCCAGACTTCCCACCTTTCCCATTGGCTATTCTCACCAGAAGAGACAACAAAATACAGGTGAACCGCCAACAGTCCGATGCCCGGTAGAGGTGCTGCTCTCAGATGTACCGTCGGCACAGCAGGAGGTTGCTTGTAAAGTTCGTTCTCTTGTAGATCGTTCATTTTCTAGCCTTTTTTGAGGAGTAATTATAAGCCCAAGACAATAGCAGCGATCGTGCCAGAGACCCTAATTTCTCCTTTGAATATCCGCTGCATTACCTCGGCTACTGGAATTAATACTACTTCAAGATCTTCGGTTATGTCAAGTTGTTGTTCGCAAAACTTAGCAACATTTTCAGCCAGAAAGACATGAATGAGATTTGTGTCCTTGACAGGGTTATCATAAAGAGTGGCCAGTTTAATCAGTTGCGGGGCGACATAACCAGTTTCTTCTCGAAGCTCTCTGGCGGCAGCAGATGCACCGGTTTCCCGCTCTGGGTAAAAATGACCAGCGGGAAGCTCTAACAAAATTTCCCCTACCCCATGTCGGTATTGGCGGACGAAAACAATTTCTTGGGCCTGGGTAATGGGAAGCACGAGAGCAACATCGGGTCGAATCGCGATAAAATAGTCATCGATAACCTGGCCATTGGGTAACTGGATTTCATCTTGCCTGACTTGGCACCACGGGTTGTCAAAAACCAGGCGGGATTGCAAAATATTCCACTTTTGGATTTCTTTCATAGGAGAATTGCCCCCTCGTAGTCAACCATTGTGGCACGAAACGCGACAATAGTATAGGGACGGGACTTGGCAGTCTCGCCTGCATTCCGCTATGATCGGAGAGACCCTGTATAAGGTAAATCGCCTCCGAACAGGGAGAGGACTCCCCCCCCCCAGGTAGTCCGAGACACAAAAAACTCTGGAAGTGAAAAGAAAACTCCTGCTGTGTTAGAACAGATTTTGTATGTTGTTATCCTAGGTCTGATGCCCCCTACTGCACTTTCCGTGTGGATGATGTATAAAGTAGAGGGGTCCAAGCAACAACAGGTGGTATCGGCGATGGAAATACCAACCCCACCGATGATGCGATCGCTCGCTGAAGAGCAGCAAAGCATTCCGGAAATGCCACCGCCAGCACCTCAGCTCCCCTCGGATCACCATTATATAGAGGGTATAGGTCTACTGATCGGGGATGTCACTTGCCACTATAATGCCCGTTCTGCTTACATCCGCTGTGCAGTAAATCCCGAAGGGCCATGTGAAAATTGCCCCTATTACCAACCCACTGAGGATAAGGACTGGAAGCATTGAAAGGTTTTTCTGGTCAAGTCGGTATTTTGGCAGCGGGTCGCTGCTTATCCCAAATTGGCAATGGATTTACCATATTCTACGCCCCCATCCTGTTCGTGAATCAGTTGGGTTTATCGGCGACGGCGGTGGGAATAGGTATCGGTAGCGGTGCCATCTCTGGGGTGCTCGGTCGCTTCTTAGGAGGAACCTTCGCTGACTCTCCATTGGTGGGACGGCGAGGCACGCTTTTGCTTTCGGCGGCAATTTCTGCATTAGCAGATCTGGTGTTTATCTGCACCCATAACTTGCCCATCTTTATAATTGGTAACTTGTTGATGGGTTTGGGAATTGGTCTTTACTGGCCTGCGACAGAAGCAGCAGTGGCAGATCTGACAACCGATGGGCAGCGTAACGATATATTTGCCATTATGCGGCTGGCAGATAATATCGGCTTGTCGTGGGGAGTGGTGTTGGGAGGGGCCTTGATGGCAGCTGAATACAATTATCGAGTTTTGTGTGCGATCGATGGCATCTCATTTGTGATTTTCTTCGGCATAGTGTATGGGGCGATCGCGGAAACAGGTGACTTCAGCAAGCATGACAGCAACCAGAGGCTACAGGGTTGGATGATAGCATTGCGCGATCGGCCTCTCACGATCTTCCTTGTAGTCAATATCCTGTGTACCACCTACCTGTCTCAATTACAAAGTACGCTACCCCTGTATCTGAGCAATTTCGTCAGCGGATTCGATCCGAAAATCATCAGTGGTTTGTTCGCCTGGTATATTGTCTTTGTCGCCCTGTGTCAATTACCCGTTGCCCGGTGGCTGAATCGTTTTAGCCGTCCCCAAGCCTTAGGAATTTCTTTACTGCTATGGGAAGTAGGCTTTGGGTTAATTTGGGTTACAGGAGTGATGGGTGGGGTAATTTGGGCAATTTTGGCACTCTCAATCATGGGGTTAGCTACTGCTGCTTATACGCCATCTGCGTCTGCCCTCGTCGCCGACTTAGCTCCTCCATCTCGGCGGGGAATATACATGTCGATCAACGCTCAATGTTGGGCGATCGGGTATTTCATCGGTCCTAGCTTGGGGGGCTGGGCTTTAGATCGATCCCGTTACATTGCCGATGGTTTCTGGTTAGCAGCCGCAGTCAGCGTCGGCCTGGGCATTCTGATTTTACAGTATCTCCAGGGACTGCTACAGAAAAATTAAATTTTTACCGATCGCCCAGCTATTTCTCAGGCTTTACTCATTTATGTTATCTTTAATCGTAGATAGTCGAAGAGAAAAATATGCCATGAAAATCAAATCCTTGGCCATCCTGGCCGGCCTCTCAATGCTGAGTATCGGACTAACTACAGGTTTGGGGAACCGCGCTAATATAAATGCTGATGCTGCTACTCCGGTGATGCTAGCCCAGAGGAGTCGCCCCTTCTTTTACCAAGAAAATGGCATCGCGATCGGGGGCACGGATCCGGTGGCCTATTTCCGACAAGGTCAAGCAGTTGCTGGCAGCCCTCAAATTACCCACCGTTGGGGAAATGCTACCTGGCAATTTTCCAGTGCTGAAAATCGGGATTTGTTTGCAAACAACCCGGAACGATACGCACCCCAATATGGTGGTTACTGTGCATGGGCAGTCAGTCAAGGGTACACGGCACGGACGGATCCCAACGCCTGGAAAATTGTCGATGACAAACTGTACCTTAACTATAACAGAAGGATACAGGGACGTTGGGAAGGAGACATTACCGGTCACATCGACCGGGCTAACGAGAACTGGCCTAAAGTTCTCAACTGTTAGTAGTAAACACTAAAGTGTTTGCGGGTTAGTAGTAAACACTTTAGTGTTTGCGGGTTCAATGTAAGGTAATGGTGGGCGGTGCCCACCCTACTGAGAGCTTTGTTATAATAGCATTTTATCAAAACAATGCTACAATTAGTTACTCATCATCTTATTAGTCGGTTGAAACCGACTTTAGCTATTAGTTTGAACCCCTGCGGGCCGTGAGACCAATTGACAATCGTGCAAGATCTCAGTTTTAACCGACTTTAGCTATTAGACGGGGGTGCGGCTCATTTGTAGTTGATAGTCAAGCTGACAAGAAACCGGGTTTCTGCTACAAAATCGCAAAAGCTCCAATTAATTAAGAAACCAGGTTTATGGCCCCCAATTTTAAATTTGGAATTGATGATACCATTTATTAAAATATATGATATACTTGAGGCACTCCTGACAAGGAGGCAGGAGCCTCAGAAAACCGTTAACAGGTAACGAGAGGGACGAGAGGGTAGCATTTTTTTCTCCATCAAAATGCCAAATAAATTGGGATTACCCCAATTACAAATCATCAAGTAAAATGAAACTGAAAATCTTGGCGATCGCGACAATGGTTGCGACCTTTGGTTGCAACAGTACAAGTCAACCGACGACTCAACCTCCGATGCCAATTATAGGAGATTGTACGCCCCAGTCCTGCGAAGAACTCTTCACCCAGGTGCGATCGGGCTTTCCGGATACGGTCAGCAAATACGCAGCAGACTGCCAGGGTAAGCAAATATTAGGATTATCAGTATTCGATCGCCCGGGGGAAGGAAAAAGAGTCAATTTCGCCTGCTGGAGTGCCTCAGGGACCGATGGATCCAAGACAGGACAATGGTTAGGCGTCTTGCCCTTTCCCGGGGAGGAGGCCAGGTTTTCCACTTCCTGGAATTGTAGCGGTTCCAATTGCGAAAATATTATCATAAAATTGCGACAAAAATATCTCCATAAAAGCCAAAAAGCTGAATTTGAATGCGCCACGAAAAGCGGTAATTTATATTTTGATGTTGCCAATTCCGGGGTAGATAAAATCGAGGTAGAATGCCAGTTTTTTGTCTACGAGTTGTGGGATGAGAATGGGGATGGTGTCACTGATGGAGATAATGGAACCAGTGTTAGCTATACTATTGCTACCTTTGAGTTTTAAATTACTAATTGCTAATTGCAACTAACAACTAACAACTAACAAAATTCACAGCCAATTTCCCACCAGAACGAAAGGTGCCCAATAGAATGGATCCTTGTAGCGAGGTGACTGCAAAATTTCCCATTGGCTGCTATCATCCCGAGAATGTGCAACAAAGAACTGTCCCGACTGAGTTGACAAAAGTTCTCAGTTGCTCCACATTCACAGGCACTGTTGGTAACTTTATTAACCCGCTGCGGGGTCTACATTCGAGGTAAAAACTTTCACCGTCCCATCTACCCCCAGTTGAGAACTGGCTGTGATTTGACCACTAATCTTTCCATGAACTAAGAGTCCTAACTTCCAGGATCTGCTCGCAAAATTAATTTTCATGTCCATATTAATCCAAATAGTTAACGACGGCGTTCCTGCAACTTGCGATAGACATCCTTGACATCAACGTTGTGATGTGCTAAGGCTACCAGAGTATGATAAAATAGGTCAGCAGCCTCAGATGCGATCGCCTCTCGATCGTCATCCTTGCAGGCCATTACCACTTCGGCGGACTCTTCGCCAATCTTTTTGAGAATCTTGTTATCTCCACCTGCGAATAACTTGCAGGTATAGGAATCTTCCTTGGGGCGATCGCGGCGCGAGCGAATGACAGCAGCGACTTGAGAGAGGGTATCTGCGGGGGGCGTCCTAACCGTGCCGCTTACCTGATGAAAACAACTACGTTCGCCCTTGTGACAGGCGATGTCCCCCACTTGCTCTACACCTATTAGCAGGGCATCACTGTCACAATCATAACGGAGCGATCGCACATTTTGCCAATGTCCGGAAGTAGCGCCCTTATGCCACAACTCGGCACGGGAACGACTCCAAAACCAGGTTTGGCCAGTTGAGAGAGTCTTTCCCAGGGACTCCCGGTTCATCCAGGCCATCATCAGCACCGTACCATCCAGATAGTCCTGGATAATAGCGGGCACCAGTCCTTGCTCATTATAGCGAATTTGCTCGATCGGGATGGGGGTGGTACTAGCAGCTTGGGACATAAGGCGTTGGGTAATATTCTCTTAAGACTTTTTAGAATAACATTGGCAGCCCCGCCACCGACAGGCATCCGGCCCCGTGAGGCGGATAAACTGGACAAAGGATGATGAAAATAGTTTATAGGAAAAGCACGGGAAGGTGAAAACCCCGTCTCTTTAGAGCGGGGATGAAACCGACCCGACCAGCTTTAGCCAGTTCATCATCTCTGATTGGCGATATACCTTTGTATCGTTGCGCTGCTAACGTTGCCCGCAGAGCCCACAAAGTAGGAGATCCTCCACAAGGTAATTTCAGAAACTCCTCTCGTAGCACCCGAATCGCTTCTGCCCTTAAACCTGCGAATCACTTAAGCTGCTGACAGCTTAGGGGGCGCGTTCACAAACAAAGGTATGTCTGGCATCACCGGACTGGGCTAGAATTTCGCACTCGCTCTCCCGTGCCACCTCGCGCCCGCAACGCTCGCAGACCTGTTGCCACAACTTCTACGAGCACGCGCTTTCTTCGTTTGGGAATGAAAACGAAGTGATAATTCAGAAGATGAACAGCATGGCGACGAAGAAACGGTATGTTTGCCCCATTTTACGATAAATTGTAGATAACTCAATCGTATCGATACCATGTATGGCTGTCAACAACTCCTCTTAAAATATTCAAACTGTGACTTGGCAGTGCTCAAATACATCTGTACGGAGTCCAACACCCTTTTCAACTGCGGGACGTATTTGGCACGTCAATTATGGTTTAAAAGACGTCGCAAAATTGGCAAGTTTGCCCTCAACACCGAAGAATCCTATACATCCCAAGCGAGCTTTGCCGACAACGATTTCCTGCCCACCTATGGTGAAAAACCCGAGAGCTGGAAATCGTCGGGCAAGCGAATCAAGCGAGGGATTATCGAACGGCGAAAGGATGGCTGGTCAATGCGGATTGCAATGGGGCAGCGAATATCCTGCGAAAAGTAGCCACAAAGCTGAATTTAAAGCTCAGTGGAGTGGGTAGGGTGACTTTGACGGCACCAAAGCGGTTGCCAATATGGGAGCTCCCGCGACGTGGCTGAAGCCCGTCGCGAGAGTATCCGCTTGAATCTCCCGGCTTGTAGCCGGGGGAGCGTCAATTGTGCTAATCTAGCGCCTATTCTCAAATCAATAGTTGAGCATTCAACCAAGGAGAACAACTTTGATCGCAACCACTCTCAAGACCACCAAATCACAAGAGATTTTCGCAGCGGCCCAGAAACTGATGCCAGGGGTGTCAGTTCGCCAGTGCGAGCCTTCAAATCCGTAGGTGGAAAACCCATAGTCTTCTCACGGGTAAAAGGCGCTTACATCTGGGATGTGGATGGCAACCAGTACATCGACTACGTAGGCACCTGGGGGCCAGCCATTTGCGGTCACGCCAATGCCGAAGTGAACGAGGCCCTGCGCAAGGCGCTAGAAAATGGCACTAGCTTCGGTGCGCCCTGCGAACTGGAAAACGTGCTAGCGAAAATGGTCATAGATGCCGTCCCTAGCATAGAAATGGTGCGGTTTGTCAACTCCGGCACCGAAGCCTGCATGTCTGTCCTGCGCTTGATGCGAGCCTTCACAAATCGTGACAAGATCATTAAGTTTGAAGGATGCTATCACGGTCACGCCGATATGTTCCTGGTGAAAGCGGGTTCTGGGGTCGCCACCTTGGGATTACCCGATTCCCCCGGCGTTCCCAAATCTACCACTGCCAACACCCTCACGGCTCCCTACAACGACCTGGAAGCCGTGAAAGCCCTATTTGCCGAAAACCCCGAGCAAATAGCGGGGGTAATTTTGGAGCCCGTAGTGGGTAATTCGGGATTTATTGCCCCGATGCTGGTTTTCTGGAAGGCTTGCGGTTGATTACCCAAGAGAATGGAGCTTTGCTGGTGTTTGACGAAGTAATGACTGGCTTTCGCATCGCTTACGGCGGTGCCCAGGAGAAATTCGGCATCAAACCCGATCTGACGACCTTGGGCAAGATTATCGGCGGTGGGTTGCCCGTAGGGGCCTATGGCGGACGCAAAGACATCATGTCGATGGTGGCACCAGCAGGTCCGATGTACCAGGCGGGAACGCTTTCGGGTAATCCCCTGGCCATGACCGCTGGCATCAAGACTCTGGAGTTGCTGCAAAAATCGGGTACTTACGTAAAACTGAATCAGATTACCAAAAAGCTGATCGATGGGTTACTAGAAATCGCCAAAGAAACGGGTAATGAAGCCTGTGGAGGTCACATTAGCGCCATGTTTGGCTTATTCTTCACCAAGGGCCCCGTTCACAACTTTGAAGATGCCAAAAAGTCGGACACCAGTAAGTTTGGGCGCTTCCATCGCGGGATGTTAGAACGGGGGATATACCTAGCGCCTTCTCAGTTTGAGGCCGGGTTTACTTCTCTGGCCCACACAGAGGAAGATATCGATAAGACTTTAGCCGCAGCTAAAGAAGTGATGGCGACTCTTAAGTAGCCGCCACCCTAAAGGGTGGGGCTACAGGAACGAAGCCTGCCTGCGCAGGCTGTAGACTGGTAGGGTGGGCAATGCCCCACCCTACATGAAGTCGTAGCCGGAATTAACGATTTCAAGTCTTCTACTAAAATAGATAACAGGTTTGCTGCGTCTACTTGCAAGGCGACGAAGGCATTAGGCTCTGTCTTGACATGGGTGATAGTATTTTAGATCGCGCTATGTCAAGTGATACTGGAGGTAGATTGCTTATTCTGGTGGTAATATCTGACCTGTAACCCGTTCATATTCATCTTCAAGTAGCCACATTTGAGCTGATTCATAGTCAGAACTGGAAAAGACAGTTTTATAGTTTTGCGCGGGATTATGGATGCAAAACTTACCCGTGCTAGATTTGACTAACATCAGAATATAGGGCGGAGAGACGATCGGATCTGCCCAGATTTCCGCAAACTCCCACTCAGTTACTGGTTCTGGGTTTGGTGCGGGGGATGACGTGGTACTTATCAGTTCCTTTTCTAATTTTAATTTCACCATAGCTTAAGGGAATGGGGTGCATCTCATATTTGCAGATATAACTGTAGGGGCGAAGCATTCGGGCAACAAATCATGAAATCAAACGACAGATTGAATATCCGAATGCTTCGCCCGTGCGAAAGTGAGATGCACCCAAGGGAATGCGACTACCATCATATTTTAGTATATAACCAATAGGTTCTGGGAAGTACAGTCCATATCGTTCATATTTGTCCGATTCATCACTGATGCCAGTCTGTTCCCCCCTTGACTTAATCTCCTCTGCTACTCTCTCCATTGTTTCTCGATCGTTGAATAGATACACTTTACCCTCTGCGTTCAGTTCCCTTTGCGCTTTTTCTGTTCCCGGCAGGTGTTTGTCAGTCAAGCTGATTCTAGGATCTCCCGTTATTTTCCGTTGAATTCCTGTCAGATTATTCAAAGGTAGATGAACGAGTTGTATTAGACAACATAAATCACCCAATACAAAAAAAGGCGATCGCCCCTTGACAGTCAGTCAGTTATTTGCTATATTGGGTAAAGCACCAGAAGAGACTGTGAAGACAAGATCATGACTCAAGAGCTAATCGATTTAAGGGCTAGTATTATGGAGGGGCGTTATACAGATGCATTGGCGTTGGTGGACGAGCTAGAGTGGATGAGTAAAAAGGGAACGATCCGCAATATCAAATCATTTTTAATCAGGATGGCGGTTCACCTGATTAAAAACCAAGTCGAGCAAAGACTGACTAATTCCTGGGCCGCATCAATTTCCGATTCAATTCGAGAAATTCAAGATTTGAATCTCAAGGAGAATAAAACTTCCTACTATATCAAGTCAGATGAATGGGAGGAAATGCTGGAAGAGGCGATCGAGGCAGCAATTCGCCCTGCTAGCGTAGAAGTGTTGAATGGGCGGTTAAGTCCATTTAAACTATCAGAGTTGGTGGATCGAAAACAGCTAATTATGGCTGCTCAGAGGCTACTGGAATTAACTTACGAACATTCTGCTAAGACTTTACCAGCAATCATCGACGAGCATTTAACTGAGTTTCCAGGTGGGGAAGATTGGCAAGCAGGTAGGTTAGAATAAGATTCCCTGTAGATCGTCAAGTGACTGTGTCAAGTAAAATGAGGGCAGAAAAAATGACAGTTTTATCGGAGTTGGATATTTTAATAGAAGAAGAGCTGTACAAAGATAAAGAAGCCTTACTCCAAGATGCTATGCGATCGCTGCTCAGGAGTAAACCCGAACTTCGCAGTAGGTTGGCGGTTGGTCTGTACAAACGGGAAAAGGTTTCCCTGGCACGAGGCGCAGAAATTGCTGGGGTTGATACCGAAAGTTTTAAATAAATTTTACGGGAAGCAGGAATTGAACGTGGCCTTGCCTCTGTAGGTGATAATATTGAAAGCCAAGTTGAAAAACTCATTCGCATCCGCTGCTCAATCCCTGAGAATCCCTGGGAGTAATTACGATGAAAGAACTACCAGATGAGAAGACATTGGTTAGTAGATATGGGAGTCAACCCGGAGGAAATCGATGGTTTATAGTTCCTCCTCGTGACCAGTCACGTCCGGTGGAGGCAGAGCCTCCAGTTGCTCGCAGCGATGACATGATTACCAGTATAGCGGCTCCCACCCACCCGGGAGGCGATCGCCTCGGATGTGCGTTCCCAGGTTCTACCTGGGAACGAGTAAAACGAGTAAAAGCAGGTAGGTTAGAATAAATTACAATGAAAGAACTACCAGATGAAAAGACACTGCTCGAAATCCTGGAAATGGTGTTGGCTGCTGAACAAAAAGCTAGAGAAATGAGCGAGTTTGCAACTGCGATCGCGTCAAAATATCAAAAACGGATGTCGGAAATCAGACAAGCAAGGAAACAAGGCGTAACTGAGTAGATAGGCCATAACAACAGATGACAGGCTGTACTACGTCCTGTCATCATCTTCTGCTTATTTACTCTTACCTAATGAAACGATCTGCTAAAGGAATCATGTGAGGAGCAATAGCATGATTATACGTAAGAGCGAATATCTTCACCGCATTCATCGGCTAGAAAGCAGAGGGCGCGAAACCGCAAACCGACCAATTGCTCGTAAAGAGGATTGAGCTTACACAGGGGTGGAATGTGGAATAAAGTACGTCCAAACAGTTTGATATCTCGTTCAAAGGGACATTGCGCTGGAATCAGTCTGGAGAGCAACCGCGCCGTGAAGACCTCATGAATTTGCCAAGCATCCAGCCATGCCCGCGCGGGGTGCAGTAAATCGAAAGAGCGCGATCGCCCCTTAGCTGGGTTCATACCGTCCCCAGGCTCATTTAGACTACTTTGATTGTTTTGTTCGATCCCAAACATAAGTTGAAAATTTGAGGAGTTTGCCATCTCTTTATTGTTTTGATTTTGACTCTGTATCCTTCTCTATATTAAGATTCAGAATCAAACCCATTGTTCCGGACAAAGACAAATGGACGACTCAGCCGTCAAGTTTCAGTAAATTTCCAGAAGCTATGACCAGACAAAGAGCAGTCGATCGCCATCTGTCCTAGAACTTGTCGTACTTTTGAGAGTCACCAGGCATTAATTGCTTGAGGCTCTTTCCCTAGCTTCAAACTCTCGGGGGTTATGAACCATAAACTTTACATTTATTTATTAATTGCAACAGTTCATAAGAGTTTGTAAAGATTTGGTAAATTAAATTAAATGTAATGTAGATCACAAGTTGACTCGGAAGCGGCTCCCAAGGCTCAAGGAGCGCCACGTCCGGAAAAGAGAAATATGAGAAAAAGATCAAATCTAGTGAAGCCCGATAGAACCGGTGAAGCAAAATACCTCCGAGTTTCACCAGTCTTCTGAAGATAGCCTCCGTTCAACCGGCGTGTCCTAGCCTCTGCTACCCTTTAGGGATAATGCAATCAGAGGTCCAATCAACTGCCGGAGAGATATAGCCATGAGCATCGTTACCCTGCGATCGGTCAAAAAGGACTTTGGGATTAAGGAAATTCTCAAAGATGCCAGCTTCAGTCTGGATGCTACGGATAAGGTGGGTTTAATTGGCACCAACGGTTCGGGTAAGTCAACGCTGTTAAAGATGATTGCCGGTATAGAGCCCATTGATGGGGGCCAACTGTCGGTTAACTCGGGGGTGCGGATGGTCTATTTGCCCCAGCAACCGGACTTGGACGAGCAGCGGACGGTGCTGGAGCAAGTTTTTGCTGACAGTGGCGAACAGATGACTCTGGTGCGGGAGTATGAGGAACTTTCTCGCAAACTCGCCCGCAGTGCGGACGATAGCCAGCTGCTGGCCCGTCTGTCTGCTGTTACCCAACGGATGGAGGCCCTCGGGGCCTGGGAACTGGAGACGAAGGCGAAAATTATCCTCACTAAACTGGGGATTGCCGATTTTGATGCCCCGATCGCCAGTCTTTCCGGGGCTACCGCAAGCGCATTGCCTTAGCTGCTGCTTTGCTATCGGAACCGGATCTGCTGCTGATGGATGAGCCGACCAACCATCTGGATGCCCTCTCTGTAGAATGGTTGCAGAGTTATCTGCATCGCGATCGGGGGGCCCTGCTGCTGATTACCCACGATCGCTACTTTCTCGATCGGGTCACTAACCGGATTATCGAGATCGATCGGGGGGCTTTTACAGCTATGCTGGCAACTATAGCTACTATTTGGAGAAGAAAGCCCAAGCAGAAGAAGCTGAGGCGAACAGTCAACGCAAGCATCGGGGCGTGCTGCGGCGGGAGTTGGAATGGCTCAAGCGAGGACCGAAAGCCCGCAGTACCAAGCAGAAAGCCCGCATTCAGCGCATCGAACAGATGCAAGAAACTGAGTTTAAGCAGGACCTTGGTAAGGTGGATATTTCTACCCCCGGTCGTCGCATTGGCAAGAAAGTAATTGAATTGGTAAATGTCAGTAAATCCTATGGCGATCGCACCTTAATCGACAACTTCAGCTATGCCTTCGAGCCGGAAGACCGGGTGGGCATCATCGGCGGTAACGGGGTCGGCAAGTCCACCTTAATGGATATGATCGCCGATCGGGTGCAGCCCGATGCTGGAGTCGTCGAGATTGGCAAAACCATTCACATCGGCTATTTCGACCAGCATTCCGAGAGTTTAATTGCGGATGAAAATCAGCGGGCGATCGAATATCTCAAGGAAGAAGGAGAATTTGTCAAAACTGCCGATGGCATGCAAATTAGCGCTTCTCAAATGCTAGAGCGTTTCCTGTTTCCCAGCAATCAGCAATATCTCCCCATCCACAAGCTTTCCGGCGGGGAAAAACGTCGCCTCTTTCTGCTGCGGGTGCTCCTTTCTGCTCCCAATCTGCTAATCTTAGATGAACCTACCAACGATCTCGACGTGCAAACCTTGGCGGTGCTGGAAGAATATCTGGAAGATTTTAACGGCTGCGCGATCGTCGTTTCTCACGACCGCTATTTCCTCGATCGGGTGGTAGACAAGATCTTTGCCTTTGAAACCGGCGGTAACTTGCGTCAGTATCCGGGCAATTACTCGGTTTATCTGGACTTCAAGAAAGCTGAAGAGGATGAGCAGCAGCAGTCAGCTGCACCGGAGAAAAAGACTGCCAAAGAGAGAAAGCCGGCAAATAATAGCAAACCCCGCCGACTTTCTAACTGGGAAAGGCAGGAGTTCGAGCAACTTGAAGAAAAAATTGCTCAGTTGGAAGTCCAGAAAGCTGAGGGTGGAAAAAACCCTGTATAATGCTCCTGCTGGCAAGGTTACCCAGGTGCAAGAACTCTACCAACAGTTGTCCCAGTTGAATGAGGCGATCGATACTGCAACTGAGCGCTGGATGGAACTAGCAGAAAGAGACGCAGCACCCACACCCACACCCTAACACTAAAGGGTGTGGCTACAAGAACGAAGCCCGCCTGCGCGGGAAAGGCGGGCGCTCGGGCCTTGAATTAAGAAACCAGGTTTTTTCCAAAAAACCTGGTTTCTGGGCTACTGGCACTAATTTTTCCCAGGAGCTAAATTGTTTTTATTAGAGGATAAGAGTAAAACGGACGATGGCCTGAAGGTTGGTAGTATAGATGCAAAAGAAAAGAGATGAAACAGACCATTAACGCGATCTATGAAGGGTGCATCTCATATTTGTAAATAGACAAGGAATGGTTGGGCGGGCAAAGTGAGTAAAATCAAACAATTCTCCATTAGCCATTAGCAATTAGCCATTAGCAATTAGCGATAATTGTTGCAAAAATGCAAAAGTGAGATGCTCCCATCTATGAAAAGGGTGTTTTCCGCCCCCTGGAAAATTTGGCAATATCGGAGGGAAAGCAAGTGCGACTGACAGTGGAAACAAGCTCAGATACAACAGATTTGCTGGAATTAGCCGCTCAGGTTTATCAAGGTCTATCTGAAGAAGAAATAGATGAGATTGAACAAATAGCTCTCAATCGCAGTTATTTTTGGCGAGAAAAAACTGAGTAATTATTGTACTATTATATGCAGAGATAAGAGCGGCGATAAAAAGGGTATGCCAGAAATTATGTCATAATAAAATTATGGCGTTGAGCGGCTATTGAGTCGATTACTGTAGAGATGCAAGCGTTCAGCACCCCTACATTTCTGGTGGGGATTGTTATGGCTACTGGCGGTGTGGTTGGGTTTTGGGGCCTCAAACTAACCTACAGTTGCTGACACTTCGCCCCTACAGATTACAAGAGGCGATTGCACCCACCTGTGCCCGTGCTATGATACAATAGATGAGTGATAAGAGAGTCAAGAGTCAAAAGTTGGGAGGTAGGTTATGCAGCAACTATCTGAAGCCAAGCAGGAAATTATCACCCGCATATCCCCGATCGTCGCCAAACTGATTCAAAGCAATAGTCTATTTGAAGAACTAGAGCAAGATAAAATGATCGAAATCATCTCCGAGGCGTTAGAGAAGCATTTTTCACTAGCAGAAATCAGAGCCATGCCTGATGACGACCTGACAGATAGAATTGATGGTGTGCTGGGGATACAAGTGTTGTATTATTTGTTAAGTGATTTCACCCCAGAGCAAATGGCAGAGTTCGAGGCCGCAATACCGAAGCGGAAGTAGTCAAATGAGTTATCTTCTCGATACTAACATAGCCACCGCGATGTTAAAACAAGATGAAAGGTTAAACAGCAAATTAATACAGGTGCGGATTCGGAAACAACAACTGTATATTAGCTGTATGACATACTATGAGGTAAAAGGAGGACTGTTGGCTGTAAATGCGACAAGGAAGCTGTCTATATTTGAGCAGTTGTGTATTGACAGATTTCAAATTTTGTTTTTGTCAAATCTAGAAATCATCAATAGAGCATCAGAGATATATGCCGAATTAAGGCGCAGTGGGAGGCTTATCCAAACTGCTGATATATTGATAGCGGCTACCGCAGCAGCAGCAGGATTAATTCTGGTATCTCATGATTCTGATATGCTAAGGGTTTCAGGCGTGACAGTAGAGGACTGGCTGCAAATAGAATGAATATGAAAGAACCATCAATGGCAGAAATGCAGGCAGTTGCTATGGCTGCACGCTACGCTGCGCGATCAGAAATTGCCACTCTTTGCCCGATATAAAACTGTTGGTTTTGTTTGGTTCGAGAGCTACTGTCCATCCAGGAAGTGACTGGGATTTTGCGGTCCTCTACAACCAAGAATTGCTTCGTGCTAGAATGAAAAATTCTTGGTATTGGTTGGAGATCGATCGCCTCCTGACTCAGATGTTACCATCAATTCCCATGACAAAGATTGATGTAGCTGAACTGAATCACTGTAATACGAGGATATTGATTCTCGACAATTTTTTGTGGCGCTCGAGTTAGCTTTGCAGCAATATTCCCTCTATGTCAGGCAAATTACTATTTATCTAGAATCATTAGAATCAGGTGCAGGTGAGGATCTGTAACTAGGCGGCGAACGGGCGATCGCAAGGACAACCTTAAACACCAACCTCAACAGTTGGCATACATAAATTCACCTGAGATTTCCAATCGGCAATCCACTCCTGGGGAAACTCTGCTGTAGCTGTTTTACCCTTTTGGTAGTAAACATCAGCAAGCAGACAGTCCCACTGTGCCATCACATCAGCAAGAATATCCCTGAGAAACTCCGCTTCAAGTGTATCATCATCTTTCCTTTCTCCTTCCATCAGTAACCAGTATTGTTCTTCAGCCCAGGTTGCCAAAGATTCACTCCCTAGGCTGTGGCTTTTGACTCGATCTAACATTGTCTGCAAATTTTTAACGATGCTTAGAGACTCTACCATCTTTCAATTTCCTTGCCAGTCATGGGGTCAATTTCAATATGTCCGAGGTTTTGAGGTTTTTTGGGATGTACTCGAATCACTCTACCTTGACTATCATAGCTTTCATGCCAAGTGCGAATGAGTTTACCATCGGCAGCCTCTACTTCAACAACTGGTCGCGCTCCCGCTGTTCTTCCAGGCTTTTTCGCGGGTCGATAGCTGTCATAGTAACGGATGCGACCGTTTTGCAGGACTTTGAAGAAGTCATATTTTGCAGCTCTCCGGGCATGGCCGGGGACTGATGATAAATCTATGTTACTTTGACTCACATATCTGACTAGATCGCCATCTCTATTAAATTATGACATGTTCCTTTAGAATTAGATAGACTGCGTCGGAAATTGAAGCCACCCAAGAGTTGGTTAAACGCGACTCTACTTGGTTTTTTATTAAATGAATCAACATCCTGACCAGAAATTATTCGATATTTCGCAAAATTGCTTGTTTACTCATTCCCTCTAGCTCATCTACGATCGTCAAAGCGTCTTGATAGCGTTCCTCCAGGATGCTATTTCTTAGATCGATAAGTTCCTGCGTCATAAATCTTGCCGGGTGCATCCCGTTTTTGCTCTACCACGCCCTAGGAATGAGGGCACGAGGGTCTGTATCCCAAGACAAATGGAGCACATTAGAGGCAGAGCCTCTAGAATCTCATTCCCAGTCTCAGACTGGGAATGAGGGTCCGTGTCCCCAGACAAATATCTCGTTCCCAGATCCTAATTATAAATTTAATCTGGAGTTATTGCAGATTATTATAATCTGCAATAACTCATCATCCCGTCGTTGTGCAACGCCCGTTTGCCTACTAACTCAGCCTAACATCATCTCGTCAGTTCATAAACTAAGCAAAAATACTCATTCCCTTACTGGGATGCACCCTGCAGATGTATCTGTAGTTCAGCGCAGCAGCTAGCATTTATACGAAAAATTGCGTCATAAATTGACATATTTACTATAGAAGCCCGTGCGAAAGTGAGATGCACCCTGACGATCTCTTGACAAAATTGCTGCAATAGGTCATAATAGATAAGATACCGATTGAGAGAAATTGGGCAACTGCTGCGAAGAGGTAATAACAGTTCCAACCATTGGATTACTCCATTAGTAAAAAACAAACTCCTGGAACAGTATTTTTACGGATAAATTCCAGGAGATAAGTGAGTCAGGCAATCTAGATAAGAGCTAGGGAATCTGTCATAGATATTATATGTACAGAAAATCATTGGCTCTGTCAAAACAATGTGATTATTACTCTGTGGAAAACCAAATATGAACATCGAACCGAAAAAACTGCGCTACTATGGCGCGAAAGACATAGACTTGCTGCCCCAGTTGAAAAAACTATCCGAGGGCGTTCACAAGGGAATGAAAGGTGTTGCTAAGGTTCTGCCATTCCGAGTCAATAACTACGTAGTCGAAGAACTAATTGATTGGGATGCTATTCCCGACGATCCGATTTTTAGGCTGACTTTCCTCCATCCGAAAATGCTGCCTGCGGAAGATATCCATCGGATGGTGCAGCTTGAGGAATAAAATGCCCCCAAAGAATTACAGCGGGAAGCAGCAAACGAAATTCGTCGGCGGTTAAATCCCCATCCCGCAGGTCAAAAACAATACAACATTCCTACTTTGGACAACTCCCCAGTAGAGGGAATTCAGCATAAATATAAAGAAACGGTTTTGATTTTTCCCACGGCGGGGCAAACCTGTCATGCTTACTGTACGTTCTGCTTTCGGTGGCCTCAATTTGTCGGACTAGAGGACTGGAAATTTGCTACCCGCGAATCAGGACGCTTTCAAGAATACCTGCAACAGCATCGGGAAGTAACCGACGTGTTACTGACAGGGGGGGATCCGATGACCGTGAAAACATGGCAACTCTCCCTGTATATCGAACCGTTGCTCGCTCCCGAATTCGAGCACGTCCAAACCATTCGCATTGGCACGAAATCCCTGGCTTACTGGCCCTATCGTTACGTCACAGATGCAGATGCTGACGATCTGTTGCGCTTGTTGGAAAAAGTGGTGCAACGGGGCAAGCATTTAGCCATTATGGGTCACTACGAACATTGGAAAGAACTGGATACCCCGATCGCGCAAGAGGCCATTCGACGGATTCGATCGACCGGAGCAGAAATTCGCACCCAAGCGCCTGTAGTACGCCATATCAACGACTCGGCAGAGATTTGGGCGAAAATGTGGCTTCTGCAGGTGCGTTTGGGTTGCATTCCCTACTATATGTTTGTAGAGCGACAAACGGGAGCCAAAGAGTATTTTGAGATTCCCCTGGTGCAAACTTGGGAAATTTATAGAGAGGCGATGCAACAGGTGTCTGGCTTGGGACGAACGGCGAGGGGGCCAGTGATGTCAGCGTTGCCCGGAAAAGTGACGATCGAGGGGGTGGCGGAAGTTGCCGGGGAAAAGGTCTTCGTCTTGTCATTTTTGCAAGCACGCGATCCTGACTGGTGCAAGCGGCCCTTTTTCGCCCGTTTCGATGGCAATGCGACTTGGTTGAGTGATTTGCAACCCGCCTTTGGCAAAGATAAATTTTTCTACGAGAGCCAGCTTTCCGAACTTTTGAACATGAAGTCGTTGTAAAGCAGCGCTTTGTGCTTCAATCTCGGGGATCATCTCACTTTTGCCTTTTGGCATTAAATTCTCAGGGTAAGCGCAAGAATCAATAAGGAGCATCTATTCTCAACTATCATGAGAATGATTGCCTTCTCCGGTGCGAATCTGGCACAGTATTGAGCAATGTGAGTGGCTCCATACCACCACATGCACAATTTTTCTTGCGCTTGCCCTGACTACCCGGGAGACATCGTACCCGGGTCTACGCCATCTCTTTTGCCGCTTTTGATAGCCAAATCAGCCAGGCCGATCGCATTGCAATGTCTAGGGGCTTGATAGCGAATATCAGACTTGCCCAACAACAGTTCGTAAGCATATGTATTCGCATCGGCTTCGACATTATCTCCACTATCTCGATCGCGTAGCGTGCGCGCAGCGCATTCGACTTTCTTATCTGCTATAATCGTTCCTGATTCACAATCTCTCAGGGAAAAAGTCAGGTGACGGAGTTGGTGGGCCAGGATAAACAGCAGTTCGGCTGAAAAAAATTGTTTAGCACTAAGCACGATCGCCGGGCGATCGTAGAAATAGCCAACCATGCCAGCGATTTTTTCAACGTTTTGGGGAAATCGGGAAAAGTACACAACCCCCACACCGTAACTCCAACAGAATTGTAATAAAATATCCAAATATACGCAATAGTTATGCCTTAAAATTCTGCTGCGGATCTCCAATGCTGAATCAGGGAGTGGCTGATATTCGGGTTGACAAGTGTAGGCCACCATTTCGGCTACATTAGCAGCCAGACCTTGTGCTACCAGAGGAACAGATTCAGTCGTCCCGTCAGTTTTTTGGGCTTGAGGTATATTTGGATAGTTGAAGAAGATAGGTGAGTCTGGTTTGAAGACGGAAGCTACATCTAATCCGCATCGAATAGCAATATATCCCGCTGGCGGAAGCAACTGCTGCCGGTTGAGATTCCAGTTCCGTCGCCCACCATTCGGGCAGCACCTGGCGCCGGATGAAACTGGGTTTGAAACCAACTTCTGATAGCCGACTGTACAGGTTTTCCATTGTCAGTGATGTCATTGTTGTCAGTTGTTAGCACCATCCTAAGACCGCAGGTGATTCGGAGAGCAAAAATACTTATTTCCTCAGCAGGACATGCTCCCGGGGCTTGGGGCTATGAACAGTATAGCACCGGCGGCGCTGGCTGGACGACCAGCAAGGTCAAAACAGCCTGTAATTGCTGGCTGGGACAGCAGATATTAGTAAAACTTAACATTTATGGTAATCAAGAATTGTCATCAGGGGAACCCGGATTCTGATAGAGTGGCGAGTGTGTGTGCCCAAAAACTTATTACTTGAGAGCGGCAAATCCGGTATATTACTGGCTTTTTGCTTTTTTGTGTACTAAGCTTGAACTTAGCAGTGGATGGCTAGCCCTGGCTGCTAACTATAAGCGCTCGACCAGTAGCCCGGTAGCGTGTTACGCATTGACGGCGCAGGCTGCGGCCTCAGCGTGTTGAAAAATGCGCTTTGTTATACTTGCACGGATCTACTTGTTGGATTTGTGAGGGTTAAACGCCGCACTAATACCTTAGAAATATAAGATTGGGATTGACTCAGGAGGCTGAAAATCCAGTGATAGAGAGTACGATAGGTCTAGAGATTATTGAGGTGGTGGAGCAAGCCGCGATCGCCTCGGCCCGGTGGATGGGCAAAGGAGAAAAAAACACCGCCGATCAGGTGGCAGTCGAAGCCATGCGGGAGCGGATGAACAAGATTTATATGCGGGGACGCATCGTGATCGGTGAAGGAGAGCGAGACGAAGCCCCCATGCTCTACATCGGTGAAGAATTGGGCATTTGTACCCAGGAAAATGCCAAAGATTTCTGCAATCCCGACGAACTGATTGAAATTGACATCGCAGTTGACCCCTGTGAAGGCACCAACCTGGTGGCTTACGGGCAACCGGGCTCAATGGCAGTATTGGCAATCTCAGAAAAAGGCGGTTTGTTCGCAGCGCCAGACTTCTACATGAAAAAACTGGCAGCACCGCCGGCGGCAAAAAACCATGTAGATATCCGCAAATCAGCCACGGAAAACCTGAAAATCATCTCAGATTGCATGGACCGCTCCGTTGATGAACTGGTGGTGGTGGTCATGGACCGTCCCCGTCACAAAGACCTGATCGAGGAAATCCGCCAAGCGAGTGCCAGGGTGCGACTGATCAGCGATGGAGATGTATCAGCGGCCCTGAGTTGTGCCTTTGCGGGTACTAACATCCACGCCCTGATGGGCATTGGTGCGGCACCAGAAGGTGTAATCTCTGCCGCCGCCATGCGCTGCTTGGGAGGTCACTTCCAAGGACAGCTGATCTACGATCCAGAAATAGTCAAAACGGGATTGATTGGCGAAAGCAAAGAGAGCAACATCAATCGGCTCAAAGAAATGGGAATTGAAGACCCAGATAAGGTTTATAATGCTGAGGAGCTAGCCAATGGGGAAACAGTGCTGTTTGCTGCTTGCGGGATTACTCCAGGAACCCTGATGGAAGGAGTGCGGTATTTCCACGGCGGCGCACGGACTCAAAGTCTGGTGATCTCCAGCCAGTCAAAAACAGCAAGATTTGTTGATACTATCCATATGTCAGATCAGCCAAAATGGCTGGAATTGCGTTAGGAATCATTGTTCATGGTTTATTGCGATGGGCAATGAATCATGAACAATGCCCAGCAGATGACCAGAGAAAAATTAAACAGGAGCATATGAACATTGCAGTCGTAGGTTTAAGCCATAAGACAGCCCCGGTGGAAGTAAGGGAAAAAATTAGCATTCCCGAACCGCAAATAGAAGGGGCGATCGCATCTCTGAAGAACTATCCTCACATAGAAGAAGTGGCGATCGTTAGCACCTGCAATAGACTAGAAATTTACATCGTGACGAACTCGGCTCAACAGGCGGTCTGGGAAGTGACCCAGTTTATAGGCGATCGCAGCAAAACCCCAGGCCATCATTTACGTCCTCATTTATTTATCTTACTGCGGGAAGACGCCGTGATGCAGCTGATGCGGGTAGCAGCTGGTTTAGATAGCCTGGTGTTAGGGGAAGGACAAATTCTATCTCAGGTGAAACAAGCTCACAAACTGGGTCAGCAGTATAAGGGAGTAGGGCGGATCCTGAACAGACTGTTGAAACAGGCGATCGCCGCCGGGAAAAGAGTCCGCACGGAAACAAATATTGGCACGGGAGCTGTTTCCATCAGTTCAGCGGCGGTAGAATTAGCCCAAGTGAAGGTGGAAAATATCGCAGCTTGTCGGATCGCAATTGTGGGGGCGGGGAAAATGTCCCGCTTGCTAGTGCAACACCTGCTGGCAAAAGGCGCAACTCAAATCTCAATTATCAATCGTTCTATGCAGCGGGCAGAAGAATTGGCAAGTCAGTTCCAAAACGCCCAGTTGCAATTATATCCCCTCTCGGAAATGATGAGCGCGATCGCGGCCTCGGATATAGTGTTTACGAGTACGGGTGCGACCCAGCCGCTGCTAAATCGTGCTAAGCTGGAAGCAGTCCTGGATGCAACTCGCTCTGTAATGCTGTTTGATATTTCTGTGCCGCGCAACGTGGATGCAGATGTGAATCAGCTAAGTAATGTGCAGGCGTTTAATGTAGATGACTTGAAGGCGGTGGTAGCTCAAAATACAGAAAGCCGCCGTCAGATGGCGGCTGTTGCGGCAGTTATGTTAGAAGAGGAATGCGAAGCATTTGAAGTCTGGTGGCGCAGTTTGGAAACAGTTCCTACGATCAATAGCTTGCGGAGCAAAGTTGAAACAATTCGCGAACAAGAGTTAGAAAAAGCTTTGTCGAGATTGGGTTCGGAATTTGCGGAAAAGCATCAAGAAGTGATAGAAGCATTAACTCGTGGAATAGTAAATAAAATTCTCCACGACCCAATGGTGCAGCTGCGGGCGCAGCAGGATATAGAGGCCAGACGCCACGCAATGGAAACATTGAAAATGCTGTTTAATCTGGAAACGGAAGCAAGATCCGGCCAGCAGTACAGCTAAAAAAAGTTGTTAGTTGTTAGTTGTTATTGACTACTGACTACTAACCACTGACCTTAGCAATTAACAAGCAATAAGCTGTTGTGCATTGAATTTGCACCCATTACGAAGTGGGCGCAGCCGTGTGCGTAGCGCTAGAAAAGCTTAGAGATTGAGTATCAATTATTTGCCCAATTTTAAGTTGAAAATTTTGAATTGTGAATTAATTATGGTATGGTTAAAAAAAAGAAGCAGTTGGCTGATAGTCCTGCTATTGGGACTGTGGTTTACTATTGACATAATATCAGATCTAGTAGCAGAAGGTTTATGGTTTCAGGAAGTAGGTTATTTATCAGCATTTCAGTTGCGGATAAAAACTCAGGGAATGTTGTGGGCGATCGGGCTGTGGTTGTCGGGGATGTTGATGCTAGGAAATCTGGGAGTAGCTTCGAGACTAAAACATCCCCGAAACCTACCAGAAGAAAGATATAAAGAGAATAATAAAGAGAATAGTAAAAACATAGTTTTAGGCTGGTTGCTCTTTTGGGTGCTGGGATTAACTCTGGTCTTAGGGTTGCTGTTACTGCAATATGGAAATGTGGTGATAGATTACTGGTATCCAAATTGGTCAGCAGCGATGGC
Source organism: Hormoscilla sp. GM7CHS1pb (assembly GCA_014323675.1). Classification (GTDB taxonomy): domain Bacteria; phylum Cyanobacteriota; class Cyanobacteriia; order Cyanobacteriales; family Desertifilaceae; genus Hormoscilla. Next base: position 530,271 of record JACONN010000006.1, on the reverse strand, counting down.
CTATCCAGAACTGCCACCGCGCTTTCGACCGGAATCAATTTTACAGACAATACAGCAACTGCCCGATCGCCCGATAGAACTAGGTTTTCTGCTGGGTTTGCCAGTAGTTATCTGCATGGCCGCAGAATTGGTATTAAGCGCGATCGCCATTGCCATAAGTTTAGGCTTTGGTTTGATTCTGTCCGGACTATGGGCCAGGATATTACAGTATTTCCATCCCACGCCCTTTAACAGTAGCGATCCGCTATTCGGCCAGGATATCAGCTTTTATGTCTTCACCTTGCCAGTATTGCACCTGCTGGAATTTTGGCTAGTGGTGTTGTCTGTATTCACTCTAATAGCTGTCGCCCTAGTATACTTACTATCGGGCAACAGCTTGTCTCAAGGGATATTTCCGGGATTTTCAGTCCGCCAACGACGCCACTTGCAACTGAATAGCGCTGGCGTCATGTTCAGCGTCGCCTACAGCTATTGGCTATCCCGTTATGAATTGCTCTATTCTCCACGAGGGGTAACTTACGGTGCTTCTTATACCGACGTTACTACTCAGTTGCCCCTGATCTCGTTTCTCAGTTGGTTGGCAGGGGCGATCGTCATTATCCTGCTGGTGCGAGTGATTTTCTTGTCGAGAAAAAAGAACCTATGGCCTTATGTAGTCTATGCGATCGTATTGTTTCTGGCAGTTGCTGGTGCTACCACTTATCTGGTGCCAGCAGTGGTGCAACGTCTGGTCGTACAACCCAACGAATTGGAACGGGAAACCCCCTACATCGAACGTAGTATCTCAGGAACACGCGCGGCCTTTGGTCTAGAAGATATTGAAGTTAAACCCTTCGATCCTCAAGGTAATCTGACATTCTCTGACCTGCAAAACAATCAACTTACCATTAAAAACATTCGCCTCTGGGATACCCGTTCCCTGCTGCAAACCAATCGCCAGTTGCAACAAATTCGCCTCTACTACAAATTCCGCGATGCTGATATCGAACGCTACACCCTGAAAGCAGAAGATTCAGACCCGGCAGAAAAGCAACAGGTGATTGTGGTAGGGCGGGAGTTAGACTACTCTGAGGTTCCTCCTCAAGCGAAAACCTGGGTAAACGAACATCTAGTCTACAGCCACGGCTATGGCTTTACCATGTCTCCTGTAAATACTGCCACTCCCGAAGGTCTGCCAGACTACTTTGTGAAGGATCTGAGGGTTGACGACGAAACAGGTGTTGGCACCCTCTGGACAAAAAGTAAACGAATTCGTGATAGTATTCCCATCGGCAAGCCCCGGATTTATTACGGGGAACTCACTAACAACTACGTGACGATCCCCAGTTTGGAACCGGAATTGGACTATCCTAGTGGTGATGAAAATGAATACAACCATTACGATGGCACGGGTGGCGTGCCTATTAATTCTGCGTGGCGCAGAATATTGTTTGCTAAGTATCTGAAAAATTGGCAAATGCTGCTGACTAGGTACTTCACTCCGGAAACTAAGGTGCTGTTCCGCCGTAATATTCATCAGCGCATCCGGGCGATCGCCCCTTTCTTGCAGTTCGACAGCGACCCTTACCTGGTGGTGGCAAACACTGATTTTTATAACGACAACGATCGCTGGCAGGCTAACAATTATCTCTACTGGATTGTCGATGCCTATACGACGAGCGATCGCTACCCCTATTCCGACCCGGGAGAACACCCCTTTAACTATATCCGCAACTCGGTCAAAGTCATAATTGACGCCTATAACGGCGACGTGCAATTTTTCGTAGCCGACCCCCTAGACCCAATTATTACCACTTGGCAGTTAATTTTTCCCGATATGTTCCAACCGCTGGAGGCCCTGCCCATTACCCTGCGAGTCCATATTCGCTATCCCGAGGATTTGTTTAACATTCAATCGGAGCGCTTGTTAACCTATCACATGACAGACCCCCAGGTATTTTACAACCGGGAAGACCAGTGGCGGGTGCCCCGAGAAATCTATGGAATGAAACCCAAGAGATCGAACCCTACTACTTAATCATGAAGCTGCCCGAAGAAACAGCAGAAGAACTAATCCTGCTGCACCCATTTACTCCAGTCAGTCGTAACAACATGATCGCCTGGCTCGCGGGTCGCTCCGATGGCAAGCAATATGGTAAGCTACTTCTGTACAAGTTTCCCAAACAGCAATTGATCTATGGTTCAGAGCAAATTGATGCCCTGATCAATCAAGACCCAGAAATCTCCCAGCAAATTTCCCTGTGGAATCAGCAGGGTTCCCGCGCAGTGCAGGGGAATCTCTTGGTCATCCCGATCGAACAATCCCTGCTATACGTCGAACCTCTGTACCTGGAAGCCACCAAAACTCTCTACCCACATTAGTGCGAGTGATCGTAGTTTACCAAAACCGCATCGTTATGGCCCAAACCCTCTCACAAGCACTCGAGCAGATTTTCCAGCAACCATCCCTTCAAAATTCGGTAGTGGGTCACAAGTAGTGATGTTAGCACAAGAAAGCTCAGACGGAGATCGCAATAGTGGCATCCAACGGCAAGTCAAATAACGATATTTCAGGCATTGACGTCCCAGCCGAAAAATTGAAAATGCCACATCCCCACACCTATTGGGACAGACTAGCCATCACATCACTACATGTTTATCACTACCCTCGTTCCCTAGCTCCCGCCTGGGAAAGCTATTCTCAATTAGCCATCTCTCAAACAAGACATGCTCCCTCAACTTCTACCTTTAGGTAAGTAGTTGTGCAAAATTATTTTTATATTTTGCCTAGGGGATAAAAACATGCTATAATTAAGGAAAAGTTCATTCAGACATTAGGTGAGGTGAAAATTAGCCATGAGATTTATAAAGGGATTAAGCCATGAAACAATTAATCTACTTAAACGGATTTATGCACAAAGTAAATATTCTCACGTTAGAAGACGAGCACATTGCATTCTTCTCTCGCATGAAGGTTATCAAACCAAAGAATTGATGAACATATTTGACGTGTCTATTGTGACAATATATAATTGGTTTAATGCTTGGGAAGAGCTAAATTTAGTCTGATTATATGATAGAAAAGGACGTGGAAGGAAACCGAAATTTAATTCGGAACAAAAAGAGCAGATAGCCCTTGCGAAAGTGGGATGCACCCGGAACGTGTCAGTGAGTAAAGACACTATTAAAAGGATATTAAAAAATGAAAATATGTCGTGGCGACGGATCCGAAAACGGGTAGGAGGGGAGCCAGAACCCACGGAATATCAAGAAAAAAAGAAAGAATTAAAAAAGTTAAAAGAACAAGAAGATAGAGGCGAAATTGATTTAATATTTTTTGACGAAACCGGTTTTTGTTTAAATGCATATGTCCCTTATGCATGGCAAGAACATGGAGAAGTTATTGAGGTAAAAAGTAAAAAAAGTAGAAGATTAAATGTCTTGGGATTTTTGAACCGCAAGAATGAACTAGATCCTTACTTATTTGAGTGTCAGATTAATAGTGAGGTAGTTATATCATGTATAGATGATTTTTGTTCAACACTAAAGAAAAAAACCGTGTTGGTGATGGATAATGCTTCCACTCATACGAGTAATGCCGTGAAAAATAAACAAGAAGAATGGGAAAAAAAAGAGTTGACAATTTTTTATTTGCCTACCTATTCTCCCCAGTTAAATATTATTGAAATTTTGTGGCGATTTATTAAATACTCATTGCGAAAGTGGGATGCACCCGAGTTGGAAAGGGTGCATCCCAGATTTGCAAAGATAGACCCTAATTTCTGTTTTGGACTAGCTTGGGAAAACTATCCAGCTGTCGGACGTCGGGAGTTGCTCGCAACGCTGGATGACTCGCCACCAGTAAGTTGATCGTTTAAGCAGCCAAGTATATATTACCACCGTTTTCATGAGGAGTCAAGCACTATGGCAAGAGGAGGTTTCCGCAAAAATGCACCGCTGTTCAAACCAACATGGAACTTGGGAGAAACTAAGACGATGAGGGTGCCTGTAGCCCTGGCCCAAGTCTTGCTGGCCCTTGCCAGAGAGATTGATAGATGCTGGCATGAATCTAAAAGCCAAAACCTGTCTGCCGATGAGGCTCGTCGCCTAACTTGCGAACGCATCCAGCCAATTATAGATCAGTGTATTGACGAGTTGCAAGCTGTTCCTTTTGCAACAGCCGAGCAGAAAGAGACTAGGCCGCCCCAATAGAGAGTCAGTTTTTTCGGGTGCATCTCACATTAGGTGTGGGGATGTGGCATTTTCAATTTTTCGGCTGGGACGTCAATGCCTGAAATATCGTTATTTGACTTGCCGTTGGATGCCACTATTGCGATCTCCGTCTGAGCTTTCTTGTGCTAACATCACTACTTGTGACCCACTACCGGCTTACCCATGCCGTGCGGCACTTCGGATCGCGCAATTGGCAATTGTCCATTCCCATGCTTTCTGGGAACTGGTGGTATGGGATAATTGGGTTGACTCGACTGACCGCTACCGCACAGCTAAACTGGTGATGGCAAAAATGAGTTGAGAGAAGCTATGGACACGGCTACGCCTGCGACACTCTGGCAACGCTATCAAGATTGGCTTTATTATCACGAGGGGTTGGGATTTTACCTCGATGTTAGCCGCATGGGGTTTGATGATGCTTTCGTTGAGGCCATGAGGCCCAAGTTGGACAAGGCTTTTGCCGATATGGCGGCCTTGGAAAGGGGACGATCGCCAACCCGGACGAAAACCGGATGGTGGGTCATTACTGGCTGCGAAACCCGGATTTGGCCCCACAGGTCTCCTGAAACAAGAAATTGTCGAAACTCTCGAACAGATAGAATCTTTTGTCCACAAGGTTCACTCTGGTGAGATCCATCCGCCCCACGCCCCCAAATTCACAGATATACTCTCCATCGGGATTGGCGGATCTGCCCTGGGCCCTCAGTTTGTCGCCCAGGCCCTGGCCCCGATCGACCCGCCTCTGGCAATTCACTTTATAGACAATACCGATCCAGCTGGCATTGATGACATTTTGATCGAGTTGGAACACCGACTTAATACTACCCTGGTATTAGTCATCTCCAAATCAGGGGGAACGCCGGATACCCGCAACGGCATGATTGAGCTGCAAAAGGCCTATGAATCCCAACAGATTCCCCATTCATCCCACTTCGTCGCCATCACTGGCCATGATAGCAAACTGGAAAAACTGGCAAAATCTGAAGGCTGGGTGGCCACCTTCCCCATGCATGACTGGGTAGGCGGACGGACTTCGGAGATGTCAGCGGTGGGGTTGTTGCCAGCAGCTTTGCAAGGCATCGATATCCAGCAGATGCTGGCCGGGGCTAAGGAAATGGACTCTGCTACCCGCATCCAGCAGCTGAAAAATAATCCCGCTGCCCTATTGGCCTTATCTTGGTACTTCGCTGGTAACGGCAAGGGGGAAAAAGATATGGTGGTCTTGCCCTATAAGGACAGTCTGCTGCTGTTTAGTCGCTACCTGCAACAGTTGGTCATGGAATCTCTGGGTAAGGAGAAGGATCTCGACGGTAATATTGTCCATCAGGGGATTGCTGTCTATGGTAACAAAGGTTCTACTGACCAACATGCCTTCGTGCAGCAGCTGCGGGAAGGGGTCCCCAATTTCTTTATCACCTTCATCGAAGTGTTAGAGGACCGCAAAGGAACTTCTCCAGAAGTGGAAGCGGGCGTTACGGCGGGAGACTATCTGTCTGGTTTCTTGCAGGGTACTCGCAAGGCTTTGTATGAAAATCAGCGTGATTCGATCGCTGTCACTATACCAGAAGTTAATCCTCGCACGGTGGGGGCTTTGATCGCCCTGTACGATCGGGCAGTAGGTTTGTACGGTTTCCTGGTAAATATCAACGCCTATCACCAACCCGGAGTGGAAGCTGGTAAGAAGGCGGCCGCGGCTATTCTGGACTTGCAGCGTCGGGTGATGCAAGCTTTACAGGAGCCAAAGCAGTCCATGTCTCTGGTAGAGTTGGCAGATGCTGCTGGGGCCTCTGAAGAAATAGAGTCGATTTATAAGATTGTCCGACATCTGGCAGCTAATCATCGGGGTGTGGTTTTAGAGGGCAATTTGGCTCAACCGGGTAGCTTAAGGGTGTCTGCTAATTAACAGGTAACCTCCACCCCGCATCCGCACCCCGCACCGGAACCCGTTCCCAGGCTTCGCCGTGGGAACGAGGGGTGGGGCTAGGTAGGAGAAAGCCCGCCTTGTATGTTGGAATAGAGAAGGGACATCAGGGTCACACCAAGGCAGCAGATTTCTGGCTCTTCAGTACGAGGTAAAACTCGTCTCTGTAAGACCGGCAATGGGAAGCAACGCCGGGGCATTATATGCCAGCCATGGGAGCTCGATGTCTCCACGCCTTGCGCTAATCGCACTACTCCCTGCGCGCGCGGTTGAGCACTGCGCATCGGATAAGCTGACTGCATTTTTCAAATCACCGTAATTCATCTCTTGCAGGAGGCAGTTCATCTTCCACTAGCCGCAGGCGGGGATACCGGTAGGCGACAACAGTAGTTAGCACGCTCGACGCTCCCATAATCATAAAAATTAAGCCAATTCCCCGACCAGGCCCAACCCCAATAATTTGTCCCACACTCTTTGCTAATAAACCGTCGGTGGCCATTAAGGGTTCAAAGACTCGGTCCGCTAAAGGTCCAGCAATCAGATATCCTAACCAGATCGGGAGGAAGATTCTCATTCCATGAGCTTTCCGATATTGGGTCATCTTATCCTAAATTATTTGGTCAAGGCTGACGAGAAGCCGTTCTGCTAGAACCTGGACGTGGGGATTAGTCATCATGGTCTCATGATTTCCCGGTACGAAATGAACCTCCACTGGGTCGGGAGAAAACTTGTTCCACCCCCAAGTTGGATCTTGCAGAATCTCAGATAGCTCATCTGGGAGCATCTTTACAGAATGGAATTCCCTAGCTCGGAATAAGGGTGGTGATAAATATGTAGTGATGCATTATCTATCCCGATAAACATTTGTTGTAATAATGTACAAAATACCAAATAGCTCCGATGTGATTTTCTAGTTTCTTGGAGAATGATAATGTTTTACGAACCAAACGACTAATTCTTTGTCTTAATGTGTTGTTTAGCCTTTCAATATGATTAGTTTTTCCAGTTTCTTTACCTACTGGTTTATGACGTTTTTTGGGGATTACTGTGTTATAAGCTTCCCAAAAATCTGTGTAAAAAACTGCACATTGCCGATAAACAGGAGGTAAAGATTTCCACAATTTTTTTGCCGATTCCCGACTGCGCTCGCCCACATAAACTCCAACTATTTCTCTAGTTTTTGTATCTAACGCTAACCAAATCCATTGCTTATTTTCTTTATTCTCCACAAAAGACCACATTTCATCACATTCAATAGTCATTTTCCCTTTTGGCTTGTCTAAAACCTTTATCTCACGCGGAGTTTCCGCAGATTTTTTATTAACATAATCTTGGAGCAAAGTTTTGGAAACTCCAACTTGACGTGCAATTCCAGCTAAAGAAATTCTCTCAAGTAAAAGGCCATCTATTTTCTTTTTTGTTTCTGATGATATCGTTTTGGTAGTGGGTCACAAGTAGTGATGTTAGCACAAGAAAGCTCAGACGGAGATCGCAATAGTGGCATCCAACGGCAAGTCAAATAACGATATTTCAGGCATTGACGTCCCAGCCGAAAAATTGAAAATGCCACATCCCCACACCTATTGGGACAGACTAGCCATCACATCACTACATGTTTATCACTACCGATGCGATCGCCTGCAGTTTGGACGTTTTCTGATGACCCTTGGGCGGATAAGCTGGCACCGCCACCACCCCGGCATATAAACACCCAAAGAAAGCCGGGATGAACTCCATTTCTGGTGGGTAAAGGAGTAAGGCGCGTTCCCCGGGTTGGCAGATTGACTGGAGGTGGAAGGCAATGGCCCTCGCCCTAGAGTCCAATTCAAGATAACTCAATATGTCGCTTTCTTTTTCTCCGTCCTGCAGCCATATATAAGCTGTGCTCTCTGGCTTTATGAGCGCTCTTCTAACCAGCAGTTCTACTAAGTTCTCTTGCTTGCCCATTGCTCTCTACCCACCCTTTGCTATCTGTCAACTCTTACGGATACTTTTGCTATTACTAATCCTACACTTAAACTTGGCAGCATTTCGGAGAGATCGAGAAAAATGTTGCCGCATCCCTTGCGGGAGCGATGTCTCCCGGGTTTTCGCCGTCGGGGAGACATCGAAGCAGCCATGTCCCCTGGGACAACAGCTCTGGCAGAGACATGGCTGACGCCACGCTACGCGATCGGATTTGACTCCGGCCTGGGAGAGACTTTTTCCGGCCTGAGAGTGACTCAGATCGCCCTTGGGAACATTGTTTCAAGTCAAAGCTTTGCTTTGTGCCGCCAGGGCATGACTCTCGTACTCGGTGGCATAACTCAGTTACTCCAGGAAATAAACGGTCACTTCAGGAACTGAATAATTACTCCAAGAAATAACTCAGTCACTCCATGGAATAACTCAGTCACAGAGGGGCATGACTGAGTTATTCCATGATAAAATATATCTATCGTTAAGGGGCGATCGCTTTGGCTTCGATGTCTAAAGCGCGCTCGATGTCCCCGGTCCAGCTCGATGTCTCCTGGGAGATCGATGTCTCCTGGGAGCTTGATCTCTCCCGGACGCACTTTGATGTCTACCGTTCCGGAAAAATCGGGATGCAACGCAGGCAACCGACGATGCCTTCCGGACGCACAGCGAAAACCCGGAAGGCATCGCTCAGGCATCGTCGAAACCTGGAGGACATCGTATTCGCACTACCGGTGGAGACATTGTCTGAGCACTAGGCATCGCACAGCGACCTTTTCAGCCAACGCCTAAAAGCGAGAAAGCCCTTTGGAGGCGGCATTTTGTCTTCTCAGAGCAACTGCTTGGCATCAAGCTCAGTATTTTTACCAAATTAATCGCGAACAGGATATCTCAATGGCCGACTACATTCCTTCCCCTGACAATGATTTCAATAACTGGCAAATCAATTTCCTCAACTACTTGCAAACTAATAAAACCGAACTTAAGGTCAGCAACGAGGATATTGCCACCCTCATCGCTACTCAATCTGGCTGGGAAACCTCCTACGAAGCCCATCTCAACGCCCAAGCAGCGGCCCAAAGCGCGCGCCAGCAAAAAAGCGAAGACCGCCAAGCCTGGGAAAACGAGATCCGCAGCCAAGTCCGCAAACTGCAAGCTAGCGATACCATTACTAACGCCCACCGTGCCGCCCTGGGTATCACCGTCCCCGAAAGCAACCGCACTTCCATTGGGATCCCCACAACGCGCCCCATCGTGACGATCGCTGAAAGCAAACCCTTGAGTCACACGCTGCGTTTCTTCGACGAAACCACTCCTAACCGTCGGGCTAAACCTGCTGGTGTCATGGGGCAGAAGTTTGGGTGAAGATCGGGGACGCACCGCCGACGAATACAGATGAGTTGAGATTTTTCGGCCTCGATACCCGCACTCCCTATATATCGAAATTTGATAGCGAAGATGCGGGCAAAATTGCCTACTACCGGTTGCGCTGGGTCAACCCGAAAGGAAAGCCAGGGCCCTGGAGCGATATTGTGAATGCCCCAATTATGCCATAGAAAGGCAAGCACAGCCCGAACCCGTTCCCAGGCGGCGCATTCCCGAAGCACGAGCGCGGAGAGCGAGTGCTCAGAGGAGAGCAGCCAGGGAACGAGGAGTCCGGCTACATGAACAAAGCAATGACAATCTATATCCAAAACTTGGAAGTATTGCTTCTCCCCCAACAAGAGGATACAGCGAAGCGGCCGCTCGGGAGCAGCTATGAAAATTTAATACAACTTATAAGCTTGGCCAAAAAGTTGGATGCGGCTTATAAAGAAGATGTCGAAAAACAAAAAGAAAGATTGATTCGTCCTGGAGTCGGATAGCGCTGCGCTATCGAAAAAATCAATTTATCCTGTTGCCTGGTAGCCTGTGCAGATATTGTTGATTGTACCTGGAGAAAGGGGTCCCAAAAGTGATATAAATATTTGGCGAGAGAGTCAAGATATTTTTCATCATGCCTACTTCTCACCTCCAGGTTTCGCCAGTGGAATCAGCGGTTTAATCAATTCATATTGGTCAAAAGTCAGATTACTGGTGTATGCTTTACTCATGGCTCATATGGGGCTAATGGTTTGCGTATCTTTAGCTTAAACCATGTGGGCTTTTTTACTCCACTGTTCGCCCTTAAAACAGCCTCTAAGAAACTCGGTTTCTGGCCCCCCACGCGATCGCCCCCCGAATATATTTCCCAAACAAACTGGTGCAAGACCACACTCTAACCGATTATGCTCATCAAAGCTAAGCCCAAACCCCTGCGTTGGCAACGCGATCGCTATTCTCCCCTGGAACGTCAGATGGACGTATTTACCGCAGCGGGAAAGTTCATGTTCTATCTCTGGTGGGATGGAAAAGTTGGTAATAACTCGCAGACTCTCAAAAGGCGTCGGGCCCGCTGGTTGGTCAAGACTCTGCTAGATTTAGGACCGACTTTTATTAAAATTGGTCAAGCACTCTCTACTCGTGCTGATTTGCTACCCGTTGAGTATGTAGATGCCCTGGCCGACTTGCAGGACCGGGTGCCCGCCTTTAGCACCGAAGCAGCGATCGCCCTGATTGAATCTGAACTGGGCAGTGGGATCTATGCCTTGTATCGGGATTTTGAACCAATTCCCCTAGCTGCTGCTAGTCTGGGACAGGTTCATAAAGCACGGCTGCATACGGGAGAATATGTGGTAGTCAAAGTCCAGCGTCCCGGTTTAAAAAAGTTATTTGACATCGATGTCAAAGCCGTGCATAAAGTCATGCGCTTTTGTCAGCGGGCTTTCCCTTGAACTAATAAGTATGACTTGGATGCTATTTATCGCGAGTTCTTTACGATCTTATATCAAGAGATAGACTACCACAAAGAAGCAGAAAATGCCGAACGCTTTCGCCAGAACTTTGGGGATGTTACTCAGGTGCTCGTCCCTAAGGTATACTGGGAATATTCTACTACCAAAATTTTGACCCTGGAATATTTACCAGGAATTAAAATAGACGATCGCGCGGCTATAGTAGCCTGTGGTTTAAATCCTAAGAAGATTAACCAGTTGGGAGTTTTTTGTTACCTGAAGCAATTATTACTGGATGGGTTTTTTCAAGCGGATCCCCATCCCGGGAATCTGGCGGTGAGTCAAGATTGCCAGTTGATTTTCTACGACTTCGGGATGATGTGCGAGGTAAAGTCTTTGGCTAAAGATGAAATGGTCAAGTCTTTTTTTGCAGTCTTGAGAAAAGACACCGATGAGGTGCTGGATACTTTAATGAAGATGGGGTTGATTGAGCGGGTTGCTAATATGACCCCTGTCAAACGCACGCTCGCCTTCCTCTTAGATAAGTTTACTGAAAAACCTATAGATTTCCAAACTTTTCATGAAATCAAGGACGAACTATATCTCATGTTCGAGCAGCAACCATTCCGTTTGCCAGCAGAAATGATGTTTGTGATGAAGTCCTTAACAACTCTCGACGGTATTGCTCGCGCTCTCGATCCGGAATATAATTTTGCGGCCTTAGCTCAACCTTTTGTCACCAGTATAACTGTCTCTAAAGGAGGCGCGATCGGGGAAATAGCCCGACAGGCCCGGAATTTCGTCAAATATAAACTCCAACAGCCGAGCAATACAGAAATTTTACTCCGACGCTTTGAAGAACGGATCGAACTGGGCGAATTGCAAGTGCGGGTGCGTTCCCTGGAAAGCGATCGGGCCCTCAAGCGCATTTACCTGGCCCTGAAAAGCCTCATTTACGCCTGCTTGACCGGTTTCTCCTTTTTAGCAGGTGCCGTGCTGATCGCCGTACAGCCCGGCCACTGGGCGATCGCGGCCTTTATTTTTTCCGGACTCTGGTTCCTGCTGCTGCTGCGTTCTTTTACGACCCTCGCCGCCCGGGAAAAACTTGACCGACTGGCAGAAAAATAAGAATTTTCAATTGAAAATTGTTAATTGACAATTACAGTATGAAAAGCAAAATGTTCCGAGTAATTCTTCCTCTAGCTGTTGTAGTCGTAGTGAATCAGCGTTAGGGTTATCCACTCTAGCACCTGGCGGGCAGTCTCAGAGTCCTGCACCTATTTGGGTCGGGTCGGTTTCCTGCTTTACAGGAATTAGAGGAGAGTGATGGTTTTGATCTTGCCAGTTGAATTGTTTTGGAAGAATATTAAGGTAAAGAACAACAGATGAACTCAGCATCATTGAGGGCTGTATCATCTCCTCCTCCTTGAGGAGATTCTACTCGCGTTTTGATACCGCAAATAGCACTCTGAGATGGACAACTTTTACGGCTTGACCATCCCCCCCAATCCAATCGATAGTTTGTTTGCAAAGAGGTTCCATCTTCACACCGAAACTCTGCATCTACAGCACCTGTATCATCGCCCCGGCCTTGCTTCGGTTCAATCCTCAGACGACCCGCAACGACATATCCATTTTTACAAGTTCCTAACTCAAATTTATTTCCCCACGGCCCTGCGGCTGAGGCAATTTCCGTAGTTCTTACTCGATCTTCCTGAGTACCACACCTGAGATAGATACCATTAAGTGCTGTATCATCACCACTTCCCTGTTTTTTTTCTACTTTCAGTTCACCACCTAATACCCATTGATCTGTTGGGCATTGTTGCTGATTCCCCCAATTTCCCCAATGTCCACCAAATGGGCCAATTTTACCGACTACTTTATACTCTTGCTTGGGAGGTTTTGCTTTTGGTAAGATAATTGGTAAGATTGATTGCTTATTGATTTCTTCTCCCCACTTGATTGCAATTTGTGGTTGCCTATTTCGATCTAGTTTTTGCATCATTTCTTTAACTTTTGGGCTTTGTATATCCAGATTGAGTTGATAGTTGGTTGATGCAGCAGCAACTCCAATTTTTTCTACGACTTCCCCATCTGCATATTGTAGGTAGGCTCGAAAGGGTTCCGAAGCCATAAATTCCAGAAAATCTAATCCATAATAGGAGATTAATTGAGTATTAGGTGTAATTGAGTCAGCCGGATTGGTAGTACAAATTACTGGAAAAACGACAGGTGCATCAAAACGCTCTGGAGCTAATTCATGGCGAATAGATTGGAGTTTTTGTTGTAATCTCTTCGCTACAAAATCAGACCGACAAGAAAATTCATTGCCTGTTTGTCCCAGCATACTGCTGTAGGTCTCTCGAATATCTTTAGCAACTTGCTGGGAAAGGTTGCTTCCAGAGGCTTCTAATTGTTCAATTAGGGCGTGTCATCAGTTAGAAAAAAGATGCTATAGTAGTTAGCAAAAAAGAGGTGAAAGATGCACCGATACGCACTCCGCGATGACCAGTGGGAACGGATGAAAGACTTGCTCCCTGGACGTGAGGGGCATGTGGGCGGTACAGCGAAGAACAATCGACTCTTTGTGGAGGCGGTGCTTTATCGCTATCGAGCTGGGATCCCCTGGCGAGACTTGCCCGAACGCTTTGGCGACTTTCGGGTAATTCACACTCGTTTTAGCCGTTGGAGCCAAAGTGGTGTCTGGGAAAGGGTTTTTCAGGTTTTAGCGGATGATGCCGATAACGAATATGCGATGCACTGAGGTTCTACCATCGTCTCGTGTCCGAGAGCGCCCACCTTGTCGTGCCGCTCCTGCGCACGACATGGGTGGGCGTCTCTGGACACGACAGGGCTCATCAGCATAGTGCAGGGGCCAAAAAAAAGACGATGGTAGTGATCAAGCCATCGGGCGTAGCAAAGGTGGACTCAGTACGAAGATTCATGCCATCTGCGATGCCCTGGGCAATCCCACAGGATTTCACCTGACAGGGGGCCAAACTCACGATCTGGCCGGTGCAGATGTTCTGCTCGAAGGGATTGAGGCCTCTGCCTCCGCCGCCGATCGGGCCTATGATGCTGACGAGCGTGTCCGAAAGCGATTAGAGAAAGACAAATGTAGTGCGGTGATTCCATCAAAAGCTAATCGGAAAGTGCCATATCCTTACGACAAATATCTGTACAAAGCACGGCATCTTATCGAAAACTTTTTTGCCAAACTGAAACAATATCGAGGGATTGGTGCGAAACGTTCGAGCGTAAGTGAGTTGTGTGGTTTCATTAGCCAACACGACTTGTGACAGCTAAAACGAGTCTCATTTGCCAGGGAACTGTGTAATCTTTGTGGGTCCAAACCCCACCCTCCGGATACGGGAGGTAAACCGGTCCCAACTGCTGCGGAGTGACATCACCGGCGGTGGAGAGCAGGGACTTAAATGTAGGCAATCGGGCAGCTATCGCCGGAAACGCCGCTAGGAAAGATGCTCAAGGTCAACGATGAGTGAATCTGTATAAGCCTCGTTATGATAAACCAGCGAAATAAGGCTGTATACGCTGGAGCCAAAAGGCAATGGTAGGTGTGAATAGTTATCAATTCTGGCTATTCCGTATCACATAATCCTCCCGGGGTAGTGCAGGGGCCTAAAAGCATCATATGGATTATACGGAACGTTATAACCTCTGTTGAGCAATCCATGGACCGGAAAAACCGTTCTCATCAGACGATTAACCGACCAGGGGATGAGTTAGATGATAAGCGAAAGCCAACAGGGGGGGGATGCTCTAAGAAGCCAAAGCCCAGGGTAATGCTTGGGATATGCCGACATAGGGTAGTGATAATAGGAGGCGACTGGAACAAGTAATCCTGATTAAATCACGGAGGCCCACAAAAGTGAGGCTATGACTTTCTGGTAAAACGGCCTAATAAATAGTGATACTAAAGGTTTGTCGGCAGCTCCACTCACAACCAGAATAGGGAAGAACGAACAGGTCGCAAGGCTAAACGGGGGTAACTCCGATATAAGCTGCTCAGGAAAAGAGCCTATTACCTAGGAGCCGGATGCGGTGAAAGCTGCAAGTCCGGTTTTGAAAGGGAGGGTTGGGAAGTGATTCCTAGCTCGACCCCGACCCCACCCGCTACGACAAAACAGCTAGTAATTTCTTGGGGGCCATCTATCTCACTGCTACAGTTATCTGGCTTAACTGATGACACGCCCTAGTTTCTAATGCCTATCAAGGGACATCAGGCGGATGTGGCGGAATTGGTATACGCGCACGTTTGAGGGGCGTGTGGCGCAAGCCTTGCGAGTTCGAGTCTCGCCATCCGCATTTTTTAATTGGCCCAGGAGTAGTGGCCTCCTCGTTCCCACGGCATAGACTGATTACCCTCGATCTCGCAGATGGGAGTCAGGTTAGTTATCTCCCCCTTAGTCCCTTAACAAACATGATATTCTAGTTTCTAATGCCTATCAAGGGACATCAGGCGGATGTGGCGGAATTGGTATACGCGCACGTTTGAGGGGCGTGTGGCGCAAGCCTTGCGAGTTCGAGTCTCGCCATCCGCATTTTTTAATTGGCCCAGGAGTAGTGGCCTCAGCGTTCCCAGGCAGAGCCGTGGGAACGCTGGCCAGAGGTGGCTCTGCGTTATCATGAAATAGAAGGTAAAGTTATGTAAAGAACTCTTGTACTTCATTATTAGACCCGGCAATCAAGTCACGCTTCGATGTCCCACCGTTCCGGAAAAATCTGGTAGTGCCTCGTTCCCAGGCGGAGCCTGGGAACGCGCTCCCGGGGGACATCGAACCACCCCATGGCATGCTCTGACACCCCTTTGGCAGGGAGGAGAGAAAATCGTTCAGCAAGGATTGCCTCACAGCCAGCTAGCACCGGCATGGCAAATGCTGCTGCTGGGAGATGGTTCCCCGACACGACACCTGCAACTACTCACGGGTGAAGCAACGGAGGTGGATGTGATCGATATGTCTCATATTGGTATGGATGCAGATGGTGCCCCGGCGCTAATTCACAGAGTCCCTGGACCACGGCTTCGGCGTCAGGTGTGGCTGCGGACTGCCTCTGGACAGCGGCTGGCTTATGCTAGTTCTTGGTGGGAAGCTAGCCATGTAGATGAGTATTTGCAGAATAGATCTTTACCTATTTGGGCAAGTCTGGCTCGCTTGCGGACTGAGTTATATCGAGATGTTCAAGGAATTTACTATGGTCATGAACCGGCCTTAGACTATGCCTTTGGACAGCGAGGACCGTTTTGGGGGCGTCACTACCTGTTTTGGCATTGCGGACGCCCCCTAACCCTGATTTATGAGGTTTTTTCTCCTTACTTAAGCAAGTACCTCGGTCCGATGCAGCTAGGGCGTGTCATCAGTTAGAAAAAAGATGCTATAGTAGTTAGCAAAAAAGAGGTGAAAGATGCACCGATACGCACTCCGCGATGACCAGTGGGAACGGATGAAAGACTTGCTCCCTGGACGTGAGGGGCATGTGGGCGGTACAGCGAAGAACAATCGACTCTTTGTGGAGGCGGTGCTTTATCGCTATCGAGCTGGGATCCCCTGGCGAGACTTGCCCGAACGCTTTGGCGACTTTCGGGTAATTCACACTCGTTTTAGCCGTTGGAGCCAAAGTGGTGTCTGGGAAAGGGTTTTTCAGGTTTTAGCGGATGATGCCGATAACGAATATGCGATGCACTGAGGTTCTACCATCGTCTCGTGTCCGAGAGCGCCCACCTTGTCGTGCCGCTCCTGCGCACGACATGGGTGGGCGTCTCTGGACACGACAGGGCTCATCAGCATAGTGCAGGGGCCAAAAAAAAGACGATGGTAGTGATCAAGCCATCGGGCGTAGCAAAGGTGGACTCAGTACGAAGATTCATGCCATCTGCGATGCCCTGGGCAATCCCACAGGATTTCACCTGACAGGGGGCCAAACTCACGATCTGGCCGGTGCAGATGTTCTGCTCGAAGGGATTGAGGCCTCTGCCTCCGCCGCCGATCGGGCCTATGATGCTGACGAGCGTGTCCGAAAGCGATTAGAGAAAGACAAATGTAGTGCGGTGATTCCATCAAAAGCTAATCGGAAAGTGCCATATCCTTACGACAAATATCTGTACAAAGCACGGCATCTTATCGAAAACTTTTTTGCCAAACTGAAACAATATCGAGGGATTGCCACCCGCTACGACAAAACAGCTAGTAATTTCTTGGGGGCCATCTATCTCACTGCTACAGTTATCTGGCTTAACTGATGACACGCCCTAGATTACCGATGCTATCTTCCCATCGCCCTGGTTGTTGGCTTAGTTCTTCAATTCCTTTGTTGATAATGCCTATCGTCGGATCGTCTAAGCCTATCTGAGTGCAGCTATTACCGGATATAAGAATTCCTAAAATCATGTAGGAAATCACCATCATCTTCTGTTTTTTATTCATAAATTTCATCCTTTTAACGTATTTAAATCACGATCGCAACTGAACATTTGACCCAAAATTCGCAACACCCGACACTGATGTGCGCCGAAGTGGGTTGATGATATACCTCCCTGAATCGAGTTCTTCTACTGTCAAAGCAGTCAAACCCTTACCCTGAGAGCATTTTATCAATTGTAGCATCAGTAGCACAATTGTAGCAAGTAGTTTGGGAAGGTAATGCAGTGATGCACGATGCTGATTGTCGTGCTCGATGAGTCGATAGAAGACGACCACCCAAACAAAATGCCTGAAACGGTTTTCCTGCAATAGTTCTGGCGTTTTTGTTTTGGAAAGGCTGTACCACCAGCAACATTGTAGTTGAAACCATTGTCATGCGGGAGTTATAGCGTTTTCGCTCTGTGAGGGCTTACTCGCAGTTGGCAAGTATCGCCAGAACAAAGTCGCTGAAACTGCTTCTGGGCAAGAGTTCTGTCATTCTTGTTCGGGTGTGGTCATGCGTCAGTTGGTACAGGGAGACCCTCGCGGGGTGCCCGGCGTTGCATTCTCCAGAGGACATCTGTAAATTTATGTCATAATTTATCGCTCCTTAGCTTCGCCCCTACAGGGGGATCCGACAGATGGTAGAGCCCAGAAACGATCAACGGGTTTTGACCACACCCCTGGTCACTGGTCTCTGAGCATTGCTCGCTGGACTGCGCCGGTACCTGCTGGGTTTAAAAATGGTAAAGGCGGGCGATGCCCACCCTACTAATACCCCCAAGGGAATTCGAATCCCTGTCGCCTCCGTGAAAGGGAGGTGTCCTAGGCCTCTAGACGATGGGGGCTTGATTTATCTTCCTTAAATAATATAGCTAACCCGATCTGAGATTGTCAACCCTTTTTGCTAAATTTCCCAAAAAAATTTTTGGCGAAGTAGGAAAAGGGGTTTAGGAGCGGTAAACCGGCAGCGTAAAATTAAAGCAGCTACCGGTATGAGCAGCCTCATCCACCCAAATTTCACCGTAATGGGCCCGAATAATCCGCTTACACAGAAAAAGACCAATGCCATATCCCTCCTTGGCCTCATCCCGTTCCAGTCGGAAGCGGTCCTCAAAGATGCGCTCTCGATTTTCCGCCGGCACGCCCGGACCAGTGTCGCAAATACTCACCTGCACTTTCTGAGTGGTGCGATGGAGAATGGAAACGGCAATGGTGCCGTCGGTGGGAGTGTACTTGATGGCATTGTCCAAAAGATTGACTAGCACCTGGCGGACCTGTTCTAGATCGGCATACACCGGAGGCAACTCCTGGGGGATATCCGTTTCCACTCGCTGAGATTTGGCTTGAAATTGTTTTTGCAGCTGGCAGATCGCCTCTTGAGAGAGTAGACCTAAATCCATCTTTTGGGGTTGGATGTTCAGCTTGCTGATACTCCCTTTCGCCGCTTGCAGGATATTAGTAATTATCCGGTCCATCCCTTGGATCTGAGTGCGAGCATGTTTGAGTAACTGACTGGTAAGGGCCGGGGTGAAGCGAGAGGCGCGACTGTCTGTATCTGATTGACCTAACTCTATAGTTTCTATGGCCAGGGAGGCCGCTGTTAAGGGATTGCGCAGATCGTGAGCTAACATGGCTACAAGCCGGTCCTTAAACTGTAATTGCTCCTGGAGTTGTTCTTTTTCTTGCTGGAGGCGAAAAATTTCGTCAGATAGCTGCATCAGTTCTGCTTCCATGGTAATGGCACTGATGGCAGTTAGGGTTTGACCGGTTTTCGCACCATTACCAACGGCCTTTTGGTGAGCGAGATATGCTTCTGCCTCCCGTCGCCAGCGGGGCCAACAGTTCGTCAACTGATCTGCTATATTAGTGCCTGTCAAAGTCTGTCTGGGTTCGGGATGGATTTTGATCAGGGTCGGGGTAACTACCAGTTTGAAATGCTCGGCCAAGTAAGGCTGTTCCCCAACATCGACTACCATCAGTTCATAGTCACAGTCACCATGCAATTCTTTCAGATGGCGGCGAATTTGCCTGATCTGCTCCCCGGAAATGGGACGTTTGTCCACAAATAGCAGCAGTTGTAAAGGCGCTTCCGAGTCGCTCAGTTTTTCAGGAGATACCTGCATTTAGCTATTTTATAACTAATTTTAGATTTTATTAATAATTTAGCAAATATTGGCGAGGGGCGACGGGCGATCGCCGGCAATGAAAGCATGTTTGGGCTGTGATGCTATTCTCAACAGTATAGTAGAACTGCCAGAATGGCTAGAACATAGGTCAAGAAGTCTCACCCAGGAGGTTTCGACAACAGAAGAAGTTTCATCAGCATTGCCCGAAAAGGAACCAGAGGCGTTGCACAATTACGGGATGATTTAAATAGGTACCGGTACAGAATTATAACGTAGATAGTGCAATAATAACTTAATTGAAAGCCTCAACATTTCTTCCGACTTTGAGTAACATAATGTTTTTCTTTTTAATCGAGCTAGATAATGTCTTAATCGACAATTTTCACATTCAACACGGGTCATGTAGGTTTTGCTGACTATATGGTCAATATATTCAATAAACATTGGATAAACAGGCCATCCATCAGTAACGTCTAAAAAGCATTGCCAACATTTTCTAATATCCCACATAGGCTTAAAAGTTTCTGCAGAACGATCGCCTAATACCCATGTTATAATCCCTGGCTTGAAATGATTTACGACTGTCCATAGCCACTTTTTATTCTTTTTTTCATTGACATAAGTATGCAACTCGTCAATTTCTGCAACCTCCGGAATATCGTAGTTTTCAGGGATTGACGGTAATTCTTTAGCTGCCTGTTTTACCCAATCAATTTGAGTATTATGGCTGACACCAGTTATCCTTTCAATACCTCGAAATCCATTGCCATTAACGTACATTGTCAAACAATTTTTCTTGACATCTTCTGAATAACCGCGCGGATAATAATGTTCGAGAAACTGGCGACGACAATCCTTACAAATTAAATTCTGTTTGCCGCGTCTGTGACCATTTTTATTGATGTTTTCAGAACCACATCTGGGACATTTCATGTTCGACTCCTTTAGCTAATTCTTTCGCCTTACTATCCATGATAACACATATTATGACTAGGTCGAAAACAAACATCATACTATACATAAATTCTGACTGTAAAATTGCAGATTATCATAATCTGCAATAACCCATCATCCCGAAAATGTGCAACGCCGAACCAGATTTATCGACCGATGCCCTAGGGTTACAAGAAAGGAAGGATATGGTTAACCAACACGTTAAATCTTTAAGTCCCAAGGTGGCGGGACCGCCCAAAGCAGATAATGCTATTCGTCTGGATAAGGGAGAGTTACCTTATCCGCCCTCTCGCCATGTAATAGAGGCGATCGCCTCGGCAGCGCGGACGCTCAACCGCTATCCTGATATACTGGGGGGCGAACTGCGAGGTGCCTTAGCTAACTATACCAAAGCTAAACCCGAACAGATTATCATTGGCAATGGTTCCGATGACCTGATCGAACTGATTGTGAAAACCTTCGTACAACCCGGAGAGGAAGTATTGCTGCCAGTTCCGACCTTTTTCGTCTACTGGCATTCTACAGAACTTATCAATGCCCGTCCAGTGTTTGTCCAGAGAACGGCAGATTTTGGCCTGGATGTGGAGGCACTGTTACAGAAAGTTACGCCTCAAACGAAGGTGCTATTTATCGCCAACCCCAATAACCCCACCGCTAACCTGGTGGCGCGGGAGACGATTATTCAGATCCTCGATTTTTCGGACCGTCCGCGGGCCGATCGCCTGGACTGCATGGTCGTAGTAGATGAGTGCTACTATGAAATCTGTCAGGAAACGGTAGCGGACTTAGTAGATAAATATCCCCATCTGATTGTATTGCGCAGTTTCTCGAAAAGCTTCGGCTTGGCAGGGCTGAGAGTGGGATACGCTATTGCGAATGAAGTCATCGTCGATTATCTCTATCGCGCCGCCCAACTCTTCCCCGTCAGTAAACTGGCCCTGGTAGGCGCGATCGCGGCCTTAGAAGAAATCTCCTACGTGGAAGCAAACCTGGATCAAATTCGGCAGGAAAGAGGCAAGTTAGGAAAAGCACTGCAACAGTTAGGTTTCATCATCTATCCCTCAGCAACGAACTTTCTGTTCGTGAGAACAGAACCCCTAGGAATAACCTCCAAGGATTTAGTAGGGGCCCTGCAAGAGAAAAATATCTTTGTCGCCGACTTCGGTGGTAAACCAGGGTTGGATGAGTACTATTTTAGAACAGCAGTGGGCACCCGCACCGAAAATCAACGATTGCTCGATGGGTTGCAGGAGGCGATCGCTGCGCGAAAAATCGACCGTTCGTAGTAAGACACACTTTACGGCTTGCCCGTTTGCAGTAGGGTGGGGCCGCCGTTCGTAGTAAGACACACTTTACGGCTTGCCTGTCGGTGGCTATGCTATTGCCCTGGTCACTACTGCTACCGCCGATATTTTTGGCAAAGACCAAATCACCATTGCGGTCGAACTTGGCTACAGGCTTGGGGAATAATCGGTCAAGAACGGAACGCTTCCCTTCTCCTTTTTCTTGATCTTTCTCGTTTTGTTGGGTAAGTCGCGATTGGTAGGCCGGCCGGGCGGCCGGCCCCAACAGGTCTTCGTATCGCTTCCTCTCTTCTCGCTCCATTACCACGTCCGAATAACACGTTTTTATCAGTACCACTCTTCTAGATACTCAATCTCGTTGCCCCCGCTATCATACCAGTCGTCCGCAATATATCCCAACCACCACAAAATTGATCCTCGCCGATCCCCCACTCCAACTAAGATAGTATGACCGATCCCATGACCACCGATGTATGCGTTTTAACATTGTTAATTTACCCTGCGCCCCCTCAAAAATAATCTCGTCGAATTGCGTAAAGTGCCTGATAAAAACTGAATCAACTGATTCTAACACGTAAACATCGTCTCCTTTTCCGCCATCGAGAGTGTCTGAATGTGATCCGTATAGTCGGTCGTCCCCGCTCCCGCCGGTTATCTTGTCGTCTCCCGTACCACCAATCAAGGTATCATTCCCATCTCCGCCATCCAAGGTGTCGTGTCCCCCCAGACCCAAGATAGAGTCGTTTCCACTTCCGCCGTTGAGTAGGTCGTGGTCGTGTCCATATTCCTCCCACCGACTAGGGTGTCGTCCCCGTTCCCGCCGTCCAGAGTGTCATCTCTTCGAGTACCCTTAATCCATTGGTTCTCCAACAATGCGAGCCAATCCTCCTCCGACAATGCCCTCCATCCGTCCAAAAACGAGTTCAAATTTTTCCAAAAAGACGATATCATTGTACCTCTCCTCAATGTGACTGGTGTAATCGTAATTGCTCAAGATCTTGGTGGTGAAGGAATATGGGTACTGCCGGTACTGCATAGTTACTCGGGCCATCGGACTGGAGTGAACAGCCCTTGTACTGCCTCGGAATGCCTAACAGGACAAGAGCAATTTTTGAGGAGCGAAAACTTCTCAAATGCTTACGGGGTGGGGGGTTTTGACCTCGAAGTGGTGAGTCGGCAGCCGAGCGCCCGAATATGCAGTTGAGATGCGCGACAGCTGATTTTTTTCAAAATCCCGCGCCCAGGGTTGACAAATTCGATAAATAAGTAGTAAGTTGGAAGACATGACTAAGAATTGGCTTGCTGACCTCGACCAAGACACAGAGAATCTCGACCCAAAAAGTCGGGAAGTTTTGCAGCGGTTACTCAATTACCTAGAAGACCTATACAGCCAAAACCTTGAATTGAAAGCTGACAATCAACGATTGAGAGATGAAATAGCCGCGCTCAAAGGGCACAAGGGAAAACCTGACATCAAACCTCAAGCCAAAGCTGATACTTCTAAAGCTGATACTTCTGCGGAGGCCAAACCAGAGCAGCCCAATAGTCGAGAGCGAAAAAAGAAAAAACCGAAAACCCCCCCCAGGAACGTCGCCAACTTATTCATATTGACAGAGAAGAGGTTATCAAACTGGCTCGGAGTAACTTGCCGTCAGATATCACCCATAGAGGCTACCGAGAAGTAACAATTCAAAATATTATATTTAAAACAGACACGGTTATTTATCGACTAGAAAGACTCTATTCACCTAGTACGGAGAAATTTTACGAAGCCCAGTTGCCGCAAGGATTAAAAGGCAAATCTTACGGGAGTGAACTCGAAGCATTTGTTCTCACTTTGTATTATCAGTTACGAGTGCCAGAAGAAAAGATTCTTAAATTGTTGCCGTCTCAGGGAATAGTAATCTCGGCGGGAAAAATATCTAACTTAATAACTCGGCAATATTTAAGAGAATTTACTGAAGAACGAAATGCTATTTTAGAAGCGGGACTGGGCAGTACCAGTTATCACCAAATTGATGATACGGGGATGCGGGTTAATGGGAAAAATTGCTATGTATTCACACTCTGCAATCCTTACTATAGCAGTTTTTTTACCAGAGAGCGCAAAAACTCTGAAACAGTTCTCCAAATGTTAAACGAATTGCAGTTGGATCCAACTGAATTAGCAGTTGTTCAATCAGATGATTTAGTTGACAGTATTTTGCCTGACAAGAAGAAAAAGCAGCTCGGGGACTACATAGATATTTTGGTGGCTGATGACGCGGGACAATTTCACAACCAGACGAACCATCGTAGTTTATGCTGGATTCATGAAGGACGACACTACGAAAAGCTGACTCCTCTGGTTCCCTCTCATCAAAAAAGCCTGGCACAATTTCTCTCTTATTTTTGGATTTACTATTATCAACTCAAAGCCTATCAACAGCAAAGCACAGAAGAGCAGCGACAACAAAAACTGTTGCTTGAAACCGAATTTGACAAATTGTTTTCCCGTCAAACCGGATACAGTGCTTTAGATCATAGAATTGATTTAACAAAACAGAAGAAGCCTTATTTACTATTAGTTCTAGATTTTCCTGAAGTTCCTCTTGACAATAATGAGGCAGAGCGGACAGTCCGGGAGTATGTGATTAAGCGCAAAATCTCCAATGGAACCCGCACTCTACAGGGGACTCAGGCGTGGGAAGTGTTTTTGGCTCTGGTTGACACCTGCCGCAAAAACGGAGTGAATTTTTATTCGTACATTAAGGATCGAATTTCCAAATCTTTCAAGATGCCAGCGTTGTCCACGCTAATTCAACAGATGCAGCCGCCAAAACCAACATAAACATAAACCATTGACTCCAAGTCTCGCTTGTGTAGTTTCCACCTAAGCACCAAGGGTGTTACAGCTCCTTGTTATAAAGGACAGACTCATTAAGTGCGACATCAGCTCCTGTTTAAAAAGCTGCAGGAGCTACTCTCGTGTGGAAATCACTCCCCACCAACATATTGAGCAACTTCGTGTAATCGATGCACGCACGACTTACGCATATAGCATTTCGGGTTTTGACCGCACCCTTGCAGAGAGGGGGGAGCCGCTAGTGTTCCCTACAATAGCGGTCAAGGAGCCCCCCCAGGGAGAACAACGGCGTTAACCCCAGTCTTTTTTGCTAGCTATGACTCAGAAGTGGAGTGTCAAGGGTTGATCTCGTACACGCTAACTTGGGACAGCTTGTTGATGTTACTTGAGCCGCAACCATCAACAATCCCAGAGATACGCTTGCCATGCACAAAAGCATCTTCAACTAGGTCGAACTTAAAATTTGCACCAGGGTCAGCAATATCAAAGGTAAGGTTATAGGGCCCAAAACTTCCAGTACATGAGCCCTTAACGGGGCCACTTACAACAAGCAAAATCTGCGTGTCGTTGACGAATATCTCCGAAACTGTGCCATTGAATTGAGCACGAGGGTCTACAGCCATGGCAACAGATGGGAAGAGACACAGAGCAGCGAGAATAAACGCGAATAAACCTGACAAACAACGTAGTCCTAAAGACATGTTCTTAATCTCCCAAGATTGAATGAATGGAGCCTAGCGATGGAGTTTAGCCGCGACGAAGCAAGCTTCGAGGGCTAACTTAACCTCAGTTCTACGAAAGCTAAAATCCAGATTATTCTGTAACAAAACAGAAAGTTTTGTTTCGATCAAAATGACGTTGCAATTAAGACGATTTCTAAACATCATTTCTGACCAACTCAAAACCAACTCAAATCATCTAAATCACCAACATTGAAATTGGCCACGGCATCACCAACACCAATAGTCTCAAATGCCTAATCAATGAGGCAAAAAATTAACCGATCGCCCGAAATGCTCCGGATATCAGCCAACTCCTTCTCCTTCGACCCCTATAGAAAATTGGCGTTGCACAATTACGGGATGATGGGCATAGTTGCAGAAGTCTTAAACCTAGACTACAAGCCAGTTTAAGTTATGTGCATGCGTAGGCATCATCCCCAAAATGTGCAACGCCTATTTGTGAATGGATGCGCACTAGCGACCCTTGAGGGAATCGCACGGCGCTCTCCTGTACATAATCACTACCATTAAAACATAACTCAGGGGAATTTTTGCTCATAATCATTAAAAAATAATTAATTCTGACCTCTATGCTTGACAAGGGATAACAATCATTAAAAAATAATTAATTCTGACCTCTATGCTTGAACCAGGTATGGAGTAAAAACCTGGTTTCTGGGGCTATTGGTCCATGGGTTAATCTAAGAGAGTTAGTGTAAATATCGGGCAGGAGTGATGGTGCTCAATTGGCTGCAAAAACCGGGGCTGAAGGTGGCGATCGCCTCTTTTTGTATTTTTTTAAGTTTCGCCCTAGTCTGCACGCTGCACAGATACTACAGCTTTTACGCCAGCTTCGATCAGGGGATTTTCAACCAGGTCTTCTGGAATGGGATCCATGGCAACTTCTTCGAGAGTTCCCTGTCTTCGAGTCTTTCTACCAATGTCGTCCATGCTGGGGATGTGCCGGACGTATCTTACCACCGGTTGGGCCAACATTTTACTCCGGCCCTGCTGCTGTGGCTGCCGATATATGCCCTGTTTCCTTCCGCTGCAACTTTAACGGTATTGCAGGTGACTTTGCTGGGGTTGGCGGGACTGGTTTTGTACGCCTTGGCCAGACAGCATTTGCCACCCGGGAAGGCGGGAATGATTACTCTGGCCTATTACGCTGCTAATGCGGTGCTGGGTCCGACTTTGGGGAATTTCCACGATAATTGTCAGTTGCCCCTGTTTGCCTTCGGACTGCTGCTGGCAATGGAAAAACGCTGGTGGTGGCTGTTCTGGCTGCTGGCGGTTTTGGTGTTGGCCATCCGGGAAGATTCGGGAATAGTTTTGTTTGGGGTCGGTTTCTACCTGGTTGTCAGTGGCAGATATCCCCGGGTCGGTTTGGCAGTCTGTACCCTCAGTTTTGCCTATATGCTGATGCTGACTAATCTGATTATGCCCCTGTTTTCGGCAGATATTTCCCGTCGCTTCATGATGGAACGCTTCGGTCAATATGCTACGGAGGCGGAAGCTTCGACTCTGGATATTATTTGGGGGATGATCTCTAACCCCCTGCGCTTGGTGCAGGAATTGTTCACCCCCTTTTTTAAGACGATTAAATATCTTTTGGGGCAATGGTTGCCTTTGGCTTTTGTCCCCGCCTTTTCTCCGGCTTCCTGGTGTATCGCTGGCTTTCCCCTGCTCAAATTGTTTTTAGGTCAGGGAGAGTCGGTCCTGGCTATTAATATTCGCTATGCTTTAACTCCCGTGCCGGGACTGTTTTATGGGGCGATCCTCTGGTGGGCCGGTAAAAGTGATTTTCGCCTTTGGTGGTTTAACCTCTACCCACAACCTCACCCCCCCAGCCGCCCCACCCTAAAGGGATGGGGCTACAGTTACAAAGCCCGCCTGCGCGGGCTTCAGAATCATGAGGAGTTAAGAAAGCCTAGCAACATTTCCCGTTCTGTGCGCGGGTTTTGGACAGTTTGTATTGTCCTGTCGCTGCTGTTTACTCTCACTTCTAATCCGAATCGCACTTTCTATTTCTTGATTCCCGATTCTTTCCAACCCTGGGTATATGTTAGTTTAACCCGCCAATGGCAACATGTGGGTCATATTCGCCCCATGCTGGCAGAAATTCCTGCTGATGCTAGCGTGGCTGCTACTACATATATTGTCCCTCATCTTTCCGGTCGGAGGGAAATTGTTCGCTTTCCGGCCCAGTTTCGCTTGCGCAATGATGACGGTCAAGTTGTTGATGTGGATTATTGTCTGGCAGATCTGTGGCAGCTAAAAGAATATCAGGTGGCTTTTAAGCGCGATCGCCTGCAATTGCGGCAGGCAGTGCAGCTGATCGACGATCTGCTGGCCAGCAACACCTATGGGGCGAGAGACTTTGCTGATGGGGTAATTTTACTGCAAAAAGGTACCTCCTCTGAGGAGGAGGTCTTAGCTGCTTGGCGGGTTTTCAGTCAAGAAATCATCCCATTTTCAAAAATCTCTAGCTACCTGAGAGAAAGTCATGCAGAACCAAAATCTTACTAAAAACCCTCAATCCAGAAAATTTTCTCTGCGACTCATTCCGTGCAATCGTCCCCTTTGTGTTGCAAATATTTGCTGCCGTAGGATTGACGGGGTGGCTGTCATTGCGGAACGGACAACTTGCTGTTAACAATGTTGCCGCTCAGTTGCGCGGCGAAATTACTGCTCGCATCAAGGAACGCTTGAATGTTTACTTAAATACACCGGAAGTTATCAACAAGATTAATGCCAATACGATCGAACAGGGTCAGTTAAATTTACAAGACTTGACCACTATGGAACGTCACTTCTGGTACCAAAGTCAGGTCTTTGATTTAGTGAGCTATATTCAGTTTGGCAGTCAAGCGGGAGAATTTGTGGGGTTGGCAGTTAATGACGACGGGACTCTCACTTATCAGGTAACGAAATTCACCGGAAGTCTGCGAACCTACGCGATCGACTCTGAGGGCAAGCGAGGGGAGTTGTTGAAAGTATCGCCTCATTACGATCCTCGGAATCGTCCCTGGTATATTGCCCCTGCCCGGGCAAAGGACGTGAAATGGACCTTACCTTGGGCGCCGATAATATTTTGCGGCTTAATATCCCGGTGAATGACTGGGGGCCTGAGACCGGAGAATTTCTAACACTTGAATGGCTATAAGCTTGACTTGTTTTTCCTGTGCCAACCCCTTTTGACTAACTCTGCTAAAGACTTCCCATTTACCAGTTCTTGTACCAGATATAATAGGCGATCGTCATCGGTGTCGGTGTGGAAATAGTCAATGTATGTGCCACTGACATAGTGGCGGGAGGGATTGTCCATTGTTCGATTGGATGAAGGGTCATCTCTTTGTTGTGCTTGCGACGATGCCGGTAGTTGTTACTTGATAATTGTAGCACATATCATTTCCGGGGTGCGATCGCCCCACCGAAAACAGGAGTTTTGCTATACTTGCCGATCGCAGGTTGTCGGGGCCAACCCATCTATTGAGTTAAATGCCCAACACGGCTGCGCCTGCTTGCTCTCTTGGAGTTCTCTGAGTATTTATACTTGATTTGAGCCGATAATGCTTGCTGCCAATCGCGCAGCGTGGCGTCAGCCATAGGCTTCCAGCAATATAGGTGCTTTAACGCTAGCCCGACACCGGCTTAACCTCTTCTCGAGTTGTGCTCAATAGCAAAAAAGTCTCCCGGTTCCACGCTCTGATTACCTGCGACCATCAGCAGTTGTCGATCGCAGACCGCAGCGCTAACGGCACCTTCGTGCAAAAACGGCAGCTGCATCAGGCTAGTATCCCCCTAAACAACCAGGATAATATCAGACTAGGGCCTTACAAGATTACAATTACCCTGATGAGTGATTGTGATGCTAAAGATACCGAGATCAATACCAGTCTGACAACAAGTTCGCTCTCGTCAGCATCGGCATTTTGGCAGCAGCCTTGGGTAACTGTAACAATGGGAACGATTCTGGTTTTGTTGATGGGATCTGGTGCTTGGGTCTTGGCGAGCAATCTCTTAGAAAAATATCGACCCCAAGCACCTCAAACACCATCGCCTACTTCACAAAATCTTCCTGTCAGAAAAATTTAGATGCCTCTACTTAGTTATGCCATGTTTGAGTTGAAGTTGACCCGCAAATCAAAAATCAGCCGCTTGTTCCTACTGGTGCTAGCTGGCCTTTTCTCTCTACTCCTGACTCTGACACCAAGTTGGGCCCGATCGCCTATTGTGGGAGATTTCGCTCGAAAGGCTCCGGTGGT
Organism: Hormoscilla sp. GM7CHS1pb; assembly: GCA_014323675.1. Classification (GTDB taxonomy): domain Bacteria; phylum Cyanobacteriota; class Cyanobacteriia; order Cyanobacteriales; family Desertifilaceae; genus Hormoscilla. The sequence continues at coordinate 500,725 of JACONN010000006.1, read as the reverse complement.
ACTCGACGGGCGAGTTTTGTTTCATGTCAACGACTTAAACTCCCTCAGTGCCGAAGAAAGAGCAGAGATAATTAATCAGAAATTGGAACAGGTACTACTAGATTACCTAGGGGGAGGACAACAACCTGCTTTTTACGGTATTTCTGAGAAAAATAAAGAGACGATCCTCCGCATCAATGACCGAGAAGATTTGACAGTTACTGAAAGGGACTTGAGGGAAGAAAGGAGGACAGATGCCCAGGCCAGAAAATGGGGGGAAAAGATCGCTAATGCTCTGCAAGTGGCGAAAAGCGAACGCAGTTGGAGCTATCGCCGCCAAGCCCTGCTGTTCTCGCTGTTAGTGCTAGCAGGCACCCTGGCGGTTCACTTGATTTTGCGGTGGGTAAACTGGCTGTTCGATCGACAACTAAAGCGCTCTTTAGACCGAAACCAAAGGTTTTTGGAGGATGGGCATAAATTTTTGCAACGATTTGTGAAGTTGGGACGTATAGGGCTGTTATTCGGGATTTGGACAGCGGTAATCCATTATATCACCGATATATTTCCGGTCTTGCGGCGCTGGCGCTACTGGCTGTTTAATCTCTTGCGTGACAGTATCACCGAGCCCATTTTTACTTCCAACCAAACTGACTATACAGTTCTGGATATTTTGGTTCTCTTGACCTTAAGTGTCGGACTCTGGTTTGTGGTCCGAAATCTGACTAAGCTGCTGAAATCCCGGCTTTTATCCAGAACCAGTATTAACCGGAACCTGCAAGATGTCGTAGCGGTATTAACCCAATATACCCTCAGCTTGCTGGGTTTGATTATCGTCCTGCAAATCTGGGGTCTGGATGTTAGTTCCCTGACTATTGTGGCCAGCGTTCTCGGCGTGGGGATTGGTTTTGGTCTCCAAAATATTGCTAATAACCTGATCAGCGGTTTGATTATCACCTTCGAGCGCCACATTCAGGAGGGGGACTTTGTGGAGGTAGGTTCTCTGATGGGCGTGGTGGAACATATCGGCGCTCGCAGTACCAAGATTGCTACTCTAGATAAAGTCAAGATTATCGTGCCTAACTCTCGTTTTCTGGAAAGCGAAGTGATCAATTGGACTCATGACAGTCCCATCTGTCGCCTGCATGTCCCCGTGGGTGTATCCTATAGTTCAGACCCCAATAAAGTCCGCTCCGTGCTGCTAGATGTGGCCAAAAGTCATCCTGATGTTTTGGTAAATCCAGTTCCCCAAGTTTGGTTTAAAGATTTTGGAGACAGTTCCCTCAATTTCGATCTCCTGATTTGGACGCGGGAACCAGAAAAACAATCTCCCCTCAGAAGCGACCTTTACTACCGCATCGAACAGACTCTGCGACATCATCAGATCGAAATCCCTTTCCCTCAACGAGACTTGAATTTGCGATCGACTCACATTGATGAGTTCCTCAAAATCTTAAAGCAACCAGCATCTGACAAGACAGCAGTCCAGTCAGAGTCTTCCGAGAAGAACAAATTATGCCAATCTGTTAACCTAGATGATATTATTAGTCAAATGCAAGGTGCCGAAGGAGTGGAAATAAAAGACCGGTGGTATCGGAGTAATTTGTATCCCGCCTGTTTTATTGGGGCGGAAGCTGTAGACTGGTTGATGAGAACCCAAAATTGTCAGAAAGAAGACGCGATCGCCTTGGGACAGTTGTTGTGCGATCGGGCGATCATTCATCATGTTTCGGACGACCTTTCCTTTATGGATGGCTATCATTTCTATCGCTTTTCTAATTAAGAAACCCGGTTTTGACAAAAAACCGGGTTTCTGGGCTGCTGGTGAAATTCTCGTGTCGTCCGACCATCTAGCGAGTAACCGGGAATGTACAGCGAAACTTGATTCAACCCCTCATGGGCCGTCAGGATGGTCATTTCTGTCCCATCCAGCAAGTATGTAGTATCTGTAAATGTTTGTCTAGCTTTTTATCTTATCCCCTATTGCCTCTCACAGGCTATATCCCATTAGACTTGATTTCTTAGTCAACATATTGATGCTAACGTAAAGTTGACGAAACTATCAACATATGGATTGATGTTTTGTTCAAACTGGATCTAAAATGTTTATGTAGTGGAGAAAACACATGCAAAATCAGACTTTTGGCAGAGTAATCCGACAAGCTCGCAAGGACAAGGGCCACTCTCAGCGGAGTCTCGCGGTCCTAGTGAAGCTGGATTTTACATATTTGTCTAAACTGGAAAATGACCGCGCTGATTATCCCCCCAAAGAGGAGGCGATCAAGTCCCTGGCGCGTCACCTGAATTTAGATGCGGAACGGTTAATCTGTCTGGCTGGCCGAATTCCGCAACTGTACGAGGAAGTCCTGAAAAATAACTACGACCAGATGCCAGTACTGCTGCGGCGTCTGCGGGAAAATCCAGAGTTTGCACAAAAGGTATTTCTTGCTGCGATGGAGGAAGATAACGTTGTCTCCGATCAAGCCATATCGCTTCTACCCGAAGACAGAAATCCAGCGTCGGGCCAATGACCTGCTCATGCGGATGCAACTGACACCCAATTGGCAGCCAATTTGGCCCTTTGAAGCAGATCGGGTGGCAGATTTTCTGGATCTGGGAGTGGTTTGGGACAAAATCCCGGCAGATGCAACCGGTCCGATTGCGGCCCGGATTCTGCCGCGCGATCGCCTGATTGAAATCAACGAAGAGATTCTGGAACTGCCGGCAGGGTTTCAACAATCCACCATTGCCCATGAAATCGGACATTGGATGCTGCACATTAACTACTCTCTTCTAGACGTGGAGACCGAAGAGTTGGAGTATGAGAATGCAGCGGACGGGCCGCAGCAATTTGTCTGTCGTGCCAATAGCGGTCTAGACAAAGTAGAGTTGATCGAATGGCAAGCGCAGTATTTTGCCAGTTGTCTGCTAATGCCGAGGTCTATCCTGTCCGAGAAATGCCAGGGAAGGGATTTAACCAAATGGTCTAATCTGTACGCCCTGCGTTCGGAGTTGGGGGTAAGTATCTCCAATTTAGTCAATCGCCTGCAAGACTTGGGTTGGATAGAAGTTCCCAAGGGGAGTCGCAAGATTTATCCGGGTACGGCGACGATCTCCGAACAGATTCCCATGTTTGGTTAGATTGGTCGATCGTTTGCAAGTAGAATCAAAGAATGAAATTAGATTTTTTGAACTATAGCAAGCCGGTAAAACAATAATTAGAAAAGCTGCCGCCAATACATAGAGTAGCGTTTTGCGGCAGCTTGTTGCGAGCGACTTTTGCCCACCTATAATGCTTTTTGCCGCAGGGAAAACTGGGGCAATCCTGCCCTGCTTAGAAAAGCTTTAGACGAAGTTTGGCAAGTCTTGCAAGGCAAGTCTGTAGATGCCGCAATAAAAGTTGCACTTCGTCCGGGATGATAGACATAGTTGCAATAGTTTTAAACATAGACTACAAGCGACTTTCAGTAGCGTTTTGCTGGTGCAAAAAGATTATCATCCCCAAAATGTGCAACGCTAAAAGACGATATCCAACAGCGTGAAGATATTTCCTGATGACGAATCAGATCGATTATAGAAGCTCAAATAGACTCCCTGGGAGTTGGGTAGAGAAATGACTATGTTTTTCATTGGCTAACTCCAGAGTTTATACATGTTGTTGACATTATGACATATTTTCGCCTTGCCAATTGACAATTGGCAAGGAACCATGAACCATCAACCATGAACGATTAACCACGAACAAAAGGATATGATTACAGTTGCCTTACCCAAAGGCGCACTGCTAGAGGATAGCATCTTGCTGTTGCAAGCAGTAGGCTTAGATTTCAGCGCCTTTCTGGACTCCTCGGGCCGCCAATTGCAGATAGAAGACCCCACTCATACTGCTAAAGCCCTGTTAGTGCGGGCTCAGGATGTACCGGTGTATGTAGAATACGGTCAAGCCCAGTTAGGGATGGTGGGTTACGATGTCTTGCGGGAGAAAAAACCATTAGTCGCTAACTTGGCAGACCTGGGGTTTGGCAAATGTCGCATGTCGATCGCGGTCAAGAAGTCTAGTGGTTACCAGTCGGCCTTGGAACTACCGCCTCACTGTCGGGTGGCCTCGAAGTTTGTCTACTGCGCCCGGGAATATTTCCACAGTATCGACTTGCCAGTGGAAATTATCCCCCTTTATGGTTCGGTAGAATTGGGGCCGATTACGGGCATGTCAGAGGCGATCGTGGATTTGGTTTCCACGGGTCGCACCCTCCGAGAAAATGGTTTAGTTGAGCTGGAACTTTTGTTTGAAAGTACGGCAAGGTTGATTGCCCATCCTCTCAGTTATCGCCTCAATCTGGACGGTCTGAATGATTTGATTGCCCAGTTGCGTGCTACTACCTTAGCTATGGTTTGATCTGTGCCGATCGGTCTCTAGAGCATATAGTACCACATCAGTGTTGTAGTAGTGGGCGTATGCATCAAATTTCATCCCGAGTTTCTGCATCACCCGTTGGGAGGCCAGGTTTTCGGGATGACACAATTCGTTCCAGTTTCAGTTCTGCAAACCCATACTTAAGACTAGCACGAGCAGCTTCTGTAGCCAAGCCTCTGCCCCAATAAGCCTTGTCTAGCACGTAACCCAGCTCAACTTCGGGAGTGTTATCTAGAAAACAAAGCCCGCAGCGCCCGATCGTCCGATTGTCCTTTTTGTCAACCTCGGCCCACATGCCGAAACCATGTTGCTGCCAATGGTCGATCGTAGAGTACCGCTTCAGTCTCAGTTAAGGTTCTGGCGCCAATGCCGACATACTTCATTACCTGCCGATCGCGATAGATGCGATACAAGTATATTAAATCATCCGGGGTAAACAATCTCAGTAGCAGCCTGGTTGTTTCGATCTCATGTATCATGCTATCCTAGGCTAGATTGGGAGAGTATCTGCCCCTCTGTCATATCTCACAATAAGGGTTATAAATGACTAAAAAATCACCAAAAGTTGTCAAAAACCGTCGGGAAAGTGACTGGCGACTATTCCTGCGATTAGTGCCTTATGCCCGTCGCCAGGGACCGCTGCTGGCGGTTTCGATGCTGCTATTGGTGCCCTTATCATTAGCAGGTGCCGTTCAACCCCTGATCGTCGGACAGGCAGTCTCTTTGATTAAAAATGAGCCAACCTGGGCAATAATTGCAGACCGCACTCTATCATCAGGCTTAAATATTCTCGGAGGGTTGCTCTTAGGGACGATCGCCTTCCGGCTATTTTTCCTGGGGATCCAGGGCTATCTGGTACAGAAAATCGGACAGCAAATTACTGCTGATATTAGAAATGATTTGTTCGACCATGTCACCTCTCTGGCGGTAAGATTTTTTGACCGCACCCCCGTCGGGAAATTAATTACCCGTCTCACCAGTGATGTGGAAGCCTTGGGAGAGGTGTTTTCTACAGGCGCGATCGGGATAGTAAACGATATATTTTCGATTATCGCCATTATCATTATCATGTTTTTCCAGCAATGGCAACTAGCAAGCTTGCTAGTGCTGATGTTGCTGCCGGTGACTGGCCTGATTATTTACTTCCAACATCAATATCGCCAAGCCAATTATAAAGCCAGGGAAGAACTTTCGGCCCTCAACTCCCAACTGCAAGAAAATATTGTGGGCATCGATGTGGTGCAGTTGTTCCGCCGCGAACAGTTTAATGGCGAATTATTTCGCCGTACCAACCAGCAATATATCAAAGAGATAGACAAAACTATCTTTCACGATTCAGCAATTTCTGCTACTCTAGAGTGGATTTCTCTAGCCGCGATCGGGGGAGTGCTGTGGATGGGCAGTATCTTAGTGATGCAGTCCAACCTGAAGTTTGGCATCCTAGCAGAATTTATCCTGTTTGCGCCCCGTCTGTTCGACCCCTTGCGGCGCTTTGCGGAAAAATTCACCATGTTTCAAGCGGGATTTACAGCCATCGAGCGCATCAGCGACATCATGGACGAGCCCATAGAAATCCGCGATCCAGAACTCGTTCATCCCGTACAGCATCCGACAGCAAGCAACAATCAAACCGGGGAAATTAGGTTTGAGAATGTCTGGTTTGCTTACAAAAAAGATGAATATGTCCTGAAAAACCTGAACTTTACCATCCATCCGGGAGAAAAAGTCGCCTTAGTGGGTCCGACAGGTGCGGGCAAAAGTTCGATAATCAGGCTACTATGCCGACTATATGATGCCACCCACGGGCGCATACTCGTAGATGGCATTGATATCCGAGACTTGCGCCAAACAGCATTGCGCCGTCACCTAGGAGTAATTCTCCAAGATGGGTTTCTGTTTGCGGGAGATATCAAGAGCAACATCTCCCTAGGAGAAAGTTATGAGTTGGCAGAAATTCAGAAAGCAGCGCAAATAACCAATGTTGCCAGTTTTATCGAACAACTACCTCAAGGTTACGATACGGAACTGCGACAGCGGGGGACGAATCTTTCCAGCGGTCAAAAGCAACTATTAGCCTTTGCCCGGGTAGCAATTCGCGACCCGAGGATTTTAGTCCTAGACGAAGCAACTGCGAATCTGGATGTGGGTACAGAAGCTTTAATTCAACAAGCATTAGACCAGTTATTAGTAGGACGGACGGCGATTATCATTGCTCACCGACTCTCGACAATTCGGAATGTAGACAGAATTTTGGTGCTGAAGCGAGGCGAGCTGATAGAATCAGGTAGTCACGAGCAATTATTACAGCAAAATGGTTTGTATGCTAGTTTGTATAAGTTGCAGATGTTGGGGAATTGAGAATTGGAAATTGAGAATCGGACAGGTAATATCATGTCTGATTAAATGCCCTAACATAAAAATTGGAGCATCTGTCGGGGCTTTCAACAGAGTCCCGAAATGGTGCATTTCTCCCGCAAGCAAAGATACCTTCCGGACAGTCCCTGGGCAGAGATTTTGAGAAGCGGTTGCCAAGACTCGCAGAAACTGCCACAATAGGATCTAGCCCATGCTCTGATCATGAAGAAAAAATATGGCCTTCCGCTATCGCATCATCAAAAAAGCCATCGGCAACTCCCCCTACACCACCAGACCCGACCTCGGTCCAGCCCTCACCCAAACCGACCCGGATACAGAGGATACCTTTACCTACCAGTTAGTAGCGGGTGCAGGAGATACGGATAACGCTGCCTTCACCATTGTCGAGGACCAACTGCAAATCAACAGTTCCCCAGACTTTGAGACTCAGTCCAGTTACAGCATCCGCGTTCAAACTACCGATGCGGAAGGAGAGAGTTACTCAGAGAACTTGACCATTAACATCAACGACGTCAACGAAGACACCACAGCTTTCGACACTCCGGAGGAGGACACTACAGTAACCTCTGAAGAAGTCATTCAACTGAAAATCACCCCTTCAGAACCAACCAAAGCAGTAGAACCAAACACGAGCATCAGCTTTGATGTCAACTACTCTACCGAACCTGCGGAAACTTCCACCACAGGAATAGCTTTTGGCATGCATTGGGACAGCTCTCAAGTAGCATTCGATCCAATCACTGGTCTGACCGAGCGCTTTCCTTTGGGCGCGCAACCTATAAGTGCAGTCTTAGACGATCCGATTACCAACGGGGGTTTGGACAGCGACCCGAACACAGACAAATACATCCTGCAAGCTTGGATAGATGCAGAAGGAAAATGGCCCAACAATTCCAATCTTACCCTTTACAGGGCCAACTTCACAGCACTACCAGGGTTTGAAGAGACGCAGATCAACTTTAGTGCCAACCCAGATAACCTGCCTGTAAATAGCAACTTTGTCCCCAGTTTCATTGCATTAACCTCCCCCGATTCCACCTCGCGTCCACCTACACTGGACATTGATGGGAATGGAGCTATAGATGCGTTAACTGACGGTCTTGTAGCCATACGTTATCTCTTCGGGTTCAGGGGAGAGACTTTGACTAAAGATGTTGTAGGTGAAGGTGCCACTCGCGATCCATCAGAAATTGTTACCTACTTGGATGAAGTAGGGGACATGATGTTAGATATAGATGGCAATGGCACGGCAGGAGCGTTAACTGATGGCATTTTATTCCTGCGCCATGCTCTCGGGTTTGAAGATCAGGCTTTGATCTCGGGTGCAATAAGCGAAGGTGCCACCCGTACTACTGCTTCGGCAATTAATGAGCACCTGCAATCCTTCTTGGGTGTAGTAAGCGAAGATATCACCCTTACTACTGTTCCGGGAATTAATGATCAGATGCAATCCTTCGACGTGCTGTAAGGCCTTATTCCCTCTCCTTCCTGGGCTCAGCCTGGGAAGGCATATTTGCTTATTATGTTGCGCTGGGTGAATAAGCGAGGCGAACCGGGTCCGAACAGTTTAACCTACGGGGCAGACAGTCCTCATTGCCTTTTTCCACCAATTGGGCTATATTAGTCATAGTCATTGTGAGTTGGGATAACTGCTATGGCAAGCCCGACAGTAGAAAACTTGGTAATCATTGGTTCTGGTCCTGCTGGCTACACGGCGGCGATCTACGCTGGTCGTGCCAACCTCAAACCAGTCGTCTTTGAAGGCTACCAAATGGGTGGTATTCCTGGCGGTCAGCTGATGACCACGACAGAAGTGGAGAATTATCCTGGCTTCCCAGACGGCATTACGGGCCCGCAACTGATGGACAGAATGAAGGCTCAAGCGGTGCGCTGGGGGGCGGAGCTATATACTGAAGATGTGGTATCTGTTGACTTGAGCCAGCGTCCCTTTATCGCCCGATCGGACGAACGGGCATTACTCACCCACAGCATTGTCATCGCCACCGGTGCCACTGCAAAACGGTTGGGACTGCCCTCTGAGGAAAAGTTCTGGAATCAGGGCATCTCGGCTTGTGCTATTTGTGATGGTGCCAGTCCCATATTTAAGGGAGTAGAGTTGGTGGTCATTGGTGCAGGTGACACGGCGGCAGAAGAAGCAGTCTATCTGACCAAGTATGGCTCTCACGTACATATGCTAGTGCGCCGGGACCAGATGCGGGCTTCTAAGGCCATGCAAGACCGAGTCTTGCATAACCCCAAAATCACGGTCCACTGGCATACCGAGGCAGTGGACGTATTCGGTGCCAATGGCAAGATGCAAGGGGTGAAGGTGAAAAATAACCAGACGGGCGAAATTAGGGAGTTACCTGCTGGCGGTCTGTTCTATGCTATTGGTCACACCCCCAATACTCAACTTTTCCAAGGCCAACTGGAACTGGATGAGGTGGGTTACGTTGTGACTAAACCCGGTTCGGTGGAAACTAGCGTGGAGGGGGTCTATGCTGTGGGTGACGTGCAAGACCGCGAGTTTCGTCAGGCCGTGACTGCTGCTGGTAGCGGCTGTATGGGGGCAATGTTAGCAGAAAGATGGCTCTCGGCCAATGGGTTGGCCCAGGAGTTCCATCAAGGGGAAAGCGCTAAAGCGCTTACTACAAACACTGAGAAGCAACCCGAAACTAATGTTCGTAGTGAGGACTTTAGTCCTCAAAAATCTGATACCTTTGACATTGCAGCGACGCGACATGAGGGGGGTTATGCCCTGCGCAAGCTTTTTCATGAGAGCGATCGCTTGATTATGGTAAAATACTCTACGCCTATCTGCCGTCCTTGTCACACTCTCAAACCCATCTTAAGTAAGGTAGTAGATGAGTTTGATAACAAGATCCACTATGTAGAGATTGACATCGAACAAGATCCCGAGATTGCTGAAAATGCTGGTGTCACCGGTACTCCCACCGTTCAGTTCTTCAAGGACAAGGAATTAATCCATCAATATCAAGGCATCAAGCAAAAGAGTCAGTACCGGGAAACGATCCAAAGCAATTTGTAATTTGGTTAGCGGATGACCATAACCAGAATAAATTTTACTAGACTTTTGCGGATTTCCCGACGCCCCAGCCTCTCCATGCAGCTGATGGCTGTGGGGGCTGCTATTACTCTAGCTTTTGTGGCGATCGCCCTTTTGGTCCCCCTATTCCAGACCTGGGGATGGATACAGGATCCGACGGAATCTTTGATTAACCCGGTACATGAATCACCCTCATGGTCTCATTGGTTTGGCACGACGCGCCAGGGTTACGATGTTTTCTCTCGTACCATGTTTGGCACCCAAGCTGCATGGCGGGTCGTCCTGTTGGCGACGGCCCTGAGTCTAGCTGTTGGCGTCCCCCTCGGCTTAGTCAGCGGCTATCTGGGGGTAGATTAGACCGGCTGTTACTATTCTTGATGGATACCATCTATACCCTACCAGGGCTGCTGCTTTCCCTGACTCTGGCCTTTGTGGTGGGACGAGGAGTGTTTAATGCCGCGATCGCCCTCAGCATTTCCTACGTCCCCCAATACTACCGCGTCATCCGCAACCACACAGTCAGCGTCAAAACCGAACTCTTTATCGAAGCGGCCCAAGCAATGGGGGCCTCCACCTGGATAGTCCTGACTCGCTACCTATTACTGAATGTAATTCAGAGCGTACCAGTTTTGTATACCCTGAACGCCGCTGATGCTATTCTCACCCTGGGGGATTGGGATTTCTGGGACTGGGACTGCCCTCAGATGTGCCAGAATGGGGACAGGATCTACGTCTGGCCCTGGATGCCTTGCCCACCGGCATTTGGTGGACCGCCTTCTTTCCGGGCATGACCATGACATTAATGATTGTGGGCTTATCTTTGCTGGGAGAAGGTTTAAATGAGTTTGTTAATCCCAAGCTGCGACAGCATTCCTAATTACTAGGAATGGCTGCGCCACAAAACCAGCATGGAAACAGATGTTTTGTCCAACCCCGTATCCCTGCGGGACGCGCAGCGCAATCGTCGCCTGGAAGTGATTGGCATTGATATTGGGGGAACGGCAGTTAAGCTAGGCAGATTTGGTCTGGACGGCAGTTGCCATCAGTCGATGACAGTGGCCACACCCAAACCCCAATTACCTGCCACAGTTCTGGAGGTGATAGTAGATGCGATCGCCCAATTGGATCCCGAACAGGAATGTCTGGCGATCGGGGTGGGCTTACCCGGTCCCGTGGATGGCCCTGGTAGAATATCGAAAATCGCCATTAACCTGGTTTCTTGGCAGGACATTCCTTTCGCGGACTGGCTAGAAGAAAAAACCGGACTGCCAGTAATTCTGGCCAACGATGCCAACTGTGCGGCTTTGGGAGAAGCCTGGACCGGTGCCGGACGCCAGTTTCAGAATCTGATTATGCTTACCCTCGGTACGGGAGTGGGTGGTGGGATTATCCTGGATGGCAAGCTGTTTACAGGTCATCGCGGTGCCGCTGGGGAACTGGGGTTAATTACCATCGAACTTTACGGTCACAAATGCAATAGTGGTAATCGCGGCTCTTTAGAACAGCATGTCTCCGTGCCAGCGGTGCGCAGGCGGACTAGCTTGACTCCTGCTGAACTCGCCCACATGGCGAAAGTGGGCAATAGGCAAGCATTGGAATTCTGGAAAACCTACGGACATCATCTGGGTGCGGGGTTGGCTAACCTAATTTACATTCTCACCCCAGAGGCGATCGTGATTGGCGGAGGCATTAGTGAAAGTGCCGAATATTTCTTGCCAGCAACATTATCAGAAATTGAACAGCGGGTACTGCCGATTTCTCGTGAAGGTTTGCAGCTGTTAGTCGCACAGTTGGGCAACCGGGCGGGAATGGTAGGCGCGGCCAAGTTGGCATGGCAGATGATTTCCCAAAAATCGGCTAGTACCAGTCAGCAGACGAAATCGGCAGGTTAAAACCTGCCGCTACACATAAAAATCGGCAGATTAAAACCTGCCGCTACACATACAAAGTCCGCGCAGGCGGACTGTAATGGTTTCTGTCGTTCCCAGGCTCCGCCTGGGAATGCCTCTGGGAGGCAGAGCCTCCAATCACAGTCCCGAAAGCCTCCAACCAAAACTCTCAGAGAGAGCCATTGAGTCAGAAATAAGTTAACCATTTTCATATCCAGTGGGACAAGTAGGACCGGTTGGAGAGTATACCACTTCTACTGCAGGTTCATTAGCAGCTTCGCTTTTGCACTGGACTGTGGGCATATCTACTTCACCGGTGACGGGATTGGCGATCGCCATTACGTCAGTCAGATAGGACTTTAGCCGATTTCCGGTTGCTTCAGCATAATGGGTATCAGGATCGGTAGCCATAATGCCGTAATCGAAGTTTGCAGTTGAGGTAGTTTAATACCAAGACCCAAGCAGTGAGATCGGTGCTGATCGCGCACTGCGTAGCGGAGGGGGCCCGGAGCGTGCAGCCATAGTTATTTTTTTGCACGTAGAAGGGTTGCTGGGCCTCGATCGTCGCCGCCAGATAGGTTATACCATTTTGAATAATTACTACGAAAGGAAATCCTATCTGAGCAAGAAGTTCGTTCATTTGTAGCAGATTTTTATTTCTTACTCAGGCAAAACCCCTCTTTTGTGACCGCAAACGGCTTGTGGTTACAAAACTTTACATTTGAGGAAAAAAATAAGCTAGGCTAACTATTACTGAAAATGTTATAATAGAAAATTTAGCAGTTAAGATAATTACTACAGCCAAGGAACCAAATCTCTAGCTAGCCATTCAAACCATATAGAAAAAATGGCGCTAGGTCGTGGCGTGAAAAATTATGTATAAAATAGATATAGGAGACCATAATCGCCAGATGCCGACTAGCGATCGACCATTAACAATTAACCATTAACAGTTAGCAAGAGTCAGGAAAAAATGATAGAATATAAGTGGCAAAAGGAAATCAAGAAAGAGTTTTACTTGGTGATTGCAGGGGGGATAATGGCCTCAGCATTAGGCGGGGCAACCCTAGCAACTATACTGCACAAAGATCCTATGACGATCCGGCCAGCTGCCACCAGCAACAGGAGAGAGACTGAGTTAAAACCAACACCTGCACCCGAAGCTTTCGCAGAAAAACCAGCTACACCCAAGGAGGAAAAGCTGGAATTGGGACGGAAACCAATTGACCTGGATGATGAAGTGGAACCAGGTAGCGAGTTCTATAGTTTTCGTCAAGAACTGCGGCAAGGTGTAACAGAACGGAATGCCTACTTTATCCGTTCGATTTTACCAGCAGATGGCATATCCTTGGGATTCAATAGTCCGCGACGGATCGAGGAACTGGGCCTGGAAAACCCTGACGAACGCTTCTGGTCCTTGCTGGAAAAGGCGATCGCTAACAGTTGTGCGGCAGAAGCTAGCGATAACTATCCCGTAGACCCGGGGACGACGGTTTGGATTTGTTCTAATGTTACCAAAGAGTTTGATCGTCAGTACCCAGCACCTACATCCGCTGGCGCAGCCATAAAATCGGGACTGGACTGGGAATTCAATCACGCGATCGTTGTCGGTAGAGGCGTTAACGTGCGATCGCGACCATCTTTAAACAGCGAAGTGATTAGCAGCCTTTCCAACGAAGTAGTCAAGCTTGACCGTCCGGCGGCGGAAAAACAATGGCAAGAAGAGGTAGAAAAAAGCCGAGAGGTTGACCCGATATACGGTTGGACTCCAGTAATTATACCCAATGGGGAAAGAGGTTACGTCTACAATCGTTACGTATATGGTCCCTTAGAAAATCGGGCAGTCTTTGGTAAAGTAGCAGGAGAGTGGCAGTTGCTCTCTATGCCCGGAGGAGACTAAAATCAGTTTAAGATATTCAATTTCGATGTTCGTAGGTGCGCGACTTATTTGAACAGGCGAAAAAGAAGGCACCCTGCATTATTTTTATCGACGAACTAGATGCGATCGGCAAGTCCAGCAGCAGTGGTGGTTTCAAAAGTGGCAGTAACGACGAACGGGAACAAACTCTGAACCAATTATTGACAGAAATGGATGGTTTTAGCGCTGGGGATGGGACGGTAATTGTACTAGCTGCGACTAACCGCCCGGGAAGTCTAGATGCGGCGCTGTTGCGCCCGGGAAGGTTCGATCGCCAAGTGTTGGTAGATCGTCCTGACCGATCGGGACGCTTGAAAATCTTGGAAATATGCGAAAAAGGTGAAGTTAGGACCGGATGTGGACCTCAAGGCGATCGGGACTTGCTGGAGGCGATCGCCCAGCGCCTCCTCGAAACCGAAGTCATCGAAGGCGAGGAACTGGAAAACCTGTTAAACCAAGTCCGTAACTCGTAGGGTGGGCACCGCCTAGGCTGTTTATTCTGGGCATTTTTCGGCCCAGATCGTTCCCGACGGGATCCTGTAAGTTGAGATCGCCCACAATGCAGATATAGCAAGCGATTCACTCTTTCATACCCCCGGGAAAAAACTGCATGAATAATTTCCCCGGGCCATCGAAGTTCAAGTGTGAACAGCCTAGGCACCGCCCACCAAGAAAGCGCTGAAGCGCTTACTACAAACCGGGGAAAGCGCTGAAGCGCTTACTACAAACCGGGGAAAGCGCTGCAGCGCTTACTACAAACCGGGGAAAGCGCTGCAGCGCTTACTACAAACAGGGGAAAGCGCTGCAGCGCTTACTACAAACCGGGGAAAGCGCTGAAGCGCTTACTACAAACAGGGGAAAGCGCTGAAGCGCTTACTACAAACCGGGGAAAGCGCTGAAGCGCTTACTACAAACCGGGGAAAGCGCTGAAGCGCTTACTACAAACCGGGCGATCTCTCTACTCCCGATCGGTTTCCTCCCCTAGTGCCGAGGTGGCTTGGTGGATTACAATTTACTCAGGTGGACATTGCCCACCCTACGGATATGTTTGCAAAATAAGCTCATGAGTATAAAAGACAATCCCCAACCGCCTCGATCGCGCCAGATCGCCAATATACTGTTCTTTCTGGCGGGTGCATTCTTACTGGTAAACCTGCTTTTGCCACAATTGTTCGGTCCGTCAATTCCTCGCGTTCCCTATAGTTTGTTCATCGATCAAGTGGAAGATGGGCAAGTAGCAGCAGTTTCCTTGGGTCAAAACGAGATCCGCTACCAGCTCAAAGGTGATGGCAATCAACCATTACAAGTGCTGTCTACTACGCCGATCTTCGATATGGAATTGCCCCAACGGCTAGAGGATAAAGGCGTTCAGTTCGCCGCGACGCCACCACCACAGAATCGCTGGTTTACTACTCTCCTAAGCTGGGTAATTCCGCCATTAATATTTATCGGCATCTGGCAGTTTTTCCTCAGCCGCAGCGCTGGTCGCGGCGGTCCCCAAGGTGCTCTTTCGATTAGCAAGAGTAAGGCGAAAGTCTATGTCCAAGACGATGAGAATAAAGTCACTTTTAATGATGTGGCAGGGGTGGAAGAAGCTAAGACGGAATTAGAGGAAATTGTCGAATTCCTGAAATCTCCCGATCGGTTTACTGCTATTGGAGCCCGTATTCCCAAGGGAGTGCTGCTTGTGGGCCCTCCCGGTACGGGTAAGACGCTGATGGCGAAAGCTGTAGCAGGTGAAGCGGGGGTGCCCTTTTTCAGTATTTCTGGTTCGGAATTTGTCGAACTGTTTGTAGGTACGGGGGCGGCCCGCGTCCGCGACCTGTTTGAACAGGCGAAGAAGAAAGCGCCATGTATTATTTTCATTGACGAACTTGATGCGATCGGCAAGTCCCGGGCTACGGGTGGTTTCTACGGCGGCAATGACGAACGAGAACAGACCCTCAATCAATTGCTGACGGAGATGGATGGTTTTGCTGTCGGGGATGCCACTGTCATCGTGCTTGCTGCTACCAACCGCCCGGAATCCTTAGACGCGGCCCTGTTACGTCCGGGACGGTTCGATCGCCAGGTGTTGGTAGACCGTCCGGACTTGTCGGGACGCTGGAAAATCTTGGAAATTTATGCCGGGAAGGTGAAGTTGGGGTCGGACGTGGATCTGAAGGCGATCGCGACTCAGACGCCAGGTTTTGCCGGGGCGGACTTGGCAAATTTGGTGAATGAAGCCGCATTATTAGCGGCCCGGAATAAGCGGGAAACTGTTTCCCAAGCAGACTTTAAAGAAGCGATCGAACGGGTAGTGGCAGGTTTAGAAAAGAAAAGCCGCGTCCTGAATGAAAAGGAGAAAAAGATCGTTGCTTATCACGAAGTCGGTCACGCCTTGGTGGGTGCGGCCATGTCCGGTACTGCGGAGGTGGCAAAAATCTCGATCGTCCCGCGCGGGATGGCAGCTTTAGGTTACACGTTGCAGTTGCCCACGGAAGACCGTTTCTTAAAGGACGAAGCCGAAATTAGAGGTGAAATTGCCACATTGCTAGGGGACGTGCCGCAGAAGAAGTCGTGTTTGGCAGCATCACCACGGGTGCTTCCAATGACTTGCAACGGGCCACCGATATGGCAGAACAGATGGTGACAACTTACGGGATGAGTAAGGTGTTAGGTCCCCTTGCTTACGAAAAGGGTGCCCAGAATAATTTTCTGGGAGATGGCGGGATGATGAACCCCCGTCGGATGGTAAGTGACGAAACTGCTAAGGCGATCGATGATGAAGTGAAGGAAATTGTCGAAACTGCTCATCAGAAAGCCTTGAATATCCTGAAGAGCAATC
This sequence comes from Hormoscilla sp. GM7CHS1pb, assembly GCA_014323675.1. Lineage (GTDB taxonomy): Bacteria > Cyanobacteriota > Cyanobacteriia > Cyanobacteriales > Desertifilaceae > Hormoscilla. The sequence goes on along the minus strand of JACONN010000006.1, from coordinate 484,258 downwards.
GTGATTTGTTGGAGAAAATTGCCCAGCAAATCTTAGAAACAGAGGTTATTGAAGGAGAGGAACTGCAAAATCTCCTCAATCAGGTACAATCTGTAGATAAAGTATTGACTGCTGTGTAAACTCGTAGGGCACCGCCCACCACCTTCCAGATTTAAATCCGCCACCACCCCCAGGTTTTAACCTGGGGCTACAAAAACAAAGCCCGCCTGCGCGGGCTAGATCATTTTTAAAATTGTAGGGTGGGCAGCACCTTACTTTAACGGATAGTTTCCCGCCAAATATACAGGAGATAAAGATGCTTGTAGATATTCGTCGTTTGACTGTTGAAGAATATCATCGCCTGGGAGAAATGGGAATTATCGATCCAGACGAAAAGGTAGAATTAATTGAAGGACAGATAATCAAGAAGCTAGTGAAAGGAACCCCTCATAGTGCAGCAGTTGCACGCACAGATAACTTACTGAGAAATCGTCTGGGAGAACAGGTGTTGGTGCGGCTACAAGATCCCGTGCGGTTAGATGATTATTCGGAACCTGAACCAGATATTGCCGTGGTCATGCCAGATCCATTATACTATGAAGACCACCATCCGACTCCTCGTGAAGTTTATCTGATTATTGAGGTCGCGGATACCACTCTCAGAAGCGATCGGGAATTAAAAGCCAAAGTTTACGCTAAGTCGGGAATTGCTGATTACTGGGTATTAGATGTTAATAATCGTCAATTGTACGTTTTTCGCGAACCGAGTCATAAGGGTTATCAAAGCCAAGTAATTCTGGAAGATGAGGCAATTATTTCCCCGTTGGCATTTCCGAAAGTGGCGATCGCAGTGATCGCAATGCTAGCCCCGAAGCGATAAAATATGAATAAGAAAACTAGCGAAAAAATAAACTGTAAACTTCAGGAGTCATGAATAACGAACTGAGAGTAAAATTGCCCTACGATGTATCCGTGGAGGAAGCGAAGTTGCTGCTGATGGGGAAACTATACGAAACCGGAAAGCTATCCCTCGGGCAAGCGGCAGAGTTAGCAGGGTACTCCAGACCAACTTTCATGGAGTTGTTAGGTAAAATGGGGATACCCGTGTTCAACTATCCAGCTGAAGACTTAGAAAGGGAGGTTAACCGTTGGACAACAAAGCTGTAACAAACTCAACTTGCCTAATAGGGTTACAAAGAATTGGACAACTGGATATACTGCCCCAAGTATTTCCAGTTGTATTTGCGCCCCAGGCTGTGCAAGCTTTGCGACTGGCTGGGGAAAGCTGAGAAAGGATAATTGTAAATGTTCGTCAGTAACCTTAAGGCGATCGGTTTGATGCTATTATAAATAAACCGACACAACCAGCATAACAAACCAGCATAACAGAACATGGCAGCAGAACAACATAATATTCTTCTAGATATTACCACAGTCCTGGGAGCATCTGCTTTGGGAGGCTACCTGGCCCACCGCTTGCGTCAACCCGTCTTTCTAGGTTATTTAGCTAGCGGTTTAATTTTAGGCCCCTTTGGTCTCAAGCTGTTAAATAATGCCAGCGAAATTAAAGACATCGCTGCTATTGGCATTATCTTCTTGCTATTCGGCTACGGTGTCGAATTCTCTCTCACCGAACTCAAACGCTTTCGGGATATTCTCCTGAAAGCTAGTTCACTGCAAATTGGTCTGACGATCGCTGTTGTGGCCTTCATCGCCCCCCTCATTGGTTGGGTAGAGGGACTGACCCAGGGAATATTTCTGGGAGTTCTACTCTCCCTCTCTTCTACTGCTGTAGTGCTGAAAACTCTGATAGAACGGGGAGAAACCCATACTCGACATGGTCAAGTGATGATGGCAATTTTGATTGCCCAAGACTTCACTTTAGCGATGATGTTAGCTATTCTCCCCGCCCTCCAGGATCCGGCAAATATTACCGCAGCTATCCTGAGTACTTTGCTGAAATTGGTACTGTTCCTGACTGCTGCTTTGGTCCCTGGCCGGTGGCTCGTTCGCCGACTGATTAAACGCATCGCCCAGACTGAGAGTAGCGAACTTTTTCTGTTGACCGCGATCGTCCTTTGTTTGGGAGTTGCCTTGATGACAGGAAAGATCGGTCTTTCTATGGAACTGGGGGCATTTGTCGCTGGCTTAATGATATCAGAAATTGATTACTCCGACCAAGCTTTAGCAAAAATATTGCCCCTGCGGGACACCTTGGTCAGTCTGTTTTTTGCCTCCATCGGGATACAGATAGACCCAGTATTTATTTTCCATAATTTTGGCGCTATCCTCGCTATAGTCGCTATTGTCATGGTAGGAAAAGCCGGGATTATTCTGCCGATCGTCCTCAACTTTGGCTACTCTTTCAAAACGGCGGTTATCGCCAGTTTAGGACTAAATCAGATCGGGGAATTTTCCTTTGTCTTAGCGGTTATCGGTTTCCAGCAAGGGTTCATAACTGAAGAAAAGTATCTGCTGCTATTGGGAACGACAGGTATAACCTTAGTGCTAACACCCTTGTGGATCAGATGGTCTCCCCGAATAGCGGACGAACTGGCAAAACTGCCCTTTCTGGCAAATTACCTGCGGCGGTTTCGGGAAACTAAAGCCCTATCAATTCCCGAAAAAATGCGCGATCATGTAGTAGTGGCAGGTTACGGACGAGTCGGCCAAGTGATTGTCAAAATCCTGCAAGATCGGGGGCATCAAGTCCTAGTAATGGAGAATAGCGAAGCAGCCATCCAAAGGTTGAGACATCAGCAAATTCCTTATATTTTTGGGGATGCTGATTCGGAATTGGTATTGGAGAAGGCCCATTTGGAAAAAGCTAAAGCCCTGGCGATCGCCCTCCCGGATCCTGCCAGTACGCGGTTGTTACTGAAACGGGCCTTAGAATTTGCCCCCGAACTAGACGTAGTGGCCCGTTCCCACCAGAATCATGAAATTGACCTGCTGATTCAGTTGGGGGCGCGGGAAGTAGTGCAACCGGAATTTGAAGCAGCGCTGGAAATGGGCGCACATATGCTGGCAACTCTGGGAGAACATCCCTCCAACATCCATTCTGTAATTAAAGCTATTCACACAGATCATTATCTCAGCGTGAGACCCGATCGCGCCCCGAGGAAGCAGCTGCAAGCTTTGACCGATGCAGCACCAGAACTGCACGGCGAATGGGTAACTTTACAGAAAGGATCCCCTTTAGATTGGAGTACATTGACGACGGCAGATATCCGCAACTGGACCGGGGTGACCGTGATGGCAATTCAACAAGGAGATGATATCAGTTACTATCCCAAAGGTCTGACCACTTTGCGATCGTCCGATCGACTCCTGGTGGTTGGGGAACCGGAGGAACTGACAGCTTTTCAAGATTTGATGTTGGGTCGCTGTCAAATTAGTCAGGAATCTAGTCATTGGGTGAGTTTAGCAGCAGAGTCTCCTTTGGTGGGAATGCACCCAGCAGCTATACAGACTGAATATAATGTAGTCGTGCAGGCGGTGCGCCGACATGGTAAACTACATAATCCTGTGGACAGCGCCATGAAATTCCAACCAGAAGATCTATTGCTGTTGACAGGAGAGGGCGATCGGATCGAGGAAGTGGCTACTAAGGCAACCCTGAATGGGTAATACCTGTAATTCACTCGCTTCGCACTTCACCCGCCTCTGGTTCAAACCAGAGGCTAATAGCTAAAGTCGGTTAAAACCGACTAATAAGATTACAAAAGAAACCAGGTTTATGGTGACTACGCGATCGGACAAGAAACCGGGTTTATGCACCAGGGAGATAGGATCATCGCTGTGGAGGCAGGGGCAAATGGACAATTTGGTCTTAATATTCCTCCTCAAAAGCTGCTTCAGCTATTAAAGTCAACTCCTCGATCGTTTCACCTATGGTTAAATTAGCATTCAAGATCAAAATGCCAGGTACGTGACGACCTTGAGCAATATGATCTGCTAAGTGAACTGGCATTGATTTGCGATTATTTGTTACCAGTACAAAGTTTTCTGCTTCACACCAACAGAGAATTTCTGGATCGAGGGTACTTTTAGGGGGAGTACCCGGATCGCCAATTGCCCACATAACTAACTCAGGATTTTTTTGGAGAAATTGGGTCTGATAAACTGGATCTACATTTTCATCCAGGATAAACTTGATTGCCATTTGCTTTCTTCTGAGCTTCGCGTTCTGCTTTGAGTTTCATCAGTTTGACAACTACAGGCGGTGGGTTGCGTCGTTGTTCTTCTCGCATTCTGCGACCGTGTTCCAACCAGTCAGTCAAGTAAGCACTGACTGCTTCCTTATTTTGCAGGTAATAGAGAATGGTAGCATAGACTTGTTCTAAATTGACAGTGCGATAACTTTGCTCGATTTGCTCGGGAGTCCGCTGGCGATGGATGAAATCATACAAGATGGTTTCAATTCCTACTCTCGTTCCGGCCAGTCGAATATCATCGGGAGCCAGAAACACAAAATAATCTTCTAGTTGCATAGTTTCCTCTATCTGCGGTTACTATAGATTATAAGTCCAGAAACCTGGTTTGGACGGTATTGGTTTTGAAACCTGGGATCTGACCCAAACCCTGTTTCTTTTCGGGGGCGATGTGGAGTCGGGCATCGCCGTTGTGCCCATCACCTTTGTTTCTTTTACCTCGTTCCCAGTCTCTGGCTGGGAACGGAATTTCGAGGCTCTGCCTCCAGTATATGGCAGCCCTTCGGCTAGGCTCAGGAACCACGGATCCAGCTGAAAGCATCCGCCTCGAAAGGTGTGCCTTCCCAGGAGTCGCCAGTGGAACGAGTAACACAATTAGCAATTAGCCCGGAGATAGTCATGTCTCAAAACAATAACAATACGTGGACTTTCATTCAGAAATTTGCGATAATTGTCGGGATAATCGCTGGTTTCTCAGGCATAATTAGTGCAACTATTGCGGTATTGACTTATCTGGAAAATAGACCTTCCCAAGATTATACTCAAACTCAACCATCCGATCGCCCCATCCCACGGGTTGACTGGAAAAAGACGATTCTTGTTAAAACCCTCACTGGTCATTCAAACTGAGTCTATTCTGTGGCGATCGCGCCCGATGGCAAAACCTTAGCCAGCAAAACCTTAGCCCGTGTTAGTGAGGACGGGACTATCAAGATCTGGAGTTACCAGACCAACAGAGAAATCGCTACCCTCACTGGCCATTCAAACTTGGTCTATTCCGTGGCGATCGCGCCCGATGGCAAGACCTTAGCCAGTGGCAGTTCGGACAAGACTATCAAGATCTGGAGTTACCAGACCAACAGAGAAATCGCTACCCTCACCGGACATTCAAACTCGGTCACGTCCGTGGCGATCGCGCCCGATGGTAAAACCTTAGCCAATGGTAGTGAGGACGGGACTATCAAGATCTGGAGTTTGGAGACCAACAGAGAACTCGCTACCCTCACTGGCCATTCAGATAAAGTCTGGTCCGTGGCGATCGCGCCCGATGGCAAGACCTTGGCCAGTGGCAGTAAGGACGATACTATCAAGATCTGGAAGGCTGGGTTGAGCGAGTAAAAGGTCAGTAGCTAAAGAAACCGGGTTTCTACGACAATTTTTGCCTTCCCGCGCCCGCTGCTGAAAAGAAACAAAGGTGATGACCTCCTACCCGATCTTCCCTCGTTCTCGATTAAAGAAACCGGGTTTCTCCCGATATTTTTTGCCTCGGGTGTGGTCAAAAGTAGTTGATCGCCAGGTGCAGGCTCCCGGACCGGGTGTGGTCATAAGTAGTTGATCGCCGGGTGCTCGCACCCCGGGTAACGAACCGGACGCTGCCCGGATACATGTATATAGCCCCTGCACGCTCCGGGCCCCTTCCACGCTCCGGGCCCCCTACGAGAGGAGGGGGTCGCGTCCAGGAGCACCCACCCTGTCGTTCGCCAGCAGGCAACGACATGGGTGGGTGGATCGGTAAACGATAGGATGTGCTCTGCGCGTGGGCTAAGTTCTAGTAGCCGGGCCCCCTCGTTCCCACGGCTCCGCCTGGGAACGGGTGAGAGCGGGTCCGCCGAGTACCAACGGGTTTTGACCACACCCGATCCTTTTCCGCTATGAGAGAAGATCCTTTCCTCGGCGAGAGAAGATCCTTTTCCGCTATGAGAGAAAATCTTTTTATCGGCGAGAGAAAATTTTTTTATCGACGAGAGAAAATTTTTTTATCGACGAGGGAAAATTTTTTTTCGCTATGAGAGCAGAACCTTTTCCCTTGAAAGAGCGGCTTTTTGTCATAATTGTCTATTATCTAGCTAGGTTGATTACCTTTTATACCCCCTCACCCCGGATCTGCCCACTACCGGTTAGAGTCGCTCATTGCTTTACTCTATCAACTACTTTTGACCACACCCTTTTGCCTCTCCGTCGCCACAAGCCGATTGGCTTGTGGCGAGGATGCCGGAGTTACCCTTACCTCGACGGTCAAAAAATACACATCAGCCGCAACCCTTGTCTAATCTAGCTTTCCCGGCTTAAGTTGATACCCCCCCAAAAAGGATTGAAGCTTTAGGTTTAATTATGGCGTTATGTATCTTTGTTAGTGTATAAGGTAGCAGAGAGGCAGATAAGGCAGACGCTTAAACGGACAGATTCAGGAGTAAAAAATCAGTTAGGTCGCCTGACGGATAAACAAACTTTACGTATTCATTTTCAATGTTTTCAATCCATACATATCTATGTAGATCGCGGCATTAAACAGATTGAAAATATTAATGAGGAGCGTTTGCACGCGCAATAAATTCTTTCCCCCATCATGGAGCGCGGTACTATTTACTGGTGTAAATTATGTAAAAACACAAGATAGAGTAATGAGTATAATTTAGGGAAATTTTATCTCTGAGTAGCTTTATAGTGAGCAATAAGAGGAAAATTTTAGTAATAATATGTCAAGGAGGTTTTTTTATTATTAGTTGGTATAAATTTTTGGGTATTTTAAGGGAAACCAGTCCTAGATTTGTCTATAGTTGTGATAGTGTAAGACTTGAGAAGACCAAGGTATTATGTATATATTATATTTGTAGCGCGAAATGTAGGCATTAACATGCTCCACCTTAAGTGCCAGTCAGCTGTACTTGCTGCTGTTGTAATATCTGGGCATAAAGCTTTTCCAGCTGAGAGATATTGCGAGTGAGGGTATAGCGTTCCAGCACGCGGCGTCGGGCTTTTTGCCCCAATAGCATAGTCAACTCCGGGTGGTCGTGAAACAGAGGCAGAAGAGTTCGCAGCTCAGAAGTAACGCGATTAGTATTTAAGATCACACCAGCGCCCCCCTCCAAGACTTCACCATCAGCACCAGCATCTGTAGCGATGCAGGCGACACCACAAGCCATTGCTTCCAGCAGAGATAGGGAAAGCCCTTCTACAAAAGAAGGCAAAATAAATACATCTGCACCCCGCAAGATTTCTATCCGCCTTTGTTCGTCACCAATGAAACCCAACCAGATAATCCCCTGTTCTGGGCCATAAGACATTTTTAAAGAAGCTGCCAATGGTCCATTCCCGATAATTAAGAGCTTGCAGTCATCTCCCAAATCCGATTGCTTCCAAGCCTTAAGTAAGGACTCTACATTCTTTTCTGTAGCGATTCTGCCCTGATAGACAAACAGACGGGAAGCAGCTATTGAATGCTTCACATCGGCAGGTCCGGGGGAGTATTTCTTTTCATCTACCCCATTGGGAATCACTGCTACCTTCTGGGCTGGGACACCCAGGCGCACCAAGAGGGTCCGCTGAATCTGAGAAAAGACGATTACACAATCGTAGTTCGCCAGACAGGGGGCATATAGCTGATAAGTCAGGTGTTGAGTGCCCGAACTCAGATTGCGCATTTTATGGTCAAAGGGCGGGTGGAACGTCGCCACTAGGGGCAAAGAAAGCTCTTGACAGATTTCCGGTAGCAGGAAATCCAGAGGAGACAAGGTCAGGGAAGCATGTACTAAATCAGGCTGCAACTGCCAGAGCGCGCGGGCCAACACTTGGCTCGATTTGAGAGTGGGAATAGTGTAAATCGTGGATTTGTACAAACAGGGAAGAGAAATCTCCACCATCGGCCATCCGTGAACTTCCGTTTTCTCGCGGTCGTCCCTACCGTTACCCTTGTATGAGGCAGTTTTTGGCAGCTGACTGGGCACCGTTCCGGAAAAATCGGCGCGAGCATAAGCATACCTGCTTGAGGTACTCCTACTAGGGAATTCTGACTGAGAAAAATGAAGAAAGCTCACCTGATATCCCCGGTCTAGCAACGCATTGGTTACCTCTCGCGAATAGGTAACATTGCCACAGAAAGGTGATTTTTTTCCAAGCCAAGCGATATGCATTCAGCTCTTGCCAGTTGCGCTAATTGCTAATACGTAGTGTGCGACGATAGGAGCGCTAGAAGCTAACTTAAACAGCGGACTCTGGAGTATTAACTCCTTTGGCAATATACCAGGTTGAGAGCCCTCCTGCGCAGCCAAAGACAAAAACACCACATTTAATCCCAACTAAGTTTCTGCCACGCCAGCCTGCGCTCAGGGCAGACTCAAGGCGATATTGACAGCATTATTCCGATCGCGCAGCGTGGCGTAGCCATAGTCCGATCGCGCAGCGTGGCGTAGCCATATACTTTCCCCCACATAGCTATGGCTGCGCCATAAACAAATTTACCAGTTGGAGTAGGGCGTTGCGGACGCGCAGGTTTTCTCCCAAATAGCGCACCGGATATCGTGCAACAGCAGCAGACCTGCGACACTATAAGAGCCACCCACCACCAGTTCTTTACCAATATCAATGTTACCAGTATTTTTGTCCATGACAGTATCGGCGATCGCCAGGACTGGTTCTCCCAGGGCAAAGCCAACGAGCACAGTGGCCATCATGGATGGTTGTAGTCCACAGGGAGTTTGCTGGCAGCAAATGACAGCGTTCTACTATCAGTGGAATTGCCGACTGTTCTGCGGGATGCACCGATCGCGCAGCTATTCCCAATACGACGGCTCTGGGGGTCCAATATCTTTTTCATCATCAGACTCCACAGATTCCAGAGTGACTGCTGTCCTTCTCTATATCTAGAGGTGTCAATCGTTCTATGGCTGCGCCACGCTGCGCGATCGGTCCCATAATTAGGCATTATCACTAACGCTATATAGTAGGCGATATTGGAAAACAAGTATCTATTAAGGCCGCAGCGCGGATCTGTCGATCGAAATGATATTCGGCATACTGGCGCAGAATTTGTTCTAACCTGCGCCATATATTGCTGGTTACTATCTTTTGCTTTGGCAATTCCGGAGCTGCTAGCTGCTGGAGCAAGGCTAATTCGGTGGCATTGATGCGCCAAAGGCGCCTTTGGCTTGACATTTTTTGGCCACTTTGGTTATCATTCTCTAACTTAGCCGACTCTTGAGCGCATTCCTCCTCGGTCCTCTGTGCGATTTTTCGGTCGTTTCCGGGAGCACCCACCCTGTTGTGTCGCATCCTGCGCACAACATGGGTGGGCGCTCCGGAAACGAAAGTTGGCGGGCCGATCGCCTGCGGGAGTGGTCTGACAGCAGGATGCCGATCTGCGATCGCTGATGCCATGACAGTGCCACCCGCTAGCACGTTAAAGCCAACGTACCAGTTAGGGTTAGTAAAATCTGGGGTGAGGGGCTGTTGGGTAATGCAGCACAACTGCACTTGGGGACCGATACCTGCGATCGCCAGTAGGTGAAAGACCGCCTGGGTTAAGTGGGCCATGACAGTATGTAGTGGTGCATTCTCCAAGCGTCGGAGATGTTCGCTGAGTAACTCATAAAGTTCCTCTTGGGGCTGGCCACTCAAAGCTTGAAGCAGCACCAGTTCTGCCAAGTATTGACTAGCGGTCAACTTAGTCAGATTTGCAGACAAACCTGGATAGGATTCCAGCGTTTGGGCTTGAGTAATTTTATCGAGGTTACGTCCCTGAGCAATCAGCAGCTGATTGACCACAAATAACCCACTCCGGCCAGCGAATTGAGATTTATGCTTCCGGGCCCCCGGTGCCACGGCCCGAATTACACCAAACTCAGGGGTTAAAATCGTTAACAGCCGGTCATACTCTCCCAGGGGCATCCCTTTGAGATTAATTCCAGTTGCTTTGTAAGTACGACTCATGTTAATTATTGCTAATGGTTCATTGTTAATCGTGCATTACCATTAGCCAATGGCGCAGCCATAGCGAGTTTGTACCCAGTCAGCAAATCAGGACCGCGTGAGGTTCCCAATCGGGTAGCACCGGCCATAACTAGGTTATAGGCTTGCTCTAGATTCCGAATACCCCCCGATGCTTTAATCCCTACTTGTCCCTTAGTTAATTGCTGGAGAAGTCGCACATCTGCCACTGTGGCCCCTTTATTCCAGCCAGTGCAGGTTTTCAAGTAAGCCACGCCAGCATCTAAACAAATTTCCGCTGCCAGTCGTTTTTCTGCCTCTGTCAGTAAATTTGTTTCCAATATAGCTTTGACAGTTTGACCAGTTTCCTCACAGATTTCGGCAATTTCCCGGTGGACTGCTTCAGTTTTCCCGGCTTTCAAGAATCCTAGGTTGAGCATGACATCTAGCTCAACTGCCCCATGTTCTACAGCCTCCATAGCTTCGTATAGCTTGACTGCTGCGGTAGTAGCGCCAGCGGGAAAGCCAATCACTGTACAGACTTTGGGAGCTTTACCGTGGAGGATATCGGCAGCTTGACGCACATAGGCAGGAGCTACACAGACTGTGATAAATTTCATCTGCTCTGCTTCTTCACACCATTGGGCTACCTGTTGGGGGGTAGCGGTAGGATGCAGCAGCGAGTGCTCAATATACTGGGTAATGTCAATATCGGGATAGTCGAGCGCCATTAGTACCTCACAAGTGTGACTGCTTATCGGGACGAAGAAGAAAAAATAGGCGTAAGCGTTACCAGGCGGAGCCAGGTAACGAGGCGTAGGCGTTACCTGGCTCCGCCTGGTAACGAGGTGTGGGAGAGCCACTGTGGGGTCTCCCTGGTCTCGCTCCTCCCAGGCTTGCGGATTTGCTGCTACTTGATACTCTTCGATCGGTCATCAGTATTGGAGTAAAAAATTTTTCATAGCTAGTTAAGACGCTGAAAGGGTTGCTATGCTTGCTTTTCAAGGGTTTTACATGAAGTATCCTATAATATATATAAGTATAATACCGCTGCGGCGGTAGGAGCAATCTTTGTTTTCGCGCTCAATATTTTCTGTATGGGAGTTTCCAAAAAATCAATTCCCCAATTTCCATGGCTGTACGAACCGGTGCATCCAGACGACTGGATAATTTTTATGGCTGCGGGCCGCAGCACGACAAGAACAACCCAGCGCAATGTATTCATGACCCAGCCATACGGTAAAAGGCTGGTTGGTTAATAGAGAATGCAAACTTAGAGGTAAAAAAAGTATTGAGCGTCATGGTAATTTAGTTTTTTGTGCTTATACTTTTATTCTCTGGCATTGGTTAACCGGTGGTCTAGCGCGACAATGGGCTAATGGACCATTAAAAACATTTGTTGGAGCGTCAAGAGCGTTTCGTACAGCCGTCTCAAGCGCGGTTTGTGGGTTGGCTAGGTAACAATGTTGATGTATTTGTCGCTCACTTGCGTGAGTCGGGCGCGATGTGTGGGCTTAGATTTTGTCTAAGTCCCGTTAAGGTCAATTATACCGATGTAATCTAACTATTGAAAGCAGTATAATGCGATCGTCGCGTCCAGGAGCACCCTTTCGTTTCCCGGACGCGAAAGGGGAATTTGCCCGCACCGATCGCCCGCCTTTTGTTCCCACCAAACCCGACAGTAGGAATAATCCCACCGCCAGTCAAGATCGTGCTACTGCCGGTAGTTAATCCATATATCACTGGTATAAATTAAATATGTCACCGGTAGAAAGCAGACCCAAAAGGACGCCGGTACGACTGTGGCAGTTGCAGAAAAGAGAAGCTGCTAAATTTTATAGGCATTTATGCTAGAAAAGGAAAAGCAAGTTTTCCCAAAGGTGACCCAAACCTGCTAAATTGACCGAAGATTGGCAAGCAACATTAATTGATCGATATGAAAGTTCTGGTTATTGGTGGCGATGGTTACTGCGGTTGGGCAACCGCACTGTATCTATCCAAGCAGGGTTACGAAGTTGGTATCCTAGATAGTCTGGTCCGGCGTCACTGGGATAACGAACTGCAGGTGGAAACCCTGACCCCGATCGCGCCCATCCAGCAACGCATCCAGCGCTGGCGGCAGAAGACTGGCAAAACGATCGAGCTCTACATCGGCGACATCAACAATTACGCTTTTCTCAGCAAGGCACTGGGGCAGTTTAAACCAGGGGCGATCGTCCATTTTGGCGAACAGCGTTCGGCCCCCTTCTCAATGATCGATCGGGAACACGCCGTCCTGACTCAGGTGAATAACGTGGTGGGGACGCTGAACATACTGTACGCCATGAAAGAAGATTTCCCCGACTGCCACCTGGTGAAGCTGGGGACAATGGGAGAATACGGCACGCCGAATATCGACATTGAAGAAGGCTACATCACGATCGAGCACAATGGGCGTAAGGATACCTTGCCCTATCCCAAGCAACCAGGAAGCTTTTATCATTTGAGCAAAGTCCACGATAGCCACAATATCCACTTTGCCTGCAAGATTTGGGGTTTGCGGGCCACAGACCTGAATCAGGGGGTTGTTTACGGCGTCCTGACAGATGAAATTAAAAAGGACCCAGATTCGGATAATGATGAAGTGGATGAGTTGCTGATCAACCGCCTGGACTACGACAGCGTATTTGGAACCGCCCTAAATCGCTTTTGCATCCAAGCAGCGATCGGTCATCCCCTGACTGTTTACGGCAAAGGCGGTCAGACTCGCGGCTTTTTGGATATTCGAGATACGGTAAGGTGCCTAGAATTGGCGATCGCCAACCCCGCCGACGCCGGAGAATTCCGAGTATTCAACCAATTCACAGAAATGTTTAGCGTCGGATCCCTAGCAGAGAAGGTGAAGGAAGCAGGTGCAGCGATGGGAATCAAGGTACAGATCGATCTCCTGGAAAACCCCAGAGTTGAGCTAGAAGAACATTACTTCAATGCCAGAAATACCAAACTAATCGATCTCGGTTTAGAGCCTCATAAACTCTCAGATTCCCTGCTAGACTCCCTGCTTAACTTCGCCACCAAGTACAAAGATCGGGTTGACAAAGACCAAATTCTGCCGAAAGTGCTTTGGAAAGGCTAGTCCTTTGTATTTGGTCATTTGTCCTGGGTAACTGACAAATGACCAACTCGCGTCCAGGAGCACCCTTTCGTTTCCCGAGGCGGAAGTTTTTTAAACTTCTGCGATTGTCTCTGGAAACGAAAGCTCTGGAAACGAAAGTCTCTGGACACGACAGAAAATGACCTATAACCAATTATGCGCATCGCTCTTTTTACTGAAACATTTCTGCCCAAAGTAGACGGCATAGTGACGCGCCTGCGTCATACAGTAGACCACTTACAACGTAACGGCGATCAGGTACTGATATTCTGTCCCGAAGGAGGGCTGACGGAATACAAAGGGGCCCAAGTTCATGGATTATCCTGGAGGCCCCTACCCTGGTATCCGGAGTTAAAAATGGCGTTTCCGCGCCCAGAAATTGGCGAAGTCCTGGAGAAGTTTCAGCCTGATATCGTGCATGTAGCCAACCCAGCAATATTGGGATTAGGCGGGATATATTATGCTAAGACTCTGAATATTCCCCTGGTAGCATCCTACCATACCCATCTACCAAAATATTTACAGTATTATGGTTTAGGTATGCTAGAACCAGTGCTATGGGAAATGCTCAAAAGGGCCCATAATCAAGCTGACCTGAATTTATGTACTTCAATGGCAATGGTATCAGAACTGCGATCGCACGGGATAGAACGAGTAGACCTATGGCAGCGGGGCGTGGATACAGAATTGTTCGATCCGGAACTGGCATCAAAGGAAATGCGATCGCGCCTCAGCCAAGGACATCCCGAAAGTCCCTTGCTACTATATGTGGGACGTCTGGGTGCGGAAAAAGAAATCGATCGGATCAAACCAGTCTTAGAAGCAATTCCTCAGGCCAGACTGGCATTAGTCGGAGATGGCCCCCATCGCCTGGCCCTGGAAGCCCATTTTGCCGATACGCCCACTCATTTCGTCGGTTATCTCCACGGTGTGGAACTGGCCTCAGCCTTTGCCTCAGCAGACGCCTTTATCTTTCCCTCCCGCACGGAAACCTTAGGATTAGTGCTATTAGAAGCTATGGCCGCTGGGTGTCCCGTGGTGGCCGCCGGTACTGGTGGGATTATTGATATTGTCACTGATGGGGTGAACAGTTATCTTTTCGATCCTATGGACGCACAAGGGGCGATCGCCGCCACAGTGCGTCTCCTAGAAAATGGGGAACAACGAGAAATCCTGCGGCGCAATGCCCGGGCCGAAGCTGAACGCTGGGGTTGGGATGCGGCGACTAGACAGTTGCGCCAGTACTATCAAGGGATAATGGGGCGGCAGCTATTAGCAGCCTGAAAGATTTCTGGCTTTTGTGTCCCTGATTACTTGCAGGTCGGCTTTCGCTCCAATGACGGCAATTCTTGTCAGACTGGGTAGTTATTTATGCCAGCTAGCACTAGACTACAAGCGACTTTCTGGTGCAAAAAGAGTATCATCCCCAAAATGTGCAACGCCGAGGAAAGAACAGGTGAAGAGAGGAAAAGGCAAATATATGCCCTGGCTATTGGCGATCGCGATCGGGCTGTCGAGTCTGCTGACAAGCTGTGAATTGCCCCAGGTGAGTGCGGAAGAGCGGATATTTTTAGGCATATCCCTGGAATTCCTGGGATCCTATGAATTGCCCAAGACGACTTTTGCAGATACTCCCGTTAGCGGAATATCTGCGATCGCCTACGATCGCCGGTTAGATCGCATCTACGCATTATCGGACGATCCCAGCGAAGGAGCCCCAGCCCGGTTTTACACCCTGAGGCTGGATCCAGAAAAACCGGATATCGAAATCGAAAAGGTCACATTTCTGATCGGTCCGGATGGGAATTACTATCCCTGGGGCGCGATCGATCCAGAAGGAATCACCATCACTCCAGATAAAACCATATTTATCTCCACAGAAGGCATTGCTGGCACTGATATTGCTCCTGCTGTAGAAGAATTTGACATACAAACTGGGCGTTGGCAAAGGCGTTTGCCAATTCCAAAGCGCTATATCCCCGATGGCGTGGGAGACAAGCAGCAGCAAGGGGTCCAAGAGAATCGCGGCTTTGAAGCCTTAACTATAAATCCCACTGGTACAGTCCCCAGTGCAGGAGAACCATTGCGCCTGTTTGTCGCCACTGAGTCAGCATTAGCTCAAGACCGGGATCCAGATGCCGTCGGGATGGTGAATGCCAGAAGCCGTTGGCTGCATTATTTGGTTGGCTATGGACGACCTCATGTGCTTTCCGAACATTTCTATCTATTAGACCCCCCACCTTCAGGAGCATTATTTCATGGGTTAACTGAGATCGTAGCTACTTCGCGAGGCGGTCATTTTCTCAGCTTAGAGCGTTCCTTAGGCTTTTTAGGTTTCAGTGCCAAAATATTTCAGGTAGCTACTGGTGCAGCAAGCGATATTTCCGGCGTTACCAGTCTCAAAGGCGATCTGACAGGACTTAACCCCATCCGCAAACAACTGCTGCTAGATTTAAACAGCCTCGGCATTACCTTAGATAACCTAGAAGGCATGACCCTGGGACCGCGCTTGCCAGATGGCAGCAAAAGTTTGATTCTAGTCAGCGACGACAATTTCCGAGATGACCAAGTAACTCAATTTCTCTTATTTAGCCTCCAGGGACTGACAAATTAAAATCGGAGGGTAAGAGGCTGTAACCAAATAATTTGACACCTCTGGACATTATTACCGGATTGGGTAATAATCGTGGTGATCCAACAAAAACAAGAAGCTTATTGATAGCATGGCCTCGGCTGTGGAGGATGTATGCTATACGGTTTTAAAACCCAGCTCAAACTAAATAATAAACAACGCACGCTATTAGCCAAACACGCGGGTGTTGCCCGTCACGCTTGGAACTGGGGACTGAATTTGAACCTTGCAGATACTCGACCACAATCGGGACAATCCAGAGGATAAAATCAAGTTCCCGACAGCGATTGACCTGCATAAATGGCTGGTAGCCCTGGTCAAACCTGAGTGCCCCTGGTACTACGAGGTAAGCTTCTGCGCCCCGCAATATGCCCTGAGACAGCTAGCTTCCACTTGGAAACGGGCATTTAAGAAGACGAGTAAGCCACCTCGATTCAAGAAAAAAGGGCGGGGTGATAGCTTCACCCTAGATGGGTCAATCGAGCTTGACCATTTTAAGATTAGAGTTCCGGTCATTGGTTGGCTGAGGACGTATGAGCGACTGCCTGTCTGTTCTCAGCCCAAGTCTGTTACCATATCCAGGACGGCTGACCGAACGCCTGCGGCTGGCGCCAGCCATTGGTCGCTCAGCTTTAAACTGGAGTATGAGCCAGTCAACCGCCCCAAACCTCACCCTGTAGTCGGAGTAGATTTAGGCATAAAAGCGCTAGCCGTTCTATCTACAGGTATCGTTGTAGAGGGGGCGAAAAGTTACCGCAAGATTGAGTTGAAACTCTCACGATTGCAATGGCTGAATCGTCATAAGCAGATTGGTATGGCTGCGCCACGCTGCGCTTCGCGTCCGGAGACACCCACCCATGTCGTGCGCGGGAGCGACACGACCGGGTGGGTGCTCCTGGACGCTTTCGTTTCCCGAGACAATCGCAGAAGTTTAAAAAACTTCCGCGATTGCTGACTCTTCGCTATAGTCTAGTATCTATTTAAACTTCCGCGATTGCTCGTGGAAACGATCGGCTAATTGGAAGAAAGCCCAAGTTAAGATAGCCCGTTTGCACCGTTCGCTGCGCGAATGGCTGCGCCATATCCCTCACGGGAGCGCAGCCATAAAATAGCCAACATCCGTAAGGACACATTGCACAAGCTCACCTCCTATTTAGCCAAAAACCACAGCAGAATAGGAATAGAGAATCCTTACGTGTCAGGGATGATGGCTAATCACAAGCTAGCGAAAGCTATTCAGGACATGGGCTTCCATGAGTTCAAACGGCAGTTGGAGTACAAATGCCAGTTGCATGGATCGACCTTAATTGTGGTTGACCGTATCCCTCACTCGTTTCCTCTTCACCCACCCTGTCGTTCGCCAGCAGGCAACGACATGGGTGGGTGGATCGGTAAACGATCGGGAGCGCAGCCATATCCCTCACGGGAGCGCAGCCATTGGTATCCCTCAACCAAGACCTGCAATAGATGTCACACCGAAAAAGACTCAATGCCCTTATCAGAAAGAGTTTTCCGGTGTAACAACTGTGGTCTGGAAATTGATCGAAATTTCAATGCCTCCATTAATTTGGAGATAGCCGCCAGTTAGGTGGTGTTAGCCTGTGGACTGGATGAGTGCCGACACTACCAGAGTGAAGCAGGAAGTAAGTTGCCTTCGATGTCCAGTGGTGGGTAACTATGGCTGCCCCCACGGGGGGCGATTGGGTAAGTCTTATGTAACGGACATGGATACGACTTGCGCGATCGTGGGTGGGATCGTTGCCCTTGGGCCAGCACAATCTGAGAGCAACGGCAAAGAGTCTCCACGATCGAGAGAGACATGTTAAACTAAGCCAGCCCGTCACCGGGCCGACTCGTCTTCAGAACCGGACGTGAAACTTTCGCTTCATCCGGCTCCTCGGTTTCAATGTCCCATAGGGTGCGACCCTCTCTACTGCCATCCGTTTCGGACTTGGCGTGATGACAGTAGTCATGCAGTAATTGCAGGTTGGAGTACCAGTCCTTACCCCCTAATGATTTAGGCAGCACATGGTCCACTTCCCATTTGTCACCACTCTTAAATGTCAGTCCGCATCTCTCGCATTTACCCTGCTGCCTCTTCAGCAGATTGATCACTCGCGTGCTCACGTCAGGGCTCTTTCGTAACCTCTTGCTCCAGTAGACTAGATCACCATCCATGGGGCTGACCCCACCTTTCACCTTTACGTGCCTTATTATTTCCGTTTCAGAGTGTCGGTATAGCTCAACCTCGTTTCCGTTTTTCATCTTTCCGATGAAGTTCCAGTATCTATCCTTATTGGGTGTCCAGTATTTCTCTTTTACCCATCCCGACGATTTCTTTGGATGTCTTCTTTTTGCCCATTTCCAAGTTAGTTCCCATAGGTACTCATCCATCTCCCCGAAGATTTCTTTGCTCACCACTGTTCGGTAGTAGTTGCACCATCCCCTTATTACTGGGTTTAGCTTGGCTATCATTGCAGCTTGTGGTAGAGCTCGATGGCTTCTGACTACTTCCCGTAGTCTTTCCTTGTGATTACTTATGGCTCTCTGACTCGGTTTTATTAGCGTTTTGAAGCCTAGTAGGGTTCCTTTCGTATTTTTCCCGCTGTGGTATTTTCCCACTTTATATTGCCGAATATTGAATCCTAAGAAATCAAACCCCGGCCCTAGTGTGTGGGATATCCTTGTCTTTTCAGGCTTTAGTTCCAACCCTATCTTTGCTATCCACCCTTGTGTGACTTCCTTGGCCTGCTCTATGATCTCTGGATCCTCATGCAGTACCACAAAGTCGTCGGCGTACCTGATTACCGCTATTGTTGTTCCTCTTGGGATAGGAATACTTTTTATTTCCTCTTCCAATCCATGTAGGGCTATATTTGCCAGTAGGGGAGAAATGACTCCTCCTTGCGGCGTCCCTGCTTCTGTGTGTTGGAAGACTCCCCTATCCATCACCCGGCTTTTAACCATTCTCGCACCTTTCTGCGGATGGGTGATATATTATTTAGTTTTTGTATCAGCGCCTAGTGGTCAATTTTGTCAAAACACTTCGCAATATCCGCATCCAATACCCATTTGGGCTTATATCGAATGCTGTTGAATATCGCCGCAATCGCATCGTGACATCCTCGTCCTGGTCTAAACCCATATGAGTCTGCCTCAAACACTGCCTCCCATTCGGGTTCGAGCGCTATCTTGACTACTCCCTGTAGAGCTCTGTCGTACATTGTCGGTATCCCCAGCGGCCTCTTCTCATCTCGTCCGGGTTTCGGTATCCACACCCTACGGGTGGGTTGCACTTTCCTCCTTTTCTCAATTCGTAGTTGCCTGACCAGTGGCTGTCTCTCGGAGGGTTTGAGCGTCGTGACGCCATCCACACCTGCCGTCTTCTTGCCTTTGTTCTGCTGGGTTACCTGTCTCACCGCAATCATCTTTGCGGACCATGATCTAGTCAATAATCCCTGGAGCCTGCGAACTAACCGTTTGTTCCCTTGCTGGGTCGCTCTGTAGATTCGTTTTTGCAGCTTAAAGACTACCTTTTCCAGCTTGCGCCAGGGGACAGCCTTCCAGTCATACACTCGCCTATTGGTGATGTTCCGTGACATATGCACTGCTACTAAGTTTCCACATTCTTGAAACCGTGAGGGCGTCAGCTCTATCCCACCTATTACAGGTGGTCATTTGCTTTTCCACTCAATCCTTCCCAACCAGTACCTACTAATGTGTGCAGATTTTGCGCCTGTGGTGGCTACTCACCCTTATCGACCTGTGGGTGAGAGTAACTTGGTTGGTTTACTTCGTTCCTTCAGATGATTGGTTGTGGTTTTAGATGGATTCCGTACGCCGGGTTTGTTGTCGGTGCTTACTGGTCGGACGGAAACCCGCCAGTGACCTGTATCCCTCCCTTTTGGGGCCAGTGTGTCAGCCTTATTACACTGGTTTGATATCACGACGCTGCAAATCTTTGCTTTATGCTCACCATGACCACTTGCTCGGCGATGACCAGTTTAGGCTACCAGCCAGAGCGCTTTTCCATCCCGCTTCACGGATTGATGCCATCGCGTCCGGGAGCACCCACCCGGTCGTGTCGCTCCCGCGCACGACATGGGTGGGTGTCTCCGGACGCGAAGCTACCGTGGGGATGGTGCTTTTACCCCTGCACCTGGGGAGACGGGCTTACACCGTCATCATCTGAAAGTTGTCAGGGCTGATGGAACCCTGCTGCCGGTCCCTCATCGACTTATCGCCGGTGATTTATGGCAAACGAATCGCACTTCCGTATCATCGGTATAATGCCAAGGCGTCCGTATCCCTCACGGGAGCGCAGCCATTCGCGCAGCGTGGCGCAGCCATGGATCCTCGCCCAGTTCCAGTTCCAGTTCCCCTGAACCGAACAAACGCCTCATAAGCGTTTCCCCAAATGCATCTCCAACTATTGCCCCGTCAAAGATAACTGCATGCGTTCAATATCATTCATAATACAACTGACCACTGACGGACAGCAAGAGCTGTCCTACGAACTGACATGACTCATTCTACCGATATTACCACCCTAGCACGCTGGATGGCAGCAGATTTCAGCAACCAAGAGCAAGCCTTTGAAAATCCCCCATTTTTTGCCCACATTCGCGTTTGCATGCGTCCCTTGCCCCCGGACTTATTAGACGGGGTAAGTTTATATCTAGAACAAGCCTATGATATCATGCTCAAACAACCCTATCGGACCAGAGTGTTGAAATTTGTCAATAGGGGAGAAAGTATTGAACTGGAAAACTATAAGATTAAAGAGGAAGAAAAGTTTTACGGGGCTTGCCGCGATCGCGATCGCCTGTCAGCCCTAACCGCCGACCAACTAGAGAAACTCCCGGGCTGTAACTTCTTGGTAGAATGGACAGGTCACAGTTTCAAAGCCCAGGTAGAACCAGGAAAAGCTTGCATCGTGGTTCGCGAAGGTAAAACTAGCTATCTCGACAGTGAATTTGAAGTTTACGAACAGAAACTTATCAGTCTGGACAGGGGGCGCGACCCGGAAACAAACGAACGGCTGTGGGGTTCGATCGCCGGACCATTTGAGTTTGTCCGCTGGGCAAGTTTTGCTCGCGAGGTAATAGCGGTACTTTGAGAAAAAATGTAAAATGGCATCAAACCCTTTCACAGAGCCACAGTGGGGTCTCCCTGGTCTCGCTCGACCCAGGCTCATGGTTATGGCTGCGCCACGCTGCGCGATCAGCCATTTGATACCCTTCGACGTAAAACCCACGTAAGCCCAAGAAGCGCATAGTTTCAACGTCTGACAGTTCCATTCCAATGAAGTTCGAGAATGCCCCAACAGCGTTCAATAGGATTATACTTGCTACGATCGGGGGATAGTAGAGTAATTGAATTGTCTTGCCAATGCTGTCACCTTATTCCACCATTCGCTTGATAAATTGTGTCCTAACACCACTAGCTAGTTATGGCTGCGCCACGCTACGCGATCGGGACCATTATCAATTTTTATTTGAATCACTTCACTCTCTTTTGGCTCTGGACAGGTTTGGCCACCATTGTTCAAGACAATCAACAATTCGTTTCCTCTTCACCCACCATGTCGTTCGCCAGCAGGCAACGACATGGGTGGGTGGATCGGTAAACGACCGAAGTCGCTAGTTTTATAGTCGCTACCAAAGGTAATGAAAATTGCCCAATATCTTCGTCAACGATTCCAACAGGAATGTAAGCTTCTTTAAACTCCATATCATGGTCTGCGGCTTGATAATTTCCTCGCGTCAAGCCCCCACGAGAATACTCGCCAATCTTGAGCTATGGCTGGCGCCACGCTGCGCTTCGCGTCCGGAGACACCCACCCATGTCGTGCGCGGGAGCGACACGACCGGGTGGGTGCTCCCGGACGCGATCAGCTAATTTTCCTAGAGCTTGGTCGCTGTAGAGGTAGTTGACAAATAAATAAACATGTGGTAAGGATCGAGGCTCAAAATTTATGCAGTTTTCTCTTGAGTTGTTGCTGGCAAGAATACCAAAATATGAAGATTATGGACAACAATTATGCACGCTACGCTGTAGATCGAAGAGGTTCTTGCGAACTCCTATATAACGCGCGCTTCGCGTCCGGAGACACCCACCCATGTCGTGCGCGGGAGCGACACGACCGGGTGTGTGCTCCTGGACGCGATCGCCTCATTAATAGTATAAGATGGAGGATAGCGTCAAAAAACAGAGGTATTCAGGCAAGACATGGCCAAAAAAAGCATAATAGAGCGAGAGAAAAAGCGTCAGCGTCTGGTAGACAAGTACGCAAACAAGCGACAAGAATTAAAAGAACAGTTGCGGCAAACTACCAACCAGCAAGAAAAAATGGATATTCGCCAGCAAATCCAAGGACTGCCGCGTAACAGTGCCCCCAGCCGGTTGCGGAATCGCTGTTGGGTAACAGGGCGTCCTCGGGGGTATTACCGAGACTTTGGGCTATCCCGCCACGTGATTCGAGAAATGGCTCACCAAGGGCTGCTACCAGGAGTAGTCAAGTCCAGCTGGTAACTAAATGTAGCATACCGTAGGTTGGGTTGAGGCACGAAACCCAACCTGCCCTATCAATGTGACTGTATGTGACTATCAAAAACAATTATTGACCACAGCAGGTATTGATGCCCAGACTCTGTAATAGTAGATCGCTCACAGCATTGGCGATCGCGAACTCACTATAGAAACTCTGGGAAAAATCGAAAGCCTGCATTTCAGTCACAATAGCAATCACCAGAGATCCAAGATCGTTTTCCCCTTCCAGGCGCTGGCGGACAAACACCATTGC
The DNA here is from genome assembly GCA_014323675.1 of Hormoscilla sp. GM7CHS1pb. GTDB lineage: Bacteria > Cyanobacteriota > Cyanobacteriia > Cyanobacteriales > Desertifilaceae > Hormoscilla. The sequence continues at coordinate 461,573 of JACONN010000006.1, read as the reverse complement.
GGCCCGGCGAGCAATTTGCCGATTAATAGGTTCTGGAAGGAACTCGGCATCTAGCCACCGATGCAAGGTCTGTTTTAACCATTCCCCCTCCTGCTGGGCATCTGTCGCAGGAGGCAGGGCGACCGGCAGAATCGGTTCAGACATAAGACATTTTTAATTTTATTTTTATATGTTAGATCAATACTCCGGACACTTTGGGGAACGACGCTGTAAGGCTTACAGCGTCAGCCTTTGGGAGAGCTCGCCATTTTTTACAAGTTAGCCCTGGGGCTGACCTTGAAAAAAATGATGCCAGTATGCCGTAACCCTTGCTATATCGTGGTTCTGGGTATAAAAACTGTCCGCACTATTGTTAGATAGTTAAATAGAACAAAAGCTAAATTGTCTAGAGGAGAAAAAAAACAAATTGAACTGAACTCGTGCGGAATGGAAAAAAAAATATGTACAGATTAATTCGCGTTTCAATCTAGACTCAGGCCCCATGTTCTTGAGGATACTGGACAAATATGGAAATATGACAACTAGAATGGTGGCGGGAAAAACAGCCAAATGAGCAGAAGAATTAGGTGGTGAGCAAAATAGCTATTTTTTTGGGTAGCATGTAGTGTAAAATGAACGAGGTTTAGTGAGGTAGTGAAGGAATGGCATTAACAGGCACAGCTGGCTTTGAATTTCTCCAGGGCACCCCAGACCCAGACATAATCCGTGGCTTGGAGGGGAATGACACCTTAGGCGGTCTGGAGGGTGATGACAATATACAGGGGAACCAAGGTAATGACCAGCTGGTAGGAGACGAAGGGAACGACATCCTATTCGGCGGCATGGACAACGACATCCTGTATGGCAACCAAGATGAGGACAGCCTATCTGGAGACCAGGGTAGCGATAGCCTTTTTGGTGGTCGAGGCAATGACAGCCTATGGGGTCAACGGGACGATGACTTTCTCTGGGGCAACTTAGGCAGCGACATCCTCTACGGTGGCCGAGGGAATGACTGGCTGTTTGGAGGCCAGGAAAATGACAGCCTATTTGGAGACCTAGGCAATGATATCCTGTTTGGAGGTAAAGGCAATGACAGCCTATACGGTGGCGAAGGGAATGACTCGCTGTTTGGAGACCTAGGAGCAGATACCGTAACTGGTGGGGACGGCTCGGATATATTTGTGGTGGCGGTTATAGGTGATGGCACCAGCGAAGGGGATGAAGTCACGGATGCAGACCTATTCGCAGATTTTATGTTAGACGAAGACTCGATCGGTCTAGATGGCGGCTTAACTTTTGAGGATCTGGAGTTCGAGGAAGTCACAGAAGGAATAGCGATCGTCCACTCAGAGACAGGATCGTATTTAGCCGTAGTGCAACAAGTGACCCTGGACCAACTGGAGAATGCAGCGAATTTCGTTATAGCGCCGACTCTGCCAACGGGACAGCAGCAAAAACCAACAATCTCAGATCCAGTATTGCCAGAAACGCCCGATCGCCCGGATTTGCCAATACGACCGATAGTGCCGAACCGACCCCCGAACGCGGAGAATGATACGGCCAGCGCCACGGCAGGAATACCCGAGGCGATCGCAGTGCTGGAAAACGACTCAGACCCAGATAGCGACGATATCTCTATAGTCGGTTTTCCGGAGACAACAGAAGGCGGAACGGTTACTATCGACAATGGCGGTACGCCATTTGACCCGACAGATGATGCCCTAGTGTATTCCGCAGCCGCAGATTTCACGGGAACTGACAGCTTGACTTACACCATTAGTGATGGGTCATTGACCGACACGGCAACAGTAACGGTGACGGTAGAAAGGGGAAATGTAGCCCCGGTGGCAACCAATGACGAGGCCACCACCACAGAAGGAATAGCAGCGACGATATCTGTGCTGGACAATGACTTTGACATCGATGGCGACCCGCTGTCGATCGCGGGAGCACCAGCTTCGACAACAGAGGGAGGTATTATAATACTCGATCGCAACGGCACATTCTTGGAGACAAGAGATGACTCTCTGGTCTACACTTCCGCTTCTGGTTTCACAGGTACAGACAGCTTCACATACACCATCAGTGATGGCGAATTGACAGACACTGCTACAGTTACTGTCACGGTTGAGCCAGTACCTAACGAAGCCCCGATCGCGGAGGATGACACAGCGACAGCTACAGAAGGAACACCAGCGACGATCGCGGTTCTGGATAATGACTCAGATCCGGAGAACGCGCCGCTGGCGATCGCGGGACTGTCAGAAACGACAGCAGGCGGGGCAGTTAGCCTGGATGGAGAGACAGTGATCTATACGCCGCCCGCAGTAGATCCGCTAGTAACGGATAGCTTCACCTACACGCTCTCGGACGGTGAGTTGACGGACACGGCAACGGTAACGGTGACAGTGGAACCGGATAATCAACCCCCGATCGCGCAAGATGACGCGGCCACAACCACCGAGGGAATTGCAGTTACAATCCCTGTGCTAGATAATGATTCAGACCCCGATAACGATCCTTTAGAAATCACCGTATTCACAGACCCAGCTAACGGTACGACCATCATTGATGGCGATCGGATCCTATACACCCCGGATGCTGGGTTTAATGGCACGGACGACTTCACCTACACCATCACTGACGGTCGGGGTGCAACTGACACAGCAACGGTGACGGTGACGGTGGAGGCAAACCTGCCTCCTGTAGCCACAAATGACCAGGTCATCGTTAATCAGGGACAGACCTTGACCATTCCAGTTCTGCTCAATGATTCTGACCCCAACGCTGGTGACACAATTACCGTAGAGAGCATTGGCACTCCCGAGAACGGCGGCACTGTTACGATCGTTAACGATAACCAGCAGGTGCAATACACGCCAAGTTCAACTTTCACTGGCGATACTGACAGCTTCCTGTATACGATTACTGATAGCCAGGGTGAGACATCTGCGGCAACGGTGACGATAACTTTTGAGCCAGGTGACGACGATACTTTGAATGGGACAGACGGTGATGACCTGCTGGTTGCTAGCGATCGGCAAGAGTCGCAAAGGATCAATGGCGATGCCGGCGATGACATCATCATTAGCGGAGTGGGTCCGAAAATTTTGGATGGAGGCGAAGGGGCCGATACATTCGTATACGGGAGCTTGGAAACGACTACCATGGCGGGAGATACGATTATTAATTTTGACCCGACAATGGATAGGATTCTGCTTGATTTTGAGGTATCTCCTGGAACGCAGGTTGTCCAGGATGATGTTGCAATTGGAACTTTCGGCCTTCCGGGGTTCTTTACAATAGGTCTGGACACTGATAATACAGAGCCTGATTTTCTGCCTGAATCTTTTGTGATCAGCTTAAGTGTGAGGAGCGGTTTAGAGCAGACAACTGAGGATGAAATCCGTGATAGTATTGAATTCGGAACTGTATAGTTGAGAACCGACTCTGCACAGAGGGAGTCATGGGTCTTAAAATGGGGAAGCAAAGGGGTTAAACCCCCTTTGAAGGCCCCAGAAAAGTTTGTGGCAGATGACCGGTGTTCGGTAGATAAGTAAAAAAATGGCAATCAAAAAGATGCATTACTTATGCATCTAAGAGATATTGCAGTTAGCGAGGTAACAAAAACATGGCAACTTTGAATCTCACAGCAGAGGAACCCTTAAATCTGCTAGATACCTTAGCTGAAGACGATATAGTGCGGATAGTTCGGAGCGACGAACCAGCAACTAATTACCTGGCGATCGGGTTTGAAACGTCAGATGTTCTGGATCTTAAAGAATTTCCAGAACTGACCGCTGAACAGATGCTAGCAGCAGCAAACCCAATAATTGGCGGGGTGAGGTTTGAGACTCCATTCTTCACTCTCACTCTGGCCGGGATCACTGTCGGACAGCTGAGTGAAGATAACTTTATCTTTGCCAGTCCCCCGGAGGCAGTACCAGACTCGACGACGATCGCAGAGGGTGGGACAGCAGTAATCCGAGTTTTGGCCAATGACTCGGATGCGGATGGAGAGTCCTTATCAATAACTGACGTAGGAACTCCAGCAAACGGGACTTTGGTCATTGATGGTGATACTTTGGTCTACAACCCCACAGAGTCAACATTCTCAGGGGTAGACAGCTTTATCTACACGATAACTGACAGTAGTGGTGAGACAGGAACAGCCTCGGTAACGGTGACGGTCGGTGGCAACCAGCCTCCTGATGCAGTGGCGGATACGGTAGAGGCGATCGCGGGTATTGCCAACAGTATCGACGTGCTGGCAAATGACACCGATCCCGATGGCGACACTCTCTCGATCGCTGGCGTCAGCGATGGTGCCAACGGCACTGTGAGCATTGTTGACTCCCAGGTAGTATATACCCCCAATGAAGCGACATTCGCTGGCACGGACAGCTTCTCTTACACCATAACTGACAACAATGGCGGTACGGACCAGGCGAGGGTGAACGTGACGGTGGGGGAAAACCAACACCCGATCGCGGCCCCAGACATGACCACGATCCCAGTAGAAGGGACGGCCTCGATCTCAGTGCTAGAGAACGACAGCGACCCGAATGGCGATCGATTGAGTATTGTAGGTATCAGCGACCCTCTCAATGGTAGCGCGGAGATTAGTGGAGACCAGGTGATATACACCCCAGGCAGGAATCCAGCAGGAAGCGCATTCGCGGGTGTAGATACATTTTTCTATACGATCGATGACGGGAACGAGGGGGTAGTATCATCCAGGGTGACCGTGACAGTGGGCGGTCCCCAACCTCCAGTAGCAGCGGATGACAGTGCAGTCACGACTTCAGCAACTGATGTCACTATCGACGTGCTAGCTAACGATACTGACCCAGATGGAGATAGCCTTTCCATACAATCCATCGGCACCGAAACCCCAAATGGAGGTACCCTCAGCCTCAGTGGCAACGAGATAGTATACACGCCAGAGGCAACTTTCAGTGGCACAGACAGCTTCACCTACAGCATCACTGATAGTCAAGGAGGTAATAACTCAGCCACAGTCAGCGTAACGGTGATAGCCAACCAGGGACCGACGGCTGCTAATGACAATGAGACCATCTCCTTAACAGGCACTTCCACCATCAACGTGCTGTCCAACGACTCCGACCCGAATATAACGAGAGGTGACAGGCTTTCTGTTACTGGTGCAGGGGGCAATGCTCAAGGTCTGGGCGATCTCACAGTCGTCAATGGCAACGTGATCTATACTCCAAATCAGAGCTTAGGTGATAGCTTCACTGGTACCGATGCCTTTACCTATACCATCCAGGATCTAGCTGGGGCGACTTCCACAGCAATGGTCACCTTGAATCTCGGTGGCCCGCAGCCAGCTCGGGCTGAAAATGACACGGCCATGACCTTGCGGGGATTTCCTATTACGATCCCCGTTCTGGAAAATGATGACCCGGGTATAGATGATGGCACCGTGTCAATTACTGGTATCAGCAATACTGCCAACGGCAGCAGCCGCCGAGATAACAAGGGCACCACCGAGACCATTGATGACGAGATAGTTTACACGCCCAACGAAACCTTTGTGGGGACAGAAATCTTCACCTACAGCATTACTGACGGTCAGAGTACGGACTCGGCCCAAGTAATTGTAGCGGTCAGCGAAAACATGCCACCCGTAGCGGTTAACGATACTGAGACTATTCCATTAATGGGTTCTTCGACGGTCGATGTTTTGGACAATGACTTCGATGCGAATACCGGTGACAGTCTTTCGGTTACTGGCGTGAGCGAGAATGCTATGTCTTTCTTTGGCAGCGTCACGGTCACGGATGGCGAAGTGATCTACACCCCTAATCCAAACTTGGGTCAGCTCGGTGAGAGCTTCATAGGCACGGATAGCTTCACCTACACCATCCAAGACTCAGCTGGCGTTGCGGACAGTGCTACTGTCACGTTGACGATCGGCGGCAACCAGCCCCCAAAGGCTGAACATGATACGGCTACTGCGGTTGAGGCGATTCCGGTAACGATCGATGTTCTGGGGAATGACAATTATCCAGATGACTCTCCAAATGATGGCACCCTTTCGATTACTGGCGTGGGCGGGCGGCAAATGGTACGGTCACTATCCATGACAATGGTACGCCGAATATATCCAGCGATGACGTGGTGATCTACACCACAACTAATACGACCTTCACTGGTACTGACAGCTTCGTCTACAGCGTCACTGATGGTGATGGCACTAGCGGGGCTACTGTCTCGGCGACAGTGAATGTGATAGTAGAAGAGAATAAGGGACCGACGGCGATGGAAGACATTGCGACAGTCCAGGCCACAGGTTCTTCTACGATCGATGTTCTGAGCAACGACAAGGATGACGATATGGGCGACATCCTCTCTGTTACTGGCGTAGGAAGTCAAGCCAACACAAATGTGGGGAATGTTGCTTTGACTGATGGTCAGGTGATATACACATCCAGCAATCGGGGCACCGACAGCTTCACTTACACGGTTAGCGATCTGAGCGGAAATACGGCCACGAGCACTGTCTCGGTGACGATCGGGGGTCCTCAGCCTCCAATAGCTATTCCTGATACTGTCAGGATCACCAACAGGACTACAACCCTCTCGGTAGATCTGACGGACAACGACGAGAACCCGCAAGAGGATACGTTCTCAATCGTCGGCGTTAATGATCCTGCTCGCGGTATGGCCACCGTCGATTCAGGTCAGGTGATCTACACTGCACCGGATATGGTCACTATGGGAACGGATACCTTCACCTACAGCATTGCTAATGGTATAGGTACAGATTCTGCCACAGTCACGCTGAACATCGAACCCGGCGATGCACCGATGCCTATGGATGACACCATGACCATCGAAAATGACAAAATTGCTACGATACCAGTTCTGACGAATGACATGGATCCAGATGATGGCATCCTGCGACTGGTGAATGTGGGCTCGGCAATCAACGGGACTGCCACGCTGGATGGCGACTATGTCATATACACTCCCAACAAGGACTTCGTGGGGGTAGAGCGCTTTACCTACAGCGTCACCGACGATTTTGGAGGAACGGCATCAGCAACAGTGGATTTGACGGTAGAAAGCAACAAGCCCCCAGAAGCTGTCGATGATACTGTTACCCTCATCGAGGCAATCACTAACACGATCGACGTTCTGACTAATGATAGCGACCCAGAGGAGAGCACCATTTCTATCAGTGGTGTGAGCGGGGCGGCAAGTGGCACTGTCACCTTCAGCGATGACATGGTGCTCTACACTACTTCCAATCCCATATTCATTGGTACTGATAGCTTCACCTATACGATCGCTGACGATCAGGGCAACATGGACTCGGCAACAGTGAATATGACAGTAGAAGAGAATCAGGATCCGACTGCGGAGCCTGACAGTATCTCCTTGATAGCAACTACTACAATCAATGTTCTGGACAACGATACTGATCCAAATACTGAGGCTGGCGATACCTTATCAGTTACTGGCGTAGGAAGTCAAACTAACGCTGATGCGGCGGGTACAGTAACCTTAGAGGGTGGTAATGTCATCTACAGCCCGAATGACTCGGCGGCTATGAATACCACCATGGCTACTACTGACACCTTCACTTACACCATCCAGGATCTAGCCGGAAATATGGCCACGAGCACTGTCTCGGTGACAGTCGGTGGCCCTCTACCCCCGATGCCGACGGCTAACGATGATCATGCGATCGCCATCACGAGTCAAGCAATCACTATTCCGGTGTTGCTAAACGACACCGACCCAAGTGACGATACTCTGAGTATCACTGGCGTCAGCACTGGCAGTGCCATGATCAACGATGACCAGATCATCTATACTGCCGACGCCACTGCTGGGACAGATTCCTTCACTTACACCATCAGCAATACTGAGGGAGGTACGGACACAGCAATGGTGAGTGTCGGCGTGTTTGCTGATGACGCTAGCACCCCTCGTGTAATAACTGGCAATGACTATCCGAACGTCATCGTTGGCAGCAATGGCACAGCTACTAACGATGTATTGAATGGTGGGAGCGGTAATGACACCCTCATTGGCGGGGGCGGCCCCGATCGATTGACCGGAAGTGCAGGTGCTGATGAATTCCGCTTCCTGCGCGAGGATGACAGTACCAGCAGTGAGCAAGATGTTATTACGGACTTTACTGAGGGGGATATGATCGAGATTTATTTAGATGACTCAATGATCGCTCTTCCATCGGTAAGCCGTTCGGGCAACTTGTATAATGTGACGATCCCGGGCACGTCTTTCAACCTGGAAATCCTGTCAGACATAGGAAACCTCAGCAAGGTCAGGAATGCGGTCAAATTGAATGTAATAGACTCAATGCCTGATGAATCTGGCATGAGCCCGGCAGATTCGCCAGACTCAATGGCAGATCCATTAGACATGACCGGCGAACCTCCCACCGAAGTCAAAGAATTCACCTTCTTCCCAATTCCAAATTAATAATTAGACTGGCTGCTCGATCTATGATCTGCTCGTAGTTGAGCTTCAGCCTTAGGTAAAACAGGTTTCTGTGTAGCAGCAGAAACCTGTTTGTTTATATGTTAGGAGGCCTCGCCGCCCGGGTTTGATGGTCTCGCCGCCCGGGTTTGATGGTCTCGCCGCCCGGGTTTGATGGTCTCGCCGCCCGGGTTTGATGGTCTCGCTGCCTGGATCTGAGGGTCTCTCCGCCTGGGTCTGAGGGTCTCCCTGCCCGGGTCTGAGGGTGCAGGGGCTACGGTGTACGGTCATCAAATGCACCTGGCTATCTATAAATAATTCCAGATAACCGATTTTACGATCACTGACACTCACTAGCGATGGCTCGCACCCCGACTTTATCATTCGATCGCGGCACATTAATCCTGCATCCACCACCCAGGGGGAAAGCTTGGATAGATTATGCTACCTGGGATGACAGGATCGAGAAGTTCCGCATTTTGGGCCTTCACTACCGCCCGCTGGTGGAAGCGTTGCAGGCGGAAGGGGCGAATTTTATTGATGAGGCTAAGGATTTTCATCCAGTGGAACTGGTTCGGGCTGTGGGAATGGAACCTTACCCCCATCAGCAAGAAGCGCTGGCAGCTTGGAAGCAGGCCAAGCGTCAAGGGGTGGTGGTGTTACCTACGGCGGCGGGGAAGACTTATCTGGCCCAACTGGCTATGCAAGCGACTCTCCGCACTACCCTGATTGTTGTGCCTACCTTAGATTTGATGCATCAATGGTATGCTCACCTGAAGGCGGCTTTTCCAGATGCTGAAGTCGGGTTACTGGGCGGTGGTTCCCGAGACAGAACCCCCATTTTAGTGGCTACTTACGATAGTGCGGCTATTCATGCCGAGGCCCTGGGAGCTAAGTATGCTCTGTTGATCTGCGATGAATGTCATCACTTGCCTACGGAGTTTAGTCGCGCGATCGCTGAATATACTATTGCTCCCTATCGCCTGGGGTTGACTGCTACTCCCGATCGATCGGATGGACGCGATCGGGATCTGACAAGTCTGCTGGGAAAAATAGTATATCATAAAACTGTTGAAGACTTGGCTGGCATAGCCCTCGCCTCACATCAGGTGGTGCAGATCAAGGTGAAGTTGTCCAAACAAGAGCGCGATCGTTATAATAGGGCGATCGCCCTACGCAACGACTTTCTCCAACAAGCGAACATTTTCCTAGGTAGCATCAAAGGTTGGCAGATGTTCGTGCAAGCCAGTTGTCGTTCTGTAAAGGGACGTAGAGCCATGTTAGCGCATCGGAAAGCCAAGGAAATTGCCCTGGGTACTGATGCAAAAATGCGGTTGCTAACGGACTTACTCGCCCAGCATTTTACAGAACGTATCCTAATTTTTACTGCTGATAACGCCGCTGTTTATCGCATTTCTCAGGAATTACTCATTCCCGCCATTACCCATCACACTCCTGTCAAAGAACGCCACGAAATCTTAACTCGCTTTCGCCAGGGAGAATACAAAACCCTGGTAGCTTCCCATGTTTTGAATGAAGGTGTTGATGTTCCCGACGCCAGGATCGCCATTATTTTATCGGGTACGGGATCCCAGCGAGAATATATTCAGCGTTTGGGAAGGGTTTTGCGCAAAGGTTCGTTCGACAATAAACAGGCGATTTTATATGAAGTTGTGGCCGAAAACACGGCGGAAGAACGCACCTCCCAGCGCCGACGCGGGTGACTGCTCGCCGCAATAGAGACAGTCGATCTCGAATGTATAGCGAGCCACGATCTATGGTATAATTGCGCTTTGGGTAAATCGCACCCGACGACGCCGTATCCCTTGCGGGAGCGCAGCCATAGGGCTCTTCATCTGCTCAGACCAAGGGTCATGAATAAGTTGCACAGTGGTTTTACTGTATTTCTCAGTTTGCTCGTAGAGGCCATACCCTTCCTGCTGCTAGGGGTGTTGCTTTCCGGCTTACTGCTATTTTTTGTCGATGAGCGCAAACTGGCCGCATTCATCCCCAAAAACCCCCTACTGGGTGCCTTAGCAGGAAGTTTGATTGGTTTTTTGTTCCCCGTCTGCGAGTGCGGCAATGTGCCTGTAGCTCGTCGCCTGCTGATGCAGGGGTTGCCTTCGTCGGTGGCAGTGGGTTTTTTGCTGGCGGCCCCGACCATTAATCCGATCGTGATTTGGTCCACCTGGACGGCGTTCCGAGACCAGCCCGAAATTGTTGTCCTGCGAGTCCTGTTTTCTCTGGCGATCGCGACTATTGTGGCCTGGGTCTTCAGTTTTCAAGCTGACTTGCGACCTTTACTACAACCGAGTATGGTGCGTTCTATGCCCGAACGCTACAGTGCGGTGTCTGCCCCGTCGCCCTTGTTGCAGTCCGGTACATTTATCCTCGATCGACCCGGGAAACCTCTGGGCGTCAATGATTTACAAATGTCTACTGGGGTGAAGAGCAAACCTTTATCAGAACGCTTGCGTTTGTTCCTGGACAATACTATACAGGAAACCCGGGAGTTGGGAGGCATGTTGGCGATCGGAAGTGCGATCGCCGCCTGCCTTCAAGTCGCCGTGCCCCGGGAGGTCATACTCTCGATCGGCAATAGTCCCGTCACCTCGATTCTGGCTATGATGATCTTAGCAGCCCTGGTATCCATTTGCTCTACTGTAGATGCCTTTTTTGCCCTATCTTTCGCCTCCGCCTTTACCTGTGGTTCTCTGCTCGCTTTCCTCGTCTTTGGCCCGATGATTGACCTGAAAAGCATTGGTCTGATGTTGTCAATCTTCAAGCAAAGAGCTATATTTTACTTATTTGCCTTGGCGGCGCAGTTAACCTTTGTGTTCGCGTTGATTTATCAAATGCTATATTAGCACAGGAGTGATTATGGTCAAAAGGTCAAAATCCCTGAGGCCGTGGCTAGATATTTTCAGTATCGCAGCCTGGGGTGTTTTGCTGCTGAAATTCTGGCTGACTAACAAGTTAAATCTGCTGATTCACCCAGCTTATCATTGGCTGACGATCGTGGCGGCATTGGGTCTGCTGCTAGTAAGTGGGTTGCAGGGCAGGGAACTGCTGCGCAAACGGCGTTATCGGTATGGCTGGCGCCACGCTGCGCGATCCGCAAACTCTCAACATTTGAGCGCATTTCCTCCGGGCTGGAGTAGCACAATATTATTAGCAACGGCCATTGCGGGTTTCTCGATCGAACCGACAGTGTTTTCCAGTCAAACAGCCCTACAGCGAGGCGTAAACGATTTCTTGCCCGTGACAGAATCTCAACCTCAAGCATTTATAAATGCGACTCCACCAGAAGGGCGATCGCTGATCGATTGGGTCCGGACTCTCAATGTCTATCCCGAACCTGACGCCTATGCTGGCCAAAAGGTGAAAGTGAATGGTTTTGTCATCCATCTTCCGACCTTGCCAGCAGAATATCTGTTGATTTCTCGCTTTGTGATTACTTGCTGTGCTGCGGATGCTTACCCAGTAGGATTACCTGTTAAGCTGAATTCCGATTTTTCGGGCCGTCCGCGGACCGATCGCAATGATTACCCCCCAGATACCTGGTGGGAAATAGAAGGTAAAATGATTGCTGAAACTTTAGATGGGAAACGCCAACTGACGATCGCCGCTGACTCCCTGAAACCAATTTCAGAACCAGAAAATCCTTATAATTATTAGGAAGGATGGAGGATGTAAAATGGCATATCGTAAATTGACAATTTTAACTCGCAAGAAAAATGCTCGATCAAAAATCACTTCAACCGCTAGACAGGGTGGCGATCGCCCTAATGATAACTATGAGTATTGTAATAGTAATTATGTTAATGAATGGGGTGTATACAGCACCGCGAGTGCGGAATTTCAGCTGGCAGGATAAAACAGTGAGTGCTGAGGATACTGCTTTTATCTTGACATTCAATCGGCCTATGGATCGTGAAAGCGTAGAGAATAACATGAAAATCGAGCCGCCGCTGCCGGGAAAAATTAGTTGGGCGGGACGGAAAATGGCTTATACTTTAACTAATCCGGTTCCCTATGGTACAAGTTTTAATTTGCAGCTGTTGGGGGCTAAAGATAGGCTGATAGGCCAGGAAAAAACTGTAGCAAACCAGCCCTTTATGGGAAAATTTAAGAGCCGAGATCGGGCTTTTGCCTACATCGGGGTTGATGGGGAAGAAGCAGGACGGTTGGTATTATATAATCTGACTAAGCAGTCAAAAGAAATTCTGACTCCAGAAAAGCTGGTTGTGATGGATTTTCAGCCCTACCCAAGTCGCGATCGGATCCTGTTTGCAGCCAGCGATCGCTTAGACGCAGACCAAGGGTTCCTGGAACAAAAATTATATACCGCGACCACAGGTATAACTCCAGCATCGAGTCGGCAGAAAGATAAACAAAGGCAGGCAGAAGCTGGGATAATCGAAACAGTATTAGATAATCAGGATTACCGCAACCTCAAGTTTGACCTGTCTCCAGACGGACAGACAATTGTGGTGCAACGCATTAACCGGCGAGATTCAGGAGATGTGAGTTTGTGGGTAGTTCGTCCAGGGACAAAACCCCAACCTCTCAACAGCAAACCCGGAGGAGAGTTTACCATCACTCCCGATAGTCGGGCGATCGCCATGACCCAAGGACAAGGTATCGCTATTCTGCCACTTGACCCTGACTTGGAAGTCGTGTCCAGAGACGCCCACCCTGTCGCTCGCCTCTCCGGCAGCGATATGGGTGGGCGCTCACGGTCTGTGGATGGTTTGAAGAATCGGACACGAGAGGTACAACCGATCGATTTTCTACCCAATTTTGGTATGGTTCTGGATTTCGCCTCAGATGGCTCTGCTGTAATGGTAAGGTTTAATCCAGATTACACTAGGTCGCTTTTTTTACTGACTAATTCTGAGCCTAAAAAACTTTTAGATACTACAGGATCTATTTCTAGCTGCCAGTTTGACCCGAGTAAAACTATTCTCTATTGTTTGCTATCTCAATTGGTCCAGTCTGATGAAATCTACCAGGAGTTGCCTTATTTCGCTGCTATTGATCTGAAGACTGGCAATCAGATACCTTTATTAGCTTTACCGACTGATCGGCGAGATATGCATTTTTCTCTGTCGCCTGATGGTCTGGCTTTGCTATTCGATCAAACTATTACTAACCCTAATGCTGCTCAGGCGATCGGTCAGAATCAAGGCCCGAATAGCAGTAGTCTCTGGCTGCTACCTCTGGTAAACATCGCACCACAACAGGGTCAGCAACTGCAACCCCAAGAACTGCCCTGGAGAGGCTTTCGCCCCCGCTGGCTGCCTTAAGAGGTTAATGGATAGGACAGGGCAGAGTCGCGTCCAGGAGCACCCACCATGTCGTGTCGCTCCCGCGCACGACATGGGTGGGTGTCTCCGGACGCGAAGGTTCGACTTCCCTCACCGCAAGGGAGATTTAGCCGATTTTTCTGAGGTTTGTAGTGAGGACTGAAGTCCTCACTACAAACCTCAGTGGACGAGTAATGACTAAACTGGCTGGAACCTCAGAAACGTCCATTGCCCTCACATTTTTAGTGATGAATCTGGTTAAGCTGAGGCATAAGATCTGTCTTTTTTTGTGTCAAATTTACCAAAATTCCACTTTTCGTATCCGAGTCATAATAATTTGTTATGTCAATTTATTGTGCGGACAAAAACAGCTTATATTTGAGTGAGTTTGATTTCTTGACTCCTTTCTATCCCATGTTTTTTTGAGTTTTTCAGCAAACCCTACCTAGGAAACTGGGGTTAAGGTCTTGGCAGATGCATTAGAACTCTACAAAGTCTTTTGGCAACGCTCTGAAAACTTGCCCAAATGGGATATCCCTATTGTCCCCTCCTGACTGGTATCTTATTTTCCCGCAAGTCCCTAATTATAAGAAAGAATTTTTCTCCACAGAGACTGGTATTGGGCAACGGTAGCTGCTGGCAGAGGCAAGAGAAATTCACTTGCTTCCAGAATGGCGCGATCGGGCAGTAGAATAGGATTATCTTGTAAAGCTTGAGGCAAATCAGCAGGGTTGAGCTCAGAGAGCAAGGGGGATGATGCCTTAGCGAGCAAGGAAAATTGACCAGCTTTATCTTTTTGCAAACAAAAATCAATCCATTGGTTTGCTAGAGTGTTGTCACCGTTGGTAACAGAGGCAGGTCGTACCCACAAATCTGCCCAGAGAGCAGTGCCAGACTGGGGCACCACGCTAGCAAGAAGCTTGTAGCGCCCCATCGCAGGTCCGACATCCGTTGACCACCCAACTGCCACCCAGGTATCCCCTTCGATCAAGGGTTGCAGGTAAGCATCATCGCTGTAAAACCTAGTCTGTTGGTGCAGTTTATGCAATTCCTCTGCCAAAGCAGGAATATCGTCCAGATTCTCACTATTATAAGAGTGGCCCAGCTTTTTCAAGGTTAAGCCGATCGCTTCTCTAGGCTGGTCGAGAAGAGAGATGCGACCCTTCAATTCCTCGCGCCAGAGGTCACTCCAATTAGTAGGTTCCCATCCCAAAGACTTAAACTTGTCTCGGCGGTAGACAATCACAGTACTACCCCAGCGGTAGGGAGCACCCCAAACCTTTCCATCCGGGTCTGCTTCACCTCGGTCATTCCGCTTGACCAATGCTTGCCAGATTTCTGGCAACTCCTGCCACCTATGCAGTTGTTCTGGGTTCAGGGGTTGAATTAGATTCTTGTCAATAGCTGATTGTAGCCAGTAATCTCCCAAAGTGACCAAATCAGGAGTGGGTTCAGGTTTAGAGTTCCAGAAACGAAGTCGTGTCAGTAAACCAGGCTTTTTGGGCGCTTCAGCACCAGAAAGCTGCAACAGCAATTTAAACAACTCCTCAAGCTGAGCTACAGGAGTAAAATCCATGACTGCGGGTTGTTTTAGTTCCTTGCGAAATTGACCTAACATCTGGGCGGGAATCGAGTTTTTCAACAGTTTGACTCTCAAACGGTCCTGCTGTCGGGCCCTGCATCCAGCTACTGTTGCCAATAGTGAGGCTCCCGCCATCAGACCCAGAGCATCTGTACAAGTACCTAGGATAAAACTCCGACGATTCATACTCACATTCAATACTTTTACTTTTCACTTTTACCTTAGCTTGCCAGTTGCCGGTGTTATCCCCATTTTGCCATTCAGAAACCCGATTTTTCCAAAAAACCGGGTTTCTCAGGGCATCTGCCACAAGTCTGAGATAGCCACTGAGCACCGGTGAATATCCACGCATCTGAGATCGACCCATCTGTAGCAACCATTTTCATAAATGTAAGTATTTATTGCTGAATTATTACTAAAAGTTAAATAATTCAAAAAGTTATCAAGTTTATTATCAAAAATTTTTTAGGATAATAAACACTCATCAGCAGAACTACTGGAGAACACCATGGAACGAGTTAGACAGCAAATTGCCGCTTTGACGATCAAAGTCGATCTTATGTCTCAAAGTCTCGAGCAGTTAAAGTATAAAATTGCCCATCTGGTGTCCGAGCAGAGTTTAAATACCGTTAAACCAGACAGACCCAGTCCAAGTGTAATTCGATACAAGTATCAAGACAGTAGCCTAGGTCATGCAATGATGGATCACAAGGATGTGCTTGTGGATGATAATTATCCAAAAAATAACGATATCGGCGTCGATATAGAGGTATCACCCGAAATCCAGATCCAAAGACTGACAGCTCAACTTACTGCTGCTTACAATCGAATTGCAGCGTTAGAAGAACAACTCCTATCTCAGAGAACCCACGTTCAGTAGGTAACAGGTCAGCAGCGGGTGCGCAATATACCTACGCAACAAATTAAACCTGAAAAGGTTTGCGATCGCTCGCCGGGTTGGCGGTCGCAGCAAGGAGGAGGCAGGGTAAGCAATCAACCGTTTCCGTATCCCTCACTCGTTTCCTCTTCACCCACCCTGTCGTTCGCCAGCAGGCAACGACATGGGTGGGTGGATCGGTAAACGATCGGGAGCGCCAGCCATGAGTGCCCACCCATGTCGTGCGCGGGTGCGACACGACAGGGTGGGCATCTCTGGAAACGGCCCGCTGAATAATCATCCAATGGCAGGGGTAATTTATTCAATGGCAGAAAAAAATCATTCAATGACACAGATTAGTCATCCAATGGCAATGAAAAATTATCGAATGGCAGATTAAAAAACATTCATAGGAGTTTGGGCGTTGCACAACTACGGGATGATAAGGGTTGAAAATTGCCGTTCCCAGGCGGGAGCCAGGGAACGGCAACCATTGACTGCTATCATCCCAAAAATGTGCAACGCCGGAGTTTGTTGTTAGTTTTCATGTCTATTACCGTGACCTCACTAGGAAGTCTGTGCTACTGACAACTAACAATTTACATATTTTTCCCTGGCGACGATCTCGATTAAGTCTTCAATTTCTTGGAGGAGTTGCATCTGCTTCCAACCTTGGTACAGAGAAGCCGCGATCGCACATCCGCCGCATCCCACGCCTTCCTTGACAAAACCCCGCTCATATGCCACAAGCTGCGGAAATCGAGAACTGGCAAAACTCAGCTGGGTAGCGATTAGGGGTACAGAACCGATGGAGTTAGCCAGACCTACGGTATCGCCAGTGGGGTCTTCGGCTACCCAGCGGGTAGTGCCCACCACCACCTGTTCCGGTTGCCATGCTACAGCATCCTTGCGGGCGATCGCCTGCATCAGGCCATAGACCGCTAACATTTGGGTGCCCCCTGCTAACATAACACCGGTAGTTCGACTAGCGGCGATCGCCATACCAGCAGCCACAACTTGCATGGGATCCCCCACTGCGGCTACCAGTTCTAGCGGATGGGTGGCCAGTGCTTTTTCACCGGCAGCTTGTAACCCAGCTTGTACCACATCCCACTTCTGGGCATGATTGCAGGTAGGATGGCTGCTATTGATCTTACCTGCAGCAGGGATACCTAAGGCAGTTAATAGAGCCAATGCCGTAGTAGTTCCCCCAACAACGCACTCGCTGACAATCAGATACTCAGCCTCGCGACCTAGTTTCTCTCCCCAGCTGAGTCCCTGATGCCAAAGCTGTTTCACCATCCCTAGTTCTAGGGCCTTGCCAGTAGTCACGCAACGTGCAGGTGCCCCACCTAAATCAATTGTCGGTACTGACGGTATCTCTGGCAAACCCCCATTGAACAGATAAACCGGGATATCCAGTGCGGCCACCACGGCCCGGGAAATCAGCACGGGTGAAACCCCAGCATCCAACGGCGGCAAAGGATATTTATATTCTCGGGTCGGGCCATTGCACAAAAACTCCGCATCTGCCAGGCAAGTATATCGCCGATCGGCTGGGGTTGCACCAGCAGCTGAAATGCCAGGGATCAGGCCCGTATCGGTAAATCCCAAAATACAAGCAAAAACTGGGCGCAGCCCCCGATGCCTATCTAGCCACCGCTGACCGAGTTGCATCTGGGTATAAACGCGATACAGGTGGGAGTTGGCCATAGGGAGAGGAAAATTTTCAATCCTCGTAGTCGAGAATAACTTGCACCCATTTGGGCGGCGGGGGAATGGGAGTTCCCAGACGTTCTAGCAGCAGGGATGACACCAGATGGACCACGAACATGTAAATGGCATTGTTCGCCAGTACCAAAATTACCGCGATCGCCTGAACTAGGGAGAGACTAGGAACGAGTAGCAACCCTAGCTTCAGGAATGCCCAGTCTATCAACCCCGTCACTTGTACCGTCACGTAAACCCACAAATCATCTCCCAACAGGATTGAAACCAGCCAAATTCTAAAGAAAAATCCGAAAGCGCCCAGCATGCTACCCAAGACGATGGAGATCGTCCAACCAGCCCCCCGTCGCCACAGGGCCCCCAGTTGCACTCCCAAGAGACCAAAAGGAATCACAAACAAAATGCTGCGAGTCGGTCCCATCAGCACCGTCAGCAGCAGTCCCGATACCGTCGCCGTCATCCAGGCAGTGCGATTTCCCCGCCGCAGGTATGCCAGGGCGATCGGCACCGGGAAAAATATTCGCAACACCGGTCCCATCGGAAAATAGTAATTCACCAGCCAGATCATGCTGGAGGTACTGGCTAAAAATGCCGCCTCCACCAGAGGCAATGGTGCCATTTGATGTGGTTTTTCCCCTGCTGCCTTACTTTCGGTCTCTGCTGCGGATTTTTCCGGTGCCATGTTTATTTCATGTTTCTGGGCAATCGAGTTATACCATCATCCTCTCCAGAGCATGAATATCTGGGATGCAAAGAATATCGCGATCGCGCACTATGAGATTTTTCTTCTCCAGTTTACTCAAAACTCTGGTCACCGTTTCCCGAGCCAGTCCACTCAGACTACTCAGTTCCCGGTGAGGTAAATTAGGAATTTCCACACCTTCGGTAGTGCGTTTGCCCTGTCCGTCGGCCAGAAACAGCAGAATATCTGCCACCCGCGAGGTACTATCCGATTCCCGCAACCGCAGACGCCGGTTTACCTGACGCAAACGTCGTGCCATCAACTGAGCTAATCTAATGCCCGCCTTCGGTTCGGTATTGATCAGATGGACAAAATCCGAGGCTGGCATATTACCTATCCTAGTCGGAACCAGGGTGATCACATCTGTCGAGCGAGGCACCTCCTCCAGAGGAGCCATTTCGCCAAACAACTCTCCTTTGCCGATAATATTCAGCGTCACCTCCTTGCCATCCAGATTGTAGGTGCGAATTTTCACCCAACCATCTAGAATGAAGTACACCGAACTTCCCCAGTCATTTTCCAGCAAAATCACCTGATTAGATGGATGGGTGCGCACCACAACCTGAGCTGTCGCCCGCTCGATCGAACTATCGGGTAATCCTTCAAACAATGGAGCCGAGCGAATTTCTTCTGCACTTGCTTCGCGGGTGTTCAGTCTGTCTACCATAGGGCCTTCTGCCAATGTGAACGCTGGAGGTATAATGATAGCGACCCAATCGGTTGGGGATTTTTCTTCTTGCCGGTGACTATATTGGACCTTTCAATCGATGCCACCAGGATTTATCTCAACTATCCTTCCACCCCCTCGATAATATAATGCATTTCCAGATCGTGCAAGTATCTCACCTAATCTCTTACCCCTTGCGAATTGCTAAAATGCTAGATATAGGTAATCTATAGATATTTATTCCAGAAACTATAGTAACTCGGTATTTGATGAGTGGCACTCGCACCAAAAAGTTGCTGGCATCAGGGGTTAGGGAATAAACTGGAAAATAATACCAGGCGCACGAGGAGTAGCGAAGTGGCGCAAAACGAAGGGCTACGTCATAAACAAGATGCGCTCGCGCACTACTAATAATTGCGCATTTTTGCTTGCTATAAAGCAGCGTTATCAGCTAAAATAGAAAAAGCAGACCGATGGCTAGCCCTGGCTGCTAACTTAAGCAAACCGTTCATGAGTTGTGCAACTGGATTTTTAGCTGAAAGCCTTACCCTGCAATAGTTTAAGCCATTATTTTCACTCCAGAAAATTTGCACAAATGTATAGGACGCACTATATACGCGCTCGCGGCGTTACGCCAAGAGCTTTGCTGGCTGTGGCCTGAGCGCATCGAAAGATGTGCTCTGTTATACTTGCACAGATATACTTGGAACGATTTGTGGTAGTGATAAACATGTAGTGATGTGATGGCTAGTCTGTCCCAATAGGTGTGGGGATGTGGCATTTTCAATTTTTCGGCTGGGACGTCAATGCCTGAAATATCGTTATTTGACTTGCCGTTGGATGCCACTATTGCGATCTCCGTCTGAGCTTTCTTGTGCTAACATCACTACTTGTGACCCACTACCCGATTTGTGAGGGTTAAACGCAGCACATGAAATAAGTGAGTTATTCTCACGCACTAGCGGTGGTAAGATGCAAGTAGAAAGTGATAGGCACCTTTAGAGAAGCTGTGACATCTGGCAATGACCAACTCCAAACAATGATTGCGGAAATAGACGCAGTCCTCCGCAAAGCAAGCCCTAGCCTACCTTGGGTGATGTCTGGAGATGTTGAAAGACAACGGCGGGTACTAGAGCGAGTGCGCAGCTATCTGGTATCCCTGCAATCATCTGGGTCTCCTGGTGCTGCATATCCTGGGAGCGCTAGAAGCACGTTCCCAGGCAGATCCGTGGGAACGAGGGAGCAGACACCGCACCATCGGCAAGCAGATGGCGATTATACTCGGACTCAAATTGGGCAAAGACCAGAAGCATCAGGCCCTCGGAGAAGTATGCTAGGTGCGGAGCTATCATCACCAGCGACTGTTAAAAGCGCTACCCCAGAGACATCGCCTTCTCCTTATCGGGGCGGGGTAACACCTGGAGCCCTGAATCAGCAAATAATGCATGCCGTGGTGCAAGACCTGCGCAATAGTCTGATGGAACCAATACAAGGGGATCTCGAAGCGTTGCAACGCCAGCGAAGCGATCTGCTCGGGGAAATCAGGCAGCTGGAAAATCAGCGACAGCAATATTATATGGATCGGCAGGCAGCTGGACAACAACAGCTGATGCGGGAATTTTTGCAGGTAGCCCAGATCATGAGGAGTCTGGAAGCTGAGGCGGTTAGTTACACGAGGGAACTGGAACCATTATCAGACTCTAGCTACCCCTCTCACTCCCTACTCACTCCCTCGGACCGTCTGGCTCAAATGCGTATGCTGCAAGCTGAGTCCGACCAACTATTGACGAAGCTAGACTCAAGCATCGCTGTAGTATTCGAGACGATCCAGAGAAATATTAACAGCTATCAAGAGTCTCTGTCCCAAGGAATAGACAAAATGTATAGTTTGGGGCACCAGGGGGAGGTGATGTTTAGCGCCCTGATTAGTACTCTGGCAGAACAGCTGGGACGGGAGGCTTCGAGTTTTGTGCAATCTCGACCAGAAAGGTCGGGTAAAAAGGTCACTGAATCAGGGTTGCAACTGCCAAAGGCTAATGCTCCAGAGGAAAAACCGGAAATCGCTCAACCGGAAACAGAACTCAGTTGGTCGGCGACTCAGGAGTTACAATCTAAGGAAATAGAGGGCTTCGAGGATTTGGCTCCAGATGCATCAGAACCTACTATAGCAAGAAAAAGGCCGCCAGGAGCAGGGGCTCCAAATTCGTCAAGCCAGTCTCAGCAGTTGACAGAAGCGCTAGAGTTGCTGGAGAAGCTGAATATAAACCAGATCGCTCCTCGGCAGGATATTTCGGGGAAAAAGCCGAGTAAAGGCGATGTCCCATCAGAGTCGGAACAGACCCCGAGAAAAGAGCAAGATGCTGATGATGATGATTTATTCGATGCGATGTTTGGTCCAGAGTCTTTGGCGACGGGTAGCGAATCTCTCACCCAGTCAAATCAAGAAACAGCCAGCGTTCCCAGGCAGAGCCGTGGGAACGAGGGGAGCAGCTCGAATGACGAAACCTCGATAAATCAAACTGCAACATTGGCGGAAGATTTGTTTGCAGAAGAGGAAGAACTAGCTCCGGATATTGTCCCGGAAACAGCAAGGTCGTTGGAGGACTGGTTGTTTGCTTCCGAGGGGGGGTCTGGCGCTGAAACGGCGGCGGCGGATAGGCCAACGGCGGCAGCAACAGAGGCGATCGATAATTTGGCGGAGCTATTCCCAGAGGAAGAAGACCTAGAGGAACCGACTGAGACTCCAAAGGATTCCGCACAGGCACCATCGAAGTGGGTGGAGAGGGTGAGGAGGATCTCATCGGATGTCTATATTCCAGCATCACTGGAGGAGGATTTGCTGCCCATAGACGATCCGGAAGAGGATCCAGACCCCACTTGGAGCTCGCTAAATCCTATCGCTATAAAACAGTTGAATGAAGATCTGGGCAATCTGGAAAAAGATCCACGGTCGGCGGCAAAAACACCAGAAAGCGCAGAGAGGGAAGTCAGGATTACGTTACAACCTCCAGAAGGGAAGCCTCATCAGACGGATGCTGCTGTCGATGACGATGAGAGTGATGCGGTAGCAGCAGCCACCACCATTCCAGTTGAGGAGGAGAACCTAAACAGGGGGACTCTGTCGAATGTGACCTATCCTGAGTTGGCCTCGGAGGTAAGCTCAGCAGGGATAGAGTCGGAGTCAGAGTTTGATTCTAGCGAATCTTATACAGAGATAGAGTCAGAGGTAAGAAGTGCAGATTCACGTACAGAGTCTTCGATGTTTCCGGAGAGCGCTAGAAGCACTACTCCGGAGACATCGAAGAATGATTGGGGATTTGAAGAACCAGAAGAGGATCCAGACCCAACTTGGATATCGCTAGAGCCGATCACCCAACAGCAGTTAAATGAAGCTCTGGGTCGGGACAAATCACAAAAGTCGGCGGCAAAAACCCCGGAAAGCGCGTCCAGAGAAAAAGAGGATAGTCTTGATGAGTTTTTAGATGATAATTCAGCTCAGACAGAGTCGGAAAAGGCAAGTAATGAATCACTCCCATCCTTGGGGAATGATTGGGGATTTGACGATTGGGGTTTGCCAGAGGTAGAGTCAGTGGAGACCAGATCGCCTGATTCCCAGGACGATAATGAGGCGATTCGGGACTTCGATATCTCTGGGGATCGATATTCGCACTACCCCAGAGATATCGAAGGTTCGTCAGATGTGAGTCTGGATGGGTTTTTAGATGATATAAGCTCAGCAGCTCCAGGGCCAGAAACGAAAAGGGATGAATCACTCCCCTCCTCTTCGATATCTTCTGGGAGCGCTACCCGCACGTTCCCAGGCGGAGCCGTGGGAACGAGGGAGAAGATATCGGGGAATGATTGGGGATTTGACGATTGGGGTTTGTCAGATATAGATGAGGGAACCTCGGCACCAGAGCCGAAGCTCTCCGACTCTGTTTCGGAAACGGGAGAATCCCTTTCAGAGGAAAATCAGGCGCTGACGGTGGATGAGTTTGATGATTTCTTTGCTGATGTGCCATCAACGGACTCAGAACGGTCGGCTCCCAGGGATCCTAAAGTTGGGGTGAAGACGGGCAACATGAAGCTGGATGATGCTTTTGCTGATTTTACAGCATAACGCAGTCCGTAATTGACGATCGAACCCTTAAAACTATAACTGGTGCAAATACTTACTTCGTGACCTGCCTTTTGCAAACCAACACCGATTTTTCCGGAACGGTGGGCGACGAATGGCTGCACGTCTCCCCGCGAACCTAGGGTAGCGATCGCAATTTTCATGACTTAACTGAACCTTTGTATAAACCAGCCAATAATTTCTCTATCAGTTTGCGTTTCGCAGCGTAGCGTGTTGTAATGCTTCCTCAACTAAGGATAGCGCCAACCCTGGCAAGTTTGACTCTCTAATTTCACCGATGCGGTAAATTGAAAACGCAATAATCTCCCCATTATTCGCATTTACCACCCAATATTCTTGCACTCCCAACCCGTCCTATAGTAACCGCTTCCGTTTTAAATTATTCCTAAGAGAAGATGCTGCATTTTCCACCACCAAAGCAGGCGGTTCAAAGTTATTCAAATCTATCACATAATTTGAGCGTGGCGGTAAGATCAACTCCTCCCCAATATCAGGGCTATTTCATTCTTAAGTTAGCAAGCACTATAGCCCTTGCGCAGCGGAGGGGGCCCGGAGCGTGGGCTTGGTTCTTGTAGCCGCACCCCTCGTTCCCACGGCTCTGCCTGGGAACGGGTGACGGCGATCGGGTAGAATGAAATAACCCTGTCCCCAATATAGAAAGCAGATTCTGGCTGAACCTCGCCGATAGCGCTGCGCTGGGGGCGCGGCCATTCCCATTTCTTCTCAAACTGGTGTTTACCACTCCTTTAATCCGGATATTCTCGATCGTTGCATAAAGGACCAATATATAGTATACTACCCCATTATCCTGACAATGACTATAGCCTACTGGTGACATTTCAATTCTCATGTCACCCCGATCGTAATATAACCTCCCCTTATTATAAGCTGGATTATCAGCTAGCGCCATAAATTATTCCCAGCTAGCCTGCATCCAAGTATCCGTCACCACATGTTCCACAGTCAATTCTGCACTAACCATGACCTTCTACCTCAATTGTCGTGCATTTAAATTGCATAGGCCGATCCGCTGAGATCCTTGTTCCCAAATACTTTCCCAATTTTGAATGAGAAAGAAATAATTTTGAATTGCTTAGTTGTCATTCAACATCCAAGTAAATCAGCTATAAATTGATCTAGAGTACCCCGCTTTGCCGTACCTGCTTGAATTGCTGCTAGCTTCACCATCCTGCCTTATTGGCAATTTCCCTTTCGTCTTCTATCCAAAGCGCTTCCACATACTCGATCGCCTTTTGTCAAGATACAGAGTTACTCATCACAGACTCCGATTACTTGCATGATTCCTATCTTATCCTAGTCAGGTGGGCAATGCCCACCCTACTATAACTAACTACATATAAAGTTATCCCACGATCGCCTCATTATTTTGCCCCTATATGCACTAACCATGACGTTCTACCTCGACGATCTCAGTATATTCAAACTCGTTCGGACTGCGTCTGACTAAAGGATAACGCACTCCCCCTAACTGGATGCTATCTTCCTCACAATCTGGTTTCGGCGAATTATATACCAACAGGTACTCCCGGCCAATTCTAGGAGTCATTTCTTCTTCCACCTCCACCCGCCACTGGGTTTTCGTGACTAAAACTACTAGCTGATTTGCTAATTGGGGCAGAGATGAAGCTACCTGGCGGCGATAGATTTCATCCAAACTGCCAAAGGGCGAATCCATTACCATCGGAAATGTGCTACTATCAGGTCCCATGTGCATCTTGCTTTTACTCCACTCCCGCACCCGATCGATAATCCCGCCAATAAATGATAAGCTGAGAATCTGGTTTTCTCCCGTAGACGCCGCCACAGATACTTCTAACCCAGCTGTGTTCTCCACTAGCGTCAATTCATATTTCTCAGACAGCTTCGGAACGTAGGGGGTAAAGGAAATTTGACTGAATATCTCTTGCACCCGCTGTTCCAATTGCCAGCGAAACTGTTTATCTAGACGGTTCTTGACTTCCGCAATCCGCTTCATCGCGTCCACCGTCGCTTCCAGTCGTCGCTGGGCTAATCTTTGCTTCTGCTCATTCGTTTGCTGTTTGGACATCTGCTTTACTTTTACCTCAATGTCGGCTCGAATCTTATCTAGGTTATGCTGGTTGGCTCCCGTTTCTCTCTGCAATTGACTAATTTTGGCTTCAATTTCATCCAAGCGCTGTTGCAACTGCTGAATATTCTCATTGGGGTTCGTTCTCAGCTTGTTCTTCAAATTGTCCATCTCCGTCTCCACTCGCGAAAGTTCCGCCCGCCATTGCTTGACATTCCCTTGCTGTCTGTCCACTTCTCGCCAAAATTCGGGAGCCTGCTTGTCAATTTCTTCTATTTGGGCGCTCATGCGAATGGCTGTTTCTTCTACATCGGCAATTCCCGCTTTCTCTATCCATGATTGGATCGTATCGAAGCCATGGGTGCCTTCTTTTAAGTCCCCACCGCAGATGCAGCGCTGCTGTTTGAGTAACTCCCGGACAAATTGTTGCGTAATTCCCGTCGGTAACTGTCCTTTCTGCCGCAGTTGCTCGACTATTGTTCTAAATTCCGCCGTTGCCTCTGATAGCAAAAAGCTGTATCCTTTAGTATTAATCGCTCTTTTTATCCCTACTTTCGCCTGTTTCAACTGTTCGCGGAGATGCTTTTCTTGTGCCTCTAGGCTAGCA
Source organism: Hormoscilla sp. GM7CHS1pb (assembly GCA_014323675.1). Lineage (GTDB taxonomy): Bacteria > Cyanobacteriota > Cyanobacteriia > Cyanobacteriales > Desertifilaceae > Hormoscilla. The sequence continues at coordinate 435,398 of JACONN010000006.1, read as the reverse complement.
CGCCGGTCTTGTAACTCCTTCGCACCACTTAGCTCCAGTAACCGACTGTTAATTGTTCTTTTGAATTCCTGGTGCTTTTCTAACTCCTGAGCAATTTCCAATTGCCGCTTGTTGATGCGATCGCCCTGTTCTTCTAATTTCAGCTTATCTTGCAGCAGCTTTTGGGTTTGCGGATCCCCGAGGTTCCCTAATTCTTCTTCCAAGCTTTTGCTAGCAGCTTTCAGGTGCCTGAGGGCCCGATCGAACACCTCTACACCCAGTAACTCCTTAGTAGCATCAGCAATTTCCGTTTTCCGATTATCCCGAAAAATATGCTCGATGCGCTCCCCATCAAAAAAGAAATACTGATGTAAACTGGAGGGTAAAATGCGTCCGATAATATCCTCCGGGTTTTGATGAGTAGGCATCCAGCGTCCGTCATCTCCGGCCACCCACATCGACAACTCTGTCGGACTGTATTCAATGCCATTCATTTTCTTATAGGCGCGACAGATGCGCTTGACCCGATAGCGCCTGCTATCATGATAAAAGGCAACTTCCACCAAGCATTCAACCGGTTTACCTGATTTAATTTCATGCAGGGCCCGTTTGTTCACCAGTTGCTGGGGAGAAGTAAAAGCCGCACTGAACTTCTCGTACAAGGCCCAGGTAAAAGCATTCAGCAGGGTGGTCTTCCCTGCCCCGTTATTGCCGTGAATGATCGTAATATTCGTAGCACCGCTAGCCAAAAAAATTTCTTCAGTCTTGCCATAAAACTGACGAAAGTTACAGAGTATAATCGACCTCAACCTCATTGCACTTCTTCCTTGATAATTTGCAGGATATCATCATTAATATATTTGGGAACCTTCATATAGAGCTTATCTTTTTCCAGCTCCAAGACCCGCTCAATAATTTTGCGGACTTCCGGCACAGCACTAACGATCGGCTCTTGCACCTCCTTGAGACCCGCATTTTGATTATAGTCCGAACGATTTTCAGCTAAAACAGTTGAGATAACAACTTCTGGAAAACCCTCTGAATAGTCAAATGTCCTCTCCATATCATACCATTTTGGATTTGAGATTTTTCCTCGTTCCCGAGCACTGTCAAGGAATGCCAGCCTACTGCTGGGACTGGAGGCGGAGCTTCCAGAGAGCATTCCCAGGTAGAACCTGCCAACGAGATGAGCAGAGGCAGAGCCTCCTACTGCTGGGACTGGAGGCTCCGCCTCCAGAGAGCATTCCCAGGTAGAACCTGCCAACGAGATGAAAACGGACATCAAACATCAAACAATTCATATTTGTTCTGAAGTGCGAGCAATTTTGCTCTCGCCTCCTCTGCATTATCTGCCAAATCGGCAAATTCCACAAACCTGCGCAATTCCTTGTGCAGCAGGTTACGTTCTACATCCCAGGTCTTGCCGTCCAGCTCTGGCGGCCTCACAATCATATCAAATAGAGTCGCCCGTTCCTTACCAGGGTGCGGGCGCAAAACTCGTCCCCGCCGCTGAATGAACTGGCGCGGGTTGCTGCTGCTAGCCAGAATGATCGCATTTCTAATGGCAGGAATGTCTACTCCTTCGTCTAAACAGCGAATGGCAATTAAACCCTGCAACTCCCCGCTTTCAAATTGCTGGCGCAACTTTTCTCTCTCTGCCAAGGGTGTTTGGGCCGTGTAAGTATTCACCCGATAGCCCAATTCTCCTCCCAAAATTCGCGCTACAGCTGTGAGTTGGCGACTGCTGCGCCGCGACATAGAGCTTTCGGTCCCACCATCCCCGCAGTAAAATAAGGTGTGAGTAGTATGCAGGCGATCGCGCATCACCTGCCTGAGGGCATCTAACTTATTGGCCGCTGCGCCAATTAACCGGGCCCGTTGCATAAATAAAGCTTTCAACTCATCATTTGATGCCATTTCTAAGGCAAGATTGCCATCCAATTTAGATAAATTCCACCCGATCTTAGTAGTTAACTGGGCATAGCTGTAGGCTTCATCATCCGTAAGGGGCACCAAAACTGGATAATAAAGATAGCGGACTAATGCCCCTTGATTTATTGCATCTGCCAAGGTCAGTTCTGGGGGCAAAACCGGACCAAAATAATCTAATATCGCATCAGTCCCAGACTCATCGTAACGCCTTTCTGGCGTAGCCGACAAAGCCAGACGCAACCCGATGTTACGAGGTAAACTCTCCTCTAATTTCGGAGATCCCAAGTTATGGGCTTCATCGCCAATAATCAGAGTTTTTTCTGGAAAATAGCTCAACTGGGATTGCAACCCGTCTTTACTTAAAGTAGCATTGGTAGTGATAACAGTCACAAAGGGTTGATTGCCCGCATGGAGATTATACAGCTGGGTGGAGAGTTTACTCTGCCAATTATGAACATTCTCAAAAGCTAAGATTGGTTCTAAACCAAACTTCTCACATTCTCGCGCCCACTGAGAAACAAGATGGCGGTAGGGACAGACGACAATTAACCCTTGTAAGCCAATCTTTTGGTATAATTCCGAGGCGATCGCCAGTGCCGTAATCGTCTTCCCACTTCCCGTCGCCATTTTCAGCGTACCCCGTCCTCGATTAGCAAACCAACTGTTTACGGCTTCTTGCTGATATCGCCGCAGTTGGATAGATGCTGGAAGCAGAGGTACACCTGATCTAAATTCGCTCACTTTGTCGGGTGGGCCGTCCCCACCACCAATTCAATTTTCTTGACAGAACGATCCTTTTTGTGGGCTCATCTGGTTTTCGTACCGTTCCGGAAAAATCGGAAACCCAGCCTACGAAAGACTCTCCTACATATAATAGCGATCGGGCATGGTGGGCGATGCCTAACTGACCTTAGGGCAGGTTTGGGGGCAGGTTTGGGGGCAGGTTTGGCTCAAACAAGACCTGCTCCCATCAGATCACCGCAATACATTCAATTTCCACCAACACATCTTTTGGCAAACGGGAAGCCTCTACACAAGCACGGGCCGGGGCATTTTCCGGATCGAAATAGCCTGCATAAACCTGATTTACAGTAGCAAAATCATTCATATCCTTAAGAAATATAGTAGTTTTCACCACATTCTCAAACTTGGCCCCCGCCGCCTCAAGCACCGCTTGAAGATTGGCCATCACCCGTGAAGTCTGCTTGGCAACATCATCATTGTAAACAATCTGATTGCTGCTGGGGTCGATCGCAATTTGACCAGAAACGAACAGCAAATTACCGAGTGCGATCGCCTGATTATACGGTCCCACAGGTGCAGGTGCTTTTTCGGTGTGAATAACTTTACGAGTCATATTTCCCATTGTCTATTTCTCCTACAGGCATTATCCTACCACTTCCCGGGAGCATTCACTTTGACCCGATCGCCATAACGGGTACTTACCCTCCCTCTACCTCCTGGGCCACAAGCGCTCAAGGCAGACCCTGCCATCGGACTGTGCCGGTGCTAGCAATGCCCTACTTCCTGGTACTGGTCACAGTCTAGGGCGGATCCCATAATTGCGATAGAGCCAGTAATCCTTCATAATTTGGTCATGGTCAAAACATAGATTAGAGGGAATTTCCCATACACCCCCACCTCCTTCGCATCATCAGCACCAGTTGGTTTTGAAAAGGTCAAATTATGACTATTTCACCGGTCCTCCAGAGCATTGATTCTCTACTATACTGCGAAGGGTACCTTTGCTCTTAGGGCCATATCTTGAAGAGCAAAAGCCCTAAGCAAATGTCCTGCGCGAGGGGGGGCCAATTGAGAGATCCTTGTAAGTTAAGTTAAGAGTAACACCATCCGGCCTTCGCAGCGGCCCGATGCAGTCCAGCTAGCAATCTCCACGCGCCCTTTAGGAGATTGCTTCGGGGGGATCCGCTAGTATTCCCTACAATAGCGGAATGACACATTCAATTCCTCTTTCGCGCAAGTCGATCCCTTTCAAAGTATAATTCAACTACTTTTGACCACACCCCCAACAGACCCCCGTTAGCGCAGCGGCGCGACGCAGGAGCGCTAGCAATCTCCCAACCGACAGGCGCTTGAGAGAAATTGATGGTATGACCGGTACTCTATTTTTGCGCAAGTCCCTAACAACTGACTACTTATGATAAGCTCAGAAAGTTTCCGACCTCGATCCCAGGGAAGATATGAATATCCGACGTAGTGGCATTTTGCTGCATCCCACCAGCTTTCCCAGCCGCTTTGGCATTGGGGACTTAGGCGATCAAGCCTATCGCTTCATAGATTTTCTCGCAGAGAGTTTACAGCAAGTGTGGCAAGTCTTGCCCTTAGGTCCGACAGGATTTGGCAACTCTCCCTACATGTCCTATGCGGCGATGGCTGGCAACCCAATGCTGCTCAGCCCCGAAAAGCTACTGGAAGAGGGATTACTGGCAGAAGAAGACTTGGCCAATCTGCCAGAATTTCCCATCGATACAGTAGACTTCGATCGGGCGATAAAAGTCAAAATCCCCCTGTTGCAGAAAGCCTACTCCAACTTCCAAGCCCAAGCATCAGCTAAGATGCGCAAAGAATTTGAGCAGTTTTGCTTCTGGAAGGCCAGCTGGCTAGACGACTATGCCTTATACATGGCCCTCAAAGACGCCAATGAAGGAGCAGCCTGGAATACATGGGCCGCAGAAATTGCCAAACGCCAACCCACAGCACTCGAAATGTGGCGACAAGTTCTGAGCGAGAAGGTGTTTTACTATAAGTATATCCAGTTTGAGTTTTTCCGCCAGTGGAGTGAGCTGAAATCCTATGCTAATTCCAAGGGTGTCGAGATTGTTGGCGATATTCCTATCTATGTCGCTCACGATAGCGCTGATGTGTGGGCCCATCCAGAAAATTTTTGCTTGGATGAGAAGACGGGAGAGGCTGCTTTGATGGCTGGCGTGCCACCAGATTACTTCAGCGAGACGGGTCAGCTATGGGGCAACCCCATCTATGATTGGAAAAACTTGCAGAAAACTGGTTTCCAGTGGTGGATTCAGCGGTTTCAGGCCATGCTGGACTATGTAGATTGGATTCGCATCGACCACTTCCTGGGGTTCGAGGGGTACTGGGCGGTACCCCAGGGCGAAACCACCGCCATCAACGGGGAGTGGATGAAGGCTCCAGGGGACGCCTTCTTTGAGACATTGAAGCAAAAATTAGGCAAGCTACCGGTTTTGGCAGAAGATTTGGGCGTAATTACCCCAGAAGTGGAAGAACTACGAGACAAGTTTGGATTTCCAGGCATGAAAGTTTTGCATTTTGCCTTTGGTTCGGGCCCTGGCAATCCGTTTTTGCCCTTCAACTTGCCGCACAACTGTCTGGTTTACACTGGCACCCACGACAATGACACTACTGTGGGTTGGTTTAATCAACTCCCAGTCTGGGAAAGAGATGCTGTTTTGCGTTATATCGGTCATGTCAGTCCCGACGGGATCCATTGGATTTAATCAGAATCGCTTTCTCTTCTGTCGCCGACTGGGCGATCGTTCCCTTGCAGGATTACTTAGGATTAGACAGTAATGCCCGGATGAACTTTCCCGGGTCACCTGAGGGCAACTGGGACTGGCGCTACCGGCAGGATTCATTGAGCGAGTGGTTAAGTTCACGCCTCAAACAGATGACCGAAACTTACGGCAGGGCACCACAGCCCTAGCAAGAGGATAAGGATAAAGAGGAGAAATAATAGGTTAAATTCTGGATCTGGGAGGAACCTTAAAAGTCACTTCTTCGACAACATTAGGTTCACCCAGTTTCTTCAGAAGCCCATCATTAAGGGCGATCCGCACCCCGCCAGCATTACCAGCGCGGATAATCAGCTGTTGAGAAGCCACCCAAGTGCGCTCAGACCCCTTGGGCAAAATGCCCTCAAACTCGGTTTTCCCATCTGCTTCTATCCACAGCCAGGAGTCCGCATCCATCGTCATGGTCACCCGCACAGGCACCGTGCCTGAAAAATCGGACCTCCGGTGCGCCACCGGTGTAGCCTTCTTTGACTGCTCCGCGGGATTATATGACGATGTCTCTGGGGTAGTGCGATTAGCGCTCCCCAGAGATATCGGAGGTTTGTCAGGCTGCTGAACGTAAAGGATGTTATTTTGGTTTAAAGGGTGGTTTATGATGTAAGACAGACCATTGAGCGAGACAAAAATCACAAATATATAGAGAAAGTAAAGGTGAATGGGCCGCAATTGAGGAACTGGCAAATAAATCCAGGCTGGCATTGGCGGTCTCAGATATCCGTCAGTAGGAAAAGCGCTCGCAAACTCAGTTCCATTCAAGCCCAGGACCTCAGCATATCGCTTGATAAAATACTGAATGTAGATTGGCTCGGGCAAGCGATCCAGTTCACCTGACTCGATCGCCAGCAGTTGACGCCGCATAATGCCAGTCTTAGTCGCGAGCTGCTCGATACTGATAGACTGTTTTTGCCGCAACTCGCACAGTATAGACCCCAGTTCTGCCAAGATCTCCGCTCTGGTTTGGCGATCGAAATAGGGTAATTCCTGTTTATTTTTTCTCATAGGTAGGTTGCACTCCTCCACCACTGCTAGGGGCCTCATCCGCGCCTGGTTAATTTCTTGAGGGCCTTAACTTCAAAATCTTTGAGGGGACGGTAAGCGCCAGGACGCAGCTGTTGTAATTGAATCTTATCAATAGCGATACGATGTAAATGAACAACTGGATATCCTAGCTGTTCAGCCACTCGTCGGATTTGTCGGTTTCTGCCTTCAGTGAGAATCACCTCTAAAAGAGTCCGATCTCCTTGGGGCGATCGCTTCAGCAGTTGCACTTCAGATGGCAATGTTATCCTACCCGACAGCATAACTCCCCTGCGCCATTGGTGCAGTATCTCTTGGGATGGAAAACCCTGCACCCAAACCCGATATGTTTTAGGAACGCTATGGCGCGGATGAGTCAGACGGAAAGTCAGATCCCCATCGTTCGTGAGCAGTAGTGCTCCTGTACTATCTGCATCCAGGCGTCCGACAGGATGTATGCCAGTGCTAGCTTTCAGGCTGTCTGACAGCAAAGAGAGCACTGTAGTCCGCCCTCTAGCATCCCAGCAAGTAGATATTACCCCAGCTGGTTTGTTAAGTAAAAGATACCGCTGTCCAGGACGATTGGCAGCGTCGATGGGCACACCATCCACTTCTATATCATCTCGTAGGGGATTGGCTTTTTGCCCTAGTTGGCTAACCACAACACCATTTATACAGACCCGGCCTGCCAGGATCATTTTTTCCGCTTCACGCCTAGAGGCGATCCCCCACTGGGAGAGAATTTTCTGTAGCCTTTCATCCATAGCTAGACTGCGGTAGTACAGCTCATACTTGGATAAATATTACACTGAAGGGTTTACAAAAGGGGGTGGGTCTGATACCATAGAATCAATTCCGGAGCCTGTCAGTTGTCAGTTGTCCGTTGTCAATTTTCAATTTTCCTCATTCCCTAACTTCCGCCTGGGAACACGCAGCGCTAATTTTCAATTAGTCTTTACCTGGCTACGGTTGCTGCCAAGGCAGAAACACCTCTAACCAGGCACCGCCGGTTTCCGGATGGTTACTTGCCCTCACATAGCCCTGATGAGCTTCAATAATTTGTCGCACGATCGCCAGACCTAAACCACTACCATTAGTGGACAGTAAGTCCGGTCGGATCTCGCCAGTCACATTGGCGGTCGCACTGCGGGCACGGGATGGATCCCCCCCCGATAGAACCGCTCAAATACATAGGGTAATTCACTTTCGGTAAAACCCGTACCCCGATCGATCACTTCTATCTGGATCTGCCGATCTGTGGGCCTGAGTTTTACTTGAATTTCTCCTGCTTGTATGTTATATTTTATACTGTTATCTAATAAATTAATCAGCACCCGGTAGATCCGCTGTTCGTCAGCTTGAATCATCAGACTCTCAGGACCAGTGTAGTAGAATTGTAGCTGTTTTTTGCGGGCCAGGGGTTCCAGACTCAACCAAGCCGACGAGATCAGTGCTGGCAAATCTAGGGTTTTCAGGTTGAGGGAATGGTAAGCCTCCTTTTCCAGGCGACCAATATCCAGTAATATCTCTACCAGGTCGCTGAGTCGAATCACCTCAGAGAGCAAGCGGTCTATCCAGTTGCGCAGGGGAGGGTCAAGCCTCGAGATGAGAGTTTCCGCTACCAGACGGATAGAAGTCAAGGGCGTTTTTAGTTCGTGGGCGACATCAGAAAAAGCCCGATCGCGTTGTCCGGATAAAACAGCCACTTCTTGCCGGTTTTCCAGGAACACGCCCACCTGCTCCTTGGGTAAGGGTATCCCATACCCCCGCAAGACAAAGGGAGGCCGATCGCACTTTACTTCCCTTACATAGTCACAGGTAGGATAAAACATCCATTCCTGCTGGCAAGGCTTTTGAGAATCTCGGGTCTGTCCGATCAGATGATCCAATTCATAACAGCGGACAACTTCCAATAACAGACGAGGTGATGCCGGTAGTTGCAGGCAGAGCAGCTGACAGGCTTGTTGGTTACACCACAACAGCTGATTTTGGTCATCCACTTGTAGATAGCCGATCGGGGCAACCTGAAGAAGTTGTTTCCAGTTATTTATTTCCTGTTCTAGCTGGCAGCAAGTCTGATGAAGATGGGCGATCGTCGATAACAGCCGAGATATCGAGAATCGAGATGGGGAGTCAGATTTATTTGGCAGCACCTTTTGCAGTTCGGCGTAGAGTCGCGCTCTCCACCACATAAATAGAGCCAAACCCATCAATAATCCCAATATTAATCCGAGAAACACTGTTATTTTAGTCGTTTATAGTTCATAAATGGAGAATGCAGAATGGAGAATGGAGAATTGAAAAATCAACAATCAATTCTTAACCCATACGATAGCCAAATCCCCGTACCGTCAGCAGATATTCCGGGCGACTGGGGTCAACTTCTAGTTTTTCTCTCAGCCAGCGGATATGTACGTCCACGGTTTTGCTATCCCCCATAAAATCGTATCCCCATACCCGTTCTATCAGCTGGTCTCTCGACCATACCCGGCGGGGATGAGACATAAACAATTCTAGAATCCGGAATTCCTTGGGAGATAGATTAATCTCCTCTCCTCGTACCATCACCCGACACTCAGTCGGATATAGCGTAACTTCCTTAAATTTCAGTACGCTGGGCGTCTGAGGTAGAGGGTAGCGAGTACTCCGCCGCAACAGCGATCGGACCCGGGCAACCAACTCCCGCATCCCGAAGGGTTTAGTCAGATAATCATCAGCACCCACCTCTAACCCTACCACCCGGTCTGTTTCACTGCTTTTAGCACTCAGGATTAGAATTGGTACCATGTAGCCCTCATAACGGAGCAAGCGACATAAATCCAGCCCATTGACATAGGGTAGCATCAAGTCAAGCACGATCGCGTCCAGTTGGGCAATTTCACTTTTACCTCCCGTGCCGCTGCAGCGATCGGCGTTCGTCAGTTCTAACACACTGCTCCCATCGGCGGCAGTCAGCACGTCAAACCCTTCGTCACTGAGAGTGAGAGCAATGGTTTCGCGGATTAATTCTTCGTCTTCGACCACCAGAACCCGCCCCATTTTTACCTGGGGTTGGTATTTGTTTGGTTCTAGTGTTAACATGGATATCATTGCTTAATTAAGGGTGGGTTCACTACGATTGATGCTGCTGAGTCTACCAGTTTTCGTTTCCAGAGTCAATTTTTTAATAATCTCTTCAGAATCACTCTGAATGTATATCAGCCGAGACTGGTTTGTGGGGCCCACCGCTATGGCTGCGCTTCCAGCGCAGCCATAGCGGTATAGCTAGTTGTTGACAAGGATAATATTCTGAATTCGCCACTGACCAGCTTGGTTTATTAACTCATAGCGCAGCCGCAAATTGGGATTGAAGTACGAAGAAGCCCGGTCAAACCGACCATTTACAAAAAAGTCGGCTTTTTCGCTGACAATTGCTTCCACTATAGCCCGATCGCGATCGCTTGACATCAAGGAAACCTTCTCCACTCTGTGCTGGTACCGACCGTACCAGTTTTCTTGCCGTGCCACCAGCGCCCGTCGCCGCTGCTCTCCCAGGGCTGGTTCTACTAATATTTGCTCTAACCGATCGATGCTATGGTTAGGTCCAAAGACTTGTCTTTTTGTGGTTAACCAGCTGTCTATCGCTTGGGACGCTATTGTTTTGTTTATGGAACTGATTGTTCCCCGGGTATTTGTGTTGGGGTCTGGTATCTGTATAGGGGGCTCCGCGAGCCGCACTTGCAGCTGCTCCCCTTCCAGTACCGGTTTTTGTGTGAAGATCAGTCTGAGCAACCAACCCACCACAAACCACAGCAGCAGGAGACTAACAATTCCCACAGCTGCCAGTAACAGCATGCGGAACCTAGGCGAATAAAACTCTCCCTTGACTGCCGGCTGCTTGGCATCTCTCAGAGTTGGCAGAGCATGTGAGCGTCCTGGTGACAATCTCGAACCCACCCTCTGCGTCCCCCGGGTAGTAGCGCGCTGCGTCTCCTGGGTAGTGCGAGTAGCGCTCCCAGGAGACGCAGCACCGGGGGACGCAGCAGGAGCCGTTTTTGGGCGATCGTTAGCAACGGCCGTGGCCTCAGCTTCCGGAGACAGGGTAGTCCTTGACTGGGTTTGTGCCACCAGGGTAGGGGCACCAACTGGATCCGTTATCTCCCCATTTTCAACCCAACGGACGGACTGCGCCGATCTTTGAGATATTTGCTGGTGTTGCACCACAGTCCACTCACTGGAGTTATTTATTTCCTGAGGGAGTGCTTCCAAATAGGTTTGCACTTGCTTATCGGCGAAATAATCTTTCAAGGTTGTGCAGCCTTTCTGCAAGTCTTGGAAGTGGGTAAACACCTCTTCGTAGAGCCAGTTCTCGCCGTACAGACATAATCCTGGCAACAGGTCTGGGGCACCCTGAGAATGTTCTCGGATAAAGGCGATCTGTTCGTATTCCTGGCTCAGTTCTAGGGCCCTACTTGCTTCGGAAGTCTGACCCAGCAGCAGGGCGCACACGGCTTGTTCTAGATGAACATCCTGGCGGTTACCCAAGCGCATCAGCATCCGTTTAGCACGGTTAATCAGGGCCGGTTTATGTTGGGCAAATCCCCGGGCCAGCAGAGCATATACAGCCAGGTAAGTCGCCACGGCTGAAGGGCGCAGGGCTTCTGACTCAAATAAAGTCTGTTGTTCTTCAGAGGTCATGTAGCTCCGCAGCTGCTGGACAAAGCGCAGAAAGTCATCAATTCCTAACCCGGAACCGTCATCCCCCGTGCCATCAATGCCGCCCCTCTCTTCGAGCATATCCCGCAGCATTTGTACCCCTTGGCGTCGCCCAGTGGGCGACGCTAGCGTACTAGAAGTTTTTTCTTCTGATTGGGCCAGTAATTCCATAATGCGGTAAGGACGCAGTTTGTAGATATCTGCCGTAATTTCCCCCCGCACAGTCGGGAATAATCCTTCGCTCAACAGTAAGTTTTGACCAGTTTCCAGATATTCCGCTGCCGTTGTGTAATTTCCTTGCTGCCACTGTTCGCGACCTAGTTCCAGACAGGCGTGAGCGATCGTGAGTACCGTATCCGATCGTTCCAGTTGTGATGCCCCTGATTTTTCGCATGCTCCGGGACCCCTCCGCTGCGAGTTGGGGTCTTTTTCTGCACTTATCTTGCTGCTGCTTAGGTAAGGACGTCCCAACTGCAATACAAGTTCATACTCCCCTAGTTCTAACAGGATCAGTAAGGCCCCGACTAATTGCTCCTCTGAAATCTCTATGCTGGGACTGTGATGCTTCTCCACAGCCTTAGCACTGGTGGTTCCATCTATTTTCGGGTCCGGCGCAGCCAGGGCAGCATCTAGATTCGCATCATAGGTGCGACGCTGGTCGGAGTCCGAGAGCACCCCATAGGCTCGATCTAACAGCTGTTTACGGGAGTCTATCGCGATCTCCGAATACTCCCGCCGGGGCAGTTGCATCGTCCGATCGCGATGAGCCATCTCCAACTGTTCGACAGTCGCCTGTATCGGCAAGCCTAGAATCCGGTAGTAATCGAGCGGAATTCTCACCAGTCGTCTCCCTCAGCAGCAATTCACTAATTTAAGGCTGTTATTGGTCAGTTGTCAGTGGTTAGTTGACATTGAGCACTGGTGGACCTGGTACGCTGTGTCTCCCGGCCTGGTACGCACCAACTCCCTAACCCTGTTCCCTTTTTCATCTAATGTAACGAAATTTCCCACCCACAGCAGTCCCGATCGATTATAATTTTTGGCATTCCCGTCTGATTATATCATCAGGGGGTTATAAATTGATATTATAATCTGATTTTTTCATGGATATAAAGGACATTCATAGCGTTATACAAAGTCCGGATACCCGGGGTTGGAAGATGGTTGCTTGTTGTTTCTTGATGATATGCCATAAATAGGCATATCATGCAGTCAAAGTTGAAGGACAACAGGACCCTTGACTGATGAGGCTATCTTAAGAAAAATTGGTTCAGTTACGATCTGTAATTATAGGACAAACTTGATGATTTCCGAACGCACGTTACCGGTATTCGCAAAGGATGGAGTTCAAATTACCAAAGCGGAAGGCTTACGGCTCTACGAAGATATGGTACTAGGACGCTTGTTTGAAGACAAGTGCGCTGAGATGTACTACCGGGGCAAAATGTTTGGCTTTGTCCATTTATACAATGGTCAAGAGGCGGTCGCCACCGGCGTAATTAAGGCATTGCGTCCTGATGACGATTATGTATGTAGCACTTATCGCGACCACGTCCATGCTTTGAGTGCTGGCGTGCCAGCCAAAGAGGTGATGGCGGAGTTGTTTGGTAAGGCTACGGGTTGCTCTCAAGGTCGTGGCGGTTCTATGCATATGTTCTCGGAAAAGCACCGGCTGCTGGGGGGCTATGCCTTTGTGGCTGAGGGCATACCTGTGGCAACTGGTGCGGCGTTTCAGAGTAAGTACCGGCGAGAGTCGATGGGCGAGTCGGGGGCGGATCGAGTGACGGCTTGCTTTTTTGGCGATGGTGCCTGCAATAATGGTCAGTTTTTTGAATGTTTGAATATGGCGGTTCTCTGGCAACTGCCGATAATTTACGTGGTAGAGAACAATAAATGGGCGATCGGGATGGCCCATGACAGAGCGACATCGGTGCCGGAGATTTACAAGAAGGCTCATGCTTTTGGCATGCCTGGTGTGGAGGTAGATGGTATGGATGTGCTAGCGGTGCGGACAGCGGCCCTTGAGGCGATCTCCCGGGCCCGTGCTGGGGAAGGGCCAACCCTGATTGAAGCTTTGACTTATAGATTCCGGGGTCACTCTCTGGCAGATCCTGATGAGTTGCGTTCTCAGCAAGAGAAGGAATTCTGGCTTACCCGGGACCCGATTAAGAATTTTGCTGCTTACCTGGCGGAAAAAAATCTGGCCTCTGCCGAAGAACTGAAGGCGATCGATCGGCAGGTTCAGGCTGCGATTGATGGAGCAGTAAAATTTGCCTTAGAGAGTCCTGAACCAGATCCGAGTGAACTGCATCGTTATATTTTTGCTGAGGATTAGTAGTGGTTAAACTAAGCCGTGGAGAGGAGAGTACTCTCCACGAGGAGTCTTCAAAACTGGACTTGAGACTTTCACCTCATGAGGCTCCTCAATAGTACCACCTTTGATGTCATCATTTGTCGCCCGAATGCTTCGCTCCTACAGTTGAATGATTATCAACTACTTGTGACCACATCCCTTGTCTTCATCCTTGAAATACAGTCCGCTGTGGTTACATTTACCCTTTTGTTTTTTTCGTTCGCCAGAATGAACAGCAGTAGGGTGAAATTTCATGAGACAAGGCCGGAAGAGGTAACTCAACCATACGCTGCCCATGAAGGGACCAATAATCCAGGAGCCTCCTGCGCTGAAAGGTGCAAGTCCGGTTTTGAAAGGGAGGGTCTGGAGGCGACTCTGGGCTCGACCCCGACCTGGGGGCTAGGGGATGGTAAAAATTTTTCATTTTCAAAAAAAATTATTTGTAAAGTAATTTGAATTTTGTTTAGCATTGATGTCTTATACTACAATATAACACGCATAATTCAAAATTTCTGTATTATCTGCAATCTTTAAGATTACCTTTCTATACTACAATATAGAACGCATAATTCAAAATTTCTGTATTATCTGCAATCTTTAAGATTACCTTTCTATACTACAAGATAATGCACATAATTCAAAATTTCTGTATTATCTGCAATCTTTAAGATTACCTTTCTATACTACAAGATAATTCAAAATTTCTGTATTATCTTGCAATCTTAAAGATTACTTTTATACTACAATATAACACACATAATTCAAAAGTTCTGTATTATTCGTAATCTTTAAGATCACGAATAATACTACGATGTAATCCACATAATTCAAAAGTTCTGTATTATCTGCAATCTTTAAGATTACCTTTTTATACTACGATGTAATCCACATAATTCAAAATTTCTGTATTATCTTGCAATCTTTAAGATTACCTCTTTATACTACAAGATAACACACATAAGTCAAAATCTCTGTATTATCTTGCAATCTTTAAGATTACCTCTTTATACTACAAGATAACACACAGAATTCAAAATCTCTGTATTACCGGTAATCTTAAAGATTACCTTTCGATTATCTGTAATCTTTAAGATTACCTTCCGATTATCTGTAATCTTTAAGATTACCTCTTTATACTACAATATAACACACATGATTCAAAATTTCTGTATTATCTGTAATCTTTGAGATTATCCCCCTATGCTACGCTTTTATATTCTACGATATAATCCTCATAATTAATTACCAAACTTGTATTATGGGTAATCTATAAGATTACCCGAAATTACAAAAAAATTCGATCGCCTGCGGCGATGAGGGAAAAGGGCAAGAAGGCAAAAGAGCCAAGTGGTAAGGAGTCCTCACCGGGAAAATACGCAGGCGACACGCAAGCCGATGCCGTAGTTCCTGTTGCCCGGCCCATTGCTGCTGCGGTTGGCACTGCGACAATACCTGGGATCGTTGTCCCAGCCGCCACCGCGCAGCATCCGGTATGAATCATCTCCACCAGACTCCCAAACCCTGCCATCAGAGGGCGCACCCTGATAATTTTTATGCCAAGGGTCGGCACACCATTCCCAAACATTTCCATGCATGTCATATATTCCAAAAGCATTCGCTACTCCAAAACTGCCGACCGGAGTTGCTCTCTCTCGATAAATTCCCTTTGGTCCGTCAGCATAAGTGAGGTCACCATCATAGTTAGCCAAATCTGTAGTGATGGTCCCCCCAAAGTGGAAGGGAGTCGTGGTGCCAGCGCGACAGGCATATTCCCATTCCGCTTCGCTGGGGAGTCTGTACTCGCGTCCTGTCTGGCGGGACAAGCGCTGACAAAATTCTACCGCATCATTCCAGGATACCCTTTCTACGGGCAGATCCTCACCTTTCCAGCGTGATGGATTATTATTCATCACCGCTTGCCACTGGGCCTGAGTCACGGGGAACTTGCCCATAAAGAAAGGTGCTATAGTTCTTCGATGCTGCGGACCTTCATCACTATCTCGACCCTTTTCGCTTGCAGGGGAACCCATCATAAAGGTGCCCCCGGGAATAGAGACCATATCTAATGTTACCCCGTTACCCAAGCTTTGCCGAAAATATTCTGTTTGCAGGCGCTGACGGCGATCGATTTCTCTACCTCGGTAATTTACTATTGCTACCTCAAAACTAAACTGAATAACGGTAGGTGCAGGAATATTGGAAGGCCCTGTGTTAAAAGACGACAGTTGATGACCGACAACTGCTACCACTATTCCCCGGGATACAGCCGGGGATACGGGTGCATCTTAGTTGGCTTCTTGAAAATTGAAAATTGGGCTATTCTCTATTCGCCATTCGCAACTAGCAGCGTTTAATGTTAAAAGGCAAGAGAGAGATGCTCCTAGGGATACGGCTGCCCGAATCCGTTCCCAGGCAGAGCCGTGGGAACGAGGGGTCCAGCTACAGGAACAAAGCCTGCCTGCGCGGGCTTCATTACAACTGATGTTTGGTTGAACCTAGTGAGTGGTAATGCTTGCAATAGGATCCTTCGTAGTATAGTGAGTAATCAAAGGAAAAAATATAGCGGGGCGAGCAACCGAAGGAAAAGTTATGGGATAGCAAGTATTTACGATTGCCTATATGTCCGGCATGAAATCGGCGAGGGGTGTGGTCAAAACCCGTCGATCGTTTCTAGGCCCTCCCAGCTGTCGGATCCCCCTGTAGGGGCGAAGCATTCTGGCGTCAATTATGACATAAAAAGACAGATATCCTATCCGAATGCTTCGCCCTGCACCCCGCGAGGGTCTCCCCGTACCAACTGTTTTTGACCACACCCATCGGCGAGTCGCCGCTGGGGAAATAGCAAAATACAATAATAGGCTCAGACTTGACTATTGCGGATAGAAGTGTTAGCCTGGGAGAAGAGATCGCGCCTTGTAAGCTAGCTGACAGGGTAAGGTGACAGAAAGAAGAGGGAAATACTACAACATAGGAGGAAAATGCGTGATGAATACATTTGATTGCTTTTCGATCGGTCCCATAAGCATGATTCACCCGGGCATCGCCGTGGCAACAAGCAGGGCAGGAGGCGTGGGGATACTAGATGGTGAGTTGTGTCGCAACCAAGACCAGGCGATCGGAAATATAGAGCGACTGTTAGAATTGGTAAAGCCAGATGATGTGGTAGGATTGCGGTTGCGGTCAGAGCAAATTGCTGCTAACTATAGAATATTAGAAAGATTGCGCGATCGCCATCATTATTTAATTATCGGTGGAGTGAAGGGAGAAGAAATAGGAAGTCTGGTAGCACCAGAGAGAAAAATAATAATTGAAATTACAGAGATTGATGAGGTATTATCAATCAGGGAAGATATAATAGATGGGATAATAGCAAAAGGTCACGAATGTGGCGGCTGGGTGGGTGAAGACTCAGCTTATATTCTGCTACAGAAACTGAAAAGCGTTACCAGGCGGGGGCCTGGTAACGAGGCGCTGCCCATATATGTTCGAGGTGGGATCGGTCTCCATACGGCGGCAGCCTGTCGCGCGGCGGGAGCATCTGGTATAGTATTAGATGACCAATTGTGGCTGATGCCGGAATCGCCTCTGCCAAAAACATGGCAAAAGCATCTAGCGAACCTGAATGGTCAAGAGGCAATTACAATTGGAGAAAGATTGAATGCCAGTTGTCGGGTTTTGTCCCGTCCCGGGTTTGAGGCGATCGAAACTCTCCAAGAGTTGGCAGAACAGTTAGAAAGAGAAAATGCCCAGTCCTGGAGGGAAAAAGCAGAAGCATTGGTAGGTTGGGACTCGCCAGGAATGTTGGCATGGCCCCTGGGACAGGCGATCGGGTTGGCAGCAGGGTATCGCGATCGCTACAAAACTACAGGTAGATGCGTGCAAGAACTGCTAAATGGGAGTAGAGAACAGATTAAAATCGCCCAAAAGCTACAACCCCTAGGAGAAAATGCCCCCTTGGCAGTGGAACACGGCACGAAATATCCGATCGTCCAAGGTCCGATGACCAGGGTTAGCGATAAGGCAGAATTTGCCGATGCCGTATCCCAAGCTGGGGGATTACCATTGTTAGCATTGGCCCTCATGCGGGGTCCGCAAGTGCGATCGCTATTGACAGAGGCGCAGCAGAAACTGGGCGATCGCCCTTGGGGAGTTGGCATCCTGGGTTTTGTCCCCCAAGCAGTACGTTCGGAACAGCTACAAATAGTCGAAGAAATTAGACCGCCCTTTGCTTTAATAGCGGGAGGGCGTCCGGATCAAGCGGCCCAGTTGGAATCTCTGGGAATTGCTACTTACATCCACGTACCGGTGCCCAAACTGCTGGAAATGTTCCTGGAACAAGGGGCGAGAAAATTCGTATTTGAAGGGCGGGAATGCGGCGGTCACGTCGGTCCACTCAGCAGCTTCATGCTGTGGGAAAGCATGATTTCTACTCTTTTAGCAGCAGTACCAGAGGGAGTAGAATCAGAAATTAATGTCCTGTTTGCTGGGGGCATCCACGACGCCCGATCGGCTGCTATGGTGAGTGCAATGGCCGCCTCCCTGGCAGAACGAGGCATGAAAATTGGGGTACTGATGGGAAGTGCATATCTATTCACAGAAGAAGCGGTATCCAGCGGGGCAATAGTTAAGGGTTTCCAAGCACAAGCGTTAACCTGTACCCGTACTATGAACTTGGAAACGGGACCCGGTCATGCCAGTCGCTGCGCCGTCACCCCTTTCGCCCGGGAATTTTACCAGACCCGCGGCCAGATGATGGCAGCAGGACGCAGCAAAGATGAAATAATGCGCGTATTAGAAGATTTGACCTTGGGACGCCTGCGGATCGCTTCTAAGGGGTTGACTAGAGATGCCGCAGGTGAGATCGTGACTGTGGATGAGAATCAACAAATTGCTGAGGGGATGTACATGATCGGGCAGGTGGCCACAATGCGCGATCGGGTATTAACAGTTCAGCATCTGCATGAGGAAGTTTCTCAAGGAAGTACGGATCTGTTATCGAAAGTTCGTAGTGAGGACTTTAGTCGTCAAAAAGTTCGTAGTAAGGACTTTAGTCCTTCATCGGATATTGCTATCATTGGTATCAGTACCTTACTGCCAAAAGCGCAAGATCCAGAAAGATTCTGGCAGAATATTATCGAAAAGGTAAATGCAATTACCGAAATACCGGCAAATCGGTGGGATTGGCGGATATATTATGACCCAGACCGGAATGCGAGAGATAAGATAGATAGCAAATGGGGTGGATTTATAGATGATGTTCCCTTTGACCCCATTAGTTTTGGCATCCCGCCCAAATCGATAAAATCGATCGAACCATTGCAGTTGTTAACCCTAGAAGCAGTGCGCCGGGCCTTGGTAGATGCAGGATTAGAAGAGGGAAAGTTCGATTTTACGCCTACGGCGCGGGAAAAGACATCGGTAATCTTTGGCGCGGGCGGGGGCATGGGGGATCTAGGTCAACAATACACTACTCGTGCAACCATGCCTCTGTTTGTGGAAAAAACATCATCAGAAGTATGGGAAAGATTGCCCGAATGGACAGAGGAATCATTCCCGGGTATGCTGCTGAATGCGATCGCAGGTAGAGTCGCTAACAAATTTGATTTAGGGGGGTCAAATTATATAGTAGATGCAGCTTGCGCAGGATCCCTAGCAGCAATAGATTTGGCAGTGCAAGAGTTAGAGAGTGGTCGCAGTAATATGGTAATTGCTGGGGGAGTAGATGGGATGCAAACTCCTTCGTCTTATTTTTGTTTTAGTAAGACGAAGGCCCTATCCCCCGGGGTGTGGCCCGCAGCTTCGATAAAGGGGCCGATGGCATAGTCATCAGCGAAGGAATAGCGATAGTGGTGCTGAAGCGACTGGCGGATGCCCAACGAGATGGCGATCGCATCTACGCAGTCATTAAAGCAGTAGCGGGTTCCAGCGATGGCAAAGGGTTAAGCATGACCGCCCCCCGACCAGCAGGTCAAAGGCGGGCCCTGCAACTGGCCTATCAGAAAGCAGGATTCTCACCCAATACTTTAGGATTATATGAAGCCCACGGCACCGGAACGGTAGCGGGCGATCGGGCAGAAGCGGAGACGATAACCGAGACCTTGCGGGAGGCCCAGGCCCTGAGGAAGTCTTGCGCGATCGGGTCAGTAAAGACGACGATCGGTCATACCAAGAGTACGGCAGGAGTGGCAGCTTTAGTGAAAATGGTCCTGTCCCTGTACCATAAAGTATTACCGCCCCATGCGAATGTAGAACAGCCAATAGAAGCGATCGCGGACCCCGAAAGTCCAGTTTATCTCCTCAAAGACGCCCATCCCTGGTTGGGTTCGAGACCGAGACGTGGAGGAGTAAGTGCCTTTGGTTTTGGGGGCACCAACTTCCATGCCGTACTAGAAGAGTACAATGATTGGCAGAGTCCGGCCCTAGGTGCCGACAACTGGCCCTGGGAACTGATGATTTTACAAGGGAAAAACCGGGAAGCTTTAATTGCGGAAGTGCGATTTCTGCTAGAAGCTTTGCGTGGTGCCGATTTTTCCGGAACGGTACGCTCCGGGAACCCGACGCTGCGCCTGGCCGATTTAGCCTATACCTATGCAAGCGCTAAAGCGCTTACTACGAACCCAGCTTCTAGACTAGCTTGTTTGACGATATGTGTAAAGGATTTAGTAGAATTAACAGCAAGTCTAGAGTTAGCCTTAAAACATCTAGAAGGAGATAGTAGAGAACCCCTACCATTAAACATACAGTTGCGGGAACGTACCCGCCCCGTACCGTTCCGGGAAACTCAGGACAAAATAGCCTTTATATTTCCAGGTCAAGGGGCCCAATATCCAGAGATGGCACGAGAGGTAGCATTGTATTTCCCGCAGATGCGCCAAGCTTTGGAATTGGCAGACCGAGAGACGGCAGGGAAGTTGCCGAAATTACTCAGTCAATTCATCTATCCTGCCAGCGCCTATTCGGAAACAGAACTGGACAGCTATAAACAGCAGTTGACGAATACCCATGTGGCGCAACCTGCCATTGGCGCCATATCAATGGGCTTTTTGGAGATTATCGCCCAACTGGGACTGACTGCCGATATGGTAGGGGGACATAGCTATGGAGAATATACTGCTCTCTATGCAGCAGGAGTGTTATCACCAAAAGAGTTTATCCGCCTGTCGGAAACCAGAGGTCGAGTAATGGCCTCTGGTTGCGAAGTTGCCGATGGGGCAATGGCAGCAGTGCAAATGACTCGTGAAGACTTGCTAGAATATCTCAGCAGCTTTGAACGGGTCGTGCTTGCTAACCATAATGCCCCACTTCAGTCGGTAATTTCTGGTGAAAGAACCCAAGTAGAAAAGGTAGTTAGCAGTCTGACGAGTAAAGGCGTTCAGGCCCGGATGCTGCCAGTTGCGGGTGCTTTCCATTCGTCCTTGGTGGAGTCGGCGACAGTTCCCCTGTCAGAGGCGATCGCCTCCTGCCAGCTAAAATCTCCCAAAATTCCAGTATACTCAAATTCAGATGGGATTTACGAGTCGGAACCAGAAGCCATCCGCGATCGATTATCGGCTCATTTGCTCAACAGCGTTCAATTCGTCAGTCAAATCAATTCCATGTATGCTGCGGGGGCGCGGGTGTTCGTAGAAGTAGGTCCCAAGAGTATCCTGAAATCCTTGGTGGGTCAAATACTGGCAGACAAAGACCATACAGTTGTATCCCTGGACGACCAAGGGGTCGTTTCCAAGAGCACCCACCCTGTCGTTCGCCAGCAGGCAACGACATGGGTGGGTGTCTCTGGAAACGATGGGGGACTGAAGGGTTTATTGTTAGCTGTAGGTAAGTTGGTGACAAGCGATCGTGTTAATATCGATCTGACAGGCTTGTTTGCGGGGCGGCAGGTCCAGCAGCTAGACTTATCCAAGCTAGTGGAATTAACCAGGAAACCAAAATTATCCCCCACAACCTGGCTGCTAAATGGCGGAACGGCACGACCGATCGGTGTTGATGTTGGTTACATGGGCAAAAGGCCACCTCTCACCCTGGAAACGAAGTATCCTCAAGGCCCAAAGGAACGGGCGGGATGCCCAAAGGAAGGGGTCGTTTCCAAGAGCACCCACCCTGTCGTTCGCCAGCAGGCAACGACATGGGTGGGTGTCTCTGGAAACGATGCGGAACTGCGTTCCCAGGCAGATCCGTGGGAACGAGAGGAACAGGCAGGGCGCCCGGAATACGTCCAAAAGGCAGCAGATGGGCTGCCATTGCCAAAATCAAGAAGGTCGAGATCGCAACAGAATACGCAAGTCAATAGGCAATCAAGAATGTATCAATCAAACCAGCAACCAACAACTAGCAACTATCAGGTGTCGCCAGATGCATCTGTAATTGCTTACCAAGCTTATCAGGAGACAATGCGTCAATTCCTGAAGGTACAGGAGTCGGTGATGCAGCAGTTCCTGAGTGTGTGTGAGTGGTCCGATCCCCCCTAACCCCCCTTCTGTAAGGGGACCGGACGCAGCAGCAGCGCAAATGCCAGCTGCAAACTACCAGAGTCTGGCACCGCAAATTGTCAGACAAACTCCAGTACAGCAAATTGTTACGCCCCTTCGATGTCTAAGGGGGGCGCTACTCGCACTACCCCTCGCACATCGATCGTACCCCAGGAAACGGGGAATGGAACCAAGCATCAAGTAGGTTGGGTAGAGGAACGAAAACAAACAGCAATCCCAGATAGGACCAGTCTCACTCAAATGTTACTACAGATAGTAAGCGATCGCACGGGATATCCGGCAGAGATGCTAGGATTAGACCTGGACCTAGAAGCAGAATTGGGAATAGATTCGATTAAGCGGGTAGAAATATTAGGGGCCCTGGGAAAAAATCTGCCAGAAGGATTAGCGGGGAATGGTAGTGATAAAGGGTGCATCCCAGATTTGCAAAGATAGCTGTAGGGGCGAAGCATTCGGGCGACAAATTATGATATAAGTTTACAGATGGACTCTCCGAATGCTTCGCCCTTGCGAAAGTGGGATGCACCCGTGATAAATATGTAGTGATATAACATTTTATCCCTCTATTAATCCTTGCTTTTCAAAGGGATAATATAACATTTTTCATTACCATTGATAAGTTTAATTTATCAAAAATATCAGAGATAATCATGTATAATTAGTTGTCACAATGCTATATTGTTATTGGTAAAAACAATGTCTAAATTTATGAACACATCATCAGATTTATGCTTGCGACCTTCTTGTCCCCACTGTCAAAGTGAGCGAACAGTAAAAAACGGTAGGGGCGAAGCATTCGGGGCTAAAAATTTCGTCTCCGTTGCCGTCATTTTGCCCGAAGGCTTCGCCCCTCCATAACAAAAAGCAAAAACATAAGTGTAAAGACTGTGGCAGGCAATTTGTTGAAAACCCTACCAATAAAAGATTTTCAGAAGAGACGGCTACTCGTATAAATGGGGGCGATCTTCAAAAATTGCTAGGTTTTTAGTCTGCTGATTGAGGCAGGACGGACGGAACGCCAGTATTGGCAAGACATGTGGCGCTATCGAGAGTTATTCTACTTCCTGGCGGGATATTTTAGTAAGATAAAAGCAAACCGCGATCGGGAATAGGGACTGTATCTATTGAGAGATTTAGGGTAAATTATGCTTCGCTGAGGAGCGATGACGGGCAAGATATGCAAAAACGAAGCCAATTCTTGGTAATATATACATCAGAGAGTCTGCTCAGGGTGTAATTAAAAGTGACACTTAGGCATTATTAACCGGTCCGGTAGTTCTACCTCTGTATCACTGGTGGAGTTCTGATACCGCCGGTGATGGCCCCACAGTGGATGGAACAACTCAAATAGTGAATCTGCCTTGATTGGGAGATTTTTTTAGGGAGCATCCCAGTTTTGTCCTAAGTAATTGTACTTAGATAAAGAGCGCCATTAAGATAAGCACAGCGTAAGCGAAGCATTTGGTTAACTGACGTTGGAAGCCATTGAGCCCCAGAGAGCTTGAGACGAGAACCAATACGCTTGACTACAGACTCTACCTCCCCAGAGCCAATGGGAATGCCCAAGAATTGATAAAGATCATAGTTAACGATACGGTGACAATGTTTGGTTAAATAAGCGCGGAAGTTCTGTACTTTTTGTCCGTGACAACTGGCTAACAACTCCAATGCTTCGTCAATAAAACCGTGCCAGAGAGATGATTTAACCTGCCTTAAACGCTTTTTATAGTCGCCAATTTTATAGATATTTTCGACTAGATGATACCAATCAAGAACTTCACGTCTGCCATTTTCTGGTCTCAATTGAGCAATAATGTTCCAAATGCCATCATGACCATCTCCCAAACAAGTAATTATAGCTGTCAACGGCTGTTGTTTAACCCACTCCACCAGGGCGGCATTGTCCTGAAAGTAAGCCCCACAAACTTCTCCATGCAGGCTGACTGCTTTATAATCTCGCCACTCACAAGAACCCTTACCTTCAGTTCTTAAACGTACTTTGCCACCATCTACGCTCACAGCGGTTACAGGGTGACTGCTTTGAGCTCCAGGAAATTCGCTTCTTTGCACTAATCGATGTATGCTGCTGTGTCCCACTTTTATTCCTGTTAACAGTTCCAAGTCTTTTTCCGCTTGTTGATATGATTCATTAGCACTCAATACCCAGCAACACTTGGAGATTACGGGACTGATTTGTGTGCCTTTCTTTAAGCCCAATTTTTTGGCCTGTTTGCTGTTTACAGTTACTGTTCCTACGCCGGTTTTGACTTGCCGCTTGCGTCCGGATTGAGACGGCTCCCCATCAGCAAAAAAAAATTTCCTAAAACTGGTCCAACTGTCCTGAATAAATGCTCTCGTACTGCTAACTCTCTGCTTTCAAAGTCTTTAAGAGCCTCGGGGGGCGTATCTGCATACAGGAGTTTTGATAATTCTTTGAGATGGTATTCAAGTTTTTGATTTTCTTCTGGGGTCATGTAGCCTCCTCAACCGTGGAGATTTTTTCCATATTACCAGAATAAATTTTTTTCTCGCTTAGTTTGCCCAGAAGAGAGTTGTGCAACTAGTATTTTTCCAGCAACGCCTTACCCTGCAAGGACTTAGGGCCGCCATCTCCCAACCGAAGGAAATTTGCACAAATCTATAGGACGCCAATTCTGAGTATAAATACTCATGGCAAAACTGGGATGCTCCCTTTTTTTACCCTTATGTTATATAATTTTATTTATAAGTTGATCGTGGAGCTAAAGCCCTATATGTCTGAATTCATGAATTATGATGAAACGGTTGAACTAACCAGCAGCGCTTCGGAATTAGCTCTAAGATTGCAGGCTCATCCCAATATATCGGCTCGTATTTTATCTCTGCTAGATCTTGTGGAAAATCCGGATAATAATTGTGAAACAGCGAGCAGTACCGAGTTGAAAATTATCTCGGAACTCAAAAAACTGGGAAATGATTCTCTTCAAGATTGGGCCAATTCGCAAGAGAAAAAAAAGCCTTAGCTTGTGAAAAATCTCCGGGGATGCGCCGTCAGAGAAAAAAGCAACTATATTGGCATAGTCTGTTGGAAACTATCCAAATTATAGAAGAAACTTTTATTTCTCGAAGACCGTTTTCATCATCTGCCCAAATACATTGTCGAGGTTATTCTTTGCCATTGCAACGAGCAATTACGGATTTTGGAGCCGATGTGCCATTTGGAAAAATTCCTGAAAAGCTACAAGAACATTACGGTATAACTGTGCCGATTAGTTCGGCCCAAGCTATTACTCAAAAACATGCACATGCGGTTAAAGGATCTCAAAAACCAGCAGAAAAAATTACCGATAGAGATGGAGTAGAGCTTCTAATTGCAGAAATGGATGGCACGATGATTCCAATTGTAAAAACTCCGACCAATGATGATAAAATTATCGATCGCCGAAAAACCAGATCTTGTTGTTGGAAAGAAGCTCGTCTATCACTTGTGGAAATCCCTACTCAGAAAAAAACAATTATTGGAGGTACAGTAGGTACCGTAGACTCCGCAGGAAACAAATGACTGCATAGCGCTATAAGGGCTGGGATAGGTGAAAAGACTAAAGTTCATGCGATCGGAGATGGAGCCAGTTGGATTGTTAATCAGGTAATGGGCTTGTTTGGAGAACGTGCTAGCTATCTAATATATTTTTATCATCTATGTGAATATTTAGCAGCAGCAGCTCCTGGAGCTAATGAAAAGCAACAAAAAAAATGGCTGGAAAAACAAAAAAAAGCTCTCAAAAACAATCAGGTTCTCAAAGTATTAAATAATTTATCAACTCGCCTGGAACCAGAACATATAGCTGATAAATTTGCTCCCGTCAGAGTCGGTGTACGATACATTAAAAACCGGCTTGAATACATGAACTACAAAGATGCGATTGATGCTAATTTACCAATTGGATCTGGAAAGATTGAGAGCGCACATCGTTATGTAATTCAAAAACGTTTGAAATTAACAGGTTCTTGGTGGACCGTTGAAAACGCTAATGATATGTTAGCTTTAAGGATATTAAGAGTTAATGATGATTGGCAATCCTATTGGCTAAATTTAAACCCAGAAAATTCGTCCCTTACCTAAGCAGTCTAACAATTATTGAGGCTCTTACCTTCTCAACATCAGTTTTCTGCCATGATCGCGTTCTGAACATATATCAATCTCGGGCGTCAATATTGCGTCTTCGTTCACCGGCGATATTGAGGCAGTGCTGGCACTGCCGGCACTGCCCGACCAACTACTTTTGACCACATCACCGGTTCATGATTAAGTGTCACTTTTAATTACACCCGCTCTCGGGCGGTGCCCACCACGGACGATTTGGCCCTATGCTAGGAAACCGGTTATTTACTGACCCATCGCTCCTGACGGGCCTGTCTATTTTCACGCCTGCGATTTTGAACTGCGGTCAATTGTTCTTGTGCCTCTGCTTGGTAGGAAGCTACGACTTCGGTCCATTTCTCTTCATCTTCTGACTCTATCTCCTCGAGATCCACCAGATCCTCTGGCACCTCTGTTGACTCTGAAGCTAACAGCGCTGCTGCCTGATACTCCTCCGCCGCTTCCTGCAACAACCCTTGTCGCTGGTAGATGTCCCCCCAGAGTTGATGGATCTTTGGTGCCAACTGCTTGTTGCTGCGAGGCACCTGCCGGAGAGTTTCCATCGCCTCTTGCAGCTCGTTATTTTCGATCGAGGCTTGCACTAAGCCCATTTTAATCCTCGGCGAGGCATTGGGATTGAGGTCGATCGCTTCGGAGAAAGCTGCTTGGGCCGCCTGGTAGTCTTGCTGTTGCAGATAGATGCGCCCCAAGCTTTGGCTTACCCGCGCCGTCGGGCCGCCAGCCATGTTTTGGGTCTTCTGGAGTTCGGCAACTGCTGCTTGTAGCCGATCTTGGGCTTGATATATTTGGGATACGAGCAAGCGAGCCGTGATTAGCTGGGGGTCTAAGCGCAGGGCCTGACGTAACTGTTCTAGGGCCGCCTCATATTTTTTTCTCCGATCAGCACCTGAGCCATGCCCTGATAGGCTGGGATAAACTGGGGGTCGATATCCAGAGCTGCCTGAAATTCGGCTTTGGCCAGTTCCAACTCCCCCTGTCTGAGATAGACCTTTCCCGCAGCGGTGGGGGCCTGAGTTCTCAGAGGATCCAGCTTCTTCACCGTCTGATAATGGGCCAGGGCTTCATCGTAACGCTGCTGCCGGACCAGCATATTACCTGCCCCCATATGGGCTGGTTTTGAGTTAGGATTATTTTGCAGAACCGCTTCAAATTCCGCTAAGGCCTCGTCAAAACGCTTTTCCTTGGCCAGGGCTAAAGCTAGCTTAGTCTGTTCCCGGTCGTTTGTGCCTACTTTCTTTACCTTGGGGGTGAATGTCATAGATTCTCCTTGAAAAGGTTATCGCCAGTGTTCTTTAGGGCACCGTGCTCCTCCATAATAGCAAAAGCCGTTCGTAGCCGGGTTCGTAGTAAACGCTTTAGCGTTTGCCGGGCAAGTTTAGAATTGGTGTTAAGTGGGGCCCATCCCGATGAAATAGCCGCCGCCCGCAAGCAGGTAGAAGCGGTCCGGGCCCAGATCGATCGCCTGGAACAGGAGTTAAAATATGCCCAGTCAGAGTTACAAAGGACGGAGTTACTGATGCCTTTAGATGGCCGGTTAATCACGCCCTATTTGCCCCAGAAACGGGGCAGCTATCTGGAAAAAGGAGATCGGTTTGCCGTGGCGGAGGACGATCGCATTATCCAGGGGGAAGTGAGAGTCCCGGAGTATAATGTCGGGGAATTCGCGATCGGGGCCCAGGTAGAAGTGAAGCTGTTAGCTTATCACGGAGAATCATTGTTAGGGAAAGTTGTGGCCATAGAACCGACAGCGGCGTCGGAGGGGAAGATCTCGACAGATGGGACAGAACGGGTGGTGAGAGTAATAGTAGACCTGGAAAATACCGATCGACTGCTGAAAGCGGGGATGACGGGCTATGCTAAAATAACTGGCAGCCCCAAACCTTTAATCGTCGCCTTCACTCGCCCGATCGTGAGATTCATCCAAGTGGAAGTTTGGTCTTGGTTACCTTGATGAGATTATAATTGGAGTCATGACCCGCCGTGGGTTAAAACCCACGGCTAATAGCTAAAGTCGGTTAAAACCGACTCTTGAGATAATGTTAAAATGATTGTTGCATTGTTTTGACAAAATGGTAGACATCATGAACATTCTGTCCTACGATAAAACTTTACGCCTGCCTAGCGCAGAAGAACTACCAGACTCAGATGATACTCCCGTGGATAGCGAACTACAATACCTCATCTCCTACTTAGTACACGATCTCTTGTTCGGTATTTTTGCAGACCGAGATGATTGGTTTTGGGGAGTAAATATGGGAATATACTATAACCCAGGCAAACCAGCCCTAATCCCAGATGGATTTCTAAGTTTAGGAGTACAGCAGGAAAAATCAACAGGACCGCGCCCCAGCTATGTGTTGTGGGAAGAAGAATTCATCGTGCCAATTTTGGTGATGGAAGTGATCTTCAAAACCTATGGGGGAGAGTATGAAGAAAAAATGACTGATTATGCCGAACTAGGGGCATTGTACTATGTGATTTACAATCCATTTTGCCGTCCGAGATTGAATCGAAGACGGGGGCCAAGGAGTCGTCACGATGACCATCAAACTTTGGAAGTATACCGGTTAGAAGGAGACAGATATGTTCTGCTGCCAGGCGATCGCATTTGGTTACCAGAAATTGAATTAGCAATTGGAGTTGAACAAGGAAGATATCGAAGAAGGACAGGGGAATGGATATATTGCTACGATCGAGAAGGTGAAAGATATCTGACCACAGAGGAGTTGGCACTGCAACAACGGCAACGGGTCGAACGGGAACGACAACTGGCCCAACTGGAACGGCAACGGGCCGATCGACTGGCAGAATATCTGCGATCGCAAGGCATCGATCCAGATAATTTGCCGGGAGGATAATTGATGCGATCGCCCAGAATTATCATAGATAAATGGCGATCGCGCTTATCCGACAGCAGGCGATCGCCCATCGAGATCCTGACGAAGTTCTCTCAATACCTGCCGCATTTCAATCCAATCATAGGTCTGTACTTCGGAAGTACCAGGTACTGGACTGTCTAGATCCGTTAATTCCCGATAAACCGCTTCCGGAATGATGATGCTGCCATATAGCTGTTGCAGCAGGTGTAACTGGTTGCTATAGAACCTCTTACTACTGGTCTTGCCAAATATCACTGGCGGAATATCCATCTGTCCTTATCCACAAAAGCTGTAGGGTAAGGATCGTAGTGCTGCACAATGATAGGGCGATCGCCTGTGGGCCGGGAAAATCGGTGGATGGGGTACAATCAAAGAACAGTGACTATAGCAGTTCTCAGATTAGTGAAAGCATACGGTCATCCGGGCATCCCTTTATGAGGACCGTGAATTTCTCCAGGGAGGAGAGGATCTGGTCAGGTTTATCGTCCTCCCACTCCGTGGTCATGCATTTGTTGCACATGGATCCCCCCAAACTCCTTACAGGGGTATGTTTTTTACATTTCGGTTTGTCTGAGAGAGAGAGGGTTCGTAGTTCGTAGTTCGTAGTTGATACCACAAGGTAAAGTAGTTGATAGCCAGGTGTATTTTAGATAGTAGTTTGTAGTTTGTAGTTGATATTATAAGGTAAAGTAGTTTAGTAATTTTTGGTTGGGTAAGGAACCTCAACCCAACCTACATAAGCCTCCAGAAACCCGGTTTCTTTGCGTCATCCGATCGCCTGGATGTATTCTGCCCGATCGTTCCTAGCATTATTGACTGCCGAACTGACTGGATATGCTACTATATCTATGTTAGCATTTTGCTCTAACAATGGCAATAGTTCTTGAGGATTCTTGTTCTTCGGATCTAACCATTGAGAGTAAGCTGCTGGGGACAGAATTACTGGCATCCGCTACTGAAGTGATTACTACGAACCCTGGAATCACTGCAGTGATTACTACGAACCCCGGAATCACTGCAGTGATTACTACGAACCCCGGAATCACTGAAGTGATTACTACGAACCCCGGAATCACTGCAGTGATTACTACGAACCCCGGAATCACTGCAGTGATTACTACGAACCCCGGAATCACTGCAGTGATTACTACGAACCCCGATCGAGTCTGTCATTGCTACTCTGGTTATCACTCATCTCGGAATGGGTGTTCTTAACAACTTAGTTGATTATAACAGGACTCAAACAGTCGCTGTTACCTATTTAAGGTTAGCGTCCCCTTGACACTGGGACGCTAATGACGGGTGTGGTCAAAAACAGTTGGTACGGGGAGATCCTCGCGGGGTGCAGGGCGAAGCATTCGGATAGGACATCTGTCGATTTATGTCATATTTTCCCCCGAATGCTTCGCCCCTACAGGGGGTTCTGGCGGCTGGGAGGGCCCGGAAACGATCAACGGGTTTTGACCGCACCCGCTAATGACGGCGATCGACAGGCTGGTTTTGCCTATCAGTCATCTTGATTGTCTTGTGGTTCGCCAAACAGATGTTGCATCAGGCGAAGGCTTTCTGTTTGCAACCCTTTAATCTCAAGCTTGATCTCTTTTATTTCCGCGTTAATTTCCACAATTTGATTTTGCTGTTGGGAAACAATTCGCACTAATTGCAGATGTTCTTGCTGCATTTCCAAACGTTCTTGCTGCATTTCTACATATTGTTGCTGCATGGCTATTTGACCTTTCTGGAGGTCGGCGGCTACCGTCATCAAATTTTCCAATGCTGCCTCGATGCGATCGAGTCTGTCATTGCTACTCTGGTTATTACTCATGGTCGGAGGGTACGATCTTAACAACTTATTTCATTATAGCACAACACAAACATTTAATGTTACCTAGTTGAAAGCAGCAAGGGGGCAGTATTGGTTGGGTTTCGTACCGCCAACCTACAAATTTAACATTTTTGCAAATCACCGCACCCCTACGAACTCCGAACCTGGCTGGGAATGAGGGATAAATTACTGCTTATTCAGGAACCAATCATATCTCAAATACTTCAATTTGTAGTTTCCTTCTACGAGATACTCTCGATCGACTTCATCCAGATACTGACTGATAAAATTTAACACTGCCCGTTCACTTTTACTACCGGTAAACTTGCCCTCGACACCGTAGGTATCGATCCAATCTTTGCCGAACCACTTAAAAATAGAGGAAAGATAAACTCGACCTTCCGCCCGTGAGATGCGCAAACCGTGAGGACTCGCAAGATATTTCCGTGTCTGGTCCTCCAGTTGAGCATCCAATCGATCGCCCCTGTAGGGTTCCCGGCGCAGGGGCGGACAACTGACTGCCGCGCATACTAAAGCCACGTGTATTCGGGGTTCGTTAAATTGCGATCGCAGAATCTGGTGTTCGATGTTGTCCAAGGTCTTCAACTCTCCCGCGATCGCGAATTTACGGAATTTCCAGACGCCAGGAATATCGCGAATACTTTTCTTTATCGGATTTTGGTCGATAATCGATTGTAGGGTAAAAGCATTGTAAGCATTAATCCAGAAAGCAATCTGTTGTCCTTCGTTCCATGCAGCATAGGTACTGCGATCGACATTAGCTAAACTAGCATTAAAAGCATCAAGTTGCTGGCGGTTAGCCTGCAACTTATTGTAAGCAACCCTCGCGTTCTCATTCACATAGGTTTTCAGCACAGCAGCATAGTCACCATAGGTCAACTCTGCCCCTGAGACAATAGTTGTCCTTTGCCCTAGCTGCCCTTGCCGAAGAGGTGGGCCCTCACTGCTATTCAGGATAATTAGGCTGGGAAATAGAGCCAAGAGTGAATATAATTTGTTCATGACAGACAAATGATTTGGCAGTTGTGGATATTTTTATTGTATCATATGAAAATGAGTATTGGCTGAGCGATAGCTTAAAATTTATCTCTCAAATCAAAAATATAAATCTCGTTCCCAGTCTCTAGCGGCGAAGCCAGGGAACGAGAGAGAACTGAAAATTTGTGCTAAAATAAGATAAGATAAGATAGAACTGTAATAAGGGCAAGCAAGATTAAAAAGCCATGTCACAAAAAACTCTAATTGAATCTAGCGTGGCACTGCCCCCACCCAAGAAAACCTTCCTTGCGATGATGGAATTCCGATGGAAACTCAACGGCACAAATTCCAGATAGATATGTTAATAGATGCCCTGCTGCCGTGGTTGGAACAACGGTCAGATGGCTATGTCGGAGGCAATATGTTTGTCTACTTCAGCCTGGCGCAGGTGCGGAATCAAGATTTCCGTGGACCGGATTTTTTTGCGGTGTTAGGAGTCCCCAAAGGCGAACGGCGCAGTTGGGTAGTGTGGGAAGAGGGGAAAGGTCTGGATGTGGTGATTGAATTGTTATCAGAAACCACTGCATCCTCAGACAAGAATGAGAAAAAGTTAATCTATCAAAACCAGTTGCGAGTGCCAGAATATTTCTGGTTTGACCCCTTCAACCCCGATGATTGGGCAGGTTTTGTTCTCAATCAAGGAGTTTACGAACCCCTGAGTAGCAACGAACGTAATCAATTGGTAAGTCAGTTATTGGGGCTAGCTTTAGTGCGCTGGCATGGCAACTATAAAGGCATTAATGCTACCTGGTTACGCTGGGCAACTTTGGATGGAGAATTGTTACCAATTCCACAGTAAATTGTACAGCAAGAACGGCAACGAGCTGACAAGGCGGAGTCTCAGTTGCTTATGACTGCACGAAACTTGCTCCAGTCGGGTATGACAGTAGAACAGGTAGTCAGGTTGACGGGTTTGTCTGAATCTCAGGTACAGCAACTGCTTGCTTGATATCAAATATTATGTGCGATCGCTGTTAACAACGTAGGTTGGGTCCACGAAGCCCAACCTACATTTGCTATGGCTTATTGTTCAACTGTTCTCTAACTTGGCTGAGTGTATATCGTTTTGCCTCTTTTGACCGCTGTTCGAGAAACTGCATCAACTCTTCGTTCTGGGCAACCAACTCCACTTCTCGTGCAAAGTCATCAACTTCAGCTAGGACAAATTCCCGTCCTTCGGTAGTCTTGAGAATAATGGTGTCTTCACCCGCTAGCACTAAAATGTCGCTAAGGGTTGGTACTGTCCTTGAGAGGTCAATTGTTTTCATAGTTTAAACTCCTTGCCACGAATAAACAATCTATTATGTTCTTTCCACCCAACAGCTTTAATTATTACTACATCCTCCTCGGGTTCCACATCATAAAATACCCGATAAATGCCAACTCTCAATTGCCAGGAAGAAAGAAGGTTGGGGCGGAGGTATTTTCGGTTTCGTGTCACTGTCAATGGTTCCGGAATCAATTGCTGCTCTATGCTATCGAGAACGAGGTTCTGCTCTGACTTCTTGAAGTAGTGCAGATCGTCGAGTGCGCTGGCGGTGAATGTCAGCTCAAACATGGGAGATCTTGATATTTTAACTAATGCCAGTAGCAGCAATCATAACATATTTAATCCCGTGCAAACCAGTACCTCATTGCCCTGAGTTAGCCCCTCCCCAGCTAGAAAATTACTGGTCCAACCCCCATCTGCTCGCGCGATCGCTAGCGTAGCGATCGCGTCCCAAGGATAATGGTGGAAGTTGACCGTCGGCTACATGGGCGATCGCGAGGGCCCCGGATCCGAGGCGACGGGTATCGCACTGTGCCGAGAGCAATTGCTGGGTACTGGCGAGGAAACGCTCGGCGCGATCGCCAATACAGTCAGCTCGTCACCAGAAAAAAGATAGTCAGCTACTGTCACTTTTATATGCTAGCATAAAGATACAGTTCAGTTATACTAGAAATGTCCGATCGAAATCAAAATATCCCGTGGTTAATTTCATCATCAAACCCTCCCGACGGGTTCGTGCAAGGGGTGCAAGGCCACGCACCGAACTTGCCCAGGGTTGATCGGGCGGCCCAACTGCTATGGAGTCGGGGGATCCAAGACACCGAAAAGCTAGCAGGATTTTTAGATCCGAATCTGTATCAACCAGCGAGTCCCTGGGAGTTCGGTGCCGAAATGGACTGGGCGGTAAAAAGATTGCAGCAAGCTAGAGAAGCTGGGGAAATAGTAACCATTTGGGGAGATTTTGACGCCGATGGAGTCACCTCTACTGCCGTGCTTTGGGATGGGTTGGGGCAGTTTTTCCCCCCGACAAACTATCATACTATATTCCCGATCGCCTCACAGAATCCCACGGCTTAAACTGCCAGGGAATAGACGCGATCGCCCAAAAGGGTACGCAACTAATTGTCACCTGCGATACGGGCAGCACCAACTTAGCAGAAATAGAGTATACTAGACAGATGGG
This sequence comes from Hormoscilla sp. GM7CHS1pb, assembly GCA_014323675.1. Taxonomy (GTDB): domain Bacteria; phylum Cyanobacteriota; class Cyanobacteriia; order Cyanobacteriales; family Desertifilaceae; genus Hormoscilla. Next base: position 401,004 of record JACONN010000006.1, on the reverse strand, counting down.
AATAGATCTGATTATCACAGATCACCACGTGCTGCTGGCGGAACGTCCTCCGGTAACGGCGATTATTAACCCCCGCTATCTGCCCGCAGAACATCCCTTGTTTCATCTTTCGGGGGTGGCGGTTGCTTATAAACTAATAGAAGCCCTCTATCAAGCAATGCCCGATGTACCCCAACAGCCTCTAGAAGATTTATTAGATTTAGTGGCGATCGGTCTAATTGCAGATCTGGTGCAGTTAAGTGGAGATTGCCGTTATTTAGCGCAGATGGGGATTAAAAAATTGCACGCTGATTTTAAGAAAGCCCCCCAGTCCCGCAGGCGTCCTGGGGTAGGAAAGCTGCTGGAACTATGCCAGGGAAATGGCGATCGCCCCACAGACATTTCCTTTGGACTGGGTCCGCGCATCAATGCTGTCAGTCGCATTCACGGCGACGCTTCCTTTTGCGTTGAATTACTCACCAGTCGCGATATCGACCGCTGCCTGGAATTAGCAGAAGCCGCAGAATTGGCTAATACTCGTCGCAAAGCTTTGCAGAAAAATGTCGCCGCAGATGTTAACGAAAAACTAACTAAATTGGATTTATCTACGACTGAGATTATAGTGCTTGACGACCCCCAATGGCATGTAGGGGTTCTCGGTTTAGTAGCTGCTGAAGTCGCCCAAACATGCGATCGCCCCACAATTTTACTCAGTACCGATCTCGATGAAACTCAACCTTTAGCCAGAGGTTCTGCCCGTTCTGTCGCGGGAATTGACCTTTATCAACTGGTAAAATCCCAAGCACAGTTGTTAGATAGATTTGGGGGTCATCCCTTCGCAGCGGGTTTGAGTTTACCAGTTGAGAATATCCCCTTATTTACTGAAGCAATAAATCAGCAATTGCGGACCATGGAAACCGTAGTCACAGCTACACCAGCATTGTCAGCTGACCTCGTGGTAACAGTAGCAGAATTAGGAAAAGAGTTGTTTCGCCAACTGAAATTGCTAGAACCTTGTGGTATGGGGAACCCCGTACCCAAGCTGCTGATTGAAAACTGCTGGTTTGCCAATCCCTGGAATAAAAATATTAAAGATTTTCAGGGAAATAAAGTTCGCTACATCAAGACTGAATTTAGAATAGGAGATGATTCTACAGAAATAAGCTTTAATGGAGTTTGGTGGGGTCACTATAAAGAGGATATTCCCCAGGGCGATGTGATGCGATCGTGGAATTAGATTACAATCCTTATCATAAACGTTATGAAGTGCGGCTGATGGCAGTGCGCCCCAGCACGGAATCAGAAATGAAGGTCCCACAGATGTCGATATTAGACTGGCGGGGGAGGAAGGATGAGATAACCCACGAAAATCAATCCCTAATTATATTGACAGAATGTCCTGCTTGCTGGGATGATTTACAACAGTCATGGCGATCGGCGCGAGAACGCCAACAACCAGTCGCGATCGCCTACCCGGAACCACAGGCGATCGCGCCCCAGGAGGTCTGGCAAAAACTGCTAGGCATAGCGAAATACCTGAGTCGGACGGGTAAAACTGCCAACCGCCAACAACTGCAAACAAAGCTGGGACTAGGGGAAAAGGCGGTCAATTTGGGACTGGAAGCCCTCAAGGATTTGGGTTTTACTATTATTACTCTAGATACGGCTGCGCCTGCCAGTTTGCAGATCGCCTCGCATCCCCTTGAAGAAGCGATCGCATCATCAGTTGCCATCAATCAATTTTTGGCAGCAGTCCAAGAAGAACAATTTCGCCGCCAGTATTTCTGTAAAGTAAGCATATCCACAATTCAAGCACAATTAGTGAATAGCGAATGGTGAATTGAGAATTGAAAATTGAGAATTAAAAATTGAGAATTGAAAATTGAGAATTGAAAATGAGTAATCCAGTTTTTGAAATAACATGCTCCAATTATTTCACATTATATTTAATTGTTGTTTTAACCCACGTTATAGTTAATCTGTGGGGGTTAAAACCCTCCCGATCGCTGATAGCTAACTAAGACATCCCCACCACACAAATAGTAGCACATATTTAATGAATTGATTCAAATGAGGCGCGGTGGGTTACAATTACGCTAACCCAGCCGAAAAAACAAAAAACCTCCATTTTGTAAGAAAATAGCGCTACATTTGATATTCATTATCTTACCCAGTCGGTTTTAACCGAGTTTAGCTATTAGCAGGGGGTTTGAACCCCCTGCGGGCTAACAACGAAGCCAGAAACTTACAGGAGGTAAAAGTGTAGCAAGGCTTTTAACAAATGGGATAACAAATAATTGAAAATCGTTAGTTATAGACAATTAACAATTAAGAATTGACAATTGACAATTATTTCAAACCACCTTGATGTTCGCAATGAAAGCCTTGCTGTTGCCAAGAATTCATGTTAACCTGAGTAAGAGGCAAAAGTTCCGAGCAACTCGGCTGGTAAAATTGACTAAGGACAGCCCAGACTAAAGCGCGAGTGACATCGAGACTGGTCTCGATCCATGACTCGCGATTGCCAGGAATGCCTTTTTCCTTTACAGTATAAGTATCCACCCTCATGCCGCCAGCGCCAAGGATTATTTGACCCAGCCATTTCGCCCGAGGGAGATGGGTGCCGGAGGTAATTACCTGCACCTTGCGTACCCCCCATTGCTGTAAAATTGCTAAACTAAAGTAGAAGTTGTCAAAGGTCGATCGGGCGCATTTTTCCAGCCAAACTTTTGACATGGGTGCGCCATCTCCCTGAAAAATGAGAACGATGCAGGGGTCTGGGGAGCCTTGGGAAATTAAGATCGGAATTTGGGGCTGTTGTTTGGCTAGGGAGGCTACGTATATTTCCCGACGAATGCTGCCTCCAAGCACGAGATAGGCATCTACCGGTCCATGGGCAGCTTGCCGAAGGGCGATCGCATTTCCCAGTAGCGAGATGCAGGCAACCAGAGTCAACCCCAGCCCAGCGGCCCGTAACCACCGGCGACGATCTCGATGTTTGGGTGTTGTTTGTGGCTTCATAGTCTCGGCGAATTATGTAAATTAATGTTAAGGATCCCATGAGGAGAGGAAGTTATTAAAAGCAGCTAAAAATTATAGGAACAAAGGCGAGGGGGGTGCATCCCAGTTTTTCAATGAGTATAAATGCTTAGTCGAACTGGTTCCGAGATGGTGTTAAGCTGAGACAGTCGGTAAACGCTCCCTCTAAAACTATGAATCCTGAAAATTTAGCTCAAATTAAAACCTATGCTTTGGGAATAGCCGCCTTGTTGTATGAGGAGGCCCAAGGGACTGTTCCAGAGCAATTGAAAACACTCTCAGGACTCGAAGCTACAGTCCGTGGGCAGTTGCTTCAATACGTCAGTCCAGAGATTGCCCTTTTTTTATCGAAAGCACCAGTGGCACCACCGCAGGGCGAACCCGAATTTTAAACAGCATTTTGGGCGAGCTCCTCATCACGGAGAAGCAAGCGACTTATTTTGATGTGAGAGCCTATAGCCAGTGGAGTCCCTATCTGGAAAAATGTTGCTTGTTACTGAGTGCGAACTCTTCTTATGAGCACGCCGAGGAAGATATTAAGCAGCTCACGGGGATGAGCGTTTCCCGGGGAACTCAGCAACGACTGGTGCAACGTTATGAGTTTGAATTACTGACAGTTAAAGAAGCCGTTTCCTCAACGAGCGCTCAAGAACCGAAACTGCCCCTTCAGGAGTTTGAGTTGCCCACAGCTAAAGAAGCCGTTTCCTCAACGGGCCCTCAAGGACCGAAACTGCCCCCTCAGGAGTTTGAGTTGCCGACGGCTAAAAAAGCTGTTTCCGAAATCAGCCCTCAAGAACCGAAAGTGCTCGCCCATGAGTTGAAGTTGCCGACTGTCAAGGAAGTTGTTGAGGAAATGAGCATTGATGGGGGGAAAGTACGCTTACGGACCCCGCAAGGGAGACCCTGTGAGTGGCGCGATTACAAGGGCGTTAATCTACATGACCTCGGGGTAGCTGTCGCGCATCTAAACTGCATGTTGGAGCTTCCGGTAAAATCGAGGCAACCCACGACAGCGTAGCGTCAGCTCTAACGGTAATTTGGGACTATGCAATTTAAATGCATCACAGCTTACCAGATAGTTGATAAATCCAGAACGAATCCTGGTAAAACGCTTTCCCCCCTAATCCGATCGGGATTTTCTAACACTTCTACTTCCGCATTGGGACGATAAATATAGACCCTTCTATTATTTCGGTCAATCAACCAACCCAAGGACACACCATTATCAATATATTCCAGCATTTTCTCTTGCAGAGATTGCAGTCCGTCGCTGGGAGAACGCAACTCCACCACAAAATCCGGGCAAATGGGAGCAAATTTAGTTTGTTGTTCTCGGGTGAGAGAATTCCATTTTTCCAGTCTCATCCAAGCTGCATCCGAGGATTTAGTCGCCCCGTTGGGTAGAATAAACCCAGTGGAAGAGTCAAACCCGACTCCAGTGCCATCCTTCTCTGTCCAGTTGCCAAGTTGTCGAATAAGCTTAAAGTTCCGATTTCCAGTTTCAGAACCAGTCGGTGACATGATGATAATTTCTCCTGATGCTGTGCGTTCTATACGGTAATCGCGGTTCAGTTGACAGAAGTCAAAAAATTGGTCCGCAGTCATTTCTACTACTGGATAAAATTTTAATACCATTGGTGCTAATTCTGGATAATCTATCTCCCGAACCTGGTTCTCTGTTTTTGCGGCTGTCATTTGATGTTACCTCACGATATTTATTTTCAATCTTACCAGATAGTTGATAAATCTAGAACGAATCCCGGTAAAATGCTTTCCTCCCTAAGACGCGCGGGACTATCTAACAGTTCCACTTCGGCATCGGGACGATAAATATAGACCCTTCTATTATTTCGGTCAATCAACCAACCCAAGGACACGCCATTATCAATATATTCCAGCATTTTCTCTTGCAGAGATTGCAGTCTGTCACTGGGAGAACGCAACTCCACCACAAAATCAGGACAAATGGGAGCAAATTTAATTTGTTGTTCTCGGGTGAGGGAATTCCATTTTTCCAGTCTCACCCAAGCAGCATCCGCAGATTTCGTCACCCCGTTGGGTAGGATAAACCCAGTGGAAGAGTCAAACCCGACTCCAGTGCCATCCTTCTCTGTCCAGTTGCCAAGTTGTCGAATAAGCTTAAAGTTCCGATTTCCAGTTTCAGAACCAGTCGGTGACATGATGATAATTTCTCCTGATGCTGTGCGTTCTATACGGTAATCGCGGTTCAGTTGACAGAAGTCAAAAAATTGGTCCGCAGTCATTTCCACTACTGAATGAAATTTTAACACCATTGGTGCCACTTCTGGATAATCTATCTCCCTGTTTTCGGTTTTTGCCGCTATCATTGTTGTCGATCCTGCTATTATAGTTATGGTCTACTTCTAAGATGATAACTTAATAGGGGCTAGGCTGCAATTATTCAGGCGATCGCATCTGTGGTGCCAGTCCGGGATGGGTGTGGTCAAAAACAGTTGGTACGGGGAGATCCTCGCGGGGTGCGAGTTGCCTGAGGAGATTACATATGTCAATTTATGTCATAATTCGCGCTAGAATGCTTCGCCCGTGCCCCTAAACGGGGCACGGGGAAACACTGAAGTGTTTACTACGAACCTGGGAGGGCCCATAAACGATCGACGGGTTTTGACCACACCCGTCCGGGATGCAAAACAGACAGCATATTTATGCGTAAAATGAGATCGTGGCGCTGGATTAGCAAAATCCGGGTCAGTCAGCTTACCGCTAACCTTGAATAACTGCTCGCTGGCAGTAGCGGTTAGTGCAAGATAGAAGAAACACAGAGTCCTTCTTACTTCTGGGTGAAACGTGATGGCCACAATTATCAATCCCCCCTATCCTTACTTAGAACTCAACTATCAAGGGCAGATGTTATGCCGGGATCTCACAAAAGACGAGCATATCTTAGGGCGTTCCGCCCAGCAGGCAGACTTGGTAGTGGATAATAGCTGGCGGGTAGTGGGTCGAAGTCAGGCGGTCCTGCGCCGCTACGGCTCGGAATACCATATATTCGATGGTGATGGTCAACAGCCTAGCACTAACGGCTTGTTCCTCGATCGCACTCGCATTACTCCCTCCCAAGGGTTGCTTCTGAAAAATGGCATGGAATTGCGCATCGGCCAAGACCCCCAGAACCAGGTGATCCTCACCTATTTTAACCTCTCTAGCGGAACGATCTCTACCCCGATCGCTCAACATAGCATTTCCCTGAAAAGCGGGCAATGCGAACGGGGTCGCAACCCCAGCGCTACCCTGCAACTAGATTCTCCGGTGGTTTCCTGGCGTCACGCCTTGATTAAACCAGACGCGAAGGGACAGTATCTACTGCGGGACTACAGTACTAATGGGGTGTTTGTAGATGGTCAGCGGGTGAATGGTTCTCACGTCCTCAGTTCTGGGTCAACCATTCGCATTGGGCCCTTTACTCTCGTCTTGCGCGGGAATGAGTTACAGGTACTCGACCAAGGCAATCAAATTCGCCTGGATGCCCTACAGCTACTGCGAGAGGTCAAAGATAAGAAGGGCAAGCGACGCAAATTACTCGATCGCATTACTTTGGCGATCGAACCGGGACAATTTGTGGCCCTAGTGGGTGGCAGCGGTGCGGGGAAATCAACTTTGATGCGGACCCTCCTGGGTATTGACCCCACTACGGAGGGGACCCTGCAGATCAATGGTGAAGACTTGCGAACTAATTTTAATATCTATCGCACCCAAATTGGCTACGTGCCCCAGGATGATATTATACACAAATCCTTGACTGTGGTGGAGGTGCTGACCTATGCAGCTAAGTTGCGCTTGCCTCCAGATCTTGATGTCAGTCAGGTGGTGGAAAAAACTCTGGAAGAAATTGAAATGAGCGATCGCCAGGACGTGTTAGTCAGTCAGTTGAGTGGCGGTCAGCGCAAGCGGGTGAGTATTGGAGTGGAACTGCTGGCCGACCCCAAGCTGTTTTTCCTGGACGAACCTACTTCTGGTCTGGACCCGGGGTTGGATAAAAAGATGATGCAGTTGCTGCGCAAGTTGGCCGACCAGGGACGTACCGTTATCCTCGTCACCCATGCTACCGCCAATATCACGCAATGCGATCGCATCGTCTTTTTAGGTCGTGGCGGACGCCTCTGTTACTTCGGACCTCCCCAGGAGGCGAGTAAATTCTTTACCCTGACCTCTCAGGAAGACTTCGCCGACATCTATATCAAACTGGAACAAGGGGAACATGTTGTCCAGCAATGGGCCGTGAGATTTGAGAGTTCGGACTACTACCGAGATTATATCACTAATCATCTGAGTGCGGGCAACCAGCCTCAGTCTGCGATCGCATCTCCTCAACAGGTTAAACCTTCTTCGATCGGGCAATTATCTCTGCTGAGTCAACGCTACTTGCGACTCCTGTGGCGCGACCCCGTTAATCTCGGATTATCTCTGTTTACCGCCCCTATTGGCATCAGTCTAATTACTCTCGCAATTGATAAAGAACCCTTAGTTCTCCCCGATACACCTGATTCTACCCTAGCCCCTTTAGCCTTGCGAGTCTTATTTGTCTTTACCTGTGCTGCTATTTGGGTAGGACTCTCCAGTTCCTTGCAAGAAATTGTTAAAGAAGCGGCCATTTACCTGCGCGAACGGTTGGTGAACCTAAGATTATTTGCCTATCTGGGTTCAAAACTGTTAATTCTTTCGGGGTTAGCGCTGTTGCAAACTCTGTTAATCTGTGCAGTAATTCTAGTTGGATTCAAATCGCCCTCGCCGGAATTTATCCCCTGGTTTCTGGGGTTGGGTATCACCACCTTCGGGACTTTATTAACTAGCATGAGTCTGGGTTTGACCATCTCTGCCCTGGCCAAAAATGGCACTCAGGCCAATAGCACTTTACCCCTGCTGTTAATCCCTCAGATTATTTTCTCCGGGGTTTTGTTTAAGATGGAAGGTCTTGCTAGTAAGATCTCTTGGTTGATGCTGAGTCGTTGGTCGATCGGGGCCTATGGGGCCTTAGTAGATGTGAATGGAATGGCACCCAAGGGATTTGATGGCGAACCTCTGCCCCACCTGCCCTTCCAGGGAAGCGATGTTTATGCTGCCACTTGGGGTAATCTGGGCTTAAATTGGGGAATGTTGTGCCTGCATACCTTAGTTTACCTGGGAGTGACCTGGTTGGTGCAGAAGCGGAAAGATATTTTTTAAGTGCGAATGGTGGCGAATGGTGATGCTATTTGTTGGGCGATCGGGTATAGTGGGAGATGAGACGAGCGCGACCAATGCTGTAGAATATCTAGTAACCTTGCCTCCCGATCGCCAGTTCGCCAGGAAATCATGTATATCAAGCAAGAGAGGAGATGAATCAATGCTGGACAATTTTATCGCCAAAAATATAGACTTTGACCCGGCGATCGTGGTCAAAGATAAAGACGATCGTCCCATGATGTTTGTCGATGTCAGATCTTACCGGGCATTTAGCTCTGAAGACTTGACGATCCATCACCTGGAGGATTATCAACATGTACCTTTTCTGATGTTTGTCAATCTCAAACAAATCAGAATATATCCGTCTGGTAATTATCAGCCAGTAATGATCTTAAAAGCTGAAGAAATTTTGTCTTTTTATGCTCCCAATTATCAAGAGTATAAAGTAATTTCTCAGCATTATTTGGTGAGCTTAGTAGATAGTTGGTTAAGTGACATATCTTATCATTGGAAAAGCCAAAATCCTCCTTTTGAAACGCAAATTAATGAAGTCGGTTTAACTTCTCTGCTAGAAAAAGGTTTTGTTGAGAGAATATGGGAGTGGGATTAAATGTCGGTTTTTTTGTATATTGAAACCAATGGAATCATGTCTTTGGCTCAAAAACGAAATCCAGCAATTGAGTCATTGCTCTCTAACTTACCTGATGATGTTCAGTTAGTCTTACCCAGCATTTGCTACATGGAAGCACTATTTGCTTTTCAGCGAGATATAAAACGTCGAGATGAATTCGATCGAGATTTGACCATTGAGATTAATGAAGCGAGCCGAAGAAATTTGAGAATTTCGCAATTGGTGATGAATGACTTAAAACAAAGTCAAGAGAGATACGATGCACTCTCAGAACAGTTAAATACTGAATTCATTGAATCCTTGATGTTTTTAGCATCTCGTCTGACTTTAATCCATCCTCAACCGGATACGTTAATCACAACCTTACTAGATCCCAAGTTGAATAAATTCACTGAAAGGAGAGATGATTTTATTTTGCGCTGTATTGTCGAACACGCGCAAAATCATTCTTCCGAAAGGAAAGCCTTTTTCAGTGAAAATACGAAACAGTTTGGACAGCAACCTGTTCGAGAGGTTTATCGAGAAGTTGGGATTACCTATTTTGGGAATGTAGAAAATTTACAAGGTTGGTTGAATCGCGACTAATGCTGTATAATCTGGTAACATGGAATTGCCACCCGATCGCCGGGTGTTATTAATGTATCATCAGATACATGGTATCATGAGTAGAGAGAAAATATGGCTCTGGAAAATTTTGTTGTCAAAAATGTTGACTTTGACCCGGATATTATTGAGATTAATGAAGCAAGACGAAGCAATTTGAACATTTCACAATTGTTGATGAATGACTTAGAACAAAGTCAAGTGAAATATAATTTGGGTGCATCCGAGATTTGCAAAGATAGCTGTAGGGGCGAAGCATTCGGGCAACAAATTATGATATAAGTTTACAGATAGACAGTCCGAATTGTGCTTCGCCCTTGCAAAAGTGGGATGCACCCGGCGAGGGCTTCGCTTTCCTAAAGCTATAACAGAGAAGAGAACCAGAGTTATGAGAGCCGGAAATGTTGCGTCTAGGCAGTCAGCATAGCGTCAAAGTCTGAGTGCTGCAAATTATTGTGAGAAATCGCGAGCCAAAAAACTGGGTAGGAACTAAGATGAATCAGTATGAAAAAGGGATCGAGAAATTGGCCATGGTAAGTGCAGCGATCGCGGCGACGGCCAGTTTGTCATTGATGATGCCAGCATGGAGTAAGTCGGGACAGGCAGTCCTAGAGGATAGCCCCAAAACAATTGTAGACGAGACATGGCAAATTGTCAATCGGGAATATGTAGATCCGACATTTAATCAAGTAGATTGGCAAGAGGTGCGCCACAGTTTATTGAGTAAAGAATATACGAGCAAGAAACAGGCTTATAGGGCGATCCGGGCAGCATTAAAAAGTTAGATGACCCCTACACTCGCTTTTTGGACCCAGAGCAATTTGAAAAACTAACTGAGCAAACGTCGGGGGAACTGTCAGGAGTGGGCATGAGTTTAGAGTTCGATCGCGAAACTAAAAGCATTACTGTGGTCAAACCCTATGAAAATTATCCAGCTTTTGCAGCAGGTATTCAAGCGGGCGATAGGATATTGGCGATCGACGGCAAATCAACGGAAAACATGAGCTTGAAAGCTGCGGTTAAGCTGATTCGGGGGAAGTAGGGACTGAGGTGACTCTAGAACTGTCACGACCGGGTCGAGGTATATTTGAAGTAGAACTACAGCTTGTTCAGGAAACAAGTAGAACATTTTTGTGCTAAACTAGAGCTATACTCAATGCAGACAAAATTCAGCTATGGGACGTTACTCTCTGGACCTTAGACAAAAAGTCGTCACTGCTTATAAATTGGGCAAAGGCTCGATTCGGCAACTTGCCGAGCAGTTTATGCTCAGTCCTGCTACTGTTCATAGTTATATAAAACAATATCGAGAAACGCAAGATCTAACCCCTAAAAAACCCGGCCCCAAACGTCCGGGCAAGCTAGAAGCCTATCGAGACTTGATCGTGAAGATGGTAAAAGATTACCCAGATTGGACGGTAGGCTGAGGGAACATCTGTTAAATGAGCAGGATGTTTATGTCAGTGTAGGGGGGATGTGTGAGTTCCTAAAAAAAGAAGGCTTAACTCTTAAAAAAAACTTACCGGGCAGAAAAAGTAGCAACTCCAGCAGTTCAACAGCAGCGAGTTGATTACCGAGAGCGGGTTCGAGATGTCCCACAGGGAAAATTGATATTTATTGATGAGGCAGCTTTCTGGATAGGGATGAGTCGCGAAATGGCGCCCGTGTGAAAAAGGTAAAAAGGCATTCTATTTAAGACCATTTTATAAGGGCAGGAAAATGACGTTAATCGGAGCAATAAGTATTGAAAGGGTTGTGGCGAAAAAAGCAATTAAAGGCTCTATGAAAGGTAAGGATTTTAAGGATTTTGTTGAACATGACCTGGTGGAGAAGCTGAATCCAGGGGATGTGGTAGTTATGGATAACCTTAATATCCATAAAATGAAAGGTATCGAAGAACTGATAGTCGCTACGGGAGCAAGAGTAGAATATTTATCACCCTACTCACCAGACTTCAATCCTATTGAGATGTTGTGGTCAACGGTTAAGTCACTGGTCAGAATGTTCCCAACACGAGCAATGGAGGCGCTAGAAAAGTTAATTGAACTTGCTCTAATGCTGATTGGAACAAATACGTTTAAAAACTGGTTTACTAAATGCTGTTATTGTACTAGCTAACTGGTGAACAAGCTGTAAGGCGGGCAAAGATTGAAGTACCTGCGGTAAATTATGCTCTGAAGGAAGAAGGAAATTTACGCATAGGTTATATCCGCTTGTCTGATTTTAGTTCCCACGCCGCCGAACAGATGGAGCGATCGATCGCGGATCTGCAAGAGCAACAGGTGGATGGTTTTGTGTTAGATCTGCGCGGTAACCCTGGAGGTCTGTTGCAGGCGTCAATTGAAATTGCTCGCATGTGGATGGATACTGGTGCTATTGTCAGCACTATAGACCGTGATGGAAACCGCGAAGCTCTCCAAGCTAATGGCAAAGCTCTAACTAAACTACCTTTGGCGGTGCTTGTAAATGGTAATTCTGCGAGTTCTAGCGAGATTTTAACAGGGGCTTTGCAAGATCATAAACGAGCTCAGGTGATCGGTACTCAAACGTTTGGTAAGGCTTTAGTGCAGGCGGTGCATACGCTCTCGGATGGCTCGGGGTTAGCGGTGACTGTAGCTCATTATTACACGCCGAAGGGAACGGATATTAGTCAAACCGGCATTACTCCCGATATAGAGATCGAAATGACAGATAAGCAGTTGCGGCGCTTGCTCCGAAACCCCAAGTTACGCGCTACTCAGCAAGACCCTCAGTATGCAAGCGCGATCGCCACTTTAACGGTAGAAATTTATCCCAAACCTTTGGCAATTAATGAGAGTATAAATGATGAAGAAAAATCAAGGGTAGCCGCACCCTAAAGGGGGGGGAGAAAAAACCCAGTCCGCGCAGGCGGACTTAGTTGATGTAGCGATACTCTTTAGGGTATCGCGGCGCTTGCATCGGGATACGGGTCACTAATAACTGAAACGAGGTGAACGATTTCGGGTAAAATTAGCTGTTCTAGGGCAAGTTTGACTGCACCCGTAGAACCTGGGATTGAGAAGATGAGCTTGGACTGATATACTCCCGCACAGGCGCGAGAGGCGATCGCCCGAGAACCAATTTCTTGAAAGCTAGCGGCGCGAAACAATTCTCCAAAGCCGGGCAATTGTTTTTCTAGTAAACTTTGAATGGCATCATAGGTAGTATCCCTGGGGGCAATACCCGTGCCCCCATTTAATATGACAGCATCTAGGTCCGGGCGACTGCATAACTCTTGCAGCAGGGCTTGAATTTGGGCCGGTTCGTCTTTTAAAATCCTGTAAGCCGCGATCGCATGTCCCTGTTCTTGGAGTAACTGTTTAATCAGCTGACCGCTGCGGTCCGTTTCCGGCGTGCGGGTATCGCTAACGGTAATCACAGCACAATTTACCGTCATTCCAGGGCGATCGGGGTGAGGTAAGAGGGTCATATTTTCGTTCGTAGTAAGCGCAAAGCGCGCTTTGGGAGCTTAACTCGTTCCCAGGATCTCACAGGGAACGAGTGTATGTAATTCATGAGGACTATTTAGATTTACTAAAGCCCAGACCATGCTGTTCGGCATAGCGCTCCATGAAACGCATAAAGCGGTCCCATTCTGCCTGGGAGTCCATCAGATATAATACTTCTATTGTTGCTGGCTGACCATTAACGAACTTGGCGTTCACGTTCCGAGTCTTCAGTTCGCCCTCTTCATCAATCATGTACATACCAGTAACTTCTTGGGTGTTGCCTTCTTGGAACACTGTGGGATTTTCAAAAATGAACTTGGCCGTACTGCTGCTGCCCCTCTTGGCGCGGGTGAGACCCACTTTCGGTACATCTGTTTCGGTAATGCCTCTGGAAAACTGGATTTCAGCCATAAGTAACACTCAATTATTTTTTGGGCGGGGATAACTTAACATTCTCTTAATTCTAAGCTAACTTGCGCCTTATATTCAAATATTCCAGCAAGCGATCGAGCTGGGACCGGCGGTACCATCTTAGGTACCGGTGTATGAGATTAATATCGCCGGTTCGTAGTAAACGCTTTAGCGTTTTCGTTTTCCGGACAAGGCGATCGCACTCATAACTAACCGTAACGGGTGAGATGGTGCCCTAAATAATAACTTAATTAATAACGGGTGGCAATCCTACATCTCTGGGTTCGGTAAATTTACCATCAAAACCCATAGAACGATCGAAGATCGTTCTCGCTTCTGCAAGTAAACGTCGGAGTTCCGCCCGTTCCATATCATCGTCAGTACCAGCTACAATATAAACGATTAACTTAGCTGCCAGATCCCGCCCCGCCACGAGGACTCGCTTTTTATTAGGATCGTACAAAATACCATACCATAAAGATTCAGGTTTATCCATACCACTGAATCCACCATTAGCGTCGTATTGCCCCAGTTTCTGGAAAATGGCTGTCAAGGAGAAATCTTTCTTAAATACTAAGATACCTATTGCCTGAGTCAAGGCAATTTGTCCCACGGGACGGAATAATAAATTCCCTTCGCCCCCATCCTTCTCAAAGCTGAAGCGCCGCATTTCCGGGGTTTCCGTCCCCTCTTCCAGTCTCCGATAGCTGGGGAGAGTTGCCAAATTGTCGAACAACTGCTTAAACTCGGAAATTCCTTTTTCCAGTTCCTTATCTTCCGGGCGCATGGGAATTAAATCCTTCTTTTCGGAAGGTTTCCAGTGAGTAAATCTATGGCCCAAGTAGCGATCGCACATTTCCTGAAGGGCCTGAAGGGTAGTCAAAACCGTAGACTTAGCAGCAACTGTAGCGCTATCCCAATTGACACGAGGATTGCGGTCTTCTACATCTTTTAATATTGGATGGAAGACAGCAATTTTTCTAGCAACAATAGCAAAACCATTATCCTCATTCAGTTGTGCCAACTGACCTTTGCTTAAAGGAGTCGCCATCAGGTTAACGTGAACGAAGATAGATCTAATTCGTCGTCGGGCCTCTTCGCGAGACTCCCCAGTAACTATTGCGGAAATGAACTCGATGCCAATCTTTTCCTTGGCCAAGTTTTGCAAATAAGCCGGTTCGATGTGGTACTCTTGTCTGAGGTCATCAACGGTAATGAAAGCGCCTAGAGGTTTTTTATCCTTTTTGTACCGTTGAAGTTTGCCAGTTTTGATCAACTCCATCAGACCCTGAACCCCCATCAGTCGGTGTTGACCGTCGAGGACAAAAATGGTCACATCTTCGGAAACGTCCAGCAGACCGACCTTACCGTTGGCATCCAGCGGCGTAAAATCAGCGGCAGATTTATTGGCCAGTCCGTAAGGGTCCCATTCCGGGGCAGTGGGTTCGTCTACCCAAGGTCGGTTAATCACTACTAGCACCGGTGGAAACTTGTGAGTTTTGCGAGCTGCCAAATACTGTGCGAGGGGTGCTTGGCGGGACCAGTCCAGGGGTCGCTGCTGAATTATCTCAATGCTGTCGGCGTCGATGTCCACGTTATCCGTCTGCTGGTTGACATGTTGACGGAACAGGGGCAAGCGAGAAGCAAAGCGAACGCGACTGGCAAACCACTCCAGGGTGACTGAACCGACATAGGCTTCAGTCCCGCCCATCTCGGTTTTCTGAACCAGGATCTTGTCGTTGCGGGCCAAATGGCGATCGAGTAGAACCGCCAGAGCCTCTAGATCCTCTCTTTCCTGTGCTAGGATGCGGGCGGCAACGTTGCCGGTGGGGGAGGGGACGCTGTTCATCATCGGAAAGTTTTTAAAATATCCTTGACTATTTCAGATTAATCTGTCATGATGGTAAATGTCAACAATATGGTTTGTAAAAAATGGATACTGGGGAAATGGTGTTATGGTGATTTCTGGTGGCGAGGATGTATTGCCGGTCATCAGAGTGATTAATGGGGACGGGGATATTACTTCTCCAGGTGTCCCGTGGGGTTGAGCGATAGACTCTATTACCGGCGATCGCCCTTAGAGAAGTAGGGGCAGCGTGTGGTACGCTGATGAAGATGTATCGCGAGAATTGGGAAAAGTGTTTGTGGGTACCGGCAGTATGGGGCGGCAGTATGGGCGATATGGGCGATCGGGTGAGAGAGTGAGTGGAATGACTGCTTGCCAACAGAGCAGAAAATAAGAGTGTTTGTTTACATCCATCCTAGTTCTGTTTTGACCACTTTTACTGCATCTGCTATAGCGCTTGCTCCCCACGAGATCGTCTTAGTTGAATTTTTCTGTCTGGGATTTACTCTCACCACATTATTCTGCCAAAGAATGTTTTCTCTTGACCAATCTAGCTGTGCTAGTTGGGAAACTTTATTGGGATTAAAAGAATTGCTTTTTAGCTCATAAGTACAGTACAGCAATCGCCCCAGTATCTCCATTCCAACACTCACACCTAGTAGACATTCTTTCTTAAAATCACTCACCTCATTAACCGTTAGTTTCTCAACCCCTGTTTCAAATATCCGCTGCGTCTGACTACATTCTGAAAAAAAATGATTTAGACACTTAGCTAAAGCTTCAGATGACTTTTCCACGTCATAATATTCAAGTTCATCCTCTGAGTTATCGGTGAACGCGCAACTCACAGCCCGCGCTATGTAGTTAGTCGTGTATATTAATTTATATTTTTTGCTTGGAGATCTGTTAATCTTATCTGTCTTGCCCCGAAACATGGGCACTTTTTCTATCAATTTTTTAGTTATGCCAGCTCTGCCTGATGATTTACCAAATGATAATAACAAAGACTTATCTACCGGTTTTGCTTGAGCTATATCTCTGAAATCTGCTTGACACTGGTGAAAATTGTCCTCTAAAATCAATGTAATAGGAAAATATTCCTCAGCAAGTAACTCGCTCTCATTTGGATCTGACAGGAATTCTTGAATTGCTTTTTTACGATGCTGCCCATCGGTTAAATCAAACTGAACTCCTTGCGGAACTATAACCATGCAAATCCCCATACCTAATTCAACAATTGTAATTATTTCAGGGGCAACATTTGCCGTAAATGTACCTATAATCCAGGCTTCTCCCTTTCTAGCACGATCTACAATATAGTGTTTAATTTCATCAGCATGACCCTTAATTTCTGGGCGGTCTTTACCTGAATCAGGATTATTGGCAGCAGCAGGTCTAGCTTGCAAAAGGTTAGGCAAATCCTTAGCTGGTACGTTGATTTGTAGCATTGATCGCTTCCCATGCTGGAAAATTAGCCCTGAATAGCACCGGTCATGGTCATTCTTAGCGAAGTATGACGACATCAAGCGTTCTATTTGCTGTTTGATATCAGAGGGGGAGCTGCTGCTAGTATTGTTGGTTTGAGTCATAAACTTCTTAAAAATATCGGTTAGTTCTATGTTACCATTATAGACAATCAATTAGACGTAATAACAGATCACGATTTTTGGTACACAGGAAAGGAGTTGCCTGACATGACAGCGATCCAGACATCACTATTTCCACAACGGACTGTTGAGGAGCTAGTGAAAGACATACAAATGTTAACAAAGGAAATTAAAGAATTGTACTGTCAAGACGATATTCCCTTTGTTTTGGGTTATTCAGGGGGTAAAGATAGTACTGCTACACTACAACTTGTATGGAATGCGATTGTAGATCTGTCACCTGAAAAACGAACCAAAACAATTCATGTTATCACAACAGATACACTGGTTGAAAATCCTCTAGTTTCTGCTTGGGTGCGCAATTCTCTCAAAAAAATAAAGTATGCGGCTCAAGAGCAAGGAATGCCAATTGAACCCCATCTGCTGCAACCAGAAATTACACATACATACTGGGTAGGTTTAATTGGCAAAGGCTATCCAGCACCTCGTCTTAAGTTTCGATGGTGTACCGGACGCCTGAAAATAGATCCATCTAACCGCTTCATTCGCAATATTGTCCGAGCCAGCGGTCAAACCATTCTTATCTTGGGGACTCGCAAAGCTGAAAGCGCCAGACGTGCAATTACAATGAAAAAACTTGAAGAAAAACGGGTGCGTGCTCGCCTCAGCCCTAATGCTAATTTACCTAATTCTTTGGTATATAGTCCTATTGAAGATTGGCGTGATGATGAAGTCTGGCTTTATCTGATGCAGTGGCAGAACCCTTGGGGATATAGCAACAAAGACCTACTCGCCATGTATCAGAGTGCGACAGCAGATAATGAATGTCCTCTAGTTGTCGATACCTCTACCCCCAGTTGTGGTAGTTCTCGCTTTGGATGCTGGGTTTGCACGCTGGTTGACAGCGATAAATCTATGGCGGCGATGATCCGGAATGATGAAGAGAAAGAGTGGTTGCAGCCTCTGGTCGATCTCCGTCTTGAGCTAGATATTCAGGACGATCGCGACAATAGAGACTTCCGGCGCATCTGGGGCAATGTCCAACTCTTTGAGCGCAATATCGATGGCGAAATTTCCGTTGAACCCATTCCAGGTCCCTATAAAAAGGAATGGCGGGAGTATTTGCTGCGGCGACTCTTAGAAGCTCAAGTCCAAATTCGTCGCACCGCACCAGAGGATATGCGGGACATCACCCTGATCTCCCAAGAGGAACTGAGCGAAATTCGCCGCATCTGGCTAGAGGAAAAACATGAATTTGATGACAGCTTGCCCCGTATTTACGAGGAGGTACTTGGCGAACCTTTCCAAGACCTCGCGATCGCCAGCAACCGTCTGCTAGGCACCGATGAGTGGAATATCCTGGAAGAAGTCTGTAACGATGATGCCATGCACTTAGAACTGATGGCCAAATTGCTAGACACAGAACGCCAATATCATAACATGGCGCGTCGCGTGGGCATATACGAAAAGCTGGAAAAATGCTTTGAAACCAGTTCTCGTTCCCAAGAGGAAGCAGTTCAAAATGCCCACGACAAGCGTGACTTGAAGAATGCTGCTGAAAAAAATAACGTGGAAACGGTTAAACAGTTGACTTGGGCAAGCTTAAAATTCCAATCTCAGGATTAGTTTGTAGTGACGACTACAGTCTTTATTTATCCGTTTGTAGCAAACCGTAGCAAACCCTAGGTGGGGTTGAGTCTCCTGGCCCGCCCGGGGTTAGATTTGTGGGAAAATCTAATCACAAATAACTCATTCAGATAAAGACATGTCAAAAGATACATTCCACGACGCAGTCAAAAATGCGTTAATCAAAAAAGGATGGCAAGTAAACTACGATCCCTTTGCTATTAGTTTTGGGAGCATAAATATGTCAATAGACCTGGGTTCTCAAAAATTAATTGCTGCGGAAAATGGCCTAAGTAAAATTGCAGTTGAAATTAAAAGCTTTTTGCCACAGGCATCTGCTATATCTGAATTTCACACAGCCTTGGGACAATACCTGAATTGGCGTTGCACAATTACGGGATGATGGGCATAGTTGCAGAAGTCTTAAATCTAGACTACAAGCCAGTTTAAGTTATGTGCATGCGTAGGCATCATCCCCAAAATGTGCAACGCCCCTGAATTATCGATATGCTCTGAAAATTGAAGAACCGGAAAGAACCCTTTATCTTGCGGTGCCTGTAGTAGTATATAATACATTCTTTCAACTGGATTTGCCGAAAGCAATGATTGCCGAAAATGATGTTAAATTAATTATATATAACCCTGAAGAGGAGGCGATTGTCCAATGGAAAAACTAGAAAAATATCGTCATTGCGTTCGAGAATTGTTATTAGATTGCAGTCAACACAAGCCCGCACATGGAGAAATAGAAGTTGAAAGAATTTTCGATGTCGAACGGGATCATTACCAAATTGTTTTCCTGGGTTGGAAGCGGCAAACATGGATCCATAGTTGTGTAATTCATCTGGATATCAAAGATGAAAAAATCTGGATTCAGTGGAATGCAACGGAACGAGACTTGGCGGCTGAATTAGTAGCTAGTGGCGTAGACAGCAAGGACATTGTGATCGCGTTTCATACTCCGTTTATGCGGAAGTTTACTCCCTATGCTGTTGGTTAATAAATTGGTAAAGAAACCGGGCCATACCTCCTAGGTTTTGGACATAGGTTGTTCGGAGCGAGAAGGGACAACCGCGATCAATTTATGGGAAATTTAGTTAACCCCCGAGGCTCCGCCTCGATCGCTCGTTCCCAGGCGGGAGCCAGGGAAAAAACTTATCTCGATACCAGAACTGCTAATCGATACCAGAACTGCTAAAATCAAGGAACGAGAGCAGCTTTATGAGGCATCACCTTGATTTTTACAGAACTCGTACTGGAAAACTTTGGTCCCTATCTCGGGAAACAAGTCATTAATCTCCGTCCAGAAGCTGATGACAATACTCGCCCCATTATTCTCTTTGGTGGCATGAATGGTGGCGGCAAAACTACCCTCATGGATGCTATTCGCCTCGCCCTTTACGGCATTCGCGCCCAATGTTCTAATCGTGGTAATTTGAATTATGGCGATTTTCTCTCTCAGTGTGTTAACCGCAATACTCCCCCTGGAGAAAATACCCGGGTTGAATTGGCTTTTCAACATGTCCTTAACGATAAGCTAGTCGAATACCGTATTGTCCGCACTTGGACAAAAAACCCTAAAGATGGTAAAGATAATTTAGGGATTCTTGACAATGATTGGCCCGATCCTTACTTGGCCGATACCTGGGATGAGTACATTGAAAATCTCCTGCCTCTGGGCATTTCTAATCTGTTCCTGTTTGATGGCGAACAGGTGAAGGAACTCGCAGAACAGGAAATTCCTCCCCCTTTGGTCGTTCAGGCGATCGAATCTATGTTAGGGCTAGAACTAGCGGAACGTCTCTCTCAGGATCTTAACATCTTAGTTCGACGCAAGCAAAAAGCCCTTGCCAACGCCAAGCAACTCGCCAACCTGGATGAAATCGAACAAAAAATCCAGCAACACACGAAGGCAAAAGATGCCGCGATCGCCGAAGGAGGAGAACTGAAAAAGAAGTTAGATATCGCTGAGAAGAGATATCGCCAAGCATCAAATAACTTCTTATCTGAAGGCGGCAAAATAGCAGCTGATCGCAACCTGCTAGACAAAAAACTCCAGGACTTAAAGGGCCAGGCAGATAAAACTTGTCAGGAGATGAGAGAATTAGCTGCTGGGTCAATACCAAACGCTTTAATTTCATCCCTTCTCACTCAGGCCCTAGCCCAAGCAGAAACGGAAGCCCGCTACTCTCAGGCGAAAATGACTCGGGATGTTTTGCACGATCGCGATCGCCGCCTTCTCGATTATCTCACCCAACTGTCCTTGGAGGTGGAGCTGCTTGAGAAAATTCAATCTTTTCTCGACCAAGAAAACCTGGCTTTAGCCCAAACCCTAGAGACTGCTGAACCTTGGTTAATCGCCGATCCAGAGGCAGTCAAGCAATTACAGTCTCTTCTAGGTTATCATATCCAAGCGGCTCAAGCAACAGGATCGGAAAAATTGGCACAACTCAAGCAGCTAGAAATAGAAATGCATGCCCTTGAGAAAAGGATAGCCGCCGCCGCCGCACCGGAAGCCTATGAAAAGTTGCAACAAACAGTTACCGAAACCCAAACTGAAGTCGCTAAGGCCCGCGCTACTTGGGAAAACTGCGCTCGCCGCCGCAAGGACTCAGAACAGGCGATCGATAAAATCAAAAAGGAATTGCACCAGTATACTGAAGAAAGCATCAAAATCTCTGACGACAGGCATTTTGTCAAGGTTGCTGCGAGAGTCCAAAACACCCTCAAACTGTTTCGGGAAAAATTGACCCTGAAAAAACTGAATAAACTCGAAGGTGAAGTCACAGAATGCTTTCGCTATCTCCTGCACAAACCAGACCTGGTCCATCGGGTGGCGATCGACACCAAAAATTTTAGCCTCTCTCTGTTCGACCCCCAAGGAAAACCAGTGCCTAAAAATCGTCTTTCCGCAGGAGAAAAACAACTCTTAGCCATTTCCTTCCTCTGGGGCTTAGCGCGAGTTTCCGCCCAGCAATTACCCGTGGCCATTGACACTCCCTTGGGACGTCTAGATTCCGAACACCGCCATAATTTGATCGAACGTTACTTCCCCTCTGCTTCTCATCAGGTGATTCTCCTCTCTACTGATACCGAAATTGGCGAAACTGAAGTGGAAACTCTTCGCAAGCAAAATGCGATCGCCCGCGAATATATCCTCCAGTACGACTCTACCGCAGGTCAGACGATCGTCGAACCCGGCTATTTCTGGTAACAGCATTTATAATCTCGTTCCCTGACTCTGGCAGGGAACGGGCCCCTAGAGGCTCTGCCTCCCGAGCGATAAAGTCCTCCTCCAGACAGATGCCAGCTCTTCCCGGATCTGAGGGTCTCCCCGCCCGGATGACATGGCCTCCAGGCTAAAGATAAGCTCAGCTTATATGAAGTATAAGTAAAAATAAATTAACAGGGGGTTGACATTACACAATCAAGTTAGTTATGCTATTCAGGTAGGGAAACAACCGAATACCCAAGACACAAGCCAGCCACCGGTGGAAACAGAGCGGTAAAGAAACCAATAAGGAGAAAAGACATGTTGCTCAATCCAGTTGATTATGCAGCCCTTCAGGATCTCTCTGACAGCATTGATGGGGAGAATTGGAAGAAGAAGTGGGATACCAGCAGCCCAACGCCTCCCAAGGCCTCTGTTGTCAATACCTGGCCTGGGGTGACGGTAGAGTCTGGTCGGGTGACGGAAATAGCTCTGGACGACAACGACTTGAGCGGTCCTCTCCCCGACTCGTTAGGGAACCTCAGCAATTTGAAATTCCTCGATATGAGCTACAACGACCTGACGGGCACTATACCCGACTCGTTAGGGAACCTCAGCAATTTGAAAACACTCGATCTGGACCGCAACGACTTGAGCGGTTCTATACCCGACTCGTTAGGGAACCTCATAAATTTGAAAGAGCTCGAACTGTCCAGGAACTCCTTGAGCGGTTCTATACCCGACTCGTTAGGGAACCTCATAAATTTGAAAGAGCTCGATCTGTCCGTGAACTCCTTGAGCGGCACTATACCCGACTCGTTAGGTTCCCTCAGCAATTTGAGAACTTTAAGCTTGGCAAACCCGCCGTATCTGGAAACTGAGATTCCCGACGTCAATGCCAATCTTGGGGAGAACTTCAACCTGGATGTAAGCGCTCACGTAGGCGACATCAACGACGATATTGCTAGTTACGGCGCCTTGGGTTTGCCAGACGGTTTAACCATTGACTCCACTACTGGGGCGATATCAGGCACCCCTACTAAGTCGGGCAGTTCTACCGTGACGGTAACGGTATCGGATTCCTGGAGCAGTGTAGAAGATGAATTTACTATTGCGGTATTGCCTCCCAACAGTCCGCCTGTAGCTATGGACGACAGCGCCACTACTCTGGAACAAACAGCAGTCACGCTGGACGTTCTCGCCAACGACTCCGACCCCGATGGCAACCCCATCCAACTCGTAGGTTATGAAGCTGCTACCAACGGCACCGTTACCCATGGCACTCCAGACTCCCCGGGTAAAGACCTGCTAATTTACACCCCCAATTCAGGTTTCACGGGAAATGACAGCATCACCTATACTATATCTGATGGTAATGCTGCTTTCGACACTGCGGAGGTGAATATAACAGTAAATTCTGCCCCTGAAGAAGTCACTCAACTGAAGATCACTCCTTCAGAACTGACCAAAGCAGTAGAACCAAACACAAGCGTCAGCTTTGATGTCAACTACTCTACTGAACCTGCGGAAACTCCCACCACAGGAATAGTCTTTCAAATGCATTGGGACAGTTCTCAAGTAGCATTCGATCCAGTCACTGGTCTGACCGAGCATTTTCCTTTGGGCGCACAACCTATAAGTGCAGTCTTGGACGATCCGATTACCAACGGGGGTTTGGACGGCGACCCGAACACAGACAAATACATCCTGCAAGCTTGGGTAGATGCTAACGGAAATTGGCCCAACAATCCTAATCCTACCCTTTACACGGCCAACTTCACAGCGCTACCAGGGTTTTCAGGGACACAGATCAACTTTGGTGCCAACTCAGATGACCTGCCTGCAAATAGCAACTTTGTCCCCAGTTCCATTGCATTAACCTCGCGTGCTCCATCACCGACATTGGACATTGATGGGAATGGAGTTATAGATGCGTTAACTGACGGCCTTGTGGCCATACGTTATCTCTTCGGGTTCAGGGGAGAGACTTTGACTAAAGATGTTGTAGGCGAAGGTGCCACCAGCGATACATCAGAAATTGTTACCTACTTGGACGAAGTGGGGGACATGATGTTAGATATAGATGGCAATGGCACGGCAGGAGCGTTAACTGATGGCATTTTATTCCTGCGCCATGCTCTCGGATTCTCTGATCAGGCTTTGATCCAGGGTGCAATAAGCGAAGGTGCCACCCGTACTACGGCGACGGCAATTAATGAGCACATGCAATCCTTCTCAGGTGTAGTAAGCGAAGGTGCCACTGATCCGGGAATTCTAGATCCATTCTCTGACACGCAATCCAACGACTCCTTCTACGACTCCTTCTACTCCTTCGAAGTGCTGTAAAACCTTATTCCTCTCCTTCCCGGGCTCCGCCTGGGAAGGCATATTGGAGGAGGCCTAGGAGCTCTGTTAGCGTCCCTGTTTGTTAGGGACGGGAATTAATGGAAACATCATATTTTTGTCTGTCATTCCAATTCTGGTTGTTCAGCTAATTATTTCCGTCAGCTGAACTGGTCAGATCTGATCGGTAAAGAAACCAATAAGGAGAAAAGAAATGGGGTGCATCCCACTTTCGCAAGGGCGAAGCATTCGGAGAGTCCATCTGTAAACTTATATCATAATTTGTCGCCCGAATGCTTCGCCCCTACAGCTATCTTTGCAAATCTGGGATGCACCCGGCAACTTTAACTCCATCACCCCCATCACCCTGCCGGAGAATTTCGCCCGAATAGGCGACGAGACCAATTTGTATGTAGAAGATTTGGATAGTGATGGTAAGGATGAGATTCTGGTTCAAGAAAAACAAAGGGATCGGTCCCCCACCAGTCGGGTATTGTCCTGGAATGATGAGCAAAATTTCACCGAATATCCGCTCCCTGAAGTGCTTCAAGTTGACGGTCAAAACATGCAACTGTATATTGCCGATTATAATGGCAATGGGCAAAACGATAATATTCTGGTTCAGGATTCTGAAAACGATTCAGCGCTGCTATACAGCCTTTTCCTGGGGAACAATGACTACCGTCAAGGGGGAGCAGGAGACGATACCCTCACAGGGGGTAATGGAGACGACGGGCTTTACGGACACGGGGGCAACGATAGCCTCACCGGGGACAGCGGCAATGATACCCTAGATGGGGGCAGCGGTCGTGATTTCCTCCATGGCGGAACTGGAAACGATATCCTCAGTGGGGGTGACGAACATGATTGGCTTTACGGCAATGAGGGCAGTGATACTTTTGTCTTGGTCTCCTGGGGCGCGGATGGGGATTTATGGGATGTTATCGGCGACTTTGAGGATGGCAAGGACTTAATCCGGTTAGAAGGAGGCGTGAGAGACTTGAGTTTTGCTGATTTAGAAATTATCTCTGACGGCGGTGATACTTTGATCAGGTCTTCTGAGGAAGAGTGGAAAATATTGGCATTTTTGTGGGGAGTTGGTCCTGGGCAAATTGATGCTTCTGATTTTATTTAGTTACGGTAACGCCGTTGTTCTCCCTGGGGGGCTCCTTGACCGCTGGTGTAGGGAACCCCCCGATCGCGATCTCCCGAGGGCCATGAGGCTAACGAGGGGGTCGTTTCCAAGAGCACCTTTCGTTTCCCGAGACACTCACCCATGTCGATTGCTGACTCTTCGCTATAGTCTAGTATTTATCTCTTTAAACTTCCGCGATTGCTCGTGGAAACGACCCTGTCGTTCGCCAGCTGGCAACGACATGGGTGGGTGGATCGGTAAACGATAGAGGGGGATCGCCATTCACCATTCAGGAACTATGGAATTACCAATAGATAGAATTCGCCTGTCCCAAACTGCCAAGAATCAACTGACTCAACTCAAACGCAATACTAAAATCGACCAGTGGAACATTCTTTGTCGCTGGGCATTCTGTCGTTCCCTAGCAGAACCGAGTATCCCCTCACCGGTCCCCATCCCCGCCGATAGTAATGTGGAACTGACTTGGCGCGTCTTTGGCAGCGAAATGTCCGATATCCTCCTCATTGCTCTCAAGCAACGCTGCCACAATGATGGTTTGGGCACTGACAAAGAAACCCTTGCTACCCAATTTCGCCTCCACCTCCATCGCGGCATTGGTTACTTAGCTGGCGATCCAAATATTAAGAAAATTGAACATTTAATTGCCCTCGCCTGCACTACTGGCCCTAAGACCTAGAGCATCGGTCAAGTGTAGAAGCTAGAAACCGGGTTTCTTGTCCAGCTATCAAGGATCTATCAATGCTTTTACCAGAGAAACCCTGTTTCTTGACCGGCGCTCTAGATCGTTGTACTTGCTCAATATTCATAGCTATACTACATGATATCTGCTATAGTTGAGATTATTTATCAAGCAGATCAATCCTGGGAACAGCGACATATTGACCCGTGCCCAATAAATTATGTGAACCAAATGGTTTACATAATTTAAAAATTTAATGAACAATAAATCTCATTAGCAGTTATAATAGCCTTCGACTGTAAGCGCACGGCTGGCACGCTCCGGGCCCCCCTCCGCTGCGCAGTGCGCGATCGGCTATTAGCCGGCTAAGAGTCTAAATAGGACCGGTGATAAAAATCAGGATCGACAAAAAAGAAGATGAAAAGACGAGTTTTTATGGCTGCGGGTACGGCAGCAGCAGCATTGGCCGCAGGACAACTGGGTCGCAAGGCCCCAGCAATAGCCCAGAACCGCCCCCTCAACCTCTACTCCTCCCGCCATTACAATACTGATGATGAGTTGTACAACAGCTTTACCAGACAGACCGGTATCAAGGTAAATCTGGTGGAAGGTAAAGCTGACCAATTGATCGAACGGGTCAAAAGCGAGGGTCGCAATAGTCAAGCTGACATCTTACTGACCGTTGATGGGGGCCGTCTCTGGCGGGCCAAGGAATCAGGGATCCTCCAACCTATCTATTCACCAAATCTGAACTCCCTGATCCATGCCGATCTGCGCGACCCGGACGGCACTTGGTATGCTTTCTCTCGGCGGGCGCGAGTGATCCTGTACCGTAAAGACAGAGTTAAGCCCTGGGAACTGTCAAGCTATGAAGAACTCATGAATCCTAAATGGGGAGGCAAAATCCTCATCCGCAGTTCCAGCAATATCTATAATCAGTCCCTGGTGGGCTCCCTGCTAGCAGCCCATGGCCCAGACCTGACTCTGGCATGGGCCCGGGGTATGGTCGCTAACTTCGCCCGTGAGCCCGAAGGTAATGATACGGCCCAAATTAGAGCTTGTGCCGCAGGGGTTGGGGATATCGCGATCGCCAACTCCTACTACGTCGCCCGTCTGGCCAAATCAAATAAGCCGGCAGACAAGGAAGTAATAAAGGCGATCGGGGTGTTCTTCCCCAACCAAACTGGCCCTAACGGTCGCGGCACCCATGTTAATGTCAGCGGCGGCGGCGTCACCAAAAATGCTCCCAATAAAGAAGCCGCGATCGCATTTTTGGAGCATCTGGTCAGTCGTCAGGCTCAAGAATTCTTCGCTGAGGGCAACAACGAATATCCTGTAGTGACCGGCGTGTCCATAGACCCAGTCCTCGCTAGCTATGGCGAGTTCAAAGCCGACCCCCTCAACCCCGACGTATTCGGGAAAAACAATGCAGCAGCCCTGAAAATTATGGACCGGGCTGGCTGGAAGTGATATGATAATTGTCGATTGGCGATTTTTAGGACCGTCCGCGGGCCGATCGTCGATTGGTAACTGTCGCTACTAAGGGACTTCCAAAAAATAAATTACCCAATTTCTATTGCTGTACCAACTGGTGCATCTAGACTACTGGATCCTAAAGGAGGATTATTTACTTGGAGTTCCCTAACTGGCTATCTATTGCTTACTTGCCGCAGATCCCTCCCCCTTACAAGGGTATGTTTTTAATTTTCGGCTCCCAAGCGTGAGTGGGGGAGTGGGGGAGTGGGGGAGTGGGAACCAGTATATGTCATATTGTCTAGACATTTATCATGAATTCTACCGGTTTACCTCTCATCACCTCAAACAAACCAAAATATAAAAAACCTACCCCTGTGAGAATCCCTCCCCCCTTGCCGAACGTGCTGCGTTTAACCCTCACAAATCTAACAACTAGATATGTGCAAGTATAACATCCGCATAAGGAGACAGGTCAGGCTGTCGCAGCCAGCAGGGGGAGTGGCGTAATGCCGGCGATCGCGCTCTGCGTAGCGGGGGGGGTCCGGGAGCCTGCTAGCCATGCGCTTATAGTTAGCAGCACCGCTATCCACTGCTTTTTTCTAGCTTAGTGGACTTGCATCACTTGAAGCAAGTGGACTTGCGCGTCCGAGCCGCTCTCAAGTAAGACTGAGCCTGCTAGACTTATCCTACAACTTTACAGGGCTAGCAATGGATGGTGCCCTACTGGCACCACTGGCACCTGGTGGGGCAATGCCCACCCTAACTTGTAACTGCCAAATTTTTTATTACCCAAAATCTTTTCCTTGAGATATAATCTCTGCTAGTTGGTTCTCGTTTAGCCTTAAAGTAAAGGTATCCCAGGTGTGAGGAGAGATAAATGAACAATAAGGTTCTGTGGAATTCACTGTTGGTCACCCCAGCATTATTAGGAGTGACTTTAGTCTTCTCTTCTAATCAGGCTCAAGCAGCAGCCGGTGAGAAGGGGAATCTGACAGAAGCAGCGGCGCAGTCAATAGCTGCCCCCACCCAGACCGATCCAACGATTGAAGCAATTGCCACCCCAGTCCTAGTGGCACAAGCAGTCCCGGAAGTAGCACCGACTGATGTAACGCAGTTGGAACAAATTCAACGTTACAGCAATGAAACTAATCCCGGCGGCGACCCGATGGAACAGCTGACCTCCGCGTCTCAACTGCGGGATGTACGCCCCACAGACTGGGCATTCCAATCTTTGCAGTCCCTGATAGAACGCTACGGTTGTATCGGTGGTTA
Organism: Hormoscilla sp. GM7CHS1pb; assembly: GCA_014323675.1. Lineage (GTDB taxonomy): Bacteria > Cyanobacteriota > Cyanobacteriia > Cyanobacteriales > Desertifilaceae > Hormoscilla. The sequence continues at coordinate 372,453 of JACONN010000006.1, read as the reverse complement.
TCCCGATGCCACCTATCGCGGTAATCGGGCCTTGACTCGGTTTGAGTTTGCCGCTGGTTTGAATTCTTGTTTGGACCGGATCAACGAACTGATTGCTGCGGCTACAGCTAGCACCATCACCAGAGCCGACTTGGCTACCCTGCAACGGCTGCAAGAAGAATTTGCTGCTGAACTGGCTACCCTGCGGGGTCGCGTAGATGCCCTGGAAGCCCGTACTGCTGAACTGGAAGCTAATCGGTTCTCTACCACTACCAAGCTGAGGGGTGAAGTCATCATCAACACTGGTGGAGTGTTTGGCGATGAAAGGGCTGATGGAAGTAGTAATGATGTAAATGAAAACTGGACCTTGTCAGCCCGGACGCGTCTCAACTTTCTGACCACCTTTGCGGGAGGAAGCTCCCTGCTAACCCGTTTGCAAGCCGGAAACATAAATAATTTGGGGTCGGGTGTTACTGGTACTAACATGACTCGCCTCGGGTTTGCAACGAACACAGGAGGAGATTTTGGACTGAGTAAACTGGGTTACCGTTTACCAGTGGCCAACGACAGTCTGGTTTTCTGGCTAGCTGCAACAGGATACGATCAAGACGATTTTCACCCGGTGTTGAGCCCCATAGCAAGCAGTAGCAGCGGCTCTCTTTCCCGCTTTGGACGCTTCAACCCAATTTATCGGGTGCCTGGGGGAGCAGGGGCCGGTGTTGAAGTTAATTTGGGCGAACAGTTCAAGATCTCTGGCTCTTATCTGACTGATAATAGCAGCGACCCCTCAGATGGAGAGGGACTGTTCAATGGCAGCTATAGTGCAATGGGCCAGCTGACTTTCGACGATGATGCCTTCAAGCTGGGTTTAAGCTATGCACGGGCGTACTGGACTAATGATGAAGTTAACCTGACTGGCAGTACAGGTAGTGCTAATGCTACGGTACTCTATGCTGGGGAGGCCACCTCAGCTAACGTCATGGGAGCGACAACGCAAATTCGCTTGGGTCGTGGGTTGATTCTTTCCGGTTGGTTCGGTTGGATGGACGTGATTGAAGAAGGCGGTAATGATAGGCATTCTGCGATTTATAACTGGGCAGGAACCTTGGCTTTACCAGATTTGTTCGCAGAAGGTAACCTGGGAGCGATCCAGGTAGGGATGCTGCCGAAAGTTGTCAGTGGGGCCAGGAGAGATGATAACACGGGGGGGGATGGTACTTCTCTTCAGATCCAGGGTTTATATCGCATTCGGGTTAATGACAATATTACCATTACCCCTGGCGTGTACGCGATTCTCAATCCAGAGCACAACGAGAATAACGACACTATCTATGTCGGCACTATCCGGACTACGTTTAAGTTCTAATTTCTTTCGTTGTTGTCAATAAACCCGAACAATGACCAAGAAACCCGGTTTTTCGGAAAAACCGGGTTTCTTAATGCTTGCCATTCGCCCTTGGTGACCAGGGTCTCCCTGGTCACGAGGAACTGGGTTCCCGATCGCCCAACTTCCTCACTCATAGGAGAAAGCTGTTCACAAGAGGCAGAGCCTCAGACTGCTCGTTCCCAGGGAGACCCTGGGAACGAGAAACTGGGTTTATTGAGTATTCTGCTAAACTTTCTCTATAGTTGACTGACAGGAATTTGAATCAAAAACTCGGTTCCTTGACCTGGTGCTGAGATACATTGCAAGCTACCTTGATGTTTTTCGGTGACGATCTGGTAGCTAATAGACAACCCCAAACCTGTACCTTTGCCCACAGGTTTAGTAGTAAAGAAGGGGTCGAGGATTTTTTCTCTCACTTCATCTGGTATTCCCGGTCCATTATCGGCAATTTTAATTGCGATCTGATCTGATTTTACCACTTCAGTCCGAATCTGAATTGTCGGGATTTCTGATGGAGTCCAATCTTTCCCTCGGGAACTGGATCTGCCTGAAAATAGCTCTTCCAGGGCATCGATCGCATTGCTGATAATGTTCATAAAAACCTGATTCATCTGTCCTGCATAGCACTCGATCGGGGGCAAGTTGCCGTATTCTTTAATTAGGGCGATCGCCTCTCGTTTTGGCGTGGCTTTCAGCCGATTTTGCAGGAGCATCAGGGTACTTTCTATCCCCTCGTGAATATCAACGGCTTTCACCTCAGCTTCGTCTTTGCGGGAGAATTTGCGCAGAGAATTAACGATTTCTCGCAGTCGCTCAGCGCCGATTTTAATTGAGGATAGCATATCGGGAAAGTCTTGTAGCAGGAAATCTAGATCGATCGCCTCTGCTAACTCTTTAATCGACGGATGGGGATCTTGACAATGCTGATCGTAAAGCTTCACCATCTCCAGCAAATTGCGGGTGTACTTCTGAGCAAAACTAATATTTCCGTAGATAAAGCTGACGGGGTTATTGATTTCGTGTGCTACTCCTGCCACCAGTTGACCTAGGCTAGACATTTTTTCTGTCTGAACCAGTTGCGCTTGGGTTTGTTGCAGTTGACGAAAGGCTTGTTCTAGCTGCGTTTTTTGCGACCTCAACTCAGTATCAGATTGCTGTAAGGCCACATTGGTCTTTTCTAAAGAAGCGAGTAACTGTTGGGTTTGAGCCGCCCGTCTAATTGACATCCCCAGGTATAGCGCGAGAATGCTAGTCAAGAGTAACCCGATCGCTAGAGTCGCAACTGCTGTCCAAGGTTTCTCAGCAAAGTCCGATGTCGGCAGAATTAACAGTGACCATTCTCGATCGGCGACATTAAGGGTGCGGATGCAGACTGTCCAATCACTATCGAGACAGTTTTTGCGCGATCTCCCGGACGAAGCATTTAGCTGGGCTATTTCTGCCTGCTGCCGATCTTCTACTAACTGCCGCTGTTTGGAGTCGTAAAACGCCAGAAAGCCCTGATTTACATTAACTGATTCTTTGCTGAGGGCAGATTCAAGTTGATCGACAGGCATGTCAAACAGGTAAAAGTCAAGGTGTTTGATGATCGAACCCGATCGCCTGTTTGAACGGCTCTTGTGACTCGATATAGGTACTGGGAAGATATTCGGCACGCGAACTGGCCGCGATCGCTTTTCGATCGGCATTTCTCTCCCAGATGTTGAATTGACGAAATCCTTGTGCGACCATTGATTCTGCGTAAGCTTCTCGTTCTGAAGCTAGAACCCGCTGCGCCCAACCTAAGGCCCAGAGCCCGGGATAGCGAAGCAAAAAGGGTTGGGAGAACTCGGTAAAATCTGCTCTGCTGACCCGATCGGCGGCATCGTAAAAAGCCCCAAGAGCCTGGGTGAGTTGCGCATATTCGTCTATATTCTGCTGAAAAGCAAAGGCGAGATTATCTGCCCGCCGATCGAATTGCTGCTGGGTTTTCGCTAACTCCCACTTCCAGACTATTCCCGAGGCCACTGTAGACAGTCCTATCCCTACCATCAGGCTCAGCCACACAGGGACGTGACTTCTCCAGCTGAATCTAGCCTTAGTTACAGCATTCCACAATGCCTGCACTTTTGCGATCATCTGAGTCTTCCTGCCCTTATTAGTAACTCTTTTCAATTATAGCTGATAATTTATTTTAATTCACATCTGGCCTCAGTTGCTACAAGCTACAATAGGCAGAGCCTCTGTTTTTCTTTATCAGGCTCAACCTGGTAAGAAGGAATCAAAATTTAATGATTATTTTAATTTGTAATAATAAATATTTGCAATAAAGTATCTGGAGCCTCTGGGAAAGACTGGCAGCCCCAGAGCCGCGATCCAGAACAGCTTCGGTGATGCGCGATTTCGCGTGCAGCTCCGCCGGGGTCATAGGTCTCACCGGCGCAAGTCAAGTTCTGCACATTCCTAGGGCCCCGCATAAACTTCGGGGGCGAATCAACCAGCACAGAAAGTTGAGATGAGATAAAATAGTCAAAGAACGCGATCGCACCAGATATCTAGCATTATGACCTCCTGAAATTGAACGTCAAACAGTCGAACATCTGTTAACCTTCCAAGAATATCTTGAATATAAAGCGATCGCCAGAAACCCACCCGTATAGTATTACCTCGTTGGCAATCTCTGGCTGGGAACGACTATTAAGAGGGGACGCTTCCAGTCTCGCAACTATGACATGATTACCAGTATAGCGGCTCCCACTCGCGAGGCAGAGCCTCTGATGTACGTTCCCAGGTTCTACCTGGGAACGAGTAAAAACAACATCTCTTGGTTGGGTTGAGGCACGAAACCCAACCTACAACTTTTTAGCGATCGACACCTGTTCAGCGGTCAAGTCCAGGTCGGGGAGGGTTCCAGAGATAATGCGTTTCCCTCAAAAATGGCTTCTTCATAGAAACCATCCACCAACCTCAAGATAGTAATTCTGTTCTTAGAGGCATCCACAATCCAATATTCCGGGATACCTTTGGCGGCATATTCAAAACGTGGCGTTGCATAACTACGGGATGATAAGGGTTGTGCAACGCCAACTTGGGTTTAGTAATGGCTTGGGTCATGGCTCAAACAGTAAATTCTCGCTATTACTTCGTTGGCAGTCTCTGGCTGGGAACGCATATTGAGAGGGGACCAGTCTCTGGCTGGACATGATTACCAGTATAGCGGCTCTCACTCGGGAGGCAGAGCCTCTGGTGTGCGTTCCCTGGCTCCGCCAGGGAACGAGTAAGGCGGTCTCTATTCTTAGCGATGATGCGATCGGACAGCGATTTGCCAACTCAAGAAAATCACGGGTATAATCCCCACGAGAACGATCGCCAATGCGGGTGCTGCTGCTTCAGCTAAACGCTCGTCAGAAGCTAAATTATACACCCGAATTGCTAAAGTGTCAAAGTTAAAAGGTCGGATAATCAGGGTTGCTGGCAATTCCTTCATCACGTCTACAAATACTAGCATTGCTGCTGTCAGTAAACCGCCCCCCATCATCGATGCGTGGACTCGCAGTAAAGTGCTAGTGGGACTGTGACCGAGACTGCGGGCCGCATCATCGAGGTTGGGCTTGATTTTGCTTAAACTGGACTCTACTGTGCCGAAGGAAACTGCTAGGAAACGGACTAGATAGGCGAAGATTAAGGCCGCGATCGTCCCACTCAGTAGCAAACCGGTGGAGATGCCAAAGGTGGCCCGCATCCAACCATCGATCGCGTTATCGAGTCTGCCAATAGGGATGAGAATGCCAACTGCAATCACCGAACCAGGAATAGCATAGCCCATTGCCGTCACCCGGGCGGCTAGTTCCATGGCAATATGGGATTGCAACCGCACTCCATAAGCGATGATTACAGCAACGAGCACTGCTAATATAGCTGTAATCACTGCTAATATAAAGCTGTTGGTCGCTAAACCCCAAAAGCGATCGTTTATAGTTTCTGGATTTTCCCAAGTCATCTGTAGCAAGAGGCCAGCGGGCAGCAGAAAACCTAGACTCAAGGGTACAAAACATGCTATACTTGCCAAGGTGGCACGAATTCCTTGGAGTTGATAGGGTTGCAGGCGACTGTAGTCACTACCACTTTGATAATATTTGGCTTGACGACGGGACCAACGCTCTAGTAAAATTAGCCCAAAGATAAATAATAACAGAAAAGCTGCTAATTGAGCGGCTGCGACTCGTTCTCCCATGCCAAACCAGGTGCGATAGATGCCCGTAGTAAATGTGTCTACGCCAAAAAACTGTACCGTGCCAAAGTCACTCAGGGTTTCCATTAATGCTAGGGATAACCCGGCCATTATGGCAGGTCGTGCTAGGGGGAGGGCCACTGTAGCAAAACTGCGCCAGGGACCGCAACCCAGACTGCGACTCGCTTCTAAGGTACAGGTACATTGTTCCAAAAAGGCAACTCGCGCTAACAGGTAAACGTAGGGATACAGTACCAGGGTTAATAGCAGAATTGCCCCCCAAGCGATCGCACGTTGGGAAACCAGTAGTCCCCGACGCTAGTCCAACCAAACCAGTCCCGCAGGGTCATCTGTACGGGACCGTAATATTCTAATAATTCAGTGTAACTGTAGGCTAGCAGATAGGCAGGTGTAGCTAGAGGCAATAGTAGCGCCCATTCAAATATTTGACTGCCCCAAAAACTGCACGCGGTTACTAACCAGGCCGTGCCCACTCCGATCAGCAATACCCCCGTTCCTACTCCCAGCATTAACCACAATGAGTTTGCCATGTAGCGCGGTAATACTGTCTCCGCTAGATGATTCCACACCTCGCTATTGTCCGCGAAGATGTTTCCCAGTACGAACAAAACTGGTGTCGAGACTAAAAGCGCGATCGCGATCGTTACAGCTATCCATCCGCCCGGCACTAGACGCTGCAACATTAAAGTAGAATTTGGTAATTGGTAATTGATTCTCATGCTTTGTTTATTTTGCACTTACCTTTGTAATTTATATCAGATCGGCTGGATTAACCATAATAAAAAAGATATCTTAGTAGGTTGGGTAGAGCCCTAGCGAAACCCAACAGGGCTTGCTGCTGTTGGGTTTCGTGCCTCAACCCAACCTACAGTTGCGATCAATTTTGATCTTTTGGCATTTAACCGGATTTGATATTATTAGTTTTTTAGTAGGGAGTAAAAAAGGTCTTTGTTATTTAGCACTGACGACATAATAGCTAAAGCGCTTACTACAAACATGGGAAGACTTCCAGGGTTCCTTTGGCAATAGCTAGCTGTACTTTTGTTCCTACCGGCAGGGGGGAAGATCCTTTGGCACGCGCTTTTAGTTCTCTGCCAGATGCCGTCACTAAACTGTAATGGTATTCCCGACCCAGAAATTGTCGCTCCGCGATCGCTACTTTTCCTTGCTCATCTGGTTTCAAAATTAAATCTTCTTGCCGGATCGTCAGATCGCCAATGTCAAAATCTGCTGTCCCCACAGTTTTGGCCTCAAAACTACCTACTTCCGTTTCCCACAGTTGACCTCGGCGGCGAGCTGGGATAAAGTTGGCTTGAGTAACAAACTCCGCTACAAACCTCGTCCCTGGTTGCTGGTATACTTCCTCTGGCGTTCCTAACTGTTCTAACTTTCCTTGCCGCATCACTCCTACCCAGTCCGCGATCGCCATTGCTTCTTCCCGATCGTGCGTCACAAAAATACCAGTAGTACCGCTAGTTTTGAGAATCCTGCGAATTTCTTCCCGCAGTCTCAAACGCACTTGCACGTCTAAATTACTCAGGGGTTCGTCCAACAAAATTAATGCTGGTGCCGGTGCTAAGGCTCGGGCCAGGGCCACCCGTTGCTGCTGTCCCCCAGATAGTTGGTGGGGATAGCGCTTTTGCAGTCCTTCCAGTCCTACTAGGGCCAGCACTTCATTGACACGTGTTTGCACTGAATTGGACTTTTTTAACCTACCTTGTTGCAAGCCAAAGGCAATATTCTGGGCCACCGTCAGATGGGGAAACAGGGCATAATCTTGAAAGACGATACCGACGTCGCGCTTTTCTGGAGGCACCCAATAGCCCCCTCCTGCTACCGGTCTTCCTGCTAGGGCCACATGCCCTGCCTGGGGCTGCTCAAAACCTGCTACTAACCGTAACAGCGTGGTTTTGCCACAGCCTGATGGTCCTAACAACCCCAGGATGTCCGATCGCTGTAGGCTCAATGTCACCTCATCCACCGCTGGCAGCGTACTTTTGTCAAACTGTCTGGTCACACCCTCTATCTGGACAATAACGGGTTTTTCCATCTGGGCAATACTTTTGAGATATATTATCAAATAAGCCAAACCGCTCCCCAAGATAACACAAAACTGATAAAACTGCCCATTGTCATTTGTCAGTTGTCACTCGAACCACCAGGATCTGGAGGAAATTCCCTTCCACCTGTCCAACAATAAAGCTGCTATTCTGCCAGGACAGAAACCGGCGTCAACTAAAACCCTTGATACCAGGTAAGGTGTGCGGCCTATCTTACCCTCTCAGAAAAGAAAAGATAGGACAGAGAGGAATTCTTTATTTCTCTCTGTCCTTTCGAGGAGAACACCAATATCTAATCTACTCCTATTGAAATTATTTAGCAAGTATTTTGGAAAATATTTGAGCGGGACCGCTGCCGGCGCTATTCCAGGCCAAAGGCTGCCGACAGCCGGCTAAGCTACCAGCGGTAAGGTGGGCGGTGCCCACCCTAGGACCGCTAAATGCCAATCTATTGCAAAAAAAAAATGGTGTCAGGAACCGCTACTCTTGACTAGCCAATTGGCTAGAGGAGAACGCCTGACACCACTTGAGACCCTTGCCGTATTGAGAGGAGAACACACATGGCAACGTTAAAATCTAATCTAGCCTTATTAAAAAAAAAATGGCAATACTTTCAGCAAAAATTTATTTTTCTTAACAATCTGATGCTCCGGCAGGAGCGAGCGGCTGATATCCGGTCTGCCCCAGCTAGCTAAGCCACAAGCAGTAAGATGGGCGGTGCCCACCCTACTGCAATTAGGGCTTGCTGAATATAACTAGAAGCCTTGCGATAAGGTTTTCAGGCATTTTAGACCCCCAACAAGTGCCTTGTAATGACATCTGGAGACTCATTTACTTTGCACTTGCGCCAGTTATCGTCGGGTTTCTTGGGGACGACAAAACCATTTTTCAAGCTGTGTGACCTCGTGCATTCGATCTGGAGACTTTTTCAGCAAGCCCCAAGTAAATGATAAAATTTTGCAAAAAAATGGTGTCAGGAGACCGCTACTCCTGACTAGCCAATTGGCTAGAGGATAACGCCTGACACCATTTGAGACCCTTGCCTATTGAGAGGAGAACACACATGGCAACGTTAAAATCTAATCTAGCCTTATTAAAAATAAATAGCAATACTTTGAGCAAAAATAAATTTTTCTTAACAATCTGATGCTCCGGCAGGAGCGAGCGGCTGATATCCGGTCTGCCCCAGTACCGGTGGCAGCAGGTAGGAAATCAGTCATTTAGCATATCATACATGAGAATATTTATGCAAATATTTACTAATAAGCCAGAACAGTTGACATTAACAAGGAGTTATTGAGAAAATGCTCAAGGCTGTTTATACGGCGACTTCGCTGAAGTCTGATTTGAATCAGAGGGGCTTTCGCCTCACCCCCCAACGGGAAAAAATCCTGGATGTCTTCCAAAGACTTCCCCAAGGGAACCATCTGAGTGCAGAGGACCTGCACAATATCCTCAAGGATCGAGGAGAGCGGCTCAGCCTCTCGACGGTCTATCGGACATTGAATTTAATGGCTCGGATCGGGATTTTGCGGGAAGTGGAGCTGGCAGAAGGGCATAAACATTATGAAATCAACCCGCCATACCCGAATCATCATCACCATCTGGTTTGCGTTCAGTGCCACAGGACGGTGGAGTTCAAAAACGAGCTGATCTCAAAGCTGGGTCTGAAGCAAGCGGAAGCTTCCGGATTTCACCTGCTGGACTGTCAGCTGACTATTTATGGCGTCTGTCTGGAAGCCCTGCGCCAGGGATGGCCATCTTTATTACCTAGTGATTGGTCCTGTCCTCATTCTGGGTTGGATATGGCAGATGGGACCGACCTTTGAGACCTCGATGTGCGATTAATGTGCTCTGCGTAGTGCGAATAGCGCACGCAGAGCACATTAAGCAGTGGGGCGCGCACGCTCCGGGAACCCTCCGCTGAGTACATCGAAACGGCCTGACGGTCCAGTGGTCAGTTGTCAGTGGTTAGTTGTCGGTGGTCAGTGGTCAGTTGTCAATTTTGAATTTGGAATTTTGGATTTGGAATTGTCAGTCCCTCTCCTATAATTTCAAAAGCCAGAATAACCCCGATCGCTACCTCTGGCTTTCAATCTGCACGATGCTTATTTCTAGGTTTTTTCTTCAGAACGTTTCTTGGAAAAAAAACTGGCCTTGCTGATATTTTGCAGCAACATCCCTATACCTGTAGTCAACATAAACAGCAGTCCCAAAGCATTTAAAAGCACGTAAATGGGCTCCAGTTGATGCCCCAAGTACTCTCCTTCATGAATCACCATTAAAAAATGGACTTGCTCTCTGGACAGCCCAAACCAACTTTTTCCCAGTCGGTAGGCTAGGCCAGTTATTACCGTGACCAACAAAGGCAATAAAACCAACGGTGCTACTGTGCGGTGAATTTGACGAAAAGTCCGGATATTCATCGTTTTTTAACTTCGCGACCTTTGTAAGTATAAGGAATAAGCGGGTACATCTCAAGAAGGCAGCGGTTCCCCCCTAGCGCTACGCGCACTTCGTAAAAGAGGAAAGGGGGGTTAGGGAGGATCGTCTAGTTACCAGATTGTGGTAGAATCTCATGGCGGGCAACTGAATTGTGTTTCAGCGATGTCTGATTTTTCCGGAACGGTGGGGTTGCCTGCGTTGCATCCGGAAGACATCGAAGCCAGGGCAGGGGACAGAGTTGACGATCTCTATTCCCATTACTTCGCAGTAAAGCTATTGAGAATTGAGCAGTTAAAATTGAGAATTGTTTAAAATTGTTGATTCTTTATTCATGTCCATTCCCCTCGTTCCCTGGCTCCGCCAGGGAACAGGCTAACGCTATTTTCCATTCGCAATTAGCAATTATGGTTCCACTTCTGGCCAGAGTCGTTCCAGTTGACGCCGCCAAGCTGCTAGGACTTGCTCGCGAGATTCTTGTCCCTCATTCATTTCGCCCAAAATGCCTTCTGCGTAGAGGCGATCGAGAGTTTGAAGGGTGCTGGACATAGATTGTCCTTGCTGCTTGGCTACTTTGATTATAGTACGGATCCGAGCTTCGATCATCTGATTGAAAAACTCTGATATCCCTTTTTCATGCATAGAGAGGAGTCGGGCTAAGGCTGCGGAAAAGTCAGCTTTAGTAATCGTCTCCCGTGCATGCTGATAAACAGAGGACATCCTGATGTAGGGCATAGCGGGTGTCTTGCGTGTCGTCAAAGTTAGCTTCTAGCAGCTGTTGGGCAAAAGGGAGGACTTCTGGGGCTTGTGCGATCGGGACAAGGAGTCGCAGCCAAGACGTATCATTGGATAGTAGCACGAGGATGCGTAGGTTATCGGTATCTACTTGCCAGGAACCGGGGACCGGTAGTTGGACTGCGGCACCAAAGAGTTCTTTGAGGGTATCGTCGATTTGTTCTGGAGTCATAGCATTTCGTTGTCACTCTCCTCTATTATACAGGTTCGTAGTAAAGACTTTAGTCTTTCGTCAGGTTCGTAGTAAAGACTTTAGTCTTTCGTCAGGTTCGTAGTAAAGACTTTAGTCTTTCGTCAGGTTCGTAGTAAAGACTTTAGTCTTTCGTCAGGTTCGTAGTAAAGACTTTAGTCTTTCGTCAGGTTCGTAGTAAAGACTTTAGTCTTTCGTCAGGTTCGTAGTAAAGACTTTAGTCTTTCGTCAGGTTCGTAGTAAAGACTTTAGTCTTTCGTCAGGTTCGTAGTAAAGACTTTAGTCTTTCGCCAGGTTCGTAGTAAAGACTTTAGTCTTTCCGGAGAATATTTGATATCAGAATATGCCATCAGCTACCTGAGTGTGGGGCGGGACGTGCTGCGCTTCAACTTTCCCATTCCCGCAACTTTACCTGCGAGATTTAGATCTCGGGCAAATGGGTGCAACTTGGCTAACTGATGAGAAAATTGCTTGGGTAAGAACCCGCAGTAAAAAGCTTGCCCAGCAGTTAGAGGAATTGAGAGAAAAGCCAGATAATCATCGTCCCTACGCACAGAGGAAATACTGGGGTGCGTTCATCTGTCAGGGAAACCCCGATCCGATGGAATTGTGATTTGTGAATGGGGCGCGATCGCGCCCATTGGCATTTCCTCACCTAAAAGGGTTAACAATTTATAGCTTTCCTTCGACAATCAAACCTGCTTGCATATCTTCAGAGAAAAGAATTCGGGCATCTGCGTGCAAAGCGCTAGCAACGATCGAGCTATCCCAGAAAGAAAAACTATATTGGTCTCGCAGTTGAGAAGATTTCATAAGAATCGCACGCTCGATCTCTATCACCCTATATCTGCTGTAAAAAGCAACAATCAATGCCTGAATTTCCTGCTCTTTCATTAGAGATTTTCTTAGCAAATTTACGCAGACTTCATTAATTACCTGCGTACTGACTAAGATATCCTCTTCGCGAGCTAAGATCAAATTTTTTGCCCGCTCGTGCTTGTCAATCTCTCCGTTTTTTATCAGAGCATAAAGCCAGATATTTGAATCCAAAAAGCCGTCAGGATACGGGAGAATATTAATCATAAATATCCTCCCGTTTCAAAGGTAAAAACATATCAACCTTTAGGGGTTCATTCAGCAGTTGACCAATTAAATCTTGTGTCGGGAGAGTTTCCTCCTTCATCAGGATAACTTTGACAGATTTTTGCTGTTCAAATTGCCATTTTACTTCCTCCGAAATTCCATTAAAACTATCATTGTCGTGCAAATAAAGGTCGATTTGAAAGTCGGTCTTCATCTAAAGCCTTTTGCAGATATTCCCATGTTTCCCGCTGTTCCTCTTCGTCTCCCTCCTCCGTCCACTTGCGCAACAACTCGATCGCCGCTAAATTCCTCTGCATTTGTTCTGCCTCAGTTCTGCGGGGCAGTTGATAATAACCAGAATCATAATTCGGTCAATTCTGCCATCTTCTCTTTAATGCTTGCATTCAAGTCACTCATCCAGTGACTTAGTTGTTCCTTCACCACCTCACCTATCGTGCTTTTTAGTTCTTCAACCGTCATATCTGCTACTCGTTCTGCTGCCATGTCACTCCCTCCCTTATTTCACATTATTATAACTATCTTACCCGGCATTGTGGTAATTATTTACCTTGATACTGCATGAACTCCACAGGAATTTTCAATAAAGTCTTGGCAAATTGAGATAAAGCAAACTTAAATTTAAGGGGTCGCGGTAACTCCTGCCAGGAGATGGGAACAAAACCCAGGTGACTGTAAAACATTGGCAGTCCCTTGCCCAGACATTCCAGATATAATGGTTGGGTAGCCTGCTCAATCAAATGCTTTGCTAGAATTGTCCCTAAACCCCGATCGCGCCATTTGGGTGCCACCACCAAACTCCCCAATTCTTGTGCGCCGGGGAAATTACGTAACTGTCCGCAAGCGATAATCTTACCATCACGGGCGATCGCCCAGAATTGTTGCCAACGCAATTGAGTAGGATCGAGTTTAGCACTCAGTACCAATCTTCTCATCGACCAGATATCACTAGCAGTAGCGGGACGAATAACGCACCCTGCTGGCAAAGACAAAGAACGATCGTTCATAGTATTTTATACTTGATATAACCCTGACAGTCTGAGAGGAGCGGCGCGACAGCGGTAGCATCGGAAAAATAACTGAATTGACCAATAAATTATCTACGCAATGCTTCTGACCCAGGGATGCCATATCCCACCAAAATCATCCACCTAACATTTTATCTGAACTCTTGCATCTTTTTCAATCAGGAGGCAGTATCAATTGACATGCCTGATAAAATATCATATGAAGTATGTCAATTGATACTAGAGGCGGGAGCCTCTAAACCGACGTTACCAGGCTCAGCCTGGTAACGAGAGGCTGAACCTGGTAACGAGAATAAAGCCCCTGCACGCTCCGGGAACCCTACGCTGCGAGGAGGGGGCGTTAGGGAGCTGGGGCTTTGTATCTGTAGCCCCACCCTTGAGGGTGGGGGGGGATATATTTAGACCCATTCCAGAACCGCTTCTTCCTTAGTGTTAGTATTGCGAGAAGGAGTTTCGCGGTTGAACTTCATGTGGATAGAGCGAGTTTGCTCCCCATCAGCAGCAACTGCCATAATTGGGTAGTCAATCAGACCATCCTGGAAGGACATCTGGAAGCGGAATGTGCCATCGGGATTGAGCTTGATGGGCTGTCCCCCGATCGTCACAGTAGCATCAGGCTCAGTAGCACCGTAAACAATCAGTTCAGCATCAGCAACTAACCAGAACTTGCGGGGGCGCATGGGGATAGCGGAAGCCGAGAAACCAGCGCCAGACATGCCCACACCGGACATATTCAAACCAGACGCAGTCGGAACTGCCCACATGCCCACGCCCGAGGGGAAGACATAAGAACTGACAGCTTGAGAGGGAACCATCGAACCAGGAACATGCTGCATGGAACCGAACAGAGAACCAGCAACCCGCTGAGCTTCTGCCCCTTCTGCCATGCCGAAGATTTCATCATAGATCGGGTTGCTTTGGGCAGCGACTTTCTTGCTAGGAGGAACCAGTTCAAACAGGGTCTGGCCGCGCAGGTCTTCATCCCAGTTCACAGTGATGAAATGGTCTTCAATCCAGTCAGAAGGATAGACTGGAGGAATCTGTACGGGTGCAGAACGAGCCAACACTAGCCAGCGACCATCAGCACAGCGGTAACCAATATCTACCACATAGGCCCGATCGCTCACTGGAATGGGCAAATACCATTCCCGCGCCAACTCATCAGAAGGATATTCTTGAATGCTGTGGGGGCTTTCATAATCCAGGTTAACATCGGTGACATCGTACAGGCGCAGAGCCAGTTGTTGTCCCCCTTGACGCCGCAGTTCTTCCTTGTGCTCATTGGGCACATCCCAATATGTGTATGCCCATTGCGGGTCACGGGGCATCAGCACAATGCGGCTTTCACCATAGCCCGCAGGTAAATCCGTTAGTCCTTCATCTACAGCAGACAGAGGACCACCAACACGATCGTCTTGACCCAGTTCAAATTTTGCTGCTTCCACTTCTTCTTGTGCCTCCAATGAACGAGATTGATTTGTTGAAAACTTACTACGCAGTTGTATTTCTTTAATCGCAGCTACTAGCTGCTCCTTTCGCATCCGGCTGTAGCGAGAGATGCTATATTGACTAGCAACTTTGCGCAGTTGCCGTAAGGTCATCTCTTCTAAATGTGGGCGTTCTTTTACCATTGGTCTGATCTCCAGTATTTTGTGCTGCGTTTAACCCTCACAAATCCAACAAGTAGATCCGTGCAAGTATAACAGAGCGCATTTTGATAGCGCGCTCAGGCCGCAGCCAGCAAAGCTCAAGGCGTAACGCTGCGAGCGCTTATAGTTAGCAGTCAGGGCTAGCCATCCACTGCTTTCACAATCCTTATTGCCGGTCGCTTTCACTTTTTGCTGTATCCCCCACCGAGCGCAGGCGAGACGCCTGTCCTACGCAAGGGATACAGCGCTTTGCTTCCTAAGCCATTCAACGGCTTGGGCGAGCCGGGATCGCTCTCTTTACATATTGCAACAATTTTTCTTGGAGCTCAAGGGGGAGAGCAAATTTATTTTGACAAAATTTAAATATTTTCCCGATTTTTGGGGCTTTTAGGGATATTTACGTCATGATATCATGACAATACTCCCCCAACTGAGAAGAGTAATGTCAAGAAGTGATGACAAATTGAGATCGTTTGACCGGAGAAAAAAGGTGCATTCGCGCCAAAGTCAGAAGCTGAAGAGAGTGCTATCGCCGGCAGTAAAGCTGTGGTTGCGTACTCAAGTAGAGTCAGTGGCACAGCTGCAAGTGAATATGGAAGCGGGCGATCGCCTGCTGATTGCCGGTCTGATCCCCCGGATCTCCCTGTCGGCGGAGAAAGCGGTCTATCAAGGATTACATCTGAGTCATCTCCAGCTTGTAGCAGAAGGCATTAGCATCAACCTGCCTCAGATATTGCGGGGAAAACCCCTGCGCTTGCAAGCACCGGTGCCTGTAGTCGGTCAGATACAGCTTGAGTCGGCAGACCTGAATGCTGGGTTACAGTCGGAAGATAGTTTGCTCTCACGGGCCTTAACCGACTTACTCTGTCAGCTACTGACATCGGACAGCAAAATTAACCCCCAAATCATCCTCAACCGCACCCCGCACTGGCAGAAGATTGCCCTAGAAGCCGGTGGCTTTACCGTCACTGGCAGCTTACTAGACGCCGATGGCAATGTCGCCCCAATGGTGATTCGCAGCGGAGTGCAACTGGCTAGCGATCGTGAATTGCAGCTGTATCCCCTAGATCTCCAGATGCCACCAGACATAAGAGTCCCAAACCGAGAGAGTTTCCTTCTTGACTTAGGGAAAGAAGTAGAAATCCAAGAATTAACTCTCAGTCGGGACCTAGTAGTTTGTCACGCTAGAGTCAAAGTGATGCCTTGAAATGGGATATAATGGTACTCGCCTGTCCCGTCTCGCCTGTCCCGTCTCGCCTGTCCCGGTTACTGGTCAGAGTTAATCAACTGTCTTTTAGGAGACAAAACCCATGCGTTCTCCATTTCCTGGGATGAATCCCTATTTAGAAAATCCCCAAATTTGGCCTCAAATACATAAGCGGTTAATTGTGGCAATAGCTAATGCCATGAACCCTCAAATTCGCCCTAAATATCGGATGGAAATTGAAGAAAGAGTTTATGCAGTGAATGACACCCAAAATGGTGATTCTCTGCTTGTGGGTATTCCTGATAATGTCTTGGTACAAAATTCTCCCACATCTAGTCACTCCCCGGAATCAAATGTAGCTGTTGCGGCACCGCCTTCCTTACCGGTCAAAGTTACCCTGCCTCTACCGAAAACAGTTAAGGAATGGTATTTAGAAGTGCGAGATGTGGCAACCGGTGCAGTGATAACAGTGATTGAAATTCTGAGTCCTAAGAACAAAAAAGCCGGACCAGGTCGTAGTAGCTACGAAACTAAGCGTCAGAAAATTTTGGACAGCTTAACCCATTTGATTGAGGTTGATTTGCTGCGCAAAGGCAGAATTATGCCAATGGATAGGTCCTGTCCGAGAGCGCCCACCCATGTCGCTGCCGGGCAGGCGAGCGACAGGGTGGGCGTCTCTGGACACGATCAGAAAATTCAGACCCATTATCGGATTTTAGTTAGTCGCAGTAGCACTCGCCCAAAAGCTGATTTATATGCTTTTAATGTTCGAGATCGAATACCTGTCATTCCCTTACCGTTAACAACAGAATCAGATCCTGAACCAATGATTCCTTTCCAAGAATTGTTACATACTGTATACGATCGAGGTAGTTATGATTTAGTGATAGATTACAGTTGTGAACCCGTACCCA
Source organism: Hormoscilla sp. GM7CHS1pb (assembly GCA_014323675.1). Lineage (GTDB taxonomy): Bacteria > Cyanobacteriota > Cyanobacteriia > Cyanobacteriales > Desertifilaceae > Hormoscilla. The sequence continues at coordinate 355,470 of JACONN010000006.1, read as the reverse complement.
AATTATCAAAAGCTGATGCTGTTTGGGCAGATGGCGTCCTCAAGGAGCAAGGATTAAGAACTCGCTAAACGCCAAAGCGCTGACTACAAACCGGCTAAAGCGCTGACTACAAACCGGACAGTAAGGGCAACAGCAGGGTCACGAAATAATACACTAGAGGGGCCGTGAAAACATAGCTATCCGCCCGATCGAGAATCCCGCCATGACCGGGAATTAGTTGCCCCGAATCCTTGACACCAGCATCTCGCTTCATCATTGACTCGGTTAAATCTCCCAGCAGGCTGGCAATACCAATCATCAGACCCAAGAGAGCCCCCGTCAATGTCCCTCTGGGCCAGTCCAGATACCAAGCACCCAAAATAGCTACCGCCACGCTACCCATCACCCCAAATACAGCCCCTTCTACGGTCTTTTTGGGGCTGATGTGGGACAGGCGGGTGCGACCGAAGACTCTGCCAAAGCTGTATGCACCGATATCTGCTGCCCAGATGCACAGAAAGGTCAGCAGGGTAATAGTCAGACCCTGGGGCAGTTCTTTCAAGTTACTCCAGTTTTCTGGCCAGAACCCTCCTAGGGGTAAGTTACTGTGGCCTTCAGTACCCAGCGCCCGCAGTCTCACCCAGTAACTGGGCAAATAGCCGCAATAGAACAAGCCCAAAATGGAAGAGCCAATATCAGCGATCGTCGCCAGTTTGGGCTGAAACAGCAGATAAAAACAAATCAGCGTGCCAGCTACTGGCAATACCGCATCTGCTAAGGTGGAAGACAAGGTACAGAAGGCTAGCAAGATCAGGCTGACCACCAAAGTGGTTTTACCTGCTGGGGCTATTCCCGTCGCCCGCACTAGCTGGAAGTACTCCAGTTCACCCAGATAGATGATAATCCCGAAACCAATGGTAAAGTACCATCCCCCCAGCAATGTCATCGACAAAGCTAGGGCGATCGCCACTATGCCACTGATGATACGAGACCAAGGCACTCTATTCGCAGTGGTTGTAGAAGAGAGAGATAAGTTACCAGACATGAGAAGGTTAAGAAGATTAAGAAAGGCTTTTGCTTACTTTAACGAATTTTTCCCTTATCCTTTATGATTTGTCATAAATCCTTACTTCTCGCTCCTACCGCTAGCCCTGTCTCCCACCGCTAGCCCTGTCTCCCAGGAGACACGGCCCGGTAATCTATCAACCACCGTACTGTACTGGTAACTCTGTACTGAAATGTTGCTGGACCAGGTATAACTGCCAGCAAAGAGAGTGGATACGAAGTGCGCGTAACCCTAGAGGCTTTCGGGCCTAGTTCGAGAGCCCGAAAGCTTCAAAAAAGAGGTAAAATGCCTGGTTAGAGAGCCCGAAAGCCTCAAAGAAGACAAAATATAGAGGATGGAAAGAGAAATTAATCGAGCTTGTCGCCACTGAGGATAAAAATCGGACTAACTGCGGCGAAAGTTTGATTGGTTCCCCGAGTCTCTAAGCGGTTAATAGCAGACTGGACTACCTCAATATTGCGGACTCGCAACTGGGAAAAACTCTCGGAAACCCCATAAAGGATCTCCAGATTTCTAGCGGTGGTAACTATTCGGCCCTGGGGCGGCAAGTATTGCCAGACTTCTTTCAGGATAGCTTTGATCTGGCGTCCGCCCTCGATGCAGACTCGCTGGGGAGTTTGGGCGATATCAGCGAAGCATTCTGGGGCGTTGCCTGCAATTACTTCGACATTGCGGACACCGAAGCGATCGCAGTTGCGGCGAATTAGGGCAGCAACTTCTTCATCGCGTTCTATGGCAATAATCTTACCTTTATGACAAAGCAGACCAGTTTCTACAGAAATCGTGCCAGTGCCAGCGCCAATATCCCACAGTACCGAATCGGGTTTTAGTCGGAGGGCGGAAATCAGTAGCAACCGCAATTCCCGCTTACTCAGGGGAATGCCGGGCAATCTCTCGAACAGATTGTCAGGGATACCGGGAGTGATATAAGGCCACAGAGACATAGGTTAGGAATCTCGAATGGGGAATGAAGAATGGCCAATGCGTGCGATCGACAATCAACCATTAACGATTCTTGGCGTTGCACATTTTTGGGATGATAGCAGCCAATTGTTAAACTTTGCGCTCTGGCTAATTGCTAATTGAAAAGAGTAAATCTATATATTCATGACTACAAATGACTATCTCAATTAACCATTGACAATTAGCAATTAGCAGCCCTCATCATCCCGTCATTGTGCAACGCCCGATTCTTAATGTCGCACAACCTTTATGGTTTTGAGGGTAGGATCGCTACAACCCGTAATTTTGCCACCCAAAGCCAGGACTTGTTTCAGGTAGTCGAGGGTAGCGAGATTAATAACTTCACCAGGCATTAAAGCTGGAATTCCCGGTGGGTAGGGACAGATAATTTCAGCGCAAATGCGTGCGTCAGTATGTTCGCAGGGTAGGGTTTCCGTTGGGGCAAAGAATGCCGAACGGGGTGAGAATGCAGGATGAACGATGAAAGTTGAAGGATGAACGTGCATTAACTCTTCCTTCCACCTGGTGGAGACATCAAGACACCCATGGGAAGAACTGGATGGGTCAGGACTCTGGGGGAGTTTCTGCTGGCTGAGGCTGGTGAAAGCTTGCACCAGTTGCTCGATATCTGCCGCTGTGTTCCCTAAACTGATGATAAAGGTCAGATGTTGGGTTGATGGTAACTCAGCCACTACCCCATACTCTCGATCGAGAATTTCATCAGCTTCATAGCCAGTCAGCCCCAACCCAGTCACGTTAACTGTCAGCCGCGTGGGGTCTAGGGCCAGGAAGCCCTTAGTAGAAGCTAGTTCTAAGACGGACAAACCGGGAATCTGGCTGATGCGGTCTCTGGCCACAGAGGCCAGTTGCAAGGTGCGTGCCATCAGCTGTTCTCCGTGCAGTGCCATTTGTTGACGGGCGACATCCAGAGAAGCTAGGAGTAAATAACTGGGACTGGTAGATTGTACCAGTTGCAACGCTTTGTCCACCCGTTCTGGTGAGATGCGGTTACCCACCAGATGCAGCATGGATGCCTGAGTCATGGCCCCCAGTACCTTGTGGGTGGATTGTACTGTTAAGTCGGCACCGGCGGACAGGGCTGATGGGGGCAAGTCCGGATGAAAGCCAAAGTGGGGACCGTGGGCTTCGTCTACTAGCAGGGGAATGTTAAGTTGGTGGGTGATTTGGGCGATCTCCTGCAGGTCGCCGCAGACGCCCTGGTAAGTCGGGTAAACCATCATCACCGCTTTGGCCTCGGGATGCTGCCTTAATGCTGTCGTCACGGCCCGTGGGGTGATACTGTAGACAAGGTCTTTATCGGCGTCGTATTCTGGGTTAATAAAGATGGGGACCGCTCCCGACAGAATCAGACCTGCGATCGCGCTTTGATGCACGTTCCGAGGTAAGATAATCTGGTCGCCGTCGGTACATGTGGCAAAAATGGCTGCCATCACCCCAGCCGTGGAGCCATTCACCAGAAACCAAGTGCGATCGGCTCCAAAGGCCGCCGCTGCCAACTGCTGGGCCTGCTGAATTACCCCAGTCGGGGCGAACAGGTTATCCAAATCGGGTAATTCGGGCAAATCAGCTCGAAAGACAGTTGTTCCCAGCAAATCTGCTAGTTGTGGATCGATTCCTACTCCCCGCTTGTGTCCGGGGCAGTAGAAAGCAGCATGAGGCTTCTGAGCGCAGGCGGTAAGGGCATCGAGTATGGGGGTTGTTGCTTGAGATTGAGTGTTAAATTTCATTTTGGTGGGGTAGATGACTTGCTGGTAGATGTCACCCAGACGAGAAGACAGCAATAGAATTCAATCGGATGTGATGATTTGTCCGACAGCGTTGAGCGAAAAATCGGGACCAACCGATCCCAAGCGCCATAATAGAAATCGTTTGCGACCGTGATTTTTCCCGCCTTTACAAACCTAGTTTACCAACAGCTAATTTTTTACTTCTTAAGTGTGTGATGCTAAGAGCCGGAATTGTCGGACTGCCCAATGTGGGCAAATCTACTTTGTTTAATGCCCTGGTTGCCAATGCTAAAGCAGAAGCGGCCAATTTCCCCTTCTGCACGATCGAACCCAATGTGGGGGTGGTGGCCGTGCCGGACGAGCGGTTGCAGGTGCTGGCGAAAATCTCCCAGTCCGAGCAAATCGTACCAACTCGGGTGGAGTTTGTCGATATTGCTGGTTTGGTCAAAGGTGCCAGCAAGGGCGAAGGACTGGGAAATCAATTTTTAGCCAATATCCGGGAAGTAGATGCGATCGTCCATGTGGTGCGGTGTTTTTCCGATGATGACATTATCCATGTTTCGGGCTCGATCGATCCAGTCCGAGACATTGAAGTGATTAATTTGGAGTTAGCTTTATCGGATCTGGCCCAAGTTGAGCGCCGGATGGAACGCACTCGCAAGCAGGCCCGTACAAGTAAGGAGGCCCAACTGGAGTTGGCAGCCCTGGAAAAGCTAGTGGCGGTGTTAAATGAGGGTATGGGGGCGCGACAGGCTGAGTTAACAGCAGAGGAAGCGGAGTCTGTCAAGCCTTTGGGGTTGCTGACGGCTAAACCTGTCATCTATGGGACGAATGTATCGGAAGATGACTTGGCTACGGGGAACAGTTGGGTGGAACAAGTGCGAGAAATTGCAGCAGCCGAAAATGCCCAAGTGGTAGTAATTTCTGCTCAGGTGGAATCAGAATTAATCGAGTTATCAGCAGAAGAAAAAGCAGATTTTATCGCTTCTCTGGGAGTTGCAGAGGGCGGGTTAAAATCCTTGATCCGGGCGACCTATGAAATTTTGGGTTTGCGGACTTACTTGACTACTGGTCCCAAGGAAACCCGGGCTTGGACGATTATAGCGGGGATGAAAGCACCCCAAGCTGCTGGGGTGATTCACTCGGATTTTGAGCGCGGTTTTATTCGGGCGGAGACAATATCTTATGAGAATTTGGTGGCCACGGGTTCGATGACTGCGGCGAAGACTCAGGGTTTAGTCCGCAGTGAAGGTAAGGATTATGTAGTGCAGGAGGGTGACGTAATGCTGTTCAGATTTAAGGTGTAGACAAGGTTGTGCCGTGTTTAGTGAAGCTAATCTTAAAAAGCTGGATTTTATTTTTGGAAAAGCAAGTGGCAGGGAACATAATATCAAAAGGACAAGACGTATGTTCGCAGAACTGGAAAATATTGGTATTATCGATACCCCTGAGAACCGGAGTTATGTGGCTAACCACATAGATTCAGTATTTGGGGACTCGACAAATATCGTTCGAGTCCAGCAGGATGGAAGAGTTGTTAAATAATCACTACTTATGGGACCTCTTGGTGGAATAAAAATGGAGACAGTCTGGGAAGGGGAGAAACTGATAACAGTTTTATTGAAGAGTGGAGAGAAGTAAAAATGCTAGTTACTTTTGGCAAAAATGTTGTAGAAATTCAGTATTGGGAAACTAAAAGCGAGTTGATGTGCTGCTTGTCACAATGCGATTTGGGCAGCATATTACTCAGTGAAGATGCTGATTCGGAACAGAAGTTCTATTCGGCGCTTGTTCATTTTCAATGGTTGGGAATACATTATTTTGGAGTTGGTATTTGTGCTGAAGATCGTGGCTTATAACCCCATATGTTATTGCTGCCAGAGTCTGATATGCTATTATTGGGATTCAATAGAGAAGTGTCTGGAGTTAGTGTTAAAAAGCGGAAAATTGACTTCATAATAGGGTTAGATTACCTATTTTCTTGTTTTTGGCAGCTCAAAGATTGTGGATTGATTCTGTGCTTTCATGAAATCGGGGTAGTGGCGATCGGAGTCGATGGCAGGGAATGGTGGAGATATTCTCAAGACATTATTGAAGATGCAGTGGTTGCAGGAGATAAATTGCAGATCAAATTTCTGGATAAAAGTTGGGTTTGTCTGGATATATTAAGTGGCGCTAAAGCTGAATTAGCCTATCAGAGGTGAGGGGTAAGTAGGGGGCGATGTCACGGGTGCATCCCAGTTTTTTTATGAGTATTTTAACTTAGTTTATGAACTGACGAGATGGTGTTAGGCTGAGGGAGTAGGCAAACGTTCCCCCCGAAACTATGAATAGAGAGAACTTGGCTCAAATTAAAACCTATGCCTTGGGCATAGCCGCCTTGTTGTATTCCGATTTTTCTGAGGTTTGTAGTGAGGACTTCCGTCCTCACTACAAACCTCAGTGGGAACCCAGCAACGACTGGTACAGCGCCATGACGAGAGAGTTGCTGACGGTCTGCCAAGCCACCGAAGAAATGAGCCATCCAGAAGGGAAGGAGCGCAGCCATGACTTAGAATTGCCCAGGGCCTGCCAAGCCACGGAAGAAATGAGCCATCCAGAAGGAGCGCTGCCATGACTTGGAGTTACCGGCATCAGCAGCAGGCAAAACTAACAAATGGTTAGCATCAGAGAAATGTTAGCAGTATGATCTGAGAGTAGTGAATCTAATTTAAAATTAGCAATTTAAAATTAGCAGGCATAGGAATCATGACTAGAAAAAGTATGAATCGGAGATCCGGAAACACTGCATCTTCTCCATTCAATTATACAAACCTGGCAATTATGGCAGGTATATTGATTTTGGGAATTGGAGTGGGCATTGCCGTTTCCTCTACGACTACCTTTACCCCAGAAAATGTGGCATCTCGTGACTTTATTGACCGCAGTGTGCCTAACCCGGAGCTTTGTGTTCAGTATGGAGCCAGTGCTATGGTAATGGATACTAGGCTCTATGTTACTCTCAATCCTTTCAGTGTCTATATTTCTCAGCCAATTATGCAGCCCGGATGTGTTTTGCGGAGCAACAACTGGGCAATTCTAGAGCAAAGAAAGCTAGTGACCCGAGATCAGGTCAGCGATTGTAAAAACCGGATGAACACCTTTGGCTTTACTGGTAATATTGAGGCTTCACCCAAAATTAGTTGCATTTACCAAAACGGTAACGCCGAAAACTTCTTCCTCAATCAACCAGGCACAGGAATACCAGCATCGGAAACTCAAAACTTCTAGTGCATTGGTCAGTGGTCAGTGGTTAGTGGTCAGTTGTATTAGTTGTATTAGAGGTAGGTTGTATTAGAGGTATTCTCGATTATATGGTTCTCCTTCCAGCATCAGTTGCTGCTCGCGGCGGTAGTATTGTTGCAAGTCTATGCGCGATCGCTCTGCGGGTTGAATAGCGGGGTCGCGCCCAATAAGCAGACGCAAGCTAGTCAGGTTGTTAAAAGCTGCTTCGACCCTTACCCATGCTTCCATGCGGAAAAAGCCCGTAGCAATGTCCAAGCGAGTCTGGTTGTCGTGCAAAATCAATTCTCGTAGAACAGCTTCTAGTTGATTTTGAACGTTGTCTATGTAATCTGGGATTGCCATTGTTGAAAATATCTGTCTCAAGCTAATCTTTGCAGTCTAAATTTCTTCTTAGTTCTAGTATTTTTTGGGCAGATTCTGAGCTATTAAATAAATTTTATACCATAATGTGGGATGTAATCCTTGAGTATTTCTCTATGTCGGCGGAGGCGGAGTTTTCGTAAAGATTTCTTCTCGATATCTCGCACTCTTTCTCGGCTGAGATTAAGGATATCTCCAACTTGGTCCAGCGATAACGCTTGCTTATCTTCTAGACCAAAACGGCAGGACAACACCATCCTTTGCCTATCTGTCAAGTGGGTAGTCATAAACTGCTGTAGGTCCTCTCTGAGACAGGACTGCACCAGATCCTCCTCTAGGGAAAAACTTTTGTCTGCCAACACCTCTGCCAGTGATGTCTGTTGGTCATCTAGCACAGACAAATCGAAAGATATAATCCGATCCCCGCTTTCAGGTAATCTTGGACTTGCATGGAAGTTAGTTCTAGTTCAGAACCCACTTCAGCATCAGTAGCAGTCCGTCCTAGCTGTTGAGAAAGTTGGCGCTGGGTTTTTTTGATTTTGTTCAACTTTTCCGTCATGTGAACGGGCAGGCGGATGGTGCGGGACTGATTGGCGATCGCCCGTGTTATCCTCTGACGAATCCACCAGTAGGCGTAGGTGGAAAATTTACAGCCCTTTTCAGGGTTAAACTTTTCTACTGCTCGTATTAAACCAATATTTCCTTCCTGAATCAAGTCTTGCAAGTCCACACCCCGATACTGATATCTTTTGGCGATCCATACTACTAGCCGCAGATTAGACTCCACCATTTTATTCTTTGCCTTTCGAGCTGTTTGGCGAGCCAGTTCAATCTCTTCGGACGCCCGCAGCAGCGGTCTCCGCCGTATTTCTTGCAGGTAAATGCCAATCGAGTCTCGGAGATCGACTTGTTTAGAGGACTTCTGTTCGAGCAATTCAAATGCTTCGCACTGAACCTTGTAGAGTTCTTGGGGGTCCGAGGTGACTGCCGCGATCGCCACCAACCGATGTCTGTCATAGTAAGTAGGATTAGAGATGTCAATCAACCAAATTCTGAGCCGAGTTTGGAGATTATACTCATCATCCATACTTTGGTAGGGGTTTACCAAGATTAGCTGCTTGTAGTCCTTGGTGCCCAGTAGCAAGAACTTCGAGGGACGCTGGCAGATACTTGAGGCGATCGCCTTCATCGGAATTTTCGCCTCAGAGTCCGAACTCCACTCTGACCATCGTAACTGGAACAGCAAAACCTGCAACCCACCGCCACCCTGGTCTGCTATCAAGTAGACATCTTTAACCGATCGCTTACTGCGTTCTGGTAGTTCCAATTCTTCTGCATTCAGTAGTTCAGCAGCGGCATTATAGCCCAGCTTTTGAAACAAAGCCGCTATCCGATCAGGGTTGTCCGCCTTTTTTATATCATCAGTGTCAAGTTCTGGCATTTCCTCATTCTACTAATTTTTCATTGCTAATCTCAGTTTTTCTTTGTCCACTAACCACTAACCAGTTTCATTCCTCAAACCGCGCCGTAATTTTTCCTAAACAAAATGGCGATCGTCTTAACAATCAGCTTTATATCATACATCAGGCTCCAATTTTCTTGATAACGTAGATCCATGCAGATCACATCTTCAAAATCGCGGATTTGAGAGCGGCCATTCACCTGCCACTCCCAGTAATACCAGGTTTAACATCCAAGCGTCGCCACTTAGGTATTTCATAGCGATCGATTTCATCTGGGGTCGGAGGTCGAGTCCCCACCAGAGACATCTCCCCTTTCAGGACATTCCAAAACTGGGGGAACTCATCCAGACTCGTGCGGCGCAAAAAGCGACCCACCGGCGTCACTCGTGGGTCATTATCATTCTTAAAAAAGGCACCTTTAGCTTGATTTTTGACCTTTCCTTTCAGCGCTTCCGCGTCCACCATCGAGCGAAATTTCCAGATCTTAAAACGCCTGCCCATCCAACCACAGCGGATTTGACCAAAAAATATCGGTCCGGGGCTATCTAGTTCGATCGCAATCGCAATGGGGATGTACAAAACCGCTGTAATCAAAAGACCCACCAAAGCCCCGACAATGTCAATTAAGCGTTTCGGGAGCGATCGCACCGACGGATGAGTAACCGGGACCTCTCGGGTATTGCGAATACGATGTCTCCCGGGTAGTGCAATTAGACCGTCTCGCTGTGGTCTCTTGGGACGATCGTCCATAAACTCATTATAGGATGAAGTCCGGGGCACCAATATGTAAGGTTTAGCGGTACGATCTAGCAATTGCAGCCTCGCTGCATCACAGTCGCTAATAATCAGACTTGCTTGCAAGCTCAGTTCCGTCAAACAACTCTCAGTCCTAGACTCGTAGCGCTTGATCGCCGGTGGTACTTGGGTGCTACTACCAGATAGCACCACTACTTCTTCTTGAATAAACCCGCGAGCAATCAGGGCTTCAATCCAAATCATGAGGCGGTTAAAGGGATAGGACGAAGTACCTTCAGTTGCTAGAATCATCGGAGACTTATAATAACCTAAGTTGCTACCTATAGAAAATCAAGGTCAAGATCAACCAAAATCATCCCATATCGCCTTGTAATTTACCTCAAAATGGCATTTGGGTGGATTCAATTGCCAAAAATGGCTGTTTCGGACGTGGAAAATTTTATAGGTAGCAACTTGAGTTATAATACATATCCTGGTGTGTTAAGCTCAAATTCTATCGGACCATCCCGGCCTACGGTAGCGATCGCCTCCCGCCAGTAGGTCAGCTTCGTAGTCCGGGCTCGGTGTCTCCCGACTCCTAGGAGCACGTTCCCAGGCGGAGCCGTGGGAACGAGGGGGAGACACCGCCCGCCTGTCAGTCGGCGATGTCTGAGGGGTTTTTGTGAAGCATAAAGAAGACATCGAAAGCCGATCGCGCCAGAAGGCGGGTCAGCCATGCTTGTAGCTAGTGGAGCGGCGGTTGAACGCCATCCTTGTTGCTATACTAGCAGAGTATCCCTGTTCTGCGAGCAGGACGTACCGCTAGCGCAGTTAGCGAAACGCCTTCAGGTAAGTTAGATATAATATCAGATCCTATACCCCATTTGTCGCTCAAACTATTCATCCGGAACGCATTATGAGTAAAGTTGTTAAACAGGTTCAACTCTCTGGGATTTTAGACAGCACTAAAGCACCTCAATTTCGCGCAGACATTACTAAAATTGTCCAAGCTGGGGCCAATGTCGTGCTCATCGAGCTTAAAGAAGTGACTTTTGTCGATAGTTCTGGCTTAGGTGCTTTGGTGTCAGCCCTGAAAACTGTTCGCTCCTCTGGCGGTAAATTATGCATCTGCTCAATCAATGAACAGGTGAGAATGTTGTTTGAATTGACCAGTATGGACAGGGTGTTCGACGTATTTAAGAGTCGGGAGGATTTTGAGCAGCAGGTGGTATCATCATAAGATAGCCATTCAGTTATAAGCAAGAGTACAGAGCGCAATTCCTATGGTTTACAGGTATTTCCTACTGCTCGAAGGCTTTACTGTGTTAATGCCTATGTTGGTGGATCCCAAGCCTATAGGCTTACTAACGCGGGAATCCCGGAATCCCGAAGCAGTATCACTTGTCAAGTGATACTGCTTGCTGATAGACTAGGCTACAAGCTGCAAGCACGGCTGGCGCCGCGCAGCGCTATCAGACAAAGTTAATTTGTAGTAAAGACAAATCATCATCCAAGGCTTCTTTAGCGCTCAAATTCTTGATGTGTTGTAACACCATATCTAGATTATTGGTGTGGTTGGGCGGTTCGGGGACGCTCACCGCAAGTGGCTGGGATACCAGTAAATTAGTGAAAGCATCTAGACTCCAAATGCTGCCAGACAGCTGACAAATCTCGTAAGCTCCATCGCTGAAAACATAGAGGGTGCTGTTGGCGACAATCTGACATTGATAAGAGACATATTCAGCTTCGGGGAACATACCTACGGGAAGACCGGGAGTTTTCAGGCTTTGAACTTGGTTGTCTTTTCCCTGGTTCGGAGAAAGTAAGATGGCTGGTGGATGACCTGCGCTCACGTAAACCAGTTTGCTATCGCTCCGGTTATACACCCCATACCAGATGGTAAAGTATTTATCGGTTTGGGTATTCATCTGAAATTTGTCATTTAATGCAGTCAGAACCCGAGCGGGTTCTGAGAAATTGACGCCAGAAAGGGATTGCGATCGCAACACATTCAGCACCGAAACTGATAACAGGGCCGATCCTACCCCATGACCGGCGGCGTCTACTACATAAATCACCAACTCATGGGAGTTTAACCAGTAGTAATCAAAGCAATCTCCTCCTAGCTGCCGCGAGGGGATAAACCGGGCATCGATCGTCACCTTTCCTGTTAAGGGAGAGGGCAGGAGACTGCGGACATAATCAGCAGCCTCGGCCAATTCTGCCTCCATAATTTTCTTGGCGGTTTGCAAATCTTGGTTCAGCTGGTGCAACCGGAGTCCAGCTCTCACCTTGGCCCTTAACTCATTCATCTCCACAGGCTTAGAGAGAAAATCATCCGCCCCGTATCCAGTCCTTCAACCCGGTCCTCTACCCCTTGGCTGTCAACAGTACAAAAAATGTTGTCGCCAATTCCGGATCCGCTTTAATGTGACGACAGACTTCCAGTCCATCCATGCGAGGCATCATCCAGTCACACAGGATCAGCGCCGGTCTAATTTCTCGGGCTTGTTGCAGTCCCTCTTCGCCGTTGGCTGCCACTATGACATCGTATCCCTGATTTTTCAGTGATTTGGTCAGCACCAACCTAAACAGCGGATCATCTTCTATAATCAAAATTTGATACATATTACCTGGCGTATAAATAAATTAATTGCTTGACTTGCAAGACCTGACTCTGTATAATCTAACAGACTGGGGGTTCGCTTCGGTCCGATACGAAGTGCGCTTCGCGCTTAGCGCAGGCGCAGCCCTGTAGCGACGTTGGACGTGTATTGTGTAGCCATAGCCATCAGGATAAAAGATCAACTCACTTCGTTACTCTTCTACAATCTATGTTACGATCTATTTTATCAATTAAGTCAAATATCTGTGCTCGTCGTGAAAGCTAAACTACGCGGAAAATCACTCTTCAACCGATGGGGAGAACGGGCAGCGATGTCTCCTGTGTGCCGATTCCCCTGGGACAAGAGCAAGGAGCAGAGATATCGAAAGCCGTGCGCAGGGTTGGAAAAATTGACTAAGCAAAAAAAAACCCATCTTCAAGTTCCTTCAGACCTAAAGGCCTTAGACCAAGTGTTGTCGTGGTTCGATCGGTTGATTCATAGCACCATTGACAACGCAACTTGGATGGGGTGTAAAACAGCGTTGGCTGAAGGTTGGACTAACGCTGTTCGCCACGGTCACAAAGATATCCCCCCGGAGACGCCGATAGATATCGAAGTCGCGATTTTCCCTCAATCGATAGAAATTAGGATTTTCGATCGAGGACCGGGCTTTGATTTAGAGCACAAGCTCCAAGAGCGCAAAGCTCAAATCAAGCCCGGAGATGATCTAGGCGGACGCGGTTTGTTGCTGATAGCGGAGATAGCAGATAGGTTAAGTTATACCCGGACAGCAGATAACCGAAATTGCCTATTATCTATCAAACATTGTCATATCACCGAAAGGAACAGATGTAGACTGTCGCTCAAGTTGGGGACGATAGGTAAAGATGCTCCACTTTCATGGTTCTTGGTCATTCACCAAAGCAGGCCAAAAGCACCAGCAACCAGGCTGCAATCCTCAGGCTGATAGCGCTGCGCTGGGGGCCAGCTCCCCGGGTAACGACCCCTACGCTGCCAGATGCAAGTTGGGTGGTGCAAGCCATTTGAACAAACTCAAGGGTGACAAGGCGAAAAGATCAGTCAATAGAAAACTGCTTATCAGAAGGATAATCAAGAGCGATCCTAACATAAGTTCTCATCCCCCTCGTTCCCACGCTCTGCCTGGGAACGATGTATTGTGAATGGTTAATTGTTGGTGACAATATCGATTTGTGGCAATTCGTAATTTTCAAGTAGTGTTATTAGAGCAGGTAAATGTGATTTGGACAATCAAGATTAACCTAATAAACTGGCACCATCGGATAAATAATCGCGATCCAGTATCACTTGACATGACGTGATTTAATAGATCGCGCATGTCAAGTGATACACAGCCGCCCCATGGAATAATTGTCAACATAAGTATAATTGCCGAGTTCAGCGGAAAGCGAGATTTTCTTCATAGCTAGAAGTTCGCTAAGATCGACACAGGTTTGTTTCGCCACAATGTGGATATCCTAATGGTGCTGACTACTCTATTGGCTGACTTTCGGATTATATTCGATCGAGACCCTGCGGCTCGCAACTGGCTAGAAGTTTTGTTTTGCTATCCAGGACTACAGGCTGTGGTATGCCATCGATTGGCCCACTGGCTGTGGAAACTGGGAATTCCCTTCATCCCCGATTAATTTCTCACCTAGCTCGCTTTTTGACTGGCATTGAAATACACCCAGGTGCCACGATCGGACAGGGAGTTTTTATTGACCACGGCATGGGGGTGGTGATTGGTGAAACGGCGATCGTGGGAGATTATAGCTTAATTTACCAGGGCGTCACCCTCGGCGGTACGGGGAAAGAAACAGGTAAGCGCCATCCCACCATCGGCTCAAATGTAGTTGTTGGTGCCGGTGCTAAGGTGCTAGGTAATCTCCAAATTGGCAATAATGTACGTATCGGCGCGGGTTCTGTGGTACTGCGGGACGTGCCTTCCGATTGCACTGTAGTAGGCATCCCCGGTCGCATTGTTTATCGTTCTGGCGTCCGAGTCGATCCCCTGGAACACGGACGCTTGCCGGATGCTGAAGCAGAGGTGATTCGGACTTTGGTAGACCGGATCGAACAACTCGAACAACAAGTTCAATCTATGCAACAGCGGCAGTCAGCAGCGGGGGGTCCGGGAGCCTGCATCCCGGAGCTTCGACGGATGGAGAAGCGCAGAGGAGAGCAATGACAACTGTATCATCTTCGGCTTTCCCCTTGGCAGCCAGAGACTGCCAAGGAGAAATTGGCACCAGTTGCTGGCTAGAGGATAAGGCGATTAAAGAGTTTTTGGATAGTTCTGGGATTTAGGGATATGACTCGATAAATATGTAGAACCTTGACCAGAGGAGATCCCGATCGCGCAGGTAGATCCATCGGTTCTGGGGTTCGCCTGTTAATTCCAGGCGTGAGACCATGACTGGAACTAGTAACAATAAGCAAAAATGCTCCTCTATTGTCACTTGATACACATGATTTGATGTTTTATCATGTGTGTCAAGTGACACCACTGGTTCAGCTCTGTCTGTTGGCAGCAGTTCGACCAGCGCCATGCGCACCTGGTATATGCTCACGGCAAGTGGCAAAAAGGCGTCAGCATTGGACCTGGCTGTACTGGCATGAGGCCATAGGAATTGCTGGCCAGCTTTGTGGGACAGGTCTTGCCACCAGGTAGACAGTGCTGTTTGGAATACTGGATCGGGATGGCTGGCTCCCATGGGAGTCAGCCGATTGCGCTGCGCTACGCGATCGGCCATGGGGAATTGTTCGCCAGTTTCAGTGAAGTACCAGCAATTTTCTCCCCAAGGCTGGCCGTGTCTCCGCTCGATGCGGGATTTTTTGCGCAGCATAGGGTAGTGCGAGTATGATGTCCCCCGGGTTTCTAATAGCGTCCGGGGGACATCAAGCGACCGCCCGACTTGTGCATCGACGGAACTCTGATAGCGCTGCGCTGGGTGTACGCTCCGGGACCCCTACGCTGCCAGATGTCCGTCGGTTCTAACAGTGGCCAGTTGGAAGTAACGGGAACGAGGTTGGCTGCGATTACGTTCGTTCGCGCATTGCGTAGCGGGGGGGTCCGGGAGCCTGCAGCCATGGGCGCGATCTAGCGGTTCGCGCCAGCCCACAATATGCATAGCCTTAAAACAGCAATTACGCTATATAGTGTAAATTAGGAAATTTATCCAGCTTTGACCACCAGATGCAGGGTGCATCCCAGATTTGCAAAGAAGAAGGAGGGGCGACTGGCATTCTTGCGCAAATTATGACATAAGTTTACGGATAGACTCTCCGTATCCCTCACGGGAGCGCCAGCCATATCCCTCACGGGAGCGCCAGCCATATGCTTCGCCCTTGCGAAAGTGGGATGCACCCCAGATGCAAGATAGTCTATACTCATTACTCTGACCTAAAAGGAAAAAACTGCAACTATGGTTCAACAGCTGGAACGAAAACGCCAGACTAACCAATTTCCACCAGACGCACCTGTTGGTTTCCCCGTGTTTTTTAGGACTTACAGCCAGCGTACAGCCGAGGGCAAACGAGAGTCCTGGAAAGATGTGTGCGATCGGGCGATCGCAGGTTTGACAGAGTTGGGTAAACTAACCCCGGAAGAATCAAACTTGCTCTACCGGATGCAGATGCAGCTGAAAGCTCTGTCTTCTGGTAGATGGTTGTGGATAGGAGGTACGGAGTGGATTAAGCAACCTGAAAATTTTCCTGGTGCTTATAATTGTTCATCAACTAATATCCTTGACTGGCGATCGTTTGGTTTGTTAATGGATTTGGCCATGATGGGTTGTGGGACTGGTGCGGTTCTAGAACCCCGCTACATCAATCAACTACCACCCATTCGCAATCACCTGAAGGTGAAACTTTGGGGCAAAATTGGCGCAACTTCACCCTTCATGCGACGGGAAGAAACTGAGGTGAAAATATCCGGGAACAAGGTAATAATTCACGTCGGCGACTCTCGCCAAGGTTGGGTAGCTTCCTATCAATCTCTGTTAGAATTATCCACTGAAGAGCGATTTACCGACTCAGTGGAGGTTGATATTGATTTGAGTGATGTTCGCCCAGCTGGGGAACCTCTCAAAGGCTTTGGTGGTGTAGCAAATCCGGTGAAATTACCAGATATGTATCAACGCTGTGCAGGGATATTAAATAAAGCTGTCGGACGGCAATTAAATTCCGTGGAATGCAGTTTGTTGATTGATGAAGCAGCTGTAACGATCGTGGCAGGCAATATTCGCCGCTGTATCGCTTACGGGGAAAGGGTTTCAGCGATTTCGGGAATGAAGCCTATCCAAGATGTTACCATCGGCGAACTGGTGCTGACTTCTTCTGGACAGTACAAACCCGTTACTAATAAGTTCGTACAAGGCGTACAAGATGTTGTAGAGATTCGGACTCGCGAAACCGCGATTCGTTGTACGGCCAACCATCGCGTTGCAGTGTACAATGGCTTGCAGTCCTATACTTGGAAGTATGCAGGCGAACTGCAACCGGGCGATCGCCTGATTTCTGTCCCTCACCGAAAAGGAATGCTTTGCTCGACTACTGACTATGCTTGGCTGGTAGGATTCTTTATCGGTGACGGTCATGCAGATATTGCTTCCTTGAAACGCCGGAATCGTGGTGGAGGATCTGTTACTTTTGCCTTTTCTAGCGAGCGACTGAACGGCCCACTAGGGCAAAAATGCCTCCGCATCCTCAAAAGCCTGGGTTACACTCCAGGTATGAGCTGGAGTGACAACCATGCGTACATCAAAGTTCACCGCAAAGACTTAGCGGACGAACTCATTCAGTACAAACAGCCTTGGGAGACTCCCATTATTCCAGAGTTTGTTTGGCTCGGAACTGAAGATATTCGCGGCGCATTTCTAGCAGGTTTAGCGGATGCTGATGCCGGGCCGTCTCGGAATGTTTTGTTACACTCCAACAAAATCGAGTTTCTGCGGCAAGTGCAACGGTTGTCCTTGTCTCTAGGCATTGCGACAAAGTTACACGAACGCAGCCCGAAAATGTTGAAAGGTCGCGATACAGTTTACGAAGGCTGTCACTGGCTCAAAATTCGTGGCATTCAGTCTCAAGTCAATGCAGTCGCTCTCGTAAATCCGCACATGGGCCGCGAGGGATTCCGTATTTACGGACAAAAGAAAAACGGTTTGAGTTTGCCCCATCAATTCATTGAAGAAGCCATGGCTGCGGGTTGGCGAGCCAAAACCGTTAGCCGGACTAAGAGTATTGTCAATTCAGGCCGACCTGGCTTTGCCATGCGCGATGCCAATTGGGATACCTTGCTTGCTGAGGGGGTAGTTAATCCTCATTGGCTGCCTTTAGAGGTGCAATTAGTTGTACCTGCCGGACAAGCTGAAACCTTCGACATTGAAGTGGAGAGCGATCGCGAATTTATTGCTAGCGGTCTGCTGGTTCATAACAGTGCCGGAATGCGCCAGGGAGCCAGTGACGATGCTACGTTTGCCGTCGCTAAAGATAATCTCTGGCAACAAGATGAAAATGGTAACTGGCGCATAGACCCCGATCGGGATGCCTTGCGGATGGCCAACCATACCCGGATATTCCACCACAAGCCAACCTTAGAAGAATGTATTGCAGCAGTTCGCAAGCAGTATTATAGCGGCGAAGGGGCGATCATGTGGGCTGGCGAATCTGTAGCTAGAGCTAACGGCGATCTGCTGCCAAGTCGCGAGCAGAAAACGGATTTTTTGCGAGCTTACAGTCAAGGAAAATCACGAGAGTGGTTGCAAGAACGCTATCCTAATATCGCGCCCGAGGAATTGGAACATCGGTTAGCCCGTGTGGGACTTAACCCGTGCTTGAGCGACGATACTTGGATCCTTACGGAAAACGGTGCTCAAAAAATCAAAGACTTGTTAGGTAAGCAAGTTGGACTATTTGTTAATGGGGAGTTATTTTCGACCACAAAGGAAGGATTTTACGAGACGGGTGTTAAGCGTCTTTATCGTTTAACCACAAAGGAAGGTTACGAAATCCGAGCCACTGACAACCATCCATTCCTTAAAATTACCGCCCAAACGCAGAAAAAACAATACAGCGAATGGACAGAGCTTAAGGACTTGTCAGTGGGCGACCGTGTTTCTATCCACAATCATAAGGGCATTCAACCCTGGTGCGGTGATGGAACTTTTGGTGAAGGGTGGCTGCTTGGCAGTCTTGTTGGCGATGGCAATTTTTCGGTCAGCGAAAAACATTCAAAACAAACAGCTGTACTTCGTTACTGGGGAGACAATCAAGCTCAAATGAGTGATTATGCAGCGATGTCTGGACCGTGCCGAGTCCCTCGGGACAAGAGCACGGGGAAGACATCGAAAGCGCTTATTAAAGAAGAGCTTGGCTCGCAACTTACCGCTATTGCTTACCCATGCAATCAGTACACCCAAGTGAGGGGGTCGTTTCCAGGAGCACCCACCCTGTCGTTCGCCAGCTGGCAACGACATGGGTGGGTGTCTCCGGAAACGATAGGAGCGTTGTATAAGCTGGCGAAACGTTTTGGGATGAAGCAGCGATGTCTGGACCGTGCCTTGTCCCTCGGGACAAGAGCACGGGGAAGACATCGAAGTCACAAAACTGTAACTCCTGCAGTTGAACGAGCGAGCTACGATTTCTATCGTGGTTTTTTGCAGGGTTTTTTTGACGCTGATGGTAGCGTAGAAGGGGGTCAACAAGGGGGGGTTTCTGTCCGCTTATACCAAAGCGACCTAAATGCGTTAAAAGCTGTTCAACGGATGCTATTGCGGCTCGGTATTGCCTCAAAACTTTATCAGCACCGCCCTGAACGCCGGGAGTTACTGCCCGATGGTAAGGGTGGGCAGAAACTTTATAACTGTAAAGCTGCGCACGAACTGAGTGTCTCTCGCGCTAATCTTAAAGAGTTTCACGCAATTGTCGGATTCAGCGACCCTGACAAAAAAGCAAAACTTGACGCTTTACTGTGCAAACAGCGATTTGGCAAAGAGAGTTTTACTGTAAGGGTCTCTAGTATTGAGTTTGACGGAATTGAACCTGTTTACGATTGTACTGTCCCTGGGGTGTCTCGTTTTGATGCCAATGGGTTTGTTGTTCATAACTGTGGTGAGATCGTGGGGGCAAATTTTTTCTGTAATTTGTCAGAGATTCACCTGAACCAAATCGATCCGCATAACTACCAAGAACAGGCTGACGCTTTCACCGCTGGGGCCCTTTCGGTGGCGACGCTGCTGAATCATAAATTTGTTGAGCCTCGCTACCGGGACAGTCGGGAATTAGACCCAATTGTGGGCGTGTCTTTCACAGGACTGTTTGATTTCTTTGTTAATGCTTTTGGGGTTGATTGGTTACACTGGTGGAAAGAAGGACGCCCGGAACTGCACGGCGGTTTGGAGTATAAGCAGCGGGAGATAGAATATCTGAGCCGCTGGAAAGAGATCGTACATCGGGTGGTGTGGGATTATTGCGATCGCCATTCCTTAAAATGCCCAAATCGCTGTACAACCTGTCAGCCTTCTGGCACGAAATCTCTACTCACAGGCGCTTCCCCAGGATGGCATCCCCCTAAAGCCCAACGCTTTATTCGGCGGGTTACATTTGCCAAAAACGATCCCGTAGCACTAGCTTGTATTGACTATGGTTATAATGTGGTTCCTTCTCAGTCAGATAAAGACGAAAATGGCAATCTTTTGCATGACCCATTTTCTCCCCTGTGCAGTGAATGGCTAGTAGAAATACCTGTGGCTGTACCTTGGGCTGATTTGCCCGGGGCTGATGCAATTGACATTGCTAAATTTAGTGCGATCGCCCAAATGGATTTCTACTTAACCGTTCAGCGTTACTGGACGACACATAACTCAAGTGCGACCATTGAACTGCGGGAAAACGAAATTGAAGCTTTAGGTACTCGCATCTATGAGGCGATCGCCCTTGATGAAGGGTACATCTCAGCTGCCCTGCTAGCGAGGTTTGACGACCATCAGAGTTTCCCGCGCTTGCCATTTGAGCCCATTGACAAGCAGCAGTATGATCTGCTGATGAAAGAAGTCCAGATGCGACGCCAGACAGATGATTTTCAGGCGGCTTTGAGTCGCTATGATTCAGGCTACGCAGCAGTTGGCCCCGCCGGGTGTGACTCGGATAAATGTCTGTTTCCTTCCCAAAGGCGATCGGATGAAGGTTCGTAGTAAGGACTTTAGTCCTTGCGCGAGGGAAGCACTAAAGTGCTTACTACAAACAGGGAAGCACTAAAGTGCTTACTACAAACAGGGAAGCACTAAAGTGCTTACTACAAACTAAGGAGACAGGAAAATGTTTATGGATGAACTGATGCCGATTTTCAAAGAATTAACCAAGCAGCCGATCGCCTTTTTGGGCGGCTTTTGCTCTGGGATCCTCGGGCTTTCTCTCTATGAAGACCCACTGAAAAGCTGGCTCGCTTTGCAGGTGGGTCCTGAGTCGGATGCTTCTTCTGCTAAGGCAGGCAACAGCACTGGTCCGTCGTGTCCAGAGACGCCCACCCGGGTGGGCGCTCTTGGACACGATCAGCCGATTTCGATTGAATAAGGTTTCGGCAGCATCAATTCAAAATTCAAAATTACGGAAATTTTGAATTTTGAATTTTGAATTAGTGAGTTCCCCCTCTCCCCCTCTCGCTAGAAACCAGGTTTCTAGGGCGGGCGAGACGCCCTAGGCTGGTCTTAGGGATAAAAACATAATTGGGGTAGGCCCAAAGTTTCTTCCCAACCCATCATCAAGTTGAGGCATTGAATGGCTTGACCGGCTTGACCCTTGATCAAGTTATCGATCGCTGAGAGGACGATCGCCCGATCGGTGCGGGAGTCCACTTCGACGCCTATATAACAAAGGTTAGTGCCATAAGCCCATTTAGTCTGCGGATAGACCCCACTAGGCAACACCTTTACCCAGGGACAAGCCCGATAGAAGGCTGAGTAAATTGTAATCAAATCTTCTCGCTTCAGCCCTGGATCGTTCAGATTGCCATAGACTGTGGCTAAAATCCCCCGCACCATCGGGATCAGGTGGGGGGTGAATTGAACCATTACCTCATGGCCAGCCAGATCGCTACAGACTTGCTCAATTTCTGGAGTATGCCGGTGATGTGCGACCCCGTAGGCTCCCAAGGAACTATCCGCTTCCGCTAGTAAGAGATGGGTTTTAGTTTGTCTCCCGCCGCCAGAGGTGCCCGATTTGGCATCGACGATCGCTGTCTCTGGTACAATTAAACCTTGCTTGAATAGTGGTGCCAGTGCTAGCATGCTTGCCGTGGGATAGCAACCGGGACAGCCTACTAATGAGGCTTGAGCGATCCGATCGCGATACAATTCCGGTAAGCCGTAAACCGCCGTAGCTGCTACCTCATCGTCGGCGCGATCGCCTCCATACCAAGCTTTATAGACTTGCAAATCTGTTAACCGGTAGTCAGCTGAGAGGTCGAGAACCTTACACTCCTTTTCTAACAGTGTCGGTGCCATCTTAGAGGCCAGACCATTGGGTAGACCCAGAAAAACTACTTGGCATTTGCCAGCAATTATATTAAGGTCTATGGGTTCGACCTCCATCTGGACACGATGACCTAGATGAGGATAGAGGGTGCTATAGTATTTACCAGCGCTGCTGTCACCTCCTAAATAAACCAGTTCTACCCCTGGATGATCCACCAGCAGTCGCACGAGTTGCACTCCACCATAGCCTGATGCGCCGACAATCCCAACTTTTATTCGATTTTTCCCTGCGCAGCGGAGGGGGTCGTTTCCAAGAGCACCCACCCTGTCGTTCGCCAGCTGGCAACGACATGGGTGGGTGTCTCTGGAAACGATAGGAGCGTGTTCTCCCATCATGCTTTACCATTAATAAATTACTTGAAACTCAAACGGTTTAACGTTTGATGCATTCTAGTACCAAAGGCGAAATTTGGCTGTGAGACGCCTCGAAAAACAAGGGACAATGGCCCACTGATAGCACAGCGGGCCGACAACAGGTTTGGTCTTCATGTACGCAGAATCTGGAGAATTTAAGTTTGATTCGATCGACTCAGCCCTGTCAGAACTAAAGGCAGGTCGGGCGATCGTGGTCGTGGATGACGAGAACCGGGAAAACGAAGGGGATGCGATCTGCGCGGCCCAGTTCGCAACGCCGGACATGATTAATTTTATGGCAGTGCATGCCCGGGGGCTGATTTGTTTGGCCATGACGGGCGATCGCCTGGATGAACTGGACCTCCCCCTGATGGTCAACGACAACAGCGATCGGAATCAAACGGCTTTTTACGGTCAGCATCGACGCCGAGACAGGGGTGACTACGGGAATTTCCGCTGAAGACAGGGCCCGGACGATCCAAGTGGCCCTTAACCCAGCTACCCGTCCTCAAGACTTGCGCCGTCCCGGTCATATTTTCCCTCTGCGTGCAAGAGTTGGTGGCGTCTTAAAACGCGCTGGTCACACAGAAGCCGCAGTTGACCTGGCCAGACTCGCTGGACTCTACCAGGCGGGGGTAATTTGTGAAATTCAAAACCCTGACGGTTCAATGGCCCGCTTGCCCCAACTAATAGACTATGCCCAAAAACACGGGCTGAAAATTATTTCTATTGCCGACTTAATCAGTTACCGACTGCAAAACGAACGGTTTGTTCGCCGGGAGACGGTCACCAATTTTCCCAGCCAGTTCGGTCACTTCCAGATTTATGCTTACCACAACACCCTGGATAATGGCGATCACCTGGCCATTGTTAAAGGAGATCCAGCGGAGTTCCCAGACCAAACGGTGATGGTGCGGATGCATTCTGAATGCCTGACTGGTGATGCTTTGGGGTCTCTGCGCTGCGACTGTGGTTTGCAGCTGCAAGCTGCGCTGAAAATGATCGAAAATGCGGCCCTGGGATGCGTAGTGTACCTGCGTCAGGAAGGTCGGGGCATTGGTTTAATTAATAAGCTCAAAGCCTACTCTTTACAAGATATCGGACTAGATACAGTAGAAGCAAATACTCGCCTGGGTTTTCCCCCTGACCTGCGGAATTACGGCGTGGGTGCGCAGATCCTTAATGATTTGGGCGTGAAAAAGTTCCGCCTGATTACGAATAATCCCCGCAAGATTGCTGGTTTGAAGGGCTATGGTTTAGAAATTGTCGATCGGGTGCCGTTGTTGATTGAGGCAACTGAGTACAATTCCAATTATCTGGCGACTAAGGCGCGAAAGCTGGGTCATTTCTTGTGATTGGGCAATTGTTGGAGCTGACACTTATATGAGTGGCATTCTAACTATATCCTAGACGTACTGACAGCGTCTGAATACCCGATGAAAGAGTCTGAATGCCCGGCGAGGAATTTAGTAGCGATTTCTCGATATGTCTCCAAACTCCAGAGTTTATCCGATGAGGGTTTTGACAAGAGTCGTGACAACTCGTTCATCGCCTCGCCCCAGTAATGACATTTCTACTGCTGGTACATCTCTCTTGCTCGTCTAATCGCATCACTTGAACCTTCCAGCGAGTATTCAAAGTAAACTTCTCCTTGACCTCGCAAGACAAGCTCTAATTTGACCGTCATATGGTTTATAAACCGATCAATATCTACACCTTCTTTCGACAAAAAGATGCGCAAAATGTTGCGTTTGCCTCTGTAGTATGATCTTGTCGCAATCATGATTTCATTATCAAACTTTATCCGAGCCTCAGACAATCCCAAAAACCTGACAAGGTCCACTTCACGGTCAAAGAAGACGAACATTGATTCGTCTTCGGTGTTGCAACGGAAGAATAACATGCTCTCCATTCCTGTGTATGGGAAATCTATCGGCTTTGTGCTGGTAACAAAGTCTGAGATTGCAAAGTAACCAGTGATTTCGCCCGTCATCTCGTCCTTGTGCGTCCCCACATCCCACCCTGCAAGGCTGCTTGGAAAGGAAATATCATGTAGAGAATGGCAGCGGCTTTGATAATAGTGTTCATGTTCGTGTTCGTGTTGATGGGCTTGGGGTGCATCCCAATTTGGCAATGAGCAAAAATACTTCATTGTTAAACTGTCACTAATAGACCCTTGGTCTGTCAAGGAAATGATGACGGATAAGAGAAGGGAAGGCTCGGAAGCGGTTATCTCCGTAAAATTCGTCAATTTTATCTTGACAGACCACGAGATGATGAGAATGTCAAGATTGACTCACCTTGAGAATACTCCATTGAGATAAGCGCAGCGATGCCGCAGAACTTGGGGAACATTGGCAGCTTTCCACTGCGCTCCTGAGAGCTTCACCCGTGCCGCAACCTGCTTAATCGTTGATTCCACCTCTCCCGAACCGATTGAAATTCCCTCGGCTTGGTAATAGCCATAGTTCACAATGCGGTGACGATGCTTAGTAACATAGGCCCTGAAGTTATCAACCCGTGGATGCTCCCAGTCGTCAAATTCTTTGAGGGCTGCATCTACCTTGCCTGACCATAGGAGAGCTTTCACTCGTGCCAGTCTAGATCTGGACCCACCGACTTTCTCGAGGTTTTCCATCAAGTGATACCAATCGAGGATTTCCAGACGGAAGATGGTTGGGCCAATCTCGGCAAACAAATTCCAAACGCCATCATGACCGTCTCCGATACTCACAAGTGGATTCGCCAAGGGCTGCTGGTTGACCCATTTGACCAGTCCTGCATTGTCCCGAAAGAAGGCCGCTACCCCGAGGTCATGTAGATTAACGCCCTTGTAATCGCGCCACTCACAGGGTCTCCCTTGCGGGGTCCGTAAGCGTACTTTCCCCCCATCAATGCTCATTTCCTCAACAACTTCCTTGACAGTCGGCAACTTCAACTCATGGGCGAGCACTTTCGGTTCTTGAGGGCTGATTTCGGAAACAGCTTTTTTAGCCGTCGGCAACTCAAACTCCTGAGGGGGCAGTTTCGGTCCTTGAGGGCCCGTTGAGGAAACGGCTTCTTTAGCTGTGGGCAACTCAAACTCCTGAAGGGGCAGTTTCGGTTCTTGAGCGCTCGTTGAGGAAACGGCTTCTTTAACTGTCAGTAATTCAAACTCATAACGTTGCACCAGTCGTTGCTGAGTTCCCCGGGAAACGCTCATCCCCGTGAGCTGCTTAATATCTTCCTCGGCGTGCTCATAAGAAGAGTTCGCACTCAGTAACAAGCAACATTTTTCCAGATAGGGACTCCACTGGCTATAGGCTCTCACATCAAAATAAGTCGCTTGCTTCTCCGTGATGAGGAGCTCGCCCAAAATGCTGTTTAAAATTCGGGTTCGCCCTGCGGTGGTGCCACTGGTGCTTTCGATAAAAAAAGGGCAATCTCTGGACTGACGTATTGAAGCAACTGCCCACGGACTGTAGCTTCGAGTCCTGAGAGTGTTTTCAATTGCTCTGGAACAGTCCCTTGGGCCTCCTCATACAACAAGGCGGCTATTCCCAAAGCATAGGTTTTAATTTGAGCTAAATTTTCAGGATTCATAGTTTTAGAGGGAGCGTTTACCGACTGTCTCAGCTTAACACCATCTCGGAACCAGTTCGACTAAGCATTTATACTCATGGCGAAACTGGGATGCACCCTGGGCTTGGAACTTCTCCATGCTACCATAAACAGGTCGCCTTTCCTCACAAACTCCCGCATAAAAATCTTGGTCAGTCGGGTCGAGATCTCCGCAGCCACTTCCCAAAGATTAGACCTCTCTGAGAATGAAACCCTTACCATCTGTGGGTTTATGCGATTCGTTGGCTAGAAAACGGTCACAGCAGGTTTAATTGTCCTAACTCTGCCTGGTAACGCCAATGGTACGTGATTTTAGAATTGAATTTCGTACTCAATTTGGGCTCGATCGTCCCCAGAGAAATTCGTAGCGCCCCGCAGACGCAGGCGATCGCTTACTGTGACGCGCAGACTGAATTGGGCTGGTCGATCGTCAGTCAGGATCTTTAAGATGGATGCTCCGAAGTTGTCGGTAATTTTAATGCTGGCTTCTGCTCCTAAACTTAGGGGGAAGTTGGGATCTTGCTTGGCTGCTGTGGTTTCGTTGAAGTTCAGGACGGGGAAAAGGCGCAGTGCTGTTAATTCTAGTTTGTCGGCGATTGTGTTCTCGATGTTGGACAAGAGGGCGTTTCCTGCTAAGTTGGCTAGGGCTAAGGTACTGTCCGATCCACTCAGGGTATTCGCTAAACTCCCG
Organism: Hormoscilla sp. GM7CHS1pb; assembly: GCA_014323675.1. Lineage (GTDB taxonomy): Bacteria > Cyanobacteriota > Cyanobacteriia > Cyanobacteriales > Desertifilaceae > Hormoscilla. The sequence goes on along the minus strand of JACONN010000006.1, from coordinate 329,069 downwards.
CCCAGCAAGGCGATAATTTCTGATTGGCTGCGACGGGGGGAACTGCTGAGTGTTAGGGCGTTACCAGTTTTAATTCCAGAGGCCTGACCTTCTACTCTGGCTTCAATTTCTACGGTTTGCGTCCCTAAACCACCTAGTACGGGCCGATCGCTAATCTCTGGAGGACTCAAGAAGATTCTCTCCTCTGATGCGCTAGTAACATTAGCTTGTCGAGCACCTGCTATTTCCGTCACCGCAGTTTCTAAGCGAATATCTAAGTCTGGTTCCAGTCCCTGACGAGGTCTAAACCGCGCCTTGTGATCGTAGTTTTCGGTGAGACGAAACTGGGTAGTATAGAGATTCACATATCCTCGCGGTAAGAAAATGTCTCCATCAGGACGCATGTCTTCTATTGTACCGTTGATGGTCAAATCCCCTGTGGCACGAATATTCATTAACCCTGGCCAGCGCAATGACACCCGATCGCCCAAACTAATCTGCAAATTCTCCAATTCTGCCCCTAGGGCCGCCTCTGCGCTACCCTCCTGCCCGCTAGCGACATTAGGCCTTCCGCTCCCTTCTGCTTCGCCGGAAACGTTGGCTTCCGCTGCCTGGGATAAGAAAACTTTGCCTTTGGGAATGCGAATATTTCCCCCGATTTTAGGGCTCATGGCTGTCCCACTCACCACAATATTACCATTCACCTCCCCGGAAAATATCTCGTTGAAATCCAGGGCTAGGTTTTCCAGGTCGATCGTCAACGGGTTGTCCACAGTGCTAAAGTATGCGCTGCGCGCACGCTGCGCGGACGAGAGTAAAGGAATTTCCCCTGCTACCCGCAGTTGCCCGCCACTGAAATTACCCTCCCACCGTTCCACAAAAATGCGATCGCCATCAAACTTCACCAGTCCGTTCACATCCGTTAAAGGTTCGGGTAAATGAGGGTAGTGAAATATACCATTCTCGATCAGCAAACTGCCATCCACCACCGGGCGATCGAAAGTCCCTCGGATCTCAACCAAGACAAACCCACTCCCCCCGCCCCATTTTACCTGTTCCCTGCTCAGTATATCCAGCACTGCCAGACCCTCATCTTCGACATACGCATCTATCTGGATTTCCTGGCTAATCGGAGAAACTGCCCCCTCGTTACCAGGCTCTGCCTGGTAACCTAGTAAATTAGGAATGCTACCTTTTATTTTCACCAATTCTGCACCACCCGCTCTTACTTGAGAGCCAAACCTCAATAGACCATTGTCCAAAGAAAAACTCCCCTTCGCCAACTCCAATGCGGTTTCATTCAGAGTCCCATCCACAAGCCGCATTTCCCCGATCCCCCGGGGATTTTCTAACGTCCCTCCTCCCAGGGTAGCCGTCACATTTATTTTCCCAGTAATATCAACGGGAAACTTCTGGGGCACAAACCTTTCTATCAATTCTACAGGCAGATTTTCCAGGCGCAGTTGGCCTGATTGTTGTTCTACCCCAACCTGTCCATTAAATGTTAGCCGAATTGGACCCGACTCAATTCTGATTGGATCCAGGGAAAGCACATTATCTGCAAAGCCGCCTTTCAGGACGATCGGGTTAAAATCATACTCTCCCCAAGACCAATCTGTACCCAAAACATCAAAATTCACTATCATACCCGTAGCGGGTGCTGTTGCCAAATCCACTTCTCCTTTCATACTACCATCTAACTCGGATAGTTCTGGGATCGGATTAGTCTCTTGCTGAAATGCCCGACGCTGGACTAAAGTACTAATTTCCGAGAAGCGGCGCAATTGCCAAAGAACATCTTTTTCTGTCTCGCCGACGGGGAATATTTCCAGATCTGTGGCTTTAGCATAGCTAGGTGGTGCTAAACCTCTGGCAATGTCTGCGAAATTCAACCACTTTAGTGTTTCTAGTATCTCCTGGATGTCTCCTTTTACTATCTTAATTTTCCCATCCCCTGTCTCTGTGAGGATGTTGTATTTCCCTGCCAACTTATATTCACTGTTCCCCAGATCCAAACTGGCATTTTCCAGTGTCCCTAAACCTGTCCCGTACCGAAAAGTCGCTTCCAGGTTGTCGGCTTGCAGATGACCTACCGCCGGATGCTCTATCGTAACTGTTCCTTCCAGACAGTTTCCCTGATTTTTCTGGAACGGTACGGGATGTCCTCTGAATTCATTAAGGCAATTTTTGAGATTAATGTCAAAATCACCCCACAATTTACCTGATAGCTGTCCTGGCCCTAGGTCTGGCTGTATGTTGAGCATCCCCAATTGGAAGTTATCCATATCTATTAGCAGTCGATCGCCCAAATACCTGCCAGTCGCGATCGCCTCATCCACTTTCACCGTGAAAGACTCTGGATAATAATTTGACTTCAGTACCAAAGCAATTTGGTCTTCATTTCCTTTCAGATCTATATTTACTCCCTCACCTACTTCTGCTATGACTGGACCAGACATATCTGGATCAAAAGCCAGATCGTTTACTCCCAAACCCCGCAACCGCAAATTTCCATTTACCCTTGGGGTGATAATTTCTCCTCCAATCGCGCCCGCAAAATCCACATTACCTGTCAGTCGTTTCCAGAGATACCCACCCATTGTCGTGCGCTTTCGCGTCACGACAGGGTGGGTACTCTCGGAAACGAGTTTAACATTTTCTGGCACGGGTAACTCTGCCAGATTCAGATCCTTCAGGTCCAGATTCAGATCCAAGTTACTAAGAAGTGGGTTCTCTAAATTCGGCAAAATTGAACCATTAGCACTCAGTCCCGGAGCCGATACCTGCTCAATTAAAACCCGATCGCCATTCCATACCCAATTTGCCTTCAGGGTACCTCGCTCTAACACTGGGTCTCTAAAGAGCACTACCTCTCCTTCACCCTCGATATCAGCTATAGTTTTGGCATTTACATCTCCCGCAAATTTTAACACAGTTGAGCCGGAAATTCCCTGTAATAATGGTGGTATTTCTAAACCCAGGCTACTCAGGCGATCGATCTCCACCCTCGGGGCCTGAACCAACGCTTGCCATTCCCCATCCTTTAGTCTCCCGGACGCCTCAACCAAGCTATCAGCAACCCAAAGGCTACCCTCTGCTGTAGCTTCAATACCAGGCCCGATCGCGTAGCGTGCGCGCAGCGCAATCGCATCCGTTAAAGACCCTGCTAACCGCACATTTCCGGTCATTTGTCCCAGCAAACCAGGCGGTACTTCTGGAGAAAGCCGTTCCGGATCGATATCAAGAGTTTGCACCTGAGCTTGCCATTCTCCCGACGATGCCTTCCGGGTTTTCGCCCGGCGTCCGGAAGGCATCGTATGCAACTGACCCGATAAGTCTACTCTCCCACCAGCAACGAAAATCCTTCCCTCTCCTGAACCCTGGATATTTTCCAGATCCAAAGAGTCTAAAGAACCCCACACTCTCGCCTCTCCAGTCAAAGGAACTTGTAAACTAGGTGGCAGTTTTGGGGATATTTCTCCCAACTTAATTTTGTTAATATGAAACCCAACTTGCCATTCTTTTCCTCTCGACTCCCCTCTCCTTAAGATACCACTAGCCAAACCCCTCGCTGTGGTGATTCTGGCATCCGCTTGCAAACCACCTCCTGCTATATTAGCAGATAATTCCCCTCGAATATCACTGGGCGGACCAAATATTGCCCCCTCAGCAGAAATCTCTCCCAGAGTGATATCATCTGGACTGAAGCCATAAAGTTGGGCGATCGCATCTCCTGGGATCTTATCCACCATAAAATCCAGGGCTATTCCCGCCTTTTCCCCCAGCTTCACCTTTCCTTTAGCAGTAAGCACACCCCCTACCTCTGGTTTTACCTCCACCGACTCTACTACCAGAGTATTATTAATGAATTGTGCCTGAGCGCTAATCTCCTCAAAATCTACCTTGTCGATCCGAATTGGTTTTGTAGTCGTTAAGTTTCCCTGCACCACAGGCCCGTCAAACGGTCCCTCGATCCTTGCCTCTATTTTTACCTCCCCCGTCATCTGGACGGGCGGCGAGACCCCCACAGTTTCGATGGCATGTTCTAGAGTTACAGATCCTACCTGCGCTAACACATCCAGACCCTTCTCAATATTAATCTCCCCCTGGGCTGTTACTGGAATTTTGCCAGCGTAGAGAGTTGAAACCTCTTCTAAAGATATCAATTTATCCTGGAAGTTCAATCTCCCTTGGGTCTGGGCGATCTGCAAAGGCTTCGGCGTCTTCCGCGTACTCTTGTCCTGAAGGACTCGTAGCGACCGAGACACCGGTGTTTGATTTTCCGATGCTGGTGCGTAGGTCGCTGCGATGTCCTGAAAACTGACCGTACCATTTAAAGACGGCTGGTCATTCCGATATCTAACAGAGATGTTACTATCTAAAATCCCAGATTGGACAGTAACTGCCAAAAAATCGGGGATTAAACTGCTGAGGGGAGCCAGGCAGAGGGCTTGGGTACGCAGCTGCACGTTAGCTTGCCTTTGAGGAAGCTGCACGTTTCCTTGGGCATTAAAATCACCTCCAGAGTCTAATTTGCCATTGATATCGAACCGAAAGTTTTGGTTGTTACCGAAAATGTTCAGTTGACCATTTATACTGGACAAGCTAACGGGGGCTTTTTGCGGAAATGGCACGATCTGGATTCGAGCATCTTGAATTGCTACCTGGTCTGTGGAAATCTTCAGCCAAGTTTCTGGTTGTGGTTGGATAGTCAAGTTTAACCAATTACCCTCTTCATCCTCTTGAAGATAAACCTCTGGTCGGATTAACCTGATATCTAAATTTACACTGAGCGATTGCGCTGCGCGCGATCGGGACCACAACATCGGTCTGAGAGCAACATTAACTTCCACAACCTCGATAGCAGCATAGGAAGCATCGGTTTCGGTGGGTGGTAAACCCGAACTGCCAAACCGCAGACGGAAATTACCCGGCGGGAGTTGAGGAACGATGCTTTCCAGTTGGCCCATGCGGAATTCGCGGGAGATCGTGCCGTCGATCGCTTCTTCCACTGTCGGTGCTAACTCTTGGTGCAGCCATCTCCAGCCAGACCAAGCGCCAGCACTAGCACCCACCAGCAACAAGCTTCCGATCGCGACAACTGCGCAGCGGAGGGTTCCCGGAGCGTGCCAGCCGTGGGTAAGTGAGGGTACTGGTAGACGCCTGCGCAACCACAGGAGTCGATTACCCCGACGCGCTAGTGCTGTAGGGGGCTTGGGATCGGGTTGGTTATTGGAGTTTGACTCATTAGTCATGCCATCATTGCCTGTAAAAATACTCTTGGTCAGTAGGGACAACTTGCATTGTCCTGCTGTATCCCCTCGGGGATACAGGGTGATGGTCTAGATTGTTAGATTAACGCATGTGGAGTATATTGTGTAAAGAGCACAAGTTGCTCCAACAGGCGCAGGAAGGTTACATCAGCACAGAACAATGCGAGTACATGTCTTACTTTTTAATGCCCGCACGGAAAATGAGGGAATTCACACAATTACCATCGGGGGTCGCAATTATGTCCTCATGTTTGAAGATGAAGACGACGCCACCCGCTATGCTATGTTACTAGAAGCCCAAGATTTTGGCTCTCCTACCGTTGAGGCCCTCGAGGACGACGAAATCAAAGAATTTTGCGCCGAAGCAAGTTACGACTGGAAGTTGGTGCCCAAAAACTTTAGACCTAGTACCCCGGAAGAACGCCTGTTGTTGGCCCCCCCAGAGACGAACCTGGAAAATCCTGACTGGGACTCAACTGCCCCTCCCGAGAGAGTCGAACGCTCTTCTGCGCCCCCAAGGACAGAAGATTCAGAACTAGACCGAATTCGCCAGCAATTGGAAAAACTGCTATGAAGAATATCCCGCGGAACCTGGGGCATCTGTTGACGGAACAGGTTAATCCTGATAGTCTCAACCTGGACCAGCTGAGTTCTCTGGAATTAGTGGAACTCTTCAATCGAGAGGACGCCCAGGTACTAACCGCGATCGCGGCTGCTAAAACCCAGTTGGCCCAAGCAATTGACCGCACGGCTGCTTTACTACGTAGGGGCGGACGTCTGTTTTATGCTGGCGCAGGGACTAGCGGACGACTGGGGGTCTTGGATGCAGCTGAATGTCCTCCCACTTTTTGTACCCACCCAGATTTGATCCAGGGGATAATTGCTGGCGGTGCAGGGGCCTTGGTGCGCAGTTCGGAAGATTTGGAGGACCGGTTTGAAGATGGCATGCAGGCGATCGCCCAGCGCCACCTGACGGCAATGGATGTGGCGATCTCTATTACGGCAGGCGGGACCACCCCTTTTGTCCGCGGCATCTTGCAAGGGGCCCGACAGCGGGGCGCTACCACCATCTTTATGGCCTGCGTTCCCCCAGAACAAGTCAAGGTTGATGCTGACATCGATATTCGCCTCCTAGTTGGTCCAGAAGTGCTGGCCGGTTCAACCAGACTCAAAGCTGGCACGGTTACCAAAATGGCCCTGAATATAATCTCGACTGGCGTGATGGTGCAGCTGGGTAAAGTCTACGGCAATCGCATGGTCGATATGGCCGTGACTAATCACAAGTTACACGATCGCGCCCTCCGCACGCTCCAAGACCTCACCGGTCTGGAACGGAGTGACTGTGCCCTGTTGCTGGAAAATAGCGGACGCAATGTCAAACTGGCTTTACTCATGCATTGGACCGGTTTAGACAAACAGCAGGCTGCTAACCTCCTCGATCGACATGATGGTAATCTCAGAGCAGCAAAGAACAGCAATGACCACGTAAAGTGATTATAGAAACAAAAATCTAAATAAGCATTAAATTTTCAATAAAAAATGTTTACAACTTTAGAAAATCCTGTAACTGCTTTAATAGTGCTAGCTGCTGCGGTAGTGTTGGTGTGGGGATTATATCGTGCTATAAAGTATGGCAAATTGGGAATATTAGCTTGGTTGCAGTCGGTGGTGCTGATGGCTCCCTGGCTGCTGTTTTTTTGTCTGTTCGGACTGGGAATTTACATTAACCTGGCGACGGTCCTATTCTTAATTGTAGCCTCAGCAGGATTGTACATTTATCTAGGCAAAAAAATGCGAGCAGCAGGTACGGATAGTTTACTGCAACAGCGACGGTCAGATAAGATAAAGTCCATTGAGGAAACATTAAAAGAGTTGGAAAAAAAAGAGACATCAAAAGAGTCAGAAAAAAAGGAGACAAAAGCATCTCCAACTAAAGAAATAATCCCGGGGATAATTCTGGCGGAGGATATAAAAAAAATTCAGGATATATTTGGCGTTGATACATTTTTTGCTACAGAAACTATTCTCTATCAGGAAGGAGCAATATTTAAAGGAAATCTCCGGGGAGAACCAGCAGCAGTTCACCAACGTCTGTCTGCTAGTTTGTCAGAAAAACTGGGCGATCGCTACCGTTTGTTTTTAGTCGAAAACCCGGAAGGGCGTCCAGTGGCGATCGTATTACCCAGCCGCAATGACCCCCAAACAACTACGGTTGGTCAAAAAATTCTGGCAGTTATCCTGGCATTGGCGACCATTGTCACTAGCTTGGCAGCTGGAGGGTTACTGCAAGGCTTCGATATCTTTAGTGATTTCAGTCGTGGGATGGTCAAAGCAGGACCGATCGCGATCGGCATTTGGGCAGTTTTGGGAAGTCACGAAATCTGTCACAGGTTAATAGCAAAGCGTTATGAAGTCAGGATCGGCTGGCCATTCTTCCTGCCTACCTGGCAAATTGGCTCTTTTGGCAGCTTAAATCGTTTTGAGTCTTTGTTGCCTAATCGTCAGGTGCTGTTCGATGTGGCTATAGCAGGACCAGCAGCAGGTGGCATTCTCTCCCTGGGAATGCTGATCGCGGGTTTGCTGCTTTCCCATCCGGGCAGTTTGTTTCAAGTACCGTCTCAGTTATTTCAAGGGTCGATCTTAGTAGGAACATTGGCCAGGGTGGTAATGGGTTCGGCCTTGGGGCAACAGTTGGTTGATGTTCATCCCCTGACGATAATTGGTTGGATCGGCTTGGTAATTACGGCCATCAACCTGATGCCAGCAGGTCAGCTGGATGGAGGTAGAATTGTCCAGGCCATCTACGGACGGAAAGTTGCTGGTCTCACGACGATCGCTACCCTAATTGTATTGGCGATCGCCTCTCTGGCAAACCCCTTAGCGCTTTACTGGGCCGCCTTGATAGTCTTCTTGCAACGAGATTTAGAACGACCCAGCTTGAATGAAATCACCGAACCAGATGACCAAAGGGCCGCCTTAGCTCTCTTAGCTCTATTCTTAATGCTAGTCACTCTCATCCCCTTGTCATCTACCCTGGCTGGACAGTTATTATCGGCGGTTAGTCAGTTGTTAGCGGTCAGTAGTTAGTAGTTAGAGGAGGGTGTAATTAAAAGTGACACTTAGGCATTATTAACCGGTCCGGTAGTTCTACCTCTGTATCACTGGCGGAGTTCTGATACCGCCGGTGATGGCCCCACAGTGGATGGAACAACTCAAATAGTGAATCTGCCTTGATTGGGAGATTTTTTTACCCTTATGTTATATAATTTTATTTATAAGTTGATCGTGGAGCTAAAGCCCTATATGTCTGAATTCATGAATTATGATGAAACGGTTGAACTAACCAGCAGCGCTTCGGAATTAGCTCTAAGATTGCAGGCTCATCCCAATATATCGGCTCGTATTTTATCTCTGCTAGATCTTGTGGAAAATCCGGATAATAATTGTGAAACAGCGAGCAGTACCGAGTTGAAAATTATCTCGGAACTCAAAAAACTGGGAAATGATTCTCTTCAAGATTGGGCCAATTCGCAAGAGAAAAAAAAAGCCTTAGCTTGTGAAAAATCTCCGGGGATGCGCCGTCAGAGAAAAAAGCAACTATATTGGCATAGTCTGTTGGGAACTATCCAAATTATAGAAGAAACTTTTATTTCTCGAAGACCGTTTTCATCATCTGCCCAAATACATTGTCGAGGTTATTCTTTGCCATTGCAACGAGCAATTACGGATTTTGGAGCCGATGTGCCATTTGGAAAAATTCCTGAAAAGCTACAAGAACATTACGGTATAACTGTGCCGATTAGTTCGGCCCAAGCTATTACTCAAAAACATGCACATGCGGTTAAAGGATCTCAAAAACCAGCAGAAAAAATTACCGATAGAGATGGAGTAGAGCTTCTAATTGCAGAAATGGATGGCACGATGATTCCAATTGTAAAAACTCCGACCAATGATGATAAAATTATCGATCGCCGAAAAACCAGATCTTGTTGTTGGAAAGAAGCTCGTCTATCACTTGTGGAAATCCCTACTCAGAAAAAAACAATTATTGGAGGTACAGTAGGTACCGTAGACTCCGCAGGAAACAAATGACTGCATAGCGCTATAAGGGCTGGGATAGGTGAAAAGACTAAAGTTCATGCGATCGGAGATGGAGCCAGTTGGATTGTTAATCAGGTAATGGGCTTGTTTGGAGAACGTGCTAGCTATCTAATATATTTTTATCATCTATGTGAATATTTAGCAGCAGCAGCTCCTGGAGCTAATGAAAAGCAACAAAAAAAATGGCTGGAAAAACAAAAAAAAGCTCTCAAAAACAATCAGGTTCTCAAAGTATTAAATAATTTATCAACTCGCCTGGAACCAGAACATATAGCTGATAAATTTGCTCCCGTCAGAGTCGGTGTACGATACATTAAAAACCGGCTTGAATACATGAACTACAAAGATGCGATTGATGCTAATTTACCAATTGGATCTGGAAAGATTGAGAGCGCACATCGTTATGTAATTCAAAAACGTTTGAAATTAACAGGTTCTTGGTGGACCGTTGAAAACGCTAATGATATGTTAGCTTTAAGGATATTAAGAGTTAATGATGATTGGCAATCCTATTGGCTAAATTTAAACCCAGAAAATTCGTCCCTTACCTAAGCAGTCTAACAATTATTGAGGCTCTTACCTTCTCAACATCAGTTTTCTGCCATGATCGCGTTCTGAACATATATCAATCTCGGGCGTCAATATTGCGCCTTCGTTCACCGGCGATATTGAGGCAGTGCTGGCACTGCCGGCACTGCCCGACCAACTACTTTTGACCACATCACCGGTTCATGATTAAGTGTCACTTTTAATTACACCCGTTAGAGGACAGTAGTTATAGCAGTAGCTTGGGGTTAGTCGGGCTGCTGACATCCCACTTCTTCCTCCAATTATCCCCATCAGTGCTGTCAGAGAGAGCCCTTAGGGCTGCATAATCAACTGCATTGAGCAACATTTCTTTTCTCCTTATTGGTTTCTTTACCGCTCAGATCATATCATATCAGCTCAGATCAGCGTTTCGCACCTGCTATTCATTAGCCTAGCCAATGAAAGAGATATCTGGCATCGGTCTGGAGGCAGATATTTCTGTGCGTTCTCAGGCTGCGCCCGGGAAGGAGGAACAGAGCTGGCATCTGTCTGGAGGAGGATCTTCAAATGTGCGTTCCCAGGCTGCGCCCGGGAAGGAGAGGAATAAGGTTTTACAGCAGGTCGAAGGATTGCATGTGCTCTAGAATTGCCGGAGCAGTAGTACGGGTGGCATCTTCGCTTACTGCACCCTCGATCAAAGCCTGATCCTTGAATCCGAGAGCATATCTTAATCGACAGTTTTCACCAACAACCCACGAGTTATGGGGTGCGGTCAAAACCCGTTGATAGGAGACCTCCCCGCCCGAACCCGTTCCCAGGCAGCGCATCCCGGAGCGTTCGCGCTGAGGCGCACGCAGCGCATCCCGATTTTAGCGCAGCAAAAGCGCAGAGGAGAGCAGAGGAGAGCAGCCGTGGGAACGGGGGGTCCGGCTACAGGAACAAAGCAATCTCCGGAGCGATTTTTCGCACAGGCGGAGTTTGCAGCCTGGCGCCAGATCCCCAATGCCCCCTCCGCTGCGAGGGCAACCTTCCTGCGCGGGCTGGGTGTGGTCAAAAGTCGTTGCATTAGTAGGGTGGGCGGTGCCCACCATTCGCGGGTGTGATATTTTTTTACCAACTGGTTTTGACCACACCCCTACATTTGGGGCTTTTCTCCAGCAGCAAGGTGTTATATAAAGAAGTTGTAGGACTTGCAAAACCAGAGGTTAACCTTGAGCGATATCAACTTTTACCATCCCGAAGAACGGCCTTGGCCCAATCCCCGGCTTGATTATGCCAGTATTATCGGACATACAACTGCCGACAGCGTGCGTCTGTGGTTGCGGGCAGACAGACCCGGAGATTACTGGCTAGTGGTGGCGTCTAATCCCATTCCCACCCATGGTACACCAGAAATTACTGCCTCTGACGAGCAATCCTATACCTTCTTATTATCAACAGATGCAGGGGAAACTCAAGAGATTCCTACGGAAAGAATCTATCCCCTGGAATTTGACTCTGGCTATGATATCACCAAGGTCGTAGATCTGGAAGGTCTGCAACCGGACAGTCGCTATTATTATTGTTTGTTGCAGACTAACAGCGAAAACCCCTGGATATTGGGCCATGAAGACAAGCTATCCGTGCAGACATTTCCCGAACATACCAATGAATTCAACTTCGGGCTTTACAGTTGCCACATGCCCTATGATGGGCGGAAATTAGTCAACATGGAAATGTGGGATCTGTTTTACCAAGAACTATCAGACGTGCAGGCCCGTTTCATTATCGGCGCTGGCGATCAGATGTATGTAGATGGAAATTTACAGTTAAATGTCTGGAGTTGGTTGCGGCAAGTGAAAGACCAGATGCCCAATCGCTATGATATGATTTATTGGTATCGGGACCTCTTCCGGGGCTACTGGGGAGTGCTGCCCGTGCGCCGAGTTTTGCGCAGTTTTCCCTGTTACATGATCTGGGACGATCATGAGATTATGGATGGTTGGGGTTCCTTTACCGAGAAGGAACTGGTAGCCCAGGTGGATGCGACCTTAAATGAGGAAGAAAGAGAATATCACCTGGCACTTACTCAGGAGATGTTCCAAGCAGCCAAGCAAGTTTATTATGAATACGAACATTCCCACAATCCTCCTACTGATGATACTATAGAGCAATTTGACTATGAATTTAACTGCGGGTGCAGTGCGTTCTACGTGCTGGACATGAGAGGACATCGGGATTTCAATCGGGACTCATTGCGGATCTTGGAGAACAGCAGTGGGAACGCTTGACTCATTGGATCTCACGCCAGTATCAGGGGGACTCCCGCGTTTTGTTTATCGTCTCACCGACGCCAGTAGTTCACTTAAACAGTTTTATTATCAATCAATTTGATATTCCATATATGATGGTGACTGACGATATGCGGGATAATTGGGAACATGAAGCCCATTGGGAGGAGAGAAATAAACTCCTGGGCACAGTATTTCAATTTTCCCAGGAAACTCAGCGCCCAGTAATTTTTCTCAGCGGCGACGTTCACCTGGGTGCAGCTTTTAAGGTTTCCCATCCGGACTTTCCTGCCGCCCGAGTGTTCCAGCTCACTTCTAGCCCCATTACCCATGCTACTATCAATAAATTTGCCCGTCGTATTTTAGAAATGCTGGTAAAAGAACGTGGTAATCTGGGCACATTACCCGGAAATGTTCCTTACCAGTTCCAGAAATTATATCTTTGTCGGCGGAATAATTTCGGCATTGTCCGGGTAAAGGAAACGGATGAGGGTGAGTTATCCATCAAGTACGATCTATTCGGCGCTACTGGTAGGGGTGATGGGACGATCGAGAAGAAACAGATCGATCTAAATCAAATCCCTTAACCTAAAATCTTGCGTCTTACTTGTCTTTTCACGTACAGTAGCCACAGCCAACCGAGAGTACATCCGATAATGTAGTAAGGAAAGTCCCACCTTGCGTTCCCAGGCAGAGCCTGGGAACGAGGGTGGTACCCAGCAGGGCCCGACCCATAAAGGTGGATCTAATTGCTTCTAAAAAGGGCGGGTGCCAGAGTTGGAGACATTCTAGGAAGCATGTTACCAGAAAGACGCCTAGGGAGACCCGCAAGGGTGAGGCTTTGGGCCAGAACAGCACAATTAACAGTATCCAAAATATTTCGTAGAGGAGACCGCCAGCATAGTTATTGAACCACAGGTCCAGCGGTCCTCGGTACAATTTGCTCGCAAAGCCTAAAGGAGTAATGACCAGCAAGCTAATCAGGATCGCAAGTCGTAGGGTTTTCAAGGCTCGATCGCGGGAATTATTCCGTGTCATAATATTTGAGATGATAAGATTTTAGCTAGTCTACACTGACAAACTCTCTAGTGACCGGGTTGAGGCTCTGCCTCCAGGTCTCAATAAACGACTGGCGGTGAGTGAAATTGACTCCGAGGCGGGAGCCTCTGTCCCATTGACAGGGTCTCCCTGCCAATGAGAGAATATTGTTGTCGGTTTTAACCGACTCATACCAAGTTCCCACTGGCGACTCTTGGGAACGCGGGGGTTTGAACCCTCTGGGGGGGTAACGAGACTTAATAGGAGTAAAAGGAATGCATGAATAAAGAAAACGAAGCCATTGCCAAAACCCCGCAATTTTATCTAGTAATGCTGATATTGATAGTAATGGTCTTAGGGACGATCGCGACAGCATGGCGGACGATCGAGTTGGGAGTAATGGCGATCGGAGCCTGGACAATATGGACTTTTTACCAGCAAAGAAAGCAAAGCCAACAAGCGTACTTAAAAGAATTATTTTATCAGTTAATCCAGGAAAATAATGGTTATATCACAGCGTTAGATTTAGCAATGAAAGCCAATATTTCTGCCCAAGCAGCAGCGACTTATCTGGAACAGCGTGCCCAAGAATTTGCGGCAGAATTAGAGGTGAATCAACAGGGAGGGATCTTATATTTATTTACCACGGCGAGAGCGGCCAGCGCGATCGATGTTAACGTGGTCGCCCAAGAACCTTTAGAAAAACCACTGCCCAAATCAACAGAAATTCGACGGCAGTTAAAGGACAATCCTGCTGTATCTGTTAACAGAGATCGGCCCAAAGATTCTGGTGAAGAGATCCGGGATAAAAATCAGGAAATTGCCAAGTTACCCCTGAATCAATCTCAGTTAGCAAAGCGGTTGCAGGTTCATTCCAGCACGGTCAGCAAGAGAAAACTAAATGCCAATTTTGATGAATGGAGTTGCAACCTAGATCCAAAGGGGGTGGCGTGGCAATATTCTCCAGAAACGAAACGGTTTTATCCGATGAAAAATTTGTCAAATGATGGAGAACTCTCCTAAAGGCGATCGCATAAGAGATAATAAGCACGTACCAGGCCCAATAGGTGCTAGTTATCAGTTTCCGATTTTTCCGGAACGGTAAATGTACGTACCAGTTCGCAGTTTGTGAAGTTGGAATGTAAACATAGCTGAACCTCTTTCTGGGAGAGGGATAGAGTCATTTTAACGGGTACACCGCATATTTGCCTCGCCGCCCGAACCCGTTCCCACCAGGCCGCGGTCTGGAGCATGCAGATGGCGCTGCGCATGGCTGCCGCCACGCTGCGCGATGTGGCGCGCAGCGCATGTCCTTCAGGACAAGAGCATGCTCCAGACGGCGGCAGAGCCGTGGGAACGATGGGCCCGGCTACACGTTCCATACCCGCCTTAAGGGCTACATTACAAAAGTGAGATGCACCCTGCTCTACTCTATCAACTACAAATGAGCCGCACCCAGGAACTGATACCCAAACCACCGGTACTCCCTCGCATTTTACAGAAGCTTCAGGTATCCACAAATCCTACAAGTCTGTAAACCTTTGCCTACTTACCGGTGGTTCGTTGTCTCGGATGCTGCGCTCACGCCTCATAAGTAGATCGGGCTGGAGGAGCGCTACAATAGCCACAAGAGCGATAAAATAAACCGCAACCCTTAGGCCCCCACTATTGCAGAACAACCCCACATAGCATGTCGCAACTGCTCTCCGAGGATGCGCTGGCCAAGGCAGGTTGGGGGTTGGGGGTGAAGAATAAGTCCATTCCGACCGAGAATAAGTCTATTCCGACCGAGAATAAGTCTATTCCGACCGAGAATAAGTCTATTCCGATCCAGAATAGATCCATTCCGACCTAGAATAAGTCTATTTTCGCCCCCAATAGGCTTAGTCTTGGCGAGAATAAGTCAATTCTCTCTGACATTAAGCTTACTTTTGCCAAGAATAAGTCAATTCGGGTACACCGCAGATTTGCAAAGAAGAAGGAGGGGCGACTGGCATTCTTGCGCAAATTATGACATAAGTTTACAGATAGACTCTCCTCAGGCTTCGCCCTTGCGAAAGTGGGATGCACCCCTTGGTTCCGAGGCTCTGCCTTGGAACCCCCCTCCCACTTTACAAAACTTTACATTCAGCAGTTTACTAATGCACACCTACTTAGAGATGGCAAATTATCACAGCAGTCCGAGGATGGCGATCGCCGTCCGATCGGCCACTCCCGGTTCTCCCAAAGACTGGCGCATTTGCTGATAGTCTGCTAGCATTTGCTGTCGGACTGGGTTAGCTAGCAAGTCCATTCCTGCCGAAACGATCGCCTCTGGAGTAGCTTCCTCTTGGAGAAATTCTGGCACAATTTGCTTCATATCCACCAAGTTAGGCGGGGACATAAAAGGAATGGAAAATTTTAGCAATTTGCGAGCAATAAAAGCTGTTATCGGACTAACGCGGTAAATAACTACCTGGGGGACATCCAAGAGAGCAATTTCTAAATTAACAGTACCGGACTTCGTAATTGCCAAGTCAGCTGCTGCCAATACTTCTTCAGTCTGACTGCTAATCGTAGCCTGAAGACCGTAATGGCCGATCGCCCGTTGAATGGGTTCTCTAAATTCTTCTCTAGACAGAGGAATCCAAAAATGAACATCGGGAAGTTGAGACTGGATAATTTTAGCAGCAGCGAAGATCGCGGGCATCAAATATTTTAACTCTTGGCGGCGGGAAGCAGGAATGAGGGCGATCGCCTTTTTTCCAGGGTCAATTCCCAAAGCAGTCCGGGCCTGACTGCGAGACGGAAATGTTTCCATTCTATCTATTAAAGGATGACCCACCCAAGTCACCTTGGCCCCATGTTCGGCAAAATAACGCCCTTCTTCTGGGAAAACAGCTAATAGTAAGTCGGTAATTTTAACAATTTGCGCAGTTTTCCGGTAGGCGTAGCCGTGTGCAGACCATACCCAAGTCTGAGGCGCAATGTAGTAAACTATGGGTAATTGGGGCAGATAGCGACGACAGAAAGCACCAATACTGAGATTAGGCCCAGGATAGTCAAGCAACACCACTAGATCGGGAGGATTTTGGCGCAGGTATTGCTTAGCTTTCTGCTGTAGCAGAAACGTCGGCAAAACATAGGGCAGAGATTCCAAATGCCCACAGAACCAATGGCCGTCGTGTTACCTAACAGCTGGGCCCCCGCAGAGGCCATGCGATCGCCCCCCAGCGCGATAATCTCCAGTCTGTACTCTGCTGCCACAGCGAGTTTCAGCGCCTCTATCAACAGCGCCCCTTGCAGATCCCCGGACACCTCTCCTGTACTGATAAATATCCTCATGTTTGTAGTCAGGACTTTAGTCCTTATCTTTTTCCGGGAATGGGACCGCGACGGCCTTCAGTAAGAGACGATCGCATGAACTGGCGCAGGTGTTGTAATTGTTCGCTATCTGGTAGCAATTCTAGCTGTTCTAGGGCTTGACGCAAAGTGAGACCAGAACGATAGAGAATTCCAAAGGCTTTTTTCAGCAGGCCCAACTCTTCCGCAGTCACACATGCCCGTTTCAGTCCCACCAGATTCAGCGATCGCACCCGGGAAGGATTCCCCTCCACTAGCATATAGGGTGGCACATCCCGATCGATCCGACTCATCCCCCCACCATTGCCATCCTGCCAATATGCACGAATTGATGAATCCCCAACATGCCACCAATGCGCGCCCGCGACTCAATTTTTACATGACCTGCCAAGGCCACGGAATTGGCGATCGCCACCTCATCGGCGATCGCGCAATTATGGGCCACGTGGACGTAAGCCATCAGCAAATTGCCATTACCAATTACCGTCATTTCCCCAGCCCGAGTCGCCCGGTTAATCGTCACGTATTCGCGGATGCGGTTGCGATCGCCAATTTTCACCAAGCTGAGAGACCCATCATATTTCAGGTCTTGGGGTTCTAAACCAATAGCCGCCCCCGGAAATATTTTGTTACCTTCTCCAATTTCCGTCCAACCATCGATCGTTACATGGGCCCCGATCCTCGTTCCAGCCCCAATTACAGCATGTTCTCCAATCACAGCATAAGGTGCCACCTGCACCGTTGGATGCAGTTTAGCACCAGGATGGATCGCAGCAGTTGGATGAATCAGTGTGGCCATATTCCCATTGCTAATTGCTAATCAGAATGAACTATACAATGGAACAATTAGCAATGAACGATCGCGTATTTTCCAAATCCACGATCGCGTAGCGCGCAGCGCTACGCGATCGAAAACATCAATTCACCTTCTGCCACCCGTCGACCATCTACTTGGGCCAGACATTGCATTTTGCCGAAACGACGGCGCTTGACATTCAGTAATTGAGCCGTTATAACTAATTGGTCCCCAGGCACCACCGGACGCCGGAACTTAGCTTTATCGATACCAGTTAACATAGATAGTCCTCCAGGACAATCTGGAAGCTGAGTCAGTAAGACGCCCCCTACTTGGGCCATTGCTTCGACAATCAGCACTCCCGGCATGATTGGACGTTCTGGGAAATGTCCCTGGAAATGGGGTTCATTACAGGTAACATTTTTAATCCCTACAGCCTTTTGGCCCGGTACATATTGAATAATCCGGTCTACCAGCAAAAAAGGATAGCGGTGGGGCAGGAGTTTGGTAATCTCTTCGGTAGTGATAACGCTTTTTTCTTTGGCATCAGGACTCTCTGGTGACCCATTATTCACAGAATCGGATGTATTAACTTCGGTTAATGTGGACATAAGTAGATTTTGATTTGCGATGTTCCGCCTAATTAATTAGACTGGGATTGCTTCGTGCCTCGCAACGCTGCGCGATTTTTTTGGCAAGTTGGACATGCAGCTGATGGCTGGCTTTGTAGGCCAGGTAATGAGCCACCGGAATGGTTCCCAGCAAACTCATATCCCCTATTAAGTCTAATAGTTTATGACGCACCGGTTCATTGGCAAATCGCAACGGCGGATTCAGCCACCCGTCGGCACCACAAACTAAAGCATTATCCAGAGTACCACCTTTGATTAAGCCCCGATCGCGCAGCTGCTGGATTCGATCTGCCAAACCAAAAGTCCTCGCCGGTGCAATTTCGGTAGCAAAGTCCTCTGAGACTGGTTCCCAGCTGTGCCACTGATTGCCAATGGCTGGCAGTGAGAAGTCAATTCCATAGGTGAAACGAGTTTTGCTAGCTGGCATGGCACAGACAAAGGCGTCACCCCGCTGCACCCAAACTGGTTCTGTGATTTTGGCAATGGGGGCCTTTCGTTGGACTGCCCAGGGTTCTGCCAGGGAACCTACTCGTTCCCTGGGGAGGCCTGGGAACGCGCCAAGCGCCTCTACCCATTCAGCTGCGGAACCATCCAATAGGGGCAGTTCTGGACCGTCAATCTCAATCCGGGCATCATGCACGCCCAGGGCTACCAGTGCTGCTAAGAGATGTTCTACTGTCCGCACGCGCGCATCTTTCCATCCCAGTTCAGTAGACAGGCCTGTGGAAACTACTGCCTCTACCCGGGCAGGTATTACCGGTGCTCCAGGCAGGTCAACCCGCACAAAATAGCGCCCCTCTCCTACTGCTGCTGGTAGCACCCTGACCTTAGTGAAGACGCCAGTATGCAGTCCCACACCAGATTTTTCCATCATCCCCCAAATGTGCAACAAAAAATCTACAGATTTTTCTGAAGTAACTCCCCGTGAAATCAAGGTTTTAGACAAGCCCAAAGGAAAATTGACTATTAAAAAGGTAAAATTATGACTATTTTACTGGTTGATAAGCATTGATTCTCCAATCTATAACTACACCTCTTTGGAAGGAGTGCGGTCAAAACCGGGTGTGGTCAAAACCCGTTGATTGTTTATGGGCCCATCTGTCGGGGCGAAGCATTCGGAGGGACATAAAGTAACAATGTCCCCTCCGAATACTTCGCCCTGCACCCCGCGAGGGTCTCCCCGTACCAACTGTTTTTGACCACATCCGTCAAAACCAGTTGGGTTTGTCGCGCATTCCCAGGCTTCGCCGTGGGAACGAGGGTAAAATTATGACGATTTCACCGGTTGATAAGCGGCTACGGCCCGGATTTGTCTTATAAAAAATACACGTAACACGCATTCTTAGGATTACGCACGCTACGATAATCTGTCAGGGTCGTTCGCGTAGCGAATCCTTTTGGCCAGGATATCAACTGCTTTTGACCACACCCCCTCACCCAGGATCCAAGTTCCAGCGAGTGCTGATAGGTTCGTAGTAAACACTTCAGTGTTTCTCCGGGTTCCCGGAGCGCGCACCCAGCTATCAACTACTTTTGACCACACCCTGGAATGGTAATCCTTTGGGTAAAATCTCCATTTCCTGAGAAGTCGTGCAACTTATAAGTTTTCGATCCCCCCCACCAACATTCATAGTCTGAGAACTGCCACTGTCTTTAAAAGCGCTATCATAGCTTTTCCGAGCGCTGTTCCCAGCGGAGGAAAAGTAGGCGATGTCTCTGGCCACGACTTCATTTACCGCTTGAGCGATCGGACCATCTTGGAACATCGGTTCTGCATAGTAGGTCACATCATCTACTATCACATCTGCACCTGCGCCGGCCAGAGCCCTGATGGCTTTGACCATTGCGGATTGGCCGCCCTCCTCTGTGTAGAAAGCTAAGTCAGCACCTGGTGCAATGTCGTGAACTAGCTGCAGCATGGCACGCCCTTCATCCGTACCAGGACTACTGCTATTCTTGAGAACATTAACCCCTCCTGCTGGCAAGTCGCCGCTCGCAATATCGTCTGATGCCTTGATGCGGCTCTTGGAAGTATTATAGCTGTCTGATATTACCCCTACGGTGATGCCAGTGCCATCAACATTACCCCGTCTCCGTGCCTCATCGGCTCTCATGGCCAGAGCCCCTTGGTCGGTGACTTTCCCCACAGTGGCATTGCTGATTAACTCGGCGTCGTTCATCTCCCTGTAAGCGGGTCGGACAAACCTCAAGCTGCTCAGGTTAGGGAGTTCGTGGAGCGCCTCTATCAGGATAAACCCCGAAACTAGGTTACCGGAGACGGCCCAATCTTCTAACCCCAAGCCTTCAAGTTCCCCCAACAAGCGCCCAACCTCCTACCAACGGGTTTTGACTACACTCATTCACCATTCTCAATTCACCATTGTCAGAATCTTTCTCCGATGCCAAAGTGGAAGCGGCTCTCTCCGTCGGTACTGAAGCCAAAGTCTACCCGAATTGGTCCTAAAGGAGATTGAATGCGCACCCCGAGACCGATGCCAGCACCAGTACCTGGCAGGTCTCGAATCTCTGATGGTTCCCCCGGAACGTTACCGCCAGAGCCCAGGTTGCTGCCCACATCCAAGAACAGGGCCCCACCGACGACGGAGAAGATGGGAAAGCGATATTCGGCTGTGCCTTGGATAAAATAGCGACCGCTGCCCAAATCCCCTTCTGCAAAGCCCCGCACCGAATTACTACCCCCAGAACAAAGGCTTCGTAGGGGGGTAAATCCCCGATGGCGGCTCCAGCTTGGAAGTTAAAAGCTAGGGCTTGGGGTCCTTCGGTGAAGTTGGTAATCTTAACGGGGATGTAGTAGCTATGGCTAGCCCGGAGGCGATTAAGAAAGATATTGCCCAAGCCTATCGGGACTGACTGTTCCATGCTCAATCTGGTCAGAGAACCGCTAGTGGGCCGAATATTGTCATTGCGCCGATCGCGCACCACCCCCAATTGCAGCAGCACCAGGTCATCCTTGCCATCCTCGCTGAAGGATAAGAGTTCCCCGTCTTCGCTTTCGGGCTCTAGATCTCCGTCCCGATCGCGAATGGAAACCCGTTGATACTGCAACCCTAAGGATCCGCGCCACTCAGAGTTAAGGGGATCGGGACCCAGGGGACGGGTAAAGCTGATTCCTCCTCCTAACCGCAGCACCCGGGGGCGATCGCCATTATCCAGTTCGATCTCATTTTTCTCCCCATCAAACACCAGGGATATGGACTGGCGTCGGAACAGATTTGCCGTATAAGAGGTGCGCTGTGGGTCTCCTGCGATCCAGGGGTCTGTAAAGCTGAGGTCGAACAGCAACTCCCGGGTGCCTACCTGGGTCTCGGCCCGCAGGGTCTGGTTATTGCCCCCCAGGTTGTTCTCCTGATAGCTGACCGAACCAAACAACCCGCTAGCAGAACTAATCCCCGCACCTGCCGCGATCGATCCTGTATTCCTCTCCTGCACGTTCAGCACCACCACTACCTTGGAGGGGTCAACTCCGGGATTTAATTCGATAAACACATCTTCAAAAATCCCTAAACCAAACACCCGCTGTAACTCCGCCTCCACCCGCTCGCTATTAAACAGTTTTCCCGGCTCTAGTTGCAACTCCCGGGTGATAATAAATTCCCGCGTCTTGCCCGCGATCGGTTGGCCCTCTTCATCAGTAGCTTCTCCATCTCGGTTCAGGAAACGGATTTGGATATCTTCTATCACCCCTTCCGTTACGATCAGGGTGACTGTACCATCATCTGCCACCTGGGGAGAGCCAATTACCTGAGCTAAGACATAACCCCGGTCTTGATATCTTTGGTTTAAGCTTTCGATCCCTTCCTGAAGCTGCCGCAGATTCAATATCGAATCGTATTGGGAGCTAAAAATCTCGGAAACCACCCCCGGTCCCAGCACCGACGGCACTTCACCTTGATTTGCGACCACTCGTACTTGTCTGAGGACTGGGTTAGGTTGCACTACAAAAGTCACCCGCACTCCCAAGGGGGTATCTGTCGGTATTGCTTGCACGTTGGCAAAAAATCCTGTAGCAAAGATGGCGTTAATATCTGCTTGCAGCTGGCTGCGGGTGGTGGTCCGTCCCGGTCGAGTGCTAATTACCTGGTATACTTCATCTTCCAGTTCTCCTTGTACCCCCCGTACTGCTAATTCTGCCACTAGGACTCGCGGTTCTGCCTGTCCTTCAGCAGGTCTTTGCCCCACTTTCCCGCCTGGGAACGACAACAATGCTTTGGCCTCAATGTCTTCGGAGTAGTGCGAGTATGATGTCCCCCGGGTTTCGCCGTGCGTCCGGGGGACATCAAGCTCTCCGGAGACATCGAAACGGTCGGAAGCACTAAAGTGCTTACTACGAACCTTGGAAGCACTAAAGTGCTTACTACGAACCTTGACAGTTAAATCTTGCTCGGGGGTTTGTCCCCAGGCGTCGGAGTTTACGCCACCGTACCCTACTGTAGCTGAGGCAGTAACTATTGCTAATAATAAGGAAGAAAAGCGCATTCTTTTCACGTTTATACCCACACCGCATTTGATAGTCTGACGACTCAAGTCATTTTACTGCCTCACTTTACTCCAGCATCTCCCTCGAACGGGGTAGCGCAGCGGGGGGTTCCGGGAGCCTGTGTGGTAGCCAAAACTCTTTGGAGAACCTGCTGATATGCTGCCTCTACATTTGGCAAATCCTGGCGGAACCGGTCTTTATCCATTACTCGCTGGTTCGGGTCTGTGGTGCTATTATCCCACAAACGACAGGTGTCAGGGCTGATTTCATCTGCCAACAGCAATTGCTGCTGTTTATCTAGACCAAATTCTAGTTTGAAGTCTACTAGAGTTAGACCGCACGAGGCGAAAAATTTTGACAGGTATGAATTGATCTGCAATGATAACCGACGGATCTCCTCTAATTGATCTGGTGTTGCCAGTTCCAGCAATAATAGCCGATCGCGCGTCAACAACGGGTCTCCCAAGGCATCGTTTTTATAGCAGTATTCTACCAGGGGCTGGTCAAGCTTCATCCCCAAAGGTAATCCTGTCTGCTTGCAGAGGCTGCCAGCTGCTATGTTGCGCAGGATTACTTCTACTGGCAGGATTTGCAAGGCGCGGATGCGCATTGAGTTGGGGGTCGGCCTGTCTAGATAATGAGTCTGGATGCCTTGGGCTGCTAGCAGACTGAATAGCTGGCTGGAAATGCCGCAGTTGATTTCTCCTTTACCGGCGATAGTCCCCCGCTTTTGGGCGTTAAAGGCGGTGGCGTCGTCCTTAAAGTAGGCCAGGAGAATCTCTGGATCCTCGGTCCTATATAGGATCTTGGCTTTGCCTTCATACAGCTGTTGACTGTCAGTCATTGGTTTTGGGTCTTTTGAGGTTATCCCTTATTTTGCTACAATCATTAGCTGCCACAAAATTAAGAGAAAGTCAAATCTCAGGAGATGGGCCTATGGCTCGTATGTACTATGATGCTGATGCTAACTTGGACTTGTTAGCTAAGAAAAAAATTGCCATAATTGGTTATGGTTCCCAAGGACATGCCCATGCCCTGAATCTGAAAGACAGTGGGATGGATGTCATGGTGGGACTATATCCGGGTAGTAAATCTCAGGCCAAGGCGGAAGCAGCAGGCTTAAAAGTCCTGGCAGTGGCCGAGGCGGCGGCAGCAGCTGACTTGATGACGATCCTGTTGCCCGATGAGGTGCAAAAGACAGTCTATACTAACGAAATTTCCCCCCATCTGACGGCAGGTAAGACCCTGGCCTTTGCCCACGGGTTTAATATTCATTTTGGTCAGGTGGTTCCCCCACCCTCGGTGGATGTAATCATGGTGGCACCGAAGGGCCCCGGTCATCTGGTGCGCCGCACCTACGAACAGGGTGAAGGGGTTCCCTGTCTGTTTGCTGTTTATCAGGATGCCACGGGACAAGCACGGGATATGGCTATGGCCTATGCTAAGGGCATCGGCGGCACTCGCGGCGGCATCCTGGAAACGACTTTCCGCGAAGAAACGGAAACAGATTTGTTTGGGGAACAGGCGGTCCTTTGCGGCGGCTTGAGTGCTTTAATCAAGGCAGGCTTTGAAACCCTAGTGGCCGCTGGCTATCAGCCGGAGTTGGCCTATTTTGAATGTCTCCATGAGGTGAAGCTGATTGTGGATTTGGTCGTGGAAGGGGGATTGGCCAAGATGCGCGATAGTATCTCTAATACGGCTGAGTATGGAGATTACACTCGCGGCCCCCGCATCGTTACTGATGAAACTCGCGCGGAAATGCGCAAGATTCTCTCGGAAATTCAATCTGGCCAGTTCGCCCGGGAGTTCGTTCTGGAAAATCAAGCTGGAAAACCCGGTTTTACCTCTATGCGCCGTCAGGAAGCGGAACACCTTATAGAAGAGGTGGGTAAGGACTTGCGGGCTATGTTTAGCTGGTTGAGGACCGGTGGTTAGGGGTCCTGTGGAGAGGCCTCAAGATGCGGGCACCTTTTTGTAGTTCTTTGCAATTCGACTTTCATTAAGGTCGCGGCTTCTGGGGAAGCGTTGGCAATTTTGTCGGGAATTGATCCTGGGCTTATTGGTGCTCCTGATTTTGTTTAGTTATGGTAACGCCGTTGTTCTCCCAGTGGCCAGCATCTTCACCTCGTTATTTTACCCCCGCCAAAGAGGTGCTTACCCCCGCCAAAGCGGTGCTTACTCCGGCCAAAGCGGCGCTTACTCCGGCCAAGGCGATGCTTACGTCCGCCAAGGAGTAAGCTTTTGCCGCCACCGAATGACTTTCGTAGTCGGTGGAATGAGGAAGTCACTCCAGGAAATAAATAGTTAGTTCTGGAAATAACTGATTTTTCTCGGGAATGACTTCCTCACTCCCTAAAATGACTTCGTCATTCCCGGATCAAATATTTCTATCAACGCCATTTAGGGAGAAAGCCCAGAGTCGGCTTCGATGTCTAAAGGGTACAGTACTCGTACTGCCCTTTAGACATCGACATTTTGTCCCGTCAAGTGATGGGTGCGGCTCAAAAGTATCCAGCGACTGGAAGAGATCGTGAATATGACTACTGGCCGGGAGACTGGGGCGGTAATATCCCGGAGTGGACGAAAACAGATTTGTTTGGGGAACAGGCGGTCCTTTGGGGCGGCTTGACTGCTTTAATCAAGGCAGGCTTTGAAACCCTAGTGGCCGCTGGCTATCAGCCGGAGTTGGCCTATTTTGAATGTCTCCATGAGGTGAAGCTGATTGTGGATTTGGTCGTGGAAGGGGGATTTTAATAATAAGATGGAAGAGGTGCCCCGGCAGCGTCAGAATCGGCAGATAGACATAGAAAGACCGGTGCTGCCTTCGATGTTGCTTTCATGCTAGTAGCAAATGCTACTAGCATGA
The DNA here is from genome assembly GCA_014323675.1 of Hormoscilla sp. GM7CHS1pb. Taxonomy (GTDB): domain Bacteria; phylum Cyanobacteriota; class Cyanobacteriia; order Cyanobacteriales; family Desertifilaceae; genus Hormoscilla. The sequence continues at coordinate 303,746 of JACONN010000006.1, read as the reverse complement.
GCAGTAGGCCCCGTATAAGATAAATTTGAGATTGAGGTATTGCCTCCCCCTCCCTATGTGGTAACTCCAATTTCCGACGTCGAGATTGTTTCCGGTGAGGAATTCAACCTCAATGTAAGTGAGAACTTCGGCGACATGAACGAGGACATTGATAGCTACAGCGCCGAGGGTTTGCCAGACGGTTTAATCATTAACTCCAGTAGTGGGGAGATCAGCGGCACCCCTACTACTTCAGGCAGTTTTGCCGTGACGGTAACGGTTGAGGATACGGCGGGAGGCGTGGTAGAAGATGAATTTAATATTGATGTTTCCCCGCCTCTCAATGCAAATGATTATGCAGCCCTTCAGGCTCTCTATAACAGAACTGATGGGGAGAATTGGAAGAACAAGACAGGCTGGGATTTCAGCAGCCAAACTCCCCCCTCTGCTGATGTTGTTAATGGCTGGTATGGGGTGTCGGTAGAGGGCGATCGGGTGACGGAAATCAAGCTGAAGAACAACTCCATGAGCGGTACGATCCCCTCTGAGTTAGGTTCCCTCAGCAATTTGCAAATCCTCGACCTGTACAACAACTCCATGAGCGGTACGATCGCCTCTGAGTTAGGTTCCCTCAGCAATTTGCAAATCCTCGACCTGTACAACAACTCCCTGAGCGGTACGATCGCCTCTGAGTTAGGCTCCCTCAGCAATTTGCAATACCTCTACTTGAACAACAACTCCCTGAGCGGTACGATCCCCAACAGTATCAACGCTTTGTCAGCAGAAAAAGAATTGGAAAACCCTCCCTATGTGGAAACTCAAATTCCCGACGTATATGCTACTTCCGGTGACGTAGATGCTACTTACGGTAATAACTTCAATCTCAATGTAAGCGGGAACTTCGGCGACATCAACAACAACATTACTAGCTACAGCGCCAATGGTTTGCCAGACGGTTTAACCATTAACTCCACTAGCGGGGAGATCGGCGGCACCCCCACTACTGAGGGCACTTTTACCGTGACAGTAACTGCATCGGATGAGGCGGGAGGCAAGGTAGAAGATGAATTTAATATTGCAGTATCGCCTTCCGACTCCATCACCCTGGATGAGAATTTCGCTCTCAAGGGCGACCATACCAATTTGTACATCGGCGACTTTAATGGGGACGGTAAAAGCGATATACTCCGTCAAGAAAAGGGCCATTGGGCCGACGATCTAACTAGGAGTGCTGAAGTACTCTTATCCCAAGGCGACGGCAACTTTACCCGCATCACCCTGGATGAGAATTTCGCTCTCAAGGGCGACCATACCAATTTGTACATCGCCGACTTTAATGGGGACGGTAAAAGCGATATACTCCGTCAAGAAAAGGGCGAATGGGACGACGATGACATAAACACTGCTAATGTACTCTTATCCCAAGGCGACGGCAACTTTCAACTCATCCGCCTGGATGAGAATTTCGCTCTCAAGGGCGACTTGACCAATTTGTACATCGGCGACTTTAATGGGGACGGTAAAAGCGATATACTCCGTCAAGAAAAGGGCCATTGGGCCGAGGATAAAAGTAGGACTGCTGAAATACTCTTATCCCAAGGCAACGGCAACTTTAACCGCATCACCCTGTATGAGGGTTTAAATCTCAGGGGCGACTTGACCAATTTGTACATCGGCGACTTTAATGGGGACGGTCAAAGCGATATATTCCGTCAAGAAAAGGGCGAATGGGACGACGATGACATAAGGACTGCTGAAATATTCTTATTCCAAGACAACGTCAACTTTAACTTTTTTATCACCCGAACCCTCATTCAGGGTTACCTTTTCAAGGGCGACTTGACCAATTTGTACATCGGCGACTATAATGGAGACGGTAAAAGCAATATATACCGTCAAAAAAAGGGCGACTTGACCAATTTGTATGTAGAAGATTTAGATGGTGATGGCTTCGATGAGATTCTGGTTCAACTTGAATCTGCCGGATCCCCCACCAGTCGGGTATTGTTCTGGGATACCCAATATCGGCTCCCCTCAGCGCTTCAGGTTGACGGTCAAAGCGGGCAACTGCATATTGCCGATTATGATGGCGATGGGCAAAACGACGATATTCTGATTCAGCGTTCTGGAAACAACCAAGCGCTGCTATACAGCCTTACCCTGGGGAGCAATGACTACCTTCAAGGGGGAGCAGGAAACGATCCCCTCTCAGGGGGTAATGGAAACGACGGGCTTTACGGACACGGGGGCAACGACAGCCTAAACGGGGACAGCGGTAATGATACCCTCCATGGCGGAGCTGGAAACGATCTCCTCAATGGGGGTAAGGGACGCGACATGCTTTATGGCAATGAGGGCAGTGATACTTTTGTCTTGGCCCGGGGCATAGGCTGGGATACCATCGACGACTTTGAGAATGGCACGGACTCTATCCGGTTAGGAGGAGGCTTGAGTTTTGATGATTTAACAATTGCCTCTCAGGGCAATTCGACTTCCATTAAGGCTTCTGGGGAAGTGTTGGCAATTTTGTCGGGAATCGATCCTGGGCAAATTGATGCTTCTGATTTTGTTTAGTTACGGTAACGCCGTTGTGAGGCCCTGGGGGGCTCCTTGACCGCTATTGTAGGGAACATTAGCGGAGTCCCCCGAGCGCAATCTCCCGAGGGGTGTGGTCAAAACCCGTTGGTAGCCCGATCACGTTCCCACGGCTTCGGGCGGGGAGGCTTCCTACCAACGGGTTTTGATCGCGCCCCATAACTCGTGGGTTGTTGGTGAAAACTGTCGATTAAGATATGATCTCCCTCGAGGAGAGGAGATAGCCAGTCTAGATCGCCTAAGTTGCTACCTATAGAACCTCAAAACCAAAATTAGCCAAAATTGGCCAAAATTGCCGATTTACCCCAAAATGGCATGAGGTGAGAAATTTACCAAAAATGGCTGTCTGGGACGTAAAAATTTTTATAGGTGGCAACTTGAGTTTGTTAAGATCGCCTAAGTTGCTACCTATAGAACCTCAAAACCAAAATTAGCCAAAATTGGCCAAAATTGCCGATTTACCCCAAAATGGCATGAGGTGAGAAATTTACTCCGGCCAAGGCGATGCTTACGTCCGCCAAGGAGTAAGCTTTTGCCGCCACCGAATGACTTTCGTAGTCGGTGGAATGAGGAAGTCACTCCAGGAAATAAATAAACCTCATTCTTTAGCCGAACAGGTGGCAAGAGAATGAGGTTTAGGCGTGATTGAACCCTTGATATCAAATCCGGGTAATTGCACATATCCCCTTTTTACTGTGGTCGTGATTGACGGATCTGATATAATTAGATGAGCAAGCAAGTAAAGACTTTAGTCTTTACTACGAAACCTTTTGCGAACTTGGGCGATCTGGCCAAGGTTGAGCAGCTTCAATTTGGGCTGCCAAAGAGATAATAGTAGTTTCCGCAGCAGGGCGTCCCACTAACTGGACTCCAATGGGTAAACCATTGGAGTCCAAATCAACGGGAATAGTGATAGCAGGTTGTCCAGTAGCATTAAAGGGGGGACAGGGGGCGATCCAATTAATTACCCGTTGGATAATTTCTTCGGGACTGAAGGCCCCCCACTCGCCAATTTTAATCGGCGAATGCAGATACACGGGTAACACCAACACATCCACATCTGAGAAAAAAGCTACGATCGATCGGGCGACAGACTGCATCTTCGATACGGCTTGTAGGTACTCTCCAGCATCACAAGTTTGTTCCAACAGCCAACAATTAACCGGATCGTCTAGCCATTCCCCGGGAATACTGGCAGCAGCAATCGCAGACTGCCAAACCCTAGTAAAAGGAGCAATCAATTCACTAAAATCAGGACAATCCATTGTAACCGCGTGACCCATATCTGCCAGCAGTCTGGCAGTTGACAAGACTGCCTGGGAGTAGTCACTAGATGCCTCCCCGATAGGTGGTATAGTAGTGCTAAAGGCAATGCGCAAAGATCCTACGGTCGAACGGGCAGCTTCGGCGAAAGCAATTTCCGGATCGGGTAACCAATAGGGGTCCCCAGTCACGTAGCCCGCGATCGCATCTAGCATCGCTGCCGCATCAGCAACAGTGCGGGCGATCGGACCGGCGATGGCAATACCGCTGAGACTATCCCCCACAGGTGCATGAGAAACCCGACCGCGAGAGGGTTTCAAACCTACTAAACCACAGCAAGCAGCGGGAATGCGAATGGAACCACCGCCATCAGAACCATGGGCGATCGGGCAAAGTCCAGCGGCAACCGCTGTCGCCGAGCCACCACTGGAGCCACCGGAAGTATAATCAGCATGCCAGGGATTGCGAGTCGGAGGGAAGCCTGGGGGTTCAGTAAAAGGTAGGGTCCCCACTTGAGAAGTCGCCGTTTTCCCCAGAATAATAAATCCTGCTTGACGCAGGCGCGTGACTATTCCCCAATCGTAGCTTGCTGGTTTTTCGTCCATTAATGCTCGTACCCCGTAGCTGCAAGGTACACCTGCAACCGGTATCATATCTTTAATCCCGATCGGCACCCCAAAGAAAGGTGGCAGTACCGTTCCGGAAAAATCGGAGGAGTTTTGAGTTACAATCTCGCTTTTAGCGCGAGCATCCGCGATCGCCTGTTCTGCCATTACAGTCACATATGCACCCAGCTTGCCATCCAGCAGCTGGATGCGTTGCAAGTAAAGTTCCACCAAATCCACTGGCGACACTTCTTTTCTGCGAACTAGACGCGCTTGTTCTAAAGCTGGGGTAAAAGCTAAATCTGTCATTTGTTAGTGGTTAGTAGCGTAGCTTGTAGGGTGGGCGGATCCCCTGCCCAGAGGTTACCAGTCATCAGTCACGGCTTCACCAGTGCTCTCCTCTCCGCACTCGACTAGGCGGACTGCACGCAGAGCTGTCCCTGCACACTGCTTGAGGCGCTCGTGCTTCCCCACTGGGGAGCGATCGGTCAAGATCTCACAGGGCAGGCCTGGGGCCGTCACTAACACGGTATGTTCAAATTGAGCGGACAACTTATTATCCATAGTTTCCACAGTCCAGCGGTCTGGCAAAACCCGAGTAAACTTAGAACCAGCATTGACAATAGGTTCGATCGCCAGAGTCATGCCCGGTCGGAGTTTAACATTAGGTAGGGCGCGGGTGCGGAAATGAAATACAGCCGGTTCTTCATGGAGATTGCGACCCACACCATGACCTGTGAAATTTTCTACCACAGAAAAGCCATGAGCCCGGACATAGTCCTCGATCGCGCCAGCGATATCCAGCAGATGATTATCTGCTTTTACCTGTTCAATGCCTCGTGAGAGAGCTTCTTGAGCCACCCGCATCAGTTTAAGTGCTGCTGGTTTGACCTTACCCACAGCAATAGTAATGCAGGAATCTCCGTGAAAGCCTTGATAGCAAGCACCCGTATCTACTTTTAACAGGTCTCCAGAACGCAGTACCTTCTTTGGAGAAGGGAGACCATGGACCACTTGATTGTTCACGCAGACGCAGATGGAAGCCGGGAAACCGTGGTAACCTTTAAAGCTAGGCGTAGCACCCATTTCCCTGATGCGCTTTTCCGCATAGGCATCCAAGTCAGCGGTAGTCATTCCCGGTCTGGCAATTTCCGAGATTTCCTGGAGTACCGTTGCTACGATCTTCCCGGAAATGCGCATGATGGCGATTTCCGTCGGTGACTTGGTCTCAATTCTACGCTCTTTTGTGCTAAAGCGCGTCTCCCCAGAGGCTCTCGAAAACAGATTGGCAAAAATATTTTTCATCTGGTCAGGCTGACGTTAAGTTATATTGAATATTGTAAACTTATAATTAGAAGAATACCCCAGATATGCCCTCACCCATTCCCATGACAGCTGATGTTGCCTATCGGACCCGGCGAAAATATACCTTGACAGGAATGGTACAATCTTAACTCTGTGTCAAAGGATATTTTGAAGCGCTGAAGTGCTTACTACAAACCCCGCAAGCACTAAAGTGCTTACTACAAACCCCGCAAGCACTAAAGTGCTTACTACAAACCAATTACCGAAAGCAAGTATGAATAAATTTGACTGGCAATTGTGGAAGAAGTTTTTGGCGATCGCCAAACCATACTGGTTTTCAGAGGAAAAATGGGGTGCGCGGGGTATACTAGCGCTGTTGCTGCTACTGTCCTTATCAGTCAGCGGACTGAACGTGTTAATTAGCTTCGTCGGTCGCATATTCCAAAACGCCCTAGTCGAGAAAAACCCAGAAGAATTTTGGAAATATTTGTTTATCTATGCAGGGGTGTTCGTAGTGGGGACACCGATCGTGGTAATTTACCGCTATACCCGAGACAAGCTAGGGCTATACTGGCGAGAATGGCTCACCAAAAGTTTCCTGAACAAATACCTGCAAAATAGAGCCTATTATGAAATTAATGCCACTAAGACCATTGACAACCCAGACCAGCGCATATCTCAGGATATAAGATCCTTTACGGTCACGAGTCTGGGATTTTTATTGGTAATTCTGAGTTCGCTCATAAATCTGATTTCCTTTACCGGAATTCTCTGGTCCATTTCTATTCCCCTGACAGTAGTGCTGGTGGGTTATTCTATCTTGGGCACGGTAGTAACGGTTTTGTTTGGTCGCAGACTGATCGGCCTAAACTTCAATCAGCTGCGCAGAGAAGCAGACTTTCGCTATGGGTTAGTTCACGTGCGCGATCATGCAGAGGCGATCGCCTTCTATCGGGGAGAAGAACAGGAAGGAATGCAGTTAAAAGCGAGATTTACCGAAGTGATCGGCAACTTTAACGCCCTGATCGGTTGGCAGCGAAATCTAGATTTTTTCACCACAGCCTACGGCTATTTTATCATCATATTACCATCAGTAGTAGTAGCCCCCATGTACTTTGCCGGGGAAATAGATTTTGGGGCCATAAGTCAAGCAAGTTTTGCCTTCTCTCAGGTATTAGGGGCCCTATCGATCGTAGTCAGTCAGTTTGAACAAATAAGTGCCTTTGCTGCCGGGATAAATCGGTTATCAGTGTTCACAGATACCCTGGAAGCACAAACAGCAAGGAAGCAGATAGAGAGGACAATAGACCTGCGAGAAGATTCTCAGTTGTCCCTGGAACATATAACCCTAGAAACGCCGAACCACAAGACTCTAGTTGCAGACCTGTCGGTGGAGGTGCCCTTTGGCACGGGAATGTTGATCGTCGGTCACAGTGGTGTCGGTAAGAGTTCCTTGCTGCGGGCGATCGCGGGTTTATGGAACAGTGGGACGGGACTGTTAGTGCGACCCCCCTTAGATGAAATCCTATTTTTGCCCCAGCGCCCTTACATGATCTTAGGTACCCTGCGGGACCAACTGCTTTACCCTCAAACCGATCGCACTCTCCCGGACGCCGAACTGCAAGCAGTCTTAGAACGAGTGAACTTGGCAGACTTAGCAGAAAGATTGGGAGGATTTGATACCGAGTTAGACTGGGACGACGTACTGTCCTTGGGGGAACAACAGCGCCTGGCCTTCGCACGACTGCTGCTGACAAAACCCGACTATGCTATTTTGGATGAAGCGACAAGCGCACTGGATTTGCAAAACGAAGCCTCACTATACCAGCAACTACAAAAGTCGGGGACAACATATATAAGTGTAGGTCACCGTGGGAGCTTATTAAAGTATCATCAGCGAGTCCTGGAACTACAGGGTAATCAGCAATGGCGGGTGATGTCAGCGGATAAATACGATCCGGGTGTTGGTGCCTTTACTTGAAATAGAACCGTTCGTAGTAAGCACTAAAGTGCTTCAGGGTTCGTAGTAAGTAGTAAGCACTAAAGTGCTTCTGGTTCGTAGTAAGCACTAAAGTGCTTCTGGGGTTCGTAGTAAGCACTAAAGTGCGGGTGTGGTCAAAACCAGTTGTAGAGGGGGCGATTTTGGCGGGCAAGAAACCGGGTTTCTTGGGGTGTCGTAACTTACAACTACTTTTGAGCCGCACCCTGGAGGGAAAGTGATCTCGGTCACAGTCGGCAGCTCTGAAGGGACTGCTGGCTTCAAGAGTGATCTCGGTCACAGTTGGGACTCAGATCTGAAGGGACTGCTTGCTTTAAAAGCGCTGCTCTTGGAGAGAAGGTGATCTCGGTCACAGTTGGGGCTCAGATCTGAAGGGACCGTAGCCGGACCTAGCAGGCCATGCTTGCTGCCGAGTAGTGGCGCTACCCACCACGGGAGTTCTCTGTGAGGAGTTCTCTGTGAGGAGTTCTCCCATTTCCAAATAAGCTGTGATGCATTTAAATTGCATGGTCCAAAATGGCCGTTATAGCTGAAACGCTCCCCTGTCGTGGGTTGGCTCGATTTTACCGGAGGCCCCAACATGCAGTTTAGATGCGCGACAGCTTAAATCTGATAAACGAGAGCCATCTGTGGACAATGCTTTCAAGCTCTCAAAAGTAGCAAGCATATTTATAAAAATTATTACTGCGCTCACCAGAGGGCAAAACCTAAAGGGATTGCGAGTCGGTCCCTATACTATCGCTCCGGGCTCCCAACCAACCGCCTCAATGGGTGCCGATGAGAAGGGCCGCAGATTCTGGATTTATCAAAGGTTGGGTTAAGGGTACGGATGAGGATGTTTTGCTGCAATTCCCTCGGTTAGTACCGGTGATGGACTGACTTGATGCACCGGTGTAAGTCATAAGTTGATATCCGATCGCTAACCTGCCATCACTGGCTAAAAATGCCACGCAATCTACCGCCAAATATCTGACACCGAAAGGATTTGAGCGGGACAAGAGAATTTTTTTCGGGCCATTTAAAGGATAAAACCCATACAGAGTATGAGTTATACGTCTCAGGGGCGACTGCTAGGCCGATTTTTTCCCTCGTCGAGCTACTTGTGAGCGCACCCAGCAAGCTGTCGTGCATTTACATTGCTACGGCAGATCCGCGTCGATCCTGGTTCTGGCCGGAGTTTCCCAATTTTGAATTTTGAATTTTGAATTTTGAATTGCTTGAGGGTGGCCTCATTGCCAGTCTGGATGGAAAGATCTTCCGCCCCCAACCGGCGCATCTCCTGGCAAAAAGGTTGATTTTCGATGCCCAAATAGGTTGATTTAGGGGGCTTGACTTATTGCAATTTTGTGCGGTAAAAATCGGTTGATTCGAGGGGGATTGACAAATTTCCATTTTGTGCAGGTAGGCAAAAAATAGGTGGATGTTTTTTGGCAAAGAGGTGGATAAAGGTTGATTGTCACTCGGGATTTGGCGAACTATAGTGTGTGACAAGAACCAGCCCCGATGCTGGGGCCTTTGAGAGATATGATGTCTGCCATTTTTAAAATGGGACAATATAGGGACATGGCCGCGAGCGGATACGCGCCGGTCGATCGAGTTCGGGAGTTTTGGCGGCAATGGGAGCAATTTATTGGCCCGCTCTATCAGCTCTGTCTCTTGAAGATGAAATAGGGTATAGCATTTATCAAATAAGTGTGATATCTGGGCAACGCGCTGAAACACTGATCATGTCTGGATTTTATCCCACGATATTGGATCACATCAATTTGAGAAACGCTATATCGACGTATAGCGGGACAACGTTACCCATGGGTTGTGTTGACGCCCTTGTGCGCTGAAAGTATTGCATAGTGGGCTGTCCCGCCAAAACTCGGTAGCCCTTCTATGGGAATGGTAGATGATGTGTGTACTGCCATGAAGAAAAGGAAAATAACTGAACAGAGTTGAACAATTGTCGGGCCGAATTGCTAAAACGGGGAAATCGAAGTTGCTCAATATGTTGGTGGGGAGTGATTTCCACACGAGAGTAGCTCCTGCAGCTTTTTAAACAGGAGCTGATGTCGCACTTAATGAGTCTGTCCTTTATAACAAGGAGCTGTAACACCCTTGGTGCTTAGGTGGAAACTACACAAGCGAGACTTGGAGTCAATGGTTTATGTTTATGTTGGTTTTGGCGGCTGCATCTGTTGAATTAGCGTGGACAACGCTGGCATCTTGAAAGATTTGGAAATTCGATCCTTAATGTACGAATAAAAATTCACTCCGTTTTTGCGGCAGGTGTCAACCAGAGCCAAAAACACTTCCCACGCCTGAGTCCCCTGTAGAGTGCGGGTTCCATTGGAGATTTTGCGCTTAATCACATACTCCCGGACTGTCCGCTCTGCCTCATTATTGTCAAGAGGAACTTCAGGAAAATCTAGAACTAATAGTAAATAAGGCTTCTTCTGTTTTGTTAAATCAATTCTATGATCTAAAGCACTGTATCCGGTTTGACGGGAAAACAATTTGTCAAATTCGGTTTCAAGCAACAGTTTTTGTTGTCGCTGCTCTTCTGTGCTTTGCTGTTGATAGGCTTTGAGTTGATAATAGTAAATCCAAAAATAAGAGAGAAATTGTGCCAGGCTTTTTTGATGAGAGGGAACCAGAGGAGTCAGCTTTTCGTAGTGTCGTCCTTCATGAATCCAGCATAAACTACGATGGTTCGTCTGGTTGTGAAATTGTCCCGCGTCATCAGCCACCAAAATATCTATGTAGTCCCCGAGCTGCTTTTTCTTCTTGTCAGGCAAAATACTGTCAACTAAATCATCTGATTGAACAACTGCTAATTCAGTTGGATCCAACTGCAATTCGTTTAACATTTGGAGAACTGTTTCAGAGTTTTTGCGCTCTCTGGTAAAAAAACTGCTATAGTAAGGATTGCAGAGTGTGAATACATAGCAATTTTTCCCATTAACCCGCATCCCCGTATCATCAATTTGGTGATAACTGGTACTGCCCAGTCCCGCTTCTAAAATAGCATTTCGTTCTTCAGTAAATTCTCTTAAATATTGCCGAGTTATTAAGTTAGATATTTTTCCCGCCGAGATTACTATTCCCTGAGACGGCAACAATTTAAGAATCTTTTCTTCTGGCACTCGTAACTGATAATACAAAGTGAGAACAAATGCTTCGAGTTCACTCCCGTAAGATTTGCCTTTTAATCCTTGCGGCAACTGGGCTTCGTAAAATTTCTCCGTACTAGGTGAATAGAGTCTTTCTAGTCGATAAATAACCGTGTCTGTTTTAAATATAATATTTTGAATTGTTACTTCTCGGTAGCCTCTATGGGTGATATCTGACGGCAAGTTACTCCGAGCCAGTTTGATAACCTCTTCTCTGTCAATATGAATAAGTTGGCGACGTTCCTGGGGGGGGTTTTCGGTTTTTTCTTTTTTCGCTCTCGACTATTGGGCTGCTCTGGTTTGGCCTCCGCAGAAGTATCAGCTTTAGAAGTATCAGCTTTGGCTTGAGGTTTGATGTCAGGTTTTCCCTTGTGCCCTTTGAGCGCGGCTATTTCATCTCTCAATCGTTGATTGTCAGCTTTCAATTCAAGGTTTTGGCTGTATAGGTCTTCTAGGTAATTGAGTAACCGCTGCAAAACTTCCCGACTTTTTGGGTCGAGATTCTCTGTGTCTTGGTCGAGGTCAGCAAGCCAATTCTTAGTCATGTCTTCCAACTTACTACTTATTTATCGAATTTGTCAACCCTGGGCGCGGGATTTTGAAAAAAATCAGCTGTCGCGCATCTCAACTGCATATTCGGGCGCTCGGCTGCCGACTCACCACTTCGAGGTCAAAACCCCCCACCCCGTAAGCATTTGAGAAGTTTTCGCTCCTCAAAAATTGCTCTTGTCCTGTTAGGCATTCCGAGGCAGTACAAGGGCTGTTCACTCCAGTCCGATGGCCCGAGTAACTATGCAGTACCGGCAGTACCCATATTCCTTCACCACCAAGATCTTGAGCAATTACGGGAAATCGTGATGCCATTATTTACGATCCAACCGTGGGATATGGAATATCGATGCTCCTGTGAAAGGTGATATTGGTATACTAGAGAAGATTGTTCAAAAGGACAAAAACAGAAGAGTAACAAAAGAGGAACAATGATCATGAAAAAGCAGAAATGGATAAGCGGACTGATTGCGGTTGTTGCAGGAATAGTATTGCTAATGAGCAGTTCCGGAGATGCCCTGGCAGCCAGCTTAGTGGGCACATATAAAAATCCCGGTGCGGGTGCGACACTGGAAATATCATCAGCGAATGACAGCACAGGGGTGTTCCACGGCCACATGACAATTCAAGAACCGGCGGCAGTGCGAGTATATTTTAGAGTGACGGGAGAATACAGTTTCACAGGAGGAGGTCATGTAGGAGATCCGACAGCGATAGTATTCGAGGGGATAGTGCGAGATCCTTCGTTGACATATGCCCATGCGATAGCAGGGGCAGGAAATACTAAAGCCTACGAATATAACAAGATAAATTTGGGTGGAGCATATGTGTCCGTAGGTCCATCGCATGTAGTGAAATATAGCATCGGGGGAATATATAACAGGCAATAAGAAAGATGAATAACAGGTGAGAAGGAGTTAGAAGTTTGCAAGGAGAAGCCGAGAGCAAGTCGAGAACGCGGAGCTATGAGGATGTATGGGATAGCATCGGTGAAATGGAAGCTAGCTAGGAAATTCCCGAAACCCGAAAAATGACAAAAAGAACAAAGGGCCGATCGCCTCTTCCCCTTCCTCTCCTAACGAAAGCCTCTGAACACCACTTCTAACCCAAATCAACCAACGGCGAGCGTATTCGACAATGCGACTTTACCGTAACCACCGCCACTTCCAACCCCCCTGGCGAAAAGAAATAGCCAAGGAAATCGAAAGCCACCCGCCCGACGAAACTTTTGTCCGGGTGTTTTTCCACTTTTAAGGCAGGGCAGCAATAACAGGGAAAGTGATCTGGGTCACAGTACTTCAGATCCCTGCCAACTGGTGCAAGACCACGGGCGATCGCGCCGTAACTGGGCAGCAGTATCGCCCCTCCAACCCAAGCTAGACAAATAGGTTATTTCCGATTAATCGTTGTGGACATTTCCTCAAAGTTGGTTGATATCAGTGTAATTCCCAAAAGATAAGGTATAGACAAACCGTGGCAGCAAAGGATACTTTTCATGAAACAGTAAAATTAGCCTTGGAGAAAGAAGGATGGAGCATCACCAACGATCCTCTTTACATTAATTTTGCTGATCGCGTAGCGTGGCGCAGCCATAGTTGAATTTTACATCGATTTGGGTGCAGAAATCCTCCTGGCAGCAGAGAAAAACGAAGAAAAAATTGTAATAAAAAGTTTTCTTAATCCTTCCAGAATCTCAGAATTCCACACAGTGCTGGGACAGTTCCTTAACTATCGCTTGGCCCTCAAAGCTGAAGATCCAGAGATAGTCTTGTATTTAGCTATTTCTATTGAAATTTACGATACCTTCTTTGCGCGTCGTTTTGTGCAAATGGTTATCCAAGAGTATCAAGTAAAATTAATTGTATTCGATCCAGTTAATGAGGAAATTGTGCAATGGCAAAAATCGATGAATATCGGGAGATTATCCTAGAGATACTCACCGAATATAGCAGTCACAAACCTGCCTATGGTGACGTAGAGGTAGAACTCATATTAGATCCAGAAAGAGACCGCTATCTGCTTGTTCATGCAGGATGGAGTAATCGCCGTCGTATTTATGGTTGCACTATTCACATCGATCTTAAAGGTGATAAGATTTGGATTCAGAATGATGGCACAGAGGTGGGTATTGCCAACGTCTTAGTCGAACGGGGCGTACCTCCGCAAGATATTGTTATTGCCTATAATGCACCCTATCTCAGGAAGTTTACAGATTTTGCTGTAGGTTAGCAAGCCTTGGTAAATTACCATGACGGGGTATAAAAGTCAATCAACATGGCTCTATAATAGACAATTATGACAAAAAACCGCTCTCTCAAGGAAAAAACTCTTCTATCATAGCAGAAAAGGTTCTTCTCTCGTTGAAGAAAGATTCTTCTCTCGCCAAAGAAAGGTTCTTCTGTTATAGCGAAAAAATTCTTCTCTCGCCGAAGAAAAGTTCTTTTCTCGGCGAAGAAAGGTTTTTTTCTTGACGAGAAAAATTTATTCTCCTATAGCGGAAAAAGTTTTTTTCTCATAAGATAAATCATCAGGGAAAAGGTTCTTCTCCCATAGCGTCGGTGGTTCTTCTGGTGAGAGTGGTCTTGCGCCCGTTGGTAGGAGACATCGTCGCCGGAACCGGTGCATGGTCCCGCGTTGGAGAACCTTCGCCCGCCTGGGCGGTCCCCGAGCGCGGGGTGTGGTCAAAACCCGTTGGTAAGAGGATCCCCCCAGCCCCCGGATCCCCCTAACCTTCCTTGCGTTCCCAGGCAGAGCCAGGGAACGAGGGGGGCCGCTTGCGTTCTTATCAAGTTTAGATGCGGACAGATGAGCGGATGCGATCGATTGCTTTTTGCTGTCAATTAACTCATTGTGAATTCATAATTGTCAAAGGTAGATTTATTGATTCATTTCCATTCCCTATTTTCCATTGTCCCAGGCGCATTTGCGCCAAGGCACCCTATCTCAGGAAGTTTACAGATTTTGCTGTAGGTTAGGGAATTGTGAATTGAAAATTGTGAAAGGTAGATTGATTTATTCATCTGCGACTAGATCGTTTGTTTGTTGGAGGAAAAAAGTGGTATCATATCCAAAGGCGTTGCACCAGGACGAGATGATGAATGACCGGCGAGCGCGCACCAGTGACCGGCGAGCGCGCACCAGTGACCAACCGTGCCCCTGAAGGGGCACGGGGAAACACTGAAGTGTTTACTACGAACCACCATGGTTTAATTACCAATGCAGGCCCCTCCATCATGCCATCAATATACAACGCCAAAACCATATATGTATCGCCTATGGATGTCCGAGAAGTCTTGAAATGGGTCGATGAGTTAGTGTTGGCCAAAACGGGCAAGCACTTGAATAGTCTGCAACAAGATGTGTTAGCAGGGATCTGGGATAATCAAATATACAGAGAAATTGCCGATCGCTATCACTGTTCGGAAGCTAACGTCAAGAAAGTTGCGGGCCCTTTATTCAAACTGGTATCTCAAGAATTAGGTGAAGAGGTTAATAAATTAAACTTCCGCGCTGCAATGGAACGCTACCATATCTCTAGGTTTTCAAATTATTCAAATTATGGTAATTTCGTACAGAATGTCGGAAGAAACATTAATGTCTGTGGTAAAAATTGGCCTTCTGCTGAAACTGCCGAAAACATATCGTCCTCTACGGCCACCAACCCAGACAGCATTAAACGGGAAAAGATCTACGATCTCACCGAGGCCCCGGAATGCGATCGCCTGTACGACCGGACCACAGAACTAACCACCCTCAAGCAATGGATATTAGCAGAAAATATCCGCATCGTCACCATCATCGGATTATCCGGTATCGGCAAAACCGCCCTCGCCCGGCAACTCGTAGAAGAAATTAAAGATAAATTCGATCGCGTCATCTGGCGCAACTGTACCAACAGGATCGCGTTAGACTCCCTAGAAGCAAATTTAATGCAGTTGTTCTCCCAAGATCGAGAACCGGCATTACCATCAATCATTGATTATATGCGATCGCGCCCTTCTTTGATAGTACTCGACGACTTCCAAGAACTATTTCTCAGTGGAGAGTTAGCTGGTACATATCTGCCCAACCATGAAAATTACAGTACGTTCTGCAAGCAAATAGCAACCTTACCCCACAACAGTTGCTTGCTAGTGCTGAGTTGGGAAAAACCCACCAGAATAGTTACCTTAGAAAGCAGAAACCTGCCCTGTCGCACCTTACAACTTAATGGTTTGGGAGAGTCGGCGCGGGAAATATGTTCGGCAAGAGGATTAACTGATGAAGATAAATGGTTAGAATTAATCCAACTGTACGGCGGTAATCCTTTATGGTTAAGTATAATTGCTAATACGATCCTCGAATTATTTAACGGTAGCGTCGCCCAGTTCCTATCCTATCCAAGTCTGTTCTTAGGAGATTTAGAACCGATATTATCAGCACATTATCGACGCTTGTCCGAGTCGGAGAAATTAGTAATGCAGTGGTTGGCAACCCAAGAGGCGGCGGTAGATATTGCTCGCAAACCGACAGATTTACCCTTTTCAGACTCCGATTTCCTGAAGGCAGTACAGTCTTTGAACAAACGTTGTTTAATTGCCAAAGTTACGGACAATAAAGCATCGCGCTTCACCCTGCAATCCGCGATTGAAGAGTATGTGAAAAACCAATCTCATTCTTATCAAGTTTAGATGCGGACAGATGAGCGGATGCGATCGATTGCTTTTTGCTGTCAATTAACTCATTGTGAATTCACAATTGTCAAAGGTAGATTTATTGATTCATCTCCATTCCCTATTTTCCATTGGGAAGCACTAAAGTGCTTACTACGAACCCCGAAGCACTACTACGAACCCCGAAGCACTAAAGTGCTTACTACGAACCCCGAAGCACTAAAGTGCTTACTACGAACTCCGAAGCACGAAAGTGCTTACTACAAACGGAAATCATCAATCCACCCTCGTTGCACAAACAATGGCAACAAAGAACCCACATCAACTATACCTGCCAGTTTTTCACAAACCACTTCAAAGGCATAATGGGTTTGAAAAGCTTTCAGCAACTCCCATTCCCGATCGTTTGGTAAATCAATGCGCATATCATAATCCTTTCGCCACAGAAATATTTTTATCCCACCCGACTCTAAATTTACCACCTCATCCCCTTGATAATCAGATTGATTGACTTCCCAAATCCGATGAATAGGATAATCTGATTCTATCAGCACCCCATTTTTCGGTAAATAGAAAATTAACTCTCCCCATTTTTCCTGGGGGACTTCACCCAATCTCTGGAAATCTAACTCCCTTGTATCCTCACCACAAAAAACTCGATGCCAATGCCACTCTAAACGGGCCACATCTGGCAGATAGGGTAAATCTGCTACCGGTTCAAAGTTAGCTAGAAAATCGGGAAACTGTTCCCCATAATCTCCTAAGTCTGGTGACAAGCAAGGAAACCGATCGATATATTTGACTGCCGTGGCCTCAAAAAACTTTTCCCCCACCAACTGACAGCAAACTGGGTAAGTTGACATTAATGTTTTACTCAGATTACCGATCGCGTTACCTCGGTAAACTGCTATACTTTCTGCCGCTGTTAAATTCTGGGGTGCCTTGATATGTTTGCTTAATTCCTCTATGCTAGCACTGTCTCTTTCGTATACAGCCCGGTAAAATAAATTTTGCAGCCCGATCGCATCCATTAGGCCACCTCTTTTAATAACTTCTCCGCCTTAAAAGCTTCGGCCATTAATACTTCCCAACTGGGAATATCAGCATCCCACTCGATCGAAGTCGGTACAGCACCAAACCTTGCTAATGCAGCTTGATATAATTCCCAAACTGGCGGATGCACGGGATAACCGTGAGTATCCAATAGATAATTTTCCCGTTCCTCGTAACCCGCTAAGTGCATCTCTTTCACTCGGGCTTTTGGGATATTATCCAGATACTTCAGGGGATCAAAACCATTATTTACCGCATTAACATAAATATTATTAACATCTAGCAGCAAGTAACAATCAGCTTTTTTAACTAATCCCTGGATAAACTCCCATTCTGGCATAGTTGCATCAGTAAAACTTAGATAGGGAGAAGGATTTTCAATCAGAATTTGCCTCCCTAAAAATTCCTGTACTTGCAAGATGCGATCGGCCACATGTTCCATTACCTTTTCTGTATAAATCAGAGGAATCAAATCATTCAGATAGTGACCGTTAACCGATATCCAAGATAGATGATCGGAAATCAAATCTGGTTCAACTCTTGCTGCTAATTTTTTTAAGCGAGTTCAATAATCTAAATTCAATGGGTCTGTTGAACCCAGAGACATTCCTACCCCATGTAAGCTAATGGGATAGTCCTGGCGAATCTTTTCTAAATAGAATAATGGCAAACCACCTGCACAGAAATAGTTATCTGATATCACCTCAAACCAATTTACTTCTGGTTTCTTCGTAATGATATCTTGATAATGGCGCGATCGCAAACCTATTCCAGCACCTTTAGTTCCGGTTGGTAGTTGCCATTTTGGGCATACTTCTAAGGATTGCAAATCATTTTTCATCTATAGATGGAAAATATTTATAGCATTAGTGAAGAATGATTTTACGATCGAGATCGTCCCCAAATCCTTCTTACACGCTACGCTATTTTTTACTTAATTTTTGCTGCGCAATGGGCGGGACGACGGGAATAGTTGGCAGTTGTTTTTAACTTAGACTACAAGCCATTTTCAGCCACGCGCCAAAAACACCCCTCGCGCAACATTTTCGATCCGGAGATCTGGTAATCCGGTCACCTGAGGACTCTTCCACCTACAATCTTAGCGCAAGTGCCTCGCGGAAGCCCAATCCACTCGTTAGGATCGCCACTTTTTGTAGCCATACCTGCGCAGTCATGGCCATTCGCCCCACAATCATTCTTGCCAGCTAGAACAATACCACCACATTTTTCATGCCCTCGCTTGAGAGCCTGGGCTTCCCGATTATTAGCTACAGCAGCAATCCCAACAGCTAATACACCTGTTAAAGCAGTAGCCACTACTGCTTTGGGAGTTACATTTTTCATCATCTTCTCTGCTCCAGTTCAATTTTGTTCCATCCGTAGTTTTTGACTATCTCTAATCAATATGAATATTTTCTTTGCTCAATCTGAGACTAACCTGAGCAATCAGTAAAAAATTCGATAAAGCTTTAATTTATATACCGGTAGTGGCCCATCATCCCCCCCTTGACTCCTATTTTTACCTGAGTGGATGACCTCGTTACCTGGCTCCCGCCTGGTAACGCCGGTAGCTACCGGCGCTCTGAGTCTGTCTGTACCCGGAGGCCCGCCCTACGAACAGGGCCAGCGAGACGCCCGCCCTACGAACAGGGCCGGCGAGACGCCCGCCCTACGAACAGGGCCGGTGATAATCAAGAGCACCGCCGGCAAGACACACTTTACGGCTTACTACAAACAAAATTTTTCCTTAATGCCTAAAAACAGTTTACATGGGACTGTAGGATGTTATAATCAGAAATTGTGAGTTTTGAGGCCAGAACAGATGCACGCACAAGAGGCGATCCGCTTCCTAGAAGCGGAACAGATGAAGGAAAAGTTGCCCCAGATATACATAGGGGACACCGTCAGAGTAGGGGTGCGGATCCGGGAAGGGGGTAAAGAAAGAACCCAACCCTATGAAGGAACGGTGATTGCTAAGCGTAACGCCGGCATAAACGAGACCATTACAGTGCGCCGCATATTCCAAGGTGTCGGTGTAGAACGGGTGTTCTTGCTGCATTCTCCCCGGATAAAAAGCATCAAAGTGGTGCGTCGCGGCAAGGCCCGCCGGGCCAAACTGTACTATTTGCGCGATCGGGTAGGCAAGGGAACCCGCCTGAATCAACGGTTTGACCGCCCTCTGTAAAATGCTGGAAAAAAAATACCCAAAAAAGTTGACATAGCTTGTGCGTCCGATCTAGAATAGAGCTAGAGACAGCAAGCTTCAATTTCACCTTGGCGCTCTTAGTTCAGCTGGTAGAACGCAGGTCTCCAAAACCTGATGTCGGGGGTTCAAATCCTCCAGGGCGCGCTTAATCATGCTTCGATGTCTCCGGGAACACCGATCGCCCTACCCTGGAGACACAGCCCAAGTTGTTCTGGTTTCCCTGATAGCCAATACCCCGGTATGACAGGGAACTGGCGCTGGCAGGTGGTACAGATCGATGGTCTCGGGTAGACTTGATAGATGAAGACCGTGCATCGAGTTAAGACCGGCGGAGACGAGAAGACAGATAAACTTGCGGTTCAGGCAACTGTGTAGCGTGAAAAGGGGAAGGTGGCTGTGGCGAAAAACAAAGCAGTGCCAGAGAAAACAGAAGGCTTTAACCTAGTCAAGTTTTTTCAAGGCACGAAAGAAGAATTAGAGAAAGTAGTTTGGCCCAGTCGGCAACAGCTGATTAGCGAATCAGTAGCTGTGATGTCGATGGTAGCTCTTTCAGCACTGCTGATCTATGCAGTGGATAATTTGTTCGGTTGGTTAGCAGTGCAGGTGTTTGGATGAATTTGGGCTCGTCAGAGGAAGACCGCCGTTCCACCGAAACGGAAGATATGGCAGAACTCCCATCAGATTTTTCCGGAACGGTACTCCCAGAATTGGAAGTCGGCCAGGAAAAATCCCGTTGGTATGCAGTGCAGGTAGCCTCAGGCTGCGAAAAGCGGGTGAAGGCTAACCTGGAACAGCGGGTGCAAACCCTAAATGTGGCCAACAGGATTTTGCAAGTGGCGATTCCCGAAAAATCATCCCTCCAGTTCCGCAAGGGAGGAAAACCGCAGCAAACGACGGAAAAGGTATTTCCAGGGTATGTTCTGATCCGGATGTTGATGGACGATGAAGCCTGGCTAGTGGTAAAGAATACTCCCCACGTGATTAACTTTGTCGGGGCGGAGCAAAAACGCCGCTATGGTAGGGGACGAGGACATGTTAAACCATTGCCTCTGAGTAAGAATGAGGTGGAAAGGATCTTCAGACAAACAGAGTCAGAACAGCTGATGGTCAAAATAGACATGGCAGTCGGGGATAAAATCCTGGTGCTGTCAGGCCCCTTCAAAGATTTTGAAGGGGAAGTCATAGAAGTAAGTCCCGAACGCAGCAAGCTGAAGGCCCTACTTTCGATCTTTGGACGGGATACCCCTGTAGAATTGGAGTTTAGCCAGGTACGAAAACAGTAACTCACAGATAGATGGCGAAAAAAGTAGTGGCGATGATCAAGTTGGCTTTGCCAGCAGGCAAGGCTAACCCGGCACCACCGGTGGGCCCGGCATTGGGTCAGCATGGAGTGAATATCATGATGTTCTGCAAGGAATATAATGCCAAAACGGCAGACCAGGCAGGCACGGTGATTCCGGTGGAAATTTCGGTCTATGAAGACCGTAGCTTTACCTTTGTACTCAAAACCCCGCCAGCATCGGTATTGATTCGCAAGGCGGCGGGCCTTGAAAAGGGTTCGGCAGAACCAAACAGAAAGAAAGTGGGCTCCTTAACTAAGGCGCAATTGCAAGAAATTGCCCAGAGGAAAATGCCAGACCTGAATGCTAATGATATTGGGGCGGCAATGAAAATTGTGGCAGGAACGGCTCGGAATATGGGCGTGAAAATAGTAGAGTAATCAGATAATCACATTGGGGGAGAGGCTTGGGCTTCGTGGTTGACCCCAGGAGAGAACAAGATGCCGAAAAAGCGATCGCGTCGGATACGAGAACTGGAAAAAAAAGTAGAAGAACGCCTCTACGAACCGCTGGAGGCGCTACAGCTGTTGAAGGAAACGGCAACAGCGAAATTTGCCGAATCAGCAGAAGTTCACGTGCGCCTGGGAATAGACCCCAAGTACACGGACCAGCAGCTGCGGACAACGGTGGCGCTGCCGAAGGGAACTGGTCAAACGGTCAGGGTAGCGGTGATTGCTAAAGGTGAAAAGGTGACGGAAGCATCGGCAGCAGGCGCGGATGTGGTAGGAGCTCAAGACCTGATTGAGGAAATCCAAAAAGGTCGGATGGACTTCGATCGGGTGATTGCCACGCCGGATATGATGAGGGAGGTGGCAAAGCTGGGGCGGATTCTGGGCCCCCGTGGCTTGATGCCATCGCCTAAAGGCGGTACGGTGACTTTTGACGTGGTAAATGCGATTACGGAAGTGAAAGCTGGTAAACTGGAGTTTCGGGCCGATCGCACGGGCATTGTGCATATCCAGTTTGGCAAAGCGTCGTTCTCGGCTGATGATTTGCTAGTAAACCTGAAAGCTTTGCAGGAAACTATTGAACGCAATAAGCCTAGGGGTGCGAAAGGACGCTACTGGCGGACAATGTATGTAGCGGCGACAATGGGTCCATCTATTCAGGTGGATATCAACGCCTTGCGGGATCTGAAGATGGCTGAGGCGGTATGATGGTTGTTGGTAAATTGATGACTAACAACGAACGACTGACAAAGAACAACTGAAATATCGACCAGAGACAGCAGGTGCTAACGGCTTAATATCCTGCCGAGGTTGACTTGGAAAAACAGTTCCTGGTAAAAAGGAACTATGGCTTTCCGATGTTACCCCGGCATTAAATGTCGGGGTTTTTCAGTTTGAATTGTTTACCCATTTAAGGAGGTGAGAGATATGGGTAGAACTTTGGAAGATAAACAAGCCATTGTGGCCGACCTTAAGCAAAAGTTGAGCGAGTCTCAAATGGCGATCGTCATAGATTATAAAGGATTGTCTGTGGCCGAAATCACGGATTTACGGCGGCAACTGCGCCCGACGGGTACGATTTGCAAGGTCACGAAGAATACCCTGATGAAACGTGCAGTCCAAGGTGACCCTATCTGGGAACCGATGCAGGACTTCCTGTCAGAATCATCGGCATTCTTGTTGATCGAGGATGACATGGGTGCTGCGATTAAGGCTTACCAAGCATTTCAAAAAGCTACCAAGAAGACGGTATTTCGCGGTGGCGTCATGCAAGGTAGAACCTTGAATGAGGTGGAGGTGAAGGCGATCGCGGACTTGCCTTCTAAGGAGGAATTGATCGCCCAAATCGCTAGTGCTATTAACAGCATCCCCACTAAGCTTGCTGTTGGCATTAATGAGGTGCCTGCTTCCCTGGGTCGCAGCATTAATGAGGTGCCTGCTTCCCTGGGTCGCTGCCTGGCCGCGATCGCCGCTAAGGAAGAATCACCTTAACCCCACCTGAGGGGATGGTGCCCACCCTACAAAGAAGACGATCGTAATACCACACATTCATTATTAAGGAGTTAATCAATGTCTGCTGCAACTGATGAAATTTTGGAAAAACTCAAGGGCTTAAGCTTGCTGGAAGCTTCGGAATTGGTCAAGCAAATCGAGGAAGCTTTTGGCGTCAGCGCCGCCGCACCTGCTGGTGGCATGATGATGATGGCTCCCGGTGCTGCTAGTGCTGCTGCTGCTCCCGCTGAGGAAGTGGAAGAGCAAACCGAGTTTGATGTGGTGCTCGAAGAATTCCCAGCTGAGAAGAAGATTGCTGTCCTGAAGGTGGTACGGGCCCTTACCGGTCTGGGTCTGAAGGAAGCTAAGGATTTGGTAGAGGGAGCACCGAAGGCCATTAAGGAGGCGATCGCGAAGGATGCGGCTGAGGATGCTAAGAAGCAACTGGAAGAAACTGGTGCTAAGGTCAGCGTGAAGTAACACGCCTTCTGCTGACTGGTGAACCTTTGCTATCAACTGACAACTCCCTAAGGCGGGACAAGTCCGACCTTAGGGAGTCGCGCTTTTGGCGGCAGTATACCGCAATGGTCCCATCCTTGGTTCTCTGACTCTGACAGGGAACGAAATATGACTTCATTTGTTTGATATCAGGCCCACCGGGTGTGGTCAAAACCCGTTGGTAGCCCGGAAGCCAAGCCCGTTCCCAGGCGGAGCCGTGGGAACGAGAGGCCCGGCTACATGAACAAAGCCCACGCGCAGGGCCCCCGACTCGCAGTTCGTAGTAAACACTTCAGTGTTTCTCCGGAGGGTTCCCGGAGCGCGCACCCAGCTATCAACTACTTTTGACCACACCCAGGCCCACCCCGATCGGGGGGGATAGGACCGGTGGAGAAAGGAAGCAGAGTAACCGGCACCTACTAGCTGCCAACCTGTGCCCCATTGTTGAGGTTTTAAACGTCTCGGTTGGGGTTTTAAACGTCTCGGTTGGGGTTGAAAACGTCTCGGTTGAGGTTTTAAACGTCTCGGTTGAGGTTTTAAACGTCTCGGTTGAGGTTGAAAACGTCTCGGTTGGGGTTTTAAACGTCTCGGTTGAGGTTGAAAACGTCTCGGTTGAGGTTTTAAACCTCTCGGTTGAGGTTTTAAACGGGTGTGGTCTCGCCTTCTGTGCGCCCCGGGACGCACTGCGCAAGTATAATTTACCGGATTTCCTCACTCAACCCTACTCGCTGCGGTGGCGGTTGGGTTACAAGAGCGTCAACCCTACCTACTGCTCTTTGCGGGATGTAAGATTTATTGGGTGCATCCCACTTTCGCAAGGGCGAAGCATATGGCTGGCGCCACGCTGCGCGAACGGAGAGTCTATCTGTAAACTTATGTCATAATTGGCGCAAGAATGCCAGTCGCCCCTACAGCTATCTTTGCAAATCTGGGATGCACCTTTTATGCCGCGCCTACCACGAGAACTCAAACCAGGATACTCCTACCATATCACTTCTCGCTGCAATAATCGCGAGTTTCGCTTGACTCGCCGAGAATGCCGGGAACTGCTACTCTATGCCATCAAAAAAGCTCAGCAGAAATTTCAGTTTAAACTCTACGGCCTTTGTATCATGAGCAATCATGTTCATTATCTTCTGGAACCAGCACAACCAGAAGCAGGGAGCAGGGAGCAGGGAGAGGGCCCGGACTTTCTCCCTGCTCTCTTCGCCCTGGGGGAGTTCTTCGCTCTGAGAGGGGAGCGGGAAGCGGGAAACTCGCTGGATGATATCCCAGAATGTTTGCACTTTTGATTTAGACTAGCTATAATTGGTAGCTAAATTCATAAATAAAAAGAGACAATGGAAAAAGAGCCAATTAGAAGCCATAAAGATTTGAAATCTTATCAAAAAGCTTTTTTCGCAGCCATGATTGTCGAAGAATTTTCCTGGAGACTAACCGACCAAATACGTCGTTCATCCCGTTCAGTCTGTGCTATCTAGCTGAAGCTTGGCGTAAGCGTCGATATGAAGCCGCTAAACTTAATGATAGTGAAGGAGAAGCCGCAGAAACACAATCATGGTTAGATTTTGCGGTGGCTTGTGAATATTTAGACTCAGAAACCGGGAAAGAATTATCTAGTATATACGACGAAATTATAGCAATTTTAGTAAAAATAATTAACAATCCTCAACCTTGGCTCTTAAAGCGTTAAGATATTGCCTCTCTTCTCCCTTCTCCCAACTCCCAACTCTCTTCTCCCTTCTCCCAACTCCCTGCTCCCAACTCCCAACTCCCTGCTCCCTGCTCCCTGCTCCCTGCTCCCTCTGCCCTGGTGGGAAAATAACTGACTGCTGGATGCGGGGCGTGAATGTTTTCCTTTGTTGTTGATTTCCTCTTCTGTTCAACCGATATTATAGGCTCCGCTTCTCGGAAGGCGCGGTGCCAGGTATCGATTCCCTGGAATGCCTAAAATATCGTAGAAAAAGTTCCTTAATCTTTTTTTCGGATTCGGCTGTGGCGCTTATATGCTACAGTTTACACTCTTGTGCGCGCTCTGCGATTTGGCCTACCCCACTACTAACACTATTCACCTCATGATTGAATAATTCATTCAATGGACACCCTGGACATTCGTCATCCCATGGACAGTAGTCGTAGTCATCCCGTTCGTAGTATGAGCGGTAGACGAGCGCCGGGAGATGACCGGCAGGAGCACTAAGGTCAAAGGTCATTCGCTCCCAGGACCTCAAGTACCTCTCCAAAGGCGCGCCGTCCATCCATCCGATCCGAAAGAGAAAAGATACGAAGGATGCGCGAGGTCCAAGATACGAAAGGATGCGCTTCTGCACCGAAAAGCCGAAGCGCCCATTACTATATTTTACCCAGAGTTTGTCTATTGCGCGTAGGTCTTCACAAGGAAATTTTCTTTATTACTTACCCAACCTTCTTTTTCGCGCCCTGCCACTTGCAGCCTTGTTTCAATGTCCACTCTCCTGCTGAGAGCAAATCCCTGGCCCCGGTTGTAGCGTTCTTCTGACTGGAGAACTGCTACTTCCCAGCTTTTGTAGGTATTAATTGCAATTCCCAAAAACTCCATTCTCCAGTATTAGGCTCTTTATAGCCAGAGCCATTAATCCCCACAACATTCCCCTGCTCATCCAGTATCGGACCCCCACTCATTCCTGGTCCAATCTGACTTGTATAAACTAAAGTATAGCCCTTCCTAGCCTGGGGATCTCTTCCTGTAATATTGCCCGGTCTAAACCTATATCCTCGTTCTGGGTTATATCGACTGCGACCGACACCTACAGCCAATTGCGATGAATTACCTAAATTTGCCACGCGGGTGCTAGTAAATCGCAACATTGCTAAGTCTACCCCCCCAGGCTGACACATACTGGGATTGGCGTTGACTGCCCGCGTGAGTCACGATAGTATAGGTTCCCGGTTTTTTGACCACATGACAGTTGGTAACTACAGTATAAATATTGTCTCGTTTACCAACGATCGCGCCCGAGCCTGGAGCAGGTCCATCGATCCGCACTGTAATCTCTTGAGCAACTTGGTCAGATAACCTAGCGGCGATTTGAGGCTGGACCGGGGCGATAGTAGCTGCCACACCAAGTACCGCTGCGGTCCCATCTTTAAGATCCCCCTGACCGTGAATGCCTCCTGCTTCATTCAAGATCGGACCGAGCTGAGCTGGCACTAGGGCGATGGTAGTGCCAAGCAGAAGTGCAGATAGTCTCGACATGTTCTTAAACCTTCAATAGCAGTAAGAATATGATAACGCGCCAGGCTGAAGAATGTCAAGCTTCATTTTCTAGGTTCCAAGCTTCAGCTAGATTAGCACAGACTGAACGTATTTGGTCGGTGAGGCTCCAGGAAAATTCTTCGACAATTCAAAAATTTCCATGGCTGCGAAAAAAGCTTTTTGATAAGATTTCAAATCTCCCCTCTCCCTGCTCCGCTGCCCCCTGAGAGGCTGTCGTTGCCTGCTAAACCTGGGATTTTTTCTCCATCCACGTCGAGATGGATATGGAGGCACCCTTTGAGTACCGCCCACCGATGACCACCGGGAACGAATGCCACAGCAATGGTGGTCCCATCCTTGGTTCTCTGACGAAATATGACTTCATTTGTTTGATATCAGGCCCACCCCGATCGGGAAGGATAGATGTGTAGGAGCGGGTGGGGATAGGACCGGTGGAGAGCAGACCCGTTCCTGTGGGAACGAAAAACGAGGTAGAATTTTTGATATTGGTCTCGGAGATATTGGGCAGGTGTGCTAGTGATGAAAGGAGGCAGAGCCTCTTGAAGAGCGTTCTATGGCTCTGCCAGGGAACGAGATAAAGGAGGCAGAGCCTCAGGGGGCCCGTTCCCAGGCAGAGCCCGGGAACGAGATAACAGGAGATTTTCGTTCCCGTTAATTTTAGGATGCTGTGCCCCTACAGCTAATTGGTTTATATGGGTGAATTTGTGGTAGAATTTTTGATATTGGTCTCGGAGATATTGGGCAGGTGTGCTAGTGATGAAAGGAGGCAGAGCCTCTTGAAGAGCGTTCTATGGCTCTGCCAGGGAACGAGATAAAGGAGGCAGAGCCTCAGGGGGCCCGTTCCCAGGCAGAGCCCGGGAACGAGATAACAGGAGATTTTCGTTCCAGTTAATTTTAGGATGCCGTGCCCCTACAGCTAATTGGTTTATATGGGTGAATTTGTGGTAGAATTTTTGATATTGGTCTCAGAGATATTGGGCAGGTGTGCTAGTGATGAAAGGAGGCAGAGCCTCTTGAAGAGCGTTCTATGGCTCTGCCTGGGAACGAGATAAAGGAGGCAGAGCCTCAGGGGGCCCGTTCCCAGGCAGAGCCCGGGAACGAGATAATAACTACGAACGGAGAACGGAGAACTACTTAAGGGAGGATAGTAGGATTAAGCACAGAGGAATAGTTCTGATTACTGCGATCGGTTTGTTGCTGCTGCCGGGGGGTAACCCCTAGGCTGTTCACTTTGGGGAGATTTCCCCCCAGTTTTGAATTACTTATGGCATCTATCTATCTATATGGGATTTTTTTACCTCCCGGTCCAGTTGGCTTAGAGTTGCAAGGGTTAGATAAACAACCAGTTTATACTCAGGAGGTAGATGGGTTGATTTTTCTGTACTCGGAAGCATTGCAAGAGAAGTATTTAGCTAGTCGCCGCAATTTGCTGGGTCATGAAAAAGTGTTAGAGTTGGCGATGCAGGCGGGTTATCGGACGCTTTTGCCTTTGCGGTTCGGACTGATTGTACGAGATTGGGAAACGGTGAAGAGACAGCTGACAATGCTTCAAGGTCAAGGGTTGCAACGACTGTTTGCTAAATTAGAGGGACGCCGGGAGGTGGGAATTAAAATTTTTTGGGATCCTGATGCTGAGTTGCAACTGCTGTTGGCAGAAAATAGGCAATTGAGGGCGAAACGGGATGGTCTGTTGGGAAAGGTGATTAGCGTGGATAAGACGATCGCGATCGGTCAAGCCCTTGAGAGGGAAATGCGATCGCGACAGGAGGGCATCATTGAGGTTTTTGAAAGGACATTAAATCCCTTGGCAGTAGAGGTGGTGGAAAATGACACGTTAATGGAGAAAATGATTTATAATGCTGCCTATATAATTCCTTGGGATGATGAAGAAAAATTCTCAGAGGAAGTAGAGGCCCTAGACCAGAAATTTGACGGGCGCTTGCGGATCCGCTATAATAATTTTACCGCTCCTTTTAACTTTGCACAACTAGAACAACTAGAATAATGCTTTTACGTTTACTGACCTTGCCGCTGACGGGCCCGATCGAGGGGGTGGCGTGGATTGGAGAGCAAATCCTGGAACGTGCTAATGCTGAATTGGACGAGCGAGAAAATTTACATAAGCGACTGTTAGCCCTGCAGCTAGCTTTTGACATGGGAGAAATATCTTCCGAAGATTTTGAAGTGCAGGAGGAAGAGTTGCTGTTGGCAATTCAAGAAATGGAAGATAGGGAAACAGATAATGATTAGATGCAGATTGCTGTCGTCAAACTTTTAATGGATGATTCGATCGCGCAAGTCTGGTTTCGGGTGAGTACAGAGCTTTACGCCCTCTGTCTTACAGCAAGTAGGAGAATAGAGGGCGATCGCAAGGACTTTAGTCCTTACTACAAACCTAAGAGTTAATTAATCAGGATAAGAGCAATTAGCCATTAGATGCTTTTGGCAAGGTTTTTTGCCTGTCAGCCAATAGGTAGTCATTTCGCCCGCGGCCCACTGCGATCGCCTCTCGTTCTACAAGCAAAAACTTAGGCGGCAAAATATCATAAGTTCCTTGTATTTTCCCCGGGTTACCCTGGGACTCCATGCGCGAGGCGAGATTAACAGTATCCCCCACAAATCATAGATAAACTTTTTGGCACCCCCACGGGGCCAGTGTTGATGCCAATTCTAATTTGGAACCCTAGCGATCGCAACGCTGCGCGACTCTATGAAGGATAAGTGAGGAGCCTTACTCCTCCCCTCGCGCCAGACAAGTCGGCGATTATTCTATACCACATCAAGAGGGAGAAACGCTATAATCAGCAAAGCCATCCATTATGCCGCCCATCTCAATGCAGCAAAATCCAACCAACAGTGATGCTGGTTTAGCACAGTTGCTACTCACAATAGTAGAACTTGTACGTCAGTTGATGGAAGCGCAGGTAATCCGCCGCATAGAAGCGGGGAATCTCGGTGAGGCAGAAATAGACCGCGCAGCTGGTAGTATGCGCCAGTTGGAAGCGCAAGTGTTACAATTATGTGGGGTGTTTGGCATCGACCCGGCAGAATTGAATATTGACTTGGGAGAAATCGGTAGTCTGCTGCCCAAATCAGGCTATTATCCAGGGGAAACCTCGGAAAATGCTTCGATTTTAGAATTGCTTGACCGGCTACTAGACACTGGGATCGTGGTCGATGGTGATGTAGATGTGGGGTTGGCAGATATAAATTTGATTCACCTGCGGTTAAGATTGCTCTTAACGGCTACCAACTTA
Source organism: Hormoscilla sp. GM7CHS1pb (assembly GCA_014323675.1). Lineage (GTDB taxonomy): Bacteria > Cyanobacteriota > Cyanobacteriia > Cyanobacteriales > Desertifilaceae > Hormoscilla. The sequence continues at coordinate 274,088 of JACONN010000006.1, read as the reverse complement.
AGCCGGGACAGTCAGTAGGGGGCTAGTAACAGTTACCAAATTTATCGGTATATCTGGGCAAATATTAGTATTATGCCGAGATAATTGGATAATTGGCGGCAGCGATTTACGATTCGCTGCTTTGTGGATGACCTGCATCGGAAAGCTACCAGTCTTCTTACCAATAGCTATAAGCTAATATTTCTGCCGACCTATGAAACATCGCAAATGGTTCTCAAAGCCAAGCGCAAGATTAACAGGAAGTCTGTCAGGAATATGCTGACTTGGGCTATGGGGCGGTTTACTTCTCATTTAGCACAAGCAGCCAAAAGGAAAGGTGTACTGGTAGTGCGCTGCAATGAGGCGTACACTAGCAAAACTTGCCCCAAATGCCCACATTGCGGTTACTTTGCGCCGCGCGATCGGGAAAGTCGGCGCTCTCAACATTATGCGATCGAGCTTTGCAGGCTGTCGCCTTCGATATCAGAGATGGCGTTATCACTATCTCTGATGCCGATGTTGTACTTGCACAAGGTTAATATTAGTTTTGTGAGGGTTAAAGACAGCACCAAGCCCATTCCCGACAGGTTAAAATATCTGAGTGAGTCGCGAACGAGTTCTGTATGCAAACCAACTGGGAAACAGCTAAAACCTACGAAGACATACTCTATCACAAAACCGATGGCATTGCCAAAGTCACCATCAATCGTCCCCACAAGCGCAATGCCTTCCGGCCCCAAACAGTATTTGAACTTTACGACGCCTTTAGCGACGCCAGGGAGGACAGTAACATCGGCGTCGTCCTCCTGACCGGCGCAGGCCCCCACACCGATGGTAAGTATGCTTTCTGTGCTGGTGGCGATCAAACTGTCCGAGGCTCTGCTGGCTATCTAGATAATGCTGGCGTACCCCGCCTCAATGTCCTAGATCTGCAACGTCTGATCCGTTCCATGCCCAAGGCGATCGTCGCCCTGGTAGCTGGCTATGCCATCGGGGGGGGGCATGTTCTGCACCTGATTTGCGACCTGACTATCGCCGCCGACAACGCTATCTTTGGTCAAGCTGGTCCCAAAGTCGGCAGTTTTGACGGCGGTTTCGGCGCAAGCTACCTAGCCCGCATTGTCGGCCAAAAAAAAGCCCGGGAAATTTGGTTTCTCTGCCGCCAGTACAATGCCCAGCAGGCCCTAGACATGGGTTTAGTCAACTGTGTCGTGCCAGTAGCACGGTTGGAAGCAGAAGGTATCCGGTGGGCTAACGAGATTTTGGAGAAAAGCCCGATCGCTATTCGCTGCTTAAAAGCTGCCTTTAACGCCGACTGCGACGGTCAAGCTGGACTGCAAGAACTGGCAGGCAATGCCACGTTACTCTATTATATGACTGCGGAAGGAGCCGAAGGCAAGCAGGCCTTTCTGGAAAAACGTCAACCGGATTTTCGCCAATACCCCTGGTTACCCTGAACAGAGGTGCGACCCTCCTGCGTCTTCCGCATGCTCTTGTCCTGAAGGACATGCGCTGCGCGCACGCTACGCGATCTGCATGCTCCAGACACCGCTCCCTCCTCTGGACTCTGAAAAAATCGCGCCTCTGGTAAACAAAGGTGCGATCGCTAACTCCCTGATAGTCAAATTAACTTTCTGATTTTATAGTTTTCTTTCAACCGATTTTTGCCCAATGCCTAGGCTACTGCCAGTTCTTCTGCGAGGACTTCACCCTGGGATATCCTATTTTCAGTGGTCCCGCCAACAGCAGCAATCTCAGGCCAGCTCCGCGACGACGCTATCTCCGAGACCCTCAGGGTTTCCCCCTGCCACATCGCTATCCCCTCAATAACTTCCCAGGAAGGTGCGAAGGCGGGGATCGCTAAAGAACAGGCCTTCCAGCCTCCGCGAACCAGCACCCCGAGCTGCTCGCAGTTGCCGCCTCTACGTCCCTCTGGCACGAAATGACGACAATGACGACAATAACCACAATGCTGGCAGGTTGGTGCTGGGGAATTATTGGTTTTCATCTGAACGTCCTCTCGGGAATAATTTTTTTTCCTTTCTTCTGCAATTTTGCCGTGCTCTCGATCTCTGCTCCGAGCTTCAGCAAGGGAGCTAACGATTATCCTGTCTAGGTTCTAGGGATCCCGGAGTAAATCAGAATCTTTAGAATTTCCTTATATTTCTGTTATATTTAGAAACATTGAGGATCGCAAGTGCTCATGCCCTTGTTAAGCAGGGAGATTATTTGATGCTAAAACTGCCAGGGATGGAGAAAAAGGCCAAAGAGGGGTATGGGTTGTTGGGTTTGAAAACAGGGTGGAAGGGAGCAGATCCAGATAAGTTCGGAAAGGATTTTGCCCTCAGATGTAATCGCCTGCTATAGGGTATAGTACTGGCAATTGACAACTGGCAACTAACAACCCAGTAATTGACTATCAGTCGGTAAAAAAGTAAAATATCAGCAGCAGGCGCTTATCGCGCTCCTGTGGTGAAAGTCGAAGAGAACCGTCAGTAGGGAAACTCATAAACATAACTAGAGGAGTTGGGCAATGAGTAAAGGGATCCTGGCGCAATCAACTCCCACTTTGCATCCAGTGCTGCAGGGTGCTCTGGGGAGTTTAGATGTTAACCTGAAAGCAGAATTAAAACGATACCGGCGCTACAAAGCAGGAGAACCACCGCTAGCACACAGCCTGACGGCTAGTTACAAAAATGGCAAAGCCCCGGAAGCGATCGCAGTCATGGCTCGCGCAGCAGCAGTACAGAACCCCAGGCTGCCAACGGCGACATCTACCGAGGATCGGGATGGGCCAGGGGGAGGCCAGAGGCTCGGCTTTTCCTTGGGGAAACTGCCCGGAGGTGGGGCTGGTATCGCCCTCGCATCGGCAGCAGGTTCGACACCGGACGGAGAAGAGGCGATCGCGGAACTAGAGACAGAACCAGATGACTATCTAGAATCTTCCGCAGAACTACTCAAAAGTCTGGCATCTACAGCGGATGGAACAGATGGAGTTGCTGCGAACTCGACAAACCCCGAGAACTCACAGAAAAGCAAGTTGCTGACTCCTTTGGGTATTGGCTCCATGCTGCTACTGTTGCTCACTGGCGGAACGCTGTGGTTTGTGGGGAAGCACCCCTCGCTCGTCTGTCATCTGATTTTTCCGGAACGGTGGGATGATAACCCGAAACTGCTCCAGAGCAACCCCAAACAAGCTATCAAAACTACCCGCCCCAAGGCAGTAGATTTGAATTTGGGCAGCCTCAGCGCATTGCCGACTAGAGCTGGGGCTAGTCGGAAACCAGTTTCCTCACGGGTAGAACCACAGTGCCCAAAAATAATCCAGCAACACCACAACCATCAGTGAATCCAAGGTCGGGATGCTGCCTCTCTGCCGTACTATTATGTGGTGATGGACCTGGACAGCCTAGAGCAGATCGGGAAAATTATTCCCGATGCGACGGTGCAAGACTTTCCTCAAGGAAGAAAAATTCAGTTGGGTGTCTGACGAGATCGACCCGGTTATCAGTAAGTAGTTATGTAAAATTAATTTTATATTTTTTTCCAACATCTCGAAGCACATCTTCCACAGCTTTAACTAAACTTTTCCAACTCGGGTGCATCCCACTTTCGCAATGAGTATTTAATAAATCGCCACAAAATTTCAATAATATTTAACTGGGGAGAATAGGTAGGCAAATAAAAAATTGTCAACTCTTTTTTTTCCCATTCTTCTTGTTTATTTTTCACGGCATTACTCGTATGAGTGGAAGCATTATCCATCACCAACACGGTTTTTTTCTTTAGTGTTGAACAAAAATCATCTATACATGATATAACTACCTCACTATTAATCTGACACTCAAATAAGTAAGGATCTAGTTCATTCTTGCGGTTCAAAAATCCCAAGACATTTAATCTTCTACTTTTTTTACTTTTTACCTCAATAACTTCTCCATGTTCTTGCCATGCATAAGGGACATATGCATTTAAACAAAAACCGGTTTCGTCAAAAAATATTAAATCAATTTCGCCTCTATCTTCTTGTTCTTTTAACTTTTTTAATTCTTTCTTTTTTTCTTGATATTCCGTGGGTTCTGGCTCCCCTCCTACCCGTTTTCGGATCCGTCGCCACGACATATTTTCATTTTTTAATATCCTTTTAATAGTGTCTTTACTCACTGACACGTTCCAATTTTCTTTGGCTTTTTCTTTCACCAATTCGATTTTTTTGGGAGATTCTTTAGTCCAGGCCACTATCTGCTCTTTTTGTTCCGAATTAAATTTCGGTTTCCTTCCACGTCCTTTTCTATCATATAATCAGACTAAATTTAGCTCTTCCCAAGCATTAAACCAATTATATATTGTCACAATAGACACGTCAAATATGTTCATCAATTCTTTGGTTTGATAACCTTCATGCGAGAGAAGAATGCAATGTGCTCGTCTTCTAACGTGAGAATATTTACTTTGTGCATAAATCCGTTTAAGTAGATTAATTGTTTCATGGCTTAATCCCTTTATAAATCTCATGGCTAATTTTCACCTCACCTAATGTCTGAATGAACTTTTCCTTAATTATAGCATGTTTTTATCCCCTAGGCAAAATATAAAAATAATTTTGCACAACTACTTACCTGCGTCTAGGACATTAGGTCGGCGCCCGTTCCCACGGCTTCGCCGTGGGAACGAGGAATAGTAGCGATCGAGGAGTTTCTGTGCGATGGAATTGATCGATCGCATCTGGCGAGGGATAAGAGCCAATAGTCTGGTGGCAGAGGCCCAAGATCCAGAAAAGGTGTTGTCACTGATAGTGAGGAATATGCACCGAAGTTTGATGCTTCTGCGGCAGGCCGGATCTCAGGCGATCTGAGGTTTGTAGTGAGGACGGAAGTCCTCACTACAAACCTCAGAAAAATCGCCACCCAAAAGCCTGTACGGGCGCTGCGCTAGCAAATGCGAGAGCGAACTACAGTAGTCGGAAGCTAGGGCCGAACTAACGACGGGTATGGGAACTGCCCTGGGAGCCAGTAGTGGTGTAAACCGGGAATGTCCCTGGGATGTGCGGTTAATGTGCTCTGCGTAGTGCGATTAGCGCGCGCAGATCACATTAAGCAGTGCGGGTAGCGCGCGCACGCGCAGGGCCCCCTCCGCTGCACATCGAATGTTCGACTGTTGGGCACTCCTGGAACCCGCTGAGGGGGAGAAAATAGCAAGTGGACAATCAACCTCAGGTGGGTCAGGGTCGAGCTTCCAGTCGCCTCTCAACCCTCCCATTCGGAACCGGACTCTCTTTACCGCATCCGGCTACTGGTTGGTAAGCCCTTGTCATAGGTAGACTAAAAGGTTTCCCTTCTTTGCCCTCTTCTTGTGTCATTTCGCTCCTTTTGTTCTGTATCGCGACTAAGTTAATGCCTGACTCTGGGCGGTGTGTGACGGGAAAGCTGCAGAACCCTTGTGTCACCTTTCCTAACATGTGCCCTTTTCAGGACTAGAACCCCCATGATTACCAAGGTTGCTGGCTAATGGAACCAGCCAGGATTTCGCTGTTTATCAGCTTATACCTGAACGAATCGCACCTGAACCTTCCTAATGTGCTAAGAATAAAGCAGAGATATCAATCTGATTTCCCATGGCAGGCGGGGCGATCGGGCCTCCCTATGCTCAAGCCCTGCTGATAATTTATACTACAACCGAAAGGAAAAACAGAATTATGGGATTATTCGACCGCATTAGCCGAGTAATCAAGGCAAATATCAACGATCTGGTCAGCAAAGCTGAAGATCCAGAAAAGTTGCTAGAACAGTCTCTGCTGGAGATGCAGGAGGATCTGGTGCAGCTGCGTCAGGCTGTGGCTAGCGCGATCGCCAGCCAAAAACGCTTTGGGCAACAATGCTCACAGGCTCAAGATCGAGTTAATACCTGGCATCAGCGAGCCCAACTAGCCCTGCAAAAAGGCGATGAAAATCTGGCTCGGGAAGCGCTGCAACGCAAAAAGACTCATGTAGAGACAGCCACTACCCTCAAAGGGCAGTTGGAACAACAAAATCAGCATGTAGACAATCTCAAGCGCAACCTGCAGGCCCTAGAAGCTAAGATATCGGAAGCCAAGACCAAAAAAGACATGCTCAAAGCCCGGCTGCAAGCTGCCAAGGCTCAAGAGCAACTGCAAGAAACGGTGGGTAAGATCGGCACGTCCAGCGCTGCAGCTGCCTTCGATCGCATGGAAGAAAAGGTCTTGCAAATAGAAGCCCGTGCTGGGGCAGGGGAACTAGCTGGCGATCGGATGGAGAGCAAATTTGCCGCCCTCGGAGGCAGCGATGTCGATGAGGAATTGGCTCAGATGAAAGCTCAGATAGGCAGCCCTTCTCTATCCCCAGGACGGCTGCTAGCAGAAACCGCGTCATCGGACCCAGGCGATGATGCTGATGAGTTGGAGAAGCTGCGTCGGGAACTGGATAAAATGTAAATACCTATGCAGTTCAACCCTTTGGCAGCTTCCTTTCCCCTCCCAATCCGGCCCGGGTGGGGAAAAATGCCTATTTACGGTGATGGGTACGAGAGACAAACCAGATTATTAAGATTGCGCTTAAAGCAGGTTAAACTAGTAATGGCTAATTAATGATGATTGGGTCTAATGAGCGGTGTCAAAGCAATTTCCGATAGTAAGTTTGAAACTGAGGTTATCGAGGCAACTGCACCAGTATTAGTGTACTTTTGGGCTACTTGGTGCGGACCTTGTCGCCTGGTGTCTCCATCGATAGACTGGGCAGCTAGCCATTACGACTCGCGCCTCAAGGTAGTGAAGATGGAAGTGGATGCTAATCGGACATCCGTAAAGAAGTATAAAGTAGAAGGGGTTCCGGGTCTGAGATTATTTCAGAATGGTCGGGTGATAGCCTCCCATGAGGGTGCTATTACCAAACAGAAACTAATGGACTTTCTGGAAAGGCATCTAGTAAATGAGTGATAAGGGAATGAGCTATTAGCAAGGGAAAAATAATGCAATTTGCAGAACGTTTACAACCCCTAACAGCTAACGTATTTGCGGATATGGACTCGGCAAAGGCGACAGCTGCTGCTGCTGGCAGGCAGGTGATAGATTTATCTCTAGGCTCTTCTGACCTACCAGCGCCAGCAGATGCGATCGCCCCGATCGCATCTGCTCTATCTGACGCCAGTACCCACGGATATCTGCTATTTCAGGGGACAAAGTCATTCCGTCAAGCGGCAGCGTTCTGGTATACTCGGAAATTCGGCATTCCGGTAGACCCAGAAGCAGAGGTACTGACGCTGATCGGCTCCCAGGAAGGGACAGGCCATTTACCTTTAGCAATACTCAATCCGGGAGATTTTGCCCTGCTACAAGACCCCGGTTACCCTTCCCATGCAGGAGGTGTCTACCTGGCTAGCGGACAAGTTTACCCGATGCCGCTACGGGCAGAAAATGATTTTTTGCCCGTGTTTGCCGAGATACCGCCATTGGTTTTGGCCCAGTCGCGGATGATGGTACTCAGCTACCCTCATAATCCGACTGCGGCAACTGCGCCTTTGTCTTTCTTTCAATCAGCTGTGGATTTCTGTCGCCGCCATGACCTGGTCCTGGTACATGATTTCCCCTATGGCGATCTGGTATTTGATGGCAGTTTGCATCCATCGATTTTACAAGCAGACCGGGATAAAAGCATCTCGATCGAGTTTTTTAGCATGTCTAAGTCCTATAGCATGGGGGGCTTGAGAATTGGCTATGCGATCGGGAATGCTTGGTTAATACGGGCCTTGAGACAAGTGAAGGCTGTAATAGATTTTAACCAGTATCGGGGGATATTGAATGGGGCGATCGCGGCTTTGAGTGGCCCCCAAGATGCAGTACGGGTAACTGTAGAAAATTTCCGCAGGCGTAGAGATGCCTTTGTGCAGGGATTGCACGGCATCGGCTGGGATGTGCCTATCCCAGCCGCGACAATGTATGTGTGGGCTCCACTGCCCGCTCCTTGGACGGAAGATTCCATCAAATTCTGCACTCAGATGGTGGCGGCAACAGGAGTGGCAGCTGCCCCAGGTGCGGGTTTTGGTAAGGCGGGAGAAGGGTATGTGCGTTTTGCCTTGGTGCATGAACCATCAATTTTAGAAGCGGCTGTGGAGAAAATCGCTAAATTTATGCAAGGGTAAAAATACTAGGAATGCCGTCAGCAGTGGGTGTAATGGTAGGACAGAGCCTAGGCCGTTTGCTCTCCTTTCCGCCCTCGCTAACGCGCTCGGGCTCCAGGATGCGCCCTTGGGGGAATTTTGCCCAGTGTTCTACCCCCCCCTCGCAATGACAACCTATATCCAAAACCTCTCCTGGCAAAAAAACGTTGAAAGCTTTACAGGACTTAGGTTTTACAGGCTACCAGTTAGAAGGTGAAGTTGCAGAGCGTGGGCGTTGCGTGTTCCCCGTGTCAAAACTATCTCCTTGGACGATTTTAGCTTCTCATTATCTATGCTGCGGCAAAAGGTAAACCACAGGCGATCGCACTCAACCGAGCGTTAGGTCGTAAGTAGTTATACCAATAAAAAAAAAAATGCTACAAATGAGCGCCTGAAAGCCTTGTCCAGAGCGGATTTCGTGGTCTTCAAAATGGTATTACACAAGGTGATTTCTGAGAATGAAAGTACCGGGATATGTTGCCAAAACTGCCTCTGGCCTCTCCCAAGAGGGGAACAAGAATAGTTTGGTTGAAGTTGGTTCTGGTACTTTCTTATTGAGGAATCACCTTATACCTGATAATGAACTTTTACTATACTATGTTAACCCAGTTCTGTCAAGAAGACGGACAACGATCCGAAAACCGCGATCTGAATTCGCAAATCTTCGCTCAGGTTATAGCCTAAGCAAAAATACTCATTACAAAAATGGGATCGCCCTGGCTGCACGCTATCGCTACACAGCTACGCGCGAACGGACAATTTGCCGTGCGGAATGGAGGTTGCTATTTTTAGTAGGGCGTTGCGCAACCACGGGATGATAGGGGGGTGCGGTCAAAATTGGTTTCGGATAAAAGGTAATATATGACTATTTAGCCAGCCGATAAGCGGCTGGCCCTAGCTTATTTACTACAAAAGATTACATATAATACGAAATCTTTTATTACGTGCACGCGCATGGCCCCCTCCGCTACGAGATGTAATCTGCCAGGGTCATTCGCGTAGGACTGGTAGCCCGGTGCGCGAATCCTTTTTGCCAGGATATCAACTAATGCATGACCACACCCTGATAGGGGTTGTTAAGATGGCGATCGCCCCTGCAGTTCAAACAGCAAACTGGGAAATGCTGGAAATAGTTGATAAAATCTTGTTGCACAGGGGGTGATAGCAGTCAATTGCAAATTGAAAATTGATTTGCAGTTAATAGTCTATTCATGGACATCTATAACTATTTCAATTGACCATTGACCTCGTTCCCTGGCTCCCGCCGGCTCCCGCCTGGGAACGGCAATTTTCAACCCTTATCATCCCCCGTCGTAGCGGAGGGGTCCCGGAGCGTGCAACACGCTGCGCTAAATCTTGTATCAGTTCTCACTGGGTGTGGTCAAAACCAGTTGGGTTTGTCGCGCGTTCCCAGGCAGAGCCGTGGGAACGAGGGTAAAATTATGACGATTTCGCCGGTTGGTGGCTCTCGCCCGGATTTGTATTATAAATGATGGCACGTAATACATTAAATCAGTATTACGTGCCAGCCATACGCTTGCCAACTGGTGCCAGGTCACGTATAACCCAACTGTTTGTGACCACACCCGTTCTCCACTAATGCAACCAATGCATGACCACGAGCAGAACCCTTGTCAGAATCTCCCGGATCGGCTAAAGTCGGGTAGAAACTAGAGAGGGATGCAAGTGGTGCAAACTTCATTCGCTACGCCATATAATCGTCCAGACGGAATCGATGTTGCCTCGATGTCTCCTGGGTACCGTGCCGATTTTTCCGGAACGGTACAGGCGAGCTCGCCGCAGGAGTTCTCGAAGTTTAGAGACCCAGTCTTGCTTCAGGCGGCGAGACTGCTGTATTATATTTACCTGGAAATCCCTCACTTACAAACGCGGCGTCCCCTAGGTGTGGTGATTAATCGCGAAACCTATCGATCCCTACTGATATTTAAGGGCACACCGGTATTATTGCCCCAAGAATATTTCTTGCCCCTTGATTATATAGAATCACAACAGTATGACTGAGTAGTAATAGATCGCTAACCTATGGAAATACTTGCTGCTGTAATTGTCTTTATCCTCGGCTCGGCGATCGGCAGTTTTTCTAAATGTGGTAATTTATCGGATACCAGCAGGGTTATCGATACTATGGCCTCCGAGTCGCTGTCCCAAATGCTCCTACCAGCTAAAGCCCTCTGAGAATGTGCCAATTTTCGGCTGGCTATGGTTAAGGGGGCGCTGTAGCAACTGCCTCTTCCCTATTTCCCGGCGCTATCCTCTGGTAGAAGCTGCCTCTGGCATCCTATTTTTACTGATTTACTGGCGCTTTGGCCTATCTGGGCAAACTCTGGGATATTGGGCATTCTTCAGCTGGCTGCTGGCATTGTCCCTGATCGACCTGGATACGATGACCTTACCTAACTCTCTCACCCAGTCGGGATTATTGGCGGGCTTGCTGTTTCAGGCAGCTACTGGTGCAGGTGATGTCTATCCCCTGATGAATGGGATATTTGGGGCAGTTCTGGGTCTATGGTTGTTTGAGGCCATTATCTTGTTGGGGTCTCTCGCCTTGGGACAAGCAGCAATGGGTGGCGGCGATGCCAAATTAGCGGCCATGATGGGGGCCTGGTTAGGCTGGAAATATTTGCTGCTAGCAGGGTTTCTTGCCTGTGCCCTCGGAGCGCATGCCGGCTCCGGGGCGATCGCCCTCGGGTGGCTCAAGCGGCGTCAAGCCATGCCCTTTGGACCATTTCTGGCCCTCGGTGCAGCAGTAACAGCCCTCTGGGGAGAAGCGATTTTATCGACATACTTACGGTTATTCTTCCCAGTCACCTGATAGGATAGTGTTTGAGTCGGATGGTGGTTCCTCTACTTATAAAATCTCTAATAGAAGGGAAATAGCCGTTTTCATGTCTATATTTGATTGGTTTGCAAATCAACAAAAATCAGAGCCAATTAGTCGAGCTCGACAAGAACGTGAGATAGCTGATGGACTGTGGACCAAGTGTCCCGCCTGTGAGGCGATCGCCTATACAAAAGACCTGCAAGCTTCCCAAATGGTCTGTCCTAACTGTAGTCATCATATATCAGTCGATAGCGATGAGCGCATCCGCCAGCTGATAGATGCCCAGACTTGGCAACCCCTAGATCGGCATCTGCGTCCCGATGACCCGCTGAAGTTTCGCGATCGCAAAAAATATAGCGATCGCCTGCGGGAATACCAAGAAAAAACCCACCTTGCAGACGCCGTACAGACAGGTTTGGGTCAACTAGAAAGCCTTAAAGTCGCCCTCGGCGTTATGGACTTCCGGTTTATGGGTGGTAGTATGGGGTCGGTAGTCGGGGAAAAACTCACCCGCCTGATCGAACGGGCCACCCTAGAGAGTCTGCCAATCATTATTGTCTGTGCTTCCGGCGGTGCCAGGATGCAAGAAGGGATGCTGAGTCTGATCCAGATGGCAAAAATCGCAGGAGCCTTAGAAAAACATCGAGAAGCTAAACTGCTCTACATCCCCGTGCTGACTCACCCGACCACCGGCGGCGTTACAGCCAGCTTTGCCATGTTGGGAGACATTATTATCGCCGAACCGAAAGCTACCATTGGCTTCGCAGGTCGCCGGGTGATCGAACAAACTCTCCGAGAAAAGCTCCCAGAGGGTTTTCAAACCTCGGAGTATCTCCTGGAGCATGGCTTTGTCGATATCATCGTCCCTCGCACCCAGCTTAAAAAAACCCTCGCCCAGCTGCTCGGCCTCCATCAACATGGGCAAATACCTGCCAAGGAGGGACAATCTAGCCCGCGAAATCACCATGCTACGGCATTAACCAACTCTAAATTAATCAACAGTACGACCATAATCAACTAGCTAGCTGCCGACCAGAGGAATAAGCCAACTGGATAATCTCCCGCACGGGCGATCGCCACCCCTAAATCTTGGAAGCGTTCGATGTCTCCGGAGATCTCGATGTTCCCCGGGGGACATCGTCTGAGCACTACTCCGGAGACATCCAAGAGACATACTCCCCTTGCCTGGCAGGGAAGATGCTTGGGAAAAGAGCACCGCAATGGCATGATGTTCATATGAGGTGCAACTCTAGATCTAGCTTTAGGGTACAAACCATGCCGCGATGTCTCCTGGGTAGTACGAGTAGTGCTCCCAGGAGACATCGAACCGCTAGCCGACAAAGAAGCTGACAACATAGCTATGGCTGCGCCACGCTGCGCGATCAGATTACTAGCCATAGAGTCAGTCATCTACTGGCGCAGCCCGGGCTAGACCGCCAGACAACTGGTGTTGTTCAGTCCGGGATAAGGTTATCGGTGTGTCCTTTCGATATCTCCTGCTGTGCTCTTGTCCCAGGGGACTCGGCACACAGGAGATATCGATGCTGCATGCTGGGGTTGCCCAAGCCATAAAAGAACAAAAATTTTTAGGGAGAACCATGCTAAAAAAATACACCTGGCTAGCTGTAGCCATTGTATTATTGACCTTTGTCATGTTTGTCAGCAGTGTTACTGCCCTCGAACTCGACGAAGCCAGCCGCACTGTGTCGCAGAATGAACGGGGTGACGCGATCGTCATGAGCACGAAGCAGCTAGTAAACGGGAAAAAGCAGTTTAACTATGCCTGTTCTAGCTGTCACGGCCAGGGCATGACTAAAACTAACCCCAACGTCGGGCTGGACCTGGAAACTCTGTCTCTGGCAACGCCACCGCGTGACAACATTCAAGGGCTAGTGGATTTTCTGCAAATACCCAAGAGTTTCGACGGGGAAGTTGACATTTCAGAGTATCACCCTGGCATCAAGAGTGCCGATGTTTTTCCTAAGATGAGAAACATGACAGAAGACGATCTAGTAGATTTGGCAGGTTATATGCTCGCCCAACCGCGGATAGAGTCCCGGTGGGCAGCGGGTAAAGGTGCTCGTTAAGGTAGACTAGCCAATTTCGGTCGGCTAGACCCTCGCAGCCAGCGGTGCCACCCTGTATCCCCTGGGAGCTGCGCAGCATGTGCAGCTCCCAGGGGATACGGACAACTGTGTCACCGCCGCAATTAAGCAATTAAAAATAAATTTAGAACTGCGCTCTAAGCTTTTCTATTTATGCAAATTGAATGCACAACAGCCGCTCTTGCCCTAACCAGAAGTCTAAAACCGTAAATAATTCCCAAGCTAGCAACAATAGTAGAGAATAACCGTGTTTCCCCTTCATGACGAAAATCCCACCCAATCAACCCCCTATTTTACCTATGGGCTGATTGCCACGAATATCCTGATTTTTCTGTATCAAGTTAGTTTGGCACCGGAAGAACTAGGAGAATTCTACCACCTGTTTGCAGTGGTTCCCAGGCAGCTCTCTGCTAGCTTTACTGGCGTGGCAGTAAACCAACCGGTGCCAGAGTGGCTGACTCTGTTTACCTCCCAATTCTTGCACGGGAGTTGGATGCACCTGTTAGGGAATATGTTGTTTCTCTGGATTTTTGGCAACAATGTAGAAGATAAACTGGGTCATGTCAAATTTATCATCTTCTATCTGATCTGCGGGATGTTGGCGGCATTGACTCAGTGGTTCTTTTCCCAGTCTTCTGATATCCCTTCCTTGGGCGCGTCAGGGGCGATCGCGGGTGTCATGGGAGCCTACATTATCAGGTTTCCCCGGGCCAAAGTGCTCACCTTGGTTTTCCTGGGATATTTTATTACTACCGTTCGCATCCCAGCGATGGTGTTTCTGGGTATTTGGTTTGTCACCCAAGCGATTTCTAGCTTTGCCAGTCTGAATGCACCCGCTAATATGGGCGGAATTGCATACTGGGCCCATGCTGGTGGATTTGTCTTCGGGGCGATTTTAGCACCCTTGATGGGTCTATTTGACTATGATGAATAATGGAGAATTGAGATGAATAAATAATCAAAAATTGGCAATTAGCAATTTGCAATTAGCAATTTGGCTGGAGACTGGATGCGTGGTAGGGAGTGCAAAGGCATATATTCTCCGTTAATGATGGCTCCCAAAGAGCGGAATTCTATGGCTGCACGCGCAGGGCCCCCTCCGCTACGCAGTGCGCGATCGGAGTCGGCTAAGAGATCGAGAATTGAGAATGGAAAATGGAGAATTGCTGGCTGCGACAGCCTGACCTGTCTCCTTATGCGGATGTTATACTTGCACCTATCTAGTTGTTAGATTTGTGAGGGTTAAACGCTCGTGTCCGAGAGCTTTCGTTTCCAGAGACACTCACCCATGTCGGAGCGCTCGTAGGCGAACGACAGGGTGAGTGAAGAGGAAACGAACCACCCATGTCGTTGCCGGGCAGGCGAACGACAGGGTGGGCGTCTCTGGACACGAGCAGCACATTGAGTATGGCTGCTTGTAAGTTATCCAGGCGGCTGTTGATACCGAACTCGGTATGATAATATTTGCGCGGGGCTCCGTAGTTGCGGAGCGATCGCACTTTTTGGGCCACTTCGGCATTGTTGGTCAAAACCATACCACCATCCCCACAGGATCCCAGATTGTTGCTGGGATAGAAGCTATAGGCTGCTGCTATACCCACTCCACCAGCAGTATAGCCTTCACGTTGGGCCAGGTGAGCCTGAGCCGCATCCTCAAAAATCAGCAGGTTGTAGGCACTGGCAAAGTCTAGCAACTGGCGGGGCGAGACCATCTGACCGTAAAGATGTAGTGGGACGATCGCCTTAGTTTTGGTAGTGATGGCTTTGGCCGCTGCTTCCAGGTCGATTAAGGCAGTTGCGGGGTCGCAATCGACTAAAATTGGTTTACAATCCTAGGGCGATCGCATCCGTGCCACAACCAGTACCAATACCATAGGATACCCCGGACTTGAGGGCAAAGGCAGCTTCAAACTCTGCTAAGTCTTTACCCAGAATAAAATCTCCCCGTTGCAAAACATCCCGAACTGCTGCATCGATCTGGTTTTGCAGGGGCTGATGTTGTTCCGAGAGGTCAACTAAAGGAATGGTGGTTAGGGTAGTGTTCATAGGTTTGACATCAACTGCCTGGAAGGCAAACCGTCTATTTTAGTTATGATCTATTTCCAGGCTGTTGTGTAGCTGATAATGTGAAGATTCTGTAAAGCTGCCGCGATTTGTGATGAATTTTCTGTAAAGAACAGAGATTTTACTGGAGATGGATTACGAAACTGCTCGTCGCTTTTTGATTAATATGACTAATGGTAATAACCCGGATACTTTCCTGGGGCGGCTACAGCAGGGGGAACCACCGATACCGGGTCAAGTTACTTCTATTTTACTATCCCTGAAGGTTCTGTTTGCAGCATTGCAAGGGGTCGAGGCCCTCGATCGGGAATTGGTCCACGTCCTGTACCAGCTTGCTAGTGAAGGTCGGCAGCAGTTCGATCGCTGGCGAGGGGCGGGGGTTGTTTGGCCGCCGCTGCTAGACCAAGACCTTACCCGCATTACTTACGCGGTCAGGAGTATCTATGCTGGGGTTTGGGAGGATTTTTCACAACCGCAAGGGAAATTATCATATCATTAATAGGGAGTAGATGCGGTTTTCGAGGAAGGGTTGGAGGCGATCTCCTTTCCTGTCGGAGATAGATGGTGGTATAATTATGGTGATATTGTCAGGAGACTAGACCCTTGGCATACCACATTGAATATCTGCCTATTACTAAAAGTCACTTTCGGACCCTAACAGCCATGAGTAAGGGCAAAACACAGGCAATACAGGTAGAAAACATCCAAGTTACCCCTGTTAGTGAAGATGGTTTAGATGAAGAGAGCAAACTGTTGAGTAATAACCCTCAATTCTTGGCAATTCTTCAGCAGGCCCGTTCTGAAAAGAAAAAAGCGGGTTTTTCTAGTGAGGAAATGAGACTGTGGGTAGAAATGGAATTATCAGAGGATAGCCAATCTGGGCATCGCCTCTCAGTTTTAGGGAAATAATTTGGGGAGATCGCCTCTTGTTAATGGTATCTTTAAATGTGATGGACAAGGCAAAGATTATGGACGATCGGGAAATCAGGATGAGGGGGATGGAGGCTTTATACAAGTCTCTTGGCCCTGCTGCTGCTTTGAGATTTCTGAGTTTGCTGTACTGGGAACCTACTGATTATGTAGAAATTTATCGGCGGCTTTATGAAGAACAGACGATAGATGAGATATTTGCCAGGGCAAGGCAAAATTGGCAGGAGTAACCACTTTCCCGGCGATCGCCTCTCTATTTTGGGGAAATGATTTGGGGCGATCGCCAATTCTATTGTTATCGGCAAGAATATGCGATCGCGCTGAAGTCCAGGCCGGGGCACAGCGTCAGCGTGTGAGTTAATTAATTCAATTACCCGATAATTGATTGATGCCGTACCTCTACATATACATGCAGAACGGACGATCGCGCATCAATTAATATAATTAATGACGATAGATGAGATATTTGCAACGGCAAGGCAAAATTGGCAGGAGTAACCCCTTTACGGGCGATCGCCTCTCTATTTTGGGGAAATGATTTGGGGCGATCGCCATACTGGTTGTGAAGACAGCAGAACTAGAGCCCGCGCGATCTCGCGATCGCAACAAAACAGGAGGTTAACCTGATTTGGGATCGGGGTTACTGGTCTAGTTCTTGTAAAATATGTAAAATTCTCGGCTTCAGGTTTGGTAAATCTCGTTCTACAACATTCCAAACTTCATCTAAATCGACTTGGGTATAATCGTGAATGAGGACATCTCGGATGAGAGCGATTTTCCGCCAAGGAATATCCGGATGACTTTGCCTCAATTCCGCCGACAGTTGCTTAATGGCTTCTCCGATGACCTCAAAACTGCGAATAACCCCATCTTGAATCAAGAGAGACTGAAAAAATTCCTCTTCTCTGGGTGTAAGCCTCGATCCGCTGGATGCGATCGAGGATATCTCTTAAATAGCTTTCATCTTCTGTCACAGGGGCACCGCCTCCGATAGAATGCGATCGCGGCAAAAATCCCGCAAAACTTTTACAGTGGCCACGTCCACTTTTCGACCCAAAAGGTCTTCTAAATCCTGCATCAAACCAATTCGATCTAAGAGACTGTGTCCCGGTTCCATGTCCACCAGAAAATCTACATCGCTGTCTTCGCGGTCTTCACCTCGGGCCACCGAGCCAAAAATGCGGACATTATAGGCTTGGTGCTGGGCGGCGATGTTCAGAATTTCTTCTCTTTTTTCTTGGACTAACTTCCTTAGAGTTGTGGCCATAGCCTTCCCTTGAGATTTAATCTACACTTCCTTTCCAGTTTAACGCAAGAAACACCCGAGATGAAATATTGACAAGATCGAGGCAAAATTGTCATAAGTCAACCCTTTACGGGCGATCGCCGGATCTGTTTTCGGGGAAAATTTTGGGGCGATCGCCGAATCTCGATCGCGTCTAAGCCCCAAATCTGTTCTCATAATTCACCAAAACCATGTTTCAAAATCTCGCTCGACTTCCTATAATTTAAGTATGGACGTATATTTCACGCTAAATAACATCACCTTTGTGGAGAAAGCCAGACAGAATCCAGTTAAGCATGATGGTGTAACTTTTCAGCAAGCGGCAGAAGCATTTTTCGATCCGTTCATGGTTATTGTTGATGCTAGTCGCAATTATGAAGCACGGGATGCTATTATTGGTATAGATATGCGAGGTAATCTGCTATATGTGGTTCATATTGAACGGAATGATGAATTGATTGACTTGATTCGGATTATTTCGGCTCGTAAGGCGACGCGCAAGGAAAAAAGAGATTATGAAACCTGAAGTTTTGCGAAAAAGATTGGATAAAAATCGTCCCATGACCGAAGTAACGATTCGCATTCCCGAGGACGTGGTATCGGACCTGAAACAGGTTGCGCTAGTGCTGGGGTTTTCGGGTTATCAACCCTTAATGCGGGCTTATATTGGTCAGGGTTTGCGGGTAGATCTGGAACGATTGGAAAATGATAAAGTATCGGTGTTGATAGATAGTTTAAGGCGTCGGGGGGTTAGCGATGAGGTAATTTACAAAGCTCTACATGAGGTAGATCGCGAGTACGAGTAATGGTCAGCGGTACGATCGGGCAGCTCTTGTCGCCCGACGTCCTCTTCCCGGGCAGCTCTTGTCCCCCGCCCTAGGGAACAACAACATTAGATGAGATATTTGCAAGGGCAAGGCAAAATTGGCAGGGGTAACCCTTTACGGGCGATCGCCTCTCTGTTTATGGGAATCATTTGGGGCGATCGCTAATTATCTTGTTATCGGCAATAATATACGATCGCGCGGATGTACATTCCGGGGCACAGCGTCAGCGTGTGATTTAATTGATTCAATTACCCGATAATTGATTGATGCCGTGCCCCTACATCTATACATTCATAACGGACGAGCGCGCATCAATTACCCTCTCGTTCCCAGGTTCTACCTGGGAACGGTCTTCTGAGGCTCCCGCCTCCTATCATGGAAGGAGTGCCTAGTCAAGTAGATCGTATCTTTAACGGCTCAATACAGATGATACAGGTGACATTTGTTCGCCAAACATATATTCTAACCTCTCACGCCTAAACAGGTGTAAGATTTTAATTTTGTTTTGATCCTCAATTTCAAAAATAACTCGGTAACTGGGAGTCGCGTGTAGCAGATAGAATGTTGGGATATCTGAAGGCGTAAATTTTTGAATGTTTGAGGGGAGAGTGCTTTGGGGAGAAAAGTTCTCTAGGGAGTCGATCGCCTGCAATACTGCTAATCTCTCATCAGGAGATAATATCCAGACCAGCTAGCACGCTAGAAGCAATTTCTATTCTACTTTGGTTCAGTTTCATCTTTATCTGGGAGTTTACTTGGGAATTAACAAGGAAAGGTTATCTGTAGTTTAGCATATTGGGCCCTATCTCAGCAAGGGGCGATCGCCTCAGGTGAACCTCACGCGCCCGCTACCCCTAACCCTAAAGGGTAGGGCTACACAAACGAAGCCCACGCGGAGGGCCCCCTCCGCTACGCAGGGGCTAAATTATATTAAAGAAAAGTACCCGATCGCATCTCTGTTTTCGGGGGAAGTATTTGGGGCGATCGCCTTTTTATCAGTTCCCCTAACTGGCTGTGAAACTAATCAGGAAAGTTTCATTATAACCAACGTTTGAGGGACTTCTGACTTTCTCCTGACGGTTGACCGAGAATGATATTCTTGAGGCTAATATCTTCATCCAGATCGGGCCAGTGTATGCCCTCTTTGCTACCTGTTAATCGCCAATTATTGCGCTCGTCCTGGGAGCCATGCAAGAGTCGAGGATACCAGGCTAAGGGCACGGAAATGATTCGACCGTCGGATAGATTTACTGTTAACGAATCATCTGTAATTGCCACTAGCTGTGCTTGGGGAATTTTTAGTATATCAATCATTATTGAAGAAGTCATTACAGCCATCCAGTAACTGATGCATGGTACTCTTCAACTAGCTTCTAAATGCGATTTATTTCTTTTCATTTGATATCCGTTGCTTAGGTGCGATTCACTACAGAATACAGTATTTGAAATAATATCCTATTTTATAAATCTCTAGTTATATCTCGAAATTTTTAGCTTGTACGAAGTTTGCTTGCTACCATAAAGCCACACTTTAACATAGTACTTACCGGAATTTAGCCAAAAATTATTCAGCCGATCTTCTCCAGCAGCGGTTCTTTTAGTTCCCTTAATTTCTTGCAAATTTTTATCGAGAATAACAAAGTCAGCGTCAGAATCTAGACTTTCTAGGGTTCCAGGTTTGGGTAGGCGGATTTAAAACAGTATCCAGAGAAGGAATTGTGCGAAAATCTGTTAGCTTACAGATTTTCTTTAGTTTCTCAGCAAGCTGAGACACATCAGGAGATAGCTGGGATATATCTTTAAATACTTGTGATTGATCTGGATTCTGAATATCAGGCAAAGAGAATAACAGTCGATCTGTATTTTCTATATTGTAACTATTCCATAGTTGAGGTTTTTCTGCAATAGCAATAATCGAAAGATAAATAACCAGTTGCGAAAAAAAATCTATTTGAATGCTTTTTTAACTGCTCTCTGAGTGGGTGCTGATAACCAGGCAATCCCTTTATTTCGTCATCAATACTATTGCCATCTACTGAGGCAAAATAAAGGCTATCGTAGTCTATTAACTTGAGATTTACACTACCACTACTGTCATCAATCGTGATATTGCCATGCTGCAAGTCACCGTGAGCTATTCCAGCATCGAACAGATCTTTCGATAACTTAACCCATGCTTGAGCTAACGAATCCAATTTATTCTTATTATTGAGGTTATCTCGAATAAAACTTTTTAAGTCCTTACCCTCAGCCCATTCCATTTTGACAATTGGGTAAAGGTTACCATTAACTCTAATTCCTCGATCTAGGAAACTACATTCAACAAAGTAAGATGAGCAAGAACTGCTTTTACTCAGACGAGAAACTTTGCTGTAATGGCTTGCAACACTGGATGTACTTTGCTGAAAGCATCTGACAGCCCACAACTTTTTAGGATTGAAAGTCTCGTATTTAAATACACAGGCAAACCCACCTGCTGCACTCCACACATTTTGGAAGCCTTGACTATTTTTTATTTCTACAGGTTTGCCAGCAGCCAATATTTGATCTAGCTTATTAAAGGCAATTTGGGGATGACGAATGGAGCTACAGTATTTACTGATTGAGGGATATACAACATTAGCCATTACAAAAAATACTATCCTCCTTAAACTATTAAATCCTACTTAATTTTGTACTTTATCTTAAGCCATCGAGCCTCATTAAATGTAGGTGAATCTTTAGGTTTAAGGCCAGGAAAATGTTCGCCAGGCAACAAATATCCAGCAAAATCTTCTGCCGACAGCTCCTGCGGCGTAGGCTTGTTTATGTACAGAGGAAGAGGTTTACTGTTATCTGGAATTTTCAGAAATTTTTCTTCTCTTTCAGCCGCACCAAATATATACGATCTCGGTGTATGAACCCACACCCACAATTCTAAACTATCTGTTTTAGACGGTTTTTCCCACAAATAACCTATGGGGGAATCATTTTCCTCCCCTTCAAAACGGTAGATAGGTATTCCACCTTCAGGAAGTACGCTACCATTGGTTGATGGGCTATCAATAGTTGAACCCTCTCCTTTTCCAGTCGTAGGGTTATCATTTTCAGGTGCATATCCTGTAGCTTCATCTCCAATAGTTATTTTTCCTGATTGTTCAGATCCAGTATTATTCTGGATCTGATTTACAATGTACCACCCAACACCAGCACCAGCACCACCAATAAGACAAACACCACCTACTACCACACTGGCTGCTCTTTTCCAAGGAAATCTTTTTCTTCTAGGAGCTGCGTTCGGTTTATTGCTAGCTGGAGATATAGAATTTGGTGTCCTAGCCTCTGTGATAGGTTGATCGTTCTGTTGATACAAGCTATTGCCGCCCGTTGATGGGTAATTCCAATGATTTTGTGACCAAACTTGAGCTGTAGGCTGTCCTATCCCTGGAAGCGTCAGCGGCTTATTATTTTCTTCTTCGTGCTTAACTCGGCTGTCCTCTTGTGGATAAGAAGGGCGGTTACTTACTTGCCAAGTTGGATTGCTGGATTGGTGAGCCACTGGTTGCTGCGAAGTTGAGTTAGCTGTCCTTGGGGTTGTTGATGCGTAATGTTCTGCTTGATTTAGTGAAGCCTCCGATACAGCAACTTGCTGTTGTATTCTTGAGTGCTTTTGAGGAATTGCCACAACTTTGAGTCGGCACATTGTCGTATCATCATTATTAATAAGGTTGTCATGTCTAAGTTGTTCAATAAAAGCCCTAAATTCTTCTGGTCTATTAACTGATATCAACTTTATCCGTCTATTACCCTCCTCTTCAATATCCTTTAATATCCATTGCGCTAAAGCGTCAGTAGCTAATAAAAATATGTCCCCTTTTTCGTAAAAACCACTCTTATATTTTGGAACAGATGACTCATATTCAGGAAGACTGTGGAAGCATTCGGTTACGCTGGTGAATGATTTCGAGTTTTCAATAGGAAATGCCATCATTTCATTTATTCCTGCCTTAAAATGGAATAAACAGCTATCACCAACTGCTATAGCTTCCCATATATTTCTTCCTTCTCTATCTGTAGGATTCAGTCTTAGACCAACAAAAGTAGCTGACCCATAAGCCTTATCTCTTGAACCTTTGACATACCAAGGAACATTTGGGTCTTTTTGCAGCTTTATTGACTGCTTACCCCATTCTTCTTGCAGAGGTTTTAACCATTCTTCCCATTGATCCCTGATTTTGGTTAGGCGTTCATTATGATGGCAAAATTTTTTAACCAGAATATCAGCCCACTCCCTAGGCAAGAGAGATGTTGATGCGCCATCTGCGATCGCCACTCCGCTCCCGTCATCATTCCAGCAACAGGCATCTTGAATGTCTGCCTCTTCCTCAGATATCTTTGGCAACGTGAAGCAGACTATCTCATTCTGGTTTTGATTGTACATTTTGCCACCATCTAGCTTTATAATTTGAAAGTCAAGTGCCGTTTTACTGCAACTTCGACCGAGTGCCCACATCTAAAAGACGGATCATTGTTTCAGCGTCAGCATTATAAACAAATCCTCTTGCGCCCTACGTTATATTAAACCCTGTTGCTCCTGCACGCTCAAGCATGACTGGTGGCAACTCACTGGAGATATCAAACAAGAATTCTGCATTACCATCTCCAGGAGGGAGTTGCCCGGATGAAGAGGGTAGTTCTACTCTAGCCGCTCTGCCTTCAGATATGTGAATATTAATCAGCAAAGTGTTTCCGTCACCGGTTCCTAGTTGAGTTAGTTTCAAAGCCGCACTTTCGGCGCTACCTCGATTGTTAGGAGCACCGTCGGTAATATTGATCGCAATTGGTGGAAAACTTGACTGATGACTTTTAGTCCAGTTATCTACTAAGTTGTAAGCTTCTTCAAATGCTTCTGTCATGGGCGTTCCGCCTACAGCAGCCGGTTCAATCCAGATGGGAAATTCCTCGTCAACTTCCACCAGCCCTCCAGCACCATCAGGAACTTTCATCTTGACTGTATCAACTCTGAGGCAGTTTTGCACTAGCTCTTGCATAGTAACAACTGGCTTCTCAGCCAAGTTGCCTGCAAAAGCGTTGAGCGCCGCATTCCCAGACTTACCGTAGCTCAACACGGAAATATCGCAGCGGTTCTTTATTGTCTGACCAGCGGTGCAAGTTAGACCTATCTCCCGTAAAACGCGGTTGACAGCCTTGGCGCACTCTTCCGCCTTAGATCCTCCACCCGCTCAGCCGAATGAAGCCACCATCGATCCAGATTGATCGATTAGGATAACAATGTATCCTGGATTTTCGCTACTCAGTGATTGATTGTATGGCATGGCTATACCAATTTTTTTCCAAAACTAAAAAGTTTAGTTCTTTATCTTTGGCTGACACTTTTATGGACAACAGTAGTCATCGGTGGCTTTCGGTTAGACTCTCTTGTCCTCTTGACCTCTTGACCAGTGACATCGCACCGCTGTCAACTTGTGTTTTACTTATCATAAGCTAGCTTTGACTAGCTACATACTGGTTAACATCAGTAATTAGCTTAGAAGTACATCAGTAATTTTGTCAGCTACCAGCTATGGTATTTACTAACGAACAGTTTAGGCGCACGAGACTGGCACTGGTAACGTCCGGATGGCCATTTCCATCACCGGCTGCTTGAGCTTAGACTCTCTCGCCCTCTTTCCCTGTAGCCTCGCACCGCTGTCAACTGCTACATTGCTTATCATAAGCTAGCTTTATATAGTAATCTCCGGGTGTGTATCAGGAATTTTGTTAGGATCCTATCAGTAATTTTAGAAGAGACCAGCTATGACATCTACTGACGAGCAGTTTGCCCAGGCCGCACAGCACTGGGACTTGGAAACTCTCTACGCTGACTTGGCCTCCGCTAAGGGCAAGCGACTGACACCGGTTGAGAAGCTGCACCTGCGGGGGCTGCTTTGTGACTGTAGTCCGACGAAAATCGCTGACACGCTGGGCAAAAATATCAAGGGCGTGGAAACGGATCTCTGCGCCACTATATATAAGTACGTTAAAAGTCTGGTGGACAAAAGCGGTGAAAAGATAGAAAACTGGAGAAATATTACTGAGTGGCTTGATGATGCTGGATATCAAACGCAGTCCCCTACTAAATTACCAGTCAGTGATGGTTCCCCAGGAAATAGCGTGGTTAATATAACTAATATAAGTCGTGATAACAATCAAATAAAAAATTGATGCCTCGCTGCAAATAACTATCCCGTTACCTTTAGAACTCTCTATCCAAAACCCGGCGGCAGATTCTCAGCAGGATGTAAACTTGGGTAATGCCCCTGCTGAGAATGGTTTTGCCAAAGATTCCAGGGAGTAGTCAGGAGGGAGTTGCAACTAAGTGCCTATAAATCTACAGAAATTCAGAACTTCAGCACCAATTTCAAGTTTGTAGACTGGGCAGATGTGGCCAATGCCTTTTCAAACCCGTTAATAATAGATACTGAAAGTTTCGACCCCCGCAACCCAATGCCTTTTAACGAAAGCTTTGCTGCCGGTTCGGCAACATTTCCGACGGAAAATTTGCTCTTGAATGACCCGATCGGGTGACGATCTTTGTTAGCTAGCCCTAACAATTTTGAATTAAGAAACCCGGTTTCTTTGAGAAACCGGGTTTCTGGGTTGATGACGGGCAAACGCTTTAGCGTTTACTACGAACGGGCAAACGGGCAAACGCTAAAGGGATGTGGTCAAAAGTAGTTGATAGCCAGGTGCAGGCTCCCGGACCGGGTGTGGTCATAAGTAGTTGATCGCCGGGTGCCAGCTCCCCGGGTAACGAACCGGACGCTGCCCGGATATATGTATATAGCCCCTGCACGCGGAGGGCCCCTTCCACGCGGAGGGCCCCCTACGCTGCGAGAGGAGGGGGCGATGTGCGATGCGCAGTGCTTCTAGCGCGCGCAGAGCACATCGCCCTGCGCGTGGGCTAAGTTCTAGTAGCCGGGCCCTCGTTCCCACGGCTCCGCCTGGGAACGGGTGGAGGCGGGTCCGCCGAGTACCAACGGGTTTTGACCACACCCGATCCTTTTCCGCTATGAGAGAAGATCCTTTCCTCGGCGAGAGAAGATTCTTTTCCGCTATGAGATAAGATTCTTTCCTCAGAGAGAGAAAATTCTTTTATCGCTGAGAGAAAATTCTTTTATCGCCGAGAAAAAATTCTTTTCTGCTATGAAAGCAGAACCTTTTCCCTTGAGAGAGCGGCTTTTTGTCATAATTGTCTATTATCTAGCTAGGTTGATTACCTTTTATACCCCCTCACCCCGGATCTGCCCACTACCGGTTAGAGTCGCTCATTGCTTTACTCTATCAACTACTTTTGACCACACCCACGCTAAAGCGTTTACTACGAACGGGCAAACGGGCAAACGGGCAAAGGCTAAAGCGTTTACTACGAACGGGCAAACGGGCAAACGCTAAAGCGTTTACTACGAACGGCTACGAACGGCAAACGCTAAAGCGTTTACTACGAACGGCTACGAACGGCAAACGCTAAAGCGTTTACTACGAACGGCTACGAACGGCAAACGCTAAAGCGTTTACTACGAACGGCGAACGGGCAAACGCTAAAGCGTTTACTACGAACGGCTACGAACGGCAAATTGCTTACAAAACCACTAAGGCTTCGTCCTTGCTACTGGTAGCTTCTGCCGCTGCTGCCTGGGTCGCGATCGCCTCATTTTTAGCATTCCGATAGTTCTGCAAGCGGTTAGTCAACTCTTCGATAGAGACGGGGGCGCAGCATAGACACCGGTGTTAGCGCTCAATCCAGCGATGACTGCTTCAGCAAGGGCGATGACTTCGGGTTCGGGTCTGGGAAAGCGTGCCATATTGATTTATCTTGCTGAAGGACTCAGACCATTTGTGGAAGGGAAACCGCAAGAGTTTCATGGAGATGGCTGGGAAGAGGTGACGAAGGACTGTCTCGATGATAAACAATTCCATATTCAAGATGGTAAAGTAAATCTCCCCCGATGCCCAAGCCCCGGCGGGTTATCGGGAAAGCTGTAAGATGTGAGTTTACCTTCATTGCTAGCAAATTTAGCACAACATTACTATATTCCTGCTTCCACAAAAGCCCTTTCCAAATCTACCAGCACTGCCAACCGTTCTCCCCATTCTCGCAAGTAATCGAAATCTAGAGCTTTACCCTGTAACTTCAACACCCCCAAAATATCCCGCCATTGTTTTTGCGACTCTCGCGCTGTCATCTTAAACCAGAGCAGTTTTTGTAAGATCGTATCTTCCGGGCTACACAAATACAAAGCACCCTCAATGTCCCCATCCCCAACATGCAGCGATCGCCGTTTCATTTGGGACCGAGAGAAAGCATCATCTCTCATCACGAAAATATCTGCCTTCTCCGTAGTTTCCAGATGAATAATATTAAAAGACAAACAGCGTCCGGACATAGCATCTTCTACAGCCACCTCGCTAATATAAAACTCTCCCGAAAGCCGTTCAACAAGTCCCCTAACTTGAGCGGGTTGAATGTGGGCGACCAAATCTAAATCTTCCGTGTACCTGACTTCTCCTTGCAAGGAACTTGCTACGGAACCGCCAAGATAATAAGGAATATCTAGGGATGAAAAAATTCCAGCTATTTTCCGGGCTAACCAGATCGGATCTTCTAACATTAAGCCTCCTGAATATTGGATCTCCGCCAGCAACTTTGCCCCAGTTTCTCCCAGCGTTTCCGCACATAAGCATAGCGCAATTCTTGCATAGGCGCATCAGGAAACTGCTGGCGAACTGCTTGCCAAATTAAAACCGGAACTCGCCGGACAACCCGCCGAAAAAGGGCTTCTTTTTGTCCCGAACTCATCTGTCGCCAGAGAGCAAATTGGACTAATTCTGCTTCAATGGAGGTGTCTGCGGACTGAGTTTGATAACCGGACGGGACTTGCCCATCGCATGTAAACATAGAGCAATGATAGTTAGTAGGGTGGGCATTGCCCACCATTTCAGTTATATCGTAGGGCGGGCAACAATACTTCAAGGTTTTGGATATAGATTGTCCTTGCGAGGGGGGGACAAACACGATTAAATTATGGGAAGCAGCTACCTATGTTATAGCGCCCGATCGCGCGATCGTCTACGCCTTTGTTGATGCAGATTATACCAAGCGACAGGATCCAGCGGAGATTGTCGAAATTCTCAAAACCATGAAATTCGCAGCCTAAAGGTTTTCAGAATGGAACGCAACCTCATGCCAACAGGATCTTCAGCCCGCGCAGGCGGGCTTTGTATCTGTAGCCGCACCCTTGAGGGTGCGGGGCTGTGGGGGTAAGGTCGAAAGTCGCAGCCTAAAGGTTCTCAGAAAGGAACGCAACCTCATTCTTACATAATCTTGAGCCCCTGCGCAGCGGAGGGGGCCCGGAGCGTGGGCTTTGTATATGTAGCCGCACCCTTGAGGGTGCGGGCTACTTGAGGGTGGGGGGTAACGGTGGTAGTTAATTCTGTTGCAGGTAAATTCCAAATAAATCGTAAAATCCCAAGTGCAATAACTTCATAGGCAGTATAATTTACCATTACATGTAACAGTAAGCAAAATAAGGAAAACTATGCAGCAACTGCATGTAGAGCGGAACGGGTCTCGCCAGCAAAAGAACCAGATCGGGACACAACAATACAAAAAACCCCAGTTGGATCTAGAAGCCGTAGATCGGCAACTAGCGGACGCCCACGCGACAGAGATCGTCGAGTGGGCGGTCCAGACCTTCGGGAATGGCTTAGTAATGAGTAGTAGCTTTGGCATCCAGTCTGCGGTCATGCTACATATGGTCACCAGCGTCGTACCCGATATCCCAGTAATTTGGGTTGATACTGGCTACCTACCACCAGAGACCTATAAATTTGCCGAGGAAATAACTCAACGACTACAGCTAAACCTGAAAGTATATCAGTCTGGCATCTCTCCAGCACGCATGGAAGCCTTGTATGGCCGCCTCTGGGAACAGAACGACGTGGAAGCCTTCAACCGCTACGACCAGATCCGCAAAGTAGAACCCATGCAGCGGGCCTTACAGGAACTCAAGGCCACAGCATCCCTAGCAGGACTGCGAGCAGATCAAACAGACCACCGTAAAACCTTGCGCTTCGTCAACCTACAATCAGGTCGATATAAGGTGTTGCCCATTCTCAAATGGAACTCCAGAGATATCTACCAATACCTGACCGCCCACGACCTCCCCTATCATCCCTTCTTCGATCGGGGTTACGTCACCGTAGGTGATTGGCATTCCAGTCGTCCCTCACTTCCGCTGACGCAAGCGATCGCGACACCCGTTTCCGTGGACTCAAGCAAGAGTGCGGCCTGCACCTGCCCCAGACCAAAGGTGAAGCAGAAAGCCTCAACTCCAGTACCTTGTGATTGTCGATCGTTCCATCAGTCAAACTAAAAGACCGCCTAGAAATGGGCGGTCTTTTAGTTCTAGTGGATCTATACCCTTACATAGAGGAACCTACACCGACGTAGGCACCATAGAAGAACAGACCCACAACCACGAGTACGCCTGTACCGGCTACTGTTGCTACAATCCACAGAGGGATTCTTCCACCTCCAGACACAGCTTTTTCCTCCTGACTTATTTATACGACCTTCTCCAGTTATATCAGATCCGTTCGATCGACCACGGTAAAAATGGATCCCCCCCAGCCCCCCCTTAATAAGGGGGGATCTTCTCCCCCCCTCGTTCCCAGGCTGCGCCAGGGAACGTAAGGGGGCTGGGGGATCGGGAACTCTGTGCAATTACCTAGAGAAGATATTAGTTGAAGAAATAACTGGAAAACAGAATCCCGAGAACGAAAATAAACAGCAGACCCAAGTAAAGTGAAGTCCGGTTTAACTCTACTGGCTGCTTATTCGGATTGGAATTGCGATCCATGGTTCCTCCAACATTTTTTCTGCTGTAATGCCTATCATCTCTTACCAAAAGTTAGACATTGTTGCGTCTCTTCTGATTGCTCGTAAAGTTGGCTTCGCTCGGTTATAAAGGCTTTTTGCGAATGTCGCACTGGCAATTCAGCACCCGGTTGCCTGTTTAACGACACCCGACAGAGCTTGCAGCTCGCCTCGTATCGACCTACATAACGTTTACCCTTGCGGGTGAGCTTGACCCACCTGAGTAGCTAAAAACAGCAGAAGCGGTCTTTAGCTAGCGTTTGTGGTTGGTCCTATCGCTGAATAAATTGCATGGCTGCGATCGCGCCCAAAAAGAACACCGTTGGCACAGCTAGGGTATGAACTGCCAGCCATCTTACCGTAAAAATCGGATATGTAACCGGTTGATTAGGATTGTTGCTTGTCATAATTCCTCCTGACTTCAAAATGGCAAATACTGACCGCTGACATTACTTACCAATAAACTCCTCGATTTGCCCGCTTCCCCCGAAGCGGTCTGTCACAATTGGCAATTCCTGCCGATCCTGAGTAAAATACTCATTGGGTCGGGGGGTGCCAAATACATCATATGCCAAGCCCGTGCTCACAAATAGCCAGCCCGCAATAAACAACATCGGGATCGTGATGCTGTGAATCAACCAATAGCGAACGCTAGTAATAATATCCCCAAAGGGACGTTCTCCAGTTGAACCTGACATTTTTTCTTACTCCTCTCTACAGCAATTGGACCAACAGGTACTATGAAACCCAACATCAGGCAGCTGCTGATGGCTGCTGATATTTCAGTAACACGCCATTGTTACCAATGATAAACCCCTTCTCTGGCGTCAAGAAGATAATCTTGTAAAAATTTGAAGGGATATCTTCTACTTCGCGGTCTTTTTGCCATGTCGAACCACCATCGAAACTACACAGCAAATTCCCGCTACCACCCGCCACCCAAATTTCTGTTGGCGTGCGGTATGCCAAATCTAGTAAACCCCAGCTAGTCGCCTTTTCCGGATATATAGCTGGTTCCCACTCCTCAAAGTTATCTGGTTTGGTAAACTGGATCTGACCGCCTCTTGCTAGCATCCACAGCCGACCATCTTTACCAAACCCCATATTCTGGACGCGCCGGGAACTATTGCGGTTATGGGGTTCCCAGGCATCTGCACCTGGGGACCAAGTCGAATAGAAATTACCCTTCGCCGATACTGTCACGTACTTGCCATCAGCCCTACGAGATATATTTCTAAACACCCCCACTGCTTGTTTCACCATCGCCTTCCAGGTTTTCCCACCGTCTTTCGTTTGATATATTGCCCCCACATCTGTCGTCATCTCTGCCGAGGATGGTCCCAGAGCTAATATACTTTTAGTATTGCCCGGTAGTTTAGCACTCAGGGGGATCCGAGACCATGTCTCACCTGCATCTGTAGTATGCAGCAGAATTGAAGGGATGCCCACCATCCATCCTTCATCACCCGAAAAACTCACCGATGTCAAGCGAACTTTTTCCCCATCCAAATCCAGAGTTCTCGGTTTCCAGGTTTTGCCACCGTCTTTCGTTTCCAAGATGGTCGCGTTGCTACCCACCAACCACCCATGCATCAGGTCCGAAGTGAACCCTATGTCCTGTAGGGTAGAATCCGTTGGTATTTCTACCTGTTGCCAAGGACTAAACGTCGTCGATGGCAAATAGGGATTTTTGCAGCTCACGCAGAGCAGCATTACTACTAATAACGTTACAGCCCGTTGAAACTGTTTCACAATTGATTGCATCGCCTTACCAATCTGGGTATGAACCTAAGCCCGGGTTTTAGTTTAAGCCATAAAGACTGATAAAGAACAAGAATGCCAAGAACAGGGCCGCAAAAATCAGCAGATTCTTTTGTCCTGGCGTCATAGAGTTGACGCCAAATCCATAACCCAGATTCTCTGCAAATCCCGAGGCTGTTCCCGCCACACCAATGTCCTCAAACTGGGAAACTTTTGCCCCGCAAACGGGACAGCGCCAATCAGCAGGCAACTCGGCGAACGGTGTTCCTGGGGGAATTTTACCCTGGCCATCACCTTTTGTCGGCTCATAAATGTAGCCACAGGAGCGACATTCATATCGATCTAGCGCCTGTTCTGCTTTCGTTTCGGGAGTTTCGGTGCTCATTGCGCCGGTAGCCTCCTCAGCCATCTTGCCTGAAATCTTAAAATCTATGTTAAATCTTATTACATCTTCGGGAACTTTTTCAATCTTTGAGATTTTTGGGCTAGCTTTTTTTAATAGCTACAGATAGATTGCTGGTTTCTGGCAATGTGACATCGTAATAATCTTAACTATGAGCCACTTTCCCATTTTTAGTCTGTAGCTACATTTATTGAAAAATAGCGAGAGCCGATTTTTCCGGAACGGTTCGCCCCACAACCTAGGGTCTACATTAAATAACCGGTTATAGACAGAGTTTGGACCGGTGTATAGATGGAAAGTTAGGGCTGGAAGACTGGTGCGGGGGCAATATCAGCTGGCAGGGGAAAGTCTGTAACCAGTTGGGAGATCGCCTGGCAGCGGAGGGGGCCCGGAGCGTGCGCTCAAAATTGGCCACGACGCCGTTATTGATTGTCATTCTCATTAGCTTCAAATTGCACAAGCGGCCCTGAAACATTTGCCGTCTCCTTTGACAGACTGAAATAATTGTCAATTGTGGGAGTGCTATAATTCAGCATTCGAGAAAATTAGATTATGAGCAAACAGTTTCGAGAATTATTGCAAAAAGTCGGTAGCGGCGAGCATACCCACAAGGATTTAACTCGCTCAGAAGCTGCTACCGCAATGCGGATGATGCTCCAGGAAGAAGCAACTCCAGCTCAAATAGGTGCTTTTCTGATTGCTCACCGGATCAAGCGACCCACGGCAATGGAACTAGCAGGTATGTTGGATGCCTATGACGAACTGGGACCGCAACTGGAACCATTACCAGATCCCGAGAAAGAGGTAGTTGTTTTGGGGGTTCCCTACGACGGACGATCGCGAACTGCTCCCATAAGTCAAATTACGGCTTTACTGCTGGCGGTCTCGGGCCTGCGAGTGATTATGCATGGCGGTAACAGAATGGCAACCAAGTATGGTATTCCCGCCTTTGAAATCTGGAAAAGCTTGGGATTGGATTTTGATGAGTTGGCATTAGCCGAGTTGCACTCATTACTCGTAGAAACAGGGTTGGCTTTTATCTATATACCAAAACATTTCCCCCAAACTGAACCCTTAGTTGCCTATCGAGATCAAATTGGCAAGCGTCCCCCCTTGGCAACTTTAGAGTTAATTTGGTCTCCCTATAAACATAAAGTTCATCAGATCGCAGGTTACGTCCATCCGCCCACAGAAGCGACGATCAAAGAAACATTTAAGCTGCGGGGAGAAAAAAAATATACTTTAGTCAAGGGACTAGAGGGTAGCTGCGATTTACGACTTTCCCAAACCACGATCGTCGCTGTTAGCGATCCCGAAAGTTCAGAAGGTTTTGATTATCTGAAAGCTACTCCTAGAGAATACGGTTTACAGGGTAAGGATGTGACGATAGAGTCTGAGGCGCAACTCCTAACAGAGCTCGATCAAGTTGTGCAAGGAAAGGAATCAAAATTGATGCAAGCAGCTATTTGGAACGGCGGTTTTTATCTCTGGCGTTGTGGGGTTTGTGCTAATATATCCTCAGGAATTAACAAGGCTAAAGAATTACTGAAAAGCAGGAGTCTGGAGCAGAAAATGGAGGAAATTAAATCGGCGATTAAAGGAAAAAGTGACAAGTAATAAAGATCGCGCCAGGCGCTAGGAAATTTTTTCGGTTACCAGTTATACTATATTCGATGCGTTTGCCCTGAATTAATATGTTCGAGCAACAACCAGAAACTCTACGCCAAAAAGTCAGACAACTATCAGCAGCGGCAATCAGACGTGACGATCCTGCTAGCTGGTTTGAAGAACTATATGCCCAGGCCCGAGGGGATTATACCCAGGTTCCTTGGGCAGGATTGACTCTGCATCCCCATGCCCAAGATTGGTTTGAACACTATGGATTTCCAGAGGGATTTCATGATGTTCCGCGTCATGCTGTGGTGGTGGGTTGTGGACTGGGCGATGATGCGGAAGCTTTGCAAAACTGGGGGTTTCAGGTTACAGCTTTTGATATTTCTCCGACGGCGATCGCATGGTGCCAGCAACGGTTCCCCCCATCATCTGTTAACTATCAAGTAGCAGATCTATTGTGCCTAGATTCCAGCTGGCACCATGGCTTTGACTTCGTTTTGGAATGTCGTAACTTGCAAGCATTACCGTTGTCGATCAGAGCAACTGCCATCCAAGCAGTTGGGCAACTGGTTGCCGAGCAGGGAACATTACTGGCGATCGCCCGCCTACGGGAAACGGAGGCTGAACCGGATGGTCCACCCTGGCCATTATCGAACCAAGAATTAGCTCAGTTAACCACCCAGGGCCTTACGGAAATTCGCCGAAAGATGTTTCTTGTGGGTGACGATCCAGTGGTGAAGCAACTTTGGGTCGAATATAAGAGGGAAAGGATATAATTTACCCTCGCCGTCGATGAGTCAGGAGTGGTGTGTCGAGGGTAGAGTACTCCGCCTTCCCGCTTTTTTTGCCCACACAGCTAAGAAACCAAAGACAGATATACTTCGGCCATTGTACTGGGAGAGAGCAGGAGACAAGCGGGACGCTTGTCCGAGGAAGGGGCGAGTTTAGTCAAGGTCAAAGAAATCAAGCCCGCGCAGGCGGGCTTTGTATATGTAGCCCGACCCTAAAGGGCGGGGGCGGCGGGGGGCGTCGATCTATGGAACTGGTCGGGGATTGGGGCAACCGGGAACCAAATATGTAAAAATGTAAAGCGTCCATAGAAGGTTATAAATTATCAATTGTGTTTGTCCTCAGCGGCTACGAATACCTCTTGGGTTTCCTACTGATCTGCGGGTTAGTACCCGTGGGAGCACTGAGCGTTTCCAAGCTAGTCGGCCCCCGTACTCGCGGTCCAGAACGACGGACTACTTACGAGTCGGGCATTGAACCAGTAGGGGGGGCTTGGATCCAGTTCAACATTCGCTACTACATGTTCGCCCTAGTCTTTGTCATATTCGATGTGGAGACAGTATTTCTGTACCCCTGGGCAGTAGCATTTAGCAAGCTAGGACTGCTCGCATTTATCGAAGCCCTGATTTTCATTGCCATTCTGGTCGTCGGTCTTGTCTACGCTTGGAGAAAAGGAGCATTAGAATGGTCGTAAATACGACAACCTCAGATATCAAACAGCAACTGATCAACCCGGTAGAACGCCCGCAAGTCACTAGGGAACTCTCGGAAAACGTCATCCTGACAACGGTAGATGACCTTTACAACTGGGCGCGGCTGTCCTCCCTGTGGCCCCTGCTGTACGGCACGGCCTGCTGCTTCATTGAGTTTGCGGCCCTGATCGGGTCTCGGTTTGACTTCGATCGCTTTGGCCTCGTGCCCCGTTCTAGCCCCCGCCAAGCTGACTTACTGATCACAGCAGGCACGATCACCATGAAGTACACTCCCACTCTGGTGCGTCTGTACGAGCAAATGCCCGAACCCAAATACGTAATCGCCATGGGAGCCTGCACGATCACCGGTGGAATGTTTAGCGTGGATTCTCCCTCAGCGGTGCGCGGGGTAGATAAACTGATTCCGGTGGATGTGTACATTCCCGGTTGTCC
The DNA here is from genome assembly GCA_014323675.1 of Hormoscilla sp. GM7CHS1pb. Taxonomy (GTDB): domain Bacteria; phylum Cyanobacteriota; class Cyanobacteriia; order Cyanobacteriales; family Desertifilaceae; genus Hormoscilla. Next base: position 239,254 of record JACONN010000006.1, on the reverse strand, counting down.
TCCTCGGCCAGAAGCGATTATTGATGCGATCGTCAAGCTGCGGAAAAAAATCGCTAATGATTCCCTGCAAGAGCGGGAGCGGATCGGACAAACTAACCGGTATTATAGCATCACTCACCAGATGAAGGTAGTCGAACCGATCTTAACTGGCGAGTATCTGAAGTCTGAATCAAGGCAAGCACCGCCCATGCAATTGACAGAAGCAATGGGAATGCCTGTACCACCAGCGATCGCATCGACGGAAAAGGAGGAAGTCAACCGTGGCTGAAGAAGAAAAACCAGTACCAACAGAGCCATCACAACCGGTTGAAACTGGTAAGGTTTCCCAATTATTGACGGAAAAAAACCTTGCTCATGAAGCCTTAGCAGCGGATCGTCTGGGTGTCGAGATGATTAAGGTAGAGCCAGAATTCCTGCTGCCAGTAGCCAAAGCCCTCCATGACGACGGATTTAACTATCTCCAATGTCAAGGGGCTTATGATTCTGGCCCGGGAGAGGAGTTAGTCAGTTTTTACCATCTGATTAAGGTAAGCGATGATGCCGATCGCCCAGAAGAAGTGCGGGTGAAGGTATTTCTCCCCCGGGAAAACCCCCGAGTCCCTTCGGTGTATTGGATCTGGAAAGCAGCAGATTTCCAAGAGCGGGAATCCTATGATATGTATGGCATCATCTACGAGGGTCATCCGAACCTGAAGCGAATTTTAATGCCAGAAGATTGGGTAGGCTGGCCTTTAAGGAAGGATTACATCTCCCCTGACTTCTACGAGTTGCAGGACGCTTATTAGAGTCAACAGCCATCTTGGAACGTTTGCGAACTAAAAAATGCCCAGAAACCCGGTTTCTTGAAGCAACCGGGTTTCTCAATTCTTGTGAAGAGGACAAAGGGAGCGAGAAATTATTCTCTTGATGCTTTGGTGACAGTGCGATCGCCCGGACCGAGAACAAATTTTAATGGTATGCCCTCCGGGTAGGCTTTGGCAACTTCCCGATAAACTTGATAGTTGGTAGGCAGGTTGCGCGTTTGTGTTCCAACTTGATAGCTGAGGTGGTACTTGACATCTTTCAACAGTTCCGGACTGCTGGGATCTTCATCATATTCTTCGCGCTGTTCTATATCATCTACAGTGGGGCGGGGAGGCAGGGCAGGCCACCACAGGCCCCGATCGTCGGGTCCAGTGACTGCGCCTTCTGGCTTCTGGCCGTTGCGATTAACTAAGGGAGCATCCCAGTTTTGCCATGAGTATTTATACTCAGAATTGGCGTCCTATAGATTTGTGCAAATTTCCTTCGGTTGGGAGATGGCGGCCCTAAGTCCTTGCAGGGTAAGGCGTTGCTGGAAAAATACTAGTTGCACAACTCTCTTCTGGGCAAACTAAGCGAGAAAAAAATTTATTCTGGTAATATGGAAAAAATCTCCACGGTTGAGGAGGCTACATGACCCCAGAAGAAAATCAAAAACTTGAATACCATCTCAAAGAATTATCAAAACTCCTGTATGCAGATACGCCCCCCGAGGCTCTTAAAGACTTTGAAAGCAGAGAGTTAGCAGTACGAGAGCATTTATTCAGGACAGTTGGACCAGTTTTAGGAAATTTTTTTTTGCTGATGGGGAGCCGTCTCAATCCGGACGCAAGCGGCAAGTCAAAACCGGCGTAGGAACAGTAACTGTAAACAGCAAACAGGCCAAAAAATTGGGCTTAAAGAAAGGCACACAAATCAGTCCCGTAATCTCCAAGTGTTGCTGGGTATTGAGTGCTAATGAATCATATCAACAAGCGGAAAAAGACTTGGAACTGTTAACAGGAATAAAAGTGGGACACAGCAGCATACATCGATTAGTGCAAAGAAGCGAATTTCCTGGAGCTCAAAGCAGTCACCCTGTAACCGCTGTGAGCGTAGATGGTGGCAAAGTACGTTTAAGAACTGAAGGTAAGGGTTCTTGTGAGTGGCGAGATTATAAAGCAGTCAGCCTGGGTCAGACTTGTCCTTGGTGTGGTACTGACCTGGCCAATGCGGGGAGCATTCTCTTACCTCGGGGTAGCAGTTGAGGTTGAGAACTACTATAGCATATTAAAGACTCGCGGGCACAAGTAGAGCTAATGTTAGGAAATATAGTAAAGAGGGGATGATATGAGTTCCTTTCGCATTCAACTTAGTTGGAGGGATCCGGTCACGGGAGCAGATCAGCAACAAGAATCCCAGATTCCAGTGGCCATAGGGCGAGAACTGGGGCGGATGCCACCTAATCTTCGCGGCGAGCAGGTATTTAGACTGGTGCTCGGTCACAATGAGGTTTCTCGCTATCATACCCTGATTGATGTAGAGCAGGGTCAAGCAGTAGTAAGAAATCAAAGTACCACCAACGGCACCTTAGTCAATGGCACGCCTCTAACTTGGTGTTTTCTCATGGATGGCGATACCCTGCAAATTGGCCCCTACCAGATTGCAGTTAGATTAGTCCAGCCAACTGGCAGTAACTTTCCGCCCCCTGCATTCTTATTGTCATTTTAATTAAAAAAGAGACAGAAGTAAGCTAAAATAAAAAGAGGATATTTTTAAGGATTGATAACAATGTCGTACAGTCTAGACTTAAGGCAAAAAGTTATAACTTATCTAGAGAATGGTGGCTCCATTACGAAGGCAGCGAAAATTTTTGGAATAGGACGAGCCACTATATACAGATGGTTAAATCGTCAAAACCTAGAGCCAACCAAGGTGGAACGACGTCAGAGAAAACTGGATTGGAAAGCATTAGAAAAAGATGTCCAAGAAAATCCTGATGCCAAATTGATAGAGAGAGCTAAAAAATTTGGAGTCCACCCGACTGCTATCTGGTATGCACTCAACAAAATACAAATTACCCGAAAAAAAAAAGAACTCCGGTATCGAGAAAGAAACAGAGAAGAAAGAATAAAGTATTATAGAATTTTGCGAGAACTTATCAAAATGTATGGAAGTGAAAGTCTTGTATTCATTGATGAGTCAGGGTTTGAGGATATTCAGTCTTGTATTTATGGATGGTCGAAAAAAGGTAAAAAAGTGTATGGAGAAAAACAAGGGAAACGGGGAACCAGAGAAAATTTAGTAGCAGGACGAAGAAAAAAAGAAAAAGATTTAATTGCGCCAATGTTATTTAGAGGTAGTCTAAATGCTGATGGTATGATCGGTTGGTTAGTAAAATATTTATTACCGGAATTAAAAATTATTTCAATATTAATCATGGACAATGCACCTATTCATAGAAAGAACGTGATTAGAGATTTAGTAGAGTCAGCAGGTCATAAAGTATTATTTTTGCCAAAATACTCTCCCGACCTCAATGATATTGAGCATGATTTTAGTGCCTTAAAGAGAGCCAGAATGTATGCACCTGTAGGCACATCTTTGGATGAAGTTATCCGGGATTATTGTGCTATTTAGTGCTGTCTCATTGTTATTTAAAATAACTATAAATGCGGAGAAGGTTTCAGTTCAAGACCTCTATGCAACGGGAATGTCTGTAAACGAGATTACCTATGCAACGATCGGAGGTGGGTTAGGTAGCTTTATCTGGGTTGATTTCCTGAGAATTTTTGGGGTTAAGTCCGATCAAATTGCCGCTGTGGGCATAGTTCCGTTGGACAGCAACAAAAATATCCCGCCCAACGAACAACAAAAGCCCTACTGGCACTACCAGCAGCTATGTCTTTACTCTCAGATCCCCCCCACGAAAGATTGCGGTCTAATTCTGATTCCTGTCCCGATAATATTTGGGGCTGGCCCAGCTATGCTCTGCGGGAAGCGTGGCAAGATTTCTTTCGGGGTAAAATAGGCTCTGCCCTGGGATATTTGTGGCAGGTATTTGCCGAGCCAGCTTTTGCCGAAACCTATACCCCAGGGCTGAGAATGTATTCGCCTCAATTGACCGGGAAGCCCAGCGAATTGGCTGGGGCCAAATATTTCGCTTCGGGCGAGTCCGCGCCATTCGCAAAACTGATGACGGGCGTTACGCAATCGCTTATTCCTGCTCCAGTGGCCATCGTAGAGAGTATGCCTTTCTAGTGGCCCGCTACCTGCATCTAGCCACTGGCTACCCCAAAATTAAATTGCTAGAGGAGTTGCAGACTTATCGATCGCAATATGAGACTAAAGAAGGAATAGTTAAATTAGTAGTGAATGCCTATGAAGACCACGATTACGTCTACCAGCATCTAGAAAAGCATGGCGGTACGGTACTGATTCGGGCCGGGGAATTGTGGCCTCGCGAATTATTCAACGGATTTATGAAGCTAGGCAGAAAAGTGGCAAAGATATTAAAGTGCTGCACTTGATCCGATCGAGAAAAACCCAAGGTAACAAATTCGGTTTTTCCCAACGTCAAGTAGAAAATAACTTTGAATTTCAACCGTTTAACTGGCCGAAAGCTGCTTGGGGAGGCGAACAGCGGGGAAAACTGGAGAAAGCCAACTCCGAAAAGCGGCAGGAATTACTAGGGAAGTGGGGCGGCACTACTACCGCTAAGCGGGATGACTGGCGACAAATTATCAAGGATGGCCAAGCCGAGCAATGGTATAAACCAGAATATGGGAAGGTGGAACGGGTGGAACGGAACCAGGAAAATCGCCTCAATACTCACTACGTTTCGACAGAAAAGGGTTTTGAGAGCAGAACGAACCTATTAGCTGACTTTATCATTGATGCCACGGGTCTTGATGCCGAGGTAAAGGCAAACGAACTCCTAAACGATCTGGTAACTCGCTATAATCTACCTCTTAACTCCTTAAAACGTTTGACTGTTTCCAATGATTTTGAAATCAAGGAAATGCGTAATGAGAAAGACGAACGGGGTCAGACATATGACAGACCGGGTCGGATGTATGCATGTGGCACTATGACTTTTGGTGGTCCCTATGCTGCTGTTGATAGCTTTCTGGGGTTGCAGTACACAGCTTTGCGCTCAGTCGATAACTTGGTAAAGGCAAAAGCTCCTGGAATTAATTACTTGAACGGTCTCAGTTCTCTATGACAATGGTGGAAGTGGGTCACAAATCAATCTCCTTCGTAAAGTTCAGATGAGATATGTTTTTCTCGTAATCTCAGAAGCAAACCACGAACAAATAATCACTTTCGCGAACCCACAGGGGCGATCGCCACCCCCAACAGCAGCACCATTGCATCCAATCCAAGCATACTAGCAGGGAAGCGTGTCGGTACTTCTCAAAAAACAAAATACCCAGCCAACTGGCACCAACTGGTTCAAATAAAATTGCCAGGGTAACCAAAATAGGCGATCGAAGAGCGTACAGCCCAATTGCAGCTCCTGTGCCTCACCATAGGATAGATTTGTAATCCAGGTCGCAACATGCTCCCGCCAGAAATGCCCCAGCAGCTCCCGCACCCCAGACATAGCAAGTTAGCGAGCGCATACCGCAAACTCTTCGGCTAGGCAGCAAGATTGAAGAGGCCACAGTAGCTGGGCTACCAGCACCAGACCTTACCCCATGAGTCCCAAAAAAGCTGCTTCAATAGCCAGATGGCTCAAAATCGGCGCAGTAGAAATAGCAAAGACACCCACGCATAAAATCAATCCTACCTACCAGTCCGATTTTGCCCAACACCTAGATTATACTGGGAGTATGGTCCTATGTTAGCATGATATTGCTGACCTTCTTGCCAACGGCTGACCCCAAGGGCAACTGGCTGTTCGGCTCAATAGGATCGCAGGTAAAATCATGATAAAGAGGCGGTACTGTGCCCAAAGGTAATCGGTTGCTATCTGCTCTCTGCTCTCCTCTCCGCACTCGCTTAAGCGCGAGTGCTCCGGGATGCGCGTCCGCGTCCGCGCCCCAGCGGACGCTCCGGGATGCGCTGTTGGTAATAGGTGGATTATGGACTGCTGCCGCACCAGTATATGGACAGGCATTAGTGCCTCATACGTTACAGCTGTCGGAAGAGCAATTACAGTTAAAAGGCACGAGGCTAGTACAGCAAGCGGAGCAGTTGTTGCAGTTCGGGCAATTTCAACTAGCCTTGCCCAGAATGGTTCTGGCCACGCAGTTGCTGCCTGATAGACCGCGATTATGGTTGTTACTGGGTGGGTTGTATTTAGAAGCCAATGAGTTAGATAAGTCAATTGCAGCGCTTTCTACAGCCCGGTCCTTGGAACCCAATAACCCGATAATTCTGTTTAGTTTGGGGTCTGCTTACTTCGCCCAAGAAAAGTATGGAGCAGCAGCCCAATACCTGCAAGCGGGTTTGAGAATACAACCAGATGAAATCATGGCTTTGTTTAACTTGGGTAATACCTACTACAAGTTGAACGACTACGACTCGGCGATCGCAGAGTATGAAAAAGCAGTAGCCCAAGAGCTCAACTTCTGGCAAGCAATTAACAATATCGGGCTGGTAAAATACGAACAGGGAGATATAGAAGGCGCGATCGCCCAGTGGGAATCCGCCGTAGAAATTAACAGCAAAGCTGCCGAACCGCAGTTGGCACTGGCAGTGGCTCTATATGCTCAGGGAGATATAGAAGCGGGATTAGCGATGGCCCAAGCAGCTTTGCAGCTTGACCCAAACTACGCCGATCTAGAGTTCCTGAAAGAAAATCTCTGGGGCGAGAGGCTGATGGCAGAAACTAAAAAACTCCTGGAAACTCCCCGCATTCGGGAAACTCTTGGATGGTCAGTCGAAGGAGGAAGTCCAGAATGATTCATCCAGCAATCTATCTCAAAGATCTGGCCTATTCCAACAGTGCAAAAGACTGGGACGCACTGCTGGTTTAGGGAACAGATCCCTGAAAGCTGCCTGACGTTCATCTGGCTTCTCTGGAGTTAAATTCCACAGAGTTTCGTAGAAAAAGAACGACACGCCAGCAAGTCCTTCACTGCGCATAGCTTGGACTTGCTGCTGAATTTGTTCAGTCCGAACTGGACGATTTTTAAGACCGGTCAAGATGCCAACAGCGACCGGTATGTGGGTAATGGCGATCTGGACTTCTGGACGCTTCAACTCCTGGATAAACCGTGGGAGATCGTTGCGGTACACCTGCAAGATCAATTCCTCCACGAAGCCGCGCCTTTCCCAGTTAAACCAGTCCTGCAAATAGTTTCTGTAGGCAAAAGCCTGGGGTTGGGAGACAAAGCCACGATTACGTGGGGTTTGCGCCCTTTTACCGCCGCAAAAACCCGCGCCATCACTGCCGTAATTTTATCAGCTCGCCAACGGACCCACTCGGGGTCACCAGGATTATCAGGAGGACGCTGTCCCTGATGTTCCATCTGGTACAGCTGCACCGTGTAGGGTCGTAACCCAATTCGACCGGCAACCCAAAGTGGTCGTCCAGTTGAATCCCATCAATATCGTAGTTGGTAACAATTTCCGCGATCAAATCAACGATGAACTCCTGCACTTCCGGGTGCAAGGGATTTAGCCACACCCGGTCATGCTTGCCCTCCTTGACAATTTGGCTGCCATCGGACCGAGAAGCGATCCACTCAGGATGGCGAGCGGCCAAATCCGAATCGGCCGGTGCCATGAAACCAAACTCAAACCAGGGAATAACCGTCATCCCCAAGGCATGTCCTTGCTCGACAATTTCTGCGAGCAGATCTCGCCCCCTCAAACCTGGTTCGGGATCGACAGCACGACCGATCGCATTTTTGGCTACAGAACTGGGGTAGAGAGTATAACCCCAGTTCCAAACCGTGGGGTACACAGTGTTAAAGTTAAGTCGATCCAGGTTTTGTAGGGCATCGGCGAGCTTGGCCCGTGAAAACAGCACATCGCTGTCGATGTTCGTCAACCAGACTCCTCGTAACTCCGTTGCCGGAGTAGCCGGCTGTCCGGGGCGGGCAGCAATTGACAGCGAAAGCATCACTGACAAGCTTAACAGAACCACAAACCACAAGGGGCGCTTAGCATACATCTGGGCGAAATACTCCAAAGTCCTTTGATAGACTGATGTTAATCTTTGGGCAGCAGTGCCAAAATTTTATTCACGAACTCCTGATGATCCACCACTGGCTTAGATATGTAGCCATCGGCACCGCTTTCAGAGAGAAAGCTTTCCCGATCTCCCGACATAGCGTGAGCTGTCACCAGGATAATTGGAATATTAGCCGTTTGCGGATCTGCCTTCAGCATTTGGGTAATCTTGATACCGTCAACCGATTTGCCCTGGTAAACACTATTTGACAGAGAAACATCCATCAAAATAATATCTGCTTCACCAGCGGTAACAATTTTCATCACCTCATCAACATTTTCCGTATCCTTCACATTTAAACTGGCTCGCTTGGTGAGAATTTTAGTAAAAACCCGGCGATTAATGATATCGTCCTCCACAATTAAAACAGTTGTCATGGCACTTTCCTTTTGGTTTGATTACACAATGGGTGTAAAATTCTTTCCCTGGGTATGAATAATAATGTAAAACCAACTCGTATCGGATGGCTCTGGCAGTGGGTGGGTGCCTTAAGCGGGGCAATTATCAAGGGAGACGGTTCCTCGGACCACTGTTCGGGTAGTCCGACAAGATCGGCAACCGACAGGTAGATAACTGGTGATTGCCCACCAGTGTCACGAGACCCTGTATGAGAAGATAGTATCTCATGCTTATCGGACGCCTCTGGTTTAAACCAGAGGCGTCCGCCATAGGTCCCGTCAGATCAGGAGGTTCCGGGCGACGTTCCCTCGTCGAAAAAGCATCTTCCATCTATAAGGAGCGCCAGAGCGAAGAGTATATAACTGACAACAGAGCGTTATTTTAGATTCAGGGATTAAAGAACTTAAACTCATGGCTAAACAGTTGAACCTTTTCACGACAGGACAGGTAATCGCCACGGATCTGCACACCGAGATGCAGCGGTCATATCTTGAATATGCCATGAGTGTAATCGTTGGACGAGCACTGCCAGATGTTCGGGATGGGTTGAAACCAGTTCATCGGCGGATTTTGTACGCCATGCACGAACTGGGTTTGACTCCGGATAAACCTTATCGTAAGTGTGCTCGCGTGGTGGGAGATGTTTTGGGAAAATATCATCCCCACGGGGACCAAGCAGTTTATGACGCCCTGGTGCGGATGGTGCAGGACTTTTCTTGCCGCTATCCCTTGTTAGCCGGTCACGGGAACTTTGGCTCGGTGGACAATGACCCACCAGCGGCGATGCGCTATACGGAAACTCGCTTGGCACCGATTGGCCACGAGGCGTTGCTATCAGAAATTAGCTCCGCCACAGTTGACTTTACAGAGAACTTCGATAACTCTCAAGCTGAACCTGTGGTATTGCCTGCCCAGTTGCCAGTGTTGTTGCTCAATGGCTGTTCTGGGATTGCAGTCGGGATGGCCACTAATGTACCTCCTCATAACTTAGGGGAGGTAGTAGATGGTCTGATTGCTCTGATTGACTCTCCAGACATATCTGACGAGAAGCTTTTTGCTCTGATTTCGGGACCAGACTTTCCCACAGGCGGTCAGATTGTGGGAACCGAAGGGATAAAAAGCGCTTATACCACAGGTAGAGGCAGTATCCTAGTCCGGGGTGTCGCGTCAAACGAGCAGATTCAATCGGGGAGTCGTGGGCGGAGACGGCGCGATTGCATTGTGGTGACGGAATTGCCCTATCAGGTGAATAAAGCGGCCTGGATTGAGAAAATTGCTGATTTGGTAAATACTGGCAAGATTGAGGGGATCTCTAACATACGGGATGAAAGCGATCGCACGGGCATGCGAGTGGTGATTGAACTGAAACGGGAGGCTAACCCCAAAGCTATCTTGGAATTACTCTACAAACTAACGCCGCTGCAAAGCACTTTTGGCGCGATCATGCTGGCGTTGGTAGAAGGACAACCCCGCCAGTTGACGCTGCGGCAGATGTTGCAGGAGTTTTTGGATTTCCGGTTGTCAACTCTCACCCGACAATACTCCCACGAACTCCAAGAATCAGAAAAAACGACTGCACTTGGTCGAAGGGTTACTGGGGGCTCTCCGTCAACTAGATGCGGTGCTCGACATTCTTAGAAATGCCCCAGATGGCACCACGGCTAAAGCTATGCTGCACGAACAACTCCAGTTTAGCGATCGGCAATCAGATGCTATTTTAGCAATGCCGATGCGACGCTTGACTGGTTTGGAGCGGAATAATTTGCAGGCCCAGTTTGCACAACTGAGCCGTCGCATACAGGAGTTACAGAGGTTGCTGGGATCACGGCACCACCTTCGGAAGTCCCTGAAAAAAGAATTGCGAGTGCTCAAACGCAAGTATGATAACCCGCGTCGGACTAAGATTGTCCATCCTCTATCGGCGCAGGACTTAGACCCCAAACAGCGGAAGCCTCAGAATAATTCCCCAACTAAGAATAATTCCCCAACCAAAAATAATTCCCCAACCAAGAATAATTCCCCAACCAAGAACAATTCCGCCTCGACAAGAACAACTCAATCTGAGACCATCGCCAAAAAAACCCGCATCGAGGATGGTGGAGAAACAATGGTTGAATTTACCTATCGGGGGTCTGTGCGGCGCACCAGACCTCAGCCCTCTCCAACTTCAGACAATCAAGAAATCGAGAGCGATTATGACGGTTATCCTCTCAAGCCTATTGATGACTTTACCATACAAACTCAACTTGCTCACACTAAGGCCGATGTCTTGGTATTCACGAATGATGGCAAAGCCTATGCGATTAAGGTGGGACATATTCCCCTAGAGTCCCGGGGCACCTCACTGGTAAGCTTGCTACCCCAGCATTCTCACCGGCGGAACTCCGACATTGTGGCCCAGTTTATCCTTTCTGATTATCACCCTGACCGCCAGATAGTCACCCTTACCAAGACTGGACGCATGAAACGCTTGCCTCTGTCAGAATTTGCTAACATCAAGAGCCGCGGTCTTAGTACTGTCAAGTTTAAGGACGATGATGACCAGTTGTTGTCTGCTCTCCTTACCAAAACTGGCGAACAGCTGCTGCTAGCTACTACTGGGGGGCGTATCCTGCGGCTGGATGTTAACGATCGGCAACTGCCGATTCGGGGTCGCACGGCTGTTGGCTATCAAGCTGTACACCTACAGAAGCAAGATCAACTGGTAGGCTGCGCCGCAGTTCGTATGAAAGATAGTTTCTTGGTAGTTACTCGGCAGGGGTATGCTAAACGCATGTTGGTTAATCTGCTGCCACCACCATCTCCCCGAGGGGACATTGGCTCAAAGGCCCTACAATTTACCAATACTACAGATTTACTGGCAGCAATAACACCAGTACATGAAGACTCTTTGGCGATCTTGCTTACCAATACCGAGCGACTTTGGCAGATCCCCACGGCCTCTATTGGCTTCTGGAATACAGATGGTCCGGGCTCGCGCCTCCTTCAACTTCACCCCGACGAACTTATTACCACTGTATTATCCATTCGTCTTTAGTGACTGGCCCTCTTTGTTGTTAGTTGTCACCGATCGGTCGGCCTGGTCCGCGAGCGCTGGTGGGCCTGGTCCGACGTGAGTTCGGAGTTCGGAGTTCGGAGTTCGGAGTTCGGAGTTCGGAGTTCGGAGTTCGGGAACTCTTTAACGCAATCATGGGGGTTTGAGGCATTTTCAACCCGACGAGAAATAAGGGTTATCGCGGCTGTCGAACTCACGTGGTCCGCTCGCGGCACGCGCTCGGGATAATAATTTGTTACAATTTAGTTACATTAGTTAATGTACATCTCATATTACACCAGGAGTAACCTCCCATGGAAGATAACCAAAATCCCCCTACCCCTACCCTTGACTCCGCAGAACGGAACGCTTGGAAGTTTGGCTTTACCCATCAAGCCGAAATCTGGAACGGTCGCTTTGCCATGATTGGCTTTTTCGTTACCTTCCTCAGCATCATCCTATCCTCCAACTCTTTGCTATAGCCCTTACAGCATCTGCGTTTTTTGTCAAGTGATTGGAACAAATTTTAACAAAAGTTTAATTCACAAGACATCTGGTTGGCACAATGGATCGGTGAAAGTTGCCATAACAGCAGTCTTGGTTAATCGCCGGTGAATCCGGAAAATCAAAACCGGTAGGACGATCGGGGCTTAACTGCTGCCCCGATCGTCCTACCGGTTTTATGACTAATATCATGTCCGCTTAATGCCCATAATAAAAATTGCATAACCTGTAGGTTGGGTTTCGCGCTTAGATCTACCCAACTAGGTCGAGATCTTTTTTATTACGGTTAATCATCCCGACATGATATAAGAGGTTATGCAATTTAGCGGATGTATTCTTTGAGAACGCTGTTACGGTTGGGATGGCGCAACTTACGCAGGGCCTTAGCCTCGATTTGACGAATCCGTTCTCGCGTCACGTTAAATATTTGACCAATTTCCTCTAAGGTCTTCATGCGTCCATCATCCAATCCGTAGCGCAGGCGCAATACATCCCGTTCCCGGGGGCTGAGGGTATCTAGAACCCCTTCCAGGTCTTCCCGCAAGAGACTTTTAGAGACTTGATCTTCTGGCGTTTCACCATCAGATTCAATAAAATCCCCCAATCGAGAGTCTTCCTCTTTGCCGATCGGGGTTTCTAGGGAAATCGGCAGCTGGGCCGATTTGGCTATGAATCGCAGCTTTTCGATCGTCATTTCCATCCGTTCGGCGATTTCTTCCTCCGTGGGTTTGCGACTTAGTTCCTGAGACAACAGTTTTGTGGTTTTTTTGATCCGAGAGATCGTTTCGTACAGATGGACCGGCAGGCGTATAGTCCGAGATTGGTCTGCGATCGCCCGGGTGATCGCCTGACGGATCCACCAAGTCGCGTAGGTGGAAAACTTATAGCCCTTTTCATGGTCAAATTTTTCCGCTGCTCGTATCAAACCCAGACTTCCTTCTTGAATTAGGTCTTGGAAGGACAGTCCCCGATTCATATATTTTTTCGCGATCGACACCACTAGACGCAGGTTGGACTGTACCATTTTCTCCTTTGCCCGCCTGCCCACATGCAGGCGATGGCGAAACGCTGGCAAGGCCATACTTACAGCTTCTGCCCACTCTCCATCCCTTGGGCAACGATCTAGCTGCATCTCCAGTCCCTCTCGGATCCGCTCTAATTCCAGCAAGTCCGCTATTTTGCGTGCCAGTTCTATCTCTTCGTCTGCTCGCAGTAGGCGGATCCGACCAATCTCTTGCAGGTACAGGCGGATTGAATCCTCCGTATATTGCTTCTTCTTTGCCGCGCGGGTCGTCGTCTTTCGACGACCCGCGCGTTTGCCTGATTTTCCGTCTATTCCCTCATGCCCTGCATCTAGATAATCATATTGACGGTCTTCTGCATCTAGTAAATCGATGGGTTCCAGCTCAGGCGAATCGATGGTTTGGAGTAGGTTGTTTGCCTGGGTCATGCCGCGTTCCTCATGCTCCTTATATTGAAGAATACTTTTTTTCGGTGAAAGTTGTCCTTGACGCCAAATACAGCTAGTCCGCCAGAGATTTTTCTTGTTTACAATCCCTGAACATACTGTCTTTTGCTACTGTTTACTGCTTCCCAATATAGACCATCATTGGGTAGAAGCACCTGGTTTTACCTGATTGGATCTTTGGGAAATCTTTTGGATCTTTTCGGGGAGCGTCTCAAGGCAGGTATTTGCGAATAGCAACTTGCTAATTGCGAATTGAGAATGGAAACTGGAGCAATTCTCAATTTTCCATTCTCAAATTACAAATCTGAGATGCACCCGATTTTCGCCGTAATTGCACTTTCTGGCCGCTCGGAGGGTTTCAATCAGATTTTCCCAAGTCGCTTCCCGGCTATGTTATGGTTTGTGGTTAAGTAGTATGACAAAATTAATTACACATAATTGATGGGCTCCAACCAGATCCTGCAAGAAAGTAATGTGTAAATATTTCTGTCCAGGTACTTACTTCATGGTACGTAGTCACTTATCACTTATCATCCCGTCCGAAGTGCAACGCAGTTTTTCTTTGCTATTGTTGTGGTCAGTAGTCATTGGCCAACTAACAACTAACAACTACTCAATTGAGCGATATACCCTCATCCACCTGTAAGTATGGTGATGAGGCTGCTCACTTTCATCGGTTTTGTCGTTGCCTTGCGTCATGCCCTCACCCATGCTAACACCTAATTCCTAAGTTGACCTAGTTGCTCTTTGTAAATATTTGTTAAGTTTAGTTACAGCAGTTACCATAGCTACTAGGTAAATTAATCTAGCTGCCAGAGCCGATCGCGCACGGCGTAGCGGAGGGGTCGTTACCCGGGGAGCTGGCAGCCATTCGACCGTAACAAATTGATAGCCTTTGCCCCACAGCTGGGGAATTAGCTGGGCCGTTGTGGCGGCGACATCTTGTCCGCCCCAGGGACGGTCGTGGGGCACAATCAAGGAGCCATTTGACTTGTCGCAGCACTCGCTCTACCACCACAGGGGCCCCTGAAAGGGCGAACATTTATTGGTATGCAATGCTCCGTTGGATTGAGTGTCTGTTCAAAGATCTCAAGCGCGGTGGTTTTGGCTGGCATCACACCAGACCAATCCCATGACCCCGCTGATATACCTGTCTGGCAATAGCAGGCGCTTGCTCCACACAGACGCCTAACCAAAAAAACTGGCCTGAATGCTATAGCTTTCTAGCACTTGCAGCAGTTCCGGGGTGTAAGTAGGTAGGCACAAATAAACCAGCCTATGTTAAGAAATGTAAAAAGACGATCTCTTTCTGGGAGGGGCTCTCAGCTAACTTAACAAAACTTGACTTCCATTGAGTTTAATTATGCACACCTACTTAGTGGTTCGATTGCGATCGGCATCGCTCTAATTCTGACAAACTGCAGCATGCAAACAGCTCTGTCTGGCCCAAGCTGACTGCACCAGAGAGCATAACACATCACCCTCGATCGGCTTGACCAAATACCCATCTACGCCGGGATTCTCCTCTTTGTGCAACCAACTCGGTGCGTGAAAGTCGGTGAGAGCTACAATCGTGGTGCCGCAAACTCTGGCCATTTGCCGCAGCTGCTTGACTAAATTGGGTGGCCATTCTTGCCGATAGCCTGAGAGGATTACTAGATAGGGCAGGGTTTGACTTGCTTGCGCTACGGCTTGATCTGCGCAAGAAGCCACCGCTACTGAACATCTTAATCTACCCAGTAAGGACTCTAGGGCTTGAATATCTTCCGATTGCTTACCTAAAACAAAAATGTAATCATTGAACATTTTCCTACTCCACCTGGCGCGCTATCAGGTTAGTATAGTTTGCTGCCTACCTCTGAATTTTTGCTCCATCCCGCAGCACAAAATTCTCTTACCCTTATCCTTTCATACTGAGAAGCTTTTCGGAAATAATTTCCATTTTTCTTATGATTTCAGCCAGCAACGCAAATTAAATGAAGCGATCCTGCCCCTACATTTAGTGAGAGTACATAATCCTGTATTTATTGAGTTTCATATATTAGCGATCAATATTTATTAAGTAAATGCTAACAATTTGTAAAAGATTGTGATAGTTTTACCCTATGTTAGTTTGGCCCGACCTCAGTTTTGACGATGACTGGGGTCTGTTTGGCTATCCTGAGTTTGGCGGAACGCGATCGGGGATTGGCTGCTAGTTCGTCCCCTTGGGCGGTGATGGGCTTTTTAGTCAGTACCCGCAACAGTGGCGATTCTCGGAAGCTATGCTTGACCAGTCTGTCTTCCAGACTGTGAAAACTAATGATGGCAATTTTGCCCCCAGGCTTTAACCAATTTGGGGAAATCTTAAGAAATTCTGATAATGATTCCAGTTCTTGATTGACGGCGATCCGCAAGGCTTGAAATACTCGGGTGGCGGGGTGAATTCGGCCATAGCGGTATTTGCGGGGCACCGCTATGGCGATCGCAGTAGCCAATTCGTCAGTTGTCTGGAAGGGACGCCTCTGGACAATAGATCTGGCAATTCGCCGCGATAACCTTTCTTCTCCATACTGGTAGAAAATATCTGCTAGCTTGACTTCTTCCCAATGATTGACGATCTCTGCTGCGGTGAGAGTCTGTCGCCTATCCATCCGCATGTCTATTTCGGCGGGGTGACGAAAGCTAAAGCCTCTTTCTGCTATGTCTAACTGGGCAGAACTGACTCCTAAATCGGCAACGATCCCATCAAATAAAAGATGCTGCGGGCGATATTCAGCAAAGTTGATATGGCATAATTGCAGCCGATCGCCCTCTGACGCTAGCAGAGACCGGACATGGGCGATCGCCTCCCCATCCCGGTCCAGGGCGGTGACGCGCAGATCGGAACCGGCATTCAAGAGCAGCTGGGTATGTCCGCCTGCGCCAACGGTGGCATCCAGATAATGTCCTGCCGGACGTACCTCTAACCCGGCTATTAACTCGCGACTCAATACCGGTATATGTGCAAACGCCGGTGTAGATCTTGACGGTATGAGGTCAACCATAGCCCATATAATTGAAAAGATGTAATAAAGATAAAAATACAAGAGACCTCAAGCATATGACCAGGATTGAGACCAAGACCGAACCAATGGTCATCAACATGGGGCCGCACCATCCCTCAATGCATGGGGTACTGCGGTTAATCGTCACTCTCGACGGCGAGGACGTGATTGATTGCGAACCCGTGTTGGGCTACTTGCACCGGGGGATGGAAAAAATTGCCGAAAACCGTACCAATATCATGTTCGTCCCCTACGTTAGCCGCTGGGACTACGCGGCGGGGATGTTCAATGAGGCAATTACTGTCAACGCCCCGGAACAACTGGCAGATATTGAGGTGCCCAAACGCGCTAGCTATATCCGCGTCATCATGCTGGAGTTGAACCGGATCGCCAATCACTTGCTGTGGTTGGGGCCATTTTTGGCAGATGTAGGTGCCCAGACTCCCTTCTTCTATATCTTCCGGGAACGGGAGATGATTTACGATCTGTGGGAAGCGGCTAGTGGGATGCGGTTGATTAATAACAACTATTTCCGTATCGGTGGCGTGGCGGTGGATTTACCCTATGGTTGGGTAGATAAATGCGAGGATTTCTGCGATTACTTTTACCCCAAGGTGGACGAGTATGAGAGGTTGATTACGAATAACCCGATCTTCCGGCGTCGGATCGAGGGTATTGGCACCATTTCTCGCGAAGATGCGATTAACTGGGGTCTCTCGGGTCCCATGCTGCGGGCGTCTGGCGTGAAGTGGGACTTGCGCAAGGTTGACCATTATGAATGCTATGACGACTTTGACTGGGACGTACATTGGGAAACTGCTGGTGATTGTATGGCCCGCTATCTGGTGCGGATTCGGGAAATGCGGGAATCGGTTAAGATTATTCGTCAGGCCCTGAAAGGTCTTCCCGGCGGTCCGTTTGAGAATTTGGAAGCTAAACGGATGGCTGAAGGACGCAAGTCGGAGTGGAATGGCTTTGATTACCAGTGCATGGGAAAGAAAATATCCCCGACTTTCAAGATTCCCAAGGGAGAACATTATGTTCGTCTGGAAAGTGGCAAGGGAGAACTGGGTGTCTTCATTATGGGAGATGATAATATGTTCCCTTGGCGCTTTAAGATTCGTGCGGCTGATTTTAATAATTTGCAGGTTTTCCCCCATATACTGAAGGGGATGAAGGTTGCCGATGTTGTCGCGATTTTGGGCAGTATCGATATTATTATGGGTTCGGTCGATCGGTAGTTTTCGGCGTAGCCCAGAAACCCGGTTTTTTTGAAAAAAATCGGGTTTCTTACTACAACAGCGCTGGCAACCGATAGGCGATTTCCTTTGATGTCTTATCACTGGCACGGCAAGACTTTGTCTGTGGGACTCCGAACGGGGGCGGGTGCCAGTGCGAGATTTGGAAATTCCTGCGCTAAACGCCCCTACAGATATTCGCTTGTGGTCCAGATGTACTCATCGCCTTTGATGTGCTGTCCCCGGCGCCCTGCTATGATTCTTTACTCTCTAGTTCCTGAAGAGGAGTTGCCCCTATAGAAATTATTTGAATTTGACGGGGAAATGCCGTTACGTTCAATGAATCATCATCACATTTCGCTCGATACTCCAATTGGTTTATGGGGTGCTGCTACAGACAATTACTTTTCAGCATGTGAAGCATTATATCTTCCGGGAACGCCTTTATCTAAAGGACCAGCAGGTCTCAGTTGATATCCAATCTCCTCGCAGTACGACATTACACGTTCGGTTGTTTGTAGATAGCCAGGCTCTTGTTTCCAACCACTGAGAGTTCTAGGTCCACCCGATTTCACTCCAGATAGTGATGTGGATGTATTGGTAGAGTTTAAACCGGGGCAAGTTCCAGGTTTTTTTGGTTTGGCAAGAATGGAGCAAGAGTTAACAGAGCAGTTGCACCGGCGAGTTGATTTGCGTACTCCGCCGGAGTTGAGTCATTATTTCCGCGATCGCGTTTTACAGGAGGCTTTACCGTTGTATGATAGCCCGTGACAATTTTACGAGATTAGGACATGCGTGATGCGGCATCGCAGGCGTTGCAGTTTATGTCGGGAGAAACGCGCGAAAGCCTAGAAAGTAACGAGATGTTGCAGTTAGCAGTGGTGAAGGCGTTAGAAATTATTACCGGAAGCGGCGAAGAATGTCTGAATTGATTGTCAGCAACGATACGATCGCATTCCTTGGGAGGAAATGATAGGTATGCGCAATCGCTTGGTTCATGCATATTTTGGTATAAATTTGGATGTCGTGTGGCGAACGGTACGGGAAGATTTAGAACCCTTGTTGGCGAAACTTGAAGTCGCCCTGTCAGCAGAACGGGATGATGATTTGACTTGATTGACAAGGAAGCTGTGCTGCTGGCAGTTTTATCTCCCAGAATACCCCAGGATACCCACAAACGGGGTGCATTTCATGTTGGCTGATAATTACTCGACATGGTGAGCCGATCGCAGCGTTGGTTAATCTTGAAAACGTGGATTTGGAAACGATTTCACTTTCTCGTAATCCGAAATTCATTGACTCGATCGAGCGATCGCGGGCACGGCGTCGTGCGGAGGGGGAATTAAGGGCGAGGAAATGCGCCGAAGATTAGGGCTATGACGCCGTGCTGGAGTTGGACAGGGACTTTGCGGGAGTGTCAGTTCTCCGGTGGAGTTGCTACTGGTGGAAGCAGATATGATAATAGAGCTGGAGTTCGGTGGTGGGTGCTGGTGGTACGGAGTTGATGGTTAACAAGTAGCAGGGTTCCCACGGCGGGAATCTTCACGCCCGCCGTGCTAAAATATCCTTGGCTGGCGCGATCGCAGGCTGGGGCGATGAGGCGATCGACTTTGACGCGCAACCAGAGGCTGGCGATCGCTCGAAGTGTTGGGTCGTTCTGCTGATGTCGGTATAACTCATATTGTATTGTACCATTCTCAACTAGAGGCTCCGCCTCAATAGCCCGTTCCCTGGCAGAGCCAAGGAACGAGGGTAATTCAAGACCCCACTATCAACCCACTATCAACCCTGTTTTAACCTCTGCCACTTCGATTATTCATCAGGTGGATGCAGTCCAGCTAAGAGAAGCAACTGTCGAAGATTCACCACTCCCGGACGGTTGAGTGCAAGCGCTTCAATAGTTGCACGACCGCAAGGGGTTTGACCGATCGGTTGAGTCAAATCCTCAGTCCAATTAAAATGCTCTGTCCAATTCTGCTTGCGAGGATTAAATAGAGCAATTTCCTCTCCCGTCTCTGGATCGGGGTAAACAGTTCGGATATATTTGCGACCATTACACATGCCCAAGCTAGATTTTCCGCAATCGTTGCTCCACCTAATTTTCTTGGCTTGATATGGTCAACCGTAAAGCTATCAGGAGAGAAAGCATCAGGACAACGACAATATTCGCATCGATGCTGTGCCCGTTGAGCGACCTCTTGTCTCAGTGCTATAGAGGCTCGTTCATATTCAGACGTCATAGGAAGATTCAGGCTCCAACTTGCTGGTTTAACTGCATCAGATCGATGTTTCTAATCTTCGCTAGTTGGATCAGCGCTTCTAACCGCTTGACTCTCTGTTCCTCTAGCAAGTCTTCGTAACGAATCAACTCTTGATGTTCCGTTTCGGTCAGTTCGCCGAATTCACACCGATCGCGCAATATGTTTAGACGAACTCGATCGTCTTCAGGCAGGCGGTGCCCGATCGCTTCAAGCAACTGCGTTTCCTCGGCACTCATCGTATGCTGCTGAGGCGGTTCCACTAACATTCCAAAAGCTGTACGACAGCGATTAATCTGTCTTGAGATAGTTGTACTATCAGGGATATCGCATAAGAGCGAATAGTAGAAAGCATGGCCCATCCCTAAGTAATGGTTAATTCATATTTTAGCATTATACTTGAAAAACCGGCGATGAACTTATAGGAGCACCCATGAAAGTTAAATACGATACCGAAGCAGACATTCTCATGTTTATGTTGCGCGATGGGTTTCCAGTTAATGCTATCTCCGAACCTGGAGGCGTCATTGTCAGTTATGACGAAAATGACGATCGCGTTAGCATCGAAGTTCTCAATGCCTCTAAACGCAAACTGTTTAATCCTCAAGACTTTAGAAGAGCGATCGCAACTCGATCTGCTTTATAGAGGAGGAACTATGGCCAGCATTGGTCCACTTGTTCCCCTTCCCTTCGCAGAATTCGGGCGATCGGGCAAAAACCTTAATCATTTTTTATGGCCAGTTCTTGAATCAAGTCTGGCAACTCATGAAAACATCGCCAAAATCGTTTATTGGTTTTATGCAATTATAACTCCTTCAATTTGTTTTGTGCTTTTTCTGCTAAGGCTTCGTCAATCAAAAAGTCTAGTTTTCCCGAACAAGAATCTGCTTCAATCTCTTTGTCCCACTGTTCCCAGTCTAACTCTATTATCCATTCTCTTAAATAGGCGAAATCATCAGAGGAACTGAATTGCTGCTTGAATTTCTTTGACTGTGGTCATGATTCCTATAATGGTAGTTGACTACGGTTCGGTCATATTTTAGCATTATAGTTGAAAAACGGGCGATGAGTCTATCCGATCGCGAATCGCTACAATCAAAGTCTGCCGCAGGCTCCCGTTTCATTAATGCAGAAAGTACCAAGCATACCACGGAGGTGCATCTGACGGGCTTTTTGTTTTATGACGGGGTGCATCTCATATTTGCAAAGATACCTGTAGGGGCGAAGCGTTACGGCGACAATATAACATAAGTTTACAAATTACCTATCGTAATGCTTCCCCCGTACGAAAGTGAGATGCACCGTTTTTGTTCCGCCACCTCCACTTCGATTATTCATCGGGTGGATGCAGTCCAGCTAAGAGAAGCAACTGTTGATTTATGTCATAATTTGCGGAAGAATGCCAGTCGCCCCTACAGGGGGAACAGACAGATGGGGGGTCCATATTAGATCGACGGGTTTTGACCACACCCAGGGGTGGGAGGACGATAAACCTGACCAGATTCCTCTCCTCCCAGGCTAGGTTGACGATATACCTGACCAGATTCCTTTCCTCTCAGGGGTGGGAGGACGATAAACCGGGTGTGGTCAAAAACGTACTTCTGGAGGGATGGTGTATTCTGGGAAAAGTCTGCCCCGGCGCGGTTTGCGCTTTGGTTGGATTAAGGTCATGGCTTGAAAGGGTGTTTAGGGTGGACGTGCTGGTTTCTATTATCCGATATGAGCGGCGATCGCGCCAGGATTTCGCCGATGCGCCAAATCTGGATGCATCTCACTTTGGCATTTCTATTTGCGAATGGAAAATGCGCGAATATGGAGCAATTCTCTATTTATACTTGCTCCATTTTCAATTTTCAATTGCTCAACTTTTTGACCGTAGCAATGTAAATGCGCGACAGCTTATATAATATAGAAGACAGTGAAGGCTGGTGGGCGGTGCTCACCCTAGGTCGGAAAAACTGGTGGGCGGTGCCCACCCTACGGAGGAAAAGTTATGGCTGATGTGATTGATTACAAAATTTACGGCGGCGACCTGCAATTAGTTGAGGTGGAACTGGACCCCAGGGAAGGGGTGCAAGCTGAAGTTGGCACGATGACCTATATGGAGGAAGGCATTGAAATGCAAACTGGTATGGGTGGCGGCGGTCTCTTTTCTGGCTTCAAACGGATGTTGACAGGTGAGAGTTTCTTTATTACCACTTTTGTTAACGGCGGTCGCGGTAAGGCGCGGGTGGGTTTCGCTGCTACTTCCCCGGGTCAAATTATTCCTCTGGATCTGGGTGCGTTGGGAGGCGAGTTCTTGTGTCAGAAGGATGCTTTCCTTTGTGCAGCTAGCGGGACTGAGATCAGCGTTGCTTTTACTAAACGCTTGGGTGCTGGCTTCTTTGGCGGTGAGGGTTTTATTCTGCAAAAGTTGCGCGGGGATGGTATGGCTTTCGTGCAAGCTGGAGGCGCTATTGTGGAAAAAGATCTGGAACGCCGAGAAGAGTTGCGGGTGGATACTGGCTGTTTGGTGGCTTTCTCCCCCTCGGTGGACTACAGCATTAATTTTATCGGCGGCTTCAGGAATGCTTTGTTTGGTGGCGAAGGCTTGTTTTTAGCCAAGCTGAAGGGGCCGGGTAAGGTGTTCGTCCAAAGTCTGCCTTTCTCGCGGCTAGCGGAACGCATTGGCGGGACTTACTTTAAACAAATAACTGAGGCGGAACAAGGTGCCTCTGGTGCTGCTGGTTTGATTGGCGGACTGCTGGGAAGAGGGGAGGATGGCTGAACATGAGGCTTGGGGCTTTATTCTGTGGTGTAAATTTAGGAGAACCAAAAAGGCTGAAAGCTTTGATTTGGCTTATAATATAAGTAAAAGTTATCACAAAAGCCCAAGGACCCCCCTCCCCAACCGCGCCCTCCCAGGCGGAGCCCGGGAAGGAGAGGAATAAGGCCTTACATCATGCCGAAAGATTGCAGGTGCTCATTAATTGCCGAAGCAGTAGTACGAGTGGCATCCTCGCTTACTGCACCCGAGATCAAAGCCTGATCAGAGAACCCGAGAGCATGGCGCATGAATAAAATGCCATCAGTTAACGCTCCTGCCGTGCCATTGCCATCTACATCTAACATATGTCCCCCATTTCATCCAAGTAGGTAACAATTTCTGATGTATCGCGAGTGGCACCTTCACTTACAACACCTTCAGTCAAAGTCTCTCCCCTGAACCCGAAGAGATAACGTATGGCCACAAGGCCGTCAGTTAACGCATCTATAACTCCATTCCCATCAATGTCCAGTGCAGGTGATGGAGCAGGTGATGGAGCGGGGGAGGTTAATGCAATGGAACTGGGGACAAAGTTGCTATTTGCAGGCAGGTCATCTGAGTTGGCACCAAAGTTGATCTGTGTCCCTGAAAACCCTGGTAGCGCTGTGAAGTTGGCCGTGTAAAGGGTAGGATTAGGACTGTTGGGCCAATTTCCGTTAGCATCTACCCAAGCTTGCAGGATGTATTTGTCTGTGCTGGGGTCGCCGTCCAAACCCCCGTTGGTAATCGGATCGTCCAAGACTGCACTTATAGGTTGTGCGCCCAAAGGAAAATGCTCGGTCAGACCAGTGACTGGATCAAATGCTACTTGAGAACTGTCCCAATGCATTTGAAAGACTATTCCTGTGGTGGGAGTTTCCGCAGGTTCAGTAGAGTAGTTGACATCAAAGCTGACACTTGTGTTTGGTTCTACTGCTTTGGTCGATTCAGAAGGAGTGACTTTCAGTTGAGTGACTTCTTCTGTAGTTGCCTTCTCAACTTGAACTACATAGATAGCATTAACGCCTTTACTGAAACTAGGGCCATTACTGGTCAAATCATTGATGCCATCGCCGTTGATGTCGATGCTGTCCCGGAAACTTCCTGTAGCCCACACATTACCATTGCTGTCGGCGGCTATGTCAAAGCCAACGGCATTACCGCTACCGCCGATCTTTAAGGCCTGAACCAAATTCCCCTCAGAGTCGAACTGGGCTACATAGCTATCGATGAAAGAGCTATCGCTAGTCAAATCATTGTTGCCGTCGAGGTCGATGTCGATGCTGTCCTGGAACTGTCCTGTAACCCACAGATGATCATTGCTATCGATGGCTATGCCTTCGGTATCGTCGCCATCGGCTTCGGCATGCTCACCGAGCCTTAAGGCTTTGACGAAATCACCATTGCTCGAGAACTTGGCTACATATTCATCAAGGGGAAAAGGATAATCTTTTGAGCCATCGGTCAAATCATTGGTGCCGTCTCCGTCGATGTCGATGTTGCCCTGAAACTGTCCTTTAACCCACACATCACCCTTGCTGTCGGTGGCTATGTCAAGGCTGTAGTCCCGATCGCTACCGCCGATATTTTTGGCAAAGAGCAAAGCCCCCTCCGAGTCGAACTTGGCTACATAGCCATCTCTGCTGCCATTATTACTGGTCAAATCATTATTGCCGTCTTCGTCGATGTCGATGCTGCCGGAGAAAGAGCCTGTAGTCCACACATGATCATCCTTGTCGATGGCTATGCCATGACCAACGTCATCACCGCTACCGCCGATCTGGAAGACGTTGACCAAATCCCCCTCTGAGTCGAACTTGGCGAAATAGCTATCATACTCATCATCGCCATTATTGGTCAAATCATTGTTGCCGTCTTTGTCGATGTCGAGGTGGTAGAAGAAACGTCCTTTAATCCACACATTATCTTTGCTGTCGATGGCTATGCTCTTGCCTGATTCAGTATGTGGAGCGTAGATCTCTAAGGCCTGAACAAAGTTCCCCTCAGAGTCGAACTTGGCTAAATAGTTATCCCCGCTACTACTGGTCAAATCATTGGTGCCGTCTCCGTCGATGTCGATGCTGCCGGAGAAAGTTCCTAGAACCCACGCATTACCATTGCTGCCAATGGCTATGCTATTGGCTTCGTCGTAACCAGTATTGCCGAAATCATAGGCCCTCACCAAATTCCCTTCAGAGTCGAACTTGGCTACATAGGCATCTTCATAGCCATTAGTGGTTAAATCATCTTCTCCGTCGCCGTCGAGGTCGATGCTGCCCCCGAACTCTCCTGTAATCCAGACATCACCATTGCGGTCGATGGCTATGTCCTTGTCTTCCGCCCCCCCACTGCTACTGCTGATCTGGAAGGCAACCTGATCCATTACTGTTGATTCCATCTTTTTGAACCTCATCTTTGGTGAACTCTTCTACCTCTCCCAATCCCCACCCCCCCAACCTGTTACTATCCTCCCTCGCTTTCCGCTTTATCCGGATTATATGAGAGGATTTCCTTGGACGTTGAGGTCATTTATACCGTTCAACTCAGTTGGTACTGGACCTTCCAGAGAATTGTTTTGCAACCACAGTTTTGTTAGGTTGCTGAGGTTCCCTAGCGAGTCGGGTATTGTCCCCGTTAGATTGTTATGGTCCAGGTAAATGTTTTGCAGCTCGGTGGCATTCCCTAATTCCGGTGGGATGCTGCCACTCAGGGAATTGTTCCCCATCCATAATTCTTGTAGGTTGCTCAGGTTCCCCAATTCAGGGGGAATCGAACCACTCAAGGAGTTCTTGTTCAGTTTCAACCACGTTAAATTACGTAGGTTCCCCAATTCAGGGGGAATGTTACCTGTTAGGGAATTGTGATCCAACCACAGGTGTGTCAGGTTGTCTAGGTCCCCTAATTCAGGGGGAATGGTGCCGCTCAGGCCGCTGCGGTCCAGTTCTATTTTCTGCAAGGCAGTGAGCTTGCCTAACTCAGAAGGGAGCGCACGGCTCACCCCGGCTGTGAGTTCCGTCACTCGGGATTTCTCGGCTGTCACCCCATCCAACCCGTTAACAGCACTAGCAAGGGGGACGGAACCATGTTCCTCATCACTGACGCGGATATGGTTGGAGTCGCGGTCGAAATTCCAATAGCGATTACCGGGACCATTGATATCCTTCAGGACTCCATAATCGCTGGCATTGATGAGGTAAAGCCCAGCACTAGAGCTCTTAAAGGACACCGAGATATTAAACTTATCCGTTACGGAGCCTCCCGCATCATCTGATGCAGTTACGGTTACAAGAAAGTTGCCATTATCAGACGTAGCAGAATTTCTAGGATCAATAACAGCAGTAGGCCTAGCAGGCGTACCACTAATCACCCCAGTAATGGGGTCAAAGGTTAACCCGTTTGGCAAACCGCTGACGCTGTAGCTGGTAATGTTATCGTTGATATCGCCAAAGTTCCCGCTGATATCTATGCTGAGGTTGTGATTGCGAGTGGAGTTCCTGTCGTATTCTACGACAGCATCCACGTCCTCGATCGGAACTCCAACATAGGGTGGATTCTCCAACCGTTTGGTTGCCGATAAAGCTTCGACACTTGCGGGTAGATCGCCGGTTAGGTGGTTACCTTGGAGCCAGAGGTTCCGCAAACCGGTGAGGTTGCCGAGCTCCGGCGGGATTGCGCCGGTGAGCTCATTCTGCCACAGGTACAGGTTTTGTAAACTGGTTAGATTGCCCAACTCAGGGGGGATGGTCCCGGTTAGGGCGTTCGCAGACAACCCGAGGATCTGCAGGTTGGCGAGCTCACCCAACTCGGTCGGGATTGTGCCGGTGATCTCGTTGTTGTGCAGCCGGAGTTTCGTTAAATTACTCAGCTCACCCAGCTCAGACGGTATAGTACCGGTGAGGGAGTTGTTGGTTAAGCTGAGATTTCGGTTACTCGCGATCCTTCTACCGGGGTGCATCCCACTTTCGCAAGGTTGATAGCCGTCATAGGCTTTTCCTCCAAGGATGGGTCTGAAAGAGCATGAATACAGCCTAGCTAACTCGATTGCGTTTTGTCAAGGGTTTTGAGAAATTTTTTTTCTTATGCTTCATATAAGCTGAAGTTTATGGATCTTTGGCCTGGAGGGGTGTGGTCAAAACCAGTTCCGATCTGGTTTATTCTGAAAAGCGGTATAAACCTTTAGTTTCAGTGAAAAAATGGCAACTGGTGATATCGGCAAGCCCCAGCTAGCTTTGGAAGTCAACCGGGAGGCAATTCCCCCGATCAATTTGTTTACCATGTTTCGACTGGGGTTATTCCAGATGGGACTGGGCATTATGTCGCTGCTGACCCTGGGGGTGCTTAACCGGGTGATGATTGACGAACTGCGAGTTCCAGCGTCGATCGCAGCAGGGGCGATCGCCAATCGCGGAAGTTTAAAAAGATACTAGACTATAGCGAAGAGTCAGCATATTCGCCTGGGACCGCTACTTGGGGTAAACCCATGCTATAATTGAGGACGCGACTGTTGAGGTTGTAGCCGATCTTACCTTGTTCGAGGAGCGATCGCACAAAATGCTCCAAGTCAGATCCGATGCGGCGTAAGTTATACTCCGTCAGATCTGCCCCGGCGTAGTCTGACACCAACTCCTCGAATTTTCCGTATACCTGCTGTAAGGCTCGATCGTTCCAGTTCAACTCATTATCTGGATCTACATCTATGGTTAAGACATTGTCGCTGGGCTTGAACTCGTTGTTCTCTACTCGGGCTGTAAAGATGCGGATGTGACGGGTGGTAGACTTAAGCAGCATGGGTTAATCTCATTATTACTCCGACTTTCATTATCTTACGCCACAGAAGCGATCCGTGTGTTTTTACAGCATTAACGCTACTGGCACGCTATCATGCCAGTTTGGCGAGCATAGGCGAAGATGCCCCCAGCATCAATCACTGGTCCCACTTCTCCCAGGGACTGGAGTTGGTAAGTCTGGCCCAGGGTATGGTTGTGAAGCTGATTTCGCTCAAAGTCAATGGTTGCTTCCTGACCGGTCTTAAATAGATCGCAGAGGCGTTCCGTGCATTCCCAAGGATACAGTTCTCCGGTGGCCGAACAGTTGCGGAAAAAGATCCGGGCGTAAGACTGGGCCACTACGGCCTTTACGCCGGATGCGCCCAGGGCAATGGGCGCATGTTCCCGGGAAGAACCACAGCCGAAATTTTCTCCACCGATAATGATGGGATAGGATGTCTTCATCTCCCTAGGGGGGATAAATTGGCCGTAGCGGTCCGGCAACCCACTGAGGGCGTAGCTTCCTAGTTTTTCATACTCTTCTGGTTTGGAAGGGACTAGAGTCAGATATTCCGCTGGAATGATTTGGTCTGTATCGATATTGTCATCGACCACAAAGATCTGTCCCCGAATTACTTTGCCCATGATTATCTGTTTACTATTGGTTTTCTCACTGTGCCATTCCTTGGTTTAGTAAGGTGGCAGCCCACTAAAGAGTCTAGTTCTAGTTGCATCTGGGTACGGACTCCTTCATAGCAGGCATCCACGTAAGCCCGATCTACGGCCGCTTCCCTACCATAGCGTGGAAAGACGATCGGGGCACAGACGCGAGTGTAAATCTGTACTGGCGGTGGTATATTCGGTAGGGGACCAATTGCTAAACCCCAAGGCAACCCTAAAAACACGGGAAACACGCCGATGTCGGGACCAAATATCCACGGCAGGCCCCATGCATGCAGTTGCTTTACCTGTGGGTAGATATCGCTGAGTACGATCATGGTATCGTGGGCACCAATGGAGATCAGCGGTACGATCGGGGCATTTTCCCGCAATGCTAGCTTGATAAAGCCTTTGCGTCCCGCTAGGTTAATTTTATGCCGATCGCTGTGGGGGCGGAACATATCCTCTGCCCCTCCCGGATACACCAGTACTGCTGCCTCCTGGCGCAGGGCGGCGATCGCCATTTTCGGATGGGCCATAAGGGCCCCGGCCTGTACTGCCAGCTGGGCGATGTCAGGAAAAGTCCAAGCCGCTGGATGCATCAGTCCATAGCTTAAGCGATCGTAACCTTCTCTGCGGAACCAGTCATACATAAACATGGAGGTATCCGGCGAAGCGAAGCCTCCATTATGGGAACCCACGAACAATATCTTCCCTTGTTCGGGAACGTGATGCCACCCTGATGTTGTGACCCGAAAGTAGTTGTGATACAGCCATTCGGCCACTGGCATCCAGGATTTGATAAATGCGGGATCCCGGTTGTCTAAGGACCAGCCATCAAACCGCTGGCGAGATGTGGCGCGATTCGTCTGCGAAGACGCTACGCGATCTGCACCCCGTAAGTCAGTGAAAGCATTAAAACTATTAAACAATGTTTTCCCCGCCTCTAACACATTACTTTTTTTAGCATAATTGGTAAAATAGACGGAGGATGATTAATCTTCAATATTCTCTATTGGATATTCCATTGGGTAGGCTATTGAGTATTTTAGCTTGCTTTGCCTGCTATGGCTGCACGCTACGCGAACAGCAAGTCTGTCTTATAAACATCCTTATTTCGGGCATCCATCGGATATAATTTGAGTTGGAAATCTGTTCCCCAAAGGGTTTCTGCTATGTCCACATCGACCTGATGTGCTAAGTATAAATCCGTGGATACTAATGCTTCCAGTTGACCATTATTAGAATTAGATATTGGTTCTGTCCAAATTTTGTTGTGGGGAATGAATATTAAATTGTCTGGTTTGCAAGCGAAGGCCACGCAGTCCGTAGTTGACTATTTAGTTGACTATTTCATCATAGTTCCCCTATTTGCACCCGATCGCCCACCCGATAGGGCCCTGCAAATGGGGCGAGGACTCTGGCAATTAAAAAACTAGCGCATCCCCACTTCACAGGGGCTCACGTAAGTAAAGAGTGGCACTCAAGGGTTAAGCAGTTCTCCCGTCACGAACCGCCCGGGTTAGGCATGATTTAGTCGATTCGACCATCAAAAAAGGGGAGAAATTTCATGAGATAAGACCAGAAAGGAGTAATCCAATCAACGGTTGCCGATGACAACGGCTTACCAACCAGTAGCCTCCTGCGGTGAAAGTCGCAAGTCCGGTTCCGATTTTTCTGAGGATAAGGCTGGAGAGCCAAAAACTCCTATGCGATCGCCCCTTCGCAGAAATCTAAAAATAAGTTTGCACAACTACTTAGATGTTCAGAGCACTATCATGGCAGAAAACTGATGGTCGTCTGGTGAGAGCTGGTGAGAGTCTTAATAACTGTTAGACTGCTTGAGTAAGTGATGAACTTTCTGGGCTCAAATTTAACCAATATGATTGCCAATCATGATTAACTCTTAATATCCTTAAAGCTAACATATCATCAGCGTTTTCGACAGTCCACCAAGAACCTGTTAATGTCAAACGTTGTTGAATTACATAACGATGTGCGCTCTCAATTTGTCCAGATCCAATTGGTAAATCAGCATCAATCGCACCTTTGTAGTTCATGTATTCAAGCCGATTTTTGATGTATCGTGAACAGACTCGGACGGGAGTAAATTTATCAGCTAGATGTTCTGCTTCCATACGATTTGATAAATTATTTAATACTTTGAGAACCTGATTCTTTTTCAAAGCTTGTTTTTGTTTTTTCAGCCAATTTTTTTGTTGCTGTTCATTAGTTCTAGGAGCCGCAGCTGCTACATATTCACATAGATGATAAAAATCTATTAGATAGCTAGCACGTTCTCCAAACAAGCCCATGACCTGATTAACAATCCAACTGGCTCCATCTCCGATCGCATGAACTTTAGTATTGTCACCTATTCCAGCCCGAATAGCGCCATGAAGTAATTGTTTTCCTACCTCATCTACAGTACCTACTGTACCGACAATAATTGTTTTTTTCTCTTTGGGAATTTCCACAAGTGATAGACGAGCTTCTTTCCAACAACAATATCTAGTTTTTCGGCGATCGATAATTTTATCATCATCGGTCGATGGCGTAGTTTTTACAATTGGAATCATCGTGCCATCCATTTCTGCAATTATCTGCTCTACTCCATCTCTATTATACCGTAATGTTCTTGTAGCTTTTCAGGAATTTTTCCAAATGGTACATCAGCACCAAAATCTGTAATTGCTCGTTGTAATGGTAAAGAATAACCTCGACAATGTATTTGGGCAGATGATGAAAACGGTCGAAAAACTTTTCCAGTTTTTACGCCGATAAAAATTTGTTCTATCACTTGGATAGTTCCCAACAGACTATGCCAATATAGCTGCTTTTTTCTCTGACGGCGCATCCCCGGAGATTTTTCACAAGCTAAGGCTTTTTTCTCTTGCAAATTGGCCCAATCTTGAAGAGAATCATTTCCCAGTTTTTGGAGTTCCGAGATAA
This sequence comes from Hormoscilla sp. GM7CHS1pb, assembly GCA_014323675.1. Taxonomy (GTDB): domain Bacteria; phylum Cyanobacteriota; class Cyanobacteriia; order Cyanobacteriales; family Desertifilaceae; genus Hormoscilla. Next base: position 208,198 of record JACONN010000006.1, on the reverse strand, counting down.
CTTTTAACTCTGTCCCGCTCGCTGTTTCACAATTATTATCCGAATTTTAAACAATATCTAACAGAGATAAAATCCGCGCCGATATATTGGGATGAGCCTGCAATCTTAGAGCTAATTCAGAAGCGCGGCAGGTTAGTTCAACCGTTTCATTATCATTCATGAATTCAGACATATAGGGCTTTAGCTGCATAGTAAACTTATAAATAAAATTATATAACATAAGAGATAACATAAGGGGAAAAAATCTCCCAATCAAGGCACAATTTACTCTTATGCACTATTTGAGTTGTTCCATCCACCGTGCGGCCATCACCGGCGAAGTTCCGATATCGCCGGTCATACAGAGGTAGAACTCCCGGACCGGTTAATAATGCCTAAGTGTCACTTTTAATTACACCTGTTGGCAGAGGGGCGCTGGATCGCCCAGTCCCCTTGGTTTCAGGTGGGCGATCGCGCATTACAATGCCTGGAGGAGATGGATGCGGTGTTCATGCGCACCGACCCACCCGTGACCATTCCTTATCTCTATGCTACCTATATTCTCGATTACATCGACCCTGGCAAAACCTTAGTGTTTAATTCACCCAAGGGGTTGCGGAATGCTAATGAGAAAATGTATGCTCTCCAGTTTACAGGGGCAATACCCGAAACGATCGTCAGTGCGGAGAAGCAGGTAATCCGAGATTTTATGGAACGGAAAGGCAAGGTCGTGCTCAAACCCCTGGGAGGGAAAGCGGGTGAGGGTATTTTATTGCTAGAAGAGGGCGATCGCAATTTCAATTCCCTGGTAGAAATCAGCACGCAGCAAGGCAGATATCCGGTAATGGTGCAGACATTCTTACCTGCTGCCAAAGATGGAGATAAGCGGATTATTCTTCTGAATGGCGAACCGATGGGGGCAGTAAATCGCATTCCGACAGGGGCAGAATTTCGGGGAAATATGGCAGTTGGGGGTCGGGTTGCTAAAGTAGAAATTACGGAACGAGAGCGAGAAATTTGCGCTCAGTTGGCACCGGTGCTGCAACGGGATGGTTTGTATTTTGTTGGCATTGACGTAATTGGTGGCTATCTGACAGAAGTGAATGTTACCAGTCCTACGGGAGTGCGGGAAGTTGACCGCTTGGATGGGGTGCAGTTGGGACAAAAGGTGATTGAATGGGTAGTTGAGAAACAAGGTGGATAGGGGCGATCGCCCTCCGGTTGGGTATCTGCATGAAACCCAACCGATGGCCTGCCGGGAGTATAACACTTGCTGGCAGAGATTTGGGCGATCGGCCCGAACAGCAAGAGTAAGAGGAAAACCAAATTGAGGCAAAAGCATGAGCAAGTTAACTATAGAAATTTCTGAAGATATTGCAGAATCTTTACGAGTGCCACCAGCAGAGCGAATGTCGCGCATGGGTCGGGAACTTGCCGTGAGATTATACCAAAAAGGTTTACTTTCATTCGGGAAAGCCCGCGAGTTGGCTCAGATGAGTAAATGGGAGTTTCACGAGTTATTGGGTTCAGAAGGGGTCGATCGCAGCTATGATCTAGAGGAATTGGAAGCCGACTTGAAAACCCTGGAGTATTTGAATTGAAAGCAGTAACTAATTCTTCTGTCTTAATTGCTTTAAGTACAATTGGGCAGCTTTCATTGTTGCATCAACGATTTCCAGAGGGACTGCTTTTGCCCCAAGCAGTCTGGCGAGAAGTCGCCTCAGCTTTATGGTTGACCAGACGTGCTATTACGAATGATGCGTTAGTAACTCTACTGCGTATGGAATTGGATGAAGGGGAAGCAGAAGCGATCGCCTTATACTTGGAAGAACCGGTAGAAGCTATTCTGCTAGATGAAAAGAATGCACGTAAGGTGGCGAGACGCATGGGTTTACCTGTCTTGGGTACATTGGGTGTCCTTATCTGGGCTAAAAAAAATGGCTTGATCCCCAGTTTAAGGGAGCAACTGGATGCGCTGCGACTAGGGAAGTTTCGTCTGAGCCAGTTGGTTTATCAAGAAGCGTTAAATAAAGTCGGTGAATAGTAATTTACTGTTGGTACAGGAAGTTAGTGCGATCGCCTATATTGTAGCCTATATTGTAGGTTGGGTTTCATGCTTCAACCCAATTAATGGCCTGTCAAAAGTATAACACTCACCATAGGTGTGTCATCATGGCCATTTTGGACTAGGCAATTCTTTATGCCTCACAGCTTAACGGAGTGGTAGTTTCATGTTGCGATTAAAAGGAAAAAGCGCTATAGTCACTGGGGCGGGACGTGGTATAGGTAAGGCAATTGCCCAGAAGTTTTTGCAAGAAGGCGCGAGGCTCCTGATTTGCGATATCGTACCAGATATGATTGTGGTGGCGGCGGAGGAGTTGAGTCAGTGGGGTGAGGTTTATAGGATGACCGGTGATGTTTCCGAACGCGCGTTTTGTGAGGCCCTGGTCAAGCAGGCAGCGGAATACTTTGGTGAGATCGATGTGCTGGTCAACAATGCTGGTATAGTGGCGATCGAGCCCTTTCTCGAACATTCTGAGTCTGCTTGGGATAGAGTGATGGCAGTGAATCTGAAGGGAACTTTTTTGTTGGGACAGCAGGTGGCGCGGGTGTTAGTGGCACAGGGCAAAGGAGGCGCGATTATTAATATGGGATCGACCAACGGTCATGTGGCAGAGAGAGAATCGGCGGCGTACAATGCTTCTAAAGCGGAGGTTGTTTTGCTTACCAAAACTATGGCTGCTGAGTTAGCGCCGTATAATATTAGAGTGAATTGCGTTTCGCCCGGTTTTATTATCACGGATCTCACAAAAAATCAGGTGCTGGCGATACTTTTGTGCGGGAATATCCCAATAAGATCCCACTCGGTCGTTCTGGAAATCCTGAGGAGGTGGCGAATTTGTTTGCTTTTCTCGCCTCTGATGAGGCATCATTTATCATCGGTCAGTCAATCATTATTGATGGGGGTCAACTATCTTGGACGATTGACAAATGGTCTGGTATAGGAGAACCGGCATGAAAGTACTCGCGATTTCTCCTCACCCTGACGACGAGACCCTCGGTTGTGGGGGGACGTTGCTGCGACATGTCGCAGAAGAGGACAGCTTGTTCTGGCTGGTGGTGACGGAGACATACGAGCCGCAGTGGTCGGCGGAGACGATTCAGGTTAAGGCCGCTGAAGTAATGCGAGTAGCCTCGGCCTATAAAATGCGGCAGTGTTTTAAGTTGGGATTCCCAACCATTCGTCTTGACACAATTCCACTGGCCGATCTGATTGGCCGCATTCGGGATGTCATCCAAGAGGTTAAGCCAGAAGTAGTTTATCTGGTTCATGGTGGTGATGTGAATTCCGATCATGCCATTGTTTTCACTGCGACGATGTCCGTGCTGAAGACATTTTATATGCGTAAATGGGGGGTGCGGCGCGTCCTTTCTTATGAAACCCTTTCTTCCACTGAAGCGGCACCGCCCTTATCCCATCACCTCTTTGTTCCCAATGTTTACCGCGACATTACGCCCTACATCGAGCAAAAGGTCGAAATTATGGGGTTATATGAGAGCGAGACTCACTCAGATCCTTGGCCTCGCGGACCGTCGGCAATTCGGGCCTTGGCTCGCTATCGTGGGGCAAGCATTGGGGTGGACTATGCAGAGGCATTTATGCTAATTCGGGAGGTGGATTAATGTCTCCAGAAGTCATTGGTTTGGGCGCAGGAGGGCACGCCAAAGTGGCGATCGAGATTCTCCAACAATCTGGTCAGTACAAGTTGGTGGGTCTGCTCGATCCCAACCCAGAATTACAGGGTAAGTCCTTACTTGGCGTGCCGATCTTGGGCGATGACGATCGGCTCCCTTCGATTAAAGCCCAAGGGGTTGAGTATTTTTTTGTTGGATTGGGGAGTACATCCAATATTGTCCCACGCCGACGGCTGTATGAGTTGGCCCGCAGCCTGGGTATGAAACCCGTGACAGCAGTTCATCCTAGTGCTATTATTTCACCTTCAGCAGTTTTAGGAGAAGGAGCAACTGTTATGGCTGGTGCAATAATTAACGCGGGCGCGATCCTGGGCGAGAACGTCATTGTCAATAGTGGGGCGATCGTCGAACACGATTGCGCGATCGGAAACCACGTTCATATCGCTACAGGTGCTAGACTGGCTGGTGCTGTACGTATTAGCGATAATACTCATATTGGTATCGGTGCCACGATCCGTCAATTAATTAAAGTAGGAAAGGGTTCTGCGATCGGTGCGGGTGCAGTTGTGGTTAAGGATGTGCCAGACGGTCAAATATTGATAGGGAATCCAGCTAGATTATTGAGAAGGAATCAGCATGATGGGTTCGATTGAGTCTTCCCTACTGCAAATCATAATCTCGCCCCAAACCCCCATATCAGAGGCCATTCCAATATTAGACCGTGCCGAGACGAGCCTGTTGCTCCTGTGCGAAAATGACCGTCAACTTGTCGGCACCCTGTCCTGCGGTGATATTCGACGAGCGATGTTGAGGGGGGTGTCTTTCAACGAACCGTGCCTGAAAATTGCTGACCTTAATCCGATGACGGCCTCACAACAAATATCTGATTCGGAAGCTATGCATCTGATGAACGGCAAGGGAAATGTTTCTGTCAATCACCTGCCCTTGGTGGATGAAGAAGATCGTGTAGTCAACTTGATATCCCGAGATGATAGGATATCCTCCGATGAACTGCCTTTGTCAGCGGTGATTATGGCGGGTGGGTTTGGAAGCCGCTTGCGTCCTTTGACCGATGATTTGCCTAAACCTCTGCTCCCAATCGGCGATCGCCCAATTATGGAGTTAATTATCGAGCAGTTAAGGGATGTGGGAATTAAGCAATTCTACGTCACGCTCCATTACTTGCCAGAGAAAATTATTAAGCATTTTGGCAATGGTAGTTCTTTGGGGATCTCCATTACCTATGTTTCCGAAGATACTCCCTTGGGTACTGCTGGGGCATTGGGCTTGCTGGAAAACCCAGATCGGCCTTTATTGGTAATCAATGGGGATATTTTTACGAAACTTGATTTTCGAGAAATGTGGTTTTTTCACCGTAACCATCGGGCCCTCTAACGGTAGCGGTTCGCCCATACGAATTACAAGTACCTTATGGGGTGATGGAATCAGAAGGCCCCTATCTTCGCCAAATAAGCGAAAAACCGCGCCTCAACTTCTTAGTTAATGCTGGCATCTATCTGTTGGAGCCTTCGGTACTAGCTTATATCCCAGTGGGGCGGCGGTTTGATATGACAGACCTGATGCAAGCATTGCTCGATAGTAGCCTTCGGGTTGCCAATTTTCCGATGATTGAGTATTGGCTAGACATTGGCAAATATGATGATTATCAACAAGCACAAAAATATTGGCAAAGTAAGTAAAAAGGAGTGCATTTTGAATTGGCAAGGAAAGCGCGTATTAGTCACGGGTTCGGGTGGGTTTATTGGCAGCCACCTAACAGAGAGATTGGTCGAATTAGGAGCAAATGTTAAAGGTTTGGTTCATTATAATGCCCTGGGCACTTGGGGATGGTTAGATAAATCCCCAGTTCGTCACGAAATAGAAGCGATCGCGGGGGATATGTGCGATCGGGACAGCGTACGTCAAGCAATGCAGGGCACGGAAATCGTGTTTCATTTAGCCGCACTAATTGCAATCCCTTATTCATATCACGCACCAGCGTCCTATGTACGTACAAATGTAGAAGGTACGTTAAACGTGTTACAGGCGGCGCGAGAACTGGACATTGAACGGGTGGTCCATACCTCCACCAGTGAGGTTTATGGGACAGCCCGCTACGTGCCTATAGATGAAGCTCACCCTTTGCAAGGGCAGTCCCCCTATTCTGCTAGCAAAATTGGCGCGGATAAGCTAGTGGAGGCATTTCATCTTTCCTTCGGCTTACCAGTAGTCACGGTGCGACCTTTCAACACATTTGGACCGCGCCAATCAACTCGCGCCGTGATTCCCACGATTATTACGCAATGCCTCAAAGGAAATGCAAAAATTAGGTTGGGAAATTTGCAACCGACCCGAGATTTTAACTATGTTGCCAATACGGTTAATGGTTTTATCATGGCGGCAGCTACACCCGAGGCTATAGGTCGAACGGTTAATTTGGGATCGGGACGGGAAATTAGTATTGGCGATCTGGCCCAGTTAATTGCTGACTTGACGGGGCATTCGATTATCATAGAAACGGACGAGCAACGCTTGCGACCCGAGGGGAGTGAAGTCGATCGCCTTCTCGCTAGCAATACTTTAGCCCGAGATTTGCTAGGTTGGGAGCCAGCTATCAGCCTAGAAGAAGGGCTGAAATTGACCATTAAATGGCTAGAAGAGCATATTGAGAGGTATCGACCAGATGTCTACACCCTTTGAACCAGGAGTTCCTTCTGCTGAAGGCTTTATTCCCCTGTGCGTTCCCGAAATTAGAGGCAACGAGTGGAAATATATCAAGGAGTGCCTTGATACCAACTGGGTTTCCTCCGTTGGGGCTTATGTAAACCGCTTCGAGGAAATGGTGGCGGACTATGTGGGGACGAATCATGCTGTGGCAACAGTCAATGGCACATCAGCCTTACACGTAGCATTATTAGTAGCTGGTATCGAGCCTGACGATGAAGTTCTCGTCTCGACCCTAACATTCATTGCCCCAGCGAATGCCATCCGCTATGCAGGCGCTTGGCCTCTATTTATTGATGCCGAGCCAGAGTATTGGCAAATGTCTCCTCAGAAGGTCGCGGACTTTCTAGAACGAGAATGCAATTTTCAAGACGGAGAAGTACGCAATAAGCATACCGATCGCCGCGTGAAAGCTATCATGCCCGTTCACATTTTGGGACACCCAGTTGATATGGAGCCAATATTGGACGTGGCCCGTAAATACAACCTGGTGGTCATTGAAGATGCCACGGAAAGCTTGGGAGCAAAATATCAGGGGCGTATGGTGGGGCATCTAGGGGATATCGCCTGTTTCAGCTTTAACGGCAACAAAATCCTCACCACTGGTGGTGGGGGAATGCTTGTGACGGATAACGAGGCTTGGGCAAATAAAGCAAAATACCTCACCACCCAAGCCAAAGACAATCCGGTGGAATACATTCACCACTCCATTGGCTATAATTACCGCTTGACAAACCTGCAAGCTGCCATGGGATGCGCGCAAATGGAGAATCTAGATCGCTACATTGCCACCAAGCGCCGTATTGCAGCCACCTACAGCGAGGCATTTGCAGAAGTCCCTGGACTTACACCAATGAGGGAAGCGACCTGGGCATCGAGTATCTTCTGGATGTACACCTTATTAATAGACGAGTCTCAATATGGCCAGGATAGTCGGCAGTTATTGCGCCGTTTGCAAGCAGCAAAAATCCAGACACGACCCTTATGGGAACCGCTGCATCGCAGTCTTGCCTATACCCAGAGCCAGCCCAGGGAAACCTTAGCCGTTGCAGATAAACTAAACCAGCAAGCCTTAAGTCTGCCCTGTTCGGTTGGACTTACGGCCCCCGAGCAACAAAGGGTGATTAAATTAACGATCGAGGAGCAAAGATGATTATTGATGCTCATGTCTATTGTTTTCCGCCCCTCGGTGAAGCCAATGGCTTTCCCACAGTCCCAGATCGCTTGCGTTACCTCCAGCGAGAGATGGCAGATCATCATCAGCCAGCTTGGCGTCTGCGCGATCGGGCTTTGGGCGACAATAGTATGCTAGCTGACCCCCTGGACTTGACCTTACAAGGCTTAAAGGAAGTCAATTTTCGCCCTGGCGGTTACGGACGGTTTGTCTGGACGGTAGAAGGGGAAGATTATGCCAAGCAATATTTGCCCCCCTACCTCACCTCACTATCTCATCCGCCCGAAATGCTCGTGGCGCAAATGGATTACGTCGGCATCGAGCGTGCGGTGCTGCACGCTCATCCTATTATGGGATTTATCAACGATTATCTAGCTGACTGCGTACAATCCTATCCCGATCGCCTGCTTGCCCTCGCCAATATTCCAGAATGGAAGATCGAACAAAATCCAGAGGGGACGATCGCTGAGATTGAGCTAGCTTACTCAAAGGGACTACATGGATTACAATTTAGCGTCCACAATCGTTACCGTTATGGCGTGACAGAATCATGGGATGCCCCTGCCTGCCGTCCATTCTGGGATGGTGTTGTCGCACTGGGCAAACCGATTTTTTTTACAATTTGTGCCCCCTGTCCGGGCTCCACAGTAGAAGATTATCTAGAGCAGTTACGGATTTGGCAAGGTTGGTTAACCCGCTATCGGGATGTAGAGGTCATTCTCACTCATGGTTTTCCTTGGCGATCGTTCCTTTCACAGGATGGACTGTATCTGCCGGAAGCTCTCTTTGAGCCGTTTCGTAATTCTTCTGCCAAACTGGAACTCCTGTTTCAGATTTCTCTAGGTAATGTTTGGGACTATCCTTATCGGGAGTTGCATCCAACCATCGTACAGCTAGTGGAAACATTGGGTTCCGATCGCCTTATGTGGGGCACTGATATGCCCAATGTGGAGCGTTTTTGCAACTATCGGCAAAATCTAGAGACATTTAGGACTCATTGTCAAGGGTTAATTTCTGAGGAGGATATTAACAACATTATGGGCGGCACTGCTGCTCGACTCTTTAATATTGGAGACAGTCAATGACAAATTTTAACTCTCGTACTATTTTTGCTTCGACCGCCTGCCTTAAAGGGGGTGTCTCCTTGATGGAGAAGTTATCTGCCTACTACGATGCTGGCATTGAGGCGATCGAATTAGGAACGGGTGTCAAGGTTGAGCCAGGGGAGCTGGAAAAAGTGGTTGAGATAACCTCGAAATTCTTGGTTCACAACTACTTCCCGCCACCAGCTAATTCATTTATCCTGAATTTAGCCTCCGATAATCCCACTATCCGACAGCGCAGTTTGGACTTAGCCCGGAGAGCGATCGCATTAGTTCGCCAACTTAATGCCCCCTTTTACTCCATCCATGCGGGGTTTATGACCGATCCTTATGGATTTGGCAATCCTTACTTTTTATTTCCAGAACTGACGGAAAAGAATGTCCGCCAAGAGGTATTAGATCGCTTTATCAATGCTATAGCGATCGCCAACCAGTATGCCGTCGAACAGGGAGTCGGCTTATTAGTCGAGAACAATGTTTGCGCCCCCCAATCAAGGGACAAGTTTTACTCGATCGAGCCGATGAGTTTTTGCAGCTTTTCGAGGCCATAGACAGCCCTAACCTCGGTATTTTACTCGATTTCGGTCATCTAAATGTGGCAGCACAGACGGTGGGTTTCGATCGCCTAGACTTTATCGAGCGATTGACCCCCTATATCCGATGCTTTCACGTCCATGACAATGATGGCACTTTTGATAGCCACAGCCCCCTTCAGCCCGGTAGTTGGGTGCTTGAGGTTCTCCGTCGCCCAGAGTTTGCTCATTTGCCACTGGTGGTGGAAGGTAAGTTTGATAATGTAACCAGCTTATCTGAACAGGTGAATTGGTTAAAGGTCGAGTTGGGGCCCGTGTCATCAGGGAGCAAGATAGGGCTGCTGCCGAAGAACCTTGGGATTGAAGTAGAGCCTGTTGTTAAGGCGCGCATTTCATAGAAGCAAATATAATTGAGATGCACCCGTTGTTAAGAACCAAACAATGAATCAAATTGAGCATGTTTTAGCCATCAAAAATACCTTGGGGGAAGGACCAATCTGGCAGCCCGAAGAGCAAGTCTTGTATTGGGTGGATATTGATGGCCAATGTTTTTTCAAATTTGACCCTGCTACAGGGAAGCACGAACGCTTTGAAGTGGGACTACCGGTAGGAGTAGTAGCCTTTCGCGCTGATGGTGGTATCATCATGGCGACTCAAAAAGGGTTTGCTTTTTGGGATTTCGATGCACTCGGGGAGCTCGATGCCTTCGGGATGCTTCGCAAAGCCCCTCAGGCATCGTACTCGCACTACCCCTCGCGCATCGATACCACATCCTCACTACAACTCATTGCCGATCCAGAAGCCCATAAACCCCAAACGCGCTTTAATGATGGCAAAGTAGACAGTCATGGGCGTTTTTGGGCGGGAACCTTAGGGGATAGTTATCACAATGCTTTATACCGATTTGACCCCGATGGTTCCGTACAGATGATGGAAGATGGCATCGGCCTGGCCAATGGTATTGGGTGGAGTCCTGACAATCAAACCTTGTATTTCACCGATAGCCTGCGACATAGCATTTATGCCTACGATTATGATGCTGTCTCGGGCACGATCGCGAACCGGCGGGTTTTTGTGCATGATGATAGCGCTGGTTTACCTGATGGCTTAACCGTAGACAGGGAGGGTTTTATTTGGAGTGCATGGTGGGGTGGTTGGCGCATCACGCGCTACGATCCCGAAGGCAAACTAGAACGCCAAGTTGAAATGCCTGTCGAATGCCCTACCAGTTGTACCTTCGGGGGAGCTTCCTTGGATGAATTATACATTACATCTGCTTGTGCGGCGTTGGGTGAAGCAGGCAAGCATAAGCAACCGTTGGCGGGGGATTTGTTTCGCTTAAAGACAACTGTGCCTGGTTTGACTACCTACCAATTTGCTGGATAAATGATGGTTAGTCGTGCCGCAATCGGCACGACTAATATCATTATTTCTAATTTGCGGATATAAGCGCAGCAAGATCGCCTTGAATTGAATGCGATCGGATGAATGAGATAAATGTTCGATACGGGTTAAGAGATCGCCTCAATTGTAGGTTGGGTTGAAGCATGAAACCCAACAGGCCCAAGTGCGATCGCCCCACTTGAGACAATTAGGTAGTATATGTATGGTTAGGGAGCTTCGGACCAATGTGCCCGATAATTATCTTTCCCGGTCCTAATGCGATCGAGAAAAAAAGCCGCCACTTTCCCGGAGTCATCCGCAGATGCCAACTAAAAATACGCTCTGGGCCATCGAGACATCTAAAAGTATGTTCCTTTCCGAACTGTTGGAGCGTTATTTCACTCTCGGGGGTTGCTTTGCTGGGAAGACTATCTGGGTTAAAAGCTCCAGATGTCCAATTTTGGCAGTATTCTTCAAGTTCAAATAACCGTTTGACAACCTGTCCTAGCATCGGGTTACCAGTTCTCAGATCCTGCATTTGTTCGCAAACCCGATCGCACAATTCCAAGTGAGGAAATAACTCATCTCTACGATTCCACAGATCGGACCCATCACGTACCCTTGTGCGGATACGTTTTTTTATCCAATCTGCGTGTTCCTGTACGTGAATGCTGCGACTAGCGTGGACAATTTCTATTTGTTCATTGATTAACTCGTCATCTTCTAGTCGCGTGACTGCCAATTCTAAGCGACTGCAATTCCATCTCTCTGAAGAGAATAAGCTCACTGCCAGTACGTCACTCACCCAAGCAAAGCCAAGTCCTTTCGCTTGATCTTCTTTGTGCCAAACTTGAGACAAATCAAAATCATTTTTAATTTCTTCAGCAACATCACTCCAGAAAGGAGCTTTTGTTGTCATAGCTGTTAAAAATCTACGCTCCTCTCTATCCACGTCTCGATCGTTGCGCCAGCGAGCTACTGGATAGTCTGGAGCGAGTTCAACAGTATTGATATCGTTCTGAGTGCGAAGTACCCGCTTAACGCGATGATTGGCAGTTGCTTCGCTTAAAGTGCTGATTAAGTTTGACATCCATTGCCGTGCGGTGGAAATATCAGTAGCAGGAGTCAGGGATAACTCGTTCAATACCATTTCTAAATCCATGTTTTACTCTCCCGCTGGTGCTAACAACGCCTCTAAACTCTTGTCCCATTCGTCGAAGAAGCCATCTGGCCATTGGTCGATGCGTCCGTTGCGATCGATCCGGGGAGATATTACCTCACTGACAGCTTGTCCGTCTTTCACTTGGCGGTGGAAGTAGTGCAACTGGACATCATCAGGCTTAACCTTACCCCCATGAACGGCAACACGAATTCCATTTAACACGTGGTCGCTATGAGACTCTATCACCACCTGAACACCGCAGCTAGCAGCAAGGGCCAACAACTCGCCAATTTTAGCTTGACCTTTGGGATGGAGATGAGCTTCGGGGTTTTCCATGAGGATTAATGTACCTGGTTCTGATGCCAACGCTGCGACAATAACTGGTAAGGTGTAGGTAATGCCAAACCCAACATTGGTTGCGCGGTAGGGGTTGCTGTCTCCATAGGAGTATTGGAAACTCATCAGATCGACATCTGATTTCTGCTCAATTTTGAGGCGCGTCCCAGGACTGACTTCTCCCATCCATTCCTCAACTTGGTCGATCAAGTCGTGTGATTTTGCCTCTGGATGGCTCAGTCTACTGTTGGGAATTGCTTTCCGTCCATTAATTGCCAGAAAGTGGGCGGCATATTCACCTTTAGCCCCTAGTTGTCCCTGTTGTCGCACCTGGAAATCTGACATCTCGAAGAATGGACGAGGACCGATCCGTTCTGCCATTATATAGTGGAAGTTGTTGCTGAAAAGACTCGATTGATAAACTGTATCGGCAACTCGCGAGGAGACAAGACGCAACACATCTACTTCTCGATCGTAGTCGAAACGCCACGTCCCCTTCGTATCATCTTCCCAAACAATATCCAAACTAATCGAGTCCTCTTCAGCTCCTTCAAACAGGGCATCTTGAGCCGTCCCAATACAAACCAAATCGCCATTCAGCGCCAAACCCGTATCAGGTAATAAGCGTTGTTGGTAAGATTGACGCAGCAAAAGAAATGCTTGCAGTACGGAAGATTTGCCACTACTATTGAGACCAGACAGCAGAGTGAGTGGCCTGAACTGTAGGTGCTGTTCCTGAAAAGGTTTGAAGTTTTGTAAGCGCAGTGAGTGAATCATGAGAGCACTTCCTGGATTAATTTGTTAATGGTTTCAAATCGATACTTTATATCTTTAGCTGCCTGGGATAACGAATGCTCAAACATCTTATCTTTTTCTAGGCGATCTCCAAATTTATATCTTAACAAATGTTGGCGTTCTTTCAACAGTTTTATATCGGAATTGCTGAGATGGCTAATGATCACTGACCAGCCTTCAAACATCGCTCTATTGACTGGTTGTTTTTTCTTCTTCTTAGTATTATAAATTTTCCGAAATACATCGTCACCAAATATATCCATTGCATCATTCATCGCTTTTCTAAACTTCTTATCCAGACTATCAATTTCAGCATCATCAAGTTTATTTATCTTAGCCATCGCCTCATTTAAAAAACTATCTCTTTTGCCATCTTGATAATCTTTGTAAGAGGTAAGCGTGAATGCTAAGAAACCCAAGACGAATTCTCTGTCATCCATCCGGCTTTTTCTCTTCTCGCTGAACTTAGTTGCCTTTGTAAATTCTTGAGAATCAGCTAGATTTGCCAACAATTTAATTGCCTTACCAGGGTTGAGAGCGTGACGTATTTCTTGGTTTACTAGCGGCAGTCCGCCTGTATTAATGCGCTTGAATATATTGAATTTAACTTCAATAGGCGTACCTTTTTCAATCTGATAGACAGTTACTTGTGTTTCTTCAATGCGACGCTGGTATTTACGACTTATTTGATCGTAAGTTTTACCTTCAAGTTCCTTGAGGTAGTCTAATTTACTTAGCACCAGCTTTTTATCTTTGACAAACTGTTTGAGAGCTGTTAGCCTTTGTAGTCCATCGACAACCAACCATTGATCTTCATTCGTTGCATCCACGTAGAATGCTGGCAGGGGTATACGGATGATGATCGATTCAATCAGTAGGCTTTTACTGTCGTCGTCCCATAGGTTAGCCTTACGCTGAAAATCAGGGGCTAAGTCCAGTGCGTCCTCATCAATTCGTTTGAGTAGTTGCTCGATCGTCGGTTCCCTAGTAGCAATATTAATCTTCTCAGGGTCATACTCCAAGCTGTCTGTTTGGTGTCGTTCATCCTCATCCTCGTTCTCATCATCGTCGAGGGGATTTTCTCGTAGCTGCGGCTTTTCTGTCACAATGCTTCCTCCTGTGCTCACTTGATGTTCCGATTCTATCTTACCATCTGCTCTCCGGGCCTGCCAGCACCACCTCTTGCCAGACTGGTTACCGGTCACCTTGCTTTATTCTAACCATGTCAGTCTACTTTGTCAAGAGCCCGCCTGCGGCTTTTTTGTCCCCAGGCTTCGGAATGCGATCGCCTCCTTTCCCTTAACTTCCCTTAACCAACCGCATAACGGGTAAACTGACGCTTAAAAGCCGAATGAAAACCCAACACGATATCGGTAGGGGGTACGCCCATCTCAACTAACCTTTCAGCAACAGCATCTTCAGTGCCGTTATACTGAACCCAAATCTTGCCATCTTCAATGTCAAAGTGCATCACCGGACCAAATGCCCGCTTATCTCCTTGCCAACCCACATAACTCAACTGATAGTGGTGCCGTTCCCGATCGAATATCAACTGCGCTTTTACTCCAGAATCTTTTGAACTCGTAAGTTCTGCATGTTCTGTCAAAATTTGCTCGATCGCTTGTCGATAACTATCTATTTTATCCATTGCTTAATCTCCTCCTGCTTGGGATCGTAGATTATCAGTTTTACACGATCATTGATTGGGAAATTCTTTGCTTAACTTCATCCCAAGTCGAACCGGAAGCATGATTTTGCCTGTATCGTTCTAAACGATCGCTGAGTTCTTGCCGTTTGGCTTCTGTCAACTCAATGGCATCAGGAACAGCAGAGATCCTGTCCCATATCCTCTCAATCAATTCTAGTCGTTCTGGGATACTCATCTGCAAGATTTCGTTGAGTAATGGGGTTGTCATAGCTTTCCTCTTGGTAATAATTACGCGATCTTGACATAGGTCTGGATGTTACCGGAGGCGATCGCCGACCAAACCTTCTCTACTATCATAATCCCCAGGACATGATTTGTCAAGATACTGCCTGATGCAAATCCTCTGGCCTCAGATAGGAGTGCAAAACTTTACCATCCCGAAACCACACAATTCGCTGAGTCTGACTCGCTACCTCCGGTTCGTGAGTCACCATCACTACTGTCATCCCGCTGGCATTCAATTCGGTAAAAATATCTAACACTTCTTGGGTGGTTTTCGTGTCCAGGGCCCCTGTCGGTTCGTCCGCTAGCAGCAATACCGGACGGTTCACGATCGCCCGGGCGATCGCCACCCGTTGCTGCTGTCCCCCCGACAGTTGATTGGGTTTATTCTGCATGCGATCGTGCAAACCAACCCTGCGCAAAGCTTCCGCCGCCCGATCGCGTCTTTCTGCTGGCCGAACGCCCCCATAAACCATTGGTAGCATCACATTTTCCCAAGCAGTTAGCTGGGGTAACAGGTGAAATTGCTGGAACACGAACCCCAGCTTTTGGTTGCGAATTTGGGCTAGTTGGTTAGATGGCATTCCGGCCACATCTACTCCATCCAAATAATAGCGACCCGCAGTCGGTCTGTCCAGACAACCGATCGCATTCATCGCCGTAGACTTCCCCGATCCTGAAGGGCCCATAATCGAGCAATATTCCCCTTTCTCTACTGTGAGACTAACATCTTGTAGCGCCTTGACTTCCACATCCCCCATATTGTATACTTTGGAAATATTCTCTAGGCGAATGATGATTGGTTTGGAAGTATCCTGATGATGTTGAACTTCCTCTTGATTGTCGATCGCTGATATTTTTTTCATGCTTCTCTCCCAAGTAAGGTGGGCGGTGCCCACCATCTTAACTGTTCTCTATTCTAAGCGCTGCGGAGGGCAACGATCGGGTCTAGTTTAGCAGCTTGTCGGGCGGGAAAGATGCCGAAAAATAGACCGATACTACCAGAAACTCCCACAGCAACTGCGATCGCCCCCAGGGAAACCCCTGATTCTAGGGCACTAAAGGCGGCGACCAGAAGGACCCCACTCACCCCGATCGTCGTCCCAATTAATCCCCCTGCTGCGGAAAGAATTACCGACTCGATCGTAAACTGAATTAGGATATCTCGTTCTGAAGCCCCGATCGCCTTGCGCAGTCCGATTTCCTGAGTACGTTCGGTCACCGAAACTAGCATAATATTCATAATGCCAATGCCGCCGACTATCAGAGAAATAGCCGCGATCGCGGCCAACATCAGGGTCAGGGCCCCGGTAATCTGCCCCATAATCTGCATTAAATCCTTCTGGTTGCGGACAGTAAAATCATCCTCGTCAGTAATTTTATGCCGCAGTCTCAACAGATTTTCAATTTGAAACTGGGCCGCATTCATGCTATCTTCATCCTTAACAGAGATAGAAATAAACGTAACTTGAATGCCATAGGGAGAAGTCCGTCCCGTAATCCTGTTCGCCATCGTTGTCAGGGGAACGTAGGCGTTCATATCCATATTATCGCCAAAACTAGAACCTTTCGGCTGCATCACCCCTATCACCCGCAGACTCACATTTTTTAGTCGTATAGATTTACCCAAAGGATCTTTATCCCCAAACAATTGTTCGGCAAGTTCCGAACCCAAGGCCACTACAGTTTCATTCCGCTGCAAATCTAACTCGCTCAAAAACCGACCTCTGGCAACATCCAAACTCCTTACTGTCAGCATCTCTGGCGTCGTTCCCGTGATCGAAGTGGAAACATTTTTATTCCGGTAACTAATCAATTCGCTACCACTTAGCCTCGGTGCTACTGCTTTCACAGACGGAACTTGCGTTGCGATCGCCTCGGCATCTGCTAACACCAAAGTCTGAGGCGGATAAACAGGCCGAGTTTGCGCTTCCGGACTCCCTGGCAAAATAAACAGCACGTTTGGTCCCAGGGAATTCACCTGACCTTCCACAAACTTCTGCGCCCCTTCGCCAATGCCAATCATCCCGATCACGGAAGCATTGCCAATGATAATTCCCAACATCGTCAAGGTACTGCGCATCTTATTTGCCAGCAGCGTCGTACCCGCTATCTTCAGATTTTCTACAATGTCCATGATTTGTAAATTGTGAATTGTAAATTGTGAATTGTGAGTCGAACCCGGGCAGGCGAGACGCCGGCCATACGGAACTGTCTTATTTAATTTCCTTTTTGATGATATCTTCTAATTTTTGTCCTTCCGGGAGTTCCACAAATACCCTATCGCCCTCTTCTATACCATCGAGAATCTGGATTTGATTGCCAAAAGTAGAGCCGATCGTCACCGGTTGAAAGCTAGGTTTATTTCTATCATTGGGAATTAAAACCCCTGTCTTCCCTTTGTTCGTGATAATCGCTACAGTCGGTACAACTAAAGCATCCCGCAACTCGTCCCCCAGAAAGTTCAGCTCCGCATTCATTCCCGATTGTAGCTTATCGACACCCGTCGCGATCGCCACCCGCACCTGAAATAAAGTCACGTCTCGTTCCTTAATTGCTTCGGGGGCGATCAACTTCACCTTACCTTGAAAAACCTGGTCTGGATAGGCATCGGCCACAATTTCCACTATCTGATTGGGTTTAATTTGACTGATATCTGCCTCTGGCACTTTCGCTAAAACTTCCAAACCCTTTGCCAAGGCGACAACAGAAGTAGAAGTAGCCGAACTGGCATCGGAAGCAGAAGTTGCTGGGTCACGAAGGCTCCCGGATCGGCATATTTCTGCACGATTAAACCAGAAAAAGGAGCGCGCACTTCAGTATCTTCCAATTGCACTTGATAGTAACGAACATTTGCCTCAGCTTCGGCCACATCTGCTTCCGCCTTAGCGATGTCCTCGGGACGAGAACCATTCACCAATTCAGCTAATTGACTTTGCGCTTCTGCTAAAGAAGCTTCCGCTTCGGCAATGTCTTCCGCACGATTCCCATTTTCCAGCCTTTCTAGGCGTCGTTTCGCTTCCCCCACCCCCGCTTGCATTTGTTGCAGCGTCGCTTTTGCCCGGCGCTCTTCATCTATAATTAGATCCAAATCATCGCTGGAAATTGCTCCCTCATCCGCCAAATACTGGTTGCGCCTGACTCTCTGGGAAGCTAATTCTAATCGCGATCGCGCCTCTGTTACCAGGGCCTCGGATCTAGTAACAGTAGCTCGGGCCTCGGCAATGTCTTCCCTACGACTACCAGCCCGCAGTGCGTCTAAAATTGCCCGAGCGCGGTCTACCCGCGCTTGCGCTGCGGCGATATTTTCTGGGCGACTTCCCGCGATCGACTCATCTCTTTCGGCTTTAGCGCGGGCCAGACGGGCCTTCGCTTGCATCAACTGAGCATCAATTTCTCGACTTTCCATGCTGGCAATTACTTGTTCTGCCTCCACCCGATCGCCCTGTTCGACATATAATTCAGCTAAGCGTCCGGAGACCTTGGGACTGAGATTAACTCGTTTTACAGGTTGAACCACGCCACTAGCAGTAATGCGCACCGTCATATTTTTACTTTCTACGGGCACAGTCAGTTCCAGCACTTCGGTAGCTTTAGGTATAGCTGTTTGCGTTATCACATAAGCGACCGCTGTGCTTCCCACCAAGCTAGCTGCTACTAGCCCCAGTATCCAGGGAGCTGGCGATTTATTTTTTTTATCAATCATGGGAATTTGCATCACTTCAATCCTCTCTGTTTAAGGTCCTGTTCGTAGTAAAGACTTTAGTCTTTCCCTGTTCGTAGTAAAGACTTTAGTCTTTCCCTGTTCGTAATAAAGACTTTAGTCTTTCCCCAGAAGTTTCAAATTGAGTATACTAATGGTCGTTTGCATACTATCTCGATACCCAGCGCGGACGCCGTTTTGCTAGCATAACTATTGCTTTCCTTTCAATTGCCTTGCCCTACCGCAGGCGTCCCCGCCTGCGCCACGGTCCCGGGCAGGCGAGACGCCCGCCCTACGAATCAGATCGATCGTTCTGCTGTCCCAATTATACTGCTGATTGAGATGCTTGGTAAGTGGGAAAATCCGTATAGCCTTCCTTCTCAAAGGAAAACCAAATCTGCATATCTGCTGGTGGATTCAGGGGCCAGCCATTGGCAAAACGATCGACCAAATCTGGATTGCTAATAAATGGGCGTCCAAAAGCAATTAAATCAGCATTTCCCTCTTGAATGGCCGCTTCAGCCGTTGACTGCTCGTACCCGCAGTTTCCCATCAGCGGACCTTTCCACACCGATCTCAATTCCGCCAAACTCATCGGTTCTCCCAATTTGTGAAAGCCAAAACCCAGACCATCCATCACGTGGATGTAAGCCAAGGAGTAAGGGTCCAATTGCTCGGCTACGTAAAGAAAAGTTTCTCGAAAGTCTGGCGAACCCATGTCATTAAAACTACCGTTGGGAGCAAGCCTAACCCCTACCATATTAGGCGACCATACTGTGAGGACAGATTCCAGAACTTCTTTCAGAAAACGGTATCTGTTTTCAATGCTGCCACCATATTTATCAGTCCGGTGGTTGGTTTTAGACTGTAGAAACTGGTCAATCAAATAGCCATTGGCCGCATGAATCTCTACCCCATCAAAACCAGCCATTTTAGCTCGTTCTGCCGCCTGACGATAATCCTCCACAATCTGCCCAATCTCTGCCGTTTCTAAAGCCCGAGGTGTTTCATAGGGTTGCTTGCCAATGGGGGTATGAACGTATTCTCCATTCAGCTTAATTGCAGAAGGGGCAACTGGCAGTTCGCCATTTTCCTGAAAACTACTGTGAGAGGCTCGCCCACAATGCCAAAGTTGCAGAAAAATATGCGTTCCTTGAGCATGAACTGCATCTACAACCTGCTTCCAGGCTTCCCCTTGTTCATCCGAGTAAATACCAGGCGTATTTTGCCATCCATTGGCTTGCGGGGAAATTACCGTAGCCTCGGTAATAATCAAACCGGCGCCAGCCCGTTGAGCGTAATACTCCGCCATCAAGGCATTGGGCATGCGATCGACTCCCGCGCGGCCCCGAGTCATGGGAGCCATTACTACTCTGTTTTTGAGGGGTAAACCTCGCAAGTCAAAAGGGCTCAGCAGTTCTGTCATTCTCCGGTCGTCTCCACAACTCTCTATACAGCTATCTATTTATAGCTTAACCGATATCTGGGCTAATGGTTCATACATTTTGTTTGCATTCACCATTCGCCATTGGCAAGATTTCACCTCGTTACCAGGATCTGCCTGGTAACGCAATTTGCAATATTTTCAATTCTCCACTCTATAGCCCAACTCGGCCAAGCGCAGGCGATTCTGTCGCCACTTTGGTTGCACCTTGACAAATAACTCTAGATATACTTGACCGGCAATTAATTTCTGCATTTGCTCCCGCGCCGCAGTCCCGATCGCCTTCAGCATACTGCCCTTATTCCCAATCAAAATACCTTTTTGAGAATCTCTTTCCACGTGAATAGCGGCAAAAACCCGAGTAATCTTTGGTTTTTCCTCTACCTTTTCAATCTGAATAGCTACCGAGTGGGGAACTTCCTCCCGAGTCAGCAGCAAAACTTGCTCTCGAATTAATTCCCCCATAATAAAACGTTCTGGTTGATCCGTCACCAAATCTGGGGGATAATAGTAGGGTCCGGGTTCTAGCTGCTCAATTAATAACCTTTGCAGCTGTTCTAATCCCTCGGAACTCAGGGCCGAAAACTTAGACATATGCCAATTTTTTGCCTCAGCAAACTGCGCGTAACTGGCATCCAGCTTCTGGCAATCTGACGGTTGCAGATCGCCTTTGTTCAATCCTAAAATCACGGGTATCTGGGTATGGGCTAGCAGATCCACTATGTAGCGATCGCCCCCGCCCGCCGGAACCGAAGCATCAACTACAAACAGCAGCAGATCCACTGATTTAATGGCCATTTTTGCATTTTTCACTAGCACCTTCCCCAACTGATGATGGGGTTTGTGGATTCCTGGGGTATCTACCAAAATTAGCTGGGCTGCCGGTGTAGTCAAGATGCCCCGCAAGCGGTTGCGCGTCGTCTGTGCTACTGGCGAAGTGATGGCAATTTTTTGCCCCACTAGCTGATTCACAATCGTAGACTTGCCCACATTCGGGCGTCCGATAATGCCGATGAAGCCCGATCGGAACCCCTCGGGTGCTACCGGAATCGCCGGGCCGACTAACTGAGAAGTATCTTGCATCCGAGAAGATTAAATTAAAATGTAATTTGCTCTTACTGTCCTGAATTAAGTCTAATTTACTTGTGGGACTTTGCTCGCGAGACAAACTATGGGAGAAAAACATATTGGCATTCTCACCAGTGGCGGCGACTGTGCTGGCTTAAATGCCATCATTCGCGCCGTTGTACTGCGTGCTACAGGTTATGATTACTCAGTTCAGGGAATTCGTCAAGCGACTAACGGCTTGATGGCAGACCCCCCCCAGGCGATCGCCCTAGATATCAACAATGTGGAGAATTTGTTGACAATAGGGGGGACAATGCTAGGAACCACCAATAAGGGCGACCCCTTTGCATACCCGATGCCAGATGGAAAGACGATCGATCGATCGGCAGAGATTATCGCCGGATACCGCAAGTTAGGGCTAGATGCCCTGATCGGCATTGGCGGCGATGGCAGTCTGGCCATTCTCCGACGCCTGGCCCAGCAGGGCGATATTAACCTGGTAGGCATACCCAAAACCATCGATAACGACATCGGCATTACCGAACATTGTATCGGTTTCGACACGGCTGTTAATATTGCTACTGAAGCTTTGGACCGCCTGCATTTCACAGCTGCCAGTCACAGTCGGGTAATGATCCTGGAAGTGATGGGACGGATGCCGGACATATCGCCATCTCTGCGGGAATTGCTGGGGGTGCTGACGTGATCCTGATTCCGGAAATTCCTTACACAATTGAAAGCATCTGTAGCAAAATTAGACAACGTCAGGACCAAGGCAAGAATTACTGTTTAATAATTGTCTCAGAAGCAGTTTGTAGCGAAGAAGGAGAAGCAATTACCAATACCAACGTTTTAGGTCAACGTCGCTTAGGTGGCATCGGTCAATATTTGGCAGATAAAATTTCTCTCTGTAGCGGTGCCGAAACCAGAGTCACCGTGTTAGGACATACCCAGCGCGGGGGATGCCTTCTCCTCTCGATCGCTTAACGGCTTCCGCTTTTGGCGTGGCAGCAGTTGATTTGATCGCTGAAGACAATTACGATCGCATGGTGACTTGGCAAAATCGGCAAGTCGTTAGCGTTCCCATTGCTGAGGCGATCGCTCAATACCGGAAAGTCAACCCCTCCGGGACTCTAGTGAAAACCGCTAGAGGTTTGGGTATTTGCCTGGGTGACTAAACTCTAGGGTGGGCACTGCCCACTTTACGGTCTTGGCCACTAAGGGGCAATGCGACGGTCTTTGAGAAAAATTGTTGAGGTTGCCTCAACAGGGTATAATGGCAAGGCAAGGATTTTCGAGAGGCAGGTTTAGATGACAACAGTGATACCAGTGCGAGTAAGGTTTGGCAAAAACGTGGGATTCAGGAAAGAACTGAATCAACGGGTTGAAGCAATGTTTGCATCGTCCAACCTGAAACCGCGAGATAACCCAGCGATGTATCTCAAAACAGTAATTATTTTAGGCTGGGTGATTTCCGCCTGGACATTTACGGTCTTTGGGCCATCAGTTTACTGGATGAAAGTGCTGGGTTGTGTTACCCTCGGATTCGCGATCGCTGGGGTGGGCTTTAGTATCGGACATGATGCCAATCACGGTGGTTATTCTAATAGCCATCGTGTAAATCGGATCGTTGGTTCAATTTACGACTTCATCGGAGTGTCAAGTTATTTATGGCGATTTCGCCATAACGTTCTGCATCATACCTATACCAATATCTTGGGTCATGATGTGGAAATCCATGGGAATGGGTTAGTGCGGATGTCTCCCAGTATGGAGCATAAATGGTATCACAAATTCCAACATATATTTATTTGGTTTGTGTATCTATTCATTCCGTTCTATTGGTCGGTGGCGGATGTAGATTTGATTTTGTTCAAGGGCAAATACCAAGACAATACCATCCCCGAACCAAAACCATTAGAAATGATAGCATTGCTGGGATTTAAGCTGATTTGGCTGGGCTTATTTGTTGGCATCCCGATCGCAGTAGGATATAGTACCCCAGAAGCAATCATTGGTTTTACGATCACTTACATGACCTATGGATTGTGGATTTGCACTGTGTTTATGTTGGCTCACGTGCTAGAACCAGCAGAGTTTGTTCAACCGGATGTGGAAACAAACACGATCGATGATGAATGGGCAATTTTTCAAGTAAAAACAGCGGTAGATTTTGCTCCTAATAATTGGCTACTGAACTGGTATCTGGGGGACTAAACTATCAGGTAGTTCATCACTTGTTTCCCCATGTCTGTCATATACATTATCCCAAGATTGCTCCTATTTTGGCAGAAGTATGCGAGGAATATGGCGTGAAATACAACGTCTACGATACCTTTTGGGAAACGATCGTCGCTAACTATCGCTGGCTGAAAAAAATGGGGACTGCGCCAAGTACAGCTACCACACTATAACAGGCCGGAACTCTAACAGGCCGGAACCCGTTCCCACGCTGCGGGTGGGAACGTGTGTAGGGGGCCCCTGCCCACCGAACTGAATTTTATTAGTCAACATTACAGGAGTTGAGCATGAACGACTTACGTCTAGACACAGTAGTAGAGTGGGCACCGCCCACCTTACGCATCGACCGAGGCCCGATCCTCTACAGCAACTGCTCCTGGTAATGGTGCTGACTCTACAGTTACAGTTACTGTAGCTGTAGCCATATTCCCCTCTGCATCACCAATACTGTAGATGAAGCTGTCTTCTCCCGTAAACCCTGCTGCTGGAGTATACACCAACTTGTCATCCATCAGATGGGCAGTACCATTATCGTCGCGAGTGACTGTTCCCCCATTTTCTGTCTGACCCTCAAAGGATGTCACTCCAAAGAGGAGACCTTCTGTATGAAAGTCATTGTCCAAAACTGCGATCGTCTCACTTTCTCCTGCCACAACCGAGGCCCGATCCTCTACAGCAACCGATCCTGTAGTCATGTTTCCCTCTCCATCACCAATACTGTCGATGAACTTGTCTTCTCCGGTCAACTATGCTTTGGCCACAATTAATCTCCCGATCGCTGCATTTAAATCATCTTCCAATTATCCTCTACCAACTGAAGCTTGACAATTCCGGATTTTCTCCTGATTTATCCTCACATACTCCGATTATCATTAATCTGCAAATATTTTTCTATGTTTAATTATATAAATTCTTTTGCTTAGGTACTTTTAACATCTGGCCAAAACCACTTTACTTCCATGACTCTCACTTCCGAGCATCACCGGTTAATAAGAGAAGAGCTACCGGCTAATTGGTAGGGAGTTAATATCTGACGGAAGTAAGCTAAAAAAAAGATTGACTGGGAGTTGAGGATGTCAGCCTGTTTAAAATCACCCCCCAAGGCGGTTCAGGGACACTACAAAGCAACATCCCCTAACACCACCCCCCTATTACCGGTGGTGATAAATATGTAGTGATGCATTATCTATCCCGATAAACATTTGTTGTAATAATGTACAAAATACCAAATAGCTCCGATGTGATTTTCTAGTTTCTTGGAGAATGATAATGTTTTACGAACCAAACGACTAATTCTTTGTCTTAATGTGTTGTTTAGCCTTTCAATATGATTAGTTTTTCCAGTTTCTTTACCTACTGGTTTATGACGTTTTTTACTGTGTTATAAGCTTCCCAAAAATCTGTGTAAAAAACTGCACATTGCCGATAAACAGGAGGTAAAGATTTCCACAATTTTTTTGCCGATTCCCGACTGCGAGCGCCCACATAAACTCCAACTATTTCTCTAGTTTTTGTATCTAACGCTAACCAAATCCATTGCTTATTTTCTTTATTCTCCACAAAAGACCACATTTCATCACATTCAATAGTCATTTTCCCTTTTGGCTTGTCTAAAACCTTTATCTCACGCGGAGTTTCCGCAGATTTTTTATTAACATAATCTTGGAGCAAAGTTTTGGAAACTCCAACTTGACGTGCAATTCCAGCTCAAGAAATTCTCTCAAGTAAAAGGCCATCTATTTTCTTTTTTGTTTCTGATGATATCGTTTTATTGGTAGGGTTTTCAACAAATTGCCTGCCACAGTCTTTACACTTATGTTTTTGCTTTTTGTTATGGAGGGGCGAAGCCTTCGGGCAAAATGACGGCAACGGAGACGAAATTTTTAGCCCCGAATGCTTCGCCCCTACCGTTTTTTACTGTTCGCTCACTTTGACAGTGGGGACAAGAAGGTCGCAAGCATAAATCTGATGATGTGTTCATAAATTTAGACATTGTTTTTACCAATAACAATATAGCATTGTGACAACTAATTATACATGATTATCTCTGATATTTTTGATAAATTAAACTTATCAATGGTAATGAAAAATGTTATATTATCCCTTTGAAAAGCAAGGATTAATAGAGGGATAAAATGTTATATCACTACATATTTATCACTACCCTATTACCCACCGATATCTCCTGGGTAGCGATCCTAGGGGTCGGGAGACACCGCACAGCTAAAGCCCTTACCATTGCCGGTAGCTTCAGAGGCCCCCGAATGTTCTGGCTGTTGTCAAGGAGCCATGGTTGGTTTTGCGCCCAAGGACAACGGAATTTCAAGCATTCAGGGGAATGCTAGTATTTGTGACAAAACCTTGAGGTATTGCCCTCTCATTTATCAGTAGCCCAGAAACCAGGTTTCGCAGGAGTTACCGGGTTTCTTAATTATTATGAACCATCAACAATGAACAAGTATTAAGCAGGTTTTGCTTGTGCCTTTTGTTGCAGCAGGCTGGAAATGTGGGCTTTTTCTAGGAGTCCCACTAGCACGCCATTATCACGAACGACGGGTAGCTGAGATAGCTGTAACTGTTCTAGCAGTTGTACCACTTCTAGCAGGGATTGATCGGCTCGAACTGTTGTGGATCCTGCGATCGCTTGGGTCAGTTGCTTGACCTGAGTTTGGGGCCAGTTAGATGTGGGGATAGTTTTCATGTCCTCTACCTTGATGCTGCCGATCAGTTGTCCCCACTCATCGATGACCAGGAATTTGCGCCACTTCTCATTGCCAATTACGAAGTCGTTCGCAAATTCTCTCAGGGACAAGTTAGCTGCCACAATTGGGCTATTGGGAGTTACCGCATCTTCGGCTTTTAGTCCTGCTAGTGTATCCGCGATCGCGGCTGACTGGGCCGATCGCCCGGCGTTTTGCAGCAGGAACCAACCGATTAATATAGTCCAGAAGCTACCGTAGTTGCTAATGCCTAGGAGTGACAAAGAACCAATGATGATGCCAACCCAACCCAGGATTTGACCGACGCGGCTAGCAAAAACGACTCCTTTGTAAGGATTGCCCGTGATTTTCCAGACTAGGGCCTTGAGGATATTACCGCCATCCAGGGGTAAGCCGGGAATCAGGTTAAACAGGGCTAGCACTAGGTTGATGTAGGCTAGCAGTCCGAAAATCGCTGCTACTGGCCCGGTGAATGGGGCTGTCAGGTTGATGGCGGTCAGCAGAACAAACAGGATTAGGCTGACCGCAGGACCCGCGATCGCGACCCAGAAGGCTTCCCCTGGGGTTTTGGACTCTCTTTCCAGGCTAGCTAAACCGCCGAACAGAAACAGAGTGATGGATCTGACTTCTATTCCCTGGCCGATGGCGACAAAGCTGTGTCCTAATTCGTGGGCTAAGACCGAGGCGAACAGCAACAGCGCTGCAACCAATCCCCACAGCCAGGGTAATGGCCCACCCATTGCTGGAAATTGAGCCGCCAGTGCGCTGCCATAGTCCAAGGTCACTAAGCCCAAGACTAAAAACCATGATGGATTCACATAGAAGGGAATCCCAAATATATTGCCGACAGGAATGTTGCCGTTCATTTTCTCTACCTCTGTTCTCAGCTGCGAGGGGCTTGTCCCTCTCGTGATGTTTTTATTGTAACGAAATGTAAAACAGCTTTCATCTCTGGGTGGTGGTATTATCCGACCCCTGGAGTTCGGTTTCAAGAATCCCGATATCCCCCGCTTATGTGACGTCGATGTGCGACAAGGGGTACGGCGAGTAGCGCTCCCCGAGTACATCGAAAGTTCGGGCACAATCTAGTTGACAATCCTGTTGCCTTTCCCGCTATAATTACCTTGGGAGCTAATGCACTCTTATCATATCACAGGTCTGATTATGTCAGTATCCCCAACACCCCCATCTTATCGCCAAGAATATCTCCAGCAAATTCTGCAGTTGGCGATCGCCCGTCAAGCTCACAATGATGATTTTTCCCGGGAACAGCTTTGGGAAATCGCTGCCGAGTTAGATATTTCCCCGGAAAATCTCCAATTAGCCGAACAGGAATGGTTATCTCGCAGAGGTGAACTGCAACAACGGCAGGAGTTTAATCTCTACCGCCGCCGCATGTTTCAGAAAACGTTTGGCACCTATCTGATCGTCAATACTTTTTTGCTGCTGCTCAATTTCCTCACTTCTGGCACTATTTCCTGGTCTCTATATATTTTATTAGTTTGGGGACTAGGGCTTTGCCTTAATGTCTGGAATCTGTATCAAGAGACGTCCGAAGAGTACGAACAGGCTTTCGGAAAGTGGAGTAACAAGAATCAGCTCAAACGCTCGATTAACAATATTTTGGATAAGGTGAATAAGTTTTTGCCGAGTTAGACGAGCAGCATTTTTAGGGCTATTTCATTCTATCAAAACGCGCCGCACCCTCGTTACCACGGCTCTGGCCGTCGCCGCGACGGCCATCTTTTTGCCAATATGTAGAGGCGATCGCCCCTAAGCCTGCCCGGGATGTTAATCTGTTCAGCAGCGAAGGGAACACCACCCCTAAGGCCAGTGAGAAAGCTGTTGACGAGGTTCTTGCCAAATATTATCATTTATCATCGGATATATCCTCTTCTGTGGGTTGCATTTGTACCACATTTGTCCTCTCAAAAACGGTATCTGTTACTTCTCGTAACTGGTATTCAAAGTCAGTCAGATCGTGACTGTCCCAGAATTTAGCTAACTCCTCTATAGAATCAGTATTTAACTGGTTATTCAAGGTGGCTAAGTCAGTATTGATGATTTATGCCAATTTCATCTTCGATTCGCTCTATATTTTGCTGTTCGCGCAAGTCTTAGTATATCGGGAATTATTGATATTCTGCTGCGGTTAATTCTGACCATTCCGGATTGCGCTGCGCGCACGCTACGCGATCGAACGCGCAATTCGTCTAGGCGTTTTTGCTCCTCGACAGTCAGGTCACGGCTACGATGCACAAGTCGGGCGGTCGCATCGCTGGATGATTTGTAGTAACGCAGCTTCTTCAGAACTAGATTGAGACAGAGATTTCAGATAGTTAATCGCTGCGGTTAGCCTTGAGTTCGGTAATTGCTCAATTAACTCGATCGCCCGTTGGCGGATGTCTGTAGTCGTGCTCATATTTTGCCCTTACTTAACTTGTTTCGAGTATTATAGCACTGGGATAAGGCGACTTGGGTTCGTCGGAAAGTAAATCTTTGGCAATAATGACGTGCAGCGGGTTCTGTGGTAATCTCGGTCTCGCTAGGTTTATGACTGGTCGCAACCGGTGGGAGATGGCTAGGGTCGGCTGCTGGACGATTGCGCTGCGCGCACGCTACGCGATCGGGGGTTGTCTGAAGATGGTGGATTTGAGCTAAACTAAGCTATAGGTAC
Source organism: Hormoscilla sp. GM7CHS1pb (assembly GCA_014323675.1). GTDB lineage: Bacteria > Cyanobacteriota > Cyanobacteriia > Cyanobacteriales > Desertifilaceae > Hormoscilla. The sequence goes on along the minus strand of JACONN010000006.1, from coordinate 179,530 downwards.
TATGAATCTAGGGAAACTATGGACGGGCTGATTGGCAAAACATTGCAGGGAGGCAAATATACTCTCGATCGACAACTGGGTTGTCTGAAGATGGTGGATTTGAGCTAAACTAAGCTATAGGTACTATGAATCTAGGGGAACTATGGACGGGCTGATTGGCAAAACATTGCAGGGAGGCAAATATACTCTCGATCGACAACTGGGGCAAGGTGGTTTTGGGGTCACCTTCAAAGCTACTCATCACTACCTGAATCAGGTGGTGGTAATTAAAACTCTGAATGAGTCTGTGCGCCAGCATCCCAAATTTGCTGAGTACCAGCGCAAGTTTCAGGATGAGGCCAGACGTTTAGCTTTATTTGTCCATCCCCATATTGTCCGCGTCAGTGACTTTTTCTCTGAAGATGCCATTCCCTACATGGTGATGGATTACATTCAGGGTCAAACTTTGGGAAATCTGGTGTTTCCTAACCATCCTCTACCAGAAGCGACGGCTATTCAATACATCCAGCAGATTGGTTCGGCCTTGCAGGTAGTTCATGAAAATGGCTTGCTGCATCGGGATGTGAAGCCCGATAATATTATGCTGCGCCAGGGCACTGATGATGTGGTGCTGATTGATTTCGGTATTGCCCGGAAGTATGAAGCTAATTTTACCCAGACTCATACTAGCTTCGTTTCCGATGGTTATGCCCCGATCGAGCAGTATCTCCTCCAGGGCAAACGCACTCCCGCTACCGATGTTTATGCTTTGGCGGCTACTCTCTATGCTATCTTGACGGCAAAATCACCCGTCTCTGCTGCTTTGCGCGATCGCCAGCCCCTTCAGTCCCCCAAGGAGTTGCAACCCCAGCTGAGTGAGGCTGTTTCTCAGGCGGTGATGCAGGGGATGGCGGTCGAAGCGGGCGATCGACCTGCTACTATTGATGCATGGCTGCAATTGTTGGCCGATGCATCAGCAGGGGCGACGAGAATCCAAATACCAACACTCCAAGAAGCAGCTAGCCTAAAAGAGTCAAACGCTACGGAAAGCGCTACAACTGTCAGATTTGCCAACCACCAATCTGGACCGCAGACAGTCTCCCATGCTAAACCCTCAAGTTCCTCTCGCAAAGGGCCTGGCCTGCTGCCGATATCTGGTATGGTGGCGATCGGCCTCTTCCTGGTCATGGTTGCGGTTAATTTGTTCAAGCCTCAAGATCCTAAACCCAAAGTCCTTACGCCAAGACCCGCACCATCTAATAGGACGCCCGTCACACCTGCCCAAGATACTCCTCCCGTAGCAGAAGAACCGACAGAGGAACCGACAGAGGAACCGACAGAGGAACCCGAATCTCCTGCTTCCCCGGTAGCAGAAGCACCTCCGACATCAGAACCGGAACCCCCGAAAAGACCGCCTACTTCTCGACCGCAAAAACCAAAACCATCAACGAAACCTCCTACCTCTCCTCCCGTCACCCAGGTTCCCTCAGAACCAGTCCAGTTACCAGAAACTCCCTCACGACCTGCACCCAAGAAACCTGAACTGCCAGAAATTCCATCAGCGGCCCCGAATACAATCAAAGTTGCGCGAGGCTATTTCATTGGTATAGATGAAAGTGAGATTATAGAGGATCTGGGTCAGCCAACTCAAATCTCTGCTGGTGAGGGTAATACCCGCGCTTTGATTTATCAGACAGTGGATGAGAAAACAACTTTAAGGTACTTAGTTGACCCCAATTCTGAACAAGTGCGCCAAAGCGAGGTATTCTTTTCTCAATACGTAGACAAATTGACGATGAGCGCGGTTGTTAATGGGATGCTGCTTGGCAGTGGCGCACCTGGGAATAAGGTTAATAGGGAACTCAAAAATGTGCATCAGCGTAAGTCCGATTCCTACGACCTTAAAGGCAGAAACTTAAAAGGCGTCATCCGAAGAATAGATGGCGATCGCATTTACTTCTCTGTCTGGGATACTAACTTTAAGTAAATTGTGCGAGTAAATTGTTCGTAGTCAGGACTTTAGTCCTTGCTTGTGGGGCGGGGCGGCGACAACCGGTGGCCATCAACCGGGTTTCTTTTACCCGTTAGGCGATCGATGCACAAAGAATATCAGAAACCCGGTTTCTCCTCTGGTGGCGGGGGCGATGGCGACCATCGGGCTTTTATGGTTCAATCCAATCACGGATAAACACGACCTGGTTTACCATTTCTGCTGCTGACCGACGCGCGATTAACGTCAATATAGCACGCATCAAGACCCCGATCGAGTAACGCTGTTGCTGTACCAGAATAATGCCTGAGTGTTCCCAACCTTCGAGCAAAAAAGTCGTGTGCAAACGATAAAAATCTCTAATATTAGAACTGTACAAGACACGACCCTGCTCAGTAGCCCATCTTAGCTGTTCTTCATCAGGATACTTCAATCTATTGACATTCAAAGTCGTTATGACATCCACACCACGATTTTGCAGAGCCAACCTTAGAGAGCGTGAAGTTGAATCCTCATCCATATAATCTAATTTGGCTCATAAAAGTTCTCCACTTTTATGTAAGGCATATATTCGATCGGCTTCTGCTTCCTCTGCGGCAATGTCAGCATCAATTTCATTTTTGTTCATATGGTAATATGTCAAGGCTGCATAAACCTGTCCTAAGGTCAGATGACCGATCTCATCTGCAATTTCTTCTGCAGTTAACCCTTGTTGGTACCAAATAACAATCCGTCGCACCGTTACTCCAGTGCCCGCAATTATCGGACAACCGCCATGTATTCCAGGATGGCGGTCGATTAAAGTGCCAATATCAATGACTGTTGACATAGTTAGCGATGGGTGTATTTTTTCTATTATAGCAAGGCAACATGTGGTCTCAACCCCATGCCAGAAACCGGGTTTCTTTGACCAGATATCACCCACGGATGTAAAATTGTCTGAGAAACCCAGTTTCTCGTCTGGTCGCGATCGCAGAAACCCGGCGAGTGGTTGGGTAGGAATATTAACTAAGATGAGCGCACAGCAAGAGCGATCGCAAAGAACCAATAAACTTCCCCCTCATCTGATACCTGACAACCCACCTCACAATATAGCATCCTCTTTGAGATCGGTGACGAACATATGGCCTGGGGCATGGGTAATTGCCAGTTCTGGCTGGGTTTGTCCGATGGTAGCTTGCGTGGTCACTCCACAGGCCCAAAACACTGGGATTTCTCCATCGCGCAGGGTAACCGCATCGCCAAAATCAGGAGCATCTAGTTGGGTGATGCCAATAGCGGCTGGATCCCCAAGATGCACGGGCGCACCATGGGCTTTGGTATAGGGCGTTGTCAGTTGGACCGCCTGGATCGCTTGCGCTGGCGATAACGGACGCATGGAGACCACTAGCCGTCCCGCGAAGCTTCCAGCGGAGACACAGGGAATCGTAGTGCGATACATCGGCACATTCTTGCCTTCATCAAGGTGTCTAACTGGTAACCCTGCTTTCAGCATGGCGGCCTCGAAGGTAAACGAGCAGCCGATTAAAAAGGCCACCAGGTCATCGCGCCAGATTTTGCGAATATCTGTCGTCTCCTCAATCAGTTCTCCCTGTTGGAAGACGCGATAGCGCGGCAGGTCAGTTCTCAAATCCGATCCCGGGGCCACGAGACGCGGTTCGGGGTTGCCTACATCGGTGACATCCAGCACGGGGCAGGGTTTAGGGTTGCGCTGGCAGAACAGCAGGAAGTCAAATGCCAGGGACTTGGGTAAGACGACCAAATTGGCCTGGACATATCCGGGAGCCAAACCTGGTGTGGGAGCGCTCAATTCCCCCGAACGAGCTCGCGATCGAACTTCAGCAGCGGTTGAAAGAGAGTTCACCATGTATCTACTCCTTACAGCTTAAGCAATTCTATCCTTAAAAGTGCTGACTGCCAACTTTTATTCTAATAGCCAAGCAAACAAATCTCCCACTGTCAGCATGTATTCACTGGCAAATGATGGCACGGGAAGTCGATCGCCTGGTTGATCATACATTTCCATCTCTTGTTTGGGAATATAGACTAAAACTGTTTTCTCTCGTGGATCGATTAACCAACCCATTTTTGTTCCATATTTCAGACAGTGCCGAATATTTTTGATCGCGCAGGCGGGCTTTGTTCAGGAGACAATATCTCAATTGTCCAATCAGGATGGGCATGAAAAACATTGGCAATTTCCCCATTGTTATCGCGCGTAATTCTCTGCCAAATAAACACAGATACATCCGGAACTGTCGATCGCCCACCAAAGGTACACCGCAGTTCTGGAAAAGCGCGTGCTATTCGCTGAGACTTGACCACTGCGTTGATAGTCGTAACCAGTTCACCTTGAATTGTGCTATGTTTTTCCTTGAGGCATGGGCTTCTGAATGATTTTACCATCAATATACTCACTAGCGGGTTTTGTTTCTGGTAGCTTCAGAAACTCTTCTAAGGTCAAGGGTTTTGATAATGTCTGTACCATTTAATTTTACCTCCACAATTCTTCAGGATAATCACTAAGTGATTACTACGAACTATTAACAATTAATCGCGATAGCAGAGGTGCGTTCGCGTAGCGTGCGCGCAGCGCGATCGCGCTGATGGGCAGAATCTTCTGGACCCCACCCGATCGCCTCTTTGGGCATGCCAAACACCACGCATGTTTCTTCGTCCTGGGCAATGGTGAAACCTCCTGCACTGGCGATCGCCTGCATCCCCTCTGCCCCATCTCTACCCATTACCGTCAGCAACAATCGCGGAAGTTTAAAGAGATACTAGACTATAGCGAAGAGACAGCACCGACTTCATCATTACCGTTATAGAAGGGCGATGTCCTCCCTCTGCCGAGGCATGAGAATAGACAAACTGACCTCGATCGCTCAACATGTTGACTCCAGATGGTGCGTGACTGCTTCTGAGACCAGTTGTGGCGTCTAATGCTTGATAGACCCGATCGCTCATCCCCCTGTAGAACATTCTCGTCTTCCCTTAGTTTACTTAAGATCCCAGAGATATCGACGTGTCAACTCCTGTAACTTATAGACGACGATCGTCTCTATCAATCCTACAACCTTTTCCTTGAAAGCCTCATCGGCAAGAGAACGCTGCGCTTGTTGGATTAATTGCCAAACTTCCGACACCGCCGTATCCTCATCCTCTACCACTAGCCTCACCATTCCCAATACTAGAGATAAGTTAGCCAGTGGAGACAGTTCATCTAAATACACCCGCGTCAGCAATGGAATTGATTCGGCCACTTCGCTTCTTTCAAACAGCTGATACTGGTGCGGCACACCGGATCGCAACTCCGACTGGCAAAAACTGCCACGGCTCGAAAATATTGAGCTAGTTTATACTGCTCCATATAAACAAATATTTCCGCAAGCAATCGCCAGTAAAAATTATTTGGCGTTGCACAACCACGGGATGATAGGGGTTATTAATTGTTAATTGTTGACAGGGAATTCAAATAGTCATAACTTTCATAGATAGATTTATATGAACAACTTTCAATTTTCCTCGTTAAGAGGCTCCCGCCTGGGAACACGCTGCGCTAATTTTCAACCCTTGGCTGGTATCATCCCCAAAATGCGCAAGGCCGAATCATCTTAGAGGCTGTTTTAAAAGTGAAAATGGTAGTAAAAAAGCCCACATGGTTTATGCTAAAGATACACAAAGCAATAGCCCCATGTGAGCCATGACTAAAGCCTACTCCAGCAATCTGACCCCAGACCAGTATGAATTGATTAAACCGCTGAAGACACCGGCGAAACCGGAAGGTCGTTTGGCATAATTTTTTTGGGTATTTTAAGGGAGTTTGTGTCGCGAGATTTGCCCTTATTTGTGATAGTGTAAGAGTTGAGAAGACAGATGTATTATTAATGTAATATTTAGCGTGCAAAATCTAGGATGTATTGCCTCAAGGAATGCTACAATTAGTTTAACTATGGTATTAGTCTGTCGCACATTTAAATTGCATAGGTCGAAAAGCTGAACTCCTTGTTATCGATGGCGTTTCCCTTTTTGAATTTTGAATGAGAGAATTTTGAATTGCTTAGTCGGTTAAAACCGACTTGGCGCCTCGAAACCTGGCTCCCGGTAACGCGCGGGGGTTTGAACCCTCAGCGGTCTGACAGCGAAGTAGAGTGGGCATGGTTATTTCACCTTTCTCCCTATGAGCCAATAGGTGTTCATTTTGCCCTTGCCCTTAACATCGATCGCCGCCCGTTCCTTAAATAAGAATTGGGACTTTAAGCGATCGTAAGTAGCAGCAGTTACTTGAATGCCGCCTACAGAACCGTGAGATTCCATGCGACTAGCAACATTAACAGCATCGCCCCACAAATCGTAGGCAAACTTTTTCAGCCCAATCACGCCAGCTACAACTGGTCCTGTATTGATGCCAATGCGGATGTGAAAAGGTTTGCCATCATCCCGCTTAAACTGAGTGATTTTCCGCTGCATGTCCAATGCCATCTCGGCGATCGCCTGTGGGTGGTCTGGCCTGGGGGTAGGGAGACCGCCTGCGACCATATAGGCATCTCCGATAGTCTTAATTTTCTCCAAACCATGGGCGAGAGCCAGTTGGTCGAAGGCAGAGAAGATTTCATTCAGTTGGCATACCAATCTTGTGGGAGAGATCTGGGCGGAAAGACCGGTAAAGTCAACAATGTCCGCAAACATAATGCTGACGTCATCAAAGCGCTCCGCAATAGCATGTTGGTCTTGTTTTAATCGTTGCGCGATCGGATGGGGTAAAATATTCAGTAACAAGCGCTCGGACTTTTCCTGTTCTGCCAGCAAAGCCTCTTCTGCGCGCTTGCGCTCAGTGATATCTTCAACAGTGCCTTCATAGTAAAGCAGTTTTCCTTGCTCGTCGCGAACAGTACGAGCATTCTCAGAAGTCCAGATAATGTTGCCATCTTGGCGATAGACCTGAGATTCAAAATGGGACACCGCATCATCTTGTTCCAAAGCAGTAATAAATTCCATCCTACGGTTTGGGTCTACATATAGTTGCTGTTCGACATTAGTCAGGTGACTCATCAGTTCCTCTGGCGAGGAATAGCCAAACATCCGTGCTAGGGCCGGATTGACACTCAGGTAGCGCCCGTCCGGTGTAGACTGATAAATGCCTTCCGCCGCATTCTCAAAAATACTGCGGTACTTCTCCTCCGCTTCCTGCATGGCATCAATCATCCGCTTGCGCTCTGTAATATTACGAGCTACCCAAATCACGCAATTGTCCGGCATTGGTGAAACGCTGGCCGAAAACCACACTTCCTGGGAATTGGAGCTTATCGATTTTGCAATTGGCGATTCGTCTGCGAAGACGCTACGCGATCGGGCATATTGCCCTTGACTGTCTTCAAGCGGATCTCTGTATTCTAAATTTACCGTTTGCCCTGTATTCAAGACATGCTGGATATTGCGAACAAAGAAATCAGCTTGTTCGGCAGGCAAAACCTCATAGACAGTCTTACCTAAACGTTCGGCCTTGGGACTATACAAAACCTCAGAATTCGTCGAGACAATTTTGATATAGCGTCCGCTAGCATCAAAGACGGTAATAATGTCAGTCATAGCGGCAAACAGAGCCCGCAGTTCCGCTTCCGAGACTCGCAGGGCCGCTTCCATTCGCTGGCGCTCGGCAATTTCAATCCGCAACTGATGGTTTGACTCTCTCAGGGCTGCTGTCCGCTCGGAAACTCTGATTTCGAGCGCATCATTCGCTCTTTGCAAAGCTAACTCTGCCTGCTTGCGTTCTGTGATGTCTTCAACAGTTCCTTCATAGTAAAGCAAATTGCTATTATCATCGAGCACCGCACGGGCATTTTCCGAGATCCAAGTGAGCCGACCGTCCCGGTGCTTGATTTGCGACTCAAAGCTCATCACCCCATCACTCGACTGTAGCAATTGGATGAATTCCGAGCGACGATCGGGGTCAAGGTAAAAGTGCTCTTGGATGCTAGTGATATTTGCTATCAGTTGTTCGGGGGACTCATAGCCATAGATCCGAGCCAAAGCTGGGTTAGCACTCAGATAATGACCATCAGGCGTAGTTTGAAAGATCCCTTCAACTGTATTTTCAAACAGATGGCGATATCTCGCTTCTGCCTGCCGCAGATCCGACTCGGCCCGCTTGCGATCGGTGATATCAATGCCAACGGTGAAAAGGGCCCGATCGCCATCGTATTTCTGAGCGACAATCAAATAATTGCGCTCGGATCCCCTGACAACGGCGGATATCTCTCGGAAAGCATCCTGTTTGGGACTCGCGAAAAAGGAGCGGACAAACTCCTTAAACTCATTGCTAGTGCCTAAAAAACCAATATCTTTACCAACAAAAGCTTCTGGGGGCAAGTCAAACATGTTAGCCAAATGGCGATTTACCCCGAGGTAGCGTAAATCTGAGCTTATCCAAGAAACAGTCCCCGGCACCGCTGCCAAAACAGCTTCTAACTGCTCTTTGGTAGCCCGCAGATCCTCTTCGGCCCGCTTGCGATCGGTGATATCAATGCCAACGGTAAAAGCTGCCCGATCGCCATCGTATTTCTGAGCGACAATCAAAGAATTGCGCTTTTCGCCCTTGACAACAGCGGATATCTCTCGGAAAGCATCCTGTTGAGGGCTAGCGAAAAAGGAGCGGACAAACTCCTTAAACTCATTGCTAGTGCCTAAAAAACCAATATCTTTACCAACAAAAGCTTCTGGGGGCAAGCCAAACATGTTGGCTAAATGGCGATTTACCCCTAGATAGCGTAAATCGGAACTAATCCACGAAACAATTCCCGGCACGGCTGCCAAAACCGCCTCCAACTGATCTTTAGCAGCCCGCAGAGCATTTTCGGCCTGCTGGTGTTTAACAATCTCCGCCACCAATTGATCGTTTGATTCTTTCAGAGCAGCTGTCCGTTCCTGGACTTTATCTTCGAGGGCTGCATTAGCTGCTTGCAGAGCCTCTTCTGCCTCCTTGCTGCTATGCCTCCCATCGCTATTCGGACTACCCGGGAGACACAGCTCCGTAATATCCCGTGCCACAAATAATGCCCTCAGTTTCCCCCCATCTGATTTTTCTGAGGTTTGTAGTGAGGCCGGGAGGTCCTCACTACAAACCTCAGTGCGCAGTGTAGCGTCCAAGTTAGACTGTTCAACCCCTAACCAGGGCAGAGGTTTAATGGGGCGATCGCTGCTGAAAACTATTTCCACCTTTCCGGTCGGCATTATCCGCCCGATGCGGTTAGTTCTGGCAACATGGTGATTGGCCTCAATCGTAACTAATCCACTGGGAGCAAGGAAGCTAGTACCCAGGGCCGCCACCCGCACGCGATCTGCCTCAAAGGACTCAGCTAATTCAACGGCACCTTTCCAGAGGTAGATTTGGGTATATGCAGCTTCCATGGCGCTACTAATCACTCGTTTAGTACCATACCGTCGCTGAAAATTATTGACAAATTTCCGATTGCTAGGTATATCTAGACAAGGTAAATAGCTAGCACTGACGTAAGTACCCTGGGCATATTCACCTATCTCGCTCAGTTCCGCTGCCGAGACATTACAGGCGACGATCTCAATTTCAGCCCCTGTCATGCCTGACTCAAAATACTGGCGATAAAATGCCTGATTGCTTTCTCCCGATAGAGTCAGGACGATCGCATCCGGTTGGGTATGTTTTATGTGGGCGATCGTTTCAGCGAAATCAACAGCCTTATCGGGGATATAAGCCTCGCCAACCACTGTACCACCTTGCTGTGGGAGTCGGGATTTAATGATTTTGCTAGCCCTATGGGAGAAGACATTGTCTGCACCCAGGAGGTAGAAACGTTTTCTCTGGTGCTGTAGCAGCCAGGCGATCGCCGGTTCAACTTGTTGATTAGCACAGGCTCCCGTATAGAATATATTTGGGGAGCATTCTAGACCTTCATACTGTAAGGGATACCAGAGTTGAGCATTAAACTCTTCTGCCACCGGCAACAGCCTTTTCGGACTGGCCGATGTCGAGCATCCGAATAGCGTTGTAATCTGATTTTCTGCGATTATTTTTCTGGCTTTCTGCTCAAACCGATCTGGGTCAGAAACCCCGTCTGCTATCACCGGCTCTATCTTATGACCTAGGACTCCACCGGTTTCATTGATTTCGGCGATCGCCATCAGTTGAGCTTCCAGCATGGGTATGGATGCCTGTGTTTCCTAGAGAGAGTGTAAGATGGCAACGGCCACCCGCTCAACCACATGAGGTTTTGGATCAACCCGTTCGCATTCGCACGCAGAACTGAGAGCTTCTACACCTTGATATTGCGAACTGTTAATAAATGACATAGCTTGTGCCGGGAGCATCATGTACGGTCTGACTCTACCTACAGATAGATGTTGCGGCTGCAAAATCGGATTATTGACAGATGCTTCCCTGAGTGCCCGAGCTGGCGGTCTGCCCAAATGAGCGTCAAACCACCTTTGGTCACTGGCACAATTTACTGCTATTATAGCTTGAATAGCGGTGTGCGATTCGTTCTGTGTAAACCGGACAGGTAATAAGCCAGAGATGGCTGGCAGAAGTAGGGTTAGAACTTAAGCCCGAAAAGACACGTATATCCCACACGTTAGAGGGCGAGGAACCGGGATTTAATTTCTTGGGTTTCAACGGCATTGTCATTCAGTCAGCAATAATCGCATCAATGACGCGATTACAGACAATTACGACCAACCGGGTTATAAAGTAACAGATGTGGGCGGAAACAGGATACCATTACCAGAAGCCAGCACTCCCAGCTTCAGGGGACCGGTTGTCCTCGATTGGTAAGGCAACATATCCAGTGAAATCAAGCTAGGAGTGCGATCGGTTGCTAGGGAGTCAGACATATACAATGAACGGTTAAATCTGTCATGGCCAGGCAGCTTCTGCGCGGATAACCTCGCAGCTTCTGCGCGGATAACCTCGCAGCTTCTGCGCGGATAATCTCGCAGACTGCTCGCAATACCCGGATTTGAACCGGCAACGCCAGTGGAAATCACTCTCGTTGCGCTTTAGCATCCGCTCAGGCAGTGTCATCCAGGGACTAAGGCCTGGATCCGTTCTCAAATTGCAGTAAGTACACCGGTTAAAGCTACAGCCGGTCGGCACCAGAGTATAGAAGGGGCTGTACGTTACAAACAAAAACATTTTTTTTACGAGCCGAAACTATTGATATACATGGGTTTCAGCATTTTCATCTCTAAGAAAAAAATTTTTTTCTCAAAACCCTTGACATTACGCAATAAAGTTAGTTATGCTGTATTCAGGTTCTGAGGGACAAAACCTATGACCGAGTCACAAGCCTATTAACCGAGACCGCATGCAGGATTCCATCAGTCCTGACAACTTATAGGGCAAGCTGGCCACCGGTGGAAACATCAAAAGGAACCGGCGAGACCCAGAGATGATGAAAAGCCAAATTAGCCAAAATTGGCCTTAGCGGAGAAATTTACCAAAAATGGCTGTCGGGGACGTAAAATAAAATAGTATAAGATATCTTGATTGCTGGCCATCAGAGCCGGCGAGACCCAATATAATGAATAACTTAATTTTGGAGAAAAAAACAAATGCCAACGAATGAAACAAATGACAACAATGAAACCAATAAACTCAATGCCGCTGATTATAAAGGCATGAGTGATCTGTATAATAGCACTAATGGAAATAATTGGACGAACAAGACAGGCTGGGATGTCAGCAGCTCAACTCCCCCCTCTGCTGATGTTGTGAATAGCTGGTATGGGGTCACGGTAGTGGACTCACGGGTTTCGACGTGGCCAACAACTCCCTCAGCGGTACGATACCCCAAAGTATCACCGATTTGTCCACAGTGGACAAAGTGTTGGAAAACCCTCCCTATGTGAAAACTGAGATTCCCGACACGGAGGCTATTTACGGTCAGAACTTCAACCTCTATGTCAGCGGGAACTTCGGTGACATCAACGACAACGACATTCTTCGCTATAGCGCCGACGGTTTGCCAGGCGGTTTAAAGATTGACTCCACTAGTGGGAAGATCGGCGGCACCCCTACGGTGTCGGGCACTTTTACGGTGACGGTAACTGTATCGGATGCTGCGGGAGGCAAGGTAGAAGATGAATTTAATATTAAGGTCTGGCCCATTCTGGATGCCGATGATTATGCAGCCCTTCAGGCTTTCTATAATAGCATCGACAACGATAATTGGAAGAATAATAATGATAAAAAATGGGATTTCAGCAGCCCGGTGGTGATAAATATGTAGTGATGCATTATCTATCCCGATAAACATTTGTTGTAATAATGTACAAAATACCAAATAGCTCCGATGTGATTTTCTAGTTTCTTGGAGAATGATAATGTTTTACGAACCAAACGACTAATTCTTTGTCTTAATGTGTTGTTTAGCCTTTCAATATGATTAGTTTTTCCAGTTTCTTTACCTACTGGTTTATGACGTTTTTTGGGGATTACTGTGTTATAAGCTTCCCAAAAATCTGTGTAAAAAACTGCACATTGCCGATAAACAGGAGGTAAAGATTTCCACAATTTTTTTGCCGATTCCCGACTGCGAGCGCCCACATAAACTCCAACTATTTCTCTAGTTTTTGTATCTAACGCTAACCAAATCCATTGCTTATTTTCTTTATTCTCCACAAAAGACCACATTTCATCACATTCAATAGTCATTTTCCCTTTTGGCTTGTCTAAAACCTTTATCTCACGCGGAGTTTCCGCAGATTTTTTATTAACATAATCTTGGAGCAAAGTTTTGGAAACTCCAACTTGACGTGCAATTCCAGCTCAAGAAATTCTCTCAAGTAAAAGGCCATCTATTTTCTTTTTTGTTTCTGATGATATCGTTTTATTGGTAGGGTTTTCAACAAATTGCCTGCCACAGTCTTTACACTTATGTTTTTGGGCGAAGCCTTCGGGCAAAATGACGGCAACGGAGACGAAATTTTTAGCCCCGAATGCTTCGCCCCTACCGTTTTTTACTGTTCGCTCACTTTGACAGTGGGGACAAGAAGGTCGCAAGCATAAATCTGATGATGTGTTCATAAATTTAGACATTGTTTTTACCAATAACAATATAGCATTGTGACAACTAATTATACATGATTATCTCTGATATTTTTGATAAAGTGCGATTCGTTCTGACCTAAACCAGCAATACCGACTAAATCGGGGTAAGCGGTGAACAGTCAGGTCTGGTTCCATTAGCCGGACAACTTTGGTACTCATGGAGGTTCAATTCCTCTCCTCTCTGGCGCGAGAGTGACACCGGTCCTTAGTGCTTCGGAGTGACATCACCGGGGTGCAGAGCAAGGACTTAAATGTAGGACAACTGGCAGCCTAAGCCGGTTATGCCGCTAGGAAAGATGCTCATGACTAGAGAAAACGAACTTACGCTTAAACCTCGTTATACTAGACCAGCGGAATAAGGCTAATACGCTGGCCCAAAAGGGAAATGGTAGTTAGTGTTGACCGTTTTATCTGGTTAACAATGCGTCCACAGAACTCCCGGGGGAGAGTAAGGGTCTAAAAGCATCATGAAATGATACCAAGGAACGAAGTAACCTCCGATGTGCTGTCCCCCTCGGGACCAGTTAGATGATAAACGCAAGCCGTCGGGGGAGGGATGTCCTAAGAAGCCAATGCCCAGGGTAATGCTTGGGATAACGCCTATAGTAATGTAGGCGATACTGGGTAACCAGAGCTGACGTAGGACGGATATGGTAAGAAGTCAAGGGAGAAATTAACCCCATTTTTCCAGTTACTAGGGAGAAATCCCAAAAGTCGGATTTATGGACTAGAAGACCTTAGCCGGGTAAAAACTCGGAGGCCAACCAAATTTTACGGCTAAAAGTTAGTAAAGAGCAGGTTCAAGGTTTTATCGGGTATATCCTCTGCGAACCTTCCGGAGCTAAGGCATTAAAAACAGTCTACTGACAACCATTGGGGGCCAAATCTCACAAGACAAGGCCAGTAGGAGGTAACTCTGATAGTGCTATCCATGACAAGGACTTACCAACCAGTAGCCGTGTGCGGTGAAAGTCGCAAGCACGGTTCCGAACGGGAGGATTGGGAAGCGATTCCCAGTTCGACCCCTACCTTAAACTTATCAATGGTAATGAAAAATGTTATATTATCCCTTTGAAAAGCAAGGATTAATAGAGGGATAAAATGTTATATCACTACATATTTATCACTACCGTTCTTTTTTCCCTATACTCATGATAATATTCCAAATTCCATCATGTCCATCTCCCAGACAAGTAAATGTCGTCGCTAAAGATTGTCGATTCACCCAATTAATTAAGTTTTGATTCTCCTGAAAAAAGGCAACAGTAACTTTTTTATTAATGCAGATTCCCTTGTAATCTCGCCACTGACAGGCTTCTCCCAAGGGTGTTCTTAGCCTAACTTTACCACCGTCTACACACAATTCTTTAATTGGCTTGGAGACTTTAGCCATGTTAAATTCAGTTCGATGCACCAACCGCTGTTGTGTTTTAGCTGATACATATATTCCTGTTAAATATTTAACATCCTTAGCCGTATTTTCGTAAGAAACATTGGCACTAATCCGGAGCCAACATTTTTCTAATAATGGGCTTAACTGATTATGAGGTTTGACTCCTAACCGTTGACATTGTTTATCGGCGAGCGTCAATTTTCCCAAGCAACTTTTTAATTTCCTTTTCCTTCCCTTGTCTGTACCTGTTACTTTTTTTATAAAAAAAGAGCCAATGAGCGGACTTACATGAGACTGTATTTTATCTCTCACCGTTTTTTCTATTGTTTCTAAATCCTGCAACTGGTTGGGTTCTGTGTCTTCATAGAGAATTTTCCCTATAGCATCTAAATGTTCTTGGTTTCGCTTGTTCTTTCTCAGGTGTCATTAGTTCATGGGAGGTTGATTGACTGTTCTATTATACCATATTGAACTGGGTATCCTGTACGAAGGGAAGGCGTGATAAATTTTACTTATGTATACGCCAAATAAAGGGTTTCAGCCCTTTTCGGGGACTTGATTTTGTATTCGGTGATACATTTATCACTAAAGCCCAGGAGAGCCATTGAACTCTTACCTACAAAACTGACATGCTCCCGAAGGCGATCTCCTCCATAGTTGCAGAGGAGATATCATCAAAAAAACAACAGTGGCAAAAGGAAATAAGTAGGGCGATCGCCCCGGAAATCAGGAAAGCGATCCAGGCAGGGATGAGAAAAAACAAAATGGAAGTAGCAATAGCACCGAGTATATCAAAGCATCGCCGGTGGAAATAGCCCGGGCGATCGCGCCAAGGTAGCGTAAATAACAATTTTGAGCCTCCGGAGCGAGACCCCACAGGGCCAGAGGGTGAAAAGCGGGAAACAAGGATTTTCCGTCAGACCCCAAACAGACAGCAGCAGAACTGGATCGAGTCACAAACATGCTCAATCAGATAGATGGCATTAGCATTACCACTGAGTATTACCCGGAGTTAAACTCGCGCTCGTCGATATTTGTCTCCCCCCTAAGAAGTATATTTAGATGCCGATCTACAAATATGCTATACTTGTAATAGTCGATCCGATCGGGCCGGGAGCAACCAGTAGATAATCATGGAAACAATAACACAAAAAATTTGCTTAGTAGGGGACTACGGGGTCGGCAAAACAAGCCTAATTCGCCGCTTTGTGGAACGTCAGTTCAGCGACGAGTATCTGTCCAACGTGGGGGTAAAAATTTCCCGCAAGACCCTGGAATTAGCAGCAGCGAACGTCCGCCTGCTCGTCTGGGATTTAGAAGGCAGTACCAAATTTCAGGCGATCGTCCCGACTTACTTACAAGGAGCAATGGGAGCAGTAATTGTTGCCGATCTGAGCCGTCGGGAAAGGGTGCATCCCAATTTGGCAATGAGCAAAAATACTTCATTGTTAAACTGTCACTAATAGACCCTTGGTCTGTCAAGGAAATGATGACGGATAAGAGAAGGGAAGGCTCGGAAGCGGTTATCTCCGTAAAATTCGTCAATTTTATCTTGACAGACCACGAGATGATGAGAATGTCAAGATTGACTCACCTTGAGAATACTCCATTGAGATAAGCGCAGCGATGCCGCAGAACTTGGGGAACATTGGCAGCTTTCCACTGCGCTCCTGAGAGCTTCACCCGTGCCGCAACCTGCTTAATCGTTGATTCCACCTCTCCCGAACCGATTGAAATTCCCTCGGCTTGGTAATAGCCATAGTTCACAATGCGGTGACGATGCTTAGTAACATAGGCCCTGAAGTTATCAACCCGTGGATGCTCCCAGTCGTCAAATTCTTTGAGGGCTGCATCTACCTTGCCTGACCATAGGAGAGCTTTCACTCGTGCCAGTCTAGATCTGGACCCACCGACTTTCTCGAGGTTTTCCATCAAGTGATACCAATCGAGGATTTCCAGACGGAAGATGGTTGGGCCAATCTCGGCAAACAAATTCCAAACGCCATCATGACCGTCTCCGATACTCACAAGTGGATTCGCCAAGGGCTGCTGGTTGACCCATTTGACCAGTCCTGCATTGTCCCGAAAGAAGGCCGCTACCCCGAGGTCATGTAGATTAACGCCCTTGTAATCGCGCCACTCACAGGGTCTCCCTTGCGGGGTCCGTAAGCGTACTTTCCCCCCATCAATGCTCATTTCCTCAACAACTTCCTTGACAGTCGGCAACTTCAACTCATGGGCGAGCACTTTCGGTTCTTGAGGGCTGATTTCGGAAACAGCTTTTTTAGCCGTCGGCAACTCAAACTCCTGAGGGGGCAGTTTCGGTCCTTGAGGGCCCGTTGAGGAAACGGCTTCTTTAGCTGTGGGCAACTCAAACTCCTGAAGGGGCAGTTTCGGTTCTTGAGCGCTCGTTGAGGAAACGGCTTCTTTAACTGTCAGTAATTCAAACTCATAACGTTGCACCAGTCGTTGCTGAGTTCCCCGGGAAACGCTCATCCCCGTGAGCTGCTTAATATCTTCCTCGGCGTGCTCATAAGAAGAGTTCGCACTCAGTAACAAGCAACATTTTTCCAGATAGGGACTCCACTGGCTATAGGCTCTCACATCAAAATAAGTCGCTTGCTTCTCCGTGATGAGGAGCTCGCCCAAAATGCTGTTTAAAATTCGGGTTCGCCCTGCGGTGGTGCCACTGGTGCTTTCGATAAAAAAAGGGCAATCTCTGGACTGACGTATTGAAGCAACTGCCCACGGACTGTAGCTTCGAGTCCTGAGAGTGTTTTCAATTGCTCTGGAACAGTCCCTTGGGCCTCCTCATACAACAAGGCGGCTATTCCCAAAGCATAGGTTTTAATTTGAGCTAAATTTTCAGGATTCATAGTTTTAGAGGGAGCGTTTACCGACTGTCTCAGCTTAACACCATCTCGGAACCAGTTCGACTAAGCATTTATACTCATGGCGAAACTGGGATGCACCCTCGGGAAACACTGGAGGGGCTCGGGGAGCATATTGAGCGCTTTTTATCAATCAATCCCCAAGGGTTAATTATTATATCATTGAATAAGTCAGACCTGTTTGACCCCTTAGAAGTTGGCGAACTGGTTGACAGAATCCAGTTTAAGGACCAGCAGCAAGTCTTAGCCACCTATGCAACCTCTGCCAAAACAGGCCAAGACGTAGACCTAATGTTTGAAACCCTAGCCACTCGGCTGATAGAACTCGCCTGAACTGACAATAATACCCCGGCCAAATTATATCTCAAAGCGACATGGAACACTTAAAAGTAGATCGGTCCTTAAGGATTCTAGAAATATCATCGGGAGTGAAATTATTAGCAGAGTTACCGGCAGAAATAGAACTGGGAAAAGATGTCAGAGAAGGCTTCCCAGAACTATTCGGGTTAGAGAAGTCCTTGTCAGAGATCATGTCAGGAAAGCAAAATAGTTTTGAATTACAATGCATTTCCCGTAAGGGCGATCGGGACTCGCCGATCTATTTTGACATCTCCATATTGAAGAACAATGGAGAAGGCGGGCTAATAGTCCTATTTAATGATGTTACAGAAACGATGGAAATGAAACAAAAATTAGTCCAAAGTGCCAACCGGGCTAATTTATTACTGAGTACCATTACAGCTAATCAAACTTACATAGAACAACTGATCCGGTCAATGGCAGATGCTTTATTAGTGACCAGTAGATCGGGAAATATCAAAACCGTCAACCAAGCAGCGATCGAGATGTTTGGCTATAGCGAAAAGGAATTAATTAGACAGCCGATTTCCTCGATCATTACTGACCGTAAATTTCTCCACAAAGTCGGCTATGGTGAAGGGGAAGAGCAATATGTAGAAGTGCTGTGTCGGAAAAAAACAGGAGAAGAAATTTCCGTAGCTTTTTCTTGTGCGATCATAGACAGTGACATAGCAGACTTAAAAAACTTGCTCTATATCGGTCGAGACATCACCGAACGCAAGCGGATGGAAGCAGCATTACAACAGGCCAACGGACAACTCACCACCTCAGTCAAGCAATTAGAAAAGCGCAACCGGGAGATGCAGTTGCTAACGGAACTGTCTCAGTTACTGCAAGCATGCTTCACCCTGTCGGAAGCCTACGGGGTCATTGCCCAAAAAATGTCACCCTTGTTTCCCGATTTAGTTGGTGGAGTATTTGCCATTGAAGCCGAAAAAAATGTCATTGAGGTAGTGGCCAGTTGGGGCAAAGCACCGATCGCCAACCAGAAGCAGTTTCCGGTGAAGAGTTTGTGGGGACAAAATCGGCATGGTCCCAATGAAGAGATCCCACAATTGCTCTGTCAATATCTGCACCCGTCATCCGATAGTCGGCAACATTGCTGCTTGCCGATGAAGATGCAGGGAGAATCCATTGGTCTATTATATTTAAGTTCCCTAGAGTCGGGGCAATTAACCCCCGACACTGAGCGGTTAGCAGTCAGCGTCGCCGAACACATTACCCTAGCATTGGCGAACTTGAGACTGCGGGAAACCCTGCGCACCCAGAGTATTCAAGACCCCCTGACAGGATTGTTTAATCGGCGTTACCTGGAAGAAACCGCTGCACGGGAAATCCAAAGAGCCTCTAGTTCCCAACATTCTTTAGGAATGATCCTGGTGGATGTTGACCATTTTAAGCGATTTAATGACACCTTCGGTCACCAAGCTGGGGATACCGTGCTGCGAGAAGTGGGGCGGTTTTTGAATCGGAATATCCGGGGTAAAGACTTGGCTTGTCGCTACGGCGGTGAGGAGTTTATCGTCATCATTCCCGAAGCGACTCTCGATTATACCATACAACGAGCCTCTTATCTGCGATCGGGAATCAAGTCTCTGCGGATCGAGCATGACGGTCAGCTGCTGGGTAGCATCACCAGTTCCTTTGGCGTCGCTTGCTTCCCAGAACACGGTCAAACCCTACAGGCAGTCATCGCCGCCGCTGATGCGGCACTTTACCGCGCTAAAGCCTCCGGGCGCGATCGGGTGATCTCAGCTTGAATGCTAATTGCTATATCCACCATAAACTATCCGATCAGTTGTATCGACGGGTACAAAAACTTATTTTCCACTGCGCTAAAGTAATAATAAATCGATGTAGTCCAGACTACATAACCATGCGAGTTGAGCAATTACAAGCTTTTTTAGCTGTTGCCGAAACCGGTAACTTTCAGCAAGCGGCGAGAAATTGTGGAGTGACGCAATCGACCATTAGCCGCCAAATCCAAGGACTAGAAGAGTACTTGGGAATGCCACTGTTTCACAGGGGAGCCTCGGCCAAATTAACGATAGCAGGAGAAATGTTCTTTAAGAGGGCCCGCAAAATCTGTCAAGAGTGGAATTCTGCCACCACCGAATTAGCAGAATTATTAGCAGGAAAACAACCAGAACTCTGCGTAGGAGCGATTCCTTCAGTCTGCGCCCATGCTTTACCGCCAGTGTTGCTCTCCTTTTGTCGAGACTACCCTCAAGTGCAGTTGCGAGTTACCTCCTTAGGGAGCGATCGGGCGCTAAAAGTGCTCAAAGACGGCATGGTAGAACTGGCGATCGTCATGCCAAATCGCTTCTTAACCGTCAGTTCCGAGATCGTAGTAGATCTGCTATTGTCCGAGCCGATCGAGGTATTAATGGCCTCGAATCACCCCCTCACCCAGTACGAACATCTGTCCTGGAATTTATTAGCATCCCAACCGCAAGTAGTATTTAAGGATGGCTATGGTATGCGACGCCTGGTGCAAGAAGCCTTTTTGAGACAAAATCTCACCCTCAAGGCCGTTTTGGAGTTAAATACCCTCGATGCCTTTCAAGGCGTAGTCCGGCAAGGAGAACTGATTGCCCTGTTACCCCGATCGGCATTGATGCAGGCACGCCTTGACCCGACCCTGGCCGTCAGAGCGATCGCCGACTCTCATCAAGAGCGTATATCATCTCCACCCTTGACTCGTGAAGTGGTATTGGTAACCACCCGCGATCGGCTCCAGATTCCCCCAATTGCCCATTTCCGCCAACTGGTCAAAGCCCTTTACCCACAGTTTCAACCTCAGCTATCAGCAGTCAGCTGAAAATTGTCAATGTTAAATGTTAAATTGCGTTATAGATCCTGCCGATTGCTGCGTTCAGAGCAACAGAGGCAATCGAACCCTATATAGTGAGTCTAAATCATTGCGTAGCCTGTGCAAATTTTTGGCGTTGCACATTTTTACCGATGATAGCAGCCAATTGTTTAAAATTGCTAATTGCTAAGAGCAAATACATCTATTTCTGACCGCAAATGACTCTCAAAATTAACCATTAACAATTAGCAATTAGCAACTCTTGGTAGTGATAAACATGTAGTGATGTGATGGCTAGTCTGTCCCAATAGGTGTGGGGATGTGGCATTTTCAATTTTTCGGCTGGGACGTCAATGCCTGAAATATCGTTATTTGACTTGCCGTTGGATGCCACTATTGCGATCTCCGTCTGAGCTTTCTTGTGCTAACATCACTACTTGTGACCCACTACCCAACTCTTATCATCGGTGTCGTTGTGCAACGCCAACTATACTTTGTCATTGCGAGGGGAGCTCTTACGATATGTTAATGAGCCCCGTAAAGATACCCCGAAGCAATCTCACCGCCTGATAATAGTTTCAACACCATCTCAGTTGCATAAATCCTGCACGACTTACTATAGACATGAATAAATAATTAACGGCGTTGCACAATTATGTGATGATAGGGATTGTTTTGAAGTGATTATTTACGGTGACATCTGCCTATTAATTTATTTTTTTGTCTATTCACAATTAGCAATTAGCAATTAGCCAAAGAGCGAAAATTCTCAACTATCATCGGTGATAATGTGCAACACCTAATTAACAATTTCTCAATTAACAATTGCTCAATTTCCGATTTCCAGACTCATGCCTTCCCTTCCCGGGCTAGTAAGCCATGAGGAAAGACTGATTTTAATTGAGCTTCCATAAGTTCTAGAAACCGATCGTTGTGTTCCATCGAAGCCCCCATTAGCTGCCGACGTAAATGTGAAAACGATTTATCGGAATAAAACCTGGGACAAAAAACGGGAATCCTTGGATTCGGTCCCAATGGCAGTGAGTCAAGAATGGGCTTCCACAGGCATCTGGCTGAGTAGATGCTTTCCCAGCACCCTCACACCGGTGCCCGCATCAAAGATCGAGAATTGATTACCCACCCGCATTGTCACGCAGGAGGTATTACCTCCGTAGCCCATTGTCTCCCTGCCCGGGGTGGGAATCTCTCCTCGGACTCCCCAGAACTCTACAGTAAATTTATCAGGAGCGATCCTCACTTTCTTAGCTGTTTGAGGTGAAGATTTTGGCAAGGTGAAGTGTGATGGTTTATTATCTGAGCCGCCAGTTGGTTCCACCCCAGCTAGCTCAGACTACTGTCAGTTACTGTTTTTTTCCCGCGTTAATACATTTTTCCACCAAAGGCATCACCTCCGATACATCTTTCCAGCCGAGGATTTCAGTAACTTTCTTCTCTAAATTTTTGTAAGTTCTGAAAAATTCGGCAATTTCATCCAACCGATGGGGTGCCACATCTTGGAGGGATTTGACCTCAGCATAGCGCGGGTCATCGTCGGGCACGCAGAGAATTTTTTCATCCCGATCGCCCCCGTCAATCATTTCCAACATTCCTATTGGCCGCGCCGCTATCACGCAACCCGGGAAAGTGGGCTGATCCATCATCACCATACCATCGAGGGGGTCGCCATCGTCGGCTAGGGTATTGGGGACAAAGCCGTAATCGTAAGGATATTGTACCGAAGCATAAAGCACCCGGTCCAGGATCAAGGCAGTCGGGGTCGAGCTGAGAATCACTCCTCAACCCTCCCTTTCGGAACCGTGCATGCGACTTTCACCGCACACGGCTACTGGGTAGTTGGCCCAAGTCATGGGTAGGATTACTAGGGATTACTCCCGTTGCCCCTCGTCTCATGAGATTTGACCCCTTCATTCATTCGGAACCACCGTAGTGATGGGCCTATGACGTATTCAGAGCTACTTTTACCCAAGACTTCCAACTATCACCGACCCGCGTCTGCATATCCATAGGCATTACCCTAGGCATTAGCTTCTCGGGCCATCTCTCCCACTCGTGGCTTGCGCTTCACATCTGACTGGTCCAAATGGACAGCACACGAGGGGTTACTTCGTTCCCTGGTATCATTTCGCGAGGCTTTTAGGTTTCTCCTGTATACCGGTAGTTATTTCGGGTACGATATCAATGAATGCAAAACATTGACACGCGAACTACTTTCCCATTTTGGGCCAGCGTAATCAGTCTTTTCGCTGGTTTAAGATGACGATACTTACAGAGATTCGCTTGTTCTATCCATAAGCCTCTTTCCTAGCGGAGTCGCCCCTTAGACTAGGAGCTATCCTACATTTAAGTCCTCGCTCGGCACCACGGTGATGTTGCCCCGCAGCACTGAGGACCGGTGTCACCCCGCACCTGGGGGAGGGGAATTTAACCCCCATGATGACCAGAGTTCCTAGTTTCCTAGGCTATTGTTCCGTGTTTGACCACGTTAGACTATAACGAATCGCACTTGCATATCCTTATCATACTCGTACTTATTTTTGCTTCCGGCTGTGATTTCGATCAATACGTTCAGCAAACCCGGTTTTGGTTGGGCTGGTATCCGCGATAAATCCAATTTAATACTCCTCGCTAACAGCAACATTCCGACCCGCGTCAGTTCAAGGCAGTCCGATTTTTCAGAAACGGTGTCGGGTTTGGGGTGGCGGTATCTTCGGGGTCAAAGCCCATGCATCCCGATTTTTCCGGAACGGTAGATACCGAAGATCTGCATGGGGTCTCGGCACCCCCAAAGCTAATTGTAGGGGAATACGTTTAACTCGAACAGGTCAAAATTCTTTCTTCAAATTCTTTTCTTCAAAATTGACCACTGACTCAATATCTTTTAATGGTTATATATCTTATTCTTCATTAAGCGATTATAAAGGCACAGGTGGTCAGGACTTACACGCCTTATTCTTGGGATCGATGTCCAGAACTGCTTGAAACTCACCCTGGGCGTTCTCAAACGCTTTCTTCGCCTTATCCGTAAACTGCTGCTTGGCTAGCCCAATCAGTTTCCAGATCAGAGCTTGTGACATTTCCTTGGCCTCATCGGATAGACATCTATGGTCTTCTTCTTTAGCGCAGAACTGAAGAAGCTTAGCGGTCAACAGCTTCTTGACCTCCCGGGGGGTGAGCTTGATCTCCCGATCTGCCAAAGACTCTGGGGCTTCCTCGGAAGGCATCTGCTTGAGTTCCTCTAATGACAGCCGCTTGATGGCATTGGACCCTAAGATTTGCTCTAGTTGAGCTAATGACAGCTGCTCAATTAGATCCCGTAAAATTTCCTTCTTACGCTCTTCAAACTCCTTCTCCTCGGACTCTGATACCTCTTCTGGCAGCTGTTCTAACAAAGATATCATCTCGTCTGAGGACAATTTTTCCCTTGCCGGTTGTAGGTAATACTCGCGCCCTTTGTGATAGTGGTCGATCGCCTTCTGCTTTTCCTCTGGAACTTCGCGAGCCAGTGTGCTCCTGCCTGGCTGGATGCCCAGCAGTTCATATATTCTCACCGGTTCGCTTTTTCCCTTCACGGTAATCAAGTCCAGCTCTCTGACTATTAACCGCCTCGCATAGGGTTTATAAGTATTTTCGCTGATGACTATGTCTGTGCCATATTGCTTACTCGTTCCTTCCAGACGAGAGGCCAGATTGACACCGTCACCAATAGAAGTCAGTTCCATGCGTTTGCTGGAGCCAATATTGCCACTCACGACTTCATCGGTATGGATCCCCATGCCAATGCCGATCGCCATCTTACCCTCTGCCATCCGAGCCTCATTGAATTTCTCCAATCGCTGGCGCATGGCGATCGCCGTTTGCATCGCATACCAGGCATGATCGTTGAGGGGCGCTGGCGATCCAAACACCGCCATCAGGGATGGGGTCGAGCTAGGAATCACTTCCCAACCCTCCCTTTCAAAACCGGACTTGCAATTTTCACCGCAGGAGGCTCCTGGTTGGTGGGCCCTTGGCATGGGTGGACAATGGTTGAGTTACCTCTCCCTACCTTGTCTTGTGAAGTTTCGTCTTTTCATGTTATTCCGTATTTCGGACAAAATTAATGCCTGGCACCGGGGGGTTCGTGCGGGAGAAAGCGATAAAACCCCTTAGTTGGGGTCGAGCTAGGAATCGCTTCCCAACCCTCCCTTTCAAAACCGGACTAGCGACTTTCACCGCAGGAGGCTCCTGGTTGGTGAGCCGTTGTCTATGGCTGCGCCACGCTGCGCGATCGGCAGCCGGTGATTGGATTGCTCCGCTCTGACCTTATCTTCTGAAATTTCACCCCTTATTATCCACTTTCGTACAAGCTAAACCCGTCAAGTCTCGGGTGGTGAATAACGGGAAATCTGCCAACCCATTCTGTCATCCTTTCCTAACGTGGTCTCTCCCAGTGGGCTGAGAACCGCAGCGTTTTACCTCGCTTGAACTTTAGCATCGTATATATGCCATATGGACAAGTCCACTGGCACCGTATCATTTTAAGGCTACTTTTCCCTCCGATTTCTCACCATATCCGTCCCACGTCAGCGGCGGTTTAGAATCGCAACACCCCGTTATGGTTAGCTCGGTTCTGAACCGCAACCTATCCTGAGCATTACCTCAGGCATTAGCAACAAGCGACATCTCTCCCCTGTTGCCTTTCGCTTAACATCTCACTTATCCCCTGGTCGCGTCCAGGAGCACCCTTTCGTTTCCAGAGACACCCACCCATGTCGTTGCCTGCGGCGAACGACAGGGTAGGTGCTCTTGGAAACGACCCTGTCATGTCGCTCCCGCGCACGACATGGGTGGGTGTCTCCGGACGCGAAGGCTCCTGCCGGTCCATGGATTGCACAACAGAGGTTATAACGTTCCATATAATCCATATGATGCTTTTAGGCCCCTGCAATACCCCGGGAGGATTTTTGTGATACGGAATAACCACGCGTGACAGTTATTCACACCTACCATTACCTTTTGGTTCCAGCGTTTCAGCCTTATTTCGCTGGTCTAAAGTGACGAGGCTTATACAGATTCACTTACCGTTAGCCATGAGCATATTTCCTAGCGGAATTGCCGGTTCAGGTCACCTTCTACCAGCTATCCTACATTTGAGTCCCTGCTCTCCACCACCGGTGATGTCACTCCGCAGCAGTTGGGACCGGCGTACCTTCCGTATCCGAAGGGTGGGGTTTGGACCCACAAGGATTACATAGTTCATCGGCTAATGATCCAAATTTGAGCTGTCACACATCATAAATAAATTTGCTTACGCCCGACCGTTTCGCACCACGCACTCTTTACTAACATTTGGCCGTATCTAGGGCCCTCCGCTTTATTACCTGGCCTAGGACTTCATCCATCATGTATACCTTTGACACCATTTGGTGCCCGGTTCCGTACCCTTTTAGGACTACTATTTCCCTTGACTTCCCACCATATCCGTCCGACGTCAGCATATCCCAAATATTACTCTGGGCGTTGGCTTCTTAGGGCATCCCTCCCCTGTTGGCTTTCGCTTATCATCTAACTTATCCCCTGGTCGGTTAATCGTCTAATGAGAACGGTTTTACCGGTCCATGAATTGCTCAACAAAGGTTATAACGTTCCGTATAATCCATATGATGCTTTTAGGCCCCTGCACTACCCCGGGAGGATTTTAGTGATACGGGATAGCCAGAGGCCACGACTATCCACTCCTACCATAACCTTTTGGTTCCAGCGTTACAGCCTTATTTCGCTGGTCTGAATTAACGAGGCTTATACAGGTTCACTTAACGTTAGCCATGAGCATATTTCCTAGCGGAGTTGCCGGTTCAGGTCACCTTCTACCAGCTATCCTACATTTGAGTCCCTGCTCTCCACCGCCGGTGATGTCACTCCGCAGCAGTTGGGACCGGTTTTCCTCCCGCATCCGGAGGGTGGGGTTTGGACCCACAAAGATTACACAGTTCCCTGGCAAATGAGACCAGTTTGAGCTGTCATAAGTCGTGTTGGCTAATGAAACCACACTATTCATTTACGCTCGAACGTTTCGCACGGCGTCACCTATATATTTATCAAGAGTGCCCCCGTAGTGCAAGACGGCGTCCACCATTTCTTCAAAATAGCTGTTGAGCATCACCACCACTTCTTCTGCTTGCATTTTTTCCGTCAATGTGGTATAGCTGCGAATATCTGAAAACAGCACGGAGACATGCTTGCGCTTGCCCCCCAACCCCGTATCGCCACTTGCTAGCAATGCCTCTGCCACTTCCGGCGTCATGTAACGATACATCAGATTTTTGACCTGCTTCTCATCCGAGATATCTTCCATGACCACCAATGCCCCGTTTACTTTGGTGAGGTCGCTGGCATCGGACATTGAGTTAATCGACAGATTTATACTCTGCTGTACCGTTCCGGAAAAATCGGAGTCTTTAGACAACAATGTTTGATCTGGGTAATACTGTTGCCGGTCTTTTTCATCTAGGGGAGAGAGTGCTACGTCGAACCATTTGCCAAAATCACCTTCCTTGAGTTTCAGCAAATCCCGCATCAACTTGCCCTCTATGACCTCCTTGGAGCCATACCCTAATAATTGCTTGGCCGCTTCGTTGGCGGCCATAACGATACCCTTTTTATCCGTGGAGATCACCCCATTGGTCAAGCTGCGCAGGATATCCTTCTGAATTTGCTCCTGCTGCTTCACTTCCGCAAAATGCTTGGCATTTTGCAGGGCTACACCGGCTTGAATGTTAAACGCCTGCATGAATTCTTTGTCAGAACGATTAAAGCTCGCCTTCCACTGTTCCGGGGCTTTGGGCCAATCATTTGGGTCATAGGGCGGGGACTCTCCCCGTTTCTTCTTGTTGATTAACTGCGTCACCCCGATCAACTCGTCATCGGCTTTAAACACGGGCATGCACAACATACTGCAAGTGCGATAGCCTGTCTTCTGATCCGTTTGTTTGGAAGTTTCTGAACGCCCATCTTCATACAGGTCAAAGGGAATCAGCAGGGGCTGATGAGATTCCGCCACCATGCCTGCGAAGCCCGCTGTCCTGGGGATGCGGATTTCTGTTAACTTGCCTGCGATCGGGATTTTCGTCCACAGCTCATCTTTTTCGCGATCTATCAGCCACAGGGTGCTGCGATCGGCGTTCATCAGTTCCTTGGCCTGATACATCACCTTTTTCAGGGTGTCTTCTAAGTCTAAACTGCTCTTGGACAGGGAGTTGACCGCGTTCATCAGGGCTGCTGCCGCCCTTTGTTTCTGGGTTGCCGCATAGAATGACTTAGAGGACTCCAGTATGAGGCGAATGGATGGGGCAAATTCTCTAAATACTTGTTCGTCTTCTGATGTGAACCCCTCTATATCGATTTTTTCTGCCAATTCTGCGTAGGGGTCATTATCGTGCTTTAATTTATTTATCAGTTGCACAACCGCCACCAAATCTCCTGTCTCCTCATTCAACAGGGGCATCGCTAGCATGGTGTAGGTGCGGTAGTTGTTTTTTTTGTCAAATTCTTTGGCCGCCAATGAACGGGGATCGTCATAAAAGTCGTAGGGGATATTGACCACTTTTTTCCATGTGGCCACTTCTCCGGCAATCACTTTATCTGTTGGAATTCTAATTTCTAGAGCATTCCCATTGTCATCCTTGGCTACAATTGTAAACAGTTCATTTTTTTCTTCATCGAACAGAAAAATGCTGCTGCGATCTGTATTTAGCAGTTCCCCCGTTTTCATGGTGATGGAACGCAACATCTCATCTAGAATGGCGTCAAACCCCTGATTTTCCAGCAGGTTGTCCAGCATCGACAGGGTTTGATTGACCGTTTTTAGTTGATCTTCTACGTAGGTGACAACTTGTTTGAAGGTGTCCTTTTTCAGCGGGGCCAGAAATTCTGAGAAACTGCTCTTGGCTGTGACTAAGGCACCCCCAGAGGATGCTTTTGGGGGCGGTGCCACTTTTTCTACCACTTCCGGACTTTCCCTATCTATCACTGTGCCAGTGCTCTCCTCTGAGCACTCGCTGGCGCGCACGGCTGGCACGCGGAGGGCCCCCTCCGCTGCGCCAGTGCGCGCTCCGTGCTCCGGGATGCGCCCCCGCCCAAGGTCGCCCTGGTCTAGATGGTTGTAGTTTACCTGTTTGGGGCATCTTCATCAATTATTACAGTGGCAGTAGCATCCAAAGTCTGCTGATGCTGAGGTGAAGCTTTCATAGATGTCACCAAGGCTTTGATTGACAATAAATTTTTTCAGGGATTTATAGACAAATATACTAGTGGTCAAGGGTGAATGATCTGGCTGACGACAGACTCTTCCTTAGTTTACTCTGTAAGAGTTATTTGAGCATGGGTATTAGTGCGATTTTATGGGTCCAGATAAATTGGGCTCGTTCGTGATTTTGGCATTAAAAGCATATTTATATGTGTTGTATTTTACCAGAAGGAGCCGATAGTGCTGCGCCCCCAGCGCAGCCATTCTCGGCTGATGATTTAATAATTTGGCTTGCCCCCGATCGGGCAAAATTTACACGCTGCTCGGGTAAACCGCAAGAGATTGACGCAATTTGGCGGCTTCAGCTAGGAGAGATTCGGCAAAGGCGTAGGCTTGAGTGGCTGATTGTCCCCCTGTCAGCTGTGCTAGTTCGGCGCAGCGCTGCTGGTTGTCGAGTTCTTTAACTCGGACAACGGTGCGTTCTGCTTCCGACATTGGCTGCGGTATGACTTGTTTGTTGACGTGGAAGTGATGGTCGGCCATCGCTGCCACAATGGGTTGGTGGGTGACACAGAGGACTTGGTGCCGTCCGGAGAGTTGATGCAGCTTGGAGGCGATCGCCCCTGCGACTCGACCAGAAACTCCGGCATCTATTTCATCGAACAGGAGTGTCCCAGCGCTGTCTACCTGGGAGAAACAGGCTTTCAGGGCGAGGAGAAAGCGGCTCATTTCACCTCCAGAGGCTGTTGCTGCTAAGGGTTGTAAGGGTTCTCCTGGGTTGGCGCTCAACTCAAATACGACCCGATCGGATCCGGTGGGGCTGGGTGTACTTGGTGTTAAAGTTACCTTAAACTTTACTTTCTCCATTGCTAAGGGTTTGAGCTGTTCTACCAGATGGGTTTCCAATTTATCTGCTGCTGCTCGCCGCTCTATATGTAGCTTTGAGCAGGCGTCATACAGGTAATGCTTCGCCTCTTCATAGCTTTTTTCTAGCAGTTCCAGGGTCTGGCTGTCACCAGTTAGTTCTTCTAGTTCTGAAGAGATGCTCTGGTAATGGGCGATCGCCTCTGCGAATGTGGGTCCATACTTGCGGGCTATCAGCTTGAGTTGCTGTATTCTCGCTTGTATTTCTTCCAGTCGTTGGGGGTCACTTTCCAGGGCCGTGCTATAGGAGAACAGCTGTCTGCCTGCTTCAGTCACTTGAATATGGGCCTGAGAAACCATTTCTAGAATCCCTTGCAGTGAACGATCGTAGCCGATCATCTCGGACATTATTCTCTCGGCTTTACCCAGCAAGTCTGCTGCTGCCTCGGAGTCCCGATCGCTTTGGTATATTGCTTGATATACCTGATAGCTCTGCTGCTGCAATTCTACGCTGTGAGCTAGTCGCTGGCTTTCTTTTTCTAGCACCTCCAATTCGTCAGGGCTGTCTAGGTTGGCGGCTGTTAGTTCCTGTAGTTGGTATTCTAGCTGATCTATTCTTTGTAGCCGCACCTGCTCCGACGTCCGCCGCTGTTCTAGGGCCTCTCTTGCTTTTTCACAAGCATCAAAGGCTGCAGCCACCGCATCGCGCATTGACAGCACTGCCTCCCCGCCGTAAACATCCAGCCATTCCCGCTGGAGTGCTGGTTGCCCTAGTTGTACCGTTTGACCTTGAGCTGTGATTTCTACTATACGAAAGCGCAATTGCTCCATCTGCTGCCGGTTTACTACTATGCCATTCAGTCGCGAGCGCCAACGCGAGCGCCGGTTTTCTTGAGGATTGGCCAGTTCTCGGCTACAGACTAAGAACAACCCATCTAGCGGTTCAATTTCTTGCTCTTTCAGCCATTGGATCCCATTAGCATCCAGTTCGAAGGTTGCTTCCACTACTGAGCGATCGGCACCCGCACGGATGGATCTGCTGCTAACTTTGCCTCCTAAGGCTGCATCTATTGCTTCTAATATGATTGACTTGCCAGCGCCTGTTTCTCCCGTGAGTACTGTCATCCCGGCACCAAATTGCAAATCTAGACTATCTATCAGAGCAAAGTTTTCTATCCGCAGTCCGACCAGCATGGATTCGCTCATGTCAATTTTCCAACTGTCCTACCGTTCCGGAAAAATCGGACGGCGACTGGTCAGTCGTGTCCAGAGACTTTCGTTTCCTCTTCGCCCACCCATGTCGTTGCCTGCTGGCGAACGACAGGGTGGGCGAAGAGGAAACGACCCACCCATGTCGCTGCCGGGCAGGCGAGCGACAGGGTGGGCGAAGAGGACACGAGTGGGACAATTCGCGGTCGGTAGTCCGATTGGATCTAGTACGCAGCTTCTATTGTACCACATTTTTTGCCAATTATCTCTGACTTCAGTCTAGCTTCTGTACCGCTAATTTCCGCAAAGTTGAAGAAAAAGTTAAGCGGATCATTGTATTGAACATTAGCAAATTGTTACAATTGTTAACAATTGTAGCTGGCAGACTAGATAAATATCCCATGAATGTGACAAAGCCATCCCGAACAGACGACCCGACGATCTCCGGTTCAGCGAAACCAATATCAAGGATAACAGCAGAGAGTATAACCCTAGAAAAGGATTTAGTGACCAGAAACCACGGAGAAGCTATTGCACCGGCGCAGAGGAACGGGGCGGAACCGGAAACTGATATCATCCGTTACGATCCGGTGCAGTTGATGGCACAGTACCGCAGCCGGCCCCTAAAGGTGTGGGGGAGATGTTTGACAATTGTCTGGCCATTTATAAGGTTTGCGACTGGCTTGTGGTGGGACCAGTATGGGGGCCGGAGGGAAAAAAATGAAGTGAAACGGGCGGTCCAGTTGCGGGAGTTGCTGACCTGGTTAGGCCCAGCTTATATTAAGGTGGGACAAGCCCTATCGACGAGACCGGATTTGATACCGCCAGTTTATCTGGAAGAATTGACGAAATTGCAGGACCAGTTGCCGCCGTTCCCAAATCAGGTGGCTTACCGGTTTATAGAAGAAGAGTTGGGCGATCGCCCGGAGAATCTGTATGGGGAACTAAGCCCGGATCCGGTAGCAGCTGCGTCTTTGGGGCAGGTCTATAAAGGAAAGCTGAAAACTGGCGAGACTGTGGCTGTGAAGGTGCAGCGACCGGATTTAAGCGAAAGGATCTCTTTGGATCTATATATATTACGCAGCTTGGCGGTTTGGGCGAAAAAGAAGATTAAACGGGTGCGTAGCGACCTGGCGGGGATCATGGATGAGTTTGGATCGCGCATCTATGAGGAAATGAACTACACCCAGGAAGGACGGAATGCGGAACGGTTCGCGGAACTGTACGGCCATCTTCGAGATATTTACTTGCCCCGGATCTACTGGGAATATACCCGCCGTCGGGTGCTGACGATGGAGTGGGTGACTGGTACTAAATTAACTCAACTGGAGGCGATCGCGGCCCAAGGTCTGGATGCCCGTTATTTGATTGAGGTTGGGGTGCATTGTTCTTTGCGGCAACTGCTAGAACATGGGTTTTTTCACGCGGATCCGCACCCGGGGAATCTGTTGGCATCGCCGGAGGGGAAGTTGGTTTACCTGGATTTTGGCATGATGTCTCAGGTGAAGGATTACCAGCGCTATGGACTGATTGAAGCTGTGGTCCATCTGGTGAATCGGGATTTTGAGGGTTTGGCGAAGGATTATGTGAAGCTGGGGTTTTTATCTCCGTCCACTGACCTGTCGCCGATTATTCCGGCCCTGTCAAATGTGTTTAATAATGCTTTGGGCGCTAGTGTGGCGGAACTGAATTTTAAGAGCATTACTGACCAGCTATCGGCTGTGATGTATGAGTATCCTTTCCAGGTGCCTGCTTACTATGCTCTGATTATTCGCTCTCTGGTAACTCTAGAGGGGATTGCGATTAATGTCGATCCGAATTTTAAGGTGCTGAGTCAGGCTTATCCTTATGTGGCTAAGCGGCTGTTGACCGATCCGGCTCCCGAGTTACGGGCTTCTTTGCGGGATCTATTGTTCAAGGATGGCAGTTTGCGCTGGAATCGTTTGGAGAATTTGTTGCGTAATGCTCGTGATAGTCAAGATTATGACCTGGATCTGGTCCTGAATCAGACGATCGACTTTTTGTTCTCCGATCGGGGGGCTTTTATTCGCGATCGCCTGGTTGATGAGATTATTAAAGGGGTGGATACTTTCGGTCGTAATGCTTTTGCTAACGTCACTTACCAACTGCGCCAAAGGGTGGGGATGAATGGTCATCAACCGCCTGCACTGACAATAACTGAGACGCCCGAGCAGAAAAGCATGGATCATATTCAGAGAATTTGGGGCATACTTCAGGAAACTCGTGGCTTTGACCCGATGAAGATTTTACCTTTGATTCCCGAGCTGTTGATGAAGCGGGAAACTCAAGATATGGGTCAGCAAATTGCTAGTGGTTTGGCTCAAAGAGTGGTGGCCCGTTTTATTCGTGAGGTCCTGTTAACTGAAGAACCTGCTGACTTTGAGCAAAATTATCGTAAACCTATCTCACCTGTGGAGTTACCCATAAAGTCAGTTTCAACCGACTAGGAAGTAAAAAATGAATTAAGAATCTAGGTTTCGCCCGCTCGCCCGTTTCTCATTCCCTGCGGGGAATGAGATTATAGAGGCAGAGCCTCTAGTTGACAATTTGGAGGTAAAATTAGTATGGTGACAATAACATATCCGACTGTAGCTAAGCCAGTTGACGCGGAATCAATCTTTACATTATAAGGCTTTGATGGCGTAGCGTGGACGTTGGCGACGGTCGCCCACTTCAGAAAAATTGGAGAATTGCTGACGATGGGGAGATATTAGAACTGAAAATGCCATTACCAAAACATGAAGAACCTAAAGGAATGATAGAGAGTTTTGTCGAGGTAATTGTTGATGAGCTAGAAATATAAATCAGAAGCCTTGGGGCCCTAACTCTCGATCGAGAAGATTTAACCAGTGCGATCGAACCTGATACTTGTTTCTACATTCTTGAAGATCGTCGTGTTAGAGGTAAAGAGAAAATTAATTTGCCTGACGATCCGCCACCTGACTTAGCTATGGAGTCCGACTATACAAGTTCTTCTCTGAATAAGTTTAACATCTATGCGTCTTTGCAGGTTCCAGATTTTTCCGGAACGGTACTTTGGCGCTATCGCAACTCTCAGATGGAAGTCGCTCATTTGGTCCAGGGAAAGTACGAACGGCGCGATCGTTCTTTAGCTTTTCCTTTTTTGCCGATCGCAGAAGTTCCGAATTTCATCGAACAAAGTATAAAGATCGGACAAAGGGCGGCGGTGCGGTTGTTTCGGCAACGAATTCGAGAAATTTTGGCTACTGGGTAGGGACTCTGGGGCGATCGGGGCTGCGGGTCTATGCACCGGTAGCCGATCGACCCGGTGCAAAAAACCGGGTTTCTTGTTTAGTAGAAACCCGGTCAGTTCCGATAGGGGGTGTGGTCAAAAACAGTTGGTACGGGGAGACCCTCGTGGGGTGCTTGGCGTTGCCTGAGGATAGAACATCTGTAAATTTATGTCAAAATTTGCGCAAGAATGCCAGTCGCCCCTACAGGGATATTCGACAGCTGGGAGGGCCCAGAAACGATCAACGGGTTTTGACCACACCCTCCGATAGGAGAAAAACAATGTCCGAACTATATTACATTATGACATATCATAGGCTCGGAAATAGCCTTGATGGCAATTTCCCCACCAATTAACCGCGACAAATCGTGGGAGCGATCGCGGCATTTCCAGTTGTGCTGTTTCAGGTCACCCCCAAAAGTTGGGGATGTCCGGTGACCAGAGGTTACCATGATAATGTTGCGGGATTTTGCACGATCGCTGGCAGCCATGTGGCCCAGGGGTTTGACTTTTCCAGATACTCTAATTTCTCCCGCGCTGACCTTACTCCTTGGTACAATGATTTTCCTTGACTTAAGCTGTTCAGCAGGTTGGGTAAGAATTCTTGCGCTACCCGATCGCCCACTGGGGACCGCATCACTACTGTTTGCGCCAGGTTTAATTCTATCAAGCTTTGGGCTATGCCTAATCCTTCGCAGGAGTTGAAGATTGCCAGTCTTAACCCCTGGGCGATCGCGGCTGAAAAGGCACGCTTTAATTCACCGATTTCTAGCCAGTCTTTGCTGGTGAGGCCGATCGCCCCTTGCCTGCCATCCCCGATACTCCAACTATGGCCGCAATAACACATGATGTCAAATCCTTTTTCATCCCACAACTGTTCGCTTAGTTGTTGGCGGGTGGGTTGTACGAGGATAACTTTTTCAGCGGGAAATTTCTCGATCGCTTGGCGGTCTGGTTCCAGGTTGATTCCTCGATCGCTTCCCAGCAATACTAACATGCGGGGCTGCTTTTTCTTGACTGTTTTTGCCACGCTTTCATAGGTTAGGGGACTCAGGGCCACTTCCGCCAATGGATAACTGTCGAAGAAGTTCCACAGGTGCCACGGTAATTTCTTGAGTTCTGGGTTCTCTGTTTGGATAATGCACCATACTTCTGCTTCCGGATCTAAGCGCGATCGCATTTTATCGGCAATGGCACGGAAGGGCTGAGATTGCAACCACTGGTTACATAATTGGCGGCAATCTTTGACTCGATTGCGAATCTCTGCCATTGAGACATTGGTGACGATATCGGAGTTGAATGTGAGTTTTCGCAGGGTCTTACCCTCGATTTTTTCCAACGAATTCAGGTTTTGGAAAAGCTGGGGCGCTGGAGGCAATTTACCTGTTACTTGGGTGACCCGGCCCTGGGCCCAGATGGTAGCATTGACTTGCGGAAAGCCTGTTTCCATGCTACCATATCCTGGTTGGATAATTGCCACCTGACGCCCATTGGAACTGGTGGAGCGATCGGGAGAAGATTCAGCTTGGGGGATACCTATTGAATTAGGGCCCATGCTGGTGTCGGAAGTGTTTTGCTGTTGACCAGCAGTGAAGTACATCATAAGAGACCTGTTCTTGACGGCGCGGGTTTGCTACCCGATAATAATGTTGTAACTAATCTATTTGCCGCTGCCAAGAGGGTAAAAGTAGGATTAGTTCAGGAAGATATGAAAAAGTTGTAACTGTACAGCCAAGTATGGAAAGTACAGGAAAGTACTACCATTCCCTAGGGCAGTTTAGGCAAGCAATAGAGTACTCTCAGCAGAGTTTAGCGATTGCTAGTGAAATAGGCGATCGCGCTAGCGAGGGTACGGCGCTGGGAGGTTTGGGAAATGCATACCTTTCTATGGGGCAGTTTAGGCAAGCAATCGATTACTATCAGCAGTATTTAGCGATTGCCAGGGAAATAGGAGATCGCGCTAGCGAGGGAATAGCGCTGGTAAATTTGGGAGTTACCTACTCTAGGGAAGTTTAGCCAAGCAATAGATTACCTTCAGCAGAGTTTAGCGATTGCCAAGGAAATAGGCGCTCGCGACGGCGAGGGAAAGGCGCTGTATTTTTTGGGAAATGCTTACGAGTCCCTCGGGCAGTTTGGAGAAGCAATAGATTATCATCAGCAGAGTTTAGCGATTGCCAG
Organism: Hormoscilla sp. GM7CHS1pb; assembly: GCA_014323675.1. Lineage (GTDB taxonomy): Bacteria > Cyanobacteriota > Cyanobacteriia > Cyanobacteriales > Desertifilaceae > Hormoscilla. The sequence goes on along the minus strand of JACONN010000006.1, from coordinate 143,252 downwards.
GGAAATAGGCAACCGCGCTGGCGAGGGTAGAGCACTAGGAACTTTGGGGATTACCTACCGTTCCCTAGGGCAGTTCGCCCGCGCAATAGATTACCATCAGCAGCATTTAGCGATTGCCAGGGAAATAGGCAACCGCGCGGACGAGGGTATGGTGCTGGGAAATTTGGGAAATGTCTACCTTTCCCTAGGGCAGTTTAGACAAGCAATAGATTACTATCAGCAGAGTTTAGCAATTGCTAGGGAAATAGGCGCTCGTAATGACGAAGGTGGGGCGCTAGGAAATTTGGGGGTTACCTACAATTCCCTAGGACAGTTTGCCCGCGCAATAGATTACCATCAACAGAGTTTAGCGATATTGAGGAAAATAGGCGATCACTACGGCGAGGGAAACGCGCTGGGAAGTTTGGGAAATGCCTACTGTTCCCTAGGGCAGTTCGCCCGCGCAATAGATTACCATCAACAGAGTTTAGCGATTGCCAGGGAAATAGGCAATCTCGCGGGCGAGGGAAATGCGCTGGGAAATTTGGGAAATGCCTACCATTCCCTAGGACAGTTCGACGGCGCAATAGATTACTTTCAGCAGAGTTTAGCGATTGCCAGAGAAATAGGCAATCGGGCTAGCGAGCTAGCGGCGCTAGGTAATTTGGGCAATGTCTACCATTCTCTAGGGAAGTTTAGCCAAGCAATAGATTACCTTCAGCAGAGTTTAGCGATTGCCAGGGAAATAGGCGCTCGTGACGGCGAGGGAAGGGTGCTGGTAAATTTGGGTAGAGCTTATCAGCGGTCTGGTAAGCTTCAAGAAGGATCTGCTGCCATAGATCAAGGACAAATTATTCTGCAAGAACTTGGGCTTACTATTGACGCCATTCCTTATCTAAATTGGGTAAAACCGCTAGTTAAATTTTCTAAAGGCGGTTGGTGGCAGAAGGTCTTATTATATGTTTTTTTGCTAGTAGCGCTTCCCTTATTTTTGGTAGCGCTTTCCTTCCTCTGGGTTGCAGGTTTAGCGCGGATGCTATGGTGGTGGGGAAGCGCTCAGGTTCGCAGGAGGCAAGAGTGAGGCTACCATTTTCTATTTGGCGCAGTTCCCAGAAACCGGGTTTCTCATGAAGTTATCAACCGAGATATCGACATTTTCCCCAAAGAAACCCGGTTTCAAGACTGGCGTCGTCATGGGCGATCGAGAGGTATGGGACGGCTGAAGGATCGCCGGGTCTAGTCAGCAAGTTGAGCAAAGTTATTGGCTTCGCAGTTCGACTAGCGCTACGCGCACTTCGTATACGCTCACCGCAAGTTGTGATATTCTCTGAGTGTTGGGCGATCGGGGTACAGAGTCCGGAACCGTTGCGCCGCAGTCTGCAACCGTTGCGCCGCACAAGGCGATCGGGGTGGCCAGAAAGAACGGGCGATCGCAGTACCGCAGTCTGGAACCGTCGTGCAGCAGTGGGCGATCGCATCTGGGGAGAATGAGGGGCGATCGCCTGCTCATATTCAAACGCGAGAGAGCTTACTTTTCCGATAAACTTGAATTTTCTCAACCAAACTATCCACAGTTTCTCCAGCAAACAACTCTTCGCGCATCGCTACAGAATCCCCACCATCCCATGGTAGCATAGATATCAAAAGCGCTAGTTTAGATGGTGCCATGTATTTCTCTAAAATCTCCAACGCTTCTTGTATGACTTCTTCTTGTTCTGGGGTTCTCTTATTCATAACTTAACCTCTGGTAATTGCTAATATAAAGTTTGCCTAACCAACATTAATTATTTGCTGTCCCTTAAGGATAACTGTCCCGATCGCCAAAATATCCTTGCATCATATTTTCCCACAAGTCCCCGTTTCATTCAAACGCATTTCCATAATCACTGCCATCGGATGTTTGCCTTTGGCCTTTTGGAAAGCTACTTCTGGGTCCGGGTCAATAAAATAGTCTCCGCTGTCTGGTTCTATCATAATCGACCAGTCATAATGCTGGGCAATTAATTCCGGGGCCACCCGGTCAAAAATTGCCCGACAACGCTGGGCAAAGGCCCGACGTTCCGCTTTCCTATGAAGTCTTTCTCCTGGATCTCGGGGCGGGCGATCGGGAAACATCGGACTGCCAAGAGGCACTTTTCTCTTAGTTTTCTGGCTCATCTCAACCACCATTAATCTCTCTTCTCTACTCTACTGCAATCCCGCAATGTTTGTCAAGGGTTTAGCAGATCTTTTTTGTCGTTCGGAGGCGATCTGCTTTTTCTCTCACGGACCGGCGATACTGCTGGTCGTCCGGAAGAATAAGGGGCGATCGTTCAGCATCAAGTTTTACTATCCGTATTTGTTTTCGTCTTTACCCGATCGCCAAAATACTGACTATAGCTTTTCTAATTGATGTCGTTCCACATAGGACAAGGCCAAGAGACGTAAATAATCCAAAAGTTCAAAATATTGCTGAATTTTGGGATAATCACTTGCAGCAGTATAATACCACTTGACAACGGACTCTACCTCAAAACTACTCAAGGAATGTAAATGCTCCACCACCTCCCTAGCAGGTTGAACCGTATATCCAGTTGATGTAATTTGACTAACATATCCTAAAATTACCGCAGAAAGTCTTTCTAACTGTTCCCAAACCGGATATTCTTCATTGGCATCCTTTTCACTCAACCAAAGTCGATGGCGTTCCGACTGCATCCCGCGTTCGTGGGAAAACAAACGATTTTTTAAATCTGTCATCCGCTGACGCTCAAACAATTCCATATCTGCCATGTTCATTTGAATAAATCTCTCCTTTCTCAATTAATACCATAACTCCTAATTTTCCCCAAATCATCCAGAATAATATACTCTCCCGTGTTTTTATTTTCCCATCGTGCTGTCCCGTCATCGCGAAATCCGGCTGGCGGAACTCTTACTGCTTTAGCGCGATCGAAGTTAGACGCAGCACGCAGATAGTCCAGAACATCAAATCCTTTTCTGAAAGCATGGTCGATAATACTTTGAGCAACTGATGAATAAGTACCCGGACTCCATAAATTCATAAGCTGCTGCATTTCCTCAATCTCTGTACACCGCCCGTTTTTCGCTTCTACCCATCGCCTCTAACTCTTCAAGTAAGTTCTCTAGGTCAATTTCGGTAAAAGCCCGATCGCGCAACTGCCCGATCGTCTTTTCTAACCACAGGTTGTAATCGAGATCGTAAAGCTTAGCATCAGTCCCGATATTTTCAGCGATCGTCATGGTTATTTTTCCTCTGCTTCTAAGTCTTTTAATCGTTTTTCCCACTTCTGGGCAAATGCCTCTACCATTTCGTACAGCTTTCTACATTGGTCTTCAAAATCCTTACCCAGTTCAACTAACTCGGTCAGAGTTTTTTCATCCGGTAACTTTTTCATTTCGATCTCATTTTAGTTTTTCTTCCCGCGCCTGCAACTCATTTTCCCTCCGTTCCAGTTCCTTTTCTCGCTGCTTGAGGCTTTCTGACAATCCCTGAATCTGTTCCAGACGCGCTTCTAATTCCAATTTGCGCCTGGCTATATCCTGGCTTTCTAAAGTCAGTTTGTGCCGCCACTGTTCCGCCCGATCGGCTTCTTCCCTTAAAAACTCGGGCGTAATGCCGCTAGTCAGGTATTGTTCCACAAAATAAAGAATCCATCCCGTGGCATCGCGAATGTTAGTAATCTTGCCTTCTCCGGCAAATTCTGCCAACACTAGCATCCCTTTATCCCACTCGGCAGCTTGCGTACACCGCTGACTTGGACATTTTTTTGTTGTTCTCATCCTTCACCCCCAGGCGTCGCAGCTGGTTGACGATCGTCCCTCCGGAGGAAGCTTTCCACTGCCAGGCCCGTTCCAGAAAGCGATCGCGGCCCAGATCGTAGCGAGATTTGCCTTCAGCAAGTAATTGTTTTTCCAGAATAGTTTGGACAGCGATGCTAGCGTGGTCAGTGCCGGGCAACCAGAGAGTATTGCGTCCGCGCATCCGGTGGTAGCGGACCAAAGTATCGATGAGGGCATTTTCAAAAGCGTGACCCATATGGAGACTGCCCGTAACATTAGGAGGCGGGATGACGACACAGTAAGGTTAAACTGGTGCCGGAACTCGATTACCCAGTCACCATCCCCCATTCCCCATTCCCCATCAGCGATCGCCCGTCAGGGCCTGTTGCAAACGCAGACGTGAGAGTCCCCTTTGTGCCAGCAGCAACCAAGATTCGATCAAGTCAGGGCCATGGACGTCGCCAGTCAAGGCGGCGCGGAGACTGCGCATGACAAACCCCTTCTTCACCTTTTTCTCCTTAGTGATTTTCTTAATTATGTCTTTGGCGTCAGTTTCCGTCAGTTGCTGGTTATCGGTAGCATCCAGAATAGTTTGAATTACATCAGCTACACCCTCTTGCTGCAACTGATCTCGTCCCGCCTCTGTTAGTTCAACAGCAGGAATAAAGAACATCTGACTCATAGACACGGCTTCTTCCAGACGAGTCAGACTCGGACCGATCAAAGCTGTCAGCTTTTCTAACCAGGGGCGATCGCTCTCTACATTAAACTCATGGCCCGCCCTTGCCAATAGGGAATCAGCTGGTCGCACAACTGGTCAGCAGCTATCCGATGGATATACTGACTATTGAGCCAATTGAGCTTATCCCAGTCAAACTTAGCACCCGCCTGGTTGACCCGATCGAAGTCAAACTGCGGGGCCACCTTCTCTAAAGTAAAAATTTCCTTCCTCGCATCCGGTGGCGTCCAACCCAGCAGAGTCATGTAATTAGCCAGGGCCTCCGGTAGATAACCCATCTTCTGGAAATCAGAAATAGAAGTCACCCCATCCCGCTTGGACAACTTGCGTCCTTCCTGATTCAAGATCAGCGGCGTGTGACCGAACTCTGGCACAGTCGAGGACATCGCTTCGTAAAGCAAAATCTGTTTGGCCGTATTAGCGATATGGTCCTCTCCCCGGATCACGTGGGTGATCTGCATGTCTATGTCATCCACCACCACCGCCAGGTTATATAGAGGTTGACCGACTTCCCCGGCCTCAGAGGATCTGGCGATTACCATATCGCCGCCCAAGTCGCTACCGCGCCACGTGACCGTTCCCCGCACCAAGTCCTTCCAGACGATTTGTCTGTTGTCATCGATCAGAAAGCGAATCACCGGTTTCCGCCCTTCCGCCTCAAAAGCCGCTTGTTGTTCCGGACTCAGGTTACGATGCCGGTTATCGTAGCGGGGCGCTTGTCCTCTGGCCTTTTGGGCGGCCCGCATTTCCTCTAACTCCTCGCTAGTGCAGTAGCAACGATAAGCTAATTCTTTATCCAAGAGAGTTTGCACTGCCTGCTTGTAGAGATCCAGGCGTTGAGACTGGAAAAATGGACCTTCATCCCAGTTCAAACCCAGCCATTTGAGGCCCGTTGTGATATTTTCGGTGTATTCGGGGCGCGATCGCTCTTCATCGGTATCTTCAATGCGCAGGATAAAGGTACCGGCATGATGACGAGCAAACAACCAGTTAAAGACAGCCGTTCTAGCGGTACCGATATGTAAATTTCCCGTCGGACTGGGGGCAATGCGGACTCTGACAGTCACTTCTTCTGCGTCTCCTAATCAACTATGCACTGGGATGGGGTCGAGCCCGGAGTCACCTCCGAACCCTCCCTTTCAAAACAGGACTTGTGATTTTCACCACATCCGGCTCCTGGTTGGTGGTCCCTTTTCATGGGCAGCTATTGGTTGAGTTACCTCTCCCTAACCTTGTCTTGTGATGTTTCACCTTTCTTGTAGGACGAGATTAGCGCCTGACTCCGGAGGGTTCGTGCGGGGAAAGACGTAAAACCCATTGGTCGGGGTCGAGCTAGGAATCGCTTCCCAACCCTCCCTTTCAAAACCGGACTTGCGACTTTCACCGCAGGAGGCTCCTGGTTGGTGAGCCGTTGTCTTCGGCAGCCGGTGATTGGATTACTCCGCTCTGGCCTTATCTTCTGGAATTTTGCCCCTTATTTCCCTCTTTCGTACAAGTTAAATTCTGTCAAGCCTCGGGCGGTGAATGACGGGAAAACTGCCAACCCATCCTATCATCCTTTCCTAACGTGGTCCCTCCCTGGCTTCTGCTGGGCTGAGTACCGCAAGCTTTTACCTCGCTTGAACTTTAACTTCGTATATATGCCTCATGAACGAATTCACTGGCACCGTATCGTTTAGAGCTACTTTCCCCTCCGATTTCTCACCATATCCGTCCTACGTCAGCGGCTAACTGGAATCGCAGCGTTTCCTTGGTTGGTTAGTTCGGTTCCAGTTCGCATCCTATCCTGAGCATTACCCCAGGCATTAGCAACAAGCGACATCCCTCCCCTGTTGCCTTACGCTTAACATCTCACTTATCCCCTGGTCGGCTATTGTCGGTCCATGGATTGCACAACAGAGGTTATAACGTTCCATAGAATCCATATGATGCTTTTAGGCCCCTGCAATACCCCGGGAGGCTTATAGTGATACGTGATCGCCATGCATGACGACTATCCACTCCTACCATTTCCCTTTTGGGCCAGCGTTTCAGCCTTATTTCGCTGGTCTAAATTGACGAGGCTTATACAGATTTACTTATCGTTGACCATGAGCATCTAACAAGCGCGGTGTTACCGGCGATAGCTACCAGCTCTCCTACATTTAAGTCCCTGCTCTCCACCGCCAGTGATGTCACTCCGCAGCAGTTGGGACCGGTGTACCTCCCGTATCAAGAGGGTGGGGTTTGGACCCACAAGGATTCTATAGTTCCCCGGCTAATGATACCGGTTTGGACTGTCACAAGTCCTTAAGGGGACTTATTTACGCCCGAACGTTTCGCACCATGCACTCTTTACTAACATCACGGGCTCCTTGGCCCCTCATACTTTATTACCTGGTCTAGGTCCACGTCCGAGTCATCATATATACTTAGACATCAGTCTAGTTCCGTATCGTTTTGGGGTTACTCCATCCCTCAACTTCCCACCATATCCGTCCTATGTCAGCATATCCTAAGCATTACCCAAGGCATTGGCTTTTTAGGACATCCCTCCCCTGTTGGCTTTCGCTTATCATCTAACTTATCTCCTGGTCAGTTAATCGTCTAATGAGAACGGTTTAGCCGGTCCATAGATTGCTCAACAGAGGTTATAACGTTCCGTAGAATCCATACGATGCTTTTAGGCTCCTGCATTACCCCGGGAGGATTTTAGTGATACGGGATAGCCAAAACGCACAACTATCCACACCTACCATCGCCTTTTGGCTCCAGCGCATATAGCCTTATTTCGCTGGTTGAACTTAACGAGGCTTATACAGATTCACTTATCGTTGGCCATGAGCATCTTTCCTAGCGGAGTTACCAGTTTTAGGCTACCAGTTCTCCTACATTTGAGTCCCTGCTCTCCACCGCCGGTGATGTAACTCCGCAGCAGTTGGGACCGGTGTACCTCCCGTATCCGGAGGGTGGGGTTTGGACCCACAAGGATTCCACAGTTCACCGGCTAATGGTTCCGGCTTAGGTTGTCACAAGCCGTTTAAGACTTGTTTACACCCGAACGTTTCGCACACAAATATAGTTCGTAGTAAGCATTGATGTGCTTGCGGGTTCGTGGCATTTTTCGTAGCTAGTAATGTTGTTATGGTTCTCTGGTGACTTCTTCTCCGGTGCGTGAATCTACAGAGGTAGAATCTCAAAACTATGGCTACAAGTTCGGTCAAGAAGAAGAAACCTACAATATCGTAGCAGCTCACGGCTACTTCGGTCGCTTGATCTTCCAATACGCTTCTTTCAACAATAGCCGTTCCTTGCACTTCTTTTTGAGTGCCTGGCTGGCGATCGGTATCTGGTTCACCGCTCTAGGCGTGAGCACGATGGCCTTCAACCTGAACGGTTTCAACTTCAACCAGTCCATTATCGATTCACTAGGTCGCGCGATCGGCCCCTGGGGAGTTGTCCTGAACTGTGCTAACCAGAATAGAAGTAATGCACCGGAATGCTCTCTACTTCCCCTTAGACTTGGCCTCCGGTGAGGCTGCTCCCGTTGCTTTGACCGATCCGGCTATCAATGGCTAATTATAGCCGTAAACAGAAAACGCTCCCAGGCTTAGGGGGCGCTTTTTGTTTGGCTGTTGGTCAGGCAGCGGCGAGAGCATAAGCTCGGCTTATATAAAGTATAACAAAAAAAAACTTAACAGGGGTTAGAAAACTCAATAAAGTTAGCTATGCTGTATTCAGGTAGGGAAAACAACCTTGACCTAGGTACCTCGTACCAGATGGTGCCTCTAAACTACGAGATTCTAAAGGAGGATTATTTACTTGGAGTTCCCCAGCCATAATTATTCTGCGCCTTGGGATGAGGATAAGGGGACAGATGGTGCAATGGTTTCGGAGGATGTTAGAGAAATTCCCCTTGACCAGATTAAACTGCCCTTATTTCAACCCCGCCAGTATTTTGATGAGGCGGCTATGCAGCAGCTGACTGCCAACATTAAGCAACATGGTATTCTGCAACCAGTTCTGCTACGACCCTTGGGGAAAATATGTATGAACTGGTAACTGGAGAGCGCCGGTATCGTGCAGCGAAATCGGCTTTGCTCAAATATATACCGGCGGTCATTAAGGAACGGAATCAAAAGGAGGCCCTAGAAATCGCACTTTTGGAAAATATCCAAAGAGAAGACCTTAATGCTATTGAGGAGACAGAAGCGATTTTGCAACTACTGGCTCTTCATCTAGAGCTTGAGGTGGCCCAGGTTCCTCCAGGCTTAGGGGGCGCTTTTTGTTTGGCTGTTGGTCAGGCAGCGGCGAGAGCATAAGCTCGGCTTATATAAAGTATAACAAAAAAAAACTTAACAGGGGTTATAAAACTCAATAAAGTTAGCTATGCTGTATTCAGGTAGGGAAAACAACCTTGACCTAGGTACCTCGTACCAGATGGTGCCTCTAAACTACGAGATTCTAAAGGAGGATTATTTACTTGGAGTTCCCCAGCCATAATTATTCTGCGCCTTGGGATGAGGATAAGGGGACAGATGGTGCAATGGTTTCGGAGGATGTTAGAGAAATTCCCCTTGACCAGATTAAACTGCCCTTATTTCAACCCCGCCAGTATTTTGATGAGGCGGCTATGCAGCAGCTGACTGCCAACATTAAGCAACATGGTATTCTGCAACCAGTTCTGCTACGACCCTTGGGGGAAAATATGTATGAACTGGTAACTGGAGAGCGCCGGTATCGTGCAGCGAAATCGGCTTTGCTCAAATATATACCGGCGGTCATTAAGGAACGGAATCAAAAGGAGGCCCTAGAAATCGCACTTTTGGAAAATATCCAAAGAGAAGACCTTAATGCTATTGAGGAGACAGAAGCGATTTTGCAACTACTGGCTCTTCATCTAGAGCTTGAGGTGGCCCAGGTTCCTCCAGGCTTAGGGGGCGCTTTTTGTTTGGCTGTTGGTCAGGCAGCGGCGAGAGCATAAGCTCGGCTTATATAAAGTATAACAAAAAAAAACTTAACAGGGGTTATAAAACTCAATAAAGTTAGCTATGCTGTATTCAGGTAGGGAAAACAACCTTGACCTAGGTACCTCGTACCAGATGGTGCCTCTAAACTACGAGATTCTAAAGGAGGATTATTTACTTGGAGTTCCCCAGCCATAATTATTCTGCGCCTTGGGATGAGGATAAGGGGACAGATGGTGCAATGGTTTCGGAGGATGTTAGAGAAATTCCCCTTGACCAGATTAAACTGCCCTTATTTCAACCCCGCCAGTATTTTGATGAGGCGGCTATGCAGCAGCTGACTGCCAACATTAAGCAACATGGTATTCTGCAACCAGTTCTGCTACGACCCTTGGGGGAAAATATGTATGAACTGGTAACTGGAGAGCGCCGGTATCGTGCAGCGAAATCGGCTTTGCTCAAATATATACCGGCGGTCATTAAGGAACGGAATCAAAAGGAGGCCCTAGAAATCGCACTTTTGGAAAATATCCAAAGAGAAGACCTTAATGCTATTGAGGAGACAGAAGCGATTTTGCAACTACTGGCTCTTCATCTAGAGCTTGAGGTGGCCCAGGTTCCTCAGTTTCTTTACAAGCTGAAGCGCCTAGCAGATAAGTCTTCTCTCTCTAATGCGGACTCTGGGCAAAATGTTTTGCCCAAGCGGGCAAAGGGCAAGGGCGGGCAAAACGTTTTGCCCGAGCATAAATCGCCGGATGGATCGGAGGCTCGAAACATATGGGCTCATCCAGAACGAGGGTTGGTAAAAGTTGAGTCTGTGTTTGACGGTCTGAACCGGATGAGTTGGGAATCCTTTGTGGGGGCGAAGCATTCGGGCGACAAATTATGATATAAGTTTACAGATGGACTCTCCGAATGCTTCGCCCTTGCGAAAGTGGGATGCACCCGATGAATGTCACTGAGTTAAGTTGTTATTAGGAGTAGAAAATAATGAATACATGTAGAGAAGCTCTGAAAATTCTAGAAGAAACAAGTCGTACATTTTACATTCCCATTAGCCGTTTGCCTGACGATCTTCAAAAAGCCGTTGCTTCTGCATACTTGTGTATGCGTGCTATTGATGAAATAGAAGATCATCCCAGTATGGATAATTTATCCAAGTATCAGCTATTAAAAGAAATAAGTTTAACATTGCAATCAATTGCTTCTAGAGAAACGGCTATTGAGCAGTTTTCCAGGCTAATTAAAACTCATGTTCAACTGTTACCAGAAGTGACAATTCGGATTGATGAATGGGCTTTATTAGCACCAGAAACTGTGGGTCCACGGATATGGGATGCCACCGCAGCGATGGCGGATCGGATGGCTCACTGGGCAATTACGGGTTGGGAAATTGATACCCAGACCGATTTAGACTGCTATACATTCAGCGTAGCGGGTGCTGTAGGATTGCTGTTATCCGACTTATGGGCCTGGTACGACGGTACGGCAACTAATCGTTCCCAAGCAATTGGATTTGGTCGGGGTCTGCAAGCTGTGAATATTCTCCGCAATAACAGGGAAGACGTAGAACGGGGAGTCGATTTATTTCCTAATGGCTGGACGAAAGAGAATATGCAAATGTATGCACGTCGGAATCTTTCTATAGCCGACGATTATACTAAATCTCTGCCTAAAGGTCCCGCGTTAAATTTTTGTATCATTCCCTTGACATTGGCCCATGCCACATTAGATGTTTTAAGCCTTGGAAAACCTAAACTGAGCCGGAGTGAAGTGATGAAGCTAATTGAACAGGTAATGAGTAGAAAGTAAACGCGATCGCCACATCTATGAATCACTTGATAAATTTAATTACCCCAGTTGGATTGAGTTATGCCTCACTAATGTTTGTAGGCTTCGTAACTGTGATGTTTATTGGTACAATCTTCTTGCCAGGGAAACAATACACAGGCTGTTTGCAACCAGACGGGACAGGGAAATCATACAAGCTCAACGGTTTGCTGCTATTTATGGCAACGACTTTGGTTGTAGTGATATCTACCTTAGTATTCCATCTGACACTTGCACCCCTAATTACCTATTTTTGGTATTTGTTCATCGTCGCTAACCTATTTGCTTTCACGTGGACTGGCATTTTGTATGTAAAGGGACAAAGAACACAGGGGGTCAATCATCAACCGCAAACCTGGGGTAAAATATTCAGTGATTTATGGTTGGGCATGGAACTAAACCCAATTTGGCTGGGAGTTGATTTAAAAATGTTCGCATACCAACCTTCATTAATTGGTTTGGGGCTGATAAATGCAGCATTTGCTTACTTACAATATCAGAAGTACGGGGAAATTACCATCCAAATGTGGATGTTCCAGGTGTTTTGGTGGTTGTACCTTGCCACTCATTATTACTATGAAGAGTTCATGCTTTCTACCTGGGATATTATTGCCGAAAAGTTCGGGTTTATGTTAATATGGGGTGACATAGTTTTGGTTCCTTTCTTTTACAGTATTATCGGCTGGCATTTGGTGGATGCGATAGAACCCATACCAGTAACCGGTGCAATAGCGATCGCTTTGCTGTACCTCGTGGGTTTGACAATATTGCGTGAATCCAATGCCCAGAAGCACCGCTTTAAGAAAAACCCCCAGGCAAACATTTGGGGCCAACCAGCGCAAACTTTAGGCGGAAAACTTTTAGTATCGGGTTGGTGGGGAATTGGTCGTAAGCTAAATTATACAGGTGACATATTAGTTTATTTTTCGATCGCATTAACTTCTGGGTTTCACTCAATGATTCCCTATTTACTCCCTCTCTGGTTATTGGGACTTTTATGTCACAGAGCATGGCGTGACGAACAGCGTTGCCAAGCAAAATATGGTGAGTTGTGGCAAGAGTACTGCACAAAAGTAAAATTTCGCATGATACCGTTTGTATATTAAATGTAGATTAAAGATGAAAATTGTCTCCCCTGATGTTGCGGTAATTGGTGCTGGTCCAGTCGGTTGCGTGACTGCCCTCGCGTTTGCGCGTCGTGGTGCAAAAGTCACGTTGTTGGAGGCACAACCTAACAATAAAAAACGACTAGCCGGAGAATGGTTGCATCCCCCAGCCTTAGAAGTTTTAGAACGTCTAGGTGTGAGTCTTTCTCCCGATACAGTGAATTATGATACGGGTCTTGGCTTTGTTGTTTTTCCAGATGATGGGAGTAAACCCATTCGACTTGAATATCCTAGTGGTGCGAAAGGATTAAGTTGCGAACACAATTCTATTGTATCTACGCTGCGAGAAGCCGCGAGCGATCGTAAAGAAATAGATTTTATCTCTCACGCTCGTGTCACTCGAATTCAAGGGCAGCAATTAAGCGTTGAATCTTTTCAACAAGGCGATCCTTTCACGGTTGTGGCCGATCGCATTGTCGGGGCAGATGGTCGCGCTTCCATCGCTCGCAAAGCAATGGGAATTTCTCATAACCCTCAACCCATTTCTTATATGGCAGGAGTGTTATTAGAAAATGTTAAGTTACCTTTTGAAGGCTTTGGTCATGTATTGCTCGGAGGAGTTGGACCTGCATTGATCTATCGCATTGGGGAAAATAAAGTTCGTATGTGCCTTGATGTGCCACTGAATGTCCCCAAAAAACTTGCTAATTTATGGGATGCCTATCGTTCCATCATCCCTTCGGAATTACTAGAAGCATTTCGTCAGGCTTTGGCAGAAAATCGAGTGGTCTGGGTGGCAAACCAGCATAGCTCTCGCACTTATTACGGTCGTCCGGGTTTATCTCTGGTTGGGGATGCAACTGGATATTTTCATCCCATGACCGCAACAGGAATGACCGTTGGTTTTATGGATGCAGAACGGCTTGTGGAAAGTCACAGCTTTAAAGACTACCAAAATCAGCGCAATTTCGGAAGTTATGTGCCGGAAATGCTGGCAACTACACTTTATCAAGTATTTTGCCGCGATGATGAAAGTGCTGTCGCTATCCGTAGAGCTATCTATCAAATGTGGCGAGAAGATCCAACGGAATGCTTTCGCACAATGCACTTATTATCGGGAGCGCAAACCAAGATTTTCCATTTTACTGGTTCATTTATCAAAGGATTAGCGATGGCGGTAAAATCTGTATTCGAGAACAATATAGCAACGGGACAGTGGCGCAATTTGCTTCGGGTTTCGCTCGCTTTTGCTCAATGGCTGAGATTACCCATGACAATTGCTGTTTCGCGTTTTTGGAAGAATCCCAGAGGCAGCATGAGTCTCAAGGAGGGAGTATGACAAAAATTCACGATCGATTATCGTTGAACCAGAAACCAACATCTAGTTTAAGAGAACAAGCGATCGATGTTACTCCTGCCTTAGAACGCTCTGTGAGGTATTTGGTTTCCCAACAACAAGCTGATGGTTCGTGGGAAGGAGAGGTTGTGTGGTGTCCCATGTTGCCAGCGCAGTATGTGCTAATGTGTCACATTACTCAAACACCCATTTCCCCAGAACGTCGGCAGGCTATTTTACAGCAATTCAATACCACTCGCCTTTCCTGTGATTTATGGGGATTGCATGACAAATCCCAGCCTTACTTATTTGTCACAACCCTTGTATATGTTGCTGCGCGTCTATTAGGCGTGCAAAAAGAAGACCCACTTTTATCGCCTGCACTCCAATTTATCCGGGACCAAGGAGGCGTGCTGGCTATTCCAACCTGGGGTAAATTCTGGTTAGCGATGCTGAATCTGTATGATTGGTGTGGGGTGAATCCAGTTTTGCCGGAAGCGTGGTTGCTGCCTCAATGGATACCTGCTCATCCAGGGAATTTTTACTGCCACACGCGACTCATTTATATGCCCATGGGCTTGATTTATGGGCGAAAGTTTCAGGTTTCAGTCACGCCATTGATTGAAACATTGCGATCGGAGTTGTATATAGAGGATTACCAGGAGGTAAATTTTAATGCAGCTCGATCAATGTTGAGGCCAGAGGAAGTTTATCATCCTTCCACGCCTGTGCTGCAAGCGATCTACAAACTCAGTAACCTTTACGAACGGTGGCATAATAAAGATTGGCGACAAGAAGCGATCGCGCAAATGATAGACTGCATTCGCTTTGAGTTGCAGACCACTTACTATACCAGTCTGTCTCCAGTGAGTGGTTTGCTGAATATCATTGCCCTCTGGTTACATGACCCCAATGATGCCGACCTACACAAAGCATTAGAACGCTTTGAAGGCTGGATCTGGCAAGATGAAAAATCTGGACTGAGAATTACAGGCGCTCGCAGTAGCACTTGGGATACGGGTTTTGTCATTCAAGCTTTGCAAGCAACCAGTCCTCATGTAGATGTCTCAGATAGTTTGCTCCAAGCACAGCAATTTCTTGCCACTCAGCAAATTCGCACGACTTTTCCCAATATTGAGGATTTTCATCGCATCGACCCTAAAGGGGGATTTTGCTTTGCTGGCGTTTGGCATGGGTGGCCTGTAAGTGATTGTACCGCAGAAGCACTCCTTGCCTTATTAGATGCCCCCCTGAAGTCACTGCCAATTGTAGCTTGCTCGATTCTGTGAAATTTATCCTTCGCTGTCAAAACGCCGATGGTGGTTTTGGGAGTTACGAAAGTCGTAAGATTCGCTCAACCTTAGAGTGGATGAACCCAGCCGAAATGTTTGCTAACTCAATGACGGAGCATTCCTATATTGAATGTACGGCATCCTGTATAATGGCACTCAGGGAATTTCAGATTCGTTACCCGGAAATGATGGGGGATGAAATTGACAGGGCCATGCAACGGGGTGGCTTATGGTTACGAAAACAGCAAAAGCTAGATGATTCGTGGTTGGGTTTTTGGGGAGTGAATTTTATATATGGTACGATGTTTGCAGTTCAAGGCTTAGTCGCAGCAACAAATACTGCTAATGACCCAGCTATTCGCAAAGCTTGTCATTGGTTGGTTAGTAAGCAAAGGCCCGATGGCGGTTGGGGAGAGCATTTTCAAGGCTGTTTGTCAGGTGAATATGTCGAACATACTGAAAGTCAAGTGACTCAAACCGCTTGGGCCATGATCGCTTTATTAAAAGCAGAAGCAAATCATTGGCCAGAAATTACCAGAGGTGCAAATTTTCTCATTGATATGCAGTTAGAAAATGGTGGTTGGGCAAAACAGGATTGGAGTGGGGTCTTTTTCCATACTGCGTTATTGGATTATACGCTCTATCGCGCTTACTTCCCCGTGTGGGCATTGGCTTTATATGAGTCACTTCGACAGAAAAAACTTAATATTTAAGATTTGCTCAATCTATTAGATGTTATATAATAATTAAATTTTGCTAGTCAACAACCAAATCAAAGTAGTAATGAAGTACGTTTTTGATCCCGATAAGTTACACGAAATTGTTAACTCATGTCGTGGCTTGCCTTATGAACAAATGTTTGAAACCTTGAGAGTAAGGTTACAACAAGAGTATCCTGGAAAAATTAACGAAAAAATCCAATGGATGTTTAATAATGCTGGAGGCGCTATGTATGGTATAGCTGTTCTCCATGCGTCTTTGACAGAATATGTTTTGATTTGTGGCTCTTCCATTGGCACTAAAGGACATTCAGGCAGATATTTTACAGAAATATACGAAGCTGTTATAGATGGAGAAATCTGGGTTTTCAAAGAAGAACGTCCTTTTGAACGCATTGTACATAAAGCTGGAGACAAATATTCTCTTGGCAAGTTTCAAAGTGAAGCGGTATGTATTCCAGAAAAAGCTTGGTTACTAGAATACGCTAGAGGTTTTATTCCTTCTATGCTTCCTTTTGGTCTAGCTGACTCATTTATGAGTACCTTAGACTGGAAAACCATTGCTTGCACCTTCGGAGTTTACGGAAAATTGTTACTGAAAAATCTTTGGGAATCAACTTCTAAAAAATCTCGATTTTCTGATTAAAAGGAGATGTCATGACTACACGCTTTCCCTTTTCAGCTTTTCCGAGTGGGTGGTTTCGAGTGGGTTACAGCGGTGAACTCCCTCCGGCTAAAGTAAAGCCCCTACATTACTTTGGTTCCCGTATAATGGCCGGTAATATGTTTCTACAAGTAGCGAAAACGCCTATTTGGGATTTGGCTCTTCGTTTTGGGTCTTTCAAACTTGTAAAAGATGTCCTCAATTGGGCGATCACCGGGGCTTAAAATTTACATCTGTTAATTTTCGACAAAACTTAACAAATAATGAAAATTCTAGTTACAGGTGCTTCCGGTCACTTAGGTGCCAATCTGGTGCGACGTCTGCTAGACGACGGACAAAGCGTTCGCGTGCTTCTGCGGGAGGGTAGCAATAACACTGCTGTGGAGAGTTTGGATGTCGAAAGGGTTTACGGCGACCTGCGCGACTTTACTGGCATGAAAGCAGCAGTCAGAGGATGCGATCGCATTTACCACTGTGCCGCCAAGGTCTCCACCCTAGATGGAGATACCTTGCTGAAGCGAGAGATTTACGACTGTAATGTCTTAGGAACCCTCCATATTCTCCAAGCTGCCCTAGAAGCAGGAGTTTCTAAAGTTGTGGTTTCTGGCTCTTTCAGTGCAGTGGGTCATAACCCAGAAAAACCCAGTGATGAAACAGTCCCTTTTTATCCCTTCTCACCCCACCTACCTTACGGCTTTACCAAAACCTTTGTCGAGCATGAGTGCCTCAAAGCTTTTGCCAATGGTCTGAATGTGGTTGTGGCAGTCTCCTGTGCTATTATAGGTCCCATGATTACAAACCTTCCCGCATGGGGCGAACACTTTTAGATTTTGCCAATGGTAAACTGTTGGCTTATGTCCCTGGGGGATTTGAGTTTGTTGCTGTTAGGGATATTGTGGAAGGTCACATTTTGGCGATGTCCAAAGGAAGACCGGGACAAAAGTATATCTTTAGTAGCCAATTTCTCACGGTTGATGAGTTAATGGATATATTTGAGGAGGTGACAGGACGCGATCGGCCATCTATAAGAATTCCTGGGCCAATTATGTCAGGCATTGCGGAAGTCGCCGATTTTGTTTTACCCCGCTTTTTCCCCAATGTACCCAGACGTTTTACTTCTGGTGCGGTTCGCATCCTGCGAATGCACCGCCGTGCAGATATTAGCAAAGCCAAAAACGAACTCGACTATCAACCAACCAGCATTAAAGCCAGCATTCAATCCGCTTATGATGACTTTCTCCGCAGAGGTTTAATTGCCTCTAAATAAAATAGATTTATTTAAATTGCCCCCCAAAGAACATTGAAATTAAGAACCATGACAACCAGTACAATTTCTGAAAAGAAAACACCTCCGATGATGCCTGGAGGGTTGCCTTATTTAGGATACGCTTTAGAGTTACAACGTAATCCAATTAATTTTCTGCAACGAGGACAGGAGAAATTTGGAGAAATTTTCTCATTTTTATTAGCAGGTTCTCAGGTTACGTTATTAACGGGACCGAAAGCGAACGAA
The DNA here is from genome assembly GCA_014323675.1 of Hormoscilla sp. GM7CHS1pb. GTDB lineage: Bacteria > Cyanobacteriota > Cyanobacteriia > Cyanobacteriales > Desertifilaceae > Hormoscilla. The sequence continues at coordinate 125,345 of JACONN010000006.1, read as the reverse complement.
GCCTTTTTTCGCGCCCCTGACGACCAGTTGAGTCAGAAAGAGGCGTATCAATTTATGGTACCGATTTTTGGTAAAGGGATTGCCTATGACACGACCCCCGATAGAATGAGCGAACAGCTTGGGTTTGTCTTTCCGGCCCTGCGAGAAGAACGGATGCAAGCCTATGCTGGATTTATGGCCACAGAAGCAAAAGCCTATTTTGAGACTTGGGGAGAGTCAGGAGAAGTAGACTTACTCGCGGCGATGAATGAATTAACGGTGTTTATTGCCAGTCGTTGCCTAATTGGCCATGAATTTCGACAGCACCTCACCACAGAATTCTCTCAATTATATCATGATTTAGAAGGCGGCATTAATCTATTAGCTTTTTTTCAACCCTATTTACCTTTACCTTCTTTTCGACGACGGGACAAAGCTCGCGTGCGGATGGTGGAACTAATTTCGCCAATTATCGCTAATCGAAGAGCCGAAGGAAATGAGGGGGAAGATTTTTTGCAAGCCTTGATGACTGCTCGTTATGCCGATGGCACGGCTTTATCTGAAGATAATATTACAGGTTTATTGCTGACTCTACTCTTTGCCGGTCAGCATACCAGTGCGGTGTTGGCTGCCTGGACGGGAATTTTACTGTTGCAGCATCCGCAATATCTACCAGGGATTATGGCCGAACAGCAAGCCGTTTTCGGTCCTAGGGAAACCTTTTCTCTTGAGGGGTTGCGGCAACTGGTAGTATTGGAGCGATCGATTAAAGAAGCAGAACGATTGCGACCGCCTTTAATCATGTTGATACGGAAAATATTGCGTGACTTTGAATATAATGGTTATCAAGTTCGGGCAGGGGGGCTGGCAATGGTTTCACCTGCCGTATGCCACCGATTGCCAGACTGTTTCCATTTTCCTAACCGCTATGACCCCGATCGCTTTACTCCCGAACGGGCAGAAGACCGCAAAGCTCCCTATACACTCATCGGTTTTGGTGGCGGCAGACATCGTTGCATCGGTCAAGCATTTGCTTACCAACAGGTTAAGGTAATTTGGACTGTGTTGCTGCGGCAGTTTGAGCTGGAATTAGTGCATCAAAACTATGAACCAGATTACAGCACCTTTGTTGTCGGTCCCCGCCAACCTTGCTTAATACGGTATAGACGTGTGCGAAACGTTCGGGTGTAAGCGAAATTGGTGGTTCCATTAGCCATCTTGTGACAGCCCAAACTGGTCTCATTTGCCAGGGAACTGTGAAATCTAAGTAGGTCCAAACCCTACCCTCCGAATACGACAAGAGGTTGCACCGGTCCTAACTGCTACAGAGTGACATCACTGGTGGTGGAGAGCAAGGACTCAAATGTAGGATATCTGGTAGCCTAAACCGGAAACTCCGCGCTTGTTAGATACCCATGATTAATGAATGAATCTGTTTAAGTCTCGTTAATCTAAACCAGCGTAATAAGGCTGTTCGCTGGATCCAAAAGGATAGGGTGGGAGCGAATAACTTTGATTACTGGTTATTCCGTATTGCATAATCCCCCCGGGATAGTAGCAGAGGTCTAAAGGTATCAATAATTGATTTTACGGAACGTTATAACCTCAGTCCAGCAGTCCCCTTGGACAAGTTAGATGTTAAGCGAAAGCGGACTGGGGAGGGATGTCCTAAAAAGCCAAAGCCTAGGGTAATGCTTAGGATATGCAGACGTAGGACGGATATAGCGGGAAATCAAGGGAGATAGTAACCTCAAAGGGTACGGAACTAGGCATCCCAGTAAAGTCACCTACCATCTATACGGTGGCAAGAGCTTAAAGAGATGTCAAAAGTCTACACGGTGGATGAAAGACCTCGGCCAGGTAATAAAGTATGGGGCTCTAGATACAGCCAAATGTTAGTTTTGAGTGCATAGTGCGGAACTAAGGGGCGTAAGCAAGTTCATTGTGACGTGTGACAGCCAAAGTCGGTATCATTAGCCGATAAACTGTGTAATCCTTGTGGGTTCAAACCCCATCCTTCGGATACGGAAGGTACACCGGTCCCAACTGCTGCGGAGTGACATCACCGGCGGTGGAGAGCAGGGACTTAAATGTAGGCAATCTGGCAGCTATCGCCCTCACGCCGCGCTTGTTAGATGCTCAAGGTTAACGATGAGTGAATCTGTATAAGCCTCGTCAATTTAGACCAGCGAAATAAGGCTGTATGCGCTGGAGCCAAAAGGCAAGGGTAGGTGTGAATAGCTGTTATGCATGGTTATTCCGTATCACAAAAATCCTCCCGGGGTATTGCAGAGGCCTAAAAGCATCATATGGATTATACGGAACGTTATAACCTCTGTTGGGCAATTCATGGACCGGCAAAACCGTTCTCATTAGACGATTAACCGACCAGGGAATAAGTTAGATGGCGAAAGCCAACAGTGGAGGGATGTCCTAAAAAGCCAAGGCCTAGGGTAATGCTTAGGATATGCTGACGTAGGACGGATATGGTGGGAAGTCAAGGGAATATTAGTCTCAAAATGGTACGGAACCAAGCACCTATGTAAGGTCACCTGCTGACCAGCGATGGATAGTAAGAGCCAGAAAGGTGGTTTTGGTATACATGGTGGATGAAGACCTCGGCCAGGTAATAAAGATAAGGGGCCCTAGATACGGCTAAATGTTAGTTTTGAGTGCAGTCAACGGGTTTTTACTACTTTTTCCCGCACAAACCCTCCGGTGCCAGGCACTAAATCATCCGAGATACGGACAACCACGAAAGGACGAAACCTCACAAGACAAGGCAGGGAGAGGTAACTCAACCATTGTCCACCCATGTCTTGGGACCACCAACCAGGAGCCTCCTGCAGTGAAAGCCGCAAGTCCGGTTTTGAAAGGGAGGGTTGGTACGCGAGTACTAGCTCGACCCCAACCAACGGGTTTTGTTTACTTTTCCCCGCACGAACCCCCCGGAGCCAGGCATTAAAGTAATCTGCAACTTATGCATAACCACAGAAGGGTGAAATTTCATGGGCGTTGCACAATTACGGGATGATGGGCATAGTTGCAGAAGTCTTAAACCTAGACTACAAGCCAGTTTAAGTTATGTGCATGCGTAGGCATCATCCCCAAAATGTGCAACGCCATTTCATGAGATAAGGATAGGGAGAGGCACCGTCTGCCCAGGAAAAGGGACCGTTAACCAGGAGCCGGATGCATTGAAAGGTGCAAGTCCGGTTTTGAAAGGGAGGGTCTGGAGGCGACTCCGGGCTCGACCCCAACCTAAACCAGATTAATTTTAATAATCAAATATGAGTACATTGACAGAGAATCACCAGCAAGTATCTACATCACCGCAAGGTCGTCCCCCCTCATTTAGTGAGGCGAAAAATCGCCGCCAAAAAGTGCGTGCAGCGGGAATGAATCCAGATTACTGGTACCCCGTTGAGTATGACCGTGCCCTTAAGCCAGGACAGGTAATTGAGGTGAAGTTTTGGAAGACTTCCATTGCGCTGTATCGCGGACAAAATGGTCAGTTAGTAGCCTTAAAAAACCGCTGTGCCCACCGTCAACTGAAACTTTCTTTAGGTCAAGTAGAGGGCGATCGCCTGGTCTGTTGTTATCATGGCTGGGGTTACAATCAAGAAGGAAAAGTTGTTGATATTCCGCACGATCTTTTTGATAAACCCATGCCAGTCTGTAAGATCGGTATCTATCCGGTGAAAGTCCGCTACGGGCTGATTTGGATTTTCCCAGGTGACTCTACATTAGCTGACAAGAGACAGATTCCTGATATCCCTGATCTAGAAGGAAAAGACCGTTGGGCCTGCGTACCACTTGATTTTACTTGGAAAGCGCACCACTCGATGATTATTGATAATGTCAGTGATTTTACCCACGCTTATCTGCATCGCCAGTATCGCCCCTTCACTGATGCCAAGTTGACCAAGTGCGAGGAACAGGGAGATAGGGTTTTCGTCAGTTACGACACCAAAGTTGGGACGGGTAAAGTTTCTGGGCTATTTGTTGACCGCAAACGGGTTAATACCAATTCCATGAAACTTTGTTATGAGTATCCCTACCAATGGTCAAATACAGACAGCAAAATCAAACATTGGTGCTTTATTTTACCGATTGACGAACGAACGACTCGCACCTTTTTTTTATTCTATTTCGATGCACTCAAAATCCCCTTTACACAAGTACGAATTCCCCAATGGCTGATGACTCTCGTCCTTAAAATTGCTAATCCACTTTTGATTAAGCCACTTCTAAGCCAAGATGGGATTGCAGTCGAAGCAGAACAACAGGGGTATGAGACTCACTTCAATGCACCCATCATTGAGCTGAACCCAGCAGTGCATTTGTTCCAGTTACTAACGATTCGTAAGTGGGAAGAACACTTGGCTAAGACCTGTTCAAAGTAGCCGTTTGTGCATCAGGAAAGTGTGGGAGTGGCAAGATATGGAGTTGAGAGTAAAGGTAAAGATAACTGCTCTCTGCAAACCCAAATAATTTGTGTATTGACCTGTTTTGCTGTGATGCATTTAAATTGCATAGTCATGCGTTGGCCATTCTCGCTGAAGCGCTTATGGGTGCAACGTGAGTTCGACGAAAATCAGCGCTGGAAATCCAGAACAGATAAGGTTTTCGGTGGATCTCGCTCGACAGCGGCGTGGGGCTTTAGGTACTGATTAATTGATTCGGGAGCTGGTGTATTCTCACTAACCAGCCTTTATTACTAAGTGCTTGCGGCGCAGCTTAACTTCCACTACCGGCGTTGCACAACTCCGGGATGATAACCTCGCGGTCGAATCTTGTCAGCAGGGCGCGAGCAATAGCTGATAATGACTTGTGACTACTGACTACTGACAACTAACAACTGTCGAACTGACGTGGGTGCAGGGTTGCCACGATTTTATTCGATAGCAAAATATGCAGTTTAGATGCATGACAGCTTACCGTCAGGACAGTATTTGCTTTCAGTGATTACTGGCATACTCGTTACCAGGATCCGGCCTGGTAACGAAACTCTGGAGGCTCTGCCTCTAGTTGCAATTGGTGTCAGCTCTGAGCAAACACAATCTTAATCCCCTCGTTATTTGTATTATATCAACATGTACATCGCTGTCATCAAATTAAGTAACTCAAGTTGCTACCTATAAAAAATTCTACCTCTCTGACAGCCATTTTGGGTAATTTTCTCCGCCAAAATGCTATTTGGGGGTAAATAACAAGGCGATTTTAGCAAATTTTGACTAATTTCGGTATTTTGCCCACGTAAATGCTACCTTGGAGGTAAACATTAGTGCCGCTTTACGAGTTTAAGTGCGATAATTGTGGTATTTTCGAGCAATGGATAGCCTTAGCAGAAGCGGGAAAGCAAATGCGGCGTTGCACAACGACGGGATGATAACCTCGCGGTCGAAGATTGTTATCGGCGTTCGCAATAGTTAATAATGATAAGTGACAACTGACAACTAACAACTGACAACTGACAACTGACAACTATCATCCCCAAAATGTGCAACGCCGCCAATGCTTTGTCCTACCTGTGAAGGTGCGATTCGTTTAGGATAAATTGACTTGACACGTTTCAATAAAGGAGACTGCTACCGGAGTAACATTGGCCCCGAGAACTTACAGATGATGGTAGTGAAAGCCCACCCCGACTCTGCAGGAGTGACAGCACCCTCCCCACGGTAGAGATGGCATCAATCCGTGAAGCGGGAAGGAAAGGCGCACTGACTGGTAGCCTAAACCGGTTATCGTCGAGCAAGTGACTATGGTGAGCATAAAGCGAAGATTTGTAGTGTCGTCATTAAGAACCAGTGGAATAAGGCTTACACACTGGCCCAAAAAGGGAAAGGATACTGGTCATTGGCGGATCTTCACCCGACCAATAAGCACTGACAATAAACCCGGCACATGGAATCCATCTAAGGTTACAACCAATCATTTGTAGGAACGAAGTAAACCGGTTGGTTTATATTTACGTCTATACCGTATTAAGCAAGGTTGGCGGGGACCGACAACAAAGGTGCTGTAATCTGGTTCATAGTTTTGATGCACTAACTCCAGCTCAAACTGCCGCAGCAACACAGTCCAAATTACCTTAACCTGTTGGTAAGCAAATGCTTGACCGATGCAACGATGTCTGCCGCCACCAAAACCGATGAGTGTATAGGGAGATTTGCGGTCTTCTGCCCGTTCGGGAGTAAAGCGATCGGGGTCATAGCGGTTAGGAAAATGGAAACAGTCTGGCAATCGGTGGGATACGGCAGGTGAAACCATTGCCAGCCCACTAAAGTGCTTGCGGGTTCGTAGTAAGCACTAAAGTGCTTGCGGGTTCGTAGTAAGCACTAAAGTGCTTGCGGGTTCGTAGTAAGCACTTTAGTGCTTGCGGGTTTGTAGTAAGCACTTTAGTGCTTTCCTACGCTGGCAGGCGATCCGCCCGCCCTACGCTCTCCGGACCTCGCCATTGAGGTTTTCAACATGATTTTTCCGCCTCCGGACCTCGCTATTGAGGTTTTCAACATGGATTTTCCGGTTCCAAACCTCGCCATTGAGGTTTTCAACATGGATTTTCCGGTTCCAAACCTCGCCATTGAGGTTTTCAACATAATTTTTCTGGTCCCAAACCTCGCCATACAAACCTCCGGACAAGCGGGACAAGTCCTACGCCGATTTTTCCGGAACGGTAGACGGACAGGCGGGACGCCAGTTCTACGCTATCTCTGCTGGGAACGGGACTGACGGGGCTCGAACCCGCAACTTCCGCCGTGACAGGGCGGTGCTCTAACCAATTGAACTACAGTCCCAATTTCGTAACCTTCTCTATTCTGCTATATCAACCTGGCGTTTGTCAACCCTTTTTTCCCAAAAATTTCAAATTTTATTTGAAAATGCTCTGGAACCCTGAAGATATAAGACTTTTAGCCATTTATGTTTATCCGCGATGCCTGTGAAGCTGACCTGCCGAGAATTGTCGAGATCTATAATTGCGCCATTCCCGGACGACTGGCTACTGCTGACCTAGAACCGGTGTCCGTTAAAGACCGCATGGCCTGGTACTCGGACCATTCTCCTACCACTCGCCCCTGTGGGTGATAGAACTAGAGGGTAACATTGCTGGGTGGCTGAGTTTTCAATCCTTCTTCTCTGGCCGTGCTGCCTATGATGCCACTGCTGAGATTAGCATTTATCTTGACCCTAGCTTTCAACGCCGTGGTCTGGGACATAAACTGCTCTCCCAGGCAATTAGCACCGGTCCCGCACTGGGTCTGAATACCTTAGTTGCCTTGATTTTCGCCCATAATCAGCCCAGTTTGCGGCTCTTCTCCAAGTTTAACTTCCAACGCTGGGGCTATTTCCCCCGAATTGCCCAACTCAGCGGGATTGAGCGAGACTTGGTTATAGTCGGCAAGCGTATCAGTCCGTTTCTCTCTCAGGAAAGTCCATAACCAGTCTTTTACCCGCTGGGTGGCCCGACAGTCATCTTCATTGTAGCGAACGATCGCCTCACAGAAAGCCCGATCGCCCGTTTTCTGCCACTGGTCGTACCAGTATAGACTCTGGGCGCCACTGGCATCGGAGTCCCGCCACTCAAACCCTACCCAACGGGCGATCGACTTCAGGGAGTAGCTTTCCACCGGTAGGATCGCCCCTTGAGTGACTAACTGATGTACGTCCTCCAACCTTGTGATTAGGGGTTCCCACTGGGGTGCTGCTGTCTGATAGCGCCTTGCTAACCGCCTCACGGTCTTGACTTCATAATCGCAGAAATGGAAAATGGGAGCGGACGGGTAGCGCCAGACTAACTCAAGAAACTGTTCCCAAATTAACTGCTCATCAGCCGGTTGTTCTGCTAGCAATGGATAAAACCGGTCTGTTCCCGAAGAGCGATCGACCACCAACAGCCCCAGCAAATAATCCAGATGCAGCTGTGGTTCTGCCTCTATATCAAAGTATATTTCTACTGGGGCTACTGGCAACAAGGTCAAGTCGGACTTGACCAGGGCCTTCCCCGTAAGAGTTGATTTCGCTTGCAGCACTAACTGCTGAGCGATCGGCCTGGACCACACCGGTTCCAGCACCGCCGGATCTACAGCCGAAAGCGATTCGGTAGTCGTCAGCCCCAGAGTTTGCAAATCATCATAGCGCGATTGACTCACTCCAGCCAACAGGGACAAATGAAGTTCAGACTTAGCAGTTGCATAGCAGCTGCTATACCAGCGACAGAGATTGCAGCGCTGGCGGGAGATAAACACCTCTGGTTCTGTCCGGGACAATAACATCTGGATACAGGCGTTGAGGGTCTGGAGAAACCGATCCTGCAGTTTTGCCAGATTTACCTGATAGTCACTTCTACCTCGTAGAATAAGGATTGAAGTTTCCGGCATCAAACCTTGCACTTGTGCCAACACCCAGGCATGAAACGCTGCTACAATCTGATAATCCAGCTTCGGACGCTTACCCAGTTTGATTTGGTGAGGGATGTAACTCCAAGCACCCAAGTCCGATTTTTCCGGAACGGTGGAAGTAGAGCATTTTACCAGCAAGTCTGGCCTACTCAGCAGGGTCACTCCCCGATCGTCAGGGTATAAGAGCACTCCTTTGTGAATGCAGTCAACCCCTTGAAGCATTAACTCCCTTGTTGCATCAGCTCCAGCTTGCCAATCTTCACGGATATACTTGATTTGGTGATAATTCCACTCATTGAGAACAGTTTGGTGGTGCTCCCAACTATCGCGCATCAGTTTGTGCAGATAGTCACTGGCTTGGTCTTGTCTCGATGGGTCTTCATAAACATCGAGAAAAGCACGCCGGTTACAGCGTTGGTAAAATAGCAGCAGTCGAGCATCAAGCAGCATGCCTTTAGATTAGCTTAAATCCCGTGATTGTGTCACTCGTGCATGACGATATCAGACTTCAACTAGCCTTGCTGTGCACGCTCCGGGACCCCTACGCTACCCGAGGGACTGCTGTTGGCAGAAGGAATATTTATCTTCCGTCCCGCTGTCCGGGAACTGGGTCAGAAAATGAAAACGCCCAAGCCTGCCCAGCGGACGCACAGAGGAACGAACTGCTGAGGGAGCTAGAGCGGAAAAACATCGCGATCGACCTGGCCCCGATCGAAGCCCAATCGGCCACTCGGATCAAATCTGATCCGCGTTACCTGGCTCCCGCCAGGTAACGCGGGGTGATGAGCCACGAAATCAATACGCCCATGAACAGCGAAGCGTGTGATGGGTATGACAGAATTGCTATTAGACAGTCAACTGGATGAAGAGCAGCGGGAGTACGTGCAAACTATCCGCAAAGACGATATCCTCGACTTCTCCAAGATAGAGGCAGGCTTGCTGGATCTCGAAGTTGGGGATGGTTTCGATCTGCGCGAGTGCATTGATGACTGCCTAGATTTGGTAGCCCAGAAGGCATCAGAAAAGCAACTGGATCTGGCATACCTGATTGATGAAGGAGTTCCGAGATAGTGCACGAGGCGATCGGATTTGATTGGTCGAGACGCTCATTTCGACCTGGCGATTGTAGATATTATGCAGATGCCAGAAATGGATGGGCATCCCTGGTAGAGGAAATTCGCAAGTATCGCGACCCGAGAACTCTACATGCCACACGAGTTCGATTAAGTTATAGTCGGGGCTGTATTCAGGTAAAAATTCCCAACTATATTGGGCATTTCGGCTTCAATCTTTTCAACGCTCTCTTTTTTCTTATGCCGGCTAGCATTATCTAAAATGATAACAATCTACTTCAGAAAAATCTGTCCAAGCATATCAAACTCTTCAATTTTATTATTCTCTCCTGCCCATTCATGTTTGAATTCTTCATAAAAACTTTTTAACACTATATAAAAATTATCTCCATCACTCTTTGGCAGAAACTCGACAATTCTTTTTTTGTCGGAGAACCGTAAAGCTCCCATGACATTAATTCTTCCTTTTTTTCTTCTGCCAGTTACTTTACCCCTCGTTCCCACGGCTCTGCCTGGTAACGTCCATTTTTTCGTCTTATCACCCTTAAAATAAAACCACTTTCGTCCCCAAACCAGATATGGAGAGGCTCTGGGGATTCTTTAGTAATTCTGGCTCTTCGGTACCTGAGTTGCTAAACTATCAAATAAATACTCGTTAAATTAAACTAAAATTGTTATCCTTGAGGAGTAAACATATTGCTGTACTTGACTTATGGCATTTTTTATGCTTTACTGAAATTGAGGAAAAAGTAAAAATTGAGGTAAAATCATCATGAGGACAACTCAAACTACTCTACTAACAGATTTTCTGAACATTCCAGATGTTAAAGTTACTCATTTCATACAAGATCCATCTTTAGGAATAATCCTCTCCGTAGCTAGTTTAACTTCTGAAGTAGCTTGCCCTCATTGCGGTCAAATGAGTCACAAACTTCACCACAATTATTCACATCTCATTAAATATTTGCCTATGGTTGAAACAATCAGCAGATTTATTTCCAAAAAGTCAAGGAACAATCCGTCGCTGGTTAGTGGAGATAACAGCAGATTTTGAGCAAAAAACAACTAATGGCATTGTCGAAGGGATTAACCAAAAAATTAAGTTAGTTAAACGGTGCGGATTTGGTTTTCGTAACATAGAAAATTTTGAGCTAAGATGTTTATTAGCTTTTCAAGATTAGCAATAGTTTAGCAACCAAAGTACCGAAGAGCCGTAATTCTTAAATCCTCTGTTAGTTTAGCCTTAAACAGTTTACGTTTTTCCGGAGCCTGCCGATCTTCTAAGCTATATTTAGCCAAAGTTATACGTACTTTTTAGCTTTTAAGATTCTCCTAATTTGACTTGAACTCAAACTAATACCGGTTTCTTGTTCTAAATGTGTAGCGCAGCGTAGTCGAGCAGCGGTCCAATTACCAAATTAATACCCAAGTTATTCAGGCTCCTTTTCTATAACTTCAAGCAACAAATTAATATATTGCTCAGTCGCTTTACGATAGTTTCCTTCCATTCTTAGATCCTTAAAACTGTCCAAGTTATCTGGATCGCCATGGACAATAAGCTACTTTACGCAATGAACATCCTAGTAAATCTGCTATTTCCTGTTGAGTCCTATTATCATTATGTAATAATATTATCAAAATTCGCTCTCGAACGCTCGGTATTTTTAAACTGATGTTGCAAATTGGTTTTATGCTCTAATGTAAAATAGTTCTTGATTGGCATAAATCACCTCCCTTACTAAATTAATTATATGCTATTAGCGAAGCGTGCGCGACAGCTTATAAATTCGGTAGATGTGAGTTGACGGCAGATCCAAAGGGTGATATGGTAGTCAAAGCAATCAATAGCAAAAATGTTGAAAGAGTGCAAGATGATGGTAGCATAGAAGGAGCGTTAAAATTATGACAAGTGGTGGGACGGGAAAAACGATAAGCCATCGAGAAGAGTTTCGGGGCTGATAGATAAGGCATATTTTAATTATGGCGGACAAGGACCAATGCCGCAAAGGGCAATAGAGGCGATCGCCGAGTTCTATCACCTGATCCAATATCTGGGACCATTTTCAGGCCAGGTGAATGACTTGCAGGAGTCTTCGGCATTGAGAACCAAAGAGGCGATCGCCAGTGAATTGAAGGTACCAACAGCAACGATTACCCTGACGGAAGATGTGACCGTCGGTTGTAATATTGCCATGTGGGGAATGGACTGGCGGGGGGGCGATCGCATGTTACTAACGGACTGCGAACATCCAGGTATCGTCGCCACTGCTAAGGAAATTAGCAAGCGGTTTGATGTGGAAGTTTCTACCTGTGGGGTGATGGCAACCTTAAATCAGGGCAACCCGATAGAAGTAATTGCTAGTGCGGTGCAACCTACTACCCGACTGGTAATACTCAGTCATATCCTCTGGAATACGGGTCAAGTATTACCTCTAGCTGAGATTGTTAAAGCTTGCAAATCAGTTAATAGTAATGTCAAGATTTTAGTAGATGCGGCCCAGTCTGTGGGGATTTTGCCCTTAAATTTAATTGATGAGGGGTTGACTTCTATGCCTTTACGGGTCATAAATGGTGGTGCGGACCAGAAGGCGTGGGTGGTTTATATGTCAGTCAGGAGGCGAGAGAAGATTTGCATCCCACCTTTATTGGTTGGCGGGGCATAGTCACGGATAATGCTGGCCATCCCGTAGGATGGAAACCCGATGGAGGCCGGTATGAAATTGCCACATCTGCTTATCCCTTGTATGCCGGGTTGCGCGAGGCTATCGGCCTCCATTCTGCCTGGGGAACGGCCCAAGAACGATATGAACGCATATGTGAATTAAGTGCAGTTCTTTGGGAAAAGTTGACCAAATTAGAAGGGGTGATATGCTTGCGGGAATCTCTTCCCGAAGCGGGTTTAGTTTCCTTTCAGCTAGCTAATAAAAAGCATTCCCAGATGGTTCATTTTTTGGAGAGAAAGAACATCATGGTACGGACAATTCGCGCTCCAGACTGCGTGCGTGCTTGCGTTCATTATTTTACCTTAGAGTCGGAAATAGAGCGATTGGTATCGCTAATTGCTAATCAATATTAAGAATAATAATTAGCAATTAACGATTAGCGAACGACAATTAGCCTCGTTACCTGGCGACCCCTGGTGACGCGGGAGTCAATTGGAGATACAAACAGGGCACGACTAAAAGAGAGATCGCAGTTGAGGCCATCAAGCCAAAGGCGATCGCCATGCAGAGGGGAAACCAGACCGGATCGCTCAGGCCCAAGGGAAGCACACCCGCGATCGTGGTAATACTGGTAGTCAGGACAGGACGCAGGCGATCGCTTGCCCCACGTGCAGCGGCTTCACGCCGGTTCATGCCCCGTCGGCGATGAGAATTCATCGTTTCTACTATGACGATCGAGTCATTGACGACTATTCCCGTCAGAGCGATAATCCCAATTACGGCCGGGAAAGATATCGGGATCCATAACAGAAAGAAGCCGCCAAAAGTGCCGATCAAAGCGAAGGGAATAGCCAGCATAATAATAAAGGGCTGGGTGAAAGAGCCAAACTGAATCACTAGGACGGCAAAGACTAGGAACAGCGCAACATATGCCATCCGTCCCGCCGATCCAAAAGTCTCGCTTTGGCTTTCCGCTTCTCCGCCGAATTTGTAGTCATAGCCTCCGGGCCAGCGGCGCTGCATTTCCTGTAGCTGCGGTTCCAAATCTGCTAATATCTCCCCGACTGTGCGATCTTTGGTCTTCGCCAAAACGGTGACCGTGCGCTGAGCATCTTGGTGGGTAATTGACAAAGGTGCCCGACCGGACACGATATCGATTACTTGGGTAGCGGCAATTGCCTCGTCTGGGGAGAAGAAACTCATCGTTACCAGTTCGTCTATGCGGGTGGGTCCGCCAACTGCTCCACCACGGGACTGCCATCTCGTACTGAGGTGAATGTCTAGGTCTTCTTCACCGCCCCCGATCGGGAAATCGCCGATATCGTTATCAGTCATCAGGTAGCGCCCCTGGAGGGCGAAATCTTCTGGAGTAATGCCATAGAAATTCATCGCTTCCCGGCGGGGAAGGAGTTTCACGTCCGCTCGTTCCGGACCTAAGTCGTCGCGAACATCTGCTGTTCCCGGAATCTGTCGCAAAGCTAGCTGCACGTTCCCAGAAATGCGGCGCAACTCGTCCATGTCGCTGCCCGCGATCTCAATGGCGATCGGGTCTCCCTCTTCTCCTGTACCCTGGGAATTTACCACGAGAGATGTCCCTGGATAGTTGCGTAATGCCTGGGTTAACTCGGACCGCAGCGGGTCGATATATTCAAATGACAATTTTTCGCGGTCTGCTTGAGGTACAAACATCACCGAAAAGCCCACTAGGTAATTGCCCGTGCTGGGTTTGATGCCGCTTTCTCCTACTAGGTTACTCCGCTGACCGACGAATTTGACTACCGTCTCCAAGTAATCCTTGCTGCGCAGAATTTCTCCCACTTCATCTGCTAGGATCTGGGAACTGTCGAGGGTAGTAGTGGGGGGCATTTCGATGTTGATGCTCAATTTGAGTTCGTCGGAGTCGGGAAACAGAGTCCCTGGTACGTTTCCCACCAGAATAGTGGCGCAGACAAATAGGGCGATCGTCCCCATAGTCCAAAGGCGGGCAGTAGTTTTGTTGCGGACAGTCGATCGCAAACTCCAATGCAGAAACTTCTCGGAAGCGACTTCTGTAAGTTTGTCAATGAAAGTCTTTTTCGCGCCGCCTTTGACATTAGCGAGGAGGTAGCGGGAGAGAGGGATATCTACTAAGAGGGCGATCGCGTAGCTGACCAGCAAGCAAGTAATCGCACTAATGGGAATCAAGCGGATAAATTTGCCCAGGGTGCCGCTAATTGCCATCAATGGTGCCATTGCCAGGATCGTGGTTAGCTGACCGGACAATGCTGGCACTGCGTAGGTTTTAAAAGTTTTCAAGGCAGCTTGCTCGAAAGGCAGACCTTCAACGAAAATCCCCTCGTGCATCCCTTCCATCATCAGGATGAATACATCTACTAGGAGTCCCAGGGAGAGGATCAGACCGACTTGCACCATCTGGTTCAGGGTGTTGCCGAATAGCCAAAGGACGGCGATCGCCCCCATAAAGGTGAGGGGAATAGACAACCCAGCGATGATGGCTTCGCGCCAGCTGAGGGCTAACAATAATACGATAAAAACTGCCAGGATTCCTTGCCAAGCATTCTTGAATAGATTCTGCAGTTGCTGGTTGATAATATCTGCATCCGTGCTGACGATCTTGTATTCCATCCCGTAGGGCCAGATTGAGGGATTTTGTCTGGCCTGCTCGATCGCCCCTAGGCAATCATTAATCACTTTAATTGTGTCCGAACTCGGTACCTTGACTACATCCACGCTAATTACCGGTTCAAACTCTTCTCCTTTACCACTAATAAAAGCGCGAGTCTTTTCTCGTTCCAGATCGCGACGCACTTCTGCTACTTCTGACAGATACACCACCCTTCCTTCCCTCCCCCCCAGGCGGGTGACTGGTAAACTGCGCAGGTCTGCTTCGGTTCTAAACCGACCGTAATAACGCACCTGGGTACCTATTTCGTCGCTCTCTATCTCATCCCAGGGCAGGTCTCGGTTGCCACCAGCGATCGCATCTCTCACCTGAGTAGGAGAAATATTGAGAGTCAGGAGGCGATCGGGCAGCAGCTGCACGTGGATCACCTCTTTGCGATCGCCAATCAGGTCAACCTTTCTGACGTTGGGGACTTTTTCTAACAGTTCTTCGATGTCTTCCGCAGCGCGACTCAGGACTGCCTGGTCGATATTGCCAAACAGGCCCAGGCTGAGTACGGGGGTATCTTGGGCGGAGATTTGCTCGACTTTGGGCTGAGAGGCGTCCGAGGGCAAATCTAACTCTGCTGCGCCTTCATCTACTTCTGCTCTCACCAGGGCGATCGACTCTGCCACAGGTGCTTCGGCGCGGAATTCGATAATAATGAGCGAACTGCCATCGAAGGAAGCGCTGCTGAGTTTTTTGAGTCCCTTGAGGGATTTGAGTTCTTTCTCTAGCTTGTCCGTGACCTGGTTTTCGATCGTTTCTGGATCTGCACCTGGCCAAATAGTCGTCACGCTAGCGAAGGCTTGATCTATATCAGGGTTGCCTTCTTTCACCATTGTCGCCGCCCCGATCAGCCCTCCAATTACCAGTAGGACGCACATGAGAATGGCAAAAACCGTATTCAGTAAAAAGAACTTGGCGATCGGGGATGCTTTGCTTACATCTGGAACATCATGTTCTTCGTTCATTGTTCATTGCTAATTGTTCATTGCTTATTGTCCTTCGCCTATTGCAACAGTCCGGACAATTTTATAATGACTGCTGCAACCCGCATTCTAGCGTTCGTGAGTGGGGCGATCTCGGAGTCCGAAACTCCCTTTATACCCTTGCTCTTGAAATACTGTCCGATGTCTTGTATAGCGGTTTTCACTCTTACGTGAGGTACAAGCTACGCTACTATTAAATCCCCCTTAGAAGGGGGGACGAATGAATAGCTCCCTTTTCTAAGGGGGGTTGGGGGTTCTCCTCTGTGGATATCACTAGCTTGAGAAACGCTATAATTGTTCATGGCTAAATATTCATTGCTAATTGTTCATATGGACAGTGCGAAATTATAGCGATTCGACGTCGCACGCTTCACTGCTGCGCGATTGGATAACTGCTTGTCATCAGCTGGTTTCATCTGGTGAGCGACCATAAGAGGCCAATAGCTGGCTTATACGAGCTGTCAGCCATTCTCCGCAAGCGTTTCCGCCTTTATACTAAGGTCGTTTTTCAGGATAACTTGGCACTGCTCTCATCTACGGGATGCGCTCCAGATTCTCAATGAAGATTAATCTTGCTAAGTTCGCCTATTCAACTATTTCAATCACCTCCACTGGTGTTCCATCCACGAGACGATTTTTTCCCTCAATCACAACCAGTTCGCCTGGTTGAACGCCATCGATTATTTCCCGTTGGGAGTTCCCACGAATGCCCGGTTTAATCTGGCGCTGTTCTACTATTCCCTCTTGTTGATTAACTACGAAAACATGTGGTACTTGGTCCCTCCAGAGAAAAGCCCTGAAAGGAGCCGTTGTAGCGTTCGGCTTTTCTGCTACGGCGATCCAAGTAGAAACGCGAGCCCCATTCTTCAGGTTTTGGGCGCCTTTATTTACCCTGATTTTTATCTCGATCGCCCGTTCTCCTGGAGTTACCGAAGGACTGACAGAGAACACAATCCCCTCAGCACTAGCCAAATTAATCAGATCTGAGCCAGTCATAGCATCAGGGTTGTGCAGCCGTTCATTGGCAATAATGAAAGCGCGTTGACCCGTTCTGACCCCAGCACCACTGAAAACTGGCAATTCTACATTTACCTCAAACTCACTCGGGTCGATCGCAATTATCGGCACGGACTCTACTATCTGCTGATAGTCACCTATGGCATTGATCCGCTGGGGCGTCCAATAGTCCCTTCTTTGATGTTGAGATGGGCGATAATGCCGTCAAAAGGGGCGACTATCTCCGTGTCTTCCAGGATGACTTGGGTTTTGTTCAGGGAGGCGATCGCCGATTTAATTCCCGACTGCGCTGATTCCACCTGGGCCTTTTGGGATAAGACTGCCGCCTGAGCTGAAGAGACAGCGCTCGACGCTGCCCTTATTCCTGCATCTGCCGCTTTCACCTGCGCTCGTGCAGCTTCAACCGCCGCTTGAGCTTCCGCAAACTGGGTTTCTCTGGTGTCCCGCTCGCTCTTCGATACGACGCCGTCTTCCCAAAGTTTCTGGTAGCGGTTAACATCGGTCTGGGCGAAATCGCGATTAGCTTCAGCTCTTTTCAAGTCCGCTTGGGCAGACGCTAAAGAAGCTTCCGCTCTTGCTTTTTCAGCTTGGGCCTGACTCACCGCCGACTCCGACTGCCTTAAAGAAGCCAGGGCCGTACTCAACCGCTGCTGGGCATCCTGCCGCAGGGCCTGGGCCACCGTCACATCCGAAGCCAGTTTGCGAGGGTCTACCTGGGCTAGCAGGTCCCCTTTTCTCACAAAATCCCCCGTTCGCAGCTCGCGGCCATTTACCTTCTTCACATAGACGATCGTCCCTTCTGCCTCAAAAGTGAGATGCTTGCGGAGCACCGCCTCCACAAAACCGTCGCTGAATACCCAAGCTTGGATCGGGGCTATTTGCGCCCGCGCTGCCCGCACTGGTAGTTTCGCCACCGTGGCCGCCGCACTTGCCTCTATCTGTGCTGGCTGATTTTTCAGGCGGTGGGAGGCGATCGCCCCTACTCCTAACACCACTGCTACTAATGGGACCATCCACAGGAGCCTACGCGCCAGCGATAGTTTTCCCTTACCCCCATAGGCATCATTTTCTGCGCTGGCAGGCGAGACGCCCGCCCTACGCAATTCTCTTGTGTCCCGTGAAGCCTCTACCACACTTACTTTTTCCAAGTGGGTTACATCCGATGTTTCCATTTCCTTTTCCTCCTGCTGAGAGCCTCTTTCCCCGCACCTTTTTTTTCTCTATTATATCTCGATCAAATCCGATCTACTGACAACTGACAATTCAAAATTCTGGCATTGACAACTGACAACCCTGGTGTCAAGGTAAGCAGGGTAATGATTAAAATCAAGGTCAATAAGAAGGATGAATTATGGGAGCATGTCCAGTGGCATCTGGAGTGCCAAAACCCGGAAATTGCACCAAAGTCGCCTTTTGGTGGTGTTCCCGCCTCTGGACAGGAAGTCTGCTTGCAGACTCGATCTAATGCTGCCAGTCCTGGGGCCGGAGTTAAGGGCAAAACGGCCACGCAACTCAAAATCGATCGGGGGATCTTCGATATCTCTGCTCCTTGCTCTTGTCCCAGGGGACATACGGCACACAGGAGACATCGCCGCCAACTCCGGAGGCCAAACCGGGTATGAGCAGACTGCACTGCTGACCAGTGACCTGTGAGCAGTTATCAGTGAGCACCTACCAGGGCCGAGTGACGAGGCGATGTGCGATGCGTAGTGCGAATACGATGTCCTCGGGGACATCGAGCGCGCAGAGCACATCGAGTACCGCGATCCTGACAACTGACAACTAACAACTGACTCGTGTCCAGAGACACCCACCCATGTCGTGCGCGGGAGCGACACGACAGGGTGGGTGCTCTCGGACACGACATGGTAGTCGCTACCCGGGGGTTTGGCGGCCAGGTATTTTTCCAGTGCTTCTTGAATCACAGCCTTAAAGGCGTTGCACATTTTGGGGATGATGCCTACGCATGCACATAACTTAAACTGGCTTGTAGTCTAGGTTTAAGACTTCTGCAACTATGCCCATCATCCCGTAATTGTGCAACGCCGCCTTAAATTCCTCAGGCTGCCAAGGCTTGGTGATGCATGCCGATGGCGCATGTCCTTCAGGACAAGAGCATGCGGAAGACGGCGGCAGAGCCGTGGGAACGAGAGGTCCGGCTACTAGAACTTAGCCCACGCTCCTATCGTTTCCAGAGACTTTCGTTTCCTCTTCGCCCACCCATGTCGTTGCCTGCTGGCGAACGACCGGGTGGGTGAAGAGGAAACGACCCCCTCCTCGCATACCTGGTTTCTGGGTCATACTGATACTCATCGCTACCTGCTTTTGCGGGTAAACTTTGCCCAGATATCAAGCTTCTTCAATATGGTGTACCCAGGAAATATTGAGGTTTCTGGCAGCATCAGCAATTCGCCGATCTGCTGTCCAAAATTCTGCGTCTTCTTCCTCAGCTAAGGCAAGGTAGGCAGCATCATAGGCGACGATCTGATTGAGTCTCCCTGCCCAAATAAGCGCTTGTTGGTGAAGTGCAGGCGTGGGCGGTACTTGGCGAATGTTCAAAGATAGGATATACTGGAGACCAGCAGCCACTCTGTCAGCAGAAAGTCCACTGATAGCAACGGCCTTGCGGAGGCTGGAAACTACCTCATAAGCCCATAAAGTGGGCACCACAAGTTCAACATTCGTATTTTGCCATTGTTGCATCTTGCGGGTAGCTGCTGCCGTATAGGGAACTGGTATTACTAGCGCTACGATCAGATTCGAGTCGGACACGAATTTCATGCTTCACCTCTCATTACTCTGTCAATTTGTTTTTCCCGTTCGGCCCGGACTTGGGCAACTAGATCGCCTGGAAACATACCGTGGGTTTGGTATATTTCTTCCCGGAGAAGGGTTAAACTATCGAGGATTTCCAAGTTGTGCTGTTTTTGCTTTTCCCGAGTTTCTAGCCCTAAGCGCACCATTTCTTGTGCTAGATCGGAAATGCTGCGACCTTCTTGACTGGCTAGCTGGGCGAGGGTTTCATATTGTTCCGGTGCCAATAGCACATTATGAGTAGCGGTTTTTGTCATCTCGACCTCTTCACTATCTGAACTATTGCTTCTATTGTAGATTATAGCTAGCATGGATGGATATTGTCAAGTCTAAGAAACCCGGTTTCTCCGAGAACCCCGGTTTCTGGGTATGAATAATTTTCGATCGCTTGCCGAAATATTGGGTTGCGTGCTCAGAGGGAATGTGCTAGGATGGGATAAGCTATGACAGGAGAAAAGAATTGTCTGTCTCTACTAAAACAGATCGGCAAATTAAGAGCCAACCTCTGGCTGTACCTACTGAACCTGTTTGGCGCTTAACGGTCGAGCAGTATCATCAAATGATTCGATCGGGTATCCTCTCCGACGATGATGCGATCGAACTGCTGTCAGGTTGGTTAATTCCGAAAATGCCCAAAAATCCTCAACATCGCGCTGCTACTAAGCTAACTCGAAATGCTCTGGAGGCGATCTCTCCTGACGGCTGGTACGTAGACTCGCAAGAACCCATTACACTAGATGATAGCGAGCCGGAACCAGATATTGCGATCGTGCGAGGCGATACCCGCGATTATCTCGATCGCCATCCGGGTGCGCGAGACTTAAGTTTAGTGGTGGAAGTTGCTGACTCTACCCGGGAACGCGATCGCACTTTGAAACAACGCCTCTATGGGCGGGCGGGAATACCGGTTTATTGGATTGTTAATCTTGTGGAAAGGCAACTTGAAGTTTATTCCCAACCGGTTGAGCTTCCGTCAGGGCCACTTTATCAGCAGCGCCAAGATTACAGCCTGTCCGATGCAGTTGAGGTGGCGATCGGCGATCGGACTGCGGGTTCCTTGAGGGTGCGGGACTTGTTTCCATAGGGCGATCGCGCTTGCGCCATTGGAGATTAGCCTCATGGCCCGCCAGGGGTTATGGCGATCGGCGCAAGATGTAAGTATAATGTATGGTAAAGCGATCCTAAGTTCACATTACCGTTAACTACCTCAGACAACTATGCCTGATATGTCTATTTCCTACCCGGACTCCTTACTCATTACCTCGGGCAAATCACCGCAAGATTTTCTGATCAGAACTGGTCTTCTTGCTGGCAGTCAAACTGTATGAGTTACGGCGGTTGTCTCTAGGCAAGGCCGCTGAATTTTGTCACATGAACAAAATCCAATTTATGTTTGAACTCGGACGAATGAAAATCCCGGTAATCAACCTAGACGATGACCAAATAGCTGACGAATTACGTGATGACTAATGCTGCCATTATCGCCGATAGCAGTCCGCTCATTTCTCTAGCTATTATCGAACAGCTAGAACTTTTGCCTCAGCTATATCAGCGGATCTTGCTTCCTCCTGCTGTATGGGATTTCGATCGGGTATTTATGGGCCGATCGCACCCTTTCTCCAGCAGCAAAGCCATCTGGACCACATTCAAAGATGATATTGTTAACAGAATGTCAGGCGATCGCGCTTGCGGTGGGGGATGAATTAAGAAACCTGGTTTTTATTCCATACCGGGTTTCTTAATTGCTGGTGAAACCTCCCCGCAGTCTGTTGCGCATTGGTGGGCGGTGCCCACCCTACTTTTACCATTCAAATCTCGACTGTTGACAAAGTACACTGCAAGGATTCAGAATCATCCACTTGGAAATAAAGCTTTTCAAAAGTCCCTCTTGGAACTATTTGGGCAAGTTCGCCAATAATAAGAAACATCCGGCTGACATTCCAGCACCCCAACCTGACGAAAGCTACAGGCGCCCATTGAGAGGAATGCCTTTATCGCACGAACGATCGTATCCTGTAGGCATGGAGGCGATCGGCATCCGTCCTTTGTAATAATAACCACTCGCCTGTTCATAAGCCCGATCGTTAATCAACTCTATATACTCTTCCCAACTGGCGATCTCCCATATGTCTGTGGGTAATTGTGTGGAATGCGATCGCCTCTTTTTTATGATTCCCCCGATCGCCCGTACCAAATATCTTTGTTGACTCATACTTCAAGTCGTTCCTGTTCGATCGAGCATAACAGAATTATAGCAAACCTGGAGGAGGCGCTATCTCCATTCTCCGATTTTCCAAGTCTACCACTGGCACAATTTCCTTGACAAAGGGAATCAAAACCGTAACTGGTTTCCTTGGCTGCTTTTTTCTAATTTTACTCTTTCTATTCGGAATGGGGGCATTTGACTTCTCCGACGGCAGTTCTGGTTGTTTGTGCAACTGCACTTCTAGCAGATCGTTCCCCGCTGGTATTATATCTACTACAACCCCGATCGCCTCTCCTGTCAGTTGGTTAAATACTTCCAGTTTCAGGAAGTCTCTCACGTGATATTCGTCCTCTTCCAGCCGGGGGCGATCGCTATCTGGCACCAACAGTTTAGCATCTCGCAAAGCTTCTGCTTGGTCCCGATATTCTATCCCTGCCAATTCTACCACATATAAACCCTTCCCCGGAATATAGCGTCCCCCCAGCAATTCTACCGGTTCTGGTGAGCGATCGCCTTTTTGTAGCCATCTCGTTCCGGGTTCGAGAAACCGTTCGGGAAAGTCAGTATTAGGATAAACGCGCACTTCTCCACCAAGGGCGTGGGGCGCAACTATTGTACCAATTTCTATCCATTCTTCATTGCTCATTTTTCTATTCCGTTTGTAGTGAGGACTTTAGTCCTCCTCCGCCGTTTGTAGTGAGGACTTTAGTCCTCCTCCGCCGTTTGTAGTGAGGACTTTAGTCCTCCTCCGCGAGTTAGGGAGATAAGGACTAAAGTCCTTACTACGAACCTTTATTATTATACACCTGTTCGACGACTTTTGCCAAGCGATACATTCCCATGACAATTTCCTCATTCGTCGCCGTCAAGCTAATTCTCATGCACTCTTGCTTGTGTTGCCATTCTGACCGCAAACCTGGGAAAAATGGACTCCCCGGCACTACTATCACTCCTACTTGCTTCAGCTTTTCGTAAAATTCCCAATCAGTCATTGGTAAATCTTGCAACCACAACCAGGCAAATATTGCCCCTTCCCCCCGATGCAGGAACCAGGGTAATTCTTTGGGCATTACTTCATCCAATGTCGATTCGACAATCTCGAACTTTTTCTGGTAAAATGGACCTATTACCTCATCTGATATCTTCCCGAGTTTACCTGACTTAATCGCCAAGGCCGCGATCGCCTGTCCGTAGCGGGAGGAATGAATGCACAAATTTGTCTGAAATGACTCCAACACTCCCAGCAGTTTCGACGGTCCGATCGCCACACCAATCCGTTCTCCTGGCAGTCCCGCCTTTGATAAACTCAGACAATGGACGATATTATCTCCAAATACTGGCGTCATGTCCGTGAAATTCAGGGCCGGATAGGGCGGGCCATAGGCCGAGTCTATGAATACCGGCACATTATGGGCGATCGCGGCAATTTTGTGTACCTCATCATCTGTCAAAACATTTCCCGTGGGGTTGCAGGGGCGAGAGAAGATAACGCAACCGGTATTTTCGGTAATTTGCAGTTGACTGAAGTCCGGGCGATACTTGAACCGATGGGATGTCATTTCTATCCTTGGTTTATAAGCATATACTACATCTGGGGTCAAGCTAATGGATCCGTATCCCGTGTAATCTGGACTCAATGGTAACACAATTTCCTTGAGAGTGCGATCGGGAGTATAGCCGCCAAAGACATTCGCCGCAAAAAAATAGATTGCTTGACTTCCAGGAGTAATCAGGATATTGCGATCGCCCAGTTGCCACCCGTAGCGCCGGTTAAAATCATCCTTGACAGCTTCAATCAAAGGCTGATATCCTTGAGATAGGCCGTAGCGACCAACCACCTCACCGTATTCCCGACTAGATAGCAGTTCTGCCGTACAATCCCGCCACAACTGCTCTACTTCTGGTAATATAACGGGATTGCCCGCACTCAGATTAATAAAATCCTGCCCTTACCAGCTTGTAAAGTTTCGATAATATCTTTCATAATTGCCCGCACCCCGCTGAGGTGGGACATCTTCACGCCAAATTGAGTCAGTACAGGTTCCATAGGCATATTTTTTTCTAGCACCGGTCCTTTGAGCTTGGTTTTCCCAACCGTTTCTTTATTATAGTATATGATGAGTACATCATACCAATATTTGAAGAAACATGAGCTAGGATGGTGTTATAGTAACATAACAATGTCTTCAGTCTGTTTCAACTGACATCTTGCACCATTCTCGATTGGCTTCATGGCCCGCCTTCGCGATGTCGTGGGAGCGCTAATCGCACTACCCACGACATCGCGAGGGTTCAAACCCACGGCTAATAGCTAAAGTGGGTTAAAACCCACTCTCTACCTTGTAAAGAAAGAATTTAGTCTACCAAAGTAGACTG
This sequence comes from Hormoscilla sp. GM7CHS1pb, assembly GCA_014323675.1. Classification (GTDB taxonomy): domain Bacteria; phylum Cyanobacteriota; class Cyanobacteriia; order Cyanobacteriales; family Desertifilaceae; genus Hormoscilla. The sequence goes on along the minus strand of JACONN010000006.1, from coordinate 101,161 downwards.
GCAATTTTAGCCTCTTTTTTTGACCAGAGGCTCCTTGTTCCAACAGGTGCAAGATATGAGTTTAAACTCATATCTTGCACCATGCTCAACTAGAGGCGGATCCTCGATAACTCGTTCCCAGGCAGCGCATCCCGCAGAGGAGAGCAGCCAGGGAACGAGAGTAAAACGTAGACCTTACCCTTTCTGTATAATACCATTTTAAAAAATATATGATATACTTGACGGTAGCACGGATAATAAAGAGGCAGGAGCCTCAGAAGACCGTTCCCAGGTTCTACCTGGGAACGAGAGAGTACGAGAGGGTAGGTTTTTCTCTATCACAACGTTTAAAAAATGGTATAATGTTTTCAGTTGGTTTTAACCCACTTGAGCTATTAGCCCGGGGTTTAAACCCCGGGCGGGTCATGAGGCAAATCGAGAAGGAGAATGCTGCAAAATATCATTGTCAAATATCCACATTATATTGGCTGAGTCTACTTTATGCAACCTGGAAACACTGAATTTTACTCTTGGCAGAATTATCGCTGCGCCTACGAAGTCCATTACCCAACGGCCCCCATTGCTGCTACCGGCATTCCCCTACTGTTGATTCATCCCATCGGGGTGGGATTATCCGGGCAGTTTTGGCGCCGATTCTGCTCCCAATGGTATCATCAAGGTCATCGCAATCCCATTTACAATCCGGACTTACTAGGATGCGGTGAAAGCGATATGCCCCGCCTAGCTTACGATCCTACCGATTGGGCAGCTCAGTTGCAACATTTTTTGCAGACTGTCATCCAAAAACCCGCCATTGTCCTCGTCCAAGGTGCCCTCTTATCAGTGGCGATCGCCTTAACCCAATGCCAACCTAATTTGATTAGAGGACTGGTGTTTGCCGGTCCTCCAGGTTGGCCGATAATGACCAAAAAGTCAAGCCCTTGGCAGCAACGACTGGTCTGGAATCTATTATTTGATTCTCCTCTTGGTAATGCTTTCTATCGCTACGCCCGCCGTCGGCAATTCCTTGAATCTTTTTCTATACGCCAACTGTTTGCTGATGTCTCCGGAGTCGATGGTTCCTGGTTAGATCCCTTGGAAACCGGTGCAGAAAATCCTGCTAGTCGCTATGCCGTGTTTTCCTTTCTCGCTGGGTTTTGGCGACAGGACTACGAAAGCGCGATCGCCGCTATTTCTCAACCCACTTTGGTAGTTGTCGGAGAAATGGCATCAAGTATTAGTCCAGAAGGTAAGACGGAAACACCCGATCTACGTATAGCTGCTTATTTGCAATGCTTGCCAAATGGTCGCGGGGTGAAAATTCCCGGTCGAAATGTGTTACCTTATGAATCAACGGCGGAATTTGTGCGGGCGATCGCCCCATTTGTCGCGGAGTTAAACTAACTCCCGGGAGGAATATCCTGCTGAAAGTAAAGAGAGGATTTATAAAGCACTTGTTCTTGGTGAGTCAGCAGGGTACAATCAGATAAAGGATAAGCTACGCCGGTAACAATGTATCCTGCTGCTATCTCCGACGGACGGAGAAATTTTTGTTCCCTTTGATCCACTTCCCCACTCACTAGCTGGGCCACACAAGCAGAACATTCTCCTTGCTTGCATCCAGAGGGTAAGCGGATCCCCGCCTCCTCTGCTATGTCGAGGATATACTCGTTCTCGGGAACCTCGATCGCGCGAACGCTGCGCGAAAAATCGAGACCAATTTTATCATTCACCAGACGCACTTGATAAGCTGCCATAATATCTCCAGCGGACTTGATTTATCGGGCGATCGCCCCTAAACCAATTGAAACATAGATGTCAAATGGATGTGGTCATGCACCGGATCCCGCGACTGGGGTATCCCACGGGAGATTTCTCTCGTTCCCAGGGTCTCCCTGGGAACAAGCAATCTGAGGCGGAGCCTCTTGTAAGCTTGTGATTTCTGGGACTCCTATGAGCTCCGCCGTCGAGGCCAGGAGGCAGAGCCTCAACGGGGTGTGGTCTTGCGCCCGTTGGTAGGAGACGGAGTAGCCCGAACGAGGGGCCCGGCTACATGAAAGAAATTTTGAATTCCGCGCAGCAGCACTAGGCACCGCCCATTTTACCAATTATAGCTGCTGGAGATATGATTGGAAAATGGCAGCGATGAATTGAAGGAGTCACAATTGTGCTCATAGCCCCCAGTCAACCGCAAATAAAAGATAGTTTTGCCATTACTTTTGCCCCCTTGTCCTTAGAAGAAGTCTACGCCTTGGCAGACGATCTAGCCAACGGGGCGGTAGTAGTGATGAGTGGCACGGTACGGAATCAGACGGATGGTAAGCCCGTGGTAGCCTTAGAGTATCAGGCTTACGAACCAATGGCAATTCAGATATTTCGTAACATTGCGGCCCAGATTCGTCATCAATGGCCTGATGTGAATCGGGTGGCGATCCACCATCGCACTGGACGCTTGCAGCTTGGGGAAATTAGCGTCCTGGTAGCTGTGGGTTGTCCCCACCGGGCCGAAGCTTTTGCAGCTTGCCAGTACGCGATCGATACCCTGAAGCACAACGCCCCCATCTGGAAAAAGGAACATTGGGCCGATGGTTCCAGCAGTTGGGTGAGTATTGGAGCTTGTGAAGCGGTTAGTGCTAATTGCTAGTTTCAATTTTTGTAATCTATGTGTATTACAATAGCCAGTTGAAAAGGGAGTTGGTCTCCAAGCTATCCACCCTGTAGAGTGTTGTAGTAAACCAAATCGGGTGTGGCTCAACAATAAAGCTTATCCTCAAACAGGTCTTCACAAGTAACTTGGATGACATCCTTTAGTCCCAGGCTTTCCAAGTAGGAGATCCACCCTTGGGGAGTATTTTCGACTTCTATAATACCCAGGGCCCTGGCCACGTCGGCTATCCAGGGAACGGTGGAGATCCTATATCCCTGCCAATTTACTCCTACGGATAGCCATTCAGGTACAGCGCCTTCGTCAAACTGGGTTGACAGTTTGTAGCTAGCCCGGAAACAATAGATTTGGCTGTTCATGGTTAATTGTTAGCTATTAGCAATACTCTCTTGGAGATTGTAGCTAGAAGCCTGTAAGCGAAACATCCGCGCATAGAGGCCATCATTGGCCATCAGTTGAGCGCGATCGCCCACTTCGACAATGGGACTATTATCTAGCACGACAATGCGATCGGCCAATCGGCTAAGGAAGGCGGCGGTGGGTTCGTCTAAAAGAATATCCATACCATTACGATCGCCTGACGGTCTAGGTCAGCACGGTTGTGGGGGATGAGATAACAGCAGAAACTTATGTTGCCCAACCTGACTGGATAGAAGAGGGTTTACCCTTGGGTCAGGACTATGTCAACCATGTTGTCAATGGTGCCAAAGAAAGTGGTTTGCCTGATGATTGTATCCAGAATTGTACAATATAAATTAGGGAATCAAGGCCAATACTGATACAGGTGTTCCCGAACCCCCCCGGAGACGGAGAATGCCAATTACTAATGTAGCACCTGTAGGAGGCAGGCGATCGAGGTTGGTCAAATTTTCCAGGACAATTTTATGCTCTCGAAGTACCAGCTTATTAATAGAGAAGGTGCTGTCTACTGCGGGGTCTACTCCGTGGGTGTCAATTCCAACTCCGGCAATGCCTCGTTCTGCTAGCATAAAGCAGGTGGCTTCAGTCCCGAATCCGGGAAATTGCTGCAAAAATGCTCGTGCATCGCCCCACTTGTTTTGCCAACCCGTGTATAATAGGACAATACTGCCGACGGGGATGCGATCGTGCTTTGCTTCCCAACTGAGAATGTCATCTTTGGTTAAGGCATAATCGGGATTGGCAGCAGTGCGATCGCAGATATCGATCGCCACAGATGGGACAACCAGGGATTTGGCGGGATAGCGATCGATTCCGGGACCATCGGGATAAAAACTCTTGGGTGCATTCATGTGAGTGCCGCTATGTTCTCCCATGGAGAAGCGGCGCAGATAGTAACCATCTTGGTTTAACTCAGCGACTGACTCAAATTCAACGGGGGGATCCCCTGGCCATCGGGGAATGTTGGGGTCGATAATATGGCTGAGGTCTATTACCTGAGAGTAACTGATGGTTTCGATCCTGTTGGAGTTGGAGTTCATCACGGTAATGGGTTGAGTTAGTTCACAATTGCTATCTATATTATGCTAACATATTAGCATGGCGATTGCATTTTTGAGTTGAAATAAAAAATGCAGATTATTGACAATCAAAGAAACAGCAAATGCAGGATATCAAGGAAGTAGTTGCCCAAGCTGCCCAGCACCTAACGGGGCAAGAATATTTTCCGGGGGCCGCAAGTTGGTATATAGGTAGCAAAGTTGTCAAAGCGGATATAATTGAGTTCTTGCAGGAGGCAGCTACTCGTTTTCCCCAGGTTAAGGTTTCCAGTAAGGATACCAAAGATTGGTTGATTGCTACGCTGTTAGAACATCCCCAACTATGGGATAGTTTTTTCCAGAGGTTTAACCAGGCTTTGGCCCTGCATCCTCTGAATGTAGAGTATATTTTGCAATGTTCCCGAACGGAACGCAAGCGTTGGGAGTCGGAAGGAAAACTGCCTGTGGTGGGTTCTGATTCTGTCAGGAAGCATGGCCGGGATTTGGTTTTCTCTCTGTTCGATCTGAGGGCGATCGCCCGGCTGTCTCCAGAGGAGATTTCGGCTTGGCGCAGCACTCACGTACAGTTGCTGAAACGCTCTCGAAAAATAGGAGCATATAAGGCAAAGGAAACCAAGGTAAAACATAACCGGGCTCGTTTAGAATTTGGTTTAACTTGGCAAGAACTGTGCGCGCAATGGGAAATTCGAGATGCTGCTGCTGCACCAGTGCTGAAGCTAGCTTATTGGTGTGTCTGGGTTTCACGGTGGGCGAAGGAATATCAGATCCGGGCTCATCGCGCTAGGAAATATGCTGACCAGTATCGGGCTAAATCACAGGAATATTATCAACTGAAGCATGAAATTGTGAAAGTTTTGGTGCGGTCTCCTTATGCCCAGTTAAGTTTTTATCGCCCCGATCGCCCTCATAAAATAATTTGGGACAATCGGGACTTTGATGATGAATATGATGAACCAGATCGCTTTTACGACCGACTCCGGGAACCAGTGCGTCAAATTAAAGATTACTACTCTCTGTATTATTTAGCCGTCGCCTCCGATCGCATTCCCGATGTCAGGTTTTCTTTCCACACCCCCTATCCTATCGGGAAAAAGTTCTTGCCTTTTCCGAATAGTTTGCCGCAAGTAAAGCATTCCGAACAAGAAGGAATATTCCGGTTTGGGCGGGTGCTGTTTGATAAGGAAAAGATTACTCACAGCGAAAAAATGACCTGTAAGCAAGCGGAATTTTATTTAGATTTATTGCGACATAAATATGCTGCCATTGAAAAGCTTAATTAATCTTTTTCTTCTCGGGAATTATGGCAGCATAAATTACCTGATTTTATGCAAGAGGGAAGTTCTAACATGCTGATTTCCTATTATTGTAGAAGTTGCTTGCTGGCGATCGAGTCCCTGTTCGATCCAGTTGATACATTCTTGTTCCGATAGGAACAGCTTGGGGGCGGCAATATTTCTCAAGCTGTCGGGGGATAACGATCGTAAAAATATTTGCCGCATTGTTGGTAGATGATAATCAGATTGTGGCGATAGGTATATCGAGATTTGAAATCATCTACCTGACTGAGGACATCTGTATGGCGATCGAGATGTTCTTTAGCAATTTCAATCAAGCTAGCAATGCTACCGGAATAGATGCCAGCGGGATTTTCCGATTTATGGAATTTACCTTTATGTCCCAGATCGGATAGTAGCTTATAGGAGTAGATGGAGTAACCGTCCGCCATGCCAAAGACAAAGGGGACGATCGGATGTCCCCGATGGGAAACTGAATTTTCGTAAATTAACCTATTCATGGTGCTTTTTGTGGTATAATAACATCAGTTCGTAGTAATACCATTTGTCTTCGCTGTCAGCCCGCCTCTGGTTCAAACCAGAGCGTTCCCAGGCGGGAGCCAGGGAACGAGGCTAAAGTCGGTTAAAACCGACTAATAGGATAATGCTTAAAAATTGTAGCATTATTTTTCCAAGATGCTATGAAATGCACCCGCTGAACTATGACAGCTGTTCGGGATCGATTCCTTGTTGGCGCAGTCGCGCTATCAAATCTTGATAGCGCCGTTGTTCCTGTTCCAATTGAATAATTGCTTCCAAAGCCCGTTGGCGTTCCTGTTCTGCCCGTTGGTGTTCCCGTTCTGCCCGTTGGTGTTCCTGTTCGCGGAGTCGATCCAGTTCAACGGGAGTGAGGAACTTGCGCCCATCAGGACGATAAATTTCCAGGCCGTTTGATGTCAGTTCAAACCTGATTCCCAACCGGGGACTAACCCAACCATTCATCTGGCCAATCTCTTCTAAGCTTCCCCAGAACGCTGCAACCCATCTAAGTACATCCTCTCTGGGTCATAGATGTAATATTCCTGGACTCCATAGCGTTCGTAAAAGCCGAGTTTCCTGGTCATTTCTTTGAGTCGGTTGCCCGGAGATAGAATTTCAAACACCACCTGGGGGGCGATGTTATCTTCTTCCCACTGTCTGTAGGAACCTCTGTCTCCTTTTGGCCTGCCAAAGACAACCATCACATCGGGTGCTTGCCGAATTGTGTTATCTCCCTCAACCGGATACCATAATAGATACCCCGCGACAAACAAATCGTCGATCGGGGCAAACAATATTTCCAAGTTTTCTTTGATTATCACAATCCAGCGGAATTGTTTGGTATTATCAGCCATTGGTTGACCGTCACTATCGGGATAGATTATTTCTCTTTTTCTCTCAGCGATGACTTCTTGTACCTGTACCATCGGTGCTTGACCTCCACTTAGCGAGTTGCCATGAATCTTGGCCATTGCTATCCATTCCTCTTATAATCTAACATATAAATCCTCCCGATCGACCAAATCTATTTGTTACCACCCTTGTTTATGTCGAGCAGTTTCTTACCCCCGGAAGTCACGCAACTGACTGAGTCTACTTCTATTACTCTGGCCCAAAGGATCCAGTGTCAGCCGATCGCCACGAACGCTCGGCCAATTCCGACCGCCTACCTGCATGAGGGGAAAGGCGGCACCCCGATTTTATTATTGCACGGTTTTGACAGTTCCGTGCTGGAATTCCGCCGCCTTCTCCCCCAACTGGCCCCTGCAAATGAAACTTGGGCGATCGACTTGTTAGGTTTCGGCTTTACAGAACGCATTCCGGGCATTACCCCAGAAACTATTAAAGCACATCTCTATGCTTGCTGGCAAAGTTTAATCGATCGGCCAGTAATTTTGGTAGGAGTGTCCATGGGAGGTGCTGCTGCGATCGATTTTAGCATCTCTTACCCGGAAGCTGTCAAAAAGCTAGTGCTAATTGACAGTGCGGGCTTTGCTAAAGCTCCAGCAATGCAGGGATTTTGGTTGACTCCCTTGGTCTACCTGGCGGCGGAATTTCTGCGTCAGCCCAAAGTGCGCCAGCATGCCGGTCAAAAGGCTTACTATGACCGGAAGTTGGCTTCCTCTGATGCTAATTTATGTGCATCCCTACACCTGAAAATGCCCAATTGGCGTCAAAGTATGGTAGACTTTACTAAGACGGGTGGTTACGGCTTTTTGGCCGATCGCATTTCGGAAGTTACGCAGGAGACCTTGATTTTGTGGGGAGACTCGGATAAGATTTTGGGAACCTCCGATGCGGAAAGGTTCCAGAGGGCGATCGGGGGTTCAAAACTGATCTGGATCGAAGAGTGCGGTCACGTACCGCACCTGGAGAAGCCGGAAATTACTGCCAAGCACATTCTCGCCTTCCGCGATTAAAAGGAAAGCAGACCCTTACTATAATATGGCATGATTAACAATTGGAGGCAGAGCCTCGAAGAATCGTTCCCAGTCTGAGACTGGGAACGAGGGTAAACGCTTTCTAGATAATGTTTTCAGTGGGTTTTAACCCACTTGAGCCTCGTTACCTGGCTCCCGCCTGGTAACGCGGGGTTTGAACCCACGGCGGGCCAGGAGACTAATAAAATGAATTCACAGAATAAATTAATTCTCGCTCTCGACTTTGGAGGCACTAAACATGCAGCCGCGATCGTCCACAGCGGAGACAGAAAGTGGCAGAAAGGTCGCCGCGCCCTTTCTCCTCCCTTCGCTGGTGCTACCGTCGATCGCGAAATTATGCGATCGCTCATCCACCAGTTGCTGCAAGGAGAAAAACCAGGGGCGATCGGGGTAAGTTTTGGCGGACCGGTAGACGCCACCACGGGCACAGTACGGCTTTCCCATCACGTCCCTGGTTGGGAAAATACTCCCCTGCGGGAACTCTTAGAAACCGAATATGGCGCACCGGTCAGCGTAGACAATGACGCCAATGTCGCAGCATTAGGAGAATATCGGTTTGGGGCGGGAAAGGGTTACGAGAGCATGTTTTATATTACCATCAGTACGGGAGTAGGAGGGGGATGGATTCTGAATGGACGCCCTTGGCGGGGTGCTGATGGCATGGCAGGAGAAATAGGTCATATAGTAGTCGATCCAGAAGGACCAAAATGCTTGTGTGGGAAGCGCGGATGTGTGGAACGTTTCGCTTCGGGACCATATTGCCCAAACAGCGCAGCAGTTCTTGCAGCAGCAACCACATCGAGGTGAATTATTGCGGAATTTGGCAGGAAATAATTTGTCAGATATCACTGCACAATTAGTCAGTCAAGCGGCAGCCGAAGGAGATAATCTAGCTAATGAAGTATTAGAAGTAGCAGGATGGGCCCTAGGAGTAGGTATTGGGAATGTGGCAAATTTGATCAATCCTCAGCTTTTTGTGTTGGGGGGAGGCGTGACGAAAGCAGGGGCAAAGTTTTGGGAAGCAGTGCGTCGGGTGGCCCGGAAGACTGCTTTACCAGAAGTTAATTTTGAAATTGTTCCTGCTGCTTTGTCAGATGAAGCCCCCCTGTGGGGTGCGGTGGCATTGGCCGAAGATTTACTTGGTTCGTAGTAAGACACCGTTTGCTCTATACTATAATTACAGCAACTAATTCACGGGATTCCTATGACACAAATAATCCAGGCAAGTACATTAACATTACACGATGTTAAGGAAAAGTTTAGCATCCAGCTTATTGATGACGAAGATTTTTTCTCCGAATGGCAATATAATTTGCCACAGGTGACTGAGGCGGAAAAAGAATGGCTCGATCGGATGAAAGCAGATTTCCTTTCTCTAGAAGAGTACCCATTCCACGAAGAAATTGTCAAGCTGGCTGTCTTGGGCCCTTTGCTGTCCTTAGCAGGTTTATTTGGTCATCCTTTTCATCCGGAGGTTGAGGTAAAAGTTGAGACAGAAGATGAGGAAGAAGTTATACGCGGAAGTATTGATGTGTTGATTTTACGGCAAAATTTTTGGGTGACATTAATAGAGGCTAAAAATCAACAGTTTAGTCTGGTGAAAGCTTTGCCGCAAGCTTTGTTTTATATGCTGAAAAATCCTCATCCTGAGAAACCCACCTTTGGCTTGATGACGAATGGCAGTCATTTCACCTTTATCAAACTGACTCGGCAGGATACTCCTAAGTACGGGTTGTCTGAAGAGTTTAGTTTGTATCGCCGGGGTAATGAGTTATACCGGGTTTTGAGTATTTTGAGGCGGTTTGCAGATTTATAAACGGGCGATCGGGTGTATCTCAATCATGGTATAAGACAAGAGGCTCCGCCTCAGAGTGCTCGTTCCCAGGGAACGAGGAAACGAGGAAAACGAGGAAAACGAGGAAAAATAAGACAAACCCCTCGTGACCTGGTCACGCTCGGTTGAGGCTCTGCCTCCAGAACTACATACCTCATTTAAGGAATTTGGTTGCTACTGACAAGAGGCTCCGCCTCAGAGTGCTCGTTCCCTGGGAACGAGGAAAATTATCAACGGGCGATCGGGTGTATCTCAATCATGGTATAAGACAAGAGGCTCCGCCTCAGAGTGCTCGTTCCCTGGGAACGAGGAACGAGGAAAACGAGGAAAACGAGGAAAAATAAGACAAACCCCTCGTGACCAGGGTCTCCCTGGTTACGCCCGGTTGAGGCTCTGCCTCCAGAACGAGGAAAATGGTCAGGTTGGGTAGAGCGCTAGCTCTACCCAACCTACATATTATGACTACATTCTAAGCCCTGAAATTACCTGTCATCTTGCTGGTGGGCGGTGCCCACCCTACAGAGACATTCTATTCTCGAAATTGCTGCTGCTGCTTCCTCTTCATCTTCAGCTTGCTTCGCATGGTAATGGACTAAATGTAGCGGTTTGATGTACTCTATTTCTTGCCATTCCGCTTCCGGTTTGAGGGGAATATTCAAGAAATATTTGTATGCTTGACGATGGGCTGCGCGCAGGTTTTCGGGATTTTTCCATAACATTATTTCGCCCTTGGCCCGCAGGAGGGGATGCAGTTGAAAAGATCGGATTTCGGGGTGATATTCTAATAAATGTCGGCGTTTGAGGGCGCGGATGATATCTTCTTTCAATTCATACAAACTCACTTCTGGCATCTGAGCAGCAATGGCGCCACAGTCCAGGGAATATTCTGCCGTTTGATAGATGGAAATGCGGCCCAGACATGTCCGTTCTATGTCGCTGAGACGCGCTATAATTTCATCTGTCAGCTTTTCTAGCTCCCGAATTAGCAGCCAGTCTCTATCCTGCAAAAACTTGCCGACGTTGCCAGCAAATTCCAAGTCATTGATAATTAAGGTGGCTAGCTGTTCTAAGGCTTGGGGATGCCCTTGATAGCCTGTAGCTAGTCGTGCTAATTCTGTGTCTGAGGCGGTCAGGTGAAAAGTTTGCAGCAGGGCAATGGCAGCTTCTGGTTGCAGTCCTGTCAGGGGCAGTTCCCGGATGAGAGTAGGGGGCATTTCGGCTATGCTTTCCCGACTGATAAAGAGGATCTTGCTCTGATGTTCCGTTACTACCAGTTCTCGGAATAACCATTTATATTCGACACAGTCATTGGCAATATATCCCGCCGTGCTGGCGACGCGGCTTTGCAAGACTGTCTCGACGCTATCGAAAAGCAAAGCCTTGTGCCGCCAGGGCATGACTCTCGTACTCGGTGGCATGAGGAAGTTACTTCAGGAACTGAACAATTACCCCAAGGAATAACTCAGTCACAAAGCGAAAATAACTCAGTCACAGAGGGGCATGACTGAGTTATTCCACGATCGAATATATCTATCATTAAGGGGCGATCGCTTTGGCTTCGATGTCTAAAGCGCGCTCCATGTCCCCGGTCCAGATCGATGTCTCGGGGGAGCTTGATGTCTGGAGGACGCACTTCGATGCTTGGAGGACATCGTAGCCGCCCCCCACCTAAAGGGTGGGACTACATGAACAAAGCATGGTTGCGCAGCCGATCGCGGTACCAACATCAACATTGATTTGACCCGAAAGTCAACTGACACGCTGACTTGTGCCCCTACTACATATTGTGTAACATTGGTCCGACGCGATCGCCTGACATTCTGTTAACAATTTCATCTTTGAATAGGGAAACCCGCTAGCGCGGGTTTTCTTTTTGTAGACGCGACTGGTGGTCCAGATGGCTTTTCTGCTGGAAAAAGGGTGCGATCGCGCGATCGTCTTGTAGGGGCGAAGCATTGCGGCGATCGGAAAACGCTCATTACCAACCATTTAACTAACGCAATGCTTCGCCCCCACCCCGCGACAAAGGAATTCCACCTTCGTTCGATCATATCCCTTGCCTGGTTTTGCTTCGGGGGCCGGGCGAAGCATTTGGATAGAAAAATATTGGTTTATCCCAATCACCGATCGCCCAAATGCTTCGCCCCTACAGCTTCTGGTGTTACCGATAACTTTTATGCTGAATAAAGGGTGCGATCGCGCGATCGGGCGCAGCGACTGTCTACTTACACCCCCCACGCACCGATCTCGCACCATTTTCAATTCGGTGCCGTGACCTCGTCTGGTGTCCCGATCGGGCGCGACCCGTGCTTCGCCCTTTTCTGGCATCGCCTTATATGGTATACTATAGAGCAGATGCGCGATAGAACCAAAAATGACATTCGATATTTTCTTTATAGTTCCGACACCGCTGGGCTTTACCGTTCGCACCACAGTTTACTACTGGACTTATTACCACCAACAAGCATCCCATAATGCTGGGTAGAGAAGTTGACGTGCAGGAAACATTGCGCATGCCTGATGAAATTTGTCGGAGTCGAGAAGACCCACAGGTATATCTTTTTTATCGATTGGAACGTCCTAAGCGGTGGCTATGCGCGGTTGCCAAGCGCCTCAACGGCGAAGGTTTTTTGATTACTGCTTATCCCACCGATGCAATTAAGGAAGGCGAACAAATATGGGTCAAGTAAAAATTATTCACGATCGGATTGGCAATACCCTGACGGTTTGGTGGGGAAATCCACAAAATGAATATGTTTGCGAAGAAACGGGGAATGGTGTTATTCAGATGAAAGACCGCAATGGGCAAGTCATTGGTTTTGAAAAGCTTTATTTCCAAGTGGATGATTCTGAACCCTTGCAGTGCGCTTTGTCAACAGTCGAGATTTGAATGGTAAAAGTAGGGTGGGCACCGCCCACCAATGCGCAACAGACTGCGGGGAGGTTTCACCAGCAGTTAAGAAACCCGGTATGGAAAAAAACCGGGTTTCTTAATTCATCCCCCACCGCAAGCGCGATCGCCTTTCATTCTGTTAACAATTTCATCTTTGAATAGGAAAACCCGCCAGGGCGGGTTTTCTTTTTGTAGACGCGACTGGTGGTCCAGATGGCTTTTCTGCTGGAAAAAGGGTGCGATCGGCCTTTTATTTTAGTTCTCCCTTACCGACTAATTCAGCCACTAATGGCTTTGACTGTGACAGACGACTCACAGCCAAGATAGAAAATCCTAAAATATTACCTTCTCGATCCACCATTTCCATGACGGCATCGTTGTTTGTTTCCCGCATATAACCCGGCTTATCTGAAAAAATAACTTCCAGATAGTCTCCTTCTTTGTCATACCAAACTTTTACATTTGAGGCCATACTTGTTCTCCTTTTTTGATTTGATCGGTTAAATAGGACGTGAGGATAAAAGCATCCTCTTCACTGTACTTGACTACCACACACAGCCATTTATCGCCTACTTCTGTTCCAGTATAATATCGATAGCTCAAAAGAACAGCTTCGTCAGTTCTCGATTTTCTTACCTGTTCTGGATTTTGCAATGTCGCCTCAATTGCTGGTTCCATACCGGACATTTGAGGACGTTGTAGAATGTGTGTCAATCGCTCCTCTGTTAATCTTACCTGGCGACCCAGATAATCTGTTAAGATTTTCATGTCATTCGTTACTATATTCTATCACAGTAACACCGCCTCTTGCAACACCAGATCGCGGATGCGAGTTTTCAAACCATTTTCCGTCACCACATCCACCTTTCTCCCCAGCAAGCTTTCCAGATCGCGAATTAATCGTACTGGAAACCAAGGACTGAGATTTTCTCCTAAATCTATCAAAAAATCTACATCACTATCCGCATCAGCTTCTCCCCCAGCTTCTAGCTACCGAACCAAAAACCCGCACATTTATAGCGCCATGTTTGGCCGCTATTTCCAGGATTTTTTCTCGCTTTTCTTTCAGCAGTTCCTCAATTTCCATTATCCGATATCCTCTATTAGCACGGCTATTTTGACTACATGTCCATCTTAGCACACAACCCACTTTTTAGGCAAGCGATCGGCAATTATTAATCATGAGAGCCGAGATGGAATAAGATCCAGAAACCCTGGGATATGAGATGCTTATTCTGGCTCTACGACTGGTGATAGAGATGGCTTTTCTGCTGGGAAAAGAGTGCGATCGCCCTATGGAAACAAGTCCCGCACTCTCAAGGAACCCACAGTCCGACTGTTAACAATTTCATCTTTGAATAGGGAAACCCGCTAGCGCGGGTTTTCTTTTTGTAGACGCGACTGGTGTTCCAGATGGCTTTTCTGCTGGAAAAAGGGTGCGATCGCCTTCCGTTATATTAACAAAACCACGTCCGAGGGTAGGTGTACGGCATCAGATAACTATGCGATCGCACCCGAAAATTAACGCTCCGCCGTGCCCCGACGCGATCCGATCGCAATACCCATCCGGGGCACGGCAATAGATAGATCCGCGATCGGATCCGAAAATCAACTGACACGCTGACGCTGTGCCCCTACTACATATTCTGGAGAAAGGGTGCGATCGCGCGATCGTCTTGTAGGGGCGCTAGCGCAGCAGCTAGCATTGCGGCGATCGAAAAAAGCATTGCCCAAGTTTCAAAAACGCGCTTAACCCTTGCGCTGTGGGAATTTTGCTCTCTCTTTTTCAAACTACGGACTACTTACACCCCACGCACCGATCTCGCAGTCTGGTGTCCCGATCGGGCGCGACCCGTGTTTTGTTCTTTTCTGGCATCGCCTTATGTGGTATACTATAGAGCAGATGCGCGATAGAACCAAAAATGACATTCGATATTTTCTTTATAGTTCCGATACCACTGGGCTTTACCGTTCGCATCACAGTTTACTACTGGGATTAATACCACCTCGATCGTCCCATAATGCTGGGTAGATGGTTGGGTAATGGTTACGTAATGCGGGAGTATTGGCCTGCCCGGAGCGGCCATGCGACATAATCCCTTGCTCAAAGCGTTCAGTGAGTGGGTTGCGCTCGTCGTGGCAAGGTAAAGATGCTCTTCTTTGGAGCGGTGATGCGTAAGTTGTTACATATGGCTTTTGGAATATTAAAATCAGCCCTTTGACCCGATTTTTTTATCGGCAACCCCTTGACAGTTCGACACAGTATCTACAATAATGGTCAGGTCAAGATATTTGATAATTTCTGTTAGCATCTCGATGTTGAATTAAGAAACCGGGTTTCGGGGTCGCGCCATTAGATCGTCGCCCTCAAGCATCCATCAGCAAAGGGCGCAGGAAATAAAAGCGATCGCCCTTCCTACCCAAATAACCTGTTAGCGGCGACGAAAGCTCAATCAAAATTTCCTGCAGTTGTTCTGGGGTTAATGACTGAGGCGGGTTAGAACTAAAATAAGCACCATGTAAAGTTTCTACACCCGCACTATCAGACTTTGAGTTTTCCAGGTAGTTTTTCACTAACTCCACGAGGCGCGATCGCAACTCTATTTCGCCGCGCACCTGTTGCAGATATTGTGCCACCTGTTCGTCAGCCAAACCATAAGCACTTTGGAAGCATTCCTTAAGCTTTATCAAATCAATACAACCTGGATACTTGGCTTGCATTTCTACCATACGTTGCAGAATTTCCGGACTAATCACGCTTATTTTGTTCCCCTCAGCAGTTTGGCGAGCATCTGGCGTTAGTTCCCCAGCGGCGATAATTAACTTAACACAATCATCATAGCTTTCCTGAAGGTGCTTATAGCCCAGCTTAATTAACTGTGCAGCCGTTCCATCCGGCACCTTTGTGGTTTTAGTTGCTTTACATTCTCCCACCACAGGATAAGGAGATGCACAATAAAAGTCTAAACCCCCAGCGCCCCCCGTTGCCTCTGGGTCCAGACTGATTTGGGGATTTGTGTTATCATTAGAAAAGCCCAGCAGAATCAAACCTTTGCGGACTAGCTTTTCAAACTCATTGCCATCGCTAGAATTGCCCACAGCGGCAATTTGCTGAATCCAATCTAAATCCCGATCTGGTTCCCGCGTTACCGTCTCCCTAGTCCCTCTCAAAAATACGTTAATATCCGACTGTAGCTGTCCAGCAGCCGAGTTATCACAGTCAATTTCCGAAACTTGCAGTTCCAACAGCTCCAAGTCCCTATGAGGATGAACCTCTCCCGCCAACAAAAGAGCTTTACGCCTGTTAAAACTGGCTTCCGAGACCACTGGAATATCCGTAGTATTTGCGATCGTCATTACATCCTCCGACTGAGGGAAGAAGAAAGGAGCTGGTTTAGGTGGCACATTAACCAGACAAGGACTGGACAAACGATAGACTCGCAAAAACAACAGCTTGAGAACTTGATGCTGTTCAAACATATATTCCAAGGCACTCAAATTCCAGACCGTTGACGAAGCAATCTGAGGTAAAAGATGCTTTTGCTCTGGCGTAACATGCCAATGTTCTTCGCAACGTCCCCAAACCTCAATTTGGAGGGGATAGGTTTGACATTTTGCTAATGACCTCTCAACCTTAATTAAATATTCCGGCTGATAGTATTGCTCCCAACTTAGATTATCTGGCAGTTGCTGACTGGGATAAAGCCAGAATATTTCGCCATTCTTCCTGTAATGTTTGAACGGCACGGCAATTAGCCGGCCCGAGGTCAGCATTTCCACATCAAAAGCTGACAGTTGAATTCCTCTGCTGATTTTGATACTCATCTTTACCCATCCCTGAGAATCTGATGAATTAGTTGATTGTCAACCTCTAATTTTAACTCCTTGACGAGATTGCTTACCTCCTCTTTTGCAAATCCATGTTCCTCTGCTTCATCGTAGATTCTCTTGAGCGCAACTAAAGGCAAGATTCCTTCTCGTTCCCAAAGAACCACTTTTCCGCCTTTTTCCGCCACCAGTTCCTGCTCTAGCTGTTTACCTTTCTTCCATTTTTTCGGCACTTCATGATAACGCAATAAACAACTACGGGTTATCTGATGTTTTTCGTAGTCCAGCAGTCGCTTCATCACTGCATTAAAGGTATGCCCATTTTCAGTTTCACAAACTTTTACCCCAATTTTCACTTGCTTTTGACGAAATTGATCGTACCCAGATATAGTGAACTGGATATCGTGGGATGAACTATTAACCTCTTCAACTCGATCGACGACCACGAAGGCCGTTCCTCCTTCAGGAAGCATTCTGATGTTCTGAGCGATAATTGCTGCTAGATTGTCATCAGCCAGATGGTAATCATCCTTCATGGTATCATTAACTCGTTCGAGGATGTCATGATAAATATCCCGAAATTTTTTCGGGATATTGTCTCCTTCATTTCTGACTAAGCTTTGACTATCAACTCCTACTGAATCAAATATTTTGGCGCACTCTTCCAGAACAGAACGAACTCCGGCACCTTCCCTGGCAATATTCCTTATTTTACTTGACTCTAAAGGATATAAATCAGGATAGTCCTGGACCTGGAGATTATGCTTTTGGTAAAACCAATTCAACCTGCTTTGGACAATCTCTATCATCTGTTCGTCAGTGGGAGGTTTGGCCATTACCGACCGTTGACCCACCCGATCGGGGATCCCACTTCCCATTTGCTTAATTTCCCTCCAGGTATCGCTGATGACGCAACAGATGACAATCAAATTGCTGCACTGCATATAAATGCGATCGATACACCTAGCCACTGTTTGTGCGGGACTATCTCCCGTCTCAATATCTGGTTCGGCACTATCTAACTGGTCAAAGCAAATCAGCACGGGTAGTGCAGCAACTTCAGCAACTTTGCAAATCTGCTCCATCATCCAGATAGACCTTTCATCTTGTACTTCTGTTGAATATTCGGGCAAACCCAGTAAATCTTTAATATTGGGGTGATCTTCCCCTTTAATCCATGCTAACGCTGCCGTAGCGAAGCGATCGTTCTTGAACAGCAAGAATAAGACTGCCTTGACAAAATCAGGATCTAGTTCCGGCTTGATTTCGACAATACAGTCAACCAGATCCATCATCCAATTGAGTAAATTGTCCTTGGCGATCTTTTTCTTAATGTATTTTTTGAGGTTTTCTGGTCCTTCGACAAGTTCCAAGTATTCTTGATATTCTTGTTCAAATTCCGTGCCTTTTAAGGTAGCGAGAACTGCAGTAGAGAGTTTCTGCCATTGACTGGCACCATGTCGGTCTTGATGCTTGAAACTCTCGCACAGATAAAACCGGACATGAGAGTTAATGAAACGGGGATTTATCGTGGGGGGTATGTAGGCAAATACCGCCCCCCTTCCCCTTCAATATTTTTCCAGAGCCGATGGATGGCATGGCTTTTTCCCGTTCCGCGATCGCCCTCGATGGCAATGCCAATCTTGTGGGAATCCTGTTGGCGCACCTCAGAAATTGCTTGATATATCTTGTCATCAATATCCCGATTCAGGTTAGGAAGGTCAGTCAACACCTCACCCCAAACCTCTCGATCGGAGATCACCGTTTCCAGTCTGAAAGGATTTGGTCCTTGCTGACGGGCCTCTGCAAACAACTGATAGGGTTCAGTCATGTTTTCTCTCCGTAGTTCAAGATGGTTGGCTAGCGTAAAACAAAAGTCCCCGGACTTCACTGGTAATTGAATCTTGTTTCTGGTCATCAGTAGCTCCACGGGCCTCGCCGCTTTGCAGATAGAATAACTTCTGTGCCTGCATTTCCATCATCCACTCGTTAAATTGCTCGCGACCTACTCCTTCTCTGAACTCCCGACGCAGATGCCAGATGGGGACAAGTCCGCTGTAGTTATAACCTTTGTCCAGCTTCTCGAACAGGGCCAGGATTTTCGACTTGAAGTCTTCATAAGAGGCGATCGCCCCCTCTTTGGCCTCCACTTTCTCTGTCACCGGCGCAGTCGGTACATTAGCATCGGACTGGCGATACCAGTCCAGCACCGCATTAGCCAGCCTAGAGCCAACTTGAGTAGGCTCAAAGCAGAACTCCGGGTTTTTCAGTCCTTCCCCGAGAGTTTGCAGACCTTTATCTGTCAGGGATACCTTCGCCACTCGTTTTTCCGTGACGATCGCGATCGCCTCATCTGACTGTAAATCGTTAAAAATGTCCTTATAATCTCCAGCCTTCTCCCTACTCCGTTTACTTTGCCGAGTCAGTTCACTTTTCTTAACTTTCTCCTGAGCCCTTCCCATCTGCCACAATGTCAGCAGGACGCGAGTTTTGGCTTGTAATTCTGTGCCTTGTAGACCTGTCGTTGATGCCATATCAATTTTCTTGTTTGATTGTTTTAGTATAAACTAACCATAATCCATTTTGGACTGAGTCAAGTCTCAAAACTGTTCGTAGTAAGCACTTCAGTGCTTCCCAGGCGCGACAGCGCCTAGCCATTCGTAGTAAGACACCGTTTACGGCTTCCCAGGCGCGACAGCGCCTAGCCCCAGACTTGCTGTCTGTGGGCTTTGGCCATAAATTTACTCAAATATTTCCAACTGGTCGATGCGCAACCAAATATCCGACGTCGGCACGAACCCAAACTTTACCAAGGCGTAGTCTCCCCGCGTATCCATTACCTCGCCTTTAGTTATTACACTAAGCCAGTCCGTCACCGGACCGACTCGTCTTCAGAACCGGACGTGAGACTTTCACCTCATCCGGCTCCTCAGTTTCGTCATCCTTGTCATGGATACGGCCTTTGCTACCATCTCTGGCAGACTTATAGTCGTGGCAATAATCGTGTAGCAACTGTAGGTTTGCATACCAGTCCTTACCTCCCCTTGAGGTTGGCAGGATATGGTCCACTTCCCATTTGTCACCATCCTTGAACGTTAGTCCGCATAGCCTGCACTTGCCATCCTGCCTCTTGAGCAGCTTTATTATTCTTGTGCTTACATCTGGGCTCTTCCGTAATCTTTGGCTCCAATAGACTAGGTTACCGTCGAAAGGGCTAGCTGTACCTTTCACCTTTACGTGTCTGACTATCTCAGTTTCGGAGTGTTTGGCCATTGTTATTTCGCCAATTTCTCTGGACTTGCCGGCAAATACCCAATGGTTCTTACCTTCAGTGGTCCAGTATTTCTTAGCTATCCATTGCCCTGATTTGTTGTGATGCCGTCGTGTTGCCCATTGCCAGAGTAATTTCCATAGGTGATTGTCCATGTCGTTGTAAGTTTCCTTACTTACCACTGTCCTGAAATAGTTACTCCATCCCCGTATTACCGGGTTCAGTTTTGCTATCAACGCTGTTTGTGGTGTACATTTATGGCTTTTAACTATCTGTGATAGCTGTTCTTTATGTTTCCTAATGGATTTGTTACTTGGTTTGATTAGGGTCTTGAATCCTAGGGTGGTCCCGTTAGAGTTTTTGCCGCTTCTATGTTTCCCCATTTTGTACTGTCGGATATTGAACCCTAGGAAATCGAATCCTGGGCTCTCTCCCTCCAGCGTGTGAGATATCCTTGTTTTTTCGGCTTTTAACTCTAGACCT
This sequence comes from Hormoscilla sp. GM7CHS1pb, assembly GCA_014323675.1. GTDB lineage: Bacteria > Cyanobacteriota > Cyanobacteriia > Cyanobacteriales > Desertifilaceae > Hormoscilla. The sequence goes on along the minus strand of JACONN010000006.1, from coordinate 80,976 downwards.
ATTCCTTTTAGCCAGTCCTCAACTACTCCTCTTGCTTGTTCAATCATTGACCGGTCATCATGCATAACCACAAAGTCATCGGCGTATCTGACTATTGTCAGTTTTGCCTTTTCCTTTTTCGTTTGCGCGAGGCTCATTACTTCCTTTTCTAGTCCGTGAAGGGCTATATTGGCCAGTAATGGGGATATTACTCCCCCCTGTGGAGTCCCGGTTTCCGTGGTTTGCCATGTTCCTTGGTCTATCACCCCGGCTTTTAACCATGCCCGTATTTGTCTGCGGATTGGTGATGTTGTATTCAGTTTATCAAGGAGTGCTGAGTGACTGATTCTGTCGAAGCATTTCGCAATATCCGCATCTAATACCCATTTGGGTTTCGTCTTGATGCTGTTGAATATCGCTTCTATTGCATCGTGGCATCCTCTCCCTGATCTGAATCCGTATGAGTTGGCTTCCATGTACGCCTCCCATTCGGGTTCTAGCGCCTGTTTGACCAACCCTTGTAATGCGCGGTCGTGCATTGTCGGTATCCCTAATGGCCTCTTTTCGTCCCCTCCTGGTTTTGGTATCCATACTCTTCGTGTGGGTTTTGCCTTAACCTTTTTGGTGACTCTGAGTTGGCTTACCAGTTCCTGACGTTGCTTTGGGGTTAGAGCTTTCACTCCATCCACACCTGCCGTTTTCTTTCCCTGGTTCTGTTGACTTACCTGCCGTACCGCTATCATCTTTGCGGACCATGACCTATTCAGTAACCCTTGGAGCTTGCGAACTTTTTGTCTATTGCCTTCCTGTGCCGCTCTGTAAATTCGTTTTTGCAGCTTAAAAACTACTCGCTCTAGCTTCTGCCAGGGGATAGTCTTCCAGTCATACACTCTTCTATTGATGGTGTTCCGTGACATATTAACTACTACTCACAACTTCACAATTGACGAAACCGTGAGGGCGTTAGCTTATCCCATCCATTACAGATGGGCGTTTGTGCTTCTCCACTCAATCTTTCCCAAGTATGACCTGCCAGATGAGAGCAGAGTTTGCGCCTGTGGTGGCTACTCAATCTATCGACCGGTGATTGAGAGTACATACCTGGTTTACTTCGTTCCTACAGATGATTGGTTGTAGTTTTAGATAGGTTCTATATGCCGGGTTTATGGTCAGTGCTTATTGGTCGGCCTTGAGTCCGCCAATGACCTATATCCTTTCCCTTTTGGGCCAGCGTCTCAGCCTTATTACGCTGGTTCTTAATAACGACATCTGTAAACCTTCGCTTTCGCTCATCATGACTACTTGCTTGGCGATAACCGGTTTAGGCTACCGATTAGAGCGCCTTTCCTTCCCGCTTCACGGATTGATGCCATCTCTACCGTGGGGAGGGTGCTGTCACTCCTGCACCTGGAGGGGTGGGCTTTCACCACCATCATCTGTAAGTTGTCAAGGCTAATGAAACCCTGCTAGCGGTCACCATTATTGACTTGTGTCAATTCAGTTTACGCTAAACGAATCGCACTCAAAGATATAAGACGAGAAGCGCGCGTCGCTAGCCTTAGCTTCCAGACTATTTTCCAACTTTTCGCGAACGGCGCGAACCAACGAACCCTTCTTGATTGTATCTGCCATGACTTCTCGATCTATTGTCTAAATCACTATACTTACGCATTTTGACATACTGCAACCATCAATACGACTAACCACTAACCACTAACCACTAACCACTGACTATTTCTGACATTGGGGACAAAAATGAGTCGATCGCCCCGCCAACTTCTGGCGCTGAATTAGGGTTCCGCAGACCCGACAAGGTTTTCCCGCGCGATTATACACCCAGGCCACACCCCCATAATTACCATTGACGCCCAGCACATTGAGAAAATTACTAAAAGTAGTGCCCCCAGCATCCATCGCTGCTTCCAAAACCTGCACGATCGCCCTTCTCAGGCCCTCAATTTGCTCTGGACTCAAATCCTGGCAACTCCTCAGGGGTGGGATCCCACTCAGGAACAGAGCTTCATCTGCATAAATATTACCAATACCTGCCACAAATCCTTGATCCAGCAGCATCGTTTTAATCGGACGCCGACTCTTTCCCAACTTTCCTGTCATATATGCTACCGAGAACTCTGCTGCCCAAGGTTCTGGTCCCAACTTTTGCAGTCCTGTAATAATTGTTTCCGGCTTTTCCCTCGGGGATACCCACCACAGCTGACCGAAAGTACGCTGATCCACAAACCGCAATTCCTTTTCCGAAGCAAAAAACAGCCGCACCCGCGTATGTTTCTGCAACGGTTCCGTTCTCTCCACCCACAACAGCTGACCCGTCATCCGCAGGTGAACCCCCAACCACCCTCCTTCTTCCCCATTATTCTGTTCTCTTTTTAACTCTGCTAGTAAATATTTGCCGCGCCTATGCCAATGAGCGATCGCCACTCCAAGGAGTCCATTCAGGAAACTGGCTACAGAAATTGGGTGGGCGATCGCGCGATCGAGCAAAACCTCCCCACCCAATATTACCCGAGCCAGGGTCAACTGATTGAGCCCCTGGCGGACCGTTTCTACCTCCGGCAGTTCTGGCACAACTTTGTCTCGTCTTTATCTCTTCTTCGGAGGTGCAACCTCAACCAGTTCGCTCTCCGCAAAGTTATTAGTGTTCACGCCAGAGGGGCTGCCACTAAAGCCAGTGTAGTTTACCCTGTCGAACCGGACAATCACTGGATACTTAATACCGCTCTTGTCGATCGAAGCCACCGTGCCTACATCCTGATACCAGTAAGATTCTTTCCGGAGAATCCTCACCTTAGAACCACGTTGAACCATGAGTACCTTTCCTTATTGAACTTGATGGTTTGTTTTTCAGCCTACTACTCGAAGGTACCTCTGGGAGCATTCCCTATTTTAAGTTTTGTTAACTTTCCTGCCATCGCACCTCCACAAAATGGGTAGGGCGCCCCCAGAAGTCCTGTATTGCCGAGATTTGGGCTATTTCCAGATTAAAAGGAATCGCCGTCGTCACGTATCGCTGAGCCACCACACCCAGATCCGGAGTCAGCAAGGCCGCCGCCGTAGCCGCAATGCCGAAACCCAACAATTGCTCCATCGGGCCTTTAGGCAGCAACATAGTTATACCAAAACCCATACCCGCCGTCAGCAGCATCAACACCGACAGATTCGTACCACAGCGGGGATGCACCGCCAGGTCGTAGCCACCGCCTTAAAGCCCCATGCACGCTCCGGGAACCCTCCGCTGCCCGCGCTGCAGGTCAGCTGTAGCCACATCACCGTAGAGATAGAAGCCCCTCTCGGTAGACATCCCACCCAACAGCTGATTATCTGCTGTCCGGACAGAATCAGAAGATCCAGCACCTTCACTCAGTACCCAAACCGTAGCATGTTCCAAAGCATGAACCTGTCGCAACATCAGGATTTCCTTTAAGCCTGGGACAAAGCCCAGTTCTCTAAGGAAATCAGCATCCTGTCTGGCATCAGGTACAAACCCACCAGGATTTTCCTCAACAGAAGCCGCATTAGTCATGGCATCACCACTTAATCAAGGTATTTTTCCAACTTAGCGCCTACAGCCTCAGACTGTCTCAAGCTTGACTTGGCCGTAATCTTACTCAACCAACTCACCATTACGAAAATATCCTGAAAAGCGCCGACCATTGGTATCTATCATCGTCCCTTCTCCATGAGGTAGTCCGTGGCGCAACTCTCCTTCATAGCTACTCCCATTTCCGAATGTACAAACCACTCTCGCGTCCAGATTCTGATTAAAGAACCGTCCTGTGCAGCTAGTCCCATCTGGGCGCGTGAGTACCCCCATGCCAAAAATTTGACCAGCGAAGAATTCACCCTCGTAGCTACTGCCATCGTTAAAGATAAATCTCCCCTTACCACCCGGTTGACTAATGATGATATCACTGCCAACTTCTTGAACCAGATCGAATTCACCCTCGTAGCGGTTGCCATCAGGAAAAACAACTGTCCCGTTTTTAATCATACCATTCTCAAACAGTCCCTCTAAGCGGGCATCATTTGCACCTATGAATAACCCCCTGCCATGAGGCTTGCCATTCTGTAACTCTCCCTCGTAGCGGTTGCCATTAGCGTATACATACAATCCCGGAAGTTTATCTGGGATATTTGTGTAGGTTTGTATCAGAGCGGGAGATTTGTGTATATTTGGGCTTGTTTGCATTTCACTCGACCCGTAGGTATGTTAGGTTGACAAGTAGGGGTCAACTCTTCCGTTCCTTGCCCCCTTGCTGGCATCCCATTAGTAAAATAGCTAGCAATCTCCCAACTTAAAGCTAGCAATATGGCGAGCCCTAATTTTCGATGGTAATTGTTCATTGTTCATCGATAATTGTTATAATATAATTTCCTCCAAGCCCATAACTCCTATGGTTGCTCTTCGGATGAGGGTTTTTCTCCCAATTCTCTTGCCACCTCATACCCATTTTCCTCTAGAATTACCACTGGCTTATCAAATCTGCTGATTTCTATGCGCTTAACTAGGACTGCTCCAGAAGCCAATATATCTCCAACTTTCACATGTCTGCTCGGTTCATCCGGTGCCGTCACAATTGCCGATCGTTCACCCCCTAATTCCATCACTCCCGAAACCGTCACCGCCGTCGCTGTTTCCGCTCGTGCTGGTGCTATCGGTTCCAGTCTGGGCGGCACTTCCCCACCAGTTGTCACACCATTCCCACTCGCGATCGCATCAGGCGTACTGGGAGTAATTCTCGGCACTCCTGGCAGTTGTCGGATGGGAGTTCGATCTATAGGGTTTCTTATTGTACGAGGAGCTTTAGGAAGCTCGACTATCCGCGGCCTCACGACATTAAATGGGTCCCGTTGCTGTCCTTCAGACTGTTCTATCTCTCTAATTCGCTGTTCTGCATTTGTGGACGGAATCAAATCTGGTGCTGAAGGCAAAGGCTCTACAGTCTCCTCTGGTTTTGGTTTTGGTTTCGATTTTGCTGCTGCTTTTTTCGGAGTTAGTGTTGGTGTTGCTGTTGGTGAGTTTGTTGTATTTGGTTTGCGATCGCCGCCACCCAACAAACCGCAGCCACCCATTAACACAGCCAGTATCCCTACCCATATCATATCCGATACTTTCTCCATCTGCTGCCCCCCGAAATTTTAAATAAAATTAGCGTAGCTTGCTCCCAGGCCGTAACCAGGAAACGAGGAAATTGGAAATTTATCAAACAATCCGGCAATATCTCAATATTTTTGACCATCAACAACTAACTCGGAACAATCAACCCATTAAAATTACCAGTTCCAAATCGCCAAAAATACTGCTTAACTTGAATTTTTGGCGTTGCACATTTTGGGGATGATGCCTACGCATGCACATAACTTAAACTGGCTTGTAGTCTAGGTTTAAGACTTCTGCAACTATGCCCATCATCCCGTAATTGTGCAACGCCGAATTTTTAATTTTGAATTTACCCCGTCCCATCCATTAACTTTTTCAGCAGTTCCAACCCTTTTTTCACCTGGCGGGAAACTGTCACTGCACTGATTCCCAAGCGTTCTGCCGTTTCTTTTTGGGTTAAGTCTTGTAAAAATACAAATTCCAGGACTTGGCGAGTGCGCTTTTCCAGCTGCACCAGGGCCTGCTGGAGGCGAATCTGGTCTTCTTGGGCCAATTGAAAACTGCGATAGCCTGTATCTGGTACCATTTCTCCCAGGCAAATGACCTTTTCCCCTTCCTCCTCTACCGGTGCATCCAAGCTCAAAGGAGTCTGATTTTGGTTGGCCAGCTTAATTTCCGACCATCCCTCTGCCGAAATCTCCAGGGCCTCCGCTATTTCTCTGTCTGTTGGCTTTCGACGCCACTTTTCTTGCAAGTCCCTTTTCACCGACGCCGCCTGCTTTTCCAGTCCCTTCAACCGCCGCGGAATGCGGACGGTGTTACTTTTATCTCTGAGATAATGTTGTATTTCGCCCCGAATGTAAGGCCTGGCCAATGAACTGAAAGCATTTCCTTTCGACATTTTGAAGCTTTCAATGGCTCTAATTAAGCCTATACAGCCTACTTGTACCAAGTCTTCGTAGCTTTCGGTACAATGGTTCAGCCACTGATGCGCTTCTTTTCTGACCAGTCCTATATTCAGTTGAACTATCTGATTGCGCAGTTCCAGGGATGCCGATTGCTGGTACTCTTGCAACAGACACAAGCTATTATTCTTCAGTTCTTTGCTGCTGATTTTAGTATTCATGACTATATTCCGGTTGGTAGAGTACTTAACCGTGCCTAGGCAACTTCTTTAGTCTGGACACACCTGTTATTCAGGGAAAACGCATCTAAATTCCGGAAGCCTTTCCCAGCAAGGGTTTGAGAATTTAATCTGTATAAATACTCAATCGTGCTGAAACCGCAAGTCCAGTAAGCATTTCAAGAATAAGATGCGTTCGCCCTTATTTGGGAGTGTCCGACTCCCGGGTAAATAGATGATGATTTACACTTCTTCTGGTTGCACAATGGCGTAAAAATTGCCGCGAATCTTCACATCCACAGGTTCTTGGGCTCCCAAATCTGTATCTGAGGGCTGTTCGCTCTCGAAGGTGCCTGCAACTTCGCCAGTCGTGCTGTCAACCTTGTTGATTCCTAGGGAAATCTTGCCATTGCGGATCTCAGCCCGCTTGACATTGGCAAGAGTTAGGTCCTCAGCATCCGCACTTGCTGGCAGAGCCACGGCATTGTCATAACCGGTGGCTACGCCGCGACCTTTGGGATCCAAAAATGTAGCACCCCGATAGGAAGGCACGTAAAATCCCCCTTCAAAGTCAGTCGAGCTATTGATGATCTCCATACCCGGTTGGCTTTTGGCCACGAGTCCTTTAATCGTGAAGAAGAAAGGCACTTGCTCGCCACCAGGCAGTTGCACAGTAACAGGTTGGAAATCGATGCCATCTTCTTCGACAAAGGTCAGGCTATTGTCGGGGTTAGATGTCACCGTGCCCAGGATCTGGGTTAGGGTGGAAGTGTAGCGGGTCAATAGTTTGCCCGGAACAAATTCTGCCTCTTGCCGGGGATTAGAGGCTTCTTCCTTGACGAAGAAGCTAGTCGGCTGCAAGCACAGATCGCTCATGATATAGGTCTGGCCCCGATCGATGGCAATTGAACCACGGCCTGGTCCCAGCAATTCTGGACAGTTATTGGCTAGACCCGTGTTTTTGATATCGTCGTAGGTAAGTTGCTTTGTACTGTCAGCTGTAGGACCTTCACTACAAGCCGCGATCGCAGTCAAACACAATACCAGAATGGCAATAATTAAGGCACGATACCTCATGACAATCAACCTCTATATATGAAGTACGCAGTTTGTATGGATGATGAACACAGAAGTGCATTTTACCAAAGGGGGTGCCCCCTTGTCCAATCGCGCGGTGATATTGCTGTCGGATGCGCTTCTTGCTAGTCGATAAGTATACTTCCGGAATCATCAGTTCCTTCTTCCCGAGCATCTATCACCGGTGCTTCAATTCAACTTCCCTCCTACATCAGTAGGAGATTGGGTTAGATTGGATTTGTCCCAATGAAGCACAATAGACTATAGCATGAATAGCGACAGTAATTATAACTCACAACGGGATTTGCAAGCCATTACGGATAGGATCTCTGCTCAGGCTGCGGGTTGTCGGGGAGATACTTTGGCTCTCCTACATCTGCTGCGGAGCTTGGAGGATCTGCATCGAGAAATTCGGGAAGGTCTGTTTCAAGAGTCTTTACCAGATAACCGTCAGGATCTTTACTCTCTGGTGAAAGATATTGAAGCCCAAGGGGGCTGGCCCTATATCAATCGGATGAAATTGCGCGACATCTTGGTGCATATGACCGGCTCTTCCCCATCAGAGCCGGACGGCACACCCCCTCTCTCACAGGGGTAGGTTTTAATGGTTTGTTAATGGTCGGTTGTTAGTTGTGAATTGTCAATTGTCAATTGTGAATTTTAAGTCTGCCAGAGCGCTGATGAGGATCTGGCAGTGGCAAGCTGTAACTGTAGCTATGCCGTGAGACTCGGCAGTCTTCTATGTTAGTTCAACCCCGGTCTGAGATAGATATGTACAACCTTAGTCAAAAGTCAACTGTACTGGAACTGAGGCTTCATGATTTTCAAATATCATTGGAGCACCCAGGTCAGGAAGTTGCTCGATCTTTGGAAGCTAATCCGCTGCTGCCTGGAGTAATCTTGACAGAACTGGGACAGTATATAGGGATGATTTCCCGACGCAGGTTTTTGGAACAGATGAGCCGTCCCTATGGCTTGGAACTGTTTCTCTTTCGACCCCTGAGATCCCTACATCGTTTTGCCAGTAGCGAAGTTTTGATGGTTCCTATGGATATGTTAATTGTAGAGGCAGCTCATCAGTCTTTGCAGCGATCGCCCGATTTGCTCTATGAACCGATCGTGGTGCAACTGATTGGGGCTGCTGACGCTGCCCTCTATGAGGCTAAACAGCAGGGACGCGATCGGGCTGTTCTCAGTAAATAATCTTCTTTCTGATTCAGGGGGCTGCCCTAGGTTAACTTTTTATTAATAGATTAAGAACAGATTAATTAAGGATATAAATTCAGGGAAACAGAAGAAAAATATCCTTAAATAGAAGGACCAGGTTCGACAACTCCGGACAATTTGCTGCGCAGATCTGTTGGTTTAGAACATCCAGAGGATCTAATTGCCGATCTAGATCGATCCCTGGGTAAACCTCCTTTGATGGCGCTAGTTTCCCAGGCGATCGATCGCCTGTCGCCTGGGAAACCAGTTAAGGTGCGATCGCCCGGGAATCATTAGTCAGATAGATGTGACCCAAAGTCCGTCCATTATAGGTTCTTTTGGTAAAGTACCAACCTGTTGCAACTGGGATTTTCAACAGTAGATGCTTTTGTCAGCTGAATAATCAACTATAGCATTTCCCACCGCTGCCATTAAATATTGGGTCAAGGTCAGGGCATCTACGCCCAACTCCGTTCGTTCCGATGCTGCCAACATGCCTGCCTGGGCATGGCACCATGCTGCTGTTACTACTACCCCTTCTATGGGAGTCTCCCGCCCGGGGGCCTGTGCTAACAGTCCACCCAACAGTCCAGTCAATACGTCCCCACTGCCGCCACGGGCTAATGCTGGGGTGCTTTCGGGGATAATCCATACAGAACCGTAATGATTGACGATCGCGGTTAATGCTCCTTTCAACAATACCACAGCACCTCCCAATCCGGAAACATTTTGCACTGCTTTGATTCTATCTTGGGTCGGATCGGGTGCTTCGGGAAACAGACGCTTAAACTCGATCGTATGCGGGGTAAGCACTGTTGGTACTTGCCGCTGGGATAATCTGGCGATCGGGCCCAAAGATGCCAGGATATTTAACCCGTCGGCATCTAGCACTAGCAGGCGATCGCTCTCCAATACCTTTTCTACTACTTCTACTGCCTCCGTTGTCAATCCCGGACCGCAGGCGATCGCGCTATAGCTGCTCAATTCTACTGGCAGTTGGGCGATCGCGCCTGTTTTAGTTTCCGGACAACCGATAATCAATGCTGAGGGTAACTGTGCCACTAACAACTGTTTCAAAGACTCTGGCACCGCGATTGACAGCATCCCCACTCCACTTGCTTGCGCGCCCAAACCCGTTAAAATCGCTGCCCCTGCATACTTACTAGAACCGCAGATGGACAGCAAATGTCCTTCCTTATATTTATGAGTAACTCGCGGGCGAGGGATGGGCAGATGGGCTATGGCAGTGACTGCTGTAATCCGATATATTCTCGATGTTTGATTAATTACAGGTTCGATATCTGCCCAGGGAATATCAAAATCAATCAGTTCCGCCTTGCCGATATATTCTAAAGCTTGGTCCTGCAAAAATGCCAGCTTCCACAAACCCAGACAAAATGTCCGAGTTGCCCGCACTGCCGTTCCCAGGACTGCCCCTGTATCCGTGTGGATGCCCGCAGGAATATCTATACTTAGCACCGGTTTTGACCAGCTATTCAGCTCGTTTACCGCCTCTGCCAGTCCCTCGGAGATTGTCCGTTCTAACCCAAATCCAAATAAACCATCAATCAACAGGTGGCAATCTTGCAGCGGGGCAATCTCTTCGTGAAAGGGAATACCCAAACATGCGGCATACTCCGCATGTTGACTGGTAAGTTGCTTCAGTTTAGATAAGGGTTTATAAATAGTAACATCATATGAGTGGAAATGCAACTCCCGCGCCACTACTAAAGCATCTCCCCCATTATGACCCGGTCCGACCAAGACTCCTACCCGCTGGGGTTCTGGGTATAGAGATTCTATGCGCCGGGCCAGCAGGGCCCGCTACCTTTTCCATCAATGCTGCCACTGGCATGCCTGCGGCAAAGATCCTCTCTTCTATTTCCCGCATCTGGGCCGCAGTTACTGCTATTTGTTGAATTTGTTCTGCTCTATCTTTCATCTGTAATTATCCTCTGCACCCGCAAGTCTATTCACTTGGCATATAATTATTCCAGATTACAGGAAAGAAAGTGGTTTTCCCTTGGGTTTAAGCACAGTACAACTCTGGACTCGAGACCCAGAGCGTGCCGATAAGCATAAACGGGAGTATCAGAAACTTCCGTGCTAAGGAGAAGGAATCGTACAAATGGCAGTTATCGGCAGAGCGTAGTCAATATTGTTTTAGTGCTGGTCAGGCACGCATGGTGACTCATATCGGTGACCTCCAGAGCGACCTGTATGAAGAATTTGCCACTATTCCAGATACTCAGAATCATCTCTTGGTGAGCTTTCGTCAAAACCGTCAAGAGGTATCCCTCTACAATATTTGAGCAAGCATGTGAGGGAACTTACACAGTCCAGGTGGAAGCGGATGCTCGCAGGAGACAAACAGCACTCCTAAGCCCTGCTGATGGTTCGGTTTGCTCGAGTACAAATACCTGGGAACTTAAGGCCCTAAGGGCAAAGGGACCCTTCGCAGTATAAATCAAGCAAGCGATCGACCATAATAGCCTGTTGCTGGCTGTCCAGTTCGGGGAACATGGGCAAGGATAAGACTTCCCGACAAGCCTGCTCTGCAACTGGCAGTTGACCGGGTTGATAACCCAAATGTTTGTAGACCGGTTGTAGATGCAAGGGCAGGGGATAGTAAACCATTGTGCTCACGCCATGCTGCCGTAACTGGGAACGCACCCAATCCCGCTGTGAGATGGGGGAGTTTTTTGCTTGACTTGTCACCCGAATTGTGTATTGATTCCAGACAGTAAGACCGCCCTCGTACTCTTGGGGACGAATGATATCTGGAAGGGTTTGCAGCAGCAGATGGTAGCGAGAGGCAATCTGGCGACGCTGTTCGTTCCAGGTATCGAGATACTTGAGTTTGATTTTCAGAATGGCAGCTTGGATGGCGTCGAGGCGAGAGTTAATGCCAGTATGTTCGTGTTCGTAGCCCTGGCGGCGACCGTGATCTCGCAGTTGCCGGACGGTGGAGGCGATCGCCCGATCTCTAGTAATCACGGCACCTGCATCGCCACAGGCGGCTAAGTTCTTGGTAGGGTAGAAACTAAAGCAGCCCACTAGACCTATCGTCCCCAGCTTTTGGCCAGCCCATTCGCCTCCGGTAGCCTGGGCGCAGTCTTCAATCACAGCTAGACCGTGAGAGTTGGCGATCGCCATTAAGCGGGTCATATCAACTGGTTGGCCAAACAGGTGAACTGGTATAATCGCCCTAGTCTGGTCAGTGACTGCCCCTGACAACTGTTCCAGGTCCAAATTAAAAGTTTGGGGGTCAATATCAACAAACACTGGCCTCGCTCCCACCGCCGAAATGGCCTCAGCCGTAGCAATAAAGGTAAAAGGGGTAGTAATCACTTCATCAGAGGGCCCGATCTGCAAAGCACGCAGGGCCAGATACAGAGCGTCGGTACCGGAATGGCAGGCCACGCATTCAGGAGCGCCTAAATAGGCGGCAAATTGAGCTTCAAATTCAGACACTAGGGGGCCACCGATGTAACGACCGCTAGCCAGGACTTCTTTGACAGCGGCTTCCACTTCGGCAGCAATGGGAAGGTACTGCCCGCTCAGGTCAACAGAGGGAATGTTGTTCACTCGCCTAGACTACAGGTATAATTTTAGTTGATACAATCGAATCTTAACTAAAGCCTTACTTTAGGGAAACTGCTAACCTGCTATGGATGCTAAAAGGACTGTCTCTGATAGCCAAGCCCAATAGCAAGCCAGTATGCTGCTATTGGTTGGAAGCCTGACCGTGCGGGTGTAAATTTACCTGACTGCCCAGATATCTTAAACAAATGTCGAAAAAGCTTAATTTTATTGGTGTGAGTGCGATTTTTCGCGCAGCGATCGCCGCGATCGCCCTGGGAGCAACTAGCCCTAATACCATTGCCCAGGCCAGCCCAACACCGGAGGCCACCCAAGATGCATCCGACCAGGGTCGGACCAGTTTTCACTTTGCTCCCTTCACTGTACGCTCTATCAAAGCCTGGGAGCCAGAAGTAGCAGATGTGCTCCTCGTGTCCGAGAGCGCCCACCCTGTCGCTCGCCTGACCGGCAGCGACAGGGGTGGTTCGTTTCCAAGAGCACTTACCCTGTCGTTCGCCTACTCGGCAACGACATGGGTGAGTGTCTCTGGAAACGAAAGTCTCTGGACACGACCAGAGAGTACCGACTTAGCCCAGCCCCAAGCTTCCGAGATGGTGGAAGTGGCTGTACAAAAGCCAGGGGCGAACCTTCCGGAGATCTACGGACAAAGACCACCTGTCAGAAGGGAGTTGGAAAATTCCCCAGAACTCTATCTTGACCCGGGCCCTAATCCCCTACAATTTCCCACCACACCGGAGGAAGTGGAGATTCAGGGAACCCAGCCCCTGACCTTGCAACAGGTACTGGATTTGGCACGGCGCAACAATAGGGATCTACAGGTAGCTCAACTGCGACTGGAACAGGCAAAAGCCCAACTGCGAGAAGCTCTGGCAGCTGAGTATCCGACCCTCACAGCTCAGGGAGATATCACTCGCAGTCAGAGTGCTCAAGGTCAGATTGCCGAGGTGAACCAACCACAACCCAATCGAAATCAAGATGCTCCTACCACCACCTTGACTGGCACCTTAGCACTAAATTATGACATCTATACTTCCGGTTTTAGGTCTGCTAACATCCGGGTGGGGAAAAAGCAGGTGCGCTTGAGCGAACTGGAAATCGAGCGCTTGCAGGAGGAGGTGCGTCTAGCAGTGACGGAAAGCTACTACGACCTTCAGCAAAGCGACGAACAAGTGCGGATCCGAGAGCAGGCCGTGCGCAATGCCGAGAGCAGTCTGCGAGATGCCCAAGCTTTGGAAAGAGCCGGAGTAGGCACCAGATTTTCCGTGCTGCAATCCCAGGTGCAGTTGGCAGAGGAAGAGCAAAGACTAACCGAAGCAACGTCTCAGCAGCGGTTATCCCGCCGGATATTAGTGGAGCAACTGAGTTTACCCCAGTTTATTGATATCTCGGCAGCAGATCCGGTGGAGATTGCTGGCACTTGGAACATTCCTTTGGACCAGAGCATTATATTGGCTTTTCAGAACCGGGTGGAGTTGGAGACCCAGCTGGTAACTCGGGAACTGAACCAGCAGCAACGTCTGGCCCGGTTAGCAACCCTCGGACCTCAGATCCGTCTGTTTGCTAACTACAATGTGTTCGAGCTGAACAGTGATGATAACTTGAGTACTCAGCAGGGATCTGGTGATGGCTACTCCTTTGGCGCGCGAGTCACCTGGAATTTGTTTGATGGGGGACAGGCCAAGGCGCAAGCAGCTCAGGAAGAGGCAGAAACTGCGATCGCGGAAACGACTTTTGCCGACCAACGCAACGAGATCCGCTTGCAGGTGGAACGATCCTATTTCAACTTGATTTCCAGTTTTGATAATATTGGCACGGCTTCTGTGGCTCTGGAACAGGCCAAGGAAGCCCTGCGACTGGCTCGGTTACGCTTTCAGGCGGGTGTGGGTACTCAAACTGACGTGATCAACTCGGAAACTGATTTGACACAGGCTGAGTTCAACCGGGTGCAGGCGGTACTCGGCTATAATCGGGCTTTAGCTAACCTCCAACGGGCGATCAGTAATATTTCTGCCTCTGAGAGTCCCTAGATTTGGTGGTTGATGGTTGCTTCAGCTGTACGTAATCGGTCAATGGCTCGATCGGCGCTAATTAAGCGTTTGAGGACCACTTGACCGATCGCGTTATGGGGGTCTGCTGTTGGTGTGGGTTTTACCTCTACCATTAACACGGCATCTTCAACCCGGTAAAGCCATAGGGTTTGCCCCTGTTCTACGATCCCGAGATTCATTTTGTCAATCTGTGGTTTGCGTCTCCAGGCGACTTCGTTCCATAGCCCCCCGAACTCCCACACCCGACCTACTGTCCATCCATCCGCTAGGAAAAAGTATTTCATCGATAACTTACTCTAGCTATACGACTGCTACAAAAGCTGTATACAACAGTAATTGTATATCCTACAATCCCTTATTACCTTGCCGTCTAATTGTGTGGATCCTCTTCGATTCTGAAAGCCTTTAGGCGCTCGTCGCCAAGAATAAAAATTGTTGCGAACCCTTCCGGAAAAATCGGATTTTCCCTTATTTGCAGCATTACACACCAGATATTAAGCTAGGATTACAGCGACGAACATGTTGATAGAATACAAACATCATATCGGACTATTTGTCCGCCAGGGTTATAACATTATGTCTTGTATTCAGTCCTATATTCAACTGTCATGAAAAATGCTGTAATTGCCGATCGATGATATTTGTCAAACGATATCATAATTGGCAAGACATTTGAACTAGAAATATCAGATTATAGAAAAAGGATAAAATTTACCGATTACAGACCTTAGCTGGTGCATGATAATAAATTAAAGCAAGTATTAAAATTGTGGAGCTTGGAGGAGGTACTCGATCGTGCTTCCAGCATTTTCCCGATCTCTTTATACCAGAAATTTGTAGTTGCTCCCTCAAGGCGGCCAAAAATGCCGAAAAGAATATGGCAACCGCAGCCGCGATCGCCCTTTCGGCTTTCCGGAGAAAAAGACCGCCAGTCGCCAGATCTCCCCAACCAGAGTCAGTTTCCTTGGCAACAGCCCGGTTGTAGCTAGGACTTGTTAGGAAACTTTCCCCTTTCTCGACTCCCACCAGATCGGAACCACTATCCAGGCAATCACCAGCAATAAAGCGACTAATCCAAATTCAGCCACCCAAGCTGCCAATTCTTCGAGAGGCACAAGTCGCCCGACAAAGAACGACAGACTCACCATCAGACTAGCCCAGATAGTGGCCCCCGCCGCGTTGCACAGCAAAAATATCCCGTAGGGCATTTGGGCTATGCCTGCGATCGGTCCCGCAAAAATACGTAGCAAGGCCACAAATCGCCCCAGAAACACTGCTTTGGCGGCGTTGAGACTGAACTGGTATTTTACCTCTAACAGCTGCTGTTCGGTAATCCGGAATAACTTACCCACCCGCAGCAACACTGGCCAACCGCCATATCTGCCGATCCAATAACCACAGTTATCCCCCAGGATGGCACCAGCGATCGCGAAGAACAGCACCCACCAGTAATTCAGCTCACCGCTACCGGCCAAAAACCCACCCACGAGGGTAATGGTTTCCCCTGGTAGAGGCACTCCCGTATTTTCTAGCATTATTCCCAGAAAAACTGCCCAGTAGCCATATTCATGGGCGATTTCCTTTATTGTCTCCAGTGATAAAAAATCTAATGACATTATTCCCGATTTTTTGACAAATATTCATTATCTATTTTGGCGCAGTTTGGCAGTTATTTTCGATCTACACTAGAAAAAAACGGGATTAGTAATGGATAATGCTTCCATTATAGGAGTAAGGCAGTGCCAAATAAACAAGAAGAAGAATGGAGAAAAAAAAGTTTAACAATATTCTCTTTCCCCACCTATTCTCCTGATTTAAATTATTGAAATTTTGCTAATTTACTACTCGTGGCTATATCTAGATACATATGAGAGTTGGAACAGTTTAGTTAAAGCGGTGGAAAATGTATTTCGAGACTTTGGGGATAAATATAAAATTAATTTTGCCTAATTACTTATCCAGGGGAAACGCACGCTTCGCTAAATTCTAATCCTTGACTACAGACAAAAGTCTGATAATAATTTGAAAAATCATTTTTATATAAAATTTTCAATACAAACAGTTCTTTATCAATACGCCGATAAACAGGTTACTTTCTCGGGAGCTAAAATATGAAAATCTGCACAATAATCTTACGATCCAATTGGGCCTTTGTTGAAAGTAGCGTGGCCAGCAAAATATAAATCAAAATACTGTCTTGGGGTGATGCTGCAAGACTTATCTGACCAGCAGCACTGATGTCGCCATCTCGTCAGCTTTGACGGCGAATGTCAGTGAGTCGGTCCTCTGTGCAGTAGTAAAGGTCATATAAGCTAGTATACACCTTGGGTCGGGAAAATAAGTCAGCCTGCTTGAAGTTGTACTATAGAGAGCTTACATCCTTATACTACAAGGGTTTGGCGCGATTTTACACCCTGAATGTTTATACCTAAGATAATGGATCTTTATCCATTATCAATAAGCTGTCTCTATTGCCGCTATCGGCAGCAATCTGGTTTTTCTCAGCTTAGTTGCCCAAAAACTGCAAAAAATTAATCAAACTTGAAATTAGCGCTAAAAAAGGTGTAGATTATTAAAGGATCTTAAAGAAAAAGATAAAAAACCAACCGATCCCCAGTTGAGTTAAATAACCTAGCTTCTAGAAGTGACATTCCCACATCGGGTTTGTGATGGCGGGGTCACTTGCAATAAGCAACAATTGTTGAATTAAGAGGCAAGAGCGTGAAGCAGCATAAACTAGAGCGGCTGTCGAAATACGACCAGCAGGCGATCGCCCAGTATTACAGAAGGCGTCCGTGGCAGAGCATTGGGCGATCGCTGGAGGTGCTGTCGTGTTTTGTCGGTTTTATCTTAGCTCTGTGGTGGGACAAATGGACCAATAGGAGCAGCGAGCAGAAGTTGAAACGAGCGGCCCAATTGCGGCAGATGCTCACCAGTCTGGGACCAACCTATATTAAGGTGGGACAAGCCCTGTCCACGCGACCAGACCTAGTTCGCAAAGACTTCTTAGATGAACTGGTGAAGCTGCAAGACCAGTTGCCAGCCTTTCCCACCACGGTAGCAATGAGGCGGATAGAACTGGAACTGGGTCAAGCCGTGGGAGAACTTTACAGGGAAATTTCTCCAGAACCGGTAGCAGCAGCAAGTCTGGGTCAAGTATACAAAGGACGTTTGCACAGCGGCGAAGAAGTAGCCATCAAGGTACAGCGGCCCAACCTGATCCCCATTCTGACTCTGGACCTCTACCTGATGCGATGGGGGGCCCGATGGTTTGGCCGGTGGTTGCCTCTGAATCTGGGACACGAGCTGACTGAGATTGTAGATGAATTTGGCACTAAGTTATTTGAAGAAATCGATTACCTCAATGAGGGTCGCAATGCGGAAAAGTTTGCCAATAACTTCCGAGATAATCCCTTGGTGAAAGTGCCTGCTATATACTGGCGCTATTGCAGCAAGCGGGTACTCACCCTGGAGTGGATTAATGGATTTAAGTTGACCGATACAGATCAACTTACCAAGCATAAACTAGACACAGATACCCTGATCTGGATCGGGGTCACGACAGGTCTGCAACAGCTGCTAGAACATGGTTTTTTCCATGCGGACCCCCATCCGGGAAATTTGTTTGCTCTGTCGCCTCAATGTCCGGTAGATCGAGAACGGGAACCTGTCAAGTGGCAGGACGGTTGCCAGATGGCATATATTGATTTCGGGATGATGGATCAGCTGGAGGAGGAAACCAAGGAAACTCTGGTGGATGCGGTGGTGCATCTGATCGACAAAGACTATGTGGAGTTGGCATCCGATTTTGTCAAGTTGGGCTTTTTGACTCCAGATGTCGATATTTATGAGATTGTCCCGGCCTTGGAAGCGGTGCTGGGAGATGCGATCGGTGAAAGCGTTAAGGACTTTAACTTCAAGACGATTACTGACCGCTTATCGGAACTGATGTATGATTATCCTTTCCGCGTCCCGGCTAAGTTTGCTCTGATTATCCGTTCTCTGGTGACTCAGGAAGGGTTGGCTCTGAGTGTAAATGCGAATTTCAAAATTGTCGAAGTGGCCTATCCCTATGTGGCCCGGCGTCTGTTGACGGGGGAATCTCCAAAACTGCGGCGGCGGTTGCTGGAGGTGCTGTTCAAAGATGGCAAGTTCCGATGGGACTGGCTGGAAAATACGATCGCGATCGCCCGCAACGACTACGGTTTCGACCTGATGCCCACAGCCCAGCTAGGTCTACAATATCTGCTATCGGATGAAGGTAGGTTTATCCGGCGGCAACTGCTGTTGGCCCTGACAGAAGACGATCGCCTGCACACGGAAGAAGTGCAAAGGATCTGGGATCTGATCAAGGTTGACTTGGAACCGAGTCGGTTGTTAGATGTAGCTTGGGATGCTCTGACAGACTTCTCTAGAGAAAGAGCTGCGGCCCTGTTGCCCTCAGTTGTGGCCTTCAAGGGCTAAGGGCTAAGGGCTAATGGTTAAGGGCTAATGGCTAATGGTTAATGGGGCAATTAACCATTAGCCCTTGACAATTAGCAAGATCGCAATTTTCAATTAGCAATAGGAGTTATTTATGTATTATTACATTCCCGAACCACCTTATTTTTTAGTGATAGCTAGTTTGCTAGCTGGCGTTGCCTCGGGGATTGCATTTTATGCATCATTGACGCGATCGGTGCAAGAGTGGTCGAAAAACCGCTCCCAAATTACCCTAGCAAATATGCGGGGAGAAAAACTGTTGATTCCATTTATCGGGATAAGTGCTAGCATTTGTGTTTTTCTAGCTGCAGGTTTACAGATTTTCTATTTTTCAGCTAAGTTTGCCTACGGGGTATCAGCACCACTTACGGTTTTCATTTGCTTGCTAGTTTGGTATCAACTGGGTCAAATATTAAATCAGTTGGAACGAGGAGGATCGAAGGCCCTGGATTTGGATGCTTGGAAATAACCCCCCAGGATTGACAATCTCGGGATAAGTCCTTCGGATATCCCCACCCGGGCCCCAGTTGGCACTTCATCATCATCATCCTCCTCCTCGCAAATTTCCAGAGCCGATTGCGCGTTAAGATGATTGGTATAGGCCGCTTGCCAACTGCTTTGCAGATTAGCTAGGGCCGCCAACTCCTCGGCAGTCAATCCGAATTCGGCCTGATTGGTCGTGAGGTGGTTGAAAAAGTTGGTTTCCCAATTTTTGAATTCGCTTTTGCGTCTGGGTAAGTAATCCATTTTTGCTTTTCCTCTTGATTGAGATTGTTATGACTCTCCTTCTCGGACCGCCCACCCAGATCCGGACTGTTGAGGCGATCGGCGGACAATTATATAAGCGGTACAACGATCGAGTTATGTTGTACTACCGTGCATGTTGACGATCGGGGGAAATGGGAAAGGGGGGAAACTGAGAATGGGTACGACTCTTCCGTTCCTGGGTACGACTCTTCCGTTCCTGGGTACGACTCTTCCGTTCCTGGGTACGACTCTTACGTTACCGGGTACGACTCTTCCGTTCCTGGGTACGACTCTTCCGTTCCTGGGTACGACTCTTACGTTCCTGGGTACGACTCTTCCGTTCCTCTAAGGTAGATCCCTCGGTCTCCCCGTGAGGGGGCAGGCATGGGCGGTGGCAACCGGCACTCTCTCTCACAGTCCGATGCAAGGTTCCTGATGCAGGGTTTCCCCGATTATCTCAACTGGCAACCGGTCATACGGCGTCTTCCGCGTACACATGTCCTGAAGGACAAGGTAGCGACCGAGACACCGCCCTCTGCTTGCTGCCAGTTTGCTTATAGGTCTACGGATAAAATTTAATCCAGTAGCCTTGACAAAATGCCCAAAGCAGTTTATAGTTGAATTAGAATCGCTGCTTGGTCGGGGATGTAAAAGGCTGAAACCCTCTGAGCGTATGGGTTTGACGGCTTTTGCAGCACGAGAGTTCAACTCAGGGAGGCATTCTATCAACCCACCTCAAACACGACGAAGCTTTTTAGGAAAAAATGGCTGAAACACCTGCTATCACGTTAATTCACGCTTTCGACTCACTGAGGCGATCGCTGGGAGTTCTACTTCCAGTTCTGTTGCTTTTTGAAGTGCTTACTACGAACCCCGAAGCACTTTAGTACCGCTCAGCTCTTGCATAAAATCCGGTAATTTCTGGCAAGGAATTATCTCCTTAAGGAAGATGCAAGATGCAGGTCTAGGATCGGACCTACGTTAGGGGGGTCATGACACCTACGGGTGAGCGCCAGCTCGTAGCTCTGTCGTCTGGCTTTAAGGAACGGAACGAATGGATTTTGTAGGACCGCGTGAGTTAGACGTCAAAAGCCCCTTTAACTTGACCGAGGCAAACGTTACCCCTTTTTAGGGAGTTGCTTAGATGCAAAATCGTGTTTTTGTTTTAGATACCAATAAGCAACCGCTCAGTCCAACTCATCCGGCCAGAGCAAGAAAGCTTTTGACGCGGGGAAAGGCGGCGGTGTTTAGGACTTATCCGTTTACGATTATCCTCAGAAAAACTGTTGAATCTCCTGGCGATGAACCTCATCGGATTAAGTTAGACCCGGGGGCTAAGGTGACTGGTATTGCGCTAGTTAATGAGAGGACTGGTACAGTTGTATGGGCGGCAGAATTGACCCATAGAGGGGATATGATACGGCAAAAGTTAGAAAAACGCCGTGTTGTTCGCCGCAACCGTCGCAAGCATAAAACTCGCTACCGTCCAGCGAGATTCAATAACAGGAAGCGCCCCAATGGATGGCTAGCTCCTAGCCTGCAACATCGAGTAGAAACGGCTATGACCTGGGTCAAGCGCCTGCGGAAGTATTGCCCGATAACGGACATCTCAATGGAGCTGGTGAGGTTTGACATGCAAAAGCTGCGAAACCCTGAGATATCAGGGGTTTCCTACCAGCAGGGAGTCTTGTTTGGATACGAATTGAGGGAATATATCTTGACGAAATGGCGACACCAGTGTGCCTACTGTGGTGCCAAAGAAGTCCCGTTAGAAATCGAACATATTCATCCCAAGAGTAAGGGAGGCTCTGATAGAGTTAGCAATTTGGCGATCGCTTGCCATAAATGCAACCAGAAAAAAGGAGATAAGCATGTAGAGCAATTTCTAAAAAAGAAGCCCGAAGTTTTGAAGCGGTTGCTAGCGCAAGCAAAAGCCCCCCTAAGAGATGCAGCGGCAGTCAACTATACCCGACGGACATTGTTTAACCGCCTTAAGGAAACTGGATTAGCCATTGAAACTGGCACGGGAGGTTTGACAAAATACAACCGGACTCTTCAAGGACTATCCAAAACTCATTGGTTAGATGCAGCTTGTGTGGGAAAAAGTACACCCATGTTAAAAATCGCAACTACTCAGCCACTACTAATTACTTGCAAGGGGCGTGGTGGTCGTCAAAAAGCTAGGATAAACAAGTATGGGTATCCAATCTGTCACAGGCCGTTGAAGCCCATCAAAGGCTGGCAAACAGGCGATATTGCTAAGCATCAAGTTCATGGGATAGGTAGAGTTACTCCCAGAAGTTCCGGGAGTTTTCGCCTGACAAAACCTGACAAAACCAATAAGTACGTCAAGCCAACAGACCTAAAACACCTAAAACCGGTCTCCAGAAGAGATGGCTATTCGTATAAATGGGTGTGATTTTCGGGAAATTACCAGTTTTTTAGTATGCTGTAATTGCTCGGACAATAAAAAATAATAATGAGGTGCAGCACATGGCAAAGCCACTGATTTTAACATATGACGGGAAGGACATCCCATTTTCACTTGCAAAAGTGGATCGAAGCAAATTATATGGTTCGGTAGATATCGAAACCCTTGATGAGGATGGGAAAATTTGTGAAATGGCCGTTTTAGCAGGGGATGGAAAAACATTGATCGGCAAGGGAGGCACTGCTTTGGCTTATATTTCACAAAACGGGGAATGGTGCGACAAATCAAACCTCAAACCCGTGGATTTCGACGGGAATGAAATCAAGCCCGTTCAATCGAGTTTCAATCAGCCGAATTCATTGGAACGAAAGGTTACCATAGATGAATTCCTAAATTTCAATATTCGTTCCTCTTATATGCTCAATTGTGAAACGGAATTAGATCCCAAGTTACTGGAGGAACTCGGAAACGGCGCTATTTATGCATTTCCATTCAGTTATCGTGGCGGACTGGAACCGGATACGGCATTTCTATTGAAAGGTACAGACGATACTATTTGGATGCTCGTAGGAAAGGAAACCGAAATTCGTTTTATAGGATACGAACAAACCGCTGCCGTCCCAGAAGCGGAGTCGGAAATCGAAGAAGATGACGATATGGATTTTGGCATGATGTAAATAATTATCAGGAATACTATCGTGGGAACAATAAATATCAGTAACAGCCGGGGCCGGGATGCAGTCGTAAGTACCGAATCAGTTTCACCAGTTTTGAAAATGCGCTGGATAGATATGCATGGCAGCCAGGCAGAAACAAAAAAAATTCTCAGAGGTACGATGGATCGGGATTTGGATGCTTTGCTTGAAAAATACGGCGATTTGGAGAACCTTACGCAAGCGCTGATAAATGAAGACCCGGAAATAGATCTGGAAACATACGGCAGTTTTTTGAAAAATACGGCTCGGGTATATATCGATAAGAAAAGGGAAGTAGTTCATCGGATCGTGCAAAATGAAATAATTAAAAACCCGGACGGCAGCGAACGGGAGAAACGACCGAGACACATGCCCGAACCGAACACGGCTACGGAAATTCCTTTGAAATGGACCGGGAAAAAGTTGAAAAAATCGCAAGTATGCAATAAGTTCGTTTTTTCCGGTAACTTCAAATTACCCATATCAACGGACTCACTTATGATTTTCTGTATGCCATAGCAAAGGAGTTGGAAGACGAAGACTGCCTGATGTTGGTGGGATCCGGCCCTAAAGGAAACCAGCCTTTGATTTTTCGTCGAGGCGCTACGCCCTACCGGGGCTTCCTGGAAGGCCGGACTCAAAATGACAAATATGCATTGATCCTCCATCTTTCCAAGATGGAACTTAAAAAACCGTAAACCTGCTGATGAGGAAGGGAATAATTGATTATGGATACCGTTGTCGATCGCTCTCGATTGGTCTATAAAATTGGCAATTATGCCACAGGTCCGGCGAATGCTTTGAAAGATCCCGGGTTACATCCGAAAGTGCAATATATTCGCCGGAGAATGGCGGCGAATATGCGACCGCTGGATAAATCCGATATTTCCCAAAAAATCCCAACGGATAACTATCATATTAGCCGCAAAATTGACGGAGAATTTACCGTACTCCTGTTCGACGGCGAAAGCGCCATTACGCTCAATCCGGGCGGTACGGTTAGAACCGGACTTGATTTCATGGAAGAAGCCGCTAGTTTGTTGAAAAAAGCGGGAATCAAAAAAGCCACGATCGCCGGAGAATTATACGTGCAGCCGGATGAAGATAAAACACGGCCCCGGGTTCGTGACGTCATGCTCATTGCACGCAAACCGGAAAATGAATCGGAGGTAAAACGGCTTAAATTTGCCGCGTTCGATATCGTGGAATGCGACCAAAAAACCTATCCCCTGTATGCGGATTCCTGGAATGCGATCGCGGCAATATTTGGCGAGGGTAAAAATATCCATCCGGTGGAAACGGTTATCGGTGAAAACCCAGCTCAAATTAAGGAATATTTCCAGCAATGGGTGGAAGTTGAAGGCGCTGAAGGTGTCGTGGTTCGAGGTAACTCCAGTGGTATTTTCAAAATTAAGCCCCGGCATAATATCGATGCGATCGTACTGGGTTTTACCGAAGGTACGGACGATCGCATCGGTATGATTCATGACGTTCTGGTGGGAATCATGCGCAAGGATGAAACCTTTCAATTGCTGACCCATGTAGGCGGTGGATTTACGGAAGAAATGCGCCGGAAACTGCTTTCGGATCTCAAAGATATCGTCGTGGATAGTGAATATTCCGAAATCAATTCCGATCGCGTGGCATATCGGATGGTGGAACCGAAATACATTATCGAAATATCCTGTTTGGACCTGATGGCCGAAACTACCAGGCAGGGGACTATAGACAAAATGGTATTGAACTGGAATGCTTCCCAAAAACGCTATGAAGTCATCAGACGCATGCCTTTAGTCAATGTTATTTCACCTCAGTTTGTGAAATTCCGGGAAGATAAATCCGTGAATCCCGAAGATTTAAGGATCGAACAAATAACCGACTTAGTTGAAGTGCCGCTGGCGGATATATCGGCAAAAGCATACAAATTGCCTGAAAGTACGCTGTTGAAACGTCGAGTTGCAACCAAAACCCTGAAAGGGGCTGAAATGGTAAGAAAACTGGTCATGTGGAAAACCAATAAGGAGTCTTCCGAGGAATATCCCGCATATGTTCTGCATTTCACGGACTTCAGTCCGAACCGCAAAGACCCCCTTTCCCGCGAGATCCGAGTGAGTAATTCCGAAGAACAGATCGAAGCATTATGGTTGGAAATGGAAAAGAAGAATTTCGTTCGGGGTTGGAAAGTGATCGATTGATCGTTAACTCTTGGGAACCCGGTCAATAATTGGTTTGGCTGGGGCTTCCAATCAACCTATCAAAGGCAAGGTTTAAATAATCCCGGAGAATCGGAGTTAAGATTTATTGACAGAGTGACAGGGGCGATCGGGCCCAGTTATCTGGAACGCTGCGATGGTCATATCGCTTAATATCTGATAATCGCTTCTTGAAGGAAATAGCCTTGTTATGAGAACCATTTCAGATAAAACTTTGGCTTTGCTCGATCGCCTGGATGCCCGGAACGGCCTTTGGCAAAGGCTGTTTGGGAAACATGATGACGTATCAAATAAGTTAGAACAGATTGCTCGGGCTGGGGAACCAGCAGCAATTCCTCACATTATACCTTTGATTTTTGTGGGAAGACCAGAATTGGCAACAGCAGCAGCTAAAGCCGTTCAAAGTTTAGTTGAAATTGTATCTCCTACTGAGTTCCTTTGGCTAGACGAATTTATGAGATGGCAATGGCCAGAATTGCTTCCAGAAAAGATAGACTATCTACTCAGCTTTGGATCGTCGTCCCTGTCAATTTTAGGATTGGCGAGTTTTCACAGGAGTGGCTACGTGCGAGAAGCGGCGGTGAAGAAATTGGCAGAATTTACCAATGGTGCCGAATTGTCTTTTTTGCTAATTCGCCTGTATGACTGGGTAGTTAACGTGCGCGAGGCCGCAAGAGAAGCCTTGGAAAGACGATTGATTCCAGAATATGCTCCGGAGATGGTCGGGAATCTTGCCCTCATATCGAGATTGCAGATGCGCCGAGATCCTGCTGCACCCGATCGCAGTAGTTTGATAGATTCGATATTTGAGTTACTCAAGAATGCTGAATGTAATGATGCATTACTCGGGGGATTGAAATCAAGGGATCGAGTTGTCAGGCGCTGTTGCTTTCATCTAGCAGCAGAGTCCGCAGCCATAGAAAAGCTTTGGCTGCTCGATCGGGCGATCGCCGATCGAGATAGTGCCGTGAGACTGTGGGGGGCACGAAAAATTAGAGCGGAATTTGAGGGCGATATTCCGAGCAGCTTCTTGTTGAAAATGAGCGGGAATAAGTTTATGCCCGTCCGCCGGGAAGCACTGCAAGCTTACGTGGAAAAGTTACCCGCCCAAGCACAGTCACAATTATACTCTAGTTTATGCGATCGCCACAGTTCCATCCGCGAGTTAGCCCGCTATTACCTGAACGAAATTGCCCCCATGGATTTCACGGCATTCTATCGCCAGGCCCTGACTGGCAATGTCGGTGGTAAACTTTGCGGTGTACTTTTGGGTCTGGGGGATGTCGGTGGGGCGATCGATGCTGATGTCGTAGTTCCTTTCTGTTCTCACCCTAACCCGAAAGTTCGCTGCGCCGCACTGCGGTCTGCTGCTAAGTTGAATGGAGATGTTCTCCTAGATCTATTTGTCGAGGCCCTCACAGACGATCGCCCCAGTATATCTCGCGCTGGACGTGAGGCCCTACTGGGTCGAGCAAGATTGGTTGGTGTCGAGGGTCTGGGGAAGATTTTTCGGCAAGATCCGCGCTTCCACGTGAGGAAAAATGCCCTGGTTTTGCTAGCAAAACTGGGTAAGTGGGATAGTTTGGCTTTTTTGATTTGGGCCTGTGGCAGTCTGGATCGGGCGATCGCCCATTTAGGTGAGAATTATCTGCAAAGATGGCTGCGGCGGTACAACTCTCAGTTTTCCACACCCGATCTGGCACAGATGGCGGAAATAAACCGCGCGATCGCCGCATGCGATCGAGCTATGTCAGCCAATCTTAGAAAAGAGCTGCTGTTTGCGATCGCCCCCTTTCGCTAAATCAGCTTTCACCCTCTGCACTGCGTATAAAGAAACCCGGTTTTTTATAAAAACCGGGTTTCTGGGCAAAAGAGTGAAAGTGAGAAGATCGCTCTTTAACATTATTTTCCCTCCACTCTCTGTTTTTTAACATTATTTTAACCTTAGTTGGCGAAATGTATCGTGCGGTCTCGGTCAAATCGCTCGCCTTAACATAACTTTAACTCCAAACCTGGGAAGCACTAAAGTGCTTACTACGAACGGCCTGGGAAGCACTAAAGTGCTTACTACGAACGGCAGACAAAACTTAATATATTGACGCATAAGTTAACTTTACTTAAAGAAAAAGAGAGGTTTATGTTAAAAGAAGTTGCAATTTTAATCTGGAGGGTTAGGAACAGGATAATCTCAAAAAAAGAGTTATTGGCTCAAAGCTAAAGGAGTATGTTATGAACCAAAAAGTCCTATCGGGCAGTCGCAATGTGGCCATTGTGGGCCCGTATTTAAGCGGTAAAACCACTCTACTAGAAAGTTTGCTGCATGTCACTGGCGCAACTTCCCGCAAAGGGAGCGTGCAAGAAGGTAATACGGTGGGGGATGGTTCCCCAGAGGCGCGATCGCGCCAGATGACTGTGGAGGTGAACTTTGCTAGCACTGACTGTGAAGGGATCCACTTCACATTTCTGGACTGCCCGGGTTCGGTAGAATTTGCCCAGGAAACCTATAATGCCCTCATGGGCGTGGGCGCAGCAGTGGTGGTCTGCGAACCGGAACCCGATCGGGTACTCGCCCTCGCCCCATTATTTAAGTTTCTGGATGACTGGAAGATTCCCCACCTGGTCTTTGTGAACAAAATGGACCGGGTCTGTACGGACGAGGTCCGCTGCGCCACTAACTTTACAGAGGTACTCAAGGCGCTGAAAACTGTCTCTAGTCGTCCAGTCATCCCCCATCAATATCCCATCGGTAAAGGACAAGAACTGGTGGGATATATCGATCTGGTGAGCGAACAAGCTTATCATTACCATCCCGGTGCCCCGGCAGATCCGGTGCCCCTGCCAGAGTCTCTCCAAGAGGAGGAGAAAAAGGCACGCACCCAAATGTTAGAAACTTTGGCAGACTTTGACGACCATCTGCTGGAAGAACTGATAGAGGAAATTGAACCACCCCAAGAGGAAATTGTCAAGGATTTGAAGATGGAACTGGGGGCAGATTTGATCGTACCCGTGTTCCTGGGTATGGCAGAACAAAGTGCTGGGGTCCGACCGCTGCTAGATGCCCTGCGGCGGGAAGCACCCGACCCTGCTGCTACTTCCGAACGGCGCGGAGTTAATATCTCCTTAGATACGCCTTTAGCTCAGGTATTGAAAACCTATTATACTCCCCAAGGAGGCAAGCTTTCTCTGGTGCGAGTTTGGCGGGGCGAGTTGACTGATGGTATGGTCCTCAATGGCGTCCGCACGGGTGGCATTTACCGCTTGTTCGGACAACAACAGCAGTCCCTAGCAAAAGCTGGTATTGGTGAAATTGTGGCCCTGGCCCGAATGGAGGAGATTAAAACCGGAGATACCCTCTCTACTGATGCTAAGGTGAAAGCACTGCCTCGGGCCGAACAGCTACCCCCAGTTTATGCCATGGCGATCGCCCCGGAAAAGCGGAACGATGAAGTGAAGTTATCGAGTGCTTTGGCGAAGTTGCTGGAAGAAGATCCATCCCTCTACTGGGAACAACATGGGGATACCCACGAAGTTATCCTTTGGGGTCAGGGAGAAATTCATCTGAAGGTAAGTCTAGAACGGCTGCGGCGCAAGTACAACTTGCCGATGAATACCCATTTGCCCCACATTGCTTATAAGGAAACGATCCGCAAACCTGCTTCGCGGATACACGGGCGCTACAAGCATCAAAGTGGCGGTCACGGTCAGTTTGGAGATGTCTATCTAGATATTCAACCTCTGTCACGGGGGGAAGGCTTTAGTTTCAGCCAAACTATTGTCGGTGGCGTGGTGCCGAAGCAGTATATTCCGGGCGTGGAAACGGGGGTGCGGGAGTATCTGATACGGGGACCCTTGGGTTTCCCGGTGGTGGATGTGGCGGTAACTCTGACTGATGGTTCTCATCACTCGGTTGATAGTTCCGAACAAGCTTTTAAGCAAGCTGCCCGCATCGCTATGACCGAGGGAATGCCTAAGTGTCAACCCACTCTCCTAGAACCGATCGCGGCTATTGAGGTTACTGCACCCAGCGAGTTGACTTCTAAAGTTTTACAGTTGGTTAGTACACGTCGGGGACAGATTTTGGGTTATGATGCTGTCTCAGATTGGCAGGGCTGGGATACGGTTTCGGCTTACTTGCCTCAGGCCGAAATGCAGGACTTTATTATTGAACTGCGATCGGGTACTTTGGGGGTAGGCTTCTTCAACTGGAAGTACGACCACCTACAACCGGTGCCAGATAAGCTCGCGGAACGGGTGTTAGCCATGAATGACAATGGTAATGGCAAATAAAATTGCCATTACCATTGTGAATTAAGAAACCCGGTTTTTTGGAAAAACCGGGTTTCTGGGTTACCGGCGAAAAAGCGAACAATCGAAAGTTTGTGAAATGGTTGTATAATGAAAATAGTAGGGTGGGCACCGCCCACCAGACAATGATGGAGTCTCCGAAGCGATCGCCCTCAGAAGCGAATTTGTAGGATATTTTTTTGTCGGCAGGCTATTTTTGAGGAAAGGGTTGTATAATGGAAAGAGGATATAGCTGTGGAGAACATGACTGACTATCAATCCGATCGGCTGGACAGAATTGAAGCTTTAGTTGAAAAAATAGGTCAAAGAGTCGAATCTAATGCCAGTGCTCTTGAGGCCATGAGTGATAACGTCAATAAGTGGCAGCAATTGTCGCAACGTGACCGCTCTCGTTTATACCAAGCAATGACTCAGCTAGCTCAAACTCAGGCTAATTTCTATGAAAGGCTAGATGAGTTGGATCGACGGCAGGACGATCTATCTCGCCGACAAGGTGAAATTGTAGAAATTCTCAAGTTACTGACTCAAAAATTGCAGGATTAGGGCCCGTGCTACCCGCAATCAAATTTCGAGAACTTATGTCATAATGGAAGGAAGATTCTGTATGGGAGACTCGTGATGAATGTTGATGCTATCCTCAACCGCGCCTTGGCAGGTGATGATATTTCCGCCGCCGCCGGAGTGGTGCTTTTACAGCAAAAAGATGAACGCGCGATCGCATCTATCCGAGAAACTGCGGACCAACTGCGCCGCAAGCAAGGGGGCGATATCGTTACCTACGTCATTAACCGCAATATCAATTTCACGAATATCTGCGAACAGCACTGTAGTTTCTGTGCCTTTCGCCGGGATGAAGGGGAAAAGGATGCTTACTGGTTAGACTGGGGGCAAATTATAGAAAAAACTACTGATGCTGTCCGCCGAGGGGCGACGGAAATTTGCATGCAGGGCGGACTGAATCTTGGGGCCAAAATTAATGGTACTTCCTTACATTATTACATACAATTGGTGAGAACTATTAAAAATCGGTTTCCCCAACTGCATTTACACGCCTTTTCTCCCCAGGAAGTGCAATTTATTGCTAGGGAAGATGGCATTTCCTATGGTTCAGTGATTGCTGCTTTGCAGTCGGCGGGAGTTGATTCCATGCCGGGAACCGCAGCAGAAGTTTTAGATGACAATGTGCGGCGGGTAATTTGTCCGGAAAAAATTGATACGGCAACTTGGTTGGAAATTGTCGCTACTGCCCATAAGTTGGGAATGCCCAGTACCAGTACCATGCTTTGCGGTCACGTGGAAACCCCCGCACAGCAGATGGGGCATTTGGAAAAGTTGCGGACTTTGCAACAAAAATCTCTTCAGCAGGGAGAAACTGCCTTGACAGAATTTATCCTCTTGCCCTTTGTGGGACAAGAAGCGCCCTTACCTTTGCGGCGGCGGGTGGGACGGGATCAACCCGTTTTATCGGATGCGTTGTTGCTGACAGCGGTAGCGCGAATTTTCCTGGGAAATTGGATTTCTAATCATCAACCCAGTTGGGTGAAGTTGGGTTTAGCGGGTGCAACTGAGGCCCTGCGCTGGGGATGTAACGATATTGGAGGTACTTTGATGGAAGAACATATTACTACTATGGCGGGGGCCCAGGGGGGCACTTGCATGGAAGTGGAAACTTTACAGCAGGCAATTCGTTCTATTGGCCGTCCTTTCCGGCAGCGGGATACCCTTTATCGGCCTTTGCCAGAACTGCAACCTGCTGTTTATGTACCAGTTATTACCGCTAAATATTGACTATTTGATTCTCGATCGCACGCTCCAAATTCTGATATGATTCTTGGGAGTTAAATTCAGCATCCATGAGATCTTTTACCTTGGCAAAAATTTCTACTTCTGCTTGTTCTTGATCTGTAAGTTTATCGTAAAAGTATGGTTGAGAAAACCATTCGGTAAAAGCCATTGTCAACAAGCCATTCTCAGCGATTTCAATCTGCCAATATTGAGAAACTCGACTGTCAACAACTTCAAATAAAGGGGCAGGATTTTCTTGGGGATAGTATATGTAGTTATCATCGCAGATATAGTACCATACTTGTCCCTGCCAGGTGTAGAGGGCATAAACTGCGTATTCTTTGCCAATTGTTAAGGGAAATTTTAGTTCTTTTGTGTAACCCACGCGCGGGTCGAGATAATTTTCAGGAAGATTATCTCCAGTATTGGCAAGACAGCGAATTTTCATAACTTATTGACCTCACTGATTTGTCGGGGCAGTTTTGGTTATCGTTAAAATTGAACTATTTTCAGCCCCTAAAGTTGTAGGGTGGGCACCGCCCACCTTACCGCTACTGGTACTGTGCTGGGCTTCAATTTTGGACTAACCTATCTATCTGGATAACGCATTGCGCTATGAATGACACGCAGAATTTCTACCGCATTCCCTTTAACCCTGTATATGAGAATGTAGGGTGTTTGAGAAATGACCAGTTCCCTGGTGCCTTCCACACGACCAACTCGCCCCATCAAAGGATAGTCTGCCAGTTGACTCGCGGCATTCTGAATTCTGGTAACGATTCGCGCCCCCGCCTCTGGATTGTCTCTAGAGATGTACTCGTGAGTTTGTTCCAAATTTCGCAGCGCTTTTTTCAGCCATCTAATTTTCATTGGTCAACTTGGCAAATACAGCTTGTACCTCTTCTTCACTAGCAAAGTCTCCCGCCTCTGCTTCCAATAACCCCTTCTCGATCTCCTCAATCTGCCACCGGTGTATCTCCAGATAAGAGTCTATTGCTGCCTGTAGCACATAGGTTCGGTCGCGATCGATCGAAGTCGCGATCGTCTCTAATTCCCTGATTTTCTCTCGTTCAATTTGAAACGTAATCGTTTCCTGGCTCATATCTCATCTCCTCCATTCCACATAAGTGCCTTACAATAATTATATCACTCTTTGTCATTGTCTGATTTGGGCGATCGCCTCTCCGTCACCAAGATTTCATGATGGTGCTACACAAAGCTACCAAATGTATAATTTAGGGTGGGCGCTGCTCACCTTACCGCTACTGGTACTGTATAACCTTTTGAAAAGCAGTAAGTAATCCTAGCCGTTCCGATCAAATGTCTGATTTTAATCGTTCTGAACTACTGTTGGTTTTGCTGGAACTTAATTTCGGCACCAGTGGCCCGATCTGGTTTTATCAACATCTCCTGACAGTCGCTGACAGTGTTGGATAAATTATAACAATGTTCGACCACCACAAATACCCTAGTTTACAAAACTTGACAATCTTTTCTTCCAGATGTACTCGTGAACCGGTTACCAATGGAACAGTGCCTTTGGAACCTATCTAATTGGAATTGGTCAGCTTGGCAAATACAGCAGGCACTTCTTCTTCACTAGCAAAGTCTCCCGCCTCTGCTTCCCATAACCTCTTCTTAATCTCCTGCTGCCACCGGTGCATATCCTCGATTTCCACCGCGAGTATCTCACCTCGTCTATGCAAGCAAATTGCTTTACAATAATTATATCACTATACTCGACAGCTTATGGACGGGATATAATGGCTGAAACTATTACCCTGCAAATCCCAGATACTCTCTATCTCCGCTTGGTTAACACTGCCCGCGCACAATCGCGATCGCTCGAAGAAGTGATGCTGCATGCATTACTTGTCGGTAGTCCCCCCCAATGGGATGACGCACCAGAAGAGTTTCAGGCTGACCTTGCCGCCTTGGACAAACTGGACGATAATACCCTATGGGAGATTGCCTATAGCCGCAAGAGTGCAGCCGAAATGGAACGTTACAACATTTTACTTGCAGGCAACCAAAATGGTACCCTCACTGAGGCAGAACGATTAGAACTGATGGCACTGCGCCTTGAGTGCGATCGCTTTATGCTTTGTAAGGCCCAAGCAGCAGTATTACTCCGCTGGCGGGGACATCGAATTCCAACTCCTTGAGTCATTGTGTCTACTTATATTTCTGAAAGTTTACGCACTCGCATCGCCGATGCCGACCGTCGGCGTTGCTGTTATTGCTTGACAACTGAAGCTAACAGCGGCATATTTATGACCCACGATCATATTCAACCTCGATCGAAAGGTGGAGAGACTACTTTTGAAAATGTTTGTTTAGCTTGTAGAACCTGCAATGAATGCAAAACTGACTCAACAGAGGCGATCGACCCTTTGACTGGGGAAACAGTACCTTTGTTTAATCCACGCTTACAGAGATGGTCTGACTATTTTGCTTGGAGTCCTGACGGCACTAGAGTTGAAGGTTTAAATGCTATTGGTCGCGCTACGGTAGTTGCTTTGCGAATGAATAACCCAGCTATTTTAATTGCTCGCAGCCGTTGGGTAATCAGTGGTTGGCACCCTCCTGCTGATTGAGGGTAAATGTTCTTCTAAAAACCGCTAATCACGCCAATTGTATGGGGTATTTTTCGATCGGGCTCGTCACTAGAGTTAACATACTCTCTCCCCTGCACGATCGCCTGAGTGGAACCCCGCCATCCAGCATCATCACTGCCGTTGCTCCAAATTCTCTTAATACTTCAGCAGCATGAGATTGACTGGCCCTGCTAGAAGTGAAAATCAAAACTGTTTCATTTGTACCATTTTTGTCTCCGTCTTTTACCCCGATAAATGTTCTTCCTACCTGGCGATCGAATCCCTTATCAGCATCTGCTGCCAAACCCACTATCATATTCGGGACTGATGAGAACAGCGGATTTTCGGGATAATCTTTCTCAGGGAATGGGACGATATTAGCACGATCTTGCCTCACTGTCAACATCATTTTTTCTCCCGCAAATTCCGAGTCTCCTGCATACCCCCCACTATAGATAATTCCGTCAGCTTTTACCGGAAATGCTAACTGCTGAGAACGGACACTGAAAAACTGACCGTTCGTTACTGAAAATGCTCTCTTTCCATGCGATCGCACGAAATCATCCCAGTGAGTTTGAATGGTTTGAAACTCAATTATAGCACTAATCTTGGTGCCGTAAGCGCCTTTAGGAGCGAAACCAGTGACATGGCGATCGTCAAATAAATCTAGACAAGCACCGGCATCGAGATCGACAACTTGAACATAATCAATTCCATGGGTATGCTGATATAAATTCACCCCTGGTGCGGTTTGAATAGCAGTAAAACCCGCGGGGATGTCATTTGTGACAGATATATCCTTTGCCTTGAATTGGGAGGCCGTTCCTGGGAAGGATAAATGATATGTTAAAGTGAATAGGGTGATTAGATATTGAAACATCTGACTAATGGTTTGTAGGGTGCCCACCCTACGCGGGCCAAGTAGCTGCCAACAGGTTTTGACCGCGACAATTTTATTATAGCAGAGAGATTCCGAACGATCCAGGCGATCGCACTTATTTGGGGGCGATCGCGAACAAAAACTCCAGGGCCCTAGGGCTGATTTTCCATGGTGCAAGATGTCAGGTTCACCCAACTTTTACAACTTCAGCAGATAGGATTTCATCTACAGGTTTGCCCCGCTGCAACTGTTCCCATTGGCGGTCGATCGCTTGGAACTGGCAATAACAAAGGACGATGCGCATCTCGGTATTAATGGAGTTGAACTGATGCATCTGCGTTACTACCCAATCTCCATCCCGGGCGTGGGTAACTTTTCCCGTGTCTTCATCTTGTAAGTATTCTCGTATGCGATCGCCCACTGCTGGCAATTTCCCAGAATAATCCCAGTTTTCCCAGAGTATATCAGTCAGAGAGCCAGAGGGCATCAGTTGGCGCTTTTCCCATTCTGGATCGTCCATCGTTTCCGCTTTGTAAATTATCCAAGTTTCAGTCATATCTCTCTTCCTCAAATCTTGGTATAATTGCTTTTAGTTGACATCCATACTTGCACATTCCCACAGGACAGCATCGGTAGCCCAGAAACCCGGTTTTTACGACCTACCGGGTTTCTTATCGTTCTTACTCGGACAAGCGGCGCACAAAATTATCATGTTCTGGAGAATTCAATCCTTGCTGCAATACCGCCATTACCTGAGTCATGTTTCCATCCAGCAATGCCAATACATCCAACCACAGTCCTGGAAATACCTGACTCTTGATTATACCATCCGAGTCTCGTTCCAGGGCCACATATTCTCCATCCACTAGCTGCCACCAGTCTAGCTGGTTCTCAAAAATCTGCCAAACAATATACTCCTGGATGCCATTACGCCGATAAGCCCGCTGCTTGTCGTGCAAGTCCCTGGCGGCACTGCTAGCTGCTATTTCTATCACTAATTCCGGTGCTCCCTCAATGTAATCTGACTCCAACAAACGCGATCGCCCTCCAACCCTTTCGTCCAAAAGCAAAACTCCATCAGGCTGAGGTTCGTTGTCTAGATCCAGTTGGATCGTCGGCTCAATTCCTAACCTGACTCCAGGGGTACTGATTTGATAAATTCCCAGCATGGTAATAATCGATGCGTGGGGTTCAGCATGACTCTCAAAGCGTAATGGTGATGCCAAGTATACTACTCCTTCAATTAATTCGGCTTTTTTGTTTTCGGGCATCGCTGCGTAGCGACGCTCAAATTCTGGACGTGACAGGCGATCGCCACTTTCCAGGCGAGGCGTTTTCCGATTTTCTGTCCAACCTAGAGTATTGTCCGGCGGGCTGTCTTTTACCTGGTAAATCACGAGCAAAAATCTCCTATACTATTGTGGGATCAGATCGGGCCTCAATACTTCCACGGAATCAATCATGCCGCGATCGCACCCTTAACGGAATGAATATTAAGTTTGTTTTCATCTGACACGCGATCGACAAATTGCTCGTTCCCTGGCGACCCCTGGGAACGCACCGCTTTCGAGGCGGCTGCCTCCAGGTGGGCCCGCTGTCCTATACTGGAGGCAGAGCCTCCCAAGGTTCGTTCCCAGCCAGAGACTGGGAACGAGCAACCTACGGTTATCCTACCACTTTTTGTAGGGTAAGAACTTTCCCGACATGACGATCTTCACCCGATCGCCTTTGGGGTCCTCAAAAACTCAGGAGAGCCTCTAAGACTTGATGATATAGTTCTATATATCGCTTTGTTTGCAGTTCGAGCGGATATTCTTCAAGAGCGATCGCCCGACAGTTTTGGCTCAGGCGATCGCGCAGATTGTTGTCTTCCAGTAGCTGCACGATCCCATTACACAAATCCGGCACATTCTCCGGTTCTGCTAAATAACCTGTTATGCCCGGACGCACCAGATCTGGAACGCCACCAATTTTGAAAGAAACCATCGGTGTTCCACAGGCCATACTCTCTTGCAGCACTAAAGGTAAATTATCGGATCTGTTCTGGCATCTGTTGTCATTCATAATGCTATCCGACGATCGCCGCTTCTGCCCCAGCCGGTAGTGTCTGGGTATGGCATCGTTTTTTCTTTCTCCCCGATTATACCGCTCCATCTACAATATGGCAAATATAGTATCTCTATGCAAGTCATATAGCCCGCGCAGGCGGGCTTTGTAACTGTAGCCCCACCCTTTAGGGTGAGGGTGTCGTACAATAGTATAAGTTTACCATCGATCGCCATGGAATTCAGCAGCAATCCTACTTCTCTGGCCACTACCGTCAAACAGCGGCGGCAACGACTTGCCCAACAGATTGATTTCCCCATTATCCTCTGGTCAGGGAGTCCGAGTCCCCGCAATTTTCCCGCAAATCTTTTCCCCTTCCGCGCCAGCAGTCATTTTCTCTATTTTGCTGGGTTGCAGTTGGAAAATGCAGCCATTCGCCTAGAAAATGGTAAGTTAGAACTGTTTATGGATGACCCCACCCCTGCTGACACCCTCTGGCATGAGATACCAACCAGGTCAGACATGGCCCAAAAAATCGGGGCCGATGCTGCCTATCCGATGACAGAATTAGCATCCCATGGCTCGGGTGCCGCAACTATTGCCGTACAGGATGCTACCACTTGTCAGTCCCAAGCCCAGATTTTAAGCCGTCCGGTAACCCCTGTCCCCCAAGGAATTGACCTGTCCTTAGCTAAGGCAATTGTCTCTCTCCGATTGTATCACGATGGGGCGGCTTTGTCCGAATTGCGGCAAGGGGTTGCCGTGACTGTCAAAGCCCATCAGGCGGGCATGGTCGCCACAATGCAGGCTGAGTCGGAAGCCCAAGTCCGGGGCGCGATCGAGGCTGTTTTTCTTGCCCACAATATGAGTCCTGCTTATGGCAGTATCGTCACTGTGCATGGGGAAGTTTTGCACAACTTCAAGTATCACCATGCCCTACAGCCGCAAGATTTACTATTAGTAGATGCGGGTGCCGAAACCGCCAATGGTTGGGCCTCCGACGTAACCCGCACCTGGCCCGTGAAGGGCAAGTTTTCCCCCACCCAGCGGGACTTATACGATCTGGTTTTGACAGCCCATGATGCTTGTATTGCCGAGGTCCGCCCCGATGTCGAGTATCGGGATATTCATTTACTAGCAGCCTCAGTAATTGCCTCCGGTTTAGTAGATTTAGGCATCTTAAAAGGTCAGCCGGAAGACTTGGTAGAAATGGATGCCCACGCCCTGTTCTTCCCCCACGGAGTCGGTCATATTCTGGGGCTGGATGTCCACGATATGGAAGATTTGGGAGATTTGGCCGGCTATGCTGAAGGTCGCCAAAGAAGCGATCGCTTTGGTTTGGGCTTCCTGCGCCTCGATCGCCCGTTAAAACCAGGTATGCTAGTGACAATAGAGCCAGGATTTTATCAAGTACCCGCTATTTTGCAGGATGCCGATAACCGGGCAAAATATCAGGAAGTGGTAAATTGGGATCGGCTAGCAAAGTTTGCTGATGTCCGGGGAATTAGAATTGAAGATGATGTCTTGGTCACCGAATCTGGTAATGAAGTGTTAACCTCTGCTTTGCCCACATCTGCAGAACGGATAGAAGAATTGGTCGCGTAGGACTTGTCTCGCCTGTCAGCGTGGGGTGTGGTCAAAACCCCTTGGTACTCGCCCGAACCCCTTCCCAGGCCGGTGTCTGGAGCATGCCGATCGCGTAGCGCAGCGCATGTCCTTCAGGACAAGAGCACGCGGAAGACGGCGGCAGAGCCGTGGGAACGAGGGGTCCGGCTACATGAACAAAGCCCGCGCAGGCGGGCTATATACATGTATCACCAGATGCACCCGCTATCAACTGTTTATGACCACACCCGTCAGGTCTCGCCTGTCAGCGTGGGCGTCTCGCCTGTCAGCGTGGGCGTCTCCGGGGTTTGGGGGGAATCGGAGTGCAACAACTGCCCCTACACACCCGTTTACAATAGCTTATTGGAAGCCAGCAATAGCTTATTGGAAGCCAGCAATAGCTTATTGGAAGCCAGTATAGCTTATTGCTGGCTTCCAATAGCTTATTGGAAGCCAGCAATAGCTTATTGGAAGCCAGTAATAGTTCGTTGGAAGCCAGCAATAGTTTATTGGAAGCCAGCAATAGTTGTAAGCCAATAATGGATTCTAGTTTTGCGGTTTCGTGCTGTTGAAATAGCTAATGACCCAAGATTTCATCAACAGCAAACATCACATCCGGAAAAGCTTGAATAGTCACGCTGTCCCCAGACTCTAGCAAAAATCTCTTAGTCGGTTTTAACCGACTTTAGCTATTAGCCAAGCATACCCCGGCGGGCTAACAACGAAGCGAGAAAATTCTCTTAACCCAAGATTTCATCAACAGCAAACACCACATCCGGAAAAGCTTGAATAGTCACGCTGTCCCCAGACTCTAGCTTCTGCACATTCTGGTATCCGTTAACAGAAGGTTCGCGATAAACTTCCAGACATTGTTCGTTGATATCCACCAGCCAGACTTCCGAAATGTTATCTTCAGCATAGAGTGGAACTTTCACCTCCCGGTCTTTTATAACAGTCGAGTCTGCTACTTCTACTAACAAAAATACATTCTCTGGCTGAGGATGTCCTGCTATGTAAAAATTTGGGCGTCGTCGCAGCAATGCTATATCTGGTTGTGGTTCGGATGTGTCGTCTAATTCTACAGGATTTTGGACTCTAACCCTTACTCTTCCTGTTAGACGCAATATAAACAATTCAGTAAGACGATCGACATACTCAGCATGGACTGGACCAATAGGTGACATTTCGACAATTTCTCCTCGGATAAGTTCTACTCGATCGTACTTTTTCAAGACTCCACTGGCAATCATTTTATGGTAATCTTCTACCGTAAACAACAACCGCTTGAGTAATGCTACTGACATCATAACCTCCCGAATCTTTACCTTGACGACTTCATTTCATTATAGGCTGCATAGACTGCCTTGACATTATACCAATTCAGAAATATTCTCGCCACTTCCAAGGCTAACTGCGATTTTCCCCGATCGATCGCCCATTGCAACCCGGGGGCGATCGTCCGTTCGTTCAGCCTCCCACCCAAGGATAGCATACCCCAGAGGAACAGATGCAACCAGGTCATTTGAATCATCATTCTGACTTCCCAGGTAGGATGTTTTTGATAGAACAAAACCCCCATCCGTCCCCGTTGGATTTCCCGATCGATCATCCCCGGAATTTGGTCGAGGGCGAAGGGAGGATGCCAGTGATAGCCTACCGCAGCGGGACATTCGATCAGTTTTAATCCCATTTGCTTCAGTCTCACCCCCAGTTCTAAGTCTTCCCAGCCATAAAGTTGAAACCTGGGGTCGAATAACCCTGCTTCTAATAACCATTTGCGTGCAATAGCTACATTTCCCGTAGCAAAATAGGCAGCAGAAAAATCAGTAATCTTGTATCGTTCCGATGTAGGATCCTCGAAGTTGCAGGTGTTCACCACCCGACCGTAGGTAAACAGGCGATCGCTTCCTAATTTCTCTCGTCCCCGCAGCAGTGCATCTGCATGGGATTGCAGGAAAGTTTCCGTAACCACTAGATCGCTATCAATAAAGACGATCGTATCCCCTTTGGCCGATTCTACACCCAGATTGCGGGCCGCTGCTGGTCCTTGGTGCCCCTGACAGAGCGATCGCGCGTGGGGGAACTCAGCCCCACGGGACTCTAACCAGGCCAAAGTCTCATCTGTCGAACCATCATCGACCACCACAACTTCATAACCAGTAACAGCAGCGTGAGTAAATTGCTGCCGTTCTAAGGCTTTCAGGCCCTTGGACAGAATCGGCAAGCGATTATACGTGGGAATGACAACGCTAAAAAACACAATAATCAAACAATTGGCAAAATTACCAATATTTTAGACCGCCCAGGCGCTCTTGGTACTGTTAGCCCCAATATCAATTCTGTAAGCCTTTCCCTGTAAGCATTTAGGGTCTCACCCGGAAAAAATGTTCCCAGGGATATAGTTATTGGCTCGCGACCAGATACAATAGCGGATTAGTCGTTTTTGAGAATGATCGTCTATGGGTCGCGCTACTAAGGTGGTACTCGCCTATTCTGGCGGAGTCGATACCTCCGTCTGCATCCCCTATCTCAAGCAGGAGTGGGGCGTCAAAGAAGTAATTACCCTGGCCGCAGATTTGGGACAGGGTGATGAATTAGGACCAATTCAAGAAAAAGCCCTCAAAGCAGGTGCTAGCGAATCTCTCGTTGTTGATGCCAAAGAGGAGTTTATCACGGATTACGCCTTTCCCGCAATTCAGGCCAATGCCCTCTATGAAAATCGCTATCCCCTCTCCACCTCTCTCGCCCGTCCCCTGATTGCTAAGCTGTTGGTAGAAGCAGCGGCAAAATATGGCGCAGATGCGATCGCCCACGGTTGTACTGGTAAAGGTAACGATCAGGTGCGCTTCGATGTTTCCACCACCGCCCTCAACCCCCAGTTGAAAATCCTGGCCCCCGCCCGGGAATGGGGATTTTCCCGCGAACAAACGATCGAATATGGCGAACGCTTCGGCATTCCCGCACCTGTCACCAAGAAATATCCCTACAGTATCGATCGCAACTTATTAGGGCGGAGCATTGAAGCAGGTCCATTGGAAGATCCCATGACGGAACCGCCAGAGGAAATTTATCTGATGACAAAGGCGATCGGGGACACCCCCGATACTCCAGAATATGTAGAAATTGGGTTCGTCAAGGGCATTCCCACCACAATTAACAGTGAAACCCTGGCCCCCGTGGCCTTAGTGAGCAAACTGAACGAAATCGTCGGGAATCACGGTTTCGGGCGCATCGACATGATCGAGAACCGCTTAGTCGGGATAAAATCGCGGGAAATTTACGAAGTCCCGGGGTTATTAGTATTAATTCAAGCGCACTGGGATTTAGAAAGTTTAACCTTAACCGCAGATGTCACGCAATACAAGCGGGGTATCGAAGAAACCTACAGCAAACTGGTGTATAACGGACTTTGGTACAGTCCCCTGAAAGCAGCAATAGATGCCTTTATTCAACAAACCCAGGAACGAGTCACGGGGACCGTGCGGGTAAAATTGTTTAAGGGAACAGCAACCATTGTGGGACGCCAGTCAGAGAATTCCCTTTACAGTTCCGATCTGGCGACCTATGGAGAAGAAGATCGGTTCGATCACAAAGCAGCGGAAGGATTTATCTACGTTTGGGGATTGCCAACTCGGGTGTGGTCGGAGAAAATGAAGGGATAGAATTATGAGGACACCCAGCCCCGTGGCTGGGTAAAACCGTTCGTAGTAAAGACTTTAGTCTTTGCGGGTTCGTAGTAAAGACTTTAGTCTTTGCGGGTTCGTAGTAAAGACTTTAGTCTTTGCGAGTTCGTAGTAAAGACTTTAGTCTTTGCGGGTTCGTAGTAAAGACTTTAGTCTTTGCGGGTTCGTAGTAAAGACTTTAGTCTTTGCGAGTTCGTAGTAAAGACTTTAGTCTTTGCGGGTTCGTAGTAAAGACTTTAGTCTTTGCGGGTTCGTAAGTTAAGACAAAGGCATAAGTTCCCGCCAGATATTTTCATCTATGTGAGTCATATGCTTGAGCAGTTTTGTACGCATAAGATCTGCCACAGCTTGCAAAACTGCCTCTGACGAGTTAAGCTCTGGCTTCAGAGTTAAACTCAGATCGGGTAAATTGCCCCCCTCCGGTTCCGTAACAAAACAATCAGCAGAAAGCAGTACCAACAGAGACTTTTTCACCGATTGTTGGCTGACTGACGGTGCCATCAGGCTAGTTAATTTAGCAATTCCTTCTCCTAGTTTTTCTCCAATTAAAGGATTTTGGACAAGACATGCCAATACCTGACTTAAATCCGATGGCGGTGGCAGTCGGAAAATGGGATAGCCAGCTGAGAGAATTTTGCGGTACTTGCTCAAAGAATGAATATTGCCCGATACTGAAGTTGGCATCTTCTTTGCCTCGACTTCCACTTCGACTATGGCTGAGGCCACAGTCTCGCGATTGCGCTGCGCGCACGCTGCGCGATCGGGGACCTCGGAGACCACCGCATCTTTCACATCTTTGACAACCAGTCTGGACTCAGTAGGAGTTTTGTCAATAACGCTA
Organism: Hormoscilla sp. GM7CHS1pb; assembly: GCA_014323675.1. Taxonomy (GTDB): domain Bacteria; phylum Cyanobacteriota; class Cyanobacteriia; order Cyanobacteriales; family Desertifilaceae; genus Hormoscilla. The sequence goes on along the minus strand of JACONN010000006.1, from coordinate 38,511 downwards.
AATTCCGTGCCCGCACAAATAAAATTTAAACAAGGTTTCCATTTCTCAAAGCCAAACAATTTGTAGTTAAAGTTGGGTATTCTTTGATGAAAAGCCTTCCAGACTTCGCTGAGATACATCCCTTCAGCGGACAGCTGGCGACTGTATTCTGGATGCTGATTGAGCCACTGCAAAATGGCTCTGGCTTCAACTAATATTTCATCTTCATTCTGGGGCTGTATAACCTTAACTACTATAGTTTCTGGATCGGGAATAGGCACAAAAGCATCACAAACCGCTTCTAAGAAAGAATTAGTAGATTTCTCATAGGCGCAGCCAATTACTGTTTTGCCATATTCATGGAGTTTATTAGCAACCGAGGCAAAAGCCCCATCCCCAGAGACAATAATAAATAATTGAATCGAGGGTTTGTTATGGATGAACTCTATAGCATCAATCGTCAGTTGAATATCAGCAGCATTTTTTTTGTAATTTAACCCAAAACCGAATACTTGAATCGGTTCTATTCCCAGAGAGAGAATTTCATTCTTAATCTGCTTCAACTGGGGAACACTCCAATTAGCATAGGCCCGTTGGATCGCTAGTTTACCGAATTGATGTTGGGAGCGGATTTGTTTTACGATCCTTTGCAGAGACAATTTGGAGATGAAATTTTGGGTGAAGTTGTACCCCTTGGTAAGGTTTTCAATATCGTATAATATGGCTGTATTAAATTCTTCCTTTGGGAGGATAATCCCAAACTGTGTCACATTTTCTCGGGGCTGAATCTCCCGAATAGTTTCGATCAGAGGAGTGAGATCCCACTGGTGGTTGCCTACCTTTGATGCTGTCACTTCCTCTGCCATCCTTTTGAGAGTCGCCTCAGTTGCTGCTAGCTGTTGTCTCAGTTGCACAACATCTGCCGATATCGCCTCAAATTCCAGAATTTGTTGGCGTTCATCTTTGGCTGCTATTAAAGCTGCCTCAGCTTTGGCAAACTCTTGGGGATAAAGCTCCTCCGTAAAAACCCGTAAAGCAGCTTGATAGCCAGCGATCGCAATGGACAGATTACTTTCCTTGCTGCCTTGGGGGAACTGCGCCATCAGTTCGCTAAAGTTAAGAACTGTTTCTGCCAGGGTCTTCGCGGTAGCTGGCTTAGCTGTCGTCAACCTCTCGCTTGCCCAAAGAAGCAATAGTGAGGCCAAGCCCTCGTCCAGATGCACTAGTTTCTTTTGCAGCAGGGGGTAGACGACCTGTCGATCGCCCTTGCTAGTGTAGGTGATTTTCAATACTTCCAATAGGAAGGTGAACTGCTCTGTTGCTTTCATCATAATCAAATCATACTATTTTTCGGAGCCGTAAATCACAACCAAATGCCCCGACTCTCTGGGATGTCTAACATTTCTGGCGCAATCCCATGCCAGTAGCGCAGCGGGAGCCTGGGCGGGTTCGGGCGGCGAGGCAAATATGGGATGCACCCACAAATTATAGGTTTGATATAATTTTACATAACAGATACATAATGCTTTAACTGATGTCCGACTACTTATTTATTCTGATATTGGTCGGAATCCCAAATTAAGATCGGACAGAAACTAGAGGTTTGTCTCACCCAGACAGATCCCGAGCATGTCCGGAGCAGTTTCTAAGTATTTTGACTCTCTGACATAATCACCTATGGTGCTGATAACTGACAACAGAAAACTGACAAAGGCTTGACTCGATGACTAAAAATCAAAAAACGCCTCTGCTACTGGCGGCGGGAGCCGCCGCCTTGCTAATTGCTAGCGGTACAGCCTACTGGTTCCTGGCTCAAAAGCAAGAAGAAGTGCCAGATACTATGCCGGTGGGGGTGGATGTGGTCCCCAAGATGCCCTGATGAGTATCTCTATGACCACAAATCAGGAGCAGTGGCAGAAACTACGCCAGTTTGGCACCCCCGAAACCCAAGCAGCCTTCGATGCACGATTGGTGGAACTGCGCGATCGCTTGCTGACAGCCAATGGCTACGACTATAGCAAAGACATCCAACCTTGGGTGGGTTCCGAGATTACAGTGGCCTTTTTATCGTCATCTGGGCCATCTCCAAGCAGTAGTACCCTAACCCAGTCCGAAAAGCCTCTAGTCATGGTGGTGCCAGTTGCCAACCCATTGCTAGCAAAGCAGTTGCTAGACCAGCAAGAGTCCCAGGAGACATGGGTTGAGCGCAGCTACAAGGGCATTGAGATCAAAGAAACTCCAAAAACTGCCGATGAGCTATATTCAACTGCGGTACTATCGACCCGTTACCTAGTGGTGACTAACAATTCCCAAGCGACAAACCGAGTAATTGATACCTACCAGCAGCTCAATCCCTCTCTCGGGTCAACTCCGGGCTACCGGGAAGCCTTAAGCCAAATTCAAAATTCCCAACCCTTCGCTAGGATGTATGTTAACCTGCCCCAAGCAGCCGCGATCGCGTCGGCGAATGCCGCGAAACCCATTCCCCCAGATAAGCTAGCGGAAGTGCAGCAAAATCAGGGACTAGCAGCGACGGTGATGCTTCAGCCTGAGGGCATCCTGTTTCGGGGAATTTCCTGGCTGCATCCCCAAAGTGAAAAGCTGCGGGTGGTAGAAAATAATGCCCAAATGATGCCAGAACTCTGGCCCGCAGATACGATGCTGACGATCTCGGGGGCAACTTAGCCCGGTTATGGCAGGAATATACTCGTTCTGCGGAGGCTAATCCCATTGAGATTATTGATGCGGAGTGGGTGCGTCGGGCCCTCGCCCAGACTACTGGTTTAGATTTAGAAGCAGATTTGCTCAACTGGATGGAGTCCGAGTTCTCTATTGCGATGATTCCAGGGATTTCCGGCACTGATACCACTGTGCCCTTTGCCTTGTCCTTGATGGTGCAAGCAACCGATCGCCGGGCTGCTACAGAAACCTTCAATCAACTGGATAAAATCATGCAGGACAAATATAAATTCCAGGTAGAAGAGGGTCAAATTACTGATGTTTCGGGGGCCGATCGGGAGGTAATCGCCTGGACGCCTCCCTTTGGTTTGCTAAATATCACGCGGGGCTGGTTGGATAATAATATCGCCTTCTTAACTGTGGGTGCGCCAGTTGCTGAGGCAATTTTACCCGGACCCCAAACTGATGCAGAATCTCCTCAACTACCCAGCTTAGCTACTAGCGAGCTATTTAGGCAAACCGTTCCCTTAGAACTTGCACCCCACAACGGACATTTTTTTATCGATGTCGATCGCGTCTTCGCTCCTAACATTTTATCTTTTCTGATCGTCCCCCCCCCTCAAAAAACCCTGTTAAATGCTATTCGTTCCATTGGCGTCACCACTGCCGTGACCAGCGATCGCACAACCCGTTACGATATCTTTGTCGGTCTCAAACAGGGGGACGAACCAGGAGTCTTACCCAGTGGCGATCCTACTGCTTCTCCCGAATAGAGAGAAGGTCAGCATTGACAAAGCCCGGGGAATCAGTTAGAATGAATAGCAGTTAAAACAACAAGAGGAGAACAATCTATGGATCTGGTAACACTTCAGAGCTGGCTAGACAACATTGCCTTCGCTGTCCTGTTCGCAACCATGCTGATTTATTGGGCCGGGACGGCTTTTCGGGAAGTTCCCTTCCTCGGATCTTTGGGGACGGCGGGAATGGCGATCGCCAATCTCTGCATGGCGGCCTTGCTTGCTTCCCGCTGGATCGAAGCGGGATATTTTCCTTTGAGCAATCTTTACGAATCATTATTTTTCATCGCCTGGGGGGTGACAGCCGTTCATTTAATAGCAGAAAATATGAGTGGCAGTCGCCTCGTGGGGGCGGCAACGGCACCAGTAGCGATGGGTATTACGGCTTTTGCCGCCCTATCTTTACCCCCAGAAATGCAGTACTCTGAACCTTTAGTACCCGCCCTCAAATCTAATTGGTTGATGATGCATGTCAGCGTGATGCTACTCAGCTACGCCTGTTTGATGGTCGGTGCTACGATCGCGATCGCGTTTTTAATCGTGACGCGGGGCCAGAAAGTAGAACTCCGGGGCAGTTCTTTTGGGAATGGGGGCTTCCGCAGTCCCAACAACCGCTTGCGCAAAGGGGCAGAAGTAGCAACTCACCCAGAAGTTACCGAAGAACTGCTGCAACCTATGACTCTATCATCAGAAAACAATGGTGGTGGAAATACGGCAGTTCTGGATGTAGTCACGACCAAAACATTACCGAAAACGGAAATAGCGGCACCTCTTTCACCCCAGCGTCTGAGTCTAGCGGAAACTTTAGATAACATCAGCTATCGGATCATTGGTTTGGGTTTTCCCCTGTTAACCATTGGTATCATAGCGGGTGCGGTGTGGGCAAATGAAGCCTGGGGTTCCTATTGGAGTTGGGATCCGAAAGAAACTTGGGCGCTAATCACTTGGTTGGTATTTGCTGCATATCTCCACGCACGCATTACCCGGGGTTGGCAAGGACGGCGTCCGGCAATTTTAGCAGCCACTGGCTTTATTGTCGTCTGGGTTTGCTATTTGGGTGTTAACCTTTTAGGTAAGGGTTTACATTCTTACGGTTGGTTCTTCTAGGCTGTTTCTCCAAATCGCTTTTTAAGCAGGCGCATTACCAAAGTCCCTGCTTCTGTAATGCGCCCTTCTTCATTTGCATACTCGATCTTTCCTATCTCCAGAGTGCCAACTTATTGCACAGGCAGATCGAATTACGAACTCATCAAATGGCGATCGTCAAAGTTGACCGAAGTAAAAAGTATCGGTATTAGGGTTTACAGCAAAGCGAATTCGTTCTCAAAAGCCAGTCAAACCCAGGAAAGCGGGAAAATTTCTCCAATATTCCTCGACATCGTCAAGTTTTCTCCCTCATCAGCTAACAATTTTATACCCATACGAATAATTACTTCCTCCAGACGCATACCATTGTTAGTCTTTCTAGAGGTTCAACGCCTTCAAATCCGGCTTCTCTAGCAACTCTTGGTGGGCAAATAACATGCACCTGTATCTACGATTGCCTCAGTTGGAACATTTTGTATTTCTATCTGAAGAATGATTCTATTTGATGTTGCGGGGCGATTATCGCCCCCGTTGCGAAAGGATATCCGTTTGAAAAAAGCAGTGCCATTAATAAATCGCCCTCACAAATATACCTGTTCCTTTTATTTTACCTACCTGCTCGACTAATTCATCAATATTTTTCCCATCTGCTAAGAAATGACCGTCTTTAAGTGCTACCCAACGCCCTCGATATTCCATCCGGTTTTGTTTGAGCACATCTGTCATGGGCGGGTCGCGATCGACTGTTACCACCGATGGTGCCAGTAAGTAAGCTAATTTCTTTACCACCTCATGTTCCGGGTACTGAGCTTGAGCTTCAAAGGAAAGTTTCTGGGCTGCATAAAAATCTCCCTCAAGCAATAAAGAACGTATTGCAGTTACGATCTCTTCTGCGGTGTTGTAGGTTGACATAGTGATTCTCCCACATGTTTATTTACTATCATAACAGGGGTTGTTGACTTCTACAGTAGATAACAGGGTATAATCGACGCAACTCTCGACCCATGAGTATTGAGCATAACGGCATTTTTTGACAAGTGCAGGGCGATATATGGAAGCCGAACCCCTCTATACCGAAGCTTTGGGGATGGCCGGGGAACTGCTAGGGTCCGCACATCCAGATATTGCCACGTTTGTGCGATATCTCAGAGTCTTTAGCCAAGGTCGTGAGGTCATGTCATTCCTCGGAGTTGGACAAAATGACTGAAAATCGAATTAGTGCCAGTTTAAAGCCTGAAGATAAACAGGCAGTTCTCGCCGCGATCGCTACGATCAAGGAAAAGTTACCATTTTTGCTGGGGTTGAGTCCCGAGGAAAGTAAATCTTTACCGCGTTTGGGGGATAAAAGTCGGGGGTTTGTGACAAAGGCCCTGGAAGTGGCGACCCAAAACCCGGATTTTTTGCCTCGGTCTTTTGACATTGAGGAGATGCGCAAAGATGTGGAGTTGTTCGAGGCCCTTTATCCTATTACTTTGGCCTTGAGTCAACTCCAAGAACTTCTGGACGATACAGTGGCCTTGGCAGGAAGCGAGGCTTATATGGCAGCTTTGGCGGTCTACAACTATGCCAAGGTCACCAAGGGAGATGCGGGGTTAGAAGCGGCGGTGGACGATATGGCCCGTCGGTTCGCTCGCAAGTCCGGCGGTGGAGCCTGAGTCTTAGTTCTGGGGAGGGGACTTTGACGTCAACCGGCACCTACTAGCTGCAAACCCGTGCCCCACAGTTGGGGTTTTGGACCTCTCGGTTGAGGTTTTGGACCTCTCGGTTGAGGTTTAAAACCTCTCAGTTGGGGTTTTGGACCTCTCGGTTGAGGTTTAAAACCTCTCAGTTGGGGTTTTGGACCTCTCAGTTGGGGTTTAAAACCCCTCGGTTGAGGTTTTGGACCTCTCGGTTGAGGTTTTAAACCTCTCGGTTGGGGTTTTGGACCTCTCGGTTGGGGTTTAAAACCTCTCGGTTGGGGTTTTGGACCTCTCGGTTGGGGTTTAAAACCTCTCAAGAGGCCAGCATGTCTCCCCGGCCACCCATGATGAGGGTTCAAGTTAGACTATGAAGACAGACCGGAGACCCCGGCCCGTCACCGATCGGACAGCAGAGGGACCAGCCCTCGTTAAAGCGTAATCATATAATGCTTAACAAATCTACAAAGGAGGAACGATATGTCGAATGATTATACGGCCAGTCTCAACAGCCGGGCAGAACTCTACATGTCCCAAGGGCGATACGCCGAAGCCGAACTTCTGTATAAGGAAGCCTTGGAGATGAGAAAGCAACTGCTGGGGTCGAAACATCCCGATGTGGCCAACAGTCTCAGCGACCTGGCTTTACTCTACTCGGACCAAGGGCGATACGCCAAAGCCGAACCCCTGTTTAAGAAAGCCTTGAAGATGAGAAAGCAACTGCTGGGGTCGAAAGATCCCGATGTGGCCAACAGTCTCAGCGACCTGGCAGAACTCTACAGGTCCCAAGGGCGATACGCCGAAGCCGAACCCCTGTATAAGGACGCCTTGGAGATGTCTAAGCAACTGCTGGGGTCGAAAGATCCCGATGTGGCCACCAGTCTCAACAACTTGGCTTTACTCTACAAGTCCCAAGGGCGATACGCCGAAGCAGAACCCCTGCTTACCGAAGCCTTGGAGATGTCTAAGCAACTGCTGGGGTCGAAAGATCCCGATGTGGCCACCAGTCTCAACAACTTGGCTTTACTCTACAAGTCCCAAGGGCGATACGCCGAAGCAGAACCCCTGCTTACCGAAGCCTTGGAGATGAGAAAGCAACTGCTGGGGTCGAAACATCCCGATGTGGCCACCAGTCTCAACAACCTGGCAGGACTCTACCACTTTCAAGGGCGATACGCCGAAGCCGAACCCCTGTTTAAGGAAGCCTTGGAGATGAGAAAGCAACTGCTGGGGTCGGAACATCCCTCAGTGGCCAACAGTCTCAACAACCTGGCAAAACTCTACTTCTTCCAAGGGCGATACGCCGAAGCCGAACCCCTGTTTAAGGAAGCCTTGGAGATGTCTAAGCAACTGCTGGGGTCGGAACATCCCTCAGTGGCCACCAGTCTCAACGACTTGGCAGGACTCTACCACTCCCAAGGGCGATACGCCGAAGCCGAACCCCTGTTTAAGGAAGCCTTGGAGATGAGAAAGCAACTGCTGGGGTCGAAACATCCCGATGTGGCCACCAGTCTCAACGACTTGGCAGGACTCTACTACTCCCAAGAGCGATACGCCGAAGCCAAACCCCTGTATAAGGACGCCTTGGAGATGAGAAAGCAACTGCTGGGGTCGAAACATCCCGATGTGGCCACCAGTCTCAACAACCTGGCAAAGTCCCAAGGGCGATACGCCGAAGCCGAACCCCTGTTTAAGGAAGCCTTGGAGATGTATAAGCAACTGCTGGGGTCGAAACATCCCGATGTGGCCACCAGTCTCAACAACCTGGCAAATCTCTACAAGTCCCAAGGGCGATACGCCGAAGCCGAACCCCTGTTTAAGGAAGCCTTGGAGATGAGAAAGCAACTGCTGGGGTCGAAACATCCCGATGTGGCCTCCAGTCTCCACAACCTGGCAAAACTCTACTTCTTCCAAAGGCGAGGCGCCAAAGCCGAACCCCTGTTTAAGAAAGCCTTGAAGATGTATAAGCAACTGCTGGGGTCGAAACATCCCGATGTGGCCTCCAGTCTCAACTACCTGGCTTTACTCTACAAGTTCCAAGGGCAATACGCCGAAGCCGAACCCCTGTATAAGGAAGCCTTGGAGATGTATAAGCAACTGCTGGGGTCGAAACATCCCGATGTGGCCTCCAGTCTCAACAACCTGGCAGAACTCTACTCGGACCAAGGGCGATACGCCGAAGCCGAACCCCTGTATAAGGAAGCCTTGGAGATGTATAAGCAACTGCTGGGGTCGAAACATCCCGATGTGGCCTCCAGTCTCAACAACCTGGCAGAACTCTACTCGGACCAAGGGCGATACGCCGAAGCTGAACCCCTGTATAAGGACGCCTTGGAGATGTATAAGCAACTGCTGGGGTCGAAACATCCCGATGTGGCCACCAGTCTCAACAACTTGGCAGGACTCTACAAGTCCCAAGGGCGATACGCCGAAGCCGAATCCCTGCTTACCGAAGCCTTGGAGATCAGAAAGCAACTGCTGGGGTCCGCACATCCTTCTGTGGCCCAAAGTCTCAGCGACCTGAATTTACATCTCAATGTGGCCCAAAGTCTCAACAACCTGGCTTTACTCTACTTCTTACAAGGGCGATACGCCGAAGCCGAACCTCTGTATAAGGAAGCCTTGGAGATGAGAAAGCAACTGCTGGGGTCGAAACATCCCTCAGTGGCCACCAGTCTCAACAACCTGGCAGGACTCTACAAGTCCCAAAAGCGATACGCCGAAGCTGAACCCCTGTTTAAGAAAGCCTTGGAGATGAGAAAGCAACTGCTGGGGTCGAAACATCCCTCAGTGGCCACCAGTCTCAGCGACCTGGCAAATCTCTACTGCTCCCAAAGGCGATACGCCGAAGCCGAACCCCTGTTTAAGGAAGCCTTGGAGATGAGAAAGCAACTGCTGGGGTCGAAACATCCCGATGTGGCCCAAAGTCTCTACAACCTGGCAGGACTCTACGACTCCCAAGGGCGATACGCCGAAGCCGAACCCCTATTTAAGGAAGCTGTAACTATTCTGAGTTCACAACTAGGACAAGATCATCCCCTTACTCAGAAAATTCAGCAGAACTACCTGATGTTTTTACAGCAAGTCGCTCTTAAAAATCGGCAAGGGGAGTTATCTAACGAGTGGGGCTACAGCGGCGGGACTACTAAGAAGAAAAAGAAAAAGAGCAAGAACAACAAAGGCTTCGGCAGTTTTAATCTATAGCCAGTAGGGTGGGCCGTGCCCACTGTCAGACTCGACGCTCGCCTGTATATACCTTGAAAGGGATTGCGCTGCGCTCCCGCAAGGGTCCGCACATCCAAATGTGGCCACCAGTTTCAATAACCTGGCAGGACTCTACAGATCCCAAGGGCAATACGACCAAGCCGAACCCCTGTATACCGAAGCTGTAACTATTCTGATTTCACAACTTGGACTCGATCATCCCAATACTCAGACTGTTTTACAGAATTATTGGATATTTTTACAGCAAGTCCAGATTGAAAATCGGCAAGACTCGTTATCAAATGAAATGAGTTTGCAGATTATTTCACAGATGGAGGCCCAGGGGATTAGGGGAGAGGGATACGATGCTCCCGATGCTAGGGCTTGACGACTCCAAAGGGCGATCGCAATTATGAGAGGGTCTCGGGATATGTTAGGGTGAGAGGAAGGTGATGGTAACCACGCGATCGCCCGGGATATGCTAAGATAGAGATAGTCGTGAAGATCGGATAGGATCGGGTAATTTTGGGATGGCGAAAGATATCTACCACGAAATTGTTAAAACAGCGTTGATCAAAGACGGATGGACCATTACATCGGATCCGTCAACTGCTGTTGGAGAGCGAAATGTTTATGTGGATCTCGGATCGGAGAAATTTTTTGCAGCGGAAAAGGACCAGCGACGTATTGCAGTGGAGGAGAAAAGTTTTATCCGTCCCTCTCCCGTGCAAGACTTACAAAATGCTCTCGGTCAGTATGTCCTTTATCGAGGGTTGCTGGAAGAATCTCCTATCGGAGTCCGATCGCACGTTATATCTAGCGATTCGGAATGAGATTTATTCTGATTTTTTCCCCGAGAAAATTGCTCAAATCGCCATTCGCAAGAATCAGCTCAAATTGATAGTTTTTGATGCCAAAAGGGAGGAAATTGTGCAATGGATAGAGTAGATGAATATGCCAAATTAATTCGCGAGATTCTCGAAGGTCATGCTAAGATTGGATACAGTCACGGCGATATCCAAAGCTACGCGATCGCCGATTCTCAGGAAACTCATTTTATGCTAATAATTGTTGGCTGGGATAGGGAACGTCGAGTTCACGGCTGCATTACCCACGTTCAGATTATCGATGGGAAAATATGGATTCAACGGGATGGTATCGAAGATGGCATCACCGAAGAATTGGTGGAAGCAGGGGTTCCGAAATCAGATATCGTGCTGGGGTTTCATCCGCCATATGTCCGTCCCCATACCGGTTACGCCATCTCCTAACCCAATGGCGATCGCAGCCACTGCCAACAAGGGCGATCGCCCTTATGAGAGGGTCTCGGGATATGTTATACTAGGGTATATTTGTTTCTGGTTAGGGTGAAAGGATTGTGAAGTTTTCTAGAGAAGAGGTCGATCGAGAAATCGGCAAGATAGTCGAGAAGTTTTCAATTCTTGAATGTGACAAATGTGCCCGTGCAGTTATAACATGGTTAGATGAAAATGGAATTGAAGGAAAACTGCTCAAACTTAGAACCAGGAATCCTCGGGAATTCTACATAGTTAGCGATCGCCTGAACCCGGAACAGTCAATTACCAATAACGGGGTCCATTATGGAGTTGAAGTGGAGGGACGAGTTTTTGATAATCTATCTACGTCAGGAATGTCAAGACTTAATTGGATTAATGATTTCCATTGTCCCAGCGAACAATTTATCATTGAAGAACTAGAGGAATTGTAAAATATTCTGAAAACATCATCGGAGGGCAAATATGAGCGGATTGTATGAATTGTTGCCAAAAATCCAAGAGAGACCGGGGATGTACATTGGTAGTGCTAACCTTGACGCACTCTACTTTTTTATGGTAGGATATGAGTTTGCGAGAAATGAACTTTCAGTGGAATTAAAGGATAAGGAAATAGAATTTTATCGAGAGTTTCAGCCTTGGTTGCAAAAAAGATTTCAGGTAGAGACGGTCAATTCTTGGGCAAAAATTATTCGCTTCTACAGTCATGATGAAAAAGAAGCATTTAATTTATTCTTTAAGTTACTTTCGGAGTTTTTGGCGCGGGACAACATTGACGAACAACCAGAGCAAATATCTGTAGCATAGCAAAAATGGCGAGCGTCCGACGAGAGGGTTTCTCACCACCAGGCGATCGCCCTCCTTTATGTTAAAATCAAATAGAACCTAAATTACCAGGAGACGAACAATGGTAGCAATGCCCAAAGAGGCCAAAATGACTCCCCAAGAATACTTCGACTGGGAGGAGAAACAGCCGATTAAATATGAATATATGGACGGTCGAGTTTTTGCCATGACTGGAGGAACTATTCCTCATAATGACATTGCTCTTAATTTGGCAACAGCTTTAAAAACTCATCTGCGGGGTAAAGGGTGTAAAGTATTAATAGCAGATGCCAAACTAGGGGTATCTGAAAAAGGGCCTTTTTATTATCCCGATGTCATGGTAAGTTGCGATGAAAGAGACAGGCGTGCCACTAAAGTAATTTATCATCCTTGCTTAATTGTTGAGGTTTTGTCTCCGGGAACAGAAGCTGTTGACAGGGGCAAAAAGTTTCAAAATTATCGCCGCATTTCTAGTTTGAAAGAATACCTCTTGATAGATGCAGAAGAGATGACAGTGGAGTGCTTTCGACCTCAGAAAAATGGGTTTTGGGAAATATCTAATTACGCCGCAGGGGATGAGGTGAATTTAACTTCGGTCGATTTGAGTTTTCCCATCGAGATGCTTTATGAGGATGTGGTTTTGGAGGGACTGGAGGAAGAATAGCGAGGCCGCATAGACTACAGAAAAGAGCGATCGCGTTCCGACTACAGAAAAGAGCGATCGCTCTTTCCTATAGGGACAACCCCAATTGTACCCAAAGCTATTGCTAGTTCTTCCATATAGGCATCATTCAAGTGACCGATTGCGTCAAAAAACTGCCTCTGTCACCTGGGGTCGCGCCGGGGCACAAAGTATGACATCGATCGTCTGAACTGAACATCTGTTGCGATCGCATGGTAAAAGGGAATTGGATTTCAGGCAACAGCAAACCCCGTAAATTGTCGGACATAAGGGGATCTGAAACCCAAGACAATATCCGTGTTCGGGACGCCTAATTCTACTAACTGGTTAGCGAGACCCTCCTCAGTAAAATCTTGTTGAACCCAGATTTTACCATTGCTAATATTAATGTGAATCGGACAGCCATAGATTCTTTCTTCACCGTCCCATCCTACATATAATAATAAGTAGTTGTCCCGGGTGCGATCGAAAACAACTTGAACTCGATCGGCGTCTTTGGGATTTTGCTCGACTGCGTGTTGCTGAATTATTTTTTCGATCGCATCTCGGTAGTAATCTATTCTTTCCATAACGCTATCTCCTGCTCATCGCTGAGAAAAACTAACAATTTCATCGGCACGCTATCAATGATATCTTGGACGAATGGATCTGTGAAAAAAGTCTGATAAACATCCGTAGGGATGGCTAAATACAAAACTCGTTCAGGTTCGAGTTTTTCCAAGGCTTTACGATAGTTAAAATACTGCCCCACTGCTGTGTGAAATTCCGAGATTGTCGATCAACCTACAAAACTTTTGATCTCCACGGCGATCAAAGATTTTCCCTTATCTGCCGAGATTAACTTTTCTGCAGATAAGTCTATTTTGATTTTAACGCGCCAACTGGGTTTTAAATATAATGGGTCGCTATTTATTGTCCACCCATCTTTTTCCAAGGCCAAACGGACCGTGTTGTGAAAGATATCTTTTGCTGACATTTTCGTATTATACCAGAACTTGTCCTACCGAACCACCTCTCGAAAAGTATTATGTATGATTGTCTTATACCATTTTGTCAAAATATGCTACAAATAGTTTAATCATTATGATATTAGTCAGTTTTAACCGACTTCAGCTATTAGCAGGGGGTTTGAACCCCCTGCGGGCTGACAACGAAGATAGCATATGGCAAAGCAAGGTTGGACAGAACTCCACGCCCAACTACATCGGACATTGCGATCGCGCCAACTCCTGCCCAAAAACAGCCCCATCCTGGTGGCAGTATCGGGGGGACAAGACTCTCTATGCTTAATAAAATTACTGGTAGACTTGCAACCCAAATGGGGGTGGGAACTGGCGATCGCCCACTGCGATCATCGCTGGCGTGGGGACTCCCAGGCCAACGCCCAGCACGTAGAAAAGCTGGCTCAAACTTGGGCGCTCCCATATTACCAACAGACAGCTACCGAAGCCTTAAATAGTGAAGCAGCAGCCAGGCAGTGGCGCTATCAGGCCCTAAGCGCGATCGCCACCAAGTACGGGCAGGAGTACATCGTCACCGGACACACGGCAAGCGATCGGGCGGAAACCCTACTATACAATCTCATTCGCGGTAGTGGAGCCGACGGTTTACAAGCCTTAACCTGGAAACGCCCCCTGGAAGCCAGCATCATGCTAGTCCGTCCCCTGCTAGAAATCACCCGCAGTCAAACAGGGGCCTTTTGCCAGCAGTTCCAGATGAGCATCTGGGAAGACAGCACCAACCAAGATTTGAAATATGCCCGCAATCGGATTCGCCTAGATATAATCCCCTATTTACAGCAATATGTCAACCCCAAAGCCGAAGAGAACTTGGCGAAGACAGCAGAATTGCTGCAAGGGGAAGTAGAGTATCTACAAGAGACAGCCACCCAGATCCGAGATCGCGCTCAACATCCCAGTCAACCAGGCTTAAATCGTCGGATATTGGGTGCAGTACCCCTGGCCCTCCAGCGCCGCGTACTGCGACAATTCTTGACAATGGCCCTATCGGCCAGTCCTAGCTTCGACCAGATAGAGAAAGTTCGCAGCCTGATATCAGCCCCCAACCGGTCCAACACCGATCCTTTTCCCGGGGGGCGATCGCCCGAGTAGAAGACCCCTGGATCTGGCTCACCTCAGGCCAGAACCCGAAGGCATCTGGCCCCTAATTAGTCAGACTGGCAATAGTTTGCTGCATTTGGGCGATCGCCTGAAGTTGATAGTCACCCGTTTCCTGAACTTGGTTGAGGGCCTCAGAAATTGCCTCCAGTTTTGAGCGCAGGTCATTGAGGCGATCCTGAATAGGCTGTAGAGTTTCTTGATATAGATTCACCCGAGCGCTCACTTCTGCCGCCGAGGTCCGCCGTGCTTGGCAATTGAGGTCCAAATCCTTGAGTTCCTTGTCTTTGGCCTGTTGTTCGCCCATCTGAGTGTTAATCAAACTTTCTGCTTGGCCAATGGCCTCCCGCATCTGAGCAATTTCCCTTGCAACTTTTGCAGTTCCTCAGTCTGTGCAAGTCGCTGAGAATCCAACTGTTCCAGCACGGGTCCCAGATTAATCTGAGCGCCTTTTTCCGGGTCCACCGCATATCCCTGGCGGCGTTTCAGCACCGCCTCATGCTGATTGAAAATCCCTTCCCGTTCGCTGAGATTCCGGCGGGAACCTACCAATGATTCATTTAGGTACTGATAGCTTTCCTCCTCACCCGAGAGTTCCGTTTCCAGAGTTAGGCGATCGTACTCGCTAGCTTGGGATATCTTCTGTTTGAGTTCGTCAATTGCCTGGAGTTGGTATTGCAGTTCTTCTTCCTGGTCTTTAACAAAGCCCGATGCTTTATCTAGATCTCGTTGTAAATCTGCTACTCTGCCTTGCAGATCTTCTATCGGCATCTTTTCCAGAGCTTCGATATCCACAGAGACAATAACTTGACCCGAGGATTCTGCTAGCTGATTAATTTGTTTATATAACTCTTCGGTAGTTTTCAGATTTAGTTCCAAAGTCTCAGCATATTCTTGCTTCAGACTCAAAGCTTTTTGCTGGGTTTTCAACTCCGAGTTCGCCTGTTCTAGGGCCTCTGAATCTTGTTGCCACTGTTGCCTTCTACTTTCCAGATCTGCCGTCATCCTGTCAACTTCCCCTTGTATTTGGTCCGCCTCCGAGCCTTGTTGCTCCAGCTGTTGCCAGTGACGATCTAGATTTTCCTGCTGAGAGGAAACCAGTTCAAAAGCCTGATTTAGTTCGGAACGCACCGACTCCGTAGGGGCGATCGTCCCCGATAAGCGGTCCAATATCTCCTGAATTTTACCACTTTGCTCTTCATCCAGGACGGACGTCTGCTGCAACCGAGCCTGTCCCTCTTCCAGACGCTGCTGTGAGTCCCGCAACTGAGCCCATGCGCCCTCCAATTCTTGCTGGTTGCGTTCCACCTCTGACTTCAGGCGTGAGGCCTCAACGCGAGCCTGTTCAATCTTTGCCGACTCTTCCTCCAACACCTCCAGTTGTTCTTGCCAAGCTTGCATTTCCTTTTCTCGGCGATGCAACACCTGAGCTTGATAAGTCAGAGACTGTTTCCACGTCTCTATTTCTTCTTCTTGGTTCTTAAACTTTTCCTGCAATTTCGAGAAATTTTGCAGAATTGCCACCAAAGGACGCCCTGCCTTTTGTGGGAGTCGCCGCACCTGTTTACTCGCCGATAGTTCTACCAGCACCAGTTCTCCATCTTCAAAATTTTTAGCCTCTTCAGCAGCAACCACTTCCTCCTTCTCCGCGTTCCAATTATGCTCGCCACGCTGACTAGCCAGCAGTTTAAATTCCGCTTTCGCGCCTACACCAAAAGTTCCAAGCTTTTTTTGTACTTCTGCTAGATACAGCACCCCGTTCTTCCTCTTTATAATTCCCTGTACGCTTGTCTGACTTGACATTTTGACTGGGTTCAATATTTTGGTATTAAACTACTCATTCGCGCGAATATTTATTGCTAATTGCTAATGGTCAAGCTGCAATTAGCCTCGCCAGTGCCCTAACAACCCTTTAGCCACAGGGTAGTGATAAACATGTAGTGATGCCATGCCTGCCCTAGTCTGTCCCAATAGGTGTGGAGATGTGGCATTTTCAATTTTTCGGCTGGGACGTCAATGCCTGAAATATCGTTATTTGACTTGCCGTTGGATGCCACTATTGCGATCTCCGTCTGAGCTTTCTTGTGCTAACATCACTACTTGTGACCCACTACCAGCCACAGTATCGGGAGGTTAGATCCCGTACTTTACATGGCTGAGCATCAATCATAGCGACCGCCGCGCCGCTTCGATATCTCCCCTGAGTAGTGCCAAAAGCACTACTCCGGAGAGATATCGAGGACAACTAGGGTGCTTCGGACGAGACCGGGATCTGGTTTAGCGTCGCTGCTATACTTGCACTTGGGCCGAAAGATCAAACCTTTCGCAGCTATAAGCTAATAGCTATCAGCCGAGCAGTTGACCGCTCAAAGTAGATCCCTGTGTGGCGGATTTTGATTTGAACCAGCGTTCGATGGACAAATAAGCCACGATCGAGATCGGGAATTAGAATATAGCGAAGGAATGAGCAAAGGATTAAACGCCGTAATCTATAAAGAGGATTGATACAGCCCACCTAGAGGCGTCATAAAAGCCTGTCGTCCTAATGTAGCACAGCTTGAGTATTTTTTCCCGTCAAGGACAGGTCAATCGGTGGGGACGACATGATGTGATTGCCGGGGATATCTCAAGCAACATCAACACTCCAGGTAAGAGTTAAGTCCCATCTGTCAAAGCTTTGAACCTGAAGTAAGATCTGTACTTAAAAGCGGTCAGCACCAATCTAATAGGGATTAGCGCGTCATACAGCCGGTGGCAGAAGGGATAATGGTCGGTCTTGAAAGCAATTGTGGAGTTGGCCGAGTTGTAATCCCAGAACGGGTTAAACTCTCTACCCACTGCAATAGTCCGGACCGTTTTGACTGTACGTAGCCTTCTGGCTTGCAGCGTGAGCCTTTGCTCAATAGAGCAATATAGGAGCGCTGGGGCTGACAAAGAAAAAATTAGTACTACTCCCGATGTGCTCTGCGCGCGCTAGAAGCACTACGCCGAGCACCGATACGGAGACATCGCGAAACAAAACCTAGTTTAAGAAAGCATCAGGATCTGCATGCAGGGACAGTTGATCGAAATTGATATCCGTAGCATCTTGCAACTGATAGAGTTGGGACAGCGAACAGGAGAGTTGTTTGTAGAGGCGTATGTCTCGGGACCAGGTGTATCAGTCAGTGACCGCAGCTCCCGTTTGTTGACAGAACAATCATGGTTTGTATTTTTTCTCAACGGTAAAATCATCTATGCAGCAGCAGATAAAGATAGCAATTTGTTCCGTTTACGGGACTACATGCGTTACTACAAAAAAGATGCCGTGGTGATAGAGGCCCCATCTATCTCCTCCATCAATGCGCCAGAGTACGGATACCTGTGGGCAATGTTGGAAAATCACTACCTAACACCAGCTCAAGGGCGGACCATAATTGGGAAAATGGTGCATGAAACCCTATTTGACCTGCTCTCGCTGCACCAAGGTTCTTTCATCTTTGAAGTCGGACCAGCTTTGGCCCCACAGCTAACAATCCTGGATATACGCTCCCTGGTAACAAAAATTATGCACCAGATGCAGGAGTGGATGCAGTTTAATCCCCACATCCAGTCCCCTAACCAATGTCCAGTGATTGCCAATCATACCCAATTGAGCTCAAAAATGAGCAAAAATAACTACAGAATCATCCGGACTTGGGCAGACGGCAAAAGTTCTATGCGGCAAATAGCCCGTTACTTAAATGGAGATGTCTTAACATTGGCCAAGGTGCTTTATCCTTATGTAAAAGAGGGGTCGATACAACTGGTTTACCCCACCGTTCCGGAAAAATCGGATGGCGAACCCACAGAGGGAAAGCATGCATGGCCTCACCAGTCAGCTCATATCCCCCGCATTGTTTGTATTGATGATGGCCTTGCCATTTGTAAGGCCGTTGAGGACATCCTCCAGCCGCAAGGTTACGAGGTCACAACGATCAGCGATCCCATCAAGGCACTGAGTCTGGTGTTCCAACTAAAACCGGACTTAATCCTCTGTGACATTGCGATGCCGGAACTAGATGGCTATGAAATATGTGCAATGCTCCGGCGCTCGACCCGATTTCGCCAGACTCCGATCGTGATGCTGACCGGCTTAGATGGATTTATTGACCGAGTAAAAGCCCGGATGGTGGGAGCGACGGACTACCTGACAAAACCCTTTGGAGCAGGGGAACTATTGACAATATTAGAAATAGAAATATATCTGGGCAGCGGCCCGTCGGACGCGCCGGGTCCGTTAGCTTCGAGACCGCTAGATGATGCCCTCCTAGGGTCGTCCGACGAACTGGAGATTGGCTCAATTGAGACAGCGCCCTAGTGGATATTTTAGCTAAATTAGAAAGTGTTGAACAGATGAGACAAAACAGGGGTGAATTAAAATCGGTAAGAACCCGTAGTGGCAGGCGGTGCAGTTAGCAGGTAGAAAGTTATGAGTACTGTTCTAGTGGTTGAAGATCGTGTAGCCCAACGGGAGATGATCACAGACCTCTTGAAGGGAAGCGGCTTAAATGTAGAAAAAGCAAGTGATGGGTTAGAAGCATTGGAGAAAATCCAATCCCTGAGCCCGGATTTAGTGGTATTGGATATTGTCATGCCGCGAATGAATGGTTATGAAGTCTGCCGTCGTCTGAAGGCAGACCCAAAAACCGAGAATGTGCCGGTGGTAATGTGCTCTTCCAAAGGAGAAGAATTCGATCGCTATTGGGGAATGAAGCAAGGGGCAGATGCCTACATTGCTAAACCGTTTCAGCCGACGGAGCTGGTGGGAACGGTGAAACAACTACTACGAGGGTAGTGATTCTCGTAGGTGGTTAGGGGTGTAATTAAAAGTGACACTTAATCATGAACCGGTGATGTGGTCAAAAGTAGTTGGTCGGGCAGTGCCGGCAGTGCCAGCACTGCCTCAATATCGCCGGTGAACGAAGGCGCAATATTGACGCCCGAGATTGATATATGTTCAGAACGCGATCATGGCAGAAAACTGATGTTGAGAAGGTAAGAGCCTCAATAATTGTTAGACTGCTTAGGTAAGGGACGAATTTTCTGGGTTTAAATTTAGCCAATAGGATTGCCAATCATCATTAACTCTTAATATCCTTAAAGCTAACATATCATTAGCGTTTTCAACGGTCCACCAAGAACCTGTTAATTTCAAACGTTTTTGAATTACATAACGATGTGCGCTCTCAATCTTTCCAGATCCAATTGGTAAATTAGCATCAATCGCATCTTTGTAGTTCATGTATTCAAGCCGGTTTTTAATGTATCGTACACCGACTCTGACGGGAGCAAATTTATCAGCTATATGTTCTGGTTCCAGGCGAGTTGATAAATTATTTAATACTTTGAGAACCTGATTGTTTTTGAGAGCTTTTTTTTGTTTTTCCAGCCATTTTTTTTGTTGCTTTTCATTAGCTCCAGGAGCTGCTGCTGCTAAATATTCACATAGATGATAAAAATATATTAGATAGCTAGCACGTTCTCCAAACAAGCCCATTACCTGATTAACAATCCAACTGGCTCCATCTCCGATCGCATGAACTTTAGTCTTTTCACCTATCCCAGCCCTTATAGCGCTATGCAGTCATTTGTTTCCTGCGGAGTCTACGGTACCTACTGTACCTCCAATAATTGTTTTTTTCTGAGTAGGGATTTCCACAAGTGATAGACGAGCTTCTTTCCAACAACAAGATCTGGTTTTTCGGCGATCGATAATTTTATCATCATTGGTCGGAGTTTTTACAATTGGAATCATCGTGCCATCCATTTCTGCAATTAGAAGCTCTACTCCATCTCTATCGGTAATTTTTTCTGCTGGTTTTTGAGATCCTTTAACCGCATGTGCATGTTTTTGAGTAATAGCTTGGGCCGAACTAATCGGCACAGTTATACCGTAATGTTCTTGTAGCTTTTCAGGAATTTTTCCAAATGGCACATCGGCTCCAAAATCCGTAATTGCTCGTTGCAATGGCAAAGAATAACCTCGACAATGTATTTGGGCAGATGATGAAAACGGTCTTCGAGAAATAAAAGTTTCTTCTATAATTTGGATAGTTCCCAACAGACTATGCCAATATAGTTGCTTTTTTCTCTGACGGCGCATCCCCGGAGATTTTTCACAAGCTAAGGCTTTTTTTTCTCTTGCGAATTGGCCCAATCTTGAAGAGAATCATTTCCCAGTTTTTTGAGTTCCGAGATAATTTTCAACTCGGTACTGCTCGCTGTTTCACAATTATTATCCGGATTTTCCACAAGATCTAGCAGAGATAAAATACGAGCCGATATATTGGGATGAGCCTGCAATCTTAGAGCTAATTCCGAAGCGCTGCTGGTTAGTTCAACCGTTTCATCATAATTCATGAATTCAGACATATAGGGCTTTAGCTCCACGATCAACTTATAAATAAAATTATATAACATAAGGGTAAAAAAATCTCCCAATCAAGGCAGATTCACTATTTGAGTTGTTCCATCCACTGTGGGGCCATCACCGGCGGTATCAGAACTCCGCCAGTGATACAGAGGTAGAACTACCGGACCGGTTAATAATGCCTAAGTGTCACTTTTAATTACACCCGGTGGTTAGTGGTTAGCGGTTAGAATAATGATAACCGCCATCCACCGCCATCGACCGTCATCGACCGGTGACCGCCATCGAATGGTGACTGGTGATTGGGATCGGCATTGGGTGCTCCGGTGAGGGGCGACAACTGGGGTCAAAGTCGGTGTTCGGAGTAGCGCTGAGAGCACTTCGTAACGGAGTTCGGAGTTATTTTCAATTCCCTTTTGTCTTACATGAAAGCTGCTTGTAATACCTTGGCTTATGAAATGCTCCCGCTGTGTACCTTGACATGGGTTATTTAATATAGTATAACACCTGTAAAGATACACAGTCCGAAATAAGATCGATTTTCTGTCTATGCACAGTAGTTTAAATTTGGCCACTGGTTCAGTTTGATTAATAAAACTGCTGAAACCATTACAGAGTAGGTGTGCGCGTAAATTTAGGCAACACCTGGCTATATCCCTTGCTGGGTGAGTGTTTCACGCGCTCCTTTTAATTAGACGCTTCGTATGTGCCGAAATTTGTCAATTTTTATTAATGGACCGACTCTCTAGGCTCCCGACCTGTCGGGAGCAACTAAAAACTAAAAACTAAAAACTAAGAACTAACAACTAAGGAGGCAATGATAGGAAATCATGACTTTTTAACGGGTGCTGATGCAGAAAAAGGACAAGTGCCAGCATTCGAGGAACTGGAAAATCCAGAGGGAGAGTTACATTTAAGGTTTTACGTACCTTCGGGAGCTGAGTTTGCCCTGAATGCGATAGGCATTCGGGAAGTGCTGTCTCAGTCACCAGACATGATTACGGCGATACCTAACGTTTCTCCCTTGCTATTGGGTACCATAAACATACGAGGCCGGGTGATTTGGGTGGCGGACCTAGGTAAGTTTTTAGGAGATGAAGAGCCATTAAATACTGATAGACCAGATATTCCGGTGATCGCAGTCGAAGATCAAGACACGATGCTGGGATTAGCAGTTGACAACATAGTGGGAATGGTCTGGCTGGATGTAGATGAACTACAAAGACCAACGAATGTACGGGATACTATGGAACCATTCCTCAAGGGAGAATGGTTGATAGACAAAGAGAATGGGAAATATCTGCGGTTGCTAAACCAAGTGGCACTGCTGCGGTCAGCGCGGTGGGCAGCATAAATAAGGGGAAGATAACAAAGGGAAAGTGAAAGTTACAGGGGGGTTCCGGGATGGATAAATTGTTGAGCAGGGGGGCGTGGTAGATGGACTATCTAAAAGAATACCAAAAAGCGGAAACAGCCTACACCCATGGTAAATACGAAGAGGCGGCGGCAATTGTTGACCCATTAGTGGAAGATTTCCCATCGGAGCCCAATGCCCATTTACTCCTGGGTCACATATACTGCTATGGGCTACAGCAGTATGAGACAGCCATAGAAGAGTACGAGTCAGTCCTGGCGATGTCAACTGAGGAAGTGTTGGTTAATTATGCCAAAGATGGGATCGATTACGCTAGTCAATATACTAGCAAACCAGCAGACCCGATAGAGTCAATGGCTCCAGTTGCAGCAGAAGAACTAGATGGGGCAGAGGTTGACGAGCAGCAGTCGGCAGAAAAATGGGAAGAACTACCTGATAGCAGCGACGCGGAATTTGACCTGTCCAATTTTGATGCCCATGCTGACAGCCCAGAGGAGTTGACATCAGGCCAAGAAATTTCGGGACCATTTGCCAGCCCCTTTAATGTCGATAATTACACGGGCTTGGACTCGGGGTCCCTTGGGGATGGCCCAGTGGATGGCCAAGGGGATGAAAATCCATTTGCTGATTTACCTGACAGTTTAAACGAGTCAGGTTATAACATGAATATGAGCGAAGACATATTCGATGTTGAGGAAATATCAGAACTGGAAGAAAAAACCTTGTTGGCGGCAGATGATGTGCCGACTTTTGAGGAAGAACCAGAGTCAAATTATCAAGACCCAGGTCAAACTGTCTTGGACAACCCGGTTGAGCAGTTACTGGACGCCCAAGAGCAGCTGATAGACCCGATCGCTGAGCAGTTCGAGACCCCTTTAATCTACCCCGAAGAGTCCGAACATGCAAGCAATGGTAATGGCTATTTACCCCCTAGAGAGATCGGGGAAGAAAAAACCCTATTTATGGCTGGGATAGAACCGCTACCAGAGTCGGATTTTGACGAGGAGGAGGTGCAGGGCAATGGCAGCAGCGAGAAAACCCTGTCAGATCCGCAAAAATACTCGTCGCTGGACAGCGAAGAGCTCTTCTCTGAGAGGGCAACTGACATTGACGATGAACTGGCAGATATAGAACCGGAAGAAACTGGTGACATCGGCGAGCCGTTGTCATCTGATAATGGCACAGTTGATTTCCTGGACGAATTCGACGTATTTGACGATAAGCTAGACGAATTTTCTGAGTTTCCCGACTCGACGGACCTTCCCGACTTGAGCACCTCATCAATGGAAAGTTCTCAGATGATATCTGAGACTAACGGTATAACTGCGGGCTCCTTGAGCGTAAAAAATGATTTATATGACAGTGAGGAGAACTCGGGCATCTTGGGAGAACAAGACCAGATATTTCCCGTTTCCGAACAGCTTCCGAGTTTCGCTCCGGAGGCCAAGCAAAAGCCCGAACAAGCAGTTTCAGTGGATCAGGGATTGTTCGGCTTTTTTGAAAATGCCTCCCTGATGCAAAAACAATTGTATACGGCGGTGATTGCTGCTGTCGTATCTGCTATCTTGGGTGCCGGTGTAATCTATACGACAAAACCGCAAACCTCAGCCCTGTCCAAGATATTAATGAGTGTGTTGCCAGGAGCAGGGGCGGCGGGAATAACCTATGGTCTGGGTTGGATAACCTCTAGACAAATCAAGCAGTCTACGGATAACTTGCAGGCTCAATTCGATCGAGTGGTATCAGGTGAGCCAGTAAATCAGGCAAAGGTATACGGAGAAGATGAACTGGGACGTCTGGCGGATAGCTTTAATCGGATGGCCCGGAATATTTTGACGACTATGACTGATTCCCAGCGTAAGGCGGCGGAGCAGGAGCAGGAGCAGGCGAAGGAGGATTTGCAGCGTCAGGTGATTAGATTGCTCGATGATGTAGAAGGTGCGGCTCGTGGAGACCTGACGGTACAGGCCGAGGTGACTGCGGACGTTTTGGGTGCGGTGGCAGACTCGTTTAACCTGACAATTCAGAATCTACGGGAAATTGTCCAGCAGGTGAAGGTGGCGGCGCGGCAAGTGAATAGGAGTGCGACTGATAGCTCGGAGTTTGCCAGAAGCTTGTCTTCTGACGCTCTCCGACAGGCGGAGGAACTGGCGGTGACGCTGAACTCGGTCCAGATGATGACTGATTCAATTCAACGGGTGGCAGAAAGTGCTCGTCAGGCAGAAGATGTGGCTCGCTCGGCTGCTACTACGGCTCTTAAGGGTGGTGAAGCAGTGGAACGGACGGTGGAGGGGATCCTGGCGATCAGAGAAACTGTGGCTGAGACGACTCGCAAGGTGAAGCGACTGGCAGAATCTTCCCAAGAAATTTCTAAGATTGTGGCCCTGATTTCCTCCATTGCTTCTCGGACTAACCTGCTGGCTCTCAATGCTAGTATTGAGGCGGCACGTGCTGGTGATGCGGGTCGGGGCTTTGCGATCGTCGCCGATGAGGTGCGTCAATTAGCTGACCGGGCAGCTAAAGCGTCGAAGCAAATTGAGCAGATTGTCTTGCAGATCCAGAGCGAGACAAATGGAGTCATGCAGGCTATGGAAGATGGTACGCAGCAGGTGATTAAAGGGACTAATCTGGCAAAAGAAGCTGCTACATCTCTCGAAGAGATCATTCAGATTAATAATCGCATTGATGTTCTGGTCCGCTCGATTACTGCTGACACGGTTGAGCAGATTGAAACTTCGCGGGCGGTGGCTCACGTGACCCAATCAGTAGAACTGACCGCCCAAGAAACTTCCCAAGAGGCTCAGCGGGTATCCGGCGCTTTAGGTAACCTGGTGAATGTGGCCCGAGATCTATTGACTTCAGTAGAGCGCTTCCGCGTGGAAACTAAGGAATAATCAGTAACTCAAAGCCTCAGACCCGATCGAAGCTGCCCCCAGACTTGTCTGGGCAATTATATAGTCATGTTTATTCATAAATAGTCAAATTATTCACGCCTCGCTGAGTTGTGAGTTGTTAGTTGTGGGTTGTTAGTTGAGTGCCGACCACTGACTACTAACCACTGACTACTGACCGCTGACTTTAGATATTCGTCCAGTATTAGCCCCAACTCCGATTAGTATAGGAATAGAAGCGGTTGGGTAGTTCTCGTCTTCACCGATCGCACTCAGTTTAGAAACATTTGTCTATATTTACTATAGGTATTAGGGGTCCAGAGCCAGGAAAGGGGCGATGGGAAATTGTAGCAGCTAAGTGGGAAATGAAGGCAAAAAATAAAGAACGTGGGATGAGAGAAATATGGAAGCGGAACAAGATGAGAGAATAATGGGTTACTTCATTGAGGAGGCAAAAGACCACCTCAATACGATTGAACAAGGTTTGATTTATATGAGCAATACGATCGCAGATCCCGAAATGATTGATGAGGTGTTCCGCGCGGCGCACTCGGTGAAAGGGGGAGCAGCAATGCTGGGAATAAACAGCATTCAGAAAATCGCTCATAAGCTGGAAGATTACCTAAAATTTATGCAAAACTGCCATGAATTGGTAGATAAAAAGCTAGAGTACTTATTGTTTCAGGTGTTTGATAGCTTGCAAGCGTTGCTCGATAGTCTGCAAGATCCGTTGGGTCTGACTGAGGAAAAAGCAAGCGAAATAATGTTAGCGGTAGAACCAGTTTTGGTGAGCATAGACAATCATCTGGGTAGAAATATTATACAGCAGGATAATCTAGAATATAGGGCGGTACAACAGGTGTTTTGTAGCTCGGTGCCAGCCCAGTTGAAAAAGATGCTACAGCTGTTTAAGCAAGTTGATAATAGTGAGACTCGCGAGCAGCTTGCCTTAATTTGTCGCACGCTATCCCAAGCAGGCGATCGGACGCGCAATGTGAGATGGAAGAGATTAGTAGAGGCAATAAGTAGGGCGATAGGCTATCAGGAAAACAGCTATCACAGCTTAGCACGAGTAGTAATTCCTGACCTGAAACAGGCAAGAGAATTGGTGCTAGCTGGTCGCGATGATGCTGTGGAGATCGGTGAAAAACTGCAATCTATCCAGCCACCAGTGCCACCCGTGACTAGCAGCTCAGATATATCGGAAATCATCCCTTGGGCCTCCGATCCGATATCAACTCCTGTAAAGACCGAAGATTCCCAGGGTCCGGAAGTGGGAATGGCAGAACTTAACACCCTGGCGGACTTGTTCAAAGGGAAAGAACCAGATCTGGATCTAACCTGGCAAGCAGCAGATTCTCTGGTTCCCCCAGAGGGTGATAACCTGGAAATGGCCGATTTTGATAGGAACTTTTTGGATCTTCTGGAAGCTTCTGCGGGTAGGGCAGAGGAACCAAATCCTCCCGAGGGTGGGACAAAAAGCGGCAAGAATGATTTAAATAGCTTATTTGGTGAGAAGTTGCTGGATCTGGAAGATGCACAAAAGGAAAGAGATTTTACTGACTTATTAGAAATCACACCGCAAAAGCATGACGACTCGGAGCGGTTGGCATTGGCATCAGAACATTTAGTTGCAGAGGGAGAAATTGGAAATATGGAAAAAGGGAACAGTCTGGCAGAAAACTCTAGCGAACTAGACACACTCAGTGAATTATTCGCGGATTTAGAGTCGGAAGAGGATATAAAATTTACAGCCGAGAAAAAAAATCAGGTTTCCGAAGAATCCTCTCCAAAAATGGATAAGAGTAAAAAAAAGTTGGGGGTGATATCTGATAGGGAATTACCGTCGAAAGAAGAGGCTAAAATAGATTCAGAAACGCAAGCTAATAATCCAAAAATTAAAACTCAAACATCAGAGCAGTCCAGTAAAAGAGGCCAGTTGGAACCGGCAGGGACGGGTGGCAAAACTGTCTCAGGATTGCGCTGCGCGCACCGGGCTACTGGTCCTACGCGATCGGAGCATGAGAAACTGGCAAATCATGACGGTATAGGACAGCAGGCAGAATTAGAGGATTTTGACGATCTGCTGGCGATCGCCTCATCCGATGGCCACAAGGATAATTGGGACGTCCTAGAACCCTTGGAAAGTTACGAGTCTCAATTGCTCGAAGTATCTGATGATGATTTATTTGACATCACAACAGATATGGAACCGGCCGAAGTTGATAGTCAGAACTCTAGCGATGACCGGGAACTGGATCTGGAGTATCTGGAGTGCGATGTCTCCGGAGACATCGCAGCAGCATCCTGGGAAGATTTCCAGCTGACTGACAATGTTTCCGACCCGCTAGAGTCAGGATTAGAGACAGAGTTGGCGACAGAAGAGTTAGACCTCGACCTTGAGGAAGAAAGTATGCTGTCTGACTTAGAACTGGATATGTTTTCATCGTCAGCTGCAGGTACCGATATGTCTGAAGAGTCTCTCTCATTAGACTCTCTTGAGGAGCTGTCAAATGAACTGTTAGACTCCCAGACAGAAACAAAAGAAGCATCTGACTCGGAAGCGGCAGGCGATAGCGAACCGCCCGCGAACGCAGACAGACGCACACACCCCGCCCCGCAGGCCCGCCCGGAAAAACACCCGAGACCAGATAAACTTCCCGGATCATGCGGAATCTCTGGACGAGGGAGAGTCGATTTCATTAGACTCTCTTGAAGATATGTTAAATGAACTGTTGGACTTGTCATCGGAAGTAAGCAAGGCAGGGGCAGGTGAAGCACGCTGCGCGAAAAATCAGATGCCAGAAGAGTTGGATATATTTTTAGAGTACGGTCAGTCATCAGGAGAGGTAGAGGAACTTTCTTTGGCAGAAGGTTTGGCAGAAGTCCAAACGGCAACTGACTCTTGGCCGGATATGTCAGACAAGGAATTGTTGGACTTGTCATCCGAAGGGACAAAGGATCCCAATGTGGCATCAAGTTCTAGTCAGACACGGCAGGGCCTGCTAGACATGGATTCCGATATGTTTGCATCTGGGCAAAGTACAGATGATATTGAAGCAATCCTTGATGAACTGGATGCTACCGATTTTTCTCAAACAGAGGATCTGTCCGATGACCTTGACTTGGGTCCGATAGATTGGGAAAAAAATCTGGAACTCTTGGGCGATCGGGATCCTGATGAGGGTTCGACAGGGGAACAGACATCGACCCTTTGGGCAAATAACCAATGGGAAGAATTGGAGGCTTTACTGGGGCATGAAGAGCAGGCAAGCCTAGGGGCCGCAGAGCAAGCAGTATTCGCTCGACTAGAAGAATTTTTGAATGCCTCGGAAGAAAGTCTGCAAGCAGAGTCCGCCGGAGACGAGGATACAGAATCAGAAGCAAGGCATAGTACATCAAACAGTGATGAGTTTGATGTACTCGAAGCAATGTTGGCAGATGCAGACAAGTTGGGTGGGCCTCCGATAAAACAACACAGTATACAGCGGCCACAGCCAATGAATAACCGACAACGGCCGCTAGAGCAGAATATGAAGGTGCCGATCAAGCAACTGGACAACCTCAGCAACTTGGTCGGGGAATTGGTGGTGAACCGCAATAGCTTGGAGCAAAATCAAGACCGGCTACGGACAACTTTGGATAATTTGTTCTATCAGGTGCAACAACTCAACGATGTGGGCGGGCGGATGCAGGACCTATATGAGCGATCGCTGCTTCCAGCGGCCCTACTGAATTCACGAACTAGCAATCGGCCTGGTGCTCAGTTAAAGGAAACGGCACCTAGTAATAATCAACACCATACGGGGGAAGAATTTGACGTGCTGGAAATGGACAGCTTTACTGGCTTCCATTTGCTGTCCCAGGAGATGATCGAGTTGATTGTACGGGTGCGGGAGTCAGCTTCTGATATCGAGTTCATCGTTGATGAAACAGATCAGGTGACTCGCCAGTTTCGGCAGGTGACGACCCAACTGCAAGAGAGTCTGACGCGCACGCGCATGATCCCTTTCGCTCAAACGGTGGATCGGCTGCCTGGGGCGGTGAAACGTATTTGTATGAAGTTGAACAAGCAGGCCCAAATCCAGATAGAAGGTCGGGAAACTCTGATCGATAAGATGATCCAAGAGCACCTGTCTGACCCCATGACCCACCTGATTAATAATGCTATGACTCACGGGGTGGAGTTGCCAGAGGTGCGACAGGCTGCTGGTAAGCCTCCTGTTGGTCAGATTACTATCGGGGCTTTCCATCAAGGGAACCAGACTGTGATCTCTGTATCGGATGATGGAGCCGGGATCGATGCCGAACGGGTGAAAACTAAGGCGATCGAGAAAGGGTTGATGAGCCAAGAGGAGGCCAAAACTATCTCCCGTCTGGATCTGTATGACCTGCTTTTCCACCCAGGCTTTAGCACGAAGGATCGAGTGGGTGACTTGGCAGGTCGCGGTGTGGGGTTGGACGTGGTGCGTACTAGCTTGAGAGATATTCGCGGGGCGATCAATATTGATTCTAGTCTGGGAAAGGGCACTACTTTTACTATCCGACTGCCTTTGACTCTGAGTATTTCTAAAGCTCTCTGCTGCATTAGCAATTGGGCCAAAATTGCTTTCCCGATGGATGGTGTGGAAGATACGCTGGATGTGCCCAAAAAGCGGATATCTGTCAATAAGGAAGGTCAATCCTGCATTATGTGGCGGGATACTCAGTTGCCTTTCCGACCTCTGTCAGAACTACTGCAATATAATCGTCAAATTGGTCGCTCTCGGGTGTTTGGTGGCAAGGAGGAAGAGGATATTGTTTCGATTGTGGTCCTGCGCGGTGCTGGTGAATACATTGCCCTCCAGGTGGATCGGGTACTGGGCGAGCAGGAAATTGTGATTAAGCAACTGGAAGGCCCGGTACCTAAGCCCATGGGGGTGGCGGGTGCTACGGTCTTGGGGGATAGTCGGATTATGCCGATCGCGGATGTGCTGGAACTGATTGACCTCTCGAAGGGACGCTCCCGCCGGGAAAAAACCTGGGATTACGATGCTATGCAAACTATTCCTGAGGTACCGCAGATCAAAACTGAGCCGACCGTGTTGATTGTGGATGACTCCATTACGGTGCGGGAACTGCTGTCGCTGACCTTTAATAAAGCTGGTTACCGGGTGGAACAAGCTCGTGACGGTCAGGATGCTTGGGATAAATTGCGATCGGGTCTGCCTTGCGATATTATCTTCTGTGACATCGAAATGCCCAGAATGGATGGTCTGGAACTTCTCGATCGGCTTCAGAAAGACGAGCACCTCAATCATATGCCTATGGCGATGCTGACTTCTCGTGGTGCCGATAAGCACCGGCAAAGGGCGGCTAACTCTGGTGCCAAGGGCTATTTCACTAAGCCTTATTTGGAAGAAGCTTTGCTGGAGGCTGCTCAACGGATGCTTAAAGGCGAAGTCCCGATCGCTGCTACGAGTTGATAGTTACCCGCCACCACCCCCACCCTAAAGGGTAGGGCTACAGAAACAAAGCCCGCCTGCGCGGGCTTAAGTCCGTAAACTTCAAACTCGATTAGGAATACCATACTATGTCAGATGCAAGGCAACATATCGTCTATCCAGTCAGCCGCAAAGTTGACCATATTGATGTCATTCACGGTGTTGAGGTGCCAGATACTTATAGATGGCTAGAAGACCCAGACTCAGAGGAAACTAAGGCTTGGGTTGAGGCTCAAAATCGGGTGACTTTTGGTTATCTGGGTGCAATTAAAGCCCGATCGGGACTTCAGCAGCGACTGACTCAGTTGTGGGATTTTGAAAAATATGGGATTCCTTTTCATCGGGGCGATCGCTATTTTTATTCCCGCAATAGCGGTCTGCAAAATCAATCGGTCCTTTACAGTTTAACGGACCTGGAGGGGGAACCCCGGGTGCTGCTGGACCCGAATACTCTCTCGGATGATGGTACGATCGCCCTATCGGGGACAGCGATTACTGAAGATGGGAAGTTAATGGCTTATGGCCTGTCTACTTCTGGTTCTGATTGGCAAGAATGGCACGTGCGGGATGTGGAAACGGGTGAGGATTTACCAGATTTGATTAAATGGGTGAAGTTCTCTCGTGCTGCTTGGACTAAGGATGGCAAGGGGTTTTTCTACAGTCGCTACGACGAACCAAATGAGGCGACTAAGTTGGAAGATCTGAATTATTACCAGAAGCTTTATTATCATCATCTGGGTAAACTCCAATCAGAGGACGTACTAATTTACGAACGTCCCGACCAGAAGGAATGGATCTTTAGTGGTAATGTAACTGAGGATGGACGTTATTTAATTATTAGCGTCGGGCGGGGAACCGATCCGAAAAATTTGCTTTTCTATCGGGATTTAAGTAAGCCAGAATCGCCGGTGGTAGAACTGATTGCCGAGTTTGAGGCTAGCTATAGCTTTATTGATAATGATGGCTCTCGGTTCTGGTTCCTGACTGATTTGGATGCCCCCGGAGTCGGATAATTGCTATTGATGTAGCACGGCCCGATCGCGCATATTGGGAAGAAGTTATCCCGGAAGCGGCGGAGGTGCTGGAAGGTGTGGGCATATTGCATAACCAGTTTGTGGTCAATTACCTGAAAGATGCCCGATCGCTTGTCAAGATTTTCAACTTGGACGGGACTTTCGTGCGAGAGGTAAAATTGCCGGGAATTGGTTCGGTTGGGGGATTTGATGGTAAGCGTCATGACCGGGAAACCTTTTATATGTTTACCGGTTTCACCACACCGGGAACTATTTACCGCTACGATATGGTAACGGACGAAAGTACAATCTATCGGCAACCCCAGGTTGATTTTGACCCAGCAGATTACGAGACCGAGCAGATTTTCTATAGCAGCAAGGATGGGACCAAAGTTCCGATGTTTATCACCCACAAAAAAGGGTTGCCGTTGGATGGGAATAATCCTACTTACCTCTATGGCTATGGTGGCTTTAATATCTCCCTGACGCCCAATTTCTCGATCTCTAATCTGGTGTGGATGGAGATGGGTGGTGTCTATGCGGTCCCGAATTTGCGTGGCGGTGGCGAGTACGGTGAGGAATGGCACCAGGCGGGGACGAAGCTACAGAAGCAGAATGTATTTGATGATTTTATCGCTGCGGCTGAGTGGCTGATCGATCGCAAATACACTTCATCAGCAAAATTGGCCATTGCTGGTGGCAGTAATGGGGGTTTATTGGTCGGTGCTTGCATGACTCAACGCCCGGATCTGTTTGCTGCGGTGGTAGCAGCTGTGGGGGTGCTGGATATGCTGCGCTTCCATAAGTTTACTATTGGCTGGGCTTGGTGTTCTGATTTCGGTTCTCCTGATGACCCCGAGGAGTTTAAGGCCCTCTATGCTTATTCGCCTTTGCATAATCTTACACCTGGCACGGCTTACCCAGCAACCCTGATTACTACCGCAGATCATGACGATCGGGTGGTTCCTGCTCATAGTTTTAAGTTTGCTGCGGCTTTGCAGGCGGCCCATGAAGGTGAAAATCCCGTGTTAATTAGAATTGAAACTAAGGCGGGACATGGTGGTGGCAAGCCTACTGCTAAGATTATTGAAGAGATTGCCGATCGGTGGGCATTTTTGGTGCGGGTGATGGATATGAGATTTGAGAATTGAAAGTAGGGTGGGCAATGCCCACCTTACGCTTATTGTCTGGGGAAATATTACCGTGAATGAAGAGCAACAGCAAATAATAGAAAAAACGGACTCTGAGAATGAAGAGCAAAAGTTGACGGCAGTAAAAGAAGGTGGTGGCGAAACTCTCTGGTAAGGCGGGGGCTAAAATTGCGAGCAAAACTGGCGCTACTCTGGCAGGCAAAATCGGCTCGCAACTTTTAGACCCGATCGTCGGGATTGGCATTATCATTTGGGATGTCTGGGACTATCATAACACTGTGAAAGTCGATCGACCAATTTTACATAACAATGTTCTCTCTCCAGTTACCAGTCGGTCCTGAGGTGGGTACTTTTACCTCAACCGGCACCTACTAGCTGCTAACCGGTGCCCCACTGTTCGGGTTTTGGACCTCTCGGTTGGGGTTTTGGACCTCTCGGTTGGGGTTTTAAACCTCTCAAGAGGCCACCAGGGCTGTTTCATTCTTCCCGGGGCAGGCTTGGACGACGAAGGTTCAAGATCATTTAGGCCATGAGGACAGACCAAAGTTAAGAGGGACCAGCGCTCGTTGAAGCATAATTTGCTAGTCTCCAGACTAGCAACCAATTTTAGCGGCGGATCCGCCCGTAGCAAGCTTCTACACTAGGATTTAGGATCTCTATAGAATACCTGCTAATTCTGCAAATATTATTTCCAATATATCCGACGGGATAAGTTGTTCTAAAGCCGAGATCGCAGACCGAGATACGATGCAAACAAATCCCAAACTTGCTCCTAATTTCCAGTTGTTTACTTCTTTTTGAGATGACTGGAACAGTTCCACTAAAGCCGCGATCGCCTCTGAGGAACCATTGCCAATTTTTCCTAAGCTTTCTGCTACTTGACTGTGAGTTTCTTTATTACTCGTATCCTGGAGCAGTTGCACTAATCCCGCGATCGCCTCTGAATCCCCCTTCCCTATTTTCCCTAATATTTCTGCTACTTCCCGGCGCGTGTTTTCATTTCTTGTCTTCTGGAGCAGTTGCACTAATCCCGCGATCGCCTCTGAGTCACCATTCCCAATGTTCCCTAAGCTTCGTGCTACTTCCCGGCGCGTTTCTTCATTTTTCGTCTTCTGGAGCAGTTGCACTAATCCCGCGATCGCCTCTGAATCCCCCTTCCCTATTTTCCCTAATATTTCTGCTACTTTTCTGCGCGTGTTTTCATTTCTCGTATCCTGGAGCAGTTGCACTAGTCCCGCGATCGCCTCTGAATCCCCTTCCCTATTTTCCCTAATATTTCTGCTACTTTTCTGCGCGTTTCTTCATTTCTCGTCTTCTGGAGCAGTTGCACTAATCCCGCGATCGTCGATACCGTGTCAATTTTCCCTAAGCTTTCTGCTGCTTCCCTGCTAGTTAATTCCGATCGATCGTACTGTTGCACTAACTCCGCGATATTCACCTGATATTTTTGGCCCAGATTTTCTACTCTTTCTGCTATCAAATTTACGACCTCGAAGCCTAACTTTTGCTCCAACTCACATCCTGTAATCTCCTGGGACAGCATAGTTTTCCCACACCCATTTCCCCAATCAAAGCAATTTCCTTTCCCTTGGTTTTCCCTTGCCCTTGGGCTATTCTTTCCCTCAAGAAAGCTTCCTTCTCACACTGCTGCTTCTGCACTGGTTTGTACAGATAATTGCCAGTGATTACCGTATTGAGCATTTCAGCATTGATTGATTGCCAGTCTCTCCGTCCTTCGCTCCTCCCATCCTGCTCGGAAACAATAATAGTTTGGTTTTCAATATGAACTTTACTGCCCGGAGCAGCGAAAGCACCTATTTTATCAGCAAAATTATCATATTCTATATTCATAGCTAATACCAATTTTCCCTATCTTACATCTATTACCCCATTTTCGACATTCAATAACCTTAGCCTAAATCCTTCAGCGATAACCGCTCTCCCAAATCATTTAGGCTTGCTATAACTTCCGCCCTAGGAGGGCGGCCTAGCATCAATAACTGGCGCAAACAACTTTTAATTAAAAGCTCTGATGCTCAATTTTACCCGTACTGCCAGTTTGGACAAATTGCCCGATTTTATCTGCAAATTTCTCCAATTTTGACATAGATGCTTGTCGAGCATTCAGCGTATCTTTAATTTCTTGGAGAACTTCATCTAGTTTGGGATTTCCCTCAGCTTCTGCTGTTGTTGCCAATTCCTGCATCGCTTGGGCAAATTGAGGATTGACTTTTGCTGCTGCTTCTATCTCCAGCACTGCTTTACCATAATCTAAAGGTAGTTCTGGAGCCTGCTCAATCGCTATCATAGTACCTGGAGACTCTTGCTTGAGCGATTCTAGAAACTTTGCAGTCTGGTCAAATACTGCTTCTCCAACTTTTGCTCCTGTTTTTTCCAATGCTTTCGTAGCTACTACAGTTCCAATAGCTACAGCCGCCATCGTTAAAGATTCCATAATTCATAATTTCCGTAAAATACAACAATTAGCCAGGGCTTGAACCCTCCTAGGGCCAAACCAATTTGGTATCAGACCCATCCCCTTCAACAAAGATCCTGTGATTGGGTAATAGGGGGTACTACTCCTCTTTCTCTTACATCGCTGAGACAGGTATTCTTTCCTAGTTCCAGTATTTTGGTCTAGGAACCTGTCCTTCGACTACAATATACATTAATCGATTGTGCTAGATTCTATATGAGGGTTATTACCCCTGATTTTGAGATATTTTTGTCTCAGGACAGTGCTCCGTTCTGGAGACCTATGCTATCAGGAACCCCGGGAGTTCTACCGGGTATGTTGCTAGCCATTTCAGAGGGGCTAGCACTAACTCCATTCCCATTTGGGGCCAGTGTATAAGCCTTATTCCACTGGTTTCCTGTTACGGATTGATGCCATCGCGTCCGGGAGCTCCCGCGCATGACATGGGTGGGTGTCTCCGGACGCGAAGCTACCGTAGGGGTGATGCTTTTACCCCTGCACTTAGGGGAGAGGGACTCGCACCCTCATCATCTCTGGGTTTCGCCGGTTCCTTTTGATGTTTCCACCGGTGACTGACTTGACCCTACAAGTTTCAGGACTAATAGTATCCTGCTAGCGGTCTCGGTCCTATGGCTCGTGACATGGTCATTGACACTCCTTGTCCATTCTGGCTCTTTACGCTAAACGGGTCGCACTAAAATATCTTGATTGCTGGCCATCAGAGCCTAAAAGACCCAAGATAACGAGCATGCTTGAGGTCGGAATGGGTTTGGTATCACCAGTTGCTACCTAGAGAATCTCAAAAGCCAAATTAGCCAAAATTGGCCAAAAGAAGCCTTGTGATTTACCCTCGATAGGCATGAGGTGAGAAATTTACCAAAAATAGCTGTCGGGGAGGTAAAATCAAATAAAATAGTGTAAGATAAGATAAATGGATCAAACCAAGTACCGAGGAGCCTTATGAATCCAGTATTTGAAATTGAAGAAGGATCTCTCTTTGATGTGCCAGGGTATCTGGCAGTCAGAAGTCATTCAACTGAAAATCACTCCTTCTGAACTGACCGAAGCAGTAGAACCAAATACGAACATCAGCTTTGATGTCAACTACTCTACTGAACCTGCGGAAACTCCCACCACAGGAATAGCCTTTGGCATGCATTGGGACAGTTCTCAAGTAGCATTCGATCCAGTCACTGGTCTGACCGAGCGCTTCTCTGTGGGCGCGCAACCTATAAGTGCAGTCTTGGACGATCCTGTCACCAATGGGGGTTTAGATGGCGACCCGAACACAGACAAATACATCCTGCAAGCTTGGGTAGATGAACAAGGAAATTGGCCCAACAATTCTAATCTTACCCTTTACAGGGCTAACTTCACAGCACTACCAGGGTTTGAAGAGACGCAGATCAACTTTAGTGCCAACCCAGATCATCTGCCTGCAAATAGCAACTTTGTCCCCAGTTCAATTGCATTAACCTTGCATACTCCACCACCATCACCTACACTGGATATTGATGGGAATGGAGTTATAGATGCGTTAACTGACGGCCTTGTAGCCATACGTTATCTCTTCGGGTTCAGGGGAGAAACTTTGACTGAAGATGTTGTAGGCGAAGGTGCCACCCGCGATACATCAGAAATTGTTACCTACTTGGATGAAGTGGGGGACATAATGTTAGATGTAGATGGCAATGGCACAGCGGGAGCGTTAACTGATGGTATTTTATTCATGCGTTATGCTCTCGGGTTTGAAGATCAGGCTTTAATCTCGGGTGCAATAAGCGAGGATGCCACCCGTACTACTGCGGAGGCAATTAATGCGCACCTGCAATCTTTCAGTCTGATGTAAAATAAAATAATAGTGTAAGATTAAGATAGATAAACCAAACGAGGTCAAATGACCCGAGTCATAGGCCTATTGGCCGAGTCACAAGTCAGGACTGCAATACTCCTGACAACCGCTAGGGCAAGCCAGGCACCGGTGGAAACATCAAAAGGAACCGGCGAAACCCAGAGATGATGAAAAGCAAAATTAGCCAAAATTGGCGGAGGAACCTTATGGCAAGTAATGAAACCAATACTGATCCGGTCACTAATGGGGGTTGGGACGGCAACTCGACCACAGACAAATCCATCATACAAGATTGGATAGATACAATTGATTTCGGACCCCGCTTTGATTTGCCAGGGTATCTGGCAGCGAAGAAGAATTTGACGGATAGTCAGATTTCACAGTTGATTGACAAAGTTGACCGCGAACTAACTTGGGTCTATGCAGCTGGCGCAGACGGCGTAGACGCCGCTATTCAAGGAACCGAAAAAGCACCCTCGTACGTAAGCGTCAACTTCCTTCAGGTTGATGGCCAGACGGTGGCCATTCGAGCGAGGGCAGAAGAAGATGGGGAGGCATTGTTAGTGGATCTCAAAGCCTTGGGGCTAGAAGATGGGGAAGTCTTCGGTCGCCTAGTTTATGGGTCTCTGCCGATAAGCAAGATCGGCGAACTAGTGAAGCTGGAGAGCTTCGGATGGGCTGAACCTGTTTACAAGCCAGGATATCTCAGCGATATAGGCGGGCCAATAATCTTTGAGGACATACCCTCTGCTCCTGAAGAAGTCATTCAACTGAAAATCACTCCTGAAGATCTGACCAAAACAAACACGATCGCCACAACTCATGCAATTCCTCCCTCTATCTTAGAGACCACGAAGATCAGCTTTGATGTTAACTACTCTAGCGAACCTGCGGAAACTCCCACCACAGGAATAGCCTTTGGCATGCATTGGGACAGTTCTCAAGTAGCATTCGATCCAGTCACTGGTTTGACCGAGCGCTTCTCTTTGGGTGCGCAACCTATAAGTGCAGTCTTGGACGATCCGATCGCCAATGGGGGTTTGGACGGCGACCCCAACACAGACAAATACATCCTGCAAGCTTGGATAGATGCTGAAGGAAATTGGCCCAACAATTCTAACCTTACCCTTTACAGGGCCAACTTCACAGCGTTACCAGGCTTTGAAGAGACGCAGATCAACTTTAGTGCCAACCCAGATCATCTGCCTGCAAATAGCAACTTTGTTCCCAGTTCAATTGCATTAACCTTCCCAGATCAGCTACCTGAAAATAAAGTCCCCGGTCCAACCTTGATCACTCAACCGACACTGGATATTGATGGCAATGGAGTTATAGATGCGTTAACTGACGGCCTTGTAGCCATACGTTATCTCTTCGGGTTCAGGGGAGAAACTTTGACTGAAGGTGTTGTAGGTGAAGATGCCACCCGCGATACCGAGGAAATTGTTACCTACTTGGATGAAGTGGGGGACATGATGTTAGATGTAGATGGCAATGGCACTGCGGGAGCGTTAACTGATGGCATTTTATTCATGCGCC
>JACONN010000005.1 GCA_014323675.1 Hormoscilla sp. GM7CHS1pb | reverse complement strand
CCTTGGCCTTGAGCTACGAAGCTATTGCTCACTCAAGTATCCCATCTGTAGGATAATGGATAAGGTCGAATGACTTTCCCAGGCTCCGTCGGGGAACGAGAAGTATTGTTAGATACAAATGTCCTAACTAGATTGGCGATCGTCAACGGGAAATGATAGTATCAGAGATCGAACCCCTACCCGCAGAAGTAGTGCATCTCATTGCTGCCAGTGAGGTGATAGACTCCATGGCCGCAGTGGTGCGAGAATTGGTCGAAAATGCCCTGGATGCGGGGGCGACCCGGATCGCGATCGCACTAGAACCCGAGACCTGGGGAATGACGGTGGCGGATAATGGCTGGGGGATGGACAGAGATAACTTGCGACAAGCGGCAACGGCCCACAGCACGAGTAAAATCCATCACTGCGATGACCTGTGGAAAATTACCAGTTTGGGGTTTCGCGGGGAAGCTTTGCATAGTATCGCCCAGTTGGCAGAGTTAGAGATTTGCAGTCGCCCGGCATCGGGAACTGAAGGTGGCGGATCTCCTACAATGCTTTGGGAGAACCGATGCAAGAAGAAAGAGTGGCGATCGCCCCCGGGACGATAGTATACGTGGACAACCTGTTTGGGACGCGGGCGATCGGTCGCCAAGGATTGCTATCTCCAGCACAGGAGTTACGGCAAGCGCAAAATACGATCCATCAAATAGCCCTGTGCCATCCCCAGGTGACCTGGCAGGTGAAGCAGTCAGAAAGATGTTTGTTGACCATCAGTCCGGGTGCCACGGCGAAAGCAGTTATGCCCCAGTTGTTGCGGAACGTCCACTGGCATGACTTGCAACAGTTGCTAGTGGAAGTGCCGCCGCCGCCAGAAAGCGAGACAGAGGAGAACCCGGGCAAGATTCAGTTGGTAATGGGATTGCCAGACAGGTGCCATCGGCGGCGTCCGGATTGGGTGAAGGTGGCCACCAATGGCAGGATTGTCAAAGCGCCAGAGTTAGAGCAAACTATATTAGCAGCTTTCGGACGCACCTTGCCCCGCGATCGCTACCCGGTCTGCTTCCTACATCTGTTAATTTCGCCCAAATTCATCGACTGGAACCGCCATCCTGCCAAAACCAAAATCTACTTACACGAACTAGAATACTGGCAAGCACAAATTCAAGGGGCGATCGAACAAGCATTGCGCCTGACTCCCGAGAATTTACCCGTAGCGTTCCATCAAGAACGGGTAGGAAAACTGATCGCAGATTCTGGCGCTGAAATTGATTACAGTCTCGCAACTGAGAACCCCTCCGATACCTCACTCCTGGAACTGCGAGCGATCGCCCAGGTTCGCAATACCTATATTGTAGCAGAACATCCCGGGGGCATGTGGTTAGTAGAACAGCATATTGCCCACGAACGAGTTCTGTACGAAAAGTTGCGCGATCGGTGGTTGCTTGTGGACTTAGAACCACCGGTAATACTCTCTCAATTAACGGCTGCCCAACTAGAACAACTAGGGCGTTTAGAGATAGAAGTAGAACCCTTCGGGGAGCAAATTTGGGCAGTCCGCAGCGCCCCAGAAATGCTGCACCAACGAGAAGATTGTTCCGAGGCGATCGTGGAACTGAGTTTAGGAGGGGACTTACAAGCAGCGCAAGTTGCGACTGCTTGTCGGAGTGCCATCCGCAATGGAACTCCTCTGACTTTACCAGAAATGCAAAGCATTTTAGACCAATGGAAATGCACGCGCAACCCGCACACCTGTCCCCACGGACGCCCGATTTACCTATCATTAGAAGAAACTGCTTTGGCCCGTTTCTTCCGGCGTCATTGGGTGATTGGCAAGAGTCATGGAATTTAATTATTAATTGCGATTTGGCGGCCTTGAATAACTGCACTGACAGTCTGACTCCAAGGACCCCCCTCCCCAACCGCGCCCTCCCAGGCGGAGCCCGGGAAGGAGAGGAATAAGGCCTTACATCATGCCGAAAGATTGCAGGTGCTCATTAATTGCCGAAGCAGTAGTACGAGTGGCATCCTCGCTTACTGCACCCGAGATCAAATCCTGATCAGAGAACCCGAGAGCATGGCGCATGAATAAAATGCCATCAGTTAACGCCCCTGCCGTGCCATTGCCATCTACATCTAACATAGTGTCCCCCATTTCGTCCAAGTAGGTAACAATTTCTGATGTATCGCGAGTGGCACCTTCACTTACAACACCTTCAGTCAAAGTCTCTCCCCTGAACCCGAAGAGATAACGTATGGCCACAAGACCGTCAGTTAACGCATCTATAACTCCATTCCCATCAATGTCCAGTGCAGGTGATGGAGCAGGTGATGGAGCGGGGGAGGTTAATGCAATGGAACTGGGGACAAAGTTGCTATTTGCAGGCAGGTCATCTGAGTTGGCACCAAAGTTGATCTGTGTCCCTGAAAACCCTGGTAGCGCTGTGAAGTTGGCCGTGTAAAGGGTAGGATTAGGACTGTTGGGCCAATTTCCGTTAGCATCTACCCAAGCTTGCAGGATGTATTTGTCTGTGCTGGGGTCGCCGTCCAAACCCCCGTTGGTAATCGGATCGTCCAAGACTGCACTTATAGGTTGTGCGCCCAAAGGAAAGTGCTCGGTCAGACCAGTGACTGGATCAAATGCTACTTGAGAACTGTCCCAATGCATTTGAAAGACTATTCCTGTGGTGGGAGTTTCCGCAGGTTCAGTAGAGTAGTTGACATCAAAGCTGACACTTGTGTTTGGTTCTACTGCTTTGGTCGATTCAGAAGGGGTGACTTTCAGTTGAGTGACTTCTTCTGTAGTTGCCTTCTGAACTTGAACTACATAGATATTCTCAACGCCATTGGGGGTCAAATCATTGCTGCCGTCGCCGTTGATGTCGATGCTGTCCCGGAAACTTCCTGCAGCCCACACATTACCATTGCTGTCGGCGGCTATGACATCGCCATAGTCACTATCGCTACCGCCGATATTATAGGCCTGAACCAAATCCACATTGCTGGAGAACTTGGCTACATAGCTATCATGTTCGCCATTACTGGTCAAATCATTCTCGCCGTCGCCGTCGAGGTCCATGCTTTCATGGAAAGATCCTGTAACCCACAGATTATCATCGCTATCGATGGCTATGGAAGAGGCAATGTGAGGGACTAAGATATCATCGTTATCGATGTCTATGCTGCCATGGTGACCGAGTTTTAAGGCCTTGACGAAATCACCATTGCTATCGAACTTGGCTAAATATTCATCAGTGGCCCAAGGATAATCTTTTGAGCCATCGGTCAAATCATTGGTGCCGTCTCCGTCGATGTCGATGTTGCCCTGGAAAACTCCTAACACCCACGCATCACCATTGCTGTCGGTGGCTATGTCAAGGCTGTAGTCATAATCGCTACCGCCGATATTTTTGGCAAAGAGCAAAGCCCCCTCCGAGTCGAACTTGGCTACATAGCCATCATCTGAGCCATTACTGGTCAAATCATCTTCTCCGTCTTCGTCGATGTCGATGCTGCCGGTGAAAGATCCTGTAGTCCACACATGATCATCCTTGTCGATGGCTATGCCATCACCAACGTCATCACCGCTACCGCCGATCTGGAAGACGTTGACCAAATCCCCCTCTGAGTTGAACTTGGCGAAATAGCTATCTCGACCATTTCCAGGACGGCCCTTATTGGTCAAATCATCTTCTCCGTCTCCGTCGATGTCGAGGTGGT
This sequence comes from Hormoscilla sp. GM7CHS1pb, assembly GCA_014323675.1. GTDB lineage: Bacteria > Cyanobacteriota > Cyanobacteriia > Cyanobacteriales > Desertifilaceae > Hormoscilla. The sequence continues at coordinate 861,253 of JACONN010000005.1, read as the reverse complement.
AGTAGAAACTTCCTTTAGTCCACACATTATCTTTGCTGTCGATGGCTATGCTCTTGCCCGATTCAGTGTGATCAGTATAACGTCCGTGGATCTCTAAGGCCTGAACAAAGTCTCCCTCCGAGTTGAACTTGGCTAAATAGTGACCATCACGATCTGAACTGGTCAAATCATTGATGCCGTCTCCGTCGATGTCGATGCTGCCATGGAACCCTCCTAACACCCACGCATTATCATTGCTGTCGGTGGCTATGCCTATGCCCTTGTCTGGGAGTAAAATCTCAGTATTGCCGAAATCATAGGCCCGAACCAACTTCCCTTCAGAGTCGAACTTGACTACATAGCTATCGAAAGAGCCATTACTGATCAAATCATCTTCTCCGTCGCCGTCGAGGTCGATGCTGTCCCTGAACCGTCCTGTAATCCAGACATCACCATTGCGGTCGATGGCTATGTCCTTGACTTCCTCCCCCACACCGCTACTGCCGATCTGGAAGGCAACCTGATCCATTACTGTTGATTCCATCTTTTTGAACCTCATCTTTGGTGAACTCTTCTACCTTTCCCAATCCCCACCCCCCCAACCTGTTACTATCCTCCCTCGCTTTCCGCTTTATCCGGATTATATGAGAGGATTTCCTTGGACGTTGAGGTCATTTATACCGTTCAACTCAGTTGGTACTGGACCTTCCAGAGAATTGTTTTGCAACCACAGTTTTGTTAGGTTGCTGAGGTTCCCTAGCGAGTCGGGTATTGTCCCCGTTAGATTGTTATGGTCCAGGTAAATGTTTTGCAGCTCGGTGGCGTTCCCCAATTCCCATGGGATGCTGCCACTCAGGGAATTGCTCCCCGCCCATAATTCCTGCAGGTTGCTGAGATTCCCCAATTCAGGGGGAATCGAACCACTCAAGGAGTTCTTGTTCAGTTTCAACCACGTTAAATTACGTAGGTTCCCCAATTCAGGGGGAATGTTACCTGTTAGGGAATTGTGGTCCAACCACAGGTGTGTCAAGTTGTCTAGGTCCCCTAATTCAGGGGGAATGTTACCACTCAGGTTTTTGCGGTTCAGATCTATTTTCCGCAAACCGGTCAACCTGCTTAACTGAGAAGGGAGCGTCGTACCGCTCACTCTGTCGAGTTCCGTTATCCGGGAGTTCTCGACTGTCACCCAATCCAACAACCTGTTAGCAACACTAGCAAGGGGGACATGATACCTCTGATGGACGGGGATGGAGGCGAAATTCCAATCGCTATTGATATCCTTCAGGACTCCATAATCGCTGGCGTTAGTGAAGTAAAGCCTAGCATCAGAGCTAAAAAAGGACACCGTAATGTTAAACTTATCCGTTACGGAGCCTCCCGCATCATCTGATGCAGTTACGGTTACAAGAGAATTGCTATCATCAGGATCAGCAGCAGCAGGCCTATCAGGCGTACCACTAATCACCCCAGTAATGGGGTCAAAGGTTAACCCGTTTGGCAAACCGCTGACGCTGTAGCTGGCAATATTATCGTTGATATCGCCAAAGTTGTCGCTGATATCTATGCTGAGGTTGTGATTGCGAGTGGAGTTCTCATCGTATTCTACGACAGCATCCACGTCCTCGATCGGAACTCCAACATAGGGTGGATTCTCCAACCGTTTGGTTGCCGATAAAGCTTCGACACTTGCGGGTAGATCGCCGGTTAGGTGGTTACCTTGGAGCCAGAGGTTCCGCAGGTTTGTGAGGTTGCCGAGCTCGGGCGGGATGCTGCCGGTCAACTCATTATCCCACAGGTACAGGTTTTGTAAACTGGTTAGATTGCCCAACTCAGGGGGGATGGTCCCGGTTAGGGCGTTCGCAGACAACCCGAGGATCTGCAGGTTGGCGAGCTCACCCAACTCGGTCGGGATTGTGCCGGTGATCTCGTTGTTGTGCAGCCGGAGTTTCGTTAAATTACTCAGCTCACCCAGCTCAGACGGTATAGTACCGGTGAGGGAGTTGTTGGTTAAGCTGAGATTTCGGTTACTCGCGATCCTTCTACCGGGGTGCATCCCACTTTCGCAAGGTTGATAGCCGTCATAGGCTTTTCCTCCAAGGATGGGTCTGAAAGAGCATGAATACAGCCTAGCTAACTCGATTGCGTTTTGTCAAGGGTTTTGAGAAATTTTTTTTCTTATACCTTATATAAGCTGAAGTTTATGGATCTTTGGCCTGGGGGCTATGTCATCCGATCGCCAGTTTTGCTTGCACCGGCATCCCGTGCCCACGAGAACCTACCATCAGCTTTTGCTGCACCTCTGGCGTATCATTGTGGCTGACCGGTATCTGCATCAAGTCCAGTTTAATGCGTGAGCGATCGTAGGCTGCCGATTCTGTTTGGACTTGGGTGTCACAGTTTTTGCTGGTCGCGATCGCACCGCCGTCCGTTGCAGGATCCAGCTGTCCGCGTCCTTCTGGCCCGACTGGTTGGTTTTCCTTACATATTGACGGGTCATTTTTTCTCTTCTCCTTAAATAAGAGGCCAAGCTTAACTTCGCCGAGCGCATGTTTTCCCTCTTCGCCATTAACTGAACCGGTGCCGGATAGTTGATAGCGACCGTAAATCCCATGTGCGTAAATGCTGATTTCTCGCCCCTGAAACCCTTTCTGGGTAATTTTTTTATCAATTACGGATTCCACAACTCATTGAGAATTACTATATTTGATTTGGAGCAGGTAGATGAGGCTTGATCGCTTCCCATGATTCATATGGTCCACTAACAATCTGAAACTCTTTAGAGCCTTTGGAAACAGGGGCAGCTTTGTAGAAGCTCACTTTCTGGTCATATTTAAGAGCAAATTTTTCAACCCGATGAAAAACCGTATTTTCGCGATTGCTAGTCACAAGTACAGTCACATTACCAATTGAGGTCTTCGCCAGTTGTCTAGAAACTTCCTCCCAGAATGGTCCAAGAATATCCCAGTACTGGATTGCGTAACCCTTGGCTTCTGACCAGATTCCTATTTTTTCTTCAACTGCATCAATTGCCTTACCCAAATCCGTGTCTGCTAATGCTTTTCCATTGTTCTTTTGAGCGTATTCTGAAGCTAAATCCTTGCAACCACTCCATAACACTAATCCTCCATCTGGGGTTTCCAATTCCTTGGTCCGCGCCTGGGCGAATTTCTCCATCAGTTCTCGTGCGGCCAGTTGAGCTTCCTGTCGATTCTCCTGTTCTATTTGGGGATTTTTGCCTTCTAATCCTGCACGCACTCCACCCATTACATCCATAAAAGATTCGTGAATCTCTTTCTCTTTCATGCCAGCTTCTTGGCAAAGTTTACTCCAGATCGGGAAAGCTGGATGCCTTTCGTATCGTATCTCCTCACGACCATCAGGGCGCATAGGTACCATCTCAATTTCTTCATATTGCTCTTGTGATTTTCCTGAATTATTGCTCCGATCGCGAACTAACTGGATATTTGCATATCCCTTAATTTTCTGCTGGGGTTTACGTTGTGCTTCATTTGGTTTTGTCCCGATATGACGCGGCTGTGTACCACCAGTTTGCTGAACCACATGGGTTAACTCATGAGCAATCAATTCCTGCCCTCCTAGACTCCCAGGGTTATATTCCCCCTGCCTAAAGAATATATCTTTACCCGTCGTAAACGCACGTGCTGGCATCGATTGATTCAACTGGTTAGATTTAGGATTATTGTGGACCCTCACTCCACTAAAATCTGCCCCAAATGATTGTTCCATTGGTTTCCGGATACTCTCGGCGATCGGCATCCCCGAACCTCTTGCCTGTTCGATCGATGTTTCCAACTCTGGGGTAACCGCCTCCCCACCTTCAAGGGATTTCCCCTGGATCGTTTGCTTCGGCATCAGTTTATCTTCAGGGGAGAGACTAGAACCTGATGCGTTAATTCTGTCCACTACTTGCGAGGCTAATCGATCTGCTTCCTGTTCGTACTTATCACCAGCAGGTCTAATCTCTAGTTTAGCTTGCACTGGCATGGCAGTGTGATTGCTGAGTGGTATCTGCATCAAGTCCAGTTTAATGCCTGAGCGATCGCCTGCTGGGGACTCTGTTTGGACTTGGGGTGTCACAGTTTTAGCGGGTAGCTCACGCACCGCCGTCCGTTGCAGTATCCCGCTGTCTTTTGTCTCTTTCTGGCCAGACTGGTTTGTTCTCTGTACATATTGACGAGTCATTTCTACTGTTCTCCTTTTTCCCTTCTACCTATAGGTTGTCACTTTCTGCTGGCTGCCTAGCCTGGGCGGGCGCTACTTCCTTTATCTTATCGCCTCATCCCTCTACTGTCAACCCCGAGCTTCCTACCACTTCTCTTGCCTTCATGATGCTACCGGACCGCATCTCCCGAGGCCAGTTCTCCGTAAATCGATTGGGCCAGCATCTTGCCCACCCGATCGGGGCTTATTTTCCCCTTTAATGCCAGATTAACAGGAATGCTGGGTATCCTCGCCCCCTTTTCTATTTTAGGCGGTAATCCCTTTTCCGTCAACAGACGGGCTAATTCCGTTTCTACCGCAGCTTGCAATATCCTACGCATGCTGCGCGACACTTCAACCCCTTCTCCCATTATTATCTCATTGATTCTCAGATTTACGTTCATCTTTTTTCAATTCTTTATTTCGATCCTAAAATCTGCCTCATTTATTAGTTTCTCCAGCTTCTTAAACTCCATCCGCGCCGCTCTCAACACCAATCTCATCGTCACCGCCGTTCTCTTTGCTGCTGCCATAAAAGCCGCATTTAATGCTATACTATGTATATTTCCTCCCGTTAAATTAAACTGACTCAATCTCTTCCAGTCTATACAATCTATTGGCGTCTCTGGGGGAAACACTTTCCGCCAAATTTTTTCTCGTTCCGCCACCCCAGGAAAGGGAAAGTTAACAACAAACCGCAAGCGGCGCATAAATGCCCCATCTAGGGAACTTTTATTATTCGTTGCCAGAATTGCCAGACCTCGATAAGCTTCCAGACGCTGCAATAAATAGTCTATCTCTATATTTGCATACCTGTCGTGAGCATCTTTCACTTCCGATCGCTTTCCAAACAACGCATCCGCTTCATCAAAAAACAGTATGGCCCCGCCATCTTCTGCGGCATCGAACAGGCGACGCAAATTCTTCTCTGTCTCTCCTATATATTTACTCACTACTGTTGCTAAGTCTATCCGATACAGATGCAAGCGCAGAGCCTTTGCTATTACTTCCGCTGCCATTGTTTTTCCCGTACCGCTTTCCCCAGCAAATAAGGCGCCGATCCCCTTGCCTCTATTCATCCGCCGGTGAAAACCCCACTCTTCATAGACTGTACCTCGCTCTCGTACTTGATCGGCTATGGCATGTAACAGATCTGTCTCCTCCTGGGGTAATACAATATCGTCCCAACCCGCTTTCACATCTATGCGTTGTGCGAGATTCTCTAATTTGGGACGGGTACTCTCTAGACATCTATCCCACAGTTGCTCTAACAGGGACTTATCATCCTTGGGCCACAGGGAAAATCCCTCGAAATTCTGGAGTTCTTTGTCAGTCGCCGTTATAGTCCGCCTTTGAGTATTTGATAGGTTTATATACTCTAAACCCTCAATCTCTCGAGCTGTCGGCCAATCTATAATAATAATACTTGGATCTACATTGGAAGGCTCTACTTTCTCCTGTTCTACACAGTCATGCTCCACCGGTCGCTTGGGCTGCGCTTCCTTGACAATTTTCTCAATCTCGGCAATACTTAAATTAAACTGCCCTACTAGACTCATTACTAGATCGCGACTTTTTGTTCCCAAAGCCTTCTCCCAGGCCGCTATTTGTTCTCCTGCTGTCGGCTTCGCAATATCTAAGGTCAAGGTTTCCCGTTCTAAAGCTAAAGTTTTGTCGCGGATGTCGATCAAAAATAAGCCATTGCTCCGTTCCAAAAAACGATGGAGCGCTACCATTTGCGCCGGGCTGATATAATCTTCCTGAGACTGTACCTCTAAATATAGCGCTACAGGCTCTAACAGACTTTCCCGCTCCCACAACTTGGCTATGGTTTCTAATTCATTCCCCTCCCTTGGCAGTAGGGCGATCGGGAGGCGATATAGTTCCAGACTCAAATGGACGCAAACCTGCCAGGCTACCAGTTGCTTGCTGGCAATATCCGGTCCTAATAGTTCGATTGCCGGGGGATACCGATATGCATTATCCTGGAACTTGTCGATTATTGCCTCCACAGCTTCTTGCTGAGAAGGTGGTAGAAAACTTGCTTGCTTGCTATAGCTGTTTGCAGGCCATGGGAAGACCAGCTTTGCTAGAATATCGTCCAGGTAGTTCAACCCCTTGATATAATTAACAATTCTTTCATCTGCCCGTAACGGACTGGTTATCAAGGGCTCTACACCTGATTGCAGAATTTCAATTAATCGCCATTTCCGTAGGGGCCGTTCTGGTGACACCACATCCCAAGTCGGTTCGTCCAAGACAGTAAAGGCGAGGTCAAAGGTCGGATAGTTACGTTGGTTGCCCTGAATTAAACCATAGAGGTTGGGAATATCTTTGTCCCATTCCATGGCGATGCACAGCAGCAATAGGTTCGTTTCAAACTGGGATAACTTCAGTTGCTGTCTGAGTCTTGTCAAGGCTGGCTCTGGTTTGACCCTCTCCGCCGCCACCATCCTTTCTGCTGCCGCTACTTCTGTGTCAGTTGTGCATTCTCTTTTAGCTTTCAGCTCTAAACGCAGTTGCAACCAGCCCATGGCCGCGCTTAGGTAATAATCGTTGTTTCTTTGCCAGTCTCCTCTATTATTCATATTATCTCTACTTTCTGGTTATCTTTGAACTGCGGTGGCTGTTTCGTAAAATCGATCGGGACGCTATCCACACCATCTACCCGCAAGCGCACTACATAGGTCCCATGCGCGATCTTGCTGACATCGAAGGTGAGCTTGGTTTGTCTTTCTGGTGGTGCTTCTGGGAATTGATAGGGAATCTCCTGAGATCCCAATAGCAAAGCCACCAGTTGTCCCCGTTGCACTGACTGGTTGCAGGTTAAAGTTAACTCCTTCTCTACCTCCCGATCTGGTATTTCTACCTCCGGCACTAACGGGAAAGTCAGGGCGTTCGTCTCCCGAGCGTCGCGCCCATCCTGCTTTACTTGTACCGTCACGGTGTAAAATCCAGCTAGCCATTTTACATTATTACTTAGCGTCACCTTTATTTGCATATCCGTGACTTCTTTTGGACTTGGACTCAGTTTAATAGTATCCTTTAGCTGGGGATGTCTGCAGTGGACTTTCTCGCTGTTCGAGAGGTTATAACCCTCAAGAATCAAATCCTTTCCGACCGCAAAGTAAAATTCATTCTGCGGTAGTTTAATTGCCGTGAGGCTAGGTAAGGGCGGTATTGTACCAGTCTGAGAACTCGCCCCCTCGTCATCCTCGCCACGACTTAATACGGGCAGGGGCGTTTTCACCGGACGCTTGCTTTCTATCAATACTACAGATACTTTATAAGCGGCAGAAAGACGATATTGTATTTGAAATGTACCCCATAGTGTTGATATCTCTTCTAAGGACAAGGTTGTCGGCGTTACGCTTATTCTTTCTATTTGATTTTCTATGTCACTTTCCACTAATATTTGCTTTTTTTCATCCTGACCTAGATCCCCAAACTCCTTGATTAAATCGTGAATGTATTGACTTGTAATCAAAGGCCGATCGTGCAATACGCGCATAGTCGATCCTAGCAAGCTATGAGTTTGAATTTCATTGTTCTTTTCACCGTAAGCTGTAATCAAATAATACAAATTTAATGCTAACGGCGGTTTCCCTGTTTCCCCTGGTTTTACCTTGTTCGGCATATCTAAGTTCCGCCATGCAGTATTGGGTACTGTTTGGTATAGAAATATATTAATCTGATTATTCTCTTCTCCCGCTTCCCGGGCTTTATCTAGCGGTTTTGTTGTGACCGTTCCTAGGGTTCCACTCCTTAATTCTTTCATTACCCCTTCTGTAATTACATGTTCTAGCAGGATCGTCACCCCAGCGATCGCCTGCGATGTACTCATATCTTACCTCCATTGCGCTGCTTGAGATATTCATCCAGGGAAAGCCGTGGACTTAAACTCCTTGACTGCACCCGCCGAGGAGATTGCTGAACTGGTTTTATCCCTGGTTTAGTTCCCCGCACCTCTATCTTACCTATGGTTACCTGGATCGTGGGGGTCGATGCTACGGATGCTTTCAGTTCTTCCCCTCGCCTTGACCCTAATAATTGGCTGTTCCCGATTTTTCCCGTAGCGTTCCTCTCAATTTCTCCTCTCCTCCCTTCCCTTTCAGTTATGATTTCCCCTCCGACCACATTTTCCCTCTTCTTTTCTTTCCATTGCCCCTCTGCTATACTCTCTTCTCCTGCTGGGATGCTAAAAAGCGAGCCGCCGTTCGCGTAGCGTGCACGCAGCGCAATCTCCGGTGCTTGATTGCTTTCCAGCCTGGTATAGTAATTTATTTCGCTTCCCTTTTCTGTCTGGGATGGCTGGATCTTCTCTCTCCTGCTACTCGCCAGTTCCGCTTCCGTCCCTTTTTCTCTTGGCCCGATCGCCCTTTCCGGTTCTGACCTACTTAACTCTTCTTCTCTTCTGGATGATAATTCTACCCGATTCTCTGGACCCTTTGGAACTCTCTGCTTTTCCCCTTCTCCTGCAGCTATAATAATCCTTTGAGTTTCTCCCCTGGCTAACCCTGCTTGAGTTCCCCTCACGCCATGCTTATCTTCCTCTCTCGATCCCGAGGCGATCGCCCGTGCTAAACTCGAGTTATCCTTTGAGAATACCTCAGCACTTGCCTGAGAGTCTAGCGGGACTCTTGACTTCGCTGAGTTTTTCTCCGGACTTGACAACTCCACACTCTTTACCTCCCTTGGCCCGATCGTCCTTTGTTCCTCTTCTCTCAAAAACACTTCTTCTCTTCTAGAGGACATCTCTTCCATGAGACCAGACTCTGGCACATAGGTCTGACCTAGACTCTGTGACTCTCTACTTCTATCAACTCCATCCGACAACGCCAGGTCCACTTTCCCTGGTCTCATTTTATCCGAGAGTGCCATCCTCTTTACCGACTCCCTTGACTTGGACGCATTTCTTGAGAATATGTCCGCTGTTACTGTTCTTTGCACCGTTCCCTCTGGACTTCCTGACTCCCTCAGAAGCGCATTTTCTTCCCTTCTCTTGGATCTGGACCTCTCTGTCAAGGACTCTGCTACTGATGCTATCTGCTTTTCCTCTCTATCAGGACTCTCTGACTTTCTTGACTCCCTTCCCCTATTCTCCCACTCTACTGCTTTTTCCCCGATCGCCCTTTCTTCTCCATCCCATCTTTCCTCCCTTCTGGAATATATCTCCTCTGTCAATACCTTTGAGGGACTTTTTTCTCCTCCTTCAACTGATGCGATCGCCCCTAGACTTTCTCTCCTTTCTTTCTCTGCCGCCGTTCTTTTTTTCACTCCCTCACCCTCTCGCGGCCCTGCGATCGTCCCCCTCTCCCTACTTGACCCTTTCTTCTCCTCACTCCTTTCTCTTATTTCTGACCCTCTCTCTACCCTTATTACCTCTGCGATCCTTTCCGACTCTTGATTTCCTGACCTTAGTCCCCCCTGAACTTCCCTTCCCCTATCTTCAGCGGACCTTCTTTCTTCATCAATTCTTAGCCCTTCTGGGGTTCCTTCCTGCTTTTCGGGGTCTTCTTTCTCTATCTCCACTAGAATTGTTCTAGTTATGGACTCCGCTTCCCTCTCCCTACTTGACCCTTTCTTCTCCTCACTCCTTTCTCTTATTTCTGACCCTCTCTCTACCCTTATTACCTCTGCGATCCTTTCCGACTCTTGATTTCCTGACCTTAGTCCCCCCTGAACTTCCCTTCCCCTATCTTCAGCGGACCTTCTTTCTTCATCAATTCTTAGCCCTTCTGGGGTTCCTTCCTGCTTTTCGGGGTCTTCTTTCTCTATCTCCACTAGAATTGTTCTAGTTATGGACTCCGCTTCCCTCTCCCTACTTGACCCTTTCTTCTCCTCACTCCTTTCTCTTATTTCTGACCCTCTCTCTACCCTTATTACCTCTGCGATCCTTTCCGACTCTTGATTTCCTGACCTTAGTCCCCCTTGAACTTCCCTTCCCCTATCTTCAGCGGACCTTCTTTCTTCATCAATTCTTAGCCCTTCTGGGGTTCCTTCCTGCTTTTCTTGGTCTTCTTGTAGATCGGCATCACTTGGCGACAACTGCGCTGCTGCTGGCTGCACTGGCGATAAAGATGAACCCCGATCGCCTGCCAACACCCTAGGTATTTCTGTATTAGCATTTTCACTCGCCATCGCCTCTTCCCGAGCAAACCGCGAGACTATTCGCGGTTGCACCACAGGCATCAAACCCGATGAACCCCGATCGCCTGCCAACACCCTAGGTATTTCTATATTAGCATTTTCACTCGCCATCGCCTCTTCCCGAGCAAACCGCGAGACTATTCGCGGTTGCACCACAGGCATCAAACCCAAGGTGCGTCTTGCCAGTCTAGTGAATATATCTGCCATTAGCCTACTAAACTTAAATAATATTGTCGTCTGACTGTACTCATAGATAGGATATCAGCCTCTCCCCATCCATAGAACCGGGCTAGCACGTGCACTTCCTGGAGGATCCTCTGGGCCTTAGCACTGATTTCTTTCCACATAAACCAAACTATATCTAGCATCACTTGCCAATTGTGACCGCAGGCCGGACAATTTAAGTCTAGCAATATTTCTATCTGGGGGTCTGCCGCTGCTATTGACTCTACCATGGCCGCGATCGCCTCCGATGGTAGATCCTTATATCCCAGTTCTACTCCCTCCCGACATGCCCGTAACAAACATCTTTCCCGCAGGCGCTGCGCTGCCTTCTCTTCATCTCGCGATCCCACTATCGCCGCCAAGTCCCAGCTATTCGGTAACCTATATCGCAACTCCCACTCCCCTAATTTCAGGCTATATGCTTCTGCTTCCGGTCCCCGCAGTTCTACCAAGCGCAGGTCGGATGAATTCATGCTAAACTCTAACCGTTCGCTACATTCCGGACAGTCTGCCCAACCGTTCATCTGTTCGCCGAACGTTATTTCTCGCAGGGTTAATAGATATGCGTCCCGCTGTCCTATACTCAGAGATGCTAGTGATGCCATCTCCAATTCCGGACAAGCGAGACTCAGAACGGTCAACGCCCTATCTAGGGGATGTTGACTCTGTCCTATTTCCCAGCTACGAATTAGTTCCTTGCTAGACAATGGACGCATATTGTCTTCATCTTTGCCAATATTCATCTTGCTGGTTGGGTTTCCTCTCGTCCACCCAACCTACCATCTATGCCGGTTCAGTGAAACTCGGTTCTGCCGGTTCCATCACGTCATAGTCCCGTTCCCATCCTTCATTTTGCAACTGAATGCTCTGAATAGCTACCTCATTACCGCTAGCATCTAAATCTGGCATCGCTTGGAACTCCGATACCCAGCACCGATATACCTTATAGGCGATCGCCACCTGTCCCGCTTCGTTCATCACCTCAATAATGATATCCTTGCGGAAGTCCTTCAGGGACACTTCTGACCCCAAACCCGAACCGTAGTTCCAGACCTTATTCGCCCATTGTTCAAAAGCTGGGTCGTGGGTTACCCCCCGTTCTAAAGTTATTGCTTCGTACTTTGTTTGTCCCGGCGATACCCGCGCACTGCTGGGGTCTCCTCCCGTCCGATGTTCTACTACCTCAGTCGAACGACTTAAGGCACTAACTTTGCTAACTCCGGCTACGTAGTTTCCATCCCATTTTACCCGGAATTTGAAGTTTTTGTATGGGTCAAACCGTTCCGCATTTACTGAAAATTGAGCCATTTTTCCTCCTTAGGATTGTCCCGCTATTTGTTGGAACTTGAGAATCACGAATTCTGCTGGCTTTAAGGGCGCAAACCCGATGAGGATGTTCACTATCCCCGATCGATATCATACTGAGTCGTGGTTTCCTTGTCGCACTTGACAAAGTAAGCGTCTTTGGGCGAACTGCCTTGGAATGCCCCCTGCTTGAAGAGATTGCTCATAAACGCGCCGATATTCAGTCGCAACTGGGCCCACAGCGGTTCGTCGTTGGGTTCAAATACGGCCCATTGGGTATTCCGATACAATGTTTCTTCCAGGTACAGTGCTAGTCGCCGTACTGGGATGTATTTCCATTCTGAGGCCAGCATGTCGTCCCCCATCCGGGTGCGCGCGCCCCAGACTATCTTACCCGCTGGTGGCATCACTCGCAAGCAGTTAATGCCTTTGGGGTTTAACTCCCCGTTTTCCGGGTCTGTCAGGGGCACGCTGAGACCTATGACTCCCTTTAATACTGCGTCCAAACCCGCTGGCGCTTTCCATACTCCCCGCGTTGCATCCGTGCGAGCCATCACTCCTGCTATGGCCCCGCAAGCCGCAAACTCTTCGATTTGATTTTCCTTGAGGGGGTTCGCCATCTTCAGGCGCGGGAAGAAAATTGCCCCATTCTTACTGGTTGCGCCTACGCCTGCATCAATTCCATCTATCGCATTCTGCTTACTCTTCCAACTACTGGGGGAGTCGATAATCATCATGGCGCGGCGCTTCTGGCAATATGTTAAGGCCTTGTCAATTAAGGTTCTATCTATGTCTCCGCCTGGTTTGTAGGGCGGGATGCATAGTAGGTTGAACAGGTCCGCATTTTCTAGGGCATAAAGTCCCTGCTTGTCTCCTTCCTTTCCTGACCCCGTGAATTCTGTTTCTGTGATCGCCTCTCCATCTGAAGCTTTGTCTGCTTCCTTTACTTGATTTGAGCGATTATCGATCCACAAATCTTCCTTTAATTGCTCCGGAGTCAACTTATCATCATTTGGTGTTGGAATATTTATATCTGCTGTAATTGTTCCTTGGTAACGCACTAGAGCGGACTGATTTTTCAGTACCTTATCTACCTGACGTGAGTGTCCGAATTTTCCCGATACATTGAGGAATGTTTCTACTTCCCCTGTCTCCCCGTCTTTTATATAAAGATTGAACAATTTCTCGGTTTCGTGTTTGTTCTCGTCTTTAATACTTTTTGGGAAATCCCTGTCTACCCTTGCCCGCAGCTTGTCCCCCCATACTCCCGCGTTTGCCGCTTTCAAATTAATTGAATTTTCACTTTCTTTACCTGCCTTCAAAGTTGCTTTGGTATTTTTTCCCTGTTTTGCTTTGTACAGTCGGACAATCACCGCCTGACTCCCGCCATTATTGTAGAAATCCCGCACCGCGAAACTCATAGTACTTTCTTTCCACAACCCGCCGAATATGCGCTCGTATTCGCCGTAGTTATTAATCAGCACTGGAGAATCCTCATCCTCATCATCGGTTGCACCGGTCGCGGTCGGTCCCCGCAGGGCCCGACCGATAAATGCCGTGATTGAAGTCGCTACACCTACTATAGTACGCACTCCTGAAGGCAGTTCTTCTACATATACCCCTGGATAAGTTGGTGTTACTGGCATTTTCTCTCTCTCCTTTTATCTTAGTAATTCTTTTCTATGGTGGTTTTCTATGGTGGGCGGAATCTAGCTGGCGGTGCCCACCCTACAGTCTGCTGCACTCAATTAGCAATGACTTATGATTGTCCCGCTATCTGTTGGAATTTCAGAATCACAAATTCTGCTGGCTTCAGGGGCGCAAACCCGATCTCGATGTTGACTATCCCTCGATCTATATCGTACTGAGTCGTTGTTTCCTTGTCGCACTTGACAAAGTAAGCATCCTTGGGCGAACAACCTTGAAATGCTCCCTGGCGGAACAGATTATCCATAAAGGAACCGATACTCAATCGCAACTGAGCCCAAAGCGGTTCGTCATTGGGTTCAAATACCGCCCACTTCGTATTCCGATACAATGTTTCTTCCAGGTACAGTGCTAGTCGCCGTACTGGGATGTATTTCCATTCTGAGGCCAGCATGTCGTTTCCTACCCGGGTGCGCGAGCCCCACATTATCTTACCCGCAGGCGGTTTATTCCGCAAGCAGTTAATCCCCAGAGGGTTCAACTCTCCATTTTCAGCGTCTGTCAGGGGCACACTGAGGGCCGCCACTCCCCGCAAGACCGCGTCCAAACCTGCTGGGGCCTTCCACACCCCCCGCGTCGCATCGGTGCGGGCCATCACTCCCGCCACCGCCCCGCAAGCGGCAAAATCTTCCATTTGATTGTCTTTGAGAGGGTTGGGCATTTTCAGGCGCGGGAAGAAGATGGCCGCATTCATACTGGTAGATCCCACCTCTGTCTCAATCCCTGTTTTAGCTTCTCCCTTACTATTCCACCCGCTAGGGGCGTCGATAATCATCATGGCCCGCCGCTTCTCGCAATAGGCGATCGCGTCATCAATCACCCCTGTGTCTATATTTCCGTCATCTTTGTAGGGTGGGATGCAGAGCAAGTTAAACAGGTCCGCATTTTCCAGAGCATAAATTCCTTTTTTCTCGCTTTCGCCCTCGGTAAAATCCGTACTTTTTAGCGCTACTCCATCACCTGCTTTGTAGACATCCACTCCATTTGAACAATGCTTGTACCACACACCCTCAGCCTTAAATTTTCTTTTTTCTGCTGCTAGACCTATATCTGCTATACCCTTCTCAATTTTCTTTTGTCTTTCTCCCTTTTTCTCTTGACTCCAGTTCTCGAAATTGTCATCTAGACTACTATTTTCCCTTTTCATTTCTTCCGTTACTCGACTGGTAACTTCCGTTTTCAATGCTGCCTCTATTTGAGCCCATTCGCTATCATTCTCCTCTGGTCTACTCTGAGGTCCTTCAAACACGCGGACTAATTTAGAATCTTTTTCCAGTACCTTCTCAACGTATCGCGTTGCCTTGGGATCTACAGATACATTCAGAAAAGTTTCTACTACGCCAGTCCCGCCATCCTTGATAGATAAATTAAACGATTTATCGTCTGTTATACCATTATAGTCAACGCGGGCACGTAATTCGTTCCCCCAAGAACCTCCGTTGGCTGCTTCCAGTACCAGTTTATTGTCAGTACCTACTGACAATGCTGCCTTTGTAGCAACAAGATTTAATTCAGCGATTATTTTCCCTACTTCTTCTCCATAGCTATACCCCTCAGCTGCCTCATTTAATGCATATATCTCAATCGCCATTTTTTTTGGCAACCTTCCCCTTAACTTTTTTTTGTTCTGACCAATTGCTAGGATTTTCGTTACTGCTATCACTCTTGTCATCCAAATTTTTTTTAGTCTCTGTAATTCCCGCAGCTTTGTTATCCGTGTTTTTAATCGCAGTTACTGCCCCCAACACTTCATCAAGTTCCTTCTTATCCTTTGCTTGCAGTTCTCCGGGATGGAACAGTCGGACGATCGCCGCCTGACTCCCACCATTATTGTAGAAATCCCGCACCGCAAAACTCATGGTACTCTCATTCCACAACCCGCCAAATATGCGCTCAAATTCTCCGTAGCTGTTGATTAAGCTTGGATCGTTGACCGGTCCCCTCTTCGCCCGACCGATGAATGCGGTTATCGAAGTAGCTACACCGGTGATAGTCCGCGATCCTGAAGGTAGTTCTTCTACATATACCCCTGGATATGTTGGCGTTACTGGCATTTGCTTGTCCTCCTTTTTGTGATTCTCTACACCGACTACATCTGATTTTGCTTATACCACTGATATCTGTCATCCTTCAACTGCTACCGCCTCCGTTTCCACCTGCTGACCGCCATTTTCCTCTTTCCCGAGTTCCTTCAACTCTTCCTCGATCACCTGAATGGCCCCGCTGATGCGCAATAAGGTTTCTCGCAGACTCCCTTGTTTGCTCTCGTACTCAGCTAGGAGTTTTTGGCCCGCATCAAATTCTGCTTTGAGAGATTTGAGGCGCTGTTCTAATCTTTCTTTCATCATCATTCACACCTGTTAGTTGTCCTGGGCCAGATATTCCCGGAGGCCATTGACTCCGGGAATATCTGGCAATTATCCATTATTGAGAGCTTGCAACTGTTCTATTTGAGTTTGCTGCTGTTGAATTTGTTGGACCAGTCCCAAAATTTGCCCCTGTTGATCCTTAACTGCTTCTATCAGAGGGGCGATGAGTCGGGAATAACTTAAAGACTTCGTCCCCTCGGAGTCTGTACTTACCAGTTCGGGGAAAAATTCTTCTACTTCTTGGGCCACCAGTCCAATTTCCGTTGCCTCTTGGGGAACTTCTTTGTTATCTTTCCGTTGGTAGGTCACGCCGCGCAAACCCAGGATCTTGCTAAGTCCGTCTTTTAGAGTCTGAATATTTTCTTTTAGCGTCCCATCGCTTGTTAACTTGTTGTCATTAGATTTAATATCCCCCATTACTTGCAGCTTCACATCCGGATCTTTCGTCCCAATACCGACCTTACCGTCTTTCCTTATGGTCAGTCGTTCGACTAAATCATGTTGTGGACTATCTGGATTACTGGCTTTATCATGAGAGGTCCAAAAACCTAGGCGACCACTCACTTCATCGTTTTTCCCGCCACCCTGATCCTTGTTATCAAAACGCCATGAGATTCGCGCCGCTTCAATACGGGATTTTTTATTATTCTTCTGAGTACCACAATCATTGAGCCAAAGACCAATATAGCCACCTTCAGCTTCTGCTACATTACTTGCATCATCGCATCCCCTTTCAAACCGCGCCATTTCTACGAGGTTAGAGTCTTGAACGTCGTATTTGTAAACATACAACGGACAATTTAACCCTGACTGCATTCTTGAATGTTCGTTGCCAGCATTCTTATCCCCGATCGCCACATTCCCCGAGGCAGTCAAGCTGCTGAGGGTGCTAGCACCCGTCACTGTCAGGGTATCCGTTGTCGTGCCACCAGTTACTTTCAACTTGTGGCTTGCATCTACCGTAGTAGACCCGATCGCCACATTCCCCGAGACCGCCAAGTTGCTGCTGAGGGTGCTGTCACCTGTAACCCCCAGAGTCCCCGAGAGGGTCGCATTTCCTAGGGTAGTGTCACCCGTCACTGTCAGGGCATCCGTTGTCGTGCCACCGGCCGATACAGCTACTCCCCCGGCCGATACAGCTACTCCCCCATTGGAGACTGTCAGCTTGTTTTCTAAGAGCGTCTCACCCGTTACCTTCAGCCTTTTGCCTGCTGGATCTGAGGACCCGATCGCCACCCCTCCGCTTGTGCTACAGAGTGCCACATTTTCCTTGACTACATGCAATCCAAAATTTTTCGTCTTATCCTTAGGAAATGTTGGATCAATTAGCACCGCTGTCTGGTTACCAGATTTTGTAAAAGTTGGTTTAATTTCCACAGCATTGCTAGCACCGCTCAAACTTGGTACTACCTCCAGCTTGCCTGCTATCTTCGTAGCCCCCGCGACTGCTAGCTTGTAATTCGATTCCGAGACACCCCCGATGCCTACTTCCTGCTTTTTTTGATTTACCTTCAGGGCAATATTAGATTCTCCGACTTGCAGATCCCCGTCTAGGAGCGTCGTACCACTGGCTACTTTTAACTTGTGCCCTGCTGGATCGTCGGACCCGATCGCGACATTCCCACTGGCGATCTTCACATCTCCCGAGACTACCTTCAGTCCCCACTGCTTCACATTCTGGAACTCTAGGCTGTCAGTCTTTTTAATATCGAAGCTTGGATCAATTTCTACCGCTGTCAGAACGTCATCTTTTTTTGTAGCCTTCAATTTGGGTTTGACATTCAGGGTGTTTACTTTTGCCTTTCCAAAAACGCTCAAGTCTTGCGCAAAAGTTACTTTCCCATCGACGTACAACTTGATTTCCTCAACATCTACATCCCGTTTTTCGTCGTCTTTTGGAATACTCTCTGCCCCTATACATACACCGCCATTTTTCACCTTCAGAGTTGGGTTTTCTTCTCTTTCATCCTGATTTTCTGTCTGCACGCCTTCGAGGTGCAGTTTGAGCATCTTGGTATACTTAGTGCCATCTTTTCCTTTCACTTGCAACCCATTCTCTACAATTAGAGTCGCTAAGTCAGTAGTTCCCGTGACTTGCAGCTGATTTGTTCCTGGAGTTGTGGTCCCGATACCCACCTTGCCATCTGCTGTAATGACCATCCGATCGGTCACCGTCCCAGCGCTGGTGGTGCCAAACCTCAAGTCACCTGCGACGCCGTCTGCCTTGAGACTCGAATAAATAGCCGCTACTACTTGCGCGTCTTCATTGTATGCATCGCCCGGTTCTGTTACCGTACCCTTCTTCCAGACTATCCTGCCATTAACATTCTCACTGTCGTTCGCCGAAAACAGCGACAGGAAATCTTGCGTATTTCCCCCTTCTAGCTCGATCTCCAAGGGGCTAGTCACCTTCAGCTTCCCTGATGTATGCTGGGTTTCCAGTTTTCCATGAATTTGCAACTTATCTTCATTTTGTTGACCCAGTTCTATTTTCCCTGCTTTCTCTTTCTTCGCGTGGTATGTTACTTTTCCGTAAACTTCTAGATCCCCCGCCACTTTCAAACGACTTACAGCACCATCTCTTCCAATATCTACTAGATATTCTTCATCGCCGCCTGGCACTGGAGTAACCTTCGGTCCAAAGGCGACCCGCCCGCCTTCCACTATCAAACCATACTTGTCTTTTTCTCCTATATTAACGTCATTTGTGTATTTTGGGTTAATGTATAGTCCAACAAGCTTATCCGGTTCGTTCTTACCCGACACTTCCGGCTGCAAGTTTACTCCGACTCGCATCCCCAAGTCATCCACTTCTCCGAGCGACTTCAGACTTCCTACACCAACTTGCCCCTTGGCGACCATCAGACCATACCGACGCGGTGGATAAAAAACTGTGTTTGTGAAATCTGGATTAATGTATAATCCTACAACCCAATCCAGATCGTCTTTCACACTCAATGTCTGGTGCAGATCCATCCCTATATTTAGTCGATCGCTTTCCTCATCTTCCGAGCGGTTAGCGCCAATGCCTACTTTCCCACCTTCTACTATTAAGCCATATTCCTTGACGCCTTTTTTATCTCCAATTACATGAAAATCCGGAACAATACGTAAGCCTGTCAGCTTGTCGTTATTATTATTCGCTGTCAATTTTGGTTCTAACTTTAGCCCCACGACCTCACCAGCAGAGCCAGCAATAACCGACAAATCCTGCTTCACCTTGAGCCCGATCGCCTCGTCAGGATCTCCCCCACCTATACTGACTACGCCCTGAAGGTGGCTTGTCCCAGTAACCGTGAGATTTCCTGTCACCGTCAGGCTTGGATTTACACTCACCCCTTCTGTTATTGTCAGCAGATCTTTCGTGAGGTACATCTTCTTTTGATCGTTCACCCAGAAGCCGATCTCCGCATCAGGCACATCAGGTAGAGTACCACCAAGTTCATCCTGCCAATAGCCCACATTCAACTTCAGGTGCTTCCCACCTTGAATGTCCAGCTTATCTTCTGTATGTTTTACCTTTTCTAGATCGCTAGCGCGACGGGAGTCATTGTAGCCGTGAACCCCTAGGGACAAGGACGTACCCTTTATCGTACCATTCATCACCGCCGTTTCCCGGAACACTTCCGTCAGCGCTGGGAAAACTTTCCGACAGTCCGTTATCTCCTCCTCCCAATTGCCCTTGCTGCTGCTATACTTGGCGATCGCCAAAGGACAGTAGTAATAGTCAATCCCGTGGGGTTCTTCCCCATCACCGTCCCACACAACTGCCTCTTGACTGCGGGTCGGTATTAACCAATAATCTCCCGTCCTGTACTTATTACTATCGTCATCGTCAAACTTGATTTTTATATCTTTCTCCAGCGTTATATCCTCATTGCTGGCGATTTCTTTTGCTTCATCCCCCCAAAGTCGCGCCGTTATAATTGGATTTTCTTGCTCCAGCTCTTTGATTTTCTCTAACTCACTTTCCTCACCAAGAGTCAGTTCATTATTCTTTACATGCTCGATCTTCGCAAAATACCCTGGTAACCCCGCCAGTTCTCTCTCTTCCGAATTTATCTCTATCCAATTTTCTTTATAGAATTGCGCTTGCGGATTGCTCTGTATCGTAACTATCTCCCCGCTATCGCTAATTTGAACCACTCGCGCCGCGATCGCCCCATTGTTCCTCGCCCACTTAAACGTAGTATCCCCTGCCTCTGTCCCATCATACGTCTGTTTTCTCACCTTGTGGATTTCTACCCGGTAAAGATCGTTACCAAGACTTTCTTTCTTACTCTCAACCTTTAGCTTTCCTTTTGCCTGTTTCCCCCACAAATTGTCTTTCCAATTTTCCCACTCTTGCAGCCATTGATTCTTCTTATTCAATTTCTTTCCCTTCACCTGCCAGTGAGTCTGGGTTCGCGTCGTTGTATCCGGTCCCCCAGGGCTTTTTCCCGCAGATTTTCATCTTCTATTGCCGTCCTGTGATGCTGCCATACCTCTAGATATATTAGGTAATCACCATCCTCCTTTTGTCCCTCCAGTCTCAGATATTCCTCGGGCGCCTTATTTTCACACAGGATACCTTCCACATAACATATCCCTTCCCCCAACTGAATTTTATTATCCTCGTCCTCTACGCTTATACTCTCTACCTTAAAGCTCTCCAAGTCCGCCGACCCACCGTCCCCGATAATCTCCTTATTTGCTGTCGTCTCCCGGTACTCATTTATATCCTGTTGTTCGTTCCAGTCAGCATCTAATAGTACCCGGCCTTGCTGTAGCCGGACGCTGCTGTAGGGCTTGCTAGCATCGAATGTCCAACGGGTATAATCACCTTTCATGACTTTCTCTTCAATCTTCTTGTTACTTCTTGTTACTTCTTGTTAATTTTTGTATACCTTATTTACTTCCAGACCAAAGCGCAGGTATTCTTCCAAGCTATCTTCTAGGTTAGCATCCCGCTGAGGTCGCTTCAAATTATTGAACGCTCCCATTTCTCCCCCATTGCCAGCACCCGATGCGATCTCTTTGGGACCCGCGAGGCTTAATTGAGCATAACCCGGTTGAGCGTACTGCCGCGATGTAAAACTCGGTTCTACTACTGATGCCCCCTTAAAACTCGGTTCTACTCCCGATGCCGAACTAACACTCCCTTCTACTCCTGCCAACCGCAAGCTCATCTTTGGCTGGCACTCATAGCGTTCTGGCATTTGGTAATATTCATAGCCTCCCCCTATCTTTTTGTAACCTACCGGCGCATAGCTATAGCGCAGACCCCCATTTTCCTCTTCTCGAACCATCGCCGGTGAATTAAATATTGTTTCCGAACCCAGAAGCATCTCTTTACTATATACCCTGCCGAAAATTGTCGATCGCTCGATCTTCGCTATCGGGCCATAGCTGCCTTCCCCATAGGCGATCGCCTCTTTTTCATATCCTGGTTCTCCATCTATGATACTGTCCTGCACCACCAGCTCTTGGCTATCTGCCGGTAGTTCCACCTTGCCCACAATGCTGTTGGTAATCTGGACTTTCATATTATAGGACTTTTCGGCAACTCCCACAATACTATCTTGTTTTTGGTCTGATTCTCGCTTTGGCTTAATCGTACAGTGGTCCACTTCCAGCCGGACATTTCCTGACACCACTATTCTACCACCGCACAGCAAACCATTTAGTCGCAAAGTCGCCTCCTCCTCGGACCCGATGACAATTATATCGCCTCCCAGGGGACTTATACTTGGATTATAACCATTCCCCGCTTCGATTGTCAAGCGATCGCATGCCCTTAATTTTATCCTTATCGGTTCCGGCACTACTGGCATATCTGCCTGCCGCCCGCCAAAGTAAGCTTTATTATCCATTATCCTGATAATTCCATGGTCCTCTTTGCTTTTCTGCCAGTCCGCGATCGCATCTGCCAGTTCAGTATACCACTGCGGGTCATCTTCAGGAATATTTCTTGCCACCCACCGCACGTTATCGGTATAGTTGGCCAGAGTTTTGCCTCTGTTATAAGGACCGCCACCCATATTCCCACTAAATCCGTAACTATAATTCACCTGTACGTTATCCCAACCCGGGTCTTCTCCGGGGGCGAACATCAGCAGTCCCTGTTCCACATCCACTGCTATCTTACCTGCTGAGGGCGATTCCCAATTAGTTAATTTTTTCGCCTCTATATTTACCGGTGGCACCGGCTGAAACTCACATACTTGCTTCCCTTTTTTCCCTTTACATATACGTATGTATATAGCTAAGCTGCGATCGGGGCCATAATAGTAATCGCTATTTAGTTCCACCGGCTGCCGTTCCACTTGGGGATCCGGTACCAGTTCCAGGGAAACGGACTGACGATATTCTTTATCCGTCTCTGCCAGACTAAAAGTCTTATTCTGCGTATCATCATACCGCAACCAGTCGTTGGGATATCTTTGCTCCAACAGGCGATCGCTGAATTGGAATATTTTGATAAATCGCTCGTCCCATTCCCGTTCGGGAGGAGGGTCGGTTTGGAAGGGTCGTAAGTCTTCTTGAAAAGCCTCATGACCGATCGCCATCGGCAGTTCCCTGCTGTCCAACTTATGTTCCCAAATATTTTCTCTTGTTTGGGGACGATTGAACAGAGGCATATCGTAACCCAGGGGATGGAAAGTATAGCACCCCGTGAGGTAGAGTGCCGGCTGGCAATACCGATCCGTTCGATTAATCCTAGACTTGTAATAGCAATCCCTTTGGCTGACGATCGGTCTGGGAGTGATTACCGGAGTATGTTTGCGCTGACTTGGTGCGGTATCAAAGCCAAAAACAGCATGTTTGTATTCATATTCGCTGTTTTGCCAGTTGGCGAGATGGGCCGTCCGGATTGGCAGTTGCTGTCGGTAGTAGGGGGTACTGCGCTTCACCGGATAGCTTTCCAAACGCCAGATAAATAGACTGAGACTTTTGAGGTTATATCTGATGTGATTGACATCAAAAGCCCGGATATCTAAAGTATGAGCATTAGTGTCAAAAAAGTCCCGCGTCGCTAGCACTTCAGTACTTTGAGTCCCATCATCCGATCTCAGAGTAAAGCTAGCCATCTCCTCGATGCGGGGGCGTTGGATGTATTGGCTGGTCAGTACATACTTAAACATTTCCACCACCCGCACCGTCCACCCCGTCGTGTCTTCAATTACCAGTTCCAGGGTTCTGGGAGTACCCTTGTGGCGGCGGTAGCGCATCGTATTGCCAATGCGACTGCGCTGAATTGGAAATATCTTCTCCGGGTCCTTCAGGTCAGATATGCCTACCAATTCCGCAATATAGGGCATCACCCACATATCGCAGGTTTCGATGAACCAGTTTTCGTACAGGTTATTTATATCAGCTTCTAGGACCCCCAGTTCTTGCTCGACGATCGCCAGCAGGGCCCGGAGGGGTTCTCCTTGGAAGAAGTCTTGCCGACGGTAGATAGCTGGTAAAAGGTTATAAAGTCGCTCCGTCACTGTTGACTCGTTCATACAATCACTTCCTCCAAAGTTATACTGCCAGCCGCCGGATTAAGCAATAGCAGTTCAGCTGGTTGAACCTCCAGACCATCCCAGTAAGCTGGCTGAGCTTCTAGGATTTGGTTTAGCTGTTTATCGCTTTCTTTTAAGTAAAGCGCATCCAGATCTACTCCGTCAACCCCATTAATTGACTGAATCAACTTGACAATCTCTGCCGCCGTTACATCTTGAGCGAAGGCCCGTTTTTCAAAGGTAAACTCCTCTTGGAGGGCCTTTTCCACCTCCGGAATAACAGCGCTGGCCAGATATTGCCAATTGATCCAGAGTTTCGCTTCTATATTAAACAAGAGAAGCTGGTAACTGTCAAGGCTGAACTCAGAAGCAGATCCACTAGCTGCTGCCCGCAGAGTGGGGTCGCGAGCGGCATCAACAGCCTCTATTATTTGAGTATAAAGATGGGAGTCCCGAGCAACTTCGTCACCATTGCGACCTGCGATCGTCACCTGGACCATACTGTTGCCTTGCTGAGTTTTCAGCTCCGCAGCTTGAGCCTTACCAATACCAGAGAAGCCACCGACAAAATACTCGTAATCCCGCAAAGAAATAATGCGGTCCAAAGACAGGGTGTTGAGGGGAGCATTTTGGCGAGCTTCTGCCCTGGTTTCTGGGGGAGCTGCACCGGTTGCTGCTTGGGGATTTGTCACCTCCACTACTCCTAAAGGAGCTGTTTGCACCAGGGTAATAGTGTTAGCTTCAACTTCTCCGTCGGGACCCAGGCCACTGCGATAGGTAGCGGTAATATTTTCCTGACCAGTTGTCGGTCGCGCCCCCCTGTGACCATCGCCAAAGATAACCCGCGTCTGGCCATCGTCGTCTATCCGCGTCATGTAGCTCTGTTCGGCAGATTTCAACTCGTAGAGAGAGAAGACTTCTTTCCAGAGTAAACCATCCACTCGCACGGTCAGGGTGCTTTCGCTGCCGCTGGCCGTATCAGCGGTGATGTAGGTTAAGGGCGTATTTTTCAGAGCGAATTCCTGGTTGATCTTGCTGCCATCACCGCTACCCAGCACTTCATCGGATATGGTCTCGCCGTGGGTGACCGAGGCCACATTGCCATTGATGGTAACTGTCGTGCGATCGTAGCTATTGATTAGGGGTTCGTCAAGCTGGAGCTGGGTGCGCAGCTGCCCGTGAATTATATGCCGCAGGGATGCCACCTCGCTGACGGTTTTGTCTGCTTCGGTAGCAGCTTCGAGGATAATTTCCTCTGGTGCCGTGGTAATCTCCCCCTTAAACCCCAGCTTATCAATCAGATCCCAACGCACCTTACTGCCTGGAGCCACATCCGATCGGGAAGGCATTGCTTCTTTTAAGGTGCCATCATCGGTGAGTTCGCGACGCTGCAAAATAGATAGGGAGTCCCCCGGTAGCATTTGAGCTCCTTCCACGCTTTCCGTTCCCTTTAAGATGCTGAGGTTGCCAGTGCCGATAAATACTTGACCTTCCGAACTTAGGGCGATCGCCCGGACATCATTTGCCAGACCTTGTCGCATTTGTTCCCAGTTGCTGTCTTGGCGGTCTATTTGCCAGCGATAGATATTGCCCCCCTGGTGCCTGCAAACAGGGTTGTTTCGGAAGCTTCGGTCTGGACAGCGAGGCTATAGACATCAGTATTCGTCAATAATCGATTCTGTGGCGTCCAGATCGCCGTGTCTTTCTGGCGATCGTCAGGATCTTGGACCAGCAAGCCGCTAAATACTCCCGATCTTGTCCCCGCCAAGATGTAGGACTGGCCCTCTTGCGCGTAAATATCGAGAGTACGCACATCCTTATCCTGCAATCTCTGGTCGGAGGAATCATCATTATTGAGGGAGTGCCACAGTTCTTCGCCGTTCAAATCTAGGTAAAATACCCCTGACTCTGTCCCCGCCAAGATGTAGAACTTACCGCCCTCTTGATAAATCTTGAAAGCGCGGACTTGGCGATTTATCCAGCCCCTGACCAACTTCTGCCAATTCTTTTCTCCCAGCTGGCGGCGACATACATCTTCTGCGGTCCCCGCCAATATGTAGTAATCTCCATCTTTTTCGTACATTTCCAGGGCGTAGACATCAGTATTGGTCAAGCCATTATCGAAGCGGTTCCAGGTCTGACCATCCAGTTCTCGGCGAAATATGCCCCCTGCCGTTCCTGCTAATAGATAGTTAATGCTTTCGTATGGATAAATTTTCAGACTGCGCACGTTACTATTGGTCAAGCCCTCATTGGGGATATCCTGCCAGCTATTCCCGCCCTCGTCTCGGGTAAATATGCTTCCCGTTCCGTTCGCTATCAATATATAGCGCCTGTCATTGTAGTGGTAAGTTTTCAGATCCCTGACTTCTTTGTTATCATCACGCCAGCTATCAGAGAACGGGCCCCAGCTTGCTGTCACGTCTTTGAGATCCAGACCAAATATGCCCGTGCTAGTGCCTGCCAAGAGGGAGATATCGCCGCTATCGTAATAGATATCGAGTGCCAAAGCATTTCGATCCGTCAATTCCTGATTGTACTCCTCCCAAGCATGTGTCCCCAGCTGGAGGCGAAATACTCCCGACCCGGTCCCGGCAAACAGGTAGCGATCGCCCCTTAACTCATAGGTTGCCAGAGATTGAACATCCCTTTCATTGGGGAGGCTATTATCGAATTTACTCCATGATTGGCTATCGGACTTTAAGCTAAATACATCTCCGGCTGTTGTCCCCACAAATATAGTGCGGACCCCGCTTTCCGCATAAGTTGCTATAGCCAGGACATTTTTCTTAGCCTCAGGCAAATCATAGGTAATATCTTCCCATGTCCCGTTCGCCTGGTCCAGGTTTAGGCGAAATAGGCCCCCTGCCGTCCCTGCCAACAGATAGCGATCGCCCTTTTCTGCATAAATCTCCAGGGCTTTGACATTCTCGTTAATCAAACCATCACTATTGAACTTCTCCCATTTTATTTCATCCTCAAGCTGGCGGCGAAATATCCCCGACTCCGTTCCTGCCAATATGTAGATACCATCGTTGTCTGCATAACTTTCCACAGCCCTGACATCCTGAGGGGAGTCAGCAGTAAGTACCTGGCTGTTGCCATTCGCGACCCTCGATACTCCTCCCGCTGTCCCCACTCCGCCAACTGTACCCGCCCAGATGATGCGATCGCCTTCCCCTTCCCCTGTATTCGCGATCGCGATAGTACGGACATCGGCGTTCTCCCAGCCGGTCACTTCCTGCCAGCCACTGTCATTACTGACATTATATGCAAATAATCCTGCTGCTGTCCCTGCCCATACCGTGCGATCGTCATCCGTTCCATCCATCTCTAGAACGCGCACATCTTTAGATGTCAAGCCGTTTTCCACCAGCTCGCTCCAGCTACCGCCATTATGTCTAAATACTCCCTCTGGGGTCCCTGCCAGTATGTAGCGGATACTATTTTGGCGATAACTCTTTATAGCTCGCACATCTTTATTTTTCAAGTCTTTTTTTAACTCGTACCAGCTAGTCCCATTATATTTAAACACTCCTCCTGCCGTCCCTGCCAAGAGAACGTGCTGGCCAAAAGAGCTGACATACATCTCTAGATCCCGCACGTCTAAAGATGTCAAGTTTTCATCATTTATTGATTCCCAGCTATTTTCTTCATAGCGAAATACTCCCCCTGCTGTCCCCGCCCAGACTATCTGCTTGTCATCGGTTTTATCGATCGCCAGAGCCCGCACGTCGGTATTTTTCAAGCCCCCGTTCACCCCACGCCAGCTTTTTTCGCTTTCGTCCCTTTTGTCCTCATATATAAATACACCCCTGCCGTTCCTGCCCATATCTGGCGGGTTGTGCCTTCTTCGTCTTCATATATTTCCAGAGTTCGCACATTGGTATGGGTCAATCCCCTATTCATCGCGCTCCAGTTGGTGCCATCATATATATATACACCCCCTGACGTCCCTGCCAATAGGTAGCGCTTGTCACCTTCTTCATAGGTATGAATAACGGCAATACCTGTCCGATCGCGCCAGATATCGCTTCCCAGTTCCAGGGTCAATACCCCCCGTCCCGTGGCAGCAAATATCTTTTCCCTGTGACTATCCTTGTGGATCGACAAGTCATTCACATCAGTATAGGTCCAGTCCTTCTGACCATCCTTCGTCAAGTCATTAACAAGGGTGGCCCAAGTTTTGTCGCTCAACAGGGACTGGCGGACGACACTGCCCATAGGAGGTATCATGACACGCATTTGCTTGCCACTAATAATAATTTTCCGCTGCGGTTCCAGTCCCGGCACCACCTTATCTAATTCGATTTCATCCCCTTCAACCGGCGGTTCTTCCTGGATAACTTCCTCGAACAGTTCTAAAGCAACACTTTCAAGCCTGACCTCAGTTTCTCTATATTTCTCTCCCCCAAAGTCCCTCAGGCCCTCACCTGTTTCCAAATAAATGCGGGTAATTTTCCCATTTTGTCCAAAATCATTGGCCAAAACCGTCGCCGCCCTCTTCACCTTATAAGCCTGGCTGCGATCGTCATGGGTCAGTACCAGCCAACTGCCTGCTAAAATATTGTCATATGTTCCATTCAAGTCTATATGCTGGAGTTCGGCAAGCTCGAACCCAGGCCATTCCGTCGTATATAAGCTATCAAACAAACTTCCTGCTAGCAGGGCTATCTGATCTCCATCAGCATATCCCAATATCCTACGGAACTCCCGATCTTCTATTAATCCCGTATTTATTTCCGTCCACTCTACATTCACAACATTCCCATTAATGGTAACTAGGGATCGAAATACACCAATGTTTGTCCCAGCATATATATAGGATTTTTTGCTGCTTTGGTTACTCGCTACACTCGCTAAACTGAGAGAATAGACAGTGGATTTATCTGTCATCCCATTATTCTTCTCATCCCACGCGCCATTATCCCTGCGGAGATATACACCTGCCTTTGTCCCTGCAAATATATAATCAGAGTCGCTAATCTTCCCCACAACCAGTGAATATACGATCTGCGCGCTCATGCCATCGTCAGTCCACCCATTGCCATCAATCCACCCTTTGCTATCAGCTTGGGAGGAAAATACACCCCGATCGGTCCCCACAAATATCTTATTATTTACATCTGCGGTCCCCTTTTGAGCGTCGGTCTCCTTCTTTTGAGCGCCTGTCTTCTTCTTTTGAGCGCTAGTCCTCTTCCTTTGAGCGCCGGTCCTCTTCTTTTGAGCGCTGGTCACCACAACTTTAGCAATAGCAATTGCATAGACAATAGTACCGCTCAAGTCAACACCATTTCCTGCCTTATTAATATCCTCCCAGGTTCGACCACTATCTTGAGAACCAAAGATGCCATATTCAGTACCGGCATAGATAATGTTGTCATAAACAGCAAGACAGCGGATAATACTGCTGGGCAAGCTAGTTTCTTGGTACTCTGTTTTTTCAACTACCCATTCAATACTTACCGCTGGCGCTTCTTCTGTTGCTTCTTGCGCTTCCTCTGCTGCTTCCTCTGCTGCTTCTGCTGGCGCTGCTTCTGCTCCGCTCACCCTGGGAACTTGATATTGAATAACAATACTAACACCGCCACTGCCGATTTCTACCCAACTTTCTCCCAGGTCAATGCTTCTAAAGACATTACCCTCTGTGGCCCCAGTAAATAGGTATCCTTTCTCATTAACGGCCAGAGAGTAGATGTCAAGATTTGTTAAGCCCTTGTTCATCTCCACCCAATTTTTGCCCTCATCCCGAGAGCGAAAGATGCCGTTATGAGTCCCGACAAACAGACTACCAGTGTTGGGTTCGCGCACTAAAGCCCGGACATCAGCGTTTTTCAACAAGCCAGTAGAAATTGACTTCCATTCCTGGTTATCATCATTATTATCAATATAACTAAAAACACCACCGGTATCGTGACCGTACAGGCGTTTCTCTTCCGGACTCAGTTCATTCCAGTCCGGGGCATCGCTACCAAATAGAGTAGCTTGTTCCGGTAAAGCGAACAATTGGATCTCGCTGCGGGGTTCCCAACCCAAACCTCCCGACCAAGAAACGAGGGTGTAATCCTCTTCATCGTTAGGCTCAACAGCAAGTAGAGTTAGATAACGACTTTCATAGGGTTCTACTTGCTCTTCCACCACCAACAGGGCGTCCCCTTCTGCCAGTTCTGTCTCCGTGCCCGAGAGCTTAAGTTCTACTGTATTTTCTCCAATTTCTTGAGGGATGGTGACTGAGGGGAAATAGGGTTGCAGGATATTCCAAGCCCCCCGCATTTCCAAGGTTTCAATGATCTCAAATATCTGAGGGTCTTCATCGGCAATGGGTACGCTTTCAACTCTCACTCCCTCCGGCACTGTCACGATCTCCGGCACGTCATCCGACTCTTCGATCGTAAAGGCCAGGTGGGTACTAGCAGCGACGCCAGGGTCCAGTTCGTAGCCCACGGTGCGACTCAACTCCAGTACCGAAAGTCGTTCCGTGGCCGTGTTCACGAACCCTTCATTAGCGATCCGTTCTTGGTAGAAAGTCAGCACCTCCATCACCGTGGCCCAACCATCCAGAAGGGCGATCGCCGGGTCATTGCGATGGCTTGTGGTCAGTTTCGCCAGGGGTCGTGGGCCATCCTTTTGGTCCGGGGGAGATGTCTGAGTATGCAACAGGGCCAGCATGCGCCTGAGGCTGTCATCATGCCTAGTAATGCGATAGGATAAGGCTTCCAGCCCTGGGGGATTATAAATTTCTTCTGGTTGATTTTCTGTAGAACTTGTCATATAGCGTTTCTCTCTCTTGATGTGTTACTTACAATCGGGTGTGGATCATTTACCGTTGGTACGGGGAGACCTCCCGTGGGGTTCAGAAACCGGGTTTCTATGGAAATGGCTGCTTTTTGCCCCCAACTCGATCTCAGAAACCCGGTTTCTTGTCTGTTGGCTAACTGCTATATGCCACCCTCTAGTTCAAATTCTAATAAACCATTTTCCGGAGTATAGGGGTTATTATCCACCTGCACGATGGACAAAGCCTCGGTAGTAATTATCCCCGCATCCAGTTCTCCCAGAGGGGTCCGACCCCATACCTGAAAGCGTTTGGCCTCTACTCGGTAGACCCCAGCAATTTCCATGGCTCGCTGGATAATTTGACTCAGATAAACTGGCTGACCGAAGCTGAGGTTATCTGGATGAAAAAAGCCGCGCTTGCCATCGGGCAAGTCTTGGTTACTGAAGGTGTTTTCCAGCTCGCGGAAGATACTTCTCTGAAAATAACCATCTTTTATTTCTACCAGCAACAAGCTATCTAGGGGAACAAAGGTCGGTTCGACAATCTCCAGGTCGTGAGCCATCAGTCGGAATGGCATGATATAATCGCCCAATTCCTCTTTAAAATCATCGTCAAGCGGTGTGCCCCCATAGCGATCGACCGCAATAAACACGGTGTACCAACTTCCGGTCCAGCGCAGTTGAGCGGCTGCCCTTTGCACCTCCGGGTGACGTTCCATCACCTCAACATAGTCGGCTTCCGTAACGCAGCTTTGACGGATGCGGAAAGCTTGGGGGGCGTTCAGACGGGCATCGGCGATCGGTTCGGGGTCTATGCCTCCCTGGGCAGCTAAGGGGTTGGACACCAGGGGAATTTTCCCCACCAGTTCCGAGTAGCGCGAGCCATCTTTAGGAAGCAGGTAGGCGATCGCCTCTCTGCCCACATTCCCAGCGGCACCGTTTCCCCTGCGGTAGTTGGCTAGCATTTTCATCCCCACCGAAGGTACCTTGCCCAGATCCCCATCTCCAAAGCGCAGGTTAGCAATGCGATCGTTATCCATTTCTACCACAAAATCCGTAGCAAACTGATCGCTATTCAATAGGTCGGGTCGGACATGCCAAGTTTCCCAATCTTCACTGGTGCTAGAGTACGATCGCAACTCCAACAGGGGCACGGCTGCTTGGGGGTCTTGCTGCATCATTTCTGCTGCCGAGGATGCTTTTGCCTGTTCGTGGTTGTAAACTTCCCCATAGGTGAGATCGCTTTCTTGCAGTTGGGGACGATAATCACCCGATGCTGGCACCTCTGGCAGTTCCTCTTCGGGCTGACTTTCCCCGTGATCTGCCAGTATGATATTACCCCGAGCGACGCTAATTGGCTCCGACGTTTCCCCGCACATAGCCTTGGCGACGCACAGAGGGAAAGTCAGAGCATCTTGAATATCCCATTCAATCTCCGTCAACTGCTGTGCTGTATAATCTGGCGGGTTCTTAAATCTTCCTGCTAAGGGGTCTTCCTGGTTAGGATCCACCGAGATCAAGCGTACCACCTGACGGCGATCGGGATTTCCCGCTTCACCGGTTTCGGGGTTTTGGACTTCTTCTAGTAGCAGCACGTCCCCTGGTTGCAAATGAGCGAAACGCCCTTTCAATGTTGCTTTCGTGGCCCCTTTTTCCAGATAAAGCTCCGAAGCACCCCAAGCATAGAATTCTATTTGATTGTGCTCCGATCGCAGTTCGCGGTCGTGTAGGGTTTCAAAAATTTTTGCTCCTTTTTTTCCCAGCACCTCAGCAGCATCGCGGGATTTAGGATCGAGCACTGGCAAGGTGCTTGATGCACCAGTGACTAGCTTGGCGCCCTTTTCTAGCACCTCCGGCTGCTCGGAACTAAACTCTATGTATACCCAAACCCGGGCATTGCAGCCTTCATGGAGAGCGTAGTCTACCAGACGACAATGGCGACGGATAGAAATGCGTTGTCTGGCCATGCTCAGGTATGCTTCTGTCGCCACCGCATCCTGATAATAGCTAGCATTGTCAGCAGCATAGGCCAAGATTTCCGTCAGCATAATGCCGATGTCAGATGGGTTGCGCTCTATCCATTCGGGCATCACCACCGACAGGCGATCGAGTATTACTTGGCGAAAGCTGCTATAGTCCTTTGCTAGATAGGTAATCTCTATCGGCTCGCGAACTTGCAACTCCCCGGGCGGCTGCTGTTGGGGGTCAACTTTCGTGGTGATCTGATCAGGTTTTCTGAATCCAAAACTCAGTTCCTTGAAGAACCGATCTACTTTGTCTATACTAATCAGTTCTAATGTATAGGAATTGCTCTGTTCCTCGCTGTCCCCTGATTTTAACTGATGCTTAACCTCTATTTTCAGCAGGTTTCCCTCTGTGTTGACTTCTCCTTCCGGCCCCGGAGAGATCAACTCAACATCCCTGCTGACCGATCCACCTTTAGTAATGCTGATATTACCAGCCGTGACTGTTGCGGGAGCCACCTGTTTAATTGTGCCCTGCGCAGCTGGCACGAAATAGACCCATAGATCCCACTTATCATTCCCGACCCACTCGACCTTAATATAATCAAGCCCTATCTGACTGGGGTGATGGCTCAGGGCCACCCGTCGCTGATGTCGGAATTGGCTGTCTGTAACGATATATTCGTCGCTCATAGGGACCCTCCTTGCTCGAACTGGGCCACTTCCCGTTGCTGATTGCGTCTAATTATATATGTAACTGTCACCTTTAACTTAGTATCTTCTGTCTCTACCACTAGGCTTTCTACCTGAATCAGTTCTCCTAACCACTCCTGCAAAGATCCTTGTACCATCAACTCTACCGCGCTATTCATGTCTTGACTATTGGGAGCAAAAATCAATTGCATGAGACCCGAGCCAAAGGTTGGCCGGTTAACTCGTTCTCCCGGGGTGGTGAACAGCACTTGTTCGATCATCTGACGGATATGTTCCGACCAGTCCGCCTCTGCTACTCGCTTGCGATCGTCTATGTGAAAAGGATATGCTATTTCCATACTCTATACTTGAGATCGGACAACCTTTACATTACTTCGTGATTACCATCATTAATTTTTACTTTTGCCGATAAATTTACCTTTGCTCCCCCGCCACCTTTTAAATCTATAGCCGATCCTACTTCGACAACCGATTGCTCGTTACTTACTTTTATACCAGATGAAGCCAGTTGCATCTGGGACTTCCCGTTCTTCAGATCAATGCCATCCTGAGTAAAATTTGCCGTAGACGATTCTTTCTTCAATTCTATCCCCTCTGCCACCAGCTTCAACTCCCCCTTTTCCTTCTCCTTCAGCAGGATCTGCTTGGCAGTTAAATCCACTAGCGTTTCCTGATTTTTCAACTCCAGCAGCTCTTCTGTCATTTTTAACAGGGTTTCCTTATCGTTCTTGATTTCAATCCCCTCCTTATTTAACACCACTTTGAGTAACCTTTTCTCCTTCTGGTTATCCTTTTTAGGCATTTTTACTTCCAAGGTCACCCCTTCCTTTTGCTTTCGCCTACTCAAGATGAGAATGAGTTCTTCGGTCTTAAAAACTTGAATCTCCGCTGGATCGTTATTTTGTTCGTAAGCTACCTCCGCCTCCTTAGGCAGTTCCTTATCTCCCCAGAAACAGCCGGTCCAAATCGGGCGTTCTCGATTGCCGCCCTCAAATTCTACCCAGACCTTAGCGCCTTTTGGCGGGATTGTAAACATCCCGATATCTTTGCCAGCGTAGGGTACGCAAGGCAGGGCCCAGTTTTTGTTATCTGTGTCCAGCACCGAGGGCACGCTTACTTGCAGTCGGCCCCAGCTTGTTGGGGTCTTGATTATTTTTGACTGTACCACGATATTTGCCAAAATATTCTGTCATATAACGCTGTTTTTTTGCCCAACCTGGAAGTTGGAGGTTCGTAGGGCGGGCGGATCGCCTGCCCCAAGGTTGTCAGCACCGTCTCCTTAACCGGTAATCTGTCGAAGATGTCAAACTACTGGACTTTCAATTACAAGCGATCGCCTGCCGCCCCAGTTAGTCTATCTTAGGGAGCCATTCGCCAAGGGTGTGGTCATGCATTAGTTGATAGCTGATCTGTAATATAGCCCGCCCCTGACCAGATTCTGTTGGCGAATTAACTGGGGGGGGTCATACCCCCCCCCAGTTAATCCAGCATCAGTTAGGTCAGTTAGGTTTTGGCAGCATGCAATAGAGCCGCAAATGGAGTTAGGCGACGACTGACCACAGGGCGCCCGGCCCACCAATCTCGCAAACGGCTTAAATTAATGGCGATCGCCACTGCTATATGCTGCAAATTCGTTTTGGCTAAACCTTTATAACGACTTCGACGCAAATCAAACGCTCGAATGCCTTGTGAGATAGTGGCTTCACAACCAGCTCTTTTAGCGTAGTTATGTTTAAACTCATCGGTAGTTTGACGCTGTCGGGCCGCTTGTAAAGCCTGATGTTGCTCGGGCGGTCGGAGTTTCAGCAATCGGGGTGATTTAAGAGAGTGGGTACAAAGCTCTCTGGCTGGACAATCAACACAATCTGCTCTTGCAAAATGAACTTCAATTACTCGATTCTGGTAGCAATCAGTTCGGTTTCGCCAACTGCGACTCACGTTCCCTTGAGGACATGCCCAACAATCCTAATCCTACCCTCTATACGGCCAACTTCACAGCGTTACCAGGGTTTGAAGGGACGCAGATCAACTTTAGTGCCAACCCAGATGACCTGCCTGCAAATAGCAACTTTGCCCCCAGTTCAATTGCATTAACCTTGCGCACTCAACCGACACTGGACATTGATGGGAATGGAGCTATAGATGCGTTAACTGACGGCCTTGTGGCCATACGTTATCTCTTCGGGTTCAGGGGAGAGACTTTGACTAAAGATGTTGTAGGCGAAGGTGCCACCAGCGATCCGTCAGAAATTGTTACCTACTTGGACGAAGTGGGGGACATGATGTTAGATATAGATGGCAATGGCACGGCAGGAGCGTTAACTGATGGCATTTTATTCCTGCGCCATGCTCTCGGGTTCGAGGATCAGGCTTTGATCCAGGGTGTAATAAGCGAAGGTGCCACCCGTACTACTGCGGAGGCAATTAATGAGCACCTGCAATCCTTCTTGGGTGTAGTAAGCGAAGGTGCCACCCTTACTACTGTTCCGGGAATTAATGATCAGATGCAATCCTTCGACGTGCTGTAAAACCTTATTCCTCTCCTTCCCGGGCTCCGCCTGGGAAGGCGTGGTTGGGGAGGGGAACTGGGTCCTTGGAGTCAGACTGTCAGTGCAGTTATTCAAGGATCAACTCTCCCTCTGTTCGAACTGACTCGACTGCGGTTAGAGATGACGAGCTGCTGCGCCTGCGCCTGGGTGAATGGATCGATGAGAATAAAGAACCTGATGTCACCTTGGCTCCGAGCATGGGCCGGGATACCATCTTCAACTTTGAGGATGGCACGGATAAGATCGGGTTAGGAGGAGGTTTGAGTTTCAGCGATTTAGAGATAGTCGGGCGCGGCAGTTCCACTCGGATTAAAACCCTAGATACGGGAGAAACTCTGGCTACTTTGCGGAAAATTGATGATGCGCTGATTGGTGCGGATGATTTTGTTTAGATTGGTCTCCTGGCCCGCCGTGGATTTTAATCCACCCAGGCGATCGCCAGGTTTCGAGGCGCCACAGGCTGAAGATTGTTTGACAGCGAACTGACCCCATAGTTGCCAGGTGATGTATAATGAGGTGGGCGATGCCCACCCGACAGTTGGTCAAAGTAACCTGCCATGAGCGGACAAATTTTAGATGGACGTTACAAAGTCACGGCCCCCCTGGGTTCAGGTAGCTTTGGGCAAACCTATCTAGCAGAAGATACTAGCGCCCCGGTCAGCCCAAATGCGTGGTCAAGCAACTACAGCTTGCTGACCCGGATCCTCAAATTATGCAGACGGCCCGACGCTTGTTTAAAACGGAGGCGGAAACTTTAGAAACTTTGGGAGAACATCCGCAAATTCCTCGGCTACTGGCCTATTTTGAGGAAAAGGACGAGTTCTATATCGTTCAAGAATTTATTGACGGACATCCTTTGAGTGATGAATTATTGCCCGATCGCAGGCTGCCATCGGCACAAGCGATCGGGCTAGTATCGGAAATATTAGAGGTGCTAGAATTTGTCCACGATCACAATGTAGTGCATCGGGACATTAAGCCGAGCAATATCATCCGCCGCCATCAAGACAATAAGTTGGTGTTGATTGATTTTGGGGCGGTCAAGCAAGTTACGGCTGGGGGATTAATGGTCGCACTGTTACGATCGGTACTCCGGGCTATATGCCCACCGAACAAATTGAAGGTTTCCCCCATTTGAGCAGCGATGTCTATGCTGTGGGCGCGATCGGGCTCCAAGCCTTGACCGGTCTGGAGCCCGATCGGCTGCCAAGAGACCGGGATACGGATGAAATTATGTGGCGGCAGAAAGCGCAGGTCTCTGACGATCTGGCAGAGGTATTGGATCGCATGGTGAGTCGCGCTCTTCGTCAGCGCGATCAGTCCGCAACCGAGGCTCTGCAAGCTGTCAGATCCTGGCAAAATAATCTTGGGACTACGGTTGTCTGCTCGCCCAGTTCATCTCCAAACCCTCCTTTTACCCCGAAGCAGACGAAGGTCTGGATTTATACAATTGCTGCTACGATCGGGCTGGGCCTGATAATCTCGGCCATAGCATTTGTCCCGGCAATGATAGAAGAGTTGCGCTCTCAGGATCGACCTGAACGGGTTGAGAAAGATCGCCTTGCGATCGATGAGGCCAAAGACCACGCCTCCTCAGCTAGGACTCAATTTGAGAATGCCCAAAGAATATCAGAATTGTATCGGGA
This sequence comes from Hormoscilla sp. GM7CHS1pb, assembly GCA_014323675.1. GTDB lineage: Bacteria > Cyanobacteriota > Cyanobacteriia > Cyanobacteriales > Desertifilaceae > Hormoscilla. The sequence continues at coordinate 824,157 of JACONN010000005.1, read as the reverse complement.
GCGCAAGCGCATGGAAGAGGCGATCGGCCAGTTGGAGATGATTCCGGGAAGTTCCAGATTATACTCAGAGGCCCATAGTTTATTAACAAATTACCAGAGTGAGTTCAGAAGCATGAATGGGCGTCTGGCGTTTGAGGAAAATGCACAGCAACTCTTGGATGAGGCTGAGGCGATCGCTAGCGAGGCTAAGTCAGACTATGCTGCTGCTAAAAATAGATCACAACTTGAGGGTGCTGGAGCTAAATTGATTCAGGCGATCGCAAAACTGAAGCAGATTCCTGCAGATAGCCTAGCACATAAGGTAAAACACAATAAAGTTGCGCAATACAATCGGGAACTAGATAGCATTAATGGGGAGATCGAGAAGAGGCGATCGCCAGGGCCACCAAGCAACCAGGATTTACCGCCCTGTACCTCGATCCTCTGGGGTAATTGCAGAGAATAGCCAGAGTCCCCTGAAAAACCGTGGTGCTGAGTGGGCGGGGTCGAGCTGTCCCTCACGGGACAACCCTCCCATTCGGAACCGGACTTGCACCTTTCAATGCATCCGGCTACTGGTTGATAAGCCTTTGTCATAGGTAGCACTGGGCAGGATTACTCCTACTTGGCCTTATCTCATGAAATTTCACCCCTTATGGTTGTCGTTGATTGACTAAGTTACACGCCTAACTCTGGGCGGTTTGTGACGGGAGAATTGCTTAACCCTTGGTACCACTCTTTCCTAACATGTGCCCCTGTAAAGTCGGAGGAGATCGCTAGTTTTTACCTAGTCAGGACTTTAGTCCGTTATATTCACCGGTGGTTTACACCTGAACGAAACGCACTGCAATATCTATAGTATGCCAGTAATGTGGTGAGAGTTATGGCAAACGGATGGTCGCGCAGCGATAAACTTCAGGTGATAGCAATAATTGTGGGTGCAGCCGCTGTAATTATAGCGACCATCATCGAGGGTCTGCTAAACTGGATTAATATTTTGAGGTCGCAGGAGAAAGACAGCGTGCCACCGGTTCAGCAGGAATTTCGACCAGATCCACCTTACAGCCCCGTGCCAAGCTGTAGATTTTAGGCTAATCATCCGTGTAGACTGAGAGAGTCTCTAGGGAGGTGAGGAAGTTGAAACCCCAAGGAAATTGGACCTGCGATGGGGATCCGAAAAATAACGATCGGGGCATACAATGGCACTGGACCCCATGAACCGCAAGAAAACTCGAGAGGATATTGTGTAATTTGCGGCCTGCCCCGAGAGGCCATGGATCGATCGCTGGCGAAGAAAACAATCTTATCCACACCAACAGCATCGGGGTCGCCGACGTCTAATATGGCACCAACGAAGCTATCCACAGGCGGAGCCAGTGGATAGCAGAAAATATTAATCGCCCTGGGAGTCGCGATCGTATTGGGTGCAGTAGTATGGGCCTTGACAGATAATTCCTAAGGGGGGGTAATGAAACAGCTTTAGAGGTATTCTAAACCAGAGCAACAGCTAAACTGGAACCCCGAAAAGATAAATAGAAAAAATTCCATTCTGAAAGAAACGGAAGTGGCCAGGTTTGTTGGGCCAGCCAGTGGGGATAAATTGGCCCCAGAAGTGACGATAACCATTCAGGAATTCTCAGAACCGATGAGTCTGGAGGAATATAAAAATTTAGCTCTGCGGGAAATACAAGACTTTTCTAACTATCAGGTGGTCTCCCAAGGGGCGACCGAGTTGGGAAATCAACCAGATGCCTATAAAATTGTCTATGAGGGGGAAAATGAAGGCCAAAATTGGCAAATGATGCAGGTGTTTGCCTTAAAGGGCGATCGCTCAGCATACATCATCACCTACAGGGCAGAGGCAAGTGAATATGAAGATTATCTAACAGAGGTAGAGGCAATGATTGATTCTTTTGAAATCAAGTAGCACCGCCCACCAACAGCCCACCTGAGTTTGGACAGATACGGGCGCAGCTATCGATCGTGCTTTGCACCCGTCGAACCCATCCTACCTATTATTCAGAACTGCTTTATTATCCTCTAACTGCTTCCGCACTCGTTGCCTGCGACTCACATAAAGGGGACTATTTTGCAATTCTATCTCAGCAAGAGCGTTTGCTTGTGCCAATAACATATTCAGTTCGTCAAACCTCAAGCAAACTTCCCGCAACCGGGCCACATTTCTTGCTCTCGTTTGAGCATCTGGGATTTGATAATCGTTAGTCATGGTAAATTCCAACTCCTTTTAACTTCTAGAGCACTTGCCTCTGATGCATCAGCGTTCGCCACTGCCAGTTCTATCGAGCGATACAATAAATCTATTATGGCTGAAGAAGCCGCTAGTTGAGTCTGGGCGACCTGTAACACTAGCCCGTAAAGACGATCGTAAGAACCTCTTACCCTTTCTGCGGCATTTTCGAGTTCCTCTAATTCCGGGAGAGTTGCTTCAGTCTCTCCATACCGTTCAAACAGGTTGAATTCAGTTTCGGTTGCCAGGTTAATAACTTGAAACAGGCGCGGCAGCAAGTTTGCAACAGTTATCAGGGTTGACTCTGGTAAATTTGCCATATAGTGCTGACTCAAGATTGTTATTCATTATATAGCAATAAACTGTCATCTGTCAACTAGGATCGGTAAAGAAGCTACCCGAATGCAACAGGCTTCGCTGGAGGCCAAACCGGGATGAACCTACCGGTAGCGTCAGGTGGCACTGTCCATCTGAGGGGAAAGCATCATGTGGGGGCCTGTGAGGGAGGGTGACAGCCGGGAACTACCGGTAGCTGAAGTAAAAGTGGCCACCAGAGATGAAAATATTCTGTATAAGCATAAAATAGGGAACAAAGACCAATAGATGTATTAGGATGAGGTAAGGTTATCTGAAAGGGGTGGCCTAATGAGCAAAATCAAGTCACTAGCATCGATCATCGGGGCGGCGATCGCGGGCCCTAGGCTTGGGGGCCAGCTATCACCAGCCTTTAATAGCTTGAGAGTATAGTTGACTGGTAAAGTTTGAGAGCAAAAGAGCAGATTAGGCATCAGTGTAGTACGATGAAGTAAAGGCGATCTCAAAGGGGTGACACTATGAAGTCACTGTCAATGATAGCAGGGGCGATCGCGGCGATCGGGTTAGGGGTGGTGGCCAGCCCATAGCTAAGGTTCCAGACAAAAAAGACAACGATGACGCAGATAATACTAAGAAGCTGCCTGAGTGGGTCGATCGGAATTTTAATAGTGCCCGGAATGGTGGGAATTGCTATTCTTGTGGCTATAGCGGTGCGGACATTTTGGGAAGAGTGGCATTAACGCGATGGCGGAACACTACGAACGGAGTACAATATTTAACATATACTTTCAGCAGAGGTGCGATTATGCAAACCAGAACCCTAGCTTTAGTTTTTTTGCACGCGATCGCGGTCCTAGTTAGCTGTTCCAGGACCGAAGCAGGCCAAATCACCAGCAGTCCTACTCCCGCAGCGACTCTCGCAGTGACTCCCAAACAGACTCCCGCACCGACCCCCACCCTCTGACAAACTGGATCCCAAATCCTCAGACAAACCAAATTCATCTGTGGAGAGAGGAACGGTAAGCTAGCTACAATGGCGAAAACTTCACGGGGAACCATTCCGATGTTTTTGTGGCAAACAGAACATTTCGTTCCTTCGGGCTACACTCGTTGTCAGCAAGTATCTGCTAGATTCCAACGGGATCACACAGAAGGCAAGTTAAGGTACATCGGCAGCGATTACCTGCACAATTATCCGATCTTATGTGTTGCTGATGGCATGCCCGGTAACTGCTTAACCGACCGTAATGGTAAGAAGGAAGTATTAGTCACCCTGCTACCAGAACATGACCCAGCTAAAGAATTAGCAGAAGCGATCGCCATTAGAGATCGTGCTGGGAGCAATTACCTATTATACCGGTAAGGGGGTGGCCAAATATGACGCTGAAGGCGATCTATTCATCGACCTGAAAAAATATGCCGAGGAGTTACTAAGGCAGTATGAAACCTGGGAAGAGTTACAACGGCAATTTAACTCAGAAGTGAATAATTATATCAAACCCGATTGAATGCCCCCATCATCAAAATTCGATCGCCCAACGACCGGTTGTTATGTTTCCCTGACTACCGGTTTTCCCGTAGGTTGGGTTGAGGCACGAAACCCAACCTGCAAACGCTTTAGCGTTTACTACGAACGGCAAACGCTAAAGCGTTTACTACAAACGGTTTACATAAACGGGCTAGGAGGGATTCGAACCCCCGACACCGTGGTCCGTAGCCACGTGCTCTAGTCCACTGAGCTACAAGCCCTTGTTTAGATGGGATGGATGTTTTGGGTAATCCCTAACCTCCACATAAACTATCCTAACACAGGATCTCAGAATGACAACAAATTTTTCAGAAAAAATTTTAAGCCACTTGGACCAGCAGGGACAAGCCCAGATGGTGGATGTTTCCCCTAAGCCCCAGACTGTCCGAGAAGCGGTAGCTGCCGGTCAGGTGCGGATGTTGTCAGAAACCTTGGCCGCCATTCAATCCGGTAACGCCCCCAAGGGCGATGTCTTAGCCACTGCTAGGATAGCAGGTATTATGGCAGCAAAGCAAACAGCACAGTTGATTCCCTTGTGTCACCCCCTACCCCTGCAGAAAATTGAGGTCCAACTCACCCCAGACCCCCAGTTGCCTGGTTATCAGATTCGAGCTACAGTTAAAACTAAAGCCGAAACCGGTGTGGAAATGGAAGCCCTGACCGCTGTCTCTGTGGCCGCCCTCACTCTCTATGATATGGCCAAAGCCTTGGAAAAGTCGATCCAGATTGAATCGATTCGTCTTTTGAGCAAAACCGGCGGCAAGTCCGGAGATTATCGGGCCATCTAGAATCTTCTGGGAGTAGAGTATTGGCTGAGAACTTCCTTTCCCCGGCGGACGATCTTTTCTGGTCCCTCGATCATTAACAAGTACCGACCTTGACGCAGCTGATGGCGATAAAAACTGGCAGTGTTGCCTTCTCCGAAGAAACCGATTAAAGCTCCGATCGCCGCTCCACAGAAGCCTAATAACAGACTAACAGCTGGAACGAACAGCAACCAATTGATATCTTCAAGGGGAATCAGTCCTAGCTGATAGGCCACCGCTAGGGTACCGGTAAGTACCAAGCCAGAGATTCCAGTAAAGATGGCCAGACGGTAGGCTTGACCCAGGGCAATTTGGGTCGGTTTGAACAGACCTACCCATTCCGGACTGTTGTATTCAGTGCCCACAAGGGCTAAATACTCAGGTGACATGCCGTGGTGTTGCAGCAGCCGGTAGGCCGTAAAAGCCGCATCGGCATCAGGTAAAACGGCGATCGCCAGGTGAGAGCGGCGTTTTAGCTTGGGCTTGCGAAAGTAGTGCCTGTTCTTCACACAATCTAACCAGTTTAACAGCTCTTACTGAATTCTAACTTTATTTAACGACAACCTGTGTATATTAGAATTACTCCCGATTTTGCTTGTACTGCCTATGCCTCCGAAATGGCCTTGTCAACCCGATCGCCGCGACCCCGACTACCGACGTTTGGACGATCGGATGAATTTTGCCTTCCATGTAGCGGTTTTTGCCGCCAGCAATTCTAGTTTGTGGTTCTTCCACATTTTGCGACCCCAAACCCTGCTGTGGGTACAGTGGTTTACCCTCACCTGGCTACTGCTGCTGTTGGGCCATGGAGTCTATGTCTTTGCGATCGCCTCCTACTCCCAAACATCAGCTGTTGACAGTCCGCCCAAATCTTCTTCAGGATAAAGGTTAAGTAAGAAACCGGGTTTCTGGGTGAATGTACCCATATCAATTAAGCCAATAATTCATCGACAGCTACATTAAAACCAAGCAGGACTTTCTGAGTGCTGACAACTTCACCGGAAACAAATAGCTGTCGTGAGTCGGTAGTAGTCACAATTATCCAACGACTCTCAGGAAACACTAGCCATACTTCCTGACAACCAGACTGTAAATACTCTTGAGATTTGCCGATGAATTCTTCTCCACGATCTGTAGGTGAAATTATTTCAGCGATCAAGGGGAAACTCTGAGGAAGCACAGCCTCATTGCCAAATTGGGCCAGCATATCCGGTGTGAGGTAGGCAACATCAGGCTTACGTCCCCTGCCAATAGTACGACAGGGCGCATCTGTATAAACTTCTCCTCCTTGTTCATTAGATTCCTTGTAAATTTTCCAGTAAGAGCCTAACCTTAACTGAATCTGACCGTGCTTGAGTGTCATGCCTTTTTTCTCCAGTAATTGTCCATCCACCCACTCCATATCTGGGGGGTTGCGCATATAGTCATCTAGGGTGATGACTTCTGATTCTTTATCTGGGGGGTTGCGCATATAGTCATCTAGCGTGATGACTTCTGATTCTTTTGAGACAATTGTCGAGGTTACCATTGCCATATCTTCTCCTTGGTAGTATAATCCTTAGAAGGACTAAAGTCCTTACTACAAACTGGCAGTCCTGTGCTACATTGGGATAAGGGGCGGATTTGCTCCTATAATTAGTATATCATACTAGATCGCTATTATGGCTAACTGGAAAACGACAGAAGCAATTGAATCGCTTGCCGCCGAAATTGGCGACAAAGTCTACATAGACATCGCTAAATGGCATCTCTACTTAAATGATGCCCATTTGCACACCGTCCTGGCCGAGCAATTCTATCCCATGCTTGCCGATAATAATCTACAAGAAGGCCAGGTGCTACAAATCCTGCAAAATATTCCTGTTAAGCTAGGCGGCGGCAAACGGGAAATCCCTCTAGCTGAACTCATTCCCATGTCTTGGCGATCGCCTCCTACACCCAAACATCATCTGCGGACAGTCCGCCCAAATATTCTTCAAGATAAAGGTTAAATAAGAAACCCGCTAACTTCTGCAAAACCGGGTTTGGTGGGTGATTTTTAAGCCAATAATTCATCTACAGCTACATTGAAACCAAGCAGGACTTTCTGAGTGCTGACAACTTCACCGGAAACAAACACCTGTCGTGTATCCTGAGTAGTCACTATTATCAAACGATTTTCGGGAAACACTAGCCATACTTCCTGACCACCCGACTGTAAATACTCTTGAGATTTGGCAATGACTTCTTCTGCACGATCGGGAGGTGAAATTATCTCACCAATCAGTGGGAAACTCTGGGGAAATACTGCTGGTTCGCCAAACTTTTCTAATAGTTCTGGTGTAAGATAGGCAACATCAGGCTTACGTCCCCGTTCAACAGTGCGACAAGGCGCGTCCACGTATACTGGGCCTCCTTGTCCGCTATAAACCTTGTAATTTCTCCAGTAAAAGTACAAATTACCCTGAACTCGACCATGCTTTGTTGTCATGCCATTTTTCTCCAGTAATTGTCCATCCACCCACTCCATCTCTGGGGGGTTGCGCATATATTCATCTAGCGTGATGATTTCTGATTCTTTAGATCCAACTGTAGAGGTTACCATTGCTATCTATTCTCCTTGGGTGCTGTCAAAAGTCGTTGCATTCGTAGGGTGGGCACCGCCCACCATTCGTGGGTGTGGTATTTTTTTTCCAACTGGTGCAAGACCACACCCATTCTCCTTGGTAGTATAATCGTTATAAGGACTAAAGTCCTTACTACAAACGATAAGACATCTAAGACGATAATTCACTATTATGGCTAACTGGAACACGACAGAAGCAATTGAATCACTTGCTGCCGAAATTGGCGACAAAGTCTACATAGACATCGCTAAATGGCATCTCTACTTAAATGATGCCCATTTACACACAGTCCTGGCAGAGCAATTTTATCCCATGCTTGCTGATAATAATTTACAAGAAGGCCAGGTCCTACAAATCCTGCAAAATATTCCTGTTAAGCTAGGCGGCGGCAAACGGGAAATCCCTCTAGCTGAACTCATTCCCATGCAGGCACAAATGAATCTCATGGATCTACTCGAAGAATTTCAGCGCCAAATGTAGCTAATTCCTAATTTCTCATTAAGCCCGCGCAGGCGGGCTTTGTAACTGTAGCCGGACCCTTTAGGGTTCGGGCTGGGTAGCTACTTAATTAACTTCTGCCGCAGGCGGGACATAAACATGTCAACTTCTGGTAATTTTAACAGGGTGGCAAATAGGAAAAATACCCCTAAACCCACAGTTGCTGATATTATCAGTTCCATAATTTGGGTTACCAAGCCTTCTGTCCCGAAAATTTGCTCCCAATGTTGAGCAGTGGCGTGGCTGGCAATACCAGCTAATATGCTGCTCACGATCAAAGCGGCGATCGGCAAACTCCATTTCAGTAAGGGCAAACCATGCAGCTTGCGATCGAGTAACCATAACATGGCTACCATGGAAATAACATTCACGCCGACGGTGGCCAGGACTAAACCGGGTGCCCCGAAGCTATTAATCAGCAGATAGTCCAGCACGACATTCAATGCTATATTAATGATACTGACTCTAAAGGGCGTCTGTCCGTCACCCAAAGCATAGAATACTCTCACTAAAACATCCCGCCCTAAATAGACAAACATCCCGACACCGTAAGCCATCAGCATCGGTGCGACAAATTGGGAAGCACCCCGATCGAAGGCACCCCGTTCGTATACTACTCGCACGATCGGGACTGCGAGAACGATCATCATGGCCCCCAGGGGCAACATAGTTAAACCCGTGACGATCAACCCTTGGCGAATTTTTAATTTCAGTTCGGGCCAGTCATTGGGGTCTGCTAACCGCGATAATATTGGTAACAATGGCACCAATATCGTATTGGAAAGAATTCCCAAAGGCGTTTGCACTAATAAACCAGCATAAGCTAAGCCAGCAGCAGTTTGGGGAATGAAAGAAGCAAAGAATAAATCGGTCCAGACATTAATCTGCATCATGCCCGAGGAAAAGGTGGCTGGCCCCATGACCTTCAGCACTTCCGAGACCCCAGGTTGCCGAAAATTAAACCTCAGACGCAAGCTGCCTAAGCCCGATCGCCATTGGGCAATAAGCTGCATTGACCATTGTAATATAGCACCTACCAGAGTAGACCAGGCTAAGACAAGTCCGCCTAGCAGGGCATATTCGGGCAGGATAATTTTCTCCCCCAGGTGCAGGGTTAAGATCCCTAAACCTGCAATTAATGCTACACTGGAAAATAAGGGACTGATGGATGGCAGCCAATATAGATCTGCCGATGTCAGGGTGCCAAAACCGATGCCTATTAAACCCGCAAGTAGGGCCATGGGTGCCATGATCCGGAATTGCTGGATCGCGATCGCGCGAATTTCCATCCCTTCTGGGGTCTCGGTCAAGCCCGGTGCCACCAGATCGATCGCGGGATGGGCAAAGAAGATCAAAGCAATGGTAAGGGGCAGTAAAATGCAGCTTACTAAGGTAGTGATGGTTTCTACCAGGGGGGCAGCTTCTTCAGCCTTGCGCTTGGCTAAGGCACTGACGATCGCGCTGTGGAAGGGTCCATTGATGCCCCCTAGCAACACTAACAGAAAGCCAGGGATAACATAAGCGTAGGTGTAGGCATCCACGGCGGGACCGACGCCAAAAGCAGCCGCGATCGCTTGCTGGCGTACCAACCCAAAGATTTTACTAATCAGCGTGGCAGCAGCCACAATACTGGTAATGGAAACCAGAGAACGTTTCGCCTTCTTTTGTTCTTCCACGAGTTAAGCTGAGATAATGGCTAATGGCTACACGGCAAACGTAGGGTGGGCATTGCCCACCTTACCCAACCGCGATGATAACAAATCACCAACCATGAGTTCATCTACTGACATCCTGATTATCGGCGGTGGCTGGATCGGTCTCGCGATCGCGATCGAGTTAAAATTGCGTGGTGCAAAGGTCACGGTCCTGAGTCGCAACTTTACCGAAGCCGCCGCCCATGTGGCTGCGGGTATGCTTGCCCCCCAAGCTGAAGGCATTCCGGATGGTCCCATGCTTGACCTGTGCTTGCGCAGTCGGGCTATGTATCCCGACTGGACTAGCAAGTTAACGGCAATTACTGGCTTAGACACGGGCTACTGGTCCTGCGGCATTCTCGCCCCAGTCTACGAGATACCCGATCGCATTACCACTACATCGGATGCCAAATGGCTAGATAAAAAGGAGATTCATCAATATCAGGATGGTTTGGGTGCAGATGTAGTGGGAGGTTGGTGGTTTCCCAAGGATGCCCAGGTTGATAATCGCAGGGCGCTAGGGAAAGTGCTGCAAGTAGCGGCCCAAGAATTAGGGGTGGAAGTACGGGAGGGGATAGAAGTAAAAGAAATCCAGCAGCAGCAAGGACAAGTGATCGGTCTCCAGACCAACAGGGGAGAAATGCGCGGGTCGCAGTACATCCTCGCAACGGGTGCCTGGTCTGGTCAGTTATTATCCGTGCCAGTCTATCCTAAAAAGGGGCAACTTTTCTCGGTCCGAGTGCCAGAATCATACCAGGAATTGCCCCTACAACGAGTGTTATTTGGTCCCAATACTTATATCGTGCCCCGCCGGGATGGTTTGATTGTCATCGGTGCGACTGCCGAGGATGTAGGTTTCACTCCCCACAATACCCCAGAGGGAATGCAAACATTGCTAGGGCGGGCAATTCGCCTTTACCCAGTCCTCAAAGATTTTCCGATCGCAGAGTTTTGGTGGGGATATCGACCTGCAACTCCCGATGAATTGCCAATTCTCGGTCCCAGTCCTTGGCAAAATTTAACCCTTGCAGTCGGTCATTACCGCAATGGCATTCTTCTCGCACCCGCGACCGCGAACTTAATTGCCGATTTGGTTTGCCAGCAAAAGTCCGATCCGCTGCTATCACATTTCCGCTGGGATAGGTTCGATCTCCGTTCGTAGTCAGCACGAAGCGTGCTTGCCATCGCAATTTGTTAATAGCGCTACGCGCACTAGCTGCTGCGCAGCAGTTCGTATACATAAACGCAATTATAGCGTTTCTCAAATTGATGTGATACAGCCGCCCGAACCCGTTCCCAGGCCGGTGTCTGGAGCATGCCGATCGCGGCAGCGCGGCGCCAGCCGTGTCCTTCAGGACAAGAGCATGCGGAAGACGGCGGCAGAGCCGTGGGAACGAGGGGTCCGGCTACAGGAACAAAGCCCACGCTCCGGGCCCCCTCCTCGCAGCGGAGGGTTCGTTACCCGGGAGCTGGCAGGGGCTAGAAGTGAGATGCATCCATCTCCGACAGCAGATCGCACTAATCTGAGAACTGCTATATCCCTTAGTTTAGGTTTGTAGTAAGCACGCTTCGTGCTTACCTTGGGCAAGGAAGAAAGTGCTTTCCGTTTGTAGTAAGCACGCTTCGTGCTTCCGGAGGGCAAGGACTAAAGTCCTTACTACGAACATGCGGTGACTCGATGTTATCCAGCGCCTGGGAATAATGCGCGATCGCCTGCTCTAACTCAGAGAGGTTTGTTCCATCTTTAGATATTGTCATTGTGTTACACCTAGTTCTCGGTTCTGATGGTGGAATCATTTCCCATCCATCTTACCGCTATATGTGACTCCCCACCAGATCGTCTCGTATATCAAATTCTCACTAAACGGCACGATCGCCTGCTTGAATTAGCTTCTGAACTAGACTGGCATAAAAATGTTTGGATGGGGGTGTCTGTGGAGAATCAAAACTACATTCACCGCGTTGACTGTTTGCGGCAAGTTTCCTCTGCTGTGCGCTTTCTTTCATGCGAACCTCTCTTAGGTCCTTTGCAACTGGATCTAACGGGAATTGACTGGGTGATTGTTGGTGGCGAGTCGGGACCCAAATACCGTCCGATGCAAAGGGAGTGGGCCCAGAGTATCCGCGATCGATGTCAGGATGCTGGGGTAGCATTTTTCTTCAAGCAGGTTGGCGGTCGAACCCCCAAAGCTGGAGGGCGGCTTTTGGATGGGCAAGTTTGGGACCAAATGCCCGCCGCCTGGGAACAGCATCGGAAACGATGGGAAAAGTTGCGTTAGAGATGCACCCGATACTACTCTTTACCCGTTATGGTATAACTCTATTCTACTGTATTCCAATCTGCACCGCCTACTAATTTACTGAGTTCGGAATTGATTGCACTTCCAAATGTATCCGGTGAATTGTTGTAAGTCAAAGAGAGTAATTGATTGGCTTTCTCAAGGATCTCTTCTTTGTCTACCACCTCCAAGAGTTGCACTGGTTTGTATTCGCCATTACTTACTTCTACGCTGGCTTTATAAATTGCCGCATCAAAACCTAGATATAGCAACTCCTCCCATTCATCGGCCTTCACATAATGAGATTTTTTATTGTCCATTATATTCAAATCCTGAATCTCCACGAGCGAATCTCGAATAGACACAGCCCAGGAATTTGTCAATCGTTGTTCGACTTGATTCTTTATTAAGTGAATTAGCATCCGAATCAGATAACTTCTGATGTTGCGCAATGTTGATTTTTTACTCATCCCTTCCAGTTCATCGACGATCGCCAGGGCATCATCATAGCGCCCTGACAGGATGCTATTTCTCAAGTCTATCAGTTCTTGCGTCATGGTAATCTAGCGCTCGTACCTCGCCCATTACTTATAGGATACCTTCGCAATTATAGCGGTTTTCACGCCTTGTGAGGTGCATCTCCCAGGGTACACTGCATATTTGCCTCGCCGCCCGAACCCTAAAGGGTCCGGCTACATGAACAAAGCCCGCCTGCGCGGGCTAGATTACAAAAGTGAGAGGCACCACCCCATCTCCCACTTGACACTCTTGACAGGTCAGCGATCGCCCTCGCCGTTTTTGCCGTTGTGCGCAAATGCTATATTGTTGTATAATGGGTGCAGTGCCTTGGGACTGCTGGCAGCGCCAGTTTATTATGCTTGGAGAACTAATAGGCACTGTTTGCTGTCTAATTAATTAAGAGAACACTAAATCAAGTAGAGATTTATGGATATTAATTTTGCCGTAATCATAGGTGCATTTAATGCAGCTAAATCTATTGCCGAATACTTTGGTTTGATAGAATCACTAGGGACTTCTACCATAGCAATGGATGGCTTGTTCGGTATGGATGGCTTATTAGGTATTGTTTTTTCAGAAAGAATACTAATGAGAGCATCATTATCTGCTATAAGTTTAGCAAAGAAGAATAAGTCTTCAAGCTCACCATCAGCAGCGGAATTATTGGAAAAGAAAGAAAATATCAAAAATATACAACAGCAAGCTAAAGAATATGCAAAAAGCCTTTGAAGCTATGAAAAAGGACGATCGCAGTAGGTGCCATCTATGACCGAAAACCCCGGACCTGTAGCTCAAGAACCCGGTATGGTATTAGTCCTTGCAGTCGAGTACCCATTGGTAAGAGCGTAAAACCCGGAGATTGCGGTTGATGGTGGCAACCCGGTTATTCGTCCTGGAAACCGTACTTATAAATTCCCGAAAATCCCTCGAATTCAACAATAGAACCAACTCTTTTTTCCCAGCGGCGGAGGGCTTTCTCCAGCAGTGGTTGATTGAGGGAATGAAGCACGTTGTTATCGAAGCTACATCATCTCTGTAAATAGCGCCGAATTCCATTTTCCCAGGGCGTACTAGATGAGAAAAGGCATCGAGGGTATCAACCAGACTGGTGGCGATCCACTCATTTACCTCTTGGGGAGAAGCCGAGGTAAAATCGCAAGCCGGAGCGATGTCCCAGGCTCCAGCATACTTCTTTCGACCCCAAGTGTCCCAAAGCGGTTCGAGTATAGTTTGTGTTGGTGTTTCAATTGTTTTCATGGTCAATCCTCATGTAGATAGTCAGTTCCCCATTCTCAAATTTAAACAGTAGTCTGCGAGCTGTACCTGTATTAAAGCAGCTTATTAAATTTCTTGATTTTTTCGCCAATCTAAGCTAGATTATAAATAGGGTTATTGGCATTAGTTACCAAATCATCTAGAGTAATAAAAATCAGCCAGTAACCCATAGTCCTTAATTAATTTATCGTGGTAAAATTTGCATATGGCTAGCACTAATGTGTGATTCGTTTAGCGTAAATCACCGGCGATGAGTCTGTGAGGGACCGCTACCAAGGTTCCATCAGCCTTGAGAACTTATAGATGATGAGGGTGCAAGTCCCTTCCCCCAGGTGCAGGGGTGAAAGCACTTACCCTACGGTAGCGATGGCATCAATCCGTAAAGCGGGTATGAAAGGCGCAATGACTGGCAGCCTAAAGCTGGTTACCGCCAAGCAAGTGACTATGGTGAGCATAAAGCAAAGATTTGCAGCGTCGTAATAGCCAACCAGTGGAATAAGGCTTACACACTGGACCCAAAAGGGGAAGGATACAGGTCATTGGCGGATATTAGTCCGACCAATAAGCACTGACAATAAACCCGGCGTATTGAATCCATCTAAAGTCACAACCAATCATCCGTAGGAACGAAGTAAACCGGCCGAAGTACTCTCTATCACCGGTCGATACGGTAGAGTAGCCACCAAAGGCGCAACATCTGCTTACATTTGGCAGGTCACAGTCGGGAGAGATTGAGTGGAGAAGCAAACGCCTAACTGTAATGGTTGGGATAGGCTGACGCCCTCACGGTTATGTCAAAGTAGAGTCATAAGTAGAGGTGAATATGTCACGGTGCAACGCTGAAAAGCGGATGTATGACTGGAAGGCGGTCCCCTGGCGCAAGCTGGATAGGGCGGTCTTTAAGCTTCAAAAGAGAATCTACAGAGCGGCTAAAGAAGGCAACAAAGTCAAAGTACGCAAACTCCAGGGACTACTAAACAGGTCATGGTCCGCGAAGATGGTAGCGGTGCGACAGGTAACCCAACAAAATCAGGGAAAGAAGACTGCCGGTGTGGATGGCGTATTAGCGCTGACCCCAGTGCAGCGTCAGGAACTGATAAGGAATCTGAAGGTCACCAAAGAGGCAAAAGTAAGCCCTACGCGGCGCATATGGATTCCTAAGCCAGGACGAGACGAAAAGAGACCATTAGGGATACCTACGATTTACGACCGCGCACTTCAGGGATTGGTGAAACAGGCGTTAGAACCCGAATGGGAAGCGCTCATGGAGCCAAACTCTTACGGATTCAGACCAGGAAGAGGATGTCACGATGCAATAGCGGCTATATTCCTCAGCATCAATCAAAAACCCAAATGGGTGTTGGATGCGGATATTGCCAAATGTTTTGATAAGATAGACCACTCGGCACTGTTAGGAAGACTGAATAATACATCACTAATCCGTAATCAAATACGGGCATGGCTAAAAGCCGGGGTGATGGACCAAGGTTGGTTTGAACCAACCAGAGCCGGTACTCCACAAGGAGGAATAATCTCCCCACTACTCGCCAACATAGCCCTCCACGGGCTTGAGGAAAAAGTAATGGAGTCAGCCAAAACCAGAGTTGAAAAGCAAAATTTGACATTTGTCAGATACGCGGACGATTTCGTGGTAATGCACAAGGACCGGCAGGTAATTGAAGGAATAAGGGACACCATAGCCGAGTGGCTAAAAGGGATAGGACTGGAACTAAAGGCCGAAAAGACCAGAATTTCTCACACATTGGAGGGAGAAAACCCAGGTTTCGACTTCTTAGGGTTTAATATCCGCCAATACAAGACCGGGAAATATCAGAGCGGGAAAAACTCTCACGGCACCACCCTCGGATTCAAAACACTAATCAAGCCCAGCGACAAATCCATCAGAAGTCATAAAGAGCGACTATCCGAAATAGTCAGCAGCCACAAAGCCGCACCACAAGAGGCCCTTATAGCGAAACTAAACCCGGTAATAAGGGGCTGGTCAAATTACTTCAGAACTGTGGTAAGTAAGGAAACTTACGGCGACTTGGACGATTACCTATGGATAATAACATGGCAATGGGCTACTCGAAGGCATCCTAACAAGGCAGGCAAATGGATAACCAACAAATACTGGAAACCCACGACCGAGAGGCAATGGAACTTTGTTGGTAAGACAAAAGACGGTACTGACATCAATTTAACACGACACTCAGCTACGGAAATACGTAGACATGTGAAAGTAAAAGGGACAGTCAGTCCGTTCGACGGAAATTTAATCTACTGGAGTAAGCGACTAAGGGAAAGCCCGGATATAAGTGCAAGAGTAATCAAGCTTCTTGAGAAGCAGGGCGGCAAATGCGCAATGTGCGGGTTAAAGTTCAGAGACGGCGACCAATGGGAAGTGGACCACGTCTTACCCACCTCACGGGGAGGAAAAGACCGATACTCTAACCTACAGTTGCTACACGATTATTGCCATAACATAAAATCCAGTCAAGACGGCAGCAATGCACGTAAACCTGGCAGTAAAAGCCGTGTCCATGACAAGGATGGCATAACTGAGGAGCCGGATGAGATGAAAGTCTCACGTCCGGTTTTGAAGACAAGTCGACGAGGTGACTCACTGGCTTAGTTTAATACTGGAGTCGAGTGGGCGGACAAAACCTGGAACCCGACAACTGGCTGTGACAAGGTCAGTCCTGGTTGTGCGCACTGCTATGCAGAAGCACTCACCAAACGGTTCCATACAAATTTCCCGAATGGGTTTGCCTTGACAGTCTATGAAGACCGTTTGGCACAACCAAAGCGGTGGCGCAAACCAAGTCGAATATTTGTTAACTCGATGAGTGACCTCTTCCACGAAGAAGTGCCAGTGGAGTTCCTGAAGAAAGTTTTTGAGGTAATGGGTGAAACACCTTGGCATATATATCAAATTCTCACTAAACGGCATGATCGCCTGCTTGAATTAGCTTCTGAACTAGACTGGCATAAAAATGTTTGGATGGGCGTGTCTGTGGAGAATCAAAACTACATTCACCGCGTTGACTGTCTGCGGCAAGTTCGCTCTGCAGTGCGCTTTCTTTCATGCGAACCTCTGTTAGGTCCTTTACAACTCGATCTAACGGGAATTGACTGGGTGATTGTTGGTGGCGAGTCGGGACCAAAATACCGTCCGATGCAAAGTGAGTGGGCCCAGAGTATCCGCGATCAATGTCAGGATGCTGGGGTAGCATTTTTCTTCAAGCAGGTTGGCGGTCGAACCCCCAAAGCTGGAGGGCGGCTTTTGGATGGGCAAATTTGGGACCAAATGCCAGCCGCCTGGGAACAGCATCGGAAACAATTGAAAAAGTATCGATTTTTCCGGAACGGTGCCAAACCTAACCGAAAACTAATAAATAGAGGTGCTACTGCTTCGGTGGGAATGTAACTCTCACATTGTCTCCAAATGTGAGTTTTCCTTTGTTTTTGCGTCGTTGGCTAGCAGGCGGTGAGGCTGTTATTTTGCCTTGCTGCTCTAGCTTCCGGAGAGCTTCCTTGTAGTTTTTATCGATATAGGGCGTACCAACGTGGTGCTCGTTATAAACCTCGATCATAGTCATGGTTCTACCCGCAAATTTATCCAGCAACATATCTTCAAGTTCATCAAGGGGACGTGAAAGCTCAAAAAGTAGAGGTTGTTCTTCTGTGGCTCGATTATACTCAAAAGATGGCACGCCTTGCTCTGTACTAGAGCTTGCGTTAGCCATAATCTTTTTCATGATTGAGTAACCACGCATGTGCTTCGATACAAAAATCAGGTGATGGCTAGTTCTGGTTCCCCTGTCGTCTTTGAAGCAGAATGGTAGAACGTACTCGCCGCCTATTTCCTTGAGAGCTTGAGAGAGCTCCTCCAAAATTATTAACTCTCGTTCGTGGGGGCGCTTCAATTCAAGTTTTTCCCGCAGCATATCCGCTCGTTCTTTGCCAAACAGGGAATTCATGTGTTTCTCTACCGCTGGATTATGTAACCCCATATTTATCCGGTTATAGTTGAAGAAAAATATAGAATCACACCCCCAATTCTTGATTACTGAGCCGATCAGACGTAATGACAAACCCTTGTAACCCCAAGGATCTACAAAAAATAGTGTAGGATCTAATTTTATTTCCTCCAATGCCCCGACAATGTCTTCTCCTACCTCGGTGTTGAGAATTATTGGTCTGTGTTTTAAGCTGTCTATCTTGGGCAGGGAATTGATGGCTTGCTGAAGCGACTGAGTGTTGTCCGAGTCTACGTCGTTAAAGATGGTTACTAACAGCTCTCGCATATCAGGATCGGTAATAGCACGCTCCAAAATCAGTAATGGTGTAGACTGAGAACCATCTTGGTAGCGACCTAGACCAGAAAATAGATCGATATAGGCGATGTTTCTCCGTTTTTTATTTGCCTGTATAATCACTTTTGCCCAAGCCCAAAAGTATTTAGCGACTATTTCAGCTTTGACGAGGGACTGTTGTCTAGACTCGTCGAAAAAAGCATTGTCGGTCATGACCTCTCTTATCCTCCACAGTTGGTATGAACTTACTCTGAGAATATCTTTGACAAGTTAGCCGTTGTGGTGGGTTACGGCGCAAAAATCCTAATTGATCTCCCCCGCGCCTGCCAGATGATTGTGCGCCTAACCCACCCTACTACTCTTACTCTAGCATACCATATCCGCCACCACCAGGTGTTTCAATGACAAATTCATCTCCCGCTGCCATCTCGACAGTCGCGGTACTCCCCAATTCTACCACAGTCCCATCACTGCGCTGCACGTAATTCTTTCCTAAAGCACCCGCTGCACCACCCTGCAACCCAAAAGGTGCAATTACACGCCGACTGGAAAGTATTCCAGCAGTCATCGGTTCCAGAAAACGCAGGCGACGTACCACCCCATTTCCCCCAGCATGACGCCCCTGTCCACCACTATTCTCTCGAATGGCAAAGCTGGTCAAAAGTACCGGAAATCGCCATTCCAATACTTCCGGATCTGTCAGGCGAGAATTGGTCATGTGAGTATGGACTGCATCGGTGCCATGGAAGTTTGCTCCCGCACCCGAACCTCCACAAATTGTTTCATAATATTGATAGCGATCGTTCCCAAAGGTAAAGTTATTCATGGTCCCTTGAGAGGCGGCCATTACCCCCAGGGCCCCATACAAAGCATCGGTAATTGCTTGGGAAGTTTCTACATTTCCCGCTACTACCGCCGCTGGGTAACGGGGATTTAACATCGATCCTGCCGGGATAATCACTTGTAAAGGTTTCAGACATCCCGCATTCAGGGGAATATCGTCATTTACCAGGGTGCGGAAGACGTAGAGAACTGCTGCTTTACAGACCGCAGATGGGGCATTAAAATTATTCTCCAGTTGGGGCGAAGTGCCGGTAAAATCTATCTTGGCACTGCGACTCGCCCGATCGATCTCGATTGTAACTTGAATCTGACTGCCATTATCCAGTAGCAGAGTGAAACTGCCATTCTTTAAGGTCTCGATCGCCCTACGGACTGATTCTTCAGCATTATCCTGAACGAAGGCCATATAAGCTTGCACGGTGGCCTGACCATAGGATGCTACCATCCGTTCGAGTTCCTGCAAACCCTTTTCATTGGCAGCAATTTGGGCCTGCAAGTCGGCGAGATTCTGGACCGGGTTGCGGACGGGATATTTACCAGAACAGAGAATTTCTAGCAGTTCCTTTTCCCGGAATTTTCCACCGTTCCGGAAAAATCGGTCAACCAGGTGAAAATTGTCCAACAGCACTCCTTCTTCTGCTACTGTCTTGCTATTAGGTGGCATGGAACCGGGCGCGATCCCGCCAATGTCTGCATGATGTCCCCGGGAGGCCACATAAAAGAGAGGATAACTTCCATTTTCCCCATCGAACATGGGAGTAATTACTGTCACGTCGGGGAGATGGGTACCCCCATTATAAGGATTGTTGAGAATGTAAACATCTCCCGGTTTCAGGCGATCGCCGCACTCCGAGATCAAACTGTTGACACTCTCACTCATGGAACCCAGATGTACGGGGATATGGGGTGCATTGGCAACTAATTGTCCCTTTTGGTCGAAGATGGCACAAGAGAAATCTAACCTTTCTTTGATATTTACGGAATAGCTGGTGTTTTGCAGGGTAGTTCCCATTTGTTCGGCGATCGAACGAAATAGATTATTGAAAATTTCCAGCATGACTGGATCTGGGGAGGCTATATTTGCGATCGCAGATTGGTGATGGGGAGTTTCTGTATTATGAGTCTTCTGCAAAATTAAATGATTGCGGGGGGTTAATTCTGCTTGCCATCCGGGTTCGATGATATTCGTGCCCGTGGGTTCGATAATAATAGCTGCACCTGTAATGCAGTCTCCCGGTTGTAAGTCCGATCGCTGAAATACGGGGGTTTCCCGCCAGCTATTACCACTATACATTTGCACTTTTGCGATTGGTTGGGGTGCTGCATCCGTGCGACGTTGCGCGATCGGTTCTTCCGGGACATCTGAAGACTGCACCAGTTCGACGGCAACTGCTTCGACAATCAACTGTTTATTTTCCATTACAAAGCCGTAACGCTGGCGATGCTGGACCTCAAACTGCGATCGCATCTCTGCGGCATCGCTGAAATTCACCATCAAGGATGAATCCGTACCTTGATATTTTAAGTGAATCTTGCGCAAGATAGAGATATCATTTTCTCGATCGAGTTCTGTCAAAGCTGACGCTGCTAATTTTTCCAACTGCCGTTCTAAGTCTGGCACTAATTCAGGGGTTAATTGCGCTTCCACTGTCCGTTCCCGCAATACCCGGATATCCGCTAAACCCATGCCATAAGCTGACAATACTCCCGCAAAAGGATGGAGAAATACTTGCTGCATTCCCAAGGCATCCGCAATTAAGCAGGCGTGTTGTCCCCCCGCCCCCCCAAAGCAGCAGAGGGTGTATTCGGAAACGTCATATCCTCGCTGGAGGGAGATTTTCTTGATGGCGTTGGCCATGTTTTCCACGGCGATCGCCACAAATCCTGCTGCTACTTCTTCCGGTAAGCGATCGTCTCCTATTTCCGCTGCCAACTGGGCAAATTTTTCCTGGACTATTTCCCCATCTAAGGGCAAATTACCCTGGGGACCGAACACCTTGGGAAAAAACTCCGGTTGCAACTTACCCAGCATCACGTTAGCATCGGTTACTGTTAGGGGACCGCCCTGGCGATAGCAAGCAGGACCGGGATTTGCCCCTGCTGATTCGGGACCGACGCGATAGCGCCCATTATCGAATTGGAGAAGGGAACCGCCACCCGCTGCGACGGTGTGAATTGCCATCATGGGGGTGCGCAAACGGACCCCGGCAATTTCCGTTTCCAAGCTGCGTTCCAATTCCCCATTGTAATGGGCCACATCCGTAGAAGTGCCCCCCATATCAAAGGTGATGATTTTCTTCTTTCCCGCGATCGCGCTGGTCTGGACGGCACCGACAATTCCTCCTGCTGGACCTGATAAAATACTGTCTTTTCCCTGGAACAATTGGGCGTTTACTAACCCGCCATTCGATTGCATGAACATCAGGTTTGTTCCAGGGCCCAAATTGCTGGAAACCCGATCGACATAGCGGCGCAAAATGGGAGATAAATAGGCATCAACTACCGTAGTATCCCCCCGACTGACAAGTTTCATCAAGGGACTGACTGCATGGGATGGGGAAACCTGGGTAAACCCGATCGCCCGTGCTAAGTCAGCCACTTTTTGCTCGTGTTCGGGATAGCGATAACCGTGCATGAAGACAATGGCGCAACTGCGGATTCCGTCATCGTAAGCAGCTTGCAATGCTGGGGATATTGTATCGATATTGACATCAATTAACTCTTCTCCCTGGGGGCTGTAGCGTTCGGCAACTTCGATGACTCGTTCGTAGAGCATTTCTGGTAAAATAATCTGACGGGCGAAGATGTCGGGACGGTTTTGATAGCCAATTCTGAGGGCGTCTCGAAAACCTTTGGTGATTAGCAAAACCGCGCGATCGCCCTTGCGTTCCAGCAATGCATTTGTCGCCACCGTTGTCCCCATTTTTACCACTTCTATCAGATCGCCGTCCATGGGGCGATCGGGACTCAGCCCCAAGATATCGCGAATTCCTTGTACGGGCGCATCGGGGTAGCGATCGGGATTTTCTGAGAGCAACTTATGAGTTACCAACTGACCGTCCGGACCTTTAGCTACGATATCAGTAAATGTGCCGCCCCTGTCAATCCAGAATTGCCATTTTTGATTAGTCATTTGTCCTCATTTGTTTTTGTAATTATAATTATTATAACATGTTTACCTCGTTCCCAGTCTCTGGCTGGGAACGCACCTTGGGAGGCAGAGCCTCCAGTTAATAACAGCGGGGGAGTTAACTCAATGCTTTCGTCTTTAACCAAGAAGTATTGACAGCGAACCCACCTGGAGGCATCCGCCTCGAAAGGTGTGCGTTCCCAGGCGGAGCCAGGGAACGAGCAAACATGTTATTACCTCGTTCCCAGTCTCTGGCTGGGAACGCACCTTGGGAGGCAGAGCCTCCAGTTAATAACAGCGGGCCCACCTGGAGGCATCCGCCTCGAAAGGTGTGCGTTCCCAGGCGGAGCCAGGGAACGAGCAATTATCATTATAACATGTTATTCAAAATAAAATAGTTTTTAAGCATTATTTTATTAGTCGGTTTTAACCGACTTTAGCCTCGTTACCTGGCTCCCGCCTGGTAACGCTCTGGTTTGAACCAGAGGCGGGCTAACAGCGAAGTGAAGTATGGTATTATAGATAACGGATGCTAGCTGCTAAACCGCGACAGACACCAGTAAGAAAATCTAAATCCAAAGTGTCAAGGCTGTCGCTGCCTTGATGATAATGGGGATTGCGCAAATTAGCTGTATCCGTCACCATGAGCGATCGATAACCCGCATCCCAGAAAGGGGAATGGTCGCTGCGTCGCGTATCGGGCAGAATTAAACCCCGATCGGGCACTGGCAACCATCGACAATTAATGCCCCTTTTACTAATTATATGGGAAATGCGGAGCATGTCAAGCAATGTGGGCAAATTGCCAATCAGGGCGATAAAGTTCCCCTGATGGGGGTAAAAGTATTTTAACACCTCTACTGGGTAGTCTTGGGAATTGGGAGAATGGTCGCAATAACCCAGCATTTCCAGAGAAATCATTAAACGGAGTGGTTGCTGCTGTTGCTTGAGTTGGGTAGCATAATGGCTACTACCCAATAAACTGAATTCTTCCAGGTCGAAGGCCACCAGTTGCAGGGGATATTTCCCGGGTTCCGCAGCGAATATTCTTGCCAATTCTAATAGAACTGCTACTCCCGTGGCATTATCATCAGCTCCAGGGCTTCCCGGTACGGTATCATAATGGGCGCCAATTAAGATGGGGGGTTTGTGCTTGTTGGTAGCAGTTGCCAGATGGAGGATGAGATTTTTATGAGTCCTGCCATTGACTAGAAATTCATCTGTTTCTACAGTTCCCCATTCTGATAGCTGTTCCCGGATGTATTCCTGCACGAAGAAATGTCCGGCGGTGGCCAAGTATGGATCCCGATCGCGCACTATATGTAGCAAATGGCTATGTAGCCGTTCTTTTAAGTCCACTTTTTCTGACTCCCGATCTTCTTTCCACCGCCCTCACCCGTTCCCAGGCGGGAGCCAGGGAACGAGGGGTGGGGCTACCGGAACAAAGCCCGCCTGCGCGAGCTATATCATTATCGTTGCACCCTATTTTATCTCTTGCTGCCGATCGCACGGTCACAACTGCATAGCTGGGACCATCGGTTTAATTAGCCCCGATCGAGTTAAAGTGAAGCTGGAACCATCGAACATTTGAATCATAAAATCAGATCCATACACTGATATATTTGCCGTTAAATCTGGTAAAACATCAAAACACTTGAGAGTCCGATTTGCACTGAAGAGTAAAACTTCCAGTTCCGTGAGGATAGCTGTAAGATTCTCGACAATCAGGATTTGAAAAATTGGCATTATCACGGATAAGGAGATGCAAACGTTGCCTTGCTGCATATCGATCGCGGCCAAGCGTCGATCGACTCCGATCCAGAGAGTCCGCTGGTCTGTCGATCGCTCGATAACTGGCTGAATATGGGAGGAACTTTGCCAACTGAGTCCATAGCACCCTAGAGGTTGGCCCAAATCTAGCATAGCAAATTGACGGGGGTACTCGTGGACAATTAGCTGCCTCGCGGGGTCAATTTGCTTGAATTCTGATTTACTAATGGATTTAAGAAGCATAATTTTTACTCCTGGGGGTAGATTATGGGAATAAGCGAAGTAATTCTGGGAATAGAGTTTAAGTCGCCATCCGGGTAGAAGTAGCTGACAGCAATAGCTCCTCTTCCCGCCGCGACTTCAACTTTTCTGACAATTGTAGTTCCATATCGCTTTTCTATGGTATCTATTATCGGAGCCTGCAAGCCTGATTGGAAAATTTGCATGAGACGCGATCTTCCTCCGGCAGATTCCGAAATTCCTAGTTCCTGCAATCCCTCTAGATTATCGCGCGATCGCCTGGTATTGTCGGCTCCGGAGGTGACGCGCCCGAAAAAGAAATCAAACTTGCTTTCATCGATGGTAAATCCTTCACCCTGAATCACTTTGCTTATTTCCTATCTTCTAATCACCGGTTAACTAATCACTTTTGTAATCTAGCCCCTGCCCAGCGGAGGGGGCCCGGAGCGTGGGCTTTGTTCCTGTAGCCGGGCCCTTTAGGGTTCGGGCGGTCTAAGCAAATATGAGATGCGCCCTGTCGGCTTCTTGTCCGCTTTCTACCCGATCGCCAACTGACCTATGCGCTTCAAAATCTTCAGGACAGTATACAAATCATCTCGGCGCCGCATCACAAACTCATCTGAGTTCGCATATTGCTGCGTCCCTTGTTTAGTCACTTTGAGGAAAATAAAATTTCCCCCATTAGTGACCATGCCAAACATCGGTCTTACCGTTCCGGAAAAATCAGCATTTCGATTAGCTAGCATATAAGCTAACACCTGGGGAATTCCTGGTTCTAAAGACAAGCTATGACGTTTCGACTCGATAACTAAAACCCAAAAATTGTTATGTAGAACCAGCACATCAAGTTCTCCTTTGATAATTATCTCTTCATCCTCCACTGCAATTTGCACCTGCTTTTCTGTTGTGATTCTAAACGGCGGCAGATAAAATCCTGCTAAATCCAGCAACGGTGAAAGCACGACCATTTTTACGCTTTCTTCCAACATGGGATATTTAGAGATGTGCAAATAGCAGGCTTTCACCCGGTCTAACCGTTGCCTTTCTATATCGGTAAGTTCCGGCAGATCGTCCTGCCATTCCCGGAAGAAACGATCGTCATCCACCAATTCCAGACCAAATTTTTCTTCTACTTCATGCAGTTCCAGATTCTTCGCTTGAATTGTCTCCACCATAACTTCACCTCCGAAATTTATCACTCTTCTTCTTCAACCGTCAGTAACGGTTCAATCATAGCCAAGAACTCTGGAATATTTTCTGATGCTGTCTTCCAGACTCTCTCCAGATTAACGCCATCGTAATCATGGATCAGCTTGTCACGCATTCCAGCAATCGATGACCAAGGGATCTCCTCGTGTTGTTCGCGGAACGACCAAGAAAGCCGCTTCACCGCTTCGCCTAAAATCGCAAACTGATATAGTATGGCTGATTGCGTTTTGACATCCTTGAGAAAGGTAGCTTTATCTATTCCTTCTTTGAACTCAACGATCAACGCCGCTGCCTTGGCTAAATCCCGTATAGTCTGATTATCTCGTGACATAAAAAGTTTGTGCAGTTGATAAAATTTCTTTGCGACGCAGCTTATTGTGACTGCGTTCGATCGCCACTTTTTCAATTAAGTCAACCTTTCGGCCCACGATAGCCGCTAATTCCCGTTCCATGTCAACTAGGTCGAATAAACTCCAGTTTTCATCCGGTGCGAAACTCACCAAAAAGTCGATATCGCTGTCAGGTCGAAAGTCATCTCGCAGGACTGAACCAAACACAGCTAACTCTGTTATCTGCCAGCGGCGACAAAACTCTTCAATCTTCTCTTCTGGTAGCTTGACTTTCATATTTTTCATTTGATTACCCTGCTGGCTTCTATTATAACATTATCTCTGTAGGTTGGGGCTGTTGGGTTGAGGAACGAAACCCAACCTACAATTCTATTATAATACCATATCTGTAGGTTGGGTTACTTTAGGGCTGTTGGGTTGAGGAACGAAACCCAACCTACAATTGCTAAACCCATTCTCCCTTGGCAACCATCACCACTTTTCCTCCCACGTTAACTTCTATACCTGACTGGCATTTCTGCGCTTTTAGCAACAGCAAAGACGGTCGGTTAATTTCATATCCCTGTTCGACTCGCATGTTAATTGAGTCTTCTCCAAAATACTCATGTTTTACCAAATATCCCGCTAAACAACCATTGGCACTCCCCGTTGCCGGATCTTCGGGAATGCCTAAATATTCGGCAAATACTCGCACGCTGAGATTATTCTCTGGAGAGTAAGTCTCTGGGCAAAATACTAACATTTCCTTCGCTGCCGTCTTCTCCACTAATTCAAAGTATTTCCCCCGATCGGTCCGACAAGCTTTCAGCGCTTTGTGGGTCCGCAAAGGTACAATAATAAACGGAATGCCCGTGTTAACTTCTTGAATTGGAAACCGCGTATCTATGTCATCTACCCCTAGATTCAGTACCGGGGCGATCGCCTCTGCTGGCAATTCCCGGTGAAAAGTCGGCTGATTTTGGCGCATCCAGAGAAATTCCCCTTCCCAGGTAACGGGAATTTGCCCTACCTTCAGATTCAAGTTGACTCGCGAAGCTGGCTTTTTAATCAACGCTTGCTGTATAATGAAGGCCGTACCTAAAGTGGGATGACCCGCAAACGGTAGTTCCTTGTTCGGGGTGAAAATTCGCACGTCGTATCCCCCCCCCGATCGCATTTCATTTGAGGTGATGAATGTAGTTTCTGAATAATTCATTTCCAGAGCAATTTGTTGCATTTCGGCATCAGATATTGCTCCCGCATCCAGAAACACGGCCAGTTGATTGCCAGTAGATTTCTCGATAGCAAACACATCCACGATGTAAAAAGTCATATTTTTCATAAAAACGTAGGGCGGGCGTCTCGCCTGCCCGGGAAAAACGTAGGGCGGGCGTCTCGCCTGCCCGGAGGTTGGCAGATAAGGACTAAAGTCCTTACTACGAACCAGTTGCACTCAATATTATAATACCATCTGAGAGATCTGAGAGGGTTTTCTTTCTCAAAAATGTTCAAAGTAATTGTAGCATTGTTTTGACAAAATGGTATTAAGCTATTTTTCTTGCTGAGACTGCGGTTTCCCATTTGCTCTGAATTTGGGCCATCCAAGCTTTATTTCCATAAATTCCAGCCAAGAGAGAGGGAATGCTGAGGTCCGCATCTAGCTTTTCCCAGTGCAACCCCGTACCAGAAGGGGTGACTTCTACTTCTGCTAACTCTTCGGGGACGCGCCTGCAAGCCCTTGGGCTATTTCTGGGGGAAAGCTAAAACTCGTCCCATGCTTGAGATTAATGGTGATTTTACCAGCATCCCAGTCATAGTAAGCAGATTCTGCTCGTGGTTCTTTTGCATCTGCTATACTGGCTGCTTCCCTTGCTCGGGCGATCGCATCTTTGAGAGTTTCTTCGTTTAGATCTGTGTTATCCATGAATTGTCCTCGACAGCAGTTGTAATTATCTCGTTCCCAGTCTCCGGCTGGGAACGCACCCCTGAGGCTCTGCCTCCCGGAACAGAAACTGCTAATATTGTAGGCGATCGCCCGCTCCCAATCAAACCTGGTTTCTTATACCCCCCGCCGCATTTCTCGATCGCGAATCAAGAAAACAAATATAATCATCGGGCACCTTAATCTCATATAATCTGAACATGAAGCTGCGATCGCACGGAAAAGGTGGGCGGTGCCCACCCTACAATCGCGAAAAATGAAAGCTTAACAGATAAAATTTGTAGTCGGTTTTAACCGACTTGGCGCCTCGAAACCTGGCTCCCGCCTGGTAACGCTCTGGTTTGAACCAGAGGCGGGCTAACAACGAAGCGAAAAGGGTATTTGAACCTCGATGGGCTAACCCAAAAGCCCGCTCGCACTCGATTCTCGCGATGCCAGAAACACGGGTTATCCTCTCAAACCTGGTTTCTTATACCCCCCGCCCCATTCCCCGATCGCGAATAGCCGAAAACCAAGGCCCCCTACCTAGTTTGCTCCCAAGGCCCTCTACCATGTTTCTTCTATTCCCCCATCAGTAAACCTGCGGGCGATCGGCCTGAAGTCGGTTGAAACTCATATCTTGCACCATTCGCAACTAGAGGCGGAGCCTCGGGTCGCCCGTTCCCCGGCGGAGCCAGGGAACGAGGATAAAACGCTTTCTTTATAAGGTTTTCAGTCGGTTTTCAACCGACTTTAGCTATTACCCGTGGGTTTGAACCCACGGCGGGCCATGAGACTAATTGACTAATTGACAATGGTGCAAGATCTCAGTTGAAACCGACTAGGAAAATTGTAGCATGTCGTGAGGGAAAGAAGCATTTGGCGCGATCAGGGTTGCCAATTGTGAGAAGTTAAAGTAGAATAGAGATCGAGAAAAAATCAGTGTCAGGAGAGGGATCGGCAGATGACGACAGAAAAGCGATTGGATCGGGTAGAGGACAGACAAGACAGGATCGAGGCGAAGATTGAAAGAAACAGGGAAGCAATCCTTGACCTGAAGTTGGCAGTAAGTAGCCTAAGAGAAAGGGTAAACTAATATCAGCCTAAGTTTGAGTTGATTATCTCAGAAATGCGAGAGATGAAGGAGTAAATTGCCTCTCAGCGTCAAGATTTCATCGTGATGCAGTCTGAGATCAAAGGCTTGCAGATGGAAAACCGGCGCATCCTTGACCTCCCTTACCCGGTTTCTTATCCCCCCCGCTGCATTCCCCGATCGCGAATAGCCGAAAACCAAACTGCCCCGCACAGACCGAACCAGTGCATGGCCCGGCTACAGGAACCTTCGCCCCCCTGGGCGGGATCTATTACATGCATCACCAGATGCACCCAGCTATCAACTACAAGTGAGCGCACCCCACCCGGTTCTACCTGGTAATGGCCTTCGCGAGGCGCTCGAAGTAAGCTTACCCTCGGCCAGTGTAAGCTTACCCTAGATAAATGTAAACTTTTATTTGTCTACTGTAAACTTGTATCAAGCTTTTGTAAGCTAATTTATACGTTTATAAGCTTACATAAAACATCTGTAAACTTACACGATTTTATTGCAAGTCTACATGAGGCGCTTGTAAGCTTACAGAATATTATTGTAAGCCTACTCGCATCCCCAGGGAGACACAGCAGGCTGATGGGCTAACCTTCACTCAGGTTGAGGAATCACTAATCAGCGGAGAAATCCTGGAGCAGTATCCCGATACTGGGAGAGGCGAAAGTTGCCTAATATTAGGTTTTGCCGGTAATCTACCGATTCACACTGTCGGCGTGGCGAAAAAGTAGCAATTATTACCGTCTACATTCCCGATCGTCCAAAGTTTATTAACCCTAGAACTAGAGGATAAACCCCATGAGAGAAGTGCAATGTAATGTCTGCGGCAGCAAAAAATATTCCGAACGCAGAGTAGAATACCTTTACAGCTACCAAGGTAAATATTTGCTAGTTCCTAATACTCCAGTTGAAGTTTGTGTAGATTGCGGGATGGTTTACTATGATGCAGCGGTGAGGAAAGAAATTGAACGAATTTTCTTCGCTATTCACCAGCAAACAGAATCACCCGATCGCTATATCCAAATTCCTACCAAGGTTTACACATAAAGCGTCGGGAAAGGGCGATCGGGATTTATTTCCCCCCCTCGCGCGATGCCAGAAACACGGGTTATCCTCTCAAACCTGGTTTCTTATCCCCCCCGCCGCATTTCCCGATCGCGAATAAGACAACCGATCGCCCCTTTTTGGCCACCATAGGAATAGTAGCTTTCATACATCCCTGCGGCTGCTACACACAAATGACCACCACGCACATCTGCAACCTGTTAAAATGGGTGCCCTTACCCTGGGTGGCATTGCCCAGCGGCAAACCCTCGTCAACCAGTTGCGTCGGGAAAGTGCTAGCACTGACGAACCCCTACTGCTGCTGAGTGCTGGCGACATCTTTCAAGGCACTTTGTATTTTAACCAGTATCTGGGTCAGGCAGACCTGGACTTCTACAATGCCATGCAATACAATGCTGCTACCATTGGCAACCATGAATTCGATCGGGGACCACAAGTGCTAGCTGATTTCATCGCCGGGGCTGAGTTTCCCACGGTCTCAGCTAATATTGAAGTAGATGAAAGTTCGCCCCTGGCAGGGAAAATCAAACCCTGGGTTATCCTCAAGCTTAAGGGTGAAAAAATCGGCATCTTCGGACTGACAACTGAAGAAACATCCATTCTCTCTAACCCGGGTGCGGGTGTTCGCTTCACCAACCACATCCAGGCCGCCAAACAAGCTGTCCGAGAATTAACCTCCCAAGGAGTGAATAAAATTATTGCCCTGACTCATATCGGTTTCCCCAGGGATTTAGAATTGGCCCGTCAGGTAGATGGCATAGATGTCGTGGTGGGCGGACATACCCATACCCCTCTGGGCAATATCTCTGGCGCTACTCATCCTTACCCAGTACGGGCCAAAACCCCGATGGTAGCCCGGCATTGATCGTAACAGATTGGGAATGGGGCAAGTATTTGGGCGATTTACATTTGACCTTCGATCGGGCGGGGACGCTAACTGACTGGGCGGGAAAACCCCATATTGTTGATGCTACCATTCCCCCAGATCCGGCATTCCAAGCTAAGTTTGTAACCTATGCAGAACCCCTGCAAACACTGCAACAGCAGGTAATGGGCCAGACCTCGGTCTTGCTGGAAGGCGATCGGGCGCGTCTCCGCAGTGGTGAGACAAATCTCGGCAATTTGGTCGCCGATGCCATCCTAGCCAAAACTCGCCCCGACGGTTGCCGAATTGCCATCCTCAACAGCGGCGGGATCCGCACCAGCATTCCCCCAGGTCAAGTGACGGTCGGGCAAGTCTTGGAAATGCTACCCTTTGGTAATACGATCGCCCGACTGGACTTGACAGGAGAGCAAATCAAAGCCGCCTTAGAACATGGAGTCAGTCAGGTAGAATTAGCCATGGGGAGTTTTCCCCAAGTTGCAGGGTTGCAGTTTGTCTGGAACCCTCATGCACCTGCGGGCGATCGCATCGTCCAGATCCAAGTCCAACAGCAAGATGGCACATTTGCACCCCTCCAAACCGAGGCAACTTACCGCGTCGTTACTAACGATTTCCTCCTCAAAGGTGGGGATGGTTACAGCATCTTCACCCAAGGTAATAATCAGCAGGATACCGGTTATATGCTAGTCGATGTCGTGAGCGACTACATTCACGAGCGATCGCCTGTCAGTCCCGAAAGGAAAAACCGCATTGTCCGATTTTACCGGAACGGTGGCACATAAATCAGTAAGGTGGGCATTGCCCACCCTACTGATAATAACTACGAACTACATAGTACAACCCCTCTAATCATTTGTGAAACTATATGTGTGAAAATCTCCTTTTTTCCAGCCGCATCTTTCGTAAAGCCTCATAGCTGCGAGGTTGTCGTAAGCAGTTTGCAACTTTAAACGTTTTACACCTCTATTAAGGGCAAAAGAAACAGCGGCATCCATCAAAAGTGAACCGACACCGCTTCTACGATATTCTTCCAAGACAAACACATCGTTGAGGATATATATTTCACACATACTTACAGAACTTAAAGAAGGAAATAACTGACAAAAACCAGCAAGCCTTTCAGTTTTTGAATAGACAGCAACTAGAATAGCAGAATCCTCTTTTAATCTTTCTTGCAGGAACAACTTTGCACCTTCTAAATCACTCTTTTGTTCGTAAAATACTCGATAGGCATCAAATAGATATGTCAGTTCATCTATTATTTCTACAGTAGCCTCTGCTACAAAAAAATTCTCACTTTCTAACATTGAATAAGTCCTCTATTCTAGAAAATAATTTAATCCCCCGATGTCATATCCCCCAGTGCGATCGCCTATCAGTCCGCAAATGGAAAACCGCATTGTCCGATTTTTCCGGAACGGTGGCGCATAAATAATCTCCGGAACGAATTGTTCATTGTTCGTTGTGATTTGAAGCCCCCCTTTTGCAAGGGGGGGTTTGGGGGGGATCCCGCTGCATGACCACACCCATGAACAATTATTACAGCTTAGTACCGCACTCGGGGCAGAACTTATTAGTTACCTGGTTTTCGGCACCGCAACTGGGGCAAGAAATTAGATCCGCTGCTGCTTCTGACTGGGGAGGTTCGGGCAAACCTACCATTTGAGCATTGTTCTTACCCGGGGCTACCATTGGATAGCAGTTTTCATCCTTCCTGACATGAACATCCATCAACACGGGACCGTCGTGGGCTAGCATTTCGGCGATCGCAAGAAGCAACTCTTCTCGGGACCGCACCACCATACCTTTGACACCAAAAGCATTTGCCAGCATCACAAAGTCAGGCATTCCCGCTTCCATATTAGAAGCCGAGTAACGCTCTCCAAAGAAAGTCTGCTGCCACTGACGCACCATTCCCTGCCAGCCATTATTGATAATCACAGTTTTGATCTTGATGTTATACTGTGCCAGGGTTGCCAATTCCTGAATATTCATCAGGATACTAGCATCCCCAGCCACACAGATCGCTTCTTCATCGGGCAAAGCCACCTTCACGCCCATCGCCGCTGGCATCCCGTAACCCATCGTACCTAGGCCAGAACTGGACATCCACCGACGGGGACCATTCTTCAGAAATTGCGCTGCCCACATCTGATGCTGACCCACATCTGTAGTGTAATAAGCATTAGGTGCTTGCCGCCCCAGTTCCACGATCGCCTCTTGGGGAGACAGACTATCTTCATATTGGGGCACCACTAAGGGATAATCCGAACGCCAGCGATCGATCCGTTTCAACCACTCAGTGGTCCGATCGGGTTTTCCTGACAGACCCAACTCCTGAGTGCGACGCAACATATCAATTAACACCTGACGCACGTCCCCCACAATGGGTACTTGGGGGGGCGGTTTTTGCCCACCTCTGCCGGATCGATGTCGATGTGAATCACTTTGGCATGGGAGGCGAACTCATCTAACTTACCCGTCACCCGATCGTCAAACCTGGCCCCCACAGCGATCAGCAAGTCGCACTCGCTGACAGCAAAATTAGCATAGGCCGTGCCGTGCATTCCCAACATCCCCACGGACAGAGGATGGTTCTCATCAAAAGCACCCTTACCCATCAATGTCGTTGTCACTGGTATTTGGAAATGTTCTGCCAGTTCCAAAACTTCTGCATGAGCGCCAGCAGAGATCGCTCCGCCACCGACATACAGCAAAGGACAGTTAGCTTGCCCGATTAAATTTAACGCTTGGTTGATCTGCCGAGGGTTGCCTTTGACTGTGGGACGATACCCGGACAGCCGAGCCGTACCCGGTTCCACGGGCACGTAGTCAAATTCTTCTAACCCCACATCTTTGGGCACGTCAATCAATACTGGCCCGGGACGCCCGGTGCTGGCAATGTGAAAAGCCTCTGCCACAATTTGGGCCATGTCCTTGGCGTGACGCACTACATAGGAATGCTTGACGACGGGCAGAGTAATGCCATAAATATCTGTTTCCTGAAATGCATCAGAGCCAATGGCGGGCCGAGGCACCTGACCTGTGACTACTACCATAGGTATCGAGTCCATATGGGCTGTCGCAATCCCCGTTACCAAATTCGTGGCACCCGGACCTGAAGTCGCAAAGCAGACTCCCACCTTCCCCGTGGCCCGGGCGTAGCCATCCGCTGCATGGGACGCCCCTTGTTCGTGTCTGACCAGAATATGTTGAACATCGCCCCGCGCTTCCGCCCGGTATACTTCGTCGTATATCGGCAAGATCGCTCCCCCGGGATAGCCAAATATATGTCTGACTCCATGACGCTTCAAGCTGTCCATCAGGGCAAATGCCCCCGTTTGTCGGGTTGGGGCCATCTTGCTCGTGGTCGTCACCGGCGTCGCGTTCTCTGTCGCCTTGTCTACTGTTAGCTTGCTCATTGATTTCCTCCCCTAGGACGAGTCGGTATTGTACATATGCTACATTTAGTTACTCGTTTTGAGCCTGCCATTTACCTTATCTTTATTTCTCCTTTTTCTCCGTACATATCGCCCGCGCCTCGGCGATCGCTTTTTCGATTTCTTGCTCCAGGACTACACTTTTCGGTTGCTCTACGAAGTTGCTCTTAGTGAGAATATCAGTCACTGATATAATACCCAGCAGTTCCCCCTCGATTTTTCGGTCGTTTCCGGGAGCACCCACCCGGTTGTGTCGCATCCTGCGCACAACATGGGTGGGTGCTCCGGAAACGAAAGTCCGCGGACCGATCGCCGGCGATCTGCGGATGCCCGTATTGGCGAACAACCGCGCCACTTATTCTACTTACTACGAACCCGCAAGCACTTCAGTGCTTACTACGAACCCGCAAGCCCAAGGTAAATCTGCGTAAGCAATTCTACAATTCCGGTCTTCTCCGATATCTGCCACCAATGCCTTAAAAGTTTGCCAACTGACACCTCTTAACAGGACTCTGGACTCTGAGGTAAATTGCTCTTGAACACTCGCTGGTTTGGTTGCTGTTAGCACAGTCATATGTTAATAACTTATGTCTCTACTTGACGATAACATAATTCGCCTACTTGACGCTCCTCACTCTTGTAAAATTTATTGAAGGCGTTGGCGAAATAAACGTACTGCCGTATCCCTCACGGGAGCGATAGCGTGTAGCCATTCGCTGGCCAATGGTTTGACTTTGGGCGATAAATTCTGGTGCTTCGGCGATCGGGAAGAACGGAAAAGCTAAACTGCGATCGCTCTGTTCGTATTTCCCCGCGATTAGCTGATAAACTTGCAGAGTTGACCGGCGATATCTCCAGAATTCTGGAACACCGAGGGATGCATATATTTCCAATTTGTTCAGAGAATATCTCGTGTAGTCCGACTCTACTACCAGGTCTGGTGGCGGGTCAATATTTAAGTCTATTTCTGCCTTACCTCTGACCAAAGATTCATTCTGAATGTAGAAACAAGTATCTGGTTCTACCATCCGGGTTAAGTCCGATCGTTCCAGAGTCAGGGAACCGAGTTGTCTGACTTCTATACCCAGTTCATCTGCAACTGCTGTGATAAAATGTTCTATCAGTGCTACTGGTTCTTCATGTCCTGCATAGGGAGTCATAATCTCTAATGTTCCTCGATCGTAAGCAATTCTACAATTCCGGTCTTCTCCAATCTCTGCCAGCAATGCCTTAAAGGTTTGCCAACTGACACCTGTTAACACAGTTCGCGATTCTCTGATTGTTGCTGTCGGCACAGTCATTAGTTAATCACTACTGTCTCTACTTGACAAATAAATATTCTGGCACCCAGAAGCGATCGCACGACATGATTATCGTACCGGCATAAAGATATCTACCTCTTGGCCTCCCATGTTCTCAATCGGCAGTATACCAAAAACTTCGTTTTCGTACCGCACTGCTGCTATAATATCATCAAAGGCGGCGATGATATCATCAGGGTACATGCAGTGGATGGCTATATCGTCCTCGTAATATGCTTCCTCTTCGGGACTGTACTGAGAAGGTTTGAGTTTATCCATCAGGTTACATAGCTTTTCAAACTCCCTATCGGGGACGATCGCCCCTACATCCGTCCCTGATTCCTGTAAAATAAAGCGCGTTCCTTCTAGCATCACTGCCGTCGTGACCTCACTATCTTCCGGTGTCACACATCCAGGCATCATTACATGTTCCATTGTCTTGCTCCTTTGTTCAACTTGCATTGGCGGCGATCGCCTGTTTTAGTGTAAGTCACCTTAGCACCTTATAAACCAAGCGCTTCCTTCAGTTCTGCCACTGTAATCTTGGGTGCGGCTTCTTTTTTACCAGCACGGATAGCTTCTAAATCTATTCTATCTGAAAACTTTTCCATCACGCGCGCCAGCAGCAAATATTCCTCTATATTGACGATCGCGGCTACGTCCTTGCCATCTTGGTTCAAAATCACTTGATTTTCGCCGTCGGCCACGCGGTTAACGGTCTCGGCAAAATTATCTATCGTTTCCGTTGTGGTCATGCGCAGGACCGAACTATCTTCCGGTCTCACGCATCCGGACATCATTACATGTTCCATTGTCTTGCTCCTTTGTTCAACTTTAATTATCTGCGCTCGCCTGCCATTTATGTTGTCCCCAGAAAGGCGATCTTCCTGCGGACATGATTATCTGCGGCGATAGATTTTGCTGCGATGTCCAACTTGTACAATAACTACCATAATCTGGTCATCATCGACTCGGTAAATTACCCGATAATCTCCCACTCGCAGCCGCAAAAGCCCCCGATTACGACCTTGCATTGCTCTAGTTCCTGGCGGACGCGGATCCTCTGCCAAAGCCATAATTTGAGCATTGATGCGTTGTCTAATGTTCGAGGGAAGGGATCTCAACGACCGTCGAGCCTGGGAAGAGAAAATTATACTGTAATTGTTATCTTCATCCATTACTCCAACCCGAGTTCTTTTCTGACTTGCTCATAGGGAATATAGTCTTCAGGTTTCGTCTGGGCCAAAATTTTATCAGCCTCCTCTGCATAAAAATCGTCTTCCAACTGTTCGATCAAATTCTCTAGCAGCCAAAATTCCTCTATATGGATGATAGCTGCTACGTCCTTCCCGTCTTGGCTCAAAATCACTTGCCGATTTTTCGGGCCGTCCGCAGACCGATCGCCGGAGACCACGCGGTTAACCGTCTGGGCCAAGTTATCTCTCGCTTCAGTTGCGGTCAAGCGCAGGACCGAAGTATCTGCGGATCTCACGCATCCGGGCATCATTACAGACTCCATTGCATCGCTCCTCTATCTGGCAGAATTATATTATATTATATTATAACTTAACGATGATTTAATGTGAGATCGGAGTATCCATGAACAGTCCCTTTTTGAAACATCTCCACAGTCCCGATCGCCCCGTAATCGTCTTCGATGGGGCGATGGGAACCAACATCCAATCCCAAAACCTGACCGCAGCTGACTTCGGTGGCCCGGAATACGAAGGCTGTAACGAGTACCTCGTCCATACCTTACCAGAGGCGATCGCCAAGGTGCATCGGGACTTCCTGGCGGCGGGTGCAGATGTGATCGAGACCGATACCTTTGGCAATACGTCGATCGTGCTGGCAGAATATGACTTGGCAGATAAAGCCTATTATCTCAATAAAACTGCTGCCCAACTGGCAAAGAAAGTCACAGCAGAATTCTCGACCCCGGAAAAACCCCGCTTTGTGGCCGGATCTATGGGACCGGGTACGAAGCTTCCCACCCTGGGACATATTGATTTTGATACTCTCCGGACTGCTTACGTGGAACAGGCGGAAGGACTCTACGATGGCGGCGCGGACTTGTTGATTATCGAAACCTGTCAAGATGTTTTGCAAATTAAAGCGGCGTTGAATGCAGTCTCCGAAGTATTTGAGAAAAAAGGATCGCGCCTGCCCCTGATGGTCTCGGTCACCATTGAAAATTTCGGCACCATGCTGGTAGGATCGGAAATTGAGGCGGCCTTAACAATTCTGCAACCATACCCCATTGACATCATGGGTCTCAACTGTGCCACAGGTCCAGACTTGATGGCAGACCACATCAAATACCTGTGCGAACATTCTCCCTTTGTGGTATCCTGTATTCCCAATGCGGGTTTACCGGAAAACATCGGCGGCCATGCCCATTATAAACTGACGCCCATGGAATTGCGGATGGCCTTGCACAAATTTGTGGAAGATTGGGGAGTGCAGGTGATTGGTGGTTGTTGCGGCACTCGCCCCGACCACATTCAACAATTAGCAGAAATTGCTGCTACCCTCAAGCCCAAAGCACGCCATCCCCAGTTTGAACCAGCAGCGGCATCCATATATAGTACCCAAGCTTACGATCAGGATAACTCTTTCCTGATTGTGGGGGAACGGCTGAATGCCAGTGGTTCCAAAAAATGCCGCAATATGTTAAATGCCGAAGACTGGGATGGGTTGGTTTCCCTGGCCAAAAGTCAGGTCAAGGAAGGTGCCCATGTCCTGGATGTGAACGTGGATTATGTGGGACGGGACGGCGAACGGGACATGCATGAATTAGCAGGACGTCTCGTGACTAATGTCACTTTGCCTCTGATGCTGGACTCGACGGAATGGGAAAAGATGGAGGAGGGTTTGAAGGTTGCCGGGGGGAAATGTATCCTCAATTCTACTAACTATGAAGATGGGGAACCCCGCTTTTTTAAGGTCTTGGAACTGGCGAAGAAATATGGCGCCGGGGTGGTTGTGGGCACCATTGATGAAGATGGCATGGCCCGGACTGCTGAGAAGAAATTCGCGATCGCGCAACGGGCCTACAACCAAGCTTTGGAATACGGCATCCCCGCCCACGAAATATTCTTCGATACTCTGGCTTTACCTGTTTCTACGGGTATAGAAGAGGACAGGGAGAACGGCAAAGCGACGATAGAAGCGATTCGGCGCATTCGGGAAGAATTGCCAGGGTGTCAGATTTTACTCGGAGTCTCCAACGTGTCCTTCGGCTTAAACCCCGCAGCGCGGATCGTGTTGAATTCCATGTTTCTGCACGAAGCAATGGCAGCAGGGTTAGATGGTGCTATTGTTAGCGCTAACAAGATTTTGCCCCTGGCTAAAATTGAACCCGAACATCAAGAAGTCTGTCGCAAGTTAATCTACGATCGCCGCACATTTGACGGGGATATCTGCACCTACGACCCCTTGGCAGAACTGACCACCATGTTTGCTGGCAAGACCGCTAAACGCGATCGCAGCGTAGACGAAAACCTGCCAGTAGAAGAACGCCTGAAGCAGCACATCATCGACGGAGAACGCATCGGTTTAGAGGAACAGTTGGCAAAAGCGCTAGAGAAACATCCCCCTTGGATATTATCAACATCTTCCTGCTGGACGGGATGAAAGTCGTGGGAGAATTGTTCGGTTCCGGACAAATGCAACTGCCCTTCGTGTTACAATCAGCGGAAACCATGAAAGCAGCGGTGGCCTATCTGGAACCCTTCATGGAAAAGGACGACGCGAGGGATAATGCTAAAGGAACTTTTGTCATCGCGACGGTGAAAGGGGATGTCCACGATATCGGCAAGAACCTGGTGGATATCATCCTCTCCAATAACGGCTACAGGGTGATTAACCTGGGAATTAAACAGCCCGTGGATAACATTATCACCGCCTACGAACAGCATAAAGCCGATTGTATCGCCATGAGTGGCTTGCTGGTGAAGTCTACCGCCTTTATGAAGGATAACTTGGAAGTGTTCAACCAGCGGGGCATCACCGTACCAGTGATTCTGGGGGGTGCCGCCTTAACGCCCAAGTTTGTCCATCAAGATTGCCAGAACACCTATAATGGGAAAGTGATTTACGGCAAGGATGCTTTTTCTGACTTGCACTTCATGGATAAACTGATGCCCGCGAAAGTGGCAGGAAATTGGGACGACATCCAGGGATTTTTGGACGAATTCGATGGAGATGGAAACGGAAATGGTAAGGTCGCGTCTCTTCCAGTCCCAAAAGAGGAGAGTAAGGGCGATGTCTCACCTGTAGAGATAGATACCCAGCGTTCCGAGGCAGTAGCGGTAGATATAGAACGTCCGACGCCACCTTTCTGGGGAACGAAAGTATTGCAACCAGAGGATATCTCCCTAGAAGAGGTATTCTGGTATTTGGACTTGCAAGCATTGATGGCAGGGCAATGGCAATTCCGCAAACCGAAGGAACAGTCCCGGGAAGAGTACGATGAGTTTCTGCAAGAAAAGGTTTACCCGATTCTTTCGGAGTGGAAGCAGCGGATTATCGACCAAAACCTGTTGCATCCCCAGGCAGTTTACGGATATTTCCCCTGTCTGGCAGAGGGTAATTCCCTGTTAGTCTACGATCCCCAGGCGGTCATCGAAGGACAATACATTGCCTCGGATGCCCAACCCATCCAGACCTTTGAGTTTCCCCGGCAGAAGTCCCTGCGCCGTCTGTGCATTGCTGATTTCTTTTTGCCCAAGGAGTTAGCTGTGGAAAATGGGAAAATGCGGGTTGATGTTTGGCCCATGCATGCCGTGACTGTGGGAGAAGTTGCTACCGAGTTTGCCCAAAAGCTATTTGCTGAAGACCTCTATACTGATTATCTCTATTTCCACGGCATGGCAGTCCAGACCGCAGAGGCGATCGCGGAATGGTTGCATGGGAAAATTCGCTGCGAGTTAGGGTTTGGCAGTGAAGAACCCGATAACATTCGGGAAATGTTGCAGCAGCATTATCAAGGTTCGCGCTATAGTTTTGGCTATCCTGCCTGTCCGAATATGCAGGACCAGTACAAGCAGTTGGACCTCTTGGCAAGCGATCGCATCGGTCTGTACATGGATGCAAGCGAACAACTGTATCCCGAACAGTCTACTACCGCGATCGTCACTTATCACCCCGTTGCTAAATATTTTAGCGCTTAATATTGGGTGCATTCCTCCGACCACGCCCGAACCCGTTCCCAGGCGGAGCCGTGGGAACGAGGGGTCCGGCTACAGGAACAAAGCCCACGCTCCGGGCCCCCTCCGCTGCGCAGGGGCTAGATTGTAGGGTGGGCACCGCCCACCTCTATGGGGCTATAATTAAAATATAGATAGATCGTCAAAACCTTCGATCTAACGTTAACGAACGCAATAGAAACCCGGTTGAGGGCAAGACTCGATCGATGTTATAGTGAGTAAAGGAAAATAAATCCCATGACCTGCCCACAAGTAATCGACATTAAGCAAGCTGTACTAGAGAATATGGGAGTCCTGCCGCCTGAGAAGCAACAGGAGGTACTAGACTTTGTGGAATTTCTGCGGCAAAAGGTCAAGCAGAAAGTACAGTTGACTCGGGAACAACCAGACTCTAGCATAGGAGAAAAGCTATCTCTCCAAGAAATTGCGAGGCTACCTGTGGCAGAACGTCACAAATTGCTAGCTGCATCTATAGCTGCAACCGCTGAGGATTTCTTGCAGGATCCAGAGTTAACAGAGTTCTCGGTTTTAGATGGAGAAGATTGGGACTTGGAAAATGACTAATCCTATTGATGTTAAACCTTATCCGAAACGAGGGGAAGTCTGATTGGTACAACTCGATCCAACCAGGGGACAAGAGATGCAGAAAACTCGCCCTGCTGTGGTAATCAGTTCAGAACTGTTTAGTAACATCTCTCTGCGGATTATCATCCCTGTCACCAGATGGCAACCGAAATTCCAAGATCGTCCTTTCATGATTTCCATAAAGCGGACTGATGAAAATGGTTTAGATATCGACTCTGCGGGCAATGTTCTACAAGTGCGCAGCATTACGACTGAGAGGTTCGTGAGATGTTTGGGAAAGGTTTCCGAAGCAGTTGTTCGAGAACTTCTAGCAGGCTTGGTTATCTCTGTTGATTATCAAAACTGAGAAGGCTGGCGATCTCCTCCACCTGTACATGGATGCAAGCGAACAGCTCGATCCCGAACAGCTTAAGATTGTAGGGTGGGCACCGCTCACCTTCACCTATGAGGCTATAATTAAAATCTAGATAGCGTTGGTTGTAATCATTCATTCGAGAACATGGAAGAACTTCTGCTGATATCCAAGTATCCAGGTAGTTTAAGACCGCTGGTCGAGGGGGCCCTGGCAGCGGCCTTGCGAACGACGGAAGAGGGCATTCGGCAAACGGAAAAGCGCCTCCAGGAATTTGAAGCTAAATATCAATTATCAACAGCAGAGTTTTTGCATCGATTTAACAATGATGAATTTCAGCATACATTATTAAGCTTGCTGGGGTGTGGTCAAAAGTAGTTGCATCCGATTCCCTCCGGCGACTGGGAGGGCCTATGTTAGATCGACGGGTTTTGACCACCCCCGCGTAAAAGTCATGTGACGAGCCAATAAAGTCACGTACTTCTGTTGTAAAGTCACGTGACTCTGCGTTAAAGTCGCGTGACTCTGCGTTAAAGTCGCGTGACTCTGCGTTAAAGTCGCGTGACTCTGCGTTAAAGTCGCGTGACTCTGCGTTAAGGTCACGTGACTCTGCGTTAAAGTCGCGTGACTCTGCGTTAAGGTCACGTGACTCTGCGTTAAAGTCACGTGACTTTGCGTTAAGGTCACGTGACTTTGCCATAGAGTCATATCATAATTTTTGTGCTGCTTGATTTCCTGCGAGATTTCATGGCCTGCTGCATCTGGGGGCCGGGGCGAACTGCTTGACCACGGAACAACCAGACT
This sequence comes from Hormoscilla sp. GM7CHS1pb, assembly GCA_014323675.1. Classification (GTDB taxonomy): domain Bacteria; phylum Cyanobacteriota; class Cyanobacteriia; order Cyanobacteriales; family Desertifilaceae; genus Hormoscilla. The sequence continues at coordinate 781,907 of JACONN010000005.1, read as the reverse complement.
CTAGCATAGGAGAAGAGCTATCTCTCCAAGAAATTGCGAGGCTACCTGTGGCAGAACGTCACAAATTGCTAGCTGCATCTATAGCTGCAACCGCCGATGTGCAGCCATGGATTTCTTGCACGCTCCAGAGTTAACAGAGTTCTCTGTTTTAGATGGAGAAGATTGGGACTTGGAAAATGACTAATCCTATTGATGTTAAACCAAATCCAAAACGAGGGGAAGTCTGGGCGGCATTTCCCCAGTCTTCTGCGAGGGGGCCACTCCTATTGGAACGGTGGTCGGGCTGTAAAATCAACCAATAGAGCCTGAACTCGCAATGGATGGAATAGAATAGTATATAGCAGTATGCAGTCTCGGGCTGAAAACCCTGATGCTGTCTGCATGTTGTCCTACCACATATTGAGAGAGAAACCCTATCCACTTTTGACACAGAGTAAAAGAAAATGGTCCAGACAACATTCAAAAAAGTACAACCGGAATTACTACCGGATCACACCCAACTGCCAGAGTCAGACGGTACATTTGTGAAAAACTTCCAAGAACATCCTCAAAGCATAATTCTCACAGATTCCCTCTTGCCAATATTAGAGCAGTTGCACCCGGACGGACAATACGCGCTCGGACAAGACTGCGGCATATACTGGAAAGAAACGGAGCCGCCAGAAAGCGGTGCCGAAGCACCAGACTGGTTTTACGTGCCAGGAGTGCCTCCCAGATTAGAAAGAGAGATTCGGCGTTCCTATGTCCTCTGGAAAGAACAGGTAAGACCCTTAGTAGCCTTAGAGTTTGCCAGTGGTAATGGGAAACCGGAACGGGACAACACGCCCATGTCGCTCGAAGAAGATGGGACAGTAATCAAACCGGGAAAATTCTGGGTTTACGAGCAAATGATCTCCATTCCCTACTACGGGATATATATTGTCAAAAATGGCACATTGGAATTTTACCATTTGCAAGGAGGGACTTACCTTCGACAAGCACCCAATGAACGAGGACATTATCCCATACCACCTTTAGGAGTAGAGCTAGGAGTATGGCATGGCGTCTATCTGAATCAAAATCAGCCGTGGATGCGGTGGTGGGACGATCGGGGAAATCTGTTACCCCTAGGCAATGAGCGAGCCGAACTGGAGCGCCAACGTGCCGAACTGGAGCGCCAACGTGCCGAACTGGAGCGCCAACGTGCCGAACAAGAACAGGCACGGGCTGAACAAGAGCGTCAACGGGTCGAACAAGAGCGCCAACGGGTCAAACAAGAACAGGCACGGGCTGAACAAGAACAGGCACGGGCTGAACAAGAACGGGCACGGGCTGAACAAGAACGGGCACGGGCCGAACAAGAACGGGCACGGGCTCAAAAAGCTGAACAGTCACAACAGGAGGCAATTCCTCGATTATTGGCTCTCGGTTTGAGCACCGAGCAAGTAGCAGAAGCGCTCTCAATCACTGTTGAAGTTGTCCAGCAGTTTTCCGAGTAAGGCATATCCCTAATATTTGAGAATGCCATCAATAGATCGGTACCAATAAACAAGTGGGCGGTGCTCACCTTTCATGTTTCGCTCGACCGAGCGCATCCCGATCGCAGCGCTAGCCTGAGCGCATTAGCGAAGGCGGAGAGGAGAGCAGGCACCGCCCACCTGACACCTATGGGGCTATAATTAAAATACAGATAGCGTTGGTTGTAATCATTCATTCGAGAACATGGAAGAACTTCTGCTGATATCCAAGTATCCAGGTAGTTTAAGACCCCTGGTCGAGAGGGCCCTGGCAGCGGCATTTCCCCAGTCTTCTGCGAGGGAGCCGCTCTATGGGAACGGCGCTCGGGCTGTAAAATCAACCAATAGAGCCTGAACTCGCAATGGATGGAATAGAATAGTATAGCAGTATGCAGTCTCGGGCTGAAAACCATTATGCTGTCTGCATGTTGTCCTACCACATCTTGAGAGAGAAACCCTATCCACTTTTGACACAGAGTAAAAGAAAATGGTCCAGACAACATTCAAAAAAGTACAACCGGAATTACTACCGGATCACACCCAACTGCCAGAGTCAGACGGTACATTTGTGAAAAACTTCCAAGAACATCCTCAAAGCATAATTCTCACAGATTCCCTCTTGCCAATATTAGAGCAGTTGCACCCGGACGGACAATACGCGATCGGACAAGACTGCGGCATATACTGGAAAGAAACGGATCCGCCAGAAAGCGGTGCCGAAGCACCAGACTGGTTTTACGTGCCAGGAGTGCCTCCCAGATTAGAAAAAGAGATTCGGCGTTCCTATGTCCTCTGGAAAGAACAGGTAAGACCCTTAGTAGCCTTAGAGTTTGCCAGTAGTAATGGGAAACCGGAACGGGACAACACGCCCATGTCGCTCGAAGAAGATGGGACAGTAATCAAACCGGGAAAATTCTGGGTTTACGAGCAAATGATCTCCATTCCCTACTACGGGATATATATTGTCAAAAATGGCACATTGGAATTTTACCATTTGCAAGGAGGGACTTACCTTCGACAAGTACCCAATGAACGAGGACATTATCCCATACCACCTTTAGGAGTAGAGCTGGGAGTATGGCATGGCGTCTATCTGAATCAAAATCAGCCGTGGATGCGGTGGTGGGACGATCGGGGAAATCTGTTACCCCTAGGCAATGAGCGAGCCGAACTGGAGCGCCAACGTGCCGAACTGGAGCGCCAACGTGCCGAACTGGAGCGCCAACGTGCCGAACAACAACAGGCACGGGCTGAACAAGAACGGGCACGGGCCGAACAAGAACGGGCACGGGCCGAACAAGAACGGGCACGGGCTCAAAAAGCTGAACAGTCACAACAGGAGGCAATTCCTCGATTATTGGCTCTCGGTTTGAGCACCGAGCAAGTAGCAGAAGCGCTCTCAATCACTGTTGAAGTTGTCCAGCAGTTTTCCGAGTAAGGCATATCCCTAATATTTGAGAATGCCATCAATAGATCGGTACCAATAAACAAGTGGGCGGTGCTCACCTTTCATGTTTCGCTCGACCGAGCGCATCCCGATCGCAGCGCTAGCCTGAGCGCATTAGCGAAGGCGGAGAGGAGAGCAGGCACCGCCCACCTGACACCTATGGGGCTATAATTAAAATCTAGATAGCGTTGGTTGTAATCATTCATTCTAGAACATGGAAGAACTTCTGCTGATCTCCAAGTATCCAGGTAGTTTAAAACCCCTGGTCTCCGGGGCCCTGGCAGCGGCATTGCGATCGACCGAAGAGGGCATCCGGCAAACTCAAAAGCGCCTCCAGGAATTTGAAGCTAAATATCAGTTATCAACGGCCTGTGTCCCTCGGGTAGTGCGAGTTCGGTATCCCCTGGGAGCGCTATTCGCACTACCCAGGGGATACCGAAAGCTCCCGGGGGACACAGCGGAGTTTCTGCATCGGTTTAACAATGATGAATTTCAGCATATATTAGACTTCGACGAATGGATAGGAGAACAGCGAATGCTGGCGAGTGCTCTCCTCTCCGCTTCTCCTGGCGTCGAAGCTCCGGGATGCGCTGCTGGCAGAAAAAGAGCAAATTAAGGTAATTATCATTCCTTGACATTCTTGATGATACAATATCAATAGCCTGAGAGGGAAATCGTTATGGAAGAATTGTTGAATCTCAAATACAGACTGTTGCAAGGAGATATCTCCGGCGCATTACTGCTGGTCGAAGAACTGGAAGAAATGAGTCGCGACGACAAATTTAATAGTCTGCGCAGCTATGCTAATATTATGCTGCTATATGATTAAACAGCAAGCCGAAAATCGCACGACTCGTTCCTGGGATGTCTATATTAGAAATAGCGTTCGGGAAATTCAGCAGCGAAATAAGCGCTATCAGATGGAAGGGTATTATCTCAGTTCAGAAGAGTTACGGCAAGTTCTAGAAACTGCCTATCCTATGGCGATCGATCAAGCTTCTCTGGAAGTGGCTGAAGGCCAATACGAAACTGCAGAATTGGAAAAAGCGATCGATAAACAAGAAATTATCAAGAATGCCTTGACATTAATCTCTCCTCCCGATGAGGAGAAAAAACATCATCAATACCATTCGCAGTTATGCTATAATTCTCCTGTTGCATTTGATTAAACAGCAGGTTGAAAATCGCACGACTCATTCTTGGGATGTATCTATTAGGAATTCAGTGGGGGGGATTCGAGAGAAGAACAAACGGCGTAAAGCAGGAGGTTATTACTTGCCACCTTTAGAGTTACGTTTAGTGTTAGAATCAGCTTATCCCAATGCGATAGGTGAAGCTGCTTTAGAGGTGGCATCAGGAGAATACGATCCAGAAACTATAGAAGATATGGTTAACCAAGAAGACATTATCGATCGGGCTTTGACTTTAATCTCGCCAGAAGATGGGAACTAGGCACCGGATACAGCAAAAGATTTGAATGCTAAGAAGGTTGGCGATCGGGCTTTGTTGTTAGCCCGCCGCCTGTCGTTCAAACTTTCGCTTCGTTGAAGCGAAAATACCTCACAATGCCGATTTCCCGATCGGGCATTTTTTCTCAAGGGCTTTGGGACAGTTAAGTGATAGAATATTGATGATTATCCTCGATGTATACAAATGAATCAAAGCTTGGAGGCGATCGCCTGCCAACCTCACCCTATTGCTGCTAGCGACTTCAACCCGAAAGCGGATCTGCCTTATGACTGTACTGCGCAGCACATTCAGCTAGCGATGAACGACTTTATTGACTTTCTCGGTTTTATCAATCAACAACTGCATGGAAAAGAAATAGAACGTCTGGAGTCTATGATTACGCCAGCTAACTTCAGCAGTATAGTGAGTGAATTTATGATTATAAGCATTCCCAAGTATTGTTCCAGTCTGGTGAAGAATCAATATCATAACGGACATCCCGACCTAATTCCTGCTGGAGTATTCCCCAATAATGCCGTGCAGCACACCAGTGCAGGAATTGAGGTTAAAGCTTCCCGCTACATGAGGGGATGGCAAGGTCACAATCCCGAAGAGACCTGGTTGATGGTATTTATGTTTGATAGCAACCGTTCTAGCGATGCTGCTAAGAACATTTCACCCAAACCATTTCGTTTCCTGCGAGTAGTTGGCGCTGCACTCACCCAGCAGGATTGGTCTTTTTCCGGTCGTTCTGCTACCAGTCGGCGCACCATTACTGCTAGCGTGAATAATTCTGGCTATCAGAAAATGATGGCTAACTGGATTTATCAAGCACCTAACCTACCATAGCGTTAACTGCTGCACTTCTATTTCCTTAGTTGCAGTTTTTTGCTTAGGACTTTCCGCGTTCGGAGAGATCGCAGCTAATTTTGGAATAGCAGAGCGACTCATATTATAATACTCTTCATAGCGCTCAATGCCAATACAGCAAACCCCCACAGATATCGCAGCAGCTACAGTGGAACCCGAACCCATAAAGGGGTCAAGAATAATTCCTTCACCGAGTGGCAGCGCTGCATGGACTACCTGGCGCAAAAATGACTGGGGTTTGAGACTGGGATGCTTGGCAATTTCCCGTTCTTGCTTGGGAGTTCGTTCGCTGAAGATGACATCATTAAATGGGTTGCCATCAGGCGTTCTTCTCAAACCTCCAGTTTGAAATTGCCGCAGACAGTCGCTGACTTTCATCCCTGACGGCATTGGTTTGCGCAAGATTCCCCAGGGTTCGTAACATCCTCTGGGTAGAGACGACACATCGGGAAATTCTTGCTCCGCATTTTTGGGCCGATCGCCTCCGCGCAGGGTTCGCACCAGGCGAATTAACTCCCCGCGAAACTCCCACCCGCCAGCAACGAGAGCCGAAAATACCAGTTGAGACAGAAAGGCATTACTAGCAATAAATAGGTGACCTCCAGGGCGCATTACCCGCAATACTAGCTGAGCCCATTCTACAAAAAAGTCATGGCATTTTGCTCTTTCTTTCTGGGTGAGAGCAGTAAATCGTGGCAGGGGTGCCCGTTTATGTCCGTCAAAGGCAGGAGGAATTCTCCAGACCCCTCCATTGCAGTTTTCCCTCTTGACTATTTGCTCGATATCATACTCTTTTAAGCCATAGGGCGGATCGGTCACTACTGCATGAATGCTATTTTCCGGGACTTGAGGAAACCATTGGAAACAGTCCCCATGCAGGATGAGAGAATTACCTATTTTCTCTGCTTGACAGTCCCATGAATCGGATAATATCTCTAGGTTCAAATTCATCTTCTGATTAGATTAGATTAACCCTCCCTCTGATTATGCCTTGCTTGGGGGTACAAGAAACCGGGTTGATGGCATCGCGGAAGGGTATAAGAAACCGGGCTGCGCTCTCTTACCGGGTTGATGGCATCGCGCGATTTTACGCCCTGCGGGCGGGGTAGAATAAATCCAGGCGTTGCACATTTTCGGGATGATGGGTTATTGCAGATTATGATAATCTGCAATTTTACAGTCAGAATTTATGTATAGTATGATGTTTGTTTTCGACCTAGTCATAATATGTGTTATCATGGATAGTAAGGCGAAAGAATTAGCTAAAGGAGTCGAACATGAAATGTCCCAGATGTGGTTCTGAAAACATCAATAAAAATGGTCACAGACGCGGCAAACAGAATTTAATTTGTAAGGATTGTCGTCGCCAGTTTCTCGAACATTATTATCCGCGCGGTTATTCAGAAGATGTCAAGAAAAATTGTTTGACAATGTACGTTAATGGCAATGGATTTCGAGGTATTGAAAGGATAACTGGTGTCAGCCATAATACTCAAATTGATTGGGTAAAACAGGCAGCTAAAGAATTACCGTCAATCCCTGAAAACTACGATATTCCGGAGGTTGCAGAAATTGACGAGTTGCATACTTATGTCAATGAAAAAAAGAATAAAAAGTGGCTATGGACAGTCGTAAATCATTTCAAGCCAGGGATTATAACATGGGTATTAGGCGATCGTTCTGCAGAAACTTTTAAGCCTATGTGGGATATTAGAAAATGTTGGCAATGCTTTTTAGACGTTACTGATGGATGGCCTGTTTATCCAATGTTTATTGAATATATTGACCATATAGTCAGCAAAACCTACATGACCCGTGTTGAATGTGAAAATTGTCGATTAAGACATTATCTAGCTCGATTAAAAAGAAAAACATTATGTTACTCAAAGTCGGAAGAAATGTTGAGGCTTTCAATTAAGTTATTATTGCACTATCTACGTTATAATTCTGTACCGGTACCTATTTAAATCATCCCGTAATTGTGCAACGCCTAAATCCAGATCGCCCGATTATGCAGATTGCCGCCCCCAATGCTACAATTTTTCTAGTCGGTTTCAACTCATATCTTGCACCATTCTCAACTAGAGGCGGAGCCTCGATAACTCGTTCCCTGGCTCCCGCCACAAGGAACCCGGGGGTTTGAACGGCTGGCTAGCAACGAAGCGCGATCGCAGCTAGCTGGGGAACAGCGGTGCGACTCATATTTAAATATTTTTTTCTTAGAGTAGTTGCCATTTGCGCTTCTCCCGCGATCGGCTGTTGTTATAAGCACAATAGTTGAATTATGTTTATCGGCACCACAGAAGCAGCGGCTCTTTTAAGCATTTCCGCTTCTTCGAGTCAGGCTGCTATTCAAGCAAGGTCCCATTCAGGGGGCGAAGTCTCCGGAGTAGTGCGATTAGCGCTCTCCGGAGACATCGAAACAGAAAAACCGGTAGTATCGGTGAAGCGGGGGACGCAGAATCTAGCTAAAGGCCATGAAGCGGAGATTCGCCGTGTCTCCTGGGAGCACTATTCGTACTACCCAGGAGACACGGCACGGACTATAGACCGGCAAAGCCTCACAGTTGCAGCGGAGGGTTCTCGGAGCGTGCGACGGTGTGGATTGAGACCTTGGCAGAGGCGACCATTTACGAGCAAGAGGCGGCCCGGTGACTACCGGCGCCCCCTGGGAGTTAGAGCCTGGATAGAGGAATTGCCAAAAGGGTACGGCTCTATCAATTCTTTTGACCGCGCCGTTGGATTTCCCTTGGGAACGAATCGCATTAAGGTTTCCAATCAATCCGATTTAACCGATTTTACCCCCCAAGAAACTGGAGAGCAAAATCTGACTTGATTCGAGCTTAAATTGATCGCGCAGTTCATCAAATAAAAGGGAATCTATAGGATAAAGCCCTATTTCTTGCTGAGGCGCTGCTTTCATCAACAACTGACCAATGTGTCCCGCTTCTATGAGACTAAAATCCCTGGCAAATTTCCCATACATAGGGGTAATCGCCTTCATTTCTCCTATTAAGAACAACGAGAATGCTGACCGATCAAAAATTGTTTGATTCCCCATATAAACCTCGCCGTTTAGGCTAGTTTGGCTACTTAATAGCAATAAACGATGGTCGGCAGGATGGTAGTAGTAAATACCTGCTTCTACCCCTTCTATCCCCTTAGGTTTAATAAATAAATAGGTCTGTACGGGATAGAGATTTCCGGCGGAAGGATATTGATATTTTGGCAAAGGATAATCATCTAGCTTCATAAAGAGCAGACAGCTTAAAAACTGACTGAACTGCTTAAAGGAAATGGATTGGGACTGAAATTGCTGATAACTCTGATGTTCTAGATAAGTTTTCTGATGACTTTCATCAAATTCGGGTAAAGTCAATTTGAGGGTTACGGACTGAGATGTTGCCATTGTCTTATTCTAGTTTGACTATGGTTTGATATATAAGCATACATTATCAAGACTGACAATTCCCGATAAAAGTCTAACAAATTGTAAGATATTGTTCAGGGCCCAAGAGATCCGGATTGGCTCCCGCCTGGTGGGTTTTAACCCACGGCGGGCCATGAGGCTAATCGAGAATGGTGCAAGATCTCAGATAAATCGACAAATTACCTTCCCGAATGCTAGCGCTAACGCGCAGCGAAGCTTACCATCAGCACTGACAGCGCCACACCAGGCAGGACAGTCTATCTCCCACAGCGCCTCGCCACTACTGAGATCGAACAATCCCGCGCCACCCCCAGCACAGACTACTACTAAATCATCATTCAGAGGAATCATATTCGCTATCTTTCCGCGCCCCAGTCCCCGCACCATCCCCTGTGCTTTCAGTTCTGGCAAGACAAAATAGCCTCGCAATGTTCTTACATCCCCAGAGGAAAACACTCTTGGCGGTGGCGAAGATATTGTTGGCGCAGGCGAAGACCCTGTTGGAGATGGCGAAGGTATTGTTGGCGCAGGCGAAGGTCCAGTCTTCCCAGACACCGCATCACTCCACCATTCCCCCACCTCGCTAGGGCGTTCTTCCTTCTCCAAAGGCAAGGCTTTTTCCACCAAACTCTGCCAGGGTTCTGCCAAAGAAGGTTGCCAGTTTGTCCCCATCATCCGACTCAATGCTGGTTCCGGCAGCGTCCCCGCAATCATTTCATGCAGCATCATCCCCAGTTCAAAAATATCGCTTTCGGCCCCTACGGACTTTCTGGCGATCATTTCCGGTGGCGCATATGCCTCCGTAAACGCCCGCGTACTCTGAGTGCGAGTCATACCCGTTTCTTGCTTCGCCGCCCCGAAGTCTACTAACACTACCCGTCCTGTCCGAGTCAGCAAGATATTGTCCGGCTTCAGGTCCAGATGATAGACTCCCGCTTGGTGAACAACTTCCAAAGCACCCACCAGGGCTTCCATAATTTCCGCCACCCTTGTCGGGGGCAAAACTTTGCCAGGTTGGGCGTCTAAGACTTGCCCCAGGGTCTGGCCGGCTATTAATTCCATCACCAGATAAGCTGTGCCCCGTTCCGTTACAGGAACAAAGCCCGCCCTTCAGCTAACGCTCAGGGGCCGCCTGCGCGGGCTAGATTATATGCCCCTCTCCTCGCAGCGGAGGGGGCCCGGGGCCGAAGGGCCGAAGGGTTGACGTATTTGCCGCTCATCAAGCGAGTTTCGGCGATGTGTGGGCTTAAATTTTGTTTAAGTCCCGTTAGAGGCAACGCTTTAGTTAACGGTCTGCTGGGCAGTGATGGGACTCGTGATGGGAATGAGATTGAAGCCCTATTGCAATCCTACGACATTTAATCGGGGGTTCGTAGTCAGGACTTTAGTCCTTATCAGCGGTCAGTTGTTAGTAGTTGCTCAAAATTAGCAATTCACAATTAATAATTCACAATTGATCGAAAAGCAGATGCACCCAACATCCATCGGAGTTTCCGGTTATACCTTTGCCATTTTCTCCTCCATCATCATAATCAAGGTAATGTCAAACTGGTCGCTCTCCTCACCGATGATAGTATAGGCGATCGCCACCCCGGGACCGAAGATAATTTCATCATTGTTTTGGAGAATATGAGTTTGCCGTTTCCGGCCATTAATCATCAGTCCATTGACACTGGGTTTCCCATTGTTGCCATCGATAATCTGGTAATAGTAAGTACCATCGGTGCGTTCGTGCCGTTCCAGGGTAGCATGTCGGCGGGAGACAAACCTTGATAGCAGTCGGATATCGCAGCTAGAGTGTCTGCCTATGGAGTATAGGTCCAGGTCCTCTAACACATATTTATTGCTGCCCTGGTCGGAGTTAATAATCAGGAGATGGGTTTGGCGCTGCTTCTTAGGCATGTCACAATATCGCGGTAATATGAGTATTTGTTACTAACCGTTTGTTCAATTTGCTTGTTATATGCACCCTATTTCCAGATTACCATAATTCCCGTTTGTGAACTCGGTAAAAGTACTGATTTTGCCGGGAAAGCAGTCAGCTGATATCATATCCGAGTCAATACCTCTCGGTTAATAACTTGTCCGGAGCGAGGGGGTGCGGTCAAAAGTAGTTGGGTTATGCTGGGTAAAATTTTGTTGCACAATAACGGGACGATGGAGATAGTTGCAGAACTCTCAAACTTAGACTAAAAGCCATTTTCAGTTATGTGCAAAAAAGGGCAAAATGTGCAACGCAAAATCAAAATTTTGCCGTTGCCGCCTCAACCCGATCGGGAAAATACTCTGGGAGATCTCCAGCAAACACTAAAGTGTTTACTACAAACCCCGAGCAAACACTAAAGTGTTTACTACAAACCCCGAGCAAACACTTTAGTGTTTACTACAAACCCCGAGCAAACACTTTAGTGTTTACTACAAACCCCGAGCAAACACTAAAGTGTTTACTACAAACCCCTAAACATAATTCAACTATTGCGATTATAGCAGCAGCATATCACAGAGGGAGTGCAAACCGCAACTACTAATCAATTCAAAATTTAAAATTCTTTCTTCAAAATTTACAAACCAATTTTTATGCTGCCGAGTAGTGTCAGCGATCGCGCTCAAATTAGGTGCAGCTAAGGGCAATGGCCTCTAGGGCTTTAACTGGCGATAGCAGCCACTTCTATGCCCCCCCCCCCTCGCAATGACTTCTAAGAGGTTCAGCTTATGTTAGTGAGATTTGTCCCAGCCGTCGTGCAAAACCAGTATTGAGATCCGAGTAATTACTCAGAGTAGCGGTTTCCAATACTGTTGTAAGATTAATTCTGTAGGATTGACGACAGAAGTATTGAAGGTGGTAAACATGCAGTTAGCACAACGTCAACGGGCAGCAGATGCATTGGCCGCATTTATGAATACCTCCCTAGAGGGGCAGCTGTTAAGATGTCAGAGTCAGTCTCCAGAGTCGGCGGTGGTGCGATTATTTCATCGGGTGGTGGCCTCGGTGCCAGCTTACCAGGCTTTTCTCCAGGAAGCGGGTATCAATCCCGATCGTATCCAAACTTTTGCCGATTTCCAAAAGCTGCCCCTGGTAACTAAACAAAATTACCATTCCCGTTACTCTCTAGGGGAGTTGACTCGTCACGGACAGTTGTCAAGCTGCGATCTGATCGCTGTATCCTCGGGGTCCACAGGTCAGCCAACCTTTTGGCCGCGCTTTGTGACTGACGAATTGGACATTGCCACCAGATTTGAACAGATCTTTCACGATAGCTTCTCTGCTGATACCCGTTCGACCTTGGCGGTGGTTTGCTTTACCTTGGGAACTTGGGTGGGAGGAATGTTCACCACTAGCTGCTGTCGCTATCTCGCTAGTAAGGGTTATCCGATAACTTTAATTACTCCTGGCAATAATAAAAGGGAAATTTTGCGAGTCATACCTCAGTTGGCCCCCAATTTTGAGCAAGTGGTGCTGTTGGGATATCCGCCTTTCCTTAAGGATGCGATCGATACTGGAATAGCTGAGGGTATAGAGTGGGGGGGATATGGGATCAAGTTAGTAACGGCGGGGGAAGTTTTTAGCGAGTCATGGCGTAGTTTAGTGCTCGATCGGGTGGGGAGTGCAAATCCCTGTTACGATAGCGCTTCTCTCTACGGTACGGCAGATGCGGGGGTTTTGGGCAACGAGACGCCCCTTTCTATTTGCATTCGCCAGTTTTTGGCCTCGCGCCCGGAGGCGGCCCGGCGCTTGTTTGGGGAATCTCGCTTACCTACATTAGCACAATACGACCCCCTGAGTCGCTTTTTCGAGACCATAGATGGCACCCTAGTCTTTTCTGGAGACAATGGCATTCCTCTGCTGCGCTATCACATTGGCGATCGGGGAGGGATAATTGAGCATGATGCCATGCTGGAGTTTCTGAAAGAATGGGGTTTCGATCCCATAAGTTTATTACAGTCCCAGGGAACCAGAGGGGTGCATCGGTTACCTTTTGTCTATGTCTTCGGTCGTTCTCATTTTGCAGTTTCTTATTTCGGTGCTAATATTTATCCGGAAAATGTGATGGTCGGGTTAGAACAACCAGAAATTCGGGACTGGGTGACTGGTAAGTTCGTCATGCAGGTCAAAACAGATGCCGATCGAAATTCTGTTCTGGATCTGGTGGTGGAGTTGGCCCTGGGGGTAGAAGGGGGCGCGGCCCGAGAAAGGGCGATCGCCTCGGAGGTGAGGACTCAGTTATTGCGCTTAAACAGCGAGTTTGCCAACTATGTTCCCCCATCATACCAGACTCCCCAGGTAAGGCTAGCCCCTACGGGCGATCGGGAATATTTTCCTGTCGGTGTCAAGCATCGCTATACTCGACTCTAGTCAGCGGTCGGCGAGCAGCGAACAGCTATCAGCGATCGAAACCAGGTGGCGATCGTTTTAGTTTTGGGGCGATCGCTTCCTTTAATACTACAATTTATACATATAATACGAAAAATCCCTGCGCTATCAGGCGATCGTCCGGTACATAATTTACATATCATACATTTTGTATGATATAAGCTACGATGTAATATGGGTGCGCTGCGCTGGGGGCACGCGACCCCTCCGCTGCCAGATGCTTTAATTTTCCGATCGCCGCCGATCTGAAGCACATTTTCCCTCAGGACGAGATAGGCGATCTGGCCGCTAACCTCCGTGGAGATAACGTCGGTATCAATTTCCAGATAGTTAGTAGCCCTGAATATCTTATCCCAGGAGTCGCGAATTGCGTCCCAACCGCGCCGGGCCTAATACATCTTGCTTGTCAGTCATAGTCCGATCGGTGAAGTCGAATTATCTGCGATCGGGTGGGTAATGTCTATCTTACTGCTTGCTGTCGGGTTTTGCTCTTTGGTCTAGTTTTGGCTGACGAACTTTCAATCCCGCTTTGAGTTTATATCGCACTGTAGCATAAACTACCTTATAGGAGACATCTAGGCCATACTCGGACTGCAACCAAGTTTGGATTTCGCCATAGCTGCTAAAAAAGCTATTCGGGTCTTGCAGTCGCTTTTGCAATCCCGCCATCGCCGCTCTAGGAATCACCGGTTTGCGACCACCGCCGTGCTTTACCTTCAGCAGTCCTGCAAGTCCCTCTGTGCGGTAGGTGTGCAACCAGCGCTGCACCGTGATCCGGCTTCTACCTAAGGTTATAGCCAAATCCTTGACTGTCTTCACCTGACCGATTTTGAACAAATACAGCGCCTGCACTTTTTGAAAGTTACTGGCGGATTTTTGCTCTTGTAACAGACTTTTCAGCTCTTCAGTCGTCTCGATAATCTCTAGTTTGCAAACTCCTGTCATCTTTCTCGCCACAGAATGGGTTAGCATATCTGTAGCTTATCAAAATAGCGTAACCTGTTGCCTAGTTTGGGATTGACAATTGACAATTGTCAATTGATATGACTAATCTTGACTATAATTGACAAGGCGCATTCGAGGTGAAAGATTTGTTGCTGGACAACTCCTGCTTGCGGTTATGCACTGGCTCATGTCCCCCGATCGCTGGCATGTTGGGAGCATCTCGCTGGTATCCCAGAAAGTTGGTTTTTTAATCCATTTGGGCAAATAAGTCAAGGGGAAGGTGACCGTAGGTGCCGTTCAGTTCGTCTGACTCTGAAGATTGACAGGATACCAGGACGCCGCGATATTTGCCCCTGTAGTCATCCAGATAATAGAACATTTTCTGGGAGTTAAATTTGAGATAAACTGGATTTTGGTGGGTTGGTATATCTGTCCGATCGCCCGGGACTTTATAGCCAAAAGCCTGTAAATAGCTTGCCAAAGCGTCAAAAGCTTGAGCTGGATTATCGGCGCAAATCCCTAAATTCTGGTAGTCAGAAAGATTGACGATTAGGAGTAATGCCTCCCGCAACTGAGCTTTTTCGGCGTCGGAGTCTACAGATTGAGTTTCAGTGCAGCTGAAAAGTTTCAGGAGTTTGAGTGCTGCTGCCACTGTGAGATTATTTTGGTTCTGATGCATTATTGTTAATTTGATTGGATCGTCATCTGCATGGATATTTCGGTGCCGAAGTTAGCTGACTGGCCATTTCGCCGAGCATTCATCTCTGTCTGGGAGACTAGGTCGATATTAGAGGTAACTGGCATGGCCCCATCCATCTGCATGGTTATCTGTCCCGTGCCTTGCCCTTGGAATGATTTCATGGTGACTGTAGCACCCCCTGGCAGTCCCGGTGAAGTCATTTCTTGTGATGGTGCTTGCTGTTGAATGGCGACCTCGAGAGTAGCAACATTATTTTGGAATTTTACTAACTCATATGTGGTCTGCTGTGTCAGATTTATACCATTTAATTTCGGTGCCGCTGATACCTGCCACTTTGCCCCTATCCCCACTGCTTCTGCTGGCACCGGGGAAGCTATCCGATCGAATGATTTCAACATGCGGGCAAATAGCTGTTCGGTGTTCGGGTTGAATCTTTCTGGCAAGTTAAGTTTTGTTGATTTCACTTGTCCTCGGTTATCGACGATCGAACTGCCGCTAATGCCAACTAACTTTTTTATTTCTGCTGATATTCCCGCGATCGCGTCTGGCGGCACTGTCGGATCTGGCTTGATCTGGGCATCTGTGTAAGTGAACTCGGAGTGAATATCTCCGTTGGCATCCACCTGAGTGATTACCATTTCGGCCTGCATCACTATTTCGGGCATCTTGATTTGACGCCAAGGCTGACCTTCTACTAAGGTTACCACGTCCATCTTCACGATCGTGGTCATGGTTTGCTTGGCATTTGCTGTCGGTTGGAAACGCAGTTTTTGCCTGGGTTTGGCTCACCTGTGCAGCAGTTTTACTTGGGGCCTGGGTTACTGGCTATGGCAGTCTCCTCTAAGGATAACTGCTTTGAACCGATGGCCTCTGAAGCGCCTACTGTCCGATGCTGAGGCTGTCCGATGCTCAGCCCGATCGCCAATACAGCCGAACTGAGAAATAATATTTTTTTCATTGTGCTATTTCCTTCCTTGACCAGACTGTTTCCATCTTAAAACCAGCGATTCTGTTTTGTCAACAGATTGCTGAAATCAGTAATTTCTTCATATTTCCTCACTTCATGGCACTCGAATTAAGTGCTGACCGGTCAATGCAACTAACCGCTGTCTTTGCAGGCTCAACAGTAAGTGGCCGGCCGATACTGGACAGTGTCAGCGATATTACCAGTCATCATTCGGATAAGGGGCTAATCTACGCAACTTCCTTGCAATTAGGGTCAAACGGGGCACGCCAGCAACACCATACCGAAGTGGAGAGTGTGTTTTCTTCCTCTTCCACCAGACTACTTTTAGCATACAAGGGGCACGGCGAAAGTCAAATTCGCTGCGATGAACCGAATATCTCTGATGCCGTGCCCCTACAAAACATTGACGAATGAAGGGCCCAATGGGGACTCCAGGGTTCGTCGAAAGAATTATTGTTGAGTATGCCCGCCTCAGTCGTGGTATAATAGACAGAATTAACCAAAATATCAAACAAAGTCAGCAGAGTAAGCCCATGTCAGAACAAGTTCGTTATATCACTAACGAAGGAGGGCAACGAGTCGGCGTATTGTTGGACTGGGAAACTTACGATCGCCTGATTCATCCCTTGCTTTTGGATGGAGAATGTTTAGTTGGTTTAAGCAAACCCGAACTGGAAGCATTAGCGGAAAGTCAACTGGCACCAAGCGATCGCGATCGCTTGGAGGATTTGCTGGCCGGAAATGCCGACGGTCGCCTTTCTGCTTCGGAAATTGAAGCTTTAGACCGTTTATTGGAAAGGATCGACCAACTTACTATTCTCAAAACTAGAGCCAAATACTCTTTGAAATGTTTAGAAAACTAATTTTTCCAGGGAGAATAAAGCGATCGCAGATCGCCTATCCCCCAACTCTTGCAAGGGCGATCGCTTTTACTTTTGTGAAAGTTTAGATGAAAATAAATGCCGATGTAGCTGCTTTTGGCAACTCGATCGCTACGAAATCAGAGGCGGGGTAGAGGTAATCTTCCCCAGATTCATCTATTACTCGAATTAAGTTATGTTTGCTTGCTTGGGTATCGGGAAGAATTTGATAAATTTTTCGCACTTCTAAAGAAGCGGGGTAATTTTCGTTACCGATGCAGATGGCAAATTGGGTTTTTAATTCTGTTTGAGACATATTTATTCTCCTAAAATGTATTTGATTTTCATTTCTTTTTTACCAATTCCATGCGCTTCATACCAATGAACTTCTGCTTGGCAAATAGTGCCATTTTCAAGGCTAATTGTAGCAATTCCTTTCAGTTTTCGCTACCGCCCAGAACCATATATTTTTCGCAAAAGTTCTATCTCTCGAATAGAGTTGCCGATCGCGATGGTTTCTATATTGGTGATGTCGCTGATAATTTCAAAGTCCCTATTTAGATGACAAGCGATCGCTCTTTTTACTATTATTTATGCTAATCCCATCTTGGGGATTTTGTCAGGGGAGATTAAAAGCGATCGCCTCTCACCCATGCCCTAATTCTTGCAACCAAGATGCGATCGCGCCTGCTAAATCTTCCTGACTGGGGGCAAATCCTCTCAAGGGTGGTTCCAGGGGGGTTTCGGTTATCCAGGCGATGTGGGCGATGTTCGCGATCTTGCGGCAGAATTGCTGGATTTCGGGTTGGGGTTCGCAGTTCTGCATCAGGATTACTAAGGGCCCGATCGCCCCTTTTGTTGCGCGATCGAGCGGAGGTGTTTGCGCAGTTGGGGGGCGTTGTTGACTTCGGGATAGTCCTCCTCTGGGAGGGCGGTGGTAGATATGAGTTCGCAGAGGGTTTGCGCGATCGCAGTTTCGGTAGTTTCTGTTTCCAGGATTTCGGCATCGATGCAGAGGAGGGGGAGATGTTGCAGTTGAGTGCGGATGTTGGTGAGTTGTTGTTCTCGGGTTTGAGTGGCAGTCGGCGATGCCGGTAGGTTGTGCCATGCTTGATGGAAGATTGGGTAGGGTAGGGTTTGGGCGCATTTCCCGATGATATTGTAGCATTCATTGAATAGGCGACGATCGTTTTTGTAAGTTTCATCTGAGAGGTAATCTTTTAATGCGCTGACCAGTTTTGGCATTTGAGGTTCTCTCACAATTTCCCCTAAACTATCTACCGCCCACCGAAGAGTATATTTAGACTGAAAATTGCCGATTGACTCCATCAAAGCTGCGATCGCCTTGTCGTTGCCTCGACCTATTATCCCTAAACTCTTTACCGCCTGTCGAAGAGTATCCTCAGACTGAGAAGTGCGGATTAACTTAACTAAAGCAGCGATGGCAGTGTCTTTGCCTTCACCTATTTTCCCTAAACTCTCTGCCGCCCGCCCAATTAACTCAACCAAAGTAGCGATGGCAGTGTCGTTGCCTCGACCTATTTCTTCTAAACTATCTACCGCCTGCCGAAGAGTAATCTCAGACTGAGAAGTGCCGATTAACTCAACTAAAGCAGCGATGGCAGTGTCGTTGCCTTTACCTATTTCTCCTAAACTCTCTGCCGCCTGCTTAAGAATATTCTCAGACTGAGAAGTGCGGATTAACTCAACCAAAGCAGCGATGGCAGTGTCGTTGCCTCGACCTATTTCTTCTAAACTATCTACCGCCTGCCGAAGAGTAATCTCAGACTGAGAAGTGCCGATTAACTCAACTAAAGCAGCGATCGCCATCTCGTTGCCTTGACCTATTTCCCCTAAACTCTCTGCCGCCTGCTTAAGAATATTCTCAGACTGAGAAGTGCGGATTAACTCAACCAAAGCAGCGATGGCAGTGTCGTTGCCTCGACCTATTTCTTCTAAACTATCTACCGCCTGCCGAAGAGTAATCTCAGACTGAGAAGTGCCGATTAACTCAACTAAAGCAGCGATCGCCATCTCGTTGCCTTGACCTATTTCCCCTAAACTACTTACCGCCTGTTTACGAATATCTTCAGACTGAGAATTGCTGATTAACTCAACTAAAGCAGCGATGGCAGTGTCCTTGCCTTGACCTATTTCTCCTAAAATATATGCCGCCTGCCTACCAGTATAATCTGACTGAGAATTGCGGATTAACTCAACTAAAGCAGCAATGGCTGTGTCGTTGCCTTGACCTATTTTCTTTAAACGATATGCCGGCAGCCAACGAGTAGAATCTGACTGAGAATTGAGGATTAACTCAACTAAAGTAGCAATGGCTGTGTCCTTGCCTTGACCTATTTCCCCTAAACTACTTACCGCCTGTTCACGAATATCTTCAGACTGAGAATTGCCGATTAACTCAACTAAAGCAGCAATGGCAGTGTCGTTGCCTTGACCTATTTTCTCTAAACTCTCTGCCGCCTGCTTACGAGTAGAATCTGACTGAGAAGTGCCGATTAACTCAACTAAAGCAGCAATGGCTGTGTCCTTGCCTTGACCTATTTTTCCTAAACTATATGCCGCCAGCCAAGGAATCCCATCGTACTGATAAGTGCGGATTAACTCAACTAAAGCAGCAATGGCTGTGTCGTTGCCTTGACCTATTTTCCCTAAACTCTCTACCGCCATATGAATGAACTCCTCAGTGCGGATTAACTCAACTAAAGTAGCAATGGCTGTATCGTTGCCTTGACCTATTTCTCCTAAAATATATGTCGCCTGATCACGAGTAAAATCATAATCCCGCTCATAATCCCGCTGAGAAGTGCGGATTAACTCAACTAAAGCAGCAACAGCAACAGCCCTTCCACATTCCGTCTCTCCCAACGCTACCATTGCCGCCCATCCAATTTCATCATACCACCCCAAGAACTTTGTTGGCTCGTCAACATGATACCACCCAGACTCTTGTTTCTCGTCAATCAAAAAAACAAACCCCACCTTAACCACCTGCCCGACAATTTCATCCGCCCGCGAACACTCCTTAAACTCAGCAATGCCCGCCGCCGCCAAAAACAAGGTGCGAAAACCATAAAAATCCCTGCCAGTCCCATCCTCAAAATCCACCAAGGCCCCAATAAACTCGTTATCCACCAAGGCCCCAATAAACTCGTTCTTCCTCGCCTCATCCACATCCTTACGCCCCAACCACAGCAAAATTACCTGCTTCCACTGGGACTCAAAAACCCGATAATTGCCACCCGCCACATTCTCTGGCAGATGATTCAGGAAATAACGCCAATCGGAAACTGCCAAGGCCGCGAAATATTCCTCAAAGGTAGCATGATAGAAAGCATAAACCTTTTTATCCGGCGATTCTGCCGCCACCCCCACCTGATTCAGCCAACCTAACTGTAGCGCTACATGACACAAGGAACTCTCATCATCCCCATCCCCCAGTTTCTCGCAGACGAAATCTTCTCGCAACCGAAACCGCCCCCCACCAGAATCGATATCTGCTAGCGCCAACTCTCCCAAGGCCCGATTTAACTCCCGTTGCCTCTGCTTGCTAATCGGAAAACGGTGAGATTTCCAGTCGTAAAACCGATCCACAAATTGAGCGTATAACCCCGCCTGAGTTTCCGGCAAATCTCCCTCATGCAGTAGCCACGTGTGACACAATAGCGCCAAGCGCAAGGGATTTTTGACTAAATCTTGGATGCGCGACCTTTGGGCCTTATCTAACTCTGCCTGCAAGCGTTTCCCCTTGTCCTTGTCTGCAAACCAATTATCGATAAACCGATGCACCTGTTGGGGATAGTCAAAATCCAACAGCCGAAAAGTTTCAAAATCCGACAGGGCGTTCCGATCCGCCTGCCAAACGTTCAAGCGACAAGTCAACACCACCCGCGCTTTACCTACCCATCCCACTAGCTGTTTGGCGATGCTACCCAATGTCTCCACACCGGATGTCGCCACCTCATCCACCCCATCCAACAGCAACCAGACTCGCCGTTCTTCAAATTGCCGCTGAAAATCCTGTCGGGCGCCATCCTCGGAAACCGCCTTCCGCAACCAAGGCCCTAATAAATAGGTATCAAAATCCTGCAAGCTACCCTCAGTCGTCAAATCTGCCAGAGAAACCCACAGGGGCAAACCAAACTTTTGCTCCTCTATCCAGTCGGCTATTTTCTGCAACAATGTAGTTTTCCCGGCACCGGGTTCGCCAATTAAAGCTATTCGCTGGCCCTGAGTTTTGCCTTGCCCTTGCTGGAGGATTTGCTGCAAGAATGCCGAATGATCGAAGCGCTGTTTTTCCTCATACTCTGGTTCGTATAGTTCGGATCCGCGATCTGGAGAATATTCTTCATTTTCCTGGCGTTTATCAGGTTTTTTCCGTTCCACCAATGCCAGGGGAACGTAGATTTGTTCTCGCTTTTTTTTCGCCTCCTCATCATCGTGGAATAGGGAGTTCATGGTGAGGCGGCGATCCATCATTTCCCGGCAGATTTTTTGCCAATCATCGAAAGTTAGTGTTTTTTCCTCATCCTGAGGCGACTTCAGTCAAAATGTATTATTCTGATTAAAATTTTCAATATTTCCAGCCGCCACCCCGGCTTTCTCTGCATGAAATTCGTTTGCTTCTATTTTAACAGTTTTTTCTACTTTCGACTGTTGAGACTGCAACGCTGCTTCAATTTTTTCGATAACCTCCACAAACTTGGGATGAGGATTAGCCTTTCCTGCCGCCGCCAACTCCTCCATCGTTTGGGCAACTTCGGAATTCCCTTTAGCTGCCGAGTATAACTCCAAAACTGCTTCCCCGTAATCTAACGGTTGTTCCGGCGCTTGTTCGATCGCCATCACCGTATCTGGAGACTCCAGCTTGAGAGAATCCAAAAATTTTGCACATTTATCCAAAACCGCTTCACCGACTTTTTCGCCTGTTTTTTCCAAAAATTTCGTACCAACTAGCGTACCATATGCCACAGTCGCTGCTATTAAAGGGTCCATAATTCCATCTCCTGAAAACTCTGTAGGGTGGGCACTGCCCACCTTACGCGACGATCCAATATACTCGGTTATAGCATAGCTAATGCCCAACGGCAACCCCAGAGCCAAATTAACCTAAATTTAACAAAACCGGTTCGTAGGTTTGGTTGACCTTAGGAAACCAAACCCGATCGAGGCCAACAGCAGATATCGGTTGGGTTCATGGCCCGCTGGGTTAAAACCGGTTTTCAACCGACTTTTGCCTCGTCTGGTCCCGCCTGCGGGGGTTTGAAGGCGGGCCATGAGACAAATCGATAATCTTTTGGCTGGTCTAGAGACTAATTGAGAATGATGCAATATCTCGGGTAGATGCTACCCAACCCAACGGGCGATCGCCTAAGAAAGCAACTCCAAGGCAGTTGACCGCAAGGGGTTAT
Organism: Hormoscilla sp. GM7CHS1pb; assembly: GCA_014323675.1. Taxonomy (GTDB): domain Bacteria; phylum Cyanobacteriota; class Cyanobacteriia; order Cyanobacteriales; family Desertifilaceae; genus Hormoscilla. The sequence continues at coordinate 759,942 of JACONN010000005.1, read as the reverse complement.
CCGTCGAAAGATTCTCCACTTCTTTGATGGCCTGTTTTTGCATTTCTTCTGGGCCCAGCAGTCTCAACCAAAGGGTTTCTGGCGTTTGGGGTAGCTCATCGATCGCGACTATGGTAGTGTGGAAAGCAGGTGGCATAAAATATATTCCCGGCAGCCATTTTTTATGAGTATTAGCACCAAATCCCGACAAAGTACTTGTCATAGCTGTCGGGGTCAGTATCCATAACTTTGGCAAGTATGACTCTGGAAAATTTATCTTATGCCGCTTCTCTAACCGATTAATTTGTCCGAAAATTATCAACAATTTGGACATGCTATCCCGGATTTGATTGTCTTTTTCAAACTTAATTTCCTCCTGGATTTCTTCTTCGGTTTCATACAGACTTTTATCTAGTTCTACTTCTGGTAATGGATCGAACACGCAGCTATTTGCTGCCATGCGTCCTAATATGCCTAGGTCGCGACGGAGTGCTGCTATCTTTTCGGACTTGGGGATAAACCACACATTCTTTTTTCCTTCTTCTAAGAAGATTCTCTGGCACACCATCACTTCCCCGTAACCTTCGAGGAACCTGCCTAAATAGGATTTTGCGAATTCGACATCAAAATTTTGATTCATTGTTCCTTGGTAATATAACGTCCTGTTGGGGTCGCGCCACAGCTCGCCCATATGCTATTATTATACTATCCCATCTCAATCTTAGCAACAGATATCAGCTGGGCGGTGCCTACCCTACAAAATTATGTCATACAGCGATTTTACCCTTGACCAGCTCGAAACGGAATTTAATTTAATTGTTCGGGAACGATCGGTCCTATTTCCCGAGATAGAACCGGTCCCTCCTAGCGCTTGGTTACAAGAAACCTTAGCAGAGAATATTCCCTTAGCTTTAGACATTAACACAGAAAAAGCGCGAGCGGAGATGATTGTGACTCCTATCTTAATTGAACTCCGGAAAAACTTCAACCGACAGATTGGTTTGTTTTCAGGTCGCGAGTTTAATGTGGACAAAGAAAGAGGACTCAATGGCAGATGTGATTATATTATCAGCCAGTCTCCCAAACAGTTACATGTCGCTGCTCCCGTGGCGGTATTAGTGGAAGCCAAAAATGAGAATATCCCATCTGGCATTCCCCAATGTCTAGCAGAAATGGTGGCTGCACAACTATTCAATCAAAAGAAAAACAACCCCATCCCTTGTATTTACGGCGGGGTGACCACTGGCAGTAACTGGAAGTTTATGAAATTAGTTGAGAATACAGCGGCTATTGCAGCCGGAGAACATTTTATCGGCAACATCGAGTCCCTGCTGGGGATTTTAACCCAGATTATTCAGACAACTCGACCTTCTCTGGAGGAGAGTCCTACCGAGGACTGAGCGGTGTCTGGAGCATGCCGCGTCCTTCAGGACAAGAGCATGCGGAAGACGCCGTAGGTTGGAAAGAAAATTGAGAACCAACAGGCCCCACCTCTACCTCTCCTGACTCAACCTAAGCAAAAGCCACCCACGCAGCATTTCCACCCCAGAACTTGCCACTAGAGACTTGCCGCTGAAAACCACCAGCACAACCATAGCCAGAACGAAAAATCCCCCTTGCGATGGCGTAGCGTGCGCGCAGCGCATTCGCACCCTAACATCCTTAAAACAGAACCACAACCCTGCCTTACACGCGATCGCCCCTTACCACCCCAGCAAAAAACCCACCCCCCTCCAGCAAACACCAGCAACAAAAAGCTCAGCGGCCCGACCAAACAGACCGCTGAGAACTCAAACTGACTAACACAACCCTAAAAAAATAACGTTTCCATTAATTCCCGTCCCCAACAAACAGGGACGCTAACAGAGATCCTAGACCTATATCCTATCCCTTGTCAAGCACTACGCAAACTTTTCCTGCAACTACCGCATTAATAGAACACCTCTACCAACCAACTTAACCCTAGGCAGCTCGTGTCCGATTTTTCGTGGACCGTGAGCTTTCGTTTCCAGAGCTTTCGTTTCCAGAGCGCCCACCCATGTCGTTGCCGGGCAGGCGAACGACATGGGTGGGCGTCTCTGGACACGATCAAAGCCTCACCCACCACCAGCAAAAACCAAAAAACTCAGTTATTCTACCTTCCTTGCAAAAGAACTCAGTTATTCTACCTTCCAAAAGTTCCCAAGCCATGCCAAAGAACGAAAGCGGAACTCAGCCCTGTAGGCGTCCGTTCGGAAAAATTCACCAGAGTTACAGAATTGGCCCACTGGCGAAGGAAAAGACCCGGAAGCCCCCCTTATTAAGGCTCGTTTGGGAAGATCGCAGCAAAAATACATTACTATATTGCCAAAACAATCGCCCAAATCCATGCAAATGGGGGAAAATTATGCGTGATTAAAGCGATCGGCCTCTCGGCCCGATGATTGAAGCCAGTTCAGCCCGTTTCCGAGATTGCCCACCCATGTCGTGCGCGGGAGCTTTCGTTTCCAGAGACACTCACCCATGTCGGAGCGCTCGTAGGCGAACGACAGGATGAGTGCTCTTGGAAACGAACGACAAGGTGGGCATCTCTGGAAACGGGCACCTCAACCCATACCATACAAATAACCTACCATGAACAAAAAGGAACTGCCAGCAAAACAGGGACTCTACGATCCACAATTTGAACATGACGCCTGCGGTGTCGGCTTCATAGTCCATATGAAAGGAAAGAAGTCCCATGATATCGTGGAGCAGGCCCTGACGATCCTCTTAAACCTAGACCATCGGGGTGCCTGCGGTTGCGAAAAGAACACCGGTGATGGAGCGGGGATTTTGATGCAAGTGCCGCACAAGTTCCTTCTGAAGGTGACTGCTGCGGAAAATATCGCTCTGCCAGAACCGGGTCAATATGGGGTGGGGGCGATCTACTGCTCGCCAGACCCGGCCACGCGCGCCAAAAGCCAACAGATTTTTGAGCAGATTGTAGCAGAAGAGGGGCAAGAGGTGCTCGGGTGGCGCGACGTGCCGACCGACAATTCCGAGATCGGCAAGACGGCCCAAGCAAGCGAACCCTTTGTGCGCCAGGTGTTCGTCAAGCGGGCCCCGGACCTCCCTGACGACTTAGCTTTTGAGCGGAAACTATATGTCATCCGCAAGTACACTCACGCTGCGATCCGCAAGCAGGTAGACCCCTATTGGTATGGGGTCAGTCTCTCTTGCCGCACGCTGATATATAAAGGCATGCTGATGCCCGTGCAGGTGGGGCAGTATTATCCAGAACTGCACGATGAGGATATGGAAAGCGCTTTGGCCCTGGTCCATTCCCGGTTCAGCACCAATACATTTCCTAGTTGGGAACGCTCTCATCCCTATCGCTACATCGCCCATAATGGGGAAATTAATACCCTGCGGGGCAATATGAATTGGATGCACGCCCGGCAGTCCATGTTCTCTTCAGAATTGTTCGGGGATGACCTCAAGAAAGTCCCCAATCTGATTAACATCCATGGCAGCGACTCGGGTATTTTCGATAATACTCTGGAACTGCTCGTCCTGGCCGGGCGATCGCTTCCCCATGCGATGATGATGATGATTCCGGAACCTTGGACGGGCCACGAGTCCATGAGCGAGGCGAAGAAGGCATTCTACAAATATCACTCCTGTCTGATGGAACCCTGGGATGGTCCGGCGTCCGTGGCCTTTACGGATGGCACGACCATCGGGGCGGTACTCGATCGCAATGGTTTGCGTCCCTCCCGCTATTACGTGACCAAGGACGACCTAGTAATTATGGCATCGGAAGCGGGGGTGTTGCCCATAGAACCAGAACGAGTGGCCCTGAAAGGTCGCTTGCAACCGGGGCGGATGTTCCTGGTAAATATGGAAGAGGGTCGCATTGTTGCGGACGAAGAACTGAAACAGCAGATCGCCACGGCCCATCCCTACGGCGAGTGGTTGGAAAAATATCTGGTCTCTCTGGATAATCTCAAAGATGGACCAGCATTAGAAGAGTTTGAGACTGCAACCCGCATCCAGCGCCAGATGGCCTTCGGTTATACCTTCGAGGAACTGCGGATGCTGTTGACCCCCATGGCCCAGAATGGGGTGGAAGCTGTGGGTTCCATGGGTACGGATACCCCCCTGGCCGTGCTGTCCGATCGCCCGAAACTGCTGTACGATTACTTCAAGCAATTGTTCGCTCAGGTGACGAACCCGCCCATCGATTCGATCCGGGAGGAGATTATCACTTCGGCGGAGACGACCATTGGTTCGGAACGCAATTTACTAGAACCGCAACCGGAAAGTTGCCATCTGATCTCACTCAAAACTCCGATTATTACTAATGCCGAACTGGCTAAACTCAAGCATGTAGAACGAGGTGAGTTTAAGTCCAGCACTATACCCATTCTGTTCGATCCGAACCAGGCGGTTAAGGGTATGGAAACGGTGATGTCCGAGATTTGCTCTCAGGCAGATCGGGCGATCGCGGAGGGAGTAAATCTGATCGTACTGAGCGATCGGGGGGTAAGTCCTGAATGCGCTCCTATCCCGGCCCTGCTAGCAGTTGCGGGCCTGCATCACCACCTGATCCGAGAAGGTACGCGCACGGGAGTGGGTCTGGTGTTAGAATCAGGAGAACCCCGGGAAGTACATCATTTTGCTGTATTGATTGGTTTCGGCTGTGGGGCAATAAATCCCTATCTGGCTTTTGAGACGATCGACGAGATGATTCAAGATCGCTTGCTGACGGATATCGATTATAAAACCGCTTGCAAGCATTATATCAAAGCTGTCACCAAGGGCGTGGTCAAGATTGCTTCTAAGATTGGCATCTCTACTATTCAAAGCTATCGAGGGGCCCAGATTTTTGAGGCGATCGGGCTGAACCGATCGGTCATAGATAAATACTTCACTTGGACTGCTTCCCGGATCGAAGGGGTAGGTCTAGATGTAATCGCTCAAGAAACGATTTTACGCCACGCACATGCTTTCCCCGATCGGCCTGCTAACGGCCATACCCTGGATGTGGGGGGAGAATATCAGTGGCGCAAGGATGGGGAACGACATCTGTTCAGTCCCGAGACCATCCATGCTTTGCAACAGGCAGTGCGGGAAGATAGTTACGATCTGTACAAGCAATACGCCCAGTTGATTAACGAACAGAGTCAAAAGCACTTTACTCTGCGGGGACTGTTGGAATTTAAATCCGATCGCCAACCAGTACCTTTAGAAGAAGTGGAGCCCATCGAGGCCATCATGAAGCGGTTCAAAACCGGGGCCATGAGCTATGGATCTATTTCTAAGGAGGCTCACGAAACCCTGGCGATCGCCATGAACCGGATCGGCGGCAAGTCCAATACTGGAGAAGGTGGGGAAGATCCAGAACGCTACCGCTGGACGAACGATCGGGGAGACTCGAAGAATAGTGCCATCAAGCAGGTAGCTTCCGGTCGCTTCGGGGTAACGAGTCTGTACCTGTCCAAGGCGAAGGAATTGCAAATTAAGATGGCCCAGGGTGCGAAGCCCGGTGAAGGGGGTCAACTGCCCGGTCGCAAGGTCTATCCCTGGATCGCCAAGGTGCGTCACTCTACCCCTGGTGTCGGTTTAATATCCCCCCCGCCTCACCACGATATCTATTCCATCGAAGACTTGGCCGAGTTGATCCACGACCTGAAAAATGCCAACCGCGAGGCCCGTATTAACGTCAAACTCGTGTCGGAAGTGGGAGTGGGGACCGTGGCCGCTGGGGTGGCAAAAGCTCATGCGGACGTGGTGCTAATTTCTGGCTTCGATGGGGGTACGGGTGCGTCGCCCCAGACTTCCATTAAACATGCAGGTTTGCCTTGGGAACTGGGCGTGGCGGAAACTCACCAAACCCTAGTGCTGAATAACCTCCGCAGTCGCATCGTGGTGGAGACTGACGGCCAACTGAAGACGGGCCGGGATGTGGCGATCGCGGCCTTGCTGGGGGCAGAGGAATTCGGTTTTTCCACGGCCCCTCTAGTAACGCTAGGCTGCATTATGATGCGGGTCTGCCAAAAGAACACCTGTCCTGCAGGGATAGCTACCCAGAACCCGGAACTGCGTAAGAGTTTTATCGGCGACCCCCAATATACGGTCAACTTTATGCAGTTCATCGCCCAGGAACTGCGGGAAATCATGGCCCAACTGGGTTTCCGCAGTCTGAATGAAATGGTGGGACGAACTGACGTTCTGGAAGCGAAGGAGGCTGTTGACCACTGGAAAGCTAAGGGTATTGACCTGTCCAAGATCCTCTATCAGCCGGAAGTGGGACCGGAAGTAGGTCGCTACTGCCAGATACCCCAGGACCACGGTTTAGAGAAATCTTTGGACATGACCGTGCTGCTGGATCTTTGCAAACCTGCCATTGAAAAGGGCGGAATGGGGAAGGTAAGAGCCACTCTACCGATTAAAAATATTAATCGGGTTGTGGGGACAATTCTCGGTAATGAACTCACCAAGCGCCACCCAGATGGACTGCCTGAAGATACCGTGTATTTGCATTTCCAAGGTAGTGCGGGTCAAAGTTTCGGTGCCTTTGTGCCCAAGGGCGTCACTCTGGAACTGGAAGGTGATGCCAATGACTACTTCGGCAAAGGTTTGAGTGGTGGCAAGATTATGGTTTACCCTCCTGCTAACTCTAGCTTTGTGCCCGAGGAAAACATTATCATTGGGAACGTGGCTTTCTATGGTGCTACTTCTGGTGAAGCTTACATTCATGGCATGGCAGGAGAACGTTTCTGCGTCCGGAACTCAGGAGTACATGCCGTTGTTGAGGCGATCGGGGATCATGGCTGCGAATATATGACTGGGGGTCAAGTGGTGGTCATCGGTCCGACGGGGCGCAACTTTGCTGCTGGAATGAGTGGTGGAGTGGCCTACGTTCTGGACGAACAGGGCGACTTTGCTAACCGTTGCAATGCCCAGATGGTTGATATCGAAACCCTGGATGCAGAAGATATTGAAGCTGTACGTCAGGCGATCGGCAAGCATGCGAAGTATACTAAGAGTCAGAAAGCCCTTTCAATTCTCGCCAACTGGACCGAGATAGTGCCGAAGTTTGTGAAGGTGATGCCGCGAGACTACAAGCGGGTGATCCAAGCATTGAAGAACGCACTGGAGTCTGGTTTAAGTGGAGACGATGCACTCAGTGCTGCTTTTGAACAAAATGCTCGGGATGTGGCTCGCATTGGTGGTAGTTAAAACCTAGCGCTTCGTTGTTAGCCCGCCTCTGGCGGGTTATCGGGCGTTCGGATCCCCTCCCCGCCCGATCCCCTCCCCGCCCTCACGGATCCCCTCCCCTCCCCGAGCTGTTCCCCTGTTCCCCTGTTCCCCTGTTCCCCTGTTCCCCTGTTCCCCTGTTTCCTGTTCCCTGTTCTCCCTCAGATGGGATGGTGCCGACTAGGTTGTTTCGGATGACATAGCCACTACGCCAAAGATCCATAAACTTCAGCTTATATGAAGCATAAGAAAAAATGAATTAACAGGGGTTGCAAAACTCAACCGGGTTGGCTAGGCTGTATTCAGTTCCAAAAGACGAGGAAAAGCCTATGACGGCTATCAATGCCACCGACTATTTAGGCATAAGGGCCCTGTACAATCAGACCGGCGGACAAACTTGGTTAAACAAGCAAAACTGGAACGTCGCCAGCGACACCCCCCCCGATGCTGATGTCGTTGCCACCTGGCATGGGATTACGGTTGAGGATTCGCGAGTAACGGAAATCAAACTCGACGACAACAACCTGGTCGGCAACATCCCCCTGAGCTGGGTGGACTTGACCAATTACGAAATCTCAGCTTAACCAACAACTCCCTCACCGGTACTATACCGTCTGAGCTGGGTGAGCTGAGTAATTTAACGAAACTCCGGCTGCACAACAACGAGATCACCGGCACAATCCCGACCGAGTTGGGTGAGCTCGCCAACCTGCAGATCCTCGGGTTGTCTGCGAACGCCCTAACCGGGACCATCCCCCCTGAGTTGGGCAATCTAACCAGTTTACAAAACCTGTACCTGTGGCAGAATGAGCTCACCGGCGCAATCCCGCCGGAGCTCGGCAACCTCACCGGTTTGCGGAACCTCTGGCTCCAAGGTAACCACCTAACCGGCGATCTACCCGCAAGTGTCGAAGCTTTATCGGCAACCAAACGGTTGGAGAATCCACCCTATGTTGGAGTTCCGATCGAGGACGTGGATACTGTCGTAGAATACGACAGGAATTCCACCCAATCACAACCTCAGCATAGATATCAGCGGGAACTTTGGCGATATTAACGATAATATTACCAGTTACAGCGCTAGCGGTTTGCCAGACTGGTTAACCATTGACTCCATTACTGGGGTGATTAGTGGCACGCCTGATTGGGATACTGCTGCTAATGTTGCTGCTAATCCTGCTAAGAGCAATAAAATTGTAACCGTAACTGCATCAGATGATGCGGGAGGCTCCGTAACGGATAAGTTTAACATTACGGTGTCCTTTTTTAGCTCTGATGCTAGGCTTTACTTCACTAACGCCAGCGATTATGGAGTCCTGAAGGATATCAATAGCGATTGGAATTTCGCCTCCATCCCCGTCCATCAGAGGTATCATGTCCCCCTTGCTAGTGTTGCTAACAGGTTGTTGGATTGGGTGACAGTCGAGAACTCCCGGATAACGGAACTCGACAGAGTGAGCGGTACGACGCTCCCTTCTCAGTTAAGCAGGTTGACCGGTTTGCGGAAAATAGATCTGAACCGCAAAAACCTGAGTGGTAACATTCCCCCTGAATTAGGGGACCTAGACAACTTGACACACCTGTGGTTGGACCACAATTCCCTAACAGGTAACATTCCCCCTGAATTGGGGAACCTACGTAATTTAACGTGGTTGAAACTGAACAAGAACTCCTTGAGTGGTTCGATTCCCCCTGAATTGGGGAATCTCAGCAACCTGCAGGAATTATGGGCGGGGAGCAATTCCCTGAGTGGCAGCATCCCATGGGAATTGGGGAACGCCACCGAGCTGCAAAACATTTACCTGGACCATAACAATCTAACGGGGACAATACCTTCCTCGCTAGAAAACCTGAGCAACCTAACAAAACTGTGGTTGCAAAACAATTCTCTGGAAGGTCCAGTACCACCCGGGCTGAACGATATAAATGACTTCAACGTCCAAGGAAATCCTCTCATATAATCCGGATAAAGCGGAAACCGAGGGAGGATAGTAACAGGTTGGGGGGTGGGGATTGGGAGAGGCAGAAGAGTTAACCAAAGAGGAGGTTCAAAAAGATGGAATCAACAGTAATGGATCAGGTTGCCTTCCAGATCGGCAGTAGCGGTGTGGGGGAGGAAGTCAAGGACATAGCCATCGACCGCAATGGTGATGTCTGGATTACAGGAGAGTTCAGGGACAGCATCGACCTCGACGGCGACGGAGAACATGATTTGATCAGTAATGGCTCTTTCGATAGCTATGTAGTCAAGTTCGACTCTGAAGGGAAGTTGGTTCGGGCCTATGATTTCGGCAATACTGAGATTTTACTCCCAGACAAGGGCATAGGCATAGCCACCGACAGCAATGATAATGCGTGGGTGTTAGGAGGGTTCCATGGCAGCATCGACATCGACGGAGACGGAAAAGATGATTTGACCAGTTCAGATAGTTATGGGAGTCACTATTTAGCCAAGTTCAACTCGGAGGGGGACTTTGTTCAGGCCTTAGAGATCGGCGATAATTATACTGATCACACTGAATCGGGCAAGAGCATAGCCATCGACAGCAAAGATAATGTGTGGACTAAAGGAAGTTTCTGGCGCCACCTCGACATCGACGGAGACGGAGAAGATGATTTGACCAATAATGGCGGCCGTCGAGATAGCTATTTCGCCAAGTTCGACTCAGAGGGGGATTTGGTCAACGTCTTCCAGATCGGCGGTAGCGGTGATGACGTTGGTGATGGCATAGCCATCGACAAGGATGATCATGTGTGGACTACAGGATCTTTCACCGGCAGCATCGACATCGACGAAGACGGAGAAGATGATTTGACCAGTAATGGCTCAGATGATGGCTATGTAGCCAAGTTCGACTCGGAGGGGGCTTTGCTCTTTGCCAAAAATATCGGCGGTAGCGATTATGACTACAGCCTTGACATAGCCACCGACAGCAATGGTGATGCGTGGGTGTTAGGAGTTTTCCAGGGCAACATCGACATCGACGGAGACGGCACCAATGATTTGACCGATGGCTCAAAAGATTATCCTTGGGCCACTGATGAATATTTAGCCAAGTTCGATAGCAATGGTGATTTCGTCAAGGCCTTAAAACTCGGTCACCATGGCAGCATAGACATCGATAACGATGATATCTTAGTCCCTCACATTGCCTCTTCCATAGCCATCGATAGCGATGATAATCTGTGGGTTACAGGATCTTTCCATGAAAGCATGGACCTCGACGGCGACGGCGAGAATGATTTGACCAGTAATGGCGAACATGATAGCTATGTAGCCAAGTTCTCCAGCAATGTGGATTTGGTTCAGGCCTATAATATCGGCGGTAGCGATAGTGACTATGGCGATGTCATAGCCGCCGACAGCAATGGTAATGTGTGGGCTGCAGGAAGTTTCCGGGACAGCATCGACATCAACGGCGACGGCAGCAATGATTTGACCCCCAATGGCGTTGAGAATATCTATGTAGTTCAAGTTCAGAAGGCAACTACAGAAGAAGTCACTCAACTGAAAGTCACCCCTTCTGAATCGACCAAAGCAGTAGAACCAAACACAAGTGTCAGCTTTGATGTCAACTACTCTACTGAACCTGCGGAAACTCCCACCACAGGAATAGTCTTTCAAATGCATTGGGACAGTTCTCAAGTAGCATTTGATCCAGTCACTGGTCTGACCGAGCATTTTCCTTTGGGCGCACAACCTATAAGTGCAGTCTTGGACGATCCGATTACCAACGGGGGTTTGGACGGCGACCCCAGCACAGACAAATACATCCTGCAAGCTTGGGTAGATGCTAACGGAAATTGGCCCAACAGTCCTAATCCTACCCTTTACACGGCCAACTTCACAGCGCTACCAGGGTTTTCAGGGACACAGATCAACTTTGGTGCCAACTCAGATGACCTGCCTGCAAATAGCAACTTTGTCCCCAGTTCCATTGCATTAACCTCCCCCGCTCCATCACCTGCTCCATCACCTGCACTGGACATTGATGGGAATGGAGTTATAGATGCGTTAACTGACGGCCTTGTGGCCATACGTTATCTCTTCGGGTTCAGGGGAGAGACTTTGACTGAAGGTGTTGTAAGTGAAGGTGCCACTCGCGATACATCAGAAATTGTTACCTACTTGGACGAAATGGGGGACACTATGTTAGATGTAGATGGCAATGGCACGGCAGGGGCGTTAACTGATGGCATTTTATTCATGCGCCATGCTCTCGGGTTCTCTGATCAGGCTTTGATCTCGGGTGCAGTAAGCGAGGATGCCACTCGTACTACGGCTTCGGCAATTAATGAGCACCTGCAATCTTTCGGCATGATGTAAGGCCTTATTCCTCTCCTTCCCGGGCTCCGCCTGGGAGGGCGCGGTTGGGGAGGGGGGTCCGATAATTAACTGTTATTTTAGTACATTATAACTTCTAAATAGCTAACCCGCTACATATAAAACCCTCAAAATATCTGTAAAGTCTAAGTGGGTAATTCAGATTTTTTTAACTAGGTCGCAAGTTAGGTTATTATAATCTCTCCATAATAATCCTCGCTTCTCGATCTTTTAATTATCGGTTCTTCCGTTCTGTTATCAACTCTGTTGCTGGCATAACTCACCGCGTAGCACTGCCGTTCAATTCCGATCGAATGCCTGCAAATGTTCCAGCGCCACTCCCCTGATCATACTGTGCAGGCGATAGTAAACCTTGCTCTTAACCTTTTCGGACTCCAGCAAAAACCGACGCTGCAAGGTTTCAAATGCCAATTTTTGTTCCTCCCGGGGAAACTCGCCAATCAAAAACAACCAAGCTCTCCGATTTTCCGCCCGTCTATTCGTCCCCCCATACAAAACAATCGATATGCCAGAGGGTAATCCTCGCGCAAGCGGGAAACGCTGCTTTCAATGCGCTTGCGCACCAAATCCTTGAGGTCGATAGTAAAGGTCAAGTCTTCCCTATCCTGACTCGGATCCCCTTCCGTAGCAGTTTTCAGCCGTTCCACCTCCTCAATTTCATCTCCATATTCATCCCAAAAAGCCTGAATGTCCCCCTCGTAGCGAGAACGAATTTCCCCAGCAATCACCCGCAGGGCCAAATCTCTCGCTCCCAGGTTCAGCGATAATTTTACCATATCTTATCACTTGACACGAGAGGCAGAGCCTCTAGATTACGTTCCCTGCCAGAGTCAGGGAACGAGATATTTTTTAGCTGGCCACAAGTTGACATTGGTCTGAAACCGCACAACTGGAAACTGCCCGCGATCGCGATCGGGCAAAAGTTTCTGGGTTAATTGGTTAGAAAATTGTCATGGAGCGGTAATCAATACTTCTCGGTTAAGCATGGCTACAGGTACATTTGTCATTGCGAGGGAGGGGGTACGTAGCGATAACTTATGCTCAATTGAGTCGCGCAGCGTTGCGAGGCACGAAGCAATCCCCCCCCCGAAGCAATCCCCTCGTCTAGTATAAGATGAAGAACACTCCTGCCTCTATCCTGCTGATGAAACTACTTCCTGGTTCACAGGCAATAGACTTGACAAATTCACATTCTGGGAAGCATCCAGAATCTCTATGCCCACAATCTTATCGTCTTCCCTAATATCTAAGACAACTTCTTCCGAGAGTCGCTGGTTAGTCACCTGCTGCTGGCGCTCATTTAGGCGCAAGTAAAGTAAGTCTGACTTGGTGTTGTAGATAATCTGCATTTTACCACTTTCCATAAAATACGTATACTGTCACAGTTATTATGACATTGTCCTCAATCACATAGAAAACCTCCACTCGCTTTTCCTCGTAGTATTTGCCGTTTTTGGTTTGGTTAAATTCATAGATTTTGCCCTTCCCCGATCGCCCACGCTTACCCAGGATAGAAAACCCCGTGAGGATCGGCATCTTTAATTTCCTCTTCAGTAGCACCGCGTTCTTCCGCCCGTTCCCGGGTATGGCGATCTATTTGAATTTCCATTGATTTACCTTAATTGTAACATAGAGTCATTTCTCTCGCTCCCAGGTTCAGCATCCAGAGAATTGTACCATATCTTATCACTTGACACGAGAGGCAGAGCCTCTAGATTACGTTCCCTGCCAGAGTCAGGGAACGAGAGAAAACTTCTCCACAGCCCGCGCAGGCGGGCTTTGTTTTTGTAGCCCCACTCTTTAGGGTGGGGGATCTTTTCCGATCTTTTCCTTTAATCACCTATCCCAATATACAACCACTCCGCGCCCCAACTGTAAGCCGAGAAAACCAGCAGCTTCCGTCCAAGTTATCACAGCCTTTCCATATAATAGCTGAGGGGGTACAGAAGACAACCCCTCGGGCTGAAAGCTGACATTTGCTGCTGACTCTCCCACATTAACAGCCACAATTAATTCTTCATCCCCCAGTTGTCGCGCAAACACGTAAACCTTACCCTCCGCAAACAAAACCTTGTACTTCCCTGTCCGCAAGGCCGGATATTTGTGCCGCAAAGCAATCAACTGGCGATGATAGGCTAACACTTCCGTATCCCAGTCCTTTTCAGCAGGAAAACCCCGCCGCGAGTCCGGATCCTGGGCCCCAGGCAAACCCACTTCATCTCCATAAAAGATACTCGGCGCACCCGGAAAAGTAAACAGCAGTAAAGTTGCCAACTCCACAGTTAGTTTATCCCCTCGGGCAATAGTCAGTAACCGGGCCGTATCATGGCTATCTAGCAGATTTAACTGCGTCAGTTGAATTTCCCAACGATAAAGATCCAGCAACTTTTCGATTTTCTCCCCATACCCCGCCCCATCCAGGGCCGGATAGGGTTCGTAGGATCGATCGCGGACCAGTTCCATATCCACGCGATCGCCCGCCGTAAATGCGATCGTGGGGGCAGCAAAAAGATAATTCATCACCCCATCAAACTGGGTGCCATCCAACCACTGGCGGGCATCAGTCCAAATTTCGCCAACAATATAAGCATCAGGGTTAATGGCCTTAACCCGCTGACGAAACTCCTGCCAAAAACCCTCCGTTTTCACGCATTCGGGCACATCCAGACGCCAGCCATCGATACCCAGTTTAATCCAATGTTCGGCAATGCGCATAATATATTCCCGCACATCAGGATTATCGTGATTAAACTGGGGTAAAGCCCGGTTATCGACCCAAGAAACATAGTTAGCCGGTTTACTGCCATCATAAGCTGACAGGGGCCAATCGGAAATATTAAACCAATCCAACCAGGGAGAATGGGGTCCATTTTCCAGAATATCATGGAAGAAGAAAAAGCCGCGACTAGCATGATTAAACACCCCATCCAGCACCACTTTAATATTGCGCTGTTTTGCAGCTAGCAGCAATTCCATAAAAGCTTGATTTCCTCCCAGCAAGGGGTCAACCTGGTAATAATCATGAGTGTGGTAGCGGTGATTGCTGGCAGATTGGAAGATCGGGGTAAAGTAAATTGCGTTCACCCCCAAATCCTGGATATAATCAAGTCGTTCCATCACGCCCCACAAGTCTCCGCCCTTGTAGCCTTGCGGCGTCGGTGGCGTTTCCCAGGCTTCCAGAGGGGGGCTGTCGGAAACCCGCGATCTCCGCTGCTGGCTTCTGGCAAAGCGATCGGGGAAGATTTGGTAGAATACGGCCTGTTTAACCCAGTCTGGTGTTTCCATCGATAGTTTGAGATTATAGAGCATTCATCTATAATATCTTAACCCTTAGCATCGTGCAATATGACCCTCACTCTAAAGGGTGAGGGTACAGGAACGAAGCCCGCCGGCGCGGGCTTGAGGCGATCGCCTGTTATTAGCCGACAGCAAAATCAGAGTACTTGCGCATAGAGGGGGGAATAAATGCCAAAACAATATCCTGTTTGGGAACCCCCAAAGCTACTAAACTATCAGCAATTCCTTCTTCAGTACCATCATGATGAATCCAGATATTGCCATCTTTAATATCCAAATGCAGTACGCAGCCATAGTTACGACGCTCGCGATCTGTCCACCCTACATGAACCAACTGGTAACGATCGCGTTGGACATCAAAAATAAGTTCCTTCTCAACTTGTGATTTTCTCAAATTGTGGGCCGTTCGTTGAACCTTTTCTGTCAATAGTTGTTGAATATACTGCCGATACTGCTCTACTGCCATAGAGTAATCACCTCCTCATCTGGATCGTAAATCAAAAGACGCAACTGACTGCGCTCAACAGCAGTTTGAATAAACTTCAAGCTAAAAAATCCCTCGTATATTTTCACTGGGACTGCAAGGTAAAGCACCCTTTCTGGATCTTTTTCTTCCAACGCATAGCGATAATCCATGTATTGCCCGTGGGCCGTATGAAATTCAGAAATTGACGAGGAACCAATGAAGCTTTTAATTTCAACTGCAATTCTAGCGCCGTCACGTTCCGCACCAAGGAGTTGCTCTGCTCCCAAATCGATGTACATTTCCACACCACCCACCCTAGTTCATAGGGATCGTCAGTGATGGTCCAACCACCCACCCCTAGTTCATAGGGATCGTCAGTGATGGTCCAACCATCCTTTTCGAGTGCTACTTTCACAGAATTATGAAATCGATCTTTTGCCATGTCTAATCCGCTATGGTACTATATCGATAGACTGTGCGATCGCCATGTCGAGGTAAATTATTAGTTTATCATAGTTTCCAGGCATGCTATTTGCGCTTCAATCTTCGCCAAATCCTACAGGACGGTGGTCAATACCTTCCCAGATTCAATGCTAACAAACTTCACGCATCCATATATATCTAAATTTTTTTGTAACCTTTTCAGCATCATTGATTCTCCAATCCACTCATCCAGTTCTAATGTCTCGGAAAATTAATCATTTGGCGTTGCACATTTTCGGGATGATGGGTTATTGCAGATTATGATAATCTGCAATTTTACAGTCAGAATTTATGTATAGTATGATGTTTGTTTTCGACCTAGTCATAATATGTGTTATCATGGATAGTAAGGCGAAAGAATTAGCTAAAGGAGTCGAACATGAAATGTCCCAGATGTGGTTCTGAAAACATCAATAAAAATGGTCACCGACGCGGCAAACAGAATTTAATTTGTAAGGATTGTCGTCGCCAGTTTCTCGAACATTATTATCCGCGCGGTTATTCAGAAGATGTCAAGAAAAATTGTTTGGCAATGTACGTTAATGGCAATGGATTTCGAGGTATTGAAAGGATAACTGGTGTCAGCCATAATACTCAAATTGATTGGGTAAAACAGGCAGCTAAAGAATTACCGTCAATCCCTGAAAACTACGATATTCCGGAGGTTGCAGAAATTGACGAGTTGCATACTTATGTCAATGAAAAAAAGAATAAAAAGTGGCTATGGACAGTCGTAAATCATTTCAAGCCAGGGATTATAACATGGGTATTAGGCGATCGTTCTGCAGAAACTTTTAAGCCTATGTGGGATATTAGAAAATGTTGGCAATGCTTTTTAGACGTTACTGATGGATGGCCTGTTTATCCAATGTTTATTGAATATATTGACCATATAGTCAGCAAAACCTACATGACCCGTGTTGAATGTGAAAATTGTCGATTAAGACATTATCTAGCTCGATTAAAAAGAAAAACATTATGTTACTCAAAGTCGGAAGAAATGTTGAGGCTTTCAATTAAGTTATTATTGCACTATCGACGTTATAATTCTGTACCAGTACCTATTTAAATCATCCCGTAATTGTGCAACGCAAATCATTTTCATAGCGATGCAGAAACTTCTCTGTCGATAACTGATATTTATCCTCAAATTCCCGCAGTCTTGACTCTGTTCGCTGGATACTGTGAGCAAGCAATTGCAATTCTTTGGCTAGCATATCTTTGAAAAATAGCTTTAAGCAATCTGGATGCTTGCAGACGATCTTGAGTTGAGCCATGTTTACCTCCTACGGTATATGGTTAATTACGTAGAGCCAGAGTAGATGATATCAGAAAAGGGCGATCGATGACACAGAACCCATATCCTGATCGCCTAAAACGATCGTACCATGATAGCTTAACATAAAGATGAAACCTCTTTGAAATTTGTTGCGGCTCTATGCGATCGAGACCTGATGCCAACGGCGCTGAAAGTCGCAGCAGTGGTAGGATCGCTCCTGTTTACGATCGACCAAGGTGGGGGCCCTGGTGCAAGGAAAGTGCCAATTGACAATTGACCACTGACCACTGTCCCGGAGGCCATAACCTCTCCTTAACCAAACTTTTCTGCCAATCCCCTTGCCAACTGCGCCCTACAGTCGGACACTGGATCGGAGAGTTTACAGGCAGTTGAGAGGTTTTTCTGTGAAAAGAGTATTAGGGATCATTCTCGGAGGGGGCGCAGGCACCCGGCTTTACCCGCTAACCAAGCTGCGGGCAAAGCCAGCAGTCCCCCTGGCAGGCAAATATCGCCTGATTGACATCCCCATCAGTAACTGCGTCAACTCAGAGATTTACAATATTTACGTCCTGACGCAATTTAACTCAGCGTCCCTGAACCGTCATATCACCCGTACCTACAATTTCTCTGGCTTGACCGAAGGCTTTGTGGAGGTGCTAGCAGCACAGCAGACCAAAGAAAACCCCAGTTGGTTTCAAGGCACCGCCGACGCCGTGCGGCAATATCTCTGGTTATTTGAAGACTGGGACATTGATGAATACCTGATTTTATCAGGGGACCACCTCTACCGGATGAACTATCGGGATTTTGTTCGACGCCACCGGGAAACCGGTGCCGATATCACCCTCTCGGTCTTACCCATCGACGAGAAACGGGCCTCGGACTTTGGCTTGATGAAAATTGACGACACAGGGCGGGTGATTGACTTCAGCGAAAAACCCAAAGGGGATGCCCTCAAGCAGATGGCCGTGGATACCACTACCCTGGGACTGACGCCAGCAGAGGCGACTGAACGACCCTACATCGCCTCCATGGGGATTTATATCTTCAGCAAAGAGGTAATGAACAAACTGCTCAAGGACAATCCCGATCAGACTGACTTTGGTAAAGAGATTATCCCCGGAGCGGCAAAAGACTACAACATTCAAGCCTACCTGTTCAAAGATTACTGGGAAGACATTGGTACAATTCAGGCATTCTATGAAGCGAACTTGGCCCTCACCCGGCAACCACAGCCGCCCTTCAGCTTCTACGACGAAAACGCCCCGATTTATACTCGCTCGCGTTTCTTGCCTCCCTCTAAGATTTTAGACTGTCAGGTGACCGAATCGATTATTGCCGAAGGCTGTATCTTGAAAAAATGCCGCGTCCAACATTCAGTTTTGGGAGTGCGATCGCGCGTAGAAGCTTCCTGTCTGATCGAAGATTCCCTGGTGATGGGTGCTGATTACTATGAACCCTTTGTTGAAAGTCAATCATCCTCAGACAAAGACGGCATTCCCGTGGGTATCGGTGCAGATACGACAATTCGCCGCGCCATCATTGACAAAAACGCCCGCATTGGTCGCCAGGTCCAAATTATCAATAAAGACTGGGTAGACGAAGCCGATCGGGAACAAGATGGATTCTACATCAAAAATGGTATAGTCGTGGTATTGAAAAATGCCGTAATTCCCGACGGAAAGATAATTTAGTTCAAATTCCCCCTCCTGTCCGAGAGTACCACCTGGGGTGGTATCTCTGGACACGACCAGTTCCTTGTCCGGACAATGACGAATGACCAGACTAATTCTGCTTATAGGGCTTCCTGGTAGCGGAAAATCCACTCTGGCACACCAGCTGATAGCGGAATGGCCCAGCTATCAGCTGGTTTCCACTGACGCTATCCGCGCTCAACTATTTGGCTCGGAAGCTATCCAGGGAGAATGGCTCCGCGTATGGCGTCAGGTGCAGCGACAATTCCAAACCGCCGTGGCACTGCGTTCCCGGGCGGAGCCACGGGAACGAGGGCAAACAGTAATCTATGATGCTACTAATGCTCAGCGGTGCCAGCGACGACGGGCGATCGCCCTGGCCCGGGAAACTGGCTTTACCCACATCACTGGCATCTGGTTGCGTACTCCCTTGCTAGCATGTCTGGAACGTAACCGCAACCGCCCGCGCCAAGTGCCAGAAGAAGTAGTCTTCCGAATGCACCGGCAATTGTCTGGCGCTCCACCGGCAGTCAATGAAGGGATGGATTTTCTGATCTATTATGGAAAACAGCATGGTATTGTGGGGGAATTACGATCGCCCGCGAGCAAAAACCGAACTCCAGGAGATGGAAATATTTGATAGCCTAAACAGTAACAGTAGTTTATAGAAAAAAATCAGTTAGTTGAATCTTTAGGCAACAGGATAGAAGCATGGCGAAAACAGACTTCAAAGATTATTACTCCATCCTGGGAGTGAGTAAAAACGCTAGCGTTGAAGAGATCAAAAAGAGTTTCCGCAAACTGGCAAGGAAGTATCACCCCGATATGAACAGAAACGATAGGCTTGCGGAAGCCCGGTTCAAGGAAGTTAACGAAGCCTACGAAGTTTTATCAGACCCGGAAAAACGTCGCAAATACGACCAATTCGGTCAATATTGGAAGCAAGCTAGCAATGGCTGGTCTGGCAGTAGTGGTGGTAGGGGAACTAATGTTGACTTTGGCGGCTTTGACTTTAGTCAGTACGGCAGCTTCGATGAATTTATTAATGAATTATTGGGTCGCATGGGCGGCGGCGGGGGGAGACAAACCTACAGTTACCGCAAGAATGGTGGTGGACCAACAGGATTTGGCGGCTTTGAAGATTTTGCCGGATTTTGTGGCGCTTCCGGGGCGGGTTCTGGGGCGGGCCCAGATGCAGAAGCAAATCTCACCCTCAGTCTATCGGAAGCCTTTGCTGGAGTCCAGAAGCGTCTGAGTTTGGGTTCGGAAGTGATAGACGTGCGCATTCCGGCTGGGGCGAAACCGGGTAACCGCATTCGTGTCAAAGGGAAAGGTAAAATGAACCCCCGCAATGGGCAAAGGGGAGATTTGTACTTAAAAGTAGGAATTGCCCCTCACTCCTTCTTCCAATTCGAGGGCGATAATCTCGTCTGTGAAGTACCCGTGACACCCGATGAAGCCGTACTCGGGGCATCCGTGGAAGTTCCTACCCCTGATGGCAGCGTCAGCGTACAGATCCCCGCAGGTATCCGTCCAGGTCAATCTCTGCGACTGCGGGGCAAAGGCTGGCCTCATCCTCAAGGCGGACGGGGAGACCAGCTGGTGAAAATTGCGATCGCCATTCCCAAAGATCTGAGTAAGACGGAAAAGGAATATTACGAAAAAATTCGTACCAGTCGCAGTTACAATCCCCGCCAACATTTATCTGGGGTGCGGCTATAACAGGTGCTCTCCTCTCCGCTCTTGCTGCGCTGCGAGCTGCGGGATGCGCGAACTCTAGGGAAAACGCATCTAAATTCCGGAAGCCTTTCCCAGCAAGGGTTTGAAAATTAGATCGGTATAAATACTCGATCGTGCTGGAACCGCAAGCCCAGTAAGCATTTCAAGAATAAGATGCGTGAGCGCTGTCTAGAACTCCCAGCAAAGTATCCACCTCAGCATTAGAGTCTAAAAAAGAGAACAGGTGTTTATAACGCAAGATTCCCTGATTGTCAAAGACAAACTGGGCGGGTAGGGGTGCCCCTAATGCTTGTCCGACTTTGTAAACCCGAAAAGTCCGGCAGCTAGGGTCAGCAAGCAAGGGCATTTTTAAGCCCAAATCTTGCACCACGATTTGGCTTTGTTCGGTGTCCGTACTGGTAATCATCAACAGTTCTGCGCCCCGACTGGTGAACTGTTCGTAATTTTCATTCAGGGCTTTGATGTGGGGTTTGCAAAGGGGGCAATATTGCTTTTCCGTGAAAATTCGGGTAAAGGCAACAATAACTGGTTGTTTTTCCCGGTAATCTGATAACTTGACCGTCCCGGAATTAGTAATATCGGGTAGTTCAAAGTCCGGGGTTTTCTTTCCCAAGCTGAGGGTAGTGGTGGCAGGAATGGGGAAAAAGTTTTTCCTAAACCGCTCATTTTTAATGTCTGTTAAAGTCAGCATAGTAAAAGGGATTAGAGATTGGCAATTTAGCGTTTGTAGTTGCGCTTTAGCGCTAAAGCGCAACTACGAACCGACAGATGACTAAACAGCGGCAAAGTAGACTTTAGACTTGACTGGATCGGGGTTCATAGTCTTGTCTCCGGGCTTCCAGCCAGCTGGGCAAACTTGATCGGGATGGGTTTGCACGTATTGGATGGCTTGCAGTATCCGCAGGGTCTCGTCAACGTTGCGACCAAAGGCGAGGTTGTTGATGGTAGCATGTTGGATGATGCCCTCTTTGTCAATGATGAATAGACCTCGTAGGGCAATGCCCGCTTCGGGATCGAGTACGTTGTAAGCGGTGCTGATTTCTTTTTTGATGTCGGAAACCAAGGGATAGTTGAGATCGCCGACGCCGCCTTCCTTACGGTCTGTCTGAATCCATACTAGGTGAGAAAACTCGCTGTCTACGGAGACGCCGAGAACTTCTGTGCCTAGCTTCTTGAATTCGGAAAAGTGATCGCTAAATGCGGTAATCTCAGTGGGGCAAACAAAGGTGAAGTCCAGGGGATAGAAGAATATGACGACATATTTGCCCTGATAGTCAGACAGCTTAATCGTCTTGAATTCTTGATCGACTACAGCAGTCGCGGTAAAGTCGGGGGCAGGTTGTCCCACCCCCAGGCATCTGAGCGTCATAATTGAGTCTCCTTCACAAATCGTTACAAGTAGATCGTAGTCATAACGATTATGACTATAGCATAATTGGACTGAAATCCTGGGGCACGAGAGGCTCTACAGTCCCGGTTACTCGACCGTTACTCTGCAACCGGGAGACAGTGTAACTTTAGAGGCGAGAGTGGAATGGCCCGAGGCATCAGCGATGTCTCTGGGGTAGTGCGAATACCCAGGCAGAGCCTGGGAACGTGCGATTACGATGCCTCCGTATCGGTGCTCTGCGTTGTGCGAATACGATGTCCAGGGGACATCGAGCGCGCAGAGCACATCGGAGTATTGCTTCTAGCGCTCTCCGGAGACATCGAACTCCCAAGCGTCAAAGGCGGCGGGCAGGCGATCGCTTTCTCGTTTACCGGGCCGACCTTGCTAGTCCGACAGTGATTGCTGATTATCATTGGTTTAATGACTGGGGTCGGGATACTCTCATGGCCTTGCCTGGGTTGACTAGATATGCACGAGAAGCCCAGCAAGTCAAGGCATCTTTACAAAAGTTTGGGAATGGAAAGCTGGGATATCTTTACGATCGCATCGATCCGGATGACAAGGCCGTGTCTCTTGGATAGTGCGATTAGCGCTTCGCAAGCATTCGCCCGAATGCGGTGTTGGCCCTATCTTTGCATCATTGCGGGTTGAGAGTGGATCGTCAGGTCCTACAGGTGGCACGCGATCTCCTGCTGACGCATTAGGGTTTGCGCAGCTTATCCCCAGAGGATCGATCGTATTGGCAGTTACGGAGGTGATCTTCTGGGGTAGTGCGTAAGAGCGATCTCCAGAGACATCGAAAGACAGCAAAGATTGTTTAATATCTTCGGGTTCTAGATCGAGGGACTCTTCTAAAATATCCGACACCGGTTTACCATTAGCCCCCAAATTCACTTGCCTTAGAAACGGGAATTCCCATTCCTCGAATGCAAGCTTGTCCCGCCAGGATCCGGGGATTAAATGTAATCCTGTCTAATCCTAACATCTCTTTGTTCTTCCTCCATCGAATTAAATGGCCATCGCCGTGTCGGGTAGGCTCCCTGTGGGGTTGGGAGACACGGCCAACCCCAGCGGATTAACTATTTCTCCCTTCAAAAATCCTGTACTCCCCATCCCCGCCTCTGTCCTGCTGATAACTCCTCGTCGCCTTACCGAACAGCAACTTCCATGGGCTTTTTTATGGCAGATGGAAGCTCCTAACAATTTTGTCTTTATCAATTTTGGAGTTAGACAGATCGTACTTCTGGATAAGGCAAAAGTTCCCTCACCTTTGCTCTTGGGGCCATGGCGATCGCCAGTTGCCATTACAGGACTGGACAGCCCGCGCTCGACAAGGTAAAATACTCCTTGGCCCCATCAAGCAACCGCACCCCTCTGGCAACCGACAGAAAAAGTCTTGTTCGATCCTTTGACGTACCGCTCGATGTCGCGGATAATGGTAAGCTTGATGGTTGCAAATAATGACGATCGCAGGTAAAGTAATGACCTCCGCAGATGACAAAACTATTGTCCGTGAGTATTTTAACGCGACTGGCTTCGAGCGGTGGCAGAGGATCTATGGCGATGGCGAGGTGAATAAAGTCCAGCTGGATATCCGCAAGGGACATCAGCAGACGGTTGATACGGTGCTCTCCTGGCTACAGGCGGATGATAATATCAAAGGATTATCAGTCTGCGATGCGGGTTGTGGTGTGGGTAGCCTCAGTATTCCCTTGGCCCAAGCGGGTGCGCAAGTCTATGGGAGTGATATTTCTGAAAAAATGGTGACAGAAGCATCCTCCAGGGCCCGTGCGATCGGCAACAACGATAATCCTACTTTTATTGTCCGGGATTTGGAGCAATTAAGCGGCAGCTACCACACGGTGATTTGCCTGGATGTGCTGATTCACTATCCTCAAGAACAGGCAAGTGAGATGATCGGACATCTCTGTTCTCTGGCCGAATCTCGCCTGATTATCAGTTTTGCCCCCAAAACTCTGGCTTTGTGTATACTCAAGAAAATCGGGAGTTTATTTCCCGGTCCTAGTAAGGCAACTCGCGCTTACATGCATCGCGAGGTAGATGTGGTCGAGATTCTTGAAAGCAATGGCTTTTCTATTGCACGTGATGCCATGACTAAGACTAGCTTTTATTACTCTCGCATCCTGGAAGCTACTCGCACTCCCTCCTAGCCCCCCCCAGCCCCACCCTCAAGGGTGGGGCTACATGAACCCGGGCCCCTCCGCTGCGCAGGGGCTGAAGAATAAGAAGATGATGACAATAATTTTTCTGGCGATCGCCTCTATTTTTGGGGCCCTGACGGTAGCAGCTGGTGCCTTTGCTTCCCATGCATTAAAGGATAGATTAACGGAGAAGGCTTTGAGTATTTTTGAAACCGGGGCCAGATACCAAATGTATCATGTTTTCGTGATACTATAAGCTCGTATTGAGGGGTCACACATTTTAAAGGGATTCGTTCTTTGAGATTATCGGGCTACCCAAATGCAAGCAAACATATTACATATATGATACATTTATTGACGGGACAAGACTTTTGGCAGCAGCGATGGATCGTAAACCACGGGCTTGCGTAGATTTAAGGGGTACGGTATAACGATCGGATTGGACTGACCATAACAGGAGTCTGTCAATAACCAGTGACCAGCGGCCATCGGGCTCGGGGCAAAGAAAGTACCTACACAAGGCTTGTAAATAATTCTCAAGAGCAATATAATGATATAAAATCAGTGATCTGGGTAATAAAATAGTCCAGATACTCGATCGAATAACAGAAGATTGGACTAAGTAAGATTGAACGAAAACCAGTAGTAAATGCAGGCGGATAAAGAGCAACTTGTACAGCCAGGGACAAGTAACGACTAACAAGGAAAGTGTCATGATGGGACAGCGATGTCTCCGGAGTAGTGCGAGTTCCCGGTGGACAGCGTTACCAGGCTCCCGCCTGGTAACGAGAGCTCTCCGGAGACATCGAAGGAGATGAGATCGAAAAGAAAATGAATCAAGACCAAAGTTTAAATAACAAGAAATCAGCTCTGCGCCAGGCGATCGAAAAAGCAGTTGGGGGTGGTCACTATTATATGACTCGGTCCTGGTAGGGTCCTGGTCCTGGTAGGGTCCTGGTACCGGTCAGTAGACGATGTCTCTGGGGTAGTGCTTAAGGCGCGAGGTATCTCCTGGGTAGTGCTTAAGGCGCGGCCTTCGCGAGATACCTCGACCCAGAGACGATGTCTCCTGTGTGCCTTATGGACCCTGGGACAAGAGCAAGGAGCAGAGACATCGGAATCGAATGGTACGCGGTCACTTATCATCCCGTCGTTGCAATTAGCCATTAGCCATTAACGATTCGCTAGAGCATGGACGCTTATGGCAAAAATATTAAGTATTGTTAAACTAGGTTGACAAAAGCCAAGATGGGTTTGTTATACTCCGGACGGTCAGGAACTGCGCTTAAGGGATCAATAGTCATTGTGTCGAGGCAAGTATCACTTGACAGAGCGCGCTCTGATATCAGAGCGCGCCTGTAAAGTGATACTTGGGGGGGGATAATTGAGAGATACTTGTGCTTTTTGAGTAACTCCCCCCTCGTAGCGGAGGGTTCCCGGAGCGTGCGATGGCTCTGCTGCGAAGGCCGGGGGACTCGGGCCTGGAGTGCTGCGCAGCGTGGCGTTCCGAGCGCTAGCCAAGCAATCTCTCGAGGAAGGAAAAGGAGGTAAAAAGTACATAGCACGAAAAACGCGCTCTCAATAATATGTTGAGAGCATTGCAGGCGATCGCCTTTGACGCATATGATGGTATAATTACTATCTCTGACGCCAATGTTGTAGTTGCTAAAAGTTGAGATTGCTTCGTTACTCGAACGCTGCGCGACTTTGTGATAAAGATAGCACGAATGAATGATGAGTATTCATGGCAGCTGCTGTTAATCGATCGGGACCAGATTTTCCGGCTGGGTCTACGGACGATATGCCAGCAGTTTGCGGACCTGGAGGTGGTGGCAGAAGCTGACAGTAGGGCAGGGGCGGAGCAGGTTCTGGCCGCCCGTTCCGAAACTGTCCGAGTGGACTTGGTAATTCTCGATCTAGTGTTGGATATGTCCAATGGGGATCCCCTACAAATCTGTCAGCTGTTGAAAACCCGATATTATGACTTGCCTGTTTTACTGCTGACTGCTATACAGGATGCAACGGTGCTGCGTCAAGCTCAGGTTTTGGGGGTGAATGGTTATTGCCCTAAAGGTATTGCAGTCCCCGAGTTGGTGAGGGTGATACGCCTTGTGGCAGCTGGTGAGAATTACTGGGAACTGGCGAGCTCCTCTGGATCGAGACCTCTAGGTTTTGTGGCCCGTGTGGGTAATAGCTGGCGCTTGTCGGGGTTGCGACAAATTGCGGCCGCCAGGGCGAAGGCGATCGGTCAACTGCAAAACCCAGCCCTTTCTCCTCTGAGTCGGGCAATTTTGGTGGGACGCTTGCGAGAACTGCAAACTGCTAGTTGGTTACTCAATCAGCTGTTCGCCCCACAGGTCCAGAATAAGCTGCCAGTTCCGATAAGCCCAATAATCCCCAATACTGTAGCGGTCCCGCAAAAGGGGTCGGAAATTCCTAATGCTTCACTCTCCTGCTGGAGTTTTAGCTCCCAACAAGCTTCTTTATTTCCCTCGATGACTGCTAAACTGGGTTGGGACTTGCAAAACTTGACGGGTCTGCCCCTAGAAATTGATATTTTACGCGAGGAAAAGAAACGGGAACTGCTATATACTATATTGCGGCAATTAGAAAAAATCTTGAATGAATTACATTTTGGTCAGGTAGAACTAAGTCAATTAAAAGAGCAGAATTGGGAAATTTTGCATGATTTGTGGTCGGAGTCAACTAGAGATTTTTTTGGGAAGTATTATCGGGTGCAAGTGGGCGATCGCTCATTGGATTTGCTGGTGGTTCTGCTGCAAGATGCCCCAGTTGTGAGGACAACAATTCTTAACAAAATTCCTCTGGTGATGGAGTTATTTTCTCATTTGTTGTACGAGCAGCCTTTAATAATTGATAATGCTCCCTACTCGGCGGGAACCCCTGAAGCGATCGCCCGGGCCGCAGCGGTGATGGAAAATTTAATCATTCAGGTGGCTAATGGGGTCGTGCAACCGCTGTTGAATAATTTTGCAGATGTGATGGCAATTAAATCATTGTTTTATGACCGGGAATTAATTTCAACTCGCGCTATAGAAAGATTTAGAAATAATTTGTCTTGGAAATATCGCTACGAGCAATTGTTTGCAGAACCAAAGGCGATCTTTGAAAGCCAGTATATTCTGTTTGGTTTTGATAGTCGGGGCATTAAAAAAATATCGATCTATGCTCCCAGACGCCCAGAGTTAGAAAAACTGACGGGCTGGCAGCAGGCGGTTACTTTGGCCCTAGAAATAAGGGATGCGATCGAGCCTCGTTTGCGGTCGTTTATTGCTTTCGTCGGTAGCAGCATTGTCTATATTCTTACCCAAGTAATTGGTAGAGGTATTGGTTTAATTGGTCGCGGTATCCTGCGAGGGATAGGTAATTCCTGGTCGGAAAATCAGCTTGAAAAAAATGGCGAGCGGCAAAAATGATAAGCAATTAAAAATTATTTCTTCAAAATTTAAAATTGCCAAAGCAATTGAGAACAAGTATCTTAGCTTCTCTTTTTATGCAATTTAATGCGGCTTATGGAGAATTGAGAATAGAGAATTGAAAATGGAGAACTGACAGGCTTCAACTGACAATTAGCGATAATTTTTGAGGATAGCGATCGCTCGGTCGAAGGGAAATTCACTGGCTCTAGTTTGCATAATTGCCTGGACGATATCAAGGAAATTGCCGTCGAGTTTGTTGTCGGAGTGGATTATATTACTAGCAGGATGTTTAGATGCGGCTGTTGGATTTTCAAAAGTTAAACCTGTTTTCAGTCGGGGTGGTTTTTTATGCCAGGTAATACATTGACCTCGCAAGGTAAACTGAAACCAGATGACTTCATCTATCAGTTGTCAGCGTCACGGTACTGGTCACTCGGCCTGTTACTTGCTCACTATTACGGTTTTAAATCTCAACTATTATGACTGATTGTCGATTAGAACGTACTCTGGCAGGGATCTGCCTGTTGATGCTGTGTGTTACCCTCAGCTGGCATGCAGCTCTGGAAATACCACCGGCGCTAGCGGGGATTAATGATGATAACTTTGATGGTAATATCTTTGCTCTCTATGGCGGTAATGGTTCATTGATACCGCCGAAAGTGACATTGGCACAAGCTCGGAAGCGGGATAAGCCCATCCTGCTGGTGTTTTACGTGGATGACAGCCGCGATTGCAAGCAATATTCTACTGTGGTTTCCCAACTTCAGGCATTTTATGGAGTGCCCGCAGATTTTATCCCGATCGATGTGGATGCGATCTTGCCCAAATCTACCTATGAACCTACGGAACCGGGATATTATTATGAAGGCTTGGTGCCTCAAACTCTGATCCTGGATGAGACGGGTAAGGTGGTTTTTAACGCTAGCGGCAATATCCCCTTTGAACGGGTGGATGATGCCTTCCGGGAGGTGTTTGATTTGTTACCCCGATCGGAATCGGTCGAGTTGAGGCGGCGACCGGTGAATGAAATCAATGTGGAGTTGACTCAATAGCCGATCGAGTAAAAAAGGCACGGTTTGTAGTAAACACTTCAGTGTTTCCCCGTGCCCCTTCAGGGGCACCGTTTGTAGTAAACACTGAATAAAGAGATAGAAGAGGGGTCTTGTTACGATGTTAACTACCAAAGGCACGGTCCGCGGACTTTCGTTTCCGGAGCACCCACCCATGTTGTGCGCAGGATGCGACACAACAGGGTGGGTGCTCCCGGAAACGACCGAAAAATCGATTATTTCCAAGCCTGATGTTTTACTATAAGTGAAGGGCTACGCTGGGAAATCGACCGAACAGATATCTCCGCGAAAACTCTCCTAATAATCCATTTCAGAAGATAATGATTGAAAATTGAAATGCTACTGTTAACAGCGAACGCTACCTTCGCTGTAATTATTTTAAAAAATTAAATTATCTATAAATTTCCCTCGCATCGCCCCCACATCCTCCATAATTATAACATCGAATAATATTTGTTTCAAGCCATTTTCTTGAAAATCTAATTTTCTTGAGAAAAAGTTCTAAACTGAAAAACTGATGGGCTGAGGGTCATGTCACAGGTCTACAGTACTGAAGAGTTAATCGAAATATTGGCCTCGGAGCGCCAAGCTTGCATAAAGGGAGAGCGCCTCAATCTTAAGGCCAAAGCGTCTGGCAATCCTGCGATCGACTGCTTGCTGAACGTTGAGGGGCTGCAAAAGTTTACGGCCTATCAAGATTTTAAGGCGACGGTTCACCGCTACCAGAGGGAACGGCAAGTCTCGGGTATTGTCTGGCGTCACCTGCAAGTTAAGGGTAAGACTCTCCATTATCCAGTAGTCCACGAGCAGCTGATCGCTCTCTCTAGGGACCTGGAGATCCTGAAGGCGCATCAGGCGGAAGTTTTGGCATTCTGGCAAGAGGTGACGTTGGGGATGGAATTGTATTTGACTGTTGCCAGCGGTAAGGACTATCGACCGATCGCCCCTGGGGAGGTAGAAGGACTTGCTCGCAGAACGGAATGGGTTTACCTGTGGAAATGGGAGAAGTCAGATTTTTTGGAAATGGTCTTGCAGTTGGGATGGGGGAAACCCTCTGAGGCGTCTTACCGACGAGGATGGCCCGCATCTGGTAGCGAGTACGTTCATGCTGTTAAACCCGGTGCCCGTCCGATTTGCGGGCGATAGCTGTCCATGAGTCTCTCTGTTGTAGTCTAGTATCTGTCCGAACTTCCGCAATCGTGGATCTCAATACCCAGAAAGAGAAATTCAGCTGCTGCCAGTGGAAAAGCCCCGCCAGCTTATTATCCCCGATCGGGCCATAAGGGCGATCGCTTCTATTACCGATCTGGGCCTTCAGGAAAATTGGCAGCAAGAGTTAAAGCATACGCTCCGGGACTCCTCCGCTGCGAGATCGCCTAGTCCCCTGACCACCGACCGGCAGGCTTCCGACGGCCCTACACGCTGCGCTACTTACATTACCTCTAGACTCCCTTCGTTCATATTTACTGTATTGCCTGACAACTTGACACTCGCTGAACCCTTCTTTAAGTTAATTGCCGAAGATGTTATTTCTACCACTGCCGCTGTTGTCTTACTCATTTTTACCCCTGAGTCCGATAGCTGTACTTTTGCTTGATCCTTCTCTAGGTTAAACGCACTTTCCGTCAATTCCGCGATCGACTTGCTCTTCTTTAATCCGATCTTGTCCTTATTCAGTTCTATTTCCACCTGCTTTTCCGCCAACTTGATGCTCTCTTCCGCGATCGTCACTATCGATTCTTTTCCATTCTTTAACTCTATCTCTTTTTCCGTTAATTTCACCGTCGTCTTATTGTTATTGTTGATTTCAAT
The DNA here is from genome assembly GCA_014323675.1 of Hormoscilla sp. GM7CHS1pb. Classification (GTDB taxonomy): domain Bacteria; phylum Cyanobacteriota; class Cyanobacteriia; order Cyanobacteriales; family Desertifilaceae; genus Hormoscilla. Next base: position 729,561 of record JACONN010000005.1, on the reverse strand, counting down.
TCCCTTGTCATTAAATAGCACCTTCAAGGGTTTATCTACTACCGGTTTCCCCACCTCCACTGACAGATATTTTTCCCCTTTGCTCAGACTGCTGATGGCGATCGTGACTCCGGAGGTCTTAAACACCTGACACTTCTCTGGTTCCCCCGCTAAGGTGGCGTCAGCAGCTTTTTTAGGCATTTCTGTTGGGCACCAGAAACAACCCGTCCAAATCGGGCGATCTATATTGCCTCCCTCGAATTCTACCCAGACATCCGAGCCTTTCGGCGGGATGGCAAACATGCCAATATCTTTGCCTGCGTAGGGGACGCAGGGATCCGCCCAGAGGCGCTTGTCTCCCAGGACTGATGGCACGCTCACTTCCACGCGACCGAGTTTGTTTAGATCTTTCGTATCTGTAACTTTTCCGCGATATTTGCCAAATAAATTATTCATGGTATCACTACTGGAACAGTTGCACCTAAACCTTCACGAGTCAAAGTGAAGCTCTGTTTATATTTTCCTCGCTCTAACTTATGGGTAACGCTTTTGACGTAATAGAGGCCGTCGTAACTTTTGCCTACCCCTCGCAAACCCACTAAACCCCGAGCCCTCAGTAAACTACCATAATTCTTGGAATCCAGTTCTCCTTCGGCTGTGACTACTTGGTCTAGAGAAGTATCTGTGATCGACTGGACCCGGGCTTTAGACTGGGACTGATTCGACCCCTGAGGTGAAAGCAACCGCTTCCGCACTTTACTCTGCTTCAATCCTGATGAGGTAGCCAGAGTCGGACGCTTGCTCTTGGAGGATTTTACTGTTACCCCCTGGCACTTATTGCTTTTATGGTCCTGCAATTCTCCAGATGCCTCGCTAGCTGCTAGAGCGTCATACTGGAAGTTAATTGAGTCCACATTGGAGTGCCACCCCATATTTACCGATAGGGCTGATTGGGGTACCCCCAACTTCTCCGGCGGCCCCCAATATGCCATGCTCGTACCCGGGGCTGGTCCCGGGGAAACATAAAACACATAGCCATTCATTTCGGCCATTTCCTTAATATATTCTAGGTCAGTGCCGCGCTGGGTCGGAATATATTCTGTCGGTAAAGGGGGCTTGTCCCCCGAGGGGGGAATTACTTTGGGAATTATACCGTATTGAGCATACTTGGCAATTATTTTGCTGACGATCGTCGTTTGATTCTGGGATGGATGCTGGGCGATTTTTTCCTCCATATCCATCATCACGCTCACGTCTTCCCCTGTCGCTATTATCGTTGAAGACACCCCTGGTTGAGTACTCGGTTGTACTTGCTGGTTGGTTATTATGCCATCGCTGAGCACGTGGGGTCTGCCGTTGAATATTACCACCAGGATGACCCGGTTCAACTGCTTTACCTCCTTTAGCAGGGGATAATCTAGATCTGACATCCCATTGCGATTGGCACTAAAGCTCATCTGAAACCCCGATCGCCCGGTATCGCTGTTTGTTACTTCAACGCTAGCTAGGGATTCCAGCAGCAAGCGGGATGCTGGCACTGGCACTGTCTTGCCTATTAGTATAGTCAGTTGTACGCCCAGGAAGATCATTTTTCTGTTTAGACCTATTTGTTAAAAATTTCCCTGGATATCTGGCTGGGGCACCCGGATCTGTTTCCCTGGGGTGGCCGCCAGATCGAAGGGGTTCATCGTGTTGTTTGCATCGCACAGCTGCCAGAACATTTCTGGAGACCCGATGTACTTGTTGGCGATCGCGTCTAGCCGATCGCCCTCTGTTACCGTTACTTCTAAAAGCAACTTCAGCTTTTCACTCTGAGGCAGAAACCGCCGACGCTTGTAGGCTACTATCCTACCCTCGGCGTCTGTGAAGTTGGCTGTCTCTAGATTGTAGTAACGGCTTGCTTCTGATAACATGGTTTTTTCTCCCTCTACTTCCCGTCTATCCAGTCACCAGACTGCTGACACTGCTGACAGTTTTCATTACCGCCATCAGTTCCTTCGCGATCTGATGACTCATAAACATTGAACCACCCACGCTTAACAATTTCAACTCGCTATAGCTGAGCACTTGCATCTCTAGGCTAACTTCTGACCGGATCGGATTTAGATTTACGTCATATGCTTGTTCTTCTATTGACATACTCTTGATCTGCACTGGCACTATCCGCTTTACTCCCCACATAAACACCGTTAATGGCGGGCTTTTGGACAATATCTCTAGAGTTCCTGCTAGCAACAGTGCTTCCTGAGCAGTTACGTCCACGCTCATGGGATATATTAATGTTTCTAAGGCTGCTAGCTGGGGATGTATTCCCATACTGGTTGCCGTGCCATCTGCCTTTTCTAGTTGATCCGTGGCATCTATTTCTATTTTCAGACTGATTTTTTCTTCTGGTGGTTGGCTGATTTTCGTTCCCTCATTGTTTTCATAACCTGCTATCCGGGAAGTCAGACTCCGCGTCATTGTCTCTGGATTATATTGGAAAACAATCACCTTGGGTAGCGGTATCAAGGGGTCGATCGAGGCTATTGCCCCCTTCAGGGTACGCGGCGATCGGGGAAATGAACTCATTTTTTCGCTCGGGTAAGTTAACACCCAACCATTTTATCGGAATTCCCTTCAGTTCAAGTAACTTGTTACAAAATTTCGGAAATTGTTACAAAACGTTATACCTCTGACTATGACATCCACCGGTAGTTGTCAAAAGCATCGATCAGGTAATTCCCCCACAGCAGATGTCAGGACTGGCGGTATCCACCTCCAATAACTTGGACGAACAGAAATTTTGGGTTAGATATTGACGAATCTAGCTAGCAGGCTCTAAAAAAATCTGAATTACCCACTTAGACTTTACAGATATTTTGAGGGTTTTATATGCAGCGGGTTAGCTATTTAGAAGTTATAATGTACTAAAATAACAGTTAATTATCGAACCCAGTTCCCCTCCCCAACCACGCCTTCCCAGGCGGAGCCCGGGAAGGAGAGGAATAAGGTTTTACAGCACGTCGAAGGATTGCATCTGATCATTAATTCCCGGAACAGTAGTAAGGGTGGTATCTTCGCTTACTACACCCAAGAAGGATTGCATGTGCTCATTAATTGCCTCCGCAGTAGTACGGGTGGCACCTTCGCTTATTACACCCTGGATCAAAGCCTGATCCTCGAACCCGAGAGCATGGCGCAGGAATAAAATGCCATCAGTTAACGCTCCTGCCGTGCCATTGCCATCTATATCTAACATCATGTCCCCTACTTCATCCAAGTAGGTAACAATTTCTGATGGATCACTGGTGGCACCTTCGCCTAAAACATCTTTAGTCAAAGTCTCTCCCCTGAACCCGAAGAGATAACGTATGGCCACAAGGCCGTCAGTTAACGCATCTATAGCTCCATTCCCATCAATGTCCAGTGTCGGTTGAGTGCGCAAGGTTAATGCAATGGAACTGGAGACAAAGTTGCTATTTGCAGGCAGGTCATCTGGGTTGGCACTAAAGTTGATCTGCGTCCCTTCAAACCCTGGTAACGCTGTGAAGTTGGCCGTATAGAGGGTAGGATTAGGATTGTTGGGCCAATTTCCTTCAGCATCTACCCAAGCTTGCAGGATGTATTTGTCTGTGTTCGGGTCGCCGTCCAAACCCCCGTTGATGATCGGATCGTCTAAGACTGCACTTATAGGTTGCGCGCCCAAAGAGAAGTGCTCGGTCAAACCAGTGACTGGATCGAATGCTACTTGAGAACTGTCCCAATGCATGCCAAAGGCTATTCCCGTGGTGGGAGTTTCCGCAGGTTCGGTAGAGTAGTTGACATCAAAGCTGACGCTTGTGTTTGGTTCTACTGCTTTGACCGGTTCTGAAGGGGTGATTTTCAGTTGAGCGGCATTAGTTGCCTCAGAAAATTTAATTACATAGGAACCGTCATTACCGATCAATTCATAGTTGCCGTCTCCGTCGATGTCGATGCTGCCTCCTAAAGATCCTGTAGTCCACACATTATCATTGCTGTCGGTGGCTATGCCAAGGCCAAGGTCAGTATCGCTACTGCCGATCTTTAAGGCCTGAACCAAATCCCCATTGCTGTCGAACTTGGCTACATAGCCATCAAGACTGCCGTTACTGGTCAATTCATTGTTGCCATCTCCGTCGATGTCGATGCTGCCCTCGAAAGTTCCTGTAGCCCACACATTACCATTGCTGTCGGTGGTTATGCCATAGCCATCACTAGTGTGATAACTACCGCCGATATTTAAGGCCTTAACCAAATCACCATTGCTGTCGAACTTGGCTACATAGCTATCAGAAAAGCCATTACTGGTCAAATCATTGTTGCCATCTCCGTCGATGTCGATGCTGCCGGAGAAAGAGCCTGTAGCCCACACATTACCATTGCTGTCGGTGGTTATGTCATAGCCCCAGTCATTACCGCTACCGCCGATATTATAGGCCTGAACAAAATCCCCATTGCTGTTGAACTTGGCTACATAGCTATCAGTACCGCCATTACTGGTCAATTCATTGTTGCCGTCGAGGTCGATGTCGATCTTGCCCTCGAAAGTTCCTGTAGCCCACGCATTACCATTGCTGTCGGTGGCTATGCCACTGCCCTCGTCCCAACCGCTACCGCCGATCTTTAAGGCCTGAACAAAATCCCCATTGCTGTTGAACTTGGCTACATAGCTATCACTACCGCCATTACTGGTCAAATCATTGTTGCCGTCGAGGTCGATGTCGATCTTGCCGGAGAAATAGCCTATAGCCCACGCATTACCGTTGCTGTCGGTGGCTATGCCACGGCCCAAGTCATAACCGCTACCGCCGATCTTTAAGGCCTTAACCAAATCCCCATTGCTGTTGAACTTGGCTACATAGCTATCACTACCGCCATTACTGGTCAAATCATCGTTGTCATCTCCGTCGATGTCGATGCTGCCCTGGAAAGAGCCTGTAGCCCACACATTATCATTGCTGTCGGTGGCTATGCCATAGCCATAGTCACGACTGCTACCGCCGATATTATAGGCAAAGACCAAATTCCCCTCAGAGTCGAACTTGGCTACATAGCTATCACTACCGCCATTACTGGTCAAATCATTGTTGCCGTCGAGGTCGATGTCGATGCTGCCGGAGAAAGAGCCTGTAGCCCACACATTATCATTGCTGTCGGTGGCTATGTCTGTGTGCACCGACTCAATATTGCTACCGCCGATCTTTAAGGCAACCGAAGGTTGCCAAACGTCGTTGATGTTAATGGGAACTTCATTAACGTTGTTGATGTTAATGGTCAAGTTCTCCGAGTAACTCTCTCCTTCCGCATCGGTAGATTGAACGCGGATGCTGTAACTGGACTGAGTCTCAAAGTCTGGGGAACTGTTGATGAGCAGTTGGTCCTCGACAATGGTGAAGGCAGCGTTATCCGTATCTCCTGCACCCGCTACCAACTGGTAGGTAAAGCTATCCCCTGTATCGGGGTCGGTGGTCGAGAAGGTGCCGACAACAGTGTTGGGCGCGACGTTTTCGTCGATGCTGTTGTTGCTGAGCGAGAGGTCGGTGGGAACTTCATTAACGTCGTTGATGTTAATGGTCAAGTGAGTCGAGTAACTCTCTCCTCCCGCATCGGTAGTTTGAACGAGGATGCTGTAACTGGACTGAGCTTCAAAGTCTGGGGAACTGTTGATGAGCAGTTGGTCCTCGACAATGGTGAAGGCTGCGTTATCCGTATCTCCTGCACCCGCTACCAACTGGTAGGTAAAGCTATCCCCTGTATCGGGGTCGGTGGTCGAGAAGGTGCCGACAACAGTGTTGGCTGCGACGTTTTCGTCGATGCTGTTGTTGCTGAGCGAGAGGTCGGTGGGGGCGGCATTATCAAAAAATTTAACTACATAGCCGCCACCGGTCAAATCATTGTTGCCGTCTCCGTCGATGTCGGCGCTGCCTCCTAAAGCTCCTGTAGCCCACACATTACCATTGCTGTCGGTGGCTATGCCAAAGCCCTGGTCATTACTGCTACCGCCGATATTTTTGGCTTTGACCAAATTCCCCTCAGAGTCGAACTTGGCTACATAGCTATCAGTACCGCCATTACTGGTCAAATCATTGATGCCGTCGAGGTCGAGGTCGATGCTGCCGAAGAACCTTCCTGTAGCCCACGCATTATCATTGCTGTCGGTGGCTATGCCACGGCCCCAGTCAGTACTGCTACCGCCGATATTTTTGGCTTTGACCAAATTCCCCTCAGAGTCGAACTTGGCTACATAGCTATCAATACCGCCATTACTGGTCAAATCATTGATGCCGTCTCCGTCGATGTCGATGCTGCCGGAGAAAGAGCCTGTAGCCCACGCATCACCATTGCTGTCGGTGGCTATGCCATAGCCCACGTCAAAATTGCTACCGCCGATATTTTTGGCAAAGACCAAATTCGCCTCAGAGTCGAACTTGGCTACATAGCTATCAGTACCGCCATTACTGGTCAAATCTATGGTGCCGTCGAGGTCGAGGTCGATGTCGATGCTGCCCTGGAAAGAGCCTGTAGCCCACAGATTACCCTCGCTGTCGGTGGCTATGCCATGACCATAGTCCACTCCGCTACCGCCGATCTTTTTGAATTTGACCAAATTCCCCTGATAGTCGAATTTGGCTACATAGCCCTCACTACCGCCATGACTGGTATGGAAAGTTCCTGTAGCCCACGCATTACCCATGTTGTCGGTGGCTATGCTACGGCCCTCCTCGTCGTCTCGGTTACTGCCGATCGAATAGGCATTAACGAAATCCCCATTGCTGGAGAACTTGGCTACATAGCTATCACTACCGCCATCACTGGTCAAATCATCCTTGTCATCTCCGTTGATGTCGATGCTGCCGGAGAAAGATCCTGTAACCCACACATCATCATTGCTGTCGGTGGCTATGCCCCAGCCACGCTCATTTCCGCTACTGCCGATCTGGAAGGCGTTAAGCAAATCCCCATTGCGGGAGAACTTGGCTACATAGCTATCATCAAGGCCATTACTGGTCAAATCTATGGTGCCGTCGAGGTCGATGTCGATGCTGCGGGAGAAAGAGCCTGTAGCCCACACATTACCATTGCTGTCGGTGGCTATGCCGTAGCCATGAGTGCCGATATTGAGGGCAACTGGGAGGCTGGGGCCTTCATTAACGTAGTTAACGTAGTTGATGTTAATGGTCAAGTTCTCTGAGTAACTCTCTCCTCCCGCATCGGTAGTTTGAACGCGGATGCTGTAACTGGACTGAGTTTCAAAGTCTGGGGAACTGTTGATGAGCAGTTGGTCCTCGACAATGGTGAAGGCTGCGTTATCCGTATCTCCTGCACCAGGTACTAACTGGTAGGTAAAGCTATCCCCTGTATCGGGGTCGGTGGTCGAGAAGGTGCCGACAACAGTGTTGGCTGCGACGTTTTCGTCGATGCTGTTGTTGCTGAGCTCAAGGTCAGTGGGGTGTGTATAAAATTTAACTACATAGCCGCCACGGGTCAAATCATTGTTGCCGTCTCCGTCGATGTCGATGCTGCCTCGTAAAGCTCCTGTAGCCCACGCATTACCATTGCTGTCGGTGGCTATGTCAAAGCCCCAGTCACCACTGCTACCGCCGAGATTTTTGGCTTTGACCAAATTCCCCTCAGAGTCGAACTTGGCTACATAGCTATCAATACCGCCATTACTGGTCAAATCATTGTTGCCGTCTCCGTCGATGTCGATCTTGCCCTCGAAATAGCCTGTAGCCCACACATTACCATTGCTGTCGGTGGCTATGCCACTGCCCCAGTCATTACTGCTACCGCCGATCTGGAAGGCTTTGACCAAATTCCCCTCAGAGTCGAACTTGGCTACATAGCTATCATTACCGCCATTACTGGTCAAATCATTGATGCCGTCTCCGTCGATGTCGATCTTGCCCTCGAAAGAGCCTATAGCCCACGCATTACCGTTGCTGTCGGTGGCTATGCCACGGCCCAAGTCATAACCGCTACCGCCGATATTTTTGGCAAAGACCAAATTCGCCTCAGAGTCGAACTTGGCTACATAGCTATCACGACCGCCATTACTGGTCAAATCTATGGTGCCGTCGAGGTCGAGGTCGATGTCGATGCTGCCCTGGAAAGAGCCTGTAGCCCACACATTACCCTCGCTGTCGGTGGCTATGCCATGACCATAGTCCTCTCCGCTACCGCCGATCTTTTTGAATTTGACCAAATTCCCCTGATAGTCGAACTTGGCTACATAGCCCTCAGTACCGCCATCACTGGTCTGGAAAGTTCCTGTAGCCCACGCATTACCCATGTTGTCGGTGGCTATGCTACGGCCCTCCTCGTCGTCTCGGTTACTGCCGATCGAATAGGCATTAACGAAATCCCCATTGCTGGAGAACTTGGCTACATAGCTATCACTACCGCCATCACTGGTCAAATCATCGTTGCCGTCTCCGTCGATGTCGATGCTGCCCCAGAAATCTCCTGTAACCCACACATCACCTATGCTGTCGGTGGCTATGCCAAAGCCCCGGTCAGGACCATGACTGCCACCGCCGATCTGGAAGGCGTTAAGCAAATCCCCATTGCGGGAGAACTTGGCTACATAGCTATCAGTAGCGCCATTACTGGTCAAATCTATGGTGCCGTCGAGGTCGATGTCGATGCTGCCGGAGAAAGAGCCTGTAGCCCACACATTACCTATGCTGTCGGTGGCTATGCCGTAGCCATGAGTGCCGATATTGAGGGCAACTGGGAGGTCGGTGATGTCGGTGAGAGCGGCATTGTCAGAAAATTTAATTCCAAGGCTGTATAGCAGCGCTGAGTCGTTTTTAGAATCCTGAACCAGAATCTCATTGTTTTGCCCATCGCCATTATAATCGGCAATGTACAGTTGCTTGCTTTTACCGTCAATTTGAAGCTCATTAGGGAGCACATGTTTGATGAAATTTTGCTCGTGGTTCCAGGACAATACCCGACTGGTGTGCTGAAACGTTGAATGTTTTTGTTGAACCAGAATCTCATCGAAGCCATCACCATCCAAATCTGCTACATGCAAATTGGTATCGTCGCCTTTGAGGGCGAAACTCTCTGGCAAGGTGATGGGGGTGATGGAGTTAAAATTGCCGTCGTCTGGGGATAGGAATACTTGAGCAGTCATATAGGCATCGTCGTCCGCACTGCCATATTCTTGGCGGAGGAGATCGCTGCGACCGTCCCCATTAAAGTCGCCGATGTGCAAGTTAGTCCAGTCGCCCTTAAGGAAGAAATGCTCATGCAGGGTGATGGGGGTGATGGAGTTCAGGTTGCCGTCGTCTGGGGATAGGAATACTTGAGCAGTTGTATGGTCATCGTCGTCCGCACTGCCAAATTCTTGGCGGAGTATATCGCTGCGACCGTCCCCATTAAAGTCACCGATGTGCAAGTTAGTCCAGTCACCATTAAGATGGAAATTCTCATGCAGGGTGATGGGAGTAAAGCCAAAGTCGCCTTCACCTCGGGAGAAGAGTATTTTAGCAGGCGCAGTGCCCTTTTCTTGGTGGAGGATATCGCTTTTACCGTCCCCATTAAAGTCGGCGATATACAGGTTGGTAACATTACCATTGAGAACGAAGTTCTCATCCAGGGTGATGCTGTTAAAGCCGTCACCTTGGGATAATAATACTTGAGCAGTCATGCTTGCAACCCTGTCCTCCAACCAACTACTATATATTGTGTCGGTATAGTACGATTCGCCCCAACTGCCATTTTTTTGGCGGAGGACATCGCTGCGACCGTCCCCATTAAAGTCGCCGATATAAAGATTGGTATTGTCACCAGTGCGAGCGAAACTCCCAGGCAGGGTGATGGGGGTGGCAAATTGGCCGTTGCCTTCGGATAAGAGTACTTGATCAGTACTTCTGACTTTCTTTTTTTGGCTGAGGATGTCGCTTTTACCGTCCCCATTAAAGTCGGCGATGAATAAATTGGTGTCGTCGCCTTTGAGCTGGAAATCACTACTCAGCTCTGATGACTGAACTCGATTTTGCGACATTTCTTTCTCCTTATTTGTTTCTATTTGTTTCTTTACCGAGGATGTTACTATCTCCCGAGGTTTCTTGCTTTATCCGGACTATGTCGGACTAGATCATCTTGAGTAAGAAGCCTCGGCTAGCGCTCCACCGGTGGCTGGCTGGCCCGACCGGTTATCAGGACTGATGTAATCCTGCATGCGGGCACTAGGACCTTGAGGGAATCGCAGGGCGCTCTCCTGTACATAACTACAATCATTAAAACACATCTCTCAGGGAATTTTTGTTAATAATCCTTAAAAAATAATTAAATTCTGACCTCTAGTAAGCTGAGCTTATGGATCTTTAGCGTAGTGCTTGACAAGGGAGGGGATATAGGTTTAGGATGTCTGTTAGCGTCTCTGTGGGGACGGGAATTAATGGAAACATGATTTTTATTTTTGTCAAGTAGATTGCGGAGCCCTTATGACCCGGGTGGGGAGACCCTCAGACCCGGGCGGGGAGACTATCAGATCCGGGCGGGGAGACTGCTTTTTGTATTCAATTTTTATAGGTCGCAACTTGAGTTATTAGCCTCTGGTTTGAACCAGAGGCGAGTGAAGTACAATTTAGCGACTGAGTGAGGGCAGGAAACTGACAATTCCTGGGAAGATGATAATTAACATTAAAATCATCATCTGGATCAGGATAAATGGAATAGCCCCGCGATAAATGTGACCCGTGGTAACTTCAGGAGGGGCGATGCTGCGCAGGTAGAAGAGGGCAAAACCAAAGGGTGGCGTCAGAAAGGAAGTTTGCAGGTTGGCGCCGAGAATAATGCCGAACCAAACTAGATCTATTCCTAGCTGCTGGGCCACAGGTACAAATAGGGGGACGACGATAAAGGCAATCTCGAAAAAGTCGATGAAAAATCCCAGCAGAAAAAACTACTGCCATGCTGACAACCAAGAAGCCAGTTTGACCGCCCGGCAGGTTTGTTAAGAGGTCTTCCATAAAGCGATCGCCATTCAATCCCCGGAAAACCAGACTAAAGGCAGTGGAACCGATGAGAATGAACATTACCATAGTGGTGGTGCGCATGGTAACGTCAGAAACAAGGCGCAGAGAGGCCCAGTTAACTTGTCCGTTAGCAGCAGCAAGGGCGATCGCGCCTAGGCAACCGACAGCCCCAGCTTCCGTGGGGGTAGCAAAGCCGAAAAAGATACTCCCGAGAACCATTAAGATCAGCAACAGTGGCGGGATCATGACTTTCAAAACTCGCATCCCCAAAGCTTTGCCGCCGATCTTTCTGACATCTGGGGGCAAAGGAGGTGCCATGTCGGGTCGGAAAAAGGCAATAATCAGTACTTGGAGGGCAAAAGCCCCCGCCATCATCAAACCCGGGACGATCGAACCAATAAACAAGTCTCCCACGGAGACACCTAATTGGTCTCCCAAAACCACAAGGACAACAGAAGGGGGGATAATTTGTCCGAGGGTTCCCGAAGCCACGATCGCGCCAGTAGCGAGTTCCTTGTTATAGCCGTAACGCAGCATAATGGGGAGAGAAATGAGCCCCATAGCGACCACAGTTGCGGCGACAACCCCTGTAGTAGCAGCGAGTAGGGTGCCCACGAGGATAACTGCTAAGGCCAAACCGCCCCGCAAGCGGCCAAACAGAATGCCCATAGTTTCCAGCAAATTTTCAGCGATGCCCGATTTTTCCAGCATCGACCCCATAAAGATAAAATAGGGGATAGCGAGGAGAGTATAATTTGCCATGATGCCAAAAATACGTTGGGGCATGGCAGTCATAAAGATGGGGTCGAAGATACCCAGGGCAATGCCAATGAGTCCGAAGATAATGGCAACGCCTCCCAAGGAGAAGGCAACGGGATAGCCAAAGGATAGCAATACTAATGCGCCAGCAAACATGGCCGGACCTAACCAATCATAGGGCATCGCGTTTCTCCTCCCGACTCGGTAATTTGCCAGTGAAAATGGCGAAGTTTTTAATCCCTTCGGAGATACCTTGGAGGATAAGCAGTGCGAAGGCGATCGGAATCATAGTTTTAATCGGATAACGGGGTAAACCATCTGGATCGGGAGATGCTTCCAGGATCGCCCAGGAATTATAGACTGCTTGCCAGGAAAAGTAGATCGCAAGGATGCTGAAGGGAATGAGAAACAGTAGGGTTCCTATGAGGTTAACGAGGGCTTTGCGCTTGGGAGGCCATCCGTTGTAAAGCAGATCTACACGCACATGTTCGTTGTGCTTGAGGGCGTAGGCGGCACTCACCAGGAAGATAATATCGAAGAGATACCATTGGGCTTCGATCAGGGAGTTGGAGGTCAGGTTTTGCCCGATCGCATTGCCCAGGTAGCGACCGATGACATTCCACACTCCTACAAGTATCATAATTAGCACTAGCCAGAGGGTGAGTTGACCGATACTTTGATTGATGCGATCGATAATTTTGGAAAGTCTCAGCAGTTTCTGCACGGTTTGAAATTTAAGTGACTGAGTAGTGTATTGTATAGAATCAAGACGGCATCAGGAGCATTTTCTCGTTACCAGGCTGAGCCTGGTAACGAAAGTTGGGAGGCTCCTGCCTCCTGACACTCTGGTGCTAGATATAATGTTAATTAACACGCTATACCGAATCCAATTCTATCAACAGTTTTACCCAATTAGAGGCTCTGCCTCTGCAAATTGCGTTCCCATGCTCCGCCTGGGAACGAGGGTAAAGGGATGCACCCAATCAAGATTCGCTGCCTATCTCTAATAATACTTTTAACACGCCTCGCTGCTGGGCATGGCCGAAGGCTGCTAGTCCTTCTTCTAGGGGATAGTGGGCCTGAATTAATGGCTTGACATCGACTTTGTTTTGTGATAGCAAGTCTAGTGCGGGCTGAAAGGGACCGCAGCGAGAACCGATGAGAGTAATTTCATCTACGACCAGAGAGGAGGCATCAATGGTGATGTCGCCGGCGTAGGTGCTCTTGAGCACCAGGATGCCCCGGGGACGTAAAGCGCGACGGGCGATCGCCCATCCTTCGGGGTTGCCCGTACATTCTACGGAGATATCGAAGTATCCTGCTTGCACGGCATCGGCGAACCCTGTTTTAATGCCCCGCACCTCTAGGTTCGCCAGCTTTTCACGATGGCGACCAATTACTAGCAATTCGCAGCCAGTCAGGGCCAGGGTTTGGGCGACTAACTGCCCTAGTTTACCATCTCCAACTACTAGCAGGCGATCGCCTTCTGTTATCTTAACCTGCTGTTGAATTTCCAGAGCCGCTGCCACGGGTTCGGTAAAAGTTGCCACATCAGTCGAGACGCGATCGGGTACAGGATGAAGATTTGCCGTTGGCAAGGTAAGATATTCAGCAAAGGCTCCGTTACGGTTAACGATACCGAGGACAGTGCGATTTTCGCAGTGAGTGGGTTGTCCGGTGCGACAAAAGCGACAGTGGCCACAGGCGGCATTAATTTCTCCCACTACCCGCTGGTTAATCAAGTGTGATGGACCTTCCTCGACAACGCCGACAAATTCATGACCTAAGATACCACTGTAGGGATAGTAGCCTCGAATCAGTTCTAAATCCGTGTTGCAAATGCCAGCACGCAAGACGCGCACGAGTGCTTCTCCCGGTGGCGGTTCCGGTACGGCAAGGTTGGTGCGCAGTTGCAGTTGGTTGTTTTCTAGCCAGAGTCCTTTCATGATCGGCGATCGGTGAACAGTTACTAGCTACCAGTTTACTGCCAGATCCTGCCAAGCTGTGTCTCCTGGGATCTCTAGAAGCACTACCCAGGAGACACGCTCCGGGCCCCCTCCGCTGCGAGACTCGATTGCTTCAGCCCCATAGTTTTTGGCAAACTTCTGGGTTTTCTCCTGCCGAACCTTTGTTTTGTTCTGGTCCCTATACGAACTTCTGGTCTGCTCCCCGCAATGTCTCGGCGATGTCTCCCGGGTTTTCTAATAGCGTCCTTCCGATATCTCTTGTTGTGCTCTTGTCCCAGGGGAGGAGGCACACAAGAGATATCGTGGAGACATCGAACCGGAGAGGCAGCTTGACCGCAAGCGGTAGCTTCACCGAACCGCCGATCGCGTAGCGTGCGCACGCTCCGGGCCCCCTCCGCTGCGAGCAATCGCTCTGTAGAACCCATAAAATGGTCATTTGGGCTAGTTTTTGCAGGCCCAGCAATGGAGTCCTATAAGCAATTGCAATTAAATAATAAATTCTGATAATAAATTTTGTTAAGTCAATCCTCGATCTAGGCGTTCCATCGGGTCTTTTTCCCTTAATATCAAAAGATAAGCAAACCCTGACGGCAGACCGGCGCATTAATTACGGCGTAGGACACCTATTAGGGAAACTTATCATTGAACAATCGCGATTACTGGAGAGGAACAGAGCATGGCAACTTACAAGGTCACCCTGAAAACGCCCGATGGCGATAATACTATTGAGGTGCCTGACGACAAGTACATCCTGGATGAGGCGGAAGAGCAAGGATTAGATTTGCCCTACTCCTGTCGGGCCGGGGCTTGCTCCACCTGCGCTGGCAAGATAGAGTTGGGCACCGTGGACCAGTCCGACCAATCTTTCTTGGATGACGACCAGATGGAGAAGGGCTATGTCTTAACCTGCGTGGCCTACCCCACCTCTGACTGCACCATTGCAACCCACCAAGAAGAAGCCCTCTACTAAAAGGTTAATTGGCGATCGGTAATGGGTCTAACTGGAATCCCCCATTTCCCCGTGAGCGAATAACCGATACAAGAGGAAGAAGTACAAAAGGAAGAGGCTGTGTCCCCCCGGGAGCGCTACGAGCACTACCCGGGGGACACAGCAAGGTGTGAAGTCTGGAACATCGGGCTTCACACCTCTTTATTTTTGTTATAGCAAAATGCTTCATTTTGTTCCATAAAGAAGCTTGAGTTGTTCGCAAGCCCGGGCGATCGCATCAAGGCTGCCAGGATTGACAAAGCCGTAATAATCCATTAAATAAACCCGGTCATTTATCACTGCTCTGAGATCTTTCCAGAAAGGTTCTGATTTGAATTCATCAATGTTTTCCCCTTCGACATTCACCAGGATCAACCGCTCAGGATTGAACTGCAACACTTTTTCAGGGGAGAGAGTGACGTAACCCTTTATCGGGCTTTGTCCCTGTAACTCAGCCGTCAAAGAAGCGGCACCAAATCGTCCGATCAGATCCCCTGCCCAACTGGCTTTGTTGGGAGAAAGAAATGGCTTACGGCTGACCAGGACTACCGTGGAAATCTCTTGGGGTGGCGGTTGGCTAGGTAAGCACTGCTGATAGCTCCTCAGCAGCGGTTCGGGATCGGCTTGAATGGCAGTCGCTAACCTTCGAGTCAGTTCTGCGAGGGCCTGCCAGCTATCTAACTCGGTTGTCATCGTCTCTACGCCAAGGGATTGCAGTTTTTCCAGCACTCGATCGTGAAATCCGACAGCACCGAACGCCAGATCCGGTTCTAGGGCAACGATTTTTTCCAAGTTGGGTTGAGTGCGTCCTGCGCTGACGCGAGGAATATCTTGGAAAGCTTTATTTTGGTCGAGTAACCGACTGCCCGCTATGCCCACCAGTCTAGTTGAATCAAGACGATGAATGATATCTGCCGTAATGGAAGTAAGAGCCACCACTCGGGTCGCCACAGGGGCAGAGGGAGTTGCTTCATTAGTGGCCGTATCGGTGGTTGGGGTCTCAGGCGGAGAGGGCGTACAGCCCAAAGGCAACAGCGTTAGCAAAATGATAACAATACGAAGCAGTTTCATGGGCAGCATGTCAAGTTTGAGAATTGAGAATTGAGAATTGAGAATTTGAGAATTGAGAATTTAAGAATTGAGAATTGAGAATTTGAGAATTGAGAATTTGAGAATTTGAGAATTGAGAATTGAGAATTTGAGAATTGAGAATTTGAGAATTGAGAATTGAGAATTGAGAATTGTTGATTATTTATTCATGTCCATTGTCCCTTCGCAATTTGCCATTGTCCATTGTCCCTTCGCAATTTGCCATTGTCCATTTATGTTGGAGATGAAATGGGACTGAGAGGACAAATTTGAATGCCTACAGGGGTTTGTACGATCGCGGCATTCATGCCAAAAATTGCCGCCAGATTTTCAGGTGTGAGAACATCAGTGGGAGCACCGAGATGACATAAATTTCCCTGTTTGAGCAGGGCGAGGCGATCGCTAAATCGAGCCGCTAAGTTGACATCGTGCAGTACGGTGATGATGGCGATACCTCGGTCATGATTGAGATTTTTCAACAGTTCCAGCAATTCCAGTTGGTAGCGCAAATCTAGATAAGTGGTGGGTTCATCCAGCAGCAACACCTGGGGAGTCTGGGCTAAGGCTAAGGCCAGAAAAGCCCGCTGGCGTTCGCCGCCGGAAAGCTGTTCGACTCGGCGATCGCCATAGGTCACTAGCCCGGTCGATTCCAGGGCCAGGGCCACCTGGAAGCGGTCGGATGCATTCAGTTCCCAGCGCCACCAGGGTTGATGGGGTGCCCGTCCCAGGCTGACCAGTTGCCGCACCGTTAATCCAGCGGGAATAGTCTGCTGTTGGGGCAATAGGGCTAAGGTTTGAGCGACCGTTTGTGCAGATTGTGCGTGAATTGATTTGCCATCCAGCAACACCGTTCCCCCTTGGGGAGAGAGAATGCGACTGAGCAAGCGCAATAGCGTTGACTTGCCCGAGCCATTGGCGCCCAAGATGCTCAACCATTCACCCGGTTGCAGGGCAAAACTGATGTTTTGAACGATGCTTTCTTTCCCGTAGCCGCCAGTCAAGGACTGACTTGAGAGCGCCTGACCGATAGTGTTTTGCATCTCGTTCATGACCGATCACTCCGGCGATAGAGCAACCAGATAAAAACTGGGGATCCCAGC
This sequence comes from Hormoscilla sp. GM7CHS1pb, assembly GCA_014323675.1. Lineage (GTDB taxonomy): Bacteria > Cyanobacteriota > Cyanobacteriia > Cyanobacteriales > Desertifilaceae > Hormoscilla. Next base: position 712,685 of record JACONN010000005.1, on the reverse strand, counting down.
AATGCCGTCACGATGCCCACGGGCAGTTCGATCGCTCCCAGGCGCGATAGCAAATCTGCCAGCAGCAAAATCCAGCCTCCTCCTAGAACCGACAGGGGCAAGACCCACCGGTAGTCCGTGCCCACCAGCAACCGCGCCCCATGGGGCACGATTAACCCCACAAAGCCCACCAAGCCTGCAATGCTTACCGCACTGGCGGCTAACAGGGCCGCGATCGCCCCGATGGACAGCCGCGACCGCCACAAGGACAGTCCCAAACTCACTGCCCGATCGTCCCCTAGTTGCAGTAGATTGATAACCCGCGCCAGACTGCACCCGATCGGCAGGGCGATCGCCAGATAGGGGCCCGCCATTGCCAGTTCGGTCCACCCGCGTCCGTTGAGGCTACCAATCAACCAGTTGAGGGCCGCCTGGATGCGTCCGTCATCTGAGAGCAGCAACAACATCGATTGCACCGCCCCAAACAGGGAACTAATCGCCACCCCACCCAGCAGCAACCGTTCTACTGATATTCCCGAGGGGCTACGAGCCAGGAAATAGACGATCCCGGTGGTGACGATCGCGCCCACCCATGCCGCCAACGGCATCCAGCTTAACAATAATCCTAATGTGAAAAATGCCACTGCCACCAATCCCGCTCCCGCCGAAATGCCCAGAATGAATGGACTGGCCAATCCATTGCCCAACATCCCCTGGAGCAAAGCACCGGAAAGTCCCAATGCCGAACCCACCATCAGTGCCGCAACAATCCGAGGCAGGCGCAGATCCCAGACAATCGTTTGATTGATGCTGCTTCCCTGGTGCCACAATGCCTGCTGAAGCTCGGGGAAGCTCAAGGGGATGGCTCCCTGGGTGAGGGATGCCACCAGCGTCAACCCCAAAGCAACGCCGACTAGGAGAATGGCGATGATATTACGAGAGGGGCTAACCATTTGTCTTGTCAAATCTTCATATCGTTTCATAGCCTCATCTCGGCTGTATCTCCTCTTTGCTCATTCCAGAATACCTTGAGTCTTGTCAGATCTATTGACATAGATTATCACTTACTTCATAATAACATTACCAATAAAACGACCCTTAGGCAATCAGCTCGATTTTTCGCGCAGGACACGCAGCCCTGTTCGCCCCTTGTGGTCAGCGATCTACCCTGCCCTCAAAACTAGAGGGCCTGACCGCACCGTTTTTTTTGCAATTAATTGTCGAGTAAATTATGAAATACATTCCATCTATTGCTTTTTCCCACCTGCCGTTATTAGTAAGTTTTCTTATTTGCACGGAATGGCAACCGGCGATCGGCCTCGAATCCCCCCTAGGGGTATACGAAGTGGAGGAAGCTGCATCGGGACGAGATGGGACACAGATGGCCCAAACTCCCGAGGTTGAGGGAAGCAACTCCCAAAATGCCGAAGACGACCAAGAAGAAGAAACAGAAGCCCCGGTCCCAGTCTCTGGGGACCTCAGCGATGAGGAGGTCATTGACATTGTCATAACAGGCACCCGAAGCCGCCGCCCCGTCCAGACCATCCCGATTACGATCGACGTAATCGACGCGGAAGACATCCAAAAAAACGTTACCCAGGACATTCGCGACCTCGTCCGCTACACCCCCGGGATCTCGGTGCGCAACAGCTTTCGCTATGGCTTGCAGGATTTGGCGTTGCACAATTACGGGATGATGGGCATAGTTGCAGAAGTCTTAAACCTAGACTACAAGCCAGTTTAAGTTATGTGCATGCGTAGGCATCATCCCCAAAATGTGCAACGCCCAGGATTTTAACATCCGGGGTTTAGAAGGCAACCGGGTTTTGCTGCAAGTGGACGGAATTCGCATGCCCAATCGCTTCGAGTTCGGACCGTTCCAACTCGGTCGCGATTACGTTGATTTAGACACGTTGGGCCGAGTGGAAATCGTGCGGGGTCCAGCATCCTCGCTTTACGGCAGCGATGCCCTCGGCGGAGTGGTCAGCTTTCTCACTCCCACCCCCAGTCAACTGCTCTCAAGCATTGACAAAGACTCCTACTCCCGGATCTCTCTGGGGGGAAGCAGCATCAATGATGGAGGACGGGGAACCCTGCAACAGGCTGCTCGCCTGGGAGATTTCGAGTACGCCTTGAGCTACACCCGCCGCGACAGTTCGGGATTTGAAATAGAAGGCAACAACGACTTGCGCGATCGCCAAGACAACAGCCGCAACAACTTTTCCGGACAGTTCGTTTACAACCTCAACTCCACTAGCTACTTGCAACTGTTCGGGGAGTTTTTCGACGATCGCCGCGACCTCACCGCTAAAGATGCTAACCTAGAACTCTACGGTATCTCTACTACCGAAAGTTTTACTGAAGAAGTTGACACCGATCGGGTGCGAACCAGTCTGGCCTACCAATACGAAAATCCCGAAAGCGACGGTTGGCTGCAAGCAGGGAGGGTTCGGCTTTACTTCCAAGATGCAAAAGTCGAAGAAGAAAACGAAGAACGACGTTCGATCGTCGATCGGCGCACTGGCGAGGCAACTCCCGTCCGGCGAGAAACCGAAAACGAATTTATCGATCGCGTCTGGGGTGGGGACGTACAACTGCAAAGCAATTTCCGCCTCGGCAGCGTTGCCAACCGACTCACCTACGGCTTCGATATCTCCACTACTCGCAACGAACGACCGCGCGATCGCACCCAGGTGAACCTGAACACTGGAGAAAGCACGCGGGTCATTCCTCCCGACACCTTTCCCACCAAAGACTTCCCCGATACCGACACCTTCCGCCTCGGCGTTTACCTCCAGGACGAAATTGACTTCGGCGACAGCGGTTGGAGTTTAATCGGAGGCTTGCGTTATGACTACTTTCAGCTCGTGCCCACCGACGATCGCGTTTTCGAGCGGAATGGTGCGGAAGCTGTCGACTTTGAGGAGAATGCCCTCTCCCCCAGTATCGCCATTGGTTACAGCCCCAGTCCCAACTGGTTTCTGTACGGTCGCTACTCGCGCGGCTTTCGCTCCCCACTCTACAACGAGATCAACAGCGGCTTTACCAACCTCACTTCGGGCTTTTTCCGCTATCGCACCATCTCCAACCCCGACCTGGAAGCGGAAACTAGCGATAGTTTTGAGTTGGGCGTTCGCGGCGGCAACGATCGCCTGAAAATTTCCCTGGTTGGATTCTACAACGATTTCGATAATTTCATCGAACCTTTCGCCCGCGTGGGAACCGAACCGGGGCCCGACAACATTCCCATCAACGTTTTCCAAACTCAAAATGTTGCCGACGCTCGGACTTACGGGCTGGAAGTGGAGACCGAATATCAGTTTAGTCCCGGTTTAGATGGGTGGAGTGCTTTTGCTCGAATGGCCTGGACGGTGGGAGACAACCAAACGGAAGATATTCCCTTGGAAACTGTTCCACCCATTACCGCTTTACTGGGGTTAAAATATCGAGGATTGGAAGATCGCTGGGGGTTGCAAGCTGTGACAACCTATGTGGGACAGGCGCGAGTAGAAAATGCAGATTCTGACTTTACCTTAATTCGTCCCGACCCCTATTTTTTGGTCGATTTTTCAGGATATTACCGCTTCTCCCCCCAATTGTCTTTAAGCGTGGGAATTTTCAATATCTTCGATGAGGAATACCAAAATTATAGCGACGTGCGCCAACTTAATGCTAACAGCAGTCGCGATAGACAAGTGTTTGATCGTCTGACTCAACCGGGTCGGAATATCAGTGCTTATTTACTGTGGGAGTTTTAAGAGTACCCCCCGTTCGTAGTAAGCACTAAAGTGCTTCCGGGTTCGTAGTAAGCACTATCATCTTTTTAGTCGGTGTAACGCCGACTGAGCGCTATCGGCCTTTGGGTTTGAACCGGAAGGTGTCGAGTGGGTAGTGTTCAGGAGATGTCCCCGAGGTAGTGCGGTTAACGCTCGCTCTTATCCGCCCGTAGCGGAGGGAGCGTTACCCGGGGATCTGGCGCACCGGAAAAATCGGCGCTCCCGGGATATACCTCGACCCCACCGGACTGAGGGACCACGGTAAATAGTTCGTAGTTCGACCTTGGACACCAAAAAGCTTCAAATTACCACAAAGCAAGGGTTATAGTATTGTTGAGTTAAAAATAAAATCGAAAAATAATTATGCCCTACTACTTACACCTGGTGGCGGGTGAAGTCCTCTCCATGCAGAGGTTGAAAGCAGTCACAGTTCCGGTCTAGCCTGCCGACATAAACGCCGACTTGGTCACATAGTAAGCGTGACATGTCAAAGGTAAGCTTGACATGCCACAGAGTAAGTTTGACATGTCGCAGAGTAAGCTTGACATGTCACAGAGTAAGTTTGACATGTCACAGAGTAAGTCTGACATGTCACAGAGTAAGTCTGACATGTCACAGAGTAAGCCTGACATGTCACAGAGTAAGCCTGACATGTCACAAAGCAAGCTATACTTGTCCCATGCAACTTGACAAGTATGAGGCAATAGTATATGATAATGTTAAGTGACACAGCCACATGGTCTGAGGAGCGTTGGCAATTTTTACCTCTGACCGCACAACGGCCCTCATCCTGCGATCGGTCCGGCAACTCAAAGAAATTACCATTAGACGATGTCACCCTACCCCTTAAACTTACCAATTAAATTGCAGCAAGAAACTGACGATCGATCCTTCCCTCATATTACCTATCGTCGCTAGCGGTCAAGAAGTGCCAGTCCTGCGAGGAACTAGCTTGCGGGTGCAGACAATATACATCGCCGCCCAGCAATGGGGACTATCTCCTCATCAGATCGCCAGGGAGTATGAGTTAACTGAAGCTCAAGTGCATGATGCCCTGACTTTCGCAGCCGTCCACCGCCAGGAAATAGAGGCTGCTATTGCTGCTGAAGAAAAGATCGAGGCTGCCCATGTCTAAATAGCGGTAGGCGATCGCCTGCTGGTTTCCCACGTTGCAGAGACCTTAAGTTTTGTTAATAAATATTACAAAAGGGTTTTTGGCGCCCCATTTGCTGAGTGTAATGCTAACCTAGTTGAACAGGAGCCAATCCCACTCGGGTCGAATCCCTCTAGGAGCAGGTCTTCCAGAGTTCTCGAGAGGTTAACTAGGGCCTTCCTTGCAGTGAAAGGGGTTAGAAACCCAGAGGAGACCGGCAGAAATAGCGTTATTTTAGCCAGCGTCTCATATTGGGGGTGTAACCCTGGCGGCAACAACGCCAGGAGTACCTGTGCTCGAACCCTGATTTGCAAGCTTCAGATCGGAGTGATGTGCAATTCTTGACCAAGTGTAGCTAACACTTATCAGTTACTTGGTGTTGCGGACAAAAGCGGACAAATTTAATGTAGCCATTTTCTGAGAGGTAATAAGCTCTTCAGAGAGGTTTCAAGAGACATACGAAAGGATAGACGATGCTGGCCGGAAACTACTACAGTATCTTCGAGAAATAAAAGCAAATCGCCTGAGCAATGACGAGGGTTATACTAAAGTAAAGGGGCTGCAGAGCATTGATGATGACATTGTCGATGCCTTGAAAGCCTTGGAGGAGCAAAAGTACCAAGTTGCTGTAATTGCACCGATGAAAGCTGGCAAGAGTACATTCCTCAATGCTTTGATTGGTGCCGATATTCTAGCCAGCGAAACGGTGGCCTGTACAGTCTGTCGTACAGTTGTTCGACATATTGAATCTGGACAGCCCCAACTGTGGGAATACCGAGAAGGTCAACGGCAAGGGGATATGATTGCTGAAGGTGAAGCTCAAACTATCGTACAAAAATTTTTGTGGCGTACCCGCGAGATCCGGGAGGAGGGCAACCCCGATGAGGTAACGCATTTTGAACTGTGGCATCCCATTGAAGCCATTAGCAAATACCCCTCTCTAGCTGGCTTCAGGCTGGTTGACACTCCTGGTCCCAATGAGTGGGAGTCTGCTGGCTTCAGCGCAACGGCACTGAAGGAAACGACATTAGAGGCTGTAAGAACCTGTGACGCGATTATATTCCTTTTAGACTACACCTCCTTCAAAGACGAGGCTTCTTCAGGCTTGTTTAAGGAACTGATCGAAGGCCGTCAAGAGTTTTTGGCAGAGAATACGGGCAAGATTTACTTCATCCTCAATAAGGTGGACATGAAGTCAGAAAAAGATCGACCAATTCCAGACGTGATTGCGGGTATAAAGGAGGATTTGAAAACTTTTGGATTCCCTAATCCAGTTGTTTACCCTGTCAGCGCTAGAAAGGGGTTGTTGGCAAAACTAATTTCGCTAGGTGCAGCGACTGAAAGCCAGAAAAAAGACTTCAGGAAGTTCTTCAGTAGTGCCTATGCTGTAGAGGACGGCGAAGGTGGTAGCTACACACCTCCTCCTTCAAAGATTGCCCCCCAAGCCTTAAAAGACAGTGGTATCCCTGCTATTGAGGAGAAGGCGATTCAGACAATTGTCCAAAGTTCTGGCTGGAACCTTCTGAGTGGTGTCTGTGGAAAGCTGGATAAAGCTGCCAAAGGGATTGAGGACACGCTAAATGTGGAAATTAGGGGCTGGCAAATAGCAATTGAGGATCTTGAGGCCAAGGTAGAAGAGTACAAAAAGCGCTCCGAATCAGCCAAGGGAAAGCTGCAAGATGTCAGGAACTCCGTTAAGGAAAAGGAACGGGAGCTGATTGAGAGGTTTGGTCGAGAACTCAACGAGTTTTCCGAAAAGGCCAAGCTGAGGATTGGAGAACAGTTTAATCGGTTCGCTGAGGCTAGAAGGAAAAGGAGCCCCCTATCCGACCCACTGGGTTGGGTCAAACAATCTATCGACTCGTTTCTTCAGGAGTCGGTTCCTTTTGTTTTTGATAGCTCAAAATCTGGATCCGATCCATACAAAATACAGGTTTATGACCAGTCTGAAGCCAAGAAGATCTGGAAAAAAATTAAAGATTTCTGTGGGCCTGTAATCAAGGCATGGTGGATAGAGGCACAAGACCAGCTTGTTAGAGACGGCGCAAAGATTCAACGGGAGCTGGCCCGGCAAATTCAGAGGCAGACACAAGAAATATCGAACGAGCTTTCCGAGTATTTAAAGGAATCATTGCAGATAAAGCTGAATCCAAATCCAATTCAATTTCCTAGCTTTAAGCTTCTCAGTATTGACGAACAGATTAAACACCAACAGGAGGCTTATACGCGATACGAAAACGTGCAGAAGTACAAGGATGAAACTCGATACACACAAGACAAGCGTCGGGTAAAAGGTGGTTTTTGTCAAAAGGGGCACGATGAAGATTACGAAAGGCCGTACACAGTTCGAGTACCTTATACCGAGAAGGTTGGTACAACTGCGCATCGCGACTTGTACGAAATCGACTTGCACCAAACGACAAAAACAATCCAGCAGAAAATAGATGAGCGAGCTACTGCAAGTAAAAAGATGCTTGAGCGAGTTGTTGAAAAGCAAGTGATGGCACACTTTAACAATGCGGAGCAGCAAATCTACAAGTATATCAATAAGTTCCAAGCTGACTTCGATTATTTGCTAATCGAACGACAAGAAAAAGAGGCGCAAGCCGAGCAAATTCGGCAAACGATCGAGTGGCAGAAAGAAAACTTAAAGCCCGATCTGATCGAGTTGGAGGAAATTAAGAAGTCTCTAGAAGCTTGGAAACCAACACAGGTATCCAAGTAAAGCGAAACCACTTCTTTATCTAGCGCTGTTCGATTTGGAAATTGCGATCGCTAACCAGATTGAATTAGCCAAAAAGGAAAATGAAGAGCTGTCGCTCTTCATTTTCTGCTCTCTACATATAGAGGGGCTAAGATGGTAGTGAAATTCCCAGGAAAACTGTCAGAACTGTAATCTTTGAGAAGGAAGCATGGAGAAAACAATCAAAAAAATCAGCGGATATTTTGACGCTCTCGAGTTTTGGAATTCTTGTGAGTTAGGCAAGCCTGTAGTCAAAGATACAGAAGTCATAATTCCAGCAAGTCACATCGAAATTTTCGAGGATCATCCGTTAAATCAGACGGGGCGACCTATAATATGGGGAGAGAGTAAGCTCGTTTTTGGTGGCGTTCGGAGATCCGATCGCGTTGTCTTTGAATACTTGGGAGACCCCAAAAGCGGTGGTGGTTTTAAGCGATCGTACCAAATTAGTGATGGACCATTTGCTCTAGTCGATGAACCCGTTATGACGTTTGTTTTCGAGGGAATTTTGCTAGAACCATTATCATACGTTACTTGGGAAATAGACAGTGTTTCATTCCATCTTGAAGTGGAGGAGAGCATTGCATGAGCTGATTTGAGTCATCGATCGGGAAAAGATCGCCTATAGCCGGCAGAGTATTTCGTACCTATTGAGTTGCCGAAAGCAACAGAAAAACTGTTTTGAGCGAAGGCAATGCGCCAAACATCTGCTAAAATAGAGTTATAAACTTGAAGAGGATCCAGACATGAACCGCACCAAAACCAAGCATAAGTATGTAGAACTGGATGAAGACCAGGTCTCCATCATCGCCGGAACACTGACATGCTCCCTAAAAAGTTTTACTGCGATGCCGAAGATCCAAGAAGATAATCAGGAGGTAAGATGACGTACTCCGGACAGGCGAAACAAGTCCGGAGCAACTGATAACCTAATATCAGCGCCTAACCTTACTGCTGAAACTTACCATTGTTCCAAGTTCCTTCCACGCGAGTTCCGTCGGCATAAATATAAACCCCTGTACCGTGCTTGTCACCGTTGCGGAATTCTCCTTCATACCGATCGCCATTTCCATATACGCAATTTGCCCTGCCATTGAACTGACCATTTTTTACTTCTCCTTCGCAGCGATCGCCATTAGCAAAGCTATAAACACCCCTGCCATTCATCTGACCATTTCTAAACTCGCCCTCGTAACGATTTCCATTAGTAAAGCTGTAAACGCCTTGATCGTGGAATTTACCGTCCCTGAAATCTCCCTCATAGCGGTTTCTGTCAGCAAAAATAAAAATCCCGCGCCCGTTAGGTTTATTGTTTCTAAATTGCCCTTCATAACGATTTCCATTGGCATATTTCCGGACCCAGCGACCGTCGAACAAACCATTGCTAAAAGCACCTTCGTAGCTACCACCCTTAGCAAAAGTATAGACCCCAGTCCCATTGAACTTCCCGTCTCGGAATTCTCCCTTGTAGCGATCGCCATTTGCGAGAATGTAAACACCTTGCCCATGTCTTTTGCCATTGCGCAATTCACCTTCATAGCTGTTCCTGCTAGCATAGGTGCAAGTACCGCGACCATTCAGTTGACCCGACCTGACTTCTCCTTCACAACGGTCTCCTTTCGGAGTGATATATGTACCGCGCCCTGTGGGGATGTCATCTTGAAACCGGCCTTCATAACGCCCCCCATTGGCAGAGATGAAAATGCCTGTACCATTGAACTTGCCTTCCCTTAACTCTCCTTCATAGCGATCGCCATTGGCAAATTTCCACACTCCGCTACCGTTGAACTTCCCATCCCGGAAAGAACCCTCGTAGCGATCGCCATTCGCAAAAACGTATACTCCTCTTCCAGAAGCTTGACCATTTCTAAAGTCTCCTTCGTAGCGATCGCCATTGGCATATTGACAGGAACCACGACCATTTAACTTGCCGTTTTTAATTTCTCCATTGCAGCTTGTTCCATCTGGCAAATTTATTTCTATTGCCATTACCAAGGGGGGATGAATAATATAGCTTCCTGTTTGCAAACTTGATGCCACTAATAGGGCCATTCCTAATTTTTGCATTCCTCGCAGCATAGTCACAAATTTCCTCTTGCTAATTGCTTGACCACATGGCAGGCGGGGATCTACGACTGACAACTTAATTTTCTATCTTATAAGTAATCCGTGTTTTAATTTTACGGCTTCCTTCTTCTGGTCGTGTAAATCGCATCTTCATTACATCTTTAATAGCCTCTTCATCTAGTTCTGGATAACCACTCGATTCGACAATCTCCGGGTTACTAGCCCGTCCATTTCGACCAACTTCTATCCGCACAACTATAGTTCCTTCCAAGTTTCGCTCTCTCAGCCGCGATGGATATTTCGGTCGGCAATTCCTGGTACAACTTAATTTACCTCCTCTTGAGCTTCTTCGCGCGGTGGGTTTGGGGGGTCTCGAACTGGCAGAATTGGGGTTTTGTAGGGGCGATCGCAAAGCTGTCAGACTACTACCGGATGAGTTTTGTGATTGTGTCGTCCCTGCTTCAGAACCATCGAAAGAGCTTGCTAGCCCATTGAGTAAATTTCGCCCAGTTCCAGCACCTGCTGCTGTAGGAGACGGTGGCGCCACCGCCGATGTATCCCAGCTTCTTAACCCACTCAAAGAGTTTCGCGGAGAAGTTCTTGCTGCTACAGGTTGGGGCGACTCTACTGGCGATGTCAGCTGGGCAGTGTCCAACCTAGGCTGCAACCGACTGTTAGGAGTAATAGGTGACAGAGGGGTTGGTTCGGAACTGTTTAATTCTTCAGAAATCGCACTTTCTGTATCTACTGCTGCCACCATGTCCGATAGCGAACTTTTAGCTACCGTGCTGGGCCGTGAGATTGGAGGTTCTGTGAGCGCAAACACGGGCTCTGGTTCCGGCAGAGGTTCTGGTTTCGGCAGAGGTTCTGGTGGCAAAGTTTCCGCCAGTTGTTGCGGTTCAACGGGAGGCGGCACTTCTTCGGGTTCAATCTTTTCCGGAGGAATATCTTTCTCTATTTTTTCGATTTTTTCCGGTTCTGGCTCTGGCTCTTCCAGCACGATAAAGTCAATGGCATCATCTGCTAGTTCTGGAGTTCCATCGAAAAGTCCGCTCATGCTCGCCGCGATGATTCCAGCATGTAGCAATAGTGAAAACACTATGCTGTAGCCCATCAACTTCCGGAGAACCTGTTGTTCTTTTTTCCGTTCTTCTACACAACTACTTGATACGATCATTTCTTTAATCTTTTGCGCTCATTGGGCCATCATTAACACCTTCTCTGGTGTACGCGATCGCCACCAAGTTGCCAAGGGAGCCTGCGCGAATCGTACTGTCCATCTACCGGTGCATGAATTAAAGACAACCGGTGTGTCTTGAGTTCCCCTAAGTCTTCACCGGCGAACATGACCGGCACCCTTTCCCCCCTGGGGCGGTACTTCGGGCATTTACCCGATCGGATACAAAAGCCTATTATAGTCTTTTCAGTTTTTTGATGTCAATTTTTATTTGCTTTGATTTTTTCTCTTGCTTAACTCATTCTTATTGCGCTAGCAAATTAGCAAATTTACTTAAATGCATCTGTATCTAGATATACTAAATTTTCCAATCGCTAAATCTATAAATGCCAGAAATGTAGTCATAGCAATAATTTTAGCATGAGCGCTCGGGCAGTGTTATCTCTGGGATGAGCCGATCCTTAATTTATTCAATAGCTTAAAATAACTGAAATAAACTTGAAATTATTAAAAATAATTATCAGCAATAATGTAGAATAAGCGATATAGAACCGCGAAGCCAAGCGCGTTCCCAGGCAGAGCCGTGGGAACGAGGGGGCCCGGCTACACGAAATGTAGAATAAGCGATATAGAACCGCAGTCCCAATATCCGTACCAATCACCAGTCGATCCGCTGCTGTCGCAGGATTACCCAACTCACCACCGGCGCTCCAATTAAAGCAGTAACTGCATTCAGGGGCAAAGCAACCTGACTTCCAGGCATCCGGGCGATTAAATTTGCAGATATTGCTAGGGTTGCTCCCATCAAGGTTGTCGCGGGGAGCAGCACCCGATGATCTGCGGTTTGGAAGCAGGCACGACATAGGTGAGGTACGGCGACTCCCAAAAAGGCGATCGGGCCACAAAAGGCTGTAACGGTTCCCGCCAGCATGGCAGCGCTAACAATAATCCCAAAGCGACTATGTTGCAAGTTTAACCCCAGACTGGAAGCTTGACTTTCCCCTAACAGCAGTAAATTCAAGTTTTTGGATAAAAGGTATGCTAGCGCCAAGCCTATTAATATCGTAGGAGCGAATATGGGCATCTGGCTCCAAGTCACCCCACCAAAGCTGCCAAAAGTCCATCTCAGGTAGGACTGGATCTGCTCTGTAATGCTGAAGTGTAGTGCAATAGTCACGATCGCATTGGTTGCATAGCCAAACATCAGACCAAAAATTAGCAGCGTCGTGCTGTTACGGACTCGCTGTGCTACCGCGATCGCCAATAGCAATACTAAAGTCGATCCCAGACTTGCTGCGACTGTTAACCCCAGATCGCCGAATATGCCTTGATTATTTACTGTCAGGACGACCAGCGCTACCCCTAAACTTGCTCCCGCATTAATTCCTAATACAAATGGGCCCGCCAGAGGATTTGCAAAGAGGGTTTGCATTTGCAATCCGCTGACAGAAAGGGCCGCCCCTGCTAAAGCCGCAGTTAAAGCTTGTGGCAGGCGAAATTTGAATATTATACTGCTCCAAGTGGCTTTGGCGGGTTGGTATCCCAGCAAAATGGTCAGGATCTGAGCTAAGGGAATTCGCACTGAACCCATTGCCAGGTTGAGACAAAAGCTGGTCAGAAGTAGTCCCAGTAATATCGTTAATAGTATCAGAGCCCGATCGCTCCACCATGACTTTTTCCTTGACAATGTTTCCTTGCTGATTTTTTGCATCTGTTCTCCTATGCATGATAGTTGTAGGTTTGGTTTCCGCAACGTTACCAAACTTATATGTTATTGGTATTGCCTTACTTGGGGAAAATGAGCGTCAAATTGACCTACAAAGCCCTATTATGTAGACATTACATAAAAATAAATTTATGCGGTATATTTTACGATCGAAGTTAGATACACCCGAACCAGAGGCAGAGCCTCTAAATTACGTTCCCTGCCAGAGTCAGGGAACGAGGGTACAACGAGGGTAAATTACCTTCCCTGCCAGAGTCAGGGAACGAGGGTACAACGAGGGTAAATTACCTTCCCTGCCAGAGTCAGGGAACGAGGGTAAACGAACGAGGGGAATTAATTATTCCAATTGACGATAATAAACGAACTCATGTTTTGGCAATAAGTCGGGGTGGAAAATATTAATCAAGTCTGCTAATACTAGATGGGGATTTGTTATCCCACTCTCCCAGTAGTCATTCCCGCCGTACTCGTTTACCCGCCGGTTGTTGTTGAATACTTGCTGCCTTTTTATAGCGGCAAATTCTCCATAGCGATCGTCTGCTGCAATTATATCCGATCGCCTCTGCCATTCTTGCTTGACATTAATCCAATAATCGGCATTTGCCGCCCGTTCAAATACCGCTTCAAAGTCTAAAGGAATACTACCAGATGATAACTCTTCTGCCCAAAGGTAATGGGCCCCGGCATCTGCTAAATATTGTGCTATGTAACTTTTCCCTCCAGGCATGTACCAGACGCCGTTAAAGCTGGACCCGGTAAATACTGTCGGTCGGTTTTCTATTTTACGGGTTAAAGAGGCGATCGCCTCATACTCCTCGGCTATTTCTCCGAACAGTTTTTCAGCTACCGCCTCCCGATTAAAAAACATGGCCGTAAACTTCAACCATTCTGCCGTTGCTAGGGGCGAATCTTCCATATATTCAGCATTAATTGCCACGTTGATTCCCGCTTTTAAGAGTTTGTGATGACTGTCAAATTCATTTTTCCCAGTCCCGTAAGTCATCACTAATTCCGGATTCATGTCTAAGACGACTTCCATGTTAATCTTAGCATTATTTCCTAGTTCGATCAATTGGTTCTGGTCGATCATTTTCAGCACTCCGGGGGAATTAATCCGCTTGAAGTCACTGGCGCCAATCAGTTTATCTAACAGTTCCAAGCTTTCTAAATGGGGTAAATAAGTTGTTGAAAGTGCGATAATATTGCTGACAGGGACTTGAATCACTTGTGCGCGATCGAAACCTGTCGGGACGGGAGTGCCGCATTGAACTAACAGGTACTGAAAAGTCACTTCCGCTTCCTGCCAAGGCTTGTTAACAGTAACAACTTTATAGTGATTGTGATATTCTACGGTAAAACCCCGGGCGTAATTCAGGTTAATTTTATTTGGGAAATAGTCGATCCTAGGGTTATAGTCAGAAACGCACTCCCGATCGGGCTGAGGGGCGATCGCCGAGCGATCGTAATCCCGGGCACAAGCGGACAAAAAAACCAAGAGCAGCAGGATTGAATTTATAATTTTGAACCAAATCATGTTTACTTTGGAATTTGCCATCCAATAATTAAAGCGATCTCAAAGCCCCATTCCCAGACCGATCCTGGGAACGGGTGCGTGGCAGATCAAACTGCTGGAGAATAAAGATGTTTGGCGAGTTTCTCACCTTTAACGAGATGTTCGGAAACAATACGATCGGCCACCTCGGGAGTAGCGCGAGTGTACCAAGTTCTGTCTCCCGAATAAAACACCACTGGTCCCATGCGGCAAACTTCCAAACAGCCAGAAGTAATTACCTGAACATCTAACCCCGCTTTTTCCACTGCTGACTGCAAAGCCTCAAAAGTCGGTTGCCACTGGCGCGATGGATAGCAGCGACTCGATCGACAAACGGACAAATAAGGACGTTTCAGAGGATTATCTTCAAAGGGGATCGGAGACTTACCTAGCACGTAAATGTCGCGGAGTTGTGAATAAAGTTGCAGCTTTTCCTGACGGGGTTTGCTCTCCGGGAGCAAGTCTTCACCATCACCCAGGTAAGGATTAGGTAAAAACAGCGTCATCATTTTTTCCCCCGCGCCATTCCAGAACTGAATTCCCCACATCCGAGGTTCTCCCTGGGGATTTTTTCGACGGTACAATGCGGCCCGACTGACGACGCGATGTTGGCGCAGTTCGGGAGGCGTTTTGCACAGCGGACCTCCCAGATGTTCTTCCAAGCACAAATGCAGGTGCCAGCCCTCTGTTGCTACGGTTAAATAGCCATCATACAGCACGCAGAGTTTGGGTTCGCTGGTAAATTCTAACTCCAATACGCTCCCTTCGACGATGTGACCGATCTGCACTTGCTGCCATTGTTCCTGAAACAGGGTGTAAAGCAGAGGTCCGGTAACGTCAATTGTGTGGGGAAAGTCTTCGTACACTAAATTCCAATTGGTGGGCGATCGCTCTTCGGTTTGTTTGTGCAGGGCTGTAACCCAGCGGTTAAATCCAGTCATAGATACTCCCAATTTACTTACTGGAATTATACACAACATCAAAAGTTTAAATGCAAACCTATACGGGCGTTACTACCCAGTCCCGGCCAGCCAGGAAATTCCTGGAATTGCTCGTTAAAGATGTTGTCCCAACTGGCATTCACCGCCAAGCGATCGCCAATGGGCACCCGGAGCTTTAGGTCCACCGTCGTGTAAGCCGTCAAGGTCTCGGTATTCGTATTATTGGTAAAACGATCGGAGACATTGTGCAAGAATACCCCAACAAACAGCCCTGTGGGAATCTCGTATGATATCCCCACATTGAGAATATCCGCGCCTCGGAAACTAAACTCATTTCCCACAATCTCCCGGTTAGCATCAGACTTAATCTCCGGGTCATTGAGGGTATAGTTAGCCATCAGAAATACATTCTTAAAAACTTGAAAGTTCAGAGCCGCTTCAATACCTGTCGTCCGCACCCGCCCAATATTCCGATAGGTGCTGGGACTGCCGGATTCAAAGGTAATCAAATCGTCAACATCGTTGATAAAATAGGTTAATCGCAGCAAACCGCGATCGCCCAACTGCTGGTCAAGGCCGACATCAAAGCTGTCCCCTCGTTCCGCTTCTAATTCCGAGTTTCCTTCTATATTAAAAGCCGCCAAACCTTCCAAATTGACAAGCAGCGGGGCCCGGAAACTCCGACCATAATTGGCTCGCAACGTAGTCGTCTCAGTAATCCCCCAACGGGCCCCGACGCTGGGAGAAGTGACGTCTCCCTCCTCAATGCTGCTAAAATCTTGACGGACACCCACATGAGCGCTCAAATTGGGAGAAAAATCCAATTGATACCGAGCAAATAGTGCCCCCTGACTGATGTTTCCATCGTAATTTTCCACTTCAGGTCCGCCCCCGCTACTTGTCCGGTTTTCCGCATCTACGCTGCGATAATCAAAGCCATAATTCAGCCTCTGATTCTCGGCCAATTGCCAGTTGTGCTGTAGCTGAAATCCAATTCCCGTCCGATCGACTTTGTCCCGGGAACCGGACGGATCCGGGTCCTCGAAGTCGTAATTGCGAGAATCAAAAGAAGTTTTGGCGGTTAAAATGGAGTCATCTCCATTGCCCATGTTAAATTCCCACGTCAGATCCAGCAGCCATTCGCGGGTATTTTGTCGCGCATTCGGGGTGAGGCTATTAAAGTTTCCCACACTTCCCGAAACTGGGATGGGAACGCCACGGGGAACGCCAAGGTCCTTGTCCAGGTAGAGGGCACTGAAGGTCAAGCGGTGGCGATCGCTCAGATCTCCAATAATTTTCGCGCTGGCATTATTGTAGAGAACGTCGGCATTGTCGCGGCGATCGTCTATTTCAAAGGAGACATCATCAGCAGTCGAGTCCTCAAAACTAAACTGACCGTCATTAATTTCAAAGGGAAAATCACTTTCCGAATCAATGCGATTATAGCCCAGAACCCAGCCCCAAGAGCCGTTGCGACCAATCATCTGGAGAGTTTGTCGATCTTCGCCAAAACTACCAAACCCGAAGCTAGGTAAGATTTTATTACCTTCCTCTTTCGGCAAACGAGTGATAATATTGATAACACCACCAATAGCATCGGAGCCATAAAGGGTCGAGCCACCACCGGGAACAACTTCAATTTGTTCTATAATGTCGGTAGAGAATTGCGATAGGTCAAAGCCACCGAAGAAACCAACATCATTTAAGGGACGACCATCCAACAGCACTAGGACTCGCTCGGTATTCCCCCCGCGCATGAACTGACCGCTAAGGGACCCGAGTTGCCCGCCAGCAGTCCCTTCACTAATTATGCCCGGTAAATATCGCAATGCCTCATCTACAGTTCGCGCTCCGGTGGCCTCAACTTGCTCGCGGTTAATAACGTAGGCGGGGCGGGTTGATTCTCGAACAGTTCCTTCGCGCCGGAAGGGAGCATACAAGGGTTGATTCAGCAGTTCCCCTGTCACGGTAATGTCGATTTCTTGTTCATCTTCATCATCTGCTTCTGTATCCGACGCTTCTACATCTTCAACTTCTGTATCCTCGGCGATCTCAAGGGGTTCTGCCTGTACAGTGGGGATGTGGACGAACAAACTAGCGATCGCTAGTAAAGGAAGTAAACGAAATTGCATCTATTTTTATACACCAATATTTGTTTGACGTTGCTGTAGCGCAGCGAAGCGTGTGCCGCGAAGCGTGTGCCGCGTGTGGAATCGCGCGATCGTACTAATTAATTCTTGACAGGTAAAGGCGATCGCGCCAGAGTCAAAAAACCTGACGCAGGCGAAATATTTGCCAGAGAACAATCCACGCTCATCTCTACTGGCAAAAACGCGGTTACCTGAATGCAAAAAATTTATTAGCCTGACTCACAGTCGCAGGCGGGGCCCCCCGCGCGCAGGCAAACAATCAAAAGATTGGTGTAAATTTGACCAGTTCTGGCTGCCTAACCCGAAGCGATGCTGCCAAAGTAACCGGTCGTGGTCGAGCGAAAATATCGGTATCATCATCATCCATACCTCGCAGATGAGTAAATGTGGAACAAGCAATCGGCGGGTATTCTGACTGAGAGACATCCGCGTCTCATCACAGTTGCGGGACAGCGCCGGCTTTACACCGAACTTTCCCCCTTACCTCTAACGGCTGGTCCCCGTTAGAACCGATCGGATATTTGGGGAGCATAGCACATTCCCTCGATCGCGGTCAAGAGAATCCCTGGGAGAAATCCAATTTGGTCAGTCACCTGCTGTAAGCATTCACCTTTTTGATATCAATTTTTATTGATTCTATTTTTTCTCTTGCATAATCCATTCTTATCTATCCAATTTCTTAGCATATTTAATGAATTATGTATTTTTTTATACTATAGCTATATAGCTAAATCGATCAACTCAACTATGTAAAATGTCAGAAATTTAGTCATAGCAATACTTTCAGCATGAATAATCTGGCAGTGTTATCTCTGAGATGAGCTGATACTTTATTTCTTCAATAGCTTAAGGTAACTTAAATAAACTGAAAATTATTGATAATTATTATCAGCTTTAATGTAAAATAAGTGAGTTATAATTTCAACCGCCTTGATTGCCTGAGACAAAGCAGATGCAAATTAGTAATTTTTTCCAATCGGGTGGTATAGTCGCGTGGCCACTCCTCGGTTTTTCAATTTTGTCAGTCGCTCTGATCTTCGAGCGGCTCTGGTTTTGGGCGAAGCTGCGACAACGGCAAAATCGGGTGATCGGAGATACGCTCAAGCGCTATGCCCACGACCCGGAAGCGGCGATCAAGCTGCTCAAATATAATGTCGATTTGCCGATCGCCCGGATTTTTCTGGAAGCATTAGAGTTAGAACAGCCGAATTCAGAGGAATTTCGCTTGGCCCTGGAGAGTGCGGCCCAGGCGGAAATCCCCACACTCAAGCGTTTCAGTACAGTGTTTGACACGATTATCAGCGTTGCGCCGTTACTGGGGTTGTTGGGGACCATTTTAGGTTTGATTACTTCTTTTGCCTCCCTCAAGCTTGGCGATATTGGGGGTAGTGCCAGTGCCGGAGTCACCGGTGGTATTAGCGAAGCTCTGACTTCCACGGTCATGGGATTAGTCGTGGCCATATTTACCCTCCTGTTTGCCAATACTTTTCGGGGACTTTACCTCCGAGAGATGGCTCAAATTCAAGAATATGGGGGCCAGTTGGAACTGATCTATCGCCGTTACTATGAAAAAGGAGAACGATCCTATGCGTCTACCCAATGAACCGGATGCTCCGGCAGAGATCAATATTGTGCCGATGATCGACGCGATCTTTTCGATCCTGGCTTTTTTCATTATTTCTACCCTATTTTTGACGCGATCGGAAGGACTGCCAGTTAATTTACCGAAAGCAGCTAACTCCCAAGTTCAGCGTACTGCCCAAATTACAGTGACGATCGACCCTCAAGGAACCATCGCACTCAATCGTCAGCCAGTTGCGATCTCCGAACTCGAAGCGGAGGTGCGTAAACTGATTCAGCCCGAACAGACAGCCCTCGCGATCTTGAACGCCGATGAAGCAGTCAAACACGGTCGAGTTGTTGCTGTTATGGATAGATTGCGTCGCATTGAAGAGGTTAAATTGGCGATCGCCACCAAAAAGCCTCAATCATCTACTAAATGATTTGAAAGTTTACAATTGTGAATTGAGGATGATTTATGCATGTTCCTTCTGCATTGGCAATTCGCCATTATCCATCTAGAAAACTGTTTTGAGCGAAGGCAATGCGCCAAACCTATGCTAAGATAGAATTACAAACTTCAAGAGGCTTCCGGTGAATGTGTACGGGACTTGGAAATAATAGCTAAAGTCAGCGAAGCAGAAGATTTAGCTAATCAAGTTAAATATTCCTTTGTAGTAAGGTAAAAAAAGAGGAGCCAGACATGAACCGCACCCAAACAGAGCATAAGTATGTAGAACAGGATGAAAATCACATCTCCATTATCGCCGGAACAACAATGAAAGTGGTGGAATTAGTCACCGAGCAGTTTACTCACGGTTGGAGTCCCGAAGAGTTACACTTTCAGTATCGTCATTTGAGTATGAGCCAGATTCATGCAGCCTTGGCTTATTATTGGGATAATCAAGAGGAGATGGATGGGGAGATAGAAAGGGGATTGACTGATGATGAAAGAAAGCGCCTAGAAGCAGGGCCATCTCCTTTGGTGGCTAAACTGCGATCGCAGGGTATGCTAAACCCCCGCCGTCCAATCACCAATGAATCCGATACTACAAACGGAAACTCAGAGCTGCTAGCATAGGCTATAAGAAAGAAATTTGGTATCGGGTGGTACAAAAGGCCAATTTTGAGCGAGAATAGATCGGAGAACTAAATTATCAGGAGACCGTGATGTTCTTGTCCCGCACGCGCAAAACTATAGCACCGTTCCTGCTAGCCACATTGCTCCTAGTGACATCCTGTGTGGCAGCCCCGCCCCAAGCCCCATCCAGAAGCACCCAGCAGCCGCCGACTGCTCAGTCGCGAACTTCAGCTGGACAGCCAGTGGCAGGGGGTCAACTCAACAAATTCTTCCCTGCTTCTGCAGGTGGCTTCAGTCGCGTCTTTACCCAAGAGAAAAAAGGCTTTGCCCAGGCAAACTTGAAAAAAGACAGCAAAATATTGGCCCTGCTGTCAATCTCTGATACAGCCAACAATCCCAGCGCTGTCAGTAAATTCAATAGCAGCAGCAAGAGAATTGCTGGCTATCCTGCCGCTACCGTGGGCTCGACCAAAACCTCGATCTTGGTGGCCGATCGCTTCCAGGTCTCGGTTCAGTCCCGGGACTCCTCCTTTACGGCGAGCGATCGGGAAGACTGGTTGACAAAATTTAACCTCAGCGGTCTGGCCAGACTCCGCTAAACTCAAGCTACAGCCTGCAGATAACAAGCATCTCAGAAGGAGGAAATTGTGAGCAAATCGATTATCGAATTGGTCGATCGCCTGCCGGAGCAGAACATAACCACCATGTCCCTGCGAGCGCTAGATTATATCGTGCCAGGGGAGTGGAACAACATCATTGGCTTTAACAACATCATTGAAGACACAACTGGCGAGACAGATCCAGAGATCGTTCAGCAGATCAGGGAACGGGCGGTCTATCTGTACCACCATTCCGACGAGGGATACGAACGAGCCATGTGGCTGTACCAAACGGTAGATAATGCTGATACAGCCTTGGGTGCAGCAGCCTTAGCTAATAAAATAGGGCAGAAGATCGGCTTGCTGTCCTTCTTGACCAAAATCACCCCCAAAGCGGACAAAGCTCAAAGCATCGATTTGGCGATCAAATTAGTGGTGGAGATCGTTGCCTACTGCCAAATTAATGGTATTCCTGGGGACAGCATTGGCGATTTTCTCAAGTCTCTAGTTGAGGAATACAGCGGTCCCTCCCTGATGCGGATGGCCGCCCTAGTTTGCTTCGACGGCATCCTTCCCCTCGGTCCCGATTTTATCAAGAAAGTAGGCGAAACTATCTCTGGGCTGAGCCTCTCGTCCCTAGAAGATAATCCCACTTTCAGCAGCATCAGCAATTTCATTCCTGGGGGCGATATCGGTGGCAAGTTGGGCTTTATTGGTGACAGCTTTGGCTCGGTAAGTGACTGGATGGGTAACTTTATAGCCGATCGGGGCATCACCCGACAAGGCGTCATGGACAGCCTGCAAAATTTCATTGACATTGCCGATGACAAGTTAGACTATGTCGGGGCTTTTCTGGATCTGACCACCAACTACATGGAACATACTGGCACTCAAACCCTGGCTCGCAGCTTGATCGATCGCGCTTTTGCAGAAATTTAATTGTAGGTTGGGCTGAGGCTCGATCGATCGCGCTTTTGCAGAAATTTAATTGTAGGTTGGGTTTCGCTGACGAGCAACCCAACCTACGGGGGGATCTTTCTTCTCTAATTGAAGATATTCTCAGATTGCTGAGATGGCACTCTTTCCTTGCCGTCAGTTTTGACTTTGGCTTTGGCCTTGGCAGCGCTGCGTTTTAATGCTTGCAGTCGCGCTTCGTATTTAGCCCGCTTCCGCTTTTTGGGGGTTTGTTCAATTAACACCTTTAAGGCGCTACCCAGACTCTTGTAGGCGTTGGGAAGAGTGTAACCAAAGCGAGTGGCGATCGCGATCGCCTTCTCATCTGCGGCGATGGAGTCATTTAATACCCGATCGCCACGATTTTTCTGATACAAGCGGTAGCCGGAAATGCCGCAAAGCCCCAGGGCCAAGATCAGCAGCAAGCCATCTTGTACCCAGAGTTCGCCCACCGCACCCCCTAACCCGATCGCCAGGGCGGCCATTTCCCAACCATCTTTAGGAATGGTATCATTTTGTATTCGTCCCACTTCGTGCCAAAATAGCAGATTCCGCTGGTCGATCGCCAGCTGGTCCCATTTTGCCAGGTCAACTTGGATTTCCACTTCATCATTGCCAATTTCCTCAGAGCGGATCAATGGTGGACCCACCTCAGTGTTTCCTTCCACCATCACCCAACTCTGCAATTCCGGCGGCAGTAAGCCTTTCAAGCGCCGCAGTTCATTCATTTCTGCTCTAGCAGAGGAGGTTGCATAGGAGGATCTCATATCGGACCTCAGAAAATTCCTTACAAAAATCAGCTTCTCTTTTGGAGTATATCTCGAACAGCGCTGTCGGTGGTAGTCTGGCGAACAATTTGCCAACGATCGCGTACCAGACCCATCAGTCAACCGGACTGCAGAGCTGCTAGTCCCCATTGGCTATACTATTGCCCCAAGCTTTAACATTACCTGCATAGCCGATGGAGCCATTCATAGCCTGAAGATAGCCTTGAATAAATGATCCAGAAGGAATGCAGTCGCTATCTGTAAATAAAATCCAATCACCTTTAGCATGTTTAATTCCGACATTCCTAGCCGCAGCGGGACCAATTTTTGAGCATTTCAGCAAGCGGATAGGAACTGATTTTACTTGGTATTGCTGAGGGATGGTAATCTCCGGCTGGGAATTATTGTCAACGATGATAATTTCTTGGGGATAGAGGTGGGAATTGTGTGTCTGAAAAAAATTAGTCAAGAATAAATCTATTCCTTTCTGATTATTTCTGAGTGGTCGATTAGGATAACCGAATCCAGCAATAATCTCACGCCCACTCCCCCCGAATTATTTGCTGGTATTCCAACCCATCGGACCCCTTCCAGATGCCCCGGGTTTGCTCTAAGAGAAGCTCAAAAGAGGGATATTCTGCTTTGTCTTCTTCTTGGCGCATTCGCTTAACGGCTTGACCGATTAAGGCGGCGATCGTCGTTTTATTTTCTTTAGCTTTCATTTCTAGCCAGCGCAGTTCTGCGGGCTCTAGGATAATCTCGTTAGGGCTCATCTGGTTGCACTAATGTTAGTATAGTTCAATGATATAGCAATCTCTCAGAAATCGCCAACTGGCTCGCTGTACCATATGCTCAAACATCAAGTCTCTTTTTCTATTTTTCCATTTTCCCTCTTGACCTCCAGACCAGTATCAGCCTCGCGATCGCGACGATCGCCTGTCCAGTCTTAAGTTTGCACCCGATCGCACCCAACCCGATAATACCAAATGTCAAAAATGTTGCTACACTGTGGGCGCGAAAGTTCTTTCACGCAAGCACTTCACCCGCAGGGGGTTTTAACCAATAATTCCTTAGGGCGAACTGGCGTACATTTTCCCCTCTGGTGCCGATATATTTTCCCATAGGGGCGATCTGCTAAACAACTTCCGCCATCAGCAACCGTACTTCAACTCTCTCCATACTCCTTATTACCATAACAGATTAGTTAGGAAAGTTCACAGTAGGAAGATGCTTACCAATATACCCGATAATCATCCTTCCTGGTCCTACATCTGGGAAGAAATGAATCCGCCAAGCTAAAGGCGTCAGTCGGACGTGCCAACTAAAAACCCGATACTCACCATCAGGACACAGAAAAGTTCTCTCCTCTCCAAACTGCTGAATAGTTGCTTGACTCTCGGGGGATGCCTTGCTAGGGAGACTGTCTGGATCGAATGGTCCACTTTCCCAAGTCTGGCAATAATCTTCAAACTCAAATAATCGCTTTTCAATAGGGCGCAGCATTAGACTGCCAGTACGGATATTTTGCAATTGTTCTCCCACATTTTGGCAAAATTCTAGGTGAGGCAATAACTCAGCTCTACGATGCCAAAGTTCTGCACCGTCGCGCACTCCGGTACGGATACGGTGCTGGATCTCCTCAGCGTGTTCGAGTACGTGATTCCTGCGACTGGCGTGGACGATCTCCACCCTTTCATCGATTATCTCCTGATTTTCGTCCAGTCTTCTGACTGATAACTCCAAGCGGCTGCAATCCCATTTTGCCTCTGAAAGTAAGCTGACTGCAAGTGCATCAAGTAGATAAGCAATTCCCAGTTCTGTCGCCAGTTCTCCCTGGTATCTAAACTCAGACAAATCAACTCTGTTTTCAAGTTCAGGATCGGTAAGATCGGCGATCGGAGGTGTTTGGGTTGACAGAGTGAGTAAAAAATCACGCTCATCTTGAGACACCTGATTATCATTAAGCCAGCGAGCCACAGGATAATCCTGGGCCAGGATTAGGGCATAAATACTGTTCTGAGTCCGAAGTGTTTTTACACCCAATTTCACCGCTGTACTCAGAGTACCAATCAGCTCAGACATTAGTTCTCGTGCAGTTCGCTCTTCGGCAGCAGGAGTCCCCAGAGAAAGGTGATTCAACACCATATCTACATCCACTTGTTATGCTTTCCTCCGTTATATTAATGCTGCTAAACTCTTTCTCCATTCGTCGAAAAAGCCATCTGGCCATGAGTCGATGCGTCCGTTGCGATCGATGCGTGGTGATATGACCTCAGTCACAGCTTGTCTGTTTTTCACTAGACGCTGGAAGTAGTGCAACTGGACATCTTTATGGTCAAGCTTGCCCCCATGCACTGCCAGGCGAATCCCATTTAAGACATGGTCGCTATGAGTTTCCATCACAATTTGAATTCCACAACTTGCTGCCAGAGACAAAAACTCACCCATTTTTGCTTGTCCTTGGGGATGGAGATGGGCTTCGGGGTTTTCAATGAGAATCAGCGTACCGGGTTTGGATGCCAGAACCGCCACAATAATTGGTAAAGTGTAGGTAATGCCAAAACCTACATTTGTAGCACGGTAAGCGTCGCTGCGGTCGCTGCCTCCATAGCTATATTTCAAACCCATCAAACCCATGTCGGTATTGGGATTGATATTCAGACGAGTCCCGGGGCTAATTTCTCCCATCCATGCCTCAACTTGGTTTATCAGATCCATTGATTTTTGCTCGTCGGTTACTGTGACCTGGGGATGACTCAGCTTTTCGTCAGCAATAGGTTCGCGCCCATAAATTGAAAGGAAATGTGCAGTGTATTCACCGCCTGTACCGAGATTACCCAACCGGCGCACTTGGTAATCTGAGACCTCGTTAAATGGGCGCGGTCCAATACGTTCTGCCTGAATATAATGAAAAACTTTATTGCTAAATAAACTTGATTGATAGACTTCAGGCGCAACTCGCGGTGAGGTAAGATTCAGGAAATCCACATTTCGGGGATTTCCTACCACTTCTTGGTCAAAGTTGAAACTCCAACTCCCCTGTATGCCATCCTCGGTAAAAACTATATCAAACCCCAGGTCTTTTTTAGTTATTCCCTGGAAAAAAGCATCCTTAGCAGTACCCACATTAATCAGATCGCCATTCAGGGCCAAACCGGAACCTGGTAATAATCCCTGTTGGTAAGATTGACGCAGCAGCAATAGGGATTGCAGTACAGAAGATTTCCCAGTGCTATTGAGACCAGAAAGCAGTGTTAGGCGTCCAAACTGTAATAATTGGTCCTGAAACGGCTTGAAGTTTTTCAATCGCAGAGACCTAATCATTCAGCACCTCCTTAATTAAAGTTTCAATTGTTCTAAACCGATACCTGACTTGTTCTACTTGACCCTGCGATATAGAAATAGAGTCCATAAACTCCTTATTCTTTTTCAAATTATTAAACCTATTAATTAATTCGTCCCGCCGATTCTTTAAAACGTCAATCTCTGTTTTGTCACGAGTGCTGAGTATAACTGACCAAATTTCAAACAATGCTCTATTGGGCTGATTTTTCGCTGTTGGTTTACCTACCAACGGTAACAGAGGTTTTCGGAAAGCATATAATCCAAAAATTTCCTTTGCCGCTTTCATAACTTCCTCGAATTCTATTTTCAGTTCCTCAAACCTATTTCTATCTTTCTTGTACAGTTGGTTTAGTTTAAACATTGCTTCATCTAAAAATATTCTCAAACCACCCTTGTACTCCCTGTATGAAGTAAGTTTGAATGCAAAAAAACGAAGTACAAACTCTCTATCCTCCATGCGCTTTATTCTAGTATCGCCGAGCTTAGTTGTATCCCTGAAGTCTTGATTATTAGCCATATCTTTTAAAAGTTTTGGGGCCGCTCCTGGATTAAGAACATGGCGAATTTCTTGGTATGTTAGATGCTCTCCGCCAGTATTAATTCTGTGGAATATGTTATATCTAACTTGATAAGGTGTACCTTTTTCAATCCGATATACTGTGATTTGATGATCCTCAATTCTCGATTGGTAAATCAGATCGATTTCGTTAAATGTTTTTCCGTCTAATTCTTTGAGATACTCTAGACCTTTTAGCTTCAATTTGTTGTCACAGAATTGCTTAAGGGCCGTGAGTCTTTGTAACCCATCTACAATCACCCAATTCTTTTCATTGGTTGCGTCTATGTAAAACGCTGGCAAGGGAATGCGGATTAGAATAGACTCAATCATCCTGCTTTTTACACCAGGATCCCATATATCTGAATGGCGCTGAAAATCAGGTGCTAAGTCAAGTATGTTCTGATCGATGCGTCTAAGTATTTGATATATAGTTGGTTGCCAAAGAGTGACATTAATTTTATCAGCATCATATTCTAATGTTTCCGGCTCGTATGTATCGAACTCCTCTTTTTCCCTATCGTGTTTTAACTTTGGCTTTTCTCTGTGCTTTTCTGTCTCGCTCACAGCGCCTACTCCTTTGCGTTAATAATCATTGACTACCAGTCAATGGGCTTTTTATTGGTTTTCCCGATCGCCACACTCTCTGTTCCGGATGTCCAGTTCGACTCCACTGGTGCCGATCGCCTGCTTCAGGCATTTTGGGCGGGATGCCAACCATATTTTATCTTATATTACTTTCCCCGAAACGTCAATAAAAATTTTTCCTATCTCATCCCCCTTTTGTCGGAGGCCATCATTGATGTTACCGGTGGGTTGGGTGCGATCGGACGTACATCTTTCCCCTCTGGTGGCGATCGCACCCATTGGGATATACTTTACCATAGGGGCGATCGGCTAAACTACTTCTGCCATCAACAACCGTCCTTCAACTCTTTCATATTCATCTTCTAGCAACCACAGCTTCGCCTCTTGATAGCTATAACTTGCGAAAACAATCTTATAGCCTTCAGTCGGGTCAAAAATGCAAAAATTACTCTCATCATCTCCCAATAACATTAACACATAGGGAGGAACAGAAGTTGGATCTACCCAGACTTCAGTAAATTTCCAGTTATTCCCTAAATATAGTGCGGTTGATAACACGATGTTTGTCTTCACAAATCATTTTTAATTTCGCTCTAGCATATGCATGGCATGCATGGCATATGCTACCTCGCGCTCTAATTCTTCTCGCGTATGGTCTGGAAATGGTGAAATATCGTAGACATCCATCAAATATGAAAGTTGCCAGCGATCTATTCCTAACAGCTTTGCTGCCCGTCCTGCACTGATATCATGATGTCGTAACAACTCCATCACATAAGCTTCTTTGGCTTTACGCTCAGCCGCTCACCTCTTTGCTTCTGGTATTTCTCTAACAGCTATTGTAAACTTTACTTCAATACCCGTTTGTTGTCTATTCATAACTTTACTTTATTAATTAAACTCTCGTTAATTAATAGCCTGGGGGGTGGTCACGAACAGTTGCTTTAGGTTGCCAAAACCCGCGAATGGTGGGCGGTGCCCACCCTACCAATGCAACTCTTTTTACCGCACCCAATAGCCTGCGCAGGCAGGCTTTGTTTGTGTAGCGGCAGGATTTATTCTGCCGCTATTGCCGCTAGGCTTAGATGTTGGGTTTCGTGCCTCAACCCAACCTACAACTAAACCTTCGCTTCTTCCTTCACCAACTTATCCCATCCCAAATCCTTGAGACTGCTATTCCGACGTAGGGGACGAGTCACTAACTCTAATATATCGCGAGTATTGGTAAATCCGTGAATTTGAGCAAAGGTGAACTCTACTGACCACTTCGTATTAATTCCCCGTGCTTCTAACGGGTTCGCGTGGGCCATTCCCGTAATTACCAGATCGGGCTGCAATTCATAAATCCGCTGAATCTGATTATAATTGTCTGGCTTCTCAATAATCTTGGGTATCGGCGTACCCATTTCCTTGCAAGTCTTCTCTAACAGGGCTAACTCGGCTCCCTGGTAGCGCTTGTCCATGTAAGGAATGCCAATTTCATGCACTGTCATGCCGCAACGAATTAAAAACCGCGCTTGGGAAATCTCTAGCAAGTTATCTCCCATGAAGAATACTGACTTGCCCCGAATTAACTGCAAGTAATCTTCTACGCTTTCCCAAATTTGCCGTTCCCGTTCCTCTAAACCTTTCGGTTCGATGTTAAATACCGAGCAAATTTTCTCTATCCAAGCACGGGTGCCGTCGGGCCCGATCGGGAATGGTGCGCCAATCAATTTGCACTTGCGACGGCGCATCAGGGTTGTCGCGGTCCGGGACAGGAAGGGGTTGACGCCACAAACGTAATAGCCTTCTTCCAGTATCGGTAATTCCGTGTAGCGCTTGGCAGGTAACCACCCGGAAACTTTAATCCCATGCTTCTTCAATTCTAGAGTCAGTTGCGTCACCACGGGGTCTGGCATAGAACCAAACAGCACTAATGGTGGATGATCTGCATACTCGGACTCTTCAGCAGCAACTTCTTCCTTCTTTTTACCAAAGCTGAGGAGTTTCTTGATGGCATTCCGTTCTTCTTTCTCCTCTGAGTTCTCTACATTCTTCGGACAACGGGCTGCCATTGCTGCTAGCACCGTGTCTTCCCCTTGGGTGAAGGCGTAGTCTAAACCGTTCGCACGCGCTACCACGATCGGGATCCCAATTTCCGCTTCCAGCTTCGGTGCCAACCCTTCCAAGTCCATCTTAATGATTTCTGTGGTGCAAGTGCCGATCCACACGATCACGCTGGGGTTGCGATCGCGTTTAATCTGCAAGCAGAGTCGCTTCAGTTCTCCATAGTCATTCAACTGGGCGGAAATATCCCCTTCTTCCAATTCTGCCATGGCGTAACGAGGTTCGGCAAAAATCATCACCCCCATAGCATTTTGGAGGAAATAACCGCAGGTTTTCGTACCGATCACCAGAAAGAAGCTATCTTCAATCTTTTGGTAGAGCCAGGACACGCAACTTATCGGACAAAATGTATGGTAATTCCCAGTTTCGCATTCAAAGTTCAGGGCTTCTGGTTGAGCTTGAGCAACAGTCATGGGTTTATTCTCCTCTCCTCTAATAATCAGTTGTTTTGTCTTGGCGGTCTGGCAACAAGCCCGAAACTACTCCCGATGACTCCTTCACCGAACTCTGTGCCCCCTCGGACTCCTCGGAAAGCAGTTCCTTATCCGGGTCAAAATTCAAACCCAGCACATCTACTAGGGCATCTTCATCCGGGTTCAACTTGTAAAAAGGCACCATCAAGTTTGCCAGTTTCGGTTCCAAAGCGTTGATCACCCCTAGGATCAGGGAAGACCCCGGACGCCGACCGCTATCAGGTGTCTTGACTGACTTGATTTCCATTTGTAAGATCAGCCAAGCCCTATTTTTCTGGAAATATTCCAGCCACTTCTGCTTCAGGGAAGCAGTAAAGTTTTCATAAAATGCCATAACCATTATTTCGTTACATCCGTTCTCTTAACACGGCAGCAATATTTCGCAATTTTACCTCACCCTCAAGGGTCGCGCTGCAAAGACTAAGCCATTTTCGCTCACCCTAAAGGGTGGCGCTACAGGGACTAAGCCTGCCTGCGCAGGCTGAAATTCCGCGTAGAATCCCTGGGTTTGTATCGCCCCTGGTTTCACCTTCGGGCGATCGGGATTAATGCAGCGAAGTCTAATCATAGGCTGTTTTTCTGCACTTGCTACAGTTTCTAGCACGATGTAACGTTTGGTTTGATTGGGCAAGATTACTTCGTTGGGTGCATCCCAATTTTGTAATTCAGCCCGCGCAGGCGGGCTTTGTTCGTGTAGCCGGACCCTTTAGGGTTCGGTTCGGGGGTTTAGGGTTCGGGCGTGATTATGCACCCCAAGATTAGACCATCATCAGATCTAATTCTTCTTCCTCAGCCTTAACTGCTGGTTGCTGCGGGTTCAGGTAGAAGTCCGATAGCAAGGAGAATAACTCCCGATCGGGGGCATCATTAGGCACAACACCTTCAGGCTGTGCGAGGATTTGGTCAGCAATATTGAGGTAATAGTCGCAAACTGGGTTGAGATAGGGGTCCGTCTCGGCCATCTCAAACAAAGTTTTACCCTTAACGCGGGAGATGCGAATATCTTCAATCAAGGGCAGAATCTCCAGCACTGGCATGGGCACTGTTTCGATATATTTGTCAATCAAGTCCCGCTTGGAAGTGCGGTTGCCAATCAACCCTGCCAGACGTAGGGGGTGAGTGCGGGCCTTTTCGCGCACAGAGGCAGCAATGCGGTTGGCGGCAAATAAGGCATCAAAACCATTATCGGTGACGATCATGCAATAGTCGGAATAGTTCAGGGGGGCGGCAAAACCACCGCAGACTACGTCACCGAGAACGTCGAATAGAATCACTTCGTACTCGTCAAAAGCATTCAATTCTTTGAGCAGCTTCACCGTCTCCCCCACCACATAGCCGCCACAACCGGCACCTGCTGGCGGACCGCCTGCTTCTACGCAATCAACTCCCCCATAACCCTTGTAGATCACATCTTCAGGCCAGACATCTTCGTAGTGGAAGCCCTTTTCCTGAAGGGTATCGATAATCGTGGGAATTAGGAAGCCGGTGAGGGTAAAGGTACTGTCGTGTTTGGGGTCGCAACCAATTTGCAGTACCTTCTTGCCTCGTTTCGCTAGGGCAACTGAGATGTTGCAGCTTGTTGTAGATTTGCCGATGCCGCCTTTTCCGTAAACTGACAGTTTCACGCTTTTAGTCTCCTATCTTTGCTTCTTTTCCCTGGTGTCTTATCCTTTGCCACGGTAGTTTGCGCCCTCCGTGGTACATCTAAATCAGACTCTAGCTTAAATAAGTCACTCTCAAGATTTTTGTAATCTTATTTTTATAAAAATAGGGACAATACACAAAAGCTCTCCCATGGCCCGAGGCCGGGTTTGGGGGGCGCGATCGCTCTTGGGTGGACCCTTGAGGTGACTCTGACTGGCGTTCCCTGGCGGAGCCTGGGAACGAGGGGGCAACCGGTACCGTGTTATCCCCGACTGGCGAAGGGATTAGGGATTTTGGTTACAAATTATGAATTTTTTTCCGTGAGTGTCGATAACTGCCGGAGGTTAATTGTCCAGGTTTCAGGGTCCGCAGGGGTTCGATGTCTCTGGAAATGGTGCTGTGCCCAGCACCCTAGCTGCCCATGGGCTATTGGCACTACCCAAAAAACATTCTCGGGGCGATCGGGAAGTATGTGCGATCGCCCCTATTTTATATCACCGGTGCTTATTTGAGACGGATGTCAGCAATTTGCTCACAACTTAATTCTTGGGGAGAAAGATCTTGACTCAAATTTTTAACTCCACAGACTTCCTTTTTCTCAAGGATAACTTTTTAAGGATAAGTAGGTAAACGATACGGAAGCGCAACGACAGTAAATTTTTGTTAAGTTATTGAGATGCGCCTATCCTGTGATGCGAGGTCAAGTCATATCTGCTATGCTGAACACATGTTTTTGTGTTTCTATGTTTTTAGTTTTGAGGGTACTTTCTTTCTCAGAAATCACCTAGAGCAGAGCCTCTAGAGAACCCTGGTGGGTTGTGATTATTAACCTGGTTCCCAGGCTCAGCCTGGGAACCACAAGATAGAGGCCCTGCCTCTAGAGAACCCTGGTGGGTTAACCTGGGAACCACAAGATAGAGGCCCTGCCTCTAGAGAACCCTGGTGGGTTGTGATTATAGATAATTTTGCGATAAAAGAGAAGTGAGGGAAGCATCATGAATTAAGAAACCAGGTTTTTCCAGCAAAACCTGGTTTCTGGGCTCTGGGCGAGTGAATATGGCAGCGATGTGCGATGTGCAGTGCGGCGCGCACGCTCCGGGAACCCTCCGCTGAGCATATCGAAAGCCAACGATGCACCCGAAGTGAGCGGTATGGCCTGTCGGAACGGGAATGACAAATAAAAAACCAGATCCAAATTACCTATTGCGGCTGATGCCCATCGGGGTAGGTGCCCTAGGGGGTACGCTGCTGATGATTAACCGCTTGGCGACCCCCCAGCTGACGGCTTCCCAGACCCGTTCTGATGCCTTGGGGGTGATGATCGGCGCCGTGCTGATCTTAACAGGTCTGCTCTGGCAGCAGGTACAGCCAGTAACCCCTGATGCCGTGCAGCTGGTGGGTGAAGAGGGTTTTGAGTTGGCACCAGAGTTGCCAGACCAGGTGCTAACTGAACTTGCCTGGGCCTCCAATTTGTTGCTGACCAATACGGCAACCCGATCGCTCCTGGTCTATTATCAAGGAAAGGTGCTATTGCGTCGCGGCATCTTGGGCCCATCGGCCCCAGTCCAGCCTGGCCCGATCGTCCAACGGGTTCTAGACAAGCAAAAACCCGTCTACCTGGTGAATCTGAAGCTTTATCCTGGCAAAATTGAATTTGATTATTTGCCTCATAACACACAAGGCGTAATTTGTCAACCCATCGACAAGGAGGGGGTGCTGATCTTGGCAGCAAATGCCCCGCGATCGTACACCCGTCAGGATGAAAAAATGGATAGAGGGGATTGCTGATAAACTGGCAGACACCCTACTAGGCTATTTGTCAAGAAAATTGGATCCCGGTAGTGATGTAAAAAACTGAAATATGAGTACAGTAGCTATTTATTGGCTGTTAGTGGTGGTCATGCTTGCGGGCATTATCGGATCCTTTGTTCCCAGTCTTCCCGGAGGCATCTTGATTTTAGCGGCGATCGCCATTTGGGGCATGCTGAATGGTTTGAGCACGGTCACCTGGGCCCTGGGATTTACTTTCATAGTAGTGCTGCTGAATATCGTGACTGATGTTGTCGCAACTTATGTGGGAGCAAAACAGGCAGGTGCTAGCAAATGGGGGCAAATTGGGGCGACCATCAGCTTAGTGCTAGGGATTTTAGGGTTATTGCCAGCTTTGCCCTTTGGCGGACCATTGGTAGGAATGTTGGTCGGACCCCTGTTGGGCGCATTTGTCTGCGAGTTTCTCTACCGCAAGAATTTGGAGTTCGGGCCGCGAGTTCAGCTAGCCTTTAGAGCAGGAATTTAGAGCAGGAATTGGCATTGTCGTGGGTTCCCTGGTGGGAAACTTGATTCAGGGCTTGTTGGCCCTCTCTGCTGTCGTGGTTTTCTTGCTCACTACCTGGCCCCCGGGAGCAGGTACTTAAGCAATTCAAAATTCAAAATTCAAAATGGGGAAAGAAATTTTGAACTTGGGTCTCAGCTTTTCGACCTATGCAATTTAATAGCGCGACAAGGGAAATTTATCGCCAAACTAAACGTCATCACAAGAGAACTATCCAAATTATACCATACCTATGGCCAGCAACGTTGTTAAAGACCCCAACTTCCCCATGCAGCACATTAAAATAACCGATCTAAAAAATACTGCCAAGATAACCGAGATTGTCAAGGAGTCAGATCTGCTGATTATCAGTAATGGCGAAACCGTGGCTTATATGCTGACACCGGAGCATTACGAAGCCTTGATTGCTAACACGAGGGAGGCTTGCATCGGTGCGATGGAGACATTCCTGGTAAACTATCATCGCTCTCAGGCAAATCTGCATCGATTAGCTGAGGCAATGGCAAGCTTCGACCCTAGGGTAAATAGTGAGCGATCGTACCATCATGTCCGTGATGATTAGATTTTTCACTCCAGCGTAGCCTGTTGCACAATCACGGGATGATGGGTCTATTTGCATAACTCTTAAACGTAGACTATAAGCCACTTTCAGTAGCGACGTTAGGAGCGTGTAGCCTGTGTAAACAATGGCATCATCCCCAAAATGTGCAACACGCTACGCCGATCATTTTTTTCTGACTTCCTTGGATCCGTGCTAGCCTTTGTCCCCTGGATTGTGGTAATTGTTGTTAACTTGGAAAAGGTTGTATATGCGACCATCTGGCAAAATAAAACCCAAAGACCCCCGTTAACTCTTGATGTAAAAAGTTGGTTAGGTAATATCACTCGTCAGTTTGTAGATTTTGGCTTAAGTTCGGACAATTCATCCCTAGCAGTCAAAGCATTTATACCTATAATTATAACGATCGTGCTCCTGTCGATCTATGCAATGTATTTTGCCTATAAATCTAGCCCGAAACGAATCTCTCTATTTTTAGTGACCTTAAGCGTAGTGCCCTGGTTAGTGCTGGCATTGCCAGATTTGATTTCCGGACATTCCAGAGGGTTTCAGGGAAGTGTTTTTATACGATCGGACCCCAAGCTTAATATCGGAAATAGAGCAGCAGTACAATCTAGTGCCAGTCAGCAAGAGTAAAAACCCCAAAACTGGGCTAGCATGGCTGTGAAAAATGGAAAAATAGTCATAAATTAGGTATGAAAGCCAACTTCAGAATGTTCAAGGGCCTTAAACCCTACCTGAGATGGGTATTATTGGGTGGGACTATATTCTTCTTGGCCAAAGCCTTGAAGGATAACTGGCAGGAAGTGCTAGGGATCGAGCTGGGGAAGTCAGGGTGGGGATATATGACGATCGCCCTTTTGGTAACGCTGCTAGCCCATATCTGGTCAGGCTGGGTCTGGAGTTGGATTCTGCGGTTCCTTGACCAACCGGTAGACAGTATGTGGTGCGTGGGGGTTTACCTGAAAACTAACATTGCCAAGTATTTGCCTGGGAACGTTTGGCATTTCTACGGTAGAGTTAGGACAGCAACCGCCGCAGGAGTTCCCCTGACAGTAGGGACTCTGAGCCTGTTAATGGAACTGCTACTGATGGCAGCAGCTGCCTTATCCATCGCCGCCATCGGCAGTCCACTCTTAAATCGGGGGTTGACGGGGGTGTCGATGGTTGCTATGATATTGATGGCAGTGCATCCTTGGGTTTTGAGTGCGATTCGTTTAGTGTAAACTGACCTGACACGGATCGGGAAAGGGGACCACTACCAGAGTTTCATTAGCTCTGAGAACTTACAGATGATGATGGTGAAAGTCCATCTCTCCAGGTGCAGGAGTAAAAGCACCATCCCTACGGTAGCGATGGCATCAATCCGTAAAGCGGGATGGAAAGGCGCCCTGACTGGTAGCCTAAATCGGTCATCGTCGAGCAGGTAACCATGGTGAGCATAAAGCGAAGACTGCAGCGTCGTAACAAGGAACCAGTGTAATAAGGCTGACACACTGGCCCAAAATGGGGAAGGATAAAGTCATTGGCGGATTTTTAACCGACCAATAAGCACTGACAACAAACCCGGCGCATGGGTCCAACCTAAAGTTACAACCAATCGTCTGTAGGAACGAAGTAAACCGGTTGCTGTACTCTCTATCACCAATCGATACGATGGAGCAGCCACCACAGGCGCAACATCTGCTCTCATCAGGCAGGTCTCAACCGGGTGAGATTGAGTGGAGAAGCAAATGACTGCTCGTAATGAGCAGGATAGAGCTGACGCCCTCACGGTTTCGTAAATGTAGAAAGTGAGTAGTAGTGCATATGTCACGGAACATCGTCAATAGACGAATGTATGACTGGAAGGCAGCCCCCTGGCGCAAGCTGGAGCGGGCAGTCTTTAAGCTGCAAAAACGAATCTACAGAGCGGCACAGGAAGGCAACAAGCGTAAAGTTCGCAGGCTTCAAGGACTGTTAAACAGATCCTGGTCAGCAAAAATGATTGCGGTGCGACAGGTAACACAACAGAACCAGGGTAAAAAGACGGCAGGGGTGGATGGCGTTACGGCGCTAAGACCTTCTGAACGTCAACCATTGGTAAGGCAGCTACAAATCACCAGAAAAGTCAAGGCAAAACCCACGCGACGAGTGTGGAGACCGAAGCCAGGAAGGGATGCTCAGCGGCCATTAGGGATACCAACGATGTACGACCGCGCATTACAAGGATTGGTGAAGCAATCGCTAGAACCCGAATGGGAGGCGATATTTGAACCCAATTCCTATGGATTCAGACCAGGACGGGGATGTCACGATGCGATAGCCGCGATATTTAACAGCATCAAGCAAAAAGCCAAATGGGTGTTAGATGCGGATATTGCAAAGTGTTTTGATAAAATTGACCACTCGGCGCTCCTAGACAAACTG
This sequence comes from Hormoscilla sp. GM7CHS1pb, assembly GCA_014323675.1. GTDB lineage: Bacteria > Cyanobacteriota > Cyanobacteriia > Cyanobacteriales > Desertifilaceae > Hormoscilla. The sequence continues at coordinate 676,445 of JACONN010000005.1, read as the reverse complement.
AATACCACATCACCAATCCGCAGACAAATACGGGCATGGCTAAAAGCCGGGGTGATGGACCAGGGGACATGGCAAACCACAAACGCAGGAACTCCACAAGGGGGTGTAATATCCCCATTACTGGCCAATATTGCCCTACACGGGTTAGAGACGGCAGTGATGGAATTAGCCCGAACCAAAAAGGAAAAGGAGAAACTGACAGTAGTCAGATATGCCGACGACTTTGTGGTAATGCATGATGACCAGTCAATGATAGAACGAGCCAAGGGAGTTGTTGAGCGATGGTTAATGAGAATAGGACTGGAGCTGAAAGCCGAAAAAACCAACATATCTCACACTCTGGAAGGGAATAACCCAGGGTTTGACTTCCTGGGATTCAATATTCGCCAGTACAAAGTAGGGAAACACAGAAGCGGCAAGTCACCCCAAGGGACCATTCTAGGATTCAAGACACTAATAAAGCCCAGCAACAAATCCATAAGGAATCATAAAGAGCGCCTATCGCAGATAGTGCAAAGCCATAAGGCACAGCCACAAGTCTCATTAATAGCCAAGCTCAACCCGGTAATACGGGGGTGGTGTAACTACTACAAGACAGTGGTAAGTAAGGAGACTTACAGCAAAATGGATCAATTCCTATGGATACTAACATGGCAATGGGCGACAAGAAGACACCCCAATAAATCACACCATTGGATAGCAAAGAAGTACTGGACACCTCAAGATTGGAGGAAATGGAACTTCATTGGTAAAGCCAAAGACGGGAGCGATATTGAGCTATATCGGCACTCTGAAACTGAGATAGTCAGACATATGAAAGTGAAGGGTGTAGCAAGCCCGTTCAACGGCGACCTGGTGTATTGGAGCCAAAGGTTAAGGAAAAGCTTCCTTTTTGTCTTTCCGCTGTCTCCACTTGGTGTCTAGTATCTGTACGAACTTCCGCAATTGCGAGCGATGCGGACTCACGTTTATAAGCAACGACCGGTGGGAAGTGGACCACGTTATACCATCTTTATTGGGCGGAAAGGACTGGTACTCTAACCTCCAGTTGCTGCATGACTACTGCCACGATGCTAAATCTGCCGAGGACGGCAGTCATAGCGGCCGCATCAGGTTAAACCTGGATGGCGAAATCGAGGAGCCGGATGAAGCGAAAGTTTCACGTCCGGTTTTGAAGACGAGTCGGTCCGGTGACGGACTGGCTTAGTTTAATACCCACTGCTGAAGCAGTTGGCTTTATTCAAGGGCAGTGACCGGACGGTGTCTGGAGCATGCCGCGTCCTTCAGGACAAGAGCATGCGGAAGACGCCGCAGTTCAGGGTAAACTGCTACCCCCTGCTGCCATTGCTGGGAGAATTGGGCTTCTTAGAACTACGAGGCATGGGATTTTTGTTAACTATGCATGCTTTCGGCCCCCTCAGTCCGCTCCAGATCCCGCAACTAATGAGTGCTTTTAGTTTATCATGGCTGCTAGGTCTGGTGCTCCCAGGAGCCCCCGGAGGAATTGGAGTGTTTGAAGCAACGGCGATCGCCCAACTGTCTGGAGAATATTCCCCAGCCATTGTGCTTAGTGCTGTCGCCCTGTATCGTCTTGTCAGTATTCTGGCAGAAGCATGCGGTGCTCTTTTGGCCTGGCTGCATCAACCAGGGAGGGGTGGACCTCCGGAAAGGCCCGATTAGATATAACGAACAGTCCCTATGCCAGAACCCCTGTCAAGCCAGAATTATCAGTGGTTGTGCCAATTTACAATGAAGTGGAGAGCTTGCCCCACCTGATAGAGGCGATCGGCCTGAGCTTGAGAGGAACTCAGCCGAGTTACGAAATCATCTGCGTCGATGACGGCTCAACCGATGGGTCAACCGCCTTACTCACCCAACTGGCAGAGAAGACCCCAAACCTCAAAGGCATCCTGCTACGCCGTAACTACGGTCAAACTCCAGCAATGGCCGCTGGGTTCAAATATGCCCGAGGCCAAGTCATTGTCTCCTTAGATGGGGACTTACAGAACGATCCTGCTGATATTCCCCTGCTTGTCAACAAGTTGGCCGAGGGGTATGACCTAGTGAGCGGTTGGCGTCAAAACCGGCAGGATGCTGCCCTCACCCGCCTACTTCCTTCCCAAATTGCCAACTTCCTGATCGGGAAAGTCACTGGGGTAAAGCTGCACGACTATGGTTGTTCCCTCAAAGCTTACCGCGAGGAACTGGTGGCGGATATGAATCTCTATGGAGAGTTGCACAGATTTTTACCCGCCCTAGCATTTATTGAAGGAGCGAGAATAGCCGAGTTACCAGTCCGTCACCAAGCCCGCCGCTATGGTCGCAGTAAGTATGGCCTGGGACGGACCTTCCGGGTGTTGATGGATTTATTAACCATTTGGTTTATGAAAAAGTTTCTTACCCGCCCCATGCATATCTTTGGCTCGATGGGTTTACTCTCCCTGCTGTTGGGAGTGGTCCTCGGGGCATATCTGACGGTCCTCAAGCTGGCCTTAGGACAGGAGATCGGCGGCAGACCACTGCTGATTCTGGCGGTGGTACTCCTAGTGACCGGAGTGCAGCTGTTTTGCTTCGGTCTGCTGGGGGAACTGTTGATGCGGACTTACCACGAATCTCAGGACAGACCTATCTATAGAGTGAGAGCGGTGGTAGGCCAAAATGTTACCAGCGTAGGGCGGGCGTCTCGCCTGCCAGCGTAGGGCGGGCGATTAGTTAGTGAGAGTGGCGAGGGGCTCGTAACTGCTACCAAATTTCTTAGTATTTTTGAGCGGCTCTCCTGGGTTTATGGTGGAAATTGTATACTGGGATACAATTTTGGGGAACAAAAAAGGCTGAAAGCCTCGAACTGACGTATATAAGTAAAACTTATCACAAAAACCCAAGGAGACCCTTTTGAGCAGACCTTTGCGGAATGCCGAGATATTGCTATGTAGTCTCTAGTGTGAGTATGAGTCTGATGGTCAGAACATGACAGTTGTATAGGCTCCGCAGCCAAAGCCGCAAGGTGTGTCGATCGATACTGTTAGGCGTTGGGCTGAGAAAAGCCGTCTGAGCGCGTTCGCCGAGTGGTCAGGTGGCGTTTTGAGACGAATTATCAAAAAAGATAGGTCAAGCAGAATATTGACATATACTAAAGGTTTACCTACTCCAGCAGAGGAACTAAACGAACTCGGATTTACGACCTTCGAGATGTTCCTAAATGCTTACGCTCCTATATACCGTCTTGCTGTGTATGAGACGGTCAATCATCCCCGGCTTCTCTCACTCACGGGAGGCAGAGCCTCTGACTGAGCGTTCCCAGGGAGACCCTGGGAACGAGGGTAAGAGATGCAACTTTTACATTTCTTAACATAGACTGGTTTATTTGTGCCTACCTGCTTATTCATCGGGGAAAAGTTGGCAAGTCAATTGCGGCCAGGGACTTAATCTTCTTGTGGGGACGCAGGGGATAAACTAGAGGAGAGGGGGATTTTGTAGAGGAAAGCAGGGACAATGTCTCGGTCGTGTCCAGAGATACCACCCCATCGCGCGGGAAGCGCGATGTGGGTGGTACTCTCGGACACGAGGCATCCACCGTGCCGGAAAAATCGGAACCCTCCTCTGAGGCTTGCTCTTCGCTTTGGTGGCTTTCTTGCTGCTCAAAGGTAGATGGGATGTCTCCGGAGACATCCCAAACGTCGGAAAGTGAGTCCTCTGGAGTTTGCTCATTCCCTATGCTTGAAGAGTCATCTACTGCTGCTGCTACTGTCTCGTCAGTCAAGTCCTCACCAACTACCGTTCCGGGAAAATCAGTATACTCATCCTCTAATTGTTCCGAGACCGGAGCCATTACCGATAACTCATTCTCAGGGGAAGCGAGTTCTTCTGAGGCTGCGGACTCTGATACTCCAAGGGTTTCTCTGGGTTGTTCCTGCTGTGGGACGGGGGCGCGAACCACGCCGCTACCCGAATTCCACGAATCATCGCCCGATATCGGGCAGTAGTCAGGCTCACCCCAAGCCTGCCCAGGTACTGCATCCGACTCTTCTGGAACACGCGCAGGGCCCCCTCCGCTGCGCGAAAAATCGGGATCTAATTCAAGTTCTGCATCTTCAGATGCTGCTGACCAGGGTTGAATTGCTGGCGCTTTCGGGACAACTCCCTGTACGATTTTTCGCGCAGCGTTCGCTCTGGTATATGTTTCCTGTTGAGTGCTCCGACCCACCGTTCCGGAAAAATTAGCCGATTGTTCCGGACCCGTCATCTCCAGGCATTTGTCCAGGGCATTTTTGAATTGCAGGGTGTAGCGTTGCTGCCGGTACAGACGCGATCGCAAATCCCGGCAAATCGTTTCCGCTTGGGAAAGCTTAGTTGTCTGTTCCTCGTAGCGTTGCTGAGTGAGAGCACAATCTCGTTCCAACTGGGCCAATTGTTGTTGGTTAGTTTCCAACTGCCCGCGGAGGGTTTCTATGAGAATTTGTTGGCGAACCGTTCCGGAAGAATCGGAAGTTTGCTGGCCAAGTTTCTTTTCCTGCTGCACCTGAGAGTGATTTTTTTTCAAGCTATGCAGTTCTGCGGACTGCACCGTTCCGGAAAAATCGGAGAGTTTGGCCTCTCGAGCTTGACAATGCTCCTGATATAGCTGCAATTGCCTTTGAGCAACTGCCAGTTCTGATTCTAACTGCATTACCCGAGCGATCAAATCCGTGTTTGACTCTACCCGTACTTCTGCTGATATCTGGTCCGGGTCTGGAGCAAGCATGTCTTGTACTGTCGCCTCGACGGTTGACTCTAAGCTATTGGTGGCTCCGGGAATGTCATCTAATGGTCTATTTTCACCTAGTTCTTCTGTTGGCAGGTTATTTGGGGTGTCAGCTGTGGTACTCATAATTTTTCGGACTGTTAAAGGATCTCAAGAATGGATTGCGGGGCTGCTGCCGACACCCCACATTAATACCAATAGTACGATTTTAATCTCTACTCTGCCCATCTGGGGCTAAAACTTGATGCAATAAATCTCGATGACTCAGGGCCCGGTCTACAAGGGACTGAATTTGATTGGCATCTAGGGGATCTCTCTGGTGGAAATGTGCTAACCAGGTTTTGCTAAGAAGATGGGGATCCTCTGGCATTTGGGCTAACTGCCATCCAGGTAGAGCCAGTTCTGCCATCAGTTGGTCTACCTTCGGATCGTAACTGAGGGCAAAGCATTGACATTGGGCTGCTGCTGCCATAATCATAGCATGCAGGCGCATGCCGATCGCCATCTGTACTCCCTGAAATACCCCTTTGAGAACTCTGGGATCTTCGAGCATGAGAATTTGGCTGACTCCCGGTAGCTGGGGTCCGATGGCCTGGGCGATCGGCATCTCGATGTCCGGTTGAAAGGGGAGGAGTAAGATGCTGGCATCAGTAGCTTGCTGAAATAGTACCAGAGCCCGGGTGAGATTGTCCAGTCGCTGTGGTGTCAGTTGGGGGTGTGGGCGCAATGTGACGGCGACTCTCGGTTCTGGTAAGTCCCGCAGTGCTGGGACTGGTTTTGAGTCTAAGGCCCAAACTGGGTCTGGTGCTAAATTATAGGGTATTTGCCATGCTTGCAGGACGGCAGATGAGGCCCGATCGCGGCACGAGACGAACGTACAACCAGCAAAGGCCCGCCGCGCGATCGCCCGAGTCAGGGGACGTTGTAGGGGGCCAATTCCCTGGGCCCAAGCAATTGTTTTCAAGCCCATCTGTTGTGCTAATCCCATCAAACCACTATAGTATAGAGGACTAAGGGCGCTAGTGGCATCTTGGATTAAACTACCGCCGCCCCAGATGAAAACCTCGCTCGCACGTAATGCTGACAGGACTTGGAACGCGGATAGGCGATCGCGCGTTTCCACCCCGTAGCGAGTCTGGGTTTGGTGAGGATTTCCTGACAATACCAAAGGCGTCACATTTTCTGGTAACATTTGCAATAGAGTTGCCAGCAATGCCTCATCGCCGCCATTACCTTTACCATAGTAGCCGCACAATACCGCCCTAATTTTCTCCATTTTATCCTAGCTTTTATCTTAGCTTTCCATTCTCAATTCACCAATAGTAATTTATGCATACTCTATCAATTCCAACTTGGATCATTCACATATCTAGCGTCATTGAGTGGATCGCTGCCATCTGGTATATCTGGACCTATGGCGAACTGACGCGCGATCGCACTTGGTACGGGTTATCATTAGCGATGTTACCAGCACTGATCGGCGCCATGTGTGCATGCACCTGGCATTTTTTTGATAACCCGGCATCTCTAGAATGGCTCGTTACTCTACAAGCAGCGATGACAGTTTTAGGTAACTGCACGGTCTGTGCTGCTGGTTGGTGGATCTGGCGATCTAGTCTCAGCGAACAGTAAGCAGTTAATCTGTTTATTCTCAATGGGTTTCCAAATTTTGAATTTTGAATTTTGAATTTTTCAGATGATTTCTAAAGACACGCTGTTTGCTTTATCCTTGTTTCCCTACCTGGGATTTTTGTGGTTTATTACCCGATCGGGGAAAATGCCCCGTTTATCCCTGATTGGATTTTACATGACTTTAGTGTTTGTTGGCGTCACCATTCCAGCGGGTATTTACTCCCAGGTAGCCTATGGTGAATCTTTAGCAAATATAGATTGGCTGCATGGTGGCGCGGAGTTCTTTTTAACCCTGTCAAATATTTTGATTGTCCTGGGTTTCTATCAAGCTGTGAGGGAGAAAAGGCAGGAATAAACGGGATCCTGTCAAGTTTTATAGATGACTAATTGACAATTGTCAATTTTCAATTGTCAATCATTATATCAGATCCATAGCGACCTTCCTATCTCGCAATTATCATCGCAATTTTCCAGACAAGAAGTGTTAGGGTTATTGAGCTAAGGATTTCAGCAAAACCTGATTATTGCGCAACACATTGAGGCTGGCGATAATTTTAACAGCATTTTCGGGATCTTGCACCCAGAAGTCATGTCCAAAACGAATCACTCGACGCATGTGAAAGTCTTTACCCTCGACGATCGCGAGCACGGGAACTTTGGGTTTATGGGTCTCTCCTGAGAGGTCCTTCAACCTTGATGATAGTTGATTTTGAAATGTCTTACTGCTAGCCATCTTATCGTTCAGTTTCAGCACCACCACGTAATTGGGTTCAATTTGGACAGCGTCTGACACCATCAGCCACCACCTTTCGGCATCCTGTTGTTGCGCTTTCCCCCAAAGGATGACAAAGCTGTCCTCCGCCAGAGATGAGCCAATTTTCCGATACAGATCTGGTTTAATCATGGCCACACCCGATCCATTCAAGTCCTCAAGTAGCAGAAATGTCAGGAGATCGCCCTCTGGTTTATGTTCTTGCTGATGGACATCTGCGATCGTAGCAACCACCCGGACAGTTACTTGCGGGTGCTGTTGTGACAGTTGGCTGAGATTAATCGGATCGAGACCCAGTTTTTTGGCTGTGAGTTGTACGGACTTCAGGTGCTGGAGTTTTTGCCGATCGATTTCACCTTTTGTTTGGGTTGGCGATCTGAAGTGATCGCTATCTGGAAAAACGTAAGATTGCTGCGCCTTCCTCACGCGCACCAACCGCTGATCTGAGTTGGCGATCGACTTATTTTCTTCTGGTGCTGACTGAGGTTCCATCTCGATCTCCTGCTGGTCGGATGAGGATCTCGACTCTATTTCTGGTTCCCACTGGGGTTGCAAGTTCAGCAACTGCTGTTCTGATGGCTGACTGTCGGAGGATCTCGACTCTATTTCTTCTGACTGCTCCGGTTCGTCCGACATCAACTGCTCCTCTGGTGGCGGACTGTCCGATTCTGGTTCCCACTGGGATGCGGATAACATCCTCTGCTGCTCTGGTTTTTCAGCATTATCCACGATCAACTGAACTTTTTGTTCGTCCTGGCGATCTGGTTTCCCCGTGAGGACGATCGCCTTATCTGTTACCAGCAACTTTTCAATCTTTTCATAAGTTTTGGGAAAGACGATCGCTTCTGCTTTCCCTGTCAGGTCTTCTATTTGCATAAATGCCATGCGATCGCCTTTTTTCGTGATATGCTGTTTCACCTCTGTAAGCATCACTAGGACTTTAATCTGTGGTTTGCCTTTTTGCTCCTCGAGCACGTCCAAATTTATGACATCATCTGGTCGCTGCACCGATGTCAGGGGATGGGCCGAAACGTAATATCCCAAGTATTCCTTTTCAAACTGCAACTTCTCCTGCACGGTAAAATCTTTAAAAACCGGTAGCTCCGGAGCCGGCCTCTTAAAGTTTTCCATGTCAAAAAGGGTCATCTGCAAGCCTGAGTTGAGGCTATTTTTATTTTTCTGTGCCCACTCTGTCACCTTGGGGATATATTCTGCTAATTGATGACGATTGGAATTGATCCGATCGCATGCTCCACATTTGATTAAAGCTTCCAAAGCGCGTTTGTTTACCGCCTGCAAATCTAGGCGATCGCACATCGCAGCCAGATCCTGAAACTCACCACCCTCTTTCCGGGCCTTAATAATAGATTCTATTGCATTTGTGCCCAGATTTTTCACCGCTGACAGTCCAAATAAAATCTTTTTTCCCTCTGGCCTAAATTTCACTCCAGAGCGATTAATATCTGGTCCTTCTACCTCAATGCCCATTTTCTTACAATTAGCGATATATTTTTGCACCTTATCCTGGTCGTCACTGTTTTCACTCAGCAGCACCGCCATGTATTCTTCCGGATAGTTCGCCTTTAAGTAAGCCGTTTGATAGGTAACATAGGCATAGGCTGTAGAATGAGATTTGTTAAAGCAATATTCGGCAAACTTCACCATTTGCGCGAAGAAACTTTCTGCTACCGCTGTATGTATACCATTTTGGGCGGAGCCATCTATAAATTTTTCTCTATGCTTTTGCATTTCTTCGGGCTTCTTTTTTCCGATACTTCTCCTCAGTAAATCTGCCTGACCCAACGAATATCCTGCCAAATCTTGAGCTACTTTCATAATCTGTTCTTGATAAACTAGAACTCCGTAAGTTTCTTTGAGAATTGGCTCCAGCATGGGATGTTCGTAGGCAATTTTTTCGCGACCGTGCTTGCGATAGATAAATTTATCAACCAGTCCCGCATCCAAAGGTCCAGGTCGGTACAGGGCTAGAATCGAAGATATATCTTCTATATTATCAGGCTTCAATTTCTGTACCACCTGACGTATTCCCGAAGATTCCAATTGAAAGATGCCTTCTAAATCTCCTTTTCCTAGCAGTTCGTAAGTCTTTTTAATATCTGGGGGGATTTTCTTTACCGTTCCTTTGGCAATAATGTCTCTCGCCTTTCTCTCCTGTAGGGGTAACTGGTCTGGATCTATATCTAATTTATGATTTTCTTTAATCAGTTCTACGGTATTCTGGATAATTGTCAAGTTTTTCAATCCCAGAAAGTCCATTTTTAACAGACCCAGAGATTCCAGTTCTTCCATAGAATACTGGGTGATCGCCGCCCCTTCATTATTCTTTTGCAGCGGCACAATTTCATCCAACGGTTCCGCTGAAATCACCACCCCCGCTGCATGCACGCCAGCGCTTTTGTTTGTCCCTTCCAACCGCATCGCCATATCTATCCACTGGCGGACTGGGATTTCGCCGGTGATTTCTCCCCGATCGTCTTTAACTTTAACTTTGTCATTTTCGTATGCTTCTTTGAACTTCGGTTCTGGCGACTCATCGGAAATCATCTTCTTCAGTTTCGCTGGTTTCCCCCGCGCTACCGGGATTAATTTCGCCATCCGATCCGCGTCTCCGTAGGAAACCCCCAAAACTCTGGCCACATCTTTGAGAACCGCCTTGGAAGTCATCCGGTTAAAAGTAATAATTTGGGCTACCTTTTCTTTACCATACTTGTCCGTGACATATTTAATCATGTCATCCCTTCTTTCAATGCAGAAATCAGAGTCAATATCCGGCATTGATTTCCGTTCTGGATTGAGAAATCGTTCAAATAGCAGTCCGTGATGTACGGGATCTATATTAGTAATTTTCAGGGCATAGGCCACCAGAGAACCCGCTGCACTTCCCCGTCCCGGCCCCACTGGAATATGATTTTCTCTGGCATAATCTATATAATCCCAAACTACTAAGAAGTAACTGGAAAATTTCTTTTCCTGGATTACTTTCAGCTCAGTTTCCAACCGTTCTTTATATTCTGGATAGCGCGTTTCTAGCTCCTTGCGGTTTTGGCAGTCCTTCCGTTTCAGCAGACCTGACCAGGCTTTTTCTTCCAGAAAGCTATCTGCTGTATGACCTTCCTTCTGATAATTGGGGATGCGCGGTGCCCCCATTATGTCATATGCTTGCACCTTATCCGCCACTTCTACCGTGTTCGCGATCGCCTCTTCGATCGCCTTATCTGGCAAATGATCTCTAAACAGATGTTTCATCTCGTCAGCTGACTTGAGATACTCCGTCCCGCTGTAGCGAAAAGTCCGCTTTTCATCATTAAATAACTTATTCGTGTTAATACAAAGTAGAGCATCGTGAGCTTCTACATCATAGCAGTCAATATAATGGGAATCATTAGTCGCCACTACCTTAATTTCCAGTTTCTGGGCCATATCCCAGATTTTCACATTAACTATTCTATCTTCCTGGTAACCGTGGTCTTGGATCTCTAAATAGTAATCATCTCCAAATATTTCTTTGTACCATTTTGCCACTTCCCAAGCTTCTCCTGCTCGATCGTTGAGAATTAGCTTTGGCACTTCTCCCGCCCGGCAACCACTGGTTACTATCAGACCTTCATGGTATTCTGCTAGCAATTCTTTTGTGATACAAGGACGGGCAAATATCCCGCTGCCTCGCTTTCCCTCTAGATGGGACTTTGTCGTCAGCTTGACTAGATTTTTATAGCCCTGTGTATTTTTCGCCAACACTGTTTGGTGATGGTGGCTGTACTTCCCTTTATGATTTTTAATTGTTTCATTTATCACATACATTTCATTGCCGATAATTGGCCTAATATTTTTGCTCCTACAAACCTTAATCAGCTCGATCGCCCCATACATTACCCCGTGATCCGTCAGGGCGATCGCCTCCATACCCAACTCTTTAGCTCTAGAAACCAATTCTGGCAGTTGAGAAGCACCATCCAGCAGACTATAATCACTGTGAATATGTAGACCTACAAAATCCATAATTGCTAATTCTTAATTGGTTAAATCTCGAGCCCTGGTGGGCGCTGCCCACCTAACCCATCTCCACCGATGCCGTCGGGCGGTAGCGCTAATCGCACTACCCCTCGCGCATCGCCACCCAATTTGACAACTAAATCGGGGGGTTTTTAAATGCCAGCTCGTCGTTTGCTCGTAGGCATTCGCCACTTCCAACAGATGGTCTTCTCGCAGTACCTTGCCTATTAATTGTAGACCTATCGGGAGTCCTTTCTCATCCAACCCACAGGGCATACTTAAAGCTGGCAGTCCTGCCAGATTAACTGGGATAGTCATCAAGTCCAATAAGTACATACTCCAGGGGTCTTCTGTTTTTTCCCCCGCCTTAAAAGCCGTCGTCGGAGCCGTGGGACAGACCAATATATCTACCTTAGCAAAAGCCCGATCGAAGTCTTGCTTAATTAAAGTCCGGACCTTTTGGGCCTTGAGATAGTAAGCATCATAATACCCCGCCGAGAGAGCATAAGTCCCAATCATAATCCGGCGTTTCACTTCGGCCCCAAAGCCTAAAGCCCGAGTAGAACCATACATAGATAGGAGATTATCCCCCTCCGCCCGCAAGCCATATTTTACCCCATCATAACGGGCCAGATTCGCTGACGCTTCCGAAGGAGCAATAATGTAGTAGGCTGGCAGACCGTAGCGGAAACTGGGACAGGAAACTATCTGAACCTCTGCTCCCAAGTCCTGTAGATGTTCGATCGCCTTTTTCACCGTCTCTTCTACTACCGGTTCTAACCCCCAACCAAAGGTTTCTGTAATCACCCCGATTTTCAGGCGTCCTCTGACCTTAAAATTGGGTTTGAGCATCCCCACATAGTCGGGAACCTCAGCCTTCAGACTGGTAGCATCTTTGGGATCGTAACCCGCGATCGCCTGCAACACAATCGCCGCATCTTCTACTGTACGACCCAATGGTCCAATTTGATCCAGAGAGGAAGCAAAAGCCACCAACCCATAACGAGACACCCGACCGTAAGTAGGTTTGAGACCGAAGATGCCGCAGAACGATGCCGGTTGACGAATCGATCCTCCCGTATCCGAACCCACAGCCACCACTGCTTGAGATGATGCTACCGCCGCTGCCGAGCCGCCGGAGGAACCCCCTGGCACCCGGGATAGATCCCAAGGGTTAGCCGTCCCTTGATAAGCGGAATTCTCTGTCGAACCTCCCATCGCGAACTCATCCAGATTAGTTTTCCCCACCATCACCGCACCCGCCGCTGCTAGTTTCTGTGTCACCGTTGAGGAGTAAGGTGGCACAAAACCTTCCAGAATGCGGGAACCACAAGTCGTGGGGATCCCTCTAGTACAGAGATTGTCCTTGATGGCGATCGGGATACCTGCCAGTAGTCCAATTTCTTCTCCTGCGGCGATTTTAGCATCCACTGCCTTTGCCTGTTCCAGAGCCCGATCTGCTGTCACGCACAAAAAGCTGTGTAACTTTGGCTCCAAGGTCTCTATCCGCGCGAGAGCTTGGTGAGTTATTTCTGTAGCCGAACGTTCTTTATCAATCAGTTGCTTGTGCAACTCGCGAATGGATGCCATGCTTGTACCTTCTCTAATATTCCGTCCCGATTTTACTATAAGCCAAGCCTGTCTAATTTCTCTATTCTACCACAGCCCCTGCCTATCATCTCCCCACAGATCAATTTTTTCTTTACATTTACGATATCTGCCCGTCTGCCAGAAACCCGGCTTTTTCAAAAAACCGGGTTAATTTTTGCATCGCCTCTTTTTTTTCACTATTATTCGCTCATTTATTTAGCAGCACTTATCTACTTCTGACCAATAATCCTTGATTTATGTATGATTTATTATTCAATGATTACATCGTGCAGGAGCAAGAGACTTGAAAGTCGTCACGATCGCAAAAATTGCCGCTGGCAGCGGCAACAGCGAATAGTCCCTGTCAATATTGAACTACCAGCGAAAGAATTAAAAAAACCGGTTTTCAGTAAAAACCGGGTTGAGGGCTAATGGTGAAACCATCCCCGTAGGGAGAATCTCAAGCTCCCGGTTTTATCTATATCTATGCTGATAGCTGACACCTGCATGCTTAACTTATATTTACATCTGGCCGCTGAGTAATGTTGTCCTAGCTGCTGGCGCCGTCAACTCCTCCACCCATTCTTCAAAAATCGTCAGATTTATCGGTTTGCAGCGCACCACTACAACTGTAATCCCTTGAGCCCCTTCCTTTTCCAAGTCTTCTATGTATCCTGACTGGGCTACTTCCGCTTCATTCTTCTTCGCAAACGGTCCGAAATAGTAGGTGCAACGGGGGGTCTCGGTGACAATTTCCAACCACCATGCTAAACCCAGGGCGTTCAGAGAGCTAATCATCAATTCTTTCATTTCTTTCACCTCTTTATCAATGTTTGAGCGATAAGCTGTGATGCATTTAAATTGCATAGTCCCAAATTGCCGTTAGAGCTGACGCTACGCTGTCGTGGGTTGCCTCGATTTTACCGGAAGCTCCAACATGCAGTTTAGATGCGCGACAGCTTATTATCCGGTGGTCCATAGGGGTTAGGTGCGTTACATTTTGTTATGGTTCGTTACTTTTCTTGTTTCACTGCTTAACTATTCTTTACATTATTACCCAAATTCAAGGTATTTTCCCAGCGCTGACGAAAAATTTCATAAAGACTCATGGCCGCTGCTACCGATGCATTCAAGGTTGGGGTGTGTCCCAGCAGCGGGATGGAGACCAACAGGTCGCAGTAGCGTTGTGTCAACATACTTAGACCTTCGCTTTCCGACCCTACTACTAATACCACCGGTCCAGTAAACTTAACAGCCTGTATTGGCTGACTAGCGGATGCGGCAGTGCCATAGATCCAAAAACCAGCCTCTTTCAATTCTTCCAAGGCCCGACTGAGATTGACAACCCGGGCAACTGGAAAAAATTCTAAAGACCCTGCCGCCACCTTCATCACCGTCGAAGTGACACCGGAGGCCCGGCGTTGCGGAATCACCAGTCCCTGACTCCCTAAAGCCTCTGCCGTGCGGATAATGGCACCTAAGTTTTGAGGGTCAGTAATGCCATCGGCTACCACCAGTACCGGTTGTTCGGAAAGAGATTTGGCTTTTGCGATCAGTTCGCCCAGGTTAATGTAGGCGTAGGGCGCTACTGTTGCTGCCACACCCTGGTGATTGGCGTGACTGGTAATCTGGTCCAGACGCCGGTAGGAAACCTCATCGATGACTGTGCCAGTTGCCTTCGCTTGCAGCAGCTGGGAGTGAAAGCGAGGATCGTAGCGCATGCGTTCCGCGATCCAGACTCGGTTTAAGCGGCGCTTACCTCTCAGGGCCGCTAGGACAGTATGAATGCCGTAGATTAAATCAGTCTCTCGGTCAGTTGCTTGTGGGTCGGGGGCGACTGTGGCTGCTGGCGGTCGCGAGTTCCCTATAGGTTTCAGGCGCGATGGCTCGATCTTGGGTTTGTCCGGTTTCCTCCGCTGAGACTGAAGTTTTCGATTTTTTGGGGCTGCCATAGAGTTGTCGTTGCCTCCAGAGGGTAGTTTACTGTATCAATCTGACATTAATCTGTGATCGTTGACACAATTTAGACCCAAAGTTGTCAGTTGTCAGTTGTCAATCTTGAATTTTGAATGAGAGAATTTTGAACTTTCAGTCATCCTTCCAGATCCAGCTGTGCCAACAACTGGTTCAATCGCTGGCAGTCTGTGAGGTATAGGTATCCGATCAAAGTCTCTAAGCTAGTAGCTTGCTGGTATGTTTCTGGGTCTAAGCGTCGGGGACATCCTGTAGCGCCGTTCCGTCCGCGCTTCAAAAGTTCCAGTTCTACTGGAGTGAGGTGAGGTTCTAAAGAGTGTAAATGTCGTGCCTGACTTTCTGCTCGTACCTGGGCCACCACCTGATGATGATAATCCCGCGATCGCTTGGGGGGCATCAGGTAATGGGTGCGGATATGTAGTTCATAGACAGCATCTCCTAAATAAGCCAATGCCGAGGGCGAAAGTCGTTTGATATCTGCCGGTGACAATGACAAACCCGGCTGAGTATTAAAGACCACCTGTTCCAAGATAGCAAACCTCACCAAAACAAGCTATCCAGAAAAACCTCTGGATAGCTTTCTGATAGTGCTGCGCTGGGGGCAGGCTCCCGGACCCCCACGCTGCCAGATGCGGTTGGTGGCTCAAGACGTCTGGTTCTGGACATGTTCGACCGCCTCATCTATCGAGTTCCGCAAGGACAAGAACTTCTCTAGTCGAACTAGCTTCACAGTTTGAGTCACGCGAGCATTTGAGATGATTTGCAAACTACCTTCGGAAGTTTGAGCCTTCTTGACCAGTTGCACTAATGCTCCTAGGCCAGAACTGTCAACAAAGTCTATCGTCGAGAGGTCCAAAATAATATTGGTCGGACCCTCATCGATATACATGCCGATCTTCTTACGAAAAGCTGGCTCGGAAAAGGCGTCTAACAAACCAGCGAGGCGAAATATTTGATAATTTTCCCTGACATCACGAGTGCCTCTTAAACTAACGGTCAGGGTTAGTGGCTCAGGAATAAAACCCCCTCCTATCAATATTTTGTTTGGCTCTATCAGGATCGATGATCTAGATTAACATGGGCAATGGGGTTTGTGCAACCTACCCAGGGACGGAAGTACGAGCCGATCGCATGGCCTGGACAAACCGCTCGAACAGATAATCGGCGTCGTGGGGACCGGGACTCGCCTCTGGGTGATGCTGGACGGAAAATAGCGGCAGCGATCTGTGCCGCAACCCCGCGACCGTGCGGTCATTCAGGTTCCAGTGACTAATTTCCACATCGGCGTTGGCCAAGGATTCCGGATCGATGGCAAAACTGTGATTCTGGCTGGTAATCTCAACCTGTTGAGATAACCCAGCAGGCTGATTTAAGCCGCGATGACCGAATTTGAGCTTGTAGGTTTGGGCCCCCAAGGACAGCCCGAAAATCTGGTGTCCCATACAGATGCCAAACATGGGTTTTTCCGCAGCCAACAAGGCTTTGGCGGTTTCGATCCCCTCGGTGACGGCGGCGGGATCTCCAGGACCGTTGGAGAGAAAGATGCCATCGGGGTTGTATTTGAGAATCTCTGCTGCCAGCGTGCTGGCCGGGACGACGATGACGCGGCAACCGTAACTGGCCAAGCGGCGGAGAATATTGCGTTTGATGCCAAAATCGATGGCGACTACGGTGAAGGTTTCTGTAGTGCCACCCACGGGGTTGAACTCCCAAACCTCCTCGGTGGCCTCAGACCACTCGTAGACTTGGGATGTGGTCACTTCGCGAACGAGATTTAAGCCATTCATGCTGGGTGCAAGCTTTACTTGGGCGAGTAATTCGGCCTCGTCCAGGATTTCGGTGGAAATGCCGCCGTTCATGGCCCCGACAACGCGGATTCTGCGGGTGACGGCGCGGGTGTCGATGCCGTATATGGCGATAATGCCGTGTTGTTTCAGGTAGTCCGGTAGAGATTGGGTGGACCGCCAGTTGCTGGGGCGGGTGCAGATGTTGCGGGCGATCGCCCCCTTGACCTGGGGCCTACTAGATTCTTCATCTTCCGGGTTGACGCCAGTGTTCCCCAATTCTGGATAGGTGAAGGTGACGATCTGACCGCAGTAGCTGGGGTCGGTCAGGACTTCTTGATAGCCAGTCATCCCGGTGTTAAACACGACCTCCCCTATGGTGGTTCCGGTGGCACCGAAAGACCAGCCGCGATAGCTGGAACCATCGGCGAGCACTAGCAAGGCGGACTTAGCATGAGAATTTGGCATAGATATGTTCGTAAAGCTGACAACGATGGTTATTATGGCACGATCGCCCTGGGTTGGATGGGTATCTGGATGACAAATTCCGCTGTGTGGTCTTGCGCCCGTTGGTAGGAGGGTGTGGTCAAAACCCGTTGGTACTCGGGCCTCCCCGCCCGCCGAACCCGTTCCCACGGCGAAGCCTGGGAACGAGGGGTCCGGCTACTAGAACTTAGCCCACGCTCCGGGCGATGTGCTCTGCGCGCGCTAGAAGCACTGCGCATCGCACATCGCCCCCTCCTCGCAGCGAAATGGGCCCTCCGCGTGCAGGGGCTATATACATGTATCACCAGATGCACCCGGCTATCAACTACTTATGACCACACCCTCCTCAAATTGAATTATTAATTGATGATTTTCGGCTTAAAACTCCCTTCACTCAAACAAGCTTTAAGCCGTAGGCCATAAGGTGTAACCGACATTCCGGACGACGGGGGTGTGGTCATGCGTCAGTTGGGTTATACGTGACCACCGCACCAGTTGGCAAGTGTTCGGTGTCCCCCACCAATACAGCTACCTTTGACTGCGGGGAAACTATTGCGCTATAGTTCCGACTGCGGCTTTGAGCTCGCGGGGGAAACGGGCGTGACCACCGTCCCGATCGCGATCCTGGATCGGAGTTTTTGCAGTCGCCTTTCGTCGTCAGCGCGATCGCCTCCAGGGGACAAGAAACCGGGTTTCTAGAATTGATTTGGTTGTCAAAGCGAGAGATAGTAAAAGAAACCCGGTTTCTGGCAGCTCGCGCGATCGTCCCCCGGAACAGAGATAACAAGAAACCGGGTTTCTGGAAGATACTGGACTCCAGGGGCGATATTTGGTAAAAGAAACCCGGTTTCTGGCCCCACGCGAAAAATAGATGGTAAATCGCCCGACGATCTGCTAGAATGAAAGAGACGATCGAGTAACTCAACAACCAGGAGGGGAATCTATGGTACAAGTAGCAGCAGGGAAAGAAGTGGCGATCGCCCGGATATCGGAGATAACGGAAAAAGTAATTGCCTCAGATCGCCTCTACCAGGAGAAATTAGATCTCGATGAAATGATCGAAAGTTTAGTCAGGCTTTTTGATAAGTTTTCAGTAGAAGAAATGAAAGAGATATCCGACGAGGATCTAGCATACAGGATCGATCGTATTCTGATCGTGGAGGCAGTTTCGGGCACGTTAAACGATCTGACACCAGAAGAACTGGAAATATTCGACGCGGCAGTAGAAAATAGATGGTAAATCGCCCCAGAATATGCTAGGATGTAAGAGATGGCAAAGTAATTCAACAACCAGTAGGGGAATTATGGTACAAGTAGCAGCAGGGAAAGAAGTGGAACTCGCTCGCGTATCGGAGATTACAGAAAATTTAATTGCCGGAGAGAGCTTCTACCAGGAAAAATTGGATAGAGAGGAGATGAGAGAACATATGATCGAGTTATTCGATGAATTTTCGACAGCAGAACTAAAAGCGATTGGCGATGAATATCTCAAAGATAGAATAGATAGTATTCTGATTCTCCATGCAGTGTCGGGCACATTAAACGATCTGACTCCAGAGCAACTGGAAATTTTCGATGCCGCAGTAGAAAATCGATAGTAATATGGTGTTACTTTAACTGTTATTCTGGCATGCGATCGCGTGGGGGGAAGTCTCCCAATCTAATGAAGTATTCCCCAACATGGCAAAAATGGCATGAGTAAGAATTATCTGTTGGATACAAATATCGTCTCGGCGATTTTAAAGAAGAATGAAAAGATTAACAAAAAAATGGAACAAGTGCGGCGTCAAGGTCAATCAGCGTTCATCAGTGGCATTACATATTACGAGGTAAAAAGAGGATTGCTGGCTAGCAACGCAACGAGAAAGCTATTGGATTTCAAGTTTTTTTGCAGAAATTCTAGAGTTTTACCGGTGTTGAACGAAATAGAGGTGTTGGAAAAAGCATCAGAAATCCATGCAGAGTTAAAACGTCAAGGGAGGCTGTTAGAAGATGCAGATATCTTGATAGCGGCGACGGCGATCGCGCAAGGTCTAATTATAGTATCGCACGATCTGGATATGCAGAGAGTGACGGGGATTACTATAGAAGACTGGCTAGAATCATAACCAAGGCTGAGGGAATTGTCAAAGTCCAAGCAAAAGGCGATCGCCATTTCCTGTAGGGGCACGGCATCAAAGATGATAATGTGAATAGCGCCGTGCCCCGGGGCAGGCTGGGCGATCGTGATGGCCTCTCGACCCCAAGCAGACCCCAACCCTTGTCGAATTGGCCGATCTTGCCTTGGGTCGAAAGGGTAAAAACTCTCAAAAATTTCTGTATTAGGCGCTTCTCAACTGTAGTAGTAGTGGGCACCGCCCACCGGATGCATCTGGTCTTTGGCAAATATACCTCGCCGCCGCCACCCGTCCCAGGCTTCGCCGTGGGAACGAGGGGTGCGGCAATGTGTTGCATGCAACTATTAGCCAACTGTAGGTTGAGTTCCGTGGGGAAACCTCACCGCTGGTTTTTGCGTCATCACAGGAGATTTCCCGAACCTAAGCAACAAGTTGCCTGTTCGGGGAATTGGCCACTTCATAAAGTAGCACATTGCAGTTACGAAGGCCAAGGATCGTTTTTATTGTATACATATAAACCATTGAGGTAAAAACTATGTTACTTACACGTCAACAAGCGAAAGCACAAAAACGCAATGCCAAAAGGCTGGGTCAAATACTCCTAGATGCTAGGATAGAACTCGACCACAGACTTGCATATTTTGAGGAAACCGCGATTTATCATGGTGATTGGGAACTGGCAACTCTTTCTGATTCACAAGAGGTCTATGCGGTGATTGGAGAACTCCTGACTATAGCTGAAAAGTTGTCCGAGTCCAACCATTTTGAAATCGAGGATAAATTATCCCAGGTTGAGGATAAATTTTACTCCTACTAAGAGTGATTTTTCGCTATTATGCAACAGATTAAGAAACCGGGTTTCTCGGCTACTGGTTCAGATGGCCATAAGTGATGCGATCGCACCCGCAGCAGGATATGTTGCGGGTTTTGCTTGTCCCGTGCTATAATCAAAATGCCCAACTATTTACTCTATCTTTATGAGCGACAAAGCAACTTTGGACAGGCAAAACACCTGTTCGATGAAGACTGCTGGCGAAATCGCCGACTACTTCATCTGGGTAGCCAACGACACTGGCTCATTCATCAGTAACCTCAAGCTACAGAAGCTAGTATATTATGCCCAAGCTTGGCATTTGGCGATTCACGACAGTCCTCTGTTTGAAGATGATTTCGAGGCTTGGGTACATGGTCCTGTTATCCCGGCTTTATTTGAGGAGTACAAAAAATTTCAATGGAAACCAATTATCAAGGAGGTAAAACAACCACAATTTTCGCCAAAATTAGAATATTTTTTGGAGGAGATAACAGGAGAATATTTCCTTGGCACTGGTTTAGAACTAGAAATCATGGTTTGTCGGAAGATCCTTGGATTAAAGCCAGGAAAGGTTTGCCTAGAGATGAACCTTCTCATGCTATAATTTCTCAAGAATCAATGAGAGAGTTTTACAAGAGCCGTGCCGTCGAAGCAACGACGATAACGACTGCTAGCGAAATTGCCGATTACTTCATTTGGGTTGCCAACGATACTGGTTCATTCATCAGTAATCTCAAGCTACAGAAGCTGGTGTATTATGCCCAAGCTTGGCATCTGGCTATTCACGACACTCCCCTGTTTGAAGATGATTTTGAAGCTTGGGCACCCGGCCCTACTATTCCGACCTTATTTGAGGAGTACAAAAAATTTCAATGGAAACCCATTCTCAAGCAGGTGAAAAAACCACAGTTGCCGCAAGCAGTAGAGGATTTTTTAGCTAAAATAACAGAGGAGTATTTCACGTGTAATGCTTTTGAACTGGAAATCATGGTTCATCGGGAAGACCCTTGGCTGAAGGCGAGGAGAGGGCTGCTAATCGCCGAACATTCTGATGCTATCATTTCTAAAGAATCAATGAGAGAATACTACAAAAACCGTGCCGCCTAAAAAAACGAAAAAGATAAATGTTCGCCGCCAAGGTTCCTCATCTGAGATAAAGCGCTTAGGAGTAGAAATACCCAAAGTAAGCTTTGACTTCATGTATTATCAGGATGACAAGGAAAATTTTTCAATTAGAGGGCGAGATGTCAGATATCTAGAAGTACTCTTGAGGAGACTGCGAGACTTATCCAAATTGACTGTTCAAGAGATTGTCAATAATCGTAGTAAAAGTCGGCGATGTCATCCAATAGACTGGCAGGATACTACTGAACCGAATGGCTTTGGCCTTCCTAATGAAGATAAGGTAGTAGTCACAGCCTATCAGTTTCAAATATCCGCTAACGAACATGGCAGGGTTCATGGATTTTTTAGAGACAATGTTTTTTACATCGTCTGGTTAGACCCTGACCATAATCTTTATCGTTAAACTCTCGGACTACGGGGCTTTCGCCCTCCGCGCCCTCTTAACAGAAAGTACACAGGGGCGATCTGAGGGAAGAAACTCAGGCTAAAATGGGATATCGTCGTCGTCCCAGTCCAGGGAAAGGGATCGTGCTCTTCCGAGGAGTCCGATGGGTGACGGGACTCTGCGGGTTCCGTTTGCATGTCGATCCAGCGCTTCGCGAGGGCGAGAGCCTCTGACTCATTTTGGGCGTTGTGAACGGGGATGACGCAATCACCACCACCTGCACTCCACACCTGTACGCAGAACACTTGTCTTGCCTCAATCAGCCAACCTTTGTAAAGCTCTGGGAAGTCATATCCAAGATGATCGCAAATCTAATACTCAGAACCTAACACGATCGACCTCCAAAAGAGATAATTTTACAATATGCAAACTTTTGGTTAAGGTCATGAGAAAATTGCTCTCACAACTAGATCGCCTGATTTTGCCCCTAGTGGCGCTGCTGCTGGCAACCCAGCTGCTCGCCCTGCCAGCTGGAGCTACTGGCGTTTATCAAATGCCGAACCTGACAGCGGGTGACGATACTTGGGTAGTGGATATGGGGGAAGCGATCAGCCGCCTCAATGAAGGCAAACTCAGCAGTCAGCTGTCCAAACTCGCCCAAGAAACTGGCAACGAAGTCAGGATGGTGACCATCCGCCGCCTGGACTACGGGGAAACGATCGACAGTTTTGCCGAGCTGCTGCTTGCTAAGTGGTTCCCCACCCCAGAAGCGCAAGCTAATCAAACCTTAGTCGTCCTGGATATCGTCACTAATAACATTGGGATCCGCACTGGGGCGGCTGTCAAACAGCTGATGTCCGATGATATTGCCCAGAGTGTGGTCTCCGAAACCATGCAAGTCCCCATCCGCAATGATAATCAATATAACCGTGCCTTCTTGGCGGCAGGCGATCGCCTCACAGCGGTATTATCTGGCAAGCCGGATCCCGGTCCCCCCGCGATCGAAGATAATGTACGAGTGGAAGGCACCTTTGCCACCCCAGAAGAAACCAAAAACAGCAACGCCACCACCTGGGTGATTGTCTTGCTAATTCTGGCGACCATTATCCCGATGGTTACCTACTTCTGGCTGTACCAAAATTGATGGCTAGTTCATTGCTTGCCATGAACTATTCTAGTCCTGAACGTACTCTTGTCCGGAGATCAGAGCTAGTTCCGCCCTGATGAATTCTCGTCCCAGATACGCCGCGTGATCTAATAGGGTCACGGGGCAAGGCTGGGCTTCTTCAAAAATTTTTACACATAATTCTTTGGCGGTTCTGGCAGTATACAGGGTTTCGGCGGTGCGTTCCACCTTACCCCGTGCGGGGATAACCTTGCCCGTTTCTGGATCTACAGCCCTACCCCGAGAGTCGATCGCATTAGTGAAATGTTTGGCACAAATTAACTTCGCCTCTCGATCCAGGTAGATAATGAAGTATCCGCCATTATCGAGGGCGAGGTCACGCTTGGAGAGTTTGTCATCAATGGCGGCAATGTCTTGGGCAATTTGATTCATGAGAGATAATTTCGCTCGCGATTAACCTTGTGATGTGATTTTATTCTAGTCCAGGCCAGGGCGGGCGATCGCATTTCTCTCAAGAACCTGTTTTCTTTCGGGTCTAGCATCGATCTGAAGTACCGCGCCGTCACCCGTTCCCAGGCAGAGCCGTGGGAACTAGGGGGCCGTGTCTGCTATGAAGTGTGACTAGGATGTTTCCCGGGAAACATCGATCTCCCAGGAGACACGGCGTGGGGCTAGACTTAACTTCGCCCGCGCAGGCTACAAAATCCCCCAACCCTGACCAGAGCTAAAAGCGATTTCTAACTCTCAGTTTCTGACTGTTTTGGGGGCTTTTCAGCAGGGACAGCGGCCTGCTGAACGACCTCAACATCCAAACCTAACGTCCTGGCGATTTGTTCTACAGTCAACCCAAGTGCTAAGAACCCAGGTACTCCTTCCAGCTTGCCTTCTAGCTTGCCTTCTAGCTTGCCTTCTTTCTTGCCTTCTTCCTTGCCTTCTTGATAAACCTTCGTCTGTTTTAAGTCACTCAACGCGAACATAGCTTCAATCTCCTCCCGACTCAACTTGGTAAACTTATAGACCAGTGTGCTTTCTATCAATTCTATAACCTTCCGCTGGAAGGCTACATCGTCAACTGACTGCCGTGCTTTAAGCATCAGTCGATTAGTTTGTGTAACTGCCTCGGACTCCGACCCTAGGGCCAACTGGATTATCCCCAAACCCAGGGATGGATCTGATGGTTTGGACAACTCCGACAAATACACGCACTTCAATTGCTGACTGTTCGGGAACGCCCGATAAGCTGTTGGCAGTCCTGGATCTAAATTTCGGGTGGCAAATACTGCTACTGCCAACCAATCGTTTTTCGGTTTGTATTGACCAATGTATGCGAATATTTCCGTAAAAAAACGCCAGTAGAAATCTTTATTGGGCTGAAATTGGACTTCCACAAAGTAGATGAGTTTGTCAACTTCTTCAGAATCTGGCAAAAATATACCATAACAAAGCTCACGCTCCAGGCCCATTCCTCGCAGCGGAGGGTTCCCGGAGCGTGCAGGGGCTTAATTACAAGGATTGTTTGGATTGATGAGTCGGGTTTTTCCGGTTAAGAGTTCCTGCATCATACCTTGTTTCATGGCTTGGGTTTTGGCCCGGCGCTTTTCTAATGCCGCTATTTCCGCATCCATGTCCGACAGTATCGTTGCGATCGCGCGTTGTTCTTGCGGTGTCGGAATTTTCAACTTTAGTTTCATAAAATTTGTTTTAGATAGGTTGTATCTAGTTGTACCTTGTGCCAAGGTATACAAAAGCTTACGCCCTTCATTAATAGATACTTTTACTGTTTTAATATCGTCAGGATCTACAACAACGTTATTAATGATATTTAGGAAAGGAATATACTGAGAGGAGCCAGTACCGAAGTCTGCTTTTGTTTTTCCATTAAGTCCACCGTATGTTACTCCCATTTCTCCCAATAGCTTCATTTCCCACTCACCATGAAACCCCGGCAGGCGTTTCTTCCCGATGAGGAGTTCCTGCATGGTGGCGGTTTTGATGTTGCGCTTTTTGGCGATCGCCCGATCCAGTGCTGCTATCAAACCATCTACGTCCGATAGGGTTTGGGCGATCGCGCGTTGTTCTTTTAATGGTGGAACTGAAAACTGAATCCTACGAATTTTCTCAAGCGTGAGACGAGTAATTGCATTGCCAGACATTAGCTCTTTAATGCGATTCTGACCATCTGACGACAAAATTTGTTGCAGGAAGTAACTTGGATCATATTTCTTAGTATTGAATCTTAGAAATGCTACGCTCGATAATAGACTAAATTCTTCATTTAAGTGATTTAATGCAGCATTTCCGGTATTTACTCCATCCTTTGTTAGGAGAAGATCGCCTTTCCTTACGTCACAACGACTATAGATCGCCCTGTGCTGAATTGCATCAATTCTTTCAGCATTAGAAATCTTTAATGCCCCGCGTCCAATATTCTTTGATGTAATGTAAAGATAATCATTACCTCCTAATGATGGAGAAAAATGTGTTCCATCCTGAATTTTTACGCACATTTCTGACAAAGCCTGCACATCCCAATCTTCAGGAATCACCCCAACCTCAGTTTTTTGATAACCTTCTGGCACTTGAATATTGTCGATCGCTAATTTATGCTTACTCATTATCATCCCCTCCTGCTTAAACAAAATTTACATCCCAATTATTTACTATCTATAATCCTCTGTCCTCTGCAAATCCTGCTAAAACTCCGGGTGTGGTCATGCGTCAGTTAGTGGTTGTTGCCCAGACCCGCGAATGGTGGGCGGTGCCCACCCTACTCTTAACTCTCGTGATGTCATAATTGATCAATTATCCTCCACCGTTCCGGAAAAAGTTGATAGCTGGGTTGCACGCTCCGGGAACCCTCCGCTGCCCAGATGCATGTAATATAGCCCGCGCAGGCGGGCGCAAGTTCATGTAGCCGGGCCCTTTAGGGTTCGGTCGGGTGCGGTCACTTGGTTCGAGTAGCCGGGCCCTTTAGGGTACCGTTCCGGAAAAATCGAGCTACGAGACCGAGTACCAACGGGCCCAATACCACACCCATTCACTCCCGTTTACTAAAGGGCAATTCTTGGTTAATAGCCTCAATTTGTTCCCGTTCCATTTCATTAATTTGGGCGATGTGGGTACGCATAATTTGCATCAGACGTTGATTATAAAAGCGGTGCAAGCTATGATGGGGGTGGCGGGAAAGCCGCGACGCTTTTTGTGACCCCCGCCCGCACCGGGGTCAAACATTTGGATGCCCTGAGCGATCGCCCACTCAATGGGAGAGTAATAGCAAGCGTTAAAATGCAGGCAGTCGTATTCGGAAAAACTGCCCAATAGCGCCCGTACAAACCATCGCCCTTGGTGATGCAAAAAGACATCCCCACTGGATGGCGATCGTCCCCTTCCCGGTAGGCGGCGGCCAATAATACCCGATGGCGATAATTGTGATATAATTTCTCAAAGAAGTCCTTAGTTAAATACTTGCTTCCCCACCAGCCAAACCGATCGCAATGGTGGCTGTAAAAATCGTACATTAAGAGAAGCAGGGAGTGAGGAATATCATCGCCCGCGTGCATTTTCATCTCTAAACCGGATTTTGATAATGCTTTCCGTTCCCGCTTGATATTCCGGCGCTGATTAGAATTAAACATGCCCAAATAATCATCAAAGGTCCGAAAGCCTTGATTTTGCCAAATACTGTTGTGGTGCAGCCAGCTGGAAAAGTCGTGGCCTTCGAGGCGCGATCGCCATTCTGGATCGACATAGAGAAAGTTACAGCCAGAAATGTTGTGGCGATCGCAAAAATGGTCGATCGCTGCTACCATCAACTCCGTCAGTTCATCTTCATCTTCACCATCGGCAATCAAAAAGCGATAGCCCACCGCCGGGGTAAAGGGACTCATACCTAGCAGTTTCGGGTAATATTCAATCCCCAACCGATAGGCTAAATCGGCCCATTGGTGGTCAAACACAAATTCTCCATAGCTGTGACCCTTGACATAAAGAGGCGCGGCTGCTATAAGTTGTTTATCCCGCCACAGGGTCAAATGGCAGGGTTGCCAACCCGCCCGTGCCACCGCACAACCAGACGCTTCCAGATTGTGCAACCAATCCCATTCAAAAAACGGCGTCTTCAGGGGTTGGGCTAGCCTATCCCACTCAGCTTGGGGGATTTCGGCAATTTTGTCAATCCAGGTAACTCTAATTTGAGGCGAGATTTGTTTCACCATAGGGACTCTCTGGGAGAAAAACTTGAACAATCGATCGATCGTGAGAAAAAGTATAGCTATTTCAACTTCAACTATTCAAGATGTTTGCTGCCGCTCTTTTTATGCTATAATGCAGAAAGACCTCCTGTTCGATAGTATCAACAGATAACAACTCCAAATGTTTCGCTGATAACAATCCTGCACCATCCACAGGGGTGGGTGCAGCTGCGCCACCCCAAATTAAGGGACAAACTGTCAAGCATAATTCATCAATCACATCAGCAGCTAGCAGGGAGGCGACCAATTGGCCGCCTCCCAGAATTGCTAAACGTTTTAACTCCAGCTGCGCTAACTGACGGAAAGCGTCAACCCAATCAATCCCTTGATGCCCCATTTTAGCAATGATAATCTTTTCAAACTCAGAGCCTGTACTATTGGTGACGTCGGGGCGATACCGGTCACTATGGTAATGTTTGGCTCCAGCAGCGGTTGTTAATAACCAGCGGGGGACGGGTTGCTGGAAAAAACGTAAAGAAGAGTCAATATTAGCCGATCTAGATACCAGTATTTGCACTGGTTGGGGTGGTTTGCCATCTGATTCTCGTTGCTGCAATAGTTTGGGGTTAGCAATGGGCATCGTTGTCCCATAGGCGCGGAGAGTACCCGCTCCAAATAATACTCCATCTGCCATCGCAATTTGTTTTTCCAGATGGGCTTTGTCTGCTGCTGAACCGAAACGAGCAGGCGATCGCCCCACATCGGATATCTTGCCATCAGCGCTCAGGGCAAGTACAATTGTCCCGTGGGGTTTGCTAAACTGAGTTTTTCTCATATGTAGCAAATATGTAAAAAAGTCCGTTCGTAGTAAGACACCGTTTACGAGTGCTTCGGAGGCCGTTCGTAGTAAGAAACCAGGTTTTTGTCAAAACCGTTCGTAGTAAGACACCGTTTACGAGTGCTTCGGAGGCCGTTCGTAGTAAGAAACCAGGTTTTTTGTCAAAACCTGGTTTCTGGGCAAAATCTGGTCGCAGCAAAAGTGAGATGCGGCAAACTGAGCCTAGCATACTTTAGTTTTTATCTCGCCCACGGTGAGGACTAAAGTCCTCACTACAAACCTTCGATCTAACGCGGAAACCAATGCAACTCAGTGCCAGCACTGCTGAGTTGGGATTGAGAACAGCCGCGCAAATGAGCAGCTAGCCTCTCGCCCCCTAGAGGAGTCAGCAGGTAATCTTCCACTCCGAGATCTCGCTCAACCCAGCTCAGAGGATGCCCAGCTTCAGCACTCAGAGCAATAATGGGAGTAGAGTTTAGCTGTGGGTGACGACGCAGTTTCTGCGTCCAAGCTTTGCCCTCGACAAGGGAAACTTCCGCGTGAATCAGTACCAGATCTATAGTATCAGGTAAAGATTGCCAGATAATTTCTTCTGGTTGACTGACAAAGGTGACTGCAAATCCGTTGCGAGCGAACAATTCCTCTAAGTTTTTAGAGCCATTCGGTAGCGCCCCAATGGCAAGCACGGAGGTTAAGCAAGGTTGCTCTTCCAAGTTCTGATTCTCTTTTTGAGATAATAAACCCCCACAGAATCCATTACAACCAGGAACCTTGTCAACATGACCTGCTGACATGGATATTGGCAGCTGACAACGGGCGCACTCGCTCACAGTGCAACTTCCAGCCAAAAAGTCACCGAAGCAATAACTATCTGCTTCCAGATAAAGCTCGCGGAAGTCGCGACGCTGCTGGAGTTGCTGCCAAAAATCCTGGAAATCCTCGTGATATCCTTGGTAATTGTACAGTTTCCCGTCAAATGATAGGACACCACTTATGGGACTGAGCACAGTTTTACCCCGACTCAGATAATAGGCAACATAGCTCATTAATAATGATTGATCAGGGAGAAAAGAACCCGATCGCCCTTCTGTCGTAATGTTCTCCAACCCCGCAGGCTTTTTTTTTGTATCCCCATCCTCCCAGGTGCGTGTCAACCCAGGATCCGCCTGGGAACGCAAGGTGGGAGTGACATTTTTGGGAATATCATCTAAGGCTGCCAAATACTTTAATTCTTGGTGAGCCGCTGCCAACTGTTGATATAATACAACTTGGTTGATGCCCATGTCTAGTTGGTTGGCAACAGTACGCAGCCACTCAATCTCTGATTCTTGCCACTTGTAGGATTCACTTGGCATGACTATAATTATCCCACCCCAGACTGATACCCCCAAGTACAACGGTACTAGCAACCAAGTTCCGGTAAAAGTTTTAGCCAGCAGGTCTGCATCAATGCCGTTATCATCACTGCGCACAATTTCTAAACTGTTGATTTTAGCAGGGAGGGCCCCTGCATGAATTTCCCGTCCCAGAGTCGCGGGCAATGCTGGATGGCTGCGAGACTCAACCACATTCAACCACAGCTGACGTTCATATATATATTGGAAGATGTGAACGTAGTCAGCTTGCAGGAGTTGGAGCATTTCCGATACAGCTGCCGAAAACATCGTCTCTAAATCGATCGAACTGCGGATGGCTTGAGTTATAAAATTCAGGGCTTGCTGCTGCCGACGTTGCTTTTGCAATTTCTCTGCCGCCCTTTTCTGCTCGGTAATGTTGGTAACTATTACTAGCACTCCTGCGTATATATCCGCTGCATCAAAGATGGAATTAGTAGACAGGTTCGCCCATACTTCCGAACCATCTCTGTGGCTGAATTTCAACTCCATTTCCCGATCCAGCCCTTGACGACATTTCTGCATATTTTCGGCTGCCTGCTGTTGATATTCCTCATCTATCAACATCAACAGCGGCATCCGTTGCATTGCCGACTCACTGTAGCCCAGTATTTCTGTCATCCTGCCATTCACAAAAGCCGTATTCCCTTCTGGATCCAGAAGCAAACTCCCCTCTTTTGTGGTTTCAATAATCCGTTCGTACAGCTCTTGCTTATCTGGCAATACCCACTTTGACTCAATCGGAAGTGTTAATTCTTTCTCATGGTTTTCTATTGCTGGCATTTCTTGATGACAGCTGATACAATACCAGAATTTTTTTTTGCGGCTGATGTGAAAAATGAGAGGTTGCGAACAACAAGGACACAAATACCTAGTCATAACTAATTCTGCCTCTCTCTATTTATTAACCTTTGAGTTTGTAAAAGATGCCCCTAACTGATAATAGTCGTGTGTCTCCTGGGTAGTGCGATGTTTCCCCCACGTTTCCACGGCGAAGCCGTGGGAACGTGCGATTACGATGCTCCCAGGAGACACACCAGTAGAGCACATCGAAGGTGTCTCCCTTTTCTGCCCCTAGGAGTCGGGAGGCACCGTCGCGTCTACGAATTGCTATTAACTATTAACTATTAGCAATTAGCAGCCTCAACCTTTTAAATCTTAGCTCTCTCCCTTTGATTTTGTTCACTTATTGCAATAAAACTTAACTTAAGCTTAAATTTTCTACATAAATCTGATTCAGCGGAGATGGAATTCTATCACATCTCGGCGAATAATGATATCGTAATTGCCGAAGAAGTCATGTCCGAGAAGTCCGATGTCCAGCTGGGGGGAGATCGCCACTTGCACATCCCGAACCACAGCACCGCCGACGGCGATCTCCAAGACATTACCGATCGAGAACTCTACTTCCTTGTCACTAGCTGTATTAGCTGTAATTACTCCGACAGTTACCACACCGAGCGATCGGGCCTGTTCCTGGGCCTGGGCAAGATGGCCCTGGTATTCTGCTATTTTGGTGAGGGCGTGAGTCCGTTGGGGACTATCTGGGGGTATGGCTTGCAGGAGGGAGATCGCCTGTTGCCAGCGACTTGCCACCAGCTGCCAATCCTCAGGAGATTGAGCAGATTGACCAATACTTACAGCACTGTCAGCTTTGAGACGCGCTCGCTGATAATAATCCGGCTGCGCTTTTGTGCTTGGCGGCTGTAGGGGGGGGCGACGGGTGCGGGACCGCCATCCATTGTTGGTCTTGAACTGACATTGTTACTGGCATCTGTGACTTCATTGTGGCTACAGGCGACAAATAAGATTGCTAAAATGTCCAGAATTAATGCCGAACCAGAGGTATAATGTTTTAACATAGCTGTAAGTGAAAGCGTCTGACTTAAACACCCATATCTGCTGCTACGATAACGCATTATTTTCTAAGAAGTGAATTTACACCTATAGGAGAACAGAGAGTATGATCGCCCTTCCCGGTTACCAGATTATCGCCAAAATCTATGAAAGTGCCAAGTCCCATGTGTATCGAGGTATCCGCAAACAGGATGGTAAACCCGTTATCCTCAAGGTACTCAAGCAAGATTATCCCACGCCGCGAGAACTCACCCGATATAAGCAGGAATATTCTCTGCTTCGTGGACTGAATATCCATGGCGCGATCGAAGCCTATGACTTGCATCTGGTTAAGAATACTCTGGTAATGATATTGGAAGATTTCGGCGGTTCCTCCTTACAGTCAGAGATCGGGGAACGCCAGTTTACCCTGTCGGAATTTTTGGATCTCGCCATTCGCATTACCGAGATTCTGGGGGAGCTCCACACAGCTGCGCCTGCCCAGATCGTCCACAAAGACATTAACCCTGCCAATATCGTCTTCAATTCCACCACAGGAGAGCTGAAAATCATCGACTTTGGCATTGCCACCATCTTATCACGTTCAAATACCAGCCTCAAAAATCCGGCAGTCTTAGAAGGAACCTTACCCTATATGTCCCCGGAACAGACTGGCAGAATGAACCGAGCGCTCGATTACCGCACGGACTTTTACAGCCTCGGTGCCACCTTTTACCAACTGCTGACCCATCAGCTGCCTTTTGCTGCCACCGATGCCATGGAGTTAGTGCATTGTCACATCGCCAAACAGCCATTGCCGCCTCATGAACTTAATCGAGATATTCCGCAAGCAGTATCAGCCATTGTGATGAAATTGTTAGCGAAAACCGCAGAAGAACGATATCAAAGTGCCGGTGGAATTAAAGCAGATTTAGAATTATGTCTCACTCAACTCCAGACTCAGGGAAATATATCAGAATTTGCCCTGGGAAGTCAAGATATTTCCGAAAAATTCCAAATTCCGCAAAAACTCTATGGCCGAGAGCAAGAAGTTGAGACCTTACTCAAGGCATTCGATCGCATCAGCCAGGGAAAAACTGAGATGATGTTAGTGGCGGGTTATTCGGGCATCGGCAAATCAGCTCTAGTGCAGGAACTTTATCAACCCATTACCCGCAAACGCGGCTATTTTATCTCCGGAAAATTTGACCAGTTTCAGCGGAATATACCCTACTCTGCCGTAGTCAGTGCTTTTGGTGAATTAGTGCGGCAACTGTTAACGGAAAGTGAAGCAAAACATAACCGCTGGCGTTCTCAAATATTAGCAGCAGTGAGGCCGAATGGGCAGGTGATTATTGATGTCATTCCGGAAGTGGAATTAATTATCGGACCTCAGCCTGCGGTGCAAGAACTAGGACCTACTGAGACTCAAAACCGCTTTAATCTCGTCTTTCAAAACTTTATCCGGGTATTTTGTCAACAGGAACATCCCTTCGTTATCTTTCTAGACGATTTGCAATGGGCAGACTCGGCTACGCTCAAGTTGATTGAGCTCATGATGACGGATCCCGACACCCACTCTCTGCTTTTGATTGTCGCCTATCGAGATAATGAAGTTAGCCCCACTCATCCATTGACGATTGCCCTTGAGGAGAATGCGCTGCGCGCACGCTGCGCGAACGAAAAGCAAGAGGCGATCGTCAAGCAGATTAACTTAAGGCCCTTAAACTTGGAGCAGATTACCCAATTGATTGCCGATACCTTGCATAGCGATCGCGATCGGGTCAGACCTTTGGCAGAACTGGTGGTCGGGAAAACTGAGGGGAATCCTTTCTTTGTGAATGAATTTCTCAAAACCCTGTATCAAGAAAACCTGCTCGCCTTTGACTTTCAGCAAAGAAGCTGGCAATGGGATATTAAGAGAATTGAGGCCCTGGGCATCACGGACAATGTGGTAGAATTAATGATATCGAAATTGCAGAAACTGCCGGACCATACTCAGCAGGTTTTACCCTTAGCAGCTTGTGTGGGCAACCAGTTTGACTTAGACACCCTCTCGATCGTCCAGGAAAAATCTGCTGCCGAAACTTACGAGGCCCTGCTGCCAGCAATTAAGTTAGGATTAATTCAGCCCACATCAGAGTTAGAAACTACTGACATGATGGAAATTGATGCACTTCTGTTAATCTTAAATTATCAATTCCGGCACGATCGGGTGCAACAGGCTGCTGAAGCCCTGATTGATGCCGACCAGAAAAAGGCAATTCATCTCAGGATTGGGCGGCTATTGCTGGCGAATATCCCCTCAGAAGCACGAGAAGAAAGAATCTTTGAGTTAGTCGATCATCTAAATCAGGGTCGAGAATTGATTGCAGATCCTTCTGAACTGGTGAAATTGGCAAGTTTGAATCTATCAGCGGGTCAAAAAGCCAAGGATGCAACCGCTTACGCCGCAGCCAGGGAGTATTTGACAGCAGGGATGGCATGTTTAACCCCAAATAGCTGGGTACAACAGTATGATTTGACCTTGGCATTGTCTAAGTCAAGGGCAGAGGTTGAGTACTTAAACGGCAACTTCGAGCGATCGCAACAATTGATTAACCTGACGAAGTTCCGAGTGAAAACGGCCCGAGAAAAGGCCGAGATGTACGATATGCTCCTGGTGCAGTATACTCTCATGTCTGAATACGAAGCAGCCATTCAAACAGGACGGAAAGCTCTTAAGCTGTTAGGAATTGACTTGCCGGAATCTGATTTGCAAAAGGCCCTGGATGAAGAAATAGCCCAAGCAAGGGAGAATTTGGGAGAGCGAGAAATTGCTTCATTGCTGGATGCACCGGAAATGATCATACCCGAGCAAAAATTAGTAGTAAAATTATTGTCGAATATCGATCCGCCTGCCTACTTTAGCAATCAAGCTCTCTACGCAGTGATTGTCGTCAAAATGGCTCAAATCTCGCTCAAATACGGTCACGTTCCCGAATCAGCCAAGGCTTACGTTACTTACGGACTGATCCTGGGGTCTGTTTTAGGTGACTATCGATCGGGCTATGAGTTTGGCCAGCTGGCGGTGCAGATGAGCGATAAATTCAATAATCCGGCTCAAAAATGCAGTGCTTGTTTGGTTATGGCTGGTAATTTGAATCATTGGGTAAAACATATTAAATGGGCTGAAGATATTTTCAGTGATGGGTATCAAGCTGGTTTGTCATCTGGGGAGTTCCTGCACTCGGGATGCGCGCTCGATCACCAATTACGTTACTTATTCTATCAAGGTAAAAATCTGGAACAGATTCGCTTAACGCTGCCCAACTTCTTGCAGTTCAACAAAAAAAATCAAAATCAATGGGCAATTGATGCCTTATTAGCTTTGCAACTGAATCTCTGGAATTTGAGCGGCCTGACGGCCAGCAAGCTTGAGTTTCACAATGACGAAATTAACGAGGTGCAATATCTGCAACTTTGTCAGCTTCATAACAGTTTTGCTTGGATATGTACTTTTCATGTATTTAAGTCTCAGGTTCTCTATCTGTACGGTCATTTTACTGAAGCATTAAACTGTGCATTGGCAGCCGAAAAGCAGATATCCTTTATTCTCGGCCAGTTCCAAATGTCCGAACATAATTTTTACTACTCCCTCAGTCTGGCCGCTCTCTATCAGGAGGCTTCAGCGGAAACAAAACAACAATATTGGCAACAATTGACAGCTAATCAACAGCAGATGCAAATCTGGGCGGACATCTGCCCGGAAAACTTCCTGCACAAGTATCTGTTGGTAGCAGCAGAAATGGCCAGGATATCCGGTGGAGATTTAGAAACAATCATGGATTTGTACGATCGAGCCATCTCCTCGGCCCGAGAAAATGAGTTCCTCCAGAATGAAGCCTTGGCAAATGAACTAGCAGCCAAGTTCTGGTTAAGCAAAGACAAAGAGGAATTTGCCCAACTATACATGCAGAAAGCCTACTATGGCTACCGACTTTGGGGCGCATTACGCAAAGTCGAAGATTTGCAGAAAGGCGTTGCACAATTACGGGATGATGGGCATAGTTGCAGAAGTCTTAAACCTAGACTACAAGCCAGTTTAAGTTATGTGCATGCGTAGGCATCATCCCCAAAATGTGCAACGCCTGCAGAAAAACTATCCCCTGTGGCTAGCCCAAAATTCAGCCTATAATCGGATAATCGAGGCGATCGCTACAACCTATATAACTGGCCGGAGTTTGGCTTCCCTAGATTTAGCCACAGTGCTGAAAGCAGCCCAAGCTATTTCCGGTGAAATATTCCTGGATAAATTACTGTCAAGCTTGATGAAGATTCTCATGGAAAATGCCGGGGCGCGACAAGGTTGTCTGCTATTGCCTAGAGAAGGAGAACTGCTGATCGAAGCCTCTTCAGCAGTAGACCCAGAACTGGTAGTTGTACAGCAATCACAGCCAGTAGAAGATGCTCGGGATTTGCCAGTGACTGTAATCCATTATGTCCAGCGATCGGGCTCGGATGTAGTATTAAGCAATGCCGCATCTGAGGGAAATTTTACCAACGATCCTTATATTGCCCGCGTAGAACTGAAATCTCTCTTATGTACCCCGATCGTCAAGGGGGGCAAACTAATTGCTATCCTGTACTTGGAAAACAATCTTACCAGCGGGGCCTTTACCCCTGAGAGGCTGGAAGTGTTAAGGCTGCTTTCTGCCCAAGCCGCGATCGCCCTAGAAAATGCCTTGCTGTATGCCTCAGTGGAGCATAAAGTCAGAGATAGAACGCAGGAATTAAACGAAAAAAACCTGCATCTAGAACAAACTCTGTCCGAACTAAAGCGCACCCAAGCCCAACTGATTCAGAAGGAAAAAATGTCCAGCTTGGGGCAGATGGTAGCGGGTGTTGCCCATGAAATCAACAACCCAGTCTGCTTCATCTACGGCAATCTCTCTCATGCAGAGGAATATTTTAAAGACTTTCTCGATCTGATGCAAAAATACCAGTATTACTATCCGGACCCGGTGTCCGAAATCAGCGAGACCATAGAGTATATCGACCTAGAATTCCTGGTACGAGACTTGCAACAACTGCTCTTATCGATGAAAATGGGAGCCGATCGCATCCGCAATATTGTCCGAGGTTTGCGTTCTTTCTCCCATCTGGATGAAGCCGACATGAAGCCAGTGGATATCCATGAGGGGATCGACAGCACTCTACTAATATTGCAGTCTGGACTCAGAGGAAATAAGGAGCGTGAGGAAATTCAGGTGATTAAACAGTATGGTAAACTGCCAAAGGTGACCTGTTATGCTTCTGAGCTGAATCAGGTGTTTATGCAGATACTAAATAATGCCATTGATGCTTTGTCAGAGGAGCAGAAAGCATCGGGCCTGGGAGATAAAAATTTACCGAAAATTACCATTCGCACCTCCGTGACAGCTTCCCACTGGGTGAAGATCCGCATTGTTGATAATGGTACTGGCATTCCCTCCGAAGTCAAAAAGAAGATTTTTGACCCCTTCTTTACCACGAAGCCCGTGGGTGCTGGCACGGGCTTGGGCTTGTCTACCAGTTACTCGATCGTGGTAAATAAACATGGAGGGAAGCTCAACTGTATTTCCGCACCGGACAGGGGGCGGAATTTGTCATCGAGATTCCCATCCAACCAACTCGTGGTTAATTGTTGCCTGTCAGCCACCACCCCAACCCCACCACCCCAACCCCACCACCCCAACCCCACCGCCCCAACCCTAAAGGGTCGGGCTACATGAACAAAGCCCGCCTGCGCGGGCTAGGGAAGAAAATTATCGGTTCAGAATTGCCGAAGTTGATATCAGAAACAACTTCTCCTGCACCAAGTTCCACATTGTGGGTGCCAGGATTTTCTGTGAAGAGCGTTACCTTACTGGCTCCGGACCCATTGCGGTAGCTACCGTCGATGACGCGATTAAAGCTTGCATAGACATCGGGTGTGGTCAAAAGTAGTTGATAGCTGGGTGCGTGCTCCGGGAACCCTCCGTGCCCCTAAATGGGGCACGGGGAAACACTGAAGTGTTTACTGCGAACGTTTACTGCGAACGTTTACTGCGAACGTTTACTACGAACTGCGAGGAGGGGGTCCTGCGCGTGGGCTTTGTTCATGTAGCCGGGCCCCTCGTTCCCGGGTGTGGTCAAAAACAGTTGGTACGGGGAGACCGAGTGGGGTGCCCGGCGTTGCCTGAGGGAAGGACATCTATCTTGTGATGTCATCATTTGCGCAAGAATGCCAGTCGCCCCTACAGTTGTCGGCAGCAAATGATTATCAACTACTTGTGACCACACCCCTCGTTCCCACGGCTCCGCCGTGGGAACTCGCTTGGCTTCCGGGCTACCAACGGGTTTTGACCACATCCTTACTCAACCCGCAGAGTTTACTATCCAACCCGCAGAGCAGAGTTTACTATCCAACCCGCACAGTTTACTATCCAACCCGCACAGATTACTATCCAACCCGCAGAGTTTACTATCCAACCCGCACAGTTTACTATCCAACCCGCAGAGTTTACTATCCAACCCGCAGAGCAGAGTTTACTATCCAACCCGCACAGTTTACTATCCAACCCGCACAGATTACTATCCAACCCGCACTCGTTCCACTCCCCCAGCACTCGTTCCACTCCCCCAGCACTCGTTCCACTCCCCCAGCACTCGTTCCACTATTATGGCCTGGGATCCGTTAGCTGATTTGATTTGTGCAGCATATAGCCGGCGATAACAAGAAGAACTCGATGTTATGGCTGCGCTCCCGTGAGGGATATGGCTGCGCTCCCGTGAGGGATACGGAGGATGGGCCGATCGCACTGGCCACCTCAACCCAAGGAGCGATCGCCTAATCAGGTTGACCAAACCGCATCAATAGTTCCTCGCGGGATAATGTCAAGAGTAATGGTATTAACTCTCCCGATTGCAAAACCAACAATGGCTGAATAATTCCTGTTATTTCTTCATCCAACTCTCCAAAGCGCACGACGAGCAAATCTTCTAGCGCGACGGCCCTGTTGAATTCCTCGCTGCCCTCCTTCACGGATTGCTTGTTCTCGGTCTTGCTGATAAAGTGGTTCTAATCGCATAACTAACTCCAGTTCCGATGGCTCTAAATTTTTTTGCTTCAGTTGCAAATTTTGCTGCAAGTTATACAGTAACTCCAAGGCCGTCGATCGCAAGGGGTTGTCGAATTTATAATGCTGTAAGCTGGACTGCCCCCATTTGGGGGCAGCTCCTAACTGAAAGTTGCCGGTTGATTGCTGGCTGAAGATCGGGCATTGGAGACTCTTTTCTTCTAACCGGTTGGCTAGGAGGGAAAGATTTTCTGGTCTACATCCAGGCGATCGGTTGGATATTTGCCGATAAAAAAGCCCGGTTTCGGATCCGAAACCGGGCTTTTTCCTATGGAATTTCGATAAGGTAAACCTACTTGGGCGATCGCCCGATATTCCGGCATCACTTCTGGCAAGCAATAGACGCGAGAAAATTCGGCGAGATGCTTTTGCTCGTCCGCCGTCAGCGGCCAACCTGGTTTGCCGGGGGTGTGGTCAAAAACAGTTGGTATACCGGACGCGGGGTGCGTTGCCTGAGAACAGGACATCTGTAAAGAGATGTCATAATTTGCGGCAGAATGCTTCGCCCCTACAGGGGTATACGACAGCTGGGAGGGCCCATATTAGATCGACGGGTTTTGACCGCACCCTAGACATCGTAGTTCACAGGTCCGTAGAGACTGACCGTCCAGAGTATATAAGTACTCTGAGTCTAACTCTCCAGCTTCTCCACTCTGGTTGTCCCAAGCTAAATGTTCGAACAGATAACGCCTAATCAGGGAGCCATCAGTCAGGGCATCTGTTTGGCCATTATTATCGACATCCAGGTTAACGATCAACCCTGTCGGGAACTGCACCGCTTCGGCAAATACATTATTACTCTTAGAAGTCTCTAATTCATCATTGTTCTCATCGGTCACGAACAGCAGAAATTGACTATCTGCTGCTGTTGAGGGGATGGTAACTGCCTCGGTAATAGTATAACTTTCCCCTGGTGCTAGAGGAGTCTGGACATCGTCTATAGATACTGCCTCCAGAAAGATATCTGTAGCGATATCGAATTGCTCGTCACAGATAGAATCAAGATGTTCGCGTCCCGCCTTGGTGTCACAAAAATCCTGTGGTACAGAGATACTTTCAAAGCGCTCTGGAATTCGTTCGAGGGCTTCGAGTATTTGGATCAATCATTCCAACAAAACATCATTTTCATACATAGATAGCTTCTTTCTCCAGGCGGGCCTTAAAACGAGTATTTATGCGTTCGCGATAGCGAATCACGTCAACGGGTCGGTTGAGAAGTTCGACCAAATCTAGTCGCATCTCTGATGTTATCAACAAGTTCGGGCGATCGGTTTCAAACACAATATCAATATCGCTGTCGGGACGGGCTTCTCCACGGGCATAAGACCCAAAGTAACCTAGGGCCGTCAAATTAAAATCTGCCCCCCGTTGCTCCTTAAATTCCCGCAGAAGTTTCTGTAACTGGTCTTGAGGGATAACCTCTTGGCTTTTTGAGTCCTGGGTCGTCATACTGTTACCTCCACGATCGTCATTGTATCGTTACCAAAAATATTCACCACTAGAATGGTGTAAATCAGGGTGTAGTGCCATCTTTGTATTCCTCTATCATCACTTTTATAACTGATGCAAGGGCTGGAATATCCTTCTGGCAAATATCAAATATTTCTGCTGCGTCGAGATCGAAATAATGGTGTGAAAGGATATCTCTCACCCCTTTAGCTCCTTTCCAGTCGATAGATCCGTAGCGCTGCAAGAGCGCCCCCTGGGTATTGCTATCAACTTTTTTTAAGTTTTCTCCGATCGCAATCAGCATCATCCCGATCGCATCAAGCATATCCAATCCCCGATCGCTATCCAGAAAGTCATCAGGTGAGTTAATCCCTGAAAATCTCCGTTTGATTCGTTGCAGTGCTTCATCAATCTGAATCAGCTTTTCATAAATTACAGCTTTATCAGACATACACAGCCTCCAGATCTATTTGGCGTTTTAAGAACGTATTCATGCGTTCTCGATAGCGAATTACATCTACCGGTTTATCCAGAGCTTCTTCTAGTTCTTCTTTAATATGAACCCTCATAAAAAGGTTGGGTTGTTCCATTTCCATAACTACATCTACATCGCTGGTTTCTGTGGCTTCATCTCTAGCAACGG
This sequence comes from Hormoscilla sp. GM7CHS1pb, assembly GCA_014323675.1. Classification (GTDB taxonomy): domain Bacteria; phylum Cyanobacteriota; class Cyanobacteriia; order Cyanobacteriales; family Desertifilaceae; genus Hormoscilla. Next base: position 636,396 of record JACONN010000005.1, on the reverse strand, counting down.
AGCCAAAAATTCCTAATCTAGTAACCCCATATTTTTCTTGTAAGCTCGGTTTTATCTGGCGCAGGACTTCTAAAACTTTGCTGCGATCGAGCACTTCGGTCGTCATACTGTCACCTCCACGATCGTCATCCTATCTTTACCAAAAATATCCCCCATTTTGACATCAATTTTTCGATTCCCATTTCTACACCAAGTATAGCTGCTCATAGCACTGACTTGCCTTCCTTCCAGTTCCAGACTCAAGTATTACGAATGCTCCTCTTAGCACCCGAGAAAGATCGCCGGTCGTGCCATCTACCAACTTTTTCGACCACCAAGGGGCGATCGCTTCTTCCATCTCTGGCCGCGATCGCACCTGTTCCTCGGTAAACTTTAACTAGCACCGAGTCTGAAGTCTTTTGTTATCCTAAGCCATTGGACTGCCGACTGTCAAGTTATGCAATCAAAAATTATTTTCATCCCGTCGGTTCAAATAGTTAGAAATGCCGCGATCGTAATCCAGAGGAGAGCGATAACCCTCATCAATCATTCTAGCATGGAGGGCATCTGCCTCTGTTAACGTAACAATTTCTTGCTGGGTCGCTTTAATCAAAATGCCAAGACTGCCAGTAAGACGGATGCCATTTTCTTGACAAAACCTTCGGGCTTTCCCATCATCCGTTGCCAGTATCCAGCCACGAGTGCGGGCGATCGCCATTGCCTCCGCTTCTCCCTCTCCAAATCCCTGACCGTATTCCCAAGCCAGTCTCAGTTCTAAAACTTCATCGCTAGGATCTACATTATTGTTCGGAAACTGTAGCCAACCCCGTTCAATTGCCTGATTAACTGCCTGTAGCCGAGTTCTACTACGAAGTTGAGGATATTTCCAACCACTTTCTATCCCTGCCTGGATTTCGAGCAACACCGCTTGACAAATAAAGGCTCTACCTTCGTAAAACTTCTGTAACACATCAAAAGACTGTGTCAGGGCAAAGTTACTCAAGACAGTATTATCAAATACGATCTGCGAATATTCAGGTTCAGGCGTTCTCGATGTCACTTAATAGCTCATCCTTACTACTCACACCCAGATCGACTGGCGCATTACGTTTCTCTAACTGCGCTTTTGCTTCCTCGATCGGTACATCTAACAATTCTGCCAATTTCCCCAGACTAATGTATCCCAGACTGTATTCTTCAAATGCCATGTCCACATACTCCACAGGAAACTTGCTAATTTCAAGCGGAATATCTATCACTTCATACTCCACAGGAAACTTGCTAATTTCAAGCGGAATATCTGTCACTTCTGCTTTCCAGAACCATTCGATTTGAGGACGATCCTGTGCAATATCTACAACCTCGTTGGCACTGAAGTTGGCACTGAAAAGAATATGAGTTGGATCGTCGTCATCCATCGGCTGATCTTTAAACCTAGCTGTTTCGTCATCCAGGAAGAATGCAACGCTTTTGCCAACTAACTGGGAAAAAGAACGCAGCTCTAGACTATCGACCTTCCGTTTGCCGCTTTCAATCAAGGACACAGCCGAAGGAGTTAGTCCCAGATGCTGTGCTACAACATCTTGAGACAAGGTAGCTTCCTCTCTTGCTTGACGAATGCGGTGACCTAGTTCTGCGTAGTCCATTTCTCCCGACCTTCGATAAGTCAACTCATCTGCGATCTTTTTTTCTAACTTTGACAACTTTTGGCTATCCCTTCCCGGCAGTAAATATGTTACGGACCAATACAAAATAATCGGCTTGACCGGGGTTTTGGTGTCAATTCCCAGTCTTTTGTTATCCTAACCCATTTGATTGCCGACTGTCAAGTGTTGCTCAATTTTTTTTTTGATATTTTTTCTGTTTTGAAAGTTGCCGATACAATTTACCTTTTACTCCGTGCATTTCGGACAATTCCGTCTGGCTGCGATCGCATCTTCCGCCGGTCGTGCCATCTACTCTTCCCTGGCATCTGCCTCTGTTAACCTAATAATACGGCGGGTGCATCTCAGGCAAATTTCGAATCGAGAATTGAAAATTGGGTTATTTTCCATTCGCTATTTTTCATTCGCAATTAGTATAGCTTAATGCAAAAAGGCAAAAGTGAGATGCTCCCTATATAATTTATATAGTAGCATTGAAGAGTGACTGACCGAGGGGCTTCAGGTCCGATCGCCAGTCAAAAACGGTAGCAGGGGCTACAAAAAAGCAGTCATGAATTAAGATTATGATAGACTAAGTCAAGTCAAAGGAGTCAATGCCGATGCCAATACGAGAATTGAGCTTTGTCAGTCAAGATCCGATCGTCTCAGTACCTTACACCCGCTATCGCGTCGGACTAAATGCAGCAAGTGCAACTTTGCCCTGTATAATGCTTTTCAGAGCGCAAAACATCCTCCGAAAGTCGATCGCAAGCGCCAACGTATTTATTCCAAAGAGAGGGTAACTACGGATGGGATGGAAGGTCAAATGTATCTGATGCAAGTGGGCACGACTCAGACTGTCCGCTTACCCATTACCACCTATTATGCCGATCGGGCAGCGTCGCGTGTCTTAAAAGACCTGCTGCCGTCAGACATGCAGCGCGCTCGGTGTTTGTGGTTTTTGTAATGACCGGGGATGCTTTATATCTAAAAAAGAAAGAAAAATGAATGAATTGACAGTAGAATCGATAACTGAGCTGATTACTAACTTTGCCAATTTTGTCAGCGAAACAGTCTCTCTGACAATAGCCCAAGATCGTCATCTGGTCTACAATCAGTTTCTAGACTCAGAAGCAGGCTTCAACAGCGATCGACTAGCTTTTCTGGACAAAGGGATTAACAACTCGCCCTATCACAGTCAGGTGGAGAATTACCCAGACTATTTAACCGAACAGCCCAAATTGGCGCTCGGGGGAGTTCCCTCCTATCCCCAGGTAGGGGAGTTGCCCGCAATTGACGAACAGGCACTAGAATTTCTCCATCCCGACATCAAGCAAGCCTGTATTTGCATTGGCGGTGCGGAAGGAGGACCATTCAAAGCCCGTTGGTTGGGAAGAGAAGCCCTATCTAGAGGTGAGTTTTGGAGTACGACCAAAATTATTCCCATTCTGAATGTCATCTGTTCCCTCAAGACAGATATCAATGGTTGTGAAATCAGGGGTGATGACAAAAGCTTTGGCATATCGGAACTGATGGAAGACGTTGTTACCTATGCAGAAAAGATCGGTAGTTCTAATTCTCTAGCAGCCATGTTTAAGCGTTTCCAAACCTTTGCTGATTTAGAAGCATGGCTGAAGGGAATTACTGGCACGCCCCACAGTATATTTCGGGGGATGTATGGTGAAGCGCCGTTTATTGCCAACCCGGAAGTGGTTAAGTCAGATGAGGTGCTATTGACTGCGGCACCAGAAACAGAAAAGGGTGAAAACTCGGTGACAGCTTATGACTTGACGAGAATCATCTCCATGGTAGGATGGCATGGGCACCTGCCACAGACAGGGCAACTACCTGGAAGTTCTTGGGATAACTTGAAACCATTTATTCTTGCCCTGGGTAAAGATACTGGTCGTTACCTTGACGTAGCCACTGAGAAATTAGGCATCCAAAATAGTATCTCCAAGCCTGTTATTCTCTCTAAAATTGGCTTTGGCTACACTGGCTGGCGACAGCGGACCGAGTTAACATATACCTGCTTTACTCAGTTTCATTACCAAGAAAAACCCAGGTCTGTAGCGATGACCCTGCGCTGTGCTAAAGCATTGGGAAATGGCGATCGGGAGGCGATCGAGGTAGACGCCCGGATGGCAGCGGAAGTGACGGAGATTTTGAGGAGGTTGGTAACAGGAGAACTTCAGTAGGCGGCTAAACCCTCAACGGGAAGATAGAGGCTCTGCCTCTAGCCCTCGAATGATGCAAGATATAGAGACGACGGTCAAGACACTGGCGTGTAAGTGCAGCGAGTTCAATTTCGGCAATATTGAGCCCGGAACCGTGTTTTGGCGTATAATGGATTTCCAGGCGGTTCAAGAGAAGTTAATGAAATCATCAAGATTACTCAGGGTCAAATCAATGTCCAGTAGAGTAACCTGGGTTTCGTCTCCAGCTTTAATCAAGGTATTTCCGCCCTTAGAGAGGATCTGCAACTTGGCGGAATTCCCTTTTTCTACCCGGATGGAGTCGATGCCATTTTCAAAGTCTCGGATGGTATCTTCGCCATCGCCCGGCCTTAGGATAAAAGTATCGGCGCCCTTTCCTCCACGGAGGTCATCGTTCCCCTCTCCTCCGTCGAGAGTATCGTTTCCATTTCCTCCGTTGAGGCGATCGTCTCCATTTCCGCCTATAAGAGTATCTTTCCCATCTCCGATGCCACCAATGAGGCGATCGTCCCCTTCTCCGCCCACGAGAGAGTCGTTTCCACGTCCTCCGTGGAGGCGATCGTTTCCTGGGCCACCAACGAGGGTGTCGTCCCCTTCAAACGCCTCTATCTTGTCATTTCCTGCTAGGCCATCCAGATATTCCCCGTCGGCCGTCCCCCGGAGGTGGTCGTCCTGATCATCCTGACCGATAATTATTGATTGGGAGTCGTTATCATTGATATTAAAAGTAGTTGTACTCTGCGTTCCAATCTTGGCATTGCTGACTGTTGTCACGCTAAAATCAATGGTTTCCGCTGTTGGTTCGTAAATGGTATCTTCAAAAATAGGAACTTCAATAGTTTTGCTCTTTTCACCAGCACTAAAAACAACTTTCAGTGGGAAGGAACTATTATTGTAATCTCTTCCACCTGTTGCAGTTCCACCTGTAATACTAACTTGTACTTCCGAAGTACGTGTGGTGCTGCTGCGAGTAAGAGTAACAACGTTTGTGGTGCCATCGCCTTCGCCGACGGGTGCATCCCAGATTTGCAAAGATAGCTGTAGGGGCGAAGCATTCGGGCGACAAATTATGATATAAGTTTACAGATGGACTCTCCGAATGCTTCGCCCTTGCGAAAGTGGGATGCACCCTTCGCCGACAGAGTAGGTAGCTTGGGAAAATTCTATAGTGGGAGGAATTACAGCCGCAACAGCCGCATTCGCATCAATCAAACCATAGCCGCTATCGACATCGTAGCCGGAAGTTCCCATATCAATGGCAGTTTTCTCCATAGCGGAATAAATTTCGCTGGGAGTCAAGCTATCCGGACCGCCAGCAGCTTCTAGCATCAAGGCTGCTACTGCTGCTGCATGGGGCGCCGCTGCCGAAGTCCCGAAGAAGTTCGGGTAGCTATCTGTATCGTTAGGAATATCGTCGCCAAAGAAGGTGTTGTTTGTCCCGTCTGGAGCCACAATATCAACATTCTGGCGGCTTTCTGGTGTAGCCAAACGGTTACCTGCTGTATCGAAGAGAATGTCTATACCACCTGGGGAGGAATATGAGTTTAATCTAGGTGGGTTGACACCATATTCTGGTGTCCTGAAATAATAAGCAGCTCCGACAGAGGAAGCCCCAGCCGCGTTAGAATGACCGAAGCTGGTTGGGCTATCAGTATTGTACTCGTTAATGGTGGCGCCCTTGGCCACATACTTCATTAGTCCGGGGTTGGGACCGCTATCCTTGCCAATAGCCTTGCCAATGAGAATATTGAAGGACGACCCACTGCTTGAAAAGGGGAAAGCTTCAATTGGATCTCCACCTATATTGGAATCGGTACCTTTACCTTTATTAACGATCTCGTTGTTTGCATCATACACGAAGATATCAAGATCGCTAGCAGAACCGCGACCATCGCTAACGGAGTTAAATGGCTGATCCCACTGTAATGAAAAGAGAGCTCCAGCAGGCACTCTAATCGCTTGGCGAATATCTGTTCCAGCACCAGGGTCGAAGTCGTGCCACTCATAGGTTTTCCCGAACAAAGTTTCGGTGATGCCGCTAGGATTAAAAGCACTCTCATAGCTCCGACGAGCGTCGTTTCCAGCGGAGGAAAAGTAGGCGACGCCATTAGCAACGACTTCATCCACCGCTTGTGCGATAAACCCATCTTGGAACATCGGTTCTGTAAAGTATCTGACGTCATCTACAATTACATCAGCACCTGCAGCAGCCAGAGCGCGGATACCTTTAGCAAAATCCTCTTGACCGCTTCTGCCTCTAGCTGTGTGGAAAGCCAAGTCAGCACCAGGCGCAATGTCGTGGATCAGTTGCAACATGGCACGCCCTTCATCAATATCGATACTGGGACTAATACCATCTTTCAGGACCTTAATTCCTGCTGGTAAGTCGCCGCTAGCAATATCGTCTGATGCGTTGGTCCTGGCAGTACGTGAAGTATTGTAACTATCTGAGAGTACGCCTATGGTAATGCCAGTGCCATCAACGCCAAATTTTTTCCGTGCATCATCGGAGTTCATGGCGGCGTCAGCTTGGCTTGTGGTTAACCCGACTTTGGTTGTTGGTTGATTCATAAGGCGACTCGGTACTTGGTTTACAATTTTACTATAACATGTTCTCGTCAGGCAGATCCTCAAATGCCTTCCCAGGTAGAGCCCGGGAAGGAGAGGAATAAGGTTTTACAGGCTGAAAGATTGCAGGTGCTCATTAATTGCCTCCGCAGTAGTACGGGTGGCATCTGGACTTACTGCACCCGAGATTAAAGCCTGATCTTCAAACCCGAGAGCATGGCGCATGAATAAAATACCATCAGTTAACGCTCCCGCCGTGCCATTGCCATCTACATCTAACATCATGTCCCCCACTTCATCCAAGTAGGCAACAATTTCCTCGGTATTGCGAGTGGCACCTTCACCTACAACATCTTCAGTCAAAGTTTCTCCCCTGAACCCGAAGAGATAACGTATGGCTACAAGGCCGTCAGTTAACGCATCTATAGCTCCATTCCCATCAATGTCCAGTGTCGGTTGAGTGCGCAAGGTTAATGCAATTGAACTGGGGACAAAGTTGCTATTTGCAGGCAGATGATCTGGGTTGGCACTAAAGTTGATCTGCGTCTCTTCAAAGCCTGGTAACGCTGTGAAGTTGGCCGTGTAAAGGGTAAGGTTAGAATTGTTGGGCCATTTTCCTTCTTCATCTATCCAAGCTTGTAGGATGTATTTGTCTGTGTTCGGGTCGCCATCTAAACCCCCATTGGTGACAGGATCGTCCAAGACTGCACTTATAGGTTGCGCGCCCAAAGAGAAGCGCTTAGGGGTTGGGGGTTGGGGGTTAGTAGTCAATGCAGTTGACTATCAAATCAGCAATCGAGATGTTTCTATTAATTCCCGTCCCTAACAAGCAGAGACGCTAACAGAGCTCCTAAACCTATATCCTATCCCTTGTCAAGCACTACGCAAACTTTTCCTGCAACTACCCTGGCTAGCCCCTGGCTTTGTTCATGTAGCCAGGCCCTTTAGGGTGAGGGCTTTTCATTATCTCAGGGTTTCGCCGGTTCCTTTTGATGTTTCCACCGGTGACGGGCGAAGCATTCGGGCGACAAATTATGATATAAGTTGACAAATGGACTCTCCGAATGCTTCGCCCCTACAGCTCGGGTCATTTGACCTCGTTTGGTCCATCTATCTTAATCTTACCTTATCTTACACTATTATTTGATTTTACATCAGGCTGAAAGATTGCAGGTGCTCATTAATTGCCTCCGCAGTAGTACGGGTGGCATCTGGACTTACTGCACCCGAGATCAAAGCCTGATCTTGAAACCCGAGAGCATGGCGCAGGAATAAAATGCCATCAGTTAACGCTCCCGCCGTGCCATTGCCATCTACATCTAACATGGTGTCCGCCGTTTCATCCAAGTAGGCAACAATTTCTGATGTATCGCGAGTGGCACCTTCAGTCGCATCGGGCTTTCAGTTTACAGAGGGACCGGTTTGGCATCCTGCGGGCTTCCTCCTGTTTAGCGATATTCCCGCCAATCGGATATATCAATGGAAGGATGAAAAAAATAGAAATATTTCGTCAAGATTCTGGGAATGCTGATGGCAATGCTACCGACAGGGAAGGACGTTTACTTTCGGCTGAATATCGGCACCGTCGGATATCGCGCTTAGAGAGACGGTACAATAGTCACTCTTGCTAGTCAGTACGAAGGCAAGCGACTCAATAGCCCCAACGATCTGGTCGTTAAGTCTGATGGTAGCATCTACTTTACCGACCCCTCCTATGGTTTGGAGTCCTATGGGCTCAAGAAACAACCGGAAGAATTGGGCTTTTATGGAGTCTATCGCATCTCGCCAGATGGGAAGCTGACCTTACTCGTTAAAGACTTGACCCATCCCAATGGCATTGCCTTTTCGCCAGATGAGCAAAAACTCTACGTGAGCGATTTCCGCCAGGATATAATCTGGGTTTTTGATGTTCAACCTGACGGTACGCTGAGGTCGGGAATGATTTTTGCCCAACTGGAACATCCAGACGGGATAAAGGTAGATTCCCAAGGAAATGTTTACAGTACAGGACTGTCTGGTTTGTGGGTTTTCTCGCCCTCTGGACAGCTACTGGACAGGATCGAACTGCCAGAGGTTCCTGCTAACCTGACTTGGGGCGATAGCGATCGTAAAAGTCTATACATTACGGCCAGAAATTGCATTTATCGCCTGTGGATGAAAGTTCCGGGTTCCAGACTGTCATTTGATTCGCGATCGAGATCCTCAGAAACCAGTTTTTTTTAATCAACCTGGTTTCTCAACTTTCGCAACATCTTGGTAATTGTTATAGGATGTTGAATCATCCCAATCATTCAGTTGCAACTTTCTCGGCAGATCCACTGGTCTTGGTGAGGTAAATGCCTGCTAAAACTACAGCAAAAGCTAGTCCATTCACGAGAGTTAATTGTTCGGCAAAAATCAGCCAAGCAAAAAAAGCAGCGATCGCGGGTTCAAACAGCAGCACTACAGCCACGAAGCCGGAGGAAAATCGATTAAGTGTATGGACTAGCAACCCCTGTCCAAAGGTTTGACAGATGACAGCAAGGGCGATGATAATTAGCCATCCTTCTATAGTTTTGGGGAAAAACTGGTCTTCTGTCAGCCACAGGATCGGCAGCAGAAATAAACTGCCAATGCCACAGCGCCACAGCAGAATGGTAGCAGCAGTAAAATTAGACCGGAGTGCTTCGATAATCAGCAGATTAGCGGCATAGAATAAAGCTGAAAGTAAGGCTACTAAGTCGCCAATCAGGCGATCGCTATCTATTTGGAGGTCGTCCCATTCTAGGGCGATCGCGCCCAAAATTGCCAGCACCATACCTGCCAGAAATCTGCGGTCAAAACGCTGATTGAATAACAGCCATCCCCTAAACTGGTGAATACCGGAGACATACTCCGCAGTACAGTAGAATTAGCTACGCTTGTCTGAGTCAGGGACCAAGCCCAGCAGATGACTGAGGCAGAACCAACTATTCCGACTAATATAAATAATAAGCCTTCCTGATGACTATCTGGCAATGACTTTACTGTTATCTTTTCCTCTTTTCGGTCCACTACTGCTTTGAGTCCATTCCACAGGCTAAAAGCAAGGGTAGCAATCCACAAGCGATTAAAGATTGTAGCATTGGGGCCGATTTCCCGTTCGCTCAATTTAATCAAGATGGCGGCCACGGATACGGCAACTAAGGCTACAGATAATAAAATCAGATCGCCCGTTGGCCTTGTTGGTTGCTGCGGTAGTTCCAGCTCTAGTTTACTGCTCATGGCAAACACTCCTTCCCCATCTATTATATAGCGCACCTCATCATCTGCATGGGTGTGCATGCGATCGAACTTAGAGAGGAGCCCATCCAGATTAGGAACATCAGGGTGCAGTACAACTAAATCCCGGGACTAATAACCTGACTTTTGCTGGAGTTGCTGAAAGTAACCATCCAACTCTGTTAGCACTTCGGTTTTTTCCTCTTCACTGAGACTTGCTTGTGCCAATAAACTCTGCAAGCGGGGGCTATCTCCCACGGGCCAGCGGTGCAGCTGAATCTTCAGGGGGGCGAGATGACTGGCAATTTCCGACTGTTCGGTATAGGTGGTCTCGTTTTCTAGGCGCAGAACTGCCATTGCTTGACTCCATTAAACTATCATGTTGATATTAGAGTATATTCGGTGTTCCTGTCAAGGGAGGTGTCCAATGTATAAGCATCCACGGCTCACATCAGTGAAAATTAAAGGTTATCGACCCTTTAGAGATTTTGTCGCTCCCCTGTCCCCCCTGGAAGTTATAGTGGGTTCTAATGGTTCAGGGAAGTCTTGCCTGTTTGAATTTTTGAAGTTTTTGCGCGATGGCATGCAGGGGGATATCCCTAGCGAAATTATTCCCGGGTCGATCGGGCAACAGATTTTCCACATACCGGGACCAAAAAAGTTTGCCTGGGACCTGGAAATCGATCTGGCCGACGGAGTCCCCGTTCGTTACCAAGGAGAACTGACCGGACCGAGAATTCGTCACGAAGTTTCCACCGAACGAGTCGAGTCGGCCACGGAGGGGGTGAGACCTTTTTTATTCCTGGATCGGCGCGGCAACCAAGGCTTCATTCATCAGCCAGCAGGGGAAGTCCACGCCGAGATTCAACAAGAAATGGTCTCCAGGCGCGATCGCCTTGCCCTCGGCACTATCGCCGACCCCAGAATGAAAATCCTCTTGCAACTGGGGGATTATATTCGCAGTTGGCGGTTTTACAGCACCTTCAACATCGCCACTGACAAGATTCGCAAACCGGTGCTAGTGGAACCGGAACCCTGGCTGGATGAAGATGGGGGCAATTTGAGTGCCGTATTGCATTATTTGATGACGGAACATCCCGAACTATTTGACCAACTGCAATTACATTTGCGCGGTCAAATTCGCGGCTTCCAGAGTTTGACTGTTAAAGCTAGAAGCGCCCCCGGGGAAGTCATGACTTTCTGGCGCGAACAAGGATGCGATCGGGAATTAAGCCTGGCCGACTTATCGGACGGCAGTCTGCGTTTAATCTGTTGGTTCAGGCCTTTGCCTGCACCCCAACCCGCCCTCTCTGATTTGTATCGACGAACCCGAACAGGGCCTTCATCCCCGGACCTTTCCAGTTCTAGCTGCCTTCTTCGATAAAGCATCCTGGAAACATACCCAGATTCTTGTAACTTCCCATGGGTCATTTTTTCTCCTCCAGTTTGATTTTGAACAAATTGCCCTCCTCCGAAAGGAAAATGGGGCAGCTAAGTTCTTGAAGCCAGCTAATTCCCAAACTTTAACAGACATGATAAAGGATTTTGGAATCGAAGAAATTGAGTACTTGCACTGGAGCGATCATTTGGAGGTGCTGTCATGAGAGTCGTGATTTATGTGGAAGGTTCTTCTGACAAACTTGCAATGGAAGCATTACTAGCACCTTTAATTGCCGAAAAAGCTACCGAAGGTATTAGTATAGAATTTTTCCGGGCGAAAGCAGGTGATGCCAAGAAATTTTTATTGCTCACCATTCCGGTCACATCCGTTAACATTATCCTCAACAATCCCAATACAGTTGTTGTGGCCATTCCCGACTTATACCCGAAAAATAAGGGGTTCCCACACGAAACCTTTGCGGAACTGAAGAAGGGAATGATCGATAAGTTTCATGAAACTTTGCAGAGTCGAGGGTTGGGAGACGATCCTCGACTGAGAGAGCGTTTTCAGATATTCGGCTTTAAGTACGAGCTGGAAACCCTCATCCTTGCTGCTGAGGCGCAATTAAAAACCTTCCTTGGAGTCAATTCCTTGAAGGTGACATGGCAACTGCCAGTTGAGGATCAAAACCACGATCTCCCCCCAAACAGGTTGTCAAGAGACTTTTTGCTAGTTGCGGTAGACCCTATAAAGAAGCTGTAGATGCTGCCAATATCTTGAGTAATGCTTCCTATCAAGATATTGCCGTTCGCTGTCCTCAATGCTTTGGGCCATTTGTAGAGTTTCTGTCAGGGTTGGCAAATGTTTAGCCTACAGCAGCCGCAGATTTCCACCCGAAACCCGGTTTCTCTAAGTACCCGGGTTTCTTAGGCCACAATGGGTTTAAATATAACAGCTTCTAACCAAAATATTCTCTCCATGCTTCTTTCTGCTATGCTATATTCATTACCAAATCCTAGATTACAAGGGCAGGTATTGGACGTAGTTTGCACAGTCTTCAGGATTACAGGCTTTAGCAATCAGTTCCAAGTCTCGTATACAATCACCAATATAGACATGGATTGACGGGCGTAGATGACACCAGCAAAATTTATCCCAGCAGTCTGACGACGTTTCGCTTCAACCAGAAAATCCTGGTCTTGTGAAAACATGACACGCTTAATTTCCGTTGCACGGTCAAGGATAATGGAGTCAGGAAAACTAGTACGTCCATCTTCTTGAACTGTCAAAACATTTACACCTCTTTGGCGCAACTCTTTTGTAATTGCTTGATGGACGTGCTCATCCATATATAGGGCTATACTCATTTTAATAACCCCATTGCCCGCAATTTAGCAGCTATAGGTGATGGCCCTGCTGAACGTTCTGCCTGTTTCACGTACTCTTCTCGCAGTTCTATATCGGCATCAAGTTCCTCTTTATGCTCCCAGTAATAAGCAAAGGCAGAATGAATCTGACTCATGGTCAGATATGGATGTTGATAGTGCAACTCTTCTGGCCCCCAGCCGTAAGCCATATGGGCCATGACTAATTCTACCACTTTCATCGTGGTTCCGCCGATCAGAGGTATGCCTTTGGCATCCAGCTGGATGTGCTTGTACTCGGTGGCTGTTGGTTGGTTCATATTATGCTATTGTTGGTTTCATCTGTAATCTGATATCATATCCGGTGAAATGTCAACCGTCTGTGTCCCTTGACAAGTATGATATTAACTCGTATCTGTCAAGGGACTCAGGAAAATTGTTTATATTTTTCCATCTGGCGAGCAGCAGCGGCTACTTCTGCTTGAAACTCCTCCAATGTCATGCTATCGTCAAAGGGTGAAATGCCATACTCGCTCATTAAGTCTAACACCTGTAAGCGGGAAAGCGAGAGCAGTCTTGCTGCACGTCCGCTACTGATATCCCCTTGTTGCAACAGCGACATTATTAATGCTTCTTTCCCTTTGCGATATGCCTCTAACCAATGGGCTTCTGGTATGCCAGTCACTGGTATGCTGAATTCCACTTGCCTTCGATGTGCTCTGCGGGGAGCACATTAATCGGTGATTCTGCAGTTTACATAGTTTCCCCCCTATCTGATATAGTAGATCATATCCCATAAATGTCAACCGTCTGTGTACCTTGACTGCTATTATATATTGTCAGATAATATATGTCAAGGGACTCGGGAAAATTAAGGAGAAAGCATGACCTACCGAATGGATCGCCGCGCCTATGCCCAAACCTACGGCCCCACGGTGGGCGATCGCCTGCGTCTGGCGGACACGGAACTGTTCATTGAAGTGGAATCAGATTATACTACCTATGGGGATGAAGTCAAGTTTGGCGGCGGCAAGGTGATCCGGGATGGCATGGGACAATCTCCTATTTCTAATGCTGATGGTGCGGTTGACATGGTCATCACGAATGCTTTAATATTAGATTGGTGGGGCATAGTTAAAGCTGATGTGGGTATCAAAGATGGTAAGATTGCTAAGATTGGTAAAGCAGGCAATCCCTATATTCAAGATGCTGTCGATATTATTATTGGTCCGGGCACCGAAGCAGTGGCAGGCGAAGGAATGATTCTGACCGCAGGGGGCATAGATGCCCATATCCATTTTATCTGTCCCCAACAGATTGAAACCGCGATCGCCTCTGGGATAACAACTATGCTGGGGGGCGGGACTGGTCCTGCTACGGGCACCAATGCCACTACCTGTACTCCCGGACCTTGGCATATTCACCGCATGTTGCAAGCAGCAGATGCTTTTCCCGTTAATCTCGGTTTCTTAGGTAAAGGTAACAGCAGTCAACCCCAAGGTTTGGTAGAACAAGTTATGGCCGGGGCCATGGGATTGAAGTTACACGAAGATTGGGGTACTACCCCAGGGGCGATCGATACTTGCCTATCGGTTGCTGATGCCTATGACCTCCAAGTTGCTATTCACACCGATACTCTTAATGAAGCGGGATTTGTCGAAACTACCATCGATGCTTTCAAAAATCGTGCTATCCATACCTACCACACGGAAGGCGCTGGCGGCGGACATGCCCCCGATATTATTAAGGTTTGCTCTCAAGGAAATGTGCTACCATCTTCCACAAATCCGACCCGCCCTTATACCCTCAATACCCTGGAAGAACACCTAGATATGCTGATGGTTTGCCACCATTTAGACCCCAGTATCCCCGAAGATGTCGCCTTCGCTGAGTCTCGCATTCGCCGGGAAACCATCGCTGCTGAAGATATCTTACATGACCTGGGCGCTATCAGCATGATTGCTTCTGACTCCCAAGCTATGGGACGAGTCGGGGAAGTGATTCTCAGAACTTGGCAAACGGCCCATAAAATGAAGGTGCAGCGATCGCATCTCCCCCAAGATAGCGATCGCCATGACAATTTCCGCGTCAAGCGCTATATTGCTAAGTATACCATTAACCCCGCTATTACCCACGGCATTTCTCATTATGTCGGTTCCGTAGAGGTTGGCAAATTGGCAGATTTGTGCTTGTGGAAACCCGCATTCTTTGGGGTGAAACCGGAAATGGTGATCAAGGGTGGCGCGATCGCCTATTCCCAAATGGGTGACGCCAATGCTAGCATCCCTACTCCCCAACCAGTCCATATGCGCCCCATGTTTGCCAGCTTTGGCGGGGCAATTTCGGCGACATCTGTGACATTTGTCTCCCAAGCAGCGATCGAAAAAGAAATACCAACCCAACTCGGGTTAGAAAAACCCGCTGTTGCCGTCCGCAATATCCGGAAATTAACCAAAAAAGATATGAAGCTGAACGACGCTTTGCCTAAGATAGAAGTAGACCCAGAAACATACGAAGTCAGGGCCGATGGCGAATTACTCACCTGCGAACCCGCAACCGTCCTGCCAATGGCACAACGCTATTTTCTCTTTTGACAGGGAAAGACTAAAGTCTTTATTACGAACGTTGGGAAAAACGTTGGAATTTATGGAAATAATTGCAAGTCTCATAGCTATATTTATGGAAAATGTCAGAAAACTATCGATCGGATATCGTTCTCTTACTAGCTTTCTGCTTGTCAGTCTGCTGGCCTTCACTCTGACAACCGCACCAGCAGCTGTGGGACAAATTCCGGGTCTGCCAGGGCCATCTTCGGGCAGCACCCTTAACCCTGCCGTCGATGAGATCCGCGTGGGAAATATGATTTCCGCTCCCGTCATCCTCGATGGCTATAAACTATTTAGAGTGGCCGCATTCGCCTCGATCGGGACCGAACAACAAGATGGTCAATTCCCCATTCAAACGCGAGTACAAATTATCCAGAACGAATTGAAGGGCATTATCGAAAATCCACTTTATGGAGGACGTTTTCGCAAGGGTTTTGATCCCGATACCCTGGAAGTCACGGTGGGAACTCTGAATAATTCCACCGTAATTTTTGTTGCAGATGGCGACCAATTGGCCAAGCGCCAAGTCCTGACTGTCACCTCCCAAGATGCTCAACTATACGGACTGTCGGTGGAAAGCTGGGCCGCAAGACTGACGGATATCCTCCGCCTGGCCCTCATGCAAGCCCAAATTGAGCGATCGCCTCAATATTTACTGGATCGGGGTTTAATCTCTGGGGGAATAATCCTCGCAGTAATTATCGTTACCAGGATACTGACTTTATTACAAAAACGCGCCTTAACTCAATGGGAAACTCTCCAGGAACTCGAACCCCAAGCAATAGCAGAGTCGCCACCAACAACTGAGGTCGAATTACCCATCCCCCAGCAGCAGTCAGAGATCGTAGAAGCCAATCAGCAAAGGTATGCTTGGGAAAGACGGCGAAATATCAATACTCTTCAGCGGTGGCTGCTGCAATGGAGTCGGGTGATAATTTGGGCTGGCGCTTTCATCGGGCTCCTCGGACTATTTCCCTGGACCCGCTGGCTGCATTTTTTACTGCTCAAACAGCCTATCTGGATTATGCTAATTTTTCTCGGTACTAACTTGGCCATTCGCGCCAGTTCTGTTGCCATTGACCGCTTCTTCAAGACATTGCAAGAAACGGGGACTCTTACCCGCACCGCCTCTAAACGCCAGGCTTTGCGCTTTTCTACCTTTACCGTCGTACTTAAAGGCATTGCTACCTTCTTATTTACTAGCCTGGGCATTATTTTGATGCTCAATCAACTACAGATTCCGGTTGGCCCAGTGCTAGCTGGTGCCGGAATTCTCGGCATTGCTGTATCCTTTGCCTCCCAGAGTTTTGTCAAAGATGTCATTAATGGCTGCTTGATTTTGTTGGAAGACCAGTATGCTGTCGGAGATATAATTGATGTCGGCGGTGCATCTGGTTTGGTAGAGTATATGAATCTGCGGGTCACCCAATTGCGCGGGGCTGGCGGGCGTCTCAGCACCATTCCCAATGGTAGTATTTCCATCGTTCATAATCTAACTAAGGATTGGTCCCGGGCTGATTTCACGATCGATGTCTCCTATGACACCGATGTAGATTTGGCCCTGGCAGTGCTCAAACAGGTGGCCGAACTTATGCAAAGCGACCCGGAATGGCAAGAGACGATCCTAGACCCAGTAAACTTATTGGGCGTGAATAGAATCGATCACTCTGGCATCCAGATTGTGATTTGGATCAAAACTCAACCGATAAAGCAGTGGGCTGTGGAACGGGAGTTCCGCCGCCGCCTGAAACTAGCTTTTGCCGAACATGGGATTTCCATTGGCGTACCTCAGCGATCGCTCTTTTTACCCCATTACCCCGAATTACTCATGTTGGCGAAAAACAACAATTTAGATCGTCCCTTATAAAATAGCAATTAACAATGCTCAAATAACAATGTTCTCTAAAATATCTAAAAAAGACCATATTCTGGTTGTAGATGACTCCTCCGATAATCGCCTTTTAATCAAGTCTATTTTGGCAGGCAAGGGATACAAAATTACTGTCGCCGACAGCGGTGCGTCGGCCATTGCAGAAATTACTAAGTCTCCTCCCGATCTGATCTTGCTGGATATCATGATGCCAGAAATGGATGGCTATGAGGTGACAAGACGTCTGCGCGAAAATAATGACCTGCCATTTATGCCCATTCTACTGATCACTGCTTTCGATCGCCCTAGCTTGCCCCAGGGATTGGATATCGGTGCTGATGATTTTATCCGCAAACCTTTCGACTGGGATGAATTATTGGCGAGGGTGCGATCGCTTTTACGACTCAAGCACAGTGTGGACGAACGGGACCATATTGCCCGCCAGCGCGAAGATTTTGTTTCCCGTCTGGCCCACGACCTCCGCACTCCTTTGGTCGCAGCCGATCGGATGCTGCATTTGTTGCACCAGGGCGCTTTTGGTCCAGTCCCGCCAGGGATAAATGAAGCCTTGGACAGGATGATTGGTAGTAACAACAACCTGCTCAAAATGGTCAATGAACTGCTGGATGTCTATCGCTATGAGGCGGGTCGCAAAAACCTGGCCTTTTTCCCCATTAACTTACCATATCTGCTCTCTGAAATTGGCGCCGAACTTGCTCCCTTAGCAATGGAAAAACAACTGGATCTCAAGCTTAACCTGCCAGATAAGAGAGACGGCGAGGTAAAAGTGCTGGGCGACGCCCTGGAACTGCGCCGCGCGTTCACCAACCTGATCGGCAATGGGATCAAATTCACAGATACTGGTTTTGTGGAAATTCGCTTCCATACTACTGCGACTCCCTACCTGACAGTTGAAATTCAAGACACGGGACCTGGTATTTCCACTCAAGATCAAGCTATATTATTTGAAAGGTTTCGTACTGGAAATCATACTCGTGCAGGCAGTGGCTTGGGCCTCTACCTGTCTCGCCAGATCCTAGAAGCCCACAAAGGCACCCTGGAACTCCAGTCTCAGCTAGGCGCTGGCAGTCTCTTCACTGTTCGCCTTCCTGTCTATTCATAATTGTCAGTTGTCAGTTGTCAATGCAATAATTTTGAATGAGAGAATTTTGAATTTTGAATTACTTAGGGGAAATATGGTAACTCAACTGCCAGTTAACAAGAACGGTGACATCATCGGTAAACAGCAGCAATTTTTCGCTAGCGGCAAAACTAAAGATGTCAGGTTTCGTATCGCACAACTCCAGAAGCTAAAACAGGCGATCGCCTCTAATCAATCGGCAATTTTTGCCGCATTGCAGGTGGATTTATGCAAGCCGGAACAGGAAAGCTATGCATATGAGATTAGGGTGCCAGTAACCAGAGAAATAGATGATGCGATCGAGCAAATTAAGTCTTGGACGAAACCTCGGAAAGTATCTACCCCGATCGAACAATTTCCCGCCACTGCCAAAATTTATCCCGAACCCCTGGGTGTAGTATTAATTATCGCCCCCTGGAATTACCCCTTTTCTCTGATCCTGTCGCCTCTAGTAGGGGCGATCGCCGCTGGGAACTGCGCCATTCTCAAACCTTCAGAAATCTCGGCTCACAGTTCTGGGATTATCGCATCTATAATAGAGAAAACCTTCGACCCAGAATATATTGCCGTTGTGGAAGGGGGTGTGCAAACCAGTCAGCAACTACTAGCCGAAAAATTCGACCACATCTTTTTTACAGGCGGAACCAGCGGTGGCAAAATTGTCATGGCAGCAGCAGCAAAACATCTGACGCCAGTCACCCTAGAACTGGGTGGCAAAAGTCCCTGCATCGTTGATACCGCTATCAACCTGGAATGCGCGGCCAAACGAATTGTCTGGGGGAAATTTCTCAATGCAGGTCAAAGCTGCATCGTCCCTGATTACCTGTTGGTAGACAAAAAAATTAAACCCCAGTTATTAGACCGCATTAAAAGCTGCCTTGTGGAATTTTATGGAGAAGATCCAGCCAAAAGTCCTGATTATGCTAGAATTATTAATAGCAAACAGTTCAACCGTCTAGTCCAATTACTGCAGGATGGCGAAATAATCCTGGGCGGCCAAACAGACCCCGAAGACCTCTACATCGCCCCCACGGTGATGGATAAGGTAGACTGGGATGCACCGGTAATGCAAGAAGAAATCTTTGGACCGATTTTGCCCGTGCTGGAATATACTAGCAGAGAAGAGGCGATCGCCCAAATAAATGCTAGACCAAAACCCCTGGCCCTCTATCTGTTCTCCCGGAATAAAACCTATCAACAAATGGTTTTGCAGCAGACTTCATCTGGCGGTGTTTGTCTGAACGACACGATGATGCAATATGGCGTCTCGGAACTGCCATTTGGCGGCGTCGGGAATAGCGGGTTTGGTAGTTATCACGGTAAGGCCAGTTTTAATACTTTTTCCCATTACAAGACGGTCTTGACTAGGTCTTTCCTGCTAGACTTGGATGTGAGATACCCTCCCTACCAAGGGAAACTGAAACTGCTAAAATGGCTAATTGGTTGAGTTGGAGGTGGTAAGTTGTAAAGTTGTAAATTGTCCGCTAACCACTGCTGACAACTAACCACCAACCACTAACCACTGACAACTATACTTTGAAAGCGCTCGACTTGCGCAAAAATGTTGAAGTCGGTGTCATTGCGAGAGGGGCGGCCAAAGCAGTAACTGTGGCATGCTTCAACTTTTGACCCCTACTTCCTTTCGCACGAGGATCTCTCAATTGGACCCCCTCGCAATGGCATATTGGCTGCTGGAGATCGCGCAGTTCCCGATTTTTCGGTCGTTTCCGGGAGCACCCACCATGTTGTGTCGCATCCAGCGCACAACATGGGTGGTTCGTTTCCAAGAGCACTTACCCTGTCGTTCGCCAACTCGGCAACGACATGGGTGAGTGTCTCTGGAAACGAAAGCTCCGGAAACGAAAGTCCGCGGACCGATCCTTCGCAGTATAACCACTGACAACTAACCACTGACAACTAACCACTGACAAAATTTACCATGTCATACGATCGCGAAAAACAAGTTGCCATCTCCGCAGCAATAGTAGCTGCAAAACTATGCCAGCAAGTGCGCCGAGATATTCCCGTAGCGATGGAAAAGAAGGACAAAAGCCCGGTCACTGTAGCTGATTATGGCTCCCAAGCAGTAATCTGCAAAGCCCTAGGAGAGGCGTTTCCCCATGACCCAGTCGTGGGTGAAGAAGATGCTACGGAACTGCGGCAACCGGAAATGGTAGAAACTTCGATCTCGGTCGCAAACTACGTGCAGGAATTGATACCCGATGCTACCCCAGAAAAAATCTCAGCCTGGATCGATCGCGGCAATGGCACGGTTTCCCCCGCTATTGGACCTTGGACCCGATCGATGGTACAAAAGGTTTTCTGCGTCAAGACCAATATGCAGTCGCGATCGCCCTCGTGGAAGATGGCCAGGTGAAGGTGGGAGTCATGGCCTGTCCGGCCTGCCCGGGTCGGGCCCAGAACCCGGGATGCTATTTGTAGCAGTGCGCGGCCAGGGGGCGACGATGATGCCCCTTGCTGGCGGCCAAGAACAAAAAATTCGCGTTGTCCAGGCGGACGATCTGGCTTCTTTACGCTTTGTCGAAAGTGTAGAATCAGCCCATGGAGACCAGTCCCGACAAAATCGGGTCGCCCAGGCCGCAGGCATTACCCAGCCTTCTGTGCGGGTTGACTCCCAGGCTAAGTATGGTATAGTTGCATCCGGACAAGCTGCCCTCTATCTGCGCCTGCCCTCTCCCAAGCATCCCGACTACCGGGAGAATATTTGGGACCATGCCGCTGGCGCGATCGTGGTCGAAGAAGCGGGTGGCCGCGTCACCGATATGCTTGGGTTACCCCTAAATTTTGCTGATGGAGTCAAGATGATGCATAACCGGGGCGTGGTGGTCAGCAATGGCACGATTCACGATCGGGTGTTGGCAGCCTTGCAATAGTAGCAGATATCGACAAGTCAACCGGTGACCGCATGTTGTCCGTAAACACTTTAGTGTTTGCCAGCGTTCGTAGTAAACACTTTAGTGTTTGCCCGGAATAGATTAGGGCACGGCCATGCCCCGCTGCACCGCCGGACGCTGCTGAACCGCTTCCATCCAGCGTTTCAAATTTCGATGATTATCCAGAGTTAAACCCACAAACTCATAGACAGCAACCCAAGGATAAATCGCAATATCCGCGATCGAATAATCCCCGCCGCAGACAAACTCATGTCCAGATAACTGCGTATCCAAGACAGAATAGAGTCGCAGGGTCTCCTTTTCATAGCGGGCGATCGCATAAGGAATCTGTTCAGTAGCAAAGCGCTTAAAATGACTAAGCTGACCAAACATCGGGCCCACACCTCCCATCTGCAACATCAACCATTCTATCACATGAAAGCGATCTTTTTGGTGAGTGGGGAGTAATTTTCCCGTTTTTTCCGCCAGATAGATCAGGATCGCACCCGACTCAAACACAGTTATCCCTCACCGGTCGATTATCGCCGGAATCTTGCTATTAGGATTAATCGCCACGAACTCCGGAGTAAACTGTTCGCCTTTGGAAATATCAATCTTATGGACATTGTAAGGAAGTGGAACTTCCTCCAGCATGATCGAAGCTTTGCGCCCGTATGGCTGCGCCACGCTGCGCGATCGGCGTCCCGAAGGTATAAAGGTCAATCATCTTCAGTGACTTCTCCTGGTGAATGTGCTAACTGCTGACTCGGCGGCCATTAAAGAGGCGATCGGGCCAGCTTGGGCATATAGCAATAATCAATCATTTCTGGTATCCGATTTTTCTGAGGTTTGTAGTGAGGACTACAAACCTCAGTGCAACCCGTTTTCTCCATAAATCTCCTTTCTGGGCAACTGGTGGGCGGTGCCCACCCTACATTATCTCTCTTTTTCCGGATCCCGAGAAGCCCCCCCTGAAAAAGCTTAGATGCACCCTGATGATACTCCTCCAGTCCCTAGGGCTGGGGATTTTTTTTTGCCGTCCAAAAACATCAGCTATCTTTCCGGATCCCGAGAAGCCCCCTCTGAAAAAGCTTAGATGCACCCTGATGATACTCCTCCAGTCCCTAGGGCTGGGGGATTTTTTTTCTGTCACAGTCGCCATCCCATCGGACCATATTGCCAGATAAAATCATCAGCCCTTTTTCCGGATCCTCATCATCCCCTGAAGAAAATGATTGATTGTGTACCCTGATACTCCTCCAGCCCTTTGGTTGGGGGAGTTTTTTTGGCCACAAGAGAAACCCTTAGTCCAGAAAACCGGTTTTCCCCTATAGGCAGTGCAGGAGTGCTAACAACCGGCTTTCCGTATCCCTCACGGGAGCGCAGCCATGCCTCGCCTATTTTACAGCATGAATAGTTCCCCGATCGCGTCCGCAACCACCCACCCGCCTCAACCCCGATCGCTTCCCATCAATCTACTGGCCTTTTTGTTCGGTCATGACTTTAGTTACATCTTCTCTCTTGATTTGTATTTTCATCTATTAACGATATGAAGATCGAGGGGTTTTTTATCCTTGCCCCCAAATCGGCATTCACCGATGGACCAGGTTTCTCGCTAATACTTTTAATCTTACCTCTTGCCCGTCGGTCTAGAAACGGGGTTTCTGTCCTCCGATCGTTTATATAACCTCGCGCTTAACCAGCATATTTTTCATGGCTGCGCCACGCTGCGCGATCGGATTTTTGAAATCTGTTGATTACAGTAGTTTGCAGGAAAGTTTAATACAGGGCCCTTAACAGCAGCAGTAGACAGCAGACTCTCTAGGAGTATATATGGCGCTGTAAATATATCATTTATAATTCAGATTATATAATCTCAAAATATCGCCAAAGAGACATAATAATCTTAGGTGCTCTAATCCCGAGCCAAAAATTAAACAAAAACCGGCGGATGATTATTGCCCTGGTTGGCACTCATCAAAAGATTGAAGAGATCGCAAACGCCATTCACACCTTGCATAACTTGCATTTGGCTGCCTCTTCAACCTAGCTGGCCCGGTAATAATGGCGAATTGAGTGCTATTCTGAACCGTCAGATGCAGTAATAACTGGACAAGGATTCAGCGATCGCCCCCAGCGGCGCATCCTCTCACGCGGAGAGGAGAGCAGGGCGGTTGGAAACTCCCGCCCGTGAGTCAGGAATTTCCTGGCTGCTTTGCTTAGGGTTATGGCCCTAACGTGATTTGTTGTGAACATGACATTTGTTCTCTCCTAATCCCATCGCGCAGCGTGGCGCAGCCATAGCCTGCCCGTTTCTGGGGATTTTTCCGGATATGCAAAATCCCTCCAGAAAAGGATTAATTGTGTACCCTGATGCTTTCCCTTAGCGCCACTGCCTGCTAGGGGATTTTTTTGGCCAAATTGATTTACGCTTGAGACAGATTAAACTGCAAGCAGCTTGAAGAACTCTCACTCGTTAAGCTGTTATGCATTATATTTTCATCAAGAGAAAAGCCCAGAGCAATGTTCATAAATTGCTTTGGCAATTGGGAATGAGAGAATTTTGAATCGCTTATGACCGATTTTTCCGGAACGGTAGAACCGCCCGACCCGAAAAACAACCAGACCCTTGACCAGTTAATGATGCACCGGTGTATCGAACTCGCTCGTCGGGCTTGGGGACGGACAGCTCCCAATCCCTTGGTGGGTTGTGTAATATGTAAAGATGATCGGATAATCTCAGAAGGCTTTCATCCCCAGGCAGGGGAACCCCATGCCGAAGTGTTTGCCTTACGGGATGCTGGAGAACATGCCCGGGGGGCAACAGTCTATGTGAACCTGGAACCTTGCAATCACTACGGACGCACGCCTCCCTGTACGGAAGCTTTGATTGCTGCTGGAGTCAGTAAAGTGGTAGTGGGCACGATCGACCCCGATCGCCGGGTATCTGGAACTGGCATAGAAAGGTTACGTGCCGCTGGCATTCAGGTCCTAGTGGGTGTAGAAGAGGATGCTTGCCAGCAGCTGAATGAGGCATTTATCCATCGGATTCTTTACCAGCGTCCCTTTGGGATCCTAAAATATGCCATGACCCTGGACGGCAAGATTGCGACAACCCAGGGTCACAGTACCTGGGTGACAGGGGTGGAAGCGAGAAAATGGGTGCATCAGTTGCGATCGACTAGCGATGCGGTTATAGTTGGTGGCAATACGGTGCGTCAGGATAACCCCCAACTGACAACCCATGGGGCGAGCGATCGCAATCCTTTGCGGGTAGTAATGTCTCGGCAGTTGGACTTGCCCGCAGCAGCGCAGCTGTGGGATACGGCAGTAGCTCCGACTGTAGTCTTTACTACATTAGGGGCCAATCGGGATATGCAGCAGAAGCTACAAAAACAGGGAGTCGAAGTTGTAGAACTTTCCGATCTCAGCCCAACTCAGGTAATGGCCCATCTCTATGAACGGAATTTCCTCTCAGTTTTGTGGGAATGTGGGGGTACACTGGCCGCCCAGGCGATCGCGGACGGTGCAGTGCAAAAGATTGCCGCATTCATCGCCCCGAAAATCATTGGCGGCACAGGGGCCCCCTCGCCAGTAGGAGATTTGGGGTTCACGGCCATGACTCAAGCTTTACCCTTAAGGAGACTGCAACTCACCCAGCTAGGGAACGATTTTTTGCTTACAGGCTACTTACAATTAAAACAATGAAGAAAGACTAACAACAGTTTTATGCTTGAATTCGTGGTATACAGCTTATTTATCGGTAGCCTGGGTCTAGAAGCTCTGTTAACTAGCAACTGGTTATACAGGCGGCAACTATTACTTGCCAAGCAAAATCAGGTGGAGGAGGAAGAAGTTTTGAAGGAATATGAATCTAATAGGGCCCAACAACCGCAGCCGCAAGTCAACGGCTCCGCCAAGAAGGCCCCTTATACGGCTCCCCAAACCGGAGACTGGGAATATAAGATTGTCCGCGCCAGCAGCGACCTATTTCGAGACCCCAAGGTTTTTCGCAAGTTATGTCGAGAAGAGGAATATGCGGGCTGGGTATTGCTAGAAAAACTCGATAATCAGCGGGTACGCTTTCAGCGGTCTCGGGCATCCCGTCAGCCGATCGCACCTGGACCTCGACCTATCGATCCTTATCGCTGCCACTACGGCCCGAGTATGAAACTGCCTCAATGGGTAGGCTCGATCGCCATAGCGGCTTGTATAATTATTCCCGCCTACGTGGGTTACAGTATCATGTTAGGGATCATAGAATCGCGCAGGCAGCCCAGCATCCCATCTGGCGATACACCCCAGTCCCTTCCGGAAGCGCCACCCACGGTTGAAGGCAGTCCCCAGTCGGACAGCAGCTTAGTGACTGGTGCGGATGGAAGATCGGGCAGCGTTTCACCTAGTCTGCACTGATTAATCAAGAATTTGGGACAGGAACTTCTGGGTGCGCTCCTCCTTGGGGTTGTTGAAAAATTCATCTGGCGTCCCATCTTCTACTAACAGACCATCCGCCATCAGCACGATCCGATCGGCCACTTCCCGAGCAAACCCTACTTCATGGGTGACGACTACCATTGTCATCCCGGAATTGGCCAGGGTGCGCATCACGTCCAATACTTCCCGCACCATCTCTGGGTCCAGTGCCGAGGTGGGTTCGTCAAATAGCATGATCTTCGGTTCCATTGCCAAGGCCCGGGCGATCGCCACCCGTTGCTGCTGACCCCCCGACAGTTGACCGGGATACTTCTGGGCCTGCTCCAGGATCCCGACCCTTTCCAACAGTTGCATGGCCTTCTCTTCGGCCTTGGCCTGGGGCCAGCGACGCACCCAGATGGGAGCCAAGGTGACATTTTGCAGGATCGTCAGGTGGGGAAACAGGTTAAACTGCTGAAACACCATCCCTACTTCCCGCCTAATCTCTTCTATATTCTTCAGGTCGTGGGATAGGTTAATCCCATCTATAACTATAGAACCCTTCTGGAATTCCTCCAAAGCATTAAAGGTGCGGATAAAGGTCGATTTCCCAGAACCACTCGGTCCCATGATTACTACTACTTCCCCCCGCCGCACCGATAAACTGACACCCCTCAGGGCGTGAAATTTATTACTGTACCATTTGTGAACATCAGTGGCGACGATCACCTGGTAAGATGAGTCATGCTGTAATTTTGTCTGCACTTGGTTTGTTGTTCGTGTCATACCCATAAGTAGTTCGTAGTTCGTAGTTCGTAGTTTGTGAAGTTGGAATGTCAACTGAGCTGTACCTCTTTCTGGAAGAGGGTTTCAGCCATTTCACAAATCTTTACAAAAGTTTACATGATTCAGTTTACCAATGCACTTACCAATTTTCAATGTTCAATTTTCAATTCCCGAACTTTGGCAATTAAACTTAAGATTTCATTATAGGCAAAATTATAAGCCATCGGCGTCTTCCGCATGCTCTTGTCCTGAAGGACAAGAGCATGCGGAAGACACCGCGCTGACATTTCCTGGGCTAAGGTCTCATGGTGAGTACCCATAAGGGCGATCGCCCGCGCGCAGCGCGATCGGGATCGCTACATAATATAGCATTTTCCAACTCGGCGAGCAGTTCTGGTGGCAACAGACAGTTCTTGCTGCTGTGCTTCTGTGAGCTGAAGCTGCTCTGGTTCGGCACTGATGCTGTCCCATAGGGCTTGAACTAACCAGATGCGATCGTCAATACTCAATGCTTTGGCTTGTAGTAGGGCTGTCGATCGCTCCATAACTATACTCCTGCAATAAAAACTACTAGCGATCTGCATTTTACATGGAGAGGTGGCTGTCGTGTTGAGCCGTGCCTCAGAAGTACATCCAACCTCCCTTTCCTCGCTGCCGATCGACAGGTTAGCGTCAGCCGCGATCGCACTCAAGATGTCGCAGATCGTTCCTCTTGCCACGCTTTGAACGCACAAGCAGCAGCTTTATCTTTTTCGTCAAGTCCTCGACGTAAGATTTCCCGAAAGGCTGCTTCATCTTGTGTTTCTCGAAAGTATGCTCGTAGTTGCTGGTTGGTCATCGACCGAATGCCGGATTTAGGATTAATCATTTGATAGTACCTCTCCTTCCATAGTAATCAAAAAAAGGTGAGCTTGCGGTGCGTTACGAGATCGCCTCACAGTTTGGTACTGAGAAATAGGGAATCATGATGGCGATCGCGAGTATTGGGCAATGAAACGCTATCTGTCTTTAGTGGGAGTATAGCAAGCGATCGCAAAACCAAATGTCTGCGATCGCACTAGGTAAACACCTCATGCTCTGATAAGTTCAGGGACGGGTACGAATTTTTCGGGAGAGCCAAAGCGATCGCCAAGCTGTTCGGTTCAGCACAGGGCGGTTGGTTCGGCAAAGGGTTTTGGTGCGTTACGCAGGAGCAAAGATTATCTATATTCATTGATAGATTTCTCCCCTGCTAACGCACCCTACACGATGGGCGATCGCACTACGAAGCGGCGATCGCCTTCTACAAACTAAATGGGACAATGGGTGACGCTGCTGCTAAGGAATCCTACGAGATTAGCGGTCTCACTACCTCAATATCTCGATTTACCTCTCAAAGATTTTCACAGCAGCCCATCCCAACGCTTCAGTGATGGAAGATGCCACCGACATATTAGCAACATTTCCAATTCCCGGAATGTATTTAACCAATTGATTAAAACATTCAACCCCAACAAGTGTGGCCAACTGTGATTCTAATATTCCAAGAGCAGCCGCTCTATCTATTCGTTTTCCATATTCTTGCCCAAGTTGAATGATCATATCAATCTGAATTGCACCAAGGACAAATCTATCACCTGGTATCTGAGCAGTTGCAAGCCCAACAGCGCCAGCCTCAGTTGCCGCTCCGTGGATGATTGCGGAGTAGTGGGTCACAAGTAGTGATGTTAGCACAAGAAAGCTCAGACGGAGATCGCAATAGTGGCATCCAACGGCAAGTCAAATAACGATATTTCAGGCATTGACGTCCCAGCCGAAAAATTGAAAATGCCACATCCCCACACCTATTGGGACAGACTAGCCATCACATCACTACATGTTTATCACTACCTCGATCTGTGCTGTAATCAAACAAGCTCATGGCATATCCACACTGCTCTGTAATAAAGTCTTTAATTTCCGGAGTCAGATCCTGTTTGAGAATTCTTCTATGTTCTTGGCGTCTGACAAACTCTAAACCTGGTCTTCTCGTTCCCCTCTTTTCCATCTCGATCATCGCCTTAATGGAAGACTTTTCCCGGATCACTTCAGCCTCTTCCACCGTCAGCGTTACTCCCAGGAACTTAGCAATTTTCATGATCTCGTCAGTGGTTTTTTTAGTAATTGCTCAAGATCTTGGTGGTGAAGGAATATGGGTACTGCCGGTACTGCATAGTTACTCGGGCCATCGGACTGGAGTGAACAGCCCTTGTACTGCCTCGGAATGCCTAACAGGACAAGAGCAATTTTTGAGGAGCGAAAACTTCTCAAATGCTTACGGGGTGGGGGGTTTTGACCTCGAAGTGGTGAGTCGGCAGCCGAGCGCCCGAATATGCAGTTGAGATGCGCGACAGCTGATTTTTTTCAAAATCCCGCGCCCAGGGTTGACAAATTCGATAAATAAGTAGTAAGTTGGAAGACATGACTAAGAATTGGCTTGCTGACCTCGACCAAGACACAGAGAATCTCGACCCAAAAAGTCGGGAAGTTTTGCAGCGGTTACTCAATTACCTAGAAGACCTATACAGCCAAAACCTTGAATTGAAAGCTGACAATCAACGATTGAGAGATGAAATAGCCGCGCTCAAAGGGCACAAGGGAAAACCTGACATCAAACCTCAAGCCAAAGCTGATACTTCTAAAGCTGATACTTCTGCGGAGGCCAAACCAGAGCAGCCCAATAGTCGAGAGCGAAAAAAGAAAAAACCGAAAACCCCCCCCAGGAACGTCGCCAACTTATTCATATTGACAGAGAAGAGGTTATCAAACTGGCTCGGAGTAACTTGCCGTCAGATATCACCCATAGAGGCTACCGAGAAGTAACAATTCAAAATATTATATTTAAAACAGACACGGTTATTTATCGACTAGAAAGACTCTATTCACCTAGTACGGAGAAATTTTACGAAGCCCAGTTGCCGCAAGGATTAAAAGGCAAATCTTACGGGAGTGAACTCGAAGCATTTGTTCTCACTTTGTATTATCAGTTACGAGTGCCAGAAGAAAAGATTCTTAAATTGTTGCCGTCTCAGGGAATAGTAATCTCGGCGGGAAAAATATCTAACTTAATAACTCGGCAATATTTAAGAGAATTTACTGAAGAACGAAATGCTATTTTAGAAGCGGGACTGGGCAGTACCAGTTATCACCAAATTGATGATACGGGGATGCGGGTTAATGGGAAAAATTGCTATGTATTCACACTCTGCAATCCTTACTATAGCAGTTTTTTTACCAGAGAGCGCAAAAACTCTGAAACAGTTCTCCAAATGTTAAACGAATTGCAGTTGGATCCAACTGAATTAGCAGTTGTTCAATCAGATGATTTAGTTGACAGTATTTTGCCTGACAAGAAGAAAAAGCAGCTCGGGGACTACATAGATATTTTGGTGGCTGATGACGCGGGACAATTTCACAACCAGACGAACCATCGTAGTTTATGCTGGATTCATGAAGGACGACACTACGAAAAGCTGACTCCTCTGGTTCCCTCTCATCAAAAAAGCCTGGCACAATTTCTCTCTTATTTTTGGATTTACTATTATCAACTCAAAGCCTATCAACAGCAAAGCACAGAAGAGCAGCGACAACAAAAACTGTTGCTTGAAACCGAATTTGACAAATTGTTTTCCCGTCAAACCGGATACAGTGCTTTAGATCATAGAATTGATTTAACAAAACAGAAGAAGCCTTATTTACTATTAGTTCTAGATTTTCCTGAAGTTCCTCTTGACAATAATGAGGCAGAGCGGACAGTCCGGGAGTATGTGATTAAGCGCAAAATCTCCAATGGAACCCGCACTCTACAGGGGACTCAGGCGTGGGAAGTGTTTTTGGCTCTGGTTGACACCTGCCGCAAAAACGGAGTGAATTTTTATTCGTACATTAAGGATCGAATTTCCAAATCTTTCAAGATGCCAGCGTTGTCCACGCTAATTCAACAGATGCAGCCGCCAAAACCAACATAAACATAAACCATTGACTCCAAGTCTCGCTTGTGTAGTTTCCACCTAAGCACCAAGGGTGTTACAGCTCCTTGTTATAAAGGACAGACTCATTAAGTGCGACATCAGCTCCTGTTTAAAAAGCTGCAGGAGCTACTCTCGTGTGGAAATCACTCCCCACCAACATATTGAGCAACTTCTTTTTTTACTCATATCTTCATAGCGAATTAAGAGCATCTGGGCATTTTTTTCCGCCAGTTTCCATGACAAAACATGATCTTGCCACGAACCCAATTTATTCCCTCCCATAGTTACCTTACACACGGTTTGATCAATTGTCTGTTTTGGGTTTAGGTAACTATTAAAATAGTGTAACGAACGAATCACATCGAAGGGATGTCTGACGATATATATAACTTGGGAATAGAGAGCTGAATTTTCTCTTTCCTGTCTAAAGGGAAAGGATCTATGAGTTTTAATGACTCTAGGATTGCTATATTCATTGTCACTATCGATCTCATGAATCTCTGGTACTAGCCGAGCTAAATAATTTAGCGAATATATGCGCTCGTGCGGATATAAAATGTGAGCGATGATATTTTTTACCCAAGTGTTTCCTGACCTAGGATAAGAAACAAGAAATACATCATCAGTCTTAAGTTTTGGTACGTTTTTATGGCTATCGAGGGTGTCTCGTAAAATTTGGGTGATGGATGAAATTGAATCTAATCGCTCCAATTTGTAACCGAAAAATGATAACCCTCTTTTAATTGCTTTCTTTGTTGTCTCGCGAATCATGTTACAATTTCTCCTCAGGTTAATAATCAACTTCTAGCCATTTTAACAGGTCGCGCCCGTTCGCGCAGCGTGGCGCCAGCCATTCGCATCCTGGAGTTATGGCTGGCGCCACGCTGCGCGATCAGGATATCCTCTCGATAGACTTCCACCAGTTGCTTGCGGATCTCTGGTGTAGGAAGGCTCTCAATTTTTCCAGAGCCAATTGGTAAATCAGCATCAATAGCACTTTTGTAGTCTAAGTATTCAAGCCGGTTTTTTATGTATCGTGTACCAACTCGGACGGGAGCAAATTTATCAGCTAGATGTTCTGGTTCCATACGAGTTGATAAATTCTTTAATACTTTGAGGAGCTGATTTTTTTTGAGATCTTGCTTTTGTTGTTTCAACCATTTTTTTTGTTGCTGTTCATTTCCAGGAGCAGCGGCGGCTAAATATTCACACAGATGATAAAAATCTATTAGATAGCTAGCACGTTCTCCAAACAAGCGCCTTACCTGATTAACAATCCAACTGGCTCCATCTCCAATGGCATGAACTTTAGTATTGCTACCTATACCAGCCCGAATTGCA
The DNA here is from genome assembly GCA_014323675.1 of Hormoscilla sp. GM7CHS1pb. Classification (GTDB taxonomy): domain Bacteria; phylum Cyanobacteriota; class Cyanobacteriia; order Cyanobacteriales; family Desertifilaceae; genus Hormoscilla. The sequence goes on along the minus strand of JACONN010000005.1, from coordinate 604,965 downwards.
CTATGCAGTAATTGGTTTCCTGCATCATTAACAGTACCTACTGTACCTCCAATAAGTGACTGTTTTTGGCCAGGAATTTCCACAAGTGATAGGCGAGCTTCTTTCCAACTAAGCTTTCGGTTTTTTCGGCGATCGACAATTTGAACATCATCGGTTGCTGGCGTCGTGTTCACAATTGGAATCATCGTGCCATCCATTTCTGTAATTATCTGATCTACTCCATCTCTATCGGGGATTTCGGATGCTAAAATTTGAGATGTTTTAACCGCATGTGCATGTTTTTGAGTAATCGCTTGTGCCGAACTAATCGGTACAGTTATACCGTAATGTTCTTTGAGCTTTTCAGGGATTTTTCCAAAAGATACATCGGCTCCCAAATCAGTAATTGCTCGTTGTAATGGTAAAGAATAACCTCGACAATGTATTTGGGCAGATGATGAAAACGGTCTAAATACTTTTTCCGTTTTTACGCAAATAAATATTTGTTCTATAACTTGGATAGTTCCGAACAGGCTATACCAATATAGTTGCTTTTTTCTCTGACGGCGCATCAAGGGAGATTTCTCACAAGCTAAGGCTTTTTTTTTCTCTTGGGAATTGGCCCAATCTTGAAGAGCATCATTTCCCAGTTTTTGGAGTTCCGAGACAACTTCTAATTCCGCACCGCTCGCTGTTTCACAATTATCATCCGGATTTTCAACAAGAGCTAAAATAGATAAAACACGAGCTGATATATTGGGATGAGCCTGCAATCTTAGAGCTAATTCATAAGCGCTACTGGTTAGTTCAACCGTTTGATTATGATTCATGAATTCAGACATAGGACTTTAGCTCCATAGTAAACTTATAATAAGAAGTTGCTCAATATGTTGGTGGGGAGTGATTTCCACACGAGAGTAGCTCCTGCAGCTTTTTAAACAGGAGCTGATGTCGCACTTAATGAGTCTGTCCTTTATAACAAGGAGCTGTAACACCCTTGGTGCTTAGGTGGAAACTACACAAGCGAGACTTGGAGTCAATGGTTTATGTTTATGTTGGTTTTGGCGGCTGCATCTGTTGAATTAGCGTGGACAACGCTGGCATCTTGAAAGATTTGGAAATTCGATCCTTAATGTACGAATAAAAATTCACTCCGTTTTTGCGGCAGGTGTCAACCAGAGCCAAAAACACTTCCCACGCCTGAGTCCCCTGTAGAGTGCGGGTTCCATTGGAGATTTTGCGCTTAATCACATACTCCCGGACTGTCCGCTCTGCCTCATTATTGTCAAGAGGAACTTCAGGAAAATCTAGAACTAATAGTAAATAAGGCTTCTTCTGTTTTGTTAAATCAATTCTATGATCTAAAGCACTGTATCCGGTTTGACGGGAAAACAATTTGTCAAATTCGGTTTCAAGCAACAGTTTTTGTTGTCGCTGCTCTTCTGTGCTTTGCTGTTGATAGGCTTTGAGTTGATAATAGTAAATCCAAAAATAAGAGAGAAATTGTGCCAGGCTTTTTTGATGAGAGGGAACCAGAGGAGTCAGCTTTTCGTAGTGTCGTCCTTCATGAATCCAGCATAAACTACGATGGTTCGTCTGGTTGTGAAATTGTCCCGCGTCATCAGCCACCAAAATATCTATGTAGTCCCCGAGCTGCTTTTTCTTCTTGTCAGGCAAAATACTGTCAACTAAATCATCTGATTGAACAACTGCTAATTCAGTTGGATCCAACTGCAATTCGTTTAACATTTGGAGAACTGTTTCAGAGTTTTTGCGCTCTCTGGTAAAAAAACTGCTATAGTAAGGATTGCAGAGTGTGAATACATAGCAATTTTTCCCATTAACCCGCATCCCCGTATCATCAATTTGGTGATAACTGGTACTGCCCAGTCCCGCTTCTAAAATAGCATTTCGTTCTTCAGTAAATTCTCTTAAATATTGCCGAGTTATTAAGTTAGATATTTTTCCCGCCGAGATTACTATTCCCTGAGACGGCAACAATTTAAGAATCTTTTCTTCTGGCACTCGTAACTGATAATACAAAGTGAGAACAAATGCTTCGAGTTCACTCCCGTAAGATTTGCCTTTTAATCCTTGCGGCAACTGGGCTTCGTAAAATTTCTCCGTACTAGGTGAATAGAGTCTTTCTAGTCGATAAATAACCGTGTCTGTTTTAAATATAATATTTTGAATTGTTACTTCTCGGTAGCCTCTATGGGTGATATCTGACGGCAAGTTACTCCGAGCCAGTTTGATAACCTCTTCTCTGTCAATATGAATAAGTTGGCGACGTTCCTGGGGGGGGTTTTCGGTTTTTTCTTTTTTCGCTCTCGACTATTGGGCTGCTCTGGTTTGGCCTCCGCAGAAGTATCAGCTTTAGAAGTATCAGCTTTGGCTTGAGGTTTGATGTCAGGTTTTCCCTTGTGCCCTTTGAGCGCGGCTATTTCATCTCTCAATCGTTGATTGTCAGCTTTCAATTCAAGGTTTTGGCTGTATAGGTCTTCTAGGTAATTGAGTAACCGCTGCAAAACTTCCCGACTTTTTGGGTCGAGATTCTCTGTGTCTTGGTCGAGGTCAGCAAGCCAATTCTTAGTCATGTCTTCCAACTTACTACTTATTTATCGAATTTGTCAACCCTGGGCGCGGGATTTTGAAAAAAATCAGCTGTCGCGCATCTCAACTGCATATTCGGGCGCTCGGCTGCCGACTCACCACTTCGAGGTCAAAACCCCCCACCCCGTAAGCATTTGAGAAGTTTTCGCTCCTCAAAAATTGCTCTTGTCCTGTTAGGCATTCCGAGGCAGTACAAGGGCTGTTCACTCCAGTCCGATGGCCCGAGTAACTATGCAGTACCGGCAGTACCCATATTCCTTCACCACCAAGATCTTGAGCAATTACCTATGCAGTACCGGCAGTACCCATATTCCTTCACCACCAAGATCTTGAGCAATTACGACCGTTTGATATCAGCCCCTTTTCGCCGGTCTCTCAACCCGCTGCTGGGAATCCAACGTTTGGGGTTTGGGAAGCCGGACTGGGGGTTTGCCCCGTGGGGGACTGTTGGTCGAGCTACTGGTAATAGTATAACTCAAATTATTGTCTATCGCACCTCTAATCCACAATCGTTACAAAAATCTACAAATTTCTGATGACTGGATTGGGTATCTCTCTGGCGGACCGTTTGATATCAGTCCCTTTTCGCCAGTCTCTCAACCCGCTGCTGGGAATCCAACGTTTGGGGTTTGGGAAGCCGGACTTGGTGTTTGCCCCGTGGGGGACTGTTGGTCTAGCAACTGATAATAGTATAACTCAAATTATTGTCTATCGCACCTCTAATCCACAATCGTTACAAAAATCTACAAACTTCTGATGAATGGCATCTCTCTAGCAGAACATTTAATATAAGCCCCTTGCCTCAGATGCTGTTGTAGATTGGGATGTGCGATTCGTTTAGTGCAAAAGTTCAATTGTAAGTGACGTGTCACAAGCCACAGAACTGAGACCACTAGCGGGGTTTCATGAGCCCCGACAACTTGTAGGGTCAGCCGACCAGCCGGTGGTAACACGGGAAAGGACCGGTGAAACCCAGAGATGATGGGGGTGCAAGTCCCCCCCTCCAGGTGCGGGAGTGAAAGCATCATCCCTACAGTCGCGATGGCATCAACCTGTAAAGCGGGATGATTTGACGCACTGGCTGGCAGCCTAAGCTGGTCAACGTCAAGCAAGTGGCTATGAGGAGCGAAAGCGAAGTGTCGCAGCGTCGTAACTACGAACCAGTGGAATAAGGCTTACACACTGGCCCAAAAGGGAAAGGATACAGGTCGCTGGCAGGTATCTAACTGACCAACAAGCACTGACCAGAAACCCGGCGTATGGACACTCTCTAAGGTCACAACCAATCATCTACAGGAACGAAGTAAACCAGTTGATGTACTCTCAGTGAGGTCGTGAGCTGAGTAGCCACCAGAGGCGCAACATCTGCAAATCATTAGCAGGTCGCAACTGGGAGAGATTGAGTGGAGAAGCAAATGACTGCCCGTAATGAGCAGGATAGAGCTGACGCCCTCATGGTTAACCAAAAGTGTGGAGGTTAGTAGCAGTCAATATGTCACGGTGTACGTCCGCAAGGAAAGTATATGACTGGAATGCCGTTCCCTGGCGCAAGCTAGAGCGGACAGTATTCAAGCTGCAAAAGCGTATCTACAGAGCGGCCCAACGAGGAGATAAGAAGCTAGTACGTAGACTCCAGGGATTACTCACAAGGTCATGGTCTGCAAAGATGATCGCGGTACGACAAGTAACCCAGCAAAATCAGGGCAAGAAAACGGCAGGGGTGGATGGCGTAGTCGCTCTCAAGCCTTCCGAAAGACAGCCGCTGATAGGGCAACTTAGAGTCAACGACGGGAAGAAAGTCAAACCAACCCGTAGGGTGTGGATACCTAAGCCCGGGAGAGACGAAAAGAGGCCACTGGGAATACCCACAATATATGATAGGGCCCTACAGGGAGTAATCAAGACAGCACTAGAGCCCGAATGGGAAGCGGTGTTTGAGGCGAACTCCTATGGGTTCAGACCAGGGCGAGGATGCCATGATGCGATCGAGGCAATATTTACAAGCATCAACAAAAAACCCAAATGGGTGTTGGATGCAGATATTGCGAAGTGCTTCGATCGAATAAACCACAAAGCACTGCTCGAAAAACTGAATAATTCCGCACCTATACGGAGGAAAATCCGGGAATGGTTAAAAGCCGGGGTGATGGACAGGCACACCTATCAACCCACGTATGCAGGAACGCCACAGGGTGGAGTAATATCCCCTCTGCTGGCAAACATTGCATTACATGGTATGGAAACAGAGGTAAGGAAGATTGTGCCGGATAGGATAGTAAGTCAGAGAGAACTAGGAGTAGTGCGGTATGCAGATGATTTCGTAATAATGCACAAGAACCAAGAGGTAATTGAGGCAGCTAAGGAAATCATCAACAAGTGGTTAGCGGGTATAGGATTAGAGTTAAAACCCGAAAAGACGCGGATAACGCATACCTTAAGAGGAGACGGCCCAGGATTCGATTTCCTAGGGTTCAATGTCAGACAATATGAGGTATCGAAACACCGAAGTGGAAAAAATGGGAAAGGGTACTTGACTCTAATAAAACCCAGCACCAAATCCATTAAAACCCACAAAGAAAAGTTGAAGGCGGTAGTAGATAGTCACAAAGCCGCGCCACAGGCAGCACTGATAAGCAAACTGAACCCAATCATAAGGGGGTGGAGCAACTACTACAGAACGGTGGTGAGCAAGGAGGTATTTGGGGAACTGGATAACTACCTGTGGGAAATAACATGGAAATGGGCGAAAAGAAGGCATCCAAACAAAAATGGAAGATGGATATTTAAGAAGTACTGGAAGGTCGAAGGCGACAGACATTGGAATTTCATGGACAAGAAAGGGGCAAAACTAATCCGGCACTCCGAAACGGCAATGGTACGGCACGTAAAAGTGAAAGGAACAGCCAGCCCAATGGACGGAAACCTGGTGTACTGGAGTAAAAGGTTGAGCAAGAGCCCGGTGATAAGCCCAAGAGTGATTAAGCTCATGAGCAGACAGAAGGGTAAATGCGCACGCTGCGGAATGCTTTTTATAGACGGAGACAAGTGGGAAGTAGACCATATCCTGCCGAAGTCATTAGGCGGTAAGGATACCTACGATAACCTGCAACTGCTCCACGACTATTGTCACCATCAAAAATCGAGAACGGATGGCAGTATAGAAGGCCGCACCCGGAAAAGCCGGGATAGGAAAACCAAGGAGCCGGATGAGGTGAAAGTCTCACGTCCGGTTCTGAAGACGAGTCGGACTGGCGACAGCCTGGCTTAGTTTAATAACAACTGCGGTGTGAGACCATTTTACAACGAAACCTGATGCTTTCGCCTTCACATCCGCTCCGACCGCAGGTTAGGGGAGCAACGTGAGTTCGGAGTTCGGAGTTCGGAGTTCGGAGTTCGGGATCTATTGAACGCAATCATAGGGGTTTCAGGTATCCATAGCCCGACAAAAATAGGGGTTATCGCAACCGTCGAACTCACGTGGAGCAAAGACGTAGGATTGTTGGGTTAGCGATAGCGTAACCCAAACTACCACGAGGGCGATTCGGACTATTGAATCAAACCGTCAATTCGTCTCTCTGTACGGGAGTGCTGAATGGTGGACATTGATCAAGAGATTGCCGTCGGCACCACGAACATACCCAAATGTGTACTCCACCTTCACTTCCTTACCGGTCTTTGCATCCTTAAAATAGTAGTTGCCCATGGCAACAGCAGAGTCGGTGTCAATGATAATGTCGGCATTTTCAAAGCGGACCGCAGTCCATGGCTGCAACGCGAAGCCCTTGTCTTCATCCACGCTCCCGCCAACGAAATAGGAGAGGGCTTCGTCCTCAGTGAGGCGAAACTGATCGGTCGCAGCCTTAGTCGGCTTGAAGAGGACGGTGCCTTCGTCGTAGCCGTAGAGCGTATCTACATGCTCTGCTGCCAACGCCTTATAGTCGCCACTATTTGAATAGGCTGTGCCGATCGCAACGATGCCGTCAGCCCAAACTTTCTGCGCCTCGTTGACCTCGGCTTCTGTGATTGGCTGCGGACCACCCGGACCACCCTGACCACCCTGACCACCCTGACAACCCATAAGAAGAATCCCGACCACGCTGGCTGTAAGAACTCCTTTAATCATAGTAGTTTATCCTCTGGTTATTGAAAAACACCGAAATTGTTAACCGCCCGGATTCAGCGGTGACAGACAGCATAACATAGAACAGTGATGTGCTTCACCCAATTCACACTTGTTACAAAAATCTACATTACTCCCATCTCTCTGGCGGAACATTTAAGATAGGCCCCTTGTCCCAGATGCTGTAGATTGGGATAACAACTCCGGTAATGCGCCTCGCTCACAAACAACCACAGAATGCGAGTCCGCCGATTCTGGGGCGGTGCGGGGCAGGGGGCATAACCAGAGCGTGTAAACGATCAGACCATCATAATCCCGATGTTCCTCCAGATACGCCAGCACAGGGCCAAAATTCGTCCCGCCTCGTCCCGTTAACTGGACTTCCCGCTGGGCGCGACGGAAGGTCATCACATCGGTTGTAATCTCCGCATCAAATTGAATCACATCGATCGCCTGCACGCTATAATTTTAAAAAGCGATTCACCACCGAAAACCCCTGCTGTAGCTCCTCTGTCCCCATGACATCAATGGCAAAGAACAAGCTGTGGCTAGGTTTGTTCCGCAAAGGGTTTTGGTGCGTTACGCAGGAGCAAAGATTATCTATATTCATTGATAGATTGCTCCCCAGAAGACGCACCCTACACGATCGGCGATCGCACCTGGCATAATCAAAATACCAATCTATGAATTTGAATATTGAACTGATTAGTGGCGATGTCAATCAAGTCGGCGGAATTGATTTTCTGTTAATTGGGCATAAAAATCCCCTTCGCGAGCAAATCCGTAGAGAAACGGATGCTTCATTTAAAATTATGGATAGCGAAAGTTGGATGTTTCCTCATCAATATGAGTTATTAGAAGCACCTGTTTACAAGTGGAAACAAGTGGCTGCAATCAAGTTCCGAGCTAACGGCAAGATTAGTGAAACCCAATTTGTCAGGATAAGTAGCCCTATTACGACTGCGCTTAAACAACCATCGATCGAATCAATTGGAATTTTACCCCCAACTTGGCGGAATCCTCGCTATTGTGCCTTGGGAGTCATCTACTCACTTTGGATTATTGGGTATGCTCATGTATCTAGTAAGGGATTGGTGAGAAAGCTTTTCTTCCCAAGTCCAGCTCATGCACAATTCAAAATCATTTCACAGACAGGAACAGAGTATTTTGAAGAAGTTTTGAAAGATGATTGCCATTTGCTGTGGAAGTTTGTTAGAGAGCTTTGCTAAAAACGAAAAGACGATTTTCTGTCCTACTCTTACAAGCAATTTAAAAGAATGAACGTGACTTTTAATGTTTCCAAAATATCGACTTAAATAAAAAGTGAATAATTTACAGCACTTCGCGCTGTAAGGAAGTACGGTTTGGTCTTGCTTCTGACATGATGATAATCCTCCTTAAATCGCTTGCATATGATACAACGCGCTTCTTTTATCAATTTGCAAAATCTCCCTTAGCAATGAATACATCAATTTACTCGCTTTACCTATACTAACGAAGGAATCGCCGCATTAGCTTTAAGATAAGCCCCTTGTCCCAGATGCTGTAGCTTGGGATAACAACTCCGGTAATGCGCCTCGCTCACAAACAACCACAGAATGCGAGTCCGCCGATTCTGGGGCGGCGCGGGGCAAGGGGCATAACCATCAGTGTAAATAATCAGGCCATCGTAATCCCGATGTTCCTCCAGATAGGCCAAAACAGGGCCAAAATTCGTCCCGCCTCGTCCCGTTAACTGGACTTCCCGCTGGGCCCGACGGAAGGTCATCACATCGGTTGTAATCTCAGCATCAAATTGAATCACATCGATCGCGGGCACGCCGTAGTTAAAAAAGCGATTCACCACCGAAAACCCCTGCCGCAGCTCTTCGGTTCCCATGGAGCCACTCACATCAATGGCAAAGAGCAACCGGGTGGTAAAGTCACGACGACTGCCCATGTAGGCGAACCCATAGCGGCGATTCGGTTTCATCCGGGTTAGCCTGCGCTGTTGGCTGAGGATAGACGTGCGAAACTTGCGCAAAACCGCACGATAGTCCAGCTTTGGGTGCAGATTCGCTAAAATCTGTTCCCGCAACTTGCCCCCAATGCTGCCCCAACTGTCATTGGCTTGGGCCATTCTCACTAGCTCGTCCAGGCGATCGCTCAACAATTCATCTCGATCCCACTGGTTAGTATTTTCAACACCGCTAAGGGTTGGGTCGGTATAGACTTCTAGGAGATCTGGGGGCGATCGCCCTTGTCTGAAGTCGGCTCAGAGTCCTCTGCCAATGCTGGTGCAAATGATTCAGATTGAGCAGATCCAGCGTTCGTAGTAAGCACTTTAGTGCTTCTAGAGGCATCAGCGTTCGTAGTAAGCACTTTAGTGCTTCCAGAGGCTGCCCCCTCCGGACTGGGGGACTGTTGGTCAAGCAGCTTGTGGTAGTAGAACTCGAAGAATTGTTGGTCATAGCTGCGATCGCCAAAGACATCCCGGGCCCGAGGAAAGGGCAGCTCGGTTTGCAAATATTCCTGGAGCGTTAAATTGCTGGCAGCATAGCTAATCGCGGAGTGAGCTTGGCGGCGACTGTAGGGGTGTTTCAGAAGAATCCGTAGTGCTTCAAAGCGCAGGATGGCTTCCAGGTGGCGATCGCTCAACTGCTCGATAAAATCCGGATTGTACTCAATCCGGCCCCGTTGAACGCGAATGGTTTGAATGCGTGGCTCGGAGACTAAAGCGTGACTGGTCCAGGTGGCCAGCAACAGTGGCTCAACGAGCAGCCACTTTTCCACAATCCGAGCAATGCGGTGACGGGCGATCGGTTTTATCTTCATCTCGCATTTTAAATAGTTTTAGCGGCAAAAATCTCTGCGGCGCTCAGTTGCAATTCCGGGAAAGCCAAAGACTCAATCCTCTCGTTTCCCGTAAACAGCGTTACCTGATACTCCCCATCCACCAGTTGGTAAACAGAGAGAGTCGGTTGTTTGGGATTGCCGATAAACCGCCGACCACCTAAACCGAGATAATCCACAATCCAGTATTCGGGGATACCCATCAGTTCGTAGTCGCCGACCTTCCGCAGATAATCATCTTGCCAGTTTGTACTGACAACCTCTATAGCGAGTCGCACGGAATCTCCCTTAGTAATAACCGATTTTTTCTGCCAACGGGGTTCCTCGGCCAGTTGTGCTTTATTGAGACATATAATGTCAGGTTGGTAGCCTGATTCGTCATCGATCGGTTTCAGCAAGCAATCGCCAGGAATTACACAAGGTAATTGCGATCGCCGAATTTCAAAATGGAGTTCGCCAGCAATAAAACCGATAACAGTAGAATGTTCCCCAGTTGCTAAAGGCATTTTTACTATTGCTCCATTGCGTAGTTCGTATTTATCGGTCGCGTTTTCTGGATACCAGTCAACAAATTCATCGAATGATAGGGGTTTGGTTAGAGTCGCAATCATAGTTCTTCAGTACGAGAGATTAAGACAAGAATTTGAATTCAATTAGTACAGTATTATTTTAGCATTTTGGTACAGCACTTGTCAAGTATATTATTACTTACGCACACCGAACCCAGAAACCAGGTTTCTACGAGAAACCTGGTTTCTTTGTGTAACTCCTCATTACAAGATTTCGGATAGTATCTCAAACCTCGATCGCCTCCAAATACTCAGACAAGAAATCAATCAGATCCATCGATTCAGCGACAAAGCCCATAGCATCGCTAAACTTGGGACCTTGAATCAGGGAGGAAAAATGGGCGATCGCCTCCTGTTGTTTGGCTTTCTGGAGATACTGGAGATATTTCAACAGATTCTTGCGGGCATTCTCCGCTTTATTTTCGGGGCAATGCCCGGTATTGAGCCAGAGTAAAACCCGTTCGTTCAAACTGGCAAAATCCTGAATCTCCAAATCTTTGAGTTGCTTGGAATGCTTAGAATATTGCAACAGGAGTTGCTCGGGACTCAGACCCCGTTGGGTAGCGAGGCTTTGGCGAAAGGCGATACTGGCACGACTCCCCACCATACCTGCAATCAGTTTAAAGTGAATATCCTCCAACTCTGTATGGTTGCGAACAAAATCCGCGACTTTGACCCAAGCGCGGCGATCGGGGGTTTTAATCAGGCCGGCGGTGGCGATCGCCGCATCCGCATCCGGGTTGTCACCATCAAGATACTCCGGATGCTGTTGGATAAATGTCAGCACCCGGGAATCGATATCCTGCCCGGCAGCCCAGAGCAGCCAATCTTCCACCGTCGGCACAAACTCGTAGAGATTGAACCGCGACACCAGAGCCGGATCCAGCTCCGTCAGTTGATATTCTTCCCCCGCATTCACCGCAGCAATCACAATACTGCCAGGGGTAGGGGTTTACCCGCCAAGGTTTTGTTGAGGGTCAGGTCTTGAACCGCCTGCAAAATTTCGGGGCGGGCCCGGTTCAGCTCGTCCAGAAAGAGCACCACCGCGCGATCGGGGGCGGGCCACCAGTAGGGGGGTAAAAAAACCGAACGGCCCGTTGTCTCATCTTTATGCAACAAGCCAATCAAATCCCCCGGATCGCTCATCTGACCCAAAAAGAACGGGATGACGGGCAGGTTCTGGCGCTGACGGTAGAAATGGCTAATAATTTCTGATTTGCCAATACCATGCTTGCCCACCAGGAGGATATTTTGCTCCGGTGGGGTCAGTTCCAGAACTTGATAGAGTTCGCGGGCATCAATACGAATCATTTTCTTCTACAGGACTTACGCATTAACCATATATCTGGTAGGGGCGAAGGGCGGTTTGCCCCTACATTTAGGGGACATCTGACATCTTGCACCATTCTCAATTGGTCTCCTGGCCCGCCTCTGGTTCAAACCAGAGGCGTTACCAGGCGGGAGCCAGGTAACGAGGCTAAAGTGGGTTAAAACCCACTGAAAGCCTTATAAATAAAGTGTTTTTTCCCCTCGTTACGCACGGCTCCGCCTGGGAACGAATTCTAGAGGCTCCGCCTCTAGTTGACAATGGTGCAAGATATGAGGTACATAAGACAATTTGCGCAAGTCCTATTCTACCTGCTTCGCACGGGGCAAAGCCCTACATCCTTCTGCATTTTAACTACAAATCCTGATGACGAATCCAGTCAGAACGGCGATAGCCCCGCTTGAGATTGGTTTTAAAGCGAACACCAGTGTTGTAAGTTTCGCGGAGAGCCTGAATTGCGGTTCGCAATTTGGGTAGCACCTCCTTAAACTGGTTAAAGGGAATCAAAATAGCAAAGTAGTCTTGGTCAGACAGACGAATAATCAGCTTGAGCTTAATACTATCGACTTCGGTGGCAAAGTCAAATCGATCTTCCTTGGCAATTTTACGCACCTGAGCCAAGATAGCTTGCACTTTCAAGTCTTTCTGTTTTTGGCGCTTGGCAGCCTGGGCTTTTTGCCGGTCAACCCGCTGCAAAAATGCTTGGACCAGGGCAACCACCTCACCAATGTCGGAAACGGGGGCGGATCGCTCGTACCCTAAATCTACCCACAGCTGTCGATCCGGACTCCTGAGCAAATGTAAATGGGTCTCATTTCGATACCAGCGATCGCTTGATTCTTCGAGCAGAATACAGCAACAGAGGTCGTTGGCGGGGGGCTGGTCTGCGCTTGACCCCCCTCGGAAACGATGGTAATGGTGACAGTTATCATTCCGCTTGGCGCCAGCGAGAGGCTCAACTCGCGCCAACAATTCTTCCGCGAGCTCTCGGGCCTGTTCGAGGTCAACGCTGAGGGGTTTCTCCCCCGAGATATTGTCCCGGAGGAGCTTTTGCAAACTTCGTGATGTGATAGACATAATATCAATTCGCAATCTGGTTTCTACCAGATCTTGAAGGTTTTACCCAAGGTGGAAAAAAGAAACCCGGTTTCCGGTTTCTGTACCCGAGGTTGGTGCGATCGCAAGTTAAACTAGCGATCGCCTGTATTGAGTTGTTTTTCCAAGCGGCGGCTAGCCATAGACATAGCATAGCAAAAACACCAGAAAAGTATGCCTACGAATAAGTATACCTCAGCATAGCGCCCCAAAAACTTGGGATTGGCTAAAACTGCATTACCGATGCCCAGCAATTCTACCAGTCCTACCAGGGCTAGCAATGTTGTATCTTGAAACAAACCGATGAACTGACCTACGATCGCGGGAATGACTGCTTTGAGGGCCTGGGGTAAGACGATCAGTCCTAGGGCCAAGGGTGTATTTAATCCCAAGGCTTTCGCCGCTTCCGTTTGACCTCTAGGAACTGATTGTAGTCCCGCCCGGACATTTTCCGCTAGATAAGCTGAACTGAACATCGTCAGACCGACGATCGCCCGCAACACCCGATCGGGTCGCATGCCCTCTGGCAGGAACAAGGGGATCATAATTTGTCCCATAAACAGAATTGAGATCAGGGGTACGGCCCGGACGAATTCAATATAGAGAACGGAAAACCCGCGCACTACTGGCAGAGTACGTTGCCTTCCTAAGGCTAGCAGAACGCCAATGGGAAAGGACAATACTATGCTGGTGACTGCCATGAAAACAGTCAGGATCAGACCCCCCCATTTACTGGTAGAGACCTCATTTAATCCCAAACCTCCAGCCATCAGCCACAGGACGATAAAGAAGGCCCCAAACCAGGCCAATGATAGCCAACGCCCCAAACCCGGTATCTTTCTGCCTAGTTGCCGACCTCCCCAAGCAGTACCCACTAAGACCCCCACCATTAACAGCAGTAACAGGCGATAATTGATGGGGACTGGCACTAGCATTAATCCCGCAGTCGTTACCCCGACTGCAATTAATATTTTCCCACCGAACAGTTTCGGGCTGTTTCTGGCCAATACTCCCCAAGATAGTCCCGATAACATGACTGCGATCGCCAATATCGCCCAGAGGCGCCAATATTCATCCTGGGGATATCTGCCCACAAAAAATAAGGCCAGGTTCGCTTGCAGTACCCGCCACTGGGCGATCGTCGTTGCCCAAACCAGAAATCCTTTGATCGTTTGGAAGAAAATGCCGCCGAGTATTACTGTCAGCAGACCGTTGTACCAGGTACTAAATAGGTTTTTCTGTATCCACTTTACCGGACCTACCTTCATCTCCGGTGGTGGCGCTTCTATATTAGTCTTTTTGGGATTAATTGTTGTCATACTTTATCCTTACCAATAAATGTTGTTAGTCGTAGGTTGGCTTGAGGCACGAAACCCAACCAATAAATCTTGTTAGCATTTTGCTTGTTGGGTTTCCTAACGTCAACCCAACCTACGAATGTCAAATGTAAATTTTTTATTGTGGGCGATCGCCCAGACATGATATAATAGGGACGCTAAATTATCCCTAGCATTCTCGACGACGATCGCGGACAAATATAATTTCATCCCCTGCACAACTCTCCCTTCTCAATTTTCCATTTTCCATTATCCATTACCTTTCTTTTACCTGCACCGCTTTATTTAACAAGTTCATGCTAAAAGATATGATTAGATCCAGGATCAGGTATGTAATCATAAATAGCAGAATCACTTCTATGGGACGACCCGTTTGGTTGAAGGTCGTATTCACTACTGAGTACAGATCTGGATAGCCGATCGCCAGGGCCAAGCTGGCGTTTTTGGCCAGGTTGATATATTGACTGTTTAATGACGGTACTATCACTCGCAATGCCTGGGGAAATACTACTAACCGCATCGCTAAACCCGATTTTAATCCCAAGGATCTTGCTGCTTCCCATTGTCCTTTCGCTACTGACTGGATCCCTCCCCGGACTATTTCTGCTATGAATGCACCCGTGTGAACTATTAATCCTGCTAGTACTCCCGCATACTCGATCGTTAACCGCAGTCCTCCTTCTATAGATCCTGTTTCCGTCACTTCCGGTCTTTGCCAACCCAGTCCAAATATAATAATTATTATCCCTGCTATCCCCATAACTGTCAACATTATCAACTCTTGCTGACCCGATGCTGCCCGTTCCACCATGATTTTGGTTCGCCACCGCCATAGCAATACTGCCCCGATCGCGCCCACAAGGACCACCGCCAACCACATCCAGGCCGCCGGACTATTAGCAGGCCAAGGAATATAAATTCCCCGCTTACTCAGGAATATCGGACCCGGCCACTCGATTTTTTCTGACAGTTTGGGGAGACTGAAGAACACCGCAAAATACCAAAAGAACAATTGCAGCAATAGGGGGTATTCCGGACTACTTCTACATAGACTCTGCTCAACTTCCGCAGTAACCAATTCTCTGAAAAACTCGCTATCCCCCCTGCTATTCCCAACCCTGTTGTCAGGGCGATCGCCAAGATAATCACCCGCAGAGAATTTAGCAATCCTGCTAATAGCACCCTGCTGTAGGGGTCTGAAGATTCATATGGGATTAAACTTTCGCTGATATCAAAAGATGCGGCATTTCCCAGAAAACCAAACCCAAATTTAATCCCCAACTGCTGCATATTTCGGTTTAAGTTGCTTCCCAGCACCCCTACCACCAGCAGAAATCCTAATACTGCCAGGACTTGCAACGCGATCCGCCAGAAGCGATCGTCTCGCCATAGAGGAATTTTCTCATCTTTGTTCCCGGTCATATTGCTAATTGTTAATTGTTTTCGGACCCGGGCAGGCGAGACGCCCGCCCTAGGTTAGCGGAAAGGAGGAGAATAAAGCAAACCTCCGCGAGTCCAGAGGTCATTTTGACCCCGGGGTAGTTGGAATTGGGAATTTTTCCCCAGGTTGCGATCGTATACTTGTGAATAGTTTCCCACATGCTTGACTATTCTAGCAGCAAAGTCGTTGCTCAAACCCAAACCCTCTCCTAAATTGCCTTCTACTCCCAAGAAACGCCGGATACTCGGGTTATCCGATTTTTGCATCTGTGCGACATTAGCGCTAGTAATGCCCAACTCCTCTGCTTCGATCAAACTGTAGGTCGCCCATTTCACCACGTCAAACCAGGCCGAGTCATTATTAATTGTTACTGGTCCCAGGGGTTCCTTGGACATAGTTACATCCAAAATTATATGCTCTTGGGGATTGGGAAAGTTACTGCGGCGGCCCACTAATGCCGACTTATCTGCCGTCACTCCCTCGCAACGACCTTCTACATATGCAGCAAAGGTAGCATCTGCCTGCTGATATGCTACAGGGGTAAAATTCACTCCTGCTTGGCGCATTTTATCGTTTAAATTCAGTTCCGTGGTCGTCCCCGTACCCACGCAGATAGATGTGCCTTGCATATCTGGCAAAGACCTGATGCCACTATCTTTGCGGACCATCATCCCCTGACCATCGTAGAAGGTCGTGGGCGCAAATTCCATGCCCACCAAACTATCTCGACTGAGAGTCCAGGTAGTATTACGAGAGAGGACATCCACCTCGCCACCATTGAGGGCCGTAAACCGTTCGCTAGCTTCCAGGTTGCGGTACTCTACTGCATCTGGGTTGTCGAACAAGGCCGCCGCCACCGCCCGACATACCTCCACATCTATACCAGAATATTTGCCCCTTGAGTCCACAAAGCTAAATCCTGGTAAAGTGCCACTGACACCACAGATCAGCTTGCCCCGTGTTTTGACTATATCCAAGCGACTTTGCTTCTGAAGACGCAACTCCCTACCACAACCCATTATTGGTGCAATAGCAAGGAGGGTGGCTAGTAGCAGAGGTTTCCATCTCGGCATCGGTTGTGTCCTTACTCTCTCATAGCTTACCGGAAAGGAGGAGAATAAAGTAGACCCCCACGAGTCCAGAGGTCATTTTGACCCCGATCGAGCTTGAACTGGGATTTTTTCCCAAGGTTCCGCTCGTATATTTCCCCATAGTTTCCCACATGCTTGATTATCCTGACCGTAAAGTCATTACTCAAACCCAAACCCTCTCCCAAAGAACCTTCTACCCCAAGAAACGGCGGATGGTGGGGTTATCCGATTGTTTCATCTGTTCTACATTAGCGCTAGTGATGCCTAACTCTTCCGCTTCTATCAAAGCGTAGGTCGTCCACTTCACCACGTCAAACCAGGCCGAGTCATTATTCACCGTCACCGGTCCCAGGGGTTCCTTAGACATAGTGACATCCATCAAGATATGTTCATTTGCATTGGGGAGGGTATTGCGGCGGGCGATCAATTGAGATTTATCCGATGTCATGCCCTCACAGCGGCCTTCCGCATATGCTGCATAGGCCGGGTCGGCTTTTTGAAATGTCAGGGTTTCGGCATTTACCCCTGCTTGGCGCATCTTGTCGGTTAAGTTCAGTTCTGTAGTCGTGCCTGCTTCCACGCAAACTGATTTCCCGGCAAAATCTTTCAAAGTCCTAATCCTGCTGTTTTTCCGCACCATCATCCCCTGGCCGTCGTAGAAGGTCGTCGGCCCAAACTCCATCCCCACCGAGGTGTCTCGACTGATCGTCCAGGTAGTGTTACGAGAGAGCATATCTACTTCGCCGCCGTTCAGGGCCGTAAATCTCTCCGTCGAGTCCAGGTTCCGGTACTCTACTGCATCTGGGTCGTCGAACAGGGCGGCGGCCACGGCTTTACATACATCCACATCTATACCGGAGTATTTACCGCTCTCATCGACAAAGCTAAATCCGGGGATGCCACCATCCACTCCACAATTTAGCTTGCCACGGCTCTGGACTGCATCCAAGCGACTTTGCTTTTGTTGTGTGTTATCGGTCTCTGCACAGCCCATTACTGTTCCCACGGCAAGCAGGGTGGCTAGTAGCAGATTTTTCCATCTTCCCATAGGTTTTTTACTCTCCTTTCTGTTACTTTCTGCGCGCGTTCCCTGGGCACATAAGCTAGAGTTGCTTCTGCGCTCCCTTATCACTCTTGATATTAGCAGGATTTGTACTGCCTATACTTAGCTGGGGTCGAGCTAGTACTCGCGTACCAACCCTCCCTTTCAAAACCGGACTTGCACCTTTCAGCGCATCCGGCTTATTCACCCCTAACCCTTCCCAGGCGGAGCCCGGGAAGGAGAGGAATAAGGCCTTACATCATGCCGAAAGATTGCAAGTGCTCATTAATTGCCGAAGCAGTAGTACGAGTGGCATCCTCGCTTACTGCACCCGAGATCAAAGCCTGATCAGAAAACCCGAGAGCATGGCGCATGAATAAAATGCCATCAGTTAACGCCCCTGCCGTGCCATTGCCATCTACATCTAACATTATGTCCCCCATTTCGTCCAAGTAGGTAACAATTTCTGATGTATCGCGAGTGGCACCTTCACTTACAACACCTTCAGTCAAAGTCTCTCCCCTGAACCCGAAGAGATAACGTATGGCCACAAGGCCGTCAGTTAATGCATCTATAACTCCATTCCCATCAATGTCCAGTGCAGGTGATGGAGCAGGTGATGGAGCGGGGGAGGTTAATGCAATGGAACTGGGGACAAAGTTGCTATTTGCAGGCAGGTCATCTGAGTTGGCACCAAAGTTGATCTGTGTCCCTGAAAACCCTGGTAGCGCTGTGAAGTTGGCCGTGTAAAGGGTAGGATTAGGATTGTTGGGCCAATTTCCGTTAGTATCTACCCAAGCTTGCAAGATGTATTTGTCTGTGCTGGGGTCGCCGTCCAAACCCCCGTTGGTAATCGGATCGTCCAAGACTGCACTTATAGGTTGTGCGCCCAAAGGAAAATGCTCGGTCAGACCAGTGACTGGATCAAATGCTACTTGAGAACTGTCCCAATGCATTTGAAAGACTATTCCTGTGGTGGGAGTTTCCGCAGGTTCAGTAGAGTAGTTGACATCAAAGCTGACACTTGTGTTTGGTTCTACTGCTTTGGTCGATTCTGAAGGAGTGACTTTCAGTTGAGTGACTTCTTCTGTAGTTGCCTTCTCAACTTGAACTACATAGATATTACTAATGCCATTGGGGTCAAATCATTGATGCCATCGCCGTTGATGTCGATGCTGTCCCGGAACTTTCCTGCAGCCCACACATTACCATTGCTGTCGGCGGCTATGACATCGCCATAGTCACTATCGCTACCGCCGATATTATAGGCCTGAACCAAATCCCCATTGCTGGAGAACTTGGCTACATAGCTATCATGTTCGCCGCCATTACTGGTCAAATCATTCTCGCCGTCTCCGTCGAGGTCCATGCTTTCATGGAAAGATCCTGTAACCCACAGATTATCATCGCTATCGATGGCTATGGAAGAGGCAATGTGAGGGACTAAGATATCATCGTTATGGATGTCTATGCTGCCATGGTGACCGAGTTTTAAGGCCTTGACGAAATCACCATTGCTATCGAACTTGGCTAAATATTCATCAGTGGCCCAAGGATAATCTTTTGAGCCATCGGTCAAATCATTGGTGCCGTCTCCGTCGATGTCGATGTTGCCCTGGAAAACTCCTAACACCCACGCATCACCATTGCTGTCGGTGGCTATGTCAAGGCTGTAGTCATAATCGCTACCGCCGATATTTTTGGCAAAGAGCAAAGCCCCCTCTGAGGAGAACTTGGCTACATAGCCATCATCTGAGCCATTACTGGTCAAATCATCTTCTCCGTCTTCGTCAATGTCGATGCTGCCGGAGAAAGTTCCTGTAGTCCACACATGATCATCCTTGTCGATGGCTATGCCATGACCAACCTCATCACCGCTACCGCCGATCTGGAAGACGTTGACCAAATCCCCCTCTGAGTCGAACTTGGCGAAATAGCTATCATACTCATCATCGCCATTATTGGTCAAATCATCTTCTCCGTCTCCGTCGATGTCGAGGTGGTAGAAGAAACTTCCTTTAGTCCACACATTATCTTTGCTGTCAATGGCTATGATCTTGCCCGATCCAAGATGCGGAGCGTCGATCTCTAAGGCCTGAACAAAGTCCCCCTCCGAGTCGAACTGGGCTAAATAGTTACCCCCGCTGCTACGGGTCAAATCATTGATGCCGTCTCCGTCGATGTCGATGCTGCCTACGAAACCTCCTATAGCCCACGCATTACCATTGCTGTCAGTGGCTATGCCTCTGCCAAGACCTCTGTTGTCATCACTACTGCCGAAATCATAGGCCCTCACCAACTTCCCCTCAGAGGAGAACTTGGCTACATAGGCATCTTCATAGCCATTAGTGGTTAAATCATCTTCTCCGTCGCCGTCGAGGTCGATGCTGCCCCTGAACCGTCCTGTAACCCAGACATCACCATTGCGATCGATGGCTATGTCCTTGAGTTCCTCCCCCATATCACCGCCGATCTGGAAGGCAACCTGATCCATTCCTGTTGATTCCATCTTTTTGAACCTCCTCTTTAGTGAACTCTTGTTCTCTACCTCTCCCAATCCCCACCCCCCAACCTGTTACTATCCTCCCTCGGTTTCCTGGTTTATCCGGACTGTTAGATGAAATTATCTTCAATAAGTCCAAAATCAATTCCCGGCAAAATTGCCAACACTTTCGCAAAACCATCGACGGCAGCTTTAATGTAAGTCGAACCGCCCTGATACTCAGTTACTAAATCAGTATAATCAAAATTTTCTCCTTCTAACTTGATGCGGTCCGTCTGGTTATAGCCGAGGATGGTATCCGTGCCCATGTGCCGGGCTAAGACATAAACATTCGCACCACCGCCTCCGGAAAGAGTATCATCTCCGCTGCCCCCATCGAGGGAATCGTTTCCGGCGCCCCCATCGATGGAATCGTTTCCCCCTCCCCCATTGAGGAGATCGTCTCCCCCTCGCCCATCGAGGGTATCGTTGCCCATGTCTCCAGTGAGGGTGTCGGCGTTTTCAGTGCCCGTGATGAGAGACGATACCGTAATATTCAATGTACCTTCTGCCTTGGCGCTCCCATCCGACGCAGTTACCGTCGCCGGAAAAAATCCCGGAGTAGTAGGCGTACCACTGATCTCCCCAGTAGCGGTGTTAATGGTTAAACCGTCTGGCAAATTGCTGGCGCCGTAGCTCCTAATATCGTTATCGATGTCGCCAAAGTGATCGCTTACATTTTCGCTGAAGTTCTCACCTTCAGTAGCATCCGCGTCCTCAATCTCAAATATGACATAGGGAGGGTTTATCCCATGCCAGGTGCCAACTTCCTCAGCGGAGGGGGGGGTGTCGCTGGTGACGTTCCAGTTCTGCTTGTTTAGCCAGGTTGGCCCGCCGGTCCTGTCGCTGCTGACCCTGGGGTGCTTAACCGGGTGATGATTGACGAACTGCGAGTTCCAGCGTCGATCGCAGCAGGGGCGATCGCCTTGGCCTGGCAGCAGCAGTCCATTGCAGCGGTTGTGAAAACCCTGCAAATTGAGCAGCAGGGAGTAACAAGCTGCTAGCAAAAAAAACATTAAGTAGAATGGATGCAGATGGTAAAATATTATTACCACCTGCTCCGGTGCGTGACTTTTGACTTGAAAAGTAAAGTAAAGTAACGCGCTTAGTAAAACTTTTGACTTTTGACTTGAAAAAGAGGAATACATCAATGGCAATCAAAAATCCGATACTGCGTAAAGGAGATGGTATACAGTACCCGGAGTACCAACAGCAAGTCATGGAACTGCAAGATAAATTGAAAAAAGCGGGTGTACTTGCTGCTAACGTGCTATCCGATGGTCGATTTGACACCCGAACTGAGGATGCGGTTAAACGTTTACAGCAGTATAACGAGTTATATGTGGATGGAATTGTTTATCCAGAGACATGGGCAGTCTTAAACCGAACATCCCCCACACCGCCCCAGAGATATCCTCTACTCCGCCTCGGTGATGGCATTGATTCCCCTCAATTGCAAAATTATGTCAAAACCCTTCAGGATTTGCTGAAAAAACAGGGAATGCTTTCCCAAAATGAACCATCAGATGGGAGATTTGACTCAAAAATCGAGTCGGCGGTTAAACGTTTCCAGCAGAGTAAGGGTCTATTTGTTGATGGCATTGTAGGTGAAAACACTTGGTCAGCTCTGGAGTCCAAATATGTAGAAGCTTATCGGCCCTATAACAAGCAAGTTGGTTCTTTTGACTTGGACAGGATTGTCGCTACGATTCCTGAGAGTTCTCGTTCCTATGCACGGGAGTCGATTCCCTTAATATTGCAGGAATGTGATGCGAATGGGGTTACAGATCGAGGACAAATTGCCTATATTTTGGCGACAGCGGAACATGAATCTCATCTGGGACAATGGATGATAGAATTTGCTAGCGGTTGGGCCTATGAAGGGCGATCGAATTTAGGCAATACAAGATCGGGAGATGGTCCCCGCTATAAGGGACGCGGTTTTGTGCAGATCACGGGACGGAACAATTATACGGATTGGGCTAACAGATTGGGTATCGATCTGGTGAATAATCCCGAACGAGCAGCTGAACCCCCGATCGCAGCTAAGATCCTGGTAATCGGTATGCGGGATGGCACCTTTACCAGTCACAAGTTAAATGATTACATTCACGGGGCCACCAGGGACTTTTATAATGCTCGACTCATCGTTAATGGTCACGATCGCGCTCCCGATATAGCCGCGATCGCCCGGGAGTATTATAGAGTTCTTTAACTCTATATGTCTACAGGATGATATCTAGCTACTGTAACCGGGTTAGACAATATAATAATCAGAAGGTGGTTAGTGGTTAGTGGTTAGTGGAAAACCAACAACTGACAACTAACATCGGACAACTAACATCTCATTACACAAGTAAATGGACAAACAATTACTGCTGTGGAACAGGTGCAGAATATGGTCGCTGACAGTATCGTTGGTTCTAGCTTGCAGTTTAAGATTAAACGGGGCGATCGCTTACTCAAGTTAAAAGTCCGCACTGCGCCATTACCAAATATGGTTAGTGATTAGTGGTTAGCGGTTAGCGGACAACCTCCGGGCAGGCGAGGGCAGGCGAGACGCCCGCCCTACGCAAGGATCGAGAAAAATGAGGCAGAAACATGACCTTCTACGTAGCCGACTTAGGGGACATGTCCTTCACCCTAGGTTTATCAGGATGGACAGCCAACGACTGGTCCGGTGCCGGTAATTTTGATTTAATGGCACCCCGGGCCGACGTAGATAGCTACACCCAACAGCGAGTTTTTGAGGAACTGAAGCAGAACTGGTTAGAAAAGCCAGACAGTCTGGCACAACAGCTGAATTTAAGTCGTACCGCCGTCCTAGGAGCGTTAGGTGCATATACTCAGGCAGGTCGGGCAATATGACTTAAACAAACAACTGTACCGAGTTCGGGAACTCAGCCGGGAACCTTGCCCATGGAACGGTTGCGCTTTGCCAATGAACGAGAAGAAAAGGCAACCAGCTTTCTCAGTGGGAATGCCGTAGAGGTGACATCGGCCACCAGCGATCGGGCGGGAGTCCTGGTGCTGGAAGGGACAGTGCAGGACAAAGGAAAAAATTTAAATCCATCCTTGACGATCGACCCAGATAATCGTATAATCGGTAAATCACTCCTAGCAGTTCAGTTGGTGAACTTAACCTTGCAAACTGGGCGGTGCGGATGATCGCATCGCGCCGGGCGGTGCGATCGCCGTCCAAGTGTTCAGGTGTTCAGTCCTGTCCTCCCTGTACTATTGTCATTTTATCAAGAGTAAACGAAGCAAGAGTAAACGAAGCAAGAGTAAACGAAGGGGAAACCAACAACTGCTGGGCGTGATTTTTTCTCTTGTCAAGGCTCGGCGCGGTTTGGTACTATTTTTCCATAGCGGGACTTTGGGAAAAAAATAGGCCAAAATGAGCCTCAAACCATTTCACAGAGCCACAGTGGGTCGATCAGGTCTCAATCAACCCAAGCTCAGGGTTTGCTGCCATTTAATACCCCGCGACGTAAAACCACCACTAAGTAAAGGTTTGATACGTTTTTTGCCTGAGAAAATTCTCAAGTCCCGATAACCATCTAACTGGGAAGAGACAAAATGATGCAAATCTCTGGAAAAAATAGTTAGCCTGCGGAATTGGACATTGGTGAAGAAGTCGAAATAGACGGCAAAACCTACCACGTCGCCCTCACAGAACGGCATCTCCCCCAAGGATCGCCAGCGAGTCCCGCCATTACTAACATATTATGTCGTCGCCTAGACAGACGACTGACTCAGATGGCGGAAGAATTGGGCTTTACCTACACCCGCTACGCAGACGACCTAACATTTTCTGCATCGGGCGATCGCCTGCAAGGGATCGGCAACATTTCTCAGGCGCACAGAAGCGATCATTACCCACGAAGGGTTTACCATCAATCAAAAGAAGACCCGGATAATGCGAAAAGGGAGCCCAGTTCCAAGAACAGGTACAGCGAATCAAGCAGAAATATGGAAAATTGTGAATGGAAAATCCAGGTACGGATAAATTATTAGATAGTATATTCTCAATTCTCAATTCTCGATTCTCAATTCTCAATTCTCGATTCTCGATTCTCAATCACCAATGGGGATGTGCAGCGATAATTTCACTTGCAGATTCACTATCCAAAGGCTTAGAGAAAAAGTATCCCTGACCTGACTCACATCCCAAAGCCCATCAGCTGTGCTAGCTGATGGGCTGTTTCCACACCCTCAGCCACCACATCCATACCCAGATTATCAGCTAGAGTGACGATCGCCTGAACAATGCCTATATTTTCACCATTAACACCAATGCGATTGACAAAAGAACGATCGATCTTCAAAGTATTAATAGGAAAGCGGTGCAGATAGCTCAAAGAGGAATAGCCAGTGCCGAAATCATCAATACTCAGTTGAATGCGACGAGAACGGATCTCTTTGAGTAGAGATGTAGCAGATTTAGCATTGTCCATAATCGCGCTTTCCGTAATCTCCAGATTTAAGCTAGAACCATCCAGTTCAGTCAGAGAGAGAATATCGTCAATCTGGGAAATCAGATTAGGTTGGGAAACTTCACCGAAAGATTAACACTCATCTTTAAGGGAAATTGCAGAAAACCCGATCGCAACCAGCGCTAGAGTCAGCGCTTCTGGGGTCCGATAACCGGCTGTGAATAAGTCCGAATCCCCAGCTGACAAGACCTACCCATCCTTTACTTGCTCTCCCAGGATCTTCCTGGATGCACCGCCAAACGGGATGATCGAATAACATTGTCTGCAGATCTAATAGTGCAATATCTCAGATCCGAGTAATAATAGGTAAATTAGCAGGTATTGAGACCCTGCAACCGTAAATGGCCATTTTATGACGTTTTTGACAGTCGTCCTATGACATCAGTAGTTATTTCAGAACCTACCCAGACCATGTCAGCCCCGAAACACGGCTTGCCAGTTACAATCATTACGGGTTTTCTCGGTAGCGGCAAGACAACACTGCTCAACCACATCCTCAGCAATCAGCAGGGACTGAAGACAGCGGTGCTAGTGAATGAGTTTGGTGAACTCGGTATCGACAATGAGCTGATCGTTACCACAGATGATAACATGGTGGAGCTGAATAATGGCTGTATTTGCTGCACCATCAACGATGACTTAATAGATGCAGTCTACAAAGTTCTGGAACGCCAAGAGGCGATAGACTACCTGGTAGTCGAGACAACGGGATTAGCAGACCCCTTACCAGTAGCACTCACCTTCCTGGGAACAGAACTGCGAGACATGACCCGTTTGGATTCGATCGTCACGGTGGTAGACTCAGAGAACTTCAGCCTAGATTTGTTCGACAGCGAAGCGGCCTACAGTCAAATTGCCTACGGTGATATTATCTTGCTCAATAAGACTGACTTGGTGGACGAAGCAGGTGTAGATAGGTTAGAAGTGAGGATTCGCGATATCAAGAACGACGCGAGAATTCTGCGTACCCAGCAGGCGAAAGCACAACTGCCCTTAATTCTCAGTGTCGGTCTCTTTGAGTCAGATAAGTATTTCCACCCTGAATCAGAGCACAGTCACGACCACGACCACGGTCACGACCATCATGACCACGACCATCACCACGACCATCACCATCATGACCATCACGACCACGACCATCACTCGCACCACCTAGAGAACGATGGGTTTACCTCAGTCTCATTCCAGAGCGATCGCCCGTTTTTGATTAAGAAATTTCAGGATTTCTTAGACTACCAACTGCCGTCTAACATCTTCCGGGCGAAAGGAATTCTCTGGTTTGAGGAAAGTCCCAAGCGTCACATTTTCCACCTCAGCGGCAAACGCTTTTCCATCGACGATGAGGAATGGAAGGGTGAGCCCAAAAACCAGCTAGTATTAATTGGTCAAGATTTAGAGCATGAAAAGTTGCTCTCACAACTGGAAAAATGTCTCTGTCTGCCTTCCACCAATCTTTAAAACATAGGGCGGGCGTTTCGTCTGCCCGGGGCGAAACGTACTATCTCTAATACATATGCGAGTAGTGCTCCAGCGAGTCAAATCATCCCAAGTAGAAGTCGATGGGAAAATCATCGGCAAAATTGGGCGCGGGTTAAACCTGTTAGTAGGAATTGCTAGCACGGATACAGAAGCAGAACTAGACTGGATGGCGCGAAAATGCCTGGAGTTAAGGATATTTCCGGACTCAGAAAGACCCGATAATCGTTGGCATAAATCAGTCCAAGAAATAGAGGGCGAACTGCTAGTAATTAGTCAGTTCACCCTCTACGGAGACTGTCGGAAAGGACGGCGTCCTTCCTTTGATAAATCAGCGGCCCCAGCAGCAGCAAAAATCCTTTACGAACAATTTGTTGACTTATTGCGGCAGAGTGGATTAAAAGTAGAAACGGGAGAATTTGGTGCAATGATGCAAGTCTCGTGCGAAAACGACGGTCCCGTAACCCTAATATTAGAACGCTAAGGAACTATGATCGATCAAATGGATATGGTATAACAAAGTTTTGGGCAGGGATTAGAAGCCAACTAGAGTCACTTGCTATTTTCAGAACTTGCTGATGATAGCTGAGCAGACTCTCTCTGTGACCAACACTAATAAAAGTAGTTTGGGTTTGCTGTAGTTGCTGGTAGAGATGTCGTTCATTTTGCATATCCAATGCACTGGTAGCTTCATCCAAAAACGCATAGCGCGGCTGATTGAGCAAGAGTCTGGCGAAGGCTATACGTTGCTGTTCTCCCAAGGAAAGAAAGTTACTCCAGTCCTGTTGCACTTCCAAACTACTCACTGAGTCTAGTAGATCGGAAAGGTTAACGCGGTGCAGTAATAACTCCAGTTCTTCATTAGAACAGTCTCGGTCAACGTTTGGGTAAAGCAACTGTTCTCGCAAAGAGGCTGGAATCATGTAAGGACGTTGAGGTAAAAACAAAATTTCTTGGGAGCTTGGTCGTATAATGGAGCCTGTACCTGTGTTCCATAATCCCGCGATCGCCCTTAACAAAGAACTCTTACCACAACCACTCGCTCCCATAATTAGCGTCCCCTCACCCGGCTCTACAGATAAGGACAACTCTTTTACCAAAGTCTGTTTGCTGTTAGGGGTTTGCAGCGTAATGTCCTTAAAAGCAAAGCAGTTGTCCTCCACTATCTTAATAGTACTAGCTGACTCATCGAGTACCTTCGGCAGATCTAAAGCCTTTCCGAGAGGAGCTAAGCGATTAACCACAGCAGCAAGCGCACTGAGGGTATCGAACCGGCGTACAATGACCGATAAAGCTGTGTAAAGTTGGGAACAAACCATAGTAGCTTGAGTGAATACGCCTAACTCAACCTGACCGCTGAAATATAACGGTCCTACCGTTATTAATG
Organism: Hormoscilla sp. GM7CHS1pb; assembly: GCA_014323675.1. Classification (GTDB taxonomy): domain Bacteria; phylum Cyanobacteriota; class Cyanobacteriia; order Cyanobacteriales; family Desertifilaceae; genus Hormoscilla. Next base: position 577,618 of record JACONN010000005.1, on the reverse strand, counting down.
GGATGACTAAGAGAAAATTTTGATACACCAAAGTCAGGAATTCGAGATTTCGCTCCCAGTCTATGAGATGATTAAAAGTGTGGAGCAGTTGAGCAAATAACCGCTTTAGAAAACTTAATTCTTGTTCTTCTCCATAAGAGAAGGCGATAGATTCTGCGTTATCACGGATGCGCACTAAACCATAGCGAAAGTTAGCTTCATGTTCTAGTTTTTCGGCATTTATAGTCACTAATTTGCGACTAAAATAAATTACGAGCAGGTTACCCAAGACTGAATATATTGCTAAAGTAACAACCAGGGTCTTAGAAATAAACCAGAGAACGATTCCGAAAGCAATGAGATTAACTACCTGGTTGATCATGGCGACCCAAAAATCCATGATAGTCTGAGTAAAGGACTCGACCTCCTTAGAAATGCGCTGGTCTGGGTTATCAATATCAGTGTTGGCTTTGAGTTCGTAATAAGCTCTATTGGCAAGATATTTATTGAGGAAATTGGTAGTTAAACACTGTTGCCAGCCCAGACAAAGTTTCTTTTTTATGTAATTGGACAACACCATCAAGGGGACGATCGCCATCAGCGCTCCAGCATACAATGAGAGCAGAGGCAGATAGTTTGACTCCTCTTTTAGAGCCATTGCAGTAATTAAGTCTCGACCCAGATAGCTACCCAGGACGTTCACGCCCGTGCTTGATAGCAACAACAATATTAGTATTGCCAACATCAACCACGGTCGCCAATGAGTTTGCAACTCTTGGTTGTAGTAGATAAAGAGAGCAACTACCGCTAACCAAAATAAGCCTATAAGATAGATAACTGGAGGCGCGATCGTCTTGGCGGCCAAGTCAGCTAACCCCGGGGCAATGCTGTCGTATATCGTCGGAAAGTAGTGATGTCCGCCTAAGCTCACTGCGCTGACAGTTGTTAAAGAAACTATCAAAAGGAATCCCATAAGTAGTAGTAACATTCCGATAAAAGCACCTCTTCTATCGGGTAGTTGAACCCAGTAAAGTTGGACTAATGCCAGGAATTTTTGCCAAAAATGACCTTCAAATCTGCTTTTGCTCATGCTAATTGCGTGTTTCTGAGTTTACAGTTGTCAGAGTGTTGCCGAATGTATCACGAATGATATGATAATCAGAGAACCGGTCAAAATGGAGTGAGCCCACCCAATAGGGCAGCAGCAACAACTGGTACGTTAACATTGGTTGGCAGGGGGGGCAGGGGGTTATATGGGGTGTGGTCAAAACCCGTTGATCGTTTATGGGCCCTCCCAGTCGCCGGATCCCTCAAAACTCCCTTAAAAAGGGGGGCTCAGACAACCCAGTAAGAGATATACTCATTTTATGTCTAGCGCTCTTCTGTCAGCACAGGAAATGAGAACGGTGAGGATTGCGGCTTTCAGAATCTTTCTCAACATTCTCGTGTGGGTGCTGGTGAAAATCGGCTGGTGACTGGTGGGAATATTGCTCCAATTGCCAGTCTGTTGGGAAGAGTGACGACACCAGGGGGTTATATGCGGGCTGACGTCCTGCATCAGAACCGGTCAAAAAGAGTTTCAGCAGTTTGATTGAACGAGCTGAACCAGTGCCAGCATTAAGAAATGTAAAATATTTAGAAAAACAAGAATTTTGTATCAGGGTATACAGTACAAGAAAAATCAAAGGTTAGAATTGGAAAAGTAACAGCAAAGTTACGCCAGAAAGGTTAAGATCGATAGAATAAAAAAAAAGGAGCGAAGAAATGTCAGCAGCAACCTTAGAAAAGCTAATGCACCAAGCATCAATAGATGCCGAGTTCCGTAACGAACTGAAGAAGCGTCCGGAAGTGTTTGGTCTGTCTGCAACCACAACACTGCCGGAAGCGATTGAAAAGCAAGATGAATCTTTCGTAGAGTTGTTGAATGACGCTTTGAGTGGGTTGAATGTAGTAGGACAATGCAAAAACACATGTAGCTTCGGACCGATTACGGCAGTATGTGATGGTACAACCAAGTATGTTGTAGCACGAGCAAACACAGATAGTTATGAATCAGCGTGACGACTGATGTTAGTCGTCACGCAGTAAAAAGTGTTTGAAGCTCGTTAAGGAGTTACAAAAAAAACCAACTTATATCGCTGTACCAACTGGTGCATATAGACTAATGTAGAATTGTGGAGGATTATTTACGAGGATTATTTACTTGGAGTTACCTTAGTGTTGTTGGCTATCCTGGGTAATGGGTGGGTGAAAATGTATTGTAATGTATTTCGGGGGAAAAGAAAGGGTGAAGCCCTTAATAGGGTGTGATTATTAAGATTTACAGCTCGCGAAAAACCAAGAATATCATCAGTAGAGTTTGGGAAGTTGGAAATTGATACTATGCTAAATGATTCTGTGCTCCTTGAACTGGCTTGTCGTGCCAGTAATCTGTATGAAAGAACCTGCATTGTTGCAAAATTGGCAAAAACTAATGCTAAAGCTAGGTGCGATAGCCAGATAGAACCGTTGGATAGTTGGAAAATAAAAAAACTGGCCGGGAAATTGGCCTTGCAAGTGTTGAAAGAGTATTACGAGCAGGGAGAAATAGGTAAATCTGCTATAGAAAACTTGCGGGAACTACTGACTGACTATAAAATATATGAAAGAAACTGGAGTGCGTTAACAGAAGCAGAGAGATCGGAGTTTTTTAAGGTTCACAGTCCGTGGTGGGAAAGTTACCGCGCTGCGATCGCAACATTGGATTTACCAAAAGATGATTTTTCAGGTAGCTCTTGGTACGAACCAGATATTTACTATGGGAAATTGGCGAAAGTGTGCGAACCGTTTATGCGGCTGTTGCAGAAGAGATTACAACGTTTGTGTGCTGAAGTTGATATAGAAAGTAAAATAGTCCACAATATCCAAGTTCACTTTCTAAATCGATTCGATCTGGCTTTAACCTGGAGTATAGAAGCAAATATTAATGTTTACTGCGCTCAGAATAAAATAGATAAATCGGTCGATGAGGCAGAGGCTTATATAGCATACCTGGAACAGACTTTTAAGGATGGATTGGGTTATCACAGGTTCTTTTTAAAATTTCCAGTATTGGCACGTTGGTTGGCGCAGGTAACCCATTTTTTGTGTGATTATGGGGAAGATTTGATTAGGCGTTTGGCAGGCGATCGCGAACTAATCAGCAGAACATTCTTCTCGGGAAAACCCATCACAAAAGTAAAATCATTAAAGTTAGGCAATTCAGATGCCCATGCTGGGGAAAGACGGTGGCGATAGTCGAATTGGAACTTGCAAATTCCGAGCCAGCAAAGATAGTGTATAAGCCGCGCTGCATTCAATCAGAAGCAGCAATGCAAGGACTCCTAGAAAAGTTGACCTCCGATAAAGCAGTAGAATTTGCTAGCTACAAAGTACTCTGTAGAGATGGCTATGGTTATGCAGAGTTCATCCCCTCGGGGAAAAACCAAGTCGAAAGTGTAGAGTTAGTAGAGCAATTTTATAAACAAATAGGAGGATTTCTCAGTATATTCTACGTGCTAGGGGGCGGAGATCTGCATTTTGAAAACGTTCTGGTAGCTAATGGGAATGCCTTTATTTGCGACTGCGAAACCGTTTTGGAAGTATTGGTTCGTGACATGGACAAATTGCCCGGTACAGTCATGGACTCAGTTTTCAAAACAGGTTTGCTCGAATGGCCTGCGGATCCGACCTCAGAGATGAATGAAATGAGATTGAGCGGCACTGGCGGGGGCGAGTACTATAAAGTGCCCCATAAAGTTCCTAAAGTACGCGAAGGCCGCATGTCATTAACTCAAGGCGTTGACTATAAATCGGGAGTTCGCGTCGATCTCGATGCAACCAATCGAATCTATTGCCAAGGGAAGATAGTACAGCCACAGGAATACAAAGATGCAATTGTTGAAGGGTTTAACCGCGTTTACGATTGGTTTAGACAAAACACTGCTAAAACGGCAAGCGTAATAGCAGAATTATTTTCGCCCTCATCAGTGCGATTCATTAATTGGGGAACAGATGCTTATTCCAAGTTACTGATAGCCACTCGCCATCCCAAATGTCTGACTGAACCCCTAGAAATCGATTTGCTGTTCAACAGCTTAAAAGAACATCGCAGAAAGTGGGATAGTCAAGGAAAAATAGCAGATATGGAACTAGCATCGCTGTGGCAATTGGACGTTCCCATATTCACATCAAAAGCAACTAGCAATGAAGATTTAATCTACAATTACAAAAAGCAGCTGCCCGAGACAATCGCTAGGTCACCATTGAAGAATGCGATCGGGCGCATTAAAAAGTTATCAGAGGAGAACAGACTCCGACAAAACCAGTACATATATAGTAGTCTATCCACAGACGAACTAAATAGTCCCCACTTCATTGCTTCAGCGGTTAATTACGCTCAGCAGATTGGTTGGCAATTGTGCGAAATGCTAGATCCAGACCCGAATAAGGCTCCATGGCAAACCTTTGACTATGGGGCCACGGGAAAATATTTGGTAGATGTCGATGGAGATCTGTATGCTGGGAGTGGGGGAATAGGCCTATTTTTAGCTTATCTTGATGCCATACAGCCCCAGCCGGAATTTCGTCAAGCAGCGGAACGGGCGCTCGCTCATGCTTTAGCACAGCCGACTTCGACATTCGTTGGTGCATATAAAGGAACTGCCGGGTTAATATACATATTAACCCACCTAGCTCAACTAGTAATTGCTCAAGATCTTGGTGGTGAAGGAATATGGGTACTGCCGGTACTGCATAGTTACTCGGGCCATCGGACTGGAGTGAACAGCCCTTGTACTGCCTCGGAATGCCTAACAGGACAAGAGCAATTTTTGAGGAGCGAAAACTTCTCAAATGCTTACGGGGTGGGGGGTTTTGACCTCGAAGTGGTGAGTCGGCAGCCGAGCGCCCGAATATGCAGTTGAGATGCGCGACAGCTGATTTTTTTCAAAATCCCGCGCCCAGGGTTGACAAATTCGATAAATAAGTAGTAAGTTGGAAGACATGACTAAGAATTGGCTTGCTGACCTCGACCAAGACACAGAGAATCTCGACCCAAAAAGTCGGGAAGTTTTGCAGCGGTTACTCAATTACCTAGAAGACCTATACAGCCAAAACCTTGAATTGAAAGCTGACAATCAACGATTGAGAGATGAAATAGCCGCGCTCAAAGGGCACAAGGGAAAACCTGACATCAAACCTCAAGCCAAAGCTGATACTTCTAAAGCTGATACTTCTGCGGAGGCCAAACCAGAGCAGCCCAATAGTCGAGAGCGAAAAAAGAAAAAACCGAAACCCCCCCCCAGGAACGTCGCCAACTTATTCATATTGACAGAGAAGAGGTTATCAAACTGGCTCGGAGTAACTTGCCGTCAGATATCACCCATAGAGGCTACCGAGAAGTAACAATTCAAAATATTATATTTAAAACAGACACGGTTATTTATCGACTAGAAAGACTCTATTCACCTAGTACGGAGAAATTTTACGAAGCCCAGTTGCCGCAAGGATTAAAAGGCAAATCTTACGGGAGTGAACTCGAAGCATTTGTTCTCACTTTGTATTATCAGTTACGAGTGCCAGAAGAAAAGATTCTTAAATTGTTGCCGTCTCAGGGAATAGTAATCTCGGCGGGAAAAATATCTAACTTAATAACTCGGCAATATTTAAGAGAATTTACTGAAGAACGAAATGCTATTTTAGAAGCGGGACTGGGCAGTACCAGTTATCACCAAATTGATGATACGGGGATGCGGGTTAATGGGAAAAATTGCTATGTATTCACACTCTGCAATCCTTACTATAGCAGTTTTTTTACCAGAGAGCGCAAAAACTCTGAAACAGTTCTCCAAATGTTAAACGAATTGCAGTTGGATCCAACTGAATTAGCAGTTGTTCAATCAGATGATTTAGTTGACAGTATTTTGCCTGACAAGAAGAAAAAGCAGCTCGGGGACTACATAGATATTTTGGTGGCTGATGACGCGGGACAATTTCACAACCAGACGAACCATCGTAGTTTATGCTGGATTCATGAAGGACGACACTACGAAAAGCTGACTCCTCTGGTTCCCTCTCATCAAAAAAGCCTGGCACAATTTCTCTCTTATTTTTGGATTTACTATTATCAACTCAAAGCCTATCAACAGCAAAGCACAGAAGAGCAGCGACAACAAAAACTGTTGCTTGAAACCGAATTTGACAAATTGTTTTCCCGTCAAACCGGATACAGTGCTTTAGATCATAGAATTGATTTAACAAAACAGAAGAAGCCTTATTTACTATTAGTTCTAGATTTTCCTGAAGTTCCTCTTGACAATAATGAGGCAGAGCGGACAGTCCGGGAGTATGTGATTAAGCGCAAAATCTCCAATGGAACCCGCACTCTACAGGGGACTCAGGCGTGGGAAGTGTTTTTGGCTCTGGTTGACACCTGCCGCAAAAACGGAGTGAATTTTTATTCGTACATTAAGGATCGAATTTCCAAATCTTTCAAGATGCCAGCGTTGTCCACGCTAATTCAACAGATGCAGCCGCCAAAACCAACATAAACATAAACCATTGACTCCAAGTCTCGCTTGTGTAGTTTCCACCTAAGCACCAAGGGTGTTACAGCTCCTTGTTATAAAGGACAGACTCATTAAGTGCGACATCAGCTCCTGTTTAAAAAGCTACAGGAGCTACTCTCGTGTGGAAATCACTCCCCACCAACATATTGAGCAACTTCAAACGGTCCGCCAGAGAGATGCCCAATCCAGTCATGTGAAGTTTGTAGATTTTTGTAACGATTGTGGATTAGAGGTGCGCTGGGGCGAAATATTTGAGCGATTGATTGACAATCCGTAAACTTTGGAATAAGCTAAAAAAGCTAGCTAGCTCAATCTAGTATTCCCGTTTTCAAAATTGTTGCTGTTAAGATTTTTCTTCCTATGAAAAAAGATCGCTTGCTTAAATTAACCTTGGATGTGTATGAAAAAGACTGTCAATATTTGAAGGAGTTGGCAATAGATACAGACCAGAAAAAATCGAGGGGAACATTCTCCGTCCCAAGCACCTGTTACGCAGTAAAAGGAAGAAAATATCACTTAAATGCAGCAGAAGTAATCATTACTTATGAACAGATTATGTATGCTACATTGTCATACTTTTTTATTAATGGACAGTCTAATTTGAAGACTATTCCCGTCGATTATTTTTTCCCTACTATCGTCGATGAAAAAACCCTAATTGCGAAATTTAATACTCGCTTTTTGAAGCCAGTCAGCAGTGAAGAATTTACAGGAATTTTCTCCATTGTCAAAACAATAGCAAGAAAAAACAAATATTTTTTCTCGACATTATTTGATATTAACAATGGAGCACAAATTGCTGATGTTACCATTTGTATCGAATTATAGTTGATAGACTTTAGCTTGAAACTGAGGATACTTTGCATTTTGTACTTAACCGTTATGCAAAGTGGCGGAATTAAATTAACAAATAGGAAACAATTAATGAACAAAACAAACGAAGTTCCAGAAAAAGCGCAATGGGTCTATAATTCCCCCGATCTAAAAGAGTTAGCTCAACGCTACGATCGATGGGCTATAGATTACGATCGGGATATGGTTAATGTATTTGGTAATGTTGGTCCTCAAAAAACAGTAGAGGTATTTGTCAAATATGTTGCAACCGATGCCAAAATTATTGATGTTGGTGCAGGAACCGGATTAGTTGGACAGCTATTGTATCAACAAGGTTATCATCATTTAGACGCATTGGATATATCCTGGCAAATGCTAGAAGAAGCACGTAAAAAGAATATTTATGATGAGTTATATAAAGGCACTTTAGGGCAACATTTAGACTTAGCTAGTGATAGTTATCAAGCTATTATGGCTAAAGGAGTTTTTGCTCCAGGCCACGCTCCTAGTAGTGCCTTTGATGAACTGATTCGTATTACCAGCAAAGGAGGAATTATTATCTTTACCCTTCGTAGTGAATATTACGAAAATAGTGACTTTCCCGATAAACAAAAAAGTCTTGAAACCTCTGGCCACTGGAAATTATTAGAAAAAACTGAACCTTTTCCGATGTGGCCTAAAGCAACCCAAAAGCTGTTTTACAATGTCTGGGTGTATGAAGTGATTAGAAGCTAATAAAGTCCAAAATTATTAATTTCACCAACCGATCTGCAACTACAATGGCAAGGAGTTAACGTTAATGGTTTTGTCAGCTGAATTTAAACAGTCTGCATTCGACCAAAACCCTAAATCATCTGAAGATTTAACCCAAGAAAAAATTAAGCAATATCATGAGGATGGCTTTTTAATTGTTCGTAATTTTTTCCAACCAGAAGAAATTGACCCGCTACTGCGATCGCTGACCACTCACGCTAAGGAGTATGCGTCAGGGGAAATTAGAGCCTTAGACAACACGGGGAAACCCTATAGTATTATCTACTGGACAGAATTGGGAGACTCCTTATTAGGGGTTTTTCCGAGAGTTGCTCGGATGGTAGAAGGAGCTGAAACATTGTTAGGAGAATCTTGTTATCATTGGCACTCCAAAGTCTGTCGAAAATTACCCAATAGCGGTCAAGTAGAATGGCATCAAGATTATGGTTCCTGGTACCACGATGGTTGTCTTTCTCCTCAACTGATTTCTTGTGCGATCGCTATTGAACCTTGTACCCCAGAAAACGGTTGTCTCCAGATTTTGAAAGGATCTCATGTCCTCGGTCGTATGGATGTGATTAAAATGGGGAATACCGTTGGTGCAGATCCCCAACGACTACAAATAGCGATGGAGAAAATGGAGATCGTTAACTGTGTGATGGCACCTGGAGATGCAGTATTTTTCCATAGCAATGTCTTGCATGGTTCCCCCCCAAACCACAGCGATCGCTCACGGGCCATGATGTTCTGTACCTATAATGCCATATCCAATCAACCTTTTATTTTAGAAGGACAAGAACATCACCGTTATCGACCCTTACAAAAATTGCCCAATTCGGCGATTATTGAAGGTAATTACCATTCTGCTATGGAAGATAAGGCAGAAGTTTATAAACCCAACCCAGAGCTCGATCGACCTTTTATGAATATTCCTCCTTTTGCTGAGAAATAACCTATGTCCTTAATATTCGTATATTGGTACAGCGATCGCAGTGATCGGTTATTACCTAGTCGGGTAACCATTTTACACGGCATCGAAGTGCTGCAAGGAAGTGGTGACACCCTATTTGCCGATCTGCGGACAGCTTATGAAGAAATGCCCTCTGACTTAAAAGTTTTTTAAATGAAAATCTCTCAAATTTCTGTCTATCAAGTTACCTTACCCTTAAAGCATCCTTACAGCCATTCAGGAGGACGATTCTATGCTGACAAACTTGATTCTACCATCGTTGCCATTGATACTGATGAAGGAGTTCGAGGCTGGGGCGAAGGATGTCCCTGGGGATCTGCTTACTCGCCTGCTTTTGCACAAGGCATTAGAGCTGGAATTAAAGAATTAGCTCCGCAACTGATTGGACTCGATCCCAGGCGTACTGATTCGATCTACCGAACAATGGACATGGCGCTAGTGGGGCATCTTTATATTAAATCAGCATTGGATATGGCCTGTTGGGATATTCTAGGCAAAGTAACTGGTCTCCCCTTATGTGAGCTGTTTGGTGGTCGTATCGACCAAGCCATTCCCATTGAAACCTCAGTTCCCACAGGTACACCAGACGAAATGATTGAATCCATTGTCAGGGGACAAGAACAGGGCAACAGGATCCATAGCTGCAAGATTGGGTCAGACGTAGTCCAAGATATCGAAAGAATCAAAGCGATCGTGACCCATCTGCTCGCCAACGAAAGTGTAACTTTTGATGCAAATGGCGCTTGGCTGATAGCTGATGCCTTGCAGGTGATGAACACTGTCACCGCACCAATTTTGTACTTTGAACAGCCCTGTAAAACCTATAAAGAGTGTTTGCAGGTGCGTCAATTAACCCGTCATCCGATTATTTTGGACGAATGCATTCAGGACTATAACGATGTTGTCTGTGCTCATACTGATAAAGCTTGTGAAGCGATCAAACTCAAAGTGGGTCGTGTGGGTGGGTTGACCAAGGCGAAACGCATCCGAGATTTTTGTGTGGAAACAGGGATACGGATGAATATTGCAGCAACTGGTGGCAGTGTGATTGAGGATGCCGGGGTAGTTCATCTAGCTCAATCTACTCCAGCAACCCATTTACGCGCCGTCTGCTTAATCGATGATATGATTACGATTAACACCGCTATGGGTGGAGCACGGAATCAAGGGGGAAAACCCATGCACCAGAAGGAGTAGGACTGGGTGTAGAGCCAATACTTGATGTGTTGGGTAAAGCGATCGCAATTTATCAATAGACAATTATAGATTTACTTCTCAGCAAAAGGATGGATATTCATGTAAGGCTTATCAATATCGGATCTGGGCTTGTAAACTTCTGCCCTATTTTCCAGAGCTGTACCGTAGGCAGCTTCGAGGATCGCAGAATCAGGCAATTTATGCAAAGGCCGATAACAATGATGTTCCTGACCTTCCCGGATAAAGGGTTCATTCGAGACCGCATTATAACGCATTGGGCTACCCAAAATCAATAAATTTAACAATCATATTGTTATGGCAACTCATCAACAACCTCAAACTATTATCCCCTCTCTTCCCTCATACGATTATCAACCAAAACTCTATAACGGCCCTTCTTTGCAAGAAGTAGCTCATTTAAGACAAGAATATATTAACCCAGTGGTTTCCACTTATTATCAAAAACCCATTATGATTGTTGAGGGTTCAATGCAATATGTTTTTGATGAGACGGGAAAACGGTATTTAGATGCCTTTGCTGGAATCGCTACTATTAGTGTAGGTCATTGTCATCCCCATGTGGTTGAAGCGGTACAAGAACAATCCGCAAAATTGCAGCATTCCACTACACTGTATCTCCATCCTACCATTGCAGAATATGGCAAGATGTTAGTGGATAAAATGCCTGACAATTTATCCAAAGTTTATTTTGTTAATTCTGGATCTGAGGCCAATGATTTAGCTATGTTAATGGCCAGGGTTTATACTCAAAATTTTGATATTATTACCCTTCGTAATGGGTATCATGGCATGACCGGTCAAACGATGGGGTTAACCTCACAAAATACTTGGAAATATCCCATTCCTCATAATTTTGGCATTCATCATGCTATCAATGCCGATCCTTATCGCGGTCCTTGGTCCCATGACGATGATAATATCGCTGATAAATATGCTAACGACGTCAAAAACTTGATTGAACAAGCAACTTGTGGCAACATTGCTGCTTTTATTGCGGAATCAATTCAAGGAGTTGGGGGAACCGTTGTCTATCCTGATGGTTATCTCAAAAAAGTTTTGGAATATGTTCATCAAGCAAATGGCCTGTTTATTGCTGATGAAGTGCAAACAGGCTTTTGTCGAACGGGTAATTTTTGGGGTTTTGAACAACAGGGAATCATACCGGATATTGTAACTTTAGCTAAAGGGATCGGGAATGGGGTTCCCTTGGCCGCTGTTGTGACAACCCCTGACATTGCCCAAGCATTTACCCAAAAAATACACTTTAACACCTTTGCAGGAAATCCCGTGTCCTGTGCAGCCGGAAAAGCTGTCTTAGAAACCCTTGAAAGAGAAAACATACAGGAAAATTGTGCTACAGTTGGTAACTATTTATTGGATGGTTTACGTCAGTTACAAGCTAAATATGAGTTCATTGGAGATGTTCGTGGTTCAGGATTAATGATCGGAGTTGATTTGGTTAAAAATCGAGAGACGAAAGAGCCTGATTCTCAGCTTACTTCCCAGGTTCATGAGTTATCAAAATACTTAGGATTGATCGTTGGTAAAGGAGGACTTTATCGTAATGTTTTACGCATTAAACCACCTCTTTGTATCTCAAAATACGATGCTAACTTTATTGTTGAAGTTTTGGATTACGCTTTCAATTTAATCTAGATATTTTGGGTTTGCCAGGTAAAAAGTTCTCGATATAATGCTAAGTAGACATTTTTCCCTCATGCCAGTTTATGAACTACCGAGACATCATTACAATTGAGCCTGAAAAACGGGGTGGTAAGCCTTGCGTCCGTGGCTTGCTCCTTACAGTCTATGAAGTGCTTGAGTACCTAGCTTCCGAGATGACTGAAGCAGAAATTCTAGACGATTTTCCCGATCTGACGCGAGAAGATTTAAAAGCCTGCATTGCTTATGCTGCCGATCGTGAGCGTCGGTTTATGACTGCCCCATTATCCACATGAAATTACTTTTTGATGAAAATCTATCGCCTAAATTACCAAACCGTTTGAGCGATCTTTTCCCAAACTCGCTTCACGTTTGAGATGTGGGAATGAAAGCGACAATCGACCCAATCGTTTGGGATTATGCAAAAGACAATGATTTGAACGATTGTCTCGAAAGATGCTGACATGCACGATCTGAGTTTAGTATTTGGAAATCCACCGAAAGTTATTTGGCTTCGCCTTGGGAACTGTTCGACATTACAAGTTGAAAATTTGCTGCGTCGGGAGTAAAGGCGCGATCGAATTATTTTACGAATATGAGACTTTATCCCTGCTTGCTTTATCATGATGCGCTAGGTGTTTACTTACTGCGATCGCAGACATTTGGTTTTGCGATCGCTTGCTATACTCCCACTAAAAACAGATAGCATTTCATTGACCAATACTCGCGATCGCCATCATGATTCCCTATTTCTCAGTACCAAACTGTGAGGCGATCGCACTATCGATCTGAGCCTGCAACTCCTCTGCTGACGGTAATTTACCCTGATATTCTGCTGGTAACTCCGCCGCCGTGCGATATGTCGAAACACCAATGGGTTGATTCATGCCCTGGAGCGCATAACGCACGATCGTCTCATGTTGAGAACGACACAAAACAATGCCAATCGTGGGTTGGTCAGTCTCATGGCGCAACAAATCATCCACCGCATTGACATAAAAATTAATTTGCCCGGCATAGGCAGGTTTAAACGCTGTGGTTTTGAGTTCAATTACCACATAGCACCGAAGCTGCAAGTGATAAAACAGCAGATCGATAAAAAACTCTTCCCCACCGATTTCTAGGGGATATTGGCTCCCCACAAACGCAAACCCCACCCCCAGCTCCAGCAAAAACAACTGCATATGCTCAATCAGGGCGCGTTCTAGTTCTCGCTCCCGGACTGTGGTCTCCAGTTCCAGAAACTCCAGGTTGTATTCAGACTTAAGCAGGTTCTGGACTAAGTCGGATTGGGGTTGGGGCAAGGTCGCCGCAAAGTTACTGATGGCCTTCCCCTGTCGTTCATACAAATTCGTTTCAATCTGATGCACCAAAACATTGCGGCTCCAGCCATATTCAACCGTCGCCCTAGCGTACCAGAGCCGTACTTCTGGGTCTTTCACCCTATCCAAAATACGAATATTATGGCCCCAAGGAATTTGTGCAACAACCTGTTGCACAATTGCTAAATCTGGGTAGGCAGCAGCAAAAGCCCTCATATACTTCAGGTTGCGCAAGGAGAAACCCTTTACCTGGGGGAACTCTTGGCGGAGATCTCGGGAGAGTTGTTCGATCGCTTTTGCTCCCCAACCTTGAGCAGCTTGCTGTTCTAGGATTTGCGCTCCTATGTGCCAGTAGAGCAGCACTAGCTCGCGGTTGACTGCGAGGGCCGCTTTAACCCGAGCCTGACGAATCTGGGTTTTCAGATTGTGGAGTAGGGTTTGGTAATTAGGATTATTCAGGAGTGGACTGGTATCGGTCATTGACTAGACAAAGCGCGATCGAAAGAACGAGATAAATTTATTGTACTATTCCAATCGCTCCGATCTAGTCTGGCCCTGTGGGGTCGCTCCGAAGGCTCACAATTGTTATGAGCGCTACCAAATGAGCGTACATGCACATTTTATTTTTTTTGTCAAGGACTTTTACTGGGCCGACGCTCTAGAACGTCGGCTCATGTTACCGGGTTTCTCTGGTAAAAGCATTGATTTGGAGTTGGTGCTATCACGAGAAACCCGGTTTCGTTGTCTTCACTTGACCGATGCTCTACAGCATCTGGGGCAAGGGGCTTATCTTAAATGTTCCGCCAGAGAGATGCGAGTCATGTGAAGTATGTATATTTTTGTAACAAGTGTGGATTGGCAATAGTCCGGACCGTTTTAGGTGTACGTAGCTGTAAGGCTTGCAGGGTAAGCCTTTGCTCGATAGAGCAATATAGGCTACGTTAGCCCCGGGTAGACAATTGAAAAAAATCAGGGCAGTAGGCTGCAACCCTTGCCTTGTGGTCGTTCTGGCGTCTAAAAACTGTCCGGAGTATTGGATTGGGTGAAGCACATCACTGTTCTATGTTATGCTGTCTGCCATCGCTCAATCCGGGCGGTTAACAATTTTCCTGTTTTTTCAATAACCAGAGGATAAACTACTATGATTAAAGGAGTTCTTACAGCCAGCGTGGTCGGGGTTCTTCTTATGGGTTGTCAGGGTGGTCAGGGTGGTCAGGGTGGTCCGGTAATCCCGCAGCCAATCACAGAAGCCGAGGTCAACGAGGCGCAGAAAGTCTGGGCTGACGGCATCGTTGCGATCGGCAGAGCCTCAAATCCTGGCGACTATAAGGCGTTGGCAGCAGAGCACGTAGATACGCTCTACGGCTACGACGAAGGCACCGTCCTCTTCAAGCCGACTAAGGCTTCGACCGATCAGTTTCGCCTCACTGAGGACGAAGCCGTCTCCTATTTCGTTGGCGGTATCGTGGATGAAGACAAGGGCTTCGCGTTGCAGCCATGGAGTGCGGTCCGCTTTGAAAATGCCGACATTATCATTGACACCGACTCTGCTGTTGCCATGGGCAACTACTATTTTAAGGATGCAAAGACCGATAAGGAAGTGAAGGTGGAGTACACATTTGGGTATGTTCGTGGTGCCGACGGCAATCTCTTGATCAATGTCCACCATTCAGCACTCCCGTACAGACCGACGAATTGACGGTTTTATTCAATAGTCTGAATCGTTGAGTGGTAGTTTGGGTTACGCTATCGCTAACCCAACAATCCTAGGTCTTTGCGTACCTAACCTTGCGTCGGAGCGGATGTGAAGGCGAAAGCATCAGATTTCGTTGTAAAATGGTCTCACACCGCAGTTGTTATCCCAATCTACAGCATCTGGGGCAAGGGGCTTATATTAAATGTTCTGCTAGAGAGATGCCAGTCATCTGAAGTTTGTAGATTTTTGTAACAATTATGGATTGGGTGAGGTGCGATCGACAATTATTTGAGTTATACTATTAGGGACTTGCGCCAAAATAAAGTACCAGTCAAACAAGCTGTACTCAAGAAATAGCAAAACCTGGTTGGTACATTAATAAACCGCAAGTCCCTTACCAGTTGCTCGACCAACAGTCCCCCACGGGGGCCAACCCCCAGTCCGGCTTCTGAAACCCCAAACGTTGGATTCCCAGCAGCAGATTGAGAGACCGGCGAACTCAAGGGGCTGATCTCAAACGGTCCGCCAGAGAGATGCCCAATCCAGTCATCAGAAGTTTGTAGATTTTTGTAACGATTGTGGATTGGGTGAGGGGCGATCGGTTAATATCTGGCTATAATTGAGCTATCAGATCCCATTTCTTTGCACTGTGGTAGAGGTCTCTGATCTATCCTTCCCGAAACTCGGGGTCGTAAAGTTTTTTGCTTCTTAACATTAGGATTACAACATTAATTTTTTGTGAGGACTTAGACATCATGGGTTTCTTTTCCTTCGCCAGGCGAGCAGTCAAATCTATACGGGTGGTAGCAGATACGGTCAGCAATGTTTGCCAGACATTGGATCCAGTGCTTGCGACAATAAGCTCTGAGCGAACGGTAGTGTCGCATCTCGGCAAACTACCGCCCACACAAGAAAAATCAGATGTTGTGCGGGTAGGTCTAGTCGAGTTTCCAGATTATCTCCATTTGCTAACTGAGAGTACAAACTTGAAGAGGTTGCATACGCTATTATATTGCATTGATGGTCAGGCTGAAAATATTGGCACTACTGCTCCACAGAGTAATTCAGATTTAGAAGGAGTTGAGGTGCAGAAAGAGCAACTCATTTGGGTCAAGATTTGTACAACGATTATATCGGAGGTATTATACCAGCAAGAAGTTCTGTTAAAGACCAAGGTGCCTGAAGATTACGAGGACTACGCTAGTACTACTGAGGCGTATTTCAATCTAGCAGATGTTGCAGGAGGGTATGCCAGCGATCTGGCGATTACGGTACAGGGGTTAGGCGTTATAGCACAGTATGAGAGGTCAGGATCGGACAAGTCTTATACACCTTCAAAACTGGGGCGAACAAATACGTGGGAAGTCACGGGTATAACAATCAAAGAGAAAAAGATACAAGTGTTTCTTGATGAATGGAGCGAATATATGCAGCAGCTATCGAATGGACAATACGGCGATCAGGTTCGCCAACTCAAAGTGGAACCAATCCAGCCACAGCAGTAAGGTGTGTTAACAAAGCGCGAACGTACCACCACCCGATTAACCCAACTCATCCTTGAATGTTTCCCTAGCCCCTGTGCTGAACCGAATAGCTTGGCGATCGCTTTAGCTCTCCGGAAAAATTCGTACCCGTCCCTGAACTTATCAGAGCATGAGGTGTTTACCTAGTGCGATCGCAGACATTTTGTTTTGTGATCGCTTGCTATACTCCCACTAAAGACAGATAGCGTTTCATTGCCCAATACTCGCGATCGCCATCATGATTCCCTATTTCTCAGTACCAAACTGTGAGGCGATCTCGTAACGCATGGAGCGATCGACAGCCCTACTACAGGCCAAAGCACTGAGTATTGACGATCGCAATTATTGTAACCGATCGCCTAAAATATAAACATATTTTTTGGGTAATATGCCATGAAGCAAGGTACTGCCAGAGTTGTCCCCCGCTTAACACCACAAGAATATTTGGAATGGGAAGTCCAACAACCACTACGCTACGAATATTTTAATGGGGAAGTGTTTGCGATGGTAGGGGGAACGTTGCCCCATGCAGATATTGCCCTAAATTTGGCAAGCCTGTTACGAGAACCGTTACGGGGGCGCTGCAAGGTGCGTAACTCTGATGCCAAGGTGGGCATTACTGACGAGGGACCGTTTACCTATCCAGACCTTAGTATTAGCTGCGATGAGCGCGATCGTACCGCCCGACAATTCATCCGCTATCCCTGCGTCATTATTGAGGTGCTTTCTCCGAGTACGGAGGCTTACGATCGCGGTGGTAAGTTCGCCCTGTACCGTCGTCTCTCAACGCTACAAGAATATGTTTTGGTGAGTTCTGAAACCAAAACGGTTGAGATTTTTCGGCGGGATGCTGTTGGAGAGTGGCGATTCATTCCCTACAGTGAAGGTGACACGATTGAGTTGATGAGCTTGGGAATCACGTTATCGCTAAATGCTATTTATGAAGATGTTGTTTTAGAATTAGAGGATGAAGGGAGTGAAAAAAGGTAGCACTAAATCTATTTTGGTATATTTTGGTCAAGGATTATCGTAAGGCTGGATGATTTGTGCGCTGCTCAACTCGATTATTAAATTTAAAATCAAATAGGAGTTATTAATGGCTTTTAGCGACTATAAAACTATTGCTCAAGTTCAAGAAGAGTATAATATAAAGTATTTGGAAGAATACTTTATTGAAATTACCGATCTAAAACCTTCCGATTTTTTTGTTAAGGAATTTCAATTCAGCGAACAGAACATGGATATATACACATCTGAATACTCAAGATGCGAAAATATCATTTATCCAATTTTAAGGGAAGTTTATAAAAGTTTTGTTAATGGATATACTCTTTGGAGCCACAAGTCCATAACTTATGATGCTAAACTAAATGGAACGCCTGATTACTTGTTCTCAACAAAATCAGAATTAGGTAAAACTGTTTTGGGTTTTCCAATCATCATTGTTGTTGAAGCAAAAAAGAATGATTTTAGCGAGGGATGGGGGCAATGTCTAGCTGAGTTGATTGCTGTACAAAAATTAAATAAAGCCGAGGAACTTCCCGTGTATGGGATAGTAACGGATGGAGAATTATGGCAATTTGGAAAATTAGTATCCGATGAATTTACAAAAAGTAAGTTGAGAATTACTATTACCGATTTAGATAAAATTTTCGGAACGATAAGTTTTTTATTGTCAAGCAAAAGGGAAACATATTTGAATTAAATTAGGTTTTTTATTGTCTTCAACACCAAATTTTAATAGCACCCCATGTCCTTTATTAAAAATAAAATAGGGGGTATCTATCATCCCCTCTGCAATCAAAGATTTGAAGAGGGGAATTACCACTCCATTGTTAAATTTGGGTGAAATTAGCTGGATTTTGATCGTGCCGATCGCGCACCGGAATGGGTATTCCTTGGCGATCGCCAGATAGGGCTGCCGTAGTTTCTAATGCTTCTCTCAGTCGTTTGGCGGCATAGATGGACATATCTCTCGGTACGCTAATGCGATCGCGCAGGTAGCGCAGGGCTGGATCGGAAGCAGATGGTGGCGGACAGAGTTCTCCTGTTATCATGTAAGTCAGAGCGCAACGCAAGGCTTCATCAAAAAGGCGATCGTCCGCTGGATTAACGCGAATGATATTATGACGATGCTTTATCACCCGGTGCAGAGCTTCTAGTCGAGACGTTTCGGGTTCTGGATACATCACATCTGGTAATCCGAACCAAGGACCGCAATCGACTCGTTTTTGATTAATATCAGTTTGAGATTCTTCGTTAGGATAGCATCCGCCCATTTGCGGTGGTAAATCGTGGGCATGGGTATGAAAATCGCTTTGTGTCCCTCGATAGGTGGATCGGGTTTCCATAGCATCAAACCAATCAGAGAGCTTTGGGTTTTCTTCCCGCAATGAATAGCCTTTGTAGTAGTAGAGGCTGGCATTCATCCGCTCGACATAGGGAGTAAAAACCACATCAGCTATACCAAATTCTTCCAGAAAATAAGGTCCTGGAGTACTGGCCAGAGCTGCTTCAACTTCAGCCACGATGGTGGTAAATCGATCTCGACTGCGTTGTTCGTCTTTTGGCGATCGCTTGCGGTAGCACAACCAACTACACCAGCCGCGAAAGAGTAGGCGTTCTAGCTGGCGCAGAGGCAGCGCTCGGCCATCGCGCATTCCCGCCTGATTTAATGGGCCAAATGCGTCTTCTAATGCTAATAAGATATCATCACTTTCTGTAATTAACTGACCGTCAAGTTCTAGTGCAGGAAGCATTCCCGATCGCACCTTTTCCTTATACCACGTTTCTTTCGTTCCATAACAGAACATAGTGACCTTCTCGATCCGGTACGGAATCTGCTTTTCCTCTAACCACAGCCACACTTTTTGGCAATAAGGACACCAAGCATGATGATCGCGATAAAGAATAACTCGCACATCTGATTCGGCTTGTCCAAACAGCCGCAATCTCGCTTGGGAATTGGTTGGTCCGTTCGCCGGATCTCGCTCAAATGTGGCGAGTTGTTGTAGTTCTTCCCAACTCAAAGGCAAAGATTTGGTCGATTTCATAAGTTACTCCAGAAAAGCATCTTCAATTTTATCACGGTTAGCAGCTTGAGGACTATAGAAAACCATGCGATCGCGTTGGCAAAACTGCGAGTCCCAGCATGGGTTTTGATGGGCGATCTCCCAGAAACCGGGTTTCTTTGAGAAATCTTCACTCTTGTTGCAAAAATTGTCATAGAAACCCGGTTTCTTGATTTGAGCTCTCTAAAAGATCTAAAATACCCGAATTGGAATCTCTGCTGGTGCCAACAACAAGTCTTTCAACTCATCATCCACCTTACATAAGGTAATTGACATCCCGGCCATTTCCAATGAGGTGCAATATTCGCCCACATAGCTGCGCCACACTTTGATACCTTTGGCTTCCAACTGTTCGTGAGCATAGCCATACAGCAGATAAAGTTCGGAAATTGGCGTACCACCTAAACCATTGATCATCAGCGCCACTTCATCCCCATTATTAAAGATGGGGGCAGTTTCTGATATCGGCTTGGCATCGGTGAGAATGGCATCCAACATGCGATCGACTATTTCATTGGCGCTGGTTAGTTTTTCCCGCGCCCGACCCGGTTCCCCATGAATGCCGACACCCATCTCAACTTCATCTTCTGCCAGGGTGAAAATGGGTTCGCCTTTAGCTGGGGAGTGCAGCCAGTCAAAGCCATTCCCATAGAACGGATAACATCATTGACCCGATTACCGAGAGCCACCAATTCATCTAGGGAAGCGCCTTTTTCTGCCGCTGCGCCAACCGCTTTGATCACAAAAAAGTTGCCAGCCACGCCACGCCGACCTACAGTGTAGAGGCTGTCTTTAACCGCTACATCATCATCGACAAAAATAGTTTTTACCGTAATCCCTTCATCTTCCAATTCTTCAGCGGCATCCCGGAAAGCTGCTCGATCGCCCGTATAGTTGTTGGTAATTGCTCAAGATCTTGGTGGTGAAGGAATATGGGTACTGCCGGTACTGCATAGTTACTCGGGCCATCGGACTGGAGTGAACAGCCCTTGTACTGCCTCGGAATGCCTAACAGGACAAGAGCAATTTTTGAGGAGCGAAAACTTCTCAAATGCTTACGGGGTGGGGGGTTTTGACCTCGAAGTGGTGAGTCGGCAGCCGAGCGCCCGAATATGCAGTTGAGATGCGCGACAGCTGATTTTTTTCAAAATCCCGCGCCCAGGGTTGACAAATTCGATAAATAAGTAGTAAGTTGGAAGACATGACTAAGAATTGGCTTGCTGACCTCGACCAAGACACAGAGAATCTCGACCCAAAAAGTCGGGAAGTTTTGCAGCGGTTACTCAATTACCTAGAAGACCTATACAGCCAAAACCTTGAATTGAAAGCTGACAATCAACGATTGAGAGATGAAATAGCCGCGCTCAAAGGGCACAAGGGAAAACCTGACATCAAACCTCAAGCCAAAGCTGATACTTCTAAAGCTGATACTTCTGCGGAGGCCAAACCAGAGCAGCCCAATAGTCGAGAGCGAAAAAAGAAAAAACCGAAAACCCCCCCCAGGAACGTCGCCAACTTATTCATATTGACAGAGAAGAGGTTATCAAACTGGCTCGGAGTAACTTGCCGTCAGATATCACCCATAGAGGCTACCGAGAAGTAACAATTCAAAATATTATATTTAAAACAGACACGGTTATTTATCGACTAGAAAGACTCTATTCACCTAGTACGGAGAAATTTTACGAAGCCCAGTTGCCGCAAGGATTAAAAGGCAAATCTTACGGGAGTGAACTCGAAGCATTTGTTCTCACTTTGTATTATCAGTTACGAGTGCCAGAAGAAAAGATTCTTAAATTGTTGCCGTCTCAGGGAATAGTAATCTCGGCGGGAAAAATATCTAACTTAATAACTCGGCAATATTTAAGAGAATTTACTGAAGAACGAAATGCTATTTTAGAAGCGGGACTGGGCAGTACCAGTTATCACCAAATTGATGATACGGGGATGCGGGTTAATGGGAAAAATTGCTATGTATTCACACTCTGCAATCCTTACTATAGCAGTTTTTTTACCAGAGAGCGCAAAAACTCTGAAACAGTTCTCCAAATGTTAAACGAATTGCAGTTGGATCCAACTGAATTAGCAGTTGTTCAATCAGATGATTTAGTTGACAGTATTTTGCCTGACAAGAAGAAAAAGCAGCTCGGGGACTACATAGATATTTTGGTGGCTGATGACGCGGGACAATTTCACAACCAGACGAACCATCGTAGTTTATGCTGGATTCATGAAGGACGACACTACGAAAAGCTGACTCCTCTGGTTCCCTCTCATCAAAAAAGCCTGGCACAATTTCTCTCTTATTTTTGGATTTACTATTATCAACTCAAAGCCTATCAACAGCAAAGCACAGAAGAGCAGCGACAACAAAAACTGTTGCTTGAAACCGAATTTGACAAATTGTTTTCCCGTCAAACCGGATACAGTGCTTTAGATCATAGAATTGATTTAACAAAACAGAAGAAGCCTTATTTACTATTAGTTCTAGATTTTCCTGAAGTTCCTCTTGACAATAATGAGGCAGAGCGGACAGTCCGGGAGTATGTGATTAAGCGCAAAATCTCCAATGGAACCCGCACTCTACAGGGGACTCAGGCGTGGGAAGTGTTTTTGGCTCTGGTTGACACCTGCCGCAAAAACGGAGTGAATTTTTATTCGTACATTAAGGATCGAATTTCCAAATCTTTCAAGATGCCAGCGTTGTCCACGCTAATTCAACAGATGCAGCCGCCAAAACCAACATAAACATAAACCATTGACTCCAAGTCTCGCTTGTGTAGTTTCCACCTAAGCACCAAGGGTGTTACAGCTCCTTGTTATAAAGGACAGACTCATTAAGTGCGACATCAGCTCCTGTTTAAAAAGCTGCAGGAGCTACTCTCGTGTGGAAATCACTCCCCACCAACATATTGAGCAACTTCCTCAACTATGGGATAGACCAGAACTGCTCGATCGGGCAATAGAGTTGACGAAAGAACTGATTCCACGGATCGCAGCCGATAACTACTATGACATCCTCCAGGGCGTCTCCGGGGTGATTCCAGTAATGCTGGGGTTGATAAAAACGGCTTCCGGAAAAAATGTAGGGTGCGCCACAGATTGTGCAGTGCAGTGCGCGCAACATTTGCTCGATGGAGCATTACGCCAGGAGGATACCCTGAGTTGGCATTGCGGGCGACTGGATCTAATGCGGGCAAATCCGACGGGTTTTTCCCACGGTGCGAGTGGTGGGGGGTGGGCTCTGATATCCTTAGGATGTCATCTTGACGAGCAAGAATACATTCGCGCGGGCCATCAAGCCTTTGCCTATGAAGCCATGCACTTCGATCGAAAGCATGGAGATTGGTACGATTTACGCAAATCGGTGATGGTCGCCGGCTCCGACGAACCCCATTTTGCCAATGCTTGGTGCAACGGTTCGGCGGGAATTGGTTTAAGCCGTATTGCCAGTTGGGCAGTTTTGGGGAAAAATAACGATGATATTTTGCGAGAGGCGAACGCAGCTCTTAATGCAACCTTGCGAAATTTTGAAAAGCTGAGTAATGATTCATTGTGTCATGGGCGATCGGGGAATGCCGAGCTATTGCTGCGGTTTGCGCAACTGAGAGACGTACCTTATTTGCAGATGGAGGCTAACGTCCAAGCGCAGGCGCAGTGGCGTGGGTTTGAGAGTGCTCGTGCTTGGCACTGTGGTGCGACAACTAAGGATACCTTCCCCGATCTAATGCTGGGAATCGCCGGAATAGGCATGCACTTTTTACGCCTAGCTTATCCAGATCGCGTCCCTTCACCTCTGTTGCTCGACCCGCCGCCCTCCGTATAAGCGATCCGATCGCACGTATTTTTGATTGATTGAGGAAACTATGTCCAAAGACGCGGTATTAAAATTTTATGATGCTATCGAAAATACAGATGCATTAAAACAGCAATGTAAGGCTATCACACGTCCAGAAGAGATTGTCAAGCTTGGCGCAAAGCATGGTTATTTTTTTACTGGTGAAGAGATGACCGCCGCCGATGCTGATTATACTCAAAAACGTGAAAAACCGCTGATTACCATTGACAGTTCTGATTCAGATAAGAGTTTTCCCCAGGCATATCACTATGAGTTTAAGTGCTCGGAGATACCAGGGTTTGAAGAAATTTCTCAGGAGGTAGAAAAGCTCGAAATCAAGCCAGACACTGTGGATATAGAGTTATTTGAAAAGAGTTTTCGGGAGTTTGACTTGCAATTTGCCAATGTTAGCCCGGTTTCCCCGGAATTCAAAGCACGTTATCTGAAGTCATTGGAAACGTATTTGGATTTAGGAGTTGAACCGCGACCTGAATATGCATGGAGTCAATTCCACTTAATCAACCTGGATAGATATGTAGATCATGCGCTTTACGAAGATTATTTCAATAGCAAGGTAAAGTTAATCAAACAGCTGGAATATTTCTTTGAAACAGATCTCAGGTTTTCAGGAAGCCTGTGGTATCCCCCGAATGCTTATAGGATGTGGCACACTAACGAAACTCAGCCTGGCTGGCGGATGTATTTTGTAGATTATGATAATTATGAGGAGTTAACTGGAGAGGACAGGGCATTTTTCCGCTACATGAATCCGGAAACAAAGGAGTTAGTCACGATCGCAGAGAAAACAAAAGTAGTCCGCTTCTTCAAGATCGAAAGCGCTCCAGACAAGTTATTGTGGCATTGTATCGTTAATAGGACAAAAGCTAACAGGTGGAGCTTTGGATTTAATCTTTCTCACAAATGGATGAATAAGTTACTAATATTTTAGAGAGACTGCATGCAGGAGGGAATTAAGAGATGAAAAAAAATAAAATTATCATTGCTTGTTTGCTGGGATTAGCGTTGATATTAGAGATGCCATCTCAGGCTTTAGCTTTCAAGGTGCCAATTCATGGGGAAATTACCCAAGAAGTATTGGGCAAGTTTCAAGTGCAGGTTAACGGTGAATCATTCAAATTTACCCAGTATGCGATCTGTTAGTTATATAGCTAGCAGCGTGAAAATTTGTGCGGAAATCAGCTTAAACCTTTATAAAAGGCTTCATAGCTGATTTCCCTGAAAGTTTGGGAATGAGATAAGAGCATGCTAAACTATATCTAGGCAAGCAAGTAATGAAATGAACAGATTTTTATTTGATAGGTTTAGAGGTGTAAAGTCAGATATGCGTTTAGACAATAAAATAGGTTTGCCAAAACTTATTGTTGACGACGGGATGCCTAGTGCCGCTGCGCGGAATTCAAAATTCAAAATTCAAAATGCTTTCGGAGCAAGGCTTTGATCCACTTCCGGCTGGTGCCTTATTTCCGCCGCGCTGCACTAGTTCAGGATCCACTCTGTTATTCAACATCGTGAGAAGATGATTATTATCCAATTCAAGTGATAAATTTAAGTTCAGGAGGGATAGATGAAAGTTATAATCAGGAAAAGAATGTTTATGTGAGTCAAAAAAATCATATAGGGATGTTCGAGATGCTCTTGTGAGTGCAGATAGAAAGTAAAAAACTGATTTACTAAGCAGATAATATAATAATTGAGTAGATGTTAGGAGGTAAAGATGATTATAGTTGACGTTGGAGCTTATGAGGGAAAATTTTCGCTATCATTTGTTCAAGATATAAACAATATTGTTTATGCAATAGAGATAATACCGGAACTCGTAGAACGCATTCGCTCACATCACCGGCCTAATCTGCATGTTTTCTGTACAGCGATAGGAGAGCAAGAATGCGAAGCTGTTTTTTATTATAACGTCGATAATTTAACAACATTCGTTTTACCTGAATCATCCAATAAAAAAATACAATCTAACATAGAGCAAAGGGGATTAAAGCGCATCAAGACTAAGATGAGTCGTTTAGATAATTTTATACAAGAAAATAAGATAGCCGAGATAGACTTATTAAGAATTAATGCTAATGGTTGTGAATTTCAGGTTTTAAAGGGAGCGGATAAGTATATTCATGGTATTCAAAAGATTTTCATTCAAGTTGAGAATAATGCTATCTATGAAAATGTGGCAAGTAAAGCAGAGATTGTAGATTATTTGACAAAGAAAGGATTCCGCTTAGTGTACACGCCGTCATTAAGTGAAGACATAAAAGAAAATTTAGAGTTTGTTAGAATAAACAGATATCCAATTGCTAATCAGCAGCTAGAATATTTTGATGTTAAGGTTCCTTATGTGGGAGTTATACGTACTCCCAGCAATGATTTTGTCGGTCAATTCTTGGAACAGGGTATTTTCGAGGGACCAGAACAAGCATTTTTATGGCTTTACTTGCAACCAGGTGATACATTTTTTGATTGCGGCTCCCATGCAGGTCTTTTCTCGTGTATTGCGGCTAAGAAATTATGCAATGCGGGTATAATAATAGGATTTGACCCCAATCCTATATGTTTTAAGCTCTACGAATATAATCTGAAAAAAATGGGTTGTGATTGTTTTATCGCACTGAATATAGGTTTGTCCGAAACAAAAAGTTGTGGAGAGCTTTTATTAGGTAAGCCAGGAAAGTCTGCTTTCAGCACTTTTGCCAAAGGGTTGAGTAAAGATCCTTACATAAGCAATGATAAAATTTTAGTAGAACAGTTGCCATTAGATGATGTATTGCAAAGTAAAGATATTAATAGAGTAGACCTGGCTAAGATTGATGTTGAAGGATGGGAAACATTGGTTTTGAAAGGAGCCAAGCAATCCATTGAGGCTGGAAAGTTTCCCGTTTTGATGGTAGAATTTACTGAAGCAAATGCTGTAGCTGCTGGTAGTAGTACTAGAGAGCTGCGAACTCTTATAGAAAGTTTTGGTTACACTCTGTGTCGTTTCGATCGGACTAATCTTTGCCTCATCCGCGAACCTATTAAGCAGCAATACTATTATGCAAATCTATTTGCAGTAATGGATATAGAAAAAGTAAATGAACGCTTAGGAGCTGATTATGAAATGGTCGAAGTTGCTAAGGATATAATTAATAGATATGATTTAGCAATAAGTGCGGCAAAACTACAGTTAAGTGTAACAAAAGAAGTGCAATCTTCTCTAGAATTAAGGAAATACGTAAAAAGGTTAGAGGCGGCAATGACAGAAAAGGATAGGCTCGTACAAGAGTTACAGAATAGTCAGAATAATTTCGAGTTGTTGCTAGCAGCAGAAAGGGAATTAGTCAGCAATCTGCAAAGGCAAATACAGTCCTTGCAAAAAACTAATTGATTTTTAAGGGAGGTGGAGATTAAGTTATGAAACTAAGTGTAATTATACCTTGTCTTAATGCAGAGCGTACCATCGCCGAGCAACTAGAAGCCCTAGCTAACCAGCACTGGTCTGAGAACTGGGAAGTCATTATTTCTGATGGTGGCTCTAGCGATCGCACGATCGCCATCGCAGGGGAGTATCAGAAAAAGCTACCGAATTTACGGATAGTTGACTCATCAGATCGCAAAGGAGCTGCTCATGGCAGAAATGTGGGAGCACGGAAGGCGACAGGTGCTGCCCTAGCCTTCTGCGAGGCTGACGACGTGGTAGCTTCTGATTGGGTAGCAGCTATTGGGGAAGCACTAGATAAGTACGATTTTGTAGCTGGTTATTGCGATATCAAGAAACTGAATCAACCCTGGGCAATCAAGGCGCGAACGGGGGGTCAACTAGTTGATGGCTGGGAAGATGGTATAATCAAGGGTCAGGGCTTTATAAAATACCCTATTGCTGGAGGATATACCATAGGTATTAAGCGCTCTGTCCATGAAGCGATCGGTGGATTTGATGAGTCTATAATGATCGGCGACGATATTGATTATAGTTGGAGAGTGCAGCAAGCTGGGACGAAACTGCATCATATCCCAGCCGTCAAGATCCACTATCGCCTTCGTCATAACTTGGCAGATATTTACCGTCAAGCCTATGGCTTTGGGGAGTATAGCTTTCTGCTATACAGAAAATATCTAGCTTTAGGGATAATATCTTCAGAGGCTTTGCCGGTTGTAAAAACAGACCAGAAATTTATGCTTAAAGATTTGGTGAAAATCCGTAGCAAGGACCAGTTAGCGGCATGGTTATGGAAAGTAGGCTATCAAAGAGGATATGAACGCTCTCGTGGAAGATATTCTAAGACCGAAACACCGACAGGGAGGGAGAATTTAGATAGCGATTTTACATAATAGCCGAAATAGCACCGGCGCAGCTTGCGTACAGTACTGATGCAACAACGCAAGGAGATTTCCGTGAAAGAATATACAACTCGCTCCCCTCTAACCTCCTGAAAAAGGGGAGAATTCAAGGGAAAACGGGTATTTGATTTTTAAGAAATCAGATTATTGCTGAAAGCATTTGGGTTCTATAGTACGATCATGATGAGTCAACCATTGCAGATGTTTGAATTTGATGTAGTGACTGTAGATGCGAGAGGTAGAGAAACTAGCCGTCGTCGCTGTCAAGCTCGGTACATTACCGAAGCTCTAGGCAGTGGAGTCACTTTAGACGCGATCGCTATCTCTGGTGGCGAATTTGTGATGGGTCAGACCAAGGGAGAGGTAGGGGCCTATGAACGTCCTCATCACAAAGTCATCCTACAGCCTTTTTTTATGGGCAAGTATCAAGTCACTCAGACACAGTGGAGAGCAGTTGCAGCCCTGCCAAAAATCAATCTCGACCTCGATACCGATCCCTCTAGGTTCAAAGCCCCCTCCAGTTCTGAGGGGAATAGACCAGTAGAGCAAGTTTCCTGGTACGAGGCCGTCGAGTTTTGCCAGAGGCTTTCTAAAAAAACTGGGCGAGAATACCGTTTACCTAGTGAAGCCGAGTGGGAATATGCTTGCCGAGCTGGAACAAATACACAATTTAACTTTGGAGAAACAATTACCACTAATCTGGCTAACTACAACGGTAACCATTATGGTTCTGGTCCCGAGGGTAAAGATCGCCAAGAAACCACTATCGTAGGTAGTTTTCCACCCAATGCTTTTGGACTATATGACATGCACGGGAACGTCTGGGAGTGGTGCGCTGACTTCTGGCACCTCTCCTACACAGATGCGCCAAGTGATGGGAGTGCGTGGCTTGAGGGTGGCGATAATCTACGACGTGTGGGGCGCGGTGGTTGCTGGCTTAACGACCCTAGGTATTGTCGTTCTGCCTGCCGCCGCCCGAACGAAGCTAGCTCTAAGTCCCACTGCCTCGGGTTTCGGGTTGTGTGCGTCTAGGTGAGCGAAAAAGGCGGTAGCGGTCAAGATGCAGTGATTTGACAACATCTTGACCACTACTTTGCTTATCACCCAAAACCCAGGAGACCCAAGACAAACAAAATATGATAACCTAAGTTGCTACCTATAGAAAATCAAGGTCAAAATCAACCCAGATTATCCCAGATCGCCTTGTAATTTACCCCAAAATGGCATTGGGGTGGATAAAATAGTCCAAAAGGGCTGTTTCGGACGTATAAATTTTTATAGGTAGCAACTTGAGTTATGATATGATTATAGCGTAATGTAGGAGGCTTGAATGCACCATGAGCGGTAAGGGCATTAGCAACGGCAATCCTAAAAAGGATCCTCGAGGTCAAGATCGAGAAGAAATTCGGCAAATCCAGATATTGATGATTTTTTGTTTATTTCTGTCCTCTGAAGATAAGCTGCACCAGTTGCTGCAGATGGCGTTGGCGGTGAATGGGGATAAGACCTTTAGGAAGATCGAGCCATCTGAAGATGTGAGTATTGATGGTCTATTTAATTGGTTGAGCAATATGTTTAGCCAAGGCGAACTGACCGAGGAAGAAAAAAAATTGCTGACCTGGCAAAATGATGGCTCAAATATGGTGCTTGCTATTAGCGAGATCAGGGCACTTCAGGACAAGTTTGGGTTTAAGCTTACTGTCGAGAAGAATAGTTGATGCGCGTCGGTAAAGGCCTTGTACAGTGATGATGGCGGGTTGACTAAAGTGAATGGATTAAAAAATTTATTCGCAATCTCTAGCGACGCTGTCCGCAAGTTGTGCAATCGGTGTTAGCTGAAATTATTGTATCGCAAGGGTTTCAGTTACTATTAACCTCTAATTGTGCAACGCAGATTTTTAATTTCAGCTGAATCTGCGATCGCAAGTATACTGGCGATCGGAGAATATAGTGGTAGTGCAGCATGTTGGAGTAAGAAAAGGAGGAGTTGTGTGAGTAAGACTAGATCGGAATCTTCGCCCATTAGCCCAAGGGATTGGCAGCCAGTGTTGGACGCATACCAGGCTTCGACACCATATAATTATGCGGCGATCGATGATTTTCTCGAGCCTGATGTTAGCAAGCGACTCCATCAGGAGCTTATAGAACATCCGGGATGGCGCTCCCAGGCTCATATCGGACAACCGCTGATTGCTAATATGAAACCTGATATTGAGACAATCTCAAATATAGCTAAGTCAATCAAAGATTGTTGTCCTTCTCTGTTCGGTGATTATGAATTGATTGAGCATTGGGCACTGATGTATCCTCAGAATGCTGCGCGAAAGGTGCATGCAGATATTGGGGTTGTGACCTTAAATATATGGCTGACTCCTGACGAATATAACCAAGATGATTCTGGGGGACTGATTTTTTTTGATGTCAAGCGTAAAACAGACACTCAAATGGCTGGGTTGCCTAAGGAAAAATTATCTTATTTATGGTCGGAACAGTATGTCAAGGATCATACTCAAGGTAAAAGCGTCAGTGTTAGTTATAAGTGTAACCGCGCTCTTTTGTTCGACGCTTGTACCTTTCATCAAACAGATGCTTTTACATTTGTCAATAAGAATCCTGAGTCTTACCGCATCAATCTTTCTTTAGCGTTTGACAATCTTAAGGTTTATCAAGAGCGTTCGGGTTCGCTCAAGGACAAAATGTCTGTCAAAAAAAGAGATGTTTAAGTGATGAGCAATACGGCTCTATACTGTCTCTGCGGTTTTGAGAAACCAGGTAACGAGGAGCGAAACCTGGTTTCTGGGTATCTTTTATTTACTCAATAAAACAGGATTGCTATAGCAATTAACAATTCACGTTTGAGATTTGTTTAAATGCTGGATATGCTGCCACCAATTATTGAGAGGAAAATAAACAACGGGAGCCCAGAGACTACTGAGGATAGCAGAACAAAGAGCAATGCGTTGGAGTTCCGTCCAAATAACAGAGACGTCCCGATCGCCCAGGAAAAGGAACTGCAGCGCGATCGCCGTTTCCGCCAGCAGGACCGCTGGAAAAACAATCAGAGCTACAGAAATAAAATCTTCTCTCAGATAGCGCTGTTTCTGAAGGCGAGCCGTGAAAATTCCCACTAAGACAAGACTGAGGGAGTGAGAGGGATGCACAGAAGTCAAGATGGTGTTATGAATCAAAGGGTTAGGTGCAGTCAAGCCATCTTGAATCAAACCCAAAACAATAGCCGCGATCGCGGCCTGCCAAGCTGTACGCTTAACACTCCAAGCCACCACCCAAATCAGCAGCCAATTAGGGCTAATGCCCAATAATTCCATACCAGGCAGGCGAGTTATGGATAGCATTAAACAGATAATAACAGAGCCAACCGTTACCAGCAAGTTGGCAAAGAGACGGACTCTGGAATGGGAAAGAAACGACAACTTCTTCAAAGGTCTGGTTCTCCAATATCTATGTCAAGTCGCGGCTGATTTTCCAATACGATCGTCCACTGTAAATGACTAATGGGAGCAGTCAGTTGGAGCACCGCCTCCGGTGCTGGACTTTTTTTCAGATCCACTGACTCCACAACTCCCACCAGCAGACCCGGTGGAAATAGCTGAGAAACAACAGAAGTATAAACTTTATAACCAAGACGAATATTAGGCATCTTATCAAAGAATTCCATCACAGCTTTATCATTGCCAAGTCCGCGGATCAAACCCATATAACGGCGACTTCCGACTTTGATATTGACACCCACCCTACTGGCAGGATCGCCGATCAACAGGACACGGCTAGTATGGGGCGTCACATTGATTACCCGACCCACCAGTCCACCAGTACCTGTGACCACGAAGCCCTTTTTGATGCCATCATTACTCCCTCGACCCAGGATAATCTGTTTCCACCAATGGTCTGCACTCCATCCGACGATCGGAGCTACAATTTGCCGCTTGCCAGTGGGATTTTGATAGTCCAAGAGCGCTCTTAACTCTTGATTTTGGCTCTCTAGTTCGGACAACCTTGCTTGCAACTCCATAATTTTGGCATTTATCAACCTCTCTTCGAGATTTGGCTGTCCTGGTAAAGGACCAGCGACCAACTGATACATTTCCCAAATTAATCTCCCCTGAGTCTGGCGCAGATGCAAAGCCGCACCCAGGGCCATACTTACCAGGACGATTATTAACCAATTCCGGTCCCACCAGCGACGCACGGTATACATTCAATTCTCTGTTATAGTCTAGTATCTGTCCGAACTTCCGCGATTGTACAAGTAGTGATTTTAGCGCCTGAAACCCAGGGCGGGCAACCCTCCGCTGCGCGATCTGCGCTATTCGCACGTGGAACGTGCGGGGGGACACAGGACCGTAGTACCGGAATGACCACTACCTACGACGGGGGCTAACCACCCGTTCGAGTTGCTTAAAGTTTTCCAACACCCGACCTGTCCCCAAAACCACACAGCTGAGGGGGTCGGCTGCCACATGGCTGACAATTCCCGTTTCGTGAGCGATCAGGGTATCTAGCCCCTTCAATAAGGCACCGCCTCCAGCCAACATAATGCCACGGTCAATAATATCTGCTGCCAGTTCCGGCGGCGTCCGTTCTAGAGTCCGCTTTACAGCTTCGATAATCATCGACAGGGGTTCCAACATGCTTTCGCGGATTTCTGGGGCTTTGATGCTCACAGTTCTCGGCAAACCAGAGAGCAAGTGTAGACCCCGCACCTCCATTGACCCCTCATCAATATTCATCGTTGGGTAAGCCGAACCAATCTGAATCTTGATTTCTTCAGCAGTTCGCTCTCCCACCGTCAGGTTATGGACTTTTTTCATGTACATGATTATAGAATCAGTTAACTCATCCCCAGCAATCCGCACTGACTCGCTGATTACTGTCCCCTGCAAACTCAGAACTGCTACTTCCGTCGTGCCACCGCCAATATCAATTATCATGTTACCAGTGGGTTCTGCCACCGGTAGCCCAGCCCCGATGGCCGCTGCTACCGGTTCTTCAATCAGATATACATCTCTCGCCCCTGCCTGAGCGGCTGCTTCCATGACAGCCCGCCTTTCTACCCCGGTGACGCCGCTGGGAATGCCAATCACAATTCGGGGTGCGATTAAGCCTGTTCTGCCTTCATGCACTCGCTCGATAAAATGCTTGATCATCAGTTCTGCTGTGTCGAAGTCAGCAATCACGCCATCCCGCAGTGGCCGGAAAGTTTCCACATTTCCTGGAATACGTCCCAACATT
This sequence comes from Hormoscilla sp. GM7CHS1pb, assembly GCA_014323675.1. Taxonomy (GTDB): domain Bacteria; phylum Cyanobacteriota; class Cyanobacteriia; order Cyanobacteriales; family Desertifilaceae; genus Hormoscilla. The sequence goes on along the minus strand of JACONN010000005.1, from coordinate 544,574 downwards.
TTTTTGGCGTCTTCCCCTACAGCCAAGGCCGCTTTCGTCTTCCGGTCTAGGGCTACCACAGACGGCTCTTGCAGCACAATGCCTTTACCGGATACATAAACCAATGTGTTAGCGGTACCGAGGTCGATACCCATGTCCTGTGAAAAACGACTGAAAATACCCACCAGTTTCTACGCCCCTAAATGCTATTTTATCCTTTGCTACTGATCTGTAATCTAACCGAGCCCGATTCTATGATTTTTTTTGACCGAGTCTAGTCAGCCACCAATCGAGAATTGGTCACATCACTCCTATCCGATCTGGGCACTTATTGCCACAAACCTGGAATTGGTATTGCTATAATATCTCTTGCATAAATGCCAAAATGGGTGCTGAAAGTATTGCTATTGCGTAGCCAAAATCAACTTTTGCAAGAGGTATAATATATGGATCTCCTGGGTTTATGGTGATGAATGTATCCCAAGATACATTTTTTGCGGGGGAAAAAGGCTGAAACCATTAATTTAGCCTATTATATAGCTATAGGCGCAACTCTGACAGCAGAGCCGACAGGAACCGGTGCTACGGTCGCTCGCCAAAAGTTGCCGCTTTGACTAAAAAGTTACCAAAGATGCAGAGGTACAGAAAATATGATGAATCTTAATATTGTTCATCTGGTAGGGCACGTGGGAGGAGATCCGGACGTAAAATATTTCGAGTCAGGAGCAGTAAAGTGTAGACTAACCCTAGCAGTCAATCGCCGCAGCCGTAAAACAGATCAACCGGACTGGTTTAACTTAGACTTGTGGGGCAAGACTGCAGAGATAGCTGGTAACTATGTCCGCAAGGGCAGCTTGATTGGTGTTACAGGTTCCTTAAAATTTGACCAATGGCAAGACCGCAATACAGGAGCGGCGCGCTCGGCACCAATCATTAGGGTGGACCGGCTGGATTTATTGGGTTCTAAGCGGGATACGGAAGCGATGGCCGCTGAATATGGCAGCAGCGAAGAGTTTTAGCCCCTGGAGATGGCCTCAGTAACGCACAACTAAGGTGACGGAGGCGGTCACTTGCTGCTCGCCTCCCACTACGGGTGTCGCAATGTCGGCCTCGTTCCCAGGCTCCGCCACGGGTGCGCTGGCTCCATTGATTTGGATGCTGATAATTTCTCTGCGGGTGAGATTTAAGGCGGCTAAAACGGCATCGGCTTGTTCCTGGGCGTCCTGGGTAGCGGAATGCTTGCTTTTGGGCCGCCGCGAGCCTGCGCAGCGGAGGGGGCCCGGAGCGTCGGTAGCCACAAAGCTAATGTAATCAATCCGTGTGGCCCCGGGCTGTGACGGCGGCATCTAAGATATTTCCGGCTTTGTCAGTATCTATCCGAAAGCTGACGGTGTTGCTGCCCACATAACCTACGAACAACCGGTTTCTACTTCCGTTATTGTTGTAGGCGCGAAAGGGCCTGGCTAGCACGCTGAGTGCTTACTACGAATAACCGGTCTTTAGTTATGGGTGAGTGCAGAACACAGGCTGTTCTTAGAGCACCTTATTTATGGGTCGCCCGGGATTCGAACCCGGAACTAATCGGTTAAAAGCCGAGTACTCTACCATTGAGTTAGCGACCCGTCGAACTTTATTTTCCGGCGTTGCACATTTTGGGGATGATGCCTACGCATGCACATAACTTAAACTGGCTTGTAGTCTAGATTTAAGACTTCTGCAACTATGCCCATCATCCCGTAATTGTGCAACGCCTATTTTCCTTTCTTCTTCAAGATAACACAGATTTCTCCAAGTGGGAAGGGGTATTTACAAAAATTTTGCCGCGATCCGTACAAAAGTTTCCATCTGGGCCCCCGGTTCCAGGGTGAGCAGGTTTTCGCCGGTATTCAGGGCGTTGCGGGGACCGGTCCAGGGTTCGAGGCAATAGAAATCTTTGCCCTTAACTGTCCAAAAAACAAGGGTAGAGTAGGTATCGTCCCAGGTCACGGTCAGTTGTAACTGCCGGCTATGGTCTGTCACGCTAGCGGACTTGCTAGTGAGATCCCGAAAGGCCACATCAATTTCATCCTGGTTGAAGTCAAAGACACCGCCACCGGGATGGAACTCTTGGCTGCCCTTTTCTTGGTACTGGTCTGCTGGGATGTCAATGTCCAGCTGGCTTTTGTCATCAACTAGGAAGTAGGGATGAAATCCTGCCGAAAAGGGCATCAATGATGCCGATCTATTTTCGTAACGTTGCTTTATTTCCAGGCTGTTTCCCTTTAGCTGATAAGTGAAGCAGACGTTAAAGTCAAAGGGATAAACAGTGCGAGTCTGTGAGTTGCTGTCCAGGACGAGGGTGAGAGAAGCTAGGTCATTCGTGACTTGATCTGTTACTTTCCAAGGCAGTTCGCGGGCGAAACCATGTTGTTTGAGAGTATATTCTTTCCCCAGATGGATGTAGGTGTTGTCGGGTAAGTTACCACAGATGGGGAATAAAATCGGAATCCCTCCCCGGACCGTTAAGCCGGGGTTGGCAAACCGTTCCCTGTCCAGATAGAATATTTCCTGACCTTGCAGTTGCCAGCGGGTGACTATTCCACCCCGTTCTGGCACGACCTCCAGTCGAGACAGCGCGGTTTCGTCAGACAGAATGTAGGTTTTGTACTGTTCGTGTTTGACTGCGATCTCATACATGGCTTCTTCTGGAGTTGTTCCGATCTACTATTAACATGAATGACGCCGTCGCTGACCTGGTTTTTGATATTTTTGCTCCCAAGCCTGGAGCAGATGTGAGGTTTTCACTGATGTCAGAGGTGATTCGGCTACAGCATAGAAGGCTGCTTGACGGGCCAGTTCCTTTATTTCTCCCCACTCAAGCGCCAGCGCTGGGCCAGAAACTGCCAATCTATGTCAGGATCTAGGGGGACTTGGGCCGGGAATGCCTGTTGCCACAACTGCAGCCTCGCGCCTTCGTGAGGTAAGGGAAATTCGATTATCCGGTCTAATTGTCGCACGATGCTGGGTTTTACCGTTTGTCGCTGTTCCACCGTCAGCATGGTAATACAATGCTCCGATTTTTCCGGAACGGTAGATCGCTGGTGCATGAATTGGTTGATTTCAGTTGCCGTCAGACTGCCATTGCGACCCAACCACTCTTGTGCCGATTTTACCAGTAATACCGTTGGCGATGTTGCCATTATTTCTGCCCATACTTGCTTTTGACCATAGCTGTCCAGTAAAGCTAAATCCGTCGTTACTAAAGGTCTTTGTAAGCTATGGGCGATCGCCTGGGCTGCTGTTGTTTTACCTGTACCAGCTGGTCCTGTTAATAATACCACTATGCCCGCCCTCGTTCCCTGGCTCCGCCTGGGAACGCGTTCAAATCCCCAGACAATATCTACCTGGGACTGTAATTGCCACTGTCTGCATATATGTTGCAAAGAGCCCAACTGTTCTGCGGGCAAAATCAAATCTGACCAATGTTTCGGAATACGGCTAATTTCCAATATCGAAGACAATTTCTTCTTCTTTTCGAGTACCAAGCTTTCTAGCACTTGCGGGTCGGGGGAAGCAGCTAGCAGGTAATTCACTAGCCTCTCGTCTAGTTTAAGCCTGCGTTCCAAAAGGGTTTGAGCATTAGCATCTAGGAGTTCTACTAAACCTAGCTTAATTAAGGGAGAATTGCTCGTCAAGCGAGCGCGCGCATCTCGCCAGTCCGTGTCATTACGACACAGCAGCCGAAACACTAAGTCCACTGTCGGCAGACTTTCTCCTTCGGTTCCTTGCAGGTAGCCATAAAGCTGTCCATAGCGGCGATTTACTTCTGGTGCTAGAGTAATGAGCGCCAGATTTTTCTCGAATAGGGTCAAAGCCGCCCGATCGCGCAGGCAAGGTAATCCCAGCACTATCCCCTGAGCGTAACTTGCTTTAATTCTCGCTTCCAACTGTTGCTGATAGCTATTTGGGAGCGGGGGGTTAGTTAGCCCTGGGATATTAGGTTGTCTCTGGTGTTTGTCATCATTTCCTATTTGCTTTTCCAGGGAGATCAACCCCTTCCACCAGTGACTCGTCGCTTGGTCCACTTTCGACTTGGCAACTCGATCGATTTCTTTGACATCTTGTCGCTGTCGCGCCACTGCTAACCTGAGTAAGCGGTCTAGCCAGCTTAATTCTAGTCTCAGATAAGCCCAATTATCAGCAAGAGCTAAAGTCTGATTACCTACCATTGGCCAACATCCGTATAAATTCTAGAGGCAAGGAGTCCGTGTCCGCTATAAAGGCCACTTCGTAAACCCGATCGCCGATCATTTGCTGAGTAGGCTCCAGTAGTACCTGCATTGGTGGCAGCTGCCCTGAGTCCCTCAAGCGTCCGGCCAAGGCCGCCAACCAGCTGGGTAAGTCAGTTGTCACCTCCGTCAGATCGAAGCATAAGTGGTAATATCCAGTATAATGTTCATCGCCAAAAGCATCTGCTGCCGGACGCGGTTCCGGAATTTGAATCAATTCGATACGCCCTCCCAACCCTTCCATCCAGCAGGCCAAAGTCATCCCGGTAGTAAACCGTTCCTTTACCGCCAAGCCTAGCTGTTCGTAGAAGGCGATCGCCTGGTGTATATTCGCAGTACGGATGGATACATGATGCATTTGACTGGTCACTCAAATAGGCGGAAATAGGGATAACGCACTGGCGTGCCCGGTTCTTTGGTAGTGGGTCACAAGTAGTGATGTTAGCACAAGAAAGCTCAGACGGAGATCGCAATAGTGGCATCCAACGGCAAGTCAAATAACGATATTTCAGGCATTGACGTCCCAGCCGAAAAATTGAAAATGCCACATCCCCACACCTATTGGGACAGACTAGCCATCACATCACTACATGTTTATCACTACCCTCGTTCCCTAGCTCCCGCCTGGGAGGTAGTGGGTCACAAGTAGTGATGTTAGCACAAGAAAGCTCAGACGGAGATCGCAATAGTGGCATCCAACGGCAAGTCAAATAACGATATTTCAGGCATTGACGTCCCAGCCGAAAAATTGAAAATGCCACATCCCCACACCTATTGGGACAGACTAGCCATCACATCACTACATGTTTATCACTACCGCGTGCCCGGTTCTTTTTCTAAGTCAAAATTTATTACTTCCCAGCAAGGTTCATCTGCCGGGTCTGGACTAAAGGAGACTGGCAAACCATAAAGCTGGAGTGGCTGTGGTTCTATCTGGGGGCGCCAAGGGATGCTAAGTTCTAGATAGGAGCCAATCAACTCTTTATAGCGCATTGCAATAATCACTCGCGTTGCCCGGTATCCTTGAGTATAGAGCCGATCGAGGGCTTCGTGGATTTCAAACCTAATCCCATCGGGATGGGTATGCTGCCGATACCATTGGTCGTTCCAGCGACGCCAGTGACGCCCTGACTGGAGGTGGACGAGTTCACGGGTTTTCGGGTCTGCCTCAAATGCACCATGACGGGGGCATAGATAACTATCCATCAGGGTCAACGCTGGTATCATCTGGCGGCAATGTGGGCATTGAATCTCTGCCCCAAATATGGGGTATTGTAATCCTGGATTGATCATCGGGCACTCAAGAGCATAATGAACTCTGCACCTGCTACCAGTTGTTTTCTTATAACTAGGGGCATTCTAACCTATTGCCAATTTTACTTCGATATTTCCTGGCTGCTCTTCGCTCCGTGATGGCATCCAGGAAATATCGACCATTCACCTGTTGCAGCGATTGCTATTATGAGAAGTTTCACCACCGCATCTGAAAACCAGATTTCCTCTTGGCCAACTCCAGATTTATCTCCTGCTGCTTTTGTGGCGGCAAATGCCACGGTGATGGGCTGGGTGCAGATAGGAGCCGGTGCGAGCATCTGGTATGGAGCCGTGGTACGGGGGGATGTGGAACGGATAGAAATTGGAGAATGTACAAATATTCAGGATGGGGCGATTTTACATGGCGACCCCGATCGGCCGACGATAATAGCCGATTATGTCACGGTGGGTCATCGGGCAGTGATTCACAGTGCCTATATTGAACGGGGTAGTCTGATTGGTATTGGTGCGGTGGTACTCAATGGAGTGCGGGTAGGGTCCAGTAGCATCATCGGTGCAGGTGCGGTGGTGACCAAGGATGTGCCGCCTCATTCCCTGGTGCTGGGGGTTCCAGCTCAGTGGGTACGGGAGGTTTCCCCAACGAAAGCAAAAGAACTGATCGAACATGCTCAGCATTATCAACAGCTGGCGCTGGTGCATGCTGGCAAAGGGACCAACCGGGGTTCTCCCAGCCCCATTGAACTGGGCTGTGTCCCCCGTTCGATGTCTAAAGGGCGCACTACTCGTACTGCCAGGCTGTATCAAGTACGCACAGGGGCCCTACTCGCACGTTCCCAGGCAGAGCCGTGGGAACGAGGGGGGGGACCAGCTCCCCGGGTAACGCCCCCTCCGCTGCGCAGGGCAATCTCAATTGTGAAAATCTCGCTCAGTTGGGTCAATAATATAATAATATGAGAATGATTAAAAAAACTTAAACTTGGGAGGACAACAGAACATGGACTGGCGGATTATAGTAGTTTTGCTGCCCATTTTCGTGGCGGGCAGCTGGGCATTTTTAAGGATCGGTAAAATTGCGATCGAGCAGCTCCAGAACTTTTTGAATAAGGAAGCCTAGTGTCAGTGACCAGTGACCAGTAAGGCCAGGTTGAAATCCGGTGGAAATTTAGCACTTAGGAACTCCGATTAAACAAGATGTTTATTCGAGAAGCCCTAAAGTTCTGTAAGCTAGGGCGTAAAGAGCGAATCTTGTACACCTTAGTAGAAATCCTCATTCCTTATTTGGGTCACTGGTCAGTCCCTCTCCCCTCTCCCCCTCTCCCCCTCTCCCCCTCATTCCTTTACCCAAAATCTGTTCTACAGCGACCAAGCTCTAGGTACTTATCAGTAGAGCAGCTACAGCAACTAGATCTAGATGCACAGTTGAGTTGCGCTCTTGTTGCCCAAAAACCTACACATCTCTCATATTTTGGGTAAGACTCAGTACGAACGGGATTCTTATAGGTAATCAAAATATTCGATAATTTCCGTATTATTGCCATAGCACAGATCTTGGAGCAGGCTAAAATAGATAAATTGCTACCACCGGAGATTGGAGTAACGCAAATTGGTCGCCGGTTCCAAGTATTCCAGGCCAACATCCAAGGGCAGCAACACTTGGAGTTTCCTAAATAATTTTGCATGACTACTTATCGGATGTGTACTACCTACCTGATAATTATACTATAATTATGTGTTTTTGTCAAGAATAATGTAGACAAAATTAGCGAAGCGTGTACTTACCCTAAACGATCGAACTGCTGTAGAAATTTATCAGTGCGTGCTTAAAGTTAGACCAACTCATTACTCAAAAATCTAGATTCGTCTTTGATTGTATATTTAATGTTACAGTTGGTAAAAATAGCCCAAGAATTTGGTCCTAAATAGTTAGACTATTTTAACTATTTTAATGCAGTAGTATGTTAAGAATAATCCCTAGCAATGTATTGACGAGATATATTTAAAAGAGGATAGGAGATGCGGTTGACTGATAATATCGTTAATGTTCTGAGCAAATGTCAAGATAGTAATAATTTACCAGTAGAGAAGTAAATTTTGGATATTCAGGAAATCCTCAAACCATTTCAACATTTTGGCGTCCGCCTGGGACTAGAACGAATGCACCAGCTATTAGCTGCGAAGGGAAATCCCCATCAGCAAGTCCCAATTATTCACGTGGCGGGTACGAATGGAAAAGGATCTGTTTGCGCCTATCTGTCGGCAGTATTGACCCAGGCAGGTTATCGCGTCGGACGCTATACTTCGCCTCATTTAGTGGATTGGACGGAACGTATATGTATTAAAGAACAGCCCATCGCCTCGGAAAAACTCCAGCAACTACTGTTACAAGTCATTGATGCGATCTTCCTAGGAGAAGAGTCACCCACTCAGTTTGAAGTATTGACCGCTGCGGCCTGGCTGTACTTTGCCCAAGAACAATGCGATATAGCTGTGATAGAAGTAGGATTAGGGGGAAGATTGGATGCTACAAATGTATGCGATCGCCCCTTGGTCACCATCATCACCACCATCAGTCGGGAACATTGGCAAGTCCTCGGTCCTACCCTAGCTGACATTGCCAGAGAAAAAGCCGGGATCCTGAAACCAGGATGTCCAGCAGTCATCGGACAACTGCCACCAGCCGCAATGGCTGTGGTAAAACAGAGAATAGCAGCACTAGACTGTCCCGCTATTTATCCGGAACTGGCAGTATACTTAGAACCAGGCTGGGCAGCATATCAAGGTAGGAAATATCCCTTGCCCTTACTGGGAGACATGCAGTTGGCCAATTCGGCACTGGCGATCGCCTGTCTGCAAATCCTCGGGCAGCAAGGATGGGACATTTCCGCCGAGGCCATCAGTCAGGAATGGCAAAAACCAGCTGGCCAGGGCGGATCCAATGGACAACCTGGCGCAACCATCCCATATTAATCGATGGAGCCCATAACGGGGCCGCAGCAGCAGCATTACGCCAGTATGTTGACAATCTCGACTGCCAAGGAGTAAGCTGGGTAATAGGGATGCTCTCCACCAAAGATCATGGAGAAATATTCTCTTCACTACTCCGTCCGGCGGACAAGTTATATCTAGTGCCAGTACCAGATCCTCGTGGAGCCGATCCACAACAGCTAGCAACCCTAGCTCAGAGTATATGCACAAAGTTGGGGGGTTGTCAAGCATGTCTAGACCCGATGGCAGGTCTAGAAGCAGCGGTGACAGATTCAGAAAACTTAACAGTATTGTCAGGTTCTCTCTATCTTGTAGGTAATTTCCTAGGGAGTGAGTGGTAAATTGTAAATAGGGAATTGTGAATATGGTTAATTTCCTCAAGGGTTTATTAGAAAAACGTCCTCAAGGAATAGGAGTGGAACTGACGCCAGAGAAAGTGAATATAGTCCGTATGAGCAAAAAAGGTCCAGGATATAAGTTAATCAATTTACACTCGGCGGAGGTGCCAGAAGGGGTATATGAAGAGGGACAGATCGTAGATGCGCCAGAAATGGCGCAAGTGATTCAGACAGTGCTGGAAGAAAATAAGATAAAGGTCAAAAATGCGGCAACAGCAGTATCGGGAAGGGAAGCAGTAACCCGCTTAATCCCAGTGCCAGCAGAATTGGACGACAATGAACTGCGGGAAATGGTACTGAACCAGGAAGCAGGTTTATATTTGCCGTTTCCTAGGGAAGAAGCAGATGTAGATTATCAAAAGCTGGATCTGATGATAGATGACGATGGGATAGAGAAAGTGCGGGTGCTGCTAGTGGCAACACGCAAGGAAGTGACAGATAACTACATCAATACATTTGAACAGGCAGGGTTGCAACTAGATATTTTAGAAATTAGCAGTTTTGCTTTGATAAGGACAATCAGAGAACAATTGCGGCAATTTGCGCCCTCAGAAGCAGTGGCGATCGCGAATATAGAATATGAGGGGACGGAAATAGCGATCGCAGTAAATGGGGTGCCGCAGTTTTCGCGGACAGTACCGCTGGGGACGGCCCAAATTCAGACGGCCCTATCCCAAGCGATGAACCTACCGCCTTCGAGGAATACGGAATTGCTGCAAGGAATGTCGATTCCGACAACACCGGTAGATACGGTGCGCACTGGGATGACAGGCACAAATCCCGGTGCAGCTGCTATGATTAGAGTATTGGGAGAATTGGCAGATGAATTGCGTAGATCGATTGATTTCTACGTCAATCAAGGGGAAAATCAGGAAGTGGCTCAACTGCTACTAGCAGGACCGGGTGCTGGTATTGGACAATTGGATGAATTCTTCACTCAGAGATTGTCGGTACCAACTTCGTTTGTGGACCCGATCGAGGTCTTATCTTTAGAGCTAGAGACAGAAATCCCCCCTAGCCAAAGACCGGGTTTAGGGGTAGCATTGGGATTAGGATTACGTTTTGTAAGTTGAGGTGCGAACAGCATGTATAGCCTAGAAATTAATTTTCTCAAAGACAGACCAGAATATCAACAACCAAAGAAAGAGACGGGGACGGGAACGAGCTCCCAAATAAATCCCAAAGATCTAGCGCCAGTGGCGGTGGGTTTGATGGTGGCAGCAGTGCTAGTGGGTGGTGCTTTGGGGATAAAAATATACTACTTGGATCCCGAGAATGCCAAATTGGAAAAACAGTTGGGGCAAGCTGATAGGAGTATAAAACAGATAGAGGCCAAAAAGAATAAAATCGCAGCAATAAAAAAAGAGACAGAGGAGATAGAGAAACAGACGGAAGCGCTAGCAACGGTGTTTAATCAGATCAAACCTTGGTCAGCATTGTTGCAGGAAATCCGCGATCGGACGCCAGGGAGCGTGCAAATAGAAGAACTGAAACAGGTAGAAGTGGTAACGAGAATTCCAGCAAAGAACAGAAAAGAAAAGCCGACTCAGATTAGAAAAGTGGGAATTGAAATTACGGGATTGGCGAAATCATATAATGATGTGAACGATTTTATGCTGCTGCTGACAAAATCGAGTTTTCTAAACGGGAAAGAGACGGAACTGGTGTCAACGAGAATGAGAAAAAACCCCATAAGGGTGAAAGTTCCCGAAAGAAGTCAGATCAAGGTGGAACTGCCACCGGTGGTCGGATACAAAATCCGCACATTCTTGTCAGATGCTCCAGCTGAAGAAATCCTGGCAGAACTAGAAAGGAAAGGAGCAGTGGGATTGGTAAATAGGATCGAAAATTTGCAAAGAATTAGGGAATAAACAGGAGAAGAAAAATGGTGGCAGTAGCAGTAGGTGCAAAGCAAGGAGAAGAAGGGTCAAAACCCAATTACCAGCTGATAGGAATTGGGATTGGCCTGTTGGGTGTGGTGGTAGCAGCATTGATAGGATGGTTTATGGTAAAGCCAGCTTGGGAAAAAAATCAAGAGCAGAGAAAGAAGCTGGCAGAACTAGAGAAACAAATAAAAACAGGAGCGACTCTAGAAGCAGAGGAGGAAAAGGCTAAGGCCCAAAGGGCGATCGCGCAAAGGCGAAAAGAGGAAGTGACGGCATTATTTGCCTCGGAAAAAGCTCTAGAGACATTGCTGCTAGACATGAACAGAATAGTAGATGCCAGACAGGCGGAGATGAAGCGGTTTGAGCCAAGTAAGGGTGGACCTCCTGAGGTGATATCAGATGGGTCATTAGGACCGCTGGTAAATGGAAAACTCAAACAGAAAGAGATGAAAATGGAGTTGACAGGCAGCTTCGATCAAATTCGCTCGGTGTTGCTAACTATGGAGCGGTTGCAGCCGCTGCTGGTGGTGAAAGACTTTAGAACTCAGTTGGATAGGTCAAGTCAGGAGGTAAGATATAACCAAGGCAGACTGACAATCTCGGGGACGCCAAAGCTGAACACAAGCTTGACAATCCAGGCGCTGATGCCAGCAGAACTGCCGTCAGCAGAACCGGAGACAAAGAAAAAGTGATGAAAGTTGTCAGATGCATTATGGTTGATGGTTATTGACTGTTAAGATTGAACAGGTAAAGATATAAAATTAGCCATTAGCCGAAATTGGTGTCCAGGAGGGAACGGTGAAACAATATGCCAGATGGGCGGGGATGTTATGTGGGGCCGCAGCAGTGATGGTGGCGACACAGCCAGCTTGGGCGGCGCCAACCCAGGTAACGGCAGTGAGAATAAACCAGACAAATGCTGGCATTGAGATGATGCTGGAGACAAAGGGAGGCAAACGCCCCCAAGTATTCGCAGTACCCAACGGCAACAGCTGGATGGCAGATATCATCAATACCCAGCTAAGACTGCCGGATGGCACCAGTTTTAGTCAGGATAACCCGGCCCCAGGCATCGCTCTCGTAACTGTGAAGCAGCAAAATGCCAACAGCATTCGGGTGACTGTGACCGGGAAAAATGGACCGATAATAGGCGGTGCGATCGATAGTGGTGCCGCAGGTCTGACCTTCAGCATCAAAAGTCAGACTATTGTGGCCCAAAGCACTACTCCCACTGCTACTCCCCGGCCACAAGTAACATCTGCGATGCCGTCGGGGTGGCGCGCTACTCGCCGTACCCCTGGTCGCGCATCGCCGGTTCAATTGCCCCGGCTCCAGAACGGATCCCCGGTTTGGCCTCAAGCCCAGAACGTGGCACCGCCCAAGCGACCAAGGGCGATCGCCCCTCCGGTAGGAGATATTTCTGTCTCAACGATCGACTCTTCGACCAGTACCATCAATCTCGGCAGTAATGAAGTGGTGCGGGGCTTGGAGTTGCGGGATGCTCCGGTCAAAGAAGTATTGGCTCTCCTAGCTAGAGAAGCTGGTTTCAATTTGGCATTTAGCACAGAAGATGAAGAAAGTCAAGCACAAGGGTCAGAAGAGGCTTCAAAAGGTCAAACCATCACAATGTACGTGGAAAACGAGTCAGTGCAAGATGTGTTTAATAACATCCTCCGGGTGACCGGTTTAGAAGCAAATCGCATAGGGCGGACAATATTTGTGGGCAAAAAACTGCCGATCGCAGCCAGTCAGATAGTGACTCGTACTTTACGACTAAATCAAGTCCTGGTAGGGAATGCAGCAGCATTTCTGGCTATTCAGGGAGCTGACAGCCAACAAGTTATAACCGAGACAATCAGAACAACTGAGGGAGAGGGAGTTGAACGTGTAGTCAGATCAAAAACAAGAAGAGTAATTGAACCCCTGAGCGCTAGAGAAGGGATGGGAGCATTGTTACTAAAAGGGTTATCAGTGGTAACGGATGACCGTCTCAACGCAATCACCCTGATCGGGGAAGCCAGAAAAGTGGAAATAGCTACAGCCCTTTTGACTCAGCAAGACCTGCGCCGTCGCCAAGCAGCAGTGAATGTAAAAATAATTGATGTGAACTTGTCAGCGACAGATAACTTTAACAGCAGTTTCTCCTTCGGGATTGGTGATTCCTTCTTTGTGGTTGATGGGGGTCAAGGGGTAGCAAATTTTGGGCGACTTACACCACCTTCAGCTGAGGACACAACATTAAATCGATTTGGTCGCCCCATCCTTCCCAACCCACTTACTCAACAGCCATTTGAGGATGACGGTCCTCGACTTTTCCTCAATCCTGACGGCACTCAACAAATACGCGACCCCGCCAGTGGTCAATTCTTATCCGTAGGTCCTAACCAAGCTGGTTCCATCTTTAGTCCCGGGGGCGTGCCCACTACCCCTGGAATTACCGGAATTACTCCTCAGCAACTGCCATCTGGCGCATCGGCACCTCTCTATCTGGATGCTCAGGGCATTCCCAGACCGGCTAATGAGCTGACGATCGGCGGAGGGAATATTGCACCTTTCATTAGCCCCGAGGGAGATTTAATTCAAGCCAGAGCATTTAGAGTGGGAACCACTGGAACCGCAGGAGTTCCCCAGCAATTCTTTGATTTTCAAGGAAATCCCAGGCTTCCTAGCGAGCTAGCTAATCCAGGCAATATTGAGGGTTTTACTGGCTCAATCCAACCTTTACTTAACCCAAATGGAAACCCTGTAACCGCCGTAACGGGAGTAGCAGGAAATGCTGGAGTTTCCACATCATCTCCTTTATTCTTTGATATAAACGGTATTCCCAGAACTCTCAGTCAGTTGACGCTTGCAGGAGGATCTTTTCAACCCCTGTTTGAAGAGAGCGAGCTGATCCAAGTAGGAACTCAGGCGACGGGTTTAATTCCTTTCATCGGCAGGGCGGCTCAATTTGCCTTCGGACTGCCCGAAGCGTTTCAGTATCCTCAACAATTCCTAGCACAGTTACAAGCTAGTGTTGTCGAGAATAATGCCAAGATTCTCACAGATCCGACTCTGACAGTACAAGAAGGGGAAACAGGGAGAGTGAACTTGACACAAAGAGTCCCGATCGACGTGAAAATTACCAGGGAAAGAACGGAGGCTGGTACAACTACAGACATAGATAGGGAATTCGAGGATGTAGGGCTTGTGTTACCAATAAGTATACAGCGAATTGATGATAATGGTTTTATCACTCTCAATGTCGTACCCAATGTATCAACAATTGTCGGCAGTACTATCATTGATACAGGAGAGGGCGAGCAGCAGATATTTCTGACGGCTAAACGCGAAATGAATTCTGGAACAATTCGCTTGCGAGATGGTCAAACCTTGATTCTGGCAGGTATAATTCAAGAGCAAGACAGAGAATTGGTGCGGAAAATACCTATTCTAGGCGACTTGCCGATCGTCGGCTCCCTGTTCCGCAGCCGAGACAGTGAGGACATCCGCAATGAAGTAGTGATTGTGATTACGCCTCGGATTATCGAGGATACAGAACGATCGAATTTTGGCTACGGCTACAGGGCCAGGTCCAGGGGTACAACAAATAATGCCCTAGGGTGGTTTACCGTTCTGGAAAAAATCGGAATCCCAATCGTTAATAACTCAAGTTGCGACCTACAGAACCTCAACCCCAAAATTAGGTCGGCAAAATTAGCTAAAATTACCTTGTGATTTACAAAAAAAGGCATTCTTTTGAATTTGATTAGCAAAAATGTTGTCTCAGAGGTCAAAATTTTTATAGGTAGTAGTAACTTAGGTTAATATAGGAAATTGGGAAGTAAAAATGTAAAATAGAAAGTAGGGTGGGCAGTGCCCGATATCCTCTCCGGGATGCGCCATTCGCTGCAAAAGAAATGGAAAGTAGGGCAATAGCCACTGCCAAATAGTATAAGCAGGTGGAAAAATGGCAACGATCGCAGGCACGCCAGGGCATGATTTTTTATTTGGAACCCTAGAGTCGGATATCATTCTGGCAGCACAAGGGAATGACAATATAGATGGAAGTTTGAGTAACGATACCATCTTCGGCGGCAAAGATAACGACTTTGTGCGCGGTGCGGAAGGCTTTGACGAGCTTTATGGCGACCTTGGCGATGATACAGTCTTAGGAGGGAATGGGTTAGACCTGATCTATGGTGGAGAGGGTAACGACTTCCTGGAAGGGAATCAGGAAAACGATGTCCTGTTTGGTAACGAAGGCAATGATACGATCGCAGGGGGAGAAAGTAATGACTGGGTGCGTGCAGGCAAAGACAACGACCTGGTGCTTGGCGGTACTGGTAGAGATACTCTCTTCGGCGACCTGGGAGACGATATCATCTACGGCGGTAAAGACAATGACAGCATTAGAGGTGGCAAAGGGGATGACCAGTTGTTTGGCGACCTCGGTGATGATTCCATACTGGGGATCTGGGTGACGATACCGTCTTTGGTGGGGATGGAGATGACTCCATCGGAGGAGGTAGCGACAGCACCACAGAAGATGGTAACGATCGGCTGTTTGGCGAAGCGGGGGATGATACCATCTTTGGTCAGGCCGGGGATGACATCCTTTCTGGCGGTGATGACAATGACCTGTTGCTGGGAGGCAATGGCAGGGACGAAGTTTCTGGGGATGCCGGTAATGACACGATCTTTGGTGGTAGCGGCATAGATACTTTCACCGGTGGGGCGGGAAGGGACAGCTTCACGGTAACCGCAACATCAGGTGGTGCTACCATAGCTGAGGCGGATGTCGTGCTTGACTTCCAAAATGGTCAGGACTTTATTGGTCTGGCAGAAGGACTCTCCTTTGCGGATCTGGAGATTACTCAGGGTACAGGAGAAAATGCCAATGACGTAATTATTGAAGACACCCTCCAAGGCAATGTTTTGTTAGTACTCGAAAATGTCAATTCCCAGGAGATAGATGAAACAGATTTCATAAATGTTGAACTCCCCGAAGAACTGATAGCACCAACACCAACACCAACACCAACACCGACACCGACCCCAACACCAACAGGTAACGATCCCAGTCTAGTCGGCGCAGAGGTACTGGTTGCCAATAGTTCGACGCCGATCGGGAATTTAGCCCAACTGACAGGGACTGGTGCTTCCAGTTTTACGATTAACAATGCTACTGGCAACACTGGTCAAGATGTATCTGCAGATTTTGAGATTATTGGTAGTAACCTCAGACTGGTAAACAGTAGCGTGTTAGATTCAGGGATCTCTGGTAATAGCTTTGTTAATCTGACAATTGCATCACGTGACGCAGAGGAATCGACTTTAGGCACGACTCAATTCACTGTTTACAGAGACATTGATGACGCGATTCGAGATAGGGCGATCGACGATAACTCTGATATTAGTGATGGGACTGGGCAAGATACAGTCTTGGTGGCTTCTGGAACCTATGATGATGAGAACTTACCGAGCAGTAGTACCACAACTTTGAGGTTTTCCAGTTTGAATCAGTTTACCCTGATTCCCAATGACCTGCCCGAAATTGCTGGGAATATTGATGGGGTACTGGTTGGCACCTCTAGCGTTGACAACCTGACTGGTGGTAGTGATAATGACCTGTTCCTGGGTGGCGGTGATGCGGATATCCTGACTGGTGGTGGCGGTGAGAATTACTTTATCTTCACGAACCTATTAGATGGTGGTGACGATGGTGACAGGATCGATGACTTTACTGCCGACGATCTGATTTTTGTGGAGGCCACTGCTTTCAGCTTGACCGAGACGGGCGATCGGGGAACTCTCCGGACTACTCGGTTTGCAGAGGGAAACGATCTGGATCCAGCCAATCCTGCTGATGGTACTACTGATGATATCAGATTCGTCTACGACAACTCTAATGCTCTGTTATACTTTGACTCCAATGGTGATAATGCCGGTGGCGGCAGACCGATGGCCAGCCTACCTGACGGTTTTGACCTGACTAACGATAACATTGTGGTTTTTCCAGAAACAGCTAATGTTTAGATTGTAGCATATAAAATTAAATAAGTCAAGGGAAAGTTGTTAGTGGTCAGTTGTCAGTTGCTCCGGACTTGTCCCGCCGGGGAGTCAGTTGTCAGGAGGCATGGTACGTGGTCAAGGGAGTAAAATGCCGGAAACACTGGCGGTGGGGCTCCGATCGCGCAGCGTGGCGCAGCCATGAGGGGATAGGTGAACCAATTCACCATCTGGTAAAAGGTAAGCTGTAGCGAAGCGTGCATTCAAATTGCCTAGTCCAAAATTGCCGTTCTGGCTGAAACGCTTATGGCGAGGGGCCGCCTCGACCCATAAGCCTCAATATGCAGTTTAGATGCGCGACAGCTTATCAAAAATGGCAGTATAGAAGGCGATCGACTTCTATACTGCCCAAATCCAGATAAAAACCGGAGTCCTCGATCCATATCGGGTAAGCAGCACATAGAATAAACGATTGAAAAGTCGTATGCATGCTCGTTACCAGGCAGAGCCTGGTAACGGAGTTTTGGCGTAAGACAGTAAAAATCCGGGTGACCCCCGCCATCGTTAGGAGAGACAAGACAAAATGAATAAAGGCGAATTAGTGGATACAGTAGCAGAGAAAGCTCAGGTGACGAAAAAGCAGGCAGACGCCGTGCTGAGTGCAGCCTTAGACACAATTATCGAAGTAGTTGCAGGAGGCGATAAAGTGACGCTAGTGGGGTTTGGCTCCTTTGAGCCGCGCGATCGCAAAGCCCGTGAGGGACGCAATCCCAAGACAGGCGATAAGATGGAAATACCAGCTACTAAGGTGCCAGCTTTTTCAGCTGGCAAGTCGTTTAAGGATAAGGTGGCACCACACAAGAAATCCAATGCAGTGGAAGAGGAGCAACATTAATCCTTGGTCAGTGTCTCCTGGGAGCGCTACGAGTACTACCCAAGAGACACCGAAGACTCCTGTACATGGGGGGGATTTAGTCTGGGCAGCTGCACTGGCAGGCTGTTCGGCGGAGGAATTACTGGATTTCTCTGCCAATATCAATCCTTTGGGACCTCCCGAAACGGCTCGCGCGGCTATTACTGCCCACTTGGACTCCTTGAAAGCCTATCCCGACCCAGATTATCAGCAGTTGCGGCAGGCGTTGGCTCAAATGCACCAGCTGCCGCCGGAGTGGATTATTCCCGGCAATGGTGCTGCGGAGTTGCTGACTTGGGTGGCTTGGTCCTTGTCTCGGTTGGAGGCAACCTATTTAGTCACTCCTGCTTTTGGGGATTACTGGCGGGCACTCCGGGCCTTTAATGTTAAGGTACTGGAGTGTCCTTTGTCAGCGGTCAGCGGTCGGTGGTCATTAGCTTGGAACTATGGCTACGCCACGCTGCGCGATCGGTCGCAGACATTGCAGAAAGGTTTACTACTCAATAATCCCCATAATCCCACAGGTCGGCTGTGGATTAGGGAGGAAATTTGTTCCATCCTGGATAGGTTTGCCCTGGTGGTGGTGGATGAGGCGTTTATGGATTTTCTGCCCCCAGACCAGGAGCAAAGCTTAATCCCGGTGGTACGGGATTATCCCCATTTGGTAATCGTGCGATCGCTCACTAAGTTCTACAGTCTGCCGGGACTGCGTCTGGGTTATGCGATCGCCCATCCCGACCGGCTGCAACAGTGGCGTTCTTGGCGCGACCCCTGGCCAGTGAACACCTTGGCAGCAGCTGCAGGAGTGGCCTGCGTGGGGGATACTCAATTCCAACAGCAAACTTGGTCCTGGTTGCCTCCAACCAGGTACGATCTGTTAAGGGGGTTAGGGTCTTTACCCGGCTTGCAACCTTTCCCCAGTGCGGCTAACTTTTTATTGGTAGAGTCGGACTACCCCAGTTCCCAGTTGCAGTCAGCTTTACTATTGCACTACCAACTTCTGATTCGAGATTGTCTGAGTTTCTCCGAATTGGGCGATCGCTACTTCCGAGTAGCTGTACGTTCCGCAGCGGACAACCAGCGTTTACTCTCCAGTCTAGCCGACCTACTTTCCTAATCCCAGTTCTCTATATGGGACAACATTCGCTAGCTGTTTAACAGCTAGCGCCAAATTTTTACTTCATAAGCTATTATTAGCGATATGTAGCATTTGAAAAAAAGAGAGTAATTGGTCGTTACATATTAGTCTAAAAAACAGATGACAGTTGAGTACGATTTAGTTGTGATTGGTGGCAGCACTGCTGGTGTGTATGCGGCAACTGCTGCCGCCCAGATGAAAGCCCGCGTCGCCCTGGTAAACCCCCAACTGTCTGGGACTCCCGCTATGGTTCCCGAGAAATCGGGATATCGACACAAGGATTGCCTACTCCAGGTGGTTCGAGTGGGAGGGGTAGCCCAGCGGCTGCGTGAGAGGGCGGGCTTGGGATTTGGCATAAATGTCCCAGCAACGGAGCGCATCCCGAGCAAGGTCAGAAGTATATCTAGGTTCCCGACTTATAGCGAAAAAGTCAACGTGCCAGCTGTGCGCGACAGCGAGTGCGGAGAGGAGAGCAATGCTAGGGGAATGCAATTTGCTGATGCACAGCAATGGGCAGCAACTGTTGAAAGTACCCTCCAATCACAGCAAGAACCAGCTTTGTTGGCGTCTTTGGGGGTAGATGTGATTATCGATCGGGGTGAATTTGTCTACCACCGGAACCAGCCTGTATTTGCTGTCAGCGATCGCCGTCTGCGGGCCTCTGCCTATTTAATCGCTACTGGTTCGAGTCCGGATGTCCCAGATCTAGAAGGACTGCTATCTACTGGCTATGTGACGACGGAAACCCTGGGTAGTCTGGAAAAGCTACCGGAAACATTAGTGGTGATTGGATCGGATGCTGTTGGAGTGGAACTAGGTCAGACTTTGGCCAGGCTGGGTAGTCGAGTCACATTGGTAGTCAGTAGTCCCCAGATTTTTCCCAAAGAGGATCCAGAGGCGGGACAACTGATTCAAGCGCAGTTAGAAGCAGAGGGGATAAAGGTTCTCACCCAAACTGAAGTAACTCAAGCCCAGATGCTGGAGAACAAAAAGTGGATTCAGGCCGGAAATAAGGCGATCGAGGCTGATGAAATTTTCCTAGCAATGGGTCAACGTGTTGGTGATGTCGCCTGCTTAAATCTGGAGGCGGTTGGGGTCAAGTGGAACGCCAGGTGCATTCAGACTAATCAAAAACTGCAAACTACTAATCCCCGCATTTACGCCTGTGGAGATATTATTGGTGGCTATCGGTTTGGGCATCTGGCTATTTATGAAGCCGGAATTGCCTTAAAAAATGCTTTATTTTTACCAAGATTTAATGTCGATTACCTCCCAATTCCTTGGGCAATATTTTCCTCACCAGAGTTGGCACGAGTGGGGTTGACAGAAGCGCAAGCCAGACGCAGGTATGGTAAGGATGTGTTAGCGGTACGGCAATATTTTAAGACTGTTGATGCTGCTGTTATCCGGGGGGAAACTACAGGGTTTTGTAAACTGATTGGGCGGCGCAATGGCAAAATTTTGGGAGCTACTATTGTTGGACCTGCTGCTAGTGAGTCGATCGGGACGTTCGCCCTAGCAATGGGGCAGAAGATTAAGTTAGGATCCCTGAATCTGGATGCTATTGTCAGACCCACTCTTTCAGAAATTATTTCCCAAACTGCTCTCGAATGGAGACGCGAACGCTTCACCCACAACACCCGCAAGCAAAATTTCCTTGAAACCTTCTTTAATCTGCGTCGTTCTTGGTCGAATTGAGAATTGCTAATTGAGAATTGCAAATTGAGAATTGCTAATTCTTGATTATTTATTCGTTTATAGGTATAGTTTATATTGGCAGTGCGATTCGTTTAGGACAGAGGATTTCAAATGGAAGTGACATGTCACAGGCCATAAAATAGAAACTCCTAGCAGAATTCCATCAGTTCTGACAACTTACAGGGTAAGTCGGCCACCGGCGGTAACACCAGAAGGAACCGGCGAAACCCAGAGATGATGTAGGTGCAAGTCCTACTCCCCAGGTGCAGGAGTGAAAGCACCATCCTTACGGTAGCGATGGCATCAATCCGTAAAGCAGGATGGAAAGACGCTCTGGCTGGTAGCCTAGATTGGCCAACGTCGAGCAAGTGACTATGAAGAGCATAAAGCGAAGTGTTGCAGCGTCGTCAATAGTAACCAGTGGAATAAGGCTTACACACTGGTCCCAAAAGGGAAAGGATATAGGTCGTTGGCGGCTTTATCTCCGACCAACAAGCACTGACAACAAACCCGGCGTATGGACACCTTCTAAGGTCACGACCAATCATCTATAGGAACGAAGTAAACCAGTTGATGTACTCTTAGCAAGGTCGATTGTTGAGTAGCCACCAAAGGCGCAATATCTGCAAATCATGAGCAGGTCACAACTGGGAGAGATGAAGTGGAGAAGCAAATGACTATCTGTAATGGATAGGATAGAGCTGACGCCCTTCACGGTTTCGAGAATGTAGAAACTTAGTAGCAGTGCATATGTCACGGAACATCACCGAAAGGAGAATGTATGACTGGAATGCTGTCCCCTGGCGGAAGCTAGAAAAGGTAGTATTTAAGCTGCAAAAACGAATCTACAGAGCGACCCAACAAGGAAACAAGCGGTTAGTTCGCAGACTCCAGGGTTTGGTAACAAGGTCCTGGTCAGCAAAAATGATTGCTGTCAGACAGGTGACCCAGCAGAACAGGGGTAAAAAGACGGCAGGAGTGGACGGCTTAATTGCACTAAAACCCTCCGAAAGACAACCAATGGTCAGGCAACTTCGAGTGGAGAAAGGGAAGAAAGTAAACCCAACCCGTCGGGTATGGATACCAAAGCCCGGACGAGACGAAAAGAGGCCGCTGGGAATACCAACAATGTACGACAGAGCTCTGCAAGGAGTAGTCAAGATGGCACTAGAACCCGAATGGGAGGCAGTGTTTGAGGCAAACTCATACGGATTTAGACGCCCGAGGGGATGTCATGATGCAATTGCGGCGATATTCAACAGCATTCGATATAAACCCAAATGGGTACTGGATGCGGACATCGCCAAGTGTTTTGACAAGATAGACCACAAGGCACTACTGAGGAAACTGAATAATACATCACCAATCCGTAACATAATACGGGAATGGTTAAAGGCCGGGGTGATGGACCAAAGTGTATTCCAGCCAACAGAAGCCGGAACTCCACAGGGAGGAGTAATATCCCCAATGCTGGCTAATATCGCGCTTCACGGACTGGAAACTGCGGTCATGGGAGTAGTCCCAAAAACAATAAAAGAACAAAGTAAATTGACAGTAGTGAGATACGCGGATGATTTTGTGGTAATGCACGAAAACGAAGAGGTAATCGAGCGAGCCAAAAAAGTCGTTCAAGAATGGCTATCGGAGGTAGGACTGGAACTCAAGGCCGAAAATACACGAATATCCCACACACTGAACGGGGAAGAACCAGGATTTGATTTCCTAGGATTCAACGTTAGACAATATAAGGTGGGGCGATACCGCAGCGGCAAAAGCACAAATGGTCAAACACTCGGATTCAAAACACTAATAAAGCCCAGCCAGAAAGCCATAGAAAGACACAAAGAAAAGCTACGGAATGTAGTGAAAAGCCATAGAGCATTATCACAAACTACGCTAATAGCAAAACTAAACTCAGTAATACGGGGATGGTGTAACTACTACAGAGCGGTAGTCAGCAAAGAAGTGTTTGGAGAAATGGATGTATTCCTATGGAGATTAACATGGAAATGGGCAAAGAGACGACACCCTAACAAATCAAGGACATGGGTAGCAAAGAGGTATTGGACCCCCACTCAAACTCGCCAGTGGAACTTCGCCGGCAAGCTGAGGAACGGTGAGGCGGTCACTCTTTACCAACACTCTGAAACTGAGATAGTCAGACACGTAAAGGTGAAGGGAACGAACAGCCCCATGGACGGTAATCTTGTATACTGGAGTCTCAGATTAAGAAAAAGCCCGGGAGTAAAGCAGAGAGTTCTGAATCTGCTAAAGAGACAAAAGGGCAAATGCGCACAATGCGGACTAACATTCAAGGATGGCGACATATGGGAAGTTGACCATATCATACCAACCGTCAAGGGAGGAAAGGACAGGTACGACAACCTACAGTTGCTACATGATTACTGCCACCACGCAAAAACAAAAGAAGATGGCAGTAATGCAGGTCGCGCCCGGAAACGGGAAATTGGAACGGAGGAGCCGGATGAGGTGAAAGTCTCACGTCCGGTTTTGAAGACGAGTCGGCCTGATAACGGGGCTGGCTTAGTTTAACATTTACCATGTGCTATGTGATGCGGAGCCAGGTAACGAGGCTCTGGTAACCGATCGTACCGATCGCTGACACTAGTGAATCTCTAGCGACACCAGAGAAATTAGTATGGCTGCGCCATAGATTGGCCAGGATGTCTGCCAATTTCCCTGGTTCCTAGGCTCTGCCTGGGAACCGTCTGTAGAGGCTCTGCCTCCTGTTGGTTAGTGCCACGGGAGGCAGAGCCTCAAAAGCATCATTCCCAGGTAGAACCTGGGAACGAGATATGACCTGCTGATGTGTTGCAGATTTTGCGTCTGTGGTGACTGCTCAACTGGCCAATTCTCCCATTTCCACGACTATGGCTGCGCCACGCTGCGCGATCAGCCATGGCTGCGCCACGCTGCGCGATCAAAGGGCCATTTGGAGTCTGCTGCTATGGCTGCGCCAGCCGCAGGCGTGGGGATGCAAACCTCCGCGTTCCCAGGCAGAGCCTGAGAGCGGAGGGCCACACCAGCCGACATAGTTATTTTATGGCTGCGCCACGCTGCGCGATTGGAATATTCATCTGTTCCTCGCTACAGTTTATGCTATATTAGCAGCTTATTGACAATTGTAACCAACCATGACAGCAACGGTTCAGACAACCAATCTTCACTATAAGGCACTATACAAACCCAATCAACTGATTTACGGTACGGGACAAACAGCAGTGGTTACGGGATGGACTGTCAAGCAAGCAGTTGCCAAGCATTTGCAGGTGGCGGAATTTGCTGCGATCGGTCAGTTGTACAGCCCGACCAGGGGAATCAGCTTGCTAATTAGGAATATATTAGCGAATCCCCACGTGCGTTTTTTGGTGGTACTTAACGCTACGAAAGAAGATCGAAATGCTGGTGGGGTAACCTGTCTGCTAGATTTCTTCCGTAACGGGTTTACAGAAGGGAAAAGCGATTGCGATCGCCCCTGCTGGCTGATTAATTCTCCTATCCCTGGCTACATTGATATTGAAATCGATCCTAGTATACTGCGGCAGCTACGAGAGTCTATCGAATGGCAAGAGGTATCGTCAATCTCTGAGGCAGTCAGTCAAGTTAAGTTATACGCCCAGCGAGGTGTAGTGCCACCTTGGGGTTCGCCCCAGGAATTTCCGCTGACTGAGATCCGGAGTAATATATTGCCCGGACCTCGTTACGGACATAGAATTGAAGGTCGGACGATCGCCCAAACTTGGGTAAAGATTATTCACAGGATTAGAACTACGGGAACCTTGCGACCTACTGGTTATGACGGTCAATGGCAAGAGTTAATCGATCTGATGGCTGTGGTGACGGACGAACCCCGGGATTTCTATTTTCCCGAACCCAATTATTTGCCTGTAGACCGCGCCTTTATTCAAGAGTACATTCCGCAAATTTTAGATGATGCTCCCTACCGAGAAGGAGTAAAATATACTTACGGTCAACGCTTGCGGTCCTGGTTTGGACGAGACCAAATCGAGCAGGTAATTGTTAAATTAATTGGAGAAATTGACGCGGCTAGTGCAGTTATGTCACTCTGGGACGTGCAGGATCATGAAAAGGGTGGTAGCCCTTGCTTAAATCATATTTGGGTCAGGGTTGTCAATGGGGAATTGTCCTTGACGGCGACCATCCGCAGTAATGATATGTATATGGCTTGGCCAGCCAATGCGATCGGGTTACGGGCTTTGCAGCAATATATCCGAGATGCGATCGCCTCTCGTTCCGATTATAACCTGAAGATGGGACCGTTGATTACTGTAAGTCAAAGCGCTCATCTATATGACGATACTTTTGAAAATGCCGATGGGCTGATTAAAACCCAATATGCCAAAATCTGTCAGCAACGAGACTATCACGATCCTACAGGTAATTTTGTCATTACCGTGCAGTCGGGTAAAATCATGGTAGAACAGATGACACCTGGTACCGGAGAGGTGGTTAACCGCTATGAGGGCAGATCCGCCCTTTCGCTTTATCGACAAATTGCGGCAGACTGTCAAGGGATGCAAGTGGAACATGCCATGTACTTGGGAACGGAGTTGCAAAAGGCCGAGATCGCAATGTCTTGGAAACAGGTCTACGAACAGGATAAACCACTCTAATGTTTTTTGGGCGACAGGATGATATAATAGCATTTGTCAAAAAGGTTGCTAGACTTATTGCGCGAAAAAATTCTCACTTCGCTGCCAGACCGCCGGGGGTTAAAAGATGCTGTGGGCGAATTACCAGATCATACGCTATGAGCAGGGAGCAGGGAGAGGGGAGCAGGGAGAGGGGAGAGGGGTGAAATCATTGATTTCTGGTGGTTCGAGACAATTGGGGGTGGAACCCCCCAGTTAATTACCCCACAGTATCTTAAAACCCCTGGCCTCTAGCTAAAGTCGGTTAAAATTCAGATCTTGCAGCATTCTCGATTGGTCCCATGGCCCTAATTGTAGCATTGTTTTTCAAAAATAATATAATGAATATGGAAGCAGAAAGACCAACCTGGGACGAGTATTTCCTGATGTTGGCGAAACTGGCAGCTACTCGTTCCACTTGTCTGGCTTTTCCCGTGGGGGCGGTAATAGTTAAAGATCGGCAAGTGCTGGCAACGGGTTATAATGGTTCCCCATCTGGTTCAGTTCATTGTACTGCTCAGGGCTATTGCTATCCGGGGCTGAGTAGCTGCGATGCTAGTAAGATTTTGCCCTCCCGCGCTGTCCATGCTGAGGCTAATGCGATCGCCCAAGCAGCCAAGCACGGAATTTCCACAGATGGTGCCAGTATTTACGTTACCTTAGAACCTTGCCTCTATTGCTTGAAGTTAATTATTTCTGCAGGAATTCATGAAGTTTTCTATGAAAGTATATTCAACAGTGGAGAAAAAGCCTTAGTGAGAGATTCCTTTATCTCCGATGGCTTAGTTACCCTGAAACAAATTCACCTGAATGAAGCTACTGCTAAAAGAGCAGCTTCATTCCTACTTCATCCCACTTCCGTTAAAAGCGATAATTGTGGTTAGTGGTAGGGTGGGCACCGCCCACCCTACCAAAGGATCTTAGGGCCGGTGAGAGCGACGAATTTCCGTGATTTGGTCGGCCACATCTAAAAGCACTGGGGGCATTTCCGGTCCAGTCAAGATGATATCGATATGAGGTGGACGCTTTTCTAGCAAGGCTAACACTTCTGCTTCTGGGATCAGACCCAACTTAATTGCCAAGCTTAATTCATCGAGAACTACCAGAGAATATTTGCCGGTAAAGACTATTTCTTGAGTCCAGTCCCATAGCTGCTTTAAGCAGGAAGTTTCGACTTCATCTATCTGCGGGGTGTCAATGCAGCGAGGTAAGTCGCAGCGCACCCATTCTAAGTTTTGCCCTAACTGCACCGGGCGATCGGGACCTTGACCGATACCGCCTTTGAGAAACTGGATCACCAGTACTGGCATACCCTGACCGGCAATTCTCAGGGCTTCTGCCATGACGCCGGTGAAAAAGCTGCGCTGTCCGCCTGTGAAAATTTGCACCAGTCCTTCAACTTTCGGGATTATTGGCCGTTCGAGGTTCAGGGCTGGGGTTTCTAACTGTGAGACCATGTAACAACTTCCAATCGATAACAGGACCGATGGCAGCAGTCTGCTGTCATCGGCCCACACTAATATATCAATATATAGTGGTTTTGGGGGAAATTAATCCAGAATTGACACTAGATATGGGTACGGGCCAAGATCTCCTCGGGGATCGAGCAGTGGGCCACAAGAGGATCGGTCGCTGCAGGTCCGAGATCGGGAGTCCGCCAATAGCAGAAAATCTAATTTTGATGGGAAAATAGCTTTGTAGGGTGGGCACGGCCCACCAGCAGGAGTAAGTTCGGCGAAATCTGTCTGAAGGAGAAGGGTGCGTGAGATTGGTGATACTGGGAGGGCCTGGGGCGGGCAAGGGAACTCAAGCAAGGCGGTTATCTAAGGATCTGCATATTCCTCTGATTTCAACTGGGGACATTCTACGGGAGGCGATCGCCGCTCAAACGGAGTTGGGACGCCAAGCAAAACCCTATGTGGAAAAAGGGGAGTTGGTGCCCGATCGCACGATGATTAAGTTTATTAGCAACCGGCTACAGATGCCCGACGCAACTTCCGGCTGGCTTTTGGAGGGCTATCCTAGGACGGCTTTTCAGGCGGAAGAATTAGATTTCTTGTTAGAGGAGTTGCAGCAACAGCTCAATTGGGCCATTTGGCTAGACGTGCCCGAAGCGGTGACGATCGAGCGCTGCTTGGGTCGGGCACGCACGGACGATCGCTCGGAGGTGATACAGCGTCGCATCCAATTATTTTACGATCGCACGATGCCGATGATGGAGTATTATGGCTGGCGTCAGCGGCTGTTGAAGATTAACGGCGACCAGACACCGGATCTGGTACAGCAAGAAATTTTAGCGAAACTGTCTTAATAATTTTGAGGTTAAATCTGTAATGTCTTGGCAACGTCCCGATGGTCGTCAATTAAACCAATTGCGTCCGATTCATTTTCAGCGAGAGTTCACTCGATTTGCAGCGGGTTCCGTGTTAGCTAGCTGTGGCAATACTAAAGTTCTCTGTACGGTAACGGTGGAAGAGAAGGTGCCTAAGTTTCTGCTAGACAGTGGTAAGGGGTGGCTGACGGCTGAATACCGCATGCTTCCGGGTGCCACGCCCCAGCGACAAGGTAGAGAATTTCTCAAGCTTTCCGGACGTACTCAGGAGATTCAGCGATTGATTGGACGCAGCTTGAGGGCTGCTTTAGATTTAACAGCCTTGGACTCATTTACTTTGACAGTAGATGCAGATGTCCTACAGGCGGATGCGGGGACCCGCACTACCGCCATTACCGGTGGATTTGTGGCCTTGAGCGATGCTGTGGAAAAATTAGTACGGCAGGGAGTTTTGGCCCGATCGCCCATATGCCACCAAATTGCTGCTGTTTCGGTAGGACTGTTGGGGGGGAGCCAGTTTTGGACTTAAACTATGCAGAAGATGTGGAAGCTGAGGTGGATTTCAATGTGGTGATGAACGAACAGTTGGAGATGATTGAAATCCAGGGAACTGGCGAATCAGGCAGTTTTAGCCGTCAGCAGTTAAATGGGATGCTGGATATGGCAGAAATCGGCATTCTGGAATTGTTAGCAGCCCAACGGCAGGCTTTAGCAAGTGAGGAACAAACCTGATTATAACCTGATTTAGATTCCCCTCTTGGAGCAATTTAGCATCATATTTCACCCAGAGCAAAATAATGTCAATGTCTAATTCTCAAACTACCGAAATGAATCAACCGGGTTTAGTGCTAACTCCTGGCCCTGAAGGTTGGTGGGACTCGGAACGGGTTTCCTCCCCTCATGTCATGCGCTGTCGGGATCGCACTTGGAAAATGTGGTATTACGGGCGCGATGCTAGTTTCGATCGCCAAATCAATTTGCCCACAGGTCGCTGTGGTCTGGCCGTTTCCCCCGACGGTGTAAAGTGGGAACGAGTCAAAGGGCCCCTGACAATGGGGGCGGTGTTTGAACCTCACCCAGATCCTCAACGGTTTGATTCCGGTCATTTAGGCGTTAGCGATGTAAATTTCTGGGATGGACTCTATTGGATGTGGTATTTTGGGGGCGATCGCCAGGTCATAGATATGGGCAAGATTAAAGCCAAAGGACTTCAGATGCTTCCGGGTTGCGCCATTTCTCGTGATGGCATCAACTGGGTAAGATTAGAAGGCCCCCACCGAGGTGCATTCCTTAATTGTGGACAACCGGGAGAGTTTGATGCCCTGTTTTGTGGCTGGCCCCAGGTTTGGCGCGATGGCAATGGCTGGAAAATGTACTACCACACCTTAAATGCTACCAGAGGATTTTTGGTTGGTTTGGCTGTATCAAGGGATGGTTTTTGCTGGGAAAAAGTCGGGCAAATCCTGGGGCCGGGAGAACCCGGTAGTTTTGACGAACGGGGCATTGGCACTCGCCATGTCTTGAATATCAATGGTCAATATGTAATGTTCTACGAAGGAGTCAATACCAGTGGATATCATTCCATTGGCTTGGCCATATCTGAAGATGGCATAACTTGGGAAAAGCAACCAGGTTCCGAAGCCGGTGGTGCTGTTTTTAGCCATGCCCCAAGGGTTCGGGTCGTTGGGATGCACAGGCGATCGGGACTCCCTGTGTCGTGCCCATGGACGATGGTAGTTTTCGGATGTACTATATCGGCGCCAATGAGGGGGGACACGATGAACTTTCTAGTCAGCACCAAATTGGTTTAGCCGTCAGTCAAGGTAATAATTTTCATCAGTGGCAACGGTGGGGAGAATAATCATCAATATTGAGCAATTGTTAGCAGCTCAACGACAGGCTTTAAATATTCAGCATGCTAGCTAAACCATGGATCGTCGCCCCTACCCAGGTAAACTGACATAAAATTACATCTCCTGAGGGACCAGGGCCTTGCGGTAAACGATCTTGTCGTCCCCCGCTTTGTAGAAGTCGCGAATTCGCGCTTCTTCGGAGTAACCGCACTTGCGATAGAACTCCCGCGTGCGATCGAAACTTGCCAGACCCGACGTTTCCACTAGCAGCAAGCGCGCGCCCCGTGCCGTCAAAGTTTCCTCAACATAGCGCATCAGTGCCTTACCCCGTCCTTGCCCCTGACAGTCGGGTCGGACGGCGATCAATAGCAGGTTCCAGGTCCCTTGAGTCATGGGTTCCAGGGCGCAGTATGCGACCCCACTGGCCCGTCATCGTCGTCGGTGAGCCAAAAGCGATCGCTGTTGCTGTTGTCATTGAGGTAGTCGGCTAGCATTCCAGTGAGTTCCTCTAGGTCGTTGGGCCCAAACAGGCCGATCGAGTCGGCCAAGGCTATTAGGGCAGAAATGTCATCAGTTGTGGTCGGTCGAATCATGGTGAACTTATACCAAATGTCGGCAACAGAGGAGGTTTTTATATGTGAAAATTTTAGGTGATCTTAAGGAATAACGCCAACAATATCTTGTAGGTTGGGTAAGGTTGGGAAACCCAACCTACAGAGGAGGTTTTTATATGTGAAAATTTTAGGTGATCTTAAGGAATAACGCCAACAATATCTTGTAGGTTGGGTAAGGTTGGGAAACCCAACCTACAACTAATGGCTCTCCTGGGTCGCTCTGTCTTGTTGGATTTATTAATATGACGAACTGTCTTAGATATTTGCTAAAAAAAAATTGACATTCCGGGTGCAGAAGTGCTAGACTCAAGAGGTCAAATTATCAATCATAAAAATATGGATCCAATCACGGCATCGAGTTACGTTTACTACTTCTGGGAAGACTCAGAAACTAACACCCACGGCGCTACCATCGCCAGTAATGAAAAGGATGAATTTGAGCTAGTCGAAGAATTGACCTTCCCTGAGCTTTCAGCCATTACCGCGCCCGAGGATGAAGGGGGGAATGGTGAAGGCCCCCGGTGGGGAGATGCCCTGGTTAGCAATGACGGTAGTCGGATCTTCGCAAACGGCAGAAATGCAGATAAGGTTGTAGTAATCAATACAAAGACCCGGGAAGTTGAAGCGATTTTAGATGTTGGCGATCGCCCAGTACATAGTTATATATACGAAGATGAAGTCTGGGTTCACGTTGATGGGGATGGTGGGTTTAATATCATCGATCAAAATACGCTGGAAGTCTCGGAGCTGATTTCTGCTAGCACCGGAGGAACGGGGCATGGCAAGCTGCTTGTATCACCTAGTTTAGGGATTAATACGTATGCGACCTTAACCGAAGAGCCTGCGGTGTTTCCCGTTAATGTGGAAACACGGGAAGTTGGTCCCCCCATCGAAATTGCTGGTGGCGATCCTGAGATTGGTACCCATGACAAAGGCTATGACCCCGCCACTGGGCTGGCCTTTTTTCAACTAACTGACGATGCTGGATTTTCTTTTATTGACGCTAGCACGAATGAAGTGGTATTCGATCTAGTCCCCATTATCGGAAGGATTACTGGAACTCCCGATGAGAACTATATTCTGATTCTCAATGCTGGGGCAGAAGAGAATGATATTGGTATTTGGAATACCACACTTGATACTCACACCCAACCGGAATTTGACGATGAAGTAACCATTGGCGGTGGGGTTAGTGTGAATGGCACCAAGTTTTATCTAGATGGTGATGATTGGGAAGCTTGGATACCCCAAACCTCGGGGGATAATGTCGCCGTCTTAAACCTAACTACTAATGAGGTTGATTACATTGAGGTGGGAAATTTAACCATCCCCGAAGGTTCACGACACTTTTCGCGACGAGGTGACATTGACGGTGAGTATTTCTTTACCTACGATGATGAAGGCGGTGTCAGAATTGATTTAGATTCCTATGAAGTATCTGATGCTGTGCCACTGGGGGGGGAAATATCGCGGATGGCGGTAGTGGAGTTCGAGCCTGAAGAGGAGGAACTCATAGCAACCACCGGAGACACGCTGGTTGGTGGAGCAGGGGATGAAACCTTGAATGCTGCATCTGGTGGAGGAAGCAACTGGTTATTTGGTGGGGACGGAAACGATGTGCTTTTAGCAGGTAGCAATGACATCCTGATAGGAGGCTCGGGGATGACATGCTGTTTGTAGGCAGTGGTCGGGCTGTGCTGGTAGGCGGAGCAGGGGCTGACGGTTTTTGGATTGTTGATGGCGAACTCCCCGAGCAGGTTAATGTAGTCCGGGACTTCCAGCAAGGAACTGACGTGCTGGGTATTCGCGGTCTGACTCCAGAGACTGTCAGGAGTCTGAGGGTATTGCAAGTGAATGAAAATACCTTGATTCAGATAGAATGCGAGAATGTAGCGCTTTTGAGGAATACTATAGCCGGGAACCTATCGCAGGACGATTTCGTGGTGGTCTGAGATTAACAACCACCTCTACGAAGAAGCGGTTCAAACTCTCTGGGGAAACAAGACATTTCTCGGGAGCAACGATAATGCCTGCATTTTGGCATTAAATCCTGCTAATTCCTGCTAATTGCGAATTGAGAATGGCGTATACGCAGTAGCGCAGGCGTAGACGTGTGCGTAGGGGTAAGCGCTATTAGGTTTAGGTTTATAGCATTTTTCAATAAGGTGAGGTACAGTGAAAGCATTGCTATCAGTGGTTTTCATGGCTGGCGGCTGTACCTCAGAATTTCGAGAAATGCTATATATAAAGAGTTGAAATCTCAGAGCCGGGTTACAAATGGCTAGATTTGACGTATACAGACCAGAAGAACTATCCCAAGCTATTACCGCTTCCAAGAATAACGGTGAGGCAGACATCATTAACATCCAGGGAGATATTACTCTTGAGGGGTTGCTACCCCTTATTGAAGAAGATGTCCAGCTCACGATCGAAGGGAACAACAACACCATTAGTGGCGGCGACAAATACCGGCTGTTCTTCGTTAGAAGCGGTGAGGTCGATTTTGATAACTTGAACTTTAGCAACGGCAGGGCCCGGGGAGGGGATGGCGCCGGCGGGGCAGCAGGCATGGGCGGTGCCATGTTTATCTATGAAGCGGCGGTCACTGTGACCAATAGCAGTTTCCAGGATAATAGCGCCATTGGTGGCCTTGGCAACGGCAGTGGAGCGGGTGGAAATGCTAATTTCGTCACTCCTATTCCTGAAAATAATGGCAACGAAGGCGACTCGTACATAGGCCAGAAGGGCAACGACGGCGGCGACGGCGGCTTTGGCGGCAAGGGCGGCGACGGCGCCTTCTTCATCTATGGCGGCAACGGCGGCAACGGCGGCAACGGCGTCTTACTAGGATGGGGCGGCAACGGCGGCAACGGCGGCTTCGGCGGCGGCGGCGGTAGCGGCGGCAACGGTGGCAACGGCGGCTTCGGCGGCGGCGGCGGTAGCGGCGGCAACGATGGCTTAGGCGGCTTCGGTGGCGGCAACGGCAACGGCGGCAACGGCGCGGGCTTGGGCCCAGCCATATTCATCCGCTCGGGCAAGCTTACGATCGATAACAGCTACTTTGAGGGAAATAGATCTCGTAGTGGCAGCGGGAACTTCAATTCCGAGAGCATCAGCAGCATTTACGCCCTGGGCACCCGAACCAATAGCAACGGAAACAACCAGGGCATGCCCGAAGTCCTGCCTCGCTTAATCTTTAAAAATTATGTAACCTTTAACATCAACAACAACAATAAACGCCCCACGGACATCGATCTCAGCAACAACAGCATTGATGAAAACGTCGCGCCCAACACTGTTGTCGGCACCTTCTCGACCACCGACCCCGATACAGGGGATACCTTTACCTACCAGTTGGTAGCGGGTACAGGAGATACGGATAACTCTGCCTTCACCATTGACGGAGACCAACTGCGAATCAACAGTTCCCCAGACTTTGAAACTCAGTCCAGTTACAGCATCCTCGTTCAATCTACCGATACGGAAGGGCTGAGTTACTCGGAGAACTTGACCATTAACATCAACAACGTTAATGAAGGCCCCACGAACCCCAACCCAGGAGATGGAGCTACTGACCCTGGCGATCAAGTGATAATTCCTGCTCCTGAAAATGTGAAAATCACCCCTTCTGAATCGACTAAAGCAGCAGCACCAAACACGAGCGTCAGCTTTGATGTCAACTATTCTGCCGAACCTGCGGAAACTCCCACCACAGGAATAGCCTTTCGCATGCATTGGGACAGTTCTCAAGTAGCATTCGATCCGGTCACTGGTCTGACCAACCGCTTTTCTTTGGGTGCACAACCTACAAATGTAGTAGAGGACGATCCTGTCACCAATGGGGGTTTGGACGGCGACCCCAACACAGACAAATACATCCTGCAAACTTGGATAGATGCTAACGGGAATTGGCCCAATATTTCTAATCCTACCCTCTACACGGCCAACTTCACAACGCTACCAGACTTTGAAGGGACGAAGATCAACTTTAGTCCCGACCCAGATAACCTACCCAATTTTGTCTCCAGTTCAATCGCATTAACCTCGAGTCTATCTACACAGGACATTGATGGCAATGGAGTTATAGATGTGTTAACCGACGGCATTATAGTCATACGTTATATCTTAGGGTTTAGCGGAGAGACTTTGATTAAAGGTGCTTCCGGCGAAGGTGCCTCCCGCGATTCTGAGAAAATTGTTACCTACTTGGACGAAGTGCGGGACAGGGACATCTTAGATATAGATGGCAATGGCAGGGTAGAAACAAATGATGGCATTTTATTCCTGCGCTATGCTTTCGGATTCAGTGGAGATGCTTTGATCGAGGATGCAATAAGCCCAAATGCCACCCGTACCACTGAGCCTGCAATTCTAGAGCACCTGCAATCCTTCTAGGTGCTGTGGCCAGGATGGAGGCGACCTGCTGGATGGGGGTGCGGGGAAGGACAAGCTTCACGGCAATGCTGGCAGCGATACTTTTGTCTTGGCCCCGGGGTATGCGGGGAAACCGCGCATTGCCGGACATCGAATTCGCGTGCAGGATATCGTCATCTGGCACGAACGGATGGGTCTTTGCCCTGACGAGATCGTGTCCCAATACCCAACCATTACTCTAGCTGACGTATATGCAGCTTTGGCGTACTATTTCGACAATATGGATGAAATTCGGCAACAGATTAAAGAGGGAGAAGCATTTGCCCGGGAAATGAAGGCTAAAACTCCAATTCCTTCTCTAGTTCAACACAAGTTAAAGGGTCTCAATGGCACAAACGATTAGATTCCACTTGGATGAAAATGTCAACAATTACGTAGCTGATGGCTTGCGAAGGCGCGGCATTGATGTGACAACAACCCCCAGAAGCGGGACTAATTGGTGCCTCATCTGAGGTGCAACTTGCGTTTGCATGCTCTCAAAATCGAGTAATTTTTACTCAGGATGATGACTTTATGCGGCTGCATCATGGAGGAGTAAACCATGCGGGCATTGCTTACTGTATCCCAGGATGTCGTTCAATTGGAGAAATCATTGGAGGATTAACTCTAATTTGGGAGGTACTCGAACCCGAAGAGATGGTGGGACAGGTAGAATACCTGTAATTGACATAAGACTTCGTCGCAGTTTTCGGAAACAAGGAACGATGTTTTTAGTCGGTTAAAAACAGACTTTAGCTATTAGCCGGGGGTTTGAAGGCGGGTGAAGTGCGAAGAGAAGGGGTTTGAAGGCGGGTGAAGTGCGAAGTGACAAATGCTATTAAACAAAAGTAAAATCAGCGTTTGCCAAGTCCGTTGCTTGCAGACCTAGGAAAATTGCTAGATCGGAACCCCCCTCAATGCTAAGAATCGCTGCGATGATATCGTCGCGGCGAGAACCCAAAACCCGATCGGGCTCATCTTTATCCTCATCATCTTCTATCAAGGTATCGTAGGTATAACCAAGTTCCCGAAAATCTAAGGTATCAAAGGGGGTGACCGCATCATTCTCGGAAAAACTCGGTAACAACGGGGGAAATCTCCTTCTCCAAGATTTACAGGCATTGATAAGCCCCCATCCCAGGGCCACATCGGGTCATGCAAATTATGTCCGATCGCTTCAGATGATGGGAAAAAACTGCGATCGACAGTCCAGCGACGATGATTATTACTACTCCTATAACCCAGATCGTGATTCGGAAATATGAAATATATCTTCATCAGAAGAGTCCTCTTGCCAGTTTACCTCAAAAGTTTCAGAACTGCCCTGGCGACTTAGCTGGCTATCTGCCGGTGCTCAGTGCATATTTCTTCACATTCAAAGTCCTCGCCAGGAAATCTGCTGTCCGCAAACATCTCCCGACTTATGTCTCTGGAGAGCTTTCGGTGTCCCCCGGTCGCTTGATGTCTCTGACAGGGCGAGCGGTCTCCTGGGAGCGCTAATCGCACGTTCCCAGGCAGAGCCATGGGAACGAGGGGGGAGACACCGAACTCGCACTACTCCAGAGACATCGGTGGCTGATTCGGTCGGGTTGGGGCGAGAAACATCTTAACGATTCTTAATGTTAATCGGAATCAAATAGTTCTAAAGTATCTCAGGTAACAGTTTAGGCAGGCTGCCGGATAGTCAAATTTACACTCACAAACAGGAACATATGAGCAATAATCTAGCCACAAAATTGCGCGAAGGCACGAAAAAAGCCCACACGATGGCAGAAAACATGGGTTTTATCAAGTGCTTCTTGAAGGGCACGGTTGAGAAAAACTCTTACCGTCGGCTGGTAGGTAACCTCTACTTCGTCTATTCAGCGATGGAAGAAGAGATGGAACGCCACCGCAACCACCCGATTACGGGTAAAATGTACTTTTCCGAGCTAAACCGCAAGCGCAGCTTGGAAAAGGATCTGACATACTACTATGGTGCCAACTGGCAGGAACAAGTGTCGAGCACGCCAGGGGGAGAAGCCTACGTGCAGCGGATCCGGGAAGTGTCTGCTACGGAACCAGAACTGCTGATCGCTCACCTTTATACCCGCTACATGGGCGACTTGTCTGGAGGACAAATTCTCAAGAAAATTGCCCAAACAGGAATGAACTTGAGAAATGGCCAAGGAACGGCTTTCTACGAGTTCGCAGAAATTTCCGATGAGAAGGCGTTTAAGGCTAACTATCGGCAAACCATGAATGATTTGCCGATCGACGAGGCGACAGCAGATAAGATCGTGGATGAAGCTAATGACGCTTTTGGCATGAATATGAAAATGTTCCAAGAGTTAGAGGGTAGCTTGATCAAGGCGATCGGTCAGATGCTGTATAATTCTCTGACACGGCGTCGGACTCGCGGTAGGAAGGAAGCGGAAACGGAACTGGCAACTGCTGACAGTTAAAAATTAGTCAGGACGGCGATGCTGTTGACAAGTTGTGGTTGGGGTGCTATGACATGAAACTAATGGACCTAGACTAGAACTTGGCAGCAGCATTATAGTCGTGCCGCTCGAAGAGGATCGCAGAGAAAGAAGATCGTAGAGAAATTGTTAATAGTTGTAGTATTTCCAGAAGAAGGAAAATTACTGGGAACTGCTCCGCAATTGTATAATGCGATCGCAGAGCTTGATTTCTTTAAAATAAGGAGATCCGATATGAATGAGTCTAAACGCCGGGCTTACTGGCGGGCAAACATGGCTTTAATCAGAAATTTGCTGATAGTTTGGGCCATAGTGTCCCTGGGATGC
Organism: Hormoscilla sp. GM7CHS1pb; assembly: GCA_014323675.1. Classification (GTDB taxonomy): domain Bacteria; phylum Cyanobacteriota; class Cyanobacteriia; order Cyanobacteriales; family Desertifilaceae; genus Hormoscilla. The sequence continues at coordinate 507,369 of JACONN010000005.1, read as the reverse complement.
AGTATTCTGCTAGTAGAACCTTTGAATGCGCTGCGCCTGGGTGGCGTACCTCTGGGTTTCTGGATGGCCCAGCAAGGTTCGATCTTCGTGTTTGTTTCCCTAATCTTTATCTATGCCGTGCAGATGGATAAGATCGAACGCAAATATAACAAGGATTAGAAAATTGAGAATAGAGAATTGCCAATTGTGCGGGAAAAATTAATATGATATGAGGGGAAAAGATGTCTGTTGAAGTATGGACTTTTTTATTCGTGACGATTTCGTTTATGCTCTATCTTTATATAGGGTGGCGATCGCGCGTTCGGGACTCGGAGGGATTTTTTGTGGCCTCTCGGGGGGTGCCCCCGATCGCTAATGGTGCGGCAACTGCTGCTGACTGGATGTCCGCTGCTTCCTTTATCTCCATGGCCGGATTAATCTCCTTCCTGGGTTACGATGGTTCTATCTATCTGATGGGTTGGACCGGGGGATATGTTCTCCTGGCTTTGCTTTTAGCACCCTATCGGCGCAAGTTCGGCAAGTATACCGTACCGGATTTTGTCGGCGATCGCTATTATTCTAATATTGCCCGCATTGTAGCCGCGATCGCGGCTATCTTTGTTTCCCTCACCTACGTGGCGGGACAGATGCGTGGTGTGGGTATCGTTTTTAGCCGCGCTTTCTGCAAGTTGATGTGGGTACGGGTGTCGTAATTGGCATGGTGATTGTGGGTTTTTTCGCAGTCCTGGGGGGTATGAAAGGTATCACTTGGACCCAAGTTGCTCAGTACAGCGTGCTGATTATTGCTTACCTGATCCCCGCGATCGCGATCGCCATCTTGCTGACGGGCAACCCCATTCCCCAGTTGGCCTTCACTTTCAGCGATATCGTCGATAAAGTGCGATTCGTTCTGACCTAAACCAGCAATACCGACTAAATCGGGGTAAGCGGTGAACAGTCAGGTCTGGTTCCATTAGCCGGACAACTTTGGTACTCATGGAGGTTCAATTCCTCTCCTCTCTGGCGCGAGAGTGACACCGGTCCTTAGTGCTTCGGAGTGACATCACCGGGGTGCAGAGCAAGGACTTAAATGTAGGACAACTGGCAGCCTAAGCCGGTTATGCCGCTAGGAAAGATGCTCATGACTAGAGAAAACGAACTTACGCTTAAACCTCGTTATACTAGACCAGCGGAATAAGGCTAATACGCTGGCCCAAAAGGGAAATGGTAGTTAGTGTTGACCGTTTTATCTGGTTAACAATGCGTCCACAGAACTCCCGGGGGAGAGTAAGGGTCTAAAAGCATCATGAAATGATACCAAGGAACGAAGTAACCTCCGATGTGCTGTCCCCCTCGGGACCAGTTAGATGATAAACGCAAGCCGTCGGGGGAGGGATGTCCTAAGAAGCCAATGCCCAGGGTAATGCTTGGGATAACGCCTATAGTAATGTAGGCGATACTGGGTAACCAGAGCTGACGTAGGACGGATATGGTAAGAAGTCAAGGGAGAAATTAACCCCATTTTTCCAGTTACTAGGGAGAAATCCCAAAAGTCGGATTTATGGACTAGAAGACCTTAGCCGGGTAAAAACTCGGAGGCCAACCAAATTTTACGGCTAAAAGTTAGTAAAGAGCAGGTTCAAGGTTTTATCGGGTATATCCTCTGCGAACCTTCCGGAGCTAAGGCATTAAAAACAGTCTACTGACAACCATTGGGGGCCAAATCTCACAAGACAAGGCCAGTAGGAGGTAACTCTGATAGTGCTATCCATGACAAGGACTTACCAACCAGTAGCCGTGTGCGGTGAAAGTCGCAAGCACGGTTCCGAACGGGAGGATTGGGAAGCGATTCCCAGTTCGACCCCTACCCTCAACCAAGTGCAGCTAGACCTGGGTTTCCAAGAATACACTCAGCCCTTTGCCAATAAGTCCATGCTGGATGTATTGTTTATTACCATCGCCCTGATGGTGGGAACTGCGGGATTGCCCCACGTTATCGTCCGGTTTTATACAGTGCCTAACGTGCGATCGGCCCGTTATTCGGCGGGCTGGGCCCTGCTATTTATTGCGATTTTGTATACGACAGCACCCGCAGTGGCAGCCTTCGCCCGCTACAATCTGATCGATAGCTTGCACGACCATACTATTACCGAAGTGCGTCAGCTAGACTGGGCCACGAAGTGGGAAAATACGGGACTGTTGGCCTTTGAGGATAAAAATAATGATGGGAAAATTGAGCTGACCCCCGATAAAAATACAAACGAAATTAAGATCGATCGGGATATTATCGTCCTGTCCACCCCAGAAGTGGCGAAACTTGCTCCCTGGGTAGTGGCCTTAGTAGCAGCAGGGGGTTTGGCAGCAGCGTTATCCACGGCATCGGGGTTACTCTTGGTCATATCGAGTTCGATCGCTCACGATCTTTATTATCGCATGATCGATCCCGGGGCGTCGGAGTCCCGGCGGGTGATGGTAGGAAGAATAATGGTCGGGTTTGCGATCGCGATCGCGGGCTATTTTGGCATTAACCCCCCCGGTTTTGTCGCCCAAGTGGTAGCATTTGCCTTTGGTTTGGCAGCAGCAAGCTTTTTCCCGGTGATTATCTTAGGCGTGTTTGACAAGCGGACTAACCGGGAAGGGGCGATCGCGGGGATGTTAGTGGGGTTAATTTTCACCGCAGCTTACATCATCGGGGTAAAATTCTACGGGATGGATACATGGTTTTTCGGAGTTTCTGCAGAAAGAATTGGCACCGTGGGGATGGTACTCAATTTTGTCGTAACTTTAATTGTATCGCGCCTGACGCCACCACCCCCAGCAGAAATTCAAGAGATGGTAGAGATCTTGCGGACCCCTGGAGACGAACCCCCAGCACTTGTAGAAGTGGGGGAAGAAGAGTTAGATTAAACTCTGTTCGGCAAGTCCGGGGCGACCTGCGCTCTCTAAAAATTCCATGCTGAAACCTTCGCCCGGTAATGATTTGGGCAAAACACTATTGCACAATTCCGCTCCGGCTTGCTATATAGAGTTGACGATATCCTCCGGTCTTATTTTAACACTTACCCATAGCAAGTCATGCCAACGGCAAACTTAGCCGACTGTTTAGCCAACTCAGCAAATTTCATATAGGAGTAAGCAAATCCCATGTAAAATATAAGCCAAAACTTAAATTCATAAGATAACGGCAGTATTAACTTATACAATAGCATGACCAAGTAAGGAAATAGCAATATTATTATGTTTGGGCGATCGCTTTGCTAGGGTTTATATCAAATAGCCACGGTTTAAACCAAAATTAATACCTCCTTCCCAGTCAAAAATTAAATAATCGCGAACTTTATCGAATAGGTGTTCAACAACATCTCTATATATAGGATTTTTGACATATCCCTCTTTGTAGCGAAATTCGCGATCCGTATTCTTTTGTTTTCTTAATACATATATTTGATCTATTTTCAATTTTCTTAAGTTTACTGCTTCAGTTAATTTGAGCCACTCTGCCACTACAATATAAATTGCATTAGGATTTCTATACCTAAGTTGCTCTGCTGCTGTAGCTGCATCCTGAAGCATAGTTTTATCCAGGTAAGTTTTGCATTCTATCGCCACTGCTGGTATGTCCCAAGCGTGATTTTCCAATTCTTGAGAACCTTCACAATTCATTGTTGAATTTATTCTAACTCCAATAGCAAAGTCATGGTCTTTTCTTTCAACTAACGCATTGGGACTACTTAACATATCGCGGTAATTATCAGAACGAAAGAAAATGTCTTTGAATGTATGAGATTTACCGATTAAAGCATTTTTAGAAAATTCCGATACTAAATCTCTGAAGAGATAATACATAAACTCTTCTAACACAGATGAATGAAGATTTGAACGAGAATCGAACTTTTCAGCGTAATGCTGCTGGTCTATAAAGTTCTTATACTTGTTTAACAATTCAACTCTTCTTTTAATTACTGCACCATCTCCTTCGTTTTTAGCAATGCCCGGGCCAATAATATTTTCATTAGCTAATTTCCAATTATCATATTTCTCTCGAATTTCTCCCAAATACATTCTAGACGCTTCATCTCGATACTTAGTTTTGTGATTTTCCTTTTGTTCTAAATTGCGACCGTGAACGTACATAGTTAACCCTCAACTTGGTATTCCTTTAACAAATTTATGGCAATCGCTTTAGCTAATAAGGGGGGGACTGCATTGCCAATTTGATTGTATTGACATAAATATTTTTCCTCCTTTCGACCCTCCCTCGCTAACAGTTTGTGACTGACTACCGTTGGTTTGCCCAGAAATCTAAAACTGTCTGGAAATGACTGTATCCTCGCCCCTTCTCTGGCGGTAAAATTCCTATGTTGATAGGGATGCACAAAATTAGCATAAAAAGATGCCGGCAATGTATGACATGGTTTATCTGGATACATTCTGCGATTATTTTGGTCGTAAACTCTCTTAGCTATTGCTGTCGAATTTCTTTGGCGCGGCCATAAATGCTCCGGTGCATCCTTACAAGAATCTCCTAAATTCATCGCTGCAAATCTTTCTACCATCCGTTTGCTGTGATTCATTGCCTTATGATTAAATAGAGTATTATTTCCATTTCTGAGAAGCTGTTGATAGTCATTTATGCGCCCTGTATTGTAATCAGATTCCTCCGCCCCTTCCCCTGCCTCTAATGGGGGTAGGTCTGAAATTGCCTCCCATAACGTCGGGCAAGGTTTTAAATAATTAAATAGAGAAGGGTTGTTATAATCGATCGCTAAATGAGTTGGAGAGGGAAAAGGATTTTCGAGATTTTTTTTTGAGGCAATAACAAACAATCTTTTTCTGATTTGAGGAATTCCGTAATCTGTAGCTTGCAAAATTTTAACAGAGACGTAATAGCCAATCTCTGTTAATTCTTTATTCAAGATATCAATTACTTTTTCTTGAGAGTTAGTCCGAGCATTGATCGCGTTCGGCACGTTCTCCATTATCAATAGTTCTGGCTCAAAAATAGAACCCACTCTGATCAACTCTTTAAACAGATTATTTCTCGGATCTTTAGGATCGCCGGCATTTTTCCGGCAAACAGAATATCCCTGGCAGGGAGGGCCCCCGATCACAATTGTGGGTTTTTGATTTTTGCACAATTCTTTGAGGTCGTCCTCAGTAATTGTAGCCATATCTGCCTGGATGACCTGAGAATTAGGATGATTGTAAGCGAAGGTTTCCGCCGCCCATTTGTCTATTTCTATTGCGCCAATTATTTCACAACCGGCCAATCTAAAGCCCAGGCTAAATCCACCGGCACCGGCAAATAAATCTAATACTAATGGTTTCATTTTACTTTTTACCCAACTATTTACAGCAGTATAACACATAATTACTGTCTTGCTGCTAATTTCATCTGCTCGTTAATAAAACGCGACATTTTAACAAATATTAGCATCGACGGATAATCTCACTGCACTGACTTTCTAGGCTCGAAAGCGCCTTGTCAGCACGAAGACGGTTGACTCAGAACTAATATTTAGCCTTGTTTGTCTAGATAATGGTCATTATACCAGGCCCTTGAGAGCAAGATCGAATTCCCAGGGGGGGCGGCAAAATGAGAAAATGAAATCACGTCGAGAGACTGGGACTACCGGTCCTGACACAACACCGAATGAAATTTCCAGGGGGAGAAGATAGATGCTAAGGCATTGCGGCAATAGTTATCCTGTTATTGAGCTTGAGTATAACAGGTTGTGTCTCAACTGGTGTGGGACTGCAAAGTTATGTCGATAGCACCGACGGTTATCAGTTCCTCTATCCCAATGGTTGGGTTCCCGTGGAGGTGACAAATGGACCTGATGTGGTGTTTCGGGATTTGATCGAGTACAGTGAGAATCTGTCGGTGGCGATAGCAAAACTCTGACGGATCTGGGAACTCCCACAGATGTGGGATACAGGTTGTCGAAAAATGCGATCGCCCCTCCAGATTCCGGTCGCCAAGCAGAATTGGTAAATGCGGAAGAACTGCGATCGTCAGATCGCACCTACTACCTGCTAGAGTACGCAGTCACGCTCTCAAACCAGCAGCAACGGCACGTTCTCGCCAGTGTCGGGCAGGCCAGGAGTCACGGGCAACTCTACAGATGAAACCTCTTTTCGACAGAAAGACGCTGGCAGAAGGGAAAGTCGATGTTTGAACAAGTTGTTAAATCCTTCAGAGTCTATTAGGTTTGTGGAAGGTTGTCAGTTGTCGGTTATCAATTCTCAATGAACAATTCTCAATGAACATTCCTCAACTTGTCCTCGCTTCTGCTTCACCTGCCCGCAAGCGCTTGCTGGAAAGTGCCGGGTTCGATCCTGTAGTTTGCCCTAGTAATTTTGATGAGTCTCAAGTGCAGCTATCAGATCCGGTGGGACTGGTGCAAACTCTGGCGCTGTGCAAAGCAGAGACGATCGCCCCTAGGTTTTCAGATGCCCTGGTACTGGGGTGCGATTCCGTTTTGGCCGTCAACGGCGAAATTTACGGCAAACCTGCCGACCCCGCCCAGGCGATCGCCCGCTGGCAAATCATGAGCGGTCGTCAGGGGTTACTATACACCGGTCACGCATTAATTGATGTAAGAAACAATACAAAAGTAGTGAAAAGCCAAGTAACAGAGGTACATTTTGCCCAAATCAGCGATCGGGCGATCGCCGCCTACGTAGCCACTGGCGAACCACTCAATTGTGCGGGAGGCTTCGCCATAGAAGGGAAAGGGGGACTGTTTGTAGAAAAGCTAGTTGGTTGTCAAACAAATGTAATAGGTCTGAGTCTGCCGCTGCTGCGACAGATGCTCTTAGAATTAGGATACGAGGCCACCGAGGCATGGCTTGCAGTTGGGTGAGATAGGCAAGAGTTGTGCAATTGTTGCCCAAAAACTTACATATTTGGGGTAATTATTAGTACTAGCCAGCTATTTGGCGGTATAAAAATCTAGATCAAAGTTACGTATTATTAAGCCTAGCAGGCGCTCGTCTTACTTGAGAGCGGCAACAAGAGCGCAAGTCCACTTGCTTTTTGTGAGGCAAGTCCACTAAGCTAGAAAAAAGCAGACCGATGGTTAGCTCTGGCTGCTAACTATAAGCGATCGCTGGCGTTAGGGCCCAGACCAGAAGTTCGTATAGGGACCAGAACAAAACAAAGGTTCGGCAGGACCTGTCGAAAGATGCGGATGCTATAATTGCGGAAGTTCGGACAGATACTAGACTACAACAGAGAGACTGCAGATTTGCGAGGGCTAAACGCAGCACCACTACCGAATTCCGCCTGGCCGTAGAAACCAATTTCTTTGTTCCTCAGGATACGGCGACGATGGAGATGCCAAGAACAAGGACTGCAAATGCTATCAAGCGCCGGATTGTTAGTGCAATGTTTGCTGGTTTTCTCGCTCATGCGATCGCTGCTGTCTGTGAGCCCATAGCCACGGAGCCTTGGGATCTGAGGTTTATAGTGAGGACTTCCGTCCTCACTATAAACCTCAGAAAAATCGGAAACCCCAACCAACTGCTGGTCGAAAGAGCCATTATCTTAATATTCGGATGATTTTATGGCTGCGCCACGCTGCGCGATCGGCACTTGCCCTCAAGGGAGTGAAATCTCCAAACTACCGAAAAATTAAAAACCCCCAGTCATTGAGTCGGTTTAATTGGTAAAACACGAGTATTACGCATCCAGCCAAGTCAGCTGGGAGGCAATGGCTTTATAATGGGAAGGTTGTCAACGATTGCGATGGTGCACGGTTATGGCAGTCCCGAAAAAGAAAACATCGAAAACCAAGCGAAATCAGCGGAAAGCAGTCTGGAAGCGGAAAGCAGCGTTCCAAGCACAAAAAGCTCTCAGTCTGGGCAAGTCCATTCTGACTCGACGTTCTAGCTTTGTCTATCCACCATTTGAAGAGGAAGAAGAAGAGGACTAGGAATTCAATCTAGGGTGAATTATGCTAGGAAAATTTTTCCGTAAACCAGAAGCTCAACAGAGAAAACAAGTACCTCCGGATACCTAGCCAAGGGTTTTCCCGTGTTAACCTACGGCGAGACTCCGGAAGTCAGTACCGACACCTGGTAACTTAGGGTTTGGGGGCTAGCAAAAGAAGCAACTTTCAGCTGGTCTGACTTCATGGCCATGCCGCTACCCCCAGACCACGGTGGTCCGATGCGGTTAGTTGTTCCCCACCTGCTCTCCTCTCCGCCTTCGCTAATGCGCTCAGGCCGCGATCGGGATGCGCTGGAAAAGTGCCAAATGTTCTGGAAACGCAACGGTTATCACCGGCGGGGAGAGCATTGGGCAGAGGAACGCTACGGTGGTGGTTTCTGATACCGCTTACCTTCGTTCCCAGGGTCTCCCTGGGAATGGGAAGTGCCATCTGCCTCTTGTGATTGGCCTCGTAGTTGACTATTATGAGTGAGAAATATGACCCCAGGAGGTAGATACTCAAGTCCCATTCCCAAGGAATGGGAAGTCACGAGGCGGCTGCCTCTTATGAGTGGTCGGACCTTCATCACATGAATGAGTTCGCTCACCTGACCCTGGCCAGGAGGCAGAGCCTCAACCAGGCGTGACCAGGGAGACCCTGGTCACGAGAGAAAAGCTCTCTGAGTGCTGACGTGGTCGGACCTTCATCACATGAATGAGTTCGCTCACCTGACCCTGGCCAGGAGGCAGAGCCTCAACCAGGCGTGACCAGGGAGACCCTGGTCACGAGAGAAAAGCTCTCTGAGTGCTGACTACGAACGGAGAAAAGCACTCTGAGTGCTGACTACGAACGACTATTTTTTGCCGGGTATCAAACTGCCGCTCAAACGCTCGATCGCCGTACTTGCAACCTCTGCGTAACTGAGTTGTCCGCAGAGGATTTTGCTCATCACCTGGGTAGCAACGGGTTGCTTGATTATTTTGTAGCCGACACCAGGCAATCGGTAAAAGGCCCCAGCTATGCGCCCGGCCATCTTCAGATCTGCTCCCCATTCTGCCGACATTACCTGAGTGTATTTCTCTAAGGCGTTACCGTCACCTGCCAGGGCGAGATCGATCGCCTCTGCTGCTTTCATGCCACTAAAGATCGAGGGGCGAATGCCTTCACCCATCAGGGGATCGGCGATCCTGGCCGCTTCCCCAGCCACAACTGCATTTTGGGCGTGCAGCTGGCGATCGCCATCCCACAAAAGCAGAGGGTGTTCGTACCGCTGACTATTGCTAATATCGATACCAACTGTCTGGGCGTATTCAGTCAGAACAGACTGCAAGTCTTTGGGTTCGCCACCGACAAAGGTAGCGACGCTGATGGAGTTGCCCCCTGTATGGGGGAAATTCCAAATAAAACCATTTTTAATTTTTTTGCCCCCAAATTCAAAATGCATCTCGGGGCTGTCTGGGGGGTTCTGTGCTTTTACCTCCAAGACGGCAGACATACGCCGTTTACCACCGAAGATGCCTAGCCATTTGGCCATTGGACCTTTGGCACCGTCAGCGGCAATCACGAACGCAGCTAGTTCCGCAACTGGTTCCTTGCTGGTACTGACTTGCCATCTGTCATGGGAAAATTTGATGCCAGTAACTTCTGCATTGTCTTGCAGTTCGGCTCCCTGCTGCTGAGCTTGCTCGATCAGAAAATGGTCGAATTTGTCTCGCTGTACCATCCACATTGGTTCTGCTCTTAGACTCACTTCTACCGCATCGGACATCTGCCAGCTGTAACGAATTTGGTCTACTTTCAGGGAAATCGCAGGTTCAAAGTCAAATTCAAACCATTTGCCGATCGCGGGTGACACCCCGCCGCTACAGGGTTTATACCGAGGCAGTGTTTCTTTTTCCAGGATTAATATCGATCGTCCCCGCTTTGCCAAATGATAGGCTGCTGTTCCACCGGCTGGTCCAGCACCGACGATAATGCAATCATACATAATACTGAGCTTTGACTCCTATGTAAAAACAATTCTCTGGCAGATGTTTGAGTAGAATTTCGGATCTTTCGCTTCCCTTCCGGGTTATTTGGGGGATAATTACTGATGCTTTTGTCCTCATTCCCTGACTGAGTACAACTATTATAGGCATCGGGAGCATGTCACCCCTTTGGCACTGTCAGTTCCTATCAGCTGTTAGCTGACTGTAACAGCTGAATACTTAACTGATGGGAAGGTAATCGCCATCAAACTGTAGTAATCTCTTTTTCTTTTTTGGCCAGTAATTCGTCAATTTCGGCGATATACTTGTTAGTAAGCTTTTGAATTTTATCTAGCTTGTCCCGCTCTTCGTCTTCAGAAATCTCACCTTTTTTTTCTTGTTTGCGGACAGACTCTACCGCCTCCCTGCGGTTGTTCCGAATCGAGACCTTGCCTTCTTCTGCGTACTTAGCGGCGAGTTTGACAAATTCCTTGCGCCGAGCGCTCGTCAGGGGCGGAATATTCAGTCGAATTACCTTTCCATCATTATTCGGCATCAGACCCACATCTGACAGAGAAATTGCTTTTTCAATCAGATTTACAATCCCCTTATCATAGGGTTGAATCAAGAGCGTACTGGCATCGGGCGCACTAACGTTCGCCAGAGACTTGAGAGGCGTTGGGGTGTCGTAGTAATCTACCATCACCTTGTCCAGTAGGCTGGCATTAGCCCGACCTGTGCGGATGGTATTAAAAGCCCGTTGAGTCGCCTCAACTGCGCTATCCATCATAATTTCAGCTTCATCTAAGTCCATGCTAACCTCACTATCTACCCTATTGAGATATTTTCAGCCATTTCTAATCACATTTATAGTACTCCGATGTGCGAGGGGATCTCGATGTCTCCACGCCTTGCGCCTCGTTCCCAGGGGAACGCACTACTCCGGAGACATCGTCTTCGCCGTACCCCTTGTCGCACATCGGGGGTGGATTTTTTTTTCAGATCGTGGTATCACTACCGCCGACGAGCGTTCCTACTGGTTCTCCCTTGACGGCGCGACGGATGTTGCCCGGCTGGGAAAGGTCAAACACAATAATCGGAATCTGGTTATCTTTGCATAAGGCGATCGCCGTACTATCCATCACCTGTAAATCTTGACTCAGGACCTGGCCGTAGGTAATGCTAGCAAAGCGTTGTGCCTCTGGGTTAGTCTTGGGGTCACAGGAGTAGACACCATCGACCTTAGTAGCTTTGAAAATCACCTCAGCATTGATTTCTGCGGCCCGGAGTGCCGCTGTCGTGTCCGTGGTAAAGAAGGGATTTCCCGAGCCAGCACCAAAGATGACCACTCGTCCTTTTTCCAGGTGACGCATGGCGCGGCGGCGGATGTAAGGTTCCGCCACTTCCTGCATGGCGATCGCCGTTTGCACCCGCGTGGGCACTTGCATTTGTTCCAGGGCATCCTGGAGTGTCATCGCATTCATCACCGTCGCCAACATGCCGATGTAGTCTGCCGTTGCCCTGTCCATTCCGGAAGCGGCTGCTTTGATCCCTCGGAAGATATTGCCACCCCCTACCACGATCGCCACTTGGACTCCACTGGCTACTACCTCTGCCACTTCGGAGGCGACCTTTTGCACCACCATTGGGTCTATCCCGTAGTCTAGGCTGCCCATCAATGCTTCGCCGCTCAGTTTCAGTAAGACCCGCTGGTAACCTATCGACATGCCGTCACTATTTTCTTAACTCAAGGAACCTCCCGTGTCTCCTGGGAGTTCGATGTCTTCTGGGAGCGCTAATCGCACGTTCCCAGGCTGCCAGCTCCCCGGGTAACGCCCCCTCCGCTGTGAGGGAACGAGGAGAAGACATCGCTTAAGCACTACCCAGGAGACACGGCCCACCGATTATTACAGATCCTGATTGCTAATTTGTCAAGCTTCATTTATAATTCTTTAGTGGCGCCATTGAATCTCGCTGCCTACTGGATCTGTAGAGGCTATAGTGACTGGTTCTCCCTGAAGTACCTGGCCGATCGCCTGACGTAAGTAAGGCACCTGCACTGCGGCTGCATCTGCTGGACGATCGTCAATCAGCCCCCGATAGCGCAGTATTCCCTGATGGTCTAGCAGGAAAGCCTCTGGCGTCTTGTCCGCCCCGATCGCGCAGCGTGGCGCAGCCATAGCTGCGAGCCACATCCTGAGTCACGTCTCGCAGATAAGGAAAGTTCAGTCCGTCGGAGGTAGCAAAGACTTTCATCATCTCCAAGCTTTCTGCTCGGTCTTGGGTCCCATCATTGGCATTTATCCCGATCAGAGTTACCCCCATGTCGGCAAATTCTGTCTGGAGTTGTTTTAGCCTTTCCAGATAAGGCTGCACGTAGGGGCAGTTATTGCTGATAAATATGACAGCTATCACTTGATATTTTTCCAGATAGCGTGCTCGATGGTGAACTTCATCATCTACCCCAGGCACCTCAAAATCTGGTGCATAGCTGCCAATGGGAGTCCCCGCCAAATTCATTACGCTCATTTCCCTTCCTTCTTACAAAATTGCCCGCTCCCTCAAACGATATCTCCTGCTGTGCTCTTGTCCCAGGGGACTCGGCACACAGGAGATATCGTGGAGACATTTTTTGATTTTAATTCCTCGTCCAGCCGACCGCTAACATGATACCCTATGAGTTTATACAGTAATTTAGCAGCTGTGAACTGGGACACCACGGGAGCCAGTTCCATTATGTCACAGCCAATCACTTTCTTGGACTGACAACTCGTGTCCGAGAGCGCCCACCCTGTGGGCGTCTCCGGACATGATAGCCGCAGGAAGCTAGTCAGGGAGTACGCGATCGGGTGGAAGTTTTGCAGATCCTCTGCGCGATTGGCTGCCATCTCCTTAAAGAACAACTCGATCGGCAGTCACAAAACTACAGCAGCTAAAACAATCTCTGCAACAATTCCAAGAAATGCAACTTCAGCTTGTCCAAAATGAAAAGATGGCAACAGTTGGTCAATTAGCCGCCGGTGACGCCGCAGGAGTTGCCCACGAAATCAACGAGGACATCTCCCGACCAGGAGACACGGCAGATTGTCGAGGAGAAACATGGTGATAAACTTAAGTGTAGCTCCTCCCTGGGCATTGGTACAGAGTTTGCGATCTCCATTCCTCTCGGGGGGGAGTAGTTCTAGATTGCTTCGTTCCTCGCAACGCTGCGCAGTTAGAGATATTCTCAATTAGCAATTCTCAAACTTGACATGCTCTGGTTGCTGCAAGGCGATCGCCTGTAGAGATAATAAAACTTAATAGAGAAATTAATATAATTTAACATTTGGGTAACTAATAATGAGATATTTATTGGTAAAGTAGAGAGAGTCAGACTGCTGCCAAGGTAGATATCCTGTCCAACGGTGAAGAAGAGATGAGCAAAATATGATTACTATTCGTAATTGCTCAAGATCTTGGTGGTGAAGGAATATGGGTACTGCCGGTACTGCATAGTTACTCGGGCCATCGGACTGGAGTGAACAGCCCTTGTACTGCCTCGGAATGCCTAACAGGACAAGAGCAATTTTTGAGGAGCGAAAACTTCTCAAATGCTTACGGGGTGGGGGGTTTTGACCTCGAAGTGGTGAGTCGGCAGCCGAGCGCCCGAATATGCAGTTGAGATGCGCGACAGCTGATTTTTTTCAAAATCCCGCGCCCAGGGTTGACAAATTCGATAAATAAGTAGTAAGTTGGAAGACATGACTAAGAATTGGCTTGCTGACCTCGACCAAGACACAGAGAATCTCGACCCAAAAAGTCGGGAAGTTTTGCAGCGGTTACTCAATTACCTAGAAGACCTATACAGCCAAAACCTTGAATTGAAAGCTGACAATCAACGATTGAGAGATGAAATAGCCGCGCTCAAAGGGCACAAGGGAAAACCTGACATCAAACCTCAAGCCAAAGCTGATACTTCTAAAGCTGATACTTCTGCGGAGGCCAAACCAGAGCAGCCCAATAGTCGAGAGCGAAAAAAGAAAAAACCGAAAACCCCCCCCAGGAACGTCGCCAACTTATTCATATTGACAGAGAAGAGGTTATCAAACTGGCTCGGAGTAACTTGCCGTCAGATATCACCCATAGAGGCTACCGAGAAGTAACAATTCAAAATATTATATTTAAAACAGACACGGTTATTTATCGACTAGAAAGACTCTATTCACCTAGTACGGAGAAATTTTACGAAGCCCAGTTGCCGCAAGGATTAAAAGGCAAATCTTACGGGAGTGAACTCGAAGCATTTGTTCTCACTTTGTATTATCAGTTACGAGTGCCAGAAGAAAAGATTCTTAAATTGTTGCCGTCTCAGGGAATAGTAATCTCGGCGGGAAAAATATCTAACTTAATAACTCGGCAATATTTAAGAGAATTTACTGAAGAACGAAATGCTATTTTAGAAGCGGGACTGGGCAGTACCAGTTATCACCAAATTGATGATACGGGGATGCGGGTTAATGGGAAAAATTGCTATGTATTCACACTCTGCAATCCTTACTATAGCAGTTTTTTTACCAGAGAGCGCAAAAACTCTGAAACAGTTCTCCAAATGTTAAACGAATTGCAGTTGGATCCAACTGAATTAGCAGTTGTTCAATCAGATGATTTAGTTGACAGTATTTTGCCTGACAAGAAGAAAAAGCAGCTCGGGGACTACATAGATATTTTGGTGGCTGATGACGCGGGACAATTTCACAACCAGACGAACCATCGTAGTTTATGCTGGATTCATGAAGGACGACACTACGAAAAGCTGACTCCTCTGGTTCCCTCTCATCAAAAAAGCCTGGCACAATTTCTCTCTTATTTTTGGATTTACTATTATCAACTCAAAGCCTATCAACAGCAAAGCACAGAAGAGCAGCGACAACAAAAACTGTTGCTTGAAACCGAATTTGACAAATTGTTTTCCCGTCAAACCGGATACAGTGCTTTAGATCATAGAATTGATTTAACAAAACAGAAGAAGCCTTATTTACTATTAGTTCTAGATTTTCCTGAAGTTCCTCTTGACAATAATGAGGCAGAGCGGACAGTCCGGGAGTATGTGATTAAGCGCAAAATCTCCAATGGAACCCGCACTCTACAGGGGACTCAGGCGTGGGAAGTGTTTTTGGCTCTGGTTGACACCTGCCGCAAAAACGGAGTGAATTTTTATTCGTACATTAAGGATCGAATTTCCAAATCTTTCAAGATGCCAGCGTTGTCCACGCTAATTCAACAGATGCAGCCGCCAAAACCAACATAAACATAAACCATTGACTCCAAGTCTCGCTTGTGTAGTTTCCACCTAAGCACCAAGGGTGTTACAGCTCCTTGTTATAAAGGACAGACTCATTAAGTGCGACATCAGCTCCTGTTTAAAAAGCTGCAGGAGCTACTCTCGTGTGGAAATCACTCCCCACCAACATATTGAGCAACTTCTACTATTCTGTGTCCCTTTACAAGTATGATATCCTATCAGATCATACTTGTAAAGGGACCGGGGATTGCAGTAGAAGGGAAAATAGATGAAAACGATCGCGATTATGCCCAGTTCTACCAGACTCTGGAACAAAAGGTGGCCGATCGCACGGCCCAATTAGCCGCCCAGAAAATTTAGCCGCCCTCACCCGTGAGGGGCCCGGCTACACGAACAAAGCAATGTCCGGAGCGAAAAATCGAGATTTCCCTCAGGGGCGATCGCCCCTCAAGAGGTGAGAAAGTATGATATGATTGTTAGATGATATCAGGGATTAGCTATGAAGACAGAAACTATTACTTTTGAAGTTCCTCTTAATCTACTGGCAGCCTTAAAAATAGGCAGCGCTGAGTTAAAACATCAGATCCGACTGCTGGCAGCGATCGCTTATTTTCAAGAAAAAAGACTATCTCTCGGCAAAGCGGCAGAATTGGCCGGAATCAACGGCCTGGAATTTATGGACATTTTAGCCAGTAAAGGGATAGTGATTTTCGATTATGATGAATCGGAACTAGAGGTTGAATTAAGGGGAATTGCTCATTTGCGAATTGTGAATGGAGAATTGTGAATGGAGAATTGTGAATGGAGAATTGATGAAGACTGAAACCATTACTTTTGAGTTATAGGAGTTGTTAAGTGGAGATTAATCTGCAAAAAGAGGAGTTTAGTTATGCTTATATTAGAGCAGTTGCCACAGTTGCGGGTTGTGTTTGCGAAAGAACGACGGCACCTTTAGATATGTTGGGAGTTGATTTAATTTTTACGGGATTAAAAGAACCTCAACTCGAAAAATTTCCGATTCTTTACGCTCAAGTTAAATGTACTTCGAGAGAGGTGGTTGGCGATACCTCGATCCGCTATCCTTTACCAGTTAAAAATTATAACGAGTTGAGACGAGGAAATCGTTATCCTCCAATAATTTTAATTGTTGTGGTTGTCCCCGAACGGGTCGAGGATTGGCTGCAACAAACTGAGGCATCGCTTTGTCTGCAACGTTGTGGTTATTGGTCATCTTTAGCGGGGGCTGATTCTACGGAAAACAAGGAAAATATTACCGTTAAAATTCCTAGAAATCAAGTATTGACTCCCACAAGTTTAGAGTTGATGATGCAAAAAGTTTTGAGAGGGGAAAAGCTATGAATCTCATTGTTAAGGATCTCGAATTATTTGAGAACATCGAACCAGAAGCCGTGGCCAGTTATTTAGAAAATCAAGGCTGGCAGCGGCAAAGACAGATAGATGACCAGGGGATTATTTGGGAAAGGAATGGGAGGAAATCTAAAAACGTTTATCTGCTTTTACCGTTAAATCGAGAAATGTCTGATTTCCCTTTAACGATGAATTTGTTGGTGGAAAATTTAGCCAATATTGAGGGAAAAACGCAGTTAGAAATTATCCAGACTTTAATCACTAATTTGCCGAATGTTGAAATCCAAGGGTTGATTGCTGGGATAGAATCACCATTAGGCGATCGCCTGAGTGGAGAGATTATTTTAATGGGAGTGGTAATTAACAAGTTGCAGAAGATCGAAGCAGAATTGTTCGATCGGGACTATGTTCTGGCGATTAAAGCTTATCAAGAGCGTTTGCCAGTATCATGTTGGGGAGATTTGGTCAAGCAAAATAGTAGTTTCTTTTTGAAAAATATCCGCAATTTTACCCTTGACGCTGCTTGGTTTAGTTAGGATCGTTTTTGATGATATGGAGGAATTGGCAGATATCATATCTTGCACCATTTTAAACTAGAGGCTCCGCCTCGCGCCCCTCGTTCCCAGGTTCTACCTGGGAACGAGGGGAAGGTGAAAATCGATCTGAAGATAAAGAATCTATGGTTAAGAATTTAGTGCTAATTGGTGGCGGCCACTCTCACGCGATCGCATTGCGCCTCTTTGGCCTCAACCCATTACCAGGGGTAAACCTCACTCTGATAACGGACTGTTCCCATACTCCCTATTCTGGCATGCTTCCCGGTCACGTGGCAGGATTTTATAATTTCGATGAATGTCACATTGACTTGCCACATCTTTGTCAGTTTGCTCAAGCCCAGATCTATATCGATCGGGCAATTGGTTTAGACTTAGAAAATAATCGGGTACTCTGTGCCGATCGCCCAGCAGTAACCTTTGACTTATTATCTATTGACATTGGCAGCACGCCAGCGAAAATATCCGTACCCGGTGCAGCAGAATACGCCATTCCCGCCAAACCCGTACCGCAATTTTTGCAAGCTTGGAATCAACTGCTATCTGAGATTACTATAGCAGGGACAAAACCCATAATTATTGCTATTGTTGGTGGTGGCGCCGGGGGTGTAGAACTAGCGCTGACAATGCAACAACGCCTGAGAAAAGTTATCGGCAGAGAAAATGTGAAGATTCATTTATTCCATCGCAGCAGGGAATTGATGAATTCTCACAATCTCTGGGTACGCCAACGCCTGGAGAAAATTCTGCTCCAGCGCGGTATCCAACTGCACTTACAGGAAAATGTTTGCGAAGTCAAGTCCGGAGGGGTGCGGTGCGAGTCGGGTTTGACCGTTGAGTGCGATCGCATATTTTGGGTAACGCAAGCATCAGCACCCAGTTGGTTGGGGGAATCGGGGTTGACAACGGACTCGTCAGGTTTTATCCTCGTAGAAGATACCCTGCGATCGGTCTCTCACGGGCAGGTATTTGCCGCTGGGGACATTGCCACGATGAAAAATTATCAGCGTCCGAAAGCGGGAGTATTTGCAGTCCGTCAGGGAAAACCATTGTTTGAGAATTTGCAGCAGATGTTGCTGTCCAAACCTCTACAACCCTATCGACCTCAGCAGGAGATTTTGGGTTTAATTGGCACCGGTGATGGACGGGCGATCGCCTCTCGGGGGAACTGGGGTTGCGGTCCCTCGAAGTTGCTGTGGGTTTGGAAAGATTATATCGATCGCAAGTTTATGCGCCTGTTCGGCGACTTGCCGCGAACGTAGGGTGGGCACCGCCCACCATCCGCTACCGGTTGTGTAAAAAATTCTGCTGTCAACATGCCACTAAATTGAGAATTCAGTATGTCAGAAGCTGCAAGTATTAAAAGAGTCTCCGGTAGCGATCGCACCCTGGATAAACAGGAAATAGACTCTCATGAAAGGCTAGTTTTGTCCGATCGCGATCGGGATTTGTTTATATCAGTGATGTCAAACCCGCCTAGACTGAATGGTAAACTAAAAAATGCGATCGCAGAATATCAAGAACAGTACGGAAAAATAATGAGCGATGACATGGAATTTTGATCCGATAAATAAAAATCATCTCTCGTTCCCCAGCAATTCACAATTAGCAAAAAAAACGATCGCCGACAATTTTTTATTGCACAGCCTGGAGAATTATAGCACGGGGCGAATTTTTGGCAACCCCTTCACGCCGGAGCGCTACCGGTGCAGATTCTCCACCCCACTGGTTGTCCCTGCGATCGCCAGTTCTATAATCCTGCGGTATTGTAACCTCCATTGCAGGGCATTAGAAATGGTGATGTAACCTTGTTCCGGAGGTTGGAGCATTATGCGATCGGCCAGGGTCTCACGTCCCATCTCGTCTAGAGGTAGGTTACGATCTTCTAGAAATGCAACCACATCATCTTTGTTACCATTACGACGTATGATTTCTCTCAACCAATGGGTCGTTTGGTAATCTCCTGTGCGATCGCGTTCCACAAAAATAGCATATTGGAAATTCAAAACGGCCGCACGTGATTCATGATTGTCAATCTTCTCATAAGCGAACACAATCAAATGATAACCCAGTCCGTAAACTTTCTGACTCGCATCCCGAAATGGACAAGATGACTGGGGTTGTTTGATCGATGTTACCTTAATGTCAACTTCTAACTCGGGAAAATCAATACCGCTAGCAGCACTCCCTGCTGTATATGAATACTTGGCTGTCAGATATCGATTGAATGCTTGTTCAACGTAGGTTCCTACTGCCTTGCCATCCGTGATGCCATACAACTCGGCAATCTGTCTATCCCTCAATTGCACCACAAAATTTCCTGCTTCAGTCTTTAGTAAAGGTAGGGTCAGTACTTGCATATTCTGCGACTCTCTATGTTAAATTGCTAAAGTCAGTTGTTGCCATTGTGGATGCTTTAATTCAAAATTTTGCTGGCCAATTCTTTTGCAGATCCACTCGACACAAGCTGGCACTACCGCATTCCCAAATAAGGCATATCGATCGTAGACTCTCGCCACCCGGCACCAGTCGTCAGGAAATCCCATTAAACGGGCATACTCGACAGGCGTTAACCGGCGAAAGCGATCGCCCACCCGATACCGTTCGTAATGCCTTGATGTTGATGCTGTTAAGGTCGATGCCACGCCGTTAATTCCAAATATAGTATATCCCAAACGCGCTCCTCCCTTCTGATTATATAATATTTCCACCCCATTGCAATACCGATTTACTGCTTGACTCTGCTTGATGCGATCGAGGGTGTCCGCAGTAAAATCAAACTGGGTACCGATTTCCGACTCATCTTGGAGAATGTCATTCAGTTTCTTTCTGGGTTTGATGTCAGGCAATGGCGGTAACTGCTGAGTATACATCCGATTATTGTAAGCAATACCCCAGTTATAGTTCTTACTGCTTACATCCCCGATCGGCAACAGACCATTTGCCCAATTTCCTAAACTATCACCATCATTATCGGTCAAAAATACTGATAATCTTTCTAAGTCTAGTATTGGACTCGACCGATCGCATTTCGTCCCCATGATAAAAACTCGTTCTCTACTTTGGGGAATTCCCAATATTATCGGATTAACTATCCGCCATTCGATCGCGTAGTTTAACTGTACCAATGCGGATAATATTATTCGGAAGTGATGACCCTTTTCCATTGTCAGAATTCTTTTCACATTTTCCAGCAAAAAATATTGCGGTTGTTTTACCTGGAGAATTTCCACAATGCGCTGGAAAAGCGTTCCCCGTAGATCTCGCACCCCTTGTTTCTTACCCGCCGGACTGAATGGTTGGCAAGGAAAACCCGCTGTCAAAATGTCGTGTTCGGGGATCTCTTCAGGATTAATTTTGCTAATATCCCCTAAGGCGATCGCGCCTTTACCAAAATTACTTTCATAAACTCGACAGCAAACTGTACTGAGATCGTTCGCCCATACTGTTTCTATATTAGCAGCTGCCATGCCCAGGCGAAACCCGCCAATGCCAGCAAACAATTCCACGGCTTTTAATTTATTCTTCATCAAAACTCACAAGTTCCCTCAAAAAATCTCGGAAATTAGCTAGCGCCGTCACCTCTGTTTCAGTTGGCCCACTCACCCAATTATTATCTGCTATACTCACGGTATTGGTTCTCCCGGGTGTGGTCAAAAGTAGTTGCAGTGGGATCCCCCCAAACCCCCCCTTGCAGAAGGGGGGGCTTCCGAAAGCCCCCCTTTTTAAGGGGGGTTGGGGGGATCCGGCGACTGGGAAGGTCACCCGAACGATCAACGGGTTTTGACCACACCCGGTTCTCCCGGGTTTCAGGACGCTGACTACAGTAGCCACTAGGGCCTTTTCCCGATCGAAGGGTTTCCACTTCAGAGATGTTCTCTCCTCTGGGGAGAACTTGTCAATATACTCTTGGGCCCTTTCCAGGTACTCGGGATAAGCAACTTCGATCGCATTGACATAGCAAAGTCTCCAACACTCCCGGGTTAACATTATCGGGAAACACGTATATTCCCGTGCGAGTAACGCTGCGATCGATCGCCCCAGCTTGGTCGGTAAAATTCGGGAAATAGCTGCGAAAGCAATTACAGTAGGGTGCCACAACCGCATCTGGGGCTTTGCGATCGGCATCTGCTACAATTCCCAATGCCATCAGTTCTTCTTGATAGGGAGGATGATCTCGAATCAACCTATCCAAACTCTTCACTAAGTTACTCCCCTCTCCTGCGTATATGGCCACCGAAACCGAATCATTATACAGGATAGATGGCATGTCCAGACGCTTGTACAAATCTCCGTCTTTGGGATATTTGGGAATGAACATCTGCCAGAAAGGGTCTAAATTTTTCTTTAATCCTCTAAACTCTTTTCCTCGAAAATCTTTGAAACCCAGCAGTTGCTTGAGTACCTGGCCGACAAATGCCTGGTCTTGCGGTCCCTCAACCCCAATAATAGCATACCTCACCAGCGCACCTCCTTACCCAACTCTTCCCGCAGTCCTTTTAGCCGTTCCCAATCGTTTCGGATCAATTTGGTCCGCGACTCACGTGGATATAACCGATAGAAAACTAAATCTGCTATTGTTTCAGAAGCGTCCAAGAGTTCGTCAACGGTTTCCAAGCTGTGAGTTGTTGCAAATAGCTGCACTTCCATCTGTTGACAGGCTCGAACTAGCCACGATAATGATGGTTGAAGTGCTAAGGTATGAATGGCTGTTTCTAGTTCGTCAATAAGTAAAACTCCCCCTCGCACTTTGGCTAAGGTTGAAGCGATGTACAGCAGACGGCGCACACCATCTCCGAAATTACTTAACGGCGATCGCCCTATCTGTTTGTGGTTGATATAAAGTCTCGGAGTACCTCCAGGATCGTATAAAACATCTAAGTCGATAATTCCCGGGTCCATTACTTGGAGTAATTTGATGACATCTTGCTTTAACTCATGGAAAGTCGCTTTTGATAAGGATTCCATTTGTAACTTCTCAATGCGGTGAGAAACCGGAGTCACTGTCTCGACTGGCAGCTCTATTTTTGAGCTACTTCCACGATTAACAAAACCCTTATTCTCCCAAATTTGAAAAGTTTCAGATAATTCATCCTGCTGCTTATCGAACAAACTGAGTTGAGATTCTGAAAGCTTAGCCTTCATCTCTAATTCTGCACCTCTAACAGTTTGCGTTTCCTCGTATTCAATGTCCGACTCCATCCGATCGGGGTATGGATCTGTTCCTTCAAACTCTCGGTAGATTGCTTTTGACTCCCTCACCGGAAATTTGCCATCCCCAGAGATATGGGTTTCTCCCTGATAAAACTCCCCGACTGTACCATTCTGGGGAAACAGCCACTTGAGGGCTTCCAACTGGGGTTTGCGAGATGACTTTATCTCTCGACGCCATGCCGTATTTAGCCACCCTAGGGGGTCTAAGGGACGACAGTATGTTGATATCGCCTCTAACACGCTGGTTTTGCCGGAGTTGTTGACTCCCACAAACAGGTTTATTTGCCCCAAGGACTCCAAGCTGATCTCTTGCAGCCCCCGGAAACTATGGATAGTCAAATTTTCCAGATTTTTCATTTAAGACGATCGCCCCTTTCCCAAAATTACTTTCATCAACTTGACAGCAAAGTGTCCTGATATCATTCGCCCATTCTATGTTAGCAGATGCCATAGGCGAAACCCGCCAATACCAGTCCCTCAACCCCAATGATAGCATACTTCACCAGCGCACCTCCATACCCACATCTTGCCGCACCCGTTGCAGTCGATCGCGATCGATTCTGAGCACTTTAGTCTCCGACTCCCGTGGATATAATCGATATAGCACCAAATCTGGTGCTATCTTAGAAGCACTCAAGAGTTCGTCAACGGTTTCCAAACTGTCAGTTGTTGCAAATAGCTGCACCT
Source organism: Hormoscilla sp. GM7CHS1pb (assembly GCA_014323675.1). Taxonomy (GTDB): domain Bacteria; phylum Cyanobacteriota; class Cyanobacteriia; order Cyanobacteriales; family Desertifilaceae; genus Hormoscilla. The sequence goes on along the minus strand of JACONN010000005.1, from coordinate 484,385 downwards.
CCATCTGCTGACAGGCTTGCACTAGCCACGATAATGCCGGTTTAAGTGCTAAGGTATGAATGGCTGTTTCCAGTTCGTCAATTAGCAAAACTCCCCCTCGCACTTTCGCCAAGGTTAAGGCGATGTACAGCAGACGCCGCACTCCATCCCCGAACGCACTTAACGGCGATCGCCCTATCTGTTGGCGATCGATATAAAGTCCCGTAGTATTTCCACGCACGGATAAAAGATCTAAGTCGATGATTCCCTCATCCATTACCTGGAGTAATTTGATTATTTCTGGCTTGAATTCATGCAAGGTCGCTTCTGATAACAATTCCACTTGCAACTTTTCAAGGCGGTGAGAAACCGCTGTCACTGTATCCACTGGTAGCTCTATTTTGCAGCGCTTTCCACGATTAACAAAACGCTTATTCTCCCAAATTTGGACAGTTTTTCGATACTTCCTCCTCCCGTTCAAATAAACTGAGTTGTCCCTCCTTGTCAAGCGTAGCCTTCATCTCTAATTCTGCACCTCTAACAGTTTGCTTTTCCTCCTCTTCAATGTCTGACTCTATCTTATCGGGGTCTGGTTCTGTTCTTGCCAACTCTCGGTAGATTGCTTTCAACTCCCTTACCCTAAATTTACCATCCCCGGAGATATGGATTTCTCCTTGATAGAATTCCCCGATCGTGCTATTCTGGGGAAACAGCCACTTGAGGGCTTCCAACTGGGGTTTGCGAGATGATTTGACCTCTCTACGCCAGGCCGTATTTAGCCATGCTAGGGGGTCCAGGGGACGACAATATGTTGATATCGCCTCTAACACGCTACTTTTGCCGGAGTTGTTGACTCCAACAAACAGGTTTATTTGCCCCAAGGACTCCAAGTCGATCTCTTGCAGACCCCGGAAACGATGGATAGTCAAATTTTCCAGATTTTTCATCATCTGACGATCGCCCCTTGACCAAAATTACTTTGATAAACTCGACAGCTGCGCTCACTGATATCATTCGCCCATACCGTTTCTATATTAGCAGATGCCATGCCAGCAAACAATTCCACTCTCATAGCATACCTCACCAGCGCACCACATCTTGCCGCAGCCGTTGCCGTCGATCGCGATCGCATAGAGATAAATTTAGTCCGCGACTCCCGTGGATATCATCGATATAGCACCAACTCTGGTATTAATAGAGTCTAAGATATTCACCAACTCAGATCCCACCCGAGACCAACTATAATATAACTCCGCCAACTGACGCCCCGATCGTCCCATCTCCGCTGTTTTTCCGGGGTTAGACAGCAGATAGTCTATCCGTGCAGCAAAGGCATCGGGATTTTGAAAATCTGTCACTAGCAAAGCATTTTTTTCCTGGAATAATTACCTCCTTATTGCCGCCCCGATCGGTAGTAACGATCGGTAATCCTGTCGCCATGGCCTCATAATGCACTCTTGCTAAAGGTTCTTGCCATTGAGAAGTACAAACAAATACATCTCCCATCAGAAAATATTCGGAAACTTTTGTGGGCACAATAAAACCCGTGAACTGGACCGCGTCGCCTAATATTTTGGCCCGATCTTTCAATTCACGAACGTAGTCGTTCTCCTCATTACTCCCATACCACTTACTACCAACTAGCAAAAGCATTGCTGATGGGTACTTTTTCACAATCTCGGTCATTGCCGACACTAACAGGTCAGGTCCCTTTTTCTCGATCAAGCGACCTACATACAGAACAATTTGCCGACCCTGCAAGCCATGGGATTTTAGTATACGAGATCGCCGCTCTGCCAATCCAGGTACCCAGCGTGGCTGAAAACGATTCAAGTCTACGCCAGCATAAACAGGATGGAGCTTATGTCGATATTCACTCCATAGCTCAGCTATCCCATTAGCAATAAACTTGCTGATCGTAACTACAGCATCTACCCTCTCCAAGCAAGAACGCGCCACCTCTGGAGCTATCCGATCCGAGGAGAACATCTCATTGTGCATACTCAGTAAGAAACGACTATTCGGTGCTGCGGCAGCAACAATAGGTAAATACTTCGGTCGGTTGTAAATCACAATCGAGTCCCAGGATTCTAAAGCGACAAATTTTGCCGCCTGCTGATAGTATTCTTCGACGCTATCGGCTGCAACACGCACGTAGCGTACTCCGTTGCGCACTTCCCGATCGGGCAATTCGGAAACAGCTACACAGAATACTGTACATTCATGGTGTTTGCTTAAGTAAGGCAAGATGCCATCAATATAAGTCTGAATTGCTCCACCACGTATGCATGGTACGGGTAGCCTTTCTGTACAAACTAACAATACTTTCACCTTATCTATTCTCTATTTTAGTGAGCTACTGATTCAAAAAAGTGCATCTGTTTATTTGTGAATTGAGCCATTATCAATAATGGCTCAATTTATCATTCGCAATTAGCACCGTTCCATTCGCAAATGCAAAATTTATACTATCTTGCAGTTCCCGGAAACTATGGATAGTCAAATTATCCAGATTTTTCCATTCACTAACTCTTGGGTTTATAGGTGGACGCTACCTGCAATTCTTTCAATTGTTTCTTGTCCACTCCCGCCGGTGCGTCTGTTAACAAACACCGCGCCTGCTGGGTTTTTGGAAAAGCAATGACATCCCTTATTGAGTCTTCTCCTGCTAATAACATTACCATCCGGTCTAAACCGTAGGCTATTCCTCCGTGGGGCGGCGTCCCATATTCAAAGGCTTCTAGCAAAAAGCCAAATTTGCTATAGGCTTCCTCCGTCGATAAGCCGATCGCGTCAAAGACTCTTTCCTGGATTTCCCGCTGGTAGATCCGCAGACTGCCGCCGCCTATCTCTATGCCATTATACACTAAATCGTAGGCGCAGGCTCTGGCAGTTTTCAAGTCCTCTATATCCTCGGGATGGGGGGCCGTAAAGGGGTGATGTAATGCTTCTAACCGCTTCTCCTCGGCATTCCATTCAAACATCGGGAAGTCCGTTACCCACAGCAGGTTTATCTTGCTTTCCTCTATTAACCCTAATTCTTGAGCGATCGCCAACCGCAGTCGATCCAGAGTTTTGTTGACCACATCGGCGGCATCGGCGGCAAATAATAGCAAATGTCCCGGTTGGGCCCCCGATCGCTTGACAATTTCCTCTTTTTGTGCGGGGCTGAGATTATCTTTAATGGCGCCAATGGTGTCCAACTGGCCCCCTTCCCGCACCCGGATGTAGGCTAAACCTTTGGCACCTGCTTCGCTAGCTTCCTTGAACAAGTCCCCACCGGGTTTGATCCGCACGTTGGATATGAGTTTGTCCCCCCGGGAATGGGCAGGATTTTGACTATACCACCTTTGGCGATCGCCCCCGCAAACACTTTAAACCCGCAATCTTTGACCACGTCAGAGACATCGGCCAGTTCCAAACCAAAGCGAGTATCGGGCTTATCGGATCCGTAACGGGCCATGGCTTCGGCATAGGTCATGCGGGGGAAAGGACGGGGTAAATCTATCCCTTTAATGGTTTTGAAGATATGACAGACTAACCCTTCATTCAACTGGAGGATATCCTCTTGGGACATAAAACTCATTTCCATATCCAACTGGGTGAACTCCGGTTGTCTGTCGGCCCGCAAGTCTTCATCCCGGAAGCAACGGGCGATCTGGTAATAGCGATCGAACCCCGATACCATCAGCAACTGCTTGAAGATCTGGGGTGATTGGGGCAAAGCATACCACTCGCTGGGATTAACGCGACTGGGGACCAGATAGTCCCGCGCCCCTTCCGGAGTGGAACGAGTCAGGATCGGGGTTTCGATTTCTATGAAATTTTGTTCGTCTTCCAGGTAGCGGCGGATCGCTTTGACTACGGCGTGGCGCAACTGGAGATTCCCCGTCATGCGATCGCGCCGCAAGTCCAAATACCGATATTTCAAGCGCAGGTCTTCTCGCACCGACTCCGCTTCGGCAGCGGCCACTTGAAAAGGCATCTGCTTGTTAACCCCATTCAGCAGTTCGATCCGGTCGGCATAGATTTCCACTTCCCCGGTAGGCAGTTTGGGGTTGAGAGACTCCTCGGGACGGTGGGTTACCCGACCCGAGATCTGCACGACATATTCGCTGCGCAGTCGTTCCGCCAAGGGGTAGGAGTCCGGGGTCCGTTCCGGATCGCTGACAATTTGGACAACACCGGAGCGATCGCGCAGATCGAGAAAAATCACGCCACCATGATCGCGGCGACGGTCCACCCAACCGCAGAGGGTAACAGTTTCGCCAACGTGGTTTGCGCGCAGTTCGCCGCAGTAATGAGTTCGCATGGTGGTTTTCGCTCTTTTGTTACGTTTGCTATAGTTCATTGACAGCTTTTCATTATATATATAGCTGAAGCCCGTCCGGGCGGCAGGATAAAATGGTCCTGGGAGTCGGTAGGGCCCCGCCCCGATAAACCGGTCCTATGGCCCTTTGTCCGCCGGTTATCCCGATCGGTCATCCCCGGGAAATTTGTGGTACGATTGTAACATAATTATATTACATATTGCAAGAGGGTATCGCCAAAATTATGTAGGGGCACAGCGCCAGCGTATCAATAGATTATCGGTGAGGATGAAAATGTTTGTCTCGCCGTGCCCCGGCCACATGCGATCGCCTTTTAATTGCTGTATACTGATGCAATGCGATCGTCTTTTAATCGCTGTATTCTCATGTTATGCGATCTCGCCCTTGAATATATGAATGCGATTGCAAATATTCTGTAGGGGCACGGCATCAACAGATTATCGGTGAAGATGAAAATGTTTGTCTCGCCGAGCCCCGGTAACATGCGATCGCCCTTAAATTGCGGTTTCCTGATGTAATGCGATCGCCAAATAACATGTATGAATGGGATCTGGTCTGGGCGCGCCGGGGCACGGCAATAGATATCTTTTGGTTGATCCCGAAAAGTTATGGATGCCGTGCCCCTACCATACTGGTCAAATAAGAGATCATACATCTGAGCGATCGCCAATTAAATGTAGGGGCACGGCATCAACAGATTATCGGTGAAGATGAAAATGTTTGTCTCGCCGTGCCCCGGCCACATGCGATCGCCCGATTGATTGCTGTTTTTTGATGTCATGCGATCGCCCAATAACATGTATGAATGGGATGGTCAAAATTATGTAGGGGCACGGCATCAACAGATTATCGGTGATGATAAAATGTTTGTAATGCCGTGCCCCGGCAACATGCGATCGCCAATTTTATGTTTTTGGACCCCGCAATTATCATCGCTAAACTCACTTCTCTCTTCGCTGTTAGCCCGCCTTCCGTGTCTCCTGGGAGCGCTACTCGCACTACCCAGGAGACACGGAGGGTTCAAACCCCCGGCTAATAGCTAAAGTCGGTTGAAAACCGACTAAAAATATTGTTATTTTGGCTGTAAATTATACTAAAATGCTATTTGCTTGTCAGCCCTCGCCACAAGCGTGATATAATCTTTAGGGTGGGCGATCGCTCTGTGATGGGCTGTTTCTGCCGTTTACGAATATCGGAAATAGGCAGAAACAACGTATCTTCAATCTCCTGACGTACCTCTCTACTGACATAGCAATCGCTATTAATGCAATCTACCAGCAACCTATTGGCATAGCGATACTTCTTCAGTAATTCTTTCTGCTTATCGTTAAGCTGCCAGTCATGACCAATGTTGCGGTATTTAATCATTATAGCCCTCAATTTCTCAGTCCATGCAGAGCCATTTTCTCGCCACCAGTTTTTGAAGTTGTTGCTGTCTTCGCGATCGGGAAGCTGCTGTTTTAGTTGACGTAGCGCTTCTTTCAATTCAAATTCGAGGGCTCGGTCTCGGTCTAGGTAGAGGTCGAGGTAGAGGTCGAGGTCGAGATCGAGGTCGAGGTCGAGGTCTAGGTAGAGGTCGAGGTAGAGGTCGAGGTCGAGATCGAGGTCGAGGTCTAGGTCTAGGTTGAGGTTGAGGTCTAGGTCGAGATCGAGGTTGAGGTAGAGGTTGAGGTAGAGGTCTAGGTCTAGGTAAAAAACTCTGATAGCAGCAGGCTTATTAGTTGTCTCAATAGAAGCAGATTTATTCTTGACCCATACCAAAACCTGTTGTATTTTTTTATCTGCTGCTACTAAGTTATCAATTTGCTGCTTCATTAATCGCAACAATTCGCTGCCATCTTGTAATATTCCCAAAGCTAGCAAAAAAACTTCTCGCCAACGCCGAACATCTGTATGAATAACTATACTTGACAAGGTTTTGTCCGTAGCTATTGCTCTTCTGGTAGCAAAATATTCCTGAAAGCTTAAATTAGAAAATGAGTATATATATTTAGCGCGTTCTACTAGCAATCCATGTTGAGATTCAATCGATTTTAGTACCGCTTCACTATCTACTAACAAGGCTTCTGGATCTGTTTGAGCTTCCGGTAAATTGATTATATAATCAGCAATATATTTCTTAGCTAGGTCTCGATCGAAAAAATACTTACCTTCTTCAAAGGTCGTCCAAGCAATTTTACTGAGCAAATCTTCTTTTCGATTTGGAGAAAGATTTTTGTAAATAATGTCGCGATCTATATCGCGACTCGCATCCCATTTTTTCAACATGACATCCAAACCTTCTCTGTAAAGCTGTGCGCGATTTGAACGGAAATCGGCGATCGCCTCAAACACAAAGCACAACAGGGTCAACAGCAAAGGATTATTTGCCAGTTCTTTAACTGGTTCGTTATCTTTCAGTTTCTCAAGAAATCGTTCAGCCTTAACGGGACTTTTCTGCTGAAACCACTTGTAAACAAAGGTCTGGATCTGCGGGTCGTCAAAGTCGGCAACCTCTACTTCTGTAAAACCTTGAAATGTATATTCCCGTGCAGCTATTCTGCAAGTGACAACTATTACATTGCTGCGATACCGATCGGAAAATTCCTGAATTTCCCGTATAACTCTGTGGCTGTGCTCTTTTAATACCTCATCTAGACCGTCAAGTAAAAGTAAAACTCTTCCTTGCTTAAACAACTCAACTGTTTCCTTGTTAGTCACGTCACAATTAGCAATTTTCTGGCTGACAAACTCTAGTAATTTTGGTTTATTGCTATCCGATGCCCAATTTCTGAGAGTAATGAAAACGGGAACGCGATCTCCTTGGAATTTTCCTCCCATGCAAGATATTGCCAGATACTTGAGAAAGGTAGTTTTTCCCGCCCCAGGTTTGCCCCAAACCATCATGTGAGGGTATTTATTGGCCGCATCTATTCCGTAAATTCGCTCTTCAGTGACTTTACCCAACTGTAATCGCTCGAAGTTTTTCAGGGTACAGCGTTGCATGAGTTCATTGATTCCTAACCGCTGGCGACCGGTCAGCTTCTCCAGGATGTTAACATCAGTATAAATGTCACCCAATTCGATCGACTGAGTCATGTCCAGCACTCGCATGGTGCCGCAGCAACGCCGGACATAATCGCCCATGCGATCGCGGACATCCTGTACTAATGTGTTGATGTCTGGCAGGCTTTTTTCCTTGGGTGCAATCTCGTCACCCTGCCGTTCTGCGATCGAGTAGTTGGAGATGTAGATTTCGTTTTTGACAGTCTTGTTAAAGTCTTTGCCAACATTTCCGACCATGTCTCCAACACTCGTGTTTACACCATCGATTTCTTGGTGGCTATTAGCATTGATGTCACCCTGGGATGGTGGAGTCGGTTCGGTCATAGTTTAATCCTGCTGCTTACTATTCCGCCAGTCTTCCAAAGCCCCGATCGCAAAGCTGGCAGCCGGGTGGTCGAGTAACGACTCTAAAGCTGCGGTACTGCCAGCACCTAGGGCCCTGAGTATCCGTTGTGCTAATGCTGGATCCCTGTCAATGCGATCGATCGTCTCCGTTGCCATCTGCATCCTGCCAGTGGTAGTCTCTGTCGAGTAGGACTCCTCCAACTGTTGTAGCAGATTTTGGATCTCCGCCGCCGCCTCAGCCAGATTTTGTCCAGACTCGGAAACATGCTTGTTAAAATCACCCCCGACATTACCGATGATATCACCGCCTGATGAGCTGCTGGTTATATTGGCTGTTTGATCGCCTGTCATGCGCTGTTCTCCACTTTGTGTATTTTCTATGCTTTGATTATTATTGATAGACAAATCAGGACTTTTTTCTCTAACCTCCAATATACCCGTCAGCATTTTAATCATAGATCCTCTATCTGCTATTATAACCTGTAACGCTTCTGGCGATAATGATTTCAGATATTCTAAATTATCAAAATACTCTGAATTCAACTCCGAACGATCTGCGTGTGGTACCGTATCTGCCCTGACCATTAGCTTGTCTCTGTTCTTACCTTTCTTCTCTACAGAGACAACTTCTAACTCCGCATCCGGATGATTGTCCTTGAGTTGCTGAAAAGCGATCGCCATCAGACGCGGGTCAACTTGTTGGTTATGGTACAAGTCCCGGGTTAGGCGCATAGGTTCGATAAAATCAACGAACTCACCCTCTACAAAATTTTTATTCCAGTCATCAGGTTTTCGCTGATAGTTGGGATCGCCACTTTCTTCGGGTGGTAAAGCGATGAATGCTGGACGTTCCTTTGGCGGTAAACGCATATAAACGTAATCGCATCGAATCCCGTATAGTTTAGTATCACTGGTAATGTTCCATTCTTCAATGTAAGCACCAGTAAGAGTAGCCCCTGTGATATCTGCTCTGTCTAATTGTGTATGTACTAGCTTAGCATCAGATAAGTCTGCATCTTGCAAATTTGTTTCGTTCAGGTTGGCCTCTATAAAACTAGCACCTACTAGGTTTGCTCCTTGTAGGTTCACGCCCTGAAGGTTTTGGCGATCGAAGTTTTTATCTCGAACCTTACCAGTTATAAGCTGGAGAACCCCCTCGTTGTTCAGGTAGGTTGTTCCAGGACGAATTAGGTATAATTTTTTGGCATTTTTCCAACAGGTTCTAGTTATGATTGCTTTTCGGAAATCTGTACTTTTCAGGGTAGCTTCTGCAAAATTAGCATCTGTTAAATCAGCACCTCTAAAACTCGTACCACCTATGGCAGCAAAAGCAAGACCTAATCTCCGAACCCAGACGTCTTTACGATGATTTTTTACAGAACGCCATCCGATATATGCACTAAAAAATGCGATCGCAAAAGCACTAGCTAAGGCAATATTATTGTAGAAATCAATATTGTTATCCACGGGAAAAGATTCTTTAATTTCTTTTACTCCCATGAAAGCTCCGGTGATTGCAAATGCTATGGTGCCCAAACTAGAAACACTGATGGCAACATTTTTATTTTTAGCAATAACAAAAGCACTAACCCAAGCAGTTGCAGAAATTCTAACTCCGATTACGGCTCCAATAGCAGAAACGACACCTACTCCAGCGGAGGCGACGGCACCAGAAGGAGCCTTAGACAAAACACTAACTGCTGCGAGAACTCCAGCTCCAGTTGCTCCGAAAGTTCCTACAGCAATTCCAGCCGCAAATCCCGATACTAAACCCCAGCAAAGAGTAACTACAGAAAATACTACAAGCATAGTTATAGTAGTGACACCTGCAATAACACTTGCGACGGCTTGAAAATCAAATGTGACTGCTACAAAAAAACACTGAACCCAGAAATCAAACCTGATATCACTGAGATTGTCCATGAAGCTATGACTAATAACAATGCCCAAAGTTTTTGTAGTCCCGCCTTGGTTCGCATAAATTTTGTTTTTCTCAGATTAGCATTTGTGAAATTTGTGCTGCGGATATCAGCTCCACTAAAGTCAGCACCAGATAGGTTTTTACCTTTGAATGACTGACCTCTGATATTTGCCCCACAGAAATCCCTGATTCCGTTATTATATTGTCTGAGAACTTCACTAGCTTTCATGTTGCTTTCACTCTACATACCATTAATTATAGACCGCGTGAGATTCGCCGCTGGGTTTTGAACATGGAATGAGATCGCCCCCCATACTTTCACCTCGTTACCAGGCTCAGCCTGGTAACGATATTCTAGAGGCTCTGCCTCCAGTTGTCAATCCCGCAAACAGGAGCTGAATATATCATCTTGCACGGAATAAGAGACTGGAGGCAGAGCCTCGAAACCACCGTTCCCAGCCCAGAGACTGGGGCGGATATTCTGCTCTTCCCAATAAGGTCGTCTCCGGACCTGTCGTTCCCGTCGAAGCACCCTTGCACCACTGGCACCGCTCTCAAGTCAAGCCGAGCCTTAAGGGTCCGATCGGGTCTAGAGAATATCTTACCCAACTTTTGCTGCGGTGTCAAGGTCTCCCGCGGATCGGTTTCAGCACCGTCCTCTGAAAGTAGGACGAAAGCCGATCGCCCTTATTCGGCCAGAAACTGGGTTTCTTAATTCCTACCCGCGATCGCCTGACTTTGTCGCCCCCAACCCCGTTTCCGAGGCTGTTCCATCCCTATTTCTGGTGAGTTACGAATTGCATCCAGACGATCTTTATATAAATTATCTAATTATCCCATTAACATTCCAGATCTAAACTCTATTTTTAAAGGGTAACTCACTGCTAATACTTACACAAAAATCTGGTCTGTGAACCTCTTGCGGAGATCACCTTATTTTTAGCTAAGTTTGCGCATCTATATCATATATTTTTGCATAAAAATATGGCAACTGCGAACAAATAATTATTGCTATAGAGACTGGACAATTTTATTAATGAGGCTGAAAGATAGTCGCTCGAAATGGTATAAAATCCTATCAAAATGGAAGAGCGAACAGAATATTAGCTATGCTTAATTTTTAAGCTCTAGGAAAAAATAGAGCAAAACTTAACAGAAAAGCGGAATAAAGATTATACTATAGTTAGTAGCTAGACTGGAAGTAGAGACGACCTATGGCAAAACCTCTCGAACAGACGCTGGTTAAGGCGCAAGCTCCAGCCAGCGGAAAGCTTGACGCAGATAGACTTACCGAAACTCTGGGATTGTCAACCTCTCAAATGGCACAGATACTCAACAGCACAGATCGCGGATCGGAGTCGAATCACGAGGAAGACAAACAAGATATACATAAACTCGTAAGCCTGATCGCACGGTTGCAGTATCTGCTGGACGGGTCGATCGAGCATGTTCGCATCTGGTTGCGTGAGCCCCATCCTGTACTTGGGGGAGATACCCCAATGTCCTGTCTGCTGGCAGGAAAAGCATCCTCAGTGGAGCTACTGGTGCATGCGATGGAGACTGGACAACCTCTTTAATACTCATAGACAGCTATAGCAAACCTATAACTATCATAAATGCTGGAAGACGATCGACTTAATGCCGTTCTTTCCACACTGCCTACCATAGCTTTAGAAGGGATTGCCTTTCGGTCAGTTTTAGAGCGATTTGCCAATGAACCCCTATCTGCAATCGGCTCTCGGTTAGTTGGTGGAAGATATAATTTGCGCGGGGAGTTTGAAGCACTCTACCTCGCTAACTCAGAACAGACTGCTCTTCAGGAGGTGAGAGTCTTATTTGAAACAAGTCAAGGACTCGTTGCAATCTCAGGACCGCCCCGCGTCATATTCTCGGTTGAATATTCATTGAATGCGGTTCTAGACATTACTAACCCGGAAATAGAAAGCAACCTGGGGACAAATTTTCAGGAACTAACGGGGCTGTGGGAACCGATGCAGCGTCAGCATCAACTAGCCCCGACTCAACGACTTGGGGCTGCTGTCTATAGACTCAGCAGTATTCAAGCTTTGAAAGTTCCATCAGCTCAGGCTCCCACAAGTTATAATCTAGTAGTATTTCCCGATCGACTATTTGGTAATAGTTTCTTGCGAGTCCGATCGCATTAAATGGCTAACCCTCAAGCTTTCCCGATCGCCCTGTCCGACTAAATTCATTTGCATGGCGATCGCCCCGCATGAGGCTCTGCCTCTGGAGGTCGTTTCCAGGGGTCGCCAGGGACAGATATCAAGTCAAGCCGAGCCTTAAGGGTTAGATCGGGTCTATAGAATATTACCCAACTTTTGCTGCGAGATTTTGTCCAGACTCGGAAACATGCTTGTTAAAATCACGCCCGACATTACCGATGATATCACCGCCTGATGAGCTGCTGGTTATATTGGCTGTTCGATCGCCTGTCATGCGCTGTTCTCCGCTTAATCATAGATCCTCTATTTGCTATTCTAGCACCCTTCTGGCGATCGGGATTTCATATCTTCTCAATCATCAAAATCCTCAGTAACTCAACTCCGAATGATCTGCTTCTGGTGCCAGTTCTGCCCCGATCGCCCTTATTCGGGGGGCGATCGCGTGGGGGGCCAGAAACCCAGTTTCTTAATTCCTACCCGCGATCGCCTGACTTTGTCGCAGAAACCCGGTTTCTTATCTGTTCCATCTCGATTTCTGGTGAATTCCGAATTGCATCCAGCTTCCTTTTATAGTAATCATCTAATGATGCCATTAACATCCCATATCGAAACTCAATTCCTAAAGCATCATTAACGGCTAGGAAGTCAACAAAAACTGGCATTTTGATAATCCTTCACTTCATACTGTTGAATTTGCTCCTCCGTGCGACCGCAGAGCATACCAAGTTCCTTTTGACTGATCTTAAAAGCAATTCTCGCTTTAATCAGTGCGTCCGATATTTTCCGAATTTCTGTAATACTCAGACTGACGGGACGATCGCGATCGTGAGCGAGCAAAATTTCATATTCGGTTATTTCTCCCCTGAGACGCAGGATCCGACAGTGATAAGAATCTTGTAACAGTTGCCAACCATCAGGGTCTTTAAGTTTCTTTGCTTCATTTTCCCGCAGGGTGACGAGCGCTTGGGTAAATCTCTCTACCCAATATTTAGTAATGTTATACTGGTGAGAATTCTTAATCATGGCGATCGCCTCACTAAATCTATGGCAATAAGACGTTAAATTTTAGTAGGGTGGTGGGCACCGCCCACCAGACGCTACAGGTACGATTTTTCAGTTCAATTTCCATAAGCGCAATAGTAATTTGTCACGGTGGGTGTTGGGTTTCCTGCCGTCAACCCAACCTACAGATCCTTCAAGCTTCTTATCCATTATAAAGCTAAAGCCCGCGCAGGCGGGCTTTGTTCCTGTAGCCCCAGTCTTTAGGCTGGGGGCTGGGGGGGCTGGGGGTATTGCAGTATTACTTCCGGTCATCAGAACCAGGAAGGGGTTCGGTGAGGGCTTTCCAGGCCGCGTCAGCAGCAGAGGAAAGCCGATCGCCCAACTCTGCGATCCGGGATCCTCCCCTGGCCAGGTGCGGGTTAACCCACCTGTCTTGCTAAAGTAGGATTTTAATTAATTATCAGGCCCATGCTGCAAGACCCCACTATTCGCAATCCTCTTGCTATCAGTTTTGGCGCGATCGCAGGTGCCCTTTGTCGCTATTATCTCACCTTATGGTTTGTCCAGCGCTTTGGCACTGTTTTTCCCTACGGCACCTTTTTCATTAACGTTACCGGTTGCTTTGCCATGGGATTATTCGTTACCCTGATTTCTGAGAGAGTATTTATACTGCCTCCAGAAGTGCAGTTAATGATTACAACCGGTTTCCTCGGTGCTTACACTACTTTCTCTACCTATGGCTTGGAATCATTGATCGTGCTGCGCGATCGCCCTTTAGTTGCGGCCATGTTGTACTGGGCTGGCAGTGCTATACTGGGAATAGTCAGCGTGCAGTTGGGGGCGATCGTCGCCAGGTTAGGAGGCTAAATCGTCACAGTTGACAAGTTACTGTTTGATGGATAAAATCAAAACAGCAGTGAAAAGCTGTGTGCAGTCAAAACATGAATTAATGGATATCAACCAACAAAAAGAACAATTCAGCAATGCTTATATACAAGCTGTGGCATCCGTGGCAGGCTATTCACTCTACAAACCCAATGTAGATGATGATAGCGTAGACTGGGGAATTGCCGCCAGCGGTAGGATAGGAATAATTAGTTCGCCAAGGTTGGAGTTGCAGTTAAAATGTACCTCAAGAGAGATACTTGATGACAAGGATCTCCGATATCCACTCAAGATTAAAAACTACAACGATTTGAGGATGAACTGCCTTGTCCCTCGTATACTGGTGGTAGTATTAGTACCCGATAACATAGATGATTGGCTACAACAGTCAGAAACAGAACTCTGTATGAAGCATTGCGGTTACTGGATATCGCTACGGGATCGACCAGGTACGGAAAATAAACAAACTGTGACAGTTGTTTTACCCCGCAGTAATCAGTTTACAGTAGAATCAGTTAATGAAATGATACAGCGAATTAGCCAAGGAGGTAACCCATGAAAGTGACTGTCCGCGATCGCGAAGTTCTTAAGGCCATAGACTTCCAGGAAATAGCTGCACATTTGCTTGCACAAGGTTGGCAGGAAAAGGGCAGAGTATATAATGATAAGGGAGCGATTTGGAGAATCGACACGGGACCGGAAAACTCGTGGGAAATTCTGCTGCCTTGTCAATTAGATTTGGCAGATTATGGTGCGCGGATCGGGGATGCGATCGCCACCCTGGAAAAGGTAGAAAAAACGATCTCAGCTTGAGATAGTAAGTGATTTGCTCACCAGGGCGATCGATATCGAGATTCAAGGAATGGTGATAGAAGTGGGAGGATCTTCGGGAATAGTGACAATAATGGGAGTTGTCGTCAGTAAGCTGCGGAAAATCCAGATGGCATTAACCTCATCAGACTATAATATAGCATGTTTTGCCGATCGTAAACGCCTGCCAGTCAGATGTAATGGGGATTTAATCAAAGAGGGGAAAAACTTGCTGCTGCAAAATCCCCGTAATTTTAGATTAGATGCAGCCTGGTAAAAATAATGCTCGGCAACCAGGCAAGTTACCCAAAGATAAGCGCTAAAGCGCTTACTACAAACGGGATAAGCCGTAAAGTGTGTCTAACTGCAAACGTTGCCTAGCGGCGATCGACATCTTAGACTAAGGGCAGCAGATAATATAGATGGAACTAGGAGGGTTTAACTTGACACAGAAAACTACTTCTTCCCTCCAGACGATCTCGCGCCGCGAACTGTGCGAGTTAGTCCGATCGCAGTTGCAAGCGCTGCTAGAAGTCGCAGACTTCCAGGGCGCTAAGGCCATCCTTAAACCAGTGCAACCGGCTGATATTGCCGAGGCGATCGAAGGATTGCCCGAAACCCAACAGGCGATCGCCTTCCGCTTGCTCTCGAAAGCAGAGGCGATCGAAGTATATGAAAATCTCGACTCCACAGTCCAGCAGACCCTGCTGGAAAAATTTCAGCGTCAGGAAGTGATCGATATTGTCGAGAAAATGTCGCCAGATGACCGGGCCCGGCTATTTGACGAGTTACCCGCCAAAGTCATTAAGCGTTTACTGGCCCAACTGAGTCCAGAAGAACGCCAAGCGACTAACCTGCTGTTGGGATACGAAGCCGATACAGCGGGACGGATCATGACCCCAGAATATATCTCCCTGAAAGAAAACTTTACTGTCACCCAAACCCTAGAGCGCATTCGCAGTTTATCCCACGTCAGCGAAACCATCTATTACCTGTACATCACCGACACGGCGCGACGCCTGACGGGGACACTGTCTTTGCGAGATTTAGTCACTTCCGGGCCCGAGAGTCCCATTGGCGAGATCATGACCCGCGACCCGGTATTTGTCCATACTGACACGGACCAGGAAGAAGTGGCACGACTAATTCAGCGCTATGATTTTCTGGCAGTGCCAGTGACCGACAGAGAACAGCGTCTGGTGGGGATTATCACCGTCGATGACGTGATTGACATTATCGAACGGGAAGCTACTGAAGATATTTATGCCCTGAGTGGGGTGCAGTCGGACGGTGATAACTATTTTCAGACAAATTTGCTCACAGTAGCCCGCCGACGGGTGATGTGGCTGTTGATTTTACTCTTAACCAATACGGTGACCGGCTCAATTATCAAGTCTCAAGAGGATCTGCTAACTCGCTTGGCAGTGCTGGCGGCCTTTATCCCCTTGCTGACTGGCACGGGTGGAAATGTGGGGGCCCAGTCCTCTACAGTGGTAATTCGCGGGTTGAATACCGAGGAAATTCGCTCCCTGGGCGTGCCCCAGGTGATTGGGCGAGAGGCGATCGCGGGTGCCTTACTTGGCGCTACACTAGGTATACTCGCGACCATCTGGGCCTATTGGCTGGATGGGAATCTCTCCGTTGCCCTCGCGGTCGGAAGTTCCCTGATGGCAATTTCCCTACTGGCGTCTGTTGCCGGTTCCAGTTTGCCCTTTTTGTTTCGTTACCTGGGGTTAGATCCGGCGCTGATGTCAGCACCGTTTATTACCACAGCCGTTGACGTGTTGGGAGTGCTAATTTATTTCAGTATTGCACGGCTGATTTTGGCGATGTAAAAGTAGTCAGGTGAGACTTGTCCTACGAACTGAAAAATAATAACTGACAATGGAAAATAACCGCAAGTGGCTAGAAGTTGCTGAATATATATCGATTATTGGCTCCGCTGTAGGGGCAGGTTTAGCTGTAATATTGGAACATGTCGCCTATGTAGCAGCACCGGTTTCTCTCGCCCTATTGCTGAATCTGTTAAATCGGCAAAAGTTAGAGCAGCAATACAGCAAAAGCAATAGTCCTGAAACTTCTCTGGTAACTCAGCAACTATCACAGGATATTGAGGCTCTCCGCTCCTCAATTTTGGCAATGGCAGCTGATGTCGCTTTTAATAGAATAGAAGAATCCATTGAAGAACTGTCAGCAGAAATTACCATTAACCAAACAAGATTGCAAGATCGCATGGATGCCTTAGAGGCGATTGATATTAATGAAATTCAAGAACCAATCTCCCAGCTGCGCAACCAATCTAGCTACTTGCTGGAATCGATCGCTAATATCCTCCAGCGCCTGGAAAATTTGCCCGCAACTGAGAAGTTCGACTCTGCCGAAAGTAGGTTGACCCGGATGATTACAGAAATGACCACCGCAGAATCGCTGCATCTCGAAGCAATGCGATCGGATCTAGAACAGTTGCGATCGCAATACGATCGGTTACAGTCATCCCTGGAAAATGTCACCAGTTCTAGCAGCAATTATCCTCAAGGGGATCTCAGTCATCTGGCAGAAAGTATTACCGCCCTCCAGACAGAGATGCAAACTCGTTTCGCTGACTTGAATATTGAAAGTTTACAGACAACATCTAGCCAATTGGATGCCATGGGAGAGAAGATCGCCCATCTGTCAGCAGAATCGGCCAATCTGTTGCAGAACATTGTCAATGTCACTCAGCGTCTAGAGAATTTGCCCCTTCCCTCATCATCTGTTACCCCAGAAATGTTTGCCAGTGCGATCGCCAAACTTGACAAAAAAATCAACCAACTCTATCGAGATTTACAACAGCGGGAGGTGAAACAAAATCCTAATCTGGAGCCAATCATAGCAGCAATATCCGAGTTAAAAAATCAGTTAGCTGCCGGGGAATCCCGTGGGCGAGGGGAGAGTGAACGGGAACAAGAGTCCCAATGGCTGCGATCGCAGATGGAGAGCTTGAAAAATCAGTATGATGCATTGCAGTCATCTGTGTCAAGTTTACAGGCCCAGACTCCGGCAAGCAAAACCCCCGAGAGTAGCAGCTTATCAGATAAGGCGGAAAAATGGCTGGGGAACGTGATTCAGGGGATTGAGGGGAGAAAACCAAGCAAGTCAACCCCAGAAATAGAATGGGATGATGATGATGATTTCTTTGACGATGAAGAGATTAGAGAAGAGGAAGGGCCAGCAGTTGCACCCGCAACTCCCATATCTGAAGATGAAAATAGGGACTGGAAATGCGTCCAGACTCTGACGGGAAGCGCCAGTGTCGTCAGGAGTATTGCCCTCAGTCCGGATGGCAATACAGTTGTTAGCGGTGATTATGAGGCGATCGGGGTTTGGGATGTCAGTACGGGACAATTGCAGCAAACCCTGAAGCTAGATGCCGCAGAAATATCCGTAAGCGCGATCGCCCTAAGTCCCGATGGCAAAACGGTAGTGGGTGCCACCGGAGAGATAGAGATTTGGGATTTAGCAACGGGAGAAGGGGTCGGGACCTTAGAAACGGAAGATTGGACAACCGTAGTCGCGATCGGTCCCGATGGCCAGAAGATGGCCAGTGGGGGTGCAGATCCGGTAGATCTAAATGGTTCGGTGCAGCTGTGGAATTTTGCCACCAGGGAAATCATACGCACCAGTTATTGCGTGGAACGGGAGATTTATGCCCTGGCCTTCAGTGGCGACGGACAGATGCTGGCAGTTGGGGGAGGAAATCCCGAGAAGGAAAAGGGTATCCTCCAGCTGTGGCATGTCAACAATGAAAAACCCCTGTGCAATTTAGAACCAGCAGTCACAATTTATGCCGTTGCCATTACTGCCGACGGGCAAATGCTAGTAGGCGGTTGTAGCGATAATACCATTAAAATCTGGAATCCCGCTACCGGTGGATTAGTCCAGACTCTCAGGGGACATGCCGGAAAAGTATACGCGATCGCGATTAGTCGGGATGGTAAACTGTTAGCGAGTGGCAGTGGTGACGAGAAGATCAAGATTTGGAATTTAGAGACAGGGGAAATAGTAGATACATTATCAGGACATACAGGGGGAGTAAGAACAATTGCCTTCAGTTCCGATGGCAAAACCTTAGTGAGTGGTGCCCAGGACATGACCATGAAGATTTGGCAGCGATGTGCGACGGGCAGTACGAGTAGCGGAGGGTTCGTTACCCGGGGAGCTGGCGCCCATCGAAGGGAGGGATAGATAAATGTCAAGGATAAGATCTAATGATTCACCCCAACTCCTGCAAAATTGACTCGATCTTGTCCTTGAGGTCTGGCAAACTTCTCTCTACTACCGACCAAACAGTGTTTAGATCGACCTCGAAGTGTTGATGAACCAAGATATTTCGCATTCCCACCATCAAAGACCAAGGTATTTCAGGATTTTGTGCTCGCAATTGAGCCGACATCGCCCGGGCAGACTCACCGATAATCATAATTTGGTATAAAACCCCAATTTGAGTTAATTTGTCTTGCTCAAAAGCTTGCTTTCCCACCGTTGTGAACTGTTCAATATCCTCGATCGCCTTCAAGATATTAAGACAGACTTTACGGCAAAGCCGTTGTTGCACTAAATTCATTTGTATGGTTCACGCTTGAGGCTCTGCCTCCGGAGGTCGTTCCCTGCCAGGGAACGAGGGAAAATAGCTAAAATGACTTGAGCCTCGTTACGCCCGGGGTTTGAACCCTCGGTATCTGGTGGGTAGTGCGAGTAGCGCTCACCTGCAGATTTTTTCATTGTCTTCATATAATTCCTCCCAAATACCAAAACACTAACTCTCTCGTCTTGCTTTTCAATCGGACACCAGAGGCGGGTTAACTTAGGGAATGCTTACCTTCCTATTCCTTACTCAGGGAGCAACCCTCACTTTGTTACAAGGAAGGCATAATTTTTACAAAACTTGCGTTCCCAGGCGGATCCTGGGAACGAGAGTGAAAGCATGGGAATCAGAGGGAGTACCGGAAAAATCAGAGAGATAATTGTTACAAATCTTTACAATTGGCGAAAGCATGGGAATCAGGGGAAGGCCGATCGAACCGTACCCGGTACGGTGGGATAATTGTTACAAATCTTTACAATTAGTGAAAGCATTGGCATCAGAGAAACCTGCGCGGGCTTCATTCTTGTAGCGCCGCTCTTTAGGGTGGCGCTACTTTGAGGGTGAGGGTGAGGGTTTCGGATAGAATAAAATAATCATATATGAACTTGTCCAGACTGGACGAAAACCAAAAAACATGAGTATTTATACTTCCGTATTGTCAGAATTGTTGCAAGCCCAACCCCAGTTGCGACCTCAAATTTACTTTAAACCTTCCTTAACCGCACTTTCCCATGCAATGGAAGACCAGGTGCTTGCGGGGTCAGACCAGCCATTAGTAATTGCCAACTTTCAACAAGAACGGTTTTATCGTCAAGAAGCAAACCGCTATAGACGCATTGGCAAGATAACACCACAGGTATACGTGTTAGCAGCAACGGAAACGAAATTTAAGCATGCTTCGGGGACTTGCGAAACGGTAGCTTTTGCCCCCAAAGATGAACTATCAAATGAGTGGCATCTGGTAGTTATCGGACAGCAATATGCCAGTTGTATACTCTGTCGGGAACGAGAAACTTCCGTCCCGGAGAAAGTCTCCCGACTAGATGGCGACCAATACCGCCGCTTTGAAGGAGTGTGGACATTTAACCGTGCAGTTAGTTGCGCGGCAGCAGAGTTATTACTCGATCGGCTCTTGACATACCGACCGGAATTAGCAGCTAAAATAGCGAGGGCGCGAAGTATACTCGCAAATCAAACGGCAAGATCCCAATGGACGAACATCGATCCAGGACCATTTGCCGAACGTCTGATGACTTACCTGCAAGCGGGTCAGTACAAATTACTTCAAGCTTATAATGCTATAACCGCCCAGGAACAGAAAGAACGTCTGGTAAACTCAATTACAGATGCCATCAGGCGATCGCTCAATCCCGCAGAAATCTTGCAAGTCGCAGTCAGGGAACTAGGGATAGCACTGAAAACGAGCCGCTGTCTGATTTATCGCTCTCATGCATCGGACCCAGTTGCCACCATCATGCATGAATATCTCGGCGTCCCGGACCTTCCCTCCCTAGTGGGACAGACTTGGCAGTTGCAAGGTTCTCCCCTATTGACCGAAGCTCTACAGCAGCTCGAACCAGTATATGTAGAAGATACTTCCACCGACCCTCGCCTGGCAAATAATCAACAAATAGTATCGGCGATCGGAGAGTGGAAAATTAGGTCTTGGCTCTTCATACCCGTACTATATAAAGACCAGTTGCTGGGCGCGATCGAGTTACACCACCAAAACACCCACTCTTGGGAAAAAGATGAACTAGAATTAGCAGCAGCGATCGCCACCCAAGTAGGAGTCGCCCTCATGCAAGCGGAAGCCTACGCTAACCTAGAAGATCTCAACGAGCAACTAGAAGCCCTCGATCGCACCACGCGCAACCTGATCGCTATCACAGGTCACGAACTGCGTACCCCCCTATCCACCATTCAAGTTTGCCTAGAAAGTCTGGCCAGCGAACCCGACATGCCACTAGACATGCGGCAAGTCATGCTAGACACTGCATTAGGCGACGCCGAACGGCTGCGGGAAGCGATCGGCGACTTCCTCACCCTTTCCCGTTTAGAAAGTGGTAGCGTCGAATGGAACCCAGAACCCCTACTCCTGCAAGAATGCATCGACTTAGCCATCAGCAACGCCCGCAGCCGTCGGATGAGCAAACATCTGCCCCAGATTACCATCAAACTGCCAGCAGAACTGCCCCTAGTACAGGTCGATGGTGAATGGTTAGTACAAGTGCTCTGTAAACTGATCGACAATGCTTTTAAGTTCACCCAGCCAGACGGCCAAGTCACCATTGCCGCCCTGCCTTCCCAGGCAGAGCCTGGGAAGGAGGCCGACCGGATGGTGGAAGTCTGCGTCTGCGATACTGGACGCGGCATTGAAAGCGATCGCTTGGAGGCCGTCTTCGATCGCTTCTACCAGGAAGAAGGCGCATTGCGGCGCACCACCGGCGGCACCGGTTTAGGATTAGCCATTTGCCGTCAGGTGGTCCAGAATTGGGGAGGGCTTCTTTGGGCCCGATCGGCTGGCAAAGACCAAGGCAGTCAGTTCCATTTCACCCTTCCCATCGCCGAAACCTATTTATATCGCAAGTGCTGCGTTTAACCCTCACAAATCTAACAACTAGATAGGTGCAAGCCAGCAGCAGCTCGGGGCTAATGCCAGCGATCGCGCTCTGCGTAGCGGGGGGGTCCGGGAGCCTGCCAGCCATGCGCTTATAGTTAGCAGCATCCACTGCTTTTTTCTAGCTTAGTGGACTTGCATCACTTGAAGCAAGTGGACTTCTTTTCCTGCGCCGCTTTCAAGTAAGACCTGACTTTTCCCGTTATCTTTTTGCAAGAAAATTTTGACGCTCTGATTTTACTGAAGTAAACCTTGTAAACTCGTGACTATTTCTCAATAAGTTAAATTTCGTGGAGAGCAAGCAGAAGTCCCCAAACCCTTGCTATGAGGCGATCGGGCGAACTTAGCAGGTATTGTCAGAAGTAAGACGAGCGCCCTTGCGAAAGTGGGATGCACCCGAAAAATTTTATGTTTTTATACCGATAATCGCCCGCTCGTACTGATAATTTGACCAAATATGAGAGATGTGTAAGTTTTTGGGCACACACACTCGCAACTCCAACACTCCGACCCAAAAGAGTAATAAGCCTCGTCAAAGCAAGACTCAATCGTGCAGCGGAGGGGGCCCGGAGCGTGCGCAGTGCTCCTAGCGCGCGCAGAGTACATCGAAGCAGTTCTGGGCGGCGGACACAAGCGCGTTAATTTAAAGAACTGTTACAAAAACTTTAGCCAAAGGTCATCGCAATGATATTATGCCTAAAACCCTTACATTTAAAGATTCATGAGTGAGACACTGACTGGACAACCCCCCATCTTCGGCGGCAGCACCGGCGGCTTGCTAACCTGCGCTCTTGTTGAAGAAAAGTACGCCATCACCTGGAACAGCTCCAAAGAGCAAGTATTCGAGATGCCCACAGGTGGCGCTGCGATCATGCGGGAAGGGGACAATCTGCTGTATCTGGCCCGCAAGGAACAATGCCTCGCCCTCGCCTACCGGCAGCTGCGCCCCAAATTCAAAATCAACGACTACAAGATTTACCGCGTTTTTCCCAACGGTGAAACCCAATTCCTGCATCCAGCAGACGGCGTCTTCCCCGAAAAGGTGAACAAAGGGCGTGAATATAACGGCAAGATCGATCGGAATATCGGCAGCAACCCAGAACCAGCCACCCTCAAGTTCAGCGGCAAGCAGCCTTACGATGTCTAGAATACTGTTCGGTACGGTGACGTACTGGCTTAGTTTAATCCTATCACGCTAATAGCTAAAGGGAAATTGTTCATTGTCAGCAATTTCCCTTTGTGAAAATTAAGAAACCGGGTTTCTGGGCATCTTTTAGTTCACAAATCAAATAGGATTGCTATAGCCTCGTTCCCAGGCAGATCCTGGGAATGTCATTTTCAGGTCTGGAGAGTTCGCGAAACAACTCCATCGTGCGTAAGCAGGAGCGCTCCGGCACAACTTCCAATGCAAATACTAACAACTAACAACTTACAACTAACAACTTACCAAAATCCTCGCTTACCGTTAGGTAGCACCGTCGCCCAATTAGTCCGGGCCATCTTCAACTGTTGCTCAGAGATTTTAGCACCAGTGAGATGAGCGCCACAGAGATGAGCGCCCCGCAGATTAGCATTACTCAGATAGGCGTAGCTCAGATCCGCCCCTCGCAGGTCCGCCCCTTCCAAATTGGCATAGTTAAAAAAAGCACGACTTAAATTAGCATCCCGCAGGTTAGTCTGCTTTAACCGCGCCTTACCAAAGTCAGTCCGAAATAGATTAGCTCCTCGCAAATCAGTTTTCACGAACTTCGACTCGCGGAAAATCGCTTCAGAAAAATCCGCTTGTTGCAGGTTCAGGTTGCTCAGATCGTGGTCGGCAAAATCCCGTCTGCCCTTACCATAGTAAGTTAGCAAATCCTCTGACTTCAGTCTAGTAGAAATTTTGATCTTGTTGTTGGGGCCAGGATCCTGGCTGTCGCCAGAATTTACGGAGGTAGCTGGAGTCCGGGCCCCGCGCCTTCCCATTCCCCAGTGTCTAAATGACTTGTGCGATTCGTTTAGGGTAAAGGTGTAAATGGAAGTGACTTGTCACAGACCGTAAGACCGAGACCCCTAGCAGGATTACATTAGTCCTGACAACTAGTAAGGATTAACCGACTACCGGTGGAGACACCGAGGAAGGCCGGTGAAATCCAATGATGATGGTGGTGAAAGTCCACCCCTCCAGGTGCAGGAGTGAAAGCACCATCCCTACGGTAGCTTCGCGTCCGGAGACACCCACCCATGTCGTGCGCGGGAGCGACACGACCGGGTGGGTGCTCCCGGACGCGATGGCATCAATCCGTAAAGCGGGATGGAAAGGCGCAATGGCTGATAGCCTGATTTGGCCAACGTCGAGCAGGTGACTAAGAGGAACGTAAAGTGAAGTGTTGCAGCGTCGTCAGAGACAACCAGTGGAATAAGGCTTACACACTGGCCCAAAAGGGAAAGGATATTGGTCGCTGGCGGGTATTTCACCGACCAGTGAGCACCGACAAAAACCCGGCGTAGGGACATCCATCTAAAGTCACAACCAATCATCTACAGGAACGAAGTAAACCAGTTGATGTACTCTCAGTAAGGTCGATTGCTGAGTAGCCACCAAAGGCGCAACCTCTGCGAGTCATTAGCAGGTCACAACTGGGAGAGATTGAGTGGAGAAGCAAACGACCATCTGTAATGGACGGGATAGAGCTGACGCCCTCACGGTTAACTGAAATGTAGAGGTTAGTAGGATTTAACATGTCACGGTGTACACCTGGAAAGGTAGTATATGACTGGAATGCCACCCCCTGGCGCAAGCCGGAGCGGGTTGTATACAAGATTCTTTCATCGTATCTACAGAGCGGCCCAGAGAGGAGACAAACAGCTAGTACGCAGGCTCCAGGGACTACTTACGAGGTCATGGTCCGCAAAAATGATTGCGGTGAGACAGGTAACCCAGCAAAACCAGGGCAAGAAAACGGCGGGAATAGATGGGGTAGTTGCACTCAAACCCTCCGAAAGACGGTCTTTGGTGAAGCAGCTCAGAGTCAACGACGGGAAAAAGGTTAGGCCAACTCGTAGGGTATGGATACCCAAACCTGGAAGAGATGAAAAGCGGCCATTGGGGATACCGATAATGTACGACAGAGCCCTACAGGGATTAGTCAAAATAGCACTAGAGCCGGAATGGGAAGCAGTGTTCGAGACCAATTCGTATGGGTTCAGACCTGGAAGAGGATGTCATGATGCCGTGGAAGCGATATTTAGCAGCATTAAAGCAATGCCCAAGTGGGTATTAGATGCAGATATCGCAAAATGCTTCGATCGAATAGACCACAACGCACTACTAGGAAAACTGAATAACTCATCACCAATCCGAAAGAAGATTCGGGAATGGTTAAAAGCCGGGGTGATGGACAGGCACGCATACCAACCAACCTATGCGGGCACGCCACAGGGAGGAGTAATATCCCCACTGCTAGCAAATATAGCCCTACATGGTATGGAAACAGAGGTGAGAAAAGTAGTGCCCGCAACGAGAGATAGTCAAAAGGAACTAGGGGTAGTGCGATATGCCGATGATTTCGTGGTACAGCTTGTTCAGAAAATAGGTGTAACGATTTTGTGATAAACTGGGGCTACACTCGATTCAGACCGGATTCACTCATGAGCCGTTACTCTCTTGATTTTAGAAGAAAAGTCGTCACTGCTTATGAATTGGGCTTTGGCTCAATTCGGCAACTCGCAGACCAGTTTATGATTAGCCCTGCTACTGTTCATAGTTATATCAAACGACATCGAGAAACTCAAGATATAACTCCTAAAAACCCTGGTCCAAATCGTCCGGGAAAGCTAGAACCTCATCGAGATTTTATTGTTCAGATGGTGAAAGATTATCCGGATTGGACAGTGCGGCAGGATCGCGAACATCTCTTAGAAAAGCAAGAGATTTATGTCAGTGTTGGGGGGATGTGTGAGTTCCTCAAAAAAGAAGGGCTAACCCTAAAAAAAAACTTATCGGTCGGAAAAAGTGGTAACTGAAGATGGTCAAAAGCAGCGAGTTGATTACCGGAATCGGATTCGAGATATACCCCAAGAGAAATTGATATTTATTGACCAGACAGCTTTCTGGGTAGGGATGAGTCGCGAGATGGCCAGGTCGTGTCCGAGAGCGCCTACCCTGTCGCTCGCCTGACCGGCAGCGACATGGGTGGGCGTCTCTGGACACGAGAGTGAGAAAGGCTCCTATTGCCTTCTGTTTAAGACAGTTTTACAAGGGAAGGAAAATGACTTTAATCGGAGCAATGAGTATGAGAGGAGTTGTGGCTAAAAAAGCGATTCAAGGCTCCATGAAAGGTAAAGATTTTAAGGAGTTTGTTGAAAAGGAACTGGTGGAGAAGCTCAATCCAGGGGATGTGGTGGTCATGGATAACCTTAATATCCATAAAATGGAAGGCATCGAAGAACTGATCGCCTCTGCGGGAGCCAGAGTAGAGTATTTACCACCATACTCACCAGACTTCAATCCTATTGAGATGTTGTGGTCAACGATTAAGTCAATTGTCAGACTTTTCCCGACACGAGCTATGGAGGCGTTAGAACAGTTAATTGAACTGGGGATGATGCTGATTGGAACAACTGCGTTTAAGAACTGGTTTACAAAATGCTGCTACTGTACCAGCTAACTGGTGAACAAGCTGTAATGCACAAAGACCGAAAGGTAATCGAGCAATCAAAAGAAGTCATAGGCAAGTGGTTGGCAAAAATAGGGTTAGAACTAAAACCTGAAAAAACCAGAGTGGCTCATACACTGGAAGGACCAGAACCGGGGTTTGATTTCCTAGGATTCAACATCCGGCAGTATAAGGTGAGCAGACACAGAAGTGGAAAGGTAGGAAAAGGTTACCTAACTCTAATAAAACCAAATGCCAAATCCATTAAGAACCATAAGGAAAAGTTGAAGGATGTGATAGACAAGCACAAAGCCGCACCACAGGCTGCGCTGATAGGCAGACTTAACCCGATAATACGGGGATGGTGCAATTATCACAGAACGGTGGTCAGTAAAGAAGTGTTTGGGAAGCTGGACGCTTACCTATGGGAACTGACATGGAGGTGGGCAAATCGAAGACATCCGACAAAATCAGGCGCATGGATAGCGAAGAAATACTGGAAAGCCGACGGCGGCAGACAGTGGAACTTCATGGACAACAAAGGGAAAAAGCTAATCCTACACTCTGAAACGGCGATAGTAAGGCACGTAAAGGTAAAAGGAGCAGCAAGCCCGATGGACGGCAACCTCGTGTACTGGAGTAAGAGGCTACGGCAGAGCCCGATGGTAAGCTCTAGAGTGATTAAGCTCATGGGCAGACAGAAAGGCAAATGCAATTACTGCGGAAGGATGTTTAAGGATGGAGACAAGTGGGAAGTTGACCACATCATACCAAAATCATTAGGGGGTAAGGATAGGTACGACAATCTACAACTACTCCATGACTACTGCCATCATCAAAAGACGAAAACGGACGGCAGTATAGAAGGCCGCACCCGAGAAAAACCGGGATAGGAAAACCGAGGAGCCGGATGAGGTGAAAGTCTCACGTCCGGTTCTGAAGACGAGTCGGGCTGGCAACAGCCTGGCTTAGTTTAATCCTTCTAACTTAGCGTTTCTGCCTCGAATCCGCATCGCCATCCGGTCTGATTGCTTAGACCCTGATGAACCAGGATTAAATCTGCCAGAATTAGCGCTACCTGGGCGATTAGACCCCCGTTGGGACGACGTAGTCCGATTCGCGAGCATACTCTGGGCTAAACTATCTAGATAAGGCTCTAAATCCATAGCCCTGAGGCTCTCTCTGGCCGACTGGTAGCGATGACGGACAGAAACCTCCAGCATTTTCTTCAACACGCCAGCAAAATGAGCGCTCACCCTCACATTTTGCTGCCACAGCATTTCACCCGTAGACGGGTCATAGTCCAGATATTTAGGTGATTTACCGGTCAGCAGATATACGCAGGTAACTCCGAGCGCATAGATATCGCTAGCATAGACAGGTCGCAGTGCCATCTGTTCTGGTGGCGCATAGCCTGGGGTGCCAATGGCAAAGGCTGTCAGGGCTGTCTGGTCAGAAGAAGCACTCACCGTTGGGTTTACCTGGTTCTTAACAGCCCAAAATCAATCAGAACCAGCAAATTATCCTGGTTACGGCGAATCATATTAGCTGGTTTAATATCCCGGTGAATCACCTCCTGGGAGTGGATATAATCTATCACTGGCAATATTTCACTCAGAATTGGACAATCAGGATTTACGCAGTAGCTCATGCATCACTCGCTTCAACATCGCCAGTATATTGCCACCCTAGATTTACGCTCTTTGCTCTCACACTCTATCCCATTGCGGGGATTGCGGTATCTTTTTTTAAGGAGTTGTTAAATTTACTTTTTTTTGTTAATATACACGCTCCTTGCCAAATTATTGACTATATCGTCCGAGATCGACCACCTCAGATACCCGAAAGGGAAGCACTTGTATTGTACTCAATCTGAACTACTTCTGCCGATTTCTGATGGAGAGTAATGCAACCGGTTTACTTCGTTCCTACAGATCATTGGTCGTAACCTTAGATGGATTCCATACGCCGGGTTTGTTGTCAGTGCTTATTGGTCGGTCCAAAATCGGCCAATGACCTGTATCCTTTCCCTTTTGGGCCAGCGTGTTTAGCCTTATTCCGCTGGTTTCATGTAACGACGTTGCAAATCGGAGCGTTATGCTCATCATAGCTACTTGCTTAACGATGACCAGTTTAGGCTGCCAGTCATTACGCCTTTCCTTCCCGCTTCACGGCGCATCCCGGAGCATGCGCGCCTCAGCAGCGCCGTGAAGGGGAGCATGACCAGAAGTTCGTATAGGGACCGCGAAAAAACCAAGGTATGGCTGCGCCACGCTGCGCATTCGCGCAGCGTGCGCGATCGGCATGGTATGAAATCATCCTGACCTTGCGCAACGCCCATTAAAATACTGACAACTGACAACTGACAGAGGCAAAAATATGCGGATATCACTGAACTGGCTGGGAGAACTGGTAGAACTGACGCGCGCGCCTGAAGAGTTGGCCGAAACCCTGACAATGGCAGGGTTTGAGGTCGAAGAGATCGAAGATCGCCGCAGTTGGGCGGATGGGGTGGTGGTGGGAAAGATAATAGAGGCCATTCGACACCCCAACGCTGACAAGCTACAGGTCTGTCAGGTGGACATAGGGGCGGCCCAACCGTTGCATATCGTCTGTGGAGCCGCCAATGCCACGGCAGATATCTATGTACCGGTGGCGACTGTGGGCACCTATCTGCCGAAAATCGATTTGAAGATTAAACGCGCTAAACTGCGTGGCGTAGCTTCAGAGGGGATGATTTGCTCCCTGGCGGAACTGGGGTTGGAAAAGAAATCAGCTGGAATTCATATTTTTGACCATCCTCATCTTCAGGTGGGTAGTGATGCGCGACCGCTACTGGGGTTGGATGATGTGGTTCTAGACCTGACTTCAACCGCAAACCGGGCTGATGCCCTGAGTATGGTAGGCGTGGCCCGGGAAGTAGCCGCCCTGACCGGAGGCACCTTAAAGTTGCCGGCGACTGCGGATATTTCTATCCCAGAGGAGATATCTAGTTTAGAGATCGAAATATCCCAAACCCAAGCATGCCCGGCCTACATAGGAACGGCGCTCTCCGGGATTAAAATTGGCCCTGCGCCTAGTTGGTTGCAGCAGCGCCTGCTGAACGCCGGGGTGCGACCGATTAACAATGTAGTGGATGTCACCAATTACATTATGTTGGAATGGGGTCAGCCTCTCCATGCCTTCGATCTCGACCGGTTGCAAGCAGCAGCGGGGGGAGATGACTTGACAATAGGGGTTCGTTATGCTAATAAGGGAGAATCGCTCTCTACCTTGGATGACGAACAGCGGACCCTGCAAGCACAAAATCTACTGATTACTGCTAATGAAAAGCCGGTTGCCCTAGCTGGGATAATGGGGGGTTCCGAAACAGAGGTCGATTCCGAGACCACAGCTATATTATTGGAAGCAGCGCTGTTTGACCCAGCGGTAACGCGCAGATCGGCCCGGACTCAAGGGTTACGAACGGAGGCATCGGCCCGATATGAGCGAGGGGTAAACCAGGCGGAGTTGGAAGTAGCTTGTAGTCGTGCGGTGCAGTTGTTGACAGAGTTGGCATCGGCAAAACCGATAGCGCAAGCAATGGCTGACAGCCGCCCAGATTCATCAGCCTGGTCTCGGAAAATCGATTTGCGCCAGTCCAGAGTATACCAGGTTTTGGGAGATGTAGAACTCGATGCAGAAACTATCGGGGAAATTCCGCCAGGGGAAATTGAGCGGATCCTGAAGGTGCTGGGATGTCAGCTGACGCCGAAGGCAGAGGGAGTCTGGACGGTGACGGTGCCACCCTATCGTTACCGGGACTTGGAACGGGAAATCGATCTGATTGAGGAAATAGCTCGTGTCTACGGCTACGATAACTTCTGTTCTACATTGCCGACGCAGGCGGAACTGGGTTATCTGCCTATTGAAGAAATGGTAATCAGGCGGTCTCGTGCAGCTTTTCGGGCTGCGGGTCTGACAGAGTTAATGCATTATTCTTACTCGGTGAATCTATCAGAAGACGATCGCCAGGTAAATATTGCTAATCCCCTATTTACAGAATATTCCAGCCTGCGGACAGAACTGCTGTCAGGTCTGATCTATAGCTGCCAGTATAACCTGGAACAGGGAAATGGCCTGCTGAATGGCTTTGAAATTGGTCGGATATTCTGGAGATCGGAAGATGGGTTAATGGAAGCTGAGTCTCTTGCGGGTATTATGGGGGGCGATGGAACTGTTGGCAAGTGGCCCAGGGGCGGACGGGAACAACCGATGACTTGGTACGAGGCCAAGGGGGTCTTGGAAACTGTATTTGAAAGGTTGGGTTGTCCCGTAGAGTATCAACCGGACCGGTCTGACGATCGCCTGCACCCGGGACGTACTGCTTCATTATGGTTACAAGGCGAACGCCTGGGTCTGTTTGGCCAACTGCATCCCCAACTGCGTCAACAACTGGAGTTACCCGATGCTGTCTACGGCTTTGAGCTGGATTTCGATCTCATGGTAGATTACCTTGGGCGTGATTCTCACATCACACCTCTATTTTCCAGCTATTCCACCTACCCAGCGAGCGATCGCGATATTGCTTTGTTCGCCCCAGTAGAGGTATCGGTAGCAGATATCTCCAGGGAGATAGGTAAAGCTGGTGGCAGTTTGCTGGCGTCGGTGGAGTTGTTTGATGAATATCGCGGTGACAATGTGCCAGCGGGACAGCGGAGTCTGGCCTTTCGGTTGATCTACCGGGCGGGCGATCGGACCCTCACAGAGTCTGAGGTGGAACCGGTCCATCAAAAGGTCCGAGATGCCCTAGTCTCCAAATTCAGCATCAGCCTCAGAAGTTAGTCATTGGTCATGGTTCATGATTAATGATGAATTGTCATGAACCATTTTTGTTCGTCTCCAAGCTCGATCTACCGATTGACTTTTACCAAGAGTCGATCGGGATCGGGGTCCAGCTAAGTAGTGGTCTGTCAGGGTGTAATGGTCAGTGACACTTAGGCATTATGAGCCGGTACCTGACAGATTGGGTGAAATTTCGACCTAGGGAGTTAAGGGAGTCTTGAACCGGGAATTACACTTCTATATAACCGGTGGTCTCTTCAGATTTAGCCGGTGATTACCCCACGGTGGATAGGACTCAAATGGAAATCAATCAGATCTTCCCACAGTTTGCGAAAACGATAAGAAGATTATCATGAAAATTTTCAAGTGTCCGGTATAATGCTAGCTGATGCATCATTATACACCCAAGAAAACTTACAATATTTAGGCCATATTGAATGGTTGACGCGCGTACCACTGACAATTTCTACAGCCCAAAAGCTAGTCAGGGAGATAAATGCAGACACGATTTATAACTGACATGAGATTATGGCTCGCACAGGCTACACCTTACCAGTCTTCGCTGTTGCTGCTGCTAAGGCGGCCCTGGTTCATGCGCTCGCACCCACAGATGCTAAAGACGTAAAACAGGCAATATCCCTGGACTTGCTGCCGGGAACAGCAGATATTCCTATCCACCAAGTGGCAAGTTTGGATGCTAGTTCGGCTTTGGCGATCGCCATCAGCGACCCGGGAGATAATTTAGACTTGACGCGCAATACTCAGATTTGGGCCTGGGTAAAATTGTCCTGCCGGGGCGAGGAAAGTTTAGTCTTAGAAGCGGGGGAAGGGTTGGGGAAAACCACTACTGGACAACCGGCCATTTATAGCTATGCTCGCAAACTGTTTCAGAGTAATTTATTGCCGATCGTTCCTGCCGAACGAACCGCAACAGTCTGTATTATTATGCCAGAGGGTCGCCAGCTAGCCAAACGCACCTCTAACGAAGCTTTTGGCATAATAGAAGGATTAAGTTTATTAGGAACCAGTGGCATAAGCCAACCGCTTTCTGCGGCTGACCATCTAGAAGCGTTTCGCCAAGAGTTGCAGCAGAAAGTTAAAGATGAGTCCCATCTAGTATTTTGTCTGGGTAGCAATGGTCGGCAAGTTGCCCAGGGGTTACCAATACCAGAAACAGCGATCGTGCAAACAGGAAACTGGATAGGGAGTTTATTAGTAGAAGCTGGGTGGCGCGGTGCTAAATCTGTACTTTTGATTGGATATCAGGGTAAGTTAATTAAACTAGCTGGAGGCATTTTTAACACTTCCAGCCATATAGCTGATGGGAAATTAGAAATTATTAGTGCTGCTGTAGTACAAACAGGGGGCGGTATGCAAGCAGTGCAAGGGGTGTTAAATGCCA
Organism: Hormoscilla sp. GM7CHS1pb; assembly: GCA_014323675.1. Taxonomy (GTDB): domain Bacteria; phylum Cyanobacteriota; class Cyanobacteriia; order Cyanobacteriales; family Desertifilaceae; genus Hormoscilla. The sequence continues at coordinate 451,777 of JACONN010000005.1, read as the reverse complement.
AAACTGCTGATGCTGCTTATCAGGAACTTGTCACGCTGGGACTTGCTGAAGCTGTGTTCGGATACCTAGCGGAAAAGATTAGTCAAGAATCCCATGATTACGTGCAAAAATATGCTAATGTCTCGATAAAAGTAGGCACGATTTTGTTCGATCGCCAGGGAAATATTATTAGCGAAGATCCTTCTGCCAAAGAACTTATAATGATTACAAATTAACAATTAGCCAAACAAAATTCTAGGGCAACTGATAAGTCGCTAGTTTGTTGGAGATAGTCAACAGGGGGCGGGCGATCGCGATCAAAGGAATGCCTAAGGAAGCTGCGACAAGGCGCTTAATATCTTCTCCTCCAGCCGTGCCAGAAGCTTTGGTAACAACCAGGGAAATTTGCCAATGTCGCCAGAGTTCTCTTTCTATATTAGCAGGGACGGGAGGACGGATGGCAATAATTCGATCGGAAGTAAAACCAGCTGCTAATGCAGTTTCTAGGGATTTGGGTGAGGGGAGAATGCGGGCAAACAGAGTGGCTTTTTCTTGCCAGGGACAGAACAGATGTAAAGGTTTATAACCCACTGTTAGCAGGACTCTTTCTCCTTTTAGGTAATCTCCTGCTAGCAGTTGCTCGAAGCTTTCTACGCAGGCGATCGCCTCCCGATCGTCTAACTCTGGACGTTCGTAGCGGAGATAGGGGAGGTGATGTTGGGCAGCAGCGGCGATCGCCATCTGGGAAATTTCCACTGCATAGGGATGGGTAGCATCCAAAATCCCCACAATTTGCTCTTGCCTTAAGAAATGGTCTATCATAGCAGCATCTATCTGCCCCACCTGCACCCGCAGGTAAGCGGAAACTCCATAGAGCGATCGGGCCCCTGTAGTAGTTACAGTCACCGTACATAAAATTTGGGATTGGGCGAGTTTCCGTGCCAGTTTAGCACTTTCAGTTGTCCCGCCAATCAGCCAAATTCTTCTCTCTGAAGATGGGGTTGTATCTGACATCTTTCCCGTTACCTTGCCTTCTTCGACCTCATTATTGACCCCTTGTCTCGGGCGAGACGCCCTGGGTCTCGGACAGGCGAGACGCCCGCCCTACGGGACAACTCAAAATTTTACCTTGTACAGGGTAAATAACTCTCCTGGTTGGCGTTGGAGGATTTTGGCACCCGCTGATGCGATCGTTTTTTTCCCAATCTCCTAGAGATGACAAAAATACCTCCGCCCCCAGATAAGTTTCCAGGATCGCCCAATTTTCTGCCTCGGGAGTTTCTGGGTCCAGGAGATCGAAAACAAACACCCCGTGGGTTTGAGTACCCGTTTCACCTGGGCCATAACTACCTCCCAGTACTCTAAGGAGTAATAGCAACTCCAACCAGTGGCGATCGCCAGATCGAATTGAGAGGGTTCATAATTCAGTTCGTGCGCCGCCCCCAACTCTACCCCCTTAAACAGTTTAGAATTTAGCTGTGGTCCCCGACTATTCAGACCTTCCTGCGCCACCGTGCTAATTTCCCGACCGTAAAATAAAGCCCCCCACTCGTGCCAGGGATAAATCAAAAAACTCACCCCACAGCCCAGATCTAGACAGAGGTCACCCTTTTGAGGCTTTACTACTTCCCAGAAGGGAGAAGCCACTTTTGCTGTCAGTGACCCGGAAGTCCACTCCTCAAAAATCGGCATCTCCTTCACTTCTGGCGGCAGATCGAAAGCATCTCCCCGGTATTGCTGGTTAAAACGATAGGCTACCGCTGCTAGCTGCCCCTGCCAGACATCTGATTCATGAGCCCCACCGAACCATTGACCATCCCGATCGCTCTTACCTTGTTTTGACATTCGCTGTGACAACTAACTTAAATCTCCTCATCCACAATTTACTTTGACTTGATGTATATTTCTGTTATCACTCTATCATACTACTTATGACAGCAAACAGGAAACAGAAGATTAAAAAAATGAGGATATTTAAGCCATTCTCGGGATGAATCAACCCTTGAGAGCCTTTCTAAAGTTCTTGCGGTAAGAGGGATTGGCAACCAACAAAGCTGGCCACAACAGGGATAAACGGATTTTGTCTGACATTGTGCGGTTAAATTGAGTCCGATTATATCCTTTCCAGAACTTCCAGGCCCCGCCGATGTAAACTACTAGCAATCCAAATACAATTAAACTCATTGCCACTAACTCCTCCCATCAGGGTAACATGAGAACACTTCCAGACCGGGCAGGCCATCACCGTCAACAATACTCAACCGTCAAGGTTGCGTCTGGCTAACGGTGCCGCTGCTCGGGGCCAGTCTAATTTTATTTTAGTTTGCCACCGGATAAATGGGATGACCGAGATCGCCTCTTTTACGATAAACTGTTGCTATTAGCGCAATAGTTTGATTATGTTTGTCGGAACCACCGCAGCAGCGACTCTTTTAGGTATTTCCACTCAAAGAGTCAGGCTGCTATTAAAGCAAGGTCGCATCCAGGGAGCCCAGAAAATCGCCCGGGTTTGGGTGATTCCTCTATATAAGGGCATACGCTCCGGGCCCCCTCCGCTGCGAGAGTAGCGAAGATAGGTTAGTTCAAAGATGAAAGATGAAAGTCAAAACTCAACTCGCGCAGCTGCGAGCCTCGCGCGGGAATGTCAGTTACGAAAAGATTGCCGCATCCACGGGCATAGACAGCCAGCAATTAAGAGAATTAGAAATTGGTGAAGCTCAAGCGATCGCCTTGACGACTCTGGGGAAACTCTGCACCTTTTTCCAATGCACCCCTAACGATTTGTTCGCACGCGCATCCCGAAATACGAGCGCCTTAGCGAGTATGGAGAGGAGAGCACTGGTCGGAAGAGGAAATAGATACAACTCCTCCTAGCGCAGAGGAACTCGCCCGCTAGAGGAGCGAAAAATCGTGAGATTATCAAACAGGGAGTTGCCCGGGCTGAAGCTATGCCACCCCGTCGGCCAGAAGAAATCTGGGCGGAATTTGAACGCAAAGCGTCGGGTAGGTGCAGAACTGGCTAACTCGGAGTCGAGCGATCGGACAGATATTGACAGAATCAAAACTGATGCTTAAAGTTATCATAGATACTGATGTTGCCAAACTGAGCGACAGGTGATAGCCATGACCAAATTCACGATCGTCGCAGGAGGCTTTATGAACGTTAAATTAGTTGAATCATTAGCGCAAATCGTCCAATCTCTCTCGACCGGAGAGCGATCGCTGCTAGAGGAAAAACTGAAAGCGACGCCCGATCTTACCTCAGCAGAAGAGCAAGAGCGCCCTTTTTATGAAACGGCCACTCCAGAAGAATGGGCTCGTGCGTTTCGGGAGTGGGCGGAGAGTCACCCGCGCAACATGCCCTATTTGTCCGATGAAGCTATTAGTCGTGAAAGCATTTACGGAGAAAGGGGTTAATGCCATTTTTGATTGATACCAATATTCTGTTGCGGAGTGCCGACCCCAATCATCCCATGTACGCCGATGCTGTCAATGGGACAACAAGTTTGCGCAGTCAAGGGCATCAACTTTGTATTATTCCGCAAAATTTAATTGAGTTTTGGAATGTTTACACCCGGCCTGCAGATAAAAATGGGTTGGGACATACCCCAGATGAAGCAGCAATGAAAGTGAATCGGTTAAAAAGGCTTTTTTTGCTCTTACCCGATACCCTGGCGATTTATTCTGAATGGGAACGGTTGGTGCTGACTTATGGAGTGAGGGGAGTGCAGGTCCACGATGCCAGGTTAGTGGCGGCAATGCAGGTGCATGGGTTGACGCACATCCTGACTTTTAACAACAGGGATTTTGCTAGGTATGCTGAGGTGACGGCTGTGCATCCGACAGATATGCGATCGCCTCCTTCCGATCGTACAGTTGAAGATTGAGAAACCGGGTTTCTTCCACCATGTCTGGCGGGTACATCCCATATTTGCAAATATAGCTGTAGGGGCGAAGCATTCGGGCGATCAATTATGACATAAAAAACAGATTTCCTATCCGAATGCTTCGCCCTGACACAATTGAGATACACCATGTCTGGCAGCTAGATGAGGCACTCAGTCCCAACCCCGTTTCTGAGCCCTTGTTAACCACCCGGACCTAGTCGGGCACCTACCCTAAATGATACAGTAAAAATATTATCCTTTATCGATAACCTGTTACCGAAAGGATCGTCCCCGTAGTCGTACTCTTGACTTTGCCAACTCAAGGACAGGGTCTGACTATTATATTTATTCCCTAGTTGCCAGGTTACAGTCCCACCATAGGGAGAACGACTCGTAGTTCGATCGACCGGGGCGATGTGTCCGGAGACCCGCAGTTTTTTTAGCGGACGGAACGATAACTCGGTTACCAGGCGATCGCCAATTGAGTTAGGTAAAATATCCCCAAAATAGTTGGTCACCCCCACAGAAGCAAGGCCCCAGTTAAAACGGGCGAAGCGGGGGAAATGCTAGTAACGTCGCCGATCTTGGTTTCCCGGTCGATGGCGTAGTTTAACCCAGTAGCTAAAACTAGATTAGCTTTTTTGCCCAGACGAATAGTTTTAGAAGCGTTACCCCATAGCTGGCTATAATAGTCTCGGTCTGGGTTGAGATAGCCAATGCCACCGATGCGAAAATTCCAGCCTCCTGCGGCCTTGGCGGTGTAGTCCGCACCCAGATAGGCTTTGACCGTTGGCACCTGCTTGGAAGCCGGGCTGTCGGATGGCAGCGATAACTATGGGCAATTGAGAAGAGACCCCCCCGAAGCAATCCCCCGCGAGCGTATGTTCGTAGTAAACACTTCAGTGTTTCCCCGTGCCCCTTTAGGGGCACGGCCGCACCCCCGCGAGCCAATAGCCTCCATCAGGTAATTCGCGCCCAGGTTGGCCCAAAAGCAGCACTATATTATGGGGAGCAACAGCACTATGTTATGGAGAGTAACAGCACTATCTTATGGAGAGTAACAGCACTATCTTATGGAGAGTAACAGCACTATCTTATTTGGAGTAACAGCACTATCTTATTTGGAACAACGCACCTCGGCGGCCACTGCACCGACCCTGGGGCCAAACCAGAGCGAGGGGCTTGCATGACTTTTGCGCGTTCCGGGGGGATCCGGGCGGCTAGCCCCAAATGGTCGGTTTCGATCATATCTTGCACCTGTCGCAATAAGTCGCATCTGGTTAAAACAGAGGTCTTGAGCCAAAGTCCACAAAGCGTGGCCTAAATCGTTTCTAGACAATGCGTATGAAGTGGGTTTTAACTCACTTCATACGCATTGTCAACTAGAGGCAGAGTCTCTAGAACTCGTTCCCAGGCGGAGCCTAGGAACGAGAGGAAATCCTTTCTGCGACAATGCTAGAGAGTGGGTTTTAACCCACTTGGCGCCTCGAAACCTGGCTCCCGCCTGGTAACGCGCGTGGGTTTGAACCCACGGCGGGCCATGAAGCCAATCGACAATGGTGCATTCCGGTCAGTTTTAACCCACTTGGCGCCTCGAAACCTGGCTCCTGCCTGGTAACGGGTGGATTAAAACCCACGGCGGGCCAGGAGACCAATCTAAACAAAATCATCCGCACCAATAAGGGTAGAATCAATTCTCGACAAAGTAGCCAGAGTTTCTCCCGTATTTAGGATTTTAATCAGAGTGGAACTGCCCCTCCCGACTATCTCTAAATCGCTGAAACTCAAACTCCTCTCTGGCAGGGAACGCCCTCTTACGGCGGGAGCCTCCAGTCAGAGTTCATCTCGTTCCCTGTCTCTGGCAGGGAACGCCCTCTTACGGCGGGAGCCTCCAGTCAGAGTTCATCTCGTTCCCTGTCTCTGGCAGGGAACGCCCTCTTACGGCGGGAGCCTCCAGTCAGAGTTCATCTCGTTCCCTGTCTCTGGCAGGGAACGCCCTCTTACGGCGGGAGCCTCCAGTCAGATATAAGTAGTTTTCATCTCGTTCCCTGTCTCTGGCAGGGAACGCCCTCTTACGGCGGGAGCCTCCAGTCAGAGTTCATCTCGTTCCCTGTCTCTGGCAGGGAACGCCCTCTTACGGCGGGAGCCTCCAGTCAGAGTTCATCTCGTTCCCTGTCTCTGGCAGGGAACGCCCTCTTACGGCGGGAGCCTCCAGTCAGATATAAGTAGTTTCCTCGTTCCAGAGAAACCCAGTTTCTGACTGGTCCCGAAGCAAGAAGCAGGGAGCATCTCATATTCGATTTCCTATTTCTGCAACAGGAGGCTCTGCCTCCAGTAGTCATTCCCAGGTAGAACCTGGGAACGAGGTCAACCCCCGGCCCGGGCCCCAGAAGCGAAACTAACGGCACCGAGAAGGGCCAGGCCGCTAGCTGTAATCAGACTCTGAATCATTATGTTTTTCATTGCAGTCGGTGCGCATCTTTTGTCATCAGAATCTATGGCTGGCGCCACGCTACGCGATCGGAGCTGGTCATGAGGCTAATCGAGAATGGTGCAAGATATGAGTTAAAATGGACGTTCTGGAAAAACCCTCCACCAGCGAAATATTCTCTGATACGGTGAATACAGGCACCTAGATCTTGGAACCAGAAGTGCTAGACTATCTGCCAGAAGACCAAGAGTCAGACTTTTCCTTCCCCCAGCGGCGGGGGTTTGGGGGGATCCGGCGACTGGGGTATCCCATGGTCGAACTAACCCAACAGCACCATTGTCAGATTATGAGATTTTAATTTTGGGAGTTCCCCTATGGAAATATATACTTTTGCAGACTTTCAAAAGAGACAGGAAGAAGTGTTCGATCTAGTAGCCCAAAACCCTGTTTTATTAACAGATAGATCGCGCCCCAGCCATGTCATAATGTCGGCGGAAACATATCAACAAATAATAGAAACATTGGCAGAATTAGAATAAGATGCTATCTGGGGGAAAGCGGCAGAAGCTGCCCTAACTAATTCCCAAATGGTAGGAGCATATAAGTTCGTAGAAACGTTAAAAAAATTAGCAAATGGCGAAGCTTGACGGTCTAGAAATAGTCCTAGATTTTCTTCAGGGATTACCACCTAAAATTCTTGCTCAAATTGCTAAAAAAATTGCGCCGCGTTGACATTAAATGTGGAGCATTTGCCTGCTGATAGCAAAAAACTAGCAGAATATTCTGATTTGTACCGAGTCAGTATTGGGAAATATCGAATTGTTTATCGATTTCTGGTTGATGAGGATCTAGTAGAGGTGATTTTAGTTGGCAAGCGCAATGATGACGAAGTTTATAAACAACTGAAGCGGATGCTGGAATAGTATATTGGTGATAATTCAAAAATCAGGCTTTTGCTCTTGTCTCCAGTTGGGTCCATCTCATTTGCCATCCCGTGAAGAGATCGGGGGACCTGCTGAGACCTGGAGTGGTAAAATGGACAGAGGAAGCCGAAACAGCGGCGTGTGGAGAGAAAATGGGTGAGAATATGTAATGATTAAAACAGCATCTGAGGTGGAAAACAGGTAAGTTGCATGGGAAGTAAGCTAAGGAGGGCGGATTTATGAGAGCAGTGCTGATGGCTGGCGGGTCGGGAACGCGGCTGAGACCCTTAACCTGCGATCTCCCCAAACCAATGGTACCGATTCTCAATCGCCCCATTGCCGAACATATAGTTAACTTGCTGCGACGGCATCAGATCAGAGAAATCATCGCCACCCTGTATTACATGCCAGATGTGATGCGGGATTACTTCCAAGACGGGGCCGATTTTGGCGTGCGCATTTCCTACGCCGTGGAAGAAGACCAACCCCTGGGAACCGCCGGTTGCGTCAAGAATATTGCCGAACTGCTAGATTCAACTTTCCTGGTGATTAGCGGCGATAGCATTACCGACTTTGACCTGACAGCGGCGATCGCATTTCACAAGGAAAAGGGCTCAAAAGCAACGCTGATCCTAACTCAAGTGCCGAACCCGCGAGAATTTGGGGTAGTAATCACCGACTCGGACCAGAGAATCAAGCGGTTTCTGGAAAAGCCCTCCACGAGCGAAATCTTCTCCGATACGGTGAATACAGGCACCTATATCCTAGAACCAGAAGTGCTAGACTATCTGCCAGAAGACCAAGAGTCAGACTTTTCCAAAGACCTGTTCCCCCAGCTGCTAGAGAATAACGAGCCCATGTACGGCTACGTGGCCAAAGAATACTGGTGCGATGTGGGACACCTGGATGCTTACCGGGAAGCCCAATACGATGCCCTATCCCAACAGGTAAAACTGGAAGAAGCCTACGAACAAAGGCATCCGGGAGTCTGGGTAGGTCTCAATACTTATATCGATCCGAGCGTGAAAATAGAACCACCAGTCACGATCGGGAAAAACTGCCGGATAGGACCGCGAGTGCGGCTGGATGCAGGTACTGTAATAGGAGACAACGTGACGATCGCCAACGATGCTTCCCTAGAGCGTCCGATCGTCTGGAATGGAGCGATCGTCGGGGAAGAAGCCCAGCTGCGAGGCTGCGCGATCGGGCGAGGGAGTAGAGTAGACCGGAGGGCCCAAATCTTGGAAGGAGCAGTAGTGGGTTCTCTGTCCATCATCGGGGAAGAAGCGAAGATCGCCCCCCAAGTGCGGGTATGGCCGAACAAAGAGGTAGAAGCAGGAGCGACATTGAACATCAACCTGATATGGGGTAACATGGCTCGGCGCAACCTGTTCGGTCAGCGGGGGGTTCAAGGTCTGGCGAATATAGACATCACGCCAGAATTTGCGGTAAAGTTGGGATCGGCATACGGCTCGACCTTGAAACCGGGTTCGGTGGTAGCAATCTCGCGAGACCAGCGGACGATCTCCCGCATGGTCAGCCGGTCGTTAGTAGCGGGTTTAATGTCAGCGGGCATAAACGTGCAGAACCTGGAAGCAACAGCCCTGCCCATCGCCCGTACCGTAATTCCGACCCTAGCAGTTGCTGGGGGAATTCACGTCCGCTTGCACCCAGAACGACCAGATGCAATTGTAATCGAATTTTTGGACCGCAAGGGCATCAATATCTCTAAAGCTATAGAGAAAAAGATAGAAGGGGCTTATTTCAAAGAAGACCTCAGGCGATCGCCCGTGCAAGAGATCGGCAATGTTGTGTATCCTTCAGATGTAAATTCCATCTATAGGACGGCATTTGAGGAGCATCTGGATCTGGAGGCAATAAAACGGGTGTACTCAAAGGTAGTGATAGACTATGCCTATGCAGTGAATGGTGCGGTGCTACCACAGTTGTTAGCCAAGTTTGGCTGTGATGCGGTAGTCCTGAATGCTAGCTTGAACCAGACGCCGCTATCAGTGAGCGATCGGGAGGGATTGCTAGATCAGTTAGCCCGTGTAGTGGAGGCCCTAAAAGCTACCATGGGGGTGCAGGTGTCGGCAAATGGAGAACAGCTAATATTAGTAGATGAAACGGGTAGTCCAATTCGGGGAGAAACCTTGACAGCGCTGATGGTGCAGATAATGCTGACAGCTTACGGTAGGGGGGAACGGTAGTGGTGCCAGTGCAGGCGTCGAGTGTGGTGGAACAAATCGCCCGGCGTCACGATGGCAGGGTAATTCGCACAAAGGCCAACCCGGGGGCGGTGATGGAGGGCCAGTCACGCTCATCGAATGTAGTATTGGGAGGAAGTGGGGATATGGGTTTCATTTTCCCCCAGCTGCATCCGGGGTTTGATGCCATGTTCTGTACCGCGAAGTTGATTGAAATGCTCAAGCTTCAAGACCGTAGTCTGGGAAAAATTCGCGCTGGTTTGCCTCGGGTTTACCATAAACAGTACCCGATTCGCTGCCCCTGGAATATTAAAGGAGCGCTGATGCGTTATCTAGTGGAAAAACACCCAGCAACACAGCTGGAATTGATAGATGGGGTAAAGATTGTTAACCAGCAAGGGACGGCACGAGGACAAAATAATTTCCGATCTCATGGTACAGTAGTGACGCCTACCGTTCCGGAAAAATCGATATCCCCTGGGAGCGCTAATCGCACTACCCAGGGGATATCAACAGATAATTGGGTATTGATATTGCCAGACCCCGGGGAACCCCTAGTGCAGATTTTTGCTAACAGTAATGACAGGAGAGTGGTCGATCGCACGTTATGGGAGTACCGGAATCTGGTGAAAGACTTTGTCGAGTCGGAACAGGGGGAAGCCTCAAGTAGTTAAAGGGCTGACAATTACCAATGGGCAAGATATTGAGGGAACTATGACAACTATAATCTGACGTTGGGGGAGAAAAAGAGGGAATCTGACAATAAATTGGTAGATAGTGAGAAAATTTGCTAAAATAAAAGAGTAGTAGCAAGTGAGAAATTTATATGAATAGCTGCGTTTTGATGGCCGAGATAATTCAAGAACCGCAACTGCGATATACGCCAGACAACCAAACAGCGATCGCGGAAATGCTAGTGGAGTTCCCAGGATTAAAGAGTGACGATCCCACGGGGAAACTCAAGGTGGTGGGATGGGGAAATTTAGCCTCAGACATCACGGAAAATTATCACAGAGGCGATCGAGTGGTGCTCCAGGGTCGGTTGAGCATGAACACTATAGAACGACCAGAGGGGTTTAAGGAAAAACGGGCGGAATTAACAGTTTCTAAAATTTACAGCCTGTCTGCGGCTGCGGTCGGTGCATCCAGGCCAATCGTGGCTCCAGTTTCTACCTCTGGGACTAGCAATGTGGTTTCGATCGGCCCGCGGACTTTCGTTTCCGGAGCACCCACCCATGTTGTGTCGCATCCTGCGCACAACAGGGTGGGTGCTCCCGGAAACGACCGAGAAATCGAGGGACGCAGCACCTCACCAGTGGAATCTAACAGAAGGAACAGCGTATTGGGGGATCCGACGGTGAATAATAGCGTCTCGACTACAGGATATCAATCTTCTTTATCAAAGACAGACTCCAAGATCGCGGATGAAACCGATCAGTATGGAGAAAGTTACAAGGCGCCAACCATTGATGAATCACAAGAGGATGAAATTCCTTTTTAATACGATATTCATGGTTCATGGTAGAGAACATGAACCATGGCGTTACCAGGCGGAGCCAGGTAACGAGGCCCTAGAGCGTCGGTCCAGTAGGGGAGCAGGGAGCAGGGAGCAGGGAGTCGTTTCCTCTTCACCCACCCTGTCGTTCGCCAGCAGGCAACGACATGGGTGGGTGAAGAGGAAACGATCGGGGAGTGAATAGGAGTGAATAGAGGGGTCCTCCTCCAGGAGAAATTGTCGATTTTATGCATGATGCACAGATCTTTTAATTTGTCAAGTTTTATTAATGGACCGACGCTCTAGAGATCCTCGTGCAAAAAATCAAAAGAATCGTCTACAAAACTGCGGCTCGAAGGGAAGGCAAGAGCAAAAATAGGTAATGTATAATGTCAGCCTCGATTTCATCTATATCATCAATGTCAAACAGACAGGAGAGAGCCCGCGATCTCGCTCCCTCATTAAAGATGGGGCAGATGGGGCGGTAGATGCTCCGATCGCAACTATTATGGTAGTATTGTTAGGCTTGCGGGTGTGCGGTTCTTCTAAAAAGAAGTTGGCAGCTATGACTGGGGAACTAATACTGATGAGCGCCCGATCTGCTTCATGGTTGTGGTCAAAAGGTGAAAAATTAGACATCTTATGCAACCTGATGGATAGGCATTCAAATTTCAAACAACGATGCACCCTGAATTGCCTAACTCGATCGGCTCTATCTGCACTTGGAAAACGCGACTGAAGGCAGCAGAGATCGCCTGGCGTACATCCTCTATGTTAATCTCTGGAAGAAATTCTGTCAAGCTGCCTACCGGCCGCAGGCTCCCGGCCCTCCCCGCTGTCCCCGAAAAATCGGGAAGGCCGCAGGGGACAATGCGCTCAAATCCTGCTAAGTTGGGAGAAACATTTAAGGCAAAGCCGTGCATGGTGATCCAACGACTGACGAAGATGCCGATCGCGGCCACTTTGCGCCCGTCAAGCCAGACGCCAGTCAAACCAGGGAGGCGATCGCCCTTTAATCCGTAAACGGCCAGGGTTTGGATCGCCACTTCTTCTAACTGCCGCAAGTACCAGTGCAAATCTTGTCGATAATAGCGCAGATTCAAAATTGGATAGCCTACCAGTTGACCAGGGCAATGGTATGTTACCTCACCCCCCGTTCTACACGATAAACCTCGAAGCTACTGTCAGATGGTGAGAACTTGAGATGTTCTAGACTGGCACCTCGTCCCAGGGTATACACTGGCGGATGGGACAGCAAGATCAGAACATCATCTAGTTCTGGGTTGTCGCGCCGTCTGGCAACTAGCTGCTGCTGCCATTTCCAGGCAACTGCATAAGGCACCACACCTTGATTTAATAGCCAACACCGACGTTGGGGGGTCCATGTCTCTGGGGTAGTGCGAGTGGACCGTCTCGCCGTGGTCTTTTGGGTAGTCATCGGCGGAAATACGTAATACTTGGTTTGCTTGACGTCCCTATCGTTTACCGATCCACCCACCCATGTCGTTGCCAGCTGGCGAACGACAGGGTGGGTGAAGAGGAAACGACTGTCTACTTCGCTGCGATCGGGAACCTATATAAACTTCCGGAATTGGGGTAAGTCGAAACCATGCCAAAATAAGAGGAAATTTTATCTTTATTAAAAGCCAACTTGCTAGTACAAAGATTAATCCTTGTCAAGGAATGAAATATATTTTAACAAAGATTGTTTTGTAGAATACATCGTGCTAAGGTAGAAATATAACCCAAACTTCGAGGGGAGGAAGCTTTATGAAGCTTGTTATCCAGGGAAAAAACATAGAAATCACCAAGGCAATTCGCGAGTACGTACAGGAAAAAATTGAAAAGGCAGTGAGCCATTTTGAACAGTTTACCACAGAGGTGGATGTAAATCTGTCGGTAGCCCACAATTCCCGGATAAAGGCCAATCAGACGGCGGAAGTGACGATTTATGCAAACGGTAAAGTTATTCGTTCGGAAGAAAGCAGCGAGGATCTATACGCCAGCATTGATTTAGTCGCAGATAAGATTGCCCGCCGTCTCCGTAAATACAAGGAAAAACGCGAGGACAAACAGAAGAAGACAGTCAAAACCGTAGAGGCGGTGGCAGAGACCCCGGTAGTGTCAGATTTGATGGGCTCGCGGACCCCATCTCTGCCCAGCGGAGTAGTGCGGACGAAGTATTTTGCCATGCCGCCGATGACGGTAGAAGAAGCCTTAGAACAGTTGCAGCTAGTGGGTCACGATTTCTTTATGTTCCGCAATGCCGAAACGAAGGAGATCAATGTGATGTACGAACGCAACCACGGCGGATATGGTCTACTGATGCCCCGGGATGGGAATATCCAAAATGGTAAAACTGCCCACAGTGGTAGTGCTAAGTCAGTCCCACAAAAGTCGAAAGTTTGAGTAGATCCCGATCGGTCCGCGGACTTTCGTTTCCGGAGCACCCACCTATGTTGTGCGCAGGATGCGACACAACAGGGTGGGTGCTCCCGGAAACGACCGAAAAATCGGAGTCCGATCTGCAAGGGTTGGGCCCGGACTGAGAACCCGTCTTAAAAGCAGCGTTGTTACCTGGTAGGGTCGAAGCATGAGGGAGATCGCAGATCTGAAAAATGGTTGCCCTTATGCTTCGTCTTTACATTACATCGGGTGTGGCCAAAACCAGTTGGTAGGGAAAAGGTCATATCTGACTATTTAACCGGTTGATAGGCGGCTCCCGCCCGGTTTTATACTACGAATGATTACACATAATAGACAAATGTAGTATTAAGTGCGCTACGCTGTAATCTGCTAGCTCGGCTCCCGCTCGGTCTTGTAATATTAATGATTACATATGCCACGGAAATGTAGTATTAAGTGCGCTACGCTGTAATCTGCTAGCTCGGCTCCCGCTCATTTTTATACTACAAGTGATTACACATAAAAGGCGAATGCCGTATTACGTGCGCTACGCTGTAATCTGCTAGCTCGGCTCCCGCCCGGTTTTGTACTATAAGTGATTACATATAACACGCAAAGCTAGTATTACGTGCGCTACGCTGTAATCTGCCAGGGTCGTTCGCTACGCGCGCGCAGCGCAATCCCTCGTTCCCACGGCTCTGCCTGGGAACGTGCTCCAGGAATTAAACTAAGCAAGCCCGTCGCCAGACCTGCTCGTCTTCAAAACCGGACGTGAGACTTTCACCTCATCCGGCTCCTTGGCTTCGATATCCCGTATCCGGGCGCGACCCTCATGACTGCCATCCGTAACCGATTTGAAATGATGACAGTAATCATGTAGCAACTGGAGATTGGTGTACACATCTTTTCCTCCTCTTGAGCGAGGTATTACGTGGTCCACTTCCCACTGGTCGCCATCCGTGAACAACATTCCACAGTGCGTACATTTGCCCTTTTGCCTGTTCATCAGTTTTAGCACCCTTGTGCTTATGTCCGGGCTTTTTCGTAACCTCTTGCTCCAGTAGACCAGGTTTCCGTCCATTGGACTTGCTGTGCCTTTCACTTTTACGTGTCTGACTATCTCAGTTTCGGAGTGTTTAGCCAGCGTTACCCTGTTTTCATTTTTGAGTTCTCCGCTGAAGTTCCACTGTCTACCATTTTCAGGTTTCCAGTACTTCTTGGTTACCCACCATGCTGCTTTGTTTGGATGCCGTCGTTTTGCCCAATTCCATGTTAGTTCCCACAAATACGTATCCATTTCCCCAAATATTTCCTTGCTGACTACCATTTTGTGGTAATTGCACCACCCCCGAATTATCGGGTTCAGCTTACTTATCAGCTCGGTCTGTGTTAGGGCTTTGTTTTTTGTCACTACCTCTCGTAGCTTTTCCTTGTGGTTCTTGATGGATTTCTGACTAGGCTTTATCAGTGTTTTGAATCCAAGTAGTGTTCCGCTTGGTTTTTTACCGCCATGATATTTTCCCACTTTGTACTGTCTGACATTGAACCCCAGGAAGTCGAACCCTGGGTTGTCCCCTTCCAGTGTGTGAGATATCCTTGTCTTCTCGGCCTTAAGTTCTAGACCTGTCTCAGCTAACCACGTCTGGATGGCTCTTTTAGCCTTTTCGATTACCTCTCGGTTCTCATGTATGACCACAAAGTCATCCGCGTATCGCACTACTGTTAGTTTTCTTTGTTCATTTACCGTGTTAGGAACCAGTCCCATGACCATTGACTCCAACCCATGCAATGCGATGTTTGCTAACAGGGGAGATATTACCCCTCCCTGCGGTGTTCCCGCATCAGTTGGTTGGAATGTTCTCTGGTCCATCACTCCGGCTTTTAGCCATCCCCGTATTGTCTTGCGGATTGGTGATGTGTTATTCAGTTTTGCCAGTAGCGCAACGTGGTCAATCTTATCAAAACACTTGGCAATATCCGCATCCAGCACCCATTTTGATTTTTGTTTGATGCTGAGGAATATCGCCTGTATAGCATCATGGCATCCTCGTCCTGGTCTGAACCCGTAGGAATTTGCCTCAAACATTGCCTCCCATTCAGGCTCCAATGCCTTCTTGACTACTCCCTGTAGGGCCCGGTCATACATATTTGGTATCCCTAACGGCCTTTTCTCGTCCCTACCTGGTTTTGGTATCCACACCCTGCGGGTCGGCTTGACCTTCTTCCCGGCTTCAACTCGAAGCTGCCTTACCAGTGGTTGTCTTTCGGAGGGCTTAAGCGCCGTGACGCCGTCTACCCCTGCCGTTTTCTTCCCTCGGTTTTGCTGGGTTACTTGCCTGACCGCAATCATTTTTGCTGACCATGACCTAACCATTAATCCCTGGAGCCTGCGTACTAACCGCTTTTTGCCACTTTGGGTCGCTCTGTAGATACGTTTTTGCAGCTTAAAGACTGCCCGCTCTAGCTTTCGCCAGGGGACGGTCTTCCAGTCATACACTTTCCTATCGGAAATGTTCCGTGACATATGCACTACTACTAGGTTCTACTTTTCTCTTGACCATGAGGGCGTCAGCTCTATCCTATCCATTACAGATAGTCGTTAGCTTCTCCACTCAATCTCTCCCAGTTATGACCTGCTGATGATTTGCAGATTTTGCGCCTTTGGTGGCTACTTAGCCGATAAGCCACGACTAAGAGTACATAACCGGTTTACTTCGTTCCTTCAGATGATTGTTCGTGACTTTAGGTGGACTCTATTACGCCGGGTTTTTTGTCGGTGCTTGTTAGTCGGTTGAAAACCCGCGTTCGACCTATATCCTCGCTCTTTTGAGCCCAGTGTGTAAGCCTTATTCCACTGGTTGGTGTTGACGACGCTGCAAATCTTTGCATAATGCTCACCGTGGCCACTTGCTCGACGTTGACCAGTTTAGGCTACTAGCCAGGGCGCCTTTTCATCCCGCTTTACGGATTGATGCCATCGCTACCGTAGGGATGATGCTTTTACCCCCGCACCTGGGGAGATGGACTTTCACCACCATCACCTGAAAGTTATCAGGGCTAATGATACCCTGTTACCGGTCCCTCACCAGTTGATCACCGGTGCTTTACGGTAAACGAATCGCACTATCAACTACACCCCTTTACATCTGGCCTCTCAGGAACGGACCTGATTTTTTGTCTGTTTTCAATAGTCAGTTGTACTTGCCTGGCTGCCTCGCCCACGATAATGCTTACACAGACCCCTTTCCGGACTGGGAATGGGTGAAAATGCCTTGAGTGGGACTGAACAGCAATGCTAGCACAAAAAAACCCGATACTACTAAAACTATAGCTGGACCGGAAGGCAAGTTGAAAAAGTAGCTGAGGTACATGCCGCTGACACTGGCAACAACACCAATGACTGCCCCTAAAATCATCATTTGGTGCAGTCGCTTGACCAACAAATAAGCTGTTGCGCCTGGGGTAATCAGCAATGCTAGCACTAACACGACGCCTACAGCTTTGAGACTGGCAACAATGGTGAGGGCGATGAGTACCATTAACCCGAAGTTGAGCAGGTGTACGGGTAACCCAGCTGCTTGGGCCCCCAGAGGGTCAAAGGTGTAAAATAGCAATTCTTTGTATAGCAGCAGCACTACTAATAAGACAAAAGCCCCAATGATGGCGGTATCCCGCAAGTCGGCAGTGGTGACGCCGAGAATGTTGCCGAACAGAAAATGGTTGAGGTCGATCTTGTTGTCTTTCTGGATGATGGTAATGAGAGTAATGCCGAGGGCAAAAAAGGCGGAGAAGACAATGCCCATTGCCGCATCCTCTTTAATGAGCGATCGCTTGGAGATCCAGGCAATAACCGTGGTACTGAAGACCCCGGAAATGAAGGCACCGACAAAAATATTGGCTTCTAACAGAAAGGCGATCGCTAGTCCGGGCAGTACGGAGTGACTGATAGCGTCACCCAACAGGGCCAGTCGCTGCACCATCAGATAACTGCCGACTACAGAACAGATGATGCCGACTAAAATAGCGATCGTAAGCGATCGCTGCATGAAACTATATTGCAAAGGTTCGATTAAACTTTCTAACATTAAGCTGCCCCTCGTGCAAAGAAAAACACTTTACCTTCATAGGCACCGTACAGGTATTCTTCTGTGAGTACCTGCTGGCGGGAACCCGAGGCAATTAATTCTTTATTGAGCAAAATCAAATCATCGAAGTGAGCGATCGATTGTCCCAAGTCGTGGTTGACGACTAGGACTATTTTACCAGCAGCGGCAAGTTCATGAAAAATATCGAAAATTACTGCTTCGGTTTTTTGATCCACGCCCACAAAGGGTTCGTCAAAAAAGAAAATTTCTGCTTCTTGCGCGATCGCCCGGGCAATAAATACCCGCTGCTGCTGTCCTCCCGATAGTTGCCCGATCGGGCGGTGGCGATAGGCACTCATGCCTAGGCGTTCTAAGGCATCAGCAGCAATATGCCGACTCGTGGCAGAAAAGGGACGCAACCAACCAGTTTTCTTCACTCTACCCATCATCACCACATCCCAGACTGTAGCAGGGTAAGTCCAGTCGATTTGCGATCGCTGGGGCACGTAGGCCACTTTTTCCAGTTGGGCGATCAGCGGTTTGTCATCATACAGCACCGTACCGGTGGCCTTAGGAACTAACCCCAGCATCCCCTTGAGTAGGGTACTTTTCCCCGCCCCATTAGGACCGATGATTCCCGTTAGCCGTCTCGATCGTACTACACAGTTGATATCCTGTAGTGCCTGCAACTGGCGATAATTCACCCCCAGATCGCTAATGGTAATCCCTGGCGCCGCCCGAGATCCTGCCCAACTCCCCGATGGCGATCGCACCGTGCCGGAAAAATCGGTAAATAATTTCCGGGTCTTCATGATTTATTTCTCTACTCACCTTGACTATCTTACCAAAAAAATGAAAAGATGATGATATCAAAATGAAATCAATATGAATGTATATGATATCACCGGTTACTCAGCGGGGTATAACCCGCACCCGTTCCCAGGCGGGAACCAGAGAACGAGGGATGAAAAAGGCTTATGTGTCTCGGATCTGCCTGGGATTCTTGATACCTTTTGCCTTATTCGCATGCACCCAACCGAGTGGGAATCAGACTTTATCTGGGGGCGATCGACCATTAGTTGTGGCAACTAGCACCATCCTTGATGATTTGGCAGCCCAACTGGCAGGAGAAGAAATTCAATTGACGGGTATTCTGGAACCGGGCGCGGACCCCCATATTTACGAACCCGTACCGCAAGATAGTAAAGCCTTAGAGGAAGCTGATTTAATTTTATATAACGGCTACAATTTAGAGCCTGGGTTAATTAAGATGATAAACGCAGTGGGGGGGAGGGCGCGTAAGGTAGCAGTTGGGGAAGTAGTGCAGCCATTACAGCTGGAACAGTATGGGGAAACTGTACCCGATCCTCATGTTTGGGGAAATGTGAAAAATGTCATGCTGATAGTAAATGCCATGCGGGATACATTAATTGAACTTTCCCCAGAGGACCGAGAGGAATTTACCCAAAATGCGGCACAGCTAACAGGGGAATTAGAAAAGTTGGATACTTGGATTACTCAGCAAATTCAAACCATTCCAGTAAGTAAGCGCAAATTGATTACTACCCATGATGCTTTTCAATATTATGCTAATGCTTATGGGTTAGAAGTTTCTGGTACCCTAATTGGGATCAGTACGGAAGAACAACCCAGTGCTAAAACCCTACAGCAGTTGGTGCAGGCGGTCAAAGATACGGGTGTTCCCGCTATTTTTGCCGAAACAACGATTAATCCTCAGTTGATTAAGACTGTGGCAGCAGAAGCTGGGGTAAAATTGTCACCACAAGAACTTTATTCTGATTCGATCGGGGCACCAGGCAGTGAGGGGGATTCCTATGTTAACATGATGGTGGCGAATACGCGGGCGATCGTGGAAGCCCTAGGCGGGAAGTACCAGCCTTTTGAGCTAGCCCAGAAAGATGATAGGGGGGGTGGGGTAGGGCGAGGGTACAAGTAGTGATTTTAGCACCTGAAATCCTGGACCTTAGTCAAATCACTACCTGTACCCTCTATGACCCACCACTGTAATATGCTAAGTAATATGTAGTGCGAAACGTATGGCTGCGCCAGCCGCAGGCGTTCGGGTGTAAGCAAGAGTGGCTCATCAGCCACCATGTAACAGCCCAAACTGGTTTCCGACGCCAGGGAACTGTGAAATCATTGTAGGTCCAAACCCTACCCTCCGAATACGACAAGAGGTTGCACCGGTCCTAACTGCTACAGAGTGACATCACTGGTGGTGGAGAGCAAGGACTTAAATGTAGGACAATCTGGCAGCCTAAGCTGGAGATGCCGCTAGGAAATGTACCCATGATTAACGCAAGTGAATCTGTGCAAGCCTCGTTAACTTAAACCAGCGAAATAAGGCTGACGCTGGCTCCGAAATAAGGAGAGGGTGGGAGCGAGTAACATTTGCATATTGTTACTCCGTATTGCATAATCCCCCGGGGTATAGCAGAGGTCTAAAGGTACAAAAAAATTGATTTCATGGAACGTTGTAACCTCAGTCCAGCAGTCCCCATGGCTGGCGCCAGCCGCAGGCGTATGGCTGGCGCTCCCGTGAGGGATACGGACAAGTTAGATGTTAAGCGAAAGCGGATTGGGGAGGGATGTCCTAAAAAGCCAAAGCCCAGGGTAATGCCTAGGATATGCAGACATAGGACGGATATAGCGGAAAATCAAGGGAGAAAGTAACCCCAAAAGGTACGGTACTAGGCATTTAATTAAGTCACCTACCACTCAAGCAGTGGCAAGAGCCCATTCGCTCCCGAGAATCTTCTTTAGCGAATAAGGTACAGATCCTTCAGGGAAAATTTTCAAACTATTACGCTTAATTGGCTTGCAACCAATGTCGATGATTTTGAGCTACTTAAGTTCTCAAATGACGACAGATGACTTAGAAAAAGGGTATCAGGTTCATCGTCACATATTGGTCAAATATTTCGTGCTGTTTGGTCCGATAGAAGTAGAACCCCCCATATGTAGAACCGCGACTATTAACAGGGGAATCGTCCAGTCAAAAACCAATTAGGCATTACTGACAGCGGGCGTTCTCCGGCGTTAGAAAAAACTTTTGTTTCTTTGGGAATCAGTCAATCTTATCAACAAGCGGCTAAACAATTTGAAGAACACTATGGATGGAATAGAGCGCTATCGAGTCAGAAGGGCGGTAGCAAAAATTGCTCCCCAGGCAGAGGAGTATGTTTCCCAACGACTGGAGATTTCAAGAGAAGAATATAACAAACCTCTTGATGTTAGACCTGGAGTCGAGCAAATTTTGGTAGAACTTGATGGTAGTCATATTCGTCTGGCATGTTCCAATCAGCTCAAACCGAACAGTTAACAAAAAACGACAACTGCTGAAAAAAGAGCAGCCGGGCCCCTCCACGGCTCTGCCGCCCTCTTCCACATGCTGCGGAAGACACTGGCCTGGGAACGGGCTTGGCTTCCGGGCTACCAACGGGTTTTGACCACTTGGGCCTCAACTTGCTTGAGATACTTCACGCATATGCGTGAAAGTGTGCCAGTATATACAGTAACGTTACTCTGCGTTAAAGTAACGTTACTTTGCGTTAAAGTAACGTTACTTTCTTATAGAGTAACGTTACTCTGCGTTAAAGCAACGTTGCTTTGCTATAGAGTAACGTTACTTTGTCATAGAGTAACGTTACTCTGCGTTAAAGGCGCACAACTTTGCCATAGAGTAACGTGACTAATGTCTCAATCAATGTGACTTTAATCATAGCAGAAAAAAATCGTTGTCAGCCGCACAGTTCGATGCGCAAGCACGCAGCCCTGTTCCCCTCACTCAAAAACTCACAACACTTCCATAAAAACCCTGCATTGTCGTATTGAGAATGATACAAACCAATAATTGCGGGAAGCCCGCCCGAAGCAACTAGGGAAGATAGAGAAACTCTGCGACTGTGGGCGCATGACGCAGCACTTTGTTCGCGTTCGCTAAAACGGGACCAGAAGCACGAGAATTATCAACGTGAGCAATAATGCAGTTGTTACCACCGGTCGTCGCTGTCAAGGGCACCTCGAAGCTGCGATAGTCCGCCTTGACTATGACTTCGCCATCAACTTTCACCATTACAGGTTAATCGTCAAAACGAATCGCACTGCTCTAAAGTAATTATCATCTCGGACAAGGGCCTCAAGTATCTTCCTTTTAGTAGATTCTTCC
Source organism: Hormoscilla sp. GM7CHS1pb (assembly GCA_014323675.1). Lineage (GTDB taxonomy): Bacteria > Cyanobacteriota > Cyanobacteriia > Cyanobacteriales > Desertifilaceae > Hormoscilla. The sequence continues at coordinate 430,175 of JACONN010000005.1, read as the reverse complement.
GGCAGAGGTCAGAAATTTCTGGATTTTATCTGGTCAAAAAAATGGTCGTGTATATTTTATCTGCACACTGCCCGTTTCCTAGCCGGACGGATGCTGGTTCGTTCGGGAACGAATTGCACCCATATTCCCATTCTAATAAAATTCCCCCCCCCTGGGAAGCGCCTGAGCCAAACTTCACTGAATCTTTACAAAAAATATCTCTCCCAAAGGTATAGACTAGCGTTTTTTTTGGCCTTGAATGTGTATCTGGATGCTCCCAAGATATCCTCGCCTTACTCAACTGTCTGCTATTACCTCCCTTATGAGGCAAGGGGTAGTGATAAATATGTAGTGATCTAACATTTTATCCCTCTATTAATCCTTGCTTTTCAAAGGGATAATATAACATTTTTCATTACCATTGATAAGTTTAATTTATCAAAAATATCAGAGATAATCATGTATAATTAGTTGTCACAATGCTATATTGTTATTGGTAAAAACAATGTCTAAATTTATGAACACATCATCAGATTTATGCTTGCGACCTTCTTGTCCCCACTGTCAAAGTGAGCGAACAGTAAAAAACGGTAGGGGCGAAGCATTCGGGGCTAAAAATTTCGTCTCCGTTGCCGTCATTTTGCCCGAAGGCTTCGCCCCTCCATAACAAAAAGCAAAAACATAAGTGTAAAGACTGTGGCAGGCAATTTGTTGAAAACCCTACCAATAAAACGATATCATCAGAAACAAAAAAGAAAATAGATGGCCTTTTACTTGAGAGAATTTCTTGAGCTGGAATTGCACGTCAAGTTGGAGTTTCCAAAACTTTGCTCCAAGATTATGTTAATAAAAAATCTGCGGAAACTCCGCGTGAGATAAAGGTTTTAGACAAGCCAAAAGGGAAAATGACTATTGAATGTGATGAAATGTGGTCTTTTGTGGAGAATAAAGAAAATAAGCAATGGATTTGGTTAGCGTTAGATACAAAAACTAGAGAAATAGTTGGAGTTTATGTGGGCGTTCGCAGTCGGGAATCGGCAAAAAAATTGTGGAAATCTTTACCTCCTGTTTATCGGCAATGTGCAGTTTTTTACACAGATTTTTGGGAAGCTTATAACACAGTAATCCCCAAAAAACGTCATAAACCAGTAGGTAAAGAAACTGGAAAAACTAATCATATTGAAAGGCTAAACAACACATTAAGACAAAGAATTAGTCGTTTGGTTCGTAAAACATTATCATTCTCCAAGAAACTAGAAAATCACATCGGAGCTATTTGGTATTTTGTACATTATTACAACAAATGTTTATCGGGATAGATAATGCATCACTACATATTTATCACCACCAGGCAAGGAATGGGAGGTTTTTCAGACAAGGACTTTCTGGAATAAATAGGCTATGCCGCATCCAGGATTTTGAAGTTTGTCCGTCCAATAGTTGAAAATTAGCGCAGCCCGTTCCCGGGCGGGAACCCTAATGCAAGACAATGGAAAATTGTTCAGACATCTATCTATGACTGCTTCTGACGATTTATACCCGGAACCGGGATGGCGCTGCGCCCACACGGCTACGCCTACGCCGCCCGAACCCGTGAGGGGTCCGGCTACATGAACAAAGCAATGTCCGGGGCTCCCGCTGCGTGGCAACCTTCCTGTGCTGGCTATATTCATCTCTCATCGATGCACTTCGCCCACTGCGCAGCGGCCCATAAAGCATAAGTTAATCGCGGAGTACCCCCCCTCGCTCCGGACAATGGCCCTAAGAGCAAAGGAACCCTTCGCAGTATATTAACCATCAACAATTAACAACCCCTATCATCCCGTGGTTGTGCAACGCCAGAGAACTTACGGTTGGTTGGCTTTCCTCATTGCCAGGGTGTGGTCAAAAACAGTTGGTACGGGGGAGACCGAGTGGGGTGCGAGTTGCCTGAGGGAAGGACATCTATCTTGTGATGTCATCATTTGCGCAAGAATGCCAGTCGCCCCTACAGTTGTCGGCAGCAAATGATTATCAACTACTTGTGACCACACCCTCATGGCCACGATTCGCCCCATGTTAGGCTCCCTTGATTTCCTTTACACTTTCAAAATATCCTCTAGTTGGCTGCGGCTGTTGAAAATTATCAATATTAATCAGCAATCATATTGTCATGAGAGTTAATCCTTTGCATTTGGGTAACTTGCGGGGCGACCTGTTTGGTGGGGTGACTGCTGCAGTGGTGGCCCTGCCTTTGGCCTTGGCTTTTGGGGTATCCTCCGGTGCTGGGGCAATTACTGGCCTTTATGGCGCGGTCTTTGTCGGTCTGTTTGCGGCATTGTTTGGCGGCACTCCTGCTCAAATTTCGGGACCGACTGGTCCGATGACGGTGGTGATGACTACGGTGTTTACGGCTTTGCTCGCGAAACACCCGGATACTGGTCTTAATATGGCCTTTACGGTGGTGATGCTGGGGGGATATTTCAGATCCTCTTCGGGGTGCTGCGGCTGGGAAAATATATCACGATGATACCCTACACGGTGATATCTGGCTTTATGTCCGGTATCGGGGCGATCATAGTTCTCTTACAGATAGGTCCCTTGCTAGGACATCAGGCCTCTGGGAATGTGCTGGACTCCCTGAGCAGCTTGCCGGACTTCTTAAGTAATCTCAATCCGACAGCAACTGGTCTGGGCCTGCTTACCCTGGCGATCGTCTTCCTGTGGCCGCCTATGCTTACTCGCGTGGTGCCGTCGCCCCTGCTGGCGCTGATCGTCTGCACTCTGATTGCGGTTGTCCTGCTGCCAGACAGCGATCTGAGATTAATTGGCGAGATTCCTACTGGTCTGCCGACCCTGCGTTTACCCCTAATCTCCCCAGGGGAACTCAAGGATATGATTGGCTATGGCTTGATGTTGGCAACCTTGGGTTCCATCGACTCCTTGCTAACTTCCCTGGTGGCTGATAATATTACTCGCACGAACCATGACTCCGATCGGGAATTGATTGGTCAGGGCCTTGGTAACCTGATCGCTGGGTTTTTGGGGGGACTGCCCGGTGCAGGTGCTACCATGCGGACTGTGATTAATGTCCAGGCGGGGGGTAAAACTCCCCTCTCAGGTATCATCCACGCCCTGGTTTTAATGGCGATCGTCTTTGGTGCTGGCAGCCTGACTGCTAATATTCCTCATGCGGTGCTAGCTGGCATTTTGATTAAGGTCGGTATTGATATTATTGACTGGGGCTTTCTCAAACGCGCTCACCGCATCTCCCTGAAGGCAGCTGCTATTATGTACGGGGTAATGTTCCTGACGGTATTTGTTGACCTGATCGCTGCTGTGGCGGTGGGGGTTTTCGTGGCTAACATCTTGACAATCACGACTCTCAGCGATATCCAGGCTGACAAGGTGAAGGCGATCGATGCTCCCACTGATGAAATGTCTTTGAACTATGAAGAGAAAGAGATCCTCAAGCTTGCTGGGGGGCGGATCCTGCTGTTACGTCTGGGGGGCCCGATGAGCTTTGGGGCGGCTAAGTCCATCTCTAAACGGATGGCGATCGTGGAAAATTATGAGGTTTTGATCTTGGATCTGTCGGAGGTGCCTTGGTTGGGAGTTACTGCTTCCTTGGCGATCGAGACTATGGTCAAGGAAGCGAGTGAACGGCGTCGTGAGGTGTTTATCGTGGGCGCTACTGGCAAGGTAAAAGCAAGGCTACAGCGATTGGAAGTTATGGATATGCTGCCATTGCGCAACCGCCTTAACCATCGCCTGGAGGCCCTCCGCCAAGCTATTATCCTCCTGGATGGACACCTCATCAAGGCTGCATCCAGTAGCACTGCTGGAAAGGAATAGCGCCTGACCACACCCCAGTCATCCCCTAGTTTAACAGATTACCTTCCAGATTTAGTTCTTTGCTGCTAGTTGTTTGCTAACAACATTAAACTAAGCAGGACTGTCGCCAGTCCTACTCGTCTTCAAAACCGGACATGAGACTTTCACCTCATCCGGCTCCTCGATCTTCCTATCCCGGCTTTTCCGGGCGCGGCCTTCCATACTACCATCTGTTCTCGTTTTCTGGCTATGACAGTAGTCATGGAGCAGTTGCAGATTATCGTACCTGTCCTTACCGCCTAATGATTTCGGCAGGATATGGTCAATTTCCCACTTATCTCCGTCTTTAAACAACATTCCGCAATATCCGCATTTACCTTTTTGTTTCCCCATGAGCTTAATTACCCTAGGCTTTACAAGTGGGCTCCTGCGTAATCTCTTAGGAAGAGTACACGAGGTTTCCATCCATTGGGCTAGCTGTTCCTTTCACTTTTATGTGTCGTACAATTTCCGTTTCAGAGTGTCGGATTAGCTTTGCTCCTTTATTGTCCATGAAGTTCCACTGTTGGCTGCCTTCAGCTTTCCAGTACTTCTTTGCTATCCATGCGTTGGCCTTTTTTGGATGTCTTCGATTCGCCCATCTCCAAATTATTTCCCACACGTAGGTATCCAATTCTCCGAATACCTCTTTACTCACCACCGTTCTGTAGTAATTGCACCATCCCCTTATTATTGGGTTCAGTTTTCTTATCAGCGCTGCCTGTGGCGCGGCTTTGTGACTATCTACTACAGCCTTCAACTTTTCTTTGTGGTTTTTTATGGATTTGGCGCTGGGTTTTATTAGAGTTTTATACCCTTTCTGTGTTTTCCCACTTCGATACTTCCCTACCCTGTATTGTCTGACGTTATACCCTAAGAAATCAAAACCAGGGTCGTCTCCTTCCAAGGTGTGGGCTATTCTTGTCTTTTCCGGTTTTAGCTCTAATCCAATCCCTTTTAGCCATTTGCTAATAACTTCTTTTGCTGCATCAATTACCTTGCGGTCCTTATGCATTATCACAAAGTCATCTGCGTACCGCACTACTCCTATTTCTTTCTGCTTGGTTATGCCCTTTGGCACAATATCTCTGATTTCCGTTTCCATGCCGTGCAGCGCAATGTTTGCCAACAGTGGGGATATTACTCCACCCTGTGGCGTCCCTGCGTACGTTGGCTGGTATTCATGCCTATCCATCACCCCGGCCTTTAACCATTCCCAGATTTTCTTCCGTATTGGTGTGGAATTATTCAGTTTTTCGTACAGTGCTTTGTGATCAATCTTGTCGAAGCATTTGGCGATATCTGCATCTAGCACCCATTTTGGTTTTAGTTTAATGCTACCGAATATCGCTGCTATGGCATCGTGACATCCTCTCGGGCGTCTAAACCCATAGGAATTCTCCTCAAATATCGCTTCCCATTCAGGCTCTAGTGCTATTTTGACTAATCCCTGTAGGGCTCTGTCGTATATCGTGGGTATTCCCAATGGTCGCTTTTCCTCTCTTCCGGGCTTAGGTATCCATACTCGTCTGGTTGGCTTAACCTTCTTCCCATCTTTAACCCTAAGCTGTCTTACCAGTGGCTGCCTTTCGGAGGGCTTAAGCGCAACTGCGCCGTCTACACCTGCCGTTTTCTTTCCCTGGTTTTGTTGGGTTACCTGCCTTACCGCAATCATTTTTGCGGACCATGACCTCGTGAGCAATCCCTGGAGTTTACGTACTAGCTGTTTGTTTCCACGTTGAGCCGCTCTGTAGATACGTTTTTGAATCTTAAATACGTTCCGTTCTAGCTTACGCCATGGGACCGCATTCCAGTCATATACTTTCCTTGCGGATGTACACCGTGACATATTAAATCCTACTAACTTCTACATTTTGGTTAATCGTGAGGGCGTCAGCCTATCCTATCCGTTACAGATAGGCATGCTTCTCCACTCAATCTCTCCCAGTTGTGACCTGCTAATGATTTCGCAGATGTTACGCCTTTGGTGGTTACTCAGCAATCGACCTCACTGAGAGTACATCAACTGGTTTACTTCGTTCCTATAGATGATTGCTTGCGACCTTAGAAGGTGGTTGTACGCCGGGTTTATTGTCAGTGCTAATTGGTCAGTCAACAACCTGCCAATGACCTATATCCTTTCCCCTTTTGGGCCAGTGTGTAAGCCTTATTCCACTGGTTTATATTTACGACGCTTGCACCACTTCGCTTCATGCTCCTCATAGTCACTTGCTCGACGTTGACCAGTTCAGGCTACCAGTCATTAACGCCAAATCACCCCGCTTTACGGATTGATGCCATCGCGTCCGGGAGCACCCACCCGGTCGTGTCGCTCCCGCGCACGACATGGGTGGGTGTCTCCGGACGCGAAGCTACCGTAGGGGTGATGCTTTTACCCCTGCACTTGGGGAGAAGGACTTGCACCTTCATCATCTCTGGGTTTCACCGATTCCCATTGGTGTCTCCTCCGGTGTTCGGTTTTACCCTATAAGTTGTCAGGACTCATGTAATCCTGCTAGTGCTCCCGGTTCTACATCTTGTAACAAGTCATTATGAACCTTTACACTAAACGAATCGCACTATTAAATATGTAATAACATTTAGGCAAATCTTTCTGGACGTCGTGGATTGACCATCCAGAGCGAGCCAGCGCGAGTTGCGTTCGCGCAGCGAGGCTAATCAGAGATTAGAAAGTCTCAGACTTAACGCAGTTGAGCATCCGCAGAGTCGATGCTGCGGCGTAGTTGCGCCTCGCATACTCGTCCGGGACAAAGCGAGATCCTATTTCATTCAGCGGCGAGGCCACAGAGCAATAGGAGGACATTTGAGAGATCGCTCCCTCTGCCCAGTGATTGCTAGTATCCGAGAAGTTAGTAGCGGGCCGTTTGGCGGTCAGCTGTCGAGGCAGTCCGCTTATACCCTTGGCAAACTCAGCCGCTCGCCGTTGTACGGCGATCAGTTCCGCTCGCGTCACGGGTTGTGCCGGGCGGAAAGTCCCGTCGGTGTAACCACTGATGATGTTATTATCTTTCGCCCATTGAATCTTCGCCGCACTCCAGCGTGAAGTCTCGACATCAGGATAAGCGCTCGATGAAGCTTGAGTGGGAATGTTGATGTTGGCACCTGGTAGTTCAGTCAGAGATTCCCAGATCATCGACACCAGTTGCTCGCGAGTTAAAGCTACTTGGGGGCGGAAGGTATTGTCTTCGGGGAAACCAGAAATGAATCCCAGGTCAACGGCGGCGTTAATTTCATCGAAATAGATGTCATTGGCGATGTCACCGAAGCTTGGAATCCCCAGATCTACCTCGCCGTTGGCGATCGCCTGAGGGTCGAGGTTATTGGTGAAATAGATGTGACCCAGCTCCTGACCATTGTAGGTCCTTTTGCTAAAGCGCCAACCTGGATTGAGTTCAATTTTGACAAAATCTTTTTTGACGCCGTTGGTGCGACCAATTTCCAGTTCTGGGGCATTGCGGTCATCCGGGACTCCCAGGAGTACCAGATCCCCGTTCCGTTCGACGACGCGGAGGCTGTATTTCAATGCCATGTCTTGACCTGCTGCCCGGATGGAGAAGCCATTACTGTCCACCGCGCGGGAGCAAATCCCTGTGAAGTCAAAGTTTAGCAGTAATAGCTCTACAAGGGTTGTCCCGTCAGTTTGTGGAGTTTCGCTCCAGCAAGCACGTTGGTTAGATTTTTGTTCCAGCACGAACAGTTGATAACCAATAGTACCACGAGGTGCGGCCACTGCGATCAAGTTTTCTTGAGCGACTTCCCGTTGGCCAAAAGTTGCAGCGACAGATGGAGCGATTACAGTAACTGCCGATAGGGTGGCAGCGGTCAGAGCAGCAATGGGATAAGAAGAGATTTTCATTGTTTTACAGTTGCTAGGTTTGATGTTTAAGCTTTAGGTTTTTCAGGCTAATTCAACAATAACTGTTCGAGGTTTTCCGAGCTCATATGCTTTCAGAATGCTGTTGCCTGAAAATTATTGACGGACTAACTAGAAGTTCTTGATTGCTTTTTGGGGTTGTGCCACCCGCTCCCTATGTCTTTATTGTTGTTCAGGTATGTTCAACTCTGGTACTCCTGTTCCAGTTACCGCCGGAACCCGTGCATGGTCCGGCTACAGATACAAAGCCCGGCCAATTACGAGATCTCTGGGTTTGGGAGTAGGGAGTGGGGAGTGGGGAGAAAGTCCTCTTTTGGTAAGGGTTTGGCTGTACTGGCGGGTGCCAGTTAATTGCCCCACAGTATCTTAAAAAGGGTTCTATGCTCCTGGGGGGGATCGCCCGCTACTGGAGACAGGATAAATAGGCGGTCAGGGTCTTCTCTATCCGCCTATCGGCGAGGTTTGAGCGTGAGCTGCTGTTGTTTCTGCCAACTGTCATCCTCTACATGGGTATAGCAACGGCAGATCCTGCCAGTACTGGGCGATAGCTGGACTGACTGGTATAGCTTTCTTCTGTCAGTATCACTTCGATGCCTACTAAATTGGCTTTATACACAATCTGATTTATCAGTCTGGCATGGGGGACTGACACAAACTGCTGATTGTTCTTCAAGCCTATGTTTATCCCATTTTTCCAGCCTTCATTCTTGCCGATAATCAAGGTATTGATGCCATGCTTTAAACACCAATTAACAACTCGGCGGCTGGTCGTATGAAGATAGTTATCCACTCGGCAGTACTCGGTAGTACTCGGCGTCAAGGCATCTAGTCTTCTACTGGACTTGACCCATGACACTTTTCTAACTGAGACTGAACTTTAGCCTTCTGTTTGTTGTAATAGGTATTGATAGCTTTCAATGCGCCTCCCTTTATCAGTAATGGCTTAACACCATCACCTAGAAGTTATCAGGGCTAATGGAACCCTGTTAGCGGTCTCGCTTCTTGACTCGTGTCAAGTAAGTTTACGCTAAACGAATTGCACTTACTTGTAATCATTAATAATACAAGGCCGCGATCCAGTAATACACGTAATACTCTTTCGTGTTACCTGTAATTTTTGATAATACAAAAGCGATATATTACATCGTAGCGCTTGTAATACCCAAAAATGTGTTACCTGTAATTCTTGATAATACAAAGCCGGGCGGGAGTCGCTTATCAACCAGTGAAATCGCCATAATTTTACCTTTTCTTTACCAACTAGTTTTGGCCATACCCGCACTCAGAGTGCCTACTACAAACGGTAAGCACTCTGAGTGCTTACTACAAACGGCCCGTTCAGGGATGGAAATAGACAAACCAACCCATGAGAGTGACTAAAAACCCCAGGCTCAGCAGGATAGTCAAAACATAAAGCTGAGACTGACCTGCTCCACTATACTTTAAGCCTTCACCGCCAAAAATAGCCGCCAGACCGACCAAATTCACCACTCCATCCACCACATAGCGGTCAAACCAAGCAGTGGTTTTGGCAAGCAGACTGACGGCAAACACCACCGTCACCTCATAAAGCCGATCGATGTAAAAATCATAGGCCAGTAAGTCTTGGACGAATTTCAAAGGCTTGATAATCGATCGGGACAAACTCCTCTGGAGAGTAATCCTGGCGCCCACAGCACAGCCGATCGCACCAGAGGAGACGATCAGCATCACTGCTGGCAGATTAATATACTCCCAACTAGGCAGCAACGACAAGCGTTGCAGTAGCAATGGAAATAGGAGGGTGGCTACCGTCAAGGTTACCATCGGGGTTGCCATTAGCCAAGCCACCTCTGGCGATCGCCTAGTCTTAGGTTGAGTGGGACCCCAAAACACTAGCCGAAACACCCTGATTAAATTAATAGCCGTTAAAGCGTTGACCAAGAGTAAGACTGCTATCAGAGCTGGCTCATAATACCACAAGTCGTCAGCTCCTAAGCGCATTGCCCAAAAGCCTCCCAGAGGCAGTAGCCCGATCAACCCTGCCGTACCGACCGCAAAAGCAGTGGTTGTTGCTGGCATTTTGGATGCTAGGCCGCCCATTTCGGTGATATCTTGACTGTTAGTGGTTAAGATTACGGAGCCAATGCTCATGAATAACAGGGCCTTGGCGATCGCGTGAGCCAAAAGCAACAGCAGGGCAAAACCCGTCCATTGGGTGCCGACCGCCACAAACACCAGTCCCAGATAGGCGCTAGTGGAATGGGAGAGGGCGCGTTTGATATCAACTTGAGCGATCGCCACTAGGGAAGCCCCTATGGCAGTTGCAGTCCCGATCGCGACTAAGGTAGCCGATGCCACGGTGGAAATAGCGATCGCTGGCTGAAGTTTAATCAGCACGTAGGCCCCACAAGCCACCACCACCGAGTTCCGCAAGATCGAGGCTGGGTTAGGACCCTCCATCGCCTCATCTAACCACAGATGCAGGGGGAATTGAGCGCATTTACCCGTCGGTCCAGCGATCAAAGCCAAGCCTAAGAGAGTAGCGAAGACTGGATTTAGATCCGCCGTTTCCGCCCAGTCATACAGATCCAGAAAGTCCAGGCTTCCTGCCTCCGTTGCCAGGGCCACCACCCCCATCAACAGTAATATATCTCCCACCCGCTTCGTCAAGAAGGAATCTCGTGCCGCCGTCACCACCAGGGGCTGGGCATACCAGAACCCCACCAGTAAATAAGTAGAGAGGGTAAGCATTTCCAACAGGGCATAGGTGAGTAACAACGAGTCACTCAGAGCTATGCCACTCATGGCCCCTTCAAAAAATCCCATCAGGGCGAAGAATCTCGCCAAGGCCCAGTCCTTCTCCATATACCCCAGGGCGTAAAGTTGAGCTAGCAGACTTAAACCGGTCACTAACTCCATTGCTCCCACACTTACCGATGAGACCTCCAGAGTCAAAGACAGGTCTAAATCGGCTGCGGTTAACCAGTGGAATGTGAGATATTCTGGCGGCTGGTTCAAGGTAAGTCTCAACAGCAGCGAACCATGCACAAACGCCCCCAAGGACATCAAGAGGTTAAAGTAGGCAGCTGGTCGCGGTCCTGTCCGACGCACAGTTCCCGTGGACCAAGGCAGGGTCAAGATCGCACCTATTAACCCATATAAAGGTATCCACCAACTATTGGCGATCAAAAATTCATTCATCGTTAGCATAAAAAAGATTGAATGGGCGCATCTCAGATTTGTAAATTGAGAATTGCGTTCCCTGGCGGTCCCCAGAGAACGAGGAGAATTGCCCCTTTTGACCTTCGCCCCGAGCAATTAGCAATTAGCCCCGTACCATTCGCAAATGCCAAACTGCGCAGCGGAGGTGGCCCGGAGCGTGCTCCCGAAGGATCTCCCGGGTAGTGCGAGTTCCGTATCCCCTGGGTAGTGCGATTAGCGCTCCCAGGAGACCGCACACGGCTACGCGCGAAAAGAAGTATCTCCCGGGTAGTGCGAGTGCTGGCTCCCGAAGGATCTCCCGGGTAGTGCGAGTGCGGGGGGGCCGGGAGCCTGCGCACGCGGCTATGCCTCAAGATCAAGTGGTTTCTGCTCTTGCGAAGCCTTGCCACTCTCGTTTCTTATACCCCAAAATGTGCCACCCGCACCATAACATAAGTAAAAACTTAGTTAAAGTGGGTACTTCCCTGTATATGAAGTTTTTTTAATAAAGGTTTAATTATATTAAAAATATAAACAAAAATAATCGGCAAAATTAAAAGATATTATGTATAATTATGTTGCGCTAAGAGTCAGCAAGACCATATGCTTATAAAAAGAAGCGAATTCCAGCTTTGGCTTCATAGTAGTCAGAGATGTCTACCGAAAAAATCCCGACCCGCTAGCGGAGGGGTCGTTACCCGGGGAGCTGGCACAAGCAGACGCGAACGCAAAACACAGGAGAACAGAAATGCCAATCGCTGTTGGAATGATTGAAACAAAAGGGTTTCCGGCTGTGGTAGAAGCAGCAGACTCAATGGTGAAAGCAGCCCGCGTCACCTTGGTGGGATATGAAAAAATCGGCAGTGGTCGGGTGACGGTGATAGTCCGGGGAGATGTATCGGAAGTACAAGCTTCTGTGGCAGCTGGGATAGAATCAGCAAAGCGGGTGAATGGCGGTGAGGTGCTGTCAACCCACATAATTGCCCGTCCCCATGAAAACCTAGAGTATGTCTTGCCGATTCGTTACACGGAAGCGGTGGAGCAGTTCCGCAGCTACTAGGGACCGATGTGCGATTTTACCACGTGGCGGGGACAGTGCGATTAGCAATCCCGACGGCATCAAAGGTGATAAAGGATCGGTGGTCTGAGAAAAATCAAGGAGTGACAGAATGTCAATTGCAGTTGGAATGGTAGAAACATTGGGGTTTCCAGCGGTAGTGGAAGCAGCAGACGCGATGGTGAAGGCGGCCCGGGTCACCCTGGTAGGATATGAAAAAATCGGTAGTGGTCGGGTGACGGTAATAGTCCGGGGGGATGTATCGGAAGTGCAAGCTTCTGTAGCAGCTGGGGTAGATAACATCAAGCGCGTTAACGGCGGACAGGTGCTGTCAACCCACATCATTGCCCGTCCGCACGAAAACCTGGAGTACGTCCTGCCCATTCGCTACACGGAAGACGTGCAGCAGTTCGCTGAGAGTACGAACGCAATTCGCCCTTCCAGACAGTAAGAGAATAAATGCAAATTGCCAAAGTGCGGGGCACGGTAGTCAGTACCCAAAAAGATCCGAGTCTCAGAGGGGCAAAGCTACTCCTGCTGCAGTTTATAGATGAGTCGGGACAACTATTGCCGACTTACGAGGTGGCAGCAGACATTAGTGTGGGAGCGGGTTTTGATGAATGGGTTCTGGTTAGTCGTGGCAGTGCCGCTAGAAAAGTAGAAGGAAGTGAAGAGCGTCCGATCGATGCTATGGTGGTGGCGATAATAGACACGGTGACAGTGGAAAATCGCCCCATATATAGCAAAAAAGACCAATGACCGATCTGGTCAGTTGTAAGTGGTCAGTTGTAAGTGGTCAGCGCTCCCTATAGTAGGCAATTGTCTGCGAGCAAAAATACTTATTGACTTAGCCCGACATGCTCCCATTCGTTATGGGTTCAGGGCGATCGTCAAGGAGTAGAATCTAAGTGTCGGTCATGCGCTCGCGCAATCGCAAACAAAAAGACAAAGGAATAGTGAGAGAAAGGAGGAATTAACTCATGGTAGTCCGCAGCAACGCGGCTCCCCCACCCCCTGGTCAAAAAAATTGGCGGAGCCGCAGATAGATGAAACGGCATACGTCCACTCGTTCTCTAACCTAATCGGAGATGTTTACATTGGTGCGCACGTGCTGGTAGCGCCTGGGACTTCGATTCGAGCGGATGAAGGCAACCCTTTCCAGATCAGCGAAGGAACGAATGTACAAGATGGCGTGGTGATTCACGGTCTAGAAGAAGGTCGGGTAGTTGGAGATGACGGCAAGAGGTATTCTGTCTGGATTGGCAAGAATGCTTCGATTACCCACATGGCTTTGATTCACGGACCAGCATATGTAGGCGATGATTGCTTTATTGGTTTTCGCTCGACGGTGTTTAACGCCAGAGTGGGAAATGGTTGCATCGTGATGATGCATGCCTTGATCCAAGATGTGGAAATTGCCCCTGGCAAGTACGTGCCTAGCGGTTCGGTGATTACAAATCAGCAGCAAGCTGACCGCTTGCCAGACGTGACAGAGACAGATACAAAATTTGCCCGTCACGTGGTAGGAATTAATGATGCCCTGGTCACCGGTTATCGCTGTGCAGATGATGTTAGCTGCATCATTAAAGTACGAGACGAGCTGGGTAAATCGGATAATGGGTTCAATGGCAAAGGGACAGTACAAACTATAGGTTTAAGCAATCAGATAATGGATCAAGTTCGCCAACTACTGGCTCAAGGTTACAAAATTGGCGCGGAGCATGCAGATAAACGCCGGTTTAAGACGGGTTCCTGGCAGAGTTGTCTTCCCATTGAGAGTCAGCGGGAGTCGGAAGTGATTGCAGCTCTGTCCGCTTATATGGCGGATTATAGCGGCGAATACGTGCGCTTGATTGGGATTGACTCAAAGGCGAAACGGCGGGTACTCGAAGAAATTATCCAGCGACCGGATGATAAACCGCAGGGTCGCGTAGCAACAACTACCACGGGGTCTAGCAGCTACAGCAAGCCAGCATCAATAGAGTCGGTAAATGGTAGTGGCTTAATTGCCGAAATGGCGGAGCAAGTGCGCCAACTACTGGCTCAAGGTTACAAGGTGGGCACGGAACATGCGGATAAGCGCCGGTTTAAGACGAGTTCTTGGAAGAGTGGAGCGCCGATCGCAGCAACAAATGCGTCCCAGGCGATCGCGGCAGTGGAAGCGAGCATGGCGGAACATGTGGGGGAGTACGTGCGCTTGATTGGCATTGACTCGAAGGCGAAACGGCGAGTGTTGGAGGAGATTATCCAGCGACCGGATGCTCCCGCATCGAAGGCCCCAGCCAACAGCAGCTCCCAAGCACTAGCATCGGATAGCAAGTTGAGCCCGGAAGCATTGGAGCAAGTGCACAATATTCTCGCTCAAGGGCACAAGATTGGCACGGAACATGCGGATAAGCGCCGATTCAAGACAAGTTCTTGGCAGAGTTGCAGCCCGATCGAGTCCCAGCGGGAGTCAGATGTGATTGCGGCACTAGAAGGATGTATGACGGAGCATAGCGGGGAGTACGTGCGCTTGATTGGCATTGACACGAAAGCGAAACGGCGGGTGGTGGAGATGATTATCCAACGACCTGCATAAGAAAAACACTCCTCTTGAGTGAAGTGATGAACCTGTGAAGTAGAAAGGATGCAGTGTGAAGACTTCGATGTCTACCGTTCCGGAAAAATCGGGATGCAAAAACCCCTCAGACATCGATGCATGATATGCTTTTTCCTTCATGCTTTTTACTGAGCGCCTTAAACAGTTCAAACTTCACTCTTGCGGAGATATTAAACACCAAATTAGGTTGTAATAATCATGTATTTTCCGCCACTGCAACCGCTCAAAAACTCTCAGTATAAAGTGAGTGGCGATGTCTTGATAGATCCGAGCGCGGCGATCGCGCCAGGGGTGCTACTGCAGGCGGATCGGGATAGTCGGATTATCATCGCAGCGGGTGTCTGTATAGGCATGGGCACAATAGTGCATGGGAGCAAAGGAACTGTGGCAATAGAGTCGGGGGCTTCTTTGGGGGCGGGCGTGCTCATAGTTGGGAAGGGCAAGATTGGAGCTAATGCCTGTGTGGGCTCGATGACGACGATTATAAATAGTGACATTGAACAGGGACAGGTTGTGCCTCCAGGCTCCTTGCTGGGAGAGGACAGTCGCAAACTATCAAAAGATGAGCAATCAAAAGATGAGAAATATGTTGTCACGGAGTTGGCACAGTATACTGCGATCAAAGGGGCTTCGATGTACTCGGGGAGCTCTAATCGAACTACCCCTCGCACATCGATCGTCAATACTGTAGCAAGCATTGAGTCGGCGTCGTCCAAGCCAGAAACTCGGTCGAAGGATCCTATAGTCAATACTCCAGCGGTGCAGGCGTCGATCAACTCGGCGGTAGCGCGAAATGCCTCTGCTAACACCCCCAAGCCTTCGATGTCTCCTGGGCGCAGCATGGAAGAGGAAGGGGCTGCCCTAACACCGGTAGATAATAACTCTACCAGTGATACTCCATCAGCCAAGGAGGCCGATCTGCCGCTAGCATCAGAAGAAGCTTCTGAAAATCAAGCTATAGTTTATGGGCAAGAACAGCTAGATGAACTGATGGGAACGTTGTTTCCCCATAATAAATCCTGGAGTAAGCGTTCTTGACCCGATCGAGCTACTGCCTCCGGGTCTACCCTTAGCTAGTAGATTGCTGTTTGTTCATCATCAGATTGAAAATGGTAGCGTATATGATGGAGTAAGAAGGAATGTGTCCTGGTTGAACGGATTAGATGAATAGACTAGAAAGTCTCAAGCAAAGTGCTCTGGGTATGGTATCAACCCGCAGCTTTCCGGCGATAATTGATACGGCGGACGCGATGGTGAAAGCATCTGGGGTAGTCTTGGTGGGGATTGAAAAAATTGGCAGTGGTTACTGCACGACCCTCGTCCGGGGTCGAATTGCTGATATTAGGTTAGCGGTGGAAGCGGGTGCTCGCAAGGCGGAAAAGTCTGGTATGCTAGTCTCTTCATCGGTGATTCCGCGACCGCTCCCTAATTTGGAAGTAATTTTCCCGATCGGGTCTCGGCTGATCGAGCTGGCTCAACAGAACCGTCACAGTCGAGTTAGCAAGCAAGCTTTGGGCCTGCTGGAAACGCGGGGCTTTCCAGCTATGGTGGGAGCAGCTGATGCGATGCTGAAGTCAGCTGAGGTGGAATTGACGGCTTTTGAAACGGTCGGGGATGGTTTATGTACTGCGATTATTCGAGGTTCTGTAGCAGATGTGGCTGTAGCAGTGCAAGCGGGGGTGTATGAAGCGAAACGAATAGGCGAGTTGAATGCGGTAACGGTGATTCCCAGACCCCTAGATGATTTGGACCAAATCTTGCCAGTGGCCAGTTGCTTGCTAGAGGAACAACCACAACCCCTACAGTTGCCTATAACTGTTAAGGAAGCTTCTAAAGAATTGGTAAAACTCCCAGATTTGGAGAATCTATCGACTCCGAACAAGGAAAAATAAGAGACTGGTAATAGTCTTAAGCGCCTCGTCTCCTAAGACTTGAACTACTATTTTTGACTGCCAAGGCATCATGCGACTTCTTCTTTGGGCGGCGCTAAGATCTTTGACTAACTGGATTAATTCGTCGATTAAGCAGGTAGGCGCAAATAAACTAGCCTATGTTAAGAAATGTAAAGTAGCTGAATCTCATTCTGGGAGAGGCTTTCAGCAAACTTAACAAAAGTTAACTGTGTTTAATTATGCACACTTACTTAATTGGGCGGTTTAGATCGCCCTTTGTTTTTAGGGTTTCAAAGCATCTTCTAACATTGCCTGAAAGGAACGAGATTCGACTATGTTTTGGCTGCTTCGTTCCTTAATCCGATCTTGAATTAATCTCAGTAAAATCTCCCGGGCTAAATTTTGCTATTCCTCGCACTTCTGCTAGAAATTCATCGGATAAAATAGAAAGAGCCCTACTGTTTAAACCGGCCACCGCTAAGAGATCTATAACTCCCTGGGAACGATCGCCTCGGAGACTATTTCCTTCACTGCTAAATCTAAATATGCTTTTTGGCCCCCACTGCTGGAGGTTTGTTTGTTGAAAGTGGCGGCGATCGCCTGAAAAAATGCGACCTTGATGCGCGACAAGGGGTACGGCGAGTAGCGGAGGGTTCCCGAAGCGTGCGACCCCACTTGTGCATCGAAGATGTCTCCTGGGTAGTGCGAATACGATGTCTTCTCCTCGTTCCCACGGCGCAGCCTGGGAACGTGCGACTAGCGCTCCCAGAAGACATCGAGCGACCAGGAGACATCGAAATCCCGCAAGGCGATCGCTTGATCTTTGGCAGAGACTAAGGCATAAACCCGCGATAGTTCCTTAACTGCGACAGGGTTTAATCAAACGGCGATCGCAATCCATTAAGCGATCGCCCCAAGCCTGCCCAACCCCGGCCACGTGGCATCAACAGGTTTTCTTCCTATTTTTTCCAATTTTTTAGCCCTGCTTCTAATGCTTTCATCTACCCTTTGCCCGAGAATAGCCATGCTTAAATAACGGAGTATATTATTACTTTTTGGGCAAATAATTGCGGTTATTTTTATATTAAACATTAACTAAGTTTACTGCTTAATTTTTCAGCAAAAATGCGGAAAGCCAAAAAATACAAGTTGCTGCCATTCATGAAATAAATTTTCCTACTATTCCCATAGCACATTTCGCCACCGGTGTATTATCCTGGCTGCCCGAATTGGGGGGTCAAATGTTAAGGATTGTTTCTTTGTCGATCGCCAAGGAGACAGGCCGCATAGATCCAGTCTATCATCAGGGAGAGTTAAGGCAAAGCGAGGGACCATTATGTACAGACCATTCCTGGAACACTTAGAAACAGAGCTATTTCGGCGGTTCGATTTACAAAGCCAGCCAATACCCCCAGGGTTGGAACGTCAGGAAAGCGATCGGGGCCAAACAGGAGCGATAATACAGAGTTGGTGTTACCAATGCCCCGAACTACGTAAAATCCGCTATACCTACATAGATGGGGGGGCCGCAGCGCAAGTATTTAACAGCGTGATCTATCCGGCCCACTGTTACGATATCCCCTTGTTAGGGATAGATTTCTTGTGTTTCGGCAAAAAGAAAATTATCGTGGTACTAGACTTTCAGCCCTTGTTTAGAGATGCAAAGTATCAGGCGAAATATATAGAACCGATGAAAGCAGTGCGCGATCGGCACAACGACTTAGTGCAGAACTTAGAAATGAAGTTTTACGATGCAAATCAGTATTTTTCCAAATATTTGCTATTTGCAAAAACCGATGCGGAGACGGTGCAGACTAAGCTAATGGATGCATACATAGACTACTTAAATTTGTATTGGCAAATGCTGGATCAAGCAGAACCGTTGACGGATACCGCAGACATTGATCGGATCGTAAAAGCACAGAAAGACTACGACCAATATAGTGCAGAAAGGGATCCAGCATCAGGTCTATTCAGCAGCTACTTCGGTCACGAGTGGTCCGAACGATTCCTGTATGAGTTCTTGTTTGCAGATGCCAAGCCATTAGCAGTCAGCAGCAAAAAATGACTTGCCTTCGAGTGCATGGTGAATTCTCAATTAACGGGAACTGGTAAGCATAAATCAGCAATGTCAAAATGACTCTATATCAGAAATTCCTAGATCACGCGATCGCCTACCTGAAAGAGCGACTCACCCTGACAGCCTATCCTATCCCGGAAGGGTTCGATCGCAAGCAGGCGACAGTCGGAAAGGGGAAGAAGCAATCAGAGGTGCTCACCACCAGTCACGCATTTGCCACGTCCAAGCTCCGGCAAATCCGAGCAGCCCACGTCCAGGGAGGAAAGGCCCTACAGGTATTGAACTTTGTAATTTTCCCCCATCTCAAATATGACCTGCCCTTTTTCGGGGCGGACCTAGTCACCTTACCGGGGGGACACCTAATCGCCCTAGATATGCAACCGCTGTTTCGGGATGAGCCGGCATACCAGGAAAAGTATACCCAGCCGATCCTACCAATTTTCCAAGCCCATCAACTACACCTGCCCTGGGGAGGCGACTTTCCAGCAGAAGCTCAACCATTCTTCTCACCAGCATTTCTCTGGACTCGTCCTACAGAAACATCGGTGGTGGAAACGCGGGTATTTGCTGCCTTCCGTGACTATCTCCAGGCTTACCTAGATTTTGTGGACCGGGCAGAACCGGTCACTGACGAGCAGCATCTAGAAGAGATTAAGCAAGCGCAACTGCGCTACCTGCGCTATCGAGCCGAGAAGGATCCAGCACGGGGGATGTTTACCCGCTTCTATGGCATCGAATGGACCGAGGAATACATCCACGGCTTCCTGTTTGACTTAGAGAAAAAACTGGCAGAGGTGGGTTAATGGAGGTTGAGGCGACTCTGCTAGTCAACCGGTAGCGTAAGGATTACAGAAGTTCAACTTTTTTTAAGATTTGTAACAAAAGCAAGACTTATATGAACTCGAGCGCTTAATCTTTAAGGAAGAACAAAATAAGTAAATGTACAGAAGGAGGTGATCGATTGGCAATTCCATTACTCAGCTATCCGGCATCAAGCCAAAACCAGCGGGTAGCGGGATATGAAATACCAGGAGATGAGCAGCCCAGAATTTACACAGCCGAAAACCTGCTAGCAGGTACAGACATGGATCAGTTGATCTGGGCAGGCTATCGTCAGATATTTAACGAACAACAGTTGCTGACCAGGAACCGGCAAACATTCTTAGAATCTCAGCTGAGATTTGGTCAGATCACAGTGCGGGAATTCATTCTGGGTCTGGCGACTTCCGATCCATTCCGCCGGCGCAATTATGAGTGCAACAACAACTACCGGTTTGTCCAGATGTGCGTGCAGCGGATCCTGGGGCGGGAACTGTATGACGATCGGGAGAAGCTAGCCTGGTCAATTGTACTGGCAACCAAAGGGCTGCCAGGGTTCATCGATGCCTTGCTAAATAGCGAGGAGTACCAGCAAAACTTTGGGGACGAGACAGTACCATATCAGCGGCGGCGGATATTGCCCCAGCGGGATCGAGGAGAGTTGCCCTTTGCTCGGATGCCACGCTATGGAGAGGACTATCGCCAGCAACTGGAGCAACTGGGATACTTCCAAGCCAAAGTCAAAACATACATTTGGGAGTGGCAGAAGCCCCCTTATCCAAAAGCGGCTCGTCTGGCTGGAAAGGTGATTACAATAACCGGTGCCGTGCTGTTGGCGGGAGGAACGATCGCGGTAGCGTTAGCGGCCTGGGGCCTGATCAGCCTTTAACAGCAGGTAGATGACAGGGAGATTGCCTGTAGTTGCCGTGTGACAAAGGTTTGGCGAGGTTCGTGCGGCGCTCAAAAACCAAAAATTTAAAATCTTAACAATATGTAACAAATAAGGGCACGACATCATTGTATAAGAGAAAAGTGGAGGGTAATGAGGACAGGCAAAGGCACAGGAAAACACGATCTAGACAAGCAGTAAGTGCTTTCTCAGAAAAAAGGAAGTAGTCTGAGATTTCTTAACAAACCTATAGATCGTCCAGTAGTGGATATCAAGGGGGAGGTGAGAAAAGCAACGGTTGGTGCCGATTGTCTGTCAATGGCTGCGCTGCGCGAAGGGTTGCACCGAGGAGCACTGAACTCGCGCTCAATAAAACACCCAAGAAAATCAAAACCAAGTAAAGTAGGAGTATAAATCAATGTACGATGCATTCACAAAGGTGATTTCTCAGGCTGATGCCCGGGGCGAAATGCTGAGCACAGCCCAGCTGGACGCTCTGGGAGCTATGGTGGCAGACAGCAACAAGCGGATGGATGCGGTAAACCGGATTACCAGCAACGCTTCTACT
Source organism: Hormoscilla sp. GM7CHS1pb (assembly GCA_014323675.1). Classification (GTDB taxonomy): domain Bacteria; phylum Cyanobacteriota; class Cyanobacteriia; order Cyanobacteriales; family Desertifilaceae; genus Hormoscilla. Next base: position 409,359 of record JACONN010000005.1, on the reverse strand, counting down.
ATCGTTGCTAATGCGGCTCGTTCTCTGTTTGCCGAACAGCCCCAGTTGATTGCTCCTGGTGGGAACGCATACACGAGCCGGCGGATGGCAGCTTGCCTGCGGGATATGGAAATCATCCTGCGCTATGTAACCTACGCAATTTTTGCAGGTGATGCTAGCGTACTGGAAGACCGGTGCCTGAATGGTCTGCGGGAAACATACTTGGCACTAGGTACACCAGGTGCTTCAGTGGCAGTAGGGGTAGAAAAGATGAAGGAAGCGGCGATCGCGATCGCAAATGACCGGAACGGAATTACCCCTGGCGATTGCAGCGCCCTGATGGCGGAAATTGCTACCTACTTCGATCGCGCCGCAGGTGCGGTTGCCTAAACAACAGAATTCCGTATTTTCTGAGCGCAATTCCATTCTTGACTAAGCATTGAACAAGTTGTAAAACTAAGGGAAAAACTCAACAATGAAGACACCTCTGACAGAAGCAGTATCTGCCGCAGATTCACAAGGTCGGTTTCTAAGCAACACAGAAATCCAAAGCGCTTTTGGTCGATTCCAGCGGGCGTCGGCTGGCTTAGAAGCAGCAAAAAGCTTGACCGCCAATGCAGACCGGTTGATTAATGGGGCAGCCCAAGCGGTGTATACCAAATTCCCCTACACCACGACCATGCCAGGACCAACCTATGCTTCTACCTCGGTAGGTAAGCAGAAATGCGCTCGCGACATTGGCTACTACCTGCGGATGGTGACCTACTGCTTGGTGGCTGGAGGCACAGGACCGATGGATGAGTACCTGCTTGCTGGTATCGATGAAATCAACCAGACGTTCGAGTTGTCTCCCAGCTGGTACATCGAAGCGCTGAAGTACATCAAGTCAAACCACGGTATAAGTGGTCAGCCAGGTACTGAGGCGAATAACTATCTCGACTACGCGATCAACGCCCTGAGCTAGAAAAGTAGCGGGTGTAGCCCGGAAAGGCAAACAGCTGCCAGCTGAGAGTTAGCAGTTGTTGACTTTTCCGGGCAATTTTATGTTTATGTCTACTGATGTGAGAACAGATGCTGTACGAACCTGCGCAGTCGGTCGGCTCATTACTGCCTTCTCCAGAAGATGGCGAGTCTTTAACGGTGGAAAAGGCGATCGCTAATCTCAAAACAGGAGATAGGGGCGATCGCTATTATGCTGCCTGGTGGCTGGGGAAATTCCGAGTGAATGGGCCGGAGGCAATAGAGGAGCTAATTGCGGCTTTAGAAGATGAAGAGGACCGGACAGAGTCGGGAGGATATCCCCTGCGCAGAAATGCAGCAACGGCGCTGGGAAAACTGGGAGATAAAACGGCAGTGCCTGCACTGATTGAGTGTTTGGACTGCGAGGATTTTTACGTGCGGGAAAAAGCGGCCCAGTCCTTGGGAATGTTGGGAGATATCAGCTGTGTTCCGAAGCTGATGCAACTGCTAGAAGGCGGGTTAGCTTCGGCAATGCCGATACCGGGATGTCCTCACTTAGCTCAACCCTACAATGGGGCGATCGAAGCTTTAGGCCAGTTGGGGGCGACTGAAGCAATACCGCTAATTGAACCATTTCTAGCACATCCTCTAGAACTGGAACAGTACGGCGCCGCCAGGGCAATGTATCAACTGACGGGTGAGGCGCAATATGGCGATCGCCTGGTGGCAGCTTTGGCAGGGGAAAAGCTGCAACTGCGACGGGCGGTCCTTTCGGACTTGGGGGCGATCGGGTATTTGCCTGCAGCAGAGGCGATCGCGGAAACATTAGCAGAAAACAGTCTCAAGCTAATTTCTCTGAAAGGACTTTTAGAGCATCATGTCAAAAACCAAGCATCTGACACCCTCTCTGAGACAGCCATCCATCTGATGAACCTGATGGATAATCTACTTTAATCCCAATTATGGTAACTAATAATAACAAAGTGATTATTTTTGATACTACCATGCGGGATGGAGAACTTGCTCCTGGGGTGCAAATGAATCTTGCAGATAAAATTAGCATCGCTCAGCTGCTAGAAAAGATGGGAGTGGATGCGATCGAAGTGGGGTATCCGGGCAGATATAAAAAGGATTTTCAGGAAATATTCAAGATTTCTCAAATAATTAAGCAAGCAATTATCTGTGGGTTGGCAAGCGCAGATAGAGAAGAAATAATGACTGTTGGGCAAGCCATTAAACAGGCAGAAAAAGGCAGAATTCATACTTATATATCTGTTAATCTCAAAGAAAATAAAGTTGGTGAAGAACGAGTATTAACTGCTATTAAAGACAGTGTTTCTCTAGCCCGGAATTACTGTGATGATGTCGAGTGGAGTGCTTTTGATGCCCCCAGAAGCGATCGGGAGTTTTTGTGTAGAGCACTTGAATTGGCTATTCTCAGCGGCGCGACCACAATTAATATTCCCGACAGCTTAGGGTTGCTGACACCAGAAGAGTTTTCCCAACTGATAGCCATGATTTTTAATCGCGTTCCCAATATTAACGATGCGATGGTATCAGTACATTGTCATGACGATCGGGGGTATGCAGTGGATAATGCGATCGCAGCATTAGATTTGGGAGTCCGACAAATAGAATGTGCGATTAACGGTTTGGGAGCCAGAAAAGGAAATGCCAAGCTAGAAACGGTGGTAGAGAAAATATTAGAGCAGCAGAAGTATAAAATTGAAATAGATAGCTCGTTAATGAGTGCAGCTTCAGACTTGGTTGCGAGAATTAGCGGCAGAGAAAATTAAATACTTATTTCTTAAAGAAAATAATGTGAGTTTGGTTTCGTACCTCAACCAAACCTACAGTTATAATAAATATTTTCAAGTTTCAAGTTTCCAGATGAATCAGACTACCCTAGCTAGCGAATTAATCAAAGCCGTCGATCGAGCAGATTCTTCCGATAGTTTAATCGATGCCGTAGAAGCTTTAGCAGATGCGCGTTTAGAGTCAGCAGCACCGACCTTAATAGCCGTCCTCAGCTACAATAACCCTGGTGCAGCAGTAGCAGCAGTAGAGGGGTTAGTGCAATTGGGAGAAGTAGCAGTGATGCCATTGCTAAACCTGCTTGATGACTATAATTATGGCGGGAGAGCTTGGGCCATTAGAGCATTAGCAGAAATTGGCGACCCCAGAGCACTAGAAACATTGCTAGAAGCAGCAGAAACTGATTTTTCGATGAGCGTTCGTCGTGCTGCGGCTAAAGGTTTAGGTAATTTACTCTGGTCTAAAATCCCAGCAGCACAGGTGAAACAAGTTCAAGCACGAGTCGGAAAAACCCTGCTGCGAACTTCTCAAGATCCTGAATGGGTAGTACGTTATGCTTCTGTTGCGGGGTTGCAAGGGCTGGCTAATGCTGTGGCGATTGCGCTGCGCGCACGCTACGCGATCGAGCAGTCAGATATATACTCGCTTCTCAAATCTCATTTTCAGCAAATGTTGGCAGAAGAGCAAGATTTAGCTGTTAGAACCCGCGTGCGACGGGCTATGCAGGAACTGGGAAGATGAGATCAAAATCTTGCCAGCGAGCAGTTACCAGTTACCAGTGCTTTTGCATCAGATGGAGATTTTGCGCTGCCCCTGCGGCATGATGGTAATTTATTTTCGCTATGCTACACTAGACTTTTAGGAAGTTCCAAAATGGCCATTTTGATTACCTGTGGGAAATAACGTGGGGATGGGCAAAGCGAAGGCACCCAAATAAAACCGGCGCATGGGTAGCAAAGAAGTACTGGAAAGCCGAAGGCGGTAGACAGTGGAACTTCATGGATAGTAAAGGGATAAAGCTAATCTTGGGAGCATGTCAGTTTTGTAGGTAAGAGTTCAATATGGTATAATATAATAGAACAGTTGCTCAACCACCCATAAACTAATGACACCTGAGATTCCTGGCTCGACCCCAACTTACTTTGCCTTAAATATCGGCGGTGGCGGTAGGGACCATGGCAATGGCATAGCCACCGACAGCAATGGTAATGTGTGGGCTACAGGATCTTTCTCTGGCAGCATCGACATCGACGGAGACGAGAAGAATGATTTGACCAGTAATGGCCAGGAGGATAGCTATGTAGCCAAGTTCTCCAGCAATGGGGATTTGGTCTTGGCCTTAAATATCGGCAGTAGCAATCATAATGACAGTGGCGATGGCATAGCCACCGACAGCAATGGTAATGCGTGGGCTACAGGAACTTTAGGACCTTCCCGCAGCATGGACATCGACGGAGACGGCAAGAATGATTTGACCGGTAATGGCAGTACTGATAGCTATGTAGCCAAGTTCTCCAGCAATGGGGATTTGGTCTTGGCCTTCCAGATCGCCAGTAAAGGTCGCTAGTGATAAACTACGATATAAAAGAGTTGAGTTCTCAGATCAGGAGTAATTATGGCTATATTTAACGTATACACACAACCAGAACTATCCGAAGCTATTACCGCTTCCAAGAATAACGGTGAGGCAGACATCATTAACATCGAGGGAGATATTACTCTTGAGAGGTTGCTACCCGTTATTGAAGAAGATGTCCAGCTCAGGATCGAAGGGAACAACAACACCATTAGTGGCGACGACAAATACCGGCTGTTCTTCATTTTAAGCGGTGAGGTCGATTTTTATAACTTGAACTTTAGCAACGGCAGGGCCCAGGGAGGGGATGGCGCCGGCGGGGCAGCAGGCATGGGCGGTGGCATGTTCATCTATGACGGGACGGTCACTGTGACCAATAGCGCTTTCAATCATAATAGCGCCATTGGTGGCGAAGGCAACGGCAGTGGAGCGGGTGGAAATGCTAATTTCGTCACTCCTATTCCTGAAAATAATGGCAGCATGGGCCACGACCGCGACCGCCAAAGCCGCCGTGGCGGCTTTGGCGGCAACGGCGGCGACGGCGGCTTCTACATCTATGGCGGCTTTGGCGGCAACGGCGGCAACGGCGGCAACGGCGCCTTACCCGGCTGGGGCGGCTTTGGCGGCAACGGCGGCTTCGGCGGCGGCGGCGGCGGCGGCAACGGCGGCTTCGGCGGCGGCGGCGGCAACGGTGGCTTAGGCGGCTTCGGTGGCGGCAACGGCGACGGCGGCAGCGGCGCGGGCCTGGGCGCAGCCATATTCATCCGCTCGGGCAAGCTTACGATCGATAACACCGACTTTGAGGGAAATAGCTCTCGTAGTGGCAGCGGGAGCTTCAATCACGGGAGTACCATTTACGCCCTGGACACCCTCACCAATAGCAACGGAAACAACCAGGGCATGCCCGAAATCCTGCCGGGCATAATCTTTAAAAAAGATGTAACCTTTAACATCAACAACGTTAATGAAGGCCCCACGGACATCAACCTCAGCAACAACAGTATTGATGAAAACGTCGCAGCCAACACTGTTGTCGGCACCTTCTCGACCACCGACCCCGATACAGGGGATAATACCTTTACCTACCAGTTGATAGCGGGTACAGGAGATACGGATAACGCTGCCTTCACCATTGTCGGGGACCAACTGCGAATCAACAGTTCCCCAGACTTTGAAACTCAGTCGAGTTACAGCATCCGAGTTTAATCTACCGACGCCGGTGGGCTGAGTTACTCGGAGAACTTGACCATTAACATCAACGACGTTAATGAAGGCCCCACGGACATCAACCTCAGCAACAACAGTATTGATGAAAACGTCGCAGCCAACACTGTTGTCGGCACCTTCTCGACCACCGACCTCGATACAGGGGATAGCTTTACCTACCAGTTGGTACCTGGTACAGGAGATACGGATAACGCTGCCTTCACCATTGTCGAGGACAAACTGCAAATCAACAGTTCCCCAGACTTTGAAGCTCAGTCCAGTTACAGCATCCTCGTTCAAACTACCGATCCGGAAGGAGAGAGTTACTCAGAGAACTTGACCATTAACATCAACGACGTTAATGAAGTTCCCACGGACCTCGATCTCAGCAACAACAGCATCGACGAAAACGTCGCAGCCAACACTGTTGTCGGCACCTTCTCGACCACCGACCCCGATACAGAGGATACCTTTACCTACCAGTTGGTAGCGGGTGCAGGAGATACGGATAACGCTGCCTTCACCATTGACGGGGACCAACTGCAAATCAACAGTTCCCCAGACTTTGAAGCTCAGTCCAGTTACAGCATCCTCGTTCAATCTACCGACGCCGAAGGGCTGAGTTACTCGGAGAACTTGACCATTAACATCAACGAGGTTTGGCAACCTTCGGTTGCCTTCCAGATCGGCGGTAGCGGTTGGCGGGAGGAAGGCAATGACATAGCCATCGACCGCAATGGTGATGTCTGGGTTACAGGAGATTTCAGGGAAAGCATCGACATCGACGGAGACGGAGAAGATGATTTGATCAGTAATGGCTATCTCGATAGCTATGTAGCCAAGTTCTCCAGCAATGGGGATTTGGTTAGGGCCTATGATTTCGGCAGTAGTAGTAATTACGACAGTGGCTCAGGCATAGCCACTGACAGCAATGGTAATGCGTGGGTGTTAGGAGTTTTCTCCGGCAGCATCGACATCGACGGAGACGGCATCAATGATTTGACCAGTAGCAAAGGGGCTAACTATTTAGCCAAGTTCGACTCGGAGGGGGACTTGGTTAAGGCCTTAGAGATCAACGGAACTCATCTTCCTTCGGGCAAGAGCATAGCCACTGACAGCAAGGGTAATGTGTGGACTAAAGGACGTTTCTCCGGCAACCTCGACCTCGACCTCGACGGCATCAATGATTTGACCAGTAATGGCGAAGGAGATAGCTATGTAGCCAAGTTCTCCTCTGAGGGAGATTTGGTCAACGCCTTCCAGATCGGCGGTAGCGGTGATGAGCATGGCCATGGCATAGCCATCGACAGCAATGATAATGTGTGGACTACAGGAAGTTTCTCCGGCAACATCGACATCGACGGAGACGGAGAAGATGATTTGACCAATAATGGCCAGACAGATGGCTATGTAGCCAAGTTCTCCGAGGAGGGGGATTTGGTCAACGCCTCCCAGATCGGCGGTAAGGATCATGACTTGGGCCTTGACATAGCCACCGACAGCAATGGTAATGCGTGGGTGTTAGGAGTTTTCCAGGGCAACATCGACATCGACGGAGACGGCCGAGATGATTTGACCAATGGCTCTTATGATGATTTTTTTCCCACTGATAGCTATTTAGCCAAGTTCTCGAGCAATGGTGATTTCGTTAAGGTCTTAAATATCGGTGGCAATGACAGCCGCATAGCCACCGATAGCAATGATAATCTGTGGGTTACAGGATGGTTCGAGGACAGCATCGACATCGACGGAGACGGCAACAATGATTTGACCAGTAATGGCTCTCATGATAGCTATGTAGCCAAGTTCTCCAGCAATGGGGATTTGGTTCAGGCCTTAAAGATCGGCGGTAGCGATAGTGACGGTGGCCGTGCCATAGCCACCGACAGCAATGGTAATGTGTGGACTACAGGACGTTTCGAGGGCAGCATCGACATCGACGGAGACGGCAACAATGATTTAACCAGTAATGGCCATGATGATATCTATGTAATTAAAGTTGCGGAGGAGGACATAACAGTAACCTCTGCCCCTGAAGAAGTCATTCAGCTGAAAATCACCCCTTCAGAACCGACCAAAGCAGTAGAACCAAACACGAGCGTCAGCTTTGATGTCAACTACTCTACCGAACCTGCGGAAACTCCCACCACAGGAATAGCCTTTCACATGCATTGGGACAGTTCTCAAGTAGCATTCGATCCAGTCACTGGTCTGACCGAGCACTTTTCTTTGGGCGCGCAACCTATAAGTGCAGTCTTGGACGATTCGGTCACCAATGGGGGTTTGGACGGCGACCCGAACACAGACAAATACATCCTGCAAGCTTGGATAGATGCAGAAGGAAATTGGCCCAACAATTCTAATCTTACCCTCTACACGGCCAACTTCACAGCGCTACCAGGGTTTGAAGGGACGCAGATCAACTTTAGTGCCAACCCAGATCACCTACCTGCAAATAGCAACTTTGTCCCCAGTTCAATTGCATTAACCTCCCCTACACTGGACCTTGATGGGAATGGAGTTATAGATGCGTTAACTGACAGCCTTGTGGCCATACGTTATCTCTTCGGGTTCAGGGGAGAGACTTTGACTAAAGATGTTTTAGGTGAAGGTGCCACTCGCGATACATCAGAAATTGTTGCCTACTTGGATGAAGTGGGGGACATGATGTTAGATGTAGATGGCAATGGCACGGCAGGAGCGTTAACTGATGGCATTTTATTACTGCGCTATGCTCTCGGATTCAAGGATCAGGCTTTGATCGAGGGTGCAATAAGCGAGGATGCCACCCGTACTACTGCGGAGGCAATTAATGATCACCTGCAATCTTTCGACCTGATGTAAAACCTTATTCCTTTCCTTCCCGGGCTCTGCCTGGGAAGGCATGTTTGAGGATCTGCTGGAGGAGGACATGCCAGTCAAATTGCTTATTATATGTTGCGCTGGGTGTAGGTGGCGTGTTCGGCGGATGGCTGTTCTCCCGGTATCTGGTTCACAGCCCGTGAGCACGATGGCCTTCAACCTGAACGGTTTCAACTTCAACCAGTCCATTATCGACTCACAAGGTCGCGTGATTCGATGGCTAAGAAAGCGGCTCCCCCCTCTCTGCAAGGGTGCGGTCAAAACCCGTTGGTAGGAGGCCTCTCCGCCGAGGGGTCCGGCTACAGGAACAAAGCCCGGCCCCGTTAGCCGAAGGGGGCTCTACCGTTCCGGAAAAATCGGCTAACGCCGCGCGGGCTATACATGTATCTGAGATGCACGGGTGTGGTCAAAACCCGTTGGTAGCCCTCACCCTAAAGGGCCCGGCTACATGAACAAAGCCAGGGGCTAGCCAGGGGCTATTTTACATGCATCTGGGCAGCGGAGGGTTCCCGGAGCCTGCATCCAGCTATCAACTACTTTTGACCACACCCATTCCCGATCTCTGTGTTATGTGCACTTTTTTGTGTTATTCAAGGGGGCGTTCGCCTCCCGGCCAGATGACATTGTAGCGCACGTAATTCAAAATCTCTGTGTTATGTGCATTTATTTGTAGGATCCAAGGGGGCGTTCGCCTCCCGGCCAGATGACATTGTAGCGCACGTAATTCAAAATCTCTGTGTTATGTGCATTTATTTGTAGGATCCAAGGGGGCGTTCGCCTGGGTACATCTCACCTTTGCTGCGGGTATCTTCACCGATAGCCCAGAAACCAGGTTTTTCCAAAAAACCTGGTTTCTTAATACAAAACTGGGATGCACCCGCTAATCTTACACTCCGAAACGGAAATAGTACGGCACGTAAAAGTGAAAGGGACAGCTAGCCCGATGAATGGGAACCTCGTGTACTGGAGTAAAAGGTTGCGGCAAAGCCCGATGATAAGCTCTAGAGTAATAAAGCTCATGGGCAGACAGAAAGGCAAATGCAACCACTGCGGAATGACATTCAGAGATGGAGATAGGTGGGAAGTAGATCACATCATACCGAAATCATTAGGCGGTAAAGATACCTACGGCAACCTGCAACTGCTTCATGACTACTGTCATCACCAGAAGACAAGGATGGATGGCAGTATAGAAGGCCGCGCCCGGAAAAGGGATAGGAAAACCGAGGAGCCGGATGAGGTGAAAGTCTCACGTCCGGTTCTGAAGACGAGTCGGGCTGGCGACAGCCTGGCTTAGTTTAATCCCCTCCGCTGCGCAGATTACTTCGCAAGCAGTGGATAGATGAAAATACAGGAAAGGTGAGTCTTAATGCTTACTATTTACGTAAGAAGAAAAACGAGATGGGGCTTTCTGTAAGAATTGCTAGTGTCTGCACTCCATCTGAATGTGCTGATAGGTTTAGGAATTGTTATGGAGTAGTTAGTCTTCAGGTAGGTTCTATTCGTGAATTGGGTTTAGACGTAGTGCTTGATTCCCAATCTCACGGTCAAATTGTGGGTCTTCCCTATCGTGAAGATGACCGTACCACCGCAGATAGACTTGCTGATTCATTGGCTAGTTTGTCTCAAATTGTGTGGCGGCCATAATCATAATTTATTGAATCGCCATCGCATGCTAAATTCGCTATTCGCATCATGGATGTGCGCCACCCACAGTAATTGAGAAGATCGGCGTCAACAGCCTTTCAGTCACCTGCGCACTATCTTCGGCTAGAAAAAAGGGGTTGTCAATATTTGTCAACAAAGGAACTATTGACAGCAAGCACAAAGATGCGTTAAGCTAAGAATTAACTGGGCCTCTGGATGCCGAAGCTTAGTTGGATATGGCGATCGGGTACTTCTATCACACGCTATATGACATGGAGAAGCGTCTCGGTGGGAAGATTGGGTCTGTTTAAGGTATGATAGAGAAATAAATGATAGGATAGCAATCAATGTCTAAAGAATTAGTTTAATTGATGAGACAAGCCAATGCACTAACCCCAGATGAGCAGCTACAACTAATCGTTCATCTAGGAGTTTGTGCGGAACGTCCCGCCCAACCTAGGAGTTTCAGTTGCTCGTCGTTTCGTTGGATCACGGCTTCAGCATAGTTGATGTCGGACTTGAGCAGACCAATACTCCCCAAGTTTTCCCTGATCGGCAGAGGTAACAACTACAGTATACTGTGGTGTTTTTCCCTCGTTTGGTGGCTCTGCCACCGAACGCAGATCGGAGGCTCTGCCTCCAGTCACAAGGCGAGGGGCCCTACTGATGTCACCGCGAGGCAAAGCCTCTAGCACTGGTTCCCAGCGATAGCCAGTGGGAACGAGACAATAGATATGCTCCGGCGATCCTTGCCGAAGAACCGGTAGTAACATGTTTTTGAGGAAAGAATACAACCACCGAATACCTCCCACCTCTAATATTCTTTCTGTGGCTACCGGTGATTTCTGAGGGCGGGCGATGCTGCTATGGGGGAGGGGGTTACAGAGCTGCTTGCTAATTTTTTGCTTAACTTTAAAAATATTTGGTTGCAAAAGTTTACACAATATTTACAAAAGTTTACGCTAACGAGAGATATTCTGGTTTTTTTCTGCTACGATTGATTCATACAAGTCATTCAGAAGAAAGAGGTACGGGAGATGAAACTCAATCAAGCAGAACTACAGCCAATCTGGAATCAAGTTCAAGGTTATCTCACGAACTTTGCAGCAGACTAAGCTTTCAGCACCAAGATGCAGCAGGCTTTTGGACCGGGGAATTTTGATGCTTTGCAGATGGCTTGGGCGAATGGAAATTTGTGCTGCCAGCGGTAGAGGTGCGCCCCGCTACGGACATTAATGGCGCTAGTGGGGCTGAGGGCTTAGTATTTGTCTCTTTCTATCTTTCTCAACAAGCCATTCTTGTTGCGGTGAGTAGTTACACGTTATGCCTAAAGGAGTTAAAGAAAAACTAGGTATCGCCGTTACACTGAAGAGTCGGGAATTACAGGTAGTTGGAAGTTAAGGAAAAACTAGATGAGGGTTTGACCTCCCAGCGCTGGGCCCAGCTGCGCGCAGTGGAAGTCATTTGTGAAAAATAGCCTCGGAAGAGAGTCAGTCAAAATGACCACAAGTATGGGGAAGAGAAAAAATATGGAGGAACACCTGACAGGAGGAAAAAAAGGAGTTATGAATAAAAAAGATGGGCAATTGATAGTTCACAGGTTGTTCTATATCGGGTATATAGTCAACCTACGCTAGTTCTACAGAGTGACAAAAGAGTGCTATAGTTATATAGTCTAAAACTCTACCCCCTGTTCGCTGTTCGCTGTTCCCTATTCCAAATAGCCATGACCTCATTATCTCCCAATGTCAAAAACTTTGATGCTTCCGAGTATTTAGCTGCTTATCAGAATAAACGAGTGCGAAGGCCGATTTATCTGAAGTTTAATGAAAATACCTGCCCTCTAGAAGCTGATTGCCAGGAGTCTGTACTGTCAAGTGGCTTTAGAGCGTTTGCCAGACTGGCGTTGCAGATGGACGTGAAAGACTTTTTAGCCCTTGGCACAGGTAACGGACTAGATGCCTTAGGTGCAATTGAAATCTTTGACCTAGATTCAGTCACTATTACAGATGTGCTGCCAGAAATTGTGGCTGCTGCACGAGAGAATGTTGAGTCGAATCTAGATCCGGGAACTCAAATAAAAATCTACGATTATGTTGGTAGTTTGCTTTCCTGTATTCCAGCGGAACATAAATTTTCCCTGATTTACGAGAACCTTCCTGTACTGCAAAAGCCGCAAGAAGTAGATTTAAAAGTGGGAATAAATTCAACAATTTTCTTCGATAGGGAACAGGAGGAAGTGCCGGAGATTTTAGACAGTTACTTGCTTGGTTCTCACTATATTTGCTTACAGCAAGCTTATGAACGATTGTACCCAGAAGGAGGAGGAGTCCTAACCGGAATTAGCGGACGGGTGCCACTGGAAATAGTCTTCAATTTACATCAAACTTGTGGTTATACTCCCGAACTAATAGTATTTGATGTAAAAATTCAGAGTGCGCCGGAAACAATTTTGCCTGGATACTCTCAGGTAGAAGAAGAGAAAAACATAGAATTTAAATACTATGCGACTGAGGCGATCGCCATTGTAGAAGCAGCTCGACGTGAAGGATTAGAAGGACAAGAAATACTTAACGCCGTACAATCGGATATCGAGCGCTATGCTATGTCAGCCAAGGAATCTTGGGATCAAGTCCGCAAAGGCAAAAAAATTGCCCAAGGTGAGTGGATGGTTTTTGGCAAGCGTTAAAAAAAGCGTTTGTACTTCTTCTATTTCTTGCGCCTAAAAGCTGTTGGATGCTCATCAGGAAGTGCTATAATCTACCAACAGGATAAAAGTTAATGGTTCCAGAGTTTTTTCGCCCTCAAATCAACCATAATCCTCTGTTTCCCAATCCGAACCTTTTGGATGTTACATTACGGGATGGAAGTTTTGCCGTTAATTTTCAATGGCAGGAGTCTTCAATTAGGTGTATTGTTCGCGCTCTAGTCCAGGCAGGTTTTTCTTTCATAGAACTTGGTTATTATGGAGGAATGTCAGATTTACAAAAAATCCATGGTATCGATTCACCAGGGATTACAAGTGATTTTCCCTTAAGTCTGGCTCAAGAATTAACCTCGGAATATCCAGATGTCAATTTTGCGCTGATGATCCATCCCACAGGACTGAATAAAAACCCTGATTTTGAAAAATTTAAACAATCCGGGATTTCTTTATTGAGGTTTGTTTATTTACCGAATTGGTGGGAGCAGTTAGAAAAACACATTCCAGCAGCCAGAGCAGCCGGTCTATCTATTTCAATCAATCTTGTTTGTTCCTCAAGATATAGCCAAGACGAACTTGAGGTAAACTGTGACAAACTGGTTAAAAAACTATCTCCAAACCTGATTTACTTAGCCGATACTTGTTCAGCTTTCTATCCTAGCCAACTGAAAGCTATTTATAGTCATCTCAGGTCAATCATCGAGGTTGCCCTAGGATTTCATGCCCATGATTTTCTTTCACTAGCATTTGCTAACTCCTTAGCAGCTGCTGAGTCAGGAGCAACATATATAGACTCTTCCATTTTAGGACTGGGACGGAGTGCAGGCAATCTCCGTTCAGAATTGTGGTGTCTTTCTGCTATAGCCCAAGGCTATCAAGACTATCATTTAGAACCATTACTAACAGCAATTGCAGAGATAGGTAAATACAAGAACATTCCTCAAGCAGAAGATCTGCTATCTCAAACTGTTGGGGCTTATAATTTAATTCCCCTGAAGATGAACTCTTACATGAAATTGCCCAAGATCGAGGGTTTACCAAGAGTTTAGCTGCTTCGAGGTTTACTCAAAATTGGAGTAAAATTCAAGAAAACTTTCAGTCGCTCCATCAATTACTATAAATAAATTGCGGGATGGAAATTAAACAAGTTGGCATCATTGGTGCAGGAGTAACTGGCTTGGTCACGGCAAAAACCTTCTTAGAAGAGGGTTACCAAGTTACAGTATTTGAGAAGCAAAAGGGACTTGGTGGGGTTTGGGAAAAGTCACGGTCTTACCCAGAACTGACTACTCAAACCCCCGGTAATATCTACTCTTTTTCCGACTATCCCATGCCCCAATCTTACCCGCTGCGTCCAACGGCGGAACATATCAGGGATTACTTAAAATCCTACGCTCAGCACTTTGGTGTTTTAGATAGAATTAAGTATGGGGCTAATGTAATTAACGTTGAAAAACGGACTGACAATCAACCAGGATGGGAAGTTAACGTCAGGTTTCAGGATGAAAATGAGGGACAAATAACAGAGATAAAGTACTTCTTTGATTTTATAGTCGTCTGTAACGGTGTATTCAGTACGCCCAAAATACCTACTTTACCCGGTGTGGAAGAATTTAAGGCTAATGGTGGAGTAGTGTTGCATTCCAGCGAATTCAACGATGCTTCTGTGATTTCGGGTAAGCGCGTCGCCGTCGTAGGTTTTGGCAATTCCTCTGCTGATATCGCCGCCTATGCTGTGGATAAAGCGCAAGAATGCACTCTCATTTTTCGTAAAACCAAGTGGAAGTTACCTGAGTATATTTTAGGTTTGTTCCACGTCCAGTATATTGTGTTATCCCGTTTTTCTCAATTTGTTCATGGGGCTAAAAATCCACTGTCTCAGATAACAAAGCCTTTATCCTGGGTTTTTTGGCGGCTAGTAGAAATTTGTCTGCGCCTCCAATTTCGTATTGATAGTTGTGGAATGCGTCCCGAACAAGCCATTGATAAATTAGTGAACTGTCGTTTGTATATCAGGCTATCTAGTGTAGACTTCTACAAACACATCCGCTCTGGCAAACTCAAAACTCAGAAGACGGAAATTACACGATTCGTTCCTGGTGGTGTCAAACTGGCAAATGGCGAAAGTTTGCAGGCAGATGTGGTGATTTTCGGAACTGGATTTCGTAAAGATATTTCTTTTCTTTCACCGGAGTACCGCCAAAAGATACTTGATGACCGGGGACTTGTTTTAATGTACCGCAACATGATACATCCTGACATTCCTCGGATGGGTTTTAATGGCTACAACGGCGGAATATTTGGTTCTTTAATGTCAGAGGTGAGCGCTCGTTGGTTAACGGAGTATCTCAAAGGGAATCTGAAAGTACCTTCCCGTCAACAGATGCTAGAGGTGATTGAAAGTACCTATGATTCGATAGATCCTAACAAATGTATACCTCAGTCAATGTTTAAACCGATCGATCAACTGATGACTGACTTGGGGGCTAATCCCCATAGATATGGCCCGAATCTAATTGCCGAATATCTATTACCGATTAACCCTTCTGGTTACCATAATCTTCAACAGGAATTGTTAATTAAAAATCATCAAAAGGAACACAAATAATGACTCAGCATTTGTTAGATCTCGATAAGAATATACGCTATCTTGAAGCCCACCAACAAGCGTTTCAAATCCCAGATATTTATCCTCTGGAACTCTTCAAGCATTTGGTGGAGAAAGCAGGGGGTTACACAATTGAGTGTTCTTGCAAAATTGCCGGGGATCAGCTTGATCCTGCTCGCTTTAACCTCTGGTTTCGAGATCGGCAATATTTTCCTCAGGAAATCAACGGGGTGTTGGAGTTCTTCCGAGCAGTGGAAGCAATGGATAGGGCGAAGTTAGATTATAGTCTCTTCCAGAAATTTTATAGCGATCCCTTTGACTGGAGCAAAGTCAAAAAGATTGCTGCTGGAGTCGATTTGCGCCCAGAAAAAGCCAATTATCGGTTAAAAATCTGGTTTATTATTGAGGACTATCCAGAAAAGCTGGAAGCAGCAATATCTCTCCATGGAGAAAGGGAAGATGTGCGCACATTGATTGTAAATAACAAGCTGCTCATCGGTTTTGATTTTTTCTTAGATGGTCATAGCACCATCAAACTTTATCCTGAAATTGACTCTAAAGAATGGCAGCAGGTAGATGTGCAACAGAGGCTGAGGAAAGTTTTGTCACCCCAGGCTCTGCAACTATTAGATGCTTGTGATGAACTGACAGTTGCCTTTAGTAAAGGTTATGAAGATAAAATCTTGCATTTGGATTTACTTGATGCTAACAACTTTATCCATAAGTTAGGGCATGAAATGGCAAGTAAAGTCCATGCTCATTATCAGGGTAAACAAGTGGAACGTATTCATGTATCCTTGAGTGAACGGGAATTACTCGCGGGGTCAATTGAGAACCTGAATATGTATTACCTGATGCCATAGTACTGAGAATTTATATTACGCAGGCGTGTAGCGATCGCTCTTTTGTTATGAATCAATATATCGATAGCATTCTCACCAGTTTTCAAACCAATTTCAAGGGTTATCCCACATCTGTGGCAACAGACATTTCTCGAACAGACCTCGTAGATTTGTCTATTGGCGAGATTCAGCTTGACCAGCCTAACTGGATTAAAGAGCTAATTTTAACTAGTATGAAAGAAGCACCGTTAGGTTATGTTGATTCCCAAGGGATGAAAAGCTTACGCTCTGCATACGCCAGTTACCTCTTCAAAGCAGGTCATAGTATTAATGAAGAGCAAATAATGATTACATCTGGAGCCAAAGAAGCTTTGTGGATGGCTTTTTTGATTAGCTTGCAGCCAAAGGATACAATCCTTTTACCAAAACCTGGCTGGTCTCCTTATTATATGTGGGCGCAAGCTTTAGGAGCAGTCATTCGCACCTACGATCCCAGAGATAAAAACGTCGCCGATGTGATTATTAATGAAATTTCAAGTTACCAACCTTCTGTTTTAGTTGTGAATTTTCCTAACAATCCCACGGGTGCAGAACTATCTCAGATGGAACTTAACCGAATAGTAGACAGCGCTCAAGACTATCAGGTTAAAGTGATATCGGATGAAGTATATCGGGTTTTTGCTAGCACAAAGGAATCAGCAGCTACTATTTTAGGGAGAATTAATTCATCTCAAAGCCAAAACTTGATCCATGTTGATTCCATGACCAAAATGTTAGGTTTGGGAGGTCTGAGAATTGGTTTTTTTGTTTCTGATGAAAGCACTATAGAGAAAATACGAAATTTTCGCGCCAGTTATGCTTCTTGCGTTAGTTCACTTGCCCAGTGCGCTTCAGCTTCAATTCTTGAGGATGAGCGTTTAATTAATCATATCCAATCTTTAGTTAGGGTGACGAAACAAAATCTTAAATCTACAGTTGACCAACTATTGAAGCATCAGTATCCTGTTGAAAGTTCTGGTGCTGTTTATGTTTGGGCTAAGTATCAAGACTCAGAAGCTAAAGCTGCTCCTAGCAAACACATTATTATAAATGGCCGCCATGTAAAAGCCGCCCTTGGTAGTATATTTGGAGCGCCAGAATATTTCCGTTTGTGTCCTGTAAGACCGCAATATCTGCTCAACTCTATTTTGAAATAAACTCAGTCTTGAGTCATTGGTAGCAATAGCTAAAATTAGTCCTGTTGAAATGAAAAACTATTTGCCTTAGCTTCAGCTTGTAGATCGCATTTTTTATTCTTCGACAGAAATTGGTACAACCTTTTCCTCCCAAACTCCCTGGAAAGTATGGGTAGGGTGCGTTAGACTAAAGTCGTAACGCACCAAAACCCTAGCAGCATGGTGCGTTACCCTATGGTATAACACACCCTACGTATTTTTCAGAAATTAAATTATAGTCCTATACCATATTTTGTAGTCATGATATCTTTAAGGGAAACAAAGGGATAAATCCCCTTGAGTCGGGTTTCATCCCCTGGTTAAAAACCCAGGGGTTCTCACCCTCCCATTATTTCTTGATAGACTTTAAGCATCTTAAAGCTTTTTCAGTGGCATCAGGCATTAATCTTATAGCAACTTCCTTGAAAATGTTTGAATATAATGTTATTGATTGATAGCAATGAATAAGTTTAATATCCCTTAATTTAGGAAGGTCTGGTTTTAATTTATTGAGCTGCTCTATTTCTTCTATCTGACTGATATTTAATCTATTTAAAAGAAAAGGAATCGGATAATTATAAGTAGATGGTATATCTGCAATTTTAGTTTTAGTTTCCTGAATTGCTCGGCTCAAAGCTAATTGATCTTGCTGTTTAAATCTGCTCCATTCTTTATGCCAAGTTTCAAATAAAGTATTGCCATCATAATTATTTCTCCAAAGTATTAATCCACCGTTAAACTGAACAGAATCACCATCACAAATTTTTGATGTATAAGTTCTTTCTACTTGAGAAACATGGGTAAACTTAGAAATTAACTGAGAAATTGTCGGATATGGATCAATTGTCAGAGCAGTATTTGCAAATTGTAAAAAACTCCAAATTTCATCAATTGGTTTTACAGGTAAAATATCAGCATCTAAGTATAGAGTTTCATCAAACTCTGTGAACGTATGCAAGCGGGTTTTAGTCCACCTTGATATCATTACATTACCCTGCTTCTCTTTTTCAGGGATCAGAATTGGTTTAATGACTATATTAAATTCATACAATTGCTCTTGAAGTTCTTTATTTTTTAGATTTGACAGGATAATGATTGGTAGCTTAGGCGATACCTGACGAAGAGCAAAAGCACTGATTACAGCAGATTCTACATATGACCATAAGTCAACAGCACAATATATTACGCCTTGAGTTGGTGGTTGGGTTTTCATGAGATGTCAGGTTTGATGAGAAACAACAGCCTAAAATAGGTGAAATCGATATTCCGTTGATTAAAATTCTAGGGTTATATTCCGGAGATTACAAGTGTTAATTGACAAGCATCTTTCCAGGGAATTGTATTTGATAGAAATAGGCATATCTTCCCCCTTTAGCGATTAATTCTGCATGAGTGCCAGTCTCCACAATGGGACTTTTTTCCAAAACCACAATCAAATCGACATTGTGTAGTGGATAATCGATGAGCAATAATTCAGCTAGTGCGACCTTTAAAAAGCTGCTTCATAGATTCTTGAATGAGCTGCAATGTTAATTCAACCAGTTTCCTAAACTCTGTTATTAATTTGCGTTTCTACTTTGACTCATCACATCTAACTGCGGTTCATTGGCTATATTTTTATGGGGGAATGGTTGGTCAGGGATAGAACATTTTAGAAAAGAACATAAATGTTCCCATCCATCCCCAGCAATAATATTCATAATTAGTAAATCTTCAGGTCTATGGGCAAAGTAATTTTGTACGTGCTGTACATGTCTGTGATATGCTTCTTGAAAAAGAACCGCGTCATAAACTAACGTGCCATAGTTTTTTAGCCTATTTTGTTTAATAATTTCTCTGTTTTTTGGTGAAAATTCGTCTAGATTGATTCTCTGCTCAAAGTGGTACTTACAGGACTGTAACCACTGGTTTAACTCTCTCACCGTTAAGATGAACTTAGAGCCAGGATAGAGCTGATCTAATTGTTCAAAACAACAGGCAACGGAGATATCCATAGCTGCATCATAACGATCGATTTCTTCCCATGTTGTAGGGTAATGCACGCTAGGGTATCCCAGGATCTCCAGGGCGGCGTGTAAGCTAGTTGTTCCAGTCTTAGATAACCCAATACCAAAAATCTTTGCAGTCATAGAGTCTTTTTCTTTTACAAAATTGCTCAATAAGAATCGTATCATAGCAAGCCTAAATGATTTGTGTAAATTGATTAGTGACTTAATTCGGTGAAGCCAAAACTGGTGGACGCAAGCGTGAAGTCGATATGTGATCAATCCTGAACGCGATTTTCTATATTTTGGTAGAAGGAGTGAGATGGCGGGGTTTACCTGGAGACTTTCCGCCGTGGCAGACAGTTTACACATCCGTAACTGGCGTAAAGATGGTACTTGGCTCAAAACCCATGATGTTCTCAGGGATTGGACTCGCATAGAAATGGAACATCACAAGAATCCGTCTGAGGCAATCATTGACAGTCAAAGCGTTAAAAGTGCGGCGATGGTAAGCCAAGATGTGGGTTTTGGTTCTGGAATTATGTCACTGAGAAATTCATATTCGGCACGGGTCAGGTTACTGGGGTATACTTTACTCATGTTGCTCTCTGGGTGCTGTTTATTCTTCATTCACAGCTTATACTCAGAAAGCTTTTTTACAATATGCCCGACTTTTCAAACGCCCTCTAAGTGGGAAGTGTAGAGATGAAAAAAATAGACTTAGTATTTAGAACTGTCGGAGAACGAACCTCGGATGCGGCGCTAGAATTGGCGGTGAAAAACATTCAGCCCCAGCAGGTGCATATTATCGAAAATGTTAAACCATTTTCTCAGGCTGTGCAGCAAATGTTGGCAATAGATTACGATTGCGATTTTGTGGTATTTGCGGATGCTGATTGTTTGATTTTTGAGGATATGGTTCCATTTCTCCAGGACAATAACCTTCCTTATGTAGACTGTTACGTTCTCGATCAATTCCGAGGTCACATCCATTGTGGGGTTCATATTACCAGAATTGACGTAGTGCGAACGATGCAAAAAATAGAAATTCCCGAAGGCGATCGCCAATACGTGCTGCGACCAGAGTCTAGCACTCGTCATTTAGCCCTACGTCAGCTAAACCAAGGCAAGGCTTTTAAGCATTTTCAAATCTTTCACGACTTTTTTCAGTATTACCGAGATATTTTTGTTAAATATGTTATCAGGGAACTAAGGAATCGTAAAGGTTATTTGGAAGACAAATTAAAAGTTAATCAAGCTGATTGGATAAAGCAAAGCGAGGACAGCGAGGAACGAGATTTTATTGTGGCTAACTATGCTGTCAACTACAGTCGAAAATTCATTAAAGGAAACTCAGAAGAAATTGAGCAATTAATTTCCGATTTACCGCAGATTGCGATGAGGGAGTTAGAAAAGTTAAATATTGCCGAAAAAGAAGCATTGACTTTACAACAAGTCTTGGAATTATCCGCTAAGATTAATCCGAAAAAATGGCAGCGAAGTAAGCGGATGAAAGTATTTGGGATTGGCTTAAGTCGCACGGGAACAAAAAGCTTAACTGAGGCATTAAATATGCTGGGGATCAATGTCGTTCATTCTCCAAATGATGAAACAACTCTGCAAGAATTGATAGCAGGAAATTACGAGTTTTCTTTATTGAATAGTTGGGATGGCATTACTGATACTACTGTTGCTCCTTATTATGCTCAGTTAGATAAAATTTATCCCAATAGTAAGTTCATTCTGACGGTGCGGGAAAAAGAATCTTGGCTCAAATCAATAGAAGCACATTGGAGCAAAAAACCTATCTTTGACGATGCACCGTCACAGAAAAGTAAAATGCAGTTGAGGAGATTACTACGGAGTGCTGTGTACGGAACTTATCAGTTTAATGCTGACAGATTATCTTATGTTTACGACCTCCACTATAAAAATGTGCTGGAATATTTCCGCGATCGCCCAGACTCTTTATTAGTTATTAATATTTGCCAAGGAGAAGGATGGGACACGTTATTTCCCTTCTTTGATTTTCCAGTAGGGTGCAACGAACCATTCCCCTACAATAAAAGTAAAGATATGAAGATATGAAACATTTCTCAAATAGGTGAGGTACACCAGTTTGGAATTTAGATGTTGTCCGGGATTTGTTTTTTATAGAGATAGGCATATCTTCCCCCTTTAGCGATTAATTCTGCATGAGTGCCAGTTTCCATAATGCGACCTTTTTCCAAAACCACAATCAAATCGACATTGTGGATAGTGGATAATCGATGAGCTATAATTAAGCTAGTGCGACCTTTCAAAAGCTGGTTCATAGATTCTTGAATGAGCTGCTCTGAGTCGGTATCTAGAGCTGAAGTCGCTTCATCGAAAATCACAAATTGCGGATTTTTGAGAAAAACTCTAGCGATCGCTATGCGCTGTTTCTGTCCCCCTGATAGCTTCACTCCCCGCTCACCAATAATTGAATTGTACCCATCACGAAGATCCATAATAAACTCATGGGCATTCGCTGCTTTAGCTGCTGCGACAATTTCTTCATCTGTGGCATCTAGTTTGCCGTATGCAATACTATCGCGCACCGTACCGTAGAGGAGTAAGGTTTCTTGGGGGACAATTCCAATGTGCGATCGCAGCGAATCTAGAGTTACTTTTGGTAAATCATTTCCATCAATCAAAATTCGCCCCTTTGTTGGGTCGTAAAAACGTGCTGCTAATTTAGCAACAGTGCTTTTTCCTGCACCAGAAGAACCTACTAAAGCTACTGACATACCTGGCTGAATATCTAAATTGAAGTTCTGTAAAACTGGGACAGCATTTTTATAGGCAAAATCCAGTTTTTCAAATGTAATTCTCCCTGCCACTGAATTCAAATAAATTGCATCATTCTTGTTTTGAATTTCTGGTTCAGTATCCATAATTTCAAAAATACGTTTAGCCGCCACTACCGCTTTTTGGAGAACTTCAGTTAATCTACTGAAGCGCTTGATCGGCTGATTTAATAGATTAACGTAGGTGATGAAAGCTGCTAATTCACCAATACTGATTCGTTCAACCATTGCTTCCCAAGAACCGAAAACTAAAGTAATTAGGCTACCCAGGTTACTTAGGACAATCAGTAATGGCAAAAATATCACCCAAAGACGACTAGCACCTATATTAGCCTCGATATAGTTACGACTATACTCCGCAAAACGTTTAGCTTCATACTGTTCGTTCCCAAAAGCCTTAATAACATTAATATTAGATATTGTATCTTGGAGGTGATTACTAACCAATGTAGCGTGCCGTTGAACAGCTTGGTAGGCATCCTGTAATGTTTTGTTGAATTTATGTAACAAAAAAATAGTTAAAGGCCAGCTAATACTTAGTAAAAGCGTTAGTTGCCAATCACTGATAAACAAATAAGTGAAAGCTGCCACGAAAGCGGAACTATTAGTTAAAAACTCAAACAAATCAGCAGAAAGTAAATTACTTATAGTATCAACATCTTTCGCCAGTCGTGACATTAAATCTCCTGTCCGCCGATTTTCAAAAAAACTAATTGGTAAATCTTGAATATGTTTGTATAAATCAGTACGGATGCTATCAACTGTTTCTTGTCCGAATAAAGTTACTAAGTAAAATCTGAAAAATGAAAAGATACCCTGCACTAGGGAAATCACTAAAATAACAACCCCTATCCAAGGCAATAGGTTAAATTGTCTTTCTGGAATAATAACATCGATTACATAGCGACCAATTTGGGGAATAAAGAAACTCAAAAATGAAGTGATAGAACTTACAATCAAAGCCAGTAAAAACAACGTTTTTTGCTGACAGGCATATTTTAATAAACGCTTATACAAATTTGGGACTACTGCTGTTTCATCGGAATTATCTGTATCTCGATCAGCAACTTCAACATTCTCTTCATCCGGCACAATCAAATCCAGATCATTATTAGTACCTTGGTCAATTTCATTAGCTGTCATGTCAGAATTTAATTCCCTATTTACCTATTTACTATTAAATTATTTTAAACTGGCTTTTTTTGATTTCTTTCAAGTATGCGTTGTTCTGCCAACTGTCTAGCCGCTTCACCAGTATTTATTTTATGTTCATCTGCTAAAAGTAAAATTTCTTTAATAGTAGAATAGATATTAGAAAGCTGCTCAAAGGCTTTTTCTTCTTCATAACCAATCATTTCATTGTATACATTGATTAATCCCCAGCATTGATTACATAATCGGGGCAGTAAATAATTCCTCTTGATTCAATTGAACTCCCATGGTTTTGTTCATATTCAAGTTGGTTATTTGCTGCACCAGCAATAATTTTTGCTTTAATTAAAGGAATGGTTAAACTATTCAAAACTCCCCCTAAAGCACAAGGAGAAAAAATATCAACATCAAGGGAGTAAATTTCACTTGGTTCTACTACCTTGGCTCCATATAATAGTTTTGCTATTTCAGTTTTATTCGGGTTTAAATCACTAACAAAAAGTTCTACGCCCTCTTGGTGTAAATACTTGCAAAGACTTTGACCTACATTACCCAAACCTTGAACTGCAACTTTCAGTCCATCCAGTCTTTGTTTCTGCCAACAAAACTCTACAGCTGCTTTAATCCCTAACAAAACTCCTCTAGCCGTAACTGGAGCAGGTCCTCCTGACTTTTCATATAAACCAACTACATAGTTGGTTTCACTTTGAATTGTCCGTACATCTTTAGGAGAAAGATTGACATCTTGACCTGTAATAAAAAGTCCCTTCAGACTCTCCACAAAGCGTCCATAAGCTTTCAACATTTCATCAGTTTTGTTCTGAGGATTAGCAATAATTACGCCCTTACCTCCACCCACAGGAATATTCGCACAAGCCGCCTTGTAAGTCATCCCACGGCTCAGACGCAGAACATCCCTCAAGGCATCTTCTTCACAAACATAAGGCCATAAACGAGTTGCCCCCATAGCTTTTCCTGGGCTGGTATCGTGGAGTGCTATGATAGCCCTTAAATCTACCTTTTGATCTTGGTAAAATAACACTTGCTCATGACCCATTTCTGTAGTCGTTTCAAACAGTTTCATACAGATATCCTCATATCTAATAATTTGGTAAATGGCGATGAAAAATTTCTACCGCCCTTGCTACGCCATCTTCAGAACGAATCTTTTCCCCTAAAACGCGAGCGCGAGCCTTCATAGCTTCATCACTGGTGGCAGTGCGAATTGCAGCAACTAATTTCTCTGCTGTTAAGTCTTTGCGTAGGATCGGCGACGTGCCAACACCCAAGGAAGCCACCGTTCGCCCCCAAAAAGGATGATCTACAGCAAAAGGGACAGTTATAGATGGTACACCAGCCCGCAAAACAGCAGCCGTTGTACCAGTACCACCATGATGAACTACCGCCGTCATTTGGGGAAACAGCCAATCATGGGGAACAGAATCAATCTTGAAGACATTATCCGGTAAATCAATACTACTCAAACCTCCCCATCCTGTTAACAGGATCCCTCGCTGTTTTGTCTCAACCAAAGCATTCAACACCAATTCTGTTAGTGCTTTTGCTTCAAGATCGCTCATACTCCCGAAGCCAATAGATATTGGGGGCGAACCAGCGGCTATGAAATCTACCAGTTCTTGTGGTGGTTGCCAGTCATCGGGCCGATCTAAAAACCAGTATCCTGTGACATATGCCCGCCCGGGCCAATCAGAAGGCTTTGGAAGCACACTAGGACTGAAGCAATGGAGAAGGGGAAGTTGTTGCTTTTGCTGCTGAGAATAGAAACCTGTAATGGGAACAGGAGGTAATTTCAGGATTTCCTGTCGGCAGCGATTAATTATTTTTCGAGTCAATTGCCAACGCAATTGTTCTTCAAAAACATAAGTCAGCCTGTTGTAAATACCACCCAAATTGAAAGTAGATGTATGCAGTGGGTGAGGAAAAGCACGAGTACGAGTAATTGGACTTACATATGTTGCGTAGCAAGGAACGCCTAATTTTTCAGCTATATGATATGCAGCCAGTGTTAGGGGAGAATAAATGATTGCTTGTGTATCCTGAGAGCAATTCCAAGCATCAGTCATCATCTGTTCAACAGTGGAGCCAACAATACGCCAAAGAATGGCTTTTTTAGCCAAAGCAGACTTCGTTCTACTGCTTTGTGCGAAAAACTGTTTCACCCATTCTTGAGAGTTGTCTCCCACCGGAGCAAAGTCTAAACCCCGGCTCTTAACAAAGTCCTCGAATATAGGATTACTAGCTAGTTGTACTTTGTGACCTGCTGCTTTTAAACCCAGCCCTAGAGCAAGGAGAGGTTGTACGTCGCCCCGCGTTCCAACTGTTATAATTGTAATTCGCATATTTTGCCTTGAGATCAAACCACATGAACAACCGAACAATCTTGTTGTTAGTAACTACTCTCTAAAATTTTATGATTTGACTTTTTGACTTTAGAAACCCAATCTTTAGCTGACTTTAAAATTTCTGAATAAGGAACCGTCGTTTCGGCTATTAAATCCAAAAAAAATGGTGCGAAAAACTGGGGGAAAAGTTGGTTCATTGTTCTAGCAAACTTACGCCTTAAAACAAACTGTACGAATAATGTTTTAGATATGGGAATACTGTTCTCAGCCAGGTTCTTCAAGGTATGGGCATCTCGTATCCGGCGAGCTGTAAACTGTGGTATCGCCTTAGTATAGTCATCATCATACTCATCCAAAATGCGATCGAACACAATTACATCTTCTAAGGCTGAATTGCAACCTTGAGCTATAGTTGGGGGTACGGCATGGGCAGCATCTCCAACAATCAATACACTATCACCTTGATGATAACGATTGCAGCGAATTGTCACGAAGTTCCAGGCTGGTCTTTTGACAAAAGCTTCGGCTTCAGATTCAGACATTAGCGTGGCAACTTCTGGGAAATTATGCTCAAAAAATTCCCTTACCTCTGACTTAGTAGAAATACCCATTACTTGATTTTTTTTGTGGTTAAAAACCAAACCACAACTTAAGGTATTGTCGGGCTGAGGCATGGCTAATAATCGCGTCCCATCCTCTAATTTCCATGAGTGTAGCTTGTTTGGTTCTAAGTTAATTCCTAACTTATCATTAACTCGCGATAAGTAAACTGTTTTGTATACCTCATGGAGATAAGTTTGTTCAAATTCGAACCTTTCTGTATTTAGAAAGTGAGTTCTTACTACTGAACGCACCCCATCTGCTCCGAACAATAAGTCATAGCCAACAGTAATTTCCTCTTTTGTTTCTTTTTTAAATTTCAATCGCTTATGTCTAAAATCTACTCCGATACATCTGGAATTGAAGTAAATGTTGACTTGACGATTTTTGTCTTTTTCTTCAAGCTTTTCTAAAAGCGTATTTACCAGTGTATTACGGTCAATAGTAAGGATTGGTTTTCTTCTATGTAATTCCTGAGGCTTACTGTTTTTTGAATAATTAATCATTCCCGTGTTTTCGATTCCATGAGATTTTACCGCTTCCTCTAATCCGATATTCCTTAAAGCGTTCAATCCCCTTTCAGAAAGAAGAAGGGGGAAAGTTCTGTATTTAGAGAAAGAGATTTTTCTGGGATCGGGGCGGCTATCATAGATATCGATTTGGTATTGACCGCGACGTAACAAGTAATGAGCAAGTAAGGAACCAGCTGGTCCAGCGCCAACGATTGTAACTTTTATCACAAAAACTCCCTTGACATTCCAATCATGCAATAGTTTCCTGGCAAGGTTACTGCGCAAGGGCTTGCTGCCGGTCTTTGTAGCAGGGCTCGATCGCCTATCTCTATAGGTGTGGCCCGAGCAGTAACATTTTTCAGCATTCTGCTTTCATCTCAACCTCGTCAAATAGCACTTTAACATAAATAAAGAACAGCAAAAAATTTTTTACCTTGACAAATTTTTGCTCTTCGTGAAATGGTATGCTAAATTGCCCTCTTCATAGCCTCAAACCCATGATATACCTGGATTTGATGTTTTTGTCGAACGCGATCTGCTGCAAAAGCAAAGCGCAGGTGTTGGAACCCTCATTGCTAAAGGGTTTCAGGCACATTAGCTATAAGTTTAACATACTAGACCTCTTGCATAAATCCAGATCCTGAGTATTTTTACTCAAATTTATCAAGACAGGTGAGGCTATAATAGGTAGTTAGTAAGAGCGAATGATAAGGATTACTTATGAATGAAGAGCAGGCCAACAAACTAAAACCTTTTGAGTTCCAACGATTATTTGGTGTCCTACCTGAAACTTACAGAAAAATGGTAGATATCGTCAAGAGATCACAACAACAAAAGAAAAAAAGTGGTAGACTAGCAAAACTGTCTATATCTGAGCAAGTTTTGCTCACCTTAGAGGATGTTTGGAAACACCTAGAGACAAGAAATGTTTCGGGCTAGTCTGCGTAGCATAAGCCGAATCATAGCTATGTAGATAAAGGATTGCCGATGTTGCTGGTAAGCGCTCATAATCCATGTTCAGACGACGGCACCAATGCAACCAGGAGTAGGTGCGCTCAACTGGACACCGTCGAGGTAATAGGATAAAACCTTTGACTCCCACCGGTCGTAGGACCACCTCGAGATAAGGGCTGAAGGTATCCATGACCCAGCGAGTAAAATCTTCGCCCGAAAAACCTTAATCGACCCAGATGCGAACCAGTCTCCGAAAACGTTGACGCTCTTCATTTACACAATCTTCGACAAGTTTTGCTCCCTCACGCTCTGGTACGCGCTTAGGCGACGACCTTCACCACCATCAATAATCCCAAGGTATCAACGAGAGTAAAGCGTTTGCGCCCAGCAGATCTTTTTGCCCCCGTCATAGCCAACATCGGTATGAACCATTACCGCCGTTGGCACTGTCTGTGAATCTAGACTACCGGCACTAGGTGTAGTCAGTTATCTACCTGGTTGAGCAAAACACGCAATACTTGTTAATTGACTGGGCTGTCCGATGCCGAAGCTTAGTTGGATATGGCGATCGGGTCGGTGATTTTCACGTTCGGTGGGCTCGGCCTGGGAACGTGCAGTTGATGCTCTACCTCCAGTCACAAGCAGATCGTCCTACCGGTGTCCAACAGTAAGCCTTTCAGGGGCGATCGGCCATTCAATTTACCTCTAAAAATTAGGGTCGCTATCATCTATGATAAGATATAGTGAGCGCGAAACTCGCTCGATCGTGATTCAATAAGAAAAAGCCGTGAGTAATATTCTGCAAGTTAACCCGCAAGGCGGTTTGAATATACCAGCAGCAATGCTGGGCAACATCTCTCCTAACCGTCGCTATGTGGTAGAAGTCACCTCTGAGGCGATCGTCTCACGTCCAGAAACATCTACAGCCCTCTGGCAAAGAACAACACCCGCAGAAAGAGTAAAACACGCGGCTTGCATGGGCAGGCAAACTAAATGAAACTTCCCCAGGGCTTCCTGATGCCGCCCTCAGCCGTGACAATATTTACGATTGACAGCAGGCAATCCGATAGGTTAAGCTAAGAATTGACTGGGTTCAGGATGCTGAAGCTTAGTTTGATATGGCGATCGGGTCCTGGTAAACAGATCGGTTGGTAGGATTATAGCAGCGATCGCCGATCGGGGCTATCTGGATAACCCCAGGTTTTAGCGAATGGGCTAGATTAGAGAGAAAAGAGGAAATGGATAAATATGGGTGAAAATAAGATAAAAGAAATTATTTTCTTGGTGGAAGAGGATCCAGAAAACGGTTATATTGCCAAAGCGATCGGGGAATCTATTTTTACTCAAGCCGATAGCCTGCAAGAACTGCGAGAAATGATTAAAGATGCTGTTCATTGCCATTATCCCGATGAGCAAAATCGTCCTCAACTAATTCGTCTGCATATTGTTCGTGATGAGGTGATTGCTTCATGAAATTGCCTAGAGATCTATCTGGTGAAGCACTGGTTAAGGCTTTAAGTAAATTGGGATATGTTGTCGATCGCCAAACGGGAAGCCATATTCGATTAACGACTCAGGAAAATGGCGAACATCACATTACTATTCCTAACCATAGTCCAATTAAGATTGGGACTCTTAGTGCAATTATGCGTGATGTTGAGAACCACTTTAACTTAACCCGCGATGAATGCCTCACTCGATTATTTTCTTAGGTATTACTATGTATTGAATCAGTTCAATTTCCCAAGGTCAAGATATTCCGAGTTTACAGGTAGCTGTTGTCCG
Source organism: Hormoscilla sp. GM7CHS1pb (assembly GCA_014323675.1). Classification (GTDB taxonomy): domain Bacteria; phylum Cyanobacteriota; class Cyanobacteriia; order Cyanobacteriales; family Desertifilaceae; genus Hormoscilla. The sequence continues at coordinate 379,764 of JACONN010000005.1, read as the reverse complement.
TCACTATTGGGAAACTCAAAGGGGCATTTGACAGCAGGCAGAAAGATGTGTTAAGCTAAGAATTGACTGGGTTCAGGATGCCGAAGCTTAGTTGGATATGGCGATCGCGTCGGTGATTTTCACGTTCGGTGGGCTCGGCCTGGGAACGTGCAGTTGAGGATCTGCCTCCAGTCACAAACAGATCGTCCTACCGGTGTCCAACAGTAAGCCTTTCAGGGGCGATCGGCCATTCAATTTACCTCTAAAAATTAGGGTCGCTATCATCTATGATAAGATATAGTGAGCGCGAAACTCGCTCGATCGTGATTCAATAAGAAAAAGCCGTGAGTAATATTCTGCAAGTTAACCCGCAAGGCGGTTTGAATATACCAGCAGCAATGCTGGGCAACATCTCTCCTAACCGTCGCTATGTGGTAGAAGTCACCTCTGAGGCGATCGTCTTACGTCCAGAAACATCTACAGCCCTCTGGCAAAGAACCACACCAGCAGAAAGAGTAAAACACTGGCAAGCATGGGCAGGCCAACTAAATGTTACTTCTCCAGGGCTTCCTGATGCCGCCCTCAGCCGTGATAATATTTACGATTGATGACTCGTTATCTACTCGATACTAACATTCTGCTCCGCGCTAGAGATCCATCCGCGTCTAACTATCAACTTGCAGTAGACGCAGTATCCCAATTGTTGGCACAAGACATCGAATGTGTCATTACTGCCCAAGTGTTGATAGAATTTTGGGTAGTGGCTACGCGCCCAATTGAAGTGAATGGTTTAGGATGGAATATACAGCAAACCAAAAATGAAATCGATGGAGTTCTCGATCAGTTTCCACTTCTAGAAGAAACGCCGCAAATTTTGACAAATTGGTTACAGTTAGTTTCACAGAATGGCGTAAGGGGTAAACGGACCCACGACGCCAGGATACTGGCGGTAATGCAAGTACCCATCTACTAACCTTTAATCCCGATGATTTTACTAACATATCCAGTGATATAACGATCGTGCATCCTCAAGAAATTATTCGGGGATAGGAATAATGGAGATCGGCGAGGTTACCTGCGCACTATCTTCGGCTATAAAAAAGCGGGAGCTATTGACAGCAGGTACTCCGATGGGTTAACCTAAGAATTGACTGGGCTGTCCGATGCCGAAGCTTAGTTGGATATGGCGATCGCGTCCATGTAAACAAATCGCTCGTTTAATAGAGGAAAAATTTATGCAAACCCAAGAAATCATTACAAACCCTATATCTACAACCAGCAAGGTTCGAGAACAAATTAGCCAAGAAATTGAACAAGCACCGGATGAAATTTTGGAGAGCGCTTTAGAGTATATTCTCTTTCTCAAGTCTCGTTATGCTGACTCATTAATGGCAAAACAGACTCCCTCTACCGGGGCATCAATCCTCAAAACACTGGAACGCATTGGTACATGGGAAGGGGATGACTTTGATGAGTGTTTAGAGTTAGTGCATACATCTCGTAGTAAGTTATATGTTACAATTGATGAAAACGAGGCTGACAGCAGACACAAATATGCGTTAAGCTAAGAATTGACGGGGCTCTGGATGCCGAAGCTTGGTTAGATATGGCGATCGGGGAGAGAAACGCCATGTTTTCCAGAGGCGATCGCATCCCACATCCAGGAAGATGCAGTTATCAGTAATTACATCTTGAGTAAGTTTTAATCTGGAGATGAGTAACTGTTTAGCTTATCCATTAGGTTAACCATTTATAACTCTGATGGAATAATAACATCGATCGGCTCATTCTTATTTTTCCGGTGCGATAATTCCTTCACTTCGCTGTCAGACCGCCGGGGGTTAAAACTAATAGCTAAAGTCCGTTAAAACAGACTAATAGAATAATCATTAAGGAACCTCAATATAACCGGGACTCACTAAACTCATGACTGCATCGGAACCCCCATAAACATGTTTCAGGATCGAACATGCCTCACTATCGCCTTATATCCTTTTTTTAGCTCCTGTTTTTTCATTGACAGATCCTCTTCGCCGCTATCTAAACAACCGACAAACTCGGGCGGTATGAAGATGCCTTGGCGATCGCAGATGAACTGGAGTGGATGAGTAAAAAATCAACATTACGAAAGATAAGAAGTTATCTAATTAGAATGCTGATTCAGTTGATCGAGAACCAAGTCGAACAGCGACTGAGGAATTCCTGGGCCATTTATATCCGAGATGCAATTATGGAAATTCAAGATTTGAATCTCATGGACAATAAAAAATCCCATTACGTGAAGGCAGATGCATGGGAGGAGTTGCTAGAACTGGGTTTTGATGCAGCAATTTATCAAGCTAGCTTAGAAGTGGGGAACGGCGAATATCAACCAGTCCAACTGCTGGAATTGGCAAATAAGGCAGAGATAATGAGGACAGCAAATCAATTACTCTCTTTGACTTACTCCCATTCAGCAGATAGCTTGGGAAGTGCAATCAATGAAGAATTGAGAAAATTAGCAGGCGGTGCCGATTGGAATAAAGTAGGATAGAGTAGCAGATGAACGATCGACAATCGACTATAATTAACCTAGAAGTTACAGCAACTAATGAACGCCTCGATCGCCACCTGCCCCAGGAACTGCCAGACCTATCCCGTTCTCGGATCCAAAAGCTGATAGAACAAGGGCACGTGCAAGTCAATGGCAAGGTCTGCACTGCCAAAAAGACGATCGTGCAAAGGGGCGATCGCCTCACTCTCAGCATTCGGACGGTCCAACCGACGCTGGCAGGCGAGACGCCCGCCCTACAACCGGAAAACATCCCTTTAGATATTCTCTACGAAGATGAAAGCTTGCTAATTGTCAACAAACCTGCTAACTTAGTCGTCCACCCGGCACCAGGTCACGAAACTGGGACCCTAGTCAATGCAATTTTAGCTCACTGTCCCGACTTAGCGGGAATTGGGGGGGAAATGCGACCGGGAATAGTCCACCGACTGGATAAAGATACCACAGGGGCGATCGCGATCGCCAAAACCGACATCGCCCTGCAACATCTGCAAGGGCAACTGAAGGCCAAGACCGCCCGGCGAGAATATCTGGGAGTTGTCCACGGTACACCCAAAGAAAGCGAAGGCACCATCGACCAACCGATCGGGCGTCATCGGGGCGATCGCAAAAAAATGGCAGTCGTACCCCTAGAAAAAGGAGGACGAACTGCCATTACCCACTGGCAAATATATGAAAGATTGGGTAACTACACCCTCATGCAGTTCCAATTAGAAACCGGTCGCACCCATCAAATTCGCGTCCATGCTGCCTATATCGGCCATCCCATAATCGGCGACCCCACTTACAGCAAGAATCGGGGAGTGGGTGTCAACCTGCCCGGTCAAGCACTTCACGCTTGGAAACTGCGGTTGCAGCATCCCCTATCTGGGGAGTGGATACAGGCGATCGCCCCTCCACCGGCAGCCTTTACTAGACTCTTAGAAGTCTTGTGCCTACGCTGTGGTTCTCCGATAGGGCACCATTGCCTCGTAATTGATGTTGACAGTTGACACCCTGCCTCCGGGGTTACCTGTGGGAGAAATTGCCCGTGCCATACCCATAAACAGAGATGGATCCCCTGCCTTGGCCTTCTTCTCTTGTGGAACAAAACGGCGCACCTGAGTCTGCCAAACAACTTGCGGGAAGCCTGCTATGGACCGGTAGTATGGACCATAACGAGGCGTCTTCAGGTTAAATGGCGTCTCCCCTTGCGCACGTTGGGGCAGACTCCGTCGCCGTTGATAGGGGACTGTATCATAACCAAAATTGGCCATGTACTCCTCGCAAGAGAGCAACTCATCTATAAAACCTTGCACGCCCTTAGTGGCGATCGCGATCGACCAGGCAATTTTTTCCCGTTCGCTGTAAACATCACGACCCAGCAGCCGCTGTACGCAAATCTCAACAAACCGGTAGTTGCTGTTCGTCTCGTAATTCAGCCGCAGGAACGGATCGGAAGTCACCAGACCCTTGATAAAATCCCGCACCGTGATTTGTCCGAACCGCAACTGAGATTCCAAGAATGTTTGCCGGTTACTCTTGAGGTTCTGATGTTCGCTATACACCTGGCGATAGGCCGCCCAAATCAACTCGTCAATCCCACCTGCTGAGAGCAAGTTTTCGCTGGAGTAAATTTTGGGTTGCTCTTCTCCGGGAATCTCATACCCAGCTACCCGCTGATTCTGGCTCGCGGGGGCGTAGTCTAATAACGGAATTGCCACCTTTATTAAATCTCCCTAATCTGATCTGAGAAAATCTTACAAACCTTAACTTTTCACTATATAGCAATCGCGTGTCTATCTCTCAAACAAATTTATCTGGGCGTTGGATCGTGTTTTTGGATGTTATTAGCTTCGATTTGAAAATTGAAAATTGAAAATTGAAAATTATTGATGTTTGACTATTTATGACTATGATTTTTACAGTAATCGACAATTTTCAACCAGTATCATCCCGTAATTGGGCAATGCCTTTATCTGTGCCCTCGATCGCGACTTTGTGCAATAATTCTTAACATTGAGCGATCGACAACCGTCGTTTATGAGTACCCCATCCAAAAAGCCAGAGGATTTATCCGGCATGATACTTGCGGCCAGTAACGCAAGTAAGTTTCCATCTCTGACTGCCGCTGGGGCGGTTCTAATCCCAGTCCCAAACAGAGATGACATATAACCTCAAAAAATCGCCGATCGTGACCGGGGGAACATAAATGAGCATGGGCATATTCATGGACGACGACCCTCAACCAATCCGCCGGTGCCGTCCTACCCACATCGATCAGGATCGCCACAGGATTTCGCCAGATATTGCAACAACCGTCAATGCCAAACTCTGGGGCTAAAGGGGTGGCCAGAATGCGGACCTGACGGCGCACCTCTGCATGAAAGCAGCCGTGACAGGCTTCCAGACTGCCATGCAGTTGGGCATTAATGGCGTCAATGTGATTGCCAACCCAGGTAATCAGGCGTGGATTATCCGGAACCTCCACCATCTTTGGGTCTAAGGCCAGTTGGCGCACAGCCTGCAAATACTCATAGCCGCGTACAAAGGGATCTGGACTGACCTCACCAGCCCCATACCGAGTAATACTGTCTGGGTTCCCTGGCATCCTCTACTTGTTGGGGGTTACCTCTTTACTGCTATAAACATCTAAGTCCGATCCGATCCGGGTTTCCACACATAACGATGCGGTGCTGAATCCCCCGAAACGCTTCACCGCACTGGTCCGCATCCGCAGATCCGGGTTAATAAAGGAGAAACGTTCTTGAGAACTCATCGTTTCATATTCGGTCAGCAGAATCAGCCCATCAGCATCGTCCATCAAATAACGACCAGCTACTGGCACTATTTCAGCATAGCCTTTTTCTCGTAGTAACTGACCTGCTCTGGGATTGTCCCGATCGGGCACTAGGACCATCACCGTCGAGTCCGTATGATTTTCATCTGTTTTATCCCACGCCATTGTCCCCTCCCAGCTGACTAGGGCTCCACCTGCGGCCAAACTCGGGTCTACCTGATGTAACTCGCAGATTTCCACCACTCTCCGAGAGTCCGCTGCCAGAGTTTTCACTTCAATCTCTGAGGCCCCTGTCTCCGCACGCCTGAAGGGCAGATGATGTGTCGATCGCCGAGAACGCCACTTGCCGGCACTCTGCCCAAAGAATTCCATTACTTCCATCTCATTTCCCCATCCAACTGCTACATCTGTTACCGGATTCTACCATGCTGTCGCCGCCCGGTTTTTATTAAGTTTTGTTATTTTTCTAAATTATCGCTTGACAATGTCTACATTTTAGCATCCAAGCTGTGTTACATTAGTTAACAATCAGGAAAAGACAATCGTACTTGGGAGTAAAGCTATGAAAATCCCTTCCAATCTCACCTTGGAGCAACAATTCAAACTGAAAGTCTACCAAGATCAGGTCAAGAGTATGAGTAAGCAAGAAGCTCAGGAATGCTTGCTCGAAGTATTGCGACAGATGATGGTCAAAGATAACTTAGTCAAGCAGCTCCTTAAGAATGCCTAAGCTGCTATGGACTCTCCTGATAACCGGTTGTCGGGGCACGGCCGACCGCGCCCCCCTCAGTCTTCCCAGAGGCGATCGCATTGATTTCCTCTGCTGCTGGGAATTCTTGCCGCAACAGACGATCGTACTTGCGCAGTCCCGGACACCTGCCACTGAATCTACCGATTTTTCCGGAACGGTAGATCGTCTTCAGGTCTGCGATCAGTTCCGCTTCCCAACCACGATACTGCCGGTCTAGAACCACAATTTGCCAGCCAAATTGCCTACAGAGCCATTCAACAAAGTCAACCCTAAATCTAACTAGCCGGTCTTGGTGGGCAACCACAATACATCTTTGATACAGCATAGGGGATGACTCGTTCTAACATGGCCAGGAATCTACGCCGCCTAAAATTGAGTCCGGAGCCAATTTCGGCGATCGCTTCACAGCCTGGATACTCTGCCATTAGATCGGCAGTTTGTCTCCTCGATGTCTGATTTTTCCGGAACGGTGGGGTTGCCGGCGTTGCATCCCGATTTTTCGCGCAGCGTAGACATCGAAAGCTTTCCGGTGGCAACTCTGGCATACAGAACACAGGAATTTTGACTGTCATCTGTAGTTTTGCCAGTATCTCCGTTCGCGTAGCGTGCGCGCAGCGCATTCGCGCACCTGAGTGCCGTGCGCAGCGCTTCCCCTCACGCCGGAGATATTCTTCCAGGTCGTAACGTCTTTGTCCTGCCGATGATCGCCTTGATTTTACCTTGCGCTTCCCATCTCGTCAGAGTTCTGGTATGAACTCCCAAAGCCTGAGCTGGGCAGGTATGGGAGGCATCACATAATGATTAGACATCTTTCTTCTTCCTGTTAGTGCCGGTCAGCTACTGACTGCTTTCGCTGCCTCCTGGGAGCGCTAACCGCACTACCCAGGAGGCAGCGACCACTGACTACTGACCAATGATTGTCCAAAATATACTAATAATTTCCCAAACAATAGCCCTGATGGAGGAGAAGTCGATGTCTGAGGGGTTGCCTGCGTTGCATCCCTATCGTTTCCAGAGACACCCACCCATGTCGTTGCCTGCTGGCGAACGACAGGGTGGGTGCTCTTGGAAACGAATCCCTCACGGGACGCGCAGCGCATAGACATCGAAAGTTGGGACAGAGAAAAATATTACAGATTATTACTTTGTCATTAATAATTGGGACTGCAAAACCAATCATCGCCTAAAGTAGAGATTAGCTGGTCAGATTGGTTGACGAGCAAAAGCAGAGTACCTTGATTAAGGAGATCTAAATGCTAGACGCATTTTCCAGAGCAGTAGTAACAGCGGATACCAAAACCGCATGTATAGGTGCTGCAGAAATCGCTGGACTGAAAAGTTTTATCACCGAGGGCAACAAGCGCCTGGATGCAGTAAACGCGATCGCCAGCAACGCCAGCTGCATCGTGTCTGATGCTGTTTCGGGCATGATTTGCGAAAACACGGGTTTGATCCAAGCTGGTGGAAACTGCTACCCCAACCGCCGCATGGCTGCTTGCCTGCGTGATGGTGAAATCATCCTCCGCTACGTCACCTATGCCCTGTTGGCTGGTGATGCTTCCGTCCTGGAAGACCGTTGCTTGAATGGCCTGAAGGAAACCTACATCGCTTTGGGCGTGCCCACAACTTCAACGGTCCGCGCCGTTGATATCATGAAGGCTGCTGCAGTGGCATTTATCAATAATACTGCTAGCCAGCGCAAGATGGAATACACCCAAGGTGATTGCTCGGCCCTGGCATCAGAAGCAGCAGGCTACTTTGACCGGGTGGGCGCTGCTATTAGCTAGCCAAATCCTTGAACGAGTTAAAGCAGAACTTCTCGGTGGGCTTTGAAGGCTCATTGAGAGTGCGTCACTTTTGTCAAAATCCATTCAAGAGAGAACAAGAATGAAATCAGTTATTAGCACGGTTGTTACTGCTGCAGACGCAGCAGGTCGTTTTCCCAGCAGCTCGGATCTGGAGTCAGTCCAAGGTAGTCTGCAACGGGCCGCAGCTCGCATGGAAGCAGCAGAAAAGCTAGCTGCAGGCATCGATAAGGTCACCAAAGAAGCTGGCGATGCTTGCTTTAACAAGTACCCCTACCTGAAAAACGCGGGTGAAGCCGGTGATTCCCAAGTCAAGATCGACAAATGCTACCGCGACCTGGGTCACTATCTGCGCCTGATCAACTACTGTCTGGTGGTTGGCGGTACTGGTCCCCTGGATGAGTGGGGTATTGCTGGTCAACGGGAAGTTTACCGCTCTCTGAACCTGCCGACTGCTCCCTATGTGGCAGCCCTGGAATTCACCCGCGATCGGGGTTGCGCTCCTCGGGATATGTCTGCTCAAGCTTTGGTAGAATACAAGGCTTATCTGGACTACGTGATCAATTCTCTGTCCTAGAGAAATCGCTGTAAAATTCGCGTAGGACAGGCGTCCTCGCCTGTCGTGCCTAGGGGCTCTTAGTAAATTGCTTTGCCTGGTCAGGGTTGAGTAGTGGCTAAGAGTCCCTACTGTTGTGCTATGGTAATCGCGCTATGGATAAACGGTTTTTCAATATCTTTAATTTGACGGAAGACCAGGCGATCGCCCTGTTGAAAACTCCGTTAGACGAGCTGGAAGATAAGTCGGACCGCTATGTGGCGGCATCCCATTTAATAAATTTTCCGACACAGGGGTCGATCGCGGCTTTGATAGAAACTATACAAAACCCAGACCAGGCAATGTATCATCGCATTGCCAGACGGAAGGCGGTGGAAAGTTTGGGGCGTTTGCAAGCAGCAGTGGCATTGCCCGTGATTCGCACTTGTTTGGCGGATGATGATTGCTATACGGTAGAAAATGCTGCCTGGGCGATCGGGGAAATTGGAACCGCAGACGAAACAATTTTAGCAGAAATTGCCCAGTTATTAGAAAAACCGGAGCAGACTTACCGGGTGATTATTCAGGTGCTGGCTAAATTGGATTATAAACCGGCTCTGGAGCGGATTAGGAAGTTTGTAGAGGATAGATCTCAACCGATAGCAAGTGCGGCGATCGCGGCTGTCTGTCGGTTCACAGGGGATTACACTCAGATGTCCAAAGTGATGCAACTTCTGCAACATCCTAACGTTAACGCACGGCGGGGCTGCATTCAAGATTTGATCGATGCTAAATATTACCAGGCAATTCCTAAAATTGCTAGCTGTCCTGTTTCTCTAGTGTTTCGCTTGCGGGGCATTAGACTGTTGGCAGAAGCAGGGGTGCCAGCAGGTGAGATTAGCTTTGTAGATATTGAACCCTCTCTGGATCGAGTGATTCGCGATCGCCCTACGGACCTAGAATTAGTACATGAATACGACGAAACACCTAGCCTGGAATTTTTAATTTCTGAACTATATCACACAGATTTTGGGCGGTGTTATCTGAGTAGCAAAACTATCCTGGAAGTTTATCCAGAACAAGCACCGGAAGCGCTGATGGCTACTTTTGCGGAGAAAGCTCATAATGATTATGGTGCTCACTATCATGTGGTAAAACTGTTGGGTTGGCTGCAATATGCCCCGGCTTATGATTTGCTGGTAGAAGCTCTACAAAACCGCAACCCTCAGTTTCAAAAGTCACGGGCCGCAGCGGCGATCGCCCTCGGGAACTTAGGGGACGATCGGGCAATAGAGCTGCTGTTAGATAGTCTGAAAACCGAAATTTTTGAATTGAAATATGCTTGCTTGCTGGCCTTAGAACAGTTGGGGGCGAAGGGCGATATCTCCATTGCAGAAGATGATTCAGATTGGTTGGTGCGGGCGAAAGCACTGGGTGATAATAGCAATGTATAGAGGATAACTCTATGCTTTGTCGCAAATCGAAAATGGCGAATTGGGCAATTTACCATTCGCGATTTACCATTCGCAATTTACCATATTCGCAATTTTCCCTGTCGTGTCCAGAGACGCCCACCCTTGGGTGGGCGCTCATGGCTGGCGCTCCCGTGAGGGATACGGACACGAGATGCAGATTGACAAAGGTGCAAGATATAAGTAAAAAGCAAAACTAGAGCAAAAGTAAGCATTGGGGATAATTTTGAGTAAGAATCCAGAAGTAATAGCAGCCCACGGCGGTCAACTGGTAAATCGGATCGCCACAGCCTCCGAAAAGGAAGAATTTCAGGGCCTTGCCGAAAAATTACCCAGAGTCCAGCTAGACGAACGGGCACTCTCGGACCTGGTAATGATCGCGATCGGCGGCTTTAGTCCTCTGACGGGCTTCATGGAACAGGCAGACTACGAACCAGTAGTAGAATCTATGCGACTAGCCAATGGCCTGCCCTGGTCAATTCCCATCACCCTCTCGGTCACAGAAGAGGTGGCCGAACCCCTTAAAGAAGGCAACTGGGTGCGTCTAGACGACCCAAGGGGAAAATTAGTCGGCATTTTGGAGTTGACTCAGAAATACCGCTACAACAAAGCCCATGAGGTGACCAATGTCTATCTCACAGATGAGAGCAAACACCCAGGGGTAAAAGTAGTCTACGACTCAGGTCCGATTAATCTGGCGGGACCGATATGGTTGCTGCAACGCGACCCCCATCCCCAGTTTCCCAAATACCAGATCGATCCGGCTGACACCCGGGCCAAGTTCCAAGCAAAAGGCTGGAGGTCGGTAGTCGGCTTCCAAACCCGCAACCCCATCCACAGAGCGCATGAATACATCCAGAAATGTGCAATAGAGACTGGCATAGATGGTCTATTGCTGCATCCCCTGGTCGGGGCGACCAAAAATGATGACATTCCCGCCGACGTGCGGATGCGCTGCTATGAAATTATTTTGGAGAAATATTACCCCAAAGACCGGGTGATTTTGGCAATTAACCCAGCTGCCATGCGCTATGCAGGACCGCGAGAGGCAATTTTCCACGCCCTAGTGCGGAAAAACTATGGCTGCACTCACTTCATTGTCGGACGGGATCATGCTGGGGTAGGAGATTACTATGGCACCTACGACGCCCAATATATCTTTGATGAATTTCAGCCAGGGGAACTGGGCATTGTGCCGATGAAATTTGAACATGCTTTCTATTGCAAGATCACCCAGACTATGGCGACCAGCAAGACAAGTCCGAGTACCCCAGAACAACGAATTCACCTGTCAGGGACAAAGGTGCGGGAGATGCTGCGCCGGGGCGAGTTGCCACCACCGGAGTTCTCGCGCCCAGAAGTGGCCGCCGAACTGGCACGGGCAATGCAAGGGCAGACATAGTCAGCGGTCAGCGATTCGCGCAGCGGAGGGGGCCCTGCGCGTGCGCTCCAGTGAGGGATACGGTGGTCAGTGGTCAGTGGTCAGTGGTTCGCGATGCCAGAATTTTGAATGAGAAAATTTTTAATTTATGGCTGGCGCCACGCTACGCGATCAGAGTTGGCGGACATCATCGTCAACCAACAAACAGATGGTAGGCTAATAGCTGATAGCTAATAGCTGATAGCTGATATGAAACGGCGGGATTTGTTGCAACGGCTGGGCTGGACAATGGCAGCCCTGGGAATTAGTGAGGCTGGACTGTCACTACTGGGGAGGCGCTATTACCAAGCCCTAGCCCAACCCACCAGTCGGAAGTTAGCTCTGCTAGTGGGCATCAACCAGTATCCCACAGCAGCACTTACAGGTGGCGTCACAGATGTAGAACTACAACGCTCACTGCTGATCCATCGGTTTGGCTTCAGTGCAGATGATATTCTCACCCTAACAGATCGGCAAGCCACAAGGCAGCAGATCGAATCCGCCTTTATCGAGCATCTGATAGAACAGGCAGGTGCTGACGATCTGGTAGTATTCCACTTCAGCGGCTATGGTAGGCAGGTTCGCCAGGGAGAAGTAGTGCAAAACACTTTGGTGCCAGTGGATGGGGGAGATCCATCACTAGCAAATCCTCAGGTGAATGACTTATTGACCGAAAGGCTGCATCTGCTGCTGGGAACGCTGCGGACGGATAAGGTGATAACGAGTCTGGATACGAGCTACCTTAATGTATCTGACTCCCAGTTGGTGGGTTCCTTGTGGCTGCGAGCTCGCGTTCCCAGGCAGAGCCGTGGGAACGAGGGTGTAGTGGATGGAGTTCCCAGCAGTGAGGCACTAGCCGTGCCAGAAAAACTCCGACAAAATCTATGGGCAGATACGGCAAAACTCCAGAACGTTAGCCAACTACCAGGGATGGTATTGGCGGCGGTAAATCCCACGGGGAGTCCCCAGGGGACAGGGGGGAAAGCATTTGAGGCGCAATGGAATGGGTTTTAGCGCTGGTCTATTTACCTACGCCCTCACCCAGCAGCTGTGGTTAGCAACGCCAGCAACCACCCTACAAGTCAGTTTCTCTCAGGCATCGGGAGTAGTAGAGCAACTAGCTAGTAACGAAGAGCAGCCAAGGTCGATTGGGAAAAAAAGTGATTACCTCACTCCGAACAGTATATTGGGGGCTGATGGCGTAGTCAGGGGGGTAGAGGAAGATGGCAAAACCGCACAGCTGTGGCTGGGTGGACTACTGCCACATATACTAGAAAATTATGGCGTTAATTCTATGCTGAGGGTGCTACGATGTCCCACCGTTCCGGAAAAATCGGATAGTGCGAATAGCGCTCCCGATTTTTCCGCACAATTGCAACTGAGAACCTGTGAGGGTCTGACGGCAAAAGCAAATATAAAAACAGGGGACACGATAAAAGTGGGGCAACTAGTCCAAGAAGCAATCAGAGTCTTACCCCGTTCTTTGTCATTGACAGTGGACTGAGCGCAGGGTTGGAACGCATTGAGCGGGTGGATGCCACCAGTGCTTTTTCAGATGTTGATAATGTCAAGACAGTGGCGATCGAAAAATATCCACAGCCAGTAGATTGTCTGTTTGGTAAATTAGACAAGGGTGACAGCCTCTCAGGGGTTCAGAATAGTTACGGCCTGTTCTGGCCAGCAAACATTCCTATTAGCAATACAGGAGGATCTAAAGGGGAAGCGGTGAAAAAAGCTGTGCAGCGGCTCACACCGCAATTGCAAGCCCTGCGAGGGGCCAAGTTGTTGCGGTTGACAGAAAACGCGGGCTCTTCTCGTTTGGGGGTTTCGGCTGCCCTAGAAATGGTTACTACCCAAGAGCGGTTAGTAATAGGACTCCAACCTGTCCGAGCCGAAATTCCCAACGGGTTGAAGTCACCCGAGGGGTTGAAGCCACCCGAAGTGGCGGGAGCAGAAATTTTGCAAGTGCCAGTGGGGAGCAGGCTCCGCATTCGACTAAAGAATAAACAGTCTCGCCCAGTTTATTTTCTGCTATTTGGCTTGGATAATAATGGGAGTACAATTAACATCTGTAAACCTGCGAAGGTAACTATATCCCCAGTCGCAGCAACTCATGCAGATGTCTCTGGGGAGCGCTACTCGCACTACCCCAGAGACATAGAAGTCTCCCAAGGGGCTAGGGATGAGACAGAAAAATCCATCTTCAAACGGCAAGTCATTGCCCCAGGGGAAACTCTGGTTGTGCCTCAAGCCGCTGAGGTGGAATGGGCGGTGTCCGGTCCCAGGGGACTGGTCGAAACTAAACTGATTTTCTCTATTGCTCCTTTCACTCAGACTCAGGAGGTAATAGCAAAGTCCCCAGCGGCAAGGGATGACTCATCGACTATGCTATTGAATCCTTTAGATGTGGCACAGGCGCTGCTAGAGGACTTGCACAAGGCGAGTGAACCATCGGCCTCGGATCTGGGGCAATCGACGACGGACTCCTTTGCCCTGGATGTGAATGCCTGGGCAACCCTCAGCTTCATTTATAAGGTGGTATGATACCTCGTTCCCACGGCTCTGCCTGGGAACGTGCGATCGTCGGGACGATGTGCGATTTTATGGCTGGCGCCAGCCGCAGGCGTATGGCTGGCGCCACGCTGCGCGAACGGACCGTCCGCGGGCCGATCGCCCCGGTGTCTTTTTGTTATTGTCTAGTTCCTATACGAACTTCTGCTATCGTCAGTGAGCAGTGAGCAGTCCAGGACTTAAGGTTATCACTCACGTGTATAACCCGACAAGTTGCGTAAGTCAAGCAGCTGTCTCAACTAGCCATGGCTGGCGCCACGCTGCGCGCTCAGCCTCGTTCCCACTGGCGACCTCTGGGAACGCAATTAGCAGCCATCATCCCAAACATACAAAAAATCAACTTGATGGGATAATCTGGTAAAAGGCAAGGCAAGATGCGCTACGCTGGGCGTAGCGCCATCGGCACAAGGTGGTGAGAACTTCATGAACGTCAAGCACCAGGTGGCATATGTTCTTTCGGCTCTCTTGTTGGCAGGTGGGGTAGCAGTTTCGCCAGAACTGTCTGCTCGAGAGACACCAGCAGACTCCCACCGTTCCGGAAAAATCGGGGGGGGCTGGAACGACAGGAAATTGAAAAAATAGTTGAGGAGACTGTACAGAAAAGTCCGGGCCTGAACTCACGGATCCAGTCGCAAATTAATGATTCGCTGCTGAATGCGGTACTCTCGCTGAACGCTTTGCTGGTGGCGTTCTTGGCGTTATTGATAGCGGTGGGGGTGGTGATGCTGTTGTGGCAACGGGAGAAGTTGTCTACTCAGACGGAGATCCACAAGCAAGAACTGGAAAGTTACCAGGCGGACAGCATAAACCAAATCAAAAGGACAATTTCTGCTCGCGCAGCGTGGCGCCAGCCATGGCGGAAACGGTATTAGAAAGGCTAGGAGAACAGGTCGATCGCACGGAAAAAGAAATTGTCGAGGCGAAGAATAACGCGGCGGCAGAGTTGAGAAGCATTGCGGCGGAAACGCAAGCGGCGCGAGACGATATATACAAAAAACTGGCACTCGTTCTCCCCAGATTAACTCAAGGAGCAGCGTCTGCTGTTCGAGAGCAGACTGCAACTGCGGCTGATTATGTTGAAGCTTGGGGATGCCATGTTTATGGAAAAGGGCTATGAAGAGGCGATCGGGCTCTACGATCGGGCGATCGCCCAGCAGCCGGATTTGCCAGAGGCATGGAATAATCGCGGGGGGGCTATGGCTGGTGCCACGCTGCGCGATTGGCAAAGTTGCAACGCTATCAGGAGGCGATCGCATCCTATGATAAGACTCTGAGTATCAAAGCAGATTTCCCGGAAGCATGGAATAATCGCGGGGGAGCTATGGCTGGTGCCACGCTGCGCGATTGGCGAAGTTGCAGCGCTATAAAGAGGCTCTCAAGTCCTACGATCGGGCGCTATCGTTGAAGCAGTCGGACCCGTTAATCTGGTTGAATCTGGGAAATGTGCTGGGAAAATTGCAGCAGTATGTTCATGCGATCGGGGCCTATGACAAGACGATTGCATTGGGAGCGAATGAACCGTTAATCTGGTATAACCGTGGCAATGCTTTGACGAAGTTGGGGCGCTATGAAGAGGCGGTGCAGTCCTACGACCGGTTGCTGATCGCGCAGCGTGGCGCCAGCCATAAATTAAGCCGGATGACTCGGAAGGTTGGTATGGGCGGGGCTATGCTTTATACGAGCTGGAACGCTATCAAGATGCTTTGGCTTCCTACGATCGGTCCCAAGAACTGCACCGCCGGGAAAACCAGATACTTGGAATAACCGAGGCAATGTGCTGGAAAAATTGCAGGATTATAGTCAGGCGATTAACTCTTACGAACAGGCTCTGAGCATTCAGTCCAATAAGTACGAAGCCTGGGATAATCGGGGTTATACTCTGGCCAGATTGGGTCGCTATCAGGAGGCGATCGCGAGCCTGGAGCGATCGCTGCAAATTAAACCGGACCATGCTAATGCTTACTACAACCGGGCTTACTGCTATGGGGCGATGGGTAACATTAAATCGGCACTGATCGCGCAGCGTGGCGCCAGCCATAAAATTTGCAGCGGGCGATCGAACTTAACTCGGCCCTATCGAGAAGCTGCCAAAACTGACCCGGATTTAGCGACAATTAAAGAACATAAGGCTTTTAAGCAGTTAGTTGGCGAAACGCCTAAATTAGTGGGGATTTCTTGAGGAATGGCGAAGGGGTAATGTAGGTTGGGTAAGGTTCGTTACCCAACCTACAGGGGTGTGGTCAAAACCCGTCCCTCACGAGCATAACGATCTCTGCTACGAGCGATCGCTATGTTGATGACTGGAACTGAACTCTGTACTATTTTCGTCAAATTTTTATTTTCATAATTTCAGTATAAATACGCTTGACAAAGCCATCAGGAAATCGGGGGGTAGGGATGGTTTAAAAAAGAAAATTTAAAATTTTTTAGAATTTGTAAAATTATGTAACTTTTGTTGTACAACTTTATTGATGATAAGGGTTACGTGTGATTCGTTTAGTGTAGAGGTTCAAAATGGGAGTGACTCGTCACAAGCCATAGAACCGGGACCACTAGCAGAGCAGCATTAGCTCTGACAACTTATAGGACAAGCCGACCATCGGTGGAAACATCAGAGAGGACCGGCGAAATCCGGAGATGATGAAGGTGCAAGTCCTTCTCCCCAGGTGCAGGGGTAAAAGCACCATCCCTACGGTAGCTTCGCGTCCGGAGACACCCACCCATGTCGTGCGCGGGAGCGACACGACCGGGTGGGTGCTCCCGGACGCGATGGCATCAATCCGTAAAGCGGGATGGAAAGGCGCCCTGGCTGGTAGCCTAAACCGGTCAACCTCGAGCAAGTGGTCATGGTGAGCAGCATGCGAAGATTCGTAAGCGTCGTTATATCAAACCAGCGGAATAAGGCTTACACGCTGGACCAAAAGGTAAAGGGTAAAGGTCGTTGGCGGATGTATCCCCGACCAACAAGCACTGGCAACAAACCCGGCGTATAGAATCCAACCTAAAACCACAAACAATCATCTATAGGAACGAGGTAAACCGATCGTGTACTCTCAATCCAAGGTCGATAAGGTTGAGTAGCCACCACAGGCGCAAAATCTGCAAGTCATAAGCAGGTCATGGTCGGGAAGGATGAAGTGGAGAAGCAAATGACTATCTGTAATGGATAGGATAGAGCTGACGCCCTTCACGGTTTCAAGAATGTAGAACTTAGTAGCAGTAGACATGTCACGGAACATCACCAATAGGCGAATGTATGACTGGAACGCAGTCCCCTGGCGCAAGCTGGAGAGGGCGGTGTTCAAGCTGCAAAAACGAATCTACAGAGCGACCCAAAAAGGTGACAAACGGTTAGTTCGCAGACTCCAGGGATTAATGACAAGGTCCTGGTCAGCAAAAATGATTGCTGTCAGACAGGTGACCCAACAAAACAGGGGTAAGAAGACAGCAGGGATAGACGGCATCATTGCACTGAAGCCCTCTGAAAGACAACCACTGGTCAGGCAACTTCGAGTGGAGAAAGGGAAGAAAGTAAACCCAACCCGTAGGGTATGGATACCAAAACCTGGACGAAAGGAAAAGAGGCCGCTGGGAATACCAACAATGTATGACAGAGCTCTGCAAGGAGTAGTCAAGATGGCACTAGAGCCCGAATGGGAAGCGGTGTATGAGACAAACTCATATGGATTCAGACGCCCGAGAGGATGTCACGATGCAATCGAAGCAATATTCAAAAGCATCCGGAACAAACCCAAGTGGGTACTAGATGCGGATATTGCCAAGTGTTTTGACAAGATAGACCATAAGGCACTACTGAAAAAACTGAATAACTCATCACCGATTCGGAAAGTAATACGAGGATGGCTAAAAGCCGGGGTGATGGACCGAGGATTATTCCAGGCAACCGAGGCCGGTACTCCGCAAGGGGGAGTGATATCTCCATTGCTAGCCAATATCGCGCTTCATGGAATGGAAACTACGGTCATGGGAGTAGTCCCAAAGACAATAAATGAACAAAGTAAACTAACAGTAGTGAGATACGCGGATGACTTTGTGGTAATGCATGAAAACCGAGAGGTAATTGAGCAAGCCCGAAAGGTCGTTCAAGAATGGTTATCTGAGATAGGATTGGAACTCAAGGCCGAAAAGACACATATATCTCACACGTTAGACGGAGAAAAACCAGGGTTTGACTTCCTTGGATTCAACGTCAGACAGTACAAAGTGGGGAAACATCGTAGCGGCAAAAACACAAATGGCCAACCACTCGGATTCAAAACATTAATCAAGCCCAGTCAAAAAGCCATAGAAAGGCATAAAGAAAAACTCCAGAATGTAGTAAAAAAGCCATAGAGCACTACCACAGGCCGCACTGATAGCCAAGCTAAACCCGATAATAAGAGGATGGTGCAACTATTTTAGAACGGTAGTCAGCAAGGAAGTGTTCGGGGAAATGGACGCACAACTATGGAAATGGACATGGAATTGGGCAAAAAGAAGGCATCCGAACAAATCCAAGACATGGATAGCAAAGAAATATTGGACCCCCACTCAAACTCGCCAATGGAACTTCATCGGCAAGCTAAAGAACGGTGAGGCGGTCACACTGTACCAACACTCCGAAACTGAGATAATCAGACACACAAAAGTGAAGGGAACAAGCAGCCCCATGGATGGAAACCTCACATATTGGAGTCTCAGGTTAAGAAAAAGCCCAGAAGTAAAGCAGAGAGTCTTGAATCTGCTAAAGAGACAAAAGGGTAAATGCGCGAGATGCGGACTAACATTCAAGGATGGCGACAAATGGGAAGTTGACCACATCATACCAACCGTTAAGGGAGGAAAAGACAGGTACGACAACCTACAGTTGCTACATGACTACTGCCATCATGCAAAAACAGAGGAAGATGGCAGCAGAGAGGGACGCGCCCGAAAGTGGGAAATTGGAGCCGAGGAGCCGGATGAGGTGAAAATCTCACGTCCGGTTTTGAAGACGAGTCGTCCCGGTGACGGGATGGCTTAGTTTCGCCAAAATAAAATTGTGAATGGTCAATTAAAATAGCTGATTTTAATTTTCTTAAAAGGGGGATTCATTACTCCCTAATACTACGATATAACACGCATAATTCCCATTTTCTGTATTATCTGTAATCTCTAAGATTACCTGCCATAGGGTGTGGTCAAAAACAGTTGGTACGGGGAGATCCTCGCGGGGTGCGAGTTGCCTGAGGAGAGAACATCTGTTTCTTGATGTCATAATTTGTCCAGTCAGGCTATGGCTGGCGCCACGCTGCGCGATCGCCCCTACAGGGGGATCCGACGGCTGGGAGGCCATATTAGATCGACGGGTTTTGACCACACCCAACCTACAGGAGCTAAAGCGCAATTACAAACCTATTTATAAATACTTTTGCAATAACAATTTTAGCTTATCCTTGGTAGCCCCAGGCATTTGCTCGGGCGGGGTTAAAATGGCGAACTTTAAGGCCGAGTGCGCATCGGACAGGGAGGATTGGCGCTCAGACGCTTGACGGTTTCTTGAATCACATTTTGCGCATTGATGGCATTGCGTCGGAGATAATCAATCACCATATCTATGGTTACATGGTCGTGGTCTGGATGCCAGCAATCGTAATCAGTTGCTAAAGCTAAGGTTGCATAGGCGATTTCTGCTTCCCGGGCTAACTTCGCTTCGGGCAAAGCTGTCATGCCAATTATTGTCGCCCCCCAACTGCGATAAAGATTTGACTCGGCCTGAGTAGAAAATGCTGGACCTTCCATGCAGATATATGTGCCGCCGCGATGCAGGGTGATATCTGGTAATTCCAAACTGACAATTGCATCGGCAAGAATTCCAGCTAATTGACTACAAATGGGATGACCAAAAGCAATGTGGGCCGCAATCCCGTTCCCGAAAAAGGTGGAAGTTCGATTCTTGGTGCGATCGATATACTGATCGGGCAGCACCATATCCATTGGTTTGACTTCTTCTTTGAGGGAACCAACAGCGGAAGCAGAGATCAGATACTCCACGCCCAAACTCTTCATGGCATAGATATTGGCACGGAAGGGCAACTCCGAGGGCAGGAGATGATGATTGCGACCGTGACGGGCCAGGAAGGCTACCCGGGTTCCAGAGAGGGTGCCGAGGATGATGGAGTCAGAAGGGGACCGAAAGGCGTGTCAACTCTCACTTCTTCTACATCCTGGAGGGCGGACATTTTGTACAGACCGCTACCGCCGATAATCCCAATCTTTGCTTGTGCCATGAGTTTTTCCTAGATTTGGTTGCCATGTCTAGTTTACCGGGTTATAATCAAGATAGATGATTTGGGAGCAAGTCCAGAGTAGTCAAAGCATGAATCTACCAAAACCGATCGGTCGCCAAAAAGAAGTACTATACCTGCCAGCCCAGGGACACATAGCAGTGTTGGGAACTGCCGGCAGTGGGAAAACCATACTGGCAATTTTAAGAGCAGCCTATCTTGCCAATCTAAAGACAGACCATCACGGCAAAACGCTGTTAATTACATTTAACCGCGCTTTGGTCTCTTACCTGAAACATTTACAAGAGGACAGCATAGCTGATGTAGTTGTGGAGAACTACCACAAGTTTGCCAGGGGCTATCTTGGCTGTCGTCATAAAATGTCCTTTAATGATATTTTTAAACCAGAAGACCGTGAGGGGTTGATTAAGAAAGCAATAGAACATGTATCTGTTGGTTACGGTGCGAATGATATTTTCAAACGGCCCGTGCAGTTTTTTGCAGAAGAGATTCGCTGGATAGCACAGCAAGGTATTACCACATACGCAGGATATAAAGATATTGAGAACGGGGGCAGTTATGGTACTATAATAGCACCTAGGGACCGGGAGCGAGTATTTAAGATATACGAGGCTTATCAAGAGTTGCGTGCAAAACGGTATGACTGGGACAACATGGCTACTGCGGTTTGTGCAGAATTAGATGCCGATCGTTCGCCCCGTCGCTATCGGCACGTCGTGATTGACGAAGGACAAGACTTCTCGCCTGAAATGATCCGATCGCTAGCTAAAGCAATTCCCCCTGATGGTTCCCTGACATTTTTGGGAGATGTGGCTCAGCAGATTTATGGACATCGGATTTCTTGGCGAGAGGCGGGACTTGACATCAAGAAGGTATGGGAATTTAAAGAAAACTATCGGAATACGCAACAAATTGCCAAGTTAGGTCTGGAAATTGCCAAGATGCCCTACTTTCGAGGGATCCCCGATATCGTAGAACCGGTTGCTCCCAAAGCGGACGGTCCTTTGCCAACTCTTGTTGAATGTTCCTCTATTGACCAGGAAATAAAGTTGGTTGTAAAACTTGCTATCGATGCAGCAAGTGTTCAGACTGTAGCAATTCTGTTGCGCGATCGCCAAGACGAAAACAAAATTATTCAGCACCTACCAATGAATAGTATCAGACTAGATCGAAATATGACTACTTGGCAGTCCGATCCGGGCATCCGATATGGGACTTATCATGCTGCTAAGGGGCTGGAGTTCGACGTGGTTATCTTACCATTTTGTAGTGGCGATCGACTGCCGGATCCAGAAACAGTGGCTGCTTTCGGTGAAAATGAGGCAATGGTTCGGGAGGGACGTTTACTGTATGTGGGTGTCACCCGCGCCAAAACACGCCTAATTATAACGTACAACGGCGACGTGACCAGTCTTCTACCACCTAATTGGGAGCTTTACCAGAGAGTAAAACAATGATTGATGCGATTAAGCGCGAAGCAGAAAGTCGTGGAATAACGAGGCTTTGTCACTTTACCCCATCGCGGAACCTCGTTCACATTTTAACTGGAACCACAGGCATCCTGGCGACAAAACATTTACAATCAGAGGAACGTAGTGTTTTTACGGCAACAGACCTGGATAGACTCGACAGGCATGAGGGATACATCAGTTGTTCAATTGAATATCCCAATGTCTGGTACTTTGACAAGGTTCGCTCTAGGGACATCATATTCCAAGATTGGGTAGTTCTGTTTATCAAGCCTAAGTACCTCTGGTTACCTGGAACTCGTTTTTGTCCGCGAAATGCTGCTTCTAATTATGGAAGGAACATCGCCGAAGGTGCAGAGGCTTTTTCATCAATGTTTGCTAAATCGGTTGTTGGCTCTGGAGGGAGAAGATTTAATCGCTCAGATAACCATTTAGCCTGCTGTCCCACAGATAACCAGGCCGAGGTTCTCATCCCAGACCAAATCGGAATGTCGGATATAATAGCAATAGCTGTGGCAACGGAAACCCAAGCGAAAAACGAGGTGGCACGCCTGAGCATTCTGGGAGAACCCTCAGATAGGTTTGATTTTGTAATCGCACCAACTCTGTTTCCAACTGGGAGTGAAAGATATGATTTGAGCAATTGGATTAGCTCGGGTAAGCGACCTCAATAAATACTTTGGATAGAAAGGAAGGAAACATGACTAATGACAATCGCCACAACGGGCTTTCTATAATTGCCAAGGCGCAAGGAGCATTTCTGGGCGCTGCAGTTGGCGATGCACTGGGATGGCCCCAAGAAATGGAAGCGAAAAGAATCGATCGCAAAGCAGCTTCTCCAGAAAAATCGCCAGTCGATAGATTCCAACGATGGGTACGCCGATCGGGAGGTCAATATTATCCACATGAAGAAGTAATCCTTCCAGGGGAATACAGCGACGATACTCAATTGCTCCTCTGCACTGCTAGAAGCCTCCTTTTCGGTCAGCAGTGGTGGCATCATCTCACAAAAAAGGAGCTGCCAACTTGGACTTGTTACGAACGAGGTGGTGGTGGAGCTACAAAACGAGCTGCAAAGCAATGGCTAGCTGGAAAAGAGCCTTGGTCTGCTCCGAAAGCTGCAGATAATCAGAAATACTTTGATGCGGGTGGTAATGGTGTGGCGATGCGAATTTTGCCGCACTGTCTGTTAGGTGCAACGGGAACGGATTTTCGCTCCATTGCTAAGAATGTAGTTGTGAATGGCGTTTGTACCCACGGTCATCCGAGGGCATTAGTTGGCGCTCTTGTTTATAGCTTTGCAGTCTGGATCGCTTTGCGAGAAACAAATACTCTGACCTACGGCGCAATTATTGACCGAGTGCTGTCTGAAGTTAAGTATTGGTCGGAGTTGCCAGAGTTGGATGATATTTTCCCAACCTGGAAACCTGCTGCTAAAGAAGTCAATGCTGGAGAATATCAAAAGAATTGGCGATCGACTGTTGAGGAAATGAAAAAGCTGCTGGAACAATGCCAACAGGGAATGAAACAAGGTGCCCTCCCAGTTGAGCAGGAGGTACTTACCCAACTAGGATGTTTTTCCAGTCATAAAGGTGCTGGAACCGTGAGTGCTGCTGCTGCCATATTTCTGGCTTCGCGCTACGCCGCCGATCCAATTAATGGTCTTAAATTCCCAGCATTCGCTTTTGGAGCTGACACCGATACAATTGCATCCATGACTGGTGGAATTCTTGGTGCTGTGCATGGAATTGAATGGTTAGGAGACTATGCAGAGCAAGTTCAGGATGCTAGGTATATTAGAGAATTGGCAGAAAATTTAGTCAAAAATCAAGGTGCTGGTCAAGCTCATCTGGCAATTGAGACTAGAAAAAAACATCTTGATTCTTTCCTGGAAAAACTTGCAGTGTCAAATCATGGCGATATTGTTGTGATTCCAGATGACAGAAAAGCCAACATATCTGATAGACAACAGCATCAGCCTTTATCTAAAACAACAGTGGCAAATTATTGGAAAGTAACGACTGTTGATGGTCAAACTCTGTATATCACCAAGCTGTCACGCCAGAAAAATGAAATGAAGGATGAAAACCACTCTCATGCGGTCAGCGAATTCCCGCATGAGATAGATATAAAACCGGTTGATGTCCGTCAAATGACAGTTAAATTACCGGTTGTCAACCTAGAAAAAGCACGGTTTTTTTATGAAAGGGTTTTAGGACTAAAAGTTGAAAAGGAATCAAAGGCTTTGGTAAGATGCGATCGCATTGTCTTACAGCAATTAAATAATCTCAAAAGCAGCGAAGTACCGAGTAATACTCCAGAGAGGAATGCTACTATCTGCTTGGAAATCAAATTATTAGAGCCAGCTTACAATAATGCGGTCCAATTTGGAGTAAAAATTTTGCAGCAGATTTCTTCTAAACAGGGAAGGCGATTTTTTAGATGCCTCGATCCAGATGGTAACCCAGTTGAGATCTATCAGGCAAAAATGGATTTTTAGGCGTGGTCAGTGGTCTGTTCCGGAGAGGGTGCCGAGGATGATGGAGTCAGAAGGGGGACCGAAAGGCGTGTCAACTTGTACTTCTTCTACATCCTGGAGTCCATTTTGTACAGACCGCTACCGCCGATAATCCCAATCTTTGCTATGAGTTTTACCTGTTGCAACATCTAGTCATTTTACCCGATCCTTTACCACATTTTTTAAAATTTGTCAATGACGATCGTCATAGGATTTTTAAGTAAGTATTACCAAGTGGATCTGCGCTCCATCACTCACAAATAGGGAAAATCACTGATACTAGAGTCATGCAGTTTTGTTATCGATAGGGTGGTTGATGAAAATGCTAGCTAAACTTGATGCACCTAAAATTGAAGTCGAAAAGCTAATTGAGCGCATATTTAAGTTTCGCCAGATTACTCGCCTTGACCAAAAGTTACTGATGTCAAATCTGTTAGCGAAGGATGCTCTTAGCGATGCGGAATATCAGCTTGTTAATCGCGTGTTTGATGCTCTACAACAGGGTCTGCTTAATGTGGTAGATTAAAAAACAAGTGTTATGGACTATAGAGGCGATCGCACTAACTCTCCCCAGGTGCGATCGCAGTTTTGTTTAATGCGATATGAACGTGAATAAATAATCAACAATTCTCAATTTCCAATTCATCTCGCAGCAACCAAAAACCACTGTAAGTCATCCCGGAATTATCTGGTTGCACTAGCAAAAAGTGCAATCCTCGAGTTTGCGATTGTAGACGCTGTTGGAACGCTTTCCCCGCTGCTGCTACTTCTGCATCCTCAAAGGTAACCATTACCCAGCGATCGACTAACCCCGCTTCTAATATTAACCCATCAGGGGCTCCAGGAATATAATTCAGCGCTACAGGTCGGACATTTTTTATCCAACGGGCTAATTTCATTGACTGACGCCCTCCATCTATTATTACTCCTGGTACCGGAATTGTCGATCGCAAGCCTAAGGCGATCGGGTGCATAAATTCGGGCATCTCTAGTATGGGAATGGGACGTGAAGCAAAGGCATCTACTAAGTCTCCTGCTGGTAGGGTAGCAAAACGCCAGGCTTCCCCACAAAGTTTTTCTGGCAATGGCAATGGTGGCGGTTTATCTATTGCTAAAGGATTATATCCCGGTTCGAGAGACGATCGAGCTTGCAACCATTGCTTTAATGCGGTAGTGCGTCGAGTCGCTTCCACCTTGATTCCCAACTGCTGTCCCGCTGTTGCCAACAAATTCAGAGTCTGAGGACGGAACACCTGGATTATATCTGGCAACCCGGTTTTTTGCAACTGTTCTATTAGCCAGTTCGCGCTTACTTCTGATTGCGGACAGGTTGCTTCATAGGTGAAACTTAACGTGCGATCGCACATCAGTAACTGCCACAGGGGTTGGGCCGCTGCATCCTGCTTTGGGACTCGATAAAAATCTGCCTGCCAGACGATCATTGCTTTAATTTTCACTCAGATTGGTTCATTACTTCGCTGTCAGACCGCCGTTAAAACCCCGCGTTCTCAGGCGGTCCCCAGGGAACGAGAGTCGGTTTTAACTGAGATCTTGCACCATTCTCGATAAGCCTCATGGCCCGCCGTGGGTTTTAACCCACGCGCGTTACCAGGCGGGAGCCAGATAACGAGGCATTGTCGAGAAAGTGTTTTACCATCGTTCCTTGGCTCTGCCAGGGAACGCGATCTTGAGGCGGAGCCTCTAGTTGAGAATGGTGCAAGATATGAGTTTTAACCGACTAATATAGCGTTTCTCAAATTAATGTGGTACAGCACAATCGCCTAGAAGTCATTGCGAGGGGGGGGGGAGACTAGCGAGTAACTTATGCGAAATAGAGTTACCCCCCCGAAGCAATCTCCGAGATATCTCTTGTGTGCCGAGTCCCCTGGGACAAGAGCACAACAAGAGATATCGAAGCCCCCCCTCGCAATGACAAATAAAATGCAAAACCTTGAAGTATTGCGGATAGGGAGGGTATTATAGAATAATACTATCTCTTTGATGGCAGGTGGCGGCGATGATTTTAGATGGACGTTATAAAATTACGGCCAAATTGGTCGAGTGTACTTTTGGCAAAACTTTCCGGGCCGAAGATCTCAGGCGCTATGACCACCCTTGTGTGGTGAAGCAATTGAAACTTGCTTCCTGTCCGCAGGCCCAACGCTTGTTTAAGACGGAGGCGGAAATTTTGCTCGCTCTGGGAACTCACGACCAGATTCCCCAGTTGTTGGCTTATTTTGAGGAAAATGGGAAATTTTACCTCGTTCAAGAGTACATTGCGGGACATCCTTTGATTAACGAACTCGTTCCCGGTCAACCTCTTTCAGAGGCCGATGTGATGAGTCTGTTGTTGCAGTTGCTGGCGGTGCTGGAAGCTGTCCACTCACGGAATGTTATCCATCGGGATATTAAACCGGATAATATTATCCGCCGGGATGCTGACGGGAAGTTGATTCTGATTGATTTTGGGGCCGTTAAGATTCTTTCCTCTCAGAGTAACCCGGCCTTGACAATCGCGATCGGGACTACTGGGTACATGCCGAACGAGCAAATCTCTGGTAAACCGACATTAAGCAGCGATGTCTATGCTGTGGGGATGGTTGGGATCCAGGCTATTACAGGAATATTCCCGACTTCATTACCAAAAGATCGTGATACGTCCGAAGTTGTCTGGCGCGATCGCGCACGGGTAAGTCCGAAGTTGGCAGAGGTTTTGGAGAAGATGGTGCGCTATGACTATCGGCAGCGTTACCCTTCCGCAAAGGAGGCCCTAGCAGCCGTGCGAGCTTTGCCAACTCCTCCTGTTACTCTTCCTGTTACTCTTCCTGTTACTCCTCCTGTTACTCCTCCTGTTACTGTTCCCTCCCCACCTCCCGGATCTAAGTTACTTATAGGGGCGATCTGCGTAGTAGGCGTAGTAGCAGGAGTGTTAATTTCCACAGTTATCGGACCCCTGTGGAAAGATAAGGTTATCTATCCGCCCAAACTGGAAATGAATGGGGAAGCTATTGCTGGGGCCCTTGATGGGAATGACAAAATCAAGCCTCTGAATAACTCCTACTCGGATACCTATGTTTTTACAGGTAGCAGCGGTGAAGAGGTGACCATCGAAGTTAACAGCAAGGATTTTGATACCAAATTGGAGGTGTTGGACTCTGATAATAACAGCTTAACGGTCAGTATGGTCAGAATTCTAATTCTCAGGTTGTGTTCAAGTTGCCCGAAACTGGGCAGTATACTGTAGTTGTCACCTCTGCAAATAAGGGAGAACTTGGGAAGTATTCTTTGACGGGGAGGGTCGCAAGTCCATAACTGCACGGAAAATGGGCGCTCGCCCCAAAAACAGGTTGGGAAACGACCACGCGATCGCCATTAACAAAATTTAACACACCCGACAACGGCCAAAGAGTTAGAATGACAGCAGCATTAGATGAGATCTAAGAGTATGATATGAATAGCAAATATAAATCATTGATGGCGGTATTGGCAGCAGGACTGCTGGCAGTGGGATGCAGCAGCGACCCTACTCCGAGGAGAGAGTCTTCTACCCCAGCGGTTAATCCCGACGACGAAAAGGTGGAGTTTCGCTGTCTTCAGGGTTACGATAGCATCTCGGGCAAACCGGTGCCGACGATTTATGCTTGGACGAAAAGGGGAAAAAGTGCTGTGGTTCGCTGGGTAAGAAATGATTTTGAAAAGGCGGGATACGATCCTGCTAGGAGATGCAAAGAAGCTTCGCCCCAGTGGTAGTGATAAACATGTAGTGATGTGATGGCTAGTCTGTCCCAATAGGTGTGGGGATGTGGCATTTTCAATTTTTCGGCTGGGACGTCAATGCCTGAAATATCGTTATTTGACTTGCCGTTGGATGCCACTATTGCGATCTCCGTCTGAGCTTTCTTGTGCTAACATCACTACTTGTGACCCACTACCGCCCCAGTTTCATCAAGCTTACGAAAATGGTAGCTTTAAGTACCTGACTAATGGCAAAATGAACGATCTACCGGTGATTTGTACGGCCCGATCGGCTGGCGGGAACTGCGATACTTTGCTGTTCACCCTGCTACGTACAGATAATGGGTTGGAAATTTTAAGCGATCTAGAGAAAATCCTTGGAGGTAGCCTTGTTCAGGATCCGCTGAGACAGGGTACTACGAAACAAATCTACATCCAGGTGGATATGGAAAAGTTTCTCCGCACAGCGCCTGTTGAGTAGGGTGGGCACCGCCTAGGCTGTGTACTTTGTCCGATGGCCCCGGAAAAAGCTATGCCTTACTCACATCTTTCTTAACATTTCTAGAACGTCGAATGGGAGGGCCCATGTTAGATCGACGGGTTTTGACTACACCCCAACCTGACCAGGTTAGGCCGATACTCGACCAGGTTAGGCCAATACTCGACCAAGTTAGGCCAATACTCGACCAGGTTAGGCCAATACTCGACCAGGTTAGGCCGATCCTGACTCGCGTCAGTTCGACAAGCAAAAAGGTCCGATCGCCTTGCCAGCATTGGTTTATAGCATCCAGCGACCTCCATATTTTATTAATAAGCAATTATAGTTGATAATCTCCCTCTATTTTCTCAATTAGAGGGGTGTGGTCAAAAGTAGTTGCATAGAAATCCCCCCCAGAGGGAGCAGGGAGCAGGTTGCATACCCGACCAGTAAGCACCGACAATAAACCCGGCGCATGGAATCCACCTAAAACTACAACCAATCATCTGTAGGAACGAAGTAACCCGGTTATGTACTCTCTACCACCGGTCGATATAGGTAGAGTAGCCACCAAATTCGATATATCGCAGGAAGGTTGCTACTCGCAGCGGGGGGGGCCGGGAGCCTGCTCGCAATGACATTGCTTTGTTCCTGTAGCCGGACCCCTCGTTCCCTCACAGCGGAGGGGGCCCGGATCGTTCTGCCTGGGAACGGGTTCGGGCGGCTCTATCATTCTGTCTGGTTGAGGACAACCCTTTATTTCCATGTCTATGATTACCCTACCAACACCCTCAAATTTAGAGGAACTGTTTCGGCATCCCATGCCGACAATGTACGATTTACCCAGTGAAAATCCAGAGGATCCCGGTTTGCCAGACGAATTTCATGCTTTCCAAGCAATACTGCTGCTGTTAACCTTTCATCCCCTCAACTGGGACCCAGAAATGGTTTTCAGTCAAATGGATCACAATATATATTACGATGTGAATCATCCTTTATGGTATAAACGCCCCGACTGGTTCGGAGTTGTGGGTGTGCAGCGACGGTATCAAGGGCGAGACATGCGCTTGAGTTATGTCATGTGGGAAGAAAAAGTTAGTCCGTTAATAGTGGTGGAGTTCTTATCTCCAGGTACGGAAGATGGAGACTTAGGTCGGACAACGAGTGGACCAGGGCGACCACCCACAAAATGGCAAGTGTACGAACAAATTCTGCGCGTGCCTTACTACGTTATCTTTAGTCGTTATACCGAAGAACTTCAGGTATTCCGGCTAGTGAGAAACCGGTATCAGATGGTAGCACTCACTCAGGGACGCTTGTGGATACCAGAAATTCAGTTGAGTCTGGGTTTGTGGGAAGGAGAATATATGGGTTACGATCGACTATGGTTGCGGTGGATGACTCAGAGTGGAGAGTTGATTACCCCTACCATGGATGCAGCGACAAAAGCTGCTATTGAGCGAGTAAAACAAGAAAAAGCCCTGGCCGAACAGCGTGCTGCCCTGGCCGAACAGCAAATTGAAGAATTGAAGGCGCTCCTGCGAGACAGAGGTTTTGACCCTGACGATCGGTAGGCTGATTTTCTTTATTTTATCGTTCGGTGGCTTAACCAGGGAACGGAGGTTTTTTATCCAGTTGGCGTTCCCAGGGGTCGCCCACCGAACGAGAAACGAGATCTGTAACTGGCGTTCCCAGGGGTCGCCCACCGAACCAGATGTACGAAAGGGAGGATAGATCGATGAATGGCAAAAAGTTATTCCTCACGGGCGAACGGAGGCTCGGCCTCCAGTGGGTGTGGAGGTGAAAGGAGGCTCTGCCTCCAGTTGGCGTTCCCAGGGAGACCCTGGGAACGAGATGTAACGAGAATTAGGTACATTATATTCCATTAGCGCGTAGTGAAAGGAGGCTCTGCCTCCAGTTGGCGTTCCCAGGGAGACCCTGGGAACGAGATGTAACGAGAAAAAGTTATTCCTCACGGGCGAACGGAGGCTCGGCCTCCAGTGGGTGTGGAGATGAAAGGAGGCTCTGCCTCCAGTTGGCGTTCCCAGGGAGACCCTGGGAACGAGATGTACGAGATGTAACGAGATGTACGAATTTTGAATTGCTTAAGGGAGGATAGATCGATGAATGGCAAAAAGTTAGTGCTGATTTCTGCTATAGGTTTGTTGCTGCTGCCGGGATGTAAGTCCTCTACGGAAGCCTCGGCCCCGACGGTGGCCGATCGACAACTGACTGCTCATCTGACGGAAGCGCAATTGCGTCAAAAGGCTTCCTCGATTACTGTCAGAGTGATAGTGGGGCATGGTCGTGGTTCGGGGGTGCTGATTAGAAAAGATGGGCAAGTTTATACCGTGCTCACTAACGATCATGTTGTTAGTCCTGGCGAACCCCACCAGATCCGCACTCCTGATGGCCTGCTGTATCCTGCCCAGATTGTCAAGGTTCCCGAAAATGGCTACGATATGGCGATTTTAGAGTTTGCGGCAGATGCTGACTATGAAGTGGCCGCTTTGGCAAGTTCTCCAGGAAGGGTAAATCAGCCCGTGTTTGCGACTGGGTTCCCTTATGATGCCCGGGGTTTACTCTTTACCAAGGGGCAGATTTCTATGTTTCCTTTTCAGGCTTTACAAGAGGGCTATCAAATCGGCTACACGAATGATGTCCAACAGGGTATGAGTGGCGGTCCGGTGCTGAATGGGTGGGGTCAGTTGATTGGGATTAATGGTAAGGGTGCTTATCCTATTTTGCAGAATCTCTATCAATTTGCTGATGGTTCGTACCCTAGCGATGAGGTGCGCAAGAAAATGCACCGCTTGAGTTGGGGGGTGCCCATTGGGAGGTTGCCTGAGGTCGATCCTAGCTTTAAAGAAGTGCTTCCGCGTCCACTGCTGACGGGTGTGGCGGCCCAGGTACACGATGTCGCCCGACAGATTACGGTGCGAATTGAGGAACCAGAGGATAATGGTTCGGGGGTAATTATTGCTCGGCGAGGAAAGACTTACTACGTCCTGACAGCAGATCATGTAGTGAAGGATGGAAACAAATATGAGGTAGTCGCCCCTGATGGTAAGCGATACCGGGTGGACTATGGCAAGGTACAAAGACTGGAAGGGGTGGACTTGGCAGTGTTGCAGTTCCAGAGCCAGGAAAGTTACCGGGTAGCAACTTTGGCAAATTATGATTTGAAAATAGAAGAAAGACGCTGGGTTTTCCTGTCGGGGTGGCCGGGGTTAAAGCCTGGAAAGGTGAGAAGTTTTGACCCGGAGTTTACTGCTGGACTGGTTTTCAGCAAGGAAAGAGGCTCTCTGAATGTGAAAAACTCTTTGTCTTTAACGGATGGTTATGAGCTTGTCTACAGTAATCCCAGTCAAGGGGGGATGAGCGGCGGACCCGTGCTAGATGCTCGCGGGCGAGTAATTGGCATTCACGCTGCAGCGGAAGGAGAATTATTATTAGAGGAAGGTGCTTTATATTCGATTCAACTGGGTTATAGTTTGGGAGTGCCGGTCAGAAAGTTTTTGAGTTTGGCAGGTAGGACGGATGTAAAACCTGAGTGGTTGCAGATGGAAAAAACAGCATCACCGCCACTGACTCCAGAAAAAATAAGTGCTATCCGCAAGACTTTATTCACTGCTCAAAAACCTGCAAAGAGTGGGAGTGCGATAGATTGGGTAAATTATGGCAATCAACGGTGGCGGTTATTTGATTATAAGGAGGCGGTGGCGGCGTTTGACGAAGCGATTAAACGGAAGCCCAAATTCGAGCAAGCTTGGTATGCCCGGGGTTTGGCGCTGAAAGAGCAGGAAAAATATCAAGCAGCGATGGCATCTTTTGATGAAGCTACGGAAATAAATCCCAAATTCTATGAGGCTTGGCGCGAACGAGGTGATGCGCTTAACTTGTTGCAGCGATACCGAGAGGCGCTGGCATCATTAGATAAGGCAATTAATATAAACCCCAAAGATTCGGGACTTTATTTGTTGCGTGGTTTTATGCTACAAAATTTAGAACGCTACGCCGAAGCAGTGGAGGCAAACAGTAAAGCGATCGACATTAAGCCCCATCCCTTTGCCTACAACAACATGGGTGTGGCACGCTATAACTTGGGAGACAAAGAAGGGGCGATCGCAGATTACAATAAAGCCATAGAAATTAAGCCAGACTATGCCTTAGCCTACAACAACCGGGGTAATGCACGCTATAACTTGGGAGACAAAGAAGGGGCGATCGCAGATTACAATAAAGCCATAGAAATAGAAATTAAGCCAGACTATGCCTTAGCCTACAACAACCGGGGTCTGGCACGCGATGACTTGGGAGACAAAGAAGGGGCGATCACAGATTACAATAAAGCCATAGAAATTAAGCCAGACTATGCCTTAGCCTACAACAACCGGGGGAATGCACGCTATAACTTGGGAGGGGCGATCGCAGATTACAATAAAGCCATAGAAATTAAGCCAGACTATGCCTTAGCCTACTACAACCGGGGTAATGCACGCTATAACTTGGGAGACAAAGAAGGGGCGATCGCAGATTACAATAAAGCCATAGAAATTAAGCCAGACGATGCCTATGCATATATGAGTCGTGGCGCTGTCCATTTTTTGATGAAAGATACACAAAAAGGCATCGAGGATATACAGACTGCTGCACAAAAATTCCGCGCACAAGGGAATATGGATATGTACCAAAAAGTGCAGGAACTCCTCAGACAACTTCAGCAGCAGTGAAACAGTAACTGACTCCTTAAACAGGCGATCTGGGGGGCGATGCGGTCGGTGTACGGGAAATTTGCGATCGGGCATTGGGGAGCGATCGCATGTGGTTGGGGCACAGAGAGGCGATCGGGTGTGGCCGGGGCGCGGCGGATTTAAGATCGTCATCTTCCCCGATAATTTGCGGATACGCTAGCGCCGTGCCCCTAGGGGAAATGGTGCGCGGATGCAGACAATAAATGCGATCGGATTTAGCCTGGGGATATGTGTTAAGATGTAAGCAGACAAATGTCCGCTTTGAGGAAAATTATGAGTATAGTTTTAGAACCCAAAACCCGAGCCTCGTGCCCCTGAACGGGGCACGGGGAAACACTGAAGTGTTTACTACGAGCCTCCCACTCCCGCTGCGGGAAGACGAAACCGGGGCTATCCGAGTAGGAAACTCAAGAGTTTTGTTAGAAATGGTGATTCAAGACACCCCGCTTGTTGTCTCAAAAGAAATCCCAATAAATCATGTTGCAGTTTTTGAGCGATGAAAACTTCGATCGCGATTGTTCGCGGCCTTTTTCGACGGGAACCAAACCTGGATTTAATGCGCGTTCAAGATGTTGGTTTGCGAGAATTAGATGGCCCAATAGTTTTAGACTGGGCCGCGACTAACCCTCGCATCGTTTTAACTCACGATCGCTCCACAATGCCAGACTTTGCTTACGAGTTGTCATGCCAGGTTTGTTTGTGGTTAACAATATGATGCCAGTCGGACAGGCGATCTATGAATTAATAATACTTGCCAGATGTAGCGATCGAGATGAGTGGAAAGGAGTAGTTCTCTATTTACCCCTGTAAAAGCGATCGCAGATCCACAAAAGGTGGTTCGCAGGTGGTTCGCAGGTTAAAACCTGCGGCTACAAAGACAAAGCCTGCCTGCGCAGGCTAAGATACCAGAAAGGGGCGATCGCTGCTGGCGTAGAAAGCAGCAGAACATCATACGTAGGAATGGGAAGCGCTATAATAAGAAAGATAAAATCTGGGAAAAGCTCATGAGTGAAAAACAAGAAAGAATTGAACCGATTCTAGATCGTACCGGACCAGAACAAAAAGCAGATCCGCAACTTCGAGAAGCGAAACAACGGAAACAGGCTGCTGAACGAGCAGCGGAACTGCAAGAGATGATAGAGTTAAGGAAAACCGCCACAGCTATATTCGAGAGAGCAAAATTACTTCAGCAAGAAATAGAAGCGGAACTGCCAGAAGCAGATCGGCAAAAGGGAGAAGCAGATCGGCAAGAGACAGAGTTAAGCACAACAGCCATAACTCTGCTTGAGAGAGTAAAGTTATTTGAGCGCGATCGTGAAGCAAGTCAGGGAAAATTTGAAGCAAGTCAGGGAAAATTTGAACAAATGATGGCCGATCTCAAACGTATGCAAGCCGAGAACCGTCGCATTTTGGATCGGGAAGATGGTCTAGATTTAGATAAATAATAACATGATTAGGGGCGCCTGCATGGGTTCGCAGGTTAACACCTGCGGCTACAAAGATAAAGCAATTGTCTCAGCAAGTGCAGGCGTAGCCGTGTGGCAACCTTCCTGCGCAGGCTAACATTGCGATATTGGAGGCGATCGCAGATGATGGGTGGTTGGCAGTGGAAATGATGTATGTTAGAATTTAAGAGCAATGGAGTAGGATAAGAGGAGATGAGTGAGAGACTAGACAGAATTGAAGCTATTCTAGAGGGCATGGCGGTTGAACGAAAAGCCGATCGGCAAGAGATGACTTCGTTAAGGACAACCGTAGCAGATCTGGCCCAGGCAGTTTCGTTAGATCGGCAAGAAAGAGAAGCAGAACGGCGCGAACTGGCCGCTCAACTCCAAGCGGAACGGCAAGAAAGAGAAGCGCAATGGCGCGAACTGGCCGCTCAAAGGGAGGCCGATCGCCAAGACATAGCAGAATTAAGGAATACCACGACAGCTCTGGTCGAGACAGTAGAGATATTTCAGCGCAACTTTGAGGCCAATCAGCGCAACTTTGAGGCCAATCAGCGCAACTTTGAGACCACTCAGCGCAACCTTGAGACCACTCAGCGCAACCTTGAGGCAAGCTCACGCAAATTCGATCAAATCATGACTTATGTCACGGGTTTGCAAGTCGAGAACCGTCGCATTTTCGAGCGGGTGTTTGGTCCAGATTTCGATAAATAAGAAAATGTGAATTAGGGGCGATCGCTCGCAGATGTTTCCTTCGCAGTGTTTCATTCGCAGGTTAAAACCTGCGGCTACAAAAACCAAGCCTGCCTGCGCAGGCTAAGATTGTATAAAGGGGCGATCGCCTGATTGCAGAAAGCAGCATAACATCCTACATAGGAATGATTTGGGCTATAATAAGAAAAATCAAATAGGAGAAAGGTTCATGAGTGAAAGACTAGACAGAATAGAAGCTATTCTAGAGAGGATGGCTTCTCAGCGAGAAGCAGATATCCGTGCGATGGCTTCTCAGCGAGAAGCAGATCGGCAAGAAATGGCAGAGTTAAGGAAAACCGTCACAGCTTTGGTCCAGATAGTTGAGATCCATCAGCGGAAGTTTGATGAAATCATAACTTATGTCAGAGGTATACAAGTCGAGAACCGTCGCATTTTCGAGCGGGTGTTTGGTTCAGATTTCGATAAGTAGTAGAAATAATATTGGGGGATCGCATTTTTTGATGACCAGGTCGGGGCACAGCGTTTGGGTGACATTTAATTGGCGATCGGGCAGATGATGCGATCGAGACTTGGTGGAGAAGAGGAGGTGCGATCGCAGATGGTTCACAGGTTCGCAGATGGTTCGCAGGTTAAAACCTGCGGCTACAGAAACAAAGCAATGTCATTGCGATTTTTCGCGCAGCCTGCGCGTAGCCGTGTGGCAACCTGCCTGCGCAGGCTAAGATACCAGAAAGGGGCGATCGCATTTAGCCTGGGGATATGTGTTAAGATGTAAGCAGACAAATGTCGGCTTTGAGGAAAAGTATGAGTCTAGTTTTAGAACCCAAAACCCTCCCACTCCCGCTGCGGGAAGAGGAAACCGGGGCTATCCGAGTAGGAAACTCTTGAGTTTTGTTAGAAATGGTGATTCAAGCTTTCCAGGATGGGTGTAAGGCAAGAATTACTTTCGCCCGGCGGTCTTGATTACGAGGATGCGTCCTGATTGCTATAATTGATTGCGGTTATGGGGACTGTCAAAATCAATTAAGGGACCCTTGGGGACAATGCGGGTGGGATTCACTTTCGGGTGACTCATGTAATAATGGCGCTTGATGTGGTCAAAGTTGCAAGTTTCCTTGACTCCTGGCAGCTGATATAATTCTTTCAGGTAATTCCACAGATTTTCGTAATCCCAGATATGGCGGATATTGCACTTGAAATGTACGTAATAGACTAAGTCAAAGCGTAACAGAGTCGCGAACATGCACCAGTCGGCTTCCGTTACCCGATCGCCACAGAGATAGCGCTGATGAGCGAGAACTTCATCCCAATGGTCCAGGGCCTGGAAAAGTTGGGTCACCCCTTCTTCATAGGCGGACTGGGTAGAAGCAAATCCGGCCCGATACACGCCATTATTGATCGGCTGGTAGATAGCGTCCAAGGTTTCTTCAATCTGGGATTGTAAATCCCGGGGGCATAAATCCACTTTTTTTTGGGCCACAGCCTCAAACTGCGTATCAAACATGCGGATAATTTCCCGGGATTCATTATTAACAATTGTGCCAGTTTGTTTATCCCAAAGCACTGGCACCGTTACCCGGCCATTGTAGTTCGGGTCAGCTTGAAGATAAACTTGCCATAGATATTCGGCCTGGTGGACGGGATCGGGAATGCAACCCGGTTCTGTCTGAGAAAATTCCCACCCGTTTCGATCGATTACTGCCGAGACTACCGACAGACCGATCGCCTCTTCTAGTCCCTTCAACTTCCGCACGATCGCGGTCCGGTGGGCCCAGGGACAAGCCCAACTAATATAGAGATGATAGCGATATGGCTCGGCCTTGAAGCCACTAGAGCCATCGACGGTAATCTGGTTACGAAAAGTCGTCTGGGGACGAATAAACGTGCCCTTCTCGTCTTCTTGGGACCGGGAACTTACCCACTTGCCATCTACTATTAGACCTAAACCCACGAGGAGCCACTCCTAAGCTAGCACTACAGATCTATTTTAGCAGCTTTTTAATCCCGCTCTTCAGTCAGTCGAGCGCAAAAATAGCAGGGAGACAAAGAACATCAGCAAGATCCAGATGAATAATAGGGTAATAAATGTCGTCCGGAAAAAATAGGGCACTCCAAACAGCACCGCAAAAAAAAGCACCGCAGCAATAACCAGGTATTGGGCTAGCAGTCCGAAACAGCCATGCACTGAACGGGAAAAATTCTCGTCTTCTGGTGGTCTCATTATTCCTCACCCGATCTTCTCGGCAGCAGAAATGCTAGCCTATAAGAGTACCACGCTGTTGTGTTTGGAGGGTAGTGCGACTACGATGTCCCCCCCTCGCAATGACAGACTCCGCGACCTTAAGCTCAAGTCGATCCCTTTGAAAGTATAGCAGGTACATGAAAAAAGTAGTAGTAGGGCTCTCGGGTGGGGTGGATAGTTCGACCGCCGCCGCCATCTTACATCATCAAGGATACGAAGTTGTCGGTCTCACCCTCTGGCTGATGAAGGGCAAGGGACAATGTTGCTCTGAGGGAATGCTTGATGCGGCCCGCATTTGCTCCCAGCTGGGTATTCCTCATCACATCATCGATAGCCTAGAAGACTTCCAAGCTAATATAGTAAATTATCTAGTATCGGGCTATAGCAACGGCATCACGCCCCTGCCTTGCTCTCAATGCAACAAGGCAGTCAAGTTTGGCCCCATGCTCGCATATGCCAGATCGCATTTGTCAATAGAGGCGATCGCGACTGGGCATTATGCGCGAGTGAACTATAATCGGGATAATGGACGTTATCAGCTAAAACGGGCGGTGGACCTGACCAAAGACCAGTCCTACTTTTTGTATGACCTACCCAGGAGTTGCTGGCAGCGGCAGTATTTCCCCTGGGGTCAGTCCCCAAGACCGAAACCAGGCGCATCGCCGCAGAGTTGGGACTGTTAACTGCTGATAAGCCAGAAAGTCAGGATTTATGTCTAGTGGAAGCCAATGGTTCCATGCAGGCGTTCCTAGACAAATACATTAATCAGAAGACAGGGGATATCGTTGACCAGTCCGGAAAGGTACTGGGTCAACACAATGGCATTCATCATTATACGATCGGTCAGCGGAAGGGACTGGGGATAGCCTACCGTGAACCCTTGTACGTAACGGGACTGGACCCAGTCATGAATCGAGTGATAGTCGGGACTCGGGAGCAAGCGGTAAATTCTCACTGTACAGTAAGTAGGGTCAACTGGGTGTCCATATCCGCACCAGATGGACCCATTCGGGCCCAAGTCCGGATCCGCTATCGTTCCCCAGCAGCACCAGTGACAGTAATTCCTTTAGCAAAGAGTAGAGTCAGGTTAGAGTTTGACGAACCCCAGTTCAGCATTACTCCGGGTCAAGGGGCTGTTTGGTACGATGGAGACCTGGTGTTGGGTGGAGGAATTATCGATCGCAACTGACAATTAAAAATTAAAAATTGACAACTGACCACTGTCAACTGACCACTGACCACATTTCATGCCGATCCGCCAATCGCGAGTCTGTTAACATAAAGGAGGCTGGAGATATCCAAGGTCAGGATGAATTGGTCTCCAGCTTTTCCCAGTCAGGATTTAGGATCGCACAATCATGGAAATAGTTGGTTTCAGAAAGCCCAAAAGACCGCCCCAACCGGATGCTGACGCTGAAGTGGCGCAGAAACCGACCGCAGCAAATCAGCCTGAACGAGAGAAGAAGCTTACCGGGCCACCAGCGAGACCAACTTCTCTGACACAGAAACCTACCAGACCGAAGCCGCGACCGCAGCTAAAATCGGAAAAAAAGAAATTTGAACTGAAAATTGTTTCCTCGGCGACTATAGTATTCTTAAATAAGAATGAGACAGCACTAAATAGCACAATAATCCCGGATAACTTCATCCAAAGATGTGCCTACAGGTGCATACATTCTGGCTCTCTTTAAGGCACTAAAATCATGCTCAATATCATTGAGGTCGGGAGAGTATTTTGGCAAAAATAATACTTTATGACCTGCTGACTCTACTAAATCTCTAATCACGTTCTTTCTATGAATAGGTGCATTGTCCATGATTAATATTGAAATAATTTTTAATTCCGGTAATAAATATTTTACTAACCAACCGATCATACCATCAGCATTTAGACTACCTCTAAATAACATTGGCGCAATTAAATCTTTTTCTTTTTTTCTTCGTCCTGCTACTAAATTTTCTCTGGTTCCCCGTTTCCCTTGTTTTTCTCCATACACTTTTTTACCTTTTTTCGACCATCCATAAATACAAGACTGAATATCCTCAAACCCTGACTCATCAATGAATACAAGACTTTCACTTCCATACATTTTGATAAGTTCTCGCAAAATTCTATAATACTTTATTCTTTCTTCTCTGTTTCTTTCTCGATACCGGAGTTCTTTTTTTTTTCGGGTAATTTGTATTTTGTTGAGTGCATACCAGATAGCAGTCGGGTGGACTCCAAATTTTTTAGCTCTCTCTATCAATTTGGCATCAGGATTTTCTTGGACATCTTTTTCTAATGCTTTCCAATCCAGTTTTCTCTGACGTCGTTCCACCTTGGTTGGCTCTAGGTTTTGACGATTTAACCATCTGTATATAGTGGCTCGTCCTATTCCCAAAATTTTCGCTGCCTTCGTAATGGAGCCACCATTCTCTAGATAAGTTATAACTTTTTGCCTTAAGTCTAGACTGTACGACATTGTTATCAATCCTTAAAAATATCCTCTTTTTATTTTAGCTTACTTTTGTCTCTTTTTTAATTAAAATGACAATAATTCCGAGGGAGAACAATTCCGTCCTGGAGATCTGGTGCAGCTTGAGGTGATGGGGTTTGCGACCAAAGCGAGAATCACTAGCTTTTATCAGGCCAAGGAGAACGGAGAGGTTTGGGCAAGTTATGTACCCGCTGGAGAGGAAAGGTGGTTGGGCGGTTGCATCCAAGCTTCACAGCTATCTCGCGCCACCGCTTAGACTGGTATGGGAGGCTTGATCTGCTTGAATTAAGAAACCCGATTTTTCTAAAAAACCGGGTTTCTGGGTCGGGCGCAGCCGGAGTACTGGTGAATCTGGCCCCAGCCTATGTGACTGGAGTTTAGACTAAATTTTTAAGAAAAGGCAGTATCGAGTACAAGACTCCGCTGCCCATGGTAGATAATGATACGTAACAAAAATCACGTCTACCTAATGATGATTTTCGAGAATCTTAGCGGGACTTTGAGAAAAAATAGGCGTAAGCGTTACCAGGCGGAGCCAGGTAACGAGGCATCAAACCCTTTCACAGAGCCACAGTGGGGTCTCCCTGGTCTCCCTCGACCCAGGCATGGCTGGCACGCTCCGGGAACCCTCCGCTACGCAGTGCGCGAACGGAGGCAGTTGGTAAAGTAGCAAAAAGCACTCATTATAAAAAAAATCTGGGTTTAGACTGAAATATGAAAACATGATAGTCAGTCATCCAGAAAGCTATGACTCTAGCCTATACCACTGAACTAACCCAACCGCAAAGTGTTTGAGATAAACGCGATCGGAGGAATCAATGCAGAAGGTATCCATTCAATAAAGTTCTTCTAAACTAGACATGGGAGAACTTGGCTGAACGAGGTTTTACAATCTTCAGCTTACCAGAGTTCTCCCTTTCCTCCTTATCCCGAACTGACGTTTGGCTAGTATCATCCCAAAAATGTGCAACATAAATTTATGCTAAAAAATTGCCGATTATAATAATCGGCAATTACTTATCATCCCGTCCTTGTGCAACGCCCAAATCACTACATCTTAACCACTACCCATTGCAATTCGCCGCGATTCGCAATCTTCACAGAATATCTCGCAGTTGAACTGTCTCGATCGAAAGTTGCTGGGCTTGGTTGTTGCGTATTAGCTTAACTTGCAGTACCTTCCCAACACCACTGCGATCGACCATCTTCTGCAACTGCTCGGCGGTAGTAACAGGTTTCCCATCAATTTTGACAATCACATCTCCCCGACGCAAACCAGCCTTAGCTGCAGGCGTATCACGCATCACTCCCACCACCAATACGCCAGTAGTTTCTGGCAGTACTATCGATGAATTGGGGTCGCTATTGTTTTCCCTTGCCAGTTCCGGTGTCAGGTTGGCAATGCGCACTCCAATATAGGGGTGAGGAATCTCTTCTCCACGGGCCAACTTGTCTTTAATCGCTTTAGCTTTATCAATTGGGATAGCAAAGCCAATACCATTCGCGTTAGCACGAATAGCCGTGTTAATGCCAATCACTTCACCCCGTGAGTTCAACAGCGGACCGCCGGAATTACCAGGATTGATCGCCGCATCAGTTTGAATGAAGTCCACGCGCTTGTCAGGAATGCCAACCTCTGAAGAAGAACGGTTGAGGGTACTGACAATGCCCAAAGTAACAGTATTGTCCAATCCTAAGGGGTTGCCAACCGCGATCGCCCAGTCTCCCACCTGCACGCCAGCGGAGTCTCCCAACTTAGCCACAGGCAAATTATTACCATTAATCTTGACAACTGCCAGGTCTGTCACCTCATCTTTACCTAGCACCGTTCCTTCAAACTCGCGTCCATCCTTGAGCGTCACCGTCACTTGATCGGCTCCACTCACTACATGGGCATTGGTCAAAATGAGCCCCTTGCGTTCAACAATGAAACCCGAACCCTGTCCCCGCTGACGTTCTTCCCGTGGCAATTGCTGCCGCAACCTGTCACCAAAAAAGCGATTGAAGAAGGGGTCGTCAAAAAAACGGATCGAAGTTACGGGTGACAATGCGCTCCGTGTCAATTCTGACCACCGCAGGCCCTACCTGCTGCACCGCTGCTGTCACAAAGTTTGTGCCAGCTTGAGGAATTTGCAGTGCTACCGCAGATGGAGGTATCTTTACTTTAGCCCGATCGGGTAAGGGATCTGCTTGGGAAGGTAAAACCGCACTCAGGGCGAGCAATGCTCCTAGAGCGAAAGCCAAAACATGGGTACCCAGAAGGCGCAAGGCGCGGGAATCCTTTTTCCACAGCATAGTGCCAATCCTCTCTATCTAGATTTCTAGTACTCTCTCTATTGATGATTATTGATAATTTTGACAAAAACTAGCCCCAATTTACAGCCTCATGCGGTGGGTAAGCTCTCCATTCTCGGGGAGGATAGCCGCTCGCCGTTCACAAATGCTTCTTTACCTTAGGAACTAGTAGGGCGGCACATACGAAGCGTCTAGATAAAAGGATCGCCTGAAACCCTCACCCAGTAAGAGATATAGCCCTTTGAGCCGTATAGGATGTTTGGAAACACGA
Source organism: Hormoscilla sp. GM7CHS1pb (assembly GCA_014323675.1). Taxonomy (GTDB): domain Bacteria; phylum Cyanobacteriota; class Cyanobacteriia; order Cyanobacteriales; family Desertifilaceae; genus Hormoscilla. Next base: position 337,210 of record JACONN010000005.1, on the reverse strand, counting down.
GTGCGATTCGTTCCCAAATCCATAGCCTGGGAGGAAAACGTCCGGGAACACCCGGGAAACTTCCTAACTGACCCTTGGATGCGGGTGCAAGTCCCGTCCTGTAGGAGACACAGTGACTCCCGACCTGACCACACCGATTGGACATGGCTGGCGCTCCCGTGAGGGATACGGAACTCTTTAGAGTTCCGCTGGTAACAGGTCGCAATCAGAGCCAAAGCAGATAGGCACACTGGCTGTAATGGAGAGGCAGTATGGGCAAACAGGTTCTAGAAAACTGTCCTATCCATAGGTAGCAATCTGAATCAAACATGCCAACCTCGATCGCGCAAGACTCATGGCATTTTTACGTGTAATAGCCGTTTTCTCCGAGTTGCGCTCCGGCAAATTGAACCGCCCTAAACTGCCAATAAATCTTGGGATCGGAACGAATAAAAACGCTGTCTGGGTCTGCGGATAGGTCGAAACCGCAGTTTTGTGGACGAGCAACGGAAGTCTCAGCAGCGGGTAAAACTCCTGTGTCTTCTGGGAGCGCTAGTCGCACAAAAGAGAAGACACAGGAGCGTAATTGCTTCGAGGTAATCAGAACGTATGAGATGGCGTAGAGTAGGGTTAGGCACGAGAGGAAACCTCAAAGTGAATCTTGGAGTGGGTTGCCATGGAAGAAATTCCGACGCGCAACTTATTCCGCCTACAATGTCGAGTATGGAAAGCTATTATAACCAAAAATGTTAAGGGACTGATTGATTAGTTATCGGTTGGGTAGTGATAAACATGTAGTGATTCCATGCCTGCCCTGGTCTGTCCCAATACCTCTCGATATGCGGCGTTTTTCTCCCATTCGGAAGGCCAAAGGCTTGAAATACCGTTATTTTGCTCGTCTTTGGGGGCAAAACCATTCCAAGTATTGTAGCCCTCCTGGGTTTCAATCTCTAATATCACTACTTGTACCCTCAATCTTCGGCAGACCGTCTATCATAATTGAGTATGACCCACTACCGTTACATAAGACTTACCCAAAGTTACCCACAGGTGGACACCGAAGGCAACTCATTTCCTGCTTCACTCTGGTAGTGTCGGCACTAACCAGTCCACAGGCTAACACCACCTAACTGGCGGCTATTTCCAAATTAATGGATGCGTTCAAGTCTCGATCTATTTCTAGACCACAGTTGTCACACCGGAAGACTCTTTCTGATAACGGCATGGAGTCCTTTTTTGTGTGACATCTAGAACAGGTCTTAGTTGAAGGATACCATTGGTCAACCACAATTAAGGTCGAGCCGTACAACTGACGATTGCGGAAGTCTATAAAGGTGCCAGCCTATAGCGAAAAGTTCAACATAAAAGGGATTTGCTAAATCATCCCGGACACATTCAAGTTCTCAATTCCTATGAGGCTGTGGTTTTTAGCCAAATAGGTAGTAAGCTTGTGTAATGTGTCTTTACGAATGTTGGCTATTTTTCTGTGCAGGCGAGCTATCTTAACCTGGATTTTTTTCCAATTTGCAGAGCCGCTCTGCCTATGACGATTCAGCCATTGCAATCGTGAGAGTTTCAACTCAATCTTCCGATAGCTTTTAGCACCCTCGAAAACTTCACCGGTTGATAGAACTGCCAGTGCTTTTATACCTAAATCTACTCCTACTACAGGGTGAAGTTTTGGGTAATCGACTGGCTCAACTTCCAGCTTAAAGCTAACAAACCACCGGTCAGCAGTCCTGGATCTGGTTACAGACTTAGGTTGAGGGTAGTGATAAATATGTAGTGATATAACATTTTATCCCTCTATTAATCCTTGCTTTTCAAAGGGATAATATAACATTTTTCATTACCATTGATAAGTTTAATTTATCAAAAATATCAGAGATAATCATGTATAATTAGTTGTCACAATGCTATATTGTTATTGGTAAAAACAATGTCTAAATTTATGAACACATCATCAGATTTATGCTTGCGACCTTCTTGTCCCCACTGTCAAAGTGAGCGAACAGTAAAAAACGGTAGGGGCGAAGCATTCGGGGCTAAAAATTTCGTCTCCGTTGCCGTCATTTTGCCCGAAGGCTTCGCCCCTCCATAACAAAAAGCAAAAACATAAGTGTAAAGACTGTGGCAGGCAATTTGTTGAAAACCCTACCAATAAAACGATATCATCAGAAACAAAAAAGAAAATAGATGGCCTTTTACTTGAGAGAATTTCTTGAGCTGGAATTGCACGTCAAGTTGGAGTTTCCAAAACTTTGCTCCAAGATTATGTTAATAAAAAATCTGCGGAAACTCCGCGTGAGATAAAGGTTTTAGACAAGCCAAAAGGGAAAATGACTATTGAATGTGATGAAATGTGGTCTTTTGTGGAGAATAAAGAAAATAAGCAATGGATTTGGTTAGCGTTAGATACAAAAACTAGAGAAATAGTTGGAGTTTATGTGGGCGTTCGCAGTCGGGAATCGGCAAAAAAATTGTGGAAATCTTTACCTCCTGTTTATCGGCAATGTGCAGTTTTTTACACAGATTTTTGGGAAGCTTATAACACAGTAATCCCCAAAAAACGTCATAAACCAGTAGGTAAAGAAACTGGAAAAACTAATCATATTGAAAGGCTAAACAACACATTAAGACAAAGAATTAGTCGTTTGGTTCGTAAAACATTATCATTCTCCAAGAAACTAGAAAATCACATCGGAGCTATTTGGTATTTTGTACATTATTACAACAAATGTTTATCGGGATAGATAATGCATCACTACATATTTATCACCACCGATTTTTGGTGATGACAGTAGTCATGGAGCAATTGTAGGTTATTGTACCAGTCCTTTCCACCTAATGACTTTGGTAGGATATGGTCCACTTCCCATTTGTCTCCTTCTTTGAATAGCATTCCGCATTGCTCACATTTGCCCTTTTGTTTGTCTAGTAGTTTGATTACTCTGTTACTTACATCCGGGCTCTTGCGCAGTCTTTTACTCCAGTATACAAGGTTTCCATCCATTGGGCTAGCTGTCCCCTTCACTTTTACATGCCGTACAATTTCCGTTTCGGAGTGTAGGGTTAGCTTTGTTCCTTTGGCGTCCATGAAGTTCCACTGTCGGCTACTTTCAGCTCTCCAGTATTTCTTGGCTATCCATCCTTCGCTTTTGTTAGGATGCCTTCTTTTGGCCCACTTCCACATCTTTTCCCACAGGTAGATATCCAGTTCTCCGAATACCTCCTTACTCACCACCGTTCTGTTGTAGTTGCACCATCCCCTTATTATCGGGTTCAGTCTGCTTATCATTGTGGCCTGTGGTGCGGCCTTATGACTATCTACTACAGCCTTCAACTTTTCTTTGTGGGTCTTGATGGCCTCGGCGCTTGGCTTGATCAGGGTTTTGTATCCTTTGCCTGTTTTTCCACTTCTATGTTTGCCTACCTTGTACTGCCGGACGTTGAACCCCAGAAAGTCAAACCCTGGTTCTGGTCCTTCTAAGGTGTGGGCCATTCTGGTCTTTTCAGGTTTCAGCTCTAACCCTATTCCTGTTAACCACTCACTGATAACTTCCTTCGCTTGCTCAACTACCTCGCGGTCTTTGTGCATCACTACAAAGTCATCAGCGTATCGCACTACTCCTAGTTCTTTCTGTTTGATTATGTTTGCCGGAACTATCTTTCTCACTTCTGCCTCCATCCCATGCAGTGCAATGTTTGCCAGTAGAGGGATATTACTCCGCCCTGTGGCGTTCCTGCATAAGTCGGCTGGTATTCGTTCCGGTCCATCACCCCAGCTTTTAACCATTCCCGGATTTTTCTCCGTATTGGTGATGAGTTATTTAATTTTTTCAGTAGTGCTTTGTGGTCTATGCGATCGAAGCATTTTGCAATATCGGCGTCTAACACCCATTTGGGTTTTTGACTAACACTAGCGAATATTGCCGCAATCGCATCGTGGCATCCCCTGCCCGGCCTGAACCCGTAGGAGTTTGCCTCAAACACCGCTTCCCATTCGGGTTCTAGCGCTATCTTGACTAACCCCTGTAGGGCCCTGTCGTATATTGTGGGTATTCCCAGTGGTCGCTTCTCTTCCCTTCCGGGTTTTGGTATCCATACCCTACGGGTGGGTTTGACCTTCTTCCCATCATTGACTTTAAGCTGCCTTACCAGTGGTTGTCTTTCGGAGGGTTTGAGCGCAATCACGCCGTCCATCCCTGCCGTTTTCTTCCCTTGGTTTTGTTGGGTAACCTGTCTCACCGCAATCATCTTTGCGGACCATGACCTTGTCAATAAACCCTGGAGCTTGCGTACTAGCTTCCTATTCTCACTTTGGGCCGCTCTGTAGATGCGCTTTTGAATCTTAAATACATTCCGTTCCAACTTTCGCCAGGGGACTGCATTCCAGTCATATACTTTCCTTTCGGATGTACACCGTGACATATGAAATTCTACTAACCTCCACATTTTGGTTAATCGTGAGGGCGTCAGCTTATCCTATCTATTACGGATAGGCTTGCTTCTCCACTCAATCTTTCCCAGTTGTGACCTGCTAATGAATTGCAGATGTTGCGCCTTCGGTGGCTACTCAGCAATCGACCTCACTGAGAGTACGTCAACTGGTTTACCTCGTTCCTGTAGATGATTGGTTGTGACCTTAGAGAATGACCTTACGCCGGGTTTATTGTCAGTGCTTGTTGGTCAGTAACTCGACCTGCCAACGACCATTATCCTTTCCCTTTTGGGCCAGTGTATAAGCCTTATTCCACTGGTTTCCTGTGACGACGCTGCATCATTTCGCTTTATGCTCCTCATAGTCACTTGCTTGACGTTGACCAGTTTAGGCTACCAGTCATTAACGCCTTCTCACCCCGCTTTACGGATTGATGCCATCGCGTCCGGGAGCACCCACCCGGTCGTGTCGCTCCCGCGCATGACATGGGTGGGTGTCTCCGGACGCGAAGCTACCGTAGGGGTGATGCTTTTACCCCTGCACTTAGGGGAGAGGGACTTGCACCCTCATCATCTCTGAGTTTCGCCAGTTCCTTTTGATGTTTCCACCGGTGACTGACTTGACCCTACAAGTTTCAGGACCAATGATATCCTGCATGCGGTCTCGGTCAATAGGCTTGTGACATGGTCATTGACCCTCCTTGTCCATTCTGGATCTTTACGCTAAACGGGTCGCACCAAGTTATCAGGACTAATGAAATCCTGCTGACGGTCCTTGTCCTATGGCTTGCCTAGGCTTCCATTCTGGACATTTACATCAAACGAATCGCACTCTTAAAACCTAATAACATTCCGGGTATCCTTGGGGTTTGGTGATAAGTAAAACTTATATATACACCAAATAAAGCTAAAGCTTTTTTCTTCTCCTAAATTGTATCTCAGTATACAATTTACACCATAAACCCAGGAGAGCCACATTCCGGCTCGTGATATCCTTGACTTAACTGATTTAATGGAAGGGAGCTTGATGCTTCCTTTGGACGGGGTCGAGCTAGGAATCACTTCCCAACCCTCCCATTCAAAACCGGACTTGCAACTTTCACTGCAGGAGGCTCCTGGTTGGCGGTCCCAAGACATGGGTGGACATTGGTTGAGTTACCTCTCCCTATCCTTATCTTGTAAAGTTTCTTCCTTCCGTGGTTTCCGTAATTCGGATGACATTAATGCCTGGCGCCGGGGGGTTTGTGCGGGAAAAGTAAACAAAAACCCGTTAATGCACTCTTTACTAACATCTGGCTTATCTGTGGCCCTATACTTTATTACCTGGCCTAGGACTTCATCCACTATGTATACCTTTGACTCCTTTTTTGGCTCTTGCCATCCATGTAAATGGACAGTAGGTGACCTTACTCGGGTGCCTGGTTCCGTACCATTTTGAGATTACTATTTCCCTCGACTTCCCGCCATATCCGTCCGACGTCAGCATATCCCAGGCATTACCCCGGGCCTTGGCAACAAGCGACATCCCTCCCCAATCCGATGAGTTTAACATCTAACTTGTCCAAGGGGACTGCTGGATTGAGGTTATAACGTTCCATAGAATCAATAATCGTGCCTTTAGACCCCTGCTATACCCCGGGGGGATTGTGCAATACGGAACAACCAAGAAAAACAGTTATTCGCTCCCACCTTCTCCATGTTTCGGAGCCAGCGTATCAGCCTTATTTCGCTGGATCAAATTAACGAGGCTTGCACAGGTTCACTTTCGTTAATCATGGGCACTTTCCTAGCGGCTTCTCCGGCTTGGGCTACCAGATTATCCTACATTTGAGTCCTTGCTCTCCACCACCAGTGATGTCACTCCGCAGCAGTTAGGACCGGTGTACCTCCCGTATTCGGAGGGTGGGGTTCGGACCCACAATGATTCCATAGTTCCCTGGCGTCGGAAACCAGTTTGAGCTGTCACACAATGGCAAATGAAGCCATCATCGTCGTTTACGCTCGAACGTTTCGCACTTCTCTGTTTTTGTTATAGCAATCCTTATCCTAGAAAGTTATCCGAGATAACACTTAATTTGATTAATTGACAAAACATATCAATTCAATCCGGGAGAAAAATTGCAATTCTTACCCAATCCGGTAACAATGTCCAACAATGTCCAATAATTTACTTACAGCTTCTTGCCCCCCAGCTTTTGACCATGAATATTGTTCCAAATCAGCCGCCGATCAATGCTTCGACAAACTCATAGCTGGAAAATGGTCGCAAATCTTCTATCCCTTCTCCAGCGCCAATAAAGCGAATCGGTAAACCCAATTGTTCTGCTACCGCCAGGGCCACGCCGCCTTTAGCTGTTCCATCCAGCTTCGTTAACACCACACCACTCAGGGACGCCACCTCACAGAATACCTCAGCTTGCCGCAAACCATTTTGACCCAGGGTAGCATCTAAAACTAGCAATGATTCTACCCTGGCGTCGGGGGCTTTTTTATCGATAATGCGGCGAATTTTCCTCAGTTCCTCCATCAGATTTTGCTTGTTTTGCAATCGTCCCGCCGTGTCTATTAGCAGCAGTTCCGTATTCCGGGCCTGGGCGGCAGCGATCGCATCGAACACCACAGCTGCCGGGTCAGTATTTTTGCCCTGGTTAGCAATCACCTCAGTGCCACTGCGGGTGCCCCAAACCTTTATTTGTTCTACTGCTGCTGCCCGGAAAGTATCGGCAGCGCCAATTAAGCAGGGATAATCGGACTTTTGAGCTAAGTGAGCTATCTTGCCAATCGTAGTTGTTTTTCCCACGCCATTGACCCCAGTCACCAACCAGATATTCAGAGTATCTTTTTGGGGAGCGAAGTTTTTATCGTACCCCTTACCACCAGGATTATCAAGTATATCCCGCATCACTTGCTTGAGGTAGGCGATCGCCGCCTCTGGTGGTAGCGTCTCCTCTCTCAGCTTAGCCTGAAGCCTGTCAATAATCCGATCGCATACCTGCACCCCCACATCAGCAGACAGCAGTAGGGCCTCTATTTCCATCACCGCATCTTGATTCAGCGGTCCTTGACCGACAATTGCCTTCAGTTGGTTGATCAAACTCCGACGGGTTTTACCTAAACCTTGCCGCAGTCGTTTCAGCCAGGTTATTTCCTCCACAGAAACTCGATCTGGACTACGTCCTTGGGCTTTTAGCACTTCCGCCGACCACACAAAGCCTTCATCAAACGCAATTTCTACGGCAGAATCCTCAGGTGTCTGCTCAGACAATGCCGGTTCCGGTTCTGGTTCTGGTTCTGGTTCTGGTTCTACGATCGCCCGTTCTTTAAGTTCTTCCAAGCGTCCTAGACGTTCGGACTTAGCCCGTTCTAGGAAAGATTTTGGCTTCTTACTCTCATTATCTATCTCTCTTGGCGCGTCCAATTCCGTAGCCACCGCCGATGTTTCCATCTGGGAGGCAGTTTTTGAGGGTGCGGACGACGTCGCTAATGCTGATGAATCCGTCTTAGCTTGCTGAATATGCTCGTATGCTGCCTTTGCCCAATTCAAGTCATCTGCTGCCGCCTCCGACTCTGCTCTCCTCTGCGCATGCTCTCCTCTCCGCATGCTCTCCTCTCCGCACTCGCTTAAGCGCTCGTGCTTCGGGATGCGCTGCTTAAGCGCTCGTGCTTCGGGATGCGCTGCTGAGGCGCTCGTGCTTCGGGATGCGCTGTCTGCACTCCCTTGGGACTCTGATTCTGGCGATGTAGTCTGATTTTTTTGAAACGGTGTTTCTGCCGTTTCCGATCCTTCTGGCTGTTCTACCTTGGACTCTTCGGGAGATTTATCAGAACCCTTAAACTGGCGGCTAAACCAATTAAATACCATTGCAAATATTGTCCTTTTTCAGTTGTCAGTTACTATAACGGGCGTCTCGCCCGTTTGTCAATTTTCCCTTCTCAATTTTCCCTGCTCATCTGACTTGATTCTTCTGCGAGCAGGTTGAGCACCCGACGCAGTACGCCATTTATAAATCTGTACTCCTCTTCATTTCCGTAGCGCTTAGCTAACTCTACTGCTTCATTGATTGCCACCCTTTCATCTACACCTATATCCCAAATTTCCACCACTGCTATCCGCAGGATATCCCGGTCTATCTTGGCGAGGCGGTCTAGTTGCCAATTCACCAAAGCTTGAGAGAGGATTCGATCCACCTCAGTTCTTTTGGACTTCACCAGACCGATTATCTCTAGGGCGTAGTCCTGGACTTCTTTGATATTGCTAGACTGATACACTATTTCTGGGAAATCTATTGTACTACCCAGGCGGTTGATCGCCGTGCTAGTTAGCTCTATGGCTTCTTTTACCATTGCTTTCGCACTGGCCAGATTTGGGGCGATCGTTTCGCTGTCCAGCAGGCGATCGCTCCCCCGTTGCAGTTCGGCAGCAGCCATTTCTAGTGCCGAGGATGCTTCATTTGACAGAGTCCGCACGGCTGCCAACATCATATCCTGCAACTGTTGGGCTGACAGTTTTCCTGTCTCCCTTGGCATTTGGGACAGACTCAGAAGAGCCAGTTCACGAGCTATTTGGCGGGGTTGCATGGCTTATTCACGCTCATTTAATCTTCAGGATATTTGACAAGTTTTCAGCTATTTATAATTTCTCATAGTTCCTTTTCTTCTACCTGTAATAGCCCTAAGGGCTGTTTTTCTCGCAGCGCCGGTTCCATTTGACTATCTTTTGTGGCTAGTTCTGGCAAAGGGACTGAACTATCCGGGCTAACCAGGCCACCTGATATTAACACCTTAAAGGCATCTTCAATACTAATTGATAGTTCGATCGTCTCATCTTCGGGGACGATCGCATACCAGCCCGTAGTGGGGTTAGGGGTAGTAGGAACAAAAAGCGAGAGCATCTTCTCAGATAAGTGAGATTTCAGCTCCCCGCTAATTGTACCAGTAACAAAGGCGATCGCCCACATACCTTTGCGGGGGTATTCTACCAGCACCACGCCGCGAAACTTATTCTTGGAGTCCTGCAGCAGAGTTTCTAAAAGCTGTTTGAGAGTTTTGTACACCGAACCCGCTAACGGGATTCCCTGCAAAATGCGCTCCCCTAAATCCAGCAGCCATCGGCCCACAATATTGCGTGCCATCAAGCCAATCAGCAAAATACTCAGCAGGGGAACAGCCAGCCCCACCAGTAAGTTAAACAAACTTACCAGGATCGGATGCAGATCGTCAAATGGATTAAGCTGTTTGGGAAGAAGAGTGAGAAAATTTATCACCCATCTGGCGATCGTAATCGTCAGCCAGATTGTCGTAGCTAGGGGAATTACCACCAGCAGACCAGCAATCAGATCGTTTTTTAAGTTCTGCTTGAAATTTTTGAGCACAAGTACTTTTACTCTTCTGATAAATGCGTTGTCACGACATCCAGGGGATCGTAGGTTGTCAGTTCACCAGTCACCAGTCACCAGCGGATGTCTACCGTTCCGGAAAAATCGGGACTTGCTGCGAACGCTTTTGCTCCCGCAGACATCCCCACCAGGAACCAGTCCCCTTATTAAAGATTGTAAACAATTATTTCAAATCTTAACTCACCGATCGATCCCCGCCTCTTGACGATCCCAGGTTATCAACTATCTTAAAACAATTGCGATCGCCAAACAATACTGACAGGCGTCTCGGACACTGACAGGCGTCTCCCCCGGACTAAGTCACTGACCAGTCAATCTATGTCTAATTTGGGAGGTGGCATGTGCTTCATCTCCCAAACACTTGCGCCGGACGATGAGATATTCGTAAAAGGTTTGCAAAGTACACCAGGCCAGACCTGGAGACCCATCCAGCCAGCCGCCTAACAGAAAATACATATAAACAAAGCGTACTATTGGTCTGAAGGGTAAACGCAGGGACAGGTCTTTGAGGGCGTGACGTCTTTTTATCTTTCCCAGAAAGAAAGCTTTCTTTTCATATGCAATAATTCATTTGAGAGCGTTGGTCGCCAATATTCACAAGTCTGATTAAACAGTAATGTCGATCGCCAATATTTGCCTATGCCAGACTTTTCCCCTTTTACTTGCTCTGATACCAGCTGCGGATGCGATCGGGGGAAACTCCCAGGAAATAGGCTACGATTGCCAGTTGATTGATCCAGGTTGTTTTCAGGATACCCAGTTTTTGCCAGCGGCGGCCTGATGTAATGACAGCGGCTGGGGCGATCGCGATCGTCCCCAGGCGCTGCAGACGCCGGATCGATGCCACATCCTCCATGATGGGCAAGTTCGGGAAACCACCAATGTCATGGAAGACGGTAGCTGGCATGAATATCCCCTGGTCCCCATAGGGGAGGCCCAAAAGACGCGATCGCCAATTGACCCCCATTTCCACCAGTCTTATACCCGCCAGATCGCCATCAATCTGCAACCGAAATGCACCGGCTACAACATGATGCTTCCTCAGACAGTCCCTAACTATGGTGTCAAAACCGACGGGTAAGCGGGTATCGGCATGCAGAAATAGCAGAATTGCACCCTTTGCCACCGCTGCACCAGCGTTCATTTGACTTCCTCTACCGGTAGCCGCAGAAATCACCTTAACAGAGGTGGGATAAAATTTCTCTACCAAATTAACTGTAGCATCAACAGAACCACCATCCACCACGATCGCCTCTACATCTTTGGCCTCGCCAATAGATGCCAGGGTGGGCAAGATGTGGTCTGCTTCATTCAGTACGGGGATGATGATGGATATTATCAGGCTAGACTCCGAAGTCATAGTACCGTTCCGGAAAAATCGTTGGGGAGGGACGACAAATCTGAGGGGCGATCGATATCGGCCAGCACTGGCAGTTTACATAGTGAGAGGTTGAGTCTTTGGGCGATCTCCAATGTTTGTGCCAACACCCGTGATGTCCCCCAGTCGATGCCAGTAAATAATTCTGGGACCATACGCCCCAGACCAATTAGATAATAGCCGCCGTCAGCTGCTGGTCCGAGCACTAAGTCGGTCGAGTGCAGCTGCTCAAAGGCGTATAATAGCAACTTAGCGTCGATGCTGGGGCAATCTGTGCCAATAATCGCCACTCGCACCGCGCCAGTGTTGAAAGCCCGATCGAACGCCTGTGCCATCCGGGCACCCAGGTCTCCATTCCCCTGCTGGTGATAAACTAGATTATCCCCCAGCCACTCTCTCATGAGTGCTTCTGTCGCCCCTGTAAAGTATACTTCCAGGGTTGGGTCTCGTGCGGAGACCCAACCTACCAGTGATTTTGCCTGACGAAGGGTTCGTTCGGCTAGCTGGCGGTGCAGGTTAGCAGCACCCTCTTTACCTAAAGCATCGATCAGTCTCGTTTTGGTTTTTCCTGGTTCTGGATAGCGAGTAAAAACTATCAGGCGTTGTAATGATTTGCTCGACTGGCCCGTTTGGGACTTAATATTTTCCATCGCTTCACAACCCAAAAATCTGCCTACAGTATCACTCTAGCCTGATATAATATGAGCGCGCCATGTCAAGCGATTCTGCCCGGTCAATATACAACAGCCGATAGAGCCACGATGGTATGATATCATATCTTCAAGATTTGCATGGAGAAAAAGAAAGTGCATGCTACCAATCCAGTTGAGACCAAAATCAGTATAACCGAACAGAATGACTCCTTGGTCGATCGCATCGGTGGCTATTTACCTGTCCTAGAAGTTCCTTTAGATTATCCCCGATCGCCTGGGTCAAGCCTCGTTACCTGGCTCCCGCCTGGTAACGCCGGGGCAACGGAAGCTATTGAAATCGATCGCAAGCTATGTTTATAACTAGAAAACCTGCTGCGTACAGTTCGCGAAAAATCGGAAAAAGTGACCTTGTTCGCGGTCATGCTTGCAGCATTTAAGGTGGTGTTGCACCGATACACGGGGGTAGAAGATATTGTGGTGGGTGGGCTGGCTTACCGTTCCGGAAAAATTGGGAATCAGGGAAATACAAAGGAAAAAAAAGAGCTTTTCACCAGCCAAAATCGGTAAATTTATTAGCCCTGGGCAGCAATATAACGGGCAATATAACGGTAGCAGAGTTGCTTGACAGGGTTACAGTAGCAGAGGCCCAAGCTTCTAGACGTTACCAGATCTAGCAGCTAGGGGAGATGCATGAGGGGAGAGTCTGACCTACGACTCTCTGAATAAACGCGCCAATCAACTGGCTAATTATCTGCGTACTCTCGGAGTAGGTCCGGAAGTCCTTGTTGGTCTATGGGTCGATCGCTCTTTAGAGATGTTAGTCGGACTGCTGGGTATACTCAAAGCTGGTGGGTGATGGACCGGAACGCATACCAACCAACCTACGCAGGTACGCCACAAGGGGGTGTGATATCCCCACTATTGGCAAATATAGCCCTGCATGGAATGGAAACGGAAATAAGAAAAATAGTTCCGGCAAGTATAGTAAAACAAAGGGAATTAGGAGTAGTACGGTACGCTGATGACTTCGTAGTAATGCACAAAGACCAAGAGGTAGTTGAGCAAGCAAAAGAAGTTACCAGCAAGTGGTTGGAAGAAATAGGGGTAGAACTGAAACCTGAGAAAACTAGTATGGCCCACACCTTAAAAGGAACAGAACCAGGATTTGACTTCCTAGGTTTCAACATCCGACAATACAAGGTAGGCAAATACCGAAGTGGAAAAACAGGAAAAGACTTCAAAACCCTAATAAAGCCAAGCAACAAAGCCATCAAAACCCACAAAGAAAAGTTGAAGGATGTTGTAGATAGACACAAGGCCGCACCACAGGCCGCGTTGATAAGCAGATTGAACCCGATAATAAGGGGATGGTGCAACTATAACAGAACGGTGGTAAGTAAGGAGATATTCGGGGAACTGGATAAATACCTGTGGGAGATAACATGGAAATGGGCTAAGAGAAGACATCCCAACAAAAACGATAGATGGGTGTTCAAGAAATATTGGAAAGCTGAAGGCAGCCGACAATGGAATTTCATGGACACCAAAGGGGCAAACCTAATCCAACACTCCGAAACGGAAATTGTACGGCACATAAAAGTGAAGGGTACAGCTAGCCCAATGGACGGTAACCTTGTATACTGGAGCAAGAGATTACGTAAGAGCCCGGATGTAAGTAATAGAGTGCTAAAACTACTAAACAAGCAAAAAGGCAAATGCGGAAAATGCGGAATACTATTCAAAGATGGAGATAAGTGGGAAGTTGACCACATTGTGCCAAAATCATTAGGTGGCAAAGATAGATATGACAACCTACAACTACTCCATGATTATTGTCATCATCAGAAAACTAGAACAGATGGCAGTCAAAAGGGACGCACCCGAAAAGGGATAGGGATAATCGAGGAGCCGGATGAGGTGAAAATCTCACGTCCGGTTTTGAAGACGAGCAGGACTGGCGACAGTCTTGCTTAGTTTAATTAACTTCCGAAGACTTGACGATAAGCGATCGCCCTTGAGACGACCTGTTGATTGATTTGCTTGCGGACCTCAGAAAAAATGTCCGTGTCAAGTATTACTTTCTTCAAGGTTGTGACTCCAACCAAATTTTTGATTTAATGGATGTGCTGCCCGGTCTCTCATAATATCTGCAAGTATTTCATCGACCAATTCTGGTTCATCTGCCCACCCTCCTAGTATACGATCTTTGGGGGGTTCTCCCGTGCTAGCTTTTCGATCGCCTTGGCAATTATTTCATCTAAGGTACAATTGTTATCTATTGCCATGCCTCGGGCCCGCCAGAGGGTGGGTGATTCTAGTTCTATTTCAATCTTTTCCATAGGGCCTCCTCTGTAATATCGGATGTCTCTGATTATAGCATTATTGTTACGGAACTTCATCCAGGTCTTCCGTGTCAAGTGCTAGAATTATTAAGGATTACTACAGGCCAGGTCGCCCATCAACTATGACCCTTCATCCAATCGGACAATGGACAATTCCTACTCGTGGCGCAAGCAGCTTTTCCTAAGGGAAATGTATATATATGTCGTCAATTTTAGGACAGTTGTATACAGATGAAGACTTCCAAGCCCTTTACAGGGCAAAATGTGGAAAAAAAGCTATATCTCCGGCGAGATTGGCGTTAGTGACGGTGATGCAATTTGCAGAGGGATTGAGCGCTCGCCAAGCTGCCGATAAAGTCCCGCCGGATAGAAGTTGGCAAGCGAAAACATCGTGCTGTTATCAACCCCCCTGCTTTTAACCATTCCCGGATTTTCTTCCGTATTGGTGATGAATTCTTCAGTTTTTCGAGTAGCGCCTTGTGGTTTATCCTGTCAAAACATTTGGCAATATCCGCATCTAGGACCCATTTGGCCTTTTTATTGATGCTAGAAAATATTGCCGCAATCGCATCGTGGCATCCCCTGCCCGGCCTGAACCCGTAGGAGTTTGCCTCAAACACCGCTTCCCATTCGGGTTCTAGCGCTATCTTGACCAATTCCTATCCCTGTAGGGCCCTATCATACACTGTTGGTATCCCCAATGGCCTCTTTTCGTCTTTTCCAGGTTTTGGTATCCATACCCTACGGGTGGGTTTGACCTTCTTCCCATCATTGACTTTAAGCTGCCTTACCAGTGGTTGTCTTTCGGAGGGTTTTGAGCGCAATCACGCCGTCCATCCCTGCCGTTTTCTTCCCTTGGTTTTGTTGGGTAACCTGTCTCACCGCAATCATCTTTGCGGACCATGACCTTGTCAATAAACCCTGGAGCTTGCGTACTAGCTTCCTATTCTCACTTTGGGCCGCTCTGTAGATGCGCTTTTGAATCTTAAATACATTCCGTTCCAACTTTCGCCAGGGGACTGCATTCCAGTCATATACTTTCCTTTCGGATGTACACCGTGACATATGAAATTCTACTAACCTCCACATTTTGGTTAATCGTGAGGGCGTCAGCTTATCCTATCTATTACGGATAGGCTTGCTTCTCCACTCAATCTTTCCCAGTTGTGACCTGCTAATGAATTGCAGATGTTGCGCCTTCGGTGGCTACTCAGCAATCGACCTCACTGAGAGTACGTCAACTGGTTTACCTCGTTCCTGTAGATGATTGGTTGTGACCTTAGAGAATGACCTTACGCCGGGTTTATTGTCAGTGCTTGTTGGTCAGTAACTCGACCTGCCAACGACCATTATCCTTTCCCTTTTGGGCCAGTGTATAAGCCTTATTCCACTGGTTTCCTGTGACGACGCTGCATCATTTCGCTTTATGCTCCTCATAGTCACTTGCTTGACGTTGACCAGTTTAGGCTACCAGTCATTAACGCCTTCTCACCCCGCTTTACGGATTGATGCCATCGCGTCCGGGAGCACCCACCCGGTCGTGTCGCTCCCGCGCATGACATGGGTGGGTGTCTCCGGACGCGAAGCTACCGTAGGGGTGATGCTTTTACCCCTGCACTTAGGGGAGAGGGACTTGCACCCTCATCATCTCTGAGTTTCGCCAGTTCCTTTTGATGTTTCCACCGGTGACTGACTTGACCCTACAAGTTTCAGGACCAATGATATCCTGCATGCGGTCTCGGTCAATAGGCTTGTGACATGGTCATTGACCCTCCTTGTCCATTCTGGATCTTTACGCTAAACGAATCGCACCACAATCTCCGTTATCACAGTCACGGAAATTGTCAAAGGTTGGCAGAAGCTGCAACGAGAAGACCGCATTCAAGAGTTTCTGGCAGAAATTAAGACTTCCGAAGTCTTGACCCTCGATGAACATAGCGCTGAATTAGCAGGACGCATCTGTGGCGATCTCGAACGTATAGGACAACCAATAGGTTTGGCTGATTCCATGATTGCCGCTACTGCCTTACAATATAACTTGACTTTAGTCACTGGCAATTTATCACATTATCAGCGGATTCAGGCGATCGGTTATGAATTGCAGTTGGATAACTGGCGAACATAACACACTCAATGGGTGCATCTCAATGCATGTAATCTAGCCCCTGCACGCTCCAGGCCCCTTCCGCTGCGAGGAGGGGCCTGGAGCGTGGGCTAAGTTCTAGTAGCCGGGCCCCTCGTTCCCACGGCTCTGCCTGGGAACGGGTTCGGACGGCTAAGCAAATATTAGATGCACCCCACTCAATTCATAGGTGGGCGGTGCCCACCCTACTGCTTTTCATACTCTAATTTTCCCAGTTCGATCAAACTCTCCAAATCTTCCACCGCATCGGGCCAGATAACTGCTGATAACTGTCCTCACCCCTGCCAAAGTCTCCTCATCAGCGCCTCCCAACATCCGGCTAATATCAGCAAGATCTTGAACCAGACTGACTTGGAGTTTCATAATTACTAGATAAGGCAAGGCAATAATTGGCAAACCATCTGGACTCCAGACTGGCTTCTCAATAGCTGCTTCCACCCAAGGTTCTCCTGATTCAATCACATCCAGCATCGCGCGATCGGGCAATTGCCAAGTAGTTTTGCCAATAGACAAAATTCCCAACTGCTGACTATTAGCTTGCTGTAACTCTCGGTATAGCAGAGGCGCGTCCTCTGCCAAGACGAGAATATCTAAATCCAGGGTAGTCCGTTCTGGCATATACAACCGGGTAGCGATGCCGCCGACGACGACAAAAGCCGTTTGCTGAACGAATTGTTTGAGGTTTGTCACGGGATGCTTCCAGGTTCTCGCCTCCAGAAACTCCCGGTGACTGCCGCTACCAGGACGGACTCGTTTCCAAGCTAGGGCAATGAATTGCTTTCGCAGGTTCCCAGAAACCATTAGACTGCGATCGCCTGTTTCGGTTCTATTTCCTGTTCTTCAGCATAACCCATCTCTGTCAGGGAGGCGATCGCCCGATCGATCAAATCCACCCCTGCGGTCACGGATTCAATCTTCGCCAAATTACCTCGCAGTTCCCCAGCATTGGGAAAACCCTTCGCATACCAAGTCATGTGCTTGCGGGCTTGGCGAATTCCCCGATCGCCCTTATACTCGTACAAAGCCTGTAAATGTTCCCGAGCACATAGCAACCGTTCTACAGCAGTCGGCGGTGGCAACTCCTTGCCCGTCTTCAAGAAATAGTCAATTTCCCCCACCAGAAACGGATAACCCAGAGTGCCTCGCGAACACATCAGACCATCAGCACCCGTTTCTTCCAAACACCGCACCGCCGCTTCTACCGAAAAAATATCCCCATTGCCGATCACCGGAATCGACAGAATTTCCTTCACCCTGGCAATCCATTCCCATCTAGCCGGTCCATTATAGCCTTGAGCCCGAGTCCGACCGTGCAGCGTCAGCATTTGCGCCCCCGCATCTTCCATCCGGCGGGCAAATTCCAGAATATTGATTTCCTTATCCGACCACCCGATCCGGGTTTTCACCGTCACGGGCACCTCCACCGCCTGGGAAACTTCCCGGACGATCGCCTCTGCCACTTCCGGTTGCCGCAGCAGGGACGAACCCCCACCATTTTTGGTAATCTTATTCACCGGGCAACCCATATTAATATCTACGGTATCCGCCCCTTCCGCCACCGCCTTCTGTGCCGCTTCGGCCAAGAAATCCGGACGACAGTCAAACAGTTGGATGCTAATGGGCCGTTCCTGCGGGTCTACCTCCATAATCTTCGGCAACTGCTTGACATAATGCAACCCCGTTGCATTCACCATTTCCGTGTACATCATCGATTCTGGCGCATAACGGCGCACCAGGCGACGGAACACCAAGTCCGTTACCCCCGATAAGGGAGATTGCAGCACGCGGCTGTTGACCTCCACCGAGCCAATTTGCAGGGGGGTTGAGAGTCGCGATTGTAGTTCTGGAGACAAATATACCATAAACCCATAATCAAAACTAAGCTTATTTCATCTTAGACCAACATCTTGCCCTGGGTTCCCATCGGCAGACGGCAAACACCACCACCGGATACGGTTGGTACCCTAGTCTGAAACAGTTTGGTTGCATAGGATGGATTTGTTGATAATTGTTAATGGCGCTCTGGCTAATTGTTAATGGCTAGCCAGACGGCAAACACCAATAGCAGAATACGGTCCGCACCAATGTCACAGACAGTTTTTTGACTTAGGATGTAATTGTTGTCGAAGAAAATAATTACATAAAAAATGACGGCCAGGCTGACGAGAGCCCGGCGAACACAAATTAAGGAGAAGGGATAATGAGCACGTTAATTCTGTCTGCACCTCAGCAAAAAAAAGCATTGTTACGGCATCAGCTAAATAGGCTATTGAATGATGTAGGGACAAACCCAAAAGCAGCGGATATGACTTGGACTCCAGCAATGGAAATGCTAACTACTTCTACCGCAGTGATATTGCGCCTAGAACTGCCGGGAGTAAAGGGCAAAGATCTAGACTTGCAGGTGACGCGGACCGCAGTTTTGATTGCAGGCGATCGCCCCACTAATCCAACTGAAGGGAGATGGCCTTCAGAAATTCGCTACGGCAAATTCCGTCGCCTCATTACCCTGCCCGTACCAGTAGATAATACCCAGGTGCAGACAGAATTTAACAATGGGATTCTCACCCTGACCTTACCAAAATTGGCAGCGGTACGTCCAGAGGTAGTGAAAGTGAAGGTATCGTCAGCTAGCAGCACTCGGGAAACAGAAGTTGCCCCAGCGGCTGTAACCGAACCAGATGAGTTAAAAACAGACCTTTGGGCAGCCTAGTATACACAAAGCAAAGGGGGTATAGCTGTAAACCGTCCCCGATCGGGTTCGGTAAACCCCCCTTCATGAGAGAGCCTCAAGGCGCTCAGTATAGATATAACGATATCAGCAGACATCCCGCTGTGGCTCAATTACGGCTAGACCCATCAGCCCAAACCCTACTCCTGGCTCGACCAACAGCCAGAAAACCCTAGTAATTAGAATCAGGACAGTATTATGGCAAAAGTAGTTGGAATTGACTTAGGTACGACAAACTCCTGCGTCGCCGTGATGGAAGGTGGTGCGCCCACGGTGATCGCTAACTCCGAAGGTTTTCGGACGACCCCTTCCGTGGTCGCCTATGCCAAAAATGGCGATCGCCTGGTAGGGCAGATAGCCAAGCGGCAGGCAGTGATGAACCCGGAAAACACCTTTTATTCGGTCAAACGCTTCATCGGACGCAAACACACGGAAGTTACCAACGAATCAACCGAAGTATCATACAAGGTGCTGCGGGATAGCAACGGCAACGTCAAGCTGGACTGTCCCACAGCAGGCAAGCAATTCGCCCCGGAAGAAATTTCCGCTCAAGTCCTACGTAAACTGATAGACGATGCTAGCAAGTACCTGGGGGAAACCGTCACCCAAGCTGTAATCACCGTTCCCGCTTACTTCAACGACTCCCAGCGTCAAGCTACTAAAGACGCAGGCAAGATTGCCGGGGTAGAAGTGTTGCGGATAATTAACGAACCCACCGCTGGGGCCCTAGCTTACGGTTTAGATAAAAAGAGTAATGAAACCATCCTGGTGTTTGACTTGGGTGGCGGTACCTTCGACGTGTCGATTCTGGAAGTGGGCGACGGCGTGTTTGAAGTGTTGGCTACTTCTGGAGATACTCACCTGGGCGGTGACGACTTCGACAAGAAAATTGTCGATTACATGGCCTCCGAATTCAACAAAGTCGAAGGGATTGACCTGCGCAAAGACAAGCAAGCTTTGCAACGCTTGACAGAAGCTGCGGAAAAAGCCAAGATAGAACTCTCTAACGTTACCCAAGCAGAAATCAACCTGCCCTTCATCACGGCCACCCAAGATGGACCCAAGCACCTGGATCTGACCTTAACTCGCGCCAAGTTTGAAGAAATCTGTTCTGACTTGATCGATCGCTGCCGCATCCCGGTAGAAAATGCCGTGCGCGATGCTAAGTTAGACAAGTCTGCAATCAATGAAGTGGTGCTGGTGGGCGGTTCTACCCGAATTCCCGCCGTGCAAGAAGTGGTCAAGAAGGTTCTGGGTAAAGACCCCAACCAATCAGTTAACCCCGATGAAGTGGTTGCTGTGGGTGCGGCCATTCAAGGGGGCGTCCTGGCGGGTGAAGTCAAAGATATCCTGCTGTTGGATGTCACCCCCCTGTCTCTGGGGGTGGAAACCTTGGGTGGCGTGATGACCAAGATCATCCCTCGCAACACGACTATTCCTACCAAGAAGTCGGAAGTATTCTCTACTGCTGTGGACGGACAGACAAATGTGGAAATCCACGTTCTGCAAGGGGAACGGGAAATGTCCTCTGACAACAAGAGTCTGGGTACTTTCCGCTTAGATGGAATTCCCGCTGCACCCAGAGGGGTGCCTCAAATCGAAGTTACCTTTGATATCGATGCCAACGGGATTTTGAATGTAACTGCCAAGGATAAAGGTACGGGTAAGGAACAATCCATCAGCATCACGGGTGCTTCGACTCTGGATGACAAGGAAGTCGATCGCATGGTCAAGGAAGCGGAAGCAAATGCCGACGCTGATAAGGAACGCCGCGAGAAGATCGATCGCAAGAACCAGGCAGATACTCTCGCTTACCAGGCAGAGAAGCAAGTCAACGAGTTGGGAGACAAGGTGCCTGCGGAAGATAAGGCTAAGGTAGAAGAGTTGGTGAAAAACCTGCGGGAGGCGATCGGGAAGGAAGATGACGAGCAAATTCAGAAAATAACTCCCGAGTTGCAGCAAACCCTCTATGGTATCAGCAGCAAGATATATCAAGAGGCGGGGGGCGATCCAACTGGTGCGGGAGGTCCTACGGATAATGGTGCCACGGGTGCAGATGGGGCATCGGGTGATGCCTCTAGCGGTGCCGATGCAGATGTGATTGATGCTGAGTTCTCTGAGACTAAGTCGCAATAGTTTGAGAGAAATTCACGACAACTTAGGTAAATAATTTCCAGGGCTGATAACATAGATTATCAGCTCTTTTTTTATCTGGAACGTCGGGCGATCGCCTCTACTCACAATACTTCTCGGTTAATAATCTGTCATTGCGATTTTTCGCGCAGGACACGCAGCCCTGTGGGGGGGGACACAAACCAAAATTGCAAGAATCGCCACCAGGATCCCCTCCCGTTAGCGTAGCGGCCCGACGCCAGGAGGGCTAGCAATCCCCGCCCCAATACTTCAAGGTTTTGCACCCATGCAGACAATGCCGAAGTTCCGTATTTCAAGCAATGAGCGCATGCTGTTGGGATATCAAGGGTCACATATGTTAAATTTCGCTACACATAAAGTACCGAAAGTCCCGCATGTCGAGAGTTTCCCAAATCTCAAATCTCAAATCTCAAATTGTCTTAACCGAGAGGTATTGACGACGAGGTATACTGTAGGTCAAGGAACAGGGTTTCTACCTTAGACTCGATGTGCCTAGGAATTGATGATACTTGATATCAGGCCGATCGCCCTTCAACATTTTTGAACGAGTAAAGCTAGAGGTGAACATGGAATTAATAGCTGTGGGATTAATATTTATCTTAGGTTTTATGAGTTTGCTAGTTGCATTTATTCCCCCTCAAATTTGGGGAAAGCTGCCAATCATAGGAATGTTATGTGGCATAATATTTTACCGAGTGACATCCGGAATTGCCTATCAATTCAGCGATAATAATATCTGGGCAGCAACTTTCCCAATTATCGGAGTAGCTACCTGCTATGCTACTATTGTGGTGCTCGATAGATTCAGCAATGATTTGGTTTTAGGGTATTGTTATGGTTTAGCATCTCCTTTTATTATATCAGTTGTGATTACTACAATCATGAAAACCAATGAGTGGAAGGAAGGGTTTTTATGGCTAAGCACTATTATTGTTATGACATTTTTGCTGATCCGATGGACGAAAATGAAAGAAAAAATGATAGACGATAAATTGGAAGATTACCAAATATTTTTATCAATGATCAGCGTTTGTTTAGTAGGCGTAGCTACCGGAATTGCAGTCATGTATATTTATTTCTTATCAACCGGAAGTGACAGATGATCGACTTCAAGGAACTGTAAGTAGTAGCGATCGGGATATTATGGCAAATAAAATTAGGGCTCTCCTGGGTTTTTGATAGAAAAAAGGATATAATGGACCTGGTAATTTCACACTCACAATGATTGATTTATGACCAAGAAGCTGGTTACTACATTGGTTGTATTTATTGCTATCCTGGCGATTACGGTAGCTCCGGTGGCTCAGGCATGCAGCCGGATCGTCTACGAAACCGGTGACGCCCAGTTCATGACCGGGCGCAGCATGGACTGGATGGAGGATGTTGACAGCGATCTCTGGGCATTTCCAAAGGGCATGGAACGTGATGGCGGGGTTGGACCAGACTCGATCGCCTGGGTCTCGAAATATGGCAGCATCATTGCCTCGGTCTATGACATCGGCTCCGGCGACGGCATGAACTCCGAAGGTCTCGTTGCCAATCTCCTCTATCTGGCGGAAGGGGATTACGGAGATCTTGAGGGTAAGCCAGCCTTGTCGGTTGGAGCCTGGGCCCAATACGCCCTTGATAATTATGCGACTGTGGACGAGGCAGTCGAGGGACTGAGAGCCGAACCATTCGGGATAGTTGCACCAGATTTGCCCAATGGCAGCAGCGCTAGCGTACACCTGTCGCTGTCCGACCGGACTGGGGACTCAGCGATCTTTGAATACATCGATGGTAAGCTAGTTATCCATCATGGGCGGGAATACAACGTGATGACAAACTCGCCTCCCTTCGATGAGCAGATCCCGCTCAATGCCTATTGGAAGGAGATCGGAGGTCTCACCTTCCTGCCAGGCACCAACCGCGCCTCGGACCGGTTCGCCCGCGCTAGCTATTACTTGAATGCAGTGCCGAAATTTAAAGCTCGGCGGAAGGCTGTCGGAGCAGTGTTCAGCATCATGCGCAACGTCTCTGTGCCACTGGGTATTACCGACGAGGCTCGACCGAACATAGCCTCCACCATCTGGCGGACGGTCGCGGATCAGAAGCGCCGCATCTACTATTTTGAATCCGCCATCAGTCCGAATATTTTCTGGGTCAAGATGGACAAGCTGAACCTTCAGGAGGGGGCAGATCCGATGAAGCTGGAACTGAAAGGTCATCCGATCCTCGCAGGCGAGGTGTCGGCAGAGTTCGAGCCAGCCGATCCCTTCGACTGGCTTGCTCCAAAGGCGTCGTAAGTCCGTGCCGCAATAGTTAATCGCCGAATATTGCTGCTGACACCCCCTGGTTGGCTACTTTTGTCGGTCAACCAGGGGGCATTGGATGGAGCAAAAGTCTAAAAAAACTATTACTTTTCACTTACTCAGTCCCCAGTCACTTTCCAAAACCTCGGCCAGGATTAAGAAGACTTCCAGTAAGAGATTGACAGTGGAACTCGCAACGCCGTATACTAGAAATCAATAATACTTCAATAGGGGCGATAACTCAAAATTAAACGAGGATAATTTGTATGGACGCTCTAAAAATTTACTATGATGAAGAAGGTAAAACCCTCACAGTCTGGTTTGATGACCCCAGTAAAGAGTTTCTCGCAGAGGAAACTGGAGAAGAGTTTTCTTTAATTAAAGATAAAGATGGTCGTGTAATTGGGTTTGAACGGCTGAACTACAGCCTGGAAAAACCTGATGCGTTGTTCTGTTATTGAGCGATCGCCTCCGCAAACTGGTAAATCATCCCAGGAAATTAGCAGTCTTGCCTCCTCTGGGAACTCATTAAGTTATAATCTACTATTGCTCGAACAAATCAGCTTATTTCTGACTATGTTAACACAGACCCAGACAACCTTGACTGACGCTAGTGCCAATCTCGTTCAACTCTGCGAGCAAGTTATTGCCGATTGCGCTGCACGCACGCTACGCGATCGGGATGTGGTCATCATTAGCCGACCTGATGGTGAAAACGTTGCTTTAATCGCCGCAGATGAACTGTCTAGCTTGATGGAAACAGTTCATTTATTGCGATCGCCCAAAAATGCTGCCCGTCTGCTAACAGCCCTAGAAAGAGTTAAAGCCCGAACTGAGAAACCTCAGACTGTCAGCGAACTACGTGAGGAGTTAGAGATTGGCTTCATAGAAAGATAAGCAGCAGTCCGTATCCCTTGCGGGAGCGCAGCCATAGAAACCCCAATTCGAGATGCTGTCTTTAATCGAGAGTTTCGTGAAGACCTGGTTTATTGGATTGAAACAGACCGCAAGACAGCCCTCCGTGCCTTTAAGCTGATAGAGGCGATCGTGCGCGACCCTTTTACAGGGATTGGCAAGCCAGAACGGCTTAAACATTTGGGTTCCAATACATGGTACGGGCGAGCCCAGAGTATGTGTGGTACGTGCATGGTACGGGCGACTCACCCAGGAACACCGTATTACTTACTCAGTTAGTGATGACCGGATTGATTTTATCCAAGCTATATATCATTACCGATCCTCTTTTTGGCGGTGGGAAGAACCTATATAGTCAGGGTGAGCGCTCTGGTCAAGGGCAAAGCCCCTTGATTATAATTTCTTTCCTTATCCTTAAGCCTACCCTAATCATTCTACATTAGGAAGCTGCACATCCCGCAAAAACTGGGCACTTTCTTCTGGCGACGCCGTATTAATATACATGCCGCTGCCCAACTCAAACCCAGCTGTTTTAGAAATCCGGGGGATAATCGCTATGTACCAGTGAAAATATACCGTCTCCTGCTCCTTCAAAGGGATAGAACGGATCGTATAATTATAATCGGGATTATTCAAGCCATAGTACAACTTGGCCAGCACCGTTTTCAGGTTATAGGCAAGATCCAGAATCTCTGGCTCACTAATCTTATCAAAGGATGAGTAATGTCGGCGAGGGAAAATCCACATATGAAATGGTGAAAGCTGCGCATAGGGCATAAACGCCACAAAATGTTCGCTTTCTAAAACAATTCTCTCCCCTGCTTCTAATTCATCCTCTAGAGTTCGACAGTATAGGCATTCCCCCGTATCATCGAAATGGCGAATTGCTTCTTCTATGCGGCTTCGCAATTGGTGTGGTACAATTGGTATAGGCCGCTAGCTGCGAGTGCGGATGTTCCAGGGAAGTTCCGGCATCTTTCCCGTGATTCTTAAAGATAATAATCGTTTGCATGCCCCGATCGTGGGATATCTCCGCATATCGCTGACGATAGACCTGCAAAATCTGAGCTACATCCTCAACATTTAGCAGTGCCGTAGTTAGGTCGTGACGGGGATGTTCGATAATCACTTCGTGATATCCTACTGCTGGCAAAGAACGGTAAATGCCATTTACCTTCCTCTTTCCTTTTATTTCTAGGGAAAGCGCTGGATATTTGTTGGCAACTGCACGCACTTGCCACCCCTTCTCATCGCCGAGACGCAATGATTCCACCGTCGTATTGTCCTCTTCGTTTCCCGGACAAAAAGGACAATTTCGAGCGTAGGGTGGCAGCGCGATCGCCTCTTTTTCTCTAGCAAACTGATCCGGTCTTTTTGCCCTCTCTGTAGCGATGATCACCCATTCTCTGGTAATCACATTTTGTCTTAGATCAGCCATTTTTTCTACCAATTACCCGATCTGCTGTCCATTTCAGCCGAGGCCCAATGCCTGTAAAATTCACTTAACCGAATCACACAAATCTTAATATTATCCTTATTAATTCCCTTACTACCCTTATCTGCGGAGGATTGTGGAGCGATCGCATGCTAGCGACTCATTATCTTTTTTCCCAGTCAAGAAAGTCTGTCTTTTGAGGCATCACCTGTACCTGTGCCAGACGATCGCTTCTCTCCCGCCTTTCCGCTTTTCGTATTTGGGTCTAAAACACCTAAGTTAATTTTAATTTTCGGTCCCGAACTTCTCAAGCGGACTATCATCCCGTCCGACACGGGCTGTTGGGCGATCGGTTCATTATTCACATAGGTGCCATTAGAACCAAAACCACTTAGCTGTGAACCACTACATCATTATCTTTTGCCCGACCAATCGTCCAATCCTAATCACCGGTTCTTTTTCAAAAGTCCAATTTTGAACCGGTGTATCTTGAAGTGGATGCAAAAGGGTTAGGGTAATCACATCGGCAGTTTTCAGTTCTGTGTAATCGGCAGGAGCCTATTGGTACCATTTGGCACCAATGGATGCTGCTACAGTATATCCTATGTGCCAGCTTATGATATCTGGAACAAGAACGTCACCAGGTCATTTTTCCCTAGAGAAATCCGATCGCCCGCTCGCAAGCGGTGCCTATTGCCCACTGCTAGGGGCATATTGTTAATGTAAGTGCCATTGGCGCTGCCCACATCTTCAATATAGTAACCATCTCCCTCCATCCTCAGATTCGCATGAATCCGGGAAACCACATCTGAATCTGCGAATCCCGACACATCTATATCCGGCGGCACTTTATCATTCGGCCTCCCTACATGGATCACTGGTAAGTGCTGCGGTAATTCGATCGACTGATTAGTTCTGACGTGCAATAGCCTCGCACTTTGCTGTTGTAGCTGAGTTTGGGCATTGCTTGCCGCTGGCGCTTCTCTCTTCATTGAGATTGATGTTGCCGGTACTTTTGCTGCTACTGATGGCGGGGGGCTACCACCAGTTTCAGTTGTTTCGGTTTCCACCTCGCTAGCAACTGGTTGGACGCTGATAGTTGGTTCAATTTGCTGTGCAGACATTTCTAAATCCGAACTAGGCATGGCATTTTCCCCAGGGTTCGTGGAAATAACCGTGGCTTCGTTTTCATCTGCTTCTGCTGCTGGTTGCAGTCCATAGCCACAGCTACCGCAGAATTTAGCATCCGCTTGTATCGTGGCCCCACATTTAGGACAATTAGTCATAGATGGTAAAGGTGTTAAACAAGCTTCGCAGGCTTGAGCCCCGTCAGGGTTAGAGTGATTGCAATTAGGGCAGACAATCATATTTGTTAGTAGTCTATGGTTAGTTGTCGTTGCCTCGAAGACAGTCGGATTTTAACAATCGACGGGGCAACTCGACGATCGCTGCTCAAATATTCTGCATCTCTGAACCCGCCGCCCCGTCCAACAGCCACCATAGTTCTCCCTGGGGTTGAATCATACGGGCTGGATAGGCCCTTTCATCTGCTGCCGGTGCAAATATTTGGGCCAGGGCCGGTTTTTTATTAGCGCCAGCAACCATAAATAGTACGCAGCGAGCCTGATTTATGAGCGGTACTGCAAAGGTAATCCTAGGAGTACCGTCTTTATTGCCCACTGTTACCAGGCGATCGCGCACATTTAAAGCTTTTGTGTGGGGAAACAGGGATGCGGTATGGCCATCGTCTCCCATTCCCAGTAATATTACATCAAAAGCTGGGAACTCTCCGACTGGTACTCCGAAAAACTCCCGCAACTGGGCATCATGTTTGGCTGCATCTTTCTCGGGAGAGTCTCCATCCGTGGGCATGGGGTGGATATTAGCTGCTGGCATGTCTACCCGATCGAGCCAAACACTCCGGGCCATGCCGGCGTTACTATCTGGATGGGAGGGTGGCACATAGCGTTCGTCGCCCCAAAACACGTGAATTTTCTCCCAGGGTAAATCTTGGGCCGCCAGGGCTTCATACAGAGGTTTGGGGTACTGCCGCCAGCAAGGGCAATGGTACAGGTGCCTCGGGACTGGAAGGCACTTTGCATTTTGTCTAGGACTACTGCTAGGGCCCTTTCTATCAGCCCTGTCTTATCCGGTAAAACTTCAACTATCTTTTGCATCTGTATCCAGATCTCGCTCTGAGCATCTCATTGTACATCTATTCGCCTCCGGGGCGCAATTTGTGCGTACAGGTCAGTAAGCACTTGAGTGCTTCGGGGGTTCGTAGTAAGCACTTGAGTCCCAGAAATCACAAGCTCACAAGAGGCGAAGCCTCAGATTGCTCGTTCCCCTGGGAACGAGAGAAATGCTTAAGGAGAGGCTCGGGTGTGGTCAAAAGTAGTTCTCCTACCAACGGGTTTTGACCACACCCCCCCACAGGCTTTGACATATTTAGGGTTATTCAGCAATGCTGGCTCTTCTATTTCTAATTCCTCATCTGAAAAGAAAGATATTGATTCTATCCCATCTCACAGATGCTGCCAAAACTCCTCAATATTATTTGCCCCGAGAAACCTCCCTGCTAGACCAATTATAGCTATATCTGATTCATTAATACTCATATTTCAGTTGTTATTTGTTAGTTGCGTATTCCCCTGCGTGCAGCTAATGGCTAAGGGTTTGTAGTCAGCACTTGCTTGCCTCGCCCAAGGACTAAAGTCCTTACTACGAACGATAGCTGAGGGTTTGTAGTCAGCACGAAGCACGAAACTCAAGTGGGCGTTGGGTTTCGTGCGGAAACCCATTTACCAAAAAAATTTCGATCGCCTGCGGCGATGAGGGAAAAGGGCAAGAGGGCAAAAGGGCCAAGGGGTTAGTCCTCACCGAGAAAACACGCAGGCGACACGCAAACCGTAGTCGTCGTACCTGTTGCCCGGCCCATTGCTGAGGCAGAAGGCACTGCGACAATCCCAGGGATTGAAGTACCAGCTGCCACCGCGCAGCACCCGGCGTGAATAATCTCCACCAAACTCCCAAACCCTGCCATCAGAGGGCGCACCCTGATAATTTTTATGCCAAGGGTCGGCACACCATTCCCAAACATTTCCATGCGGGGTCGCTGTCAATATGATATCTTAACATGGGTAAGACCGAAATTAGGTCTGGTCCTGAAAGCATACGGTCATCCGGGCATCCCTTTACACCGCGCTACGGGTGACGAACCTTTGTGCAACAGTTGCACTTACCACGCCGATGATACCTGTAACTTTCCTCAGCGCCCCTCTGCTAGAGATTGTACTCTCTACCAAGATATTTACGAACCAATTGTTGAGTACAGTTTTAACAGAAATATCTTCAGCAGTCAAGGAATTAAATTCTGGGTCAGGCCGAATATGACCTGGTTAGTGCTTCTAGGGTTGGTAATCTTCAGCTTGCCGATCTCTTTGTGATTTTCTCTCGTTCCCTGTCTCTGGCAGTAAAGTGAAAATGAGGTTCTGTCTCGCCGGTAATCTGCTTCGATAGATCGGGCATTTTCTCTCGTTCCCTGTCTCTGGCAGTAAAAATTTCCAATTACAAATTAGTAAAATTATCGTCACTAACAAAAGCTAAAAAATCCTCCTTTATGTCATTGCGATTTTTCGCATCCCAATGACACGTTAAGTCGCCGGTAACATTCCGCCCTACGATACCTCGGACAGGTAAGATTCCCGCCCTCGGATTACATCTTCTACTGATACTTCCTTTTCCCGATATATTGCTAGGTCGAACCAGAACGTAGTCCCTACTCCTACTTCACTCACTAACTCGATCCGAGTGTGATGCTTCTCCATTATATTCCGGACGATCGACAAACCTAACCCCGTACCTTCTAGGGTATGAACTCGGTTCTCCACCCGGAAAAACAGATCGAATATCGCTTGTTGGTCCTGTTTGTCAATCCCAACTCCTGTATCTGATATCTCTATTCGCACCGCTTGCCATTGAGAGTAAGCTGCTGGGGACAGAATTACTGGCATCCGCTGATGAATGTGACCCACCTGTTCGTTAGCAGCAGTTGTCAAAATCGTACAAGAGACGACGAACCCGCAAAGGCAAATAATTCCCCCGGAATCGCTAAAGCGATTACTACGAACCCCGGAATCGCTAAAGCGATTACTACGAACCTCCGGAATCGCTAAAGCGATTACTACGAACCTCCGGAATCGCTAAAGCGATTACTACGAACCTCCGGAATCGCTAAAGCGATTACTACGAACCCGCAAAGCAGATCAGTCCCTACCAGAAGATTAAATCTGGACAGTGCGAAGTTCTTTGAATAGCGTTGGACGCAGGCGGGGACGAGCCACGGTAGGGACGCCCGGAGATGATAAGCGATCGTATACCATAGCGAGTTACCAATGAGAGGTAATAAATCTTAACATATTGCATATAATTTAATTAGCAATTAGCAATTATCAAACATGCTTAGAGGAACGGAAGCAATACTTCGTAGGTTTTGGATATAGGTTGTCCGGATCGAGGGGGTTTGGGGGATCGGGTGATGCAACGGTCTGCATGACCACACCCGTTGTATCCCTTGAAGTATTGGGTACGAAAGATTCGTACCCGAATACGAAAGATTCGTACCCGGGTACGGAAGAGTCGTACCCGGGTACGGAAGAGTCGTACCTGGGTACGGAAGAGTCGTACCTGGGTACGGAAGAGTCGTACCTGGGTACGGAAGAGTCGTACCTGGGTACGGAAGAGTCGTACCTGGGTACGGAAGAGTCGTATTTAAATACGAAAGAGTCGTACCCGAAGCTGAAACCCTTGCTATAAGAGGCTTTCCCAATTTTGAATTTTGAATGAGAGAATTTTGAATTGCTTAGTGCCGTGCCAATTACCCACCCGGGCTGTCTAGGCATTGGGAGGGTGCGCTCATCGGCATCAATAATCTTAGCAGGAAATAGATAACCTTCCATCTCCCACATGCTCATTTTTTTTGCCTCTATCATAATTTTAGCAAAATTAAGGCAAAAATTATATTCCCGGCCCCAACTATTCGCTAGATCGGTAAGTCGCTGTGAGAGCTGCATGATAATCCCGGCGACAGGTTAACCCAATGCCACGATATTCTTTGGTAATGCCGAGAACAACTTGCACGAGTTCTTCTGAGAAGAATTCCTTATAAATTTCCACTCGAACTGCTAGATACAGAATGCGATCTGGTTCCACTCGTGCCAGTATATTAGCATAATATACTGACCCAAGGCATTCTCTAGATCTTTAACGAGAGACGGACTGATGAAGCTCTTCACTTCAACTGCAATTTTTTGTCCTTGCCGTTCTGCTATCATGATTTTTTCGGCTCCGAGATCTACAAATAGATCTCGTTTACCAATAGTCAGTGTTAAAGGATCGTCGGTTATTGTCCAGCCCTCTGTTTCAATGGCTGTTCTCACAGCATTATGGTAAATATCTTTTGCCACCGATATACTTGGTTTCTTAATTCTAGTCCTCAGTAAATGGTACCCACAGCAGTTCCGAATATCCTAATTTTCGCCGGCGGCGACGCAAAAGCGAGATGAACCCGTCCCCCGGGAGCGCTAAAAGCACTGGGGGACACAGCCCAACTGCGCTAATGTTGGGTTGAGGCACGAAACCCAACCTACAGTTGCATTATTTAAAGTATCAGAGATCGAGAAAAAACCCGGTACGAGCAAAAAACCGGGTTGGGTGTATATATCCAGCGGAACTGGCTGCTGCCGGTGGGAGAGCAGCAAAATTAAGACAAAGGTTTATAGGGGCGATCGCGAACCGTTCCGGTACAATCTTACCTGCTGTATAATGCCAATGAGGGGACTATCTGGCAAAACACTGCATACTGAGGGGCACCAAGTCTCCGTGAACCGTGAGGCCTAATAACATTGGCTCATTCGGTTTTATGACATCACCGGTGAGCGCGCAGCGCTCCTCCTGGCGGGCGATCGCATCAACACTGCTGCGGATATCATCAAGCACCAACGGAGACCTGTATTGACCGGATTTCTGCTGGACGTAGTTCCAGAGGATATTTCGCACCATCGCTTGATAGCCCTGACGTCCAGCCAGTTGCTTCAGTTGATTCTTCAGTTCCCTTTCCAAACGGATGCTGGTGACTTCCATTTCGCTGGTTGAGGTGCGTGGTAATGTAGGCATGATTTTTTTTCTCCAAAATAAGTGGACTAATCTGTAATCTTAGTGTAGTATATAAAAGTTTAGTTCAAGTAGTCGCTTTCAAAATTTATTCCTGTGAGCCATATATCCACCTTCTCCAATACCCCCTTCTATGCCGACTTCTATGCCGACTTCTATGCCGACTTCTATGCCGACTTCTATGCCGACTTCTATGCCGACTTCTATGCCGACTTCTATGCCGACTTCTATGCCGACTTCTATGCCGACTTCTATGCCGACTTCTATGCCGACTTCTATGCCGGTCGCCCCGGCGATGGGCAATCAGCGGCTATGGGCTGGGAGTGTAAGGGCGGTTATCTATGGCCTTTACAGGTCACAGAGACAGTAAATTTTGGCCAAATTGGCAAAAATCTGCCATCAGCAGATTCGCGGAGATATATAGGAAGCGGGAGGTACGGGCTGAAAACTGTACCGTAATAGGACCAGAAAACCCTAAAAGTTTTCCACGCCCCCGCTTCCTACCAACTGAAGCGGGGGCTGTTTTATGAGGAGTCAAGCCGTGACCAGCGCAACTAATGTTTTGAGCCGATCGGTAGTGGTGTTTTCCCAGGGTTAGCTGCTTGGTACTACCACAATACTGGCAGGTTTGCTTGTCTCGTCGCAATACTTCTCGCAGGCTCACTGGCGGCACTTTCCAGAGCCGTTCGGAACTGGCGAAGGTCAAACGGATATGTTCTGGTACTTAGGACCAACCACAAACCCTAGCTAAAGACTGCGAAAGCTGTTCTGGAGCTACTCAGGTTGGTCAAGCTCACCCGGAAGGGTAAACGTTATTCCAGTCATGACACCTTGGGGTACGCGCGCAGCTTGAGCTGCAAGCTCTGTCGAGTGTCGTTAAACAGGCAACTGGGTGCTGAATTGCCAGTGCGGCATTCGTAAAAAGCTGGAATAACCGAGCGAAGCCAACGTTACGAACATAGATAGTTCAGAAGAGTTCAGAGCACTGCAAGAAACAGGTTTGCCAGTGGTGACAGGTACAGGAGGACAAACCAAGTTCAATCGGTGTCGATTAGATTTGGGCACGGATGTCGTCAGGTCATTCAAATCGACAAATACGGCTTTCCCCGTAAGGGCTATAAAGTCAAGCGTCCTGTCAAGGATTGGAAAACTGGTGACATTGTCAATGTCATTGCTGGCAAAAATGCTGGATTAAAAGGTGTCAGACTAAAAGGTGTTCGTGCCAAAGGTAACTTTGATATCCGGTAAACCCGCAATTGGTAGTCTCTGTATCCAGAAATCACATCCAGGCAGTTCACAGGCGAGATTGATTTAGTTACAGCTTTGGTGAGAGATGAGCAACAAAACAGCAGAAAAAATGTAGGAGGCTACTGGCAATGTTGAAACTGACTTATATTGAAAACGATTTTAAGATGGAGCGTCTGGCTCAACCTCTGGAAGATTGGGTCGAGACACGGATAATGCTGGCGCGGCAAGCGGGTGTAGGCTTTAATATCGAACTCAGCACCGCTTCCTTCTTGCTGCCAATTGATTTGCCTTACCTGTCTAAGTTGCAAGTTGAGCGTGCCGAGGCGATCGCCCTTTCCGCGTGCGATGCTGACTACATCGAAGTTAGCCTGAAAGGAACTTGGATCGCCTCCGAGGCCCAGGGCGAAGAAGGTGTCTTTGTCGTCGAAATGGGCGATCGGGCCGAGTTTTTGCTGTTCAATCTCTGGCAGGAATCTCTTGCTTATGTTTCGGCGATGAAGGACTGAGCTGAGTAAATATAGGGAGAGCATCTGATAGCCCACTTTTTTAATTTACTCACTTCGCTGTAATTTATTGTAGCATTTTACCCTCCTTCCCAGTCTCAGGCTGGGAAGGATTTATGGAGGCTCTGCCTCTAGTTTCTGCTCCTTCCCAGTCTCAGGCTGGGAAGGATTTATGGAGGCTCTGCCTCCTGGCCTGGACTACTTACCTTACTCACGTGAGTATAAGGAATCACTTGAGGCAGAGCCTCAGACTGTTCATTCCCAGGGAGACCCTGGGAACGAGGGAAAACGAGGGAAAATCACTTGAGGCAGAGCCTCAGACTGTTCATTCCCAGGGAGACCCTGGGAACGAGGGAATCACTTGAGGCAGAGCCTCAGACTGTTCATTCCCAGGGAGACCCTGGGAACGAGGGAATCACTTGAGGCAGAGCCTCAGACTGTTCATTCCCAGGGAGACCCTGGGAACGAGGGAATCACTTGAGGCAGAGCCTCAGACTGTTCATTCCCAGGGAGACCCTGGGAACGAGGGATCGCATCTATCTGAGAAACGCTATAAATTAATTTTAGCATTGTTTTCTTACCCTCGTTCCCAGTCTCAGGCTGTTAACGAGGGAGCCTGGTGGGCGGTGCCCACCCGACATTACAATAATTCGCGATCCAAAATATCTCTATATTGCTGCCACTGTGGTAAATATTTATCCATGTATCCTCTGAACTTTTCGTTATGATATCTCTCCCAAAGATGCACTAACTCATGTACTAATACGTACTCAAGACATTCGATGGGTTTCTTAGCAAGTTCCAAGTTTAACCAGATGCGACCCTTGGTTATATTGCAGCTTCCCCATTGGGTTTTCATCTTCTTGATTCCCCAATCATTCACTTGTTTGCCAATAATTGGTTGCCATTTGTTGAGGAAATCTGGTATTTTCCCTTTGAGTTGCTCCCGATACCATTCATTTAAAACTTTTAAGCGTTTTTCGGTGTCGGTGCCGGGATTTACGAAAAGCTGTAGGCGATCGCGATCCTCCCAAAGCAGTATTTCCTGACGACCGGGACGTTCGATAACTTCCAATTGATACTCCCTACCAAAAACATAATGAGTTTCACCCGTTACCATTTCGCGCTTCTGCACGCGGGGCATCGCTTGAAATTTGGCTTGTTTCTGTTTAATCCAAGAAAGCCGGGAAAAGATCGCCAGATAAATGTCTTCACCGGTTAAGTGCCAAGGGGCGGAAACGCGAACGCGACCGTCGGGGGATATACTACAATGCGTAAGCTTTTGATTGGTTTGAGCAGTAATTGTATGGATATGCCACCTACTTCTATCTGGCTTTCGCCTGTGAATTTATTTATATTCATCTTGGTTTTTGACTATCTCTAGGATATCTTTTACATTAAGTAAACGATCGCCCATGGATTTCTTTATTTCTATTTCCAGTTCCCGTTCTTTGAAACGATTGCCGATCCAACCTTCTTTTTTAGTATCGCGTACAGCATTATCGATCGCAAGGGCAAAATCTTCATCTTTTCCTAAGTTATCATAGAGCGATCGCTTGGCGGGGGTATCCAGGGATTCGGGATAGGCGGAGGAATTTTCATGAGGTTCCAGGATCCGTTTGGCCAGTTCCTTGACTTTCTCCAGATACTCGTGATAGTCGATCGCCTGTTGCCGGCGCTGTGCGATTAAGTCATCCAGCAGTTCTGACATTTTATCGTAATATTCGGGGTTGACAGGACTCTCGGAGGTGATAATTTTACGGAGATTGTTCTCAATTGTGTAGGCCACGGTTTCCCGGTCTTGCTTTAACCCCTCCGGCAGTTGTTCCAAGGCTGCGATCGCCCCATTTTGCAGGATCAGTTGAATTAAACCCAGTTCTTCAAAGTCCGAGACGCTAACAGGATCTTCGGCCCGGATATAGCTGTCCAGGAGGTGACGCATAGCGGGTTCGTAGAGTTTCATATCCAGGTAGTCACCGCTAGCAATTTTAATCTCTTTACACATTTCACTGTAATGCTTGACCTCGGCTTTGATCTTTTCTGCTTGGACTTGACTGTAACCTGCTTCCGGCATTTCGTTGGCCAGGTTGGCATAGGCGCGAATTAATTCGTTGACGCATTTGTAGAGGACAACCCGTTTGGGTTCGTTACAGAAATAATGTAGGTAATCTTGACGTTTGCCCGGATGGGGAACCGGTTCGCACAAAGCCTCCACCGTTGCGCGGGTTTCTTCCAGACGATCGCGCCCTTTCGTGAGGCGATCGCTCAACAGTCCGGCAATATCTTTAGCATCGTAGCCATCGAAGGCACCAGTGGTGTAGTCAGTCACCGCCCCTTCCAGTTGTTCAAATAGATTCTTATAATCGACAATATAACCATATTTTTTATCCTCGCCATCCAGGCGGTTGACGCGGCAGATAGCTTGGAATAAACCATGATCGCGCATTTTCTTGTCGAGGTAAAGGTAGGTAGCGGGGGGCGCATCGAAACCCGTCAATAACTTATCCACCACGATCAGCAGGCCCATCTGTCCGGGTGCTTCGATAAAGCGCTTTTTGACTTCGCGATCGAACTCTTCAACCCGATACATAGCTTTATCCTCTGGTTCTTGGAAGTAGTCGGCCAGCATCTGGCGGTAAATGCCGTACTGATGCAGTTTCTCCGTGAGACCTTCACCCGTTTCTTCTCCTTTAATATCCGTGGGGGAGGGTTTGTAGCTAGTGATAATGGCGCATTTGCCAGCGAGGTGGGTTTGGCTAAAGAGTTCGTAAGCTTTGCAGGCTTGATAAATACTGGAACAGACTAACATAGCATTGCCCCGCCCGTCCATGAGGCGGGGCTTCGTTTCCATATCTAACAGAATGTCCTTAACAATTTGTTCGAGGCGGGACTTGCTGGAGAGTACCTTTTGCAAGGTTCCCCATTTCCGTTTCAGTTGGGTTTTGGCAAAGTCGGACAAACCCCGGGTTTTGGCTTCAAACCACTGGTCGATTTTCTCTGGGGAGGTGAGATTTTGGTCGATATCCCGGGCTTCGTAGCGCAGATCCAAAACAATCTCATCGGCGACCGCTTCATTAAATTTATAGGTGTGGATGTAGTTGCCGAAGATTTCGATGCTTTTCTGCTTGTCTTTTTTCAGCAGAGGGGTGCCAGTAAAGCCGATAAACAAAGCATCGGGGAGGATCTGCTTCATGGCGGCGTGGAGTTTACCGGACTGAGTGCGGTGACATTCATCTACGAAGACGAACAGGTTGCCTTTGGGAGTAAAATTGCTGGGGACTTGGTTTTGCAAATCTCGGATAAATTCTGCCGTGGCTTCCTTTTCCCGGCTGCCGAATTTGTGAATCAAGGAACAAATCAGCCAGGGTTGGGTGCGATCGAGGGTTGCAATCAGATCGGCACTGCTTTGGGTGCGGTAAATATCCTCATCTACCCCTTTGAATATGCTTTCGATCTGATCGTCCAGTTCCGCGCGATCGGTGACGATGAGAACTCGGGCATCGATGTTATGTTCCCGGATCCATTTTGCCAGCCAAACCATAGTCAGGCTTTTGCCGGAACCTTGGGTGTGCCAGATGATGCCACCTTCCCGGCGATGGATGTATTCCTGGGCGGCTTTGATGCCAAAGTATTGGTTATGGCGACAAATCTTTTTGATGCCAGAGTCAAAGATGATGAAGTCGTGGAGGAGTTCTAAAAATCTGGTTTTGTGGCACAGAAGGCTGAGATGCCAGTCGAGGGGGCTGTCGAACGGGTTGTTGCCTGGTTCCTTCCATTCGAGGTAATATTTTTCTGAGGTTTGGATGGTGCCGTAGCGGAGTCCTTGGTTATCGTTGCCTGCCATGACCAGTTGCATGGTGGTGAAGAAGGGGCGGATAAATTCGGCTTTCTGGTTGTCCAGGTTTTGGCGGATGCCTTCGCTGACGAAAACACTGGCCCGTTTGAGTTCGAGGATGCCCAGGGCGATGCCGTTGACATAAATAACGAGATCCGGGCGTTTGTCCTGTTGGCCTTTAATGGTGACTTCTTTGGCGATCGCGAAATGATTATTTTCGGGATGTTTCCAGTCGATGAGCCATACAGTTTGGGTTTGTTGTCGGGCCCCTTCTTTGACCTTGACACCGTAGCGGAGGAGACGATAGACTGCTTTGTTGGCGTCGTAAAGGTTTTGGGTGTCTGCCAGGGCGGCGGCGCGATCGAGTTCCCGCAGGGTTTTGTTAATCAGAGTATCGCTAATGTTTTGGCGGGTCAACCATTGGCGCAATAATTCCTCTTCAATGTTGCGGTTGTGCTGGCGGTTGTGCCAGTATCCCAGATATTCGTAACCGAGTTGCTGTTCAAAGAGTTGGATAACTCGTTTTTGAGTAGCGAATTCCCTTTGTCCGACGTTGCTCATGGTATTTTATCCTGGTTGTTTTTAGATGGCGGTTTGCGGTTTAAGGATTGTTTGGATCGATGAGTCGGGTTTTTCCGGTTAAGAGTTCCTGCATCATGCCTTGCTTCATTGCTTGGGTTTTGGCGCGGCGCTTTTCTAAGGCCGCGATTTCCGCATCCATGTCCGACAGAATAGATGCGATCGCGCGTTGTTCTTCTAATGACGGCAAATTAAATTGCAATTGCGCTAAATTCTTAGCCTGAATATGAACAACAGCATCTCCTTGCCCCATTCTTGCTTTCTGCCTGACGATTGACTCATAGTTCATAAGATACCCCAAAAACATTGAGTCTTGTTCTTTGGGTGAAAATATAATTATATCTCCTCCTGCATAAGCTATTTCTTCCTTCAAGAACGCCACACATTTTCCTATTTCTTCTGCGGTTTCACCAGAACCAGCAAAAAGCAGATCGCCTGATTTTATAAGTTGACTATTTTTCGCTATTTCTTCTGATATGAATGAATAAATGATTTTTATAAAATCATGATGTTTTGTGTATATTTCCCCATATCTGACACAAGCAAATCCGTAATCCAATACATCATCTTTTTTAATTCCAGATCCTTTAGAAAAAACTCCTAACTCTCCTAGTAATACCTCATGCCACTCATCACCAAATCCCGGCAGGCGTTTCTTGCCGGTGAGGAGTTCCTGCATGGTGGCGGTTTTGATGTTGCGCTTTTTGGCGATCAGCTTATCCAGTGCTGCTATCAGGCCATCTACGTCCGATAGGGTTTGGGCGATCGCGCGTTGTTCTGGAAGAGGTGGAATTGGCACATAAATACTGTAAATAGATTTATTTGAAGTATGCCTTACTGTCGAACCCGTTGCTTGCTCTTTGATTTTTTTAAGATATAGACTAGATAGAAGTATGCAATACAAAAAATTCTTGTCAATATGTTCAGATAACAGATTTATTTTTCCGATTCGCTGGTTGTGTAGTATAATTTCTTCTGAATTTACAAAAGCAGGCTTTCCGAGTAAATTACAATCTGGAGTCAAATCTGTCATTACGACTAACAAATCTCCGTTTTGAAAAATCATTGATTCGGGAAACTTGCCTGAATATCTTTTTGTATTTTTATCGTTAAAATATAGACCGCCATCAAGCCGAAAATTTCCAGGAGTCAAAACTATAGGGCCACTTAACGAAAAATACTCGCTTCTAAAAGCAAATCCATTCTTTAAATGTAATATGTCCCCAAGTTTTTTTACTTCCCAATCTTCAGGAATCACCCCAACCTCAGTTTTTTTATAACCTTCTGACACTTGACTATTGTCGATCGCTAATTGATGCTTACTCATTATCATACCCTCCTGCTACAATTCCTCTGCAAATCCTGCCAAAACTCCTCCCGCGTTACATAATCCCAAATCTCGCCTCTTTCTTGGGTATAGTCACCATGCCCCCATCCCATCTGTTGTCATAATTTATCAATTATCCTCCACCGTTCCGGAAAAATCGGACGGCAACGCTGACTTCTTAAATCGCTGCCAATCAGAATCCGTTGGCAATAGTCCCTGATATTCTGACGGCACCTGCGGGTAAAGCTGATAAGTTGCTACCCCGATCGGGTTTGTCTTGGACTTCAGGCTAAACTCTACCTCCAGCCGGTCCTTCTCGGCACAGAGAATAATTCCAATGGAAGGATTATCATCGGGGGCGCGTTCTTTGTCATTCAACACCTCCAGATAAAAATCCATCTTCCCCGCATACTCCGGGCGAAAGCGTCCGGTTTTCAGATCGATCGCCACCAAGCACTTCAAAAAGCGGTGGTAAAACAGCAGATCCAGAAAATACTCATTGTCTCCCAAGGTGAGCCGATACTGACTGCCAATAAAACAAAACCCATAACCCAACTCTATCAAAAAATCCTTGAGTCTAGCAATCAAGTTTCGCTCCAACTCCTGCTCGCGCACCGCTTGCGTCAACCCCAAAAACTCTAAACTGTACTGGTTCTTGATAATTTCCTCTGCTTGATCTGCCAAATATTCCGGTAAAGCTGTCGAAAAGTTATGGCTTTTCTCTTGCCGGCTCACCTCATAAGCACCGGCCTTAATTTGGTTGAGCAGCACGTTGCGCGTCCAGCCTAACCGAGCAGTCGCTTCCAGATAATAGCGGCGGGCCGCCTCATCCTTAATCCGCTGCATAATCAGAATATTGTGGCCCCAAGGAATTTCTGAAACAAGCTGTTTCAGAAATTCCGGTGCTTCAGCATAGGTCTCATAAAACTGCTTAATGAACCACAAATTGCGCGGCGAAAAGCTCTTCATTTCTGGAAATTCAACCTTGAGGTCAGCCGATAGCCGTTCTACCACTGCCTTACCCCATCCTAATGCCTCCTGCCGCTCCACAATCAACTGCCCCAAAGACAAATACAATCCGATGAGCGATCTATTTACCGATCGCGCCGCTTCAATCCGACTTTGAACTACCTGGGTTTTCATATCTTGTAGGAACTCCCGATAAGTGCGATCGCCTGAATGTGAGATTATACTCATTATAACCCGTCCCGTTATCTACTCTAGTGTAGCATGGCGAGAAAAACTGCAAACTTGCTGTTTCAGAAATTCCGGTGCTTCGCTCTAGACCTCATAAAACTGCTTAAAATCACCACAAATTGATCGGTGAGAACCCATAGGAAATTCCGGTGGGAGCCATTCTTACCGGGTTTCTTTGACTATCTCGGTGGGTATGCGAAAATTCTCGCGGACAACCCGGTTTCTGGTCTTCTCGCGATCGGGGGGCGATACCGTTGGGAGTATAAGTGCGATATCTAGGGCGATCGGGTGGGGATATCTCACCTTTGCGCCATTTCACCGGTACTCTTCCAACCCAGACCGGTAGCCCAGGAACCTAGTACGGTAACAGCCTGCTGCTGGTGGGCGGTGCCCACCCTACTAGGCTATCATAGAATCGAGTAACCGTTAATGGTTCAGGGATCTGGAGATCGGGTTCGCGAACCAGAAGCGATAGATAATTTACCAGATCAAATAGACATGACAGCCTTAACCTTAAACATCAACCCGGTAATGAAACTGACAGATGAAGAGTTTTTTCAGCTATGTCAGTCAAATAAGAATCTCAGACTAGAACGCACGGCAACAGGAGAATTAATTATTATGTCACCTACGGGAGGAGAAACTAGCAACCGCAATGGCAGACTAACCCAACAGTTATTTAATTGGGCGGATGCGGATGGGACGGGGGTTGCATTCGATTCATCAGGAGGTTTTAAGCTGGCGTCGGGGGCCGATCGATCGCCTGATGCCGCATGGGTGAGACTGGAACGCTGGAATAGCTTGACGATTTCCGAACAACAGAGATTTCCTCATCTTTGTCCTGATTTTATCGTCGAGTTGCTTTCTCCCAGTGACAGCTTGCCTTCAACGCAGTCGAAGATGAGAGAATACCGGGATAATGGGATGCGCTTGGGTTGGCTAATTAATCGCAGAACCAGGCAAGTAGAAATTTATCGCCCAAATCAAGAGGTAGAAGTAATTGAAAATCCCGTAACTTTATCAGGGGAAACAGTTCTCCGGGGTTTTGTCCTGAATCTCGCACCCATTTGGTAATAGCATTTTTCAATGTATGATAGACTTAACTGGGCACAGATGGGCCCGGAGGCGGGAGCCTCCGAATACTGTTCCCAGGTTCTACCTGGGAACGAGAGAAAGTAATTAAGCCCGCGTAGGCGGGTTTCGTTCATGTAGCCGGGCCCTTTAGGGTTCGGGCGACGAGGTCTCCTACCAACGGGTTTTGACCACACCCGGGGTCTTCTCGCGATCGGGGGGCGATACCGTTCGGAGTCTAACTGCGATATCGTGACTTAATATTTTATATTACATATTTAATTATGTTTTCAGAATATTATTATTTATTCAGTGCGGCAACATGTATAGAAAAAGCCATTTTCTATACATGTTTTTCCGATATGCATAGATTTTATCTATTTTCTATACATATTCCCTAACGGGACTGGGTAAATCTCACTTTTGCGCCGGGTATTTCACCGGTAGTCCAGCGACCCAGGACCGGTAGTTCTCTAACTCAGTATGGTTACAGCCTGCTGCTGGTGGGAGGTGCCCACCCGACAGCTTAAAGTCCCGCTAACAGGTTGTATAAAGCAACATTAATATAGTAATTGTCACGTCCCTTCTTTAGCTTTTCTAGTAAACCTATTCTCACCAACTCCTCCAAATATTTCTTTGCTGTCACCCGACTCACTCTCAACTCATTCTGGACGAAGTCAATCTTAGTGTAAGGATGCCGAAACAAATTATTGAGTAAATCTTGACTGTATACCTTAGGTAGTTCATTACGAATGGAATTCTTGTGTGACAGCATCAGCCTTTTAATTCCTGCAATCAACTCAACTGTTTGTAGCGAAGTTTTTTCGACCCCTTCTAACATATAGATTATCCAAGGTTCCCAATCTCTCGTTTTCCCAGTAAATTGCAGCAATTCATAATATTGTGTTTTGGTTTGATTAATATAACGACTTAAATAAAGTACAGGAGTTTTCAGTAAATTTTGTTTGACTAAGTACAAAACATTAACAATTCGCCCTGTTCTACCATTTCCGTCGTAAAATGGATGGATACTCTCAAACTGATGGTGAATTACCGCCATTTTCGTCAATGAGTCCCAATCACAAAGCCTGTCATCATTAATGAATTTTCCCAAATTAGCCATCAAAGTTTTAATCTCTTCATAACTTTGTGGCGGTGTATAAACCACCTCCCCCGTTGCATCGTTTTTTATGTTAGTACCCGGAAGCTTGCGGAAACCCGCCTTATTTCCCTCGATCGTGGCGTGAATTTCTAATATCTGACGTTCCGTTAATAATCCCGTTTTTTTGAAGCTGGTTAAACCCCTCACGTAGGGCCGTAGCATAGTTATGTACTTCTTTGGCTGCGGCGGTCACGAAATGCTGCACCTGACTGTCACTACGATATAAATCATCTTGGGTAGTAATAATATTTTCGATCGCCGAACTATCTTTAGCTTCCTGCAAGGATAATGTGTTAATTAAAATTTCCCGATTGGGAATACTACTAGCCACCCCTTTCAGTTC
This sequence comes from Hormoscilla sp. GM7CHS1pb, assembly GCA_014323675.1. Lineage (GTDB taxonomy): Bacteria > Cyanobacteriota > Cyanobacteriia > Cyanobacteriales > Desertifilaceae > Hormoscilla. Next base: position 293,917 of record JACONN010000005.1, on the reverse strand, counting down.
TGCTAACGCCTGATGAGCAGTAATTAACTTTTTGAGTACCGCCTTGGTCTCGATATCCCCAATATCTCCTGGTAATAATGACAAGCCATCGATCCTATTCATCTCTTTAATTTCTCCAAACAATTAATTAATCACGAGTACTGGTGTGGTCAAAACCTGTTGCTCCTCACGATCTCTCCGGTGTCGCCGGACTTGTGCAACAAATGCATGACCACTGGGAACGAGAAAGTAATTAAGCCCGCGTAGGCGGGCTTCGTTCCTGTAGCCGGACCCTTTAGGGTTCGGCGGGCGTGGTAGGGGCTAAGATGCACTCAAGCCCATCTGCTGCAAATGGTCTTCTACCCGGCGGGCCAACACCTCAACTTCCTCTTCCAACTGGGGCAAAGGTTCCGCATAACGTTCCTCTAACAGCTTCACCCGGTTCGCTAACTGCTGCGTCACCCGCTCGATCTCCGCCGTAATTGCCGCCTCTAGCGTCCCGTGCCACTTGTCATCCACTACCAAAGTTTTAATTTCATCCTCTGTTAATTTAGCATACTGGGAAAACACTGCCTTATCCAGTGCCGTCTGGGCATTATTTACTGCTTTCTTAGCCGCCGCCTCTCGATCGAACAATTTCAGGCATTGTTCCAGAATTGAGAATTGTTCGTCATCAAGGGAGGATCCTGAATCGTCAAAAATAGATAATTGTCGATCGTCCTTGATGACTTGTTTGATTTTAGCTTTCGTCACCTTCCCCGCATCCGTCTGGGCATCACTTAAGGCCCATCTTCCCCGCTATGTTCCTCTATCAGCGCCTCTAACTCCTGACTGACGGCATCCAATTCTGCCTGTAGTTCGTCAATCTGCTGCCGATCGGCAAAATGCCGCGCCACGATCGCACTGGGCGGTATCAAGTCAGCTTTATACTTTTTCTTATCGACGATCAAATCTGGAGTTTCCTTCAACTTCTCGCCCTTTTTCGCCACCAACTCCCGCAGCACCTTCCCCGCCTGCCAACCATCTTGCACCAGTATATAAACATCATCCTGCATCGTTTCCGTCCAGTAGTCCATCAATAGCTGGTAAATGTCGTACTTATCCAGCAAGTCAGAGTCGGCAAACCGCGCCAGCAAATCCTCCGATAGCTTGGCGATCATTTCTTTCGGCTTCTCCCCAAGGGCGATCGCCTTCAGTTGGGGCTCGTGGTGCTGGCGCCAATTGCGATACAATGCCAGAGTGCGATCGGCAAACTCGGCGAACTCGGGACGATCTCGAATAGTCGCCTTTACCTGAGAAGATGCTACCAAACTCCGGCTATATCCCGGGCGATTTCCCGGGGCAAACAAAGCATCCCGCACCTGGGGAAACACCCGCCAGTAGTCATCCAAAGCATCAATATCCCTGTTAGGAATGCCACCCTTGAGGTGAGCGCTGAGGTCGTGAATGTCTTCCGGTTCGCTAGAATCAATATAACGGGGAATATTGAGATTATAATCGTGAGCTACGATTTCGGACAAACTCACCATCCGACTGTAGCGAGGCAATTCTATCTGATGGTTAAAAACATCCACAATCTTATGGATATCCTGACTGCGCAGCCGGTTCTTATTGCCATCCTTGATAAACCCCTTGCTAGCATCCACCATAAACAAACCCTGACCGGGTAGCGGAGGGGTCCCGGAGCGTGAATCTCCTTTATCAATAACGATAATACAAGCAGGAATGCCCGTGCCATAAAACAGGTTTGGGGGTAAACCGATGATACCCTTAATGTATCCCTGGCTGACCAAATTCTGCCGAATGCGAGCCTCAGCATTTCCCCGAAATAGTACCCCGTGAGGCAAAATTACCGCCCCCTTGCCCGTACTTTTCAATGATTTGAGAATGTGGAGCAGAAAAGCATAATCGCCGTTTTTCGCCGGGGGAACGCCATACTCAAACCGATTAAATTCATCTTTGGTAGTATCTACCCCATTACTCCAAGCTTTATAGGAAAAAGGCGGGTTGGCAACAGCAAAATCAAAAGTTTTCAAACTGCCATCGGTCTCTTTCCAGTAAGGAGAGGAGCTGGTTGACCCATTTGACCAGTCCTGCATTGTCCCGAAAGAAGGCCGCTACCCCGAGGTCATGTAGATTAACGCCCTTGTAATCGCGCCACTCACAGGGTCTCCCTTGCGGGGTCCGTAAGCGTACTTTCCCCCCATCAATGCTCATTTCCTCAACAACTTCCTTGACAGTCGGCAACTTCAACTCATGGGCGAGCACTTTCGGTTCTTGAGGGCTGATTTCGGAAACAGCTTTTTTAGCCGTCGGCAACTCAAACTCCTGAGGGGGCAGTTTCGGTCCTTGAGGGCCCGTTGAGGAAACGGCTTCTTTAGCTGTGGGCAACTCAAACTCCTGAAGGGGCAGTTTCGGTTCTTGAGCGCTCGTTGAGGAAACGGCTTCTTTAACTGTCAGTAATTCAAACTCATAACGTTGCACCAGTCGTTGCTGAGTTCCCCGGGAAACGCTCATCCCCGTGAGCTGCTTAATATCTTCCTCGGCGTGCTCATAAGAAGAGTTCGCACTCAGTAACAAGCAACATTTTTCCAGATAGGGACTCCACTGGCTATAGGCTCTCACATCAAAATAAGTCGCTTGCTTCTCCGTGATGAGGAGCTCGCCCAAAATGCTGTTTAAAATTCGGGTTCGCCCTGCGGTGGTGCCACTGGTGCTTTCGATAAAAAAAGGGCAATCTCTGGACTGACGTATTGAAGCAACTGCCCACGGACTGTAGCTTCGAGTCCTGAGAGTGTTTTCAATTGCTCTGGAACAGTCCCTTGGGCCTCCTCATACAACAAGGCGGCTATTCCCAAAGCATAGGTTTTAATTTGAGCTAAATTTTCAGGATTCATAGTTTTAGAGGGAGCGTTTACCGACTGTCTCAGCTTAACACCATCTCGGAACCAGTTCGACTAAGCATTTATACTCATGGCGAAACTGGGATGCACCCCATATTCATCCGCGCCAATGCCACCGTAGCGTTATCCATTTCCTGCCCGTAAATAGTTAAGCCATTAGGAGATTCATCTGCCACTTTCAGCAATAGGGAACCGGAACCGCAAGTGGGATCGTAAACCGTGGCATCCTGCCTGGTTTCTGGCGTAACGCCCACCACCTTCGCGACAACCCGCGACACCTCCGCCGGGGTATAAAACTGCCCCTTACTTTTCCCGGACTCCGTGGCAAAGTGGCGCATTAGATACTCGTAGGCATCCCCCAGTAAATCATCCCCTTCAGCGCGGTTCGCGCTTAAGTCCAACCCGTCGAAAATCGCCACCAACCGAGACAGGCGATCGACCATCTCCTTACCTTTGCCCAGCTTTTCCTCATCGTTAAAGTCGGCAACATCAATGACACCTTTAAGTCCATTTTCTGCTGCTAACTGACCGATAATTTTATTAATTTTGTCTCAGATTTCGGGATTCCCTTTAAGGGCCACTAAGTTCTCAAAAGCTGCGCCATCTGGGACGAAAATAATACTGTCCCGATCGCCGGCATATTTATCAGACACATATTTCAGAAACAACAAGGTGAGGACGTAATCCTTATACTGGGAAGCGTCCATGCCACCTCGCAATTCATCGCATCCTGCCCATAGGGAGCTATAAATTTCAGTTTTTTTTACTGCCATCGGAGATTTCCTGAGATTAACTCAATCCTCTATTTGAGATTATTTTTGTTTGTGCAAAGCCACAAATAATTGGCTCTCGTTCCCAGGATACCGCCTGGGAACCCGGGGGTTATTGCTTGAGGTCGGGTAGTAAGTGACCGCCTTTAGCGTAAAGGAGACAGCCCGAAGGACTAAAAGCTGCGTGACTGCTGCCCACAGGATGCCTCAACCAAGTGCCTTTGGGATAGCTACCATGCTCATCTTCCAAAACTCCTTCCAAAACTAAGACTTCCGATCCATCCTCATGGGTATGATGAGGAAAATGTATTCCCGCTTCCCACTCGATCAGAAATACTCGTTCCGTACCAAAGCGATGCAATGGCATTAATTTTAGACCTGCGATCGGTCCGCGGACTTTCGTTTCCGGAGCACCCACCCATGTTGTGCGCAGGATGCGACACAACAGGGTGGGTGCTCCCGGAAACGACCGAAAAATCGGGCCGGGTTCCCAAGCTGCCTGGTTGGTATCGATGCAGACATAGTTTTGGTCTTCAGGGGACATTTGACAGAGTTTAACAAAGATAATACAGCCCTCTTTGCTATAGGGAGTATGTTGAGAGCCAACTGGGTTGCGGATATAGGTTCCAGGACCATGATCGCCATGTTCGTCAGAGAAAACTCCTGACAAAACCAAGAATTCTTCGCCGCCACCGTGGGAATGCATGGGAAAAGAACTATTGGGGGCAAAACGCACAATGGTGGTAGCGCGACCGATTTCTTCTCCATCCCGTTCCAGCATCCGCCGCTGCACTCCTGGTGCTGGGGAATTCACCCACGGCAGTTCCTCGCTGTAGGCCCGTTGACTTAAGTGCTGTCTTTAACCCTCACAAAGCTCATATTGACTCTGCGCAAGTATAACATCGGCATCAGAAATAGTGATAACGCCATTTCTAACATCGAAGGCGACAGCCTGCAAAGCCCTCAACATTTTGTTGAGAGCGCCTACCCAATCTCGCGGCGCTTTATGACCGCAAGCCGGGCAAAAGTGGACTTTGGAACCACCTAGTTTTTTGTGAACGTGACCGCAAAGAGGGCAAGTTTTGCTAGTGTAGGCTTCATTGCAGCGCACCACTAGCACCCCTTTTCGCTTTGCTGCCTGTTTCAAGTGAGAAGCAAATCTACCCATTGACCAAGTCAGCATATTTCTAACCGACTTCCGGTTAATCTTGCGGTTAGCCTTGATTACCATTTGGGAAGTTTGGTAAGTAGGCAGAAATATCAGCTTGTAGCTATTAACAAGTAGACTCGCAGCTTTTCGGTGTAGGTCATCCACTAGGGATCGAATCTTAAACCGCAGCCGCTCGATTGCCTTGTTCAACTTGTACCGCAACCGCTTGTTGACTTTACCAGTGGCTTTCATTTTTCTCCCAATGAGTTTATCAAGGTGCAGGCACAGCCGCGTAAGCCGCCCGATGTCTCCCTTGCCAATCTCCAAGATGTTTTCACCATCGTAGCCTGTAAGGAAAGTGCGATTACCTGGGTCGAGAGCAATTACCCGATCGGAACCTGTCGTTACCTCCCGAACGTATTGTGGAAAACAAGCGAACCACTGTCCCCGTTGATAGAGTAACTCAGTCCCGTATACACAGTTAATCGGGAGTTCATAACCCTTAGCAACAGTAAACTGTAAGTCGCCAATCTTTGAGCGAAACCAAGTTCCGTTCTTATAAGCGTTGTTCTTGAACTGAATAGCTTGGGACTTATTTCTGCAAGAGCGGAATCGCAATAAACACTTACCACCATTAGCTTTACGAGATTGACGACTAGCATTTTGAGCTTCACAAACAGCTTCCTGCCTGGTATTACCGAGGCACTTAGTCCACTCGTTTTCAGGCAAATTTTGTAACTGCTGTATGTACTGGTCTAAAGATTGTTCCTTTGGCAGCGTTTGCTTGTTGTTATAGAACTCTACGCACTGGTTGTAAACCCAGCGATAAGCTGCTAGCCATCGTTTCCAAATCTTAGATAATTCAGGTTCGGGAAATAGCGGAATCTTCATCACGCTGTTCGGCGTGATGTTTTGGCTTCTCTTGAATGGGTTCTTCCCGTACTTTCGAGGTGATTTATTTTCGGTACTTTCGCAAACCGTAGAGCCGAGAACTGAAGCAACCTCAGATGGACAGCATATCCGGTACAAGCTCTTGTTCTGGACTGAGACCGCGCGAGTTGAGAACCACGAGTTGGACTGCATTGTATAAGCAATACCACTCAACCAATTCCCATCCCTTACGGCAGAGTCTGTCACGGTGGGCAACAACAAGCCGTTGGATATCCTGGATGACAATTCGTTCCAAAATGGTTTTAAATTTCCGCCGTCTAAAATTAAGCCCTCCTCCAATTTCAGAAATAAATTACGCTTCTGGATAGTGGAGGCGCAGGTATTTAAGTTGTCGGCTCTTGCATCGTCATGTTGGGAATAACTTGAGACTCGCCGCATAAAACAGTTGTAGTTGGCAGTTCGATTCCAGCGAATATGCACGATTTCCCTTTTGAGGAAGCGGCGATGTCCCCCCTTTTGTGCGAGTTCGATATCCCCTGGGTAGTGCGGCTGGCGCTCCGGTGGGGATATCGAAAGCTCCCGGGGACATCGTGGCTGCCCTCCCGGCGTCCGGTACGATTGGATTTTTCCTTCTCGCTCCCATCTTCTCAGGGACTCACCGATGTACCCCCAGAAGGTTAGCTGCTTGGGCTGACTATAATACTCATGCTTCATTTATAATCGAGCAGCAAATGCTCGTTTATTGTTGGACTACCTGGTTTCATTGGGGTCGGGGTCGAGCTACCCCTCGCGGGGCAACCCTCCCATTCGGAACCGGACTTGCGATTTTCACCGCAGGAGGCTACTGGTTGGTAAGCCTTTGTCATAGGTGGCATTAGGCAGGATTTCTCCCACTTTTGGCCTTGTCTCATGAAGTTTCACCCCTTTTCGGTATGTCCTTTGGGACTAAGAATTGATGCCTTCCCCGGATGGTTCGTGACGGGACAACCGCAATAACCCATGATGTCACTCTTTACTTACATGGCCCTAGTACGAGGGACGCGCTAGTTTTACCTGGTCAGGGCTTTAGTCCGTTCATACTACGCTAGGTTATACCGGCGTTTCGAGTCGTTTTAAGAGTTACTATTTCCCAAGACTTCTTACCATATCCGTCCCATGTCAGCGTATCTCAGAAGTTACTCTGGGCTTTTGCTTCTTAGGACATCCCTCCTCTGATGGCTTGCGCTTATCATCTAACTGGTTCCCTATCCTTCCATCCACCTCAAGGAACAGCTCATCAGAGGTTATCTCGTTCCGTGTAACCAATTATGATGCTTTTAGGGCCCTATTCTACCCCGGGAGTATTGTCAATACAGAATAGTCAATAAAGACGACTATCCGACACTGCCTATCCCTTTTTGGGCCAGCGTTTCAGTCTAATGCGCTGGTTTAGAATAACGAGGCTTAATCATAGGTTCGCTCTTTCTACCCATGAGCATCTTTCCTAGCAGACACTCTAATCTAGACTAACCAGGTGTCTTACATTTAAGTCCTTGCTCTCCACCGCCGGTGATGTCACTCCGCAGCAGTTAGGACCGGTGTACCTCCTGTATCGGGAGGGAGGGGTTTGGACCCTCAATGGTTGTACGATTTATCGGCTGATGTTTCCGATTGAGGTTGTCACAAGTCGATGCTTCTTGCTTGGGCCTCAACGAGTCGCACCTTTATATTTATAACTATAGCCACAACCCAACTCCGCTTTGCTTGGCAAAAACACGTAAAAAATATTTTTTTTATTACCGCTTATGACCCCTAGAGTACTGATTATTGGCCCGAGTGTGAGAGATGTGTAGGTTTTTGGGTAATTAATGGCAACTCGGCATTAATTTTCATGGGCTAATTGCGAATTGCTGATTGCCAATGGGTGAATTGCGATGAACCACTCACCGTATTCACTGAACGGCAATCATCGTACCCGAGCCAAAAGTACTTTTGGCTGTAGCTCAGTTTGCCTATATCGCCGGTGCTGATACCGGGTTTCTCCGGTGAGAGCATCGATTTCTCCTTGATAGCTGGACAAGAAACCCGGTATCTAGCTTCTACTTGACCGATGCTCTAGAGCGCCTGGAAGTAGAACAGGAAGTCGCCGGTCCTCGGACGGTCGGCCTCGTGCCCGTGGCCCAGGCGATCGCATCCGCCGGCGGCGAGCAAAAAAAATTTTTCGGCAAACCCTTGACACTCATGTCTTATTTATGTAGCATATTAATATGGCGAGGGGGACAAGCCTCAAAGCTCCACCCCAAGCAAACTGTACCTTGAAAACTGAATAAGTTTTTCCCCTCCGTTGTAGTTCAAAAAATCCCATAGGGTGGGCTCCGCGCCTGCCCAGGGACCGGCGATCGCCTTCCCCAGGGACCGGCGATCGCATCGACAACAGCAAATCCCCAAAAAAATTTTTTCAGACTTTCAGGAATTGTTGTAGGTTCAAATCCTACTCCGGCATCTATTTGTTGAGGAGTCGCCTAATGGGATGGCATCGACGGGTTTTGACCACACCCCGAACGTTTACTCCGTCGGCTGCGCCTGGGAACTCGCTTGGCTTCCGGGCTACCAACGGGTTTTGACCACACCCTTACTCAACCCGCAGAGTTTACTATCCAACCCGCAGAGTTTACTATCCAACCCGCAGAGTTTACTATCCAACCCGCAGAGTTTACTATCCAACCCGCAGAGTTTACTATCCAACCCGCAGAGTTTACTATCCAACCCGCAGAGTTTACTATCCAACCCGCAGAGTTTACTATCCAACCCGCAGAGTTTACTATCCAACCCGCAGAGTTTACTATCCAACCCGCAGAGTTTACTATCCAACCCGCACTCGTTCCACTCCCCCAGCACTCGTTCCACTATTATGGCCTGGCATCCGTTAGCTGATTTGATTTGTGCAGCATATAGCCGGCGATAACAAGAAGAACTCGATGTTATGGCTGCGCCACGCTGCGCGATCGGAGGATGGGGCGATCGCACTGGCCACCCCTGTGGTCAAAACCCGGTGGGTGTGGTCAAAATCCGTTGGTAGGAGACGGAGTAGCCTTCACCCGTTCCCAGCGAGGAGCCCGGCTACATGAACAAAGCGTCTAAGCGAGCGCAGCGCGGCCACCTTTCTCTGCTATATACATGTATCGGGCAGCGTCCGGTTTGTTACGGGTGTGGTCAAAAACAGTTGGTACGGGGAGACCCTCGCGGGGTGCAGCTAGAAACGATCAACGGGTTTTGACCACACCCAGGAAGCAATTAATAACCTCAAGTCTCTCCAAAGTCGCGGGGGATCATCCAGAAGTAAAGGCCCTGATCGATAGTAAGCTGGAAGAGGCCCAAAAGAGCGATCGGGTATCGGCCTTCAAAGCGCGGGTTGCTGCTGATGTTACCCAATTGGATGCCGAAACTGCCCAAAAGCTGGAACAAGTCACCAACGAACAAGTCAAGAAGCGTGGTAAGATTGCCAAGCCGACGGGTTTGCTAATTGATAAGTCCGGTTCCATGGAAAAGGCGATCGAAATTGGCAAGCGCCTGGCAGCAATGATTTCCGGAGTGGCCGAAGCAGATTTATTTGTCTACGCTTTCGATACCATGCCTTACCCAGTAGAATCAAAAGGTAAGGAGTTGACTGACTGGGAGAAAGCATTCCAGCACATCCGCGCAGGTGGCGGTACGAGTATCGGTTGCGGTTTAGAGGCAATGCGGCGCAAGAAACAGTTGGCAGAACAAATTATCTTGGTAACGGATGAAGGTGAAAACACCGCGCCATACTTCGCTGACGCCTACGATGCTTACCGGCGCGAGATGGACGTGATGCCGAACGTGGTGATTGTCAAGGTGGGTTATAGTTATGATTGGGTGGAAACTCAACTGAAGAAAAAGCAAGTGCAGGTGGATACCTTTAGCTTCAAGGGTGACTACTACTCCCTGCCAAACTTGATTCCGCTGCTGTCTCGTCCGTCGCGACTGGAGTTGCTGATGGAGATTATGGAAACGCCCCTGCCAGTGAGGAATGATAAGTAGCGCTGCTGGAGAGCAAAAATTATGTATAGCCCCTAGTCGGTTAAGAAACCGGGTTTCTCTTGTGAGAGTATTGATATCTCGTCGATCGCTTGATAAGAAACCCGGTTTCTGGGCATCACGTGAGCCATGTACTACTTTGGTAGGAGAAGATGAAATGGGTACAATGGAAATTGCTTACCAAGTGGCAGCAGCAGCGGTGCGACAAAGGTTTGCCGAACAGCATCCCGACTACTTGACAATTCTCGATCGCATTCGTAAAGATGAGGTAGCTGCCTATGCCGGGACTTTCGACCAAGTGGAGGAGGTATTGAAATGTTTGCAAATTCCCGCCCTTGTAAATCCTAATGCTAAGAGTGCGGACCCGAAGATTGTTTTTGTCAACTGTTCTAGGGATTACGACCAAACCCTCATTGCCGAAATAGGCGATCGGGTAAACAAGGGCAAATGGCTAGTCACCTCAGATTGGGCCCTGCATTATATCATCGAGCCAGCATTTCCCAATACAGTCCGCTGGACGAAAGTATCTACCGACGAATCAGTCATATCAGTAGAACCTTACCTAGATAGTTTGTGGTCGGAAATTGCGGTATTGGGTGCCGATCCCCAGTGGTGGTTGTGGGGAAGCTATCCCATAGAGGTGATCGACCCAGAGAAAGTGCGTGTGGAAGCAGCTAGCCACGATTTGTTGGTAAAATATAAAGCACCAGTAGTGGCAGTGCGTTTTGATTGGGGAAAGGGACATGTTTTCCATGTCATCAGTCATTTCTGGGCCAAGCGCAGCGAAACTCCCACGGTGCGACACCAACAACCCTGTACGGATTTTCTCACGGCAGGCATGCGGTTGAGCGATCGGGGGATAGAAAAAGTCCTGCAAGAGACAGGCATTGAACCGGAGACAATCAATTTCGGTCAGTTGCAGAGTGCGGCCACGGCCACGGAGTTAGTTGCCCAGCTTTGCGTAGGGGCGATCGGGATCGGTAGTTGCAGGAGGAACCATGCAGTGTAAACTATGTGAAAGGGAAGTAGGTCGTCTGACCGTTCATCATCTAGTACCCCGACAGAGGACAAAACGGAAAAAGCAGTCTCCCGGTCCGACCGTTAAGATCTGTGCTGCTTGTCACGGACAGATCCATGCTACGTTTGACAACAAGCGCTTGGTGGAGGAATTCAATACCATAGAAAAACTGAAAAACGAGCCTCAGATGGAAAAATTCTTGTCATGGGTGAGGAAGCAGAAGGCAGACCGGCGCATCCAAGTGCGTCGCCAAAGAAGTTAAATAGGTGGCGCCCCTTCTGCGAGAAATACCGAACCAGTTCGATCGAGCATTATTTGCAATTTAGGGAGAAAAATTTTGGCAAAAAAATCCCAGGTGAACAAGTCGAATCTTCTGTCCCAGCGGTTAAAAGAAGCCGTCGATCGCGGGAGCAAAATTCAGATTGAAGCCGAGGACAGTTTCTCTGGTATCCCGATAAATTTGGACGAAGAGTTTGTGGAAATTATCCTGTTAGTACCTCCCGATGAATATAACGAAGACGATGATGAATATAAATGTATCACGTGGTTGATTCGGCTGGAATCGATATTCGCGATCTCCTATCCCACGCAAACTTGGTCGAAAGAACAATTGGCAAACTTGCTGAAACCAGAGGCGATCGCAAAAGATAATTAATCTTTGTGGGTGGGCAGCGGCCCGCCCGTTTGTGTAAAAATGGGAGATAAACTAGATCGAATCATCGTAGTAGACGTAGAAGCGACTTGCTGGCAAGGTAAACCGCCAGCAGGTCAAGAAAATGAAATTATCGAGATGGGAATTTGCGTAGTTGATATAAATTCCGGTCAAGCAATAGAAAAAGATAGTATCTTAGTCAAGCCAGAACGTTCTCAAGTAAGTGAATTCTGTACCCAACTGACCACCTTAACCCAGTCACAAGTAGATAAAGGAATTTCGTTTGCTGAAGCTTGCTTACTGCTGCGCAAGAACTATAGCACGCATCAGCGAGTTTGGGCCAGCTATGGAGAGTACGATAAAAGACAATTCGAGAGACAATGCCTTGCCCGATCGATCAAATATCCTTTTGGTCGGAAGCATATCAATGTCAAAAACTTGTTGGCAATTATTAATGCCATGGATCGAGAAGTAGGCATGGCCCGGGCCTTAGAAATACTCAATCTGCCTCTAGAAGGGACTCACCACCGGGGGGGCGATGATGCCTGGAATATAGGTAGGATATTGTCAAGGTTACTCTGTCAAGCAAGAGAAGGAAATAATGGGCGATCGGTCCGTTCGTACCCGGGTGAAAACGTCGGGCGGGCGTCTCGCCTGCCCGGGTGAAAACGTCAACCGGCTTGTTCGGGAGCGCCAAAACAGCCAGAAAGCTACGGGCGATCGGGGGGCGATCGGCTATTGTCCCTGTTATAATAATGAGGAGGGTTGGCCCTTAAAGAGGTATAATAGAGACGGGCAGCAGCAAGTCTCCTCCTTACCACCAGTTTAGAGGGAGCATGTCCGGAGCCGTTTCTAAGTATTTTTACTCTTAGACGTGATTACCTGTTAATTGAGATGGTGCTGACAACCTCGGGACAGGCGGGACAAGTCCTAAGCATCCTCGGGGCAGGCGGGACAAGTCCTACAGGCTACGCAACTAACAACTGACAATTGACATGGACCCAGAATTAGAGAACATAATACGAGAAATTGAAGCAATGGACTCAAGAGACTTTGGTTACCCAGACTCAGGACATAACAACCATCAAAGCAGAGGGTTACTAACAGCAGGTTGGCGACCTTTAACTCGAGAATTTGATTGGGAATATTTCCGGCATATGGTGTCTAACGATCCGTGGGAATTGACACAGAAAACATTGGGTTTCGTTAGCGATCTAGCAGATGCATTAGGTCGGACTCAATATAGCTGGTGGGCCAATATATTTAATCTCTTCTCAGAAAACACCCGATATGAATTGGATGAATTTTGGGATTACATAACTCCCCAGCCCCTAGCCCCAGATTATCGATATAAAGACGTTATCAGTACAGAAGCACCAATAGTTCAGTCAGTCAGCCGCGATCGCATTCCCATCGATTATGTCCTGAACCGGCTCCAGGAGATTACCGTGTTCAAGATTCTGGAATTATTGTCCAAGCCAGAATTAATCACACAGTATTACCTAGACCGACATTTTTATTATCCTGTAGAGAAATTTACCAGTTGGGAAAGGGTGGAAACCCTGGGCAGCGTTTCCGCTTACTGGTCAAAGTTTCAAGTTTGGCTGCAAATAGACAACCTGGGCCGAAGCAGGCGACGCTACACCCTGATCGCCCAAGACATTGCCCCACTGGTGAATAAAGCCACTTACAATCTAGCAGTGATGCTCAGTGGCTATCAAAATCGGATTGGACAGGTACATTCTCAGTTTCCAATTAGAACATTTCCAGCAGATATCCAAAGCTTCACTGACAAAGTTCAGCAGGCAATCATCGACCAAAACCAGCTAGCAGTTCTCGTACAAGGAGAACCAGGCACGGGGAAAACCGCCTGGACCCAAGCAGTGGCAAAAGAAATATTAATGCCCCTAGGATATGTAATTTTTATCCTCGATCATGATGCCGTGGAAAACTTTATCCCCCCTAGTTACCTGGAACGGATTTGTCTCATCATCAATGAAGCAGATAACTTGGCCCAAGACCGCTCAATGGCAGTGGCTCAAAGAAATAATAAAACTGAGCATATTCTGAGTTTACTGGATGGAACATTGTACAATAGCGTGATTGAAGAATCAGGGGTGAAGCAACAAAAATTAGTGGTATTGATGACTTGCAATACCACAGAAAGACTAGATCCAGCGATGTTACGCAAAGGAAGAGTAGATTGGACTTATGAATTTATTCACAGATTTGTATAATTGAAAATTGACAATCGTCAATCCAGAGGAAGTGCCGGCGGTGGGCCCAGCGGGCGATCGAATGGCTTGACAGCCTGAAAGAATCTAGTTAGAGTAAAGAAAGCAGGACTTACGCACAGGCACTAGATAGGGCACCAGAGATAGCCCATCAGACGGTACCGGTACGGTTGAACGGGACAAGTTGCGTAAGTCCACTGAAAGACCAAAGATCGGGAGAGGCAAAAAACATAGTAGATATAATAAATAAGCCATGAAAAAAATAATTCGCACTCAAGCACAAGCAGTCTTAGCGATAGCATTTGTAGCAGTCTGGTGTGTACCAGTAGCACAGGCCCAGTCAGGCAGGCCATCAAGGCAAGCAGATGTAACCCTCTCGGGTGAATCTCTACGTACCATCGAGAGTCGCACGACATCTTCAGATTACCAGAGGTCATTTGAAAGATCGTCCCAACCGGGTGTTGAGAAGTTGCTCAATATGTTGGTGGGGAGTGATTTCCACACGAGAGTAGCTCCTGCAGCTTTTTAAACAGGAGCTGATGTCGCACTTAATGAGTCTGTCCTTTATAACAAGGAGCTGTAACACCCTTGGTGCTTAGGTGGAAACTACACAAGCGAGACTTGGAGTCAATGGTTTATGTTTATGTTGGTTTTGGCGGCTGCATCTGTTGAATTAGCGTGGACAACGCTGGCATCTTGAAAGATTTGGAAATTCGATCCTTAATGTACGAATAAAAATTCACTCCGTTTTTGCGGCAGGTGTCAACCAGAGCCAAAAACACTTCCCACGCCTGAGTCCCCTGTAGAGTGCGGGTTCCATTGGAGATTTTGCGCTTAATCACATACTCCCGGACTGTCCGCTCTGCCTCATTATTGTCAAGAGGAACTTCAGGAAAATCTAGAACTAATAGTAAATAAGGCTTCTTCTGTTTTGTTAAATCAATTCTATGATCTAAAGCACTGTATCCGGTTTGACGGGAAAACAATTTGTCAAATTCGGTTTCAAGCAACAGTTTTTGTTGTCGCTGCTCTTCTGTGCTTTGCTGTTGATAGGCTTTGAGTTGATAATAGTAAATCCAAAAATAAGAGAGAAATTGTGCCAGGCTTTTTTGATGAGAGGGAACCAGAGGAGTCAGCTTTTCGTAGTGTCGTCCTTCATGAATCCAGCATAAACTACGATGGTTCGTCTGGTTGTGAAATTGTCCCGCGTCATCAGCCACCAAAATATCTATGTAGTCCCCGAGCTGCTTTTTCTTCTTGTCAGGCAAAATACTGTCAACTAAATCATCTGATTGAACAACTGCTAATTCAGTTGGATCCAACTGCAATTCGTTTAACATTTGGAGAACTGTTTCAGAGTTTTTGCGCTCTCTGGTAAAAAAACTGCTATAGTAAGGATTGCAGAGTGTGAATACATAGCAATTTTTCCCATTAACCCGCATCCCCGTATCATCAATTTGGTGATAACTGGTACTGCCCAGTCCCGCTTCTAAAATAGCATTTCGTTCTTCAGTAAATTCTCTTAAATATTGCCGAGTTATTAAGTTAGATATTTTTCCCGCCGAGATTACTATTCCCTGAGACTGCAACAATTTAAGAATCTTTTCTTCTGGCACTCGTAACTGATAATACAAAGTGAGAACAAATGCTTCGAGTTCACTCCCGTAAGATTTGCCTTTTAATCCTTGCGGCAACTGGGCTTCGTAAAATTTCTCCGTACTAGGTGAATAGAGTCTTTCTAGTCGATAAATAACCGTGTCTGTTTTAAATATAATATTTTGAATTGTTACTTCTCGGTAGCCTCTATGGGTGATATCTGACGGCAAGTTACTCCGAGCCAGTTTGATAACCTCTTCTCTGTCAATATGAATAAGTTGGCGACGTTCCTGGGGGGGGTTTTCGGTTTTTTCTTTTTTCGCTCTCGACTATTGGGCTGCTCTGGTTTGGCCTCCGCAGAAGTATCAGCTTTAGAAGTATCAGCTTTGGCTTGAGGTTTGATGTCAGGTTTTCCCTTGTGCCCTTTGAGCGCGGCTATTTCATCTCTCAATCGTTGATTGTCAGCTTTCAATTCAAGGTTTTGGCTGTATAGGTCTTCTAGGTAATTGAGTAACCGCTGCAAAACTTCCCGACTTTTTGGGTCGAGATTCTCTGTGTCTTGGTCGAGGTCAGCAAGCCAATTCTTAGTCATGTCTTCCAACTTACTACTTATTTATCGAATTTGTCAACCCTGGGCGCGGGATTTTGAAAAAAATCAGCTGTCGCGCATCTCAACTGCATATTCGGGCGCTCGGCTGCCGACTCACCACTTCGAGGTCAAAACCCCCCACCCCGTAAGCATTTGAGAAGTTTTCGCTCCTCAAAAATTGCTCTTGTCCTGTTAGGCATTCCGAGGCAGTACAAGGGCTGTTCACTCCAGTCCGATGGCCCGAGTAACTATGCAGTACCGGCAGTACCCATATTCCTTCACCACCAAGATCTTGAGCAATTACGTAGAGGTTTGTCTGAGAATCGGTCTTTGGCTGTGGCATCCATAGGAACGCTCCCTCACGGTAGCAACTTAAGTTACATAATATAGGCGAACCAATTTGGATGCTTTTATTCCAAGTCATAGCTCAAACATTTAAAGAGCTAAATCCAGGTCAAGAATGTCAAGAATATATTCTTGATAGTTTCCCTGTGCCAGTCTGTGACAATATTAGGATTGATAGATGTAAAATTTATAAGCAAGAAGAATATCGAGGATATTGCAAGTAAAAAACGTTATTTTTATGGATTAAGGGTTCATATGTTAGTAAACAAAAGTGGAAATCCAATAGAATTTTATCATGCCCCGGGTAGTTATAATGACGTTAAAGTTCTGCAATCTTTTTGCTTCGATTTACCATCAAATTCTCTAGTTTATGGAGACAAAACTTATAACGATTATCAATTAGAATATTTACTAAAAGAGTCGGCAAAGAGCAAATTAAAACCTTTGCGAAAAAAGAATTCAAAAAGAAAAGAATCTCCTTGTTTTGAATATATACAACAGGTAACTAGAAAACAAGTTGAAACATGTTTTAGTCGGATAACTAATTTGTTTCCCAAGTCAATTCATGCCGTTACATCCAATCGCGCAGCGTGGCGCAGCCACTAGAGGCTCCGCCTCTAGAACTCGTTCCCAGGCGGAGCCGTGCGTAACGAGGGGAATAGGGTGGGGTCGAACTGGGAGTCGCCTCCCAATCCTCCCTTTCAAAACCGGACTTGCAACTTTCATCGCAGGAGGCTCCTGGGTAACAGGCCCTTTCGGGTAGCTTCTGGGGTTTCCCTCCCTTCTGCCTCATGTCCGTTCCTTTCGCTCCTATCCTGGCTAGTTTTACCAGAAATCATAACCTAACTCTAAGGAGTTGGTCCCCGTGATGCTCAGAGGTACTTGTTCAGTTCATTCCTGTTATCACCGTCCGACGTCAGCATATCCTAGGCATTACCCTAGGCTTTGGCTTTTTAGGACATCCCTCCCCTGTTGGCTTTCGCTTATCATCTGACTTATCCCCTGGTCGGTTAATCGTCTAATGAGAGCGGTTTTGCCGGTCCATGGATTGCACAACAAAGGTTATAACGTTCCATAGAATCCATATGATGCTTTTAGGCCCCTGCATTACCCCGGGGGAATTTGTGATACGGAGCAGCCAGTAAAAACAACTACTCACGTTCCTCCATAGCCTTTTGGCTCCAGCGTATCAGCCTTATTTCGCTGGTAGAATATGACGAGGCTTATACAGATTCACTTATCGTTGACCATGAGCATCTAACAAGCGCGGACTCTCCAGCTTTAGGCTGCCAGATGTCCTACATTTTAGTCCCTGCTCTCCACCGCCGGTGATGTCACTCCGCAGCAGTCGGGACCGGTTTACCTCCCGTATCCGGAGGGTGGGGTTTGGACCCACAAAGATTCCATAGTTCCCTGGCTGATGAGACCAGTTTGAGCTATCACAGGTCTTGTTGGCTAATGGAACCACATTTCCCGCTTACGCCCGAACGTTTCGCACTCTTACACCATTCTCAACTAGAGGCGGAGCCTCTAGAACTCGTTCCCAGGCGGAGCCGTGCGTAACGAGGGGAAAAAACACTTTATTTATAAGGCTTTCAGTGGGTTTTAACCCACTTTAGCTATTAGCAGTGGGTTTGAACCCACGGCGGGCCAGGAGACTCACTCACTCACTCACCGAACCAACGACGATGACTCAAACCTACGCTGACAAAGCTAAAGCAATATTACTCGATATCGAGGGTACTACAACACCAGTTGATTACGTCTTTGGGGTGCTGTTTCCTTTCGCCCGCGATCGCCTGGAAACATTCCTGGCAGAAAATTCCCAAGACGAAGAAGTCCGCAGCGACTTAGCAATGCTGCGCCAAGAATACGAAACCGACATCTCCCAGGGAGGAGATATTCCCCAATGGCAGGGGGAAAACCCGATCGCCGCCGTCCCCTACATCCATCATCTGATCGCCATCGATCGCAAATCTACAGGACTGAAATCCCTTCAAGGCAAGATTTGGCATCAAGGTTACCTGGAAGGCACCCTGCGATCGCAAATGTTTGCCGACGTGAAACCAGCATTCGATCGCTGGACCGAGGCAGGCAAACAGGTGTTTATCTTTTCCTCTGGCAGCATCCAGGCACAAAAACTTTTGTTTCGCTACAGCGATGCCGGGGACTTAAGGGATTTCATCAGGGGCTATTTTGATACTACCACGGGTTCGAAGAAAGAAACAGGGTAGTGATAAATATGTAGTGATATAACATTTTATCCCTCTATTAATCCTTGCTTTTCAAAGGGATAATATAACATTTTTCATTACCATTGATAAGTTTAATTTATCAAAAATATCAGAGATAATCATGTATAATTAGTTGTCACAATGCTATATTGTTATTGGTAAAAACAATGTCTAAATTTATGAACACATCATCAGATTTATGCTTGCGACCTTCTTGTCCCCACTGTCAAAGTGAGCGAACAGTAAAAAACGGTAGGGGCGAAGCATTCGGGGCTAAAAATTTCGTCTCCGTTGCCGTCATTTTGCCCGAAGGCTTCGCCCCTCCATAACAAAAAGCAAAAACATAAGTGTAAAGACTGTGGCAGGCAATTTGTTGAAAACCCTACCAATAAAACGATATCATCAGAAACAAAAAAGAAAATAGATGGCCTTTTACTTGAGAGAATTTCTTGAGCTGGAATTGCACGTCAAGTTGGAGTTTCCAAAACTTTGCTCCAAGATTATGTTAATAAAAAATCTGCGGAAACTCCGCGTGAGATAAAGGTTTTAGACAAGCCAAAAGGGAAAATGACTATTGAATGTGATGAAATGTGGTCTTTTGTGGAGAATAAAGAAAATAAGCAATGGATTTGGTTAGCGTTAGATACAAAAACTAGAGAAATAGTTGGAGTTTATGTGGGCGAGCGCAGTCGGGAATCGGCAAAAAAATTGTGGAAATCTTTACCTCCTGTTTATCGGCAATGTGCAGTTTTTTACACAGATTTTTGGGAAGCTTATAACACAGTAATCCCCAAAAAACGTCATAAACCAGTAGGTAAAGAAACTGGAAAAACTAATCATATTGAAAGGCTAAACAACACATTAAGACAAAGAATTAGTCGTTTGGTTCGTAAAACATTATCATTCTCCAAGAAACTAGAAAATCACATCGGAGCTATTTGGTATTTTGTACATTATTACAACAAATGTTTATCGGGATAGATAATGCATCACTACATATTTATCACCACCTGTCGGGGTTATTCTTTACCATTGCAACGAGCAATTACGGATTTTGGAGCCGATGTGCCATTTGGAAAAATACCTGAAAAGCTCAAAGAACATTACGGTATAACTGTGCCGATTAGTTCGGCACAATTTATTACTCAAAAACATGCACGTCCTGAGCTGAGCGGTTAAATTATCTCAAAAATCGGTAGAAAAAATTTCCGATAAAGATAAGATAGAGCAGATAATTGCAGAAATGGATGGCACAATGATTCCAATTGTCAAAACGACGGATGATAAAATTATTGATCGTCGGAAAACCAGATCTTGTTGTTGGAAAGAAGCTCGTCTATCACTTGTGGAAATACCTACCCAGAAAAGAACAATTATTGTCGGTACAGTAGGCACCGTAGACGAGGCAGGAAATCAATTACTGCATAGTGCTCTTCGGGCTGGAATAGATAACAATACTAAAGTTCATGCGCTGGGAGATGGAGCCAGTTGGATTGTTAATCAAGTCATGCGCTTGTTTGGAGAACGTGCTAGCTATTTAATAGATTTTTATCATCTATGCGAATATTTAGCCGCTGCGGCTCCTAGAGGTAATGAACAGCAACAAAAAAATGGCTGAAACAACAAAAACAAGCTCTCAAAAAAAATCAGGTTTTCCAAGTCCTAAATGATTTATCAAATCGTCTGGAACCAGAACATCTAGCTGATAAATTTGCTCCCGTCAGAGTCGGTGTACGATACATTAAAAACCGGCTTGAATACATGAACTACAAAGCGGCGATTGATGC
This sequence comes from Hormoscilla sp. GM7CHS1pb, assembly GCA_014323675.1. Lineage (GTDB taxonomy): Bacteria > Cyanobacteriota > Cyanobacteriia > Cyanobacteriales > Desertifilaceae > Hormoscilla. Next base: position 273,731 of record JACONN010000005.1, on the reverse strand, counting down.
TGATTTACCAATTGGCTCTGGAAAAATTGAGAGCGCACATCGTTATGTAATTCAAGAACGTTTGAAATTGGCAGGTTCTTGGTGGACAGTTGAAAACGCTGATAATATGTTAGCTTTGAGGATATTAAGAGTTAATAATGATTGGCAATCCTATTGGTTAAATTTGAGTAATGAATATTCGTCCATTATCAAAGCCGTCTAACAGTTATTGAAACTCTCACCAGACGACCATCAGTTTTCTGGCATGATATGGCTCTGAACAGCCTTCTTACTCGGGCTTCAATATTGCGCCTTGGTTCACCAGCAATATTGAGGATCTATCCTGCCAACTACTTGACTATATCACCGGCTCATGATTAAGTGTCACTTTTAATTACACCCGTTTACGACAGTTGACATAGTAAGCAGGTAGGCACAAATAAACCGGATTGTTGTCCTTTAATCTGTTGCAATTCGGCGCCGCTGTAGTTGACAATACCTCTAGCAATTTCCTTTTCTTGGGCATCGCATAGCCGTACAGCATCTGAACTTTTGAACTCTCCGGACACCTGAGTAATACCAGCAGCTAGCAGGGACTTACCCCGTTGACAAATTGCTGCTACTGCCCCACGATCTAAGTAAAGCGTTCCAGTGGGAATTAAACCGTGAGCAATCCATCGCTTGCGGGCATTGATTGGTTGTGGGTGGGGTGCAAACTGGGTGCCCAGGGGAACTCCTTGCAATATTTTTTCGATGTTGCCTGGGTTTCGTCCTTGGGTAATCACGGTGCGGACGCCAGCCATTGTCGCAATACGAGCAGCAGCAATTTTAGTCTTCATCCCCCCGTACCCCATTGGGAACCCTTGGTCTCCGTTTCTACCTCTGCTAGTCGATCTAGATCCTTTACCAGAATAATGGGTTGGGCGTCTGGTACCAGGCGGGGGTCGGCTGAATAAAGCCGGTCAACGTCTGTGAGTAAAAACAGCCAGGAAGCCTCTACTAAGCTAGCTACCAAAGCACTGAGGCTATCATTGTCGCCAAACTTCAGTTCATCTGTCGCCACCGTGTCATTTTCATTCACTATCGGGATCGCCCCTAGATCTAGCAGTTCCTGAAATGTATTGTAGGCATTCAGGTAGCGTTCGCGATCCTCTAGATCTCCTCGCGTCAGCAACACTTGGGCTATGGGCTGTTGCAGTTGAGTAAACCAGTCATCGTATACCCGCATCAGGCGTCCTTGACCCACAGCGGCAACTGCTTGTCTTTGTGCTATAGTACGGGGTCTATTGGTTAACCCCAGTCGAGCGCAGCCCACTCCCACCGCACCTGAGGATACCAGAATTACCCGATTTTCCCGCTGGCGCAAATCAGTCAGCACCTCCACCAGAGTTGCAATGGTGGACAGTGCCAAAGTTCCCCTTTCTGGATGGGTGAGGCTGGGGTGGTGATAAATATGTAGTGATGCATTATCTATCCCGATAAACATTTGTTGTAATAATGTACAAAATACCAAATAGCTCCGATGTGATTTTCTAGTTTCTTGGAGAATGATAATGTTTTACGAACCAAACGACTAATTCTTTGTCTTAATGTGTTGTTTAGCCTTTCAATATGATTAGTTTTTCCAGTTTCTTTACCTACTGGTTTATGACGTTTTTTGGGGATTACTGTGTTATAAGCTTCCCAAAAATCTGTGTAAAAAACTGCACATTGCCGATAAACAGGAGGTAAAGATTTCCACAATTTTTTTGCCGATTCCCGACTGCGCTCGCCCACATAAACTCCAACTATTTCTCTAGTTTTTGTATCTAACGCTAACCAAATCCATTGCTTATTTTCTTTATTCTCCACAAAAGACCACATTTCATCACATTCAATAGTCATTTTCCCTTTTGGCTTGTCTAAAACCTTTATCTCACGCGGAGTTTCCGCAGATTTTTTATTAACATAATCTTGGAGCAAAGTTTTTGAAACTCCAACTTGACGTGCAATTCCAGCTAAAGAAATTCTCTCAAGTAAAAGGCCATCTATTTTCTTTTTTGTTTCTGATGATATCGTTTTATTGGTAGGGTTTTCAACAAATTGCCTGCCACAGTCTTTACACTTATGTTTTTGCTTTTTGTTATGGAGGGGCGAAGCCTTCGGGCAAAATGACGGCAACGGAGACGAAATTTTTAGCCCCGAATGCTTCGCCCCTACCGTTTTTTACTGTTCGCTCACTTTGACAGTGGGGACAAGAAGGTCGCAAGCATAAATCTGATGATGTGTTCATAAATTTAGACATTGTTTTTACCAATAACAATATAGCATTGTGACAACTAATTATACATGATTATCTCTGATATTTTTGATAAATTAAACTTATCAATGGTAATGAAAAATGTTATATTATCCCTTTGAAAAGCAAGGATTAATAGAGGGATAAAATGTTATATCACTACATATTTATCACTACCAGAAACAGATAGCTATCATAAAATAGCCCGGGCGATCGGGTTTCCCCCTGGAACTATTCTCTTCATCTCTGACGTAATAGCAGAACTGAAAGCCGCCCAGGCCGCCAGTATGCAAACCCTCTTTTCTCGACGTCCCGGCAATCATACTTCTGACTCCGAAGGATTTCCGGCGATCGCATCTTTCGACCGGGTTTTAAAAAGGGCGATCGCCCCAATAATTCTGTGTTAAGGATATAGGTTGTCCGGAGCGAATGCCCTAATATTAATGTAGCCGACCATGATTTTATTGTCAACCCTCTAAGTGGTATTTCATCTAATTTAGGATAAATTACTATATGCTATCGCGCCCCTTTTATTTTCCGAATTCCTGGGGCGATCGCACTTTTTTCTTTACTCTCGTTCCCAGACTCGTAGCAGAAGTCTCCGGACACGAGGCTGGAGCCTCGCTTCTCGTTCCCAGGCGGAGCCTAGGAACGAGAAGCGATCGCTAAGAAGCCAGAGCAATTTCCACCATTTGCTGCAATTCGCCCGAATTGTACATTTCAATCATAACATCCGAACCGCCAACAAACTCTCCATTGATATAAACCTGGGGAATCGTCGGCCAGTTGGAATATTCCTTAATTCCCTGACGTACTGCTTCATTTTCCAGCACATTAAACGTCTCATAGGGGACGCCCAAACTATTTAAAATTTGGACAACATTGTTAGAAAAACCGCACTGCGGCATCAATTTATCCCCCTTCATGAAGACAAAAATCTTGTGCCGATCGATCGCCGCATCAATTTGCGCTTTTAATTCTGGAGTTAGAGTCATAGTTCTCTGCCTGCAATTCTTTACTATCTTGTCCTTGATTGAGTATTATCCACTCTCTGAGTGGAGCAAAATGTTAGCTGTTAACATTTTCCATGAGGGACTGCCCTAGGCGCTAGCAACACCCGAAGAGGCTTCCCATTCGGCGGGAGTATAGGTTTTCAAGGCCAAGGCGTGCAGTTCGTTAGTCCCGATCGCCTCCTGTACCGATCCTAGAACCAGCTGATGCCGCCGCACCGTTCTTTTCCCTTCAAACTCAGACGAAACCACCACCGCTTCATAATGTTCTCTATCCTGAGTATCCAGATGCACTCGAGCATCTGGGAGCTTCGCCTTAATCATGGCCTCAACCTCTGCTGGGTCAATCATTGCATACCTCTGTCACTCACTACCTGATACATTATTCTAATAATTATCGCTGCTCGACTGGTTATCACTGGGACGAGGATAGGGAGAATCAACGAACCCCAACTCAAACAACTGCTGGTAAGCCTTCTTACCCAAATCACGAGTCGGATTTTGGCTGCGAATAATCTGAATCAATAAGGGTACCGCTAGTTCTGGCTGATTTTGGGCCCGATACACCAGTGCCAGCTGATAAGTTGTCTCATCCCGCTTCTGGGCGCTTTCTAACGCCTGACGGCGTTGGCCATCAGCAATCCGGTTGTCAATCCCGGTAAAGCTACCAGCCAGTTGTTGATAGAAGTTGGAAAGCTGATTGAACAGTTGACGTGCCGATCTGAGTTTCTCCACCGCCAGATCGTAATTTCCCGCATTTACCGCTGCGTTAGCCTCATCAATCAATTTTTCTCCTCCCGCCATGCTCAAAAGACCGCTATCCTTCAAAGGACGGAGGTCGCTATAGTTTTCCTCCAGTTCCTGTAATGGTTGGAGAGATGCTGGCAGTTCTGGCCGCTTTATCTGGGCCGCCCCTGGCTGTACTAGGGTCAAAACTGCCGTGGAGGTTAGGAAAACGAAACCGATCGATCTTAGGAGGCCAATTGCGCTCATAGAATCACTTACTATTATTTGTTGCCATGTTGAAGAGGGGTTAAGCAGAATAACACGCTTGGCATATTCCTTCACTGTCGTGATTCTCATAGTAGCGATTAACTCTGATATTTTCACCACAGGTTTAATTTTATGAACAGTAGCCGTAATCCACTTAATTTCCCACTCCCCTACGCTTCCAGGGCCAGCGTCCCCGAAGCCAAGGTGGGTATGATTTTACAACGGGGCGGCGAGGAATTCATGTTGTCAAAACTGGACGATCGCTTCACCGTTGCTCCCAAAAGCAATGCTCCATCCTCTTGGACGCAGCAGATCCGGGGCCAAAAGCAGCAATTCCTCGGTCGGACCCAGATCGCCGACTTCCTCGTTCCGTCCCACCGGCGAGACCGCGTCATGGCCGCTGCCCGGGCTAGAGATAGCGTTGCCTTTGCCAGCCATGTTTATCAGATCCAGGATAATCTGGGAACCCTAGTCTACCTGACAGACCAGATCGCAATTCAATTTCACCAAGGTACTAGCGACTTTACCCAGAAGGCGATCGGGGATAGATTCGGTTTGCGCCGGCTGAAACCAGTAGTCAGTATTCCCAACACTTTTGTGTTTCAAATTACCTATCTGGCTCAGGAAAATCCCGTCAAGATTGCTAACCGACTGATGGGGCTATCACAGGTAATGGTGGCGGAGCCGAATGTCATGATTCAGACCCAAAAGCATTACCGACCCCAGGACTCACTATATCACAAGCAATGGTATTTGCACCATACTGGAGGCAATCAGTTAACCTGGGGATCCCATATTAATGTGGAGAAGGCTTGGGATATTACTCGTGGCAGTCGCGCCTGTACGATCGCCGTGGCCGATGATGCCCTCGACCTGAACCACCCAGATTTCCAGGGCCTAGGAAAGATTGTCGCCCCGAGGGACTTCAAAGAACAGGACTTTTTGCCCCAACCGTCCGAAATAGAAGACAATCACGGCACCGCCTGCGCTGGCATCTGCCTAGCCGAAGAAAACGGTAATGGCATAGTCGGAGTCGCCCCCGGTTGCGCCCTGATGCCGATTCGCACCACAGGTTTTTTAGATGATGAATCGATCGAGCAGCTGTTTGACTGGGCCATTACCAAAGGAGCTTCAGTAATTTCCTGTAGCTGGGGGCCTGCGGCAGTCAACTTTCCCCTCTCCCTGCGACAAAGGGCCGCCATAACAAGAGCCGCAACCGAAGGGCGCAAAGGTAAAGGCTGCGTGGTAGTATTTGCCGCCGGTAATGCCAATCGTCCCGTCAACGGCTTCGTCACCGAGCGGGGTTGGCCAGGTCAAGTCCTGGAAGGTTATACCAAATGGCTAGCAGGCTTCCCCGTACATCCAGACGTGATTGCCGTTTCTGCCTGCACCAGTTTGAACAAAAAAGCAGTCTACAGTAATTGGGGCAAGCAGATCTCTGTTTGTGCGCCCAGCAATAACGCTCCTCCCGGGATCTGGCTCCAGGAAACTGGCTTTATCGAAACTGCCCCCCAGATTAATACCTATACCCCCGGCTTGGGGGTGTTCAGCACCGACCGGACGGGAGCCATTGGCTACAGTCGCAACGACTTTACAGGAGATTTTGGCGGCACTTCCAGTGCTTGTCCGGTGGTGGCTGGAGTAGCGGCCCTGGTGCTGTCAGTAAATCCCGACCTTACTGCTCGGGAAGTAAAGCGCATCCTGGAGCAGACCGCCAATAAAATAGAAGACCCCAACCCCGACCCCCAACTGGGCTTTCGCAATGGCACCTACGATCTTAGAGGTCATTCCGAGTGGTTTGGCCATGGCAAGGTGAACGCCTTTGAGGCTGTCAAAGCAGCGAAACAGCAGCTAGCAGTTCCTCTACGGGTTATCCGGCGCGTGGCAGGCCAAAATAAAGAACGGCTTGCTATTCCCGATTATAATCAGCGAGGTGTTACCAGTGAGATTTATATTTCCGATTCCGGTCGGCTGAAAGATATTCAAGTTAGGATTGATATTCAGCATGATTTCTTGGGTGATTTGGAAGTGAGTTTAGTGGCACCTAATGGCGCTCTTGTGCTGCTGCAAAACCGGACCATGGGACGGGCCAAGAAACTGCAAGCAACTTATTCTCTGCAAAATATCCTCGCTTTCCGGCAGTTGCTCAATCAATCTGTCTATGGTGTTTGGAAACTCTTGTTAGTGGACCATGCCTTGGGCGATACTGGTTGGTTGAATGGCTGGCAGTTAACTCTCGGTGTCTAGTCGAGAACGCTTCATGGCCCGCCGTGGGTTCAAACCCACTCGTTACCTGCAGGTAACGAGGCTCAAGTCGGTTGAAAACAGACTTAAAACCTTATGTAAAAGGTATTTTACCTTCGTTTTTCCCTCGTTCCCAGGCTCCGCCTAGGAACGAGCTCTTGAGGCGGAGCCTCTAGTTGCTAATGGTGCAAGATATGAGTTAAAACCCACTTCATACGCATTGTCAAGAACGCTTCATGGCCCGCCGTGGGTTCAAACCCACTCGTTACCTGGTAACGAGGCTCAAGTCGGTTCAAAACAGACTGCAAGCATTGTCGAGAAAGTATTGATTAGACTTTAATATACTGGGTAATTGAGCTTCTATTTTTAACCAAATGCTGCTTGTTGCAAATGTTGCCATATCTGAGTTAAAATTACAGAATAAATTTACAATTGACACTCCATAAATTTGATGATAAAAATAAAAATTTAATTCGATGAAGCCCATTATTAATACACCCAATATCAAGCGACCGCTACAAACCGGGTAAGCGCTAAAGCGCTTACTACAAACCGGGCAAGCGCTAAAGCGCTTACTACAAACCGGGCAAGCGCTAAAGCGCTTACTACAAACCGGGCAAGCGCTAAAGCGCTTACTACAAACCGGGTAAGCGCTTTAGCGCTTACTACAAACCGGGTAAGCGCTAAAGCGCTTACTACAAACCAGAATAATATGTTATTATTGTGCTCGGAATAGCCCATTATCACTTTTGATGTACTTATGTCAATTACACATCTGCTACAACTCAGTCAGATCCTCGCTAGCAAAAATTACTTTCAGTCAGCTCAATTGAAGGTTGAAGAGGCGATCGCCCTTGACCCCAACTCGGCTATTGCTTACAATTATCTCGGTTTTGTCCTGGCACAGAGCGGTAAACTGGCAGAAGCAGAAGCTGCCGTGCGATCGGCCCTGCGCCTCAAACCTGACTTCGCTGCAGCTCACAACCATCTCGGTGTTATTCTGGGAAACCAAGGTAAGCTCGCTGAAGCAGAAGCATCCGTGCGATCAGCCCTCTTGCTGAACCCAAATGACGCTCAAGCTCGCAGAAACCTCCAGGTTATCCTCAAGCATAACCAGGATCTCACACAGAAAATTCCTTTCTCGACAGGAGCGCGATCGCCCAAAACTATGCCCCCAGAGCTTAACTCTGCTCAAGACTACAACAATTTCAGTCTGGCGTTGCTCAGGGAACGTAAGTTCGCCGCAGCGGAAGTTGCTGCACGAGAGGCGATCCGACTTTCCCCAACTGATGCTCAAGTTCACAATACTCTCGGTGCTATCCTGTTTAAGTGCGGCAAGACTGCCGAAGCTAGTTCGTAGTTCGTAGTAGCGCTGCGCGCACTAGCCGCTGCGCAGCACTTCGTATACGTATACGTAGTTCGAGATTGCTTCGTGCCTCGCAACGCTGCGCGGTTCGTAGTTATTTTAAAGTTCTCGTGTATGACATTATTTATATGTAATACGCAGATGATATGCTCCCGGACCAGTCTCTGACTGTCCGGGAGAAACGAGAACAGTTAATCCCAATTCAGGCGATAATCTATGTTAGTTAAACATCTGCTACGACTCCGCCAGATCCTCATAAATCAGCATTACTTCCAGGAAGCTCAGTTGAAGGTTCAAGAGGCGATCGCCCTGGAACCGGAGAACGCGGAGGCCCATAACCATCTGGGCTTCATCCTGGAAAACCAGGGGAAGCTAGCAGAAGCGGAAGCGGCGGTGCGAGAAGCCCTGCGACTGAAACCGGACTTCGCGGATGCACACAAGCATTTGGGCTTCCTGCTGGGAAACCAAGGTAAGCTGGCAGAAGCGGCAGCGGCGGCCAAAGTTGCCCTGAAGCTGAACCCAAAGGATGCTCAAACTCGCAGAAACCTGAGCATTATCCAGAAATATCAAAACAGTCCCGGACAGAAAATGCCTGTCGCCAGCTTAGGGAAACCCTCAAAACCTGTTTCTCAGAAACTTAAGGACGCTTCCGATTATAACAGCCTCGGCTTTACCTTCTGGAAGCAAGGTCAGCTGGTAGAAGCGGAAGTTATCGTGCGAGAGGCCCTACGGCTACAGCCTGATTATTCGGAAGCTTACAACACTCTGGGTGCCATCCTGTTTAGCTTGGGAAAATTGGCGGAAGCAGAAAAGGCCGCGCGCAAGGTGATCGCCTCCCAGCCCGATCGTCCAGAACCTTATACTAATCTCGGTGCTATCCTCCATAATCAGGGTAGGCTCCCAGAATCAGAAGCAGCCCTCAAGCAGGCGATCGCCCTCAAGCCGAGTTATGCCGAAGCGCACAAAAACCTGGGCGTTGTCCTCAAAAACCAGGGTAAGCTAGCTGAAGCAGAAGCCGCCTTCCGAGAGGCCATCGCCTGCCAACCCGGTTATGCGGAAGTCTTCAAGCATTTAGGGGAACTGAAGAAATACAGCGATACCGAAGGTGATATTGCCGCGATGGAGAAGTTGCTATCTCAGTCAGGAACATCATCTGAAGAGTCAATGAATTTATGTTTCGCCCTCGGGAAAGCCTATGAGGACATCCGCAACTACGATCGAGCCTTTGATTATTTTACCAAAGGCAATCAAATGAAACGTCAGAGCCTGAAATTCGACATTGCTAACATCGAAGCTTACGTCGAACGGACGATGAAGGTATTTACCAAATCCTTGTTCGCCCAGTATAGTAAGGTTGGTTTAGCTTCCCAGCTGCCAATATTGATTGTGGGGATGCCCAGGTCGGGAACGACCTTAGTGGAGCAGATCGTAGCCTCTCACCCCCAGGTACATGGTGCTGGAGAACGGGTGCATCCCACTTTCGCAAGGGCGAAGCATTCGGAGAGTCCATCTGTAAACTTATATCATAATTTGTCGCCCGAATGCTTCGCCCCTACAGCTATCTTTGCAAATCTGGGATGCACCCTGGAGAACTGCCTTATCTGAACCAAATGACTAATAAATTAGCTCGCGCTTTGTCCGTAGAGGTAAAAGGTGTCAAGCTGCATTTTCCCGAGTCTCTAACAAAAATAAATGGTTCCAAGCAACTGCAGAAAGCGGGAGAGTTATACATCAAAGCTTTACGCAAGCACGATCGGTCGGCGGGGTACATTACTGATAAAATGCCAGATAACTGTTTCCGCATCGGCATACTCCATCTCATGCTACCTCAGGTAAAAATAATTCACTGCCTGCGCAACCCAGCGGATACCTGCCTTTCCTGTTACCAGAAGCTATTCGCCCAAGGACAAAACTTCTCCTATGACCTGCAGGATCTCGGTCGCTACTATCAACTGTATCACCGACTGATGCAGCATTGGCAGACTGTTTTACCCGGAAAGATCCTGGAAGTCCAGTACGAGGAAGTGGTTGCGTCTCAAGAGGAAAAAGCACGAGAAATATTGGAGTTCTGCGGCATAGCATGGGATGATGCTTGTCTGAACTTTTATCAGACCGATCGCACGGTGAAGACTGCCAGCGCTGCCCAAGTCCGCCAACCGATCTATACTACATCCGTGCAGCGGTGGCGGCGTTATGAAAGACAGCTGGCGCCTCTATTAGAGGCCCTCGGTCCCCTTGCTCCGGTTGTTGGGTAAAGGTTCTTCTATTCCCCACCCGTGTATCTCGATCGGGGCGATCGCATATTAAATCACCCCTGTCAAGATACATCTTTTTGCCTGAAAAAATTATCAAGTAGGGATTTTTCCACCGTTCCTGGAATTCAGGTGTTTACCGCCAACCGGAATGTAACGATCGCAATTGCACAAAATCAAGGCAAACTTTTCCACAGGTAAAGGGAACATCTAGATTAAAGACTGACAACTCCCATGCGATCGCCCCTCATATAAACTACCCCAAAAATAAGGGAAGAGAACCGAAGTTCTCTCAGGAAGCCGAACGCTAAACTCATGAGGGCCAGAGTCCGAGAATCTATCGATTTTCCGTCTACGCACAGATTGTGAAAATGTCTTTCTGCAGTCTCCATTTGGTGTCTAGTATCTGCCCGAACTTCCGCAATTGGAGGCTTGGCAGTGCTTTGGTGCTGCATTGCCTTTTCCATTAGCGATGCTGCGCAAGTCCGCCAGCAGATCTATACTACTTCAGTCCAGGGATGGCCGATCGCGATGGCATCAAATTAAGGCGATTGCGACCCCAATAACTTAACGATCTCAGAACCCACTGACAACTCCCGATCGCCTCTCATATAACTTACCCAAAAAATAAGGGAAGAGAACCGAAGTTCTCTTCCCGTTATCGCCTTTGAGTTTTCTGCGCAGTACTTGCTGTTGCTTTTTCAGCTGCCGCATTCGGGCCGCGCCACCTTTACCCTGGGAGTTTCTCCCCTGCCGGCGGGGAGACTCCCATCGCTTCAATTGCATTTTCCTGGACCTCCTTAACAGACAGTGGGCGGAGGGAGACTCGAACTCCCATGACCGAAGTCGCTACATTTTGAGTGTAGTGCGTCTACCAATTTCGCCATCCGCCCTTAGCGTCTGTTTTTTCATTATAACCCGAGAAGCTGCGTTGCAACAAATTTTGATAATTTTGCGTGCTCGCCCACCGATCTATCTCTCTTGCCCTTAGCACCGGTAGTGGGTGCGTGAGCTGGGATGTTTGCACTTGCTTGAGTAACTCACCTAGTGAGCTGTCTCCCATCTTATCATAAGCACGGGGCTTGCGCGACAAAAGCATCCAAATTTAATTTTGGTGCCAGGGTGGGGGAACCACCGGCAAGCTTCATCAATAGGGACATCACCACTTTTGGGTCTTGGGAGACTAGCATCGCCGAGCGATCGCAGGTAAACTCAGCACAGCGCAACCATTGTAGCAGTTGTTCTTGCAGTTGTTGCGCGATCGCAGCGCCCCAGGTAGGCAACAAGCTGGTACCTAAGACAATTATATTGGCTAGAGTCAAGTATACACCATGATCGCACTTCAGGTGTCCCAATTCATGAGCCATCACCGCCTGGAGTTCCGCCGGCGTAACCATCTCCACTAAAGAAGTATGGATTACCATAAAAGGTTGCCGCCCGCGCATGGCCAAAGTATAGGCATTGGGCACCGGATGCTGTCGCAGGTACAGTTGGGGCGGTTCCAGGTCCAGGATCTGACTTGATTCTACCAGCAGTTGATGCAGATCTGGCAGTTGTCGATCGCTCACCAGAACACTGGAAGCAATATTTTCCACATAGAAAAACTGTTCCGCCACCGGTCCCAGGATATTTCGCACCAGCATGTCTAAACCCGGCAGCTGCTTCAAGGCATTAGTTGCTGCAAAGTCCAGGGGGTGACGGAAATGGTCTGCCTTCAGACCGGTTAACATGATTTTTTCAATAGACATGGAGGCAACTTCCAAAATGTAATAGTTGAGTTAAGCAACAGCAGCGAGGTTTTCTCTCCCCAACCTAGTATAGCAGTGGGTGCTCCCTTAATGACATATTCTCGTCGGAGTAGCGAGGGTGATCCTCGTTACCAGAATACGGGCAAGTTTAATGGCATCGCTGCTGATAGCGTGAGGACAGGCTTGAAATACTTGGGACTAAAGCTATCAGTGCCCGCCACAGTCCCAGCAGCCTTGACAGCAGTGCTGCTGCCGACGATAATAGTGGCGATCGCCCGCGTCCCCTGTGCAATTTAATTTGCGATGTCTTTTGTGCGACTACGATGTTTCCCGGGAAACATCGATCTCCCGGGAGACATCGTTGCCTAAAATTACTCTGGCGGTTAAAAACTCCTTAATAGCCTGAGCGCAAGGATCGCATTCAAACAGCAAGAAGCGACTTCGCTGTTATCCCGCCGTGGGTTCAAACTCTAAGGCTTTTAGCTAAAGTCGGTTAAAACCGACTGATAAGTAATGTGCAAGTAATTACCCTCGTTCCTAGGCTCCGCCTGGGAACGAATTATCGAGGCTCTGCCTCTAATTGCAAATGGTACAAGATATGAGTTAAAACCGACTGATAAATACTGTTCAAGTAATTGTAGCATTGTTTTTTCAAAATGGGATTAGCTGGCTAAACTGGCGATCGCGCCCTCTGGGGCCTTCTTTGAGCTTTTTAACTATGTTTGCATAAATCTTACAAGATGTTAAGTTTTCTGAAGAGCAGGGTACTTGGGCTCAATTGGGGATATGATGGTTTCTATCTATCTGCGGGTATATACGAGGTTTGCGGCAAACAGTAAAGTGTTTACTACGAACGGCAAACAGTAAAGTGTTTACTACGAACGGCAAACAGTAAAGTGTTTACTACGAACGGCAAACACTAAAGTGTTTACTACGAACGGTTTGCTCCGAACAGAATTCATGATGGAGTTGATTGTGTATAAGGAATTGGATGTTTTGGGTTTACGGAACGATCGCTCGACTTCGAACGCGGGAAGTACCGGTGAAAAACTGCTGCTGGGTACTGATATTATACCGGGTTTGGGGAGCGGCAAAAGTGCGATCGCCCTCGAAATGCAGGGCTCGAATTTGCTTGAGGGTAATTTTGAGCCCCTTCTCTTAGGGGAGATCGGGCCTTTGAATGTGACGGTTGCTAATAATGAGGAAGGGTTTTTGGTTCTGGATATCGATCGCAATGGCAGACTGGAAGCGCTGACGGATGGAATCATGATCATTCGCCATCTGTTCGGGTTCTCTGGTGATGTTTTGGTTAGAGATGCCGTTGCGCCAGATGGGACGAGGACTGATGCTGCCGAAATTACATCGCACATTGAGGAACTGGGTCTGCTTCTGGATGTGGATGGCGACGGCGAATTAACGGCCCTGACAGATGGGATAATGATTATTCGCGATCTGTTCGGATTTTCTGGGGATGTTGTGGTTCGAGATGCCGTTTCCAGATAAAGGAGGTACGAACAATGGCTTTAGAAATGTTTAAGATGGTAACATTACAAGAGGATATCCCTGAGTATAAATTGCGTCGTGGAGATGTAGCGACAATTGTAGAACATCATCCAACATCGGATGAAGATGGCTACAGTCTGGAGGTGTTTAATGCCATAGGAGAAACTATTGCCGTGGTGACGGTAGCCGAGTCGCAAATTAAACTTTTAACCGCTAATCAGGTGTTGCATGCTAGAGTTCTGGAAGAAGCGGTATAAGTGCGACGACGGCATCGCTCAAAGTTTAGGTGACGATGAAAATGTCAAATAGGCCGTGCTTCCGTCCCATGCGATCGGGGATGCGATCGGGGTGGGGGGGGTGGGGGCGATCGGGAATAAACAGCCGGGGCACGGCGACAGGAAAATTTGCAATCAACCGACAATTTTCTGTTCCGGTGCGAGGGGCGCGAGGGGAGGGGGCGCGAGGGTGGGCGTATACTGTCGCGTAAATCACTGTTTACTTCCGAAGCGAAGCGATGAGAGAATAATTTCAGCAAACACTCCACAAATCAGATACAATTGTAAAATGCCAACAATCATCTGGTCAGATTATCTGCTATATCGGGCAGAACTAAGAGGATTCGATCTTGAAAAAATTGAGTCAATATTGAGATATTCTGGTGAAAGGTATTTTGATACCGTTACAGGTAGGGAGATCGCAGTTGGCAAACATGACAATATTAGTTGTAATTCCTTATGATATCGACGGCGAGCGAATTATCCCCGTAACCATTCATGGCACAACCCGCCAACAAATAAGATTTCGTTTAAGAACCGGGAGGTTTACGATCGATGAATAATGGGAAGATGAGATACTTCGAGAAAGAAGACATCCTGCACATCAATATTTCTGACGAACCAGAAGCAGGGACGGTAGAGATTATGCCCAATATAACTGCTGAATTAAATGAAGCAGGAGAATTAATCGGAATCGAGATTGTTCAGGCAAGTTCTTTTATTAGAGATGTAATTATTGAATCAGCGCAAGCAAAGATATTAAATCTTGCAAGTTGAATTATTCTCATGAACAAGAGCGATCGCATCAAAAAATAAAATCGAATAGAATATCGGTTGTATCTGTACGGCATACCAGAGGTTTCGGTGGAGATGAAAATCTCAAATAGGCCGTACATAAAATGCGATCGCACTTTCATCCTTCATGCGATCGCTCATTTTCAGCCGGGGCACGGCGACAGTAACATTTGCAATCAACCGACGATTTTCTCCTGCCGTGCCCCTACAGGGTGATTAAGGCGGAAAAGGGGCGATCGGGAGGCGATCGGGGGCGGGCATGAGGGCAAAGCGCCGACCTATAATCGTAAAGAAGAAGGTGACAGAAATATTGAATGATTCATCTAATCCAACACCAGCATCAAAACCAGTAGGGAGAAAGGAGGCACCTCTAAAAGTAGTATCCGAAACCAATACATCGCAAATAATTGCAGGTCGCGAGTATTCAGGTCATGCTTTGGATAGAATGCAAAGAAGGGGTTTAACGCCGTCAGTCGTTGAAAACACAATTGAGTCAGGTACGTCGATGTCTGGAAAAGTTACTGGCACAACAGCTTATCACGATTCGATCAATAATGTTACTGTAATCATTAACACGAACTCCGGTCGTGTAGTAACGGTAAGCTATGGTAAAATTAGACAGTAGAGAGGTCAAAATGTCAGAATACGACCAACGTCAATTACATCTGATGTCAGAGTACATCAAGGAGTTCGAGCAGGGAAAGTTGAAGCTTGAGAGTTTGATAGATACTCTAGAGGCACTAATGGTATCTCTTCAGACAACTCCGGCATCGTGGAAAGATGCTTTTGAGAGTGAATGGTGGACTCTCGAACAATTGTATGCTGTAGCATTAGAACAGTCCGAAACAAATTTGTTATCGTCAAGTCGGGATACGATCGATGAAACGATCGTCAACATGAAGCATCTCTTGGGAGAGGTACTCTCTCCCAAGGCAGCATTAGGAGTGTAGTAAGCTGTTTCTGGCACGAGCAGGTTATTATCAAGAGAACTGGCAGCAACTAGAAAGGGATTTGAGGGAGCAAATTTTGCCATTAGATGCGACATTAATCGAACAGACGCGCTATGGTGATAAGTATAGAATCAGAGGAACCCTGACTGGTCCTAATGGGACGAGTCTGCAAGTGATTACTATTTGGACGATCGAGTCGGAGTCAGGAATTACGAAATTTATTACCCTGTTTCCAGATAAAGGAGGTACGAACAATGGCTTTAGAAATGTTTAAGATGGTAACATTACAAGAGGATATCCCTGAGTATAAATTGCGTCGTGGAGATGTAGCGACAATTGTAGAACATCATCTAACATCGGATGAAGATGGCTACAGTCTGGAGGAGTTTAATGCCATAGGAGAAACTATTGCCGTGGTGACGGTAGCCGAGTCGCAAATTCAACTGCCTTTTCTTCAGATATCTAGTTCGCATCAGCTAACTGGGTAATCATATACTACAGTAAAAAATCCTTGTTGGCGAAAATCTGCACTCACAGTTTCCGCATAGGGTCTCGTGTAGAAACGGCCCACCAGAAAAGCCCGATCGCCCAGGACATATTCTTCCTTTGCCAATGGTGCCAGCGAGCGCAGCATTTCTTCCTGTTCTGGCTGGGGATGCACGATAATTCCAGAGTTTGGGAACAGGCTGCGCTAATTTATTCAGCAAAGCCAGTTAGCACCTCGGCAGACCACTCGATAGTATCGCCGATTTTTTCTCCCGTGTGATAAGCCGCTAGCAGCACTTCGCTAGTTTTCCCCCAGGCGATCGCCAGTTCGGCAGCACCATAATCCGACAGCACCCGATCTGGATAATCTTGCAAAGCTAGAGCCAGTTCAATGGGATTCTGCACCCGCGAGACATTAATTACGCCGCTGAAGGCTTGAGTAGTGTCGAAAGTCATGTGTTAGTGGTCAGTTGTCAGTTGTCAGTTGTCAGTTGTCAGTCGGCCTGCTACATGGTGGGAATGGTACATGGGGACAGACAGGGCAAATTTTTGCGGGCAGGTCAGACTTACATTGAGAGCGTCCCATGATAGATTAGCGACCACGAGACACCTTACGTTTACATGTAATTTTAAGCAACTGTACTGGTTGGTGATGATTTTTACCTGATTTAACGCAAAATTAAGGAAATTTCTCACGCAGATACATTATTTTGGAGGCGCTATGGATGTAGAAACTGCATTAGCGGGGGTACGGATAGTTTTGGTAGAGCCATTAGGCCCTCTGAATGTGGGGGCGATCGCCCGGGTGATGAAAAACATGGGACTGCACCAGCTAGTCCTAGTGAATCCCCAGTGCGACATTCTCTCCCCAGAGTCGAGACTTATGGCAGTTCATGCTGTAGATATATTGTCATCCGCCCAGGTGGCCCAGACAATACCAGCAGCTTTACGAGGATGTACTCGCGCGATCGCCACCACAGCCCGATTGCGCTCGACAAATATCCAGCTAGAACATCCCCGCGCCGCCCTGCCCTGGTTACTAGGATCCCCTAGTGCCGTGATTTTTGGACGTGAAGACCGAGGGTTAAGCAATGCCGAACTGAATTACGCTCAGAGATTTGTCTGCATTCCCTCCAGTCCAGCTTACCCATCCCTGAATCTGGCCCAGGCCGTGGCTGTATGCTGTTATGAACTATATCAGCGTGCTCTCGGAAGCAGCAAGGCGTCCGCAGTCAGCCAGAAATGCCAGCAGCCAACCGCAGCTGCGTCTCCTGGGAGCGCCTTAAGCACGTTCCCAGGCAGAGCCGTGGGAACGAGGGAGGAGAGGCAGGCTGCTTCCAGAGAAGTATTAGAAGCATATTATCAACAAATGGAAGCCGTGCTATTAAAAATAGGTTATCTATATCCCCATACAGCGGCGACGCGCATGTCCAAATTTCGCCGCTTATTTAACCGCGCCGATCCCACAGCGGCTGAAGTGGCCATGTTGCGAGGCATTCTCAGACAGGTGACATGGGCAATTGAACATCTGGCAAATGACCAACCGCTGGCGGTGAGCGCAGCCGAACTGCAGGAGAGCTTAGAATAATCTCCGGGCCGTTTCCCCCTCGAACGTGCGAATACGATGTCTCCTATGCATGTGCTCCTAGGGGTCGGGAGACATCTCCCGACTCGGGGACACGGTTTGGCTCCGAGGTAACCCAGGGTCCGGGGTATTTGTCACAAGGCCCGCAGGAGTGGGCAACCCAGGGTGTGGTCAAAACCCGTTGGTAAGAGGATCCCCCCAGCCCCCTGGGGGGATCGCCCGCTACCGACCAGAGGAGAAATTGCTCTACTCTATCAACTACTTTTGACCGCACCCGGCAACCCAGGGCGCAAGGTCTGCAATTCATTGAATTTTTAGATTACAAGAGGAGTCGTTGATGGCTCAATTTCAAGGGAAAAGGGGTATTCGCAAACGCCAAGCCTATGGCCGTAGGACTATGCGCAAGGTCAATACTGGCAGTCTCATCAAAAGATCCAGGAGACAGCGCAGACGGCGTCCGCTTCTGCAGATTGCGGCCAGACGGGGAACTCAGCGCGCGAAAGCGCCGGTGTTGCCCATTGAACAAAGGCAGGGCCAGGGTGCTGCTAGGAATAGAGCAGGTATTCGTAGGGAAGAAGGATCCTCATCGGCGGGCAAGCCCAAACGGGTTTTGCGCCCCAACTCAGGGCGGGAAGGGGCCAAAGTTTCACCCTGGGGAAAAACTGCCCGGGGAAAAACTAGGATCGAAAAAACCATTGCTCTTCGGGAACTTACCATGCGTGGGAAGCAGCTTCGGGATAAAGCTGCTTTACTCCCAGGTGCTAAACTGCGGATCGAGGGCAGTAAACCCTCTGTATCCCCTGTGATGTACGTAACTCGGATGCTGATCGCGGGGATCGGCATTAGCGCGATCGCGGGGACAGTGTTATCAGTCTGGGACCCGGCGACACGGGCTCTGCCAGAACTGTCGGAATCGCCTACAAACCAGGTGATACATACCCAACAGATGGGATTCCCTCGTTCCCAGGCAGAGCCGTGGGAACGTGGGCCTCGCGGGTCGGCGAACTTTGTCGCTGCGGGAGTGAATCTCTCTCAAGAAATGCACTCCCTCAGACAAGAGGTGCAAACCCTGGCAGCTGCCAATCCGGAATTGATACCGGGAGTATTTATCCTAGACCTAGATAGGGGTGCCTATGTGGAGGTGAATAGCAGTTCCACTTTTGCCGCTGCTAGTACAATTAAACTGCCGATTCTGGTGGCTTTTTTCCAGGATGTGGATGCTGGCCTGCTGCGCCTAGATGAACAGCTGACACTCCGCCGGGAACATGTGGCGACGGGTTCGGGAAGCATGCAGTATCACCAGTTAGGAACCCAATACTCGGCCTTGGAAGCGGCCAGGATGATGATTACCATCAGCGACAATACAGCTACGAATATGCTGATTGAAGGCTTGGGTGGTATAGATGTTCTCAATCAGCGGTTCAAATCTTGGGATTGCGGACAACTGTCCTCCGCAACCCGCTGCCGGATCTGGAAGGCACTAATACTACAAATCCCAGGGATTTAGCTTATTTGATGGCCCGCATCAATCAAGGGAATTTGACCTCAGGGCGATCGCGCGATCGGATGTTAGAGATCATGGAGCGGACTGAAACTACGCCTTTGCTCAAACCTGGCTTGGGTGAGGGTGCTACTATTGCCTATAAAACTGGTAATATTGGCTCTATGATCGCTGATGTGGGTTTGATCTCATTGCCGAAGGGTAAGCGCTACATTGCTGCTGTGATGGTGAATCGTCCCTTTAATGACGATCGCGCGAGAGAGTTGATTACTCAAATATCCCGTGCGGCCTACCGGATCTTGGCTCAACCGGACGTTCCTCCCAGTTCTCTGCCCGATCCTGCTATCCCGACCCAGATGGATCCCGAGATCCTCAAAAACTTGCCCATACAGTCTGTCGAAGCTACTGCTAAGCGAGGATAATAGCGCAGCGTGTTCCCAGGGGTCGCCAGTGGGAACGAGGCTAAGGTGATAATAATTGCCAAATTTCTTGTAGCAGTGGCTCTAGTCCGATCCGGGCAACAGCTGATATGGGAAAAACTGGGATTTGGCCGAGTATCGCTTGTAACTGGGCTGCGATCGCCCCAACATCAAGGGTATCATCTACTGCATCTACTTTATTGAGGGCAATAATTTGCCGACGATCTGCTAGTCCCCTGCCATAGGCTTGCAATTCCTGTTCGATGATATGATAATTAGCGATCGGGTCTTCACTGGTAACATCAATCAAATGTAGCAGAACTCGGGTGCGTTCGATATGTCGAAGAAACTCGTGACCCAAACCCGCACCGGTATGGGCCCCTGCGATCAAGCCCGGAATATCAGCAAACACGGTGCCATCACCTGTGGGTTTGCGCACAACTCCCAAGCTGGGGACTAATGTCGTAAAGGGGTAATCGGCAATTTTCGGCTTAGCAGCAGATATTACGGAAATTAAAGTAGATTTGCCAGCATTAGGGAGACCAATAATTCCGACTTCAGCTAATAGCTTTAACTCCAAGCGCAAGCTAAATTCTTCTCCGGGTAACCCGGGTAAAGCATATTCGGGGCGCGGTTGCGGTTACTGAGAAAATGTTGATTTCCCAGACCTCCTTTGCCTCCGTTAGCAACTACGATCGTCTCTGATTCTGCTAGAATCTCTCCGATGAAATCATCAGTTTCGGCATTATAGATAGCAGTGCCACAGGGAACTTCCAGAATGCGATCGGCCCCATTAGCACCTGTACAATTCTTCGGTCCGCCGCGCTTGCCATTGTCGGCCTTAAAGATATGCTTGTACTTAAAATCCAGCAAAGTTTGCAAATGTGGAGTCCCAACTAAAACCACATCACCACCTTTGCCACCATTTCCTCCCGACGGTCCTCCAGCAGGAACGTACTTTTCGCGGCGAAAAGCTACTAACCCGTCGCCTCCATCTCCCGCCTTAACCTGAATCTCTACTCGATCGATAAATTGCATGGCAAGTTAATTGTTAATTGTCGTTCGTAGTAAGCACTTTAGTGCTTCCGGGTTCGTAGTAAGCACTTTAGTGCTTCCGGGTTCGTAGTAAGCACTTTAGTGCTTCCGGGTTCGTAGTAAGCACTTTAGTGCTTGCCAGACGCGATTGGCGCCTAGAGAGGGAGTCCAGGAGATTTCACGTTACTAGGGGACCGCCTGGTAAAGTTAGTTTGTCCGGCTCCCGCCTCCCGCCTATGGGTAGTGTAAGCTTTATCATATCTTATATCTTGCGCTATTGTCCGCCACGGGTGTAAACCCAGGATCTTGGGAATTTTGAATTGCTGACTGTGACAGAGACTTGATATAATAGAGTAAGTAGCGTGGGTAAAAGAGATATGTCTCAATCGGTAGCACCGGCGAAGACAATGACATTTGAGGAATATCGGTTCTACCAGGGAGAACCGGATGTTATCTACGAGCTATTCCGAGGACGTTTGATTGCAATGGCAACACCAACATCATTACATACCAGAATCTGTGATTTTCTCGCCTATATCCTCAAATGTCACTTTGCCAGTCAAGATATCATTAGTTGCGACAAGTTTCACTGGGGTCAGAACAGAAGTAGATTCATTGAGAATTCCAGATGTCGTAGTTTGCTCAGAAGATTTATGGTCCCAATGCTGCGCCGGAGCGGGTGCGGGTATTCTTGAGTTTGGGGAAGTGCCAACCTTAGTAGTTGAAGTAACCAATGAGAACTGGCGGGAAGATTATATCCGCAAACGGGCTGAATATGCCTCGATCGATATTCCCGAATATTGGATAATGGATCCCAATAGGGAGCACGTATGGATTTTGAGTAATCCTGAAGGTCTGGATGGTTACGATCGGGTAGAATATACAAGAGGGCAATCCTTCAATTCTGTGCAGTTTCCGCAACTGGTTTTATCAGTGGATACAGTCCTTTGGCCCCACTGGTGGAAAATTTAATTAGGGAAGAACAAGCGCGACTGCGACAGGTTCAAGAAAGGGCCGAACAGTTGGCAGCTAAATTAATGGAAATGGGATTAAATCCTGAGAATATTTAGTAGTCAACTGTACTGTACGTTACGCCTTTAGCTAACGCACCCTACTGGCGTGGCACCTCAGTTCCGCTAGCTTATAAAAAATTGCCAGAGGAAGAGAGCAACAATAGGGACAAGACTGTTCTGGAAATGCTCCCGTAAATTTGGTTTCATTTTAATGACTTTTTGGCTATATAAGGACTTTCGGGGTTAACAATCAACTTTTGTTGCTTGGGATCGATAAGCACATCCATATCTTCCATGGGAATTGAACCTAACAATACTTCAGAATCACCAGGTAATACCATAGCCCTGACAGTAGTCGATCGATTTTCAAACTGAACATCTACAGGACCGACAATTTCAAGTCTCGTCTGTGTACCATCCGCTAATTCTGCCACTTGCTCGCCCACCTTGCGCAGATCGAGCTGAGTTTTAATCTGCTGATTGATTGCCAGCATATAAGCACCACTATCTACTAGAGCATTTACCTTGAGTCGCCTAATTTGATCTGCTGGCAATTGGCCCTCTTGGAACAAAACTATATCGGCACCACGAATCAGCTCAATTTCTGCATAAACTAAACCCATCAACTCTACCTCCATCGCCCATCCATACCTTAACTATAGCACAACTTGGTTGGGTTGACGTAAGGAAACCCAACCTACGAACTTACTAGCCGAACTCGATACTGCGAATGTCCGCACCACGGTTACCAATAATGACATCATTGCCTGGGCCACCCTCTAGACGTTCTCGTATCCCAGTCTCGCTATTGAGAAGATTATTACCAATAATCTCTTCAATAACAGGACTGTCATCGGTGATATAAACATTTCAGGGGATAGCTGATTTTTGGTAACTCCGATCGGCGCCAGTCGCTCAAACTCTCCTCTCAGAATTACATTACGTCATTTTTACCTTGACATTCAATGGTTGTCCGCAACAATTCGTTATCAAACGGCCGATACAGCTTCGAGATTAACCCAATTTCAACAATAGCACGATCGGGGCTGGTGGGCGATCGCCCACCAGCGCAACTAAGAACCACCTTCTCGATAAGCACGAATCATGGCCTGAGTTCCCAGTTCGCCACCGATACCGCCATCGAGTTCTTTAACAATCTGTAAAAAGCGATCGGCCATATCCATTCCGGGCAAAATCTGACCAGAAGACTGAAGACTTTCCCGTACCAACCTCAAGTCTTTAAGAAGATGCTTGATCGCGAAACCAGGTGCCAAGTCAGCGTCGGCAATTTTCGGTCCCAAGTTTGACAGGACCCAAGACCCTGCCGCACCTTGGCTACAAACTTCTACCATTAACATGGGGTCAATTTCCTGTTGTTCTGCCAGTTTGAGCGCTTCGCATAAACTCATTATATTTACGGCACAAAGCACCTGATTGCAGAGTTTCACCGCCTGACCGCTACCTACTGGTCCGCAAAGGCGAATTGTCTTTCCCATGATTTCAAATAAGGGCTTGCATTCGGTAAAATCTTGCTCGTCGCCCCCTACCATAATTACCAGGGTGCCTTTTTGCGCCCCGATGTCCCCCCAGAAATTGGCGCATCCAAAAAGCGCAGTTGACGTTGTTGCAGTTCGGCGTCAATTTTCCGCGCTGCTACGGGCCCGATCGTACTCATATCTACCACTAAAGTTCCCGGTTGGGCAAATGCCGCCGCCCCTTCCGGTCCGAGGATGACAGCTTCCACGTCGGGTACGTCCCCCACGCAGGTGAAAATTACCTCAGCGGACGACACCGCCTCCTGAATGGATGATACCACCTGCGCCCCCGCACTTGCAGCAACTTCCACTCCGGGCCGATCGCTCGTGCGATTCCAGGCCATTACCTGGAGACCGCTGCGTGCTAGATTAGCGGTCATGGGACCGCCCATCATGCCGAGTCCGAGAAATGCAATTTGTTTGTGCATGCTATATTCCACTATGGACAACAATCTAGTTTATCAGCTAGATTTCCGACAAGTAATAACCGACGACACAATTTTGATTGATCGTCGATCTAGAGAAGCTAAGGCAAGGTGCTTGCAGATGAACTCAACTAAAGAATTATTACACCATAGCATTGAGCGATTGAGCGAAGCCGAAGCCAGACAAACTCTGGAGTTTGTCCAAAGTTTACAGCCAAGCAGCAACTTCCCCCCAACTTTAAGGCGCTTAGGGCTAGATCCAGCGTTCAAGATTCCTCCTGGAGGATTATCAGCTTTTCCCGTCGTCAAACCCATCCAGGCTAAAGGGATCGCCGCCTCTAAATTATTGGTGGAGGAACGACGGTGATTTTTTACTATATGGATGCTAGCGCCTGGGTAAAATGCTACCTTCAAGAAACTGGTCGGGCAGCGGCGTCTTCCGCATGCTCTTGTCCTGAAGGACATGCGCTGCGCGCACGCTACGCGATCTGCATGCTCCAGACACCGGTCGAACAACTGCGGCGTCTTCCGCATGCTCTTGTCCTGAAGGACATGCGCTGCGCGCACGCTACGCGATCTGCATGCTCCAGACACCGAACGTTCGTTACCTCCGATCGCAAGCTAAAGGATGCAGCCAGAGCGTCGGGTCTGGATGTTATCGATCCAGAAGAACAACAGCTCCCAATTTCACCATAGCGAGACTTAGTTGACATATTGTACTATTGTAAATAAGCTGGAGGCAGAGCCTCGAAAGCCCCGTTCCCAGTCTCTGGCTGGGAACGAGAGTTAAAGCCCGCGCAGGCATGCTTTGTTCATGTAGCGATACCCTTTAGGGTATAGCGGTATCGCGGTATCGTGGCGCTTGCCTCGGGATGCAGCGATCGCGTGATTTGGGGAACAATATCCGATCATACCATCTCTTACTATCATAACTTACAGAATAATTACATGCTCAATCTTAGATGCGCTCGGATTGTCTTAACAATCTGTATCTGGCAATTAACAGCGGTGCCATTTCTGGCTGCTGCTGCCAAGAGTCCTCAGCAGACTGTGGCCCAAAACCCATCCCTTTGTCCCGGTCAACTGGCTGCGGAAATAAATGCGATCGTCTCACGCCCCCAATTCCGCCGTCAGCGTTGGGGAATTTTAATCCGACCTTTATTCTCGTCCCAGACTCTCTACAGTCGCGATGCGGAAAAATACTTCGTTCCCGCTTCTAATGCTAAACTGCTAATTACCGCCGCCGCCTTACATAAACTGGGTGCAGACTATCGGATTAGAACCTCAGTTTATCGGGACAGTTTAGGCGTCCGAGTCGTGGGCCGGGGAGACCCCAGTTTAGATCCTGCCCAATTACAAAGCTTAGCACGACAGCTCGACGGAATTCGCCGCATCAACCAACTCATTGGCGATGACTCTTACTTTCAAGAAGCTGCTATTAATCCTAGCTGGGAATGGTCAGACGTGCAAGCTGGCTATGGCACCGCAGTTAATAGCTTAATCGTCAATGAAAATGCGATCGCCTTTACCCTGTTTCCCCAAGGAGTAGGGGAACCCTTGCGAGTCGAGTGGGACGATCCTGTGGAGGGGTTTGGCTGGAGAATTGAGAACAATTCCCGATCGGTTGCAGCCACAGAACCAGAATTTATCGCCGTCGGACGAGATTTACGCAGTCGAGTGTTACGAGTCAGCGGACAACTGCGATCGGGGGCCCCATCAGAAGATGCAGCCGTAGCAGTAGTCGATCCAGCTAATAATTTTCTCCAGCATTTTCGCCGGGCCTTAGCCGCTGAAGGCATTGCCGTTCTCCGGACATCAGTAACATCTAACAGTCAACCCCCAACCCGAGAAATAGCAGCCGTAGAATCTCCACCATTATCAGAACTATTGCAAGAGATCAACCAATGGAGTAATAATCTCTATGCTGAGGCATTATTGCGAGTCCTGGGTGCCACAAATCAGCGAGAGAAAAACAGTCTCAAGGTGGTAAAACTCATCTTAACCGAATTGGGAGTTAACCCAGAAAGTTACATCCTTACGGACGCCGCTGGGTTATCCCGTCACAACCTCGTGACTCCAGAAGCATTGGTGCAAACTCTCCAGCTTATGGCCCGATCGCCCGCAGCAGCAGAGTATCGCGCCTCCCTCGCAGTTGCGGGTGGTAGAGAAGGTTCCCTCAGAAGTCGCTTTCGCGGCACACCCGCTGAAGGAATGCTTCAGGGGAAAACAGGTTTGTTGAGTGGCGTCGCAGCTTTGTCGGGATATCTGGATGTTCCCGGGTACGATCGCCTGGTTTTTAGCATCATTATCAATCAGTCCGATCTCTCTGGGGCCCAATTGCGTCAGGCGATCGATGAGATAATTGTACTGCTGACTCGCCTGCGACGCTGTTAATTGTTAATTGCCAGTAAAGTAAGCAATTACACCACCTTCGCAATTTTCCATTTGCAATTAACAATTCCCTAACCTTTCACAAGTGCCACCTCATACCGCTTGCCGTTCTTTTTTAACTTTAAAGAACTACAATCCTGCAAAAAAATCATAAATTTGCTCCCTAAATTTAATCTCCTCATAGTCTCAGTCACGGTATGACCATATCGCTTTTGGAATTCGGTTCCCACCTTGGAAATATTAATATATGAGCCAGAAGATTGAATTGTTAAACTTTGGACAATATCAACCATTACCTTCTCCATATATGCCCGGGAATTAATTTCCGAAACCTGCTTCTTCACATCTTCTGCTTCTAACTTGATTTCCAAAAGACTCCGGAGTTGTAAGCTTTGGCAAGACTGCAAAAACTTGCTGACATTAGGCGCTAGCTTTAAGCGCTTAATAATTGCATTCGCAGATTCTCCGTAGACCTTATGCAATTCTTTACTGATGTTGACCACAGTCACCTTCATTGGCGGTTGCTTACCTAGCATCGCCTCAATAGTTACGATCATTGCCTTTTCTAAATCTTCCCGGGAATCGATCTGAGTGGGTCCAGCAGTCGGTTCAGCAGTCGGTTCCGCTAAGGGCTGTGGTTCGGGAGCGATCGAGTAATTTGCCAGTTCCGAAGAATGCAAGCGGTGTCGTTCTTCAAACAGGTGGGCAACAGCAGACAACTGGCCGATACGCTCGTTAATAGAGGCATGTTCTGCGGCCAGCAGGTGCTCGACCTGTTGCACCAGCCCAGCAAAATCGGGAATTTCTGACTTCATAGATAGGGAATAGTGATTTTTCTCCCCAGTAAGTCGATTTTCCACAGTCAGATTCTTATTTTGCTGGCGCACCCGATAGACAGTCAAGCCTTGGGTTTGCAATTCATTACAGAGGTGGGTTAACAGCCAATCAGAAGAACAGACAAAGACTTCTTTCGCATCGGGATAATGGCGAGAGACCCCAGCCCCCATAGCCAGCATTTGCGCATCCGCACTATTCTTGCCTAAGGGGACGTGAATCAGTTGATAGCCCTGTTCGTATAATTCAGTATCTTGATCTGCGGGCATTTTTCTCCAGTTAGCAAAAGCAATCTTGACTTGCAGGGGATAGTTGCCGATCCCGCTCAAGAACCGCTCCAGATTAACATCAAACTTGTTCAGGTTTTCCGCATCCAGCAGTAAAATAGCGATGCCTGACTCTGGTCGAGCTGGAGGTGGTGGCAACTGGGGCAAATTTGGCTGCCCTAAAGCAGCGGCGGCGTCGCGAAACTCCTGACTATTCAGGGTTTCCAGCAGTACAGAAGCTAAAAGACTTAGCTTATCCCGGTCCTGGGGGACATCGGGCTCTGCCAGGACGGGCAAGGATACAGTTTCAGCAGCAGTCTCCTGGACCTCGTCCAGCACCCGCACCAGTTCGGCTGATTTGGGATAGACGAAAGCACGTCCGCAGTCTTTGCAGCGGTATCTCTGCCTGTCGCCGGCACGACCGTTTTTACGCAGGTTGGTGGATCCACATTTGGGGCATTGCATGATATTGCTATTCAGATCGCATTAAATCTATAGTTGCTAACAGGGCATAATCAGATCGACAAGCTTTACAAATCTTAAAACAATGGCGAGAGATTTACGGGGATTCATCAAGCTGCTGGAAGGGCGGGGACAACTGCGGCGCATAGACGCCTTGGTCGATCCTGACTTAGAAATTGCCGAGATTGCCAACCGGATGCTGCAACGGGGGGGACCCGGGTTGCTGTTTGAACGGGTCAAGGGCGCATCCTTTCCCGTTGCGGTCAACCTGATGGGGACCGTCGAGAGGATCTGCTGGGCGATGAACATGCAGCATCCCCAGGAGTTGGAGGAACTGGGAACAAAACTGGCGATGCTGCAACAACCGAAACCCCCCAAGCAGATCTCTCAGGCGATCGACTTTGGGAAGGTGTTGTTTGATGTCGTGAAGGCCAAACCGGGACGGGACTTTTTCCCCCCTTGTCAGCAGGCGGTCATCGGGGAAAATGAGTTAGACCTCAACCAGTTACCCCTGATCCGTCCCTATCCCGGGGATGCTGGCAAGATTATCACCCTGGGTTTGGTCATCACTAAGGACTGCCAGACGAAAACTCCCAATGTCGGAGTCTATCGCTTGCAGTTGCAATCTCGCCATACCATGACAGTACATTGGTTATCGGTCCGGGGTGGGGCCCGTCACCTACGCAAAGCAGCAGAGAATGGCCAGAAACTAGAAGTGGCGATCGCCCTGGGGGTGGACCCCCTGATTATCATGGCAGCGGCCACACCCATTCCCGTAGACTTATCAGAATGGCTATTTGCCGGGTTATACGGAGGCACGGGGGTCAAGTTAGCCAAATGCAAGACCCTAGATTTAGAAGTGCCCGCAGATTCCGAGTTTGTCTTAGAAGGGACAATTACCCCAGGGGAAGTCTTGCCAGATGGTCCCTTTGGCGATCATATGGGATATTATGGCGGACGGGAAGATTCCCCCCTGATCCGCTTTCACTGCATGACCCATCGCCAAGACCCCATCTATCTCACCACCTTCAGCGGGCGTCCCCCCAAAGAAGAAGCCATGATGGCGATCGCCCTCAACCGCATCTACACCCCCATTTTACGGCAGCAAGTCTCGGAGATCGTCGATTTCTTCTTGCCGATGGAAGCCTTGAGTTACAAGGCCGCGATCATTTCCATAGACAAAGCCTATCCCGGCCAAGGGCGACGGGCGGCCCTAGCCTTTTGGAGTGCATTGCCCCAATTTACCTATACCAAATTTGTGGTTGTCGTGGATAAAAATATCAACGTGCGGGATCCCCGCCAGGTGGTCTGGGCGATCGCCTCCAAAGTAGATCCCAGGCGGGACGTATTTATTTTACCGAATACGCCCTTTGACAGTTTAGATTTTGCCAGTGAGAAAATCGGCTTAGGGGGACGGATGGGGATTGATGCGACCACGAAGATTCCCCCAGAAACGGAACATGAATGGGGCGCACCGCTGGAGTCCGATCCAGAGGTAGCAGCGATGGTAGAAAGACGCTGGCAAGAATATGGCTTAGATGATGTAGAGTTAACAGAGGAGGTTGACCCCAACCTGTTTGGCTATGATATGCGGTAAACTGAAAAATTTAAAATTGCCGTTCCCTGGCTCCCGCCAGGGAACGAGGAAAATTGAGATTTTAGAATTGAAAACCAATAACTGACAACTAACAACTGATAACTAACAACTGATAATTGATAAGTGGTGAATAATCAATGTTAGAAAAAAAACCATCAGAACCCATTTACAACAAAAATGGTGTCCGAATCACCAGAAATGTGCTCTATATTCAGGGCGATCGGTATCAAATTCGCTATATTGATAGTATTAATACGAGAAAAAAATCCAGAAAAAAAACTAAAACTGAGGGTAATTTATTTGGGAGTTCTAGTAGTAATATTGGGTGTATTAATCAGACGTGTAGAATTTGTCTTACTCGGTTTGTCATTGATTTATATGGGCAATTACAAGAATGAAAAACTGAAGGATCTGAAAATCACCTACACAGTTAGTATGACGACAACTGTCGGCAAAGAACTCAGCTACAGTTGTTCAGACGGTGCGGAAATTCAAAAAATACTAGTAGCTATGGAAACAGCACTGAATCAATTGTAATAGATATTTACTTGTCCCGATCGGGCAGTTGGCTAATATCTCCGGACCAACTGACTACATACTGTAAACTAAACCAATAAATCCCGCCGGGGCTTGAACTCCTCGATCTGCCGCAACTTTTCATAAACTTCCCGTTCTTCTGGACTAATCTCCTTAGGAATAACAACCTGAATTTCCACAATTTGGTCGCCACGTCTGCCCCTGCTATCAGGATAACCCTTATTAGCAAGGCGTAAGCGTTGACCGGGGGAAACTCCCGGCGGCACATTCATTTTCACCAACCCATCCAGAGTCGGCACTTCCATCGACCCCCCTAACACCGCTTCACAAGGAGTCACAGGTAGTTGACAGTAAATATCAGAACCTTCCAACCCAAAGAACTCATGAGGTGCTACAGTAATTTTCAAGAACAGGTCACCACCGCCAAGACCTTGATTCCGCAGTCGGATCCGCTGCCCAGTTACCATCCCCGGCGGCATCTCTACCTCGATCGATCGCCCATCTTCCAGACGAATGCGCTCATTTCCGCCCCA
This sequence comes from Hormoscilla sp. GM7CHS1pb, assembly GCA_014323675.1. Taxonomy (GTDB): domain Bacteria; phylum Cyanobacteriota; class Cyanobacteriia; order Cyanobacteriales; family Desertifilaceae; genus Hormoscilla. Next base: position 243,719 of record JACONN010000005.1, on the reverse strand, counting down.
AAAAGCCTTCTCCAAAGGTATAGTCAGTCGCGCCTCCACATCCCGCCGAGCAGGAATTGTGTTATAAGTTTTCTTCGCACTGCGCCGATAAGAATCAGCAGAAGGATCCGTTACCCGATCGCGTTCCCCAGTCGGCGCACCCACCTTCACTTCCCGCCCACGGTTCAGCAAGCTGTCCAAAAAGCCATCAAAAGTGGAGAATTGCTTGAAATACTCCATCTCTTCGGCGGACAAGCGACTCGAACCTTTGCTATAACGTCCGTTTTTAGCACGCAACCTCTGGTACTGCAAAAATCTACTGAATCTATCGTATTGCGATCGCCTATTTGGATCGGACAGAACCTCATAAGCTTCGTTAATATCCTTAAACCTTTCCTCCGCCTCCTTATCTCCCGGATTCAAATCTGGATGGTACTGCCTCGCCAATTTCCGGTATGCCTTTTTGATTTCCTCAACCGAAGCATCTCTAGGAACTCCCAGAATCTCATAGTAGTTCCGAAAGTTTTGCATAGTTAGTGGTTTTTGCTGCTTATTCATTCTCGCACCACATCAATTGTTAGTTGCTATTTGTTATTTGTTAGTTGTTATTTGTTAGTTGTTACTTTTATAAAGAAAGAATTGCTGACTATGGACAGGCGAAACCCCCGTCCTACGACTCGGATAGGCGTTTCGTCCGTCCTACGGCCCCTGACTATAACCACTCATCATCATCATCCCAGTCCTCATTATCATTATAATTACTATACCTACTGCTATTGCTGCTATAGCGATTCGATCTGACAGCATCAGAATGTCGGCGATAGGTTCTAGATGTTGTATAGCTATCTGAACGCCGATCGCGATCTCCCGAGAAAGTACGACGAATAGAACCAAACAAATCATCATCATCTTCCTCACTCAAGCGCAGACGTATTTCTCGGTTCAGGTCATAGAGGACATCTTGCAAATCAGCGCCCACCCGGTCTATGCCCCGATCTTCATTCCTTCTGAGACTATCCCGCAATTCCTCAATTAAGGGGTCAATTTGGCGACGATATTGATTAGCAAACTGCATGCCAAAATCCAGAGTCGCTTCTCTGAGTTGCCGTTCTGCTCTGACTATCAAAGCTTCACTGCGATTACGCTTTTCGAGCCGTTCCCGCCGTTCTCGGTCAACTTGAGCATATTGTTCCGCCTCGCCGATCATGCGATTAACTTCATCTTGAGATAGAGTCGAAGCCCCTTGAATAGTAATACTTTGCTCCCGACCTGTAGTTCTATCCAAAGCCGTTACCTGCAATATGCCATTAGCATCGATATCAAAGGACACCTGAATCTGAGGGACGCCTCTCGGGGCCGGGGGAATCCCAGTCAACTTAAACCGTCCCAGAGACTTATTATTCCCTGCCATCTCGCGTTCGCCTTGAAGCGCATGGACTTCCACCAAAGTTTGATTATCCTGTGCCGTCGAGAAAATATCAGAACGCCGCACTGGTATAGTAGTGTTGCGAGGAATCAACTTCTTCATCACCCCATTAGCCGTTTCCAGTCCCAGGGATAGGGGCGTCACGTCCAAAAGCAGCACATCTTTGACCATACCCGAGAGGATGCTAGCTTGAATTGCCGCACCAACAGCTACCACTTCATCGGGATTGACATTTTGATTGGGTTCTTTATCGATGAAGCTACGCACCAACTGTTGCACTAAAGGAATCCTCGTCGAACCGCCAACCAGAACCACTTCATCGATTTGCACCGGACTCAAACCAGCATCCTGTAAAGCTTGCTTAATCGGTCTTCTCAGGCGACTCACCAAGTCGCCGCATAAATCTTCAAACTGAGAACGGGTCAGCCTGGTTTCTAAATGCTTAGGGCCGTCAGCCGTAGCAGTGATGAAGGGGAGATTGATGTCTGTCACGCTGACCCCAGATAGTTCAATCTTAGCCTTTTCCGCAGCTTCCAGCAAGCGTTGCAAAGCTTGGCGATCGTGACGTCTCAAGTCTATACCTTCCGCTTCCATAAACTGCTCGGCCAGCCAGTCAACAATCCTTTTATCAAAATCATTGCCTCCGAGTTGGGTGTCGCCGCTAGTAGCCTTCACCTCAAACACCCCATCCCCGACATCCAAGATCGAGACATCAAAGGTACCCCCACCCAAATCGAAAACCAGAATAGTCTGATAATCCCGGCGTTCCAATCCATAGGCCAAAGATGCAGCCGTCGGTTCATTCAGAATCCGCTTCACCTCCAAACCAGCAATCCGTCCCGCATCTCGGGTCGCCTGTCGCTGAGAGTCATTAAAATAAGCAGGGACGGTAATCACCGCACCTGTCACTGGTTCTCCCAGATAACGACTGGCATCATCTGCCAACTTCCGCAGAATCATGGCCGAGATTTCTTCCGAGGCAAAGTCCTTCTTCAGGCGGGGACATTTAATTTTAATATTGCCCACCTCATCCCGACGGATAGTATAGGGAACACGCTTGGACTCTGGACTGAGTTCGTCGTACCTGCGACCAATAAATCGCTTCACCGCGTAGAAAGTATTTTCAGGATTGAGTACCGTCTGCCGCCGTGCCATTTGTCCGACAACTAACTCCCGATCCTTGCTAAAGCCAACCACTGAGGGGGTAGTCCGCATCCCTTCTGCATTGGCAATTACCAATGGTTTGCCGCCTTCCATCACAGCTACCACTGAGTTAGTTGTCCCCAAGTCAATGCCGACTACTTTGCCCATGCGTTACTTTTCTCCTTACCAGTTGTCAATTGTCCGTTGTTTGTTGCGTCAGACGGGCCGGAACGCCTGTCCATAGCGTCTCGCCTGTCCATTGTCAGCGCGTCGCTGATGCCCAGAAGCATTGCTGGACTTATTCTATCTTGTTGCTGCCGATGCACGGTGGCTGGATTCCTTTACAGTATGGGTCACCGTCTGGTTTGCTGTCTACCGGTCACTATGTACTGGTTACCGTCATTAAACTCTTATACCGTACCGGTGTAGCGTCTTTCGTATTTTTGCTCTTTTCCCAAATCACCTGCTATAGCGATGGTCCCGATCGCCTACCTCTCATACAACTGACCACTGGTCACCGGTCACTCTGTACTGCTTCTGAGAGTTGGCCAGTGAGGAGATAGGTAGTCATTTCACCTTTACCTTTGATATTGATTGGTCCCCGTGCTGTAAACTGATACTTATCCCGTAGCAGTTCATAGGTAGAAGCAGTGACTTGAATGGTTCCTGGTATGCCATGAGATTCCATGCGGCTAGCAGTGTTAACGGTATCGCCCCACAGGTCGTAAATGAACTTTTTGGTGCCAATCACCCCTGCTACCACCGGTCCACTGTTGATGCCAATGCGGATCTGCAAGGCTTCGTCATTTTCCGCGTTAAATTCAGAGAGACCCTCTTGCATGTCCAGGGCCATTTTCGCGATCGCCTCAGCGTGGTCACTGTGAGGTACGGGCAAACCACCTACTACCATATAAGCATCCCCGATCGTCTTAATTTTCTCCAACCCATGCAGTTCACTGAGTCGATCGAACTTCGAGAAAATCAGATTCAGCAGTTCTACCAGTTCCGTCGGCGATATCCGAGCCGAAATTTCTGTAAAGCCTACGATATCAGCAAACATCACCGTCACATCATTAAAGCTTTCCGCGATCGCGCTTTGAGCTTTTTTCAGGCGTTCTGCAATTCTCGCTGGCAATATATTATGTAATAATCGTTCCGTTTGCAGCTTTTGATAACGCAGGGCCGCATTCATTTGCTTGCGTTCAGTTATGTCGATCGCCGTCCCTAATATCCGCTGGACAACTCCGGCCTCATTACAAATACATTCTCCCCGACCATTAATATGTCTGATGGAACCATCTGGTCGCACAATTCTAAAGTCTAATTCATAGGCTTCCCCATCTGCGATCGCCTTATTAAACTTTTTTTCCCATTTTTTTCTGTCTTGATAGTGAACATGTTGTAACTGTTCTGCATAAGTCGGTGCTGACAATCTCGGGTACATACCATAAATGCGGAACATTTCATCTGACCAACTCATCGTTTTAGTGACCACATCAAATATCCAACTACCCACATGGGCTATTTTTTGAGCTTCTGCCAGGTTAGCTTCGCTTTGCCGCAATGCCTCTTCCGCTTGCATGCGCTTAGTTATATCTCGAAAAATACCACGATTAGCAACTGCTATTCCCTCTACAAACTTACAGTTTGCATTCCCTTCTACCCAGATTTTATTTCCTTGTTTCGTAATCAACTCCGCTTTCAATTGACCCACCTTTTCTCCTGACATCACTTGCTTCCAGCGAGCGCTCACCTTCTCTTTACAATCTGGATGAATTATATCAAATAAATTCAGTTTCGCCACTTCTTCTTCGCTATATCCCAGCCGCTCTCGCCACGCACTATTAACATACAAAATTCTTCCATCCACACTCTGAATCATATCGCTAGCATTTTCAAATAATCTCTATATCTTTCTTCGCTTTCTTGCAAAGCTAATTCTGCGCGTTTACGCTTAATAAACTCTCCCAACTGGCTCCCGATCGCTGCCGTCGTTTGCAGCAAATCTTCATCAATTTCTTTTTCTTCCTTGCTATAGAAACTAATCACCCCCAATACTTCACCATCGCTTTTGATCGGAAACCCAAATGCCGGGTGCAGTCCCTCTTTAGCAGCTATCTTGGAGCGGGTCAGCGAGCCATCGTCGGCCACATCCTTAATCCATTGTGAGGAACAACTTGCCCAAATTTTGCCCTGCAATGCCACTCCCCGGGGCATTGTTATCAACTTAGCCATCGCTCTAAATTCTGGTATATTTACCGATGGCCGTACCCAACTCTCTACACATCTTAGGTATTGGGAATTATCTTTTTCCTGGTATTTTTGGAGATTGAGATTCTCTGTTATCTCTTCCTCTTCATCTTTGGTTGGTCTCCAGAATTCCCCTATATCCCACTCCATGCTCTCACAAATTGCTTGCAAAAGTTTCGGTATCGCCTGGGCAAGAGTCGCCGACTCTGACAAGATCCTAGTTGTGGTATACTGGGCCACCAGACGTTGTTGGGCACGCTGACTCCTTGTGATATCCCTACCCACATAGATCAAATCCTGTAAGTCTTCTATCTCCGTCTGAATAGCCGAGCAGGAAAAGGCTACAGAAATCCCTTCTCCTCTTTTTGTCTGACAATTTACTTCTATATTATTCAATAATTCTCCATCAGATAAAGCCCCATACTGAATTCCTTGCAGTAATAAATTATCCTCTCCCAGAATCTTTGAAATCGGCTGATTAATCAATTCTTCCTCCTCATATCCAAACAACTCTTTTGCCGCTTTATTTATCCTCTTTATTTTTACTTTTTCTGTTGTTACTAATAACGGATCTGGAATTGACGCGATCAGATGATTTATATATTTTTGCTTTTGGCCTAATGCATTTAATAATATATTTGTTTCGTTAGTTGCTTGTACTAGCCTTTGTTCCAACATCATTCTTTCTGTTACATCCTCCAAAAATAGAATTAACTTTTTATCTTGCTTCTCTTTATTTTTTTCCTGGATACAATATAGGTCTATATATATTATTCCCCTGAGCGTCAGTACGAGCAATTCCTTTTAAGTCAAAACTCTCCTGCTGTCCTTCTAGCACAGCTATCAGCAGGTCTTCTACTCCTATCAGTTCCGGGAAACCCACAATAATCTTGGACCCTCTTGACACCTGTTCTGCAACCTCCACAAACCGGACTAAATTTGCAGAGATTGTTTGGATTACCAGGTTTTTGTCCAAAACCATATACTCCATATGGCCCGGTACTAATAGTTGATTTGCCTTCTCATTCATCGCTATCCCATCATCTTGGTGGCTAAATCTGCAAATATTTGATCCACGTTAGCACCCGTCTTTGCCGACGTCGGAAATATCCCTAGCACTTGTTCTCGATCGGCAAATTTGTTGGCTTGCAATATTTTTTCCATTTTTTCTGAATCAATCAAGTCTGCTTTATTCAAAGCAATTATCATGAACCCTTTCTGATTGACTGATAAAAATAGCTTAATATGCTCTGGCAGACTTTCTATCGTTTCCGGGCGACTGACATCAACAACTATGATTGCCCCCTTAGCCCCCAGCAAATAACTAGGAGCGATCGCCTTAAATTTTGTCTGACCTTCTATATCCCATATTAGCAGATGCAAATCTTTCTGCTCCCCCTTTTCTCCAATTACTTCTACCGCCTTCCGGGATATTTTCACCCCCACCGTTGACAGATACTTATCACTAAACTGGCGGTCTACAAACCTGCGAATCAGGATCGTCTTTCCCACACTAAAGTCACCTATCATACATATTTTTTTTGATATCATCCTCTACCTACTCTCTTTCCCTACTGGCATAAACATTTCAAATCTAACACATCTACTCAACTCTGGCGGTGAAGAAGCCTTCACATCCGGCGGTGATTTTGCCGTTCCAAAAACTTGCAATCGCCGTGGAGCCACCCCCATACTTTCCAGAGCCCTTTTCACGACGAGCGCCCGCTGGAGAGACAACTGCTGGTTTTTCGTCCGAGAACCAATTTTCTCACTATGACCTATCACCATCAGATGGATTTCTGGATATTCATCCATAAACTCCTTAATCTTCGCCAGTTTGCCAGACCGAGATCCTGGGTCTAACTCTGCCGATCCCAAATCAAAGTATAGCCGGCTATCAAGGGGATTTACCTTTAATTTTAACGTGCTGAAGACACTGCTCACCCCGGGAATTTCCTCAAGTGCCTGAGGAATTTGCTGAGCATCTTCCACCTCAAACACCGTTCCCTGCACCGTCACATTCCCCGCCTCGTAAAGGGTTGAAATCGAGACCCTCTCCCTTTGATTGAGCATTTTTGTCACCCGTTCCACTTCTTTCGCTGCCAACACCGGGTCTGGCGGCACCTCTACAGCGATTATTTGATTGTCTACCTCCACCGCTGGCACCTTATTTTTGGCGATCGCCTCTGCTTTTAAGCGCAGATGCTGATTTGGCACTCGTCCTTTCAGGATCAAAGTCCCTTTTGAAGCGGATGCCGCGATGTTATATACGGATAATTCCGGTGCTGAGGCTAAGGCCGCCGTCGTTTGCTCCTCTAGAAGCCGGTCTATACTGGAGCGATGCTGATGAATTCCCCAAGGTAGTAGCACCGCACTCAATACTGCTAGTCCCACCATCAGCAATGTCAGAGGAGGCTTAGAGGCTTTATCTTTTGAGCCAGTTTGCAGTAGTTTTTCTAGACAATGTACTACTTCCTCTGGCACTGTCGCCGAATCCCCATCAAATTCTTCAACCTGTTTACCGTAACGCTGTACAATGGTGCCCAGTGTTTGCCGGATCTGAGCGATAAACTGCTTAGAGGGTTCGCCCTTGACTACCACTGCTAGGTATGAGTATCCCGCCACTTCCAATATAATTTTCGATTCTCCATAGTCGATCGCATCCAGTTCTGACATTTCCCCCGACTGCACGATACAATCGTTGACAAAACTGCGGATCGCTGTCAGCATTCCCGCCACCATTTCCGACTCCAGTCTCTGTTCTGATTCCGGTTGCGCTTCTGCTATCACTAGACCTGATTCTTTGTGAATTAAAAATACCGCCTGAGTCGCAAATGGTTTTGACTCCTGGAGAATCAATTCCGCCTCTGATACTCCTTGCATATTAGCCCGAATCTTGCGTTTAATACCCTCTGGAGATAGAGCATTTTCCACCTTTTCATTAATAGAGCGAATCACGTCGGCCATGTATTTAGAAATCGTGCTGCCTATCACAGGATACAGAGCATCCACCATCGAGTCTCGTTCGAGCAATATTTGGGCTTTTATGGCCCTACCCATTTCTGGGGCCAGTGCTTCCGAGATCGAGTCTCGCTGAACTCTCCTCTGCTCTTTGATTGCAGCACTCATTTCCGGCCCGATCGCCTTCGCTATTTCCTCTGGAGAGTTTTGGATCTGTTTAGAAATTGCTCCTGGCAGTAAATCTGCCAGGGCCGCACTCATTGCTTCCCTGTCCTCTCTACTTCGTTGCTCAATTACCTTATCTATTATCGGTACAATTACCCGAATACTTTCTTCTTGGGATATGGTCAGATCCATGCCCACCAGTTCAGACACCAAAGGCATCAATGGATTTATTACCCCTGTTTGACGCTCAACATCTGCCAATTTTTGTTCTATCTTGGCAATTACTGCACGCAAATCATCCGATTCTAACCCTGCTATAGTTCCTAGGGAACTTGCTGCGGTCTTGATTAAAGTCTCTACTTCTGGTTCTGCTGGTTTACTTTCGGATATCTCCTCCGAGGATATCCCTGTCCTTTCAGCCGCATTTTCGCTTGCGACCGATATCTCTGCTGCTTGCGGTGAGCGAAGTCGAACCGATGAATCTCCTTCTGATTCGGACTGCTGTCTTTCTGATACCTCCTCTATCTCGCTTGCCACCGATCTACTTACTGCTTTTTCTACCTTTTGTTTTGCTCCTGGCTCTTGTGATGGTTGTTTTTCTTGTTTGAGACGCCCAGTTAATAGGTTTCCTAGAGCTTCCAGGGAAGCCGCTAAATTTTCGACATTTTCTACATCATACTCTGCGCTCACTTGGGAAGCAGATCGATCCTCTGAGCGTTCATCTGACTCTCTTATGGGAGTCCTCTGGGAATATGGCCTAACTAATTTATCCTCTGTCACCAATATTTCCGAGGCCACTTCTGGTGATGACCAACTTTTACGGCGATGTTGGATTGATGCACCTTCTAATTCCGCCTGCATCACCAGTAATCCTTCTGAGGATAATGATTCCGATGACTGACTGCCACTTTTTTCTACCTGCTGGCGCTGCGGGGGGGGTTTGGGTCGTGCCCAATAACAGACTGCTTAAAGCTTCCAGGGCTTTTCCTATCTCATTATCTCCTGGCTGTTGAGAATAGCTTGACCCTGTTGCCGCAGATACCGCCTGATGGACTGAATTATCTGGAGTAGCAGTTGATCGCTGTCGGTCTGGCTGTCTTTCCCCTTGGTTAGGGGCCTTTGTCTCATCTCCTACGTAACTACGTAACCCCACAGCCCCATCTTCCGTGCCCAACTGCCATATTTTTTCGGACCGCCCCGTTGCGTATGAGCCTGCAGCGTCCCCTCCCTCGTTCCCACGACTCTGCCCGGGAACGTGCCAGTAGCGCTCCCAGGGGACGCCAGTTCCTACTCCCTTCTCAGTCCCAGGTCTGTCCCGATCGGACTTTAACATCCCTTCATATGACGAGCGCCCTGCTTGCGAGCCTGCTGAGTACTGGTCTGACGACTCTTTTGCCAGTGATGACTGCTGATTAGTAAATTCCAAGCCCAGCAACAAACTCACCAAACCTTCCAGATGAGCTGCTGCCTTCCGATCCGACAGCAACCCATCCTGTTTACTCTTGCTGGCCTGATTTTGTTTTGAGGTCGCCATAAGCCGCCATCCCTACCCTTTGGTTGTTCAATCAACCATTATAGCAGCATTTGTTCTACTTGTGTCACCTTGCCACCTGCTTGTGAAATCACCCCATGGGTTTATTTTTGTTCTGGTAACAATAAATCTGGGCGTTGCACATTTTCGGGATGATGGGTTATTGCAGATTATGATAATCTGCAATTTTACAGTCAGAATTTATGTATAGTATGATGTTTGTTTTCGACCTAGTCATAATATGTGTTATCATGGATAGTAAGGCGAAAGAATTAGCTAAAGGAGTCGAACATGAAATGTCCCAGATGTGGTTCTGAAAACATCAATAAAAATGGTCACAGACGCGGCAAACAGAATTTAATTTGTAAGGATTGTCGTCGCCAGTTTCTCGAACATTATTATCCGCGCGGTTATTCAGAAGATGTCAAGAAAAATTGTTTGACAATGTACGTTAATGGCAATGGATTTCGAGGTATTGAAAGGATAACTGGTGTCAGCCATAATACTCAAATTGATTGGGTAAAACAGGCAGCTAAAGAATTACCGTCAATCCCTGAAAACTACGATATTCCGGAGGTTGCAGAAATTGACGAGTTGCATACTTATGTCAATGAAAAAAAGAATAAAAAGTGGCTATGGACAGTCGTAAATCATTTCAAGCCAGGGATTATAACATGGGTATTAGGCGATCGTTCTGCAGAAACTTTTAAGCCTATGTGGGATATTAGAAAATGTTGGCAATGCTTTTTATACGTTACTGATGGATGGCCTGTTTATCCAATGTTTATTGAATATATTGACCATATAGTCAGCAAAACCTACATGACCCGTGTTGAATGTGAAAATTGTCGATTAAGACATTATCTAGCTCGATTAAAAAGAAAAACATTATGTTACTCAAAGTCGGAAGAAATGTTGAGGCTTTCAATTAAGTTATTATTGCACTATCGACGTTATAATTCTGTACCGGTACCTATTTAAATCATCCCGTAATTGTGCAACGCCTAAATCTGCTTTCACATTATAATCTCCTGACCCTTCCAGCTCCGGGAGAAATTCATTTTTCTTTACCCGCATGCACATCTCAAACAGTATTTCTGCCAGATATTCCCCTCCCTCCCGCCACCTTGCTTTCCGTTAAACCAGACAAGCGTTTTTCCAGTTTATCGACAATTTCATTCTTGAGACTCTGAATATCTTTTTCTAGCTTTTCTTGAGCTTGATTTACTTCTGCCTTCACCGAGTTAATCTGAGACCCAATCAGCTTATTTAGGGAATCGATACTCTCCGATACATTCTTGTCCTTCCCTTCTAGATATTGCCTCATATCTGTGAGTTCTTCATGGGTCGTTATGCTGATATACTGGATTTTTTTCTCCAGAGAATACATAGTTGACCGCAGTTCTGTCGAGAGAGTATCGTTGAGTTGATTCAGGCGATCGCGCATTTCCTGCTGGAGAGCAGACAAGCTTGACTCTAGCTTATTCAGGCGAGTTTCATAGTCTCGCTGCTGCTTACCGAACAGCAGATCGCGAATTTGGTCAACATTTCCCAGTCTATCGCGCATTTCGTCTTGTGAGATATCACTCATCAAATTACCTCCCTTAGGTCAAGTCCAAACTAAGCTTAAGTCGATCGCGAACCCCGTTAGGGGTTGTCCAGCTCCAGAGCCTACCGGTAAATCACGCATGTTCTATTTGAGATTGAAAATGCCAAATCAGTTCCAGGGATTGGGCAGATTTGGAACCACTAGACCAGGGATAATGTAGTTAAACACTCATCAAGGGCTGGATCTGCCCTGCCTGGACCAAAAGAATTTGGCAATTTTGCAGCCACGCCGCATCAAAGGCCCCCAGGTGGGTGGTAGCGATCAGGGTTTGAAAGCGATCGCCGATCGCCTCCAGCAGTTGATTTTGCCGGTTTAAGTCCAGTTCAGCCAGCACGTCATCCAGCAACAGCAGGGGGGACTCACCCACGACCTCGGAAATCAATTTCAGTTCGGCCAGCTTCAAAGCCAGCACCAGGGTCCGTTGTTGTCCCTGGGAACCATATTGCCGCGCCGGGGTATCGTCTATCGTCAACTCTACTTCATCGCGGTGAGGACCAACGAGAGATGTCCCCTGGTACTTTTCCGCCATAGCCCTTTGCTGAATTTTCTCCAAAAAAGCTTGCTGTACTTCTGCTGGAGGGGAACGGGAGTCACCTGGCCAGGGGACATTAGGGGCGTACTGCACCTCGAGCACCTCTTGAGAACCACTAATGGAGTCGTGCCAAGCAACAGCAATGGGGGCCAGCCGTTCTATTACCCTCGCGCGACGCCGCATCAAACGAGAACCAATAGTCGCCAGTTGAGCATCCCAAACTGCCAATTCGTCTGACTGAGTTAAATCAGGTTCAGACAGCATTTTTTTTAAGAGTTTGTTGCGCTGGCGCAACACTTGGTTGTATTGTGCCAAAAAATGGGCATAGACTGGTTCCAGCTGGGTCAACAAAGTATCCAGCATGGTGCGACGCCGTTCGGGACTACCGCGCACCAGTTCCAGATCGAGGCTAGAGAATTGTACCACATTCAGAACGCCCAAGAAATCCATCTGCCGCCGCAGGGATTCGTCATTGAGGGCAACAGTTCGGCGTCCGTTGCTGCGGAGGAGGAGTTTGAGGTCCACTGAGCCTGTCTGTCGCTCCAAACTGCCAGTTATTTGCCCGCTAGCAGACTGGGAACCTTTATCCTGGGAGTGCCAGATCAAATCCCGATCGCGGGAAGTACGGTGAGATCTGAGAGTTGAGAGTAATTCCACAGCTTCCAGGAGATTCGACTTTCCCTGAGCATTATCCCCCACTAAGATAATTTTGGCAGCGTCAAAGCCAACTTGTTGATCCAGGTAGTTACGAAAATGTCTGAGGTGCAGCGTTTTCAGGTACATCAAGGGCTATGGGGCATAGGGCCTGGGACAACAACTCGTTCCCACGGCGAAGCCTGGGAACGGTCGCCTCGTCAGTGATTACGATCTCGAACTGGGGACTAAAACTGGTAGAATCCGAGGGATGACTCGGAAGTGGGCGGGAGTTTTAGTAGTGATTTCACCATCTGTATTGATAGAAATAGGCTTCTTAGTTAACACTTCCATTTCTGTGCCTTCTAGAGTGAAAACATTATCTATATTCCCCAGAAGTCCTTGCCTTAAAGCAGGCAGTAAGGGAAACATCTCCCACCAGTGGTTAATTCCCAGACTGTAGAGGTCCAAACGCTGGTCGTCTATCGCCGCATCGGAGGCGATCGCCATGCCTCCCCCATAATATAGCCCGTTTCCGACAGCAATTTGCACTGTTTTCACTTGGATAGACTGGCCATTACAGCGAATTTCGGCTCGAAAAGGGCGCGATCTGGCCAGCACCTGTATAGCGGCGATCGCATAGGCGAGAATGCCCCAGCGCCGCTTGACTCGTTTATTCAGACTGCGGGTGATGTTGACAGACAGTCCCATACTAGCAACATTAAAGTAATGCTTTCCATTTACCCAACCCAAGTCTATATAATGTGTTTGACCCGTAGCGATCGTCTGGCAAGCTGCCGGTATAGACAGGGGGATTTTTAAGGTCCGGGCCAAGTCATTAGCAGTGCCCATGGGAAAAATGCCCAAGGGCAGCTGGGTATCAACCAGAGCGTCTACAGCCGTATTCATGGTACCATCGCCACCACCAATAATCACCAAATCCACCTTATTCTGGTGCTGACGAATCAGTTCCGGTATTTCCCCGGGGTTAGATACCGGTTCTTCCACCAGTTCAAAGCCGTATCGGCGCAGGTGGACGATCGCCTCTATGCGGTTTTTCCTGCCTTGGCGAGAGAGACGATTGACAAAAAACAGTGCTCGCTGGTTCATATTCTACAGACTGGTTTGTAATAAGAACTTTAGTCTTTGCAGGTTTGTAGTAAGGACTTTAGTCCTTGCAGGTTTGTAGTAAGGACTTTAGTCCTTGCAGGTTTGTAGTAAGGACTTTAGTCCTTGCAGGTTTGTAGTAAGGACTTTAGTCCTTGCAGGTTTGTAGTAAGGACTTTAGTCCTTGCAGGTTTGTAGTAAGGACTTTAGTCCTTACCCCCAGTTGGTATTACATCCTCTCCAACACCGAAATGCCCAACAAAGATAACCCCAACTTCAAGGTTCTCGCGGTCAGGTCGCACAGCAGCAAGCGGGAAGTCCCCTGGGGTTCTACTGCTTTCAGTACTGGACAGCGATCGTAAAACTGATTAAACTTCTGAGAGAGCGCAAATAAATATTGACACAGGCGGTTAGGCATTAAATCAGCTTCCACAGCAAGGATAACTTCCGACAGTTGCAACAAATGCTTCGCCAGCACCAACTCAGTCGGTTCTGACAATAGAACTTTCGTTTTCCTATCCTCTCCCAGTTGGGAAAAGTCAATCTCACCCTTACGACTAATCCCCTGAATCCGGACATAGGCATAAAGTAGATAAGGTGCCGTATTTCCTTGCAGGGAGAGCATCTTGTCGTAGCTAAAGATGTAATTGCTAGTGCGGTTCTGACTCAGATCGGCGTATTTAACTGCACTCAGGCCCACTACTTTGGCCACCTGAGCTTTAAAATCCTCAGTTTCGGTGCGTTCGCGTAGCGTGCGCGCAGCGCAATCTTCTGCCGCCAGTCTAGATTCTAGGTCAGCCCCTGCCCGGGAGATCGCCTCATCCAACAAATCCCGCAGTCGCACAGTTTCCCCGGAACGAGTTTTCAGCTTCTTACCATCTTCTCCCTGGACGAGACCAAAAGGAACATGAACCACATCTACCTGTTCCGTCAGCCAACCAGCACGTCGTGCTACCTGAAACACCTGAGCAAAGTGAGCAGCCTGACCGGCATCTGTAACATAGATAATCCTATCAGCTCCGTCTTCGCCTATCCGATAGCGTAAGGCTGCCAAATCTGTAGTAGCGTAATTATAGCCTCCATCCGACTTTTGGACGATCAAGGGTAATGGCGAGCCAGCCTTATTAGTAAAGCCTTCCAGAAAAACGCACTGGGCACCAGCATCCTCTTCAAGCAAACCCAGCCGATCCAGGTCTGCCACCACAGCCGGTAACAACGGATTATAGAAAGACTCTCCCCGTTCCGCCAACTGCACCCCAGGCGATCGTAAATCACCTGAAACTCTCGCCGGGACTGGTCGCAGAGCAACTGCCAGGCCCGACGGGTATCTTCCGCACCAGCTTGTAGTTGTACCACTTCTTGGCGGGAAGTTTCCTTAAATGCCTCATCGGCGTCGAACCGGTGCAAAGCCTGCTTGTAAAAGGTAACTAAATCTCCCAAGTCCAGGGCATCAGCAGTCGTCAGGGCCTGTGGGTAAGCTTCCCGCAGATAAGAGATCAGCATCCCGAACTGAGTGCCCCAGTCCCCGACATGATTGAGTCGCAGAACCTCGTGACCCCGAAATTCCAAAATCCGGGCAATGCAATCCCCAATAATAGTAGAGCGCAGGTGACCGACATGCATCTCCTTAGCAATATTGGGGCTAGAAAAATCCACGATCGCCCGCTGGGGCTTTTTCACCGGTGCCACCCCCAGTCGTGCATCTATATATATAGTATTCAGCTGGGCTTCCAAGTAGGCCGGTTGGAGAGTAAGATTAATGAAACCGGGGCCCGCAATTGACGGCGGTGCGCACAAGTCAGAAATCTCTAGATGTTCTACCAGCTTTTGGGCGATATCTCTGGGCTTTTGCTTGAGTTGCTTCGTCAGAGACATGGCCACATTCGACTGGTAATCACCAAACTTCGGATTACTTGCTGGCACTACCATTGGGTCACATCCTGCCAACTCTTCACCAAAAGCAGTAATCAAAGCCTGCTCAAATCTAGTTTTCAGTAGTTCGATCGTCGAGTTCATAGTTCTAGCGCTTCTCGCGTAGCGTAGGGGGCCCTGCGCGTGCACTGCGTATCGGGCCTCACCTCATCCCCAGAGAGTCCTTCGCGGGATAGCCGCATACTCAAATCCAGCCAACTGGAGCGAGTAATTGGAGCACTGGTTGAAATGTAGTCTACCCCAGTTTCCGCCACAGCCCGGACAGTTTCTAGGGTGACGTTACCAGAAGCTTCGATTTTAATCCGGTCATCCCTCTGGCGAATCAGCTGCACCGCCTGACTCATCCTATCTAGTGGCATATTGTCCAGCATGATGATATCCGCAGAAGAGTGCTTTGCCTCCTCCACCTGTTCGAGGTTTTCCGTCTCTACTTCTATTGTTAGAGGAAAGGGGATTTGGGCTCGAATGCGGGCGATCGCCTCTGTGATACTACCGGCAGCTACAATATGATTATCCTTAATCATCACAGCATCATCCAGACCCATGCGATGATTTCTGGCCCCGCCTACAGCCGCAGCATACTTTTCCAGCACCCTCAACCCTGGCGTTGTTTTGCGGGTATCCACCAGCATCGCCGGTAAGTCAGCTATTTGCTCCACATACTGGCGGGTGAGGGTCGCAATGCCACTCAAGCGCATCACCAGATTCAAGGCCACCCGTTCTCCCATTAATAATGCCTCTAACCCACCGGACAGGCAGGCGATCGCCTCTCCTGGAGAGCACCGGTCACCCTCTGCTACCATTGCCTCAAACCTGACATCCCGGTCCAAAAGCTGGAACACCCGCTCCGCCACCGGCAATCCTGCGATCGTTCCTGGTGCTTTCGCCACCCACTCCCCTCGGGCCACCATCATTTCTGGTCCCTTGAGCGCCGAAGTCGTGCGATCGCCCCTACCAATATCCTCCAGCAACCATGATTTCAGGAGAGGGTCCAAGCCTAGCCAAGGGGGTAAAACCGGCGATTTATCCAGCATATCAACTGCCTCCGGAACTTTTTGGGCTGTTTTTCAGGAAAATTTTATCGCCTCAAACCCTTACCTGGTCAACCTTTTCAGACTTATTGACCATCCGAAGGCCCTCGCCCCTCCGGAGAGAGCACCGGTCTGACTCAGAGCACATACCGGTCCAGAAGCTATAACAATCCCATCACCACCGGCAATCTGAGGAGTTTTTCTCGTCTTTTCACCGGCTACTTACCTCGGGCCATCAGCATTTTGGGTCCCTTGAGGGCAGAATTCGTGAGTTATTACCTACTAACATCCTCCAGAAACCATGATTTCTCCCAGGGGGTTTCACCGGCGATTAATCAAGTATTTCAACCGCCTCGGGAACTTTTTTCGCTTTTTTCAGAAAAATTTTATCGCCTCAAACCCTTACCCAGAAAGCATTTCAGAGATATGGGAAAAAAAAGTTTTCCAAAAACTTGAAAAAGGGGTTGACACTGGGAAATCTAGTTGTTAGATTAGAGAAGTGCCCAAAAGAGAGGTCGCCCTGAAGCGGCGCTCCCAAGGCGGACCGAACCTAGAAAAGAAAATAGTTTGAAAGCTAAGAAGCTTAAGTACCTCGTCAAAGAAAATTAAGTTTCTGGGGAAACCTAGTAACTATAGTAAGAGAAAGAGCCGCAAACGGCATCTGTATTATCACGGAGAGTTTGATCCTGGCTCAGGATGAACGCTGGCGGTCTGCTTAACACATGCAAGTCGAACGAAGTCTTCGGACTTAGTGGCGGACGGGTGAGTAACACGTGAGAATCTGCCTTCAGGTCGGGGATAACAGTTGGAAACGACTGCTAATACCGGATGTGCCTACGGGTGAAAGATTAATCGCCAGAAGATGAGCTCGCGTCTGATTAGCTAGTTGGTGGGGTAAAAGCCTACCAAGGCGACGATCAGTAGCTGGTCTGAGAGGATGAGCAGCCACACTGGGACTGAGACACGGCCCAGACTCCTACGGGAGGCAGCAGTGGGGAATTTTCCGCAATGGGCGAAAGCCTGACGGAGCAAGACCGCGTGAGGGAGGAAGGCCTTTGGGTTGTAAACCTCTTTTGTCAGGGAAGAAATTATGACGGTACCTGACGAATCAGCCTCGGCTAACTCCGTGCCAGCAGCCGCGGTAATACGGAGGAGGCAAGCGTTATCCGGAATCATTGGGCGTAAAGCGTCCGTAGGTGGCCAGGTAAGTCTGCTGTCAAAGACCACAGCTTAACTGTGGAAAGGCAGTGGAAACTGCAGGGCTAGAGTGCGGTAGGGGTAGAGGGAATTCCAGGTGTAGCGGTGAAATGCGTAGATCTCTGGAAGAACACCGGTGGCGAAAGCGCTCTACTGGGCCGAAACTGACACTGAGGGACGAAAGCTAGGGGAGCGAAAGGGATTAGATACCCCTGTAGTCCTAGCCGTAAACGATGGATACTAGGTGTAGCACGTATCGACCCGTGCTGTATCGGAGCCAACGCGTTAAGTATCCCGCCTGGGGAGTACGCGCGCAAGCGTGAAACTCAAAGGAATTGACGGGGGCCCGCACAAGCGGTGGAGTATGTGGTTTAATTCGATGCAACGCGAAGAACCTTACCAGGGCTTGACATGTCGCGAATCTGGGGGAAACCTCGGAGTGCCGAAAGGAACGCGAACACAGGTGGTGCATGGCTGTCGTCAGCTCGTGTCGTGAGATGTTGGGTTAAGTCCCGCAACGAGCGCAACCCTCGTCTTTAGTTGCCATCATTAAGTTGGGAACTCTAGAGAGACTGCCGGTGACAAACCGGAGGAAGGTGGGGACGACGTCAAGTCAGCATGCCCCTGACGTCCTGGGCGACACACGTACTACAATGGTGGGGACAGAGGGCAGCCAACTTGCGAAAGTGAGCTAATCCCGAAAACCCTGCCTCAGTTCAGATCGCAGGCTGCAACTCGCCTGCGTGAAGGAGGAATCGCTAGTAATCGCAGGTCAGAATACTGCGGTGAATTCGTTCCCGGGCCTTGTACACACCGCCCGTCACACCATGGAAGTTGGCCACGCCCGAAGTCATTACTCCAACCTTTCGAGGAGGAGGATGCCGAAGGTAGGGCTGATGACTGGGGTGAAGTCGTAACAAGGTAGCCGTACCGGAAGGTGTGGCTGGATCACCTCCTTTACAGGGAGACCAACTTGGCACACCGAAAGCAAGAATTTCTTAGGTGAGGCACAAGCAATCCCAGGTCGGTCGAGGTCAAAAAAAGCATTAGCTTTCAAACTAGGTTGGGTTCGGCGATGGGCTATTAGCTCAGGTGGTCAGAGCGCACCCCTGATAAGGGTGAGGTCCCTGGTTCAAGTCCAGGATGGCCCAGCTGAAAAAAAGAGAAAAGTGGGGGTATAGCTCAGTTGGTAGAGCGCTGCTTTTGCAAGGCAGAAGTCAGCGGTTCGAGTCCGCTTACCTCCACTAAGAGCGGGCAGAATATCCGCCCTACGAGAAAAACTTCAGCAACTCATATCCGTGATTGGACGAGTGAGCCTGCTGGAGGGAAAATCCAGCATGAGAACCTTGAAAACTGCATAGCAACAAACCAGGTAGAGAAATCTATCACAGACATTAAAAAGATCAAGCTAAAAAGGGCTGACGGTGGATACCTAGGCACACAGAGGCGAAGAAGGACGTGGCTACCGACGAAACGCTTCGGGGAGCTGGAAGCAAGCTGAGATCCGGAGATGTCCGAATGGGGCAACCCTTTGTACTACCTGCTGAATATATAGGCAGGAAAGAGCGAACCGGGCGAACTGAAACATCTTAGTAGCCCGAGGAAAAGAAAGCAAAAGCGATTCCCCTAGTAGCGGCGAGCGAAGCGGGAACAGCCTAAACCACTAGCTATAAGCTAGTGGGGTAGTGGGACAGCACCACGGGAGATGGCGGACTAGACGAAGCAGTTGAAAACTGCACCCGAGAAGGTGAAAGTCCTGTAGTCAAAAGAACAAAATCCCCAGCTGAATCCCGAGTAGCACGGGGCACGTGGAATCCCGTGTGAATCAGCCAGGACCACCTGGTAAGGCTAAAAACTACTGTGTGACCGATAGCGAACGAGTACCGCGAGGGAAAGGTGAAAAGAACCCCGGGAGGGGAGTGAAAAAGAACATGAAACCGTCAGCTTACAAGCAATGGGAGGACGATTAAACGTCTAACCGTGTGCCTGTTGAAGAATGAGCCGGCGACTTATAGGCGATGGCAGGTTAAGACGGTGAAAGTCGAAGCCAAAGCGAAAGCGAGTCTGAAAAGGGCGTATAGTCATCGTTTATAGACCCGAACCCGGGTGATCTAACCATGTCCAGGATGAAGCAAGGGTAACACCTTGTGGAGGTCCGCACCGACCGATGTTGAAAAATCGGCGGATGAGGTGTGGTTAGGGGTGAAATGCCAATCGAACCCGGAACTAGCTGGTTCTCCCCGAAATGCGTTGAGGCGCAGCGGTTGAGGTCAAATCTGGGGGTAAAGCACTGTTTCGGTGCGGGCTGCGAGAGCGGTACCAAATCGAGACAAACTCAGAATACCAGATGTATTGCTCAGCCAGTGAGACGGTGGGGGATAAGCTTCATCGTCAAGAGGGAAACAGCCCAGACCACCAGCTAAGGTCCCAAAATGACTGCTAAGTGAGAAAGGAGGTGGGGGTGCTTAGACAACCAGGAGGTTTGCCTAGAAGCAGCAATCCTTGAAAGAGTGCGTAATAGCTCACTGGTCAAGGGCTCCCGCGCCGAAAATGAATGGGGCTAAGCAGTATACCGAAGCTGTGGGATTGTGAAAACAATCGGTAGGGGAGCGTTCCGTATAGGGAGAAGCAGTAGCGGCAAGCAGCTGTGGACAGTACGGAAGTGAGAATGTCGGCTTGAGTAGCGCAAACTAGGGTGAGAATCCCTAGCCCCGAAACCCTAAGGGTTCCTCCGGCAGGCTCGTCCGCGGAGGGTTAGTCAGGACCTAAGGCGAGGCCGAAGGGCGTAGTCGATGGACAACGGGTCAACAATCCCGTACCGGTGCTAGTAGGTGCAGAGGGACGGAGAAGGTCAAGACCAGCCGGACGATGGTTACCGGTTCAAGCAAGCAAGGCGTAGAGGGATGGGGAAAACATCCGGAGTCGAGCTGCGAGTACGAGCTGCTACGGCGGCGAAGTGGGACGAGATCGAGCTTCCAAGAAAAGCTCTAAACACTATTGCTAGGACTGCCTGTACCCGAAACCGACACAGGTAGGGAGGTAGAGAATACCAAGGGGCGCGAGATAACTCTCTCTAAGGAACTCGGCAAAATGGCCCCGTAACTTCGGGAGAAGGGGTGCCCTCAGAAATGGGGGTCGCAGTGAAGAGGCCCAGGCGACTGTTTACCAAAAACACAGGTCTCCGCGAAGTCGCAAGACGAGGTATGGGGGCTGACGCCTGCCCAGTGCCGGAAGGTTAAGGAAGTTGGTCAGCCTTACGGTGAAGCTGACGACTGAAGCCCCGGTGAACGGCGGCCGTAACTATAACGGTCCTAAGGTAGCGAAATTCCTTGTCGGGTAAGTTCCGACCCGCACGAAAGGCGTAACGATCTGGGCGCTGTCTCGGAGAGAGGCTCGGCGAAATAGGAATGTCTGTGAAGATACGGACTACCTGCACCTGGACAGAAAGACCCTATGAAGCTTTACTGTAGCCTGGAATTGGGTTCGGGCTTGGCTTGCGCAGGATAGGTGGGAGGCGTAGAAGTTCACCTTGTGGGGGGAACAGAGCCATCGGTGAGATACCACTCTAGCGAGGCTAGAATTCTAACCAACAGCCGTAAACCGGCTGGGGAACAGTTTCAGGTGGGCAGTTTGACTGGGGCGGTCGCCTCCAAAAAGGTAACGGAGGCGCGCAAAGGTTCCCTCAGGCTGGACGGAAATCAGCCGGCGAGTGTAAAGGCAAAAGGGAGCTTGACTGCGAGACAAACAAGTCGAGCAGGGTGGAAACACGGCCTTAGTGATCCGACGGCACAGAGTGGAATGGCCGTCGCTCAACGGATAAAAGTTACTCTAGGGATAACAGGCTGATCTCCCCCAAGAGTTCACATCGACGGGGAGGTTTGGCACCTCGATGTCGGCTCATCGCAACCTGGGGCGGAAGTACGTCCCAAGGGTTGGGCTGTTCGCCCATTAAAGCGGTACGTGAGCTGGGTTCAGAACGTCGTGAGACAGTTCGGTCCATATCCGGTGCAGGCGTAAGAGCATTGAGAGGAGTCTCCTCTAGTACGAGAGGACCGAGGAGAACGCACCGCTGGTGTACCTGTTATCGTGCCAACGGTAAACGCAGGGTAGCCAAGTGCGGAGCGGATAACCGCTGAAAGCATCTAAGTGGGAAGCCCACCTCAAGATGAGTGCTCTCACCATGTTAAGTGGGTAAGGTCACGGAAAGAACATCCGTAGATAGGCGTCAGGTGGAAGCGCAGTAATGTGTGAAGCCGAGACGTACTAATAGACCGAGGGCTTGATCTAAAAGAATGTCAGATGTGAATTGTTGCTATGCAGTCTTGAGGGTTCTCCTAAACCCAAAAAAGCATTCCTGGTGCTATGGCGCGGTGGAACCACGCCGAACCATCCCGAACTCGGAGGTGAAACATCGCAGCGGCGACGATACTCTCGGGGTGACCCGACGGGAAAATAGCTCGGTGCCAGGATAATTATTATCAAAAGTAATCGGCTCTCTTGTGTGATTTCACCAGGAGGGCCGATTGCTTTTGAAAATGGTGAACGGACAGGGGAGACAAGTCCGGAGCAACGGACAACTGTTAAAATGAGGGACAAAGATGAAAAAATAGGAAAACTTAGCTGCTATGGGTCGTGTTGGGGTTTTACTGCTAAATTTAGGGGGACCGGAAAAACCGGAGGACGTGCGTCCCTTTCTATTCAATCTGTTCTCCGATCCGGAAATTATTCGCTTGCCGTTTCGCTGGTTGCAAAAGCCGCTGGCTTGGATGATTTCTACTATGCGAGCGAAAAAATCGCAGAAAAAATTATGAGGAAATAGGTGGTGGCTCTCCCTTACGTAGAATAACAGAGGCGCAGGGGAAAGCGATCGAAGCATGTTTAGGGGTCAAAGGGGTAGAGGCTAATGTCTATGTGGGTATGCGTTACTGGCATCCTTTCACGGAGGAGGCGTTAGCCTCAATCAAGGGGGACCAGGTTTCGCAACTGGTGATTTTGCCATTGTATCCCCAATTTTCGATTAGCACCAGTGGTTCGAGTTTCCGGCTGTTAGAAAAACTGTGGCAAGAAGACCCGACTCTGGAAAAGCAGATGGAATACACGGTTGTTACTTCCTGGTATCATCGTCCGGGTTACTTGCAAGCGATGGCGGATCTAATTGCTAAAGAACTCGATAGGTGCTCGCGTCCTGATGAAGTGCATATTTTCTTTAGCGCCCACGGGGTGCCCCTGAGTTATGTGGAAGAGGCGGGAGACCCTTACCAACAGGAGATAGAGGACTGCACTGGCCGGATTATGAAGACGCTGAATCGACCGAATGCTCATACTTTAGCATATCAGAGTCGGGTAGGTCCAGTGGAATGGCTCCAACCCTATACGGAAGATGCGATCGCGGAATTGGGGTCTGAAGGGGTGAAAGATTTGCTGGTAGTTCCGATTAGTTTTGTATCAGAACATATCGAGACTTTACAGGAAATTGACATCGAGTATCGAGAGCTTGCTGAAGCATCGGGGATTGAAAACTTTCACCGGGTGCCAGCCCTGGATACCCATTCTGGGTTTATTAATGATTTAGCGGATCTAGTGGTAGAATCTCTTGAGAATCCTCCTGTGAAGCTGTCCCAGGTAATGCATCCGCAGAAGAAGGTAAAGATGTACCCCCAAGAGCGTTGGCAGTGGGGTATAACCACAACGGCAGAAGTTTGGAATGGGCGTCTGGCGATGATTGGTTTTATCGCCCTGTTAGTGGAACTGATTAGTGGCAAAGGATTGCTGCATTTTGTGGGACTAATGTAATGGGTTATTTTCAAATAATGTGCCCGACAAGCAGAGAACAAGATATTTGCCACCAACCAATCACATGTTATAAGTCACGAATCAATCGGGATTACTTTTGTGACGGCGCGGATCGCCCCGCAATCCCCTAGTCCGCTGTTGTACGTACCACCGATACCAATCCTTAGAGGTGCGAATTGCTAGCCATAGTAATAGTAGAGCTATTATCCCTCCTTCCTGGGGAGCATCAAAAGCGAAGAGGACTAGGGAAATGCACAGGCCATCTTGGATGAGGATCGCCCAGGGGGGCAAACCCCTTAGCCGATAGAACCAGCCTGCTTGTACCAATTGTAGTACCAGGGCCAGCAGACCGCCCACTAAACCAATAATCCCCATCAGCCAAGGGGTGGGGTCTTCTGTGGTTGCTTGGGCGATCGCCACTCCCATGATAGCACCGACGATCGGGCTAAACAAAAGCTGGATCAGAAGCAGTACACGTTGTCCCAACAGCCTTTTGGAAGCAAACAGCTCAAATAAGGACCAGCTAACTAAAACTCCCAGAACTATTTGTGGGTGGATGCTGGACAAAATCGGCACGCGGGACCAGAGACTATCCCCATGCAACAGACCAATTAACAGCAGGGGCAGGGCGATTCTCATTCCTCCTGCTGCTGAGGGCTGAGAGTGCGGCTAGAAGCTCAATCATAGTGACAATTTAGCCTACTTGCTCGAACAGCTATAGCTGCGAGCAGTAAGTTTGACATCAATCCTCGCATAGATATAAACAATTTGAAGTCCTGGACTTCCTCTTCTATTATTACCGATCGCAGATCATTTAATTATATCTTTAGGCTGATGGCAGGTAAGCCCGCATAATTTAAGCAAGATTTTAACTTTATGTATTTGTGGCAACAGATTGTCTGGACAACAGTTTCACCCCAAACCCCGATCGCCTGTTATTGAAAATGTTATATAATAATTAAAATCTACTGCGAGCGAGCACCCTACTATATATGTCCAGTCAGTCCCAAACCAAAATGCCGACGCCTGATGATGAAGCCTTGAAAGCAATGAGACAACTGATTGAGGTAGTTTCCTCATTGCGATCGCCCGATGGGGGATGTCCCTGGGACTTAGCCCAAACGCCCCAGACTCTGAAGCCTTACATTATAGAAGAAGCATATGAAGTCGTCCACGCGATCGAGAGTGGAGATAAAGATGCGATCTGTGAAGAATTGGGAGATTTACTTCTGCAAGTGGTACTGCAAGCTCAAATTGCTAGTGAGTACGGTCAATTTAGCATGAGTGAAATTGCCACGGGAATTGCTGAAAAGCTAATCAGACGACATCCTCATGTATTTGCAGATGTGCAAGTAAATACGGTTGAGGAAGTCCGCCAAAACTGGGAACAAATTAAGGCAGCGGAAAAAGGTAAAACTGACCCGAAGCATGAGTTTACCGATAAACTCAGTCGCTATGCTAGTACCCTGCCGCCGCTGATGGGGGCGATGAAAATGTCCCAAAAAGCTGCTGCTGCTGGTTTCGAGTGGGAAAACGTGCGGGGGGTGTGGGATAAGTTTGAGGAGGAATTGGCAGAATTTAAATACGCCCTAGAACATGAGGAGAAAGCCCAGCAACAAGCAGAGTTGGGAGATTTACTTTTTACTATAATTAATATTGCCCGCTGGCACGAATTAGATCCGTCAGCAGGTTTGCAGCTCACTAATCAGCGGTTTGTTACTAGGTTGAGGAAGATGGAGGAACTGGCATCAGGTTCCCTTTCAGAATACAGCCTGGACGAGTTGGAAGAACTCTGGCAGCAGGCTAAAATCCAACTCGTCCAGAAGCAGTAGGATCTAGAAACTAGCTATGACGATAAAACCCAAGACAATTGCCCCACCCGATAACAAAAAACGACCAGAAACGATGGTGACTGGTGACCCGAGAACCACTGTCGGTGTGGAGTTTCATCAAGTCTAGCCAGGGGGCTATGCCACGGCGGAACCAACCGACAACCTCAACTTCTTTTTCTAACAAATCGTTGGCTTGCAGCCAGCCAAATAGGATATTGCCCAGGGGACCGAAGCGGGAAGCATAGTGCAGAAATATCATCCCCGTGGCATCTTTCATCTGGAGATTTGCCCCAAACTTATTCCCGGGATTTGCCCGACCAATGATCTGACCGTTAAGCTTGGCGGGACGCCCCCGCAAAGGACTGGCGTAGGGGTCAGACATTAACGTCAGTACGTCAAGATCGGGCGCATTCTTGAAGTTCGGAAACATTACCAAGGTCTTGATTGCTAAGGCAATGCCAAAACCAAATAAGGGTAAGCTAATAATCAGATACCAGGCGTAAGGTGCTAACATGAACAAACTAATGCCAATGACTAAACCTAAGAAAAATCCTACGGCTTCGGCAGCATAAAGGACCATATCGACAACAAAGCTGCCGTAGAGTTTTTTCTTACTCAATTGTTTGCCTTCTCGCACCACCCGCGCCATGTCAAATTCCGTATCTAAGCCCAGCTGTTCGGCGTAGGTACTCAGGGCGCGGACCCGCTTTCCCGTCAGGGGGTGGGTAGAATTGAGTTCCATCCACCACCCCCAAGGGTTAAACATGTCCCAAAGAAACACTCGACCGATCTTTTCTGGTTCTGAGGCAATGCGATAGGCAGTACCTGTGGTGGTTGCGGCTTTGGCATCGTAGATTCCCAGGGCGCGAGTTCCTTGAATTAACTTGCTGGGTTTTTCTGTTCGTTCTCCTTCTTCCAGAATGCCGTAAGCAATTTTGATTAAGGCGCGAGAGAGGGCGTTGGGGTTGCCCGTGATTTCGGCGGCAAAGCGATCGGCATAATATTCTCGCGTGCGAGACAGGTACAGCACTAGATAGGTGCCTAAGATGTAAAACACGTAAGCTGCCATAGCAGCAGTTTGTAGGGCTTCTTTGATCTTTTTGCCGGGTCTCCTGTACTTATAGTGATAAGTTTTTCTTATCAGAGAAGCAAGCTAATAAACGCAAACGGAAGTTTTCAAAGTTTGTAAATCCGTATCCTTGACGCTTAATTAGCTTAATTTTATTGTTGATTCCTTCCATTACTCCACTTGTTGCATGACTAATAAAATAATTACAAATCCCCGCTAAGTGGCTGCTAATCATCTGAGCCGATTTTTGATAAAACAACTTAGCAGAAATTAACCATTTTTTTAATTTACGTTTAGCTGAATTCAATGTCTTACTGGTTTCATAAATAGAACGAAGTTCTTCTTTTAGCTGATAAGCAATTTCCAAACAAGGAGATTTTTCTAAAATTACTTTGAGTTTTTCCTGAGATTCAATATCTAGATCTGCACCATTGCTTAACAATAAATATTTACTGCCTCTATCGGTTACTCCGACAAGTCTGCGCAATTTATTTAATTCACGATTGACATGCTGCATAACATGAAATCGATCGTAAACTATTTGCGCATTTGGGAAAATAGTTTCGACAACTAAAGTATAACCTCCCCACATATCTATACTAACTTCTGTAACTCCTTCACGAACCTCGCTCGTCAAGCTCTGCAAGGGTTTCAACGATATCATCCTGTTTGTGAGAATTGATTACTTCTAATAATTCTCCTGTATCGATATCACTAATTACTGTTACAAAATCTTTGTGCCCTTTGCGTAAACTAATTTCATCAATACTTATACGTTTTGGTCGATCCCATTTTTTTTTACTGAGCGGTGTGCTCAATAAATTAAAGATACTTTGAACCTGATATGAGCGTCAAATTCTCTTCTCGACTTACTTGCAGAACATTAGTTACTTTAACTCGTTCATATATATACTCTTGATATCGACGGGTTTGACGTCTTCGCCAGTCAATAAAATCTAACTGTTCGGAAACATAATGTTGACAAGAAGTGCAATAGAAGCGTCGATGAGAAATTTTTAAATATACCTCTCGCCCAAAAACTGACAAATCTCTAATTAAACTTTTATGTTCCTGATGCAATTTCGTGGTATTTTTTCCACAAATAGGGCATTCTATTTTTTCATTGAGCCAGCGAATTTGAAAATAGCTTACCTCATCAATTATAGAGCAACTTTCAACAGTTGCATTTGGAAAATTCAATAATTTATCGAGATTAAAATCCATTTCGTAAATCCTCAAACTGTAACACGGTATACATTTTACACTAAAAACTCAGGAGAGCCTTTTTGCCAGTATCGCTATTGCCCATCCTTTCGCCCATCTCTCTAGCATAGATGTAGATCAGATAAGTGATTTGCACTAGGGTGGAGGCTAGGGTCATGACGGCAAAGTCCCAGTGGACGATATGACCCAGTTCGTGGGCGTAGACGATGGCAATTTCTTCATCGTCCAGGTAGGTGAAAAGTCCCTGACTGACTACTAAACGGGCGCTGTCGGGCAGGGAACCGTAGGTGAAGGCTGTGGGGTTTTCGTCGTCGATAATTCCCAGACGCGGCTGCTTCAGCTTGTGCTTGCTACAAACTGTTTTCAGGACTTTTACTGTCTCGGGACTGTATTGTTCGATTTCCGAAAGCGAAACCCAGCGGGTGCCATAAAGCCAGCGCTGCATCAGATCCATGAAGAAGGGAGAGATGAAAAAGGCGACGGCGTTGAAGGCGATCGCGATCGCGAGGCTCATTACCAATCCTATTGTCGGATTTTCGCTGCCGTGAATTAAGATCAGGAAAAGACACAAGGCCAATACCATGCCGAATAGCAGGCAGATGGTGACGGCAGATGCCATTGTCAGGTTGCTAGCGATGCCTGTCATTGCTAGCTTGACCCCTGTTTGACCCGATCGCCCGGCTTTGGGGAATTTGTAGAAGCTATCTTCTTTATTCTCGGATGATTCTGTCTCGGACTCTGATGCTTGTGCGGCGCGGGTTTGGGCTAATAGCAAAGTCGGAAGGGTTTGGTCAACCCAACTGGTAATCAAGGGATCGGAGTGGGTGGATAGCTGTTCGCAAATGGCGATCGCCTCCTCTAGTCGATCGGTGCGCCGATAGGCTTTGACCAGCCACATCTGGGCTTGCTGATAATCTTTGGAGTCGGTATCGCCGCAAGCGGCGATAAATGCTTCTAGGGGCGCGATCGCCTCGGCGTAGTTTTTCTGTCTAATCGCTTGGCTGCCCATTTCTAGCAGTTCCTCTTTTGGCGCTTGTGCTTGAGATGAACTGTCTGCTTTTGTTGCCGATGTTACCTGTTTGGGCTTCAGAGTTTGGGACTTTTTCGACAAGCTGGGCAAAGTTTTATTTGCCCATTCTTGCACTTGGGTAAACTCGCTTTCTGTCATTTCCTGACAAAGGCCGATCGCCCGATCGGACTGACCTGTCTGGTGGTATGCTTTCACTAACCACATCTGGGCTTTAATGCAGTCTTTAGATCTGGGATTTGCACGGCGGCAAACCTCTTCTAATACTCCTATGCCCTCGCTGTAGCTTCCTTGTTTTACCGCCTCTACTCCTGTTTGGAGCAATTCCGTTGACATCACAACCTCCTTTTGTGGTAATGACTTTTATATTTTTCTATTCTCTGACTCTTTCCCCTCAAAATTACCCAATTTAACAAAAAATAAATTATTGTTATTTTCTCGATCGTATGTTAAAATATCCCCCTAACTTACCAAAAATCAGTGGAAGATGAAATGATTGTTACTTAAAGTCAGCAATAATACATAGTTATTGGTCAGTTGTCAGCAGCATCTCAATTAGCAGGTAATGCTGTACGAGAGCAAAAATACTCATTGAATTATCGGAACATGCTCCCGTTGTTAAAAGGTTAACAGATGATTAAAATTAAAGCCCGGAGTTTGCTAAACTTGAAATTGACAGATTGATTCATAATAAACTAATGACAGCTACTCAAATTGCTTCTCGCCCCCTAGTGGAAATTGCCCAGCTCACCCGACAAGCGGCCCGTCAACTGGCAGTACTTTCCACCGCAGATAAGGATGGGGCGATCGAGGCGATCGCCCTGGCCCTAGAATCATCCGCCGCCGACATCATTGCTGCCAACCTGGCCGACTGCCAAGCTGCGGCAGCTGCGGGAATTCCCAACCTCTTTATAACCGGCTGAAGCTGGACGAAACTAAACTCAAAGCCAATATTGCGGGCGTGCGAGATGTCAAACGCCTAGCAGATCCGGTGGGTGTGGTGCAAATTCATCGGGAACTGGACAGGGGACTGATAATGAGGCGGGTTACTTGTCCTCTGGGTGTCTTGGGGATTATTTTTGAAGCCCGTCCGGAAGCAGCAATTCAAATATCTTCCCTGGCAATTAAATCTGGTAATGGTGTTATACTCAAAGGTGGCAAAGAAGCTACTCTCTCCTGTGAAGCAATAGTGAAAGCTATCCGTCAGGGATTAGCTCAAACAGCCGTTAACCCAGAGTCGGTGCAACTGCTGACCACAAGAGCGGAAACTCTGGAACTCTTGAAATTAGATAAATACGTTGACTTGATTATTCCCAGAGGTTCCAATTCCTTCGTGCAGTTCGTCCAGGATAATACCCGCATTCCCGTACTAGGACATGCTGAGGGTATTTGTCACGTTTATGTCGATAAAGCTGCCGATCTCCAGAAGGCTGTTGCTATTACCGTTGATGCTAAAACTCAGTATCCCGCTGCTTGTAATGCCATGGAAACTCTCCTCGTTCACCAGGACATGGCCCCAGAGTTTTTGCTCCTTGCCGCTCAGGCTTTGCAAGCAGAACATGTTAAACTACTAGGATGCGATCGCACTTGCAATCTGCTGGACATTGCAGCGGCGACAGCAGCCGACTGGGCAACCGAATACAGCGATGCGATCCTCTCGATCAAAATTGTAGATTCTCTGGCAGAGGCAATTGACCACATTAATAGCTATGGTTCTAAGCATACCGATGCCATTGTCACAGAAGACAAAGCTGCTGCGGAGACCTTTACCAATCAAGTTGATGCTGCGGGAGTATTTCATAACTGTTCTACTCGCTTCTCTGATGGCTTCCGCTATGGCTTTGGTGCGGAGGTGGGAATTAGCACCCAACAGATGCCTCCTCGCGGTCCTGTGGGGTTAGAAGGGCTGGTAACCTATAAATATCAGATCGCGGGTGACGGTCACATTGCCGCTACTTACACGGGGGCGAATGCTAAACCTTTTACCCATAAAGATTTGTAATTCGTAGGGTGGGCACCGCCCACCGATATCGAATTATCTTATTGAAAAGATTGGGAATTCGTAGGGCACCGCCTACCGATGCAGCTGATGTCAAAACCTAAGGGAAAAATTAAGCTAACGAGTAAAAGGGCACTGGTAAGGTTAGCCATTCTCGGTGTCATACTCTCGATTATAGTAGGAAGAGTTTGGTTCGTGATGATTAAAATGCCAGGAAAAAGCTACGCCGGTGAGTTGCCACCGCTGACGCCACAGGAACAACTGTTGCAAGAGGAACTGCGCGTCGATGTTACCCAAATTGGCAACTCAGAGCACAACTATGTGTTCTACGATCGGCTAGTGGAAACTGCTGACTTTCTGTCAAGTGAGTTGGCAGCAGCTGGCTATGAGGTAAACCGCCAAGGATATGAAGTTAATAAACAATTATTCGAGAACCTGGAGGCTGAACTTCCCGGCACGGATAAAGCTGATGAAATTATTGTTATTGGCGCTCATTATGACTCGGTAGTCGGGGCTCCAGGTGCTAATGATAACGGTACAGGTGCGGCGGCGGTATTGGCCCTGGCGAGGGCGTTTAGGCAGAAACCCACTTCGCGGACTCTGCGGTTTGTGGAGTTTGTGAATGAGGAACCGCCTTTTTTCTGGACGGAAAATATGGGCAGTCTGGTTTATGCTAAAGGATGCCGCGACTCGGGAGACAATATTGTTGCTATGCTCAGCCTAGAAACGATGGGTTACTTCTCCGACGCGCCGGGAAGCCAAGCATACCCATTTCCCTTAAACTTAACCTATCCCTTGACGGGAAATTTTATTGCTTTTGTCGGTAATATGGCTTCTGGTAAGCTGCTGCGCAATGCGATCGGATCTTTCCGTCGCCATACCCAGTTTCCCTCTGAGGGTGCGGTTCTCCCTAATGCGCTTCCTGGTGTTGGCTGGTCAGATAACTGGTCGTTTTGGCAACAAGGTTATCCCGCTATCATGGTGACAGATACCGCTCCTTTCCGCTATCCTTACTACCATACAGCAGAAGATACCCCCGATAAGGTAGATTATGCTAGACTAGCACGAGTGGTGGCTGGTTTGGAGCGGGTCATCGCTGAGTTAGGGTCTTAATTTTTCCCACAGTAAAGTAGAGAGGTGATGGATGTTTACTTCCGTGTCTGTCAAAAATTTTCGTTGCTTCCAGGATTTCTCGATCGACTCCCTCGATCGGGTAAACTTGATTGCTGGCAAAAACAATGTGGGCAAGACGGCGCTGCTAGAAGCCATTTTTTTGCTGACAGGTGGAACAAATCCAGGTATAGTGGTTACACTGGCAGCTGGGCGTGGTGTCGAAAGGTTCAACTCATCAGCAGCAACGGAGTTGCTATTTCGCGCCTTTGTTCTCAAACTTTGACGATCGGAATCCTATTAAGATCGGCGGCTTACAGATAAATGGCGATCGCCATACTGTCGAATTGCAGAGCGTTCCTAGGAAATCGACCTGGTTGGTAGTTGGGGAGGCGATGAATTACGAGCCTTGTAATAGCAATAATATCGGTCAAGGATTGCAACTGAAATATACAAGTCCATCTGGAAAAAATTGGTTAAGCAATATCTGGCAGGACGCTCAAGGGATAAAGGCCGAACAGTTATCAAAAAAAACACCGCTTCTGACAGCATCATTTATAGCTGCTCAGGCTGGTCAAGCATCCGCAGCAGCACAATTAAGTTGCTTAGAAGTCGTCAAAGAGGAATATAATATTGTGGAAAGCTTGAGGATTGTCGAACCAAGACTCCAGCGGTTAACTACTGGATTGGTTGCCGGAATGCCTGTAATCTATGGCGATATAGGTTTAGAACGGTTGCTGCCCTTGTCGATAATGGGAGAGGGATTGCAGCGTCTGACTTATATATTGCTGGCGATCGCCAAGGCGCGAAATGGTATTGTTTTGATAGATGAAGTTGAAAATGGTTTACATCACTCATTTATGGAAAAAGTATGGCATGTAATTGGCAATACCGCACGTAAATTCGATAGCCAAGTGATAGCAACAACTCACAATTACGAATGTATTCAAGCTGCTCATCAAGCTTTTAATGAAAGTCAAAAATACGATTTAAGATTGCATAGATTGGATAGAATTGACGATCGCATTAGAGCAGTAAATTATAGGCAGGAAATTTTGGAGACGGCGATCGCTACTGGATTTGAGGTACGTTGATGTCACCAGCAAAAAGAAAACCAACCGCAATAGTTCAGTATAAACAGCTGCTTGTTGAAGGGAACGATGACAAATATTTTTTTGAGGCTCTGTTAAAACATATGGGAATATCGGGAATTCAAATTCAAGTTGCTGAAGGTGCAGATAATTTACGCTTATTTGTGGAAATGTTGACAATAGATGCAAATTTTCATACAGTGACATCGCTAGGAATTGTTAGGGATGCAGATGAAAACGCGGCAAATAAATTTCAGAGTGTATGTGATGCTCTAAGAAATGCAAATTTGCCAGTTCCCAGGGAACAGATAAGGCCGACAGGCGATCGACCGCAAGTAAGCGTTCTAATTCTGCCAGATACTACAAGTCCAGGAACGTTAGAAACACTGTGCTTGCGAACGGTTAGCGAAGACCCAGTGATGAGTTGTATCGAGGAATATTTCGACTGCGTGCAGCAACGGGTGGCCAAACCACCCAAAAGTAAGGATATGGATAAAGCTAAAGTGAAGGTGTTTTTGGCTTCAAGAGAGGATCCGACATTGCTGCTGGGACAAGCGGCTCAGCGGAAATACTGGAATTGGGATAGCCCTGCCCTCTCTCCAGTAAAAGAATTTATACAAGCATTATAGATGAAAATCGAGTTAAAGTATCGTGGATGGCATTCATATGACAGGTATTAGCTGTTATGGTTACACCGGTCTATTGCCGGAATATCGGGTGCTGGGATAATGGTTTGAGGTAGACTATACCGCATTAGAGATTAAGTCTGGAGTCAAAAGCTGATGGATTGTATTCATGTCACAGGCATTCGCTGCTATGGTTACACCGGTCTATTGCCAGAAGAGCAGGTCCTGGGACAATGGTTTGAGGTAGACTTGACCTTATGGCTGGATTTGTCGCCAGCGGGTGAAAGTGACGCGATCGCAGACACGATAAATTACGCCGAAGCAGTGCAGACGGTACAGCAGTTGGTGAAAACATCCAAATTTGCTTTGATAGAACGGTTGGCAAAGGCGATCGCAGATGCTATCCTAGAAATGGAGGAACATTCGTCCAACCAGAGCCGTCTACAGCAAGTAAAAGTCCACTTAACCAAAGTATCACCCCCGATACCGGACTTTGGCGGTCACGTCAGCATTGAACTGACAAGAGCAAATCCTAAGTTGTCCTAAATTGCCAAAGGCTTTGCCACAAGCGGGATTGAACCTCCGACCGTCTGCCGGATGGTGAGAAAAGCCGCAAGTGGCAGTACGGTTGCACCCACTTGGCAGGAAAGGTTTAGCTGTTAGATTAACTGTACATGGTGAACCACCCAAAAGGTGCAGCCGCCACTAGAATAGATAACCAAGGGCGGCTTCAACCAGAACGGTAGTAGACCGCCGCCCCCCAAAAATGTATGGAGCTACTAAAATGAACAACCCATCCGATCAAAACCCAGAATTTTTTGACGGCGACGCTGAGTCCAACAACAACAATAACATACTATGGCAGTATGTTCAGTCTCTCAGTCCAGAAACGGTGGATCAACTGTCAAAACCGACATCTCAAGAAGTTTTCCAGGTGATGGAGCACAATATTGTTGGATTGCTAGGTCACTTGCCTTCAGAACACTTCGGTGTAACGGTGAGCACAAATCGTGAAAACCTAGGTAGATTATTAGCTTCGGCGATGATGAGTGGGTACTTTCTGCGTAATGCTGAGCAGCGCCTGACTTTTGAAAAGTCTTTGCAAATGGCCCCGACTAATACTCCTGAGAATGAATAGGTAGTCAGTTGTAAAACGCGCCGAGGTAGAGTCTCGGCAGACTAAACTAAAGTCTGCCGAATTCTCCAGTTTTGGATCTGATGTTAAGCTTAAAATAGCTCCAAAAATTATACATGGGTGATATTTCTGGCTCTCTGCCTCATAAGTCGATCGGGGTGGCTGCGATCTGGAACGCTGATGGAACAATTCTGATAGACCGGCGACGCCCGTCAGGGCTGCTGGGAGGTCTTTGGGAGTTCCCAGGTGGCAAACTGGAGGCGGGTGAAACATTCCCAGAATGCATTAAACGAGAAATATTAGAAGAGTTGGCAATTGAAATTGAAGTGGGCGATCGCCTAATTACGATCGACCACAGTTATAGGGACTTCCACGTTACCCTAAATGTCTATCACTGTCGCCACATTAGCGGGGTTCCTCAGACGATCGAATGCGATGAGGTTCGCTGGGTAACCTTAGATGAAATTGACCAGTTTACCTTTCCCGATGCCAATTTGCAGATTATTGATGCCCTACGGGAATATGTTAGGAAGAGAGAGAATGGAGAATTGAGAATGGAGAATTGAACAATTAGCAATTAGCAATTATGATATAAGACTTCGTATGTTTCTACAGATTTCTTCCGGCCTTTAACTGTGACAGTGCCAAGTTTTTTAAATTCAAATATATCTTTAGTGACATGGTAAACGGACTGAGAACAGAGAATTTGTCCCCCCTTAGCCATTGATTGTAGCCGAGATGCGATATTTACTTCATCGCCGATCGCAGTATAGTCCAAGTGCTGGGGCGAACCAATATTACCAACAACTACTTCTCCAGCACTAATGCCAATACCTGTGGCAAAATTATCCCGAATCCAAGGAACTGCGATTGTGGTAATTCGTCGCTGCATGTCGATCGCCGCCGCGATCGCTCTTTTTTCTTGGTCTACAAGTGGGTAGGGAGCGCCAAACATAGCTACAATCATATCGCCGACAAATTTATTCACCGTGCCTTGATGACTGAAGATCGCCGACACCATCTGGGTGAAATATTCATTCAAGTACATCACTATTTCTTCCGGTGCTAGTTCTTCACACTTGCTAGTAAAATTTCTAATGTCAGAAAATAGCACCACTATGTTTCGCTTAGTAGGGTTGAGAGAAATTGCTCCTTTTTCGGAGATCGCTGCTTGCACGACTTGGGGAGACAGATATCTTTCCAGATTACTCTTTATCCGTTCTTCCCGTAATTTGTTTTCATGCAACAGCGCATTCTCGATCGCCTCTGCTGCTTGTGATGCCAGTGCAGTTAACAGTTTCAAATCCTGTGCTGTATAATCAACGGGGTTGGTACTGCTAATATTAATTACACCAATCGTTCCTGACTGGGTTGTCAAAGGCGCACAGATCAGTGAATGAATCAGATTTTCTCCCTGCTGGATATATCTAGAGTCCGACAGCACGTCATTCACTATTTCCGCTTTGCCCTCCAGCAGCACGTGACCGGCTATCCATTCACCCGATCGCATCAATATTTTCTGCCTGTATTCTTTCCCCCAGGCTGCAATTATCTCAACTGTTTCTATTTCCTCATTCAGCAACATTACCGAAGCACTTGTTGCCTCGATCGGTTTTATGGCTTCATCAAGCACCAATTTTGTTACTTCTTTAACTCCCAGACAGCTAGCTATTTTGCCCGAAATGTCGTACAAAAAATTTATTTCTTCATACTTTTCCTTTTCTAACGAATCTGTTGCTAGAATCTTTTTTTCATACTCTTTGCTAGCAATGTAACCGAGCATCCCAGCTACACAAGCTGCTCGATCGGCTCCCATTACCCAGCCAATTACTAGTGAAAGATTTACTTTGAGTTCTGACAAATATGAATCAGTAATTTACACAAGAGTTGGGCTGATTAGATTGCGAATTGGTGCGTTGATTTTAGAAGTAGTATATCTGGGTGATGGCGCTGAAAATTTTGAGGTAAACCAATACCATGCAATGGAAGCGCAATGTTTACAGGAACTCTATCAAACCCCGATGTTGTCGTATGAGTAACATATGTGAGCAAGTGAGGTCCATACTTGAAACCCAAGACTGGTAAGGATTTCAGTTTTTGGAGAGGTCTAATCCATATTCCGAAACGCTCTGATATGGCGGTAAGTTCTACCGTCTATGTACAGCTTTGTCTAGACTTTGGCAGTTTTGGGTAGGTATTACGGCCCCTAGCTTGCCAGACAGTTCTCCAAGAGATCCCGATCGCAACAACTCTTTGAGATAATCGCTAGCATGACGATAGTCAGTTGACATTTTCTTCTCCTTTATCCGTGACGTGGGGCACCGCAGGGGGGAGTCTCGACTGCCGTAGGACTTGTCCCGCCTGTCCGTGATATGTCAATATTAAACTGGATATGAGAACTTAAAGAAAGATGTTGCCTCAGCCACCGTCAACTCAACCCTGGTACTCTAAAATTGGCGCTCAACGCGATTGGATCTGGCGCGGTTGGCAAATTCGCTATACTTATATCCGTTCTGGCGCTGATAGGACACCCTTGGTTTTCCTGCATGGTTTTGGGTCTGCGATCGGTCAATGGCGCTACAACTTACAGCCCCTGAGTGAAGATCGTACTGTCTATGGGCTGGACTTGCTGGGGTTTGGCGCTTCCCAAAAAGCACCTGCTGAGTACGGAGTTGAACTATGGATGGCCCAAGTGTATGACTTCTGGCGCAGTTTTATTCAAACCCCGATTGTCCTCGTAGGCCACTCCCTTGGCGGTGCAGTAGCCCTAGCAGCTGCGGCCAGTTACCCAGAAATGGTGCAGGGTTTGGTATTGCTGACCGTGCCACCTTCTGTACAAGAAAGATCCTCTTCCAAATTACAAGCCTTAGGCGCGTCTATGGAAACAGCTTTCGCTTCTCCCTTGCTGTTGCGATCGCTTTTTCCCCTCTTCCGGCGTCCGGAAGTAATTCGCAAGGGTCTCAAGCTTGCCTATGCTAACAAAGAAATGGTGACCGAAGAATTAGTCGCCCTATTTGCCGACCCACCCCGAGACAGAGGGGCCGCAGGAGTATTGTGCCGACTGTTCCGAGCGAAAAACCGACGAGACTATACACCTAACGTAAAGGTAACGCTACCGCAACTAGAAATGCCGATTCTGATGTTGTGGGGAAAACAAGACCGAGTGATTCCCCTAGACTGGGGACGTAAGTTAGCACCACTTAACCCCAAATTAGAGTTTGTCGAGATTGAAAATGCAGGTCATTGCGCTTACGATGAATGTCCCGATATAGTCAATCATCAAATTATCACTTGGCTAAAATCTCATCTCATGCCCCCTCTTTAAGAACCGTTTGTAGTAAGGACTAAAGTCCTTACCGCTGATGTTTATGTCCCTTGCACTTGAGCTAAAAACCAGATGCCGACTTCAGTATTATCCATTTGGCGCGATCGCTGTAAACCCTCCGCCAACAGGGCCATTTATTATCAGGGTAATACCTGAGATTCTGTAGTCCGTTGACTGCCACCAGCGGCGAGCATTTTAATGCGATAATCTCTGCTTGCTTGACATCTACTACCCAGTATTCTGCTACTTTTATTTCTTCGTATATTATTCGACCCCGATCGTGAACCAGAGAACTGTCGGCAATCTCTATCGCTAAGTCTGCGCTAAGTCTGGGGGTGGGTTGCTATTAAACTAAGCCAGGCTGTCGCCAGTCCGACTCGTCTTCAGAACCGGACGTGAGACTTTCACCTCATCCGGCTCCTTGGTTTTCCTATCCCGGCTTTTCCGGGTGCGGCCTTCTATACTGCCATCCGTTCT
Organism: Hormoscilla sp. GM7CHS1pb; assembly: GCA_014323675.1. GTDB lineage: Bacteria > Cyanobacteriota > Cyanobacteriia > Cyanobacteriales > Desertifilaceae > Hormoscilla. Next base: position 205,515 of record JACONN010000005.1, on the reverse strand, counting down.
CGATTTTTGATGGTGACAATAGTCGTGGAGCAGTTGCAGGTTATCGTAGGTATCCTTACCGCCTAATGACTTCGGCAGGATATGGTCTACTTCCCACTTGTCTCCGTCTATAAAAAGCATTCCGCAGCGTGCGCATTTACCCTTCTGTCTGCTCATGAGCTTAATCACTCTTGGGCTTATCACCGGGCTCTTGCTCAACCTTTTACTCCAGTACACCAGGTTTCCGTCCATTGGGCTGGCTGTTCCTTTCACTTTTACGTGCCGTACCATTGCCGTTTCGGAGTGCCGGATTAGTTTTGCCCCTTTCTTGTCCATGAAATTCCAATGTCTGTCGCCTTCGACCTTCCAGTACTTCTTAAATATCCATCTTCCATTTTTGTTTGGATGCCTTCTTTTCGCCCATTTCCATGTTATTTCCCACAGGTAGTTATCCAGTTCCCCAAATACCTCCTTGCTCACCACCGTTCTGTAGTAGTTGCTCCACCCCCTTATGATTGGGTTCAGTTTGCTTATCAGTGCTGCCTGTGGCGCGGCTTTGTGACTATCTACTACCGCCTTCAACTTTTCTTTGTGGGTTTTAATGGATTTGGTGCTGGGTTTTATTAGAGTCAAGTACCCTTTCCCATTTTTTCCACTTCGGTGTTTCGATACCTCATATTGTCTGACATTGAACCCTAGGAAATCGAATCCTGGGCCGTCTCCTCTTAAGGTATGCGTTATCCGCGTCTTTTCGGGTTTTAACTCTAATCCTATACCCGCTAACCACTTGTTGATGATTTCCTTAGCTGCCTCAATTACCTCTTGGTTCTTGTGCATTATTACGAAATCATCTGCATACCGCACTACTCCTAGTTCTCTCTGACTTACTATCCTATCCGGCACAATCTTCCTTACCTCTGTTTCCATACCATGTAATGCAATGTTTGCCAGCAGAGGGGATATTACTCCACCCTGTGGCGTTCCTGCATACGTGGGTTGATAGGTGTGCCTGTCCATCACCCCGGCTTTTAACCATTCCCGGATTTTCCTCCGTATAGGTGCGGAATTATTCAGTTTTTCGAGCAGTGCTTTGTGGTTTATTCGATCGAAGCACTTCGCAATATCTGCATCCAACACCCATTTGGGTTTTTTGTTGATGCTTGTAAATATTGCCTCGATCGCATCATGGCATCCTCGCCCTGGTCTGAACCCATAGGAGTTCGCCTCAAACACCGCTTCCCATTCGGGCTCTAGTGCTGTCTTGATTACTCCCTGTAGGGCCCTATCATATATTGTGGGTATTCCCAGTGGCCTCTTTTCGTCTCTCCCGGGCTTAGGTATCCACACCCTACGGGTTGGTTTGACTTTCTTCCCGTCGTTGACTCTAAGTTGCCCTATCAGCGGCTGTCTTTCGGAAGGCTTGAGAGCGACTACGCCATCCACCCCTGCCGTTTTCTTGCCCTGATTTTGCTGGGTTACTTGTCGTACCGCGATCATCTTTGCAGACCATGACCTTGTGAGTAATCCCTGGAGTCTACGTACTAGCTTCTTATCTCCTCGTTGGGCCGCTCTGTAGATACGCTTTTGCAGCTTGAATACTGTCCGCTCTAGCTTGCGCCAGGGAACGGCATTCCAGTCATATACTTTCCTTGCGGACGTACACCGTGACATATTGACTGCTACTAACCTCCACACTTTTGGTTAACCATGAGGGCGTCAGCTCTATCCTGCTCATTACGGGCAGTCATTTGCTTCTCCACTCAATCTCTCCCAGTTGCGACCTGCTAATGATTTGCAGATGTTGCGCCTCTGGTGGCTACTCAGCTCACGACCTCACTGAGAGTACATCAACTGGTTTACTTCGTTCCTGTAGATGATTGGTTGTGACCTTAGAGAGTGTCCATACGCCGGGTTTCTGGTCAGTGCTTGTTGGTCAGTTAGATACCTGCCAGCGACCTGTATCCTTTCCCTTTTGGGCCAGTGTGTAAGCCTTATTCCACTGGTTCGTAGTTACGACGCTGCGACACTTCGCTTTCGCTCCTCATAGCCACTTGCTTGACGTTGACCAGCTTAGGCTGCCAGCCAGTGCGTCAAATCATCCCGCTTTACAGGTTGATGCCATCGCGACTGTAGGGATGATGCTTTCACTCCCGCACCTGGAGGGGGGGACTTGCACCCCCATCATCTCTGGGTTTCACCGGTCCTTTCCCGTGTTACCACCGGCTGGTCGGCTGACCCTACAAGTTGTCGGGGCTCATGAAACCCCGCTAGTGGTCTCAGTTCTGTGGCTTGTGACACGTCACTTACAATTGAACTTTTGCACTAAACGAATCGCACATCTAGATCTACTACGGAACTTCCTTTGGGAGCTGATTTTACTCGATCGGCAATATAGTAAGAAGCATCTGGTTGACATTCCCTGACACCTAGAAGACGGTAGCTACAGTTTACCAATAGTCTCATCGGCAAAGCTTTGGCATAGCCAAATAGCTTGACTAATATGAAAATAATCCCATTATCATCTGAGTGTTGGCTCCGACTGGTGACATTTCAATCTGATATTGTCTGTTGTGATAGTGGCACTTGGCTTTTTCATAGGCGGGGGAGGCAATAGCTTGGATGTATTCTTCCCAGCTAGCTGCTACCCAGGTATCAGTTGGCAGTTGGGTTTGTAAGAAGCTCATAAGCAATTCAAAATTCAAAATTCAAAACTCTAAGCTTTTCTAGCGCTACGCACGCTACACGCTACGCTACTTCGTAAGGGGTGCAAATTCAATGCACAACAGCTTACCTTGATTATAGGTCAGAGATAATGTCCGCACCCGATCTGCCTGAGAGCAACAGGGTGGCCCGCAAAGAAACTTATGGACTACCGGTAGCGGCACATAGCAAGGACTAAAGTCCTTACTACAAACCGTCGCCAATGTTTAAGTTTTGTTAATTTTTCTGGGATTTGCCCCCAAAGTAGGATAAACTGTAAATCTGGATACAGAACAAAGTTATGAGAGGGTGAAATGGACCGCTATTGGACAAGAGGTGATTCATCATGAAATTGTCTTATCGTGGTATCTACTACCAAGATGAGCCGATCGCAAGGGAGATGAGCGAGGAGATTCCTGGTGAGTACCGGGGTCAAGATTGCCAATTATGGCGCTATCCCAGGCACGTGCCGGTACAAAAAAAGCAAGGGCCGATCGATCTGAAATGTCGCGGTATTGCTTATAGCACCCACCAAACGGCGGAACCTGAGTTTGCCGCTCTCAATGTTAAACCGGTAGTGAGTGAAGGAGATACTCTCATGTCAACAGCAAAATCCCGTCACAGCGTCAAGCAAGAAGTCGCCAAAGTGCATCGCGCCAATATTCTCGAAAATCTGGAACATCGGTTACAGGTTGCCAGATCCAGAGGGGACCAAGAGTTGGTCCGTCAGCTGGAGAAGGGAAAAGAACAAATTTCTTAACCCATCCAGGGTGAACTATTTGACTGGTTCCCAGCCTCAGACTGGGAACGACGGTGGGAGCATCTCAATGCAAGAATTAAGAAACCCGGTTTTTCCTATACGCAGTGCCGCACGTTGCGCGTAAGGCACGTTGCGCAGGCGCTAAAAACCGGGTTTCTGGGTCGGGCGTAGAAATGAGAGACAAATTAAGTGAATGGCAGTTTGGCATTCATGATAATGGCATTGGCATAGAATCAGAACATTTTGAAAGCATCTTTGAGATTTTCCAACCTCTGCCGAGGAATATTCAGGCACTGGGATTGGTTTAGCCATCTGTAATAAGATTGTTGAGGCTCACCAGCATCTGGGTATAATCTGAATTGGGTGTCGGCACTAGCTTTTACTTTACTATTCCTGAGTCATGTTTGTAGACAGTTTACTTGACTATTAGATCGTAAAAAATCTGCTATTTCCCAGTTATAACGGAGTAGAAAATGCTAGTAGAAGTCAAACAAGTAACCGTACCGCCAGGACAGCGAGTGCTGCTTAAAGATATCAGCTGGCAAGAGTTTGAAGCAATTTTAGAGGATTTAGGAGAACATCGCGGATCTAGAGTCGCTTATGATAACGGCACCTTGGAAATCATGACACCATTACCTGAACGCGAAAGCGGAAAAGAAATTATTGGCGACTTAGTAAAAGCCCTTTTGGAAGAACTAGACATTGAATTTTGGTGTCTAGGTTCTACAACTTTCAAAAATCAATTGATGCAGCAAGGTATAGAACCGGACAACTGTTTTTACATTGAAAATGAGGCAGCAGTTCGCGGCAAAGATCGCTTAGACTTGACAAAAGACCCCCCACCAGATTTGGCTTTAGAAATTGACGTGACTTCTCGTACCCATCCCAGTATATACGAGAAATTGGGAGTCTCAGAACTTTGGCGCTTCGAGAAAGGGAAGTTGAAAATTAATGTGCTGCAAAAAGGTCAGTATGTAGAATCAGATATTAGCCCTCATTTCCTGAATTTGCCAGTAAAAGAGGTGATACCGCAATACCTCAATCAGTGTAAGATTCAGGGAAGGAATAAGACGATGAAAGCTTTTCGCGCTTGGGTGAGAGCACAAATTTAAGCGCGGGTTTACAGGGGTTTAGGAAGGCGATAAAAACCGCACCAAGTCCCCTTTAATTGCTCTCAGGTAAATCTGACGGAAGATAAGACAAACTTGCCCCTTTGCCCACCTTGAGGACCATCCGATCGGGTGTGAATAACTCGTAGTATGGTAAATCGGAATCATCCTGTTCATTTGGGAAAAGCTTTAATTGACAACCATTGCTGAATTCTACAGTCAAACCTAGTTCTGTGCTGATTTCAAAAGCAGTTATCCTAGTTCCCTCTATCACATGAATTTCGTCTCGCATTTCTGGTAAAGACTGGGAACTGAAAATCATTTCTCCCTTGCACTCTAGCTGCCATTCTGTTATCATAGTTCCTAATATCCAGGATCCTTTCTCTTTACCCACCATATATTTTTGCGAGTAAGGAATTCTGGCTCCAGCATGAAGCACTAGCTCATCTCCATAACTCATTCTTGCTCTCCAGCAAGTTTCCCCCACAATCAATTGTGTTATCTCTTTCACTCCCTCTAAATCATTAAATCTTGTTCTTCTCTGGACTTTAACTGGTATACTCATTACTTGCCAATCCTAAAAAAATCCTTGCCTTTTGTCGTAGTTCTTGGTATGTAAAGTCCCCCCGTTCATTCTTGGTTCCTCTATTCCCAGTAGCTTTCTCATCCTCCAAGAACTCTCCAAATTCTCTTCTTTCTTCTGATCTCATGTCAAATTCTTTAGCAATGTTATTAACTTGCTTGATATCTTCCTTACTAACTGTCCTGCCTCCTCAATACTTCAATACCATTATTATCATACCAGAGCAGCACTGTCGCAACCGGCAATCGCTGTGCCGCAGCCAGCAACCATTGTGTCGCAACCGGCAACCGCTGGGCCGCATTGAGCAAAGCTAGAGTACCAGGGAGCATTGATGACGCCAGCAAATATATCTGTAGGGGCGGACGAAGCACTCTGGCAGTATATCTATCTAGGAACAACATGATAAGCGGTTTGACAGAATGCTAGCGAGGTTGGAACCACGTTTTAAGCCTCTCGGTTGGCCCCCAGGGCTGTTGCATTCTTCCCGGCCACCCACGCGGGGATGGTTTCACCAGTCCAGTTTCCGCAGAATTTTGCCCAAATCCTGGGTCAGTTGATCCAGATATGAGTTACAATAAGCGATCGCAAGCCCAATCCTGGTATTATAGTTGGAGGTGTGATTGTCAAAGTTTATATTGAAGGTTCTCTGGCTGGACTCGGACGTCGCCATTGCCGTAGAACAAGTGGTGGGCAAGGGGCTGAGCCCTTTGACAAAGTACTTTTTCTGGCCCCGGAACGATGCCTGGGAAGAGCTGAAACATGAGCTGGAGGAGAAGAAATGGATCGCTGAGGCCGATCGCATTGCCTTGCTCAATCAAGCTACCGAAGTGATTAACTACTGGCAAGAAGAAGGTCGAAGGCGTCCCATGTCTGAAGCGATGGGTAAATTTCCAGAGGTTGCTTTTACTGGTAGCAGTTAGACTTCAAGCCTACTTCCCCCGTTCGCGTAGCGTGCGCGCAGCGCAATCGCAAGACTCCTCCGACAAGCTGTGGAGGAGTCTAAGTTTCTGTATGTACTGACCAGCGCCCGTCATGCATAACGCAGGCTTAGATTTGCACCATGCCACCAGCAGCTTGGTAACGAGCCCGGGCCCGCTTCAGGGCCTGAGTCGCCTGAATTTTCTCTTGACGGTCTTCGCCAGCGTCAGCCGCCCTCAGGCGCTCTTCCGCTTCCGAGTAAGCAATGCGAGCCTCTTCGGTAGGGGTCGAACTGGGAATCGCTTCCCAATCCTCCCGTTCGGAACCGTGCTTGCGACTTTCACCGCACACGGCTACTGGTTGGTAAGTCCTTGTCATGGATAGCACTATCAGAGTTACCTCCTACTGGCCTTGTCTTGTGAGATTTGGCCCCCAATGGTTGTCAGTAGACTGTTTTTAATGCCTTAGCTCCGGAAGGTTCGCAGAGGATATACCCGATAAAACCTTGAACCTGCTCTTTACTAACTTTTAGCCGTAAAATTTGGTTGGCCTCCGAGTTTTTACCCGGCTAAGGTCTTCTAGTCCATAAATCCGACTTTTGGGATTTCTCCCTAGTAACTGGAAAAATGGGGTTAATTTCTCCCTTGACTTCTTACCATATCCGTCCTACGTCAGCTCTGGTTACCCAGTATCGCCTACATTACTATAGGCGTTATCCCAAGCATTACCCTGGGCATTGGCTTCTTAGGACATCCCTCCCCCGACGGCTTGCGTTTATCATCTAACTGGTCCCGAGGGGGACAGCACATCGGAGGTTACTTCGTTCCTTGGTATCATTTCATGATGCTTTTAGACCCTTACTCTCCCCGGGAGTTCTGTGGACGCATTGTTAACCAGATAAAACGGTCAACACTAACTACCATTTCCCTTTTGGGCCAGCGTATTAGCCTTATTCCGCTGGTCTAGTATAACGAGGTTTAAGCGTAAGTTCGTTTTCTCTAGTCATGAGCATCTTTCCTAGCGGCATAACCGGCTTAGGCTGCCAGTTGTCCTACATTTAAGTCCTTGCTCTGCACCCCGGTGATGTCACTCCGAAGCACTAAGGACCGGTGTCACTCTCGCGCCAGAGAGGAGAGGAATTGAACCTCCATGAGTACCAAAGTTGTCCGGCTAATGGAACCAGACCTGACTGTTCACCGCTTACCCCGATTTAGTCGGTATTGCTGGTTTAGGTCAGAACGAATCGCACTTTATCTATACTATCGCCTCCGGAGGCTCCATTCACCAAAATGGTCACCTCATTGTTGTCCACTTCCGCAAACCCACCCATGAGGGCGATCGGCACCCATTCTTTTTCTGGGCGCACTTGCATCACACCAGTATCGAGAGCCGTTAACAGGGGAGCATGATTAGAGAGGATCCCCAGTTGACCAGTGATACTAGGTAAAATTACTTCCTGAGCTGTCGAATCCCAGACCGTTTTGTCTGGAGCTATTACCCGAACGGTTAAAGTCATTCGTCCTTTGTCCTTTGTCAATAATCCCATCGTTTGTAGTAAGGACTTTAGTCCTTGCGCTCCGGAAGCCGTAAACGGTGTCTTACTACAAACCCTAGGGAAGCCGTAAAGCGTGTCTTACTACAAACCATTAGCCTTTCATCTTTTCGGCCTTTGCTTTGGCCATCTCAATGTCACCTACCATGTAGAAAGCCTGTTCTGGCAGGTCGTCCAACTCCCCAGAGAGGATCATCTTGAAGCCCTTGATGGTTTTGTCCAGGGATACGTACTGACCCGGAGAACCCGTAAACACTTCCGCCACAAAGAAGGGCTGAGACAAGAACCGCTCCATCTTGCGAGCGCGAGCTACCGTCAGGCGGTCATCTTCCGACAGTTCGTCCAAACCCAGAATAGCGATAATGTCCTGAAGTTCTTTATAGCGTTGCAGCGTCGCTTGCACGGCCCGTGCTATCTGATAATGTTCCTCCCCCACAACGCTGGGTTGCAGCATCGTCGAAGTCGAGTCTAGAGGGTCAACTGCTGGATAAATCCCCTTAGCTGCTAAACTCCGAGCCAACACTGTTGTCGCATCTAGGTGAGCAAAGGTGGTTGCCGGTGCCGGGTCAGTCAAGTCATCAGCGGGCACGTAGACTGCTTGAATAGAAGTAATCGAACCTTCAGTAGTCGAGGTAATCCGTTCTTGCAGTTGGCCCATTTCCGTACCCAGGGTAGGCTGGTATCCCACAGCTGAAGGCATCCGACCTAGCAGGGCAGACACTTCCGAACCCGCTTGCACAAACCGGAAGATATTGTCGATAAACAGCAGCACGTCCTGCTTACTGACATCCCGGAAATATTCAGCCATCGTCAGGGCCGACAGACCCACCCGCATCCGGGCTCCCGGCGGCTCATTCATCTGACCGTATACTAGCGCCACTTTGGAATCGCTGAGGTTTTCTTCGTCGATCACCCCGGACTCCATCATTTCGTTGTAAAGGTCATTACCTTCCCGGGTGCGTTCCCCCACACCACCAAACACGGAGACACCACCGTGAGCTTTAGCAATGTTATTGATCAGCTCCATGATGATCACGGTTTTGCCGACACCAGCACCGCCGAAGAGACCGATCTTGCCGCCCGCCGATAGGGAGCCAGCAAGTCTACCACCTTGATCCCAGTTTCAAAGACAGCAGGTTTGGTTTCTAACTCTGTCATGGTCGGTGCTGGACGGTGGATGGGGGAGGTTTCCTGGCTCTCCACCGCTCCTTTTTCATCTACCGGTTCGCCCAGGACATTAAAAATCCGACCCAGGGTGACATTACCCACAGGCACGCTGATGGCCGCGCCTGTATCTACCGCCTCCATGCCCCGCACCAGACCGTCGGTGCTACTCATAGAAACTGCTCGTACCTGGTTGTCCCCCAGCAGTTGTTGCACTTCGCAGGTGACGGATACGTCCTGTCCAGCTTCGTTTTTGCCTTCAATTTTCAGGGCGTTGTAGATCTGCGGCATCTTCCCGGTGGAGAACTCTACGTCTACAACGGGACCGATTATCTGGGTAATTATACCAACGTTTGTCTGTTCTGTTGTGGCTACCATGCTCTCGCCTATTGTGATTCAGTTATTAGGTGACTGGCGGACAGTCTTAATTTATGCTTAAATTGCCATCTTTCAGATTATCACCGAAAAGGATCGACTCAGACTTTTTTCCTCTCAATGTCACCTGTCCCTGGGCCGTTGGCCGTTCGAGCGTGGTGTGTTTAGGATTTGAGTGGTGGGCGGTGCTTTAGAGTTTGAGTCGTGGGCGGTGCCCACCCTACAGGTATAATCGCGGTAAATGCAGCTGCCTACCATCTGATTGAGCATGAGAGTAGTCTCACGTACTTCAAACAATCGGCGTCAACCGCCCCCCCTATTTACCACGCCCTCCTGGATGTTCTGGAGTTCCTTGTTGATCTTGACTACCCTATTATCGGCATCGATGGGGGCATTTGTAGCATTGCTTGCTCCCGACAGCAAGAGCAGCATTCCCCGGACGGTGGCGGGCCGAGCGCTCGGACATTTGTGGCGTCACGGCTTTCAATACTGGTTAACCCGACCGGTGCATATTTTAATTATGGGCATCGATCGGGTGCCTGGGACCAGAGAAAATTCCCCGGAGAGCTTTTCTGGCCGCAGCGACACCCTGCTTGTGCTGCGAGTCGATCCTAACGATAATTCTCTGAGCATGCTTTCTCTGCCCCGAGACACCCAGGTCCACGTCCCGGCCCTGGGTTGGCAGAAGCTTTCTCATGTTAATCCTTTAGGTGGTCCAGATTTAACTGTCAAGGCAGTCAGTAACACTCTTAACGACCTGCCCATTGACCGCTATATCCGAGTTAGCACCGGTGCCTTTCGGGTGTTGGTGGATCTGGTGGATGGGGTGGAGGTGTTTGTCGATCGCCCGATGCATTATGTGGACTACACCCAGGGGTTAAAAATAGATCTGTTGCCCGGATGGCAAACCCTGAATGGCAAGCAGGCGTCCGATTTTGCCCGCTTCCGCGCCGATGAGTTAGGGGATATCGGCAGGGTGCAGCGCCAGCAAGCTGTCATCAAAGCCTTGCGCCAGCGTCTGAACAGTGCTTCAGTCTTGCCCCGTTTGCCCCAATTGATTCGGGTCGTGCACAAGCATATCGATACTAATATTAGTTCCCAAGAAATGCGAGCGCTAGTGAGTCTCGCTTTGCAAATCGAACCAGAGCATTTTAAGCAGGTAATGCTGCCCGGTCGTTATAGTTATCCCGGAGAGTTCCCTACTAGCTACTGGGCGATCGACCCCAGAGGGCGCGATCGGGTGTTGCGGGAATATTTCCACATGTACTGGATGGGCAATGCTTGGAGTGACTATTCCGGCACTAGCGTCTCCACCGGGCGATCGCCTAAATCTTTGAGGATTGCGATTCAAAATGCTACTGGTCAACCGAACATAGCCCGTCAACTGGCCCAGAAGCTGCAAAAACAGGGTTTTTATAATTTATACTTAGTTGAGGATTGGTCAGTGGAGGTACTTTATACCCAGATTATCGTGCAAAAAGGGGACCTAGTAGGCGCTCAATACCTGAAAAGAGTTTTAGACAAGGGTAAAATTGAAGCCAGTTCAACAGGACATGTCTACTCAGACTTAACAATTAGGATCGGTAAAGACTGGCTCAAATAATACTATTTTCTCGTTATCTCATCTACAAGGTTCCCTCAGTGTGGTAACTGACAACGAACAACTGATAACGAACAACGTATAACTGACTACTGACAGTGGTTAGTGCAATAGCGCTGTAGCAGTGTAGTTAAGAACTCTGATGCGGTAGTCCGTTGAGCATTGCCGTCGGGGAGTTGCCACCAACCTGATACAGTATCGGGCTCACGCCACAATTCCAAATGTGCCACTGGGGGGTTAGCATAGAAACTATCTTCTCCCGTTCCCAGTAACCTGGAACTCCAGTGGGTAAAATAATCGTGACTGAGTCGATGGATAGGGAAATTGCCCAACAGCGGTACACCCCAACCATCTAGAGCAAAACACGCTTTTACCTTACCTCCCCACATCTGCCATTGCCAAGCTGCGCCTATTGCCCCAACTACTCCAGCGCTAAAGCAGATCGAGATGATGGCGTCGCGTCCGGGAGCACCCACCCGGTCATGTCGCTCCCGCGCATGACATGGGTGGGTGTCTCCGGACGCGAAGCTCTCACGCCCAGGTTCTCCTATATTATCCCTCAAAAACTGCCAAACCCGAACTGCCGAGACCGGGGAGTAACCCGATGCTGGAAAAATCAGAGCAGGCGCAGGTAATTCTAATTTTTGGAGAAAGCTTTCCGTTAGGGCGCGATCGTGAATTCCCGGACAAATAATTATCTTCATGTGGAAATTGCTAATTGCTTATACGAAGTGCGCGTAGCGCTATTGCTAATTGCCATAATGATTAACCATTAACGCTTGACCACCGTCAATTACCGTTGGTAGTAAACGCTTTAGCGTTTGCCGTTGGTAGTAAACGCTTTAGCGTTTGCCGTTGGTAGTAAACGCTTTAGCGTTTGCCGTTCGCACTTTCCGTGGGGAGGACGCGATCGCCCGTTGTGGATGCATCCGGTAGCGGTACGGCATCAATCAATTATCGGGTGATATCATCAATTTATACATGCAGTGTCCGGCTTCTGTGCGCACCCGTATCCCTCACGGGAGCGCCAGCCATTCGCGCAGCGTGGCGCAGCCATATGTTGCGGTCTGGCGCGCGCTCGTCCGTTGAGGAAAAACATTCTCTCGATGATGTCATAATAATCTGGGGCTGGCTGGAGGTTGAGCCTCAAAATGGGCTTTCCTGCCAGAGTCAGGGAACTCCGTTCGCGCAGCGTGGCGCCAGCCATTCGCGCAGCGTGGCGCCAGCCATAAAATCGGCGCACAGCTCCAAAAAAGCCCTCTGACAGCTCGAGCTGTCAGCCTCCCCATTCGCGCAGCGTGGCGCAGCCATATGCTATGATTAGTTTAATTGTGCGAGATGTTCGGGTGTAAGCGGATAGGGTGGTTTCATTAGCCAACCTGACCTGTGACAGCCCAACCTGGTCTCCGACGCCAGGGAACTGTGGAATCATTGTAGGTCCAAACCCTACCCTCCTGATACGACAAGAGGTTGCACCGGTCCTAACTGCTACAGAGTGACATCACTGGTGGTGGAGAGCAAGGACTTAAATGTAGGCTATCTGGCAGCTATCGCCGGAAATCACGATCGTCGGTAGATTTTTTGACCCTATCAGCTACTTTAGTTACATCCCTTGGGGAATGGCTTCGCGTCCGGAGACACCCACCCATGTCGTGCGCGGGAGCGACATGACCGGGTGGGTGCTCCCGGACGAGATCGCCTCGTCGAGCAGACCAGTCCCATCTCCAGTGACAAATACCCCCCTAGGGCTATGCTACTCTAGGATAGGCAATGCACCGTCCCATCCGGTGCATTGTCAGAGTAAATTATCCAATAGAGGATGACATTGTGGTTGCTACAGCAGAACAACAGCAAGTAGTCTCGCCCAACTCACAGCCAGGCAGCGATTGGGTTGCCGTGCTGCTGATGGGCTATGGTGAGGTGGAAAGCTACGATGATTTTGCCAATTATAACGAACAAGCCTTAAATCTGCTCACGGCCAAGTTTGCCCCAGTTCCCTCCTGGATCTATCCCCCCCTAGCCAAGCTATTGGCCATGTTTGACTTGCATGAGTGGAATCACCAGCATGGTAACTTTATTTCGCCCCACAATGCAATTTTTGAGCGGCAGCGGGCGGGCATTGAAGGGCATCTTCAGTCCAAATGGGGTGAAAAGGTGCAAGTATTCAAAGCGTTCAACTTCTGCGCCCCCTTTCTCCCGGCACAGGTTTTAGCAGAAATCAAAACCCAAGGATTTGATAAGCTGCTGATTTATCCCCTCCTAGTGGTAGATTCGATCTTCACTAGCGGCATTGCTGTCGAACAGGTAAATAATGCCCTTGCCCAGTTGACAGACTCCGGCCAGGAACATTGGGTCAAAGGACAGCGTTACATTCCCTCATTTTACAACGAACCGGACTACATTAACCTGCTGGCCCAGCTAGTTTCCGAGAAAATCGATCGGGAACTGGCAGTTGCCCACTTGCCATCGCAAACAGGTATAGTATTAATGAATCATGGCTGTCCGCACAAAGCCAAAGGATTCACTTCTGGCATTACTGAAAGTCAGGTACTCTACGATTTAGTCCGAGAACGGCTGATTTATAAATATCCGCTGATTTCGATCGGTTGGCTCAACCACGATACACCTTTAATTGAATGGACGCAACCCAATGTGAAGTTAGCAGCGGAAAACTTAATCCAACTGGGGGCAACAGCGGTTGTGTTTATGCCCATTGGTTTTGCCACAGAGAACCACGAAACCTTGCTGGATGTGGACCATATTGTACATGCCTTGCAGCACAAGCATCCCGAGGTTATGTACGTGCAGATGGAATGCGTTAACGATCGCCCTGAATTTTTGCGGATGGCAGCAGAATGGGCCAATCCCCAGATTGAGGCATTATTATCAGAAAATGCCTTAGCGGTCAATCCGCAATTAGCAGCAGGCGCGTTCCCAGGCTCCGCCTGGGAACGAGGTCACTACCATCATCATCACCACGATCGTCATCACCATCATCATTAGAACACTCTCAAACTTTACCGTTTGTAGTAAGCGCTAAAGCGCTTACCTTAGGGTAACTTGGTTTAAAGAATTAAGAAACCCGGTATGAGCAAAAAAAACCGGGTTTCCACCATCCTACTGAGGCGATCGCGTCCGAGAGCACCCACCCGGTCGTTCGCCAGCAAGCAACGACATGGGTGGGTGTCTCCGGACGCGAAGCCCGTAAGGTGTTACATTAGATTCAGCTGCATCTGTCCGGGAGTATGTAGCAACGACAGCCCGATCGTGATATCTATGGCTGCGCCACGCTGCGCGATCAGGTGGGTTACGAGACTATCCGATAGTCCAAATTATACATGGCTATTGAGATGGTTAATGGTTGTCGCAATGACAACTCGCCTCGGAACGCAATTCGCAATCAGGGAGATGACGGTGACTCGTAAACGCTTAATTATCGTTCCGGGGAATGGGAGTAGACCAGCAGGGACAAGACCCGACGGTGGCAGCAGCAAGGGCGGTACGCAACCCTATTGCTCATAATGCCTTGCCCGGGGTTTGGGAAGTAGCCGTCACCCCTTCGCGTCCGGAGACACCCACCCATGTCATGCGCGGGAGCGACATGACCGGGTGGGTGCTCCCGGACGCGATCCCGCTGTCTACTTCGCTGCGATCGGGAACCTATATAAACTTCCGGAATTGCTCTTGTTCCTTTCCGGGAACTAGTGCGGTCAGCAGAACTGCTGGAAGTCCTGCCGCAATGGTGCGCAAAACCATCGCAGTCGAGTCTGGGGGTATGGTAGTTCAGGGTCGAGCAATTCCCGAAATAAATGATAAAAATGACGAAATGTTAATCGCGGTTGCAGCTGTTACCGTTATCGTGGATAATGAGGATACATAGCATTTAACAGCAGGAGGATCGTAATGGTTCAAGAAGTATGGCAACAACCGGAAATCATTACTTGGAGTCAGCTGCTACTGGACAGCTACGAGAAGCTGCTAGGACATCAACTGATAGAAAGGAAGGACAATGCCCAAGCACAGGCACAAGCACTCTTCTTTGCTCCCTTAGTAGTAGCATCTCATGGGACAGAAGCAGATCCTATATTAAATTATGGCAACCAAAAAGCTCTCGATCTCTGGGATATGACATGGGATAATTTTACCAAAACCCCATCCAGGATGACTGCGGAATCGGTGAACAGAGAAGAGCGTAAAAAAATGCTCGCCCAGGTAGCTAAACAAGGGTTTATTGATAATTATCGGGGAGTGCGGATTGCTAGTACAGGAAAACGTTTCCTAATTGAAAAAGCAATAGTATGGAATTTATTTGAGGAGCGAGATCGGCCCTGTGGTCAAGGGGCTACTTTCTCGAAATGGTATTTCTTAAATGACTAAAAACAGCTTGGAGAAGTTGTGAAGGTTGAAATTGCCGGAGATGAACAAATGAAAGATAAGAAGAACAAAGTTGCAGTGGTAACAGGTGGGAGTATGGCTGCACGCTCCGGGCCCCCTCCGCTACGCAGTGCGCGATCGGGCATAGGGGTAATAGGCGATCGCCCACATTTATATACCACCCCATGGTTTTGTCTATTAATCCCTTCGATGTGATCTGCTACACTCACTGCTCTTTTATCTTTGCTATTCCTTTATTTATATATTTTTATAATTTATAGATATTTTTGATTATTTTGCTTTTTTTAAAATCCTAAATAGGTATGCCAAAATTTATGTTATGCTTAAGTTCTGGCTTGTTAGGCTATTAACTCTATTTATGTAGGGATGCATAGGTATGGCTGGCGCCACGCTGCGCGATCGTAATCTTTACATTTATGTGATTGTTATCGCTAAGTAACTTGGAGCTTTGGAGATTTGGGTGAGTGGAAAGCCGCAGGTACTAAAGGCGATCGCACTATCTGATAATGGTTGCGTGGTAACGAGTGATAATGGATTGAAAAAAAATGCACAATTACAGTATTTTGATGTCCCCTGGGAGCACTATTCGTACTACCCAGGGGACATTGAAGCGGGGTTAAAAATGGTTGATTGAGAATCGGATATTGTTAATAGTCATAAATGTTGAGGATGCATCTCAATAATGGATAATTGTCAATTGTCCAAGTTCACCCGCTATAACCCGCAAGCGCTTTAGCGCTTACTACAAACCGCAAGCGCTAAAGCGCTTACTACGAACCACTAGGAACGAGCAAGGATTTTAGTCTTGATTACTAACGGGGCAAGGACTTTAGTCCTTACTACGAACCACTAGGAACGAGCAAGGATTTTAGTCTTGATTACCAACGGGGCAAGGACTTTAGTCCTTACTACGAACCATAGGATTCTACTCCAGATCGCCCATGTTGAATAGGAAGGGGACAGTACTATTAGAGTCTCCACTCATAACTAGCACCTTCGGCATCTGAGCCCCACCTTGTCGCCAAGCCTCGATCGCCTCCTTTTGCAGCACTAACTCACCCCCTTGCGCTTTCAGGGTTTCAGCCAGTAATTTCTGCGCCTCCGCCTTACCCTTAGCACGATTAACTTCTGCTTGCGCTTCTTGTTCGGCTTCTTGCGCCACATAGACCGCCCTTTGGGCCCGCTGTTCGGCGATTTGTTTCTCCTCCACCGCCTTAGCAAACTCTGGGGAGAACCTCAGGTCGATCACGCTAGTATCCAGCACGATGATACCGTACTTTTCTAACCGCTGATTCAAAGCTGAATCAAAGTCTCGCTTGAGTTCCGATCGTTTGGTAACAGCTTCTTCCACAGTCCGCAGGGCCGCAGCGATCTTAAAAGCTTCCTGGGTCTGGGGCGCAATCACTTTCGACACCAGATTCTGCAATGTCCCTTGTTTCCTGCGGATATCAACTACCTGCAACGGATCCAAGCGGAAGTTGATCGCGAAGCTAGCGCTGATATCCTGTAGATCCTTCGTGGAACTCTGGGCGGGCACCTCAAACTTTTGCACCGTCACATCATAGACATCCACCACAGAGACAAGGGGGGCTTAAAGTGGAGGCCCTCCAGTAAAGCGCCATCTCTAGCCTTACCCAGAATACTAATGACTCCTGCTTGACCTGGGTTGATGATTACGAAAGAATTAGAGGCGATCAGAATGATCGCCGCCGCAATAATCCCTCCAATTACTGTTTGGATATTGCCTTGGGGTGATTGACTTCTCAAATCCTATACTCCTTTATTTTCCTCGTTACTGACTGCGATTTAGTATACTCCGAAGGGTCCCTTTGTTCTTAGGGCCATATGTCATTGCGAGGGGGCCCAATTGAGAGATCCTCGCGATCGATGAGATACTCCCCCCCTCAGCAATCTCCTAGCACCTCTTGTATGCTTCTCGGGGGGTTCGATAAGGTTGTGCGAACCTAAGTTACTACTGCTAGCCCCCCTCGCAATGACACCAGCAATGCTCTTTAGCACAAGTCGATCCCTTTGGGAGTATAGTTAGGCGCATCTGTGCCAGATTACAGATTACAGAATAAACCATTTTTACCATAGCGATATCGACTATGACATCACAGCAGCCCCATGCCAAGCTATCCTGAAAGGGAACTGCCATGCAATAGAACACCCATGACCGCACAACCTACACGCATCTGTATCCTGGGTGGAGGCTTTGGTGGCCTCTACACCGCCGGACGCTTAAGCCAGCTACCTTGGGAAAAGTCCCATGAACCGGAAATTCTGCTGGTCGATCGCCATGACCGGTTCTTATTCTCGCCCTTGCTGTACGAACTGCTGACGGAGGAACTGCAAACCTGGGAGATCGCCCCACCCTTTGCCGAACTTCTAGCCACCTACACCGCGGTACGCTTCATCCAGGCAACTGTAGCCGATATTGATGTGGATAGCAAGCAGGTACAGTTGGATAATGGGCAAAAATTACAGGCCGATCGGCTAGTTTTAGCCCTGGGTGGCGAGACCCCTTTACAGATGGTGCCCGGATCTGCCGAGTATGCTATCCCCTTCCGTACCATAGCAGACGCCTATCGTTTGGCTGAAAAACTGCGGATCTTAGAACAGTCCGATGCCGAAAAGATTCGCATTGCCATTGTTGGTGCCGGTTATTCTGGGGTAGAATTAGCATGCAAGCTAGCGGACAGACTCTCCATGAGGGGACGGGTGCGGTTAATTGAACAAGGGGATATGATTTTGCGTACTAAGAGTGAGTTTAACCGAGAGGCTGCCATGGATGCTTTGTCGGCACGGGGTGTATGGACTGATTTGGAAACTACTGTCCAATCAATTGAACCAGACTCCGTGTCACTTGTATATAAGGAACAGGTTGACAAAATTCCTGTGGATGTGGTTTTATGGACTGTGGGAACTAGAGTCCCCGATGTCGTGCGATCGCTACCTCTGAAACAAAACCAACGCCAGCAGTTGATCGCAACACCCACATTACAAATCATCGACCATCCAGATATTTTTGCCCTCGGGGATCTAGCAGAATGCCGGGATGCGGTAGGTCAGCAAGTCCCAGCAACAGCCCAAGCAGCCTTACAACAATCAGATTATACCGCCTGGAACATCTGGGCATCCCTCACCGGGCGTCCCCTACTGCCCTGGCGCTATCAGAACTTAGGGGAAATGATGACCCTAGGGATAGATAACGCCACTCTTACGGGTTTGGGAGTTAAATTAGATGGTCCGTTGGCTCATCTTGCCCGACGTCTAATATATCTCTATCGCCTGCCCACATTCAATCACCAAGTGAAAGTTGGTTTTAACTGGATGACTAAACCTCTACAGTCCGCGCTAATGGAAGTCTTGTCTACTTGAATTATCGGTGGGTCGTTTCCTCTTCGCCCACCCTGTCGTTCGCTAGCAGGCAACGACATGGGTGGGCGAAGAGGAAACGAAAGGGTGGTCATGCATTAGTTGATATCCTTCTGGATTGGATCGACTTGCGCAAAATGTTGAAGTTGATGTCCTGCGCGAGGGGGGATACCAAAGCCGTAACTGTGGTATGCTTTTCTATCAGACACCCCGTTAGCGCAGCGGCCCGACGCCAGGAGGGCTAGCAATCTCCGGCCCACATGCGGTTCGACTGAGCGCACCACTTGTAGAGATTGCTTCGAGGGGGTTACTTCCTCTTACACAAGCATCTTTCAATAAAACCCCCCTCACTCCGGACATAAGGGAGGTTACTGTGAAGCTTCCAAAGGGGTGTGGTCATGCATTAGCGGTGCCCACGGGCAAGCGATCCGCCCGCCCCACCTATCCTAGATGCGCGACAAGGGGTACGGCGAATAGCGCGACCGCCCGACTGTGGCATCGAAGGGCATAATATCCGCCCGCCCTACGTTCATGAACAATATAATGAAACAACCAAAGGTAATTTTTTTAGATGCCGTTGGCACCCTGTTTGGCATCCGGGGAACTGTAGGTGAATTGTATGCAATGCTAGCGCGTCAGTCAGGTGTCGAGGTAGCAGCTGAGGCCCTAGATGCAGCATTCATCCAGAGTTTTAGATCCTCTCCAGCAGCTGCATTTCCCGGAGTCAACCCCATTGATATCCCTACTCATGAATATAACTGGTGGAAAGTCATCGCCATGCAAACCTTTCAACAAGTAGGGGTTTTCCAACAGTTCTCCGACTTTGACAGTTTGTTTAACTCACTATACGCTTACTTTGCGACAACTGAGCCCTGGTTTGTCTATCCCGATGTCTTTTCCGCCTTATCCTCTTGGCAGCAGTCCGGGATCGTGTTAGGAGTTTTATCTAACTTTGATTCTCGGATCTACTCGGTCTTACAAGCATTCGGACTGGCAGAATTTTTCAGATCCGTGACAATATCTACAGAAGTAGGTGCTGCTAAACCCGATCGCCAGATTTTTGCAGCCGCCTTAGCAAAACATAATTGTTTTCCGAGTGACGCATGGCACATTGGCGATAGCTTTAAGGAAGATTATCAAGCCGCCCAAAACGCTGGTTTACAAGCCATCTGGCTAAAAAGAAATCATCAAGCAGGTACGGAAGATAAATGCTATTAATAGTTGTTAGCTTAAGCCAATAAACAAGCGCAAGCCACGGAAGATAACTATGCCACTCAAGCAGTCCCAAGTTCTGTCTCTGCTTCAGGCAAGGCGATCGGACTTTAAAAGATTTGACCAAAGTGCTGCCATAGTAAAGCAGTATAGGGAAGCATGGGCAGCAGCAGCATCGGATTTTTCTGAACTGGCCCGATCGTCCGATCGCGTAGCGTGCGCGCAGCGCATTGGGCCCCTGGCAGCAGTACCATTAGAGAAAGTTGCCAGTCAGGTAATCCCCTTTGAGATTGAATTGACGAATTGGGAGGAAAGATTAGCATGGGCGCGGCCACGGCTGACAGGAGTAACCACCTTTGCCGTGGATGGTTCCCAAATTTATCCTAGTAAAGATTTCTCAATCCCGATCGCCCTCATCCAAGTAGGATGGTATGAAAATCAGCACTTGCCCGCCAGCGCTTATCAGAAAGATGTGGCGGTCGATATTTTGACTCCAGCCCAGTTGCGGACATCTGGTTCGAGTAGCCAGGCTCTAGAGCGGGTCGTTAACCGGCGTCGGTTTGAGTTGGAAATCAGGCGGCTGATTAAGTATATGCAGGAGCATCGTCAGGATGGCTCACGGACTCTAGTCTTCTACGACGGATCTTTGATTGCTAGTTTTGCCGAAACCCAAGATCCAGAGAGCCGGGAATTTTACGTGCAAAATCTGCGACAGCTGTTACATACTAGCGAACGATGTCGGGTGCCTTTAGTCGGTTATATCGATACCACAACTGCTCGCGACCTGACAGAGACATTGCGAGAGTTGTTTGCCTTGCCAGAAATGCCTGGACTTAACGATGCCCAACTGCTGCACCCTCAAATGCAGTGGGACTCGCGAACTGGACTCTGGAGGTGCCAACGGCCTGGTATTCTCAAGGAATACGGATCTTGGGCTGACAAAATCGCCTTCTGTTATTTGAAAACCAATGACGGTTATCCGGCTCGCCTGGAAATGCCAATATGGATATATGAAGATCGAAAAGACTCTTTGCTGGAGCGGGCGATCGACTGGGTAATGGGTGAAGTAATTATCGGTCGTGGTTACCCCTACGCCATTGAAACAGCAGATCAAACAGCCGTACTGCAAGCAAAGGATCGGCAAGTCTTTTACCAACTGCTGCAAAACTGGGCCGACAAAGAAAAGTTGAATCTCCGTCTTTCCCGCAAAATGGTCAGCAAAGTGCGCCGTCGTTCGTAAGGCAGGCGACAAGAGCTGCCCGTCAATTGTAATTCGCAATTGGCAAATTTTATCAACCATCATTCCGAAAATATGCAACGCTGATATGAGTTTTTAATTCCCGGTTTGGTTGTTGTTGCCTGTATTGCCCCAAGTTGGGCCAGTTCTGCTTCTATATCTTTTCAGGAAGGCTTTGTAGGAGGAGATATCGACTAATTCGACTACTACCAGTTTAGCTTGGATGGTCCTGCTGATGTGAGCTTAAGACTGGAAGGGTTGAGCGCTGATGCTGACTTGTACCTGATACAAGACGCGAACGGTAACGGCAATTGGGATTTGGGTGATACGATTGCTAAATCAATTGAATGGGGTGCCTCTCCAGTGTCGATATACAGCACTCTGGAGGCAGGAACTTATTTTGCTGTAGTCGAGCTGTTTTCGGGCAATACCAGCTACTCCCTCTCCTTTACGGCCTAGGCTCCCTCTATTGTCGTGGAAGGGGCCGTTACAGGCTGTCCTGGGGCTGAGAGGTTTGTTTTGTCATTGGAGTAATTACTCGGGTTGCTTAACTGTCTCTGGCGACAGTTTGACTAGTAACCAGACGTTCCTCGACCTCAGCGACTTGCTTTTTGCCTATTGCCTCCGGGCAGAAATAATCACCTGGTAGGACAAGC
Organism: Hormoscilla sp. GM7CHS1pb; assembly: GCA_014323675.1. GTDB lineage: Bacteria > Cyanobacteriota > Cyanobacteriia > Cyanobacteriales > Desertifilaceae > Hormoscilla. Next base: position 183,897 of record JACONN010000005.1, on the reverse strand, counting down.
AACTTCTACGGAACTTCCAATAATCCCCAGGTGGGGATTATTGAGAATAGCTTGGGGACAGCAAGATGGGTGTGGTCTTGCGCCAGTTAGGTTTTGAAAAGGTAAAATTATGACGATTTCACCGGTTGATAAGCGGCGACCGCCCGGCCTTGTATTATAAAAAATTACACGTAACACGCAAAATCAGTATGACATGCCTGCTCCTTAACGCCCCCTCCGCTACGAGATGTAATATCGTCAAGGCGATCGCCCGGCTTTGTCTTATAAAATATTACACGTAACACGCAATATTAGTATTACGTGCCAGCTCCCCAACGCCCCCTCCGCTACGAGATGTAACTTGTCAGCGTCGTTCCCGTAGGCGTAGCCGTGTGCTCGGCGTCTCCTGGGAGCACTATTCGTACTACCCAGGAGATCGCGGCAGTGTCGCAATCCTTTTGGCCAGTAGATCAACTAATGCATGACCACACCCACCTACGGCTGATGCAATTTTTATTATGGGCATTTAATCAGACATAATATAACCACTAACCGCTAACCGCTAGCCATTAATGAATTACCAAGGGTTACCAATCATAGTGAAAGCAGACCAGAAGTAAGGATTTTCTTCCCCTAGCGGTATCCCTGGACTGTTTGTTTCGATCGTAATATTTCCCAAGTTGCTCGTACCAGTAAAAGATTGGGATGGTTCCATCGTAAACTCTCCACTGGTAATCGCAGCAGCTGTGCCTAATATCTGAGCATCTCCGATATGAAAAGGTTCAAGCTGACTCGCGCCTGTGTGACGAATGGCGATCGCCCCACCTCCCGTTCCACCTGCTGTAGAAATACTTGCCTCATTGGTGCTAGCAGCGGATGTTTCAAACCGACCTGTTGCCCGGAATAAGCTACCTGTGATGGCAACATCCCCTCCGAGGCCCTCTGACCCCCCTTATTTATCCAGGGTAAGCGCACGCTTCGCTAAATTCTAATCGTTGGCTACAGACACAAGTCGGACAATAGAATCTTGAAAATTATTATTGCCTTTTATATTTAAATAATCTCGATTATTTTTCAATAAGCTGATATACCGGTTCCTAAAGAGAGAGCTAAAATAATCTGATATTTTTAGATTGCTTTTGTTTCTAGTGCATTCGTCAGTTAGAAAAATAAATAAAAATAATGTTTGAATGCGATTTTTCGACAATTTGAAGAAAAAATAACAGTCTAACGGGATTTGTTTATGTGATAATTTATACAAAATTATCTGCGCTTGTTCTGCTTATTTATCCAAGATCGATTGATGTAGGGTAGTGGGTCATAAGTAGTGATTTTAGCGCCTGAAACCCTGGGCTCCCCTTCTGCGCGCGCTACATTCGCACTGCTTAATGTGCTCTGCGCGCGCTAATCGCACTACGCAGAGCACATTAATCGCACATCGTAGTCAAATCACTACCGGAATGACCACTACCCAGAAAAATTTTCAACCCGCAAGACCGAGTTCGCCAGTATCTAGGATCCTATTGCCTCGTTACCTGGCTCCCGTCTGGTAATGGTGGTCGTTAAATTTGCGTCCTGTGATATAACCTCGGATTATACCCGATTTTCGCCACACTAAATTTAGTTGCTCCCTGGCTTTTTGTCAAGGGGGGGGAGCGCCAAACCATAATTATCTGTTCCAAGTACAATTAAGACAAATCAAACAGACTGACCTCATGATTCCTACCGTTATCGAACAATCCGGTCGTGGCGAACGCGCTTTTGATATCTACTCCCGGCTGTTGCGGGAACGCATCATCTTCCTGGGACAAGCGATCGACGCCGATGTGGCCAACCTGGTCGTCGCCCAGCTGCTGTTTCTAGATGCCGAAGACCCGGAGAAAGACATTTATCTATATGTCAACTCTCCAGGCGGTTCTGTCACGGCTGGCATGGGAATTTTCGACACCATAAATCAGATCCGTCCTCATGTTTGTACTATCTGCGTAGGATTAGCTGCCAGTATGGGTGCCTTCCTGCTTAGCGCCGGTGCTGAGGGGAAGCGAATGAGTCTGCCTCATTCCCGAATCATGATCCATCAGCCTCTAGGTGGTGCTCAGGGACAAGCTACTGACATTGAGATTCAGGCTAAGGAAATACTATATCATAAGCAACGACTGAACGAGTTGTTGGCTCAACATACTGGTCAACCTCTGGAACGGATTGAGCAGGATACCGAGCGGGATTTCTTTATGTCGGCAGCAGAAGCAAAGGACTATGGCCTCGTGGACCAAGTGATTAACCGCCGACCCTCGGCGACTAAACCGGTGGCCGCAAGTTAGCATTGTCGGGTGTAGGCTCCGTACCCGACCAATATAACTTCAAAATAGGCCCTGGTTGGGTTGGGGTTGAGATTGCAGGTAATCTCGGAATTCCTGTAATTGCTGACAACTAAGGAGTACCCGCGATCGCTGGTTGTAGGTAAGTTCAAGATGTTTGCGTCCCTGTTTTTCAGTCCAGCCCAAACGCTTAAGTTCCTGGGTAGTTTGAGAGTAGGCTTGCAAATAGTGCAAAAATTCCAGCAACTCATCGTTGCCCAGCAGCGATCGCTCCTGTTGGCCATAGAACTGTTGGAGATAATCCCTTTCTTTGTCAGTATCCCAGCCCACTCGCTCCAGTTCAACTGTAATACTGTTGCTTACCTCCGAGTAATCAAACGGTGCAGGCGATGCATTCAAAGTCTCATCCGGCATCCCACCCAGATCGGTCTGACTCGACTGATGAGTATAACTGGCAGACCAAATCGGATCGTCTGAAGTATCGCTGGTTGCATCTGTGTCCTCCACGACAGTCCCTAATATATCGCCAGTTGTATCGGCGATCGAGTTGCCAGTAACAGAGGCATCGGCAGCTACGGTTTCAGGGCTTGACTGGTAGTCAAAGAAACTGCTCTGGGTACTGGTGCTAACAGTAGTTGTGGGTGGGTGACTAGGGTTCGCTGTTTGCTTCATCTGGGAGACGGCGGTTGGCGATTCTAGGGGCTGTGTCCCCCCTTTTGTGCGACTAGCGATCCCAGGAGACGCAGCACCGGGGGACACAGAAGGTGCTGGTGGGGACACCATCGGCATTCCCAAAACTGCGATCGCCCTTTGACGTGCTTGATCTTCTGCCTGTTCTATACTAGGAGCCGCAGCCATGCCAGAAGCCAGGGTAACTCCCCCGACTTGAACCAGGGCGCGAACTATATAAGTCCCCCGTTCGACCAGCAGCAACTCAGAAATTAAACTACCAGTTGGATAATGGGTGCGGAATTGAGTGAACATAGGTTCTTCGATTGCTTGTGAATACTTCCTGGTTACCTGGCGACCGCCAGGTAACCTAGGATCCTGCCTGATAACGTAGGCTATCGAGTTCCAACATATGGTATAATCTGCCCTTATATGTTACGATAACCCAAAAATTGTCAAAAACATATGATATCATACCCCCAACCCTCAAGACGATCGATCCTGAAAAGACCCATAGCGGACAATGCTAAAAGATAATTCGGCCTTGATGAGTGACGCTAACCGCCTACAATTTCTCCGGAAAGTGCCAATTTTTACCAGAATTACTAGCGAGGCTTTCCTGGAACAGCTGGCGACTAACTTAGATGAGGTAATATTTACATCTGGTCAAACTATTTTTACGCAAGGGGAGGAAGGGCATTTACTTTACATTCTGGTAGAGGGCAAAATCAAGATTCATATTGAAGATTTCCCCCTGGCCCAGTTAGAACCAGTAGCATATTTTGGCGAGATGGCTTTGCTTGATTCTCAGCCCCGATCGGCTTCCGCCATCGCAGTTTCGGAGTCTAAGTGTTTAGTGTTAACGTCCGAACAAGTATATCAAGCGATCGAGTCAAGTCCATCAGTTTCCCTGAACATAATTCGCTTACTATGTCAGCGAGTGAGAAAGCTCAACCGGATGTTTGGAGCCTCGGAAGACATATTTTACGACCTAGTTAAAAGGCAAGTATTATGATGCTATCTCAATCCAACTTACAACTCCTGCAAGAAGTCCCAATTTTTCGAGAAATAGAGCAGCATAAATTCCTGTCACAAATCTCAGCCAACCTAGAAGAGGTTGAGTTTGCAGCTGGGCACACCATTTTCAAACAAGGAGAACCAGGGTCATTACTTTACATTGTAGTTTCTGGTACGATTCAGGTTCACATTGGTGGTTTGCAGCTAGCCAAATTGGGACCAGGAGACTATTTTGGTGAGATGTCTTTATTTGACTCAGAGCCCCATTCCGCTTCTGTAACGACTCTGGAGGTATCTAAATGTTTAGTATTAACCCAGCAGTTGATTTATCAAGCCATAGAGTCAAGCCCGGAGATGGGACTGAACATTATTCGCCTCCTCTGTCAGCGTGTACGCAAACTCAACCTGCATATTAGTGCTTGGTTGCGAGGTCTGCTAACAGTTGCTTGGGCAGATAACGAATATAGTCAGGAGGAAAAAGATTTAATTAAGGGGCTGATTAAAGATGACCTTGGTCCTAATACGAATATCGGTGTTCTCAAACCAATTTCGGCACCGGAGTTAGCAGCTGCTTTGGCGGGTGATACCCCAGTAGCGGATAATTTCTTGAGAACTGCTGTGATTGTTGCCCTAGCCAATGGGACTTATTCTGAGGCCGAAGACCGAGTATTGCGCGAGTTCTGTACAGCATTAGGTCAAACAGAGGAAATTCTCAATGCCCTGAGGCTCATCCTGATTCCTAATGACATAGAAAATCAAAAGCAGCACAAAAACTTAGTACAGACCTTGCAGTCTAAGTTTCCCCATGGAGATGTATTGCATCCAGTCCGCCAATGGTTGGATGAAATGGATATTAATACCCCTTATACAGCCAAATTTTTGTGCAAAATGATTCCCGCCCAATGTCCCTTTGAGCGGGATATTATCCTATTTGGTCACAAGGTCGTGCATATTCCTCCCATGTGTAAGATCAATCCTTTGTACGAGCAGTTAGTGGGTCTACGGTTTCGGGCACTGTCTTATCTAGCAGATCGATGTGGACTGGACATCTCTAGTTACATATAGCAACAGTCTGGCTAATGGCTACAAGTAGCCATTAGCCACTCATGAACGATGTCCCCTGGGTAGTACGTTCCCAGGGGACATCGAAGATTACTCATGAATCCAAGACATCAAGCTGGGTTTCCAGCTGACGAGTTCTTCTTGTTCAAACCAGAGGTTAATTTCCCGTTGTGCGGTCTCTATGGCGTCTGATCCGTGGATGAGATTGCGACCAACATCAACGCCGAAGTCTCCACGAATGGTTCCTGGTTCAGCGTTGAGGGGGTTAGTGGCACCAATTATTTTTCTAGCTGATGCTACGACTCCATCACCTTCCCAAACCATAGCAACAACGGGTCCAGAGGTGATGAACTCAATTAGATTAGAAAAAAACGGTCTTTCTTTGTGGACCTCGTAATGCTTTTCCGCCAGTTCGCGACTGACGTTCATTAGCTTCAAGCCCACTAGGGTAAAGCCTTTGACCTCAAACCGGCGGATGATATCGCCTACGAGCGATCGCTGGACTCCATCAGGCTTAATGGCTAAAAAAGTTCGTTCCATGGCAGTCTCCTCTTTGCATTATATGGCATTCCGGTGTCTCCTGGGTAGTGCTCCTACGATGTCCCCGGGGTAGTGCGGCTACGATGTTTCCCGGGTAGTGCGATTAGCGCTCCCGGGGAAACATCGAGCTCCCCGGGGACATCGAGGTCCCAGGAGACACCGCCCTGGTCGGCGATCTGATCTCACTTGCGCTCGCTCATGATTCGATCGCGACAAATACCAGATTATCAGAGTTCGGAGTTCTCTGTTCAGAGATTGCTTCGTTCCTCGCAACGCTGCGCGGTTATTTTTTTCCGATTTTTCTGAGGTTTGTAGTGAGGACGGAAGTCCTCACTACAAACCTCAGTAGATCGCACTACATTTGGTGTTTGGCCGCTCATTGGTGACCAGTGGGAGCGGGTGGAAAGTAATACCATTTTGGAAAAACAATGCTACAGTTGCCGCTGCCCCTGAAACCAACTGACCCATGACCACACCCGTCTGGCAGTCATAAAGAGCAAAAGTTCTCTACTCTATCAACGGTCTGCATGACCGCACCCATGGGACAAATCACGCTTACTCTGGGACAAATCACGCTTACTCTGGGACAAGTCAGGCTTACTCTGGGACAAGTCAGGCTTACTCTGGGACAAGTCAGGCTTACTCTGGGACAAGTCAGGCTTACTCTGGGACAAGTCAGGCTTGCTATGTGGCAAGTCAAGCTTACTATGTGGCAAGTCAAGCTTACTATGTGGCAAGTCAAGCTTACTATGTGGCAAGTCAAGCTTACTATGTGGCAAGTCAAGCTTACCTTTGACATGTCACGCTTACTAGGTGACCAAGTCGGCTTTCATGTCGGCAGGCTAGACCGGAACTGTGGCGGCTTTCAACCTCTGCATGGAGAGTACTTCACCCGCCACCAGGTGTAAGTAGTAGGGCATAATTATTTTTCGATTTGATTTATAAGTCAACAATACTATAACCCTTGCTCTGTGGTAATTTGAAGCTTTCTGGTGTCCAAGGTCGAACTACGAACTACTTATCGTGGTCCCTCAGTCCAGTGGGGTCGAGGTATATCCCGGGAGCGCCGATTTTTCCGGAACGGTGCGCACAACGGGCGGATAAGAGCGAGCGTTAACCGCACTACCTCGGGGACATCTCCTGAACACTACCCACTCGACACCTTCCGGTTCAAACCCAAAGGCCGATAGCGCACGGCTGGCGCCCCCAGCGCAGCGCTATCAGTCGGTGTTATACCGACTAAAAAGATGATGCTGAAACTAATTGTAGCATTGTTTTTCCAAAATGGTATAAGTTACGATCTCATAGCAATTCCAGATTTAAGCAGTGAGGTGAAGGTCAAAATGGAGCTAGAGGTAGAAATGAATCAAACTTTCTCGGACAGAACGGTTAAAGTGATTCCCAAGGAGGCGGCACTGGTAAAGCAAGAAAAGACATGGGCTTGGACGATCGAGGCTTCTGAGGAATTATATCGGATTAATGGCTGGGGAGAGCCATATTTTTCGATTAACGCAGCGGGTCACGTGATGGTTTCCCCCAAGGGCGATCGGGGGGTGACCCTGGACTTGTTTGAACTGGTTGAGGCCCTGAAGCAGCGCAACATGGGACTACCACTACTGATTCGCTTTTCTGATATTTTAGCAGATCGGCTGGAACGGTTGCACGCTTGTTTTGCTAAGGCGATCGAGCGTTACAAGTATCCGGGTATCTATCAGGGGGTGTTTCCGGTAAAGTGCAATCAGCATCGCCAGCTAATTGAGGATTTAGTGGAATTTGGCCAACCGCATCAATTTGGTCTAGAAGCCGGTTCCAAGCCGGAATTAATGATTGCCTTAGCAACCTTAAATAGTCCGGAAGCCCTGCTAATATGTAATGGCTACAAAGACCGGGAGTACATAGAAACGGCAATTATAGCTCAAGGTTTGGGAAAAAAAATTATTATTGTCCTAGAACAGCTATCAGAAGTCCAGATGGTAATTGCCGCATCGCGAGAACTAGGCATTGAGCCAATTGTCGGGATTCGTGCTAAGCTGAGTACACAAGGAATTGGACGCTGGGGAAAATCAACAGGCGATCAGGCTAAGTTTGGTTTGACGATTCCTGAGATAATTGAAGCTGTTAACCAGCTGCGGGATGCTGGTATGCTAGATTCATTACAGCTGTTACACTTTCACGTAGGCTCTCAAATTTCCGCCATTAGCGCGATCAAAGACGCCATTCGAGAAGCTAGCCAGATTTATGTAGAATTGGCGCAGCTGGGAGCTAATATGAAATATCTGGATGTCGGGGGTGGGTTGGCAGTAGACTACGACGGCTCGAAAACAAATTTCTACGCCTCGAAAAACTACAATATGCAAAATTATGCCAATGACATTGTAGCCGAGGTGAAGGAAGCATGTGCCGAAGTCCAACTGGATGTACCCGTATTAGTGACAGAAAGTGGCAGGGCGATCGCCGCTCATCAATCGGTGCTAATTTTTGACGTTTTGGGCACCAGTGATGTCCCTAGCGAAACACCAGAACCAGCTGCAGACAAAGAGCATCTGATTATCCGCAATCTGTGGGAAACTTACCAATCAATCACTGTGGATAATTATCAGGAGACCTACCATGACGCTATCCAATTCAAAGAAGAAGCCATCAGTCTGTTTAACTTTGGCTATCTCAGCCTGCCTCAGCGAGCCAGAGCCGAGGGACTTTATTGGGCTTGTTGTGCTAAGATAGGGGCGATCGCCCGTCAGCAGGAATACGTGCCAGATGACTTGGAAGACTTAGAAAAAATCATGGCATCGATTTACTACATCAACCTGTCTGTCTTCCAGTCAGCACCCGACAGCTGGGCAATTAATCAGCTGTTTCCCATTATGCCCATCCATCGACTGGATGAAGAACCCACGCGACGGGGTACATTGGCAGATCTCACCTGCGATAGCGACGGTAAGATTGACCAATTTATCGATCTCCGGGATGTCAAACCCGTATTAGAACTTCATCCCCTCAACCCAGGGGAACCCTATTATCTGGGCATGTTCCTCGGAGGTGCCTATCAGGAAATAATGGGCAATTTGCATAACCTGTTTGGTGACACAAATACAGTCCAAATTGCCTTGACTCCCAAAGGCTACCAGATCGAACAAGTCGTCAAAGGCGACACCATCGCAGAAGTATTGGGTTATGTCCAGTATGAAGCCGAGGATTTGGTCGAGAGTATCCGCCGGCAGGCAGAAGCAGCCCTCCAAGAAGAACAAATTACAATTGCAGAATCTCAGATGTTGCTGCAAAATTACGAACGGAGTTTGAGCCGCTATACCTATTTATCAAGTTAGTGCCATGGCCCAAACCTGCCCTAATGATAAGTCTTTGACAATTATTGCAGGTTTGGGCTATAACCATAACCATTAGCCCTACCTTGCCAGCAGATCGGCGATCGCCTGCCCTTTTACCGGAGTATAAGGAGGTGGAACTTTACGGGCGTCAGTAATCAGCCAATTCAGGCCAGCTGAGTGCATGTCAATAGAGGAACCAGTCTTATCCACACAGTAACGCCCAAATACCAGCTTATCCACCAAGCGGATACCCTGATTCAAACGGGAATATTCAAAAATTATGCTATTTTCCACCACTGCACCGCTACAGAGATGACAATTGGGACCGATCATTGTTGGTCCGATAATCTTAGTGCCATCTTCAATCCGAGTCATGCCGCCAATGTATACCGGTCCTTTGATATCAACCTTGTCCCAGTTCACCACCACATTCAGACCCGTGTAGATCCCTGGTGCCACTTCAATACCGGGAATTTGCACAGCTTTGATCTTCCCTAGCAGAACATCCCGCACTGCCCGCCAATAGTCTGGTACTTTACCAATGTCCACCCATTGAAAGTCCATGGCAATCCCATAAAATGGCACACCCATCTCTACCAGTTTGGGGAACAGTTCGCTACCAATGTCGTACTCTTGCCCTTCAGGGATGTATTCTAACACTTCTGGTTCAAAAATATAAATCCCAGTGTTAATGTTGGTGCTTCTGGCTGCTTCTATGGAAGGCTTTTCCTGGTAGGCTTTAATCCGCCCGGTAACATCGGTCACCACAACCCCGTAGCTGGACAGTTCCTGGAGGGGTACAGATTTCATCACCACGGTGGCGATCGCCCCTTTTGATTTGTGCCAATTGACAGCTGCGGTTAAATCCAGGTCAATGAGGGCGTCTCCACATAAGACCACAAATGTATCGTCAAAGAAGCGGTTGTAGTCCTGAATGCGCCGCATCCCACCGGCAGAACCCAGAGCCTTACCTACCAATTTACCATCTTCTTCGATCCTACCTTCAAAGGAATAGGCAATCTGAACCCCAAACCGTTGACCGTCACGGAAGTAACTCTCAATTTCTTCAGCCAGGTGGCTGACATTGACCATGATTTGGTCAAAACCGTGCTGGCGCAAGAGTTCCAGTAAAAATTCCATCACTGGCTTTTGCAGGATAGGAATCATCGGTTTGGGAATGATGTGGGTGATTGGCTGGACACGGGTTCCCTTTCCAGCCGCCAGAATCATGGCTTTCATGAATTTTTATTCCTTAACTGAATATACTACGGTGAATTGACATCTTTATCAACCAAACAAGAGCCAGCTTACGTCCCACGCTACCCTACTGCGTATCGGTGCTGCCGCCACCCCAGCGTAACACTTATACTTTTCTGGAGCAGCCAACGCAGGCGGGGAGTCATGTGCCTACAGCCCTTGCGATCGCACCCTATCTGGAGATGATACCCTGAGATGAAGTCGATCGGGAGTAGATGGGGTGATAAGCAATTCAAAATTCAAAATTCAGCAATTCTCTATTGGGAAAGCCATTGAGAACAAGGGTTTCAGCGTTTCGGCCATAGCAATTTAAATGCACGACAGCTTAGTTGTCTTTATCTAGTTAATGGGAACCGTTGGTGTCAACGATCGTGCCTTGATGATGTCTACTTAAGATTGTTGGCGAATTGATAATTTTTACAACCCTTAGCAATTCACTGCGTAGCTTCTTAGCAATTAAAGAGTGCTGCGGATCTTCAAGTCCTGATAGAATTCCTCTTGGGCCAATTCTACCTTAGACTGAGCCGACAGCAAAAGTAGCGCCCAAAACACACCAACCTTATCTTGTTGTGGCTGCCAGGCCACAAGCTGCTCCAGATCCAACCAATCAGATCCTTGAGCCATCTCAGACCAGTGTAGGCCGAGAAACTGTTCCAATTGCTCGGCAACTTCCGACAAATTTTCTTGGTGAGCTAGCTGGGTAATAGCATCAGCAGCTTCTGCCCGCGATAGAGAACTTTTGCGTCGTGTGGGATTTCTTTTTTGCTGCTGTGCTATAGTTTTAGTCATCAGCTGCAACTGATCGATCAATTCCTGTAATGTCACTCGACGTTGCTGAGGTGGTCTGGCGACAGCGCGACGCCGCAACTGGCGCTCTAGATGCAGGGGCAACTTTTGTTTGAGTGAACCATCTGACGACTCTTCCGACTCCAAATCCTCTGGGCACATTTCGGAAGTTTCTGGAACTGGGGCAAGACTATCGGCTTTCAGCAGAACTAACATCGACGCATACAAAAAAATCTGCCCTGATTGGGACAGCTCAGCTTCAACGCTCGTAGTATCATCATTGCTATTGGGCAATATTAACTGACTCAACACCCGGTCAATCACATCAATCACCTGTACATCCCAGGGGTCGATTTCTCCTCGCTGGGCCATATCAATCAGCAAAGCGATTCCAATCTCCTCTGGACGATAAGTAATCTGGGAATCTCCCATCTGTCCGATGCCATTGAAATTCCCAGAAGAGACGACTTCATTAGTAATGCTGGAGTCCTGGTTAAGCTTCGCGCTTATATCAGGCGACAGCTCAGAGTTCATTTGACTTTGAGACGGATAAAATAGACAGATGATCGCACAATCCAGCTCCGACGTACCACCGCCACAAAAAGATCCAAATACTCTTGGACTAGATCGAGGCAGAAGAGGCAGAAGCCGTTATCTGAACAAAACTCCCTTCTTTGTTACTTTGGTTCTACATTGTCACTCGGCTCGACAGCAGCAGGAGGCAGCTTCCCTTGCGGATCTTGCAATAGCATCTTGTAGGTCTCGAGATCTTGCTCTAACTTCTCAATCTGCTTATCTCTTTGGCGAACTGCCTTGATACCTTTACGAGATGCAAGCATATCCTGCAACCGGGACCATACACTAAAAATCCAAGCGACAACTGCTCCCACTCCCATTGCTAGAATCAGTTCAACCGAAAGGGGAGCTTGTACTTGAATCCCTTCGATAAGTTTAACAGTGACCAGCTCGGTATTTTCCAGGCTGAATAGAATCAGGGCCAAGCCAAATACAAAGATGAGCAAAAAATTAATCTGTTGTCTCATGGCGCTATTGGTGCAAAACTTCTCTTTCAATTCTTGCAATTATAGCCAATCCCGGCTATTGTCACATTAAGGAATTGATAATTTTCTTGCTCGCGTGCTCAATTAATACCTTATCCTTGCCCCGATCGTCAAGTTCTAGTTTTACTAGCTTCCGAATACGATCGTAATCCTATATTCTCTGGGGTAATTTTTTGGTCATCCTAGTACCGGCGCTCGGTCATAATTCCACCAGTCATAATCCCGTATTTAGGATTCGCCTCAATGTTATCATAGTCACGGCACGCTCGTCATCTTGAGCATTGAGCGCCGATTCTGTAATATTAATAAACACCTGCTTCATTTCTCCTGGGTAGAACCATAATAGATGTTTTAAGATCGTCAATACTGCTATCGATATTGAGCTTGAGATTCTCGACCAGGGGCACGATAAGTAGTTCGTAGTTCGAGATTGCTTCGTTCCTCGCAACAGGGCTGCGTGTCCTGCGCGGTTATTTTCAGAGCATCTGATATCGACTACCAAAGGGTTTCACCCTGTATTACTATATTACATAATGTGCAGCTTTCTTTGCGCGACAGCTTATTCACCGCTACAGAGGTAGCCCAGAAACCAGGTATATGGGAAAAACCTGGTTTCTTAATTCTTGGGCTTTGATGCAGATCGTAAATGCTTACTGTTGATTACGGTATTTTGAGGCCAGTTGCAAAATTTTTTGCCAGTGCTTTTGTACCTGTTTGGGTTTACATTGGAGGGATGAGGCAATCTCGGCCTCACTGACACCAGCTTGTTTGAGCTGCAATATCTGTTGCTGTTCTGGGGACAGTTTTTCTACAAAACTAGACCAGTTAGCAGTGGTTATGCCCAGATTTTGCTCTAGATCGGCACCCAACCATTGATGCACTAGCTGCCATTGGTGAGAACGGGAGAACTTTTCTACATGATACTTGAATCGCTGTTGCAGGTAATCCCGCTGACGCGGTGAAAGACCGAGGGCGCGATCGATCTCTGAGGCAGGGAAGTCTTGGAGTTTGAGTTTGAGATAATCAATACAGTCGAATTGTTTTTGAGATTCTAGGTATTCCACCAGTTCAGAGATGACCCGATCGCGCAATACGCCTTCAGATGGATCCACGGCAGCAGCAACCATTTTCTCGCGTACCTGGGCAATGGCGGGGTTGCGACTATAAATTTCTGCTTCTTCTCCCTTGCCAGATTCTACCGCCATTTCAATATCTAGGGACATTTCTGGGGGTTGACGGCGAGCAAAATTTTGAGCCCGCAGTACGATTAACCTCTGGGTTATTCCCCTTGGTAAGTTGATGCGACGCTTGGCATAATGCTCAGTAAAGGTCATATATTCTGCCAATTCTAGTCTGGTACGGGGGGTGTAATCTTCTGGTAGTTGGTTTTCTCTCCGGAAGGCTTTGATGGTTTCGACGTAGAAACTTTGCAGAAAGTCCTCAATCAGATTGTACCGGGCATTGAAGCCTAACTGGGAACCATTATTGGCGATATGGCGGTAAATCATTACGCTTAGGTTGCTGTGTAGTTCGCTGCGCCCCTGCCCTGAACCTAGCTTATAATATTCCAGACATTTTTGCAACCGATGTCGTGCTAAGGTCAGCTGCCAGGAACCGATCAGGCCAGAACCAGCGATGCGATCGCTCTTTCCACAAATCCGCTGCACTTCGGTAGCTATCCGAGTTATCACTGCACGAGCTGACAGAGGAGTGGTTTTCGTCCCGATCGCGTAGCGTCTTCGCAGACGAATCGCGGCCTGCACTTCTGTCCATAGTACCTCAACTAAGGCGGTTGTGTCCATAACTGTCTCAGTCGGGGTGAGGGCAGACTGGGATTTATAGGTGGCAGAGTCTTTGACTGACGGCAAATCTACAAGGGACCGGCTGCAAAGATTTACTTGTGTGGCGTTCATCATCGCTTCTCCTCTGGATGAGTAGTTGTTGTTGCTCTCTACAATTCGACTGTAGGCAACCACAACTCTCACTAAAAAGGAGCGTGTACAGTTCCTGATCGGAACACAGGTTCTGGGAATATAGGAGTATGGGGAGTATTGGGGCTCTGGGAGCGCTAATCCTTGCTGTCTAAGGACTAAAGGCTGTTTTCGCCCCCCCTGGGGGCTGACGCCCCCCCCAGTGTGACAATCCCGAAACTGTCCTGCCGTTTCCTCGTTCCCACGGCGAAGCCGTGGGAACGCCCCTGACGCCAAAACAGGGTTTGAGTATCAGCTAGATGAGGGGACTAAATCCATACTGCTGCTGCTTCCCAGCCTAGTCCTTGCCGGACAATCGCCGGTTCATTATCTGTGAAGTCCAGAATGGTGGAAACCTGATATGTCAGTTCACAGGAGTCATCGACTATCACGTCTACCAATTTTTCCAGACTGTCAAATAGTTCAGCTGTAGAGGTGTAATCTGATGTCTTGGGTACTGGTGCCATCTCCACGGTTCCCGAAAAATCGGAATCCACTAAATGAGCTGAAGTAGAAATAATTGGATTGCCTAAGGAATTCAATAATTCCTGGCACACCGGATGATTGGGAACGCGAATGCCGGTGGTTTTGCGTTTCGGTGCCATCACCAGTCGCGGCACTAATTTGGTGGCTGGCAAGAGGAAGGTGTAGGGCCCTGGAATCAGATGTCTCATAATCCGATAAGCCGAATCCCTGACAGTGGCATAACTTGCCACATTAGACAAGCTGGAACATAAAAAGGTCAAGGGCTTATCATTAGACAGCTGCTTGATGCGTCGGACTCGTTCTACTGCCGATTTAACGTTAAGATCACAACCGATCGCATAAACTGTGTCCGTGGGATATAACATCACGGCACCATCCCGGAGAGCATCCCTAATCTCTTCTATCAGGCGTTTTTGGGGTGTCTCGGGATGGACTATGTATATAGTGGCCATATTGAGATTGCTGATGAGTATTAAGGATGAACAAGTTAGCGTATCTGGAATGTCCTACTGGCATTGCTGGTGATATGTGCTTAGGGGCACTGGTGCATGGGGGTGTACCCCTAGATTACCTGATTGAGAAACTCTCTCACCTGGGAATTTCTGATGAATACCAGCTGAGGGCAGAACTTGTTCATCGCCATTGCCAGCAGGCAACTAAAGTCTATGTGGATCTATATCAATCTGACCATTCCCATGATGAACATCACTCTGAAGAACTCCATTCCCATTCTCCTACACGCCATTTGCCAGAAATTGAACAGATGATCGAATCTGCTGGCCTGCCAACCCAGGCACAAACTTGGAGTTTGGCAGTGTTCCGGAAGTTGGCCCAGGCCGAAGGAGCGGTGCATGGAATCGATCCAGAACGGGTGCATTTTCATGAGGTAGGTGCTACGGATGCGATCGTGGATATTGTCGGTACTTGTTTGGGGTTGGACTGGTTGGGTATTGACCAGCTTTATTGTTCTGCGCTACCGACTGGTGGTGGCACGGTGCGGGCGGCCCACGGTCAGTTGCCGGTACCCGTGCCAGCCGTGCTGAAGCTATGGGAAATGGGCCAGGTTCCGGTTTATAGTAATGGCATAGAGCGGGAACTGGTAACTCCTACTGGAGCGGCGATCGCCACTACCCTCGCCACCAGGTTTGGTACTCCACCGGGCATGACTATCCATAACCTGGGGCTAGGTGCTGGTTCCCACTCACTGCCTCTTCCTAATATCCTCCGCCTGTGGATTGGAATGCGCTGCGCGCACGCTACGCGAACGGACGGGCCTGGGAAAGAGGATCTGCCTAGCCCTAATTTAGAAACGATCTCTGTTTTAGAAACGCAAATCGATGATTTGAGTCCTCAGGCGATCGCTTATGTCTTTGATGCCCTATTTGCCGCTGGTGCCGTAGATGTGTTTACCCAGCCTATTGTCATGAAAAAGTCCCGACTGGGGGTGCTGCTAACGGTGATTTCTCCTCCGGAAAAGTTGTCTGCTTGTGAAGCTATCCTCTTTCGCGAGACTAGCACTTTAGGGATCCGCCGATCGCTCCAGCAGCGCTCTATTTTACGACGGGAAATACAACCGGTGCCGACTCCCTATGGTGAAGTGCGGGTTAAGGTTGCCTGGACTGGTAATGATATCAGCAATGTCCAGCCGGAATACGAAGATTGCGCCCAGTTAGCTAGGGCAAGTAACCTGCCTTGGCGGCAAGTTCGCCAACTGGCGCTGCAATGCTGGTATCAAATGAACAGTGATGGTTGATTTTAAGCCTAGTCCAAAATTGCCGTTAGAGCTGACGCTACGCTGTCGTGTCCAGAGACACCCACCCATGTCGTGCGCGGGAGCGACACGACCGGGTGGGTGCTCTCGGACACGAGTCGTGGGTTGCCTCGATTTTACCGGAAGCCCCAACATGCAGTTTAGATGCGCGACATCTGACTAGGCCATAAACCATTTATTCTCAACCATCAACCGCTGCTTAGGTTTCTGATGCTGCTTCTTCGGACTCGGAGGCTACATCTGACTCTTCACTGACTGATGCTGCTTCTTCGGACTCGGACGTGACATCTGAAACTTCTGGAGAGCGGTCTGATTTGGCCTCATCCTGCGTAGTTTCAATCACCTCCGGGACGCTTTCTTCGGACTCGGAGGCTACATCTGACTCTTCACTGACTGATGCTGCTTCTTCGGACTCGGACGTGACGTCTGAAACTTCTGGAGAGCGGTCTGATTTGGCCTCATCCTGCGTAGTTTCAATCACCTCCGGGACGCTAATCACTTCTTCTGGGCCTGAACTTTTTTCGACTTCCACATTGTTGCAGGCCGCGATCGCCCAGAGCATGATTCCCGCTAGCAAGACGGTTACAATTTTTTTCCAGTCGGTTTTTTTTCAGCACCGCCATTATTCTGTTCATATACTCTTTCACAATTACACCATTTCCACTATATCATTAATCTACTTGCATAGCTGTCTACCTAAGCAATCACGTGGTTTGCTCTTCAATTCTTTCGGGAAAATATTCTGGCTTTATCACCTCATTTCTTTGGAAAAATACTCGATAGTTATCTAAATCGGCTAGAGATAGATCGGCTCGATTAGCATTTTTCATTTTGATTAAATTGTATTGTACATTATCGGCATAAATGGCCAAGGCGATTGGCGATTATACTTCTATAAAATTTATTACCCCTTGGCATTCTGATTCCGGATAATCTTGATAACAATGGAGCAACTCCGCTATCTTAGCTTCTAACTCTAGCTGGTTTACATATTAAAATTATTTTCAGAATTACAATTACCAGATTCAGGGGATTTCCTTGAGATAGCAGGATAATGAATAAGGGAGAAGGCGAGCGACTATTTTCTGTTTTTAAATATTCTCTGACGCGATTACATGTTTTTAGCAGTAAAGTAAAGATTTGGTTAATATTTGCTCGTGACGATCGTGATAAATATTTGCCAACTTTGGAGATATTTGCTTTCATTGTCTCGCAGCACCCCATCCCCCAGAGTCGTCGGGTTTTCGGGGGTGTCCTCTCTTGACTCAGAACGAGCGGTATACATCGCTAAATCGAATTTGAACTGTTCTTTCAGTTCTAGCGATCGCGTCCTGACCGCATTCCTTTGTTCTACTGAGTTGTTGAAATCGACATATTGAGGCGCTAATAGATAAGCTGTATAACGCTGACTCCAATCTTTCGACCGATCGCCAGACTGTTCATATTTAGCACAAAATAGTTTTAACTCTTGGTAGTCTTTGCTATTGATGAATTTTTTTAGCCAGCTTCTCAGTCGCTTGAGGGTTGGAGAGTAGCTATATTTACTAATCATTGGATCTGTAAAACTTTCTACATCTTACACCAGTCACCGGTTCCCAGTCGATCGGGAGACAGCAAAACTGCTATGGGAGAGAATTATAGGCCATAACTCTCTCCCATATTAAAAATCAGATATATGGGAATGGGGGCAGAGGGACTTGAACCCTCACGACTTTTAAGGTCAACGGATTTTCATCCTCCCGCAGCTTTCGCTGCTGCCATCACCGGCTTTGAGAATTGGACCCTCCCTTTACCCTCGACTTGACGTTAGGGTAGCTCCCGTCGGGCCTCTGCACCTTCCGCTTTTGTCATCATTTGTCCTAGACAACTGTTTCGGCTTGGCTCAGGATTGCCTTGTCTGTTGCCATATTTAGGTTTCCCTGAATTTGAGAGCTTCCACTTGGCCGATTTCTCCACCAAGGCTCAGTTTCCTAAGTCCGTAGCGTCTACCATTCCGCCATGCCCCCTTGGCATCTCTGCGCTCGTGGTTTATCTACACCACTTTCTCATCCTATCATCATTTATCACACTGTGCAAGGGGATCTGAAAAAAAATTTTTCCTCTATCTGCCGGCACCGTTCTATCTTACCCTGGTGCGGAAATTTTGGGGTAGCAAGGGGTAAAATGATTGAGACAACTGGCATCTATCGCCAATGACCTCGATTTTTATTGCCATTTGAGGAGGTTTATGGTATATGGAGAATATTTTACTGTTGTATGGGGGACTGGCTGGAGCTTACCTGCTGGTGGTTCCGTTGCTGCTGTTTTTCTACATGAAGAGCCGGTGGTACGCATGCAGTTCCATTGAGCGGGGGTTTATGTTCTTCCTGGTGTTCTTGTTCTTCCCGGGACTTTTGCTGTTGGCCCCGTTGGTGAATTTTAGACCCAGACGGCGTCCTATAGAAGGATAAAGCATTTGGAGCCCAAGATAATGCGACGAATTGATGTGATTGGCATTGGTTTGGCAGTTTTGGCGGCTGGGGGGATAGTATATTTGCTCTTCCAACTGGCGGGACTGGACAGTGTATCGGCGGGTATCTGGAGTCAGGCGTTGCTGGTGGGTGGGTTGGTACTCTGGGTGCTGACTTACCTGTTCCGCGTTCTGACTCAGAAGATGACTTACAATCAACAGCTCAAAGATTATGAAACGGCTGTTTTGGAAAAACGCTGGGAATCTCTCACGCCCGAAGAACAAGCAAAATTTCAGGCGGAATTTGAACGAGAAAAGTAATGACTTCGATATCGGACTGCTTTGATAATCTGCGATCGCGCCATATTCCGGCCCTAATTCCTTTTATAACTGCTGGAGACCCGGATTTAGAAACGACGGCGCAAGCGTTGCAGGTTTTAGACAAGAATGGTGCGGATATAATTGAGCTGGGAGTTCCTTATTCTGACCCCTTGGCAGATGGACCGGTGATCCAGGCGGCGGCTACTAGGGCTTTGGCCAGGGGAACTAGGTTGGAACAGGTGCTGGATATGGTGGCACGGGTGAGTCCATCTTTGACTTCCCCCCTGATCCTGTTCACTTATTATAACCCCATTTTGCATCGGGGTATAGAAGATTTCCTCGATCGCATTGCTACTGCTGGGGTGCGGGGGTTGGTGGTCCCGGATCTGCCTTTGGAAGAGGCCCGGGTGGTACTCGAACCTGCTTCTCAAAGGGGTATTGAAGTGGTTTTGTTGGTAGCACCGACTAGCCCTCAAGATAGAATAGAAACGATCGCCCTTCAGTCTCAAGGCTTTATCTATCTGGTAAGCGTGACGGGGGTCACGGGCATGCGATCGCAGTTGGGAACGCGAGTGGAAGATTTACTCGGGCAATTGCGTTCTGTTACTGATAAACCTATTGGTGTGGGTTTTGGCATCTCTAAACCCGAACATGCTCGTCAGGTGATAGAATGGGGGGCAGATGCCGCGATCGTTGGTAGCGCGATCGTCAGAATGTTGCACGAACAGGGACTAGAGGCGATCGGGCATTTTTGCCAGAGTCTTAAGGATGGGATGCTGAACAATAAATGAGCCCAGGAATTCTTTCTCTTTGCTGTTAGACCGCCGAACAGCCCCGCGTTCCCAGGCGGAGCCTGGGAACGCGGCTAAAGTCGGTTGAAACCGACTGGGAATATAATAGTTAATAAATTGTCGCATTGTTTTGAGAAAATGCTATTAAAGATGGCAGGAAAACAAGAGATATTTTCCCCAGATTCTGAACGGGTGATGAAAATCTAAACTTTGGGGCGATCGGGAGGATCCGCCTCTAGCATTGCGTTCAGTGTCAGAGACACCGAACGAGGGGAACAAATGGAAAAATTTATGTTACAATGATTTTAGATAAAACAAGGCGCTCGTGAAAATGCCAGAGCGATTAATAGCTGACTTAACAATAGACGAACTCAGAGCGCAGATTGCGTCAGTTGTGGACGAGCGGATGCGGTACTGGCGACAACCCGAACCCGTAATAGACAAAGTGGCTTTGAAGAAGACTTTAGAGTCGATCGCCAGCCACAGGTGGACGCCACAGCAGGAGCGAATAAGCGTCATAACATTAGCTCCTCACTATTAAATTATAAAAGGCATCAAATCATCTGGATGGGGTATATCCAATACCAAAGGAGCTACCTTCACCATTAGATCATTAAAGGCATCCCACTTTGCTAATTAAGCCCACGCTCCGGGCCCCCTCCGCTGCGCAGGGGCTAAGTTCAAGTAGCCCCACTCCTCGTTCCCAGGCTTCGCCGTGGGAACGGGTGGGGGTCCTGTGGGTGAATGCTTAAAATTCCACACTCAAAGGCGCACGGGGGAAAGGAATCACATCTCGAATATTACTCATTCCCGTCATCAACTGCACCAAGCGTTCAAACCCCGAACCAAACCCTGCATGAGGAACGGTTCCAAAGCGACGTAAGTCCAGATACCACCATAACTCTTCCGTACTCATTCCCTGAGCTTCGATCCGTCCTTCCAGCACCTCCAAACGTTCTTCCCGCTGCGCACCCCCAATTATTTCCCCAATATTCGGAGCCAAAACATCCATCGCTCCCACAGTCTTTTCATCATTGTTCAAGCGCATGTAAAATGCTTTTATCTCTACCGGGTAGTCAGTGACGATCGCGGGTTTTTTGAACAGGTCTTCTGCCAAATAGCGCTCATGTTCTGACTGGAGATCCACACCCCAGCGGACTGGATACTCAAACTTCTTGTCCGCTTTCTCCAAGAGGACGATCGCCTCTGTATAAGTCAGCCGTGCGAATTCATTATTGATAATATTATCAGCCCTGGCCAGCACCCCATCATCAATCCGCTGATTAAAGAACTCCATATCTTCCGGACAACGATCCAGCACATACTTAAACATATACTTGAGAAAATCTTCAGCCAACTGCATATTCCCATCGAGGTCGCAAAAGGCCATTTCTGGCTCAATCATCCAAAACTCCGCCAAATGGCGGGAAGTGTTGGAATTCTCGGCCCGAAAAGTCGGACCAAAAGTATAGACATCCCGGAAGGCCATCGCCATAATTTCCGCTTCCAACTGTCCGCTAACAGTCAAATAGGCGGGTTTGCCAAAAAAGTCCTGACTGTAATCAACCTCTCGATCCTCTGTCAGGGGCACGTCCTGCAAATTCAAATTAGTGATCGTAAATAATTCCCCCGCCCCTTCACAATCACTAGCAGTGATAATGGGGGTGTGAACCCAGAGGAAATCCCGTTCTTGAAAGAATTGGTGGACAGCAGTAGCAATAGCATTCCGCACCCGGAAAACTGCCCCCAAGGTATTCGTGCGCGATCGCAAATGCCCGATCGTGCGCAAAAACTCAAAAGAATGGCGCTTCTTCTGCAAAGGATAGGACTCGGAAGCAACGCCTAAAACCGTCACCGCAGTGGCCTTCAACTCAATGCGCTGTCCCTTACCCGGAGACTCCACCAGAGTGCCACTCACCTCCACAGAGGCCCCCGTACTCACCTGCTTGAGCAGATCCTCATAATTAGGCAAATCTGCATTCAGCACCACTTGCAGGTTAGCTAAGAACGAGCCATCATTCACCTCAATAAAAGCAAAACCCTTAGATGAGCGCTTCGTGCGTACCCAGCCCTTAATCGTCACCGGTTCTGAGGGCTGACCCTGCCGTAAAATTTCCGCAATCCGTCGAGTTACCATATTTCCATTCCCAACAATTCATCGTCCGATCCACCAGTGTAATATCCAGCCGAGGACAAGACCCAAGCCCCCAAACCGCACCGCCTGCCAAAAAGGTTCCTGGAGGCGGATCCAGGAAAACAAACGACTTTCCAACTCCACTTCCAGAACCTTTAACTGCTGTTTGACCTCCCGTAATTCCTGCTGCAACTCCTCCAAGCGCCGCAGAGCGGCCCCCTGTCGCCCTTGGCCCTGGCGCACTTGGCGGTAGCGTTCCCTCAGATCGGACAGCGCCCGATCTGCATCTGCGAGTGCTTGTTCAAATTCCTGGTTAAAATCCGACGATCCAGACGGTTCTTCTGACGACTGCATGAGCTTGATATACTTTGAAAGGCATTGACGAGCGCAAAATGAATAATAATGTGTCATTGCGATTTTTCGCGCAGCGTGGGGGGCTTCCTGACCGCTATTGTCGGAAACGCTAACAAATCCCCCCCCCTCAGCAATCCCCTGTTTAGCGTGCAGTTCCTAACGGTTCGCAGTATATATTAATATAGAAGCAAACAAATCCCATCGGCTGTTAAACCAACAATTTTACCCGGCACCATGCTCAACCAGACCGCAACAACTCCGGAAAGTCCCCAAATCAACTCCAGCACCAAAGCCAGTCAGGAACTGAGCACCATTGAACTCGCCCAAGCCCTGGCTGAGCGGCTGACCATCACGCCGGACAAATGGCACCAGCTTAAGTCTAACCGTCCGGCGAGGGCCCGGGAGCAAGCCGCCGCAGCCCTGGTATTTCTCCTCAAGGATAGACCCGAAGAAGCTCTTGCTAGACTCCAACAAGCAGCCAGTTGGCTAGACCGATCGGTCTCAGCACCACCTTGCCCCGACCACGGATTGCGCTCCGCGCACGCTACGCGATCGAGCAAGTAGTCGGTAGCGTTGCTTGTCGGACGGGCCTCTCGCCTGTCCGGAGGTTGTTAATTGACAATTTTACTCAATTAACAATTGACTTTTTACTTATAAAAGGATGAATTTACGCTTCGGATGGGGTCGAGCTAGGAATCGCAACAAAACCCTCCCTTACAAAACCGGACTTGCGACTTTCACCGCAGGAGGCTCCTGCCTAAGCTGTCCCTTTACATGGGTTGACTATGGTCTGGTTGCCCTTTCCTACTTTGTCTCGTGAACTTTTGTCCTTAATGTTGTCATCCAATGAACGAAATTAACGCCGGACTCCGGAGGGTTCGTGCGGGAGAAAGTACCTATAAACACCCTGACACACTCTTTACTAACATTTGGCCGTTACTGAGGGCCCTGTACTTTTCATTACCTGGTCTCGGTCTTCATTCAACCATATATGCCATCGCTTGTGCGTGGTACCGTATCATTTTCGGACTACTTATTCCCTTGACTTCCAGCTAGGCGATTGGAGTAAAAGGTTACGAAAGAGCCCGGACGTAGGTACGCGGGTGCTTAATCTGCTAAAGAGACAGCAGGGTAAATGTGAAAGATGCGGACTAACCTTCAGGGATGGAGATAAATGGGAAGTGGACCATACCTTACCGACCTCATTGGGAGGAAAAGACTGGTACACCAACCTGCAATTATTACACGACTATTGTCATGACGCCAAGTCAGCAGAAGATGGAAGTCGTGGGGGTCGCACCCTTGTGGATATCGAAACTGAGGAGCCGGATGAGGTGAAAGTCTCACGTCCGGTTTTGAAGACGAGTCCGACTGGCGACAGTCCGACTTAGTTTAATTATACACACCTACCATTGCCTTTTGGCTCCAGCGTATTAGCCTATTCCGCTGGTTTAAGGTAACGAGGCTTATACAAATTCACTTATCGTTGACCTTGAGCATCTTTCCTTAGAGAAGTTACCGGTGATAGCTGCCAGCTATCCTCATTTTAGTCCCTGCTCTCCACCGCCGGTGATGTCACTCCGCAGCAGTTGGGACCAGTGTACCTCCCGTATCCGGAGGGTGGGGTTTGGACCCACAAAGATTCCACAGTTATCTCGGCTAATGATACCGAGTTTGGCTGTCACAGGTCTTTAGGACCGGTTTACACCCAAACGTTTCGCACCCCTCATTCCCTAGCATAGCCAGGGAATGTTTTTCAGCTGGTGCTAATATAGTCATCAATGAATCTGTAGCTGATTTAAGTAATAATCAAATCAGCTATCTGTCAATTCCTTGCAGAGTTTCAACTCCCTGCCTTCATTATCCCACTGCACCCGATCGAATATTTGGTGTATAATAAAAAGTCCCCGACCGCATTCAGAATCCTGCTCGGGGAGTAAGTTAACCGTCTCCGGATCGAAACAACATTCAGTCTTCTGTCCGCAACCCTGGTCTGAAATTAACCACCAATAGTGATTTTCCACCACAGAGAAGCGAACCGAGACCTTTTTACTAGGGTCTAATTTGTTACCATGCTTGGCTGCATTGACCAAAGCTTCTTGTAGTCCCAGTCTGATTTCCAAGTGCCATTGGTCTGGAACTTTTGCTAATAACAAATCCAGAACAGGACAAAGATAGAGAGTTGAAGGAAAACTAATCGTGCTCCATTGGCTGCGGCTTACTGGACGCTCTGAGATAGCAATCATGGCTGAAAAACCCCCTTAGCTTTCAACAGGATAAACAGAAGTAGGCATATCCGGGAAATATGATTTCATGGTCATGCTGTAATAATAATGGGGTCAGTTAACCGAATTATTGATAATCTAATGGATAAATTGCCAAAATATATTTTTAGCTTCACCTTCTTTTCACAAAAATTTCACAAAATCATTACTTCATCAAGCTATAAATTCGCAACCTGCTGCCCAATAATTTACATTATATCCAAAAATTGGCTTCATACTAGCAAATAGCTGCGACTGGCATGGGATTCTCACTACATCCATCAGACCGCTATACTATAAATCCCGCTGCTGTATCGCGAAACCGCGCAGGTCATGACGTATTATCTCATGCTTGTCAAGTGATGCGGGTAGTTCACCCTTGCGATAAAAATAACTTAAGTCCCTGATTAAGATAAATTATGATTTCTGCTTCTGTTACCCCCCCCGCGATCGATCTCTCCGGGGTGAGATTGGAGATTAGAGCCTTACAACCACAGCTGGTAGAATGGCGCAGAAGGTTGCATCAGCGACCGGAACTGGGCTTTAAGGAGCAGCTGACAGCCCAGTTGATTTCCCAACAGTTAACTTCATGGGGCATCGAGCATCTTCCAGGCGTAGCTGAGACTGGAGTGGTAGCCACGATCCCCGGATCGAAACCAGGACCGGTGCTCGCCATTAGAGCAGATATGGATGCCCTGCCTATCCAAGAATTGAACGACGTGCCCTATCGATCGCAGCATGATGGAGTCATGCATGCTTGCGGTCATGACGGACATACGGCGATCGCCCTAGGGGTAGCCAAGTATCTGGCCTCCCATCAGCAGGACTTCGCGGGCACAGTAAAGATCCTCTTCCAACCGGCTGAGGAAGGACCGGGAGGTGCTAAACCGATGATTGCAGCGGGAGTGTTGGCAAATCCTGAGGTAGATGCCATTATCGGCTTGCACCTGTGGAATAATCTGCCCCTGGGCAGAATAGGCGTGCGCAGTGGCCCATTGATGGCCGCAGTGGAGATGTTTGAGGCTCACATTTTGGGCAAAGGAGGACATGGTGCTATGCCCCATCAAACCATTGATGCGATCGTGGTCAGCGCCCAAATTGTCAATGCCCTACAGACGATCGTGGCCCGAAACGTCGATCCAATCAAGTCGGCGGTCGTCACCATCGGAGAACTCTATGCTGGCACAGCCAAAAACATCATTGCCGATACCGCCCGGATGAAGGGCACGGTGCGGTATTTCGATCCGGCCTTCGAGGGATATTTCGGGCAGCGAGTCGAGCAAATTATTGCCGGTGTCTGCCAGAGTCACGGTGCCAGTTATGAATTAAACTACTGGAGTTTTTATCCACCCCTGATCAATGATGCTGGCATGGCTGAATTAGTCCGTTCGGTAGCTTTAGATGTAGTGGAGACACCAGCAGGAGTAGTCCCAGAATGCCAGACAATGGGGGGAGAGGACATGGCCTTTTTCCTACAACAGGTGCCAGGGTGCTATTTCTTCCTGGGTTCTGCCAACCCCGACAAAGGTTTAGCCTATCCCCATCACCATCCCCGCTTTGACTTTGATGAGATCGTCTTGCATGTGGGAGTGGAAATGTTCGTCCGCTGCGTAGAAAAATTTTGTGTAGGACGGGCGGATCGCCTGTCCGGAGGTAGTCTGTCAGCCCACTCAATGGCCACAATGCCCAAGGGAAACTCTAAACCCTCCCAGTAGGTTTCTGGGTGCAAGGCAGCTACTTCTGCCGGTTGTAACCGGTACAAAATTCTTTTGGTTTTGAGTAAATTGATACATAAGCGCCGCCATTGTCCCATATTCTCAGCCCCATGTCCGGTTCTAAGGAGGCTATAGGCCGGGGTCGAGCCCGGAGTCGCCTCCAGACCCTCCCTTTCAAAACCGGACTTGCACCTTTCAATGCATCCGGCTCCTGGTTAGCGGTCCCTTGTCATGGGCGGACGGTGGTTGAGTTGCCTCTTCCTATCCTTATCTCATGAAATTTCACCCTTCTGTGGTTATGCGTAAGTTGCAGATTACTTTAATGCCTGGCGGAGGGGGGTTCGTGCGGGAGAAGACTTTAACCCTTTGATGCACTCTCTACTAACGTTGACCCTATTGTGGGCCGCTTTATTTCTTTTTACCTGGCCGAGGTCTTTCATCCACTGTGTAGACTTTTGACATCTCTTTAAGCTCTTGCCACCGCTTCGGATGGTAGGTGACTTTACTAGGATGCCTAGTTCCGTACCCTTTGAGGTTACTGTTTCCCTTGATTTCCCGCTATATCCGTCCTACGTCTGCATATCCTAGGCGTTACCCTAGGCTTTGGCTTTTTAGGACATCCCTCCCCAGTTCGCTTTCGCTTAACATCTAACTTGTCCAAGGGGACTGCTGGACTGAGGTTATAACGTTCCGTAAAATCAATAATTGATACCTTTAGACCCCTGCTCTACCCCGGGGGGATTATGCAATACGGAATAACAAAAAGACAATGTTATTCGCTCCCACCTTATCCTTTTGGATCCAGCGAGCAGCCTTATTACGCTGGTTGTTTATGACGAGGCTTAAGCAGATTCATTCATTAATCATGGGTATCTAACAAGCGCGGAGTTTCCAGCTTAGGCTGCCAGATATCCTACATTTATGTCCTTGCTCTCCACCACCAGTGATGTCACTCTGTAGTAGTTAGGACCGGTGCAACCTCTTGTCGTATCCGGAGGGTAGGGTTTGGACCTACAATGATTTCACAGTTCCCTGGCAAATGAGACCAGTTTGGGCTGTCACAAGATGGCTGATGGAACCACCAATATCGTTTACGCCCGAACGTTTCGCACGTCTTCTTTAAACCTTACATCTAAGACCCAATGGAGACTGTTTTCAACCCCCCAATGAGAGCGAATCGCCTTCGCCAAAACCGTGGCATCTGCTAGTGGTAGACTTTCCTGCAGGAGTTCTGACTCTGGGGAAAAAGGGCGATCGGGCAATATGCAATTAACAACATGCTATTAACAATATGCTATTAGCTATTCAAAACAATGTCGATCGCCCGATCGATCAAATCAACAGCTGCTAACTCGTAGTGATAGGTTTTCGTCTTAAATTTCATATCCTCCATTTGTTCGGGCTGTTTAGAAGGGATATGTTTGTACTTATCTTGATACAGCTGCAAAGCCAGGCTACCGATTTTAGTCCTCTGTCCTGTAGTTACTTGCATGCCCCGTTCTTTGAGTCGCTTGGCGACGGAGACGGTAGCTGTTGTTGCACTCTTTGCCGTCGGCTTTTTCTTCAAGCTGTTAAATGTTTGGGTCAGTTCCTCGACTGTTGAGATCAATTGCGTTTGTAACTGAGTATATCGTCTTGCAGGTTTGTCTGTAGTCACGGCAATTTCTAACGCTCTGGTCTGTCCGATTGCAATAAATGTACTGCTGGCGCGAGTCATGGTAGTATAGAGTAACTGGCGAGTCAGCATGTGGCGATTACTAAGCAGCAGGGGCATAATCACATAGGGAAATTCCGAACCTTGGGACTTGTGGCAGGTCAGACAGAATGAATGCATAATTTGTTCGAGTTCAGAGGACCTGTACTTAACGATCGCGCCCTCCTCAAATTTCACTGTCACCTGTTTATTTTTGGCGTCAACTGACTCAACTATGCCAGTTTCTCCATTCATCACGGTGGGTGCGATGTCGTAGCGATTTTTGAGTTGAATCACCCGGTCATTCACGCGGTAGACGACCTCATTAAACTCGGGTGCATCCCAGTTTCGCCATGAGTATAAATGCTTAGTCGAACTGGTTCCGAGATGGTGTTAAGCTGAGACAGTCGGTAAACGCTCCCTCTAAAACTATGAATCCTGAAAATTTAGCTCAAATTAAAACCTATGCTTTGGGAATAGCCGCCTTGTTGTATGAGGAGGCCCAAGGGACTGTTCCAGAGCAATTGAAAACACTCTCAGGACTCGAAGCTACAGTCCGTGGGCAGTTGCTTCAATACGTCAGTCCAGAGATTGCCCTTTTTTTATCGAAAGCACCAGTGGCACCACCGCAGGGCGAACCCGAATTTTAAACAGCATTTTGGGCGAGCTCCTCATCACGGAGAAGCAAGCGACTTATTTTGATGTGAGAGCCTATAGCCAGTGGAGTCCCTATCTGGAAAAATGTTGCTTGTTACTGAGTGCGAACTCTTCTTATGAGCACGCCGAGGAAGATATTAAGCAGCTCACGGGGATGAGCGTTTCCCGGGGAACTCAGCAACGACTGGTGCAACGTTATGAGTTTGAATTACTGACAGTTAAAGAAGCCGTTTCCTCAACGAGCGCTCAAGAACCGAAACTGCCCCTTCAGGAGTTTGAGTTGCCCACAGCTAAAGAAGCCGTTTCCTCAACGGGCCCTCAAGGACCGAAACTGCCCCCTCAGGAGTTTGAGTTGCCGACGGCTAAAAAAGCTGTTTCCGAAATCAGCCCTCAAGAACCGAAAGTGCTCGCCCATGAGTTGAAGTTGCCGACTGTCAAGGAAGTTGTTGAGGAAATGAGCATTGATGGGGGAAAGTACGCTTACGGACCCCGCAAGGGAGACCCTGTGAGTGGCGCGATTACAAGGGCGTTAATCTACATGACCTCGGGGTAGCGGCCTTCTTTCGGGACAATGCAGGACTGGTCAAATGGGTCAACCAGCAGCCCTTGGCGAATCCACTTGTGAGTATCGGAGACGGTCATGATGGCATTTGGAATTTGTTTGCCGAGATTGGCCCAACCATCTTCCGTCTGGAAATCCTCGATTGGTATCACTTGATGGAAAACCTCGAGAAAGTCGGTGGGTCCAGATCTAGACTGGCACGAGTGAAAGCTCTCCTATGGTCAGGCAAGGTAGATGCAGCCCTCAAAGAATTTGACGACTGGGAGCATCCACGGGTTGATAACTTCAGGGCCTATGTTACTAAGCATCGTCACCGCATTGTGAACTATGGCTATTACCAAGCCGAGGGAATTTCAATCGGTTCGGGAGAGGTGGAATCAACGATTAAGCAGGTTGCGGCACGGGTGAAGCTCTCAGGAGCGCAGTGGAAAGCTGCCAATGTTCCCCAAGTTCTGCGGCATCGCTGCGCTTATCTCAATGGAGTATTCTCAAGGTGAGTCAATCTTGACATTCTCATCATCTCGTGGTCTGTCAAGATAAAATTGACGAATTTTACGGAGATAACCGCTTCCGAGCCTTCCCTTCTCTTATCCGTCATCATTTCCTTGACAGACCAAGGGTCTATTAGTGACAGTTTAACAATGAAGTATTTTTGCTCATTGCCAAATTGGGATGCACCCTTTTACCGATTGCAAAACTGGGATGCACCCGATGAGAACTTCGTTCTCAAAGGCGATTTTACTAATTTATACATCGCCGACTTTAATGGGGACGGTCGCAGCGATATCCTCCGCCAAGAAAAGGGCAGTTGGGACGACGATGCCCATAGAACTGCTGAAGTACTCGTATCCCGAGGTGACGGCGACTTTGGCTTTACCCGCATCACCCTGCATGAGCATTTCTTTCTCAAGGGTGACTGGACTAATTTGCATATTGGCGACTTTAATGGGGACGGTCGCAGCGATATGCTCCGCCAAGAAAAGGGCAGTGCGGACGACGATGCCCATACAACTGCTCAAGTATTTTTATCCCAGACGACGGCAACTTTAACTCCATCACCCCCATCACCCTGCATGAGCATTTCCTTCTTAAGGGCGACTTTACCAATTTGCATATTGGCGACTTTAATGGGGACGGTCGCAGCGATATGCTCCGCCAAGAAAAGGGCAGTTGGGACGACGATGCCCATATGACTGCTCAAGTATTCTTGTCACCAGACGACGGCAATTTTAACTCCATCACCCCCATCACCCTGCCGGAGAATTTCGCTCTCAAGGGCGACCTTACCAATTTGTATGTAGAAGATTTGGATGGTGATGGCTTCTCAGAGATTCTGGTTCAAGAAAAAGATTCCCAAAGGGATCGGTCCCCCACCAGTCGGGTATTGTCCTGGAATGATGAGCAAAATTTCACCGAATATCCGCTCCCTGAAGTGCTTCAAGTTGACGGTCAAAGCAGGCAACTGTATATTGCCGATTATAATGGCAATGGGCAAAACGATGATATTCTGGTTCAGGATTCTGAAAACGACTCAGCGGTGCTATACAGCCTTCCCCTGGGGAGCAATGACTACCTTCAAGGGGGACCAGAAGGCGATACCTTCTCAGGGGTAATGGAAATGATGGGCTTTACGGACACGGGGGCAACGATAGCCTCACCGGGGACAGCGGTAATGATACCCTCTATGGGGGCAGCGGTAATGATACCCTCTATGGCGGACCTGGAAACGATATCCTCTGTGGGGGTGACGAACATGATTGGCTTTACGGCAATGAGGGCAGTGATACTTTTGTCTTGGTCTCCTGGGGCGAGGACCTGGATTTGTGGGATGTTATCGGCGACTTTGAGGATGGCACGGACTTTATCCGGTTAGAAGGAAGCTTGAGAGACTTGAGTTTTGCTGATTTAGAAATTATCTCTGAGGGCGGTAATACTTTGATCAGGTCTTCTGAGGAAGAGTGGAAAGTGTTGGCATTTTTGCCGGGAGTTGGTTCTGGGCAAATTGATGCTTCTGATTTTATTTAGTTACGGTAACGCCATTGTTCTCCCTGGGGGCTCCTTGACCGCTGGTGTAGGGAACCCGTTGGTAGCTGGGTGCCAGCTCCGGAGCAGACGCGGATAGCGGAGCTGCCCAGATGCATGTAAAATAGCCCCCCCCTCCAGGAATTGTCAGCGGAAAATCAGGAATTGAAAGCGAAATTCCAGGGATTGTCAGCCCGTTTACGGGAACTGGAAGCTCAACAGCAAGGGCGGAGATCGTCATCAGGGTAAGGGATAAAATCCGATCGGGGCGGTATTGATAGCACCCCCGATCGCCCCTGGAAATTGATGCGATCGCACCACCCCCTTAGACCAGAAACCGGGTTTCTTATTTCAATCTTGGATAAAGATTAGAGGATATTCCAGAAACCCGGTTTCTTGCTGCGAGGGGGCGATCGCACCTACAGCCTGGCTCCAGAAACAGGGTTAATGTTTGTTATTATTAGAGAATAGGCAGTTGAGATGGATGAAGGGTTATAATAAAATTAGAGTAAGGTAAGGAGGATGTTTTCATGGTCAATACTGAGTTATTACCACCGGCAGTAGCAACGGAACCATCTGTGGATCTGGCCGAAACTGGCTGGCGATATGTAGAGGAAGTGCAGCCGGACGGTACAATTAAAAATATTCAGGTTCCTCTTACCTCTATGGAATTTTTACACCCGGAGGAAGGTTATACTTTGCCTAGCAATAGTTTTCATGAAGATGTTACTAGCGATGCCCGGGATATGTTGCGCGGTCGCTATGAGGAAGACCCAACAGTGGGAGTATTCACAGATATGTCTATCGAATGGGATATTCCCGATTTGAGAAAGCACTGTCCGGACCTGTTTGTGGCCTTTGGCATCCGCAACAAGGAACAGTATCGTTCTACTTTCGTAGTGAGGGATGAAGCGGTGCGACCAGTTTTTGTTCTGGAAGTGGTGTCTCCCGGCTATCGCAAGGAAGACAAGCAAACTAAATTGCTCCAATACGAACAGGCGGGAATTAGTGAATATGTAATTATCGATCGCCGTACTCGGCGCGGTCAAGCAATTTATGAGGTGTTGGGTTATCGCTTAGTCACGGGACGCTATTTACCGATGATTGCAGATGATGACGGACGCATCCCCTGCGAGACGATCGGGTTATGGGTCAGTATGCAGGATGGCCGTTTGGTGCTAGAAGATATGGAAACTGGAGAACGGTTGCTGAAATCTACCGAATGGAAAGCGAGATCCACTGAATGGGAAGCGAGTTCCACCAAATGGGAAGCGATATCTCAGGAATTGTCAGCGGAAAATCAGGAATTGAAAGCTCAAAAGCAGGAATTGGAAACTCGTTTACGGGAAATGGAAGCTGAACGGGAAGGGCGGAGATCGTCATAATGGTTAAGGGATAAAATCAGATCGGGGCGGTATTGATAGCACCCCTGCCCGATCGCACCCGGTTTCTCACCACCAACCGCCGATCGCACCCACCCCCAGCACCAGAAACCGGGTTTATTATTTCAACTTTGGCTAAAGATTAGAGGATATCTCACCAAACCGGTTTCTCGCCACCAACCGCCGATCGCACCCACCTTCATAACCAGAAACCGGGTTAATTTTTGTTAGTATTAGAGAATAGGCAGTTGAGATGGATGAAGGGTTATAGGGTGCATCTCACTTTTGTAATGTAGCCCCTGCGCAGCGGAGGGGGCCCGGAGCGTGGGCTTTGTTTGTGTAGCCGGACCCCTCGTTCCCACGGCTCTGCCTGGGAACGGGTTCGGGGGGCGAGGCAAATATGGGATGCACCCGGGTGATAATAAAATTAGAGTCAGGTAAGGAGGATGTAAAATGGTAGAGTCTGGGTTACCATCGCCTACTGTACCAACGGAACCATCTGTGGATATAGCATTAACTGGCTGGCGATATGAAGAGCAAGTGCAGCCGGACGGTACTACAGAAAATATCATGGTTCCTCTTACTCCTATGGAGTTTTTACACCCAGAGGAAGATTATCATTTCCCTAACAGCACTTTTCACCAAGATGTGATTTGCGATGCCCGGATTATGTTGGAAAATCGCTATTGGGAAGACCCCACTGTGGCAGTATTTAGCGATCTGCTGATCGAATGGGATATGCCCTATCCCCCTCGACATTGTCCCGACTTGTTTGTGGTGTTTGGCATCCGCAACAAGGAACAGTTTCGTTCTACTTTTGTAGTGAGGGATGAAGCGGTGCGACCAGTTTTTGTTCTGGAAGTGGTGTCTCCCGGCTATCGCAAGGAAGACAAGCAAACTAAATTGCTCCAATACGAACAGGCGGGAATTAGTGAATATGTAATTATCGATCGCCGTACTCGGCGCGGTCAAGCAATTTATGAGGTGTTGGGTTATCGCTTAGTCACGGGACGCTATTTACCGATGATTGCAGATGATGACGGACGCATCCCCTGCGAGACGATCGGGTTATGGGTCAGTATGCAGGATGGCCGTTTGGTGCTAGAAGATATGGAAACTGGAGAACGGTTGCTGAAATCTACCGAATGGAAAGCGAGATCTCAGGAATTGTCAGCGGAAAATCAGGAATTGAAAGCGAAATTCCAGGGATTGTCAGCTCGTTTACGGGAACTGGAAGCTCAACAGCAAGGGCGGAGATCGTCATCAGGGTAAGGGATAAAATCCGATCGGGGCGGTATTGATAGCACCCCCGATCGCCCCTGGAAATTGATGCGATCGCGCCACCCCTTAGACCAGAAACCGGATTTCTTATTTCAACCTTGACTAAAGATTAGAGGATATCCCAGAAACCCGGTTTCTCGCCTCAACCAGCAGGCGATCGCCCACCCCAGGGTCATCACCCAAGTTTCTTTGTCGGCAATCTCGTTTTTGTGGTTAATCAACGGAACGAAAACGGAACGAATGGGTAACAACGGGAAGTTCTACATGCTCATCCCTTGTGGAAAATTCATCAAAAAGTTCAAAAAATCGCTCTAGTGCTTGACGATCGTCCTGTGAGAAAAATAGAATAATTTTGTCCCAAGATTGGCTAGATGTAATCTGAAATTTTTGTTGAATCCAGGCTTCAAATTTGGCAAAATTTTTCTCTTGCTCTGTCTCGGGCGCTCCCAGTTGATGACGAGCCAAAAAATACCCGGCTAAAAAGCTTTGGAAGTGGGTAATAGATGGTTGTCCCAAATACATAGCGGGGCGTTTTTTAATGTTGCGGATGAGATCGTATAAATCTAGCATCAACTATCCTCCTTAAAAATCAGTTTCTGTAATCTGAAAATCGCCGCCTAAATCCTGAATCGGACTATACAAGTTATTAAGCCACTCCGATCTGGAAATTCCTTCTGGGTGAATGTTATCAAAAATCAGTTCTTGACTGTTGATTTCAACCGCGATCGCTAGGTGCTTTCCGTTGGTCGAAATGTTTTGCTGAAGGCGATCGTGATAAATGTTACCGAAGGGTTTCTTGCTGCTACCGGTGTCAATAGTTACGATTTTGCCATGAACATTTTGAGAAATGAGAAATTGCTCGATAGCTGTCGCGCATTGTATACATTCAAACAGTTGGAAACCTTCGGCGATCGCAGTAATTTGTTGATGAAGTACAAAATCTGACACAATAACAATTGTAATGTTTTTTGATTTATTCTATTGAACCAGAATCAGCCTGTATTTTAATTAGGCTTTCACCCAACCTACGAGATATGCGATCGCGCCTAACCCAGGGACCAGAAACCGGGTTTCTTATTTCAATCTTGGATAAAGATTAGAGGATATCTCAGAAACCCGGTTTCTTGCAGCAAGGGGCCGATCGCCTGTCGCTTCATAAACTGGGCCGCGCCTTGTCAACAGCTGGTTGCTGCTGATGTAATCAGCGAAGAACCTGATAATACTCTTCCGCGATCGCCGCAATATGGGCAGCGCGATCGAGATGATTAACAATGCGCCGCGCATTGTAAAAATCGCGCTTGTTGCTGTTGATGAAATCCCTGAGTTTATAACCGGTCAAAAGACCATCCCGCATGGAGATTACCAGAATCTTAGCTGCGATCGAGGGTTCTGTTGCTATTTCGGGATTATTCACCAGATCGATACCCAATCGATTACTCCAATAAGTATAATTGTGCCGTTCAGTCATCCACACAAAACCGCCATCGCCAGGCTGAGTATTGCCTAAATCAGATCGCCTTTCATAGGCCCAACCACTAGCCATCCACTGTCCCAGACGGGATTCATGTTCCGCTGTTGCCAAAATATAAGCAATTTGTCCTGGATCGGTAACATCATTCACCTCACATTCTCTTAATATTAATGGAATTGTTTGTCTTGCATAGTGACGTAAATAATTAGTAATCATATCTATAATATCTAAGTCATCAGAACCACTTACACCTATTACTGGCTGGTCTGATGGATCCTTTTCTACCTGTGCGTACTGCTTAGCTGATTTTTGTAACGTCTCCACATCTACGTTGGGATCCAATCGCCCTGCCTCTTCAAAATTTGCAACTGCTCCTTCTACATCCTGCTTTTGCAATACTAACAACCAACCTTGCCTTACCAAAAATTTTGCTTTTTCCATGTCATCCCATAAATTTTGACATGTTTTGGCCGCCTCCGACGCGATCTTGATCTCGATCTCGATCTCATCAGGTGCTTGTACTGCTAGTACTGGATGGAATTGCAACCTCTTACATGCCATTGACAACAAATCTTCATTAATGGTGTTTTCATTGATATCCCACAACCGTAATGTCTTGTCGTCACTACCACTGACTATGTGCTTGCCATTGGGGCTAAATGCTACTGAATTAACTGCACTTTTATGACCCCTAAAAGGCTCGCCAATGTGGTTGCCTCTTAGATCCCATAACCGTAATGTTTTGTCGTCACTGCCACTGACAATTCGTTTGCTTTTCTGGCTAAATGATATTGAGTTAACTACACTAAATGCTCTTGAGTTAAATACACTTTCATGACCCGTAAAAGGCTCGCTAACGGTGTTTCCATTTATATCCCACAAACGTAATGTTTGATCGTAATTAATACTAGCAATATACTGACAATTCGGGCTAAAGATTAATAAATTGAAAAAATGTTTTGGTTCTATTTCTATAAAATGCTTGCCAATGGAGTTTCCTAAAATACCCCATAATCCTATTGTGCCATCGTTACTGCCACTAACAATTTGCTTGCCATCGGGGCAAAATCCTACCGATATGACTTGACTTTCATGACCCTTAAAAGGCCCGCCAATGGGGTTGCCATTGATATCCCACAACCGTACTGTCCTGTCTATACTACCACTGACAATATACCTGCCATCCGGGCTAAATGCTACTGATAAGACGGAATCTTTATGACCATCGAACCTATTTTTCTCTTTAGCTTTGACGATCGCGTCACGCAGCAAGGTAGGCGGGACCGAAGGCAAAATATGCCGCCCGTGTAGCCATTGGAGGTTTTGGTTATCACCAGTAGCCTTAATTGCTAAGGTCAGTGCCTTGACAAGATCGACATCAAATAAATAATTGGCAATAGTTTTCTCCAAACGGAACTCATCCTTTCGCGATTGAAGCGTCCATAATATAGCTAATCCCATGAATAAAAACATAACAGAACCTACTGTTGCAATTACAGACCTGCGCTTGCGTTTTTTTCGTTCGATACTCTTTTCAATATACTCCTTTACCAAAGCAGAGAACATCCCCAACTCATCATATTGTTCCAGAAAACTCTGCGCCTCAACTAACCTCGCCCCCGAAAGCAATAATCCTGCGACTTTTCCTTATGCAACCATGCATCTGCATCCGACTTGATTTGACGCTCAATTCTAATCGCTTCCCGGTTATCTTTCACCCAACCCCGCAAGCGACTCCAGTTACGGATCAGCGCTTCGTGGGCCACATCCACTACCCTAATGGGCTCTGCACCTTTACCCCGAGACAGTTCGCTAGTCACCAGCAACCGCGCATCAGCCAACTTCCTCACAGTGTCATCTATCACTGCTTGAAGTTATATTCGTTAACCAAATCTTTTGTGTATACTTGCCTACGGGTATCTTCAGTCCCTTCCCCCAACTGCGTTAATTCCAGAAAAAGCCGCTTGGCCGCCGACTGCTGTTCTTTAGGAAGATTATCGTAAACCTGGTCAGCGCGTTTTTCCAGCGTTCCCTTGACACCTCCTAACTTCGTATATGCTGCCAATGTCAAGCAATTCCCTTCGTGGTTTTTCCACAGTTCCTGCAGCGTATACTGTAGTAGGGGCAAGCTCCCCGGTTGTTCTTCCACATCCGAGAGCATCCGTTCGACTAAATCCCGAGGTACGTCCAATCCTACTTTCCACGCAGGTTTTTCGATCGCCTCTTGCAGATCGTCCCGACTCATCGGCGTGACTGTCACCAGGTTGTTCTGAATTTTCTTGGCCAAACCAGAATAGTCCTGCTCGGTACACTTGCCAAAGAAATCCGATCGCATGGTAATTATCACCCGCAGGTTGGTACGGGGCTTTTCTAATGCCCTCAGCAAACAGGCAAAAAACCACTCTCTCAATTTCAGATCCTCACAGAGGGTAAAAGCCTCCTCAAATTGGTCGGCCACTAGCACCACCTCAGGATAACCTGTAATCCGCACTAACTGCGCCAAATTTAACCCATCGGAAAAATCAAACTGCTCTGGTGCTCCACCGAAAGCCCGTACCAAACTCTCCAAAGGATGTTTTCCCGGTCGAAAGATAACAATCTTCCACTCATCGCTACCACTCAACCGCTGTCCCAACTGCAACTGATGCAGCAGTCCCGCCTGGACTGCCGAAGACTTCCCCGAACCACTCGCACCCACCACTGCCAAGAAGTTACGCTCTCGCAACCGGTCCAGCATTTCATCCACCAGGGCCGTCCGACCGTAGAAATATTTCGGGTCTTCATCATTGAAACCAAAAGACTCCAGCCCCTTATAAGGACAGACCTCGGTTATTAGAGTCGCCCTGCGGACCTGCTCTTTCTCTCCAGTAATGACTATTTCGCTGCCAAAGTTGCGGTAGACCGGACGCTGGCGCGTCGTTCGTAGCTTCTGTGTGACATAATCTACCAAGCTGTAGTTTGTTACCCGACTTTCTTTTCGTTTTTTTTGGTCCAGCTCTTCCAATAAAGCTCTCGTCAGCAGGCCATGCTCTCCGGCTAACTCCTCAGCCGCCTCAAAACTTCTCGAAGCTGCAATCAAACAGGTATCCTTATCGCGCCCTAATTTACCGGGGTAAGCTTCGTCAAAATTGAGCAACTCGCCGCTGTAACAGCAATCCAGCCATACCAGCTTCTGACGCACTTTTGATTTGAGCAACACCTGCCGCAACCAATTGAAGGATAGGCCCCACCTGTCTTTGCCATTAGCATCGGAAGTCGCCAAAAATCCTTCGCGAACCCCACCAGCCTCCTTGACCAAACCGTGACCGGCAAAAAATAATAAGGCAGTATCGTTACCCTCGCCGGGTATCTCGCTGGGCGGGTTAAATAGCCGACCGATCGCCTCTTCCAAGTCTTCCCGGTTCGGGCTAATATCGGAGATGAGGTCGCGGTCCACTGGCAGCGAACCATCCGCAGGATCTGCTTCTAGGGCCAGATATACCTGAAAACCCCCATGCTCTTTCAACATCTTAGCCAGGGCCACCGCATCCGCCGCTGCTCTCTGTAGATGTTGGGGCTTCCCCAGGGGGTCTTTCAGGAAGGGATAAAGATTGATTCCCACTACCAGGGCTTCTCGATTCATCGCTAATGACCTCTTCAACTCGATGCTAGTATATAATCTTGACTATAACACTACTAAGACGCGATCGCCAGCCGAGCATGAGTAAATCCAGTAATACCTTACTAGCCCTGTTGCTCACTCTGCCAGATTTAGAGCCGCCTCTGACCGCAGACGAACGAGAATCCTTAAAAAACGTAGGAGACCAACTGCGCGTCAAACCGGAGGTTTGGGAATCAGAGATCGAGCCAGACCTGCTAAAGATAGTACAGGCCAACCCGACCTGGAGTCAACTGTTTACTGCAATCAAAGCCAAACTCGATCGTCTCGGGGACAACATCCCCAGGATCTACTCTCCACTCCAGAGGAATTCGATCGGGTCTTCCCCTCTGAGGAGAAGCTGTTCAAGCGTGGCGATATCCCAAAGGGGGAAATCGACGAGAGCACTTACATTAAAAACATATCTAAGCGCATTCTCATAGAGCCAGCTCCGCAGTCAGCAAGCCAAAAAGGAGGACTTTTTGCTAAATTAAAAGCATTTCTTTTTGACTCTACCCCAAGTTCGTAGTCAACTTGTCGGTTGGGTAAGGCGGGACAGGGAGCATCTCAAATTTCCAGAATGACCTGTAGGGGCGAAGCATGAGTTAGTCACTTCGCTGTTATCCCGCCGGGGGTATGCTCGGCTAATAGCTGAAGTCGGTTAAAACCGACTAATAAATAATGTTCAAAGTAATTGTAGCATTGTTTTTCCAAAATGGTATAACCCTGTACTCTATCCCTTGAGGGATTGCCTTCGTAGTAAATAATATTGACGGACAAGATAATGAGTGATATAGTCTATCCCACGCTGGATCTATTTCTCTACGATCTCAGAGAGGGTCTGGGGGATACGCCAGCGGAAGTTAACCGGAGTAGAGAGAAATTCAAGCAGAAAATCCCCGCAAATGTTGGTAAAGACATGTTTGCCAATGATAATAGATTTGAAGCTGAATATATACGGCTACTGGACGAACAGAAGCAGGAAACAGAGGCAAAGTTTGAGGATACCACAAAATGCTACAAAGGATCTTATTATCCCGTATGCATAAACGATACTTATGGATTGCTGGTAGACTGTTCTATTAACGATAAATCTGCACCGCAACAGGCAAAATGCTTCGCCGAACTGAAGGAGGAGATCCAGCAAAACAGACTCCAGGGGGAACAACCGACGATCGGTCAAACCTGGATGATATCAGGTTGGTTCCCCGAGGGTTCAGAGAAAAACCCCGCAGAAATTGCGGAAGCTTGCTATGCAGCATTAACGGGATCTCAAAGGTGGGAAAAGGACTTGCAAGGACAAGGAAAGTTGATGGGAGCCGATATTTTTGAACTCTCCAAATATCGCATCGTCATGAAAGAAGATGCCACGAGAGAGGCAACTATCCAAGATATCCAAGATAACCACCATGTCATCATTATCATCTATCCAGATAGAGAAACAGCGGATCTAGCAGTAAATTTCTATGATGGGTGGATGACGCTGTTTCACTTTCGCCACAAAGTTCTCTGGAATTACGGACAGAGTCGCATTCTGAAGCACGAGCTTAAAAGTCAATTTAGTCAGATATAAAAGGTTGAATCAGATATAAGGAAAGGTCTGGCTAAAGGTAGAGAAATAGACTTACTCAATGAAAAGTTCTACGATCTGCAAGGGTCATTCGATCGCTATATAAAATTCTTGAGAACGCTGGATTTGCTGAAAGGGGCGATCGACATCAACCTGAAAAATTATCAGAGCGCAGAGAGTACACAGAAAAATAAAGCCCTGAAGTTAAAAGCAGAAGCGGAGACAGAACTGGATTTTTTAGATATATTTATCGCCGAGTTCAAAGAGAAATATTTGCAGCAAATCATCAAGGATAGGAGTAACATGTGGACGGGGATGAAATTGCTGCAAGAAGTAATTAAAGCTACAGAGAGTAGCGTAGCAGTCGAAAAGGTGAAGAGGGATAAAAATTTTCAAGAATTGCTTACGGATCTGGGAGTAGGATGGGCGGTAGGTTCCTTCCTAGCAGGGCGACTTCAGACAGAAGATAAATTGTCTGTGGAAAAGCTAGGATCTGTGGAAAAGCTAGTGTCTGTGGAAACTATCCAGTATTATGCTATCCTATTGGCACCGCCTGTCGGAGCCGCGATCGCCGCCGCCTTGTTGTTTAGGTTCGGAAGGTTCCTGTTGGTGCGATCGGATGTGTTGTCGCAACTGTACTCCCTGACAGTGGGTAAAATAGTAGAGATGCTCAAGAAATAGTAAATGATGTACCAAGCGGACAGCCTTCACCTGGCAAAACAGCCCCGATCGCCAGTTAATGCGCGATCGGTTTCTCTAGCCGAGGGATAGAATCAGTTGGCGAGAGTGCACTGGCCGCCAAGCTTGCGGTACTAAACGCTGATATTTAGCGGCAAAATTGCTATAATTGGAGGCGATCTATAGGATAAAACCGTGATTCAGGGAGAAGGATTTACTATCGATGAAAGCAAATTTGACTACTTTTTTGGTCGTGTTACCTCTAATCCCCACAATACAGAAAGATCCTGGCGTAATTATGAAGGATTGCGGAGACTAGGGATTGAAGAGACTACTGGTGGCAGAGAACGGTTACTACAGATCTTTCAATCAGGCTTAAATCAGCCTATAATTGATCGCAAAGAAAATAGCTATGGAATCACGCTGGTCAGGAAAGTTGAGATCGATCGCGGATCGCTCCAAGGCTCTATTGAAATCAGTTACTTCTACACAGATGGAGACTTAGAGTCAATCCCAAAGATTTCCTCAATCATTACAAAAATATACAAATAGGAGCAAAAATGAAGGTTCAAAAGATTAGTGAATTATACTTCAATCAACTTGAAGCCACCCGAAAGATAATTGTTAACGAACACTCTCACGTATTTGGGATTATCGACTTGGGCAAAAGATTGGGGAATTACGGACTTTGTTGGGGAAGCGATATAATTACTCCCTGTGTTGAATTGTCAAGCGATCGCCGTACCCTTTGGGTGGGAGTGGATCAAAGGTTAGCAGCGATCGATTTGCAAAAGGGTCACATTTGCATAGCCATGTCCCTAATGATGCCCCTTTTCCAAATTGCGATCGCAGATAATTTCACCGCAGTCCTGACGGAGCTAGAAGTTTTACTATTCAGCCCCAATCGTACTCTTACTTGCTTCAGCGTATTACCAGATCTGACATCAAAAATATCAGTCTCAGGCTCAGATTTTACAATTGAGATGTTCGATGGCTCCAGTTTATTCTTAACCCGATCGGGAGTTATCAAGCAGCCTAGTGTAGCCTCAAAATAATGGGATGTAGGGCGGACGAGACGACGCAGACATTCCCTCACGCCTCTTCAGTCGTACCGTCCTTCCATCACTCCTACCAAAGATTGCAGATCGAAATCCCGATCGCGCCCACTCAAACAAATCCCAGAACTAATCACCGTTAAGTCATGCTTGCCAATAGCAGAATTATGGCGCGTACCATCCGCCGTCGTCCACTCCACCCGCCAGAAATCACCTTTATCGGAAAAGTCTTGTAACTCGCCGCCACCTTGTCGGAACGCCTTCTGCAAACGTTTCTCATCGCTTGCAGTCTGAAAATCCTTCACCCGCGACGCAGCCATCTGGTAAACAGTCCGCATTTCCGGCGTCATCCCCTTAAACTGGATCTCCTCGGGTGCCGTTACCTGCTTAAGTTGCTCTGTCAACTTTTCCATCACCAGTGGATCCGCACGGCGATCGATCTCTTCAAACCACCAAGACCTGCCATCGACACGGGCAATGATTTGTTCAAATTGTCCCCCCTCACTCACAAGATGCACTGGCACTGGCTTAACTTTACCAAACCGCTGTCGGGCATCGGACTCATTGACCGGATAAGCTAGCCAAGTTTGTCCTTGCAACTTGTATACGAGGCGCAGACGCAGAGGTTTGAGCAAATTGAGATATTCCCCCAGTTGGTGTAAGCTAGGTTCTTCGACAACTTCAGCAGTTACCGAATCCACTGGCTGAAAGATGCCCCAACCCTCAAATTTGCGGGGCTTGGGCGTGAAGCTGTAGACAATACCAGCCACCTTCGCGCGCACCGAACCCCCACGCACGCAAGGCGCTAGGAATTGGGTGTCCTGCAGCTGCGCTTCCAGTGCAGCCAACTGGTTAAGAAGCTTGCCGATATCTGCCATATGTTTGCTGCCAGGCCAACACCAGTCCAGTCTAACAGTCTGCGGAGAGTGTAAAACCTTTAAAAATAAAAAACGCCCTGCTAGTGTGCGTCCATCAGGCTGCATCTATTTCACTATAACCTAAAGTATGGGGTATTACCCCTCATTCTATAAGCAAGCTCAACTTTGTGACAAATATTCACGATCCTTGACAATTCCCGATCTCCTCTAATCAGGGCCGATCGGTGCCTAGGTGCTGCTCAGGGGTAACCGGATGTAGAAGGTAGTTCCGCCAGGACGCTGAGATTCAAAACTATTGTCATTTTAATTAAAAAAGAGACAGGAGTAAGCTAAAATAAAAAGAGGATATTTTTAAGGATTGATAACAATGTCGTACAGTCTAGACTTAAGGCAAAAAG
This sequence comes from Hormoscilla sp. GM7CHS1pb, assembly GCA_014323675.1. Lineage (GTDB taxonomy): Bacteria > Cyanobacteriota > Cyanobacteriia > Cyanobacteriales > Desertifilaceae > Hormoscilla. Next base: position 140,343 of record JACONN010000005.1, on the reverse strand, counting down.
TTATAACTTATCTAGAGAATGGTGGCTCCATTACGAAGGCAGCGAAAATTTTTGGAATAGGACGAGCCACTATATACAGATGGTTAAATCGTCAAAACCTAGAGCCAACCAAGGTGGAACGACGTCAGAGAAAACTGGATTGGAAAGCATTAGAAAAAGATGTCCAAGAAAATCCTGATGCCAAATTGATAGAGAGAGCTAAAAAATTTGGAGTCCACCCGACTGCTATCTGGTATGCACTCAACAAAATACAAATTACCCGAAAAAAAAAAGAACTCCGGTATCGAGAAAGAAACAGAGAAGAAAGAATAAAGTATTATAGAATTTTGCCTTATCAAAATGTATGGAAGTGAAAGTCTTGTATTCATTGATGAGTCAGGGTTTGAGGATATTCAGTCTTGTATTTATGGATGGTCGAAAAAAGGTAAAAAAGTGTATGGAGAAAAACAAGGGAAACGGGGAACCAGAGAAAATTTAGTAGCAGGACGAAGAAAAAAAGAAAAAGATTTAATTGCGCCAATGTTATTTAGAGGTAGTCTAAATGCTGATGGTATGATCGGTTGGTTAGTAAAATATTTATTACCGGAATTAAAAATTATTTCAATATTAATCATGGACAATGCACCTATTCATAGAAAGAACGTGATTAGAGATTTAGTAGAGTCAGCAGGTCATAAAGTATTATTTTTGCCAAAATACTCTCCCGACCTCAATGATATTGAGCATGATTTTAGTGCCTTAAAGAGAGCCAGAATGTATGCACCTGTAGGCACATCTTTGGATGAAGTTATCCGGGATTATTGTGCTATTTAGTGCTGTCTCATTGTTATTTAAAATTTTTAACTATAATCTGTCCCCCGTGGGCGTCAATAATCGATTTAGCGATCGCGGTACCCAAACCAGTGCCACCCTGCTTTTCCTGGGTAACAAAAGCTTCAAAGAAGCGATCGCGAATCTCTTCTGGAATACCGGGTCCGTTATCGCTAATCTTCACCTGCACCCAGTCGGAAAGTTGTTCAACCGTAATTTCTATCCTACCGCCACCTGCGTCAAAAGCTTCTACAGCGTTGGTGACTAAATTTTGCACAACCATATGATAGAGCCTTACAGGGAGTAGTCAAAATGGCACTGGAGCCCGAATGGGAGGCGGTGTTTGAGGCGAACTCCTATGGGTTCAGACCGGGAAGAGGATGCCATGATGCCATAGAGGCGATATACCTTAGCATCAACAAAAAACCCAAGTGGGTATTAGATGCAGATATCGCGAAATGCTTCGATCGAATAAACCACGAGGTACTACTGGAAAAACTGAATAATTCATCACCTATACGGAAAAAGGCGTTGCACAATTACGGGATGATGGGCATAGTTGCAGAAGTCTTAAACCTAGACTACAAGCCAGTTTAAGTTATGTGCATGCGTAGGCATCATCCCCAAAATGTGCAACGCCCGGAAAAAAATCCGGGAATGGTTAAAAGCCGGGGTGATGGACCGGAACGTATTCCAACCCACCCATGCGGGCACACCACAGGGAGGAGTAATATCCCCTCTGCTGGCAAATATAGCACTACATGGGATGGAAACGGAAGTGAGAAAAATAGTCCCGGCAAACACAAACAAACAAGGAGAGCTAGGAGTAGTGCGATACGCCGATGACTTTGTAGTAATGCACAAAAACCACAAGGTAGTTGAGCAAGCAAAGGAAGTCATAGGCAAGTGGCTGGCAGGAATAGGGCTCGAACTGAAACCTGAGAAGACCAGAGTGGCCCACACCTTAGAAGGATTAGAACCGGGGTTCGATTTCCTAGGATTCAACATCCGGCAATATAAGGAAGGTAAACACAGAAGCGGAAAATCAGGGAAAGGCTACAGAACCCATATAAAGCCAAGCGCCAAATCCATCAAGAACCACAAAGAAAAGTTGAAGGCTGTGATAGATAGTCACAAAGCCGCGCCGCAGGCAGCACTGATAAGCAGATTAAACCCAATAATAAAGGGGTGGTGCAACTATCACAGGACGGTGGTGAGTAAGGAGGTGTTCGGAGAACTGGACAACTACCTATGGGAGATAACATGGAGATGGGCGAATCGAAGGCACCCGAATAAAACTGGCACATGGGTAACGAGAAGGTACTGGAAAGCCGAAGGCGGCAGACAGTGGAACTTCATGGATAATAAAGGGGCAAAGCTAATCCGGCACTCTGAAACGGAAATAGTGCGGCACGTAAAAGTGAAAGGGACAGCTAGCCCAATGGATGGAAACCTTGTGTATTGGAGCAAGAGACTGCGCCAAAGCCCAATGGTGAGCCCTAGGGTGATAAAGCTCATGGGCAAACAGAAAGGCAAGTGCAATCACTGCGGAATGATGTTCAAAGATGGAGATAGGTGGGAGGTTGACCAGATCCTGCCGAAATCATTAGGCGGCAAAGATAGGTACGACAATCTGCAACTGCTCCATGATTACTGTCACCACCAGAAAACAAAGGTGGACGGCAGTATAGAAGGCCGCGCCCGGGGAAGCCGGGATAGGAAAATCGAGGAGCCGGATGAGGTGAAAGTCTCACGTCCGGATCTGAAGACGAGTCGGGCTGGCGACAGCCTGGCTTAGTTTAATTATCCCTCACGGGAGCGCCAGCCATATCCCTCACGGGAGCGCCAGCCATAAATATTTGTTCAATTGGTTCCGGGGCAGTAGAGTCAGCAATTAAACAAATTGATAGGCGAATAAAGATTAGTGGAGCTCAATGGAACAAAGAAAATGTGCCACAAGTTTTATCCCATCGCTGTGCTGATCTCAACGATTTAATTTAGACTGATTGGCTCTCCTGGGTTTGTGGTGTAAATTGTATAATGAGAGATACAATTTTGTCCCATAAAAAAGCTTTAGCTTGATTTGGCGTATATATAAGTGTTACTTATCACCAAAACCCCAGGAGACCCGACTGATTTGACAAAAGTGACATGCTCCCACCTGAAACTCTCTGGGCGAGAGAGTTTAGCAATCTCAAATTTTCAATTTGTATGACAATTAACTATCTCATGCGATCTTGAAAAAATTATCATGATTATAATTAATCGAGCGAAAATATTAATAAAAATCAAGAAATCAAGGGAGAGCGAAATAAAGATTTAATATTTGTAGAAATAACAGCGCGATCGCGCAAATGATGTTATATAATCATGATAATAACCTGTGTAAACTTTTTTTAAACTAGCTTAAACCATTTATATGAGGTAATTTCGGGTATCTTGTATACTGACAACTAACAACTGACAACATAGTTGACAGAGCAGTCATCACCAACTCCTGCCATGGTCTCATACCCGTGGGGCTGTCCCAGGTGGACTCTGTATCGCCGGTGTTAGGGCGGTGGTGGCGGGGCAACTCTATGGGATTGACAGCAGAAGAGATATGCTAAATAAATCTGTTCCTCACAAGCTCCACCGTTACACATGAAGTCATATCTAGCCGCAGCCATTCAAATGACCAGCGTGCCTGACCTGGAAAAAAACCTGGTACAGGCAGAAGAACTGATAAAGCTAGCCGTGAATCAGGGAGCCGAACTGGTAAGTTTACCAGAAAACTTTCCCTTCCTGGGCAGCGAGTCAGAAAAACTGGCTCAGGCGGCAATTATCGCCCAAAAGAGCGAAAAATTTCTTCATCTAATGGCCCAGCGGTACCAAATCACTATCCTCGGCGGGGGCTTCCCCGTACCGGTAGACACGGACAAAGTCTATAACACAGCTTTATTAATAGACTCAACCGGCAGCGAAGTAGCCCGTTACCAGAAAGCCCATCTGTTCGACGTCAACCTCCCCGACGGCAACACCTATCGCGAATCTTTAACAGTCCAACCAGGAACCCAGTTACCGCCGGTCTACGCGAGCCCATCATTAGGCGTGATGGGACTCTCCGTATGCTATGATGTCAGGTTTCCCGAACTGTACCGGCATCTGTCAGATGAAGGTGCAGATATTTTGTTTGTACCAGCAGCTTTCACCGCCTACACAGGCAAAGACCATTGGCAAGTACTGCTGCAAGCAAGAGCGATTGAAAACACCTGCTACGTCATCGCCCCCGCCCAAACTGGGAACAATTATGCCCTGCGCCAAACTCACGGCCACGCCATGATTATTGACCCTTGGGGGATGATTCTCGCCGATGCTGGGGAAGCGCCAGGAGTGGTGATCGCCAAAATAGACCCCTCACGCCTGCAACAAGTGCGGCGTCAGATGCCTGCATTAAAGCATCGGGTGTTCGGCTGAACACCGATTGGGTAAATATGATTGCGCCCAATGTCTAAATAACCTGTAAAGTATACCCCGATGAGTTATAGGGAACCAATGGTTGATGCAATAGCCTGGATGACTACCTTCACCCCAACCAACTTTATCCCATCCGCGCCCCCCGGACAAGTCCTGTTGGCAACAGCAACTCCAACAGCGGCGGCCCCTAGCACTTCCATGGTACTGGCAGCAGTGCTACTGAGTTTAGTTGTTATTTACCTAGCTAGCAAAGTCGGCGGCGAGATTTGTGCCAGAATTGACTTGCCCCCCGTCTTAGGGGAACTGGTCGGCGGCGTAGTTGTGGGCATATCTGCCTTGAACTTGCTAGTTTTTCCAGAAGGAGGGGCCCAAAGTTCCGATTCCGTGATTATGGTCTTCCTGCAAGCAACAGCTAATCTCACCCCAGAAACCTCCAGCAGCGTGTTTGAAGCCGCAAGCGAAGTCATTTCCGTTTTATCGGAACTGGGCGTGATCCTGCTATTGTTTGAAATTGGTCTGGAATCAGACTTGAAGGAATTGCTGAAATCGGGACCCACCGCAACAGTCGTAGCTGTAACTGGGGTGGTTGTACCCTTTGCTGCTGGTACAGCTGGACTGATTTACCTGTTTCATGTCTCCACAGTCCCAGCAGTTTTCGCCGGTGCAGCTCTGACAGCCACCAGTATTGGCATTACGGCTAAGGTGCTAGCAGAAATACAACGTCTGACTTCAACTGAAGGTCAGATTATCATTGGCGCAGCAGTGATAGACGATGTACTCGGTATAATAGTTCTGGCCGTGGTAGCTTCTCTGGCCGAGACAGGTGAGATCGAAGTCACTATCGTCATCTATTCGATTATCATTGCTGGAGTTTTCCTGATTGGCTCGATTTTATTGGGTCGTTTTTTGATGCCCTATTTTGTCGGGCTAGTCAAAAGACTGCAAACGCGGGGTCAGCTGTTGATTGCTGCCCTCATTTTCACCTTTATTCTGTCCTACATTGGAGACGCGATTCAATTAGAAGCCATACTTGGCTCCTTTACTGCTGGTCTGATTCTGGCAGAAACGGAACTGCGCCGAGAACTGGAAGAGAAAATCATTCCCATTGCCGATATGTTCACGCCAATTTTCTTTGTTACCGTTGGTGCTAAAACAGATCTGGGAGTGCTAAATCCAGCAGTACCCAGTAATCGAGAGGGTCTGATTATCGCTAGCTTCCTGATTGTGGTAGCAATTGTAGGAAAGGTAGTTACGGGATTGACAGTGTTTGGCGCAGAGGGCAAAATTAACCGCCTCGCAATTGGCGTCGGCATGATTCCCAGAGGGGAAGTGGGACTTGTGTTTGCAGGCGTGGGTTCGGCTAGTGGTGCTCTCTCAGAACCCTTGCAAGCTGCAATTATTATGATGGTGATTTTGACGACCTTTCTAGCGCCGCCCTTATTGCGGGTAGTGTTCGCCCTGCCAGCATCCGACACCAAGCCAGAAACTCCTACTGGGACACCGAAGAGTCCCAAAGCAGAAGTATCAGCTACCGTTCGGGAACAATCGGAACAAGAGTTAAGGGAGTCGGTCAAAGAGTCAGATCGAAGTAAGTAGCAACGTCATCAGATTTTGTGGTTTTTGCCTTAGCATTGGTCAGAAACATCTGATGACCAATGACCGAAGAGTTTTGACAAAAAAGAGGAGCGGTTCGTGAAATTCCATTGGCTATTATCTGGTGCTCTAGGTGTTTGGCTGCTATCGAGTCCCGTACAAGCGGCTAACTTACAGTTTTGGCGCTTTGATGCTAACCGCAACCGCTTAGAGTTTACGACATCCAGCCGCGTTCAGCCCAGAGCGCAACTGATATTCAACCCCACTCGTCTGGTGATTGATTTACCCGGAGTTAGGTTAGGGAGAAGCATGCAAGAGCAGCCGGTGAAAACACCGGGGATTCGATCAGTCCGGGTGGGGCAGTTTACCCCTGGAACTACTAGGATTGTGATTGAATTGATTCGGGGTTATACCCTCGACCCACAACAAGTCAGATTTCAAGGAGCTACTCCGAGCCAGTGGCTAGTTCAATTACCGACTCCCCAACCCTTAAATCTATCTCCCCCCGCCCCACAGGCTCCACCTGTATATCCTCCGCTAGAGGTGGAGCCTTTCGATCCACCGTTAAATCCTGGTACTCGACCAGCCCCTACGATGTCCGCCGGGAGCGCTACTCGCACTACCCAGCGGACATCGGAGAGTGATATACCTAGTTCTAGAATTCAAGTGGAAAATCTGCGGGTGACGAACGATGCGTTTTTCATTAACACCCGGGGGAAACTCCAGAAATTCAAAAGGCAAAGCGCAGTGAAAATGGCACGGAAATTAATATCGATCTACCGGGAGCAAGCATCGATCCTAATCTGAGGCAGCGAGAATTATCGATCGATAGCAAAGGTGTTAAAAAAGTCAGAATCTCTCAAGTTGAAACCTCTCCTCCCGTTGCTCGTATTACCCTTTCTGTCACAGAAGATAGCCCCAATTGGCGGGCCCAGATGATCGGGAACGCGATTATACTCTTACCCGAAGGTGGCAGTCCTGCTTTGCCCTCTTCTGGTCAGCCTTGGCCAGTTGGAGAACAGTTAGCTAGCGCCGATCCTGGGTCTGACCAAACTGCCACCATACAGTCGGTTCAACTGTTTGGATCTCGACTGATAATCAGGACCGATCGCCCGGTGAATGCTATGGGTAGATGGAAACACCCGCAGCCTACAAACTGACAATCTCTCGGGCGCGACTAAGTGAGCAAACTATAACACCCCAGTTAAATTCAACTGGTCCCTTGTCGCACCTGAGTATAGAGCAGTCAGATATTAACAGAGTAGTGATTTCCTTGCGCCCAGTTTCTGGTTTCACAATTAAAAATTTCAGTCAGTCTGGTCAATATCTGTCTCTACCACTGTCACCCATTGCCACCAGAAATCCTCCCGTACCGCCGGTGACTACTCCCAGCGGTCCGATCGTGATTGATGTGCCACCTCCTAATCCATCTTTATCTCAACCACGGCCTTCTCCTGGGAATCCTGGTCGTCCAGACAATGATCGCCTTGTCGTGGTGGTCGATCCCGGTCATGGTGGAGGCGACCCCGGTGCTATTGGCATCGACGACTTGCAAGAAAAACAGGTAGTTTTGGATATCTCCCGACAAGTGGCAACAATCTTGCAGCGACAAGGCATCCAAGCGCTGCTGACCCGCTTTGATGACCGGGAAATTGACTTGCAACCTCGGGTGGATTTTGCCGAACGGGTCAATGCTAGTTTATTTGTGAGCATCCACGCTAACGCGATTAGTCTCAGTCGTCCCGATGTGAATGGGCTAGAAACCTACTACTATGATACTGGCGTCCGCCTGGCCAGGACTATCCACGACAGCATTCTGCGACGCACTCACATTCGAGACCGGAGAGTGCGGCGAGCCAGATTTTACGTTCTCAGGAAAACTTCTATGCCCGCAGTCTTAGTGGAAACTGGGTTTGTAACTGGTGCTTATGATGCGCCTAGATTAAGGGATCCAGATTACCGCCACCTCATGGCTGAGGCGATCGCGGAGGGGATTGTTCGGTATCTGCGGCAAAATTAGTCATGTCGGGCCTGGGAAGTTACAGAGGACACAGACAGATGCAAAACGGACGGATTGGTATTTTTGACAGCGGTGTTGGTGGTTTGACCGTTTTAAGAGAGCTTTACTGGCAACTACCTGGGGAGTCGATTCTTTATTTTGCCGATACGGCTCGACTTCCCTATGGCACCCGAGAACCGGTCCAAATCCAACAGTTTGTCCGCGAGATTCTGACCTGGATGGTACAGCAGCAGGTTAAAATGGTGGTAATGGCTTGCAACACTAGCGACGCTTTAGCTCTGGAAGTCCTGCGCTCAGAATTCGACCTCCCCATTATCGGACTCATCTTACCCGGAAGCCGCGCTGCTGTCCGTTCTGGAAAGCGGATTGGTGTTATCGCCACTCCAGCTACCGTGAAGAGCAATACCTATCGTCGGGCTATCCTAGAACTTGACCCAACTGTCCAAGTTTGGCAAGTAGCCTGTCCCGAGTTTGTGCCTCTAATCGAGCAAAACAAGATTAATCACCCCTACACCAGGCAAGTAGCACGAGCATATCTGGCTCCTTTGCTGGAACAGCAAATTGATACCCTCGTTTACGGCTGCACTCATTATCCACTCATGGCACCAGTGATCCGCCGGATTTTACCCCACTCAGTGCAGTTAGTTGACCCAGCTGTACATGTAGTTGCCGCCGCCGCTCAAGAACTAGACCTGTTAGGATACAGAAATCCTCGCCCTCTTTTACCAACCCGGTTTGGAGTCAGCGGCTCTCCGGAGCTGTTTGCCCAATTGTCAGTTCAGTGGCTAGGTTGTACAATTAAGGTGGAACATGTAAATCTCACAAAAGTTCGAGCCCAGCCAGCTGAGATCTCATCTCGTGCGCAATCTCAAATCTGATCTGTCGAAATTCTGCCCCGCGCCCTAGCGGACAGAACTGCGCGTTAGCGAAGCAGAACGATTTAGCGTCCTTCGCGACCACTTGACACCTCGTTGTGCCAGAATTAATATCAGATAAACTACACAGATATAAGCCGTGGCCAGAACGGGAATTATCAGGGGAAGATCTTTGTAAGTCATAGCACAGTTACACGGATAGCGGAGAGCAAACGGTTAGGGTATTTCAAATTATATGGATCGCCAAACCTCGCCCTTGACTAGCACTGGCGCAGGTATATGCTTACGGCCACAATAATTTAACCTGTGGCGGAGCCACAGATAACGGCCACAATAATTTAACCTGTGGCGGAGCCACAGATATCATAGCCGCAATTTACTAGCCCATCAGACTTAAGACCAATGACATTCATAACTGGACTGAGGACTTGACAACCCACCTTGAAAAGGAAGTTTGTGATTGCCTAGATCAACCGCGAGTGTTTGAACTGTCATCGGAGACGATCGCCGGTCAGTCTCGATCGGGTTAAATAAATTTGAAATCCTTAATAATTAAAATAACACAAAATTTCCTGCGGCTGTGGTTAATTTTGAGAAAAAGTTAACAAATCTTAATATTAGCTGTCAGATGCCGCAGGTTTGACTTAGAATAGAGTAAATATGTAAATTTTCGTAACCTAGCGCTAGAGTCGGCTGATCAATGACCGATCGCACAAAAATATTTTATCCGGTGGAAGCAGACCTGCTTTTGCTGACGGAAAACTTGAAGCAGCTGGTTCCTGCTCGTCACCCGATCCTGTACGCAGCGGCAGAACACCTATTCGGCGCAGAGGGAAAAGGGGTAAGACCGGCGATAGTCCTGTTGGTCTCGCGGACAACAATGCCGAACCAGGATATTACCCAACGCCACAGAAAGCTGGCGGAAATTACAGAGATGATCCACACGGCTAGTCTGGTACATGATGATGTGGTGGACTCTTCAGAAGTGCGTCGCGGCATACCGACGGTACATAGCCGTTTTGGCAACCGCATCGCAGTGTTAGCAGGAGATTTCCTGTTCGCCCAATCTTCCTGGTATTTGGCTTCCTTGGATAACCTGGAGGTGGTCAAACTGCTATCAGAAGTGATTATGGATCTGGCGGAAGGGGAAATTAGACAGGGACTAAATCGATTTGATACGAGTTTGTCAATTGAGGCTTACCTGGAAAAGAGTTATTATAAAACGGCTTCTTTGATTGCTAATAGCTGTAAGGCTGCCGCAGTACTCAGTGAGGTGTCTCCGGAAATAGCGGAAAATTTATATCAATATGGCCGTCATCTGGGACTGGCTTTCCAAGTTGTCGATGATATTCTCGATTTCACTGGTTCAACTAAAACTTTAGGAAAACCAGCAGGTTCGGACCTCTGCAGCGGAAACTTGACAGCACCAGTATTATATGCTCTGGAAGAAAAACCATACCTGGAAGCAATGATTTCCCAAGAGTTCACTCAATCAGAAGACTTGGAAAAGGCTGTGGCTGTGATTAAAGAAAGTAATGGCATCAAGCGTTCTCAGGAATTAGCTGCATACCACGCCAGTAGCGCTATCGATTGTTTAGCTTCTTTACCACCCTCTGACTCTCGCCAAGCTCTAAGGGACCTGGCTGATTACGTTTTGATTCGTATATATTAGTGGCGTTGTAAATTGAGAATAGCGCAGCGTGTTCCCAGGCGGTCCCCAGGGAAAGTTGAAAAGGGAAAGTTGAAAAGGGAAAGTTGTTGATTATTTATTCATGTTCATAGCGCTCCCGCGTCGGACAGTTAGGATAGCCCAAGGCCGGGACTTGCCTCAGTTGTCAATGCCAGAATTTTGAATTGTTAAGCGATATCGTCAGGGATATTGTTAGATTTGCGCTTGAGAAGCTGCATATATGAGAAAATTAATTTTTGTACATCAGCACGCTCAACTTCAGTACCGGCGTCGAGATTTCCGGGGTCTCAAAGAACACCAGACTATCGACAGTTTCCATTGCTACCATCTGAAATAAAATGTGAGTGACAGGATGTGGCAAGGCCATCGCCCTCGGGTCTTGTCGGGCATAGGCGGTATTGGCGGCGTCTTTCTGGGTAGGAAAGGCATAAATGACATTTTTTTGCAGCTCTGGTTGGACCCGATTGCTCAGAGTTGTTAACACCCAATTGTCATCTGCGCTCTGTATGATATAATATTGCGAGTGCTTTAACTGCGAAGCGATCGACTTGAGTACAGGAGCGATCGCCTCCATCAAGAAGGGGGTGCTGGTGGGAGCTTGGTCAATCAACAGTTTAATTTGTTGGTCTAAGTTCATAATTAGACTTCTCGGGTATTCATGCTGTGGGTAGGGATGATGAGATGGCCCAAATGGCGGCGACAAGACGAGCGGGCGGATCCTTGGTAGCAAGATTTTTGGTCAATGCTATAAATTATAAGGTACCATGCCCACCGGCGATTGCGCTGCGCGCACAGGGCTACGCCTACGCGAACGGGATTGGCCAATGAGCGTAAAGTTTTGAGTATGCTGGTGGGTGTGTTAGGGTCATTGATAGCAAAGAAGTCGTAATGGGGAGATTGGTGCCGATCGTGGAGGCAATCTTTGAGAAAGTTTTTCAGCTCCTGTTGAGAGAACTTAAACAGTCTACCCGTGCATCAGAGGGAAACTGTCAAGAGGTGGCAAAACGTATAGCCACAGAAGTGACGCGGATATGCTCTGAAAGCAACCGGATTCAAGCCTCCGGCGAAATAGCTTCATGGGCGCAGACGCTAGCCAGTCAGCGCCTGAAGCAATGTCTCCACTACTATAATTTGGGGTCTCGCCAAGGACGGGTGGAATTACACAGCTCTCTGAGTGCGATCGTCTATCGCTACATTACTCCATCTGGGCTGCCATCCAGCTATCAAGGGAGGCTGACTCTGATTGAAGATTTTTTGCAGGGTTTTTACATAGAGGCGCTGAATTCCTTGCGCCGGGAATCAGAACTGCCAGTTACCTATCAACCGAAAACTTTGCTGGAGTTGGCAGAGTACATGGCTTTTGTAGAACGCTACGGGAAACGCCGCATTCGACTATCGCGAGGTCGGTCTCAACAACTGATTATTCTCCGCGCCCAAACTTTTTCAGGGCAGCAACCGCCAGAAACTTTTATTGATATGGAAAAAGCAGCGGAGGGAACCACTGGTGAGTCAGGCGGAAACTGGAGTGCAGCGCTGGGAAAGCAGGTGCGAGAGGTGATGGTGGCGGCGGCGGATCCTAACCCAATAGAAGATCACCTGCGCTTAAAGGTGGTTGAAGAATTGATGCAGTATTTACAGGACCGCAATCAACTTGATTGTGCTGACTACTGTGCCCTCCGCTTGCAGGATTTATCGACATCGGAAATTGAAGAGATCCTGGGTTTGACTCCCCGGGAACGGGACTATTTACAGCAGCGCTTTAAATATCATCTGAGCCTGTTTGCTACGGGACTGGGATGGGAATTGGTGCATCAGTGGTTGGAAGCGGACCTGGAACGGAACTTGGGCATGAGTCCCGGACAATGGCAGACTTTTACGGACCTGCTGAATCAACAACAGCGGAGTTTGCTCGGCCTCAAGCAACAGAAACTCACCCATCAGGAGATCGCCTCCGAGATGGGCATCACTCCTAGCCAAGTCACCAAAAAGTGGTCACATCTGCTACAAATAGCTTGGAAAATCCGTAATACCTGATATTATTATCCGGAATGAATGCATCTAAACATGAATAGAGAGCCAGAAGCCAACACAGATGAATTACTCGCTTGGCTGCTACAAGCTCCAAGAGCGAACGCATCTACACCTTCATCTGGGCCACAAGCTAACCTAGAGAATTCCAAAACTTCCAGAGATCGAACTTCACCAGACGAAGATATATGGTGGGGTGACGATATTCCGCTTGTAGCGGCAGAAATTGATATTTTCACACCCGACTCTAGCGGTTCTCCTAGACAACCGCTGGAGTCTCAACCTCTTGAAATTGGAGAGATACCTGCTGTGCAAGATCGTTTCCAGGCTGTTTTAAAGCGCCGAATTCAATCGGAAATCGCATCTATTCTGCCACTATTTCCTTGGGAAACAGAGGTTTGCGAATACTATGATGATATTTCTGACTCCACATTGTCTTCCGGAGTTCCCGGACTACCCTGGACTGCCCAGCTACTTTACCTGAACCTGCCAGTGCCAGTTAAACTCCCCGAATCTATCTTAGCTCATCTGCTAGAGCAATGTCAGCTTATCGCCCGATCGGGACTGCGTGAAGGTGCTAAATTAGTTCAGGCTACCGGCGATCTGTTTCCTAACCACCTCCAGACTCTGAACGAGTTAGCTGGTATGGTGCTCTTAGAGTATCGGTTCAATCAATGGGGGCAGTTAGAGTCTACCCATCGTGGTCCAGTAGACCAGAAGAATTTCCTCAGTAGTTATGAAACCGCAACGCCTACCCAACAGATGCAACTATCCTTACTGGCAGCAAGGCAGATTTTGAATGGTCTGACTCTATCATTAAACTTGTCGGGACCGGTGGTGTCCAGAGAATGGCTGACTAGGGCTGGGAAGTTGATTGTTCGGGCTAATTACTATATTAGAGATGGTGTATCAAGGTTGGAGATTCAGGCTCAGATGCCTTGTGCTGGTAGATTAAAGTTGACCGGAGACCAGACAGAGGCGATCGCCCTTGGAGAAAATCCCGGCAGTTTGACTGTAGAATTGTCAGATATTCAAGCCGATCGGACTTACCCTTTGGTGGTTGAGTTTCCCACAGAGTCTACGGCTCCCCTGATTTTTGCTGTTTGTCCTACTTAGATGGGTTGGGTGGATATGTTACATTAATTGTAGCATCCCAAATCTATGAATTAACATGTCTAACTCAAGAGCAAGCAGGTCAGATATACCAATTTTTGGCGAACTGTGGCGGCGCATTCAGGCGTTGCCTCTCCCAGTGCCGGAGGATTCACTCCTGTTAAGGGTGCTAGTACAAGGGCTGGTAATTGTGGGAATTATTGCTACAGATGTGGCGGCAGAAACCCAGATGAGTTTATGGGCGGTGCCCCTGAGTGTGGTTGGTGCTACTTGGAGTTGGCATCGGCGCAGAAAACGCAATGTGGCCGTGAAATTCCTACTGGCGATGGCCATGCTGGTGGCCCTGTTTGCTTTCTTGGGTAACCTGTTCACTCAGCTGAATGATACTAGGCTAGTGTTGGCAGAGTTGTTGATTCAACTCCAGGTACTCCACAGTTTTGACCTCCCCCGCCGTCATGATTTGGGATACTCGATGGCGATCGGGCTGATTTTGATTGGGGTTGCTGGTACCCTGTCTCAAACTTTGGCTTTTGCCCCACTTTTGCTGATATTTTTGGCTTTAGCTCTGCCAACTCTGGTTTTAGATTACCGATCGCGCCTGGGTTTAATTCCTAGTAGGACTAAAGTTGGTACTAGGAGAAAAAATAGCCGCAAATTATTACCATCGCTACCACCAGAACTATCTCTGGGGCGTTTGAGTCTGATATTGCTGTTAATTGTCACATTAGGTTTGGCAATTTTTGCGTCTTTACCCAGGGTGCCGGGCTATCAATTGCGGACGTTTCCGGTGAGTGCTTCTAATCAAGTGGCAGAAGCGGACAGACCGGAAATTAATGGGATTGCTAATCCTGGTTATGTTAGAGAAGGAAATGCTGAATCGGACGGTGAGGGCTCTGGTGGTAGGGGGAGCGATGGTACGGAACTAGATGACACTTTTTATTACGGCTTTAATACTAAGATTAACCAGAACCTGCGGGGACAGATGCAACCGAGGGTGGTGATGCGGGTGCGATCGCAGGCGGCAGGTTTTTGGCGGGTGTTGGGTTTTGACCGCTACACCGGTCATGGTTGGGAGATTTCTCGCGAACAGACGGCAACTGTGGAACGGCCTAGCTGGTCCTATCGGTTCTTTTTGCCGAGTAGGCCGACTCAGGCTCAAACTAGAGAGGTGGTGCAAACCTATTCTATAGTTTCGGAACTGCCGAATATTATTCCCGCTATGACCCAACCGAAGCAACTTTTCTTTTTTACTAAGAAGGTTGAGGTTGATGCGGAAGACTCTTTGCGATCGCCTTTAGGTTTGCTGGATGGGGATACTTATACCGCGATCTCCAAAGTGCCCCTGCGCGATCGCACTCAATTGGGACAAGCGCGATCGGAGTATATAGCTAGTATCGAGGATAAGTACCTGCAAATTCCCTCCTCAATCGCTGCGCGGGTGCGCCAAAAGACTGAAGAAATATTGGCAAAATCCCAAAAGCCCGTGACTGTTCCCTATGAGCAAGCTCTCTATCTGGCACAATATTTAAAGCAGCATTATACAATTCAGCCCAACTTGCCTGTATTAGATGAAGAACAGGATCTGGTAGAGGCTTTTCTGTTCGACTACGAAGGTGGCTATCCCGACCACTTCTCTACTGTTTTAACAATTATGCTGCGTTCCATCGGCGTACCTGCGAGGCTAGCGGTGGGCCTTGGACCGGGAGAGTTCAATCCGTTCACGGGCCTGTATGAGGTTCGCAACAGTGACGCCTATGCGGTGACGGAGGTGTATTTTCCCGATTACGGTTGGTTTGCTTTTGACCCCATTCCCGGTCACGAACTGATTCCCCCTTCGGTTGAAGATTATCAGACTTTTGGTGTCCTGCGACAGTTCTGGCATTGGGTGGCCGGTTGGTTTCCCAGTCCGGTCAGGAATCTATTGGCGACTCTGTTTGGTGGGATTTTCCGGTGGGCAGGGCAATCGCTCATCTGGCTGTGGCGACTGTTTACCAGTGGCTGGGTGGGATTGTTGACTGGTCTGATGCTGGCGTGTGGCCTGGCCTTTCTGGGATGGTTGGGTGGGAATCTGTTGGGGCGGTGGCTTCACAGCCAGAAGCTGGCTAAGTTGCCTCCCATTGAAAGTGTCTACCAGCAAATGCTGGATCTGTTAAAGGCTCAGGGATATCCTAAGCATCCGGCTCAAACTCCCTTGGAGTATGCTACAGCATTACGCCCACATTATCACTCGGAGGCCCTAGGGGCGATCGATGAGATTTCTCAGGCTTATGTCCTCTGGCGTTATGGCGGTAAGGAGACTAGCTACAATCTGCTGCGGCCACGTCTGCAACATTTGATCCGGGGATCCTCAGGGTTTGGATAAGATTAAGCGGCTACCTAGTAACCGGTAATGCGGATGAAAGGACTTGAACCTTCACGTCATAAGACACTAGAACCTAAATCTAGCGCGTCTACCAATTCCGCCACATCCGCAGCTATCTCTAAGTTAGCATTCAGCCGCCTCTACTGTCAAGAATTTTTTTTGTGATGGCATCTTTTTTTGTCTTTGAGAATATTGTTGACATGTAAGCATATATATGATATAATAACCCATTATTCGCCTGTTGGTTGTCAGTTGACCACTATCAACTGACCTTTTACCAGCTATTGGGCAACTTCAGGATCTGTTGATTTCGCAGGAGGAGTAGGTTCTGGGTTTGAGGGCCCCGCCACTCCATCAGGACGTAACTGATTATCGCGTTGGAACTTGATGACAGCGAGTTCTGTGACTGGACCAAAGTAGCTATCAAGCCAACCTGCCTTTTCTGGACTATTTCCCGCTGATTGCAACGGCGTCAAAGTTGCTGTTACAATCGCTTCATCTTCCCTATCTTCTATCTGTGCCCCCCCTCGTTCCCAGGGCTCTGCCTGGGAACGTGCGAGTAGCTCGCTGCGTCTCCTGGGTAGCGCGAATACGATGTCTCCCGGGTAGTGCGATGGGAGACATCGAGCGACCAGGAGACGCCCCTTTCCTTTGACCCTGAGCATCAATTACAAACTGAACAGATTTCAATGCTGCTCTTAAATCTGTCATATTTTTCCTCCCAGCAAGGTTTGTAATTATCGGGTGTAATTAAAAGTGACACTTAGGCATTATTAACCGGTCCGGTAGTTCTACCTCTGTATCACTGGCGGAGTTCTGATACCGCCGGTGATGGCCCCACAGTGGATGGAACAACTCAAATAGTGAATCTGCCTTGATTGGGAGATTTTTTTACCCTTATGTTATATAATTTTATTTATAAGTTGATCGTGGAGCTAAAGCCCTATATGTCTGAATTCATGAATTATGATGAAACGGTTGAACTAACCAGCAGCGCTTCGGAATTAGCTCTAAGATTGCAGGCTCATCCCAATATATCGGCTCGTATTTTATCTCTGCTAGATCTTGTGGAAAATCCGGATAATAATTGTGAAACAGCGAGCAGTACCGAGTTGAAAATTATCTCGGAACTCAAAAAACTGGGAAATGATTCTCTTCAAGATTGGGCCAATTCGCAAGAGAAAAAAAAGCCTTAGCTTGTGAAAAATCTCCGGGGATGCGCCGTCAGAGAAAAAAGCAACTATATTGGCATAGTCTGTTGGGAACTATCCAAATTATAGAAGAAACTTTTATTTCTCGAAGACCGTTTTCATCATCTGCCCAAATACATTGTCGAGGTTATTCTTTGCCATTGCAACGAGCAATTACGGATTTTGGAGCCGATGTGCCATTTGGAAAAATTCCTGAAAAGCTACAAGAACATTACGGTATAACTGTGCCGATTAGTTCGGCCCAAGCTATTACTCAAAAACATGCACATGCGGTTAAAGGATCTCAAAAACCAGCAGAAAAAATTACCGATAGAGATGGAGTAGAGCTTCTAATTGCAGAAATGGATGGCACGATGATTCCAATTGTAAAAACTCCGACCAATGATGATAAAATTATCGATCGCCGAAAAACCAGATCTTGTTGTTGGAAAGAAGCTCGTCTATCACTTGTGGAAATCCCTACTCAGAAAAAAACAATTATTGGAGGTACAGTAGGTACCGTAGACTCCGCAGGAAACAAATGACTGCATAGCGCTATAAGGGCTGGGATAGGTGAAAAGACTAAAGTTCATGCGATCGGAGATGGAGCCAGTTGGATTGTTAATCAGGTAATGGGCTTGTTTGGAGAACGTGCTAGCTATCTAATATATTTTTATCATCTATGTGAATATTTAGCAGCAGCAGCTCCTGGAGCTAATGAAAAGCAACAAAAAAAATGGCTGGAAAAACAAAAAAAAGCTCTCAAAAACAATCAGGTTCTCAAAGTATTAAATAATTTATCAACTCGCCTGGAACCAGAACATATAGCTGATAAATTTGCTCCCGTCAGAGTCGGTGTACGATACATTAAAAACCGGCTTGAATACATGAACTACAAAGATGCGATTGATGCTAATTTACCAATTGGATCTGGAAAGATTGAGAGCGCACATCGTTATGTAATTCAAAAACGTTTGAAATTAACAGGTTCTTGGTGGACCGTTGAAAACGCTAATGATATGTTAGCTTTAAGGATATTAAGAGTTAATGATGATTGGCAATCCTATTGGCTAAATTTAAACCCAGAAAATTCGTCCCTTACCTAAGCAGTCTAACAATTATTGAGGCTCTTACCTTCTCAACATCAGTTTTCTGCCATGATCGCGTTCTGAACATATATCAATCTCGGGCGTCAATATTGCGCCTTCGTTCACCGGCGATATTGAGGCAGTGCTGGCACTGCCGGCACTGCCCGACCAACTACTTTTGACCACATCACCGGTTCATGATTAAGTGTCACTTTTAATTACACCCGTAATTATCTCTAAATGCGGATATTATTTTAAGATCGTCACAGCCATGTCAGGATTGTCGGGATTGATAATTAACTTTTGCTGCTTAGGGTCAATCAAAACATCCATGCCTTCCAGGGGAATAGCCCCCAGTAAAACATTACTGCCATCGGGTAAACTCAGAGAGTGTCACCACTCCGAGGAGTCTTCAGAACCGGACGTGAGACTTGAGGGGGTCTGCTCCCTCTTTTTTGATCCTCTGCTGTCTTTTCGTTTTTATTAGGCCCCTACACGAACTTCCGGCCTGGTAACAGCGCCCTGACCTGGCAGCGTTTGATTTGGTCTGTTGAGATGTGGCCCCTGCGGTAGAAGGTGAGGTCATCCCCGTTAATCAGTTCAATGTCTGCGTAAACTAAACCCATCTTTTTTTCCTGTCAACCTGGTTTAAGCTATATTATGGCAGGTGACGAGATATTTGCCCACATCGGTTCAATGTCTGGTAGCTGTCGTACCGAACTCGCCAACAGTATCCACTGCCTTTAACCAAACCTACTTTATATCGATCTTCGTCACAGTAGTCCCCCGATCGAGACTACTTAGAGGTGGCTGAATTGTCGAAGCATTGCCCACTACCAGAGTCACGATATCATCTGGTTGGAGATAACGGTTAGCGACCCGCTGGATATCTGCGACTGTAGTCCCTTCCACCCCTTTCCGGTACTGGAAGATAAAATCTTCTGGGTAGCCGTAATATTCATATTGCATCAGCCGCGACAGGGTTTGAGAGGGGGTAGCAAAGTTAAAGACAAAAGAGTTGAGAACGGCATCTTGGGCGGACTTCAGTTCTGCTGGGGAAATAGGAGTTGTCCGGATCTGCTCAATTTCTGATCGGACTGCCTGAATAAAGGGCACAGTTGCCTCGGAAAAGAATAGAATAGTTAAAAAATCGCTACTCAAATCAAGTAAAATCCTATGGTCCAGACAGCAGAAAAAATAGTAAAGACTCCGATTTTACCGGATCACACCCAGCTACCAGAGTCGGATGGTACTTTTGTGAAGAACTTTCAAGAACATCCCCAAAGCCTGATTCTCACAGATTCAATTGGACCAGTATTACGACAACTGCACCCCGACGGACAATATGCGATCGGGCAAGACTGCGGTATCTACTGGGCTCGAACAGACCCGCCAGAAGCAGGAGCAGTAGCACCGGACTGGTTCTATGTACCGGGAGTACCCCCCATAATAGACGGAGAGATTCGCCGTTCCTACGTGTTATGGAAGGAACCGACCATACCGCAGATTGTCTTAGAGTTTGCCAGTGGCAATGGTTCTGCCGAACGTAACAATACACCAATGGCTCGCGACGATGAAGGTAATCTCATCAAGCCCGGAAAATTCTGGGTTTACGAGCAAAGATTGAAGATTCCCTATTATGGCATCTATTTTGTCAATAGCGGTGCATTAGAATTCTATGAGTTGCAGGGGGATCTTACCAGCTTCGGAGACCCAATGAACGAGGACATTATCCCATACCGCCCTTGGGAGTAGAACTAGGAGTATGGCGGGGGTTTTATCTCAACCAAAATCAACCGTGGATGCGGTGGTGGGACTCCCAGGGAAATCTCTTACTGCTGGGAGAAGAACGAGCCGAACGCGAACGAGAGCGTGCTGAAAGGGCTGAACAGGCTCAAAGAGCAGCAGTTCCCAGATTATTAGCTCTTGGCTTAACCGCCGAGCAGGTCGCCCAAACCCTGAGCTTGACCATTGAAGAAGTCCAGCAGTACTCTCAAGATCGCCCTTAGCTTGAGTCAGTTAAAATTGATAGCGCAAAGAAACCCAACAGCCGTTGGCGCGGTTGGGTTTCTTTCACATAAGCATTTTTCTATGATTTTGGTAACAGACGCCCTACTGTCCGATTTTCTGGGGTAAAGGTAGCCTGGGCGACTCGCTGGATATCTGCCGCTGTTACCTTTGCAATCAAATCTATTTCTCGGAACAGGTTCCGCCAAGCCCCAGTTTTCGCTTCGTACTCTACTAACAAACTAGCTAGACCGGCGTTAGACCCGATCGCCCGCAACCGACCTGCCCTTGCTTGAGTTTTCACCCGGTCTAATTCTGTTTGGGAAACCGGTTCAGTTTTCAGGCGGGTAATTTCTGTCTGTAAAGCTGCCGCTACCTCTTCTACAGTACGACCGGGTGCAGTCACGGCATAGAACAGCATCAAATTAGGATACTTATTCCCAGGGAAACCACTCTCACCTGCTGCTCCCAGGGCTACTTGCTGCTTTTCTACCAGAGACTTATATAGCCGTGAGGTGCGACCGTCACTGAGAATGCTGCCAATCATTTCATAAACTACATTATCTTTATCCTTCATGGCTGGGCGATGATACCCTTCCAAATACCAGGGTTGAGAAGGAAACTCTACTGTCACTTCCTGGGCTTCAGTTTGCGGCGGTTCCTCTGGGATTAGATCTTCTGGTAACTGTTTATCTTCATAGCCCCCAAAGTAAATTTGCGCTCACCGCTTCACTTCTGCCAGCTTCACATCTCCCACGATCGCCACTGTCAGGTTGCGAGGCACGTAATAAGTTGCAAAGAATTCTTCTACATCTTGCCGCGTCAGGTTGCGGATATCTTCTTCATAACCAATTATGGGACGGCCATAGGGATGTTCTTGGAAGGCAGAATCTTGAAATGCCTCTATCATCTTACCCAAAGCCGAGTTATCCGTGCGCAGGCGTCGTTCTTCCAGGATCACCTCTTTCTCTGTAAAAAACTCCCGAAACACGGGATCGCCAAACCTTTCCGACTCCAGAGACATCCACAGTTCTAGCTTATTGGATGGTAAGCTGAAAAAATAGCGGGTGGCATCTGCCGAAGTCGTCGCATTCAGTCCTACTCCCCTGCCCGATCGATAATTTGACCGAATTCATTTTGCTTCACGTAACTTGATGCCTGCGATCGCACCCGCTCGAACTCCTCCTGGATTTCCGCCAATTTTGCCCCATCTCCGGCTGTTTGGACTGACTTTATTCGATCGAATAATCGATCCAGTTTAATTAGCAGAGGTTTTTCGGCTGCGTAATATTTGGTGCCGATGCGAGTAGTACCTTTGAAAGCTAAATGCTCTAAATAGTGAGCCACCCCCGTTTTCCCAACTGGTTCATCCACGCCCCCGACATTTACATAGGTAATGAATGATATAATTGGCGCTTGATGGCGTTCCATGACAATGAATTTTAACCCATTGTCCAGAGTGAATTCTCGGACTTGCTTTTCTATTCGTTCCAGATCCTGGCCAATGCGATCGGCTGCTGGTGCTGTCGAATTTTGCAATCCCAGGCCGCTCACCGGGCGATCGCGGTTGTGGGGGGAGTTCCCCAAGCCAACAGCATGACGATCGCGCTTCTTGGACCACCACGATCTCAATCTCAACACAGGTCTGCTCTTTTTATCTCCCATAAGAATTACTCCTCACTCTAGGATCGGAGCACAAATTTGGGGCCAACTCGACCCCAAATATCATGGCCAATACCCTATTTGGTGCCACCTTGCTGTTAATTGCCATGGAGGATTTGATTGCGATAGAAAGCGTAGGTATCAAACAAGGCTCCCACAAAACTACAGGCCAGACCTATCACCACCAGTCCTTCCATGGGACATCCACTGCCGAAGGTCGCCAAAAAATTCCAGACTATTGTTGCCCCCGCTTGAGAGATTCCTGCCATGCCCGGCAGATAACCACTCAGGAATATACTTACCATTATGCCACTAATTAACACCAGGGGGGCGACAAAACTGAGGACAGTTGTCAACAGCAGGGAGCGGATAAAAACCGGCAAGCTGCTCATTTCTATGTTACTCCAGTTAAATTGACTATTCTGGATGCAGGTCTATACTGCACCCGTTTCTCTACCATACGCCTCAATGCCATACCTAACCCAAGAGTTTATAAAACTTAAATTTTACGGCGTTGCACATTTTGGGGATGATGCCTACGCATGCACATAACTTAAACTGGCTTGTAGTCTAGGTTTAAGACTTCTGCAACTATGCCCATCATCCCGTAATTGTGCAACGCCAATTTTACTTACCAAATCTTTGTGAAGATATGTAGCAAAATTTTAATATTTTTACCTTGAGAGCCAAAATAAGGATATTTTTGCTAATGAGTAAAAAATGATAGAATATTACAGAACGTAAATAAGAGCGCTATGATAGACCAAGGCGATCGAGCCGATCGGGAAAATGGAGTTGTAGCTTATGGCATGGGGTAAGCGGTTACTAGCGGCGGTTTTATTGGCCGGGCAAGTGCTGGTGCATATATTGGCCGGTAAGATTAACCGCCGCAACACCCTGGAACAAATGGCATTGGTAGGTCCGGCGAGCTTGTCGATCACTCTGATGACCATGGGCTCTGTGGGCATGGTATTTACCATACAGGTAGCACGGGAATTTATTAACTTTGGTGCGACGGCGGCGGTGGGCGGGGTTCTGGCCCTGGCCTTAGCACGGGAACTAGCACCGGTACTCACTGCAGTGGTGTTGGCGGTCGGGTCGGTTCGGCCTTTGCGGCGGAAATCGGTACCATGCAGGTAACGGAACAGATCGACGCCCTCTATATGCTGAAAACAGACCCGGTTGATTACTTAGTCATCCCCCGGGTGCTCGCCTGCTGCGTGATGCTGCCGCTGTTGACGATTTTGTCCTTGATTACAGGTCTGGCGGGGGGACTGCTGGTGGCAAGCGCTAATTTTAGAATCGTCTCGTCCCTGTTTCTCGATTCTGTCCGTAATTTCCTACAGCCTTGGGATATTGTCAGTGCGATGATTAAAGCTGTGGTCTTCGGTGCCTTACTGGCAGTGATCGGTTGCAGCTGGGGCTTGACTACCACTGGTGGAGCCAAGGGCGTGGGACAATCTACTACCACGGCTGTGGTAACTGCGATGTTGGCGATCTTTATTGCTAATTTCTTTCTCTCCTGGTTGCTCTTTCAAGGACTGGGCATCTCGTCCCTGGGAAATGTCTGAACTTAACCCAGCCCAGCCGCCCCAGCCCAGCCGCCCCAGCCCAGCCGCCCCAGCCCAGCCGCCCCACCCTAAAGGGATTCTGTTGGCGAATTAACTGGGGGGTCTTACCCCCCATGCTGCTCCTACGAGCTCAGAAGAGTTACAATGGATAGAAAAACTCACGACTCAAGACCACGCCCAGTGAGCTGTATACCGCATAACCGTATAATTACTTATGACCCTTCATCCCTCACAGCAATGGATTGTGCCCCCAGAAACAGTCGCGGTGGCTAAAGCATCGTTTCCCAAAGGGAACATATACATAAAAATGTATGAACAATTAGGACAGCTATACACAGACAACGACTTTGAGTCTCTTTATCCCAGATGTGGACAATCAGCCATGTCTCCAGCAAAGTTAGCCCTAGTCACAGTCATGCAATTTGCCGAAGGGTTAACAGATAGACAAGCAGCCGATGCAGTTCGTTCCCGCATTGATTGGAAGTATGCTTTAGGGTTAGAAATAACTGACTCTGGCTTTGACCATACAATATTGAAGGAATTTCGGGAGCGACTAATTGCCAAAGAAAAAGAAAATCTCCTGCTGGAAAAAATGCTCTTAATATTAAGCTCCCAAAAGCTGGTAAAAGCAAGAGGACAAGCGCGGACTGATTCTACTCACGTTTTGGCAGCCATTCGACACCTTAATCGCTTAGAGTTAGTCGGAGAAACCTTGCGCCAGGCGTTAAATGAACTCGCAACCCACGCTCCGACATGGCTGCTTACTCAAATAGGAACAGATTGGTTTGACCGTTATGGCTCCAGATTGGATGAGTATCGTTTACCGAAAGATAAAACAGAACGCTCCCAACTGGCTTTGACTATTGGAACAGATGGGCATCACATTCTCCAGGCGGTTGATGAAGCGACCAATTTACCTCAATTACGGGAACTAAAAACTGTAAAAATTCTGCGCTCTGTCTGGGTGCAACAGTACGTTTTTGTCAAAGGAAAACTCCTATGGCGAGACCGAAAAACTACGGGAATGGCACCCAATAAACAACTCATAGAATCCCCCTACGACCCGGAGGCGAGAAACGCCACAAAACGGGATACGAACTGGACTGGCTATAAAGTTCATCTCACCGAAACTTGTGATGAAAATAGTCCTCATATAATCACGAACGTGGAAACAACTCCGGCTCCCACGGTGGATGGAGACATGACTCAAGTCATTCACGAAAAGTTGGCGGCCAAGCAGTTACTCCCAAAGGAGCATTTATTGGATAGCGCTTATGTTGATGCCGAGCATTTGGTGACTTCGCAAGCGGACTATCAAGTCGAACTTGTAGGTAAAGTGCTACCGGACACTTCATGGCAAGCGCGAAATCAAACTGGATTTGATATATCTTGTTTTGCTATAGACTGGGAGCGACATCAAGTGACATGTCCTCAAGGGAACGTGAGTCGCAGTTGGCGAAACCGAACTGATTGCTACCAGAATCGAGTAATTGAAGTTCATTTTGCAAGAGCAGATTGTGTTGATTGTCCAGCCAGAGAGCTTTGTACCCACTCTCTTAAATCACCCCGATTGCTGAAACTCCGACCGCCCGAGCAACATCAGGCTTTACAAGCGGCCCGACAGCGTCAAACTACCGATGAGTTTAAACATAACTACGCTAAAAGAGCTGGTTGTGAAGCCACTATCTCACAAGGCATTCGAGCGTTTGATTTGCGTCGAAGTCGTTATAAAGGTTTAGCCAAAACGAATTTGCAGCATATAGCAGTGGCGATCGCCATTAATTTAAGCCGTTTGCGAGATTGGTGGGCCGGGCGCCCTGTGGTCAGTCGTCGCCTAACTCCATTTGCGGCTCTATTGCATGCTGCCAAAACCTAACTGACCTAACTGATGCTGGATTAACTGGGGGGGTATGACCCCCCCAGTTAATTCGCCAACAGAATCCTAAAGGGATGGGGCTACATTACAAAGCCCGCCTGCGCGGGCTAGGGAGATAAGCATGACGATCGCGGCGGTTGCAGATATAGAAGTTCTCGCCCTTTGTGTGATATGCTATTGGTGAGATTGCTAGTGCTCCTGCGTCGCACCGCTGCGCTAACGGGGGTTAACTCATAAAGCATAAGTCGATCGCAGTTATCCCCCCTCGCAATGACAAATAGGCTATGAAAACAATACCACATCAATGCCGAGATTCGCTATAAAATAGGGAGATAACTGAGCAAGCTAGAGAAAATTAAGCCCGTGACTACTACTGCTACTATTGAATCAACAGAGACAATTGAACTAACTCCTAGCTATAAGCTGCCTTTGGTGTTGGTAATTTCTGCCCCAGTCCTGGCACTGGTACAAGTATGGTTGAGCTTGCCGATCGCCCTGGTGGGGTTATTCTTAATGTTTCAGACGGCCAGGATCCGCCTGCTATTCACACCAACGGCAATGGATGTCTACAGCACTTCGACTTTAATCAGAAGTTTTCCCTACAGGGATTGGCAGAACTGGCGGATATTCTGGAATCCGGTGCCCATACTGTTTTACTTTAAGGAGGTCAAGAGTATCCACTTTTTGCCGATTCTGTTTGACCCCAAGATGCTGAGGACTTGTCTGGAACAACGCTATCCATTAAAGTCAAGCGCAGATGAGTTATAGTTGCATTGGTAGGGTGGGCACCGCCCACCATGCGCGGGTTGAGGCAATAACAACAAACTGGGAAGTGACCCAAGTAAACCACAGAGAGAACAGAGGTAAATTTTAAGATAAGATATTAGTTGTTAGTAGTTAGTCATAAGTTACCAGATGAATTCAGAACATACTACAAGCCCAGAACAAGAAGATAACAATAAAGCTGTTGAGGAAACAGACAATAACCAAGTGACAGCAGAGGAAAACTCGGCATCTGAGGGTGCGGACACAGAAGAAGCATATATAGAGACAGAGGTGGAATCTCCAGATGTGCCGTCCGAAAACATAGAAGCAGAAGAGTCTGCAGTGGCGACAGAAGCATCTGATGAGACAATGTCGGCTGAGGTAGATAGTTTGGCGCAACGAGTAGCGGATTTAAAACGCCAAGAACGAAAACTTACAGAACAAATAGCTGCTAAGGAAGCGGAATTTAAACGCTGGCAAGAGGCGATCGCATCTACGCAAGCGGCGATGGGAAAATTGGTGGAAGAGGGGGTGTCTGAGTTAGAACAACGGAAGAAAAAGCTGCAAATTAATGTAGAACAGTTGGAAAGGCGATCGGAGAGGATAAAGTCGGAGATGCGCACGAATTTTGCCGGGGTATCCCAGGATCTGGCAATTAGAATTCAGGGGTTTAAGGACTATCTGGTGGGGAGTTTACAGGAGTTGGCCAGCGCCGCAGAACAACTGCAACTGGTGCCCGATCGCGATCGCACGGTTCCGGAAAAATCGGAATATTATCAATCAGGGCCAGCAGCAAGGCAAGATCGCAGGAGAGTCAGTCAGGAACCATCGGGGGGTCCGGAGTTTGGGTCGGGGGGTTTTACGGAACAAAGAAGGCAAATTCGCCGGATTTTGGACCAATATCGCACCCAACCAGATTACTACGGTCCAGCTTGGCAGTTGCGCCGCACTTTTGAACCAATTCATGCCGAACGTGTATATAATTGGTTTTTTGCTCAAGGGGGAAAGGGTGCCGTGCCCAGTATGGGTAGTCGCTTGCAAAATATTCTGATTACTTCGGCGGTGATTTCCGTGTTGCGCAGTCTCTATGGCGATCGCCTGCGGAGTCTGATCTTGGTAAACTCGCCGGAACGACTGGGAGAATGGCGGCGGGGTTTGCAAGATTGCCTGGGCATTTCTCGCAGCGATTTTGGTTCCGATCGGGGTATAGTGCTGTTTGAGGAACCGGAACCCTTAGCGGTGAAAGCAGAACGCTTGGACAAGCAAGGGGAACTACCACTCATTGTGGTGGATGAGTCGGAAAATAAAGTTAGTCTGTCCATGCTGCAATTTCCTCTCTGGTTGGCTTTTGCCGCCGATCCGGAAGCCCCGTCATCAATGATTTATTAAGCAATGGAGTAAAGAGTAATGACGCTTTGGCTGGCTATCAATGGGGTTTTACTTTTGCTTGCCTATCTGCTAGGATCTCTGCCCACGGGCTATCTGGCAGGACGCTGGCTCCAAGGTATTGATATTCGCGAGCATGGTTCGGGCTCTACTGGGGCCACAAATGTGCTCCGGACTCTGGGAAAATTTCCTGCGATCGCTGTTTTGTTAGTTGACGTGCTCAAAGGTGTCCTGGCGATCGCCCTTGTGGATCTGGTTTACGCTTTTGACCCACTGCATGCGATCGCCTCCTGGCAGCCTTGGATGGTCACCTTGGCAGGCTTAGGGGCGATTTTAGGTCATAGTAAGTCCATCTGGCTGAATTTCAAAGGCGGTAAGTCAGTGGCTACCAGTCTGGGGATTTTGCTGGCTATGTCCTGGCAAGTGGGACTCTTAACTATGGTGGTGTTTGGCGTGGGAATGGCTATTTCCCGCATTGTCTCCCTCAGCTCCATCGCCGGGGCGATCGCCTTATCGGGAATCATGTTCTTGCTAGGTCAACCTTTGGCTTACGAACTGTTCGCGATCGCGGCTAGTTTGTACGCGATCTGGCTGCACCGCAGTAATATCCAACGGTTGCTGGCGGGAACGGAACCAAAGGTGGGACAAAAGCTATCACAGCCGTC
Source organism: Hormoscilla sp. GM7CHS1pb (assembly GCA_014323675.1). Taxonomy (GTDB): domain Bacteria; phylum Cyanobacteriota; class Cyanobacteriia; order Cyanobacteriales; family Desertifilaceae; genus Hormoscilla. Next base: position 112,186 of record JACONN010000005.1, on the reverse strand, counting down.
AGAACCAAGTCTGGAAAGCTAGTAATTTATGTAGGTTGGGTTTCGTTCCTCAACCCAACCCTACTATACTGATGTTGGGTTTCGCGGCAGTTCAATATCGAATTGAGAAAAGTCCACGGGCATCAAATATACCGGAATTAGCCATTTTTCAGAGCTTTCTGGCGACGACGAGCAGCAAGGCGTTTGGCTAGGGCAATCATCCGATCGTTAACCACTCCTTTGTCAGAATCGATCGCTTGAAGCAATTTCTGAGCGGCAATGCCTGAAACAGGCGCTCGATTGTCTCTGGAGAGGATATTTCATGAGGTGGGCCTATGATTTATACTATAGCAAGGCAGAAACCTAACCTGCTATTCTGGGGGAAAGCAATCCGATTGAATTTGTTCGGGGGAGTAAGGACAATATTCGGGAAAATCCCAATCGTCAATTCCGGTTTCATTAGCAGCATCTGCTCTCGCATCACGATATACTTTTGAGAGATCTGCCCAGTATCGCTTTAAGCTGGGAGTATCTCTCAGATAGCGTTTCAGGTGATTGCGTTCTCTTTTGATGGTGATTTCCCAAGACCGAGAGCGTTTTTCTGGTTGATATTCCCATTTTAACAGATGTTGAATTATTAAGCGAATAGAAGATAAAAACAGGTCCCGTTCTCGCTTACTCAAATCTTTAATTTCCTCGATAATATTAACCCAATCTACTTCACTATAGCGTTGTGCTTGGATGAGGTTAACTTGTTGTTCTACCCATGCGATGATGTCAGTTTCGTACAGCATTTTTACTCCCAAGTGGTAACGAAGCTGGTGAGGCACAGCCCAACTACTGGATTAACCTGCTATAATCTGCTATAATCAAGTATATCTTATAAAAAAATGCTACAATTACTTTAATCGTGATTTTATTAGTCGGTTTTAACCGACTTTAGCTATTAGCCGGGGGTTTGAACCCCCGGCGGGCTGACAGCGAAGTCAGAAAAGTAGAGGCTACGAAGTGTAGCAACATTTTTGACAAAGGCGATTCGGGTATAATGTCAGTATCGATGTTTCGCAAGGAACCGAATTATCATGTCGTACAAAGTTAGCATTCAGCTAGAAAAGACTGAATCTGGCTATAGTGCCTATTCTCCTGAGTTGGCGGTAGGCGAATTTCAGGCTGATTCCCTCGATCTGATATTCATTAAGCTCAAAGAAGCTGTCAAACTCTATTTCAAAGAACTGGACTCTGACAACAACAACGGTAAAATTGGTCAATCAATCTGGGAACTGGCTGAAAATTTCGTTAAGGATTTGACAGAGGAGGAACTGAACCAACTGCCCACTGATGGTGCAGAACAACACGACCATTACATCTACGGAACACCAAAAAGAACGACATGAAAGTTGTATTCGCAGACACCTTTTATTGGGTATCATTCGTAAATCCCAAAGACGTATGGTATAACCAAGTTAGAAAAGTTGTCAAAGCACTTCAGCCCCTGCGTATAGTAACAATAGATGAAGTGTTAGTAGAATTTCTTACTTTCTACTCAGACTACGGTCCTCAAATGCGGCGACGTTCAGTTGAGCTAGTCAGAGGTATTCTGAACGATCCAGAGGTCCAGGTGATTGAACAGACTCATGAATCTTTTCTGTCTGGTCTTAACTTGTATGAAAATCGCCTCGACAAGGGATACAGTCTGACGGATTGCATTTCTATGAATACTATGAGGCAACTGGGGATTACTGAAGTGCTGACTCATGACAAACACTTTACTCAGGAAGGCTTTGTGATTTTGTTCAGAAGCCTGGATGATTGATGCCCTGAATATCGGGTTGCGATCGGGTGCATCTCCATCAAATTTGCCGGAATTAGCCATTTTTCAGAGATTTCTGGCGACGACGAGTAGCAAGGCGTTTGGCGTCGGATCGTTAACCACGGCGTTGTCAGAATCGATCGCTTCAAGCAATTTCTGAGCGGTAATGCCTGAAACAGGCGATCGATTGTGTCTGAAGAGGATATTTCATGACAGAAGCTATGATTTACTATAGCAAGTGAGAAGGCGATATCTTATTTCAGGCGGCTGCAAGTGAGTGAAAATTGCACCTGTCGCGATCGCTTTCTCAATCAGCACTGGCCCAAAGCTGCATGGTCTCGTCACGAGTCCTGTGATCCTTGGGTCAGTATCTACCACTGTTGGTGCCTACCCACAGGGTGCCGTCGCTGGGGTGATAACCGACGACATCAATTTTACCATCACCAGTAAAATCCCCTGCTTGGAAGGCCCAACCTGCTGCTGGTGTGACTGTTGCCCATTTTCTGAAAGAGAACTGCGATCCGGCGTTGGTGCCTACCCAGACCGTACCGTCACTGGGGTGATAACCGACGACATCAATTTTACCATCACCAGTAAAATCCCCTGCTTGGAAGGCCCAACCTGCTGCTGGCGTGACTGTTGCCCATTTTCTGAAGACAAATCCCTCCTGTGCCAATACCATCTTGGATGTCAATATAGACATCAGTGAAATAACTACGCAAAAAATTCCTTTTCTCATGATTTTATTGCCACCTAACTATTGGGTGACATTGAAGCTACGAATTCAATCAACTGTTATTCGCAAGAATGTACCCGCCCCTGCGGTCTCCAGCGAATGCACTTGACTTTACTATTATAGCAGCCCCTAAGGTCAGAAAAAGTCAGAGCTTGGTCACAAAAAGTCAGATATTGGTCAGATATTGGTGCTGGTTGCGGGAGATCCTAGGTGCCGATCGGGCTTTTGGCTCCATAGATAAGCCATCAGCGGTACCTAGGTGAGGTAAAAATTGCCGAGGCCCTCGATCGGGCGGAAGTTTTGTTTTTTCCGAAGGCAACGGCGCGGTTGCAGACACCCGATGGCAAGCAGAACGAAGATCCTCATTTTCTAGTTTGTTACGAGGGAAAGTTAGGTATTTTGAAGGTGGATGTGCCTCAGGTACATCTGGAGACCGAAAGCGATCGCGATCGGGTTTTGCAATCTCAGGGTATCCAACTGGTTCGGCATTACGACCCGATCCAATGCCGTGCCGAACCTGATACTGTGGTCCGGGAGTTTTTGCAGCTTTTGCGGTAGAGGGAAAAATGCCCGATCGCGTCAGCCCGCCGGGGGTTCAAACCCCCGGCTAATAGCTAAAGTCGGTTGAAAACAGACTAATAATAATATAATGTTAAACTAACTGGGGTGTGGTCATAAGTAGTTGATAGCCAGGTACATCTTAGATACATGTATATAGCCCGCGCAGGCGGGCTTTGTTCATGTAGCCGGGCCCTTTAGGGTACCGTTCCGAAAAATCGGGCGGCTGTAGCATTTTTTGGGGAAATGGGATAACATCCTATTCGATCGCATATTCGACTCTGATGCTATTAAAATCCCAACTTTGCCTTAACTGCTTCTAAACTAATAGTTTCTCCTGCATCTGCTTGTCTTATCCCCTCTTGCAACTGTGCCATCAATTCCCGATCGCTTAAAATTTCCATCGTTTCCAAAAGAGATTCAAACCGCAACTCATAGCTATCATCACCGGTGCCATCCTTGGTGATAATAGCTGATTCGCTTACCAGCTTATTCGGCAAGTCGGGCAGTTGTTGTTGAGCTTCAGTGTCTTGTGACATAATAGTTTTAGCATTCCCTAAAATATTTTGGCGACGAATCCAGTTATGACTTCGTTCAATGGCGCGTTTAGTGACCAGATCGACTGGGCGTTGCAAGAGTTTTTGGAATCCAATTTCAATAGCTTCGAGGCCAAACAGGGTAATTCTCGCTTCGGGGTGAAAAGTAACCAGAAGGTCGATATCGCTATTGAGATTAAAGTCATCTCTGAGGATGGAACCAAAAAAACAGCCAGTTCAGCGGGCTAACAGCGAAGTGAGGGAATTACAGGGGTAAAAGTGTCTCTCTCTCATATTGTAGCAGAGCTAGTGCGCGATCGCCCTCTATTGCTCTAGCAAATCAGCCATTAAGCACCATCCAAACCAGAAAGCCCAAAATTTGCTCGACCGGCGGCAGTGGATAATCCGTCAGATCGATCGCAACAGTTTGTCCTTCTAGCTTGAGAAATCGCCAAACCGTACCACTGGTCACCGTTCCGTAGATTGTTGAAATAGACTGCTGCTTCTGTTGATTAAAGCGTTGAGCGGCTACCATCTCGGCTAAACATTGCCCCAGTGCTGGTTTGAGGTCTTCTTTTTTCGCTTCTACCAAAACTACCGCCGGAGCCTTAATAAATAACTGCTCTGGAGAGCGGCTAATCAGAAAATCGACATACCCAGTCAAATCAACCTCTGGTTGCACCGTAAACTCTTCACCCGAAAAAACACTGATTTCTCCTTTGAGTTGACGTTTGACTTCTAACAATACTGGATTGATAATGCCTTCCGATCGCGCCTTTTCACTACTCACCGCGATCGCCCAAGGAATTGTTTCTTTGAGGGTATCTTTCAGCAAGGCCGTGGGATTGACTGGCGAAACCTCTGGTAAAAAGCGATCGCCTTCCCTGAGAGTGAGTTGAAAATCTTCTACAGCTTTACTGAGGGTAAATTTACTATAAGGCATAAATATTTTTCCTTCACTCTAGTTACTTGACTAATGTATTCATCTGTTTAGACGGTATTTTGATTATTTTATCTCTCTCATATTGTAGCTGAGATCGGGAGCGATCGCCCATTTTCCCTCCATCCATAGGGGCGAATTATTAAAATTAATCGCGTCTATTCCTATTTTTTGAAGGTAATGAGCTAACTTGAGATCGTCAGTAATTACGTCTCTAGCAACATTTATTATCCCACAATCCGTTAAGCCAAACTTAGTAAACTTTTCTGTTTTGACAACTTCTTTACTTTGCAGATAGAATTCGTTTAAGCGATCTACTCCTTCTGCAAATACAGACAAACACCGAGAACGTTCCGGTTCCCCCAGCTCGCCAGGCTGTTAACTTCTGTTAGGATATTTGGAGTTGTTACTATTTTGTCAAAGTACGACAAAATTTGCACTAATGAATCGTAATCTGCTGGCAAAAATTTTTCGGTTCGATTAAATCGTGAAATTCGCTCCCGGTTAACAGTGCCAACAAACCACAACAACAGGATATTTGTATCGATCTAAATCCCTTTTTGTTTGTACTGCCCAAATAGAGACCGGATCGGTTCTTTCATAATTCTCTGATTTTCATCGACTGAACTTCGCCAGTTTCGGCATTTATTTGAAATACCTTATAGTCTCGTTCATCAGGCGACTTGGCAATCAAATCGACAAAGCTATCCTTAGTTCGATCTACGGGTAAATCATAAGGTAATAAACCAGGATTTTTTATCTTCTGAAATTTCCGTTTCTTCTAGCCTTAAATCTGGGATTTTAAATCCCATCATATCTTCCAAGCTTGCCAAATGTTTTTGGGCAGCAACTACTGCACTTCGGACATCAAGACTCATCAATTATTCACCTTTTTCACTCATAAACTATTAGTATAGCTAGCCCTTATGAGTTGAGCAATAGGAGTTTGCTCAACTCCTTACTATGCCAGGGAGCATCTCAGTTTTGTAATTTAGCCCCTGCACGCTCCAGGCCCCTTCCGCTGCGAGGAGGGGGCCCGGAGCGTGGGCTTTGTGAGTGTAGCCGGACCCCTCAGTCCTTACTACGAACCGGAAGGACTAAAGTCCTTACTACGAACCTAGCGCTATTGTAGAATCAGAGCATCAATCACATGACTACCGCAATGCTGGACTTAGCCAAAATTAAATCTATCGCTCAATCATATTCAGCGCAAGAACTCTTTGCCGCACTGGTTTGGCAGCGTCGGTTTAATCAGTTTAACGGCGAAGAAGTCATTACCGACCTCTCCCACCACCCAGAATTATGGGCAAGCTTTATGTTTACAAAACCTATTTTTGCACCAGACCCCAATGCACTCAGCTTTAATGGCCTGCTTGATACCCTCCTAGCAATGGCAAACTATCGTCCGATGCCGGAAACCAGCATTATCCATTTCGTTGCCTATCCTGCCGATACCCTATACATTCTCACAGAAAACCAAGATACAATAGTAGCTCAACTGATGGACTTGGGCAAAAAGTGGCAAGCTGATTCGGTGGAGGTGGCAGATGGCACGAATGAGAACTACGGTTGGCGCCTCCAGCGCCGACTTCAGACTCGGTTGCAAGGGGGACTAGATGGCGATGGCGATCGCGAAGACCGGGATGCCGTCATTGTTGCCTATTGGTGGGATTAATTCCCAGTGCGATCGCTTACCAGTATTTGAGAGAAGAGGTTCTGGTTGAAAAGTCTGTACAATGAGTAATGTTATGACTAGACCTCCGATTTTGAATCCAGAGGAAAGCTACAGCTTTAGCAGATACGCCGAACTCACCTTTGACCCAGAGGATATTCTAGCGGAGTTAGGTTTTAATTTAGAAAAGGCCGATCTACAGCTTCCCCAATTTGCCGGACATTTGGACTGCACCGATCTAAAAAAGAGATTAGAGCAAGATATCCTCTACGTTGACCTTACCAGTCAAACGGCACGTCGAGAGGTTTTGATTGCACCAACGCTATTAGAAATTTGCCGTTTATCTCGGACAAGGTTAAAGATCCATTATCCCGTCCTAGTGAATAACTTTTTGCAAGGAATTATAGACTACTGCGTTATCTCACAAAATAACTTGCTAGTCGTAGAAGCAAAAAATGCAGATTTATCAAGAGGATTTACACAACTGGCAGTGGAATTAATTGCTCTGGATCGGTGGATAACCTTGGATGTTCCCATACTTTATGGCTCCGTGACCGCCGGAGATATATGGAATTTCGGTCTCTTGCAGCGGGATCGCAAATCTGTGGTTCAGGATATTAATCTCTATAGATCGCCAGCGGATTTGGAGGAATTGTTACGCATTCTTATGGGAGTTATTCAATCTTAATTCAATGAAATTACAACAGCACCACAAAAAACAAATTATCTTGTTTGTCAAAATTATCTCTACAGTTCTCATCGCTAGCGCGATCGCCTTATAATTCTGGCATCTTTATGCAACTTTCACCCAAACGCCTATTCCCAATTTTCTGAATATCATTTTTGGGATCGAACGCTTTGCTCCGATCGCGCACTTACTGGAAGGCGCGATCGCAGCTTTCTCTGCCAAACCCCAAAACCCGATCGCTTATGGAACATACAGTTTTTTTGTCGGGACAGTTGGTTTGCTAGAATTGTTTTACTGGCCCCAGATAGCAATGATGAATAATGCAAATAACTTCAGTCCCTTACTGGTTAAAACTGACTGGTAAGGAACTGAAAATCTGTTTAAGCTTAACTGCGATGGTGGTGGGCGGTGCCCACCCTACGAAAATCTGTTTAGCCGCCCAATTCTTGCGATCGCCTACTTGACTCTCGCACCGCTTCTATCAATGCCGAACGGAAACCCGCTTCTTCTAGTTTAGCAATTGCTGCAATTGTAGTACCCCCAGGACTGGTAACTCTGTCTTTTAATTGGGCTGGATGCAGCCCAGTTTCTTGCAGCAACTGGGCCGTTCCCAGTACCGTTTGGATCGCCAACTGGGAGGCGATCGCCCTCGGCAGCCCCGCACAAACGCCCCCATCTGCCAAAGCTTCGATTACAATTGCCACATAGCCAGGGCCCGAGCCAGATAAACCCGTCACCGCATCCATCAGGTATTCTGGCACCTCAACCACTTCACCTACAGCTTCCAAAATTCCCTTAACCATCTCAACCTGGTCCGGGGATACATGCTTACCAGGGGCGATCGCACTTATCCCCGCCCCCACCGTTGCTGGAGTATTCGGCATCACTCGCACCACTGGTCGTAAGGGAAACGCCGCTTCCAACTTACTCAAAGGCACGCCCGCCAAAATTGACACCACCACTGGCACCTTTACTCCTGCCAAATCTGCCGCCACCGCTGCAAACACCTGGGGTTTAATCGCCAACAGCAACACCTCTGTCGCCGCCGCAGCAGCATGATTATCCGTCGTCAATGCTACCTCATATTGCTGCGCCAAAAAATCGCGCCTTTGCGGCATCGGTTCGCTCACCAAAATCTCTAACGCTTGATAAATCTGCCGCGCAATTAAGCGGGACAAGAGAGCTTCTCCCATTACCCCGCCTCCAATCATGCCAAGTTTTACAGACACTTTTTTTGCTAATTGTTCGTTGTCAGTTGTCCGGGCGCGTAGGACGGGCGTCTCGCCTGTCCGGGCGCGTAGGACGGGCCGATCTCCTGTCCTACTGAGCCATCCGTGCCGGTTCATCTGTCCATGCCGAGGATGGAGTCACCGCCACCGCTGGACGCACTGGGCGCATTTGCGACTGGGGATCCTCGCCCACCGACTGAGTTCTCACCTGGACACAACTGGGAGTGAACAGAAAGATGCTTTCCCCTATCCGTTCTTGGTGACCCTCAATAGCATAGGTGCCACCAGCCACAAAATCTACAGATCGTTGCGCCTGATCTGGGTCCATCATCGTCAGATTCAGGACAACAGACTTCCTCTCCCGTAGCGCTTGAATCGCTTGAGGCATTTCCTCAAAAGTACGCGGTTCCATTACCATCACTTCTGACATGCCGTTTACCGCTCCTGGCATCCCGATGACATTATTCATGTTTGGTGCGACTCCTGTTTCCTGCGCTACATCTAAGCGTTCCCGCGACCTACGTCTCGGACGTGGTTCTTCCTCTGGTTCTGGTTCGGGATGCTCTTCTGTGTAAATGTTTTGGTAATCTTCAGGATCCATTTCCTCATACCCGTAATCATAAGCTGGTTCATTGAGACCTACGAAATCTCGTAACTTAGAAATCAGATGCATGGTTTACAAACCCTCCTTAATCAAGTCATACTTCCCTTCTACCCTAGAGCACCCACTAGCATAAAAGATGCGATTGCGCTGCGCGCACGCTACGCGAACGGGAAGTTTATTTTACTTATACCGCCTCTTTTTAGAAGTGCTACTACAGCAAGCCGTCTACTAAGTCTCATTACTGCCATCGGCAAATAAAATTCGTCCTAAGCGCACCATTGTCGCACCGGCCCTCACCGCCAACTGGTAATCATTCGACATACCCATAGACAGATGCTGCATTTGGATCTGGGACCAGTTTTGCAGTCTTATTTTATCAGCTAATTGGGCAGTTTGCTCAAAAAAATTTTCGATTTCGGCAGTTTCTAGTCTCAAAGGGGGAATGCTCATCAGACCCTGAATCTTCAGGTTCCTACATTGCTCCAATTGGTGCAAGTCAGCCATGATATCAGGGATCGTCCAACCTGATTTATTGGGATCCCTGAGGATTTTTACCTGTAGCAAAACTTGCGGCTTCCGGGAGCGACCCTCAGCCAGCAGATCGAGCCTTTGTGCGAGTTTGAGGCTGTCAATGGAATGGATCCAGTGGAATTGTTCTAAGGCCTTTTGGGCTTTATTGTTTTGCAGATGTCCGATCAGGTGCCAGGTGATATCTGGCAGGTCCTGAAGCATAGCCTGTTTTGTGGCCGCCTCTTGGATGCGACTCTCGCCAAAATCACGTAGGCCAGCGGCATAAGCTGCCCGCATAGTCTCAACTGGCACCTGCTTGGTGACGGCGATCAGCCGGACTGAGGTCGGGAGTTGGGAGCGAATGTTCGCGATGCGTTGGGCGACGGTGCCTGTCATGGGAACGTGCGCTTATGAATAACCTGAAGTTTATCGTGTTCGCTTAATTCACCAGTGCGACGCAGGGAGCGCATCCGGTTTTCCACCATAATGCGAGCATCGTTGCGACTGACTGGATCGAATTGTAGCCCATCGGGATTGTTCGTGACCACAAAGAACAGGCGTTGAGCATAGAGTGTTGTAAACAATTCCCCACCTGCTTCCACTATACATATTCTGAAAAGTAGACCAAAAGTGGGATGATTTAAGTAATTTTCCGACATTCAAGTTCAGGAAGGGTGGACAAGAAATGAACACAGACAGATCGACCTACTGCCCCTAGAGCGTCGGTCCATTAATAATACTTGACAAATTTCAACTACTGTGTATGTCCGAAAAATAAGTATATTCTCGTAAAAATATCTGGCCTTCACTCCCTCTGGACATCATGATTTTATCCAAAATCTGTTCTACTGAACGGGCGAGCGGGCATATACACATTTCTTTTTTTTTGTCAACCCCCTCTACTGGACCGACGCTCTAGCCTGCCCTAGGCTTGTCTGCAACACCGGGCAGGCTAGGGAGCCTGAGTGCCCCACATTAAGCGAGTGACCCAAAGTATAGCCAACAGAACTAACACTAGCCAATCACCCCATTTTAAGCGCAGTTGGTGCCACTGTACCCGATGTCGATCGGGACTGGTAAAGCCCCGCACTGTCATGGCACTGGCAATTTGGTCGGCCCGCAATAGCAGATTTTCCAGCAGCCGCTGGGCTACTATCAACCAAACCCGAGCACTACGCTTGAGACCTAGCTTTTTCCAGTTGATGGCTCGTGTCTGAACAGAGCGAACTAAATTCTGTACTTCTTCGAGCACTAGGGAGATAAACCGCAGGGACAGGGTCAAGGTGAGGGCTATTTCCGTTACTGGCACCTTCACCCGCTTCAAGGGTGCCATCAGGTCCTCGATCCCAGCTGTTATTTCCTCTGGGGCCGTGGTCAGCAGATACAGGTTGGTACTGTAGATGACTGTAAAGATTAAGGTAGCAACTCGCAGGCCCAGATCCAAGGAGCGGCGGGTAACTTCGATCGCGAATAGCTTCAGATCCAGGTCTAACAAGATATAGTTGTAGTCAGTCGGCTGGGGATAAACTAAATCGTTGGCAGGGAGGCGGGGTTGAGATGGGATTACCAGTCCATCCCCAGCGATCGCGGTGATGATGACGACAAACACGGCTAATAGTAGCAGCCAACCTGACTGCTGACGCCATACCCGCCAAGGTATTGACGCTGTCAGGGTAAGCAGCATCAGCAGGACCACCAGTATGATTCTAAACTCAGTGCTCGCTAAAATTGGAGCCAGTAGAAAGCTCAACAACCAGCAGAGTTTCACTCTGGGGTCTATCCGGTGCAGCCAGGTAACCGGTTGTTCGAGATATAGCCCGATCGGGAGACTCCGCAGTAAGTCCATTTACAAGTGATTTTTGAATGGGGACTGGCGATCTATTCGTTGAACCAATCGCTTTACCATAACTTAAACGCGGACGGCTCGGTTGACGCTCGCATCTTCGACATCGCGAGCTTTTTTGCCCCGCCACAGCAAGTGTATTGGTGTCCCAGTAAAGTCCAGATTTTTGCGTATCTGACTCTCTATGTACCGCCGGTAGTTTTCGGGAAAGCGTTTCGGCTCATTCACAAATAGGGCGATCGTCGGTGGCTGACTCCTGACTTGAGTGCCATAATAGATTTTGCCCTGTCGTCCTTGTCGGTTGGTTGGGGGAGAGTGCCAACTGATAGCTTCCTGTAGCACTTCATTAATTACGGAGGTGCTCACCCGCCGCTGGTGCTGTTCTGCCGCTTTGTCCACCAGATCCAGAATCTTTTTGACTCGCTGACCCGTGATGGCGCTGACAAAAATGCTTTCTGCCCAATCGAGAAAATATAACCTGTCTTTGACATGTCTCTGATAATCGAAGATCGTGTAGGAGTCTTTCTCAATCGCATCCCATTTATTGACCACGATCGCGCAGGCCCGTCCCTCGTCGGCAATGCGACTGGCTAGTTTTTGGTCTTGCTCGGTGATGCCATCGATAACATCGATTACCAAAAGTACCACATCCGAGCGCCGAATGGCTTTGAAGGCACGATTGATGCTAAAGAATTCGGCACCGTACTCGACGTTTTTCTTTTTTCTAATGCCTGCAGTGTCAATCAGTCGATATCTTTTGCCATCTCGTTCCACTACAGTATCAATGGCATCCCGGGTGGTGCCCGATATGGGACTGACAATGGCCCGTTTTTCCCCCAGAAAGGCGTTCAATAAACTGGATTTGCCGACATTCGGGCGTCCGACGATCGCCACTTTTGTTTCCTGGATGTCGGGAATTTCCGATACCAGAGGCAAGTGAGAGATCAACTCGTCCAGCAATTCCCCGGTACCGTTGCCGTGAATGGCGGACAGGGGGTATGGTTCCCCGAGACCCAGTTCCCAAAATTGGGTCGCTTGGATGAGTCCAAGTTCGAGGGATTCGCATTTATTCACCGCTAGCAGCACCGGTACCGGTTGTTGGCGCAGCCATTGGGCAATTTCCGCGTCTGCTGGGGTTGGTCCAGCTTGTCCGTCCACGACGAACAGGGCCGCACTCGCTTGAGTTAATGCTGCCATTGCCTGTTCTCGGATCAGGGGCAAAAATTCGGTATCATCGTCAAATACTAAGCCGCCAGTGTCCACCACCTGAAATTCCCGGTCTTGCCAGAAGGCGGTCCGATAGGTGCGATCGCGGGTTATTCCCGGTTCGTCATGCACGATCGCCTGCCGATCGCCCGCCAGACGATTCATTATGGCGGACTTTCCTACATTCGGGCGTCCAATAATCGCTACTATAGGCAGTGCCATAACTTATATTCTGTCAATAAAATCTGGTTCATACAATGAATTGTATCTTATCTTATTTTATATGTGACTGCTCATCTTTCGTTATCCAGCTCGCCCTTAAAATTAAGGCTCAATGAGTTCTAGGAGGGCAAATGGTTAAATTATGGCAGCGGTTGTTTGACCGGGACGACACCAACCAGTCCGGAGAGTCCACAAAATCCCCTGGGGAGTCCCCGCCCCTGACGGATGCTGATTATGAATTTTTGTTCGAGCAGTTGCTAGAAGGGGTGGCACGGGGCTGGCAGCCCGATCGCATATTACAGTTTTTTGAGAAGCTGTCGGACAGGGGCAAGCCGGAGCAATGGGTAGAATGGTTGGGGCGGTTTAGAGAAAAGGTTCTGGCGATGTCTCCCGGGTGGGAGCCGTGCGTCCGGGAGACATCGGAGTCACCGGTACCCGATGGGCAGTTGGCAGCCCGGATGATGCGGCTGGGGGACCAGACTAGCTCGATCCATTCTCTCCGGGAAATTGGCGCGACTGCTTATGAAATCGGGATGCAACTGTCTAGACCGAACCAGGATGATGGTCAAATCTGGGAATATGACGGACCTGATGCTATTTCGACTGCTGATTCTACTGCACCAGAGGTCAAACCTATCAGTCTGGATGAATTGTTGGTGCTGTTGCAGCAAGATGCTAACTTGGTGGCGCAAATGGCGCAGCAACTGGGTATTGAAACTACCGATCCACAAGTGATTATTCAGACTATAATCGCTCGACAGCCTGCTACTGATGAAGCTACTGCTTGGTTCAATCGGGGTAATCAACAATATAATGCTGGTGATTTGGCTGCTGCTATTGCTAGTTGGGACAAAACTTGTCAACTTCAACTTGACTACGATGAAGCATGGTATAATAAGGGCTTGGCCCTGCTGAATTTGTCACGCTACGAAGAGGCGATCGCGAGCTTAGATAGGGCCCTGGCGATTAAAGCTGACAAGCAAGAAGCTTGGAATAACCGGGGTTTGGCGTTGATGAATTTAGGACGCTTTGATGAGGCGATCGCCAGCTATGAGAAGGCGATCGCCATTCAACCTAATTTTCCTGATCCTTGGAACAATCGAGGGGTGGCCCTGGCGAATTTGGGACGTTTCTCGGAGGCGATCGCGAGCTTAGATAAGGCGATATCTCTGAAACCGGACTTACATGTAGCTTGGCAGATGCGGGGCGACGTGCTGAGTAATTTAGGACTCGACTCACAGGCGATCGCTAGCTGGGACAAGGTTCTGGAAATTAAGCCGGACGACGGCAAAGTCTGGCAATTCCGAGGGGTAGCACTGTTTAATTTAGAACGCTACGATGAGGCGCTAACTAGCTTCGACCGCGCCATTGCCTGCCAACCCAATGACGAGGAAGCTTGGTTAAACCGAGGCATGGCCTTGTTTAAGTTGTCACGCCCCCAGGAGGCGATCGCTAGCTGGGATAAATCTCTGGAAATTCAACCCGAGTACTACCTTTCCTGGCACAATCGTGGCTTTGCCCTGTACGATTTAAGCCGATATGATGAGGCCCTCTCTAGCTTCGAGCGCGCGCTCGAATTGAAACCAGATAACCAAAATTCCTGGTACAATCGAGGCAAGACTCTGTTTGATTTAGAACGCTACGATGAGGCGATCGCTAGCTTCGAGCGCGTGCTAGAATTGAAACCAGATTTCTACCTCTCTTGGTATAGCAGAGGTGAGGTTTTGTTTAAGTTGGGACGCTATTCCGAGGCGATCGAGAGTTTTGATAAAGCGCTTAAATTGCAATCAGACCTGGCAGAAGCTTGGTACGATCGGGGTCAGGCTCTAGAAAAATTGTCCAGGTCAGAAGAGGCGATCGCTAGCTTAGACAAAGCGATTGAAATTGAACCTGACTACTATGAAGCTTGGGAGGTTCGGGGTCATCTGTTGCAGTCACTCGATCGCCAGGAGGAGGCTAGTGCTAGCTTAGACAAAGCTCGTGAAATTCGCCTCATTCGAGAATAAATAGTAGGGAGCAGGGAGCAGGGAGCAGGGACTACCCGAGTAGACCGCATAGATGGCGCGCGTTACCAGGCGGGAGCCAGGTAACGAGGTAAACCCCCCTGCTGTCGTCAAACCTCGAAAACCCTTGCACCATAAGGCTTTCAAGATTGTAAATAATTATGTGAGTAATGGTAAGCCTTAAAAAGGGGGGTTTGGGGGATCCGACGACTAAAAGGGCCTATGAACGATGGGTGCGCTCATGACCACACACCACCACACACGCGTGTAACCTTATTGCTCGCACTCTGTAACCTTACTGCTCGCACTCTGTAACCTTACTGCTCGCACTCTGTAACCTTACTGCTCGCACTCTGTAACCTGGGTGTGGTCAAAACCCGTTGGTAGGAGGCCTCCCCGCCCGAACCCGTTCCCAGGGGTCGCCGTGGGAACGAGGGGTCCGGCTACTAGAACTTAGCCCGCCTGCGCGGGGCTATATACATGTATCACCAGATGCACCCGGCTATCAACTACTTATGACCACACCCTGTGTTACCTGTAATTATTTATAATACAAATTCGGGCGGGAGCCGCTTATCAACCAGTGAAATCGTCAGAATTTTACCTTTTCTTTATCAACGGGTTTTGACCACACCCGATGGCAGGCTCTATCAGTAGAAGAACGAGAAGTATTTCCGCCAATTTGTCCTGATTTTGTCATTTAACTCCGTTCCCGTACTGATAGACTTGACCCCCTCCAGCAGAAAATGGCGGAATATCTCAATAGCGGTCTGCCCTTGGGTTGGTTAATTAACCCTCAACAGGAACAGGTAGAAATTTACCGAACCGTAGAAATAGTTCAGTTTCCTGTCAGTTTATCTGGGGAAAATGTTCTACCTGGTTTTAGATTGGATTTGCCATTGTAGGCGGCACGACCAGCACTTAAATAAACATCGGGGAAAGCATCGCCCCTAATGCTACCACACCAGCTATAATCATCAACCCAGCAGGCATAAATTTGCGGGTTTTGAACAACCGCATTCCAAATGTAATTATTAAGATCCCTGTTACCACTTCGGCTAAAATTAGCCCCACTGATGACATTCCCATTAATTGCATCCCCCCAGCTACCAGCAGCAACAAACCGGTAACAGTACCGGAAATTAGAGAAATCTTGCTCTTGACTTTCACGTATCCCATGATACCGCCTCCCAGGGCCAGCACTCCATACCCGATCGCTGCTATGATTCCTAATTCCATGATTTTCCCTTCTTTGTTGATGTTTTCTTGTTCATTGTCAATTGTTTTTATTTGCAATTAAGTATTGACTATTGACAATTAGCTATTCACAAAATTAATTGGATTGTAAAGGGGCAGACAAGATTTTGTCAATCCGATCGCGCGTTTTGGCCAAATGGGCTTTGGTATAGGTATCGAGCCTCCTACCCCTTTTTCTCAAGGTCTTGTCGATGTCGTCTCGCAGCTGACCTAGATGATACCATGCCAGGGTGCGCGCATCTTCGGGAACTCTCGATTTCCGCAGCACCATTGCACTTAATATTTCCACATACTCTCGCTGTAAGGATCTGCGGATACTGGAAATATTCTGGGATGGGGCGTCCTTTTGTACTACTTCTGTCCAGATACTTTCTTGCAAGGTATCAAATAATTCTGGTAGCATTAATACTTCTGCGGGAGCTGCCTTCAATTCTGAGTCACGCATCCTGCTTAAACGTGGTGGCGCTAAGAGCGATCGCAACACTACCCGTTGCAAGGAAAACAGGCGATCGCTAATCGGATAATCCAGTCGGAACACGGCGGGAACTGTTCCCCAGTGCCACCAGCGGGACGGTGCTAACTGATTCAACAGTTGGGGTGAAAATTGAAAGGCATCTGATGCAAAAACGTACTCGGCAATCGCACTCAATGCCTCCCTTTGTTTCTGCACCGGAATCACCTCAAAGGGCAGTCGTCCATTCCATCTCCGGGATATATGCGGTGGAATGACTGCCCCCCTACATACAGGGTGGCGTTCCTCGCATGTTGGAAATAGTATAACAACACCTCATCAAACATTTCCCGGATTTCACTGTAACTCTCTCCCAGATCCCCCCTGACCCCCCTTCCTCTAAGGGGGGAACCGCTGGTTGGGAAACTTTTGGCCAGACGGGACCACATCGCCTGAGCATTTTCTAACTGCCAGATCGAATAGCGCAGCATATCACTACTCAAGTCAAAGGCATTTGCTGCCGGATCTAAACTAGCTAAGGTGTCTTCATCCGTAGCATAAGATAGTTCTGGTTCCGCCGCCCGCTGGGCTATTTGCCTCAGTTCCTGGGACTCCCGCATCGGGGAAATCGGTTTGTAACCATACTCGATCGCCCATTCATCGTAAGGTCCGACAATGACTGGGAAATAGTCTCCCTGTTCTACTCCTAGCGGTGCCAAATTCACAGCTACATAGTCCATTACTGAGGCTACCATCCCTCGCGTGCGGGCGATCGAGGTGTCGTTCAACTCCGAGGGTTTCAGCATTGTACTGCCCCGAAAATTATGTCGCAACCCCAGAGTATGTCCCACCTCATGGGCCACCAGAAAGCTCAGATATTGCCGGACATACTTGTCCATTTCCTCACTGTCGGGCCCCACATTATGTAGCAGGGACATGGCGATCGCCCCCACGGCAAACTGGCGATTAAATTCCAGACCATAGCAGAGATCGTGCTCTCCCATCAGTCGCGATAAAGCCGAATTTAAGGGCTTTTCGGTGGTCGGTGCCATCTCAGGCAATTCTACTCCCTGTAGGTCAAGCTGCTGTAGACTGGTACTACAAGGATTAAACTCTTCTGTCCGGGGTCCATATTCGGCGCTGCTGCTGCCCACAAAACTCCGATATTCATTCTTGAGGATGCGGACGATATTAGCATCAATCAAAATATCCGCATCCAGTATTTCACCTGTCAAGGGGTTAACCCGCGATGGCCCGATGCCGAAAAACAAAGGATCGAAGGAAGCTGACCAGCGGATTGTATTGTACCGCACGTCCTCTGGGTTCCATTCCGCATCATCTGGCATCTGCCGCACCTCGATCGCATTCGAGAAACCTGCCTTTGCAAATGCCCGATTCCACATTAGCACCCCCCGCGCGATCGCCTCTCTGTATTCATCTGGCACCGTATTTTCTATCCAAAATACGATTGGCTGTTTCGGCTGCGACAGCGGCGAATATGGATCTTTTTTCTCCAGATGCCAGCGGTTGATGTAACGCACAAATGGATCTTTCAGGTTATCGTTCCCTAACTCCTTGTATGCTGTCACGAAATAGCCCACTCGTTCGTCCGCCACCCGGGGACGGTAGCCGTTATTGACTGGCAGTTCTGACAGACTGTAATGTACCGATAGGCTAAAGGCCCGACTGTCTGGCAAACTGGGAATATCTGCACCTGCACCCGACCCACTCTTAAACCCGTAAACTGACTCTATCTCTACATTTAAGGGAAATGTTTTTGCCTCGCTGAAATACGATATATTTCGGTCTATCTTATAGCTTATTCCTAACATCTCCCTCACCACTGAAGACAAATTACCTAAGTCTCTTTCTCCTAGCAGCATACTCCCCATATCTATCAGCAATGTCTTGCGTTCTGGATGAATACTTTCTATTTTCAGGCTGTACAGCACTGAGTCGCTAAACGATCGCTCGATCGTTCGCCGCACCCGATCGTCTTCACTCCCCCTAAAGTTGATATTCGGCACCACCAACTCCACTTTATTCTGTAACCGGCGAAATTGAAACATTATTTCCCCGATCGGCATGCCCTTTAATATCCCGGCCTCCCCTATACCTGTGGACATCGTTATCACCCCTAGGTAGTTTTTCTCCAGCTGTTATGGTTTAATTTCTAGATATATCTTATTCTTTTTCTCCTGGCGGTAAACTGTGAATAAACCCTCTAATTTATCGGCATCTTTGACTACTTCTTCAAATGGTTTTAGCTGCCCTTCTTCATCACTTTCGGACTCTAACTTTTTCTCAGATTCCGGAAGTATATCGGTTTGGCAGATCTGAACCAGGGATCCAAGTCGACGTGGTGTAGCACGTACCTGCACGAGCAACACCCATGCCAAACTCAATACAAATAACCACAAATTTCGTCTTTTTCTCATTCCCGTTGCTAATGCTAATTACTCATCTACTAACCACTGACCGCTGACCGCTGACCGCTGACAAGTTGATTTCAGTGCCATTCTTCTACTATAGCATAAGCTGTCGCCCATTAAGGCGATCGCCCATCGGGCAGCAGCAACCACCGGTTCATAGACAAAGCTTGGCAAGGAGGCAGGTATCATCTGTGCATGTGCCGGTGATACTAGAGCGATCGGGCATTGTCACGCCGGTTACATAGGCAAACCTCTGTATCAGCAGTTGGGTAAGGGGTCTCGGACTGTGATATTATGGGTATTAATCCGACTAGATATTACTATCGATGACTCGCTTAGTCCACGCTCAATTCGCCAAACAATATATCTCAGAATTATTAAATCTCCTGGGAGAAGTAGAAATCAGCAAAGAAATTACATCGGAAGTCAGACAAATAGATGTGTTCTTTATCCCTGCTGCTGACGCGGCCTCCAAGGCGGAACAGATAGGTTTACTGGGACAACTGGCGGCCAAAGGTGCCGCAGGTTTTGAGGGATTCCGCAATGTTGTCGAAAAAAAACAAATTGCAAATGTATGGGGAAAATGTATGACTATCATTAATAAGCACTCACACCAAGCAGAGGTCAGTCAAAAGGTTGAAGGTTGGGTCTGGTGCCCCTGAGTTTTCCGGAATGCCATCCCCGTCCTTATCAAAAGTCTTCAAATAATTCAGAGTTCCGACAATAGCGGGCTAGCATTCTTGCAAAAACTCGATATCCGTGCTACCTGTCAGCACGAACTCTATAAGACTTGCAAAATCACAGGGTAAATCTTTCCATTGATTGCAATGGTCTTATAAATGGTCTAACTGGTATAATATATATGCTCCCAGGGATGTTCGTTCTTTCATATTAACGTCGTTAGGCAGATGTAGTTGGGAATTTTTGGAGTGCGGGCTGGGATAGACTCAACGACTCTACAGGAGCTGTGGAGGTACAGCACGCCGTTGTTCGCTTAGAAAGAGAAGGAGGCGAGACGTTCTTGACCAATTATTCACCAAGCTGGACAATTCGTCAAGTTTTTTTCTTTTTTCCGTAATTCGATACCTGTCAAACCTCACCTCCGGACGGGCCTTGACAGCTATCGGGTACTCAAATCCTAAAATCACTGTCAATATTTGCAGAATATTAAGAAAAATTACTATCATCCAGAGCAAAAAGCTCCATTAGCACTTCCCTAACGGCAATCGGACAGTTATATCCCTTGTTTGACTCGCAACGAGGCTAATAGAACTTTTCCAGAGCAACTTCATAGGCGTAACTATGAGCACGGACTCGCGAGCTACGCTGTGTCTGATAATTGCATGCAATGTCTGACAATTGCTTACAGTGCCAAACTCAAACTGCCTCAACACCGGCACAGCAAGAATCTCAGCCACAGTCTGCCACACCGGCTCAAACCCATCGCGATCGCTACCCGACAGCTACTGAAGACAAGACGGAACCTCCAGCCCAGGTCGTCGGGCGAAGAATCTGCACATCCATAAGTTTTACTAATCACTAATATAAGAAATATGGCGTTGCACAATTACGGGATGATGGGCATAGTTGCAGAAGTCTTAAACCTAGACTACAAGCCAGTTTAAGTTATGTGCATGCGTAGGCATCATCCCCAAAATGTGCAACGCCTGTTTTTCTTTTTAATCGAGCTAGATAATGTCTTAATCGACAATTTTCACATTCAACACGGGTCATGTAGGTTTTGCTGACTATATGGTCAATATATTCAATAAACATTGGATAAACAGGCCATCCATCAGTAACGTCTAAAAAGCATTGCCAACATTTTCTAATATCCCACATAGGCTTAAAAGTTTCTGCAGAACGATCGCCTAATACCCATGTTATAATCCCTGGCTTGAAATGATTTACGACTGTCCATAGCCACTTTTTATTCTTTTTTTCATTGACATAAGTATGCAACTCGTCAATTTCTGCAACCTCCGGAATATCGTAGTTTTCAGGGATTGACGGTAATTCTTTAGCTGCCTGTTTTACCCAATCAATTTGAGTATTATGGCTGACACCAGTTATCCTTTCAATACCTCGAAATCCATTGCCATTAACGTACATTGTCAAACAATTTTTCTTGACATCTTCTGAATAACCGCGCGGATAATAATGTTCGAGAAACTGGCGACGACAATCCTTACAAATTAAATTCTGTTTGCCGCGTCTGTGACCATTTTTATTGATGTTTTCAGAACCACATCTGGGACATTTCATGTTCGACTCCTTTAGCTAATTCTTTCGCCTTACTATCCATGATAACACATATTATGACTAGGTCGAAAACAAACATCATACTATACATAAATTCTGACTGTAAAATTGCAGATTATCATAATCTGCAATAACCCATCATCCCGAAAATGTGCAACGCCCAATTCTCAATATTCAAACACATCTTTATATTGAAGCAAGTCCAGAGAAACTAGGATGGGCAAACAGGTAAAACATTGCTGCGCCAATTCCCATCGTTCCTCGCGTTGCAGCATCTCTACTAACTTCTGTTGCGCCCCCAACAGATAACGCACGTCATTAGCAGCATAGCTCAACTGCTTTGCAGATAAGTTCCCCGGATTTCCCCAATCGGAACTTTGGGCGGATTTATCCAGTTCTACCTTTTCTAATTCTAGCACTAACTCCTTCAATCCATGTCTATTTGTGTAGGTTCGGGCCAGTCGGCTAGCAATTTTCGTGCAAAATATGGGCTTCACTTCGATCTGGAGATGGTAGCGCAGCATGGCCAGGTCGAAGCGGGCAAAATGAAACACTTTCAGAACGTTATTTGCTTCCAGTAACTGCCTTAAATTGGGGGCTTCGGTCTGTCCTTTGGCAATGCGGATCGCTGTTACTCTACCTTCAGAATCGCACAGCTGCACCAGACATAGCCGATCGCGCATGGGCAGCAATCCCATTGTTTCCGTATCTACTGCCACTGCTTCTGCTGAGAGGTATGCAGAGAGAATATCCTGAGAAAGATCCCGATCGCGCACCTGAGTCTCTTCCATTTCACTTCTTACCTGTCTTTAATAAATACTTGCGTAAAATAATATTCTCCCCGATCGTTTTCGACGATCGCAATGCCCGTCAGATCGAAATCACCGATCATATTCTGATGATGTCCGGGACTCTTAATCCACCCCTCTACTGCCACAGTAGCTGGGTCATCGTGACCGGAATTTGAAGCCACATTCTCAGCCGCTGCACCATAGGGAATCCAGCGACCGATCGCCTGAATGCGCTCTTCAAACCCATCATGACTGATTTCCCTTCTTCTCGCCATCCTCCGAGAGTGCTTTCTTGCTTCTTCACTAATTATAGCATCAAGCTTCAGAGGAGGCAAGTTCCGGGAAGCCCGATATTTATTTACCTGGGCGTGAACTCGTTCCTCCAGAACCGCAACTGCTATAGATCTCGGAGATTTAATCAAGATTTGAGTGAAATAATATTCCCCCCGATCGTTTCTGGCAATGCCAATGCCCGTCAAATCGAAATTACCGGTCAGATTTTGACGATGACCGGTGCTATTAATCCAACCCTCTACTGCTGCTTTCGCCGGGTCAGCATTACCGGAATTATAAGCGATGTTTTCCGCCACCCTACTATAGGGAATCTCGCGGGCGATCGCCTTAACTCGTCTTTCAAACCCATCCTGACTAATTTCCCCTCTTTTGGCCATTATAGTACTATGATTTCTGGCTTCGGCGCTAATTTTAGCATCAAGCTGCAGAGGGGGCAAATTCCGGGACGTCCGATATTGATTCACCTGGGCATAAACCCGTTCCTCTAGGGCCGCAATAGATGAAGATGTTCGATGAGACACAGTTAAAGGTGAAGAAGATATATTCGGAAATGCTCTCAGATATAAGATCGAGCCGCCACTCAAGCCAAGTATGAGGGCTACGAACATGTTAGCAAATTGTTTTGGCATGTGTAATCACCATCCGATCTCGTCAAGAAACCCGGTAACTCTTAACTTACCATATTTCTGGTCTTCTTCGACTGGGTGCGATCGAAACCCGTTGATAAAAATGGGATCCTCCAGCCCCTGGATCCCCCAAACCCCCCCTTTTGGAAGGGGGGTTTGGGGGGGATCCGCCTGTGCAATTACCCCGAGAGGATAAAATTGCTCGAGTAGATGCAACTACTTTTGACCACACCCTCTTCGACTTTAATGGCTAGCAAATTTAGCTACAGTCTGCACATCTTTATCGCCGCGCCCCGAACAATTAATGACAATGCGGGGACTACCAGTCAGCTGCTGGCAGAGAGTAGGCAAATAGGCGATCGCGTGAGCGGTTTCCAGAGCTGGGATAATGCCCTCTAAGCGAGACAGCAGCTCAAAAGCATCCACAGCCTGCTGGTCGGTCACGCTATGATACTCGGCCCGACCCGTATCTTGGAGATAACTATGTTCCGGACCAACGCCAGGATAATCCAGACCAGCACTAATCGAGTGGGCCTCCACCACTTGACCATCTTCATCTTGTAACAGATAGCTCATGGCCCCATGCAAGACTCCTACTCGTCCCCGAGTCAGGGTAGCAGCATGTTTGTCAGTATCAACTCCTGCACCCGCCGCCTCAACGCCGATCAGTCGCACCTCACGCTCTTCGACAAACTCATGGAACAACCCCATGGCATTAGAACCGCCGCCCACGCAAGCTAGGAGAATATCGGGCAGTTCGTCCCATAAAGCCATTGCTTGAGCGCGAGTTTCCTGACCAATGACTGCATGGAAGTCCCGCACCATCATCGGGTAAGGATGGGGGCCAGCTACAGAACCCAAGATGTAATGGGTAGTCTCCACATTCGTCACCCAGTCCCGAATAGCTTCCGACGTAGCATCCTTGAGGGTACCCGTTCCCGCTTCCACCGGTCGCACCTCCGCTCCCAACAGTCCCATTCTAAACACGTTCAGCGCTTGGCGTTCCATATCATGGACGCCCATATAGATGACACAGTCCAGTCCAAACCGGGCACAAACCGTTGCTGTCGCCACCCCATGCTGCCCAGCACCAGTCTCAGCAATGATACGCTGCTTGCCCATCCGCTTGGCTAGCAGGGCCTGAGCTAGGGCATTATTGATTTTATGAGCGCCCGTGTGATTCAAGTCCTCCCGCTTCAGATAAATTTGCGGGGTACTGCCAGGTATAGCATAATGGGCGCTCAGGCGTTCCGCGAAGTACAGAGGACTGGGCCGTCCCACGTAATCTTTGAGTAGCCCTTGTAGTTCTTGTTGAAAATCTGGATCCTGGCGGTATTGGTGAAACGCCCGTTCCAGCTCCAGCAAAGCTGGCATTAGGGTTTCCGGTACGTACTTGCCGCCAAACTTGCCAAAACGTCCCAGGCGATCGGGGCGTTGGGGTACAGCGACTAGATTATCTGGCGGTGTCTGGAGCATGCCGAGTCCTTCAGGACAAGAGCATGCGGAAGACGCCGGACGAATAGGGGTCGTGGTCACAGCTGCCAAAGAATACACAACTATCCA
The DNA here is from genome assembly GCA_014323675.1 of Hormoscilla sp. GM7CHS1pb. Lineage (GTDB taxonomy): Bacteria > Cyanobacteriota > Cyanobacteriia > Cyanobacteriales > Desertifilaceae > Hormoscilla. The sequence continues at coordinate 87,974 of JACONN010000005.1, read as the reverse complement.
TTATGACATTATCTGACTGTGTGGCTCCAGCTCCAATCCTGGGGAATAATAGCGATCGCCGATCGCTGATACATCGGCTAAATCTTGTCATCAGATAGGCTGATTTTGTTAACTTTGTGTTAACCTAAAGATGAATTGAAGTTAAACTGAAGTGGAATGGCAGCGAAATAAGCCGTGCCTCCCTCCAGCCGCACTACCCAGGCCGTGTCTCCTGGTCGCTTGATGTTCCCCGGGAGCTCGATGTCTCTGGAGAGCTTGATGTCTCCTGGGAGCGCAGTTGAGCACTACCCAGGAGACATCGTAATCGCACTACCCGGGGAACATCGTAGGAGCACTACCCAGGAGACCAGACGACAAACAAGACATCGTAGGAGCACATGCATAGGGGACACAGCAGTGACATTCAGCTGAAGTGAGAATAGTTTGAACCCTTACTGACTTGTGGAGGTAGTATATACAATGAGCATACAAACCCGAGGCCAGACAGAAACTCTCGGAGACTGGGCCAAGTTGGCGATCGCCAAATATTTCCAGAAAACCATCAAGTACGAAAGCGACGTGCTCGAGGACCGAGGTCCAGAAGCACTGCACCAAATGCGGATCGGGATGCGGCGCTTGCGGACAATAGTGACAGGTTTCGCAGCCGCATTAGACTTACCCAAAGCCGCTAGTGAGAAAGAAATTGGCAAAATTGCCCGCATCCTGGGAAACCTCAGAGATCTAGATGTCCTCCAAAAAGCTCTGAAAAGCCGTTACCAACCTGCCGTACCGACTCAAGAACAGCCCCAAGTGAAGTTCGCCCTGATGAAGCTGGCCTCACAGCGGCGCAAAGCCTTAAAACAAGTACAGACAACCCTCAAGCATCAGAAAGAATACCAGAAACTGAAGCAAACTCTGCAACGGTGGCTGGAGTTGCCGACCTATAAAGAATTCGCCCAGATGCCACTTACAGATGTGCTGCCAGATATACTTTTGTCCTCGATCAGCCAGCTGCTGCTGCACCCAGGTTGGCTAGTGGGAGTGCAACTTTCCGATAGGTCGAGTGACAGTCCCCAGAAAATGACACCCGCAGCTGTCGAGTCACTAATAGCCACTCAGAGAGAGATGCTGCACAGCCTCCGCAAACAAGCCAAGCGGGTGCGCTACCAAATGAGCTTATTTACCGATCTGTATGGTCCCACTTATCAAGATTATGTGGAAGACATGAAGCAGGTGCAAACAGTCTTGGGTGACATTCAAGACTCTCAAGTTTTGGAAGAATTCCTCAACCATGTCTTTGGTTCGGGCCTCCGCACCAAAACTCCTCACCTCGCCGGACTGTTGGCCAACAACCGCTACCAAGCATGGCAGCAATGGCAAAGCTTACAGCATCGGTACTTGAATGTTCAAACCAAGCAAGCTTTCCGCCAAGAATTACTACAACCTCGGGTCGATGTCTCCGGAGACATCGAAGTGGAGGTATCCGGAAATGGTAGCCTGGGAGGATACACTAGTTGAAGTGTGAGACAAAACTAATACCATTTTATTAAAGATGTGATAGACTTAATCAAAAAGTTGCCGATTGCTGGTTGCCAGTTGCAGAGTTTTGGTATGTGACTAGATTACTGTGCGATCTATACTTTTTATATTACATAAGAGAGCGATCGCCTTTCTTCCATATTACATGGCACTGGCGATCGCCTGATTACTCTAGCCTTACTCTCAGGGAATTAGCCCCAATAGTGGAGCAGTTCTTCAATTTTCAGTCCTCACGATCCCCAGAGCTACTGCGGGAACTTCTCCTGTGGTAAAATGAGGTCTGACTTTCGTTATGAACTAGGTATTAGTTCGAGAACTAAAAGGAGATACGACGTAAAGAGCGATCGCGATCGGGCAATCCACGCTACCGGATAATATAATAGTTTCCGCATCTTAATACGGGCCGGGCGATTCCGTCGCCTTCAGCTCAACATTACTCTGCTATCTAGAGCGCCAGGGAAACCGTTTTTGACCACACCCTGCCTCCATCCTACTGGTGAGTGAGATGCGTACCTGCGGCTTGACGATAAAAAACGAATCCGAAAGCTCTTATTTTCTTAATAATGTCGCGATAACGAAATCCCGCTAGTCTACCCATGAGTCAACTCTTATCCGCTTACAATTAACTGGTAATCAACTCGATCGGCAATCTCTTGTAATCCTGCTAGCTGCTGTCGATCGCCTCCCGACCTTGCCTCTATTAGCTTTCGCGCCACATCCTGGGCTATTTCCAAGGTTTCAGTAATGGTTCTTCCCTGTGCGACCAACCCTGGCAGATCCTCAGAGGTTGCCAAATAAACTCCTTCTGGTAGTTTCTCGATCTGGATATTCAGCAATCTTTCCATGTAGTTTCCTTCCTTGAAATCATAGCGTAGATGCTGCTATGGAAGCATCTCAATTTTGCAATCTAGCCCGCGCAGGCGGGCAAAGGTTTGTCTAGCCCCACCCTAAACGGTGAGGGCGATGCGACCTGCTGCTATTCTGTAATTTCCGCCGCGATCGCCTTACCAATTTCCAGAGAAGAAGTCGCCGCAGGGGAAGGCGCATTGCAAACATGGATAGCATTTTGGCCCAGGACAATCAGAAAATCCTTCACCAGGGAACCATCGTTCTTTAATGCTTGGGCGCGGACACCCGCCTCAGAGGAAACCAAGTCTGCTGCTTGCACTCCCGATCGTAATCCAGAATTAAACCCGCTTCCACTTCGTCGCTTCCTTGAATTTGGACCTGGTTGAAAAGAATGCGGACAATATCTACTTGCGGGTCGTAAATTATTCTCATAAACTGCGCTCATCTCAATTTTAATTAAGAAACCCGGTTTTTACCGAAAACCGGGTTTCTGAGCTACTTCCAACTACTTATCAGTAAACCTACCCTCGACTCTGTCGGGTAAACTCATGCAGTGACACTGGCAGCTTCCCGCACGGAATACTCCACTGAACGGGGATTTTTCATCTTTTTTGAGGCATCCATGATTTCTAATCCTACCACATTCCCCTCCCGATCGTAATCCAGAATTAAACCCGCTTCCACTTCGTCGCTTTCTTGAATTTGAACCTGGTTGAAAATAATGCGGACAATATCTACTTCTGGGTCGTAAATTACTTTCATGATTCTCTCCAATATTTTCTTATTTTACTGGTTATGTATACGGTTACTACAACTATCGGATTAACATTGTCTTCTACTATAACACGCAGCAAGTATATTTTACCGCTCGCCAAGTCTACTTGGGACTGATATGCTTTTCTCCCCGATCTCTCTGGCACTATTTGCTGTGGATTGTTTACGACCTCTGACACCAGTGTAAGGGAAATACCTCGTCTTTGCATTTCTGCTTGAGCATGGTTAGAAAGCACAAAATTCATAGCTATCGCCGTTGTTACTTCTCTTTGAGGGTGTGGTCAAAACCCGTCGATCGTTTCTGGGATCTCCCCTGTCGGATCTCCCTGTAGGGGCGACTGGCATTCTTGCGCAAAATCGGGATAACTATCTAGACAATTAATCACTTATATTGGTTCAAACTCTCCCACTCCCCCACTCAGTTCGATATGGTAAAAATAAAAAACATACCCTTGAAAGCTCCAAACGGTAATCTGCTTCGATCGATCGGGCATTTCAGGTTCAGCAACCTCTGGTTGGGTAAGGAACCTCAACCCAACCTACATAAGCCTCCAGAAACCCCGTTTCTTTGCGTCATCCGATCGCCTGGATGCATTCTGCCCGATCGTTCCTAGCATTATTGACTGCCGAACTGACTGGATATGCTACTATATCTATGTTAGCATTTTGCTCTAACAATGGCAATAGTTCTTGAGGATTCTTGTTCTTCGGATCTAACCATTGAGAGTAAGCTGCTGGGGACAGAATTACTGGCATCCGCTGATGAATGTGACCCACCCGTTCGTTAGCAGCAGTTGTCAAAATCGTACAAGAGACGATCTTTTCTCCCTCCCCAGACGCCATGTATCCCATAAACCCCGCAAAGGCAAATAAGGCCCCGGAATCACTGAAGTGATTACTACGAACCCCCGAATCACTGAAGTGATTACTACGAACCCCGATCGAGTCTATCATTCCTACTCTGGTTATCACTCATCTCGGAATGGGTGTTCTTAACAACTTAGTTTATTATAACAGGACTCAAACAGTCGCTGTTACCTATTTAAGGTTAGCGTCCCCTTGACACTGGGACGCTAATGACCGCGATCGACAATTAGGGCTGGTTTTGCCTATCAATCATCTTGATTGTCTTGTTGTTCGCCAAACAGATGTTCCATCAGGCGAATGCTTTCTGTTTGCAATCCTTTAACCTGAAGTTGGATTTCCTTGATCTCGGCGTTCATCTCCAGCATTTCCGATCGCATTTCCACAATATGATTTTGCTGCTGGGAAACAATTCTCACTAATTGCAGATGTTCTTGCTGCATTTCCATACGTTCTGACTGCATTTCTATATATTGTTGCTGCATGGCTATTTGACCTTTCTGGAGGTCGGCGGCTACCGTCATCAAATTTTCCAATGCTGCCTCGATGCGATCGAGTCTGTCATTGCTACTCTGGTTATTACTCATGGTCGGAGGGTACGATCTTAACAACTTAGTTAATTGTAACATGACTCAAACAGTCGCTGTTAGCTGTTTAAGGTTAGCTGCGGACTGCGATCGACAATTAGGGCTGGCGATCGCCTATCAATCATCTTGATTCTCTTGTGGTTCGCCAAACAGATGTTCCATCAGGCGGAGGCTTTCTGTTTGCAATCCTTTAATCTCAAGCTTGATCTCCTTGATCTCGGTGTTCATCTCCAGCATTTCCGATCGCATTTCCACAATGTGATTTTGCTGCTGGGCAACAATGCGCACTAATTGCAGATGTTCTTGCTGCATGGCTATTTGACCTTTTTGGAGGTCGGCGGCTACCGTCATCAAATTTTCCAGTGCCGCCTCGATGCGATCGAGTCTGTCATTGCTACTCTGGTTATTACTCATGGTCGGAGGGTACGATCTTAACAACTTATTTCATTATAGCACAACTCAAACATTTAATGTTACCTGTTTGTGTTGAAAAACTGGTGCAGCAATGGCAACTGGCAGTATTGATTGGGTTTCGTACCGCCAACCTACATAACATTTTTGCAAATCACTGCACCCCTACGAACTACGAACATGCCTGAGAATGAGGGATAAATTACTGCTTATTCAGGGACCAATCATATCTCAAATACTTCAATTTGTAATTTCCTTGCACTAAATAATCTCGATCGACTTCATCCAGGTACTGACTGATAAAATTTAACACTGCCCTTTCACTTTTACCACCAGTAAACTTGCCCTCGACACCGTAGGTCTCGATCCAATCTTTGCCGAACCACTTAAAAATAGAGGAAAGATCAACTCGACCTTCAGCCCGTGAGATGCGCAAACCGTGAGAACTCGCAAGAAATTTCCGGGTCTGGTCGTCCAGTTGAGCATCCAATCGATCGGGTTCCCGGCGCAGGGGCGGACAACTGACTGCTGCGCAAACTAAGGCCACGTGTATTCGGGGTTCTTTGAATTGCGATCGCAGAATCTGGTGTTCGATGTTGTCCAAGGTTTTCAACTCTCCCGCGATCGCGAATTCACGTCCTCTCCAGACGCCGGGAATATCGCGAATACTTTTTTTAATCTGATTTTGGTCGATAATCGATTGTAGGGTAAAAGCATTGTAAGCATTAATCCAGAAAGCAATCTGCTGTTGTTTGCTCCATGCTGCATAGGTACTGCGATCTACATTAGCTAAACTAGCATTAAAAGCATCCAGTTGCTGGCGGTTCGCTTGCAAATTCTTGTAATCAACCCTAGCGTTCTCATTCACATAGGTTTTCAGGACAGCAGCATAGTCACCATAGGTAAACTCTGCCGCCGATGTAATCAAAGGCGATCGCCATCGGTTCCGTTGCCACGATCGCATCCAGAAACTCATTAATTTCCCTCGCTTCTGCCTCCGTCATCTCCTCCGTTCCTCTGGTGTTGACCACATAATTATCCAAAAGTCTCATAAAACTTTTATAAGTTGGCCCGCCAAACTTCTCCTCATTTACCCGATAGAAGAGAGGACGATCTGCCAGGTCCAGAGTGCGATCTCCCGAAGCTTGCACCTGTTCGTCCAGGAGAATATCAGCATTTTCATTTTCCCATTCCCCCGATTCCTTCCGCGCGCTGACCGATAACTTATTGAGATCGCCGTCCCAAAGTCTTTGATAAATATCGCTTATTTATCTAACTCTTTAAGTACTGGACAGTGCGAAGTTCTAATGTAACTTCTTGCGATCGGCGGGTTTCAGCCCGATCGACCTCGGAGAGGCAATCGGCAGGCTACTACGGGCCTCCAGCCTCCCCCTACAAGGGTTTCAGCTTTTAGAGTATGGATTTTTTTAGGAGAACTTCGCACTCTCCAGTTTAAGTAATTTATAATTTATAAGATGGTGGGCCCGTTTCCAGAGATGCCCACCCTGTCGTGTCACTCCCGCGCACGACATGGGTGGGCACTCTCGGAAACGGGCCGCAGCCCACCCTACCATGCTAACGGAACATGCTGCTAACAGAACTATCCTCATGGATACGCCAGATCGTCTCCCCGAGCAAATTAGCCACCGAAAGCACTCTTAGCTGATCGAACCGCTTCTCTTGTGGTAATGGAATCGTATTAGTGACGATGACCTCTTCAAACACGCCGCTAGAGAGGCGTTCAACTGCTGGAGGGGAAAAGACAGCATGAGTCGCACAGGCATAAACCTGACGTGCCCCAACTTCCCGCAGCATCCTGGCACCTTCACTGATTGTACCAGCAGTATCAATCATATCGTCCACCAAAACAGCAGTTTTGCCCTTTACATCTCCAATCACATTCAAAACTTCCGCCACATTGTGAGATTGGCGTCGCTTATCAATGATTGCCAGAGGTGCATCATTCAGCTTTTTAGCAAAAGCTCTTGCTCTTGCCACCCCACCCACATCCGGGGAAACTACTACAATATCAGATAGTTGCTTGCTAGCCAGATAATCCAGCAGTACCGGGGAGCCGTAGACATGGTCAAAAGGAATATCAAAATATCCCTGGATCTGAGCCGAGTGCAAATCCATCCCCAGAACCCGACTGGCTCCAGCTTCCACGATCAGATTCGCCACTAGCTTAGCAGTAATCGATTCCCGCCCAGCCGTTTTGCGATCGGCCCTAGCATAGCCATAATAGGGCAGCACTGCCGTAATCTGACGTGCCGAAGCTCGACGGCTAGCATCAATCATAATTAGCAATTCCATCAAGTAGTCATTGACTGGAGAGCAACTTGGCTGTATGAGGTAGACATCGCAGCCTCTGATTGATTCTTGAATTTGCACGTAAATCTCGCCATCGGCAAAGCGTTTGCGAATCATCGGTCCCAAATCTAAGCCCAGGTAGCGAGCCACCTCTTGAGACAGAGGAACATTAGCCGAGCCAGAAAACAGCCGCAGACGGTTATTATCGCTAATAGTTGGTATAGTCGGCGGCATAGTCAAGGTTGCAGAACGGATCACAATAGTGCCCTCGAAGCGCATTCACTGAAATCTTATCATCAGCTCTCCTACTATAACACAATCTCTGATTTTTCTGATATTTTTATATTTATGCGAATGGTACCAGTTACAATTATTCAATATTTCTTAAGAGTTGTTAACTACCGATAAGCTTATGAGCCTGAAAGACCGCATCACCTCCGACATCAAAACGGCGATGAAGTCCAAGGATAAAGTCCGTCTGGAGACAGTCCGCAGCATTAAAAAGATGTTGCTGGAAAAGGAAGTCAGCGTCCGCCCTCAAGGTCAAGAGGCCCTGACGGAAGCCCAAGAACTGGAAGTCCTGGCCCAGCTAGCGAAGCAACGGCGGGAGTCGATCGAGCAATATCGCCAAGCGGGCCGCGAGGACTTGGTGGCACAAGAATCTCAGGAACTGGCGATCGTCGAGGAGTATCTACCGCGCCAGCTGTCCGATGAGGAGGTGGGTGCCATTATAGATGAGATTATCGCCCAGGTGGGTGCGAGCACCCCGAAAGATATGGGCAAGGTGATGGGACTGGCAATGCAGCAACTGAAGGGTCAAGCGGATGGCAAGAAGGTGCAACAGTTGGTGAAAGCTAAGTTGAGGGGCTGAGTTCCCTTCCCCTTGCCCGGGCCAGTTAGCACCAGTTGGCAACCTCGACTTTCGATCCGTTGTATGTTACTCTGAACGATCGGGGATGGCGATCGCCCGTTCGGCACCAGACTGGCGATCGCTATGGCACTGACTTAAAATTGGTGGGCGTGCCCACCCTACGAATTTTAGAGCCTATTATGTTCAAGTTCAAAAAAATCCTCCCGCTTATCGGTCAAACCGCCTTAATCGGTTTAATCTCCTTAGGATTGACAGAAATAGCCTTCAGAATTTACAATAAAATTAATCCCAGTTTTATTTTTTACGATCTGTCATACAATCGCTTTCGTGGCCAACCTAAATATCTATCAGAGAATGCCGAATTATGAATACATTATTGATTACGGGAACGGATACGGATGCTGGTAAGACTGTGCTGACAACTTGTCTTGCTGCTTACTGGCAAACCTATTATCCCGATCGCAGTTTGGGAATAATGAAACCAATTCAGGCGGGAAAGGGCGATCGGGAACTCTACATTCAGTTATTTTCTCTTTCGGAGTCCCCAGAAGAGATAACACCGCTATATTTCCAGACGCCAATAGCCCCACCCATAGCTGCCCGGCGAGAAGGAAAACTGATAGAATTGGCAAAAGTATGGCAGACATTTAATCGTCTGCAACAGCAAAAAGATTGGTTGTTAGTGGAAGCATTAGGGGGGTTAGGTTCCCCCGTCACGGAGGAACTGACAGTGGCAGATCTGGCGAGAGATTGGCGGTTGCCGATCGCCTTAGTAGTGCCAGTCAAGCTAGGGGCGATCGGGCAAGCGGTGGCCAACGTGGCTTTAGCCCGCCAGTGCGAGATTGAGATCGAAGGTATAGTCTTGAATTGTATCAACCCATGTTCGGACGAACAACTTGCGGACTGGACACCCATTGACCTAATTGAGTCTCTAACCGGAGGGCCAGTTTTAGGAATTTTACCTCATCTGGCGGACCCCAAGGACTTAACAAAACTAGCTCAAGTTGCCTCAAATCTAGATTTAGAAAGATTGCTTCGGGGTTCGTATTCGGGTTCGTAGTAAGACACAGTTTACGGCTTCCGGATCGCAAGGACTAAAGTCCTTACTACGAACTCTTTTCAATTAACAATTGCTGGACAAACTCGTAAATATTTTCTACGGGTTGGTTATTGAGTACCCGATCTTTCATATCGATCAGGGCTTTCGCCAACTCGGGTGCCTTTTGACTATAATAGACATTAGCCGCTAGCAAATCTTCAAACACCTGGAGTTCAAGTTCTGATTTGGTGGGGGCCCGATCGCCCGCCAGGAGAGGCGTTTCATACTCAGTACCAGTAGCATCATACTTGAGTAAAAATATCAGGGCTTCGCACTCCCGATGCAACTGCTGTCGGAGCGATCGCACGTTCAGGTCCAGGCGATTAAATCCCAACTGACCGGAAATGCGCAACTCCACGATCGCCTGTTTAGTTTTCCCTTGCTGAGCGACTGCTCGTACCTTTTCTCTAGCTGCTTCTTCCAAGTCTATTAGAGTTTGTTGCTTATTTACTTCTAAGTTGAGGCGCAAGATCGATCGCTGATAATAATCTTGTTTCAACTGGGCATTAATTCCCCGTTCGTCTATCTCCACCAGATAGACTCCCCGTGGGTTTTGCCCTTGACTTTCCGCAATGCTATTAGCCTCTACGGAACCGGGATTAAAAATCCAACCTTCGGCAGTATAATGCTTGTGGATGTGACCCAGAGCTAGATAATCTACACCCGCATCTTTAAGTGGTAATAAATCTTGGTAGCGCAAAGCCCCTTCATAACGGGCAATCTGACCCTCTAACCCGTGATGAAAGATCATGACAGTATGCTGGGGGCCCTCAGGTAATAGCTCGATCGCCGCTGCCAGTTGGACGATCGTCTGGGAAGCCGCCGCACCGTACCACCGAGAACCCAGAACCCGCACCTGACTGCCCTTGCAATCTAAATCTATATAGCCACCAGTTTTCATCTCTGGCGTCCACAGGTCATAAAGTTCAGTTCCATCAGTGGCAGCTTCATTAGGTTCGAGCAAAATCAACTTTTCCCAATCTGCCAGATAGCGCAGCCAGCTACTTTTAGTACCATAGGGCTGGTTGTCGTGATTTCCTTCAATGGCCAACACGGGAATACCCGCTTCTTTAAGCATATCTAGGCAAACCTGGGCCTGATTGAGGGTAGCTGGCAGAATATGCCGATGTTCGAACAAGTCACCAGCAATCACCACAAAATCCACCGCTTCCCGGACAGCATACTTTTCCAAAGCATCCTGAAATGCCAGAAAAAAGTCTTTCGTCCGCTCAGCATTCTCGTAGCGGTCAAAACCCAGATGCACATCGGCCACATGTAGAAATCGAGGCATTAGTTGTCAGTTGTTAGTTGTTAGTTGTCAGTTTTCAATTGATCGAGAAGCAAAACTGAGATGCACCCTGCGGTATATCTCTCTTAGAACCAACTCCGATCTTATTTATATTGTACACCTTCTCCCCACAACAAATATTAATTAACTGACAAGTAATTGCCAGTTTTGCTCACTTTATTAGATTCACAGCGGTTCCCATTTGTTTCTGATTTACTTGACAATTCTTTATCTTCTGGGCTAAAAAGAAAAAGGCAAAAGAAGGATTTATCATCTTTTGCCTTTTCCCCAGAAGGTAATGCAATGGCGCTCGACTTTTACTGGTAGTTAGCTGGCGATATATTCCCGCACGATCGAGCGATGGCGACGCAGGTGGTTAATAGCTTGACGTTCTAGCTGGCGTACCCGTTCGCGACTGAGATCCATGCGTTGGCCCACCTGGGAGAGGGACAATTCGTAACCATCTACCAGACCAAAGCGCAAACTCAGAACTTCCCGTTGCTGGGGAGTCAGATCTGCCAAGAGTTGATTTAAATCTTGGCGCAGAGATTCCTGAGTCGTGTAGATATCGGGGGAAATCCCGTCATCTTCCAGCAGGTCGGCCAATTCCGTGTCCTGGTTATCCCCAACCCGGATATCCAGAGAAATAGGTTGACGCGAGATCGTCAGGTATTCCCGGATTTGACCCGGTTCTAACTCCAATGCTTCGCCAATCTCAGCGGGAGTAGCAGACCGACCCAGCTTCTGGGAGAGTTCCCGCTGCATTTTCTTGATCTTATTTAGTTTTTCGATAATGTGGATCGGTAACCGTATGGTTCTAGCTTGCTGGGCGATCGCCCGGGTGATTGCTTGACGAATCCACCAGTAGGCGTAGGTGGAAAACTTATAGCCCCGAGTCGGGTCAAATTTTTCCACACCTCGTTCTAGACCTAGGGTTCCTTCCTGAATCAAGTCCAGAAATTCCATGTTCCGCTTCTGGTACTTCTTGGCGATCGCCACTACCAGACGCAGATTTGCTTCGATCATCTTTTGCTTGGCCCGCTGGCCCTGCTGCATTACCTCATCGACGTCCTCCTGCTCAGAGAGTATCCCCTTTTCTTTGAGCGCCCCCACCCACTCCTGTTTACTCGCCGTGCGCTCCAGTTTTTCTTCGAGAGCAACCTTCTCCATCAGCATCCACATCATTTGCTGCACCTGCTTCCCGTAGACAATTTCTTGCTCGTGATTCAGCAGCGGTACCCGACCGATTTCATGCAGGTATATCCGGACCATGTCAGCGGTGTACATGGCTTTTTTTGCCGCCTCGCGAGCGGTGGTTTTGGTTTTGCTTTTTGTTTTTGCTTTTGCTTTTGCCATAGCTGCCCGATCGTCCTCCGTAACACCGTTTGTAAATACTTCCATATTCCCTACCTTGCTTAGTAGACCTGGCATCATAGATACTTCTTTATATCTTTATGTTTTCCTGTTTTTCCGAATAAATCAGAGGTTGTCCATTTTTTCTATGGCTGCACGCTACGCTGCGCGATCGGACCCCTGCTCCCTTTAATCACCTCTGATTTCCCCCACTGGCTCGCACCAGGTCTATTCCGACCGCCTCTCTCAGTTTTGCTCGCACCAGGTCTATTCCGACCGCCTCTCTCAGTTTTGCTCGCACCATCTCATACTCCGGAGCGAATTTGATTTATTTTTAACCCGGATATTTCGATCTAAACTGTGACCGGGGTCATCCGTTTTTTTGAGCTTGTGGCATGAATTTTTACCGCCATAATTTCCGAATCTTATACCTACTTCTATGATGCCCCCACCCACTGCCAGATGACCGTTTGCAGCCAATAGAGAAAACCGAACTTGTTTGAGATTACTTGCTCTGGAAAGTCATCGGACTCCTAGCGTCTTTTACCTACATCGCTCTTAGTACCCCACTAATAATGAATACAGTTTGAATCTAATATCTTCCAGGTTGGCCAAAAAATCAACCCCAGGCCAAGAAAATAACTCCTTTGTCTTCTATGTATTATATCATAATCAGCACCGTAGTACTTTTCTCGCCTGTCCGTGCCGGTGGGCAAATCAGAAGCCGAGGTCTTCTAGGGCCTCGGCAGCGGCGGCAAATAGGGCCTCATCGGGCAGATCGGACCAGGCAGTTTCGCCAATTTCGCGGTAGAATGTCTGGTCGTAGGGACGGGTCTGCACGACTACCGGCATGGGAACGGCATGGCCCAGAATGAGGGCTTGCTGTTTGGAATCGAGTTTGGCCAAAACGGAACGCAAATTACCTCCTCCAGAAACTCCTGTGAATATCGCCTCTATATCTTTTTCGTCGTTGAGTAGGGCAGTTATGCGAGTGCCAATTTGAGACATCACTTCTTTATCGATGCCCGAGGGGCGCTGATCTACCACCAGTAGGGTCACGAAGTATTTCCGCATTTCTCGGGCGATCGTGCCGAAAATGGTTTGACTGGCGATGCTGGGATCCAGGAAGCGATGGGCCTCTTCGATGGTGATTACTAGAGGACGGGGGCGATCGCCGGGATTTTTGGACTGTAAGAACCGGTCGGCTTTGCGGACGTAGGCATGGTGGATGCGGCGGGTAATCATATTGGTGGCCAACATATAAGAGATGAGGTTGGACTGAGAACCGAATTCCACTACTACATGCTTGCCAGCGTCCAGGGACTCCAATATCTGATTGATATAATTGTGACCGCTGAAGTTACGCAGGTATTTCAGACCCGTCAAACGATTTAGTTTCCGCTGCAAGGCCGCGATCGAGGTTTTGCTGCCATTGTTTTCTTTACAAAATTCCTCGATATCCAGGTTACTCATTTCTAGCAGTTGGACTATCCAATTGTCGCCAAAATGATTCCGCAACAGCAGGGCACTGTCCAGGCTAGCTTCCGAGAGATTTAACTCTCTTTTTACTAAATTTAGGTCTTCAACTTCAATTTGATTGAAGCCGAGGTACAATTCTTGTGCATCTCGGATGCCTCGCCGTTTTGTCGATTCCGGATCGAGGGTGTATACTATCACTTGGCCGGGAAATAGCTGCCGCAAGCCCTTGGCCGTGGCGAAGGATTTCCCTTCACAAACTGCTTCCCACCCATATTCCGAGTGCATGTCAAAAATTAGATTCACGGCCACTTGCTTGCTGATGATCCCAGATAGCAGCAGGCGGGCGAGAAATGATTTTCCCGTACCTGATTTCCCAAATATGCCATTACTCCGTTCTACAAATCTGTCTAAATCGATACAGACTGGTACGTCCATATCAATTGGTTTCCCGATCGCGAAGTTGCGGCGTCCGGGGTCATCTTCCCAGCCAAATACGGCCCGAAAGTCATATTCTGAGGCATCATATACTTGGCTGAAATGGCTGGGAATAGTTTTGACGGGCGTTAAATCTAGGTCGATGCTGGTTTGGGCCTGAAAAGATGCTAGAGGGGATTTGCCATTTTTCTCCCGGACAACAAAATTATCTTTTTCCCCCATCTTGGGGGTGAACATTAACATTGGGGTGAGGTCGATCGTGCCATAGGTGCTGCTTCCGGCCAGGACTTCCTGCAAGAAGCTATTGGAGGGTTCGGGGGGTTGGCGAGAATTCTGTTGCTAGAGGTCCCCAGGGCTACGTCCGTGACCAGACAGAAAAACCGCGACCTCCTTCCCTGCACTACCAGAAATTTTCCCACCCGCATTTCTTCGACTGAGACATCTGCATGCAGTCGCACTTCTAATCCCTCAGACAAAGACCCTTTTATTACTGAACCTAGTGGCTTGTTTGTCATTTTTTCTTGCTAATTGTTCGTGGCTAAGGGTGCATCTCACTTTCGCAGGGGCGAAGCATTTCGATAGTCAGTATGTCAACTTCTGAGACAAGTTGTCGCCGAAATGCTAGCTGCTGCGCAGCCGCTGCGCTTTTACGCAGTGCGCGTAGCGCTACGCCCCTACAGATATATTTGCAAATATGAGATCCACCCATGGCTAATGGCTAATTTTTATTTTGACCTTCACTATTAGCCATTAGCCATTAGCCAAAGCCTTATTCAATCTCAATTGATGTTGGTGATGAGTTGCTAGATGCTGTGGGTGATAAGGGTTGGCGATAGTCGGCATAGAGGCGATCGCGCCAATTAAAGAAGGTTTCGTACATGGTATCATCTGCTAAACCGGGTACCCCTTTACCTTTGAGCCTTTCGGGCATATCCAGATATGGTCCATCTGGGAATTTAATATACATACTCAACCCTGCGACTGCGAAATCTGCTAGTGTTGGGGTGTTGCCCACCAGATAGGGATTATCTACCAATAGCAGACTCAGGGCTTCTAGGTTTTGCTTGAGAATGTCTTGGGCTGATTTGACCTCGTCAGGACCTGCACCAACGCCAAAACCCAGAAGATCCAGCAATTCCCTGGGTATTGCTCCTACTATACCTTTGATCGCGTCGGGGGTGGCGCTGGGCAATACAGATGTCCGCAGGTCTTGGTTTTGGCTGAGACCTCCATATAGGGCTTTACGACTTAATATCCCTAGGGATGAGTCGGCCCATTCCTCCATCATCAAACACAGTCCTCTTTCTCTGGCGTCCGTGGGGATTATTGGTTTGTCTGGATATTCTCGATCCAGATACATGGCGATCGCCGTTGAGTCTCCCACCACCGTTCCTCCATCCTTGAGCACTGGCACCTGCCGCTGACCGGATATTTTGAACACTTCTATCTGTCCTACCCCGGGGTTACTTCTATTTTCTGGTATTCCAGCCCCTTGTAATCTAGAATCAGCCGCACTTTCTCGCAATATTCCGACAGCTCAAATTGGTACAACTCTATCATTTTTTCTCTCCCGATCGTCCCTAGGTGTTCTTGACAGTTTTCCGTTGGCCCCTGGCAGAAGGCTGGGGCCATTAGCACTTCACTTTAACATTTTATCTATATTTGCTTTCCTTAAGTAAATGTTAAATTCACTGAAAAATTGCCTGAGTATTCTCGGGGAACTCCAGGAGGCTGCCTCCAGACTGCGATCTGTGGCAGAATCGGAATGGTTGAGGAAAGCAGTCTGATGATTGGACAAACGCTGGCTGGGCGAACATATAGCACGGATAGAGGGCGATCGCCTAGCAGGACGGAGAACAAAAAATAGGCGTAAGCGTTACCAGGCGGAGCCAGGTAACGATCCCCTTCGACGTAAAACCCATACCCCGTAAGCTAAGAAGCCTTTTTTTGCCTGAGAAAATCTCAAAGTCCCGCTAGAGCTTGGTCGCTGTAGAACCATACCCTCGTTACCCTCGTTCCCAGGGTCTCCCTGGGAATGGGAAGTCCTGGGAAGCGGCTGCCTCCTGTGAATGAGAAAATCCGCCTCGGTAATTACTTTCGTGAGTGCGGAAAAATAGTCGCCTTCCGATTTTTCCGGAACCGTCGGCCATTCGCCAGTGTCTCCCCCTCGTTCCCTCACAGCGGAGGGGGCGTTACCCGGGGATCTGGCAGCCTGGGAACGTGCTTAAGGCGCTCCCGGGAGACACCGGAAGAGCCTCAACCGGAAGTGACCTGGTCACTAGAACTAACATTTATATCGTTGAAAAGCTAAGTATAAACCCGGTTTCTGAGAATACTTGACCGATTATAGGCGCTTTCGCCTGGGAAGCACTAAAGTGCTTATTACGAACCCTTACTTAGAACAGACAGGTTCGCGGTTCTTCTCTTTAGAGAGGGAAGAATTTAGTGACCCTTTCGGATAGGCAATGCGTTTGTGATTGAACTGTTCCCAGACCCTCACGAAAATATCCGCAATTATCGACATTTCCTCTCGCTTTAACCCTGAATCTACCAACTGATTGTCTTGCCAACGCGCTTTGAGGATTTTATTCACCATTCCTAGCGCCTCCTGATAGGTCGCATCCTTGAGCGATCGCAGGGCGGCCTCACAGGAATCAGCCAGCATCAAAATCCCCGTTTCTCGGGACTGGGGAATCGGACCATCGTAGCGGAAATCAGACTCCCGCACCACTATACTAGGGTCAATTTCTGCCATCTGCTTCGCCTGATAGTAGAAATAGGCAATCAGCATCGTTCCCTGATGTTCTGGGATAAACGCCTCAATGGACTTAGGCAACCGATACTTGCGAGCCATTACCAGTCCTTCACTGACATGCTTTTTGATAATCTCTGCACTCTTCCAGGGGTCTTTAATCTCATCATGCTTATTCGGACCGCCCATTTGATTTTCAATGAACCCCAACGGGTCGTGCATCTTGCCGATATCATGATACAAAGTCCCCGCCCGCACCAATTCCACATTGCAACCCAAAACTCGGGCTGCTGCTTCCGCCAGAGTCGCCACAAACATAGTGTGTTGAAATGTTCCTGGGGCTTCCGAGGCCAGGCGCTGCAACAAGGGGCGGTTCGGGTTCGCTAACTCTGCCAAACGCACCGGGGTAACTAAATCGAACACGTGTTCCAAATAAGGACTCAAACCCAGTGCGATAATGCTACAGGCTAAGCCTCCCAGACTGCGGATCCCAGCAGCAACTAGCAACGGCGGCCAGACTACAGAAGCGGCGGCGCTGATAATGAGGGTGACCGTCAGATAGACAACTCCCTGAGTTAATCCTAATCCTACCCCTAACAGCGCAAATTCCTCCCGCGATCGCATTCTTCCGGGGCAGGCGAGGGAACCGCCGAGTATGCCCCCTGCGACACTCGCTAGCCAATCACTCAGGCTAATTATTTCCATGCCGATCGGCAATACAAAACTCAGCAGTCCGACTACTGTCACCCCCAGGGCTGAACCATAAAAACTGCCCATCAACAGCCCTATTACTGGCAAGCTAGCAGCATCCAAACTTAAAACTACCAGCAATGGCGCAGTCAGAGTCAGTAGCAACACTAATAGCTGGTCTCGCTGGCGCATTCCCGGGTGAAATTTTCGTTCTATCACCCAAAATACCCCGATCGCCCCACTTACCAGCATGCCAAACCCCAGCAACCCTTTCCAGTTTACCTGCCGCTGAGACAAGCCAAAATAATCAATCGCCACAAATTCTGGTCTGGTGATGCGATCGCCCGCCGAAACGAGCGCCTCACCTTCCAGGACTGATATCACCACTGTTTCGACAGATAAAGCTGCATGTTCTGCTTGTAGCCTGGTTTTTTCAGCATCTTCGATCAAATTTGCTTTCAGCACCCTCGGCAGCAGTTCCATCGCCAAAGCTGCTGTGGACTCTGGCACTGAACCGGACACCTGTAACGCGATCGCCTTTTTGAGCAGATTATCGGGCAATCCTCTGGGGATCCCTTGCGCCATCATCCTCCTCGTGCTTTCCTGGATGCCTTTAACTGTTTGGTCCCAAGTTGCATCGGACATCTCCAGCAGTTTAGCATCGTATATTGTTGCTC
This sequence comes from Hormoscilla sp. GM7CHS1pb, assembly GCA_014323675.1. GTDB lineage: Bacteria > Cyanobacteriota > Cyanobacteriia > Cyanobacteriales > Desertifilaceae > Hormoscilla. The sequence goes on along the minus strand of JACONN010000005.1, from coordinate 70,017 downwards.
GATCTTTTATCTGGAGCGCTTTAATCTCGTTTAATGCTTGCGCGTAACCCTGACGCACTTGGGCTATCTGGTCAAGCAATGCTTTTAACTTTTCCGACTGCTCGATCGATCGCAGTTCAAATATCGCTTGCTCTTGCTCTGTGCGTGATATTTTCTCATCTGGTGCTGCTTGGCTATTATTAGCTGCTACTGCCTCTGGGGACAAGGTCGCCGATTTTTGTGATTCTTCTTCTGTCTGGGCTTTATTTACTCCTTGCAGTACCATACGCCACTCCCACTCCTGGGCTTGACGAAGGTACTGCTGGGTGTCGAATGAGAGCAACTCTGGCCCCACGAATGGAAATTCCCCTGCCTGCCGTCGCAGTTCATTTCCCTGTTCTAGAATTTCTTCTACTTTCTGGTAAACCTGTTTATTTACTACTTCATCGATCGTCAAGACCGGGATAGCACCTGTACGCTCTCGCTGGCGCTTTGCTTCCGTCGCTTGGCGATCGGGGATCTCCGCCGTGTAGGGAGCCGATATCGTCTCTGGGGCGATCGTTCCGGACGATAGTTTCGGGGCGTTGTATAAGCGGTAGCCTATTGTACTCGTCAGCGACACCACTGCTAGCACCAATACTGCCCCTGGATGGGCTTGTTTTTTGCTTCTGGTTTTTTTTGGGTTTTCTTTCCCAGTCCCTGGCACTTTACTCTTCTTAGATAACAGCTTATTTCGCACTGGTTGGCGCGATCGCGGGGCTTCCGTGAAGTCCCCTCGCCACCACCGATCTACCTGGCGTGTCAAATCCTGAATTGTTTTCATTTTAGCATCCACTTAACAGCCGCAACCCTTGATTTTAGCATTTTTCACCATCAAACATTCCTGACTACGGGGATATCCCTTGCCGTTCAGAAGGATTTGAGCTTTGAGATTTGGTGACTGCGCGCAACAGCAAATACCACATGTATCAACTTTTTATCATAGCTGACCGCCCTGAGCCGAGAGAGTACTGCGATTGTCATTTCTTGCCATTTACCCAATCCTCCTTTTACTTAACAATGACTAATGCTAGCGCGTCAATTTACATAGTATTTGACCCCTCACTATGATGAACGATGATGCCTTTGGTCTGCCCTGGCCCTTCTCCTACTTTAGGCAGATTTTTCTGAGGTTTGTCTCACTACAAACCTCAGTTCGTGGCGATCTAAAATTGAGCATTTCCTCTAACCTAACATATCTTGAGAGTTGACCTCCTAGGAACTTATACTACTTATCTGGTCCGATACTCTGAGGGCGCATTACCTGAGGTGCAGCAACAGCATACCTTTGAGGTGATTTATTGCTCAGATGGGTTGGCAATAAGGCACCTGACCAAGCTGCGAATAAGTTAGTAGCTAGTTGGACAATTTCCGCATCTGAGGTGACGCCCCAGCAAGGAAGAAGGAACTTCTCAGCAGTCAGAGGGCGTTTTATAGCGATGCGCCATGAGACTGGGATACCCGCAAGACTATTATAGGCTCCTGACATTGCCCCAGTCAGAGCTGCGACCAGTTGTGGTTGGACTCTAGCAATCCTCAAGGCCCGCATAACGGAGAGACGAAAATCTTCTGGAGTACTCAGAAAGCAGTATAACGCTAGTCCGATACTATTTGAGAGCATATAACTGGTTGTTTCTAGACTAGCCCTCATCTCTAGCAAGGTTTGCACTTGCGCCAGTGATGAGGCGATCGCCCCGTCCGACTGGAGATAGGCTATGATTTGAGGAACGATCGTAGAGGGGTCGAGCGCATCTTGGGCTATTTGCAATAAGCAATAGCCAATTGCCAGTGATTCATCTCTTGTCTCCTTACTGCTGACCGCAAGTTGATTGAGCCAGAGGCGCGGTTTGGCGGCATCTTCGTGAAAAAATAGGGCGACTGGTAGAATAGTGGCCGTAGCTTCATTATCCACCACCCTGTTTCCCTCTACCCGACCATGGGCAATCAAGCTTTTGCACGCACTCACAGCCTGGCTTCCCCATCCAGGTAACAACTGGTCTTGTTGGCCTTCATCGATATCTAAATCCCACCAGTTGAGACCGACGCCCAACTGGTGCCAAAAGCGGCCAGTGTAGAAGTTGCTCAACATCTCTCCGACAGCTGCCCCTAGGAAGGCTCCTTGAAATCGACTCTCAATGGTATAGCGCATTATTATTGATTTATCAATTATGGTGGACTTACTATTATATCTACCACACCCAGCCTTAGGCTCATGGCTATGATTTCTGAAATTCTTTATCAGGTTCCCAAAAATGTATCGCTAGCTACTACAGATCTACTGGACTTACGCTTGCTGCTGCTAGATTTATGCTGCCATCTGGCTTATCGAGAAGGAGACTTTGTCCTCTCTTCGGGACTGCGTAGTAGTTATTACATCAACGGTAAGCAGGTAACTCTGCATCCCCAAGGGGCGTTGGCTGTTGGACGGTTGTTGTTATCCATGTTGCCGGGGACTACCCAAGCTGTGGCGGGATTGACTCTGGGTGCTGACCCGATCGTCACGGCAGTCAGCGTTGTTTCTGCCTATGAAAACCAGCCAATACCGGCCCTAATTGTCAGAAAAGAGGCTAAGGGACATGGCACGATGGCCTATATCGAAGGACCCCATCTGCCCCCTGGAGCGAAAGTAGCAGTATTAGAAGATGTTGTTACTACTGGACAATCTGCTATGAAAGCCGTTGAACGACTGCGTCAGGCGGGTTACATTGTAGACCAGGTAATTGCCCTGGTAGACAGACAGCAGGGGGGGGCTGAACTTTATCAGTCAGCTGGGTTGCAGTTTCAGGCTGTGTTTACGATCGCCCAGATTCAGCAGCGTTGGCAGCAGTTGCGATCTCTTCAATAAAACTACTATCCAATATGATATCACATGGCAAGCATACTGCGAGATATCCTGTGTTGTCCCCGCTAAGGCGGTGCTTACTCCGGCCAAAGCGGCGCTTACTCCGGCCAAAGCGGCGCTTACGTCCGCCTTCGAGTAACCTTTTGCCGCCACCGAATGACTTTCGTACTCGGTGGAATGAGGAAGTCACTCCAGGAAATAAATAGTCGGACAATATCTTGCTGACTCCGGCAGGACGGGTGGTTTTGATAGACTTCGGGGCGGCGAAGCAAGAGACGGGTATGACTCAGAGTACGCGGGCGTTTACCGAGACCTATGCGCCACCGGAAATAATTACCAGAAAGTCGGTGGGCGCCGAAAGCGATATTTTTGAACTGGGGATGATGCTGCATGAAATGATTGCGGGGACGCTGCCGGAACAAGCATTGAGTCGGATGATGGGGACAAACTGGGAACCTTCTTTGGCAGAACCCTGGCAGAGTTTGGTGAAAAAAGCCTTGCCTTTGGAAAAGGAAGAACGCCCTAGCAGCGTGGGGCAATGGTGGGGTGATGCGGTGTCTGCACTCTCCGTGTCTTCGCCTAGGGATGTAAAAACATGGCGAGGCCATTTTGTCTTGCCACAAATGAAAGCACAGGGGATGGTGTGGCAACTGCTACTGGGGTACGGAAGTATCGTGGATGTGATTCCTCTGAATGATGAGTTACTAGTGGTCTTTCATAGCTGTGGTGCGGAATTGTTTAATATCAGTACTAGCGAGGTGCTGTGGGAGATATACTGTCCTGTAAGCTGCGGCGCTGTCAGTGCTGATGGCAAGCTGCTAGCTTTAGGAAGTCTAAATATCTACTTATGGGATTTCACTACAGGGAAATCTCTGGGACCAATTCAAGGACATGAATCCTCTGTGAGTAGTGTAGCATTCAGTCCAGATGGCAGGACGATCGCGTCTGGGAGTAAGGGTGATGTGCGGTTGTGGGATGTGGCGAGTGGTAGAGAACTTCGACAATTTCAGGTATATGTAAACTTTGTGTACAGTGTAGCCTTCAGTCCAGATGGCAAGACGATCGCCTGTGCGAGTGTGTATGATGTGGAGTTATGGGATGTGGCGAGTGGTAGAGAAATTCGACAATTTCAGGTATATTCTAGGGATAGCAAGACGATAAAGTACAGCAAGGAATACTATAATGAATACTATTATAATGATATGAGTTTGTCTGACGAACAACGTCAAGAAATTATGCGGACAATAGCAGAAAATGAAGAATTGGAGAAACGTAAATCCTGGGTGAATTCTGTAGCATTCAGTCCAGATGGCAGGACGATCGCCTCTGGGCTTGGGATGGTATTTTGCTGTTGTGGGATGTGGCGAGTGGTAGAGAACTTCGACAATTCGATCATGAGGATATCTTGCAGTGGGTGAATTCTGTAGCATTCAGTCCAGATGGCAAGACGATCGCGACCGCCTCTGAGTATGATGTGCGGTTGTGGGATGTGGCGAGTGGTGAAGAACTTCTAGAATTTGAACGAAGTTCCTCGTCTGTAGCATTCAGTCCAGATGGCAGGACGATCGCGACCGCCTCTGATGGTAGTAATCCGTTTTGGGGTAGGGGGAGTAGTGATGTGCAGTTGTGGGATGTGGCGAGTGGTAAAGAACTTTTAAGATTTTATGTAAATCCATTGCGGGTGAACTGTGTAGCCTTCAGTCCAGATGGCAGGACGATCGCGTCTGCGAAAGAACATGATGTGCAGTTGTGGGATGTGGCGAGTGGTAGAGAACTTGAAAAATTTCAGGCAGATACATACTTGGTAAAGTGTGTAGCCTTCAGTCCAGATGGCAGGACTGTTGCCTGTGCGGGTGGGTATGATGTGCTGTTGTGGGATGTGGCGAGTGGTAGAAAACTTCCACAATTCCAGGGACATACAGACTCTGTGACCTGTGTAGCTTTCAGTCCCGATGGCAAGACTGTTGCCTCTGGGAGTGAGGATAAAACCCTGCGGTTGTGGGATGTGGCGAGTGGCAGAGAACTGCGAGAACTTCCGAGACATGTAGACTCTGTGATCAGTGTAAAATTCAGTCCCGATGGCAAGACTGTTGCCTCTAGGAGTAAGTATGGAACCCTGTTGTGGGATGTGGCGAGTGGCAGAGAACTGCGACTACTTCAGGAAAGTGTAGCATTCAGTCGGTATGAAAACCTGGATCTGGGATTTGAATGGTTAAGATTCGGTAAGAAACCCTCTGTGAAAAGTGTAACATTCAGTCCCGATGGCAGGACAGTTGCCTCTGCGTGTTGGGATAAAACCCTGCGGTTGTGGGATCTGGCAAGTGGCAGAGAACTTCGACTACCGAAGGTATATACACAATATATCGTTTTCGGCGTAAGTGCACCGAGCGCCTGGGCGAGGGTGTACTATGTAACATTCAGTCCCGATGGCAAGACAGTTGCCTTTGGGTTTTTGGATGGTACCCTGTGGTTGTGGGATGTGGCGAGTGGCAGTGAACTGCGACAACTTCAGAAATATCAAAACTTCGTGGACTGTGTAGCATTCAGTCCCGATGGCAGGACAGTTGCCTGTCTTGGGGGTTACGATAAAACCCTGTGGTTGTGGGATGTGGCGAGTGGCAGAGAACTGCGACAACTTCAGGGACATACAGATAATGTGAACTGTGTAGCATTCAGTCCCGATGGCAGAACAGTTGTCTCTGGGAGTAGGGATAAAACCCTGCGGTTGTGGGATGTGGCGAGTGGCAGTGAACTGCGGCTACTTCAGGGACATACATCCCTTGTGGAAAGTGTAGCATTCAGTCCCGATGGCAGGATAGTTGTCTCTGGGAGTAGGGATAAAACCGTGCGGTTGTGGGATGTGGCGAGTGGCAGTGAACTGCGACTACTTCAGGTACTTCAGGGACATACATCTTCTGTGGAAAGTGCCGGTCAGGTTGTTCTTGGACAACCCGAGGGTTTGTAGGTTAGTTAGAGACCCTAACCAGGAGGGAATGGTGCCGGTGAGGTCGTTGTTGTGCAGACGAAGCGAAGTCAAACTGCTGAGCCCACCCAGATCAGAAGGTATGGTGCCGGTGAGCGAATTATTGATCAGGTTAAGATGTTGTAAGCTGCTGAGCCCACCCAGCTCAGATGGTATGGTGCCGACCAGGTTGTTTTTGCCGAGCTTAATTTCCGTCACCCGCGAGTTCTCGACGGTGACCCCATGCCAGGTGCCAACTTCCTGAGCGGAGGGGGGGGTGTCGCTGCTGACATCCCATTTATTGGTTTTATTATTCCAATTATCTCCACCAGTCCTATTGTACAGAGCTCTCATGCCTTTATAATCAGCGGCATTGAGTTTATTGTTTGGCATTCCAAATGCCTCCAAAAATAAAGATGGGTCTCTTTACTGGGTCTCGCCGGTTCCTTTTGATGTAACCACCGGTGGCCTGCTGGCCCTACAAGTTGTCAGGAGTCCCTCAGAACCTGAATACAGCATAACTAACTCGATTGTGTAATGTCAACCCCTGTGAATTCATTTATACTTATACCTCTAATAAGCTGAGCTTATGTATCTTTAGCGTAGTGCTTGACAAGGGATAGGATATAGGTTTAGGATCTCTGTTAGCGTGTCTGTTTGTTGGGGACGGGAATTAATGGAAACATCATTGCAATTAGTAAGGTTCCCTAACTCCGAGGGTATCGTGCCGTGAAGGGGGTTCGTAGATGTCCCATCAGGGCCTGATGTTGGTCTCCGGCATCGGCAATGCTGAGACTATCCGACCCGGGCGGGGAGACTATCCGACCCGGGCGGGGAGACTATACGACCCGGGCGGGGAGACCGCATTACCGATCCTATTCCTGAACCAGAACCTCCGTATAAACCTTCTCCCGTAAATTATTACCGAACTTCGCCCGCACGATTAACCGTTGAGGTCCCGTAAGGTCCGCTGGCAACAAAACCGTCAATGTGCCCTCAGTATTATCAATATACCGATCGACCCTGACCAATAGATGATAATCCCAAGGGATAAGTAACCTTATTGCGGTATTTGAGGGGCGCGTCAGCAGTAAGAACGGGATCCACTTTTGCTTGAGAGATGCCCCCAATTCGTTGTAAACTTTGCACGACCAGATTGCGCTTGGCTTGCAGCTGGTAACTATAATCAATATGCTGCCACTGACAACCGCCACATTTATCGGCCACAATGCAGCTGGGACGGACCCGATCCCCGGAAGGGACTAGCAACTGGTGTAACTTGCGGTGGGCGTACTAGCGCTTGACTCGCACCAGACGCACCAGTACCCGATCGCCAGGCAGGGTATCCGGCACAAACACCACCCGCTGCCCGAAGCGCCCCACCCCCTCACCCCTCACGCTCAAATCGGTGACAGTGCATTCAACCAAATCCCCTTGGCGTTTCCGAGAGCACCCACCTTGTCGTTGCCGGGAAGGCAACGACAAGGGTGGGTGTCTCCGGAAACGAAGCCATTGGTCTGACGGTTCCTGACGGTCGTGAAGATTGTCGAGCATTTTCTCCTCTCTTTATTTCTGTCCCGGAAGCCGTTAAACTACAAATGATATCCTTAATATCACAATAATCATGAGTGTGTGCGATTCGTTTACCGTAAATCACCGGCGATAAGCCAGTGAGGGACCGGTAGCAGGGTTCCATAAGCCCTGACAACTTTCAGATGATGGTGGTGCAAGTCCACCTCCCCAGGTGCGAGGGTAAAAGCACCATCCCTACGGTAGCGATGGCATCAATCCGTAAAGCGGGATGGAAAGGCGCTCTGGCTGGTAGCCTAAACTGGTCAACGTCAAGCAAGTGGTCATGATGAGCAGAAAGCGAAGATTCGCAGCGTCGTTAGATTAAACCAGTGGAATAAGGCTAACACACTGGCTCCAAAAGGAGAAGGATATAGGTCGTTGGCGGGTACTCTTCTGACCAACAAGCACCGACAATAAACCCGGCGTATGGAATCCATCTAAAATCACGAACAATCATCTGAAGGAACGGAATAAACCGGTTGAGTACTCTCCATTCTGGTCGATTGAATGGAGTAGCCACCGAAGGCGCAAAATCTGCAACTCCGACGCAGGTCTCAACCGGGAAAGATTGAGTGGAAAAGCAAAGGACTGTCTGTAATGGACAGGATAGAGCTGACGCCCTCACGGTTTCGAGAATGTGGAAACTTAGTAGCAGTGCATATGTCACGGAACATCACCAATAGGCGAGTGTATGACTGGAAGGCAGTCCCATGGCGAAAGCTAGAGAAGACGGTCTTTAAGCTGCAAAAACGAATCTACAGAGCGACCCAACAAGGCAACAAGCGTCTAGTTCGCAGGCTCCAGGGATTAATGACTAGGTCATGGTCGGCTAAAATGATAGCGGTCAGGCAGGTGACCCAGCAGAACAAAGGAAAGAAGACGGCAGGGGTGGACGGCGTTACGGCGCTCAAACCCTCCGAAAGACAGCCATTGGTCAGGCAACTCCGAGTTGAAAAAGGGCGAAAAGTACAACCTACTTGTAGAGTATGGATACCCAAACCTGGACGAGACGAGAAGAGGCCACTGGGAATACCCACAATGTATGACAGAGCCCTACAGGGAGTAGTCAAAATGGCACTCGAACCCGAGTGGGAGGCAGTGTATGAGGCAAACTCATATGGGTTCAGACCAGGACGGGGATGTCACGATGCAATCGCGGCAATATTCAACAGCATTCGATATAAGCCCAAATGGGTGTTAGATGCGGATATTGCCAAGTGTTTTGATAAGATTGACCACAAGGCACTACTGGAAAAACTGAATAATACGTCACCAATCCGGGAATTAGTACGGATGTGGTTAAAAGCCGGGGTGATGGACCAAGGGACATTTCAACCAACAAGCGCTGGAACGCCGCAAGGAGGAGTAATATTCCCACTGCTGGCCAACATAGCGCTACATGGGCTGGAAACTGCGGTTAGGGGATTAGTCCCTAAAACGATAAACGAACAGAAGAAGTTAGCAGTAGTAAGATACGCGGATGACTTTGTGGTAATGCACGAAAACCGAGAGGTAATTGAGCAAGCCAGAGAGGCCGTCCAAAGGTGGTTATCCGAAATAGGGTTAGAACTCAAAGCCGAGAAGACTCGAATATCACATACGCTAGAAGGTAAGGAACCAGGGTTTGACTTCCTAGGATTCAATATCAGACAGCACAAAGTGGGACGATATCACAGTGGAAAGAACACCAGCGGAGCCCTATTAGGATTCAAAACAATAATCAAACCCAGCCAGAAAGCCATAGAGAAACATAAAGAAAAACTACAAAGCGTAGTAAAAAGCCACAGAGCACTACCTCAAAACGCACTGATAGCCAACCTAAACCCGATAATACGAGGGTGGTGTAACTACTATAGGACGGTAGTCAGCAAAGAGGCGTTCAACGAAATGGACAACTTCCTATGGGAACAAACATGGAATTGGGCAAAGAGAAGGCATCCCAATAAAGGAGGCGGATGGGTAGCTGAAAAATATTGGACCCCCACCAAGGAACGCCAGTGGAACTTCATTGGTAATCTTAAGAACGGTGAGGTGGTCACATTGTACAAACACTCAGAAACTAAGATAATTAGACACGCAAAAGTGAAAGGCACAGCTAGCCCTATGGATGGAAATCTGGTTTACTGGAGCAAAAGGTTACGAGAAAGCCCTGATGTGAGCAGGAGAGTAATAGAACTGCTGAAGAGACAGAAGGGCAAATGTAGATACTGCGAACTGACATTTAGGGACGGGGACAAATGGGAGGTGGACCACATCCTACCCAAACCATTAGGGGGTAAGGACCAGTACACCAACCTTCAGTTATTACATGATTACTGCCACCACGCCAAAAGCGAGAAGGATGGTAGTAAGGGGGTCGCACCCGTTGGGGACATCGAAACCGAGGAGCCGGATGAGGCGAAAGTCTCATGTCCGGTTCTGAAGACGAGTCGGCCCGGCGACGGGCTGGCTTAGTTTAATAGTTAGCCAAGTAATTCTCCAAGCCGACAACGAACTGCGATACCCCAGTTCGGGCGAACTCCAGAGCATCCAAAACTTCTTGCAAAGCGGGGGACAGCGGATGAGCATCGTCGAAACCCTAACTGAAAACGAGAAAAAGATTGTCGATCGTGCCAGTAAAGAGCTGTGGAAGAAGCGCCCCGACTTCATCGCCCCGGGAGGAAATGCTAACGGTCAGCGGGAAAGAGCCCTCTGCCTGCGGGACTATGGCTGGTATCTGCGTCTGATCACCTACGGTATGCTCGCTGGTGATAAGGAGCCGATCGAAAGCATTGGCCTAATTGGCGCCAGGGAAATGTATAATGCCCTCGGGGTACCCATGCCCGGAATGGCCGAAGCAATGCGTTGCCTGAAAGAAGCTTCCCTCTCACTCCTGAGTGCCGAAGAAGCCACCGAAGTCGCCCCCTACTTTGATTACCTCATTCAAGGCATGTCTTAATTCATTGTCAGTTGTCAATGGTCGGTTGGTAGGGTGGGCAATGCCCACCATGTCAGTAAAGCCCGCGCAGGCGGGCTTTAATTGCGATCGATGTCCTCTGTTCGCTGTTAAATGGTATTATTTGCTGACAAGTATAGTTTTTTGTCTCGGTTGAGCTAAAAAAGCTAACAAGTCATGTTCAAAACCTCTCCTTCGAGCTAAAAACATGAGGCCTTGCACAAGGACTGGATGTATGTTGACCACGTACTGGGAGCGCTAACCGCACTACCCAGGAGAAACCTCGCGCTGCTCGTTCCCAGGCGGAGCCGTGGGAACGAGGGGGAGACATCGTATTCGCACTACTCCGGAGACATCGATCGCTGATACTATTGAGATGCTCCCAAATCCAAAATGGTATGACAAACAAAATGTATGCAGAAGCTCCGTTTAGGCAAAGTTGTTAAATCCAATTCCCACTGCGACTATCTGGTACAGGTGGATGATATGCTGGAAGTAAAGCACCCTCCTCAACCAGATGATTATGGATTTGGCTGCTTTCTGAAACTAGAAGAGGCAAAAGGGCGGCATTGGGCAGTAGGCATTATTTACAATTCCCAGCTGCAGAATCCATTATTTTCCAATATTGGTCCCCGTCTTTCTAGCGAACCAGACCCCCTGTTTACCCCGGATTTAATCAACGAAACCCGCGTAATCTTGGGAGTTGTGCTGATTGGCAGTTTAGAACAAGGTGCTAGTAAAGTTTATGGCAAGCATGGCATTCCCAGCGCCGTGGTCCCAGTTTATACACCGGTTTTTAAGATGACCAATGAGGATATATATCGCTTTCACCTGAATCAAGAGAACCGCCCCCATCTGGGTTATTATGCGCATTTAATAAGGAGTGGGGGGAGTTTTGCTTCCCAGCTGACTCAGCAGGTGTTAGAACAACTGATAGATAGCAAGTTGTTTCAGGGCCCCGAGAGGAGAGCGCTGGAAATATTAGGTAAGGAACTATCGTGGAAAAACACTCTGGGTGCGATGGGCTAGAAAAAGGTTTATAGTAAGCAGTTTAGTGCTTACGGAGGTTTGTAGTAAGCACTTCGATGCACAAGTCGGGCGGTAGCCTAAACCGGTGAGGACGCTAGGACAGATGCTCATGGTTGGAGCAAGCAAACTTATGTAAGCCTCGTTATTCATAACCAGCGGAAAGGCTTTTACGCTGGCCTAAAAAGGAACGGTAGTTAGTGTTAGTCGTATTCATTGGCTACTTTGTGAGGGTTAAAGACAGCACTCCCATTCAGATATTTTTATAGTAATCTTGTAGGTGGGGTTGTCCTGCGTTACCAAACCAAGAGATGATGCCAGGGGCGATCGCTCAAGAATAGCTAAAATATAGCAATACTCCGGACCGTTTTGGCTGTACGTAGCCTTCTGGCTCGCAGCGTAATCCTTGGCTCGCGCCGAGCCATTTTTGGCAAGCTAGCCTTGGGGCTGACAAAGCGTTCCCAGGCAGAGCCGTGGGAACGAGAATGATGCCAGTATGCAAGCAACCCTTGCTATGTGGCGGTTCTGGGGTCTAAAAACTGTCCGGAGTATTGTTTGCCGCAAACCCCCGCGTTACCAGGCGGTCGCCAGGTAACGAGGCTGGCGTGAAAGGTCAGTAGAAACTGCCGTTGGGGTTTGTGGAAATTGCCTAGAGTCTCCAGTAGACTGGTTATAATCCTCTTGAGGCTATCCATCGGTGCGGTGAGTATGAAAGTTTACTACCGCAATCTACAGGGTGGATAGCTTTCCTCCAAGCTCCCCTGAAAAACTGTCCGGAATATTGTCAGTAGGAGGAATTTCCCTCCCCCGTTAGCGCAGCGGCCCGACGCCGGAGGGCAAGCAATCTCCACGCCCTGGGTAGGAGATTGCCACGCTAGCGCAGCGCGTAGCGCACTTCGTAAACGCAACGCCGCGAAGGCCGGGGGTCTTCCAGTTGAGCGAACCCTCGTTCCTGCTGCTAGAGCCCCCCTCGCAATGACAGCAATAATGCCTTAAGCGCAAGTCGATCCCTTTCAAAATATATCCTTCAGACTTCAGAATCATCGGCGACAATATCTTCAGCAGCAGCAGTTTCTCGGTTCACTGTTGATTCCAGACGGTGGATGCGAATTTGGTGCAAGCGGGGTCCCGATGCTGACTCTACAGTCATTTCCAGATTATTGTATGAGAATGTTTCGCCCGCGCTGGGAATTTTTTGCATCTGGTAAATCAAGAATCCTCCGAGAGTTTGGTATTCATCTATCAGGGGCAATTCCAGATTCAATAGTTCATTAACTTCTTCGATATCTAGCTGCGCCTGCACTAAATAGGTCTGTTCGTCGAGCATTTGCAGAGTTAAGTCTTCGGCAGGTTCTGAAACCTCACCAATAATTTCGGCAACGATATCTGAGAGAGTGACTAACCCAGCAGTACCCCCAAATTCATCCACGACAATTACCATCTCCCTATGCGATCGCTGCATCAGGGGCAGGAGTTCGCTGAGGGGTTTTTGTTCTGAGACAAACCTGGCGGGACGAATCCAAGGTGCTATTGCTGTATCCAGAGACAAGTCACCCTTAGCCAGCGGTTCAGCCAGTTTCTTGAAGTAAATAATGCCGCGAATGTCGTCTAAGGATTCTCCCATCACGGGATAGCGGGAGTGGCCTGAATTGGCAACTTCTTGCAACAGCGTACCCAATGTGGCATCATAACTAATTGCCGTAATGCTGGTGCGGGGAACCATTACTTCTTCTGCTAATACTTCGGCAAATTCAAAGACATTGTTGAGCAGTTCTCTCTCTTCTGCTTCCAACCCTGTAGTCTCAGAGGAAGTAGAGATAATCAGCTGCAACTCTTCTGGCGTTACCTGGTTAGACCAGCCACGACCGGTGTACTGAATGCCCACGAGCCGCAACAGCAGGCGAGTCGATTGATTCAGTATCCAGATGAAGGGATTGAACAAACGCGCGATCGCCAGAGTTGGCGGTGCTAAAAACCTCGCCAATTGTTCTGAATGTAGCAGGGCCACCGACTTCGGACATAGCTCCCCCAACACTATTTGCAAATAGGCGATCGCTAAAAACGCCACTGGCACCGCTACTGAATGGATCAGCACTTGGGTCGTTGCCTCCGACACTGGCAGGGACCTCATCAACTGCGCGATCGCCACTGCCATCGTAGCTTCCGCAATCCAACCCAGGGCCAGACTAGAGAGGGTGATACCCAGTTGAGTGGTTGACAGCAGCCGGTCAATCCGCCGTTGCAGATTTTGCACGGTCCGCGCCTGAATATCCCCCTCTGATACCAGCTGGTTAATGCGCGATCGCCGCACCGACACTATAGAAAACTCGGCTGTGACAAAAAAAGCGTTAATCGCGATCAGCAGCAGCACCGACAACAATCGCATCAAAATTTAACATTATTGCATTGACAACCCACCCCCGGACAGGCGAGACAAGTCCTAGGACTTGGAGAGAGGTTATTTGCCTGACATTTTGGCCTTGACCTTAGCCAGGATCTCTGCCTCGGACAAAATTTTGTGGCCCAATTCATTTTTTTTGGACTTGGCTAGGGTACTGGTAGGACTCGAATCTGGCTGAGTAATTCCTTTGAGGGCTTCGCTACCCACCCTATATCCCCCATAGAAGCTCACTCCACCGGCTGCGCACATGAGGGATAGCAGAATGAAAGTCAGAACCACAGTTAAATTAATTCTCATGGTGATGTTTGTAATTTTAGCCGATCTGTGCTTTAATTGTAATAAGCCTACAGTTCTGAGTCATCTTGCACCGGAGGCCCACTAGCTCCCAAGATGGAATTTTACAGATCCCTTGCAATTAGCGTGAGAGATTTGCTAGAATCAGATATAGTATGCGCCCTTGGCCGATTGGGGAGGCAGCGAACTCATAATTCGCCTTCAGACTGGTTCGATTCCAGTAGGGCGCACTTCCATTACCGGTGTTAGTTATCGTAGCACTGGTTGCTCAAACACTACTGGATTGCCTGATGGACCCTGGTTTGCAGGGTTCCCCACCGTGCTATCGAAGGGATTTCTCAGATCCCGCATGCGAATGAGTGGGGTGCTAGAAACCTGCTGCCTGAGTACGTCCCGGTACACCAGGTTAACTAGCTTGGCATCGCGGACGAGGCGATTTTCCGGGAAACCACCAATGCCCAAGATCCCTCCGGCTTGTCGCCCAATGGAACGGTTCTCAATGTAGGTGCCGGAGTTCTCGAACATCGCTCGATTGAAAGCCTGTGCTGGTGAGATGATTACAGGCTGATTATTGGCTGATTGGGCTTGGGCCCCACTGGCTACCGTTGCAGCACTAGCAATACCAAGCATCCATGCAGTAATTACCTTCTGAACTCTCATACCCATAAGGCCCATCCTCTAGATTTTGCTCGATCCTAGCTTATCTTGGCCTATTGGTGCATGGGAGAGGAAGTTGCTATCATAGAAAATGATGTCCAGCTGTGTTGCCAGGATGAAACCAGTTCTTGCTGTTATTGCTGCTTGCCTGCTGACTACTTCATTGACTGCCTGTGCCAATAGTGAAATGGGCTCTGCCGTTGAACAATCCTTGACAGCAGACCCCAGACCCTCTGCCAACCCCTCGACTGGGACGCCGGACAAGACTACTACCCCACGCGGCGCGAAAAATCAGCCGTCTCGCGATCGGGCCCAGACGTCCGCACCTACGCCGGCTCCTATCCCTAGTAACGGCCAGTTAAATGCCCCAGAACAGCCACAGTCGGATCCTAATCAACTAGCGGAAACTACTGAGACAGTCTCAAGCACCTGGTCGGAGAAGGAAATACCGGAGCCATTGCGTCAGTACGTGGCCGACTTGATGGAACTGGAGGTTTTAACTTCAGATGATTTTGCACCGGAGCGAACAGTGACGCGCCGGCAGTACGTCCGTTGGCTAATGTTGGCTAACAATAAAATGTATGCTCACAACCCAGGCAAACAAATTCGTCCGTCAACGTCAAAATCTGCTGAACCAGTTTTTCAGGACGTGCCGCGTACTGACCCGGACTTCCCTCTAATTCAAGGTTTAGCAGAGGCGGGTATACTGCCAAGCAGGTTAACTGGTGATGGGACAGTAGTTTTGTTTCGCCCAGATACCGCCCTTACCCGCGCCGAAATGATTCTCTGGAAAGTGCCTCTGGATATCCGTAGAGCTTTACCTACGGCTACGATCGATACGGTGAAGGAAACTTGGGGCTTCCAAGATGCTGCTAAGATTGACCCAAAATCCTTACGGGCAGTTTTGGCAGATTTTCAGAATGGGGAAAAGGCGAATATCCGCCGGTCTTTAGGTTATACGAATTTGTTCCAGCCCACTAAGACTGTTAGTAGTGTTGAGGCGGCTGCAACTCTATGGTATTTTGGCTATCAAGGTGAAGGAATATCTGCTGGGGAGGCGATCGATATTGCTCGCAGTAAAGAGTAGACCTGCTGTCAGGCATGCGTAGGACAGCGAAAACGCTGTCAGGCTAACGATTAACAATTGGCGTTGCACAATTACGGGATGATTTAAATAGGTACCGGTACAGAATTATAACGTAGATAGTGCAATAATAACTTAATTGAAAGCCTCAACATTTCTTCCGACTTTGAGTAACATAATGTTTTTCTTTTTAATCGAGCTAGATAATGTCTTAATCGACAATTTTCACATTCAACACGGGTCATGTAGGTTTTGCTGACTATATGGTCAATATATTCAATAAACATTGGATAAACAGGCCATCCATCAGTAACGTCTAAAAAGCATTGCCAACATTTTCTAATATCCCACATAGGCTTAAAAGTTTCTGCAGAACGATCGCCTAATACCCATGTTATAATCCCTGGCTTGAAATGATTTACGACTGTCCATAGCCACTTTTTATTCTTTTTTTCATTGACATAAGTATGCAACTCGTCAATTTCTGCAACCTCCGGAATATCGTAGTTTTCAGGGATTGACGGTAATTCTTTAGCTGCCTGTTTTACCCAATCAATTTGAGTATTATGGCTGACACCAGTTATCCTTTCAATACCTCGAAATCCATTGCCATTAACGTACATTGTCAAACAATTTTTCTTGACATCTTCTGAATAACCGCGCGGATAATAATGTTCGAGAAACTGGCGACGACAATCCTTACAAATTAAATTCTGTTTGCCGCGTCGGTGACCATTTTTATTGATGTTTTCAGAACCACATCTGGGACATTTCATGTTCGACTCCTTTAGCTAATTCTTTCGCCTTACTATCCATGATAACACATATTATGACTAGGTCGAAAACAAACATCATACTATACATAAATTCTGACTGTAAAATTGCAGATTATCATAATCTGCAATAACCCATCATCCCGAAAATGTGCAACGCCTGGATTTATTCTACCCCGCCCGCAGGGCGTAAAATCGCGCGATGCCATCAACCCGGTAAGAGAGCGCAGCCCGGTTTCTTATACCCTTCCGCGATGCCATCAACCCGGTTTCTTGTACCCCCAAGTAAGGTATAATTAGAGGGCGGGTTAATCTAATCTAATTAGAAGATGAATTTGAATCTAGGGATATTATCCGATTCATGGGACTGTCAAGCAGAGCAAATCGGGAATTCTCTCATCCTGCATGGGGACTGTTTCCAATGGTTTCGGACAGTCCCGGAAAATAGCATTCATGCAGTAGTGACCGATCCGCCCTATGGCTTAAAAGAGTATGATATCGAGCAAATAGTCAAGAGGGAAAACTGCAATGGAGGGGTCTGGAGAATTCCTCCTACCTTTGACGGACATAAACGGGCACCCCTGCCACGATTTACTGCTCTCACCCAGAAAGAAAGAGCAAAATGCCATGACTTTTTTGTAGAATGGGCTCAGCTAGTATTGCGGGTAATGCGCCCTGGAGGTCACCTATTTATTGCTAGTAATGCCTTTCTGTCTCAACTGGTATTTTCGGCTCTCGTTGCTGGCGGGTTGGAGTTTCGCGGGGAGTTACAGCAAGTTCAGGAAACAAGTAGAACATTTTTGTGCTAAACTAGAGCTATACTCAATGCAGACCAAATTCAGCTATGGGACGTTACTCTCTGGACCTTAGACAAAAAGTAGTCACTGCTTATCAATTGGGCAAAGGCTCGATTCGGCAACTCGCCGAGCAGTTTATGCTCAGTCCTGCTACTGTTCATAGTTATATAAAACAATATAGAGAAACGCAAGATATAACCCCTAAAAAACCCGGTCCCAAACGTCCGGGCAAGTTAGAAGCCTATCGAGACTTGATCGTGAAGATGGTAAAAGATTACCCAGATTGGACGGTAGGCTGAGGGAACATCTCCGGCGGGAGCAGGATGTTTATGTCAGTGTAGGGGGGATGTGTGAGTTCCTAAAAAAAGAAGGCTTAACCCTTAAAAAAAAACTTACCGGGCCGAAAAGGTAGCAACGGAAGCAGGTCAACAGCAGCGAGTTGATTACCGAGAGCGGGTTCGAGATGTCCCACAGGGAAAATTGATATTTATTGATGAGGCAGCTTTCTGGATAGGGATGAGTCGCGAGATGGCCAGGAGTGAAAAAGGTAAAAAGGCATTCTATTTAAGACCATTTTATAAGGGGAGGAAAATGACCTTAATCGGAGCAATAAGTATTGAAGGAGTTGTGGCGAAAAAAGCAATTCAAGGCTCTATGAAAGGTAAGGAGTTTAAGGATTTTATTGAACATGACCTGGTTCCGCTCGCGCAGCGTGGCGCAGCCATAGCTGAATCCCGGGGATGTGATAGTTATGGATAACCTTAATATCCATAAAATGGAAGGGATCGAAGAACTGATAGTCGCTACGGGAGCCAGAGTAGAATATTTACCACCCTACTCACCAGACTTCAACCCTATTGAGATGTTGTGGTCAACGGTTAAGTCACTGGTCAGAATGTTCCCAACACGAGCAATGGAGGCGCTAGAACAGTTAATTGAACTTGCTCTGATGCTGATTGGAACAAATACGTTTAAGAACTGGTTTACTAAATGCTGTTATTGTACTAGCTAACTGGTGAACAAGCTGTACTGGGGTTAGACTTAGTCTTGTGGCGAGATGGGGAAGGGAAATGGCGTTGCTTTGCAGATTATTGTCCCCACAGACTTGCACCTCTGTCGGAAGGTCGGGTTGAGTCGGATGGGACTTTGTTGTGTGCCTACCATGCTTGGCGGTTTGACTGTGAGGGAAAATGTGTCAAAATTCCCCAATCTCAAGACCGGCAGACTGAAGCGAAGCATTGTGCTAACCCCCAGTCCACGGCAGTGGTTTATCCCACCCAGGAATGTCAAGGTTTGCTGTGGATCTGGCCAGAAGATGGTATACTTGGGCAGCAGGAATGTAAGTTGAGAAGGCCCGCGCCTGGTGCAGGAACTTGCAGATGCCGATAACTCAGACAAAGTGGTAAAACTTGCTTGGAACGTGCGGGACCTGCCCTATGGATGGGATTTTTTCATGGAGAACGTCTGTGACCCAGCTCACGTGACAGTCTCTCATCACGGTATTATGGGTAGCAGGTACGATGAGGGCAAGTATTACGACATGATTGGCCTCAGGGAAATGTCCGCCCAAGAAGGCTTCTCCTTTGCGATCGCGCCAACTCCTGCTACCCTATCGGAAGCGGTCCACGACTTTCAACCTCCCTGTTATATGAAGATTGTCACTACCTTTGTGGATGGGGGCAAGTTAATACTAGCGTTGTATGCCAGTCCTACCCGTCCGGGTTGGTGTCGTCATATCGGGTGCCAGGTGTTAGTGAAGAATGAGGCCGGGAAGAGACCGAAAGGACTGGCATTCTTTGCTCTGCCCATGCCTATTTGGTTAACTCACGTGCTGGCTTCCCTATTCCTGCACCAAGACCTAGTGTTTCTCCACTATCAAGAGAAGCTGCTGGCCAAGCAGGGAAAAGGTAAATGGTTGGAAAAAGTCTACACTCCCAATCCTCAAGATAAGATGGTAATTACCTTCCGTAAATGGCTGGAGTTGAAAGCGGGAGGTGAAATGGGCTGGGCGGCCTCCTCCGGATGTAACCCGGACCTGCCCCCAGCGGAACGGGACAAGCAGCAGTTGTTTGATGTCTGGACGACACATACCCAACATTGCCAGGTCTGCCAGAAGGCCCTGAACAATATTAATCGCCTGGTTCTGTTAAGCTATGTTGCTGCTGGTGTATTTCTGGTTCTGGCCCTATTGCTGGATGCCCGGGCGATCGCCCTACTGGCGGCTGCGGGTGAAATATCAACATCGGACTCTATTTTAGCAATTACGCCCACTGCTAGTTTCTGGTGGGCAAGTGCGATCGCCATCTGCTTGGGAGTAGTGGGATATCTACTGCAAAAGTTCAGCCGACTCTTCTATCGGTACGAATTTGAGCATGCCCGCAATGACTAAAGGTCTGCTGATGAGGTGGACATCGCCCAATACCTCTCGGTTAATAATTTGTCATTGCGAGGGGGGAAACCTAAACCGATAAATTAGGGATCACCACCAGGATCCCCCCCGAAGCAATCTCATGCCTCGTCGGGGAGATTGCTTCGGGGGGTCTCCTCAATTTGCCCATAAGTTAATCGCTACGTAACCCCCCCTCGCAATGACAACTTATAATCCTTAACCGAGAAGTATTGGGGCATCGCCCACCTCATTATTCTCACTAAAGAGATTGCAACCAACCTTGTAAGTTGTCTATATTGCCAAAATAAGTAATCCCAACTTCTCGACAAGCATCTCGAACATTTTGCTGTCCAAACTGTTTCGTATTTTCACTAAAAAAGGCTTTCCTTTCGGAAGAATAATTTTGCGCGTGGTCTAAAATACAGCGCAAAATGAAATCATCTCTCTTTTCTGTCAATTTCTTCAATTTTGGATCTACTAAGGTTCTGCGCAAGGTATCCGGTTGAGGATGGATCAAAGTCAGACGAGATTCTAAAACTCTCAAAGCCTCAATGAATTCATCATTTAACTGTCGTGAGAGTAAATCATAGTTCACTTGACTTTGTTCTAAGTCATTCATCAACAATTGTGAAATGTTCAAATTGCTTCGTCTTGCTTCATTAATCTCAATAATCAAAGATTGGTTAAAGATATTTCTCCGTTTTTTATCTTGTTGAAAAGCAAATAGCGCTTCCATGTAGCAAATGCTGGGTAAGATTAACTGCACATCATTAGGCAAGTTTTCGATCGATGACTCAATTGCTGGATTTCGCTTTTGAGCCAAAGACATAATCCCATTTGTTTCAATATACAGAAAAACCGACATTTAATCCCACTCCAATATTCTTTCAAGAAAACCATTTTCTAGCATATCGCTCAAACCTATTTCATTAATCTGCGTTTCAAAAGGAGGATGCTCGCTTTTCCAATGAAAAGATAAATCACTTAACCAAGCATCCATTAATCCAACCAAATAATCCTGAAAAATAAACTCATGGTTTTGATAGTCAGGGTCGTAAACGGGGAAAATTTCTCCAGGATTTAATATCATGACTGGATGATAATTCCCAGATTGATAGATTCTCACTTGTGTGATATTGACAAACATCAGAAAAGGCACTTGTTGATAATTCTCTAGACCATGAACTTTCAATTCCTCAGATCCAAATGCCCGCAAGCCATAGACAGCGACAAACATCATGGGACGATCGTCTCCATCTTTTACCACAATATCCGGGTCAAAGTCAACATTTTTGGCAACAAAATTTTCCAGAGCCATATTTTCTCTCTTCCTTACTCATGATACCATGTATCTGATGATACATTAATAACACCCGGCGATCGGGTGGCAATTCCATGTTACCAGATTATACAGCATTAGTCGCGATTATAGCAAGGGTATGACGGTGGACACGGCCCACCCTGCTCATCTCCCATTATACCCGATCGCCCTTTTCTTAGCAATTCCGCAATTCGCAATTAATCTCAATAGTTAAAAATCTAATTCATTATCAGCCTTCAACTGGCGATCGGGTAGGTTACTAGATATTCTACAATTGGTCGCGATTATAGCAAGCAGATTACATCGCAACCAACCTTGTAAATTTTCTACATTCCCAAAATAGGTAATCCCAACTTCTCGATAAACCTCTCGAACAGGTTGCTGTCCAAACTGTTTCGTATTTTCACTGAAAAAGGCTTTCCTTTCTTCCGAATAATTTTGCGCGTGGTCTAAAATACAGCGCAAAATGAAATCATCTCTCTTTTCTGTCAATTTATTAAATTTTGGATCTACTAAAGTTCTACGCAAGGTATTCGGTTGAGAATGGATCAAAGTCAGACGAGATTCTAAAATTCTCAAAGCATCAATGAATTCATCATTTAACTGTCGTGAGAGTAAATTATGCATCCCACTTTCGCAAGGGCGAAGCACAATTCGGACTGTCTATCTGTAAACTTATATCATAATTTGTTGCCCGAATGCTTCGCCCCTACAGCTATCTTTGCAAATCTCGGATGCACCCCAAGAATGTTCGTGAAAATGCTTGGCAAATGCTAACGCTGCTGACTGAGTTGAACCGCATTCCGCAGACAAGCTAAAAATTAAAGCCATAATTAATTTTATCCTTTGTAGTACATAGTATTGGGTGCATCCCACGACGCGGCGGGCGAATGCTTCGCCGGGCACCCCGCGAGGATCTCCCCGTACCAACTGTTTTTGACCACACCCTCATGGCAATCATCTATGCCTCTGCTGCTGTACTTATGTGAGATGTGAGGTGAGATAGGCAATTGTTGGGAGAAAGTAGAGCTTCTTGACGATCGACTATTCCTGAAACCAGCTATTTATCGGACTTTCTCTCTAGGCTTTTGTAGTCTAGTTGAGTAACCTAGCCTGAAAATCGACCTTAAATGAGAAATAATAACGTCGATCTCTAGTTGTTCGGCGCATCCCGGAACTCTCGCAGCGGAGGGGTCCCGTACAGCAAAGTGAGCTTTATGTGAGAGAGAATTGACTTATTCTTGGCAAAAGTAAGCTTCATGTGAGAGAGAATTGACTTATTCTTGGCAAAAGTAAGCCTATTTTTGGCAAAAATAAACTTATTCTCGGTCGGAATAGATCTATTCTGGATCGGAATAGATCTATTCAAGGTCTTCACTCTCAACCAGCCTTGGCCAGAGTTGGTGGTCAAAACCCGTCGATCGTTTCTAGGCCCTAGGGGCGAAGCATTCTTCCGCAAATTATGACATAAAATAACATATCTTCTGGTGAATGCTTCGTCCCGCACCCTGCGAGCGAGGATCTCCCCGTACCAACTGTTTTTGACCACACCCTAGCTGAACGGTTGAAACTGCCCATTTTTACAAGGATAATCAAGGTTTTGTTTATGCAGATGCAGTCCAAACCGGGTGCGGTCAAAACCCGTTGGTAGGAGACTTCCCCGCCGGAACCCGTTCCCAGGCAGAGCCGTGGGAACGAGGAGTCCGGCTTTTGTTTATGCAGATGCAGCCCAAACCGGGTGCGGTCAAAACCCGTTGGTAGGAGACCTCCCCGCCGGAACCCGTTCCCAGGCAGAGCCGTGGGAACGAGGAGTCCGACTACAGGAACAAAGCCCGCGCTCCAGGCCCATTCCTCGCAGCGGAGGGTTCGTTACCCGGGGAGCTGGCAGGGGCTTCACGATCTTCAAGAGATACACCCATCTGCTTGGATGCAAATAACCGGGAGCAAAAATCCGGAAATCCACAGGAGAACCCATCATCTGCCATAAGCTTGATGTTAGTACCAGTCCAGAAAAGGAAATGTCGGGCGGCATTGCTGTCAGTTCGCTGTAGGTTCTGAATTCATCTACTTCGACTCCTACTAAAGCATAACGATATGTTGGGGCGGACTGCAACTGTTTATATAAGATTATGCCAATTTCCGTCATGCGATCGGCATCTTCAGGAGTGGTAAGACCCTGTTGACTGACGCCACTGGGACAAACTCTAGTCCACCAGTTATCTTCACCGTCCTGAAATACTTCACTCCGACATATGCATTCTACTCCACTAGACATCTGCCAAGAATGGGGTGCATCCCACTTTTGCAAGGGCGAAGCACAATTCGGACTGTCTATCTGTAAACTTATATCATAATTTGTTGCCCGAATGCTTCGCCCCTACAGCTATCTTTGCAAATCTCGGATGCACCCAAATTATATTTCACTTGACTTTGTTCTAAGTCATTCATCAACAATTGTGAAATGTTCAAATTGCTTCGTCTTGCTTCATTAATCTCAATAATATCCGGGTCAAAGTCAACATTTTTGACAACAAAATTTTCCAGAGCCATATTTTCTCTCTACTCATGATACCATGTATCTGATGATACATTAATAACACCCGGCGATCGGGTGGCAATTCCATGTTACCAGATTATACAGCATTAGTCGCGATTCAACCAACCTTGTAAATTTTCTACATTCCCAAAATAGGTAATCCCAACTTCTCGATAAACCTCTCGAACAGGTTGCTGTCCAAACTGTTTCGTATTTTCACTGAAAAAGGCTTTCCTTTCGGAAGAATGATTTTGCGCGTGTTCGACAATACAGCGCAAAATAAAATCATCTCTCCTTTCAGTGAATTTATTCAACTTGGGATCTAGTAAGGTTGTGATTAACGTATCCGGTTGAGGATGGATTAAAGTCAGACGAGATGCTAAAAACATCAAGGATTCAATGAATTCAGTATTTAACTGTTCTGAGAGTGCATCGTATCTCTCTTGACTTTGTTTTAAGTCATTCATCACCAATTGCGAAATTCTCAAATTTCTTCGGCTCGCTTCATTAATCTCAATGGTCAAATCTCGATCGAATTCATCTCGACGTTTTATATCTCGCTGAAAAGCAAATAGTGCTTCCATGTAGCAAATGCTGGGTAAGACTAACTGAACATCATCAGGTAAGTTAGAGAGCAATGACTCAATTGCTGGATTTCGTTTTTGAGCCAAAGACATGATTCCATTGGTTTCAATATACAAAAAAACCGACATTTAATCCCACTCCCATATTCTCTCAACAAAACCTTTTTCTAGCAGAGAAGTTAAACCGACTTCATTAATTTGCGTTTCAAAAGGAGGATTTTGGCTTTTCCAATGATAAGATATGTCACTTAACCAACTATCTACTAAGCTCACCAAATAATGCTGAGAAATTACTTTATACTCTTGATAATTGGGAGCATAAAAAGACAAAATTTCTTCAGCTTTTAAGATCATTACTGGCTGATAATTACCAGACGGATATATTCTGATTTGTTTGAGATTGACAAACATCAGAAAAGGTACATGTTGATAATCCTCCAGGTGATGGATCGTCAAGTCTTCAGAGCTAAATGCCCGGTAAGATCTGACATCGACAAACATCATGGGACGATCGTCTTTATCTTTGACCACGATCGCCGGGTCAAAGTCTATATTTTTGGCGATAAAATTGTCCAGCATTGATTCATCTCCTCTCTTGCTTGATATACATGATTTCCTGGCGAACTGGCGATCGGGAGGCAAGGTTACTAGATATTCTACAGCATTGGTCGCGCTCGTCTCATCTCCCACTATACCCGATCGCCCAACAAATAGCATCACCATTCGCCACCATTCGCACTTAAAAAATATCTTTCCGCTTCTGCACCAACCAGGTCACTCCCAGGTAAACTAAGGTATGCAGGCACAACATTCCCCAATTTAAGCCCAGATTACCCCAAGTGGCAGCATAAACATCGCTTCCCTGGAAGGGCAGGTGGGGCAGAGGTTCGCCATCAAATCCCTTGGGTGCCATTCCATTCACATCTACTAAGGCCCCATAGGCCCCGATCGACCAACGACTCAGCATCAACCAAGAGATCTTACTAGCAAGACCTTCCATCTTAAACAAAACCCCGGAGAAAATAATCTGAGGGATTAACAGCAGGGGTAAAGTGCTATTGGCCTGAGTGCCATTTTTGGCCAGGGCAGAGATGGTCAAACCCAGACTCATGCTAGTTAATAAAGTCCCGAAGGTGGTGATACCCAACCCCAGAAACCAGGGGATAAATTCCGGCGAGGGCGATTTGAATCCAACTAGAATTACTGCACAGATTAACAGAGTTTGCAACAGCGCTAACCCCGAAAGAATTAACAGTTTTGAACCCAGATAGGCAAATAATCTTAGGTTCACCAACCGTTCGCGCAGGTAAATGGCCGCTTCTTTAACAATTTCTTGCAAGGAACTGGAGAGTCCTACCCAAATAGCAGCACAGGTAAAGACAAATAAGACTCGCAAGGCTAAAGGGGCTAGGGTAGAATCAGGTGTATCGGGGAGAACTAAGGGTTCTTTATCAATTGCGAGAGTAATTAGACTGATGCCAATAGGGGCGGTAAACAGAGATAATCCGAGATTAACGGGGTCGCGCCACAGGAGTCGCAAGTAGCGTTGACTCAGCAGAGATAATTGCCCGATCGAAGAAGGTTTAACCTGTTGAGGAGATGCGATCGCAGACTGAGGCTGGTTGCCCGCACTCAGATGATTAGTGATATAATCTCGGTAGTAGTCCGAACTCTCAAATCTCACGGCCCATTGCTGGACAACATGTTCCCCTTGTTCCAGTTTGATATAGATGTCGGCGAAGTCTTCCTGAGAGGTCAGGGTAAAGAATTTACTCGCCTCCTGGGGAGGTCCGAAGTAACAGAGGCGTCCGCCACGACCTAAAAAGACGATGCGATCGCATTGCGTGATATTGGCGGTAGCATGGGTGACGAGGATAACGGTACGTCCCTGGTCGGCCAACTTGCGCAGCAACTGCATCATCTTTTTATCCAACCCCGGGTCCAGACCAGAAGTAGGTTCGTCCAGGAAAAACAGCTTGGGGTCGGCCAGCAGTTCCACTCCAATACTCACCCGCTTGCGCTGACCGCCACTCAACTGACTGACTAACACGTCCTGGCGATCGCTCATTTCAATTTCTTCCAGAGTTTTTTCCACCACCTGACTGACATCAAGATCTGGAGGCAAGCGCAACTTAGCTGCATAGGTCAGCACCTCCACCACAGTCAAGGATTTGTGTATAATATCATCCTGGGGCACGTAGCCAATTTGGGTGCGATAGATATTAAAATTAGTTCGCAAGTCTTCACCATTGATCTGCAGGGTCCCCTCCGTAGTGGGGTCAATACCCAGGAGGGTCCGCATCAAAGTTGATTTCCCCGCACCGCTGCCACCCACTAGGGCCACAAATTGTCCCGGTTCGATCGCCAAAGTAATGCGATCGAGTAATTTGCGTCGCTTGCCCTTCTTATCTTTGACCTCTCGCAGTAGCTGTAGGGCATCCAGGCGAATTTGATTGCCTTGGTCGAGTACCTGTAACTCATTCCCGCGCAAGACGAGAGTAAAGGGCCCAATGCGAATGGTTGACCCAGAACTGAGGACGTGAGAACCATTCACCCGCTGACCATCTACAAACACCCCATTAGTACTGTAGTCCCGCAGTAGATACTGTCCCTTCGCGTCTGGTTTAATCAAGGCGTGACGCCAGGAAACCACCGGAGAATCTAGTTGCAGGGTAGCGCTGGGGTTGCGACCCCGTTCGCATTGCCCGCTTTTCAGGGAAATGCTATGTTGAGCGATCGGGGTAGAGATCGTTCCGCTAGAGAGGTTAAAATAGGTGAGGATCACCTGGTTCTGGGGGTCTTGGCCGATGCGCAATTCCATGCCATTTTTCAGAAGCAACCCTTGGGAGGGAGTAATGCGAGTGCGATCGAGGAACAAGCCGTTAGTGCTAGGCTGTTGACCATCACCATCGAATATATGGTATTCCGAGCCGTAGCGGCGCAGGACCGCCTGACTTCGACCCACTACCCGCCAGCTATTATCCACTACCAAGTCTGCCTGCTGGGCGGAACGCCCTAAGATATGCTCGTCTTTTGTGAGATCCCGGCATAACATCTGCCCTTGATAGTTGAGTTCTAAGTAAGGATAGGGGGGATTGATAATTGTGGCCATCACGTTTCACCCAGAAGTAAGAAGGACTCTGTGTTTCTTCTATCTTGCACTAACCGCTACTGCCAGCGAGCAGTTATTCAAGGTTAGCGGTAAGCTGACTGACCCGGATTTTGCTAATCCAGCGCCACGATCTCATTTTACGCATAAATATGCTGTCTGTTTTGCATCCCGGACGGGTGTGGTCAAAACCCGTCGATCGTTTATGGGCCCTCCCAGGTTCGTAGTAAACACTTCAGTGTTTCCCCGTGCCCCGTTTAGGGGCACGGGCGAAGCATTCTAGCGCGAATTATGACATAAATTGACATATGTAATCTCCTCAGGCAACTCGCACCCCGCGAGGATCTCCCCGTACCAACTGTTTTTGACCACACCCATCCCGGACTGGCACCACAGATGCGATCGCCTGAATAATTGCAGCCTAGCCCCTATTAAGTTATCATCTTAGAAGTAGACCATAACTATAATAGCAGGATCGACAACAATGATAGCGGCAAAAACCGAAAACAGGGAGATAGATTATCCAGAAGTGGCACCAATGGTGTTAAAATTTCATTCAGTAGTGGAAATGACTGCGGACCAATTTTTTGACTTCTGTCAACTGAACCGCGATTACCGTATAGAACGCACAGCATCAGGAGAAATTATCATCATGTCACCGACTGGTTCTGAAACTGGAAATCGGAACTTTAAGCTTATTCGACAACTTGGCAACTGGACAGAGAAGGATGGCACTGGAGTCGGGTTTGACTCTTCCACTGGGTTTATCCTACCCAACGGGGTGACGAAATCTGCGGATGCTGCTTGGGTGAGACTGGAAAAATGGAATTCCCTCACCCGAGAACAACAAATTAAATTTGCTCCCATTTGTCCTGATTTTGTGGTGGAGTTGCGTTCTCCCAGTGACAGACTGCAATCTCTGCAAGAGAAAATGCTGGAATATATTGATAATGGCGTGTCCTTGGGTTGGTTGATTGACCGAAATAATAGAAGGGTCTATATTTATCGTCCCGATGCCGAAGTGGAACTGTTAGATAGTCCCGCGCGTCTTAGGGAGGAAAGCATTTTACCGGGATTCGTTCTAGATTTATCAACTATCTGGTAAGATTGAAAATAAATATCGTGAGGTAACATCAAATGACAGCCGCAAAAACAGAGAACCAGGTTCG
Source organism: Hormoscilla sp. GM7CHS1pb (assembly GCA_014323675.1). Lineage (GTDB taxonomy): Bacteria > Cyanobacteriota > Cyanobacteriia > Cyanobacteriales > Desertifilaceae > Hormoscilla. Next base: position 41,548 of record JACONN010000005.1, on the reverse strand, counting down.
GGAGATAGATTATCCAGAATTAGCACCAATGGTATTAAAATTTTATCCAGTAGTAGAAATGACTGCGGACCAATTTTTTGACTTCTGTCAACTGAACCGCGATTACCGTATAGAACGCACAGCATCAGGAGAAATTATCATCATGTCACCGACTGGTTCTGAAACTGGAAATCGGAACTTTAAGCTTATTCGACAACTTGGCAACTGGACAGAGAAGGATGGCACTGGAGTCGGGTTTGACTCTTCCACTGGGTTTATTCTACCCAACGGGGCGACTAAATCCTCGGATGCAGCTTGGATGAGACTGGAAAAATGGAATTCTCTCACCCGAGAACAACAAACTAAATTTGCTCCCATTTGCCCGGATTTTGTGGTGGAGTTGCGTTCTCCCAGCGACGGACTGCAATCTCTGCAAGAGAAAATGCTGGAATATATTGATAATGGTGTGTCCTTGGGTTGGTTGATTGACCGAAATAATAGAAGGGTCTATATTTATCGTCCCAATGCGGAAGTAGAAGTGTTAGAAAATCCCGATCGGATTAGGGGGGAAAGCGTTTTACCAGGATTCGTTCTGGATTTATCAACTATCTGGTAAGCTGTGATGCATTTAAATTGCATAGTCCCAAATTACCGTTAGAGCTGACGCTACGCTGTCGTGGGTTGCCTCGATTTTACCGGAAGCTCCAACATGCAGTTTAGATGCGCGACAGCTTACAGCTTGTTCACCAGTTAGCTAGTACAATAACAGCATTTAGTAAACCAGTTTTTAAACGTATTTGTTCCAATCAGGATTAGAGCAAGTTCAATTAACTTTTCTAGCGCCTCCATTGCTCGTGTTGGGAACATTCTGACCAGTGACTTAACCGTTGACCACAACATCTCAATAGGATTGAAGTCTGGTGAGTAGGGTGATAAATATTCTACTCTTGCTCCCGTAGCGACTATCAGTTCTTCGATACCTTTCATTTTATGGATATTAAGGTTATCCATAACTACCACATCCCCTGGATTCAGCTTCTCCACCAGGTCATGTTCAACAAAATCCTTAAAATCCTTACCTTTCATAGAGCCTTTAATTGCTTTTTTCGCCACAACCCTTTCAATACTTATTGCTCCGATTAACGTCATTTTCCTGCCCTTATAAAATGGTCTTAAATAGAATGCCTTTTTACCTTTTTCACACGGGCGCCATTTCGCGACTCATCCCTATCCAGAAAGCTGCCTCATCAATAAATATCAATTTTCCCTGTGGGACATCTCGAACCCGCTCTCGGTAATCAACTCGCTGCTGTTGAACTGCTGGAGTTGCTACTTTTTCTGCCCGGTAAGTTTTTTTTTAAGAGTTAAGCCTTCTTTTTTTAGGAACTCACACATCCCCCTACACTGACATAAACATCCTGCTCATTTAACAGATGTTCCTCAGCCTACCGTCCAATCTGGGTAATCTTTTACCATCTTCACGATCAAGTCTCGATAGGCTTCTAGCTTGCCCGGACGTTTGGGGCCGGGTTTTTTAGGGGTTAGATCTTGCGTTTCTCGATATTGTTTTATATAACTATGAACAGTAGCAGGACTGAGCATAAACTGCTCGGCAAGTTGCCGAATCGAGCCTTTGCCCAATTTATAAGCAGTGACGACTTTTTGTCTAAGGTCCAGAGAGTAACGTCCCATAGCTGAATTTGGTCTGCATTGAGTATAGCTCTAGTTTAGCACAAAAATGTTCTACTTGTTTCCTGAACTTGCTGTAACTGTATGGCATGAGGACGAGACGGGTCCAGGTAGTCTACAACTGCTACTGGATACCACTGTTTTGTCCACTCAAATATATCTGACTCTGCTGCTGGCAGCAACTGGTGAAGATTCTCTTTCTTCTCTTCCAGAATGTTCTCCGCAGTCATCTTACTCCTTCCTACATTAGTTCAATGGTGGGCGATGCCCACCCTACGTTCTACTTTAAGTCAAGTAAGCCCTTTTCCTTCAGTTTGGGGTTAAAGCGAATTTCCTCTTGGACTCCCCGTTCGGCAAGTCCGGCTTTAATTTCCGCTTCCACCCGCCTCGCTACATTTTTCAACAGTTTCATTTGCCCCAGTTCGTCACTCGCCCCATAACTGCTTTTTTCTTCATCTGTCATGGTGATTTTCGCATCAATAGGTTCAGTCCATTTGCCTGCGGAAGCACCATTCCCAGGTGGGGTAGTACCATTTTCCGCGATCCAAGCATCCCGAATATTTTCTAAGGTTGCCCGCTTCGGTCTGTCAATAGTTTGCACCTTCAACCAATAGCAGCTTTGGGGTTGACGGACTAAATGTTGCTTCAAGCTGACAAAGACATCACGAGAATAGTTGACAAGTTGCAGATCTTGCGCTTCATCAAAGATAGCATAAATCCCAATTTTGCCTTGCAACTGCTGGGGCAAGTGACCGGTTTCGTCAAGATAGGGCAGATATGTTAGACTAGCGAGGGCTGGAATATTATTGTCGGTTGTCATGGCCTAGTTACTTAATTTTGCGGTAAATTGCACAGAGGCGACTGGGTTTGAATATTTTCGCTTTGAACATGAAGTTGGGCGGCACGTTGACGATCGCATGTTCTTGGGAGTCATGATACTTTTCAAATTCAGGGGGCATGCCTTTGGGAGTCCCGGCGCTGTAGGGTACGGGTTGAAACAGGAACTCCGTAAACTCTACGGGAACTCCATTGAGTTGTTGACTCACTTGATCTAAGAAAACTTCACTTTGGAGTAAGCTAAAGAGAGTGGCTTTAGCCTCCGGGTCCAAGGTAAAGCTGCTATCAAAATTTTCAATGATTCTCAAAGACATTGCTAGATGAACTATAGTAAGTACAGGTAGATAGGGGAATGGAAGCAATCTCAATCTTACCACAAGCGAGGCTGCCTCCGGACGACGATCGCCAGTCGGCTCAAAGCAGGGGGTGTTTGTCCCTGCCCCCTTGATTTAAAATTAATGGTATGTTTAATACACGATAAAAATCACAAACAGGTGGAGATGTTGATAATTATATGCAAGAATTGAAGTTAGAAACTATAAACTACAGCTCTTACAGATGCTCGATCGACTCTGGCTAAAGCACAGCAATGGACATTTCGGCTTTAGCACGCAGCAGCAGATTTGGTTGGGTTGTAACGCCAATTATACAAACTTTGGCGAAAAGGTAGGTTGGCACAAAGACGACTGTTGGTTAGACTACGATCGACATTTGTTGATATCCTGGCCAAGTTGTCTTATACTGGGCTTCACCTTGGGAAATAGACCTTTACATATCCAGTGTAGTTATCCATACGCCAATCCTAAAACTGCTGGGATGCAACAAGGTTTTTTCTATGACTTTTCTAATTATGGATCCTATGCACGATTGACCGATGATGGATTGACCCAATGGCATCCAGCGTTCTTAGAACTTGCTGATAATTTAGATGGTTGTGCTGAAAAATATAAAAGCTTTTGTAGCCGGTATAAACCCCGGGCTAAGTCCGATCGCCGCTCCCATTGGGGCTGCAATTTCTTGCCAAAGATTCTCAAACTAAAGCCTCAGCAAGAATCAAGAGGGCAGATGCTTTTGCCAGCAAACTCTCGATCTTGACGATATTGTGACGGCGGCCCTCGATTTTGTCCGTGCTAATAGTTACGCCTATGAAGTTGCTCTGGAAAAGTTCTATTAGCCTCGTTGCGAGTCAAACAAGGGATATAACTGTCCGATTGCCGTTAGGGAAGTGCTAATGGAGCTTTTTACTCTGTCAGATAGTAATTTTTCTCAATTCTCTGCATGTACAGGGATTTAAAATTTTGTAGAGGACCCGATAGTCGGGGCCGACGAGGGAAATGGGGGCTTATCGAATTAAATTACGGAAAAAAGAAAGGCGTCCGCCGCTCCGTCAATTCATACACATCGTTCCCTCCACCACCATGCACAGCCGAAGAACCGACGCCCGGTACTATATAGTCGTCCCCGGCGTTGCACATTTTCGGGATGATGGGTTATTGCAGATTATGATAATCTGCAATTTTACAGTCAGAATTTATGTATAGTATGATGTTTGTTTTCGACCTAGTCATAATATGTGTTATCATGGATAGTAAGGCGAAAGAATTAGCTAAAGGAGTCGAACATGAAATGTCCCAGATGTGGTTCTGAAAACATCAATAAAAATGGTCACAGACGCGGCAAACAGAATTTAATTTGTAAGGATTGTCGTCGCCAGTTTCTCGAACATTATTATCCGCGCGGTTATTCAGAAGATGTCAAGAAAAATTGTTTGACAATGTACGTTAATGGCAATGGATTTCGAGGTATTGAAAGGATAACTGGTGTCAGCCATAATACTCAAATTGATTGGGTAAAACAGGCAGCTAAAGAATTACCGTCAATCCCTGAAAACTACGATATTCCGGAGGTTGCAGAAATTGACGAGTTGCATACTTATGTCAATGAAAAAAAGAATAAAAAGTGGCTATGGACAGTCGTAAATCATTTCAAGCCAGGGATTATAACATGGGTATTAGGCGATCGTTCTGCAGAAACTTTTAAGCCTATGTGGGATATTAGAAAATGTTGGCAATGCTTTTTAGACGTTACTGATGGATGGCCTGTTTATCCAATGTTTATTGAATATATTGACCATATAGTCAGCAAAACCTACATGACCCGTGTTGAATGTGAAAATTGTCGATTAAGACATTATCTAGCTCGATTAAAAAGAAAAACATTATGTTACTCAAAGTCGGAAGAAATGTTGAGGCTTTCAATTAAGTTATTATTGCACTATCTACGTTATAATTCTGTACCGGTACCTATTTAAATCATCCCGTAATTGTGCAACGCCTATATTTCTTATATTAGTGATTAGTAAAACTTATGGATGTGCAGATTCTTCGCCCGACGACCTGGGCTGGAGGTTCCGTCTTGTCTTCAGTAGCTGTCGGGTAGCGATCGCGATGGGTTTGAGCCGGTGTGGCAGACTGTGGCTGAGAGGGTGCATCCCACTTTCGCAAGGGCGAAGCATATGGCTGGCGCTCCCGTGAGGGATATGGCTGGCGCTCCCGTGAGGGATACGGAGAGTCTATCTGTAAACTTATGTCATAATTGGCGCAAGAATGCCAGTCGCCCCTACAGCTATCTTTGCAAATCTGGGATGCACCCGGCTGAGATTCTTGCTGTGCCAGTGTTGAGGCAGTTTGAGTTTGGCACTGTAAGCAATTGTCAGACATTGCATGCAATTATCAGACACATCGCCTTTCGACCAACCCAGACAGGCTTAATCTTAATTTTGCTGGGATCCTCCCCGATCGCCTGGCGCATACCTTCATCAGCCTCATGGATAGCGCAAAAGTCCTCATAAATGTGCTGAGGTACAAACAGACGAGTCACATCTAACAATTCTGGGCGATAACCATACATCCGTGCGTGTTGATGCACGGTATCCATGACTTTTTGCTTGGGATCGCGCCCGTAGTAAGTAACCATCAACCCCTCAATGGTTACACCGCGCCCTAGGCGGTTCCCTCCAATCAGAATATTCATTCCGGGGTTATATGTCACTTCTTTATTGGGATTATCTGCATTGATTACCTCTGGGATAGCATTCCGCAGCTTCTTATCTAGCTCATTGACAAAGTAATCAACTGATGGTAAATCCGGAGCTGTTTTGCTTAACTCCTGATGAGCTTGCTTTAACCACTTCCGCGCCTCCTCTTGCTTCGTTGCAGATGATTGTCCTCGAATCGCCTTATCAAGTTCTACAACAAAGTTGCGAATCACTTTTTCCAAATTGCTGTGATTTATGCGCCTGTGGCAAATATGAGCGAGAAAAGAATAGACAGCCGAACGATCTTTGGCAGATTTCATCTTGTAAATTGAACCCAAGAAGAAACAGCATAGGGCCAGTTTCAGACCCGGAGGAATATTCCAGTTATTGCCTGGGTTTATATTTCCTTCCTGTTGTTTTAACATATCTAGTTCTTCCGGTTCGACTGCCGTGTAGCAGAACCGGCGATCGTCCTCAAAAAACAGGTCTCCTCCCATGTACTTCTCGCCCGGTTGAGAAAGAACACAGAAAGCTGGCTTACATTCGTGGTCAATATTTTGCAGCAGCAGACTTTGGGGAGTAGCTGTAATCTGTAAATAGATATGATTGGCCACCTCTTCCCTAATTTTCCCGATTTTATCAAAAGTAGAACTATCTGGAACTGTATCTTTCCCCTTCTTTGCTTGCTTGGCTTCATTGGTGTTCAGACTAGCATTATCAGCTTCGTCATCAAAGATAATGGTAGGAACATCACGTGCTTTAGCATACTCAAGCACTGCAAGCAACTTATCGAGGTGATGTCCATTCTTAGTGGATATCAGAACAACGCCAGTATCTTGTACATAGTCAAGCAATTGCTGAGTCGCAAATTCTCGTGGATCCTTTTTCCATTGTTCCCAGTTAAAGACAACCGGTCCATTCTCTAGCTGCTCGTTGAAACGACTAGCAGTTTGTTTACCCAGCCATGTATTATCAGATGTCAAGACTACAAAACAACGAAATCCATTTGCTTGAGCCATTGCTAGAGTAGCAATGGTAGTCTTAGTCTTGCCGCTTTGGACTTTTCCGTAGATTATTCCAGTCGTGCCATTGGGAATTTTGCCTTTGTGAGGCTTACTGACAGTACCCGAACCGGTAGCGCCAACATCACCAGCGCCGAAGGTCTTGTCGTAAACATCAACACAGTTTTGGACAATTTCCACAGCGGTTTGCTTTAACTGCTCTGCGGCCTTATCCCCTAATTCGTTGCTTACCACATCAATCAGGTTATTGATGCAATCTTCATCAGTCTTAATCGGAGTTTTACTCATGGCTACTGTTTTGTGATGACAAAAATACGCCAGGCCAGTCAGTTTGGGGCACGCTTTGGGCCATCTGCTGCCTGCCAGGACCACTTACATGATAGCTTCCGCGAGGTCGCCTGGACACTGATATGTGCTGACCGCCAATCTCAAGGTCTCTGTATAAGACACTGCGAAGGCGATCTGCGGCGATGCAGCAGATGCCGTCTTTGTGACAGACTAGGGCCATGAATACCGAAAAGCCAAGATGCTGGCGATGCAGGGTATTCAGGGCCGACTCTTCCTGAGAGCTTAAGGTGAAGGACCATGCAGATGTCGGTTTGGTGGACACCTTAAATATAATAGCAGACTGGGTGCGCTCATTTTCAACTAGGTACAGTGAGGGGTGGATCTCTCTGGCATGGGTGATGGTAATCCTGTCTCCATAGTTAATTAGCCTTAAGATGGCGGCACCGTGAAGAAATTCCCGATCGTTGATCATTTGCAGTCACGTTCCTGACAATTACATACTATCTCTACTCAATCGCTACTCCCGTTCCTCAAGGCCCGATCGGACTTCAGCGGCAAACGGTGGCTTATTATTGTCTTCACCATCGAGTACAAACCGTACTCCTGGCTAAGGGACGCCAACTCTTCTATTCCCCGCCGATGCAACTCAGACAGCTTCTGCTTATGAGCGATCGCATCCTCAAGCCGAATGAGGCGCAGTCTTCCATCCTGAATGAAAGGAATTTCCCCATCGTCAAGCAATTTATTCACATATTGCACCTGAGAACCGATCAAAGCAGCAGCTTGCCAGGTTGTCAATGGATCGTGAAAGATAACAGTACTCACGCCATTCCCCCGCCCTAACTGATACACCTGCTCACGCAGCAAGTGAAATACAGACGCCGGCAATTCTATTTCTTCTCCATCTGGGGTGACAAGTCGTGGCAACTGTGAGCCATTACTCAGTCCATTCAACAACTGGGACAATGAAGCCAAGTCAGCGAGTTCTTTTTCTGTTGCCACTATAGGTTCGGGCTTGATGTCACTAGAATTCATCTTGCTTACAGAAAATCCGTTTGCTCTCTATGCTATACTATTTTTCCATCGGATACAACCCGCACTCCTGACTAATTTCTGCTAACTCTTGTATACCCCGCCGATGCAATTCCGACAGCTTTGACTCGTGAGCCATCACCACATCTAACTCAATTCTCTGCTCCCAACCCGTATCAAAAAAAGGAATTTCTCCATTTTTTACGAGGCGCACTACATATTTACAATCTACATTTAGCAAAGCGGCAGCTTCGGAAATTGTCAATGGCTGGTGAAAGGTGGAAATTATTACCCCATTGCCTTTGGTTAACTGATGCGCCGCCTGACGCAGTAAACGAAACATCGACTTAGGCAGTTCTATTTCTTCACCCTCTGGGCTGATAATTCGTGGCAGTTGTGAGCCATTACTCGGTCCATTCAACAACTGGGACAATAAAGCCAAGTCTGCGAGTTCTTCGGAGGTTGCCACTATAGGTTCGGGCTTGATGTCACTAGAATTCATCTGCTTACTGAAAATGCGTTTGCTATCTATTCTATACTATCACAGAAAGCAATGTTATCGCCCGGCTCCAATTGCCACCAGGAAGTTGGGTTTCGTGCTGCCATGCCGGAGATGCACGGGTTGGGTTTCGTGCGGAAACCCAACCTACGAACGGGTGCATTGAAGAGAGGAAATTACAGGCTTGAGAGTTTAGCAACCTTGTTCGCAAATGGTATCATACTAAGGAACCTAACACCTGTCACAAACTATGCATCCAGCCAGTGGCGTCATTATCTGTTTAGCTTATATTCTGGGCTTGCTATCTACCGCGAGCGCTTGGGGAGGGTATACAGTCCTAGTTCTGGCAGTGGCCGCCCCCGCGATCGGGCGTAGATTCTGGCGCATGGGACCGAAACCTGGCATCTGGCTAGCAGCAGGACTGGTAGGATTGTTAGCAAGCTTCTATTTGCCAATGCGGGTGCCCCAACCCCTGGACAATGATATCAGTCAGTTTGTCTCCACACCCATTACTGCTTCGGCGGAAAGACCCGTGGTGAAAATAGGGGGCAAGGTGGTCAGTAATCCCCGTCTGACCCGATCGGGGCGGGCCCAATTTTGGCTGTTAGCCCGGGAATTCCACGAAATCAGCGGTTCAGTCCAACCCCTGGTGATGGGAAAGGAAGTGACAGGTAAGTTGTACGTGACCGTGCCACTTTTGCAAGCAACGGGTCTGCATCCAGGACGGACCGTAGAAGTAACGGGAATTTTGTATAAACCCAAACCAGCAGCTAATCCAGGTGCCTTCGATTTTAAAGATTACCTGGCCCGCGAGGGCTCTTTTGCAGGCATGAATGGCGATCGCCTGAGCATGAGTGACGCCCCCGGATCTTGGGGATGGTGGCAGTTGCGACAGAGAATAGTCCGGGCCCAAGTCCGGAGTTTGGGAGTCCCAGAAGGGATAGTTGTCAGTGCCATGGTGCTGGGACGTAAGGCCGTGGACTTGCCCTACGATATCCGCGATCGCTTCATCAATGTCGGGTTAGCCCACGTGCTAGCGGCCTCGGGATTTCACGTTTCCCTACTGCTATTTTTAGTCCTAACTCTGACCCGCCGCCTGTCCGTGCAAGGACAGTTTACCTTTGGGCTAGCAGCTTTAATTATCTATGTCGGTCTCACGGGTTTTCAGCCATCAGTGCTGCGAGCAGCGGTGATGGGGTTCGGAGCGTTGCTGGCTCTACTTACGGACCGGAAAGTTAAGCCCCTCGGCTCCCTATTACTGGCCGCAGTCCTGTTGCTTGCCATCGACCCCCAATGGATTTGGAATTTAGGCTTTCAGTTGAGTTTTTTAGCCACTTTAGGATTAGTAGTCACCGTGCCAGGACTCGTTCAACGCCTGGACTGGTTGCCACCCGCGATCGCTTCTACGATCGCGGTACCTCTGGCAGCCTCTATCTGGACTCTGCCCCTGCTACTCTACAGTTTTGGTCAGGTCTCTCCCTACAGCATCTTTGTTAACATCATTACTACCCCACTCATTAGCGCGATCGCCCTAGGAGGGTTCATCAGCGCCCTGGCCGCTGTAATTTGGCCCGCCGCAGGCAGCGCGATCGCCTGGTTGCTGTATCACCCCACCCACTGGCTAATTCAACTGGTAGAATTTGGCAGTCAATTGCCAGGAAATTCCCTAGCTATAGGCAATATCTCCCTATGGCAGCTACTCCTACTCTACGGCTTAATTGGCGCTGTCTGGCTGTTAGCCCCCAGAAAGCAAAACCAATTTATCCTTAGCTTCAGCCTCGGCCTCGCGATCGCCCTGATTATAATTCCCGCCATGCTGGCCCAGGCAACAATGTTTCGGGTCACCGTCTTAGCCACCTCAGGAAAGCCGGTCATCGTCATCCAAGATCGAGGGGAAATCACCCTAGTTAACAGTGGGGACGAATCTACCGCCCTCTATACCATCCTCCCCTTTCTCCAACAACAGGGAGTCAATCATATAGATTGGGCGATCGCGACCAGTCGGGTCCGGAATAATCGCAGCGGGTGGTTTCAGATATTCAGCAAATTTCCCATTCAACAATTTTATGATATCTTACATTTAGATGCGGCAGCAAATCAAGTGGAATTTCGGGCCCTGCAAGAGGCCATACAAGAGCATGAGGGCAAATACCAGCCTTTGCCCCTGGAAAAAACCCTGCAAATTGGCTCCACATCTGTGAAATTAATCAACTTTCAACCACAGATAATCTCCTTGCAGATTCTCGACCAGACATGGTTGCTATTAGCAGACCTGAAACCAGCAGACCAAAACCTATTGCTGGGGGCAGGAAAGCTGCCCAAAGCCGAAGTAATTTGGTGGCCCGGCAGCAGCTTAAACGATGATTTACTTTCCGCCCTGCAACCACAAGTGGCGATCGCATCAGCAGGAGCAATTGACGAAAACACCAGATATGAGTTGCTAAGAAGTAAGACAAAACTGTATAGTACAGAGCAGAATGGAGCCATCCAATGGACACCAGAAAATGGGTTTGAAACAACTATCGATTTAGAAAGTAATTTTGCGGAGAATGGAGAATTGAGAATGGAGAATTAATTGTAGGGTGGGCACCGCCCACCTTCGCCCACCTTGAGTTTCTAGAGAATTTCAAATTCCCGCTCGTAGGGGGTGTGGTCAAAACCCGTTGATCGTTTATGGGCCCTCCCAGATCCCCCTGTAGGGGCGAAGCATTCTTGTGCCAATTATGACATAACTTGACAGATGTCCGATGACCTTTGCAACGCCGGGGCACCCCGCGAGAACTCCGGTGTACCCCCCGTACCAACTGACGCATGACCACACCCAAAACCAACGGGAAATGAGCCGCACCCAAATAAATATCCCATTCCAGGGAAAAAAATTCCTAAACCCACAGACATTTTCCACTCCCGTTAGCTATACTTTATTTAGCAATGTTGGTTCATGGGGGCTTGGAAAATCAAACGTAACACAAGCCCAAGCGAAACCAGGGATGCCCGGCCCGGACTGCGCAAAAAGCGCTCTACTTGGGTTAAGCAACGGTTATGAGGCGTTAAGAGCGTAACTCCGGGTCAGGTAAATCTCTTTATCGCTCACTTCGACTCCACAAGGAGGCCCTGTGGCAGGGATCTCCTGCGCATTTTTAAATAATTTTGTTCGTGTTGAAGGGGAGATCCCGCTGCAACTACTTTTGACCACACCCGCTCGTAGGGTGGGCACCGCCCACCTTGAGTTTCTAGAGAATTTCAAATTCCCGCTCGTAGGTAGACAATAAATTACAAGTATCGTGGTCGTTGATATTCGTATCGCTGAGTTCCAGGTTGTAAAAGTCGATGGACTCAGTAGTGAAAAGCGGTCCAGCGTGCCAGGTGCCCAGATGCAACTTAATAAAACAATTCCCCGGAATCCGAAATGCTACAATATCCTCTAAACCAGGTTGGGCAGCTTGACATGGGGGTGCTACCCCCATCAACCAATCCATAGCTGCCACAGAACCCAGACATTGGGTACATTGGACATGGCGAGTGATATGATGAAATCTCAGACCTCTTGGTCGCAGACGCATGATGTAAAATCGCGGGATGCCCCGATCGAGTACCAACTGGGCATCCTCTTCATCAAAAGATTTTTCGTTTTCAGCGGCTGAGATCACCTGGCCGTAAGGTGCGAAATTCTCTTTTGTCACCCACGCCGCCTGCAATTGCACAATTTTTGATTCCCTCATATCTCTCCTGCTGTCCCGATAATACTTGCCAATGGACATTATAGCTACTCTCAAACAAGATTACCAAAGATTTCCAGCCGATCAGACCTACAGCATCTATGGGTCGGATGTCTATTTTCAAGACCCCCTCAACCAATTCCGAGGCGTTGCACGGTACAAACAGATGATCGGCTTCATCAGTACCTGGTTTAGGAATGCTAAGATGGATCTGCATGAGATCTTCCTTGCAGATGACACCATTCACACCCGGTGGACTCTTAGCTGGAATACTCCCCTACCCTGGAAACCTCGCATCTCCATCTCTGGACGCAGCGAACTACAGATTAATCAGGCTGGGTTGATTATATCCCACATTGATTACTGGGATTGTTCCCGCCTGGATGTCCTCAAGCAACACTTTTTCTCCAAAACCAGATAGAGTAAAGAAATACGAACGAGTTAGGGCAAAACTGATGCGCGTAATTTTGATGACCGGAAAAGGTGGGGTGGGTAAAACCTCTGTGGCCGCAGCCACAGGGTTGCGTTGTGCCGAACTTGGGTATAAAACCTTAGTTCTCAGCACTGACCCCGCCCATTCCCTGGCAGATAGCTTTGATTTAGAATTGGGACATGAGGCGCGATCGGTCCGCCCGAACCTCTGGGGGGCCGAGTTAGACGCCCTGATGGAATTGGAAGGAAATTGGGGGGCTGTCAAGCGTTATATCACTGAAGTCTTGCAGGCCCGGGGACTAGATGGGGTGCAAGCGGAAGAACTAGCCATTCTCCCGGGTATGGATGAAATCTTTGGACTCGTCCGCATGAAACGTCATTACGATGAAGGCAAGTATGAAGTGCTGATCATTGATTCGGCACCTACGGGCACCGCCCTGCGACTCCTGAGTATCCCCGAAGTGGGTGGCTGGTATATGAGACGTTTTTACAAGCCCCTACAGGGCATGTCTGCGGCCCTGCGACCCCTGTTTGAACCGATCTTTAGACCGATCGCGGGATTTTCCTTGCCGAATAACGAAGTAATGGATGCTCCCTATGAATTCTACCAACAAATTGAGGAGTTAGAAAAGGTCTTAACTGATAACAGTCAGACATCAGTGCGCTTAGTCACCAACCCAGAAAAGATGGTGATTAAAGAATCTTTACGGGCCCATGCCTACTTGAGTCTGTATAATGTGGCCACAGATATGGTGGTGGCTAATCGGATTATACCCGATCGGGTAACAGATCCATTTTTCCAGCGCTGGAAGGAAAATCAGCAGCAATACCGGCAGGAGATTCACGAAAATTTCAGTCCCTTGCCCGTGAAGGAAGTGCCCCTCTATTCTGAAGAAATGTGTGGCATGGAAGCGTTGGAAAGGTTGAAAGAAACACTTTATGCAGAGGAAGATCCAACGCAGGTATATTACAAAGAAAATACCATTAGAGTCGTAAAGGATAACGGTCAATATAGTTTAGAACTGTACTTGCCGGGAGTGGCGAAAGAAAAAATCCAGTTAAATAAGAATGCGGATGAATTGAATGTGCGCATTGGCAACCATCGCCGGAATTTGGTATTGCCGCAATCTTTGGCAGCATTACAACCGGCAGGGGCAAAGATGGAGGATGATTATCTCAAGATTCGCTTTTCCTAAAGTAAGTTCGTAGCAAGCGCAGGTTCGTAGTAAGCGCTTTAGCGCTGGCCTTGGGTTTCGTCCAGAAACCCAACAGGTTTGTAGTAAGCGCAGGTTCGTAGTAAGCGCAGGTTCGTAGTAAGCGCAGGTTCGTAGTAAGCGCTTTAGCGCTGGCCTTGGGTTTCGTCCAGAAACCCAACAGGTTTGTAGTAATACCGTTTTTTCAAAACAATGCTACAATTATTTCACATGATATTTAATTGTTATTTTAACCGACGTTCTAGTTAATCTTTGGGGGTAAAAACCCTCCTGCTGGCTGATAGTTAACTAAGACATTTATACGAGCAAAAGTGTAGCAAATATTTAATATTTTTATCAAAATGAGGCGTCCGGTGGGTTACAATTGCGCTAAACCAGCCTACAAAACCAAAAACGGATATAAATCAAGTGGTGCTATATTTGATAGCAGTTATCTTACCCAGTCGGTTTTAACCGACTTTAGCTATTAGCAGGGGGTTTGAACCCCCTGCGGGCTGACAACGAAGCCAGAAAATTACAGGGGGTAAAAGTGTAGAAATATTTTTTCAAAATGGTATAAGCTTGAATTAAGAAACCAGGTTTTGCCGGAATTACCTGGTTTCTGGGCTACGGGACAGGCGAGACAAGTCCGAAGCTGTCGTGCATTTAAATTGCATAGGCAGATCCGCCGATATCCTTGTTCTCAGGGACTTTCCTAATTTTGAATTTTGAATTTTGAATTTTGAATTGCTTACGGGACAGGCGTCATCAAGAAGGCATGAGCTTGACCATTAAAAGTACCACCGCCGACAATCTGCCCACTGCTATTAATATCCCATGCCTCCGATATTTGCCAGCCTGAATTTTTAGGTAGCAGTCTATTGAGACAACTCATGGTACCATTGGACCACAAGAAGCCGCCACGATCGCAATTGCCCACCACCTGCCCCGAGTTGTTAATGCCCCAGGCATGAGAGTATTTGCCTCCTCGGATGGCCCGTAAGTCTAACATTTTGTCATTGAACCACAAAAAGCCGCGCCCCTGTCTGCTCTTACTGTAGGAATAGCCCACTATTTGCCCGACATCGTTAATATCCCTAGCTTCACCTCTGTCCCCGCCCAAGGTTCCCAAGTCCGTTATCCTGCCTTGGAACCACAAGCAGGCGCGATCGGGCCCGCTGCTACTATAAGCATAGCCCACCACAATTCCCTGATTATTATTAATGCTCCAGGCTTCGCTCGAATGACTGCCCAGGGGGTGCCCAGATCCTTTATGTCGCCCTGGGACCACAAGCAGGCACGCCTCTGGCCCCTGCTATTTTGGGAATAGCCTACCACCTGCCCGAGATCGTTAATATCTCTAGCTTCGCTGTCGTCCCCGCCCAGGGTGCCCAAGTCTATTATCTGGCCCCGGGACCACAAGCAGGCATGCTTCTGGCCCCTGGCGGTGAGGGAACAGCCCACTATTTGCCCCCCACTGTTAATGGCCCTAGCTTCGCTGTACTTGCCGCCCAGGGTACCCAAGTCTATTATGTTGCCCTGAGACCACAAGCAGCCCCGCCCCGCCCCGCTGCTAGTTTCCGAATAGCCCACCACTTGCCCCGCGTCATTGATACCCCAAGCGATGCTGTAGTTACCGCCCAAAGTGCCTAGGTCAGTGATGGCATACTTTGATGCTGTCCTAGTAGACTGGTGGATTCTCTGGATAATTAAGGCGACTCCAGCACTCGCCGTCCCGATCGCTGCTGCGCTCATCATCAGCCTTCTTTCTCCCCAAATGTATTGTCATCGGTGCGACAGTTTGCTGAACGCGCTCCTCTAATGTTAACTCAGGCAAAAATCACCCTTTCGTTATGAAAAAACAAGATTTGTAACAAAAATTAACGGCTCTGGGAGATTGATGCTTGCCCTGCTGGCCGATACAGCCACCAGTAAGTAGTTCGTAGTAAGTAGTTCGTAGTTCGTAGTTCGTAGTTGGACGCCATAGAGCTTCAGATTACCACAGAGCAAGGGTTATAGAACTGTTGACTAAAAAATAAAATATCAAAATAATTATGCCCTACTACTTACCAGGCCCAACAGCCACTCCCGGACTTGTCTCGCCTGTCCTACGCCGACCCCGGACAGGCGAGACCCCCGTCCGGGCGTATCTAAAGGTTGGGGGCGCCGACGAAGATGCATTGTTTCACGGAACGAAGATTCGAGGTTTCAGCCTTTCCCCCCCAACTTCTGGATGCGCCCCCCCGTCCTACAGGCTACAGGCTACAGGCTACACGCTACACGCTACGCTATTGACAACAATAAGCTGTCGTCCATTTACATTGCTACGGCGGATCCTCTGAAAGCCTTACCCTCAATGGGTTTCCCCCTGCATGAATTTTGAATTTTGAATTTAGCAATTGCTTAACTGGGTGCCTCCCGCCATTTCCGTTCGGGAACCCGTACTAAAAAAACCCTTGCCAGTCCCCCCTAGGTTTAGCTACATTAGCACTCAAGAGTTGAGAGTGCTAACTCAACAGGTAAACGAGACAGCAATTGGAGCTACCACAAGGTCAAAAAGTGGTAAGCCCGATCGCACTCACCAATTGAAAATCACACCGTAGAGGAGTAGTGAATTTATGGCAGCAGTATCTCTAACAGTATCGACAGTTAAGCCACTAGGCGATCGCGTGTTCGTAAAGATCAGCGAGGCAGAGGAAAAGACAGCAGGTGGCATCATATTGCCGGACAATGCTAAAGAGAAACCGCAAATTGGCGAAATCGTGCAAGTAGGACCTGGCAAGCGTAACGACGACGGTTCTCGCCAGGAAATGGAAGTGAAAGTGGGAGACAAAGTGCTTTACTCCAAGTACGCTGGCACGGACATCAAACTCAGCAACGATGACTACGTGCTGTTGTCGGAAAAAGATATTCTCGCAGTCGTTAGCTAATGGAGTTCCCTGACTATGGGAACGCAGAATGGCGAATGTCAACAACAAAAATTCGCCATTACCAATGAATATGGCAATTAACAACATCAAGTAATCGAGGAGACAGCAAAGCTATGGCAAAGCGGATAATTTACAACGAAAATGCTCGTCGCGCTCTAGAAAAGGGCATGGATATTCTGACCGAATCAGTAGCTGTAACCCTGGGCCCCAAAGGTCGCAACGTGGTTCTGGAAAAGAAGTTTGGCGCACCGCAAATTGTCAATGACGGCGTGACCATTGCTAAGGAAATTGAACTGGAAGACCACATTGAGAATACAGGGGTTTCTCTGATTCGGCAAGCGGCTTCTAAGACTAATGATGCTGCTGGTGACGGCACGACTACGGCTACGGTTCTGGCCCACGCCATGGTCAAGGAAGGTCTGCGGAATGTGGCTGCTGGCGCTAACCCGATCGCCCTGAAGCGCGGCATTGACAAGGCCACGGGTTACCTGGTAGACAAGATTGCCAGCCATGCTCGTCAGATCGAAGATTCTAAGGCGATCGCGCAAGTAGGAGCCATCTCAGCGGGTAACGACGAAGAAGTCGGTAGTATGATCGCCGAAGCGATGGACAAGGTAGGCAAAGAGGGGGTCATTTCCCTGGAAGAAGGGAAGTCTATGACGACGGAACTGGAAATCACCGAAGGGATGCGCTTCGACAAGGGTTACATTTCTCCCTACTTCGCTACTGATATGGAGCGGATGGAAGCTGTTTTGGACGAGCCTTTTATCCTGCTGACCGATAAGAAAATCACCCTGGTACAAGACCTGGTACCCATGTTAGAGCAAGTGGCTCGTGCGGGCAAGCCCTTAGTGATTATCGCTGAAGATATTGAGAAAGAAGCTCTGGCTACCTTGGTGGTCAACCGCCTGCGGGGCGTGCTGAACGTGGCAGCGGTGAAGGCTCCTGGGTTTGGCGATCGCCGCAAAGCCATGCTGGAAGACATTGCCGTGCTCACGGGGGTCAAGTGATTACCGAAGATGCAGGTCTGAAGCTGGAAAGCACCAAGCTAGAAATGCTGGGCAAATCTCGTCGCATCACCATCACCAAGGAAAATACTACCATTGTGGCCGAAGGTAATGAAAAAGCAGTGAAAGACCGTTGCGGACAAATCCGCCGTCAGATGGACGAAACTGATTCTTCCTATGACAAGGAGAAGCTGCAAGAACGTCTGGCTAAGCTAGCTGGCGGTGTGGCCGTAGTGAAGGTGGGTGCTGCTACCGAAACAGAAATGAAGGACCGCAAGCTACGTCTGGAAGATGCCATCAACGCGACCAAAGCAGCAGTGGAAGAAGGTATTGTTCCCGGTGGTGGTACGACCCTGGCGCACCTGACTCCCGATCTGGAAAAATGGGCCAAGGATAGCCTCAGCGGTGAAGAATTGCTCGGTGCGATGATCGTCGCCCGGGCCCTACCTTCTCCCCTGAAGCGGATCGCGGAAAACGCAGGTCAAAATGGTGCGGTGATCGCCGAACGGGTGAAGGAAAAAGAATTCGACGTGGGCTACAACGCGGCGAGCAATGATTTCGTGAATATGTTCGATGCGGGTATTGTTGACCCCGCTAAGGTGACTCGTTCCGCCCTGCAAAATGCGGCTTCGATCGCGGGGATGGTGCTGACGACCGAATGTATCGTGGTTGACAAGCCCGAACCCAAGGAAGGTGCTGCTGCTGGCGCTGGCATGGGCGGCGACTTCGATTACTAATATTCTGTAGGTGTCATGGCACCTGGTAGCCAGTAAGGTGGGCGATGCCCACTTACTGGTAGCCGGTAGTGGGCATCGCCAGCTTTCTGGTCAAGGCTGCTGTTTTTTTTGCTTGCACAATATCAAAAAAAATAGTAATATTACGCAAGACATTTTCGGCTGAAGTGTGTAAGTATATAAATAATACGAAACAAATGATTGACATCGGTTAATGAGGTGAGAGATTAGATTATGACAAAAAAAATAATTTCCATGTTCAATAACAAAGGAGGAGTAGGAAAAACAACCATTATTTGGAATCTTGCGGTTTCACTAGCAGCAGCAGGCAAGAAAACTCTTTTAATTGATTTCGACCCCCAGTGTAATTTGTCGATTGCAACTATTGGGTACGATGAGTTTGCTGAATATTTTGAAACTTCAGAAAATTTTCCTTTTGGTAAAACAATTAGAGCTTACGCACAACCTTATATTTACCAAATGGAGATTAATGAAATACATTTTACTCAGCCAAAATACAAGCCAGAGCAAGAGGAAGGAACGTTATCTGAAAAAAAAGTCTTAGATATCGTACCGGGTGACTTTTGGCTAAATAGTTTTGCTGACATCCTTACTGTTGGGACAGATGTAGTCAGTGGATCGGGATTGTATCGATTTCTAGTTCCTTTACTATTGGTTAATAAACTAGAGGAAAAAGATGAGAAAATTTACGATTATGTTCTCATTGATTTACCCCCATCATTTAATACACTTGTTCGGTCGGCGTTATATTGTTCTGATTATTTTATTGTTCCTTGTACGTCAGATCTTTTCTCTGCTTACTGCATCGGTTTAATTGGAGAAGTTTTACCAAAATTTGTGAAAGATTGGCAAGATGGTGAAAGTCGTTTTAAAGATTCAAATCCTTACGATCAAATTATAAAGTCTAAAGGAAAGCCAAAGTTTGGGGGTTGGATTTTTAATGGTTTTGACACCAGAAAGGGGGAAAAATTGGGAGCAGATAGATATCAATTCAATAAAATAGCAGAGAAAGTAGAAAATAAGTTAATTCCTGAATTAAAAAAAATTAAGGCATATCAATGTATTCCTGAATTTGTCGATAGTCAACCAATATCAAGCATTGAAGATATAAATGTTATGGCACCAGATAGTATAGGGCAAAATGTACCGATTAAGTACCTTTCAAAAAAACGACCAACAAGAGATGCAATGAAACAGAGAGCCTGGAATCCGAATCAAGTAAAATTGATGAACAAGGTGAACCAAGAGTATGACAAGTTAGCAGATTACATAATCAAAAACATTTAGTTATAGAAGATATGGAATTGGCCGCCCTCACCTCGATAGCCACCAACTGAATCGAATTCTTTGAACGCAGCAAGCAGTAGTCAGTAGGTTGAAAGCTGACCACCGACTGATTAAAACAGCAGCTTTCTGGTCAAGGCTGCTGTTTTTTTTGCTTGCATGCCACAAGTGTGTATATAATAGAGCAGTATATAATAAGCGATATAGCGCTATCCATAGAAATGCCAGGAGATGATAAATGTCCAGCTACCTAACGATTGGCCCCAATGAGATTAGTCCCAATGAGATCCAGCAGATATTTCAGCCGCGCACCTCAAAATCTTCGCGGTTGTGGGATCTTGCTCAAACAGCAAATTCCTTAGCACAGACGGTTGAGGATCATTGGGACGATCTTATCGATGAAGGACGAGATTTGCTTGCCGCCTTTGCCTATGAGGCGATCGACCCGCCTGCGGGCATTCTTGGGAGATTCCGCACATTGATAAATCGGGTTTATTTAGCTATAATTGTGTTTAAAGGCGAACAAGATGCTTTTATAGCATACGCTAACGCCTGCCAGCATCTTATCAATGCGATTCTCAGTGCGATCGAACGGGAAGATGAAGCTTATCAACAAACCCTCTCGGAAGCACTGGCAGAGGTTTTGGCAGAGAGTAAAACCAGTAAGGCGATGACTGCGGAGGAAGCTTGTGAATGGATCCGGGAAATTTCATATCAAGCGTTCAGCGAAATTTGAAAAAACGCAGAAAAAGCTAGTACGCACTCGATATCGCAAAAATAAGCAAGGAGTCGAAAAGTTTGTCAAATTAATGGAAAAATGGCTCCAAATTTTAAGCGTTAACCCCCGTCCGCAATCTCCGATGGGAGATTTAGAGCCATGGCCAGATGACACTAAAGAGCCTGGATATGAGTTGTGGAAGCTGAAACTGAAAATGCCTCAGCTTGGCGGAGCCGCTGGAGAAGGGAGGCTGATATACTTGCTTGATACCAAACAAAGAGAGGTAGTCCTAGTATGGATTTACCTCATGCAGAGTTTGAGAAACGTCCACCCGAAAAAGAGCTGAAGCAATTATTACAGGAAATTATAAATTCTCAAAAAGTTCTCGATCGAGATAATAACTCAGCCATAGGGGAAGACGGCGAGACAACCTCCTCGGAAGCCAGAGACTCGGAAACAGGAGAAAGTACAGATTCCGAGCCTTAGACGTCCCACCGATAATTACGTTATCGCCTGTTTTGACGTTTTGTTCGCGAAAGTTACCGTTGCGACAAAATCCGCCGTCAAACAGCACCCGTCCGTTGAGAATAATCCGCCCTCTATCTGGGGTTGACAAACCCGCGATACAGCGCAGAATCATGCTTTTGCCCGCACCAGAAGCCCCCAACAATCCCAAAGCCCCCTCATAGGTAGTGAAAGACACGTCTAGCAAAAAGCCAGGGAGTTGCTTTTGGATATCCACGATCAGTTCAAATTTATCTTGGTTATCTCCGCCATAGAGTAAGTGGGGGATAGGGCCAGGGACATTATCACTGTTCTCGTCCGACCAGAAATTGCCCTCCGAAAGCCCGCGCAGGCGGGCTTTGTTCCTGTAGCCCCACTCTTTAGGGTGGGGCTGATGATCCTCCGACCAGAAATTAACAGCAGTAATTACACCCCGAGAAAGGGCTAAAATCACCAGTACCCAAATCAATGCCTTGTCCATTGCCCCACTTTCTGCCGCAAAGAAGATGGCGATCGGGATAGTTTGGGTTTTGCCCGGAATATTGCCAGCTAACATCAGAGTTGCCCCAAATTCACCCAGGGCCCTAGCAAATGCCAATAGGGTACCCGCAATGATTCCAGGTTTTGCCAAGGGCAGCATAATTCGCCAAAAAACAGTCCATTCCGAAGCCCCCAGGGTCCGACTGCAAGCCAGGAGATTGCTATCTATTTGCCTCAAAGCGCCTAAGGAGGTTTTATGCATCAGAGGGAAGGCCACAACCGTCGCTGCAATTACCGTGCCCACCAAGAGAACATGACTGTCAAGTCAAATAGCTGCAACAGTTTACCTGCTGGTCCCTGCTTGCCAAATAGCAATAGCAACAGAAACCCGATAACGCTGGGAGGAAGGACTAATGGGGAAGTCAATATGCCGTCAATTAATCCTTTGGCTTGGGTCTCCTTGGGTTTTGGTGATAAATTTTACTTATATATACGCCAAATCGAGGCTTTCAGCCTTTTTTGTTGTACTAAATTGTATACCAGTATACAATTTACACCATAAACCCAGGAGAGCCTTTGGCTTTACCTCGATACCCTAGCATCCAACGGGCCGCCAGCAGGCCCAGCACAAAGGCGATCGCCGTAGCAGTGGTAGCAGTTTTCAGAGAAATAAAAACTGGGGATAGGTCTAAGTTCACGATCGTTTTAGCTGGCTAGAGGACAATACGGTAGTGGGTCACAAGTAGTGATCTTAGCACAAGAAAGCTCAGACGGAGATCGCAATAGTGGCATCCAACGGCAAGTCAAATAACGATATTTCAGGCATTGACGTCCCAGCCGAAAAATTGAAAATGCCACATCCCCACACCTATTGGGACAGACTAGCCATCACATCACTACATGTTTATCACTACCGACAATACTTCACCTCCTGCATCACTTGACACACATGATACAATATAGTTACGCCATCGGAGCGATCGCCTACTTTATAAGTACCGAAGTTACTAAGGACAGCCCGATCGTAGTAAAGATTCTAGTGTTTCCGGCGATCAATATAGATGAATATCTATATATTGATTAGTAATTTTCAATTAGCAACCATCATCCACATCCGTGCAAGGCCATTAAATAAATATTAAATTGCCAGGATAAAACAGAATTGTCAGTTAAGGTGCAAAGAAGATAAAATGTTAAGCAGTAACGCTGGGAGGAAGGACTAATGGGGAAGTCAATATGCCGTCAATTAATCCTTTGGCTTGGGTCTCCTTGGGTTTTGGTGATAAATTTTACTTATATATACGCCAAATCGAGGCTTTCAGCCTTTTTTGTTGTACTAAATTGTATACCAGTATACAATTTACACCATAAACCCAGGAGAGCCTTTGGCTTTACCTCGATACCCTAGCATCCAACGGGCCGCCAGCAGGCCCAGCACAAAGGCGATCGCCGTAGCAGTGGTAGCAGTTTTCAGAGAAATAAAAACTGGGGATAGGTCTAAGTTCACGATCGTTTTAGCTGGCTAGAGGACAATACTTCACCTCCTGCATCACTTGACACACATGATACAATATAGTTACGCCATCGGAGCGATCGCCTACTTTATAAGTACCGAAGTTACTAAGGACAGCCCGATCGTAGTAAAGATTCTAGTGTTTCCGGCGATCAATATAGATGAATATCTATATATTGATTAGTAATTTTCAATTAGCAACCATCATCCACATCCGTGCAAGGCCATTAAATAAATATTAAATTGCCAGGATAAAACAGAATTGTCAGTTAAGGTGCAAAGAAGATAAAATGTTAAGCAGTTGTTAAGTATAGTGAGGGCCAGAGGAGCGATCGTAGCAAGATAGAATCGTCCGGCTAGAATAGGCAGTAAGGTATGGAAAAGGACAAGCAAAAAGAAAAGGTTCCCAGTTCACTGCTAACCCTAACGGCGGGGGTGGTAATCACCCTGGTCAGCCTTTGGTATGGTCAAAATCACGGTCTCATGCCAGAGCAAGTATCGAAACAAGCAGTGCTAGTAGACAATTTCTTCGACATCATGATGACGATCGGCACCGCCCTGTTTTTGGTAGTGGAGGGGGCCATCTTGATAGCGGTGATTAGGTTTCGTCACCGTAAAGGAGATGACACTGACGCAGTGCCGATCAAAGGGAACTTGCCCTTAGAAGCATTTTGGACGGCAATTCCGGCTATCTTAGTCATTGGCCTGGGAATCTACAGCGTGCAAGTTTACGAAGACATGGGAGGATTTGAGGTCAGCGGTCATCACATGATGGCTGCGGGCGATAGCGCGATCGCGGCCCCAATAGCTGCGGAGACAGAAGGAATGATAGCAGAAGCGACAGGGTTGCGTGCCGAACTTGGGTATAAAACCGAGAGCGAGTATGGCTTTGGAGCCAGCCCAGAACGGGCAGGCAAAGCGGCGGATGTAGTAGTAAATGTTACAGGCATGCAGTTTTCTTGGGAGTTTGAGTATGAAGATACGGAGGTAGACTCAGCGGACAAACTGCACGTGCCATTGGGGAAAGACATACTGCTGAACATCTCCGCAGGTGACGTGATCCACTCCTTCTGGATACCGCAGTTGCGCCTCAAGCAAGATGCAATTCCCGGCAGCGACGTGCAGCTGCGGTTCGTAGCTACCAAGACAGGAACCTACCCCATAGTCTGTGCGGAACTCTGCGGCAGCTATCACGGTATGATGCGGACGGAAATGGTGGTAGAAACAGAGGAAGAATACTTAGATTGGTTGGCCGAAGAAAGCGTTGCCTTCCAGCAAGATAGTCTTCAAACAGTTGCTGTTAACCCAGCAGATGCAACCCCATCAGAATTTCTGGCTCCTTACGCGGAAGAAATGGGGATTGATGCCAACATACGAGCAATAATCCACCAGCACAATTCCTGAGAAATATTAGCAGTCAAAAAAAGATATGACAGAAGCGCAGATCGAACCAGAAATTCCCGAAAAGCAGCTTCTGGATGCCCAGAATCTGCATCCAGAAGCATGGAAGTGGTATGACTACTTCACATTCAACACGGACCACAAAGTCATAGGCATCCAATATCTGGTCACCGCCTTCATGTTTTATCTGATCGGCGGTTTGATGGCGATGGCTATGCGTACCGAACTGTATACTCCCGATTCAGATTTCCTAGATCCGTCACTATACAATGCCTTCCTCACCAACCACGGGACGATCATGATCTTTCTGTGGATTATCCCTAGTTCTATTGGTGGCTTTGGCAACTTCCTGGTACCCCTGATGATCGGTGCCAAAGATATGGCCTTTCCTAAGCTGAACGCGATCGCCTTTTGGCTAAACCCCCAGCAGGGACGCTGCTATTGGGCAGTTTCTTCTTCGGGGGCGCCCAAAGTGGGTGGACCTCTTATCCTCCCCTCAGCCTGATTACCGCTTCCACGGCGCAGTCGATGTGGATACTCAGCATCGTCCTGGTGGGAACATCCTCGATTTTGGGGTCCCTGAACTTTATCATTACCATTTGGAAAATGCGGGTTCCGACAATGAATTGGAACCAGCTACCCTTGTTCTGCTGGGCGATATTGGCGACCTCCATGTTGGCATTGGTTTCCACGCCAGTGTTGGCAGCAGGCATGATTCTGCTGTTGTTCGATATCAACTTCGGTACGAGTTTCTTTCAACCCGACGCGGGAGGTAATGTAGTAGTTTACCAGCATCTGTTCTGGTTCTATTCCCACCCAGCCGTCTATCTGATGATTCTGCCGATCTTCGGCATCATGTCGGAAGTGATTCCCGTTCACGCCCGCAAGCCGATCTTTGGTTATAAGGCGATCGCCTATTCGAGTATGGCCATTTGCCTTGTAGGTATGGTAGTCTGGGTCCACCACATGTTTACCAGCGGCACCCCGGCATGGATGCGGATGTTCTTCACCATCTCCACCCTAATCGTCGCAGTACCCACGGGGGTAAAGATATTTAGCTGGGTAGCTACCCTCTGGGGCGGCAAAATCCGTCTTAACAGTGCCATGCTATTCGCCATTGGCTTATTGGCGATGTTCGTCCTGGGAGGACTCAGCGGCGTCATGTTAGGAAATGCACCCTTCGACATTCACGTCCACGACACCTACTATGTCGTTGCCCACTTCCACTACGTCCTGTTTGGCGGATCGGTATTTGGCATTTACGCTGGCATTTACCACTGGTTTCCCAAAATTACGGGGCGGATGATGAACGAAACTTGGGGTCGGATTCACTTTGTCCTCACCTTCATCGGCACGAATCTGACCTTCTTGCCCATGCACGAACTGGGTTTGAAAGGAATGCCTCGGCGGGTAGCGATGTATGACCCCCAATTTGTCAGTCTGAATCAGATTTGTACCTACGGAGCCATTTTACTGGGCTTGTCGGTGATTCCCTTCTTCATCAACGCGATCTGGAGTTGGAGTCAAGGTCCGGTTGCAGGTGACAATCCTTGGCGGGCTTTGACCTTAGAATGGCAAACCACTTCGCCCCCTGCCATTGAAAACTTTGAGGGCATTCCCGCGATATCCTGGGGTCCATACGATTACGGCATGAACCACCTGAACGGCAAGAAACTAACTGGCGAAGCCATAGCCCAAGCAAGTGCCGCCAGCAAGAATTGATCTAAGAAACCAGGTA
Organism: Hormoscilla sp. GM7CHS1pb; assembly: GCA_014323675.1. Lineage (GTDB taxonomy): Bacteria > Cyanobacteriota > Cyanobacteriia > Cyanobacteriales > Desertifilaceae > Hormoscilla. The sequence continues at coordinate 15,491 of JACONN010000005.1, read as the reverse complement.
ATTCCGGCAAAACCTGGTCTTGGCTTCTCTTCTGGGCTACTGGTTCAGATGGCCGCAGTCCTAGTTGTGGGTGGAATGTCACTGATTTAAGCTGAAATCTCCTAGAAGTCATTGCGAGGGGGGGGGGAACGTAGCGGTTAACTTATACTTTATGAGTTAACTCCCCCGAAGCAATCTCCCCAGCAACAGCTCCCCAGGAGATTGCTTCGGGGGGGATGCTAATGCAAGATGATGATTTTTCGCTTTGGCACCCCCCCTCGCAATGACATTAACAACTTTGTTCCTTAAGTCAGTGCCATTCGTTGTAGGGTGGGCACCGCCCACCTGACGCTAGAAGTAGCTTAACATTGGAGGAAAGACAAGAAATTATGCAAGGTTCAACGGTAGATCATCCTCAAACACTGCTAAACTCAACGGCCCCTAATCCGGTGTCAACCCATCACGAGGAACATCCAGATTACCGAGTTTTAGGATTGCTAGTGTTCCTGATTTCCGAATCTCTAATGTTCGGGGGACTGTTTGCCTGCTATTTGCTCTTGAGAGGCGGTGCCGCAACTTGGCCTCCTGAAGGCACGGAGGTAGAACTATTACTGCCTACTATTAACACCATCATTCTGGTTTCCAGCAGCTTTGTCATGCACAATGGCGATACGGCAATCAAGAAGAATGATGTTTCCCGGATGCGGCTTTGGTATGTTGCTACAGCACTCATGGGCATCATTTTCCTAGGGGGTCAGGCTTACGAGTATCTAACTCTCGGTTATGGTTTGACCGAGAATGTATTCTCCAACTGCTTCTACGTGATGACTGGTTTCCACGGTTTGCACGTAACGGTGGGAGTTTTGCTGATTCTGGGAGTATTGTGGCGATCGCGCCGTCCCGGTCACTATAGCGACACCAAGCATGTGGGGATAGAAATGGCTGAAATCTACTGGCACTTCGTAGATATCATCTGGATTATCCTGTTCGCACTCCTGTACATTCTCACCATGTTTTAGAATTTGCAATATTTCTGTAAGGTGAGCAATGCCCACCTTACCCCGACTCTAGAGGTTCCCAATATGGCTTTAGAAAGTAAAATATCTGCCTATACTCAGGACTATCAACAGTGGGTTTGTACTGCTTGTGGCTATAACATGATTGGTGAGATGCCTGAGGTCTGTCCCTTTTGTAGAGCAAGGGATGACAAGTTTGTTAGTTGGGAGGAAGCAGAGCAGACCTATCGAGTGACCCCACACCAGGTAAATGACTGCGTCACCCAGTTGATTTCCGTGCCTCGTCTTGGTCTCGAACATGCTGCTTATCGCATTGAAACGAATGATGGTGCGGTTTGGATTGATTGTCCGTCAGCATTCAATCGAGACTTGGAACCAGTAGAAGCTATCTATTTCACCCATAAGGATTTCATGGGTGCATCCAACCAGTATCGTGAGTTATGGGATGCTTTAGTTTATCTGCACGTTAACGATGCCGAGCATCCACTTGCGGAACAATTTACGGTAGACAAAAAAATTTACGGTGACTTTACCGAGCATGGCATTGAAGCTTTCTATATTGGCGGGCACACGCCGGGGCTTCACTATCTACATCTATGGCAAGGTCTTGTTTATTTGTGATTATGTATATCCTCCAGGGCCTAGCATGCAATTCAATCCCTTTGGGCCAAAAAACAAAACACGCAAGCGTGCATCACGGATACTGGATCTCGTTTCTGAGAGACCGCTTGAGGTTGTATGTGGCTACAATTTTATTGCCGAATTCGATAGTTGGCGTGAAGATTTCCAGCACCTACTAGAGAGAACTACATAAATCCCATAAGCTACTTCTTTGTCTATAATGCAGGGAGACATAATGGAGACCATGCTAAAGACAGTCCCCAAACCAATGACCCTAGAAGAGTTTCTGGAACAGCCAGAAACCAAGCCTGCCCGGGAATATATCGACGGTCGGATTGTTCAAAAACCAATGCCTCAAGGAAAGCATAGCAAAATTCAATCGGAACTCTTAACAACCATTAACAATTTGGCCTTACCCCCTCATCTGGCTCATGGGTTCCCAGAACTGCGCTGCACCTTTGGAGGACGATCGATCGTTCCCGATGTAGTTGTATTGCGTTGGGAGAGAATTCCCTCCGACAATCGCGGTGAGGTGGCGAACTCGTTTGAAAGCCATCCCGATTGGACGATTGAAATTTTGTCTCCCGGGCAAAGCCAAACTCAGGTCATTAATAAGATTGGACATTGCATAGAATATGGCTGTCAACTCGGCTGGTTAATCGATCCAGAAGAACGATGCGTCTTAGTTTTTTCCCCGGGACTAAGCCTAGGAATCTTCTCCAACGACCAAGAGGTTCTGCCAACACCAGACTTTTTAGCAGAACTCGCTCTCACGAGCGATCGCCTGTTTGCTTGGCTGAAATTGTCTGGTTGAGGTGCTGGCCAAATATCGGACAGCCGCTGCGCTAACGGCAGTCCCGAACTTAAGAGCGATCGCCTTTGGGAAGGAACTCCAGCAATTCCCTTAGCAATTCCCGTCAATCTGTGCTAGAATGAAATAAATCCGCTCTCTATTCCCGTCAATCTGGGTTAAGTCGTGCCAATGGGAAGGCGGGTTACCACTTCAGAAACGCTATAGTCCAGTTCGTGGGTAATGAACTCTGTTTCAGTCAGCACTGCGACCTTTTTTCCTTCTAGTGCTTTATAGGACATGTTTTTTCCTTTGACAATTGAGTTTGAGTATCAGCCAGAAACCCGGTTTCTGGTTACCCTATCAAGCATATATCAATACTCTGACAAGAGAAACCCGGTTTCTTGGCCGACAGTTGCTAAGGTTGCAACTAGAGCTTGGCTTTAGGGTTTACCGAACATCAGTAAACATGACTTTTTGTTGCTGGAAACCCGGAATGGGTTGAACCTTCCGACCATTGTCATAACGAGGTTCTATGAGCGAGTGAACCTTGGCCGCAAACAGGTAAGGACGAATTTGAGTCTTCTCGGGAATTTCCTTAAAGGCAAAGTACAAGGTGGTGGGCAAGTTGTGAATTGCTTGTCCGGTTATATAGCCAACGAGATCGTGCTCGAAGCTGTGGAAGGCATTTTTCCAAGAATGTTGCTTGGGGAAGCCAATATCGGGAATATTGTCCGCGCATTCACCCAGTGCCAAATGCCACCATGTTCGTGGTCTACCATATGCTCGAACCAGTAAGCATAGGTGGTGGGCAGATATTTGGCGTAGGAAGGATCCCGCAAGCTGAAGGTGGCGGCGGTTTGATCTAGTTCCGCTAAAATCCACCACTCTTTATCCGTTTCCAGTTGGCCGTATTGATTGATGCGCCGTCCCCAAGTCCCATCTTCTAGAAATGCTTCTTCAAAGATTAAAGGTACTTTTTCTTGGGCAAAGGCCGTGAGTTCGTAATGCCCGGTTAACTTGCCGATTTCATAGATCAACCACAAGGTTTTAATGGAGTGACCGAAGTCCGTATGGTCGGTTCCCAACCTTTGCTTGCTCGGGTCGGTAATCGCACCGAAGAAAATATTGTTGTCTGGGGTGTAGAACTGCTCGGCCATAATTGTGGCCAGATGCACCAAGTCATCTTCCCATTTTGACCGCAGGGGTTTGCCGTTAAAGGTTTCTGGCAAGGTGGGAGTCAACAACAACATATAACCGTAGACTTGGTCTAGTTGAGCGACTAATTCCCGTTGTTCGGTGCTAACTTTTTCTTCCGTACCGTCCGGATTGACGTAATCTACGTAATCCTCATGGGCCCAAGCGAGCAAATCCCATTCTTCGTCGTAATAGGTGTCAAAAATGTAATCTTTGAGGGCGACTATATCTGCCAATACATCGGTATCGCGGGTGAGATAGTAGTAAAATCCCAAGCCAGCAACAGCATAAGCCATGTCTTGACTGATGCGTCGAGCTTCACTCGGTAGGGCCGACCCCATCTTCAAAGTAGGTGTAGGCTCCACCTTCTGGGGCTAAAGCGTGTGTACGCAAATAGTCTACTCCAGCTTTAGCCAGTTTCAGGTATTTGCTCTCTCCGGTGAGATTGTAAGCAACACCGTAGGCAAAGATTTGTCGGGACTTGGCGCGGACGTACTCCCGTTCGGGCTTGACGATACCGGGAACGGGATTTTCCAATTCCGGGCAGGGATCTACCATGTTGTACAAAGACCCGTCATTGCAGCGATAGGTGGGGTAGTTGCCAACGGGACTGCCCCATGCTGTCTGCATTTCCCAGAAGGGCAGCAAGTCTTCTTCCAGGTGCTGAAGCCAACGACCGCCGGTGGGAACATCGCTAATAATTCCGTTGATATTATCGACAGGATATTGACGAGCCTCCGAAACGAATGCGGAAGCCGGTGTAATGCCATATACGCACAGAAGTGCCAAACTCAGCAATAGGCTGGCTGCCATCTTGAATAGACGATGGCGAGTTAGGTCGAACATGAGAACTCTTCTTTTGAGGTTACCAAAAAAACACAAAGCCTTTTCTCTGGGCTTGGTTCTTCTCCACTATATCCCTTATTTTTCAATGTCAAGCCCCAATATCTACTTTTTTTAGTCCCTTTATCCACCTTTTGGGACCTACAGGTAGGGGTCGAGCTGAGAATCGCTTCTCAACCCTCCCATTCGGAACCGTGCTTGCGACTTTCACCGCACACGGCTACTGGTTGGTAAGTCCTTGTCCTGGATAGCACTATCAGGGTTACCCCTTACTGGCCTTGTCTTGTGAAATTTTTGCCCTTTTTTTGGTTGTCAATCGACTGTTTTTAGTGCCTAGCGCCGGAAGGTTTGCAGAGGGTCTACCCGATTAAACCTTTGGCCTGCTCTTTGCTAACATTTGGCCGTTATTTTGTTGGCCTTCGGATTTTTACCCGGCTAGGGCTTTAGTCCAGATTCATACTTTTGGGATTTCTCCCTAGTACCTTGATGTATTTAAGGCTATTTTTCCCTCGACTTCTTACCATATCCGTCCTACGTCAGCGACAACTAAGCTAGTTGTACTTATCCCAGGCGTTACCCTAGGCATTAGCTTCTTAGGACATCCCTCCCCGATGGCTTGCGCTTATCATCTAACTTGTCCCAAGGGGGACAGCTCATCGGAGGTTACTTCGTTCCTTGGTATCATTTCACGATGCTCTTAGGCTCCTACTTTCCCCCGGGAGTTCTCTGGGTACATAGTTAACTATGTGCAAAAGTTAACCCTGACTACCATTTCCCTTTTGGGCCAGCGTATTTAGCCTTATTCCGCTGGTTTACAGTAACGAGGTTTAGACATAGGTTCGCTTTATCTAACCATAAGCATCTTTCCTAGCGGCGTCACCGGCTTAGGCTGCCAGTTATCCTACATTTAAGTCCTTGCTTCACACCTCGGCGATGTCACTCCGAAGCATTAAGGACCGGTGTCACTCCCGCACCAGGGAGGGGAGGGAATTGAACCCCCATGAGTACCAAAGTTATCCGGCTAATGGAACCGGACCTGACTGTTAGCCATTGCTGGTTTAGGTCAGAACGAGTCGCACTGCACAAACTAAATAGGAGGCGAGAAGATCCCAGAACCACAACCACCGGCGATCGCACTTCGGAAGAATCCCAAAAAAAGGGCACCGAAAGAAGCGTGAGCCCTTGGTTTCCTTGTCAAATGCTAGCTTACAACCGGTCCCGAAAATACTGCCGATACAACTGGCAGCTAGCCGTCACTTGATTGTGCTCCTTGCGGACCAGTCCCAAACAAATGAGCCCAAATGTCTGTTTTTGCTCTAATACTATCGGGGTTTCTGCTGTCACCACCTGCCGATAAGCCCCCAGAAGATCGGGGAAGTCTTGAAGAACCTGTAAGAGCGCGTGCAAATGGTCGCTAAAAATTCCCGTATCGGTGGCGGCACTTGCTCGCAACTGGTTCCAGTCCAGCTCGCAACGGGCCGCTTGGTAAAAGAGCTTGCGCGTTAGATAGGGAAAGCCCCCGACGAAAGACTGTAACTGAGTAAACTCCTGAGATGATAGAGGCAGTTGGTGCCGTTGGGCCAAATCCTGCACCTGCAAGGGGGTAAATGGTGACAATTCTCGAACTAATCCGACATTCAAGGGCGACTTATTGAGTTCTGAATGAATATAAGTATTGGTAGAGTGGCAGGCAACGATCCGGAGCTGTTGGCAGACGGGGCAATCTTTGGCCTCTTCGTGCCAGGATTGCAGTAGGGCCAAAAAATCGCGGGCAATGGCTGGATGCTCCAACAACCGATTCATCCCATCCAGCCCTAAGACTATGGGATAGGAGATTTGCGCCAGGAGATACTTCTGGAAATAGAGATAGCAGTTGGTCAAAGCCCCGAGATCTTCATTCCAATAGGAGCCTAACTCTTCCAGACGAGCTTGGAGTCCCAACTGTAGAGTCGCGTTGGTGCAGAACCACCGGAAAAACCGAACTGGCGATCCCAAAACAGTGCTACCGGCGCGATTCAGATTCAAACGGACGGTATGGTAGTGCTGTTTTTCGGCATGGGCCAGTATTCGAGTCAGAAGAGTAGTTTTGCCTATTTTACTTGGCCCTTTCAGGCTAATTACAGCCCCCGGTTCCTGGATTTCCTCGTACAAGCTCTGCTCCAATACCGGGCGCTCGATATAAAAAAGAGACCCTAGGGAAACAGGTCTCTCTGGCGATTCTAGCTTTACTGGCCTCACTTTTGTCTTGGAGATGGATTCTCGGCATTCTTTGAGAATCAAGCCACAGTTGGCTTTGGTCACTTTTTTCCCAAAGGTCTGTGAAAGCAGGTGCCATAACTGGGGGATGACTTTCTTTTTCAGGTAGTTGGCAGAGTAGCCGCATTCAGAGGCAATGCGATCGTAGGTTTTTTTTGGTCTAGGCAACATGCACGCAAAACGAACTGTTGCAGGTCGTTCAGAGATACGCCCATTTGGCGGGAGATGGCAGTCTCGGCAAAGTTTACCAGTTCTTCTGTATTCATGGCGCGATCGGTCTCTATTCTGTATCATCACTTATAGATCATCCCTGAGATATATGTCAAGTGTCATAAATAAGTAATCCGCCAGCAATTTTCGTCATCCCTGTGGGATAGGAGCCCCTCACAGTTCTGGTCATCTCAGTGGGAGTTGCTGAGGGAGCCCCTCAGAGTCACCATCATTCTGCGTTAGTCTGCCGGTGGGAAAGCGGGTTACCACTTCAGAAACGCTGCCTCCACTCCCCGATCGCGCCTAATTTTCCCATCTTTTTCAAACCAGTCAATCACCTGCTGATGGGTGAGTTCTTCCATAGGAACCTCTGTATCGGCAGCGATCTGCTTCAATAGTCTTAGAGATGAAATCGTCAATCTAGTCAAAAACTTCTCAGAACTAGAGAGTAAAGCTTTGTCTACATCTGCGGACTCTTCTGGGGTTAAAAATTGCGCTGATGGTTGTGGTCCTGCTTCCATGAAATTTATCCTACTGATATATTTAAAATTCCCTCACTTCGCTGTTAGCCCGCTCTTGAGGCAATTCTGACAGCAGAACAGAGGCGATCGCATCATCCCCCGCAAACACTGCTTCTTCATAAAGTCCATCCACCAGAGTCAATACTGTAATCTGCTTCTGGATCGGATCGACGATCCAATATTCGGCAATTCCTCGGGCTTCGTATTGCGATTGCTTGTAGCGATAATCTCTATCTGCATTTTCCTGTCCGGGGCTAACTACCTCCACCGCCAACTGCGGCGGTGGCATATCGGGCATCACGATCGAACGACTTGCCCCTTCCAATGCTTGGGCTAATTCCTCTGTTATCACCGTAAAATCTGGGAGTCGCACTGACGTTCGCCTCCCACTCACCGCCACTTCTATCCCAATCCTCAACCGATAAAACGGAATGCCTAGTTGCAGAAAATAGGCAGACAAAAAAGAAGCAATACGTCTATTTAAGTCGCTCTCACTTGACATAAACAGTAATCTCCCATCCTCTAGCTCATAACGAGCATCTGTACCATCATCATAGTTGAGGAAGTCCTCCAAGGACATGATTTCCGATGTTACCTCGTCCCTTATACTGACTGCATTCGTCATGCTATCATTCCTCCCATAACCAATGTTTTGCGATCTTTATCAATCATAACCTGCCTCCCCCTCGCGGCTGCGATCGCTACCTTCCTATTGCTTGGTAGCGAATATTTCTTGTGCTGCTTCCCTGTAATTTATACTACCGATACATTTACACTAGCCAAATCCTAAGCTGAGGAAGCTTGCTCTTCTAAGCGCGGGGAGATTAAATAACCGCACCTATGTTCTCCATCAATAATCCACTGGGTGCGTTCCACCTGGCAATCTGGCAGTACAGTGGCAAACATTTCTAACTCGTGACCGCAGACGGTGGGAAAGGAGGAGGCCACGTCGGCAATGGCACAATTATGCTCTACCAAGATAAACCGGCTGCTAGGAGCATTTTCTGATTTTTCCGGAACGGTGCCATCTGTTTCCACAGGATGCCACTCTGCCATGTAGCCTTCCGCTTTTCTCAGTTCGACTAAAGTGGCCACCCGCTCCCGCAATGAACCGGCGCTCAGGCGATCGCGATAGACCTTCGCTTTCCGTTCCCATTGCTTGCGCAGGATCGAACTTACCTGGTCTTGTCCTACCGTCTCCGCCAGGGTATCCAGCAGGGATACCGCAAATTCGGCGTGGCTATTACCGAAGCGATCGCGTCCCTGGCGGCTGAGTTGATAGAGGTACTGGGGGCGTCCCATGGTATGACCGGTGCCTTTGCCGCCAGCCACTTGGTGGTCGATGGACCCAGCAGCCTGCAAATCCTTGAGGTGACGGCGGATCGCTTGGGGGCTAATCCCCAGATATTGGGCCATTTCCTGAGTCGTTGCTTGACCTTGCTTGAGTAAATATTGTAGAATGTCTTGTTTGGTGGAGGGTTGCTGGGTGGTTGTCATCATCTTCACAAAGCTTTACGCCGGCGCACTGCAAAAAAACTTGACTTAAACAACACATATGTTGCTAAACTATCCTAAGATAGGAGTTAAGCAACAAATAGGTTGTTTAACTCATTATACTCAGTTTCTTAGATAGGTCAGCTCCATGAACACGGCAAACAGCACCAAACAAAGAACAGAGAAGAGCCTGGAAGCCATGCGGCACTTCTCGGAGACATACGCACAGCGAACCGGTACCTACTTCTGCTCGGATCTCAGCGTCACCGCTGTGGTGGTCGAAGGACTAGCGAAGCACAAGGATGAGTTGGGTGCGCCCCTCTGTCCTTGCCGTCACTACGAGGACAAACAGGCAGAAGCGGCAGCTGCCTACTGGAATTGCCCCTGCGTGCCCATGCGGGAACGTAAAGAATGCCACTGCATGCTATTCCTGACGCCAGACAATGACTTTGCTGGCGATACGCAAAGCATCACCGCCGAGGAAATTCGATCCTATACCAGTCATTGATGGCAGTCGGGGATTGCTTCGCTAGCGCAGCGCTACGCGCACTTCGTAAACGCAACGCTGCGGGATTTAGCCAGTAACTGGCAGGCCCCGATTGTATCATAGTTTACCCCATTCCCACTCCCTGGCAATATTGAGAGAACACCAAGATGGCTACCAGCGTTAAAACCTTAGTAAATCAACCCTACAAGTACGGCTTCGTCACTGATATTGAAACGGATACTATCCCTCGCGGTTTGAGTGAGGATGTGGTGCGCCTGATATCGGCTAAAAAAGAGGAACCGGAATTCATGTTGGAATTTCGCCTCAAAGCTTACCGCAAGTGGCTGACGATGACAGAACCTACTTGGCCCCATGTCACCTATCCCCCGATCGACTATCAGGACATTATCTATTATTCAGCGCCGAAACAGAAAAAGGAAAAGCTGAATTCTCTCGATGAAGTGGATCCCACCCTGCTAGAAACCTTCGAGAAGCTGGGTATCCCTTTATCAGAACAAAAGCGTCTATCTAATGTTGCCGTAGATGCGGTCTTCGATAGCGTCTCGATCGCCACCACCTTCAGAGAGAAACTGGCGAAGGAGGGAGTAATCTTTTGCTCGATCTCGGAAGCGGTAAAGGAATATCCAGAATTGGTAGAAAAGTATTTGGGCAGCGTGGTGCCAGTGGGAGATAATTACTTTGCAGCTCTCAACTCAGCCGTGTTCAGCGATGGCTCCTTTGTATATATCCCCAAAAATACCAAATGCCCGATGGAGTTGTCCACCTACTTCCGGATCAACAGCGGCGACGCGGGACAGTTCGAGCGTACTCTGATTATCGCAGAAGAAGGTAGTGAGGTCTCCTATCTAGAAGGCTGCACCGCCCCCATGTTCGACACCAACCAGTTGCACGCCGCAGTAGTAGAACTGGTCGCCCTGGATAATGCCGACATAAAATACTCCACAGTGCAAAACTGGTACGCTGGGGATGCCAACGGCAAGGGTGGGATATACAACTTTGTCACCAAGCGGGGATTGTGTAAAGGGGTGAATTCCAAGATTTCCTGGACCCAGGTAGAAACGGGTTCGGCGATCACCTGGAAATATCCCAGTTGTGTATTAGTGGGAGATAACTCCGTGGGCGAGTTTTACTCCGTGGCCCTGACCAATAATAAGCAGCAAGCTGACACGGGCACCAAGATGGTGCATATCGGTAAAAACACTCGCAGCACGATTATTTCTAAGGGGATATCTGCTGGCAACTCCCAGAATAGCTATCGAGGTTTGGTGAAAGTTGGTCCGAAGGCAAAGGGGGCACGTAACTATTCTCAGTGCGACTCGATGCTAATTGGCGATAACGCTGAGGCGAACACTTTTCCTTATATCCAGGTGCAAGAGAATACTGGTAAGGTAGAACATGAAGCTTCAACCTCCAAGATTGGAGAAGACCAACTGTTCTATTTCGCCCAGCGGGGCATTTCGGCAGAAGACGCTATTTCGATGATGATTAGTGGTTTCTGTAAGGATGTTTTCAATCAGTTGCCCATGGAATTTGCTGTGGAAGCTGACCGGTTGTTGAGCCTGAAGTTAGAAGGTTCGGTTGGGTAAACTATCAATCTGGTTTAATCTGGTGCCTCGCCGCCCCATCACGCAGCGTGGCGCAGCCGAACCCGTTCCCAGGCGGAGCCGTGGGAACGGGTATGGCTACAAGAACAATACAGGGCTTTGACAGGGCGATCCCCTCCCCGCCCGCCCAGATCCCCTCCCCGCCCGATCCTCTCCCCGCCCCCCCTTTCTTTAGGAACCGGCAACGCCACCGGCAGATGATAGAAGAGAAGCAGCTGTACGAAACATAACAAAAACATTTTTTTCCCGAGCCGAAACTATTGATATACATGGGTTTCAGCATTTTCATCTCTAAGAAAAAAAATTTCTCAAAACCCTTGACGAAACTCAACCGGGTTGGCTAGGCTGTATTCAGTTCCAAAAGACGAGGAAAAGCCTATGACGGCTATCAATGCCACCGACTATTTAGGCATAAGGGCCCTGTACAATCAGACCGGCGGACAAACTTGGTTAAACAAGCAAAACTGGAACGTCGCCAGCGACACCCCCCCCGATGCTGATGTCGTTGCCACCTGGCATGGGATTACGGTTGAGGATTCGCGAGTAACGGAAATCAAACTCGACGACAACAACCTGGTCGGCAACATCCCCCCTGAGCTGGGTGGACTTGACCAATTACGAAATCTCAGCTTAACCAACAACTCCCTCACCGGTACTATACCGTCTGAGCTGGGTGAGCTGAGTAATTTAACGAAACTCCGGCTGCACAACAACGAGATCACCGGCACAATCCCGACCGAGTTGGGTGAGCTCGCCAACCTGCAGATCCTCGGGTTGTCTGCGAACGCCCTAACCGGGACCATCCCCCCTGAGTTGGGCAATCTAACCAGTTTACAAAACCTGTACCTGTGGCAGAATGAGCTCACCGGCGCAATCCCGCCGGAGCTCGGCAACCTCACCGGTTTGCGGAACCTCTGGCTCCAAGGTAACCACCTAACCGGCGATCTACCCGCAAGTGTCGAAGCTTTATCGGCAACCAAACGGTTGGAGAATCCACCCTATGTTGGAGTTCCGATCGAGGACGTGGATACTGTCGTAGAATACGACAGGAACTCCACTCGCAATCACAACCTCAGCATAGATATCAGCGGGAACTTTGGCGATATCAACGATAATATTGCCAGCTACAGCGTCAGCGGTTTGCCAGACTGGTTAACCATTGACTCCATTACTGGGGTGATTAGTGGCACGCCTGATTGGGATACTGCTGCTAATGTTGCTGCTGATCCTGATGATAGCAATTCTCTTGTAACCGTAACTGCATCAGATGATGCGGGAGGCTCCGTAACGGACAAGTTTAATATCTCGGTGTCCTTTTTCCGTTCTGGGTATTACTACATCAACGCCAGCGATTATGGAGTCCTGAAGCATCTCAATGGTCCCGGTAATCGCTATTGGAATCTCAGCACCGACCGCGAGCACATGCCCGTCAGTGATGTGCGTCATGGTTCCGTTCCCCTTGCTATAAAGGTTAACGGGTTGGATGGGGTGACAGCCGAGAAATCCCGAGTGACGGAACTCACAGCCGGGGTGAGCCGTGCGCTCCCTTCTGAGTTAAGCAAGCTGACCGGTTTGCAGAGACTAGATCTGGACCGCAAAAACCTGAGCGGCACCATTCCCCCTGAATTAGGGGACCTAGACAACTTGACACACCTGTGGTTGGACCACAATTCCCTAACAGGTAACATTCCCCCTGAATTGGGGAACCTACGTAATTTAACGTGGTTGAAACTGAACAAGAACTCCTTGAGTGGTTCGATTCCCCCTGAATTGGGGAACCTGAGCAACCTGCAGGAATTATGGGCGGGGAGCAATTCCCTGAGTGGCAGCATCCCATGGGAATTGGGGAACGCCACCGAGCTGCAAAACATTTACCTGGACCATAACAATCTAACGGGGACAATACCCGACTCGCTAGGGAACCTCAGCAACCTAACAAAACTGTGGTTGCAAAACAATTCTCTGGAAGGTCCAGTACCAACTGAGTTGAACGGTATAAATGACCTCAACGTCCAAGGAAATCCTCTCATATAATCCGGATAAAGCGGAAAGCGAGGGAGGATAGTAACAGGTTGGGGGGGTGGGGATTGGGAGAGGTAGAAGAGTTCACCAAAGATGAGGTTCAAAAAGATGGAATCAACAGTAATGGATCAGGTTGCCTTCCAGATCAGCAGTAGCAGTGGGGGGGCGGAAGACAAGGACATAGCCATCGACCGCAATGGTGATGTCTGGATTACAGGAGAGTTCGGGGGCAGCATCGACCTCGACGGCGACGGAGAAGATGATTTGATCAGTAATGGCTCTTTCGATAGCTATGTAGTCAAGTTCGACTCTGAAGGGAAGTTGGTTCGGGCCTATGATTTCGGCAATACTGAGATTTTACTCCCAGACAAGGGCATAGGCATAGCCACCGACAGCAATGATAATGCGTGGGTGTTAGGAGGGTTCCATGGCAGCATCGACATCGACGGAGACGGAAAAGATGATTTGACCAGTTCAGATCGTGATGGTCACTATTTAGCCAAGTTCAACTCGGAGGGAGACTTTGTTCAGGCCTTAGAGATCCACGGACGTTATACTGATCACACTGAATCGGGCAAGAGCATAGCCATCGACAGCAAAGATAATGTGTGGACTAAAGGAAGTTTCTGGCGCCACCTCGACATCGACGGAGACGGAGAAGATGATTTGACCAATAATGGCGGCGGTCGAGATAGCTATTTCGCCAAGTTCGACTCAGAGGGGGATTTGGTCAACGTCTTCCAGATCGGCGGTAGCGGTGATGACGTTGGTCATGGCATAGCCATCGACAAGGATGATCATGTGTGGACTACAGGCTCTTTCTCCGGCAGCATCGACATCGACGAAGACGGAAAAGATGATTTGACCAGTAATAATGGCTCAGATGATGGCTATGTAGCCAAGTTCGACTCGGAGGGGGCTTTGCTCTTTGCCAAAAATATCGGCGGTCAGGATCAGGACTACAGCCTTGACATAGCCACCGACAGCAAGGGTGATGTGTGGGTGTTAGGACAGTTTCAGGGCAACATCGACATCGACGGAGACGGCACCAATGATTTGACCGATGGCTCAAAAGAGTATCCTTTTCCCATTGATGAATATGTAGCCAAGTTCTCGAGCAATGGTGATTTCGTCAAGGCCTTAAAGATCGGTGAGCATGGCGAAGCCGACCATACCGAAGCCATAGCCATCGATAGCAATGATCATCTGTGGGTTACAGGACAGTTCCGGGGCAGCATCGACCTCGACGGAGACGGCAACAATGATTTGACTAGCGATAGCTCTTTCATCGATAGCTATGTAGCCCAGTTCGACTCTTCGGGAAATTTGGTTCAGGCCTTAAAGATCGGCGGTAGCGATGGTGCCGTTGGCGTTGACATAGCCGCCGACAGCAATGGTAATGTGTGGGCTACAGGAGTTTCCGGGACAGCATCGACATCAACGGCGATGGCAGCAATGATTTGACCAGTAATGGCCCTAGTTTCAGTAAAGGCGTTAATGCTATCTATGTAGTTCAAGTTGAGAAGGCAACTACAGAAGAAGTCACTCAACTGAAAGTCACTCCTTCTGAATCGACCAAAGCAGTAGAACCAAACACAAGTGTCAGCTTTGATGTCAACTACTCTACTGAACCTGCGGAAACTCCCACCACAGGAATAGTCTTTCAAATGCATTGGGACAGTTCTCAAGTAGCATTTGATCCAGTCACTGGTCTGACCGAGCATTTTCCTTTGGGCGCACAACCTATAAGTGCAGTCTTGGACGATCCGATTACCAACGGGGGTTTGGACGGCGACCCCAGCACAGACAAATACATCCTGCAAGCTTGGGTAGATGCTAACGGAAATTGGCCCAACAATCCTAATCCTACCCTTTACACAGCCAACTTCACAGCGCTACCAGGGTTTTCAGGGACGCAGATCAACTTTGGTGCCAACTCAGATGACCTGCCTGCGAATAGCAACTTTGTCCCCAGTTCCATTGCATTAACCTCCCCCGCTCCATCACCTGCTCCATCACCTGCACTGGACATTGATGGGAATGGAGTTATAGATGCATTAACTGACGGCCTTGTGGCCATACGTTATCTCTTCGGGTTCAGGGGAGAGACTTTGACTGAAGGTGTTGTAGGTGAAGGTGCCACTCGCGATACATCAGAAATTGTTACCTACTTGGACGAAATGGGGGACACTATGTTAGATGTAGATGGCAATGGCACGGCAGGGGCGTTAACTGATGGCATTTTATTCATGCGCCATGCTCTCGGGTTCTCTGATCAGGATTTGATCTCGGGTGCAGTAAGCGAGGATGCCACTCGTACTACGGCTTCGGCAATTAATGAGCACCTGCAATCTTTCGGCATGATGTAAGGCCTTATTCCTCTCCTTCCGGGCTCCGCCTGGGAGGGCGCGGTTGGGGAGGGGGGGGGAA
>JACONN010000004.1 GCA_014323675.1 Hormoscilla sp. GM7CHS1pb | reverse complement strand
CCTGGTTGGGCAACCTTACTAGTTTTGCAAAATCTCTTTCTGTGGGATAATGAGCTCACCGGCAGCATCCCGCCGGAGCTCGGCAACCTCACAAACCTGCGGAACCTCTGGCTCCAAGGTAACCACCTAACCGGCGATCTACCCGCAAGTGTCGAAGCTTTATCGGCAACCAAACGGTTGGAGAATCCACCCTATGTTGGAGTTCCGATCGAGGACGTGGATGCTGTCGTAGAATACGACAGGAACTCCACTCGCAATCACAACCTCAGCATAGATATCAGCGGGAACTTTGGCGATATCAACGATAATATTACCAGTTACAGCGCTAGCGGTTTGCCAGACTGGTTAACCATTGACTCCCATTACTGGGGTGATTAGTGGCACGCCTGATTGGGATACTGCTGCTAATGTTCCTGAATGCTAAGAGCAATTCTCTTGTAACCGTAACTGCATCAGATGATGCGGGAGGCTCCGTAACGGATAAGTTTAATATTCGGTGTCCTTTAAGAGCTCTGGTTCTGGCTTTACCTCATCAACGCCAGCGATTATGGAGTCCTGAAGGATATCAATGGTCCCGGTAATCGCTATTGGAATTTCGACCGCACTCCAACCATATCCGCGTCAGTGATGAGGAACATGGTTCCGTCCCCCTTGCTAGTGCTGTAACAGGTTGAGATGGGGTGACAGCCGAGAAATCCCGAGTGACGGAACTCACAGCCGGGGTGAGCCGTGGCGCTCCCTTCTGAGTTAAGCAAGCTGACCGGTTTGCAGAAAATAGATCTGGACCGCAAAAACCTGAGCGGCACATTCCCCCTGAATTAGGGGACCTAGACAACTTGACACACCTGTGGTTGGACCAAATTCCCTAACAGGTAACATTCCCCCTGAATTGGGGAACCTACGTAATTTAACGTGGTTGAAACTGAAAGAACTCCTTGAGTGGTTCGATTCCCCCTGAATTGGGGAACCTGAGCAACCTGCAGGAATTATGGGCGGGGAGCAATTCCCTGAGTGGCAGCATCCCATGGGAATTGGGGAACGCCACCGAGCTGCAAAACATTTACCTGGACCATAACAATCTAACGGGGACAATACCCGACTCGCTAGGGAACCTCAGCAACCTAACAAAACTGTGGTTGCAAAACAATTCTCTGGAAGGTCCAGTACCAACTGAGTTGAACGGTATAAATGACCTCAACGTCCAAGGAAATCCTCTCATATAATCCGGATAAAGCGGAAAGCGAGGGAGGATAGTAACAGGTTGGGGGGGTGGGGATTGGGAGAGGTAGAAGAGTTCACCAAAGATGAGGTTCAAAAAGATGGAATCAACAGTAATGGATCAGGTTGCCTTCCAGATCAGCAGTAGCAGTGGGGGGGGGAAGTCAAGGACATAGCCATCGACCGCAATGGTGATGTCTGGATTACAGGAGAGTTCGGGGGCAGCATCGACCTCGACGGCGACGGAGAAGATGATTTGATCAGTAATGGCTCTTTCGATAGCTATGTAGTCAAGTTCGACTCTGAAGGGAAGTTGGTTCGGGCCTATGATTTCGGCAATACTGAGATTTTACTCCCAGACAAGGGCATAGGCATAGCCACCGACAGCAATGATAATGCGTGGGTGTTAGGAGGGTTCCATGGCAGCATCGACATCGACGGAGACGGAAAAGATGATTTGACCAGTTCAGATAGTTATGGGAGTCACTATTTAGCCAAGTTCAACTCGGAGGGAGACTTTGTTCAGGCCTTAGAGATCCACGGACGTTATACTGATCACACTGAATCGGGCAAGAGCATAGCCATCGACAGCAAAGATAATGTGTGGACTAAAGGAAGTTTCTACTACCACCTCGACATCGACGGAGACGGAGAAGATGATTTGACCAATAATGCCGTCCTGGAATGGTCGAGATAGCTATTTCGCCAAGTTCAACTCAGAGGGGGATTTGGTCAACGTCTTCCAGATCGGCGGTAGCGGTGATGACGTTGGTGATGGCATAGCCATCGACAAGGATGATCATGTGTGGACTACAGGATCTTTCACCGGCAGCATCGACATCGACGAAGACGGAGAAATGATTTGACCAGTAATGGCTCAGATGATGGCTATGTAGCCAAGTTCGACTCGGAGGGGGCTTTGCTCTTTGCCAAAAATATCGGCGGTAGCGATTATGACTACAGCCTTGACATAGCCACCGACAGCAATGGTGATGCGTGGGTGTTAGGAGTTTCCAGGGCAACATCGACATCGACGGAGACGGCACCAATGATTTGACCGATGGCTCAAAAGATTATCCTTGGGCCACTGATGAATATTTAGCCAAGTTCGATAGCAATGGTGATTTCGTCAAGGCCTTAAAACTCGGTCACCATGGCAGCATAGACATCGATAACGATGATATCTTAGTCCCTCACATTGCCTCTTCCATAGCCATCGATAGCGATGATAATCTGTGGGTTACAGGATCTTTCCATGAAAGCATGGACCTCGACGGCGACGGCGAGAATGATTTGACCAGTAATGGCGAACATGATAGCTATGTAGCCAAGTTCTCCAGCAATGTGGATTTGGTTCAGGCCTATAATATCGGCGGTAGCGATAGTGACTATGGCGATGTCATAGCCGCCGACAGCAATGGTAATGTGTGGGCTGCAGGAAGTTTCCGGGACAGCATCGACATCAACGGCGACGGCAGCAATGATTTGACCCCAATGGCGTTGAGAATATCTATGTAGTTCAAGTTCAGAAGGCAACTACAGAAGAAGTCACTCAACTGAAAGTCACCCCTTCTGAATCGACCAAAGCAGTAGAACCAAACACAAGTGTCAGCTTTGATGTCAACTACTCTACTGAACCTGCGGAAACTCCCACCACAGGAATAGTCTTTCAAATGCATTGGGACAGTTCTCAAGTAGCATTTGATCCAGTCACTGGTCTGACCGAGCACTTTCCTTTGGGCGCACAACCTATAAGTGCAGTCTTGGACGATCCGATTACCAACGGGGGTTTGGACGGCGACCCCAGCACAGACAAATACATCCTGCAAGCTTGGGTAGATGCTAACGGAAATTGGCCCAACAGTCCTAATCCTACCCTTTACACGGCCAACTTCACAGCGCTACCAGGGTTTTCAGGGACACAGATCAACTTTGGTGCCAACTCAGATGACCTGCCTGCAAATAGCAACTTTGTCCCCAGTTCCATTGCATTAACCTCCCCCGCTCCATCACCTGCTCCATCACCTGCACTGGACATTGATGGGAATGGAGTTATAGATGCGTTAACTGACGGTCTTGTAGCCATACGTTATCTCTTCGGGTTCAGGGGAGAGACTTTGACTGAAGGTGTTGTAAGTGAAGGTGCCACTCGCGATACATCAGAAATTGTTACCTACTTGGACGAAATGGGGGACACTATGTTAGATGTAGATGGCAATGGCACGGCAGGGGCGTTAACTGATGGCATTTTATTCATGCGCCATGCTCTCGGGTTCTCTGATCAGGATTTGATCTCGGGTGCAGTAAGCGAGGATGCCACTCGTACTACTGCTTCGGCAATTAATGAGCACCTGCAATCTTTCGGCATGATGTAAGGCCTTATTCCTCTCCTTCCCGGGCTCCGCCTGGGAGGGCGCGGTTGGGGAGGGGGGTCCTTGGAGTCAGACTGTCAGTGCAGTTATTCAAGGCCGCCAAATCGCAATTAATAATTAAATTCCATGACTCTTGCCAATCACCCAATGACGCCGGAAGAAACGGGCCAAAGCAGTTTCTTCTAATGATAGGTAAATCGGGCGTCCGTGGGGACAGGTGTGCGGGTTGCGCGTGCATTTCCATTGGTCTAAAATGCTTTGCATTTCTGGTAAAGTCAGAGGAGTTCCATTGCGGATGGCACTCCGACAAGCAGTCGCAACTTGCGCTGCTTGTAAGTCCCCTCCTAAACTCAGTTCCACGATCGCCTCGGAACAATCTTCTCGTTGGTGCAGCATTTCTGGGGCGCTGCGGACTGCCCAAATTTGCTCCCCGAAGGGTTCTACTTCTATCTCTAAACGCCCTAGTTGTTCTAGTTGGGCAGCCGTTAATTGAGAGAGTATTACCGGTGGTTCTAAGTCCACAAGCAACCACCGATCGCGCAACTTTTCGTACAGAACTCGTTCGTGGGCAATATGCTGTTCTACTAACCACATGCCCCCGGGATGTTCTGCTACAATATAGGTATTGCGAACCTGGGCGATCGCTCGCAGTTCCAGGAGTGAGGTATCGGAGGGGTTCTCAGTTGCGAGACTGTAATCAATTTCAGCGCCAGAATCTGCGATCAGTTTTCCTACCCGTTCTTGATGGAACGCTACGGGTAAATTCTCGGGAGTCAGGCGCAATGCTTGTTCGATCGCCCCTTGAATTTGTGCTTGCCAGTATTCTAGTTCGTGTAAGTAGATTTTGGTTTTGGCAGGATGGCGGTTCCAGTCGATGAATTTGGGCGAAATTAACAGATGTAGGAAGCAGACCGGGTAGCGATCGCGGGGCAAGGTGCGTCCGAAAGCTGCTAATATAGTTTGCTCTAACTCTGGCGCTTTGACAATCCTGCCATTGGTGGCCACCTTCACCCAATCCGGACGCCGCCGATGGCACCTGTCTGGCAATCCCATTACCAACTGAATCTTGCCCGGGTTCTCCTCTGTCTCGCTTTCTGGCGGCGGCGGCACTTCCACTAGCAACTGTTGCAAGTCATGCCAGTGGACGTTCCGCAACAACTGGGGCATAACTGCTTTCGCCGTGGCACCCGGACTGATGGTCAACAAACATCTTTCTGACTGCTTCACCTGCCAGGTCACCTGGGGATGGCACAGGGCTATTTGATGGATCGTATTTTGCGCTTGCCGTAACTCCTGTGCTGGAGATAGCAATCCTTGGCGACCGATCGCCCGCGTCCCAAACAGGTTGTCCACGTATACTATCGTCCCGGGGGCGATCGCCACTCTTTCTTCTTGCATCGGTTCTCCCAAAGCATTGTAGGAGATCCGCCACCCTTCAGTTCCCGATGCCGGGCGACTGCAAATCTCTAACTCTGCCAACTGGGCGATACTATGCAAAGCTTCCCCGCGAAACCCCAAACTGGTAATTTTCCACAGGTCATCGCAGTGATGGATTTTACTCGTGCTGTGGGCCGTTGCCGCTTGTCGCAAGTTATCTCTGTCCATCCCCCAGCCATTATCCGCCACCGTCATTCCCCAGGTCTCGGGTTCTAGTGCGATCGCGATCCGGGTCGCCCCCGCATCCAGGGCATTTTCGACCAATTCTCGCACCACTGCGGCCATGGAGTCTATCACCTCACTGGCAGCAATGAGATGCACTACTTCTGCGGGTAGGGGTTCGATCTCTGATACTATCATTTCCCGTTGACGATCGCCAATCTAGTTAGGACATTTGTATCTAACAATACTTCTCGTTCCCCGACGGGAGCCTGGGAAAGTCATTCGACCTTATCCATTATCCTACAGATGGGATACTTGAGTGAGCAATAGCTTCGTAGCTCAAGGCCAAGAGACTGTAGGCTAAAGATTCCATAGTTGATTAGGCAAGGTTTAGATATCTATGTCTACAAGATAAGGCGAATCAACTTGAAATGCTGTATTTTTCTCCTCGATTACATAAATGTCCAGATAATGGGCTATACAGGCCGACAGGCAGATCGGTAAAGGACGCGCAGTTCTTCAGTATAAGAGCGATCGTTGACTCACGAACTCGTTCCCTGACTCTGGCAGGGAACGTACATTCTGAGGCTCTGCCTCCTGGAAACGTTGCTAGCTAGAAACTAGCAACGAGGGGCACGAAGAGGATCTCCCCTAAGATGAGATACAATATAGTAGATGCAGCAGATAAGACATGGCCAAAGACATCTTTTATAACGCTGTGAAAGTTGCACTCCAAAAGGATGGTTGGAGCATCACCCACGACCCCTATGAAATATCGGTGGGTGGCGTGGAAATGTACATCGATTTGGGAGCAGAGCAACTTATTGGTGCAGAACGGGACGGCAGTAAAATCGCAGTTGAAATCAAAAGCTTCCTCGGTCGATCGCTTATTTCCGAGTTCCATGCCGCACACGGGCAATACATAGATTATCTCTATGCCTTGTCAGAAAAAGATCCAGAACGGGTGCTGTACCTTGCAGTTCCCGTGAAAATATACGCAGATTTTTTCAGCTTGCAGTTCATTCAAACCGCCGTTCGACGCAGTCAGTTGCGTCTTGTGATTTACGATCCAGATCGGGAGGTAATTACTCTATGGCAGTAGAACAGTATCGGCAGTACATTCAACAGCTACTCACAGAAAAGGTGCAGCGATCGGCCTCTAACTCTACTGAATGCGAATTTGAGAAGCAACTGATATTCGATCTGCAACGCGATCGCTATCAGTTAGTACATGTGGGGTGGACGGAGCGCGAGATGCGTAACTATGGTTGCGTGCTACATTTAGCTATTAAAGATGGTAAAATCTGGATTCACCAAGATGGCACGGAAGACGGAATTGCCAATGCCTTAGTAGAATTGGGAGTTCCCAAACAGGACATAGTCTTAGCATTTTATCCCCCCTCCATGCGCAAGTACACCGATTTTGCCATCCAATAATTTTCACCTAACAATTCCCGCCAGAAAGGTAGAGACGCGACGCATCTCTACTTGATAGCCAATAAATTTATTATGAACATAAACTTGTAAATTGCCAAGCACATTTTGAGATTTTTGGGTCAAAATTCATAAGCACTGTCGTTTTTGTTTCGCTAGCTATGCTATCTCGGTCAAGATGTGATACAATCTAATGTAGATGCGATCGGAGTTATCTTACTATGGTAGAAGTAATCCCTGCCCAAAAACTGAACATCATTGATGTTGAAAGCAAATTTGGCCTCACCCAGACTGAAGATGAACAATTCTTTCCCGAGTGGAACGAGAACCTGCCAGACATCACTGAGTTGGAAAAACAAGCGCTAGACAGAGTCAAACTCAATTGTCTCAGCTTGGTCAAGGGCCGCCAAATATCGGAAAATCTGGTGAAAATGGCAACACTCGGTCCCATGCTAGCCTGGACTGATTTCTATCAACTTCCCTTTGATATCCTAGATGAACAGACAGTTGAGCTTGCTGTAGCAGACGAAGATGAAATCGTGCGCGGTCGCCTTGATATAATTGTGTTGCAAGACCATTTCTGGTTACTGGCGATCGAATCTAAAAACGCCGGCTTATCCTTGCTCAACGGCATCCCCCAAGCATTATTCTCTATGATAGCAAACCCCAATCCAACTCCCACAGTTTATGGTTTAGTGACCAATGGCAATAATTTCTTGTTTATCAAGTTATCCAAGCAAGACAACACCCAGTATGCTTTGTCCGATAAGTTCACACTCTTTAATACTCGCGAGAATGAATTGTATACTGTTTTGAGAATCTTGAAAAAAATCTGTCACCTCGTCAGAGAAAATCACCAGGCTTGACCTTAATACCATAGATATAGGTTGGGGTTTGGTTGGGTTTCGTGCCTCTACCCAACCTACAGATGATCGAATTTTTATGTTAGGGTATTTATCGGACATGATATTAGTCGGTTTCAACCGACTTGAGCTATTAGCCTCTGGTTTGAACCAGAGGCGGGCTGACAGCGAAGAGAGTATTCCGATCGTCGGGAGAATGAATCGTATAATGTTCTGAAAATCTTGAAAAAATCGACTCGTCAGATAAAATCCCCATGCTTGACATTAATAGCGTCCTTACCGCATTATGTTATTAGTCTGTTTTAACCGACTTGGCGCCTCGAAACCTGGCTCCCGCCTGGTAACGCGGGGGTTTGAAGGCGGACCATGAGACTAATCTAGAAATGAATTGTATACCGTAATCGCTAACCATGTCTACTCGTCCCATCTATCTGGACTGTCACGCCACTACCCCCTTAGACGATCGCGTGCTGGCGGCCATGCTACCCTATTTCACAGAACATTTTGGCAACCCCGCCAGCATTACCCATGCTTACGGTTGGGAAGCAGAAGCAGCGGTGAAAAAGTCTCGCCAAACCATCGCCGACGCCATTAACGCCGCCCCAGAAGAAATCGTCTTCACTAGCGGCGCCACGGAAGCCAACAATTTGGCCATTAAAGGAGTGGCTGAAGCCTATTTTAGCAAAGGGCGTCACATTATTACTTTGGAAACAGAGCATAACGCAGTTCTCGACCCCTGCAAATACCTGGAGTCCCTGGGGTTTGAAGTCACTTATCTCCCTGTCCGCAGGGATGGCTTAATCGACATCTCTCAACTGGAAAAAACTTTCCGTCCCGATACTATTCTGGTTTCTGTCATGGCGGCCAATAATGAAATTGGCGTTATCCAACCTTTGGCGGAAATAGGCGCACTCTGTCGTCACCATAAATCGCTTTTCCATACTGACGCAGCACAGGCGATCGGGAAAATTCCTCTGGACGTGCAAACCATGCAGATCGATATAATGTCCTTAACCGCGCACAAAGTTTACGGACCCAAAGGCATTGGCGCATTATACGTCCGTCGCCGCCACCCCAGAGTCAAAATTGCTCCCCAACTGCATGGGGGCGGACAGGAACGGGGTATGCGTTCTGGTACTCTTTATACTCCCCAAATTGTCGGGTTCGCCACAGCAGTAGAATTAGGACTTGCGGAAATGCCATCCGAGACGAAACGCCTCACCGAACTGCGACAGAGATTATGGCAGCATTTGAGTGAGTTAGAGGGAATTTATCTGAACGGACATCCCGAAACCCGACTCCCGGGAAACCTGAATGTCAGCATCGCCGGGGTGGATGGTTCCGCCCTATTATTGGGATTGCAACCCACAGTCGCAGTGTCCTCTGGTGCCGCTTGTACCTCCACCAAAATTGCTCCCTCCCACGCGATCCTCGCCCTGGGTAGAGATGAAAAATTGGCTTTTGCTTCCCTGCGCTTTGGTATCGGACGCTTTAATACCAAAGACCAAATCGATCGAGTGGCCCAGCAGGCGATCGGCACTATCCAATCTCTCCGCCAAGCTCAGACGATGCCTTTACTAATGAAGTAATATTCTCAATTACCCACAATCTCTCGTTCCCTGACTCTGGCAGGCAACTGCCGCAGCTTAGAATGTTGAGTCGTTTGAGGGATTAGTGGAAAGATTTGCCTGTGATTCTCCTTTGCTGCTCCATTAGCAATTAGCAAGAAACAATGAGCAATTATTGGTAAACTGTAAATTTGAGGAAGCTTCGATGCATGTAAAAGACAGCAGATCGTTTCACCTCCCCAACCAGCGATGGCACATATATCCGATCTTGCCAAGCAAGATCCACCAGTTAGCCCAAGCAACGGGACTCCCACCCCTGCTAGCCCAAGTGCTGATTAATCGCGGCATTCAGACGCCAGCAGAAGCCAAATTATATTTAGATCCAGATTCACTCCTGTTGCCTCATCCTCTAGAGGAGTTCCCAGATTTAGCTTTGAGTATAGAACTGCTGCAAGAGGCGATCGCCTCTACTGAGGCGATCGCCATTTGCGGGGACTACGACGCGGACGGCATGACCAGCACCGCCTTGCTGCTGCGGGCCTTAAGATACCTAGGGGCAAGAGTAGATTATGCCATACCCAGCCGCATGAAGGAAGGCTACGGCATCAACAACCGCATTGTGGAAGAATTCCACACCCAAGGCGTAAAGCTAATTTTAACAGTAGACAACGGCATTAGCGCCGTCGAACCCGTCCAGAGAGCGCGTGAGATTGGTATAAAAGTAATTATCACCGACCATCACGACATCCCACCCCAACTACCCCCTGCCAATGCCATACTCAACCCCAAGTTAATATCAGCAGCATCGCCCTATCGGGGACTAGCGGGAGTGGGTATCGCCTACATCTTAGCCGTAACACTAGCCCAGCAGCTAGGAAAAGAGGACGGACTATACAAAACATCCCTGGAACTATTCACCCTCGGAACCATTGCCGACTTAGCGCCCTTAACAGGAGTCAACCGCCGCTGGCTGAAACGGGGATTGCAACATCTATCCCAATCCCAGCTTACGGGAGTGCAAGCCTTAATCGGCGTTTCTGGAGTCAATCAGCAGCACTCCCTAAGACCCGAAGATATTGGCTTTCGCCTGGGGCCGAGGATCAATGCCGTCGGGCGTCTGGCGGACCCCCAGATCGCGATCGAACTGCTGACCACAACTGACAAAGGGATAGCAAGGGAAAGGGCAAGGCAATGCGAACAACTGAACAAGAAGCGTCAGGAGATGTGCGCCCAAATTGAACAGGAGGCGATCGCCTGGTGTGCCGAGAACCAAATTAACTGCCAACAAGAGAGAGTCTTAGTCATTGTCCAACCCCAATGGCATCATGGAGTAATTGGGATAGTCGCCTCCCGCCTCGTAGAACGTTACGGCGTCCCCGTCTTTCTCGGCACCTATGAAACTGACTCTCACTTGCGTGGTTCTGCCAGAGGAATTCCGGAATTTCATGTCTTTCAGGCTTTACAATACTGCGATAATTTATTGGGAAAATATGGCGGACACCAAGCAGCGGGGGGCTTTTCTCTGCGGGCCGAACATCTAGAAGCCTTTCAAACTCGCCTGCGAGAATTTGCTTACAGATGCTTGCAACCCGAACATTTAAGACCCTTGGTCAAGATTGACAGCCCAGCCAGCTTTCATCAAATTAATCTAGAATTATATCAGCAAATCGATGCCCTGCATCCTTGCGGCATAGAAAACTCGGCCCCGATATTTTGGACCCCCAACGTCCGGGTCTTTAAACAAAAAATTGTCGGCAAAAGTCATCTGAAGTTAACTTTAGGGCAGGAGACAGGATCGGGAACTAAGATGGAAACTAGGATCCGAGAGGCGATCGCCTGGCGATGGGGAGAATACTTTCCCTTACCAGCCCAAGTTGACATTGCCTACAAACTGCGAGAAAATAATTATAATGGCAACCGCAGCGTCGAACTCGAATTAATCGGCGTCCGACTACCCAGTGACAGCTAATTGTTGATGGCTATAGCGTTTCTCAAATTGATGTAGTATATAAAATTGCCTACTTGTCATTGCGAGGGGGGATTAGCGACTAACTTATGATTTATTAGTCGCGCAGCGTTGCGAGGCACGACTTCATCTCCCCCCGACGCAATCTCCGACATCGTATCACACTAATCTGAGGAAATGCTATAATTGACAATTGTATGGTAATAAACCCTGAACGGGGGTGTCCCGGCAGCGGAGGAGGCCCGGAGCGTGCCCACCCTACAGTTGGGGCAGGCGGGGGTTACCATCAACCATCAACCATCAACCATCAACCCAGCGACTACATCGGGAGCATGTCAACTTTGTAAATAAGTATTTTTGCTCCTCGACAGAATTAGCTCTGGACGGGGACAGTGCTGACAACTGACAACTGACATACTCCCGACTACATGTCACCCCCTCGTGCCGCCAGGAGAACGATGACTACCGGTCCCGAGACGACCACCAGCGCTAACATGGTCAGTTGGGCGATTAATTCAAAATTAATGTTGCTGAATATATTTGCGATCGAGTCCATTGTTCCTTCCTGATTAACCCACAGATCGAACCAAAATCCAATTTCTCATTATACTGGGCGATCGCCCCAAAGCCGAGCGTCAACTTTACAAAACTTTATCTTCCTGCTTCCGGCGCCACTTTTGTCTGTGGCTGGCGAGCTAAATAATTGACAAAATAAATATCTGTGGTAAAATAATAGGTAGATCCTCCTGACAACTAACAGAAGATGGGAACTTGGCGTTGCGTAAAACAATGTGGAGCCTGCTGCCAGCTGGATCCAGCCGATCGGCCAGACCTAGAAGAGTATTTATCACCAGAAGAGTTAGAACTATATCTGTCTCTGGTGGGTGGTGATGGCTGGTGCGTTAACTTCGACCACTCTACCAGAGAATGTCAGATATATCCCGATCGCCCTCGCTTCTGTCGGGTACAAGCAGATGTGTTTGGTGACTTGTATGGTATTGAAGCGGAAGAATTAAACGACTTCGCGATCGCCTGTTGCCAGCAGCAGATCGAAGGGGTGTATGGCGGGCGATCGTGGGAAATGGTCCGGTTCAACCGGGAAATATAAAATTGAGCAATTGCTAATTCCCTCGTTCCCTCGTTCCCTGTCTCTGGCAGGGAACGCGCTCTGGAGGCTCTGCCTCCAATCATGAATAATACCATTTCCCTCGTTTTCCCTCGTTCCCTGTCTCTGGCAGGGAACGCACTCTGGAGGCTCTGCCTCCAGTCATAAGTAATACCGTTTTATTAAACATATTCCAGACTTGACTTTGCACGGATGCGCTTATGGTCGGCGGGAGCCTCAGAAGACCCGTTCCCAGGTTCTACCTGGGAACGAGAAAATAAGGTTTCTTAATCAAAGAAAACTTATTTTCTTACGACTCTTGCATCTGACCGGGATAGCACAAATTAAGTATCCCGCCGCAAGCCACGAGCTTCAACAGTTCCAATGCCCAATAACCGAACTGCATCTGCATCATCCCAGCCGGGAGATCCTCAGCCGGTTCAAACAGATTCAGATCCAGTCCCATAGCACTCATCTGAGGGGTCAAACCGTAGGTATCAATCAAGGCAACAGCCAGAAGTAGTACAGATAGGATAATAGCAGTACAGCTTTTGCTTGGCGATATCTGAATAGTTATACTTAAAACTAGCAAACCTGTCAGTGCCAAAGCTGCACAGAGTAACTCAATGCGATTAAATAGCCAGAACACCGAATAGCCAGCTATGGCAAATCCCGGTGTACTCATCATACCCGCCGTATACATACTGGGCATAATCACGAAATCCAAAACCAGGCAGCTACTCAGCCAGAAGCCCAAGGTGAAAAGGACGATCGTTTGCCACTTGGGGCTTTTGAGGTCAAGATTAGAAATAGTAGTCATATCATTTGCCTCCACATTCCTTTTCTGTTTTAGCCGATTACGGAGAGGATGGGTCGCTGATGCAACATTTTTTTAAACAACAGGGCCAACAATCAACGGATTTACGAGGTTTCAAGGGACAAAATATGAAGAACTGTAAACTTTTATCGCAATTAGGGATAGCTATTGCTGTACCGGCAGTTATCGGGGCAGGCCACTGGTAGAAGTGCTAGGGCAGATGAACCAACTGCTGGGGACTCAGTGTGCTCTAGAAAATATCTGGGAAAATCAACCAGCACACCGTGCGAGAAATTGTCGCAGTTTCTCGCGACATCACCGAACGCAAACGGGTGGAAGAAAGATTGCGGCTGCTCGAACGGGCGATCGCCGCCAGCAGCAATGGCATAGTCATTGCCGATGCCAGACAGCCCGACATGCCCATTATTTTTGTCAACCAAGCTTTCGAGCAAATGACAGGTTACACTGCAGAGGAAGTAGT
Organism: Hormoscilla sp. GM7CHS1pb; assembly: GCA_014323675.1. Lineage (GTDB taxonomy): Bacteria > Cyanobacteriota > Cyanobacteriia > Cyanobacteriales > Desertifilaceae > Hormoscilla. The sequence goes on along the minus strand of JACONN010000004.1, from coordinate 103,070 downwards.
GGGGCGAAACTGCCGTTTTCTGCAACGCGACGACCACTCCCAACCGGAATTAGACCGACTGCGGGCAGCGATTAAAGCCAGAGAAAGCTGCACGGCGATCTTGCGCAACTACCGCCAGGACGGCACCCTGTTCTGGAACCAGTTAAGCATTTCACCGATTTACGATGCTAATGGCACCCTCACCCATTTCCTGGGCTTACAAAATGATATTAGCGAGTCCAGGCGGGTGGAACTAGAGCGGCGGATGGCCCAAGAGCAACTGCAAGCGGTTTTGGATGCCGTGCCTGGGTTTGTTTCCTGGGTGAGTTCCGATCTGCGATACCTGGGAGTGAACCGGCATCTTGCTGCTGCTTTTAACGTGACCCCAGAAGCTTTTGTCGGTCAAAAACTGGGCTTTATGGAAAGCCGTCGTGGGTTTGCTGAATTTATGCGTCAGTTTCTGCAAGACCCGAATATAGCTACTAGCCAAGCTACAATTGAGTTACAAGTTAATGACTCTACCAGGCATTACCTCCTCGTGGCTCAGAAGTATCAACAAGGCACCGCAGCTGTCTCTGTAGAGATTGATATTACCTACCGCGTCGAAGCCGAGGCCCAGCTGCAAGCTTCCCTCCAAGAGAAAGAACTGCTGCTGAAGGAAATTCACCATCGCGTCAAAAACAACTTGCTAGTGGTTGCCAATATCCTGGAATTTCAGTCAGACTATACCCAAGACCCAGAAACTCTCAAGATCCTGGAAGATAGTCAGCATCGCATTCATTCAATGGCCCTGATTCACGAAAAATTATATCTTTCTACGGCTCTAGAGCGGGTCAACTTTGGCGAATACCTGGAATCCTTGGTGGAGAACTTATGGGAATCCTACAACACCTGGGACGGTCGGATTCAGTTTGAGTTGGCTATTGACCCCATCATGCTGAATATTGAAACCGCACATCCCTGTGGATTAATTGTCAACGAATTAGTGTCAAATATATTTAAGCACGCTTTTGCCGATGGCAGGATTGGTAAAATCTGGATAGAGTTTCATCAGCATAACTCAGAAATTATACTGAAAATAAGGGATAATGGGATTGGGTTTCCTGAAGAGCTAGACTTTCGGGATGCGATCGCCCAAACAGGCCCCAGCAAGAGACAGGTGCCCTTCCTGCTGTTGAACCTGGATAGATTTGCGCGGATCGACGATACCATTGGTTATCATAACGGAGACGCCATCTTACAACAACTAGGAAAACGGTTAGTTAATTTTGTGCAAACACTTGATTTAGCTCTGCCGGTGGAAGGAGCAGGAGTAGCGTAGCCCTGTTGAAAAAACAAAAATGTGATATCCGTATCATCCTCAGAAATCAAAAGATTACTCGGAAAAAGATAGAATAGTCGGTTGGGTTTACGTTTGTTACCCAACCTAACCACGAAGCGCGAACAAGCGGGCGATCGCTAGTCTATCAACCTGCTATTGCCAAGCTAAAACGATTAAATTTTTTTACAGCATCGTCTCATGGGGTTCTGTATAGCTACTCATAGCGTTCTTGGGTATAATCTACCTGACTATAATTAAAGTCTTGAATAAACATAACTGTGTTTTAATAATCATCCTGTTTATGAAAATGTTTTTACTTTAGAATAATTCAATATTTTTCGATCCTGAGTAAGTAATAATGAACTGTAAACCTTAGCCGTTGCGACGATTATCTGGTCTGCTGGATCGGCATGAAATCCAGATAGTCGAGTAGATTGAATGATAATTGGGATGCTTAATTCCAGCAATTGAACATTAGAGTAATTTAAGGCAAGTTCGAGCCATTCTTCTACAGAACACTGCAAATTGAGTTTATTTTTCTCGACTAATTTGGCAATTTCCCAGCAAGAAATGATGCTGATTCCTAGACCGCTTGTTTGATGGGCTTGAATAATCTTCCGGTTTTGGGGAGACAGTTGAGGATTCTCATCAACCCACCAAATCCAGATATGAGTATCTAGAACGATCATGTTCGTGCCTCCCAGTCTTCTGCTGCTACCGCCGGTTCATAGGGATCGTCATAGCGAATCACTTTTCCTCTGAGGGGATACTGCCCAGGTAAAATCTGTTGTTCCGAAGCCTTACGCATATCATTCTTGACCGATCGCAGAATTGCTTCAATAATTTGGATGCGATCGACTATTGATGTTTCTTGCAATTTTTCGAGTATCTCTGATTCAATCATTTCAACTTATACCTCAATTTTCAGCAGCGGAGGGGGCCCGGAGCGTGTCGGACCGGTTATAGCTATCCATCCCTGAACCGGGCGATCGCGCTTTTGCCCAGAAACCATGTTTTTCTAAAAAACATGGTTTCTTAATCCTTATCTTAAGATGAACCTTCCCTTGTTAGAAAGTCGATCCATTCCAGCCCCACATCGATCCTTGAGCACCTGCGAACTCAATATAAATGCGATTTTGGGGTACATTCAGCTTTTCATAAATCACCTGAGAAAAATCTTGACTCATGGACTTAGTTTGAGCTGGACTCATGCCGCCGACATTTTTAATCTCGATATAGCACACCGGATCTAAAGTACCACCAAACGTCATGGCCACATCTGGTTCAAAAGCCGTCATGACGTAAGATTCCGGCTTACTCAGATGCTCTGCCAACTTAGCCGAAAGCACTTGCAGGATCCCCTGAACCGCTGTCTTTTCCGGGGCCGGGGCAGAAGTTTTAACTTTAATCAAAGGCATATTTCACTTACCTTATACTAACTATTCCTAGCTAATAGTTCATGCCATCAACCATGAACCATTAGCCATCATACCTTAACCGCCGTAATTCCAGCCAGTATCTTCCAGTATGAGAGGTTCGCCCTCTTTGTGGATGCCAGCAGCAATCACTTCCCCAACATAGACAGTATGGTCGCCCTCTTCTACCGCACCTACTACCTTACACTCAACATATCCCAGAGAATCGCGGATAATTGGGCAGCCAGTTTCTCCCAGATAGAACTCCACATCTTCAAACTTGTCACCTACACGGCGCTGGGGCTTGAAGAATTGCTGGGCCAAGTCCTTTTTTCCCGCTTCCAGAAAGCTGAGGGCAAAGACACCACTGGATTTAATCATGGCATGGGATTTGGAATCTTGCTTCACGCAATTTACCACCAAGGGCGGCTTAAAGGAAGCCTGCATCACCCAGCTAGCAGTGAAACCATTAACTTCCTCACCATCGCACACCCCACAGACATAGAGTCCGTGGGGAATCTTCCGCAGCATTGTTTTTTTAGCTTGTTCGTCTAGCAAGGCATTTACCTGTATAGTTTAACAAAAAGCTACCGTTTACAAGACCTGTAGAAAATCGTAAGTCTTGTTTCTAGATTGGATTAACCACTCTAGGGCGCAACGGCTGCGCCTCTATCAACTCGGAGATATACTCGTTGCTGAATACTTTACGAATCATATTAACCGCACCATTCCAGTCAGCGTTAATCAACCAACCTTTGGCAGTCCTAAACAAACCACGCTTAACTCGACGACCAATATAATACTTATGCTTCAAAATCGGCTCAAGGTCGAGAGCAGAGCATTTGCTGGTATAGCTTTCCTCTATCTCTACAACAGAGATACCAACCAGCGCCCCCTTATACTTAATCTGGTCGATGAGTTGGCGATGTGGAATTTGAACAAACTGCTGGTTGTTGCATTTGCCAATCGCAATACCTTGCTTACACTGGTCGTTGTAACCAATGTTGATAGCGAGAGTACAGAGGTTATTCAAACCAAGGTCTAACCCAGCCACAACACCAGTTGATTCTTTTGTCGGTCGCTCTTCTACCTCGTAAACAACCTCCATGACATAGCTATCTTGTTTAGGAACGAAACGAACCTCACACACCTTCTTATCACCAACTTGCGTTGAGATATACATCGCTGTCATTGACGGTTTGATGAGTCCTTTACGGAGACCTGGGCGACTAATAGCATCTAGTGGATATACCAATAGATACCGACCTTTCTCTTTATCAAGATAGCCAGGAATCTTTGGTTCACCCAAATACTTCTCAGGATGCTTTATCCAATCACGATGAGCATTGAAATAACCTTTCCAGGTTTTAGCTACTCGCTTAACGATTTGCTTAGATACCTTAGTTGGCAATTCCAAGTAAGCATCCGTAGCTTTCAGTAGGTGATAGAGGTCGAAGAATCCAATGTAATTACCAGATACAAAAAACTCCTGCCGTATGTGGTAGTTTGCTAAGTTATACAAATTCTTAGCCCTCCACGACAAATAGTCAATAACTGGATAAGCTGTCGCGCATTTAAACTGCATATTTGCCTGTCGGGTTAAATCGTGGCAACCCTGTATACATAAGCGTTTCAGCCATAATGGTCATTGGGGACTATGCAATTTAGATGCTTCACAGCTTAATACTTGCTCTTATTCTTGATAGTGGTACGTTCAACTAGCTTCATGGATTTACGCTCATTGCAACCATTAAGCTGTCGTGCATCTAAACTGCATATTGGGGCTGTCGATAAAATCGAGGCAACCGGAGACCCATAAGCGTTTCTGCCACCCTGCCTGCCCCATTTTGGACTATGCAATTTAAATGCATCACAGCTCAATACCAATATTCTACCATTTTCTACAGGTTACGGGGTGCTGTGCAGTACCCCTAGCTAGTTAAGCTGATACCGATGTGGCCATAACCTGAGTCAAGTTTCTGGTGCTCGGCAATTCCAGACAATAGCCGGCTCCATAGACAGTCTTGATGTAACGGGGATGGCGGGAGTCCGGTTCCAGCTTCGCTCTTAAATGCCGGATATGCACCCGGATCGTCTCAATATCATCATCGGGGTCATAACCCCAAACTTCCTTGAGGATGTCGCTGGGAGAGACCGTCTGACCGTGACGCTGGAGTAAGCAGTGCAGCAGATCGAACTCCAGGTGCGTCAGTTTAATCGTTTCATCGGACCAAATCGCCTCAAATCGTTCTGGCACCAGGGTCAGGGGGCCATAGTTCAAGATTTCGCTATGCTTAGCTGCTTGGGGAATACGGTCAGTGCGTCTGAGCAGGGCCCGCACCCTCGCCAGCATTTCTTCGATTTCAAAGGGCTTGGTCAGGTAATCATCGGCACCAGCATTAAACCCTTCCACTTTATTTTGGGTTTGACCGAGGGCACTCAACATCAAGACGGGAATATCCGCAGTCCGATCGTCCCGACGCAGGCGTTGGCAGATTGTGAAACCATCTACCTTGGGCAGCATCAGGTCTAAGACAATCATATCTGGCATCAACTGTAGGGCCAGAGCCTGGCCTTTAAAGCCATCCATAGCTTGACTCACGTCATATCCAGCCATTTCCAGATTTACTGCTACTAATTCTGAAATTGCCGGATCGTCCTCAATTATCAGTATTATGGGCATCATTTTACACCTACTCCTTTGTCAGTTGCGGAAGAATCGATCGGAACTAGAGCAGTCATCCGATCGATTTTATATTGAACAATATTAGTCAAATATCCTAATTGTAAAGGATTAATAAGGATAGTTTGAGATATCCTAAGATTGCTATACAGATTATAAGCAAATTTTCGGTAATTTGTTAAGCGCTCCTTAAAGAAATCTGAAATTGAGCCCTCCATCGGTTATACGTAGAGTTGTCCAGAACATGTCTCTCGAGATGATCTCGACTCGGCCAGAGCAAAAAGCGGTATAGCATGTACAGCAGACGGTGGGATAAACATGGCGCGTGCCACGCGCTTTCGAGACAGACTACAGGTCCGGTGATGACCAATAATCGCACCCAGGCGATCGCCGGCGATCTGTACTAACAACTGCTGGGGCGCAAGGCTTTTGCGAGGGGCTATGCAGTGGTACTCTTTGATTGGCGTGCTCACGGCAGGACAGCCCGATTGTCTGGTACCTTAACCTCAGATGGTTTGTATGAGGGGGAAGATTTTGTCCGCATCGCTGCCCAGGCAAAGGCAATGGGAAGTCCTGCACCATTCTGGTTTACAAGCTTCTCTCTGGGGGGACAACTGGCATTATGGGCGGTCAAAGCAGGGCAAACTCTGACAACATGGGGGCCCGATATCGGGATCGAAGAGTCCCAAATAGGTGGAGCAGCGGTGATTTGTCCCAACCTAGATTCCAATCGTTCCCTTTCCTATCTAGTTCGAGATCCTTGGGGTAAGTATTTGGAAAAGACGATCGCCCGAGAGCTGAAAAAACTAGCTTGGCAGATCCACGCTGCGCACCCAGAGTCAATAGATCCAGAAGCGATCGCACGTGTTAATAGTGTTTGGGGGTTCGATCGGGAGTTCGCGATCTCGGGATTAGGCTTTGCCTCTGTCGAAGATTATTATCAGGCTAGCAGTCCTCTGTATCTGTTGCCTCATCTGCAAAAACCGACTCCGATCCTCTACGCTGCCGACGATTGTTTGACCCCACCATTGTGCCAGACTTGCAAGCTGCCTGTGCAGGCAATCAGGCGATCGAGTTGGCGTTGACTTCCCACGGGGGTCATGTTGGCTATATTAGTAGTATCGCATGCCAGCGTCAAGCTTAAGATCCGGATTGTTGGTGGGCATGGAATCGAGTTTTAGATTGGTGCGAAAGCTTAGTAAAATTTTTAAGGCCAGCAGCAGTCCACTAGAAAATTGATGCGCGAACGGAACATGATAGATCCGATAGATGATATCCTGGCTCAAGCTCGCCAGGGTAGCGTTTCGGCAATCATTCAATTGTTAAATGAAAAACTGGCAAGCACTGGGATCAGAACCAGAGCGATATTTGCCCGTGGGGTCTTGCAAATTTTGTGCGAAGCAGCGCTCGCAGAACAGCTGGAGCAATCTCTAGTGGTAGATCGCATCCGGCAGATTCTGGAGTCAATTAAGCCGCGAAATATCCGTCGCGTTAACATCAACAGCCGGCTAGTGCAAGAACAGCAGTTGCTCTGGCTCAAAGAAATTAGCCAAAATCCCGATCGACTCCTGTGGTCCCAAAAAATTACCTTAGCTCAGCCGAACATCTTCCAGCGCGTTGCAGCATACCGAACTAAACCCAGGAGTAAGCCAGCGGCACGGGTCAAGCCCCCCTCTAAGTTAGAGCTCCAGCAGCGTCAGTCCCGTGCCTTTAAGCCGGGTTCCAGCTTCATCTTCTTATTCTTGCTGATCGCTAGCTTGACTCTTTACTATTGGCTGAGACTTAAATTCCTAGATACGACACAAACTCAGACGCCAACAGAGAATCGGACAGCTAAAACTAAGGCACCCGCGCAGGATGTTCCTGCTACCCCTGCTCCGGCATCTCCAGCATCTGTAGAGCCTTTTGTCGAAGCGGTACGCCTTGCCCAAAAAGCTGCCATTGATGGTAAAACAGCTAACACTTCGGCTGAGTGGTTGGATTTAGCAGCTAAGTGGCAACGGGCCTCCGATCTCATGGCTTCTGTCCCACCCGAACATGAAAAATATGCAATTGCTCAAGACCGAACGGTGCGTTATCGCCAAAATAGTCAGGTGGCATTAACTCAGGCTGAAAGAAGGCGTTTATTGAGAATTGAAAATCGATCAATTGTTAATTGATTATTTCTTCATGTCCATTCCCCATTTTCCATTGGCTACTAACAACTAACAAAGTTCCAACTAACAACTAACAACTGACTACTTGCCATTTTCCATTCGCAACTACTAACAACCCGATCTCGGGGCTGAGGCCAACTGATTGCGTCCACTGCGTTTGGCTTGATACAAAGCCTTATCTGCGGCTTCATTGAGGCTATTAGCATCGCCGTATTCGGGAAAAGCAGCACGCTGCGCTGACGCCACAGCTAAAGGTGACGGAAAACTCATGGTTGTCCTGAGCAAGTTGCCGCACTTTGGCAAAACCCTCCCGGATTTCATTGAGGACTTTTGCCGCTCCCTTTGCATCCGTATCTGGTAAAATGACCGCAAACTCTTCTCTCCCATAGCGACGCTTTCCAGGACAACCACTTATAGGAACCATCAGAAGCGCGAAAGCGATGCTCAAAACAGCAAGTCTGCGATCCCGTTGACAGAGAGGCGATCGCCTCAATAGTGGCCTTTCGGTCTTCGGGGTGGATAAATTCGGTGTAAGGACTAGCTTGCAGTTGAGAGTTGGTAAAACCAACTGTTTTTTCCCAGACTGGGTTGAGTTCCCGGAAATATTCATCTCCACCAGCAAGGCACAGCAGCTCCGGCGACAGGGTGAAAAGGGGACTCTCCGACAGTTCGCTTATACGCAGTGCCGCACGCTGCGCGTGCTGGGGGTATTTTGACTATGACAGTTCATGGTGATGCAGTCAGATGATTAGCTTCTCTGATTAAAAACTGTTTTTTTGTAATCTAGAATACTTTTCGCTCGCAGTGAAGCGTGCAGCACTCGATATTCGCCGGTTCTGTTATAGCAATTTTAGATTTGAGATAGAATAATTGGTCAACTCGCTGGGGGCAGGGAGTTTCCGGCTATCCCCATAAAACCCGAAAACCAAGGCCATTGCGTTGTAGAGCACCCGGTCCCCGTTGGACTGCGCAGCACCCAAGGCGCTTATTTCTCGCTCGGGGATTTAGATCGAATTCTATCGACTAGCTAATTATAATTGATATCTGCCGAGGCGGTGTTTCCAGTTTAGCCAACCTTTACAATTCTATATAAACTTATGTAAAGATATCCAAAGTTTTATGTTAAATTTGCCCAGAAATAAGGGAATTGGAGGCCCGCTCTCACGGGGGAAAATGGCGCGAAACCCCCGCAGGCAGCGGGAATTACTATCCTGGGGATCGCTGACTATCAAAGCGATCCCCAGGATGTGCTGTGATGGCAAACCATGCAGGAAAAGCCTATAATGTCAAAATAACCTAACCCGAGTCTCTACTCACTGATTCTCCGGGAATTGGCGAGTTGGAGTTCCGTTTTGTTAACTATTTTTGATGAATGTTAATCAATCGATCGATAACTTTTTTGACCACCATAGTAAAAGCGAGTGATAATAAAATGCAGACAACACAAGCAATTCGATGCCCCAACTGCGGTTCCCATGCCGAACGCAACTATCTGGCAAGCGACCAGCAAACTCGGACGGAATGCCCAGTCTGTGACTACCTGATGATTACCTGCTCTCTCACGGGTAAAGTGGTAGAGGCCTTATGCTCCCGGTATATACTGGGGTGGCTAAGTCTGAGAGGACTGCGGCTGGCCACAAGCGGCCTCAGCTGCCAGTCCCCGAGAATAGCGCACGCTCATTGCAATATGTTGCTCTTCCAATATCGGCGACGCCCCGGACGCTGGTAATCGGCGTCGCTGATAGGATTGTAGGGAATCAGATTGATATGAGGAACCCCCGCAGATGTCGGGCGAGTTCTGAGGCATGTGGGGGTCATTCACCCCAGCTAGCAGGATATATTCAAAGGTGACTCTACGGTGAATGGCACTGAAATAAGCCTTCATCATCTAACTAGCTGGGCTTTCAAGACTTGACGTGGCTGCCGCATCCGGGGATAATTTTTTGGTCTTCGCTTGATGACTCTCGGCTCAACTCTTCTGGGACGTTCTGGTACCAACTTATAGCCTTTGGACCTCTTTTTTACTCTTTCTTACCAAACTAGCAATAAAATATACAAAAATGTTGGCTAAGAGAAAGCCACAACCCACCTCTGAATTCGGATGCTGGTATGGGAGCTTTCTGATTTTCACAGGTATCACTCATTATCACAGAGGAGCCATCTAGTAGATACACCCGTCTGCCACACCAAAGCTGGTCATCTGTCACTTTCGCCTCTAGCTTTTGAGCAGTTTTGCCCAGTAGACGCTGTAAATACAATCCCGTAGAGCGTACCTTTGGTTGGTTGGAGCAACACTGGAATGGGAGTTGACTCGATAGTGTAGAAACAGTGCTAAACTTTGCAAAAACTCTGACCTTCAAAGGGAAACAATCAGTCTTCAAACTGATTGACAAAATTTACCAGACTGGAGTAAAACTGACAAAGCGGGCAATGGAAAAACAGTATTGGCTCTTCCCAATAAGGGATGCTAAAATGATAGCTAATTTGCCTGAACCCCTTTCCCAATAAGACTTCGAGAGCAGCGATCGCATCAAATCCAGACGAAGCAAAGGCTTTGATGCCTTTTTTGATGATAATTTAGCATACTATTTCACGAATATCCACAATTATATACTTCGGAAGTAGTTTGTGGAAATTACCAGTAAACAAACTTGACCATTGGATCGGATTTTTTGTGGATTTCTCTGATTGCAAACCATGCAGGAAAAGCAGATAATGTCAAAATAACCTAACCAGAGTCTCTACTCACTGATTATTCGGGAATTGGCGAGTTGGAGATAGGTTTTGTTAACTATTTTTGATGAATGTTAATCAATCGATCGATAACTTTTTTGACCGCCATAGTAAAGAGGAGTAAAAATGCAGGTAACACAAGGAATTCGGTGCCCAACTGCGGTTCTCATGCTGAACGCAACTATCTGGTAAGCAACCGGCAAACTCAGACGGAATGCCCAGTCTGTGACTACCTGATGATTACCTGCTCTCTTACGGGTAAAGTGGTAGAGGCTTACGCTCCCGGGATATACCCGGGATATACTGGGGTGGCTAAATCTGAGAGACTCGCAGCTGACCGCAAGCGGCCTCAGCTGCCAGTCCCCGGGAATAGCGCACGCTCACCGCAATATGTTGCTCTTCCAATACCTTAACAAAAGCTCGAATTCGGCGACGCCCCGGACGCTGGTAATCGGCGTCGCTGATAGGATTGTAGGGAATCAGATTGATATGAGTTTGGAACCCCCGCAGATGTCGGGCGAGTTCTGAGGCATGGGCGGGCAAGTCATTCACCCCAGCCAGCAGGATATATTCAAAGGTGACTCTACGGTTGGTTTGCTGCACGTATTCCCGGCATTCTGCTAATAGCTGTTCTAAACCATAGGGTTTAGCACTGGGAATAAGGCGTTCCCTTAGCTGTTGGTTAGAGGCGTGGAGGCTGACAGCGAGGGTGACTTGCAGTTTCTCAGCAGCGAGGGCGCGGATACGTCCGGGAATACCCACGGTGGAGATGGTCATTAACCGCTGTCCGATGCCCACATCTTCGTTAAGTGACCTGACAGCAGCTAGCAGGTTATCCATATTTAGCAAGGGTTCCCCCATACCCATAAAGACGATATTGCTGACTCGTCGCTGAAAGTCCTCTTGGACGGTCAACACTTGGTCGATTATTTCATGACTTTTCAGATTTCGCTGGAAGCCTCCTTTACCGGTGGCGCAAAAGTCGCAGGCCATGGGACATCCTACCTGGGAAGAGACGCAGACTGTGAGGCGCTTGTCGGTGGGGATGCCAACGGTTTCGATAATTTGACCATCTGCCAGTTGCAGGAGATACTTGATGGTGCCATCGGGTGCTTGTACTCGGTGGCCAATTGTGGAACGCCCAATGGGGACATCTGCTAGGGTTTCGCGCCATTGCTTGGGAAAAACTGATATGTCCAGGAGGGTACGGGCCCCCTGCTGATAAACCCACTGGTGTAGTTGCCGTCCCCGATAAGCCAGTTGCCCCTGGTGCTGCACCCAAGCTGTCAATTCATCTAAAGAAGCGCCCAAGAGTGGGGGATGTCAGTTTCCAGGGTCCGATGAGCAACAATGGGGATAGTAGACATGTGCAATGATGGTTGTTGGTGATTGTCCTTCCCCAAATGATACTAAATACTTCTATTCTGTCTTTCACATTTACCTCTCCAGGTTCTGAGATCCTGAAGTTGGGGCCATTTGTGCTGCGTTGGTACGGTCTGTTGATTGCCTCAGCTGTGTTGATTGGGCTATTTCTGTCCCAGTATCTGGCATCGCGCCGCCAGGTTGACCCAGAACTGCTAGGGGATTTGGCTGTTTGGCTGGTGATTGGCGCTATTCCCTGCGCCCGCATTTACTACGTGCTGTTTCAGTGGCAAAACTATGCCGAGCACCCTGCCGATATCATTGCGATTTGGAAGGGTGGCATTGCTATTCACGGAGCTATTATCGGGGGGATAATTGCTTCGTTGATTTTTGCCCGCCTAAATCGCATTCCCTTTTGGCAATTGGCGGATCTGGTCGCTCCTTCTCTCATTCTCGGTCAGGCGATCGGGCGTTGGGGAATTTTTTCAACTCGGAAGCTTTCGGAGGCCCGACGGACTTGCCCTGGAAACTGTTTATTCCTCTAGATCGCCGTCCCCTGGAATATATGGATTTTGAATATTTCCATCCCACTTTTCTGTATGAGTCCCTGTGGAATTTGATGGTGTTTGGGTTACTGCTGACTTTATTCTTTCGGGGTTTGCGGGGAAAGCCGCATTTGAAACTGGGGACGTTGTTTCTAGTTTACATGATATCCTACAGCTTGGGTAGATTCTGGATTGAGGGCTTGCGTACTGATAGTCTGATGCTCGGACCTTTGCGCATTGCTCAAGTTGTCAGTTTGCTGGCGATCGGGCTAGGTGTGGCCGGTTTAAGTTGGCTTTACTTGCGGCGTCGCCCTCTTCCAGATGTTGTCTCCGCGTCCAATAAAAATACGGGTTCACAGATAAATTGATATCTTGTGGCATTCTCAACAAGTCGGTTAAAACTGAGATCTTGCACCATTCTCGATTAGCCTCATGGCCCGCCGTGGGTTAAAACCCACTGAATTACGGGAAAAGGTATTTTACCTTCGCAGCGGGTAGCGAGGTCTCCTACCAACGGGTTTTGACCACACCCAGCTCTGCCTGGGAACGACCTCGGCTCTGCCTCCCGTTCGGGCCAGAGTCGGCAGAGCCTCCGATCCCTTCTCCCAACTCCCAACTCCCAACTCCCTGCTCCCTTCTCCCAACTCCCTGCTCCCTGCTCCTCTCCCTTCTCCCTGCTCCCTGCTCCCTGCTCCCTGCTTGACATTCTCCCTCTCCCCTCTCCCTGCTCCCTCCTCTCCCCTCTCCCCTCTCCCTGCTCCCTGCTCCCTGCTCCTCTCCCTTCTCCCTGCTCCCTGCTCCCTGCTCCCTGCTCCCTGCTTGACATTCTCCCTCTCCCCTCTCCCTGCTCCCTCCTCTCCCCTCTCCCCTCTCCCTGCTCCCTGCTCCCTGCTCTCCCCCGAGGGCCCTCGTAAGGTCAGTATTGGAAAAACCTGTACTGTGATAGCGTTTTTCCCAAAAATGGCCAGTGCGGTTAAGCATGCGATTAAAGCACATGGCAGTATACCAGTTAAGCCAATGCATAATTTTGGGTAAATCTTCTGGTTGTGCCGGTTCCAGAAGATAATGAACGCGATCGCTCATGATGCAGAGACCGTAGAGTTTGAACTGAAATTTATGCAGAGCTTTTTTGATGGCATAGAGTAGCAGTTCCCGACATTCTCGGCGAGTCAAGCGAAACTCGCGATTATTGCAGCGAGAAGTGATATGGTAGGAGTATCCTGGTTTGAGTTCTCGTGGTAGGCGTGGCATAAAAGTAAGTAAGCATTAATAAATCTTACATCCCGCAAAGAGCAGTAGGTAGGGTTGACGCCCTTGTAACCCAACCGCCACCGCAGGGGGTAGGGTTTCGTTCCTGATGCTGTTGGCGAGTTGGGAGAAAGCCAAATTTATCGTTGATGCTGTCTACCGTAGAAAATGGGTTTCAGAGAATTAAACTGATTTCGCCAACAGCATCCATGCCTCAACCCAACCTACGGGCGAGGAAATTTTTATTATGGGCATTTAATCGGACATGTGACCGAGATCGCGCTCTCAAGAGAACTGCCCATCTTGAATCTGGCGTTGCACATTTTTGGGATGATACTGTATGCATGCACTTAACTGAAAGTCGCTGATAGTCTACGTTTCCAAGTTTTGCAAAGGCAGCCTATTCATCCCGTCCCAAGTACAACATTATTTTCCTCTGGTACATCCAAGTTTTTTATACTATAATAGCACCAACAGTCTCAAACCTAGATTCCGCACGACAAAATTTGCTCGATAAAGCAATTTTGGGCAAGTTAGGGGCTGACGGGCGAAAAAATTAATGCGCCTTTTGCCGCAACCTCTGCTACATGTCGGATTTGTGGTAATACCTTTAATCCATCCCATTTCTACGGCTGTTTCTGCTTCCCTAACTGAGGTCGAGTCTAAATAAATTGCCATTCGTTTACTTTAGAATCCAAGGACAATAGCAGATTTTACCACTACATCGCCAAACTGCAAGAGTTTTTCATCGAGCGTTCTTTCTCCGTCTGTTGCTATATCGAATCCTAGAACCATAGAGGTTTGCCCAAACTTGGGTAAATTCTGCGCCAAACAGGAGAATTTGAGCAGAATAAAAAACCCATAGCAGGATGATGACGAAAGAACCAGCGGCACCATAGGCAGACCCGACAGTGCTACGGCCTAGATATAGGGCGATCGCCCCCTTGCCCAGAGTAAACAGCAGCGAAGTGATGGCAGCTCCGATCCACACATCGCTCCAAGCAATTTTAACATCTGGCAAGAAGCGATATATCAGAGCAAATAGCAGGGTTACCAACCCAAAGGAAATCGTCAGATCGCCGAGTTGCCAGACAAAAGCTGGTATAATCAGCCAATGTTCTAACCAGTTACTAATTCCTGTCAACACGGCACTGAGTACCAGGGACAGCAACAGTAAAATGCCAATCGACAGCACCATGAGAAAGGAGAAAACACGGGTTAAGATAAAGCCAATGATGCCCCCCCGTTGCTGTTGCGGTTCGACATGCCAGATGATATTCAGTGCTTCTTTCAGCTGGGCAAAGGCCGTCGTGGCCCCGAAGAGCAGAGTGGAGATCGCCAGGATACTGGGCAGGATACCAGATTTGGGTTGGTAGCTATTTTGGATCAGATTTTGGATCGATGCCGCCCCCTCGGCACCAATCAGGTTTTGCACTTCACCTACCAACCGCTCTTGCGCCGCTTCTTGACCGATCGCGAAACCGGCGAATGCAATGACGAGAATCAGTAGGGGAGCGAGGGAGAATACGGTATAATAGGCTAAAGCTGCCGCCAATATCGGCACTTTATCCTTTTGCCATTCAGCCACAGTCTCTTTTAGCAGTCTCACTATCGCTTTCAGCTTCATTTTTCGCTTGCTAGTAGGTACTGCTTCCATTAAAGCGCAATTTGCCAGATAATCAAACCTGCTATATCAGGCTGTTTTGGGAGCATGAGACAAAAAAGTATATTAGCAGGATGGGCGATCGGGGCTCTCACCTGCTTTCATCTCTTGACCGCTTGCACCCAGTCGGTGCCCGTAGATCGTCACCTTGACGAAGTAGCGACTCATCTGGTAGGAGTAATGGATACTTCGGCCCAGGCGGCGGCAAATAGCAAAGCCCCCAACGTCAAGATGACTACTTGCCAAGTTACAGTTCATACAGAGAATGGCGAACTTAATAGTCCTGAGGAGATTTTTCTCTATCAAGAACAAGCTTTACAGAAAAAGCTCGTGAGGCCTTATCGACAGCGATTTTTGCGCCTTACCCCTAGAAAGTCGGATACTGTAGTTGAATCTCGATCCTTTAAGCCCCCTTTCCCAGCGGACTGGGTGGGTTTGTGCAACCGACCCGAACCACAACGGGTTGTCAGCAGCAGCGAGATCGGCAATCCTATTTGTAGCGTGTTTCTTTCCCCAGAAGGCGATCGCTACATTGGCCAGACCCAACCAGGCGGTTGTCCCACCAATTATCGAGGTGCCGTGAAGATAACCAATCGGATTATACTCCATTCAGAGGGGATGGATACCACAGACCGGGGTTTTGACGCCCAAGGAAATCAGGTATGGGGCGCAACTGACTCTACCTATCAATTTCGTTGGGTTGACTAATGTTTGTAGTAAGGACTTTAGTCCTTATCTCAGGCAAGGACTAAAGTCCTTACTACGAACAATTTATGCAAAAATGCCTGTGGTAATTTTACCACAGGCATGCTTAAACTCAACGCTATTTAATTATTAACTCTGGCTGACGATTACATCAAACCCAGCTGAGACAAGATGCCTTGACCGGTCATCAATTCCGTCGCTAGGCCGATCGCCAACCCCAGCATGGCCAGACGACCGTTCCAAGTTTCTGCGAACTCGGTAAAGCCGAACTTGCTTTTTTGTTGGTTTTCCATGTTCCACAAGTCTCCATCTATGTCAACCTTCTGTAATTAAAGTTAACATAGTTGCTCGTCAACCTGCAACATTTTTTTACAATTTATTTCTCCAGAAGGACCGGGAATGTACTAACCATCTTCTGAAACGCTTATATATCAAGGGTTTTGCGGTTTTTAGGAAAAATTGCTAGATTGACGAATAACGGGCTTTAGTCAGAAGGCTAGCTATGGATCGCCGGTGAAAATCCGTCGGCAGCGATCGCCCCGTAGGTGGGATTGAGGTCCGAAACCCCACCGACATCGGCTCGGAGATCGCCGGTCACAGGTGGGCGATCGCCCAAGAACGAATCAGGTGATTGACTTGGTCGGGCACCTCATCATGGGGGCAATGACCGGCACGTAGAAAGTGTTCTGTCAATTGAGGATAATGTTGACGAAACCTCGCACTGCGTTGTTTGCAGTCGATCCAGGGGTCCGCTTCTCCCCAGAGAAGTAGTAGAGGACAGGTTAACTGTTCCAGCAGTACGTTCACCTTTTCTCCTTGGGGGGTGCTAAAGACAGAAGCAAATACCTGGGCGGCACCTCGGTCGCAAGATGGGCGATAGATTTCTTCTACCAGTCGATCTGTGACCGCAGTTTGGTCCAGATAAACCTTTTGCAGAGTTTTGCGGATGACTGAGGGTCGTCGCAGATACTGGAAGAGCAGAAAACTTGCCCAAGGTTGGCGAAACAGCAACCCGAAAGACTTGCCTAACAATTTTCTGGCGGCGTTCGGTGATGCTTGGCGACGGGCGACAGGAGATTCCTCTGTTTCAGTAAAGGGGCCAGCACTGTTGAGTAACACCAAACCAACCGCACTGCTAGGACGCTGCGCGGCGACACAGAGAGAAGCATAGCCTCCCAAGGAGTTACCAACTAAGATAACAGCTTGACCGATGACCTCTGTGATGAAGTCGTGCAGTTGGTCTCGCCACAAATCGCCACTGTAGGCAATGTTAGCTTTGGCGGCACGTCCGAACCCTAACAGGTCGATCGCCCAAACCTGGAACTCGCCCGACAGTTGGGCGATATTTTTCCGCCAATGATCTGTAGAAGCGCCAAACCCATGCACCAGTAGCAGGGGCGGACGCTGCCCATCAGGTTCTCCTGCTCGTACATAATAGATCTTGTGCCCGCGCCAATTCCAGTAGTTGCCTGGAATGGGGGCTGTCGTGGTAACTGTGGCCTGCATAGTCAAGGACAATCGCAATACTAAGCTATACCATTTTGAACCAAGATTGCTACTTCTGGAGATCCTGGAACTCGCATCTGTGGTATATCCACAATAGGAACGCCCATGGACGCGATATCGTCGGACAAACCTGCGATTTTATGTTAGCAGAATTTGCTAAACACATCGAAGACGAAGCCTTGGTCAATCGCGGTTGGGACGATTTGCTGGCTTGCTGGTATTGCGACAGGTGCAAGATATGAGTTAAAATTGACATACCGACTGAAAACATTGTCGAGAAAGGTTTTTTTACACTCGTTCCCAGTCTGAGACTGGGAACGAGTTATGGAGGGTACTAGCTAGTTGGAAATGGTACAAGACCTGATTAAAACCGACTAAAAACATTGTCTGTATAGTTAGAGGATGTCAAGATGCCTAGGTCAAACACTGTTGCTGCGGGAAACAATAAAGTTTATGAAATATTGGGTGTGAGAAAAAATCCACAGAGAGAACCAACCGCTTTATCACCAGAATTGAAGATAGTTAACAGTATCCGTCAGGGGTTTCCCATAGTCTCTGTGGGGCGAGTTGCCCAAGAGTGCGGCATTTATGAGGCATAACTTGCAGCTTTCCTGGGAACGAGCGATCGGGATATAGAACGGCGCAAGCAAGAGAACAAACCTCTTGACTCGATCTTTTCAGACCGACTGTACCGCATTGCCCGTATCCTAGCAAGTACAGTAGAAGTATTCGAGAATGCCGATACAGCAAGAAACTGGCTGAAAAGACCAAATCGTGCATTATCAGGGGCAATTCCATTTGAGCTATTGGACACCGATGCAGGAACTCAACAGGTAGATAAACTGCTCAATAAAATCGAATACGGCGTGTACATCTGATGGGAGGGAGAGAAACAAAAAGAACCTGGAGTTATGAACTCCAGGGTTTCATCGGAGTGCATTACCATTGTTAGCTACTCGGTAGGCTGGCTCTGTTCCGGAAGAGAGCATGTCCAGCATTGATTATCAAGATTGGGGATTTGGCAATTGCAAGAAAATTATCTAGAACCGGCAGTATATTTTGTAGGGGCTGGTCCTGGAGACCCCGATTTACTGACTGTTAAGGCTGCAAAAATTATGGCGATCGCGGATGTAATTTTATTTGCGGACTCTCTGGTGCCGAGGCAAATATTGGGGAATGTCCGTGCTGATGCGGAGGTTATTCGTACTGGCGATCGGACTCTCGAAGAGATTTTACCAGTAATGATTGAACGAGTGCGGCAGCAGCGATCGGTTGTGCGCCTGCATTCTGGGGATCTGAGTCTTTACAGTGCGATCCACGAGCAAATGCAAGCTCTCGCAGAGGCAGATATTCCTTTTGAGATTATCCCCGGAATTAGTGCTTTTCAGTTGGCAGCAGCAAAACTTCAAGTTGAGCTGACTGTACCAGAATTGGTGCAAACAATTATTCTGACTCGCATTAGTGGCCGTGCTTCCGGAGTGCCTGCAGAAGAAGAGTTGGCATCTTTGGCTGCACATAAAGCGAGTTTGTGTCTTTATTTGAGTGCCCGTCACGTGGAAGCTGCCCAAGATAAGTTGATGCAACATTATTCTGGCGATACTCCCGTGGCAATTTGTTACCGTTTGGGTTGGCAAGATGAAAAAATCTGGGTGGTGGACTTGGCGGAAATGGCCGCTGTTAGCCAGCGGGAAAATCAGATTCGGACTACGCTTTATCTGGTTAGTCCTGCTTTGAAGCGAGAAGGGGGGCGATCGCGCCTCTACCATCCCGAACATTCTCACCTATTTCGGCGTTCTACGTGACGCACTTTGCGGCTTATCTTTCGCGGTAGGGTGGCGCGGTTATTGTTATTATACCTGATAGGAGGCAGAGCCTCCCGATCGCGTTCCCTGCCAGAGACAGGGAACGAGGGATATGGTCACTGGTCGCTAGCTTCACCACCAACAACTACATTTCTAATTCTTAAACTGGGTCCGCCACAACCTACGGGCAAACCACCTTGACCGCCTTTACCACAACCACCAGATTCATCCCAGTAAAAATCATCACCAATTGCTTCGATATCGGCCAAAGTGCTAAACACATTACCGGAAAGAGTCACATCCCGCACGGGTTCGGCAATTTGACCATTGCGAATCATCCAAGCTTCTCCGGCACTAAAGGTAAACATCTCGCCATTGGTCATTCCCCCCAACCAATTGCGGGCATATACGCCCTCTTTGATGTCCCTAAATAAGTCGGCTACGGGGGTATTTCCCCGGGCAATCCAAGTATTGGTCATCCGCACGATCGGGGGATAATGATAGTTCAAACAGCGAGCATTTCCCGTAGGATTTTCTCCCAATTTACCAGCGGTTTCACGAGAATGCAGCCTGCCGACTAACACCCCATCTTTAATTAATTGGGTCGTGGTAGCGGGGGTTCCTTCATCGTCATATAAGTAGCTACCGCGATGTCCAGTGGGGATAGCACCGTCAAATATTTGTAAATCAGTCGGTCCAAAACGACGTCCGAGGGTCATTACTTCCAGCAAGTCGGGATTTTCATAGACCATATCTGCTTCGGAAAGATGACCAAAGGCTTCATGGACAAATAAACCGCTGAGA
This sequence comes from Hormoscilla sp. GM7CHS1pb, assembly GCA_014323675.1. Taxonomy (GTDB): domain Bacteria; phylum Cyanobacteriota; class Cyanobacteriia; order Cyanobacteriales; family Desertifilaceae; genus Hormoscilla. Next base: position 83,148 of record JACONN010000004.1, on the reverse strand, counting down.
ATGGGGTCAATTACTACAGTATAACTGTTGCCTTTGACTGAGGGTAAGTTTAAGGCATCTAGAGCGCGTTGGGCCGCAGTTCTGACTTGGGCATCCAGTCCCGTCAGGTCTTCGTAAGCGCTGCGAGAACCTGTAGTTTCCCTGCCTGTCTGCACCGTGGCACCACTGCGGGCGGTGGCAGCAAACCGCATTTCCATGTCTGTCCAGGATTGTTCTAGCAGAGTTCCTTCTGAGGTCGCAAGTACGATCCTTTGCTTGCAGTCGCCGTAGCGGACTGATATACTGGCAATGCGGGGGTCCGTGCTGCGCAGGATCTCGGCGTAGCGATCGCACAGTTGTTTTTTCTCTGGGATGGGAATGTCCCGGGGGTCCGTGCCTGTCAAGGGCAAGGTCACGGTATCCCGTACCGGGTCAACCGGGGCCAAGAGAGTTTCGCCATCCCCCACCAACCGGGCAGCGGCGATCGCCTCTTGGATCCTGTCGGCTAAACCCTCTAAGCGGTTAAAGCTACTCAGGCCCCAGCCTCCTTTATAGCAGGCCCGCACCTGCCCGCCAATGGAAATTCCTTCGCTGAGGGTGTCAATTTTGTCTTTTCGCAACAGGATATCAGTTCCTTCTGACGCTTCCAGGCGAATAGCCAGATAGTCCACGCGGGGGGAATAGCGTTCTATCAGGTCAGATAACAAATCTTTAGCATCTGTGATTGTGTCAGGCATATGCCACCTAAGTTACTAAACTGCCTTGATTGTAGCCGTTTTTTGCCCACCAGGCTGAACTGCCAATAATGGGTTTTCCCGCCTGCCAGGTTCGGTTACACTGCTAGAAATCTTTGCTTAACACCTATACTCTCATATATAAAGATGAAAAATTGCTAGTTTTTGTAGGATTAAAAGTTATGCATCAATGGATATTGCCAACCTTAAGTGAAGTTTTCGAGCAGGACCATCGTAATTTTGACACCACATTTCCCGAGTCCGCAGATGGACATCACACCGGGGACTGCCAAAGAGCCAAACGGTCTTGGCGTGGTGCGATCGGGGCTTTGGGCGTCCTCTTGCAAGGGGAAGGGTCGGGAATAGTTCTTTCGGGACCAATACCATGGTTATCTCACCCAACTTTGACAGATAAAGATTTTGCCACTTGGCTGTTTGCCTCCGATACTTTCAGTAATTCCCCTCAGCTACCTCCTGCTGCCCAATGCCCAACATTACTCGCGGAACACGAGGACAGAAAAGACCCCTGTCCGGAGGTAATTTTTCCCCTGCTACCCAATGACCCCCTCAGAACAGAGGCATTTTGTTTGGTTTTAACTGCTAGCTTTAGTTTGGTGATGGTTTTAGGTGCAACCCGGACCGCGCGGTTCCAATTTTCCTTTGACCCAGATGTGGTCAAGATGGCATGGAACGAACTGCGATCGCGGGTTTTCCTGACAGGCAATGCCGAGCAACGCCACCAGTTGGATAGTTACTATCAGCAGTTTTCTCCTCGGGCTCCCGATTACAAAACTGTGATGCAGTTTAGCCAACTTATCCTTAATTACATACCACAAGATCGTCAATTTGTCCGGCAATCGCGCCGGGAAGCTACTCAACGGACAGTTTCTTCCCCGTGCGATGATGGGCGCGCTATGGGTACTGGGCATCGCCACAGGACAGTCAATTTTCACCAGCCCCCACCCCGGGAAATTCCCACCGATCCCGGACAACATCCCAAAGATGTAGAATTGTTACAGGCGATCGCCCATGAAGTGAAAACTCCTTTAACCACCATTCGCACTTTCACGCGACTGTTGCTCAAGCGTCGCGACTTACCGGAAAAGGTAATGAAAAGAATACAAGCGATCGACCGCGAATGCACCGAACAAATCAATCGGTTTGGTTTAATTTTCCGAGCAGTAGAATTGGAGACATCACCCGCCAAAGTGCATCTGACGGCGACAGAACTATCAAAAGTATTGGATAATAGCATTCCCCGCTGGCAAAAGCAAGCCTGTCGGAGGAATGTGACTCTGGATGTGGTCCTACCTCAAACAATGCCAGTGGTGGTCAGCGACCCGACGATGCTGGATCAGGTGCTGACCGGGGCGATCGAAAACTTCACCAGTACCCTACCAACCGGCAGTCACGTGCAAGTGAAAGTGATGCCAGCAGGCAACCAGCTAAAGTTGCAACTCCAGTGCCAAGGTAGGGAAACCGATCAAAAGACAGATACAACTAAACCCACTCTTAAATGTCTGGGTCAACTGCTGATGTTCCAACCGGAAACCGGTAATCTCAGCCTCAATATCAGCGCGACCAAAAATCTGTTTCAGGCGATCGGGGGTAAACTGATCGTCCGTCAGCGTCCCCAACAAGGTCAGGAATTAACTATTTTCCTGCCTTTGAATTAATTAACAATGAAAAGCTGCTATAATAAATCTGTGTGAAATTTCTCTAGGGGTTCGTAGTAAACACTGAAGTGTTTACCCGTGCCCCTGAACGGGGCACGGATGCGGATATGGTAATGTAAGTAGCAAAGGTTTTTGATAGATTTAGCTGGCAAGATTGGACCACTTTCAGGTACAGTCGTATCAGAAGGCGTTGGAATTGAATATCCAACCGGATTATGCACGAGAACAAGTGCGAAAAAAGCTGATCGCGCAGCGTGGCGCAGCCATAAAAATTGACAATTATGACTGAAAACTGACAATTAAAGTAAACTCATCTGGGTGGGTTGGAGGTCTGGAGAAGATTGCCGATCGCGACAGCGAGGCGCCAGCCTTAGATTCCTCGCGAGTAGTTCCTCGGCGGCGGCGATCATTTCCGGGGCGATATCTTTGAGGTCTTCTCGGTTATCCATATATGTTTTTAATGCTTCTATGGGGTCAATTCCGCTACCGACGCCTAGTTCGGGTAAGCGGGCACGGGATATTTTGGTGACGACTTCTGGTTGGATACTATAACTGTGGGCAGTACTCAGACATGCGTGCAATGCTTGGTTATCGATCCGGTCTAGCTGGTCCGATCGCACCTGGTAGCTGAGGCGCACTACTGCATCTGCGATCGGTTTTTTCTTAATAGCTTTGACTAGAGCTGCTTGGGGATCTTCGGCGGTGGAAATATTGACTTTGATGGTCCTAAAGTCACGCACTGACAGGGGACAGAACTCTAGCTGGGCCTGACCTTTTGCTAAGTCCACTAACATAAAACCTTTTTCTTCTTTTTCCTCGCTGAAGTCAATTCGTTCGATACTACCTGGGTAGACAACGGGGGGATCTTGGCAAAGTATCTGGTGTTTGTGGACGTGTCCCAAGGCGACATAGTCAAAACTCTCACGTGTCAGGAAGGAGAGGGGCACTGTGAAGCCTTTTCCGACAGCTAGGAAGCGTTCGGCTCCATACCGAGCATTATCTACCATTAAGTGTCCCAGCAAAACCGTAGGCATGTTGGGGTCCAGGCGGCGGATCTCTGCTTCTAAGATAGCCTCCAGGCGATCGAGCAATAAATGATTGACTTCTGACAGAGATAGTTTTTCGGTTTTGGGACTGGCGAGTAAACTCGCGCGAGTTAACCAGGGTAGGGTAATCACCTGTATGGGACCGTTACGAGTGAGAAGGCGGTGGGTGGCGATGCGATCGCCCACGACAAATCTGGGCACTCCCAAGGTACGATAGATACATAGACTTGCCCCACCTTGACCGTGAGTATGTTGGTCGTGATTTCCGACTAGCAACACTGTGGGAATGTTAGCTTTAACTAAGCGGTAAAACTGATTGGCAAAGGCGGACTGGATGTAAGGCGCTGGCGTGGCATTGGGGAATGCATCCCCCCGAATAAGACTAGATCTACTGGTTCTGCTAGGGCCCGATCGATGCACAGGGACAGGGTATGGACGAAATCATCAAACCTGCTATTGCGACCTGTATCGGGGTTAATCTTGCCGTGGGAAAAACCGCTGCCCAGGTGAATATCTGATAGGTGGAGAATTTTGATCATGGTGAATTGTGAATGGTGAATTGTCTCTGATTCTCGGGTTCCAAGGCGGAGCCTTGGAACCCTTGGTGAGAGGCTCCCGCCTCCCGATTTTATCTAGTTCGCGGCCATCTGTCTCTGGTTCCAAGGACCCTTCACAGTATATACTTCCCCAGAGTGGCTCTGAGGTTCCAGTTGATGAGGAGTCGGCGATGTCTCCAGAGTAGTGCTTAAGGCGCTCTCCGGAGACATCGGCAAGGGTGTGGCGAGGAAACTTGTTGCTTTGACCTGCGCGTGATACACTTGACTGACAATCTCCTGACAGGCGAGACAAGTCCTACGCAACTGACAAAGAAGAATAGTATGAAAAGTCTGTGGAATGAGGCAGAAGCGGCACGGTACAAAGGAGAGCTGGCCCAACGTGTATACAGTTCGCGCCTGTTGGGTGCAGATACATCCCTGGTACTGCACGGCGGTGGCAACACTTCGGTAAAAATTAAGGAAAAGAATCTGGTGGGAGAGGAAGAAGAGATCCTCTATGTTAAAGGTAGCGGTTGGGATCTGGCCACAATTGAAGAGGCAGGGTTCTCGCCAGTGCGGATGGGACATTTGCTTCTGCTGGCGAAGCTACCTTCGCTGTCCGATCGGGAGATGGTCAAGGAACTGAAAACCCAAATGACTCGCCCTAGCGCCCCATCTCCTTCGGTAGAAACGATCCTCCATGCTACCCTGCCCTATAAATACGTGGATCACACCCATGCTGATGCGGTGGTTACCGTCACTAACACCGCTAACGGTATCGAACGGGTGCAGGAAATTTATGGGGATCAAGTAGTGATTATTCCCTATGTGATGCCCGGTTTTGATTTGGCGCGCTTCTGTGCGGAAAAGTTTGCCGCAGAGGCCACGGAAAGGACGATCGGGATGCTGCTTATGAACCACGGCATCTTTTCCTTTGGCGCCACGGCCCGGGAATCTTACGAACGGATGATCTCCCTGGTAAGCTTGACTGAGGAATATTTAAAAGGGCATGGGGCCTGGAATAAATCACAGCCAAAAGTTGCAGTAGAGGATAAACCCGTGCGTCATACTTTGGCATCCTTGCGCCTTGAGGTTTCTGAGGCGGCGGGTTTTCCTGCGATCGTGACGATGCATAACGATCGTCGGACTCTGGCCTTTGTGGGGCGTCAGGACTTGGGAGAAATATCCCAGCAAGGGCCGGCCACTCCCGATCACGTCATCCGCACCAAGCGCCTGCCCTTAGTGGGAAGAGATGTGCAAGGCTATGTGGAAGCCTACTTTGCCTACTTTGCTGAGTATAATCCCACGGCTAAGGAAAATAAGACCATGCTCGATCCAGCACCCCGAGTGATTCTAGATTCAGAATTGGGAATGTGCGCCATCGGACGCAATGCTAAGGCGGCGGCGATCGTGGCCGATATTTACCACCATACAATGGATGTCATCGAGGGGGCCACTGCCTTAGGGGGTTATCAAGCCCTGCTAGGTAAAGACATCTTTGATATCGAATATTGGGAGTTAGAACAGGCAAAGCTGCGCAAGGGAGGCACGCCACCCATGTTTACAGGAGAAGTGGCCTTGGTGACTGGGGCCGCTTCTGGTATTGGTAAAGCTTGTGTAGATGCTTTGTTGCAGCGCGGCGCAGCAGTGGTAGGTTTGGATATTAATCCTGCCATAGCAGAACTCCACAAACGCCCCGACTTTTGCGGCATCACCTGTGACGTGACCGACGAACAGGCGATCGCAGCAGCATTGGAACAAGCAGTCCGCGCCTTCGGCGGTCTGGATATGTTAATTCTGAATGCGGGGATATTTCCCCTCGGTTGTCCATCGACTCTCTGTCAACTCAAGAATGGCGAAAGGTGATGGCGATCAATCTAGATGCCAATCTCATCTTCATGCGCGAGTGCCACCCCTTACTGAAATTAGCACCCCAGGGGGGACGAGTGGTAGTCATTGGTTCTAAGAATGTTTTGGCACCGGGGCCCGGGGCGGCGGCCTATTCCGCTTCCAAGGCAGCTTTGAATCAATTAGTACGGGTAGCAGCTTTGGAGTGGGGTAATGACAATATCCGCATTAATTCTATTCACCCGAACGCGGTATTCGACACTGGACTCTGGACAGAAGAAGTATTGACAGCTCGGGCCTCACATTACAAGCTAACAGTAGAAGAATATAAGACCAATAATGTCCTCAAGGTGGAGATAACTAGCCGAGATGTGGCCGAGTTAGCAGCGGAAATGTGCGGACCGCTGTTTGCCAAGACCACTGCTGCTGGCGTACCCATTGATGGCGGGAACGATCGGGTAATCTAAGGGTAAGGGGGAAAGTTTGGGAGTAGGAAGTGGGGAGTGCCCTTACATAACATTTCCCCGGCCTTTGTAATTCAGATCGCACTTCTCAGGTCAGGACGTTCTGAATCACGTTATCATCGACTACCAGGCTACTCGTGCCATCAGTGTAAGTGGTGAAACCGTCAGCGCTGTGGTGGTGGGTCACAAGTAGTGATGTTAGCACTTCATAGCTTAGAGGGCGATGGCAATAGTGGCCTCCAACTGCAAGTAAAATAACGATATTTCATGCATTTCAGATCCCAGTGCTCGAGTTGAAAATGCCACATCACCACGCCTATGGGGACATACTAGCCATCACATCACTACATGGGTAGGGGTCGAACTGGGAATCGCTTCCCAATCCTCCCGTTCGGAACCGTGCTTGCGACTTTCACCGCACACGGCTACTGGTTGGTAAGTCCTTGTCATGGATAGCACTATCAGAGTTACCTCCTACTGGCCTTGTCTTGTGAGATTTGGCCCCCAATGGTTGTCAGTAGACTGTTTTTAATGCCTTAGCTCCGGAAGGTTCGCAGAGGATATACCCGATAAAACCTTGAACCTGCTCTTTACTAACTTTTAGCCGTAAAATTTGGTTGGCCTCCGAGTTTTTACCCGGCTAAGGTCTTCTAGTCCATAAATCCGACTTTTGGGATTTCTCCCTAGTAACTGGAAAAATGGGGTTAATTTCTCCCTTGACTTCTTACCATATCCGTCCTACGTCAGCTCTGGTTACCCAGTATCGCCTACATTACTATAGGCGTTATCCCAAGCATTACCCTGGGCATTGGCTTCTTAGGACATCCCTCCCCCGACGGCTTGCGTTTATCATCTAACTGGTCCCGAGGGGGACAGCACATCGGAGGTTACTTCGTTCCTTGGTATCATTTCATGATGCTTTTAGACCCTTACTCTCCCCGGGAGTTCTGTGGACGCATTGTTAACCAGATAAAACGGTCAACACTAACTACCATTTCCCTTTTGGGCCAGCGTATTAGCCTTATTCCGCTGGTCTAGTATAACGAGGTTTAAGCGTAAGTTCGTTTTCTCTAGTCATGAGCATCTTTCCTAGCGGCATAACCGGCTTAGGCTGCCAGTTGTCCTACATTTAAGTCCTTGCTCTGCACCCCGGTGATGTCACTCCGAAGCACTAAGGACCGGTGTCACTCTCGCGCCAGAGAGGAGAGGAATTGAACCTCCATGAGTACCAAAGTTGTCCGGCTAATGGAACCAGACCTGACTGTTCACCGCTTACCCCGATTTAGTCGGTATTGCTGGTTTAGGTCAGAACGAATCGCACTTTATCACTACCAGCGCTGTTAGTGCTGAAACCAGGTAAGTTGGCATTCACGGCAGGGTGTGGTCGCAGAGGATATACCCGATAAAACCTTGAACCTGCTCTTTACTAACTTTTAGCCGTAAAATTTGGTTGGCCTCCGAGTTTTTACCCGGCTAAGGTCTTCTAGTCCATAAATCCGACTTTTGGGATTTCTCCCTAGTAACTGGAAAAATGGGGTTAATTTCTCCCTTGACTTCTTACCATATCCGTCCTACGTCAGCTCTGGTTACCCAGTATCGCCTACATTACTATAGGCGTTATCCCAAGCATTACCCTGGGCATTGGCTTCTTAGGACATCCCTCCCCCGACGGCTTGCGTTTATCATCTAACTGGTCCCGAGGGGGACAGCACATCGGAGGTTACTTCGTTCCTTGGTATCATTTCATGATGCTTTTAGACCCTTACTCTCCCCCGGGAGTTCTGTGGACGCATTGTTAACCAGATAAAACGGTCAACACTAACTACCATTTCCCTTTTGGGCCAGCGTATTAGCCTTATTCCGCTGGTCTAGTATAACGAGGTTTAAGCGTAAGTTCGTTTTCTCTAGTCATGAGCATCTTTCCTAGCGGCATAACCGGCTTAGGCTGCCAGTTGTCCTACATTTAAGTCCTTGCTCTGCACCCCGGTGATGTCACTCCGAAGCACTAAGGACCGGTGTCACTCTCGCGCCAGAGAGGAGAGGAATTGAACCTCCATGAGTACCAAAGTTGTCCGGCTAATGGAACCAGACCTGACTGTTCACCGCTTACCCCGATTTAGTCGGTATTGCTGGTTTAGGTCAGAACGAATCGCACTTTATCACTACCAGCGCTGTTAGTGCTGAAACCAGGTAAGTTGGCATTCACGGCAGGGTGTGGTCAAAACCCGTTGGTAGGAGACCTCGTCGCCCTAATCGCTAAATAATTGGATCCTACTGCGGATATCTGCCTCAGTAGTTGTTGGATCTAAGTCGCTCAAACTAATCACAAATTGCTCGGGGAGAAAATCCGGTAGGGTATTAGGAGTGGAAAGACCTATTAAAGCAATTCCATTATCGATGAAGTCAGTGTTAATCCTTACATCATCAATAGAGACTGGCCTTCCCGGAGCTACCTCAAAGTTAAACCCGATTATATCCTCTGCTGGATTGAAGTCAAGAATATTATCGCCGCCTTCACGGTGTGCATCGGGGTCTGCACCGCTGTCAGCCATGCTGTTGTACACGAACTCATCTGCACCTGCACCTCCCGATAAAATGTCCGAACCACGATTACCAATTATGATATCATTCCCAGCGCCACCTTCTAGGATTTCTCGCATTCCAGTCTCGCTGGTGAGAAGATTATTACCAATAATCCGGTTTCCTGTACCCCCATCTGGCTGCACGTTTATACTCACAACTGCGCTAGCTATTGCACCCGCCGCGTCCTTGATGGTGTAGTTGAAGCTATCAGTGCCAGCAAAGCCAGCTGCTGGGATGTATACCAGAAAGTCATCGCTTGGGTTAGAGAAGAAGCCGTTCCTGTTGAGGAAGATCGTGCCACCATTCTCCGATGTACTGTCAAAGTCATGGATTGAGAGGGGATCGCCATCTCAATCCATGACTTTGTCGAGTACAAAAATGTTTTCCGGGGTGTTTTCTTGTGTGGAGGCAAAGTCATCCACTGCTACCGGGGGCTTGTTTACATCCGTGCTGCTATCAGTATTCAATTTTTTAACGGATAGCCACTCGTAAATACGGCGTTCAAGTTCAACAAGTATAGCATTATGAATCCACTTTTGGAGAGCAATCTGATCTTGACTCTCAAACCTCAATCCTATATCCCTGTCGGGATCCCGGTCGCGCCTCGAGCCACTTTCAACAACAACTGTATCCTCTTTACGTTGAATCAGATAAATCCGATCTTGACTCTCAAACCTCAATCCTATATCCCTGTCGGGATCCCGGTCGCGCCTCGAGCCACTTTCAACAACAACTGTATCCTCTTTACGTCGAAGATGTCTCACCCTTTCATTTCCTGTTTTCAGCCGAAAAATTCCCATAACTCTTACCTCCGTTAATACTACAACAGGGGTCTCACGCCCCTACTCTACTCTATCTCGTGTCAGACAATGAACTTGCGGTAGTGGGTCGCAAGTAGTGATGGAGAGTGCTCTCTACCGGTGGATGGACCTCAATACTTGTAGGTAAGCCACCCTCCGACAATCAACCAGGACGGGATTTCAATCCTTTGGGCTCTAGACATGCGGCAGAAAACTGGCGAGGCATGGGGACTCCCCATCATCAAATCACTACATGTTTATCACTACCGAACTTGCTATGCCACTGTCATCTATATCGAAGATCTGGATCTCTCCTCAGAGCCATTCCTTTCGCCAGCGGAGTAAATCTACCTTGTCCGTTACCTTCCCCTACTTATTATACGTTAGACCGACTTTTTCTGCAAATGCTTCAGTAGACCTTAACAATTCTTGTAAAACGTTTTTGCTCATCAGTTGTCGCGTAACAGAAGCCGTCTCTGTCCTATCCACATCTGACCCACAATATCAACCCCCCCAAGCAAATTTATCATTTCGTTGACGCTTACCTACCGGTGATATTCTCAGAAGACTCCTCCAGACACCGGTAGGTAGGATAAGGCCCTCACGCCCCGATCTCCTCTCTTCACAGCAGCGAGGCCCCTGCTTTCATCTCCAGCACCCCCGGTAGAGAGGATCTCTCTAGCAAACAGGTTTTCCAGCATGAGACAGATCCGGTGCCCGCGAAGCCAAAAGCTGGCGTGTACACTAGTTCGCCATTATTGATACTGAGGGTACCGCCACTCCCTGTGATGCTAGTAAAATCGCTCAATGAGATGACATCCCCATCGGGGTCAGAATCATTATTCAGCACAGGTATACTGACCGGGGCGTTTTCTGACGTAATAGCAAAGTCATCTACTGCGATCGGAGGATTAGGGTCTGTGGTTTGATTACCTATTGACTCCAGGTAAGCTACCATCTGCGCAGCCGTACCCCGCGTCGCATCTCCACCAACAGCCCCTCTCGTCCACCGCCACCGCCACCGCCACTTAGGAGCTGGCAGCCATAGGATTTGAATTGAAAATAATTCTCTTTATCATCGCTTTTTGTATTCAATTTTTATAGGTCGCAACTTAAGTTATATATAACCTCGCACCTCGGGGCATGTGGGGGACAACCGGCACCCCTCACCCCGAACAGAAAGCGATCGCCCGGCGAAAAGGAAAGAAGGAATTAGAGCAATTAAGATATTAAATGCAACAAAGCATGTCGTACTTGCTGAAAAACAGAAAGCCAAGCATCACCGATGGGCGCTCTCGAACAACTTCATAGTGGGATACCACTCAATACCTCTCGGTTAATAATCGCAATGACAACCTATATGCAAAACCTACGAAGTATTGATACCGCATCGAACGCGCTGCGCGCGCGCTACGAGATCGGCTATTTCATCAACTGTTGACGGAGTTCGCGCAAGGCAACTCCGGTTCCTTGCGCCGATGCCACCTGAAGGACATTTCCGATGAGGGTTGGCAAGTCAATTTCACCGAAATAGCGACTCCTGGTTTGCTGTTGATAAGATTCCCCTCGCCAGCTGTAAATCTTGAGCCCACTCTTTTTAAATAGCCAGACTTCTGGCACCCGATAAGGCGCATAATCTTCAGCAGCAGTATAGGTAGTGACATCAATTTCGATGACCAGATCCGGCGGCGGATCCCCTTGCCAGTCGATCCGAGCTTTGCCCACTACAGCTTGCCAGTTGTCGATGTAAAAACAGTAGTCTGGTTCGATACCCCCTGCTTCGGGAATGTTCATTGTGATGGGCGTAAAGGCTTCGTAGTTGCGGGTTTCACTATCCAGCAGTGCCTTGACAACATCTGCCAGAATGTTGGCTTCGCGCCCGTGTATAGGTAAAGGACTCATCAGCAGAATTTCATTGTTACGAAACTTAATGCGGGGAATAGATCCATCCCCCGACCATCCCGGAGGGCACGGTAGTCTTGCCAGGTTCCGGGCATTCGCATCACGGTTCCGGGTGGCAATTTAACTTTTTCACGGGAAACAACAGCATACATAGCAGTAACCTAAAAGGATAGTTTTGGGAACAGGTCAGCAATGGGAAACCTAAAACCTAGACAGAATCGGTCTCAATACTTCTCGGTTAACAACTGTCATTGGGATACCACTCATATCTTGCACCATTTTCAACTAGAGGCTCCGCCTCCAGAACTCGTTCCCAGGCGGAGCCTAGGAACGAGGGTAATTTTACTCAGCCCGCGCAGGCGGGCTTTGTTCTTGTAGCCGCACCCTTTAGGGTGACGGCGGCGGCAGGTGTCTATTTACTTTCCAGCCGCCACTGGCATCCCCAAAATCTCCTCAATTTTGGGCATCTCTTCCAATGGGATCGCCCTCGCGATGTGCTCTGCGCGCGCTAATCGCACTACGCATCGCACATCGCCCCTTCATCCTCGAATCCCGCAATGCGATCGAAGTTCAAATACCGATACAAATCACCAGCAAATGGGTCAATCTTCTCCTTGACAATGTCCATGTATTCCTCTACCGTGGGAATGCGTCCTAAGAGGGCACAAACTGCTGCCAACTCCGCCGAACCCAGATACACTTGGGCACCTTTACCCATGCGATTGTTGAAGTTGCGGGTCGAAGTGGAAAATACCGTCACCCCATCTTCTACTCGCGCCTGATTTCCCATGCATAAGGAACATCCTGGCATTTCCGTGCGCGCCCCCTCGGCGGCAAAAATTCCGTATACTCCTTCTTCTCGCAACTGCTTTTCGTCCATGCGCGTGGGCGGACAAATCCACAAGCGCACCTTTACCGGTCCCGCATTTTCTAACACCTTGGCTGCGGCCCGATAATGACCGATGTTCGTCATGCAAGAACCGATGAACACTTCATGGATTTTGTCCCCCGCACATTCTGACATTAATTTCACGTTGTCTGGGTCGTTGGGGGCGGCGACAATGGGTTCTTTAATCTCGTTGAGATTGACTTCAATCACTTCCGCGTACTCCGCATCCCCATCTGCTGACATTAATTCTGGATTTGCCAACCATGCTTCCATCTTGGCTACCCGGCGCATGATGTTCCGCCCATCCTGATAGCCTCGCGCTACCATATTCTTTAATAGGGCGACGTTAGAACGCAAATATTCAGAAACAGTTTCAGTTCCCAAGTTCACAACACATCCGGCACAAGAACGTTCCGCTGTGGCATCGGTGAGTTCAAAAGCCTGTTCCACTTTCAAATCGGGCAAACCTTCCATTTCCAAGATCCGTCCGGAAAAGACGTTCTTCTTGTTTTCTTTGGCCACGGTTAGCAACCCCTTCTGGATGGCTGCGTAGGGAATGGCATTCACGATATCCCGCAGGGTGACTCCGGGTTGCAATTCTCCCTGGAACCGCAGTAAAACTGATTCTGGCATGTCTAAGGGCATTACCCCTAATGCGGCGGCGAAGGCGACTAACCCCGAACCCGCTGGAAAGGAAATTCCCAGGGGAAAACGGGTGTGGGAGTCGCCCCCGGTGCCGACGGTATCCGGTAGCAACATGCGGTTCAACCAGGAGTGGATAATGCCATCACCCGGACGCAAGGCGACTCCACCCCTTGTGGAGAAGAAATCGGGTAAACTTTTATGAACTTTGATGTCTGTGGGTTTGGGATATGCCGTATTCCCACCACCTCGCACAATCTCAGTTACTTCTTTCTCTGCAACTTCTTCACCACAAATTGGACATTTATCGATAAGTAACATCACTATTTTCTCTTTGTACGCCAGTTAATCCATTGATTGGGATCGGGTCTATACACTGTAATCAACACAGCCCAACCAGTATCTTGATTATAACCCCAGACACTATGAACGGGTTCTCCATTTTGATTATCTCCGTAAATTAAACAACTGGGATACGATCGATCGTCGGAGTAGTTTTTGATAATATCCTCTTAATTTACTGAAAAGCAAACTTCTGCGATCGCCAAACTATCTTCTGCTGCTTCTTTTCTAGCATGACGAGAAACAATTATCTGGTTCGCTTGAATAGATTATCTGATATCATTGATGTCCATGTTAGAATGATTTTTGCGTATACTCAAGTTTTACTAATTTATATTTTACCATGATTATCCTTTAGAGATCGATAATACTTCAGGGCTTCATCTTTGGATAATCGTTCATTATCCTCCCCCTCTACTTCTGACATCAACTTTGCTAAACCAAAGTTATCCAATATTTCCTCAATCGGTTCAAACTTAGCTATGGAAATTTGAACCGCTATCGCCTGATTTTTCTCATCTATTGCTTGTGGATTTCTAACATTTTATCTCCTCGTTATTCCGCTGCGGTGGGCGGTGCCCACTACTATTAGACTACTTCCCAAATGTAGCTAACATGAAATCACCAGACCTTCATCGCAGAGCCAGCTGATGTCGCCAGTAATAGTTTCTGGGTTAGACCAGTCTTCCCGCAAACTGGGGGCAAGACCAAGCGCTTCTGATACGATCTCGTTTAGCTTCATCCCGTAAAAAGGTCCGTATCCGGGAACCATCAAATACCCTCCTAGTCTTTGACTAGCTGAACTTGGTGACTTGCCACACTGAGCAACAACATCTAACATAAAATATCTTCTGGCAACTATTCGCCTCTCTGGTGTAAGTGATAGTCTGTCGTTATCTTCTACTTTAATCAAGGCCCGTTGAATGCAGTCATGGAAACACCGATTAATTTCCGGCTGAGAATAACCATCGGAAGTTAAATAACTTTCAGCCTTTGCCCTATCTCCGTGACAACGAATAATCGCGTGCTCTAACTCTAACGGCATCAAGAAACCTAGATGCTGGAGTTCGCGACGCAGGCGAATGGCTGCACTCCGTACCTGGAAAAATGAGCTAGTTGTTGACATTTCTAGTAGCTTCTTCAAATCGCCATTAAGGGCAGAAAAATATCCCGCCCCATCCACGTATTCGACGAACCGAGCATCTGGCGCTAAACTGAGAACATATTGGCGAGAAGCTTTCGTTTGATCGAGGCTTTTATGGGACACACTGCCAGAATCACCTGCATAGAACTGGCATTGTATGAATATCCGCTGACCCCAATTAGCTGTCCAGTTTGGCGTCTGATAAGGAAGTACAAAATCATACCCCCGCTGCTTGGCTATTTTCCGCTGTTTACTAGCTGCTGTCTCTGCTACCGCTGGCAGCAGGTTTACATCAGTCGTGTTGTAATCAATATTTTCCCGTAGACCCCACTCTAATAAGCGTTTCCGTAAATCTTCCTCTGGTTGATGACCGCCAGAGGCCGATACAGAACCTCGCACTTGAAACACTACCAAGGGAGTCAGAAGATCGCGCTCTTTTTTTAAGCTTTTCAGCCTGAAGTAGCTATGACCAATGCCCCATAGCTGGGAGATACAAGCAGAATCGCTTAAAATAAAGTTGATGAAACCTTGTAATAATCTCTTCTGATGATCCTGGTATGCACCGAGACTAGCAACTCGCTTCATGTATTGACTAGCAGTTAAAACTCTCGGTAGTTTGTCAAAAACTAGCCGCTTCGCCTTCTTGCTTCCCTTGATGCGAGGTAGGTTATGCCAACGCGCAACATCCCGCAAATGTAAAGGAAACTGGCACTTGGCGTTATTGTCAGATTTACCACTCACCAGAAACAGCACGGAAGCAAGTGCTTGGAGTTTTGCTTCAGATGCTTGTTTACTTTGACCTTCTATTTGCTTTATAAAGGTATCGGCGATCGCCTCGGGGCGACAATCTTCTACCCGGGCGAAATTATTGGTCGATGCCCCCATAGCATCGAATATACCTACAACTTTTTCCATCTCCTGTTGAAAGCGTTCGGTCTCCTTAATTCCCCCCAAAGAACTGGTAATCCAGATATCAAATTCAGCGAGGGAGGTGATAATATTCAACTTTGTAGTGGGAAGTTTCATTGCTATGCTACCTGATATTTTTTAAATAAAAAATTATTCGCTGCCGCAGCAAACATCTCTGACAATGGCGGCGGGACAGCATTACCAACTAGGCGATATCCACTGACTAAATCTACTTGACTCTCAGAACCTGTAAACAAAAATTCGTCAGGAAATCCCTGAAGCCTCGCGCATTCCCTGAGAGAAAATGGTCTATCTTTTAAGGGATGCAGAAAGTAACGCGGGTTGTGGAAATTGGTCAGAACGGTAGGTGCTGGTTCGTCCCAAGACAGTCGTTTGAATAAACCAGAACAAAACATTGCTCCCTTCAAATCGTATTTCCCCTTTTTTTCTTTTAAATATTCTTTCAAAATTAATGATGCTATTTCTGTCTGTATTTTATTCAACCCTGAGAGGCGCTCAATTTCCTCGATCGGTAAGGGATTACCATTGGGAATATTACCATATTTCTTATGCCGCCGATACTTGGATATGGTTTCCAGAATAGTCCGTTCGCGCTGGGTAACTAGACCAAAAAATTCGGGAATTTCCCATGTATATACCGATGTGGCAGCATGTCTGACATTGCACAGCTTTTGTCCTGGTTCGATCGCCTTGAAAATGACTTCGTACTTCTGGGACCAAGCATTAGTGACTTGGTGATCTGGAATGCAGTCGTCTAGTTCTACCAAGTCGGCGATCGCATCCTTAATAGTGCGGATTGGTAATGATATTCCGTTTTTACTTGCCCACTGAAACAGCGGCAACTGTTCTATACTTGTCGAGGATATCTTAAATTCACCGTTACGGGTTTTGACTGCATGAGTTGCTTCGGGCCACTGGAATTTATAGTTTGATGGTTGTCTTACACCCACAAAAAAGATGCGTCTGCGGTGTTGAGGAAGTCCAAAAGCTGCTGCGTCCAGGATGCGATATTCTACATCATAACCAATCTGTTCAAATTCCTTGACAATCAGTTCGATATACGCACCGGCAAAGTTTTGGGAAATGCCGTCTACATTCTCAGCTATAAAGAGGTGGGGGCAGAGTCTGGCGATCGCCTGATACATTTCTCTATAGAGAAGGTTGCGCGGATCCTTGACATTTTTGGGACCAGCTTTAGAAAATCCTTGGCACGGAAAGCCCCCTAACACCAAATCGCAACTACCTATAGCGGCAATATCTGCATGAAATTCAGCTCTACGCACGTCCCGGCAAAAGATATATCGTTCAATATTTCTGCTATAGCAGTCTACCGCCTTCGGGTCAATATCGCAAGCATATACTAAATCGAAGCCTTTCTGTTTAAATCCTAAATCTAAGCCTCCGCAACCACTAAATATACTTACCACGCTGTACCTTTTTTCAACCATATCCAAATCATCTTTTGTCTTATTTTGATTTTTCGCCCACCCTACTATTATGCTACTTCAAGTGAACTACAATTTACTTACAATCGTATCTACAGAGTCGCTGCAAGTTTTGATTCGTTTTTTATCCAATGCAATCTTTTGATTGTAAACTTCATAAGTCGCATCTTTCAAATCATTGAATACTATTGTGCTTTTTCCCACACCACCTTTGTTATTCCATACAACATAAACTTTTCGCTCTGCTTCTGGCAAAACCATTTGTTCAACTCCTGCAATCGATGCTTCTAAGGACAATCCTATCTTAGCACACTACCATCTCGCTGTCAAGGACATCCCCAAGCTATTCTTAGTCTTGGGCATATTATCCAATGGGTACACGAGACTTTCATCCCACGTTTTGCACTACACTTTGTAACATCACAAATAATATGTAATGGTACGGTACTATTGCCATTGCACGACATTTTGTAATACGTAATATTTGGCAATTTGGTAAACACAACGTATAAATATTTATACGTATATCAACTTTTAGCTTCGCAAAATCACTAAGCACTTGTATTTATTCCGTAATACATGTTGTCGTGCGGAATGTAGGTTTCATCCTCAAACCCAAAATACGGTCGATGTCTGGTACTAGGGTTAGCATTGCTAACCTTGTCAAGGTGACTCAACTATCCCAAAACCTGAAATTCCCAGGTTTTCTCTCAGGCCATAACTATGGTTGGATCTGATGAAAGCCACATGATTCTAAAATATAACAATTTATTGAGAATCAATAACATTGAAAGAACCAAAATTCATTCAACTACACTTTTACAGGGGTGGGTGGGTATTACCCACCCTACTATTATACTACTTTCAGGCTGCCACTGGCATACCCAAAATATCCTCAATCTTGGGCATCTCTTCCAATGGAATCACCCGACCTTCATCCTCGAATCCCGCAATTTCATCGAAGTTCAAATACCGATACAAATCACCAGCAAATGGGTCAATCTTCTCCTTGACAATGTCCATGTATTCCTCTACCGTGGGAATGCGTCCTAAGAGGGCACAAACTGCTGCCAACTCCGCCGAACCCAGATACACTTGGGCACCTTTACCCATGCGATTGTTGAAATTGCGGGTCGAAGTGGAAAATACCGTCACCCCATCTTCTACTCGCGCCTGATTTCCCATGCATAAAGAACATCCCGGCATTTCCGTGCGCGCCCCGGCGGCGGCAAAAATTCCGTACACCCCTTCTTCTCGCAACTGCTTTTCGTCCATGCGCGTCGGCGGACAAATCCACAAGCGCCCCTTTACCGGTCCCGCATTTTCTAACACCTTCGCTGCGGCCCGATAATGACCGATGTTCGTCATGCAAGAACCGATGAACACCTCATGGATAATGTCTCCCTCACATTCTGACATTAATTTCACGTTGTCTGGGTCGTTGGGGGCCGCGACAATGGGTTCTTTAATCTCATTGAGATTGACTTCAAGCACTTCCGCGTACTCCGCATCCCCATCTGCTGACATTAATTCTGGATTTGCCAACCATGCTTCCATCTTGGCTACCCGGCGCATGATGTTCCGCCCATCCTGATAGCCCCGCGCTACCATATTCTTTAATAGGGCCACGTTCGATCGGAAATATTCGGCAACAGTTTCCGTTCCCAACTTAATTGTCGATCCGGCACAGGAACGTTCCGCAGTCGCATCCGTGAGTTCAAAAGCCTGTTCCACCTTCAAATCTGGCAACCCTTCCATTTCCATGATCCGTCCGGAAAAGACGTTCTTCTTGTTCTGTTTTGCCACCGTTAGCAACCCCTTCTGGATGGCTACGTAGGGAATAGCATTGACGATATCTCGCAGGGTGACTCCGGGTTGCAATTCTCCCTGGAACCGCACTAAAACTGATTCTGGCATGTCCAAGGGCATTACCCCTAAAGCTGCGGCAAATGCCACTAACCCCGAACCCGCTGGAAAGGAAATTCCCAGGGGAAAACGGGTGTGGGAGTCGCCCCCCGTGCCCACGGTATCCGGTAGCAACATGCGGTTCAACCAGGAGTGGATAATGCCATCACCCGGACGCAAGGCGACTCCACCCCGGGTGGAGAAGAAATCGGGTAAATTTTTATGAACTTTGATGTCTGTGGGTTTGGGATATGCTGCCGTATGGCAGAAACTCTGCATCACTAAGTCGGCGCTGAAACCGAGACAGGCGAGTTCTTTTAATTCGTCCCTGGTCATCGGTCCCGTGGTATCCTGGGAACCAACTGTCGTCATGATGGGTTCGCAGGCGGTTCCCGGACGAATTCCCGGTAAACCACAAGCTTTCCCCACCATTTTCTGTGCCAAAGTAAAACCTTTGCCCGTATCTGCGGGCATCCGGGGACGGGTAAACAAAGGACTGGGTTCATATCCTAAGGCTTCCCGGGTTTTGTCCGTGAGACTGCGGCCAATTAATAAGGGAATGCGTCCCCCGGCCCGCACTTCATCTAAAATGGTTTCGGGCTTGAGACTGAAGGTGGAGATGACTTCCCCTGCTTCATTGGTAATTTCCCCTTTGTAGGGATGGATCGTAATTACCATCCCCGTTTCCATCTGGGTGACATCGCATTCGATGGGCAAGGCCCCAGAGTCCTCAGCAGTGTTGAAGAAGATGGGGGCGATCGCGCCACCTAAAATATAGCCTCCAGCGCGCTTGTTGGGGACATAGGGAATATCATTACCGATATGCCAGAGTAAGGAGTTAATGGCCGACTTGCGGGAGGAACCGGTTCCCACCACATCACCGACATAGGCGACCGGATGTCCTTTTTCCTGCAACTGGGCGATCGTTTCTAGGGCCCCGGCCATGCGGGATTCCAACATGGACAAGCCATGTAAGGGGATATCCGGGCGGGTGGTAGCATGGGGGGCGGGGGAGAGGTCGTCGGTATTGGTCTCTCCGGGTACCTTAAACACCGTTACCTGAATAGCTTCTGGCAGCTTGGGACGGCGGATGAACCAGACACCATTGGCCCAGGCGTCAATTACTTGCTTGGCGTAGGGGTTGACTTCCGAGAGTTCCAGGACTTCGTTAAAGGCATCAAACACCAAGGTCATCTTACTCAGGGCGGTAGCGGCCTCAGCTGCCAGGTTGCTATTGCTAGACTTGAGAAACGACCCTAAGGATTGCACGTTGTAGCCCCCTACCATTGTCCCTAAGAGGTCGATCGCCCCTTGGGGTACGATCAAAGGACAGGTAATTTCCCCCTTGGCCACGGCAGTCAGAAAGCCAGCTTTCACGTAAGCGGCCTCATCTACCCCAGGGGGCACCCGATCGCGCAATAAGGCCATGAGGTATTCTTCTTCCCCAGGTTGAGGAAATTTCAGCAGTTCGCACAGATCGGCAGTCTGCTGGGCATCCAGGGGCAGGGGCGGGATCCCCATTGCCGAGCGATCGGCCACATGTTGACGATATGCTTTTAGCATTGGCAAATTTTCCTCTGTGGGCATAAAAATAAAATTGTAAGGCAATTTCTACGCTATCGTTGTTAGCAGCGCACGTGATATCACTTTCCCACGCGGTCGGTAAGTCGAACCCCCATAACCCATGATTTTTCCAGAATTCTCCCAGTTTACAGAACTCGCTGAACAAGGTAATTTTGTCCCGGTCTACAGTGAATGGGTCGCCGACCTGGATACTCCAGTTTCTGCTTGGTATAAGGTATGCGCCGGTCATCCCTACAACTTCCTGCTGGAATCAGTCGAAGGCGGCGAACAGCTGGCACGCTACAGTTTTCTAGGTTGCGACCCCCTGTGGATCTTAGAAGCAAGGGGCAATAGTACGACTCGGACTTGGCGGGATGGGGCCCGTGACAGCTTTTCAGGGGACCCTTTTGCCATCCTGGCCCAATGTCTGGAACCCTATCGTCCGGTAAAATTACCCCAGTTACCCCCCGGAATTGGCGGGTTATTCGGGTTCTGGGGTTACGAACCGATCCGCTGGATTGAATCTAGAGTGCCCGTGTATCCACCGGAAGAGGAGGATCTGCCAGATGGGTTGTGGATGCAGATGGACCAACTGCTGATTTTCGACCAGGTGAAGCGGAAGATATGGGCTGTTGCTTATGCAGACCTGCGGGACTCCCAGCAGAACCTGTCGGTAGCTTATCAGCAAGCCTGCGATCGGGTCAAGGCCATGGTCAACAAACTCCAGTCCGATGCTGTATCCTCGAAGGCATTCTTGGAATGGAGTCCTCCTGGCAAAGCAGGAAATCCCGAATTGACTTATGCTAGCAATACCCCCAAGGAAAAGTTCTGTGCTAACGTGCAGAAGGCCAAGGATTATATCTACGCTGGGGATATATTTCAAGTTGTCCTCTCCCAACGACTCACCACTCCCTATACTGGGGAACCTTTTGCCCTTTATCGTTCCCTGCGCCTGATTAATCCTTCCCCTTACATGGCATATTTTAACTTTGGCGATTGGCAAATAGTCGGTTCCTCTCCAGAGGTGATGGTGAAGGCCGAAAAAACACCCACTGGAAAGACAATTGCGACTCTACGCCCGATCGCGGGAACGCGACGCCGAGGCAAAACCCATGCAGAAGATGTGGCCCTAGGGGAGGAGTTATTGCAAGACCCGAAGGAAAGGGCAGAACACGTGATGTTAGTAGATTTGGGGCGGAATGACTTGGGGCGGGTCTGCACAAGCGGGACGGTGCAGGTGGATGAATTGATGGTAATCGAGCGCTACTCCCACGTGATGCATATAGTGAGTAATGTGGTGGGAGAACTGCGCGAGGATCGGAATGCGTGGGATTTACTGAAGGCAAGTTTCCCCGCTGGGACTGTTAGCGGTGCGCCGAAAATTCGGGCCATGGAGATTATTCACGAACTGGAAGGTTGTCGGCGGGGTCCATATTCGGGAGTCTACGGTTACTACGATTTTGAGGGACAACTCAATAGTGCCATTACTATTCGCACCATGGTGGTGCGCAACCAAACTGTTTCCGTACAGGCGGGGGCGGGTATGGTTGCTGACTCGGACCCCGAGAAGGAGTACGAGGAAACTCTCAATAAGGCGAGAGGTCTTTTGGAAGCTATCCGCTGTCTTCAATAGCTTGTAGGTTGGGTTCAGCTATTTCTCTCGTTCCCTGCCAGAGTCAGGGAACGGCCTCCAGAGGCTCTGCTCTGGAGCTGCATCCCCAGAACGGGGCGATCGTCTTCAATTAAGAAACCAGGTTTTTCCTATAGGCAGCCTGTAGGTTGGGTTTCGTGCCTCAACCCAACGCCCCCCGTTTACAGATCCGCCGCCGTCACCCTAAAGGGTCCGGCTACATGAACAAAGCCCGCCTGCGCGGGCTAGATACAAAATTAGTCTGATGCTTCCCCAGAACGGGGCGATCGTCGTTGAATTAAGAAACCAGGTTTTTTGTCAAAACCTGGTTTCTGGGCTACTGATAAAGATGATGGAAAGAATAGATTACCGAGAGTTAATCGAAAAAATTATTCAGCAACATGCGGCTGAACAAAACCCCCAATACGCCAAGAACGTTCAAGTTGTTTTCGATCGGACCCGGGACAACTATTTATTATTATACGTGGGATGGAATGGCGAGGAAAGAATTCATGGATGCCCCATTCATATCAATATTAACGATGGTAAAATCTGGATTCAACAAGATTTTACAGAGGAGGGACTAGCTAACCAGTTAGTAGAATTAGGCATACCTAAAACAGATATTGTTTTGGGCTTTAGAACGCCATATGTGCGACAATTTACAGGGTTTGCCGTGGCGTGAATTACGCACAGTTCCCTACCGTTCCGGAAAAATCGGGACCGGATAGGGAACTGTAGGGTGAAATTTTCCATTATCAAGGAATTACCATAGTATGCCAGATTCTCAAGAACATTTGAAGAACGATCCGTTGTGGTTTAAGGATGCTATCATTTATGAAGTGCCTGTACGGGCCTTTGCAGACAGTAACTGCGACGGGATTGGGGATTTTCAGGGACTCACTGAAAAGCTAGACTACGTGAAAGACTTGGGGATAACGGCAATTTGGATATTACCTTTTTTCCCCTCGCCTCTGCGAGATGATGGTTACGACATTGGGGACTACAAAAATGTTAACCATATCTACGGGGACTTGGATGATTTTCAAGAGTTTTTGGATGGGGCGCACGAACGGGGAATTAGAGTAATTATTGAGTTGGTAGTTAACCATACTTCCGACCAACATCCCTGGTTTAAACGAGCGAGGAAAGCGCCGAAAGGGAGCAAAGAACGTGATTTTTATGTTTGGAGCGATACCCCGGAAAAATATCCAGAGGTGCGAATAATTTTCCAAGATTTCGAGAATTCTAACTGGGCTTGGGATCCCGTGGCAAAAGCATATTACTGGCACCGTTTTTATTCCCATCAGCCAGATTTGAACTACGAGAACCCAGCCGTGTGGGAGGCGGTGTTTGATGTAGCAGATTTTTGGTTTAGTAAGGGCGTGGACGGGATGCGACTGGATGCAGTGCCTTATCTGTGCGTGAAAGAAGGCACTAACTGCGAGAACTTACCAGAAACCCATGCTTTTCTGAAACAGTTGCGAGCATATATAGATGCAAAATACCCCAACCGGATGCTACTAGCAGAGGCAAATCAGTGGCCGGAAGATGCCGCAAATTATTATGGCAATGGGGATGAATGTCACATGAATTTTCACTTTCCCCTGATGCCCCGGTTGTTTATGTCATTGCGCATGGAAGATAGTTTCCCGATCGCCGACATCCTCAATCAAACTCCCCTCATTCCCGATAATTGTCAGTGGGCGCTGTTTCTGCGCAACCACGACGAGTTGACCTTGGAAATGGTTAGCGATGAAGACAGAGACTATATGTATCGGGTTTATGCTCAAGATACCCAAGCGCGTCTAAATTTAGGCATTCGCCGCCGCTTGTCTACTCTGTTGGGGAACGATCGCGGTCAAGTGGAATTGTTAAGCAGTTTATTGCTGTCTCTGCCGGGAACGCCGGTAATCTACTACGGGGACGAAATAGGCATGGGGGACAATATTTATCTAGGCGATCGCAACGGCGTCCGCACCCCCATGCAGTGGAGCGGCGATCGCAACGCTGGCTTTAGTCGGGCGAACCCGCAAAAACTCTATGCCCCGGTGATTGTCGATCCAGAATATCATTACGAAGCCATTAACGTGGAAGCGCAACAGGGAAATACGAACTCCCTTTTGTGGTGGACAAAACGGCTAATTGCCACCAGGCAACGCTTTCAGGCATTTGGGCGGGGCACTTTTGAACTACTGCACCCAGATAACCATAAGGTGTTGGCTTTCACCCGCACCTACAACGGCGAACATATCCTGGTAGTGGCCAACTTGTCTCGTTTCGTGCAAACAGTGGAGTTAGACTTATCTGCTTTTGCAGGTATGGTGCCAGTGGAAATATTCGGGCGCAGTCAGTTCCGGAAATCTCCGATGGGCTTTACTTTTTCAGCATCGGTCCCCACTCTTTCTATTGGTTTATGCTGCAACAGCAGCAAACAGTGGCTCAAATGCTGCAACCCCAACGATCGCAACCGCAACTGACGGTAAGCAGTAACTGGCAGGATGTTTTTACTGTACCGCAAATCAAGACAGCTTTGGAGTCGAGTCTTTCTACCTATCTGTATAGCTGTCGTTGGTTTGACGCGAAAGGACGCATCGTGCGATCGGCTACAATTATCGAGACTATTCCTTTGGGTGAGGCGCGTTTCCGAGAGCGCCCACCCATCTCGTTGCCGGGCAGGCGAACGACAGGGTGGGCGTCTCTGGAAACGCGCGAGACAAAAACAGTATTAGCGATGCTGCGGTTGGAGTATACCGAAGGAGACCCGCAAACCTACCTGATACCTTTAAGTTACGAAAAAAATAGCCCCGTAGGCAAGGATAATCTTCACCTTGTCGCCCATCTGTATATTATTAGCACGGAAGAATCCGGGCAAATCTACGATGCGGTAGGAGACAAAGAGTTTTTAAGCTTTACCTTGAAAGCAATAAGCACCCAGGGTAGTTACCAAGGTAAAGCCGGAACCCTGAGTGCCAATAGCACTCCAGTATTGGCGACGCTGACGGAAGCAGCTCATAACCTGGAACCGGCGCTACTGCCAGGAGAACAGAGCAATACTTCCATAGTTTACGGCGATCGGCTGATTCTCAAGCTTTTCCGCAAGCTGGAAGCAGGGATGAACCCGGACTTGGAAATTGGTCGCTTCCTGACGGAGAAAAAAGCCTGGAACAGTTTGCACCCATTGCGGGTTATCTGGAGTATCATCCCCAAAATAATGGTCAGCCCTCCACTGTGGGGATAATGCAAAAGTATATCGCCGATAACAGGAATGCTTGGCATTACACCCTGGACAACCTGCGAGACTATTTCGAGAATATAGCCGTCAAGCGGGAAGAGTTGAGCGAGGTAATTTTGCCACCCTCTTCCCTGACAGAGTCTATGGGGATGGAACTGCCAGATTTGGCCTATGAAGCCATCGGCTTTTACATCAATTCGGCAGAAATATTAGGCAAGCAGACCGCCGAGTTGCATCTAACCTTAAGCTCAGACTCGGAAAATTCGGCCTTTGCTCCGGAACCGTTCAGCTCTTTTTACCAGCGTTCTATCTATCAGTACACCCGCAACCTGGTAGGACAAGTATTACTTTCCTTAAGAAAAAAACTGGGACGGCTGAAACCAGAGGTTGAACCTTTAGCCCATGCTGTGCTCAACTATCAGGAGATGCTGCTAACTCGTTTGGGGTCAATTTTGAATTTGAAGATTACGGCACAGCGTACTCGCTGCCACGGGGACTATCATTTAGCGCAAGTGCTGTATACGGGTAAGGACTTTATCATTATTGACTTTGAGGGAGAACCAAGCCGCCCCTTAAGCGAACGACGGATGAAGCGATCGCCCCTACGAGATGTGGCCAGTATGCTGCAATCATTCCATCATGCCGCAGCGCACGCCCTACGCCGTGAAGTCCAAACAGGACGGCTACTCATCGAAAACCTATCCCAGATGGAGCAGTGGACGCAGTTTTGGTCTGGTTGGGTAAGCGTTGCGTTCTTGAAGACCTATTTAGAAACAGCCAAAGATGCCAGATTCTTGCCGAAAACTGAGCAAGAATTGCAAGTGTTGCTGGATGCTTATATAATAGAGAAAGTCGTTTACGAGTTGGGTTACGAACTCAAGAACTGTCCTGAGGTTGTCAAGATTCCTCTACAAAGATTGCTGCAATTGTAGCCTACTAGCCGCACCGAACCATCCTCTTGCCAGATCCAGCCTCCTAGCCCTCACCCTGAAGGGTGGGGCTAGACAAACTTTCGCCCACGCAGAGGGCCCCTTCCTCGCAGCGTAGGGGGCCCTCTGCGTGCAGGGGCTATATTATAGGTTGGAAACCCAACGCTTCTCTCGTTCCCTGACATGGCTGCGCCCCCAGCGCAGCGCTATCGGGCCGGAAACGTTTTCGGGAGGGGACGCCTCCTCTGGTGCATCCCCAGAACGCGGCGATACTGCTGCGCAGTCGCTGCGCGAACGTCGCCAGGGCGAAGCAAACGGAATTGTTAATCTTGGCTTGTCAAACGGGCGATCGCCTCCGGCAATGGCGATCGCCCAATCGAACGGTTAAGTTTAATTAATTTCGGACGGGTTTACTCCCATTTCTAGTAACCGCTGGGCTAATTTTTCAGCCCGTTGGCGTTCGGCTTCAGCCCGTTGGCGTTCGGAAAGGATCTCTTGTTCCATGGTTTTCATTTTGGCCTGTTCTGCTTTCATTAATAGCTCCACCAGCGGAGGAGCGAGCAGTTCTTTCACGGATAAAACTAGCTGCTCGAACTGACTGGAAACAATCTGGGCTGTTCACTTTGTGGGATTATCCGGGGAAAAACTTCATGCACTTTTTGTGTGAGCAGGGTCTTTATTACATTTGTAGTGCGGAATGTGGGTTGCAAGTCCCTTACGTTCTTATTGCTTTCCATACTGATCTCCTCTCTTTTCAAGAATTATAATTGCCAGGTCTGTGCTAGGAACAAATGTATTGAAAATCAAGGAGTTACGGAAATAGTGTTGATGAAACCCTAGACAAAATTGTCCAGTTTTGCATCAATTTTACCCCTTTAGTGAAACGGCTGATCGTCGAGTATAAGGCGCAGATTTTCAGGGGTAAAATAAAATCCCAGGAATTTGGACATGAAATGTTCTGCATCAAAACCGGCAGTTGAATCACCCTCATAAGAGGCCATCATTTTTTCCACATTGGTTGCATAAACATCCGCTCCGAAGGCGCTGTCAATGGCTTTTGATACCTTTTGAGGATCTCTTCCCTGGTCCTTGAACCCGGTTTCCAGGGCATCGAAAACCGGTTCGTTCAGGGACTGGATTTTTTTGATAATGTCTATGTCCAGGTTTTCAACAAACTTGAGCTGTGCTGATGCTGAAAGAAAAGAAAAATCCACGTTTTCCCCTACAAACAGGTTCTGAAAGAATTTCTCCACCTTTGACCTGTGCTCTTCAGCCAGCTTGAAGTGACTAGACAGCAAGTTGACCTTTTCTAGATAACGCTTCAGATGGGTTTCCCGTGTTTCCTGAGCCACAGGCACTTTGAGCGAACCGTAATAGTGGTGGGGCAGGTCATGGAGTATTTCAACAAAGTCCTCCATAATGTAGATCTTCTTGGCATAAACAGGACGGCCGAACATGGGGAATTCCAGATAGGGCAGGGGCCGAATCCTTCCATAACCGAGCAGGAGATAATCAGATCGCTTGCAGCAGCCAGATCGCGCAGTGCAAAATCCTTTCCTACATGATCGATGCCGAATCCGGCAGCACCCAGCTTGTACTTGCGGATGGCATTGAAGACCATGTCCTCATAGGGTTTGTCATCCGGAGAGTCAGCAGGCAGGGTGATCGTGAAAGTCAGTTCCTTGCGTGCGCAGAGTGCCAGCAGAAAGGTCTCAAGCAGATTTTTCCTGCGGATAGTACGTCCGGCAAAGAGCAGCCAGGGACGGTCAGGCTCAAATGTATAATTGTTCTTTTCTGCGTATCCTTTAAGCACCTCGCCGATCTCCTGTTTGCTTTTCTGAGGTACATGGGACTCGATCAGCAGCGGAGCGGGAACATAAAAGAGATGGTCTGAAGGCATACCGCTTTCCAGATAGGCCCGGTAGTCGATTTTATTGATGACCATCCAGCGGGTACCAGGTGAATCAAAATAATAGGGCTCGGACAGGCTGGAATACATATGGTCCAGATTGGACCAGCGGCCCTGTTCAGCGCTGTCATGCACGTGCATCCAGATTTTCTGGTCCGGGACTTCCTGTGCGAGTTTCTTGAGCGCCAGGGTATAGGCCGCATTTTTTCCAAGGGTCGGGTTCTGGGCCCAGAGCACCTTGCCGCCTGCGCCAATGGCCTTGAACTGCTCCTTCACCTTTTCAGCCGCCTCTTCTACCTTGCCCATGGAATCGTCCCAGTAGAAAATTTCCGGATGATGTCCAGTTTGATCTTAATGTCGTTTTTCAGACCTTTTTTAAGAGCATCAAAAAACCACTCGCTCTTTTCCTCAGAACCGAGAACAAACTGAATCTCATCCTTGATATAGCCCTTTTCCACGAGCAGAAAGATGGTGTTGAGGATCAGTGTGGACACGCCGCCCGGGTACATATGGTAGTGCATTAAAGCAGGACGAAAATCCATAATCAATCCTTTCAACTTATAAAAGTTACAGTACAAGCTCACCCACGGCATGACCAAGAAGAAGCTGGCCGAATCCCGGGGCTACAGCGAAGAGTCTGATTTCCGCTATTTCCTCACCGATCGCGAAATCAAGATCCTCGACAGCATTGAAGATTTGACCGCCCGCACGATTGACGCTGATGACATGGAACCGGTGGATGCCGTCCAGCATGCGGTCAGTTCCATGCGGGCAGTTGCCATGTTCTGCGGGTGACTTGCGGGCGATCGCCAGATTGCACAGATTTCAAACCAAAAGAGGGCCGGAGATTGCCGTCTCCAGCCGGAAAGCACCGGTGA
The DNA here is from genome assembly GCA_014323675.1 of Hormoscilla sp. GM7CHS1pb. Taxonomy (GTDB): domain Bacteria; phylum Cyanobacteriota; class Cyanobacteriia; order Cyanobacteriales; family Desertifilaceae; genus Hormoscilla. The sequence goes on along the minus strand of JACONN010000004.1, from coordinate 54,139 downwards.
GTGGCTGACAACCACGAGCCAATGCCCGCTTGGGTGACAAGCCCGAGCGTAACTACACAACCTATCCACCCAGTACCGATGTCCTAAATACCATAGGAGGAAATAACAATGAATCTGACAAGAGTTTTCGCCGATTTGGGCGCTTTTGGCAATTGTGGCGATCGCACTCCTTTTATACCCTATGGATGCTACTGGCGACTGATGGGAGACCATTCCAGTCTCAGGATTTATCAGATGGACAAGTTGAGCGAGTGATCGTTTCTCGGCTGCAATGTTCCGAAGGCTATACCCTGACAGCAATGACCGCTCTAACTATTATAGAAAACGTGCTGGCAGGGGTAAAACTCAGTTTCCAGACCGCTAGCCTATGGCGCTGATGCAAATTTGGCAATTTGAGGGAGTTAAAGTACTCACAATAAACCCCGATAGTGAATGAAGACTAAAACCGCAGCCCAAGACCCCAACGCTACTTTTATAGCAACAAGGATATTGAGCAAAGGAATCGCCCCTCCACTCAAAAGCGTCCCCATCTCTCCATGGGGTAACTCGAATCCATTTAAAGTGAGAACGGCAAGCACGATAAAAGCCAGCACCGATAACTTCTCCCAAATCGCAACCCGCCAACGTTTGTAAATCTTTTGCATCCATTCGGGAGATGAGGTAATCGCGACCAAACCGATCGCCGTTCCCCCGGCCACTCCCGCCGCAAACCCGCCTCCCGGACTTAAATGCCCGCGAATGGCCAGTTCGATACTCACTAAAGCAGCAATCGTTGCGCCCAAACGCGCTAAGACGATCGAGGGGCGATCCCGGAACTGATGGATGTGGGTCTGGGGTTTTTCATCCGCCAATAAAAACTTCGCGCCCCCGATCGCCACAGTAAAGACCACCACTTCAAATATCGTGTCGTAGAGGCGATTCCGCAAAATTACCCCCGCGAGGGCACTGGGCACGCCGCTGTCGGCTACCACCGCCTCGACAGCAGAAAAGGGGAGTTCCGGAGCAGCATTGGGCATGACCAGCATTTTAACGTAGAGGGCGATTCCCGCCGCAATGTAGAGCCATTTCATTAAGGTTTCTCCTGTGAGTTCGAGCCATCGACATAAGTTAGGATTGCTTCGGAAGATGAAAGTTCGGCCTGTACCATCTTGTAGAGGCGTTGCAGTCGCATGGCGATACAGTAAACTGGTTTGCTATTGTCCTCCCCCTCTCGAACGCAAGTGCCGTGAATATCTTTTTCCCGCAACGCAGCGCGTAAATCTTCCCGTTCCTCATAGGACAACAGTTCTAAACGGATGTGACGCTTGTTAACAATGGTGCGCAACTCTCCCATCAATTGCTCGCGAATTTCCTCTTCCCCCTCTTTTGCCAGCACTCCCAAACGCATGACCATTGACGATCGCACGGCTACCGCATAGAGGGTAATCGCCAGCATGGTTCCTACTAAGGCTTCCGTCAAGGCAACATCGGGAGCGCCCAAAACCGCGTACAGCAAGGCCGCGATCGCCCCGAGGATACCCCGAATGACCAAAGCGCTGTAGGGATTGACCTGTAACACCAAAAAGACTGCCGTTAGGGGTAACAGGGCCGCGATCGCGTAAATAATATAAATCTCACTCTCACTCTCACTCATTTTTCCCCCCGCTACTGGAGCAATAGGCCAGCACGTATCCTAACATCGTATTCCAGATTGCCAAACAAACGATCGCCAGTACCAGTAACGGCCATTCCCGAGGAATTTTCAGCAATAGTCCAAAAACAATGCTCATAGAACCCAAAGTATCCGACACTGAAAGACTGTGGAGTTTAAATAAAACCGATCTCTGGCTGAGCAGAGGAATCGTTCCCCAAAACCAGAAGACAATACCCACAATAATGCAAGTGTAGCTAATAACATCCATCATGATTCATTCATTCATTCATTTAATGATAGTTGCCAGCAGCATTAAAGCTGCATTTCCTACCGTGAGAGCGATCTCGCCGGGTCTCCTGGGTTTTGGGTGATAAGTAAATCTTATACCCACGCCAAATAAAGGGTTTCAGCCTTTATTTGGCGCTAAAATGTATTGTGCTATACATTTTACACTATAAACCCAGGAGAGTCATCTCGCCGACAATCCCAATTATCCCGCAAAACCGAGACAAACAAAATTAAATTTCCAACCAGACAATTCCCATCCAAAAGAGTAAAATCAAAATCACGCTCATCGAACCGATTAAATGATCGAATTCCTCGGCAACTCTGGGCAGTTTGATGCTGAATCTTTTGATGATGGCAAAATAGACCAGCCACCCCAAGGCGATCGTCACTAGGGGTTTAATGATATTCCCGACAGTATAAGCATCATAGTAGGCAATATTCGCCGCAATCAAGCCGACCAGGAGGAGGGTTACGGCTATCCAGAAACCGGGTTTGGCTTTGTCTTTCTTGGTTTCCCCTTGGCTGTGGTGGGGTAAAAAGATAAATTTGGCATACATGATTGCCGTTCCCAATGCCGCTAGATTCATGCCGACTACTTGCCAAGGAAGGAGGTTTTTCATGGTTAAAACCTTGGCTCCAAAGCCGGAGAGTAAGGGGAAACCCGATATAGAAAAACTGGCGATCGCCAGGGCGAGCCATAGACGGGTGGAGATCGGTTGCCGTTGCAACTGTTCGAGATCGCGACTGGGTAAGGTTCCTGCAATTAAAAACAGGGAGGCTTTAACCAGTCCGTGAGTGAGAGCGTAAAATCCTCCCACTTCTGGAGCGGCGAGGATGAAGCCCAATTGGGAAACCGTTGAAAAGGCGAGGGTTCGCTTGGTATCCTTTTCAAATATGCCGTAGAATATGCCGATCAGGGCGCTAGCCGCCCCGAAAAAGCGAATAATAGGATCGACTTCTGGCACAATCAAGGCGCAGCGCATGAGGGGAAAAATGCCGCTTTTGACAGCAACTCCTGAAAGCAAGGCCGAAACGGGGGTTTCCGATTCGGCGTGAGTCAGAGGTAACCACAAACCGGAAACAAAAACGCCTCCTTTGATTAACAGTCCCAAAAAAATGAGCGCGAGTGCTTCTGGAGGAGCAGTCCTTAACCCAGCAAAGGCAAAAGAGTGATTCGCTTGATAAACCAGCACGGCACCGATCAGAAAAAAGAGCATGGCGACATTGCTGATGAACAGGTAGCGCAGGGCCACCCACATCGAGCGATCGCTGCGGGAATAGGTAATGGTGAGGAAGGCGGCAATGCTGGAGACTTCGAGGGCAACGTATAAGCTGATAAAATCCGAGCAGATAAAGACAGCATTAACGCTGCCGTGCAGAATGATGGCATGGGAGTAAAAAAAGGCGGTTTTTTCGGTATCCCAACCGTAAATGATGACTGCTGCCGTAACCAGGGCATTAGTGAGGATAAAAAAGCCGCTCGCGGTATCGGCTTCTAACGTGACGCCGAAATTGTCGAGTAAGGTTAAGGTGAGGGGAGAGGCTTGGAAAAATAGCCCCAATCCATAGCTCACTGACAGTAAGACCGTTACGATCGCCAGAGCGCGATCGAGCCGGGGTAGGAGGTAAATGAGAAACCCCATAAAAAAGGGCAGGGTCACCCAAGCGATCGTCAAAGTATTCATCACAAACAATCAGTTATAGCAACTTTCCGCTACTGCTAGCAGCATATCTCTGGCTGAGGAGAGAAATACTTACCCCAAACCAGAATATCATACCCACAATCATGCAAGTGTAGCCAATAACATCCATCATGATTCATTCATTCGTTTAATAATATTTGCTAGCAGCATTAACGCCGCATCTCCTACCGTGAGGACGATCGCGCCGACGATCCCGATCCCCCAATCATCCCGCAAAACCGAGACGAACAAAATTAAAATTGCCGTCTTCGTGGAGATACTGGCAAAAGCCAACATTTTCTGCCATATATTATCATTTTGCCAAGCCTCATAAAGGGGAATTAGCAAGGCCAGAATCATGGCAATTAATAAGAGGCTCAAGGTTTTTCCCTCCGAATAACGCGATGGATTTCATACCACCCTTCTTTGTGGTATTGCACCACAATGGTTTTGGGGGTAAACGTAATCAGAAAAATATCCAAAAAAACGAGGCGGTGCGATCGCTTTTCTTCCACTCGTTCGCAGACCATATCCTCGTCATTATGGGGACGCAGGATGAGTTCAAAGGCTTCGATATAGGCCAAAGGAATTGCCCAAAGGATTTTTCCCAATACCAACAGCCAATCTTTGAGGGCTTCTGGGTTGGTATAACTGCGAGGAATTAGCAGTGAAATGCTCAGACCGATGATCGCATTCGGCAAGCTGAAATCAGCCGTCAGCAGAAACCAGATTGTCAAGCGTAAGATTAGATGTCCAACCATGCAAACCCCATCCAAAAGAGTAAAATCAAAATTAGGCTCATCGAACCGATTAAATGATCGAATTGCTCCGGTACCCGGGGCAGTTTGATGCTCAACTTTTTGAAAATGGCAAAATAGACCAGCCAACCCAGCGCGATCGTCGCTAAAGGTTTAATAGTATTTTTGACGTTATAGGCATCATAGTAGGCAACATTGGCCGCAACCAAGCCAAGGAGTAGAATAATGATTGCTATCCAGAAACCCGGTCTGCTTTTCTGGTTTTCTACCGATCTTTCATGGGGGATAAAGATAAATTTAGCAAAGGAAATGGCAGTTCCCAAGGCGGCCATATTCATGCCGATCACCTGCCAGGGGAGGAGATTTTTCATGGTTAATACCTTCGCTCCAAAGCCAGACAGCAAGGGGAAACCGGAGATCGAGAAACTGGCGATCGCCAGGGCGAGCCAGATAGGGGTGGCGATGGGTTGCTGTTGTAGTTCCTTGAGGTTCCGACTAGGTAAGGTTCCCGCGATTAAAAACAGCGCCGCTTTCACAAGTCCGTGGGTGAGGGCGTAAAAACCTCCCACTTCTGGCGCGGCGAGAATAAAGCCCAATTGGGAAACCGTGTGAAAGGCCAGCATTCGCTTGGTATCCTTTTCAAAAACGGCATAGAATACCCCCAGAAGGGCGGTAGCGACGCCGAAAATCCGCACGACTGGGTCGATCTCTGGCACTACTAAGGCGCAGCGCAACAGGGGGAAAATGCCGCTTTTAACCACCACTCCCGACAGCATTGCCGAAACGGGGGATTCTGATTCGGCGTGAGTCAGAGGTAACCACAAACCGGAAACAAAAACGCCTCCTTTGATTAACAGTCCCAAAAAAATGAGGGCGAGGGCTTCTGGGGGAGCCGACCGCAACCCGGCAAAGGCAAAAGAGTGATTCGCTTGATAAACCAGCACGGCACCGATCAGAAAAAAGAGCATGGCGACATTGCTGATGAACAGGTAGCGCAGGGCCACCCACATCGAGCGATCGCCTCTAGGATAGGCGATGGCTAGGAAGGCGGCAATACTGCTGACTTCGAGGGCGACGTACAAGCTGATAAAATCCGAACAGATAAATGTCGCATTAACGCTACCGTGCAGAATAATCGCTTGAGTATAAAAAAAGGCGGTTTTATTCGTATCCCAACAGTAAATAACCACTGCCACCGTGACCAGGGCATTGGTCAAGATAAAAAAGCCGCTCGATGTATCGGCTTCTAAAGTCACGCCGAAATTATCGAGTAATGTGAGAGTTAGGGTCCAGTCTTGGAAAAATAGACTCAACCCATAGCCGACCGACACCAAAGACGCCCATAGGGCAAGATAGCGATCTAGTTTGGGAAGGAGATAAATGAGAAACCCGACAAAAAAGGGCAGGGCGATCCAATTGATTGTGATAGCGTTCATTTCTTATGTAACTCAAATTGCTACCTATAAAAATTTCCACGTCCGAAACAGCCATTTTTGGCAATTGAATCCACCAAAATGCCATTTTGGGGTAAATTACAAGGCGATATGGGATGATAATGGTTGATCTTGACCTTGATTTTCTATAGGTAGCAACTTAGGTTATGTATTATCCTTCTCGATCTCGCGGGTGTCTAAGGTGGGATGATCTCGCGAGAGTTTCATGGCTCCTACCAGCATTAACGCCTGAATCGAGAGGCCGATGACGATTGCGGTCAAAATCGCCCCTTGGGGAACGGGATCGGCGTAAGCACCATTGTATGAATGGTCTGAGATAATGGGGGTAAAGAAGCCATCTCGCGAGGCAATGAGGACATAGTAAGCGATCGCCCCCGTACTCATCACGTCCATGGAGACTATTTTCATTAGTATGTTCTTTTTGAGAATGATGCCGAAAAATCCGCACAAAAGAGTTGCGAATACAAATGCCTCTAACACGAAATTTACCTGTTGGGGAATAATGTTTACTCCTATTACACGCTTCTTGATTCTAGTTTCCCGAGCGTAGGGGTAGCAATGCAACTTATCTGGCGACGGAATTGAACGTTTCGCGGCAGTCCCCACCCGTTAAAAGGGTTGGGAAGGATAGCTCCATTTTGACGATTCCCCATTGTGGGGATTCCGAAAAATTCAATCATAGCCATTTTGCTGTCGCGCATCTAAATTGCATGTTGGGGCCAAGGCGTAAAATCGAGGCAACCCAGGACAGGGAAGAGTTTCAGCCAGGACGGCCATTTTGGACTATGCATTTTAAATCAGGTTGTACCCCAGCCACCAATAGGAAAAAAATCTCCATGATTGGCAGCGGATGCACTGCGAACTTCTACTAGCTGCGGTAGCCAATCGCCGAACTTCAAGGCGTCGATGATATGCCTACCTGAGTCGGGCTTCGCTGCCACGAAAGCAGTGAAACCCTTACTATGAGAGAGTTTTAGCTATTCTAGCATAAGAGAACAGTTTGTGGCAAATAGTTCGGACGGTGCTGGAGAGTGCCAGTTACTCAGTGGGTTTTGTGTAGCTATCACCGGTTATGACCAGTCGTTCAGTCTTAATTATGTCAGCAAGTCCACCAGTAGCGATCGCGATAAAAGAAGCTTTAATCACCACGTTGGCGGCGATCGCATCATTGCGGCCTTACAGAAAATCGAACAAAATTCAAATCAAAACCTATGGAATGATGAGCGCTCCACTTGACGAACAGGCTCAACAGGAAATTTGGGATTGGATTGCTTCGACGCTGCTTGCTTGGCATTTTCAATAAGCTGTCTCTATTGCGGTGAGCAGTTACAAGTTACAGAGACTCAGAGACTCAGAGACTCAGAGGTGTTAAATACTCCAATCAAATTAATAATTTGATTTGGATGACATCTGTGGCAAATCTTTATCCTTTTAATTCCTTTATTCTGTCGAGGATGGCAGCGCGGCCGTTGTAGAAATCCATAGCCATGTTATTCACAACATCATCCACCTGTTCATTGTAGAACGGCTCTGCTTTAGCAGCATCTACACCTAGTGTGCTCTGCGCACCCTTGATCTGCTCAACCGTTTTCAGACCCAGTTCGTAGAGCTTGAGTTTGCAAAATTCCAGGAAAGCGGCTGTATACAGGTAGTTAAGGGCCTTTTTCGCATTATCAAGGTCTTCAGTTGCAATAATGTAGCCTACAGCTTCATAAAGAATGTTGATCCAGTCCTTTTCTGAAATGTTCATGAAGAGCGGATCGTCCTGACCGGCCTTGGCAGCCTCAGAGAGTTTTGCATAGTTGTCCTTGACAATCTGGAGTGTTTCAGGACGGAGCACCTTTTCCATGAACGGAAGGAAATCATCGAATTTGTCTAGAAGTGACGCGCGCTTTGCGTCAATGTTGAATACATCGGTTTCACCGGGATCAATAAAGCTGATACCGGTTTTGTCTGGTCCCCAAGGCACTACCGTATCGAGAGGTTTATCTTCACCCATGAGTTTTGACACCCTACCGTCTTTTTTCTCATAATAGAGGATCCGTTCCAAGGCTGCACCAATTACCTCTCCGGGCATAACAGAAAGTTTGGCATCATTAGTGACATCGTGCAGTTTGGCCCCCAGATAGACTTCGTAGATTACTGTGTCATGGGCAATGTTGTCAAATGTCGTTGAGATATCAGTGCCATACCTACGGCGGGCATCGTTCCACTCTGTAATGGTTTCCAGCTCCACAGCACCCCTGCTCAAAACAATATCACCGGAAATGCCGCCCGGTACATATTTGCCGATAAGAGTGGTCAGCGGTCCGATCACCTTACGGGTCAAAGAAGCATCCACAAAGTGGCGTGCGTAACGGGCTGTGATGAAATAGTTCTTTCCGGGAAATTCCTTTTCATGACTGGAAATCACTCTTTTATAAACACCCTGCCATTCCTTCATGTCATTACGCAGGTCGCCGTCCAGCAGGATAAGGGTCTGTGCATCGGTTTTCATGAATTCCTCAAAAACCATCTTCAAAGCGCTTCCCTTGCCGGGTGTGGCATCACCGCCGTAACCCTCGTAGGGGCCAGCAAAGACGAGTACATTGTCTTTTTTATCATCCGGCAGGCCAGCAATAGTGTTTTTTCCTGTTTCCAGAGCAGCTTCGATATCGCCTTTGGCGCCTGATTTCTCAGAATAGGTGCCGTCTGTAACAACAAAAGCCACCTTTTTACCTTCAAATACATCTACAGCTCCCTCAATGCCGATCTTAAGCTGGGATTTGATATTTTCAGCACATTCATAGGTGGGATGACCGATAATGATATCTGCGCCGAACTCTTTTAAAAGTCCGCCGAGAGATCCGGTCTCCGGGTTCAGTTCGCCCTGATAGATATTCTTTTCGATTTGGACAGGTGTGCTCACATCAGACTCATTTTTATTAATGACAGATTGAAAAATGGACGGATTTTACTGCTGAAATTTAATGGTGAGTCAAAACGGTGAATCAACGTGATATTAAGGGTTTCAGCCATTTTTTGGCTACCTAACCTAACTTGCGACCTAGTTAAAAAAATCTGAATTACCCACTTAGACTTTACAGATATTTTGAGGGTTTTATATGTAGCGGGTTAGCTATTTAGAAGTTATAATGTACTAAAATAACAGTTAATTATCGGACCCCCCTCCCCAACCGCGCCCTCCCAGGCGGAGCCGGGAAGGAGAGGAATAAGGCCTTACATCATGCCGAAAGATTGCAGGTGCTCATTAATTGCCGAAGCAGTAGTACGAGTGGCATCCTCGCTTACTGCACCCGAGATCAAAGCCTGATCAGAGAACCCGAGAGCATGGCGCATGAATAAAATGCCATCAGTTAACGCCCCTGCCGTGCCATTGCCATCTACATCTAACATAGTGTCCCCCATTTCGTCCAAGTAGGTAACAATTTCTGATGTATCGCGAGTGGCACCTTCACCTACAACACCTTCAGTCAAAGTCTCTCCCCTGAACCCGAAGAGATAACGTATGGCCACAAGGCCGTCAGTTAATGCATCTATAACTCCATTCCCATCAATGTCCAGTGCAGGTGATGGAGCAGGTGATGGAGCGGGGGAGGTTAATGCAATGGAACTGGGGACAAAGTTGCTATTTGCAGGCAGGTCATCTGAGTTGGCACCAAAGTTGATCTGTGTCCCTGAAAACCCTGGTAGCGCTGTGAAGTTGGCCGTGTAAAGGGTAGGATTAGGACTGTTGGGCCAATTTCCGTTAGCATCTACCCAAGCTTGCAGGATGTATTTGTCTGTGCTGGGGTCGCCGTCCAAACCCCCGTTGGTAATCGGATCGTCCAAGACTGCACTTATAGGTTGTGCGCCCAAAGGAAAATGCTCGGTCAGACCAGTGACTGGATCAAATGCTACTTGAGAACTGTCCCAATGCATTTGAAAGACTATTCCTGTGGTGGGAGTTTCCGCAGGTTCAGTAGAGTAGTTGACATCAAAGCTGACACTTGTGTTTGGTTCTACTGCTTTGGTCGATTCAGAAGGGGTGACTTTCAGTTGAGTGACTTCTTCTGTAGTTGCCTTCTGAACTTGAACTACATAGATATTCTCAACGCCATTACTGGTCAAATCATTGCTGCCATCGCCGTTGATGTCGATGCTGTCCCGGAAACTTCCTGCAGCCCACACATTACCATTGCTGTCGGCGGCTATGTCAACGCCAACGGCACTATCGCTACCGCCGATCTTTAAGGCCTGAACCAAATCCACAAGAGTCGAACTGGGCTACATAGCTATCGATGAAAGAGCTATCGCTAGTCAAATCATTGTTGCCGTCGCCGTCGAGGTCGATGCTTTCATGGAACTGTCCTGTAACCCACAGATGATCATTGCTATCGATGGCTATGGCTTCGGTATCGGTCGGCTTCGCCATGCTCACCGAGTTTTAAGGCCTTGACGAAATCACCATTGCTCGAGAACTTGGCTACATATTCATCAATGGGAAAAGGATAATCTTTTGAGCCATCGGTCAAATCATTGGTGCCGTCTCCGTCGATGTCGATGTTGCCCTGAAAACTCCTAACACCCACGCATCACCATTGCTGTCGGTGGCTATGTCAAGGCTGTAGTCATAATCGCTACCGCCGATATTTTTGGCAAAGAGCAAAGCCCCCTCCGAGTCGAACTTGGCTACATAGCCATCATCTGAGCCATTACTGGTCAAATCATCTTCTCCGTCTTCGTCGATGTCGATGCTGCCGGTGAAAGATCCTGTAGTCCACACATGATCATCCTTGTCGATGGCTATGCCATCACCAACGTCATCACCGCTACCGCCGATCTGGAAGACGTTGACCAAATCCCCCTCTGAGTTGAACTTGGCGAAATAGCTATCTCGACGGCCGCCATTACTGATCAAATCATCTTCTCCGTCTCCGTCGATGTCGAGGTGGCGCCAGAAACTTCCTTTAGTCCACACATTATCTTTGCTGTCGATGGCTATGCTCTTGCCCGATTCAGTGTGATCAGTATAATTCCGCCGATCTCTAAGGCCTGAACAAAGTCTCCCTCCGAGTTGAACTTGGCTAAATAGTGACTCCCATCACTATCTGAACTGGTCAAAATCTTTTCCGTCTCCGTCGATGTCGATGCTGCCATGGAACCCTCCTAACACCCACGCATTATCATTGCTGTCGGTGGCTATGCCTATGCCCTTGTCTGGGAGTAAAATCTCAGTATTGCCGAAATCATAGGCCCGAACCAACTTCCCTTCAGAGTCGAACTTGACTACATAGCTATCGAAAGAGCCATTACTGATCAAATCATCTTCGCCGTCGCCGTCGAGGTCGATGCTGTCCCTGAACTCTCCTGTAATCCAGACATCACCATTGCGGTCGATGGCTATGTCCTTGACTTCCTCCCCCACACCGCTACTGCCGATCTGGAAGGCAACCTGATCCATTACTGTTGATTCCATCTTTTTGAACCTCATCTTTGGTGAACTCTTCTACCTCTCCCAATCCCCACCCCCCCAACCTGTTACTATCCTCCCTCGCTTTCCGCTTTATCCGGATTATATGAGAGGATTTCCTTGGACGTTGAGTCATCATTTATACCGTTCAACTCAGTTGGTACTGGACCTTCCAGAGAATTGTTTTGCAACCACAGTTTTGTTAGGTTGCTGAGGTTCCCTAGCGAGTCGGGTATTGTCCCCGTTAGATTGTTATGGTCCAGGTAAATGTTTTGCAGCTCGGTGGCGTTCCCCAATTCCCATGGGATGCTGCCACTCAGGGAATTGCTCCCCGCCCATAATTCCTGCAGGTTGCTGAGATTCCCCAATTCAGGGGGAATCGAACCACTCAAGGAGTTCTTGTTCAGTTTCAACCACGTTAAATTACGTAGGTTCCCCAATTCAGGGGGAATGTTACCTGTTAGGGAATTGTGGTCCAACCACAGGTGTGTCAGGTTGTCTAGGTCCCCTAATTCAGGGGGAATGGTGCCGCTCAGGCCGCTGCGGTCCAGTTCTATTTTCTGCAAGGCAGTGAGCTTGCCTAACTCAGAAGGGAGCGCACGGCTCACCCCGGCTGTGAGTTCCGTCACTCGGGATTTCTCGGCTGTCACCCCATCCAACCCGTTAACCTTTATAGCAAGGGGAACGGAACCATGTTCCTCATCACTGACGGGCATGTGGCGGCGAAATTCCAATGGCCATTATTGATATCCTTCAGGACTCCATAATCGCTGGCGTTGATGAGGTAAAGCCCAGCACTAGAGCTCTTAAAGGACACCGAGATATTAAACTTATCCGTTACGGAGCCTCCCGCATCATCTGATGCAGTTACGGTTACAAGAGAATTGCTATCATCAGGATCAGCAGCAACATTAGCAGCAGTATCCCAATCAGGCGTGCCACTAATCACCCCAGTAATGGAGTCAATGGTTAACCAGTCTGGCAAACCGCTAGCGCTGTAACTGGTAATATTATCGTTAATGTCGCCAAAGTTCCCGCTGACATCTATGCTGAGGTTGTGATTGCGAGTGGAGTTCCTGTCGTATTCTACGACAGTATCCACGTCCTCGATCGGAACTCCAACATAGGGTGGATTCTCCAACCGTTTGGTTGCCGATAAAGCTTCGACACTTGCGGGTAGATCGCCGGTTAGGTGGTTACCTTGGAGCCAGAGGTTCCGCAAACCGGTGAGGTTGCCGAGCTCCGGCGGGATTGCGCCGGTGAGCTCATTCTGCCACAGGTACAGGTTTTGTAAACTGGTTAGATTGCCCAACTCAGGGGGGATGGTCCCGGTTAGGGCGTTCGCAGACAACCCGAGGATCTGCAGGTTGGCGAGCTCACCCAACTCGGTCGGGATTGTGCCGGTGATCTCGTTGTTGTGCAGCCGGAGTTTCGTTAAATTACTCAGCTCACCCAGCTCAGACGGTATAGTACCGGTGAGGGAGTTGTTGGTTAAGCTGAGATTTCGGTTACTCGCGATCCTTCTACCGGGGTGCATCCCACTTTCGCAAGGTTGATAGCCGTCATAGGCTTTTCCTCCAAGGATGGGTCTGAAAGAGCATGAATACAGCCTAGCTAACTCGATTGCGTTTTGTCAAGGGTTTTGAGAAATTTTTTTTCTTATACCTTATATAAGCTGAAGTTTATGGATCTTTGGCCTGGGGGCTATGTCATCCGATCGGGGAGAAATATCTTTGAAGGCCAGGGCCAGGCTAACCCAAGTTTAGGCATAGACTTGGAGGCTTTGCCAGTGCTAAATCAGATATTGAAGCATCGCTCATCAGCAGGTGCAGAATTTGACAGTCAAGGCCAAGGAACGCTAGTCATAGAGTTGTAAGTTGTAGGTTGTAAGTTGTAGCTTGTAGTTTACTACTAATTACTGACTACTGACAAGGGTAAGTGCATGACTAATTATGCCGATCGATCTATCCTCATTGCTGTCGTTGGGGACATCCACGATCAATGGGAGACGGATGATGCCGCAGCCCTGAAACATCTGGGAGCGGATTTGGCGCTGTTTGTGGGGGATTTTGGCAATGAGTCAGTGCCAGTGGTAAACGCGATCGCGTCTCTAGAGATCCCGTTTGCGGCGATCGCGGGGAACCACGATTGCTGGTGGACGGCGACCCCTTGGGGTGAGAAGAAATGTCCCTATAACCGGCAGACAGAAGACCGGGTCCAGCAACAGTTGGACTTGCTGGGGGCTGCCCATGTAGGTTACGGTAAACTGGATTTGGCTAGTTTGAATTTAACGGTGGTGGGAGGACGTCCTTTTAGCTGGGGCGGATCGGACTGGACGAATGCCGAGTTCTATCGCGATCTCTATGGCATAAACAATTTTGCTGAGTCTACCAGTCGGATCGTAACCGCTGCCTCCTCGGCGGCTTATGAAACAATTATTTTTATGGGACATTGCGGTCCCAAGGGGTTAGGGGATAAAGCGGAAGACCCCTGTGGGAGAGATTGGAAGCCTCTAGGGGAGGATCGTGGAGATCCGGACTTGCAGGAGGCGATCTGCCTGACGCGGGCCGCTGGGAAAAGGATTCCGCTGGTGGTATTCGGTCACATGCACCACAATCTGCGCCATACTAAAACCAGACTGAGGAAGTCAATTGTGGTCTCTCCGGAGGGAACGGTCTACTTAAATGCTGCCAGAGTGCCCCGCATTATCGAAACCGGACGGGGGCGCCTGCGCAATTTCTCCCTGGTGTCCCTGTCAGATGGGGTGATATCGAGGGCTGAGCTGGTCTGGGTTGATGAAGAATTCAACATTGCTAAATCAGAAAATCTTTATAAAGAACCGAATTTAGTTGTGCCATCTGTGTAGAAATGAGATATGATAGGAAATGAGCAGCTGGAGAGGTGGCAGAGTGGTCGATCGCGCTCGACTTGAAATCGAGTGAACCGCAAGGTTCCGTGGGTTCAAATCCCACCCTCTCCGTTAGTTTGGCGGACTAGCACTCCCGGGATTTTTCTGCTTGAGTATGATTTGAGTATGAGACCCGCTCGTATAGCAACTTGAACTTTAGCTTGTAGTATCTGGCGCCATCCATGTGACAAGAATTTGCCAATCGTGCTGCTTGAGTCGGTAGGCTGAATCCGCATTCAATTGGTGCTTCCATTATATCACACAAAGTTTACCACATTTTTAAGTAATTTGACCTCCCGGCTATAATTATACCAGATTGTTAAAATTTTGTCAAATTATCATCGCCGCATAATATCAGTTTTTTGTCAAGAAGATGCATTTTCCCTGGCTGTGTTCTCCCTTCCAAACTAAATTGCATTTTTGATAACGAAGACTAATTAAATTGGCGGCAAAATTTTCCAATAGTTCACAAACAGTTACAGCATTTTGTGCAACACCTCAGTTGTTTTTTCCTCGACAGTGAATAATATGTTAATCATTGTTACAGATGTTATAAACTCTCTATTGTAACTCAAGTCTGACAAAAGCGCAAGTCGATCCCTATCAAAGTATAGTTAGATGCTTCTGTAATGTTGCTAAGGGTAGCGGTCCTTGCAGGTGATGCCAGGGTAAGATTTGTGCTAAATCCCAGTTGCTATGGACGTAGTATTCTAAATCTGGCAGTTGGCCTCGCAATTCCTTGAAGGCCCGGCGGTAAGCACCCAGGGAATCTCCATATTCTCTGGTTAATTCTAGCAGATGGGATAGACGCCGATCGCCCCTGGCCATCAGTGCCTGGATGACAGACCAATTATAACTCTCGGGACGGAACTCAATGGACAGGCGTCCCAATTCTTTCTGCAATAATTGCAGTCGTTTTTTTGCTTCCATATTGACTCCCAACCACTGAAAGGGCGTATGGGCCTTGGGGACAAAGGTACTGCATCCTAAGGTTAAGCGCAACCCTGGTACTGCTTTTTTAATCTCCGACATCATCTGGATGGTTGCTTCGACATCGGCGGGTTCCTCCCCCGGGATCCCGACCATGCCATAAACCTTCATCCCTTTTAATCCCCCCGCTTGGGCATTTGATGCCGCTTGGACGATCTCTGCTTGCTCTAGCTTTTTGTTGATGATTTCCCGCAGTCTTGCCGAACCCGTTTCTACGGCAATAGTTATGGAACCTGTATGCCGTTTCCCTAGGGTTTGGGCTAACTTCTCGGTTACGGTATTGGCCCGCACTGAGGCAATACTCAATCTCAGGTTGTCATATGCGGGCTGAGTTAGATAATCTAGTAATTCCTCAAATTCGGGATGCTGGGTGACAGATGGTCCGAGTAACCCCAGTCGGTTCGTTACTGCTAATCCTTTCGCGATCGCGGGCAGCAAGGAACCGGTGATACTTGCTGCCCGGAAGGGCAAGGTAAGATAACTCGCTAGGCAAAAACGGCACATCTCCGGACAGCTGCGAACTACTTCTACCATATAGATGTTTTCCCAGACTGCCTTCTCTGTTACCACCGTTGAGGCCGAGAGGGTATTGCTTCGGTAGGTCTGCTTTTCCACCTGGGCCGGAACTTCTTTGCTGACCGGACTGATAGAGGCGATCGGGCCTTTAACATGGGTGTAAACTACCTGATAGAGACTGGGAACGTAGACTCCTGGGACCCGTGCTAGCTGGTGCAACTGTGAGAGTCTGTCACAATAGCGGACTTGCTTGTAAGCATCGATAAAATTGGGCAGCAGGTTTTCTCCATCTCCCAGCAAGATGATATCAAAGAAATCGGCAAAGGGTTCGGGATTGGCGGTTAATACCGGTCCGCCACCGAAGATCGGGGGATGGCGATCGTCCCGTCGGGCGGCACGTAAGGGAATATCCAGGAATTCCAGCAAATTGAGGATCTTCGCATAATCCAACTCCCAGGACAGGGAGAAGCCGACTAATTCCGGTGCCGAGGGCAATGGTTCCCTAGCATCCGTGAATAGACGGGCTACTTGTAGGTCGGGGCGCATTGCCAACATTGCCCAGATTACTTGATATCCCAGGCTCGTGATGCCCACGCTGTACTCGTTGGGAAAAGCGTAGATGGTGGGTATGGCATCGGGGTCCGGGGTGGCCGGGGTAAAGGTAAGACGTTCCTGGGCAAATACGGACTTGTTCACAGTTATTTTGCTGGATGGGGGATGGTTTCACCGGTGGTTGGCTGCCTATAGGCACTGTTTTCCACCCATACCTTTCATCATAGTCTAAAAAAGCGAATTTGTCAAAGTTATTTTTTTGCGGTCTATCTTTGGGGGCGAAACTGTTAGGAAACTGTCGTATAATACCAATAGAAATAAAAGTTTTAACTCTTTCGCTTCGTTGTTAGCTAAAGTCGGTTTTCAACCGACTAAAAATACGGCAGCAAGAAACCGGGTTTCTGCTATACCTTTGGCATCCTAACCCGATCGCGCAGCGTGGCGCCAGCCATGATTTGACAAAGAAACCCGGTTTCTGAGTCACGCGATATCGCCCCTACACCATCACGGAATAAACAACCGACCGACTCCCAGATAATCCTGAATATCAAAGACAATTTCTAGAAGTCTTTCCACACAAGATTCTCGATAGCCATATTCCGATAATCGCTCTGAATCGCCAATGGTAATAATGGGTAATGAGGTTGGCGTATTTTCTTCCCGCATTACTCGTTCCAGTGAGTCTTCACCTTTAGCATTACGGTTTGCCGTGAGCAAAAGCATTCTCTTAGCTTGAGCAAACCGCCAAACAATGCGATCGTCGCTATCTGCTGGCAGTCCAACATCTGCGAAAGTCACTAATTGAATAGAAACTATCTCTAACCACCCTCTTGAAACAATGATTCCATAAAATCGAATAGCTTCCTGATTCAAATTGTAGTCAACTAGAACAATCATTTTTTCCTTGCTTCCCGCTGTCTTCGCCGTTCCATAATCTTGAGTCGAAGAGCTTCGGACTCGGGACGGCGAGGCTTTGCTGCAATCCGAGCAAAGTGTTCGCGGTTACGTTCCTCCCAGTATTGTCGAGTCTCTTCTGCTTGACGCATAATTTCTTGATATTCTACTTCTACCGCTTCTCGATGGGTTTCAATATAAGAAAGTGCCCCATCGATCTGCTCGTCCGTCAGGTCGTAATAATCGCGAATGTACTTGCGTGGATACTCGGCTTTCAGATAATATATCACATCGTATATGGTGATCCGCGTGCCCGCGATCGTCAGTCCCCGTTCGGTCCGAATGATTACCTCTTGTTCCCGAATTTCTGATGTCATCTTCTCTCCCCTATGTTATCTTCGACATTTCTCTTCTATGATAATTATAATAGATGCGATCGCCCCATGGCAGCAAGAAACCGGGTTTCTGGGACAAGTAAGGCATCTCCACCCGAGATTTAATCAGAGAAACCCGGTTTCTGAGCACTGAAGGATCGCCCCTACACCGCCCCATCACGGAATAAACAACCGACCGGCTCCCAGATAATTCTGAAGATCAAAGACAATTTCTGCAAGTCTTTCTGCACAAGATTCTCGGTACTCATATTCCGACACTCGATCTGAATCGCCAATCGTGATAATGGGTAATGATGTTGGCGTATTTTCTTCGCGCATTACTCGTTCCAGTGAGTCTTCACCCTTAGCATTGCGGTTGGCCGTGAGCAAAAGCATCTGATTAGCTTGAACAAACCGCCAAACGATACGATCGTCGCTGTCTGCTGATAGTCCAACATCTGCGAAAGTCACTAACCGAATCGTAACGATGTCTAACCATCCTCCAGAAGTAATGCTCCCAGAAAGTATGAGCCCTTTCCGATTCAAATTGTAGTCAATTAGAACAATCATTTCTTCTTTTTTGCTTCCCGCCGCATTCTCCGTTCCATAATCTTGAGTCGAAGAGCTTCGGACCCAGGACGGGGAGGTGCAGCAGCAATCCGAGCAAAACGCTCCCGGTTATATTCCTCCCAGTATTGTCGAGTCTCTTCTGCTTGACGCATAATTTCTTGATATTCTACTTCTACCGCTTCTCGATGGGTTTCAATATAAGAAAGAGCGCCATCGATCTGCTCGTCTGTCAAGCAGTAAGCATCGCGAATGTACTTACGTGGATACTCAGCTTTGAGATAATATATCACATCGTATATGGTGATCCGCGTGCCCGCGATCGTCAGTCCCCGTTCGGTCCGAATGATTACCTCTTGTTCGCGAATTTCTGACGTCATGTTCTATCTCCTATGTCATCTCCGACATTTCTTTTCTATGATAATTATAATAGATGCGTTGCGATTGAGAAAAACCTGCCACCCTCTCGTTCCCAGGTTCTACCTGAGAACGGTCTTCTGAGGAGCCTGCCTCCTTGTTAGAAGTGCCTGTTCAACTCGATCGTATCCTTAAAATGGTACGATCGTGACAATTTTGTATGCGATCGTCCCAACTAAACTGGGTTATACCAATTTATTTTACCTTGCGATCGAGAAAAACCTGCCACCCTCTCGTTCCCAGGTATAACCTGGGAACGGTCTTCTGAGGAGCCTGCCTCCTTGTTAGAAGTGCCTGTTCAACTCGATCGTATCCTTAAAATGGTACGATCGTGACAATTTTAGCATCCCAACCCGAGATTTAATGAGAGAAACCCGGTAGCCCCCACGCTCACGCCCCCGATCGCCACAGTTATTTTGGTGGATAGGGGATGGTTTCACCGGTGGTTAACCACCTATAGGCACTGTTTTCCACCCATACCTTTCATTATAGTCTAAAAATCTGAATTTGTCAAATCTGCTTTTTTGCAATCTATCTTTGGACGCGAAACTGTTAGTAAAATGTCAAATAATAACAATAAAAATCAAACTTTAAGTTCTTTCACTTCGTTGTTAGCCCGCCGAGGGTTCAACCGACTAAAAACGTTGTCTCTGTTGTAGGTTTGGTTGAGACAAAACCCAACCGAACGCTGCTGTTAATGTTGAACAGGTTGGGTTTCCTAAGATCGGCCCAACCACAGTTAATAATCCTACTGGCGCAAATCAGTACGGTAAGGGCAAAGGAAAAGAATACTTATATGATTGTGCGCGTATCCAATGAAGACAAACAGAAGTTAAAGGCTGCTGCCAAGAAAAAAGGAATGACACCGTTGTGGCTTCTGTTTTGTTGAGGAAGGATTGAGGATGGAGCGATCGCTTTTGAACATTTTTCTATTCTTTGCGTGAGCGAAGCAGTTCGCTAGTTTAGCTCAATCCTTTACACACTCAAAGCTCAAAGATTGTTAAATGCTTGTTCATTACTTTTGAATTCTCCTTTTGCTACATCCCAGTATAAAGTATCTAGGCTCGGTCTGGTTTGCTTGATTTTAGTTGCTAATTTGGTAACTGTAGAATCAGTGACAAAATTCTCTTTACTAACTGAAATGTCAATTCCTACCCCTCCACAACTGGGGATTTTTACGTTAATGGTTTGATAACCTGTTTCAGTTTGTTTCCTTTCTTCAAGCTCTCCAACATGCGAATATCCCGGTAATTGTCGTGCTACAGGGGTATGAGGAATTTGATAGTCATCGAGCAAATAATCCAGGTCTAAATCTGCCATGGCTGCGCCACGCTGCGCGATCGGTCAAAGTGTTTTTAAACTTCATAATCTTCGATAATGCTACGAAGCGGAATAAATTCTCCAGTTCTGCGTATATTGGTCTTTGACTTGCTATTTCTGGATATAAAGCTGTGAAATTTTCGACAAATTCTTGTGCTAGAGAGTCTGCTTTCTTTGTTCCAACTAATTCACCTTTATGACTCAGAAATTGTTCTTCTGTTAAAAGAGTCACTGGAGATTGTTCGATGATAACTACTCCTTCATTTTCTTGATACAAATTTTCTCCAGGCGTGAACCAAAAGCGATTCAGACTGGAGATGGGCATTGAATTAGATTTTCCTTCAGCTAAGTCACTGCGGATTTTTATTAAACTCATTTCTGTGATGCTAACTAACCCCGAGATGCCATGGGTATCGGGACCGCCAACGAGCTTTTTCATGTCATAGTCTGGAACCACCATTGTTTTGGCAAAGTGAGAGTTAAAAGGTATGCCTATTACTCTCACATTCTGGGATTGGCTACAAAGTTCATGCCATTTATTTAGATTTACTGAGCCAATTTTTTCTAACTGACTCATTACTTTTGGCTCTGGATCTATGGAAATAGTAGGATAGGAATAGTAACGAGTATTTCCTTCTATTTTGGCATATTTAAACCAAGTGTTTCTGAGAGCAACAACAAAGTCTTCTGTATGTAAAGGAGGCTTGGTTGCATCAGCTTGACCGATCAGGATGATGTCTTGGTTATCAATCACATAGCCATCAATGCGGTCAGTTAATGATGCAATATGGTCGCTAAAATTTTCAGAATTACTGGCTTTGATATATAAATAAGTTAAGTTTGGAAAATCAGGAAGAACATCATTTAGTACAGCATCCTTGTTGCCAATAGAATCAGTAGGAGCAAGATGATCTTTATGGGTATTGATAATCCGAAATTTGCGATCTCCAATAATTCGTATGGCTTGATTGGTAGATGAAACTGAAGCCCTTCCATCAACAAAGGTAACTCGGTTTGTATAGGGCAAAATTTCATTGAGTTTATTGACATTATGGGCGAACATTTTTGTGCCATTACTTCCTAAATCAAATTGAACAGATGGGTCGATTTCACGTTCTTTAAAAATTTCTACAGAATCATCAATAGCTTCATAAACTGCTGCTCCAAAATCGTCAACCATCTTTTGGCGATCGTCAAAATTGAAATATCGGCTTGAATTGATGTTTTGAATTAAGTGTATTTCTACAACATTTTTCTTCCCATTTTTAATAGCTTCTCTAAGTTGAGGATTAAGGATCTCCTTTAATTGATTAACTAATTGTTCATGAGATTTATTCTTCATGTCATCATCAGTAGGCATGGGAATAATAATCCTTGAATCTTTGTCTAGCTGATAGAAATTATCTACTAAGGTGTGGTCACCTTTTGTTCGATATTCTTGCCATCTTTGATTAATTCCTAAGTCTCGAATGATAATATTTATCTCAGCCATTGTTTCTTGTACTCTGGTTTCTGGATGTTTGCCTTTTTGCTCACAATAAAATTCTGCTTTTGTTCCGGACTTAGCTGCATTAGGGCTTATGCCATCCACTAATACACTCGCCATTATTGCAAAAACTGCGACTATGACAGAAGCAATTGCTGACTTTTTCGCTGATTTTTTCATAGATGTATCTCCTTTTCCTCGATCTGAGCGAAGCGCATATTGTTTTTACCACAAGAGTTCTTAAATGCGCTAGTGAAACTAGATCTGATTAATTTCCATTATCTCCGGCGTCTCCCGATCGCGTCCTTCTTCAGGATCCAAGGAACCCTCTGGCGACATAATGTCCCAGGGTTCGGGAATGCGCTGGTGAAACTGGAATTCATTAATTCTGAATACCTCCTCTGTCTCCCGATCGTCTTCTTGTTCTCCCGGAGGGAACCAGCCCCCCACGGCTTCACTATTCGTGTTGATGGCGCACCGGTTACACCTAAATGCTTCTCCCAACTTCCTCCATTAGACACCAGAATCTCGTAATGCAGATGAAGGCCTGTAGAGTAACCGGTCGAGCCAACATAGCCTATTGTATCACCGTTCACACAACCTGTATAAAATCGTGTGTTCTCAGTGGGTCAAGCACTGAAGGCATAAAACTGCCTTGCCTTTAAGTCATAGCCATCGAAGGCATTTGACTTTACTTTTCGGATGATGTTGTAGGAGCCATTAACGTCAGCGTTCAGTAGCCCTCCCGCCGACTTATACAAACCACGCTTGACTCGGCGACCGCTAAACTTTGGCTTCTGTCCATCGTCATGTAATGGTAATTCATCTAGATGCAAGAATGATGCCTTACTGGTATAGCTCTCTTCAGTCGTGATGACCTCAATACCAACCAGTCTTGTAGGCAAGTTGGGGGACTAACTTGGCGTGTGGAATGTTAACGAACTGCTGATTGTTCTTGCGTCCTATCTGGATACCATTCTTCCAACCATCGTTCTTCCCAATAATCAGAGTCTTGATGTTGTGGTCAACACACCAGTCAATGACTCTACGACTGGTTGTATGAAGGTAGTTGTTAACTCGGTTATTGCGCTTCATCGTCAGCGCATCTAGTCTACGACTGACCTTTCGACTATGTCTGGTTTCAAGGTCTCCCTGAAGCTTTGCCTTCTGTTTGTTATAATAGGTATTGATGGCTTTGAGCGCCCCTCCCTTAATCAGCAATGGTGCAATACCAGGCTGATTCGTTGTTAGAGTAACCAAATTCACCAAACCTAAGTCAACACCAGCGACAGCGTCTCCAGAAACTACATTCGCCTCCTTTTGTTCATAAACAATCTCGACAACATAACAACCTGACTTCGGTACAACTCTCACCTCTACAACATCCAGCAAACCTGAGGAAAATTGAATAGGGCAAGGCTAAGAAATGACAATTCCTTTTCGTAGTGGTGGCTTGGATACCGTCTCCAATGGGAAGATGAGCATATAGCGCCCCTTAGTTTTGTTCTTGTACTTCGGTATCCTTGGCTCACCTTGATACTTCTTTGGGTGTTTCTGCCAGTCTTTATGCGCTGCTTGATAGCCCAGCCATGCCTTGTGAACACGTCTGGTCACCTGCTTGGCAACCTTGGTATTCGGTAGGCTGTAATACGCCTGGGACTTTGATACCAGGTGATAGAGCGCTGTAAATGACATCACACTTCTGGTCTCAAAGAAGTGCTGGCGCATATGGTAGTTAGCTAGGTTGAAAAGATTCTTGGATAGAAAACACTACGCGCTCGCGTCATCTCTTTTACCACTGATTGTATACCACTTTCTAGGTTTTTATACGTTTTACGAAGTGCTGTTATCAACCCCCACGCTGTGCGTCCGCCTACTATGATCTGCCGGCGTAAGTTTACGTAATTTTACCACAAGCGATTCGCGTCCCACGACGGCAGCGTTCCGAACCAGGTTCCCGGCAATCTACTACTTCTGATATATCTCCTAAGTAGTAAATTACGAGCCATGAATGAAACAAGCCAGAAATACTGGCGGCCCGTCTGAGGGGTGCCGGTCGTGACCTCTTTCCAGAGATCTCACCGCGCAATGTTATAATGCCTGTCAAGGGTTCAGGAGAGTAACAATGGATGTCCAGAGTGTAAAATATGGGATAGTCATGGTAACAGCGGGTTCCCGTTCGGAGGCAGAGGCGATCGCCTCCAGTTTAGTCGAAGCCAAACTAGCAGCATGTGTGAGCATAACCCCCATAAAGTCCATCTACAGCTGGGAAGGAAAAATAGAATCTCAAGAGGAATGACAACTGACGATCAAAACAGACTTAGGTCAATTTGCGACCCTAGAAGCCCAAGTACTCCAATTGCACTCCTACGAAGTGCCAGAAATCATCGCCCTGCCGCTGGTAACCGGCTCTAAACCATACCTGGAATGGATAGCAAATCTGTAGGATCCTTATACAACAAATGCATGACCACACCCGGCGATCGCAGTATGCAAGACAAACCGAGGGAACCCCATGACTAGCAAAAAGACAATGCCAGCAAACCCTGACAACAGCGAGATCGCTGCCAGCATTTCCCCAAACCCTGACAGCGGCGAAAACACTGTCAAGGTAATGCGAATGTCAGAAATTCAGCAAGAAGTGGCTGAGTTGCTAGCCACCGGGCACACAACACGAGAAATAGCCTCGATGATGGGGCTATCAGAACTCACAATTGCTCGCTGGAGGCAACAGCCAGAGTTTTTCGCCGCTGTTAATAACCTCCTCAAACATAACGATAGCGCGCTGCGGGAACGATTGTACAATCTTGCCATTAAAGCGATGGAAGTCCTCGAAGCTGTAATTGACGATCCAAACACTTCCGCAGTAGATAAGATCGATGCAGCAGCGAAAGTTCTGGAACTGGTAACCCTCAAGGGTGAAGGCGGTTTTAGTAGCAAGTCAAACGGAGCAAAAGCAGCCACTTCCTCGAAACCACCTCATCCGCCACTGATGAAAAATTAATCATATTGATATGGTCAGTGGTCAGTGGTCAGTGGTAAACTAACAACTAACAACTAACAACTAATCAACTCCAGTTTAGGCAGATTATCATTTTTGCTTTGCTGCTTACGGGATCTTGCCGCAGCTATCAGTAGCTTCCAGGCAGTCGGTGAAAAGGCAGCGGTGAATGCCATTTGCAGAGCATTTTTTAACTGCTTTTGCTTGACTGCGACAAGACTCCAATGTAGCTTGAGATAATCTCGGATATCTTGCATCTCTGGAAGATATTCCCGGTGCTTTTCATTAACTAAGGCGTGGATTTTTTCGGCTCTCCTGGGTTTTTGGTGTAAAATGTATACAGTGTTACCGTTTGAGGATTTACGAAATGGATTTTAATCTCGATAAATTATTAAACTTTCCCAATGCAACTGTTGAAAGTTGCTCTATCATAACTGGGCAATTTCGATCCAGGAGTCGATATCGTCACAGTTGGCATCCCAACCCCCGGATTTCAAAAAGGCATCCCGCTGACAAGCTACCTGGATAGGAGTGCCCTTTGAGGGGTTGCGGTGGTAGATGAGGCGCGATCCCAAACTACGGACATAAGCTTCCGTCTCA
Organism: Hormoscilla sp. GM7CHS1pb; assembly: GCA_014323675.1. Lineage (GTDB taxonomy): Bacteria > Cyanobacteriota > Cyanobacteriia > Cyanobacteriales > Desertifilaceae > Hormoscilla. The sequence continues at coordinate 29,247 of JACONN010000004.1, read as the reverse complement.
TCCGTAGAACACTCATCTGCTACAACTACCTCGCAGAATACTATCTAAGACAAGGCTGAGTCAATAGCCCGTCGCAGTAAAGATACGCGGTTATAGGTGGAGATAACTATGCTGAATTTCATGGTTAATCACTAATGGCTAATTGACTATCATGGCCCAGTGCCAATGTCATTGCGGATCGAACCAGTCAGGAGTAAAGCTACCGTGCAAACCATAGGGGATATGATGCTTTAAATGCAGTCTCCCCACTGGCCCTTTATTCAAATCACGGGCATCCAAGATCGCCACATCAGAGCGGTGATGCTCGCTATCATACACCAGAGCGAGCACCCAGCCATCATCTTCGGAAGCAGCACCAGGGCGCGGAACGAAAATCGGTTCGCTCACAAATCCTTGGGGTGCAGCACTCCAGAGTTGCCGTTCTCCTGACATCCAGTCAATCTTGAGTATAGCTTGCAGGGGAGCATTTCCCCTCGCCCGATCGGCTGCACCGATAAACAGATAGCGGTAAGGCCGTCCCACTCGTCGGGAATGCACAAAGGGAAACTCGCAACAGCGACTTTCTAACAATTGACGCTGCACTGTTTGGCCGTTCCGGTTAATCTCAAAGCGCCACAATTGACCCGGTGCTAAGGCGTCAAAATCTACTTTCCGAAAATCGGCACCTGGTTCCACTTGGGGCAGTTTTTCGTAGCAAATAGAATCTATGTAAATTGAGGAGGCTTCTTCAAAGGCATTGGCGTGGTGAAAGATAAAACCAGACTCTTGTTCGTAGATTTGTACTGGTTCCGAGCCATTACGAGGAATGACTATAATCTTGGCAGGTTGCTGGGGCTGAAACTCTATACACTCGCCAGCACCACGCATTCCCAATAGGAATGGCAGGGGATTGAAACTAACAGCATTTTGGCAAAATATACAGTAGTTGGGGGTAATGGCGAAGTCGTGGATAAATGCGAAGCCTCCGATACTATGGGCGTGACGCCGCAGGAGTTTTCCTGCCAGGTCTAATTCAAAGATGATAATGGTGCTGGAAAGACCGTGGGGTTTAATGGCAAAATTTACCAGGCAGGGTTTGCCATTGTTGCCAGTTGGGTCTACCCGAGGATGGGCGGCAAAGGCGTCACCCTCTTGTAAGATACCATCTAAATTGTCTAGGCCCAGGGTCTCTAGGCTGTGGGGGTCTAACCGATGGGGTTTAGCCGCTTCCCACAGTGCCAGAAGTTTCCCGCCCCAATATATTATATTGGTGTTGGCAATATTTTTATGTTTGAAGTCAAAGGCATTGGCCAGCCAACCTCCGGGTTTTTGGGTGCCAAAAACCCCTCGATAGAGGATTTTTCCTGCTTTCTGTTCTGCTTGGAACCCTTCTGTCCGCACGAAGCGGTTGCGGTAGTGGGCCCGTCCTTTATGGAACCCGATCGCGCTTACCATCCCGTCCCCATCAAAGGGATGGGCGATCCTTTGACCGTTGATATCCAGCAGGCCCGGTCCATTCCGGAACCAGGTTCCCTGTAACTCTGGTGGAATTTCCCCTTCTATTTCATCTATCCAATAATCATATTCATAGCGCTGAGATTCGTAGCCCCGACTCCAACCTTGACGGTCATAGGAGAGGTTCGTGGATAAGGCAGTTTCTGTTGTTAAAGAAGGCATAAAGGGTGTTACTCCAATCTCAATTGTCAGTAGCGCAGCGTGTAGCGTGTAGTCCGTGCGTCCCGCCAGGGAGTCATCCGATGCTGGCAGCCAACCTAGGAACAAAAGTGGCACTAGAGTTGAGGCATTGGCAATTACCACTAACAGCCAGAGATTGTCAAAATTAGTCTGGGTAATGCCCAACCAATCGGTCAAAACAGCCCCCAATTGCTGGGACAAAACACCTCCCAGAGTTAAACTAAGCCAGTACTTCACCGTACCGAGGAGTCTTCAAAACCGGACGTGAGACTTTCACCTCAGGAGACTCCTCAATAATGCCATCCTTATCATGGATTAGGCCGGAAGTCCGTGTAGCGGCTTGTGCTTTTGCTGGTAGTGCGTATGTCAATGTTCGCAGCCGCTACAAATACAGTGATAATCATAACATCTTACAAAGCGTATTGTCAAGTAGGTATTAATACAGGTTGAAAAGGCGGTGTCTGGAGCATGCCGATGGCGCTGCGCTGGGCGCGCAGCTCTTGTCCTGAAGGATAAGAGCATGCGGAAGACGCCGGCTGGCAGTGCCCACCCTACATTTTAAGCTAACCTTTAATAAAAACTGCCTGACTTACGATGATGTACGGAGGTAACGGCTTCAGGGTCGAGGACTTTGCCTTCATTGACAACAGCATAGACTACCCAATGGTCGGCGCATTCCATCCGATCGCCCACAGTACATTCCAGATAAGCGAGGGCATCGGTGAGGACAGGACAACCATTGTTAGCTTCAGTAATGTTTAAACCAGCAAAGCGGTCTTCTCCTGGGGTAAACTGTTTAGTAAAATGCTTAAACAGTTGTTGATTGCCCTCACTGAGAATATTGATCGCAAATTTGTCTCCGGTATGGGTTAAAGATTCCATTGCCCGGTCCTTAGCGACAGCGACAGTCAAACCCGGAGGATGAAAAGTAGCTTGGGATACCCAGCTAGCTAACATGGCACTGGTAACATCCCCCCGCTTGGCAGAAACGATGCAGGTAGAACCAACTATCCGCCCTACTGCTTGGGCCGCGCGATCGGTGGCACTGACTGTTGGTTTGGGGGTGCGTCTTTTCTGGGCTTTTTTCAAAGCTTGGGCAAACTTAATCCCGGTTTCTTTGCACTCTTGCAGGGTAACATCTGTGGGTTTGAACTTGACGCGGATGGGTTCAAAGCCCAACTTATAACCCGCATCTTTTAATTTATTTTCGATCAGATCGATCGCCTCCCCACTCCAACCGAAGGAACCAAACACCCCTGCCAATTTATCTTTAGCAACGGTGGAAAGCACAATTCCCAAAGCGGTTTGAATTTGGGTGGGTGCGTGACCGCCGAGAGTGGGAGAACCGATAATAAAGCCATCGCATTTTTCTACAACTGCTTGAATTTCTGCCGGTTCGGCTGCTTCGCAATTAATCGATTCTACTGCCACTCCTGCTTTGGTAATCCCACGGGCGATCGCCTGGGCCAGGGATGCCGTATTTCCGTAAGCGCTAGCATAAAGTAGGGCAACTATCAAGTCCAGATCGCTTTGTTCGGCACTCCACTTGCGGTACTCCTTGGTAAGTTCCGTCATCCCGTAGCGTACCAGAGGACCGTGACCGGGCCCATAGAACAATATCGCTGCGCGATCGGCTATTTTGTCCAGGGCGGAAACTACCTGTTTCGCCTGTGCCGCGTGCAGGCAATCATAATAGAAACGACGGTCTTCCCTGTAAACTGCCCAACCCTCATCAAACACTTGGTCGCCGCAAACATGGGCACCGAAAAATTTATCCGTAAACAATATTTGCGTTTCTTTATCGTAAGTTAATAGACCATCAGGCCATCGGGGAGTGGAGGCAGGAATAAATTGTAACTCATGTCCCCGGCCCAGATCGAGAGTATCTTCCCCCCGCACCACAGTAATGTTCAATTCTTGGTTTTCCCAGAACTGCCGCAGGGCGATCGCCGCCGGATTAGAGCAAACAAAAGTTAACTTCGGTGCCAATTCTAGCAAAGCTTTGAGAGTGCCACCTCGGTTAGCATTAAAATGTCCTAGAATGACATAATCTAGCTTCCTCAGATCCAGGCGCTGCTGCAATGACTCTAGATAATTTTTGGTGAAAGATTCACCCGGCGGGTCTATTATAGCAGTGCGATCTGCTTGGATGAGGAAACTATTGGCCGTCGTCCCCTTTTGCAGGGAATACTCCACCTCGAACTTGAGACGGTCCCAGGTGCGAGACCTTAAGGCTTTTGTCTCGCTAGCGATATGGACAATCTGGACATCTCGTTGCTTAGTAGTCTGTAACATGGGGTTTGGAATCAGGATTATCCAACTTAACTCATTCCTAATTATACCGGAACAAAGCGTCCCATGAGCCGAGCGGGCGCGACACCTGCCACAACACCTAAGATGCCATCGTCCGACTCTATGGAGATGATAGTATTGCCATTATCTAACTCTAGATTCAGGTCATCTGCCGTTAATCCTCCAGCGAGTCCGATAAAATCGAAATCGGGGTCCCTGGGGTGGGTGCGATCGCCAGTTTGTGGGAAGAAACCAGGTGCGATCGGGATCGCCACAGAATTTCACCAGAACCTGGCGTTGCGCCAGTCCATACCGACCCCCTCGTTTACCTGGCACCGGTACCGAATGCGCTGCGCGCACGCTGCGCGAACGACAACTTTAACAAATCTTTACAAAAAATCTCTACAGACAGGCCCGCTGGATATTTGAGCCCGATCGGCAATTGTGAGCTATAATAATTGTACCCCGATCGCCAGTTACATCAAATGAGTACCATAACCCTGAGCTTGAAGTTGCCCCAAGAATTAATACCTGTCCTGGAAGTAAACGATACCCAATTAGAAGAACGAATTCTGGAATTAATTTTACTAGAGTTAGTCCGAGAACAACGCATTTCAACCGGTAAAGCAGCGGAATTATTAGGTATCTCTAAATGGGAGTTCGTGCCCAAGCTAGCAGAGAATGATATTCCTTACTTTACTGAATCACCAGAAGAGTTGGTAGCTCAATTGGAAACAGTTAACAGACTATTCGGGGAATAAAAATAGTGATAGTTGTGACCAATTCTAGTCCTTTAGTTTCCCTGGCGAAAATTAATAATTTTGACCTGTTGTACTTGCTCTACGATAGAATATGCATACCCCCAGCAGTTCGAGAAGAAGTTGTTACTTTTGGACAGTCCAGGTATGGCAGAAGTAGAAACAGCACCGTGGATACAAGTCATCAATGTTCAAAATCAAAATGTAGTCGAAAGTTTTCGGGAACAGTTAGATAGAGGTGAGAGTGAAGCGATCGCGCTAGGGATGGAGTTAGAAGCAGATTTATTAGTAATAGATGAAGCTAGAGGAAGACAAGTGGCGCAAACGATCGGATTAAATATAATCGGTACTGTCGGCACTTTAATTAAAGCAAAGCAAAGGGGATTAATTCCTGCGGTTACTCCTCTGTTAGATGAATTAATTATCAAGGGTTTTCGCATTAATATACAATTATATCAGACAGCTCTACAACGAGCAGGTGAATTAGATAATGAGCGTTTTTCAGATTAGTTTAGTCTGTACCCTGCTATAGGTGCGATCGCCTGCTAGTTGCAAGAAACCGGGTTTGGAAGATAGCCTCTGATTTGTACCCAAAGTTTCAAAAAGAAACCCTGTTTCTGTACCCTGCTGTAGGTGCGATCGCCCGCTACTGGTAGGCGATGCTACGCTGTTAATACAACTGGTGGGCGGTGCCCACCCTACCTGTGTCTGAGAACTAACAGCTTTGGTCAAAAAAAAGGTAGCGTGAAGGCTACCAACATCATTACATACCAAAACCATGTTAGCACATATCAGGACACTCCCGCCAGTAATGTTGTCAGTTGGATCCACGTTAAGCAATTCAAAATTTTTAATTTTGAATTGCTTTAGTAGTTGGTAACATGGGTTGAGTTTGATAAGCGACTGTAATTGTCGAGAAAATTTCAAGCCTTATTTTTTAATTTTCTGAAGCTTCTTTATCCTTGCTTTCACTGATAAATAGATCTCCTCCTGATTGGTTAATATTGTAGATTTTGTATTCGCTGACAAGGCCACCCTGATAAAATTGTTTGAAAGCACTTAAAGCAGCAGCAGTGGTCATGCCTGAGATCGTTATTAACACCAGTTCTATCCCAGACGGAACAGAATTTATGATAACTGACCACAGCAGAAAAGTTGTAATCGCAGTGAGAAATACTCCTACAACTAGGCTACGCCATTCTTTTACCTGAAAGACTTTAACGTTCTTCATCTTTTTTGATTTTATCTTTTGTCAAAAACATTTTGATGTATTCTGGGGCTATAGTATAAAGTCCCGCTCCTAATATAAAAAATCCCACCTGGTAAAAACCTTTGATTACAAAGATTATACCAACTACAAAAGAACCTGTAGAAAGTCCCAGATTGTATAGCACCCGTACTCTTTCGAGGTACTTCGGTGAGATTTTGGTGCAGAGGATGGGATTATCGATCGATCTTCCGGTTTTTCTGGCATTCTCCAATCTCAAGACTTAAGTAGACGATCGCGAAACTAGGATATAGTTTCGCATGAAACAGCAAGAAACCAGATTTGGGGTGGGGGCATTATCCACCCACCCAACTACTCTAGTAATGATTGCCGACCTTACGATGGTGAACCGCTGACAGGGCATCGGGGTTGGAGACGCGACCTAACTCAACTTGGGAATATACAATGTGATGGTCGCTCAATTCCATCCGACTCACCACTTCGCATTCTAGATAGGCCAGTGCATCTGACAGAATGGGACTGCCATTTTTCGCAGGTTGGGTTTTTACCCCGGCAAAGCGATCGGCCCCTGGGGGAAAGCGCTTCAAAAAATGCTTCATCAGTGCTTGATAGTTATCCTCAGCTAGCACGTTGAGCACGAAAGTATCGCCCACTTGCATCAAAGCTTCGATCGCCCGGTCTTTGGCAACAGCAATAGTTAACCCCAAGGGCTCAAAACTGGCCTGGGTTACCCAAGAGGCTAGCATGGCGCTGCTGACTTCACCCTTGGTAGCCGTAATAATGTACAAACCACCGCTGAGGCGTCCAAGGCTTTATCCAAGTCGCTATCGAGGGACTTCATCTGTTTAATAGCCTTCTTGAGACCCAGCCATTGTCCCATATCTGTCCCCGCTTCTTCACAGAGTTTGTAAGTCGCCTCTGTCGGAGTTTCTTTGATGAGAATATTGGGAAATGCTTCTTTGATCCCCTGTTCTTTGAACTGGTTCCGCAGGGGATAAACTGATAAGTCATCGCCACCGCCAGTCTCAAATAAACCCACAGTTTGCTTCTTGGAAGCCGCTGCTAAGATAGTATTGATTGCCGCCTCAGACGACGCCCCAACCGCACCCGATACCGGCGGCGCACCAATGACAAGTCCTGCTGCCATCTCGGTCAGTTCCCGGACTTCTTGGATATCTGCCGATCGCAGGTCTAGCATTTCTACAGCGATGCCAGTCTTGGTGATGCCGTGGGCGATCGCTTGAGAGAGGCGATCGCTATAGCCGTAATCAGAGACATAAAATACAGCTACAGTCTTCTCAGCCTTAGTTTGTTCCTTGCTCCACTGCTCGTAGCGACCGGTGAGTTCCACCAAATTATAACGCAGCAGGGGTCCGTGACCCGTAGCAATGGTGGTTATTTCTGGCAGTGCCTTCATCCGCTTCATCGCACTCAGCACCGATCGGGCATTGGGAGCCATCAAGCATTCATAATAAAATCGGTAATCTGCTTCGATCGCACTCAAGTCCTCGTCATAGGTGCTGTCAGAACAGTAATGCATGCCAAAAGCATCGCAAGTAAAGAGAATTTGGGTTTTGGCATCGTAGGTAAAGATGGTGTCCGGCCAGTGCAAATTGGGAGCTGACACGAATTCGATCTCGTGACCGTTACCCAAATCCAGTTTGTCTCCGTTCTTGACAATTTTACTCTGAAATGGAGTGTGAATCAAATTTTCCAGAAACTGAATCGCCACCTTGGCCCCGACTACTGTCGCCTGGGGAGCCAGTTCTAGCACATCCTTTACCAAACCGCTGTGGTCTGGTTCGGTGTGGCTGATAATCAGATAATCAATCTGGGCCGGGTCGATGATACCCGTGAGGCTGTCCAGGTACATTTGGCGAAACTTGGCATGAGATGTATCAACTAGGGCTACCTTCTCCCCCCGGATCGAATATGAGTTGTAGGTAGTGCCGTTTTGCAGCCCGAACTCAATGTCGAACCGATCGCGGTCCCAGTCCAGCGATCGCATCGCCGTCGTATCTGCCGCGATCTCCAGGGTCGTTTCCATCGTCAGGCGCTTTTGGGTTATTTCCGTTCTTTCCGCCAGGGCTACCATAAGTCTTCTCCTGCTTGCATTGCTGACAGGTGGCGATCTGGGAATCAACGGGGTGACCCGATCCCCGATCGCTCGTCACCTGTTTCTTTAATTATGGCATTTTGTTAAGATTTGTAACTTTATTATAACTAATGATACGATAAGATAAAAACATATTTTAAGTATAAATATCATCTTTAATGTATTATATGTTACGATAAAGGTGGCGAGTCTCCCCTGAGGCTAGGACTGGCGATCACCAGATCGAGTGATGGTGGCCAGTATCGCTAATGGCGGTTGGCGAGTCAAACCCCATCTTTTGACTGCTCAAACTAATACAACTGCTACTCAACCGGAACCTAGGGGTATGGCGACGGAAACTTTGGCCGCGATTCGCGAGGGCTTAATTGCTGTGGCACGGGACGCAGGTTGAATGATGGTACTATTCCCCCACCGCTGGTAAAACCTGGACTGCTGAAGTGGTCGGACAACCCGATCGTGCCGTGTTTGTTGCTTGCGGTATATCTTGAAAATAGATTAAGCTGGAAATATGCCATGTTGTAGTGCCAGAGGTAGATTAATGAGCAATTCCGGAACTAAGGCGATCGCCAGCGAGCTGAAAACCCAAGCTACGATCCTGGGAGGCTTAGTCGCCATTTTCTGGATCGTAGAAATTATCGACCATATTTTCTTCTCCAAGGGGATGGGACTGGCTGTTTACGGGATTCTACCCCGTAACCCGATGGGACTGCGGGGAATTCTGTTTGGGCCTTTTCTCCACGGAAATTTTCCTCACCTAATAGCTAATACTATCCCTTTCCTGACACTGGGATGGTTTATTATGCTGCAAGAAACTAGCGATTTTTTGCTCGTTACAGTAATAACAGCGATCGCGAGTGGGTTGGGAGTCTGGCTGTTTGGTTCCCCTGGCTTTCACATTGGTGCCAGTGGGGTGATCTTCGGTTATCTGGGTTTTCTGCTGCTACGGGGCTATTTTGAACGCAGCTTTGCCGGGATCTTTTTCTCGGTAGTTGTGGCTTTCTTCTATGGTAGTCTGATTGCTGGCGTCTTGCCAGGACAGGTGGGAATATCCTGGGAAGGTCATCTGTTTGGCTTGATCGGTGGGGTGCTGGCGGCAAAACTCATGGCCCGCCGCCAAAAATACCGTTAGCTAATTGGATAGCGATGCCTAAAAAACAGAAGTTTCCTCACCTAGTTGGTTCTAAATGGACTGCTCGGCAAACAACCTGGGGTTGGCGACATTTTCAGGTGGTTAATCGCAAGAATGAAGGACTCTGGGTGTTCGCAGAAATAGTGGCATCCTGCGACCCCTCTGTCCGTTTCTGGTTGAATGCTCAACAGCTTAAGGATCGATCGCTCTGGCAACCGGGTTGGCAAACTTTACAGGAAATGCAAGAGGAAAGCAATTGTTAGGCGATCGCCCCGTTCGTAGTAAGACACACTTTACGGCTTCCCAGGCGAAAGCGCCTAGAGATTATCAGGATCTAATCCCATTTCTATTAATTTAGCAGCCAACTGCTGGGCCCGTTCTTTTTCCTGCTGGGCCCGTTCTTTTTCCCGCTCGGCCTGTTCTTGTGCGCGCATGGCTGCCAGCTCCCCGGGTAACGACCCCTCCGCTACGCAGTGCGCGATCGGCCCTTTGCCGCTCTTCATTTCTCTGGTGTTCAACCTGTCGTAGATGCTCTTGTTCTTCCCTGATTAAATGTTCCACAAGTGGAGGCCAAAGGACTGTATCTACTGATAAAACCAGTTCCGAAAACTGCACAGAACTGAAGGATTGTTCTCTTGTATATTCTACATGAGCGTAGCCAAGCTGACCTTCAGGATTGCTCAAAATCCATACTTGCTCTTTATTGGGATCTATTATCCAATATTCGGGAATGCCGATCCAGGCGTATTCCGCCCGTTTGCGGATATAGTCTTCCCGCCAGTTCTCACTGGTTACTTCCACTACTAGGTTTGGCACTTCCCCAAAGTCAAGTATACCTACTCCCTCCCGGGCGCAGCATTGGGACCAGAGCGCTTCTGAGCAAACTACGACATCTGGAATTCTGGATGAATCTGAGTCATGCCGCGAGCACGACCTAAGTGTTTTTTGGGAACGAGCAAGGTGGTCGCAGCGGTGTAAGCAGGGAACTGGAATGCAGCGAAGCTGGAAATTACGGCATTCCCTAAGTATATATGCCAGATTTGTATGTTTCCGGTGGCCAATAATGCGGCCAGAGTCAGGGTGGTTAAAGCCGCACCGGAATCACTGAGAATCATCACCCAACGGCGATTCCAATGGTCTACTAAGATTCCAGCAAAGGGAGAAATTAGGACGAGGGGAGGGTCGCGAACAGCATCAGAAAGGATACTCGGTAACGGAACCATTTTGCTGATACACCCAAATATCAACGGCAAAGTTGCTGATGCTGGAGCCTAAGAGGGAGACTAATTGCCCCAACCAAACCAGAATAAATATGGACATTCCTTCAATTTTAAGGAGTTTGAGCATGGGATTTTTCTGATTGATTAGTCTGGGCTTGTTCAAGGGATTTTTGGAGTTTTTCTGCTAGTACCTTGACATGAGGCTCACTCATCATTGATACATGATTACCAGGAACGGTGTGGATTTCTACCTCCCCGTTAGAAAAATGATTCCAGCCCCATGCTGGCTGGCAATTGCGCAAGAGTAAATAGGGCTGAGACTCAAATGGACTTTAACCTCAATAACCGGCAGCAACGTGTTCTCCAGGCAACAGTGCGTCAGTACATTGCCACAGCTGAACCAGTGGGATCGAAATCCCTAGTAGAAGAGTATGCTTTTGCAGTGAGCGCTGCGACAATCAGATCATGCCTGGGCTTTTTAGAAAAGGCGGGGCTACTATATCAACCTTATACTTCAGCGGGGCGGGTGCCAACCGAGTCGGGTTATCGCATTTATGTGAACCAGTTGATGACGCCCAATGAAGCCACAGGGAGAGAGGTAGAGAAATTACTACGAGATCGATTGAATTGGGATGACTGGAGTTTTGAAGGATTGCTCAGAGGTGCAGCTCAAATTCTGTCTCACCTGAGTGGGTATATTACCCTGATTACGATGCCCTCGTGGAGTAGCACGCGAGTACATCACGTGCAGTTGGTGCAGGTAGATCCGGGAAGGGTAATGTTGATTGTAGTGACGGATACCTACGAAACCCAGTCATCCTTGATGGAATTGCCTCAAGCAGATCCGGGGTGCGAACTGGATGGGGAAATAGTAGAACGAGAATTGCAGATTTTGTCTAACTTTTTGAACAGCAAGCTGCGGGGCGATCGCTCGGAGAATTAGCTAAGTTAGACTGGAGTGAGTTAGACCGGGAATTTGAAAAGTATGCGGATTTTTTGCGGTCATTACTGACAGAGTTAAGCCGTCGCAGTCAGTCTCCAGCTGCTACCCAACTGTGGATATCAGGTGTAGCGGAGGTGTTGCGGCAACCAGAATTTTCTCAGTTGCAACAAGTCCAGACTCTGATCGGACTGCTAGAAGAAGAACCTTTACAGATATTGCCTTTAATTTTTGAAGACCCTGATGTGGATGCTACAGGCAGACGAGTGAATGTCTGGATAGGTTCTGAGAATCCCTTGGAACCGATGCGTACCTGTACCCTGATTGTCTCTCGCTACTGTAAGGGTGCAGTACCTGTCGGAAGTGTAGGGGTTTTAGGACCAACTCGGATGGTGTATGAAAATGCGATCGCAGTAGTTGAAGCTACTGCTGATTATCTCTCTGAAGCTTTAAGTTAATGACATGAGAAAGTCAAAAGTATTGTCTGGTTTGATGGGTGTCTGTGTCGGCGATGCCTTAGGGGTGCCAGTGGAATTTACCAGTCGCGCTGCACGACTACAGGCACCCGTGACAAGGATGCTTGGCTATGGTACTTATAACCAACCTCCCGGGACTTGGTCAGATGATAGTTCCCTGACGTTGTGCTTGGCAGACTCTCTCTGTCAGGGGTTTGATTTAAGGGCGATCGGCCCGCGGACGGCCCGAAAAATCGGTCAATCTTTTTGTCGCTGGTACAATGAGGGTTACTGGACTCCCCACGGCGAGGTTTTCGACATTGGCGGTACGACCTGCGATGCTATTGAAAGTCTGCTAGAGGGAGTTTCTCCTGTGGAAGCGGGGGGACTGATGAATGGAGTAATGGCAATGGTTCGTTAATGCGAATTTTGCCCCTTGCTTACTATCACCAAACCCTCTATTTTCCAGAATTAATGCAGCGGGTGCATGACTGTTCTTGCATCACTCACGGTCATGTGCGATCGCAAATTGCTTGCGGCATTTATATTAGCATAGCCGTTTGTTTGCTGCAAGGGTTAGAACCAAAATCAGCGTATCTCCAAGGGATTGAAAAGGTCAAAGAAATATATTCACCAAGAAAGTATGCTATAGAAATGTATCGGTTTGAACGAGTAGGCAGTGGCGCGATCGATCGCTTATCAATGGATGAAATCAAGTCAGGTGGCTATGTAATAGATACTCTAGAAGCAGCGTTATGGTGTTTGTTAACAACATCTGACTATGCCGAAGCAGTCCTGAAAGCAGTGAACTTGGGAGGCGATACCGATACGACGGGTGCTGTAACGGGTGGTTTAGCAGGAATTTACTACGGGGTAGAAAACATTCCGACAGAATGGATCGAACAAATTGCGAGAAAAGATGATATTATCGATTTAGCAAATCGTCTAGAAGCAGCAATCTACAGTTAATTAAAACGGGTGTGGTCATGCGTCAGTTGGTACAGGGAGTCCTCGCGGGGTGCAGGGCGAAGCATCTGGAGAGGATATCTGTAAAGTTATGTCATAATTGATCGCCCAAATGCTTCCTACTATCAACTACTTATGACCACACCCGTTAAAACAGACTAATAATATAAATGTCAACCGCATTTTTTCCAAAAAGGTATGAGTTTAAGCGAAGATATCCTAAAAATTACTACCGATTTTGTGGGTAAAGACCTGGTGCAAACTGAATCTATTACCCTCTCTGAAAAAGACTGGGAAATTGTAACTTCTGCAATTAAAGATCCTCCAGAACTAAATTCTGCCCTGAAAACTGCCATTAACCGCTATAAAAAAGACAAGTTAGAAAAATTCATGAAAAATGGATGATTTGTTTGATCGGGTGCAGATCATATTATATTTGTAGGGGCGAAGCATTTCGGCGACAATTTATGTCAGAAATTGAAAAATTGACTATCGAAATGCTTCGCCCGTGCCCAAGTGAGATGCACCCGTTCGATCGAAGCCGTAGGTTGGGTTTCGTACCTCAACCCAACCGCTGCATATAGGGAAGGTTTGGGGGCAGGTGGGGGCCATTGGAGATATTATGAAAGCTATCAAAGTTATGGGAATGATTGACGATCGGGGACAACTGGCGTTAGATGAGCATTTGTCAATAGATACAAACCAGGACGATGATGACGAACCCAAAACGCAAATTCTGGAGGATTTTTGGCAAGCATGGCACGAAGCAATGACCGGTCAAACAATTCCAGTTGCCCGACTGTGGGAGGGAATTGACGATGACCTCCGAACCCTTAATTAAGGTCGGTGTTATATCTCAGGGCCTTAAGGTAACAGTTGAGGGACAGGTGGGGAGGCGATCGGGTCTTTGGATGTAAGGCTCCGCCGCCCGAACCCGTTCCCAGGCGGGAGCCAGGGAACGAGGGGTCCAGCTACGAGAACCAAGCCCGCCTGCGCGGGCTATATTACTTGCCCCCGATCGCCGAGATAATTCTACCATAGCCCTGGCGGTGTGACCAAGTATGAAGTCTGCGATCGCTTTCGAGAAGATGACCACTGCCGCCAATTTTGTGCTAGACTAGAGATAGGAGTATGGAGTATATAGAGCTATGGTTGCAAGTAGCAAGCCCGATGTGCTAAAATATCGGCCTAGTAAATTATTGAGTGATGAACCGCCCTTGGAAACATATCGCCATCTCAATCAAATCATGCTGTTACTGTGGTGCCTGAACTGGTGGTGGCGCGATCGCCCGGACGCCCCGCCTTCCCGACGCAACAATTTCTTTGCAGCCGGAAATTTGACGATATATTACAGTCCGCGTCAGCGCCGGAACGAGAGATTCAGAGGTCCAGATTTTTTTGTAGTATTGGACACGGAGTACAGAGAACGTACAAGTTGGGTAGTGTGGGAAGAAGATGACAAGTATCCAAATGTGATTATAGAAATGCTATCGGACTCAACTGCGGAAACGGATAGGGTTACCAAGAGAGAACTATACCAGAATGTATTCAGAACTCCTGAATATTTTTGGTTTGACCCCTATAGCTTGGAGTTCCAAGGATTACGCCTTTCTCAACAGGGGGAATATGTGGAAATCCCACGGAACGATCGGGGATGGATGTGGAGCGAACAGCTAGAATTGTATTTGGGAATAGTAGAAGAAAAACTGAGGTTTTTGACGGCAACGGGGGAGTTGGTTCCCGATCCCACAGAATCATCTATCCAAGAAATGCTACAGAAAGAAGCAGAAAGCCGACGGGCCGATGCAGAACGCCAACGGGCCGAAGAGGAACGCCAACGGGCCGATGCAGAAAGTCAACGGGCCGATGCAGAAAGTCAACGGGCTGATGCAAAAAGTCAAGAGGCCGAAGCAGCAAAGGCCGAATTGGAAATGTGGCGTATTCGGCTACAACAACTTGGGATAGACCCAAATGAATTTAATTAGGAGCCGATCGCCCTTTGGTCATGGTGCTGCGATCGCTCATGGCAACTTAATTCCTTGCCGTGTGATCGCCCATCTACCATAGCCCTGGCGGTGTGACCAAGTATGAGGTCCGCGATGCTTTCGCTCGTGATGACCACCGCCGCCAATTTTGTGCTAGACTAGAGATAGGAGTATGGAGTATATAGAGCTATGGTTGCAAGTAGCAAGCCCGATGTGCTAAAATATCGGCCTAGTAAATTATTGAGTGATGAACCGCCCTTGGAAACATATCGCCATCTCAATCAAATCATGCTGTTACTGTGGTGCCTGAACTGGTGGTGGCGCGATCGCCCGGATGCACCGCCTTCCCGACGCAACAATTTCTTTGCAGCCGGAAATTTGACGATATATTACAGTCCGCGTCAGCGCCGGAACGAGAGATTCAGAGGTCCAGATTTTTTTGTAGTATTGGACACGGAGTACAGAGAACGTACAAGTTGGGTAGTGTGGGAAGAAGATGACAAGTATCCAAATGTGATTATAGAAATGCTATCAGACTCGACTGCGGAAACGGATAGAGTTACTAAGAGAGAAATATACCAGAATGTATTCAGAACTCCTGAATATTTTTGGTTTGACCCCTATAGCTTGGAGTTCCAAGGACTACGCCTTTCTCAACAGGGAGAATATGTGGAAATCCCACGGAACGATCGGGGCTGGATGTGGAGCGAACAGCTAGAATTGTATTTGGGAATAGTAGAAGAAAAGCTGAGGTTTTTGACGGCAACGGGGGAGTTGGTTCCCGATCCCACAGAATCATCTATCCAAGAAATGCTGCGGGCTGAAGCAGCAGAGGCAAAATATGAAAGGTTGCGCAGTCAGCTACAAGAACGTGGGATAGATCCTGATGAATTCAATTAGGAGCCGATCGCCCTTTGGTCATGGTGCTGCGATCGCTCATGGCAACTTAATTCCTTGCCTTGCGATCGCCCAGATAATTCTACCATAGCCCTGGCGGTGTGACCAAGTATGAAGTCTGCGATCGCTTTCGAGAAGATGACCACCGCCGTCAATTTTGTGCTAGACTAGAGATAGGAGTATGGAGTATATAGAGCTATGGTTGCAAGTAGCAAGCCCGATGTGCTAAAATATCGGCCTAGTAAATTATTGAGTGATGAACCGCCCTTGGAAACATATCGCCATCTCAATCAAATCATGCTGTTACTGTGGTGCCTGAACTGGTGGTGGCGCGATCGCCCGGACGCCCCGCCTTCCCGACGCAACAATTTCTTTGCAGCCGGAAATTTGACGATATATTACAGTCCGCGTCAGCGCCGGAACGAGAGATTCAGAGGTCCAGATTTTTTTGTAGTATTGGACACGGAGTACAGAGAACGTACAAGTTGGGTAGTGTGGGAAGAAGATGACAAGTATCCAAATGTGATTATAGAAATGCTATCGGACTCAACTGCGGAAACGGATAGGGTTACCAAGAGAGAACTATACCAGAATGTATTCAGAACTCCTGAATATTTTTGGTTTGACCCCTATAGCTTGGAGTTCCAAGGATTACGCCTTTCTCAACAGGGGGAATATGTGGAAATCCCACGGAACGATCGGGGATGGATGTGGAGCGAACAGCTAGAATTGTATTTGGGAATAGTAGAAGAAAAACTGAGGTTTTTGACGGCAACGGGGGAGTTGGTTCCCGATCCCACAGAATCATCTATCCAAGAAATGCTACAGAAAGAAGCAGAACGCCGACGGGCCGATGCAGAACGCCAACGGGCCGAAGAGGAACGCCAACGGGCCGATGCAGAAAGTCAACGGGCTGAAAGAACAACCTGAAAAGATCCATCAACCCGGAGGAGAAGATTTATGCATATATGGACATATATCCCTAAGAACCAATCAGGAATGGGATGAAACCCTCAGCAAAATTGGTTTTAACGTTGTGGATAATGGACGAGGCGCTTTAACCTATGGAGGAACGTATTTTTGTGATAGTGAATTGATTTTAGGAATTCATCTTTTGTTGCAATCATTACTAGATTTGCTACCGCGAAAGCTAGTTCGGAATTTTTCCGATCAATTAATTTGTTTATACAGAGTAAAGGAATCTTAACAAATTCATGATAGTTCTGATTCATTGGTTAACGCGATGTGCAACTTTCTACGAAAGAACAACGGTTTCTCGCTCTTTTGCTGAAAATGTTGTTCTCAAAACCCCCATTATGTCCTGGACTGGAAAAAGTTGCACGCGGCGTTGGTTATGAAAATTTTGATGTATTCCCCTCTAGCTCATGAATTTGGGCTCTTCGTAAAATGGTATGCTAAATTACCATATAAAGAGCCTCAAACCTATGCTAAGCATGGGTTTGAGGTTTTCGCCGCTCTCGCTAAACTGATTGGCAAGGCACAGGCGTTGGAACCAGCATGGGTAAACGGTTTCAGCAGCGGTTGCAGATGTACCAGTAGTTGAGGCAGTTGATTCTGGATTACATCAACTTGGTCGTATTCGTGGGCGGCTCGTTCAATATCAATCAGCGATTCAAGGTCACGCGGCATAAACATTTCTCTCGATATATTCTATGGGGAAATTGCGCCAAGATCCGAAAGGCTGTCGGTAATTTACCGGACCTCATCAATCTGAGAGCCGATCGCATCTATCTGAGAAGCACTATAGATCGCCTGAGCAGATTCGAGGATATTTTTGCGGCGTAACCAGTTTTCGCTCCGGGCGTTGCACATTTTCGGGATGATGGGTTATTGCAGATTATGATAATCTGCAATTTTACAGTCAGAATTTATGTATAGTATGATGTTTGTTTTCGACCTAGTCATAATATGTGTTATCATGGATAGTAAGGCGAAAGAATTAGCTAAAGGAGTCGAACATGAAATGTCCCAGATGTGGTTCTGAAAACATCAATAAAAATGGTCACAGACGCGGCAAACAGAATTTAATTTGTAAGGATTGTCGTCGCCAGTTTCTCGAACATTATTATCCGCGCGGTTATTCAGAAGATGTCAAGAAAAATTGTTTGACAATGTACGTTAATGGCAATGGATTTCGAGGTATTGAAAGGATAACTGGTGTCAGCCATAATACTCAAATTGATTGGGTAAAACAGGCAGCTAAAGAATTACCGTCAATCCCTGAAAACTACGATATTCCGGAGGTTGCAGAAATTGACGAGTTGCATACTTATGTCAATGAAAAAAAGAATAAAAAGTGGCTATGGACAGTCGTAAATCATTTCAAGCCAGGGATTATAACATGGGTATTAGGCGATCGTTCTGCAGAAACTTTTAAGCCTATGTGGGATATTAGAAAATGTTGGCAATGCTTTTTAGACGTTACTGATGGATGGCCTGTTTATCCAATGTTTATTGAATATATTGACCATATAGTCAGCAAAACCTACATGACCCGTGTTGAATGTGAAAATTGTCGATTAAGACATTATCTAGCTCGATTAAAAAGAAAAACATTATGTTACTCAAAGTCGGAAGAAATGTTGAGGCTTTCAATTAAGTTATTATTGCACTATCGACGTTATAATTCTGTACCGGTACCTATTTAAATCATCCCGTAATTGTGCAACGCCAAAAAAAGAATAAAAAGTGGCTATGGACAGTCGTAAATCATTTCAAGCCAGGGATTATAACATGGGTATTAGGCGATCGTTCTGCAGAAACTTTTAAGCCTATGTGGGAT
The DNA here is from genome assembly GCA_014323675.1 of Hormoscilla sp. GM7CHS1pb. Taxonomy (GTDB): domain Bacteria; phylum Cyanobacteriota; class Cyanobacteriia; order Cyanobacteriales; family Desertifilaceae; genus Hormoscilla. Next base: position 10,784 of record JACONN010000004.1, on the reverse strand, counting down.
ATTAGAAAATGTTGGCAATGCTTTTTATACGTTACTGATGGATGGCCTGTTTATCCAATGTTTATTGAATATATTGACCATATAGTCAGCAAAACCTACATGACCCGTGTTGAATGTGAAAATTGTCGATTAAGACATTATCTAGCTCGATTAAAAAGAAAAACATTATGTTACTCAAAGTCGGAAGAAATGTTGAGGCTTTCAATTAAGTTATTATTGCACTATCGACGTTATAATTCTGTACCGGTACCTATTTAAATCATCCCGTAATTGTGCAACGCCTTCGCTCCGTTCTATAGCAGTTTTCTCAATCAAGTCCACCTTGCGATTAAAGAGGGTTTGCAGTTCTTGTCGCATTTGCAAAGTTTCCTCCAGACCCCGCCGAAAACTCGGTGAGAAGCGAACCAATATGTCAATGTCGCTATCGGGGCGAAAGTCGTCCCGTAAAACCCAGCCAAAGAGGGCAAATTCGGTGATGTGCCAACGTTGGCAAAAGTCTTGAATTTGGGCGATCGGAAGTTCGATATTGCGGTTTAGGGTTTCGATGACTGGCATAGTCTACCTCAATGCTATAATTTTGTTGATTCCATGTAGCTTTGTTCTTGGAGATAAGTTTCTAAATTGATTATTTCTTCAATATATTGACGCGATCCACCCGTGCGATCGCCCCAAGATCAGAAACCGAGTTTCTGCGATAAGTTTGGCATCAAAACCGCCAGATTTGTTCAGAAACCCGGTTTCTTTAGCTACCCGATCGCCCGCCGTCAGTGAGTCACCAGCGTCGATTAATTCCATAACTATCAAATTTCGGATCTGCACTAATGATTTCCATGTTTTCTGCGATCGCCTGTGCGATGAGTAGTCGATCGAACGGATCGCGGTGATGCAAAGGCAGTTTTGCCACAACAGTGAGATGCTCAATTGTAACTGGCAGAACTTCAATGCTGTTCAGGGTCAGTTGTTTGGGAATAAATGTTTCATAGGCATCAGGCAGGGTCAATTTTTTGAGATTGACCTTGATGGCAATTTCCCACAAGCTAGCAATACTGAGCAATATATCAATATCAGATTCCAATAGCTCGGCAGCATTGTTGCTCAGATTGGGATGATCGTTGATAAACCACAAAAAAGCATGGGTATCGATGAGTATTTTCATTCCATATATTCTCGAAAATCTTCTAGTGGCTCATCAAAGTCGGGAGCCATCTGGATCTGTCCTTTGGCACTTCCTCGTTGCCGCCGTTTGGCAGGAGACCCGAATTGAATCAGTTTAAGGATGGGTTGATTGTCACGGGTGATGATAACTTCCTCACCTTTCAGAGCAGATTGAAGAAGCTGACTAATTTGGACTTGAGCCTCAGTGATGTCAACCTGTTGCACGATCTAGCCTCCTATTGATTGTACCGCAAAGATTTGTAATCGTAGTTGCTGGCAAATTTAATTTGTCCGCTTAAATCCAGTAGATTCCGCTTTTTGCGGATGCGGATCGGTTCTTGCAAAGCAAATTCAATCAATTCTTTTTCTGTCTTGAAGTTGGTTAAGCGCAATCCTTCTCGAACCAATTCTTCATTAATTTCAACATTAGTTGTCATAGTCAATAGTTAATTCAATTATCTAATTATGGCACGTTTTCGCTGCAACCGTCAACCTCGCCCAACTCTCCTAACTCCTCCCCATCTCGGGCAGCTTTTTCATACAAAGCGCCGCACCACCGACAAGGGCAACTCGTCCTTTACGGCATCGCCGGCGAAAATCCAGGAGGCAATGGGCTATGACCGGTCCATTGACGCCTTGTCATCCCCAGAAAGTAGAACGAAACAGCCCTACTACCTAATCAAATCTATCCTGACTTGGCTGCAACGCACAATTTTAGAAGTTTAATCCCTTCGATCTCCGGTTAAAATAGAAACACCAACTGATGATGATGCCCATCCCGATTTTTGGCGCTATAATGTAGGTAATCAATTACAGCAAACTTGCGATGGCTGAAATTACCCTAGACCCAACCCAACTAACAGAATTGCTCAAAGCAGCAATAGGCGAAACCCAACTGAAAGAATTGCTCAAAGCAGCAATTCTTGAGTTACTGCAAGAACAAAAAGAAGAGTTTTCCGAAGTTTTAACAGAAGCCCTAGAAGATATATGGATGAAAAATGCGATTCAAGAAGGTGAACATACTGAAATAGTCAGCCGCGAGCAAATATTCCAAATTCTTAAGAGACAACCATGAACGTTGAGTTTAGAAAAAGCTTTGAAAAAGATTTGCTTAAAATTATTGATGCTCAATTGTATGAAAGAATTCAGGAAATTATCGAACAAGTTGAACGTTCGGAAAACCTAAGTGAAGTTAGCAATTTTAAAAAACTAAAAGGCGAGGCATATTGCTATCGCATTAGAGTGGGAGATTACAGAATAGGTATTAAAGTTAATGATGGTGTAGTCTATTTCGTCAGAATCCTGCACCGGAAATCAATTTACAGATCTTTTCCTTAATTTATGAATTGGGTTTAGTGCCGATATTTATAATCGCGAGAGAACTGTCATTCATTGTTTTTTGGTTAATTTCATTCTCTCATTACGTAAGTGTCAACAATCACATTCATATTACTTGTCTTTGTTGCTTATAATCATAATATTATTATTCATAGTCTATAGTACCAAACAAGTCCAACAGTTTCAGTTGTTGGCGACGTTGAACGTATTCGCGCAAAGCCTCTTCTATTAATTGATTAACTGTTGAATGACGGACTAGCAGCCTGAATTAGCAAACCCTACTTAATCGTAACCCCTTATGACTCAAACCATTGATTTTACCGGACTCACTCCCGAACAAATCTTACAGATTTATGAGATGATAGAGACATTTCGCGCTCTCAATAGACATCGGCACCAATTAACAGAGTCGGAAATATCCTCATTCGATCCAACTCCGTTATATTTTGAAAGCGAAATCCTCCAACCCTTTAATCGTAGCACGCTCTATGGCAACAGAACCTAAACGAATGTATCTCGACACCAACATTCTCGCCTACGTTGTCAATACTAAAGCACCTCAACACAGGGCAGCATTGGAAGTATTGAGACCCAGTGAAACAGAAATTCTCTGCGTTTATCCCAGGTTTTAGCAGAATTTTATTCCTATATATCCGGCAATCTTAGCCAAACCCCTAGAGCCAAGGGAAGCCATTAGCCGCATTAAAAGGATTTGCCAGATGCCTCATGTCTGCTTGCTCTCAACTCCTCTCGATCTCTTTGAACGTTGGATGAATTTACTCCAAGAACGACCCGTGACTAATGGAGTAATTTTTTATTTACTTCATATTGCGATTATGTTAGCGCATCAAGTCACCAGGATTTACACCTTTAATGTCAATGACTTTTCTTGGTGTTCCCAAATTGAAGTCATCGACCCCAGTCAACTTTAAAAATTCCCAATTGCTAGTTCTTGCGTTCTTGCTATTGACTACCATCCCCAAGTACCGGGACCGCCGGGACCGACAATATCGCCAGTGCGCGAACCGACATCAAAGTTTCAGAAACCGGGTTTGGGGCGATAACTTGTGCATCACAACCGATCGCCAAAAAACCACGGTCCCAAATCCACAGAAGAGACAACCGGTCCCGCACAGGCTGTTTCATTCTTGTGGACCATCCACTCATCCCGATTTTTGACCCGATAGCTATCCTATTTGAGTTGCCGAAGGTGAAAATACCGAAACAGTCAGCCGCGATTTTCTGAAATGAACGGTCCGCCACACTGCATCTCATATTTGCATCTCATATTTGTAAATAGACCTTATGAAAAAAGTTATAGACACGCGAGGCAGAGCCTCAAAATTACGTTCCCTGCCAGAGTCAGGAAACGAGGGCTGGGAGCATTTTAAGACTCCCACATCATCCAAACTCATAACGCAAGTCATCCCTATTGATTATTTCTTCATTGACGTAATACACCCGTGCGATCGCGAAAAATATCTATCCAGACTGATGTATCAATCAAAAACATTTCTGGTTTCCCGCAAAGATTTGTAATCGTAGTTGCTGGTAAATTGAATTTGTCCGCTTAAATCCAGTAGATTCCGCTTTTTGCGGGTGCGGATAAGTTCTTGCAAAGCAAATTCAATCAGTTCTTTTTCTGTCTTTAATTTGGTTAAGCGAAATGCTTCTTTAACCAATTCCTCGTTAAGTTCAACGTTAGTTGTCATCTGTTTCTGGGTTACCGATAAATTATTAATGCCAGATTATCGGAAATAATTCAGTAAATTATCCAACAAGTTTAAGCTATTCTCAACCTAATGCAAGGTCACCGGAATATACGATTGGAAATTTTCAAAATCTTTATCCATTGTGAAAATACTATAGCCGCGATTATGAGCCACCGCACAGATTAAAAAATCAGTATTTGAACCTTGAATACCATTACGGCGACAGGGTAATTGCTCAAGATCTTGGTGGTGAAGGAATATGGGTACTGCCGGTACTGCATAGTTACTCGGGCCATCGGACTGGAGTGAACAGCCCTTGTACTGCCTCGGAATGCCTAACAGGACAAGAGCAATTTTTGAGGAGCGAAAACTTCTCAAATGCTTACGGGGTGGGGGGTTTTGACCTCGAAGTGGTGAGTCGGCAGCCGAGCGCCCGAATATGCAGTTGAGATGCGCGACAGCTGATTTTTTTCAAAATCCCGCGCCCAGGGTTGACAAATTCGATAAATAAGTAGTAAGTTGGAAGACATGACTAAGAATTGGCTTGCTGACCTCGACCAAGACACAGAGAATCTCGACCCAAAAAGTCGGGAAGTTTTGCAGCGGTTACTCAATTACCTAGAAGACCTATACAGCCAAAACCTTGAATTGAAAGCTGACAATCAACGATTGAGAGATGAAATAGCCGCGCTCAAAGGGCACAAGGGAAAACCTGACATCAAACCTCAAGCCAAGTTGATTTACTCCCTGGTACAATTAATTATTGCACAGCTTTCCGGATTTGCCCTTCGCTAGATCGCGAATCTAAGTGCTATAGTGGGACGAGCGCCAAATTTAGATGAGCGGCCAAAGGATCTGACTGCAGACCGCTATCAAGCTAAGGTGGTAAATGATAAAATCAAAAATGATATTTGTAAAGTAAAGGTGTGGTAAGGTGCAGTGAAGGAGCAGGGAGTAGTTGACCGGCAGCAGTGTAGGTGGTTAGATAGGTAATTAAAGAAAAATTAGGCAGTGAAGGAGGCAAGCAGGGTAGGAACGGCAGCAGATGGCTCCGAAAAGAGAGGAGAGGAGATTGAAGTTGTAGTAAAATAAGGTTCGCGGAGGCGCAAGTTACCAGAGGCGATCGCCAATTAAGATAGCCTAGGGATATGGAAAAGAGGAAAAAAAGATGAGTATAGGTTCAGGCAATCACCAGTGGAAGCACCAACCGCTGTGGCCAGAAAGGATGGGGCGTAAGGTGGGAGCAATAGCACTATCGGGAGTGATGGCAATAACATATTGGCCATCAACAGCAATAGCCCAAACCCTGACATCCCCAAATAGCAGAGACGACCTACCGGTGCAAAGAGATAACTCACAAAGTTTACCAACCGCGACATTGCCCCCGCCAGCACCGGTTCCAGTCCAGGGGGAGTCAGGCTATATTCTGGGACCAGGCGATAGCCTCCGGATAGATATATTTAACGTTTCCGAGTACAGTGGCGAGTATATGCTATTGTCAGACGGCACAGTAAATATGCCGATGGTAGGCACAATAAGACTACAGGGAATGACCATCTCCCAAGCATCAGAGGAGATAGCATCGGCGATGGGCCGGTTTCTGCGGCGTCCAATAATCACCATCAGTCTGCTAAGAGTGCGTCCGCTCAAAATTGCGATCGCGGGAGAAGTAAACTGGCCAGGTTCGTACTCAGTAGACTTAAACAGAAACCAAAGTGTTAACATACCAACATTAACGGGCGCGATCGAACTGGCAGGGGGGATTACGCAGTCGGCGGATATACGTCGCATTCAGGTACGACGTACCCGACCATATACCGGGGAAGTGCAATCTTCTTTGAAGTCTGCTGAAATAATCACAGTAGATCTGTGGCAACTGTTGCAGAGGGCAGACTTAAGCCAAGACATAACACTGCGAGACGGAGACAGCATATTAATACCCACGATCGCCAGCGTCAACCTGGATGAGACCCCCCAACTGGCAGCAGCAAGCTTTGCCACAAACACCGGTCGTGCCCTGAACATAGCGGTCGTAGGAGAAATAAAGCGTCCCGGTCCCTATACCCTTAGCAACAGTCAAAGCACCAACGCTGCAACCGTCACTCAAGGCATTCAAGCAGCGGGAGGGATCACCCAAGAAGCGGATATTCGCAACATCCTCGTGCGCAGACGAACAAAATCAGGCTCGGAGCAGCTGGTGGAAGTCAATTTCTGGAATCTATTACAGACAGGAGACCTGCGGCAGGATTTGCCCTTGCAAGAAGGAGACACGATAGTAGTCGCCAGGGCAAAAGAAATGAGTCCAGATGAAGTAACAGAACTGGCATCTGCAAGCTTCTCACCAGAGAATATAACCGTCAATATCGTCGGAGAAGCAATTCGACCAGGGGCAGTCCAGGTGCAGCCGAATACACCACTAACCCATGCGCTACTGGCAGCAGGAGGCTTTAATAGCGATGCACAAAAAGGGGTTGTCGAACTAATTCGCCTCAACCCGAACGGTACGGTTTCCAGACAGACATTGCCCGTAGATTTTAGTCAGGATCTAAATGAAGAAAACAATCCCGCCTTACGCAACAACGACACCATCGTAGTCAAGAAGTCTGGGACGAGAAAAATTGCAGATGCTGTCAACCCAATATTTAAGATATTGGGTACGTTGGTGGGTATTTTCGCGATCCCCAGAAGGATAGATGACTTGTTCGATTAGATGACATAACAGCGTGAAGGGCGGATTTGACAAGATGGTGTCAGAGATTTGTTGGCAAAAGACTGTAAACAAATAGATAGAAATCATGCAAGTTGGAACGAGCCAGAAAATAAGTCAACGCAATGGGCATAATCCGACGAACCTGAGTTTATACCCGACTCAGGTTCTGGAGAAAAATGAAGAGTTCGACCTGAAACAGATACTGAGCATTATCCGGAGACAGGGGTTGGTACTTGTGGGTGTAGCATCTGTGGTCACTGGTGGCATCGGTTGGTGGACTTGGACTCGTCCCCCAGTGTACGAGGATAATTTTCGCATGCTGGTGGAACCCATATCCGAAGACAAGACCTCAAGAAATTTGTTGAGCTTGGGGTTTCCATCACGCTTTGACTACGCCACCCAGATAGAAGTGCTGCGCTCTCCGAAGCTGTTAGAGTCCGTAGTATCTTCCTTGCAGGAGACATACCCAGAAATTAGCTATGGGGATCTAGTAAGTAAGCTATCAATAGCGCAAGGGGAGGCTGCAGGTGCCCAGCTGACAAAAATATTAAACATCAGCTACCAAGATTCAGACCCGCAAAAAATCAAGTTAGTATTGGATAAATTGCTAGAACGGTATGTAGACTATGGAATATATCTGCAACAGGAAAACCTCAAAAGGGTAGTAAAATTTGTCGAAGAGCAGCTGCCAATCTTAGAAGAACGGGTCGATAGGCTGCAAATTGAACTAGAGGAGTTTAGAAAGCGATATAGCCTGATAGCTCCAGAGACACGTGGCAACTCGATATCTGGTCTGCTCGCGGCCATTAACCAACAGCAAAAGGAAGCACAAACTCAACTGGCAGAGACCCAGTCGCTTTACGTAATACTGCAAAGACAGTTGGGCTCTAGTCCAGCAGAAGCATTCGCAGCCTCAGCCCTGAGTCAGTCTGGGCGCTATCAGAGCTTACTCAACCAGTTGCTAGAAATCGAAACAGAGATAGCCGCAGAATCAGTGCGATTTCAGCCAGATAGCCCCAATATAGAAGTGCTGCTAGAGAAGCGAGAAAGGTTGTTACCGCTGATAAATAGGGAATATGAACGCATTCTGGGACCTCAGCAGTCGTCCAGTACGACTGGGAATCTGGCACCGATTGCGGTAGAACTGAGCAAGCAATTGGTGCAAACAACGAACCAGTTGCAAGTGTTGCAGGTGCGCTTAGGTGCCCTAGAGCAGGTAGAAAAAAGTCTCAAGGAAGAATTTAGCCTTATTCCGGCCTTGGCACGAAAGTACACAGATTTACAGCGAAAACTAGAATTCGCCAATAACAGTCTGAATCGATTTCTTGCAACCAGAGAAACCTTGCAGATAGAAGCGGCTCAGAAAGCAATATCCTGGCAAGTGATTAGGGAGCCGCTCCTGCCAACAAGAGCGATATCGCCGAATAGACCCAGGGACATCGCCCTAGGCGCGATCGCGGGGTTGCTATTGGGGATAGGAGCGGCATTGCTGTCAGAGCAACTGGACAACACCTTCCACTCTATTAACGAAATTAAAGAACTGACAGGACTGCCACTTTTGGGGACGATCCCATTCAAGCGGCGACTCGAAGAATTCACCAAATCCCTATGTGGCGGCTATGAAGCAAATCCCCAGAATTGGCAAATTGGCAATGGCAGCGTTATTACCCGATCGGTTGGAGAACAGACTCGATTAACCAATGTAAACAGGAAGTATTACGGTTCATCACCATTTTTAGAAGCATTCCGCACGCTGTATACCAACATTCGCTTTCTCGGTTCAGATACACCCATCCGCTCCTTAGTAATCAGCTCCTGTTTACCAGCAGAAGGGAAATCCACAGTAGCCCTGTTTCTAGCCCGAGCGGCTGCAGCAATGGGTAAGCGGGTATTGTTGGTAGACTCAGACATGCGTAATCCTCAAATACATGATAGGGTGGGCTTACCGAAGAATATGCCGGGTCTGAGTAATGTAATTACTACAGAGATAGATTTTAATGAAGTAATTCAGCGATCGCCCTTCTACGAAAACCTGTTTGTACTCACAGCAGGTCAGAACCCGCCAGACCCGATCAAGCTCCTCTCGTCGAGAAAGACGCAAAACTTAGTCGAGCAATTCCAAAACACCTTCGACTTAATCATCTACGACACCCCACCCTGTCTCGGATTAGCAGACAGCAGCCTACTAGCTACCTGTGCCGATGGCATGATTATGGTGATAGGAATGGATCAAACCGGTCGTTCCGAGCTGAACCAAGTATTAGATAACCTGAAAATCTCCGACGTTTCAGTTTTAGGAATGATTGCCAACGGTGTTAAAGGACAGACAGGCGGATTGGATTACTATTATCGTTATCGGTACTATAGTTCTAACCGGTAATAAGCAGCTAGCTGACAGTCCTCATTTGCGATCGACAATCGGGAGCATCTCACTTTTGATTTTTGGCATTAAATACTGCTAATTGCGAATAGAGAATGGGAAATAGCTCGGGAGCATCTCACTTTTGCTTTTTAGCATTAAATACTGCTAATTGCGAATGGAGAATGGCGAATGAAGAATGGAAAATAGCTCAATTCTCAATGGGAGCATCTCACTTTTGTCGGGGTAATTGCGAATGTTAAGGGAGTAATTGCGAATAGAGAAGAGAAAATGGAGCAATTTTCAATTTTCAATTGATCGAGAAGCAAAACTGAGATGCACCCTCGACAATCTACTAATGTAGGAGGACTTTAGACAAATAGCTAGCGTTCAAAACCCGCCAATATTTTTGAGCAATAATCTGAGCAGTAAAATTTGACTGGAGGTAACTGCGACCATTCCGGCCCAGGATATCTGTCAGTTGGGAGTCCGAAGCCAAGCGTCGAATAAAATCAGCCAAACCCGACCCATCCCCATTATCGAAAGCCTCACCGCAGTTAGCATCAGCGATCAGATCGCGTAAATAAGAATGGGGTTCGCAGATCGCCGCAACAGGACGGCCAGCAGCTAAAATACCATAAAGCTTGCTCGGAGCCACCAAACCTTCCATCCCAGGAATAATGCTCACTAAAGAAAGGTCACAGGACGTTAGCGAGTAAGGAAGGCACTGCTTATCCTGGTAATCTAAGAAGAGGCAATTATGCAACCCTAACTGCCTTATCTGTTCCTTGACAGTCGCTCGTTTAGCTCCATCGCCGATAAAAACAAACGGAATAGGTTCATCTTTTAGTTGCCATGCTGCCTCTAATATGGTATCGATATCGTGACAGCGACCCATGTTACCAGAATAGAGTACGGTAAATTTATCAACCAAATTGTATCGATGGGCAAACCAATTGTGTTGCTTGGGAATGGGGAAGATATCCTTATGATTAGCCCAGCTATGAATCACATAAATTTTGTTAGCAATATCTGGGCATTTTTCCAGTACTCTATCCTTCACAGTAGAGCTGAGAACAATAATTGCCTGAGCTTTTTTACATATCTGAGAGTTAAGAAAATTCCACAGCAGAACTATAAAATTATTAGGGGGTACTACTTTAAGCTGTACGGCAACATCAGGATATAGATCGTAGAGTAAACAAACGTAAGGCACACCAAAACATAAATTAGCCAAATATCCCAGTATTGGTAAGAAAGGGGGCGCAGTTGTTAATAGTAAAATATCACCACGAGGAGCAGTTTCAACAGATGGAATCCCGCCCGTAAACAAAATAAAATACCGTTGAGAGCCTGGCCGCGAATGCGATCGGACAAAAGCTGGGTCGATCGCGATCGCCTCACCAAGAGTTTTTCCGATCGTTGAATCGGAGGAGCATAACTTTGACCAAAGCGTAACCCGGTTGCCAGTAAAAATCTGAACTTGCATGCCTTGATGTCCCAAATTAGT
>JACONN010000003.1 GCA_014323675.1 Hormoscilla sp. GM7CHS1pb | reverse complement strand
TACGAGGATAATTTTCGCATGCTGGTGGAACCCATATCCGAAGACAAGACCTCAAGAAATTTTGTTGAGCTTGGGGTTTCCATCACGCTTTGACTACGCCACCCAGATAGAAGTGCTGCGCTCTCCGAAGCTGTTAGAGTCCGTAGTATCTTCCTTGCAGGAGACATACCCAGAAATTAGCTATGGGGATCTAGTAAGTAAGCTATCAATAGCGCAAGGGGAGGCTGCAGGTGCCCAGCTGACAAAAATATTAAACATCAGCTACCAAGATTCAGACCCGCAAAAAATCAAGTTAGTATTGGATAAATTGCTAGAACGGTATGTAGACTATGGAATATATCTGCAACAGGAAAACCTCAAAAGGGTAGTAAAATTTGTCGAAGAGCAGCTGCCAATCTTAAGAAGAACGGGTCGATAGGCTGCAAATTGAACTAGAGGAGTTTAGAAAGCGATATAGCCTGATAGCTCCAGAGACACGTGGCAACTCGATATCTGGTCTGCTCGCGGCCATTAACCAACAGCAAAAGGAAGCACAAACTCAACTGGCAGAGACCCAGTCGCTTTACGTAATACTGCAAAGACAGTTGGGCTCTAGTCCAGCAGAAGCATTCGCAGCCTCAGCCCTGAGTCAGTCTGGGCGCTATCAGAGCTTACTCAACCAGTTGCTAGAAATCGAAACAGAGATAGCCGCAGAATCAGTGCGATTTCAGCCAGATAGCCCCAATATAGAAGTGCTGCTAGAGAAGCGAGAAAGGTTGTTACCGCTGATAAATAGGGAATATGAACGCATTCTGGGACCTCAGCAGTCGTCCAGTACGACTGGGAATCTGGCACCGATTGCGGTAGAACTGAGCAAGCAATTGGTGCAAACAACGAACCAGTTGCAAGTGTTGCAGGTGCGCTTAGGTGCCCTAGAGCAGGTAGAAAAAAGTCTCAAGGAAGAATTTAGCCTTATTCCGGCCTTGGCACGAAAGTACACAGATTTACAGCGAAAACTAGAATTCGCCAATAACAGTCTGAATCGATTTCTTGCAACCAGAGAAACCTTGCAGATAGAAGCGGCTCAGAAAGCAATATCCTGGCAAGTGATTAGGGAGCCGCTCCTGCCAACAAGAGCGATATCGCCGAATAGACCCAGGGACATCGCCCTAGGCGCGATCGCGGGGTTGCTATTGGGGATAGGAGCGGCATTGCTGTCAGAGCAACTGGACAACACCTTCCACTCTATTAACGAAATTAAAGAACTGACAGGACTGCCACTTTTGGGGACGATCCCATTCAAGCGGCGACTCGAAGAATTCACCAAATCCCTATGTGGCGGCTATGAAGCAAATCCCCAGAATTGGCAAATTGGCAATGGCAGCGTTATTACCCGATCGGTTGGAGAACAGACTCGATTAACCAATGTAAACAGGAAGTATTACGGTTCATCACCATTTTTAGAAGCATTCCGCACGCTGTATACCAACATTCGCTTTCTCGGTTCAGATACACCCATCCGCTCCTTAGTAATCAGCTCCTGTTTACCAGCAGAAGGGAAATCCACAGTAGCCCTGTTTCTAGCCCGAGCGGCTGCAGCAATGGGTAAGCGGGTATTGTTGGTAGACTCAGACATGCGTAATCCTCAAATACATGATAGGGTGGGCTTACCGAAGAATATGCCGGGTCTGAGTAATGTAATTACTACAGAGATAGATTTTAATGAAGTAATTCAGCGATCGCCCTTCTACGAAAACCTGTTTGTACTCACAGCAGGTCAGAACCCGCCAGACCCGATCAAGCTCCTCTCGTCGAGAAAGACGCAAAACTTAGTCGAGCAATTCCAAAACACCTTCGACTTAATCATCTACGACACCCCACCCTGTCTCGGATTAGCAGACAGCAGCCTACTAGCTACCTGTGCCGATGGCATGATTATGGTGATAGGAATGGATCAAACCGGTCGTTCCGAGCTGAACCAAGTATTAGATAACCTGAAAATCTCCGACGTTTCAGTTTTAGGAATGATTGCCAACGGTGTTAAAGGACAGACAGGCGGATTGGATTACTATTATCGTTATCGGTACTATAGTTCTAACCGGTAATAAGCAGCTAGCTGACAGTCCTCATTTGCGATCGACAATCGGGAGCATCTCACTTTTGATTTTTGGCATTAAATACTGCTAATTGCGAATAGAGAATGGGAAATAGCTCGGGAGCATCTCACTTTTGCTTTTTAGCATTAAATACTGCTAATTGCGAATGGAGAATGGCGAATGAAGAATGGAAAATAGCTCAATTCTCAATGGGAGCATCTCACTTTTGTCGGGGTAATTGCGAATGTTAAGGGAGTAATTGCGAATAGAGAAGAGAAAATGGAGCAATTTTCAATTTTCAATTGATCGAGAAGCAAAACTGAGATGCACCCTCGACAATCTACTAATGTAGGAGGACTTTAGACAAATAGCTAGCGTTCAAAACCCGCCAATATTTTTGAGCAATAATCTGAGCAGTAAAATTTGACTGGAGGTAACTGCGACCATTCCGGCCCAGGATATCTGTCAGTTGGGAGTCCGAAGCCAAGCGTCGAATAAAATCAGCCAAACCCGACCCATCCCCATTATCGAAAGCCTCACCGCAGTTAGCATCAGCGATCAGATCGCGTAAATAAGAATGGGGTTCGCAGATCGCCGCAACAGGACGGCCAGCAGCTAAAATACCATAAAGCTTGCTCGGAGCCACCAAACCTTCCATCCCAGGAATAATGCTCACTAAAGAAAGGTCACAGGACGTTAGCGAGTAAGGAAGGCACTGCTTATCCTGGTAATCTAAGAAGAGGCAATTATGCAACCCTAACTGCCTTATCTGTTCCTTGACAGTCGCTCGTTTAGCTCCATCGCCGATAAAAACAAACGGAATAGGTTCATCTTTTAGTTGCCATGCTGCCTCTAATATGGTATCGATATCGTGACAGCGACCCATGTTACCAGAATAGAGTACGGTAAATTTATCAACCAAATTGTATCGATGGGCAAACCAATTGTGTTGCTTGGGAATGGGGAAGATATCCTTATGATTAGCCCAGCTATGAATCACATAAATTTTGTTAGCAATATCTGGGCATTTTTCCAGTACTCTATCCTTCACAGTAGAGCTGAGAACAATAATTGCCTGAGCTTTTTTACATATCTGAGAGTTAAGAAAATTCCACAGCAGAACTATAAAATTATTAGGGGGTACTACTTTAAGCTGTACGGCAACATCAGGATATAGATCGTAGAGTAAACAAACGTAAGGCACACCAAAACATAAATTAGCCAAATATCCCAGTATTGGTAAGAAAGGGGGCGCAGTTGTTAATAGTAAAATATCACCACGAGGAGCAGTTTTCAACAGATGGAATCCCGCCCGTAAACAAAATAAAATACCGTTGAGAGCCTGGCCGCGAATGCGATCGGACAAAAGCTGGGTCGATCGCGATCGCCTCACCAAGAGTTTTTCCGATCGTTGAATCGGAGGAGCATAACTTTGACCGAAAGCGTAACCCGGTTGCCCAGTAAAAATCTGAACTTGCATGCCTTGATGTCCCAAATTAGTCGCCAACTCTTCAATCAGTTGCCCAGTCGCCGCATAGTCAGGCGGATAGAATTGGGTTATAATTGACAATCCGATCGGACAAGGAGTTGGCAGCTTTCCGTTTTCGGTCATCATCAAGTCAGGGTGCTGAGTAAAGGACTGGTGCAACTTATTGTTCCTCCTTGATAATAAAATTCAGCAATCAGCCTTCAACAATATGCTTTATGCGCCGATCGGATGGTGGATCTGACCAATTTTATCTATGATACCTCATCAAACCAAAAATCGGGTCAAAAACCTAGATAAACGATATCAGGAATCACATCAGGCTGACAATATTTAACTTCAAAGAGCCTGAGTCCAATTCCAGTAAACACTGGCAGTCATGGAAAATCATGGCTGGCAACTGCTTTGAGGAGCAAAGTTGCCGATATAGCAAGTCAGCTACCGCTTGATTGCCAGTCTCCGAAAGATGTACTATGTCTCTAAAATAGGTTTCCACTGTACCTGTGGGCTCCGTTGACCAAACAGCATGGCTATCCACGACCGGAACCTGCCAGTCCGAGAGGCGATCGAAAAACTCAGCCTTGTATACCAGCACCTGATAGCTGGGCAATAAATCAGCGCGATTGGGAGTGAACAGCACAAACACGTGCGTCTGTTGGTCGCGAACCAAAGTCACGATCTCCTTTAAATGCTGCATATTTTCCTCGAACTGCTGGTTGGGCTCTATGGACGCAGCCGGAATCTCTGATTTGGGTGAATTGACCTTTAATTTCCCGGCGATTCTCGGCCATGCATAGCGCGTCCAAGCTTCTTGCATTGCCAGTATTGGCCGTTGGTTGGGAAAATAGATGGAGCCAACAGCATCCCTGGTGCTGGTAGGCTGGAGCAGATCGTGCGTGCCAATTTGGATAATGACAGCATCGCTGCCAAAAGTCCCAAATTTCTGCAAATATCCTAATTGGTTGCCAATTCCCCAAGATCCAGCAGAAGCGTTGAGGACTTCTGCCTCACCTCCAGATGCTGATAATTTATCTTCAAACAGTTCTGTAATCGTGCGAGGCTGATCGGTGACATTACCGCCATTGAGCACTGAGTCACCGGTCATCAATATTCTTAGGGTTCCTGGAGGCTTTTGGGGGGCGATCGTATCCGATCGTTGAGAATATTGATTATACTTTATTGTTCTACCAAAGCGCCAAACTTTCTGGTTGGGTTGAAACCTATAGCCAGATTCTGAGTCAGCTTGAATGAGAACGGGGTTTCCTAATCCGAAAGCTAGTCGCAGGCTTAATTCTGTGGCTGCCAATCCCGCTATTATACCACCCGCTACTTGATATTTTCCTGACCATTTCATCTCTCAGATTCTCTGGGCTTGATTCCTTCGATACAAAATGTCAATTGTCATTTTAATTAAAAAAGAGACAGAAGTGAGCTAAAATAAAAAGAGGATATTTTTAAGGATTGATAACAATGTCGTACAGTCTAGACTTAAGGCAAAAAGTTATAACTTATCTAGAGAATGGTGCTCATGGGGCTGGACTAGGCAATATAGTATTTTGTCATCCTGGTACTAAGGTAATAGAATTTTTTGCCCCTAATCATGTACATATTCCTTACTGGGCGATCGCTAATCAGTTAGGTCTTGATTATTACTATTTAATGGGTGAAGGAAAAGGGACCCCTGAATACGTTGAGTCTGAAAGACCATGGGCGGATATTTCCATCAACCTTGATTCATTATCAGAAATAATGAAAATAGCTGGTATAAATTAAAAATTTTGAAGGCAAAGGAAAAGCAAGCCAGTGATGAAAGCTGACCTGAAAAATCGGATCAAAAAGTGGAAATTCATTACTGGGCTCTCAGTAACCAAGTAGGATTGGACTATTACTATTTGATTGGCTTTGTATAAGCTAGTTTGTACGCTCTATATTATTGAGTAAATAAGCGAAGTAGGTTGGTCAAAAGGCAGTCACCGTAAAGGTTTCAGCTTTTTCCATAGCTCCCGCAGGTCTGACGCAAGACGCAAGTACATCAGGAGTTCAGAAGTTATTGCTCCAAGTTGTGGGCGACAACGAATTGTTAATTTGTGCGTTAATTTTAGGCATATTAGAATCTGGGGTAGCGGCTGAAAACTTTGAGCTTAATCAATTTCACCTTTGGGGCGCTTTTCTAACAGGAAATCCATCAACCCTGATGATTTCGTTTTTATCACAGATGTGATAATGTAATATTTAGCTTGAAACCTATAGCTGGCAAGGGTTTTATTCTCGGAGAGGTCTTTGGAGGGATTTCTTAACAGTAACTCTATCAAACCCCGATGTTGTCGTATAAGTAACATATGTAAGAATAAAATATTGAAAATGAAACCCATAGCTGGCAATGGTTTTTTAAATGTCTATCAAACTATTTAGCGTCTCACATATGTGAGACTACAATATTGAGCTTGAAACCATTGCCAGCTATGGGTTTCATTTTCGTAGATGTCTATTGAGGTTGAGAGGGAGAGGTTTGTATAATGGAGCTATAGATAAAAGTGAGGTTTTGGGAGATCGTCTGCCAACAATAGTGCTGATTCGCCACTCTCGCAGCATTTTCTCCTAACTGACGACGATAATCGGGACTGGAGAGTAATTTGGCGATCGCCCTTGCTAAGGCTTCTACTTCCCCTTCTATAATTAATCCAGCTTCCGCAGCCACAATTCCGGAGGCAATTTGCACTTCTGGGGTGACAATTACAGGTAATTTTGCTGCCATTGCTTCAGCTACAGCAATTCCAAAATTATCGGAAAACGAAGGAAGAACAAAAATATCCGATCCTTGCAGTAATAACTGTTTATCTTCACCCGTAACAAACCCTGGAAAACAAGTGCGATCGCCCAAACCAAGATTGTTTGCTAAATTTTTCAACTCTTGAACATAGGAAGTGTCTCCAGAACCTGCCATCATCAAGTAAAAGCTATGGGATTGACTCTTAAGTTGATGGAGTGCTTTAATTAAAAGGTCGGGACGTTTCTTGTAGTGTAGGCGAGACAGAAACAAAACTACAGGCGTTTCCAGAGGAATACCATAAAAAGCACGAAGTTTTGTTTTAGCATTAACTTGCTGAGGAGCTAATTCAACCCCTAATGGTAAAGTAACTGTAGGCACTACTATGCCAAACTTATGAACATCTATTGCTTCTTCCCTAGAGGTACAATGAATTGCCGCAGCATGGTTAAGGCTACTTCGTTCAATTAAAAAGCTGTATACTTGTTTCTTAAGGCGACTTTGAGCTAAAGCCCAAGGGGAAAGTTGACCAATTGTACGTCTAATATAGGGGATTCCTTGTCTTTTGGCAATAAAGGCCGCACAAGTGGAAGCATAGGAAAATAAATAATGAGTATGGACCAGATCGTAGTCTCTAATATGTTGCCACAGCCAGGATGTTAGCGGTAGAGAAAAAATAAAACCTTTATCTTTAGTTAATGCTTGACCTGAGTTTTCTTGACAGGGAAAAAACCAGATGGGAACTTGTTGATAGTCCGTTCGTTGACTCAAGGGAACATCTAATACTACTCCATTAGCACCATTATCATTGGTGGTGACAATTTCTGCATCTACCCCTGCTTGACGCAAGGATTTAACCATGTTAATAACTGCATAACTGGGACCGCCTCGCAAGGTTGATACGGAAGGAATAACGTGCAAAACTTTCACAGGTTTTACCTCCCTGACGATACAGCAGAAACCCCAATTTTGTTTAACCATTGTTGGAGAATGACTAGACTCCAACGACGATACCAAGGAGTGAGGGATATATGAGTGGGAGGGTTTCGCTGGCCCCATTTTACCATTTTTGGAACTTGTTGAAATGAGCTATATCCGCCGAATAATTCATCCCCACCTAGTCCAGAGAGGACGACTTTAGCACCATTTTCTCTAGCAATTTTCGAGACGCAAAAGGTATTAAAACCGTCTATACTGGGTTGGTCGATCGCCTCTACAAATTTGCCTAGTAATTCTCGACAAATTTGAGATGTAATCTTGTATTCAGTATGATTAGTATTAAATTTATGGGCAATTTTTTGAGCGATCGCCCCTTCATTCCATTGTGCTTCTTCAAAGGCGATCGAGTAAGTATGAAGTTCTCCTAATTTAGTTTGACGTGCTAAAGCAACTAAGGCAGTTGAGTCAATTCCACCACTGAGGAAAACTCCTACGGGAACGTCACTAACAAAATGATAGTTGATAGAATCAATTAAAGCTTTTCGGACGCTTTCAATAGCTTCAATTTTAGGAATAGCTTGAGGTACAAACTGAATTTGCCAGTATTTATTTTTAATTGCTTCTCCAGCTTTCCATTGCAATAAATGTCCAGCTTCTAAACAATAAATATCTTGAATTAATGTATCAGGTTCGGGAACAGATCCGCTAATCAAATATCCATAGATTCCTTGAGGATTAATAGTAACAGAAGGTAGACCCGAAGCAAGGATAGTTCGCAGTTCTGAAGCAAAAAGTAGAGTTTGACCAGATTGCCAATAGTATAAAGGTTTAATTCCTAGAGGATCGCGAGCAATAAAAGCAGTTTTTTCTAGATTATCCCAAATAGCAAACGCAAACATTCCTCGCAATTGGTTTACGCAGTCTGAACCAAATTTTGCATAGAGTTTCAGGATAACTTCTGTATCAGTTTGAGAGTGAAATTTTTCTCCCTGAGAAATTAAAGTTTGTCGCAATTCTCTAAAATTGTAAATTTCTCCATTAAAGGTAATCCAATAGCGCCCATTTGCAATGGACATAGGTTGATGACCTGCAGCAGTTAAATCTAGAATAGAGAGACGAGTATGGGTTAAAGCAGCTTGGCGATCGCTAGCAATATAAATTCCTCGGGACCGCGATGCTGCAAAGCTTTCTGCTTTTTTTCTATCAGTTTTTCTAACTGATCTTGGTCTTCTTTATACCCGATACAACCAGCAATTCCACACATTTTAATTGTTAATTCCCTCTAATTTTTTTGTCTGCCAAAATTCAGATAGATGTAATCCTAGGGTTTGTTGGAATTTCTCAAAACCAAAGGTATCAATTGTTTTCTGGCGCAATACTTGCGGCTTATAGAGCAAATAATTAGGATAATTACCCTGTAAAATTTGAATTAAGGTTTGGGCTATTTCCTCGATGTTATCCGGGTCAACTAACGCTCCCAATTCTCCATTACAAAGAGCATCGATCGCCCCATCTTGGTTTCCTCCTAGACTGGGTTTTCCGCAAGCCAATGCTTCTAAATACACGATCCCGAAACCTTCTCTCTTACTTGGCATGGCAAATACATCGCATAAGTTATAATGGTCGCAGAGTTCGTTATCTGGAATAAAGCCAGTAAGGGTAACGCGAGACTGTAAGTTGAGGCTGTGAATAATCCGTTCTACTCTAGCGCGATCGTCTCCTTTTCCAACAATCAGGTAATGTAGATTGGGGATTTGTTTAATTATAATCGGTAAGGCTTGGAGGAGGCGGTCATAGCCTTTATATTGTTTTTGACTATCCACCAGACGTCCCACAGTTAATATAATCTTTTGAGCGGGAGATAAACCATAGCGTTTCAGTAAGTATAGGGGTTTGGGGGCAATATGAAAGCGATCGCTGTCAAAGGTGTTGGGTAGCAGCAATACTTTTTCTGGATCTAATTGTTGTTCTTGAAGCAGGCGATCGCGGGTATAGCTGCTGACAGCAAGAATACGATTTGCATTCTGGAGGGCTTTTTGTAATGCGGGACGCTGAATGTTCCATGCTTCTACCCCGTGGGCGATCGCCCAGTAGGGAATCCCTCTCAAGCGTTTGAGGCCAGTAAGCCGCTTCTGTAAAATTAAGATGAGTAGCAATAACTAAACTCGGATGCCTCCAGAGCCCATATCCCAGCAGTTTAGCAGCGAATGGTGGCGTTCGTAAACTATGAGGGTAACGACCAGCAAAGTGAAATCCGGTATGATTTAAGAAAGTCACATCTGGTGACTTATCCGTATCATGCTTGAAAAAAACCTCATAATTACTATTTGGGTATAAACTCTGTAATGCTTGGAGTAAAAATGCCGAATATACTTGAATTCCCCCTTTGAATCCAAATATATTGGGGAACCACAAGTGCAAAGCCGTTCGCTGGGCTTCCTTTTGCATAATTAGTTTAGCATTTTGTTCATAACTTTTCTACACTATGTTATTTTTATATTTTGCGCCAGTTCTCTCTCAACAGCTGGAACGCCAACCTAAAAATTAATATCATCAAACCAATCAACCCAAGCAGCCGATGGGTAAGGTAACAATTTCGTTATAAACCGGGATGACAACAGATAGTTTCACGGGAGCATCCCACTTTTGAAATGAGTATTTATACTCATGTACTATAGATTTGTGCAAATTTCCTTCGGTTGGGAGATGGCGGCCCTAAGTCCATTGGCTCTGGGGAGGTAGAGTCTGTAGTCAAGCGTATTGGTTCTCGTCTCAAGCTCTCTGGGGCTCAATGGCTTCCAACGTCAGTTAACCAAATGCTTCGCTTACGCTGTGCTTATCTTAATGGCGCTCTTTATCTAAGTACAATTACTTAGGGCAAAACTGGGATGCTCCCTTGCTTTTATAAACACCCCTGGTTGTTCCGGATCTTTGTCTAAGACTTCTATAATCATATCTGCAAATATCACTTCCATGTCCGAGACTTGATAGCGCCAGTAATCTGCTGGCGCACTGTGATAAGCAAACCCTATGGATCTCGTCGCGATCGGCAAAACACCATCAGGTTTCAAAATATTCTTAAAGTTGCTAATCACTTGGCGCCAATTCTGAACGTGTTCTATCACCTCTGTACAAATCAGTAGGTCAAATTTTTCCTCACCATAATGTGTAAGTAAATCTTCAGCATTGCAGACTTCGTCAACACCCGGTCCCATCTCAATGTCAACCCCTTTATAGGTGAGGGGTTGCAAAGATTCTACCATAGACCTCAAGGAGCCGTTAATATCATAAGAACCGACCTCTATGACCGATTTTCCCTTGACATCTTCTGATTTTAATGTTTTGTTAGCAAAGTCTATACAGGATTGGTCGCACATATTTTACTTTTACTTCTAAAATTTTAATTTGGCGATCGGACATAATTTGCTTTTCTATTTGCTAAAATTATCTTAACGCTTAATCTTAACATCTAGATATCTACGTAAGTCTAATTATCTACTAACAACTAAAGACTCGACTATACGGGCTAGTTTCTCTCGATACATAGCCCAAGTTAGCTGTTCCGCTTTTCGTCTGGCTGCTTGCCCCATTTCCGCTAATTCTAGCGTATGCTCCGAACACCATTCTATCTTTTCAGCGAGAGCTTTGACATCTCTTATTGGTACGATGAAGCCTTCTACACCATCTGTAATTATATCCGGTCCAGCTGTATTGGGGGTGGTAATCACGGGGATGCCACAAGCCATCGCCTCCAGGAGCACCAGTCCAAACCCTTCCACCAGGGAAGGAAAAACTAGCACATCAGCAGCATTGTAATATTCATTTAATGACGAGTGGGGGACTGAAGGGATGTAGCGAAAGCGATCGCTGTACCGGTCCAACCATCCATCTGGGAACTCGTTAATACCTACTAACCATAACTCAGCCCTCAAAAGTTGTAAAGATGCCCAAGCCTGCAATAAGTAATGGATCCCTTTACGCGGTTCCACCCGACCGACATAGATAGCGCGGAAGGTACGGTCATTTTTAGGCTGGGGATGAAAATATTCAAGGGGAGCACCATAGGGAATTACACTAATTTTTGCGGGTTTTACACCAAAATCCACCAAGGATTTTCTGGTGATGGAAGAAGCAACAAATATATGGTCAGCTAATTGAACTTCTAGTTCCTTGCGCTTCAGCTTCCAGGCAGGTTCTTTTGTCCCCTGTAATGCTGGGGCCAGTTTGGGAAAGCGTTGTGCTTCTTCGGTTTGAATCTCCCGACTCATCCGATAGAAAATTATGGGCAAATCATATAAGCAGAGAATACCCCGCTGCTTGGCAGCTTCAAATGTGGTAGCCGCGCCATCTTCGTAAGCATAGATGGCATCAAGTCCCTCAAGATGAGAGTTAGCAACGAGGCGATCGACTGACCTATAAATCCAATCTGTCAGGCGTTGGTTGGAAAAGCCTAAGCGACGGGGTAAACCTGTTTTTACGAGGGCGACTCTCATCAGCTCTTTCCAGGGATGCGATCGCATCTGTGCCCCTAATGGTGCAATCCAAGTTCGGCGTCCTAATTCGCTTCTCACTCGCTCTCTAATTACACCTGGCAGTTGATTGAAATACTGCCACCTAGGAGATGCCGGATCGTAGGCGATCGTGGTAATCACTTCGTGAAGTAAACCCGCTTCCCCCAATGCTAGAGCAGCTTCACGAGAATTGGGATTTCCCGTCGGGTGAACTAGAGAGATACGGAAATTACTCATATGATTGCAACAATTGCTGGTGCTGACGCCAAGTTTCAACCTGCTCTAAGTAAGGCAGTAGGAATATAAAGCCACTGAGAAACCAATAGTAAACGGCTAAAATATTGTTAAAAACTAGCTGACCGGGAAGCCAAATCAATTGTATCAGGAAAGCTACCAGTGCTAGGTTGCGCAGGAAGGGTCGTTTCAACTTCCATACAAGCATTAAAAGCGCAATCATAATAGCAATTCTTAGCCCATACCAAAACATAAAACCAATGGGACCTATTTCTAAAATTATTCTCCCCGTTTCTGACTCATAACCTACCGGAATCACTTCACCCGATGGTAAATTCATTACTCTACGCAGAAGTCCCGTTGCTTGGTGGGTTGCGCCGGGACCAAAGCCATCCAGTTGTTTAATTTTGACATATTCCAAGGGGCCTGTGAAAATATTCCGAATGCGAATGTACAAATCTTTGGTAAATAATATCCGAGCGAGTATGAGATTGATTTTCTCTTGAAAGAATAACAAGACCGAGCTTGAAACAACGATAGTGGCAGGTATTACCCACTTAAAAAAACTTAGTATGCTGGAGAACTGGATAAATGATTTGATGCATATATAACCTATAAGGAATATTATGTTGGTAAAAACGCTGGCGCGAGAGCCCGTCATAAATGAGTTTATGACTACCAAAATTATTTCAAAAACTGCGATCTGGCGCCACATGGCTAACTGTCTTTTTGAAACCAAGGTGATTAATAAACCAAAACATACCAGCAGATAGCAGACATAAGTATTGATGTAGGAAAATGTTCCAGTAATCCTCACAATATTGGAAACACCTAAAGTGGCAATTCCACTTGTTGTCTCAAGTCCCGGAGCATATAGGTTAATCGGACTTGAGGCCGGACTGAAAAATTGTGCAATTCCTAAAATACCAACGGGAATCATTATGAGTAGGTACGATCGCAAAAAAATGTAGAGTTCTTCTTCTGATTGAAATATATTTGGTAACATCCAGATTAAGGGGACATAATAAAAATAGTTTCTGAGTCCCCATACTCCCACAACAGGCGAGCCTAAACTCGGATTAAAAGCATGAAACAAGCACCAGCCAAATCCTATAAAAAGCCAGATCTGAATGAAAGGTCTTTTGATTGTCGTAAATTTTCTCCTAGAGTGGGATAATGCAAAATATTGAAGATAAGCCCCAAACAGGACAATGTCTTTGAGAAAGTAAATCAGTTCACTAGCTTGAGGCAATACCCACTTTCGCAATGCTCCCTCAATTACCACCAGGATAAGCACTGCTTTGACAGAACGACGCCAGTCCAAGCATGATATATAGAAAATCAATCCAACAGCAATTAAAGCGATTATTATTTTCATGGTCCGACCTTCTCCAGCACTTCTAAGTATGCCTTTGCAACTGCCGTACTGGTGTGACGCGACAAATGGTAGGTAGCATTTGCCCTATAAGTCGATAATTTACTTGTATCTGTCAATAATTCCACCAATATTTGTGTTAATGCTTGGACATCCCCGTTGGGGAAGGTCGGACCGCAAGTACCTATTCCCTCTTTTAGCCCTCCTCCCTCTGACCCCACGACAACACAACCGCAGGCAATGCCCTCTAGTGCTACAATGCCAAAGGCTTCCTGGCAACGGGAAGGTACGACAAGAATTTGATGGGCATTTAATAATTGCACTAACTCTTTCTCTACCTTCGCACCGACGAAATATACTCTCTCGCCTATCTCTAAGCTTTTCGCTTGTTGACGTAAATTTGCTTCTTCTGGACCGCTCCCAATAATTGTTAATTTAGGCATTAGTCCCAAGGCTTTAAGTTTAGCCATTGACGTAAGGAGTAAATCTGCTCCTTTATCCGATACTAAGCGCCCTAAAAAAACAAATTCTTTATCCCGTTTAATCTCTGGTATTTCGTAAAATATGTCCTCGCGATAGGGATTAGGAATAACCGTTGATTTACTCTGTAGACGTACCGCTAAGGCGTTGCTAACACATATATTGATGGCAAAGCGAGTGACAAACTGCTTCAAATAATCCTGCCACCCTAAGCTGCCATCTAAACGCTGATACAAACTGTGATGAGTAGCAATTAATGGTTTGCGAATAAACAATAGCGGCCAGATTCCCTTGAGACTAATATTACCTTGCAAAAATATATCACACCAACGAGTCAGTTGCAATAATTGATAAAGTGATGGTCGTCTTATAACTTCAAACGGAAATTTTTTTTCGTCTCTGGCTGGTGTGGATGATATAACTTTAACATTGTGTTTACGTTCGACAAATTCATGAGCTAAAATAGATATAACAGTTTCTATTCCGCCAATTTTAGGGTAGAATGATGGGGAATACATCAAAATTTTCATTGCAAATGTAGGAGTGACTACTTTTACCTCTTGTCCTTCACGAACAAATTCATGAGCCAGAATCGATACAACATTTTCTAGTCCGCAGATTCTGGGATAAAAATGAGAATAAACTAAAATTTTCATTCAACTGGCTGATGTTGGGCCGTCTTTTGAATCAGTATACACAATGTATCGCCAGGATGGCTTGCACTAATCCGTCTACATTCTCGCGTGGGGACCATGTTTCCATCCGCTGGCGTGCTGCTTCCCCCATTTGCTTGAGAGTTTCTCGGTTGTTTAGGCTATCTTTCAGGATAGCTGCTAAGGTGTCTATGTTGCCACAGGGATAGACGAAACCTGTTTTACCCGATTCTACAAGATCGTAACGGGCCCCTATGCGATCGCTCACTACCACCGGCACTCCACAAATCATCGCCTCATTCACGGGTAAACCATAGGGTTCGTGTTCTGAGCAAAACACCAGCAAGTCGCTAGCAGCATAAACTTTTGGTAGGTATGAATACTTGACTATACCAAGAAATTTTACTTTATCCTTAATCCCCAACTGCTCCACTTCTGCTTTGAGAGACTCACCCAGTGGTCCATCTCCTACCATTACCAGATAACTATTTAGAATATTAGCAATAGCAAATGCTCTAATGGCATCTTGGGGACGCTTGCGCGGGATAAATTTGGCACAAAATACCACCAAGCTAGCATCTTCGGGAATTTGCCAGTCTGCTCTGATTGAGGAGCGATCGCTCCTCAAGGCTACCTCGGCAATATAGTCATTATCTACCACATAAGGCGTAATCGCAATTCGGTTTTCTGGCACACCTAGGGAGTGAATAAACAATTTTGAAGCAGTAGAGGGCACCAACACCATATCTGCCACTTGATTATATAGATAGGGAAGGAACCTTTTTTTGAAGGGTTTCCTCCAGTTTCCTCCTTCTGGGGTTTCAAAATAGGTAGCGTCTGTAGTTAACAACAGAGGTTTGCGGCTGATTTTTGTAGCTGCAATAACTAGCCAAAAGCTAATATAAGCATGACCGTAAACCACACAACAGTCAAAATTGGAGACTAACTTAACTAAACCAGGATTGATTAAACCATAGGGTTTAGCGATATTTGGTAGTGGAGACAGGTTAGGAACGTAACTCCAAGGATATCCTTCCAGTAAGGGAATGTCAAAAGCTGCTTGGGTGAGAAATTCTGGACTCTGCTGAACATAGGTCGCATGTAATGTTTTGGCTTCTGGCAAGCTACAATAGGCAACCAGGATGTCTAGCTTGGGGTGCCTCGCCATCAACCGCAGGGATGCAGCGTTTTGGATGGGTTTGGAAGAAACCAGGAGGACGCGGTATTTACGTTCGCTCATAAGCTTAACTCCTGACAGAAGCGATCGGCAATAGCATCCCAGGAAAAATATTTCTGATAGGCATCTTTACTACGTTGCTGTAATTCTAACCGCAGTTTTTCATCCGTTAGCACTCGTGTTAAAGATTCTGCAAGAGTGGCCCGATCGCCTTCGGGAACAAGCAATACCCCTGCTTCTGGGATAGGATGTCCCGTTTCTGTCCCAGCATAAGCGACGATCGGGAGTCCGCAGGCCAGTCCTGCGATCGCGGTGCCTCTGCGAGTGGAAATATCTCCACGAACATATAATTGCACGTCAGATGCTGCCAAAGTCCGGGAAATTTCCTCTGCGGAAATTAATCCCAGGGCGTTCATTTCTATATTAACACCGTTGAGGGCTTGTCTGAGAAGTTTTTCTGCCTCTTTGGAACCTCTACCAAGGGTTACCAGGCGCAGCTTAGGCACCTGTAGTGCTGCTTGTTGGACAGCATAGGCGATGTCAGCAATTTCCTGGGAAGTAATGTCTGCGCTAGTCATGCCAAAGACAGCAATTGTTTTTGGGCGTTCGTCGTTAATGGTTGGCTTCACCTTTTCCCAGTTGGGTTCCGCAATGTTCGCCCCAACTGGAATGAATGTTACTTTTGGGTCTTGAATAGGCAGCCAGTGTAATTTATCTAAAGATACATTCAGTATCGGCTTATCTGCCCAGCGAATGGCTGTTTCTATGACCCACAGTTGTATCGATCGCCGCAAGCGATGGTTGAGTTTTTGTCCCGGATAGCCTTGCACTTCGTGAAACTTAACAGCTAAACTTACTCCGCGCAGGCGCAACAGCAGGAGTACCACCAAGAACATCACGGGTAATGCTCGATCAGACCAAGCAAAGGCTGTATACTGAACTATAACCCATTTGCCCTGCCACTGCGGGCTTTCCTGCCACAGCCACGAGAGCGCGCCCGCCCCTCCTCTTTCTTTCCAAGACATCCACCTTAACTTCAAATGGATGTTTCGTTTTACCATTGCCTGTTCTAGCTGACTACAGTAGTCTGCCACCCCATCTGCTTGAGCTTGTCGCTGACCTATAAGGGCTATCATATCATTTTCATCACGCTCAGAGATATCCATAAAGCTCTAGTTCTGCTTTAGCAATTTTCTCAGCAGCTTCTATTTCTTGAGAATCGCGTCGATAATGGATTCCAATTGAACTGGAACTAGCCCGTTTTAATCGCTTCTGCAACCTCGGATTCATTTTCAATCCCAAATGTTCGACAACTGCTTCCCCATATTTTAGAGGTTCATTGACTAAATCTTCATATCTCAATAACATAACTCGACCGTCAGCAATCACATCTGGACGCGAAAAGAAATCATGACAGCACTGAACCATCTTTTTCCACATCCAAATTGCCCGGACATAAGGGGGGCTGGCAATAAATTCCTCTTCTCTTCCTTTTTCTACCCACCAGGGTACATAAAGCTGGTCATATTTGCGTCCCAGAGGCATTTCTGACGTCCGCAGATCCCTTAACTTCTCGTCAGTCAGTATGTTGTAACTGCGAACAAGGGAGTTAGCACAATCCCTACCATCCCGGTATATATGGACTATTCTACAATTTGGTAGAGCATTATAGGTAAATTCTGGGGCAAAACTTAAAAAAGGTTCCTTATAAACTATTCGTTCTACCACTCTTTTATGCTGTAAAGCCTGCCCTAATTCCTGGATACTCATACAACCTTGGAGCCATTTTTGCAATGCGGCCAACCTCGAGTTAGGAATTCCCGAATCCCGATAGTTTTGTAAAGAATCTTCAAAAGCCCAAGCTATAGACTTATAAATATCCGCTGGCAAATTATTGTTAATAATATGAGGAATGGCGACTAGAAAAAGTCTTCCCGACACACATTCTGAATTCGGTAATGCCTTCAACACTGACATCAAGAAAGTTGTTCCCGATCGGGGACACCCAAGAACTACATTGTATTCAATCTTCATTTACTGCCCCCAATCTGCATTCACCGATGGACCATGTTTCTCGCTAATACTTTTAAGCTTACCTCTTGCCCGTCGGTCTCTGCTTGCCTCTCCCTAAAACTTCCTCAGGATATTTCCTGATTTGTTTTCCCAGAATCCATCTAACGATCACTTTAAGATGCCAGACAGTTAAGCCAGTTTGACAGCCCACAGCTGCCATCAATATTCCCAGGCAAGCCTTTAATGCTTTTCCTCGTTGCTTTAATTCTAAAGCCGCTTCCATTTCATCATAGTAAGCGATCGCCCGATACTCTTTAGATATTTTCTTCAACATGCTTGTCGTAGCCCAACTACATGCAGACTCCCGTGCCATTACCAGCAGGCGATCGGCTAGAGCATGAGTAACCCTCGCTAAATAGTGATGTTGATCTCCTGGTACTTGACGATCAGTTATGCTGGCATCGTGCATCCGATAATATGTTAAAGGTTCACTTAATTCTATTCCATGTCCCGCTGAATTCAGGGGATGAGAAAATAGATCATTATCAGCAGGCAGAAGTGTTAATGCCGCCGCACGATTAAGACACTGGCTACTCGTGCTACCACCTCTGGCTAGTTTTCCTTCAGCAACTTTACCTTCTCGATCGATTATATATTTTCGATTTTTGATATACAGATATCCCTTTTGAACGTAAGGCAAAATTGTTACTAACTTCTTCTGGGCAAAGTAATCATCAGCATCCAACAAGCAAACATAGTCTCCCGATGCCTCGCGAATCGCTTTAGTTAAACTAGCCGCGAAACCTTGGTTCTCAGAACGCAATACTCTAATTGAATCTTGATAGCGCTGACACACTTCTGGCGTTTCATCTGTAGAACCGTCGTCAATCACCAAAACTTCTAGCTCGTAATCCCCAGGTGCTTGATTGAGGCAACTTTCAATCGCTTGGTTCAAGTAACGTCCGTAGTTATAACATAGTATGGAACACGTTATTTTCATTTCAAATTTTTCGGATATTTTTGAACCCATAAATTGCAAACCATGTACCGAAGAGCCTAATAGGAATTCCCGAATCCCGATAGTTTTGTAAAGAATCTTCAAAAGCCCAAGCTATAGACTTATAAATATCCGCTGGCAAATTATTGTTAATAATATGAGGAATGGCGACTAGAAAAAGTCTTCCCGACACACATTCTGAATTCGGTAATGCCTTCAACACTGACATCAAGAAAGTTGTTCCCGATCGGGGACACCCAAGAACTACATTGTATTCAATCTTCATTTACTGCCCCCAATCTGCATTCACCGATGGACCATGTTTCTCGCTAATACTTTTAAGCTTACCTCTTGCCCGTCGGTCTCTGCTTGCCTCTCCCTAAAACTTCCTCAGGATATTTCCTGATTTGTTTTCCCAGAATCCATCTAACGATCACTTTAAGATGCCAGACAGTTAAGCCAGTTTGACAGCCCACAGCTGCCATCAATATTCCCAGGCAAGCCTTTAATGCTTTTCCTCGTTGCTTTAATTCTAAAGCCGCTTCCATTTCATCATAGTAAGCGATCGCCCGATACTCTTTAGATATTTTCTTCAACATGCTTGTCGTAGCCCAACTACATGCAGACTCCCGTGCCATTACCAGCAGGCGATCGGCTAGAGCATGAGTAACCCTCGCTAAATAGTGATGTTGATCTCCTGGTACTTGACGATCAGTTATGCTGGCATCGTGCATCCGATAATATGTTAAAGGTTCACTTAATTCTATTCCATGTCCCGCTGAATTCAGGGGATGAGAAAATAGATCATTATCAGCAGGCAGAAGTGTTAATGCCGCCGCACGATTAAGACACTGGCTACTCGTGCTACCACCTCTGGCTAGTTTTCCTTCAGCAACTTTACCTTCTCGATCGATTATATATTTTCGATTTTTGATATACAGATATCCCTTTTGAACGTAAGGCAAAATTGTTACTAACTTCTTCTGGGCAAAGTAATCATCAGCATCCAACAAGCAAACATAGTCTCCCGATGCCTCGCGAATCGCTTTAGTTAAACTAGCCGCGAAACCTTGGTTCTCAGAACGCAATACTCTAATTGAATCTTGATAGCGCTGACACACTTCTGGCGTTTCATCTGTAGAACCGTCGTCAATCACCAAAACTTCTAGCTCGTAATCCCCAGGTGCTTGATTGAGGCAACTTTCAATCGCTTGGTTCAAGTAACGTCCGTAGTTATAACATAGTATGGAACACGTTATTTTCATTTCAAATTTTTCGGATATTTTTGAACCCATAAATTGCAAACCATGTACCGAAGAGCCTAAAAAGTTTTATCTACAGTCAAATACTTTCCTTTTTTATAATTTTCACAGCTATATTATAAGCCAGTTTATTATAGGGAATCCAATAGTCAACTACTGATAAACTCCTAAATATTTTTGATAATCTATCGAGCATTCTTTTCTGTACCTTAAATAACGTTAAGTAAAACTCTACGTTCAGAGTAAATGGCTCAACAAAACATCCCGATCTCAACACTCTTTTCATCTCATACTTTTCTCTAAAAATAGATTCGTCTAACATCCCAAATATGTCTTCTAATGTGTAATGCCTGTGAGTATTGTCATGGTCATATATCGGTTTTTTTACCTCTACTTTTTGGGGATATTCTCCCTTCCTCATCTTATAAGCAATTCTATATAATCCCGGCAACTTACTTTTCACAAAATAATCTACCCATCTGATTGAATTCCCAGGATCCATAAATCCAAATAATCCTTTGTGGGGGGTAGTTATTATAAGAATTCCTCTTGTTTTGAGGATGCGATAAATCTCATTTAGACTATCAATTTCATTGCCTACATGCTCAAGAGTTTCACAACAAACTACTACGTCAAAAAACTCTGACTCAAATGGAGTTTTCTCCAATCCACAGTTGATAAAATTTATCCGCTCATCTCTCTTTTTAGCCACATTTATAGCGTCTTGATTTGGATCTATACCATATATATGGCTACATTTTTGCTTCAGAATACGAGTTCCATAGCCCCAGGCACAACCAGCATCTAGGAGGGTTTTTGTATCCTTAGGCACCCACTCTAACGACAATTTATACTTAGTAATCAAATTTATACTATCCTCTGGATAACTAACGGAACTTTTTTTATCTAAATCAATTGAATTTGTCTGGCTACTCATCTGTACATAATGCTACATTAATCTAACTCTTCCTATTTCTATTTTCTTTCGCCGCAAGCAAACGTTATCTTAGGTGATTTCCAGGAAAGAGGATACCAGGATAAACCATGACCCAAACTATCCGGCCTCAATAGAGGAGCCAAACCAACGGTCGTATCTTAGTACCTTTTTTCTTTTTTCTCAGAAATCACCTTAATAGACAGTCTGTTACCAGGGAAATTGCCATCTGTATCCTAATTTCTCCATCATAGACCTAGCAATTAGCCAAACTGTTAATTTTTCGATCATTGTCAAGTCAGTCTTCCAACTCCCAGGTTTTCCTTTACGAACAAATCCCTCTGGTTCCTTGAGTATGTTGCCTCTTGATTTAGCTACCAATCCTCCTATAGGAATCTCCGTACCTCCAGTTTGGCGAGCTACTTCTAAGCTATTGTTGTACACCGCTTCCTCTAAATCAGACTCAGACCAACTCAGTCCAATAAAATTACCTATATTTACCAAGGATTGAGCAGGATTGGCAACAAGGGTTTCATACCTAATCTCAAAAAATTAGATTTATCTAATTTTTTTGATGCTTTTATCACATTATTTATATGTTTGCACCAGGTATGCGCTGCTATTTTTGCATTATCGACTGCCCAATTTTTTCCCCAGCTTCTGGAAGCAGCAAGAATCGATGCGACTACATCTCTCGGATCGCGGATTATATGAATAATCTGCGCTTTCGGTAGCAGTTCGTGGATAGAACTAATACTATTTACATGAGATGGAGATTTTTCCACAAATATCCGATCGCGTTCAATATTATTAACCATCTGTTTCAGTAGTTCAAATAAGAAACCTTTTAGAGTATTTATATACTGTGCATCATCCATATAACAAGGCAAGCCCGATCCACTCCGTGTGTCACGGGTTGCCACTTTAACTTGATAATCCCATGCTTTGAGTAGGGGATCGATATAGAGGGAAAACAAGTGAGATTCTGGACCTGTCTTTACCTGCGGGTGGCTAGCTAGCAACCTCTGGAGATAGGTTGTTCCGCTTCTACCGCAACCCGTGACAAACACCAAATTTCTCCCACTATGCATTTTTACCTCACTCATACAATTTTATAGGGTGCATCCCACTTTCGCAAGGGCTAACTGGCCCTATCTGATGCTTGCTAATTTTTGAGCATAGACATCTAAAGTTTCTCTAGCAATTTTTTCCCATGAGAACAGATTTGCTACTTCCATGCATCGTCTAGACAGCCGGGAGTAACCTACTTCCTCAAGTTTTAGCAACTTCACTAACTGGCTACTGAACATTAACACATTACCAGCAGGAACTCGTAGGTCTTCATCTAAATAACGCAACATTTCTCGCGGACCGGGAATATCATAGGCAACGGTTGGCAGTCCAGATGCCAGTTTTTCCAGTACGGCCAAACCAAATCCCTCCATATAACTGGGGAAAGCTCCCACCGTTGCTCCACTTAAAAGTCTGGGCAGTTCCTCACTATCATAGCGCTCAACAATCTCAATCCCATAAGAGGAAGGTAGGTTTATATCCTCTAAAACTACCTCAGCGCTAAATCCTGTACCTAAAAATAGAAACCGTGCTTCCTGCACTTGCGCCCTTACACGCTTAATAATCTCCGACCAATCTCTCGATCCCTTTCGCGGTCCCCAAGCACCGATAAAAACGACCTGCTTATTTGCTAACCTTACCACCGCCGATTCTATTTCTCTGACAAATTGCTGTTGCCGTTGCTGGGATAGCCCCAAGGGAAAGACCACACATTTATCACCTTCTCCCATAAAATCTCGAACGTAGGCTAGTTCGTCACAGTTGGGAAGATTAATCAGGTCGCAGGTTTGAAAGCTGCGGAGGTGGTCAGGTTTCTCTCGCTTATGTCTGAGAGACCGCAGCCAATTGGCGATCGCTGTTTTCTTGTTTTTTGGCGGCCATTTAATGTTGTCTAGCTTGATAAACTCATCTAACAAGGCACGCAGTCCCACTGAGCGAGCAACCAGCAGACCACCAAAGCCCAGTTCTTCCTTGGAAAAAGGTAACTTGCCTTGGATAGCTTCAATGATATCAAAGCGATGGGCATTTGCCTGGACAAAAGCTTTGGCTTTGACTGAAAAGCTAGGTCTGGTCCAGTCTGCCAACACAGATGGTTTAACTTGGCCGAATGCATCATGTAAATCAAATTTTTCTACTTTATGACCCATCGCTTGGAATTCTTTTGCCAAATCAATCTGTACGCGCGGTACTCCCAAGTTGGGGGTCCACAGCGTGTTCAGTACCATAAGTATCTTCAGAGATATATTCATTAGTATAACGAACCTAAATCATTTGTGTAAATTTTCTGGAGGGGAGTAACGCAGATGAAACCATTGTCTGGCAATTCTTTCATTGAAAATAGCCCAGTGATGGATAATGCCCCTATTCATACGAGTAATGTAGTAAATAATAAACAAGTAGAATGGAAGATGCGCTTCGAGACGTTGGGGGAAAATATAAAATTCATTTTGCCTGACTACTTAATTGTTCCGCTCCCAATTTGTGATACCAAGGTATAACTTTACGGTCATTTTTCTCAGTAATCGACAAAATGTTCCTATTAAACCATTTCTCTGAATGGATCTCAGCAATCTTATAATATCCCGCTCATACTCCCATTTCTGATAATCTTCTCGTCGCTTGAGTAGCCATTTTAGGGGCAAGGTTCTCCATAAATACCAATGAGGACGATAGTTATCTAGTGTCTGCTGAGTCTTTTCGTAATCATATTCCATTTGATTAAGAATATCTTGTCCTAATAATTCCCAATAATCATTCGGGACAATGCAGGACTGGTCAAATGGGTCAACCAGCAGCCCTTGGCGAATCCACTTGTGAGTATCGGAGACGGTCATGATGGCGTTTGGCCAGATCGTGAGTTTGGCCCGGGTGCATCCCACTTTCGCAAGGGCTGGTTGAAATTTATGGTATCACCCCTCATTCTAGTTTCTGGCTGTCAGCAGACTCATAAACTCCTGTTTAATCCCCAGCTAGAACTCCGCCACCGGCTGTCCACAGGGAGTAAATGGCTGAATTATTCGTTAGCCTTTCCCTCACTATACCCAATTTTTCCTTCCTTACACTTTTTAGTTGAGACTAAATCATCTCTCTTCACCGGTGATTTGCTCTCCTGTTACCTAGCTTCAGAGACGCCTTGATTTTTTCTCTTTTTTTCCCCTCTGCTCTTTTCATACTCTAACCCGTTTTTCCGTCCCTGTCAATAGCTTTTTCCCTTTTTTCCCAAATTTACCATTTTTTTCCCCCTGCTCTTTTCATACTCTAACCCGTTTTTCCGGGGTGCATCCCACTTTCGCAAGGGCTATCTTTGCAAATCTGGGATGCACCCTTTGGCCCCCTGTCAGGTGAAATCCTGTGGGATTGCCCAGGGCATCGCAGATGGCATGAATCTTCGTACTGAGTCCACCTTTGCTACGCCCGATGGCTTGATCACTACCATCGTCTTTTTTTTGGCCCCTGCACTATGCTGATGAGCCCTGTCGTGTCCAGAGACGCCCACCCATGTCGTGCGCAGGAGCGGCACGACAAGGTGGGCGCTCTCGGACACGAGACGATGGTAGAACCTCAGTGCATCGCATATTCGTTATCGGCATCATCCGCTAAAACCTGAAAAACCCTTTCCCAGGCGTTGCACAATTACGGGATGATGGGCATAGTTGCAGAAGTCTTAAACCTAGACTACAAGCCAGTTTAAGTTATGTGCATGCGTAGGCATCATCCCCAAAATGTGCAACGCCCGGGCGACAAATTATGATATAAGTTTACAGATGGACTCTCCGAATGCTTCGCCCTTGCGAAAGTGGGATGCACCCATAGCAGGGGCCTAAAAGCGACATAATGATACCACGGAACAAAGTAACCCCTGTCGGACTATCCCTTGGATAAGTTAGATGTTAAGCGCAAGCTGGCTGGGGAGGGATGGCCCAAGAAGCAAATGCCATGGCTGCGCCACGCTGCGCGATCGGGTAATGCCGAGGATATCACACGAAACACGATACTAGGGTCGTGAATTGTGGGCAATCCCTAGGGATTGCTGCTGACGTGGGTCGGATATGGTAAGTCAAGGGAACTAGTAGCCTTGAATATGGCATAGACCCGCAGCCGAGGCTGTTTAGGTATGCTTGAAGGAGCGTGTTACGCAGTAGGTCAGGTAAATTGGCTGTGTCTCCCGAAAGGGGTTCATGTCAGGAAAAAGTGACTTCCGTGGTTTGTAGTCAGCCCGTCACTTACCGCCCAGGTCTAGCATACGACCGGTCGCTCCACAGAACAAGTAATTGCTCAAGATCTTGGTGGTGAAGGAATATGGGTACTGCCGGTACTGCATAGTTACTCGGGCCATCGGACTGGAGTGAACAGCCCTTGTACTGCCTCGGAATGCCTAACAGGACAAGAGCAATTTTTGAGGAGCGAAAACTTCTCAAATGCTTACGGGGTGGGGGGTTTTGACCTCGAAGTGGTGAGTCGGCAGCCGAGCGCCCGAATATGCAGTTGAGATGCGCGACAGCTGATTTTTTTCAAAATCCCGCGCCCAGGGTTGACAAATTCGATAAATAAGTAGTAAGTTGGAAGACATGACTAAGAATTGGCTTGCTGACCTCGACCAAGACACAGAGAATCTCGACCCAAAAAGTCGGGAAGTTTTGCAGCGGTTACTCAATTACCTAGAAGACCTATACAGCCAAAACCTTGAATTGAAAGCTGACAATCAACGATTGAGAGATGAAATAGCCGCGCTCAAAGGGCACAAGGGAAAACCTGACATCAAACCTCAAGCCAAAGCTGATACTTCTAAAGCTGATACTTCTGCGGAGGCCAAACCAGAGCAGCCCAATAGTCGAGAGCGAAAAAAGAAAAAACCGAAAACCCCCCCCAGGAACGTCGCCAACTTATTCATATTGACAGAGAAGAGGTTATCAAACTGGCTCGGAGTAACTTGCCGTCAGATATCACCCATAGAGGCTACCGAGAAGTAACAATTCAAAATATTATATTTAAAACAGACACGGTTATTTATCGACTAGAAAGACTCTATTCACCTAGTACGGAGAAATTTTACGAAGCCCAGTTGCCGCAAGG
Organism: Hormoscilla sp. GM7CHS1pb; assembly: GCA_014323675.1. Lineage (GTDB taxonomy): Bacteria > Cyanobacteriota > Cyanobacteriia > Cyanobacteriales > Desertifilaceae > Hormoscilla. Next base: position 847,216 of record JACONN010000003.1, on the reverse strand, counting down.
ATTAAAAGGCAAATCTTACGGGAGTGAACTCGAAGCATTTGTTCTCACTTTGTATTATCAGTTACGAGTGCCAGAAGAAAAGATTCTTAAATTGTTGCCGTCTCAGGGAATAGTAATCTCGGCGGGAAAAATATCTAACTTAATAACTCGGCAATATTTAAGAGAATTTACTGAAGAACGAAATGCTATTTTAGAAGCGGGACTGGGCAGTACCAGTTATCACCAAATTGATGATACGGGGATGCGGGTTAATGGGAAAAATTGCTATGTATTCACACTCTGCAATCCTTACTATAGCAGTTTTTTTACCAGAGAGCGCAAAAACTCTGAAACAGTTCTCCAAATGTTAAACGAATTGCAGTTGGATCCAACTGAATTAGCAGTTGTTCAATCAGATGATTTAGTTGACAGTATTTTGCCTGACAAGAAGAAAAAGCAGCTCGGGGACTACATAGATATTTTGGTGGCTGATGACGCGGGACAATTTCACAACCAGACGAACCATCGTAGTTTATGCTGGATTCATGAAGGACGACACTACGAAAAGCTGACTCCTCTGGTTCCCTCTCATCAAAAAAGCCTGGCACAATTTCTCTCTTATTTTTGGATTTACTATTATCAACTCAAAGCCTATCAACAGCAAAGCACAGAAGAGCAGCGACAACAAAAACTGTTGCTTGAAACCGAATTTGACAAATTGTTTTCCCGTCAAACCGGATACAGTGCTTTAGATCATAGAATTGATTTAACAAAACAGAAGAAGCCTTATTTACTATTAGTTCTAGATTTTCCTGAAGTTCCTCTTGACAATAATGAGGCAGAGCGGACAGTCCGGGAGTATGTGATTAAGCGCAAAATCTCCAATGGAACCCGCACTCTACAGGGGACTCAGGCGTGGGAAGTGTTTTTGGCTCTGGTTGACACCTGCCGCAAAAACGGAGTGAATTTTTATTCGTACATTAAGGATCGAATTTCCAAATCTTTCAAGATGCCAGCGTTGTCCACGCTAATTCAACAGATGCAGCCGCCAAAACCAACATAAACATAAACCATTGACTCCAAGTCTCGCTTGTGTAGTTTCCACCTAAGCACCAAGGGTGTTACAGCTCCTTGTTATAAAGGACAGACTCATTAAGTGCGACATCAGCTCCTGTTTAAAAAGCTGCAGGAGCTACTCTCGTGTGGAAATCACTCCCCACCAACATATTGAGCAACTTCCAGAACAAGAAGGGGCCAAAATTCACGAGACAAGGTCAGGGAGGAGTAATCCAAACAACGACTGCCCATGACTTGGGCTTACCAACCAGTAGCCTCCTGCGGTGAAAGTCGCAAGTCCGGTTTTGAAAGGGAGGATTGAGGGGCGACCCTCAGTTCGACCCCAACCAATTATAACCTCGGAATTAGGCATATGATTGAGGTTTCTAATCGGGTTAGATACTGCCTGAGTAGTTTACCGGGCGTTGCACATTTTGGGGATGATGCCTACGCATGCACATAACTTAAACTGGCTTGTAGTCTAGGTTTAAGACTTCTGCAACTATGCCCATCATCCCGTAATTGTGCAACGCCGTTTACCGATTAGTGATGCCCTCTGTAGTAGATAAGGATGAGTAGCTGATGACAATTTGCGTATCTGATAGAGAAGTGATGGAACAAGACTCTGAAATAGTGCTATCAGTTGAGAGAGTATCCAAGAAGTTTTGTCGGGACTTGAAGCGGTCTCTTTTCTATGGCATTCAAGACATTACCAAGGAGTTAACTGGGCTGCGGGAAAATAGTCACAAGCTACGACCTCACGAGTTTTGGGCAGTAAATAATGTAGGGTTTCAGCTTCGTAGAGGAGAAGCACTGGGGCTAGTTGGTACTAATGGCAGTGGGAAGACAACGCTGCTAAGAATTATCAGCGGTCTAATCAAGCCAGATACAGGTGTGGTGAAGGTAAGGGGTAGGGTAGCGCCGCTGATTGCCTTGGGAGCGGGATTTAATCATATTTTAACAGGGAGGGAAAATATTTATGCAAATATGTCTGTTTTCGGGTTATCTAAAGCAGAAATTGATGAAAGATTTGATGCAGTTGTAGAATTTGCCGAAATTGGACACGCTATTGATGCGCCAGTACAAACCTATAGTTCTGGGATGGCAGCAAGATTGGGATTTGCAAGTGCAATTCATACACAACCAGATGTGCTGTTGATTGATGAAGTGTTAGCTGTAGGAGATATAAAGTTTAGGCAAAAATGTTTGCGCAAATTGTCCGAACTCCGTCAGAATGGAGTATCATTTATTTTTGTTAGTCATAATAGTGAGTCAATTTTAACGATCTGCGATATATCAATTTACTTACTGAAAGGTAAGTTGATCGCCTATGGAAATACAAATTCGGTTATGATCCGATATGAACAAGATCTATTATTGGAAGGATATGAAAAACAATTGGGAAAAATGGTTCTTCCCAAAAAAGACAAAAATGAAAGCTTAGGTTTAGATATTGTTTATATACTTTTTAGAGACTCTGGGGGCCAAGTAATTGAATCACCTGTAACAAGTGAGTATGCTGAATTATGTATTGGCTATAAAGCATATAAGGAAATTGATAATATTGGAATAGAGTTAACAATCACAGAAATTTCTAGAGAAAAAGGTTCAGTCGTGGTAATAAACAGTTTGATTGATAAGAACGCATTATATATATACTATGGAGAACATGAAATACAAGTTGAGATGCCTTATATTTGTTTAAGACCTGGCTTATATACTGTAAGAGTAAGAGTTATTAAAGATTCGCTGTATACACTTGATTTTATTGAATCTTTTAAATTTACTGTAGAAGGGAAAGATGCTATGGGTAGCTCTTTGTTTTACCAACCAAGAGAATGGCACTCTCATTCCTGAATGATGAAAACTCCTCCTGACTTTACCTCATCAGACTCATCCCCGATTTTTGTAAGTAGTTATGTAAAATTAATTTTTTATTTTTTTCCAACATCTCGAAGCACATCTTCCGGGAGCATCCCAGTTTTGCCCTAAGTAATTGTACTTAGATAAAGAGCGCCATTAAGATAAGCACAGCGTAAGCGAAGCATTTGGTTAACTGACGTTGGAAGCCATTGAGCCCCAGAGAGCTTGAGACGAGAACCAATACGCTTGACTACAGACTCTACCTCCCCAGAGCCAATGGGAATGCCCAAGAATTGATAAAGATCATAGTTAACGATACGGTGACAATGTTTGGTTAAATAAGCGCGGAAGTTCTGTACTTTTTGTCCGTGACAACTGGCTAACAACTCCAATGCTTCGTCAATAAAACCGTGCCAGAGAGATGATTTAACCTGCCTTAAACGCTTTTTATAGTCGCCAATTTTATAGATATTTTCGACTAGATGATACCAATCAAGAACTTCACGTCTGCCATTTTCTGGTCTCAATTGAGCAATAATGTTCCAAATGCCATCATGACCATCTCCCAAACAAGTAATTATAGCTGTCAACGGCTGTTGTTTAACCCACTCCACCAGGGCGGCATTGTCCTGAAAGTAAGCCCCACAAACTTCTCCATGCAGGCTGACTGCTTTATAATCTCGCCACTCACAAGAACCCTTACCTTCAGTTCTTAAACGTACTTTGCCACCATCTACGCTCACAGCGGTTACAGGGTGACTGCTTTGAGCTCCAGGAAATTCGCTTCTTTGCACTAATCGATGTATGCTGCTGTGTCCCACTTTTATTCCTGTTAACAGTTCCAAGTCTTTTTCCGCTTGTTGATATGATTCATTAGCACTCAATACCCAGCAACACTTGGAGATTACGGGACTGATTTGTGTGCCTTTCTTTAAGCCCAATTTTTTGGCCTGTTTGCTGTTTACAGTTACTGTTCCTACGCCGGTTTTGACTTGCCGCTTGCGTCCGGATTGAGACGGCTCCCCATCAGCAAAAAAAAATTTCCTAAAACTGGTCCAACTGTCCTGAATAAATGCTCTCGTACTGCTAACTCTCTGCTTTCAAAGTCTTTAAGAGCCTCGGGGGGCGTATCTGCATACAGGAGTTTTGATAATTCTTTGAGATGGCCGGGAGTACCTGTTGGTATATAATTCGGAAGCGATCGCCGCTCTATTTTACCGCTAGGGATGAGGGCCAAAACCATCTGTCGCAGCAAGCTGAGTCCTGCTTCGCAAGCTTGACCGTTCTTTAACTGCACCGGTATCATGGGCAAAACATTAGGATCCGTACCGCCACCCATACTGTTTTTCAATGTCTCTCCTTCGTTAGAAAACATCAATACCAGAGGAATCGTATAAACAACGTGACATTGCAGGCGATTTAACTGTCCTCCCCGGTCTACAAATAGATATTCCGGAAGAGTTTTCCCCGAAGCAATTTGACGATTTTCTACCCGATCGAGATTATCAACGATCGTCACCAGTCCTTCCTTCCCCCGGTTTTGCAGCTTTTTGGCCGCAAGTAAAAGCAGTTCTTCGTTAATAGCCCTCAACAACCCTTCCGTCTGGGGTTCCAGATACTGTCTCAACTGACTGCGCAGCTTGGGACTGTCTTTAGTTTGCGCTTTCAGTTTCCCAAGTCCCAGGGGAATCTCAGCTTCCACCAGTTCCACCGGCGTTTGCAAAAAGTCCCCACATTCTTTTAACAAGTTGGTAAAATACCGTCCTGGTAAAGAAATGTTAGCAGCACTCAAGCTTTCCCCGATCTGATGGGCGATCGCCAGGAGAATGTCGCTGATATCGACATCCCCGATATCCAATTCCCGATCGCTCTCAAAATATACCACGTGGAAGCCATCTTGTTCCAGTTCCCGTTTCAAGCGCAAAAGTTCGGTAGACTTACCACAACCTATATGTCCCGTAAAGAGCTGACAACTAGGATCGGGATTCGTTAAACTAATAGTCTCACCCAGTTCCCTGACCGTTTCCGATCCCCGGACTCTAAGCATGTTGGGTAACGTGGATTTTTATGTGATGATCTATACAAAATCAGAGCGTTTGCCCTGGCCCCTAGCTTGTCTTGCATCCAGCAGTCAAGTCACCAAGACTTACGCATTAATTAACCGTTATACCATACCAGTTAATGGGTCTGGTGAGCGGTGCCCAGATGCTTTTGATTTTCATGCTGAAGTCAAGCTAATTTGTTCGGTGCGTCAACCAGCTTTAATCGTACAACGCCAGATAACCGATGTTCGCCAACTCCTAGAACCGTTAATCATTGATGTCATGCGGCGCACGAGTCGGAACTACAAAGTTGAAGAAAGTGGGGCAGCGGAATGTGCAATAAGCCGAAAGGTGGAAGAAGAAGTCTCTGATGTGGGTTTCAAACTTAATCGCTTTACACTTACCTTATCTTTAGAAGAAGAAGCACGAGAGCGAATTCGCAAAAAGAAAACTATTCAAGAAGAGGCAGAACTGAAAAAAACAGCTATTCAGGTTAGTATAGAAGTGGGAGCACTAGAGCAAAAGGAGAAGATGCAACGTGAGAAATTTGAGATGGAGCTTAAACAGCAGAGGATGAAGTTCTATGGTCCAATTAGAGAATCACAAAACTGGCAGTTGCTAGCCTCATTACTTACAGATAGTCCCCAAGATATTGCAGTTATTATGGAAACGATCAAACAGCAGCAGCTAATTGACAGAAATGACAAAATGAGAACGCTACAGATGCTGCTGGAGGCAGACGCATTGGAGGGAACACAAGTTGTTGACGTTGCTAGAAATTTGCTGCAAGAGTTGACCGGACTACCCGAACAATCTAGGGCTGAACTGGAAAGCGGCTCGACAAAAAACACCGAACTGATTGCAGGTGAAACCGAGGATGACCCTGAGGACACGTCCTCCATACCCGAAGAATTTGCCCGGGACGAGGATGAGGAAGATGAGTAGTTTTCGCAACCCATGAGAGAGGAAAATAGTCACCATGATTGAGTTCGTGCAAACAAGCATTCGCGCATTCTGGGAACTGCTTTTGTTCATACCAATGCCGTGGCAGGCTATAATTATTTTTTATGCTGTTTATGCCAGTGTTCTCCTGGTTATTTTGGCGAGCAGTTCCCTGGCTGCTTGCTAAACTTTCCCCAGTCCTTCTCATCTGCGTAGAGTTTTTGGCAGGATGTCTGCTTTGGCCGGAATACTGGCTAGCAGAATACATGCGAAAGCGTAACCGCAAACCCCCCGTCGCCAACTACGTCTTTGGCGACATATTAGGGTGGATGGTGAGTATTGCCGATCGCGTAACTCAACTACTCGATCGATGGCTTGAGTTTACGATCGCAAAACGATGGCAACCCCGTAAAGTAGAATGCGTAGTGGCAATAATTGCACTGCCATTAGTATGGTTTGTAAGTCCTGCCTTCGGAAAACAATCTGCCGTTGCTACTTTAGTCGATCGGGGGGCGACGTGGTGGTGCTCCCTGGAAAGCTGGGTAATGACTGGTCAATGGAAAGCAGAGCGGCAGTTTTGTAATTATCCAGGGCAATCTACTCCAATAAGCGCTGCGGATAAACGGAGAATATATAGATTTAGGATAGAACTTGAAAAATCGAATCAAACTATTCAAAGTTATCCTCGGGATCCCAGGGCTTACGCTAATCGGGGAAATGTCTATTTAGAGCAAGGATACGCGAACGAAGCTTTCAAAGATTTCACTAAAGCCATTCTGATAGACCCTTACTTTGCGCCCGGTCACAGCGGTCGAGGCGATGTATATTTAATGAAAAGAGATAACGATGTTGCTTTTAAGGAATATACTCACGCCATTCGGAGAGCTCCTGAATATGCACCGGGCTATAAGGGTTGAGGAGATGTATATAGGAACAAAGGAGATAAGAAGGCAGCTATTAGGGAATATCAAATAGCTGCTGAACTTTTTCAGCAACAAGGAAAAACTGAGGCATACCAAGAGGTCATTGGTTTAATCGAACGCCTGCGATAGAAGGATAAATATCGTCAGACTCTATCTGTTTGCTGGCAATTTTAAGGTGATCTAAAGTCAAATTGGACAGATTTAGTGGCTTGGTTGCAGCGCAGCGCGTGTTTCTGCTGAAGAATAATTTAATTTTGAATTCCTTTCCATGACTTGGTTCTGGTATTTTATTTATCCTATCATTCAATCAGCCCCATGTCAAGCCTCTGGGATCTAATTACTTCAGGCAGCAGAAATGGCGATCGCTCCAGCATGGCTCTATACTTTAGAGGGAACAACTGCCGTCTGGGGAAACCGTTGCTTCAAAGCTGGCCAAACAGGACAAGGTATTTTATCCTCCAGGTTACCCTGGCGTTTCTGATTGAAATTATTCCAGCTAAATGGCGCTTTCCCACAACTGGACATCCATAGCAGGCGCTTCGCCCTGGTCATGGCCACGTACAGCAAACGAAATTCTTCTGCTATCTTCAAATATTCCGCCTGTTCCCATGCTTCTCCAATCAATGGTAGCGGTTGTTGATGCAGGTGGGCGCGAATTTGGGCCCTGGCCACTTCCGATAAGGTAAAGTCTCCCAAAAACTGCGCTTGCGGTAGCACCCACAAACTCCCGGGAATGGTACTGTCGTGCAAAAAGGGCAGGAACACGTAATCCCAATCTAATCCTTTGGCTTTGTGCATGGTGATGACGGTCAACTGATTTGGCCTGCTGTAGGGAGAATCATCTTCCGAAACTTCCACTGGTTCAAAGCTTTCGGAATTGACAATTTCATTCAGGACGTTTAGCATCCCTGACATCACAGATATGGCACTATCCCCCATTGTCTGCTGGGCGACTCTTTCTGCTAATTTGTCAGCGGTGGCCAGTTCGCTTCGGTTATAATTTAAGGTCAAGGCTAGGAAAGAAATTAGCTGATAGGGTGGCAGTTCCAGTCGCGCCCGCAGCAAACTCCGACAGTAGCGGCGAATCTGTTTTACGGGTTCTTTGGGTGGCTTATCCAGAGGACCGGGATAGATAAATCCCTCTGGTAAACTGGCCAGGGCGTTAAAGTCTTGGGAGGTAATCAGTTGTCGAAAGAGTAGCACTTGTAGCGCTGCTTTTAAGGAGTCGGGGGAATGGGGACGCTGCATGAATTGTAGCAGGGAAAGCATTTCTCTGGGAACCTGTGATTGCCGATCCTGTTCTGCTACTTCATATATATTTATTTCTTTGCCATACAATTTTTTGAGTTCGCTGGCCACAAATCTTCCTTGGTCATTTGTCCGCACTAAGACTGCGGCATTCCGTTCCGGGTGACTGGCGAATAAATCTTTTATCCGCTGACCGATCGCTGCTACTGTCTGGTAAATATCTTTGGGCGTCTGTAACTCTAATCCTTCTCCTTCTGGGGGCGGATTGGCATCTGGTTGGGGGTCTCCTGGTGCAACTAGACGAATCTCTTGTTCGCTAAAGGGCAGTTCTGATGCTTGCTTATGGGACCCGTTCTTACTCAGGTATTTATTTACCCATTTGAGCATGTAGTTAGCCGCATCAATGATGATTTTGGTACTGCGACCCGCTCGATCCATTGTTGCTAGTTTGCCCTGCTGTTGGCAAGCTTGGCAAAATTCCCGAAAATAAATGGGGTCGGCGGGTGTAAAGGTAGAATTAATTGCTTGATTGGGGTCCCCTACCCGGATCAAATTCAGGGGTTTTTCTTCGTTAGCGTCGGCGGCGAGGATCTCCAATAATCTCGTCTGCAAGGGGGTGGAATCTTGCGCTTCGTCTTCAAAGACGGCAAATACTTGCTTTTGCCACAGGCGCCGCGCCCCGATGTCTTCTAATACTCTCATTGCTCCCAAGATCATGTCATCGTAGTCGATCAGCGAACGCGATCGCAACAGAGTTTGATAGTTCTTGTACAGCCCCGCTGCTACTGTTAATATCTGATATTCATCGGGTATATTTTGAGTGGCGACAATTTCTGCTAAATCCTGGGGCAAAAGTCCGGAACTTTTCGCTTCGTGAACTACTGTATAGGCCAATGCTGGCAAGACTTCCGTGCGTAAAACTGATTGGCGGCGCAGGCGTTCTGTTTCTTCCCCATCAAATTGATTTCCCTCTAGTAAGCGCTGATAATAGAGGGGATGGGCTGCTATCCATTGTTCTACCGTGGTACGCAGTAATTGGTGCGATCGGTTAGGAGATACGATCGTCGATGTTTCCAGACTTAAGGTGGAAAGTTCGGGATGGCGCATGGCTATATTCAGGGCTAAACCATGCAGGGTATAGACGAAAACGCCATTTTGTGGTATGGATAATGTCTTGAGATGTTCGCGAATTTTGGCTTTGATACTGGCAGCAGCGGAACGGGTAAAGGTAACTACAACCAGTTGGTAGCGGGAGTGCAATTGGTGGCGGGCAACGGCGATCGCGGCGGCCCCGGCCATCCCGGTAGATTTTCCCGATCCGGGAACCGCTGAAATTGCCAGCGGTCCTCCTTGCCATAACGCCATGCTTCGCTGTCCCGATCGCAGGCCATTCGCGATCGCTTCTATTGTCCGATCGCGCATAGTTGCCGCCAGGGAAGGGTCTGGGGCAGACTGAGAAGTTGTCGGGGTAAGGTGTGTATCAAAATCGTCTGGCATGATTAATATTTTACCCGGTGACCCCGGGCAAATGTAAAAATTTTCTTAAGGATTTTTCTAATTATACCAAGCGCGGTCAAGGAACGCCCTATGAGGACGGAACTACTCTCAAGGATAAGGGGGATGACGCCGTGCCTCCAGGCCAGAGCTATACTTATACTTGGCTAGTGCCCGATCGGGCAGGTCCCGGTCCTGAAGATCCCAATTCGATCGTCTGGCCCTATCACTCCCATGTCAACGAGGTTGCAGACACGAATGCGGGTTTGGTGGGGGCGATCGTAGTTCACAAGCAGGGAACACTCAAAAAAAAATCAGGTTTGCCCCTCGGGGTTGACCGGGAATTTGTCAATCTGTTCACGGTATTTGACGAAAATAGCAGTCTATATATCGATGCAAATATTGAGGAGTTTGTCGGAGAGTCGGTAGACCCCACGCTGCGCGAAAAATCGGACGAAGATTTTGTCGAGAGTAACCTGATGCACGGGATCAATGGTTTGCTCTATGCTGACTTAAAGGGCATAACGATGGCACAAGAGGAACAAGTACGCTGGTATCTGCTGGCGATGGGAACTGAAGTAGATATCCACACTCCTCATTGGCACGGCGAAACTCTCTTGTACGCAGGACACCGGACGGACATTACAGAGATATTTCCAGCGAGTGCTAAAACACTGGACATGATAGCAGACGATCCGGGGACTTGGATGTACCACTGTCACGTCAACGATCACCTGGATGCCGGGATAATGACGCTGTTCACAGTTGAACCTATTTCCTAGTCGGAAGTTTGAAGAAGTTTTCCCTTGTCGGGGAACTTCTTCAGGCTAAACTTGAACTTATAATAGGAAAGCATGTGGTCAACTACTGATAGGAACCGATGAAACATAATTGATCTGAATTACTATCCCGTTTTCAACTAACCGATCGCCAAAAAAATGGCTCTGTCAAAGGCTTTGTCGTGCCTGGCTTCTAGGCCCTGTTAGCGGCGATCGCCTTAACCAGTTGCAGTGCCGGGCAAGATTAACTCCAGCAAGACTAGGAACCAAAAAAGCCAACTGGGTTGTAAGGCCGTAGGAGGGCAACAAAGCCAATTTTATCCCTTGGGTGTAGTTGTAGAGAGTAAAGAAGGGCCATTGGAAGAGAAATTGTGGTAAATTAGCGAGATAGGGGACGGGGGGCATGGAAAATCTCTGGGATGCAGATAGCTGGCGGCAGAAAAGCTACCAGGAACAACAGGCAATATAAACTAGCAATGCGCAGGGCTTTGAGGAGTTTTTTACGATCGTTCATAGTACCCGATCTTCTTAAAATGGGAGCATCTAACCTAAATGTAGGGTGGCACCCTACTCAATGTAAGCACGGGTGCATCTCAATTACCTCGTTCCCAGTCTCTGGCTGGGAACGACTCGGACGCCTCCAGTTTATAACAGCTAGGAAATAATTATAAGTATAGCATATCTGGAGGCTCTGCCTGGGAACGGCAGAGCCAGGGAACGAGTAAAATTTTGAATGAGAGAATTACGTAACCAGGAGAATCATGCCTTACAGTGACTTTACCATCTCCGACCTGAAAAGTAAATTCAACCTGAAAATAGAGAGGCGAGTAGAATTATTTCCTGCTGTGGAACCGGTCTCACCTAGTCCTCTCAAGAGAGAAGTATTAGAAGAGAACCTGCCTCTGGCCTTGGAGATCGATACAGACAAAGCGCGATCGGAACTAATAGTGGCTCCAATTTTAGTTGAAATTCGGAAGCAATTCAATCGTCAAATCAGTATCTTTTCGGGAACAGAATTCACGGTAGATAAAACCCAAGGACTGAACGGCAGATGTGACTTTATCCTGAGTCACTCTCCCGAACAGTTATCGGTAACTGCGCCAGTGGTGACAATGGTGGAGGCCAAAGATGATAACATCAAATCAGGAATTCCTCAGTGCATGGCGGAAATGGTAGCAGCGCAAATATTTAACGAACAGAAAAATAATCAGATTCCTAGCATATATGGTTGCGTGACCACGGGAAGTCTGTGGAAATTTATGAAATTAGCAGAGAATACGATCGAATCAAGAGAATATTTCATTGGTAATATAGAGTCAATTATCGGAATATTCACGCAAATTATCCAGACTACTCGCAAGTGATAGTCCTAGATCGAATATTTTGTGAGTCTGAGTTTGATTCTTCACTTTCTGGCTGATTTTGCAAGTAGGCGAGTAAATCTTGAATGATTTTATTTTATCGGATAGCAAGCGAAACACTGTCCAACCCAGGCCAGACTGAAAATCTGATTGATTTTCGATCGCCAGCTCCACGATCGCAGTTAAAATGTAACGATCGCCCTCTCCTGTTACTGCTTGCTTCATATACTCTATCGCCCGCATTTTATCAATCCCAAACAGAGTCTCGATCGCCGCCGCATGGAGATAGCGATCGCCCCTTAAGTGGGACAAAATATCCGCCGCCACAGCAACTGCCAGAGCGCTCTTTATAGTTGCCAATTGGGCCAAAGCAGAAGTGGCGATAAATAACTCTTCTCCCAATGCTAATTCCTTGAGAGGATCTTCCGATAAACTGCTATAATCTATCAGATCGTCTGTGAGAATAGAGAATTCATCAATTTCCATCGCTTACCCTCCTTTGCTGCTAGGAATAAAATTGAGCGTTGATAAATATTTTCTCCCATTTGACAGGAGACTCCAAGTACTCCTAATTCTGAGAGTACCATTTGGTGCTTCTAGGTCGCTAGGATAATCCACCCGATTATCAATCGTAACTTCTTTTCCCACATGAAGTAAGTGGGATAATATTATTGATGTCACTATCGGAATCAGTTAATCCTACTTTTTGCAGGGATTTAAGCATCGATCTCGAACGTTCGTAGTTATGTCTTAACTTTTTCAGATGACTCAACCTTTGTTCATTTCCAGGATTGCGATCGAACAACTTGCGAGCATTTTGTTTCATTTGCTGGAGTTGTCGCAACTCCGACTGAGGATACATTGCTACTTTACCCATCGCATAAGTAGCAACTTTGGCGATGGGCACTAAAACAGAATCATTTTTAGCACAGAGGATTATTTGACCGTTGGGGGCATTTACCTCTACTGTCTCAAACAGTTCATACCTCCTGTATAATCTAACTTTATTTGCTATTATAGCACTTAGCAGTAAATCGGGTACTTTCCCTGAAAACCAGTTGCTAGATTAATTTAGACCAGTCACCTTAAATAGCGCAGATATGCCACCAACAAACCCACCATCAAGGCCACACAGGCAGCATTCCAGAGAAACAGCCACCAGGGACACGCTTCGCTACCAACCACCCGTAAACACTTCCACAATGTCCGATAGCCCGTATCCCTCACGGGAGCGCAGCCATAGAAAAAGAAAGTGAATGCAGCGACAATAGACCAGGTACGACCAAGACCAGATTGTTTTATAGATCTCACAGCGAATACTGCCGCCAAGATACTCCAGATCGCTGCTTCAATATAATTACCATGTTCGTAGATTGCCTGCAACATATTTGCCCGATCGGCTGCTTGTTCGGGGACTCCGGATGAGCAAAAGTCCACCAGGACCAGACCCCTCCACAGGTAAGCAGAAAGAAAAACACAGTTAGTCCGATCCAAGCAGCGGCCAACGGCCAAACTCGTCTTTTGTTCCCAGGTTCCATTTCTGCCCAATTCCCTTGGCCTACTTTCAGATATAATAGATCTTAACATCATAATTTCCACCTCCGGACAGGCGAGACAAGTCCTGCGAACTGACAAATGAACAACATGCTACAAATTTATGGGTTAAATGTATACTATGGTGAGAGCCACATTCTCCGAGATGTGGCTTTGCATGTCCCTGCTGGACAAATGGTTTGCCTAATTGGACGTAATGGTGTAGGCAAAACGACTCTCCTGAAGACAATTATGGGATTGCTCAAACCCCGCACGGGTACAATAACATTAACCGGAGAGTCGATCGCCTCTTTATCACCCGATCGCCGGGCGCGTCGGGGCATAGGTTACGTGCCCCAAGGACGGGAAATTATCCCTCAGTTAACAGTGAAGGAAAACTTGTTGCTGGGGTTAGAGGCCCGTCCAGGTGGGATGAAAAAAGCCGATCGGGCAATTCCCCAGGAGATATTGGAGTTATTTCCAGTCTTAGAAACAATGCTGTCGCGCCTGGGAGGCGATCTGAGTGGCGGACAACAGCAACAATTGGCGATCGCCCGGGCCTTAATGGGGCGTCCGCAGCTACTATTATTAGACGAACCCACCGAAGGCATACAACCTTCAATCATATTAGAAATAGAGGCAGCAGTGAGTATAATAATTGCGACCACAGGCATTTCCGTGCTATTAGTAGAACAACACCTGCACTTTGTCCGGCAAGCAGATTGGTACTATGCCATGCAAAAGGGAGGTATTGTCGCATCAGGATCTACCGATGAACTCAGCAACGATGTGATTCAAAGATTTCTCGCAGTGTAATGGAAAATTGTGCATGGTAAATTGTGAATGGAAAATTGAGGGTGGCTACCGCCACCTTGGGTTTAATTATTATCATCTGCGGCGCGATCGTAGCAAGCAACGGCCTCTTCATAGCGGCCCAAGTTACTCAGGGCCAAAGCGCGATTCGTCCAAGCTTCATAGAGGTCGGGTTTGATGCTCAGGGCCTGGTCCCAACAGCCGACCCCCCAGGGTAGCGTGTGCGCAAGCTCCGGGAACCATCCTCGCAGCGGAATGGGCCTGAAGCGTGCGAATCGCCCCTTGATAATTACCCAAATTGCTCATTACCCTGGTAAAATAAGGTTTCCGCAGAGGCGGTCATCGGTGGGGAGGGCAGAGTTACTTTTTTGGCCAGCAGTTGCCTGCCAATTTCTGCCGCCACTTCTGCCAGGGTGCCGCAGCGAGTTTCCCCCAGCGGATGCAGGCTCCCGGCCCCCACCGCTGCGAGATGCTAATTCGTCATTGGGCGTCGGGTTAGTAAGGAGGCGATCGCCAAACCTACGCAGACTCTACCCATCCTACCCTCAACTTACTGGCGAAAAATCGGACAAATTATCTAGATAGTTCAGTACTTGGACAAGTCCCCAACCAAAATGTACCCCTTCCAGCAACTGCATGAACAAAAACTCGTAATCAGCATCCTCCAGAGGCGGTTTGCTCTCAGTCGGTTCTGTCCGTTCCGGCGTCTTTTTGCCAAATAAACCCTGAAAGAATCTTACAATCGATCGCCAAATCCGTTTTAACATCTGCTTGGGTCCGGTGGTACTGCCTGCATTTTCATTCTAGGACATCGAGTATTGTCAGAAACCGGGTTGGGACTGAGGTGCTAAACTTTATATCAGTATTTTACCCAAAAGAAATCCGGTTTCTGGGGTAAAGCGAGTAAAAAATCGGAGTCAGGCCAGCATCGACATGAGTTACGAACCCCTGCACCAGAAGTATCGCCCCCAGACTTTCGCCCAACTGGTGGGACAAGAGGCGATCTCCACCACCTTAAGCAACGCCCTGCGCGCCAACCGGATCGCCCCCGCCTACCTATTTGCCGGTCCCCGAGGCACGGGCAAAACCTCCAGCGCCCGCATTCTCGCCAAATCTCTCAACTGTTTGAGCAGCAATGGACCTACCGATACCCCTTGCGGCGAATGTCAGATGTGCCATACCATTACCAAAGGCACATCCCTAGACGTAATCGAAATTGACGCCGCCAGCAACACCGGGGTTGATAATATCAGAGAACTGATCGAAAAAGCACAATTTGCCCCAGTCCGAGGTCGCTACAAAGTATACATAATAGACGAAATTCATATGCTTAGTACCTCGGCATTCAACGCGATGCTCAAGACATTAGAAGAACCCCCAGAACGAGTAGTATTTGTGCTAGCAACGACTGACCCTCAACGAGTTTTGCCCACGATTATTTCTCGCTGTCAGCGATTTGATTTTCGTCGCATTCCTTTAACAGCAATGGTAAAGCATTTGAGGGAGATTGCTCGGAAAGAAAACATCGCCATTACTGATGAAGCTATTACCCTAGCTGCCCAAATTTCTCAAGGGGGACTGCGGGATGCCGAAAGTTTACTCGATCAACTCAGTCTACAGCCCGGTGAGGTGAGGCCAGAAGATGTCTGGGATTTGGTGGGTTCGGTGCCAGAACGGGATTTGCTTGCCCTGATAAGCGCGATCGCATCTGACGATCACCTAAATTTACTCGAACAATGCCGATCGATCGTCGAGCGCGGCAAGGAACCGGCGATCGTCCTGCAAAACATCGCCAGTTTCTACCGAGATTTACTAATTGCCAAAACAGCACCCCAGCGGAGTAATTTAGTGGCTGTGACTCCCCCCACTTGGAAGGCATTATGTAAGTTAGCTGACAAGTTTTCCCCATCAATAATTTTAGCAGGACAAAAGCAACTCAAAGATAGTGAATATCAAATAAAACACACTACCCAACCCCGTTTATGGTTAGAAGTGACCCTGTTGGGTTTGTTGCCATCAGCCCTCACTCAACAGCCCGATCGCAATAGCAAACAGGTTTCTCAGGCTGCAAATAAAACTATCACATCTTCACAGCCAGAAAAAACAGATCGCAGTGAGTCCCCCGTAGAAAAACCTCCCCAAAGTGCGATCGCCTCTGCAGCAATGAAGAACAAATCTCCTGCTGCACCAACAGCAAATCCGGTAGCGGAACCTAGGGCTAAAGTTGAACCGGTGGAGATGCCTGAGTCAGTTGAATACGAGCAAATTTGGCAACAGGCAATTAAGGCGATCGAGTTTAACACGACTCGCGCACTCCTCTCTGAACACGGAAGGCTACTGGCAATTGAGAGTTCTACCGTCAAGGTTAGCATCAGCTCAAAGCCCTTGCTGGAGATGGTTAAGAGATTTTTGCCCTCCGTGGAAGCAGCTTTTTCTACAGTTCTCCAGGGCCCCGTCACGGTAAAGTTAGTAGTAGCATCAGACCAGCAGTCTCAAGTTGCTGCTGTTCCACAGCCGCCATCCCCCACCAACACCCGTCCGACAACGGAAACAAACCAGCCGGCGGTGTCTCGGTCGCTACGAGTCCTTCAGGACAAGAGCACGCGGAAGACGCCGGACGCAGCCAACTCTACAGCTTCTATTACCAAAGAATCTGCCAGGATGCAAGCCCGTAGCCAGGAGGAAAAGGCTGTTACGTCAGCTGCTGAAAGCTTGGCGGCATCTTTCGGCGGAGAGTTGATATCCTTGTCCTCAGAGTTCCTCAACCAAACCCCCGTCGAGAGAACCCATGCCAAAGCTACCGACCAGCAGCAACCCGATCTGGTTGCAGAAGAGGATGATGAAGAAGATGAGATCCCCTTCTAATGGAAAATTGCGAATTTGGGCAGGCATGGACCTCGTTCGGGTGCATCTCAGTTTTGCTTCTCGATCAATTGAAAATTGAAAATTGCTCCATTTTCTCTTCTCTATTCGCAATTACTCCCTTTTTATTCGCAATTCCCCCGACAAAAGTGAGATGCTCCCATTGAGAATTGAGCTATTTTCCATTCTCCATTCGCCATTCTTCATTCTCAATTAGCAGTATTTAATGCCAAAAGGCAAAAGTGAGATGCTCCTGTTTTCTTCTAATTCTACATCTATGCTGCACCACCACAACAGGCCCAAGGCCAAAAAGTGAGAAACTGCCAGTCCGATGTTAACCTCTTTTCTTCCTATTCTCAACCTCGACGATGGAAATTACCGGAATTTTTGGTTGTTGCTCTCACAACTCACCCGGGACAGTTAATGCTGCCTTAACCTGGGCAAACACCGTCTGCCAGTCTCCCGGTTTTGCTTGACGAAATAGCCGCATTGTCGGATACCAGGGGCTATCCGATCGATCGAGCAACCAGCGCCAGTCAGGAGAAAAAGGTAGCAGCACCCAGACAGGTTTTCCTAAAGCACCTGCTAAATGGGCAACTGATGTATCTACAGATATAACTAAGTCTAATTGTGAGATAACGGCAGCAGTATCAGCGAAATCATGCAACAGCTCTCTTAAATCCTGTATAGGTGCCCCATCCAGGATATCTGTATGTTCCTTTTGCAGACTATAAAGAGAAACCCATGGGATCTGGGACAGTTCCAGAAATAGGGAAACTGGACAAGACCGCTTGCTAGCTGCATGACTTTTAGCAGCCCACACAATGCCGACTTTTACCTCTCCTTCCGTTCGTAGTAATTCACTGTACTTGACGGCGCCTTCCGCGTGCTCTTGTCCTGAAGGACGCGGCAACGCTCCAGGCACCGCGGCGTCCTTCTCTTCAGCGTACAAATAGGGTATTCGAGCCGGAATAGTTTCTATAGTCGTACCCAGGATGCGGGGGAGACTCATTAGGGGGACTTGCAGGTCAAAGGCTGGTAATGGTTCGCCCTTGACTACCACCTCTTGAATCCCAGAGACCGTAGTAAACAAGCGCCTGAGAGCCCGATTGGTTTCCAAAATTACTTTACCAGCACCCCGCTGGGCTACTAAGGGCGCGTAACGGACGAACTGGATAGCGTCCCCGTATCCCTGTTCTGTATGTAGGAGAATAGTTTTTCCTGCCAGTGGCGAACCATCCCAAAGAGGTTTTCCCAAGATTTGTTCCGGGGTCGGAGGCTGTGCTTTTAGGCGCCAGCGCCATTCATATTCTACAAATCCTTGCTGAAAGTCCTGCAATGATAACAAACACATTCCCAGATTTAAGTGGGTCTCTGCTTGATCTGGCTTTAAGGCAATAGCATGGCGGAAATAGCTCATCGCCTCTTGTAATTTCAGTTGTTCTTGCAGGGCAACACCCAGGTTGCTGTAGGCATCGGCAAAGTCTGGTTTCAGGGCGATCGCCTTTTGGTAGCATGCGATCGCCTCTGCTAAGTTCCCCCATCTTTGATAGCAGTTACCCAACTGATTGTAAAATTTCGCCTTTGGTTTAATGGCAATGGCTTTTTTACAATAGGCGATCGCCTCTTCTCTGCGGTTTGGCTTTTCCATAATTTTGGCTGCATTATAGTAAGCATCCGCACATTTGGGGTCAATGCTAATGACCTTTTCGTAGCAGGCGAGCGCCTGTTGGTAATGAGCGCTCGCCTCTTGATAACGCTTTTCCTTCTTCAGCATCGCCGCCAATTTTTCATGGGCCGCGCCATTCCGGATCAGCAGCTCGATCGCCTCTAATCTTTTTCCCTGTTTTTCCAGGGCCACAACCAGGTTATCATAAGCATCGAAATAATCAGGCTTCACTGCGATCGCCTGTTTGTAGGCAGCGATCGCCTGTTCTATTTTCCCCTGTTCCCAGAAGCAAGCCCCCAGATTATTATAAGTCTCAGGCCAATCTGGCTTTCTAGATATCACCTGTTGGAAATAGCCGATCGCCCGATCGTATTCCTTCGTCTGATAAGCAATAATTCCCAGCATCTGCATAGCCTCGACTAATTCTGGCTGCTGTTTGAGCATCGCCAAATAAACAGCCCTCGCTTCATTCAGACGTCCTGCTTTGTAATGACCTAAAGCCTCTTTTAATCGATCATTATCTGCTTGCTGTACCATTTTACTTCCTAATCATAACCGACTCGCCAGACCATGACAATAAAGCTGATTTAACCTGGGCAAACACACTCGACCAATCGCCTGGTTGCTGTTGACGAAATAGCCGCATTGTCGGATACCAGGGGCTATCGGATCGATCGAGCAACCAGCGCCAGTCAGGATAAAAAGGTAGCAGCACCCATACAGGTTTTCCTAAAGCACCTGCTAAATGGGCAACTGCTGTATCTACAGAAATTACTAAGTCTAATTGTGAGATAACGGCAGCAGTATCAGCGAAGTCATGCAACAGCTCTCTTAAATCCTGTATAGGTGCCCCATCCAGGATATCTGTATGTTCCTTTTGCAGACTATAAAGAGAAATTCCTGGGATCTGGGACAGTTCCAGAAATAGGGACACTGGACAAAACCGCTTCTTGGGAGCTTTATCACTAGGAGACCACACAATGCCGACCTTTACCTCTCCTTCCGTTCGTAGTAATTCACTGTACTTAACGGCGTCCTTCTCTTCAGCGCATAAATAGGGTATTCGATCGGGAATAGTTTCTATAGTCGTATTCAGGATGCGGGGGAGACTCATTAGGGGGACTTGCAGGTCAAATGCTGGTAATGGTTCGCCCTTGACTACCACCTCCTGAACCCCAGGGGCCGTAGTCATCAAGCGCCTGAGAGCCCGATATGTTTCCAGAATTACTTTACCAGCACCCCGCTGGGCTACTAAGGGCGCGTAACGGACGAACTGGATACCGTCCCCGTTTCCCTGTTCTGTATGTAGGAGAATAGTTTTTCCTGCCAGTGGCGAACCATCCCAAAAGGGTTTTCCCAAGCGTTCTTCTGGGGTCTGTGGTTCCATGCGCCAGCGCCATTCATATTCTGCAAATCCTTGGCTCAAGTCCTGCAATAATAACAAGCACATTCCCAGATTTAAGTGGGTCTCTGCTTGATCTGGCTTTAAGGCAACAGCATGGCGGTAATAGCCGATCGCCTCTTGTAATTTCAGTTGTTCTTGCAGGGCAAGACCCAGGTTGTTGTAGGCATCGGCAAAGTCTGGTTTCAGGGCGATCGCCTTTTGGTGGCATGCGATCGCCTCTGCAAACTTACATTGCTCTTGCCAAGCGGTCCCCATCCTATTGTAAGCTTCTGGATCATCTGGTTTAATTGCCAGAGCCTGGCGATATTGTCCGATCGCCTCTGCTATTTTACCTTGCTTTTGCAGTATCACCCCCAGGTCGCAAATTGCGTCCAGATAGTTCGGCTTTAAGGCGATCGCCTGTTCATACTGCCTCGCCGCCTCTGCTAATTTCTCACATCGTAGATAGCATTTACCCAACTGATTGTAAAATTTCGCCTCTGGTTTAATGGCAATGGCTTTTTCATAATAGGCGATCGCCTCTTCTCTGCGGTTTGGCTCTTCCATAATTCTAGCCACATTATAGTAAGCATCCGCACATTTGGGGTTAATGCCCCGAGTCTGTTTCTTTTCGTAGCAGGCGATCTCCTGTTGGTAATGAGCGAGCGCCTCTTGATAACGCTTTTCCTTCTTCAGCATCGCCGCCAATTTTTCAGGGGTCGCGCCACTCTGGTGAGGCGATCCCCCTCGCTGGTCAGTCTCGTTCGCGTAGCGTAGCTCGATCGCCTCTAATCTTTTTCCCTGTTTTTCCAGGGCCACAACCAGGTTATTATAAGCATCATGATAATCAGGCTTCACTGCGAGCGCCTGTTTGTAGGCAGCGATCGCCTGTTCTATTTTCCCCTGTTCCCAGAAGCAAGCCCCCAGATTATTATAAGTCTCAGGCCAATCTGGCTTTATGGAGATCACCAGTTGGAAATAGTTGATCGCCCGATCGTATTCCTGCGTCTGATAAGCAATAATTCCCAGCATCTGCATAGCTTCTACCTGATGAGGCTGCTGTTTGAGCATCGCCAAATAAACAGCCCTCGCTTTATCCAGACGTCCGGCTTTGTAATGACCTAAAGCCTCTTTTAATCGATCATTATCTGCTTGCTGTACCATTTTACTTCCTAATCATAACCCACTCGCCAGACCATGACAATAAAGCTGATTTAACTCGTGCAAACAGTTCGGACCAATCGCCTGGTTGCTGTTGGCGAAATAGCCGCATTGTCGGATACCAAGGAGAATCTTCGCGTTCCAATCTCCAGCGCCAATCAGGACAATAGCACAGCAGCACCCATACAGGTTTACCGAGGGCTCCGGCCAAGTGAGCAACCGAGGTATCTACAGTAATCACCAAATCAAGTTGCTGGACAATTGCTGCGGTATCGGCAAAATCCTTCAATAGGGGGTCTTCGAGATGAACCAAATTGCTAATATCGGGAGTAATATCTGCGGTCCTGCTGCCCTTTTGGAGACTATAGAAAGCGATGCCTGGAATTTCCAACAGTTGCCGAAAATAGGACAGACTAGTAGAACGGCGGCGGTCATGTTTATGAGAAGGATTCCCCGCCCAGACTATTCCCACCTTTAATTGACCCGTTTGTAGTAATTCTGATCGCGGCAGCGCGGCGCCAGCCGTGTCCGCTAGCGCTTCCGTTCGCGGTAGTAGCCGTGCGCCAGCGCTGGGGACTGCTTTTACATAAGGCACAGTAGTAGGAATAGTTTCCCAAGTAGTCCCCAGGATCCGGGGCAAACTCAGCAAAGCAGCTTTCACGTCAAAGGAGGGCAACTCTTCGCCCTTGATGACCACTTTGTCGATGCCATCTACTGTCTGCAACAGACGATAGACTGCGGGCTTACACATGACTATTACTTTGACCTTAGCAAAAAGGGCCCGGACCAAGGGGGCGTAACGGATGAAATTAATCGTATCGCCAAATCCCTGTTCGGTGTAAAGTAAAATTGTTTTGCCCTCCAGGGACTCGCCCTGCCAGTCAGGTTGAGTTAATCCCGGGCCTTGTATGTGTTTCAGTTGCCAGCGCCACTCGTACTCCGCAAAACCCCGAGGATAATCTCCAGCTAACATTAAAGTAGTTGCTAAAGCCACGTGCATTTTGGCAAGCTGGGGATTTAAGTCGATCGCCCGTTCATAGCTAGCAATACATTCCTGTAGCTGACATTTTCTGTGCAGAACCACGGCCAAATTATGGTAAGCGTCGGTGAAATTGGGGTTCAGGGCGATCGCCTTGCGGGACATGGCCTCTGCTGCGTCCAGTTGGTCCATTCCTTCGAGAACAAAACTCAGATTAATATAACCTATAGCATAGTTGGGATCCAAGGAGATCGCCTGTTGCAAATGGGTTTTAGCTTCATCTAAGCGTCCCACCTGCTTGAGTGCCACGCCCAAGTTGCTGCGGATCGAGGCCGAATTTGGGGAATTTGGTTCCATGGCGATCGCCCGCTCGTACATGGCGATCGCCTCTTCCAGCTTATTCTGTTCTTGGAAAATCGAGCCCAAGTTAGCGATCGGATCCACGTAGTCCGGTTGAATACTTAGAGCCTTTTGATAGGAACTGGCCGCCTCATCAACTCTACCCAGACCCAGATAGACATTCCCCATATTATTATGGACTTTGGCAGCATTGGGGTTAATTTGCAAAGCCTTTTCGTAGGTAGCGATCTCCTCTTGAGGGAGACCCTGCTGGCGGAGGACAACACCCAGATTAATATAAGCTTCCAGCAAATCTGGCTTGAGATTAATTGCCCGCTGATAATGCTGAGTGGCCTCCGGAAGCTTGCCCTGTGCTTTCAGGGCCCTTCCTAGGCAGCTATGGGCTTCTGCGAAAGACGGTTCGATACTAATCGCTTTACTATAGCAGGCGATCGCTGCATCTAGTTTACCACTCTGCTGCGCTTTAATCCCTTGTTTTAGTAACTGGATTGCTGATTTTTCCGGCACGGTGTTAGTTACTGCTCTCGTTCCCTTACTGCTCTCCTCTCCGCAGGCGCTGGCAGCGCGCTTGCACGGCTGGCGCCGCGCCTCTAATCTTTTTCCCTGTTTTTCCAGGGCCACAACCAGGTTATTATAAGCATCATGATAATCAGGCTTCACTGCGATCGCCTGTTTGTAGGCAGCGATCGCCTGTTCTATTTTCCCCTGTTCCCAGAAGCAAGCCCCCAGATTATTATAAGTCTCAGGCCAATCTGGCTTTATGGAGATCACCAGTTGGAAATAGTTGATCGCCCGATCGTATTCCTGCGTCTGATAAGCAATAATTCCCAGCATCTGCATAGCTTCTACCTGATGAGGCTGCTGTTTGAGCATCGCCAAATAAACAGCCCTCGCTTTATCCAGACGTCCGGCTTTGTAATGACCTAAAGCCTCTTTTAATCGATCATTATCTGCTTGCTGTACCATTTTAGTACATAGAAACAATTAATTTCACACACTTATTTTTGTCTAACTACTTACATGTATAGCCCGCGCAGCGGAGGGGGCCCTCCGCGTGGGCTAAGTTCTAGTGGTCGGGCCCCTCGTTCCTGGTAAACTTCAAAAGAAGTTAATGAAATCATCAGGATTACTCAGGGTCAAATCAATGCCCAGTAGAGTAACCTGGGTTTCGCCTCCAACTTTAATCAGAGTATTTCCGCCCTGAAAGACGATCTGCGTTTTGGCGGAACTCCCTCCTTTTACCCAGATGGAGTCGATGTCAAGTTCAAAGTCTACGATGGTATCGCCGCTATCCTCGCCATCATCGCCCGGCGCCGAGATAAAAGTATCGGCGCCATATCCTCCTGTGAGAGTATCGTTTCCATTTCCTCCGTCGAGGGTATCGGCGCCATATCCTCCTGTGAGAGTATCGTTTCCATTTCCTCCGTCGAGGGTATCGTCTCCATTTCCTGCACGGAGGTCATCGTTTCCATTTCCTCCGTCGAGGGTATCGTTTCCATCTCCGATGCCACCAATGAGGCGATCGTCCCCTTCTCCACCCACGAGATAGTCGTCCCCACGTCCTCCGTGGAGGCTATCTTTTCCTGGGCCACCAAAGAGGGTGTCGTCCCCTCCAAACGCCTCTATTTTATCATCGCCTGCTAGGCCATCGAGGTATTCCCCGTCGGCCGTCCCCCGGAGGTGGTCGTTCTGATCATCCTGACCGATGATTATTGATTGGGCGACGACAATGTCAAAGGTATCTGTCACTTCACCTCTCGCTTGGTCAATGGCGGTTACCGCTACGGTAAAGGTGCCTGCCTTAGTAGGGATACCGCTGATAACTCCCTGAGAGTTGATGGTTACGCCCTCTGGTAAACCAGTAGCTGTGTATTTGTCGATGTTGTAATTGATGTCGCCGAAGTTTTCGCTTACATTGAGGCTGAAGTTCTGATCTGAACGAGCATAGACGTCGGGAATCTCGGTTTTTATGTAAGGGGGGTTTTCCCATTGCTTGTCAGCCTGCAAATCTAGTACCTCTTGGGGGATGCTGTCAGTAAGCTGGTTTTTTGACATGTATAGCCGGTCCAACTTCTTCAGATTCCCTAACTCCGGAGGGATGCTGCCACTTAGTTGGTTGCTCTTCAGGTAGAGATATTCCAACTTGTTCAGATTCCCTAACTCCGGAGGGATGCTGCCACTCAGTTGGTTGCTGTTCAGGTTGAGCAATCGCAAATTCTTCAGATTCCCTAACTCCGGAGGGATGCTGCCACTCAGTTGGTTGCTGTGCAGATTGAGCCTTTCCAAATTGGAAAGATTTCCTAACTGATTCGGAATCTTGCCAGTCAGTCCGTTGAGGCCCAGCATGAGACCCGTCACCCTGTTGCCATCTACCTTCACCCCATGCCAACCAGCAACAATAGAAGCTTCGGGGGGAGTTTCGCTCTTGAAATCCCAGCCTTTCTTGTTCCGCCAATCAGCCCCACCCGTGCTTTCATATAGAGCCTTCATGGCCTGATAATCCTTGCTATCCAATTGAGGATCATCCTTGACATTAATAGTGAAGGTCTCCGAGTAACGGTTATTAGCAGAGTCGGTAGTTTGGACGCGGATGCTGTAACTGGACTGAGTCTCAAAGTCTGGGGAATTGTTGATTTGCAGTTCGTCCCCGTCAATGGTGAAGGCAGCGTTATCCGTATCTCCTGTACCCGCTACCAACTGGTAGGTAAAGCTATCCCCTGTATCGGGGTCGGTGGTCGAGAAGGTGCCGACAACAGTGTTGGCTGCGACGTTTTCATCAATGCTGTTGTTGCTGAGATCGAGGTCGGTGGGGTCTTCATTAACATCCTTGACATTAATAGTGAAGTTCTCCGAGTAACTCAGCCCAGCAGCTGAGGTAGATTTCACTCGGATGCTGTAACTCGACTGAGTTTCAAAGTCCGGGGAATTGTTGATTTGCAGTTGGTCCCCGTCAATGGTGAAGGCGGCGTTATCATCGTCACCATAGCCTGAGACTAACTGGTAGGTAAAGGTATCTCCATTGTTGGGGTCGGTAATGGAGAAAGTCCCCACGACTGCACCCTCATCCGAGTTTTCGGAGATGCTGCTGTCAGAGAGGTCCATGGGACTCTTGTTTTTGAAATAGATGATCTTGCTGTCCTTGTTTCCCACAAAGAGATCTAGATCCCCGTCGCCATCAAGATCGGCCAAGGTGGGGCTGCTATATTGCCCTACATCTGCGAGCCCAAAGGGGTTGGTTTGGGGTGTCCCGAAGGTTACTGTTGACATTATCTTTCTCCTTTTTTGGTTAGATTGGTTTCTTTTCAGTTTCTGATTCTTGAGCAGAGGTGCTGGTGTAATACCAGCCCTACTGTCGTCATATCCCAACTAGAGATTATCCATTTAGACTTTTTTGTAGTCTCTGATACATAAATTCCTTTTTTGGATTGGGATTTTTTATGATAACTATAAGCTATGCTAATTATAAGCTGTCACGCATCTAAACTGCATGTTGGGGCTGAGGCAACCCACGACTCGTGTCCGAGAGCACCCACCCCTAACCCTCAACCCCCAACCCCCAACCCCCAACCCCCGGTTTCTTGTCTGTCCGACTAATCGACTACTTTTGGCCACACCCCGCAATGACTTCTAAAATCCCGATTTTTCCGGAACGGTACCTTGGAGTATTGGGGGCCGCTTCACCATTCACCCTTTAACTATGGCGCCAAAATCTGCTAACACGCGAGTATGATTTCGCAGTAACCCCAGCAAATTCAGGCGGTTGCGCCGAATTTCCGGGTTCTTATCCATCACTAAAACGCTGTCTTCGCCGTCGAAGAAACGACTTACGAAGGGCGCTATTTCACTCAAGGCATCCACTAATTGCTGATAATTTCGCGATGCCTGGGTTTTGGGCAGTAACTCTACTATAGCATCAAGAAATGCTTGTTCTGAAGATTTCTCAAACAGTTCGGGATTGACAAACCCTTTCGGTTCCAACTGGACTGTATCTAAATCCCCTTGGGCCGCTAAACGGGTGGAACGGTTCACGGTTTCGTAAATTGCATCTAATTGGCCGTTATTGCGGATTGCTTGCAGGAATAAGGCCCGATCGCGCAGGTCGAGCAAATCCTGTAATGCCCGATCGGCATATTCGGGGTCATTTTCCCCCAGCACAGCATTGACTAGATCGTAATCTATGCCCCGTTCTTCTTGCAACTGGGTGCGGAGGCGTTGCAGGAAAAATTCTTCCAATGAGGCAATTAACTCTTCTTTCTGGGCTATTTCTGTCAGCAGTTGCTGTAGGTTAATCCCTAAATTCCCTGCCCAAGTAACGTTCACGATCGCATTAGCGGCCCGCCGCAGGGCAAAGGGGTCTGACGAACCCGAGGGCCGCATGCCGGTCAAGCTGAAGATACTTACCAAGGTATCTAGTCTATCTGCTAACCCGACCACTTGACCCGCGATCGTCTGGGGCAATTTATCTCCTGCGCCTCGGGGCAAGTAATGTTCAAAAATCGCCGTGGCCACTGCTTCTGGTTCCTGACTGGCGCGAGCGTAATTTTCTCCCATCACCCCTTGCAATTCGGGAAACTCATGTACCATCTGGGTTACCAGGTCCGCTTTACAGAGTAATGCTGCCCTTGCGATCGTACTGGTTTCTGCTGCCGACAGTTGCAACTGTTGGGCAATTTTCAGGGCAATCTTACTCAGGCGATCGACTTTTAACCGCACCGACCCCAAATCTTCCTGAAAGGTAACTTTTTCCAGTTGAGGCAAATAGCTTTCCAGGGGTTTGGCCAGATCTGCATTATAGAAGAACTGGGCATCTGCTAATCTGGCGCGGATGACCCGTTCGTTTCCAGCGGCGATAATATCTGATGAGGCTGGGTCTCCATTACTAACAGTGATAAAATAGGGGAGGAGTTCCCCAGTTTCCTGGTTTTTCAGCACCGGAAAATACCGTTGGTGCTTCACCATGACCGTGGTGCTGACTTCGGCAGGCAACTGCAAAAACTCCGGGTCAAATTTCCCTACTACTGCGGTTGGGTATTCGACCAAGTTAGTGACTTCCTGCAATAATGCGGGGGATATTTCGGCATAACCATTCACTTTTTGGGCCGCCGCTTCCACGTCCTGTTCGATCTTAGTCTGACGCTTGATCGGGTCAACTTCTATATAGGCAGCACCCAGGCATTCCACATAATCACCTGCCTGGGGAACGATCACGGGTTCGGGATGCAATACCCGATGACCCCTAGAGAGGCGATCGCTCTTCACGGTTTCGCTGCCATTTTCCCACATCAGGGGCAGCACCCGGTCGTCCAACAAAGTCACCAACCAGCGGATGGGGCGAGGAAAGCGCA
This sequence comes from Hormoscilla sp. GM7CHS1pb, assembly GCA_014323675.1. GTDB lineage: Bacteria > Cyanobacteriota > Cyanobacteriia > Cyanobacteriales > Desertifilaceae > Hormoscilla. Next base: position 819,423 of record JACONN010000003.1, on the reverse strand, counting down.
AATCTCCATCGGCCCAGCGCATGAACCGCCTCCCCTCCAGGGCAAAAATCCATTGAGGGACCAGTTCCGTGAGAATTTCGGCAGCAAGGCGTCCTGCAATTTGCTTGCGCAGGAAGATAAAATCCCCCTTTTCCGTAGGCCGCACTTCCAGGGCCTCTACTGCTACTCCCTGCTTGCGGGCAAACCCAACTGCAGCTTTCGTGGGTTTGCCATCCTTGAACGCCGCTTTGGCAGGCGGACCTTTTATCTCCTCTTCCCGGTCCGGTTGCTGGGCGGGCAAACCCTTCAAGAGTAAGGCCAGGCGGCGGGGTGTGGCGTACAGTTCCAGGGTCTCTGGGGTGAGGAGTTGGTCCCCTAGGGACTGAGGGAGGCGGTCCCGCCACTGTTGCAAAGCATGATCCAGAAAATCTGCTGGTAATTCTTCTGTACCGACTTCTAATAGGAATGTTGGCATGAGACTGGAGTTAAGGGGCTAGTTTCCATAGTTTACAGTCCGATGGACACCGACTGGATGATTATATCAAGTTTGGTTAAATGCTAGCAAGACGTAGGGTGGGCGGTGCCCACCATTGACTTCTCCCACTATTCCTTGCGATCGCAGTCTGGCAAGAAAAGGAGACTCCCCTGCTTCTTGACGCGATCGTTCTGCGTACTCCTCTCGCCGCTCTATATCCGCGTCTAGCTCCTGCTTATTATCCCAGTAATAAGCCAACGCTGAGTAGATCTGACTCATATTCAAATATGGATGCTGGAATTGCATTTCTTCTGGACTCCAACCCTATGCTATCTGACCAGTGACTAATTCTATTACTTTATCGGAAGAGTTAGGTTCGTATCGGAGAAATAAGCGCGCTTATTTCTCCGATTAATCAAAAGCGGGTAATTGCCACAGCTGGGGTTGAAACTCCCTCAAGGAATTGAGTACCTGGTGAGCATTATGATACAATTGTTTATCCATGCTAGCGTCAGGGACAGCGACAACCGACATCCCAGCCCCGATCGCCGCTTTCAGGCCGGCCAAAGCATCTTCAAACACCAGACATTCTGCGGGGTCTGCATCCAGGCGTTGGGCGGTAATTAAGAAAATATCCGGTGCTGGTTTGCCGAGCGCGATCGCGGGGTCATTACCTTTAACGATGCAGTCAAACAGGGCTAACCATTCAGTATGATTGCTCGTTTTCAGTTCAAAGGAAAGACCAGCGGAACTGGTTGCCACGGCCTGCCGAATGCGATGCTGATGCAGATGTTGGGTCAGGCGCACCGCACCCGGAAGGGTTTGGCATCCGGTAACAAATCACGAAGCAATGGTTCTCGTTCTCGGAGAAAACTTTCCGGAGTCAGGGGCAAGTCTAGCATTTCAATTATAGTCCGGGCTGAGTCTAGGGCGTTTCTGCCAGATATCTGAGATTTTACCGACTCGGACAAGGTTTTGCCGCAGCGATGGGCGATCGCCTGGTATACTCGATCGTAAATCGGTTCCGTGTCTAGCAGCAGACCATCTAGATCGTAGATGACATGAGTAATTTTTTTGAAGTCAGGCATGGGCAGGTAACTCAAGGGATGTGAATTGACAAGGCAGATTTTGATATGATATAGCAATACAATACTTCACCGACAAACATAAGGAGGCTTGTAGTGGTAAGGATTCTCCGACTCGACCAGATGACATCAGCTGAACTCTCTTCGTTGAAAAGGCGAGCGGAGTTGGATATCGAAAAGGCACTTACGGTTGCCAAAGAGGCGATCGACAAGATTCGCCAACAGTCCGATGGGGGGTACTGGAATATGTCCGCAAGTTTGACTTTCCCGAGGCCCAACTGGATAACCTCAAGGTGAGGGATCGGGAGTTTGCTGCTGCCCGCGAGGCCATAGATCCGGAAATTAAATCGGCGATTTCCCAAGCATTTGCCAATATCCGGGAAGTTCACCAGGGCCAGATGCCGGAGGAAATGCGACTGGCAGAAGTTGATACGGGAGTATTTGCGGGAGAGAAGGTGACGCCTGTAGCAAGTGCGGGACTGTACGTTCCCAGAGGTAAGGGCGCTTTCCCTTCGGTGATGCTGATGCTGACTGTCCCGGCGATGGTGGCCGGGGTCCAAAAGGTTATCGTCTGTACGCCTCCCGATAAACGGGGCAATGTCGAACCTGCTTCCCTTGTAGCTGCCGAGATGGCAGGTGTCAAGGATATCTATAAGCTGGGGGGATACAGGCGATCGCGGCCATGGCATTGGGTACGGAAACTATCCCTAAAGTTGACAAGATCACGGGTCCGTGCAATATCTACGGTTCGGCAGCTAAGAGACTATTATACGGCACGGTGGACGTGGGACTGCCTGCTGGACCGAGCGAGTCGATTATTCTGACAGACGAACATACCGATCCGCAGTTAGCGGCACTAGATCTGTTAATAGAAGCGGAACATGGTCCGGACTCCGCCGCCCTGTTAGTAACTCACTCGGAAGCAGTTGCCCGGAAAGCAGCAGAGTACGTACCTAATTATCTCAAAAAGCTGCCCGACTGGCGCCGGGAATTCTGCGAAGCTTCCCTTTCATCCTATGGCGGCATCTTGCTGACTTCTAGCTTGGCAGAGTCGATCGCCTTTGTCAACGACTATGCCCCGGAACATCTGGAAGTCCTAGTCAAAGATCCTTTTAGTATTATCGGGCAAATTAAAAATGCTGGCGAGATTTTGCTCGGTCCCTACACCCCCATTCCTACAGCTAACTACTGTCTGGGTGTCAATGCTATTCTCCCGACTGGAGGTTTTGCCCGATCATACTCTGCTGTCTCTGTCTGGGACTTTCTCAAGCGATCGGGCATCGGCTATCTGACCAAAGAAGGGTTCGATCGCTTGCAGCATACAACTCAAACTTTAGCAGATTATGAGGGATTTCCTGCCCACGCCATGGCCATTCGCGAACGGGAGAATCTGTTAAAGAAAGGTCCAATCAGGATTAAATCATTACCCGAGAGATAGTTGGCCCGCTAGCTGTAGGTTGGGTAACGTTCGTTACCCAACCTCCAAACTCTGGTCCTGTAAGTACCTAGACAAAAAAATCTGAGATCCTTTAGCTATAATGGTTTGAGGTGGATTAAATATAAAAATAATTTTACACACCTACTTATGTCTCAAAATTTTCACCCCGGCAATCCCTTACCGAATGCAGAGGATGCTCAGATAGACATGCGCAAATTCGAGCAATACTCAATGGATCCAAATAATCCGAAAAACCGAGGCAAGTGGACTGCATTTGCAGCGATTGGATATGACGTGCAAAGCCTGGAAGGGCGTCGCGCCGGAGCACAAGACGTAATTAATCAGTTGCGGGCAAAGCTTGTCAATACACCAGCTACCAAAGGTGAAGCTAGTATATATGGCGATCGCTTTGAGGTAAAGGTAGGAATTAAAGGACCATTAGGGAAAGAAGGCATCCTCGTCACATTATGGCAGATTGATATTAATAGAGAAGTTCCCAGGCTGATTACAAACTGGCTCAAAGTTAGTCAAGAAGAGGAGTAACAGAATGAAAGCTAAAATATACGATGAAATTAGGACATTGGTGGACGTAAATTCCGATTTTGGCGATCGCCTCATCCCCAAGGGGACAATGGGAGCGATAGTGGAATGTTACGAACAGCCTCTAGAAGGTTACGCCGTCGATTTGGCTATCCCTGATGAAAGGTGGGTGTCCGGTTTCGACTATGAAAACGTCATCCTTTATCCCGACCAATTCGAGGTAGTCAGTCTTGCCCCGAAAAAAGTACATTCAGTAGCTTAACTCTTCGCCGAATACCTTGCATTGAAATGCACTCTCGCATTCCGAATCCCAATTTACCGAAAAGCGGTAGTAATTTGCTGTAACTGTTCTTCTAAATCCCAATTTTCTGGCTTCGCTTTTGGCCAGAACCAGGGGCTCCTTGAGACAACCATCTTTCACGATATTTTTTGATTCCTGTGAGTTTCGCATCCTGGTAGCCAAAGTCAACACCGGCGTCTTCCGCATGCTCTTGTCCTGAAGGACGCGGCATGCTCCAGACACCGCACAGCAATCGCATATGTTGAAAGATGCTGTTTTGCCATCCTCTCCCCAAGGAGTATCGTCTTGTTCGAGACCACAGACGCGGCAGAGAAATAGTTCTTTATTGAGCATTGTCTAGAAACTCCATTACTATTATTAGTGCGAGAGATCGGATCTGCTGGTCTTCGCAATTGTCAATTGGCAATTATAAGTAGTTAGACAAAAATAATTGCACATAGCCATGGGCGACATGCTCCGGATATGGAGACTAGCGCGAGAGAGTGTGTGAAATTAATTTTGTCCATGTACTTAAATTCAATACTCCGGACATTTTTTTGACCCCAGAACGACGACAATGCAAGGGTTGCAGCCTACTTGCTTTAATTTTTTCAATATCAGCCCCAGGGCTAACTTGCCAAAAATTGCTCTATCGAGCAAAGACTTACCCTGTAAGCCTTACAGCTACGTTACCAGAACTGTCCGGACTATTGTAAATTAGCAATATTCACCCCGCTCCAGGAACGCAGATGAGGTGAGAGTGAGGAATTGATATGATAAGATTGAACTGCCTCTATTAATAAGATCCAATTATAATCAAGGCAGTTTCGGCTGAATCAGGAGAAAATCACCCATGACAACATCGACTCGCCGCTATCACATCACCACATTCGGCTGCCAGATGAACAAAGCAGACTCGGAGCGCATGGCAGGTATACTGGAAAATATGGGCTTTGAGTGGTCAGAAGACCCCAACCAGGCGGAGTTAATCCTCTACAACACCTGTACGATTCGGGATAACGCGGAACAAAAGGTTTATTCTTACCTAGGGAGACAGGCGAAGCGCAAGCAAGAAGAACCGGGTCTCACCTTAGTAGTTGCCGGTTGCGTGGCCCAGCAAGCAGGAGAAGCGCTGCGGCGGCGAGTGCCAGAATTAGATTTAGTGATGGGACCGCAACATGCCAACCGCCTGGACTCGTTATTAGAACAGGTATTTGAGGGGAATCAGGTAGTGGCCACAGAACCCATTCACATCATGGAAGATATCACGAAGCCGCGCCGGGACAGCAGAGTGACAGCTTGGGTGAATGTAATTTATGGCTGCAACGAACGCTGTACTTATTGTGTCGTACCCAATGTCCGAGGTGTAGAACAATCCCGCAGGGCAGAAGCAATTCGCGCGGAAATGACAGAAATAGGGCGCAGTGGCTATAAAGAAGTGACCCTGCTGGGGCAAAATATCGATGCTTACGGACGGGACTTACCAGGCGTGACGGCGGAGGGGCGTCACAAGCATACCTTTACAGACTTGCTGTACTTCGTGCATGACGTGCCGGGAATCGATCGCATCCGTTTTGCCACCAGCCATCCCCGGTATTTTACAGAAAGATTGATTAAAGCTTGTGCGGAATTGCCGAAAGTATGCGAACATTTTCACATACCCTTTCAGTCGGGGGATAACGATATCCTGAAGGCAATGGCGCGGGGTTATACCCATGAGAAATATCGGCAGATTATCGATCGCATTCGGGCCATCATGCCAGATGCGGCAATTACGGCTGATGCGATCGTAGGATTTCCCGGGGAGACAGAAGCGCAGTTTGAAAATACCTTAAAATTGGTGGATGAGATTGGGTTCGACCAGTTAAATACAGCGGCCTATTCGCCGCGTCCGGGAACTCCCGCCGCCTTATGGGAGAATCAGGTAAGCGAGGAAGTAAAGGGCGATCGACTGCAACGTCTGAATCATCTAGTGGCGAGGAAAGCAGTAGAACGTTCGCAACGCTATTTGGGACGGATAGAAGAGGTCTTAGTGGAAGATAAAAATCCCAAGAATGACGGTCAAGTTATGGGAAGGACGAGATCGAATCGCCTGACGTTCTGCGAGGGCGACCTGGAGGAATTAAAGGGTCAGTTGGTTAGGGTGAAAATTACGGAGGTGCGGGCATTTAGCCTAACGGGCGATCGCGGTTTGTAGTAAAAGCGCTTTGCGTTTGCAGGTTCGTAGTAAACGCGCTTTGCGTTTGCAGTTCGTAGTGAAAACAGCTATTGCAAGAACTTTCAGCAACCTGTTTCTGGCAAAACCTGGTAGTAGCGATCGCCCTTAATACCCTAGGTTGAGTTAAGCGCCAGCAAAACCAAACCTACAGTTGCTTAAGAATTATGCTATTAGTCGGTTAAAACCGACTTTAGCTATTAGCCGGGGGTTTGAACGGCGGGATAGCAGCGAAGAGAAGGAATTGGAACCGGTATCATGATTAAAGAAAAGATTAAGTGAGGGTGTAGTCCAGACAGAAGGTGACATAATAGAGGTAGTCCGATGGAGAGGAGGAGTGATGGAGAAACGGCGAGTAGGGCTGCTGTTTGGCGGTTGTTCGGGAGAACATGAAGTCTCAATATTCTCAGCGAGGGCGATCGCCAGGGCGCTGTTAGAGTCTGAAAACACTAGCAAGTACGAACTATGGCCAGTATACATCCAAAAGGATGGCATCTGGCAAGCAGGAGAAACGGCCCGGCAGGTGCTAGAATCAGGTAAACCACAAGAGACGAGTTCGGGCAGATCCCTGTGGGAATTTCCTCCGGACATGGAAAAAATAGATGTCTGGTTTCCCATCCTCCACGGTCCCAATGGGGAAGATGGCACGGTGCAGGGATTGCTGAAATTAATGCAAGTTGCCTGTGTGGGGACGGGGGTGCTGGGTTCGGCCCTGGGCATGGATAAGATTGCGATGAAAATGATATTTGCCCGATCGGGCTTGCCCCAGGTAAAGTATAGATCGGTTAATCGCGCCGATATCTGGTCCAATCCTTGCGTGTTCCCGAAACTATGCGATCGCCTGGAAGAGGGTTTGGGCTATCCCTGCTTTGTCAAACCAGCGAATTTAGGGTCATCGTTGGGCATTAGTAAAGTGCGATCGCGGGCTGAGTTAGAAGCGGCCCTGGATAATGCCGCCACCTATGACAGACGTATAGTAGTGGAAGCAGCGGCGATCGGGCGGGAACTGGAATGTGCTGTTTTAGGCAACGATCGACCCAAAGCTTCTGTAGTAGGGGAGATTACTTATAAAAGTGATTTCTATGACTATGAAACAAAATACACAGCGGGGAAAGCAGATTTAATCATACCAGCGCCGGTCCCAGCAGAGATTACTGCTAAAATCCAGGAGATGGCCCTGCAAGCATTTGCGGCTATAGACGCAGCGGGTCTAGCAAGGGTAGACTTTTTCTATGTGGAAGCCACAGGGGCAGTCTTGATTAATGAAATCAACAGCCTGCCAGGGTTTACGGCCACCAGCATGTATCCTCAATTATGGGCGCAAACAGGCGTGTCTTTCCCTCAATTGGTAGACCAGTTGATTCAATTGGCCCTGGAACGACATTCCGGAAAAAGCCAGTAACTATACTTTGAAAAGGAATGGCTGCGCCCCAGGCAGAGCCGTGGGAACGAGGGTGAACGAGGGTGAAATTGGTGTCATTGCTCGGGGGGCTCTTAAAGCAGTAACTGTGGTATGTTTTACTGTCAGAGGGGTGTTACTCATATAGGAATAAACCTCTCCCGCCGCCGCACCGTAGATCGGCACTGACGTAATTGCTGGAGGTAGGTTAGCCGCTACCGACTCTACCATTATGCCATAATCTTGAGACGCGATCGCCCCCAAACTATCTGAGACCAGGACCGAAACCTTCTCCAACCCTACATGAGAATTCTGCGGCGTCCATGAAATCAATCCCGTGGCGCTATTAATCGTCATCCCCGACGGTACTGCACCTGTCAAGCTATAAGTCAGAATATCATTTTCCGCATCCGTTGCGATCGCCTGATACTCATAAGGATTATCCACTGCGGCGGCAGTAATTGGCGGTGATATAATAATGGGTGGAGTGTTTACACCCCTCACATCAATTTCAAAAGTTTGACCCGTAAAGGCACCGCGACTATCTAACAACCGGATATCAATGGGATAATTTCCTACCTGATAGACCTCAGGCGTCCAGCGTAAAAACCCTGACTTTGGATCTAGCGTCATTCCCGCCGGGGGGTTTGTAAGTTCCCACAATAGCAAGTCCCCATCCGGGTCAGTCCCGGTCAAATTATATGAGTATTCTCGTCCCGCCACCGCCCCGAAACTCGGGGCCGATGTAATTGACGGCGGACTGTTTGTATCTTGAGATGTGACATTAATTGTAAACTCTTGTCGGGTAACCCCTCCCAGGGAGTCCGCGATCGCGATCGCCACCTCATTCGGTCCAAATTGTACAGCAGTAGGTCGCCAGAATACCAATCCATCCCCATCAATTTCCATCCCAATTGGGCCTGACAGCGTTATTTCCAGCGGATTATTATCCGGGTCAAACACCTCTAATTGATAGAGATAATCACTTCCCAATCGCACTTGTTCCCGAGGGGTAGACGCGATCTCTGGAAGCCGGTTATGTCCGGCTTCTACAACTGTTAGTTCAAACTCTTTACTGGTAACATTAGTTCCGATAGTTCTTCGTTCGGCATGGAAAATTTTGATAGGATAAGTCTCTCCCACAACTATTTCGAGACTGTCCAAGTTAATACTCTCACTTACAGGACCGTGAATTCCACCCAGATCGACCGCCAGTTTGTTATTAATGAAAACCCAGACATCATCATCTCCCAAAAAGTTAAAAACTTCTCCTCCTTCATAAGTAAAAGTGGACTCGATTTCCGTAGTGAAGTGGTAATTGTGGCTGCGATTTTGATTTCCCAGCAGTTGTCCGTCTATGGGAAAATAATGGCCCCAGCAACTAGCCTCAAAGATCCCACTGAAAGTCTGGTAGATAGGTTTCTTATAGTCTCTTCATTGGTTTTCTGCCTCTTTCATAAGAAGTATATTCTATATTAAACCCTACTTTTGACAGATTTGCCATCGTAATTTTTACTTAATTACTCATGTAAACATCTCTTGGCCGGACAATGGTTGCCTTTGGCTTTTGTTCCGGCTGTTTCTCCGGCATCCTGGGCGATCGGGGGTTTTCCGATGCTGCAACTGATGCTGCAAGATGGGAGTTTTGCTCTGCGCTTGAATTGGCGTTATGCTATTACTTTTGAGGCAAATCGACACCTTAGAAGAGAGTAACTGTCGAACTTACGTATATTTAACGGGAGCCCCGGAGCGAGTAATTTCAACTCATTAGCTATTTCAACACGCAGCAAGACAATCAGTTGGCTGACAATTAACTATTGCTGGCTTACTCTAAGCCAATGTAATCTTATCCTAATCCAATGTAATATTACATTAATCCAATGTAATATTACTAGACAGCATAACATTGGAGAATGGCTTGTCACAAGAAATTCGTCTGATGGTGAGAACTTCGCAGTCTCTAGCTGGCGGGTGTGGTCAAAACCCGTTGATCGTTTATGACCTCCCAGCCGTCGGATACCCCTGTAGGGGCGAAGCATTCGGGCGACCAATTATGACATAAAGAAACTGCGAAACCGGGTTTCTTAATTGACTCGAAGCAATTCTCAATTTTTAATTCTCATTCTTAACAAATAGCGCTCGCCAATCAGCGATGGCAGTTTCGGTCCAGAGCCAGTTATTGTTAGCTAAGACCAGGGGCTGAAAATTTGTAGGATCGGCTTGGATAACCTGCTGGTGCAAGGATTGAACCCGATCTCCCAAAGGATCCTGTTGGTCGGGAGGTAAGTTCTGGGCAGATTTGAAAAGCACAAGAGCTAACCCAGCACAAGCAGTCAATCCATCTTGATTAACAGGGCAAACTTCTTGTGTTTTTTGGTCAGGTAGTTGGGAATTTTTAATCAACTCCAGTACCTGGATCCAGCTTGAGTAAGCTGCATCCAGATTACCAAGAGCATAATAAGCAAAACCAAGAGCATTGTAATAAATAGGGTTATCCCCTTCCTGCTTGGCGGCCCATTCCCAGAAACGTCGCACATCGTCCAAGCTGTAGTTGCTGTTCCCTTGTTGGATCTGCTGCCATGCCAGTCGGCCCCGGAGATAACTGATGCGGGAGTGATTAATTTGATCTTTGGGCACGGCAGCGATCGCTGCCAAAGCAAAGTTGAGCACGCCCGAGTCTAAGAGTTTTTCCACCTCAGTTGACCCGAGGTCGATCTTACCCTCACGGAAAAGTTGAGCGGCGCGATCTGTAATATTTATGTTATCATTAGAAGAGTCAGAATTAGCATTCGATGTCTCCGGAGTAGGCTCCAGGTAGGGAGGTAGTGGGTCCAACCGGGAACTAGGCTGCCAGCGAAACAACCCGAAGAACAAAAATAAAGCAGTTACCCCCATCCCCAAGCACAGCCATTTCAAAAACTTACTCTCAATTGAGATTTGCTCTTGAGATAAATTCTCATTCCCGCTCTCCAGAACGGCTGACAATTGTTCTGCTTTCAGATCCCGAGTCTTAGTGGGCGCAGCAACTGAGAGCGGGGATCCAGACAGGCGGGCGAGATTCAAGTTATAGTTAGCATTACCGTGGAGGGGGTCAATGAAAAGAGCCTGCTGGTAAGCGGCGATCGCCTCATCAATGCGTCCCAGATCGTAGAAAGCTATGCCCAAATTATTGTGAGCATCAGCGAAGTCAGGATTAATTTCGATCGCCTTGAGGTAAGAGGCGATCGCCTGTTCGAGCTGTCCTTGTTCGTAAAAAGCCACTCCCAAGTTATAATGGGCATCAGCAAAATTCAGATTAGCTGGCAATGTCTCCTGGGTAGTACGAGTGCTCCCAGGAGACATCGAAGCAGCTAGCTGATTGACCCCGATCGCATCATGAATAGGTCCTTGACTATATAAGGTCAAGCCTAAATTGTTGTCAGCCAGTAAATCATTATCCTTGTCAGAGACCGCCTCCTGGTATAAGCCAAGTTCTTTGGTGCGATTTTTCGCGCAGCGATCGCCATCTGGCAGAATCGTCCCATCGGACAAAAGATCTTCTGGTTCAGCAGACAGACAATCCCATTCCCGGGAGCCGTTGGAGGTAAGACAACCGTCAAACCCAGGCTGGAGGTAAAGAATAGGCAAAGCCCAGTACAGCTGATGAGAACCGTAAGCAGAAATCAGTCCCTGTCTAGCACGAGACAGGCTCAAATCAATCGGATAGCCCTGCTTGAGGTTGCGGTAAAGCAGCTGGCTGAGAGTGAGGGCCACACGATCTGGAATGCGTTCGGCCATGGCCAACACCCCCGGAATACCGCGCCAAACCAGGGTTTCTGCCAAATTGCGATCGCGTAGCGTCTTCGCAGACGAATCGCCCTTCTCGGCCACCCCATCAGCACTGCGGCAGGAATTCAACACCGCCACCTGGATGCCATTATTAACTAGCAACCCCGCCAGATCGTCCCCACTTAACCTTTCCGTCAAACCAGTTCTGCCACTGACCAGGTAAATCTCTCCCCCAGACACCCCCAGGTTACTGTGGCCCGCGTAGTGAAAAACGTCGTATTTCCCTTGTTCCAATGCTTGGGTCAATTGCTCCCGGTCTGCCTGAGCTAAGATTGTCAGTTGAATTTGGCCAACAGACCCATTCGCCAGTTGCAGTTCCGCTTGCAAATTGCGGGCTTCCTTTTCCAGCTCCAGAGTTTCTCGATCGCTCGGGGCCGCGATCGCCATTAAAATCTTTAAGCGCTCTGCTGATAACTCCCGTTCAGAAGAGCCATTAAATGAAGAGATATGTACCGGATGATAGCGAGAAAACACCACATCCGTGCCAGTAGCAAGAGGGCGAGAGCCATCATGGAGCACCTCCCAAGGCAAGCGAGCCAAACGGCTTCGATGTCTCCTGGGAGCACCTCGTTCCCAGGCTCCGCCTGGGAACTTACTACCCAGGAGACATCGATCGGACGTTTTCAGTCCCAACCGCAGCCGCAGCTTTTCGCCCCGGTCCTGGGCTAGCACCCCAGCGATCAGCCAACTATCGCGAATAGTCCCCTGAAACAAAGCTTCATAGAGCTGCTGACCCAGAGACAATAAATGAGCTGGTCGTGCTCCCCCGGGGGCTACAGGGAGAGCGGGTTCTGAGTTTGATAATACAGGGGTCTCTAGCCAGCCCTGTATTGGGTCTAAATAGAGTTGACGAGCCCGGTTTAACCAATCAGAAACTGGCCAGACAACTTGCTCTTCTGCCAGTGGCACGCCACGAGCCACCTGTTCCGTCCGCACTAAATAGGTATCTGCTCCCACCGGGGTCACAGAAAGATGAAATTCTTGAGTCACACTTCACCTGCACTCCTGCTTGCTTCTCAAATCGAGGCTTCGTGCTACATTCAAATTGACAACTGACAACGGGTGTGGTCAAAACCCGTTGATCGTTTCTAGGCCCTCCCTGCTGTCGGATACCCTGTAGGGGCGAAGCAAATTATGACATAAAATAACATATCTTCGCCCTGCACCCTGCGAGGATCTCCCCGTACCAACTGTTTTTGACCACACCCACTGACAACTGACGGGCAGGCGAGACGCCCGCCCTACGCAACTGACAAATTCCCGTTAACAGCTTTATTTAGTCTCAATTTCCACGCCTTCCCATAAGATTCAGGGAAGTCCAAGCACCCAATATTCCCATGCCCTGGTCGCAGGTACAAGATTGCCAAATTGTAATTAGACTCTTTAGCACTCCAAAAAGTTGCTCTTATATGCACCCCCAAAAATTACCCTACCGCGAGCTGAAATTTATCCGGATGGTAGTGGCAAACCCGAGAACAAAAGAATGGTAGATACACCCTGATTTATCTCCCCCAGCTGATAGACTGGGGGTTTTTGCTCAGCGATCGACTTCTATCTCCTCAGATGAAGTCTGACCGATCGAGTATAAAAGTTCAAGGTTGAAGGTTACAGTATAAAACTTCAAATTTATTTACCTCGCCATCGGAAAACTCTTGGAATTCCGTAAATTATCATAGAATTACGATACGAAATTATTCAATATTCTGGCCTTTTGCTTAATTGGGAGCAAAAAGCCAAGGGGCTAAATATACAAGAGCACTGGGTGGGGTCAAAACCAGTTGGTAAAGAAAAGGTCATATCTGACTATTTAACCGGTTGATAAGCGGCTCCCGCCCGCTCTTATACTACTAATAATTACATATAACACGCAATTTTCGTATTACGTTCGCTACGCTGTAATTTGCCCGGTCGGCTCCCGCCTTTGTACTACTAATAATTACATATAACACGCAATTTTCGTATTACGTTCGCTACGCTGTAATCTGCCCGAGTCGTTCCCGCAGGGTAGCTTGTACGCGCAGCGCAATCCTTTTTGCCAGGATATCAACTACTTTTGACAACACCCAAAAGCACTAGCAACCATACCGGGGATGATTTCCAGGGCAAACTCATCTCAAAAATAAGATGAGTTTGCCCCTACCTCCACTATTCCAACAATTCAAAGGAGTTAACTTCTAGAACCGGACCAATCATAGCCAAAGTCATGACATCATCTCGGACAATACCAGCAACTTTGACCTTTAGTCCGGCTTGGCATAACTCAGCCGGGGCATCTTTAAGTTCATAGGTAGTTTCATCAGTTACCAGAGCCCAAGTGCCCGGACCAAATCCTTTGCGTTCGATCTTGCCAGTGACGTTAATGCTCATGCCAGCTTCCCTTCTCCTTTCACAGCTAAACGGGCCAGTGCAAAGCATAATAGAGCATTCACCAGCAAGAAGAGACGGGCTGGAATGCCAGCACCCAACCATAACATCCCTGGGTCTACGACAGCATTCACTGCCAAACAGCTAGCGACTCCCAGAGTTGTGCCAATGGCAAACCATTTCCAGCGAGGATGTCCCAACAGCAACAGCACGAGCACAGCTGGGATGAGGATACTGGCAAACAGGGGGTTTAACAAAGTGCTGCCAGTAACGGCGTTACCCAGTTCGGGAATGGAACTGCCCATCATCCGGAACGGCCATTGCGGCAGGTCGAACAGATAAAAGCCGCGCAGTCCGAATAAGCCACTGCTGCCAGCAACCAGACCAGTAGCCAGGAACCAACTCCAGCCAAAGGGGAAATAATACCGCAGTAACCAGGCTAGCAGATAGGAACCCAAGATCATCGCAATTTTAGGCAGGAGTGCCACGGCACCGCCATCTATCCAGAAGCCAGGATTGAGATAGCCGTTATCCCGTAACCAGCGGAAGAAATCCTGGAAATTAATTTGTCCTCGCAAGGCGAGTTTAACAGCCGCTGCCGCATCCAGATGACCTGCGCCAAAGTGATTAAGTGGGTCTTCTGCCACTTTTCTGGAGGACTGCTTGAGAACCTCTAGGATTTCATCAGGGTTTTCTACACCTGCTGATTTCACCAAAGCGGCCACAGCGGCGACATGGGGAGAGGCCATGCTAGTGCCCTGGTAAGCGGCAAAAATCGGTTTGCCAGTTTCTGGATCGATCGTATTTTGGAGAATCCCACCACTAGAGCTTTTTTCTGTGACTACCCCACCGGGGGCGGAGATATCTACGCCAGCTCCAAAGTTAGAGTAGGGAGCTTTTTCCCCAGCTGGACCGATCGCCGCAACGCCGATCGCATGGGGATAACGGGCAGGGTAGCTAGCAGCATTCTGATTGGAATTGCCAGATGCTGCCACGATCGTCACGCCTTTTTGGTGAGCATAATCGATCGCCTCTTTCATCAGTTGGCTTTCGCCACCGCCACCCAAGCTCATATTGATTACATCCGCCTGACGATCGGCGGCAAATTTGATCGCTTCAGCAATATCCGCAACTGTGCCACTGCCACTGGCAGACAGCACCTTTAGGGACATGAGTTTAGCTTCGTGGGCGATGCCAGCCACGCCATAGTCGTTATTGGTGGATTGGGCTATAGTACCGGCAACATGGGTACCGTGACCGACATCATCGTATGCTTCAATGCGATCGTTGACAAAGTCGTAACCTTGGACAAACTTCGTTTCTTTTAAGTCAGGAACTCTACTGATGCCCGTGTCCAGCACCGCGACCGTCACCCCATTCCCCTTAGTTTCATCCCAAGCTGGTTCAACGTTAATGCTGCGAAGATTCCACTGTTTGGGATATTCCGGATCGTTGGGTACTAAGCTAGCCTGGTAGACGTAGTTAGGCTCGATGTATTCCGTGTAATCCTTTAGTTCGGACCTTCTCAGGGCCTTCAGCAATGCCCGATCGCCCTCTACAATATAGACATTGTCTGCATCTGAGAATATGCTGTTGAGTCTGGGGGTGACCCCGTATCGATCCGCGATCGCCCACACCTGCTCAGTTATCTGGCCCGCTCGATCTTCCCGAAAGTCCAGTACGATCGACTGAAACTCTCCCGATCTGGCCAGACCTTTGAAGTTTAACAGGGCCATTGACAGCCCCAATATAAACAAGCTCAGAACTAGAAACTTTTTCATACCTGTACTCTGGGATTGTTAGTTTGTTTACAACTATAACTTAAAAGCTCTCGGCCTGGGCATGCTTTTTCTCTCGATGAGCCGTCGATGTGCGATTTTTCGCGCAGCGTGGCGTAGTGCGAGTAGCGCTCGCCGAGTACATCGTTCGCGCACTGCGTAGCGGATGGGTCGTTACCCGGGGATCTCAACAGCTAGAACTATTTGACTCCCGGCCAAAAAAATCCCCAGATGTCGAGCAATTATACCTGGGACGGGGCTTGGACGTGATGCTGGATATGGCAGAAGAGGCGCGGATGTCATGGGAAGACGAGTATATTTCTGTCGAACACATGCTGCTGGCCTTCGCTGAAAAATTTAATGTATTGCGGGTGCAGTTTGATGTATAATCAGCAAAGAAGGCAAAGGGAGGAGGGGTTTGGTAATGAGTATTTTTGCTTAGTGGATGAACTGACGATGGTGTTAGACGGTGTTAGACTGAGATAATCCCGGGTACACAAAGTTTGGCAAATTGAGAATCGAGAATTGGGTAGTGGGTCACAAGTAGTGATGTTAGCACAAGAAAGCTCAGACGGAGATCGCAATAGTGGCATCCAACGGCAAGTCAAATAACGATATTTCAGGCATTGACGTCCCAGCCGAAAAATTGAAAATGCCACATCCCCACACCTATTGGGACAGACTAGCCATCACATCACTACATGTTTATCACTACCGAGAATTGAAAATTGAAAATTGAAAATGGGGCTATTTTCCATTCGCCATTAGCAATTAGTATTGTTTAATGCAAAAAGGCAAAAGTGAGATGCTCCCGATCGCCTGGGAATGGGAAACGCAAGCAGAATGAAGCTTGTTGCTCCTTGTTCATATTTATTGCTGATAAGAGTTCTATGAAACCCAACTTCTTAGTGATTGGTGCGATGAAGTGTGGTACAACTCAACTGTACCATCTTCTACGTCAGCATCCGGACGTGTTTATGAGTGACCTAAAAGAGCCAAATATGTTTGCAGATAGCATTGACGAGCGGGTGTAATTAAAAGTGACACTTAATCATGAACCGGTGATGTGGTCAAAAGTAGTTGGTCGGGCAGTGCCGGCAGTGCCAGCACTGCCTCAATATCGCCGGTGAACGAAGGCGCAATATTGACGCCCGAGATTGATATATGTTCAGAACGCGATCATGGCAGAAAACTGATGTTGAGAAGGTAAGAGCCTCAATAATTGTTAGACTGCTTAGGTAAGGGACGAATTTTCTGGGTTTAAATTTAGCCAATAGGATTGCCAATCATCATTAACTCTTAATATCCTTAAAGCTAACATATCATTAGCGTTTTCAACGGTCCACCAAGAACCTGTTAATTTCAAACGTTTTTGAATTACATAACGATGTGCGCTCTCAATCTTTCCAGATCCAATTGGTAAATTAGCATCAATCGCATCTTTGTAGTTCATGTATTCAAGCCGGTTTTTAATGTATCGTACACCGACTCTGACGGGAGCAAATTTATCAGCTATATGTTCTGGTTCCAGGCGAGTTGATAAATTATTTAATACTTTGAGAACCTGATTGTTTTTGAGAGCTTTTTTTTGTTTTTCCAGCCATTTTTTTTGTTGCTTTTCATTAGCTCCAGGAGCTGCTGCTGCTAAATATTCACATAGATGATAAAAATATATTAGATAGCTAGCACGTTCTCCAAACAAGCCCATTACCTGATTAACAATCCAACTGGCTCCATCTCCGATCGCATGAACTTTAGTCTTTTCACCTATCCCAGCCCTTATAGCGCTATGCAGTCATTTGTTTCCTGCGGAGTCTACGGTACCTACTGTACCTCCAATAATTGTTTTTTTCTGAGTAGGGATTTCCACAAGTGATAGACGAGCTTCTTTCCAACAACAAGATCTGGTTTTTCGGCGATCGATAATTTTATCATCATTGGTCGGAGTTTTTACAATTGGAATCATCGTGCCATCCATTTCTGCAATTAGAAGCTCTACTCCATCTCTATCGGTAATTTTTTCTGCTGGTTTTTGAGATCCTTTAACCGCATGTGCATGTTTTTGAGTAATAGCTTGGGCCGAACTAATCGGCACAGTTATACCGTAATGTTCTTGTAGCTTTTCAGGAATTTTTCCAAATGGCACATCGGCTCCAAAATCCGTAATTGCTCGTTGCAATGGCAAAGAATAACCTCGACAATGTATTTGGGCAGATGATGAAAACGGTCTTCGAGAAATAAAAGTTTCTTCTATAATTTGGATAGTTCCCAACAGACTATGCCAATATAGTTGCTTTTTTCTCTGACGGCGCATCCCCGGAGATTTTTCACAAGCTAAGGCTTTTTTTTCTCTTGCGAATTGGCCCAATCTTGAAGAGAATCATTTCCCAGTTTTTTGAGTTCCGAGATAATTTTCAACTCGGTACTGCTCGCTGTTTCACAATTATTATCCGGATTTTCCACAAGATCTAGCAGAGATAAAATACGAGCCGATATATTGGGATGAGCCTGCAATCTTAGAGCTAATTCCGAAGCGCTGCTGGTTAGTTCAACCGTTTCATCATAATTCATGAATTCAGACATATAGGGCTTTAGCTCCACGATCAACTTATAAATAAAATTATATAACATAAGGGTAAAAAAATCTCCCAATCAAGGCAGATTCACTATTTGAGTTGTTCCATCCACTGTGGGGCCATCACCGGCGGTATCAGAACTCCGCCAGTGATACAGAGGTAGAACTACCGGACCGGTTAATAATGCCTAAGTGTCACTTTTAATTACACCCTTGACGAGCAGAGGTGGGACAGGTATGAATCGCTGTTCGTGAAGGGTAAAGACAAAAAAGTAATTGGCGAAGCCAGCACTTCATACACCTACAATTCGAGTTTTAGCGCTCCCAGTATAGCCAAGCACTTGCCAGATGCAAAACTTATTTATATCACCCGCGACCCCTTGATGCGGATGGAGTCACATTGGATGCATTTATGTAGGAAGATAAACCAGAGGGACCTCCATCTCAGGATATGGTCTTTCAATCTGAGAATTATCCAAGATCCTGCCTATATCGAATATAGCAAGTATTGGAAGCAGATCAGTGCCTACAGAAAATACTTCCGGGACGATCAGATCCTGGTGCTGTTCTTAAAAGACTTGGTGGCTCAGCAAGAGGCTACTATAGAAAAATGCTTCGAGTTCTTGGGTCTAGAACCCAAGGTGCTGATTCACAATTCGATAGAGTATCAGAATAAAAGTGTTGGTCGGTATTTTCCTGGAAAACTCCAGCAGTATCTGTCGCGAGTCAAGCCTTTATATCGGATAACTAAAAAATTGCCGGAAACGCTGACGAAGCCGCTAGCAAGAAGATTGAGCAGAAAGATTGACGCTAGACCAACCTGGGATCCAGAAGTAAGACAATGGGCAATTGACCATCTGGCGGACGACACTCAGCAGTTCTTAGAGTTATACGGTAAGCCCCCTGACTGGTGGCAGTGTTAATCCTTGATTTTTGGTAAGCTGATAGCTAATAGCATCACAGTTCAAGCGATGCAGCCGACAGACTCCAGTAAATTTACAGATAAAGCTTGGGAAGCGATCGTCAACTCCCAGGATGTTGCCCGTCGCGGAAAACATCAGCAGTTGGAGGTAGAACATGTGACGATCGCCATGTTAGAACAGGACGGCATTGCCAAGACGATCCTGGATAAAGCTGGCATTGACCCAGTGAAGCTATCTGGCAGCCATTCGTCGCCGGAAAAATACAAATATCGAGTTTTATCCCTTATAATCATATCACACCCATAGCTCCCAAAGCTAGAATCATGTGGCGATGCGCGACAAGGGGTACGGCGAGTAGCGGAGGGTTCCCGGAGCGTGCGACCCCACTTGTGCATCGAGCGCGTAAGATATTGATGACAATCATCGAAGAGGTTTCTCCAGATCAATTGGCTCATCGGCGTCAAAAATTGCGACAAGCGAGGCGTCTGAAAATTTTGCAGACCCTCTGGCGCACAGTAGCAGTCAGCGGCATAGCTGGCGGTGTTGTCTGGGCGATCGCCCAGCCCGGTTGGGTGATCCGTCAACCAGAGCAGGTAGAGATCGCTGGCAATAAATTGCTCTCAAGGTCGGCGATTCATAAGGCGCTACCGATCGACTATCCCCAGTCCCTGTTTCGGCTGCAACCCCAAGAGATTGCTCTTTGGCTGTCCGCAAAAGCCCCGATCGCAAGGGCAACAGTCAGTCGCCATCTATTACCGCCCAGGCTGATAATCGAGGTACTCGAACGAGAGCCAGTGGCGATCGCCGTTAAGGAGACAGGACAGCCAAAGATGCTAGGATTACTAGACTCACAGGGGGTGTTGATGCCAAAAGACAGCTATACTAATGTCAATGGGTCATTTCCATTACCCAACCTCACAGTCATCGGTTCACCAGAGCAATATCAACCTCACTGGGAAGCAGTGTATCAAGCAATCAGCCGCTGTTCAGTGAAAATATTGACAATAGATTGGCAAAACCCCAGAAATATAATTTTGAACACAGAGATCGGGATAGTTCATGTTGGCTCAATGTCAACGCAGTTTGCCACTCAAATTTTGACTCTAGCTCAAATGCAGCAACTGCCAGCACAGATAAATTATAGCCAAATTGCTTACATTGACCTCACCAATCCCGCCTCACCTTCAATTCAAATGAAGTCAGATACAGTAAAATAGAATACACATAACCGAACTTACCTGTAACTTGACAAGCACGCTAGACTAGCATATAATGCAGGTCAAGTGACAGTACTCTGAGAGACTGTTGGCTGAATATGCCGTGGCCCTTAGGCTACCATGTGACATAAACCGCCGTCTTCTGCTGCGCTCATACCAGCGTCATTGACTAGACATTACTAAATTGCCTATGACACCTGCTAATCAGACTCAGCTACCGCTTACTAATATAAGCTCCAATGGCGAAAAGAAATCTACCTATTCAAAGGCAGTGGACACGGCTACGCCTGCCAACCCATTTGGCAACGCTGGATTCCAAATGGCCCAGTCGCGGGATGGCCGCTGGCTTGCAGAAGAAGCATTAAATGACAATATAGTGCCCAGTAGCATAGCTAAAATCAAAGTGATTGGCGTTGGTGGGGGTGGCGGCAATGCTGTCAACCGCATGATCGCTAGCGAAGTTGCCGGTGTAGAATTTTGGACAATCAACACGGATGCCCAAGCATTAGTAAACTCAGCAGCGTCCAAACGCCTGCAAATAGGACAAAAGCTGACCCGAGGACTGGGGGCTGGTGGACATCCGGCCATCGGTCAAAAGGCAGCTGAAGAGTCTCGGGAAGAACTGGCGATCGCCTTAGAAGGTGCAGACCTAGTTTTTATCACAGCTGGCATGGGAGGTGGGACGGGCACCGGTGCAGCCCCGATCGTGGCGGAAGTGGCAAAGGAAATGGGCTCCTTGACAGTGGGGGTAGTGACTCGCCCGTTTACCTTTGAAGGACGGCGTCGCACGAGCCAAGCCGATGAAGGTATTGAAGCCTTGAAAAGCCGGGTAGACACCCTGATTATCATCCCGAACAATAAGCTATTATCGGCGATTTCAGAACAGACCCCAGTCCAAGAAGCATTTCGCGTGGCTGATGACATTCTACGCCAAGGGGTACAAGGGATTTCCGATATCATTACAGTTCCTGGTCTAGTTAATGTAGACTTTGCCGATATCCGAGCGGTAATGGCAGATGCTGGCTCGGCCCTGATGGGTATCGGAGGCGGTTCGGGCAAATCCCGAGCTAGTGAGGCCGCTTATGCCGCAATTTCTTCCCCATTGCTGGAAACCTCGATTTCTGGTGCTAAAGGGGTGGTTTTTAACATTACTGGCGGTAGTGACCTGACTTTGCATGAGGTGAATGCAGCAGCTGAGGTGATTTACGAAGCGGTAGATCCTAACGCCAATATTATTTTTGGTGCGGTGATTGATGACCGCGTTGAGGGTGAAGTCAGAATTACTGTGATCGCTACTGGTTTCACTGGTGAAGTGCAAGCCCCACCAGTTAGTCGAGAGCGAGTAGCTAATGTGGAACCGCGACCAATTACCAGAACCAAACCAGGGCCGACGACGGAGCCAGAAAAAAAACCAGGATTGGATATTCCTGATTTTCTGCAACGGCGGCGTCCACCAAGATAGCTGTTGCCTAGGGTTCAGGATTGAGCATTTTCTCCTGGGAACGTACTACCCAGGAGACATCGAGCAAAGGTTATGAGACTTTTGTTAGTGGAGGATGACGAAGCTTGAGCCCAAACCTTGAGCGCAGCTTTGAGGGTAAGAGGCTGTAACTAAATCATTGGACCGCTCTGGACATTATTACCGGATTGGGTAATAATCGTGGTGCTCCAACAAAAACAAGAAGCTTATTTATAGCATGGCAAAAGTTGTGGAGGATGTATGCTATACGGTTTGAAAACCCAGCTCAAACTAAACAATAAGCAACGCACGCTATTAGCCAAACACGCGGGTGTTGCCCGTCACGCTTGGAACTGGGGACTGAATTTGAACCTTGCAGATACTCGACCATAATCGGGACAATCCAGAGGATAAAATCAAGTTTCCGACAGCGATTGACCTGCATAAATGGCTGGTAACCCTGGTCAAACCTGAGTATCCCTGGTACTACGAGGTAAGCTTCTTCGCCCCGCAATATGCCCTGAGACAGCTAGCTGAAGCTTGGAAACGGGCATTCAAAAAGACGAGCAAACCACCCAGGTTCAAAAAGAAAGGTCGCGCTGACAGCTTCACCCTAGATGGCTCCATCAAGCTTGACCATTTTAGAATTAAAGTCCCTAAGATCGGTTGGCTAAGGACACATGAGCGACTACCCATCTTCATCTGTTCTCAACCAAAGTCTGTAACCATATCTAGGACTGCTGACCGATGGTTTATCAGTTTTAGGCTGGAAGTTGAGCCAGTCAACTACCCAAAACCTCATCCTGTAGTAGGAGTAGATTTAGGTATAAAAACGCTAGCCGTTCTATCAACTGGTGAGGTTTTTGAGGGTGCGTGGCGCAGCCATAAGATAGCCAACATCCGTAAAGACATATTGCACAAGCTCACGACCTATTTAGCTAAGAACCACAGCCGAATAGGAATAGAGAATCTCAATGTGTCCGGTATGATGGCTAATCACAAACTAGCTAAAGCCATTCAGGATATGGGCTTTTATGAGTTCAGACGGCAGTTGGAGTACAAATGTCAGTTGTATGGATCGACCTTAATTGTGGTTGACCGATGGTATCCTTCAACCAAAACCTGCTCTCAGTGTCACACCTCCAAAGACGAAATGCCTTTATCTGAGCGGGTTTTCCGGTGCGACAACTGCGGGTTTGAATGTGACATGGGAGACGCGGAACGCATCGTTGAATTTAGAGCAAGCCGCCAGTTAGGTGGTATTAGCCTGTGGACTGGATGAGTGCCGACACTACCAGAGTGAAGCAGGAAGTAAGTTGCCTTCGATGTCAACCTGTGGGTAACTTTGGGTAAGTCTTATGTAACGGTACAGCATTATGTAGTTGATGTGGCGTCAGGATCCCATGAGCGAATAGGTTGCTAAATTTGTCGTAGAACAGGTTGCCAAGTATGACGGGGGGGAGTTGCACGGGAATTAATCAACTGGACAAATATTATAAAGGCGCCCATTTTATCTCTAGATGTTCCATCAGGTGTCGATTATACTACGGGAGAGGCTCCAGGGGATTTTATGAAGTTGGACGATGACCCTAGGGCTACCGAAAACAGGTCTTTTACCAGAAAAAACGGGAGAATTGATTCTGGCGGATATCGGGATTCCTGAAGGGGCTTATCGCTGTCAGAGGTTGAAATTGTCTTATACCATTTTGGCGATCGCTACCTAATCCCCCTAAGTTGCAAACAGTAACAAGGGAAAACTGATAAAACCATGACTCAGGAAGAAAAAAGACTAGAAGCAGACAGAAACCGCCAAGCTTATTGGAAACGTTGGGGTCCCTATTTAAGCGAACGACAGTGGGGAACGGTGCGGGAAGATTATAGCCCTGACGGTGCAGCTTGGGACTATTTTACCCACGAACAATCCCATTACCGCGCTTATCGCTGGGGAGAAGATGGGATATTGGGAATTTCTGATAACCACCAGCGACTGTGTTTCGCGATCGCCCTCTGGAATGGCGAAGACCCCATGCTGAAAGAACGGATATTTGGCTTGACAGGAAGTCAAGGAAATCATGGGGAGGACGTGAAAGACTATTATTTCTATCTTGACAGTACCCCAACTCATTCCTACATGAAGGGTCTGTACAAATATCCCCAAGGGGCTTATCCTTATGATTGGTTGGTCGAAGAGAATCAAAGGCGCGATCGCCGCACGTTAGAATTTGAACTGTTGGACACGGGTGTATTTAAAGAAGACCGCTACTTTGATGTTTTTGTAGAATATGCCAAAGCGGGGCCCGAAGATATTCTCATTCAAATTACGGCAATCAATCGCGGACCGGAAACAAAAACATTACATTTATTACCCACCCTTTGGTTCCGCAATACCTGGTCTTGGAACTCTAAAGCACCCAAACCAAATCTGAAATTAATTCAACCCGGTGTTGTCGAAGCCTCGCACCCAACCCTAGGACAACGCTATCTCTATTGTGGGGGTCCGACAGAACTTTTGTTTACAGAAAACGAAACTAACTACCAACGAGCATTCGGTTCAGAAAACCCATCTCCATACGTCAAAGACGGCATCCACAATTATGTAGTCAAGGGTCAGAAAGATGCCGTCAATCCCGCGAACACTGGCACCAAAGTATCGGCAAATTATATCTTAGAAATTGGTGCCAGCCAGAGTCAAACAATTAAACTGCGACTGAGCGATCGCCCCAACCAACCATTGGGCAAGGAATTCGACAGGACATTCCTAACAAGAATCTCCGAAGCAAATGAATTTTATCAGCGCATTTCGCCCTTCCAGATGAGTGAAGACGATCGCAACATTCAACGGCAAGCATTTGCAGGGATGTTGTGGACAAAGCAGTATTTTCATTATATCGTTGAAGACTGGCTAAAAGGGGATCCAGATACCCCGATACCGCCAGCAGAACGCAAGGGCAACAGAAACGCGGAATGGATTCACTTACATAATGACGACATTCTTTCCATGCCCGACAAATGGGAATATCCCTGGTTTGCTGCTTGGGATTTAGCATTCCACGCCATTCCCTTAGCAATGATCGACCCGGAATTTGCCAAGCGTCAGCTAGACTTAATGACGCGAGAATGGTACATGCATCCCAACGGTCAAATTCCTGCTTACGAATGGAATTTTAGTGACGTAAATCCTCCCGTTCATGCTTGGGCAACCTGGCGGGTTTACAAAATCGAGCGGAAAATGTCTGGTCGTACTGACAAGCAATTTTTAGAGCGAGTTTTCCAGAAATTACTGCTCAATTTCACCTGGTGGGTGAATCGCAAGGATCTGGAGGGCAAGAACATCTTTGAAGGAGGTTTCCTGGGGTTAGACAATATTGGGGTATTCGATCGCAGTTCGGAACTACCAACTGGCGGACACATCGAACAAGCGGACGGTACAAGCTGGATGGGAATGTACTGCCTGAATATGCTGACTATTGCTCTAGAATTAGCCCAAGACAATCCCGTCTATGAAGATATCGCCAGCAAATTCTTCGAGCATTTTCTCTATATTGCCGATGCCATGAACAAGATAGGGGAAAATAATACTCAATTGTGGGACCTGGAAGATAGATTTTTCTATGACGTGCTGCACCTGCCCAACCAGGAGCAAATACGCTTGAAAGTGCGTTCTATGGTGGGGCTAATTCCGCTATTTGCAGTAACGAC
The DNA here is from genome assembly GCA_014323675.1 of Hormoscilla sp. GM7CHS1pb. Classification (GTDB taxonomy): domain Bacteria; phylum Cyanobacteriota; class Cyanobacteriia; order Cyanobacteriales; family Desertifilaceae; genus Hormoscilla. The sequence continues at coordinate 794,169 of JACONN010000003.1, read as the reverse complement.
TCTGGAACCGGAGGTTTTAAATAAGCTCCCTAATTTCAAAAAACGGTTAGAGTGGTTCATCCAAAATCGTTATGACTTGAAACGCAATGTCGCCTGTATGGAAACACGTGGCGTTGGGGCGCGGAGAATGCTAGCGCTTTGCTACGTAACGCCCAAAAATGTTGTTACAGAAGATAAGTTGCGATGCATCCTGGCAAAACTGCTGGATGAAAATGAATTTTTCGGTCCCTGGGGTATTCGGGCGCTTTCCCGCTTCCATTTAGAAAATCCCTACATCTTTTACGTTAATGGAGAGGAATACCGGGTAGACTACGAACCGGCTGAGTCTAGTACGCCGTTATTTGGCGGCAATTCTAACTGGCGCGGTCCCGTGTGGATGCCGGTGAATTACCTGCTAATAGAATCCCTCCAGCGGTTTCACTTCTACCTCGGCGATGACTTTAAGGTGGAATGTCCTACGGGTTCCGGTCAGATGATGAATCTTTGGGAAGTCGCGGCAGAAATATCCAAGCGATTGAGCAATATTTTTAGGCGCGACTCATCGGGGAGGCGACCAGTTTATGGCGGCACGGAAAAGTTCCAAACGGACCCTCACTGGCGGGATTTGATTCTGTTTTACGAATATTTCCACGGCGATAATGGTGCGGGCATTGGAGCGAATCATCAAACGGGTTGGACGGGTTTGGTAGCAAAGCTGATCGGGCAATGCAGCGAATATGAAGGTCAGGGCAAAATCCCTCAACTGATTAAGGAAGACCTTGGGGCTCGATCCCAACTGGCAATAAACAGATAAAATGCGGAAGAACATGGCTTAGTTAGCGCCTTGCTGCTGTTTGTTCATTGTCAACGACTATAGCTTGCGAGAACATCACAAGCAGGCGCGATTATTTTGGGCTGGGTGCTGGGTGTTAGCAGGCGCGATTATTTTGGGCTGGGTGCTGGGACAATCAATACATCTTGACTAGGTGGCGATCGCGATTCTCTGGGCTTTCGTAGCTGGGGGGATAATCCTAAAATGTCCTCAAAGAAGAAATCCCCGAACATCGCGAAAGTTACTTCTGGTCTTTCCTTGTCGGTGCAGGCGTTTACTCGGTGCTGCTGCTAGCAGTTTAACATGAGTTCGACAGCTTGTGGGGGACAGATCCTAGAACTCACCTATTGATATTATCATAGAAAGAAAGGTGGGCAATGCCCACCCTATCACTCTCTAACCAATAGTCATCGCCAAATCCCCGCTACTCACTATGAATGTAGCATTCTGCACGATGTCCGTGGCGGCATTTTGCACTAAACCCAAAATGTCGCCATTAGTCAGTTGAATTATCGTGTCATTGCCCGAGGCATTAAATACTAAATCTGTTAGACCGATATCCCCCGCGATCGCCACCCGATCGCCTTCCCCGGTATTAAAATCAGAAATGCGATCGGCAGCATCCACGTCAGTCTCAGCGGCAAAGGTGCGCAAGATAAAAGTATCTGCATCGCTGCCACCAGTGAGGATATCCAAACCCAAATCTCCCACCAAATAATCGTTACCGCTGCTGCCAATTAAAGTATCATTCCCTTTTCCGCCCCGGAGAAAATCATCCCCAGCACCACCTTCAATGATATCGTCATCGCGATTACCGTTAACCACATCAGAGTTATCGGAACCAACGACATTATCAATGCCATCTAAAGCTAGAATTCCCCGATCGCTTGTCGCCAGTTGAATCACCTCGTTGCCATCAGTTCTGGAGTTAGTGAGAACCGGGACTTTGATAGCATTGCTAGCATTCACCAAATTGTTCAGCAGCACAGCATCGGTAATCAGAGACGAAACTCGACCCGAGATTATGCCGGACGTTACCCCAGCATAGAGAAGGATATCTCCCTGTTGAATTTGGTCAACCACATCCATTCCTTGGGTCACGTTCCCGAAGACAGCAAAGTCTCCGTCCAGGAAAGGATTATCTGCCAAATTAATAAAGAACTGGGACGAGGCTGAATCAGGATTATCGCCCACCCGCGCCATCGCGATCGCACTGCGAACATTTGGCAACACTGGCGCAGCCGTTATTCCCGCCTGAGAGAAAGTTTGACTGTAGATCGGTAATGCTGCCCCTACAGGTTGAATTTCTAAAGGAATTCGGCGTTCCTGACCGGTTACCGGGTCAATAAAACCCGCTGTTCCCAGCTGATCGACGGGAAAATTCGGGTCTCTGCTTTGCGGATCTCCAGCTTGCACCACAAACGGATTTGGTTCCCGTACCACTCGGTGAAAGGAAATTTGGTTGTAAAAGCCTCGTTCCACTAGATTGACAAAGTTACCAGAGGTAATTGGGGCATTTGTGCCGTTAACTGATATGGTAATTGGGGCACCATTCACCACCATTACCACCGCCGCCGGACCTGTTAACTGGGGTAAATCTTCCATTTCTGCATCACTCTCGCAATTTCAATACGATTATATCAAACCGATCGCCTTCCTTAGGAAATCAAAAGGTGGGCGATGCCCACCCTACTGATCTATTATGCCTACTCTACCTACCGATGCCAATAGTCATCCCTAAATCCCGGCCACTCACTATGAATGTCGCATTCTCCACGATGTTCGCTGCGGTATCTTCGACAATGCCCAAAATATTCCCATTCCTCAGTTGAATTAGCGTGTCACTGCCCGAGGCATTAAATTCCAAATTACTTGCATTACTCAAACCCGCGATCGCCACCCACCCGGATTGAAATCAAGAATGCTATCTGCAGCATCCACATTTCCTGGAGAAACAGCAGTCCGGGCGCGCAAGACAAAAGTATCTGCACCGCCGTTGCCAGCAAGGATATCTGCACCCGCATCCCCCACTAAATAATCGTTACCGCTGTTGCCAATTAAAGTATCATTTCCCAATCCGCCCCGGATAAAATCATCCCCAGCGCGACCTCGAATCCTATCGTTACCGCGATTACCGTTGATGACATCGGAGTTATTAGAACCAATGACATTATCATTGCCACCTAAAGCCATAATTACCCGATCGCTTGCTGAAAGCCGAATGTTTTCCGACCCAGCATTTCTGGAGTTAGTGAGAACCGGAACTTTAATAGCATTGCTAGCATTCACCAAATTTTTCAGCAGCACAGAATCGGTAATCAGAGACGAAACTAGACCATTCGAGATGCCCTCAGTTACCCCAGCATAGATAATGCGATCGCCCTGTTGAATTTCGTCAACTACATCCATTCCTGCCGTCACGTTTCCGAAGACAGCAAATTCTCCGTCCAGGAAAGGATTATCTGCCAAATTAATAAAGAACTGGGACGACGCTGAATCAGGAATCCCACCTACCCGCGCCATCGCGATCGCACTGCGAACATTTGGCAACACTGGCGGCGCCGTTATTCCCGCCTGAGAGAAAGTTTGACTGTAGATCGGTAATGCTGCCCCTACAGGTTGAATTTCTAAAGGAATTCGGCGTTCCTGACCGGTTACCGGGTCAATAAAACCCGCTGTTCCCAGCCGATCGACGGGAAAATTCGGGTCTCTGCTTTGCGGATCTCCAGCTTGCACCACAAACGGATTTGGTTCCCGTACCACTCGGTGAAAGGAAATTTGGTTGTAAAAGCCTCGTTCCACTAGATCGACAAAGTTACCAGAGGTAGTTGGGGCATTTGTGCCGTTAACTGATATGGTAATTGGGGCACCATTCACCACCATCACCACCGTCGCCAGACCTGTTAACTGGGGTAAATCTTCCATTTCTGAATCCTGCTCGCGATTGAAATATGCCTTATTATATCAAATGTCCCGGGTGATTTTTCCTTCCCGCCGCCAGATTAACCAGAAAGTTCTGCGATCGGCTAACTTCAAAGATAGTCATTTATTTAAAATTAGGTAAATTTATACCATTAGCCATCTCTTCTGAAGACAGGCTTTAGATATATTTGTTTGACAGACCTCTGGATTTTGTCGAGCTGGGCGGTACTGAGTCTCTCCCAGAAATAGCCCGTGCCATTGTTGATGTGGGGCGGCAGTGGCCCTGAAGGAACCGCCCCCTTGACAGTCGGCGCGATCGCCTGTGGGGATGGGTGCGATATCGGGGGGCCTCTGGGTGCGATCAGGGCACAGCGTCAGCGTGTCTGTTACATTGGCAATAGGAAGCAAAGAGCGAGCGATGCCGTGCCCCGGCGCAACCCGAAGATGTCAGATGTGACTGCTTTGTGCCCCGGCGCCATGGGAAAGTGACCGTGAGGCGATCTGGGAATATTACGATCGACAATTCCCCCCGATCACCCGAAAATAAGGTAAAATTAAAATAGCGCTCGATCTAGGAGAAATCTCATGAGTACACAAGCAGTGATAACCAAGACAGACTGCTGGGAGCCAGATGTTAGCAATCTCGTCACGGAGGATGATACGCCGGTGGACAATTTGTGCTCGGAAAAACAACAACGCTTCTTGACCAACTCAATTTACAGTTCGCCGCCAAGGCAGAAATTTTTAGCAGCAGCAAATGTCGGTCTATTCCATACATTGAAAGAACCGGCGATCGTGCCAGATGTATTATTGAGTTTGGATGTAACGGTTCCGCAAGATTGGTGGGACAAGCCAAACCGTTCTTACATGGTGTGGAACTATGGGAAACCACCGGAAGTGGTAATAGAAATTGTCTCGAACAAGAAGGGCGAAGAACTGGGAGAAAAACTCAATACTTATGCCAAGATTGGGGTAAAATACTACATAGTGTATGACCCCAGCCAGCAATTGGGGAAAAAAGTATTGCGAGTGCATGAACTCAGGGAAAGGCGCTACGAAGAAACCAATAAAACGTGGCTAGAGGAAGTGGGGCTGGGTGTAACTCTCTGGTCAGGGGTGTTTGAAGGCAGGCAGGATGTCTGGTTGCGTTGGTGCGATCGGGAAGGCAATGTTCTCCTGACTGGCTCTGAAATTGCATCACTTGAAAAACAACGTGCCCAACAAGCCGAAGAACGTGCCCAACAAGCCGAAGAACAGGCATCACTTGAAAAACAACGTGCCCAACAAGCCGAAGAACAGGCATCACTTGAAAAACAACGTGCCCAAATGCTGGCAGAAAAGTTGCTAGAGTTGGGTATCGATCTAGATACTGTGTAAAGAGGGCGTATCGGTAAGGTTGGGGAAGGGAACTCGCAGGGAACTCGGGCGCAGGGAAAGGGGCTCCAGGGGGCGGCGGGGGCGGACTGGCGATCGCCAGAAACCGGGTTTCTTTGCGAAATATTGGTTGGGGTGCCTACATTCTCGCCCCAAACGGTTTCAAGCTTGGTCGGCGCGACCCGATGGTGGGCGATGCCCTGGTAACAATATAAGATGTTGAATGTCGTTATAGTAAGCGATCGACATAGGGAGAAAGGTCATGTCTTCACCAGCGCCATACCTCAGCGGTAGCGAAATAAGAGCCAAGTTCCTGGAATTCTACCAGCAGCGCTCGCATAAAATCCTCCCCAGCGCCTCCTTGGTGCCGGAAGACTCGACGGTGCTGCTCACCATCGCCGGGATGCTACAATTTAAGCCCATATTCCTGGGACAGCGCCCTGCGCCAGTGCCTCGGGCCACCACTTCCCAAAAATGTATCCGCACTAACGATATCGAAAATGTGGGTCGCACTGCCAGACACCACACTTTCTTTGAGATGCTGGGTAACTTCAGCTTTGGAGATTATTTTAAGTCTGAGGCGATCGCCTGGGCCTGGGAGTTATCGACCCAACTGTTCCAGTTACCGCCCGATCGCCTAGTAGTCAGCGTGTTCGAGTCCGACGACGAAGCATTTGCCATCTGGCGAGATCGAATAGGCCTCCCAGCACATCGCATTCAACGGATGGGAGAAGAGGATAACTTCTGGGCCTCGGGTCCGACTGGCCCTTGCGGTCCCTGTTCGGAAATATACTACGACTTTCACCCGGAACTGGGGGACGAGAACATCGACTTGGAGGATGACACCCGGTTCATAGAGTTCTATAACTTGGTGTTCATGCAGTACAACCGGGACAGCGAGGGGAACCTCACCCCCCTGGAGAAGCAAAACATCGACACGGGGATGGGGTTGGAGAGGATGGCCCAGATCCTGCAACAGGTCCCCAATAACTATGAAACGGACTCGATCTTCCCGATCGTGAAGACGGCGGCAGAGATTGCAGGCATTGACTATAGTAAATGTGATGCCAAGACGCAAGTTTCTCTGAAGGTGATCGGCGACCACGTCCGGGCCGTGGTGCATCTGATCGCTGATGGGGTCACCGCTTCTAATATCGGCAGGGGTTACGTGTTGCGCAGGTTAATTCGGCGGGTGGTGCGCCACGGACGGTTGCTGGGCATTACTGGGGAGTTTACTACTCAGGTCGCTGAAACGGCGATCGCCCTGGAGGAAGCAGTCTATCCCAATGTGCGCCAGGGTGCAGATATGGTGAAGGGGGAACTGCAACGGGAAGAGGTGCGGTTTCTGGAGACCCTGGAACGGGGGGAGAAGCTACTAGCAGAGATTTTAGCGAAAAATCCCCAACAGATTTCCGGAGTCGATGCTTTTATCCTCTACGATACCTATGGTTTCCCCTTGGAACTGACTCAGGAGATTGCCGAAGAACGGGGTTTGACCGTAGATACTGCCGGGTTCGAGGAGGAAATGGCCAAGCAGCGCCAGCGTTCCCAAGACGCCCATGAAACTATTGACTTGACTGTACAAGGTTCTCTGGACAAGTTAGCCGAACAGATCGGCGGGACGGAGTTTCTGGGTTATTCTCAAGTGGGCGCGATCGGGCGAGTAGAAGCGATTTTGGTAAATGGCGTTTCCGTAGAAAAGGCCCGGGCAGGAGAGGAAGTGCAAGTCCTGCTATCGGAAACTCCATTCTATGCCGAATCCGGGGGACAAATAGGCGATCGGGGATACCTGTCGGGGGATGAAGTTCTGGTCAGCATATCAGACGTGCAAAAAGAATCCCATTTCTTCGTGCATGTGGGACGGATAGAACGGGGAACCCTCAATGTGGGCGATCGGGTGACGGCCCAGATCGATCGGGTCTGTCGCCGCCGGGCCCAAGCAAATCATACTGCAACCCATTTGTTACAAGCAGCCTTGAGGAAAATTGTCGATGCATCAATCTCCCAGGCAGGTTCTCTGGTAGACTTCGATCGATTGCGGTTTGACTTCAACTGCGGGCGTCCGGTCACCCCCGAAGAATTACAGCAGATAGAAGATCGAATTAATACTTGGATCGCCGAGGGTCACGAGGCTGAAATAGCCGTGATGCCCATCGCCCAAGCTAAGGAGAAAGGTGCGATCGCGATGTTCGGGGAAAAATACGGTGCCGAAGTGCGAGTGGTGGACTATCCGGGAGTATCGATGGAACTGTGCGGGGGAACCCACGTCCAGAATACCGCCGAAATCGGCTTGTTCAAAATCATCTCCGAAACCGGGATAGCATCGGGGATACGTCGGATCGAAGCCGTGGCGGGAGGTTCCGTGCTAGAATACTTGCAGGTCCGAGATAAGGTGGTCCGGGAATTGGGCGATCGCCTGAAAGCGAAACCCGAAGAATTGCCCGATCGGATAATCAACTTGCAAAACGAACTGAAAGCGACGCAAAAAGAGTTAGAAGCTGTCAAGCAGGAATTGGCGATCGGGAAATCGGAGCAATTATTGAGGACAGCAGAGACAGTCGGGAGTTACCAAATCATCGTAGCGCAGATGGATGTGGATGCCGCATCATTAAAGAAGTCAGCAGAAACCTTGCTGCAAAAACTGGGAACTGGCGCAGTAGTGTTAGGATCGGTGCCGGAAAGCGAAAAAGTGAGTTTAGTAGCAGCATTCAGCAAAGAGGTAAACCAGAAAGGATTGCAAGCAGGGAAATTCATTGGCGAAATTGCAAAAATCTGTGGCGGAGGAGGGGGAGGACGCCCGAACCTGGCCCAAGCTGGGGGACGGGATCCCAGTAAGCTGAAACAAGCTTTAGATACTGCCCGCAAGCAGTTATTAGAATGCTTGCAATAATCGTAGTTTGCTCGTTTGCTCGTTCCCTGGCTCCGCCTGGGAACGCACACCTAGAGGTGTGCTCTTGGTCGGGTGAGCCTAGTCATATCATGTCGGATTAAATGCCCATAATAAAAATTATATCACCCCGTAGGTTTGGTTTCGTGCCTCAACTCAACTGCCCTAAGCCAGGTTGTTTTGCTCAACCCAACCTACCGCAAGAGATCCAAGAGATCTTTTATTATGGTTAATCATCCGGACATGATGGCTGTCATCAACTGGAGGCAGAGCCTCCAAGGTTCGTTCCCAGTCTCTGGCTGGGAACGAGGTAAAAGGGGAGGCTTTGCTCGTTCCCTGGCTCCGCCTGGGAACGCACACCTAGAGGCTCTGCCTCTAGGTGTGCTCTTGGTCGGGTGAGCCTAGTCATATCATGTCGGATTAAATGCCCATAATAAAAATTATATCACCCCGTAGGTTTGGTTTCGTGCCTCAACTCAACTGCCCTAAGCCAGGTTGTTTTGCTCAACCCAACCTACCGCAAGAGATCCAAGAGATCTTTTATTATGGTTAATCATCCGGACATGATGGCTGTCATCAACTGGAGGCAGAGCCTCCAAGGTTCGTTCCCAGTCTCTGGCTGGGAACGAGGTAAAAGGGGAGGCTTTGCTCGTTCCCTGGCTCCGCCTGGGAACGCACACCTAGAGGTGTGCTCTTGGTCGGGTGAGCCTAGTCATATCATGTCGGATTAAATGCTCATAATAAAAATTATATCATCAACTGGAGACACTGCCTCCCAAGGTTCGTTTTCAGCCAGAGACGGAAAACGAGGTATCGCGCCCCGACAGACGCGATCGCCAATGTCCCCCGATCGCCCGGTCTAGGGAAATGTAAATTAATCGGGAGGGGTTTATAAGGTAACTGGGTTGTGAGTAGAATAGGTTAAGTTAGGGCAGGGCAACTGCGTTCGACAGAGTGACTTTCCCGCGTTGGGTAGTAAATGCTCCGCGTTGGGTAGTAAATGCTCCGCGTTGGGTAGTAAACAGTCCGCGTTGGGTAGCAAACAGTCCGCGTTGGGTAGTGAAGGCTCTGCGTTGAGTAGTAAAAGCTCCGCGTTGGGTAGCAAACAGTCCGCGTTGAAGAGTAAAAGCTCCGCGTTGAGGAGTAAAGGCTCCGCGTTGGATAGCAAACAGTCCGCGTTGGGTAGTGAAGGCTCCGCGTTGAGTAGTAAAAGCTCCGCGTTGAGTAGTAAAAACTCCGCGTTTAGCAAAACAAGACCACGTTTAGCGTTCCGCTAAACACAACCAATATTTCAGAGAACAAGTTGTGCAACGTGGGCCACTACTGCAGCCCGGCAGAAATAATCCACTAACCGGATAGTGGCTCAAAGCCTTGCTCCAAAAGCCGGAATGAATTTTGAATGAGAGAATTTTGAATTCCGCGCAGCGGCAATACTCCCCAATGAAGGTACAAAACTCTAGCGCAACAGTTGACACTGCCGAAACCCTGGGAGGGGTGTGGTCAAAAGTAGTTGATAGCTGGGTGCCAGCTCCCCGGGTAACGAACCCTCCGCTGCGAGGAGGGGGCGATGTGCGATGCGCAGTGCGAATAGCGCGCGCATCGCACATCGCCTGGAGCGTGGGCTTTGTTCATGTAGCCGGGCCCTTCGTTCCCACGGCTCCGCCGCCGTCTTCCGCATGCTCTTGTCCTTCAGGACATGCGCTGCGCGCACGCTACGCGATCGGCATGCTCCAGACCGCGGCCTGGGAACGGGTTCGGGCTACTCCAACGGGTTTTGACCATACCCCCTGGGAGTGGCGGAAGCGGCCAAGGGAGAGTCGCCGATCGCTTATACCTTCAGCAGATGCAGGATAACCCCAGGACTAAACCCAAGGGGTTTTGACCGCACCCGAAGTTGCGACAAGATATAATAGAATTGTTCGAGGTAACTTTGGGAGGAATAACCAATGGTCTGGGAGCTGATCGCCGGAGTTATACGAGGAGTTGGTAGCATTGTACTTCTATGGAAGGGTATCCACAGAAAATTCAACCCGATGGAACGAGAAAAAGCATTACAAGCTGGCATCGACGGGGCCCAAGCAGAGGAGGGAAAACTCCCCTTAGAAGAAAGGCTGTTTTCTCGTGATTATTATAATTTAATCGGCAAGTTCCGGATCGACGGGTTCTTGAAGGAAGTTTTACAGCCCAAGGAGGGGGAGGATGAATTACAAAAACGCCTTTATCCAAAGGGAATACCGGATGTTCCCGTTCTGGTGGAGAGATTTAAGGGGGTAGCTGCCGAAAAAAATCCCAGGATCGATCTTCGGGAAGGGAGGATCGATCCCTGGTTGAAGGAATTTAAGAGGGCTTACGTACAGAATACTAATATCAATAGCGCCTTTAAGGCAGCCAAAAAGAATTATTGCGAGCAACTGGAACGCATGTGTGAGAATGTCCAGTTCGCGGGGGTGGCTGTGGAGGGGCAAGAGAAAGACAAATATGCATTACTTACCCAAATTTTTGTCATTCCCGATGTGGAGGAGATGCAGGACCGTTCCAGTAGTTGGTTAGCAGAGGAGTCCCCGGAAGAGTCGGCACAACGGAGAGGGCAGAAAGCTGTCAGCGGCACAGTTACTAACCCCAGGCCAGTCCCGGAAAATAGTGCTGCTGGGTGCGCCGGGTGCGGGGAAAACAACTTTAATGAGTTACTTTGCCACGAAGCTAGCCCAGGAAAAACCAGCAGATTTGGGATTAGCCCCAGGGGACTGGTTGCCGATTTCGATCCGGATGCGGGATTTGGCGAAGGATTGGACAGAAGGTTCCCATAGCAGCATCCTCGACTATGTCCGGCAGAGGGCGGAAACGACAATGCAAGGGAAAGTTTTGCCTGAGGGTTTCTTTGAAAATTGGCTCTCAGACGGACGGGCGCTGATTTTGCTGGATGGTTTGGATGAGGTGGTAACTAATCGCCATCGGGTGGTGGAACAGATTTCGGCTTTTGTCGGACAGTTTAAGGAAAATCTGGTGATTATCACTTCCCGTCCGGCAGGTTACGAACGAGGGGTTTTCCGCACCGAGGAGTTTACCCACTATCAACTGCTGTCTTTTGAGGATGGCAAGATTGAGGCGTTTATCGACAAGTGGTACGACAGCCGCGTTCCGGACAAAGAAGAGGCCCAGCGACGCAAAAAGAGCTTGAAAGCAGCACTTGATGTCAATGACCGCATTAAGCTGCTGGCGCGAAATCCGCTGTTGCTGACGATTATTGCCCTGATTCACCGGTATCAAGCAGAGTTGCCCAGGGAACGCTACAAGCTTTACGATAAAGCTGTGGAGACCCTGTTAACTTCCTGGGATGCAAATAAGGAACTCAGCAATCATCAGAAGCTAGAATATTTAAGGCTGGACGATCTGAGAAGGTTGATGGAAAGTCTGGCTTACTGGATTCATACCCAAGGGAGTGGGGGGGATAAGGAGGGGGGTACCCTGATTGACCGGGATGAACTGATTGACCAGTTGAGCAAAGATATCGAAAGGGAAAAACAAGAAAAACAGCACTATGGGAAGGAAGAGGCAAAACGGTTTGTAGATTTTATTCAAGAACGCACGGGACTGCTGAACGAACAAGGCACCAATTCCTACGCCTTCGTACATAAGACGTTTCAGGAATACCTCTGCGCTCAGGATATTAATTACCGGTGCGATGTCAGCGCTTGTATCCAAGAGCATCTGCACGACTCCCATTGGCGGGAGGTATTGCTGCTGCTGATTGCCCAGCAAAGGCCCAAGGAGGCGGCCACAGCCATTCGGGAAATTCTCGATCGAGATAGCGAGTACGAACAATGGCTGCATCGGAATTTGTTATTTGCTGGGAGTTGCCTGGCGGAAGACTCGAAGGTTGAAGATCGGGGTCTGTCCCAGGAGATTTTGCAGAAGTTGGTTGAACTGGAAGTACGTGATGAAGGGAAGGTTGGCAGGAGAGTTTGCGCGAGGGTGTTGGGAACCCTTTGCAGTCTCGGGGGCACGAAGTTTGAGAAGCAAGCGCTGCATCTGTTGAAAGAGAAAGCAGAGGATATTGGCGAATGGAGATGGCAGGAATATCAGGTAGCCTTAGGGGAAAGGATGCGGCAATTGAGGCCCTGGTTCAGCGGCTCGACGATGAAGATTCTTCTGTGCGTGGGAGAGCAGCATTGGCCTTGGGCAATTTGGGCGCCAGGGATGAACGGGTGGTGGAGGCCCTGGTTCAGCGGCTCGACGATGAAGATTCTTCTGTGCGTGGGAGAGCAGCATTGGCCTTGGGCAATTTGGGCGCCAGGGATGAACGGGTGGTGGAGGCCCTGGTTCAGCGGCTCGACGATGAAGATTCTTCTGTGCGTGGGAGAGCAGCATTGGCCTTGGGCAATTTGGGCGCCAGGGATGAACGGGTGGTGGAGGCCCTGGTTCAGCGGCTCGACGATGAAGATTCTTTAGTGCGTGGGAGAGCAGCAGAAGCCTTGGGCAAATTTGGCGCCAGGGATGAACGGGTGGTGGAGGCCCTGGTTCAGCGGCTCGACGATGAAGATTCTTCTGTGCGTTGGAGTGCAGCAGAAGCCTTGGGCAAATTGGGCGCCAGGGATGAACGGGTGGTGGAGGCCCTGGTTCAGCGGCTCGACGATGAAGATTCTTTAGTGCGTTGGAGTGCAGCAGAAGCCTTGGGCAAATTGGGCAAAAATCAGCCCGATGTTCTCCTCGCTGTCGAACAATGGATTGAACAGCACCAAGATTCAGAATATGTCGGCAGTGGCATTGATGCCCTGTGGTATTTGGTTGCCGATGCCCAGTAGCATTGCCCAGATGGGAGAACGTGAGTTCGGAGTTAGGGATCTCAAAAACGCTGGTCTAGGGGGTTTCAGGCATTGAGAACCAGATGAGAAATCAGGGTTTGAGCATCCGTCGAACTAGGGACAAGGTCGGGCGATGCCCGGTTTCGAGAAAAACAAACAAACCATTTAATTGCCAGGGCGAAAAATATGTTCGACAGTCAAATTATATTCGGGAAAAGCTGGAGATTCAATGGTGAGATCTTGCACCATTCTCAATTGGCCGCTGTTATAATCGAATTTTGGAAAAATATTGCGACAATTACTTAAACATTATTTATCAGTCGGTTAAAACCGACTTTAGCTATTAGCCGGGGGTTTGAACGCCGGGATAACAGCGAAGTGACTAACTGTATCATCGAAAAAATTAAATGAGATTGCCAAAAGATGAATTCATTACAAATTGAAAAACTTAAGGAGCGAAAAGGCGCCAGGAAGCTTTCGGAAATTCCAGATGAGGTATTAAAAGCTCTCCATCAAGGAAAAATAGAGTCTGTCAATCTCATGGAATGGTTGGCTATTGACATCCAAACCTTGCTTGGCAATGTTCTTGTGGAAATAGGTTGCGCACGGTATCTCGATCGCATCGATCGGGAGGCTCTCAAATTTAAAGATGGAAGCGCGATCGAGCAACTTAAGGGATTTAGCGAAACCATTTTTAACATGTTGGAGGAATGTGACAACGGGGATGCAGTGTTTGAAGCACTGGCAAATCATACTTCAGACAAGATCAGGTGCTTGAGCGCTGGCAGCATTGCATATAACAAAGGTTTATCTTTGCCGAAAAGGTTAGAAGTGATGCGTAGGTTTGCAACAGATCGGAATATGTCTGTCAAAGAATATGCCTGGTATTTCCTGCGATCTTATCTGATTGAAGATTTACCAAAAAGCTTCGAGTTACTCATTCCCTGGGTGAAAAACGAAGATCCTAATATTCGACGCTGCGCTGTAGAAGCAACTCGACCCAGAGGAGTTTGGTGCAAACATATTCCAGCGTTGAAATCAAATCCCGAACTAGGTTTAACTATCTTGGAATTTGTGCGATCGGATGCAAGCAAGTACGTACAGCGTGCGGTGGGTAATTGGTTAAATGATGCCAGTAAATCTCGTCCCAACTGGGTAATTAGTACTTGTGTACGTTGGCAACAAGAATCACCGACTCAAGAAACTAAATGGATTGTCAAGCACGGCCTCAGAACTATCAACAAACAAGATTCTAGGTTTCCAAAGCAACGGGCGATCGAAAGGTGATGCCCATCGCCCACCAGATTGAGATAATACAAGCTATATCCAGAGAAAGCGGGAGAACTGTATGAAAACATTGGCACGAATGAGATTTGATGTTATGATAGGTGAGACAGCTCATGTTGTCAGTCGTATAGAGTTGACGATCGCATTTTAAGAACATGGCACGTTATACCCCCTATACCCTGCAAATGCAAATTACTCGTATGTTCCTGGAAGGGCAATCCTTCTTCGCAACAACGAAGGTACAAGATTGGTTGCGAGAACGCAATCAAGATCCAGCAGATTACGAGATCGTCTTTCATCAGCAACCAGCACCCCCAGGCTCCCAAGAAGTGATGCAGATAAAAATTGAATTGCGGCGTCGAGATGGAGAACCTGTAGATGAATGGCTGCAACAAGAGGTCGATCGGGAGACATGATTCTGTAACTGATGAATTGTGAATCAGAAGCAGCGATCGGGGAAAGATTGCAACTGAGGCAGTGGGGTGGAGTGGGACTGGTAACATTGGGCGTGGTGGGCCTGAGTCTGGAGAGAATGTTCAAGGCAAAAAGGCGATCGTAAGGTATAATGGATGCGATCGCGTAGGTTGGGTTGAGGCACGAAACCCAACCCGACCAAGGTAAAATAGGCGGAGGTGATTATTCAAGGCCATCAAAGGTATAATGGAGGAAATGGCGATCGCGCGAAACGGGATCCAAGATTTGAAGGATGATGGAAAAATGCAACTAGAAGATTACTTCAACTTTCTGGCAGAAGATGATATTCGACTGAAAGGTTCGCGGATAGGGATTGAAACCATCCTGCATGAGTATATCTATCGAGCCCGCACCCCAGAGGAAATCGCTCAAATATATACATCACTTACCCTAGAACAAGTCTATGCGACTATTCTGTATTATTTGCACAACAAAGAAGCAGTTAGCAACTATATTGCAGACTGGCTAGAGTGGGGACACCAGCAACGTAAAGCTCAAGCGTTAAACCCGCACCCAGCAGCGGCCAGACTACAGAAACTCCGAGACGCACAAAAAGCAATGAAACAGGAAAATGACGTTAAAATATCTGATGGATGAAAATGTTAATCCGCTTTATCCCAGTCAACTGCGGCGACGGGATGCTGAGTTAGTGGTGCGGGCAGTTGGAGAACCTAAAGTTCCTCCCAGAGGCACATTAGACCCAGAAATTCTGCTTTGGTGTGAAGAGTATGACTTTATCTTGGTGACGAATAACCGCAAATCAATGCCTGTACATTTACGCGATCATCTCGATGGAGGTCGTCACGTACCAGGAATTTTTATTCTCAACCCTGATTTAAGCATAGGTAGAAACCTAGAGGAGTTGATTTTCATTGCGAAGGGTTCATTTGAAGGTGAATATCAAGACCAGATTGTTTACCTACCACTGACCAAAAGTCGTGATGATGATGTCTGATGTCTGAGGTGCGATCGCCGGTAAAGTCGTTGTGCTGAGAAACTCAATCCCAGCACCGAAAATGGATAATGGAGAATAAAAGGAGATGAGTAATACAGTAAAATTGGAACCAAAGACAGGATCTTGGCCCTACCTAGAATTTGACGATCGGGGGAGAGCCAAGATAGCTAATACCAGAATACGCATTTCCATGCTCATTCAGGAAAAACAGGCTCACGGTTGGAGTCCAGAAGAAATTTATTTTCAGCATCCGGAACTCTCTCTGGCTCAGGTTTATGCAGTTTTTAGCTATTATTATACGCATCAGTCGGAGGTCGATCGAGAGATTGCCCAGTCGGAAGAAGAGATTTTGCGCCTCAAAGGAGAACTGAAAGCCATGGGTGCTGGTTATGATGCCGCCGAGTTTCGGAAAATGCTTCAGGAGAAAGTTAAAGAGGATGTGTCAGCGATCGCGCATTAGGTTGGGTTGAAGCACGAAACCCAACCCGACCAAGGTAAAATACAATTAATCTAAGCATTATGATATTATGTTATTAGTCGGTTAAAACCGACTTCAGCCTCGTTACCTGGCTCCCGCCTGGTAACGCGGGGGTTTGAACGGCGGGCTAACAGCGAAGAGAGGGAATTGAAGAGAGAGAATTACAGGGGGGAAGACGATTGTGACAACAACAATAATTTCAGCTAAACTGACATTAGAGCAGTTCCTGGAACTTCCAGAGACTAAACCTGCTTCCGAGTACATCAATGGAGAAAAATTGCTGAAACCCATGCCACAAGGAGAGCATAGTCTACTTCAAAGTAAGCTTTGTAGCAGAATCAATCGAGTTACCGAGAACCCCAAAATTGCTTACGCTTTTCCAGAATTGCGCTGTACTTTTGCTGGGGCGTCAATTGTTCCAGATGTGGCAGTTTTTTTGTGGGAACGCATTCCCCGTCAAGCATCTGGTCGGATACAGAATCGTTTTGAAACTTATCCAGACTGGACTATAGAAATTATCTCTCCCGACCAAAGTCAAATGAGAGTTACTCGAAATATTCTCCATTGTCTTAACAATGGTACGGAGTTGGGTTGGTTAATAGATCCCAATGAAGAATTAGTTTTGGTATTTGCACCCGGAGAACAACCCCAGCTATTCGATCGCCCCCAGGATCGACTTCCTCTACCTGAATGTTTATCTCACCTCCACAGCGATTTACAATTGTCCGTTAGGGACCTGTTTGGTTGGTTGAGTCTATGATATAATGCGATAAGGTATCGACTTGCGCTTTGAGGATGTGAAGGTATTGGCTGCGAGAATAAGAGGTAATATGAGCAATGTCCAAATCAAATTACCGACAGATGCAGAGAGCGTGGGTACAAGCTACTTGGGATGGTACGTCAGCTCCCAAGGACTTGCTAGCGCTCTTAATCTCCTAGAATCGGACGAGTCCCGACAGTGGGAAGGAGGTCCATTAAAGCTACCCGGTGCTACTGAAAAGCAACTTCTAGAAACCTTAAATACTACAGGTTCCTGGTCTGCTATGTTGTGGGAAACAAGCGCCGGAATAGGACATCTTATAATCGTTGATGGACTCGACGATCTGGGATATGTACTTATTCGCGATCCTTGGGAGGGGACCAAATACAAAATGACTCAAGATAACTTTTGCCAATATTGGACTACTGAAGCAATTTTTGCCAGAAAAAGATGAACGTACAAGTGCTTGCGATCTCACCTACTTCCCAGTTCAATGCTTACGATGTCAAAGTCAATATCTCAGAAGAACAGCACGATTTTAGGATGACAGTAAAAATCGTTTCAGTGGCGGGTAGAGAAATTCAAGTCACCAATGGAGACGAAAAATTCTTAGAAACTTTTAGATTCAATCAAATGGTAGCACTTGAGATATCTAAATTAGTCTCAAAAGTTATAACAATGAGGAAGCTAAACTACCAGCAGCGATAACCGAAATCGAGATGATTGAAGACCGAAGCAACCAAAAATATCCGAGAGATGGTGGGAAGCGCTTCTCAGCAGGACTTGAGTGATGTGATACGACTCTTCCGTACCCGGGTACGACTCTTCCGTACCCGAATACGACTCGTCCGTACCCGAATACGACTCGTCCGTACCCGGGTACGACTCTTCCGTACCCGGGTACGACTCTTCCGTACCCGGGTACGACTCTTCCGTTCCCGGGTACGACTCTTCCGTTCCTGGGTACGACTCTTCCGTTCCCGGGTACGACTCTTCCGTTCCCAGGTACGACTCTTCCGTTCCCCATGTGGGTGGGTGTGGTCAAAACCCGTTGGTAGGAGACCTCGCCGCCCGAACCCGTTCCCACCAGGCCGCGGTCTGGAGCATGCCGATCGCGTAGCGTGCGCGCAGCGCATGTCCTTCAGGACAAGAGCATGCGGAAGACGGCGGCAGAGCCGTGAGAACGAGGGGCCCGGCTACATGAACAAAGCCCACGCTCCGGGCCCCCTCCTCGCAGCGGAAGGGGCCTGGAGCGTGCAGGGGCTATTTTACATGCATCGGGCAGCGGAGGGTTCCCTCCGCCTGCACCCAGCTATCAACTACTTTTGACCACACCCGTATCTTGGGGGTCACAAGTCACCATCACATCAGGATAGTAAAAGAGAGAGGCGGTATTTTGAGGAATGGGTAAGTTGACTTTCATATCTGCAATGAAAGTTTTACACCCACTCCCCCGTAAGTGAGGGAGTAAACTGGCGTAGATATTACCAGCAATGCGGTTATGTTCTTCGCTACCGCCAGACATGGCGAAAATTTGACCGCCGAGATATTCATGGCGAATATGGCTAGTTTCTTCGCCTTGGAGATAGTCTGGTACAGAAATAAATGCTGTGACTAATTCTATGATATGATTATTTCTCAATGGATATATTGACATTACAGATTATCGTGCGGAATGTGCGCTGAAGCGCTACCGCCGCCTCTTCGCCGCACTCACGCATCAGGGTCGTCGGGTTTGAACTCTTCTATGCTTTCAATTTCTATAGGTGAGGATGCGATTATCCGCAGGTTAATATCAACTATAATTTGATTTTTGTCAAGAACTAGATTAGCTTTCTTTATTAAGAATTTTAGGGGTAAGCAATCACCTTCAGATTTAAGAGACGACTTACTTTTATATCCGGCGTCCTCAAGCCATTCAGCAACATTTCTCCAGTTCTCCATCTTGCGATCGCACTTGCCCAGAAGAATCTTAACATACTGATACAAGGTGTTACAGAGGTCAACTTCAATACCCTTGGGGCTTTTATGGAGCTTTTCCGCCACCGGGACTGTGACCGGAAAGCAAGCCGCGCAGATGTTGCTTTTCCATCGGTGTCAGATGTTTCCCCTTAGCGGAGGCGAGGTC
Source organism: Hormoscilla sp. GM7CHS1pb (assembly GCA_014323675.1). Lineage (GTDB taxonomy): Bacteria > Cyanobacteriota > Cyanobacteriia > Cyanobacteriales > Desertifilaceae > Hormoscilla. Next base: position 775,291 of record JACONN010000003.1, on the reverse strand, counting down.
TTTGTAGAGGGTGTCCAAGTCCCAGTGATGTGCCGCCTCGGGGAACTGCTCCTTAAGAGATGCCATAGCCAGTAGTCCTTAAAGTTCTAGTTTTACCATAGCATAAATTATAACGTTTATTAAGGGTCAGCTAGTTTGAGCTTTGCTGACAATGGGACGTAAGGGCGATTTTAGCCGGACTGGGACTGGAAAGCAAGCAGGGAGTTGCTTTTTCACCGGCGTCAGATGTCTACCCGTCCCAGTGATGTACAGGAGAACTGCTCCTTAAGTGGATGCCATAGCCGGTAGTCGCTTCAAGTCCTAATGTGATTATAGCATAACTCCTAATGTTTATTAAGCTACAGACTGAAAGCAAGCCCCGCAGGTGTTGCTTTTTCACCGGTGTCAGATACCTCTCCTTAGCGGGGCTGAGGTCTGTGTCCAAGAGGTGATGTGCAGGGAAACTGCTCCTTAAGTGATGCTATCGCCGGTAGTCGCTCAAATTCCTAATGTGATTCTAGCATAAGTCCTAATTTTAATTAAAGGCAAGTTAGCTATTTGAAATTTTAGACTAGGTTCATGCTGAGGTCTGTCGGGTGTGGTCAAAACCAGTTGGTACTCGGCCTCCCCGCCCGCCGAACCCTAAAGGGTCCAGCTAGCAAAACCTACTTGTAAAAATCTGGAGAAGATTAATGACAGTAAATGCTCGTAAGTACACCGAGAACAATAGCCCTCCTGCAAAGATCCACCAACTCCATGGTGGTACGGGCCAATTGATTGGGCTAAACGGCATAGAGAAGATCTAGACGCTACAGGGAACGCTGCACGTGCTGTTAATGAAGTTACCAAATTGATTGCAACATTTTGGAATCTCGGAACAACATTTTTGGGTAAAGCGAAAAAAGATAGGGGTATTTCTTGATACTTTTTGGGGGTTGCGAATCGATCTTAACACCTTAATGTTGGTAAGTAGAGCAGGAAAAATAAAGAACGGTAAAAACGGCTGCAACCCTTACTCTGCCGCGATCGTTACCATAGTTTTCTTAACCCTGCTCCACTGAGTTCTTTGTTCTACCGACATTAAGGTATTCAAGCTTAACCAAATACCTTAGTGCTCGTTGTGATCTTAGAGGAATATTAATTATGGTCGAAAAATCGTTAAGTCAACTTCGCAACACATTAGATGAACGGTTGCGAAAGCAGGGAATCACACCATCAGATCAACCATTTGAGACTCTCAATTTGGCAATGGTTGGCGCAACTTCAGTTGGGAAGAGTAAGACGATCAATGCTTTGATTGGACACGATGTCTGTAAGGTTGGCCATGTTGGTAATACTACTCGAAAGGCTGGTTGGAACGATGTTAAGCTTACTGAAAGTGTTCAGCCTGATTTTTGGCTTCTTGACTTGCCTGGTTGGGGTGTAAGTCGAAGTGTTGATGCAGATTACAAGTTTATTCTTAGGGATAATTTACCCGAGGCACATGCAGTGTTTTGGATTATGAAAGCAGATGCACTCGGTACTTTAGCATACGATCTTGAATGGATTTCAGAAGTTGTAATTCCTAATGTAAAGCACGGAGTTAGCAGTCTTGTACTTGGTATCAACCAGGTTGAGAATGTGTTTGACTATAGTATGTGCTCAACAGGTAAGCCTTCAGAAAAGCAGCTAGAGATAATTGAAGAAAAGTGTGCCCTTATACACGATGAGATTGGTATGCATGTTGGTGAACTTGAAGTTTGGCGTATTCAACCTTATTCAGCAAGCAAGGGTTATCGGCTATGGAGTCACGCCCTTGTGTCAGCAGCAGATTCATATGGTTGGGTATTACAGCTTATATCAGCTCTTAAAGCTGAAGAAAGTAATCAAGGCTGAGAGCTTTAGCTTTCTCGTTCCCCTTACCATGTCTAACCCAACAGTGCAGCGAACGGGCGGGCGATCGCTGTGGCTTTTCCGAGAGATTGGAAGGGAACTTATATCCCATAAATGCAGGCACGTAAGCTCATCATTGGCGGGAAAAAATATGCGATCGCCCCTTCTCTTATCTTTTCCAGGAAGTGCGATCGTCCCTTCCTGCTACCTACAGCCCTGCTGTTAAACTCACCTGAAATTATATTCTCCCACAGACTCCTGTTTCATTAAGCCTCAGCATGAGGCACATAGTATGAGGATATTTCTGACACGCCTTTTCTATAGCAATCATTTCATCTTTCTCAATGAAATATTCCTCACTATTTGGCTCGATGACGATAAACCAGTCGTAATACTCATCGATTAGTTCTGGGCGATCGCGCTCAAAAATAACCTGACAACGCCGATCCAATTCTTCTCGTTCAGCATGACAGCGGGTTTTCTCTTCCGGAGACAGTCGGCGCCAGGGAAAAATCATTCCCCGACGCGCCCTGGGATTAGATGATAACTGCGTCATGTTGTCTCCTACCAGTTCATCTGAATGGGTGTAATTAAAAGTGACACTTAGGCATTATTAACCGGTCCGGTAGTTCTACCTCTGTATCACTGGCGGAGTTCTGATACCGCCGGTGATGGCCCCACAGTGGATGGAACAACTCAAATAGTGAATCTGCCTTGATTGGGAGATTTTTTTACCCTTATGTTATATAATTTTATTTATAAGTTGATCGTGGAGCTAAAGCCCTATATGTCTGAATTCATGAATTATGATGAAACGGTTGAACTAACCAGCAGCGCTTCGGAATTAGCTCTAAGATTGCAGGCTCATCCCAATATATCGGCTCGTATTTTATCTCTGCTAGATCTTGTGGAAAATCCGGATAATAATTGTGAAACAGCGAGCAGTACCGAGTTGAAAATTATCTCGGAACTCAAAAAACTGGGAAATGATTCTCTTCAAGATTGGGCCAATTCGCAAGAGAAAAAAAAGCCTTAGCTTGTGAAAAATCTCCGGGGATGCGCCGTCAGAGAAAAAAGCAACTATATTGGCATAGTCTGTTGGAAACTATCCAAATTATAGAAGAAACTTTTATTTCTCGAAGACCGTTTTCATCATCTGCCCAAATACATTGTCGAGGTTATTCTTTGCCATTGCAACGAGCAATTACGGATTTTGGAGCCGATGTGCCATTTGGAAAAATTCCTGAAAAGCTACAAGAACATTACGGTATAACTGTGCCGATTAGTTCGGCCCAAGCTATTACTCAAAAACATGCACATGCGGTTAAAGGATCTCAAAAACCAGCAGAAAAAATTACCGATAGAGATGGAGTAGAGCTTCTAATTGCAGAAATGGATGGCACGATGATTCCAATTGTAAAAACTCCGACCAATGATGATAAAATTATCGATCGCCGAAAAACCAGATCTTGTTGTTGGAAAGAAGCTCGTCTATCACTTGTGGAAATCCCTACTCAGAAAAAAACAATTATTGGAGGTACAGTAGGTACCGTAGACTCCGCAGGAAACAAATGACTGCATAGCGCTATAAGGGCTGGGATAGGTGAAAAGACTAAAGTTCATGCGATCGGAGATGGAGCCAGTTGGATTGTTAATCAGGTAATGGGCTTGTTTGGAGAACGTGCTAGCTATCTAATATATTTTTATCATCTATGTGAATATTTAGCAGCAGCAGCTCCTGGAGCTAATGAAAAGCAACAAAAAAAATGGCTGGAAAAACAAAAAAAAGCTCTCAAAAACAATCAGGTTCTCAAAGTATTAAATAATTTATCAACTCGCCTGGAACCAGAACATATAGCTGATAAATTTGCTCCCGTCAGAGTCGGTGTACGATACATTAAAAACCGGCTTGAATACATGAACTACAAAGATGCGATTGATGCTAATTTACCAATTGGATCTGGAAAGATTGAGAGCGCACATCGTTATGTAATTCAAAAACGTTTGAAATTAACAGGTTCTTGGTGGACCGTTGAAAACGCTAATGATATGTTAGCTTTAAGGATATTAAGAGTTAATGATGATTGGCAATCCTATTGGCTAAATTTAAACCCAGAAAATTCGTCCCTTACCTAAGCAGTCTAACAATTATTGAGGCTCTTACCTTCTCAACATCAGTTTTCTGCCATGATCGCGTTCTGAACATATATCAATCTCGGGCGTCAATATTGCGCCTTCGTTCACCGGCGATATTGAGGCAGTGCTGGCACTGCCGGCACTGCCCGACCAACTACTTTTGACCACATCACCGGTTCATGATTAAGTGTCACTTTTAATTACACCCCCATCAGGCACTCGTCCTTTCTATTATAAAGGGCATCGCTAATCGGTAAACTACCCAACTGACCAACAAACCACCCAAAGCGATCCCACTGGCTATCCAAAATCCCACAGGTTCTGAAACTACGCCTTTAGTTGCTAAATCCCTTGTCGTTGCTATTAGCGGCGTCACTGGATTCAATCGCACGATCGCCCCAAAGATCCCTTCCGATGGTATCGGGTAAATTACTGGTGTTAACAATAACCAAATTCCAACTATAAAAGTCATCCCTTTAGAGACATCATTGTATAACACTCCTAGAGGCGCTAACATCATACCAAAAAACGTTCCCAGAGCAATAAGGTGTATCAGAGCAACTGGAGCCAAAATGATTGTCCAATGTAATGGCATCCGGAACGCGATGAACAATCCCGCGATCAAAATTAACTTGATGCCAAAATTAAAAAAGACCTGACCTAATTGGGCGAGAATCAGCGCTTCCCGTGGAAAGTTGATTTTTGCTAGCATCACTTTGGCTTTAGTAATGGCTTCCATTGGCCCATTTAAAGCTTCTACAAAAGTTTGCCACAGGGTCATGCTTAACATCACATAGGCGGGATAGGGTAAATCTGTAGCGCTAATGTTGATTACTTTAGCATTATTAGCAAGCGTCAGTCCTACTGCTGTCGCAACTGGTGGCAAAAACGCCCATAAAATCCCCAAGAAAGATTTGCGGTATTGGGCACTGATATCTCTGACCAGCAGTCGCCAAGCTAGTCCTCTTGAGGCGAGTAAATCTCTCCACATCTGTTTAAACAGCAGAAGTGGATGCCTGAGCAGACTCTCTGATGTATATATTACCAAGAATTGGCTTCGTTTTTGCATATCTTGCCCGTCATCGCTCCTCAGCGAAGCATAATTTACCCTAAATCTCTCAATAGATACAGTCCCTATTCCCGATCGCGGTTTGCTTTTATCTTACTAAAATATCCCGCCAGGAAGTAGAATAACTCTCGATAGCGCCACATGTCTTGCCAATACTGGCGTTCCGTCCGTCCTGCCTCAATCAGCAGACTAAAAATAGCAATTTTTGAAGATCGCCCCCATTTATACGAGTAGCCGTCTCTTCTGAAAATCTTTTGGTTGAACAGACTTCGGTTTTTTGCCTGGTACGGTCAAAACGAAACTGCCGCGACTTCTGGGGGTCACTCTACCTATCCCATACACCTTATACTTAACAGTTTGCCATCCTTTAATTGGCTTCAATATTTGTTGAGAGCAGCTTTCTGGCGACCACCGGTGAAACTCTCAAACCCTTTACACCCCTGACGGATGCTGAACTTGAGGAAAAACTAGCAACTGCTCAACAGGCTTATCATAACTACCGGCACATACCCTTCGCCCAAAAAGCTCAATGGTTGAACCAGGCCGCTGATATTTTGGAGCAGGATGCCTCAATTTGGCAAAATCATGACCACAGAAATGGGTAAGCCCCTCAAGTCCGCGATCGCGGAAGTGCAAAAATGCGCCTTGGTGTGCCGGTACTACGCAGAAAACGCTCCAATGTTCCTGGCAGACACGCCCACATCAACTGATGCTAGCACGAGTTTTCTCCGCTAAGTAGTATGACAAGGGTGTAATTAAAAGTGACACTTAGGCATTATTAACCGGTCCGGTAGTTCTACCTCTGTATCACTGGCGGAGTTCTGATACCGCCGGTGATGGCCCCACAGTGGATGGAACAACTCAAATAGTGAATCTGCCTTGATTGGGAGATTTTTTTACCCTTATGTTATATAATTTTATGAAGTTGCTCAATATGTTGGTGGGGAGTGATTTCCACACGAGAGTAGCTCCTGCAGCTTTTTAAACAGGAGCTGATGTCGCACTTAATGAGTCTGTCCTTTATAACAAGGAGCTGTAACACCCTTGGTGCTTAGGTGGAAACTACACAAGCGAGACTTGGAGTCAATGGTTTATGTTTATGTTGGTTTTGGCGGCTGCATCTGTTGAATTAGCGTGGACAACGCTGGCATCTTGAAAGATTTGGAAATTCGATCCTTAATGTACGAATAAAAATTCACTCCGTTTTTGCGGCAGGTGTCAACCAGAGCCAAAAACACTTCCCACGCCTGAGTCCCCTGTAGAGTGCGGGTTCCATTGGAGATTTTGCGCTTAATCACATACTCCCGGACTGTCCGCTCTGCCTCATTATTGTCAAGAGGAACTTCAGGAAAATCTAGAACTAATAGTAAATAAGGCTTCTTCTGTTTTGTTAAATCAATTCTATGATCTAAAGCACTGTATCCGGTTTGACGGGAAAACAATTTGTCAAATTCGGTTTCAAGCAACAGTTTTTGTTGTCGCTGCTCTTCTGTGCTTTGCTGTTGATAGGCTTTGAGTTGATAATAGTAAATCCAAAAATAAGAGAGAAATTGTGCCAGGCTTTTTTGATGAGAGGGAACCAGAGGAGTCAGCTTTTCGTAGTGTCGTCCTTCATGAATCCAGCATAAACTACGATGGTTCGTCTGGTTGTGAAATTGTCCCGCGTCATCAGCCACCAAAATATCTATGTAGTCCCCGAGCTGCTTTTTCTTCTTGTCAGGCAAAATACTGTCAACTAAATCATCTGATTGAACAACTGCTAATTCAGTTGGATCCAACTGCAATTCGTTTAACATTTGGAGAACTGTTTCAGAGTTTTTGCGCTCTCTGGTAAAAAAACTGCTATAGTAAGGATTGCAGAGTGTGAATACATAGCAATTTTTCCCATTAACCCGCATCCCCGTATCATCAATTTGGTGATAACTGGTACTGCCCAGTCCCGCTTCTAAAATAGCATTTCGTTCTTCAGTAAATTCTCTTAAATATTGCCGAGTTATTAAGTTAGATATTTTTCCCGCCGAGATTACTATTCCCTGAGACGGCAACAATTTAAGAATCTTTTCTTCTGGCACTCGTAACTGATAATACAAAGTGAGAACAAATGCTTCGAGTTCACTCCCGTAAGATTTGCCTTTTAATCCTTGCGGCAACTGGGCTTCGTAAAATTTCTCCGTACTAGGTGAATAGAGTCTTTCTAGTCGATAAATAACCGTGTCTGTTTTAAATATAATATTTTGAATTGTTACTTCTCGGTAGCCTCTATGGGTGATATCTGACGGCAAGTTACTCCGAGCCAGTTTGATAACCTCTTCTCTGTCAATATGAATAAGTTGGCGACGTTCCTGGGGGGGGTTTTCGGTTTTTTCTTTTTTCGCTCTCGACTATTGGGCTGCTCTGGTTTGGCCTCCGCAGAAGTATCAGCTTTAGAAGTATCAGCTTTGGCTTGAGGTTTGATGTCAGGTTTTCCCTTGTGCCCTTTGAGCGCGGCTATTTCATCTCTCAATCGTTGATTGTCAGCTTTCAATTCAAGGTTTTGGCTGTATAGGTCTTCTAGGTAATTGAGTAACCGCTGCAAAACTTCCCGACTTTTTGGGTCGAGATTCTCTGTGTCTTGGTCGAGGTCAGCAAGCCAATTCTTAGTCATGTCTTCCAACTTACTACTTATTTATCGAATTTGTCAACCCTGGGCGCGGGATTTTGAAAAAAATCAGCTGTCGCGCATCTCAACTGCATATTCGGGCGCTCGGCTGCCGACTCACCACTTCGAGGTCAAAACCCCCCACCCCGTAAGCATTTGAGAAGTTTTCGCTCCTCAAAAATTGCTCTTGTCCTGTTAGGCATTCCGAGGCAGTACAAGGGCTGTTCACTCCAGTCCGATGGCCCGAGTAACTATGCAGTACCGGCAGTACCCATATTCCTTCACCACCAAGATCTTGAGCAATTACAATTTTATTTATAAGTTGATCGTGGAGCTAAAGCCCTATATGTCTGAATTCATGAATTATGATGAAACGGTTGAACTAACCAGCAGCGCTTCGGAATTAGCTCTAAGATTGCAGGCTCATCCCAATATATCGGCTCGTATTTTATCTCTGCTAGATCTTGTGGAAAATCCGGATAATAATTGTGAAACAGCGAGCAGTACCGAGTTGAAAATTATCTCGGAACTCAAAAAACTGGGAAATGATTCTCTTCAAGATTGGGCCAATTCGCAAGAGAAAAAAAAGCCTTAGCTTGTGAAAAATCTCCGGGGATGCGCCGTCAGAGAAAAAAGCAACTATATTGGCATAGTCTGTTGGAAACTATCCAAATTATAGAAGAAACTTTTATTTCTCGAAGACCGTTTTCATCATCTGCCCAAATACATTGTCGAGGTTATTCTTTGCCATTGCAACGAGCAATTACGGATTTTGGAGCCGATGTGCCATTTGGAAAAATTCCTGAAAAGCTACAAGAACATTACGGTATAACTGTGCCGATTAGTTCGGCCCAAGCTATTACTCAAAAACATGCACATGCGGTTAAAGGATCTCAAAAACCAGCAGAAAAAATTACCGATAGAGATGGAGTAGAGCTTCTAATTGCAGAAATGGATGGCACGATGATTCCAATTGTAAAAACTCCGACCAATGATGATAAAATTATCGATCGCCGAAAAACCAGATCTTGTTGTTGGAAAGAAGCTCGTCTATCACTTGTGGAAATCCCTACTCAGAAAAAAACAATTATTGGAGGTACAGTAGGTACCGTAGACTCCGCAGGAAACAAATGACTGCATAGCGCTATAAGGGCTGGGATAGGTGAAAAGACTAAAGTTCATGCGATCGGAGATGGAGCCAGTTGGATTGTTAATCAGGTAATGGGCTTGTTTGGAGAACGTGCTAGCTATCTAATATATTTTTATCATCTATGTGAATATTTAGCAGCAGCAGCTCCTGGAGCTAATGAAAAGCAACAAAAAAAATGGCTGGAAAAACAAAAAAAAGCTCTCAAAAACAATCAGGTTCTCAAAGTATTAAATAATTTATCAACTCGCCTGGAACCAGAACATATAGCTGATAAATTTGCTCCCGTCAGAGTCGGTGTACGATACATTAAAAACCGGCTTGAATACATGAACTACAAAGATGCGATTGATGCTAATTTACCAATTGGATCTGGAAAGATTGAGAGCGCACATCGTTATGTAATTCAAAAACGTTTGAAATTAACAGGTTCTTGGTGGACCGTTGAAAACGCTAATGATATGTTAGCTTTAAGGATATTAAGAGTTAATGATGATTGGCAATCCTATTGGCTAAATTTAAACCCAGAAAATTCGTCCCTTACCTAAGCAGTCTAACAATTATTGAGGCTCTTACCTTCTCAACATCAGTTTTCTGCCATGATCGCGTTCTGAACATATATCAATCTCGGGCGTCAATATTGCGCCTTCGTTCACCGGCGATATTGAGGCAGTGCTGGCACTGCCGGCACTGCCCGACCAACTACTTTTGACCACATCACCGGTTCATGATTAAGTGTCACTTTTAATTACACCCCATCTGAATAGATTTAGTTTATTATATAGCTAGCCTAAAACATTATCAACAGATGCTCGGTTCAGATCTCAAATGTAACAACCGCCGTGCCTCGGCGTGACCCGATCTCCGACCGACATGCCGCCGTGCCCGGACATGGGGCGATCGCCCTTCACAAAAGTTGACATGGGAGCAAATACCAGAGAGCGCATTCCTTAGCTATAATCGAGATCGAGTCTCGCTATTGAACAGCGATGGCAGAGCCTCGAAATTTCATTTCCTGCCAGAGTCAGGGAACGAGGGGCAAATATAGCTATTAAGGAGAGCGCTATGAACATTGGCCTAGAACTACCTCCAGAATTAGAGCAGGAACTGTCTACAGAGGCATCGGAACTTAAGTTATCCTTAGATGAGTACATTCTGCGTATTCTTTCTCGGCGACCCGTGCTGCATAATCCACCGAAAACAGGTGCAGAACTGGTAGCATACTGGGAGAGAGCTGGAGTTATCAATTCACGCCCTGATATTGATGATAGCGCTGAATATGCTCGCAACTTACGTAATCAGGCTGAAATCCGCTCCCGAGGATAGATAATATAATGTATTTACTCGATACCGATGTCCTGATTGATATTCAACGCGGTCATGCACCTGCGATCGCTTGGTTCGCTAGTCTCTCAGAAGTGCCGAACGTGCCAGGCTTCGTCGTGATGGAGTTAATTCAGGACGCACAAAACAAGCAACAACTTAGCAAGACCCTGCAACTTGTAGACCCTTTGCCTATTCTTTGGCCCACCGCAACTGATTGTGCCCGTGCTTTATCCGATTTCACAGATTACCATTTGTCGGACAATTTAGGTTTGATCGATGCATTGATAGCTGCTATTGCTGTAGGACGCAGCGCTACTTTGTACACATTTAATGTCAAGCACTATCGAGTTGTTCCGGGGCTTAAGATAGAAAAACCGTACAGTCGTTGAAAGTCGCCTTCAAATGCGCCGACCTTGGCAGATGTTTTGCAGGAAATATAACGCAAGTGGAAGCTTGATGGGTATGGCGATCGCCTTAACTGTAGAATAGATAATCGAGGGGCGATCGCCCTTCACAAAAGTTTACATGGGAGCAAATGCCAGAGAGCGCATTCCTTGGCTATAATCAGTAGAGTATCGCTATTGAACAGCGATACACCCTCCGCAGAGCCTCGAAATTACGTTCCCTGCCAGAGTCAGGGAACGAGGAAACGAGGAAAAGGAGAGAGGATAATAATTTAATTTAATGGTAAAATAGCAGGGCAAAAGTTAAAGAGGGCAAGCAGATGACAGTCAGACAACCCCGATACAGCAAAGAAGAATTTGCTCGACGTGGCGATCGCATCTACGAAACACGGGTGCGATCGCTCTTTGAAGCAGGAAATCACGGCAAAATAGTCGCGATCGACATAGAGACGGGAGCGTTTGAACTTGCCGAAAATACTATAACAGCAACAGAGCGACTTTACCAGCGATATCCCGATGCTCAACCTTGGGTGATTAGGATTGGACATCGCGCTGTTTATCGTTTTGGATCCCGGAGTCTGAAGAAAGTCCCATGATGCTTAGTATCGTCAATGAAAATTATTCTAACAACCAACCAAATAATTCTCCCACAGTCAGCCGCAGTTCGCCAGCAAAAGATGGTACCGGAAGCTGCTGCGCCGATCGATCGCAAATTTCCCTCTGCTGCTGCGGACGATAAACTAATAAAGTTCGATCGTCAGGATCTATTAGCCATCCCATTTCCGTTTCAAAATTCAGGCCGTGCAGAATTTTTTGGGTAACTTTCGTAGCGCTTTGGTCTGGAGACAGTATTTCAATAATCCAATCAGGCGCAGCTTCAAATACATTTGCTACATTTGCTACACCGCCGTTTTCCTTGCGGGGAATTCTCTCCCATGTAAAAACTGCTACATCAGGGACGATCGCCCGGCCACCAAAGATGCATCGCAGTTCTGGAAAAGCCCGTGCCAGTTTTTGGGGCTTAACAACTGCATTAATAGCAATAATCAGTTCACCCTGAATGACACTGCGATCGCCTTGTGGCATTGGCTTCTGTATGATTTGACCGTCAATATACTCGCTAGCAGGTTCAGTTTCTGGTAGCTTCAGAAACTCAGACAAAGTTAAAGGTTTAGAAATAGTTTGTACCATTGGTCTCCCAAACATTCAGACAGCTATACCCTCCTTCGCTGCCAACTTTTCAGTTGACAAAGCTTGATAGTAAAGGCATTAATTTATTTTCCCTAGGATCGCTAAATTACACTTCCAAAACGGTTCGTATTCTTCAACAATAGTTCCGACTCGCAACATATCTGTTTGCGGTTGGGTTTCCTCACGTCAACCCAACCTACGACTTCAAATGAGCGCGATCGCCACTAACCCTGGATTTTAGACTTTTTTCCTTGAGGGTGTTCCGAACAGAATAGCGAGAGATAAATTCTTCAAACAGGTCAAAAAAATTATCTAGTGCTTTCCTCTCATCCTCGGAATAAAAAAGAATAATGTTAGCCCAAGATTGGCTAGTCTGGACCTTAAATCTTTGGCGGATCCACTCAGGAAACTCCATAAAATCCCGTTCTTGTTCCGTTTCCTGTTCTCCTAACTCATATTTCGCAACACTGTAACCCGACAAAAAAGCCTGAAGGCAAATAATTGAATTTCGTCCCAAGTACATTGAAGGAGCTTTCTTAATTTTCTCGATTATCCCATATAAATCGTGCATTTTACCCCTCAATTGTTCCCTTAACTTGTGATAATGCTACTTAAAATTCCTCTTCTCTAATCTGAAAACTTCCCCTCCCCAGTTCTATGGTAGGAGATGTTAAATTTTGTAACCATTCCTCTCTCCTAACTACTATCTATATTATCAAAAATTATTTCTTCACCGTCAATAGTAATTGATATTCCTTCATGGTAGCCATTAGTAGCAATTTGCTGCTCTTTTTTGAGATCGTAAATCACCGACCAAGGTAGATCCCGTCTTCCTAAATCAAGCTTGACTTGCTTCCCCTTTACCTTTATGCTTGTCAATAATTATTTGATTGCTTGACTGCATTCAACACATTGAAAAACTCCAGACTGGCTATTGTAGCAATCTCCTGTCGAATTTCATCTAAATTAGTCCGCTCTAAACTCAAATAAACACTTCCTCTCGATTCACAACCTTACCTGCTTTTTGCGGTTGTCTAGCTCCGTTTATTAACTTTAACATAACTTTTTCCTTCTTTAAAAAATCTTTACACATCATATTCTTCCTTGGCGATCGCCCCATCTGCTTGGTGGGCGGTGCATTCGGAGGCGATCGCCCCAGACGACTGGTAAGCTGTGCCTACGAACGGCAGGCAAGCACTAAAGTGCTTACTACGAACGACCCCAGACGACTGGTGAGCTGTGCCTACGAATACGAACGGCAGGCAAGCACTAAAGTGCTTACTACGAACGAGGCATCGCCGGCAGATACGCCTCGCCTCGTGTCGCTGATGTCGCCCCTGGGACTAGAGAACGGAGAGGGAGGGATTCGAACCCTCGTTAGCGTTACCACTAAACAGCATTTCCAGTGCTGCGCCTTCAACCACTCGGCCACCTCTCCAGAGAGGGTCTGATTATTTTCAGCCACTAAAATATTACTTTAACACCAAGTCTCGCATTTTGGCAACAAATTTAAAATAAATTTGCCGCACCAAAAAAGAACCATCCCCCCATAAAACCTCTAAAGCCCGCCTGCGCGGGCTTTGTTCCTGTAGCCCCACCCTTTAGGGTGGGGCTGTGGGTGGGGATGTGGGGCGACTAAGCCGGATAAATCCGCAGACGCCGGTTAGGCTCCTCACCAAAACTATTAGACTTGAGCCGATAATGTTCCACCAGCTCGTGTTGCATCTTGCGCACCTTCCCAGAGCGGGGTAGCAGTTCCACCGGTTGTCCCTTGGGAATCACGATTTGCTCCACCGCCAGTCGAGCTTCTTCCAGCGCTTCAATCTCGTCATCCGTACCGCTAGCAGAAAACAGATTCAGATCCACTGATGCCGCCGTCATCTCGTCCATATCCAGCAAGCGCTTGAGGGCGCGGACAATCTGCGGTACGGTATTGGACTTGAGAGTGTGCAGCGGCACCTGACGGGACTTGGCCATTTGCTTTAACTTGCTGTGGTTCTTGACATGCGATCGCAGGGCCAAAACCACATCCGCACTATCAATATCCTCGATCAAGACTACTGGTAATTTCAAAGTGCGGATCGTCTGTTCTAGCTGGTGGCGGCTAATCCCATAGGGATAAACATGCAGGGGCCAATCTTCCCCATTCGGACCGTAAGCGCTTGTCAAATCAAATGTCTGGTCTGGTACAGTCCGAGCAAAGAAATCATCTTGCCCTCCTGCCGATTCATCCAGCATCTGCTCGAACATCTGCGCCTCAGACAACAATGGCTGATTAGGCACTGGCCTCATCTGCCCAGATGCCCGCCAACCATTTGCTCCTGGGAAAGGAACGCGCGGCGTCTCCTCTTTTGTGCGACTAGCTATCCCAAGAGACGCCACCTGGGAGTTACCTGCAATACTTTCCGTTGGGGCAGTTGATAGCGCGTGAGTAATCACAACTTTACCCGTTTCACTCACAGTTCTCACCTGAGGATTGGGTTTAATGCCCCGCAGCAAACTATCAACCGTTTCTGCTACCCGTTCGTGTACCACCCAACGCTGCCTTTCCAGCATTTCCACAGCAATTTCAAATGTCGGTGGTGCCTTACGCTCCAACACAGTTTTCTGAGAACGCCTCCGTTTCGCCTCCTCATCTCCGAGAGTTACTGCCTGGATACCACCCACTAAGTCAGAAAGGGTAGGGTTTTTAATCAGGTTTTCGATCTGATTTCCGTGAGCAGTTCCCACCAGCATCACTCCCCGTTCCGCGATCGTCCGAGCTGCTAGAGCTTCCAATTCCGTACCAATTTCATCAATCACGATCACTTCCGGCATGTGGTTTTCCACCGCTTCAATCATCACCTGATGCTGGAGTTCCGGGCGGGCAACCTGCATCCGGCGGGCGCGACCGATCGCAGGATGAGGAATATCACCATCCCCAGCAATTTCATTCGAGGTGTCGATAATCACCACCCGCTTATCCAATTCATCTGCCAGGACGCGGGCAATTTCTCGCAGGGCAGTTGTTTTACCAACCCCAGGACGCCCCAGCATCAGAATAGATTGACCTGTTTCTACTAGGTCGCGGATCGTGCCAATGGTCCCGAAGACTGCTCGACCAACTCTTAAAGTCAGACCAATAATCTCGCCATTGCGATTGCGCATAGCGCTGATCCGGTGTAGAGTTTGTTCGATGCCAGCGCGGTTATCACCGCTAAAGTTTCCCACTCGCTGGATGCAATAATTCAAATCTTCACTGCTGACCAGATGAGAGGAAATGTACTCCGCCGAGGTGGGAAATCGCGCCTCTGGGAGTCGGCCCAGATCCAAAACCACCTCAATCAAACTATCCCGCGATTCGTGTTTCTCCAGCTGATGCCGGATTGACTCTGGCAGGATTTCTAGCAACTTATTCAGGTCCTCCGTAATTTGCATGCGATCGACAGCAATGTCTTCAACTTCTGGCGATTCAGGTGAGAGCTGATGCTCGCAACTGTTTATAATTTTTAGATTCACCATATTGATGTACATCAAGAGTTTGTGAGACAGCAAAGGGTAGGCGGAAGTAGATGCACAGAGTCTAAATTCGTGCTATAAATGGGAGGTTTCAAGCACTTTCATAGGCGATTTCAGTTGAACAACTAATGAATGAGCAACGGCAACTGCTTGCCAGAGTAGTTCTGGCAATGATTCCAAGCGTGGTGGCTCAGAATTCTGTTCCAGCCTTGTTTCTAGCTGGTCTATAATTGGCGATAGCAAGACCCGGGCATAGCTCCCATAGCCAACTCCAGCAACTTGAGATAGGAGTCCAGCTGACCTAAGTTTGCTAACCGTGTAGTTGTTAGTTCCTCCTGCTAGCTGGACATGGCCCGGTAATCCTGCTGCTATGACTTTTTGAGCTAATTTAATCGTGGCGTGAGTCGTTCCCGCGCCGATATCGCCACTCATAGGACGCCCGTCTGCTTGCCAGATTAGCTGACAGGGCAGGGGCTGGATTATTTGATATAATGACCGCAGATAATCGATGAGGTCAGCACCATCTGGGCAGCTAATTGCTACTAGAATCAACTTGTCCGCCCAAGGTGCTATTGCTTGCCACAGGCGGCGAAAATCTGCTAAATGTCCGACCTGGGTGTGGATCTCGATCGCATCTATGCCTGTTTCTAGTAATAGAGGTGCGATCGCCTGGGGAGTATATATATAAGAACGAGTAAATATCAGCTGACTGGGACATGCGGGCAGACAGCGACCGCATCCATAGCAGCGTCGGTCTATCACTCCCGAACAGCTATCTTTATTAAATGCGATCGCCTCTGCTGGACAAACCCGTTCGCAGGGACGGGGGCAGTCTGCTGGACAGTTCGCGGGGTTAAATTCTGCCTTGCGGAAGTGAGGGTCTTCTCCATCATTGAGACTCACCATTAACAGGGGCTGACTGGAACAACCAGCAAACCCTCGCTTTTGAGCTGCCTGACTGAGAGACTGGGCCACCTGGAGAGCATCTCTAGCTGCGGCCACCACAGCGGGGTCAGCCGCCACATCAATACAGTCAACACCGGCAAGGGTATAAGCCAACACGAGACTTCTAACAGCCGTCCGATGTTGGAAGCTGGCTCCGCAAATGAGCTTGAACCAGTGTCCCTGTCTGAGGGATTGTAAGGGATAGTACAGATAAGTCACCCTTATATCGTAATACATTACTACTCATCTGAGTAGGTCTAGAGCTATTTTACTCGATCGAGTCATCTGTGGCATGAATTCTCACAGGAAAATACTTTCAGCACTTTTAGCACTGCGATCCCCTGTCACAGCTATACATATACTACATATTTAGGGGATCGGCTAGCAGCCTCACTCTATATAGTGGTTTCCCTGGGTAGGACAGGCGAGACGCCTGTCCTACGGAAAGATTAAGCTGCAACCAAGCTATCTTTTAGGGGTTGCCAGCGAAAGAAGCGATCGCCTCCCATCTCCACGACGATCTTAAGTTTTGGTTCGGTAGCGGGCAAAATCGTCAAATACTCAATCTCACTAGAGGACAGCATCTGCCCTTCCAGGATCCACAGCACCAGTCCTTTCGAGTCGGGAGGCAGTTGCTCCAACTGGGTATTCACCACCGGCGGTATGTAATACACGTAACCTACTGCCGCGTCATTCCCGATCGTCTTTTTACCCAGGTGAGCGGGGCGAACTCCATGAACCCCAGTCAAATACATGGGCAAATCTCCCAGTCCCCGGGCGGCGATCCAGAGACCTACATAGCCGGAGGCCCTGATGCGCCGCAAGTAGCGTCCTTCATGTCCGCCCTCTAGAGGCGCATAGACGGCCAGAGCACCGGCTTTCTCCAAGTCCCGTATCAGTTTCTTGCCATTCGTTATCAGTGCCATAATTTGCTTGTTGGGTAATGGTTAATTGTCAATGGTAGGGCGGGCACCGCCCACCGCTGGAGGTCCTTAACTACGAACTATTATCCACGAACAAACGATAATCTGGGTAGAGCTGACTCTACTGCTACTGGTGGCGATCGCCCATGGGTGGGAGAGGGCGGCAAGAAACCGGGTTTGCTGATTATTGACGATGTCTGTGAGGCGATCGCCCTACTCCTGCGCCTTTGCCAGCACTTGCTGGTAAAGCTTTGGACTGATGCGTTTACCTTTGGCATGGCTGCGCCACGCTGCGCGAACGGAGGTTATCCAGAATCTCTTTGATGCTAGTAATTAATCCCTCGTCTTTGGCAAGTAACACTGTACCAATTGGGTGGTGATAAATATGTAGTGATGCATTATCTATCCCGATAAACATTTGTTGTAATAATGTACAAAATACCAAATAGCTCCGATGTGATTTTCTAGTTTCTTGGAGAATGATAATGTTTTACGAACCAAACGACTAATTCTTTGTCTTAATGTGTTGTTTAGCCTTTCAATATGATTAGTTTTTCCAGTTTCTTTACCTACTGGTTTATGACGTTTTTTGGGGATTACTGTGTTATAAGCTTCCCAAAAATCTGTGTAAAAAACTGCACATTGCCGATAAACAGGAGGTAAAGATTTCCACAATTTTTTTGCCGATTCCCGACTGCGCTCGCCCACATAAACTCCAACTATTTCTCTAGTTTTTGTATCTAACGCTAACCAAATCCATTGCTTATTTTCTTTATTCTCCACAAAAGACCACATTTCATCACATTCAATAGTCATTTTCCCTTTTGGCTTGTCTAAAACCTTTATCTCACGCGGAGTTTCCGCAGATTTTTTATTAACATAATCTTGGAGCAAAGTTTTGGAAACTCCAACTTGACGTGCAATTCCAGCTCAAGAAATTCTCTCAAGTAAAAGGCCATCTATTTTCTTTTTTGTTTCTGATGATATCGTTTTATTGGTAGGGTTTTCAACAAATTGCCTGCCACAGTCTTTACACTTATGTTTTTGCTTTTTGTTATGGAGGGGCGAAGCCTTCGGGCAAAATGACGGCAACGGAGACGAAATTTTTAGCCCCGAATGCTTCGCCCCTACCGTTTTTTACTGTTCGCTCACTTTGACAGTGGGGACAAGAAGGTCGCAAGCATAAATCTGATGATGTGTTCATAAATTTAGACATTGTTTTTACCAATAACAATATAGCATTGTGACAACTAATTATACATGATTATCTCTGATATTTTTGATAAATTAAACTTATCAATGGTAATGAAAAATGTTATATTATCCCTTTGAAAAGCAAGGATTAATAGAGGGATAAAATGTTATATCACTACATATTTATCACTACCTACCAATTGTACCGATAACAGGCAGGTATCGAGACTCTGCTACTAGCCTGGCCTTGCGATCGTCGAGCAATAATTGATTTACACCCAGTTCCTCTGCTAGAACAATGGCAGCAGTTTCACCTAGGTAAAGATTAGTCTCAGCAAGCAGATCGAATACTTTTTGAGGATCGCTAACTGTTCGCACCGACTTCCAGGTTATTGACTGCACTGCACTGACTGCGGGATGCTCTCCTCTGGTTACTTCGTTGTAGACCTCTTGAGGAATAATAATCTCTCCAAAAACATCTCGTAGGAGATCCAGTTTTCCCACCTTTGCCAGTTCGCTCAGAGGGGTAGTGTCGGAAACAACGATCATTTCTTTTGGTTCTTGTACTTCTCTAGGGTACGCTTTGCTTGAGCGACCTCATGCTCTAATTCTTCCAGCGCGGAAACGGTGATATGTCATACAGATCCATTAAGTCGGAAAGTTGCCACCGATCGATCTCTAGCAGGTGTGCCGCCAGTCCGGCGCCGATCTCCGCATGTCGCAGCAAGGTCATCACGTAGGCTTCCTTGGCTTTGCTCTCTGCTTCTAACTTGATATCCTCGGAGATATTCTTAATGGGTAGGGTGAACTTTACCTCTGTGTGTTTTTGTATCTTTACAGTCATAGATCGCGATCGGGATAAGGATTTACCTTTCGATTATAGTTCTCTTCGAGTGCTACATCAGTGGGCGAACATCGCCTCTGTTCTATGTGCCGATCCCCTCTTCCCATGCTCTGCCTCGGAACGCGCAGTCGGGAGCCTCTGGTTACAAGCCGCTCTAGGGGTCTTGCTTTCGATGCACTCGGGGGCGCGCTACTCGCCGTAGGGTGTGGTCAAAACCCGTTGGTAGGAGGCCTCGCCGCCCGAACCCGTTCCCAGGCAGAGCCGTGGGAACGAGGGGTCCGGCTACATGAACAAAGCCTGCCTGCGCGGGCTATATACATGTCTCTGAGTCGCGCATCGATGTCACACAGGTGGGAGCCAGAGACTGGTAACGATAATATCCGCCTCTTTAGGCAAGCACTTCTACTGTGTTGCTGGGAGTTCCTTCTCCTGCCTGGTTGCAGGGGACGATCCGATAGGCTAATGCCTCTCCTGACTGGCGATAGTATAAGACAACTTCTTGGTTCCGAAGGGGCTGGGCAGTATTATTGAGCGCTGTTTCCACGGTTTGCCACACTCCCAAGGTGCGATTTAATTCTTGCACCTTATAGGCAACAACTCGCCCCCCTTTACGGGATCGCTGCCAAGTTAATTGAATTGTACCAGGCTCCGTGCGAATGGCTTGGAATTGCTCAATTGGTCCGGGAAGTTCTATCTTCCTTGGTGCGGAACGCCCCCCCAACCTATGAGTTTCAGTTCATCTTCCTCTCGTTGGGTCACGGCTTCAGCATAGTGGATGTTAGACTTGAGCAGACCAATCAATTTTTTCAGCACTTCGTTTTTTGTCGTCACCGCTTGTTCTGCGGCTGATTTGGTGGCCACCACCTGATGCTGTGCTGATTTTAATTCGTTCAGGGTGTTTTGGAGTTGATCGACGGGAATGATAGGGGCAGGATATACTTCGGTATTTGCGGTCAAGCCTGAGATCATGTTTTCTGCCAAGGTGGCTATTTCCATTTCCGACTTGGGGAAGGTTGCCATTTTCGCTCACTTCAATTTATATTTGTCTCGTTACTCTTAGTCTAGACTAATGATACCCCGATGTCTAGAAGCCAGTGTAGACAGAATCACAACTGTCACATTATCTTAGACATTACACTGGACTATCTCTTGCTGTCAATTTGGCTTGGTGGCATAATCTGGGGCCAAGCAATTATGCTTTACACCAGAGCAATTATGCTTTACACTAGAGCAATTATGCTTTGCACCAGAGCAATTATGCTTTGCACCAGAGCGATTATGCTTTGCACCAGAGCAATTATGCTTTACCCCATAGCAATTATGTTTGCCCCATATTTGACTCGTTCCCGGGCGACCCCTGGGAACGCAGAACCGAGGCGAAGATTCTTGTCACAAGGCAAATATTTCTACCGGTCAAGCCGATGCCACCCACGGCGAAGCTAAGAGCACCCGTTGGCAGCCAGAGACGGCGTTCCGAGAGTACGAGAGTCGCACCTTAGCACGACCGGTAGTAACGGGCTTTCTGGGGAGGGAACTTGGAATACCCCCTACCTCTAATTATCCCATAGTCGCTACCGGTGGTTGATGGTGGCGGGGGATGCTAAGTCGAAGGCAGCACGCCGGCTGTTTGCTTAACTTAAGAAAGATTTCTTTACAAAAGTTTACGCGATCGGGAGAAATTCTGGGGGTTTTTCCACTAATATGAGTAGAGAAAGTTATTCTTCTGGAGGACTTGAGGGGTGACAACAGGTGCTTTATGCCATTTTTGCACCAGTGTATCAGCCTGATTTCACCGGTTGGCGATGCGACAGGTCTGGTACAGGCTTTCGCTCCGGCGGACACAGCTCGCAAACCTCGCAAACAAACTGTGAAGAGCATCTATTTGTCTCTTCACGCAGCAATTTATTCTCACAGACAGACCAATTATGTCACAGCTTAGAAATATTCAAATCTACTTGAAGACTATCGCTCACGAACATATCAGTGGAATAAAGGGCATTGGGTCAGAGTTCAGGATTGTTACGAAGCTCGGTACTGCAGCAGCCCAAATCCTAGAAATCATGGTTCCAAAGGATACTACCAAGACTGATATTGATTTTAAGGTCTACAACGCTACCCACAGTAGGAAATCTGCAACAAACTCATTCCTATCCTTACCTCTACAAGTATCAGTTACAGAGCGCGACGAGAAGCTACCTGATATAGCCTTGGGTTCTGCGTCCTGGGAGATTAACTTAGATCAGTTCTCTACTGCAGATACACCCAATGTGTCTCAGCAAACCCAGATTGACATTCAAGTCTCCGAGCAAGTGCCAGTAAGTCTTTCCCAGCAAAAGAGCGAAAATCTAGGTTTCTTGCCAACACCCACGGCCAAAATTTAAATCACCTACGAGGCTTTCGTTACCCTCTACGAGGATCCTTGTTTCAAGACTATCCTCAACGCCAAAACTACCCAAAAATATATTAGTACGTCTGACAGCGAACAAACTGTTAGAGAAACGATTTCACTGATTCTTGCAATTGCTAAAGAACGGAATGTAACTGGCGACCAACTCGCTTACATATTAGCCACTGCGATTATTGAGTCTGAATTGGGGAACAATATGGTTGAGGGAGAGAAGCAAGGTCAAGACTATGAGAATAGTCAATTTCTGGGTAATATCAATCCCGGGGATGGTGTTAAATACAGAGGCCGAGGCTATTCTCAATTAACCGGAAGAATAGGTTATAGTTACTGGACTCAACGTCTTCAAACCGAAGGTTACCTGAGCCAAGAGCAGAGCTTGGTTGACACGCCAGAACTTGCTACCGATCCGGAAATTGCCGCACGAATTCTAGTTGTGGGTATCCAAGAAAACACTTTCCCTCGGTTGACACCTGTTTCGGGTTATCCAGCATTTTTGGCCGATTATGTGGAGAAGCGCGTGTCTCAGGGGATTTCTCGGGAAGAGGCGAGGCAAGAGGCCCGAGGTGTAGCGACAGATATTCTTGCTAGCGGGAGGACCCTTGCCGATTTTGTGCCTGATTTTCCCCAACCAAAGGCAAAAGGAGAAGTTGGCCTTAGTGAAGCACAGCGGGACCAGCTTCGCCAAGGTTTCATCAAGGCCAGGGATATAGTCAATTCAGGAGACTCAGATAGCAATAGAGCTAAGATTGCTAAATTTGCTCTCGAATATTCAGAAGCAATCAGAAAGTCGGGATGTATCGGGGAATAAGTCAAGAGCGGGATTTTCTATGGCCGAGTTGGCCAACTTTACTAGAGTCTCCAGTTTGCCTGCCTTGATTCCCAGATAGTAACGATATCCATCTCGATCCCAAATAAGACGGGCATCGGAACATCTAGCCTTGCACGTATAGTCGGCAAAGTAGCCCGCGATATTTTGTGCCAAGGGGATGACTTCCCCTTCTAAAGACTCCTGAGACTCCGAGGCTAACTCTACAAAGAAAACTCCGTAGGTGCAGGCTGATGCCACTAAACAATGTGGAGTGTACGCCATGCGTATTCCATATCCTGTTGGTTCTACAAACTCGATCCTGGAGTAAAGCGGCGATCTTCCTGCATGTTCGATGACTCGTATGGGTAAGCGCAAGGGCGCTGAGGTTTGTGCTTGAAGATCTTTAATTAAGGGTGCAAATATTAGATCGACTGGAGCCGTGCTCGTCGAGATTACACCGGTGTTGTCCAGTAAGGACACCATCAAGCTTAAACGGAATCTCGATAAGATTTTGTTCGCGAGCCGAATCGGATTTCCTGTTTTGAAGTTAAAGTATTCTCTAGAGATCGGCTTTAAGTCACTTAACTTGCTGATGTTAGAGAACAGAAACCCACCGATCGTGGAAAAAACATACTCTGTTTCTGGCTGTTCTAGCAAGATTTCATCTACTGCTGCCATGACTTTGCGGTTCGTTTCTAGATTTGTCCCCGGCGGAAATTGGGCAAATAACCGCGCTTGACCCGTGCTAATGCGGGGCAAGATTTCCTGGGAGAGACGATCTCCTATCCACCAACTTCCTCCCCCTAGGACTACAAAGGCTAGGGCGATCGCCACTAACCGCCACTTTAACACGACTTTGAGCAATCTGCCATAGTTGGTCGTCGCTGCTGTAAATCTGCGATTAAATTCTCGCAGCAACCACAACTTTCCCACTCCACTGGACCAGGTAACCCCTAGCAGTCGGGAAGCTAGCATCGGCACCACTGTCAGTCCGATAATTAGGGACGCTGCCATTGCAAAGCTAATGGTCAGAATTAACTCATTGAAGATCAGGGATATCAACCCACCAATCAGCAAAAATGGCAGCACTGCTACTAGGTTAGTACTTGTGGAGGCCAGTAATGCTGATTCTAACTCTTTACTGCTCTTTTGCGCTTGCATGATAATTTGCTCCCTTACCCCCACCCTCAAGGGTGGGGCTACAGGAACAAAGCCTGCCTGCGCAGGCTTTTCCATTTTCCCTCGTTCCCTGGCGACCCCTGGGAACGCCATTCTCCATTTTTCATGACCCTTGACAATATTCTCCAGCATAACGATCGAGTTATCCACCACGATGCCCACACCCAAGGCCAGACCCCCCAAACTGAATACATTCAAGGACAGTCCAAACACTCCCATGAGAATAACAGCGGTGAGTGTTGCTAGGGGAATGGCGAGGACAATGATGAAGGTCTGACGCGGGGAACCGAGGAACAGCAACACGGCAATAACTGCTAGCACCGACCCTGTTAGTCCCGCCAATACTACATTATTAATGGCATTGCGGATAAACCTGGACTCATCTAGGGTGGTAGTCAGGACCGTATCATCAGTTATTAACCCCGATCGCTGGAGGAATTTAATCCGTTCTTTTACGGCATCTACCACCGTAACCGTATTAGCGTCAGGCTGTTTCTGGACGCTGACTTTCACTGCGGGTTCTCCATTCAAAGAAACTAAGACTCGCTGTTCTTCTGTGCCATCTATCGCTTGGGCAAAGTCTCGCAGATATACCCTTTGGGGTGGGTCCGTTCCCGAGATTTCAAAGGATATGTCGCGAATTTCTCTGGCGTCCTGAAAACGCCCGATCGCCCGGGTGAGAGGTTCCGCCGGCAAACCCCGGAGTCTCCCTCCCGAGGTATCGATGTTCCGTTCTTTCAAGGCATCCAAAACATCTTTTATATCTACTCCTAAAGCTTGCAAGCGATCTAGGTCCAGGTTAACTTTAATTTATTCTCGCACGCCTCCCGATACATCCACCGATGCTACTCCTTTAACCACGTTCAGTTCTCTAGCTAACTCTTCATCGGCAAAGACCCGCAGGTCTACATCTGCCAATGAAGGTGAGGTGAGAGCAAATTCATAGACTGGCAGTTGGGAGGGATCGAATTTGAACAGGCGCGGTGTTTCAATAGTATCTGGAAGTCTACTAACCGTGCGGTTGAGAGTAGCAGTAGCATCATTCAGGGCTTGGTCTATGTCACTTCCTGGTTCAAAATAAAGGTTAACGCTGACTCGTCCTTCTCGGGTGGTAGAATATACTTGCACCACGCCTTCTGTGGCAGATAAACCTTGTTCTAAAGGGCGAGTAATTTCATCTACTGCTACTTCTGGTCCGATGCCCGGGGCATCAACCCGCACTCCGATGCGAGGATAGGTGATGGATGGCAATAGATCGACGGGCAGTTTGGTAATGTAGAAGACAGCGATGACTATTACTGCTAAAGCTAGCATCATAGTACCGATATGGCGGCGAATGGCGATCGCGCTAATGCTAGCAGGGGGGTTATCCTTCATAATTCATATTGATTGTCTACTCTAGGTTATCTCATTTGACGGGCAGGCGAGACAAGCCCTACGCTGGCATTAGTTACAGATTGATAGAAATAGCTTGGACGGGACAGGTGGGAATGCATTGCTCGCAGACGATACAGCGCGATCGGGTGAAGGTGAGGCGAAAGCTGTCCGGGTCCAGTTTGAGGGCCTGGGTGGGACAGACGCCAGTGCAAAGTCCGCAATGGACGCAACTGTCTTCATCAATCAAAATCTCGCTTTTGGCCAGGGAGACGCTGATGTCTTGGGTGCGCATCCACTCGATCGCCGCTTCCAGTTCGTCGATGTCACCGGAAAGTTCCAACACCAGGACCCCAATTTGATTCGGTGCCACCTGGGCCCGGATGATATTTGCCGCCACGTTAAAATCTTTTGCTAGTCGATAGGTAACTGGCATCCGCACGGCGGTGCGGGGAAAAGTTAGTCTTACCCGTTTCTTCATATAATTGTTATATTATTTAAGAACTGTGCAATTTTCAACAAATATCATAGTTGTGCCACGATGACTGCAAATAATCCTGAATCTAAGGCTACAGAACAGTCCCCGGCGGCCATCCGGGTGAGAAATTTCTTGGTGGCGGTGGCGGCGATCGCCCTCACGGTTGCCATTTTCTTGGGTTTGCAAACCCAGAACCCTTCTGCTACTCTGACGGAGATGGCGGAAGCATCCACACCTTACGCAGTGGCCAAAACTAATGGCAAACCAACCCTGCTAGAATTTTATGCCAATTGGTGTACCACCTGTCAGGCAATGGTATCGGACATGGCAGCACTGAAACAGCAGTACGATGAACCGCTGAATTTCGTGATGCTGAATGTAGACAATAGCAAATGGTTGCCAGAACTGGTAGAGTATCGCGTGGATGGGATTCCCCATTTTGTGTTTTTGAACGATAAGGGAGAGGCGATCGCCCAAACCATCGGCGATCAACCCCGCAGCGTCATGGAAGAGAACATCAAAGCGCTCATTGCTGGCAGACCTCTGCCCTACGCCCAAACTACGGGTCAGTTTTCCAGCTTTTCAGCCCCGGTGGCACCCGCAAAAGCCAGTGCCACTGACCCCCGCAGTCACGGCGGTCTTCCCCAGGGCTGATTTTTGTTGACATTCGACCAAAACAATAATAGATAGATGTTAGCTAGACTGCCATCGCCCTTCCGGTTATTTAAGTCTCGCTTGTCTCGGGGAATAGTCGCTTGGGTTTTCACCAGCATTCTGACGATCGAGGTGATTATTCTCATCCCTTCCTATCGCCGACGGGAAGCAGATCTGCTATTGCAGCTAGAAGATGTCTCTTTGGAAGTGATTGCCTCAACTGTAGACACGATCAGGGCCTCAGCAGAAATTCTAGGGACGATCGCCAATTCGCGGAAGCCAGATTCGATAATTTTGGGAGGGGCACTTTACCAGGATAACGGACAGCCGATCGAGACATTTGGAAAGTTGCCCGAAATTGAGATGGCTCCCATGAAGGGCGATGGGATATTGCGCCAGCGCAGTCCGGATGGCGATCGCTACGATGTGGCCTGGTTAATTGGGGCTTCGCCAGGAGAAAAGTACATCCTGGCGATCCGTCACGACTCGTCGGGGATTAAACCAGAATTGTACGCCTTCACGGGACGCATTGCTGGCCTAGTGCTACTGATATCGGCTTTTGTTACTGTCGTCATGATGGTGGTTTTGGGAGTAACGGTGATTACTCCCATTCTCCGACTCCGGGATGACCTCATAGCTGCCGATTTAGCCACAAGCAACCAGCAAGTTAATATTGATTTCTACTCGCAAAAGGTAAAGCGATCGGATGAGTTGGGAGAGGTGATGGCGGCTTTCAATCAGATGTTCCAACATATTCATCAGGAAATAGGCGATCGTATGTCAGCGGAAGCAGAAGTGCGCAAGCTAAATACACAACTGGAACAACGGGTGCAACAACTAGAAACAGAGATTAACGAACGCCAACGGGTAGAGAGGGCTCTGCGTCAGTCAGAAAAGGAATTGCTCCAGCAAACTCAGCAGCTGGAGTTAACTCTCAATCAACTTAAGAATACCCAGGCGCAGTTGGTGCAAACTGAGAAGATGTCTAGTCTGGGTCAACTGGTAGCGGGGGTAGCTCACGAAATCAACAATCCGATAAATTTTGTTTACGGCAATATTGCCTATGCTAATCAATATACTAAGGAGCTGCTGGATCTGCTGTCTCTCTACCAGGAAAAATTTCCCGATCCGGGAGAAGAAATTTTGGCGGTTGCAGAGGAGATGGATATGGAATTTCTCAGGGAAGACTTAGCCAGAATGCTGAATTCGATGCAGGAGGGGTCCGAGCGCGTTCGCGATATCGTGCTCTCCCTGCGAAACTTCTCTCGCCTGGATGAATCAGATTTGAAACAAGTTGACATTCACGAGGGGATTGACAGCACGCTGTTGATGTTAAGATATCGTTTGCAGTCGGAATTTGCTGAGATTGAGATCGATAAAAAGTATGGAAATTTGCCTTTGGTGGAATGCTATCCCGGACAACTGAACCAAGTATTGATGAATATTTTAATTAATGCGATCGAGGCTTTGTCAGCAGAGGAGAAAGAATCTTCAGAAATTAGTCAGGGGACCGGCAGGATTATCATCCGCACTCAACATAACGAGCAAAAAGCAGTAGTGCGAATCATCGACAATGGACCGGGAATGTCCCCAGAAGTCAAAAAGAGACTGTTTGACCCTTTTTTCACTACCAAACCAGTGGGGAAGGGAACGGGGTTAGGACTTTCGATCGGCTACCAAATTGTAGTAGAAAAGCATGGGGGAGTATTGCAATGTTTCTCAGAACTAGGGAAAGGAGCGGAGTTTTGGATTGAAATTCCTCTGAGTCAAAGTCAGAGAAGATCCTGACTTAACCAGAGACAAGTGTGAAAGCATGTTGGAAAATGGAGAATTGAATAGCAATTGAAACGCGATCGAGTCCTAGTGGTAGGATAGGTAAAAGTAAAAAAAAGAATGTTTGAGTTGGTTAACAATTGATAGCAAGTATGAACAATAATCCTAACCAAGCGCAAGTACCAAGTGCAGATGAACATCAGAAAGCAAAAGGTCGTTTTCCTCTGGTAATTGCTCTAACATTTACCCTATTGGGGGCCTTGGGAAGCCTGGCAATTTTTTCCCCATTGGTGTTCGAGGGGCGAGAAGTGCAAACGGCAAAGATCGGCGATCGCTCCATCGTCGATCTAACTCATACCATGCACGATGATATGCCTTTCTGGCCTGGAGGAGTGCCTTTCACTAAGACCAAGTTAGTGGATTACGACCAAGGTTATCTATTGCATAAATTTGAAATGGGTGAAAACACGGGCACTCATATTGATGCCCCCGCTCACTTTATCAAAGGAAATCGATCGATCGATCGCATCCCCATCTCAGAATTAATTGTTCCCGCCGTGACGATTGACATCCAGGACAAGGTGGTGAATAATCCTGACTATCAGCTATCCGCCGCCGATGTCACCAGGTGGGAAGCAAAGCACGGTCAAATTCTGGCAGGTTCCCTGGTAATTTTGAACACTGGTTGGCACAAACGCTTTGGCAATCCCCAGGCATATATTAATATGGACAGTAACAAAGTGATGCATTTTCCTGGTTTTGGTGCCGATAGTGCTAAACTGCTAGTAGAGCGAGATGTGGTGGGAATCGGGATTGATACCCTCAGCCTAGATTATGGTGGCTCGTCGGATTTTGCTACCCACGGGATTATGCTCAAGGAAAACAAATACCAGATTGAAAATATGGCGAATTTGGATGCCCTTCCCCCCACAGGGGCAACTGCGATCATTGGCGTCCTGCCAGTGAAGGATGGTTCCCAGGCGCAAGCACGCATTTTTGCTATTCTACCTTGATAGTTACAACAGTGAAAGTTATAACAGAACCCTCCAATAATGAATTCAGAGAATTTGAAGATCAAGGCTGGCAAAAATCAGCCCAGCAATATCATGCGTCTTTTGGTTCTTTAACTAATCAAACGATTGAGTCTCTGCTGGATGCAGTCAAGGCACGATCGGGTACAAAATTACTCGATATTGCTACCGGTCCTGGCTACGTAGCCGCCCGGGCCCGAGACCGCCAATGTCAGGCGATCGGGTTAGATTTTTCTGAGGCGATGCTTGCTAAAGCCCGAGAACTGCATCCAGAAATTAAATTTGTCCAAGGGGGCGCGGAATTTTTGCCTTCTGAGGATTCTCTATTTGATGCGGTGGTGATGAATTTTGGCATCTTGCATCTAGCAGAACCAGATCGGGCGATCGCGGAAGCCTTTCGGGTAATCCGTTCGGGAGGGAAATATGCTTTCACTGTTTGGAAAGATTTGCAACAATCGATCGGCATAAAGATCGTTCACGAAGCAATTCAAGCCCATGGTGACTTCACGGTAAGTCTTCCGGAAGGACCGCCATTTTTTTATTATAGCGACCCCAACAACTGCATGGAAGCCTTGCAAAAGGCAGGATTTGTAAATCAGATGGTGCAGGAAATGCAGCTAAGTTGGGAAATAGAGAGTGCAGAGGAATTGTTTGACGCTTTTGCTGAAGGGACAGGAAGAACGGGTGGTTTTCTGCGCAGACAAACAGAGGAATGTCTGGCAAAAATTCGGGAAGCGGTTCGTCAGGCTGCATCAAAATATATGCAAAATAACCACCTGGTTTTACCGATGGCAGCTTTAGTGGCCTCTGCTGAAAAATTGTGAGTCAAAGGTACTCGGGTGCATCTCAGTTTTGCAAGCTGGCCCGCGCAGGCGGGCTTTGTTCCTGTAGCCGGACCCTTTAGGGTTCGGCGGGGGTGGTATTAGACTACAAGTCATTTTCAGTAGCGCGTGCAAAAAATAGCATCATCCTCTGTGCAACTTTTCTACTTTGATTTGACATGAGTTTCTAAATGACCGGCCAGTTGAATAAAGAAACGTTTGGCACTAAGCATATCGCATGGTTGTGTTACAGAAGGTGGGTTTGCTAATTTTGAAAGTAACAAACAACCAGCATCATAATGTCTTTCTCGGATTAGTTTTGTTAGTAAGATTTCGTAACGTTTAGCGTAGGAGACTCCAATCTTGTTTTTGGGAGTGTATGTGCGATCGTGAAATTCGGCAAATGTTTCAAAATGAGGTTCCTTCAGTTTAATAGCACTTGTTGATTTTCGATGTTCTTCCAATACAAAGAGATATCCTAACCAAGGTTTGATTCGATCGCCAAAAGCTCCCTCTCGGTAAGCGATCCATAAGTCATTAGCACTGCCAATTGCTTCTTCTGCTCGATTATTAAAATTTTTCCCAAATGACCCTACTTGAGACTTAAATTCCATAGCTGCAACCAGAACTTGCTCATCTATTATGAGAATATCCCATTTTTTTTCAGGACGAAAGTACCCAGGTAATTCCAGTGCTTTTGAATGAAAGATACAGTCTTCTGATATCCCCTTTTCTAGCGCAATTCTTACCGTAATTTCCTCAAAACCAGCCATTTGTTTACCACCAGTGACAGCTGCTCGACCAAGGGATTGCGCATCTCTTTTACCGGTTGTCTTTTGCTCTTGGTTTCTGCGCGTATCCCAAAAATATTTTACGGCGTCTTCAATAAGTTTGTCGAGATTGTCTAGTACAGTCATTTTGTTAATAAAACCATATCTTCAAAGTAAATCTTTCCTTTCTTGTATTGGTTAGATTTGCTATTCACATGTGCCATGTGACCGCGAATAATTTCTCGATTGACAATTTCACTCTTGACTCCTAAATTATTCCCCATCTCTACGTAAATATCACCAAGCTTGATTTCATGCTCCTTAAAATAGGAAGATTGAACCACGATAATGGCTCGAGCATTATGCTTCAAGACTCTGATAATTTCTCTTAGAGATAATTCAATATCCCGAAAATACTGGAGCATATTAGGTAGGTAGTAGGATGTCGCGGCTTTACTCCCATGTTTCTGTACGTTTTCTAGTAGCTGTAAACAAGTTTTACCCCAGGTAGAATTAATTTTGATAGATTTGTCTACGATCACAGGAGCACCAATAGTGTTTTCCCTGATTGTTCTCAAAGTTTTCGGGTCGAACATAATCAGAAGTTCCGGTCTCGTTGACATGGCGTAATCAATTCGCGTTAAATATGGAGGAGATGTTATCACTGCATCGATCGCATTGTCTAGAAGGCAAATATTTCGAGAATCTGCTAAAAGTGGTAAATGCAAGATTTTATCATTTATTGCGATCGAGGATAAATCTAAATCCCGAATCATCGAACCGACAACTCTCTTGTATTCCGAGATAATATCTGTTTCGCCTACCTCGGGTTTTTCTGATTGAGTTTTCACCCAAGTTGGGTTAGAGCCACATTTGTATCCAGCCAAATTCCGGGCTGTTATAAATAATGCTGCTTGGAAAAACGCCTGAAAAGGGTTGAGTTGAATTTTATCCTTGACAATCATTTTTAAGATTGCTCGATCGAAGTGGGGTTCGGGATACTCTTGTGAATGAACGATTGCATATAAATTCCGAATACCGCAGCAGAGGCTTGCAGATATAAAATCCCCAAGGGGGTCTGGGGTTGGGATTGAACCATGAAGGCTTTTACAGGTAATCTTTAGGGATAGTTCTGCTAGCAAATGTTTTTGGCCGAGCAAATAACCGCTCTTAGCATAGGAAAATACATTCATTACAGGATTTATTTCGCATCCCAGGGTTGCTATTCCCCACCGGGAAGCAACCAGTGCTGTCGTCCCGCTGCCATTCCAAGGATCCAGCAGTAGAGGAGAGGAAGTAGAGTCAAGCTTTAGGTAGGCGATCGCCGAGGAAACGAAGGCTTCACTATAGCCAGCATAATAGGGATGCCAAGCATGTACCCCCATTCGTTCTTTGCGGCTGCGTTTAGCACTGGCCAAGGTGGGAAAAAGAGAAGTTTGCAGCATTGTCAGCTAGTCGATCATTCTGGGTTGATGGTATAGTGTGGCGACAATACCATCAACAATACTTATTTTGACTCTATCATCTGGCGAACCAAGGTGGCAAGACGCGCGGCACGGTCGGGAACTGCTAAGGTTAAAGCATTTTCCTGCATTTGAGCGAGACGATCGGGCGATCGCAGTAAGTTCAATACTGTCACCTTGAGGATTTCGGGAGTGAGTTCTGCTTGGGAGAAAACATCTGCCGCACCCGCTGCGGCAAAGATGGCAGCATTGTGGGCTTGATGGTTGTCGGCGGCGTAGGGATAAGGGATTAAAATTGCTGGCGTCCCGGCGATCGCCAATTCTGTCAGGGTGCCCGCACCTGCGCGGGAGATGACCAAGGTGGCCCGTTGCAGTAAGGCGGCGACGTTGTCAGAAAATGGCATCGGAAAATATTGGGAATGCTGCAAACTGCCCCCATCGGGGTCGTTGTCCCCAGTTAAGTGGGCGATCGCCACACCTGCATCCCACCAAGCAGGGGCACATGCACGCACGAGTTTGTTAACAGGAACGGCTCCCTGAGAGCCACCGAGGACTACAATTAGGGGCATGTCTTCTTCGATGGGCAGATCTAGGGGTTGAGGGTGGTAAAATTGCGATCGCACGGGAGTACCGACATAAACAGTCCGATTTTTCCGGAACGGTGCGCGACGCAAGTAAGCAGCAGCTGGCTTAAACCCCAAGGCAACAGTATGACACCAGGGAGCAAATAAGCGAGTCACCCTACCGGGAAAGGCATTAGATTCGTGGAGCATAACTGGCAACCCCAAAGAACGAGCTGCTATAATTGCTGGGGCAGAAATGTAACCGCCAGTGGCGAACACCCCTTTAATCTGCTGGTCCTGAAGCAGTTGTCTACAGGTACGAATGGAACTGACCAGACGCCCCATGATTTTGAAAGTACCCAGACCAAAGCGCTGTTGAAATCCTTCGACGGCAATGGTATGCAGGGGGTACTCTTGGGGGACGAGTTTGGTTTCCAGGCGGTTGGGGACTCCTAGCCATTGTATTTTATAGTCCTGCAGTTGCTCTGCTACTGCTAGGGCTGGAAATAGATGTCCGCCGGTGCCACTGGCGGCTATGAGTATATTTGACATGGAAATAGGTTCGGCTTAAGGGTTTACGTTAAGTTAGTAGAATCAGTAATCGGCTGTGAGTCAACATTAACTATGCACATTTTGAGCTTATTGTCAAAGAAGTCTTCTGGTCAGGCCAGATCGAGGCGCACAGTACGTGCGATCGCGCCCCTGTTAGTGAGTTTATCGGTTTGGTGTGGGATGCTACCAGGGAGTATTGCCAGGGCCCAAACCGCGCCACCAGAGTTGAGGACGCTGCTGGCAGAAATTGATGCAGCGGCAAATAATCGCAAACTCAAGCAGTTGATGCGGTTCTATGACAAGAATTTTACCAATTCTGATGGTTTGAATCGCTCCTCGATGCAACGGGTGTTAAAGCAATTGTGGTCGAGTAGCCCGCAGTTAGAATATAGCACAGAAATTCTATCTTGGAAAGAGAATGGTGAAGAGTTGATTCTGGAAACTGTGACGCAAATCACTGGCGTTCGGGAAATGGCTGGCAGACAGATGAATCTTAATTCTACCATCCGATCGCGGCAGCGCTTTGCCGATGGGAAGCTAGTGCAGCAGGATATTTTAGCCGAACGTACTCTGTTGACTTCTGGTACTAACCCTCCTACTTTGGAGATGAGATTACCGGAGCAGGTAAAAGTCAATCAGCGGTATAATCTGGATGTGATTGTCCGAGAACCCCTGGAGGATGATTTGCTGATGGGCTCTCTGATCGAGGAACCTATCAGGCCCGACAATCATTTTAAGCCAGCAACTGCGGATTTGGAGTTAATTTCTGCGGGTGGGATATTTAAGCAAGGTGTAGCACCTGGTTTGTCAGATAACCGCTGGGTTTCCGCTGTCTTTGTACGCGGGGGCGGCATTACTATGATAACTCAGCGCTTGCGCATTGTCCCGTAATAGCCCTCGCCCGCCCATTTTTTCGGTATTATTACGCCTCAGATGCGCCCAAAAGCCGCACGGGAAAGCCTCGCCCCACTGCATTACGATAGAGGGGACCATCGAGAGTCCAGAGTTCAGCGTTCAAGGTTTCTGCTAATGCCAAGTAAGCAGCATCGTAGGCACTGCGGCGGCCCAAGGATAAGGCTATTTCTACGACTCTCGTTCCTCCTGAGAAAAGATGATAGGTGATGGACAGCTTGTTGATATAATTCCATGCTTCTGGCAATCTTTCCTGTGGGAATATTCCCGCCGCAATTAAACCTGTTAGGGAATTAGCAATTTCATAATATGCTAATTTTGGGGCATGAACCTCTATCCCTTGCTCTTCCCATTCGTCGAAATGCTTCTGAACTATCGGACCGCGAGGATCTCCATTGGCTAAAACCACTATCAGATTTGAATCTACTACAACTGTCATCGGCTAAAATATCCCCCGCTGTTCTAACTGTTCCCGACTTTCTCGTACTAATTTCACCGTATCTACCGGAGGCAGGTCTTTAGTTAGTTGACGCAGTGATTCTAGAGCCTCTTTCTGGGTCATGTGCTTCCCTTCTGGACGCGGCAGGTAGAGCTTAATCATTTTCGCTGCCATCCCTTCTGGTGTCGTTTTGAATTTTTCCGCTTCCCATTCCAGATACTTCCAGTCTTCTGCTGGTATTTCTATGGTAATCGTTTTTACTTCTTTGCTCATCTTTCTTTCCTCGATATACTCCTCTCATCATTCTAACCTACGACATTAATATTTTTGCAAATATGAGATGCACCCAGGATTTATCTAGCGCCTCAATTTTATGTTCTGAGCCAGTTTTCTACAGTCAGTCCCTGAACCCTCAACATATCAGAATCATCTGAGACCAGAATTAAGCCCTGTGCTATTGCTGTCGCTGCTATCAAGATATCTGCATCTTGGATCTGCCTTCCTTTTCGTTTCAAGTCGGCATAAATTTCGGACGCTCTCTCGATTATTTCTAGATCGTCCAATAATAAAACTTGCGCTTCTTGGCAGAGAACAAGAAAATCGGATATTTTCCTGGTAGCATTTACAGCCAGCAGCCCTCTTTTCACCTCATAGTAGGTGATGCAACTCATAAACATTTTTTCTCTCTGATGACGACCGTCGTTTTTGTTTGATTATTTCTTTATTCTTCAAAAACGCCGTGACTATATTCGTATCCAACAGATAACTCACTTTCTCTATCTCCCTGCGACTGCGGCATCAAAAATTTCCATCTCTTCTGGAGTCAAATCAGCTAACAACCCAGACATCGCCTCGAATACCATTATATCCTTCATGATGTCGGTTAGCTCATCATCGGTAATTTCCATCACTTGTTCCGGCGACCAAGTCTCTAACATCCCGTCTGATAACATTTTACTCATTTCCGCTGGGTCGAATTTCTGGAATATACTCTTGCTTTGAATCAAGTTCTCCACTATCTCTGAGATGCGGGTTCTTACTTCACCGGTCATGTCTACAGCAGTTTTGTTCATAATTCCTCCTATTTGACGATCGCGAAACGGACTCTCCCATCGAGTGGTTCTTTGATTATAGCGTACTTTTGCACTCTGTGTACTGACTCCTAAGAAATTATCCGCCTGAGTTTTCTGTTCCTATGGGCAGATCGGTCACTCTTTCTATCTTCCTGCGACTGCGGCATCAAAAATTTCCATCTCTTCTGGAGTCAAATCAGCTAACAACCCAGACATCGCCTTAAATACCATTATATCCTTCATGATGTCCGTTAGCTCATCATCGGGAATTTCCATCACTTGTTCCGGCGACCAAGTCTCTAACATTCCGTCTGATAACATTTTACTCATTTCATCTGGGTCGAATTTCTGGAATATACTCTTGCTTTGAATCAAGTTCTCTACTATCTCTGAGATGCGGGTTCTTACTTCACCGGTCATGTCTACAGCAGTTTTGTTCATAAGTCCTCCTAGTTGACTACAGCGAAACCTCGCGTTGACAGCTTCTTTGATTATAGCTGACTTTTTTCCAAGACAGAGGTATAATAGATAAAATAGGAACGCCATTTTGGGGCGATCGGGTAAAATAGGGAGGAGGATAATTGTGAACAAATGTAATTTAGAGTTAACATCATTAGCAATGTACCGAAATGCGGCGAAGCTGTTGGGCAGAAACTGAAGAAAAACGGGCCCAAAGAAGAAAGCGGGCCTGGGAGTTAGCAAGATTAGCAGCTACGTTGTTGAAAGGGCAATTTAATGCGACAAAAGTAGTAGTATTTGGTTCACTAGTACGGTCCGATTGTTTTACCCTCTGGTCCGATGTAGATATTGCAGCCTGGGGAATTTCTCCTCGGGACACCTTCCGGGCAATGGGGGCGGTGAGGGATTTGGATGATACTATTGAAGTTAACCTGGTGGATGTGGAAACTTGTAAGCCTAAATTACTGACTTCTATAGAACAAGAGGGCATATTGCTGTGACCAAACCTTAGTAGTTAGCAGATGAAGGTTCGTAGTAAACGCTTTAGCTTTTGCCTCGGAAGGGTTCGTAGTAAACGCTTTAGCGTTTGCCTCGGAAGGGTTCGTAGTAAACGCTAAAGCGTTTGCCCCGGAAGGGTTCGTAGTAAACGCTAAAGCGTTTGCCTCGGAAGGGTTCGTAGTAAACGCTAAAGCGTTTGCCTCGGAAGGGTTCGTAGTAAACGCTAAAGCGTTTGCCCCGGAAGGGTTCGTAGTAAACGCTTTAGCGTTTGCCACATTTTGGGCGATCGCCCCGCCACCATTAGTGTTATGTTAGAGGTTTTCTGGCAACCCGCGATTGGAATTTACCAAATGTACGAAGTAACCTTATCACTACCTGAAGAGACGGCGTTGGCGCTGAAGCTAACGAACAGTTGGGAGGGAGAGGAAATGCGCTTGGCAGCTGCTGTGAAACTGTATGAGTTAGGCCAGCTCTCATCTCGGTCGTGCTGCTCAACTGGCAGGCGTGCCGCGAGTTGTGTTTTTGTCTAAGCTGGCGAACTACGGTGTCGATACCTTTCTCCTAACTGAAGCGGAATTAGTTGAGGACTTGGCCCGTGCCTATGAAAGAGCCTGGGAACGCCCGACCTTCGAGGCGGATGCCTCCCTAAGGTGGCCACAGGAGGATCCATTGGATAAGGGTTGTTCGATCTCGGATCCTGGGACTTCTCGACAAAATCTATGAGACAAGTTGAGCGGTTTTTAACCAAGGCGCGCGTTATCATATTCTTACTGCTATTGAAGGTTTCTGAACATGTCGAGACTACCAGCACTTCTGCTTGGCACTACTATTGCCCTAGTGCCGGCTCAGATCGCAAACACCCTCTCAGCCCCAGAGGTGGTCAAGGTGGCAGAGAAAATCACAGTAGAGGATAAAAAGTTGGGAAACTCATCGTCAGCGACCATTGGCCAAACAGTTTACATCGCAGGCGCACCCCCATCGAGTCAGGCGATGGAGGAGTGGGTTGTTGGTTGCCTTGGGGTTGTTTGTTTTGTGTGGAGTAGTGTTTTCAGTTGCTGCTTATAGAGAACATGTTCCAGCAAGATACCATAAATTACGGGATTTGCTCTCAGCAGGGGAGTGGAAAGAGGCGGACCTTGAAACAAGGCAAGTTATGCTGCAAGTGGCAGGGCGCGAGTCGGGAGGTTGGCAGATAAGTGATCTAGAAAATTTTCCTTGTAAAGATCTGCGTGCAATAGACAAACTATGGGTAAAATATAGTAATGGGCGCTTCGGCTTTTCGGTGCCGAAGCGCATCTGGCTAGAAGAGGGAGGCAAAATGAATTATCAAACGGCATGCCGGATGGCGTCGAGGGTCGGATGGCGTATTGAGCAATGGGACCTCTGGTTGAGGTATGACGACCTGACCTGGGGCCTGGACGCTCCCGCCGGTCATCTCCCAATTTTTCCCTGGGGTCTTGCGATCGAAAAGTTAAGGAAGGATCAAGAAAAAAAAGGGATCGTAGGATGGGTAATGGATGGAGTGATGGATGGAGTGGGAGTAATTTTGGGTGGAGTTGTGGGAGTTGTGGGGGGAGTTGTGGGAGTTGGTGTGCAAGTAGGTGTGGAAAAAGTGGGGGAAGCTATTATAGCAGCAGTTATGGAGTCTTTGTAGGTGAACTGTAAACTGTAGCATAGAAGCACCACAGCCATCAGAAAAAAGATAAAGGAACTTTTTCTTAGATGGCATTTCCTGGGATACGATACCTAGCACCGGGGGCGATCTTCCGAAAGCTACGCCGGCGATCTGTGGAACAGAAGAGGAAATCAACAAATAAATCAAAGGAAAACATTCACGCCCCGCATCCTACAAACGCCCGAATGCTTTGCCCCTACAGAGGGTTTTCTTGTCATTAGCTATTTCAACAGCACAACGCAGCTTGACAATAAGCCCTTGTTGGCTTACAATGAACTATTGCTGGCTTACAACGAATCACATGCTGGCTTACAATAAGTTTACAGACTTACAATAAGCTATTGCTGGCTTACAATAAGCTATTGCTGGCTTACAATAAGCTATTGCTGGCTTACAATAAGCTATTGTTAACCTATTATAAACCTATTGGGTGTTACAATTTTCTGACACTCGGCGCCAGCAGCCGCTCCCAAGGTCGCCGTGCCGGGCACGGCGACACCGTAATTCAAATAGAGATAAACAAAGAGGAAAAAATGGCTAAATTTCCAAGAACTGAATCAGAAGTTATTGCCCTCGCTCAAGCTATAATCGCCGGATTAACGGCTAACACCACTGTCTATCCCTCACCACCACTGACAATAGAAGAGTTGACAACTAACCTTAACAAGGTTATCGCCTCCCAAAACGCGACGATCTCTGCTACCGCCGCCGCCAAAGAGGCAACAATCACTAAAAACGAAGCTTTGGAAATGCTGACAGATAACCTCAAAAGGGTATTGCGCTATGCCGAGAACACCGTAAATTATAGCGATGACAAGCTGGAACTATTGGGCTGGAGAGGGCGATCGCGTCCCAGTTCCCAAGGCGCTCCCGGGCAAGTACGCTCTCTGAAAATAGTCAGTCAAGGACCGGCCTGGATAGCCTTAAATTGGAAAGCCCCGACAGAAGGAGGCTCCGTAAAAGCATATAAAGTGCAACGTCGCATTACCGCTGAGGAAAACGAGCCTATGGATGTGGGCACTGCTCTAGAGTCAGAAATCACTCTAGTCAATCAACCCCGGGGGAAAGAGTTAATTTACCAAGCGATCGCCATTAATAGAGCAGGAGAAGGAACCCCAAGCAATATAGTCACGGTAACTCTGTGATGAGGGGCGATCGCGGGGGGCTCGAAAGGCATTTGTCAATAGTTAGATTTGAGAAGCGATCGCCCGTGGTCT
The DNA here is from genome assembly GCA_014323675.1 of Hormoscilla sp. GM7CHS1pb. Lineage (GTDB taxonomy): Bacteria > Cyanobacteriota > Cyanobacteriia > Cyanobacteriales > Desertifilaceae > Hormoscilla. The sequence goes on along the minus strand of JACONN010000003.1, from coordinate 735,979 downwards.
TGCGCCCGTTGGTAAGCAGTCTAGGGGTGTGGTCAAAACCCGTTGTTAGGAGGTCTCGCCGCCGGAACCCGTTCCCAGGCGGTCCCCAGGGAACGAGGGGTCCGGCTACGAAAACAACAAGCTACGCCTACAGGGCAACTAGATCCACGGCGGGCCATGAGACTCGACCATCAGCGACTACATCAAGACCTTCAGGCAATAGAGTATCTTTATCTAGTTTATGATAGTGTCCTGTCAAAGGCGCATACTGAATATCGCCAAAAGTCGGTTGTGTTGGTTCTCCGGCCATCGCGTTCAACAGCAATGTCCTTACCAGGACGAGGTGGACGAGGACGCTGTCTGTTGCCAAATGCGTATAGCGTTGTCGCGATCGCAACTTGCTTGACTGCATTAACAGACAATTTGCGTCAGATATTTGACCATTTGTATTATTATCGATCGCCACTGGTATTTAACCGGGAAAAATGGTTTTTTATATTAACAGTTGTAAAGCAGCAAAAAATTACCCCTTCCTCTTAATGAATAGCGACTTCTTTTGCCATTAAGAGATGTTTTTGTAACTGCGATCGATTGTTATACATCCGACAGACTTTGGCATAGGCTTTTGCAGCCATTTTTTGAGCATTTTCCTCTGATAAGGATTTTAGCATAGCTGCTGCTAAGGCTTGCGGATCTCCTGGGGAGACTAGGCAGCCATGTTCGAGATCGCCTATCATTTCTACTATGCCATATACTGCCGTACTGACTATCTTTAACTCAAAGGCCATCGCCTCCAACAGGACTCTCGGGAATGATTCTTCCAAGCTAGCACATACAAATATATCACTCATGGCATAAAAGTCATATATCTCCCGGGTCTCTTCATAGATCTTTACATTGGGCATGTTTAACTTCTTTAACTGCTTTTGCAGGCAGTTGAAATAGACCTCCTCTCTCGGCGGTCCTACTATAATAAAATCTAGATGGGCAAATCCTGGGTATTGCTTTGCTAATTGCCCGATCGCCTCTATAAAGATAAGTTGTCCTTTCCGTTCGCAGATGGTTCCTACCAAGGTGATGACCGCGCGATCGGCCCCGAGTCCGTATTTTCCCCGTAACTCGGACTTACTATGTGCCTGACGGTATTCGTTAATGCGATCGATATCCAGTCCCCCATGAATGGTGCGGAAATTGCCGCGCACGTCTAATTCGTGAAATATGCTGCGGGTGGCGTCGGCCACAAACACCACTCGACTGGCATTTTTGAAACAATCTGGCAATAATTGCCCGATCGCGCTTTCTGGTGATTCGCCAAAAAATTTAGCAATACTTCTGGGGATATTACTACTTTCATGAATCTGCCAGATACTGGGCAAGCCAAATAGATGGGCTAACTCTATTCCCCAGAAACTCACGATCGTATTCGATATTACGAGATCGAACTGGGTGATGTCAAGGCTTTCTCCCAGGTTTTGCAGGCGCTGGCGATATTGGTTTAAGTCCCGATCGATTACCTTGAGGTTATCTGCTATTATTTTAACGGGAATATTCAGGGATTCGTAGTCCGATCGCAAGGGACCATCCTCTAAGGAGATAACGGTTACCTGAAAGTCCCCGACGGTAGCGAAATACTTGGCAAAACCATAGGCCATCAGCGGGGCACCTTCTAGGTTCAGGTTATGGGTGATTAACAGGATATTTAAGTTGGATATTCTCTCGGCGTGACCGAAATGCCGGGGATTAAGCTGCATCCCGATCGCCTTAATTTCATTTTCGATTTCGAGATTTTCGTTAAAGAAGGGGTCCCGATATCCCAGATGCTTGATAATGAAACTAAGATGTTCTCGGGGATTGTAGTCAAGTTTTTTTCTCGATGCACTCTCTCGATGTATTAAGGTGGCCTGGGGCGTATAAACAATCCTTTTTCCCGATTCCCACACCCGCAGACAGTAATCTATGTCGTTAAACTCGACAGCTAAATTTTCCGCATCAAATCCCCCCAATTCTCGATAAACAGCGGTTGATGTTAGCAGACATGCCCCTGTTACTGCTGAGATATTGCGGACGGCATGGGGTAAAAATAGATAACCCAATTCTTCAAGGCGTTGGCGATTGAATAAATGGGCCCCTAGTCCGCCGTTGACGCCGGAGACAACTCCGGCATGTTGAATTTTCCGATCGGGATATAGCAATCTCGCCCCTACCACTGCTACCCCCTCTACCGACATCCATCCTACCATCTCTTCTAGCCAACCGGGGGCGATCGCCTCGATATCGTTATTCAACTGTAGCATCAGGGGAGTATCCACTTCATCTGCTGCTAAATTCACCAACCGGGCATAATTAAATTTACCATCCGGGCGTTCTGGACGGATTACCCGGCAAATTTGTTTATTTTCCAATTTTTCCAGATACTGGCGAGTTTTGACTGACTCGGAACCGTCATCTATTATTATAATTTTGACATATCGCTTGTCTACCGTTTTTTCCAGACTGGAGATACATTTGGCTAACAGATCGACTCTGTCCCGGGTGGGAATGACGATGGTGACGGGATTTTCTGCTAAGATCGAACTATCCCATACTAACTGATGCAGGCATAATCCCCGATCTTTTAACATAGCTGGCAAGAATGGTTTCGCCTTTAGTCCCCGGCGGGCGATCGCCTCTTCGATGGCCCGATAGGCGCTATCAAATACATATTGCTTTTGCCTGCCGTGGGAGGCGGTACTTTCAGGGTGAACGCGCCAATGATAGCAAACATGGGGAATATGTCTAATTTTGTCATTTGTCGTCTGTTCCGTGACTCGTAAAAATAAGTCTAAATCTTGGGCCCCTTCAAAACCCGTCCGCATCCGCCCCACTCGGTTAATTAAACTTTTTCTGATGGCTGTCAGGTGATGGGTATAATTATGAGTAATTGCCATTTCCGGACTCCAGGCCCCTTTCATTTGACAGTCAAATCTATAACCCTTGTCGTCTATTTTATCCTCATCGGTATAGATCCAGTCTACATCGGGATATTTGTTGATGCATTCGGCAACATGGAGTAGGGCATCGGGGGATAAGAGATCGTCATGGTCTAAAAAGGCGATAAAATCACCGGCGGCCAGGTCTAAGGCGGAATTAGTCGCGGCGGCAATGTGACCGTTTTCCTCCCTAAAAATAACTTTAATTCTGGGGTCGGATGCTTGCCATTGCTCTAAAATTTCTTTAACATGAGGCAGAGTGGAAGCATCATCGGCCAAGCAGAGTTCCCAATGAGGATAAATTTGGGCGGTGACAGAGGCGATCGCCTCCCGCAGAAATTGGGCAGGGGTATTGTAGACTGGGACAACAACAGTAATTTTGACCGCTTCGGGTTGCAGCTTTTCGGCATCTGCTTGCATCCGGGACAGCAACTTGGGTGTCAGGCGATTTATTTCTATCCATCGCTGATAGGGGTCTTGCTTTTGCCAGGGATGAATGACATTGGCATATTCTACGGCCACATTCGGATATTCTACAGCCGTAAGTTGTCGGTAGTAGCGGCGCAGATAACGCATCCAGGCCAGGGGAGACAGGGGGAGGCGTCCTTGTTTATAGGCAACCCACGCTTTGCGTGCGGCACCAGATAAAAATAGAGATAGGTTTAAACTGCGACTATTATCTTGGACCTGGGCCTGGACTGTTAGGTCTTGCTTAAAGCAACAAAGGCGATCGCCATTTTCCAGAATTGCCCAAATCTCAATCTTGACTTTACCCGTATAATTCCGGTCTAGAAGCATATTCCACCCGAACCCGCTGGTTTCGGCCCCAGCAATTTCCGGGAAAACTTGGGCGACATCAGGTCTGGCGATCCCATAGGCGATCTGTTCTTCTGGAAAACCCGACTGGGCCAACATCAAGGCGGTAATTTTCGCGGTTTTATGCAATACCCATCCCGATATTTGCAGAGTGCCGTTTATATTTTTCTCCATCACCTGGGGAGATTCTAAATATCCCAGTAATTCTCCTGTCGGGTTCACCTGTTGCTGTCTTAGTTTAATCATCAATGATTTCAGGGGTTTCAGCCTTTTCTTTACTGCTTTGATTATTTCTTTAATATTTTTCGCCATGTCATATCTCCGGTAATTATTCTCACTCAGTTGTTAAACCCATCCACCTTTTCACCTTAAACCATCTTTTCCGTAATCGCCAAAACTTGCTGGTTTCCATGGCAGCTATTTGACCTTCACATGCAAGCAGTTTTACCTGAGTTTGGTCCAACTGCGATCGCGTTTCCGACAGTTGCATTCGCGTCTCCTCCAACTGCAACTTCAACTCTTGCGCTTCTGTCTGTAGCTGCTGGTACTGGGACTGGGTTGCTTGCAGTTGCGATCGCGTCTCTTGCAGTTCCCCTTGAGTTTGCTGAAGTTCCGCGCGATTTTTCGCGCAGCGATCGCCCGCCGTTTTTTGCAGCAGTTTAATTTGATTTTTCAGACTACCTATTTCCAACCAATCTCTAAAACCCCAGTCTTGCGCCGAGTATGATTTTACATATTGAGACCAAGACCAACTCGGTTCTCCATGCATTGGTCCCGCCTTAGCATCCAACGCTAGATATAGATCTAATGCTGCCGTCCAGTATTTTTTGATCAACACCGGTCTATGAGTCTGACCAACTGACTGCCCCAATAGATCTGGTGTTATTATATCATGTCTTGGTTCAGTTAAATTGAGCTGAAATTTTTCATTAATTGTCTGGATCAATAACTGAGGATTACTGACAATTTGGCTCATGTTAGCTAGCAGACAGCGATCGGGGACGCGATCGTAAAATTCTAGCATCTTTTGGTTATAATGCATCCAAAGTTCCACGGCCTTTTCCGGGTAAGCTGCGATGATTTCGTCCGTCCCCCGGCGGTAAAGGGAGTCAACCACCTCCCAAGGCGATCGATAGACGAGGATAAAAATCGCATCCGGGAGTAACTGCAACCAGAAGTCCAAAAACAAAGTCGTCCTCGGATCCTTCCAACCCCAGAGGGAATGCACTGATTTTTGCTTTGTAAGGTCTTGGGCTATTTTAACATAGCGATCGGCCACATGCTGACTGTCCTGGAAAGTCAGGCCATCAGCGTCCAGAGACTGCGATCGCAGAACCTGCTTGTGAAACTCCACAAAATCTACATCTTCAAAATGACCTTTATCATTTCCCACATCTACCCCGACTAACCTGTCTCCCAAATATACTCCCGCACTCTGGAGTACATAAGCAGTTAAAGATGTTCCCGAACGATGCATCCCCGCGATCGCCAGCACTTTTGATTCCATCGCCGATCCTAAACCATCACTTCCTTTACCTATTATATATAGATCTTGGTGTCCACACAATCCTTGCGGTCGGAGCTGATATTTGACCTCACCACATTGCCCGATCGCTTTCCTGACAAAGCTTTCCCTCACATAAGTTGTACCATATTCTTGCCCATCCAGGGACTGACTCTCACTCTGGGGGATAAAATGAATTTCTCCTGCCATCTTACCAGGAAATAGGGTCCAGTCGTGGACGCTGAAAATCAACAATCCATCAGCACACAGCAAACTATAGAGTTTTTGCAACCAACTAGCAAAGGGTTTTTCCGGAACATGGCTAAAAAAGGAACTTGCCAGAATCACATCAAACCGGTCCTGGGGATGATAATCTTGAGGATTAGTCGTCGAAACTATGCCATTGACTCCAAATTGCGCTATTTGAAATTTTACCGCAGCGGCGTCAATGTCCGACACCCAAATTCTGGCAAGGGGCATTTCCTGGATCAGAAAGCGAGTCAAGCGTCCGTAACCGCAGGCAAAATCTAGGAAAGAGTCCAGGCGATCGAATCCCCCCCTGTACCTCACGATTATCTCCCGAACTGCATCCATAATGCGGCTGCCATTTCTATAGTAGCGCAGGCATGCTGATGCCCGATCGCCTTTAGCATTATTTAAGGCATACAGATACATTTCGTCACGAATACTGATTCCAGACTTAAATGACCCTGGGTACTTAACCTTCTCTCTAATCAACTCTTGAATAACTAAGTTACTCTCATCTGGATATAATATCCCTTCTGACTCCATCATCTACCGTTCTCACTCCTCCCCAGTTCAACTCAAACTAGGTTCAATCTTAAAGTCTATCGTCCCATTGCCACAGGATTTTTCCTGCGATTTTACTCGAAAGATAGCTGCATCTATACAACGGGCTAAGTAAACGAATTCTCCATCCACCATACCAGATACTCCGGCATTCAAGAAATAAACTCCCGGATGCAGCATGCAGTGAAATTTAAATTTCACCTTTACGACTTGCTCCGCCTCAAAATCCACTATTTCGTGAAAGAAAAGAGAATAAGAAGCCCCTCCCAACTCCAATCCACTGACAGTTTTAATCAGCATGCCAAACCGGACATTCTGGGCGGGCCGCAAAAATCTAACTTCATAGCTGTAAAGGTATTCCCGACGCCCGATCAAATGATTTACTAGCTGACCGGTGGCGATCGTAGTTATCCCGGGATTAATAATTTTTGCCCCCCGGCTAATGTAGGATATCGTGTTTTCCGGATTTAGGGAAGGGTCGTAAAATTCTGGCGTCTCTTCTTCAAGATTACCATTTAAGTGGATATTCTTTGACTCTATTATTAGATTAGTCTCAGCCAGCAACTTGTCATTGGCTTGGCGGAGTTCTTGTCGTAGAGATGCTACCCGATCGCCCGGAGCATAAATAAACTCCTGATATTTAGAAACGACAAACTTAGGAGTCCCCTGCAAGAGCATTTCGCCGCCGTCCAGTAAAATAGCCCGATCGCACAATTCCACGATGGTCGCCGCAGCATGGGAGACAAACAAAATCGTCCCCCCCCGATCGCGAATATCTTGAATGCGAGCAAAACACTTACGTTGAAAAGCTTCATCCCCCACGGAAAGAGCCTCATCCACTATCAAAATATCAGGTTCAGCGCTAGTAGCGACAGCAAAAGCCAAGCGAACGAACATGCCACTAGAGTAAGTTTTAACAGGTTGTTCTAGGAAATCACCAATATCAGCAAAAGCAGCGATGTCATCAAATTTATCCTCTATATCCCGGCGACTCAAACCCAACAGCTGTCCATTAAAAAAGACATTTTGCCGACCGGTAAACTCCGGGTTAAAGCCGCTGCCAAGTTCTAAGAGAGCCGAAATTCTGCCTTGCACCTCAACTGCACCCGTAGTCGGGGTGAGAGTAGCAGCAATAATTTGCAGCAGGGTACTTTTTCCAGAACCATTGCGTCCGACAATACCCAGAGTCTGTCCTTTGGGGACTTCCAGATCGAGATCGCGCAAAGCCCAAAACTTCTGTGCCAGACTTTTACCAGGAAACAGGAGCTGTTTCAGGCGGTCCGCCGGACGGGCATAGCGCTGAAAGCACTTGGATATTTTCTTTAGTGAAATGGCAATTTCACTCATTCTTTCTGGCTGTAATCTCAAGTTGAGTGTAGGGTGGGTTCTCGTTTCATCTCGTTACCAGGGGAAGCCTGGTAACGCGGCTTTAGAGGCGGAGCCTCCAGGCTAGTCTAGAAGCAATGATTCCGACTGGAGGCTCTGCCTCCCGAAGACATTCCCTGCCTTCATCAGGGAACGAGCGAACCCAGACGGGTTTTAGCCCCGTCCCTTTAGGGCGGGGCGGGCCAGAACGATAGTCTAGTCTAGAGGACATCAGCAAAAGCTGGGCGCAGGCGTTGATAAACCCAGAAGCCACCTGAGAAGACTAAGATAGAAACAAATGTGGCGATCGCCCATTCAGCCACATGCTCTACCTGTCCAGAGAGAATCAGGTCGCGATAGACCTGGACGATCGCCGCCAGGGGGTTAAGCCAAAGCACCCAGGTCCGCCAAGGTTCGGGAATCACATTAGCAGGATAGACGATCGGGGTGACATAGAACCAGAGATTAGTCAGGACTGCAAGGGTTTGGGGCACATCCCGGAGAAACACGGTCAATCCAGCGGCCAAGTAACCCAGGCCCATGGTCAGCAACAGCTGGGGCAACCAGACCAGGGGCAAAAGCCAGATAGTACCATAAAGGGTCTGGGAGAACAAGCTAGTGAAGATAATTAAGGCCAGCATTCCCAATCCACTTTCAATAAAAGCCGCAAAAATCGGCACCAGAGGCAACAAGGCCAAAGGAAAGACTACCTTCTTGACCAAATTTGGCTGGGCGATCGCAGAAGTAGAGGCTTGCAAGAGGCCAGTAATAAAGGTCGTCCAAGGCAGCAAGCCAGCGAACAGCCACAGGCCAAAGGTCAAATTGTTAGCCGGTACACCAGACAAACTGAGCTTCACCTTGAGGACGATCGAGAAGACATAGGTATAGATCAGCAACTGTGACAGATGGTTCAACAAAGGCCACAAATTACCCAGAACGGAGCCCTTGTATCGGGCTTCCAAATCCCGCTGCACCAGAGTCAGCAACAGATTAGCTTTCGGCGACCACCGGTTATAAGTCATTCCTAGTTAGTACTTTAGGTTCGTAGTAAGACACACTTTACGGCTTACCGGCTTGAGGACTAAAGTCCTCACTACGAACCTGCATGATAAATATCGATCTCAATCGCAGAAAATAGCCCGTGCAGTTTACATCATAGGATCCAGGGGACTTCTACGACGAACTTTTTGCCACTGCCAGCATGCCACGCCCAGAATCTGCGGCTTTGATAGAAACGAGTGCGCTGCGCGCACGCTACGAGATCGACAGTCTATCAGAGGGGGAACTCTGGGGTAGCTTGCAGACAGTTTCCCTGAGAGGAAATTAGATAAAGTTCTTGAAAGTCTATCGCGTTCTACGACAACCTCAAACCCAGGCTTTGAGGTTCTTTTGAGGGCAATGAACGCATACCATTTTACGAAGAGCCATAAATTCCATCTTGCTGTAACCAAGTGCGGTCCTGTTCCAAAATTTGCCTAATTTTCCCCTCAATATAACGGGCAATTTCATACATGGTGGGGATATTATGGAGATTCATCTCTTGTTGCACTTTAATGTCTTTGCGCAATCCCGCAATCACCGCTTGCGCGATCGGGTTTCCCGATGTACAGAGTATAATTACTCTTTCACCAGGCAGGGAAAAATCAAACAGTTTCCGGTAGGTGGAAATACAATCTACTCCGGCATTGGTACGAGAGTCAGCGGCTTCGATATCCCCCAGAGGGGACACAGCCAGACCGGAAGTTCGTAGAGCCACCAGAACAAGCCACACGACAGCGATTTGGTTGTGATGCCAAGACAATATGTCATAAATGCCAAATTGTCAATTGCGAATCGCAAATCGTCAATTTATAACATGATATTTGTAGCAATATATAAATATTGCTCGCCAGAAACTATGCGGGGGAGTGGTCAGGAGGCATGGTACGTGGTCACTGCTCACTGATAACTGCTCAATGGATGCGGTGGTGGAGATCAGAAAGGGCACCGACGACTGGCCGTGTTTCGTCTCGGTGCCCTCACTGGTTCGCTCCTCACACGGTTCTTACTATAACCCACTAATATCTATTTGTCACCCCCTAAAGCAAATTTTTTTTTCAAACTTTAAATTTCGCTGGGAGCAAAAACGCCCAAAACCTCTGATAGCAACAATTTCAGGATTTGCTGAAAGAATAAAATTAATCCCAATCTCGCAGTCGCTAACTGCGGTGTCTGGGTTTTTACCTCCCCCCAAATCCGACAAGCACTCTCAAAAGTCAGAAAACTCTGACTTAAAGACTGGACTAATTGGACAGCGATGTCTCGGGAGTAGTGCGTTCCCAGGCTCCGCCCGGGAACGAGGCGCTCTCCCGAGACATCGAAGGTGCGGACTTGGGGTGGGCGGTCGGGACAACAAAGTCCATCCACCGTTGCTAACAACTGGCCAATCAGCTGGCGCTCATCTGGATGCACCAGTCGTAGTTGACCCTCGCAGGTGAGCCGTCGTCTTCCGCATGCTCTTGTCCTTCAGGACAAGGCATGCGGAAGACACCGGCCAGTCAATCGGCCCGATCGCCCGCCAGCCGATAGCGCTACGCTGGGGGCGCAGCCATGTGTCGCCGACGGTGGGATTGGGCAAGAGGGCGATTGCTCGCAGCGGAGGGGCGTTGGGGATCTGGCGCACGCATCGACCCTGAGCGATCGCCGTTCCGCAGGAGGGAACAGCAGGACCGGTAGCCTGTCTGTGCATGAGCATATTGCCACTGGAATATCTTGTCCGCCGGCGGTTGCTGAGAGGATGACCGGGACAGACATAACCCACTCAGAATTGATTGGGTTATGTCTGTGTAAAAAATTGCAGCCAATGGGCTAAACTAGAATCTCCGAGACTCAGCTGAATCCAACCAGGACTCACCGTCGCATGTATTCCAGATGCGACCAGAAGACACCGCAGTGGGGAAAATCCTCTGAGTTGATTGCTGCTCTGGGAAACTCAACTCTGACGTAGAAACCACTGATTTACACAAAACAATTTTTCTTTGGTCTAGAACAAGTATTTTTTGCTACTCTATATATGGGACAAATGATGAAGAAAACACTTACCAGGGAGATTTATATCTGGGTAAGTTCTATCCGCTGTGGTGTCTCCCGACCCCTACTCGCACATGCATAGGAGACACCGGGCGTTAATTTGGCTTGTTTGATTGTAGCTAATGTACTCGTTGGAACTCTTGGATTTACGATTTGCAGCGCTGCTGGTTGTGGGTTAACAACCAAAATTATACCATCCTACCTCTACAATTGGTCACCTATGTTTTCACTTTCTCAAGAATCAGAGGCATCTCGGCCCTTTTTAACTTGGCAACGGATTATCGACTGGGCCCCAAGAACATTACAGGTGTCGGAATTTTAACAAAGACGATAAGGTTCCGGTGCGTCCGGGGTTACTCTATTTAGTACAACGGGGTGCTGTCCGACTGGTGAGCATTTCCCAAGTCAGTGCCACCGCTACTAGCACTTCGTCGCGATTCACTCGCCATCGAGATCTGAGCGACTGGACGCCAGAAGAATCTTTTTTAGGTTTTGTCGGAGCTGGACAGCCTTTTGAGATTGTAGCACATTCGCCCTTTACTATCGAAAGTTATGCCCATATAGACAAAACCTCTGTGGTGTGGATGTACTGGCAAGATTTGGATAACTGGCCCCACTTCCGGCGAGAGGTGATGGATGCTTTTCGTTATCAGCACCAGCGGAAGCTATTGTGGTTGAGTACCCTGGGACAGCGGCGTACTATTGACCGGCTGTTAGGATTTCTCACCCTGTTGGTTGAGGAATACGGCGAATCCTGCGAAAACGGTTACTGTCTGCCTTGGTCATTAACTCATGCCCAAATTGGTAGCGCCATTGGTTCTACCCGCGTGACGGTTACCCGCTTGATGGGCAAGTTGCGATCGAAGGGGTTGATCCGCACTGAGGGAGATAATCAGATTTGTTTACCCATCCCTGATAACGCTGACTCTCGAAAGTGATATTAATGGTTAGTTGTCAAATGTAGGGTGGCAGTGCCCACCTTACGCTTACGTTACTGGTAGCAGCATCGGCACTTATTCCCACTCCAGGGTCAAATTAGGCATTAGGCGCTGCAAATTTGTCAAGGACTTGCCCTGCCAGGGCTGCCAGGGCTGCCAGGGGATGCCTTTAGAGCCAATTACCAAAATGGTAACATTTTTTTCTGACGTACCTTGATGACAAATTTGGAGAGCATACTGATGCCAGAACTATTGAGAAATTCTAGCTGACGCAGGTTGAGCGTAATCTTCGGGGGCATACCTTCAATGAAGTCACCGAATATCTCAGTCATAATTCATCCTCAAACGCCAACTCTTTGTTGTAAAGCTTTTGCAAGATCAACAGCAAGAACATCAGCACCACATCAATGGGTTTACGACCAGCGTTGCTCTTTTTATGCTTTTGACGAATCTGCTCTAAGATGGGTCTAAACTCTTCCCAGAGAACGATTTCGTTAAGTTTGATTAAAAAGTCGTTTTTCTGGTTTAGTTTTTGGTATCGTTTGGTGAGGTCCGGCAGTACTGATGGGGCCATTGCGCTTCACCTGGGTAACATCTGTTCTTTAGGATCGTACTACTATGGTAGTGCTCAATCAATTTTTCGAGGTGCCCCATAGTTGAACTGCACCCTACTGTTATACTCCCAAAGGGATCGACTTGCGCTTTAAGGTATTGAATGTAGGTCCTAAAAAGCGCAGTTTTTAGCCGCTCAAACTGAGGATACCATCATAGTAATCCAGCCAGGCGAGGGTGAGGTTTTTCTCCGAATTCATCCGGCAGTATCACTTGACATACGTGATATGATAATATTAGATTGCGGATGTCAAGTGATACTGGCTGCACGTTATCGTAAATTGCGCAATTTATAACGCTTCCGTTTGCTTCGCCCTTGCACAACTGAGATGCACCCGATCGATCCGCCCAAAATGATTCCCCATATTCCCATGCTAATCCCTGGGGAGTCCAGCAGACTACCCAGAGCAATAAAAAGTAAAGCCGCTTCAAAACCAGTAAATACACTGCGCTGCTGCGATGCCTCGGGTAGTAAGAATAGCGCTCCCTCCAGACATCGTAGGTCCAGCTGGGACTGGAGGTGCCGGTCCTACTGTAGGCGGGGGATAGGACTCTAGGCCTTTGCTATACTTTCTGCTGGGTGGTAGAGTTTTGATCGTGATTCGCCGCCGCAGCAGCAGCGGCGGTGGTCATCGGTAAATTTTCCGGCGTTGCACATTTTCGGGATGATGGGTTATTGCAGATTATGATAATCTGCAATTTTACAGTCAGAATTTATGTATAGTATGATGTTTGTTTTCGACCTAGTCATAATATGTGTTATCATGGATAGTAAGGCGAAAGAATTAGCTAAAGGAGTCGAACATGAAATGTCCCAGATGTGGTTCTGAAAACATCAATAAAAATGGTCACAGACGCGGCAAACAGAATTTAATTTGTAAGGATTGTCGTCGCCAGTTTCTCGAACATTATTATCCGCGCGGTTATTCAGAAGATGTCAAGAAAAATTGTTTGACAATGTACGTTAATGGCAATGGATTTCGAGGTATTGAAAGGATAACTGGTGTCAGCCATAATACTCAAATTGATTGGGTAAAACAGGCAGCTAAAGAATTACCGTCAATCCCTGAAAACTACGATATTCCGGAGGTTGCAGAAATTGACGAGTTGCATACTTATGTCAATGAAAAAAAGAATAAAAAGTGGCTATGGACAGTCGTAAATCATTTCAAGCCAGGGATTATAACATGGGTATTAGGCGATCGTTCTGCAGAAACTTTTAAGCCTATGTGGGATATTAGAAAATGTTGGCAATGCTTTTTAGACGTTACTGATGGATGGCCTGTTTATCCAATGTTTATTGAATATATTGACCATATAGTCAGCAAAACCTACATGACCCGTGTTGAATGTGAAAATTGTCGATTAAGACATTATCTAGCTCGATTAAAAAGAAAAACATTATGTTACTCAAAGTCGGAAGAAATGTTGAGGCTTTCAATTAAGTTATTATTGCACTATCTACGTTATAATTCTGTACCGGTACCTATTTAAATCATCCCGTAATTGTGCAACGCCCAATCTTCATCAGTTGCAGTTGCTCAATAGATTGGCTGGCGTCATCATTATAGCTTTTGGCATCGTGGCACTGTTGGGTATGATAGGATGAACTCACCATTTTCGCCGCAAAAACCTTCCTTATAGCGGTTTTACCCCACGCGCGTGGCACAGCCTGCGCTTGGCACTCTTGGCACAGAAGCGCTCAGGGCTTATTCTTCTGTATCTTATCAGCTTCAAGTGGGTTTTAACCCACGGCGGGCCAGGAGGCCGATCGAGAATGGTGCAAGATCGAACCCGATCGCGCCCGATCGCCTCAACGTTCGCCTACAACCGGTGTTCTATTCAGTTTTCCAGGTACTCTGGGGCGATCGGGCTTTAGACATTGTAAATCCCGAAAAATGATTTGTCAAGCTTATGTAGCAGATTTACATCTCGTGTCCGAGAGCGCCCACCCTGTGGGCGTCTCTGGACACGACCCCAACAATCGCCTAATTTCCACTTGCAGATCGGGAAAGGCCAAGGGATTAACATAACCTTGTCTCAAAGTTTCTCTTCACTGATAGCCCTGCTGAGTAGGTTCTCGAAATACAATCAATTGTAAGGCGCGCACATTAATCAGCCAATATTCTCTAATCCCTGCTACCGAGTAAACCTGGCTTTTTACCTCCCGATCTTTACTCAGGCTAGAATCAGAGTATTCTATTACCCATAAAATATTTTCCGCATAGGGATGATGTTCTCGATATTCTCGTCCCAGACGCTGCACCACTGCAATATCTGGTTCCGGTTCCGAGTTACTATTTGCTCGTTCCCAGCCAGAGACTGGGAACGAGGTAACCTACAGATGGTTTGAACTGTCGAATGATTGCAAACCTAATCGCCAATGATAGGCGATCGCATGAACAAAGTCGAAGTATCCTGGAAAGCCACAGAAGTATTTGGCATCAGAGTCGGGACCGAGTTTCGCAACCGGGCCGTCAACTGCACTGTTGTAGCATCGTACAGCTGGGTAACCATTTTAGGATACAAACCAATCCCAATAATTGGCACCAACAAACAAGCAATAATGAACACTTCGCGCGGTTCAGCATCGACCAGCACTTCATGTTCCACTAACTCCTTGTTTTCCGGTCCGTAGCAAATCTCCCGCAGCATAGACAACAAATATATCGGAGTCACTATCACCCCTACAGCTGCGAGGAATACTACTAGCACCTTAAAGGTTGAACTGTAGGCATCGCTAGTAGAAAAGCCGAGAAACACCATGACCTCGGCCACAAACCCACTCATTCCAGGCAATGCCAAAGATGCCATAGCACAAGCAGTCCACATAGCGAAAAACTTGCGCATCTTCTGGCCGACGCCCCCCATTTCATCTAACATCAGGGTGTGCGTGCGATCGTAGGTGCCACCCACTAGGAAGAACAAACTCGCCCCAATCAAACCGTGGGAAATCATTTGCATCACCGCACCGCTTAACCCGAGGTCAGTAAAAGAGGCAATGCCAATCAAAACAAAACCCATGTGGGAAATCGAAGAATAGGCAATTTTCCGCTTCAGGTTGCGCTGGGCAAAGGAAGTCAGGGCAGCATAAACAATATTAACCACCCCCAGAATTACCAAGGCCGGGGCGAAGAAAGCATGGGCATCGGGCAGCATACCAGCGTTCATCCGAATTAGGGCATATCCCCCCATTTTCAGCAGAATCCCAGCAAGTAACATATGCACTGGGGCAGTAGCTTCCCCGTGGGCATCGGGAAGCCAAGTATGGAAAGGAATAATCGGCAGCTTCACGGCGTAGGCAATGAAGAACCCAGCATATAACAATAGTTGGAAATTCAGCGCGTATTCCTTCGCCGCGATCGCCCTCATATCAAAGGTAACAGTATCGCCATAGAACGCCATTGCCAAACTAGCCAGCAAAATAAACAGAGACGCCCCAGCAGTGTAGAGAATAAACTTAGTAGCCGCATACAGACGCTTTTTGCCTCCCCAAATTGCCAGCAGCATATATACCGGAAGCAACTCCAGTTCCCAAACCAGGAAGAACAACAGCATATCCTGGACAGCAAACACAGCGATTTGACCGCCGTACATAGCCAGCATCAAAAAGTAAAAAAGCTTGGGCTTCATCGTCACTGGGCCAGGATGCCAACATTGCCAGAGTAGTAATAAAGCCAGTCAGGATCACAAGGGGCATAGATAAGCCATCAACCCCCACCGACCAATTCAAATCTATCTGAGGCACCCAAGCATATTGTTCTACCAATTGCAAATCTGGATTATTCAAATCATACCCAGTGCAGAAGGCGTAAATAATGAAAGCAAAATCAATTAGCCCCACAGTTAGACCGTACCAGCGCACAGTCTTGCCGTCCTTATCTGGTATCAATGGGATCAGCAGCGAAGCGGCAATAGGAAACAGAATTATTGTTGTGAGCCAGGGGAAATTTACCATTGTTAATTGTTAATTGCTGATTGCTGATTGCTAATTGCTAATTGTTCATGGTGGTGGGCGATGCCCACCCTACCGCTACCGCTTTTCAATTAGCTAATTCCTGAGACAATTACTAAGCCTAGCACCGCCCCAAACACAATCAGGGCATAGAATTGGGCCCGACCATTCTCAAAATATTTCAGACCTTCGCCAGTGATAACCGCAATAAAACCAGTCAGGTTGACGGCCCCATCCACGATCCGGAAGTCCACTTCCATCACCTGTCTTGCTAGGCGTCTAGACCCCTGAACGAACAGGGCATCGTAGATATCGTCAAAGTACCACTTGTTCAGAGATAGCTGATACAAAGACTGGATTGAATGGGCGATCGCGGAAGCATCAAGCTTGCGACTCAGATACATCAGGGAAGCCACAGTAATGCCAATCAAGGCAATACCCACAGAAGATCCACCCATGATCAGAAACTCAGACCATTCAAATTCCGCAGCAACTTCATGCAGTTCTGTCGCCACCTCACCTGGGGGATAAATAAATTCCTCAAAGAAGTTAGCAAAAGGCGTTCCCACCAAGCCAACCAACACCGAAGGAATTGCCAGAGTCATCAGTGGCAGAGTCATGGTCAGAGGCGACTCGTGAGGATGTTCCGCATGATGATGACGATCGTCATCATGTCCGTCGGAACTTTCCTGATGGACTTTCGGCATCCCCCGGGTAGTGATCCTCCGGGATGCCGCAACTTCCAGTTCTTTAACATCCATCGCCCCCGGACCAAAGGCCGGTGCTACCATCTCTACCCCAGCAGCTAGTTTAAGTTGGGCTCTAACGGACATATCATTGCCCCGGAATTCTCCTAAAAAGGTAGAGAAATACATCCGGAACATATAGAATGCAGTAATGCCAGCAGTCAGCCAACCAACTACCCACAGGGCGGGATTGGCGGTAAAAGCACTACTGAGAATTTCATCTTTTGACCAAAAGCCAGCAAAGGGTGGAATCCCACAAATTGCCAGAGTGCCTATCAAAAAGGTCAAGCCCGTAACTGGCATATACTTCTGTAGTCCTCCCATCAGGCGCATGTCCTGTGCCAGCACTGGATCGTGACCGACCACCTCTTCCATCCCGTGAATTACCGAACCAGAACAGAGGAACAGCATCGCTTTGAAATAAGCATGTGTCATCAGGTGAAATAGACCAGCACCATAGGCACCAATACCCATGGCCATCACCATGTAACCTAGCTGGGAGATCGTCGAGTACGCCAGACCTTTTTTAATGTCGTTTTGGGTAATGGCGATCGAGGCCCCCAAAAATGCTGTCAAGGCACCCGTCCAAGCAATCACGGTCATTGCTGTCGGGATCTGCTCGAACACCGGATACATCCGGGCAATCAGGAATACACCAGCTGCCACCATTGTGGCCGCATGGATCAGGGCCGAGATCGGGGTAGGACCTTCCATTGCGTCTGGTAGCCAGACATGCAGAGGGAATTGAGCCGACTTCGCTACTGGCCCTAAAAAGACTAAAACTGCGAATAACGCGGCCAGTCCACCACTGATATAACCTTGGGAGACTAACTCCGAGAGTTTTGTCCCCATCACCTCGAACTCAAAGCTGCCAGTAGCCCAGTAAAGTCCTAGCATACCCAGCAGCAGACCGAAGTCACCGACCCGGTTAACCACAAAAGCTTTCTGGCAAGCATCAGCAGATGCCTGGCGATCGTACCAGAACCCGATCAGCAGGTAGGAACACATACCTACCAGTTCCCAGAATATATATACCTGCACCAGGTTAGGACTGACCACCAGACCCAACATCGAAGAACTAAACAGGCTCAGATATGCATAGAAGCGGACATAACCGGGGTCGTGAGCCATGTAGCCATCAGTGTAGATCATCACCAGAAAGGCCACCGTGGTCACAATCACCAGCATCAGGGAAGTTAGCTGGTCGATCGTATAGCCCATCTGCAGGTGAAAATCACCCGCCCTTGCCCATTCTAGAGAGAAGGTATAGGCTGAATGTCCCTGAATTTGACTCCAAAGCAGAGCAAATGATAAAGCCATCGATGCGCCCAAGAGGGAAACCACAAAGATGGCGTTCATCTGCCGCAGCTTGTTAGTCTCATGGTTTAAGGATATTAGGCCCAAGCCGACCAGCATCGCACCTGCCAAGGGCAGCACTGGTATCAACCAGGCATATTGATAGAGCAGTTCCATCGCTAACGCCTACTTTATATTTCTTCACTATTCTTGCCAAACCGTTAACAATTGTGACATATGGATCCGGGTGCAAGTCTAAAGCTCATGTTAAAATCCGCCATCTGACCGAATGCAGATGGCGGATTTTATAACCGGCGGTTATCCAGCTATATTAATTCACCGGCAGTTCAGAAACCAAGTTTTTCCCATCTGGTTACTTAATTCTTGATTGAGATGAGCCCTATTTTTCCGGAACGGTTCGTTCTGAGATGTCTGCGGCTGCCACCAGTGAGTTGGATGCAGTGGGTGTTTGGCCTATAGCTAGGGCCTCCAGTTGCCGGCACAGATCGTCGGTACTGTGAAACCCTTCGATCCGATACTGGACTTGGCCACCTTCAAATAGGAGCAAAGTTGGTAATGTCCTGAGTCGATAGGCATTGGCGAGTTTCAAACTCCGATCGGCATTGAGTCCAACCATTTTCATACCTGTACCCCATTGAGTCTGAAACTTCTTCAGGGCTGGGGGGATCAGCCGACAAATACCACACCAAGGGGCCCAAAAATACACTAAAACAGGGGTGGAAGCTTCTAAAACTTCTGGAGAAAACGTCCCTTCACTGACCGACAATATCATGATCGTACAAGTTTGTTATATTTTTATCGAATCCAATTGGGATCATGCTACATCTATGTGGGATCGTTTGACTCACTGAATTGCAAAATTAAGAAATTGACTGCTTCTGCATGGGCAACTGTCAACATTTATGTCTATGCCCTTGACAAATAATCAATATATGCTATAGCCTAAAACTCAACGCGGCTGGTAGCGATGATTAACCAGGGATGGGCCCACCACAGCAGTCCAATAAAAGCAATGACGCCAAAATAGGCGGGGCGGATAAACTCTTGCCATTCCAGGGTTTGACGTCCCTGGGCGATCGCCAGAAAAGGGACGATCGAGGTGCTAGCTTTGACGGTTTCAAAGGGTTGACCATAGCGGTCAGCGAGGCGGCGATCGCCATGCCAGACGCCAAATATATGATGTAGGACCAAACCGATGGAAGTTACGAGAGTAAAGGTACTACCAATCCAGAGGGTATGGGCGATACACCAAATCACCTGTCCGACCATCTGGGGATGACGGGTGACGCGAATAATGCCAGTAGAGTACAGATGTACTTGAGGCTTTTGGACAGCAGCAATTTCCAGGAGATTGAAAGTAGCCGGGTAGAGAAAAAAGAAGGAAATAGCAGATAGCACCCATACTAAAGGTCTCACCACTGCTACATCCTGCACCTGCCAAAGTTGCCAGCCATCATAGCGGTGATTAAAGAAATATACGATCAGCACCACCGCCAGAGGCAGACTGACTAGGGCAAAGAGGACGCGGTAGAGTCTGGATCCCATCAGTTTTTCGCCCCAAGGACGCATCGCCGCGAGTCCGCTGTGGGCAACAGCAAAACCCAGCAGCAGTCCGAGCATAATTAAATGGCTGTTCGTCAACCAATTCTCAAGCATAAACAGTAAGAACTAAAATAGTAAGTCTAGATCGAATTGTCTGAGATCCAGAGTCATCAATACACCACCTGTACCCTCAACTGTAGCAATCATCAGACCCGAAGTATGGATTGGGGCGATCGCCGTTATCTGCTGGGGGGCATCGATCTTGCCCACCAGGGTTCCCTGCCGATCCAACAAGATAATTTTTCCCAGCACAGAAGCAACCACATAACCCCAGGAGGTGACTGCCAGGAAATCTGGGGTCGGTAACTCCACATTGATCTGCCGGATGCGAAAAGGCTTAAGGTCGATTAACAGCAGGGATCTCTGGTTATTTGCCTGAGTCGCCAGCAGTCGGTAGGGCAGCCCACCGGCGATCGCCCGTTTCAGCAGCACTGGCAGCATCCAGGAACCCACCTTAGTGCCGCGCCGGGTAAAAACCGACAGCTGCGTCCCCGTCTTACCAGGTGCGATCGCCGCCACATGACGCCCATCCAGAACCAGTAGCTGAGACACTGCCGATTGCAGTTCGACAGCGATTGATTTAGGATGAATAGTCAAGGTTTGACCGCCAGTTACGTGAGAGCCGATCGCCCAATCCCGCAAATCGAACAGCTGCAATTGCTTGTCAGAAGTAGCGGCTGCTATCCAACGTCCGGTTGTTTCGACATCTGCGACAAAATCACCGTCTTCTTTGGCTATCAATCCGATCGAAACAACTGAGTACTCATAGGTATCATAGCTGAGGAAATAAATCGATCGATCGGTAATAATAAAACATCCTTGTGGAGAGCCGATCAATTTTTGCACCGACTCACTCAGCTGCACCCGAGACAGCTGAAATGTTTCACCCCGATTGATTCCATCCGGATAAATCTGACATTCCACAACCGCTCCTGCGGCCCAATATACCTTATCTAGAGATTTAATATTTAAGGGATCTTTACCAGAGGCTGTTTCCTGTGAAGATACCACTGCTAGCGCAGCTAAAGGTTGGCCCGGACTTGGTTCCGTTGTCGGCAGCAGGCTTCCAGTACTCTTGACCCGACAAAGAGATATTACCAGCTAGCAGGCGAAAGGTGGCTACACCCGTGGAGAGGTCGGCGATCAATGCTGCTTTGAGTCTTTGCAGAGCTGGTAAATAATCGGAGTAGACTAGATCGCTGCTAGTCAGCACCAGCAGGATCATGCCTCCGGCTAGTTTGTAAATATATACTTGGTGTGCTGCGAATTGAAATTCAAAAGACTCAAAGCTCTCGGTCGTCGTATCAACTACCTGGCGGATGCCCTGTGCTCGCGCTTCTTTCTGCTGGAAGTTCAGTGTGCTATCCACGCCACAAAAGTAGGGGCGCGATCGCCTATCCATGATGGCCACACCCGCAATTCCTGGTAAATTCAGAAAGTCCTAGACGAGCGCCGGTGACATAGATATCAGAGTATGTCTATTTATTTTATTGCCGTTTCATGCCACAAAGTTATTGTGGGGAGGTTCTTAAGGGTAACAATTGTGGTACATCTGTACAACAGCCAGCGACCGATTGAGAACCCTGCCGTATCTCCACCGGAGCGCAGATTCGCAATACCTGTGGAGATAGACCGAATCATTCTCTCATTTTCTCACCCTCTTACCAGTCTGTGATGTCCCGTAAAACAGGCCCCGACCTATAAGCTGACTGCTGACTGCTGACAGCTGACTGCCGATCGTCGGTGTCTGTTCATCCCTCGGTGTCTCCAGGAGTTGTGCGACTAGCACCAGGAGACACCGCGCTTAGGGAGTAGGTGGTGACGATTTTAGGTATAGCAAATATGTCTGATGACCTTCGTTTCACTTTGGAGCAGTTACGCATTCTGAAAGCGATCGCCGCTGAGGGCAGCTTCAAGCGTGCTGCTGACAGTCTCTATGTATCGCAACCGGCAGTTAGCCTACAAGTGCAAAACTTGGAGCGGCAGTTAGAGGTGCCTTTGTTCGACCGGGGGGGCCGACGCGCTCAACTGACGGAAGCTGGCCATCTGCTGCTCAACTACGGAGAAAAAATCCTCTCGCTTTGCCGGGAAACCTCTCGGGCGATCGAGGATCTACAAAATCTTCAAGGTGGCACCTTGATTGTTGGCGCTTCTCAGACGACAGGGACTTATCTACTGCCCCTGATGATTGGTTTGTTCCGGTCTCGGTATCCGGATGTGGCCGTGCAATTACACGTTCATTCTACTCGCCGCACCTGTTGGAGCGTCGCGAATGGACAAGTTGATTTGGCGATCATTGGTGGGGAGGTTCCCCCGAACTGCAAGAGTCTTTAGAAATTACTCCCTATGCTCAAGATGAACTGGCTTTAATCTTACCCGTATTTCATCCTCTAGCGGCCTACCATACCATCGAAAAGGACGATCTATACCAACTCCAGTTTATTGCCTTAGATTCCCAATCGACCATTCGCAAGGTGATTGACCAGGTACTCACTCGTTGTGGCATCGACACTAACAATCTCAAAGTTGAGATGGAGTTGAATTCGATCGAAGCGATTAAAAATGCGGTACAGGCGGGATTGGGGGCCGCTTTTGTCTCAGTTGCGGCAATTGAGAAGGAGTTGGAGATGGAACTCCTCCATCGATTCAGAATTGAGGGGGTGGTGGTGCAGCGGATACTGTCTGTGATTGTTAACCCTAATTGCTACCGCTCTAAGGCCGCAGAGGCTTTTAGCCGGGAGATTCTGCCCGGGTTGGCTGCTGTGTCTCCTGGGATCTCGATGTCCCCTCTTTAGCGCTAATCGCACTAAAGAGGGGACATCGTAATCGCACTACCCAGGAGACACAGATCGGTGTTAGCAGCAGAACAAGCAGCAGAACAATCGGAAAATTGGCGTTGCACAATTACGGGATGATTTAAATATGTACCGGTACAGAATTATAACGTCGATAGTGCAATAATAACTTAATTGAAAGCCTCAACATTTCTTCCGACTTTGAGTAACATAATGTTTTTCTTTTTAATCGAGCTAGATAATGTCTTAATCGACAATTTTCACATTCAACACGGGTCATGTAGGTTTTGCTGACTATATGGTCAATATATTCAATAAACATTGGATAAACAGGCCATCCATCAGTAACGTCTAAAAAGCATTGCCAACATTTTCTAATATCCCACATAGGCTTAAAAGTTTCTGCAGAACGATCGCCTAATACCCATGTTATAATCCCTGGCTTGAAATGATTTACGACTGTCCATAGCCACTTTTTATTCTTTTTTTCATTGACATAAGTATGCAACTCGTCAATTTCTGCAACCTCCGGAATATCGTAGTTTTCAGGGATTGACGGTAATTCTTTAGCTGCCTGTTTTACCCAATCAATTTGAGTATTATGGCTGACACCAGTTATCCTTTCAATACCTCGAAATCCATTGCCATTAACGTACATTGTCAAACAATTTTTCTTGACATCTTCTGAATAACCGCGCGGATAATAATGTTCGAGAAACTGGCGACGACAATCCTTACAAATTAAATTCTGTTTGCCGCGTCTGTGACCATTTTTATTGATGTTTTCAGAACCACATCTGGGACATTTCATGTTCGACTCCTTTAGCTAATTCTTTCGCCTTACTATCCATGATAACACATATTATGACTAGGTCGAAAACAAACATCATACTATACATAAATTCTGACTGTAAAATTGCAGATTATCATAATCTGCAATAACCCATCATCCCGAAAATGTGCAACGCCGAAGATTGAACTTAGTATTCCACCAGCTAACGCCACTACTAAGGAGCAGCCACCAGGCAGCTGAACCTGTAAAAACTCCTAAGACTAAGATTACTGCTCCCATATAATTCCCGCCAGTCTCAGCTAGCCCCAAACCAGCAAATATGGTCACAAAAGACAGAATAGTCATGGGATTGGTCAGTGTCAAGAACAAAGTGGAGGTATAGGTACTGGCGATACCATTACTGGTGACTGCTACGTCAGTCGAAGCTGCTGGTGGAGTCAGGAAAGTCTTAACCCCTAGATAACAGAGAAATATGCCACCTCCCAGGTGCAGCCAAACTGCGTGGCTAATTAAAAAGCTAGAAATGAATGTTAGCCCAAATCCAGCAATGCAGCCATAGATGGCATCGGCTGTTGCTGCTCCCAAACCAGAGGCTAAGCCAGCTGTTCTTCCGTGGGTCAAAGTGTAGCGGATGCATAAGACTCCAATTGGCCCTACTGGTGCTGCGATGGAAAAACCAAGAATTATCCCAGGGAGCAATAAATTTATGTCCATTACTGTCCTTTCACTTCTTGCGTAATATAATGTAGCACAAAGTAAGCAATTAATCAAGTGGGATACCCTATTATTTGCTGCCCAGTCCTTTCCTCCGTTCCCGAGTACGACTCCTCCGTTTCTGTGACCATTCTGGGTGGAGCAGGTGTTCCGGACTGTAGATGAGGTGTGATCATTAAGGGCTGTGTATACCATTGTTATCACTAGCAGAATCTGGACGATCGCAGTTGGGTTGGGAAGAGGAGGGAATGAGGAACTGATGCCATCAAACCCTTACTAGATAAGCGTTTGAAGCAAGTAGCGAAAATTTTTTGCTCCCGAGCGAAAATATCAAAATTATTTTGCCTATTTGCCTATGTACTTATATATAAATTTCGGGGCTCAATATTGCCAGATGTTCACCGGCGATATTGACGCTCTATCCTATCCTACCAATTAGTTTTGACGACATCGCCGGTGCATGATTGAGTGTCACTTTTAATTACACCCAGTTATATCTTGAGTTTCTCGATGTCGAAAGATATAACTATGAACAGTAGCAGGGCTAATCATAAACTGGTCTGCGAGTTGCCGAATTGAGCCAAAGCCCAATTCATAAGCAGTGACGACTTTTCTTCTAAAATCAAGAGAGTAACGGCTCATGAGTGAATCCGGTCTGAATCGAGTGTAGCCCCAGTTTATCACAAAAGCGTTACACCTATTTCCTGAACAAGCTGTAAGAAATAAATGAATTTAGTTTCTCGGATTAGAGGCAAATGGTCACGATTGATCAGAACAGTATCGCGAGTATCTAGAGCGCAACAAAATCAAGATTTACAGGCGCAGGTGGAAGTTATTAGGCAATCTCGGCAAAAATACGCTTACACAGAACAGCCCAGATTGTCCATAATTATGCAATTTTTTAACAAAAGGCATAATATAAACAAACTAATTGAACGTTTACGACTGACCAATGCTGAAGAAATTATCATTATCGATGATGGTTCTATAGATGATTCTTATCAAGACTGGCTCAAGTATCTAGATAGACCCAATGACTTTCTCCTCCATTGCAATGACTTGTTTGAAGTCAGGACCTATGACAGGGCCATCAGGATGGCCAGAGGAGAGTTCGTTTGTTTATTACAAGATGATGACATCCTTCCAGCTAACAATATCTGGGTTGAACAAGCTCTAACTTTATTTAATCTTTTTCCTGCTTTGATTATGCTGGGAGGCAGGGATGGTATAGATATCATGATGCCAGAACCGGCAGATTCTCAGTCGTTACAAGAATATAGACAGATTGGAGATCTAGTAGAATGTCCCGGTTTGCATAAATTCCGGGTTTATGGGGAACCTCGTTATCAAGAACCATCCTCTGGCATCCCATTCATGTTTACAATGACTGTTAACAGAGCGCCTACATTTCTGAGGAGAAGTGACTTTTTGCAAATTGGTGGCATAAATCAAAAATATGCTCCTTGTATATTTGATGATGATGAGGCAAGCATTAGAGCCTGGTTAGCTGGGTACAAAGTTGGTTTTTATTCCTGTCCCTTTGTTAGAGGTTTTGATATTGGGGGTCTGACTCTGTTTAACAGAGAGAAAGTCAAAGAACAAGCATTTATCAATGCCAAGCAGCTTTACGCTGATTACTCTGATTACATTGCCAATGGCTATCTGCAAAACCTAGTTGATACTGCAAATAGTCTGTTAACTTCGCGGAAATGATATTCATCTGTCCTCAATTACGGGAGCATCTCACTTTTGCTTTTTGGCATTAAATACTGCTAATTGCGAATGAAGAAGGGCGAATGGAGAATGGAAAATAGCTCAATTCTCAATGGGAGCATCTCACTTTTGTCGGTGTAATGGCGAATAAAAAGGAGTAATTGCGAATAAAGAAGCGAAAATGGAGCAATTTTCAATTTTCAATTTTCAATTGACCGAGAAGCAAAACTGAGATGCACCCATCAACTGCTCTTTTGAAGGCATTTGTGCATAAAATATATTACAAAGCTTTCTCCCCAAGAAAAAGGAAAACTTTTTGCACAGCTAATTCAGACAAAGAAGAGCAAATCAAGTTATGTTTCCCTATCTTTTAAATTGCTGTTTACCGATGTCATGCGATCGCCCAATAACATGTATGAATGCGATCGCCAAAATAATGTAGAGGCGAAGTTGCTCAATATGTTGGTGGGGAGTGATTTCCACACGAGAGTAGCTCCTGCAGCTTTTTAAACAGGAGCTGATGTCGCACTTAATGAGTCTGTCCTTTATAACAAGGAGCTGTAACACCCTTGGTGCTTAGGTGGAAACTACACAAGCGAGACTTGGAGTCAATGGTTTATGTTTATGTTGGTTTTGGCGGCTGCATCTGTTGAATTAGCGTGGACAACGCTGGCATCTTGAAAGATTTGGAAATTCGATCCTTAATGTACGAATAAAAATTCACTCCGTTTTTGCGGCAGGTGTCAACCAGAGCCAAAAACACTTCCCACGCCTGAGTCCCCTGTAGAGTGCGGGTTCCATTGGAGATTTTGCGCTTAATCACATACTCCCGGACTGTCCGCTCTGCCTCATTATTGTCAAGAGGAACTTCAGGAAAATCTAGAACTAATAGTAAATAAGGCTTCTTCTGTTTTGTTAAATCAATTCTATGATCTAAAGCACTGTATCCGGTTTGACGGGAAAACAATTTGTCAAATTCGGTTTCAAGCAACAGTTTTTGTTGTCGCTGCTCTTCTGTGCTTTGCTGTTGATAGGCTTTGAGTTGATAATAGTAAATCCAAAAATAAGAGAGAAATTGTGCCAGGCTTTTTTGATGAGAGGGAACCAGAGGAGTCAGCTTTTCGTAGTGTCGTCCTTCATGAATCCAGCATAAACTACGATGGTTCGTCTGGTTGTGAAATTGTCCCGCGTCATCAGCCACCAAAATATCTATGTAGTCCCCGAGCTGCTTTTTCTTCTTGTCAGGCAAAATACTGTCAACTAAATCATCTGATTGAACAACTGCTAATTCAGTTGGATCCAACTGCAATTCGTTTAACATTTGGAGAACTGTTTCAGAGTTTTTGCGCTCTCTGGTAAAAAAACTGCTATAGTAAGGATTGCAGAGTGTGAATACATAGCAATTTTTCCCATTAACCCGCATCCCCGTATCATCAATTTGGTGATAACTGGTACTGCCCAGTCCCGCTTCTAAAATAGCATTTCGTTCTTCAGTAAATTCTCTTAAATATTGCCGAGTTATTAAGTTAGATATTTTTCCCGCCGAGATTACTATTCCCTGAGACGGCAACAATTTAAGAATCTTTTCTTCTGGCACTCGTAACTGATAATACAAAGTGAGAACAAATGCTTCGAGTTCACTCCCGTAAGATTTGCCTTTTAATCCTTGCGGCAACTGGGCTTCGTAAAATTTCTCCGTACTAGGTGAATAGAGTCTTTCTAGTCGATAAATAACCGTGTCTGTTTTAAATATAATATTTTGAATTGTTACTTCTCGGTAGCCTCTATGGGTGATATCTGACGGCAAGTTACTCCGAGCCAGTTTGATAACCTCTTCTCTGTCAATATGAATAAGTTGGCGACGTTCCTGGGGGGGGTTTTCGGTTTTTTCTTTTTTCGCTCTCGACTATTGGGCTGCTCTGGTTTGGCCTCCGCAGAAGTATCAGCTTTAGAAGTATCAGCTTTGGCTTGAGGTTTGATGTCAGGTTTTCCCTTGTGCCCTTTGAGCGCGGCTATTTCATCTCTCAATCGTTGATTGTCAGCTTTCAATTCAAGGTTTTGGCTGTATAGGTCTTCTAGGTAATTGAGTAACCGCTGCAAAACTTCCCGACTTTTTGGGTCGAGATTCTCTGTGTCTTGGTCGAGGTCAGCAAGCCAATTCTTAGTCATGTCTTCCAACTTACTACTTATTTATCGAATTTGTCAACCCTGGGCGCGGGATTTTGAAAAAAATCAGCTGTCGCGCATCTCAACTGCATATTCGGGCGCTCGGCTGCCGACTCACCACTTCGAGGTCAAAACCCCCCACCCCGTAAGCATTTGAGAAGTTTTCGCTCCTCAAAAATTGCTCTTGTCCTGTTAGGCATTCCGAGGCAGTACAAGGGCTGTTCACTCCAGTCCGATGGCCCGAGTAACTATGCAGTACCGGCAGTACCCATATTCCTTCACCACCAAGATCTTGAGCAATTACGTAGAGGCACGGCATCAAGAGATTACCGGTGAGGATGAAAATGTTTGTCTCGCCGTGCCCCGACAACATACGATCGCCCGATAAATTGCTGTTTACCGATGTCATGAGAGCGCCCAATAACATGTATGAATGCGATCTGGTCTGGGCGCCGGGGCACGGCAATATATCTTTTCGTTTATCCCGAAAAGTTATTTCTGCCGTGCCCCTTGTATGCTAAGAGTAGTCTGGTGGAAGAGGACTCAAACACACCCTCCACTTCGGTATGGTGTTGCTGGCGTGCTCCTAAGACCCTAATTGCAAGTCTGTTGCGTTTGCGTAGATTAGCTCCCTTATCCGATCGCGCAGCGTGGCGCCAGCCATATGATGACTGGTTTTATCCTGACACTGGACAGTATCTTAGGCCAATTACTGTTGAGCCTGCATTGACAAGGTTAGTTGGTCAGCACTTAATTCGAGTGCCATTCACTAATGATCGAGGTACAGCACTATGACACAAACAGTTCTAGGCATCGACATCTCCAAGAAGACATTTCATGGAGCGCTGATGCTGGAGAACGGCAAAACAAAACCAAAAGTCTTTTCTAATGATGACAAAGGGTTCGACCAGTTGCTCACCTGGCTAGAGAGACATCAAGTGCCCTTAGTCCACGCTTGCATGGAAGCCACTAGCATCTATGGTAAAGCGTTGGCTGAATTTCTGTATGAAGCTGGTCATATAGTGAGCATCGTTAATCCAGTGAGGATTAAAGGCTTTGCTAAAGGAGAACTGCTTCGCGTACCAAAACCCGGAAGTGCAAAGATAGGACTATCTTGCGGCATTTTGCATCTGCATATTAAAGGCGATCGCCAGTTTGGACATCAAACCAATGAATCCGATCGGGTGGCACAGCTAAGGTAAGTCGTTCTCCTTCCCAAGCTTGGTCATTAGGCAACAATACTCGCAGAGTTAACCCATCTGCACCCTCAACCCTAAGCCTGATGAGATTGTGCATTCCCAAATTTTCCACCAAATCTACCGTTCCTTCAATCTTCTGAGGGTCTTCTGGGCGGGCGAGGCGGAGATGTTCAGGACGAATACCCAGTATAATGGACGGGGACATTTGGAGCAACTCCCGCCCGTGCATGAGAAAGTCCCCCAAAACCGCAGCTTGTCGGTGGCATTGCAGTTGGAGTAAATTCATCTGGGGACTACCCACAAAAGAAGCGACAAATTTATTAGCTGGATGGGTATAAATTTGCGTGGGGGTGTCTAGTTGCTGGACTATCCCATTGTTGAGAACTGCCACTTTATTAGAGAGAGTCATTGCCTCGGTCTGGTCGTGGGTGACGTAAATTACTGGCACTTGCTGGGATGCAAATATCTTTTTCATCTCAGCTCTTACCCGTTCTCGTAGTAGGGCATCCAGGTTACTCAGGGGTTCATCCAGTAAGAATAC
Source organism: Hormoscilla sp. GM7CHS1pb (assembly GCA_014323675.1). Lineage (GTDB taxonomy): Bacteria > Cyanobacteriota > Cyanobacteriia > Cyanobacteriales > Desertifilaceae > Hormoscilla. The sequence goes on along the minus strand of JACONN010000003.1, from coordinate 706,376 downwards.
ATCAGGACGACGCACGAGGGCGCGACCCAGGGCAACCCGTTGCCTTTGTCCCCCAGATAGTTGACCCGGTTTGCGGTCCATTAACGCTTCCAGTCCTAGCAGTTTAGCACATTCAGCGATCCGCTGTTTGATTTCAGAAGAGGGTACTTTTTTCAACTTCAGTCCCGATGCCAAGTTGTCATATACTTTCATGTGGGGATACAGGGCGTAGCTTTGAAACACCATCGCCATGTTGCGATCGCCCGGTTTTAGGTTTGTCACATCCCGCCCACCGATTAATATCTTTCCCCGAGTAGGTTGTTCTAACCCTGCTATCATCCGCAGGGTCGTTGATTTGCCACAACCCGACGGTCCCAATAAGGTAAGAAATTCTCCATCTGCTACTTGCAAACTGATGTTATTTACTGGAACTACTTTCTGACTGTAGGTTTTGTTCAGATTAATTATTTCTACTTTGGCCATGTTTTTCTGTGCTAATCGCTAATTGCTAATCGCTAATTCCTAGTGACCGGGGTCTTCCTGGGAATGAGGGTACAGGATAACCGATCTTTTTTAGCCTTTGACCGCCCCTGCTGTCAACCCCTGGACGATCTGGCGCCCGCATAAGAACAGTAACAATGCCAGAGGTAATGTCCCTACTACTGTCGCCGCCGCGATCGGACCATAAGGGATTTCAAACACGGAACTCCCTCCTATTTGGGCGGCAGCAACGGGAAGGGTTTTCATGGTTTCCTGGGTCATAAATGTCAGGGCAAAGATAAATTCATTCCAGGCAAATATAAAGGTCAGAATTCCTGTTGTTACCAGGGCTGGTATGGTTATGGGCAGCATGATTGTCGTCAAGATCTGCCAGGTATTGTAACCATCGACTTTGGCCGCATCTTCCAATTCCTTGGGCAATTGCTGGAAAAAACTCCGCATCACTAAAATTGTCAGGGGCAAATTTATCCCCGTGTAGGGAATAATCAAGGCTAGATAGCTATTCCCCAATTTGAGTCCCTGGATGATTTCTAACAGTTCTAAAAATATTAACACAAAGGGGAATAGGGTGAGGGTTAATATGCCTGCCATAATTATTTGCTCCCTTTGGATGCGTAACCTTGCTAAAGCATAAGCAGCGGGCGTCCCGATCGCCAAGCATGATAAGGTCGAACTGATGGACACTAAAGCACTATTAAAAAGATATCGGAGTAAGGGGCGACGGGTGAATAATTCAACATAGTGTTCTAGAGTTAACTGCTGCCAACTCGGGAAATAGACATTGGGAACTGCCGCGATCGCCTCATTCACTTTAACAGATGTCAGCACCTGCCATAACACGGGTCCTAAGCTAAATGCTATCAGTACTACCACTCCGAGGGGAAAGATAATTTTCTTGATGACCAAGTTCATAATTAACTGTTATCTTGTTATTTGTCAGTTGTTATTTGTTAGTTGTCACATCTCGGGTGCATCCCAATGCAAGTAATTAAGCCTGCGTGGGCTTTGTTTTCCTAGCCCCACCCGGTGAGGGCTGCGTGGTAACTAATTAATCTGGGCACGGGATTTACTCAGACCCCAAAAAGCGATCGCCACTGCGAAGACCAGCAAGAGAAATGTCACCACAATTAAGGCAGCGCCATAACCAAAATCCAGATAGCGCATGACTGTAGCATAGATATAGAGTGACACCATTTCCGTGGCTCCGCCCGGGCCGCCTCCAGTCATCACCTTAATCAGGTCAAAAATGCCAAAAGCTTGAGCAAAGCGGAATAGCAGGGCAATCAAAATTTGCGGCATTAATAGGGGTAAAGTAATGAAGGTAAAGTTTTGCCAGGGCGTCGCCCCATCAAGGGAATGAGCTTCGTAAAGGTCTGTGGGAATTGATTGTAGACCTGCTAGCAACAGTATACTAATAAAAGGCGTGGCTTTCCAAACATCAGCGGCGATCGCGGCCATCATTGCCGTATTTGGCATTCCCAGCCAGTTAATTCCTTGCTCAATTATCCCTAAACGCAGTAGAATATCGTTGACAACTCCAAACTGGTCGTTAAAAATCCAGGCCCAGGCAAGTCCAATCAAGGCCGTGGGCAATGCCCAAGGCAGGATAGCAATAGTGCGGACAAGATTGCGTCCTGGGAAGGGCCGATGCAAAATCAGGGCAATAATCATCCCCAGTACCAGTTCCAAAAGCACTGACACGACTGTAAAGATAGTCGTATTCCACATCGCCTGCCAGAAGCGCCCGTCTCCCATCATCCGTTGGTAATTGGCCAAACCGGAGAAGACCGGTTGCAATTGGGTTCCCAGATTCTCCGCAAACAAACTCGACCAAAAGGAGCTTAAAATTGGGTAGGCATACACTAGCAATAGTAGCAGTAATGCGGGTATTACCAAAATCCAGCCCGTCCGCTGTTCCCGACTGTGGGTTTTATCTGCCTGCATCGATTATTTCCTCCCTGACTTAGCTAGTTCCTAATAACCTGCGAGTTTCATCAGCAGCTGATTTCATCGCTTTGACAGGATCGAAGCGTCCTGTCAGTGCCCCACTCAGATAACGCTGCAAAATATCGGATGCCTGGGCATATTGGGGAATTTGCGGACGTAAGACAGCATTTTCTACTACTTCTAATAACTGTGGGTAGTGGGGATATTTAGCAACAATTTCGGGATCGGTAAATAATGGACGGCGGGAAGGGACATAGCCAGTTTTCAGAATGAACTGACGCTGGGCTGCGGTACTGGTAAAATACTCGATCGCCCGCCAAGCTGCTTCAGGATATTTGGAGGTTTTGGATATCCCGAGTCCCCACCCGCCTAGACAAGCGCCGCCCTGCTTTTCCGGGGCAGACACCATTGGTTTAATAGCAATTTTACCTGCTATGGGCGAGGTATTTTGATTCGCCAAGGACCAAACATAGGGCCAGTTTCTTAAGAACAATGTTTCCCCATTTTGGAAGAGGCGGCGCGTTTCTTCTTCGGCGTAGGTAGTGACTCCTGGAGGAGAAACTCCCCGATCGATTGTCGAAATTAGAAACTTAATAGCTGCGATCGCTTCTGGTTTGTCCAGTCCCACTGCGAGAGTTTCTGGGTCAACCCAAAAGCCACCAAAACCAGCCAGTACCTCAGTAAACATGGCAGCTAAACCTTCGTATTGCTTCCCTTGCCAGACGTATCCCCAGGTAGCTGCCCCATTTCCTTGTAATGCTTGAGAAATATCAATTAAATCGGAAAAAGTTTCTGGAGGGTTTAGTTTCGCTGCTGCCAGCATGTCTTGTCGATAGTATAGCATCCCGACATCTGATTGAAAAGGTATGCGATACAGTTTGCCCTCGTATATGCTACCTTCGACATCTTTCTCTAGGAAGGCGCTCAAGTCTGAGGCATTAATGCGATCGGTCAGATCCAGCAGCCACCCCGCAGCGGCAAATTTGGGAACCCAAACTACATCCATCATAATCAGATCGTAGGGAGAATCACCCAACAAAAAGGCCGACGTGTAGAGGTCTTCCTGTAAATTTGTGTCATTGGGTGCCTCAATTAAGTTAATTTTGATATCTGGGTACTCTGTTTCAAATTTTTTGACCAGTACCTCCTGCCAAACCGGTACTTCTAGGGCATTAATCAAAATGCTGAGTGTGACGGTTCGCTGTTGCTGGGCAATTCCTACTGAAATGCCGCGCAGCAAAGTTACAACCAGTATGGTAGCGATGAACAATTTTAAGATCCGAGACATGATCTGTAGCAATTTAAGTTCGTAGTAAGGACTCTAGTCCTTTGCCGTTCGTAGTAAGGACTTTAGTCCTTCAGGTAAGTAGCCCAGAAACCAAGTTTTTTGTCAAAACCTGGTTTCTTAATGCAAGCATTCAGATTAGCCCTTTAGGCTTCACGCTTCATCCTGAGTGCTGGGCACTGCAAACTGCTGCTCCAGCTGTTTATAATAGGGCACATTAACGATCTGTTCAAACTCTTGGAAGTTAACGAGCGCGTCAAACCCAGAGGTAGTTCCATGTTGCTTCAAATGACTCAAGCAATTCATCATGGCCTTAGTAGCAGAGAACAGACCGGAAAGGGGATATACTACAATTTTGAAACCTAATTCTTGTAGTTCTTTGCCCGATAGACAAGGTGTTTTGCCCCCTTCTATCATGTTGGCAAACAAGGGCGCATCCTCAAAGGCAGAGGCGATCGCCTTCAGGTCTTCTAGGGACTGGGGAGCTTCAATGAAGACTACATCAGCACCGGCGTCAAAATAAGCTTGACCCCGGCGAATTGCTGCTTCTAAACCCAGGGGTGCCCGGGCATCCGTCCGACCAATGATTACCAGACCACTTTCGCCCCTAGCATGGACTGCTGCTTTGATTTTCTCGACATGTTCGCTCATCGGAATTACGCGCTTGCCCTCAAAATGACCGCATTTCTTCGGCCAGCACTGGTCTTCTAGGATAATGCCAGCAACGCCTAACTGCACAACATCTGTAACGGTCCGGATCGCATTCAGCGGGTTACCATAACCGGTATCAAGATCGGCGACTAGGGGGATATTTACAGACTGAGCGATCCTGCCCACACTGTAGAGCATTTCCGTAGCTGTCAGGAAACCGTAGTCCGGCTGACCGAGGGTGGAGCCAGAAATGCCAAAGCCGCTAGTGAACACCGCTTCAAAACCTAATTGCTCAGTCAGTTTCGCGCCGATGCAGTCGTAGACGCCAGGCAGAATGAGAATTCCCGGTTGTTCTAGGATTTTTCTGAGTTGATGACCAGACATATTTCCCTCTAGAGGGGACAAGAAATACGTTACTACACTCTGGGCAAATTTGTCAGGGAGTAGCTAATGGCTAAATGATTGCTGTCTCGTTACTGAATGATTACTCAGTAATGCAGAACGAGTACTTACAGTGCGGGATGCCTTGCTGTCAAGACAGCGGGAGTACTTGCCGCACTACGGTTCCCGACTGCCGCACTACGGTTCCCCCAATTCGATGTCGTCCAGCCTGGGAAGTATCTGGATCTCGTTCGTAGTCAGCGCGCTATGGCTGCGCTCCCGCAAGGGATACGGACTTAGCTCACCGGGAAACACTAAAGTGTTTACTACAAACTGGAAACACTTTAGTGTTTACTACAAACGGCGGAAACACTTTAGTGTTTACTACAAACGGCGATATTATTACAATGTAATTTGCGCACATCCGCCGATGTTGCCGCTCAACCTTGTCACACAATAACTTAGCCCCGGAGATCTGGCTATGACTACATTGGAATTGTCGCTTCTCGCTGGTGGGGGGCTATTGGCTGGAATTCTCGCCGGTTTTCTGGGCATCGGTGGCGGCACGGTTTTGGTGCCCTTTCTAGTAGCCTTGGCTTACCAACCCGTGCAAGCGGTGGCAACCAGTAGCCTGGCCATCTTAGTAACCGCTACTTCTGGTAGCATGCAAAACTGGTTGATGGGCACCCTCAGTTTCCAGCGGGTGATTTACCTGGGATTGCCAGCTTTATTGACCGCACCGGTGGGTGCTTATGTAGCCAATTATGTTAAACCTTACATACTTCTATTGGGGTTTGGGCTGTTTCTGGTGCTGAATATCTTTTTAGTGGAAGTGCGCAAACGCATCATCAGTGATGAAGAAGGGGCAATGCACCAACCCTTTGACCCAATTCTGGTCCGCATCTTAACTGGCAGTACAGCCGGTCTGATGGCAGGGATGTTCGGAGTTGGTGGCGGGGTGATTATGGTGCCCCTGCAAATCGTGCTGTTGGGAGAAACGATTAAAGTAGCTATTCAGACAAGTCTGGGGGCGATCGCGATCGCGGCCACTTCTGCTTGTGTGGGCCACTTCCTGCAAAATCCAGATAATCTCTTGCTGTTGCCCGGTCTGGTTCTGGGCATGGGGGGACTGGTGGGTGCCCAGATTAGCACTCGCTTTCTGCCCAGATTACCCGATGAAGTCATTACGATCGCCTTTCGCAGTTTCCTGGCGGTCATGGCAATCTCTATTTTCTGGGAAGCATGGAATAGTTATCAGCTGACGCTGTAGGAGGGGCCTCTCGCCTTGTCCGATCGAATCAACTTCGGAACAATTAACAATTAACCATTCACGATTGACAAGATGACAAATTACCAATTATCAATTAATCGCAGAACATTGCTTGGGATAGGGGCGATCGCCCTCGGGAGTGGCCTGCTGACGGCTTGCAGCAATGGCAAGGAGAAAAACGGAAGATGGTCTCGATCGGGTTGAGTATACCACAGACTGGTACGCTCAAGCGGAACATGGGGTTTCTACCAAGCTGTAGCCACGGGAATTTATCGAGAACATGGTCTGGATGCTACCATCAAAATGGGCGGATCGCAAGTCAATGGCACTCAATTGTTGATGGGCGGTGTGGTAGATTTCATGATGGGAAGTGGTGACGGTGCCATTATGGCCGTGGCAGCGGGAATTCCTAAAATTACAGTAGCAGCAATCTTTCAAAAACATCCCCGAGTTTTAATCGCCCATCCAGGGGTCGGTAACGACTCCCTGGAACAACTGAAGGGCAAGCCAATATTTGTTTCGGCAGGTACGGTAGGCTATTGGTCATTTTTGCAGGCGAAATACGGGTTCACAGAAGACCAAAGACGTCCCTATAATTTCAATGTTAGTCCATTTTTGTTGGATCGAAATGCGGTGCAGCAAGGATACTTCTCTTCAGAACCTTTTACCGTGCAACAAGCAGGAGTTGAACCAGTAATTTTCTTGTTAGCAGATTACGGTTACAATCCTTATGCTACTACTATAGATACTCAAATAGAATTGGTAGAAAAAAACCCGGACTTGGTGCAGCGGTTTGTGGATGGGTCAATTAAAGGTTGGTATAGCTATCTGGAAAATCCTGTCCCTGCAAATGAACTGATTAAAAAAGATTATCCCCAGATGACGGATGAATTGCTAGCCTATGGTTTCGCGAAGATGAAAGAATATGGGATGGTGGACTCTGGAGATGCGAAAACCCTAGGAATAGGGGCGATGACAGAGGAACGTTGGCAGTCGTTTTTTGATATCATGGTAGAAGCAGGTCTGTTAAAGCCAGATAATAACTACAAAAAAGCCTACAGGCTGGAATTCGTTAACAAAGGAGTAGAATATTACCTGTAGTGGGCCCACTACAGACAAGCAAAAAGATTGGCAATTAGCAAAAATGAGCGAAAAACCAGCAATTACCATAACTCATGTAAACAAGGTTTACCCGAATGGGACGGTAGCTTTGCAAGACATGAGTATGGAGACAAAAGACTCTCAATTCGTGAGTTTATTGGGGCCTTCTGGATGCGGCAAAAGTACGGTACTGCGGCTGATAACTGGATTGGAAAAGCCTAGTTATGGTAAGATTGAATGGGGCGATCGCGCCTGGAACCAAAAGTTAGCATTCGTGTTTCAGGAAGCGGCTCTGATGCCCTGGGGAACGGTAATGGAGAATGTCAGTTTGCCTTTGAAACTAGCAGGAAAATCTCAAAAAGAGTCAAGTAGGGCGGTACGGGAAGCATTAGATTTGGTAGGATTAAAGGGATGGGAACGCAGCTATCCCCGCCAGTTGTCGGGGGGGATGAAAATGCGAGTCTCGATCGCCCGGGCGCTGATTACGGAACCGAGGGTATTATTAATGGACGAACCCTTTGGGGCCCTGGATGAAATTACTCGGAGTAAACTGAACGACGATCTGCTGTCTTTATGGAGTCAGAAACAATGGACGATCGTGTTTGTCACCCATAATATTTATGAGGCGGTATATCTATCAAATCGAGTAATAGTCATGGCGGCCCGTCCGGGACGAGTGGTGGCAGATATCCCTATTGAGGCCCCTTATCCGCGTACGGAAGAGTTTAGAACTTCCTCATTGTATAATAAATATTGCCGTGAGGTGGCGCGTTGGTTGGCGGAAGCGATAAAATAGAGAAGATCCCATTTGGGGAAAAAATACTACAATTTTCGATTATAATCGTAGCCCGCCGTGGGTTAAAACCCACGGCTAAAAGCTAAAGTCCACTAAAGTGGACTTTAGCTTTTAGCCGTGGGTCGGTTTTAACCGACTAAAGCTATTAGCAGGGGGTTGGAACCCCCTGCGGGCTGACAGCGAAGTGAGGGAATTAATTTAAAGACATTTGGTATGAGTAAAGTCCCTATCCTCGACCCGGAAAAATCATATACTTTTCGCAGCTACTTTGAGATGACCTACGAACCGGAGGACATTTTAGCTGAGTTGGGTTACTCTTTTGGGCGCAGGACTGTTAATTTACCCCAGTTTGAAGGGCCACTCGATCGCCTGGATAATCTGAAATCTAGAATAGCAGAAAGCTTGCCCTATGTCAGTCTGACTAGCGAGGCGGCGAGACGTGAATTGCTGATTGCGCCCATCTTGCTGGATGTGCTACATTACACTCAGGCGCAGTTACGGATTGAATATCCCCTCAAGGTCAACGATCGACTCAAAGGCGATCTAGATTACTATCTGTATACTAGGAGTAAAATATTGGTAGTAAAAGCGAAGAATGCTGATTTATCCAGGGGGTTTACGCAACTTGCTGTGGAACTAATCGCTTTAGATATCTGGACAGACTCTGATGAACCTATGTTAACAGGCGCAGTCTCGACCGGCGATATCTGGCAATTTGGACTGTGCGATCGCGCCCAAAAACAGATTACCCAAGATTTGAATTTGTATCGGGTTCCCTCTGACTTGGAACCATTGCTGAGAATTATCGTTGCGGTCCTGCGATCGTGAAGAAACCAATAATTACCTCACTTCGCTGTCAGCCCGCCGGGGTTAAACCCCCGTCTAATAGCTAAAGTCGGTTAAAACCGACTAGATAATTAAAAAAATTGTATAATTGTTGAGATATAATATTACAAACATGAACGACCGGTTGAAAATAAACAAGTTATTTTCCCTAGATGTTATCGCCCCCGTTGTGGTGGGTATTATTGCCTTGCTAATCTGGGAAATCGGGGTGCGAGTCAGTGGGATCCCCTATTATTTGCTGCCCAGTCCATCCTTGGTGCTGCAAACCCTGATTAGTGACTGGAATGAATTGTTTGCTTCCCTGCTGATTACTCTGAAAATTACTCTAGTTGCTTTTATTGTAGCAGCAATTTCTGGTTTGGCGATCGCGATATTATTTGCCCAGAGTAAGTGGATCGAACGCAGCTTTTTTCCCTACGCAGTGATTTTACAAACCATGCCCATTGTGGCGATCGCCCCTTTAATCATCATCTGGTTGAGAGATAATACCTTTGGGGCGTTAGTCCTCTGTGCCTGGATAGTAGCATTCTTCCCGATCGTTTCCAATACTACCCTGGGACTGAATACGGTTGACTCTAACCTGAGCGACCTGTTTAAGCTATATAAAGCATCTCGCTGGCAAACTCTGCTATACTTGCGCTTGCCCAGTGCCTTGCCCTATTTCCTGGCTGGACTCAGGATTAGTGGTGGGTTATCATTGATCGGGGCAGTAGTGGCAGAATTTGTGGCCGGGACCGGAGGGGCCCGATCGGGACTGGCCTATCAAATTCTCAATGCTAGCTATAATCTGCAAATACCCCGCATGTTCGCCGCCCTGTTGCTGATTACCATGTTGGGGGTGATAATATTTGTGGTGTTGATGTTTGTCTCGGACTTTTTACTGCGAAACTGGCACGAAAGCGCGATCGCCAAGGAACGATGAGTTCGGAGTTCACCAGATGTAGGGTGGGCATCGCCCACCATTGAGCAAATTGAGCAAAAGTTAAGTGGGATCGATACGAGTATCCTTATATGCAATTTAATGACACGACATACTGGTTGAAAAATGTTCGCGTACCGGCATCTTTGCTGGCAGAAGTGCCAGAAAATGCCGAGCGTACCTGGGAAGACTTGGTGATGGTCGATCTGGAAGTCAGAGATGGGGCGATCGGGCAAATAGTTGCCAGCAGTCAGAACCCAGAAACTGGAAATGTGCCCGGGTTAAATTTACGGGGTGGTCAGTTGTGGCCGTGTTTTGTAGATCTGCATACCCACCTGGATAAAGGACATGTCTGGGATCGATCGCCCAACCCCGATGGCAGTTTTAACGGTGCCATAGAAACTTGCGATCGGGATGCGTCCCAATATTGGGACGCAGAAGATATCTATCGGCGGATGGAATTTGGGCTCAAATGCAGTTACGCCCACGGTACTAAAGCCATTAGAACCCATCTGGATTACCTTGGCAAGCATCTACCTGATAGTTGGGAAGTTTTCACAACCCTACGGGAAGAATGGCAAGATAAAATACTCCTGCAAGGGGTTTCTCTAGTTTTGATCGATCGCTTCGGAACCCCAGAGGGAGAAAAATTAGCCGATCGACTTGCCGAAATTGGCGGTATCATGGGGGGAATGCCCCAGATGAATGTAGATTTAGACAAGCAGTTAGACCGGGTTTTTTCCCTGGCAATGGAACGACGTCTGGATCTAGATTTCCACACCGACGAAAGCGGGAACCCCGAGGCCATGACCGTCCGCCACGTAGCAGCAGCAGCCCTACGTCACCAATTCTCTGGTAAAATTATCTGCGGACATTGCTGTAGCTTGGCAGTACAGTCCCCAGAGGAAGTGAAGCAAACTTTGGAGTTGGTAAGGGAGGCGGGTATTGCAATTGTTAGCTTGCCCACGTGCAATCTTTATCTGCAAGACCGACAACCCGGTAGGACACCCCGCTGGCGAGGAGTGACCTTATTACAGGAAATTAAAGCTGCTGGTATTCCCGTAGCTTTAGCAAGTGATAATTGTCGCGACCCCTTCTACGGTTTTGGCGATCGCGATATGTTGGAAGTCTTCACAATGGCAGTCCGCATCGGTCACCTAGATATGCCCTATGGTGACTGGCCGAGGGCCGTTACCTCCACCCCGCTGACTTGATGAGACTGCCAGAAGTTGGGAAAATAGAAGAGGGTGGACCGGCAGATTTGATTCTGTTCAAAGGGCGGACCTATAGCGAACTCCTCTCCCGTCACCAGGGCGATCGCCTGGTCTTGCGCCGGGGGAAAGCAGTCGATCGCACTTTACCAGATTATGCAGAGTTAGACGACCTCACCCCCCGATCGGCATGCACGCACAATTAGCAATAGCGCGACTTAGTAGGGTGAACGGCCTAGGCACCACCATTCGCGGGATTGGGCAACTTCAACCAACCGTTCGCGACCGCACCCGTCAGCAGATGGTAGTCGGAGAGGTCGATCGGGGTGTGGTTACAAGTAGTTGATAGAGGATGCTACCGCGACCATACAGAGAACTCCGAAGGGATAAATTCAGTTAATCATGAATAAACATAAAAAACATTAACTAGCTGGTCTATTCTTAAAAAAAAATTTCCTTTTATAATGTTAAAACATAAATAATTGAAACTAAAAAATCTGTTTTTCCGAATTAAGTTATGTTTTAAGATGTAATAAATACTTTTAACTCCATTTTAATCATAAATATTAACACAAAAACATGTTTTGATCAATTTATCGAAACTGACGAAGTTCCCAAAATTATGTTTAAATATGCCAAAACACCTTGAACTCGGCATTTTTAGGGTTTTATCATGTTTTGATAATGTTAAAGCATGATAAAGCGGACATGATAAATCAAAACTCCGAAGGGAGAACAACGGACAGGTTAAGAAATTTAACCTTGGAAAACCAACGGGTTTTGACCGCACCCCAGTCTATGAAGTTCTAAGGGACTTGCAATTTAATAAAGTCCCAATCTTCTTGGGCGGCGTTACCGACCGTTCCCCGTTCCCCGTTCCCCCTACTTTTTCATCGGTACTTTATTTTCTTGCTCGTCCCTAACTTGATTAGCGATTGCCTTGAGTAGGGCTTTACCGTTAGGGCTTCCAAGGCCAGTACATGCATCCCATCCGGGGCCAGCACTATAACCTCGTGCGCTATTCATGCTGTTATTTCCAGATACGATATCTCTGAATCCCTCTGACAGCTTGTATAGCCGGGTATTAAGGAAGCCGAGCCGGCAGTCAAGCAACCCATTCATTCGTGCGACCAAAGCTGCCCAAAGCGGGGCAACAGCACTAGTACCACCTTGAGAACTCCAGGTACCATCATTCAAAAGCACGTTGTATCCGGTTTGTGGTGATGCAACTCCAGATACGTCCGGAATCCCACGTCCAGCTTTTCCCGTACTCAAGTTTCTACAAGGTTTCGCAGCTATCTGCCACTCGGGCACATTGTCAAAGATTGTGCTGATACCACCTCCAGTTGCCTGTGCATAGCCACGCCACACAACCTCACTAGCGATCTGCCCATTTAAGACCGAGAGTGTTGTCCCCCCACAGGCCAAAGCAAAACTGCTCGATGCAGGGTAATTCACTCGTTGAACATTACTCAATCCGCGCGGTTCTACACCTTTATCCCCGGTAGAGAAGCAGACAGTAATGCCAAGGTGTACAGCAGCTTTCAAATGCTTTTCTATTGTGGCGATCTCAGTGTTAGACCAGAACTCTTCAACAGCGCCCCAGCTAACAGATATGACATCTGGGGTCCGGGTCGCGAAAATGGCTTGACGAAGGGCCTCAGCCCAGCCAGACCCATTGTTTGGCGCAAAATAAACTGTAATTTCTGCCTCTGGAATAAGTGACCCGAGAATTTCGAGGTCCAGCATCACTTCGACAGATGCTCCAGATGTCGTATTATTCTTTGCCCCAAGAACAGAAACCGTGTTAAAGCTAGGACCATCTGTACCTAATACCCTCCGGAAGTACTGTTTGAGGATGTTCGGATCGAATCCCCCTCCGAACTCCAACACAGAAACACGCTGATCAGCACCCCCATGCTCCGGGAAGTCATAAAACGAAGCAACTTCAGGCGGAAAGAAGGGGGGCTGGGGATCTTTCTGTCTCTCCTGCGCCCCCGCTATAGGAGCAGCAGAAACAGTTGGGGTTGGAGCTACGCCAACATCAGAGGTAAGGTTCGGGGGCTGTGGCTCTGATTCGCAATCAAAAGGACGGTTATTTAGCCCATGAATACCTGCCACCAGATCCGCAATCGCTGCTGGCAAAAGGGGTGTAACAGTTGTCGCAATATATTCATGCCCATTCGTTTCGTAAAGCCAGAGTTCGATGCTCAAGGCGGTTTCAATTTGCTCAATAGAGCCTGTCAGGCTAATCACATGTGAAGTTGCACAGGTTCCGCAGAGTTGGAGTCCTTTTCCCGTGAAAAAATCTGCTACCCGTGCTATTTCCTCGTCAGACACACTGAAGTGGCGTGTATATTCTTGTAAGGTGAAATGCCTTGTACCGGGCTTGGGATCCGATCCGACCTCCAGTTCTCTTGGGGGCCGAATCTGAACTTGAATGCAGAGGTCAGTAGACCTGTTGGCACGGCACATTTTGTGGGTGTTTGGTGGCAGGGGATGGGAAGTAAGCAACCCCTGCCTAGTCACATTACTCGTCATAAGTTGTTCTCAAATAGATGGAGTCCCGTCTATGTAGGCTAGTTTATTTCTCGGTTTAAGGCGATACGCCTTAAACCGAGAAAAGCTATATTTGTCTCTCTGATTAAAGTGATTCGGTCAAGAGCTGCCCACAAACTTAGGCTAATTCTAAGTATTTATTGAGTTGTAGGGAATAGTCTCCTACGTCAATGAGCGGTTGCAGATTGTGAAGACTAGGACTGTTGGCGTACTCGTTAGCGAGAACATTCTTGATGAAAACATATAGCCTCTTATTGTCAGTTCCCATATTGAGTAGCGGGACAAGAGAAGGAATTAGTTCACCGTAGCTAGAGGCATTCCATTTGGCGGCTGGTTCCAGTGAATTCGCCCATTCTGGGTAGCTATTGGATTTAGCCGGATCGCCCCGACCGCTGTGAAGACCAGGTTAGTTTCGCCAGAACTGCCGGATGAGGTTGTTTCACTGCTGTCAGCGTGATTATAGGCAGCTCCCCCCCAATACCGCGGAACGATGCCTCGAAAGATGCTGCAAACTCGGTTGCATGTGAATCCGCTTGGGACCAGCTCGAAGCCTTCTCAGTTTTCGTTGTATACAGCAATCCACCAAGTGTCAGCTTAATAACTATGTACCACCCATACTGATTAAGTGCCTTTACAATTCCGACAAACTCGTCCGCCCGTTGATCATGTGCCGCCGCAGTCAGCAGGGCAGTTCTGAAGTTATTAGTCAACTGGAGTTTTTTCTCATCCAGTTCCAGGACTACCTTATTGACGTTGTACGAGCCAACGAAATAGGTATTTACACCCGAACTGCTCTGAGAGTGCGACTGGGCATAACTAAAAGACGTGCTACCGCTGGCAAAGGGTGTACTTACCGAAAGTGAAGCACCGTTGGTGTTACTCGTCGCCAGACTTTGAGCATACTTGCTGAAATAGGCCTTCGTTTTCACTGAAGATTGAATCCTTGGAACTGTTGAGCTAGGTAGGGAATCATTTGCCAGTGGCGTAATGGCATCGTGTGTTGTTTTATGGGCACCATTAGCATCTAATGCGATGCCCTTTGTGATTTCAACAATACTGTTTAAGATCATCAATTTCTGTCCATCGCCCATCAGATTCCACATCCTTACTGTGTCATCTGGACCTTGGCCGATATTCGCCGAGCCCACCCCTACTGTCAGCACGGGGTGATTCTGTCCCTCGGGCGTGACCAATACTTCGGAGAGTGGAGTAGAGCCTTCTGAAGTTTCATGTACAGGATGACCGCTGACCATAAAGAACTGATCTGCTGTCATCAGCCCCTTGCGCTCCAAGATTTCTCTGATCTCAGCTAACATCTGAGTTGCGTCGAGCTGAAGTGCGCTCCCAGCGCCACCATTTTTTAGAACCACCAATTCTGTACTCATTTTTTTTCCCTTTCAACTTGTTTACAAGTTTGACGATTTGAAACTATGTGAAACAGCCTAACGTAATTTCCAGAAAAGAAAATACCAGGATAAACCACCCAAACTCTACGGCACAAAATTGGGGAGCAAAACCAAATATCCTATCTTGGTACGGGCGCAGCCAGCGGTTAGGGGGGCCGACTAAGATACGTTAGTTTCACGGAACAAAGATTCGAGGTTTCAGCCTTTCTCCTCCAATTCTCGATGTGCCCTCTTGCAATAGTCCGGACACTTTTAGTAACGTAGCTGTAAGGCTTGCAGCGTAAGCCTTTGCTCGATAGAGCAATTTTTGGCAAGTTAGCCCTGGGGCTGACATTGAAAAAAATAAAGCCAGTAGGCTGCAACCCTTGACTTGTGGTCGTTCTGGCGTCTAAAAACTGTCCGGAGTATTGCTCTTGGTACCTTTTTTCTCAGAAATACCCAAATTGACACCGAACATAATTCCCGAATTAATTGCCCGAAACACCGAGCCGAATCTGTGTGCTGGATGATTTGCACCCTGGGCTGTCCCCCGGCTTAATCAAACAGATTCAGACTGTTCCTATTAAGTACCCGAATGACAGTTTTAGCCTCTTGCTTACTATTAAAGACGAAGAAGTAAATTTGCAATGAACCTACGAGCCCTTCACTACGGGTCTTCGGGATGCCCAAAGGCTCGCAGGAACTAAACGTCCCGAAAGTCTGCTGCGATTGAGGACCAGCTGAAGGGCTACCGGAAGAAACCGTGCTTCTCGGTATACTTACGGTTCCAGATGGAGGACCTGGTTCAAACTTGAAGCCAGCATGTGGATTACCTAGCGGAATTGAGAGGTTGCTTGAATATTTAGTCCCATTGCTATCTGTCCAGCTCGAAAGCGACCAGGTCTTGAAAACCAGTGTGGAGTACTGGATATTGTATTGTGTGGAAATGTTCATCGATGCATTGCTTTGCATCTGAATGGTATCTCCATACTCACCACCGGTATAGCGGGAAAGAGTTAAGTATGATTGGTGACCGTAATTCCCTGAATACGTATTGTAGAGACCATTAGGATTGATGGATGTTCCCATTGCCGTTGTTACGGCGTAACCGTAACCTGCTGCACCCCAAGAGCTAACATCTAAAGAGATAATCGCACCCTTCTGCGTTATGCAGACGTATTCAAAGGAAACAGGTGCGTTGGGGTTAGCACTTTGAACGTTATTCAGCAGAACCGGCTGGAACATTCCTTGATTATTCTGTACAGCCGTCGCATCGCTATTATTGAGTCGGATACGAACACCCATGATCGTGTTGTTTCTGAGCCAGCCGTCTTCTGGTGTCGTTCCTAGGAATGAAGGTCTATTTTCGTCAATACTCACAATCTGGACGATGGGGTTATTTATACCTTCTGAGGGTATGGATGGAAATGCGGCACCAGCCTGTGAATGTGGCTGGGCAGTTCCCAAGTAGAACTGATTCTCTCGTGATTGCGGAGTAAATATTGTCTTTAACTTTGTGGCTGAATTTTCGTATATAAATGCATAATTTTCTGTCATCAACCCCTTTGCAGTTAGTTCCTCACGGACATTACTTAGGGGTTCCCATGGTCGAAATTGGAAAGTTCTTGCCTCCCCTCCGATGTAAAAGGTGTAATTCATCGGAGCGCCATAATCATCATTGGACATAAAACGTTTCTCCTTCAAAACTGCAACTGCATGATATAGCGTTTCTCAAATAGATGAGGTACTGCCATTGCCGCCAAAAATCTCCAACTAGAGCGATCGGGCCGTCTGGTGGTCGCGGCCAAGTCCCTATATTGTCCCATTTTACAAGCGGCAGACATCATCTCTCTCCTTGGCCGAGCAGCCAGGGCTGTTTTTTGTCACCTTTCCACTATAGTTCGCCAAATCCAGAGTGACAATCAACCTTTATCCACCTTTTTGCCAAAAAACATCCACCTATTTTTTGCCTACCTGCACAAAATGGCAAATTGTCAAGCCCCTCGAATCAACCTATTTTTACCGAACTGCACAAAATGGCAGGCAAAAAGTCAAGCCCCCTAAATCAACCTATTTGGGCATCGAAAATCAACCTTTTTGCCAGGAACTACGCCGGTTGGGGGCGGGAGTTCTTTCCATCCAGACTGGCAATGAGGCAACGCTAAGGGCGAGAAGATCCCAAAACCCCAAGGGAGTACCGGCTCACTTGTAGCGGAAAAAAAGCGGCCATGCAGTCGCCTCAAACCCTCCTACTCGGTAAGGGTTTGAGCGGTATAATGCCCCGAAAAAAATTCTCTTGTCCCGCTCAAAGCCTTTTCCTGTAAGATATGTGGCGGTAGATTGCTGCCTGGGTTTCGCTAGCGATCGCACGTGCGGTAATCATGCAAGTCCGACTGGGATAGCGATCGGATATCAACAAATGACTTACACCGGTGTTTATTATCAGTCTATCACCGGTACTAACCGAGCCAATTCTGCAAAACTTCCTCATCAGCTACCCAATACCCAACCTTTGATTTATCCCGAATCTGCGGCCCTTCCCATAAGTAGTTTGTAGTTCGTAGTTCGTAGTTCGTAGTTGGACACCAGAGAGCTGAAAATCAACACACAACACGGGTTATAGCATTGTTGACGAAAAAATAAAAACTTAAAATTCTTTTGCACTACTACTTATTTCAGGCATCGTGCGATGCGGCTATCAACTACACGTGAGCGCACCGGCGTCGAGCAAAAGCTCCCCCAGAGGGCCAATTCCGTCACCGGTTGCAACTCGTGGGAGTAAGTGTCCTACCGCACCTGGGTCGGGCTTTAGCTCCCCCTTAGGGCCTTTTCCGTCACCGGTTGCAACTGGTGGGAGTAAGTGTCCTACCGCACCTGGGTCGGGCTTTGGCTCCCCCTTAGGGCCTTTTCGAGCACCGATTGTAACTCGTGGGAGTAAGGGTAGCGATCGACATGTAGTGATGGCACAACTACTAACCCGATAAACATTTGTTGTCATCATGCACAAAATACGTGGCTCCTCACATTTTAAGTTGACAGAAGAGCGCTCTTCTGTCACTCTAGGCCGAAGGCGAACCGAGAACGCTGCAATTCCCCTGACAATGGAGCCGATAGTGCTTGACGATCGCCGATTAGAAGAGTTATAATCCGCCTGCGATGGAAGAGTACACAAATCAGGAGACAGTGGAAATGGGCTACGTTTTTGCAGAAATAGAGTTAAGCAATCCCAGACAGCAAGATTTAACCCCTTAAACCTTAGGGCTTTGGCCGATACAGGTGCGCTGATGTTGTGTATTCCCGAACATATTGCCCTTCAACTCAGCCTCGAAACAGAATCTTTTCGGGAAGTCTCGGCAGCAGACGGGAGAAAAATAAGAGTTCCCTATGTCGGCGTCCTCCGCGTGCTCTTGTCCCTCGGGACGCGGCACGCGGAGGACACCGCGGCCCCATCAAAGTCGCTTTTGGGCAACGATTTTGCTATGTTGGGGCATTAGTCTTTGGTGATGAGGTACTGCTAGGTGCAGTGCCGATGGAAGATATGGACTTAGTCGTTAACCCTGGAGGTCAGGAAGTCACTGTTAACCCCAACAATCCCAATATACCACACGCACGAGTTAAGCTCACTAACCTATGCTCAATTGAGTTAACCCCCCGGAACGGGTAAAGCATCTATATGGAGGCAAAACTCGCAAGTCGCGGCCCGACAGATGTCTTCGTCCATGACTGCGATCGCGAGGTAGAAGCTATCTACAGTGACTACTTTCTCCACCCGGAAAACTTAGTTTGCCAAGTCGATCGCTTGCAGCACTACAAAATCGGGAGCAGAGTTTTCCAGATAGCTAATTGAGAAGATTGAAAATTGATTCTTCATTATCTACAGTTTTGAATTACCTCTGCCAAAGCTTTGAGATGTTCCTCTCCAGTAAATTTGCTGTTAATCAATTCTCGACCAGCATTAGCTAGGTTGCTGCGCAATTCTCGATCGTACAAAAGAATGGCGATCGCCTCTGACAGGGCCGCCGCATCATTCGGTTTCACCAGAATCCCTGTTTTTCCAGGAATAACCCAGGTATCAATTCCCCCCACAGCCGATGCTACCACAGCCGCACCGTTCCGCAGCGCTTCCGCCGCCACAGCCCCCAAAGGTTCGCCCCAGATCGAAGGGACGACAACAATATCAGCTTCCCCGTAGAGGCGATCGACCTCTTCATAACTTAAATGTCCGAGATATTGGATGGAGATCCATGTATTCTTTGACTCTACCTGAGAAGCTAACTTCAGACAATCGGACCAGTAACTCTCATTTTCCACCACCCCGACAATCTTAAAGACAATTTTCTCCTTTACCTGGAGATAGCAGAGGGCTTCGATCGCCAGGTGCAGACCCTTTTCCCAAGTAATTCTGCCAGCCCAGGCGATCGCTGGCACTGCGGCAGTCGAGCGCTGTATTCTCTTCTTGCTGGGTCGCACCTGTCGAGGTAGCACATATGTTTTCTCGGAAATATCCGGCAAATTCGCGCTCAGAATCTCCTTCATAAACTCACTCACCACAACAATAGCGTCAACCCAGCCTAAGGATTTTAGCAGTGAGATCCGAGCCTTCAGGTCGCCATCGGCAAAATTTCTCTGGGCATGTCGCTTCACACAGTCTCCCGCTGCGATATTGTCCAGACAGGCTTGTGACAGCGGTTGATAGCAAACGATATCTGGTTGATTTCTCCGGGCCCTTAACTCCGTTAAGCAGGTGGGAAAGTGGTCGTGAATGTACCATAAAATCAGATACTTTCGGTCCGGTTGATTTAACGCTTGAATTACCCGCCCGTCGAAGATATTGTGAACGTAGACAAGATCGGGATTGATTTCTCTGACCGCATCCAGTACCCGATCGGCCACCTCAGCATCACCATCCCGGTTACCCAGACCCGCAATAAATGTATGAGATATCCCATCTGGCATGGTGCCGTGGACCCCATCGTAGAGTAGATGAGAAGTTATCCCCATCGGCATCAGGAGTTGGGCAAGACTGATAATATATTCCTCCGTACCGCCAAACTTCCCCCCCTTCTCATTGATATGTAGAATGGAACGCACGCCTAATCCTGCGATCGTCTCTTGATTCTTTGTCATCATACATCTCCAGTGGTTGCCTTTTGGGCAATCGGAAACCGTCACCCTCTGGTATTCTATACTCGGCGCAAGCACGAATTGCGTTTTTTGCCCCTTGAAAATTTTTGGACCAAATCCCAGACAGGGAAAGAGTTTGAGCCAATTCATCACAGCCGCGAAAACCCCAAGTCGTGACCTCGCGGAGGGGTGTGGTCAAAACCCGTTGGTACTATGCTGCGCCTTCTGTGTCCCCCAGTGAGGTTTCTCCTGGGAGCTCGATACCCAATCTAACCGGTGCCCCACTGTTGGGGTTTAAAATCTCTCGGTTGGGGTTTAAAACCTCTCGATTGGGGTTTAAAACCTCTCGGTTGGGGTTTAAAACCTCGACCTTGGGGTTTTAAATGGGTGTGGTCTTGCGCCCGTTGGCAGATTTTTGGGGCAGACTTGACAGTAAATCTAAAATTTGTTACTTTGTACAGTTGACATGTTGGCAAGACGCTAACTAGTCAGATTAGGCCCGGACGAGGACCGGTAGCTCCTGTGGGATGACCAAGCTCAAGCAGCAAGAAGAAGCTGGCTTCGCTACCTGACTTGCATGAGTAGTTGCTCATACCACAAGTCAATCTTGGTCTGTTCTGTCTAGCTCGCGCTCACGAGCAGCGTAGTAGTTAGGGCCAAAGCGTTGGCAACAGAAATGAACCGAGAAAAGATTACTGTGATGTATGGAGATGAAATTGATGAATAAAATTAAGATAGCGATCGCAGGAATAGGAAACTGTGCGAGTTCATTAATTCAAGGGATTGAATATTACAAGGGAAAAGAGCCCGAAGAGGCGATCGGATTGATGCATTGGGACATCGGCGGCTATAAGCCCTACGATATGGAAGTTGTCGCTGCCTTTGACATCGATCGCCGCAAAGTTGGCAAAGAAGTGCATGAAGCTATCTTTGCCGAACCTAACTGCACGACTGTCTTTTGCTCCGACCTGCCCAAAACTGGGGTGAAAGTAAGTATGGGCAAGGTGCTGGATGGGTTATCGGAGCACATGAAGAATTATGAGGATAAATATACTTTCGTTCTCAGCGACGAACCAGAACCGGAGAAAGCAGATATTGTCAAGATATTGAAAGAGTCGGGCACGGAAATCTTGCTCAATTACCTGCCAGTAGGATCGGAGGAAGCAACGGGCTTCTATGCTGAATGTGCAGTGGATGCGGGAGTAGGATTTATCAATTGCATCCCAGTGTTTATCGCTAGCAATCCCCTCTGGGCAGAGAAATTCCAACGGAACAACATACCTATCATTGGGGACGACATCAAAGCGCAACTGGGTGCCACAATTACTCACCGCACCCTATCGGACTTGTTCAAGAAGCGGGGGGTGAAGGTAGAACGCACCTACCAGATTAATACCGGGGCAATACTGACTTCCTGAATATGCTCAACCGCAGTCGCCTGAACTCGAAGAAAGAATCCAAAACCGAGGCAGTGCAAGCGGTGATGAGCGATCGCCTGGAAAAGGAGAACATCCATATCGGTCCCAGCGATTACGTGCCCTGGCAAAAAGATAACAAGGTGGCGTTCATTCGCATGGAGGGCAAACTGTTTGGGGACGTGCCCATGAATCTGGAAATGCGTCTGTCTGTAGAAGATTCGCCCAATTCTGCGGGAGTCTCGATCGATGCCATCCGCTGCTGCAAACTAGCCCTCAATGCCAAAAAGGGTGGTATTCTCTATTCACCTTCCGCCTATTTCATGAAGCATCCGCCCAAACAGTATACGGATGACGAAGCTTATCGGATGACGGAGAACTTTATTGCTGGCAAGCGTGCCGATTAAGCAGTGATATCCGATTTTTCCGGAACGGTGGCATCACTGTAGGGTTGAGGCGGGTCATTGTCTCGATCTGAAGGAAGTTGTTGCGTGCATTCGCGCAACAACTTCCTATCGATCGGATATAGAATAATTCAAGGTTTGGCATTTTATTTGTCATTGCGAGTTGCTATATTACAAATAATTTACAAAAGTATTATGTCGGACTTACGCTTAAATCTGGGCTGTGGCGCTAAACATCTCGAAGGCTACATCAATGTGGACAAGTTTGGAAATCCCGACGTCGGGTTAGATTTGGGGACATTCCCTTGGCCGTGGGGGGACAATACGGTGGTGGAGATGGAACTATCTCGCGTACTGGAACATCTCGGACAGCAGACGGAAGTTTATCTGAAAATCATTCAGGAGATGTATCGGATCTGTAAAGCAGGGGCGAAGGTGCATGTGAAATTCCCCCGCCATCGCCACGACGATTTACTTCACGATCCGACCCACGTGCGGTCAATCACTTGGTTTGAGCATGTTTTCCCAAAAACTGAACCAAGAGTGGCAGGCGAGGGGAGATGCGACTACGCCACTGGGTCTATATCTGAATGTTAACTTTGATTTGGTGGAGACTATCTATATTCCTAGCTAACTCTGGTACTCCCGGGAAGGCGATCGGGCTGATGATACAGATTATCTCCTAGAACAGAGTACACTCTACAATAACCTCATCAGAGAGGTGGATATGACTTTAGTCGGGCGGTCAAGTAAGAGTTACGTAGGGCGGGCGTCTCTGCCCGTCATTATCAGGAATCAACCATAAAATATGAACAATTACATAAATAAAACAAATAAAATAGACGCTCGAAGTCTGAAAGTTGCCCTGTCAGGACTGGAAATAATTACAGACCCGACTCAGGTGGCTAAGTTATCCCAAGATTACCATACCTTTAGCCCCATTCTCCAACCCCTGCTGTCAGGAAAAACGGGGGATATTGTCATTCGTCCTGCTAACGAAGCGGAAGTATTGCGCGTTGCTGCTGCATGTGTTAAGCATCGAGTCCCCCTAACGGTACGGGGGGCGGGAACGGGAAATTATGGACAATGCGTTCCCCTCCATGGCGGCGCGATCTTGGAGATGACGCGGATGCAGGAAATCAAAGAAATGAAACCGGGATGGGCCCGGGTGGAACCGGGAGTGAAACTGGCGCAACTGGATAAAAAAACTCGGTCAATTGGTTGGGAAATTCGCATGGCCCCCTCAACCTATCGTACCGCCACGATCGGGGGTTTTGTTGGCGGGGGTAGCGGTGGTCTTGGTTCGATTACTTATGGAGGACTGCGCGATCGGGGTAATCTGTTAGCGGTGCGCATCGTCACCATGGAATCCGAACCCCGGGCGATCGCACTGCGGGGAGAGGAAGTCCAGAAAGTGAATCACGCTTACGGTACAAATGGGATTATCACCGAGTTGGAAATTCCCCTGGCCCCCGCCTATCCTTGGGTAGAGGCGATCGCCACCTTTAGCGATTTTATGACAGCAGCGCGATTTGGGCAAGCCTTGGGGGACGCAGATGGGATAATCAAGAAACTAATCAGCATTCATGCCTGGCCCATTCCCAAATATTTTACAGCTTTAAGCGAATATATTCCTGAAGATACCCATGCCGCCTTACTAATGGTAGCAGAATCGGGATTAGAACCCTTGCAAGAGTTAGTGGAGGAATTTGGCGGTGAGATTACTTATGAAAAAGCAGCATCATCAGCAGGAAAAGGAGTAAACCTAGGAGAATTTACCTGGAATCATACCACATTACATGCTCGGACTGTAGATCCTTCCCTAACTTATTTACAGAGTGGATTTCCCGCCGATCGAAATCTCCAGATGGTGGAACATATGTATCGTTACTTTGGAGATGAAGTAATGATGCACTTAGAATTTACGCGGGCGAATGGTAAAGCAGTTCCGATCGGGTTGCAAGTAGTGAAGTTTACCACCGAGTCCCGCCTGAACGAGATTATTCGCTATCACGAAGAAAAAGGGGTGTTTATTGCCAATCCCCACACTTATATCTTAGAGGATGGAGGTAGAAAAGAGATAGATCCAGTCCAGTTCGAGTTTAAGAAACGAGTTGACCCCTATGGGTTGCTGAATCCTGGTAAAATGCGGGCATGGGATTCACAGTAGAACGATCGCACCGCACCGTTTGTAGTAAACACTTGGTTCACAGCTGCTTAATTCATATCGCGATCGCAGATGATAAAATTTGGATTCATCGCGATGGGACAGGTGTAGCTGGAGACTTGTTAGCAGCAGGTGTCCCTAAAGATCGCATAGTCTTAGGGTTTTATCACCCAGACACGCGCAAGATTACCGATTTTGCTG
This sequence comes from Hormoscilla sp. GM7CHS1pb, assembly GCA_014323675.1. Classification (GTDB taxonomy): domain Bacteria; phylum Cyanobacteriota; class Cyanobacteriia; order Cyanobacteriales; family Desertifilaceae; genus Hormoscilla. The sequence goes on along the minus strand of JACONN010000003.1, from coordinate 682,234 downwards.
TTTGCTGATTTCAGGGGCGATCGCCTCTATAGGCGAGTGGTACTCTATTTTTGCGCTTGTCCCTGATTATGCTATTATAGGGGCGATCGCCGTTCGGAGAAAGGAAGGTAAATTATGACGACAGCAACAAAAATACGCTTGTGGACTGTAGAGGAATATCATAAGATGATCTCCAGTGGTATTCTTACCCGTGACTCTCATGTAGAATTGTTAGAAGGCCGGATTGTAGAAATGAGCCCTCAAGGTCCACTCCATGCAGGTACTACCCAACGCGCTTCCGATTATATCAAAGCTCGATTACATGATCGAGCTCCGCCTGGGAACGCATATTTGAGGCTCTGCCTCCAGTCTCTAGAAATCAATTCAGAAGTAGAGTCACGCGACTTCCCTCGTTCCCGGGCGCAGCCTGGGAACGCACATTGAACCTGGTAACGAGAGGGTAAATCTGTGAATTGACTCTGCACTTCTGCCTTTATTGGAGGCGGGAGCCTCAGAATACCGTTACCAGGTTCAACCTGGTAACGAGAGGGTAATTCAAACATCTTCTGTGAATTGACTCTGCACTTCTGCCCTTATTGGAGGCGGGAGCCTCAGAATACCGTTACCAGGTTGAACCTGGTAACGAGAGGGTAAATCTGTGAATTGACTCTGCACTTCTGCCCTTATTGGAGGCGGGAGCCTCAGAATACCGTTACCAGGTTGAACCTGGTAACGAGAGGGTAAATCTGTGAATTGACTCTGCACTTCTGCCCTTATTGGGGCGGGAGCCTCAGAATACCGTTACCAGGTTGAACCTGGTAACGAGAGGGTAAATCTGTGAATTGACTCTGCACTTCTGCCTTTATTGGAGGCGGGAGCCTCAGAATACCGTTACCAGGTTGAACCTGGTAACCTCTACGTCCTGCTTTAATTAAGTCACCGTAACGTCCGACTGCACCCTCGCTAGGAAGTAATCTAGTTGTGTTATTCGTTTTTCTTCCCTCCCTGTTACAAACCACTACACGCTAACAGTATTGTACATCTAAGTCTTTATTAATATTGATGATGTAAGGAAACTCGGCGTTGCACTTCGGACGGGATGATGAGCATCGTTGCAGAAGTTTTAAACGTAGACTACAAGCCACTTTCAGTTATGCAAAAAATGGCATCATCCCCAAAATGTGCAACTTACCTTCTTGTTGGAAGTTGTCTGCGAGTGGCGCCAGCCATAAAACTAGATTAACATCAAACCATTTCACCGAGGGCACATAAGGGTCGATTTGTTTTGTCGGACCCAGGCGATCGCCTTTGGGCCATGAAGAACGCACTTAGACCCGATCGCCCACCCAGTAAGCGCTGGAGCAGGTTTTCCCCCTGAATAACTCCTCAAGTCCCGCTATAATCCTTTATAGCGCAAAACCAAATACTGGAAACGAGGGTAAAACACTTTCTCGTCACTCCCGCGAAACGGGCACATCATAAGTAAAGAAATCATAAGCCATTTTCGTGTGGGGGAAAATAGCCCGCGCTTCTTCGAGCAAATTATCCAGCCCGATCGCATTACCCGGAGCGTAGCGGGGGCTAAAATGAGTCATAATCAACTGCTTCACCTGGGCTAGATGGGCCACTTGTGCCGCCATTGTACTGGTAGAATGGAGGCGATCGTAAGCCATTTGAGCATCAAGATGAGCAAAAGTCGCCTCGTGAACCAATACATCTGCCTGTTGGGCCAACTCCACTGCCCGATCGCAGAAGATCGTATCGGTACAATAGACAAACTTGCGCCCCGGTTGAGTCGGACCGCACAAAGAAGCACCATTAATCTGGCGACCATCTGGCAGTTCCACCCACTCGCCCCGCTTCAACTGACCGTAGACCGGACCCTCGGGAATGCCTAAAGCCCGAGCGCATTCCACATTAAAGCGTCCCGGTCGGTCTTTTTCCACGATCCGGTAACCAAAGGCGGGCACCCGATGGTGCAAAGGACCGCAGTTAACCGTAAATTCTTCATTCTCAAATATCACTCCCGGCTCCACCGCGTGGACCTTCAGGGGATAAGATAAATGAGTTTGGGAGCAGCGCAGACAAGCTTGCAGATACTCATTCAGCTTCGGCGGACCGTAGATATCAATCCGTTCTATATTACCCGCCAAGCCGCAACTGGCCAACAGACCCATCAAGCCGAAAATATGGTCGCCGTGCATGTGGGTGATAAATATCCGTCGCAACTGACTGACTCTCAGGTCGCTGTGCAGGAACTGGTGCTGAGTTCCTTCCCCGCAGTCAAACAGCCAGACCTCTGCCTTTTGGGGTAGCCGTAAGGCGATCGCCGACACGTTGCGCGATCGGGTGGGTACGCCGGAGCTTGTTCCTAGGAATGTAATCTGCAAAACGCTTTTAATCTATAATAGAGAGTTGATGTTAGTTCTGAGATAATTGTATCATATTAACCCGAAATCTCCATGGCAAAATCAAGAAACCTGTTTTTTTGCTCATACCCGGGTTAGAGGGCTACTACGATCGGAAACCACTGTAGCGATTGCGCTGCGCGCACGCTACGCGAACGGGCCGTCTCAGTTTCTCCGGTTAGAGTGAGGGAAAAAACACAGATGACTATTCGTCGATATTTCCTGTCAACCCAGCTAAGAAAACACTGGTGGGTGACTCTGCTATTGTGGATAGCGATGTTCAACCCAGCGCTAGCAGCTGCTTTAGAACTGCGAGTAGCAATAGAAGAAGAAGTCAAGCAAGTGCAAGTGGGCAGTTCCTCGGCGGCCACAGTTAAGAATAGTGCTGGGGAAACCCTCGGAGAACTCAAGGCGATGTCGGGGTTTGTCGCTCAACATCAGTATAGCACTGTTGCCCTGTCCAAATGGCAAGCTAGTCAAATTTGGATTGAACCCGCAGATAATGGTTTAGTCTGGATCGGCGATCGCTGGTATCGGGGGCGCGTCCTCCTAGTCCCCAGCCAGTCAGGACTCACTGCTGTCAACTACGTAGACATCGAACATTATCTGTACAGCGTCTTAGGAGGGGAAATGCCTCCCAGTTGGCCACTGGAAGCCCTGAAAGCCCAAGCAGTGGCCGCCCGTTCCTACGCCTTGTATCAGCGGGAAAAAACTGCCAATAAAATCTACGATCTCGGCGATACCACCGCTTGGCAAGTTTACCAAGGGGTCGAAGATGAATATATCAGCACCCAACAAGCCGTAAATGCCACAGCTGGTCAAGTTCTCATCCACGATGGTAAGATTATCGAAGCCGTTTTCCACTCCTCCTCAGGAGGGCACACGGAAAACGTGGAAGATATCTGGACAGCGTCCCTACCCTATTTGCGAGCAGTCCCCGACTTCGATCAGAATGCACCCGTGTTCGAGTGGAAAAAAACCTTTTCGGGCGATGAACTCGGCAGTTTAATTAGCAGTGTAGGTAATATTTTATCCCTAACTCCAGAGCGTACCACACCTCACGGACGGATTATCACCATGAAAGTTATCGGTGATGAAGGGGAGAAAGTCGCCACTGGCAAGGAACTGGGTAAACTGCTAAGCCTGAAAAGCACTTTATTTACTATCAGTCCCCTTGGGGAAAGTGCCGATTTTTCCGGAACGGTGGATGAAAATTCACCTCCAAGCAGTTTCCAAGTAGTCGGTCGCGGTTTCGGACATGGACTGGGCCTGTCTCAGTATGGGGCTAACGCCTTAGCTCGACGGGGATACAACTACCAGCAGATTTTACTGCATTACTATACCAAAACATCTCTGGCCCGCATTGAAGTCGAGTGATTTCCCTCGTTCCCCTCGTTCCCTGGGAACGAGTAGTCTGAGGCAGAGCCTCTTGTGAGCTGCATGCTGACTCCTGTGAGTGAGATTGAGTCCCGGTCAGGGGCCGATCGCGCAGCGTGGCGCCAGCCATTGTTTCCCGGGCAGTGCGAGTACGATGTCTTGGGGGTAGTACACTCGTCCCCCCTCTGGGGGACATCAAGCTCCCGGGAGACATCGGAAGAGCCTCAACCGTGCGTGACCGATCGCGCAGCGTGGCGCCAGCCATGCAGGGAGACCCTAGTCACGAGGCCAATTTTTGATTCTTTATTCATGTCAATTAACAATTGCTCAATTTACTATTTACAAGTAAGCGTCTGGTTCAAAAACCCAGAGCAGATAACCTTTTCTGGTTTGAGTTAACAGAACTTTATCCCCTTCGCTACTCAATTGTCGAGCAATTTTTAAGGCTTTATCCCGTGAGGGAAAGTTCCTGAGGAAACTGTAATATTTGCCCGAGACCTCAATAGCGGCCAATCGTTTTTTCACATCGGGCACCCTAATCTTACAGGGTTTATACTGCGATCGGTCTAAGATGGGGGAATTCGCTTTTGAGGTCGGGGGACTGGCAGGTTCAGAGAGTTTCTGCACAGATTTTAAGTATGCTTTTGCTTCCCACACCCAGATAGCATAGCCTTTTGGTATAGGGGTTAACAGGACATTATCCCCCCGCTTGGCTAGCTTTTCTGCTAATTCTACGGCTTTCTGCTGTGAAAGGACGACTTTCAGCAGACTGTAATACTTGTCCCCGACATTAATTCCTGCTAAGGGGTCTGTCAGATCCGGCACCCAGATCTGACAATGGCTATACTCAGAGGGAGATTTTAAGATCAGGTAGTTTGGGTTTGGCACGATCGCGCATGGCTGGCGCCACGCTGCGCGATCGGTAATTTCTGCGTAATGCTGTAATTATAGCCATTAGCCCATATCCCATGACTGATGTAGAATTAACCGGTTGCCCTGCGGATCGTAAGCGTAGATTTCTCTGCCGTGGGATGCGGTAGAAATCTCTCCGGGTGGTTGATAACCTAGAGTCCGCAGATGGGCGATCGCCCTTTCCAAGTCATCTACTTCTAAGCATAAACTCATGCTACCACTGGATTTGCGCTTGTCGTGGGGAGTCTTTCGGCTGATCGCGCAGCGTGGCGCCAGCCATAAAATCCCCAAGCGTAACCCCGGCAGATGAAATTCCGCATATACCTGCTCGATGTTCACATCCGGTTGCCGTCCCAGCCGCTGGGCATAGAATGCCAGTATTTTCTCCATATCCATGGCTGCGCCACGCTGCGCGAATGGCTGGCGCCACGCTACGCGATCAGCCGCTAGGGCACGTTCCCAGGCAGAGCCGTGGGAACGAGGCTGACTAAAATTAAAACTCATGCTATATAGGCTCAATCCAACCACCCACTGGGATCGGGTTGTTTGCGTTCCATTGCTTTGATATAATCTTTCAGCGTCCGCTTATAGTCGGCTGGCTTGGGCCGCTCGACTCGTACTCGGCCCGAATGGCCAGCCCGATTTTTCGCGCAGCGTTCGCGGGTCTTGGGAGGTTGGGGGGCCCGGGTTGGAGGAACGGTCAGGATCGACCGCAAGCGATCGCGAGCTTCATTGATTTGTCTCATTTTCTCATGAGCCTTCTGTTGCAGCCGGGGAAACTGGACAAAGCGATCGGGGTGCCAGACGATCGCCAAATCCTTATAACCTTGGTGAATTTCCTCTAGGGAAGCCCCCGGTTCTAGTTCCAGGATTCTATAGTAGTGAGATACATCTGTCATATCCAACAGCCCTCACAGGACAAACACATAGTGATCGCAGTTTGCTCTGATTTGAGCTGACTGAGACAAGTCAGACAGATATCGTAAAAAAAATATATAATATCAAGGTTTTGTTTAACTTAAGTTAACGTTTTATTAGTTTGCCAGTGTCCGGAAATTGCGATTGACAGTTACGTTCCCAGGCAGAGCCGTGGGAACGAGGCTTTTTTCTGTTGCCAGTCTCAAGAGACTCTGGAAAACTAAAAAGCGACAACAACAAAAATATATGGGGGTTTGGTAAGAATGAAGCTGGCAGCAAGAGTAGGTCAGGTAACGCCTTCCTTAACGTTGACCGTGACCGCCAAGGCCCTAGCGATGAAGGCAGAAGGGATTGATGTTTGTGGTTTCAGCGCTGGAGAACCGGATTTTGAAACACCGGCGCATATTAAGGCCGCAGCCCAGCAAGCACTGGATGAGGGAAAAACTAGGTATGGCCCAGCAGCAGGAGAACCGAGGTTGCGAGAGGCGATCGCCCGCAAGCTGCAACATGATAATCAGCTGAACTATACGGCAGAAAATGTGATAGTCACCAACGGCGGCAAGCATTCTCTCTACAACATGATGATGGCCCTGATCGAACCGGGTGATGAGGTAATTATCCCGGTTCCCTACTGGGTGAGTTACCCAGAAATGGTGAAACTAGCCGGTGGTACGCCAGTGTTTGTACAGACAACAGCCGCTACTGGATATAAAATCACCCCCGCACAACTGCGTCAGGCTATAACACCACAAACAAAGCTGTTTGTGATGAATTCTCCGTCCAATCCCACAGGGATTGTTTATACCGCAGCGGAGATTATTGCCCTGGCAGAAGTGGTGGTGGAGCAGGATATTCTGGTAGTTTCGGATGAGATTTATGAGAAGATTCTCTATGAGGGTGCCGAACATCTGAGTATTGGTGCAGTTAGTCATAAACTCTTTACCCGCACCCTCGTCAGCAATGGGTTTGCCAAAGCTTACTCGATGACGGGTTGGCGGGTTGGCTATCTGGCGGGTGCAGTAGAACTGATTAAAGCTTGTAGTACCATCCAAGGACATAGTACATCCAATGTCTGCACATTCGCTCAGTATGGGGCGATCGCGGCCTTGTCAGAGTCGCAAGATTGTGTAGAACGAATGCGCCTGGCTTTTTCCCAACGGCGTGAGGTAATGCTAGAAAGGATAAATGCCATACCCGGACTCAGCTGTGTAAAACCTTCAGGGGCGTTCTACCTGTTTGTGGATATTAGTAAAACCGGTTTGACTTCTCTGGAGTTTAGCAATTCTCTGTTAGAGTCGCAACAGGTGGCTGTGATTCCCGGAATTGCCTTTGGCGCTGACGACCATATCCGCTTCTCCTATGCCACTGACATGACTACGATCGAGAAGGGAATGGATAGGTTAGAAAAGTTTATGCGCTCGCTAAAATAATAATATGAGCAAATTGTCATAAATTAGTTCAGTTGAGATTAAAACATGAGCCAACATTGGAGCAAAAAAACCATGACTGAGAGTCTCTTAACCCAAGCTGATCGCGCAGCGTGGCGCCAGCCATAGCCTGGGGGTTCGTTTGCAAATGTAATCTTGACGGCAACTGGCAGATTATCCCAAAAACTCCCATAGAAGAATGGAAATTAAAGCTAGTAGATTCCCGTATCCCTCACGGGAGCGCCAGCCATTGGTTGCTGCTAATTCGCGATCGTCCTCAAGTTAGTTTTTTGCCAGAAGAAGCGCAAGCATTTTTATCCAGTCGCGTCAGTAAATTCAAAAAAAGTTTGCTCGCGCAGCATCACTAATTTCAACTCTTAATTAATTATAGTCATTAAGATGTGGTAGGCTTGCGCAACAGTTGTTGAGGTTGTAGAATGGGAATACCGATGAGAAACTGGGCCCCTGCCCTGGTACGGACGGTGCAACAAGTCGGGCGGTCGCGCTAATCGCACTACCCACTGTTCTAAGGCATCGATCGCATGAGGCTCGCCGGTAGTTACCATAGGGTTCCCATTGCTCACCTGACAAACAGTAGACTCGGAAGGTGGCGATTTTACAGGAACCGAAAGCTGACAAAGCTTAAACGCCGCTAGAGGTGACAAAAACGCTAATACATAATCAAAACGCTAGCATATAGCAAAAAGGCTTGTTGACATAATGAAAACGCTAGTATATAGTAAAAAGCTAGCATGCGTAATCAAAACGCTAGTATATCATACAAGTCCGCCTTTTGATTGCTGAAAACCAGTAGGGTGGGCCGCAGCCCACCATCGCTCACAGGGCATAACGAAGATATGTAGCAGGGATTTAGAAACTGTAGAGGATGTCAAAGCCCTGTAAACCTTGAGGCTGTTCGTAGTCAACCGCGACATCTGTGACCGCAGCATCAATGAGTCCGTGGTAACACCAGCGAATCATCGCTTCAACGGCAGATGCTGGTCCTTCAAAGACAGCTTCGACTCGGCGATCGGGCAAATTGCGTACCCAACCAGCAACACCCAAATGTTTGGCCTGGGAGCGAGTGGAGAAGCGATAGCCGACGCCCTGGACTCGGCCGAAATGAAGACATGGGCTTGCTGTGTCCCCCCTCTCGTTCCCACGGCTCTGCCTGGGAACGTGCTTTTAGCGCTCCCAGGGGACACAGCAATTTCTGGTTCTGGTTGTGATGGTTTTTCCATAAACTTATCTACAGATGCTCAATCAGTGATAATCATGATCGTAGTTCATCGCCTCATGGCGGCATTCTCCACCATTCCTGATGCCGATCGCGTAGCGTGGCGCCAGCCATAGCTTGGGTCTGGGCGGCATTGCTAGTATGCATATTTACCATAATTTCCCTGGCCGTGGGATTCAAGTTTGATTTTCTCCAACTGAAAGTAGAGACAGCATGGGAAACCGTTGTCAGTGTAATGGCAATGACAGTGCTAATCCCTGGGCTATTAGAGGAGACAGTGTTTCGGGTTTTACTCCTGCCTCACCCGGCAGAAAACCCTTCTCTCGGAGTCCAGTTGCTGTGGGGATTGGGCAGTTTAGCAATTTTCATTATCTCTCATCCGCTGAATGGTTTGACCTTCTATCGGGCTAGACTGAAGACATTTACCAATCCAGTTTTTCTGTCTTTAGCCGGACTTCTCGGCCTTGTCTGCACGATCGCCTATTGGCAGAGTGGTTCAATCTGGACGCCCATAGCTATTCACTGGCTAATTGTAGTAATTTGGTTGCTAGGTCTAGGTGGATATGAAAAACTCTACCATTCGTAGTCTGTTATGTTTGTGTCATGTTCGTAGTAAGCGCTAAAGCGCTTTCCATGTTTGTAGTAAGCGCTTTCCATGTTTGTAGTAAGCGCTTTCCCCGTTTGTAGTAAGCGCTTTAGCGCTTTCCCCGTTTGTAGTAAGCGCTTTAGCGCTTTCCCCGTTTGTAGTAAGCGCTTTAGCGCTTTCCGGGCAGTGGTGACAAGGTTTGCGATCGCACGGGTGATGGTGGGCTGCGCCCAACTCCTTACCCTTGCAGGGTAAGGAGTTGGGCAAAACCAGCTTGCACAAGGACGCTCCGGCTCGCTATAGATAGCAACTTGGGTTAAAATAAGTTGGGTAAATTGCCTGCCGCTAGCTAAATGGCTTGACTCCAAAGGCTGTCTAAGGGTATCATTAGCTTGGCATAAGCTCTACATTTTGTCCATTTTGCAAGAACAAACCATTGATATATGAGAACTAATTCATCAGTACCCCAGGAGAATACTAAGGAGTGTCAATTTTGTAAAACTGTGATCGAGTTGCAGCATTAATCACCAAGGCATCGACATCCTACGCCGAGCCTGATGAGGAAGACGGTTGAGATTTATACAGCAGTAGGTGAGCGTGTATAATGAAGCAATTGAATCTACCCGCTTACCACTCCACTGACTTATTGACTCCAGATTCATCTTTTGTATGATTGAGAGAAACAGCTATGAAAATTAAATTGGATGATTTAACAGGACCAGAAATTCATGCACTTTTACAGGAGCATCTGGATGATATGCATCGGATTTCGCCACCAGAAAGTATCCACGCGCTTGATCTGTCAGGGTTACGCGTGCCAGAGATATTATTCTGGACGGTTTGGGATGATATAGGCGATGAAGATGTGCTCATAGGCTGTGGTGCGCTCAAAGAGCTGGATGCAACACATGGTGAAATCAAGTCAATGCGCACCTCATCGCAGCATCGGCGAAAGGGTGTTGCTAGAGCCGTGTTGACACACATCATTGAGGAAGCAAAACGGCGTGGCTATCGTCGTTTGAGTTTAGAGACGGGTGCGCAGGAGCCGTTTCAACCAGCGCATCGCCTCTATGAGTGGGCTGGATTTACGCGTTGTGGGCCTTTTGGTGATTACACGGATGATCCAAATAGCATTTTTATGACAAAAGAACTTTGATCTAATGATGGCAGAAGAACAACTCAAATATGAGTTGGATGCAGAAGATGGAAGCTTTTTACTCTCTCTCAGGACTGAATTGAGATGGGATAAACAGGCATTCCGATCGCGTAGCGTGGCGCCAGCCATAACCTCACCTCTGCTATGTATCATGTAGCACTCGACTATCAAGGTGCAGACTCGCTTCCGACGTGGATAGCTCATGGGTTTTGGTTTTGCGACACTTGGGTACGGGATTGGACTACACATGAAAACTTTCCAAGGCCAGAACAGGAGTATTACGAAAAATCGCTTCTACTACTGAGCGACTTGGCTCATTTTTTGTTTGTCGGCGAGAGTCCATATAGCGATGAGACGTTGGAAAGACTTGCATGTTGTCTTTGACTGTTCAATATCAAGTTTCCCAATCTTTTTTGTAAGCGGTTTTGCATAAAAATAAATTCTGACAAAGTAGTATATTCTGCAATATTTGTACGGATTTTGTACCGTTGCGTACATTAGCAGGTATTGGACTATTGAATATAGGCTCATATTCAGTCAGTGTGCAAACGCAACAATTTCCCAGAGGTGAAATCATCGGTTTGCACACTGTTTTGATATGAGCGTTGAGTGTATTTCTTCAAAGGCAGGTATTCTATGTTCAACGCTACAAACATACTATGGCTGGCGCCACGCTACGCGATCGGAAGCAACCGTTGGTATCATTGGCTGCGTCTAGTAAATGAAGCATATACCAGCAAAACTTGCCCCCTTTGCGGTCACGTCCACAAGAAACTTGGTGGATCGAAAGTTCACAAATGCCCAGCAAGCGGTCACAAAGCACGCTCCTATCGTTTACCGATCCACCCACCCATGTCGTTGCCAGCTGGCGAACGACAGGGTGGGTGAAGAGGAAACGACCCCCTCCGCTGCGAGGATTGGGTAGGCGCTCTTAACATCATGTTGAGAGTATTGCAGGCTGTAGCCTTCAGCGTTAGAGATGGAACAATTTCAATTTCTGATGCTGATGTTATTCTGGCGCAAGGCTTTTATGTGCTTTGTGAGGGTTAAATACAGCTGTGATTGTAATAAGGATCGCCAAGCAAATTGGGGTAGAGCCAACATGCGCCGCCAGCGACTTGGTTCGGTGTAAAGTCGGTAAACCCATTCTAGATGGCGATCGCGTAACCAGATTGGCGCTCTTTGTTTGCGACCTGCCCAGATATCTAAACTACCGCCAACTCCAATCCAAATCCCTTGCGGACATAAATAGCGATGTTTAGCAATCCAAATTTCTTGGCGCGGTACGCCTAGACCTACGTAAATCAAGCGAGGTTGTTGCTGTTGGAGGCTAAGTCGTAATTTCTGTTCCTCTGCCGGTGAAAGATAACCGTGCTCAGTACCGGAGATCGCCAATTCAGGCAGCCGCAGCTGCCACATTGCAGCGGCTGCGGCTGCTACCCCAGGTACGCCCCCATAGAAAAAAACCGACCGACTCGCGTCGGCATCTTGTTTACCACATGCTACAGATTGGTGCAACAGGGACTCGGCTAATTCAATTCCCGGACAACGCCGAGCGTGTTTCCCCTGAAGCAGCAAATAGAGTATAATGCCATAACCATCGGGAATCACTAAATCCGCTTGCTCGACGATCTTGGCTAAAGCCGGATTACGTTCTGCCTGTATGGTCATTTCTGCATTCAATGTCACCACATGAGCGCCAATGTTGTGGCGCATATAGGAGACTAACAAACTTGAATAGTCTGCTAACAAATGCACTGGCAGATCGAAAACAGAAACTTTTTGGGGAATCTCACACATAACCCAGTTGTTACCTCACGCTGTCCCCTATTATCACCGAGTCAGGTTGATTGTTCATCGTTAATCGTTGATTGGGATTAGCCTTTGGCACCACCAGATATTTTAAACCACCCGTCGATGTCCCCCTCCTCGTTCCCATGGCTCTGCCTGGCTGGGAACGTGCGAGTAATGATGTCTCCCCCACGTTCCCATGGCTCTGCCTGGGAACGTGCGATTAGCGCTCCCGGGAGACATCGAACTCCCAGGAGACATTGAAGCCGTTTAGCCCTCTGGTATTCTGGTGTGACAGCAGTGTTGTTGCTGCTATTTGGTACAGGTGTTTACTTATACGGTCCGGAGTGCTCTCATTGAGCGGATTGACGAGCATAGACTAGATGCAGAAAATATTAAGTATTGTTAAACTCGGTTGACAATACCCAGGATGGGTTTGTTATAATGAAAACCGTCAAGGAAGACCATGGCTGGCGCCACGCTACGCGATCGGGCTCCTTAGACCTGTTACCTTACCAATCACAATGACCGGCGATCTCAGATTAACAAAACTCAAAAAAATGAGAATTTTCCCTTCTTCTGTTTGACATTGGCAAAAGTTGTGCTAAATTAGTTGAAGATGACTCTTCGATGTCTCCGGAGCAGTGCGAATAGCGCTCTCCGGAGACATCGAAGGAGCAAATGCAACCAATGCGGGTATAGTTTAGTGGTAAAATCATAGCCTTCCAAGCTATTGATGCGGGTTCGATTCCCGCTACCCGCTTTTCCAATGGTAAACCGCTCGCTGGATCGTCCAGCAGCCTTGAGCCTAAAAGCTAGTAATTTCCGGAAAATCGCATTTAATCGCATTTATAGGTTTGAGCACAAAATAGCCACCGGCAGCAAAGTAACTCCGGTACCAGTGAGTATTTTGCTGGGAACGCGGTATAATCGGTGATTGGCTAGATTGTGGGGCTCAAAATAAATTAAAGAATTATTTTCAAACAGAAGGGCGTTGCTGTGAGGAGTAACAGATGTGATAGACAAAATGATTAATTGTGCCTTACCCCTGCTACCTTGGGATCTGCTGGTCGAGGATCCGTTGGCCCCTGAAAAATATGACGGTCGGCCAGGGGGGGCAAGCATGGAATTAAATCGCATCACCAGCAGAGAAGATGACTGTTGTCCGATTTTTCCGGAACGGTTCTTACCTGAAACAACAGAACCAGAACTGACACTGACTGCAGAAAGGGCGATCGATCTCTGGACTGGTGTCGAGACTGAGACAGGGGTAGCCGTGTCGCCGCAACTACTTACCTCACCGACCACCGTTCCGGAAAAATCGGAAATTGTCTTTATTGATGGGGCGGTTCGTGACCTTGCTCACCTGGTCGCTGCGGTATCCTCAGGGGCGGAGGTGGTAGTCCTGGACAGGAACGGAGATGGGGTGAAGCAAATCGCTCAAGTGCTGGCGGGACGGACTGGAATCAAGGGCGTCCATATCGTCTCTTTCGGCGAACCGGGAAGTTTGCAGCTGGGCAAGGCAAAGCTGAGTTCCCAAACATTGCCAACCTATGCTAGCACCCTGCAAACCTGGGGAAATGCTCTGACGCCTGATGCTGATATCCTCCTATACGGGTGTAATGCGGCAGCCGGTACCCAGGGGAAGGAGTTTGTTGAGCAGCTTCAGAGACTAACAAGTGCTGATATTGCCGCTTCCGATGACCTTACGGGTAATGCAAGTTTGGGCGGTGACTGGGAACTGGAGGTGCATGGGGGTACGGTTGAGGCCGCACTGGCGTTTCAGCCCCAGGCAATGCAGACTTACGAGTATGTGTTTGATACTTTCCGCATTGACGATGTGACTGTGACGGAAGGAGACAGTGGTACTACTGACGCTGTTTTCACTGTCACGTTGGCTACCGCCCTGGAGGAGACAGCCTCAGTAGGATTTGATACTGAATATTTGTCCGCAGATGCAGGGGTAGATTACGAAAGCACGACAGGTACGCTGACTTTTGAGGCGGGTGAAACTACTCAAGAACTGATTGTGCCTGTAATTGGTAATACTCAATCCCAAGGCGATCGGGCTTTCTTGGTAAATTTGTCCAACTCTTCCGAAAATGCGACGATCGGGGATAATCAGGGTATCGGGGTAATCGCAGATGACGATCGGTTGTCTGTGTCTGTGGAAAATACTCAGGCGATCGAAGGAGAAGCTGCCACCTTTACGGTCAGGCTATCAACTGCTAGTGAAGAACCAGTGATAGTCGAGTATGCCACGGTAGGTGATACAGCAGTTGATGAGGAGCATTTTGAACCTACTAGCGGTGAGTTGACGTTAGAACCGGACTCACTGGAGAAGACTGTTATTGTAGAGACGATCGATAATGAAGAATTAAACCCAGACCGCGAGTTCCTGCTGGAACTAACCGCAGTCGAGGGTGCTATTATCGCCTCAGACGGGGGAACGGCGACGGCGACTATTGCAGATAACGATCTGTCAATTTCTGGTAGCAAGTGGAATGACCTGAATAACGATCGAAAGCGCGATCGAGGAGAACCGGGGTTGGCGGGAGTCACAGTCTACCTGGATCTGAATGATAATGGTCGCCTAGATGCTGGCGATCGCAGCACCACCACCAATGCTAACGGCGAGTACCTGTTTGACAACCTGACTGCAGGCGAATATTTGGTAAGGGAAGTCGTCCCCGATGACTTTTTACAGAGTTTTCCCGTGGGCGAGGTCACGGAAACAGGGGTGATACTGGATGGGACAGCGATTCAATTTGGTAACATCTCCCTGACTACAGGGGACAGTAACCTCACTACTGACGCTTATGGTGCTTACCGTTCCGGAAAAATCGGTAGCGATGCGGAGGATAGCACTACTTTTGCCTCTGGAATAGCCCTCCGCTTCGACGCCGAATCTGGGGCGACATTCTTAACTACTGGAGAAATTGGCAATTCTGGCAATCTCTCAGATCCGGGCTTTACCGCATTCACCAACAGCAGCGCTACTAGCAACTTCAACTTCAGTGGTCTTGACTTTACCCTCAGTCAAACCTTCCGAGAAGTCGGCAACACTAGGGTTTTAACCCAAACCTATTTTATCTCTAATTCAGGCACCGCCAGGGTAGACTGGGAAATGTTCCGCTACTTCGATGATAATCTTCAGTTTGATAATAGCGCTGATAATGGCGGGGGTCGCCTGGCGATCGAGGGACAAGAAATTCTGTTTGAAACCGAGACTGCTGGTACTACACGAGACGACTCGGATTTTGTCGGTATTACTGCTGCGGGTGGTGACAGGGACACCCCAGGACGCTATGAAGTCAATGATGCCTCGGATCTGGTAAATAACATTGTCGATTTTTCGCGCAGCGTAGCTTCCGGACTGGACGATATTGTGAATGGCGAATGGCTGGCGCCACGCTGCGCGATCGGGATAATGATGGATTTGTGGATGCCGGGGTCGTTTCCTCTTCACCCACCATGTCGTTCGCCAGCTGGCAACGACATGGGTGGGTGGATCGGTAAACGATAGGGTTATGATGTCAGCCTGGCCTTGAGAAATAGCTTTAGCCTTGACCCAGACGAATCAACAGTCTATACTACTACCACCATCTATGGCTGGCGCCACGCTGCGCGATCGGATCGGGTGCGCCCGCAGATGTGGATGTGCAGTCAGGGGGATTTTACCGGCTGACCTTGAATGCGGAAGAACCAATTACAGCAGCTGATTTCGCCAATTTCCAGATTGCCATACCAGAAATATCAGTGGAGAATGCCTCTGTCCGAGAGGGCGATCGGGACCCGGACAACCCGGATCGGCCAACTGCTAATCTGGAATTCACTGTGCTGCTGTCAGAACCTACTGTAGTGCCTGTAACGGTGAATTATGAAACCGCAGACCAGTCGGCAACGGTTGGACGTGATTACCAATTGACTGCCGATACCCTGGTGTTTGCACCCGGGGAAACTGAGAAAACAGTCACCGTGCCCGTTTTGGGTGACGAAGAGGTGGAATCAGAGGAGACCCTGTTACTACTGCTCAGTAGCGGAGGGGGCCCTGCCGCAGGCGGGATAATTATTGACAACGAGGCAACTGGGACGATCGCCAATGACGATCTCCCCAGTGGTCGGGGTCGAGCTGGGAATCGCTTCCCAACCCTCCCATACAAAACAGGACTTGTGACTTTCACCACATCCGGCTCCTGCCTGTGCTGTCCCTTTACGTGGGTTGTCTATGGTTCTGTTGCCAGTTCCTGCTTTGTCTCGTGAACTTTTGTCTTTTCGTTGTTGTCTGGGAATGACTTTAGTGCCGGACTCCGGAGGGTTCGTGCGGGAGAAAGTACATTAAACGTCCCGACTGCACTCTCTACTAACGATTTGGCCGTACCTTGGGCCCTGTACTTTTGCGGTGCCGGGTCTCGGTCTTCATTCAACCATATATACCTTCCGACGAAGTTGCTCAATATGTTGGTGGGGAGTGATTTCCACACGAGAGTAGCTCCTGCAGCTTTTTAAACAGGAGCTGATGTCGCACTTAATGAGTCTGTCCTTTATAACAAGGAGCTGTAACACCCTTGGTGCTTAGGTGGAAACTACACAAGCGAGACTTGGAGTCAATGGTTTATGTTTATGTTGGTTTTGGCGGCTGCATCTGTTGAATTAGCGTGGACAACGCTGGCATCTTGAAAGATTTGGAAATTCGATCCTTAATGTACGAATAAAAATTCACTCCGTTTTTGCGGCAGGTGTCAACCAGAGCCAAAAACACTTCCCACGCCTGAGTCCCCTGTAGAGTGCGGGTTCCATTGGAGATTTTGCGCTTAATCACATACTCCCGGACTGTCCGCTCTGCCTCATTATTGTCAAGAGGAACTTCAGGAAAATCTAGAACTAATAGTAAATAAGGCTTCTTCTGTTTTGTTAAATCAATTCTATGATCTAAAGCACTGTATCCGGTTTGACGGGAAAACAATTTGTCAAATTCGGTTTCAAGCAACAGTTTTTGTTGTCGCTGCTCTTCTGTGCTTTGCTGTTGATAGGCTTTGAGTTGATAATAGTAAATCCAAAAATAAGAGAGAAATTGTGCCAGGCTTTTTTGATGAGAGGGAACCAGAGGAGTCAGCTTTTCGTAGTGTCGTCCTTCATGAATCCAGCATAAACTACGATGGTTCGTCTGGTTGTGAAATTGTCCCGCGTCATCAGCCACCAAAATATCTATGTAGTCCCCGAGCTGCTTTTTCTTCTTGTCAGGCAAAATACTGTCAACTAAATCATCTGATTGAACAACTGCTAATTCAGTTGGATCCAACTGCAATTCGTTTAACATTTGGAGAACTGTTTCAGAGTTTTTGCGCTCTCTGGTAAAAAAACTGCTATAGTAAGGATTGCAGAGTGTGAATACATAGCAATTTTTCCCATTAACCCGCATCCCCGTATCATCAATTTGGTGATAACTGGTACTGCCCAGTCCCGCTTCTAAAATAGCATTTCGTTCTTCAGTAAATTCTCTTAAATATTGCCGAGTTATTAAGTTAGATATTTTTCCCGCCGAGATTACTATTCCCTGAGACGGCAACAATTTAAGAATCTTTTCTTCTGGCACTCGTAACTGATAATACAAAGTGAGAACAAATGCTTCGAGTTCACTCCCGTAAGATTTGCCTTTTAATCCTTGCGGCAACTGGGCTTCGTAAAATTTCTCCGTACTAGGTGAATAGAGTCTTTCTAGTCGATAAATAACCGTGTCTGTTTTAAATATAATATTTTGAATTGTTACTTCTCGGTAGCCTCTATGGGTGATATCTGACGGCAAGTTACTCCGAGCCAGTTTGATAACCTCTTCTCTGTCAATATGAATAAGTTGGCGACGTTCCTGGGGGGGGTTTTCGGTTTTTTCTTTTTTCGCTCTCGACTATTGGGCTGCTCTGGTTTGGCCTCCGCAGAAGTATCAGCTTTAGAAGTATCAGCTTTGGCTTGAGGTTTGATGTCAGGTTTTCCCTTGTGCCCTTTGAGCGCGGCTATTTCATCTCTCAATCGTTGATTGTCAGCTTTCAATTCAAGGTTTTGGCTGTATAGGTCTTCTAGGTAATTGAGTAACCGCTGCAAAACTTCCCGACTTTTTGGGTCGAGATTCTCTGTGTCTTGGTCGAGGTCAGCAAGCCAATTCTTAGTCATGTCTTCCAACTTACTACTTATTTATCGAATTTGTCAACCCTGGGCGCGGGATTTTGAAAAAAATCAGCTGTCGCGCATCTCAACTGCATATTCGGGCGCTCGGCTGCCGACTCACCACTTCGAGGTCAAAACCCCCCACCCCGTAAGCATTTGAGAAGTTTTCGCTCCTCAAAAATTGCTCTTGTCCTGTTAGGCATTCCGAGGCAGTACAAGGGCTGTTCACTCCAGTCCGATGGCCCGAGTAACTATGCAGTACCGGCAGTACCCATATTCCTTCACCACCAAGATCTTGAGCAATTACCTTCCGACTATGGCTCTTACTCTCAGTTACGGCTGATTGCAGGTGACCATTTCCTGGCTCTTACGCTCCACCTGGTCGATCAACAGATGAAGGCAGGTGACCATTACTAGCGTCTGAGGTTCCGTATCATTTTTAGACTACTTGTTCCCTTGACTTCCAGCTCAGGCGCCCTATGTCAGCATATCCTAGGCATTACCCCGGGCGTTGGCTTTTTAGGGCTTCCCTCCCCCGTTGGCTTTCGCTTATCATCTAACTTATCTCCTGGTCGGTTAGTCGTCTAATGGGAACGGTTTAGCCGGTCCATAGATTGCTCAACAGAGGTTATAACGTTCCGTATAATCCATACTTTGCTTTTAGGCCCCTGCAATACCCCGGGAGGATTTTAGTAATACGGAATAGCCAAGACAAACGACTATCCACTCCTACCATTACCTTTTGGTTCCAGCGCTACAGCCTTATTTCGCTGGTTTGGGATTACGAGGCTTATACAGGTTCACTTATCGTTAGCCATGAGCAAATTTCCTAGTGGAGTTGCCGATTTAGGCTATCAGCTATCCTACATTTGAGTCCCTGCTTTCCACCGCCGGCGATGTCACTCCGCAGCAGTTGGGACCGGTGTTCCTCCCGTATCCGGAGGGTGGGATTGACTCAGCTAATGATACCGATTACCCACAAGGATTACACAGTTTACTGGCTAATGATACCGACTTGGGCTGTCACAAGTCTTAGAGAGGTATTTACACCCGAACGTCTCGCACTTGTCTATTCCCAATATAGAGGTGACTGAGGGAGACAGGGGTGCTAATAATGCGGTCTTCCAGGTGCGTCTGTCAGCACAGGCCATCGATCCTGTAACCTTTAACTATAGTACCCAGGATGGCACCGCAGTAGCTAGCGGCGATTACGAACAGACGATTGTGTTTTGACTATTAATCCCGGTCAGATCCAAGGGACGATCGCGGTGCCTATTATTGGCGATGCCTCCTTAGAAGCAGATGAGACCTTTTCGGTGCTGCTGACCGATATTACCAATGGACAGCCGAATACTGTGGAAGCCCGAGGTACGATTATCAATGATGACGACTCTCAGGCGATCGACCTCCCAGATGTGCCAAGGCCTACGCCAGCACCAGCGCCACCCTCTCTACCTGCTTTTGACGAGAGTTTCTATCTGGCCCAAAACCCTGGTGTCGCGGCGGCAGTGGCTACCGGTGCTTTTGCCAGTGGACTGGAACATTTTCTTCAGTTTGGACAATTTGAAGGTCGCAGTCCTAGCCAGAACTTCAATTTTGACGAAGCCTTTTATCTCGCCCAGTATCCCGATGTTGCCACTGCCGTACTTGGTGGTATATTTTCTACTGGACTGGAACATTATCTTCAGTTTGGACAATTTGAAGGTCGTCTGCCTAGCCCTAATTTTAATCTCGACTTCGATGAAGCCTTCTATCTCGCCCAAAACCCCGATGTTGCGATCGCCGTAGAGGCTTCTGCTTTCAGAAGCGGGCGAGAACATTATCTTCTATTTGGCTTTTTGGAAGGGCGATCGAGCACTCAGTAATGGTTGATGGTTAACATTCTTCATTAACCATCAACCTCGTTCCCTGGGGACCGCCTGGGAACGGCGCGAGTCTTTTTTTAAGATCCTCTATCTCTTCGCGTAGCGGAGGGGGTCGTTTCCTCTTCACCCACCCTGTCGTTCGCCAGCTGGCAACGACATGGGTGGGTGGATCGGTAAACGATAGGAGCGTGCGATCGGCCCCTTGCTTGACAAACAAAGATTTATCATCTATGATAGATAAAGCGAACAGATACCATGATATCGAGCCCATAAAACATGACATAAATGTACAAAAAAGTCAAGGTAAAACCCAACTCCAAAAAGCAGGAGATCGCAGAAGAGTCAGATAGGACACGCAGCCCTGTAGCATCCAGCTAAAGTCACCGCCAGTCCATGCCTGCCCATCGCGCAGCGTGGCGCCAGCCATAGGCGAATAAAGAGTTAATTACCCTCGCGGGCTATGAATTTGATGTTCCCAAGTCCAGCATCTTAATTAAATCATATCTGTCATCCAGAAATAAGCTAGTGGAAATTGATATTGAGTCGTAAAATGCTACCTCAATGTCTCCGGAGACATCAAAAAGCCTCCGCAATCAAACTGACAGCGATCGTCCTCGCCGGAGGTAAAAGTGGGCGCATGGGTAAAGATAAAGCCCTAATTCCTATTGAAGGAATGCCGCTAATTGGTAGGATTTGTAACATTGCAAAATCCTGTAGCGATCGGGTTTATGTAGTCACCTCCTGGCCAGAAAGATATCGAGAAATTATACCTAAGGACTGTCATTTAATCCCGGAAGTCCCAATAGCAGGAGAAAGCCAACCAAGTGGACCGCTAGTGGGGTTTGTTCGAGGGTTAGTTCATGTAGAATCAGATTGGGTATTATTACTTGCCTGTGACTTGCCTAAGCTGCGTGCTGATGTCTTGCAAGACTGGGTGGTAAAATTGGCAGAGGTACAAAGAGAGGCGATCGCCCTCTTGGTGCAACAGGAATGGGGATGGGAACCCCTGTGCGGCTTTTACAGGCGATCGTGCCTGCCAGAGTTAACCCAATTTATCCAACAAGGGGGCGATCGTTCCAGCAGTTCCTGGCCTCCCAGACAGTAGCAGAACTCCCCCTAACGGACCGGGAAATGCTATTTAATTGTAACAGGCCAGAAGACCTGGAAAATTTGAGAATGGAAAATTGAGTTATTTTCAAGTCGCCATTCTCAATTAATAATTCACCATTCTCAATTTCCAGTATATTGAACGCGGTAAATGCGGTTATTAGCTTCTATGGCTGGCGCCACGCTGCGCGATCAGTCAACAGCAGACTGTCATCTGGGAGAACTAGCAAACCTACCGGGCGTCCCCAAGTAGTTGGTCCCGTATCCCTCACGGGAGCGCCAGCCATATCCCTCACGGGAGCGCCAGCTATTGGATCGATCGGGAAACCAGTCAGGAAATCTTCATAATAGCCTTGGGGACGCCCTCGTTCCCTGGGGACCGCCTGGGAACGCAAAGGGGACAAAGACAATTTTGTAGCCAGTGCCAGCATTGCGGTTCCAGGAACCGCGAAAGGCGACAAAGGCCCCATTGCGGTATTTTCGGGGAAAAGTATTGCCATCATAAAACTGCAACCCTAAAGCAGCAGAGTGAGACTGAAACAGCACATCAGGTGTTTTAGTGCGGGCCGCCAAACGCGGTCTGTTACTGCGTCCATTGCTGCGGGTCTGGCGCGGATCGAGTAAGTCAGGGGTAAGATAGGCATAAGGCCAACCATAAAATTCACCTCGACGAATGCGAGTCAAATAATCTGGCACCAACTCATCACCCAAACCATCTCGTTCATTCACAGTAGTGTAAAGTACTTACTACAAGCCCCAGAAGCACTAAAGTGCTTACTACAAGCCCCGATCGCGCAGCGTGGCGCCAGCCATAAGCACTAAAGTGCTTCCTACAAGCCCCCATAAAACTTCTACTGAGAACCTTCTCGCCAAGTAAAAATTATTTCCTCCTCTGCTTGCCTAAACTCAATATTAAACTTATCAAAGACAATCTCTCTTCCCAAAAGCATCACATCAGTTGTATTATTTTGTAACCAGGCGAAAGGCGCTGTAAAACTATATCCGTCGATCGCCATTTCAACTCTATGGCTGGCGCCACGCTGCGCGATCGTAAAACCTATTCCACACTCCCCCCTAATGTCTGTGCCACTAATAGTTCCTCTCCATCCGCTAACCTATATCCCAAATATCGACCATTTTTCAGGGATATCACGCTAAAGTCTGCCCCTGAATCAACTATCATTGTACCCGGTATTACCACCTCTTTGTGTTTGAGAGTCACTTGATATTTTGGCAACCACTCGTGACGACTAACTGTCCGATCGCGCAGCGTGGCGCCAGCCATAAGCTAATGGGTAAAATTACAATAGATCCAGTGAAACCAGGAACTAAGTAAATAGAAAAAATATCCCCTTCTTCTGCTGCTAACTGCAATACTTGACTCAGGTTTCACCATGAACGATAATGCCATTAGCATTGTAGGCAACATATTCATGGGCATACTGCTGTATCTGCTGCTCGTTGCGGTTCAACCATTTGAGCATTTCCTTGATTTCCTGTTTAGTTGCATTCATATCATTAATACCCCGGCTGCCCCCAACCCAGAAACTCGGTTTTGACAAAAACCGAGTTTCTTTATACCCAGCGCCCCACGTTGCGCGTAAGACAGGTTGCGCGTACGTAAGGCGACGTCGGAGCGCTATTCATGCTTGAGATGGGACCGTCAGACGGATCATACAGAGAGGAAACTGCCCTCTATATCTGCGGCTAGCGTGCGGTTAACGAGACCTAAGTATTGTCCTGAAGATGCTATCTTGATGAGAGTATTAGTGCCCAGCTGCTGCAAATCCAGATCTGCTTCTGTCAACCCGTCCGTGAGGCCGATCGAGTCAATACCAACCTCGAAAATCAGGATCACATCAGTATTCAATCGGCTATCAACTGCGCTATTAGTTGACAACACAAAGATATCTGCGCCATCGCCGCCGATCATCATATCTTGACCTAAGCCACCACTGATGATATCATCTCCGGCACCACCATCAAAAAAGTCATTTCCCGGACCTCCGAAGAGAATATCGTTGTCTACACCACCAGTCAGAGTGTCATCATTCTGACCGCCTACGAGCAAGTCATTACCCTCTTCTCCACGAAGTTCATCATTGCCAGCGCGGCCACGAATGTCATCGTCATCAGGAGTGCCGATCAGAAGATCGTCTTGCCCGGTGCCATTAATCCGATTCCGAGTTGGCGCTGTCCCCACCCTGACAGTTACAGTAGCAGTGTCAGTGCCGCCATTCCCATCATCCACCTGATATGTGAACTGGTCTGTGCCCTGGAAGCCAGGATTTGGGGTGTAGTTGATGTCATCATCACTTGGATCTGGAGTCCCCTGGTCATTCACCAAGGCCGTACCGTTGCTCGGAGCTGTGACAATGCTGAGGGTCAGAGGGTTTCCATCCGCATCCATGTCATTGGCCAGCACGTCTATTTCCACCGGTGTGTCAATATCGGTGCGAGCTGGATCGTTAGACGCTACGGGAGGAGTGTTCGGGATCGGGATATCGGACGCGATCTGAAACTGGCCCCGGATCTC
This sequence comes from Hormoscilla sp. GM7CHS1pb, assembly GCA_014323675.1. Taxonomy (GTDB): domain Bacteria; phylum Cyanobacteriota; class Cyanobacteriia; order Cyanobacteriales; family Desertifilaceae; genus Hormoscilla. The sequence goes on along the minus strand of JACONN010000003.1, from coordinate 658,773 downwards.
ACCAGATGGGAACTCATTAGTGTGGATATTCCAGTAAAGGTCAACCTCGTCTCCTGGTTGGTTCCCCTGCAGCACATCGACGAAATCACTCAATGGTGGATCAGCGGGGTCTGTTTCTTCCCAAATGCCCGATATAGTAGTTGAACCATCCTGGTTGAGCACAAACCTGATGTCATCATCATCCTGGTTGGGGTTAATTTGCCCAAAGACAACTGGACCATTTTCACCCCGAGGAACATTGTGGATATGCAGTCCAGTGACATCATCATCTGTCGAAGGTGTTTGGGGCGTGCCGTCGCCGATAAACTCGCCAAAGTCCAAACCCGAAACGGTGATGCTGTAGCTGAAGGCATCTCCCGCTTCATTCAGGGTCATTTCGGCAGTCCCCCTTGCCTCGGTCTCTACAGGGGGAACCTCTTGGTCCCCTGTCAATACAGATGTCAGGTTTACAGGATCGTCTAGAATATCCCGTTCGATGGTGATGCGTGCTACCTGGTAACCTGGCGCTGTAAAATCTGCCCCTGGAAATGCTGCCAAGATATTCCCATTGGCCAGGAAACCGGGGTGCAAACCTACTACGCCATTTTCATCTTCCCCCGTATTGGGTACCATCTGGTTTAACAGAGCCGTGTTTTCGGGCACTTCGTCATTGACTTCCGTTCCCGCATCGTAAACCCGTTCCCCAGCAATTACGAAGTCTGCCCCGATGAAATTACCATCTTCATCGAATATCTCGTGGGTCTCGGGATTCCCGTTGGCGATGAAGGCATCATTTGAAGGGATCACCATCGTGAAGTAGTTTAGGAACCGGGACCGATCGTCATTACTATCCAGGATGAAGGTTTCCATCACCATGTCCCCGGGGCGATCGGGCCACCACCGATGGTTGCATCTACCGCACCCGCACCACTATCGAAGAATTCCTGGGACAGCACCATTGTATTGCCATCTTCTGCCAAGCGTTCTCCACCTACTGTCAGGGGCGCACCACGGTCGTAATTATCGAACCCGCCATCGTGAAATCCTACCCATACTGGAGTTATAAATGTCCCCCCTTCTGGGGCTAGGTTAGAGATCGTCACCTTTACTTCCACTGGTTCCGGTTCCGGTGGTTCCGGTGGTTCCGGATCTTCCCCTGCCTCTATCACCGATATCCGTGCTATCTCGTAACCTGGCGCTGTGAAATCGGCATTGGCGAACATCGGATCGTCTAAGATGCCCCCCATGCCTGGGTCCGCAAAACCCTGGTGGTCTGTCACTACCCCATTTTCATCGTCTCCCGAGTCCGGAATCGTCTGACCGAAGAATGCCGTGTTTTCTGGCAGTTCGTCGTTGACTTCCGTGCCCCCGTCATTCACCTCATCCCCCAACACGATGATTTCTGCGCCGATGAAATTGCCATCTGCATCGAATATCTCGTGGGCCTCGGGATTTCCGTTCCCGATAAAGGCATCATTAGAAGGGATCACCATCGAGAAGTAGTCGAGAAAGCGCGATCGCTCGTCATTGCCATCCAGGATGAAGGTTTCCATCACCATTTCCCCGGGGGCGATCGGGCCGTCCCCGACTGCACCATCTACCACACCCGTACCACTATCGAGGAATTCCTCAGACAGCACCATGACATTGCCATCTTCTGCCAAGCGTTCTCCACCCGGTGTCAGGGGCGCACCCGAGTCGTAAGTATCGAACCCGCCATCCTGAAATCCTACCCATACCGGAGTCAGATAGGTCCCGTTTTCTGGGGCTAGGTTCTCGACGATCACCTTTACTTCTACTGGGTTTACCGGATCTGGATCTGGATCTGGATCTGGATCTGGATCTGGATCTGGATCTGGATCTGGATCTGGTGTCTCTACCTCCACAGAACCCAGAGTGAAAGTTGCACTTGACTGGTCCGTGTTATCTCCCAAGAAGATGAAGTTTTGCAAATCATAGGGATTAAAGGGTAAAGGAGGCTGACTGGCTGCTGGGTCAAAATCGTAGTTCCGTAGGGAACCACTCAGGATTTCTTCATCATCAGCAAACAGCGCGTATTCACTGCCTTCGATGGTCAATTCATAGTCCGTCGGAAACGTAGTGTCAAACACCACCTCTTCCCCAGATACAAATCCCTGGGCCTGAGCAAATATCCGGTCTTCGCCAAAACCCAACTCAATTTCATTCTGGCCGTCGCTGCTGACCGCAATGACACTGAAACCCGCCCGATCGGTAGTTAGGCTTGTCTCTGAGTCGATCGCCACATTAAAAGATACGCTAAAGCCTGCCGACGGGTCCAGGGGGGGAATTCTGGATCTATTGGTCTGGCATCCAGCGCCAGCAAGTCGATCGTGTAATTCGTGTAGCCTGCGTATCCCGTATAGCGATCGCCAAGAAAGTCGGTATCGAGAGTAACTGCGCTATCACCTAATGTTTCGCTCGCAGCAGGTGCCAAAGGAGGGGGCAGTATTTGTGCTAAAATCAGCTCTCCTTGGTCTGCGGGAGCTGTTCCTAGGGTACCGTCGAAAAGGATAGTAGTTGGCAAAATTTATACTCCTTATTTTCAGCTATTTCTGTGCTCTTAAATCTTCCCTGAAGGGCTAGTTTCAGTGCTGTCTCCCGGGAATTGCGATTAGCGCTCCCCCGAGACAGCAAATTTCAAGTTACGGTGCAGATGCGATCGCCTGAGAGTGCAACTTTCCACGCACTGGAATACGATCTGATTTTATATCATATGTTCTCTCCCCTGTCAACCTTCCACTTCCAGTGCCGCTGCTACCCCGACACTACAGTTGGGACTATGCGCTTTACGGAGCCGCCATGAGCCCATTCTCTCTTCTGTGCTTTTGCCTGCCATCTGGTTTACATCCGGTTTTCCACTGCCATCAAGGTTTTTATCTCCGTACTCAATTCTTTTTAATGTCATTTATATTATACTAATAAGTATAAATACTAAGAATTTGCCGATAGAGTATGTTTTCATCGGCACAATCTTAGTCTAAAGACGTATGTAAGAAATTAAGTAAATATATAAGAATGAGAAAAACTGCATATATATCAGGAGTTGAGTTAGTGCATTAAGCAAATATGACCGGTGAGGTGAATGGAATTATGAAAGCGACAGAAAATCAAGTCCCAACATACCAAAATGTCATGGAGGTGCTGGTGAACGAGGAAGTGGACCGGCAAATGAAGAAAGCTTCCTCCAAAGCTAGCAGAGTATATCGATCGCTTAGAAGTGGCAACCTACGCCCTAAATCGTCTGCCACCGCTGTACGCCTCTTCCCAAGAAGGTCGGCGTCATCAACAAATGCGGGGCAAGCAAAAGTATAACAATGAGATTAGTACTGCCGTGCGTCAAGCATTTGCCGCCGTCCAAAGAGACCCCCTCAGGCGATCGACCCCTCTGACACGAAAAGAAGAAGCGGAATATCAGGTGGCCCTTGCGGTCCTGGAAGAGATCCAACAATTGCTGCCCCACAAAAAACTGTCATGGCATAATCTGGTTAATGTCGTGCAGCAATCCTTGACTAAAACAGCTTCCAGAGGAGTCGGAGTCCATAAAAGGCGCCAGGTCGGGGTTCCCGATGCATCCCCGGCAGAAGATGCTTGGGGTGACACTCGTTACCACTGGTAAGATAAAAACGGCAGAAGTGACTTGAAAATTAACTGGGTGCATCACACTTTTGCTCGGAAATATTGGCATAGCGCAATGGTCTATAATTGATGTGGGAATGAGCGTATGTGAGATAAAGAATGATTGAGAAAATCAAAAAAACGGAAGCCGAGTGGAAGCAGCAGTTGACACCAGAACAGTTTCATGTTACCAGAAAGAAGGGAACAGAAAGAGCTTTCACCGGAGAATACCACGATAACAAGCAGAAGGGAATATACAAATGTGTCTGTTGTGGGATCGACCTGTTTAGTTCCGAGACGAAGTACGACTCGGGCACGGGTTGGCCGAGTTTCTGGGCCCCGATCGCAGAAGATCGTGTAGCGGAAAAAGAGGACCGCAGTCTGTTTATGCGTCGAGTAGAGGTGCTTTGTGCGGCCTGTGATGCTCACCTGGGTCACGTGTTTCCCGATGGTCCTCGACCAACTGGACAACGCTACTGCATGAATTCGGCGGCCCTCAAGTTTGTGAAAGCAGACCAATAGTTGGTGGCGATTAAAAGTCTACGCCGCGCTTCAAATCAACGCCTTTTTCGGCATAATGTTTGTGGCAAACCATTTCTGAGTGAACGTCTGCCAGATCGAAATAAGCAGGTGGATTGAGACAGCGACCTGTAATAATAATTTCGGTGTCCTTAGGTTTGCGCAAGAGGGCCTCGACAATGGGTTCTTGGGGCAGTAGTTCTAAATCAACGGTAGGGTTGAGTTCGTCCAGGATAATAGTTTTGTACAGTCCCGAGGCGATGGCGGCCCGAGCAATTTCCCAACCCCGTTCTGCTTCCACATAGTCAATTTCTTGTTGCTTGCCCCGCCAGACAATGGCATCGCTACCGCACCGCTGATGATCCACCAGGTTGGGGTAGGACTGGCGCAAAGCGGCGATCGCTTCATCTTCAGTATAGCCGGTTCCCCCCTTCAGCCATTGTAAAATCAGCACGCGGTGAGACTTATCCTGACCGATACCTTTGCCAATGGCTTGCAAGGCTTTACCTAAAGCACTGGTAGACTTACCTTTACCGCTGCCAGTGTAGATTTCAATCCCCTGAATGCCCCATTCTCGGGCCGTGTTATGGAAATGAGGTTTCATTTCTGAGTGCAGATCGGCAATATCTAAGAGAGTTTGAGGTGCAGCTCTGCCAGTGGCGATAATTTCGGTATGTTCTGGTTTATGCTTGAGAGTCTGGAGTACCGCATCTACCGGTAGTAACCCGAGGTCCAGCACGGGATTGATTTCATCAAGGACAATCACCGAGTACAGACCAGAGGCGATCGCCCCTTTGGCCACATCCCAGCCCCGCAATGCCTCGGATCGATCGAAGCGAGTAATTTCCTCTGGACCAAAATACTCATATCTGCCGGTGCGAACCTGGTCGATCAGATGGGGGAACCCCTGTTGCAGGGCGGCGATCGCCGCATCTTCGTCATAGGTGCGTCCCGGTCCTTTCAGGAACCGCAACAATAAAACACGGGTTTCGACATCGGAGTTGATTCCCAGACCGATCGATCGCAATACCACACCTAGGGCGGCCTGGGACTTGCCCTTGCCTGCGCCATCATAAACGTGAATCTGACCTGCAAACCTGTCCGTTCTCACCACAGCCGTGCGAATGCCAATCCCGTTTCTGGTCATAACCACCTGGCCTTTCCAGTTTATTAAACTAAGCCATCCCGTCACCAGGACGGCTCGTCTTCAGAACCGGACGTGAGACTTTCACCTCATCCGGCTCCTCCGTTCCAATTTCCCGTTTCCGGGCGCGACCTGCATTACTGCCATCTTCTTTTGTTTTTGCGTGGTGGCAGTAATCATGTAGCAACTGTAGGTTGTCGTACCTGTCCTTTCCTCCCTTGACGGTTGGTATGATATGGTCAACTTCCCATATGTCGCCATCCTTGAATGTTAGTCCGCATTGTGCGCATTTGCCCTTTTGTCTCTTTAGCAGATTCAGAACTCTCTGCTTTACTCCCGGGCTTTTTCTTAATCTGAGACTCCAGTATACAAGATTACCGTCCATGGGGCTGTTCGTTCCCTTCACCTTTACGTGTCTGACTATCTCAGTTTCAGAGTGTTGGTAAAGAGTGACCGCCTCACCGTTCCTCAGCTTGCCGGCGAAGTTCCACTGGCGAGTTTGAGTGGGGGTCCAATACCTCTTTGCTACCCATGTCCTTGATTTGTTAGGGTGTCGTCTCTTTGCCCATTTCCATGTTAATCTCCATAGGAATACATCCATTTCTCCAAACACTTCTTTGCTGACTACCGCTCTGTAGTAGTTACACCATCCCCGTATTACTGAGTTTAGTTTTGCTATTAGCGTAGTTTGTGATAATGCTCTATGGCTTTTCACTACATTCCGTAGCTTTTCTTTGTGTCTTTCTATGGCTTTCTGGCTGGGCTTTATTAGTGTTTTGAATCCGAGTGTTTGACCATTTGTGCTTTTGCCGCTGCGGTATCGCCCCACCTTATATTGTCTAACGTTGAATCCTAGGAAATCAAATCCTGGTTCTTCCCCGTTCAGTGTGTGGGATATTCGTGTATTTTCGGCCTTGAGTTCCAGTCCTACCTCCGATAGCCATTCTTGAACGACTTTTTTGGCTCGCTCGATTACCTCTTCGTTTTCGTGCATTACCACAAAATCATCCGCGTATCTCACTACTGTCAATTTACTTTGTTCTTTTATTGTTTTTGGGACTACTCCCATGACCGCAGTTTCCAGTCCGTGAAGCGCGATATTAGCCAGCATTGGGGATATTACTCCTCCCTGTGGAGTTCCGGCTTCTGTTGGCTGGAATACACTTTGGTCCATCACCCCGGCCTTTAACCATTCCCGTATTATGTTACGGATTGGTGATGTATTATTCAGTTTCCTCAGTAGTGCCTTGTGGTCTATCTTGTCAAAACACTTGGCGATGTCCGCATCCAGTACCCATTTGGGTTTATATCGAATGCTGTTGAATATCGCCGCAATTGCATCATGACATCCCCTCGGGCGTCTAAATCCGTATGAGTTTGCCTCAAACACTGCCTCCCATTCGGGTTCTAGTGCCATCTTGACTACTCCTTGCAGAGCTCTGTCGTACATTGTTGGTATTCCCAGCGGCCTCTTTTCGTCTCGTCCGGGCTTTGGTATCCATACCCGACGGGTTGGGTTTACTTTCTTCCCTTTCTCCACTCGAAGTTGCCTGACCATTGGTTGTCTTTCGGAGGGTTTTAGTGCAATTAAGCCGTCCACTCCTGCCGTCTTTTTACCCCTGTTCTGCTGGGTCACCTGTCTGACAGCAATCATTTTTGCTGACCAGGACCTTGTTACCAAACCCTGGAGTCTGCGAACTAACCGCTTGTTTCCTTGTTGGGTCGCTCTGTAGATTCGTTTTTGCAGCTTAAATACTACCTTTTCTAGCTTCCGCCAGGGGACAGCATTCCAGTCATACATTCTCCTTTCGGTGATGTTCCGTGACATATGCACTGCTACTAAGTTTCTACATTCTCGAAACCGTGAAGGGCGTCAGCTCTATCCTATCCATTACAGATAGTCATTTGCTTCTCCACTTCATCTCTCCCAGTTGTGACCTGCTCATGATTTGCAGATATTGCGCCTTTGGTGGCTACTCAACAATCGACCTTGCTAAGAGTACATCAACTGGTTTACTTCGTTCCTATAGATGATTGGTCGTGACCTTAGAAGGTGTCCATACGCCGGGTTTGTTGTCAGTGCTTGTTGGTCGGAGATAAAGCCGCCAACGACCTATATCCTTTCCCTTTTGGGACCAGTGTGTAAGCCTTATTCCACTGGTTACTATTGACGACGCTGCAACACTTCGCTTTATGCTCTTCATAGTCACTTGCTCGACGTTGGCCAATCTAGGCTACCAGCCAGAGCGTCTTTCCATCCTGCTTTACGGATTGATGCCATCGCTACCGTAAGGATGGTGCTTTCACTCCTGCACCTGGGGAGTAGGACTTGCACCTACATCATCTCTGGGTTTCGCCGGTTCCTTCTGGTGTTACCGCCGGTGGTTAACCTTGCCCTATAAGTTGTCAGGACTAATGGAATCCTGCTAGTGGTCCCGTCTCTATGGTTTGTGACACGTCACTTCCATTTAAACCTTTACCCTAAACGAATCGCACTTACCTGCATAGTCTATAATAATATATCGTTACCACATCTGGGATCCTAGCTATGATCTTGCCTTTGCGGGCGATCGTCTTTCAACTCTTGTTAACCTTGGTGGCGATCGCCATTGAATCCTTTATCCTGCACAGACGGCTAAAATTGAGCCGTAAAACCAGTCTAGAATATGCTGTCTCTCTCAATCTACTCACCCTGTTTGCCGGTTGGTATCTGTTCTTTGTGTTTTTCGGCACATTTCCCTCGGAGATGAAATCAAGTCTGATGCAGTTTATTCTGTTCAATCAATACTATAAGGATATTTTGCTCTTACTGTTTGTGTTTGTGGCGGTATCTTTAACATTTTTAATCACTTTGGCTATTAAAATAAAAGGCTGGGAAATATTAGAGTATTTGCGTAATGAAGTATTATTTGAATATGAGTCGGAATCAAAGGAGAACTTCATCAAAAAACCCAACTTTTTCAATCCGGCGAGCGTGAGAGGGATGACAATTATGCAAGCACATTCTTTTAGTTATAGTGCAATTTCACTGCTGCTAGTTATTAATTTATTGTTAACACAGAGCAATGTATAAATTCTGGGAATATATTAGGACTGCAAAAAAAATAATGCCAGAAAGATTGGCATCATGGAAAAAATTAAGTGTTTTAACGCTGTTTGCCATGGTGTTAATATTAGTGAGTGAGGGCATAAATAAAGAAATATTAGCAGTATTGTCTGTGATATTTATAGCGATCGTGATAGGGTTTTTCATAAAGGAAAAACCGTTGAAAATTTTGGGTATTTCTGTAAATAGCTGGGCGATGAGTATCTTAATCTGCCTATGGCTATTGAAGCTGTTTCCAGGAGAAGTGACAAGCAGGGTGTGGATAAGCTGTCCCCCTCTGGCAGCAACGATCGCAGCTATACCGGAGTTTATGGAGTCAAAAAACAAGTTTAAGATTCCGGCACCAGAGTTGCGCCAAAAGCTAGTGATTCTATTTCTCAGCTATTTGGTGCTCGGCTGTTGGCTAAATTTCACCTTTACGATCCAGGAATGGTTAGAAAATGACCCCAGTCTGATGCAGCAGGACTTCAGTAAAAGTTCATTTGTGGTGAAAGTTGAATGGCCAAAATGGTGGATGGAGATTTCTGAATGGATAAGGGACTGGTTCAGTATAATTAAAAGGATGGCCTGAAACACTCACCCAGTAAGGAATATAGCGTGCGCGCAGCGCAATCCTCAAGTACCGATCGCGCAGCGTGGCGCCAGCCATAACGTGAGGGTTTCTGTGAGGGTTTCAGCAGTTTGATTAATAAAACTGAACCAGTGCCATGGAGAATGGTGAATTAAAATTGACAATTGGCAATTTAAAATAAATAAAAGGAGAAGGTAGGGTGAATCCAAGGAGAATGTTGGTAATAGCGAAGAATGTGTTTGCCGAAGCGCTCCGCGATCGGGTGCTATACTCGATCTTGTTCTTCGGGTTGTTGCTAGTGGGGTCGTGGCAAATATTGCCAGAGGTGGCGGCGGCAACAGAGGATAAAATGTTCTTAGATGTGGGACTAGGGGCCATGACGGTCTTGAGTACGCTGGTGGCAGTGTTTGTGGGCACGGGACTGATAAGTAAAGAAATAGAAAAACGCACGGTTTATATTTTAGTAGCTAAACCAATAAGCTATGGGGAGTTGATCCTGGGCAAGCACTTAGGTTTATCTGCAACACTGGCAGTCTTGGTGGCGGCGATGATGGTGCTTTATCTGGGGATATGTGCCCTCAGTAAAACGGCTTACCCACCATTGGCGGCCTTGGCGATCGCAGGGGGGTTTCTGGTAATCAAATTATCATTAATTACGGCGGTAGCGATCCTGTTCGGAGTGTTGACAAGACCCCTCCTGGCCACCCTGCTCACTTTTGGGGTATATTTGATGGGAAACTTGTCTCAGGATATGGTCCGGCTGAATCAGTTGGTGAATAATCCCAGTTTCTCTCGCATGACAGATGGCATATATTTGATCTTCCCAGACCTGTCCCGCCTGGACCTGAAAAATATGGCGGTCTATGGCATGGCCGCTTTGCCGGATCGCCTGACTCTGCTACTCAATGCTGGCTATGGTTTGGTTTACACCATCGGACTGCTGGCGATCGCGATCGCGATTTTCTCAAGGCGAGAATTTTGAGGAGAATGGAGAATGGATAAACAGCAAAAACTGAAACAATTAAAAAGTTTGTTTGCCCAGATGGATAAGGCCCTGATCGCTTACTCGGGTGGGGTAGATAGCACTTTGGTGGCAAAAATAGCTTACGATGTTTTGGGCGATCGGGCCTTGGCAGTAACGGCAGCATCTCCATCTCTGTTGCCAGAAGAGTTAGCAGATGCCCGCAGGCAAGCAGCAGAAATTGGCATTGCCCATGAGATCGTCGCAACTCATGAGATGGATAATCCTAATTATACCTCTAATCCAGTCAATAGATGTTACTTTTGCAAGAGTGAATTGCACGATACCCTCAAACCCCTAGCCTTAGCACGGGGTTATCCTTATGTGGTAGATGGGGTGAATGCCGATGACTTGGGAGATTATCGTCCGGGAATACAGGCGGCCCAAGAACGGGGGGCCCGATCGCCCTTAGCAGAAATAGGCGTCGCGAAAGCGGAAGTGCGAGAAATCTCCCAGCTGCTAGGTTTACCCTGGTGGGACAAACCTGCCCAACCCTGTCTCAGTTCCCGCTTTCCCTATGGAGAAGAGATTACTATTGAGAAATTGCAGCGGGTTGGTAGAGGAGAAAGATATTTGCGTTCCCTGGGATGGCAAAATATTCGAGTACGTTCCGAAGGAGACACGGCTAGGATAGAATTACCACCAGAACAGATTACCGAATTTGTCTCCAGCACGGAGTTACCGAAGTTAGTGGCAGCGTTTCAAGAATTTGGCTTCCTCTACGTTACCCTCGACTTAGAAGGATATGTCAGTGGCAAGTTGAATCGCGTATTGACCCAGACAGTGGGACGGCACCCAAGCCACTGGACGGACTGCCTCACAGAAGCGGGCGATCAGGGCCGCATTCGGGGTTTTGGTGCGAAGCAGTTCTCCTGAGCGCATCCTCACTGGATTAACGACGATCGCTATATGACAACCAGCATTGTACAGAAATTCAGCCAACGCTTCACCATAGATGCTAGTGCAGCGCGGCAGAAATAATCCACCAGCCAGATAGTGGCTTAAAGCCTTGCTCCAATCGCGCAGCGTGGCGCCAGCCATAAGAATTTTGAATTTTGAAGAAAGAATTTTGAATTCCGCGCAGCGGTACTGGTGGCTTCCATCCCTTTATCGTCATTAGAAAAGACTTTTGGTTTTGTTTTGCCGTTCTATGGCTGGCGCCACGCTGCGCGATCAGCATCAGAGCATCATGTTATGTCTTCTTGGAGATGTCGATGAACTGTTTGTGTCATGGCGATCGCCCCCCAAAGAGAAAAATATTTGTCAAATATAAATTCCCGATGTCTGATAGGTATTGTGGATGAAAAGCACGAGAATAATGAAATGGAAAAAGTGCAGAAAGCTCGTGGTGACCAAACGGGGTGATCTTGAGCCAGTATCGGATATTAACTGCGTGAAATGGCTGCTAGACTGGGATCGAGACTGGGCAAGCTTCTCTCGGAAATAATTATTGAAGATAGTCGATAATGGCCAAGATTGACGCGATCGCCCCCCGAAGAGCAAAAAATTGTCAAACGGACATGTCAGATGTATAATAGGGATTGTGGAGTAAAAGCACGGGAGAAATGATATGGAAAAGAAGCCGGAAATAATTGTGGCTGTCTACGAGAATGGGATGTTGCGCCCGAAAGTGCCTGTATCCTTGAGCGAGGGTCAAACGGTACGACTGCGATTGTTATCCGAAGTTGCCCATGACCCACCAAAAACTGAGCTAGATAAGGCATTCCAGTTGATGGCTGATCAAGGATGGATGACTCTCCCACATACCGATCCTAATATCAAACCAGTTTCCCAAGAAGAGGTATGTGAACTGGCTAACAGACTTGGGGCAAAACCGGGCAAGCCTCTCTCGGAAATTATCATTGAGGATCGTCGCTGATGGCAAACGCTTATTTCCTCGATAAGTAGATATGAAAAATTATTTTTATATTCTCAGAGCGGACTATCCCAGAGAAGTTCAATCCATGAAAGCCTTATGGGATATAAATTTCAGCCATAATTTTCCTGCAAGATAGCCTAAACCACAAATATAAAAATAATTGTGAAAAACTACTTAGCAGTGCCTGTATCTCTTTGCGAGGGCCAAACTGTGCGACTGCGAGTGGTGCCCGAAGTTGCCCGTGGAAAACCAAAGACTGAGCTAGACAAGGCGTTCCAGTTGATGGTTGACCAAGGATGGATGACAGTTCCAACTGAACAAGGTAAAATATATCCAGAGCTAGAATAAAAGTGGCGTACAGTGTTTGAAAAGCTCAAGGAAAGACCGGGTAAGCCTCTGTCAGAAATTATTATCGAGGATCGTCGCTAATGGCTAAGGGAGATTGACGCGATCGCCCCCTTAAGAGAAAAAAATTGTCAAACGGACAGGAGAAAGTTATAATAGATATTGTGGAGTAAAAGCACGGGAGGACTGATATGGAAAAGAAGCCGGAAATAATTGTGGCAGTATACGAGAATGGCATGTTGCGCCCGCAAGATCCTGTATCCTTGAGCGAGGGTCAAAAAGTGCGACTGCGAGTGGTGGGAGAAGTTGCCCATGACCCACCAAAGACTGAGCTAGATAAGGCATTCCAGTTGATGGTTGACGAAGGATGGCTGAGACTTCCACCGAAACATGGCCAAGTCGAGCCTGCGGAACATGCGCGGCGTGTACGCGCTAGAAAACTGGTGAAGATCCAGGGCAAACCTCTATCAGAAACTATTATAGAGGAGCGCGGATCGTGGTAAATGCTTACTTTCTGGATACGAGTGCTTTGGTCAAACGCTATATTGCTGAAACGGGAAGTAATTGGATTCAATCTATTACAGAGAATGCTACGAACAGTAAGTTAGCGATCGCTCAAATTACTTGGGTAGAGGTACTCAGCGCTATGTCACGCCGTCAGCGGGAGGGTAGTCTGTCAGAGTCCGATTTTGACTCAATATGCCGCGACTTTCGCGAAGACTTCGATCTTGAGTACAGAGTTATAGAAGTTGACCAAGCGCTGTTTGAAAGAGCTGGTCAACTGGTTATCCGATACCCGCTAAGAGCCTATGATGCTGTACAATTGGCATCGGCGCTGCGCTGTCGATCGGGTTTGACTCAGACGCCAGGTACTCAACTGGTTTTTGTTTCGGCTGATAATCGCCTCCTGAATATTGCCCAGGCTGAAGGTTTGGTGACTGATAACCCTAATAATTACCCATAAGCGATCGCTTGGCCCCGCAAGCAACCCCGATCGGGCATTCAACAACCCGCATACCCGTGGGGCCAGGGAGTCGCTGATAAATCTTGCGCAATATCGATCTTTGTGAGTATAGTGAAATATAACAAGAGCGATCGGGGCTACCAAGGCATTCGCGGGACAAAGAGGCCAACTGGGAGGGGCCTTTATGCCCTGTGGGCTGGAAGCCTTGCATCATCGGCTTTCCCGGCTGGGGGTTGGTAGCCCAGTAAATGATTCCGGGAGCTCCATAAATGATTCCGGGAGCTCCATAAATGATTCCGGGAGCTCCATAAATGATTCCGGGAGTCAGGGAGATCCCTGACTCCGAAGGTCTCACTCCGAACGCAGAACTCCATTGAGGGGGCGATGGCGCTCTGGACCAGAAACCGGGTTTCTGCGGAGATTTTCTAGCCCCCCGATGGCGCTCTGGACCAGAAACCGGGTTTCTGCGGAGATTTTCCCATCCCCGCTGGAGATAGTAAAAGAAACCCGGTTTCAAGGGCTTTCACCCCCTAGCCCCCCGATCGCGTGAAGACCTTCAAAAAGCGCAAGTCGATCTCGTTCCGGGTATGGTTACAAGCAGAACATAGGGGCGATCGCACTTTGCGGTTAGGTAGTGGGTAACAAGTGGTGATTTTAGCGCCTGAAACCCTGAGGGGACCGTAGTCAAATCACTACATCTTGACCACTACCTGCGGTTAAGCACCCAAATTATATCATGTCTGATTAAATACCCATAATAAAAAATTTTATCACCCCTAGGGTGCATCTCATCTTTGCTTAGCCGCCCGAACCCGTTCCCAGGCAGAGCCGTGGGAACGAGGGGCCCGGCTACACGAACAAAGCCCACGCTCCAGGCCCCTTCCTCGCAGCGGAGGGGGCCCGGAGCGTGCAGGGGCTAGATTACAAAAGTGAGATGCACCCCACCCGTATCACCCTTAGGTTGGGTTTCGTGCCTCAACCCAACTGCAGTAAGCGAGGTTGGGTTTCGCGCTTTGCTCAACCCAACCTACGAAAATATCTTTTATTATGGTTAATCATCCGGACAAGATATTAAATCATAATGCTATTAGTCGGTTGAAACTGAGATCTTGCACCATTGTCAATATGTCTCATGGCCCGCCGTGGGTTTTAACCCACGGCTAATAGCTAAAGTGGGTTAAAACCCACTAGAAGCATTGTCTAGAAAGGATTTAGTCTACAATATTGAAACATATTCGGTACCTTATGCTGCACGGATGCGAGGGGAGGCGCTCACCTCAGATGACCGTTCCCAGGTAGAACCGGTAGAACCTGGGAACGAGAGGGGATCGGGGCGATCGCACTTTGAGGCTAAGCAGAATATTGAAGCATAATGCTATTAGATTGAAGCATAATGCTATTAGTCGGTTTCAACCGGTTGAAACCGACTTCAGCTATTAGCCTCTGGTTTGAACCAGAGGCGGGTAAAGTGCGAAGAGAGCATCTGGGCGATCGCACTTTGAGGCTAAGCACCAAAATTAAATCATAATGCTATTAGTCGGTTGAAACCGACTTTAGCTATTAGCCTCTGGTTTGAACCAGAGGCGGGCTAACAGCGAAGAGATGATCGGGGCGATCGCACTGGCAGTTTTTTTGACAAATGCTATTGTATAATAGACAAGCAGCGCCGCAAGCACTAAAGTGCTTACTACGAACGGCAGACTAGAACGAATAAGATAGCCATGACACAAACAAAAAATGACCTCCTGAGTTCGCTCAACCCCAGTCAGCGCCAAGCAGCCGAACATTTTTGCGGTCCCTTGCTGGTCGCCGCTGGAGCAGGTTCTGGCAAAACCAGGGCCCTAACCTATCGCATCGCTAACCTCATTCTCAACCATGGCGTCGATCCCGAAAATATCCTGGCCGTCACCTTTACTAATAAGGCCGCACGGGAGATGAAAAATCGCATCGAGCAATTGTTTGCTCAACATATGGCCCTCACCCGCTACGATAAACCTTGGTCGGCTTTGACCCCCGAAGAGCAGATGAAATTGCGATCGCGCATTTACCACAGGTACATAAAACCCCTGTGGGTGGGAACATTCCATGCACTGTTCGCGCGGATGCTGCGCTACGACATCGAAAAATACCAAGATGAACGAGGACACGGGTGGAATAAAAACTTCTCTATTTTTGATGAAGATGATGCCCAAAAACTGGTAAAGCAAATCGTCACCCAGGAACTGAATCTAGATCCAAAAAAGTTTAACCATAAGACCGTGCGCTATAGCATCAGTAACGGCAAAAATAAAGGCTGGTCGCCCCAAGTATATCAGGAAGCAGAGTCAGATTATAAAGGTCGGGTCATTTCCCAAGTATACAGCATCTATCAAGAAAAACTAGCCGAAAACAACGCCCTAGATTTTGACGATTTGATCCTGGTACCCGTGCAGTTGTTTCGGCAAAACGAGCAGGTCTTAGCCTACTGGAACCGACGCTTTCGTCACATACTCGTCGATGAATATCAAGATACCAATCATACCCAGTATGACCTGATTCGTTTGCTGACCACAGGAGGAGTTAATTCCTATAGCTTCAATGATTGGGAACAGCGTTCCATATTTGTCGTGGGAGATGCCGACCAGTCCATTTATAGTTTCCGCATGGCAGATTTTACCATTCTCCTGGACTTCCAACATGATTTTGGCGATCGCCTGCCGGATGAGTCAACCCGGACGATGGTGAAGTTAGAAGAAAATTATCGATCGCGAGAACAGATCTTAACAGCTGCCAATCACCTGATAGCCAGAAACGAGCAAAGAATAGATAAAGTGCTCAGACCAACTCGGGGTGAGGGGGATCCAATATATCATTATAGCGCCGATGACGAACAGGAAGAAGCGGAATTTGTCATCCAGAAAATTCGCCAGATGAACGGGGATAACCCGGAACTCCACTGGGGTTGCTTCGCCATACTCTATCGGGTTAATGCCCAGTCCCGCGCCTTTGAAGAGATTTTGGTGCGATCGAACCTGCCCTATAAAATCGTAGGGGGGTTCAAATTCTACGATCGCAAAGAAGTAAAAGACGCCCTGGCCTATCTGCGGATCCTGGTAAACCCAGCAGATAGTATCAGTCTGACCCGGGTAATAAATACTCCCAAACGCAACATCGGCAAAACCACAGTTGACAAGCTGATAAATGCGGCGATCGAATTAGGAGTACCCTTATGGGAAATCATTAACGATGCCACATCCGTGAATACCCTGGCCGGGCGATCGGCCAAAGCAGTAATTCGGTTTGCGGAGTTAATGGCCAAATGGCAGCAGGAAGTAAATAACATGACAGCTTCTGAAATTGCTAGGGGGATAATGGAAGAATCTGGTTACATAGAAGATTTAAAAAAACAGGGAACGGATGAAGCGGAAGATCGACTGCAAAACGTTTTTGAACTGTTTAACGCTATCGCGCAATTTGAAGAAGATAATGAAGAAGCGAATCTAGAGAATTTCCTCGCTGAGGCGGCCCTGGCCTCAGATTTAGATAACTTAAAAGAAGGAACTGATGCCATCTCCCTCATGACCTTGCATTCTGCCAAAGGACTAGAATTTCCAGTAGTATTTTTAGTAGGATTAGAGCAGGGATTATTCCCCAATCACCGCAGCATCGAAGATCCGCCGGCCTTGGAGGAAGAACGCCGCTTGTGTTATGTCGGCATTACCCGCGCTGAAGACATGCTGTTTATCACCCATGCCCTGAAACGTCGCCTCTGGGGGGTTACCGAGAAGCTGCTATTCCTTCTCAGTTTCTGGACGAACTACCTCGCGACGTGCTTAGTTCCCCTCATCTAGGCCGTTCCCGTAGGAAGGGCGGATCTCCTGGACGCGCTGTTCGGACAAGCAGTCCTCAAAATTGGCGTAAGGGCGATCGGGTCGTTCACCGCAGCTTTGGCCCTGGCGAAATCACTCACGTATTTGGCACAGGCCAGAAAATCTCCGTAGCGATCAAATTTCCCGGCGCAGGCCAAAAGATTATCGACCCGCAACTAGACCAGTTGCAAAAATTAGAATAAATCGACGAGCCCGGTTTCTGCCAGAAACCGGGCCTTCAAATACTGTGGCGGCCATAATATTTCTTTTTGTTACAATTGAGCCCGTTTCGAGTATCCCGCAGCTATAATGAGTATAATGAAAGGTTAGAGCCATTTAATAAGCATTTTTCACGAGGGAAATACTCTAGGGTATAACAAGAAAGAGAGGTAAACTATGATTAAAGCTAATGTGAAATACTCCATAGAAGCGATCAAGGACGAAGCGCGTCAGCTGGTATGCGAAGGAATTGTCTGTCGCCGGCAACCCATATATAACCTCTGTAAGTCAATTCCAGCCCGTGAATGGAATTTTATGGAGTGCGAACTGGAAGAAAGTGGCTTTTTATTCAGAGACCCCATTGGCGATCTGATCGGTCATGAAAAATGGGATAACGATTAATTCCTCAGCCTACGGCTTTACGGACCGCAAAGCCAATAAGGCTGTACCATAGGCAGCAGCACGGTTGACGGGCGTCACCATCGGGACCTGTAGATGACGCCCGCGAATAGCAGTCCAGGTGGGATTCTTCGCGCCACCACCGGCAGTATAAACGCGACTCAGCACCGTGGCACCCAGTTGTTGCAGCAGTTGATAACCCCGGGCTTCAATTCTGGCCATACTTTCGAGCAACCCATGCAGAAATTCTACCGGGTTATCGGGACGCGGTTCTAGTCGGGGCGGTAAATTCGGGTCGTTGATGGGGAAGCGATCGCCCGTTTGTGGTAAAGGATAATAATCTAGGGGACTTGCTTGTACCGGATCGATCTTCCCACTGAGATATTCTAACTCTCCATCGGTAAAGAATTGCCGCAAAACGGCCCCTCCCGTATTAGAAGCACCGCCCACTAGCCACAAATTACCTAACCTATGACTGTAAATCCCCGATCGGGCATCATGTACGGGAGAAGTGCTTAACAACTTTAGCACTAAAGTAGAACCCAAGGAAGTAACCCCTTCCCCAGGACTGCGGGCCCCGCTAGCGAGAAAAGCCGCTATACTATCTGTTGTGCCCGCACAGACGATACAATCACGAGGTAAACTCAGCGAAGAGGCAATTGCTGGTTTTATTGGCCCGATCGGGCATCCGGGGGCAAGAACTTGAGGCAAATAAACTGTGATCCCATCCCATTTTCGCGAATCTTGGCCCATATTCAGCCCGCGCAGGCGGGCTTTGTTTGTGTAGCCCCACTCTTTAGGGTGGGGGTGAGGGTTAAATTCTAATTCCCGATTTTCTAACCAAGCTGGGTAAAATAAATTTTCCACATCGTAACCCAGTTTTAAGGCATTATGATAGTCACTAACACCCAGCTTGCCGTGCAGGTGAAATGCTAACCAATCAGCTTGATGCAAGAAATAATAATTTTGAGTTGGGTCTGGGGCATTTTCCATTAACCACAGGAGTTTAGCGAGGCTGGAAGTAGCGCTGATTACGGTATGATGTGGAGGGGCGATCGCCTTCAGTTTTTCCATCATTACCACACCCCTAGCATCATTGTAGAGAATGGGGTCTTCAACGGGTAATCCATCAGCATCGCATAACAATACTGTAGAGGAAGTCCCATTAATGGCGATCGCCTTTACATTTCGTCGTACATCTATCGGAATTTGTTCGAGCAGGTAAAATAATGTTTGCTGCCATTTAGTAGCTAGGCTATCTGATAAGTTAAGCGTTTCTTCACCGAAAGAACATTGGGCCTCAGCTTGAACAATACCAGCAGCATTAATTACCACTGCCCGCGCCCCTGAAGTCCCAAAATCAATCCCAAGATAACAATTCATTTTGATATTCGCCAAAGCCTAATCATGCCATCTGCGCTGCTACTAGCAAGTATTTTACCATCTGGACTGAAAGCGATCGCCTTCACTTCGCTTTCATGGTTATTGAGAGTAGCCAGCAATTTGCTAGTATGGAGGTCCCAAATTTTGATACTCTTATCCGCACTGCCACTGGCGAGAATCTTACCATCAGGGCTGATGGCGATCGCCTTAATTTCGGCAATATGTCCCATTAGAGTGCTTTTTCGTTGTCCCGTCGCCATATTCCAGAGATTAATCTCGCGACCGTGACTGCTAACCAGGGTTTTGCCATCGGGAGTAAAAGCGACCGATTCAACTGGCATAGAACCATTTTTTAGAGAGGGTTTTTCTTTCAGGGCATTGAGGTCAACTAGATGAATAGTACCCGATTCCGTGCCAGCGACCAAAGTTTGCAGATCGGGACTGATAGCTACAGCATTCACCCATCCCGAATTCCACTTAAAAGTTAGCTTGCGAGTGCCATTAGAAAGATTCCAGAGTTTAACAGTGGTGTCTCTGCTACCCGTTACTATAATTTTGCGTTCGGGACTGATCGCTAGAGATACTATACCTTCGTTCGCTGCAATCTGGCCTAAAAGTTTGCCCTTATCCATTTGCCACAGCTTGATTTTGTCATCACTCCGACTCGCGCTAGCTAAGATTTTCCCGTCTGGACTGATGGCGATCGCGCTGACCGCCGATTTTCCGGGTAAAGCACCAATGGGCTTAATTTGGGACATCCCCTCCAGCCCCACAGCAAGATCGTACCATCGTCTCTATCGCTAACTAAAATTTTTCCATCCCTGCTGAAGGCGATCGCCTGAACTGCTGCCGCTTGGTACTGGATCCCGTGGGTAACCTTAATATTGATACCAGTAGATGCCGTTGGAGAGTTATTTGCTGCTGGGATCGATTTGAGCAAAGGTTCTATCAAATGCACGGGAGGACCGCCATTTCTGCCATACCAAACCCCTGCACCTGCCAATGCGAGGATAAACAAACCCGCAATCATGGGGTTGACTGACGGCAAGTTTAGCTCCATCCTTCTGGGTCTGCCCAGTTGGGAGGGAGTATATGTTGTTGACGGTGGTTGCGGTAGTTTATAGGAATTCTGTCCATATCCAACAGGCGTCTGCACCCGAGGATAGCTGGGCAAATGCTGTAATGGCGCTGGCACGATCGGGATTTTTTTCGGTTTTAGCGGTTGCAGATGCTGCCCGCTTTGCACTGCCGCTACTGAAGGAAAAGGGTCCCGTCCTTTTAAGATCCGAGTCCTTTCGCACCAAGGACAGCTGCGCAGATGATTGCCATAGCGATGCTGTTCATTTTTAGTGCAGGTTACCAAACTATCTTCCGCCTCCTTGAGTGCGATTTGCCAAGTCTTAGCATTGGGGCGAACGCTAGGGAGAGAATGTCCGTCCTCAAAGCAGCGCATAAATAGCTGTCGCAATGTCGGATGCAGTAACTCTATCGGCGGTGCAGCTGGCATCGGATTGAACGGCACCTTCCGACTGCCATAGGGAAAGTGATTAGCGGCAATGCGTTTCTCGATCGGGGGCGGTTCGCCCGGCAACCTGTAGACACCAGCAAAAGGATGAGTACCTTCCATTAACAGTTGGAAAATCAGCACCGCCAACCCAAACATATCCTGTTCTGGCCTTCTGTCGAAATCAGCAAAAGACTTACCACCCTGCAACTCTGGTGGTGTAAACTCTGGCTTGCCTACTCTACAGCGATAAACCGCCCCAGTCTCGCGATCGGGAACCTGCAAAGAATCCATATCCACGAAAGTACAAAGGGCCGTCTCTGTCAAGAGAATATTCGACTCATTCACATCACCTATACAATAGCCCCTAGCATGGAGGGCACCAACAGCCCCTGCCAAGTTGCGCGCCGTGCGATGGAGATAAAGATAATTGAACAACGGACATTTCTCGCGGCGACTTTTAGGGTTATAAAAATCAATCAACAGGCGCATCTGAGTCACTCGCGGCATCAGAAAACCCCCCACTTGAGCTGTCCCTGTAGTTAACAGTAAGTCAACAGGCCAAGCGAAGGACATATGTCCTTGTGATGCCGTCGGATTATCCGGCGGGTTTGCCAGCATCGCCGCCAATTTGTGGCCATGCATCTGTTTTGGCTGGCGATAAACCTTTGCTACTAAACTGGGTTCTCCGGGGACAGCGAATACCCGCGCCTCACCGCCTGCCCCTAGTTCTGACCCATTATCTAGAGTTATTAATTGTCCATTAGATTGCCGTTGTAGCCCCATAGCTTTCTCTTTTCTAATTGTTAATTTTTCATTGCCAATTGTTAATTATGAATCCTCTCTTAGCTATGACGCGAGGGTCATAGCTAAATTCTGTTTTAATGACTACCAGACTGTTAAAATAATTGTAGCATGATGAAAGCAAGTCTGGTATTCCGTTACATAAGACTTACCCAATCCGGAAAACTCTTTCTGACAAGGGCATGGAGTCTTTTTTTGTATGACATATTGCAGGTCTTGGTTGAGGGATACCACTGGTCAACTACAACTAAGGTCGAGCCATACAACTGAATGCCCGTTTCCAAGCGTCAGCGAGCGCTCTCAGAGCAGATTGCGGGGCGCAGAAGCTTACTTCATAATACCAGGGATACTCAGGTTTGACCAGGGCTACCAGCCATTTATGGGGTGCATC
Organism: Hormoscilla sp. GM7CHS1pb; assembly: GCA_014323675.1. Lineage (GTDB taxonomy): Bacteria > Cyanobacteriota > Cyanobacteriia > Cyanobacteriales > Desertifilaceae > Hormoscilla. The sequence continues at coordinate 637,061 of JACONN010000003.1, read as the reverse complement.
CCAGTTTGGCAATAAGTATAAATGCTGATTTGATGAAGTTTCGAGATCGTGTTAGGCTTACAGAGTAGGCAAACGTTACCCCTGAAATTATGAATCCTGAGAAGTTGGCTCAAATTCAATCATATGCTTTGGGCATCGCTGCCTTGTTGTATGAGGAGGCTCAAGCGACTGTTCCAGAACAATTGAAAACGCTTGAAGGACTTGAAGGTACTGTCCGTGAGCAGTTACTCCAATACGTCAGTCCAGAAATTGCCCTTTTTTTATCCAAAACAGCAGTGGCACCACTGCCGGGCGAGTCCGAATCTTAAACAGCATTTTGGGCAAGATTGCAATTACCTCCAAACAAGCGGCATTTTTTGATGTTTTACCCTCTAGCCAGTGGAGCCCCTATCTGGAGAAATGTTGCTTGTTACTGAGTGCGAACTCTTCCTATGAACACGCCGAGGAAGATATTAAGGTGCTCACGGGGATTCCCGTCTCCCGGGGAACCCAGCAACGACTGGTGCAGCGCCATTCCAAAGAATTGCCTCTTGCCTCCGAAGCCCAAGAAAAAATGAGCCCTCCAAAAGGGAACGATCCCGGTTCTTCCAAAGAGTTGCCTCTTGCCTCCGAAGCCCAAGAAGAAATAAGCCCGACTCAAGGAAAAGAGCCCAGTCCGCCCAGTCCTTCCTGTAAGTTGCCGACAGCTTCTGCTTCCGAAGTCATTGAAGAAATGAGCATTGACGGGGGGAAAGTGCGCTTGCGGACCCCGCCAGGGTTTCCCTGTGAGTGGCGCGATTACAAGGGGGTCAATCTGCATGACCTGGGGGTAGCTGCTTTCTTTCGGGACAATGCTGGACTGGTCAAATGGGTCAATCAGCAGCCTTTGGCCAATCCGCTGGTGTGTCTCGGAGATGGTCATGATGGTATCTGGAATCTATTTGCCGAGATTGGTACGACCATCTTTCGTCAAGAAATCCTCGATTGGTATCACTTGATGGAAAACCTGGAAAAAGTCGGCGGGTCCAGCTCTAGACTAGCACGAATAAAAGCCCTCTTATGGTCTGGTAAGGTAGAAGAGGCCCTCAAAGAATTTGATGATTGGGATCATCCACGGGTGGAGAATTTTAGGGCCTATGTGACCAAGCATCGCCACCGCATTGTCAACTATGGCTATTATCTTGCTGTTGGCATTTCGATTGGTTCGGGAGATGTAGAATCAACGATACACAGAAGGCAGCACGGATAAAGATTTCAGGAGCGCAGTGGAAAGCCGCCAATGTCCCACAGGTTCTACGGCATCTCGCAGCGTAGGGGGCCCGGAGCGTGCTTATCTTAATGGAGTATTCTCCAGGTGAGTCAAACAAGACATTACTTGATGACGACTAATCATACTGCCACCGAACGTGACCGCTTGTATCCTGAGTATTTTTACCGATTGCAAAACTGGGATGCACCCGTTTCATCCGGCTCCTCAGTTTCCCTATCCCCTTTCGGGGTGCGGCCTCTTTTACTACCATCTATCTTTGATTTTTGGGTAGTGATAAATATGTAGTGATATAACATTTTATCCCTCTATTAATCCTTGCTTTTCAAAGGGATAATATAACATTTTTCATTACCATTGATAAGTTTAATTTATCAAAAATATCAGAGATAATCATGTATAATTAGTTGTCACAATGCTATATTGTTATTTTAATTAAAAAGAGACAGAAGTAAGCTAAAATAAAAAGAGGATATTTTTAAGGATTGATAACAATGTCGTACAGTCTAGACTTAAGGCAAAAAGTTATAACTTATCTAGAGAATGGTGGCTCCATTACGAAGGCAGCGAAAATTTTGGGAATAGGACGAGCCACTATATACAGATGGTTAAATCGTCAAAACCTAGAGCCAACCAAGGTGGAACGACGTCAGAGAAAACTGGATTGGAAAGCATTAGAAAAAGATGTCCAAGAAAATCCTGATGCCAAATTGATAGAGAGAGCTAAAAAATTTGGAGTCCACCCGACTGCTATCTGGTATGCACTCAACAAAATACAAATTACCCGAAAAAAAAAGAACTCCGGTATCGAGAAAGAAACAGAGAAGAAAGAATAAAGTATTATAGAATTTTGCGAGAACTTATCAAAATGTATGGAAGTGAAAGTCTTGTATTCATTGATGAGTCAGGGTTTGAGGATATTCAGTCTTGTATTTATGGATGGTCGAAAAAAGGTAAAAAAGTGTATGGAGAAAAACAAGGGAAACGGGGAACCAGAGAAAATTTAGTAGCAGGACGAAGAAAAAAAGAAAAAGATTTAATTGCGCCAATGTTATTTAGAGGTAGTCTAAATGCTGATGGTATGATCGGTTGGTTAGTAAAATATTTATTACCGGAATTAAAAATTATTTCAATATTAATCATGGACAATGCACCTATTCATAGAAAGAACGTGATTAGAGATTTAGTAGAGTCAGCAGGTCATAAAGTATTATTTTTGCCAAAATACTCTCCCGACCTCAATGATATTGAGCATGATTTTAGTGCCTTAAAGAGAGCCAGAATGTATGCACCTGTAGGCACATCTTTGGATGAAGTTATCCGGGATTATTGTGCTATTTAGTGATGTCTCATTGTTATTTAAAATAACTATACAGCTTCTTACCCCCATCCTGGTCGGGCAGCGTAGGGGTCGTTAGGGATCCTGTCCAGAGACTTTCGTTTCCTCTTCGCCCACCCATGTCGTGCGCGGTCCCGACACGACAGGGTGGGCGAAGAGGAAACGACCCAGCCATGTCGCTGCCGGGGCAGGCGAGCGACAGGGTGGGCGCTCTCGGACACGACTGGCCCACCCTACATTTATCGCTTCCCCCGGCGGCGTCTTCCCCGTGCTCTTGTCCTGAAGGACGCGGCACGGTCCAGCATACTAAAAAACTGGTAATTTCCCGAAAATCACACCCATTTATACGAATAGCCATCTCTTCTGGAGACCGGTTTTAGGTCTGTTGGCTTGACTGACTTCTGGGTTTTGTCAGATTTGGTCAACACAAAACTACCGCGACTTCTGGGAGTAATTCTACCTATCCCATAAACTTGATGCTTGGTAATATCGCCAGTTTGCCATCCCTTGATGGGCTTTAATGGCCTGTGACTGATTGGATATCCGTACTTGTTAACAACAGCTTTTTGACGACCACCACGCCCCTTGCAAGTAATTAGTAGTGGCTGAGTAGTTGCGATTTTTAACATGGGTGTACTTTTTCCCACACAAGCTGCATCTAACCAATGAGTTTTGGATAGTCCTTGAAGAGTCCGGTTGTATTTTGTCAAACCTCCCGTGCCAGTTTCAATGGCTAATCCAGTTTCCTTAAGGCGGTTATACAATGCCCATCGGGTAGAGTTGACTGCCGCTGCATCTCTTAGGGGGGCTTTTGCTTGCGCTAGCAACCGCTTCAAAACTTCGGGCTTCTTTTTTAGAAATTGCTCTACATGCTTATCTCCTTTTTTCTGGTTGCATTTATGGCAAGCGATCGCCAAATTGCTAACTCTATCAGAGCCTCCCTTACTCTTGGGATGAATATGTTCGATTTCTAACGGGACTTCTTTGGCACCACAGTAGGCACACTGGTGTCGCCATTTCGTCAAGATATATTCCCTCAATTCGTATCCAAACAAGACTCCCTGCTGGTAGGAAACCCCTGATATCTCAGGGTTTCGCAGCTTTTGCATGTCAAACCTCACCAGCTCCATTGAGATGTCCGTTATCGGGCAATACTTCCGCAGGCGCTTGACCCAGGTCATAGCCGTTTCTACTCGATGTTGCAGGCTAGGAGCTAGCCATCCATTGGGGCGCTTCCTGTTATTGAATCTCGCTGGACGGTAGCGAGTTTTATGCTTGCGACGGTTGCGGCGAACAACACGGCGTTTTTCTAACTTTTGCCGTATCATATCCCCTCTATGGGTCAATTCTGCCGCCCATACAACTGTACCAGTCCTCTCATTAACTAGCGCAATACCAGTCACCTTAGCCCCGGGTCTAACTTAATCCGATGAGGTTCATCGCCAGGATCTTTAACAGTTTTTCTGAGGATAATCGTAAACGGATAAGTCCTAAACACTGCCGCCTTTCCCTGCTTCAAAAGCTTTCTTGCTCTGGCCGGATGAGTTGGACTGAGCGGTTGCTTATTGGTATCTAAAACAAAAACACGATTTTGCATCTAAGCAACTCCCTAAAAAGGGGTAACGTTTGCCTCGGTCAAGTTAAAGGGGCTTTTGACGTCTAACTCACGCGGTCCTACAAAATCCATTCGTTCCGTTCCTTAAAGCCAGACGACAGAGCTACGAGCTGGCGCTCACCCGTAGGTGTCATGACCCCCCTAACGTAGGTCCGATCCTAGACCTGCATCTTGCATCTTCCTTGAGGAGATAATTCCAGGTATTGCCAGAAATTACCGGATTTTATGCAAAAGTTAGTCATCAGCCATCTTTGGATTCAGAGTTGCTAATAAGATCGTTAAATCATCATCCGTGCGTTCTGTAATCCGAGGGTGACGCAAGAATTCCATCAACTCCACCTTTGCTGACTCTTCATCTGTTGCCTCTGCTACAAACCGGAACAGAGGCGAGAAAAAGGGTGGGTGGGGCGTTCCTTCGGGAAGTTTCAATGCCAGTCGCTGTAGTCCATCGGAGAAGATCGCTAGATGAGAGACTTCCCCCCGCCATACTTTGAGTTGGGCCCCTTCTACCGCTTCTGGTGAGAGCAAGAATACAGTTTCATTCGCATATTCACCAGTTTCAGGAGTAGTGAGCGCATTGAGATTATCTTCATTATCCCGCACCACTGCCGCCCCGTCACCCACCTGGGCCGCAGCAACCACTCCTGGCGCAGCTACTACTACAATTAAGGTTGTCGCTAAGTCCCGCAGTTCCACATCCCGCGCTACAGCAGCAGCCGCGATCGCCTGTTGGGCGGCTGCCAGGGCCTCACTCAAGAGCGACTGCCAAGCCCGATCGTCCTTTTGCAATTGTAACGTTGCAGTATTGTTACCCAGGGTAGCTACAGCGGTTTGAGTCGCTACAGCGGACCCCACCTCTGAGAGAGCTGCCGAACCCGCACCATCAGCCACCGCTGCCACCAGGATCCCTTTTGGCAATCTAGCCCAATCATAGGCATCTTGACAAGGCTGTCCTCGCTTTTCATGGCCCGTGCCCTGCACTGATGCTGGCACCACCCGCCAGTAATCTATCCGGTGTACTATTTGCGCATTACTTTTATTCATCAGACAGTTCCCCAACCGGGCGGCGGCAAGGCCACCTGATCGTCTAGCTTAGAATGAGACACTGCTGACATACTAGCGGAAAGCCAGAGGAACATCTCGACAAAGTTTAGTCCTTTGAGCTTCACAGGCGTGCGGATCACGATTTCTGCCAGACGTTCCATGTCCGCATTTTCCACCCCCACGGCAAAGAAGGCCACATGCTTCTGAACCTCTTCATCTCTAATGCGCTGGGCGGCCTTACTGACCACATCTTCCCCTTCTCCCTGGGGCGACCCATCGGTAATCATAAATACCCAGGGCCGATAGTAAGCAATGCCATTGGCCCGATATTCAGCTTTGCGGGCTTGGATCATATCCAGAGCTTTGTGAATGGCGCTACCCATGAAAGTCTGGCCTTGGGCTGTCAGAATAGGCGGCTCGAACTGGTCGGCAGTAACGAAATCTTGCTCGATCCTGATCTCGTTATTAAAGGTGACGATCGCCACTTCCACCCGGCGGGCCGCGAGGGAATCTTTAATCAAATCGGCTCTAAAAGTTTGCAGTCCTTGATTTAAGGCATCAAGAGTTGGTCCCTGCATAGAGCCAGAGGTATCCAGGAGGAGAACGCAGGGACAACGAGGCTCTGGGTTTTCGGCAAATTCTACTGCTTCGTCTAGTCGTAAGCTATCCAGCATGGCTATGGGGGTCGTTGCTTGTTCTGTTTCATGTTCTTCTAATTTGTAGCAAGTCAGCAGTAACTTTTGTAGATCTTTCCCGTCGCATTTGCACCCCGGGCCATGAGACTACCGGCTCGTGTCCGATTTTTCGGTCGTTTCCGGGAGCACCCACCCGGTTGTGTCTGTACCGGTGGGTGAACCACATCCGATCCCATCCCCTCCCCGCCCGGATTCGATCCCCTCCCCGCCCGGATCCCATCCTCTCCCCGCCCCGATCCGATCCGATCCTCTCCCCGCCCCGATCCTCTCCCCGCCCGGATCTCCTCCCCTCCCCGATCGGATGACATAGCCCCCAGGCCAAAGATCCATAAACTTCAGCTTATATAAGGTATAAGAAAAAAAATTTCTCAAAACCCTTGACAAAACGCAATCGAGTTAGCTAGGCTGTATTCATGCTCTTTCAGACCCATCCTTGGAGGAAAAGCCTATGACGGCTATCAACCTTGCGAAAGTGGGATGCACCCCGGTAGAAGGATCGCGAGTAACCGAAATCTCAGCTTAACCAACAACTCCCTCACCGGTACTATACCGTCTGAGCTGGGTGAGCTGAGTAATTTAACGAAACTCCGGCTGCACAACAACGAGATCACCGGCACAATCCCGACCGAGTTGGGTGAGCTCGCCAACCTGCAGATCCTCGGGTTGTCTGCGAACGCCCTAACCGGGACCATCCCCCCTGAGTTGGGCAATCTAACCAGTTTACAAAACCTGTACCTGTGGGATAATGAGTTGACCGGCAGCATCCCGCCGGAGCTCGGCAACCTCACAAACCTGCGGAACCTCTGGCTCCAAGGTAACCACCTAACCGGCGATCTACCCGCAAGTGTCGAAGCTTTATCGGCAACCAAACGGTTGGAGAATCCACCCTATGTTGGAGTTCCGATCGAGGACGTGGATGCTGTCGTAGAATACGATGAGAACTCCACTCGCAATCACAACCTCAGCATAGATATCAGCGACAACTTTGGCGATATCAACGATAATATTGCCAGCTACAGCGTCAGCGGTTTGCCAAACGGGTTAACCTTTGACCCCATTACTGGGGTGATTAGTGGTACGCCTGATAGGCCTGCTGCTGCTGATCCTGATGATAGCAATTCTCTTGTAACCGTAACTGCATCAGATGATGCGGGAGGCTCCGTAACGGATAAGTTTAACATTACGGTGTCCTTTTTTAGCTCTGATGCTAGGGCTTTACTTCACTAACGCCAGCGATTATGGAGTCCTGAAGGATATCAATAGCGATTGGAATTTCGCCTCCATCCCCGTCCATCAGAGGTATCATGTCCCCCTTGCTAGTGTTGCTAACAGGTTGTTGGATTGGGTGACAGTCGAGAACTCCCGGATAACGGAACTCGACAGAGTGAGCGGTACGACGCTCCCTTCTCAGTTAAGCAGGTTGACCGGTTTGCGGAAAATAGATCTGAACCGCAAAAACCTGAGTGGTAACATTCCCCCTGAATTAGGGGACCTAGACAACTTGACACACCTGTGGTTGGACCACAATTCCCTAACAGGTAACATTCCCCCTGAATTGGGGAACCTACGTAATTTAACGTGGTTGAAACTGAACAAGAACTCCTTGAGTGGTTCGATTCCCCCTGAATTGGGGAATCTCAGCAACCTACAAGAATTATGGATGGGGAACAATTCCCTGAGTGGCAGCATCCCACCGGAATTGGGGAACGCCACCGAGCTGCAAAACATTTACCTGGACCATAACAATCTAACGGGGACAATACCTTCCTCGCTAGGGAACCTGAGCAACCTAACAAAACTGTGGTTGCAAAACAATTCTCTGGAAGGTCCAGTACCACCCGAGCTGAACGATATAAATGACTTCAACGTCCAAGGAAATCCTCTCATATAATCCGGATAAAGCGGAAAGCGAGGGAGGATAGTAACAGGTTGGGGGGTGGGGATTGGGAGAGGTAGAAGAGTTCACCAAAGAGGAGGTTCAAAAAGATGGAATCAACAGTAATGGATCAGGTTGCCTTCCAGATCGGCGGCGATATGGGGGAGGAAGTCAAGGACATAGCCATCGACCGCAATGGTGATGTCTGGGTTACAGGACGGTTCCGGGGCAGCATCGACCTCGACGGAGACGGAGAAGATGATTTAACCACTAATGGCTATGAAGATGCCTATGTAGCCAAGTTCGACTCTGAAGGGAATTTGGTGAGGGCCTATGATTTCGGCAATACTGGTTACGACGAAGCCAATAGCATAGCCATTGACAGCAATGGTAATGCGTGGGTTCTAGGACTTTCTCCGGCAGCATCGACATCGACGGAGACGGCACCAATGATTTGACCAGTAGTAGCGGGGATAACTATTTAGCCAAGTTCAACTCGGAGGGGAACTTTGTTCAGGCCTTAGAGATCTACGCTCCACATACTGAATCGGGCAAGAGCATAGCCATCGACAGCAAAGATAATGTGTGGATTAAAGGAAGTTTCTTCTACCACCTCGACATCGACAAAGACGGAGAAATGATTTGACCAATAATGGCGATGATGAGTATGATAGCTATTTCGCCAAGTTCGACTCAGAGGGGGATTTGGTCAACGTCTTCCAGATCGGCGGTAGCGGTGATGACGTTGGTCATGGCATAGCCATCGACAAGGATGATCATGTGTGGACTACAGGCTCTTTCTCCGGCAGCATCGACATCGACGAAGACGGCAATAATGATTTGACCAGTAATAATGGCAGCAGAGATGGCTATGTAGCCAAGTTCGACTCGGAGGGGGCTTTGCTCTTTGCCAAAAATATCGGCGGTAGCGATCGGGACTACAGCCTTGACATAGCCACCGACAGCAAGGGTGATGTGTGGGTTAAAGGACAGTTTCAGGGCAACATCGACATCGACGGAGACGGCACCAATGATTTGACCGATGGCTCAAAAGATTATCCTTTTCCCATTGATGAATATGTAGCCAAGTTCTCGAGCAATGGTGATTTCGTCAAGGCCTTAAAGATCGGTGAGCATGGCGAAGCCGACCATACCGAAGCCATAGCCATCGATAGCAATGATCATCTGTGGGTTACAGGACAGTTCCAGGGCAGCATCGACCTCGACGGAGACGGCAACAATGATTTGACTAGCGATAGCTCTTTCATCGATAGCTATGTAGCCCAGTTCGACTCTTGGGAAATTTGGTTCAGGCCTTAAAGATCGGCGGTAGCGATGGTGCCGTTGGCGTTGACATAGCCGCCGACAGCAATGGTAATGTGTGGGCTACAGGAAGTTTCCGGGACAGCATCGACATCAACGGCGATGGCAGCAATGATTTGACCAGTAATGGCGTTAATGCTATCTATGTAGTTCAAGTTCAGAAGGCAACTACAGAAGAAGTCACTCAACTGAAAGTCACTCCTTCTGAATCGACCAAAGCAGTAGAACCAAACACAAGTGTCAGCTTTGATGTCAACTACTCTACTGAACCTGCGGAAACTCCCACCACAGGAATAGTCTTTCAAATGCATTGGGACAGTTCTCAAGTAGCATTTGATCCAGTCACTGGTCTGACCGAGCATTTTCCTTTGGGCGCACAACCTATAAGTGCAGTCTTGGACGATCCGATTACCAACGGGGGTTTGGACGGCGACCCCAGCACAGACAAATACATCCTGCAAGCTTGGGTAGATGCTAACGGAAATTGGCCCAACAGTCCTAATCCTACCCTTTACACGGCCAACTTCACAGCGCTACCAGGGTTTTCAGGGACACAGATCAACTTTGGTGCCAACTCAGATGACCTGCCTGCAAATAGCAACTTTGTCCCCAGTTCCATTGCATTAACCTCCCCCGCTCCATCACCTGCTCCATCACCTGCACTGGACATTGATGGGAATGGAGTTATAGATGCGTTAACTGACGGCCTTGTGGCCATACGTTATCTCTTCGGGTTCAGGGGAGAGACTTTGACTGAAGGTGTTGTAAGTGAAGGTGCCACTCGCGATACATCAGAAATTGTTACCTACTTGGACGAAATGGGGGACACTATGTTAGATGTAGATGGCAATGGCACGGCAGGGGCGTTAACTGATGGCATTTTATTCATGCGCCATGCTCTCGGGTTCTCTGATCAGGATTTGATCTCGGGTGCAGTAAGCGAGGATGCCACTCGTACTACGGCTTCGGCAATTAATGAGCACCTGCAATCTTTCGGCATGATGTAAGGCCTTATTCCTCTCCTTCCCGGGCTCCGCCTGGGAGGGCGCGGTTGGGGAGGGGGGTCTTGTTTACAAAATTTTAGGAGATAAGCGAAGTGCTATTTCTGACTTTCGGAAAGCGGCAGACCTTTATCGGCAACTGCATGGCACTGATTATTTCTGGTATAAAAGAGCTTTGGAAAATATTAGAGTGCTTCAGGGTAGCTAGGGTCTCGACTTGTGAATCTGGGTTTCTGTCTGGAGTTCTTATCTGCACGATTTACTGGCTTGCGATCTAATTCTTGATGAATGAGATAAGCTTTTGTCCTGCTACTTTGCAGGTGGTTCAAACCCCGCGTTACTAGGCGGTCATTAGGTGATGAGGTTGATTGAAAGTTTTATTGAGAATGTATATTAGTCCACTTTTGTGGTCTTTAGCTATTAGCTGTGGGTTTTAACCCACGGCGGGCTATGAGACTATTCGAGAATGATGCAAGATATGATTTAATACCGACCACGAATCTCTATATTTTTAGATATTTTGCGATCTGCGGGGGCGATAGCCACCTGGTGCGTTATCTCTATGCTCCCCTTTCTTCACCATACCCGATTTGATTCTTGTGAGTTTTCCGGTTCAATTGGTTGATAGCTTCCCCCATCAATTGATTGAGAGTTTTCCTTCTTAATTGCCTTGATCAATTCGTTCATATCCGCGTCGAGTACCCCATTGTCTTCGTAAAACAACACTTCGCTTGTAAAGTACGTCCTTCCTCTACTGCGATCGCGAGTTCTCAGCAGCGATCGCAAATACTCATCCGCATCACTCCCGGGAGCGAGTGTAATTAGCACCTGAGTGCTAGGGCAATCACCCCCTTTGTAATTGGCAGCACATAATACAGGATAGCGATTTACCGTTCCTGTTTTGATGTATCCCAGCAAATCCCGATCCTCGAACTCTTGAAATCTGCGAGAGACCTCTTCACAGCGGCGCAGAGGAGGCCATTGGGAAGCATCTAAGCTACTATTATCCCAGATAATGATGGGCGCATTTTCCTGTCCCGATCGCACGATCGTTGCCGGTTTACCCTTACTCCTACCGCAGAAGAACTGCTTACTGTTTGCCACGCTGGGTTTAGCGGCGGGCCCTAGGGCAAGGGCGATCGTCACCAGCGTCAGTATTGGCGTGAATAACTTATATTTCATTTCCTCAATCCTTTGCAGCATAAATTAAGACACTCACTATCATATCACTTGCTGGGCATTGGTGACAATTTAAGAATAATGCTACTTCGTCAATCCGTCTTTATCCCCGTAGGTTGGGTTGTCGCGTCCAGAGATACCACATGGGCGGTACTCTCGGACACGAGAGGTCCCTTACCCAACCAGCGTTGCTGCGGTATCCGTTGGGTTTCCTGGGACCCAACGTGATGCAGTCGCGCAATTCGGGAAGTTTATCTGGCCTTGGGTGTTGTTCCGGGCGGGGGGATCGGGGGGTTAACGAAATGAAAGCATAAGTTAACTTCTTTGATAGCGCATACCAGGCAGTTGGGACACCAAACCCAACAACTCCAACTGCAACAAAGCACTAGAAACAGAACTAGCATCCATGGCAGCTTGTTCGACAATCAAATCAAACAATATCGCCTCTGACGGTACAGCCTCCAACACCTTTGCTAGGTCTGGCGCTAAATCAGGTACAGTCGGTGAAGAAGACGCAGGCGCAAACAACTCCAACTGTTCGGCATTCTGTTCCTTTGTCGAGACTGGTGCAGCATCCAGTTGGGGAATGGCACCCAACATTTCCAGCAGATAACCCTCACTAATAATCAAATGGGCCCCCTTACTCAGTAGCCCCAAACAACCCTGAGACTTCAGATCGTCCAGACGCCCAGGCAAAACATAGACATCTCGCCCAAAATCATTGGCCAAGCGGGCGCTAATCAATGCACCCGAATTCACAGGCGCTTCCACGATCAACACGGCACGACATAAACCTACAATAATCCGATTACGTTGGGGAAAGTGAGCCCGATCGGGTTGAGTACCCGCCGGATACTCGCTGACCACCAACCCCTGCTGGAGAATTTGTTCGTACAGTTGTTGATTTCGAGGCGGATAAATCATATCCACCCCCGTGCCAAAGACCGCGATCGTCCGTCCGCCAGCTTCCAGACAGCCCCGATGCGCTTCACTGTCAATACCCTGTGCCATGCCAGAAACGATCGTAAAACCCTTTTGAGCAAGAGTACGACTAATGCGGCGAGCCCAACGTTTACCATAGTCAGTAGGTTCCCGCGTCCCGACGATCGCCACTGCTAGTGTCATGCCTTGATTTTCCTCACGTCGCACCACCCCCCGGTAATAAAGCAGGGTCGGAGGATTAGGAATTTCCCGCAGCAGGCGAGGATAGTCAGCATCAGCAGGAGTCCAGAAATGAGGATTGTCTTTTAAATGCGCTTCGGCGAGTTTTTCCGGGTCGATCGCCTTTCGCGCCCCCAACACTGCGGCCACCGTCTTAGGGCCAAACCCCTCCACTTGCCCCAAAGCCTCAGCATCCGCATGCCAAGCAGCTGCCAGGGTGCCAAAATGCCGTTGCAGACGCAAGAGCAGAATCGGTCCAATGCCCTTAATTTGCGACCAGGCCAACCAAAATGCACCTTCTGCCATTTGCTAAGTATCGTTCATTGTCAACAGTCCACAGGCAGCCCGTCGGTGCATGGCTGCGCCACGCTGCGCGAATGGCTGGCGCCACGCTGCGCGAACGGCGTCTCCTGGGAACGAGGCACTACCCAGGAGACAGCGGCAGTGTCGCATTCGCGCAGCGGCAGATTGCGTTGGGCCAGCGCTCCAACCAGAGCACACTTCGTATACGCAACACAGACGACCGAGCGGGTCGTGTAACTTAACATATATGATAAATATTTAATCATGCCTGTCAAGTTACAGGAGGATGACACTCTTGCATCTGTAATGTTATACTCAATGAAAGAAAGGCATGAAAATTTTTAGATAGTCATCCTGGGCGGCAAGCCGCTCGCAAATAGCTTCTTGTTAACGATCGAAGGTAAATTATTTTTTAATTTACACTTTTAATTTTTGCGTCTCCTGGGTAGTGCGAGTTCGGTATCCCCCCCACGTTCCCACGGCTCTACCTGGGAACATACGACTAGCGCTTTTAGGGGATACCGAAAGCTCCTAGGAAACGCTGGCGACAAAATTATCATCAATCATGTAGTGGAAGTAGACGATGAGCCAAATTAGCGTTGTCTTGATTGAAGATCATGACCTGACTCGCGTGGGTCTGCGGACTGCATTTCAACAGCGGCACGAGGTAAAAGTAATAGGCGAAGCAGCTAATGGCCAGGACGGTCTGGAGTTGGCGACCGACATTAAGCCAGATATCGCCATAGTCGATATAGGCTTGCCAGACATAGATGGAATAGAGGTGACTCGCTGGCTGAAGAAGAACGGATCGGCATCAAGAGAGTCCAAACAAAAAGTCTTGATTTTAACCATGCAGGACAATAATGAGACGGTGCTAGCAGCATTTGCAGCCGGTGCCGACTCGTACTGCATGAAGGATATCAACCTAGAAAAGTTGATCGAGGCCCTAATCGTTACCCAAGAAGGCAACAGTTGGGTGGACCCGACGATCGCCAGGATAGTGCTACAGCAAGCACGCAACAATTCGACAAGTAGACGTTCAGCAGGGTTCGGTGGTGCAGCACGGCCACAAGCTATTCAGGTGAGGAAATCACCCGAATTAAGCCAGCTGCTGCAAACAGCCCCCCTGACAGAAAGGGAATTGCAAGTGCTAGAACTAATTGTGGCAGGATGCAGTAATGCCGCGATCTCCGATCGGCTGTATATTACTGTAGGGACAGTCAAAACCCACGTCCGGAATATTCTCAACAAGCTCTGTGCTGATGACCGCACCCAAGCAGCGGTGCGAGCTCTACGCAGTGGCTTAGTAGGATGACCGGTGGGTGCATCTCACTTTTGTAATCTAGCCCGCGCAGATCCTATGGGCGAATGTCAAGGGGTAGCGAGAATTTTTTTGCATAGTCGGCGTCAAAAGGTTTTCCCGACCTCAAGACCCCGTAGGCCAGACATAAGAGCTTATGCATGGCCGCACAAATAATGGCTCGCGCCCGCCTTGCCCCTTTCTAGCAGGCGATCGCAAAACGCCTTAATCACCGGGTTAAAACGTCGTGCTGACATAGCTGGCATATACAATGCCTTACGAAGCTGAGCATTACCAGTCTTACACAGACGTGTTTTGCCTCGCACCGATCGCGCAGCGTGGCGCAGCCATAGAGCCAGAAATCTGCTGCCTTGGTGTGACTCCAGCATGGGCGGATACTTGACGAACACTCTCGTAAGTGCCAATCTCTTCCGCTAGCAGTTTAGCTGCCGTCAGTTCACCTACACCGGGAATCGACAAGAGCAACTCCGGCGGCTCCTTCAAGTTCTGATGAGTATCAGTAAGGAGCTGTTTGATTTGCTCAATCTGCTCATCAAGAAAAGCAATGTGCTGTTCTAACAACTGCACAACACAATCAAGCTTAATCAAGGAGTTGAGCCGGTTAACTTCAGTCTGGCGTAGATTTTGCACTGACGATTGGTTGTCGAATCAATGCTTGTAGTTGCCGTACTTCTGGTGGGGATGGACTCCAGGCTGGAGGTTGGTTTTGTTGACAATACGCTCGCATTAGTTGACAGTCCCCAATGTCATTCTTATTGCGAGACAGCTTGCTTTGACCAAAAGCTTTGATGCAAGCGGGGTTGACAATGCGCTCCTGTGTGTCCTTGTTCATACAACCATTCAGCGACAGCTTCGCCATAACGACCGGTTGCCTCTAAGCAACCATGAACTTTGTCCGTCCCCTGCTTAGCCAACCACTCACCAAGTTGTTCCATTGCTTCTGATGTGTTAGAGAAGATTTTGTGCTTTGACTTGCCCTCCAGCAGCAAAGCCACATCGAAAAAATCTTTGGCAATGTCAAGACCGAGGGCTGGTAGATTCATATGGCCTCCTTTCCTTGACTGGTGATCTTATCAGCAATTGACTGGTGATGTTATCAATTGAGACCGGTACAGGGTAGAGATGTGTTACTAGCAACCATCCTTGTAAATACGAGTTCATCTGTGTTACAGAGACTCCAGATCTTATGAGGTTGTTTAGTGAAAACACTAGCGCCGTCGGGGTCTCAATCTGCGCGACAGGTTCAATGACCTATGGCGGGCTACGGACTTGTCGATGGCTTTCTACCCTGATGTCCCTTCTCTATTCCAACATACAAGGCGGGCTTTGGAATTGTAGCGCTGCCCTTTAGGGTATGGCTGCGCCACGCTGCGCGATAGGGCGGCGACGCAAATATGCAGTGTACCCTGACCAGTCGATGTTTCCTGGGTAGTGCGAATACGATGTCTTCTCTCTCGTTCCCAGGCAGAGCCGTGGGAACGAGAGAGAAGACACGCGAGCGGTCTCCTGGATGGATCTGCTGCGCGATCGGCGGGGAAAGGAGAGTATAAATAGACTTACACTCAAGCCATTGGCTTTAAATTAATGGCGTTGCACAATTATGGGATGATGGGCATAGTTGCAGAAGTCTTAAACCTAGACTAAAAGCCAGTTTGAGTTATGTGCAAAAAAGGGCATCATCCCCAAAATGTGCAACGCCAAATTAATATTAAGTGGAGTACGGCATGAGTCAGGGATCTGGGCGCAAACTCAAATTGATGGTGGTTGACGACGAGCACGACAACCTGGATTTGCTGTACCGGACGTTTAGAAGAGAGTTTCAAGTCCACAGAGCAGACAGTGGCATCAAGGCTTTGGAGGTTCTAGAACAGCAAGGAGAAATGGCGATCATAATTTCCGACCAGCGGATGCCGGAAATGAATGGTACCGAATTTTTGGAAAAGACGGTCGAACAGTTTCCCGATACGATCCGGATTCTCCTAACAGGCTACACTGATGTGGAAGACTTGGTAGATGCGATTAACGCTGGTAAGGTTTTTAAGTATATAGTCAAACCTTGGACCCCCACGGACCTGAAAGCGGTGGTGGAACAGGCGGCTGAAACCTACAATGTAATCAAGAAAAGAACGAACGAATTGGGACGCTCGCTGCGGCGGGAGTCCCTCATGAATGGGGTGATGAGTGCGCTCAGAGAATCCCTGGACTATGGTAGTATGCTGCAAACGATCGTGGAGACGATCGGCTCGAACTTTGATGCTAGCTATGCTCAATTGCGACCAGTAGAGGAAAACAACCTGACCCAAGAAGATTTCTCCTATCAGGCACCGGACGAGGAGGCTAACCCAAACCAGAATAGTACCTCCCGCCCGCAGGGCGTAAAATCGAGCAATGATCTGGTGCAAGAAGTCCTAGAAACCGGTCAGACAAAAGTCAGGGACTCCCAGGATGAGAAAAACCCCTATCAACAACTAATAGTGCCCCTTACCTACCAGAAGGATGTTCTCGCTATTCTCAGTCTGTGCCAATACGGCGATTTTTCGGTCGAAACCGGGAGCACCCACCCGGTTGTGTCGCATCCTGCGCACAACATGGGTGGGTGCTCCGGAAACGAAAGTCCGCGGGCCGATCGCAGTCCCTGGGAAAAGGAAGACATCCAGCTGATAGAAAATCTGGTGGGACAAGCAGCTCTGGCCCTTTCACAAGCTAAACTATACAAGCGGGCCACGGAGTTAGCCCAACAGTTACGCTTGGAGCTAGAAGTGGCTCGCAAGGTCCAGATGGGTCTGTTGCGCCAGAGTTGGCCCGAAATTGAAGGTGTCAAGGTGCAAGCCTGCTGTTATCCTGCGAGAGAAGTGGGTGGCGATTTCTTTGAGGTCTACGTACAACCCCAAGGCGATCTTTGGGTGGCGGTGGGCGATGTCTCCGGCAAAGGAGTGCCTGCTGCTCTGTTTATGGCCAGCGCAATTTCGGTTCTGCGACGAGAACTCTCTCAAGAAGGCTCCCTGGAACCGGATGTGGTGATGGGGAACCTCAACAGTTCTCTGATCGAAGACCTCGCTAGCAATAACCGCTTCATTACTATGGCTTTGGCTCGTTACAGGCCCTCAACTGGCGATCTGGTATACACCAGTGCGGGGCATGTTTACCCGATCGTCTGGTCCCACAAAACTGTGATAGAACAGTTAGCGTCTCCTAAAGGTAAAGTTACCATTGAGCCTAACCTACTGAAGGCTCGGGGCATCCCAGTGGGAATTCTGCCAGTATGGAAAGGAAAACCTGGGCAAGTCCAACTTCATCCAGGAGATGTTTTGCTGCTGATCAGCGATGGGATCACCGAAGCCAAAGACCCCGAACATCTTGATGATGGCAGGATGCTGAACGAGGATGGTCTGTGGCGGCTGCTAACTAAGCAGGATGGACCTCTAAGCCTAACAACTTTATTAGACGATATTCGGGCAGATAATACTATTCAGGAAGACGACCAAACTATACTCTCTTTGGAGGTTCTGTAGTTAATGAGAACTGAGCTTAATGTCCCAAGCGACTTAAGGTTTTTGAATATTGTAGAATCCTGGCTACTAGGTTGTTTGGAAGTTGAGCTAGGAGAATCGGTCGATTGGCCTCGACAATCGAATCGGGTACGCTTGGCTTTAGTAGAAGCATTCTCGAATGTGGTGCGTCACGCCCACAAAGAACAACAGGAATTGCCAGTGCAGATGCGTTTAGAACTAAAAAGCCGCGATATTGCTTTGGAAGTTTGGGACCACGGTCAAGGATACAACCTGGCTACTTATCTGCCACCGGACCCAAAACAAAAGCAAGAAGGTGGCTATGGCTGGCTGATCATGAATCGTCTGATGGATCTGGTGGAGTACCGGTTACAGATAGATGGTCGCAACTGCCTGAAGTTGGAAGCAAGTTTACCAGAGGTCACCAAGTAGTTCAGTAAAATATATTTTTAATACTAACCGAGACGCTATTAGGCGTCTCTAACAGGCGGGACAAGTCTACGAAATAAAAAATGGATGTTTCTCTGAGCAGCTCTCAGGTAAAGCAAAAAGCGCTAGAATTGGGCTTCCATAAGGTGGGCATAGCGGCTGTAGATGCTAACATTGTCAGTAAATCAGTTGAACGTTTACAGGTATGGCTAGGAAATGGCTACCAGGCAAATATGGAATGGATGGCAAATCCTAAGCGTCAAGATATCCGTCAGGTAATGCCTTCAGTTCAGTCTATTATTACGGTAGCTCTCAATTACTATACTGCTCCCAAGCGTCCCGATTTTTCGGGAACGGTAGGGAGTCAGTACGGGAAAATCTCTCGCTATGGGTGGGGACGAGATTACCATCGGGTAATGGACAAAAAGTTGAAACTGCTAGCTAATTGGCTGCGATCGCACTCTTGTGGAGTGGAAGTGCGTTACTATGCTGATACTGGACCCGTCCAGGATAAGGTATGGGCCCAGGCGGCGGGGATTGGCTGGATTGCCAAGAATGGTAATGTAATTACCCGGGAGTATGGGTCTTGGGTATTTTTGGGGGAACTGTTGACTAATCTGGTGTTAACCCCAGATAGACCCCATACCAAACATTGTGGCACCTGTACTCGCTGTTTGGATGCTTGTCCGACGGGGGCGATCGTTCAGCCATTTGTGGTAGACGCTAATCGCTGTATTGCCTATCATACGATCGAGAACCGTGCCGACAGTTTACCAAAGGCGATCGCGTCTCACCTTTCGGGTTGGGTTGCGGGTTGCGACATTTGCCAAGATGTCTGTCCCTGGAATCAGCGGTTTGCTAAAGAAACCGACGTGACTGAGTTTAACCCCTATCCCGAGAATGTGGCTCCCAAGTTGAGTGAATTGGCAGAAATTTCCGATGCGGAGTGGAACCGGCGGTTCCGGGCTTCGGCCCTGCGGCGGATTAAACCAGAGATGCTGCGGCGGAATGCTCGTGCTAACCTGGAAGCAGATGGGACGTCTGCTGAGTTAGATAAATGACTGTAATTATTTTTGATTTTGATGGTACTCTGGCCGATACCCTAGATGCGATCGTCTCTATTACTAATCGCTTGTCTGGGGAATTTGGATATCAACCCGCTAGTCCTGAAGACGTGATTCAACTCAAAAATTTAAGTTCCAGAAAAGTGATTCAGCAGTCTGGTCTGCCTCTGTGGAAGTTACCTTTTTTGCTGAAAAGGGTACGCTCGGAGTTCAATAATCACATTAATGAATTAAAACCAGTTCCCGGAATTAAAGAAGTCTTGCTCGAACTCAAAAAACGGGGTTATCACCCGGGTATTCTCACCTCTAACGATCGGAAAAATGTGCAGTTGTTTACCAAGAATCATGATTGGGAGCATCTGTTTGATTTTATTCACTCGGAAATGAATCTGTTTGGAAAAGGGCGGGCGATCGAACATTTGTTAAGTAAGTCAAAATTAGACCGCCAGGAGGTAATTTATGTAGGAGATGAAACCAGAGATATAGAAGCGGCAAAAAGAACCAAGATTAGGGCGATCGCCGTAAGTTGGGGTTTCAATTCTCCAGAAGTATTAGCCGCACACAATCCCGATTTTTTGATTCACCAACCCGAGAATTGATTGCAACGATTGAAAATTGTTAATCGAAAATTTTAACATCCTCAATTAACAATTTTCATCATTATTCACAAGTAATTGACAAGCCATCAACCCAGATTCTGGGACAGACTCCTGAGGGAGTGATTTGCGGTTCTTTCTCGACAAAAACAATGGATTTTAGCAACTGCAAAAAGTCTCCTGCAACGGTTGCAGAATCAACACTTGTCTTTTTACCGTCATCCATCAGCCAACCATCAAAGGGTAAAGAAAAGGATCCTTGTAAAGATTGTACTCCTGCATGGAGAGCCTGAAGTTCGTCGATGAAAATCACGTTTTTCGCCTCGGCCAGACTGTATTCTTGCTCGGCGGCCACTCCTGGAAATACGTGATAAAAATTCGGGCTGACCCTGACTTTAGCGCCAATATCGGCATGACCGGTAGGTTGAGCATTCAGCCGTTTTGAAGTTCCAGCACTGTGCAGGAAGTTAGTCAAAATGCCTTCGGTAATTATGGGGACTTGGCGGGTTGGCGTTCCTTCTCCATCAAAGGCGATCGCGGCCACGTTGTCTGGATGCAGGGCGTCGTCGCAGACAGACAGTAAGGGAGAAGCAATTTGAGTTTCCAAAGACTCAGGAGTAGAGAGACTTTGCTTGTCAAGAATATTCTGAGCATTGAAAATATTGGAGAAAGCATTCAGCAAACTGATGAATGCTTCGCCTGAGAAAACTACCATATATTTACCGGACTTTACCTTTTCATAGTTCAAGTGACTGATAGTTTTTTCTGCCGCCTCTTGCAGACAACCCTTGACATCTAAATCATCCAGGGAATGGCTAATTCTGAAAGCACCAGCACCGCGAGGCTTTTTCCCGGGCTGTTCGGTTTTGCCGTACAGGAAAATCGAGCTGTAGGAGTTACCTTCAGCCCTGGCTGCACCGTCGCTGTTAAGATAAAATCGGTCAATATCTTCTTGAGCTAATCCATTGTAAGGCACGCTGGCGATCGCCTCCGATGCTGCCAGCAATTCTTTTTCGGCGCCGATCAATTCCGCAAGCAACCGATCTGCGGGCGCTTGGGGGCTTTTGAGATCGGCAGTTTCCAGACTTGCCGTGGCCTCGGGACTAAAATCAGGAACATGTTCCTTCACACCGAAGAAACTCGCCTCATAAGCAGTTTTTAATGCCAATTCCACCCCCTCTGGGTCAACATCTGTGGTGCTAGTCACCCCCATGGTGTTATCCTCATTCCAGACCCGGACCGTCACGCTCGATCGCTGGGATGCTTTCACCTGTTTCGGTTCTCCTTGATATATCTGCACGCTCGTTTCATCCACAGAAGAGCCAAATATATCGTATTTCTTGATGCCTAGCTTTTCAGCACTCTCTTTGGCCGAACTTGTAACTTCCTTAATTTTTGGCACAACCTATCTCCTTTTTTTGCTAATTGCTAATTGCTAATTGCTAATTGCTGACCATATCCGTAGGTTGGGTTTAGGAACGAAACCCAACCTACCAACCTACCATTCTTGGTCTGACACTAACGTCCCCCAACGGTAATAGAATCCACCTTCAGATGAGGCTGTCCCACTGTCACGTAGATACTACCACTAACGGAGCCGCAGAAACCAGGTGCCAGTCCCAAATCTTGGGAACTCATAGAAATCTTGTTCATGATTTCGCCAGCTTCACCAATCAATGTAGCACCCTTCAGCGGCTTAGTGATTTTGCCATTTTCAATCAGGTAGGCTTCATCTACGGCAAAGTTAAACTCACCTGTAGCGCCAACGCTGCCGCCGCCCATCTTTTTACAATAAATGCCTTTATCGATCGAGGCAAATAGGTCATCAATGGAGTAGTCCCCGGGGGCGATGTAAGTATTCCGCATCCGCGAAGCTGCCGCAAAGGTATAGCTTTGCCGCCGTCCACTGCCGGTTCGGGGATGTCCAGTGCGCATGGAACCTGCCCTGTCAGCAATGAAGTTTTTCAGGATGCCATTTTCAATCAACAGGGTTTTTTGAGCGGGCATCCCTTCATCATCCATGTCGATCGTGCCAAAAGCCTGGCCCGATCGGCCCTCATCCCAGGCCGTCAGATTTTCGTGAGCAATTTTTTCGCCTTTTTTATCGATGAAGGGAGTAGTTTTCTTTTCGATCTGAGTAGTTTCCAGCAGGTGTCCGCAGGCTTCGTGGAAGATTACCCCGCCAAACTTATTCGCCATGATAATGGGATAAGTTCCCGACTCCACGTAATCAGCATAGAGCATTTTTCCTGCCGCTTCCGCCACTTCCGAGGCCGTAGTTTCATAGTCCCAGGTTTTCAAGAAATCTGCTTGACTGGTGCTGCCAGTGCGTTTGTTGATGGCGGACCGATGGGTTCCATCAGCGCACAACAGATTGTAACCCACAGATTGAGTCAGGCGGATGTCCCGGGCGAAGGTGCCATCACTGGCAGCAACTAAAACTTCTTGCCAATCTCGGAAATAGATCGATCGCCTCGACTGGACGTGACTAGCTTTGAGTGCCAGTTTAGCATTAGCATCCAGCAGCACCTCTGACATTTCCCGCATCGAGCTACATGCAGACAGCCATATTTCCTTACCTTTGCTGGTAGCATAGTCTCTGAGGGGTTCCAGGGTAACTTCCGGGATGTAGGAATTGGCAAGAGGCCATTGCAATCCCAGGATGGAGAGACCTTTTTCCAAAGCAGCTTTCAGCCCTGCAAATGTCAAGTCGTTGGTGCTGACATAGCAGTCCGCTTTGCCGCGAAATACTCTCACCCCAGCGCCAGTTGACAGGCGGGGGGATATACTGGTGATCGCGTCGTCTTCTGCCAGACAGCTAATATAGTTTACCCGTTCTAGGAAGAATTCGATCAAATCCGCCCCTGCGGCCCGTCCCCATCCCAGCAGGGTGGAAATCATTGCCTCCCACGAAGCGTCGAAGCGATTTTTGGTCGAACTGTACTCACGGACCGACAGTTCTTGGGATTGAGGTGCTGTAATTACTAGATTCATATTGTC
This sequence comes from Hormoscilla sp. GM7CHS1pb, assembly GCA_014323675.1. Taxonomy (GTDB): domain Bacteria; phylum Cyanobacteriota; class Cyanobacteriia; order Cyanobacteriales; family Desertifilaceae; genus Hormoscilla. Next base: position 614,360 of record JACONN010000003.1, on the reverse strand, counting down.
TGCTCGTGTCCTCTCCGATTCTACTTAAACTTCCCTAACTTTATTTAGTTTAACAAATTCTGTCACATCTGACATCTTGCCTCACTGCTTGCCCGATCGCCCGTGAGTGGGTAAGGCGATACTCTTCTATAATACAACATCTCCTACCGTAATCCTCTGACCCTAACGCTATGCCGAGCCCTCCGATAGTTATTATAGTCAATCAACCGGTCAACCGCAACCCAATTATTGGGTATTAATCTGGTTGCGGAAGCGGTTGTCGATCTGATGTCATCATTTCATGCTGCCCCCAGCATTTCCGGTTCCGAATGCTCTACCCGAAACACATTAGCATAGAGATTAGCAATGATTTGTTTACCATCTTGAGTTAAATTCAGGTGACTTAACCCCGTTTTGATATAAGGAGAGACTACATTCCAGAAAAACGACGAGTAGCTAGTACGCAAATCTCCTGGATGGCGGTATCCCAATTCTTTATTCATCCCCGTCTCTTCAAATTCATAGAATAAAGCCGTAATTTTTTGCATATAACGTGGGTCACTCAACTGACCGATCAGATATGCAGCGCGAACCAACCCCGGATAGTTGACCGTATCAGCATAATTGGAGTCATCTGGTACGGGGAAGCGAGACAATTCAATATTTTGCTTAATCACCTCAGAATCAATGAGTTTATGACCTCCAAAGCGATCTTCAACAAACAGTTGTCCCCGGTCTATATAATAGGGAGTCAGACTGGCATCAGAAACACCATCGGGCAATTCTATTATCATGCCATTCTTCCCTGTGGCATACATGTTTTCTTCCGGGCGGTCTTGACGACAAACTCCTCTTACGTAGCCAATATCATGGCATAATAATGAGATAGTGAAGTGCAGCCAATCTTCCGGAGACACCCCACCTTCACGGATGTGCTTCCCCCGCATAATTTCCAATCCTACTAGGGTAACATCGATCGTGTGTTCCATATTATGATAAAGGGCGTCGCTGTTGGCAATGTTTTCCAAAGCCATTCCCGCCGCCCAAACAACTATTTCGCTATAGCTTGACTTATAGCCCCCATAAGTGCGACTATAGCTAGATCGCAGTTGCACTAAGAACTCTTCAATAATTAAGGCAGTTGCACTAAACATTTTTCGTTCCTGGTTAACTTGGTTAATTGCTCCTTGCATTATGATCTACCAACCCTAAGTGGTCTGTCTGTGATATGTGCCTTCCCGAGTTGTGATTTAAAACAAGGTTGTCCTCTGTACTCTAGCAGATCTCAGGTAAAAATATAGGGTCTTCGGTACTTGATTTGCTAAATTGATAGTTAAAAATCGCTGAAAGCATTACACTGCAAGGGTTTGGCAACTTGGCTAAGCCATTTTACCTTCATTGGGGATGCTAAGGGGCTCTAAGCCTTGCTGCGCAAGGCTTAGAGCCTGATTTTTTTAGACATTATACCATCAATAGTCCGGACAGTTTTGACAGGGCGTCTCCTATGGTTGGGGGAAGGGAACAGGGAACAGGGAACAGGGAACAGGGGAATGGGGAATGGGGAATGGGGGAATGGGGGAATGGGGGAACAGGGGAACAGGGGGATCTCGGTTGGTAAGCTGTCGCCCATTGAAAATGCCTATTCGTAATCTTGTCCTACAGACTGAAACCCTCTGGTACTGGGCATCCGAGTATCTGATAATAACTACGAACTACGAACTACGAACTACTTACTCCCCCAAAGCTACCGATGCGCCCGTTTTGACAACTTCGCTGTCAGGCTTGCAGCGTCAGCATTTGCGATCATAAGCAATTTTGGGTAAGTTAGCCCTGGGGCTGACTTGGAAAAAATTAAGGCGCTTTTTGCCGCAACCTTGCTACATGGTGGTTCTCGGATTTAAAAACTGTCCGGAGTATTGACCATACTAAGTACCGAAGAGCCAAAATATATAATTACCAGGCTCTTTTTTTATTATCCACCGCACTAGCGCGATCGCTTGCAAGGATCTTTATGCGATAGCACTTATCTATATTAATCTTTATTTACCAGAAATAGATCGCCCGTTAGAGCGATAAGTTGACGAAGGCATTGAAGTATAAGCAAGCAATGCGATCGCACAGTTGGGGAGGTTGACAAGTCTGCCGAGGCCGTGCTACATTATGCTCATAGCTGATAGCTGATGTTTGGCGCGGACGGCGCCATCGCGATTAACAATTGCTCAATTTTCACTTTTCAATTTTTCGGGATTAGCTAAAACACCATTTAGGAATATATCAGCAAGCACTTCCGCCATTTCCTTCATGTCTTGGGGAGAAGAGTTCGGTTCCACAAGCGTGTTTTTGCTGAACCCTGCGATCGTAAACATGCCCAAAAATACCTGAGCCACAATTCTCGGGTTCATGGGGCGGTAGATCCCCCGATCGATTCCCGTTTGGATGAAAGCTTCCGCCACATCCGTCATTTTAACGATTACTTCCGACTGGATGCGATCGCGCAAATCCGGGTGAAACTGCGCTTCCATAAAACATATTCTGAGTATATCGTTATTTTTCTGCATATGCACCATCCGCCGACGCATCATTTGAGCGACAGCCCGATAGCTTGCCATCTCACTCAAGTCCGTCAGTAGATCCGTCAGAATTTCAATCCAGCCAGCGCTGGCAATTTCAATTAAAATTGCTTTTTTACTGTCAAAATGCCTAAATATTGTTCCTTCCGCGACACCAGCTGCCCGTGCCAAGTCCCGGGTAGTGGTCCCGTCATATCCCTTATGGGCAAACAACCGCTGCGCCGCTTGTAAGATGCGGGTTCGCGTCTGATTTTTCCGGAACGGTGCTTCTGGTTGGGGAGGACGACTGGCAATTCGCATGACTAAATCAGGTCTTATTTTACATAATATTTGTAGCCGCTTCTAAAAATCTCTGCATATCTAGGCAAGCCGCCATAAGCCACGCTTTGGGCTGGGGTCGAACTGGGAGTCGCCTCCCAATCCTCCCTTACTGAGGTTTGTAGTGATTCCGTCCTCACTACAAACCTCAGAAAAATCGAAACCGGACTTGCGACTTTCACCGCAGGAGGCTACTGGGTAATAGGTCCGTGTCATGGATAGCTTATATCAGGGTTATCCCTGTTTAGCCTCTTAACCTGTTCTTTCGTCCCTAATCTGGTTGGTGAGTGGCGCTGCCGGCAAACCAAAAGTGTCACCAATTTACAAGACCGTTTTACCAGAAATCCATAACCTAGTTCCTTTTGGGAAGCTGGTCGCCGTGGCGTAATCAAGACTACTAGTTCCGGTTATTTCCTATTATCACCGTACTACGTTAGCATATCCCGGACATTACTCCAAGCTTTAGCTTCTTAGTACATCCTTCCCTCAATAGCTTGCGCTTATCATCTAACTTGTCTACCCTCAAGACATTCCAGGCGGACAGCATATTGAAGGTTACTTTGTTCCATGGTATCATTATGATGCTTTTAGAGGCCCCTACTCTTCCCCGGGAGTTCTTTGAGTACGATATTAGCCATTGGACAGGTCGGGGTCGAGCTAGTACTCGCGTACCAACCCTCCCTTTCAAAACCGGACTTGCGACTTTCACCGCAGGAGGCTCCTGGTTGGTGAGTCCGTTGTCATCGGTAGCCCTTGATTGGATTACTCCGTTCTGGCCTTATCATCTGGAATTTTGCCCCTTCTATTTCTCATTTCGTACAAGTTAAATCACGTCAAGCCTCGGGCGGTGAATAACGGGAAAACTGCCAACCCATCGTTGTCATCCTTTCCTAACGTGGTCCCTCCCTGGCTTCTGCTGGGCTGAGTACCGCAAGCTTTTACCTCGCTTGAACGGTAGTGGGTCACAAGTAGTGATGTTAGCACAAGAAAGCTCAGACGGAGATCGCAATAGTGGCATCCAACGGCAAGTCAAATAACGATATTTCAGGCATTGACGTCCCAGCCGAAAAATTGAAAATGCCACATCCCCACACCTATTGGGACAGACTAGCCATCACATCACTACATGTTTATCACTACCGCTTGAACTTTAACTTCGTATATATGCCTCATGAACGAATTCACTGGCACCGTATCGTTTAGAGCTACTCTCCCCTCCGATTTCTCACCATATCCGTCCTACGTCAGCGGCTAACTGGAATCGCAGCGTTTCCTTGGTTGGTTAGTTCGGTTCCAGTTCGCATCCTATCCTGAGCATTACCCCAGGCGTTAGCAACAAGCGACATCCCCCCCCTGTTGCCTTTCGCTTAACATCTCACTTATCCCCTGGTCGGCTTAGTGCCGGTCCATGGATAGTACAACAGAGGTTATAACGTTCCGTATAATCCATATGATGCTTTTAGGCCCCTGCATTACCCCGGGAGGGTTTTTGTGATACGGGATAGTTATAACCCACAACTATCCACACCTACCATTACCTTTTGGTCCAGCGTATCAGCCTTATTTCGCTGGTAGAATATGACGAGGCTTATACAGATTCACTTATCGTTGGCCATGAGCATCTTTCCTAGCGGCTTTACTGGATTGGGCTTCCAGCTTTCCTACATTTGAGTCCCTACTCTCCACCGCCAGTGATGTCACTCTGCAGCAGTTGGGACCGGTGTACCTCCCGTATCCGGAGGGTGGGGTTTGGACCCACAAGGATTACACAGTTTCCCGGCTGATGGTTCCGGGTTGGGCTGTCACATCTCATGATGGCCTTTCGGCCTCACCCTGATGTTTACACCCTAACGTTTCGTACAGACTAATACTAACTACCATTTCCCTTTTGGGCCAGCGTAAATAGCCTTATTCCGCTGGTTCGTGGTCACGAGGTTTACATAGGTTCGCTTATTCTAGCCATGAACATCTTCCCTAGCGGTGTTGCCGGCTTTAGGCTGCCAGCTTGCCTACATTTGAGTCCTTGCTTCATACCACGGTGATGTCACTCTCGTGTCCGCTCGCGCAGCGTGGCGCAGCCATGAGCGCCTACCCTGTCGTGTCGCTCCTGCGCACGACATGGGGGGTCGCGTCCAGGAGCACCCACCCTGTCGTGTCGCTCCCGCGCACGACATGGGTGGGTGTCTCCGGACGCGAAGTTTCCTCTTCGCCCACCCTGTCGCTCGCCTACTGGCAGCGACATGGGTGGGTCGTCTCCGGAAACGAAAGTCTCTGGACACGACAGCAGCATTAAGGACCGGATCGTGTCCAGAGACGCCCACCCTGTCGCTCGCCTGTCCGGCAGCGACATGGGTGGGCGAAGAGGACACGAGTCTCTCCCGTACCTGGAGGGGGGATTTGGACCCCCATGAGTACCACAGTTGTTGGCTAATGAAACCAACCAGGATTTCACTGATTTACAGCTTATACCTGAACAAATCGCACATCCAAGTCCAGGGTATAACTTAGCTTAACTAGAAGTATGCTTGCGCTTGGTCCGATTTTTTCCGCAATTAGAATCCACCATGACCTTGACCTCTAGTCCCCAGTTAGAGACACTATAGAAAGAATGTCGATTCTTCCATTTAGTGCAAGACTTTAACAATTTATTCAGTTGATACCAGAGACTCCATACGTGCTTTCCGGACTTCATGTCGAGATAGGCGGTTATGGAGCTTGGGATTTTTTCGGACAATTTCATTCCTCGTCTAGCCACGGCAAGAGCTGCCGCCTCATCACTTGCCAGCCCGTACTGGCGAGCATATTTTACTAAACCAATCAAGCTGGTATAAGCAGGATTTACAGTTAATAAATAAATACCGCGATTGCTGAGAATACTTTCAAGTAGCTGGAAAAAACGACTGTAAGCCCAACTTGATAGCATCCGATCGCGCAGCGTGGCGCAGCCATGCGTATTTGCTACCACATTCTTTCAACTGTTCCCTTTTCCTAGAAAAGTCTAGATCCTCACAAACTATCGGGCATCCCCGAGTATTAGCCAAAGCTACCAACTGCAAGCAAGCATCTACCTTCTGAGCATCTTGCTGATCGTGAGATAATCCCATTTGCAGCGGTATCTGACCTTTAGACTTTAAATTTCCATCCTTATCGACATACGCCCATCTCGCGAGCCGGTATTCATGTCAATTCCGATGCAGCCGTAAGCAGAAGGCCGTCCAGCGTGAGGGGATTTCTGGAAACACTTCGTAGTGAGAGCCGGGAGACATCGCGGACACCTCCAGTAATTCACTGCAACGATTACTCAGGAACGGCCAAGCCAAACTGCCATCGTCGCGCCGCAGAATTTGGCAGATCGCCATGGCCGATCCTCTAGCAGGGATTCTGTCCAGTCTGGCCTCACTTTCGACCTATCCCTTGCGGGAGCGCAGCCATGCTTGTTTGGTGTCGAATTGCTTAAATATCGCATCATTGGGTATATCTACTCTTTTTACTCCCGTCGAGCGCGAAAAATGCCAGACCCGTCATCAACGTCTCTGAAGTAGTGCGATCGCGCAGGACCGGTAGCCTGTCTGTGCGCCAGATCCCCGGGTAACGAACCCTCCGCGTCCCCTCTGGGGGACATCGAAACTTGACATACCGTGATATAAAGTATTATCACCCATATCAAGTGATACTGCACCGGACTGCGATTGGATGGTGGTCCCTTAAAACTTGTCGAGCATCCATTCAGAAGCCCGCGCTCCCAATTCTATGGGAATGCTGACCACTTTACCCAGTCGGGGGCGATCGCGGGTGTTTTCAATGTACGACTTGATCTGTTCGTCAGCGCCCCAGTCATGCAGGCACAGAGCAATCTGATTGAGATGGGATCTATACTCTGCCTCCTCTAGCGGGAAAGACGCCTGTTCCAGATATTTCCACATCACCTGCACAAATATCTTGCCCTGAGTCCGCCGCAGCTTCAGGTCGTAAGAGCGTCCCCATTTGTTCAACAATAACTGATGTAAGTCTGCTCCTGTCATACCATTTTAGATTTTAGATTGCAATCTAGTCCGATATCTCTGCGCCTTGCTCTTGTCCCAGGGGACATGGACGGTATATAGGAGACATCGGCGAGTGATTATCAGGATTGCCACCTGTGCGCATTTTATATCATGTATGGTATCATAGCACTCCCCTTTGGGTCTTTTGTTTACATTTATTCATGAAAAATATCTGCTCGCAGTTAAAAAAATGTAATAATACTCTCAGAAAGACGGGAAACTGCCTCGCGGAGCTTGCGGTGGCTGTGTCCCTTGACAGGGCAGGGGGGACACAGGAGCGGAGTCGAACCGCAATCTTGTCAGCATATACTCGGTGTCTCCTATGAATGTGCTCCTAGGGGTCGGGAGACACCGAAGTCCCTGGTGCCTGCCTCCGATATCTCCTATTGTGCTCTTGTCCCAGGGGACATACGGCACACAGGAGACATCGTAGTAAGGTAGGTGGAGGTCACTTTGTCTATAGACAGATAAATTAACAATATCTCAAGCAGAGGTCATGACACAAATTTCAGGCTCAGCGGATGTCCCGGATATGGGACGTCGTCAATTCATGAATCTTCTGACCTTTGGTGCGGTCACGGGCACGGCCCTAGGAGCACTATATCCGGTTGTCAAGTATTTTATCCCACCCTCTAGTGGTGGTGCAGGCGGTGGGGTCACAGCGAAGGACTCTCTGGGGAATGACGTGATCGTCAGTGAGTTTTTGTCCAATCATAATTCAGGGGAACGGGGCCCTGGCTCAGGGGCTGAAGGGGGATCCGACCTACCTGATAGTAAAGAAAGACGAAAGCCTGGCAGAGTATGGCTTAAACGCTGTTTGTACTCACTTGGGCTGTGTGGTTCCCTGGAATGCCAGCGAGAACAAGTTCATTTGTCCCTGTCACGGTTCTCAGTATAATGACGCTGGCAAGGTAGTGCGGGGACCAGCTCCCCTGTCTTTGGCATTAGTCCATGCTGATGTCACAGAGGATGATAAAGTCGTGTTTACCACCTGGACCGAAACTGACTTCCGCACCGGTGAAGACCCCTGGTGGACCTAATGCTGCACGAGAACCTATACTTTGAAAGGGATCGACTTGCGCAAAAATGTTGAAGTTGGTGTCATTGCGAGGGGGGCTCCCAAACCAGTAACTGTGGTATGCTTCAACTTTTGACCCCCTGTAGCGCTACGGGGGGAGTTACTTCTTTTGCACAAGGCTCTCTCAATTGGACCCCCCCCCTCGCTCCGGACATTTGCTTAGCGCTTTTGTTAGCAAGATATGGCCCTAAGAGCAAAGGGACCCTTCGCAGTATAGGATGTTGATGGTTGATGGTTGATGGAGAACGTTCATGGCAATGAACAATGAACAATCAACAATGAACGATTAACAATGGACTAATTGTATTTCAGAGCATTGTTGGAACTGATGAAAAAAGTTGATGTATTGGCGAGAGCGCATAGCTGCAAGCGGGTACTGACTCAAACTATAGTGCTGGCGATCGCTACCCTTGTCTGTTTTGTAGGGCTAGCGCTCGCCCACCCCCAAACCGCAGCGGCCTATCCCTTCTGGGCCCAGCAAACGGCCCCGGAAACTCCCCGGGAAGCGACTGGGCGGATTGTTTGTGCCAACTGTCACTTGGCTTCTAAAGTGACGGAAATTGAAGTCCCCCAGTCGGTGCTGCCCGACACGGTGTTTTCTGCTGTGGTGAAAGTCCCCTACGACCTGAGCGTGCAGCAAGTGTCGTCCGATGGCGAACTTGATTCCTTACAGGTGGGTGCGGTGTTAATGTTACCCGAAGGCTTCAAGATTGCACCAGAGGAACGCATTCCTGAAGAATTACTCGAAGAAATCGACGATTTAGACGATTACGAAACCTACACCGAGGACGACGAAAACGTCATTATTATCGGACCGCTACCGGGCGAGGAATATCAGGAAATTATCTTCCCAGTTCTTTCCCCCGATCCGCGGACGGATAAAAATATCCACTTCGGAAAGTATGCCATACATGTAGGCGGGAACCGGGGTCGCGGTCAGGTTTATCCCACAGGGGAAAATAGCAACAACAATGTCTACAAGGCTTCTACCGCTGGCACGATCGCTCTGATTACCAATCTGGTAGATTCCGATGATGAGGTGGTGGGTTATGTAGTGACTATTCAGCCTGCTGACGGTGAAGCTGTGGCTGAGGAGATCCCGTTAGGACCGCAGTTGATTGTCTCGGAAGGACAGGAAGTTGCCGCTGGGGATCCTTTGACTAACAACCCAAATGTGGGTGGTTTTGGTCAGGCTGATACGGAAATAGTCTTGCAAAGCGCTAGTCGGATTAAATGGTTAATGGCTTTCATTGCTGCTACCATACTGTCTCAAATATTGCTGATTCTGAAGAAGAAGCAAATTGAAAAAGTTCAAGCTGCTGAGATGAATTTATAAGTCGATCGTCTCATCTTTATTTCTGTCTGGGATGGGCAAATTGCCTGTCCCTTAGTCAGTAGTCAGTAGAGAATTAAGGATTGAGAATTGTTCATTGAGAATAGAGAATTTTTAGTAGCCAGCAGCAGACTCTATAAGCAATCCAAAATTCACTTTCAGGCATAGAGTAACTCTCGCGTCACTTGATGGGAGAATGCGATCGAGAAGATTTGGGGGAGATGGAAGTATAACTCAGTTCCCATCTCCCCGATTTTAGCTCTACTGCAAGGGACGATAGACGCGATAGTTGATTTCGGGGAAGATATTGTCGATCGTCTCTACTTTCTCCAGCCAACCGCTATCGATTTTGCCCTGATTAATGTCATCGTAGAGTTTGTCGAACCGAAGTAAGTGCGATCGGGTCCGCCGCACGGCATAAGGCACCATGGTACCCGTGCGCATAATAAACGCCCAGTCAGAAGATTGAGCCAGCAAAACTTCTCGTGCGGCCTGGTTCAGGGCCTTCCACTCCAACTCATCAGCCGGTTCCCGACTGGCCAGGGAAATCATCCGTTCTGCAACCTTGTGCAAATGGGGATAAACCCAGGCATTGGTCTCATTCAGCCAATATTCGTGGAAACCCTTATACCCCCAACTAGACTGGGAGGGACGACAGACCTGTTGAGTGGGATTACCTCGTAGATAATCTGCCAAATGAGTCATATCATAAACGTCTTGGTCGTACCAGGACTTGCGGAGCAGGTAATCGATGAACCAAGGCCCCTCGTACCACCAATGGCCGAATAACTCCGCATCGTAGGGGGAGACGATCATGGGAGGACGCTGCATAATCCCGTGCAGGTGCTCGGTTTGCTGCTGGCGATTGAACATAAAATTACCTGCATGTTCGGCTGCCTTTTCCCGCGCCCAATAAGGGTCATACAGGGCCTTGTCTGATAAACCCAGACCCCGACCCGTAATCTTGTGGTATTTGATGCCAGTATTTTTCCGCTGTCCGTTGGGCATAATGTAAGGCTTGATGTACTCGTAGTCAGCCTCCCAGCCCAAATCCTTGTAAAATTCCCGGTATTCTGCTGCACCGGGATAGCCTACCTCCGAGGACCACACCTGTTGGGAAGACTCGTGATCCCGTCCAAAAGCCGCTACGCCAGTTTCGGTAAAAATCGGCGCATAGCTGCCATAGAGGGGGCGGGGACGGGCGTAAAGAATCCCGTGTCCGTCGGTGAGGAAATAGCGCAAACCAGCATCCGCCAGCATCCGCTCTACCCCTTCATAATAGGCACATTCTGGCAACCAGATGCCCTTGGGCTTACGCCCGAAATTCTGCTCGTAATGTTCGCAGGCTACCTGAATTTGGGCCCACACGGCCTCGGGATACATCTTCATCAGCGGCAGATAGCCGTGGGTAGCGCCGCAGGAGACGATCTCCAGGTTGTTGCTATCCAGGAATTGCTTGAAAGCGGTTACCAAGTCGCAGTCATAACGTTCCCAGGTATCGCGAATCTCCTTCAACTCTTTGGCATAATACTCGGCTAGATAGCGCAGGTGACCGTTATGCTGGTTACGATCGATCTCTTTTTGGACTAATTCCTCTAACAGGGCCAGGTGCGCGTCGTATCGTTCTTGCAACAGCGGATCCCGCAGCATCGACACCAGAGGCGGTGTCATGCTCATGGTCATTTTGAAGTCCACACCATCCCGCTTTAAGCCTTCAAATACATGCAGCAGAGGGATGTAGGTTTCTGTGATTGCCTCATACAGCCATTCTTCTTCCAGCACGTAGTCGCTTTCGGGGTGCCGGACAAAGGGTAGGTGGGCGTGGAGGACAAGGGCAACGTAGCCAATAGCCATAGTAATTCGGTAATGATGGATGAATTTGCAATACAGCAGGATCGGTAAAGCTTTACGATATTTTAAAGATTTTCTTGTCATATGGGGACAAGACTGAGAACTGTCTATCCCTAGAAAGCAGAGCGATCCCAACGGGATCACTCTACCTCAAAATCACAAACAAGAAAATGGCGATTGCGCTGCCTGCACGCTAGCGCAGCGGCCCTCCTAACGTCGGGCTAGCGCGAGTATTTATACTTATATTATTCCCGAACGCTTACGGCCAAAGGCTTCCGGATCTAGAACATCGGTCCAGTAGCACAAATTTTGGGTAAAGTGATTCTGGCTCCTTGGGAGGTCCAGGGAGAGGGCCAGACGAGAAGATGTTGATTTTCCGTTGATTCACAGATGTTGTAATTTGTCAAGTATTATTAATGGACCGATGTCCTAGGCACCTTCTCACGCCCACCAGTCACAGTAGGTTGGGTTTGGCAACGTTACCCAACCTACTGCGATCGCCCTTTTGCTGCGGCCATATTCTTTTGCCCAGAAACCAGGTAGATGGGAAAAACCTGGTTTCTTAATGCTTTGTACATGGCTGCACGCTACACGGCTTGCACCTGCGCGATCGGGCAGACTTCTCCAACCCACTCTAATAATAGTAATACCAATTTCCAGGTTTAATGCCATTAAGCCACCAGCGGAGCCAAGACCCAACAACTTCCACCTCAATTTCTTGTCCTTTGCGCCGGAAAATCGCGTAGGCTTCGCTGAGATCCATACATTGGTGTGAGCCTTCCTTGCAAAAGGCGGCAAAGGCAGGAATAGCCGCTCCCTGAGAATCCCAATAAATTTCGCTCTTCTCCCGCCACTCCCAGAAAGCCTTCATAACTGTCTGGTGATTCACGATCTGATAGAATTATTCTAACGCATGCTGGACTGGTGCAGAAAAATGCTGGACTGGTGCAGAAAAATACTCTGCCAGTGCATAATCAATTATTATGCACTTCATCACTACTTTTTTATCACCACCTGTCGGGATAGATGTTGCATCACTACATGTTTATCACCACCCTTTTACTTTTATCTGTGTCCCACCCAACCGAAAACCGCCTGCGATCGCCTCGCCCGGAAGCGATCGCAGGTGTCACGCCGAGAAATAAATGTAAATTTTTGTTAACATACTTGACGATGGGGCTGAAAATCTGTATATTATAGCTGGAGAGGTGCGATTCGTTCCGGCGTAAACCAAAAAAACTTGGTGAAAGCCTGACTGGTTCCATTAGCCAGTAACTCTGATGTTCATGGGGGTTAAATTCCCCTCCCCCAAATACGGGGGTGACCGCGTGAAGTGCTACGGAGCAACATCGCCGTGGTGCCAAGCGAGGACTTAAATGTAGGATAGCTGGTAGCCTAAACCGGTGACGCCGCTAGGAAAGATACTCAAGGTTAGAACAAGCGAACATAAGTAAGCCTCGTTACTATAAACCAGCGAAATAAGGCTTAAAGCGCTGGCCCAAAAGGGAAATGTAGCTAGTGTTAGTTGTCTCTCTTGACTAACATCGTATTCAAAAAGCTGCCGGGGTAGATTATGGACCTAAAGGTATCGTGAAATGACATCAGGGAACGAATTCACCTCTCGTGAGCTGTCTATCGAGACCAGTCAGATGTGAAGCGCAAGCCACGAGTAGGAAGGATGTCCTAAGAAGCTAATGCCCCGGGTAACGCTGGCGGATACCACCTCAAATGACTGAGGACACGCAGACGTAGGACGGATATGATAAGAAGTCTTTGGAGAAAGTAACCCCAAAGAACCCAAGAACTTAAGGAGAAATCCGAAAGTCGGTACGTCAGACTAAAGCCCTGGGCAGGTAAGAAGTAGTGATTCCTGAATCTACACAGGCTCATGTTAGTAAAGAGTGGCTCAACAAGGGTTAAACTACTCACCCGCCACAAACCGCCCGGTCCCAGGCATTAACTTAGTCGAAAAAAGACCACTGATAAAGGGTGAAATTGCAAGAGACAAGGCCGGTAGGGAGTAATCCTGATAGTGCTACCCATGACTTGGGCTTATCAACCAGTAGCCGATCGTGTCCAGAGACGCCTGCCCTGACACGCTGTCGTGCGGTGTCATGGGGTCGTGTCCAGAGACACCACCCTATAGGGTGGTGCTCTCGGACACGAGCAGGCGCTCTCGGACACGATGCGGTGAAAATCGCATGCACGGTTCCGAAAGGGAGGGTTGTCCCGCGAGGGACAGCTCGACTCCGACCTGCGAAGTTATCCTGAAAAACGACCTAGTATAAGGACTAAAACGATTACTGGGACTGGCTTACAGGATAAGAAAGCCCTGAATTGGGGATTTAGATATAGCACGGGCCGATCGATCTCCTTGAGACCATAAGCGAGCTTTATTGAGCTGTAAGCTACTCGATCGCAAGAGTTTCAGCTTTTAGACTAGGTCCTATTAGGTGAGTGAAAAATTAGCACTTTAGAGTAGTATAGAACAAAAGTTGTTAGCAGTTGATATAATGGACAAAAAGCCTTTTCATTTAGCTTTTCCCGTAGCAGATCTAGAAGAAACTCGTGACTTCTATTGTAATGTAATTGGTTGCAAAGAAGGACGAAGTACAGATCTCTGGATAGACTTCAATCTTTACGGCAATTCCATTTCTGCTTACTTGCATCCCGAAGAGGCCACGAGAAACATTCCCTCCAATCACGTCGATCGCGACCAAAGCCCACTTAATATTCCCGTGCGCCATTTTGGGGTGATTCTGGAGTGGGATGAATGGGAAGAATTGATCGAGCGTTTGAAAAGCAAAGGGATCGAGTTTAGTATCGGACCGCGAGTTCGTTTTGTGGGAAAAATAGGCGAGCAGGGAACAATTTATTTCAACGATCCTTGCGGTAACGTTTTGGAGTTTAAAGCGTTTAAGGATCCCAAGCAGATGTTTAAATCATTCACGGCGGATCGGATGTATGAAGCCATCACAGGTAAACAGAATTAATTGTAAGTATAACGTTGGAAGCATTGGCGGTGATATAGCATTTTTCAATAAGGTGAGGTACAGTGAAAGCATTGCTATCAGTGGTTTTCATGGCTGGCGGCTGTACCTCAGAATTTCGAGAAATGCTATAAATATGTAGTGATGGCACAATCGAGTAAGTAGATAATGGTTCAAACTGTAGAAAAACTGGAACATTCCTTGGCAGAGATATTTATTGCCTGCGACAAGGAGCCGAATGCTGACTACTCCTATGGAGGAACCAGGATGGTGAGTCCGGAGATGGAGTCTAACCAAGCTCAACAAGTCTGCATTTCCTTGATGCGAGACGAAAGTGCTTTCAAAAATTATTTGATTAACGCAGCCCTCCATAAAGGGGTAGTAGACTGCTATAGAGATCGCCTTCCTGCAGGTTTCCTCAACAGTAAAGTTGGTGGATCTCGTTGCGTCATAAAACCCAAAAATCCAGAAATATTTTCCATCCTCACCAATCCTCAACACCCCCAATGGGAAAATTCGATTTCGCCCATCTTCAAAGAGATCGGCAATTTTCTCAACCAAACCGATGGAAAAATTAAGCTGACCCCCGACTTCGGTCGGTTTGCGGGATTGGCAGACATCCTGAATCAGTTCACGCCCCACTCATTAGGCATTCGCTGTGACGATGGCGGCTGCGGCGGCAAGTCCTCCTACGCAGCAACGGGGATTATTGCTGCCATTGAAGCAGTTGGGATCCCCGATCGCAAAAACGATCCAGTGACTCCAGTGACGCTGATAGGTTCGGCGGGCGCGATGGGTTCGGACGTGCTCCAGTATTTTCTCAAGCAGGAGTATCCGAATCTGGCAATCTGCGATTTAGTCTACGACGATCCTGCCTTGGGAATTGCTCCCCCTAAAGGCGTGAAGAAATTACCTTCTCGCCAGAAAGCATTTACCGTCGAATGCTTGGAACGGGGCGGGGTGATCGTAGCTACCACAGTCGGTCAGGAATTGGAAAACTCCTTCTGGGATACCATGCCTGCCGGAACGATCCTGCTATTAGCGCACAACATGGCAATTCCGGCGGGGGATGCGGGCATCGACTTGATGCGGCGCCTTCAGCAACACGGTGTTTTTGCCTTACCCGGTCAAGTGCTGACATTAGGAGGAGCACTGACCTCGCGGATCGAATGGTTCTGGCGACAGTCTCTTGCTGGCACTCCCTTTGACAAATCTCTCGCTCACTTGGTTGTGCGAACAGTCGTCCAGTTTTTGGTGGGTGAAATCAAGGCCAGATCGATAGCTTCGGGACTGACTGCCTACGAAGCTACTCTGGATTACGCTCAAGCAGGGAGGTGAGGAGCCAAAAATTTATGGCTCTTCGGTAGTTAGTATGGTATTTTGGCAACCAATCAAGGGTGTAAGCCTTGCTGGGCAAAGCTTTGATGCGATCAACTGACAGTTGTTGATAACAATTGGGTTTCTCGATCCGCCAAAGCCTTACATAGCATAGCTTTCAGCGATTTTTCCCCCTCTAAATAGCAAACCAAGTACCGAAGAGCCAAATTTATTACCTATAAATATAGCGTTTTTCAATCAGGGACAGAAAAATTGGCTACCATCACTGGCAGTGCCTTGAAGGTCAAGTTAAGGATGTACATCCTCGGGCAATACCTCGTAGATTTTGTGGGGAGTGAGGAGTGAGGATATCTCTCCACAAAACCGAGTTCTCAAGGGCTCCCCTGCTCCCAACTCCGAGCTCGATCTCTTCTTCATTTGCATCCGCATATCGATCCTAATGGCGCCAACCATGGGCCCATAGGTATTGAGACCACTCGCTCAAATTACGTTGCTCTGTTCCCAACTATTCCTTAATAGCAGATTTGCTGGATACGGTTAGATACAGACCTAGTAAGATTGCCAAAAAAGCTACCCAGTCAAATAATCTTAACCTTCACCAAAAATTCCCCAAGCTGCTATAGCAACCAAAATAGACTCAAGCAGAAAGACTAACGTTACAAATCCAGAGGAAAATTTTTTGAGGCTATAAGTGAGAAGTCCCTGACATAAAATTTGGCAAACTAAAGCTAGAGAAATTACAAACTCTCACCCCCTTACTGAATAAGATAAAAGTATATCTTCCGAGAATAAAATTATAGACAATATCAACAAAGTTCCCAATCCGCAACACCAGATAAGTGTCGATCTCAATTTAGTTCTCAGTTGTTCTACAGTCAGCAGATACGCAGCACTGCAATGTCACCTTTAAAATTGCCAGTATCAATTAGCAGATCGTCTAGTCCAATAGCGCCCGCACCTCCGATTGCAATTACCATTCCTATCAGGAATTTGTTGTCAAAGCGCTGACCCCAAATAAGCCAAGCAAACAGGCAAGTGAATAATGGCTTCAGACTAACCAGTACGGTAGAGATGGCGACAGTGATTTGACTTAGAGACCAAGCCCATAAAGATTGGCTAGAACGTCGGTCTAGTAGAAGTAGTTGACAAAAAAACAAAAATGTGTATCTACTCGCTCGTCGGTCACTGTCGAACAAATTTTGGGTAAAAATACGAAGTTCATGAGGGAGTGAAGGTCTGAATTCGATCCGATAATATACGTATTTTACATGCAATCACAGATTTTTAAATTTGTCAAGATTTATTAATGGACCGACGCTCTAGCAATATAAAAACTAGCCATTACCAACAACAGCCAGAAATCTCGACTGATGTCAGACTTTTGTGCTACGGGTTTCTGGTCGAAAAGTCGGTAGCATACAGCATTAAGTCCGTTCTACAACCCTAAAATAACAGTAGCGATCGCCACTCTGTGAAATACTGTTCAATATCCCCTACGCGCTTATGATGCTATGCAACTGGCAGCGGCAATGCGCATTCGATCGATCGTCACTCTGATGCCAGATACTCAACTGGTTTTTGTTTCGGCGGACGATCGCCTCCTGAATATGCCCAGACTGAAGGCTTGGTGACTGATAACCCTAATAATTACCCATAAGGGGGCGAGGGCGATCGGGGGGTGCATTCCCAAATTAAGAAACCCTAAAATTAAGAAACCCGGTTGGCAACCAGCCAGCACAATCAAATTTGTCTGTACACGCAGATCGTCTTCTGACAATTCTGTCAACTTTCGACGGTACTCAAATATGCCGATCGCCCTCTGTTTTTTTCCACCGGAAAAATCTCCGTACCGGCGACGAGCTCTATTGCCAATCCCAACCGGAACAGCACAACCGATCGCGCAACTGGCGATTGCCGCGACTTTTTCTATTGGGCCGTCATCTACTGGGCTACCATTGGAGATAATCAGCCGCAGTGCTCGGCCCGTGCTAAAATACTCGTAACGACCCAAGGCGATCGCCTTCGACTCGTGACGAGACCCAGCAAGCTGGGGCCAGTGCTGATTGATAATCAGACCGGTAACTAGCGATCGCGACAGGTCCAATTCTTTACTTGCAGCCGCCTGTAGTACGATCCCTAGCCAAACCCCAAGCCTTTCGTCCTCGCCGCCAAGCTCTGAAAAATGGCTGATTCTGGTAAAATTTTAGGTTACTGCTATGTATGCTGTTGTTTCCCGTGAAAAAATCAAATTGCCCCCAGGAACCGTGATGCAAATGCCCGGAACCTGGCAAGACTACTGTACCCTCCGCTGGCAAGGGGAATCTTATCAACAGCAAACCTGGAGCCGCTATTTCCCAGAAATTGACTTGTCAACCCTCATCGGGAATGTCCTTCAGGCTGCATCAACGCAAGGAACTGGCATTGCCCTGCGCGAACTTCGTCAACAGTTGATTAACTAATCGGTGTTACACAATTACGACATGTAGGCAAAATTATTATCGATTGTTAGCCGTACCCCCGCGCCACCCCTGGGCGATCGCGACAATAACAATACTGCCGATCTGCCCAGACATGACAGCAGATGGTATGGGTACATAAATGAAATGTAGGGGCACGGCATCAACCAATGATCTGTTGAGACGATCGATTGTTAACTGCCGTGCCCCTACGCCACCCCTAGGCGATCGCGACAATGACAATACTGCTGACCTGCCCAGACGCGACGGCAGATGGTATGGGCGAGCATAGGAGATTTCCTGATTGGCTATTGACAAAGTGTTTTAGATAAGCTATAATTGCGCTTAGCGTGGCAGGTGCTCGATCGCCTACGGCACGTTAAGCCCATTGATTTCGATAATACTATGTATGTCTAGACGCGATAAAGACCATTTCTCCCGGCGTCGCACTCTCGAAAAAGACGGATGGACGATTACGAATGACCCGTATCTCTTAGTATTAGGGGAAACGTTCTTGAAAGCTGATTTGGGAGCAGAAAAGTTTTTAGCTGCTGAGAAAGGAGGAAGGAAAATCGTTGTCGAACTTAAAGGTTTCGAGTCCTCTTCACCTATTAATGAACTGCAAAAAGCCATGGGACAGCTTCAGCTTTACCAATGGGCTTTGGAAGAGCAAGAACCTGAACGGCAGTTGTTTCTTGCTATTAGTCAAGAGGTTTATATTCGACAATTCCAAACGAAAATATTTCAGCTAGCCGTCCAGAGAAATAAAATTAATTTATTAGTTTACGAACCCGAGCAAGAGGTTATTGTGCAATGGAACACTCACTAAATTATGCAGATATCCTGAAGCAAACCCTGCAAGAGGCTACTCGCGACCAACCCAGCGTACAAGCGATTAAGGTTTACCCTGTCTGCGATACCGAAACCGGTCACTTCCTGGTTCTGGCTACTGGCTATGATAAGCAACGTTGGATGGATTCTATTATTTTTCACGCTCGCTTGCTCGATCCCCTAGTAGTTATTGAACTAGATAATTTTGAGGACGGGTTGACCGAGGATCTTATTGCCGCTGGTATCCCCCTGAACATATTATCACTGGCCTTGAGTATGAAAGGCGTACTCGTAAAGTGATGGCAAGTGCTAATGCTTCCTAGGGGCGATCGCCTTTAGTTGCAAGAAACCGGTTTGGTGCGATATCTAAGAGTCTTTACCCAGGGTTGACTCATAGAAACCCGGTTTCGCGGTCCCTGGACATTGGCGATCGGGCAAACTCTACTCCAGGATAGGTTTGCCATTGTCGGCTCAGAATGCAATGATCAAAAGCTCAGAAGGCAAAGAGCGATCGCTCTTTGAATAGTGAATGGAGAATATATAATCCAGCAATCAAGTACTACGAACTACTTAACAGTCTCTCGATCGCGACCTCAACTCGTGCAAATGCCAGCGGTTTTACTATTCCTCCTGTAACAGTCTGTTTGGTCATATTTGCCATTTTCTGGATCTCTAAACACGATCATCTGCTTGGCCGATAAATCTAAAACCCAGTATTCAAGAATACCCTCCCTGGCGTAGATAGTAGATCTAAGATCCAAGTCTTTCTTCAAGCTAGTTTTCGCCACCTCGATAATCCCAAATATGTCGTCAGCAAGAGGGTGGCGATCGTTTTCAACAGACCCTCCTGGTCGAACAATTGCAATATCTGGTTCTGGTTCAGAGTCTGATAGAGTGATTGGTCCCTTGAAGCGAACCTCAGCAACCCCTTCTAGCAAAGTCTCCAAGTATTTAGAACATCGCCTGGCTGTGTTGTAGTGAATGGGAGTTTCAGGGCTCATTTGCACAATCTCACCTGCCAACAGTTCTACAGGACGATCGTCCAAAAATCCTGTCTCGATCATCTGGTGATAGTCTTCTACAGACCATTTTATTAGCGTCTTCATGGCAGACACCCTCACTTTTGGAGTACGATCTACTTCTATTATACAGCATCTGAACTTTCCTTATTTGCAAATATAATAAAATTATCCCATCTTTCGTTCCCTGACTCTGGCAGGTAACGGAATTTAGAGGCTCTGCAAGGAGTGTATTTCACTTTTTTCATGACCTCTATTTGCTTCTATGAAATGCACCCAGGCGATCGGGCGATCGGGTACGAATGAGTTGCTGCTATGATATGCTAGTGAGCGATCGCCCCCTGCTATTCCCCACCCAAGATTACACTGGCGCTACCACGCTCTACTGGTGGCCAGAGGCCAAGACCGGGTTTCTTTTACTGGCCCTCGGCTATGATGCAACAGTTATCGAAGTTACCCGGTTTCTTGTCGCGCGTAGGAATCTGCCCGAAATTGCGGGCTAACGTAGAATTAGACCCGATCGATCCAGTAATTTGGCTCTCTATGGCCGTGAGCAACAGCGATGATGAACAACACATCTCCAACAACTGCATAAATGAGTTTGTATGGAAATCCCTTAATCGCAAACCGCCTGATTGAGGGTCGCTCTTCCATTCCTAGATTTGGGTATTTTGAGAGAATACTTAAGGCAGCCTCGATCTCGCCACGAAACTTTTCACCGAGACCCGGAGTCCGATCCTCGTAGTAATCAATTGCTTCTTGATATTCTTTTGCCGCTAGTGGATCGAAGATTTGATTCATAAATTTCCACCCAGTACATCCCTTGCTGGAATTCCTTTAGTCCTACCAGCCTTAAATGCCTCAAGTCGCTTCTGGGCTTCATCAAGCCAGATATTGTCAATTTGACTGTCTGGTCGATCGAGACTCATCACGATGACATCTAGCAGCTTAGCCCTCTCATTGGGCGGCAGTTCCAAAACACTGTCAACAAGCGCCTTATCCATCTCTAACTCCTAAAACTTAATCAATTATACCGACATCAGCAGAACGACGCAACTTACTTCGAGCGATCGCCGGCCTGTAGTTGCACATCAAAGTCGATCGCCTCATCGCCGCAGCCTTCGATCGCGCCAGCTAAGGCTATTTTAGCACGGCGGGCGTGAAGATTCCCGCCGTCCCCATTATCAACAGCATTGACAACAGTAACCTCGCAAAGGAGAGTGCTGTTACTGTAGAGGCGATCGGCTACACTGGGATGAGCTGCTGCTATGACATGCTAGTGAGCGATCGCCCCCTGTTATTCCCCACATTAGATTACACCGGCGCTACCACCGCACAGGCGATCGAGGAAGAAGCAGGGGAGGCGACCTTCAACCAACTCCAAATTGCGAGGTAGGTTTGCTTGAGTTTCTGCATAAGAGCAAATCTTCAACATTTTGGAAGCACTGTCGCAATTTGGTTAATATAGCTTCATCCCTGCTTTATACATCGTAAGCGCTGCTATCTACGGCACGAACGATTATACTCGGATCCGATCCCTTGTCCGGGTAGCATGTGAAAGTGCCGTCCGTAATTTGGGTAATGTTAGTAGCTATCTGTAATAGGATTTCTCCAGAGACTCTGGTTTCGGTATTGGCTATTTGATAGAGGCATTCCCTCTTGCTTCCCAAACATTCAAGGTCCGAGATTCCCCAATAAATTTCTGTATCGTACCACACAAAATTTCCATAAATAGGCGAGGCTGTTAACAGACTTGTTGGGAGTGTTTCTGACGATGATTGACAGACGGGTGTGGTCAAAACCAACTGGTGCAAGACCACACCCCAAAAGCTGGATGGTACATAAACAGTCCGGGCTGATAAAAGCCTTTCCCACGTAGAACAAGCTTTTCGTTGCCTAGCTTTTCAGAAAACGCATTTTAGGGACACCCTCAATCATTTCTAGAGCAAATTTAGCCGGTGACAGATCCTCCGAAGCATTTAATGACTGTTTCAGGTAGTCGGCTAGGGTTTTGATATTAATGGTGCGCGAGGTCTGGTCGCGGAAAGGCACGCGAACCCACTTCTTGGTGACATTTGTTCCCGTATCTGTTGCACAAGGAGTTTTGAAGTCCACCGTATAGGGATTGCCGTTGGTCTCATCTCGACGTACCTTATAATAACAAGGAGCGTTGATGCCCAACTTTGAGTCAACGCCTTGGTAGGTCACCCCGAAGTGGATGGTCTCTGGATGCAGGTATAACTCGACCATCTGCAGGTTTCCTGCAAATAAACACAGAAGCATATCGGGAGCTAGCAGCGTTCTGTGCAAACTGAGTCTCTTATCGGCTGGAGCATTCACCATAAACGGCAGCTTACTGAGGGAGCCAGTTGGCTTCCAATCGTATCCGGCAATCTCCATGTGAGGCCAACCGGCAACCACTGAAGATCGCAACAAGAATCCGCTCAAAACTGGGGGTTTGGGAATCTTTTGAAACAATTCGCTTTCTAGTCCGTTACCTCCAGTAACTCTGCCAATGCTAAACGCCCCATGCAGCAGATATTGTAACCAGTTTATATCGACAGTGAAAAAGCGCAGGGAATCCTTGGGCAGCAAGCGCTCGTCAGGAACCAGATAGTTGAACGGGACATGTTCGAGTAGTTCCAGTTCGGCAAACCAATTAGACACTACATCTGGTATGGGGAGAGATTCAGTGGGTTTGCTCAGGTGCAGATGGGCGGGATTTTTGGTTTTACGAGCTTGAGCGTTGGCTCGTTTCCAATTGAACAGGGCAAGGGCAACCCGCTTGTTGCGCAACATTAACAGCCGCCCCAGTTCCCAGGCAGCAGCGTAGCTGACATCAAACATACCATAGGTGGAGAAAAATCGCACCAACTCGTCGGCGGATTGAATATCATTAGTAATCGTTGCTGGCGAGGTTTCTCCCGGTAATAGCGGACTGCGATACCAGGAGACCATGCGATTCCCCTGGCGCGTCTGATGATTCAGAGGCACATAGCCCTTTTCATAGAATTTATCTACATTACTATTCTCAGTCTTAGGTAGCTGCAACACCCTTCCGGGGTTTTTGGCTTCCCATTTGTCAGCATCCTTCAACAGCTCCACAAATGACTCCTTGGCTTCAACGGAGGCGAAGCGCCAACTCGTTAAAGTTACAAAACGGTAAACTAGCTTATTATTGCGCTGTTTTAAGCGAGCGTAGACATCGCTGCGGTTTTCCAGAGAGATCAGAAAGACAGTATTTTCATCCCCTGGCTGGGGCAAGCGATTGCAAATTAAGATCGGGTATTTGGGATTGGGCGTGCCGTTTAGGTTGGCATCGGCGGATTGGCGAACGTGGGCTAGCAGGGGTAACTCATCTTCCTTTGGTAAAATCTTATCTACCAAAGGCTCTGGCACGTCAATGTAGTTAATGCGATCTTGGTTGCTTTCCCCCGGTTCGAGGTCAATTGAAGTGGGAAAGACCAGGTTTGAGTCTGACTGAGGGGCACTGAAGATTTTCTCAATGGTGTCGGTGTGGACGGCGAGCAGGTCCTTATTTTTTTTCTGGCAGTCATTAATCTCCTCCCGGGTAACCAGAATTAGAGCCAACCAGGGGATAGTATCGTTATTATTCAGTTTGCGCTCCCAGGGCAGGATGGAGCGGGTAAACATAATGTGAGACAGTATGTTGTAATAGCGACCCGTGGTTTTGTCTGGCGGAAAAACAGTGGCAATCTCCTTCGGTTCGAGGCTGAAACGCGGTCCCAAGACGGCAAAATGTTTGCTAAAAGAGGCGACTACCTGATTCTGAGACTCGCTAGAAACCGCCTGAAATGTATGGGTCACTTCTAACTTGTAGAGACCGTCCTTTAAGGCAGGCTGGTCGTAGGAAAGAAACTTAATGCTGCCCTGAGGCTTACCGCTGCTCTTAGGCTTACCGGTGCTTGTCATGGTCTTAATCCTCCAATGTGCCGTACTGCGGTACAAAAAATGTATCGCGCTTGAGCGGTTGGTTGTAATTCAATTTACTGGGGTCAAAGCCCATAGCTTCCAGTAGCTGGCTGCGATCGCCTTTTTTGTCGAATATCTGCTTTGTAATATCCGGCCAATGCTTTTTGC
The DNA here is from genome assembly GCA_014323675.1 of Hormoscilla sp. GM7CHS1pb. Classification (GTDB taxonomy): domain Bacteria; phylum Cyanobacteriota; class Cyanobacteriia; order Cyanobacteriales; family Desertifilaceae; genus Hormoscilla. The sequence continues at coordinate 590,453 of JACONN010000003.1, read as the reverse complement.
TGGCCTCCTCGCTAAAAGTGCCAGTGCTACCGACCCAGGTATATCCGACTTGAGAGGACGGTTCGTAGGCGAGTTTGTCGCGATCGCCCTCTATCGGCTTTGGATCTTCATTCGATGACTTGGAAGGCACAATCTCAAAGCCAGAAAGGGTGCGAACCAGTTTCTGGTCTGGCGGCGGATTCAGCTCCCGCTCCATCTGGTTGCCCCACAGCGCACCTGGATAGTCTTTCCAAATCTTATTGAGGGTCAGGTTTTCTGTTGGCGAAGCGTGATTCCCATTAGACGCGACGCGGGAAATCGCGATCGCATGGTCAGAATGCTCCACGGTGCTGACATTCATAGGGGCAACACCAGCGACCTTAAAAGTCCCTGGGTCATAAGTCTGAGCTTGATCGTCCAGTGTAAAGGTAACAGATTTCACCGGGAAGTAGGAGTCGGTGGAAATGCGAAGTCGATCCCGCTTGACAATCCACACTTCGCCGTATCGGCTGTCTTGTACGGTGCGAATGAGACCGTCGTTAATCGAAGCACTCAGACGCTTATCCGCCGCAGGCAGGAAGGAACTCTGAAACTTCGACCAGAGTATTGGTTGTGGTGGGGAGCTAGATTCACCGAAATCAATGCTGAAGTGGAAGTGAATGCCAATCACCTTAACGGTAACCCTGGCATGACCGCCAAACTCTGGTCCCCACACGTGGAGATCGGCACTGGCATCGATGGAAATATGATGGGTACCAAAGAAGTGGATGGTTAGCTCTGCGCCTAAATCTACATACAGTTCGGCATCATAGTGGAAAGGCTTCCAGGCAATCAGGAAATTGGCCGCCAGAATAAACCAGGCTTTCACATCGCCGCTCTGCCAGATCGCGCTGTAGGAACCCCCTGCCATCAAAGCATGGGGAACTAGGGCAAAATAGCCGCCCCCTTTAACGTGGAGGTAACTGCTAATCGCCCAACTGTAACCGACCCGTGGCACTTGGGGGTAATAAGCAGGGGTCTTGAAATCGGGATGGTAGCCGCCGATGGTCACTACAAAATCCCCCGCATGAGGACCCTTCGCCCAAACCGCGAAGGCAAAGCCCCCGGTGAGATGACAGTCGCGAGATAAGATGAACGAGGCTGGGGTAAGTTGCCCTTGGACGATGATAATGCCTTCATCGGGGATAATAACCGCTTTGAGAGCCAGTTGGGCTTCTGCCAGGGGCGACGTCGGCGTATCTGGCGGCAATAGCACCGTCGATAGACCCAGTAAATCCACCTCAAAGTGTTTGCCAAATTGCACTGTTGCCAGCAGGAAGCTATCCAGCAGTTCAAAGGAGGTGAAGCGAATCCCAGCCGTTAGGAAATACTCGCCCACCGCTGGCGGGATGTATCGATCCATCAGCGTTAATTTGTCGCTGATATAGCTTTTGATCTGACCCATATCCGTCGGTGGGGGAGTCCGCGAGGGATTGACTGCCGCCGCCACCAGTGGGAATTGCTGCACCTGGCTCATGGGCGGCATCAGCAACCGCCGATTGTAGCCAAAGCCTGCCGCCAGACCCATGATCACGAAGAACGCGGGGCCGCCGAGGGGGGCGTCCAGCACGGCATAGATAAACAGGGATTTTTCGCCGCTGCGCAGTTCCGCAAAAGAACCGATCGCGCTGAGTTCCAGTTCCTCTGCCCGAATCGTCACAAAGCCTTCAAATTCCGTCATCTCGGGGGTACTGAGTTTCAGCAATCCGCCCCCGATTTCTACCGGCCCTTCCTTCAGGTCTAAGCCCAAACCATCCAGACCGAAGTGGGGTTCAAATTTGTGGTTTTTTGTTAGCTCAGTTAACTTAACACCCACATTCAGACCCAGTAGGCTACAGGTTAACCCCAGAACTGACAGGGAGCCGTCGAGATAGGCCGTCAGTTCCCCCTCTTTGTAAGCAAAGCCAACCCGTTCTAGTTTCAGCGGCCCGAACGATCGCTTGAGGGCGAACCATTTAGTCCCGTCATTCTGGGTTGTCTGGGGCGTTGTCTGAGAGTTATCGCCCGGGGGCTATCGCCTGGATTAAAGTTCCCGTTGGAATCGTGAGTCAGGGTGCCGTCATGGCGATCGCTGACTTTGAGGGGCAAGCCCATATCAATGGCTTTTTCATTCCCCAGACGCAGGGAGGTGGAGACATTCGGACTTTTGGCAGTAATATCCGTCTCTGGAAAGCGGACGTCGTTGAGGTTAAAGTCCTGGTTTAGCTTCTCTAATTCAGCTTTGGTAAAGTCGCCCCCCATGCCATAGACAATCTGCAAAGCCAGGGTGAGGGATTCAGCCGCCGCCAGTTCCTCGCCAATCAAAGGTAGGTCGCCCAAACCGGAAAGCTGAATTCCCGCATCCATGTCAATGGCAAACAGCGACTTGGTTGTTGCACCGACCTTGCTGCGAGCAAACAGTGCCTTACGCACGTTAATATTGAAATCTTGCCCAAAATCGGCATCATGCTCGATCGCCTGCAGCAGAGTAACCAGATTAAATCCCTTGCTGCTCTCGTCTTCATAGTAAGCGATAAATTCGTTAGCCCCTGCTTCCGCTTTCAGTTCCAGGTCGAATATCAGTTGATTTTTCTCGTCCCCGGGATGGAGAATCAGCTTACCGGAAACATCTTTTTCATACCCACCGTTGACTTGGTGCAGCAGATCGATCTGGAGTTGGATCAGCGCTTTGTGCCCAAAGTCGAGATAGGCAGTAAAGCCGTAATGTTTAGCTACACTGTCGTAGTAAGCGCTGAGTCCTTGCAGGTCAATTCCAGATGCAGTCAGACTGGTTGGCAGGGCAAGGTTAACGTTATGATTTTGATTGATGTAATCCACCAAAGACTGGACGTCGTGGCTCTGTTGACTGGAGTCGGCAACCCCATCAAAGTGCCAGCGCACCCCTTCCTCTACTTTCTGGAAGCGCACGATGATGTCGCTCAGGGGCAAGAAATCAAAATTGCTGCCCGTCTCCAGAGACAAGTGCAAGTCAAGGACGGAAGAGCGCTTGCGGAAGGTTTTGTATTGGACATAAAAGCCTGTAATTTCAATCTGCTCGAAGTGGCTGAGGAAATTATTATGAGGGCTGACATCCAGATCCGAGGCGAGCTGCTCCAAAAACTTACCCACGGAGATGGTGCTGTCAGGAGCAGTGCCGCCGCTAAAGGTCCAGCCCTCATCAGCAGCATCGTAGTCTGCTGTCAGGTTAAAGAACACGTCGGCAATTTCCAGGGTTGCTTCAACGGTGGCCTCCTTGAGCTTGCCATTCTCGAAGGCAACGTGCAAGCTAGCATTATCCAAGGTCAGGGGCAGGATGCCGACTTTCCAGCCAGAATCAATATCCAGGTCGAGTTCGTAGCTGGTGTCAGTCCCATTCTTCTCCCCGTAAAATTCCATGTCACTCAGGTTCAAGTTGGGCAGTGCCTGCACCTGACCCTGAAGTAAGTCTTCAACGATATCGGTTAAGTTCAAAGAATGACCCAAGGCTAATTGAGCCCAGAACTGGTAATGGCCGTTCTTAACAACCAGAGCCGTGTCGAACTCGGTCTTGTTGAGAAACCACTTGCCGAAGACATCCACTTCCACTTGGCGGAACGCTTTAAAGGGATAGTCAATCTTGACGGCCAAAGCAGGATAAACCGTCAACAAATCTAGCAGAGGTATCCCGTGCTGGGTAGCAAAGAAGAACTCGATGCGATCGACCGATGGGGTACTGAAATCAATTCCCAGCCTCAGTTCGACAATAGATATCTCCCCCAGTACGGAAAAGTTTGCGATCGGCAAAAACCTCGTCAAAGACTTACCCAGGTCGAAGCCGGAGAACTTAGCCGCCAGATCCCCAAAGCTGGGGAAATGGGAAAATTCCAAGCTCAGATACTTGCCGTCCAGATTGAACGCCGCTTTCATATCCAACCAGACGCCGATTTCGACCTGACCCACCAGATCCAGACTGGGCAAAATTTTAGCCTCTGACCCCAGGGGGAACTCCAGACCCAGCGACTTAAGTTTGATACCGAAGGGAATGCTACCGGAAGTCAAGCTGGCATTCACATCGTACAGGATGACTAAACGAGTCCCCGTTTGGGCAAATTTGGTCTGGGCGATGAGAGTGGCACTATTGTTATAGAGGGAATCCAATTTAATTGCTTTGAGGGCTTCTTGAATGGGAATCACATCTGAGTTCCCCGACCCATCGCTGTAAGGGATGCTAATCGTTGTGTTCAAGGAAGCCGTCACCTGATAGGTGAAGCCAGTGGTCAGATGCCCGCGAATCGCCTGGATAAAGCTCTGGGGGGCTCCACTGTCATCACCGGGGGGAAAGGGCGGCCGATCGTATAAGGGACTATCGTAGTCCAGGGTACAGAGGAGCAGAGTCTGCTGGGAGAAGGCCAGATCGGTTAAAAATGATTCGGCATCAAGAAAGGTTGTGACGGCATTGCTACGAGTATAATTGGCCAGGAACTGACTTGCGGTGTAACTTGCAGACAAACCAGTGAAGAGCAGGATGCAGTGACGCTCTGGATCCCCCAGGGTGGCAGGCACCTCAAACAGGTAGAGCCGAACCCTTACCGAGCCAGCATCCAGAAAGCTGTCTAGGGTCCCCGCGATGATGACGACATTGGCATCCTGGTTGACAATCGCGCAACTGGTCAAGCTAATATCATTATCCGACCTAAGTGCATCAAGCAGGAAGACATAAGCGCGATCGCCCATAACATCTGCTGTCAAAGTCAGACCGTTTTTGGCATTCAGTTCTACTGCAGTCAGTGAAATTGTCATTAGTCTCCTACCTTAGCTTTCTTAGCAGCACCAGCACCTGCTGCGCCTGCATCTTTTTCCTCTTCATACCACTTATCAAAAGCCTCTTTCCCAGCGAGGACGAATTCAACCGTTGTGCTGAGAATCTTAAAGTGATATTCGTCAATGAACTCGCTCTGTCCCTCGAAGATATAGTCAAAGCATTTGTGTAATGTCTTGGTGGCTGCATCTTGCTGATAGATTTTGTAGCGGATAAAAGCGGCGATCGGAGCAGTTTTCCCAGTCTCTCTGGGACTCCTTACCTTTGGGGTTTGCAATTTACCCGTGACAAGATCGATTTTCCCATAAGCAGTATCGTCTTGCAGATAGTCACTATCAACGACCTTCCCCTTGTCGTCAAACAAATAAGCAGTAGTACGTAGATAAAAAGTTCCCTCTGGCTCAATTTGGGTGGTGTTGCGCTGTCCGGTCTCGATCGCCAGTTGTTCGGTATTGCAGTGATAACTGCCGCTGACAAAGTTACCCAGCCGCTCGTCCCCACCATCCCCATGACCCTGAAGGTGGCACCACTCCTGATTGACCGTGAGGCTATTGCGGCTAGAAACTTTGAGGAGCTTCCAACCGATACGGGCGCCCAAGCATTTTGCTATAACCGTGTCGGCAAAATACGTCGCTGGCAGGGTGGAGGCTTTAGCGAACAAACCTGCTTTTAGGTGCCCCACAAGCTTGGACATAGTCCCAGATGCATCCTTCCTGGGTCCCTTTTGTCGGTAAAGGACTCTATTCTTATTTTTCAGCGTATAGCGTATTCCAGCGTAGTCTTTAAAAGCCTTCAGGTTTTCTTGAAGACAAAAACTAATTGGCAGATTGATGCCGATTGTAGTGTAGTCTGCTTTATCTTTAATCTCAACACCATCGCTCACATTAGGACGACGGCTAGTCGATCCTTTCTTGGAAATCGATTTAATGACCTTGGGCGTGCCTGCGATCGTTGTATCAACCTTGCGGTAGTATTTGAATTGAAAGATATCTAAAATCTTACGCTGATCGTCACTCAAAGCGGTTGACTTGGCCCGCCTGGCGAGGGCACTATCCAGTGAGGCTGGTAAGTTGTGGTGCGGCAGGTTGACCCTAACATAAGTTTCGCTTTCCTTACCTTTTTCTTGTATTTCTAAGAATTCGTAGTAAAAACCGCTAACTCCATAGATCGCTTTGCGAGCTTGCTGGATAACGGTATATTCTTGTTCGTTAATGGTGATTTTATTCGCAGCCGCATCACGAACAATTTCCCGTGCTTTTGGCAAACCAAGAAAACTGCCCAGTTCTGAGTACTTTGCTTCTTTTCCCACCCACTCCCAGAGACAGAGTGAGGCATCAATGCGATCGGCTCGACTCAGTCCAGATCCAGAAGGCAGTCTCCAGATTAGATGAGCTGTAAATGGCGTTGGAGTAGTATTATCGACCGTCTGGTACAAAGCATCGTAGGGACGCGATCCCTTTAGCTCGGACCACTTAGTCTGCTTCTTAATCGTGGCGTAAAAGTTGGAAGCATCATTACGAGAGCCATTGCGAACGCGGTAGGGCTTGCCTTCAGAGTCAGCATCCTTTCCGTTAATTTTGTATTCTCGGAAGTCTATGGTTGTGTCCTTCCTAGGATCTACCTTCCTTTTCCTTTCTTTGTCGTCTATGGCGTATTCTGGCGTTACAACTGTTGTAGGGTGCGTATCATCTGTCACATAAAAAGTTCCTGCATCTGTATCAACATTAAAAAAGCACAGCAAAGAGCCATTCGGATTGGATTTTTTTATTTCCTTTAAGTCATTAAGGTATACTAAGGGACGAAAATAGGAATACGTTTTTTCATCTTGCGTATTATATTCCTTTGCATCCTGCTCTACCCCCGGCTCATTCCCCACAGGAAAAACGAATTTTGAGGATTGCGACAAGTCCTGATAATTGGTGAACTGAAAAAGACGCATCTTTGGGTTGGGATCGATCAGATGAAACCTAAATTGCAGCGGCACCGAAGCAAGCATATCACCCACAGGAGCTAGCAAACCCTGACACATGTCGATAGAAATTTGAGAGGGAATTTTCGCCAAGGCTTTGTCGCGCAGTTTTTTCGGATCCCCGGTAAAGCCTTCTTTATATCCCTTTAAGGTCGTTACCAACTTACCTTTGAGATATTCACCTTGCTGCGTGCCTTTCCCCACAAAAGCTGTCAAAATTGCCTCGATTACTGGCTTGGCTTGGGCAGCAGTTCCTGGTACCAGTGCGTCCTTCCACAGCAATGCAATTTTATCGATTATCTGGTTTGGTTGGTTACTATCTAGTTTTGGACCGAAATTGTTCAACTCATCGTATTGAGCCTTCCAGTTATTCTTCCAATAATCCTCCTCCTTAATTCTTTTCAAAACAGATTCACTAAAGTCCTTTTTCTTGTTAACCTTTTCCCTCCTCGCAGTTCCTTTGATCTTATCGAGCAAGCTCTGAAGTATTGCTGGCAGGTGTGTCCCATTGAGGTTCCAATCAGTGGTGGTTGAACTTCCAAATACACCTTCCAGCATATCTGTTACAGTTCTTGCAGAGTCAGTGAGGTTGGTAATTTGATAATTGGGCGGGATGTTGTCCTCGATCCACTTAGCCAGATCGTTCAATGCCTTATTCGTAGTCGCATCGTCGGCACCGTCAGCAAGGGTGGGAGGAGCGACACCATGTTTTTTGTCCGTTCGAGCTGCATAAATTGTCCGTAGTTCCTTGAAAAACTTCGCGTTGTCCGATCGCTTTATCTGATTGAAAGCAGTTTCTGCGGCTGCTTGTGTTGTTGCCGTATACACCTTGAAACCGTAGGCGTTTCTGATGGGTCGGTTATCCTGTAGCAAGGTATTAATGGTTTTTACCTCCTCCATATCCCAGTTCTCGAACAAAACCTGATTAGCTGGTATTTTTAGGTCTTCTGGGAGATAAGTAACAAACCGATCTAGAGTTGCGCTATCGGGAATATTGCCGCCATAAGCGATCGCAACGCTGTTATCGAGGCCATGGCGATATCGCTGGCTATTCAGCTTGAGAACATCCATGAAGAATTCAAACAGAGCCTTGTAACAGCCGACGGACGTAGTCTGAGTGGCTAAGACGTTGTGGAATAGGTATGCGGTATCGCTGGCCGTGGGGTTCGGGTCAGGACCGCCGTAATCAAAAAAGTCTTTGAATTGGTTTGGCATTGGCTTCTCTCCAGCATACTTAGGGAGTGGACTGCAACGAAGGTTCGGAGTCTGGTTGCGAACCGCCGCTATATGACGGAGCGTGATTTGCTCGAGCGGCGGCCCGAATTTGCTGCTGAGCCTGGTCCTGGACCTTGTGAATCAATTGATATATCCGAGCATAAGGCAGTTGTCCCAGGGCCTCAAGCACTTGATTGACCTCGTTGACAGTGAGCTTCAGTTCAATTTCTTCCATAGTCCTTCCTTACTGCGGTTTGCGCTCGATCTCTTGAGGAGACAGTTTCAGCCACCCATCCACCAGCTCCTGCCGGGCAAACTTGCCCTGCTGGCTGGCTGGGGCAATCTCCTTAGTCTCCTCCCACTGGAAACCATCCGGGCGGGTCAGCCAGGACCATTCATAGCCGCTTTCCTTCGGTAGGGGGAGGTGAATCTCCTTGGCATCGGTGAGGATGGGGGCGCTTAAGAACGTGACTGCCATGCGCTGGAGCGCTTTGGCATATTGGTCCGGGGGAATGTCGATTTCTTTGGTGGGTAGGATACCGCTAGTGGCGTGGACGACTCCCCTGGGATCTACCAGCATCATTAGCTTCAAGGGATCTCCAGCAACGCTCAAGGGAATCGTCACCGCATCGGTACGACCGTGGTTGACGATGTGAGTCGGGTCGCCAGAGGAATCAATCTCAGAGGAACGGAAAATATCGTCCTTGTAAGTATTGCCATCTTCAACCCAGTAGCCCACCAGTCCGTCATTCAGTTGCTGGTATTCTCCCAGGCGCGCGGGGAACTGCACCCGGTCAAATTGGTTAGTGGTTCGCCCCCCGTAGAGATTGTGGCACATATCGTGGAAAAATGCCCACCAATTTTGGTTCAGGGCGGGTAACCCCTGGACTTCTAAGCTCAGGGAAGCTCGCACCACGGCCATCGAAAGCACCAGTGGCACCACCGCAGGGCGAACCCGAATTTTAAACAGCATTTTGGGCGAGCTCCTCATCACGGAGAAGCAAGCGACTTATTTTGATGTGAGAGCCTATAGCCAGTGGAGTCCCTATCTGGAAAAATGTTGCTTGTTACTGAGTGCGAACTCTTCTTATGAGCACGCCGAGGAAGATATTAAGCAGCTCACGGGGATGAGCGTTTCCCGGGGAACTCAGCAACGACTGGTGCAACGTTATGAGTTTGAATTACTGACAGTTAAAGAAGCCGTTTCCTCAACGAGCGCTCAAGAACCGAAACTGCCCCTTCAGGAGTTTGAGTTGCCCACAGCTAAAGAAGCCGTTTCCTCAACGGGCCCTCAAGGACCGAAACTGCCCCCTCAGGAGTTTGAGTTGCCGACGGCTAAAAAAGCTGTTTCCGAAATCAGCCCTCAAGAACCGAAAGTGCTCGCCCATGAGTTGAAGTTGCCGACTGTCAAGGAAGTTGTTGAGGAAATGAGCATTGATGGGGGGAAAGTACGCTTACGGACCCCGCAAGGGAGACCCTGTGAGTGGCGCGATTACAAGGGCGTTAATCTACATGACCTCGGGGTAGCGGCCTTCTTTCGGGACAATGCAGGACTGGTCAAATGGGTCAACCAGCAGCCCTTGGCGAATCCACTTGTGAGTATCGGAGACGGTCATGATGGCGTTTGGAATTTGTTTGCCGAGATTGGCCCAACCATCTTCCGTCTGGAAATCCTCGATTGGTATCACTTGATGGAAAACCTCGAGAAAGTCGGTGGGTCCAGATCTAGACTGGCACGAGTGAAAGCTCTCCTATGGTCAGGCAAGGTAGATGCAGCCCTCAAAGAATTTGACGACTGGGAGCATCCACGGGTTGATAACTTCAGGGCCTATGTTACTAAGCATCGTCACCGCATTGTGAACTATGGCTATTACCAAGCCGAGGGAATTTCAATCGGTTCGGGAGAGGTGGAATCAACGATTAAGCAGGTTGCGGCACGGGTGAAGCTCTCAGGAGCGCAGTGGAAAGCTGCCAATGTTCCCCAAGTTCTGCGGCATCGCTGCGCTTATCTCAATGGAGTATTCTCAAGGTGAGTCAATCTTGACATTCTCATCATCTCGTGGTCTGTCAAGATAAAATTGACGAATTTTACGGAGATAACCGCTTCCGAGCCTTCCCTTCTCTTATCCGTCATCATTTCCTTGACAGACCAAGGGTCTATTAGTGACAGTTTAACAATGAAGTATTTTTGCTCATTGCCAAATTGGGATGCACCCCAATAAGACCGATTAACGGGTTTGGGGGATGGGACTGTTTCATCCCCTTCTAAAATAGGGCTTGCTGAAAAAGTTTGTGAGTGGGGGTAGGACGCGGGGACGCGGGGACGCGGGGACGCGGGATGGGGAATAGGGAACGGTTGGGCTGATGGCTGGTTGTTTGAATTTTCGGGAGCATTTTGGAGAAAAAGTAACTATTTTCAGACTCAATAGCCAACAAGAGAGCACTTTTTGAACCTCAAAAAGGCTTGAAGCCTCGCTCTGCCGGAGTTTATAGCTTTATGAGCGCAAGCCCTAAATAATGTTCTAGGCGCTTTCGCGCCTGGAAAGCACTAAAGTGCTTACTACGAACTGCCCGGAAAGCACTAAAGTGCTTACTACGAACTGCCCGGAAAGCACTTTAGTGCTTACTACGAACTGTTTTACTTAGCATCCATCCAGTTGTCCCCTGCATGGATATCAACCACCAGCGGCACGGTTAACTCCACCGCAGATTCCATCGCGGTCTTAATTTCAGATTGTAACACTTCCCACTCCTCTGGGGGAACTTCAAATACTAATTCATCATGCACTTGCAATAGTAATCGCCCCTGGTACTTTTGTAACACTTCATCCAGTTTCACCATCGCGATTTTGATGATATCTGCACTCGAACCCTGAATGGGCGCATTCGCTGCGGCCCGCAAAATTCCGGCATCCTTCCAACCTAGATGAAGTTTGTTTAAATCAATTTCTTCGGGATGACTGCTTTTCATCTTCTGCAAGGTTCGATTTTCAAACTCAAAGTACCGACGACGCCCTAATATTGTTTCTACATATCCCCGCCCGATCGCCTCTTTCTTGACTCTCTCTAAATAGGCAAACACCCCTGGATAGCGTCGATAAAACCGCTGAATAAATTTTTTTCCTTCCGCGCTGGTCACTCCCGCCGATCGGGCAAATTTTTGGGCGCCCATTCCGTAAATCACGCCAAAGTTGATCGTTTTACCCAAACCTCGTTCCTCTGGCGTTACTGTTTCCTTTTCAAATAGCAGTCGCGCCGTGACTGTATGAATATCTGCATTTTGCCGGTAAGCCTCAACTAACACCGGTTCCTGACTCAGATGTGCCAAGATCCGTAACTCAATTTGGGAATAGTCTGCCGATACCAACAACCAGTCCTGTTCTGGTAAAAACGCCTTTCTAATTTGCCGCGAAAATTCCGTTCTAATGGGAATATTCTGTAAATTAGGATTGGAAGAAGAAAGTCGTCCCGTTCCCGTTACTGTCTGATTGAAATCTGTATGCACCCGCTGGGTATCTGCACGTACCAACTGGGGTAAGGCATCCACATAAGTTGATTTTAACTTGTCTAGGGTGCGATATTGCCAAATCAGATCCACAACCGGGTGATCCCCTTGCAGTTTTTCCAGGGTAGCGGCGTCAGTAGAATAACCCGTCTTAATTTTACGGGATTTCTTGCTATCTAAACCCAGTTTCTCGAACAGCAACTGACTCACCTGCTTGGGGAACCCAGGTTGAACTTATCTCCTGCTTCCCGATATGCTTGTTCTTCAATCTTTGCTAACTCTTTTTGCAACTGTTGCGATAGTTCCTCCAGGTAGAAGCTGTCAATCCTTATCCCGGTATATTCCAGGGCTGCTAGAATTGGTTCTAAAGGCTGTTCTACCTCTAGCAGCAGCTTCTGCAAAGTTGGTACTTGCTGGAGTTTAGCACTCAACTTCTCTACCAATTGGAAGGTTGCCTGCACCTGCTGGCCACAGTAATAGGCTACAGTGGGGATATCTACCTCCGCAATGGTTTTCCCCTTTGGCACTACTTCGGAGTAGCTTTTCAGTTCCAGTACCAGATCGTTTCTCTCTGACAAGTCTTTGAGGTTATGGGGCTTCTCTGGATCTAGCACGTAACTTGCTAACATGGTGTCAAACCGTACCCCTTGCAGTTCTATTCCCTGACATCTTAGCACTAGGCGATCGAACTTTGCATTCTGGAACACTTTGGGATAATCTCCACTTTCGAGAATGGGACGCAAAGCTTCTCGAACCATGTCTATATCCAAATTATCCCCCGTGGCGTGATGAATGGGAATATAAGCAACATCATCGGCACCCGTTCCCAGCAGCAACCTATTCCTACCAGCTGCGCGTTTCGCGGTTTTAAGTCTGTAGTTTCCGTGTCCCATGCTACCGGTACATCCCGGCAACCTTGCAGTTGCTTTACCAATGCGGTTAGTTTAGCCTCGCTATCAATGATGGGCGGTCCTACATCTTTGTCTTTGTGGAGATCGATCTCTAATTGCTGCTGGATGCCGCGAGGGCTTTCCTCCGTTCTCAGTTCCGTTACGGTCCCGCCCAACTTCTCTTGTAGCTGCCCAATTTTCTCCAAAAACTTCTTGAATTCTAATTTTAACAGTATCGGTTCGACCCGCCTCATGTCAAAACCTGTCAACTGGCAGTCTTCTAGGCTAATTTCTATCGGTACGTCCCACCTCAACTGGGCCATATACTGCGAATGATAGGCGGCCTCTTTCCCCTCTGCTAGCTTTTTATTCACGGCTCCTTTAATATTTTCTAAGGCAGCATATATATTGTCGAGACTGCCGTATTCCTTCAGCAGCTTGACCGCAGTCTTGGCCCCTATCCCTCTGACTCCGGGAATGTTATCGGAACTGTCCCCGCAAAGGGCTTTATAGTCAACTACCTGGGCGGGGGGAATGCCTAATTTCTCTATCACTTCCTCTGTTCCGAACTCTGTGGCGCTACTAGATCGCTGATTGTAACCGCCACTCATGTATAATACCGTGATGTTTTTGGCTTCGTCAACAAGAGCGAATAAATCCCGATCGCCCGTCAGCACCTTTACCCGATAACCCGCTGCACTCCCCACTTGCGCTAATGTTGCCAAGACATCATCTGCTTCATATCCCGCCCTGGTTACCAGGGGCAGATTTAACGCCTGTAGCAGTTCTTGGAGATTTTTCATATCTGGGATAAAATCTGCTGGCGTTTCCCCCCGCCCTGCCTTATAATTAGCATCTGCCTGGTGCCGGAATGTTGGTTCCGCCCGATCGAATGCTACCGCCATCGCCTGGGGTTGGTGAAATGCGATCGTCTCCAGCATACCATTCAGGAACCCAAAGCAGACGCTAGTGGGAATTCCCGTGCTCGTTCTCAGTCCGCCGTCCCTACTTTTGGCAAAAGCATAGTAAGAACGGAATGCTAAGGAATGACCATCTATTAACAGTAACAGGGGCGGACTTTCAGCAGATGTGGAATTTGACATCATTTTATCGGGCCGGGTTTATGTTTTTCGCTGCGCTTTGTAGGGTGGGCACTGCCCACAGCCATAATTTTCGCTGCGCTTTGTAGGGTGGGCACCGCCCACAGCCATATCTATATTAACATCTCTTCTCTCAATAAGTGCAATCTCTTCTTTTCCCCTATCTGGTTAGGGTGCGAGCCAAGAGTGCGATCGCTATTCTAACATGATATCATCATTGTTCTCGTGGGGTCTCCCTGGTCAGGACCGGTTGATGCGGGAGCCTCCTGGCCGACCTAGACCGTAGTTTTGCATCACTCACGTGAGTTAGATGGGAGGCGAATTACTCACTCTCAAGATATGCCCTTCTCGCAAGTGAGGAAAGCCAGACAATAGGAGCAATCCCCCCCTCACATGAGTAATATGTCGTGATGGAGCATTCCCAGGGAGACTCTGGGAACGAGGGAATATAGAAGCATTTATCATAGGTGTGAGCGAAGTCCTGGGAGGGAGGCAGGCACCGTTGGTGGAAAAATCGGACAAGAAAAACCGTATAGGAGCAGGAGTATGGCTGGGTGCATTATATAATGAACAAAGAGGAAAAGACCTTAAGAAATATTACAAAGTAGTACCAACAACAAATGCGAGTAGCGATCGCCGGAGCGGGACTAGCAGGACTATCCTGCGCAAAATATCTCATAGACGGGGGCCATACCCCAGTGGTTCTAGAACGCCGGGATGTCCTGGGAGGGAAGGTAGCCGCCTGGAAAGATGCGGACGGAGACTGGTATGAAACGGGGCTGCATGTATTCTTCGGGGCCTACCCGAATATGCTACAGCTGCTGCAAGAATTGGGCATCGCCGACAGGCTGCAATGGAAAGAGCATACCATGATCTTCAACCAGCCAACTGCGCCGGGAACCTACTCCCGCTTCGACTTTCCCGATATCCCCGCCCCCTGGAATGGCATTGTCGCGATCCTGCGCAACAACGATATGCTGACATGGCCAGAGAAGATTAGCTTTGGCCTGGGGCTGATCCCAGCTATCCTCAAAGGACAGTCCTACGTGGAGGAGATGGACCGATACTCCTTTAGGGAATGGCTGAAAAAGCAGAAAGTCCCTCCCAGAGTGGAACGGGAAGTTTTCATTGCCATGTCCAAGGCGCTGAACTTCATTAACCCGGATGAAATTTCGGCGACGGTGCTGCTAACGGCCCTGAACCGCTTCCTGCAAGAGAAAAATGGCTCCAAGATGGCATTTTTGGATGGTTCCCCCACGGAACGGTTATGTCAACCCCTAGTAGATTACATCACCAAGGGCGGTGGGGAAGTGCGGTTGCAAGCACCAGTGAAGGAATTTTTGCTCGATGATGATGGTAGGGTCAGGGGATTTCTGATTCGCGGTGATGGAGGTGATGAACTCCTGACAGCGGATGCCTATGTTAGTGCTATGCCAGTTGACCCCCTGAAGCTGATGCTACCAAAACCCTGGCAGGAGATGGAATATTTTCAGCAACTGGAGGGCTTGGAAGGGGTTCCGGTGATTAACCTGCATCTCTGGTTCGATCGCAAGCTGACGGATATCGACCATCTGTTGTTTTCCCGATCGCCCTTACTCAGCGTGTACGCGGACATGAGTAACACCTGTCGGGAGTATGCTAACCCAGACAAGTCGATGCTGGAATTGGTTTTGGCACCAGCAGCAGACTGGATCGGTAAATCTGACCAGGAGATAGTAGAGGCCACCCTAGGGGAACTAGAAAAACTATTTCCTCAGCACTTCGGGGGCAATAACCCAGCCAAACTGCTAAAATATCACGTTGTCAAGACTCCCCGGTCCGTGTACAAGGCGACTCCCGGACGCCAACAGCACCGTCCGCACCAGACTACCCCGATCGCCAATTTCTATTTGACAGGTGATTACACCATGCAACGTTATCTGGCGAGTATGGAGGGAGCGGTACTTTCTGGTAAACTGACATCGGAAGCTATCAATAGCAACCTTGGGTCAGCCTGACTGATGGAGTGTGGTCAAAAATAGTTGGTTGTTGTTGGCCACCAGAGCAAATGACAGGCACCGCGCCCACCCTACGAATGCAACTGAAGCAGTAAATGAACTCACCTGGCATGAGAAAGCTGGTATCTCTAGAGGAAGCCTATGAAATCTGTCGTCAGATGACGGCCAAGTACGCGAAGACGTTTTATCTGGGTACGTTATTGATGCCAGAAGTGAAGCGTCGGGCAATTTGGGCGATCTACGCTTGGTGTCGGCGCACGGATGAACTGGTAGATGGCAGTGATGCCGTGATGACGACGCCCGAAACCCTCGATGGATGGGAAAAACAGTTAGAAGCGGTCTTTGCAGGGGAAGCAAGGGATGATTGCGACCTAGCTTTGGTGGATACCCTGGAAAAATTCCCCTTGGAGATTGAGCCCTTTCGGGATATGATTGCCGGTCAGCGGATGGACCTGTACCGGAGTCGTTACGAGACCTTTGAGGAGTTATATTTGTATTGCTATCGGGTGGCGGGTACGGTAGGCTTGATGTCTACCACTGTTATGGGTGTGGATACTTCCGGCTACGGGGCACCCTGGCAGCGCAACTCTAAACCCTATATTCCTACTAAAGAGGCGATCGCCCTCGGGATTGCCAACCAGCTGACAAATATCCTGCGAGATGTGGGGGAGGATGCCCGCCGGGGCCGCATTTATCTGCCGGAAGCAGATTTAGCTCGGTTTAATTATACCGAGAAGGATTTATTTAATGGAGTCGTAGACGATCGCTGGCGCCAGTTCATGCAGTTCCAAATTGAACGGGCCCGCGAGTTCTTCACTCAAGCAGAAAGGGGTCTGCATTTCCTCATTGACGACGCCCGCTGGCCAGTCTGGTCCGCTTTGATGCTTTATCAGCAGATTTTAGATGCGATCGAACGCAACCGGTACGATGTCTTCAGTAAAAGAGCCTATGTTTCTACCCCCCGCAAGTTACTCAGTTTGCCCGTTGCCTGGTTGCGGGCCCAAGCACTTTAATTGTTAATTGCCAATTGTAAATTGCGAATTGATAAGAAGTAGGCAAGGCACCGAAGACCAGAGGCGATCGCGCCAGATCGGGTGGAGAATAAGTAGTTATGTAAAATTAATTTTATATTTTTTTCCAACATCTCGAAGCACATCTTCCACAGCTTTAACTAAACTTTTCCAACTCGGGTGCATCCCACTTTCGCCATGAGTATTTAATAAATCGCCACAAAATTTCAATAATATTTAACTGGGGAGAATAGGTAGGCAAATAAAAAATTGTCAACTCTTTTTTTTCCCATTCTTCTTGTTTATTTTTCACGGCATTACTCGTATGAGTGGAAGCATTATCCATCACCAACACGGTTTTTTTCTTTAGTGTTGAACAAAAATCATCTATACATGATATAACTACCTCACTATTAATCTGACACTCAAATAAGTAAGGATCTAGTTCATTCTTGCGGTTCAAAAATCCCAAGACATTTAATCTTCTACTTTTTTTACTTTTTACCTCAATAACTTCTCCATGTTCTTGCCATGCATAAGGGACATATGCATTTAAACAAAAACCGGTTTCGTCAAAAAATATTAAATCAATTTCGCCTCTATCTTCTTGTTCTTTTAACTTTTTTAATTCTTTCTTTTTTTCTTGATATTCCGTGGGTTCTGGCTCCCCTCCTACCCGTTTTCGGATCCGTCGCCACGACATATTTTCATTTTTTAATATCCTTTTAATAGTGTCTTTACTCACTGACACGTTCCAATTTTCTTTGGCTTTTTCTTTCACCAATTCGATTTTTTTGGGAGATTCTTTAGTCCAGGCCACTATCTGCTCTTTTTGTTCCGAATTAAATTTCGGTTTCCTTCCACGTCCTTTTCTATCATATAATCAGACTAAATTTAGCTCTTCCCAAGCATTAAACCAATTATATATTGTCACAATAGACACGTCAAATATGTTCATCAATTCTTTGGTTTGATAACCTTCATGCGAGAGAAGAATGCAATGTGCTCGTCTTCTAACGTGAGAATATTTACTTTGTGCATAAATCCGTTTAAGTAGATTAATTGTTTCATGGCTTAATCCCTTTATAAATCTCATGGCTAATTTTCACCTCACCTAATGTCTGAATGAACTTTTCCTTAATTATAGCATGTTTTTATCCCCTAGGCAAAATATAAAAATAATTTTGCACAACTACTTAATACCAATTTAATAAAGTTGTGATAGAGAAAAACGCCCCCTCTGGTTACCAGGTTCTACCTGGTAACGGTATTCTGAGGCTCCAGCCTCCACCCATCCGTGCAGAGTCAAGTCTCTCAGAGTTTTAAAAAAATGGTATAAGGGTGCATAAGTACATAGGCAAAATTATTTTTATATTTATCGAGCGAGTAAATCTCAGGGCAGTTGAATTCCTGAAACGCTTATGTGATAAGGTTTTCAGGGGTGTGGTCTTGCACCAGTTGGTACTCGGCCTCCCCGCCCGAACCCTAAAGCGCTCGGCTACAGGAACAAAGCCCGCCTGCGCGGGCTAGGCTGCAACCCTTGCATTGTTGTCGCGGTGTCTGGAGCGTGCCGCTCCAGACACCGGAAGACGCCGTTCGGGAGTCAAAAATTGTCCGGAGTATTGTATGAATGCAGGATCTTCGTAGGTTTTGCATCTTATTTGTCATTGCGAGGGGGGGTACGGAACCCCCCCTCAGCAATCTCATGCCTGGTCGGGGAGATTGCTGAGGGGGACTCGGGTGTGGTGTTTCGGTAATCTCGGTTTGGGGCCCCCCCGCCCGCAGGGCGTAAAATCGCAATGACACATTCAAGACCTTAAAGCGTAAGTCGATCCCTTGCAAAGTATAAATCGGCAAAATAAATGCTCATCTTCCCAGCAGGCGTGATGCCAAAGACTTGGAGATGGGAATGCCCGGATTCAGTCCTGTCTTATTGCCGTCTTTCCTGTCGCCTTTGCCGTGAATGCCTCTCCGCGTGTATTCCCGTGCTAAATTCATGAATTTCCACAGTCTCCATAATCAACCGCCACCATAAAGCTAAGATGTACTCTGAGAGAAACGAAGTGAAGCCTAGACTCGACAGCCGCTCTAGGGTAGCATCAGATGTGGCGGGTGCATCTCAGTTTGGCTTCTTGAAAATTGAAAATGGAAAATTGGGCTATTTTCCATTCTCCATTCTCCATTCGCCATTCGCTATTCGCAATTAGCATAGTTTAATGCTAAAAGGCAAAAGTGAGATGCTCCCAACAGGGTTTCTTTTTAATTAGCAAAAAATCGGCAAAAATATGTCGGTTCGGTTACCCAGTTTTACCTAATTGATAATTGGGAATAGCTTGACCTGTAACGACAGCATAAAGAACGTCTGGATCTAAGTCCGCGCCATTGTCCCAATAATCTGCCATTTTTGCTTTTCCTCCAATTATGCAAAACGATACCAACTAACGCTCTTTTTTTCACGATCGACGTTATCTGGGATTTCACAGTAATAAAAAATCTCGTTTAGTATAGACTTTGAAAAACTTTTTCTAGCCCATATTAGTATAATAAAGTAAAATTTAGTCGTCAAAGTTGCCAAAGAGTGAAAAAGGTACCCAAAACCAATATCTATATCGCACATGGATGTCCAAGAAGTTCAGAAATGGCTAGATGAGTTAGTGGTGGCCAAAACGGGCAAACACTTGAATACCCTGGAACAAGAGGTGTTGACCGGGATCTGGGATAATGCCAAATACAGGGAAATTGCCTCACGCCATTACTGTTCGGAAGCGAACGTCAAGAGAGTCGCTGGCAATTTATTTAAACTGGTATCAGCAGAATTAGGCGAGGAAGTTAATAAATCAAACTTTCGTGCGGCAATGGAACGGTATCATATCTCCAATTCAAATATCTTCTTACAGAGGGATTTTAATCAGGGTAACAATCAGACTAACATTAATCTCTGTGGGGAAAGTCTGCACTCTGGCGAAACTGCACAAAACCGATCACCCTCTACCACCCCAGACAACCTTAAACCGGAAAAACGCCACGATCTTACCTCAGCACCGGAATGCGATCGAAGAAGCAACCGCACGGAGGAACGTTCGACCCTCAAACAATGGATCCTCGGAGAAAATAGCCGCATCGTCACCATTTGCGGATTATCCGGTATCGGTAAAACCACCCTCGCCAGAGAACTGGTCGAACAAATCAAAGACAACTTCGATCGGGTGATCTGGCGCAGTCACGGTCAATTTGCCACCCTCAACTCCCTGACAACAAACTTAATTGAGTTTCTCAGAACTAATCGACCTTTACAGCGGCAACCCATCCTGGTTAAATATAGTTGCTTCTACTATCCAAGAATTATTTAACGGTAGCGTCACTCAATTATTATCTTGTCCCACAGTATTTTTAGGAGATCTAGAACGAGTATTGCAGGAGTATTATCAAAGGTTGTCCGCCTCAGAGAAACAGGTGCTAATTTGGTTAGGGAGTAAAGATGTAGCGGTAGATATTTCCCGAAAACCGCGAAACTTACCCTTATCTCAGCCCGAGTTGTGGAAAGCAGTACAGTCTTTGAAGAGACGTTGTTTAGTTGAGAAAGTAACAGAGTCGGAAGCATCGCGCTTTATCCTGCAACCTGTGATTAAGGAGTTTGCGAAAAATCTATCTCAGCAGGTTAGCGGATAAGGGATAAGGTAGAGCAACTTTTGGCAAAAAAGATGCCCATAAACCCGGTTTATTAACTTTATATTGGCAAAAAATCGGCAAAAATACTGTCTATTCGGATTGTTTATTTTGTTGCAATTTGGGTTATATTTCTAGTCTGTTTTAACCGGTTTTAACCGACTTTAGCTATTAGCCGGGGGTTTGAACGGCGGGTTAGTGGGTAAGCGATAAGGTTTGAACAACTTTACCCCGTTTTACCTAATTGATAATTGGGAATAGCTTGACCTGTAACGACAGCATAAAGAACGTCTGGATCTAAGTCCGCGCCATTTTCCCAATAAATTGTTCCCCATTCTGGGTTGACTTTTACTCCGTCAAAATATGCTTTAAATTTTAATGGTTCAAAGACTCCTGTAAATTCGATTAATTGGCTGATATCTACTATTCCTTCTACTCCATCTTCAAAGGAAAGGCAGAGGTTATATTTGTCTAATGGTTGAACTTTGATAATGTCTTTAAGCATGGGTTTATTCCAAAGGTTCGATTTTGTTTAAAGGTTCGTTGTTTCTAGCAATTTCCCAGTTCTCCATCAATTCGCTTTGATAAATAGTTGCCCATTCTTGGACGAGTTTATAGAGTCTGGGCGAAAGTTGACCTGCGATAATTTCTAAGCTTTGAATGTCAACAATCGCTTTTTGTTGGTTATAGCGGACATGGAAATGAGGAGGCGGATGGTCGTTGTAATACATGGTGATAATTGCACCAAAGAAACGACTTATTTCTGGCATTATTTCACCTCCTGAATTTGTTTTGACAATTTCGATAACCCTAGATCAGTATCGCCTGCCATCATGCCGTTCAATAGCGAGACCTGATTCTGATTATAGCAAGGAAAGAGATATCTCCCCATGTAAACTTTTGTGAAAGACGATCGCCTTAATTTCCCTGTCTCCTGTCACCATCAAACTACTCGCTGAAGATACCGATATTTTGGGTTTTCTAGGCACTTGCGTAACTCTTGCAGTTTCCTCAGCTTGTAAGTTGCAGCTTGATATTCATTTTTTGAAGGAGATTCACCCAGTTTAGTTAACATCCGATCGCTTTCCCCAACAATCTCTTCTATGAAGAAACTTCTGAACCTCCGTCTGTTTTCCAGTTCTAGATCGACTATAGGCACCTCTTCTTCTTCATCATCAATGATTATTTTCTTTTGTACGGATTCACCTATTTTAGAAAAATCAGATTTAGCCAACCACTCATAAAAGTCTTCAGAAAGTTCTACATAATGTGGTCGTTGACCGTTCCCTGGATAAAAAATTATATCTAACATGATTTTTTCTCCCGATCTTCATTGTTTGACAACATATTTTCTGGGAAATTTTCCAGGCTATATCAGCAGCATCAAACACGTCCTTAGCAGGTTTAGTAATGCCACCTGCAGTCACAATTCCTATGACTGTTCCTTTATTTCGGATAGCTTTTGCCTTAGTCGAATCGATTTTTTAGTTTTCCATGCTTTCACTTCAATGTGTGGGGTAGGGGTCGAACTGGGAATCGCTTCCCAATCCTCCCGTTCGGAACCGTGTTTGCGACTTTCACCGCACACGGCTACTGGTTGGTAAGTCCTTGTCATGGATAGCACTATCAGAGTTACCTCCTACTGGCCTTGTCTTGTGAGATTTGGCCCCCAATGGTTGTCAGTAGACTGTTTTTAATGCCTTAGCTCCGGAAGGTTCGCAGAGGATATACCCGATAAAACCTTGAACCTGCTCTTTACTAACTTTTAGCCGTAAAATTTGGTTGGCCTCCGAGTTTTTACCCGGCTAAGGTCTTCTAGTCCATAAATCCGACTTTTGGGATTTCTCCCTAGTAACTGGAAAAATGGGGTTAATTTCTCCCTTGACTTCTTACCATATCCGTCCTACGTCAGCTCTGGTTACCCAGTATCGCCTACATTACTATAGGCGTTATCCCAAGCATTACCCTGGGCATTGGCTTCTTAGGACATCCCTCCCCCGACGGCTTGCGTTTATCATCTAACTGGTCCCGAGGGGGACAGCACATCGGAGGTTACTTCGTTCCTTGGTATCATTTCATGATGCTTTTAGACCCTTACTCTCCCCCGGGAGTTCTGTGGACGCATTGTTAACCAGATAAAACGGTCAACACTAACTACCATTTCCCTTTTGGGCCAGCGTATTAGCCTTATTCCGCTGGTCTAGTATAACGAGGTTTAAGCGTAAGTTCGTTTTCTCTAGTCATGAGCATCTTTCCTAGCGGCATAACCGGCTTAGGCTGCCAGTTGTCCTACATTTAAGTCCTTGCTCTGCACCCCGGTGATGTCACTCCGAAGCACTAAGGACCGGTGTCACTCTCGCGCCAGAGAGGAGAGGAATTGAACCTCCATGAGTACCAAAGTTGTCCGGCTAATGGAACCAGACCTGACTGTTCACCGCTTACCCCGATTTAGTCGGTATTGCTGGTTTAGGTCAGAACGAATCGCACTTCATCCATACTATTGTTCCTACCTTGTTAACCATTAATTTTTTCGTTCAGATTGCGTATGATTTTTCTGACTCGGGCTGCATCTTCCTTATCAACTATTAAAATATCGCCTTTGGGACTATTATTCGTGGTTCTCTTAGCTTCGATACCCTGTTTTTCTAACTCGGCTATTAACCATCCTATAATGTTTTTATGAACAAGCAGTATTTCTATTTGTCTGTCTTCATCACTCATTGTCATCGGTGGCTAAAAGGTTGCGAATCGCTTCTGAATCTTGCTCTAAGTTCAGTATCGAGTTTCAGCCCTTCGACGCAAATTGCGAGCATATTCAGCGCTATGATCAATATCAGGGCGCGAATTAATAACTCCAGATCTCTGCCAATATGCTACCAGTTCAGCACCTGTTTTCGGTGGATTATGCAGGACAGGCCGTTGAGAAAGAATACGCAGAATCTACTCATCTAAGGATAACTTAAGTTCCGATGCCTCAGCAGACAGTTCCTGCTCTAATTCTGGAGGTAGTTCCAGGCCAATGTTCATACCGCTCTCCTTAATAGCAGATTTTATCTCTTAACTTCCCGATCGCCTGCAACCGTTCAATAGCGAGAGGTTCTCCTAATTATAGCTAACGAAAGAGCTATCTGGCAGTTAGTCTCATGTAAATTTTTGTGAAGGGCGAGGGAGATTGAGATGCATTCATTTGCAGCATCTTGTTACCAGCGCATTAACAAAGGTGGGCGGTGCCCACCCTACTTTCACAACCCGACCAAACCTAACTTCCAGCGAGAAGCGCTTGGGAATGAGATTCTCCCAATTTTCTTAACTGGCGCGTCAGTTGGAAGTTCAACAATCCCAGGATACTCCATTGACCCAAGATTGCCATGAAAATCCCGATCGCGGATGCTTCTCCTATAGCAAAAAATGCCCCGCCAAAAACGGCAAACATCAAGAACAGAGAAGCGGTTTTCTCCAGGGATGAGGCCACAACAATGAGTGGCAACACTAGACTGGCGAAAACTGTGCTAGTTGCGAGAGCTCCCCGCTTCGGAAATTTGCTCAATAGCACTAACTGCGCGATCGCCCCATAAATCGAGATCAAATTAGCACAGATCAACATCCCCCAACTGCTGCCATCTTTTCGTCATTTTCAGGCCAGAACAGCACCCAAGGCATCCAGATGGCAGCAGTAAGGGCGAGATTGACGGCGATCGCCAGAACGGCGGGACTTTTTTCACCCCAGATCAAATCCTGTAGTAAAGATCGACGAGACTCTTGCTGATGCCGATAACGGGCCCAATCAAGGCAAGTCTGCCGGTGAGGCGAAATCGCCATAATCAGAGCCAAAAACGCGAATAAATTTACAATGCTGACAAAGAATAGCTGGGCTCGTAGATCATTACGATCGGACGATGAAAGGAATGGCCAAAGGAACCCCAACAACCAAACTTGAAAGCTAGCCATTAACCAATAGCTGTACTTTTTGCTCAAGAGGGTGCTGTTAGGATTCTGGTAACGACGATTCAAGGCTTGCCAAATCCAGTAACTTGCCATCAGCAAGGTCGCCATTGTCAAACCATAGGCAAGGATTGGCACTGAGCCAATTGGCAAAAAGAACCAATTTATATCCGGGCGATATGGATATGTCGAACTGTAAAAATCCCAGCTACTCGAAATGATGTTGATGTAAGGCATTGCCAGCATACTCGCCAAGAAGCCACCACCCCAGCTTGAGCTTGCTCTCCCAATTGGGCATTACTCAGCAAAGTTAGTAAAAGAGCAGCTGTATAAAACAGGCAACAACCAGCCGCCCAAAGGCTATAGATGGCCAACATCCAAGTCCATGACCTGCCATCTGCTATGCCAGACAGCAAGTGCAAAGGAATTGCTAGACCAACTCCTAAATACACCAAGACAGGCACTCCTAGCAGTTTGCCTAGGAAAATGCTCTGGCTGGACTGGGGACTCAAACGAATAAAATTCAGGGTGCCGCGACCCTTCTCTTTCGCCATATCTCCGATCAGTAGATAGACACCGCAAACTAGCAGGATGAAGGGCAGGCACCAGTCCAGAAACCTGAAGGCGATCGACCACTGGAACTGCCAGTCATATACAGCACAAGATCTGTCAGCAGCATATCTGAGACATTTGCTTTGGGAACAAACCATCATTAGCATAGCTTGACCCAGCAGAGATGCCAGGACTGAAATCATCACCGATCTAGTTTTGAGCCGCCCTTTTATTTCTCTAAAAAACTGGGCATTCCACTCGCTCATTTGATTTAGCAAAGGCATGTTCATAACCGCTTTCCTCAATTGATATTTGTACTCTCGTTTCCTGACTCTGTGAGGGCAAAGGGGTGTGGTCAAAAACAGTTGGTACGGGAAGATCCTCGCGGGGGCAGGGCGAAGCATTCGGGCGCGGACATCTATCAAGTGATGTCATCACTTGCGCAAGAATGCCAGTCGCCCCTACAGTTATCGGCAACAAATGACTATCAACTACTTTTGACCACACCCATGCTAGGATGATGTCTAGGGGCCCGATCGCCTGCTTCGGGATTCATGCTTGTTGTAGCGGAACTCTGATAGGCAACGGATGATGGGAACAGGCGATCGCCTGCCGGGAATATGTAGGTGTTGGTGCCCTGCCCCGCGAGGATCTCCGGTGTACCAACTGTTTTTGACCACGGAGGCAGATAAGCTGTCGCCCATTTAAATTGCACAGGCCGAAACGCCGAAACCTTTGTTCTCAATTGCTTTCCCAATATAGAATTGCTGAATTTTTAATTTGGAATTGCTTAGGGGGCGGGCTATTATATATCGCCTGATGTACTCGTAGGCGCGATCGTCCCGAATTATCTCGTCATGGAAACCGCGCTGCCATAGGGTGCCCGTATTTTTCTTGATCGCGTTTGCCCGGCGCGTTGCTATTGATTTGAAGTTTTGAACTATTGCCCCCAAGGAACCTGATTTTGTGCCGCGAGGTAGTGAGGGATGATTATTTTCTCGATCTTGAACCCCTTGAACCACTTGCTTGCTTGTAGATTCCCTAATTACAATAATTCCATGTACGTGATTGGGCATTACTACAAAAGCATCCAATTCGACAAAGGGAAAAGAATGGGGCAATCTATTCCATATTGCCTGAACCGTCGATCCGATAATATTCGGTTGCATTTCGCCATTGATGATTTCACCTAACAAACATTGCCTTTTGTGACAGCAAATTGTGACATAATAGGCACCAACACTTCGATAATCATATCCTCGTAGGCGAATTGAACGGCGATGGTGTTTTTCGGGATCGTATTTCATGTTAATGACGATGGAACGATTTGATTGAATGGTGTATGTCGGGGGGGTTCCTCTGGGTGTGGTCAAAACCTGTCGATCGTTTCTGGGATATCCCAGCTGTCGGATACCCCTGTAGGGGCGAAGCATTCGGGCGAGAAATGATGACTTCACTTGATAGATATCCTTCCCGAATGCTTCGCCCTGCCCCCGCGAGGATATCCGGTGTACCAACTGTTGTTGACCACACCCGGGCAAAGAGAGGAAGTTAGCCTGCGCAGGCAGGCTTTGTTCTTGTAGCGCTACCCTTTAGGGTAGCGCTACTGCGGGCTTTGCTACTGACGCCCAGCGATGAGGGCTTTGAAGGCTGACGATCCAGCAAGTCGAAGCTGCCGCGTCAATTGCCAGTTTAACATGCCTGCGACCCCTAACTGTCCGACAAAGGAGACAATAACCGTCATGGCTGATGCGTACTTTAAAGCCGCCCAGGGAAAGGCTGTAAGCATCCACAGCAGATTATTTTCTCCTGGGTAAATGGACAAAACCCCTAACATAAATGGTGGCAAGCAAATTGCCGCCCCTACGGTGCTAGCTGCCCACAACCCCCGTTTCTGAGTTTTCATTAATAGCATCAACTGGGCGATCGAGGCGTATAGCATCAGCATAGAGATGCTCAAAGGCAGATAGGCGATACCCGCCATTTTGGAGTCTGAGTTTTGGTAGAGTATAATCCAGGGTAATAGGATGAGATGGGCTTCGAGCAGGTTCAGGGCGATCGCGAGTACCGCCGGACTTTTTTCACCCCACATCAAATCCTGCCAAAGATGCTTGCGGTGAGCATCTGACTGATGTCGGTAACGGGCCCAATCAATACAAACTTGCCGTCCGGGTGACAAGGCGGCGATTAAACCAGCAAACAGGAACAGATTTCCTAACAGTAATAAACTCAAGCTTTCGGAAAAGTCATTATTTGAACCGTACAGGGGGGCAAATCCCACCATCAAACTTCCAAGCCCCCCACTAACCAATAGCTATGGGCTTTACTCAGGGTGGTACTATTCGGATTGCGGAAACGACGGTTCAGGGCTTGCCAAATCCAGATTGTCCACAGGCCATAATTTAACACCATACACCCTGCGATCGTGACCTCATTGCTCCCGATCTGCAAGTGAAACCATCGCCAATCATGCAAGTAAGACAGTAGGTCATCGGTACTGGAACCGAAAATACGCACGTATTCTACAAACTGGTCGGGAACCAGATAGGCCAGCAGGGTAGAGGGTGAAAGCAAATTCAGCAGATCCATGGGGTTTTCCAAGATCGGCATAGCAGTTGTGCCCGTCATAAAAAATAGCATCATCCCGCTAGCAAACCAAGCTTGAAACCCTCCCATCCAGGAACTGACTAAACCAAACAGCAGGGCGGCACTGTAGAAGAAAACGCAGCTGGCAAAAGTTACCCCGTAGAAGGTAAAAATCAGACCCAAAGGAACCTGCGCCGCCACTCCCGACCACAGATGCAATGGCATAGCCAGGATACTGGCAACATAGAGCAAAATCGGTACCCCTAGCAGTTTGCCAGTCAAAATACTTTGAGTAGACTGGGGACTGAGGCGAATGAAGTTCAAGGTGCCGCGACGTTCTTCTCGGTCCAGGTCGCTAATCAGCATATATGTCCCCACTATTAACAGAGTGAAGATCCCGATCGCGCTCATCCAGATAAAGATATCCGTCCACCACAACTGCCAGTTGATATTGGGATTGCCGTAGCTGTCCATCAGGCATCGATACTTGACATAATAATATTTCGTCTCCATACCTCCCGTGCAGTATCTATGTCTGACGATTCCCCGACCAGGCAACTTTTCCACAAAGGCAAAGATTAATAGCAACTGGCTAAAAACAGAAACTCCCAGGGCGATCGCGCAATTACGAGTTTTCAGCCTGCCTTTCACTTCTCGGAACAACTGGGGATTCCATTCCCCAACTTGTCAATCAAATTATTTGTCATTTTCCTGTATCCTTTGATAACTTATCTCTCGTTCCTCGATGACTGCCAAGCTAGCGACGAGAGGGAATGGTGGGTGCCCTACGATAATTTGTCACCGTTCGCTGACTATGATGCTTGTTTGTGGTCTAATTTCAGGAATATTGTTTCCAAATCTTCTTGAGTGCAGTGGAATTCTGTTAGGGGAATGCCAGCAGCAACGATCGCTCGTAATAATGTAGCACATTCTTTCTCATCCCCGGCAAAATTAACCCGCACTTGGCCTGCTGTTGGCAGCAGTTCCCACCCTCGAACTTGGGGATGATTTTTTAGTTCCGCAAGGAGGCCGTCCGTATTTTCTAGGGTAGACATGAGGATTTGCTGCTGGCTGAGACGCTGGTAAAGCTCTTTGAGTGATGCACTTTCCACCAGAAAACCTAATTCCATTATACCCACAGAGGTGCAGAGTTCTGCCAAGTCGCTGAGCACGTGAGAGGAAATCAGAATTGTCATTCCCGCTGACTGCAATGTTTTGATGATTTCCCGAAACTGCATCCGGGCGATCGGGTCCAAGCCCGAGACCGGTTCATCTAGCAGTAGCAGAATTGGTTCGTGGATAATAGTTCTGGCCAGAGAAAGCCGCTGTTTCATCCCCCGGGAGAGAGTTGCGATCTGACTATTGCGTTTGTTCGTCAGCTGCACCAATTCCAGAACTTCATATAGCCGTTGAGTGCGATGGGGGTCTCGCAGTTGGTAGAGACGGGCAAAATAGTCCAGATAGTCCCAAACCGTGAGATCGTCGTATAGAGGAAAGTCATCCGGGAGATAACCTAGACGACGCTTGAGAGTCGGGTTACTTTGGTCCCGTAGCAGGCGATCGCCATTTATATAGATTTCCCCCGTCGTGGGGTCTTCAGCAGTTGCCAACATGCGGATCAGGGTAGTTTTCCCCGCCCCATTGGGTCCAATCAAGCCGTAGACCTCACCCATTTCCACTTCCAAGTCCATATCGTTGACCGCAATGTGGCGATCGAACTGTTTAGTGAGTCCGCGGGTGCAAATTGCCAGTTCTCGTGCCATAGCTGCAATGCTTCTAAGTTCTGCTTCATTCTAGCCTAGCTTTTCGCTACCGCCGTGGGCATAAGTTTAGGAAATTGAAACTGAACTTACCCACTTGGAAATTTTCCCGCAACTCTTTCCTATTATAATGCCCTCTATCTCTCCCGAACAATCTTTTAACCTAATTTTACAAAACTTTACAAACGCGATTGTTTATTGGCTTCATTTGTGATATCATTGCCATGATTTGCGGGAGTAGTAGCTGTCAGGGCGGCGATGCGATCGTGAATATAGTTAAAGGTAAGATTGGATAGCCATTTATCCTTATTGAGTCTGTAATAATCACCATTGTCCATTTCTAATTTTTGCAGAAATCGCTCCCTGCCCGATCGGCCAAGGGCCAAGGTCAGCACCTCTATTCCCAGTTCCCTAATTTGTGCTAGAGTTAGCTGGCGAACATCGATCGCGTTTTTGGAATTGGGTCCGGGGAGACTTTGAACCTTCAGTCTGCCGTTGTCGCCGCTGCTGGATCTGGGCAAATATTTCCTCCAGGGTGCTATTGCCCAAAATTTTATCCCGATCGCGCGTATAATCTCCACTCCCTTTCTCAAACTGTTCCATGAAACGCCCCATCCCCGCAGGACCGAGACTTTCAGCAAGAGCGTCTATTCCCAGTGTGATAATCTGTTCTAAAGTCAGTTTACTCGCGTCTACCATTTGTTATACCATTTTCTTAAAAATATTCCCGACTTGACTCTGCACCTATGCCATGATAGGAGGCGGGAGCCTCAGAAGACCGTTCCCAGGTAGAACTTGGGAACGAGAGGAAAGCTCATACAGTACATTTTATAGAGTATGATAACAGCTAGTAAGCAATAAGAGTGAAGATGACCAAAAAATACCGCATTACCTTACTCCCGGGCGACGGCATTGGTCCGGAAATCATGGCTGTGACAGTAGAAGTCCTGAAAGTCATTGGCAAGCAATGCGATATCCAGTTTGAATTTTCCGAAGCCCCGATGGGGGGTGTCGCGATCGATGCCACCGGAGAACCTCTGCCCGCTGACACCCTGGAAATGTGCCGTAACAGCGATGCCGTGTTACTGGCCGCGATCGGGGGTTACAAGTGGGATAACCTTCCCCGCCATCAGCGCCCAGAAACGGGACTGCTGGGACTGCGATCGGGTTTGGGTTTATTTGCCAATCTCCGGCCCGCGACGATATTACCTCAGTTGGTTGATGCTTCCACCTTGAAGCGAGAGGTAGTGGCAGGGGTAGATATTATGGTGGTGCGCGAATTGACAGGTGGGATTTATTTTGGCAAACCCAAGGGAGTCTTTGCTACGGAAACGGGTGAACAGCGGGGCGTGAATACTATGGCTTATACTGAAGCTGAGATCGATCGCATCGGGCGGGTCGCCTTTGAAACTGCTCGCAAGCGGGGCGGTAAGCTATGTTCCGTGGATAAGGCCAATGTCTTGGAAGTCTCCCAACTCTGGCGCGATCGTATTATCCTTTTATCTTCAGAATACCCGGATGTAGAACTCTCTCACCTTTACGTAGATAATGCCGCCATGCAGTTAGTGCGCGCGCCCAAACAGTTTGATACGATCGTGACGGGTAATCTGTTTTGGCGATATCCTCTCCGATGCCGCAGCCATGCTCACGGGCAGTATAGGCATGTTACCATCAGCTAGTTTAGGGGCATCGGGTCCGGGGGTATTTGAACCCGTACATGGTTCCGCACCCGATATCGCGGGACAAGATAAAGCCAATCCCTTAGCTCAAGCATTGAGTGCGGCGATGATGTTAAAATATGGGTTAAACGAACCCGCAGCCGCCGATAAAATCGAACAAGCAGTGATGCAAGTTTTGGATGGGGGATATCGCACGGGTGATATCATGTCTGATTTTTCCGGCGGTGTCTGGAGCATGCCGAGTCCTTCAGGACAAGAGCAGGCGGAAGACGCCGGAACGTTGGGCATGAAAATGCTGGGTTGTCGCGCTATGGGTGAAGCGCTGATTGGTGTCCTTGAGAACAGCAACAATGATTAACCCTTAATCGATATGACCCTTTGATGTCTCTGCGATGTCTTCGGGGTTTTTGTCATGCATCCCGATTTTTCCGGAACGGTAGACATCGAAGGGACATACGGCACACAGGAGACATCGATCGTCCCCACTAGCAGATCTGGACAGGTTCCCCCAACTGAGTCATGTAGGAGGTTGGCTTGGTCCTTGTTGATACCGGCTATCTGGAAGCCGCCATTGTCTAAACTGTTGACATTCACCTTTGTGCAAACATTGCTCCCTGCTCCCTACTCCCCTCTCAGCTTTGGAAAAAATATCAAAAGAATTTTGCCTATGTACTTAGGGGCAGTTGGTAAAGAAAAGGTAAAATTCTGACAATTTCACCGGTTGATAAGCGGCTACGGCCCCGAAGCCGTGGGAACGCACCTGGCACCCAGCTACCAACGGGTTCCCTACACCAGCGGTCAAGGAGCCCCCCAGGGAGAACAACGGCGTTACCGTAACTAAATAAAATCAGAAGCATCAATTTGCCCAGGACCAACTCCCCACAAAAATGCCAATATTTTCCACTCTTCCTCAGAAGACCTGATCAAAGTATCACCGCCGTCAGAGATAATTTCTAAATCAGCAAAACTCAAGTCTCTCACGCCTCCTTCTAACCGGATTAAGTCCTTGCCATCCTCAAAGTCGCCGATAACATCCCATAAATCCCCATCCGCGCCCCAGGAGACCAAGACAAAAGTATCACTGCCCTCATTGCCGTAAAGCCAATCATGTTCGTCACCCCCACTGAGGATATCGTTTCCAGTTCCGCCATGGAGGAAATCACGACCGCTGCCCCCATCTAGGGTATCATTGCCGCTGTCCCCGGTGAGGCTATCGTTGCCCCCGTGTCCGTAAAGCCCGTCGTCTCCATTACCCCCTGTGAGGGTATCGTCTCCTGCTCCCCCTTGACGGTAGTCATTGTTCCCCAGGAAAAGGCTGTATAGCAGCGCTGAATCGTTTTCAGAATCCTGAACCAGAATATTATCGTTTTGCCCATTGCCATTATAATCGGCAATATACAGTTGCATGTTTTGACCGTCAACTTGAAGCACTTCAGGGAGCGGATATTCGGTGAAATTTTGCTCATCATTCCAGGACAATACCCGACTGGTGGGGGACCGATCCCTTTGTTTTTCTTGAACCAGAATCTCATCCTTACCATCACTATCCAAATCTTCTACATACAAATTGGTCTCGTCGCCTATTCGGGCGAAATTCTCCGGCAGGGTGATGGGGGTGATGGAGTTAAAGTTGCCGGGTGCATCCCAGATTTGCAAAGATAGCTGTAGGGGCGAAGCATTCGGGCGACAAATTATGATATAAGTTTACAGATGGACTCTCCGAATGCTTCGCCCTTGCGAAAGTGGGATGCACCCCATTTCTTTTCTCCTTATTGGTTTCTTTACCGATCAGATCTGACCAGTTCAGCTGACGGAAATAATTAGCTGAACAACCAGAATTGGAATGACAGACAAAAATATGATGTTTCCATTAATTCCCGTCCCTAACAAACAGGGACGCTAACAGAGCTCCTAGGCCTCCTCCAATATGCCTTCCCAGGCGGAGCCCGGGAAGGAGAGGAATAAGGTTTTACAGCACTTCGAAGGAGTAGAAGGAGTCGTAGAAGGAGTCGTTGGATTGCGTGTCAGAGAATGGATCTAGAATTCCCGGATCAGTGGCACCTTCGCTTACTACACCTGAGAAGGATTGCATGTGCTCATTAATTGCCGTCGCCGTAGTACGGGTGGCACCTTCGCTTATTGCACCCTGGATCAAAGCCTGATCAGAGAATCCGAGAGCATGGCGCAGGAATAAAATGCCATCAGTTAACGCTCCTGCCGTGCCATTGCCATCTATATCTAACATCATGTCCCCCACTTCGTCCAAGTAGGTAACAATTTCTGATGTATCGCTGGTGGCACCTTCGCCTACAACATCTTTAGTCAAAGTCTCTCCCCTGAACCCGAAGAGATAACGTATGGCCACAAGGCCGTCAGTTAACGCATCTATAACTCCATTCCCATCAATGTCCAATGTCGGTGATGGAGCAGGCGAGGTTAATGCAATGGAACTGGAGACAAAGTTGCTATTTGCAGGCAGGTTATCTGGGTTGGCACTAAAGTTGATCTGCGTCCCTTCAAACCCTGGTAACGCTGTGAAGTTGGCCGTGTAAAGGGTAGGATTAGAATTGTTGGGCCAATTTCCGTCTTCATCTACCCAAGCTTGCAGGATGTATTTGTCTGTGTTCGGGTCGCCGTCCAAACCCCCGTTGGCGATCGGATCGTCCAAGACTGCACTTATAGGTTGTGCGCCCAAAGGAAAATGCTCGGTCAGACCAGTGACTGGATCGAATGCTACTTGAGAACTGTCCCAATGCATGTGAAAGGCTATTCCTGTGGTGGGAGTTTCCGCAGGTTCGGTAGAGTAGTTGACATCAAAGCTGACGCTTGTGTTTGGTTCTACTGCTTTGACCGGTTCTGAAGGAGTGATCTTCAGTTGAATAACTTCTTCAGGGGCAGAATTTACTGTTATGTTCACCTCCGCAGTGTCGAAAGCAGCATTACCATCAGATATAGTATAGGTGATGCTGTCATTTCCCGTGAAACCTGAATTGGGGGTGTAAATTAGCAGGTCTTTACCCGGGGAGTCTGGAGTGCCATGGGTAACGGTGCCGTTGGTAGCAGTTTCATAACCTACGAGTTGGATGGGGTTGCCATCGGGGTCGGTGTCGTTGGCGAGAACGTCGAGCGTGACTGCTGTTTGTTCCAGAGTAGTGATGCTGTCGTCCATAGCTACAGGCGGACTATTTTCATTAACGTCGTTGATGTTAATGGTCAAGTTCTCCGAGTAACTCTCTCCTCCCGCATCGGTAGTTTGAACGAGGATGCTGTAACTGGACTGAGCTTCAAAGTCTGGGGAACTGTTGATGAGCAGTTGGTCCTCGACAATGGTGAAGGCAGCGTTATCCGTATCTCCTGCACCCGCTACCAACTGGTAGGTAAAGCTATCCCCTGTATCGGGGTCGGTGGTCGAGAAGGTGCCGACAACAGTGTTGGGCGCGACGTTTTCGTCGATGCTGTTGTTGCTGAGGTCGAGGTCGGTGGGACGTTCATCAACGTCGTTGATGTTAATGGTCAAGTTCTCCGAGTAACTTGGCGAATTACTCCACCAATTCGGGAAATTCCGCCAATTCCGCCAATTGTTATGGAGAGTTTGAACTCGGATGTTGTAACTGGACTGAGTCTCAAAGTCTGGGGAACTGTTGATGACCAGTTGGTTCCCGACAATGGTGAAGGCATCGTTATCCGCATCTCCTGCACCCGCTACCAACCGGTAGATAAAGCTATCCCCTGTATCGGTTGAGAAGGTGCCGACAACAGTGTTGGCTGCGACGTTTTCGTCGATGCTGTTGTTGCTGAGGTCGAGGTCGGTGGGACGTTCATCAACGTCGTTGATGTTAATGGTCAATTTCTTCGAGTAACTCTTTCCTCCCGTATCGGTAGTTTGAACTCGGATGTTGTAACTGGACTGAGTCTCAAAGTCTGGGGAACTGTTGATTTGCAGTTGGTTACCGACAATGGTGAAGGCATCGTTATCCGCATCTCCTGCACCCGCTACCAAATCGGTAGGTATGTCGATCCATATACCAGTCGCTAGTCGAGAAAGTGCCGACAACAGTGTTGGCCGCGACGTTTTCGTCGATGGAGCGGTTGCTGAGGCTGAGGTCCATGGGGCCATAGTTGATAGAGGGAGACAACCGAAACGAACCGAAGCCGTGAAAACCGAACGAAAAGAACATTGTCTGTTTTCTCCTGTATTATTTGTGAATGGACGCGCAATAGCGACCTTGAGGGAATCGCAGGGCGCTCTCCTGTACATAATGACTACCATTAAAACATAACTCAGGGGAATTTTTGTTAATAATCCTTAAAAAATAATTAAATTCTGACCTCTAGTAAGCTGAGCTTATGGATCTTTAGCGTAGTGCTTGACAAGGGAGGGGATATAGGTTTAGGATGTCTGTTAGCGTCTCTGCGGGGACGGGAATTAATGGAAACATGATTAAGCAGCCACAGGTTTTGCAAGCCGGTGAGACCCTCAGACCCGGGCGGGGAGATCCTCAGACCCGGGCGGGGAGGTTTAGGATGTCTGTTAGCGTCTCTGTGGGGACGGGAATTAATGGAAACTTCATTTTTGTCAAGTAGATTGCGGAGCTCACCTAACTCGGGCGGGGAGACCCTCTGACCCGGGCGGGGAGCCAGAGCCTCTAGATTTTCGTTCCCAGGCAGTGCCTGGGAACGAGGGGCTCCCAACTACTTGTCGTTTTCTTGTATTTCTAGGTCAAATACCTGGCAAAATACCTTTTGCACCTTGGTTCCAGAATCAATTGATTCCAAAGGATCTTTGCGCAGTCGGTGGCGCAAGCAGAGAGTTACCACGCGCCCGATATCATCAACTGTAACTTCTGTGCGTCCTTCAAAAGCTGCCAAAGCTTTGGCCGCACGATTAGTGACAATATCGCCTCGCAAACCATCCACATCCAGTTGAGAGCAAACTTGGGAGATTTGCACTCGCAAGTCGTAATCTATCTCAACGGACCGCAACTGTTTCCGAGCAGTTACCAATTGATTTTGCAGTTCTGCTTGGGTGTCGCGGTGTTTTTCCATAAATTCCGGGGGATTTTGGTCAAAAGCCGATCGTTGTTCGACAATTTGCACTCGTAAAGCAGGATCTTTGACAGTCCGGATCTCCGCGTGCATGCCAAAGCGATCGAGCAATTGAGGGCGCAGTTCTCCTTCTTCGGGATTACCAGAACCCACCAGCACGAAACTGGCCGGGTGACGCACGGAAATTCCCTCCCGTTCGACAGTATTCCAACCACTAGCGGCGGAGTCTAGCAGCACGTCAACTAAATGATCGTCCAGGAGGTTGACCTCATCCACGTAAAGAATACCGCGATTTGCTTTGGCCAGCAGTCCCGGTTCAAAAGCCTTGACGCCCTCCGAAAGAGCCTTTTCAATGTCGATCGTACCGCAGACTCTATCCTCTGTCGCCCCGAGAGGCAAGTCTACCATCATCACCTTTTTACGGACCACGGGAATTTCTTCATGTTGTTCTATCCGCTGCTTGACTTCATCAGACATCAGTTCCGGGTCCGCCGGATGGCTGTTGAAGGGGTCATCGGCGACCACTTCTATTTCTGGCAACAGGTCTGCGAGGGCCCGGATGGTAGTAGACTTGCCAGTACCCCGATCGCCCATAATCATCACCCCTCCGATCTTGGGGTCAATCACGTTCAACAGCAGCGCCAGTTTCATATCTTCTTGCCCCACTATAGCAGTGAAGGGAAAAACCGCACGGCGCGTAGCATAATTTACAGTAGGACTAGCTAGGGTTCCTACCGTCGCGGACTTCAAATCAGCAATCAGGCTCACCACAAAATTACCTATGTTAGTTGTCAGTTGTCAGTTGTCGGTTGTTATTTCTCAGTATAATCACGATGTTTTGTTACGCCGATGGGATGAGACTGGCTAACCAGTTGAGCAAAATCAAGCATTGTTTTGTCATAATCTTCACCAGCAAAGCTATGCAGGTTGTTATGACCTGCACCCAAAACCTGTAGAAAGCGTTTGGGTTCTCCAGCAGCTGCATAGAGTTTCTGTCCGTGGGCAAAGGGGATAGTTCGGTCAGCTGTGCCGTGAATTACCAGAACTGGACAACGAACATTTTTAATCTTGCCAAGATTGTCAAATTTGTCAAAGGGGACAATGGGAATGCGGGTTCTGACTCTAAATGTGGTGATGAAGGTGCTTTCTACCACTAAACCAGCAACTGGTTGACGCCCTGCTAAGTCAACGGCCGGACCTCCACCTAAAGAACGTCCATAGGCGATAATCTGACTAGGAGGAATCCCCAAGCTTTGGGTCAGATAGTTGTAAGCCGCATTAACATCTGCATAAGTGTTGCGTTCGGAGGGTTTTCCCTGGCTAGTACCATAACCCTGGTAGTCGTAGGCGAAGACAGCAAAGCCCAAAGATTGCAAATTTCGCAAGGTGGGATCTATGTCTCCCAAGTCTTCCCCGTTCCCGTGGCTGTAGAGAATGGTGTAGGTCGCAGCAGGGTTGGGCAGGTGAATGGCTGAGATTTGCAGGTCAGGGCCTGATTTGAGTTTGATAATCTTATCTGTGTCCCGATAGCTGGATGGATGGGGTTGAAAAATCATCCGATCGGACCAGAAGATGCCATACAAGCAGATCGTGCCATAGATTAGAGCAGCTAAACGCAGCAGGCGCATCCAGAAAAAATCACCCACTACCAGGTTATAAAGGGTTTGCTTGTCCATAAGTTCAATATGATAGCTATCGAATATGATAACTCAAGTTACGACCTACACAAACACAATGAAGCTCTCCCCTGCCGTTTGACAGTGTCAATATAGACTATATTCTTCATTTTAGGCTCTATTTTTCTCAAATACTCCATCCTAGGGTTTATTTTTTTATAGGTAGCAACTTGGGCTATGATAACAGTTAACTCTCAACTGAGGATAAAGGACTTTTGACCGATGACAAGTAATCAACCCATTCCCGTAGTTGTTAATGGTGCTGCTGGCAAAATGGGACGCGAGGTGATTAAGGCGGTGGCGCAAGCAGAGGATATGACCTTGGTGGGCGCTGTTGACAACAACCCGAAATTTAACGGCCAGGATGTTGGGGAAGTGGCGGGATGCGGTGCTGTGGAAGTGCCGATCCTCAATCAATTAGAGTCAGTGTTGGCCTTTGCGGCACAGGAAAAACAACTGGGCGTGATAGTTGACTTTACCCATCCTGACTCAGTTTACGATAATGTCCGATCGGCGATCGCCTATGGCATTCGGCCTGTGGTCGGGACTACGGGTTTGAGTCCCGCGCAAATTGCCGAGTTAGCTGAATTTGCCGATAAAGCTAGTACGGGATGTTTAATTATCCCCAATTTTTCCATTGGCATGGTGTTGTTGCAGCAAGCGGCCCTGCAAGCATCTAAATATTTCGATCACGTGGAAATCATCGAACTGCACCACAATCAAAAAGCGGACGCCCCCAGCGGTACCGCCGTTAAGACTGCTCAGATGCTAGCAGAAATGGGCAAAACTTTCAACCCACCCTCGGTGACAGAAACGGAAAAGTTAGCTGGGGCCCGGGGGAGTTTGGCTGATGAAGGGATTCGCATTCATAGCGTCCGGTTACCGGGTTTGATTGCCCATCAGGAAGTTATTTTTGGTGCCCAGGGGCAAATCTATACCTTGCGTCACGATACGAGCGATCGCTATTGCTATATGCCGGGCGTGTTGCTAGCAATTCGCAAAATATTGCAGTTGAAGACTTTGGTTTACGGTTTGGAGAAAATCATGTAATTACTCTGGTGGGCGGCGGCCCACCCCCGATCGCTTGGACGAAATCAATTACATCTCCTATAATCTAATCAGTAAACAACTAGACTGAGCTAATTGAACCATGATAAGTTTCCCGTTGACGTTTCTCTACCCCAAATACTACAAACACATCCGGACAGACAGCCGCCTCGGGAACCCCTTCCTCATAAGATACCCATAATTCCCCGAAACGTAAACATCTGACCGGTGACGAAAATATTGTTTCAGTGCTTCAACCCCATAAACTAGATATTTGCGGGTCGCGTCACTTTCTGCCATCGGTTCCCCGTCTGGTTCGGGATAAGCGATCGGGTTTTTTTCAGGTGCAATGGTCATGGTTTTTGATTTCTTGTCGATTGCTATATCATTATCTTAGCTTATTTACTGCTATTCTAACTCAAGATCGATGGTGGGCATCGCCCACCATCGATCTGTTAAGCCAACTAGGAGTGAATCTGTAAATATTTTTGTCCACCGAGGTCGGCAACTTGGGTGACAATTAATTCTTAAGGTCAGGATCTATTCCTAGTTCGAGCAATCGGGCGGCCAGTCGTTCGGCCCGTTCTCGTTCTTGTGCGGCCAGTTCTTTTTCGCGATCGGCCCGTTCTTTTTCGCGATCGGCCCGTTCTCGTTCGCGAGCCGCCAGTTCTTTTTCGCGTTCGGCCCGTTCTCGTTCTTGTGCGGCCAGTTCTTTTTCCCGCACTCGCTCTCGTTCCGACTCTTGAGGAGTTCGTAAATACTCTCCAGTTTTAGGATCGAAAAACTGCAACCGACCATCCGGAAGCAGCCGCATCTCCAATCCTAACACAACAGAAAAGAAAACTAGCGTTCCATCTTCGGTGCGCGAGGGAGTGAGAACTTGATAGCGCGAGCCCACTAAACGCCGTCCTTTGATCTGTGGGTTGATATAATCTCCCGTGGGGTCATATTGGAAATATTCCGAGACCCCAGAGAAGCGTAAATGTCCGGTTTCTCTTCTTCGTCCTTACGGTAGGTCTTTTTAGAAGTCACTTCCAGAACAAAATCTGGTGTTTTGCCATTTTCTTCCCAGACCTTGTAACTTTGGCGCTCGCGGTTTTCTACCCCAAAGACTATAAATACGTCGGGACAGACCGCCGCACTAGGAACGCCTTTGGTGTAAGATAGCCAGAGATTGCCCGTAACGTAAACATCCGGGCGGTGACTAAAATATTCTTGGAGGGCCTCAACGCCATAAACTAGATATTTACGGGCGGGATCGCTTTCTGCCATAGGCTCGCCGTCTGGTTCTGGATAAACAACAGGGGGGGTTTTAATAGCTGCAATAGTCATGGTTTTTGATTCTTGCCGATTGCTACATCATCATCTTAACTTACTTACTTCCATCATAACTCAAGAACGTGCCAATGTACCAATCTCCCTCGGGTGTGGTCAAAACCCGTTGATAGCTGGGTGCGTGCTCCGGGAACCCTCCGTGCCCCTGAACGGGGCACGGGGAAACACTTCAGTGTTTACTACGAACGTTTACTACGAACGTTTGCTCCGAAGGTTTACTACGAAGGTTTACTCCGAAGGTTTACTCCGAACGTTGGTAGTGATAAATATGTAGTGAGATAACATTTTATCCCTCTATTAATCCTTACTTTTCAAAGGGATAATATAACATTTTTCATTACCATTGATAAGTTTAATTTATCAAAAATATCAGAGATAATCATGTATAATTAGTTGTCACAATGCTATATTGTTATTGGTAAAAACAATGTCTAAATTTATGAACACATCATCAGATTTATGCTTGCGACCTTCTTGTCCCCACTGTCAAAGTGAGCGAACAGTAAAAAACGGTAGGGGCGAAGCATTCGGGGCTAAAAATTTCGTCTCCGTTGCCGTCATTTTGCCCGAAGGCTTCGCCCCTCCATAACAAAAAGCAAAAACATAAGTGTAAAGACTGTGGCAGGCAATTTGTTGAAAACCCTACCAATAAAACGATATCATCAGAAACAAAAAAGAAAATAGATGGCCTTTTACTTGAGAGAATTTCTTGAGCTGGAATTGCACGTCAAGTTGGAGTTTGCATCTTTAATTTCCTCTTCAGTAGCACCGCGTTCTTCCGCCCGTTACTAGCAGGATGTTTAGATGCGGCTGTTGGATTTTCAAAAGTTAAACCGGTTTTCAGTCGGGGGTTCCCGCCGAGTAGGGAGCATTATCAATTATTAAAGGCTGCTCGTCGTTCGATCTGATTTTTTAGATTACTTTTCGTAAGCAGATCTATTTTTGATTGTTCTAATCCCGAATGTTTTTTAATCGCCTGTATCGAGAATATACATTGCACATTATCTCAAATCTATTCAGCTTCCTGACGCCATTCTTGTCCGAGGCGAATTGCTTCATCAAAGGTAGGATCGTTTTGGAAGCTACCTGCAACATTTAACCACCAAGGGTTGTGCTGAGTAAGGGATAAAGAGAGGATCTGTTTCATTTGTGCCAGTTCGGCCTCTAAACTGGTGACTCGCGCTTCCAATCTTGCAGAACGTTCGGCGATTTCTTGGGTGGTCATCATAGATTGACTCTCATGAACTATTTGATGATAATTTTAACGCGCGGTGTCTCCCAGGAGACACCGCAGCGCCACTTACAGGAAATTACCCCGGAACTCCTACCCGATAAACCCGATCGCACCTCCGAATTGTACTCTGCCGATGGGCGACCACTATCCGCGTCATCCCCAATCCTTCTAAACTCTCAGTCACCAACTCCTGAGTGCGATTATCCAAGGCCGAAGTCGCCTCATCGAAAATTATAATCTTCGGTCTGCTCACCAAGGCCCGAGCAATTAACAACCGCTGCCGCTGCCCCCAAGTTCCCCCCACCCTTAGAAATCACCGTGTGCATCCCCATGGACATCTCGGAAATATCGGCAGCTAATTGGGCGATCGCCGCCGCCCCCCAAGCTTCATCAATGGAAATAATCGCCCCCCCGGCGATAATCTCCCAAAGGGAACCCCCCATCAAGCGACTTTTCTGCAACACCACTCCCAACTGCCCGCGCACCGCTGCTATATCCAAAGTCGCCAAATCTCGCCCGTCATACATTACGACCCCCGATGTTGGCTTTTCAAACCCCAGCAATAACCGCACGATGGTGGACTTACCGCTGCCACTGGGCCCGGTAATGCCGATAAATTCCCCCGGTGTAGCTTCTAAAGTCAACCCATCCAACACCAAAGGGCGTGAGGGCCCGTAGCGAAAGGAAACATTATCCAACTTCAACGCCCCGGACAATTCTCCTGGGTCGGCCCCCTGGCTGCTTGTTTCCGATACAGCGTGTAAAATCGGTTGGGTCCGTTCCCACAACACGGAAATCTGCAACAGATCGATGACAGTATTGCTGAAACTGGTGGTGCCGCCGATAAAGGTGCCAAAAGCGGCATTGAAAGCCACAAACCGCCCCGTTGACAAGCCCTCATCCCCTAGGGGAGATTGGCTAATGACGACTACTGCTAAGGAAAACAACACCATCGAAGTCACCCCAGGCATCACCGTATTAAACAATGCTAAAAAATCCTCTACCCGTTGAGTTGAGAGGAGCAGTTGCACCTGCTGGCCGTACTTCTTGGCCCAACGTGCAAAGGCCCGGTCTGTGGCCGCCGCCACTCGCAGCTTGGATATCCCGTTGATAGTTTGCACCATTAATCCGACAATTTCACCGCTCAACTCTTGCAACGATCGGAACTTCTGGCGAGTAATTATCCCAACGATGATGGTGAGAACGCTAGTAATGACAGCAACCGCCAAAGCTACCAAAGCGAGGGACCAACTGTAGTAAAACAACAAACCCAGATTTAACAGAGAGAAAAAGCTAGTCAGCAGGGTTGTCATAATGGTGCTGTTGAGGCGACTGCTTATCTGAGAGATTGCCGACACCCGGTTGTAGATATCTCCAGTGGCATATTGGCGAAAAAACGACAGTTGCAGTTTCAGCAGTCGGTCCCAAACCGCCGCTTGAGTGTCCGCACTCATAGCAGTTTGCAACCGCAGAGTCACCATACCTCTAGTCAGTTCTAGTGCGGTCACGGCCAAACTAACCGCCAACAACCCGATCGCTATTTGCATTAGCAACTCCCCCTGGGCATCGGGAATCACATAATCTATCAGGAGGGCAGTTGCCTGGGGTATTAACATTCCGAACAAAGAAGCCAATATTCCAAATAAAACCATGTTAAGGATATCGGGCGATCGGCGTCAAAAGGCAAATTGGAGAATATCTTTCGCGTCCAGTTGCTTATCTGGGAAGGGTCGATAAAAGGCATAAGCAGTGGGTTCCAGATATTTAGCGGTAGCGCCACCGACGGGAATGCGCTTAAAACTAATGGGGTCAAAGATTTCATATCCCCGATCGCCGTTTTTCCGCAACAGCGCCACCGGGCGTTTTTCTGCTTCTGCTGCGATAAATCCTAACATCGGGCCGCTATCCCACTGCCACCAACCCTCATCAAGGGTAATGGGCCGCACTTGAAACCCAGAAGCGCGGGCAATAGCTTCCGGGGAGTTCGTCCCGTGCTTGTTGCCCTTGGGCGGAAGAATGGTAATGCCTAATGCTTTGGCCACCGCCCCCATTGCGATTAACAACGGGCTATCTCCCTCGTGAGAGTCGATAGTAGGATTAAGGATGGATGTGAGTTCTCGGAATGCTTGGTTATTCATTGTTTACAGAATCATTCACGCTACTGCAAATCCCGTAAATTGTCGCACAACCACTTCGCTTTCGCTGTCAGCCCGCCGGGGGTTCAAACCCCCGGCTAATAGCTAAAGTCGGTTAAAACCGACTAATACCATAATATCATAATATCATAATGTCATAATACCATAATACCATAAGGCTTAAACTAATTGTTGCATTTTTTTTCAAAATGGGATAACGCTATCTCTTGCTCATTGACTACATTTGTATAGCTAAATACATTACATTACTATAAAAATTGGTAGGTTGGCTGAGGCAAAACGAAACAAAAGCGGCGATCGGGCGATCGGGGTAAAAGCGATCGTCTTCCCGTCATCTTACCTCGCAGATCCCACCATCGCTAAGGACTCCGAATTTTCCCAAGTCACTGACTCTTCAAGTTCACCCGATCGGGCAAAAGTTTGAGCTGCTAACAAAGCCGTCTGTAGGTCTACAGATATTTTAGCTGGATAATTACCCAATTGTCCGCCAACAACCAGCTTTTCCATTTTCGACCCAAGGGAGCGATCGACCGAATTATAGAAATCGATGTTATCAAAAGTGACGCTAACAATATATTTACCTCCTTCCCCGCCACCAATAGTCATGTAAGTTTCTTCATCGGCCCCCAAAGTTACTAAAGTTTTGGTTTTGCCATCTAATTCGCAGATCGCTGATTCTATTTGTTGCCAAGTTGGGTTTTCGATGAGATGGCCTTCATCGAGAGGGCCAACCCATTTTTCAACGGATAAGTCTAATACAAACATTATTTTATTCTTGTTTTTGGTGGTTTAACCATTATCGTTTTGCTACCACTAGGGGTAACGATGTCTAATTCTTCTATACCTAATTGCCAAGCCATAGAATTGACTCCTCCACGCAGCCCGCAAGCAGCACAAAGGTCGCGGTCTACTATTAAACGAGCTTTCCGACCTCTAACTCCTGCGTCTGCTGCTTGCTGAAAAGCATCAGCTTCTGCATGGGTTTTGGTGATGGGATTAACTCTTAATGTTATCTCGCGAGAATTAGGATTACTGCCAGAATTGATACCGAAGAAACTGAAACCGCTTATTTATAGTTTAGCTATGGTCGATCTGTCCGCTTCGCTACCCGCAGGTGGTAAATCGAGTTGCTGTCTATACTGGGAAAGTTCGTCAAAGATGCTG
This sequence comes from Hormoscilla sp. GM7CHS1pb, assembly GCA_014323675.1. GTDB lineage: Bacteria > Cyanobacteriota > Cyanobacteriia > Cyanobacteriales > Desertifilaceae > Hormoscilla. Next base: position 546,129 of record JACONN010000003.1, on the reverse strand, counting down.
TTCGTTTTTCTTCTCCTGTTTGAATATACGAATCATAACAAACCCTCGCTGGGCCAAGGAACGGGGATAGGACCGTAGCACCTACTGTAAATATCTTACCAGTGATGTCCCATAACCGCAAGGGATTTCCTCACGAACCCATAAAAATTGATAGGTTGGCCGAGGCTAAACGAATGGCGGGGGCGATCGGGCGATCGGGGCCATATGAGGTGCCGGTGGAGCCAGGGCCATGAAAGTTGACAAGCTGCTGAGATAATATTATAATCTAATAATAACTTAAACCCAAAGGAAAAACACCTATGTCATCTCCATTTCCAGGTATGGATCCTTATTTAGAACATCCCGAACTCTGGCCGGGAGTCCATCATCGGCTCATTGTGGCGATCGCGGACTTATTATCTGTGGAACTGCGTCCTAAATATTCAGTGTCCTTAGAAGTGCGAATGTATGAAACCAGCGACGAACAATCTCTGCTGGTGGGTATTCCCGATGTGTCGGTGCTATCGAAAAGAGGTCAAATCAGCACCTCAAGTCCGGCCACATCTCAAGTAGCAGTGGCGGCACCCCCAACGGCACCCATAAAAGTAACGCTACCGGTGCCGGTAACTGTTCGACAAGGGTATTTAGAAATTAAGGAAGTAGCAACTAAAGAAGTTGTAACGGCGCTGGAAGTTTTATCTCCTGTAAATAAGCGATCGGGAAAAGGACGGGATGCTTATCTGGCCAAGCGGGAGAAAATATTAGGTAGTTTGACTAATTTTGTGGAAATCGATTTGCTGCGATCGGGAGAAGCAATGCCGATCGACAACAAGGTAATTTCTAGTCATTACCGAATTTTAGTGAGTCGCGGTCACCAGCGACCCCAAGCAGATTTATATGCTTTTAAGATCCAAAATCAAATAAGTTCTTTTCCAGTGCCATTGCGCCCAGAAGATCCGGAACCAGTTATAGATTTACGAGCTTTATTAGCTAAGATCTATGAGGTTGGCGGCTACGACTTAAAAATAGATTACAGTAAAAACCCGGTGCCGCGATTATCGGAAAACGATGCGAAGTGGACAGATGCTTTTTTGCGACAGCAAGGATTGAGATAAGGTCGGCAAAAATGGCTTTCACTTCTTATGAAACCTGTTGAGTTAACATATTTTGGCATCGTCTCCAATGGGAGTGAGATTTCGCTAATATGCACTATGCACCAGATACAGGGGTTGGGTTTCGTGGGTCAACCCAACCTACTTATACCATTTTGTAAAGACATGCTACAATTTTTTTAGCATTATCCTATTAGTCGGTTTCAACCGGCGGGCTGACAGCGAAGTGAGAGAATTATTCGGCCTCGGCACCCAGCAAATCGCGATAAACCCCCGCCAATTCTCCCGACAGCACGTCGGCCACATCCGTATTAATCCCCACCCGACTGCTAATTTCCCCGGCAAACCTTTGGGCGTAAAACCGGGCGGGCAAATTTAGTACGTGCTGATAAAAGCCTGCCGACATTTCCACCGCTAACTTCACTTTTAATTTGCGTAAAAAGCGCAGTTGCAGTAGGGTGATTATCCCTTGCAACAGGGTCGCGATCGCCTAAGAGTAAAGGTCGCAACCAGTCGGTCATGTTTTCCAGCAGGATGCGATCGACAAATATTTGACTGAAGACGGGCAGGGCCAAACCGGGAACGACCAGGAGAAAACCAGCGCAGATTAAATACAAAATTGCCCCGAAAGACCCGCGCAAGCGATCGAACAGGGATAAGAACATGCTGGGTTTGCGTCCGCCTTTGGTAAATTCTGGCCCCGGTCTTATTTCTAAAGCTACGCCAGTAAAGCTGCGATCGAATTCTTCCCAGGAAACCTGCCGCCGTCCGCTAGCAGGATCGTTGAGAAAAACCCAGGTTTTGTCGAACCCTTCCACCACCAGAAAGTGATTGAAATTCCAAAAGACAATAAAGGGAGGTTCTTCTTCGGGTATCCCTTCCAGTTCGATTTTATAGCCAAGGTTCGGTCACGTTCGTAAAACCAAACTGCTCTGGATTGGCCAGGGTTTCCTGCAATAGGGAATAAACATCCAATGGGATGATGTTAATGCCGGGTAAAGACTGACTCAAATCACTGAGAGTATCTTCCAAGAGGAAATTATGCAATATCGTCACGGTGCTGAGACGGGTTGACTCTTCAGTCCCTCGACTGAGGGCGCGAGCAGTCTTTCCTAAATCTGGTAAATTAGGTACTAGGAAATTTCTCGCACCGAGATTGTAGAGTGCCGACAGGGCCCTTTCTATATTGCCGACCGACTCTTGCGCAGAGAAAAGCGGAACCGGAGTGGGAACACTCTGGTAATCATTGGGACCCGCCCACAGAATATAGAGTGCTTCCGAGTCCGCCCTCACGCCCTCACGGGCCAAGTCCCTCCGGAACCAATTAACCTGCTTCAGCACTCCCGGTATGAAAGCACCAAATTCTCCAAATCCAGCTGTTCCCGTTTGGGAGCCACCAAAGGCAAAATTGACGCTGTTATCATTAAGGGTACCGTTAAAGAAGGGGCTGACGATCGGACCATTGCGCGTCACCGTGATCGGAGAAGGTATAGGTCTTCTGGGGTATAATACCGACAATTGAGAGGAGGGAGTAACCGTTATGCCCAAACCTTCAGCTAGATAATCCACCCAGGTGGGACCATTATACAAACCTAACTTGCGACCTAGTTAAAAAAATCTGAATTACCCACTTAGACTTTACAGATATTTTGAGGGTTTTATATGCAGCGGGTTAGCTATTTAGAAGTTATAATGTACTAAAATAACAGTTAATTATCGGACCCAGTTCCCCCCCCAACCGCGCCTTCCCAGGCGGAGCCCGGGAAGGAAAGGAATAAGGCCTTACATCATGCCAAAAGATTGCAGGTGCTCATTAATTGCCGAAGCAGTAGTACGAGTGGCATCCTCGCTTACTGCACCCGAGATCAAAGCCTGATCAGAAAACCCGAGAGCATGGCGCACGAATAAAATGCCATCAGTTAACGCTCCTGCCGTGCCATTGCCATCTACATCTAACATCATGTCCCCCATTTCATCCAAGTAGGTAACAATTTCTGATGTATCGCGAGTGGCACCTTCACCTACAACATCTTCAGTCAAAGTCTCTCCCCTGAACCCGAAGAGATAACGTATGGCCACAAGGCCGTCAGTTAACGCATCTATAACTCCATTCCCATCAATGTCCAATGTCGGTGATGGAGTACGCGAGGTTAATGCAATGGAACTGGGGACAAAGTTGCTATTTGCAGGCAGGTTATCTGAGTCCTGCACCCAAAACAAGATACTGAAAATGTTGCTGTTTTATCATTAATAATTTACTCCAGTTGCTAAGTACGTGGACATAAATATTTACACATTACTTTCAATACGGAGAAGTCTGTTGCTTCCTTCTAGCAGTCAGGAGACTGAAATGCTTGAAATACCGTTCCTAAAATTTTTCCTTGGATACTTACTACCTTACTTACTACCTCTCGGTTATCCGATTAAAAACAACCCGCCAAAGCCATTTTATCGTCAGTATGCTTGCCAAATTCCAATGCATATTCAGCAGTAATTATCTTAGTGCCCCCGTTACCAAAATAACATCTTTACTTCCTCATCTGCTGCTTACCGAGCACCTCTAACTATCTTATCTTGGTGGGCTTTACTGGCTCCTTTTCCTTAATATTTTCTTTACTAACCACCTCTCATCCCGCCGGCACTTACTCGTAGTGGGGGCTCTACAACTAGCCCCTCTTCTAGCAGTTGGCGAGCGGGCCAACTAACTCCCTCGGAATCTGCTGCTTACGCTGCACCTCTAACTATCTTATCTTGGTAGGCTTTGCTTGCTCCTTTTCCTTAATATTTTCTTTACTAACTACCTCTCATCCCGCCGGCACTTACTCCTAGTGAGGGCTCTATAACTATCCCCTCTTCTAGCAGTTGGCGAGCGCTCTTGGCCAACTTTCTCCCTCGGAATCTGCTGCTTACGCTGCACCTCCCAGGCCCGATATCTGGTCCCTGTCTGGGGTACCCGTGACGCGATCATCATCTGGCGTTACGAAAAATATGGTCATCCATCTCTCTCTTCTTACAATTGAGTACAGTCTCTATATTAGGGATTGGATAACCTTTCGCGCCATCAAACTCTAGAATAATCTCTTATTATCTTATTTTACTTTTTCTAGTTCCTTCTCCGGGCAGGCGATCTCCCCGCCCTACGGTCCACTGGGTTACTGAGGCCATTGCCTTCCAACCCGTGAATTTACCCACCGGTTCGGCCCGCTGGATCGCAATTCGTATCAAGATACCGCCCCATTTACCTTGGTACTCAAACAGTTTTTGTTCCCCTTCTACCGTGACAGCATTGGCCACCAACCTGCCTCCCACAGGCAGGGCCTGCCAACAGATTTCCAATAACCCTGGAACAGTTAATCCTCCGCCGATGAAAATAGCATCTGGTTGAGGTAAATCTGTTAACGCCTCTGGGGCAGATCCTGGGATGATTTTCAGATCCGGCGTTCCGAGGCCGATCGCATTATCTGCTATATATTGTAAGCGCGTGGGATGCCGTTCGATCGCCACAGCTTGACAACGGCGATCGCACCGCATCCATTCAATCCCAATGGAACCGCAACCCGCCCCCACATCCCATAAAAGTTGTCCTGGGGAGGGTGCCAGGGCCGACAGAGTCATGGCACGAACTTCCCGTTTTGTCAACTGTCCGTCATGGTGGTAAGCAGTATCGGGGAGTCCGGGAACGCGAGATGCGGGGATTAAAGGATTACAGGGGATGCAGGTAATCGCGATCGCATTCAAATCAGCTATATCCGTGGCATTCCAGGAAGAAGCAATGCCGGAGATCGATCGTTCCTTGGGGTCGCCCATCCGTTCTAAAACCACCATTTTACTATCACCAAATCCTTTGGAAGTCAAGAGTTTAGCCACTGTTGCAGGGGTCCGTCCGTCGGCACTCAACAGTAATAATCTCGCCCCTGGATAAAGTACCCCATTCAATAAAGCCGGGTCGCGACCGCACAAACTCAAGGTTTCCACATCCGTTAAGGACCAACCCAAACGACTACAGGCTAGACTGAAGGTTGAGGGAGATGGTACGATCGTGATTTCGGCGATCGCGATCCGGCGGGTGAGGGTAACTCCAATACCATAGCACATCGGATCGCCACTGGCCAGAACGCAGACAGCTTGCCCGCGACGACGGATGATTTCATTGATTGAATCTGCAATAGGAGAAGTCCAGAAAAGTTTTTCCCGTGAATCTTCTGGTAGCATGGCTAAGTGACGTTCTCCACCGACTAAGACCTCTGCTTGGTCAATCAGCGATCGCCCGACCGGGTTAACCCCCAGCAGTCCATCCTCGCCGATGCCCACAATTGACAGCCACTTGCGCATCTTTATCTCAATTCCCAATTCTCCATTCTTCATTCTCCCATGATTGATTATATTCGCAATGGCGATAAAATTTACCGCAAATCCTTTGCGATGATTCGAGAGGAAGCGAAACTAGAAGGATTATCTGAAGATTTAGCCCTCGTGGCAGTAAGGCTGATTCACGCCTGTGGCATGACAGATATTATAGAAGATTTAGCTGCTTCATCCGATGCAGTCGCAGCGGGACGCGCCGCATTAACCAAGGGTGCGCCAATTCTTTGTGATTCTCAAATGGTAGCAAATGGGATTATCCGCGATCGGTTGAGTGGGAATAATGAAGTAATTTGCACCCTCAAATATCCAGAGGTGCCAGAAATGGCCCGACAAATCGAAAATACGCGATCGGCGGCAGCTATAGAATTCTGGAAATCCCATTTGTATGGTGCTGTAGTTGCAATTGGCAATGCACCAACGGCACTTTTTCACTTACTGGAACTGCTGGATTCCGGAATCGCCAAACCTGCCCTAATTTTAGGCTTTCCGGTTGGGTTTGTGGGTGCCGCCGAATCTAAAGCCGAACTGGCAGCTAATAGCCGAGGAGTTCCTTTTATCACCCTCCATGGACGACGGGGAGGAAGTGCGATCGCCGCTGCGGCTGTGAATGCTTTAGCAAAAAAGAACGAAATCTGACAGTTATTAGTCTTTCCAGGTTCGTAGTAAAGACTTTAGTCTTTCAATGTTCGTAGTAAAGACTTTAGTCTTTCAATGTTCGTAGTAAAGACTTCAGTCTTTCACTACAGCATTGTCTGTCCATTAATAAAACTTGACAAATTAAAAATCCGTTCGCGCAGCGTGGCGCAGCCATTCGCCTCTCTCCTTTTAATGTAATAATCGTTATAATCGACAGAATTAGATTACGGTTGCTATAATTTTGAGACATAGATATAACTAGCAGGATGCGACTCACCACAGCCAACCCGATCGCACACTCCGGGCCCCCTACGCTACAGGGGAACCCGAAACATTCCGGAGAACTTCCCACTTTGCAGTCTTCGTGGTCAGATATAGTGCATTTAATCTGCATCAAGAGAGAAGCTTAGATCTTTATTGCAAACATCACTCAAGAAAGTACCGATGTCCTGAAATGTCTTGCCATTCCAGAGTTCGATCGTCCCGTGACCACTGCTACTAGTTATAATTTTACTATCCCGACCGATCGCCACGGCAGTGACTCTGTTTGCATGGCCCGATCGCGCAGCGTGGCGCAGCCATAAGAGTTTCAATCTTCGTGGCTTTTGCCCATAGCTTGAGTAAACTTATAGGTGTTATGTTGAAGTAAGTCAGAATAGCAACCACAGCAGCAACAGTTCCGGGTGTGGTCAAAACCCGTCGATCTAACATGGGCCCTCCCATCCTGAGTGGGGGAGTAGGGAATGGGGAGTGGCCAGAGAAATGGGGAGTGGGGAACCAGACTACACCTGTTGACAATAGCTTATTGTCAGCTAGCTAGAGACTGCGAAGTTCTCACCGAATACGACGAGTCTCTTTGAGAAAAGCAGTTCTTCTCCGCTGTATAGTAAGCTTACATTTGCTTAAAATAAGCTTACATTAAATAAATGTAAGCTTACATTTATTTAATGTAACTTACATTTGCTTAGGGTAAGCTTTACATTTGCTTAGGGTAAGCCAGCAAGAGTTGATTGTCAGCCAACAATGGCTGATTGTCTTGCTGCGTCGTGCTGTTGAAATAGCTAATGACGTGAAATTACTCGCTGCCATCCCGCATCCGTTAAATCTACCTTCCCGACCAAGGCAGGGTGAGTAGGGTCCAACTCACTCTGGTGGGGTAACAAGCGTCAACCCTCGACCCGAACTTTACAAGAATTCTGGGACTACTACCCAACTGTTAGTAGCATGAGATTGATGGGTTAAATCCATCAACAGCTGAGAATACACCCCTTCCCGCAACGAAGGAGTTATGGGAACTCCCCGTGAGATGCTTTCTACCCAGGCGTCTACTACCCGAATAAAGGGGGCAATACGTCCGTCGCTGTAGGTTTGGGGAAATTCTAGACCTTGGGGAATTTCTACTTCCTGGAGAGACTCCCCCGCCGGTGCTGCCAGCAGTTGAAAACCATGTACGTAGTCTTTCAGGTTGCTGTTGCCTAGGACCATCGTACCCCGATCGCCATACACTTCTACCCAATGTCCCTTGCCTTGATAGGAGACGGAACTAAGACAAACCTGAACTGGCGTACCATCTGCCAATTCCAGCATCAACAGACAGGTATCATCAGCATCTACAGGTTTGAGTTTACCATCATTCGGGTCAGGTCTGTGGGGAATGCCCGTAATCAACCGGGCCGACAGTCGCTGAATATCCCCAAATAACCAGCGGATGTAATCAAACACATGGGAACCCATAGCCCCCAGCATCCCACCGCCTTTCTCTTTCTGAGCATACCAGTTCCAAGGGCGACTCCCATCCGCACGACTGGCAACCAGGCACTCAATTTTCACCAAACGCTTGTTTCCCACATAACCCTCTGTTAACATTTCACCGAACCGCTGCCATGCCGGTACGAAGCGAAATTCAAAGTCCATCGCCGCCACTACGCCTTTTGCTTGTGCGAGATGGTATAGTGAGTTCGCCTCCTTTGCCGAGAGAGTGGTGGGTTTTTCCAGTAACAGATGTTTGCCTGCTTCCAGGGCGATCTTTGCCATCTCGTAATGGAGGAATGGCGGTGTACAGATGCTGACAGCGGCAACTTCCGGTATAGAGACAATATCTGTCAGGGTGTCAGCAGAGTAGGGGATATTGTGAGCAGACGCGATCGAGTTTGCTTTCTCTATATCCCGATGATAAACTGCCACCACCTCAGTGCGATGATGAGCTTGTAATCCGGGGATATGGACTTTTTGACCGAATCCCGTGCCGACGACGGCCACACCAATAGGAGATTGATTCATAGAATTGAGCAATTGTTAATTGAGAATTGGACCATTCGCCATTTTGACAGGTTTGGACCATTCGCCATTCGCCAAAAGGGATGATACAAGAATATCATCCTCCTAATGTAGCAAAAATTAGCATAGCCTGTAGCTTGTCATTGTGCAGTATATCATAGTTAGCGACCCTAGCTTGAGTCAAAGACCAAACCCAAAATGTTAAGAATCACTACAAGAACCGCTTCCAGGCAAAAAAGAGCTATATCCTTAAACCCGTAAGATCCTTTTAATCCCGAGAGGCGATCTCCTGTGGCCAGAGTCAGAGAACCAGGGTGCATCTTAGATTTCGTTGCACAATAACGGGACGATGAGGAGGAAAAGGCAAAAAATAATAGTATACATCATCAATAGTAGGAATCAATAGTTCCAGTGTCAGTAAAGGGTCTGTAGATGCTGCGGCAACCCTTTGCTGACAGTATCGGGATCGGCGGAGTAGGGAAGGTTGTAAACAGGGGATATCTACCCTTGCACTATCCAAGATTATGTGATAAATTGATGAGTTTACGGTAGATGCTGCGCCAACCTTTTGCTGATAGGCGGCTCGTGGCTCGGCAGAGCAAGGAAGGTTGTAAACAGGGGATATCTACCCTTGCATTATCCAAGCTTATGTGATAGCTTAATAAACTGACTGAGGTGAGTATCTGTGCGGCATAATAGGTGGTAAAATAAAAGTAGATGAGGTAAGCTAAAGATCGAAGCAGATGTGCTAAACTAGATAAGGGTTCTGACCGAAAGTACCAGAGGGAAAAAATCAGATATCTCTGAAGATGAGTAGATAAGGGCAGCAAGATATGCTATAGTAGAAGTAGGGAAAATACAGAGGAATGGAATGGTGGTTGACAAGAGAGAGAACGGTGACCTGCCATAGGGACAGCTCAAGGATCGCCAAATGCCGGATGATAACGATTAAACAAAACCAAGAACCGGTAAAAAGTAAAGAGAGGAAAGACATGCTCGTTCCTGGCAAAGAAAAAGGTTTAACCCCCGATCGAAATATAAATGCTGGCTATCTACCGTTGTGGAAGCTCTCAAAGATGAACAATGACGAGTTGTTTTCAGTCACAACAACAATATTGAGAGGTAAAACACCTATATAGGAGTATCCAGAACTCGGTTGCTCGCACAGAGAAGTTACAGGAGAAAGACCGTGGAACGGAAGTGTATTGACGGATACAGTTAGACAAATTTGAGGCGATCGCTCTTCGAGAGTAGATCGTGAGGTAGTGCGATGGGGACTGCCTGAGATCTGCCGTCAGCAGGACAGGCGGGTAGAACGCGCCACCATGAAGATCGCCCAATAAGCATGCCAAAAATCTGCCGCACCTTCACTTCTTCAGCGGCAGAACCGGGCAGTTGTGTCAAATAAGAGAAGAGAAAGAAAGATAATGAGTCTAGAAACTGCAATCGCTCAAACGGAACTGACAGAGAAGAACAAGGAAGAGTTGATAGAGCAGTTCGAGCGCACCGTGCCGGAAAAATCAGAAAACAAGGACATTGGGGTAAAGCATGACCCCATATATCGTACCTCAGAGTGGTACACTGGCTCCGGGCAGATCTTCCCAGGAAAGGACGGTCGCTCGTTCGAGGTATCTGCAACCTACCGTCTGACGGCCAAGGTGAAGCTGATCGATGGGGTATTTGACCCGTTGAACCCCACCCTGGCGGAAATCTATAATAGTCGGGGTCGCTGTGTTGCCGTCATCGACGAAACCGTGAACGAGCTGTACGGAGGCGTCGTGCGTCGCTATTTTGACACCAACGAAATTCCTCTGGAAATGCAGATGATCCGGGCCTGGGAAGCAGACAAAACTCCCGAAACAGTCCATCGCATTTTGGCATTCCTGGGTAAAGATGGTTGTGACGTGTCTCGCAACGAACCGGTGCTGGTAATCGGCGGCGGCGTTCTCACCGATGTAGCGGGGTTAGCCTGTTCTTTACAGCATCGCCGCACTCCTTATGTTATGGTGCCGACAACGGTGATCGCGGCCATTGATGCAGGTCCGTCACCGCGCACCTGTACCAACGGCAAGCAATTCAAGAACAGCATCGGTGCTTATCATCCCCCGGTGCTAACTCTGGTCGATCGGACGGTATTCCGCACCCTCCCCACCGGTCACGTCCGCAATGGCATGGCCGAAATTATCAAGATGGCGGTGACAGATGACAAAGTTCTGTTTGAGTTGCTGGAGAAATACGGTCAGCGCTTGATCGAAACCCACTTTGCTACCACTGAAGAAGACGAAGAGTTAGGGGAAATCGCCGATGAGGTGATCTACCGGGAACTGTTCTCCTATATGAAGCACGAAGGGACGAACATGTTCGAGACCTATCAGGATCGGCCTCACGCCTACGGTCACACTTGGAGTCCCCGTTATGAACCTGCGGCGGGGCTGATGCACGGTCACGCGGTGAGCATCGGCATGGCCTTCGGGGCAACTTTGGCCACGATGATGGGTTGGATCTCCGCTGCGGAACGCGATCGGATCATTGCCCTGATTCGCACCCTCGATTTGGCAGTCTATCATCCGATCCTGGAAGACATTGATTTAATGATTTCCGGACAGAAGAATATGAATCGCAAACGGGGAGATGGCGGACTGTGGGCACCCCTACCTCGGGGCGGCATTGGCAACTGTGACTATGCCCGAGAAGTGCCGCAGGAATTGCTCGAAGCTGCTATATCCGAACATCAGGCATTATGTGCTACCTTCGGTGATGGTGGGGCCGGAGTAGAAATGTACCTCAGGGATCTGGGTCTCGAATAAAAGGACCGATTGCGCTTGTTGTAGTTGAGGGACCAAACCCAACACCAGCAAGCCTAAACCTCAGTTGTAGGTTGGGTTGAGGTATGAAACCCAACACCAGCAAGTCCTGTTGGGTTTCCCTAGCGAAGCGTGCTCAACCCAACCTACGCTAAGTTGTAGAGGCATTATGTGCTACCTTCGATGATGGTGGGGCAGGAGTAAATGTACCTCAGAGATCTGGGTCTGCAATAGGAGTGCATGATGAACAAGACGGTTGGGAAAGAAAAAACGGCCAGACCTGTGACGCCTTTGAGTATCTTGGTAGAAGATCTCCATCGGGCAGTGCAGATGCTCTCTGACGCCAAGGTGCCAGCAGAACTGGCCGCTGCTGTTCAAAAAGCCTACGATCTGGCAGCGGGAATAGAACCTTATGTGAATAAGTGCAGTACTGCCGAGTCCCCCGCCTTGGCAGCATTGGCAGCCAAAACGGCCTCAGAAGATTGGAGCAAAAGGTTCTCCGATGGGGCGCTCGTGCGACAGTTAGAACAGGAGATGCTCTCGGGACATGTGGAGGGACAAACTCTGAAGATGTTTGTCTACATGACGGGGGCAAAACGGATCTTGGAAATAGGCATGTTCACCGGATATTCAGCTCTGGCCATGGCAGAGGCTTTGCCAGAAGATGGACTCATGGTTGCCTGTGAGGTGGATGAATATGTGGCTAACTTTGCCAAAACCTGTTTCCAAGAGTCCCCCCACGGGAGTAAGATCGCTGTCAAGGTAGCTCCAGCATTGGAGACCATGCGCCAATTGGCAGATGCTTCGGAGTCCTTTGACTTGGTGTTTATCGATGCCGATAAGTCCGAATATGTAGATTACTATAATCTCCTCCTGGATACCGGTCTGTTAGCACCAAAGGGGTTTATCTGCGTGGATAATACCTTGCTCCAGGGACTGCCTTATTTGCCGCCCGCACAACGGACTGCAAACGGAGAGGCGATCGCCCGCTTCAACCAGGTGGTGGCGGACGATCCGAGGGTAGAACAAGTTATTCTACCTTTGCGGGACGGCGTGACGCTTATCCGCCGCAAGTAGCAACAGACAGGTAGGGCATAGCCCCACCTACGCAACTGACAAATAATGTTTTTACAAGCAAAAATTTGGGCATTTTTCCAGAATATCGGTACTCTCACCTTACTATTGTTGGCATTACCGTTTAACGCGATCGTCGTTTTACCATGTCTGTTATGGAGTTGGATCGCTAAACTTTTTCAGAAAAAGGTGGTTGCGGCAAATCCCAAAAATATCTTGATTACGGGTGGTAAGATGACAAAAGCGCTGCAACTGGCCCGTTGCTTTCACGCCGCCGGACATACAGTGTTTCTGGTAGAAACTCATAAATACTGGTTATCAGGACATCGCTTTTCTCGGGCGGTCAAGGGATTTTTCACCGTGCCAGCACCCGAAAAACACGCGAATGGCTATTGTCAGGGATTATTGGATATTGTCAAGCAGGAAAAGATTGATGTCTTTATTCCCGTATCCAGTCCCGTTGCCAGTTACTACGACTCGATCGCGAAATCATTGTTATCACCTCACTGCGAGGCGTTAACCTTTGATGCTGAGATTACCGAGATGTTAGATAACAAGTTTACATTTTGTCAAAAGGCGAGGGAGTTGGGTTTAACTGCGCCAAAAGCATTTTTGATTACAGACCCCGAACAAGTGCTGAACTTTGACTTTGCCGCCGATGGCAGTCGGTACATTCTCAAGAGTATCGCCTATAACTCAGTTTACCGCTTGGATCTGACGAAACTGCCCATGAGTAGCAAAGAGCAAATGGCAAGTTTTGTCAAGGGATTGCCCATCAGCGAGTCCCAACCTTGGATCATGCAGGAATTTATTTCCGGACAAGAATATTGTACCCACAGTACGGTGAGAAATGGAATAGTCAGGCTGCATTGCTGTTCGCAGTCTTCTCCCTTTCAGGTAAATTACGAGCAAGTGGATAACCAGAATATTTTCCAATGGGTGCAGCAGTTTGTCAAGGCATTAAACCTGACAGGACAAATTTCTTTAGATGTCATTCAGACCAAAGATGGGAAAGTTTATCCAGTAGAATGTAACCCGCGCACCCACACGGCGATCGCCATGTTTTACAATCATCCTGGGGTTGCGGATGCATATATTCTCGATAGCAAGGACGCTCGGGAACCGCCCATTCAGCCACTTCCGGAGAGTAAACCTACCTATTGGACGTATCACGAACTCTGGCGACTGACGGGAATTAGGTCTTGGGGGCAACTCAAGGGGTGGTTTAATAAGATAATCAAGGGAACGGATGGGATCTTCCAGGTGAATGACCCCTTGCCGTTTTTGATGGTCCACCACTGGCAAATACCATTACTCCTGCTGAATAATATGAGAAAATTCAAAGGTTGGGTGAAGATTGATTTTAATATAGGCAAGCTAGTAGAATTGGGCGGAGACTAGGGAGCAGGTAAAAAAAAGGTTGGGTAATGCCCACCCAAGAAACGAACAATGGCTAATCAAGTTTGGACCGCAGTAACATTCATCGCCTTTATGCTATTATTTACCGTGGTAGGAATATATTCTGCGACCCGCAAGCAAAATACGACGAGTGATTACCTGCTGGCCAGCAGAAATGTCAATCCCTGGCTGACGGCCCTATCGGCTCAGGCATCAGGTCAAAGCGGCTTTTTGTTTATCGGAGAGGTAGGCTTCGCTTACCAGGCAGGAATTTCGGCCCTATGGTTGACAATCGGCTGGGCTATAGGAGATTATATTGCTTGGTGGTTGGTTTTCAAACGGTTAAGGCAAATATCGGAGTTAACTGCTTCCGAGACAGTCTCATCCTTACTCGGTCAAGAAACAAAGGGGTTTCGCCCGATTACAAAGGTCTCAGCTTTAATTATTATTACCTTGATGGGAACATATGCGGCAGCACAACTGGTGGCAGGTAGCAAGGCACTAAATGCGGTGTTCGGGTGGAACTACAACTTGGGTATAATAGTAGGGGCGGTCATTGTGGTCATCTATTGTTTTTCTGGAGGTATCCGCGCCTCCATTTGGACGGATGCAGCGCAATCAGTGGTGATGATCGGTTCCTTGCTGCTGCTGCTGGTAGTTGCAGTTGCTGGCAGCGGTGGCGTAGTCCAAATATGGAGAAAACTGGGTGAGATAGACCCGGCACTGGTTTCCTTAAGTCCGCAAAACCTTCAGTTAGGACTGTTGCCTTTTTTCATCGGTTGGATAGCAGCAGGGTTTGGGGTGGTAGGTCAACCTCATATCCTGGTCCGAGGTATGGCGATCGACTCTGCCGATAGTATAGCTTGCGCTCGCAACATCAAAATAATCTGCGGTCTGATGGCATCTTTTTGTGCAATAGGTGTAGGACTAACAGCGAGAGTGATGCTACCAGAATTAATGTCTAATGGGGATCCGGAGTTAGCACTGCCCTATTTATCCCTAGAATTGTTGCCAGCGATCTTGGTAGGATTGATGCTAGCGGGACTGTTTGCTGCGACGATATCTACGGCTGACTCTCAGATACTGTCAAGTTCGGCAGCTCTAACCCAGGATTTGTTTCCTCAAATTGCCCAGTCTTACAAGTGGGCAAAACTGGGAACCCTGACGGTAACAATGATAATTTTGAGTATGGCGTTGGCAGGAGATGATAATGTATTCGCATTGGTAATTTTCGCTTGGTCAGCCCTAGCTTCTGGTCTCGGTCCGCTATTGCTAGTGCGGGTTTGGCAAAAACCGGTAACTGCACCAGTGGCGATCGCGATGATGGTGGCGGGCATCGGGGCAGCTTTGACCTGGAAGTTAGGACTAAACTTGTCTGGTATAGTTTACGAAGTGCTTCCGGGCATGACGGCGGGAATGGGAGTATACTTAGTTGCTCAAATTTTCACCCGCCAAAAGCAGATAATTAAGTAACAGTAAAAAAACCAGGAAGTTCCAGAGGAAATGGTCTATGATAATGGAGCAACTGCAATTACCACAGCCAAAAATGACCGCCGAAAATATAGCGGCGATCACGGCTTTAGCGGTCAGCATAGTTGCCCTATCTTTGGCAGCCATTTTTATCCATGTAAGCGAAGTCCAACTGGGTGCCAGCGCCACAATATTCAATCGCTTCTGGATCGCCACTGTCGCCTTTGGGCTGTGGAATGGGGGACTGGCGGTACGCAGCAGACTGTCGTCGGAGAAGCAACCCATAAAACAACAGCCCTATACAATGGAGGTAATGTGGCTATTGCTAGGAGTAGGGATTGTTTATTCTGCGGCCCTGGGAGTTTGGGCATGGTCCTTAACTCAAACCAGCATTGCTCATTCTACCCTGATGCATTATCTGACTCCAATGTTTACGGCAGTGGGAGAGTGGTTGTTCTGGGGTAGGCGGTTTGACAGCAAATTCATGCTGAGAATGCTAGTAGCAATCCTGGGATCTTTTATATTAATAGCGAACGACTTTTCCTCTGGGAATGGCAAGCTGATAGGAGATATGGCCGCGTTGCTGTCAGCAGTATTTTATGCCTTAAACTCGCTGATAGTAGATAGGTTTCGAACTCAATTGAATTCGAGAATTATCATGACATGGTGTTCTGCAATCTCCATGATATTTGTTTTCCCGATCGCATGGCTGGCAGAAGAGCAAATTTTCCCGGACTCGGCAAGGGTGTGGCTGGCGGTAATTTCTTTAGCCCTAATTTGCCAAATATTAGGTATGATGATGTGGGGTTATTGTCTGAAGCGATTATCACCATCCTTTATATCGGTATGTTGTCTGTCTATTCCCGGACTCAGCGCTTTGGAAGCTTGGCTATTCTTCGGGGAAGGGATAGACTGGTATACGGTGGCAGGTTTGATGGTAATATTGCTAGGCGTGTATCTGACTTTATCGAGGAAATCGGCAATTAAGGCAGCAGTAAAGTCAGATAAAAATAGCTTGGTGACAGTTACGGGAACTAATCAATAGATGGCAACCAGAGAGATGAGAAGTAATAAATTGATGAAAAGGCTAAGAGGAATAAAGTTATGTCTAGTTTAGAAGCATTTTCAACTTCACAGATCCAGCAAGCCAGTTGGTTCCTGTATAAGTTCAACCCTACAGGTCTAGCGGACAAAATATCTATAGCGTTTCGGATCGAGTACCCGCTAGATATTCAAGCTGTAAAAAGGACAATGGAAGAATTAACAGACCGGCACTCGGTTCTCCGAAGTAGATATTACGAACGAGATGGGGAGGTGATGCAAGAAGTTAGGGAAAATGGCGCCAGCGTTGAGACAGCTATTGAAGAAATAGATGCTTCAGGATGGAAGGATGAGGAGGTAAATCAGAAGTTATTAAAATGGGCAAAAAAACCTTTCAATCTCGAAAGTGGTTCGGTATTTAGCCCTTGCTTGTTTAGTCGTTCGGGGACAGAGAATATCCTCTTGTTGACCGTTCATAAAATAGCAGGAGATGGGGAGTCGTTATTGACATTGATGCAGGAGTTTGTGACGATCTACGAGTCACAAATGAATGGCGATCGCCCCCCACTGTCACCGCTAGAGTTATCCTACAGAGACTATGTGAAACAGGAAATAGACTTTCTCAACGGATCCCAAGGAAAGCAAGCTGGTGAATATTGGCAGCAGAAGTTGCGATCGGAGGAGTTGCCCATATTGGAGTTACCGACAAGCTATTCCCGTCCGCCACTGAGAACCTATAATGGCTCATCGGTAAAGATGACCACAAATACTCAATTAAGTCAAAAAATTAGGGAACTGGCAAATGCCCGATCGGCAACAGTGGCCGAGGTGCTACTGACAGTATATAAGGTGCTGCTGTACCGCTATACAGGAGAAGAAGATATCCTGGTGGGTTTATTATGGCAAAGCCGGGAAAACCAACCATTATTTAAGCAAGTTGTGGGAAACCTGACGAAGGTGAGGGTGACTAGAGATGCAGTTTCCGGGAATCGCAAATTTACGGAAATATTGACTCAAGTTAGGGAAACAATACAGGAGACAGAACGGGGCAAAGATTATCCATTTGCCCTACTGGTGAAGCAAGTCAAATCAGCGGACATGAGTCGTCCTCCCATCTGCCAAGCAGCTTTTGGTTATCGCCAAGTTGAGAAGCTATGGTTGGGCAAAAAAATAGAATACTATGAACTCCCAGAACAGAGGGTAGATTTTGAACTCAGCTTAGAAATGAGAGAGTTCCAGGAATCTCTAGAGGGTGACTGGAAGTACAACTCTGATGTATTAGCAGCAGCAACGGTGGAAAAAATAGCCGCACATTTCCAGAATTTACTCGCGGCTATTGTGGAAAATCCGGAGACCCCAGTGGATAAGCTACAGATGCTGAGTGACGGGGAACAGCAGCAAATATTGCGGGAATGGAACGACAGCAAAAGAGATTACCCTCAAGACAAATGTATCCATCAGCTATTTTCCGACCAAGTAGAGAAAACTCCAGATGCCTTAGCAGTAGTCTGGGAAGACCAAAACCTGACTTACTCTCAGTTGCATAGGAAAGCGAACCAACTAGCCCATTACTTGCAAAGGTTGGGAGTGGGACCGGAAGTGCCAGTGGCCATCTGCGTGGAGCGATCGCTCTGGTTGGTGGTAGGGTTATTAGGAATCCTGAAAGCAGGAGGGGCTTACGTACCACTAGACCCAAGCTATCCGTCCGAACGTTTAGCCTATATGCTTGCTGATGCCGCAGTGCCGGTGTTGCTGACTCAGCAGTCCTTAGTGGCATCCTTGCCAGAGCATCCTCAAGCTGTGTGTTTGGATAGTATGGAGGGGGCGATCGGCCAGTGTTCTACAGAGGAATTGACCAGTGGAGTCAAACCCGAAAATCTCGGCTATATCATCTATACATCCGGCTCCACAGGGAAACCAAAAGGAGTGGCCATGAGCCAAAGGGCCCTAGTTAACCTACTCATGTGGCAGCAGCAGGAAGCCATTATCGGTGAAGGTGCCAGAACACTGCAATTTACTCCCATCAGCTTCGACGTATCCTTCCAAGAAATTTTCTCAACCTGGTGTTCCGGGGGCACTCTGGTATTAGTCTCTCAAGCAGTCCGGCGGGATAGCTTTGCTTTGATGCAATTCATGGCCCAGAAGAAGGTAGAAAGGCTATTCTTACCCTTTGTCGCCTTGCAGCAGTTGGCCACAGTTGCGCCCTCGTCGGAAACTCTGCCGCCACTGCGGGAGATTATTACAGCAGGAGAACAGTTGCAGGTGAGTCCGGACCTAGTTGAGTTGATGAACCGACTCCCCAACTGCCGACTGCAAAATCAATACGGGCCTTCAGAAAGCCATGTCGTATCTGCTTACACCTTACAAGGCCCAGCCGCAAGTTGGCGAAGGCTCCCTCCTATTGGTCGTCCCATAGCTAACAGTCAACTCTACATCCTCAACCGCGACCTACAACCGGTTCCCATAGGCGTTCCCGGAGAACTGCATATCGGTGGAGTTTGCCTGGCAAATGGCTATCTCAACCGTCCGGAACTGACGGCGGCCAAATTCATACCCGATCCCTTTAGGGACTCGGGAGAAGGCCGACTCTACAAAACCGGTGACATGGCCCGTTATCTCCCGGATGGCAATATCGAATTTCTCGGTCGCATCGATAACCAAGTCAAAATCAGAGGTTTTCGCATCGAAATTGGAGAGATCGAAACCACCCTCTCTCAACATCCCACGGTCAAAGAAACGGTAGTAGTGGTAAGGGAAGACAACCCTGGGAATAAATGTCTTGTAGCATACATAGTACCCGAAAGCCCATCGGAAATAGCCCCAGAGATTGTACCGCAACTAAAACAACATCTTAAGGAAAAATTGGCAGAGTATATGGTGCCCTCAGCTTTTGTGCTTTTGCCACAACTGCCCTTAACCCCTAGTGGGAAGGTCAACCGTCGAGGGTTACCGGCACCAGATATTTCCAGTTTTGCTGGCAGTAAGGATTTTGTCCCACCGCGCGATCGCATCGAACAAGAACTGGCAGAAATATGGTCGGAAATCCTCAATCTCAAGCCAGTAGGAGTGAAAGATAATTTCTTTGAGTTAGGAGGTCATTCGCTATTAGCAGTTAAATTAATGGCGAAAATTCAGTCTTGGTTTGGCAAGCAATTACCATTAGCAACATTGTTTACCAATCCGACAATAGCAGATTTAGGCAAGATAGTCCGGGAAGAAAAGAAAATCAGTTCTTCTTCTCTAGTGCCGCTGCAAACTCAGGGAACGAAACAACCATTCTTATGCGTGCATCCGGCAGGGGGTCACGTGTTTTATTATCGAGACTTATCGCGGTATTTAGGGAATGACCAACCGTTTTATGGTTTACAAGCACAAGGGTTTAATGAAGGAGAACAAGTCTTCACAAATGTGGAAGACATGGCTGATTTCTATATAAAAACCATGCAAGAATTTCAACCAGAGGGCCCTTATAAAATTGGGGGCTACTCTTTTGGAGGAGTTGTTGCTTTTGAAATGGCACAGCAGTTACTGGCGCGAGGGGAAGAAGTGAGTTTGTTGGCCCTGCTAGATCCTTGGGTTCCCATTTTGTTAGACCCAAATAAGAAGATTGACAATTTGTACATGAGGGGAGTGTTAAGTCGTTATTTTGGGGGGATGTTTGGGAGGACTGATTTAGTCACTGAAGATGAATTAAGCGGGTTAAGTTCGGAGGACCAAATAGAGTTTATAATTGATAAAGCGGAAAGGTTAGGGTTATTCCCAGAGGAAGCGACGCGGGAACAGAATCGACGATTTGTTGATGTAATTATAGGTACATTGAAGGCAACTTATACCTATAAACGTCGTCCTTATCCGGGGAAAGTAACAGTTTTTCGGGCAGGAGAGAAGCATCCTCATGGCATAGACCCGCAGTTAGTTTGGGTAGAAATGTATGTTATTTTAGACGTAGGGGAGATGGAGGTAGTTATGGTGCCTGGCAATCATTTTACCTTCATCAAGGAACCAAACATAAATGTATTAGCAGAAAAATTGAGTATGCATTTAACCTAGGAGAAAGGTTGGTGATCGCCGGTTCGTAAAACTTGAACGGTCAATAAATATACTCGCAAAGGGATCGACTTGCGCTTTTTGGCTATATTGAATGTGTCATTGCGAGGGGGGCTTAGCGAGAGGATCTTGCACTGATGCAGTCAGTCCCCCGAAGCAATCTGGGAGCGGTTGTGCTAGGCTGGAGATTGCTTCGGGGGGAGTTACTCTTGAGGGCACAAGCATCCTTCAATTATCCCCCCCCCTCGCAATGACATTATTGACCCAAAAAGCGCAGTTTATGACCGTTCGGAGTATAAACAAAAAAAAAGTCAGGAGGGAGATAGAATGGAAAATCAATCAGGGAATAGCACAATGGAGTCGAAGAAGAAGCTGTACCGGATGTTCTACGCTTACCAGCAGAGCATGTGCGTTTATATACTCACGCGATTGGGAATTCCCAACCTGTTAAAGTATGGACCGTATCCGGTGGAGACGATCGCCGAAAAAACTGCTACCAATGTAGAAATGCTCTATGTTATTCTCAGGGCTCTAGCTCATTTAGGAGTGCTTGAGGAAAAACCAGAACGGGTGTTTGGCCAAACGGAAATGTCGGCGTTGCTGGTTACTGATGAGGGGCCTTCTCTAGGACATTTTGGCATGCATTTTATTATCCCCAGCATGTGGCAGCCATGGCAGGAACTGGAAGATTGTTTGCACACCGGGGAAGTGCCTTTTGAACGGGTCAATGGTAAGACAGTCTACCAGTTTACTAAGGATAACCCCGAGATGAACGATCTGTTCAATAAGGCTTTGACGGCTTTTACTTTAGAACTGACAGATTCATTACTTGAAGTATATGATTTTAGCGGCTTTAATAAAGTGATGGATGTTGGCGGTGGTCTGGGGGTACTGCTCTCCAGGATTATAAAAAAAAGCGGCATCAAGGGCATATTGTTTGACATGCCTCAGGTGGTAGAGAAGGCCCCGGAGTTTTTGTCCAGCCAGGGAATTGCCAGTGATGCAGTGGAAGTAGTAGGTGGAGATGTGTTTGGTGAATTGCCAAAGGGGGCAGATGCGATCGTCATGAAGCATTTCCTCTCCCTGTGGGATAAAGAAAATGCTCTGAAAGTTCTGAGTCGGTGTAAAGAAGCTCTCCCCAAAGATGGGAAAATATTACTTCTACAAACTCTGGTGCCAGGTTTAGGAGATCCAGTAGAATGTCCGGATGGGACAATACCAGCTCTTTTTGCAGTGCAGTTGATGGTTGCCAACCCGGGAGGCTACTGGCGCACGGAACAAGAATATAAGGATTTGTTTAAGACTAGTGGTTTTCAGCTAGAAAAGGTAGTTCACACGAAAACTAACCTGTCGGCAATGGAATTTAGTATGGTACCCTAGAGTAGCGTGAGATTTTTCTGGTCGCGTACAGATGAAAATAATTGCCAGGCAAGGGTTTCAGCGCAGGTGGGTTCTGCTTCCTGTCATGGCTGCTAGTATGATTGTTGATGGAGTGGCAATGCTTTTCAGCAAAGATAAACAAACATCTTCCCTTAATGTGATATGTGAGCAAACTCAAGTACAACAGAAAAAATGGTGATGATATCGGACACAATGCCTTCCTTGCGAGTTTTGCATCTTGCTGGTTCGAGTGTATCCGACTTCTACTACAACCTGTCGGTAATCTACGCAAGGGAAGTAGTGCAACCAATTGGTGTCAGTAGCTACTACGCAGTGGTACACCCGGATGGTCTTTGGCAGCTAGGTGCATCCTTAGACAGTCTATCGGAGAAGATACCCCTCCAAGAGGCGATCGCCGGGCTACCGGAGGTGGATGTGGTGGTGCCCCATATGTTTTGTGTCCCAGGGATGACCAGTTTCCGTGGGTTCTTCGAGGATCTGCTCGGGCTGCCGGTAGTGGGGTCGCCATCGGGCTCTACGGCGCTGTCATGCAACAAAGCTCAAACCAGAAGCGTAGTATCAGCCTATGGTGTCCCGGTGGCCAAGGGCCCAAGTTGTGCGCCGGGGGGATACCGTGACCATGCAGCCCCCATTTATAGTGAAGCCGAACGAGGAAGATAATTCTTTGGGCTTGACTTTGGTTTGGCAAGAAGATCAAATAGTTGAAGCATTGCAAGTTGGGTTTGAACATGACGAGACCTTGTTGGTAGAAGATTACATCCCCGGACGGGAACTGCGGGTGGCAGTAGTCGATTTTTCCGGTACGGTGCGTGAGGGGAAGTTATGGGTGCTGCCAGCGATCGAGTATTTAGTCACCGAGGAGAATCCCATTAGAACTGTAAACGATAAGTACGAACTGCAATCGGACGGACTGCCGAAGAAACAACCTGACAAGCCAGCAGTGAAACCAGTCTGTCCAGCTAATGTCACGCCAGATCTATGGGAGAAAATCTCTGATGCAGCTCAGCGGGCACATATAGCTTTGGGCTGTCGCGATTACTCCCTTTATGACTTCCGAGTGCATGCCGACACAGATGAGCCGTATATGCTGGAGGCGGGCTTGTTTTGGTCTTTTGGCAAGATTAGCATGATCTCGCGGATGCTCCAGGCGGATGGTCAAAATTTGTCCGATGTGGCATTGGAGTTATGGCGTGGGGCCGCTCGACGGATTCCTGTAGCTTGTGGCTCTAAGTTTAAGTATGCCAATCTGTGAAAAGCAGATTTTTATCAGAGATGACAAATCTTCTGAAGATAATAAAGCAATTGCCAACGGCTCCGTATCAGTCACTGGAGATAATCAATGTTCGCAACCATACGACTGAAATTAGCACAGCAACAGCAAATCCCTACAGAAACTCTGTGGGCGATCGCCGCATTATGCGGGGGCATGCTCGCCATATCTTTCGCACCTATTTTGATCCGGTTGGGCGAAGGAGAACTCGGTCCCAATGCCACCATCTTCAATCGCTTTTGGGTGGCCACTGTTGCCTTTGGGTTATGGAATATCCTCTTGACTGCACGTCAGGGACCCGACCATACTATAAAACGGCAGCCCTACAGCATGGGAGTACTAGGGCTATTGCTAGCAGTAGGAATCGCTTTATCTCTAGCGCTCATACTATGGGCCTGGTCCCTAACTCAAACCAGCGTCGCCAACTCTACCCTCATGCATTATTTGGTGCCCCTGTTCGTCGCCCTAGGGGGGTGGTTGATATGGGGTAGCCGCTTTGACAAAAGATTTATTCTCGGTATGGTTATAGCAATGGCAGGGGCTGGGATCCTGGGAGTTAGCGATCTCTGTGAGGCCAATGGTCAACTCATTGGCGATCTAGCAGCATTGCTATCAGCAGTCTTTTTTGCCTTATACACCCTGCTGGTAGAACAACTGCGAATCCAACTGACCTCTAGCACGATTATGACTTGGTGTTCTGGGACCAGTTCTATCTTACTCTGGCCAATCGTTATTTTTACGGAAGATAGACTTTTTCCCTATTCCGTGAGTGGGTGGCTTTCGGTAATTTCCTTAGCCGGGATCTGCCAAGTGCTAGGTCTGGGACTTTACGGCTATTGCCTCAATAAGTTATCTTCAGGGTTTGTTTCCTTATGCGATCTGCTGGTACCAGTCCTCAGCGCTTTGGAAGCTTGGGCAATTTTCTCGGAAAATATCAACGGGGCTACCTCGATCGGTTTTGTAGTAATATTGTTAGGGGCGTATCTGGCTTTATCCAGCAAATCTGCCATCAAGGTGTAAGCAGAACTGTATGGCGGCGGGAATGGCAGTTTATTTAATTGCTCAACTTTTAACTTCCACAAGAGTTGAGCATCAGGTAATCGCCTCCGAATCTGTAAAAAAAGATTAAGAAAAATACCAGGTAGGACAATTATATGACATATTAAACATTGAAGCGATAATTTCCACAGATAGCAATATTTGAGAGAGGGAGAAAAATGAAGCAAGATCGAGACGAGCAACAAGATAAAAAAATGACAAAAAGCCTTCCCCTAATAACGGCTAAACAAAATGCTACAGATTTGCAGTCCCTACTTGATTATCTGAAACTACATCAGCCCGAAGTCAAGAAGACTCTCACCAATTATGGGGCGATCGCTATTCGAGGATATGAAGTGAAAACTCCCAAGCAATTTCAACAAGTGGGATTAAGTATTTTCCCGAATCTGCAAAATCAATATCCAGGTGGGGCACCCCGTGAAAAGGTTACTGAATATGTCTGGAATGCTGCTGAATTACCAAGTTATGTGCCAATTCCTGGTCATACAGAATTATCTTACTCCCCATCAGATAAACCTGCTTATATATTGTTTTTTTGCCCTCAAGTTGCTGCCAGCGATGGTGAAACTCCTGTCATTGATATGAAATCAGTTTTATCAGATTTACCGGAACAGTTACAGCAGAAGTGTTTTCACCACCGTTTGGTCACAAAACTTTTTTTTGTAAGTACACAGAAAAGATTATTTGATGTGAGATTATGGAAGTGGCCTTGGTTTCGTTATGCTAAATCTTGGCGAGATGTATTCAACACTGAGGATCGGGATTTAATAGAGGCAAAATGTCGTGATGTAGGGCGACATATCGAGTGGCTTACTAACGGTGAATTAATTGTTTCTTGTCCGATGCCGACAATTAACTCTCATCCGATCGCCAATGAAATTGTCTGGACAGGATGGCTCCCTGTGTTTCACATCTGGGGTATTTGTATTGAGGCGTGGTTTGTTGCTAAGTATCAAAGGAAGTTCAGGAGTTGGTTAGTATTTTTTATCTTATTCTTACTGACATTTGTGCAAATTTGTCGGGAAAAAATAATTCCCGGTTATCGCAAATATCGATATATGGATGTAGCTTTTGAGGATCGTGCTAATTTAACATTTTGGGATGTATATCATATTGTCAAAAGTTATTGGCAAAATGCCGAACTATTTGATTGGCAAGAGGGAGATATATTAATTTTAGATAATTATCGCATGGGACATGGCAGGCTTCCTTTTACTGGAGAAAGAAGAGTTTATACAGCCTTTGCTTGAGATATGAATTAAATAATCAAATTGAATTCAATTTGATTAAACAGAAAAATCCTCTGGCAGGCAAAGGATAGTGGCGATCGCCCTGGAAAGTAGTAGAGGCAATGGAGGCGATCGCATTATATAAGGGCCACGGGTTCCTTGCCGACCAGATGAAAGAAGTTTGCCGTCGCCTGTTAAACTGTATAATCACAGGTGAGCGAAGTATACAGATGAAAACCAGATGATATAACATCCCGGATGAACGCTCGCACATCTATTGCAGTTACTTTCGTCGCCTTTCTCCTATTATTTGTCCTGGTAGGAACATTGGCGGCGTTGCGCAAGCAAAATACTACTACAGATTACCTGCTAGCCAGCAGAAATGTCAATCCCTGGCTGACGGGGCTATCGGCGATGGCAACCACTCAAAGTGGCTTTATGTTCACGGGTATGGTGGGTCTTAGCTACGAACTAGGTCTGGCTTCTATCTGGTTTATCCTTGGCGGGACCGTGGGACAGTATATATCTTGGTGGTTGGTGGGCAAACGGTTAAGAAAAATCTCTGCCCAAATAGATGCCGAGACTTTCTCCTCTTTCCTGGGCGCAAAAGGAGGTCGGGCGATCGCCCTGCTCTCGGGGATAATTACGATAGCATTTCTGGGTGCTTATGCCGCCGCCCAACTGGTAGCTGGCAGCAAGGCCCTGAATGCGATCTTTGGCTGGAACTATTATTTCGGTATCGTACTGGGAGCCTTCATCGCGATCGTCTACTGTTTTTCTGGGGGATCCGCGCCTCCATCTGGACCGATGCGGCCCAGGGTATCTTGATGGTTGGTTCCTTACTGCTGCTGTCAGTGGTGGCGGTTGCTAGTTGCGGTGGTCCGGTCTCCCTGAGTCAAAAACTTGGCGTTATTGACCCGGCATTAGTAAATTTGAATCCGCCTTCTCTCGCCTGGGGTGTATTGCCTTTTGCGATCGGGTGGTTGGCGAACGGTCTGGGGGTAGTCGGTCAACCTCATATCATGGTGCGGGCAATGGCGATCGATTCGGAAGATAACATGGATTTTGCTAACAACTTGAGAACCATCACCATGCTGGTTAATTCTTTGGCGGCGATGACGATCGGGCTGACAGGCCGAGTCCTGATGCCAGAGTTGATGAGTGGAGGGGATCCAGAAGTAACACTGCCCTATTTAGCGCTAGAATTGTTACCAGTTGGCTTGGTGGGAGCGATCTTAGCAGGACTGTTTGCAGGAACTATTTCTACTGCTGACTCTCAGATTCTCTCTTGTTCTGCTACCCTCAGCCGAGATATTTTTCCGACTATTGTCAGTTCTTACAGTCTGGCAAAGCTATGGACTCTTTTAGTGACAATTCTGGTTGTGGCGATCGCCATATTGGCTCCAGACAACGTATTTGCCTTGGTGATGTTCTCCTGGTCGGCCCTTGCTTGTAGTCTGGGTCCGTTATTGGTCCTGGGGGTTTGGCAAAAACCGGTAACGGCCCCGGTGGCGATCGCCATGATGCTAGTGGGCATCGGTACAGCTTTGACCTGGATAGAATTGAAGCTGTCCGATGGGGTTAACGAAGCGCTTCCCGGTATGGCGGCAGGAATGGCAGTTTATTTAATTGCTCAACTTTTAGGTGCCACCAGAGAAGATAATCGGCCTGTATCATTCACTGGAGATAATCAACGCTTGGAACCCTAGAACTGAACTTATGCGGCCAAAGATTATGCCGATCGCCCTCCAAGTCGTAGATGCTTTTCCGGTTGAGCACCATTTTCCAGCCAGTCAATGGGTTGCGCTTCTGTCTCATCTGGGTTTACCCATACCACATTTCGCAGTTCGCCTACCCGTTCCGCTGCTTTATCAAATATAATCCTTACTTTATCATCGAGAGAAATCACCGTGTTGTCCGTGACGATCGCGGCTTCAATTAACCGGAAATCTTTCAGCATGGCCTCGCGATCTGTTTCGCTAGCGATCGCCCCAGAGATTTTCTGGCATAACTCCTCATCGGCTGAGATATCAGCGCGGTATACTATTTTCTTCTTTGCTACCATTGTCTTGCGCCATTTTCTCGCAAAGGTTGAAGAATGCTTATTCCATTCTTCGCGGATATCCGGGGTGATAACGACTCGGTGGCAGATATCCAAGACAGCTTGGAGAAAATCTCGACAATGCACTGATGTCGGATAAGTGGCATCTGGTCCACCGGCAGCACGGGCCACGGAAGCATCGATGACGAGCAATTTAGAAACCTTAGCTGCCATGCGATCGCTCCCACATACGAGATTCAGCAGCACTCAAATAGCGGTTTTCCAATTTCAAGGATACATCATCAAAGTCTTCCGGCCAATCTCCAAAAGCTCCCGCCTCATCTAGATCGGCACTGCTAACTTCTGTCACGCCATCTTCTCCCCTAGTAAACCAATGAAGTTTTACTTTGTCTGGGGATAGTTTACCTTCAGCAACTAGGGATTGAACGGCCAATAGTAGCAATTCGCTGTGAGTTTCCGCAATTACAAGCACCCCGCGATCGGCAGCATCAGCTAATATCTGGGCCAAACCTGCTTGAGCGCGGGGATGGAGGTGAAGTTCTGGCTGTTCTAGATAAACTAATTGTTTGGGTTCTGCTAATATCAGGGCAACAAGTACGGGTAAAACTTGGGAGACTCCAAAACCTACATCAGCAATATTGATCGTATCTGTTGTCTGACCGCTGTTAGGTAAACGACCTACTCGCAGTTCCACTTGGGTATCGTCAATCTTTTTGGCATCTACTTTCCAAGTTAGACCAAGAGTTTCCAGCGCCTTCTCCAATTCATCCAGGCGCTTGTCTTTAGTTTCTTGCCAGTGCTTGACTACACTGGCGACGTAATCTTGAAAATGACCTGGGAAATAACTGCCAATGGCTGTAGTCTTATAGCTAGGCGCTGGATTTCCTCGCCATCCAGGTACGTGAATTGAACCAAGAATATAACTCTCTACTATATTAACAGCAATCGAAGGGATACTCATCGATCCAGTACCATATATCTTCTGGTCTTGGGGGGATTGTGATAGCCACTCAAACTCAACATCTAGGAAGCAACGGTTGCGAAAAATATTGACTCTATCTATATAGAGGGTTTTACGCAGTTTTTCAGGCATTAAATTCTGCATTTCTTTTGCACTTAGTTCATAGGCAAAACGCCGTTCTTCTTCTTTTTCATTTACAAACATTTCCAAAATGTCTATCCCTCTATCTGGGTACAATTTGAATTTATTTATTAATCCCCAATCTTTATTTATTTCCATTCCGATCGACCAGATATCGCTCGATTTATTTTCGTCAATATGAGAAAATAATTGCTGAAAAGAAGTAAAGCGAACATTCGGACCGTCAATCTTGAGCGGTCCGGGGTCATAAGGTGCTTCCAGGGTTTGCTTGAGCAGCAGTAATGGCTGCATCATGCTAGACTTCCCGGAACTGTTGGCACCAGCAAGAATTGTCAGAGGACGCACTTCAATGCTACATTCTTCGTAGATAGATTTATATCCGCTTACTGTAATTTTTGTGCTGCCTTGCGCGAGTTCTTTTGACTGACTGTTGTCCGAGGTCTCTTGGTTCATAATCTTCTTTTGGCATCGGCACTTTAATCAATACTATAGCATTTCATTGATCGGATAAGCCTCATGGCCCGCCGTGGGTTCAAACCCACGGCTAATAGCTGAAGTCGGTTGAAAACCGATCTCATTGCCTTATCGAGAAAGTGTTTAGTCCACCTTTCCCTCGTTCCCAGGGAGACCCTGGGAACGAGCCGTCTGAGGCTCTGCCTCTTGTGAGCTGCATTTGACTCCTGTTAGTGCGTTAGTGCGATCGCTAGTCCAGGACAGGAGGCAGAGCCTCAAAGAAGCGTGACCAGGGAGACCCTGGTCACGAGGCAAAGAAACCGGGTTTCTGGGCATCTACTTAAAAACACTGGTCACCCGACCCAGGATATTATCGATGGATACGGCACCAAACGATCGACTATCCGTACTCTGGGCAGGATTATCTCCCATCAGGTGGCAGTATCGATCGCCCGACAGGGCAGCAACTCGCTTAATCAAACGCAAGGCAGGCCGGGGTGGCAGGCGACCACAATCTCTCCGGGCCGGGGCAATCTGTTACCATAGGCCCTAGCTCGGGTTGACCAGCACTTCATCACCACCGAAGCAAAAGTGGCAGCATTGAGAGGCCAGTGACCCGAAATCTGCAATGATTCAGTCCCCAAATTCTGGGTAACTTATTTCTTCAGAACCTTGGGAAGGCGTGCTTAATTGAATGGGAGGATACAGATCGATCGTTACCTTTTCAATCTCACCACCCGTGAACTCAAAGGGCGGTTTATATGTATCGCTCACCGGAGCCTGTAAATCCATACCCACATCCTGGGTATCGAACCCGAACCGACCCCCCGCAGAGGTTTTCTCGATCCGGTCTGAGGCCACTGAAGTAGTGAAATCATCGATATACAGGCCACCCGTGCCACCACAGCCGTTTTGTTCTTCACACAGACTGTCGTAGGCGAATACAAACTTTACTTTTACTGAACCTGTAGGCAGTGGCTCTGGAGACTCGATCCTGGTTCGATCGGTATTATAGTAGTTATATTCGTAAACCAGGTGATGCTCTGGGGTGACATAGAGGCTATAGCCTCCGATGGTTCCCCCATTAGCTAAAATCACACCTTGAACTGCCTCGGAATCGGTAATGTTCAGGTCTGCAGTAATCTCGTAGGAGCGGTTGGCGATGTTCGGAGCAGCTCCCGAAGGCACGTGGATAGTCCCTTCGTAGAATTCAAAGTGGGTGCGATCGCCAATCACAGTCGGACGCGGTAGACCTATCCGCCCTACAAAGCGATCGTCCAGGGGATAGACGTCGTGTTCCAGAGCTTGCTCGTCAAACAAGTCCTTCAGCTCATCTAGCTTTTCTGGATACAGGTTCGCCAGGTCATCGTGCTGGGTAAAGTCTGTGTCCAAATTGAATAGTTCCCATTTATCATCTAAGATCGGGGAAGTCTCATTGACGAACCAAGGAGCCTGATGGAAAGTAGAAGCCATCCAGCCATCGTGGTAAATAGCACGATGTGCTAACATTTCAAAATACTGAGTGTTTCGTGAAAATACTGCGTTTTCACCATCGATATCAAAGGTATCGGCAAAGCTAGCTCCTTCGATCGGTTTCTGGACAATGCCATTGAATTCCTCGGGAGCTTCAATGTCAAGCAGGTCCAACAGTGTCGGCGTAATATCAATGACATGGAGAAACTGATCTCGCAGATCCTGTTGTCGTTCCCCCGTTGCCTGGATTCCATTAGGCCAGGAAATGACCATAGGATTGCGAATGCCCCCAAAATAAGAGGCGACTTGCTTGGTCCAGCGGAACGGACTGTCCAGAGCCCAAGCCCAACCAACGGCATAGTGAGGATAAGTTTCCGGTCCGCCCCAGTTGTCCATGCAATGCAGGTTTTCTTCGTTGCTCAGGGGCTTACCGCCGAAGACGCTGTATTCGTTACAAGTGCCGAAGAAACTGCCTTCTGCGCTGGAGCCGTTGTCGCCGACGATGTAGATGATCAGGGTGTTGTCTTTTTCGCCCAATTCATCAATGGCATCGATCACCCGACCAATTTCAACATCCGTGTATTCCAGGAAGCCCGCATAGGTTTGCATTTGTATTGTTAACAAATCCCTTAGCTTATTATCAGGATAGTCAAACCCCGGGTCATTCCAGCGAGGAATTTCTTCATCGGGCCATTCGGTACATTTTGCGTCTCCGGGAATCACACCCAGTTCCTTTTGATTGGCACAGATGGCTGCCTGTTCTACATCCCAACCATCTACAAACAGCCCATTTTCAGCTCCTACTGCCTGGGCATGTACTCCACCCGCTTTGTACTTGTCTATATATTCTGCAGGAGGCTGGTGGGGAGCATGGGCAGCACCAGGCGCAAAATAGAGAAAGAAGGGAGTGTCTGGAGACATGGAGTGGTTGTAGCGCACCCACTCAATGGCTTTGTCAGCCAGGCCGTGGGTGAGGTTGTAGCCGTCTTCAGGATAGGCTGGTTGATCGACCGGGTTCCGGTTTTCGTATAAGGTGGGATACCATTGGTCGGTGTCACCACCGATGAAGCCGTAGAAATAGTTGAAGCCAAGGTCGTTGGGCCAACGATCGAACGGACCCATTTGGCTGGTTTGGTTATCGGGTACGTTATGGTTTTTACCAATCCAACTGGTGGCGTAGCCGTTGGCCTGCAAGATTTGGGCAATGGTGGCCGTGCTCTGGGGAATTAGCCCGCTATAACCGGGGAAGCCGGTGCTCGTTTCTTGAAGGGAACCAGAGCCTGCACTGTGGTGGTTGCGCCCGGTTAATAGGGCGGCGCGGGTGGCCGAGCAGATGGATGTAGTGTGGAAGCGGTTGTAGCTCAAGCCATTGGACGCCAAATCCTCGAGGGTGGGAGTGTATACCGGTCCTCCGAAGGCTGACGTTGCGCCAAAACCAACGTCATCCAGCAGCACCAGCATGATATTGGGTGCGTTTGGTGGGGCGGCGTTTTGCCACCCGAGGAATAGATCTTCATCCGCCGTTGAACCCCTGTATGTTTTCCGAATGATGCCATTAAATTCATTATCGGGGAGGGGCAGGTTCTCTGCCCGGGCGGGGGCAGTCCCCAGGAAGAGGGAGATGGCGATCGCCACTGCCACCACGACCCTCAAAATACGGTTCAAACTCATTCTCAGCAAACCTCCTTACATTTGCATCTACTGTTTTTTTGCAAGAGACCGGGATCTCTGGTCTGTTATCGACATGGTCAATCCTATAATGCTAGATGCAAAAAGTCAAGTTTTTTATATCAATACTCCGGACAGGG
The DNA here is from genome assembly GCA_014323675.1 of Hormoscilla sp. GM7CHS1pb. Classification (GTDB taxonomy): domain Bacteria; phylum Cyanobacteriota; class Cyanobacteriia; order Cyanobacteriales; family Desertifilaceae; genus Hormoscilla. Next base: position 514,069 of record JACONN010000003.1, on the reverse strand, counting down.
CGTATCCATAGGTTGGAGGAAGGGAACTCTTAACAGGAAACAGGGAACAGGGGAAGGGGAACAGGGGAACAGGGAACAGGGGAACAGGGGAACAGGGGGTACTCAGTTGGTACTCAGTTGGTACTCCCCCTTTCGCTACCGATGCGCCCCTCCTGACAGTTTTTCGACTCCAGAACCACCACAGAGTAAGGGTTACAGGCATTTGGCGCATTATTTTTTTCTTTGTCTGCTCCAGGGTTAACTTGCAAAAAATAGCTCGCTCTCCCAAAGGCTTACGCTGTAAGCCTTACAGCTACGTTCCGAAAAGTGTCCGGAGTATTGTTATATCTGAGATCTTGCATCATTCTCGATTTGCTTCATGGCCCGCCGTGGGTGAGTGTGGTCAAAAGTAGTTGATCGCGATGACTCTATAAGAAACCCGGTTTCGCCGAATTTACCGGGTTTCTGGCCCCACGCGATCGCCTCCTCTACCAACTGTTTTTGACCGCACCCCATAAGCAATTCAAAATTCTTTCTTCAAAATTCAAAATGGGGAAAGTCATTTATATCAAGGGTTTCATCATTTGGCTCCATGCAATTTAAATGCGCGACAGCTTGAGAGGGAAAAAAAATTCCTAAACCCTTGACAAATTCCACTCCCGTTAGCTATATTATATTCAGCAATGTTGGTGCATGGGGGCTTGGAAAGTCACTCGTTAACAAGCCCAAGCGAAACCAGGGATGCCCGGCCCGGACTGCGCAAACACAAAAGCGCCCTATTAGGGTCAAGCAACGGAAATAGGCGTTTTTAGCGCAACTCCGGGCCAGGTAAATCTCTTTATCGCTCACGCAAGACTCCACAAGGAGAGCCCTGTGGCAGGGCTCTCCTGCGCATTTTTAAATAATTTTGAAGATCCAGAAGAGATCTCCCGCTGCAACTACTTTTGACCACACCCGGCCAGCGGTCCCTTCAGCTCATCGGACCTACTGTGACTTGGATCACTTTACCGACCACCGCGCTCAAAAGTAGTTGTAAGTTGCGACACCCCTTCCAACCCGCTTTCTCCTGCGAAACCGGGTTTCTTGCCCGCCTCGATCGCCCCGGAAACCAACTGGCGCAAGACCACACCCCCGTTGCACAACTTATACTAATGAGGCATAGCCTCAAAGAAGCGTGACCGGGGAGATCCCGGTCACGAGGCAATCGCTACTCAGCTACTTAAAAATACTGGTCACCCGACCCAGGATATTATCAATGGATACAGCACCAAACGATCGACTATCCGTACTCTGGGCAGGATTATCTCCGATCAGGTGGCAGTATCGATCGCCCGACAGGGCAGCAACCCGCTTAATCAAACGCAAGGCAGGCCGCGCGGGGTGGCAGGCGACCACAATCTCTCCGGGCCGGGGCAACCTGTTACGATAGGCCCTAGGGTTGACCAGCACTTCATCGCCTGGAACCAACAGTGGCAGCATTGAAAGGCCAGTGACCCGAAATCTGCGGCGCTGACGCAGCAACCACAGCAATAATTCGCCAATGCTGCTATCCGCTAAAGGTTGACTATCTGGGGTTCAACTTGCTTTGTACCAGGTAATGTCGCGTTTCTTCGTTGCCCAGAATATCTTGTGGATCTTCTCAATGGCCTCCATCAGTTCAGCAGCATGTTGCTGGCTAACTTCCACTTTGCAAGCGGAGCAGAGTTTTGTTGCTTTCCAGAAGGTATCATGCAGGTCGGGATACGCCTCTAAATGGGGCGGCTTGAAATAGTCTGTCCACAGAATCAGCAATTCTTCTTTGGCAACTTGTGCCTGCTCTTCCTTAATCTGGATGTAGCGGGACAGGGTGTTGTTGTAGGTTACCGTTCCCTGTGGATCGTTGGCGGCTGGAGGTTGCAGTTCGACGATCTTTTTGGTCATGGATACCACGGCCTCAGCGGCAATGCGGGCGGAACTTGGGTCGTAGACACCACAGGGGCCATCGCAGTGGGCGTGGACTTCAGACGCCGGGAAGTAGGTTTTGATCGAACTAATGATTTGCTTTAGCATGGTGCGACTATCGTTTCACTATCTCCTCAAAAGTGGACGCTTAATGACTTTAACCTATAGATCGGTTTTGGTCAAAGATTTTCTAGGCGGCGGAGCTGTCCCGGCAAAACGCCGGTGGATATGCCCGATCGATCGTCATTATAATCCATAATCCATTATCTGCACAAACAGCATCTGTCATCTAGGCGCTTTGGCGCCTGGGAAGCACTTTAGTGCTTACTAGGAACTGCTAAGATATTCTCCGGTAGCTGCTTATCGGAAACATGGCATGGCGATCGCGATTGATTTTGGTACGAGTAACACGGTAATCACCCGCTGGAACCCGGTCACCCTACAGCCGGAAACCCTGAAATTACCGGGATTTTCCCTGATTCAGGGGCAAAATCCGCCCCTCATTCCCAGTTTAGTTTACACCGAAGATGCCCAACAGGGTAAGGTATTGGTGGGGCAGCAAGTCCGGGACAAGGGTTTAGACATCAGTTCGGATGCCCGCTTTTTCCGCAACTTCAAGCGGGGCATAGGTACCCAGATCCAGGGATTTATGCCAGAACTGGATGGAGTCACCCTCACCTTCGAGCAAGTGGGAGAGTGGTTCCTTTCCCAGATCCTACAACAACTCAGCACGGAAGATTCCCTGGTGTTGACGGTGCCCGTTGATAGTTTTGAAGCTTACCGCCATTGGTTGGGCAAGGTTTGTCAAGGGTTATCCACCGAACGGGTGCGGATGTTGGACGAACCGACTGCTGCTGCTTTGGGTTACGGGATGGCCAACCAGGAAATTTTGCTCGTGCTTGACTTCGGCGGCGGCACCCTGGACTTGTCCCTGGTCAGGTTGGATAGCAGTCTGGAGAAAAATCCCATGGGGTTTGTTCTTAAGTGGGGCGAGAAGTCCTTCGCCGAAAAGTCTGGACAAAAGGTGAAAACGGCCCGGGTGTTAGCGAAGGCGGGACAAAATCTGGGCGGATCTGATATCGATCATTGGTTGGTGGATTATTTTGCTGAAACTCAGGGTTTGGTGAAATCGCCTTTGACTACTCGCTTGGCAGAAAAGTTGAAAATTCAGCTTTCTCTAACTTCGGAGGCCAGTGAGGTTTACTTTGATGTCGAACAGATGTCTAGTTATGAGTTGGCACTCGATCGCAGTCGCTTTAATGAGATTTTGGCAGGGCACCAGTTTTTTGCGCAACTGGATGAGGCCATGAATCAGGTGTTGCAGCAAGCAAGGCGACAAGGGTTGGAGGTGGCGGATATCGATGGGGTGTTGCTGGTGGGGGGGACTGTGCAAATTCCCGCAGTCCAGAGTTGGGTACGGCAGTATTTTGATAGCGATAAAATCCGATGCGAAAAACCTTTTGAGGCGATCGCCCAAGGAGCATTACAATTAGTGCAAGGCATCGAAGTTACGGATTTTCTCTATCACAGTTACGGCATTCGCTACTGGAACCGGCGCAATAAACGCCACAGTTGGCATCCGATCGTGAAGGAGGGACAGCCCTATCCCATGAGGGAACCTGTAGAATTAACTTTGGGTGCTTCGGTGGAAAATCAGCCCCAAATTGAATTGATTCTCGGAGAATTGGGGGCCCAAACTGGCTCCACTGAGGTCTATTTTGATGGCGGTCGCCTGATTACCCGCATTCTCGCTAGTGACGAACAGAACGTGCAACCCTTGAACGATCGGGAGGGGGCCCGGACGATCGCCAAGTTGACGCCACTAGGACATCCCGGCAGCGATCGGGTCAAAGTGCTGTTTCGGGTGGACGCTCGGCGTTTCCTGCGGATGACAGTAGAGGACTTGCTGACCCATCAAACTTTGTTAGAAGATCGACCGGTCGTACAACTTAATTAAAACAAGGCAGGGTGCATCTCATTTTTAGCAGACAAAGATGGATGAGAAATATTCTTAGTCCCAAAAGTAGCTGGTCATTTAAGTGCTAGTAAAACTTCCGACTTAATTTCGTGTTTTTAACGCTAACAAAAACTATACTTACTGAAAATTTGCATAATGAAAAATTTTCAGGAGTACTTTATCACTTTGTTTGGGGTGTGGTCAAAAGTAGTTGATAGCTGGGTGCCAGATCCCCGGGTAACGAACCCTCCGCTGCCCAGATGTATGTAGAATAGCCCCTTCCACCTTTGTTCATGTAGCCGGGCCCCTCGTTCCCTCACAGCGGAGGGGGCCCGGAGCGTTCTGCCTGGGAACGGGTGAGGGCGGCGAGGCCGAGTACCAACGGGTTTTGACCACACCCCACCCATCTGAACCAGGTAACGAGGTGGCCCGCCTGTTACAAAACCTCCCCGATTGTTGATTATTTAGTCAAATTTGCGAGGGATCTGAAAAATGGCTGAAACAACGAGTTTTCGTGGGATCGCTCGCTCCCTTGACCTATAAGGTCGTCCCTTGACAATAAGCTATTGTTGGCTTACAATAAAGAATAAACTATTGCTGGCTGACAATCAGCTATTGCTGGCTGACACTAAGCCAATGTAAAATTTTACTAAGCCAATGTAAAATTACATCATTTTAATGTAATTCTACTCTAAGTTTTTATAGTTTACATTAAACTAATACAAGCTTACATTAAGTTTTTGTAATTTATGTTGTATTAATGTAAGTTTACATCAAATAAATGTAAACGTAAAAGTAGTTGTTGTACTCCGACGATATGGCATAAGGACGAAAGTGCGATCGCACCGGAGGCCATCAGAATATACCGGTAGGGGCACGGCATCAACAGATTATCGGTTCAGATGTGAAAGGTAACTACCGCCGTGCCCCGGCGCGACGGCAGATGGGATGATGCGATCGCGCAGATAAAGTAGGGGCACCGCATCAACAGATTATCGATTCGGATGTAAGATGTAACTGACATCTTGCACCATTCTCGATAAGCCTCCTGGCCCGCCGTGGGTTTTAACCCACGGCGTTACCAGGCGGTCGCCAGGTAACGAGGGCATCCAGCGAAGTCAAGCAAATAGACAAATAGCAAACTATGACCGATACAAAACCAGGGAATTCCAAGGCAATTAACTTTCACGGTTTTGTAGGGGTAAGGACTGGTATAAACGAGGGTACGATCGAAAATAATGTCGTCGAAAACGAGGGTACGATCGAAAATAATGTCGTCGAAAACGAGGGTACGATCGAAAATAATGTCGTCGAAGGCGACCAGGTCAAGACTAAAATTGTATTCCAAGTTGATAAAACACAGAGTTCCCCAACTGGCGTTCCCAGGCAAGCACCGCAACCTCCGCGTCATTTCATAGAGCGCCCGGAAGTCAGTCGCGAACTCAAACAAAGCCTATTTTCTGATGCTACAACCCAGACAGGGGTTTTGGTCGTCAGTGCCATTTACGGTTTGGGGGGGATTGGGAAATCAACTCTGGCGGCGGCCCTAGCTCACGACCCCGAGGTTTTGTCCCATTTCCCAGATGGGGTTTTGTGGGCTACTTTAGGTCAGCAGCCGGACCTGCTCTCCTTCCTGAATGGCTGGATACAAGCTTTGAGGGACTACGATTTTAAGCCCACGACTCCAGAAGTTGCTTCCAGGCATTTGCAAACTTTACTCACGGACAAGGCGGCTCTGCTGGTAGTAGATGATGTTTGGAGTCCAGAACATTTTGAGTTCTTCCGAGTCGGGAGTGCTGGCTGTCGTGTATTGGTGACTACTCGCGAAGCTCCTATCCAGGGAGCCAACCGCTATAATTTGGACGTAATGACGCCAGAGCAGGCGCTGGAGTTATTAAAGTGTTCTATAGTGCTGACAGAGGAAGAGGAAAAGCTAGCAAAGGTTTTAGCAGAAACTGTTGGCTATTTACCCTTGGCTTTGGAATTGGCAGCCGCTCAAGTGGCAGACGGGATTTCTTGGGAAGAGTTACTTGATGACTTGAACGAGGAAATCGCCGATCTGGAAGCGTTAGATTTACCAGGTGCGGATGACATAGAGTCCGAGTCTGTCCGCAAGCGCTATAGTTTGCTGGCATCGTTTAATCTCAGCTTGCGACGACTCAAACCAAAGCAACTGCAATGGTTTGCGTGGTTGGGGGTTCTGCCAGAGGATGTTTCCATCACGCCTGCTTTGGCAACGACACTTTGGGAGCTAGACAAAAAACTGGCTCGCAAAGCTCTACAAAATTTCAAATCTAAGGCTTTGCTTTTATCTGGCAGTCCAAAAGCAGACAAAACGCCTACTTACCGCTTACACGATTTGCTACATGATATTGCGCGTCGCTTGTTGACTGCTCCTGGGTCGCCAGAGAGCAAAGATATGTTACCAGGTTTGGGTTTGATGCTAGCAGTTGCTCACGCCCAATTACTGGAGCGTTATCGGGCAAAAACTGAAAAGGGTTTGTGGCATACGCTCCCCGATGATGGCTATATTCACGCTTATCTGAGTTGGCATTTGGTGCAAGCAGATCGGGTTGACGAACTGCATCAACTTTTGGAAGAGGAAACGGATGCTGGACGGAATGCTTGGTCTGAAACCTGCGATCGCCTGGGGCAGCCTGCCATTTTTGTTGAGGATGTGGCGAGGGCTTGGCAGCAAACAGATGGGGCTTTTGAGTCGGATCCCAGTCGGGCGATCGCTCTGCAATGCCGCTATGCGCTGATAATGAGTTCTCTCAATAGTTTGGCGGGCAATATTCCGGCTGAACTAATGGCTGCTTTGGTGAAGCACGGACTGTGGACTCCGGCTCAGGGACTGGCTTATGCGCGGCAAATTCAAGATCCCGAAGGTCGGGCAAAAGCTTTGGGAGAATTAGCAGGTCACATAAGCGAAATCCCCCACTTGAGCGAAAATCTCTTAGCAGAAGCACTCTCTACTGCTGGGGCGATACAAGATGAGAAAGCCCGAGCGAAAGCCCTCAGTGCTCTGGCCTCTCACTTGCCGGAAAATCTCTTAGCAGAAGCACTCTCTACTGCTGGGGCGATACAAGATGAGAAAGCCCGAGCGAAAGCCCTCAGTGCTCTGGCCTCTCACTTGCCGGAAAATCTCTTAGCAGAAGCACTCTCTACTACTGGGGCGATACAAGATGAGTACAGGCGAGCTGATGCCCTCTGTGCTCTGGCCGCCTACTTGCCGGAAAATCTCTTAGTAGAAGCACTCTCTACTGCTGGGGCGATACAATCTGAGTATTGGCGAGCAGAAGCCCTCAATGCTCTGGCCGCCCACATGAGTGAAAATATCTTCGCAGAAGCACCCTCTACAGCTGGGGCGATACAATCTGAGAAAGCCCTAGCTAATGCCCTCAGTGCTCTGGCCCCCCACTTGCCCGAAATCCTACCAGAAGCACTTTCTACCGCTCGGGCGATACAAGATGAGTATAGGCGAGCGAAAGCCCTCAGTGCTCTGGTCGCCCACATGAGTGAAAATCTCTTAGCAAAAGCATTCTCTAGGGCTGGGGCGATACAATCTGAGAAAGCCCGAGCTGATGCCCTCAGTGCTCTGGTCCCCCACTTGAGCGAAAATCTCTTAGCAGAAGCACTCTCTATGGCTCGGGAGATTCAGGAACCATATCACCGATCGTGCGCCTTTAGCGGCATAGCAGGCGCGCTAAAACGTTGGCCTGCTAATTTCTCTCTCTGGCAAGAGACGCTCCATATTTTAGTCTGCCGTCGTCGCCGCGATTTTTTGGAAGACTTGGTTAAGTTAGTCCCGGTTATGATCGAGCTGGGCGGTGTGAAGTCTCTCCCAGAAATAGTCCGTGCCATTATTGATGTGGGACGGCAGTGGCCCTGAAGATTGGGGCCAGAAACCGGGTTTCTTTGTCACATATCGGTTGTGATGCCAAGATTGTCCCAGAAACCCGGTTTCTGGTTCGGGGTGCGATATCGGGGGGCTTGTCGTTGGGGCGGTGAAACCGGGTTTCTTTGTTAAATATCGGTATTGATGCCAAGATGGTCCCAGAAACCTGGTTTCTCGTGCGGGAAAATGGGGCGATCGCCCATTACGTTCCGGGGCGCGATCGCGATCGCAATATCGGTAGGGGCACGGCATCAACAGATTATCGGTTCTTTTGTCAAATAATACTACCGCCGTGCCCGGCGCTAAGGCAGATAGAATGAAGAAACCCCCAGATCGATCGCCAGGGAAGTGATGACCGGTTTAATGGGCGATCGGGCCAGGAGCCAGAAACCGGGTTATTGGTGCTTTATCTCGGTTTTCCTGGCCCAATATCTAGTAGAAACCCGGTTTCTTGGTCGCACCGAATGGGGCGATCGCCTTAGAGGGACTCTGATGGTTTTTCTGGTTGAGTTACCTGCCGAACCTGGTCCAACTCTAATTTCAAGAGTTCAGCTACTTCCTCGAAAGTAAAACCTCGGTCTAGCATCACTGGCACCACATCTAACTTACCTTTTAAGCGGCCAAGTTGTTCCCCTTCTTGCCGACCTTCTTGCCGACCTTCTTGCCGACCTTTTTGCCAACCTTCTGCCAACAATTCTTTTCCCAACTTTGTCTCTTTGATGTCTTCTAGTCCTAACATGGCTTGCAACTCCTCTCGGCTTTTATCTGCAAATTTGTACACGACGATCGTTTCAATCAATTCTAGCATCTTTGAGGTCTGTTCGTCATCCGTCGATTCTGACCGTGTTTGAGCAATTAGCTGTTTGGCAAAGGATACGGCATTTTTTTCCTTTTCGACGATCAGCTTGACTAGGGCCAATTCCCAGATTCCGTTCCGCTGCTAGATCGATTTCATCTAGGTAGATCCGCAGGATTTTACCGGTATTTAACAACCATTCATATGATTCGGATTTCTCTGGTTCTAAACTGCGCCGTTCATATATCACTACCCCAAACCAATTCTGTGCCGAATCATTTTGTTTTAAATATATGGCTACCTTCATCAAAAGATTCAGGTAGATGTCGGCATTTTTGTAGCTTTGCACTTCAATGAAATAAATCGGTTCTTTGAGATCTTTCGCTACCCGCAGCATGACTCCATCCAACCTTAAGGCCGTCTCCTTGAGCTCGATCGCCTTAAATTCATAGGCCCGAGCATTTGGCTTTTTCCGATCAGTCTAAAAAAGATGTCCGGAAACTCCTGAAAGACTTCATAATATAATTTATCCGTTTTCATATCCCAAGTGCGATCGCAACTCTTTTATTTTAACAGATAATTATCTCATCTGGCAACTTTTTTATTTGAATTTATACCAGTTTATAGCAGACGCATCTCACTTGACAGTCGGCGCGATCGCCTGTGGGTAAGTCGGGGGGACTACAGGTGCGATCGCTTATTACGATCCGGGGCGAGATCGCAATACATCGGTAGGGGCACGGCATCAACAGATTATCGGTTCAGATGTAAGATATAACTGCCGCCGTGCCTCGGCGCAACCCGAAGATGTCAGATGTGACTGCTGTACACGGGCGCCATGGTCAAGTGACCGTGAGGCGATCGCTTAATTATTATTATCAATAATTACCCCGATCGCCCCCAAATCAGGTAAAATTAAAATATACATTGGAAAAACCGGCGATCGGGCCTGCCAGTGGCTAACAGAGGTCGCCAATGTTACCTTCGTTACCAGAAACGAGTAAGGTGTATTTGTAGAATAAATATGATAGCAGATAGTTACGGTACAATATCGATAGACTTTTTCCAGCGCGACAGATTCCAAAACAAAAAGGGTATTATCGCCATAGACTTACAGAGGTGGTCACCATGATAAAAGACGAGAAGCAGTATGACTTTACCAAGGAGCAAGCGCAGAAATTTGAGCGGACTATAGCGCAGTTGCATCAAGATGAAGAAAAGAAGAAAAACGATCCAGACTATTGGCAATTATATCACGATTCTTTACAGGGTATACTCGAGACTTTGCGTGAATAGATCGCGGAATATGAAATGCTCAAAGCTCACGATCGCCAAACTCCATTGGTGCTGAAACTAGATGACCCGAACTATCTGCCGCAGATTCTGATTAAAGCCCGCATGGGTGCTAAACTGAGTCAAAAAGAACTGGCGGATTTATCGGGACTGACAGAAGAGCAAATTTGCTCCTATGAAGCTAAAAATTATCACACGGCGAGCGTTCTTGACCTGTTTGCGGTTATCGATGCCCTGGACCTGAAAATCAAAACATGTGAGTTTTTAGTGCCATTAGATACTCTCAGGAGAGAAAGCCCGCCAGGGTTTTTAACCCCTGCGGGGTAACGAGACAGGAGATCGTGAGGCGATCGGGTAATTATTATATTATCAACAATTACCCCGATCGCCTGCAAAAGAAGTATAATCATGCATAGCGCTCAAGATATCATGAGTACACAAGCAGTGATAACCAAGACAGACTGCTGGGAACCAGATGTGAGTAATCTAGTCACCGAGGATGACACGCCGATAGACAGTTGGGGTGCGGAAAAACAACAACGCCTTTTGGCAAGCTCAATATACTGTTCGCCGCCTTCGCAGAAGTTTTTAGCAGCAACAAATGTCGGCATCTTCTATACATTGGAAGAACCGGCGATCGTGCCAGATGTATTCTTGAGCTTGAATGTAACAATTCCGGAAAATTGGTGGGAAAAGCAACACCGTGCTTACATGGTGTGGAATTATGGTAAACCGCCAGAACTGGTAATAGAAATAGTATCGGACAAGTCGGGGGAAGAACTGGGAGAAAAACTCAATATCTATGCCAAAATAGGGGTATACCACTACATACTGTACGACCCCAGCCAGCAATTGGGAGAAAAACTATTGCGAGTACACGAACTCAGGGAAAGGCGCTACGAAGAAACCGATCGCACTTGGTTAGAGAAAGTCGGGCTGGGGGTAACTCTCTGGTCGGGTGTTTTTGAAGGTCTGCATGGTGTATGGCTGCGCTGGTGCGATCGGAAGGGTAATGTTCTCCTGACAGGAGACGAACGCGCCCAAATACTGGCAGAAAAGTTGCGTGAGTTGGGTGTCGATCCAGATACTCTCTAAAGAGATTCCCTTGCCCGATCGTGGGGCCAGAAACCGGGTTTCTTTGCAAGATATCGGTTGTGATGCCAAGATTGTCCCAGAAATCCGGTTTCTTGTTCGGGGTGCGATATCGGGGGGCGGGTGTGGTCAAAAGTAGTTGCAGCCAACGGGCGCCAGACCACACCCAGATTTAACGCTCCGATGCGGGAGCCCCGGAGTCCGAATTTCAGGTCATTAGCTATTTCAACAGCACGAAGTACCTTGACAATAAGCTATTGTTGGCTTACAATAAAAAATAAGCTATTGCTGGCTGACTTTAAATTAATGTAAGCTTATATAATAATAAAATAAACTTACATTAAGTAAACATAAGTTTATTTTAAGCAACTGTAAGCTTACTTAAAGCAACTGTAAGCTTACTTAAAGCAACTGTAAGCTTACTTAAAGCAAATGTAAGCTTACTTAAAGCAAATGTAAGCGTAGGAGCAGTTGTTGTACTCCGACGATCTGGCATGGGGACGAAAGTGCGATCGCACCGGAGGCCATCAGAATATACCGGTAGGGGCACGGCATCAACAGATTATCGGTTCAGATGTAAGATATAACTGCCGCCGTGCCCCGGCGCAACCCGAAGATGTCAGATGTGACTGCTGTGTATCCCGGCGCCATGGTCAAGTGACCGTGAGGCGATCGCTTAATTATTATTATCAAAAATTACCCCGATCGCCCCCAAATCAGGTAAAATTAAAATATACATTGGAAAAACCGGCGATCGGGCCTGCCAGTGGCTAACAGAGGTCGCCAATGTTACCTTCGTTACCAGAAACGAGTAAGGTGTATTTGTAGAATAAATATGATATGATATTCTTCATCAAGATATTATCCTGTAAGATGACGATTCCAGAGTTTGATGAGAATGGTAACTTGCCACCAGGAGTACATTGGGCTGAATGGTCCGAATTTCAAGAGCGATTTGGTACTACACGAAAACAACAACGCATGATAGAAGGGCTCGCGAGTGCGATGGAGGAATTAAAAGCATCTGGGGGTCGAACCATCTATATCAATGGTAGCTTTGTTACTAGGGAACCTAATCCTAATGATTTTGATGCCTGCTGGGACAGAGACGATGTCGATCTAGAATACCTCAGGACTAATGCTTCCACGTTACTTAACTTGACTGACAAGCGTGCTGCACAGAAAGCTAAGTACAAAGGAGAGCTTTTTCCTTCCGATCAGCCAGTAGATAATTATGGTACAATATCGATAGACTTTTTCCAGCGTGACAGATTGCAAAACAAAAAGGGTATTATCGCCATAGACTTAGTGAGGTGGTAACCATGCTCAAGAACGAGCTAGAGTACGAAGTAACGAAAGAGCACAAGCATAATTTTGAGCAAGCATTGGCAGCATTGGAACGAGATGAAGAAAAAAAGAAAAAAGAGCCGATCGTGTGGCAACTGCATCACGATGGCGTCGAAAGTATGCTGTCAGAATTCGCGGAAGAGATCGCGGAATATGAAATGCTCACAGCTCACGATCGCCAAACTCCATTGGTGCTGAAACTAGATGACCCGAACTATCTGCCGCAGATTCTGATTAAAGCCCGCATGGGTGCTAAACTGAGTCAAAAAGAACTGGCGGATTTATCGGGACTGACAGAAGAGCAAATTTGCTCCTATGAAGCTAAAAATTATCACACGGCGAGCGTTCTTGACCTGTTTGCGGTTATCGATGCCCTGGACCTGAAAATCAAAACATGTGAGTTTTTAGTGCCATTAGATACTCTCAGGAGAGAAAGCCCGCCAGGGTTTTTAACCCCTGCGGGGTAACGAGACAGGAGATCGTGAGGCGATCGGGTAATTATTATATTATCAACAATTACCCCGATCGCCTGCAAAAGAAGTATAATCATGCATAGCGCTCAAGATATCATGAGTACACAAGCAGTGATAACCAAGACAGACTGCTGGGAACCAGATGTGAGTAATCTAGTCACCGAGGATGACACGCCGATAGACAGTTGGGGTGCGGAAAAACAACAAGGTGTAGATCAATGCTAGGAAGATAATTAAAATCGAGGCCATCGACAGTAATAAATTCTCCTAAGAATTTGCCCCCACCTATGGCAAAGTAACCGATCCTGCCATAGGTCAAGATAATAGCAGCAACGGCACTCACTATCCGGGCGATATTTCCTTCCCGTCCCACACCAAAACGCAACTGCATCCATTCCGCTAAGGTCATGACTTGGGCCCGGCGGTTCCACTTGCCCATAAAAATCATGAACATTGCTAAAATTAAGGCAATGCTACCCCGAAGTTCGAGAAAAAATCCTTCGTTCCCAATGCGTAGACTAAGGCCGTTATCAACATTGTCCCCGCAATATCTGTATTGGATGCCATCCCCGAAGCCCCCAATACCCACCAAGGCATATTCCGATCGCCCAAAAAGTAAGATTCTATGCCAGCGGATGCTTTCCGCTGGAGAAATATGCCCAACAGCACGATCTCCAACAGGTAGAACCCGACAATAATGTAATCAATTAAATGCATAAACTCTCTAGTTGCTGACAAAGCTGACGGAAATGTTCCCCCCGTTCTTCAAAGTTGCGATACTGGTCAAAACTAGCGCAAGCGGGAGAAAGCAAGACCACTTTTGCCCGATATTGTTGCGCTAATTCTACGGCTTTGGGTACCGCTTTATCCAGAGTTTCGACAATTTCATAAGATTCGTAACCAACCTGTTGCAAGCGTTTAGCAAACTGTTCCGCAGCATCGCCAATGAGTAACACTGCTGCGGCCTTCCCTTTAATGGTTTGCATCCAGAGGATATCGTCTCCCTCCTTTGCTTGGCCCCCAGCAATCAAAATTGCCGGACTATTTACAGAGGATAATCCTACTTGGGCCGCGTCGTAATTAGTCGCTTTGCTATCGTTAATAAAGTCAATCTTCTGGTAGGTTCTAATTAGTTCTAACCGATGGGGGACTCCTGGAAATTCCCTAATGGCCCGGGCGATCGCCTCTTTCTCTATCCCCGCCAATCTTGCTGCCGCGATCGCCATCAACATATTTTGCTGATTGTGCATACCTGGCATCCGTAGCGCCGCAGCGGGGACAATGGGTTCGCCCTGGGCTATCACCCATCTATCCTGAATGTAGACCCCTTGGGCGCGATCGCCCAACAACTGTCCTTTACCTTTCACCGTCGTCCAGCAAGCAGAACGCCATTGAGTCAAACCCATCTGGCGCAAATAGCCATCGTCCCCATTTAAGACTTGTAGCTGCGATCTCCGTAGCAGACTTGCCTTAATATCGTAGTAATTTTCCAGGGTTTTATGGCGACTGAGATGGTCGGGAGTAAAGGTCGTCCAGACGCCAATTATAGGTGCAACTCCTGGGGATGATTCGATTTGATAGCTGCTGAGTTCGGCAATTATCCAATCTGGAGATTTACCCGGTCTTAAGGCCAACTCACAGGCAGCATAACCGATATTACCACAGGCGGGTGCCTGCAAACCTGCTGCTTGAAAGATGGCAGCAATTAAAAATGTCGTAGTAGTTTTGCCGTTCGTGCCAGTGATGGCAATCCAGGGGCAAGATTTCAGATGTCGCCACGCCAGTTCCATTTCTCCTATTGTCTCAATTCCTCGATCTCTAGCTGCGACTAATACAGGCGCATCCCAAGGGACGCCGGGACTGACAACAATTAGCTGAGGTTTTTCCAGGACTGCCAGATCGAAGGCATAATTCAGTTGTACTGCTATTCCTTCACTCTGGAGTTGCTGCTGCTGTTGGCGCCAGCTGTCTGACGTGGCCCGATCGCTCACCGTCACCTGCCACCCTTCCCGTTTTAGCAGTCTTGCTGCTGCTATTCCCGATTTTCCCAGTCCGATCGCATGAGCATTAGCCATATTAATGATTCCTCTACCCTTGTTTCTAGCTTACCCTCGTTCCCAAGTTCAGCCTGGGAAGGATTTACGCCTCAGCTCTGCCTCTAATACCCTCGCCAGTGCGCGAACTCTGTAAACCCAGGTTTATTACTCGTTGCGTCCAAGGGCTATTATCCTCCCAGGCATTAGCTGTCTGCCCCACGCTGCGCGAGCATCTCTTCCCCTCTGGTCAAAGCATTTAGCCGTCAAAAATAGCTACAGCAGAAACCCGGTTTCTAGCTTCTCACATTACCGTCCCGTCCGGACACGGCGGCGGCGCTGAGACCGCCACAGTCCGGAGCGCCTCCAAGCATCACCGGTGGCCAGCAGGGGGCCTTTGTAGCTTGTTCCCGGGAGAATGTAAAGAATTATTAACAGGGGTTGCCACTTGCCCAACTCTCTTGCTAAGTTAGATAGGTGGACACCAAGAGAGATAACCAAAGGTGCTCTAAGACCAGGTGTCTTCCCCGTCTAGAGTCTCCGAACACAGCCAAAACATAGTCAACAGTGGCAAGACACTCATTATCTGAGTAAAGCCAAACCGACGGTCTGGAAAGACGCGATTATGTAGAAGTCAAAAGTGATTTGCTGTGTACAGTTGTAAACCCTAGTTTTGAAGACTGATTCAGTTTTCTTCTTTCTAAAAATCTAAGCTTGAAACCAACTCCCCAAAGGGGTCTAGCCGCCGTCGGTTAGACCCCTGAAGATTTCAGGGGTCTTGTTGGAGAATGTAAAGAATTATTAACAGGGGTTGACAGTTAGCTTAGGGAGTTGCTAGCTTAGATATATGGACACCAAAAGATAACCAAAGGGACTCATGCTGCGGTGCCATATCCCAACAAAGAGTTCAGCGCAGCAACAAAAAACATAACTAACAGTAACCAGACACCCACAATATTAGTGATTGAGCCAGTAAAGACAAACTACAATCGTTGTCAACTCTAGAGATCCTTTATCCGAACGCTCAAAAGTTACACTTGAAAGACACTTTTGCTTCCATAATGGGTCTAGCCGCCGCTGGTTAGGCCCATTATTGTTTAAAGGGGCGTTGCACATTTTAGGGATGATGGTTGCAACGAAGCTAATTCTTTCTTCAAAATTCAAATTTCAAATTAGCATACTAAATTGAGAAGAGCCATAAAATTTAGCGAAGCGTGGGTTTTCCCTATCCCCCTTGTTTCTCAACTGCCCATGCAATCACCTTTTGTCCCAACTGCACCCCATCCAAGCGGTCAACTTCCCGCACGCCCGTAGGACTGGTAACATTCACCTCTGTCAGATAGCCACCAATTACGTCAATGCCAACAAAATATAAACCATCCCGTTGCAGCACAGGTGCCAACTGAGCGCAAATTTCTCGCTCTCGTTCCGTAATGTCTACCTTAGCAACCCGGCCCCCAACTGCCATATTCCCCCGAAATTCTGCCCCAGTCGGAATGCGATTTACTGCCCCTATAGGTTCGCCATTCAGGAGAATAATTCGCTTATCTCCATCTTTGGCAGCAGGCAAGAAAGTCTGCACCATTACCGGATTTCTGCCTTGCGGCGTGCTGATTTCGACCAGAGAATTGAAATTGCGATCGCCCTCCTCTAGCAATAAAATACCCTCACCCGCCTTCCCCCCAGGGGTTTGAGCACAACCTTGCCTTTCTGCTCCATAAAATCTCGGATTACCTGCTTATCCGCACTGACGATCGTTTCGGGAATTGCCCCTGTAAACTGGAGAGCATACATTTTCTCATTAGCATTCCGCAACCCCTTGGGTGAATTAAGCACTAAGGTTTTGGCAGGGTCAATGTAATCTAGAATATAGGTAGCATAGAGATAAGCAATGGTCACAGGTGGGTCAGTGCGCACGAACACCGCGTCCATCTCCTCAAGGCATTGTAATGTGCGATCGCCCACCTGAAACCAAGGGGACTGGGCCACCCAGCGTCCTTCTGCCAACTGCACGGGGGTTAGCTGCACCGACTGCAAAAGGGCCCACGCCTTACCATTAATAACATGCAACTGATTCGCTTCAGTAATCCAGACATCATGACCTAGAATTTGTGCAGCTTCCATCATCGCCACACTCGTGTCGTGAGTTGGATCCAGACCCTCGATCGGGTCAATAATAAAGGCAAATTTCATAATTTCATTACGCTTCTCTTTATTTAGCCCGCGAAGGCGGGCTTTGTTCGAGTACCCCCACCCTTGAGGGTGAGGGCGTCTATTGACCAACGATTATTTTAGCAGGAAGTCTAGCTCTCCCTGAAACTCTAACTCGTAGATATCGTCGCAACCGCCGATATGCTGGTCATTGATGAAAATCTGAGGCAAAGAGGTGCGTCCATTGGCACGATCGGCCATTTTCTGCCTGGCCTCCTCATCCCATCAATGCAGTATTCCGTGTACTCGGCCCCTTTCTTATTGAGCAAACCTTTGGCACGAATGCAAAAGGGACAAGTGCTCCAGGTGTATATTTCGATCTTAGACATTATACTACTCTCCACCGTTCCGGAAAAATCTGACACATTTATAGCTTTCCTTTCTATTCTATTAGTCCCTCAATGACAGCTTTTTTGGCGGTGTTTTACCCATGACATCGGTCTGGCGATCGCACTTAAAAATCTGTATCGACTGCAAATCATAGATTCAAAACCACCCCTCTCTCACTGTTTTATCGGCCCGCCTCAAACACCCGCACCGTTCCGGAAAAATCGGCAGTTATAGTTAAAGGGGAACCTGTCCGTCTTCTTTTACTAGCTATCATAGCAAATGCGATCGCCGCCTTTTCATCAAAGGATAAAATCCGCCCTGCAAAATCTCGATTAAACATCCGTTCCGCCGTTTTGCCGAGTTCAGTTTGACGTTTTCCAGAGGGTAATAAAGCAATGCCATAGATAATTTCAGCTTGAGTTATGGTGGTTGTAAAAAGATTCATTATTGGTTGTGCTGCCACCCATTGACGAACAACTTTAGATCCTTTTGGGTTCCTGATAATACATTTGTGTCAAGTATAATCATGTAAGTCCTCAAAATTCGGGTGTTCGCGCATGGGTTCTCTGACGATAGTCGGTATCTCAAACTCCCCCAAATGGGCAAAACCTCGCTCAATGGCTTCGGCAAGATTTAAGGGTTGAGAGTTTTTTTCTGTCAATAGGGCGGCCTGGAGGATTTCTTTGACCTCTTCTTCGAGGGACAGTCCGCTATCTTCTGCTCGCTTTTGTAAGCGGGATAAGAGGCTTTCATCAAGGTTACTGATCGTGATACTGGTCATAATTTTTGGCATCTCTCACTCATTTTATTGTATCATCTCTATACCAAGATTCCGATCGCGCAGCGTGGCGCAGCCATAGCCCGCCTGGGCGAGCTTCGTTCCTTTAACCCTTTATGGTGGGGGTATAGAAGCAACGGCGTATTGAACCAACTGGGCGAGTTTCTGACGGAGGGTTTCCAGTCCCAAGCGCTGACTGGCGGAAATAAATAGCGCTTGGGGAAACTCCTCTTGGGCCAATGCCAGGGTATCTCCATCTACCTCGTCAATCTTATTAAACACCACCAATGCTGGTCCGGGAGTGACAGGCATTTCCGATAGCAGACGCATTACCGATCGGATGTGACTCTGCCAAGCGGGATGGGAGAGATCCACCAGATGCAGCAAAGCGTCAGCTTCCGTTACTTCCTCCAAGGTAGCACGAAAAGCATCGATCAATGGTGGTGGCAGTTCGTGAATAAACCCCACCGTATCTGTCAGCAAAATTGTCCGGGCCTCCCCCGTTTCCCCATCATTCACTACCAACCGTCGGGTCGTGGGGTCCAGGGTCGCAAATAGCTGGTCTGCGGTGTAAACTTCCGCATTAGTTAAAGTATTCAGCAGGGTAGACTTGCCCGCATTTGTATAGCCCACCACTGCTATACTACTCACTTCCCGATGCTGTCGCTGACTCCGCAGTCGCGAGCGATGTGCAAGCAGAAGATTAACTTCCTGTTGCAGTCGGGAAATGCGCCGCCCGATCGCGCGGCGTTCCGTTTCCAACTTAGTTTCCCCCGGACCCCTAGTCCCGATACCGCCCCCCAGTCGGGACATATCTTGACCGCGTCCAGTCAGGCGGGGTAGGGTATACTCCAGTTGGGCAAGTTCCACCTGTAATTTACCAGCCCGAGATTGAGCCCGTTGGGCAAAAATATCCAATATTACCTCTGTCCGGTCTACCACTCGCACCCCTGTCTGCCGTTCCAGGTTCCGGACTTGGGCCGGGGACAGGTCTCGGTCAAAGGCCACTAAATTCGCCCCTATTGTTTGCACTGTCAAGGCTATTTCTTGCACCTTCCCCGCACCGACTACCGTTTGGGGATGGGGGCGCGATCGCCTTTGGCGCATGACTGAGAGCACATCTCCACCAGCAGTTTCCACCAACCGGGTCAATTCTGCTAAACCATTTTCAAACCGACTGGACCCGATATCATCGGTCCTCAGACCCACTAGCAGCACCCGATCTCGGTCGTCGTCTACCTCTTGGGCCACATATTCCCGGCGGAACTCCTCTTCCAGTCCGGACACTAAGTCCAGAAAATCCCGATCGCCCAGTTCCTCCAGACTCAGGGGAGGAGATAGAGTCCAATTTTTCTCGGGATGGGGGACGAGATGGGCTAAATATGCTTCTTTAACGTAACCCGTGGCGCCACCACCTCGGCGAGTAAACCCACCTCCCGTGAGAGTGAGAACGACCAATGCATCTAAACGCTGGATGGCCATTGCCGTCAAAGTATCTTCACTCGGAGGGTGAGACTTCAGTTGGGTAGCAATGCAGCGAATACCGCAGAGTCGTTCCGCACCGTAGCGAGGTAACTCCAAAGGCGGTATTTGGGTTTGGCGGGGAGTCCCCACCCCGACGCGAATTACCTGTCCCCGGCGATTAATGTAGCTACAGAGGGGTTGGTTGATTTCCGTGCCGATCTCCGCCAGTCGCTGGGCAAATTCTGCCGTTGTCAGGCGATCGCCCGGAAGGCGCTGATGATAAAGTCGTTGCAACTGCTTCAGTTGACTTGGTTTGAGACCCTGAAGATTTCCGTAGATAGTTTCGATCTTGCTACCTCCCCAGTTACCTGGTCTTGCAATTTCGTCTATTTTACTTGCTCTGGGGCAATCATACCACAAATATAATACATTAACCTATACACAGTAGGTTGGGTCTCCGCACGAAACCCAACTGGTGCCATTTACTCCTCTCATACCCTTTAGCACAAATATCTCATACTTGTCAAGTGTTTTTTCGCCGGGCGCCCCTCACAGCCAGTGCATTGGCCCCGCAGAAGGACATCACCCAGAATACCCAAAATTTCACAAGCTACTATTCAGGGTTGTTCTAACTCTGTCTCAAACCAAGTAATTATTTGGGAACCGAGGCGAATTCCGTTGTCAAGCAGGAGCTGCACGGCATCTTTTGCTTCTATTTTTGACAGATATCCAGCGCGAAACCCAGCCAACAAAATTCCCACTGTTCCTTTTACTGGCAATCCCATCACTAGCTACTTCCTGATAAACCGTATTCGTTGACGAGCGCCTCATCAAACAACTCGTGCAATATTTCCAGGCGATTAATCATAGACAGGGCGATTATAGGGGTGGCGTCAACAATAACCTTCACGATTTTTTCACCCTCGCAGCAATTTCTCTGCTAGTTTTCGCCTCCATTTCCAGTTCTGCCGCTGTATAGTCTATCACGGCAAACCCATACTCGCTGAGGAGTCGATAAAACTCCCACTTGTCACACCCTAAGACTTGGGCACCTATACCTGATGATATTTTGCCCTCTGCGTACAAGTGTCCGAGAGTGTATATCTTCACTTTACGAGCAAAACTCTCGTCCGATTCTCGGGCGGCTACCAACAATTCTTCCGGAAAAGCTACATTAATACTCATAGAGTCTAATTCCGATTTGGTGGATATGCTGACTGCGATCGCGATCGCACTCTATTTATTTTAGCTGATTTATTTTTGATTGTCAACCCCCGATCGCCTTGACATGTCAGGTATACTCCGAACCGTCAGGAACTGCGCCTTTGGATAGTCCCATGCGATGGGCGATCGCGAACAGGTCAGAAACCCGGTTTCTGGGAGGTTATTTTCGTATTCCCACCGAGATATTCAAAGAAACCCGGTTTCTCAGCTGGCATCGGATCGCCCCCCGATCGCGAGCAGGTCAGAAACCCGGTTTCTGGGAGGTTATTTTCGCATCTCCACCGAGATAGTCAAAGAAACCCTTACTACGAACCATGCCTTAACCGTGCCCCATTTAGGGGCACGGGGAAACACTGAAGTGTTTACTACGAACCCCAATACTTCTCGGTTAGGGAGTGGGGAGTAGAGAGTAGAGGAGAATGGCGTTGGGGTTCACTTCTGTCTCCCCACTCCCTACTTTTTGCAAATCCTTGAAGTATGGAAAAATTTCCCTAAAGCACGAGCGTTCTCTTGACTAATTTCCGTTTTTGACAAACACTGCTACAATTTATAATAATTAGCTTAATAGTCTGTTTTAACTCATATCTTGCACCATTCTCAACTAGAGGCGGAGCCTCCATAACGAGGGAAAAACGACAAGGCTTTCAGTGGGTTTTAACTCATATCTTGCACCTATCGCAACAGGCCGACGCTAAGAGTAAAAGTCCACAAAGCGTGGGCTAAATCCTTTCTCGACAAGGCCCCCTCCTGCGAAGAGAAGTACCTCGATCTCCTAACTATCAGCTAGAATTTTATCAGATGTCGAATGTTGCCCATCAGCAAGGAAATTCAAATTCACTTCTCTGGACTCTTGCAGCTGGGGGTTACCTTCTCCGAACTTACTGACGAAGTTTCTGCTTTTTCTGCTGATTTATCTTGTGACTTTGTAGCTGCTTGCACAACATCTGATAAGTTTTTTGCCATCATGAGGAAATCAGAAGGTATCATCAGCACCGTAGTAGTATTATTTTCAGCCCCAATTTCCGTCAGCATTTGCAAGCGTCGCAATTCCAAAACCGCCGGATTTTCTACAATCTTCTGAGAAGCTTCAGCTAATTTAATCGAAGCTTCCTGTTCCGCTGCCGCTTTAATTATGCGAGCGCGTTTTTCCCGGACCGCTTCCGCTTCTTTAGCCATCGCCCGTTGCATACTCGGAGGAATTTCCACATCTTTCATTTCCACCCGTTCGATCACCACCCCCAAGGACCCGTAACTTCATCGACAATTTCTTGGATTGTATTGTTAATTTTATCGCGGTTTTGCAGCACATCATCCAGGATATTTTGCCCCACCACGTTGCGTAAAGTAGTCAATGCCGTTTGATATACTGCAATCTCGTAGTTTTCCACCTTATTTATCGCTTTATTCGGGTCAATTAAGCGATAGTATAGGACAGCATTTACCTTAATCGTAACGCTATCAGCCGTTATCGTTTCTTGTGGCTGGATATCTACAGTTTTCGTGCGGATATCCACTTGTTTCTTTTGATCCAGCACGGGAATAATCCAATACATCCCCGGACCCCTGACACTTTTCATCCTCCCGAGGCGAAAAATCACGCCCCGCTGATATTCCCGATCTATTTTCAGTCCCGAGAGTCCCAGTAAGATGCTTATAACTAAAGCCGTCCCGATAATAGTTTCCATCATATTTGCCCTCGCCTAACTCCGATGCATCTCCATTCTAGACTGGGCATCAGTGTATGGCGTTAAAAAATCATAAAATCCGCCCACAGCCCCCCAGCAGGGGCTACCGGGACTCCACGGGCGATCTATCAGACCCTTGTTATTTATTCATCCTTGACAATTTCCTGCCAAGAAGCTATATACTTATACTTATGGGCGAGAAGCAGCGTATTTCAGATTTTTCTGATACTCCACTATTTTTTTTTGCGCTCTGTCATATTCTGGATGGTCGGACGGGACAATTTTCAGCAGTTCGATCGCCTCAGTCCACTGACTAGCAACCGTTTCCCAATCAGCTTTAGTTTGAGCCGTTTGGGTTAACTCCGCCGCCGAAGTCGCTTTATTGATCGCCAACCTCCAGCCTTGAGCCGGATCCACCCCCCCAGTCCCTGGGGAAGTCTGATTTGCTGGTTGCGGCTTTTCTGCTGGCGTCGGTACTGGTCTTTTGGGCTGGCTGGGTGCTGGTTCCTTTACCTGTGGTTGCTGCGGTGCCAGTTTTTGATTCAAGAACCACCACACCCCAGATCCCAGCAGCAACACCACCAATATGATAGCGGCAATGGGAAGCAGTTTTTTGATTTTGTCGGCGCTCTTGGGTTTGGACTCTTCCCCTGGGGTGTCTTCTTCAATCAACTCCTCAGAGGAGTCCGTTGGTTCATTATCATCATCATCCAACTGTTCTTCCTCCTCTTTTTCCTCATCCACCTCAGGATATTCCTCCTCATCAGGAGGCTGCGCTGCTGACAGGTCGAATTCCTCACTCCAGTCTGGTTGCTTAGTTCCCTTCCTCCGTCCATAAACCAACATTTTGGGAATGCCTTCAATGGACTGGCTGACAATTTCTTCCAAGACTAATCCCACGAGCTCTTGTTTCTCTGGGACCTCATCTGACTCCAGCAATATGTGTAAGCAATCCTGCTTAATCACCGCCTTCGCGGTAATGCCTAGGGGTTCCAGGGACTGGTTCAGGAGCTGCGCGATCGATTGTGGGTTAGGTTGTGGCATGACGGGGCACCATTAGGTGAGCAACTAGATAGGTTTTGTCCGTTACATAAGACTTACCCAAAGCTACCCATCACTGGACATCTTTGGAACTTACTTCCTGCTTCGTCCTGATCGTGTCGGCACTGACCAGTCCACAGGCTAACACCACCTAACTGGCGGCTTGTTCTAAATTAAACGATGCGTTCAAGTCTCGATCACACTCAAACCCGCAGTTGTCACATCGGAAAACCCTTTCTGATAACGGCATGGAATCTTTTTTTGTGTGACACCGAGAGCAAGTCTTCGTTGAAGGATACCATTGGTCAACCACAACTAAGGTCGAGCCGTATAACTCACACTTATACGACAACTGTCGTCTGAATTCATAGAATCCCATGTCTGCAATAGCTTTTGCTAGTTTATGATTCGCCATCATCCCGGACACATTTAAGTCTTCAATTCCTATCCTGCTGTGGTTTTTGGCCAAATAGGTAGTGAGCTTGTGTAGTGTATCTTTACGGATGTTGGCTATTTTTCTGTGCAACTGAGCTATTTTGACTTGAGCTTTTTTCCAATTCGCTGAACCGCTCTTTTTATGACGATTTAGCCATTGCAGTCGTGAGAGTTTTTTCTCGTATTTACGAGAGCACTTGGCCCCCTCGAAAACTTCACCGGTTGACAGAACCGCTAGTGCTTTTATGCCTAGATATACTCCCACTACAGAGTGAGCTTTTGGGTTATTGACTGGTTCAGTTTCCATCTTAAAACTAATGAACCATCTGTCAGCCGTCCTGGATATGGTTATAGATTTAGGACTGAAGCACGTCGGTAATCGCTCATACGTCTTTAGCCAATCAATCTTAGGGACTTTGATTCTGAAGTGCTCTAGCTTGATAGCTCCATCTATGGTGAAGCTATCAGCACGACCTTTCTTTTTGAATCGAGGTGGTTTGCTGGTTTTTTTGAATGCCCGTCTCCAAGCTTCAGATAGTTGTCTCAAGGCATATTGCGGGGCGCATTTACTTACTTCATAGTACCAGGGATACTCAGGTTTAACCAAAGCTATCAACCATTTATGCAGGTCAATTGCTGTCGGAAATTTGATTTTCTCTTCTGGATTATCCCGATTATGATCCAGTATCTGTTTTGTTAAACCCAGTCCCCAATTCCAAGCATGACGAGCTACTCCGCAGTGTTTAGCCAACGCCGTTCGCTGTTGATTGTTCAGTTTTAATTCGGTTTTAAAACCTAAAAGCATACATCCTCCACAGGTGCCATGCTATCAATAAGTTTCTTGTTTCTCAGAAGAGTATTGTATTGATATAAACTACACTACGATTATTACCCATTTTGGAAATAATGTCCAAAGGTGTCCAGGTATTTAGTTACAGCTTCTTGCCCTGCTTCGGTCTCCCACGCCACCAGCTATGGCCGCCAGGGTAGAAGACCAAAGAGTGAGATGACTCGGGTACAAGCCTGCGATCTGAGCGGCGGTTCCATCGCCTTAATGATGTCAGCACCTCTTGGCCTATATTGCTATTTTGCCAAACCACTGTGCTATTTCTCTGCTATCTCGATCATTGAGTTGCCAGTTCTACTAGCCGTTCCTGCTGGTCTTGGGCAATGCATGCTTGAACAGTGCTTTCCAGGTTTCCTTCTAGGAGCGGGGTGAGAACGAAATTATGACCCAGGCGATGGTCCGTCACGCGGTTATCTTTGTAGTTGTAGGTGCGGATTTTTTCCGATCTGGCGCCAGTTCCTACCTGCGATCGCCGCATATCCGTGACCGCTTCCTGCTGTTCTCGCAGCTTCATCTCATAGAGCTTAGCCCGCAATATTTGCATAGCCCGCTCCCGGTTTTGCAGCTGCGATCGCTCTTCCGTACAAAAAATCCGGATACCCGTAGGCTTATGATACAGGTCAACGGCAGTTTCCACCTTATTCACATTTTGTCCGCCTGCGCCACCGGAGCGAGCCGTCGATATTTCCAAATCCTTCTGGTCAATTTCGACCTCTACATCATCCACCTCTGGCATCACCGCTACTGTTGCCGTGGAAGTGTGAACCCTTCCCCCCGCTTCTGTCACTGGCACTCGCTGAACTCGGTGGACTCCTGCTTCAAACTTCAGTTTACTGTATACCCGATCGCCTTGGATTTCTAGAATCGCCTCCTTAAAGCCGCCCATCTCTGCTAGCGACTCGCTCAATAGCTTAACCTGCCACTTTTGGCTTTCCGCATAGCGCGAGTACATCCGCACCAAATCTCCTGCCCAGATACTAGCTTCATCACCCCCCGTACCTGCCCTAATTTCCAACATGATGTTTTTCTCATCTAGAGGATCCTGGGGTAAGAGCAAAATCTTCAAGCGATTCTCCAGCCCGGAGAGCTTTGTTTCCAGTTCTTTCACCTCACTAGCTGCCAAATACTCCATTTCCGAGTCGCCGTTAGCCTCTTTGAGCACCTCTTTGGCACCGGACAACTCTGTGCTTGTCCCCTTCCACAGATCGAAAGTATTCACCACTTCCTCTAGGGACGATCGGGCTTTTGCCACCCGTTGCACCTCCGTTGGATCTGTGGCTAGATCAGGGTCTGCCAGACGTTTCGTCAATTCATTAAAAGTTTCTTCAACCGATTTTAGCTTTGACAGCAGATAAGTTTCAGTCATTGGACTGTCCTCAATCCCTCAAGTAGCCATGTGCGATTTTCTGCCTTTGTACCGGCGGTCAGTTTTCCTAATTTTTCCGATGGCGCCCAGCGCAGCGCATTCTCGCTGGCCACTGACAACAGTCTCTGTGCGATCGCCGCTACTTCTTATCGTTTGAGGCTGCCGTTTTGGTCTCCCCTTCTGACATCATGCCGTATTTCCGTAGGAAGCGCTCAACTCGTCCTTCCGTGTCAATTATCTTCTGGGTGCCCGTGTAAAATGGATGATTGCCAGACCATACATCCACATGCAGTTCTGGTTTAGTCGAACCCACAGTCATTATATATTCCCCGTTGCAATAAACCTTCGCTTCTGGATACCACTGGGGATGAATCTCTTTTTTTGACATTATTTTCACTCGCTCGGTCTATCTTAATTTTATTTTAGCAGCGTCCAAGCCACAACCCCATCTCTTCAGTACCTGGATTTTCTAGATTTTCTTGCTACATATTTATAACCGCTTTTCCTGGATAACTCCTGGGAATGATTGGTAGAAGCCAACCTATTCCCAACCATCAGCACTCTACCGAGTAGTCTGATGCCATTTTTCCATGGCTGCGCCACGCTACGCGATCAGCGCTTGGAGTATTGAGGGGCTTTCCGGGCTTTACGCAAACCGTACTTCTTGCGCTCTTTAGCACGGGGGTCGCGGGTTAAGTAGCCTTCAATTTTCAAAGGTTTGCGGTTCTCTGGATCCAGCTGACATAGAGCTCTAGCGACTCCCAGGCGAATCGAGTCAGACTGTCCGGTCAAGCCACCTCCTACGACCTTAACGATAATATCATATTCATTTTCTAAGCCTAAGGTTTCTAAGGGAGCTTTTGTCGTTCCCAGGTAGCCAGCATTAAATTGGAGGTACTCGTTTCCCGGTTTGCCATTGATGGTCAGTTGACCCTTCCCGGGAACCAGACGCACTCTGGCCACTGATGACTTGCGGCGACCCGTGCCCCAATACACGGCGCGACCCTGTTCTTTTTCTGTTGCTTCCATTATTTCTGTTCTCCTGGTATTGTGTTTATTTCTAGTATCTGGGGTTTTTGGGCTTCATGGGGATGGTCCGATCCGCTGTAAACTTTCAGCTTAGTGAATAACTTGCGCCCGAGTGAATTTTTCGGCAACATCCCCCGCACAGCCTGCTCGACAATTCTTTCTGGTATCCGCCCTTGCAGTTTCGCAAAGGTTTCCGTTTTCATGCCCCCCGGACGGCCCGAATGGCGTCGATATAGTTTTTGGCTGCGTTTTTTGCCAGTAACTTCCACTTTTTCAGCATTCACCACAATCACAAAGTCCCCTACATCCATGTGAGGAGTGAAAGTCGGTTTGTTTTTGCCCCGCAGCACTCTAGCAATTTCACTTGCCAGGCGACCTAGACGTTGACCAGCAGCATCTACAACATACCAGTTACGCTCTAGAGAGTCTTGAGCTGGAAGATAAGTTTTATTCATTGTTAGTTGTCAGTTGTTAGTCGATCCGGACGGGCGAGACGCCCGTCCGTTTTTATTGGTTAAAAGTAAAGTATAGCAGTTCTCGCCCTTTGTGCGATCGGAGATCGGAGATGGATGCATCTCACGAATAGCCCGCGTCCAAAGGTTGCCACTCGCAGCGGAGGGGGCCCTGCGCGCGCACGCTACTCGAACTAAAATGACATTGCTTAGTTCGAGTAGCCGGACCCCTCGTTCCCACGGCGAAGCCTGGGAACGGGTTCGGGCGGCTGTATCACATCAATGCATTCGAGATGAGCTATAATTTGGAGACAGAACCAACTTTGGCTGGCTATTTTCCCATACTTCTGACCGAAAGGGGGAGTCTGGGTAGCCTACCCGCAGCAGGCACAGACCCTGAGGGGGTGCGGCGTACTTGACTAAATCCCGGCGTTCGGCTTTCCAGATTTGAGTGAACTCCGAAACCGATCGCCCTTTGTCCCCCACTGAGACCAGTAACCCCACTAGCAACCGCATCATACCATATAGGAACCCGTTAGCTTGCACTTCTATATAAATGAAGGGTCCGGACCGTCCGCAGGAAGCCCCTTGGACTTCTACCCAGGAATGTTTGCGATCTGCGCCCGCTCTGCGAAAGGCAGCTAAGTGATGCTTACCTATCAATGGACTCAGGGCCTCCTGAATTAATGATGCATCCAGGGGCTGGTAATAATAATGCCACGCAAAGGGGCGGACAAACAAGTTTGCTTGTTTGTCTGTATAAATAGTATAGCGATAGCGACGCATGCTAGCTGAAAAGCGAGCATGCCAGGTATCGGGCACAGCTACTGAAGTCAGAATCAAAATATCTTTCGGCAGCCGCGAATTCAGCACCGTCGCCCACCGACTGGCTGGGATCTTCCCCGTAGCTTCAAAATGTGCTACTTGCCCAGCAGCGTGAACTCCCGCATCAGTTCTACCCGCAGCTATTACTGGTACTCGTCGCTTCAGAACCGTCTCGATGGCTGTTTCTATTTCCGACTGCACTGTCCGTTCCCCACGACCCTGCCGCTGCCAGCCATGAAAATGAGTGCCCAGGTATTGGATGACCAGGGCAACTCGCTGTCTGTCTGTCGTCTTTTGTCCGTTGTCCATATTGCGGACTTGACAATTCGCTAGCCTGCAATTGCTTCAAACTAGCTCGATAATCGCCATTTCTGCATTATCGCCCCGACGCCGCACCGTTGGCAAAATGCGGGTGTATCCACCTTGGCGATCGCCATATCTCGTTTGGGCCTGCTCGAACAGTGCATGAACCAGTTGTTTCTTTTGCCGCCTGTGCTCATTTTTATCCTGACTTCCCGTCAGGTAAATATAGCCCATTGCTTGCCTACGAGCTGATAAAGAGCCCTCTTTTGCCAAGGTTATTATTTTCTCTGCTGCCGATCGCACCGCCTTTGCACGAGCTTTCGTTGTTGTAATCCGACCATTACGAATCAGTGCTGTTGTCAGCGATCTCAGCAGCGCTTTCCGCTGATCTGCTGGTTTTCCTAGTTTGGGAACACGACGACGGTGACGCATTATCTCTTACCTAACTTCTCTTATCTTCCTTCTCAGTTGTCAGTTGTCAATTTCTTCCTAACTATTTAATCCTGACTACTAACTCCTAACTGCTCTCCTTTCCGTACTCGCTAAGGCGATCGTACTCCAGGATGCGCTCTTTTTTTCCTATGTTTTTGTTTCTTTTTCGTGGGGCAGGGTTATCCCCAAGCGGACCTGCAAAGCTTCTATAACCTCTTCCGCTGATTTCTGACCAAAGTTTTTTATTTCCAGCAGATCCTCTTGAGTATAGTCCAGCAAGTCTGAGACTGAGTTAATCTGAGCTCGTTTCAGACAATTATATGCCCTCACTGACAGCTGCAATTCTTCAATGGTAATCTTGCTCGTTGGATCTCCCGTATCTGATACTTCATCTTTGACTGGCTCAAATGTGATATCTTTGAGCGGATTGAACAGATCCACCAGGATACTAGCCGCTTGAGACAATGCCTCAAGAGGGTTTATGCTCCCATTGGTCGTGATTTCCATTATTAACCGGTCTTTCTCCAGGCTTCCCCCTACTCTCGCGCTTTCCACCATGTAGTTTACCTTCCTCACTGGCATAAACATCGCATCAATCTGGAGGAAGTCCAATGCCGTCGTTTCGTCACGACCCCGTTCTACCGTTCTATATCCCTTGCCTGTTTCCATGCGAAACTCCATTTCCAGAGTCGCTCCTGGCGATAGAGTAGCAATGTATTGACTGGGGTTAACCAGTTCCACATCTGCCGGAAGATCAAACTTACCCGCCCTCACCGTTTCCACCTCTGCCGGAAGATCAGCCCTCACCGTCGCCGGCCCATTGGCCAGTAAACGACCCATCTGAGGCTGACTTGAATGGCTTTTCAGCACTATTTCCTTCATATTTAGCAATATATCCAGCACATCCTCTCGGACCCCTGGAATTGTGGCAAACTCGTGGTTTACCCCTGCGATTCTAACTGCTGTCACTGCTGATCCTGACAAATTTGACAGCAGCACTCGTCTCAAAGCATTACCAACTGTCGTTCCTTGACCTCGTTCTAGGGGTTCTAATACAAATCTGCTGTACTGACTTTGATCTTTTTCTCTATACGACTGTACACACTCTATCTGAAATTGTGTCACCGCGCGTCCTCCCTTCGCCTGAATTCTCTCAAGTCAGCTTAACTATTCCGCCAACAGCAATTCATCGCCTTTATCCGAGCATTGCATTTTTTCTATACTCTACGACGTTTTGACGGACGACAGCCATTGTGGGGGATTGGGGTTACATCCCTAATCAGCGTTATTTCCAGCCCTACCCCTTGTAATGCTCTAATTGCTGTTTCTCTACCCGACCCCGGTCCTGATACCATCACTTCTATCTGCCGCATTCCCTGGTCCATTGCTCTCCTGGCCGCCTTTTCTGCCGCTGTTTGGGCTGCAAATGGAGTTCCTTTCTTTGCTCCCTTAAACCCACTCGAACCTGCTGATGCCCAGGAAACTACTTCTCCATTCGGAGCCGTAATCGATATGAGCGTGTTGTTAAATGTAGACTGGATGTGCCCTACCCCACTTGGGATCTTCTTTTTCTGCTTTTTCGATCCTGTTTTCTTTGTTTGTCGCGCCATAATCTTCTGCTTTTTTACCTCAATGAATTATTTTTCTTTTCTCCGACGCGCAAGCTTGCTTTATTTCTTAGAGCTGGCCTTTTTCTTGCCTGCTACCGTGCGACGGGATCCACGCCGAGTGCGAGCGTTAGTTCTGGTTCGCTGACCTCTTACTGGCAATCCCATCCTGTGACGCCTGCCACGGTATGTGCCTATATCCATCAGCCGCTTGATGTTCATCGCTTCCCAACGGCGCAGGTCCCCTTCTACCTGATAGTTGCTTTCCACCGCTTGTCGCAGTGCGGCTACATCCGCGTCACTTAACTCCTTGACCCGAGTATCTGGATTGACACCCGTTGTCGCTATAATTTCTTGAGACCGCCTCAGCCCTATGCCATAGATGTATGTCAGACCTATTTCCACCCGCTTGTCCCGAGGCAGGTCTACACCAGCTATCCGTGCCACTTCTTTTTCTCCCTACTCTTGTTTTTCTGCTACTTTCCTTGTCCTATCTCGCCTGTCTGACTCTGACTATGCCTGCTCTCTTAGCCTCCCTAACCTTGGCGCTGCTTGTGCTTGGGATTAGAACATATCACCATTACCCGACCGTGACGACGGATAATGCGACATTTTTCACATATTTTTTTGACGGACGCTCTTACTTTCATGCCTGCTCTCGAACACTACAAATATAACACGATATCAGATTTTTACATTACTTGTCAAATCTTTTTTTCCCACGGGACATTCCGGTGCCCTCCGGTCACCCTTCCCCTCTTTTCCCGAACTACCGGCTTACTTCTTCCGCAGACGGTAGGTAATTCTGCCTTTGGTCAAGTCATAGGGTGTTAGTTCCACCTTGACCCGATCGCCCGGCAGAATCTTGATATAATTGCGGCGGATTTTGCCCGATATATGCGCCAGCACGTTAAACCCATTGTCCAGGTCTACCCTGAACATCGCATTCGGCAAGGATTCTGTTACCGTGCCTTCCATTTCTATTAAATCTTGTTTAGACAATTTTACTTTTCCTCAACTCTGCTCTTTATTTCCTGCTGATTCATACCTCTTTTTACTTATCTTGTCATCTACTTGGGAAGAGCGCATCCCGCCGAGCGCCTTAGCGAGTATGGAGAGGAGAGCATGGACTTGCAAATTGAAGCCTATCGCAGTATATATTCACATTTTAAATAGACCAAAGACGGCCTTTTCGTTGGTTAGTTGTGCTTGGGGTTTGACGGCGCTTGTCCCCTGAACCTAGGAGCATATCACCTGTTTGAGAACTGCTGTCACGGACGATATTGGTTGAGCGCCATCGATCGATTTCAACTGCCCCCGGGCGCGGTAAAAATCGATCAAGGGGGCAGTTTGTTCTCGATAAACCTCTAAGCGACGACGAATAGTTTCTTCGTTATCATCTTTGCGGCCCCGTGCCAGCAGCCTGTCCACCAGTAGATCGTCTGGTACTTCCAGGCTAATGACCGAGTCTGACACCTGAGCTACCTCTTTAAGCAGGTTTTCCAGAGATTCAGCCTGAGCTACGTTTCTCGGAAAGCCATCGAGAATCCATCCTGACTGCACGTCAAGTTTATGCAAGCGTTCTCGCACCATATCCAACACCAGTTGGTCTGGCACCAACTCCCCTTTATCCATATAATACTTCGCCTTTACTCCCAGATCCGTCTTGTCTGCTACAGCTTTCCGTAACAGTTCTCCCGTGGAAATATGGGAGATTTGCTCATCTTGTGCCAGTTGAGCTGCCTGGGTGCCTTTGCCCGAACCCGGAGGACCTAAGAAGATTAATCGTGCCACTACTGCTTCACCATTCCTTCGTATCGCTGAGATATCACATAAGTTTGAATCTGTTTGGCCGTATCAATGGCCACGCCCACCAGAATCAACAGGGACGTTGCTCCCAAGCCTTGAAATGTTCGCACTCGCGTGGCTGATTCTACCGCTGTCGGTACGATCGCCACTAGGCCCAGAAAGATTGCTCCCAAGAATGTCAATCGGTTCAATACCCTTTCTATGTACTCGCTCGTGGCCCGACCGGGACGAATGCCGGGAATGCTAGACCCCATTTTCTTCAAATTCTGAGACATATCTACGGGATTGATAATCAAGGAAGCATAGAAATAGCTGAAGAAAACAATCATCGCCAGATAAAAGGGCACGTACAGCGTTCCCCCCGGACTCAGATACTGGACAGCACGGGCTAAACTTTCGCTTCTGGTGAAATTAGCCAAACTTACTGGCAGAATCAGCACCGCCGAGGCAAAGATGATCGGCATTACTCCGCCTTGGTTGAGTCGCAGTGGCAGGTAGTTGCTTTTTTCTAGATAAAGCTTGCGTCCCACCTGGCGACGGGCCGAAATTATCGGTATTCGACGAGTTCCCTCTTGCACGAACACAATCCCGACAATCATTACCAGGAATACTAGCACCAGGATGACTACCCCACCCACTAGATTCCGATCGCCTGAAGATGCGAGTTCGATCGTTTGTCCGATGGATCTGGGCAGGGTGGAAACTATATTCAGAAAAATCAGCAGGGATGCTCCATTCCCTATGCCCCGTTCCGTGATCAGCTCGCCCAACCACATCACGAACATGGAACCAGCAGTAAGAGCCAGCACTGTTTTGGCCACAAACAATGGCCCCGGTTCTAAGGCTACCTGTTGGGAACTTATCCACAGGGCTATACCCACGCTTTGAATCACTGCCCATCCCAAAGCTACGTAACGAGTTATCTGAGAAATCTTACGCCGACCAGCTTCCCCTTCATTTTTCTGCAAATCCTCCAATGATGGGATAGCTGCTGTCAACAGCTGCATAATGATGGAAGCATTAATGAATGGCAAAATTCCCAGAGCAAATATCCCTAACTGGGAAAGGCCACCCCCACTGAACAGATCCAAAAATCCGACGATCGGGCTTCCTTCGATATTTGCCGCAAATCTCGCCCGGTCGATGCCCGGTACTGGTATATATATCCCCAGTCTTGCCAGAATCAGCATACCAATGCTTCGCAGAAGCCTCCCTCTGAGACCTGCTGCTTGCGCCATCTGCATGAATGTTTCCTGAGCGCTGGGGGTCTTGTCTCGACTAACCGCCATAATTACCTCTACATCATACTTCGCACCGACCTCCTCCTCTGAATCGGGATTAGATCGTATCTGTGCTGTTTATTTTGATGAATCTAGGACGACGCAACTACCACCGGCTGACTCGATTTTTTTGCTAGCCGAAGCTGTAAACCCAGCTGCTTTTACTTGCAGCGGCACGTGCAACTCGCCGTCTCCCAAGATTTTCAGCGGTCCTTTATCAGCCGTGACAAGGCCTGCCTCCATCAACGAAGCCAGGGTCACTTCCGTATTTGCCGGTAGTGATGCCAGTTTCCTTACATTGATCGTAGTATATTGCCGCCGATTTATTAGCGTAAAGTGCTTTAACTTGGGGATGCGACGATACAGGGGCAGTTGTCCCCCCTCAAAACCCGGTCTCGTGCCGCGACCCGATCGGGATTTTTGTCCCCGCATGCCAAATCCGCCGCTTGCCCCTTGACCGGCAGCAATTCCCCTTCCGATCCGCCGACGACGTTTGCGAGAGCCTTTTTTCGGCACAGCATCTTGTAGTCTCATGTCATTGTCAGTTGTTAGTTGTTGGTTGTTGGTTGTTAGTTGTTAGTTGTTAGTTGTTAGTTGTCAATTGTTAGTTGTAATTGTCTAATAACAACTAACTACTTGCTAAGCATAAAGGTTTTCAATGGGAATCCCCCGATCTTGGGCAACTTGAGCAAAAGTGCGCAGGCTTGCCAGGGCCTCCACCGATGCTCTAGCGTTGTTCAGAGGATTATTGGAACCCAGTTGCTTTGCTAGCACATTCCGGACACCAGCTAATTCTAACACCGTGCGCACGGCTCCACCAGCAATCACACCAGTCCCGGGGGCTGCTGGTCGCATCATCACCTTAGCACCAGTGGCAATGCCACTGGTGGGATGGGGAATGGAGTAGGACTTGCTCAGGGGCACCTCAATCATATGCTTTTTCGCGTCGGCGACTCCTTTTTTCACGGCACCGATCACGTCACTGGCCTTGCCAACTCCCACTCCCACTTGACCGCGTTCATTGCCTACAACTACTATGGCCCGGAAGCTGAGCTTTTTACCCCCTTTCACCACTTTCGTCACCCGGCGGATCTGCACCACCCGTTCTTGCCATTCTGATTCTTTTTCCCGAGTGCGGTTACTTTTCTTCCGACCGCCAGCGCTCTTTTCTTTTTCGCTGTTTTTTTCCATATGCTTGTCCCCTATCTAGCTTGCCAGCTTTCAAGTTC
Source organism: Hormoscilla sp. GM7CHS1pb (assembly GCA_014323675.1). Taxonomy (GTDB): domain Bacteria; phylum Cyanobacteriota; class Cyanobacteriia; order Cyanobacteriales; family Desertifilaceae; genus Hormoscilla. The sequence goes on along the minus strand of JACONN010000003.1, from coordinate 478,913 downwards.
TCTATTCTGTTGCCCATGGCATTTTACTAAAAATCCAACCCGGCCTCGCGAGCTGCTTCTGCTAGGGCTTGGATGCGACCGTGATACAGGTTGCCACCTCGATCGAATACTACCTTTTCCACTCCTTTTGCCTTTGCCCGTTCGGCAACTAACTTGCCTACTTCTGTCGCTGCGGCACAATTTTGTCCCTTCGAGTTCAGTTGGCTTTTCACTTGCGGTTCTAGGGTTGAGGCTGCGGCCAAGGTATGTTGCTGGCTATCGTCTATCACCTGTGCATAAATGTTTTGATGAGAACGAAACACTGCTAGGCGAGGACGTTCTGTTGTTCCCTCTACTTGGCGACGAATTCTACCATGCCTGCGCTGCTTTGATTCTCTTTTTGTCAGCTTCATTTTTATTTCTTCCCTGCCTTACCAGCCTTACGTCTGACGAATTCTCCGACATAGCGAATGCCTTTGCCTTTGTAAACTTCTGGTGGACGGACGGCACGGATCTTGGCTGCCATGTTGCCCACCACTTCCTTGTCAATGCCACTGACTACTACTAATGTCCCTGTTTTAACTGCCTTCCCGGCGTTGTCTTCCACTGAGAATTCCACTTTGGGGGGGGGTCAATTTCCACAGGATTGCTGTAACCCACGTTTAAGGTCAGGTTTTTGCCGTTCAGTTGGGGGCCCGATAACCCACACCCTGAATTTCCAGACGCCGCTTAAATCCTTGGTCTACCCCTTCTATCATGTTGGCTACTAGGGTCCGACTCAGTCCGTGACGCGATCGGGCTTTTCGGGACTCCGAATTCCGCTTAACCACGATCGTACCATCCGACTGTTCCACCGTCACTTCCGATGGCAGGACGCGGGACAGTTCGCCTTTGGGTCCCTTCACCGCCACCGCTTGACCATCTATGGTGACGCTTACTTTCTTGGGAATACTAATGGGACGCTTACCTATTCTCGACATAATTAACCTCTGCTAACTTACCAGACATAGCAAAGCACTTCGCCTCCTATTCCTTGGCGTCTGGCTTCGCGGTCAGTCATTATCCCACTGGATGTGGATATAATCGCAATCCCAATCCCGCCCAGCACCCGAGGCAATTCTTTGCGGTTTTTGTATACCCGCAATCCCGGTCTGCTTATCCGTTTTAACTTGGTGATAATTTTGGTCCGGTTCTTGCCCTTATATTTTAATTCTATCGCCAAATACCGCTTAACTCCTTCTCCCGTTTCTTCAATTTCACCAATGAATCCTTCCTCTTTTAATACCCTGGCAATGCTGCGCGTCATTTTTGTTGCTGGCACGTTTGTTGTTTTATGTCGTGCTAGAGAAGCATTTCTAATGCGCGTTAGCATATCTGCAATCGTATCGTTTACCGCCATCTTTACTCTGCCTCTTAATGCCTCACTTATCCCGGAAGGGCATGCCCATTTCTCGCAGCAAGGCGCGTCCCTCTTCGTCGGTGTTTGCTGTGGTGATGATGGAAATGTCCATGCCCCGAATTTGATCGATGCTGTCGTAGTCTACTTCTGGAAAGATTAGCTGCTCTTTCAATCCCAGAGTGTAGTTGCCCCGTCCGTCAAAGCTTTTGGGACTGACCCCCCGAAAGTCTCTGATCCTGGGCAGCGCTAGGTTGATTAACCGATCTAGAAAGGCATACATCCGCTCTCGCCGCAATGTTACCATCACCCCTACTGGCATTCCTTGGCGGATTTTGAAGCCCGCGATCGCCTTTTTGGCCCTTGTCACTACTGGCTTTTGACCCGCGATCGCGGCGATTTCCTTGACAGAAGCTTCTAATGCCTTAGCATTTGATGACGCTTCCCCTAACCCTCTGTTCACGGTCACTTTTGCCACCTTCGGCACTTGATGGATATTGCTGTAACTAAACTTCTCCATCAGCGCGGGCACAATCTTCTCGTTGTATCGGTTTTTTAGTTGTTCTGCCATTTACCCTCCCTTGCAACTTCTCTGTCCCCCGCGATCGCGGTTGAGCGGGGTACACAGGTAACTAATCATCAATTATTTCTCCCGTCTTTTTGAGTATTCTCACCTTCTTGCCATCCTCATTGGTACTGTAGCCTACCCGCGACGCTACCTTTTCTTTTTCTGAATAAAGCATGACATTTGAGCTATGAATCGGTCCTTCAAATATCTTTATTTGACCTGATTCCCCTTCTTGCCTCGGTTTGACATGCTTCGTTTTTTTTGTTCACCTCCTTGACTACTACCTTGCTCTCTTTTGGCAAGGTTCTGAGCACCTCTCCCACCTTGCCTTTGTCTTTGCCGGCAATTACCTGCACCTTGTCACCTTTCTTGACATGCATCTTATATCGCACGGGACGATCGCCAGTGCTTTTCGCACCCTTCTTGTTGGCCATCACAACACCTCCGGCGCTAAGGAAACTATCTTGGTATAGTTCTTATCCCGTAGTTCTCGGGCTACTGGCCCAAACACCCGGGTTCCCCTGGGATTACCCTCTGGGTTGACAATCACAGCAGCGTTGTCGTCAAAGCGAATACTCATACCGCTCTCCCGACGCAGTCCCTTACGGGTACGGACGATCACAGCTCTAACTATATCTGACTTTTTGATCGCCATATTCGGGCTGGCGTCTTTGACAACGCCGATAATTACATCTCCGACGCTAGCATAGCGTCGGTTTCCTCCGAGGACACGAATGCACATTATTTTCCGTGCCCCGCTGTTATCAGCTACATTCAGGTAAGACTCTTGTTGAATCACGGTTTTGTCCTTTTAATTAGCTATTAGCTTCTGCTTCTGGACTCGATGCTTCTGGACTCGCAGGTGCTTCTGGACTTGCAGGTGCTTCTGGACTCGATGCTTCTGGACTCGCAGGTACTTCCGGACTCGCAGGTACTTCTGGACTCGCAGATGCACTCTTGTCTTTGACCTTGGCTTCTTTAGTGAGAATTTCACTCACCATCCAGCGTTTGGTGCGGCTGAGGGGTCGCGTTTCTCTGATCCGCACCCGATCGCCCTCTTTGCACCGGTTTTCTTCGTCATGAGCTTTATAGCGCTTAGTACGCACCATAATTTTGCCGTACTTCTGGTGGGCGCTGCGGTTTTCTACTGCCACCACCACTGTTTTCTGCATCTTGTCGCTGACGACTACACCAACTCTCTCTTTAATCGCCATATTCCCTTACGTTGCCTCCTCTGCCTCTGCTTCCTCTGTTGCTGCTACCTCTGCCTCTGCTACCTCTGCTACTGCTTCCTCTGCGGGCGTTGTCCTGGCTGCTGCCAGTTCCCTTTCCCGTTGTACTGTCATCAGTTGAGCCTGCCGGTGCCTAGTATGTTTGACTAGGTGGGTTTTTTCCTCTGACTGATTAGTACTTTTCTTGAACCTTAAGCCAAATAGTTCCTTCTTGACGGCTTTAATCTGCTCGATCAGTTCTTCATCACTCAGCTTTCTCGCCTCTTCAATCTTCGGTAAAGCCATTGTACTAATGCTCCGTTTCGCGGACTACGAACTTTGTTTTAATCGGCAATTTGTGAGAAGCAAGGCGCATCGCCTCTCTCGCCGTTGCTTCTGGTACGCCAGCGATTTCATAGAGTATGCGTCCGGGCTTCACTACTGCTACCCAAAATTCTGGGTTCCCTTTACCAGAACCCATCCGGGTTTCTGCGGGGCGCATAGTTACTGGTTTATCGGGAAAGATTCTAATCCAGATTTTCCCACCCCGGCGGATATAACGGGTCATGGCACGGCGACCTGCTTCAATTTGGCGGGATGTGATCCAGTGAGGTTCGAGTGCTTGTAAAGCATACTCGCCGAAGTTAATCTTGTTCCCACTTGAGGCCATTCCCTTCATCCGACCTCGATGTTGCTTGCGGAATTTTGTTCTTCTGGGACTTAACATAACCTTTGTCCGTTTTCCTTTGCGTGGGGCGGGCGTCTCCTCTGCCCGTTTTCAGCTTCCAATGAGAGCGATCGCGCTTATTAAACATGGGGGAGAAACTCTACTCTTCCCTCACCTACTTATCTATTGTCAACTCTTCTCTCTACTGACAGGCGATCCGCCTGTCTGGAGGGCTACTAACCATCATTAGAACGGTCTTCAAATTGCTGACGGCGTCGTGGTTGTCGCCTCCGACCACCTGGGGGCGGTGCTGCTGCGGCTTGCAGTTCTTCTTGTCCGGGAATTATTTCCCCTTTGAAGACCCAAATTTTCACTCCCAGGATGCCATAGATTGTCTGGGCTGGGCGGTAAGCGTAGTCAATGTCTGCTCTTAAGGTATGCAGGGGTACTCTCCCTTCCCTGGTCCATTCCGTCCGCGCAATTTCCACTCCGTTTAATCTCCCACTGATTTGCACTTTGATGCCCTGAACGTTAGCCCGCTGAGCCCTTTGAATGGCTTGACGGACTACCCGGCGAAATGATACCCGTCTTTCTAGTTGTTGAGCAATATATTCTGCTAGCAGTGCGGCATCGACATCCACTTTGGCCACTTCTACTACGTTAATCCGGATTTGCCGATCGCTGCTTCCCAATACAGCCTGCAATCCCGTGCGCAAGGATTCAATACCGGCTCCTCCCCGACCTACCACTACACCTGGTCGGGCCGTGCGGACTTCCAATTCTATTTGGTCTGCTTTCCGTTCTATCCGTACTTCCGAGATCCCCGCATTGCTCAGATTTTTTTCTACGTACTGACGAATTTTATAGTCCTCTTGCAATATGTCTGGATAATGCTTGGCATCAGCATACCACCGCGATCGGTGTTCTTTGGTCACCCCCAGACGAAACCCTATTGGATGTATTTTCTGTCCCACTATGAAACCTCTTACTCTTGCTTATCTCTCGTCGTCTAATTTCGGGGCTACTGCTACCGTAATATGACAGGTCGGCTTGCGAATCGGGTAAGCTCTTCCTTGAGCGCGGGGTCTATAGCGTTTCAATGCTGGTCCCCCATCTGCATAGGCTTTACTTATAACTAAGTCCCTCCGGTTTAGTCCCTGATTATGTTCGGCATTTGCTGCTGCCGACATCACTACCTTTCTCACCGGTTCGCAAGCTCGGTAGGGCATAAACTCCAGTATTGTTAGCGCATCTTGGTACTCTCGCCCTCTGATCTGGTCTAGTACCCGACGCACTTTATGGGGAGACATGCGGATGGATTTCGCGATCGCCTTTGTTTCTGAATCTGTATCTATTGCCATTTCCCCTTTTCCTTATTGCTAGTCTAGCCTCAACCGGGTTTCTCTTATTGCTCAACTCCTGCCGAACATTTTACCACAATCAACCCTGGATCTTGCCACTTTCCATCGTCTGCTATCTCCGAGATTTTTTATCTCCCTTAGTATGACCGCGAAAGGTGCGCGTTGGGGCAAATTCTCCCAATTTATGTCCCACCATCTGCTCGCTGATAAACACTGGCACGTGCTGCTTGCCATTGTGGACTGCGATCGTATGGCCGATCATCTGGGGCACTATTGTCGATGCCCGAGACCAAGTCTTGATCACTTGCTTTTGGCCTTTTTCGTTCAGCTTTTCTATTTTACTCAGCAGATGATCTGCTACGAATGGTCCTTTCTTTAATGAACGAGACATTTTTCTTTTCTTTGTTAGTTACGTCGGACGGGCGCCTCCGGGCGCGCCTCGCCTGTCGGGGTGATTCTTTTATTCACCCTTAACTTTGCCGACCGCCTCTACCACGCTTGGAAGATTTCCGGCGACGGCGTACAATCAAAGCATCACTTTGTTTCTTTTTCTTGCGGGTTTTGTAACCCAAAGCTAGTTTGCCCCAGGGGGTCATGGGACCGCTTCTCCCGATCGGGGCCCGACCTTCTCCACCACCATGGGGGTGGTCCACCGGGTTCATGACGCTGCCTCTGACTTCTGGACGGCGTCCTTTCCAGCGCGTCCGACCTGCTTTCCCCAGGCTAATATTTCTCGCTTCCACATTACCCACTTGTCCGATGGTGGCGTAGCATTCCCGTCGGATCATCCGCACTTCTCCGGAGGGCATGCGGACGCTCACATAGTCTCCTTCTTTTGCCACTACCTGGGCTGTGGCACCGGCAGCTCTCACCATCTGCCCTCCCCGCCCGGGTTTCAGTTCCACGTTATGGACGTTGGTTCCCAAGGGCATGTTACCCAGGGGCAAGGCATTCCCTACTTCGATCGGGGACTCCGGTCCCGAGACGATCTTCGTCCCCACTTCTAATCCTTTGGGGTGCAGTATATACCGCTTTTCCCCATCCTCATAATATAGCAGGGCTATCCGGGCATTCCGGTTGGGATCGTATTCAATTGCTGCTACTTTTGCCGGAATGTTGTGCTTCTGGCGCTTAAAATCTACTTCCCGGTACAGTCGCTTGTGACCGCCCCCTCGATGTCTACAGGTTATTACCCCGCGATTATTCCTTCCTTTCGCACGATGCTTCGATCGCGTCAAGGATTTTTCCGGCTCGCTGCGGGTAATCTCCGCAAAATCAGATACGCTGTGTTCGCGGGTACTGGGAGTATAGGGTTTATAATTTCTAACTGGCATATTTCTTTCTCCTCTGTTGCGCCGGGCATCTCGCCACGAGCGCTAACTATACTTCTGGGAACAGGACTATTTCATTTTCTTCTGCCAGGGTAACAATTGCCCGTTTGTATTGGGCTTTATATCCCACAAATCTCCCGACTCTCTTTTTTCTCCGGAGTTTGATTAAGGTGTTTACCTTGACCACTTTTACCTCGAACAAATCTTCGATCGCCGCTTTGATCTCCGGCTTGGTGGCCCGCTTGTCCACCTCAAAGGTGTATTTGTTCTCTTCTAACAGCCGCGTTGCTTTTTCCGTGACTATCGGACGTCTGATTAAATCTTGTAGGGCGTTGGGGTCTCTTCTACTCACCGTACACCTCCTGAATTTTTGCCAAGGCTGCTTTCGTCACTACAATTTTATCGGCATTCAGCACGTCATAGACATTCAATTGATTTGCCTCGATCAGCCGCACCCAAGCTATATTCCTGGCCGACAGATATACCATTTCTGATTTCTCTGGCAATATCAATAGCACTTTCTTTCCTGGGTCTACTCCCCAACGGGCGATCGCCCCTACCAATTCTTTGGTTTTTGGTTGCGGTAATTGCTCGGCAAACTCTTCTACTACAATTAAGTCTTCGACTCGGCTCATATATGCCGTCCGCAGGGCCAGACGCCGCTCTTTGCGGTTCATCTTCGTTTCATAGCTTCTGGGTTTGGGTCCAAATATTACCCCGCCTCCCCGCCATAGGGGCGATCGGATCGAACCTGCCCGCGCTCTGCCCGTGCCCTTTTGACGCCAAGGTTTGCGCCCGCCACCTCTGACTTCGGCGCGAGTTTTCGCGCTCGCGGTCCCCTGGCGGCCATTATTCACTTGCCTTACCAAGGCCCGGTGGACTATGTGAGCTGCATTTTCTTCCTTAGCAACTCGTAATTCCAGATTTTCTTGTCCTACTTCTTGTCCTTCCCAATTTCGGACTGCACAACTAACCATTTTCTGCCTCTACTTTCTTGCCTACTCGCTTCGCTGGGACAATATTCAGCAATGTTCCTGGTTTACCGGGCACTGACCCAGATACCACCAGTAACCCCCGTTCTGCATCCGCTCGCACTACTTTCAACTTCTCGATCGTGATGCGATCGCCCCCTTTGCGTCCTGCCATTTTCTTCCCCGGATAGATCCGACCTGGTGTCGTTCCCGCACCGGTCGATCCTGGCAGGCGGTGATTTTTGGAACCGTGGGACATGGGACCGCGCCGGAAGTTATGGCGTTTTTGATAGCCTGCAAAGCCCCTACCTATACTCGTGCCGATCACATCTACCTCTTGACCGGCCTCAAATATATCAACTTTAATTTCCTGACCCAGTTCGTAGCCATCGACACCCTCCGTGCGGTACTCCCGCAGGTGACGTAGGGGCCTCTCAACTCCTGCCTTTTTCAGGTGTCCCATCTCTGGCTTATTGCTTCGCTTCTCCAGCACTTCTTTGTACCCGAGTTGCACCGCCACGTAGCCATCAGTTTCTTTAGTTTTAATTTGCGTCACTTTGCATGGCCCTGCTTGGATCACGGTAACAGGGATAGCTATCCCTTCTTCCATGTCAAACAATTGCGTCATGCCAAGTTTCGTGCCCAGAATTCCTACAGACACAACAACCTTAGTCTCCTTTTTTTACACAGTTCAATCCACCAAGACCGGCACCTAGGGATTACCTATGGCTTCCTTGGTGGAGAATTTAAGATATCTCGCAACCACTAGGGCTGCTATTGCTGCTTACCGCCAGGGCAAGCTTGCAAGTCGATTCCAATTATGGGGTAGCGTCTCCAAACATTCTTCGAGATCTCTTGTTGTGCTCTTGTCCTGAAGGACTCGGCACGAGATATCGCTGCCTCAACCTCTTATAGGCTTGTGGCTGGGTGCGCCGGGACTTAAGCATCCTTGTCAATGCTCAGTATCCTTGCTGTCGGGTGCCGGTAGGACTGTCGAGTCCTGTCTCCTGTTTATTGGCGACAATTATCCATCTTATATATTTTCTGGGCAGTTGTCAAGGGTTTTGGCAATTTTTTTTCAACTTTTCCTGAAATCCCCTGGTGGTGGGACTTTCGGGGTATGATTTCCCGGGACTGCTCCTGCCTTACCACCGGTTACTTATCTCCGGATTACCGGTTATTTGTCGGGCGGGCACTGGCCACCGACCCCTACTCTCTCTGGGGCCACTGGCGATCGCCTCTCAGACATTGGTCAGGGATATCGGAAACCGGGTGTATAATCTAGTTACCACGATCGATGGTAGCACTAACAAGCAGTATGACAGACGAAGCGCTCAAAGCGATCGCCGCATCGAACGCGCGGGCTATTGAAGCCTTAACAGAATCAATTCGAGAGTTGCGATCGGGGGTGGCAGAATCTCAGCAGGAGTACCAGCGCGATCGGGCTCAACTTTATAGCTTAATGGCAGATTCTACTCAAAACCAGTCTCGCATTTATCGGGTATTGGAAAATCTCGATCGCCGCCAAGGGGAGATCGTGGATATTCTCAGATTGGTAACGCAACGACTTAACGATATAAACGAGTAAAATGGTATTATCTCGTCAGTCGAGAAGGCGATCGGGAACATCTGCACCCCACGGCAGGCAAACGAGCAGCCTAGGCTACGGAAAAGCTAAGATCGTCTCGTTGAACTTACCATTGCTTATGACACTAGCGATTGTAACTGAACCGGCTCCACTAGAGATGCACCCTGATGGGATAATACGAGTGGGCAAAACTCGCGTCACCCTAGATACAGTTATCGCGGCTTTTCTGGAAGGAGTTCCTGCGTCCGAAATCGTCGATCGCTATCCATCACTTCAGCTGGCCGATGTCTATTTTGCGATCGGCTACTATCTGAGACACAAAGAGGAAGTTGACGCTTATATTACCGAACGCGAGAAGATTGCCGCAGAGATTCGTCAGGAAGCTGAACGCCGTTTTAGTCCAGTGGGCATACGCGATCGCTTGTTGGCAAGACGCAACCAGCACGAGTAATATAATATGATAAAATTACTGGCTGACGAGAACTTTAACAACCATATTATCCGTGGTGTTCTGCGTCAAAACCCCAATGTAGATATACTTCGCGTTCAAGACGTGGATTTATCCGGAGCCGACGATCCAACTGTTTTAGCATGGGCGGCTCAGCAAGGGCGAGTTGTGTTAACGAATGATGTAGCAACGATGGTCCGCTTTGCCTACGAAAGAATCCAAGTAGGCTTATCAATGCCTGGAGTTTTTGAAGTCAGCCGTCGCGTTCCAATTGGTCTAGCCATTGAGGAAATATTACTGATAGCTGAGTGTAGCCTTGAGGGTGAATGGGAAGGACAAGTAAGATTTATTCCTCTCAAATAAACAAACGCGATCGCCATATCTAACTAAGCTTCGGCATCGGACAGTCCAGTCAATTCTTAGCTTAACCCATAGCAAGTGCCTGCTGTCAATTGCTTCTTTGTTATCGCACTAACTTCCTTTAGCAACAGCAAATTCCTATTCACCGACTTGATTTAACGCTTCTTGATAAATTAACTGGCTCAGACGAAACTTGCCTAGTCGCAGCGCATCCAGTTGTTCCCTTAAAATGGGTATCGAGCCATTTTTTTTAGCCCAGATAAGGATACCCAATGTACCCAAGACAGGTAAACCCATGCGTCTCGCTACCTTACGTGCATTCTTTTCATCTAGCAGAATAGCTTCTACCGGTTCTTCCAAGTATAAGGAGATCGCTTCTGCTTCCCCTTCATCCAATTCCAGACGCAGTAAAGTTGCCAACGCATTATTCGTAATAGCACGTCGAGTCAACCATGAAGCGGAGGCTACTTCCCGCGATCCAGGTATATCTGCTCCAGTTTCTACCACTTCTCGCCAGACTGCTTGGGGCAAAAGCAGTCCCTCTGGAAATCTTTGATGCAACAATGAAAGCTGTCCAATTGTACTTAAAGCAATTAAGACAGAAGAATTAGTTACTGCTTTCAATTCAAATACTCCAGGGTTTTCAAGTCTGCTTCCAATTCCTCTAAGTCATAGCTGCGATCGACCCCTTCTGAACCCAATAACTCGTGAAACTCCCATTTACTCATCTGAGCCAACTCGCGACTCCTCCCAAATGAAAGTAAACTTTTTTGGTATAATCTCACGGCCAGTTCCCGACGCAGGCGCGACATTCGCTCTGCTGGTGGCACTCGGAGAGCTTCTGCTAGATCCTCAGAAATTTCTATGGTTAACTTGCTCATGCTTTTGCCTCAATTATGCACTAACTATAAACACTCATCAAAGTCATCCCCTTCCCATTTACCAATGCGTTCCAGTGTTTTGAGGATTGATGCCCCCGTAGAGGGTGTCTGTTTTGCCATTAATGAGTCAGAATAACGAGACTTGAGAAAGAGAATAAACTCTAAAGCGCTCTCCAAAATTTCATCCGGTACTTGTTCAATTTCTTGACGGATTTGTTCTCGAACATTGCTGGTTGTAGATATAGGGTTTGTAATGATTTCTTGGGTTTGCATAAATTGTTCCTCTATTAAGCGAGCGTTTTTTCCCGCGATCGCCATCTCTAACTAAGCGGGCTAAATTACGAAAGTGAGATGCACCCATATAATATGGTAAAATTACTGGCTGACGAGAACTTTAACAACCATATTATCCGTGGTGTTCTGCGTCAAAATCCCAATGTAGATATACTTCGCGTTCAAGACGTGGATTTATCCGGAGCCGACGATCCAATTGTATTAAAATGGGCGCGTAGCGGTGTGTCCCAGAAGGTGCGACTAGCGCGTCCGGGACGTAGGTTAATTAGGAAGCGAGACCCAACTCCGCAACTCTGAGGACAAGCAATTCAAAATTATTTCTTCAAAATTCAAAGATGTGACTTGATCGCTCGATAGAGAGAATGAATAAAACGTATGATTGAGAATATAACAACATCCACAACCAAAATTATTTCTAGTAATAGAAGCCAACCAAAATGCCACAATAGAGGCTCTGGTGGTCGAGTCCCACTCATCAAAGCTGAAAGGATAGTCCAGAAGAAGTTCAAGATCGATAACATAGTGACTCGGAGTATGCGATGTCCTCCTTTCAATGCACGCAATACCCAATAGACGAACATCAGCTCGAGTCCCATAATAGTTAACAAAATTACGACTAGAGCCAAATTAGGAGGCTCATAACTACTAGGAATAAATCCAGTCGGTGGGTGGGTAACTTCATAGCAATAGTCATAAACCATAAGGAAACTGACAAATAACCACCCCGAAAAGACACCGTAGATTTGTAAATTTGAGCCTATATTTCTCGCGATCGTGATAATAGCCTTAAAATTCATGTTCTTCATTTTCGAGGGAACAAAACTACAGTGTTCGCTCTCCTGCTAACAGGATGCACGTAGTAAGAACTGTATTTTTTGTCGAGTATACTGGTTAATTACTGTAGGCTCATAACCTTCTCCAGGCGCTCGATTCGGTCTATCTTTTCATTCCCATTTTGGGGGTTTTGGAGGATTTCTCCATTTAAACCGTAGCCACTACTGTAAAAGTAGGCAACGGCTTGAGGATAATCTTTCGCATTCCAGGCACCTCCATTTTCATTGTTGATGAACGCGATCAAGTGGTGCAAGGTTGCGGCCACAACAATGGGAGCAGTTTTGGGATTAAGGAGAAAGTTCATCGCGGCTTCATCTGGATTATCGTCGTATCCTGGAATATCGGAGGCATTTATGTGCCCTTTCTCTACCCTAGCTTTCACTCCATTAATACTGACCTGACCAAAGCCCAGGGTTACATCCAGATCTGGTAATTCTTTTTTTCCCACAAATGCATTGGCCTCACCGCTACGGTTGATCAAAACTTGCTCCATTAAGGTAAATGGATCAGATCCATCCTGCCAATCGTCAAAGATATCGCGGTGGTACAATTCATCGTAGATGATCGCCGCGACAAACCCAGCCGAGACATCGCTGAATTTGCTGGCAGCATTTTTTATCTCATCCCGCAAGTAGTAAATTATGATTTCGATTTCGTCCATAGCCTGTGTCATATTGAATTCAAAATCAAAGGAAAATTTGACGTTCACGTCTTTGCGGATGGGTCCTTCATAGAAGTTGGTAGAGTGGGTAATGCTGAAGCTTTCTAAGTACGAGTACTTGTTCTGATAAGGAATGTAATGGGTATAGGTGAACAAGGAGCGATCGTCGTAAGTAGGGTCATCTTCATCAATAGTCACTTGAAGCACTACCTTGAAACTGCTGGGATCGCTAGTTCGAGGATGTCCTCAAGCTGGTATTGGCCTCGTTTCTAAAAAGAAGAGGTCTTCGTCTGTAGTGTCCGTATTTACTGTTTTTACTTCTGCTGAAACCAAAACAGGTGTATTCGGATAGGCCAGCGCTCCGAAACCGGTAATGTCAAGTTTCGGACTGTACATCAACTCCTTTAATCCCTCAATCTTGATTTTTAATTGTCGGCCCACACCAATACCATCAGAAGTCTCAATCTGTAAACTCTTCAGCTTGACCTTGGCGACATCCTTTTTGGCGTATACAACAGGAAGAAAAATTTCGTCCCCAAGAAACTTAAAGGCAGCATTTCCAATCGATATGGCTTTGGATGTGACGTTATTGGAAAAACTCGCAGTTGACATAATATTTTTAAGCAATTCAAAATTTTTTCTTCAAAATTCAAAATGGGGAAAGCTATTGAGAACAATGGTCTCAGCTTTTCGACCTCTGCAATTTAATGCGCGACAGCTTAATACCCTCTTTTGCGACAAGGCTCGCTGGAGGTCTATCCTTACTCTCCTTCGCAGTCTCTGGCTGCCAACGGGTGCTCTTAGCGAAGCCGTGGCATCGGCTTTACCGGTAGAACAGTCTGCTTGTGACCGTCCGCTCCGCCTCAGATGTTGTTTCATTCATAATTTACCTCCAGTTTTCCTACTTACAGTTAATATCCCCTTCCATAAACTGCTTTACCAGTCTTACAGAATAGTCCTAGGGTGCCTTTGTCCGCATCTGTGACTTGAGCCTTCCTTACTTATATTAGCACAACTATCCTTTTTTCTGCCAATAAGTAGCGACTATGGGATAATTAGAGGTAGGGGGTATTCCAAGTTCCCTCCCCAGAAAGCCCGTTACTACCGGTCGTGCTGCCGATCGCGCCTGAAAGGCTTACTGTTGGACACCGGTAGAGCGATCTGCTTGTGACTGGAGGCAGAGCCTCAACTGCACGTTCCCAGGCCCGGGAACGAGAAAATATGGACGCGATCGCCGTATCTAACTAAGCTTCGGCATCCAGAGCCCAGTCAATTCTTAGTTTAACGCATCGGAGTGCCTGCGAAAGAGCGATCCTTCCTCAACCCAGCCTACTATGCGACTCGTTCACACGTTCACACTACAAAAATTCACGATCGATCTGCAAAGCCATTCTCCATGCGGTTAGTCATGATAATACCGAAGACGATCAGTAACATACTGAAGATATGCACGAAGGTAATTGCCTCACCTAGAAGAAGCCATGCAGCAATGCCACTGAAGATCGGAATTAGGTAATATATGAAGGCTGTGCGGGAAGGACCGATTAAAGTAATCGCCTTATTCCACGCAAGAAATGCCACTACCGATGAGAGAATCCCAATGTATAGTAACGCAAGTATTAGTGAAGGATTGAAGACAACAGGATGATAAATCCAACATTCCAGTGCATAGAAAGGTATCAAGAACAACAGTCCTAAGCTAAAAGTAGATAGAGTGAAGGTTATCATTCCCATGGTGGGTGGCTTACGCTTAACGAGCATGGTATAGGCAGCAAAGATTATGGCTGCCAACAACATATATAGATCGCCAATTGCAAAGGAAATATTCAGTAGCTTCTCTAACGATCCTTTTGTAAGCAACAAAACAACACCAATTACCGTAACTAAGATACCTTTAGTACGGGTTAAAGAAATCATCTCACCATAAAATATGCGTGACATAAGTACAACAAAAATGGGAGAATAAGAGGCAATCAAGGCTAAATTCATTGCCTGTGTTGTATGACCTGCAATGTATATCAAGGTGTTAAAAACTGTCACGCCTGACAATGCCGATACAATCAAGTAGCGGAAATGTTTTTGAACCAATTTCCACTCTGCGACTGTCACTCTCACAGCAAATGGTGTCAATGTTATCACAGCAATCGCCCATCGCCAAAATGCTAGACCGATCGGGAGAATATTATCGTGAAAAGCCCTGGCAATGATAAAATTGCCTGCCCATATGATGGTAGCAACTACTGCCAAAAAATACCCCATTATCACTGGCCGTGCTTGACTCAATATTTCTCTATTCCCGTTCATTATATTTTGCTCCATTATTCTCCACGATCTTGCTGAATAAAATTGACAACCCATTTCGCGATTAGTTGAGCATCAATGTTGTCATCCAGTGAACGTAAGCCAGCCGAGAGCACCCTTTCTTCTATGACGTCTTTTCGACGCCGCATTAGTGCTTGTGTATAGGTCTTTTTATGCTCTGGATGCCCCTGGAAAGTCAAGACAGACCGACCATATGTGACGGCACTATAAGGGCAAAACGGACTACCTGCGATCGCTGTCGCATTCTTTGGCAATTCCACCACCCGATCTTGGTGAATCACTAGCAGTTTGAAAGTCTGAGCAATTGGCACCATCCAAGGTCCCGTGGTGTATATTTTACTTTGTGCCAATCCAACTCCCTATCGTCCTTGATGATGAACGGCTGTACTTTGAAGCACAATACTCCGGACAGTTTTGAGACCCACCTTACATACTGCTTTTTACGAACTGCTCTAGATGCTCCCGTTCTTCTGGAGTAAGGGCGACAATGTACTTTTTTTTAGGCATTTTTTTGTGAATTTGTGAATAAAAAGGCATGGGCCGTATCATGGGTAATAAGATAATCAGCAGGGATTGTCAATAGTGGTCGTTTTCCCTCCTCAGAAAGCCTGTTACTACCGAACCAGTCTTACAGAATAGTCTTAGCGTGCCTTTGCGGGTGTGGTCAAAAACAGTTGGTACGGGGGAGACCTCGTGGGGTGCAGGGCGAAGCATTTGGGAAGGACATCTATCTTGTGATGTCATCATTTGCGCAAGAATGCCAGTCGCCCCGATTATCAACTACTTGTGACCACACCCTGCCTTTGCTGGCATCTGGGACTTGAGGCTTCCTCACTTATATTAGCAAAACTATATATCTGCTAATAAGAAGGGGTTTTTTTCCTGTCTATTCGCTTAATTATTCCTTATGGAGAATTCTCTCTAACCAGATTAGCTCAAAAAAACCCAGAATATCTCCCAATCGCGTAAACTTTTGCAAAGAAATATTTTTAAAGTTAAGTAAAATATCGGCATGCAGCCCCGTAACCCCCGTAGTAGCATCGCCCGCGCTCATAAATCACCGGCAGCGATAGAAAGAATATTAGATGTGGAGGGTATTCCAGGTCGTCCTTCCTCTCCAGAAAACATGTTACTACCGGTCCCTTCAGTAGGGCCCCTAGCCTTGTGACTGGAGGCAGAGCCTCCGATATGCGTTCGGTGGCTCTGCCTCCTGTCCTGTCCCGTGGGTGGCATCGGCTTTACCGGTAAGGCCCATTGCCTTGTGACTGGAAGTGAAGCCTCCCTTGGTGCGTTCCAGTCGCCAGTATAAACGAGTTTGCCCTGTGGCAAAGCATATTTATTTGACCGCAAAGCATATTTGCTCTGGACCAAAGCATATTTATTTGACCGCAAAGCATATTTGCTCTGGACCAAAGCATAGCAGATATGCTCTGCCGCAAAGCAGATTTGCTCTGGTGCAAATCTGCCACCCAGTGAAACGACAGCCAGTAGGTCATGGGTCATCGGGAGCATACTACACCAGACCCACCTGTAATGCCTAAGATAATGTAACACTTGCGATTCTGCCCACACTGGCTCCAGTAACATGGGGATATCAGTCTAGACTATGAGTAACGGACAAATAATTGAGGTGAACGAAAATGGCAACCTTCCCTAAGTCGGAAATGTAAATAGCCACCTTGGCACAAAACACGATCTCAGGCTTTACCGCCAATAGCGAAGTATATCCTGCTCCGGTCATTCCCGTCGAACAACTGCAAAACGTCCTGAACGAATTCAAATCAGCCCAACATCAGGTGCTGACCGCCAAATCAGCAGCAGAACAAGCGGTGACGACTAAAAACAAAGTGCTGAAAAAATTGACTGGTCTGCTCAAGTCCGATATAAACTATGCTGAAGCCGTGACCCAACGAAACGACGAGCAACTGAAACTCCTAGGTTGGGCGGGACGTTCCGCATCAACTTCCATGCAAGTCCCCGGAACAATTGAGCAATTCCAGGAGATGGAACCCCCAGCAACACATTAGAAGTGCTTGCCTAAAGAGCTAGATCGAGAAACACGAACTATCCGTGTTATTCTCGTTCCCAGCCAGAGACTGGGAACGGATCCTAGAGGCAGATCCTCCCACCTGCGTGACATCAGCAAGACCTTTAGAGCGGCTTGTAACCAGAGGCGGGAGCCTCAACTGCGCGTTTCCAGGCAGAGCATGGGAACGAAGGGATCGGCACATAGAACAGAGGCGATGTTCGCCCACTGATGTAGCACTCGAAGAAAACTATAATGAAAAGGTAAATCATTACCCCGATCGCGATCTATGACTGTAAAGATACAAAAACATACAGAGGTAAAGTTCACCTTACCCATTGGCGATATCCCCGACTCCATCAGGTTAGAAGCAGAGAGCAAAGCCAAGGAAGCCTATGTAATGACATTACTGCGACATGCTGATATCAGCGCCGGACTAGCAGCACACCTGCTAGGGATCGATCGGTGGCAACTTTCCGACTTGATGAGTGCCTATGACATCTCACCATTTCCAAACATGACGCGGGAAGAATTACAGCAGGAAGTTGCCCAAGCTATGCGTACCCTGGAGAAATACAAGAAATGATCGTTGTTTCCGACACCACTCCTCTGAGCGAATTGGCAAAGGTGGGAAAACTGGATATCCTACGGGATGTTTTTGGAGAGATTATTATTCCTCAGGAGGTATACAACGAAGTAACTAGAGGAAATCATCCCGCAGTCAGTGAAGTAGAGTCAATAACCTGGATTTCAGTGCGAACAGTTATAGTCGTTTTAAATAACAATGAGACAGCACTAAATAGCACAATAATCCCGGATAACTTCATCCAAAGATGTGCCTACAGGTGCATACATTCTGGCTCTCTTTAAGGCACTAAAATCATGCTCAATATCATTGAGGTCGGGAGAGTATTTTGGCAAAAATAATACTTTATGACCTGCTGACTCTACTAAATCTCTAATCACGTTCTTTCTATGAATAGGTGCATTGTCCATGATTAATATTGAAATAATTTTTAATTCCGGTAATAAATATTTTACTAACCAACCGATCATACCATCAGCATTTAGACTACCTCTAAATAACATTGGCGCAATTAAATCTTTTTCTTTTTTTCTTCGTCCTGCTACTAAATTTTCTCTGGTTCCCCGTTTCCCTTGTTTTTCTCCATACACTTTTTTACCTTTTTTCGACCATCCATAAATACAAGACTGAATATCCTCAAACCCTGACTCATCAATGAATACAAGACTTTCACTTCCATACATTTTGATAAGGCAAAATTCTATAATACTTTATTCTTTCTTCTCTGTTTCTTTCTCGATACCGGAGTTCTTTTTTTTTTCGGGTAATTTGTATTTTGTTGAGTGCATACCAGATAGCAGTCGGGTGGACTCCAAATTTTTTAGCTCTCTCTATCAATTTGGCATCAGGATTTTCTTGGACATCTTTTTCTAATGCTTTCCAATCCAGTTTTCTCTGACGTCGTTCCACCTTGGTTGGCTCTAGGTTTTGACGATTTAACCATCTGTATATAGTGGCTCGTCCTATTCCAAAAATTTTCGCTGCCTTCGTAATGGAGCCACCATTCTCTAGATAAGTTATAACTTTTTGCCTTAAGTCTAGACTGTACGACATTGTTATCAATCCTTAAAAATATCCTCTTTTTATTTTAGCTTACTTCTGTCTCTTTTTTAATTAAAATAACAATAGCGATCCTCAGAAAATATTAGATCTTCAAGCCGAGACAAAGCTTCACTTAGGTGAAACCGCTGCCATTGTTCTAGCAGAAGAACTGGGCGTAAATCAAATATTGCTCGACGATCGCAAGGCCAGGCTAGTAGCAGAATCTCGAAACCTGCCTGTTATCGGCACGGTAGGAACTCTGTTGATTGCTAAACGCCGAGGACTGATCGATAACGTCAAAGAAGTTCTTGACGCCCTGATAGCACAAGAAGCACGCATCAGTCCAAGGCTTTACCAGGAAGTGCTGGCAGAGGCGCAGGAATAGGGCGATCGCCTCATAGACCTAGTCAAGGATATCAGAAACCGGGTTTCTAGTGAGCCGATCGTGTCCAGAGACGCCCACCCATGTCGCTGCCGGGCAGGCGAGCGACAGGGTGGGCGCTCTCGGACACGACGATCCCATCGCTGAATTAAGGACAGCTATAGCTCGATCGCGACTGACAGTAGGAAAGTCATCAAGAAATTCATAGCTGACTTTCTCCCGGGGTAGTTGCACTGAGTATTTGCTGGTACGCGGGTGCCCGCAAATACCTGTACCCGACATGATGTCAGGATAAGTTTCGATTAATTGGTTCTGCATCTGAATTGCTAATGGCAATAACTATACTTTGAAAGGAATCGATTTGCGCTCTTCGGTCGAATAACGTGCCATTGCGTGGGGGGCTCCCAAAGCAGTAACTGTTGTATGCTAAACTATCAGACCCCCCGGGGGGTGTTACTTCTACTAAACAAGGAGCTCTCAATTCCCCCTCGCAATGACATTTGCTTAGCGCTTTTGTTAGCAAGATATGGCCCTAAGAGCAAAGGTACCCTTCGCAGTATATTAACCATTACCAACTAAAAGGAGGATTATCTAAGAGGGCAATAGCATTTTCCAGGGGCATGGGTTTAGCAAAAAAGTAGCCCTGTCCAAAACTGCAGCCGATCTCGCGCAAAACATTGACGTGGGAAGACTTCTCCACACCCTCAGCGACAACTGTCATGCCCAGGGCATGGGACAGGTCCACGATCGCCTGACAGATGCTGCGACTGTTAGCTTTATCATCCAGTCCCCAGATAAAGGACTTATCGATCTTGATGGTATCGAAGCGATACTTATTCAGATATTGGAGACTAGAATAGCCAGTACCGAAGTCATCCAGGACCAGAGGAAAGCCGAGGGAACGGCAACGGCGCACCCAGGCGATCGCCGCATCACTGTCGAACAGACTGCGTTCCAGGATTTCCAACTTAATCTGACTGGGTTGCACTTGACGGGTTTCTTCCAGGAGGAATTCAAAGAAATCAGGGTCTTCAATCTGGCGATTAGCAATATTGAGATTGACGAACATCTGCTTACCAGTCACCGACTCTATCTCCTGCAAGGCCCGGACTCCCTCTGCAATCACCCATTGCCCGATCGGGACAATCAGGGAAGTTGATTCCGCTAGGGGGATGAACAGATCCGGGCGCACCAAACCCCGCGTCGGACTTTGCCATCGGATCAGGGCCTCAAAGCCGACAATTTGCCCCCTTTCCAGATGTATGACAGGCTGGTAGAGGAGAGTAAATTGCTCCTCGTCGATCGCCGTGCGCAACTCACTCTCCATCCGGATCATTTCCACCGCTTCTGAGATCCGACCTTCCAAGTCCGCACGGGGGTCAGAGTAAGAGGTAATTTGCTCTTCAGTATAGTGTCGCAACTTCTCAGTCTCTGAGCGGAAGTAACGGATCGCCACCAGCAGCAGCATGCGCAGGATCGGGTCAGCGGACTGGATCCGCTGGTTAACCTGCTCTTGGGTCATCAGAGTCAAAAGCACATCGCCTTTTGCCGTCGCAGATGCAGATCGGGTGCGTCCGTCCACCAGGGCCAGCTCTCCGAACATGCTCCCCGCTGAGAGCACATTCAGCACCAACCGCTGGCCATCAATCTCCGTCCAGATTTCGATCGCACCTTCTTCAATGATGTAAGCGTAATCCCCAGGGTCGCCCTCAGAGAATATAAGTTCCCCCGCCTGCAGTTTGCGCTTCCGAAGTTTTTCGTATAGTAGTTTGTATTTCATTTATCGGTAGTCATGCACAGTAATGGGAGCGCGATCGTAGGCAATAATTATAGTAGCGAAGCGTGGACAAAGTTCCAAATCCCACCGATGTGGTTCTCCAGTTTTTTTAAGAACGGTCGTCAAATGTTGTTCAGTCTTTCAATGAGACTCGTCCTTCCCGATTCTTTCCCTACAGGCGGTGCCTTGTTGATATGCTTTCCCTATGTCGGTATAACAAACCGCACATTGACGAGCAACAGGAGGTATTCCCGATCGCGCAGCGCGGCGCAAGCCGTGTTTTTTAGCCGATTGAGCTGAACTATCGCCCACATAAACTCCAACAATTTCGCGAGTTAACTCGTCTAAAGCAAGCCAGAGCCACTGCTTTTTTTGCTTGTTTCCCACAAAAGACCACATTTCATCTAGTTGTCGAATTAGCAATTCTTCACAAATACAAATGCAAAAGTGAGATGCTCTCACAAGAAATGCTGTTAACCTCTAGATTTCCGATTGACTCACTCCCATTACTGTGTGCATCACTACCTGTATTTCATTTCTCAAACAATTTCGGGTGCGCTCTCGGATCTCCGGCTAATTGTTAATTCGATTTTTCGCGCACACAGCCCTGTTCGCCCGCTGCCTGCAATAACTCTACAACTTCAGAATAACCGTTAAACTCTGCAATCATGGCAGCTGTGTAACCACCGCGATTTTTCTGCTTGACATCCGCACCGCTTGACAGTATCATCCTGACAATGTTTGTATAACCTCGATGAGCTCCCCACATCAAAGCCGTAGCCCCAGCCCCATCTATCTTGTTCACATCCACACCAGCAGCCAACAAAAGCCGTACCACCGACCTCGCCCCCCGATCGGCTGCCCTCATCAGAGCCGTTTTACCCTTGTCATCTACAATATTTGCATCCGCACCAGCATCCAGTAATATCTGGAGAGTCTCCAGATGTCCCCGATCGGCTGCTATAGTCAGAGGAGTCTGTCCCATATTTTTGCTATTGACATCAGCCGACTTTTGTAGTAACGCTGCCGCTATTTGAGCGCGATCGTGCCAAGCCGCTAAAATTAAAGGCGTGTCACCCAGCTGGTTTCTAGCATTCACCTCAGCGCCTCGCCCGAGTAAAATCTCCACTACTTGCAGATGACCTTCGGTCACCGCCAAGTTTAATGCCATCTCGCCATCTCTATCTTTAGCATTGACATCCGCACCGGCGTCCAGTAAAGCCGTCACGATCTCAGCGTAACCCCCAGCAGCGGCAGCCATCGGGGCCGTACCGCCCTCTATATTTTTCCCCTGCACATCGGCACTAGCCTCTAGCAATGCTTGCACTGTACTGGTATGACCCCAGTCAGCCGCTAAACTTAAGGCTGTCTCCCCATCATCATCCGAAGCCTTCGGGTCAGCACCAGCAGCTAACAATACTTGGACGATCTGCAACTCACCCCGTGCTGCCGCCTGCATCAGCACCGTTCTCCCCTCCGATGTAGTATCGTTAGCATCAGCCCCAGCCTCTAACAATAGCTTTGCTACCTGGAGATGACCTTTACTTACTGCCAGGTTAAGGGCTGTATCGGCATCGGCATCGGCGATCTTGACATCTGCCCCAGCTTTGAGCAATAATCTGACTATAGGGACATACCCCTTCAGGGATGCCACCATCAATGCCGTACTGCCATCATCATTTTTGGCGTTCACCTCAGCCCCGCTAGCAACCAAAGTCCGGACCACATCCAGACTTCCGTTCCCGGAGGCCAGCATCAAAGCCGTGACCCCAAACAACTTGCGCGTCCTGTTGACAGAGGCACCATAGTCTAGTAATAGTCTGATAATTTCTGTGTAGCCCAAGGCAGCGGCATACATCAAAGCCGTCGTGCCGTCTGCAGCGGTGGCATTGGCATTAGCACCCTGGACCAGCAGGGTTTGCACCTGGTGGCGATCGCCCCTTAGCGCCGCCCGGAGTAGTAAGACATCATTTGAGTTCATGCCCATACATCATCCCACATATTTGCGCACGCGCACTCTCAATATGATGATATGTTAACTTTTATAACGATACATCCAGCAATTAGGAGAACACCGCGATCGTGGAAATCCCAGAGTCTGTCAAATTTTGGAGCCAATTCTTTCACCCCGTATTTATGTGGGTATTGCTAGCGGCCTCCATTTATGCTATGTCCCTCGGCCTCAAGGTCCGCAAGACCAGGACCGCCGAAGGAGAAGCCAAGAAAGAGTTAATTAAAGGCAAATTCAACGTCAAACATTACCAAGTTGGCTCAATCCTGCTAGCCTTGATGGTTGTCGGTGCCATTGGCGGTATGGCCGTCACCTATATCAACAACGGCAAGCTCTTCTTTGGACCTCACCTGCTAGTAGGATTAGCCATGACTGGACTGATTGCCATGTCAGCCTCTCTGGCCCCCTTCCTGCAGAAAGGACAAGATTGGGCACGCTACTCTCATATTACCCTGAATGTTACTCTCGTAGGTCTGTTTGCTTGGCAGGCTGTCACGGGCCTGCAGATTGTGCAAAACATCCTTGACAAGATGTAATTATTATGGTATAGAAGTTCCACATACTTCTCCCTCGTTCCCACGGCTCTGCCTGGGAACGCAAGGGGGGCATGGGCAGATTATGCCTAGTATGGAAATTCTTCTGTCTTCCCGCTGTTTGCTTAGGTTTAATATTCTCTAGAGTAATTCACAGCTTTTAGTGCGACTCAAATTACCCTCGTTCCCTGGCTCCCGCCTGGGAACGCAAGATGCTGTGGGCGAATTACCAATTCAAGGCATTCTGAGGGGTGAGGGGGGGAGGGGGAGGAAAGTCAAGCGCCATCAGGGGGTGAGGCTAATAAGGGGCTCCGCCCCCCAGTTAATTGCCCCACAGTATCACGCAAAAGCGATCTATATAGTTTTTTAAATAACAATGAGACAGCACTAAATAGCACAATAATCCCGGATAACTTCATCCAAAGATGTGCCTACAGGTGCATACATTCTGGCTCTCTTTAAGGCACTAAAATCATGCTCAATATCATTGAGGTCGGGAGAGTATTTTGGCAAAAATAATACTTTATGACCTGCTGACTCTACTAAATCTCTAATCACGTTCTTTCTATGAATAGGTGCATTGTCCATGATTAATATTGAAATAATTTTTAATTCCGGTAATAAATATTTTACTAACCAACCGATCATACCATCAGCATTTAGACTACCTCTAAATAACATTGGCGCAATTAAATCTTTTTCTTTTTTTCTTCGTCCTGCTACTAAATTTTCTCTGGTTCCCCGTTTCCCTTGTTTTTCTCCATACACTTTTTTACCTTTTTTCGACCATCCATAAATACAAGACTGAATATCCTCAAACCCTGACTCATCAATGAATACAAGACTTTCACTTCCATACATTTTGATAAGGCAAAATTCTATAATACTTTATTCTTTCTTCTCTGTTTCTTTCTCGATACCGGAGTTCTTTTTTTTTTCGGGTAATTTGTATTTTGTTGAGTGCATACCAGATAGCAGTCGGGTGGACTCCAAATTTTTTAGCTCTCTCTATCAATTTGGCATCAGGATTTTCTTGGACATCTTTTTCTAATGCTTTCCAATCCAGTTTTCTCTGACGTCGTTCCACCTTGGTTGGCTCTAGGTTTTGACGATTTAACCATCTGTATATAGTGGCTCGTCCTATTCCAAAAATTTTCGCTGCCTTCGTAATGGAGCCACCATTCTCTAGATAAGTTATAACTTTTTGCCTTAAGTCTAGACTGTACGACATTGTTATCAATCCTTAAAAATATCCTCTTTTTATTTTAGCTTACTTCTGTCTCTTTTTTAATTAAAATGACAATATCAATGCAGCGGGCGAAAGTCTAAGTTAAGGAATAGGTTTGACCTCGGGTAAATATACAGGAATTGGGGTATTTCGCAACGATGTCTCCTGTGTGCCGATAGCGCTGCGCTGGGGGCGTAGCCATGTCCCCTGGGACAAGAGCTCTGGCAGAGATATCGAACTGCAATGCCAAAAACTAGCTATATTAACAATTGGAGACAAAGCAATGAATAGTAGATGAAAGCATTTGTAGCAGGAGCGACAGGTGAGACAGGACGCAGGATAGTCCTTGAACTGGTGGGGCGGTCGATACCGGTCCGGGCCCTAGTGCGGAATAGAGAGACGGCTAGTAGAATTCTGCCAGCCCAGGCCGAGTTAATTACCGGCGATGTATTAAACCCAGATAGCATCGCCAGGGCGATCGGAGACAGTACGGTACTGCTTTGTGCCACTGGTGCCAAGCCCAGCTTAGACCCCAGCGGTCCCTACAGAGTAGACTATGAAGGAACCAAGAATTTGGTAGATGTGGCTAAAGTGAAGGGAATTGAGCATTTTGCGATTGTATCTTCTCTGTGCGTTTCCCAACTATTCCATCCACTAAACTTGTTTTGGTTGATTCTGTGGTGGAAAAAGCAAGCAGAGCAATATATCTGCAAAAGTGGTTTGACTTACACGATCGTCCGACCAGGTGGCCTAACAAATGCAGACAATAATGAGCCAATAGTCATGTCAGGGGCGGATACTCTGTTTGATGGTAGAATTCCTAGGCGCAAAGTGGCACAGGTCTGCGTGGAGGCGCTATATCAACCTGCTGCCCGCAATAAAATAGTAGAAATAGTGACGAAGGCCCAAGCGCCAAGTCAGACGTTCGAGCAGTTATTTGCCAGTGTGGTATGACAGAGAGAAAAAATTTTTTTCTGGCCAGCGGCATTCTGGCGATCGCGTTGATATTGTTGTACCCTGCATGGCGGGACTTGAGGAGTCCTACAGGGTATCTCCCAGGCACCAAGGAAGTTATACGTGGTGCGAGAAAGCCCCTGGTCATGAAAGGAGGCGACCCCTATATTCGGGCTTTGATGCGAACTATCTCCGCCAGCGAATCGAACTATCCTCAACCCTATGGGGTTTTGTATGGTGGCGAACAGGCGGAAGACCTGAGCAGCCATCCGGATAAATGCGTGACTATTGTGACGGGACCAAATCGGGGAAATTGCACTACGGCGGCGGGTCGCTATCAGTTTCTGACTACGACTTGGATAGAAAAGGCGCGAATTTATCACCCGAGGCCCTGGAGGTTTCTGCTTTGGGAGTCTTATAGTTTTGAGCCGCAATATCAGGATGCCGTGATGCATGAGTGGCTGAGTGACTATTATGCTTGGGGTGCGGATATTCCTCAATTGCTCCGGCAAGGAGAGTGGGATTATGTGTTCCGGTTGCTGTCGGGGACTTGGACGAGTTTAGGCTACGGCATTGAAAGCAACTCAATGACGCCCTATCTGCGACAAATTTATCAGCAAGTGCTTGCAGAAGAACTTTAGAAAAATTACTGCCCATGAAGAAAATGCAGTACTATAGGTAATTGGGCCGCTGCAAGAACTGAAAAGGGGTGGGAGCAATGGGAACTTTAAGCATTTCTGATTTTTCCGGCACGGTGCAGGAGATATTCACGATGACGGCGGCGGAAGTGGCGGAACTGGCCGCACGTCTGGATCGCGATGAGTATAGTAATGTGTTTGAAGGGTTGCAGGATTGGCATCTGCTACGGGCGATCGCCTTTCAGCGTCCGGAGTTGGTCGAACCCTACATCGAATTGCTAGACTTGGAAGCTTACGACGAAGCATAAGGAACATGGAACGGGTTCTGATTGGCATCACTGGCTCGATTGCGGCTTACAAGGTCTGTGAGGTACTTTCAACTCTAGCAAAAGCTGGGGTGGAAGTGCGGGCAATTGTGACCATTGGTGCCCGAGAATTTATTACACCCCTGACGGTGGCGACTCTCTGTCGCCATCAAGCTTACATTGATGAGGATTTCTGGCAACCGCTCCACGGACGTCCGCTACATATCGAGTTGGGAGAATGGGCGCAGATATTGGCGATCGCGCCGTTAACAGCAAATACGCTAGCAAAGTTAACCTATGGTTTGGCGGATAATTTGCTGACCAATACGGTACTAGCTTCCACTTGTCCCATCTTGTTAGCACCAGCAATGAATACGGATATGTGGTCCCAGCAGGCGGTGCAGCGAAATTGGCAAGAGTTGCTCCGGGATAACCGCTATCATAGTGCCGGAATGGGAACTGGGATCCTGGCGTGCGATCGGCCCGCGGACTTTCGTTTCCGGAGCGCCCACCCATGTTGTGCGCAGGATGCGACACAACAGGGTGGGCGCTCCCGGAAACGACCGAAAAATCGGGTGGGTGCTGGACGGATGGCAGAACCTGCGGATATTATTACTCATATCTACTCTCTCTTACATACTGGCGGCAAACGAGATTTAGCTGGCAAGCGGGTGTTGATCGGTGCGGGGGGCACGCGGGAACATCTGGACCCGGTGCGCTTTATTGGCAATCCTGCTACTGGTAAGATGGGATTGGCTTTGGCGCGGGCAGCAGTTCACCGAGGGGCTACGGTAACCCTGGTACATGCGGGTTTATCCTCTTTACCAGCACTGGAGATGAAAACTATCTCGGTTGTCAGTGCTGCCGAAATGCGATCACACCTGCTGAATTGCTTTCCGGAAGCCGATATCACAATTATGGCAGCAGCAGTAGCAGATGTCAAGCCTGTTGCCTGTGCTTCAGAGAAGTTACCGAAAAAGTTACTGCCTTCGGCTTTAGAATTAGAACCAGTACCCGATCTAATCGCCGAGTTGGCTGCCATGAAGCAACCCCATCAACGGTTAATTGGCTTTGCGGCCCAAACTGGGGATATTGTTAAGCCTGCTTGGGAGAAGTTGCAACGGAAAAAGTTGGATGCGATCGCGGCCAACCAGATCGATCTTCCCAATGCGGGGTTTGGCGGCGATACAAATCAGGCGATCTTTTTAGATGCCACAGGACGCCAGCAGGAGATCCCAGCAAGTAGTAAATTGGAGATGGCTCACCATTTGTTTGATTTTATTCACACTCTGTGTTAGCATCAAGCAGGGCGAGAGTAGAAGATAAATTAGGGAGGGATAAAAGATGACACGGGATATTTTTCAGAATATTATCAAACAAGTAGATAGTTTGAGTATTGAGGAGCAGTTGGAGTTGATAGCATATATTGCTGAGAAAGCCAAACCAAGAATTTCCCAAGAACAATCCCATGTGAGAGAAGATAGGGTGGTGGCGAAGCCAAAATCTTTAACGGCGATGATCGGAACGGGTAAAGGATGTTTTAAGACGCCTCAAGAAGCTGATGACTTTATTCGTAGGGAACGAGATAAATGGTCATTGTAAATGCAATTCGCGGTCGGCGAGTCTATTTGGATGCGAATATTTTTATTTACGCAGTGGAAGGATATCCAGACCTGTCCGAGGAGTTAACGGAGTTATTCGATAGTTTCGATGGCGGTACTCTCGTCGCTATTACCAGCGAGTTAACCTTGGCAGAGGTTCTGGTTCGACCTTTGATGGAGAACGATCGAGAAGTTGAAGCTGCTTATCGAGAGGCGGTTCAGAGTTCAGCAGTGCTGGAGGTTGTCCCCATCAGTCGCGATATCTTGGTTGAAGCGGCAAGATTGCGATCGCAGCAGACGAAGCTGAAATTACCCGATGCAATTCACGGAGCAACCGCAGGTTTAACTGGATGCGAGACATTTTTAACCAAAGATCGGCAGTTGAAGTCTCTTGCAGGGATTGAGGTAGTTATTTTGTCAGAGGTTCTGGCAAGATGAGTCAAGAGAATGGATGGCTCACCATTTGTTTAATTTTATTCGCACTCTGTGTTAAGATCGAGAAGGGCTAAAGTCCACCACCTGCAGGAAGGAATAAATTCCGCCACGAAAGAACAGTAGAATCATATGGTACAATAGTAGAATAAAGGATAAAGGATAAAGAGATCGGGGGAGCAGCGACCGGCGATCGCTAAGCACTACCGTTCAACTTATTGCAGATCCATCTAATTTGTGGGAGACTCTGATATGTCATTTAGCTTTGGCGTGCAAAAGGATTCAATTTACGGGACTTACGGCGAGTTTACTATCGGTGCGGAAGAGAACCGAGTACGGGCTCAATTTTTGTTGACAAAAATGAAACCGGGATCGGAGAAGAGTTGGGAAAATGCGCTGGCCGACCAGATGGTGCCTTGGCGTGAAGTATTGAATATCGAAGAAATGACTTTTGATGAACTTATACAGCGCGATCTAGATGATTCTCGGGTTGTCCACGAGCTGATCGTCCCATATTTACTTGGGGAGTCAGGAGATTTCGCACGATTTTTCCCACCAATACTGGCAGTGATAGCACCCAAGAAGGC
Organism: Hormoscilla sp. GM7CHS1pb; assembly: GCA_014323675.1. GTDB lineage: Bacteria > Cyanobacteriota > Cyanobacteriia > Cyanobacteriales > Desertifilaceae > Hormoscilla. The sequence goes on along the minus strand of JACONN010000003.1, from coordinate 449,940 downwards.
AGAAAAAACTGGTATTATGCCTTACTATCCGGTTCCCAGGAATCAGAAGGAAGAATCTGTCAGCTTTGGAGATTTATTTGATTTTGAGAAGACTGTAATTGCAGGTCAGGTTAGTCCTCTGGGAATTATCAAGTATAATCGTTCAAAAACAGCCTTCATCATTGTAGACGGTCAACACCGTGCTATGGCAGTTTTGGCATTACACCGACAGATTAATAAGAGCTGGGATGGGAATAATTATGCTGGTTTTTACAATCATCTTGCCCTCACGGAAAGTGCAATTAAAAACATTGAACTACCTGTATGCGTTGTTTTTTTCCCGGACATACATGAAGGGAATGAAATATGCAAGCAGAAGGGAATTACTCTGCAAGCTGTGTGCCGCGAGATCTTTGTAGTCGTAAATAAGAAAGCCAAGCAAGTCAGTCGATCGCGCGAACTCCTGCTGGATGACGAGGACTTAGCAGCGAGGATGATGCGCGAAACTCTATCCGTACTCAAAGATCGTGACGAGTCAAACGTCTCAGTTGCTCGCATCTATTCTTTCGCCTATGGAGATGCAGTATCCACTTCAGTGGTAGCCGGTCAACTTGAATATACTTCTGCTGTAGCTTTGCACAAGATGCACGCAGCAGTTGCCTTCGGGATACCAGATGCGTTCAAACTAGACCAGACAAAAAATGTTGCAGATGGGAGAAGGACTCTTAACTCAAAGCGACCGGCTGCGATTTTGAAGGGGACTAAACTCCAGAAGTGGTCTTCACTTTCCCGACGTTCTGGGAGATATCACCCTGCTGAGGAAGTGGAAGAAGCTGTCAAGCTATTAGCCAAGATTTTGGATGCCGTGATGCTGCCATTTTTCGATGGTTTTCGACCTTTCGCCGTTCACAACGCCGAAATGAGAGCTTTACGCACTCGTTTATTAGAGCCAAACTTGAGAGCAGATCCCATCCAGCGCAAGTGCTACAGCCTCCTGTTTGAAGGCAGTGGAGTCAGAAAAGTTTTTGAAGAACACAAGCAGCGACTGAGCGATCGGGAGGATCAACTCAGGGAAGAAGGACGAGATATCGGAGATTACGTTAGAAATCAGCTAAGTGATGCTGAAGAGGCTTCTTCTCGGCTCAAGCAGTACAAAGATGAGATCGAGCAGCGAAGAGCGGCAAGGTTGTTTAATATAGATTATAATAGCTTCTTCTCCACAGAAGGTAATGAACCAGAGAGAAAAGAGTTACTTGACTGCGCTAAGTGGATTTATGAGACGATTTCCACACAAGCTTTTCAACTGGGGTACTTAATGGCGGTTCATTCAGTTGTTGAGCTTATGCTAAATTATTCAAGCACAGAATACGATCGGCGTATTCAGATCGTAGAATTTGTCTCCAGCATGTACCTGACTGCGCTCAACACCTACTTCTCTTCGGACTCTGATGTTGAGCATCGTACTCTCGAAGGTTTCGTGAATGAAGAAAGGGCCCGAGTATTCGATCCAAATAAACCTAGTCTCCGAGGACTGCTTGCCCAGAGTGTTAAAAATCTTGATGCGAGCCAGTGGGCTTTCTTTCGCTATGCGATTTTGGAGATTGTCCACTCGAAACATGCTTATCAGGCACTCTTAAAGAAATTAGACACGGCTAGTGACCCTTCAATAGCAGATGCGTATAGGCAGGAGCTACCGAATCTGATAAAGATGATTATCGATCTGCGCGAGGAGCAATACGTAGAGTCTGCTGTTAAAACATCCCTCAACTCAACAGAATTTCAGCAAGAAATTTCGCAGCTAGAAGCTGGGCTAAAGAGTGAGGGTAAGTCGCAAACAGAAATCGAGCAAAATCTCAAGGAAGAAAAAGATTCAAGGGAGACAGAGGTAAAGGAAAAATGTAAGCAGAATATCTATGCCAGTTTAGGGGAATTTGCCAATGCTGATAAGATCTTGAACCGTCTGCGCTAGGGTTGTTGATGCTAGCAAATCTCTTTTCTTGGATCCCGCAAAGCGCAGGCTGTAGTCGCACTCTTGAGAAAGTTACTGCAAAAGTTAATTGGCTTTGCGGCCCAAACTGGAGATATTGTTAAGCCTACTTGGGAGAAGTTGCAACGGAAAAAGTTGGATGCGATCGCGGCTAACCCGATCGATCTTCCCAATGCGGGGTTTGCCAGCGATACAAATCAAGCTATATTTTTAGATGGGACGGGACGCCAGCAGGAAATCCCAGCTTGTAGTAAGTTAGAGATGGCTCACCATTTGTTGGATTTTATCAGAGATAATCACTAATTGATCGAGAGTGGAGGACACTTGAAATGAGCGACTACAAAACAGCCCTTCAGATGGCTTTGAATTTTTTGAATCGTAAATTGAAGGGCGAACAGCGACCACCTACCCGGGAAGATATCCGTAATGTGGTCAGCAAAGTTCTCCGTATCCTGCGGGAAGATGAACTCGCGGCTGAAGTCAACGAGGAGACGCTTGTCCGGCATATAGAAACTATGTACAATGTCTGTATAGGTCAGGGTACGGTGCTAGACAACAAAGAAGATCACATTCCGTGGTTGCCCGATCGCAAGAGTGAAATTAGTTGGAATTTCTGGGAGCGCTACAGCCGTTATATAGAAGATGAAAAGGGCTGGGCACCAGCTACCATCAGAGGACTAGACAAACTCACAGACCAGATTCTCGAACGTCTGGAGGATCCACAGCGTAAGGGAGCTTGGGATCGAAGAGGGATGGTTGTCGGGCAGGTTCAGTCTGGAAAAACCTCAAACTATATTGGTCTAATCTGTAAGGCCGTTGATGCAGGATACAAACTGATTATCGTGCTTGCTGGGATGCAAAAAAGTCTGCGGAGCCAGACCCAGTTGCGTTTAGATGAGGGATTTCTAGGGTTTGACTCCCAAGTCCACAGAGCGAAAGCTCAAGGGAGTTCCTTGATTGGAGCGGGGGAAATTATTGTTGGGAAAAGGCTGATTGCTAATTCAGCGACAAGCAGTGCGGACAAAGGGGATTTTAATACCCGGGTAGCAAGCCAGTTTGGAGTATCACCAGGTGGTGGATCTCCACTCTTGTTTGTCGTCAAGAAGAACAAAAGTGTCCTCAATAATCTTCTACAGTGGGCATTACATCAGGGCGATCGAGACGAAGAGTCAGGAAAATACACCGTTAGGAAAGTTCCCCTGCTTGTTATTGATGACGAAGCTGATAATGCTTCCATCAATACAAATCCTACAGTGTTTGATGAGAAGGGGAATGTTGAGGATGAGTTAGATGTCTCAGCGATTAATGGATTAATCAGAAAGCTGCTTCACAGTTTTGAGCAAAGTGCTTATGTCGGATACACTGCTACGCCTTTTGCTAACATATTCATATACCCAGACCCCGACAAAAAAAATCCAGAATATGGAGACGACCTTTTTCCGCGCAGCTTCATTATAAATATGCCGGCGCCATCAAACTATGTGGGGCCAGCGAAGGTCTTCGGACTGGATGCCGAACCTGCTGTCGATCTTGAGGAGATAAAAGGCTTGCCTATCATCAGGTCAGTGGAGGACTACAAAGACTGGATGCCAAACGCACACAAAAAGGATCATATTCCTGGCGAACTTCCCAAGTCTTTGAGGGAGGCGGTTATATCCTTCGTTCTTTCCTGCGCTGTCAGAATTGTGCGGGGACAAGAGAATGCACACAATTCAATGCTAGTGCATGTCACCCGTTTTACTGACGTGCAAGCGCAGGTGGCAAAACAAATCGAAAACGAGCTTTATTTTCTGCAAAGAGCTTTGCGGGATAGCAACGGTAAGGCATCGAGTCAAGTGCTAGACGAATTTGAACAGCTATGGAAAAATGACTTTCTGCCAACAATCCAATCCGTAACCGAATCTATAGACGATCCGGAACTACAGCTAGTATCTTGGGAGAAAGTCAAACCATTACTTTACCGGGCTGCATCCAAGATTAAAGTTAAGAAAATTAATGGCACTGCTAAGGACATACTGGACTACAGGGAGAACAAAAACGGTCTGAACGTCATTGCTATCGGCGGTGACAAGCTGTCTCGTGGTCTGACCTTGGAAGGGCTAACGGTAAGCTACTATCTCCGAGCCTCAAAGATGTATGACACGCTGATGCAGATGGGTCGCTGGTTTGGCTACAAGCCAGGGTATATCGATCTTTGCCGATTGTACACAACTGATGATATAGTTAAATGGTACGAACACATAACTGTTGCCAGTGAAGAACTCAGGCAGGAATTCGATTATATGGCAGGTATTGGTGAAACCCCAGCAGATTTCGGTCTCAAAGTTCGCACCCACCCCCAAGGGCTGATGATTACCGGGGTCAATAAGATGAAGACAGGCATTAACATGCTTATGTCATACGCCAGAAGCCTCAGCCAAACCACCATTTTCTACAAAGATGACAAGATAAATCGTGAAAATCTTAAGTTAACTGAGAATATGCTGCTCGATTTACGCGAGATCTCTAAAGAAGAAAATGGAAACTATATTTGGGAGAAGATCCCCGCTGCTAGAATCATCGATTTTCTTCATGGTTATAAAGTTCACCCAGATTGCAGACCTGCAAATACCTTACTCCTCATGAATTATATTAATTCTAGGTTGAAAGATGATGAACTTGTTTCATGGACAGTGGTTCTGATCTCAAAGAAGGGATCCCAAAATAAAACTAGCATCGCTAAACTAAAGGTAGGTCTAGCAGATCGAGGGGAGCGTAAATATAAATCTCCAGAAAAGGTAGGTCTAGCAGATCGAAGGGAGCGTGAACCTAAATCTCCAGAAGTATATCAAGTCAAGTATAACCTTCTGAGCCCAGAAGATGAATGGATAGATTTGCCCAAGAAAACTCGTCTCCTGATTATGGAAAAAACTAACGAGGAGCGAAAAAGTAAGGGGAAAGAACCGAGTAAGACCCCGAACTCCTCCATTTTGCGTTCTCAGCGTTCTCCGAGAAACGGATTATTACTCCTATATCCGCTCAACCCGGAAATTGTAGATGGAATCGACCCTACAATCCCTGTTATGGGTTTTGTAATCAGCTTCCCGAATAGCCGAACCGACCAACTCATCGAATACAGGGTAAACAATGTATACTGGGAACAGGAATTTGGTAATCCATGAGAGTACAGGAGACTTGGAAACTACTGGAAGAAGATACGGGGACAGTATCTTCAGGCTATCTCACCCGCCGCATCTTGCCGGAGGTCAGATACGATATTTATTTGGCTATTGAAAAGCCTGCCAACACGCGCTTGTTAATGTTGCGGGTGAGACGCGCATCAGTGAAAAGAGGTACTGTTTTCCCAAGTTCCAACAGCTTCGAGGTCAGGCGCGTGGCCTTGCCTGGTGATGATGCCCATGTCACCCTCCAGTTGGTACTTATAAATCAGCGATATAGCGATATCTTCACGACACTGGTGCAAGATATTGTCGATCGCATCGCTCCTATTGTCGATGAGCAAAACGCTTTAGCTGCCTTCTGCACTCATTTGCGGCGATGGCAAGCGTTCTTAGAAAAGCACAATGCTGAAGGACTCAGTCCAGCAGCACAGCAGGGATTATATGGCGAACTTTGGTTTCTCAGACAGGTTGTTATTGAGCAACTCGGTTCCCGCAGGGGTGTGTCCTGTTGGATAGGTCCGAAAGGGGCACCGCAGGATTTTCAGTTTAATAACTGCGCCGTTGAGGTAAAAACTACTGTGACCAAGCAGAACCAAAAGCTATCTATTTCTAACGAACGGCAGCTAGATGATACTGGCACAGGCGAGCTTATCCTGCTACACCTGTCTCTTGATGTCAGGCAAGGGCGCAGTGAGTCACTGCCAGAGATGGTCGCTAGTGTCAGGTCGCTGGTGGAAAACGATCCACTAGCCCGCGACGAACTTGAAACACTTCTATTTGAAGTAGGCTACCTAGATATACAGGTCTCGCTCTATGAACAAATTGGATACACTCAAAGAGAAATTAACTATTTTAAGGTCGGGGGAGATTTTCCCAGGATTCTTGAGGCAGACCTCCGTAATGGTGTTGGGGAGGTCCGATATACTATTAGCGTTGCTGAATGTAAAAAATTCTCGTTACCAGAAGCGAAAGTGCTTTCTATGATCCGGTCTTTCAATAGTATATAGGCGATCGCCCCTCATCCAGCAAATCAGTTTAGCCAGGCTTCATCTAGGGTAAAATTGCAGTAATTTTTGAGCATAAAGCCACGATCTGCTTTGATTAATTACCCCGTATAAATAACGGACAAACGTTCTTGATAAGCCTTGACAGCTAAACTGTAATCAGACTCATTCAGATGAGTTATAATTTTCCGAAGCTTTCCCTCAACAACGCCAGAGCGATCTGGTTAGCAGGGACTGGCGATCGCTAATTACTAGCCTTCAAGTTGTTGTAGATATATTCAATTTGTGAGATTATCTGATATGTCATTTAGCTTTGGAGTACAAAAGGATCCGGGGGCTGGGGGGGATTCCTCACCAACGGGTTTTGACCACACCCAAATTTTACTTTCATCTTGGGTATCACCGTGTCTCCTGGGAGTACTATTCGTACTACCTAGGAGACACGGCAGCGTCATACCCGTTTGTTTCACGCTTCCTCGACTCAGTCTAGGAATTAGGGGTTGGGGGATAGAGTCCCCCGACTCAGTCATAGAGTCCCCCAACTGAATGCGGGACTCTATGACTGAGTCAGGGACTTCCCCGACTGAGTCAGGGACTTCACCTCAGGAGTCAGGGACTTCACCTCAGGAGTCAGGGACTTCACCTCAGGAGTCAGGGACTTCACCTCAGGAGTCAGGGACTTCACCTCAGGAGTCAGGGACTTCACCTCAGGAGTCAGGGACTTCACCTCAGGAGTCAGGGACTTTTACGACTGAGTGCGGCACTTCACTTCAGTAGTCAGACAGTTCACTTCAGCAGTTAGGCACTCCCTCGACGAAGTCAGGGACTCCATTGACTCCGTTAGAGAGTCTTCCAGAATAAAGTGGTCATGCATTTGTTGCACAGGCGGATCCCCCCAAACCCCCTTGCAAAAGTTTACCATTACTCGCATAATTCTTTACAATCTTAAAACCCTTATGGTACAAAGATTCTGAGACTTAGCATCCTCAACGGGGTTGACAAAAATCCCGACATCTTTCTTGATAAATTATTGAATTTATTGAGAAAGACTTACGAAGTAATCAGGGTTTCACCCCCCATAGTGGCCACAGAGAGAAATGTTAAGAAATATGTGAGTAAAGCATAGCTTGCAAAAGGGGGGAGTATGAAAGCCCCCCTTAAGACGATGCTGTGGGCGAATTACCAATTCGTTCATCAGGGGGGAGGGGGGAGAGGGAAGGAGGATCTTTGTCAAAGAAATTTTGTGATCGGGGTAGAAAAGAAAGTAAGATGGGTTATGATAAGTTAGGGGACAGAGCGATCGCGACGCTAGGTACAGGCAAGGGGTTTGGCGGTACAGGGCCTCGGGTTCGCAGAAGCTCCGCTAGGGAGATAGGTCCACAACAGACGCTCTCGGTGATGCTGTTTGTCGGGCACATGGCGGCACGCTACGCGCACCGTGCCGGAAAAATCGGACTTATCGGATAACCGGTTGTAGTTGTCGGAGATCCTTGTTAAAGAAATATTGTGCTCGGGGTAGAAAAGAAAGTAAGATGGAATATGATAAGTTAGGACAGGGGAGCGATATCGGTTCTCTACCCAGCCATCACCGGACAGCGATGCTCTGTGTCCAGCTCACGCCAATGCGATGCTTGCAGCCAGGGTTATCCTGAGCGCAGGTCGCGACAAAATTGATTCGCCACTCTATCAACCACTTTTGGCCACAGAAAAAAGGAGAATAGTCTCAATGACTCGTCAATATGTTCAGAGAACCCAAAAGTCACCCACCAACGACGACAGCTGGATACTGCAACGGACTGCGGTGCGCGAGATACCCGCCAAAGCTAAGACACCCCAAGTCCCAAGGGAGTCCCTTGCAGAGGATAAGCCACGCATTAAACTGGACTTGACGCAGATACCGGTCAGCAGCCACGAATGCGCTGCGCGCACGCTACGCGATCGGCCAGTGGTGCGGCCCCCGCTGATGGTAGGTAAGGCACGGGATACTTCTGGCCAGCACTCGCTCCCAGCCAAACCGGAGTTAAGGAATGGGTGGGAAAGTCAGAATTTGGCGATTCATAATTGGGAAGGGGGCCAGGGGATGCCCGTGCAAGCTAAGCTGACGATCGGGCAACCGCATGATAAGTACGAACAAGAGGCAGATCGGGTGGCATCTCAGGTGGTACAACAGATAAATGCCCCTGCTTCAACTCAGTCAACCCAAGGGCAGTCGGTACAGCGTCAGTTGGAACGGTCAGAGGAAGAACTACAGGCAATACCAGATATTACCTCGCTCCAAGGTCGGAAAGAACCCGCCAGAAAAGTACAGACAAAGTTAACTCTACAGGGTGCCGATGCGATCGCCTCTGGGGAAGCATCATCGGAATTGACATCGGCGATAAATAGCGCCCGAGGTGGGGGACAGCCGTTAGATGCGAGTCTGCAACAGTCTATGGGACAGGCGATGGGGGCAGATTTTAGTGGGGTGCGGGTGCATACGGATGCGCGATCGGACCAGTTGAATCAATCGATTCAGGCGAAGGCGTTTACGACGGGGGAGGATGTGTTCTTTCGGCAGGGTGAGTATCAGCCGGGGACTCGGGGGGGACAGGAGACGATCGCTCACGAGCTTACTCACGTTGTCCAACAAAATGGGGGGGCGGTGAGGCGATCGCCTTTCTCCCAGCCGCAGTTATCACAACACTCCGCCAGTGAAACCCTATCTAAAGTAGAGGGAGAAGGCGAGGTCCAAGGGAGAGGCGAAGTTGAAGGTGATCGCCAAGACTCATCAGCAGATCGGCGACCTAACCAAACTGGCCTACCTGATGTCACCAAATCCGGCAATGAATCCCTCTCCGGTATCTCCATGGACAAAGTCAACGTCCATTACAACTCATCCCAGCCCGCGCAACTCAACACCAAGGCCTACGCACAGGGCAGCGACATCCACGTTGCACCGGGACAGGAACGACATCTAATGACTGTGCCCAGAGATACAATTCAGCGACTAGTGGGCTTTGAATTTGAAATGGATGTACCTATCACCACCACTAATTATCATGTTGGAGCAACCGCACCAGGAGTTGGTGGTGCAAAGGTTGATTCAAAAGTGGAACAATTTATGATCAGTGGGCCAGCTTATGCAACCCCCATATACAACGAGCCAAGCGGGCTATTCGATGCAGTGACCGATCACCCAATGAACTTGCAATTGGCTAATCGCGATCTGTACTTGGCATATGAAAAGCAAGGATTAGTGAGGAAATGGGAGCAAGGCAGTATGCGGAATATAGCAAATATAGAGTATCGTACTCCGCCGACTGATGAAATGGCAGCCGGTTCTAATACCATCTTCAAGATGCAACTAAACGGGGTCGGAAACCACGCACGTGCAATCATAGGGAATAAACCTTCTATAAACATGACCCGTGTTCCTACCTCAAGTGATCCCGCTATGCATGTTGGGGTTCCATACAACGAGATGATTGCTGCCGCTCCAGGAAATGCTGATGTCCAAGCAGCCGCTAATCGCTTGCGAGATGCAACTCAGCCTAATATCAATATGCAGGCGACCATCGGAATCGTTCCAGCAGGTATTGGATCATTGCATCAAGATTGGGAAACGAGTGGACTTGATACCACAAACGATATGTTTAAGTTGGCGAATCAGTGGACTAAGAAACTCCACAATGATCTATGGACAAAATACGAGGCATCAAAGATAAGTAAATCTATCGGAAGTGTGGTCAAATTTAGAGGTCTAACCCCAGAGCAAGCAAATGATGCAATAGATGGCCTTTTCTGGTTGATTTGCAGTTATCTTGTCGGACAATCTATCAGGAAAACAAATGCCTGGACAGAGCACAAATCCCACAAGAATGCAGTGCCATTTATGGTCAAGATGATTCCCAACAACTTGATTTCAGCATTGCCGGATGCGATTGTTCCTCCAAGCGGCCTAGGCAGGCCAGATTTAAGTATACCCCAAGAGCTGATTAACTTCGTGAAAACCTGGTATGGTGACGTGTCAGCAGCTCTAGCACCGGATCAAGTTGCAAACATGCTGTCAAGAGATCTGAAGAGGACAGTTTCGGTTGACCCAGGCGCCCCAAATGTGATCGTGGATGTCGGAGAAATGATTAAGGCATTTCTTGGTGGTCATTACGGTCAGATACCTGTCGCCCCCGTGGTGTCTAGCCCAAGAACAGTAGGGCCAGATCCGATAAATGAACCACGGATTACAGCGGCACATGGAACTGGTACTGCGGGTATAACAATGGAAGTACGACGCTGGCCAACCTTGCGGGGATTTGATGCAGTTGGCCCAGCAGTCGAATCACTGTTGACTATGGTTCGGAATGCTAATATGCAAAAATTGGGACACGGAGAAAAAGACGCATTGATAAGAAATTTCTAAGAGCGGTCGCCGATATTGTAGAGCGTTCGCCGATATTGTAGGGTGCGTTAGCGATAGCGTAACGCACCAACCAAACCCCAATCAAACAATCGCCCGCACTCAAACCCCATCCACCCCAGACCTCACCCATCTCCACTAGCGTTTAAGGTATGTCTCAATACGAACCTCGTCCGCACCTTGCTCATAAAACGGTGATATGGAAGGGTTTTGCTATGAGTAGCCATGATTATGTCTAAAACCAACGGAATCGTTAGGATAGATCGTGCGATAATAAACATCGTGGGCGATCGAGCTAGAGATGACCAGGAGTAACCGGGATCCCTTTGAACATTGAAAAACAGCAGTGCGATCGCTATCTTGCAGGATGGGTTATTGAGATACTCCCTGGTTCACGATGTTAGATTTTGTAACTGCTGCTCAAATAGGCGTTTTAACCAGGCCACAAAATCTGAGGCGATCGCGCGATCGTAACTCAATACTTGTGCTGTAATAGCTTGTCCCATAGGCATTCCCGGCGTTGACTGCCATGCTAACCAAGTATGGATCAAAGCTTTGGGACGCCGAACTAAGCTATACTGGTTGATGCCAGCCTCTTCTATCTGCTGTAAAATCGATGTAGCAAAGGGAAGCAGTTTGTCATCTGGTCCGATGAGATGGGCGACAAAATCTTCCAACATTCCCGGGAGTTGATTGTTAGGCATTAACCACACTCCCACCTTGGGCAAATTTGAATCTGGAGGAGAGTAAACCCAACCTTCCGCAGGTGGAGATGCAGGAAAGTTCTCATAGCCACTGTATCGCAATCGATTTCGCACTGCATCCCATCGACTCGATACATCTTCATCAGCATCAACCACAATGCCCAAGGTGCGTAAATTATCTTCTCTCAACTTGAAGGGCAAGTCAGCTAAGAGAACTTCTATTCCTTGCCCTGCCTCTGCCCTCGGCACTTCTACCGAAAATGTTTCTGGCACCTGATATTGTTCGCATAATGCCCAGATAACGTGCCTGTCATCTTTTCCTTCAACTAATAACTGCTGGGGTTTTGATTTAGGAGGTTTTCTTACTTTTGGCATTAACGCACCTCAATACTGTGGGGAATGGCAATATTCAACTCATCGGCAGTATAAGCAACGGGTTTGATAGTATCGTCCCGCCGACTCAAGCGAAATAATTTCCCGACGGAGTTATCTTCTAATTGTTCTAAAGCTTCCTGAAAGGCACAGATACAATCCCAGCTATGGGTAGTTGCAAAGACTTGCACGTTTAACTGTTGGGCTGTTTCTAAAATCAAACGCCACATATCTGTTTGAGTTTGGTAATGCAAACCCGTATCAATTTCATCTACTAGCAAGACTCCATTTTCAACAGTCACAGTCGCCATAGCTAGCATTAGCAGGCGGCGCATCCCGTCACCCATGCTGCTGAGGGGAATTGGATGACGGGCGCCGCGCAGTTTGAGCAGTATTTTCTTATTCGCTGTATCGCTGCTAGTGAAATTGATTCGTTCTGTCTTTGGTTCGATAATTTGCAGTGCCTTCACAACTTTTTCTTCCTTAGGAGTAAGAGTAATTGCGTCCCACCACTTATTCATATTTATGGCCGAGAGATTATCTGTGGGAATCAATATGCTATTTGCTGTTAAATCGTCCCGACCTAACTCTAACATAGTCGCTCTATAAGCGCTGTTGAATTTGACCGATCCACTTTCAATAACATCCAATTCCCATACGGGGTTTTCTCCTGCCAAAAACCTAATTTTATATGTGGATAAAATCTTTGCTTGTTCTGATATAATTTCCTGAAGATCGCGAACAATCTTGATTGTGACTGCTGGCGATTTATCTGGAATTGAATCGATCACAATTGCTTTATCTGGCGTGATAATTGCCTGACCGTAAAACAAGTCAGAGATTTGATATTTGGGATTTACAGGTGAAGAATCTAGTATAGAGATTTCTCCACGGTTTTCTAGCAGACTCACTAAACTGCTGGGATGGTTTTGAGTAACATATAGATAGATCGCTTCTAGCAAAGAAGTTTTGCCAGTGTTGTTACCCCCGACGATCAGATTGACACGCGCAAAGTCGTCAATTTGAAATTCTTGGAAGCAGCGATAGTTTTGAATGGTGAGGTGGCGTAACATTTTACAGCTTAGTTTTCCGCTCTCGAACTATTATAGTATAACCTACTCTAGGTGTTCGTTCCCTGCCAGAGTCAGGGAACGAGAAAGAGAGCATAAATTTTAATCTAACTGTTCTTCGCCTAATTCTACAAGTGCTGGCGGTTCGTCTCCAGGGGTCCGCAAGATCTCTACCATCTCCTGAATTTCTGCTGGGGCTACTGGTGTCAGGCGCGATACCACTAAAGTGACGACAAAATTGAGTACCATCCCCAGGGTGCCAATCTGGGGAAACTCCGAAAAACCATGTATCCATCCCGTAGAATTTTACCCCGATGATGTAAGTTGCGGTGAAAATTAACCCGACTAACATGCCTGCGATCGCCCCTTCCCGGTTAGTGCCCTTGTCAAACACGCCTAAGATAATCACGGACGTTCCCAGGCAGAGCCGTGGGAACGAGGGACTTGCTGCTGCTAAACCAAAGGCAAATGCTACCACTTGGGCGACAAAACCGGGGGGGTTAACGCCAAAATAGCCCGCGATCGCGATCGCAAACCCGACCATTATTCTTCCTACCATCACCCGCCTCCGACGGGAGCGAGGGTGCGATAATAAACATCGTGGGCGATCGAGCTAGAGATGACTAGCAGTAACCCGGACACCTATGCCCAGTTATTATAACTCTTATCAGCCTGAAACTCCTGGATTTAGCCTTGGAGAAGACTTTTGATGACGAGCCCAAAGAGCACGATTTCCTCCTACAAAGAGGGCCGATCGCACTGGATGTTGTTGTGGTCGGCTGCCGCGAGCGCGCGAGCGCTTTTAAACACAGCACGGACAGATGCTTTGACCCTCAAGTAATTTTAGCACGGGGGACAAGACCGGCGAGGGCCTCCCCCGTTTGATAAGCAATACTTTTCATTATCAGCACTTTCCTTTTAATATTCCAATCATTCACCCCGTTCCCCAGCAATTTTATTGCTAATAATTCCTTTTTATGTGAGGAACTTGCCTTATTTCAGCAATTTGGTCGAGTTTGGTATAAACTGGATAGAGTGGTACATTGCTCTAACTATGACTATTTTTACCTAAGTCTGGCAAAAATTGGCCTCAAGGGTAAGTTTTCCGTGGACGCCGACATTTTTCCAGGACTCTTTGGGCCCGGAAACACCCCTGTAGATGCACAATATTTTTTTGCTACTTCTCAAAATACGGTTGACAAATAAATAAAATCATAGTAAAATAAGCGTTTTTAACGTAAATAAAGTGATTTTGGCGATCGAACGAGTATGAAAAGCGACAAGATGACACGTAGATGCGCGAGGGGTAGTGCGATCGCGCAGGCGGTGTCCGTAGCCTGGTGCGCGCAGCGCATCGTAGAAAGGAGGGAATGGGAGGGCGTGAGGGCCTGGGAGAGGAACCGGTAGATTGAAGAGCTTGGCCGTAGAAATTTTGTTGTCAGGGTAGACTCGGAAGTCAAAATGGTAAAACACGGGTCATACATAACTAGATAATACAGTAGTAGAAAAGAAGGTAGGATGGCAGAGTGCCTTAGAGAGAGCTGTAAGTTGTATGATTAGCCTATAGAATCGATCAGCAGCCTAGAGGAATGATGGGTGATGGGGAAAACTTTTATCATTGCGACTGGAATAAATCAGTATCAGGTATTCCAACCTTTGAACTATGCACAGCATGATGCCCAGGCGGTATGGGATTTTGGGGTATACCAAGCAGGTTTATCTCCGGGCCAGTGCGTGCTGTTGACGGATACCTCGGGGCAGATCGAGGGCCGCTCGACCTATCCCAACCGGGAAACCATAGAAGGATGGCTCGACCAGATCTGCGGGAAAGGAGGATTAGGGGGGTTGTCGGTAACGGCAGCAGACCAGCTGTGGTGGTTCTTTAGTGGCTATGGAGTGAGTTATGAAACCCACGACTACCTGATGCCGATCGAAGGAGACCCATCTGATGTGGAGAGCACCGGGATATCCATGCGATCGCTCTTTACCAGGTTGAAGCAAATGCCCACTAGCAATATTTTAGTCATGCTGGATATCAACCGGGCCTCCAGCATTCAATCTGGCAGTCTGTTGGGAAGTCAGACCTCGCAATTGGCCCGAGAGATGGAAATTCCGACTTTGCTCTCTTGTCAACCGGGTCAGTTTTGCCAGGAAACCTCAGACCTGCGACATGGTTTGTTTACAGCAGCGCTTCTGGAAGGTTTGCGTTCAGATCAATGTAATACCCTGGTCCAGTTGGAAGAATATCTCGGACGTCGTCTACAGGAGTTAAGCGACTACCATATGCGACCATGCCAGCAGCCGTTAATGGTAGTACCCAGAGAAAAAGTTAATCAGGCAATTTTGCCTCTGGACAGCCCCGCAACCACGGCCCCCTCCGAGAGTACCGCCATTCGTCAGCCAGCAATATCAAAGACCTCTAATGAGGGCACGGTGTCTGGAGCGTACCGCGTCCTTCAGGACAAGAGTACGCGGAAGACGCCGCAGCGACCTATGCCAGAAGAACCAGAACTACAAGAAATGCACGAAGATGCCCAGTTCTGGCGTCAGCTGATTCTTGCCAGTGCAGGTCTAGCCATAATTTTAATCGCGGGTGTGTTTTTCAGAAATAAGGACTTGTTGATATCAACTGGTGATGGTGTCTCTGAGAGTCCACAACAGATCGAGTCGCCATCAGAAGTACCCTTGCAAGTGGTTCAACCTCCGGCAGAATCAGCAAAACCCCCCTTGCGTTCCCAGGCGGAGCCGTGGGAACGAGCGCCCGCAGAACCCCCGGCACTTCAACCTATTGAATCTCCCATTGATCCCCCAAAACCAGCTCCAACGGCAGCAACGGAGCAAGAAAATCGGGATCTATTGGGTAAGGCGAGAACTGCGCTCGGCTTAAACCAAGCTTCTAAGTATAGTAGCGCGATCGATATGGCTCGCTCCATTAAACGGGGAGAACCCCTATATGCAGAAGCGCGGCAGGATATTGAATTCTGGAGTCGGGCAATTCTGGATATAGCTGTAGGACGAGCGAAAATGGGCAAGTTTAATGATGCGATCGCGGCAGCGAAATTGGTGCCTTCTGACAGCGACAGCTACCAGTCAGCAGAAGATGCGATCGCTCTCTGGACTGTGCAAGCTCAACAGCAGCGGACTAACCAAGCAGTATTGAACCAGGCCAAAGAATTAATCATAGCTTCCCAGGCATCTTCCTATAAACAGGCGATCGACCTGGCCCGCTCAATCCCTCAAGGTCAGCCTAATTATTTTGCTGCTCAAAAGCTGATTAATCAATGGAGCAATGATATTTTAGCAATTGCTCGATCGCACGCAGACAAGAACTCCCTTAAGTCCGCGATCGCGGCGGCATCTTTGGTGCCCGAAGATACCAAGGCATACGAGCAGGCTAAAGGGGCGATCGCTACTTGGCAGGAAAGGTTGAAGCAGGAGTAAAGGGCTAGACGAGTGGTGTGTTATGCTGTAGCTAGAGGCAGTCAAGAAACCAGGTTTCTTTTGGGAGATGCTGATATAACTTTTAGCACCTCACGAGAAATCCAGTTTCTTCTAATAGACCTCGTAGCTTAGTCTCAGGGGGGATTATATGAATTTAGATTCAGCCAATTATCCTCGGTTTGAGAAGTAATACTTATAAATTAATTTGCTACCTACAGAACCGATAGCGCTACGCTGGGGGCGCAGCCATGCGCTATTCACCAAAATTACCGTCGAGCGCCTTTTAATTTACCGCCAAACGTCATCATGAAAAATTTGGTAACAATGCCTGTGAGTTGTGCAACTCATAATTCCTAAAACCTACATTCCGCACGACAAAATGTATTACGCAATGATCATTTGTATTACGTATGTAATATATCGAACATTGGGCACTATCAACTCTTATTTTAGATAAAATATAGACAAATATGACTCCTGATGACCTTATAATACCTAAAAATTTCTGCTTACCTTCAACTATCAACCTACTTGATAGAAAATTAATAAAATTTACGGCGTTGCACATTTTGGGGATGATGCCCTTTTTTGTACCAGCAAAACGCTACTGAAAATGGCTTGTAGTCTAAGTTTGAGAGTTCTGCAACTATCTCCATCATCCCGTCCGAAGTGCAACGCAGGTTTTTTTTCAAGGAGTAGCGGGACTTTGAGAACGTAAAATGGCATCAAACCCTTTCACAGAGCCACAGTGGGGTCTCCCTGGTCGAGATCGACCCAGGCGAGCGGGTTTGCTGCCGATTCACCCCTTCGACGTAAAACCCACACCCCGTAAGCTAAGAAGCCGTTTTTTGGCTGAGAAAATCTCAAAGTCCAAAAGCATTTCTCCTGCGATCGGCTCTTGTCATAAAAGCAATAGTTCAATTATGTTTATCGGAACCACCTCAGCAGCGGCCCTTTTAAGCATTTCCACTTCTTCGAGTCAGGGCTGCCAAAGAGCAAGGTCCCATTCAGGGTGCTAGGAAAATCCCACTGAGGTCGGATCTGGGTGATTCCTCTATATAAAGGGATGCCCGGTGTCTCCTGGGAGACCGCGATGTCTCCGCGATGTGCGATTAATGTGTTCGGCGTAGTGCTTCTAGCGCGCGCAGAGCACTCAGACGATGTCCCCGCTTTTGTGCTCAGACGATGTCTCCCCGGAGTTGTGCGATTAGCGCTTCCAGGAGACCGCACTCGCGCGAAAAATCGCCCTGTCAGGACATACCTCGCCCCAGGAGACCGCACTCGCCCGACGCCAGTCCGGCTAGCAATCTCACCAACAGCATATCACACAAAGGATGAGAACTCAGGGTCGCTTTGATGTATCTGGAAGGATCTCCGATAGAACTATATGCTATAGATGCAGCTCGGGGTAAGGTGGGGTTGGGTCAGGCAGTATTTGTCCCCTTTCAGAAAAATGATGGCGGCTATGTGGATGCTGATGCTGGCGGCTACCAGATCCTATTGAACTTTCGCGGACCCCTAGAAAACTTCGAGTCCATATCCCTAACTGATGTTTTGACAAACAGCATTCCACAGGACTTGATGCGCGATCGCATCGTTTTGATTGGCGCCAAGGCTAGCAGCCTGAACGATCTGTTCTACACTCCCTATAATAGCAGGACTAGGTTCGATCGCACTCCCGGAGTAGTGATTCATGCCAATATTATCTCTCAGATCCTGTTGGCTGCAACTGCGGGACGACCCCGGATCCAATTCTGGCCTGAGCCGATCGAATGGCTGTGGATTTTTGTCTGGTCTAGCTTGGGTGCTATTTTAGCCTGGAAATTGCTAGCCATACAATGGATAGTTAGCATTTGTTTGGTCTTGGGGGCAAGCTTGGTTCTGTCCGCTTACCTGCTATTCCTGCAGGGCTGGTGGATCCCAGTTGTACCACCCCTCTTAGCCTTGGCAGGAGGGGTGGTAGCGATCGGGGGTTATATAATTAATCGAGTACGCCGAGAACGGCAAATGCTGATGAACATCTTTGGCCGGGATGTCAGCCCCAAAATTGCTAATGCTATTTTGCGCAAGCGCCACAAATTTCTAGAAGAAGGACGCCTAGCTGGACATCGTCTTACTGCTACCGTACTATTTACTGGCTTGAAAGGCTTCAGTGCTATTGCCGAATGGATGGAGCCAGCAGAGCTGATGTCCTGGTTAAACGAGTATACGAATACAATGGCCGAGCTAGTTTTCCAATATGATGGCGTGGTGGACAAGTTTATTGGCGATCGAGTTATGGCCTCCTTTGGCATTCCTATCTCCCGAACTACCCGGTCTCAAATTGCTAAAGATGCGATCTCCGCAGTCAGTTGTGCTCTCCAAATGGCCCTGAAACTGCGCCAACTGAATCAGCAATGGCTCGTCTCAGGACTTCCTACTGTCACTATGCAGATCGGTATCGCTACTGGCACCGTAGTTGCTGGCAGCCTCGGCAGTCGCCAACGCCTTAATTATACTACCCTCGGAGATCCTGTCAATATCGCTTCGGTCCTAGAAGGTTACGACAAATCTAAACATGATGACTTTTGCCTCATCTTGATTTCTCCAGAAACTCATTTCTATATCCAGAACTATTTCCCTACTCAAGTTATTGGCACCATCTCCTTTAAGGGCCGTTCTCAACCTCTTAAGGTTCACCAAGTATTACTTGATGATTGTTAGTCGTCAGTTGTTAGTAGCGTAGCCCGCAGTCCGTCCCGCTTTTCAGGAAGTTTCAGAACTATTTTCTTGGCGTGCATCCCACCTTAGCCCCTTATGGTTGTGCTTTTCCATCCAGCGACCGCCAGTCTTTGCTACAGGTGGGATAGGCTTCTTTGAGAAACTCTGTCTGGGAGCATCTCACGAATTTTCCCATGAAAAACTGCTAATTGCTCAGGGCTAATTGCTCAGGGCTAATGGAAAATAAGGCAATTGACAATTGACAAATCTGAGATGCACCCCTCTGTCTTGCCATTACATTCTTCCGGTATCCCCTGGGAGCGCCTTAAGCACTACCCAGGGGACACCGCCCATTCCCTAGGGTAAACGCATCCTTACCACCCCTCAAAATTCTGCTATAATTCCGAAGGGTACAAAAAAGCCGTTGCACAATTAGGGGATGAGATGGATTGTTGATGAGAGATGGTTTTTAGGGATAAATATCTATGTATGACCTATTTTTTGAGTTAGCAAAACGGGAGCATCTGAGCGGAATACGCAAAAATACTATCATTTGAGGTGCGTTAATATATGAGACAAACCAGTTTTGGCAGGCATTATGGAATCAGGTGGACTTTCTCAAAGAAGTGATGATATCTGCGCTCGATAATCGAACAGCGGGATACAGGTCTGAGCAAACCCGGGCGACAAGGTTTGGCGAACTTGGTCGGTTGCATGTTGTCTGAGAGGACTGCGAATCTAATGGTCTTGGCCGCCGCGCTACCTCCGACAATCAAGCACAATGAAAAACCCGCATCTTTATATTAGCCGGTTTCTAGCTAGCGACGAAGTAGAGGTTGCGCAAGGTAATGGCTTCAGAAGGACTCCAGTTGTGTGAGAAGCTGACTGCTTGTGGAGAACAGTTGATACTGATGTTAGACCTTGCGCAAGGTGGGGGTAGTGATAAACATGTAGTGATGGCAGAACTAACCCGACAAGCATTTGTTGTAATCATGCACAAAATACCAAATCGCGCCAATGTGATTTCCCATCTGATTAGAGAATGATAATGTTTTCCGAACCAATCGACTAATTCTTTGCCTCGTTGTTTAACCTTTCAATATGATTAGTTTTTCCAGTTTCTTTACCTACTGCTTTATGACGCTTTTTGGGAATTACCTTGTTATATGCTTCCCAAAAATCCGTGTAACAAACGCTGTCTCCTGAGAGCGCTAGTCGTACTACTCAGGAGACAGCGCCCGCACATTGTCGATAGACAGGAGGTAAAGATTTCCACAATTTTTTTGCTGATTCACGACTGCGATCGCCCACATAAACTCCTACAATTTCTCTTGTTTTTGTATCAAGCGCCAACCAAATCCATTGTTTGTTTTCTTTATTCCCAACAAAAGACCACATTTCATCACATTCAATAGTAAATTTACCTTTTGGCTTGTCTGAAACCTTTATCTGACGAGGAGTTACTTCAGTAAAATCGGCATATTTTCTATTAACATACTTCTGCAGTTTGTGAAATCTTTACTCGACGCGCAATAGCTGCCAAAGATATTCTTTCAAGTAAGAGCGCATCTATATTTCTTTTCAGACGATATCTGCTTTATTGTCGGATTTTCAATAAATTGCCTGCCGCATTTTTTACAGAATCTGTTGACTCGTTACGCTAGTAACGATATCTCGGATGAGCAAGTGGAGGTTCAACTGATCTTGGACACAGTGCGAGATCATTATCAGTGGATGAATGTGGGGTATCTTAATCGCGTCTATCGATCTGTAGCGTGTAGCGTACACTTTGATATTAAAGATGGTAAAATCTGGCTTCAGCAGAATTTAACCGATCGAAATCCAGCTGAAGAATTAGTTGCAATGGGAGTCCCTAAAGAGGATATCGTCCTAGGGTTGCAGCCTCCCTACAAGCCACAGGTTATATCATGTCCGATTAAATGCCCATAATAAAAAATTCATCGCCCGTAGGTTGGGTTCATGATATTTTCATCCAATTTTTTGTCCATGTAAGCTTTAGTCATTTCGGTAATCAAATGTTTTTTATCTTCCTCATTGAAAGATCCTAGCCAGCCATGACTAATAACGCGAGTTGGTTTAGATGGATCGAATTCCCCTACTGATATTAATCGACCGCTCTGACCGTGCCTGATTGGAAACGGTTTCTCAAAGTAAATTTGTCCTTTTGAATCTCTCCAAACTTGTTCTAGCGGCCAATTATTGTTTTTTGCCAGTTCTTTTATTTCTCGCCTCGGAATTAGCCGCTAACCTTTCAGCTTTAATCCTGACTTTTATCTCGTTGCGTAAACTAATTTGCTCGTTGCCATACGTTTGCCAAGAACTTAAAACTCCCTCAATGCCAGAGAGCCAGGCCAGCCAAGCAGACTATCTTCTTTTATAGCGCCAGCTACAGCTAAACCTGCATTTCCTACAAGTTCCACCTTATTAAGAATGCCACCGACTCGACCTATGAGTTCGCTGGAATCGATGGTCTGAGCAAAGTTTCGACCTAAAGTTACAGCAGCATTTAATAAGTTCTTAGTAGCTGATAGCCAATCATCATTCTTAATTGCCTTGATACCACCGTAAACCATTACTGGAACATCTCGCAGACTGTTGATGATTTGGTAAGCCCAAGTCCTCTCTATTCCTGGAGTATCTGGCAGGAATGCCACAGCAATACTAGCTATTGACCCTAAAACTTCCAGAAAAACCAATATCACCTGACTCAGCAGCACGTATACCAGAATAAAGACCAGATGCAACGCAGAGTGCTAATAGGGGTCAATGTTTAGAGGGAGAACCTTGGTTCGATAAAGCAATTAAGCTTGGTGCTAAGAGATATAGATGCAGAAATAAAGCGAGTTGTCAAAAATGCTGATAATAATAAGCGACGGCAAGTTGTGGAATATCTGCTCAAAAAATATCCAGATCGATATGCTTGGGCTAAGTCTTACCCTGAAGAAGGATAACAAATCAAAAAAAGCGAACAAATGATAGGATTGTAAATAAGTCCGATCGCCCGTCGGAGAAAACATTATCCAGAAAGCGGGCGATCGCCTCTCACAAATCGCCATGCACATCCAGGGAAACCTTGCTGACTTTAACTTGCTGGTTGGCGTTCCAACTGATGTATCGCAGAGTTTCTCCACTCGGTAGCGGGAGTCTGGCAAAACCCGGATCTTCTGCAAGTCGAGATAAAATGCGATCGTCAAACAAAACTAGGGTCCGGACTTGAGGGGTAAAACTGTTGGTGTTGTTTGCAGTCTGTGAGAAAGAGATGTTTCCTGATAGTCATCTAGATAGAAGTTTAATATGCGCGCGTAGCGTCCTCTCGTCAGCACGACGGTCTGGGAGGCAGGAAAGCGATCGCGAATAGCTTCCACTCGCTCTTTCACAAAGCTATCGTGCTGCCGGATTTTCGTCCAGGTGCGCAACTCCCCCGGTCCCAGCAGGAAAAATAAACTATTACAACTGATGACGATCGCGGCTATAATAATCCCAACTGGGCGATGCAAGCGGGCTAAATATTGACCGCATCGCCCGATCGCGAAACCGCCAAGCAGCACGAAGGCTGGCATAATGGTAAAGGTATGACCTTGGCGCTGAAAGTGGATAAAGATCAGGTATGCTGCCCCCGGTGCTATCCACAAAATCAAGGTTTGCACTCGCCAGTCCTGCTTCACCCGGGAGAGTATGCTTTTTCTTTCTTTCCCTAAGACCCAAAGCAGGGGGAAAAACCCAAGACCGACGCAGAAGAGTAGCGCTTTCAAAAGGGCGATCGCATTATTCAGCATCCCCCAAATATTATCGACATCTTCCAAGTGGCGATCGAGCCACATCCCAATAGCTTGCCAGTAAGCAGTTACTCCTCCTGACATTGCCACCATTGGCACCGCCCATAAGGCTACTCCACCTGCCATCAGCAACAATGCTAAGATTAACTGGCGCCATGAATATTTGCGTTCGCGCATCCCCAAAGCAACTGCTATTGACCACAAGGGAAATAGGAAAACAGGAGTATTGGGTCGGATGCCACCGGCTAACCCCATCATGACAGCGGCAACAAAAAAGGCAATTTTGTCTCCTAACCGCAGTCGAAAACAGGCGATCGCCAGCAGCAAAACCCAGGCATACTCCAGCATATAGGAGAGTGCCACCTCCCCGTAGAACCAGACCAGGGGACTCGATAGCATCAACAGCCCACTCACCCAGGCCACGGATCTGCCGAACCAGCTAGCACTCAAAACGAAGGTAGCAGCAGCAGCTATCCCCGAGGCCAGAATGTTAACAGCGACCAAGCTTTGGTTGGCATCATGCACAAACAGGTTAAACAAGCGTCCCAAGAAGATCAAAAACACAAAAGTTCCCGGCGGATGGGGCTGGTGCAACCGGACATCGAAGTCGGTCAGGGCCAGGGCAA
Source organism: Hormoscilla sp. GM7CHS1pb (assembly GCA_014323675.1). Taxonomy (GTDB): domain Bacteria; phylum Cyanobacteriota; class Cyanobacteriia; order Cyanobacteriales; family Desertifilaceae; genus Hormoscilla. The sequence continues at coordinate 426,706 of JACONN010000003.1, read as the reverse complement.
AGTTAGCCGCATCATGTTCGCTGAGAATCTGGCTTTGGAAGGGCAGGCGCGTGAGAATGCCCAGCAGTCCCAGAATGGCTGCGGTCCTCCAAATGCTGTTGGGAGTGGAAAGCTTCATCAAAGAGTTGGGTTGACATCTCGGATCATTTTCCCATGCCCGCGTAGGGCTGCTCCTTTGCCTGCCCGGAGGAGGCGGAGGGTGAAAACCGCAATGTTATAATCAGGAGTGGGTGTGCTAGAGACGGTAAAGAGGGAGCAAGATATGGAAATTACGATTTCATTGCCAGATAAAATAGCCTGTTACCTAGAAGGGAAATGGGGGAATCTAGAGCGTCGGCTTAAGATAGCGATCGTCTTAGAAGCTTATAGGGAAGGTGCGATAAGTAGGGGGAAAGTGCGAGAATTGCTGGGGATGAATACGCGCCTGGAAGCAGATGCTTTTCTGAAAGCTAAAGGGATTTATTTCGCATGTCCCTGAAAATTTGATTCAGTCACTGTTAAGCCAGTACCGGTAAAGTCAACCTAGAACGTCGCTGTCAGCAACAGCCCCGATCGCCGGTGCTCAGTCACCCCAAGAGCAAAAATACATGACGCTCGTCCTTGACATGCTCCCTTTCTAACCAGGGAATTGCCGTTGTATAATCTCATTACCAGGCTCCGGCCTGGTAATGCGTCTCCGGAGGCGGGAGCCTCCAGTCCAGCACTTACCCGAGGCAGAGCCTCTAGAGTTGGGTTCCCCGGAGCCTGGGAACCAGGGAGGGAAACAGGGAAATGCGCCGGTGAAGGCCCCGGCCTTCGGTCTCTTGCCTGGAAAGTGCAAAAAATTTGTTGCACACTGACGAGAATTTGTGTTATGCTGGTTTTTGTCAGCGCATCCAGCCTCTTGGCAGTGCTCCCAAAAATTTGTTGCACTCTGACGAGAAGTTGTGTTATGCTGATTTTGGTAGCGGACGTATAGCTCAGTTGGTTAGAGCACCACGTTGACATCGTGGGGGTCACTGGTTCGAGTCCAGTTACGTCCATTCCCTGCAACCGTTACCCACCCGACTCGGCTAAACATCCCTACCCGGATGGCTCCCAATCGAATCAAAATGTTCTACATGGACGTATAGCTCAGTTGGTTAGAGCACCACGTTGACATCGTGGGGGTCACTGGTTCGAGTCCAGTTACGTCCATTCCCCGTAACCGTTACCCACGTTCAGGGGCCGAGCATCCCTACCCGGATCGCTCCTGCTTGACCTTGACTTTGAGGCCCAGCAACAGCAAGTCCAAGCCGTGATGCGATCGAGGGAGATCGGGGCCTTTCTGATTCACGGCAAGCAAATCCATACATATCTATGTCGATCGCGGCATTAAACAGATTTCCAATATTAATGAGGAGCGTTTGCACTTCTTAAAATTATTTCCCCCATCATGTCAGCGGTACTATTTGCTGGTGTAAATTATGTAAAAACACAAAATATAGTAATGAGTATAACTTAGGTAAATTCGATCTCTGAGTAGCTTTATAGTGAACAATAAGAGGAAAAATTTAGGAATAATATCAAGCAGGTTTTTGATTGTTAGTTGGTATAAAATTTGGGGTCGATATATTTGCCTATATTTGTGATAGGATAAGAGTAGCATTCTGCTGGTTGACAGCAGAGTTTGTTGGGTGCATCTCACTTTTGTAATGTAGCCCCTGCGCAGCGGAGGGGGCCCGGAGCGTGGGCTAAGTTCTAGTAGCCGGGCCCTTTAGGGTTCGGGCGCAAATATGGGATGCACCCAGTTTGTTTGACGATATACTAGAAATAACAGTAATTAGCTAACAGTAGCATTACTGTGGTATAATCGGCAGAGAGTATTGGCGAAAGGGTGCATCTCAATTTAGCAAGGGCGAAGCAAGCGGCAAATATATTGTCATTTTAATTAAAAAAGAGACAGAAGTAAGCTAAAATAAAAAGAGGATATTTTTAAGGATTGATAACAATGTCGTACAGTCTAGACTTAAGGCAAAAAGTTATAACTTATCTAGAGAATGGTGGCTCCATTACGAAGGCAGCGAAAATTTTTGGAATAGGACGAGCCACTATATACAGATGGTTAAATCGTCAAAACCTAGAGCCAACCAAGGTGGAACGACGTCAGAGAAAACTGGATTGGAAAGCATTAGAAAAAGATGTCCAAGAAAATCCTGATGCCAAATTGATAGAGAGAGCTAAAAAATTTGGAGTCCACCCGACTGCTATCTGGTATGCACTCAACAAAATACAAATTACCCGAAAAAAAAAAGAACTCCGGTATCGAGAAAGAAACAGAGAAGAAAGAATAAAGTATTATAGAATTTTGCCTTATCAAAATGTATGGAAGTGAAAGTCTTGTATTCATTGATGAGTCAGGGTTTGAGGATATTCAGTCTTGTATTTATGGATGGTCGAAAAAAGGTAAAAAAGTGTATGGAGAAAAACAAGGGAAACGGGGAACCAGAGAAAATTTAGTAGCAGGACGAAGAAAAAAAGAAAAAGATTTAATTGCGCCAATGTTATTTAGAGGTAGTCTAAATGCTGATGGTATGATCGGTTGGTTAGTAAAATATTTATTACCGGAATTAAAAATTATTTCAATATTAATCATGGACAATGCACCTATTCATAGAAAGAACGTGATTAGAGATTTAGTAGAGTCAGCAGGTCATAAAGTATTATTTTTGCCAAAATACTCTCCCGACCTCAATGATATTGAGCATGATTTTAGTGCCTTAAAGAGAGCCAGAATGTATGCACCTGTAGGCACATCTTTGGATGAAGTTATCCGGGATTATTGTGCTATTTAGTGCTGTCTCATTGTTATTTAAAACGACTATAACCATGACTCAAACACATCTGTCTGAACCAAATCAGGAATATACTCTCCAGGTCGGAGAGGGAGGTAACTTACTGCTGCCAGTACCAGTGCAGCAGCAGCTCAAGCTTCAACTAGGCGATCGCCTCACCATGACTGTCGAGGCAGATGGTAGCTTACGCCTAGTTAGCTTACGCCAACAAGTCCAGAAACTTCAGGGACTTTTCAAAGACATTGCGCCAGGAGTTAGTCTTGCAGATGAACTGATTCAAGAACGGCGTGAAGAAGCTCGTCGGGAGAGCGAAAAATGAATAGTCCAGTTGCAGTTTTAGATGCATCAGCTCTCTTAGCTTATTTGCAAGGGGAACCAGGTGCAGAGCGAGTTGCGGAAGTCTTAGTGCTCGGTGCCGCCATCAGTTCAGTAAACTGGGCAGAAACCCTTACCAAACTAGCTGATCGCGGTCAAGACCCCGAGACAGTAGCTACTCAATTGAGCGATCTAGGTCTATTAAACAAGACTCTATTGGTCTACCCAGTAGACGAGAGTCTGGCGCGTAAGATAGCTCAACTACGTTTGCCAACTCGTTCTGAGGGACTATCTCTAGGCGATCGCGCTTGTCTTGCTCTCGCGAGTCAACTTAAAAAACCAGCGCTCACTACAGACCGTGCCTGGAACAGCTTAAATTTAGCCGTGGAGATCCGTTTAATTCGCTAATTTATCCGATATTTGTCCAGTTTTTCCCATCAAAAGCATTTACCTTCTGAAAGTAATTGCTTGCCAAAAAAACTGTCGGGAAAACTGTCAGAAAACATATTTTATGCACGATAAAGTGGATTGCTAAAAAATAGCTTTTGTAGCTTCGCGAACATTGACAGCTAAAATAGTTAGCAGGACAATTGTACGGGAGTTTTACATGGAATAAAAATTTACGAACTGTGGTTATGATAGTGTTTTATCCTGGTAATATTCCACATTCAAGGTATCTATATTGACTAAATAAATCCAGGTAATATTGTTAGATGAAAGCAATTTCAAGTTGGTTAATGACCACCTAGAAGAGAATATAGGTCGTATAGATGACGTTATTTTTCAATAACAATTAAGTGATGGGATAGATTGTGAAATTCTAGAACCAGGTGCAAAGGGATGGCAGAAAGGAAAAATGAGACTGCGAGTCAATGTGGAGGTAGCGCTGATCCCAGAAGAACCAGAACCAGAAACCACTGAACCAGAATCACCCCTGGGTAGTGATAAATATGTAGTGATATAACATTTTATCCCTCTATTAATCCTTGCTTTTCAAAGGGATAATATAACATTTTTCATTACCATTGATAAGTTTAATTTATCAAAAATATCAGAGATAATCATGTATAATTAGTTGTCACAATGCTATATTGTTATTGGTAAAAACAATGTCTAAATTTATGAACACATCATCAGATTTATGCTTGCGACCTTCTTGTCCCCACTGTCAAAGTGAGCGAACAGTAAAAAACGGTAGGGGCGAAGCATTCGGGGCTAAAAATTTCGTCTCCGTTGCCGTCATTTTGCCCGAAGGCTTCGCCCAAAAACATAAGTGTAAAGACTGTGGCAGGCAATTTGTTGAAAACCCTACCAATAAAACGATATCATCAGAAACAAAAAAGAAAATAGATGGCCTTTTACTTGAGAGAATTTCTTGAGCTGGAATTGCACGTCAAGTTGGAGTTTCCAAAACTTTGCTCCAAGATTATGTTAATAAAAAATCTGCGGAAACTCCGCGTGAGATAAAGGTTTTAGACAAGCCAAAAGGGAAAATGACTATTGAATGTGATGAAATGTGGTCTTTTGTGGAGAATAAAGAAAATAAGCAATGGATTTGGTTAGCGTTAGATACAAAAACTAGAGAAATAGTTGGAGTTTATGTGGGCGAGCGCAGTCGGGAATCGGCAAAAAAATTGTGGAAATCTTTACCTCCTGTTTATCGGCAATGTGCAGTTTTTTACACAGATTTTTGGGAAGCTTATAACACAGTAATCCCCAAAAAACGTCATAAACCAGTAGGTAAAGAAACTGGAAAAACTAATCATATTGAAAGGCTAAACAACACATTAAGACAAAGAATTAGTCGTTTGGTTCGTAAAACATTATCATTCTCCAAGAAACTAGAAAATCACATCGGAGCTATTTGGTATTTTGTACATTATTACAACAAATGTTTATCGGGATAGATAATGCATCACTACATATTTATCACCACCCACCCCTGGATGACTTGCGACAAAAGTTAAGAGATGAGACTTGACAGGGTTGACAGCTTTTTAGACAAGGTTTGCAGTCGGTTTTCAAGCCTCGTTATTACGCAAATTGGCTTGGGGATGGTATAGATTGTGAAATACTCATACCAGGGAAAAAAGGATGGCAGAAAGGAAAAATGAAACTGAAAGTCAACGTGAAGGTAGAGTCTATCTCGGACGAACCAGAAACAACTGAACCAGAATCACCCCTCAATAACTTGCGTCAGAAGCTGTAAGAGGAGAATTGACATGAAAGAAATCAGGAAAACTCTCCGGATCCAAATTCCCCCAGAGGTGCGGAAATATGTATTCTCTCGGGACTCTTACTAATGCCAAAGCTGTGGCAAAACCCATCAAGAAACAGAACTGACTATAGATCGCATTATCGCCCTGGCCCGTGGGGGCACCAACGACATCAGCAACCTGCAAACCCTGTGCCGTAGCTGTAACCAGCAGAAAAAACACCACTTCTACCCCCGGTTCAAGCGTCACTTCAGTAGCTAGTCGGTCCATCTAGGCGCGTTCGCGCCCCGGAAGCACTAAAGTGCTTACTACGAACCCCGGAAGCACTAAAGTGCTTACTACGAACCCCGGAAGCACTAAAGTGCTTACTACGAACGACTCTCTAGACTCCCATCTTTGTTATAAAATTGATTAGCGCTGGACCAGAACAACAGGTTGATGACAGAAGAGGATCCACTAGCTACCGCTATAACCCGATCGCCGAGGTGACCGAACTAGCAGCACTTGCACCCCAAGATGTAGAAGAGGTGTCCCTCGAACAGATCAAAAGCGAAACTCTCCTCAGACTCAGGGAACCCTCGGATCGGCCCTGGGACTATCCGCCAGCGCAGGCGGTGCAGTCAGCCATGAGCCAGCTAGTGAAGATCGTCACTGAATTGCGATCGCCCGCCAGCGGTTGGCCTGCTGGAGTGCCTCAAACCCCAGAAAACCTGCTTCCCTACGTAGCAGAAGAAGCCTACGGAGTCTTAAACGCCTTAAAAACATCCCAGATATCTGTAGAAACAGCCGCACATATCGGTCCATTTATGCCCGGTTCCTTGTTATCTTCCCAATCGCCATATATTCTGATTGAAGGCTTATCCTTCCGACTGCTGTGGTACGTCGCCAGAACTTCCTACGAACTGATGCAACTGATGGGCGGAATCAAAGCTATAATCTTATCACCAGGAGAACAGTGGCAAACCGGAATTCTGCGACTGGCAGTCATTTTGACAGCTAAAGCCTCCGATATCAATTGGTCCCTTGACCTAGTTACCAATCAACCTGCCAAAACTCCCTTAAAGCCAGACTGTCTGATTCAATTAGCAGCAAGGGAAACCCAGGAAACTCTGTCAAATTTGACCCGGGACTGCTGCAACAAATTCAAGCTACCACCCCCGAAGTGAAAATCTTCACTGAAACTGCCAGGGTTGACTTACTCGAACCGGGAAAATTTTGGCGAAAAGCAGAAATTCAGCTCAAACTTGATTGGGAATTTATCGCCGACGATACCTTTGCAGTCGGGGATGCTATCTCTACTGGTGGCGATCGCACGATTAAGTTTGCCGATCCCACCGCGATCGAAGTCTATTCCCAAAGCATATTAGCACGGGAATTAAGCACTGCTGTCCCGATGGTGCAAGCAATATATTATCGTCGCAATAGCTTGGGCGACGAACCACAGAAAACCCGATCTCTGCTGCTCAAATTCACCGAAACTGCCGTTGCCGTAGTCAACCGCTGTATAGGAAATCCCCTATACTTATCCTGGGGCCAAGAAATTCAGCTAGACAAATGGATCTTCCATCTGCTATGGCAGCTAACTCGGAGTTCCTACGACATCATGCGGCTGCTGGGCGGAGTCAAAGCCTATATTCTACAACCTGATTGGGGTTGGTGTCTCGGCACCCTGCGACTTTTAGCAGTGCTGAATACCCGACTCGACCAATCTTTACAACTAGATTTAGCCACAGGAGAACCAGTCAAACCCAGTTTATTTTCGCTGATGAGTGATGCTATAATTGAATTAGCAGAAAGCGGTTTATCTAAAGAACCAGAACAAGTTGGAGATCTGCTGACTAAGTTAATCGACCAAGTGCAAGCAACCACTCCCACTCTCAAATCCTTTCTGGATGGTACCCCGATCGAATTGCGAACAGCTGATGAAAATTGGCAACCCGGACTACTTCAACTCAGCATCGACCTCGAATTCATTCCTGATGATAGTTGTCAGTTGTCGTATGAATTGTGAATTGTGAATTGATTATCATGTACACTTACGCATTTATCAAAACCCCAGAAGTGACTCTAGAATTACCCCAAGGTATCAAGGGTGATTTGGAAATTGTCAAGGAAAAGCAAATAGCAGCTATTGTCGAACCAGAAGTTTCTATAGAAACCATTGAAGCTATTATTCAAGATGACGAACTGCTGAAACATGCCTATATTAGACATGGGTTAGTTGTTAGTGAAACTTTCCGTCAAACTACCATCTTGCCTTTGCGCTTCTATCACTGTTTTGCCGATCGGGCCAACTTGGCATTGCATTTAGCCACCCATCAAGAGGAATATCTCACTCAACTAACCAACTTATCAGGTAAAGGAGAATACATTTTGAAATTTATTCGGCAAGAACCACCGGTACAAACCCTTGCTACTGAAGCCAAGGGGCGAGAATATTTTTTAGCTAAAAAGCAACGGTATCAAATTCAACAAGATTGGAAAATTCAACAAGCCCGGGAACGAGTCACTCAAGCCTATGAGGATGCTGTCATCGCCAAAGGGCAAGAGCAAATTTATCTGTTAATTGATCGCAATGCCGCCGATATTTTGTATCAACAGCTACAAAACTGGCAAAAATATTGTTCTAGCTGGAAATTACGCTTGTCAGATGCTATACCGCCTTATGACTTTTTATCACCCCAGACCACCTAATACCTGACATTTTCTTAATAGTCGGGGACATGTATTATATGATACATACATTTTCTCAACAACCGGAGTTTGATTTCAGGACTGGCATATGCCATCAGACAGAATTCAACAAAAAATTAAAATATGTTAAGAGATGTTAAGATAATTTCCGCATTACTTAAAAACATTCACAGAATCCTTAAGTAAAGCAAAAGATTTTCACATAGGTAGGGCAGGCTTGATATAAAAGAACTAAGTAGTTGTCATGCAGACAAACAGATATTGCTGGTGCTTGCCACAGCAGAAGACCTACTCCTGGTCCCAATGCAGTATGCCGATCGTCATGGTATTTGAGCAAGAAAAACCGCAGGTTGGTGTAGTATAGTGACGCTAAAGGGGTAATTTACCGGATGGAACACAGAGAATTTGACGTTATTAGAAAATAATTAAGCATTGCCGACAAAAAGATGGGATATTTTCACATTGCCAGGTAAGATGGGAAAAGAAATAAACTTAGCAATAATTAGGGAAAAATTATGCTTCCATCAGTCATAAACGAAAACATAGTGCAACTATTCAAGTACTGGAGTGAGGGCATTAAAGAAGGGATGAACCATAAAGGCGAATTATATGCTCAGGTGAGGTCATACCCCTCGGATGCAAGATTGCAGGCTTATGAGTTAGGATGCGAAATGGCCCATTCGGGAATGGATATCTGCCTGACTTGTTCTCAGTCGGGTTATAAGGTCTGGATGAACCTGAAATCATCGGTGACAGCTTCTGGTATAGAAGCTGAAAATCGACAACCAGTGTTGGCCTAAGAGATAAAGAATGAGGGAAATAGTGATGGGAAGGAAGAGACGAACGCTTCCCGGTACTGGTCGGGATAAGATATATAAACATGGCGCAATAGCGCCGCAGGTATGAAAGACGGGAAAGTAATGAATTCCAAGAGGAAATGCAGCGTCGGGACTCGCGCATAGCCTACAGTGATGCGACGCGGGAATATCTGCGGCGCCGGGTGTGGCGTACTCTCAAGCAGTTGGGAGAAGAGGAGTCCTCAGACTATGTAAAAATGGCTGTGGGCATACTGCTGACCTATTCTGATGATGATGCGGAGGCTGTAAAAGAGTCTATCTTTTATCGCTGGGACCGTTCTAACTGGACTAGCACTCAGTTCAGACGGCACTGGGATGCCTATGCTGGTTACTTGACATTTAACCATATCCTCTATGAAAATAGTCCTCGCTACGTGTTGATGCCCAATTCCCGGGGTGGCGCTGTCGGGAAGGTTATCAACCGGGAGATCCAGAACCGAATAAACGAGAGGAGGCTTTTCCGGAACTTTGGGAAGCACATCCAGAGGCACTTTGGCAATTACTTTGCCAAAGCAATTGTCGGCCAGTTCATCACTTTGCGGTTAAGGCATTGCGGGTCTGTCAGGAGTTTTGTGCTACTATCGATGTTGACAGTTTAATCCAGTTGCTGAATAAACCCTATGAGGTGACGGCTCAACTGGGTTTTGCATTGGTCAGAGACCGCTATAACCCAGAGGATCCTAACATGGGTTTGCCGATCGCTCTGGCTAATTGCTTGTTTGCTCCAGCCCGCACTCAGGCCCATCAGTGGATCGCAGCCGCACCAGATCGCATCCTCTCAGATGCTGGGGCGATCGCCTCATTAGTGACGAGTCAGCACTCGGACACCAGGGCCTTTGCACGGGAACTGTTAAGTTCGGCAGCGATCGGGGAGAATACAGCCAAGGTAGCGATCGGGCAGATTATTGCTGCGCTGCTAGCATTAAAGGAGGGAGAAACGGAAATTGCCCGGGATATAGGCGAAACCTTGCTGGCCTGTTTTGGACAGCAGTTGCGGAAGTTAGGGTTGGGTGTTATCCTGGATTTGCTATCGCACCCGATGCCAGAAATTCAGGCGATCGGGGCTCATATCCTGTTAAATCACGAAACCCCAGCGGCGGAATTACCGCCAGAATTGATCGAATCCCTGCTATCATCTCCTTATGAATCAGTACGCAGTATCGGGATTGGGCTATTCGGTCAATTACCGGACGAAACCCTGATGGGAGAACAGCGGGTAGTGATAGTAGCAATGGCCGTAAGTCCGGAGATCTCTATCCGCCAAGCCATCCAACCCATTATCCGCCGTCTAGCCACAGAACATCCAGCATTTGGCACCCAGCAAGCCTCTGAATTTATCGAACTTTTGCTCGTTCCCGAAAGACATGAAGGAGTCCACAGCTATTTAGTGAGTCTGCTACGAGACTTTCCCACGGAATGGATGTCTAGCGTCACAAAAGAAACAGCATTGCAACTACTGCGGGCCAAATCTTCAGCAGCACAAGAATTGGGAGGTTTAATCCTCAATGCCAATCATAGCAGTTGGACCTCAGAATTTGCAACCCCAGAGATCGTCCTGCTGGCCAGTCACGAGATTTTAGCAGTGCGACAAGCTGCCAGGGCCATGTTTTCCCAAAGGCTCGATCGCATCCGCAGAGATCCGCAAGAGAAATTAGCAGCGGTGCGGTTGCTAGAGTCGAAATGGGAAGACACGCGCCAGTTTGCATTAGAAACATTTACGAACTTCAGCAACGAAGACTGGACCCCAGAAGTAATGATTAGCATCTGTGACAGTATTCGAGAAGAGGTGCGTCAATATGGCAGAGACTTAGTCACGCGCCACTTCCAAGCCAGCAACGGCGAAGAATACCTCGTCAAATTCAGCGAACATCCCTCAGCGGACATGCAGCTATTTGCCACCAACTATCTGGAAAGCTATGCGGTGGATAATCCCGATCGGTTAGAGCAGCTAATGCCCTATTTGATCGGCATATTGTGCAGCGTGAATCGGGGGAGGGTGGCGAAGAAGCGAATCTTTGCCTTTCTGGAGGCGGAGGCCCTGAAAAGCGAAGCTGCAGCCAAGGTAGTGGCGGAAATTATGACGCGGCAATCTGTAACAATAGCCATAGGAGACAAAGCCGCAGCCATTGGGACAATGCTGAAAATTCACAAGCGCTATCCCGACATCCCATTACCCATTCAGGTAAAACCTGTTGTCTGTAGGTAGTTATCACGCCCCAACCCGGTCGCCCTAACCCGGTCGCCCCGTATCCAGAGATTTCTCTGGTTCCCAGGGTCTCCCTGGGAACGGTAGGTTGGAGGATCTGCCTCCAGAGAGGGAGAGAAAACATTTACTCCTGTCTCCTGGCTATCTCTCGTTCTCTCGTTCCCCTGGGAACCGGTAGGTTGGAGGATCTGCCTCCAGAGAGGGAGAGAAAACATTTACCCTACCTATCGACGTATCAAATACTTGCTATAGGCGATCGCATCGTAGAGAGAAAAAGGCGGGCAGCAAGCTGCTCGCCTAGGCAATTCATCGTCCGGGCTATCTAAACGGCTTGGAGGATGAATTTGCCAAACAATACATTTCACAAGGGACATGGTAGCATAAAAAAGCAACCCATCTAGCAATTGCTCTAATTGAATAGGCAGAACTTTTTCATATCGGTATGGGAAAGCCTCGGGGTGCCAGCTAGCTCCCTGCCAGAAACCCGGTTTCTGCGATCGCCTCTGGCTTTACCCCAGGGCTGACCCAATACTTCTCGGTTAGGGAGTAGGGAGTAGGGAGTAGGGAGCACCCGAGCAGGGAGCATAGGGAGCACCCGAGCAGGGAGCATAGTTGGCCCTCGTGGGTCGGGCGTCGCTGCGCGTTCCGGGGGGGTTAACTCAATTGAGCATAAGTTGTGAGCGGTTGTCCCCCCCTCGCAATGACAAATAAAATCCTTAACCGAGAAGTATTGACTCCTGTCCCCGGGCGAGCTCTCGTTCTCTCGTTCCCAGGGTCTCCCTGAGAACGGTAGGTTGGAGGCTCTGCCAAAGCGAGAAAACATGACACCAGAGGCTCTGCCTCTCAATGCGCGTTCCCTGACTTTGGCAGGGAACGAGAGAAATGTGGGTAATGACAAGGCCAGAGTCAGGGAATGAGAGAATTGTCAATTTCCCGTGCAATAATATGAGGATAAGATTGCAATGTCTGCCAAAGATAGATTTCATGATGCAGTCAAAACCGGATTAATTAAAGAGGGATGGGAAATTACCCACGATCCTTTATATCTAGATTTTGACAATACTCAAGTTAAAGTAGATTTAGCTGGAGAAAAACTGATTGCAGCAGAGCGAAACCTTGAAAAAATTGCCGTTGAAGTGAATAGTTTTATTGCGCCATCAACTATCTATGAATTTTATTTGGCTGTAGGTCAAGGTTTATCTTATCGTATAGCTCTTGGACAACAGGAACCGGAACGCCAACTATATCTTGCCGTGCCAATTTTCATATATCAAGAGTTTTTGCGCCTTACTTTGGCTCAAAAAACTATTCAGGAAGCAAAATTAAGTATTATTCTTTACGAACCAGATGAAGAGGAGATCGTGCAATGGATAAGCTAAATCAGTATCGGGTTTTGATTGAAGAAATTCTCGGTAAATATAGTGAAATAAAACTATCTTACGGGGAGATAGAGATATATCCTTTCTTCGACCGAGAACGGGATCATTATCAGATTTTTGAAGCAGGCTGGAATAAGTATACGCGAGTGTTCGGCCCCCTAATTCATATTGATATTTTGGATGGGAAAATTTGGATTCAGCATGATGGAACAGAGGTTGGCATTGCCAATGAATTGGTGGAGTTAGGGATACCGAAGCATGATATCGTGCTGGGGTATCATGCCAAAATTATGCGACAATATGATGGCTTTGCCGTAGGATGATGATTATTTGTTATTAATTCCTGGCCAGATCGGGTGGTGGGGTGACGAAAGGAGGGGTGCATCTCACTTTCAAGCGATGGTTTTCCCTAAACACTGATTAACTCTACTTGCACTGCATCTGGTTTTTCCAAGCTGTAGTTCAGCCGTTCAAACCCAATTACACGACCATCTTTATCTTTAATTAAAGAAAAATCTTCTCCAGTTTCCTCTGTGAGGAACTCTTTACGGGGGTCATCAAACCAGACTGAGAGGGTTTGACCTTCTTCATCGTAGTAAATTTTTAGGACGTCCATACAAGGAGAATTAGTCAACTTCTACAACTTCAAGCTTTTCTATAAACCTTGTTATCAGATATCTTTTCGCCTTAAAAATAGTTCTTCTGTTTGGTCGTCTAAAGGATAAATAGAATGGATTGGAGTCGGAATTATAGGAGAACTCAAGTAAGTAAAAGCCGCCAGATAAGTTGTCTTTCCAGCTCCGCGATCGCCAATAATTCTTATGTTAACTGCTCCTGGTAAAGCTTCCTGGCCATCTGATGAATACTTGTCTTTGGTGTCTGATGAATACTTGTAGAGATAAACAGGTCTCGTGGAATATCTAAACCAACACCAGCAACCTGCACTTGAAGATCGGGTCCAAGCAATTTGCCGAACTGAGCCTTTGCGTCTTCCAAATCACCACGGACAAAGCTCACCATCCCTCCACTATAGATCAGTAACTGCTCGAATCCTGCCAGTTTCAAAGGATCGGCAAATGTTTCTACCAACGAAGCTAAGCGAAGCACCTCTGCCATATCCTTCTGTTTTACTCTTGAATTAAGAGCTTCTGCCAACTCCCGCGCTGCCTCACTCGGCTTCGTATAAGCTAGCGCTGTCCATTCCTGAGCCTCCTCTCCATACTCGCTAAGGCGCTCGTATTTCGGGATGCGCGTCCGATTGACCCGACGGGGCACCAGCACCGGTTCCAGTAAAATCCCCATCTTCTCCACCGTCGCCTCCACATCCAATTCTCACAGTGCCCCTTCCCGCACCGGGCTACGTCGGTAACGCCAAGTTTGCTTCATTTCCCGTTTCGTCACCGGGAAATACTCAGTCAGCAAGCTATAGCGGGGGCGTCTGTCGCGATCGCGTCCACTGCGGCGCACCGCCTGCACCACCTGCACCGGATCCTCTTCTAGGGTTAGACTGGGTATATCTGGTTTAGGGGAGGTTTCTTCCGACTCTGTTTCTGATGTTTCCCGAAAGGTAGGTTCCAGCGATCGGATATCATCGACCTGTAATCTTGCAGCATTCCCCAATCTGCCTCCAGCAAAACAGAGATGCAAGATGTACAATACAGTTCATAGGCGATCGCGTCCGGCCAGGGCGGTATCACATTCCATCAGTCGGGTGGCGCCGGGGCACGATCGAAAGGCGGAGGGCCCCCATACCGCCTGCGCGTTCGGACTCAAAGGGCTAAGAAACCGGGTGGGGCGGCGATCGCAGGGAACCACTACCGTATATACCCAGTCACTTAATTACCGCCGCCCCACCCGATCTGGCTCACAACCAACCCGTGGATGCTATCGCCCCCTATAAAGGCAAGCCATCGCTATAATAGGGAATGTGGAAGCAAAAGTCAAGCAAGACATTGACAAAGGAGAATAAATATGATCGATAAAACAGTAGTGATTCTGACCTTAATAACACCTCTACTTTTTACTAGCGCCGTTAAAGCAGAGAATCCCGAACATGTAGAACAGTTATTGACAACAAGGGAATGTTATCGCTGCGATCTTTCAGGAGCAAACCTATCTGAAGAACATCTGATCGGCGCTGACTTGAGAGAAGCTAACCTAGAAGGGGCAAACCTCACCCATGCTAACCTGGAAGGTGCTGACTTAACTGGTGCAAACCTACAGGGCGCTCACTTAACGGGCGCTCACTTAACCGATGCCAGTCTTAATGACGCGAACCTGAACAACGTGAATTTTAGCAGTGCGAATATTTATAGCGTGGACGTATCAGGGGCATCGATGGTTGATATAGTATTGACTGATGCCAACGTCCATAATACCGCGATCGGCGTTGGGGGAGGATATATGGAAACAGACCTTGTAGGAGATCCAGAAAAAATATTTGCAGAATCTTCTACAGCATATATCGAAGAAAATGAGTTTCAAGAATATCCAGCACATTATCTGGTAGAATATCCCGAGACTCCCTATACCTATCCTGAAGGCCACGAAGAATATCCCGTCGTCAATACTTTTTGGTATTAAGGCCCAGGCGATATCGCCAGCAATTAGTAGGGGCACAGCATCCAACAAATCACGCTCATCACCCGACAATTAACTAACGCAGTGCCCCGGAATCGCCCGATATCGCGATTTGAGAATAATAGCTTCACATCCTTGGCGCAGCAGTTCGACCATTTCCGACTCGTCGATCTTAGTCGCAGCAGACATTCCCAGTCCCTTACACAAAGCCACCGCCTGTGTTTTAATTTCTGCCGCACTCGAGAAGGTGAGCGCCACTCGCTCTGCATCTGGTTCGGCATACTCAATATAGCATTGAGTGCCCGTAGCATGCCCTTCTGCACTATAGAGCAATTCCCGTTCCAGCAGCCCATTGATTAGCATCGACTTTCCCGCACTGAAAGCACCCGCAAATACGCTTTCAAACTTGGGCGCGATCGCCTTTTTCAGGGATCCCTGTACAGCTGAGACACTCCGCAAAGATGGCTCTTGATGCAATAGTCCCAGTATCTTCTCCACCTGGCAGATTTTCACATATCTGCGGCCTTTGAGTCATAAGACAACAGCTTCGGTAAGAACAACTTTAAGCATATCCCATCTGCTGCTGTGCTACCATGGCAACTGCTGTAAAATTATACATAACTCCTACTGCTGCGCCAACCCCCATACCTTGATCCCCCGATACATCATCTATCGGGGATCGGCTGTGTTTACCATCACTGGCACAGATTATTTGTATCACAGATTGCCAATGAGCGCGATCGCCTTACCATGAGGAAAAAAGAGAGATATGGGAATAGTAGGGTTAAATGTAATGATATGTTACCACAAGTTAAACTTATACCTGGTGCTATTGCAGAAATTCTCGCCTCTAGTAGCGACAGTGGCGTACTCACTCTAACTGACCGCTATGGACTGATGGCCGCCATATTAGATGAGTCCCTGGACGAACAAGAGCAAAGAGCTGTAAATCGATTGCTGCGAGCGGTACTTAGAGGTAAGATCAAAATTAGCAATAAAATCCCCTTTGATGACTCTCATTGAGGGAGCATATCAGTGAGCACCTCCGGACCTCCGGACAGGCGATCTGGCCATCCCGCGCAACTGACAACTCAAATCACTGAGGCATATTTGTCTCGGGGGAAATGACGATTGTTTTCTGTTCGGCCCGCTGCTTAGGCTCTAAATACAGATTCTCGATCAAAGCAGCTGCACCTGCCATCCAAGGCGGTACGATCAACGCTCCAATAATACCCAAAATTTGCGTACCTCCCACCACTGCTAGCAACTGGTAGAGGGGGTGTAACCCTACAGAAGAACCTACCAGAAAGGGATCCAGGACATAGGTTTCTATATTCTGGATCGCCACGAAGAACAGCAATATCCAGAGAAACTTCCATCCCCCAGCGGCGATCGCCACCACCAAAGCCGGAATTGCCCCCAAAACTGGTCCGATAAAGGGGATTAAATTCGTGACACCAGCGATGACTCCTAACCCGAGAGAAAACTCCCGCAGTCCCAAAAAGCCCAACCCAACAGTCGTGGCTATGCCTAAAATCAAGGAAACCAAAAGTCGGCCCCGAATATAACTGCCCATGCGGTAACTAATAATCGGCACTTGAGCTGCCAAACGTTCCTCCCAAGGTTGGGGAAACAGACGCACGACACTGCGTACTAGGGTTTGACTATCCGCTACCATGTAACCAGAAATAAACAAGGAGAGAATCAGGCTAATCGCAGCACCCAAAATTCCCCTAGTGATACTATAGGATCGCAATACTAGCTGTTGACTGGAACGGAACAGCCAGCTTGTGAACTGCTGGACATCAAAGAACTCGAATATATCTGACGGAATGTCATTCCATCTCGTTATTGTATCGGACGCCACGGCGATTAACTTTTCGGCGTAGACTGGCAGCCCCTTTACTAGAAGCTGAATTTGTTCGGTTACTGCTGGACCTAGTAACAGTCCTACCCCTGTTAATCCAGATAACAGGGTGAGGTAAACGACGATCGTCCCCAACCAACGCGGGATGTGCCACCTTTCAGCTGTTTCTACCAAGGGTGAAATAGAAGCTGCTAGCACTACCGAAATCATCAAAATTATTAGCAGACTCTGTAGCTGCCACAACACCACTATCGACAAGACTGATGCTACAATCAGCAGCAGGCCAGAAATGGAAAAAGTAATACGTTGCTCGCGCATGATTAGCTATTAAGTATTAAATATTAAGTATGTTGTCAGTTGTTGGTTGTCAGTTATAGTTGAATGATTACCACTTGTCATTTTTTCCCTTTGCAAAAGTTTACAGATTAAAAAAAAAATCTCGGGGCTTGTTGATTGTTGATGGTTGATGATGTATCCTCAGCAATATCTTGCCCGATTAATTATTTTCACAATCAACAATCAACTAGGCAACTTTTATTTGCGGTGCCAGCTAGTTATGCCACCCGGTTTATCGAGCAGGGTGATTCCTCGGGCTTGCAGTTCGTTGCGGATCCGATCGCCCTCAGCAAAGTTCTTAGCTTTCCTAGCTTGGGAACGTTGCTCAATCAATGCTTCTATTTCCGCATCACTTAAACCATCAGCTGCTGTTTTTTCTTCCTCTAAACCGGCTTCTAAACCTAATACTTTTGCCAAGCTTACCAGAGTATACCACTGTTCTTGGAGTATTTGGGGGTCGATTTCTGTAATTCCGGCATGAACGAGGATATTTCCCTCCCGCTTGAGTTCTTTTGCCAGTTCAAACAAAACGGCCAAAGCGCCAGGGGTGTTCAGATCGTCATCCATCGCCGTCTGAAATTTGGCAACGGATTCTTTTAACACCGACCCGGTCTCTGTCAATTCTAGTTTTTGACCATACTTTTGGCAGAAAAGCAACCCATCTTTGAGAGTTTCCCAGCTGTTTTGGGCCGAGGCGATCGCCTCAGGAGTAAAATCGATAGGTTTGCGGTAATGTCCCTGGAGGACAAACAAGCGCACGGCCATTGGTGAGGGAGCATTTTCCCCATCCAACAGCTGACGGATGGTGGTAAAATTGCCCAAGGATTTGGACATCTTTTCGCCATTGACTGTCACGAAGCCATTATGCAGCCAGTATTGAGCTAGGGGCTTACCGGTTACAGCTTCAGACTGAGCAATTTCATTCTCGTGGTGGGGGAAGATCAGATCCGCGCCGCCGCAATGGATGTCGATCGAGTCACCCAGGCGATCGCGCACCATGGCGGAACATTCGATATGCCATCCGGGGCGACCGGCACCCCAAGGAGATGGCCAACTGGGTTCTTCTGGTTTGGCCGCCTTCCAGAGGGCAAAATCATAGGGGTCTTTTTTCTTCTGGGCCTCATCGACTGCCGCCTGCACCCGTCCACTAGCACCGGTTTGCATCTCTTCTAGCTGACGTCGGGAAAGTTTACCGTATTCAGGATATTGGCGTACATGGTAATATACATCTCCATCAGCTGGGTAGGCATAGCCTTTCTGTTCCAACTCGTGGATCAAGCGTTGAATGCCATCGATCGCGTGGGTGGCGCGGGGATATTCATCAGCTTCCAGGACATTCAGGCGGGCCATATCTTCAAAATAGGTCTGAGTGAAGTGTGAGGCCACTGCTTGCATAGTGGAACCTGTTTGGCGGGCCCGGTTGAGAATCTTGTCATCAATATCGGTAAAATTCTGAACATAAGTAACCTGGAAACCGCACCATTGGAGATAGCGGCGGAGGGTATCCCAGACTATATAGGACCGGGCGTGACCCAAATGGCAGTAGTCGTAGACCGTGACGCCACAGCAATAGATGCGGACCTGGGGAGGTGATAGGGGAGAAAAGGGAGATTCTGTGCGGGAGAGAGTGTTGTACAATTTTAATGTCATGAGAGTGCCATTGATTGATTGAGTTAGTTAGTCATCCCGCCTCTGGTTCAAACCAGAGGCTAATAGCTAAAGTCGGTTTTAACCGACTAATAATATAATTTCAAACGAATTGTAGCATTTTTTTTCTTTCATTGTATTAGCCTTTCCCCCGTTCGTAGTAAAGACTTTAGTCTTTCCCCCGTTCGTAGTAAAGACTTTAGTCTTTCCCCGTTCGTAGTAAAGACTTTAAGCTGTCGTGCATTTAATTGCATAGGCCGATCCGCCGAGATCCTTGTTCTCAGGGACTTTCCAAATTTTGAATTCTGAATTTTGAATTTTGAATTGCTTAGTCTTTCCCTCGTTCTTATACCCCAGAAACCCTGTTTTCCCAAAAAACAGGGTTTCTTAATTCTGGCATTGAGACGATCCCTATGTCAACTTAGGCTTCTGACTGGCTTGCGGGAGGATCGAAGGTGCTGCATACTTCATATACTGATGTCGTCGCTGGTGCCACCAACAAATGGGATATTTCCTTGACGATCGCCTCGTGAACTTCATTCTTATTAGCTTCCATCTCTTCTACACTCGACCAAAAGATGATGGCGATGCCTTTATCGGTTCCCGGTTCTTGCAGCAGATAGGACCCTCCGAAGCCTTGGCCATAGGTGGCTACGGCTTTTTCATAAAGCTGCTTCGCCTCGTCAAACTTGCCGGGCTGGAATTCCCCGATCGCGACATAAGCATATTTATGCTTGAGAAAATCTAGAAATTCTGTCATGGTTAGATTACACCTCACACATCTGCTTCGATAGTACCATCAGATCGGTTTGGCAATTGATAGTTGAGCACTTTTTTCTCTTTTCTGTGGCATGCTTGACAATTATCCCATATCGGCTTGCTAAATATTGATATATCCAGAATAATTTAATATTTTTCTATCGTTCTGCCGGCGAACAGATGAAAAATCGTGGTTTATTTTGCTCTCGGAGAAAGTTGGTGTATTATTTATTAGTAATCCAGAAACCCAGTTTTTAAATTCATTTATTTATGAAAAAAATTAAAATGACAATGCCAGAATTTATGTTATAAATAAGATGTAGATTTTCTGTAGAGATGCGAACGCTAAGCATCTATACATTCCTTGTGGAAATTGTTAGGGATAAGGAACTGGTCGCAGGTGCACTGCACGGGCATATTCGCCTTCTGGTCTGAACGCGATCGGGGGGCGATCGCATGGTCGTGGAGAAAGGCGCAGTTCCTGACCGTTCGGAGTATAATTAGGGCTATGCGATCGCACCGAAAGCTTGTATAATTCACAGAACTGCGATCGCCCAGACAAAGGGGAAGCACTTTAGTGCTTACTACAAACGGTATTATTGACAGAACTGCGATTTGGGTAATTTTGAATTGCTTATGAAGTTTTGGCGCAGGCTGATTAGTGGGAGTATGATGGCCTTATCCGGAGCCAGTTGTGCTGGTCAGAAATCTCCTACCCAGATTTACAACCAGATCTCCGAATTTGATGACAAAGTATTGCCATTTCAGGTCGTGCGACTTTCCAGCCAGTGGTAGATCTTGCAGTTAATTAGATCGGCAGATATTCTACACCTCGCTGGACCTTGCTTGCTCCCGATGTTACTAGGACTGCTTCTGGGCAAACCCACAGTGGTTGAACATCATGGCTTTCAGCCAGTTTGTCCCAATGGACAACTTTTTTACGAACCCACTCAAACCCTTTGCCCCTAACTGTTTACTCTTCAACGAGCAAGCGCAGTCGCAATCGTTCTGGTGAGCCAAAATCTACAACTTGACCTGCCTCCAATAAGAAAGCACCATCACAATAATTCAGTTCCTCGACGCGGTGGGTTACCCATAGAGCAGTCAGACCGAGACTTTTAACCAACTCTCTGATAAGAGATACTAGATATAACTGAGAGTCCGGATCCAGTAGGGCCGTCGGTTCATCTAAGAGCAACACTTCACAATGGCGGGCGATCGCGCCAGCGATCGCTACCCGTTGCTTTTGACCTCCACTGAGGGCGTAAATCGGGCGTCGTTGCAAGTGAAGTAAATTAACGGCATTGAGCGCCTCTGCCACCCGCTGTCTGGTCACCTCCGGCGATAGATTTTCTGCCACTAGGCCAAAAGCCACATCTGCTCCCACGGTGGGCATCACCAGCTGGTGGTCTGGGTTTTGGAACACAAATCCTACTGGTTTTGAGACCTGAATTTGACCGGATTGGGGATGCAACAGTCCGGCCACCAATCTGAGTAAAGTCGATTTCCCACTGCCATTTATCCCCAAGAGCATCCAGAAACTGCCCAAGGGCACATCCAGAGAACAATTATTTAAGACTGAAGATCCCTTGGGCCAACTGAAGCATAAATCCTGCACCCGAATGGCAGCATCTGCTCTCATAGAACCGGCGCTACTCTTCATTAGCCAGATCTGTGACAGCAAAGAAACCAGGTGGTCTGCCAGAACCGGCTGCCGTGCTGGATTTCTCCGCCATCTGCACCGCTGATATCTCACTGACAAGGATGCCGATTTTCTTATTTGTCTGCCGGTCGCAGGTCAACTCCAGGAGCACATCGCTGCCGGAACGCAATGCCTCCAGAATCTGCTTATACAAGGCTTCCGCCTCTTCCACCGACTTGCGCTCCACCGATAGGGACAAGGGATTTTGCTTTAAGGTCACGTCGATCACGTACATAAGCGGTCAATCATGTCACGGGTACAATATCTCCTAGTATCTCATAACCCTCTGCTGGATCTATCCCCTTGCTGCCGGTGTAATGGCGGAAAAATTTTTTTTTGGGGATGGCAAATCCCCAAAATTCTCTCTATAATGAGTGTATAGTAAAGAAAAGTAAACTTTACTCACAGTCAGACTCGTTTTCTGCTAAGGAAAAGCAGCGGCGATTCCTGGGAGAATATTTTACTGACTGCTGTAATCATACCAATTTGGAGAAAAGCGTCGTGACAACATTAGTAGGAAGCGCGACCAGCGAAAGAGGATGGTTTGATGTCCTCGATGACTGGCTCAAGCGCGATCGGTTTGTATTCATCGGTTGGTCGGGAATATTACTGTTCCCCTGCGCTTTCCTGTCAATCGGTGGCTGGCTGACTGGCACCACCTTCGTGACTAGCTGGTACACCCACGGGTTGGCTAGCTCCTACCTGGAAGGCTGCAACTTCCTGACGGTGGCTGTTTCAACCCCCCCAACAGTCTGGGACATTCCCTGCTGTTCCTCTGGGGTCCAGAAGCAAGCGGGGACTTCGCCCGCTGGTGCCAACTGGGTGGTTTGTGGACATTTGTCGCCCTGCACGGAGCATTCTCACTGATCGGCTTCATGCTGCGCCAATTTGAAATTTCCCGCGTCGTCGGCATCCGTCCTTACAATGCGATCGCCTTTTCGGCCCCGATCGCGGTCTTCGTCAGCGTCTTCCTGATGTACCCCTTGGGTCAAAGCGGCTGGTTCTTTGCCCCCAGCTTCGGAGTCGCTGGCATCTTCCGCTTCATCCTGTTCTTGCAAGGCTTCCACAACTGGACTTTGAACCCCTTCCACATGATGGGAGTGGCCGGTGTTCTAGGCGGAGCTTTACTCTGTGCCATCCACGGAGCTACTGTTGAGAACACTCTATTTGAAGACTCCGAGCAAGCCAACACTTTCCGAGCCTTCAACCCCACCCAAGCGGAAGAAACCTACAGTATGGTGACTGCTAACCGCTTCTGGTCCCAAATCTTCGGCATCGCCTTCTCCAACAAGCGGTGGCTGCACTTCTTCATGTTGTTTGTGCCGGTCACTGGTTTGTGGATGAGCGCTGTGGGCGTTGTGGGATTAGCGTTAAACCTGCGGGCTTACGACTTCGTATCCCAAGAGTTGCGGGCTGCTGAAGACCCAGAGTTTGAAACCTTCTACACCAAGAACATCCTCCTCAACGAAGGCTTGCGGGCTTGGATGGCTCCGGCTGACCAGCCTCATCAGTTCTTCCAATTCCCTGAGGAAGTTCTGCCTCGCGGTAATGCTCTGTAAAGCTTTCGCGGTAGTTTCTACCCAAGATAAGTCTTTGGACTTAGGGTAAATTTCACCCCTGCCCCTGGGCAGGGGTATTTTTTTTTCGGCTTTGCTGTCCTATTTCTGCAAACTGTGCTATGGTAAGTAAAGCTGCTTGGCGCTTGCATGCAACCGGTGAAAATGAAACCGTTCAGGGAGAAAGGAGGTGATGCCCATGATTGATAGTAGTAAATGCATGGGTCATCAGGTTGGTAAATGCCGGCTGTGTGCCGGGGCTGTTCTCTAACAGCCAGTTTGTCATCCCTGGTTGGAGCCTCGACTCTGGCCATGACAAGACTGGCGGGGAGTTCCTCCCGGCAGTCAGGTGCTAACCTTGTTGACCCGCTACACCGCTCTCACTCCGATAAGTGTTATAGCTGCGGCTATTTCAACTTAGCGTGAGAGCGGATAGTATTTTAAATAGATAAATATAATCCAGTTGGCAGGAAGTAGGAGTAGTTGACATGAGTTTGTTATTAAACGAGACATCGATAAAAGAAAAATTATCTTCGCTGACTGACTGGGAATTAGACGGGAAATCACTGCGTCGGATAAAGAAGCTCAAGAATTTTGTCGAGGCGATCGCCTTTGTGAATAAACTGGTAGAACCAGCGGAAGTGGCGAACCATCACCCAGATATCTCAATTTCCTACAATAAAGTCACAATTAACTTGACAACCCATGATGCGGGTGGTTTAACTCAAAAGGATTTCGATCTGGCAAAAGTGATTTCCCAGATCGAGTAAAAACTGCAAACAACTAGACGAAAACGAACTTGCTACCACCCCCTCACTGCAGCTAGGGGTGGAAGTTGCTGTTTGCAAAGACGGTAAGATTTGCAGAAGAAGGAATCTTTCTGTAGATGTTTCAGGTGTGAGGAGAACGATCGCATGTCGAAAATATTGTGGAAATCATTATTGCTGGGCTCTCCATAGGAGTCAGATTACTATTCGCACGGAACTTTCAAAGGCAGAATCGGAAATGTCTAATGTGATTATCGGGGTGGCAGATAATGGCCCTGGTATTCCCGAAGCGGTGCAGTCGAAGCTGTTTGACCCGTTTTTTACTACTAAACCGGTAGTTACGGGGACTGGCATTGGTTTGGCGATTAGTTATCAGATTGTAGTGGAAAAACATGGGGGTCAGATGAAGTGTGTTTCAACTCTGGGAAAGAGTACGGAGTTGATTGTGGAAATTCCTCTGAAGACGGGATAACGGGCGATCGGATATTGTAGCGATATGCATGTTAACTATGCTATAATCAAATCAGCTTCCACATAGTCGAGGTTACCTCATGAGTACCCAAGTTTCGCCATTTTACCTGGAGTGAGGATGGCACGGAAATAATCGGGCTAACAGCCTGCGGTAGAGCGACAGTTGCAGCATTACAACTTAACAATAGCATTGCTGTCACGGGTTATCGCTGGCTGGCATCCATCATAAAATTAAACAATAGGCTATAATAAATTGAAAAGCATAAGGAGAAAGAATGTGACAAATCGTGCTTCGTGGGATGCTGGCAGGTTCGTACAAACTCTCGCATATTTCGATGTAATTCCCTTCTTTGGCTGCATACAGCGCTTAATTAAAGCTGTGATAGGGGATAATCAATATAAATCATCTGGAGAGCAAAAAATGGGTGTAATTCTGGTAGCTGGTGCTACTGGCGGGGTCGGTAAGCGTGTCGTCCGGCGTCTGGTCGATCGCCATTACCCAGTGCGGGCCTTAGTTAGAGATGTTAGCAGGGCCAGGGAGATGTTGGGGGATAAAGTGGAACTCTTTGAAGGAGATATCACTATCCCAGAAACCTTGACTGCCGAAATGATGCTTGACGTCAGGGCAGTTATCTGCTGTACTGGGGTGAGGGTGCAACCCGTTGAAGGTGACACCCGACTCGGGAAAAATACTATCAAGGCATCAAGTTCTATATGCCAGAAGTTGTTGATAGTCCAGAAATTGTGGACTATCAGGGAATTGCTAATTTGGTGCAAGTTGCGGGCAGATATCTGCCGAAAGCTGACGAAAAACTGCTCTTTGACTTCACTAACCCATCTGCTGATTTGAAGGAAACCTGGGGTGCAGTGGATGATGTGGTGATGGGTGGAGTGAGTGCAAGTGAAATTAGACTTATATCAGAGGGTGCTGCGTTCGCGGGAAATGTCTCAACTGCCAATTCTGGTGGTTTTGCGTCGGTGAGAACCAAAAACTTCGAGATTCCCCTCAACCTGACAGGCTACAGGGGAGTGGAGTTGCGGGTCAAGGGGGATGGCAAGCGCTATAAATTTATTCTCCGCAGCGAGGGGAAATGGGATGGGATTGGTTTTAGCTATTCTTTCGATACGGAACCTAACCGCTGGATAACTGTGAGAATTCCCTTCGATGAATTTATTCCGGTGTTTCGCGCCAAAACTGTGCCCGATGCTAAACTGGAGCTTAGCAGCATTTACGCTTGCCAGTTGATGTTGAGTAAGTTTGAGTACGATGGCGGACTTAATCCCCATTTTACTCCTGGTGGTTTTGCTTTGCAAGTGGAATCGATTAAAGCCTATGGCGGTGCTGTTAAACCACAGTTTATTCAGATTAGTTCCGCTGGGGTGACTCGTCCGGGCCGACCTGGGATTAATCTAGAGGAAGAACCACCCGCTGTGAGAATGAACGATCAGTTGGGAGGAATTCTTACCTGGAAACTCCGGGGAGAAGATGCTATTCGCGCTAGTGGTATTCCCTATATGATCGTCAGACCTTGTGCCCTGACTGAAAAGGAGGGTGGTAAAGCTCTGATGCTTGACCAAGGGGATAATATTAAAGGTCAAATCAGTCGGGAAGATATCGCTGAACTCTGCTTGCAGGCGATCGGCCAACCCCAGGCATATAATGTTACCTTTGAGGTGAAGGAGACAGAGGGCGCTGCTTTGGCAAACTGGCAGGAACTTTTTGCGAGTTTACAAGCGGATAAGTAGTAAGGTTTGTAGTAAGGACTTTAGTCCTTATCTCGCCAGGTTCGTAGTAAGGACTTTAGTCCTTATCTCGTCAGGTTCGTAGTAAGGACTTTAGTCCTTATCTCCCTAACTCGCGGGAGAGGACTAAAGACCTCACTACGAACGGGATTTTCAAGTTAGAAGGATGATTGCAGATGTCGAAAGAAGCAATTGAAAAAGTTGTAGTTGCCTATTATAATAACATGGCAGCGATGAATGCAGCGGGCCTGGATGGAAAGCTTTGCTGATGATGCTGTAATTTGTGACCCGGTTGACAAACCGCCGATGAATGCCCATAGCGATGGAGAGAAGTTTTTCGCGCTGTTGGCTAAATTTTACGATAAGCTAGAAGTATCGCCAGAGCATATCTTCGTCGCTGGAAATGGGGCGGCAGCTAAATGGACGATGCGGGCGATCGCTAAAAATGGCAGGGCTGCTAGCGCTGAGGGGATTACTGTTTTTGAAATGAATTCTGAAGGTAAGATTCAAAAGCTATCCTCTTATTGGGATGAAGCTGCAATGCTGGCACAATTGAAGGAATAACGATCCTCTGGGGGGCGATCGCCCCATCGCCCCTCTATCAACAATTCCCAATATCACCAGGAGGCGATCGTGACAAAAGCTATAGAACTTGGCCAATCTTATACATTTTCTGATTACAGCAAGCTCAATTATTACAGGGAAGATATTTTCGCATATTTTGGATATAGTTTCCAATCAGAAGCGGTAACACTTCCTCAATATCAAGGTCAGCTAGACAGATTAGAGAGTTTACGTCAGCGGATCGAAGAAAGTTTACCGCTGGTTACATTAGACAGCGAAGCAGCACGCCGAGAGTTTTTGATTGCACCAGTTTTAATGGATTTGATCCATTATACTCGCGTGAAAGTCAAGGTGAGTTATCCTTTAGCAGTAAATGACCAGTTAAAAGGTGCGTTAGATTACTATTTACAATCTCAGAATCATTTATTGGTGATAGAAGCGAAGGATGAAAATTTACAACGGGGGTTTACTCAATTGGGGGTTGAGTTAATTGCGATCGATAAGGCTATCGCCCAAGATCAGCAACCAGAAAGTCAACGTCTCTATGGTGCGGTTTCCATTGGCAATATTTGGCAATTTGGTTTTTTGGTGCGGGAGAAGAAACAAATTACCCAAGATTTGAACTTATATCGAGTGCCAAATGACTTGGAAGATTTAATGGGGATTTTGGTGGCGATCGTTAAGAAAGATGAAGGGTAGATTACATTTCACTTTTGCTGGTACCATATTCATCAGCGGTTCGACTACGGGATTCTGTGAAGCTACCAAAAGATCGAGAAGGTTGAATAGATAATATATGATATAATTGAAGAAGCCCGGATTAAATAAATTGAGGCAGTCGCCTCAGAAGACCGTTCCCAGGTAGAACCTGGGAACGATAGAAAGATCGAGAATGTTGAATAGATAATATATGATATAATTGAAGAAGCCCGGATTAAATAAATTGAGGCAGTCGCCTCAGAAGACCGTTCCCAGGTAGAACCTGGGAACGAGAGAAGGATGTTGATTATATAGAAATATATGATATAATTGAAGAAGCCCGGATTAAATAAATTGAGGCAGTCGCCTCAGAAGACCGTTCCCAGGGAACGAGAGAACTCCAGAAGAAATTGGTATTAATTTTCTAGGGACAAACTATGGAACCTTTGAAAACAGTTGAAAGCTATATTAGCGATCTGAGGGAAATTCGCGCCACGGGGGCCGCAGTTAAAGAGACTTCTTACTATGGGGCCTTAGAAAAACTGATGAATGAAATTGGCGACTCCCTCAAAGCCAAGGTTCGCTGTGTCATGCAGTTAAAAAATCAGGGGGCGGGGATGCCCGATGGTGGGTTGTTTAGCGCCCGTCAGTTTAAACGGAAGTCGTCAACTCCCACAGAACCAGAAAATCCCGAAGGGGGTGTCATAGAAGTAAAAGGCACCGGAGATGATGCCTGGTTGGTTGCTGACAGCAAGCAGGTTTCTAAGTATTGGCAAAAATATCGTCAAGTATTAGTTACCAATTACCGGGATTTTGTCTTAGTGGGGCAGGATGCCAACGGGCAACCGGTTAAACTGGAAACCTATCGTTTGGCAGAAAGTGAGGAGGAGTTTTGGCAGAAGGCGAACAACCCGAGTAAGTTGGCCGCAGAACAAGCGGAACAATTTACCGAATATCTCAAACGGGTGATGTTGCAGTCGGCAGCGATCGCTACTCCCAAAGATGTTGCCTGGTTTCTCGCATCCTACGCTAAAGATGCCCGATCGCGCATCGACAAAACCGAACTACCGGCACTCAAACAGATCCGCCAAGCTTTAGAGGAAGCGTTGGGAGTTTCTTTTGAGGGGAAAAAGGGCGATCGCTTTTTTAAATCCGCTCTCATTCAAACCTTGTTCTACGGCATCTTTTCGGCCTGGGTGCTGTGGCACAAACAGAACAAACAGGGTAACTTCCAATGGCAGATGGCAGCTTGGGATTTGCACGTTCCCACCATTAAAGCGCTGTTCGAGAAGGTGGCAACGCCGACAAATTTGGGGAAATTGGATTTAGTGGAGGTGTTGAACTGGACGGGAGATGCCCTCAACCGAGTAGATACCGAGGCGTTTTTCTCCCAGTTTGAGGAAGGGCGGGCGGTTCAATACTTTTACGAACCGTTTCTGGAGGCATTCGATCCGAAATTGCGCAAAGATTTAGGAGTTTGGTACACGCCACCGGAAGTTGTGGAGTATATGGTAGAACGGGTGGATGGGGTTTTGCGCGAAGAGTTGGAGATTTCCGATGGTTTGGCAGACCCAAACGTTTATATTCTCGATCCTTGTTGCGGCACTGGGGGCCTATTTGGTGGAAGTTCTCAAGCGCATCGATGCCACTTTAGAGGAGAAAGGGTTGGGGGCATTGGTGGGTTCCCAACTGAAGGAGGCGGCCAAAAATCGGGTGTTTGGGTTTGAAATTTTGACCGCGCCCTTTGTAGTCGCTCATTTACAGTTGGGTTTGCTGTTGCAGAATTTGGGAGTACCCCTGTTGCCTTCAGAACGAGTGGGGTTTATTTGACTAATGCTTTGACCGGTTGGGAACCGCCAAGGTCGGAAGCGAAGGTGAGGTATAAGCAACTTTCGTTAAATTTTCCCGAACTGGGAGAGGAAAAGGATGCCGCTGACGAAGTGAAGCGCGGGAAACCGATTTTGGTGGTTTTGGGAAATCCCCCTTATAATGCTTTTGCTGGAGTGAGTCCTAAGGAAGAAGAGGGGTTGGTGGATATATATAAGAAAGGGTTGATTAAGGACTGGGGAATTAAGAAGTTTAATCTTGATGATTTGTACGTTCGGTTCTTTCGGCTAGCAGAGTATTGCATTACCGACATCGAACCGAAAAAGGGTGTGGTTTGTTACATTTCTAATTTCTCTTATTTGAGGGATCCGTCTTATGTGGTGATGCGGCAACGTTTTTTGAGGGAGTTCGATCGGTTGTGGTTTGATTGTTTGAACGGGTCCAGTCGGGAGACGGGGAAGTTAACCCCAGAGGGTAAACCGGATCGGAGCGTGTTTTCGACGGAATACAACCGGGAGGGGATCCGAGTGGGTACGGCGATCGCTTTGATGGTCAGAAACGAACAACGCCAGGACAAACCTATGGTGCGGTTTCGGCATTTTTGGGGAGTCAATAAACGGGAGGATTTAGTTCAGAGTTTAAAGGCCGATGGATTTAATGATTCTTACGCTCAATGTAATCCCACCTTTAACAATCGTTACTCGTTCCGGTTTTCAGAAGTTGAAGAGCTTTATTATGAATGGCCAAAGTTAACGGAGTTTTGTGCGATCGCTCCTAGCAATGGCTTAATGGAAAAGCGGGGAGGAGCCTTGATTGATATCGATCGAGATGCTCTAGAACAACGGATGAGAGCTTATCTAGATCCCGAGTTAAGCTGGGATAATTACGCCGCATTGAATTATGGCTTAGTCAAGCTAAGAGCGAGTTTCGAGCCTAAAGTTGTGCGGCGGAAGGCGCTCCTACAAGATCAATTCTTACCAGAACGCTTAGTTCGTTATGCCTTGCGTCCGTTTGAAGTCCGTTGGTGCTACTACACATCCGTAAGTGGGGTTTGGAATCGATCTCGCCCTTCTCTTTGGAAGCAATGTTGGCCAGGTAATCAGTTTCTGCTCACCCGTTTTAATGCCTCAAAAGACAATGAAGGGGTTCCCTTTTATTTTACCCCTTGTTTGTCAGACGATCATCTCTTAACACCTGATGCAGTAGCAGTACCGTTGCAACTGATGAATGGGGCACGGTTGCGCCCAAAAGAACAATTAAGTTTGCTGGATTTGTTGCCAGAAAAGCCAGAGGTGGATCGACCTTTTGCCAATCTCTCGGAGGCTGCCAGAAATTATTTAGCAGGTTTGGGGTTTCCTAATCCCGATGAAGATAGGGAAACATCTGGGCTGATTTGGATGCACTCCTTGGCGATCGGTTACTCCCCGGCCTACCTGGCAGAAAACGCCGACGGCATCCGTCAAGACTGGCCTCGCATCCCCCTACCAGACAACCGCGAAACCCTCTGCGCCTCGGCCCAACTTGGTGGCCAAATAGCCGCACTCCTGGATACCGAGACTCCCACTCCCGGCATCACCTCGGGGAAAATTCGCCCCGAACTCCGGGCGGTGGCAGTTGTTGTCCGAGTTGGTGGCGGCAACCTCAACCCCGATACGGAATTTGCCGTCACGGGCCAGTTGGGGTTACGGTGGGAAAAACGGCATCACCATGCCGGGCAAGGGCAAAATCGCACAGCGCCCCTATAGTCCCGAGGAACGAAAAGCTATGGGAGAAGCAACCGGACAACTGGGGGAAGACACCCGGGACGTTTATCTCAACGATGTCGCTTACTGGCAAAATATCCCCGCCCGAGTCTGGGATTACACCATCGGCGGCTATCAGGTGATTAAAAAATGGTTGAGTTATCGCGAAGAAGATTTGTTAGGACGATCTCTGAAAGTTTCCGAAGTGCAGGAAGTAACGAATATGGCCCGACGTATTGGGGCGATTTTGTTACTGGAACCGGAGTTAGATGCTAACTATGAGGCAGTCAAGCGATCGCCTTACCAGTGGCGAGCGTAAATTGGTAATAGGTAATGGGGCAAATTTATGTAGGTAGGGTTTCCTTCGTTAACCCTACCCCAATTAAAGATATAATAGACAGGAGAAAACTCAATTGGGACTTAACTTTATGTTGCGCACCGGCTGTATTGACAGGAAACCGCTTAGAGTGGCTTGAGGAAACTCCAGAAACGAGCGATCGCCCTTTGGAGGTTCATGTTACGATTTTAGAATCCGATCCAAGTAGAGAGACAGTCTCTCGCGGTCAGAAAATGGCAGAAGCTTTAGAAAAACTTGCTGCCCTCAATACTTTCGCGCTTTGTAGATCCAGTCGCGTGGCAGCGCGACATACGTCAAGACGGATCCCTTCCCTATATTAAAGGATAAGAGGATAATGATTCACTCAAATATAGACATTTATTTTGCTCGTCAACATACCTTGCCAATTTTTCAAGTAGCAGGCTATAATGAAAGAGAATATATAACGACGGCTACCATATTTAGAGTTACGAGCGCAAATGGGAGGAATTTATGATTCAAGTCTCTACAGCAAAAGATGCAGCCCTATCTCGGATATCGGCTATAGTCGAGGAATTAATCAAAACAAATACTCTCTATCAGGAAGAACTAGACAAAAATGAACTAATGCAAATTTTTTCGGACCTGTTAGACCGGGTGGTGGAGCCAGAAGAGATTATCTCTTTGGATGGCGATCGACTGACCAAAAGGGTCAAGGGAATAATGGCGGTTGAATTGTTATCTGGGATGTTAGACGATTTAACTCCAGAACAAATCGAGATGTTTGACGCTGCTGTGGAAGGGAGATAGTTCCGATGAGTTATTTGTTGGATACCAACATCATAAGTAACATAGTCAAAAAGAATGAAATAGTTAAAGCAAAATTTTGGGAGTTAAAGTTTCGAGAAGAAGAAATTTTTATCAGTGTAATTAGCTACTACGAGGTAAAAAGAGGACTTTTATATGCCAGTGCTACCCGGCAGATATCAAACTTTAACTGGTTTTGCCAAGAGGTAACAGTTCTGTTCTTGGACGATCTAGAAATTATGGAACGCGCCGCATCAATTCACGCGGATTTAAGAGGTAAGGGAACCTTGCTAGAGGATACAGATATTTTGATCGCGGCAACGGCGATCGCCCGGGACTTGACTCTGGTTTCTCACGATTTCGATATGCTCAGGGTTCCGGGTCTGAAGTTAGAAGACTGGCTCTCGACGGAAGGGTGAAGCGATCGCCTGAGAAGATAACAAAATGACTGGGAAGATTTAAGGTAAATTTTGGTGGCGAACGTTAATAGAGATGGGGAGTAGATGAGGATGAGATCGCTCACCCTCGGTAAATAAACCGGATTTCTTGTGGGTAAAATGTAGATATTTTGTTGGGTTACTCACCCGAAATCCGGTTTACAGCTTCTACTAGATAAGGTGTAATAGATCCAGCGTCAAGCTATAAAAAGCACCAGATTCGTCATACTTGAGGATCAGTTCATGCATATCGGAGGGTGTTACTAGCCAATTGGCTGCCAGGATAAAGGGAGTGCCCACAATCACCCGATCGGGGCAACTGATAGAAACACCATCAGGCAAAAAGAAAGCATGATGTCCTTCCCAATTCCAATGTAGCTTGCTTGGCACTGGCTCAGAAATATTCAGATCCGGGGTAATGGTGACAGATGTGCCTTGCCAATTGCCACTTAAATTGCGATCGGGCAATTGCTGTAGTGCAGTTGACCAATATTGACTAGGGAAACCCGCAGCATCTTCACGAATATTCACCGTTCTCAATAAATTACCCTGCTCATCATAAAGAATTACCACACTATGTCGTAAGTCCTCGTGCATGAAAAATAACTCAGCCCCAAAATAGGAGTCTGTTTTTAATTGGGTTGTCACCCACCCTGCATGACCTGATGCCAGGAAAACCCCCCTCATTGTGCTGAGGGCTGGGTTAAATTGTCCATCAGGTAAACTATGAGTTCCCTGATTATACTCCCAACTTTTTTCCTCTGTGTTGCCTTCAGGGTACATGTACAGATTTCTGTGAGCGATTTTGGTTTGCGCCCGATCGCTACTAAGGCTTCTGAGACTTCTAAAGGACTCTGTGACCTCTCCTTGGGCATCGTATCTAGTCCAAATACCGTGCCAGTCCCGCAAATGCTTGGCAGTTAAGTTTTTCCAGTTCTGTTCTTGGGGATCCATATAATTCCTTTGTCAGTGGTCGGCGGTCAAAATTACATTACTCTTTCGTGCAGTATAGCACTACTCTTGTCACCGTTTTAATCTACCCGACTGTCCACAATTACTAGCAAACCCTTAAATACTCCCTCCCGATCGAACAATTGACTTGTGCGCACCCGTTCGGTATCGCTTACCAGGGTCATTGTCTCCAGATCCAGAACTTTACCCGTCCCCTGGTGGACAACTTGCACGTATATTGTACTCTCTCCATGCTCGATCGCCCCCATGGTCACTTCTTTCATTTTCGGAGAATCTGTTTTATACTCCACCTCACCATTCCCAAGGGGAAAGACATCGTACTGGTTTGTTTTGGACGTGCCATCATTGTCAATATATGTGTTCGAGATTACCCACTTATCCTCAAACTGCTCCCAGTTTTGAGTTGTCTTGTAGGATTTGGTTTGCTGCATGTTAGCATCTAGGACTTTCAAAGTCCCCGACCATTTCCCTACATGTCTCGGAAATACTTTGTAATCTGTCGTCTTCATCTGCTCTCCTGTTCTTTCAATTCTCTACCATTATCCCACTTGCCCATAATGATTCGCTCCTAATTAAAGGCTTGAACCCTTTAGTTATTTTCCCAGATAATTAAGAATTATTTTGAGAATGTAAAGGACAGCCGGCGCTTAACTTTTTGAGAAACTCGCTGTTATCGAAAAATGTTCCACAGACAAAATTTTCAACTCTTCAGTCACCCGAGCAATACTAACTCCCACGACTTCGATCGTTTCTCCGTGGGGGCGCGGTCCTTGAATGATCCGTTCAGAGTTCCCCAATGCCGCCATTTGAATGTCACATTTGGCGGCCCGGCAAGCACTTCTGTTATTTCCCAGAGAAAGCCATTAGGAAAGGCCGTGTGGAAGATTTTCTCAGCTGAGTCAAAGGTTTCCTCTGAGGAACGATAATGTTCCGTATCGCCGAGAAATACGTTATAGGTTCCGATCTCTGCAATCTCTTCAGCTGTGTAAGGCCGTCCCCCGTTGGTACTCATGCGAAACTTATCGGTAACAATGGATATCCATTGTTGGGGGTTGGCTTTGTGAGATGCTTCCATTTCAAATGTTCTCACCAAGTTTTGGGCGATCGCCTCCAATGAACCTTCCGGATGATGGAACTGACTCTCTTCCTTGAGGAATTTATCCGTGTGGCCATAATCCGGCTGTTCGCCATTTCGCCATTCTACTCCAGCATCATTGGCAATGACGGTATTTCTGTCTTGCACCCAGAGAGGCAATTCTGTAGTATCAGTATTACTCATGTTCAACCTTTGTGTAGTACTCTGAATCAACATATCATAACTTGCGCTCTCTGTGCTGTTAATATAGATAAGTACATGAAACTTAACAAAAGTTATAATCAGGCCCTCGCAATTACAGGTAAGCTGCCAAAGGAAGGGTAAGCTCAAAAGAAGGCAATGAGGATAGTTCGTTGGAAGCGCCGTGATTTCTTATTAAGACTCAGCCAGTCGGCCCTGGCCCTGCTGGTGGCAGGCCGGGCAGGAAAACTAGCGATCGCCCAAGAAACAAAACCAACTTCAGTGCTGGTGCTAGGTGCTGGTCTTTCCGGTTTATATACGGCTTGGCTGTTGGAAGCTGCGGGAGTTTCCGTGACAGTATTGGAGGCACGCGATCGGGTGGGGGGTCGAGTTTATACTTTAGAAGACCTACCAGGGAAACCGGAAGCTGGAGGTCAGAGTTTCAGTGAGAAATACAAGCGCCTCTTAACCCTAGCACAGATCCTGGCAGTACCCACGGAACCAGTGAAAATAGATCGGAAATTATTACTTAATGTTAAGGGGGAATCTCTGTTACCGCCAGACTGGAAAAATTCAGATGTCAACAAATTAACAGAAAGGGAACGCCGTATCATGCCAACGAGCTTGATGAGACATTACCTGCGTCCGGATAATCCCTTGAAGGATGCTAAAGCTTGGACATCGCCGCGATATTTTAACCTGGACATTTCTCTGGAAAAATATCTCCGGGCCCGAGGGGCATCGCCAGAAGCCCTGCGGCTGATGAATGTTTATCCTTCCTCCATGAATAGCATTGAGACTGCCTCGGCCTTGTGGGCACTCAAGAATGACCAGCGATCGCAAACTCCTAATCAAAACCCCATGCAGATTAAAGGCGGTAACAGTTACTTGCCCCAACAGATGGCCAAAGCTTTGAAGTCTCCCGTACAAAGGAACAAGGTAGTGGAGGCTATTCGCAGCGGCGAAAGGGGAGTGAAAGTATACTGTACTGATGGTTCTCAATATCAGGCTAATTATGCTGTCTGTACTCTACCTTTTTCCGTGCTGCGTCAGGTCCAAATCGATCCTCCTTTTCCAGGGGAACAGGCAGAGGCGGTGCGAGAATTGCCCTATACAATGGTAACTCAGGTGCATCTGAGAGTGCGTCGTCCTTTCTGGGAAGAGGATGGCTATCCGATCGGGATGTGGACCGACTCGGTGCTAGAATTAATGTTTCCCCAACAGGATGGTAATGGGCAAGTACAAAGTATGGTTTGCTGGGCAAATGGAGACAGTGCGAAAAAATTGGATGCCATGTCTTCACGAGAATTAAACCAATTTGTGATGGCAGAACTTAAGCGCCTGCGCCCGGCGACAGAGGGTAACATAGAAATAGCCCGGGTGGTTTCCTGGGGAGGCGATCGCTATGCCCGAGGGGCTTATGCTTATTTTGCCCCCGGACAAATCAGCCAGTTTTCGTGATAAGATGGCTAAACCCTGGCAGCGCATTCACTTTGCCGGAGAACATACGGCGATCGCCTCTCCGGGCATGGAATCAGCATTAGAATCAGCAGAACGAGTTTTGGGCGAGATTTTAGCTCGCAGATAAGAGTAAAGTTATGCAATAATGATCTGACTAATCATTTATAAGACTATGACGAACAAGCTGAAACCAAACTGGACGGGTGATGAATTGCTGTCGCGATTTGTGAACCTGTTAATCCAGACAAAACCTATCTACCAGGTGATGAAGCGCCAAGCTAGGCAGGTGATGATTAAAACCGCTGAAAAAAATGGTGTTCCTTGGCGGCAAACCTACCAGGAGTTAGAGGAGTCCGGGGCGAAGGGGCTGCTAGAAGATATGACCAACCCTAACGTAGTTTACCCAGATTACTACAAAATGCCTTTCCACGCTTACGAGGAGGGAAATCTTTGCTGGCAAGCTGCCTTTGAAGCCTCTTCAGCTACTAAGGCGATGGGTTTGAGGGTTTGGCCGAAAGAAAACATCACTTGGGAGACGGCCCAGTCACGATTGCGAGGTGGCTTTCACCAGGTACTAGACCAGTATAGTCCGGAGACAGTCAAAGATGTGCTAGATATCGGCTGTTCCGTAGGCATCTCGACTTTGGCACTCCACCACTATTATTGTCAAAGGCAAGCTATGAAAATTCGCACGGTTGGCTTAGACTTGTCCCCTTATATGCTGACGGTGGCCAAGACAACGGATGTGCAGGGAGAAATATCCGAGTGGATACATGCCTTGGGGGAAGATACGGGAATGCCAGACAATTCATTTGATGTGGTGACGCTACAGTTTGTCATCCACGAACTGCCCCGTCAAGCAACTAGACAAATTTTCCAGGAAGCCCGGCGGGTGCTGCGATCGGGCGGTTGTCTGGCAATTGTAGATAATAACCCCCGATCGCCTGTAATTCAGAATCTCCCCCCTGCACTCTTCACTCTGATGAAAAGTACAGAACCCTGGAGTGATGATTACTATACTTTTGATGTGGAAGCAGCTATGCAGTCGGTAGGTTTCCAGTACAAAACCACCGTAGCAAGCGACCCCCGTCATCGCGCGATCGTTGGCATTAAGCCTAGTTGACGGGTGCGGTCATGCAGACCGTTGCATTGGTAGGGTGGGCACCTTCGATATATCCACTCGCGCTAATCGCACATTCATAGTGGATATATCGACCCACCATTCGCGGGTTTGGGCAACAACAACCAACTGACACATAACCACACCCCCAGAGGTTGACAAGGTAGGGAGGCTGTGAGTAGAATAGATTGGGTTAGGGCAGATCAATAGATTGGGTTAGGGCAGATCAATAGATTGGGTTAGGGCAGATCAACTGCGTTCGACACAATGAATCTTCCGCGTTGGGTAGTCAAGGGTCAGCGTTGGGTAGCGAATGGTCGGCGTTGGGTAGTCAAGAATCGGCGTTGGGTAGCGAATGGTCGGCGTTGAGTAGTCAAGGATCGGCGTTGGGTAGTCAAGGATCGGCGTTGAGTAGTCAAGGATCGGCGTTGGGTAGTCAAGGATCGGCGTTGGGTAGTCAAGGGTCGGCGTTGGGTAGTCAAGGGTCGGCGTTAGATCTCCACCCCTGCGCGTTGAGTAGCGACCCGTGCCCGTTGGAGCTCCACCTGGGTTGGGTTAAGCTTGCACACCTGCGCGTTAAGCTTGCACCTGGGCGCGTTGAGTAGTGACCTATGGGCATTGGATAGTGACCCGTGCGCGTTAAGCACAACGAGACCGCGTTAAGCACAACGAGCACTCGTTCCCCTAAACGGAACCTCGTGCCCAGGGAACGGTTGTGCCCTGCCCGATTTTTCGCGATCGGGCGACAGGGTCTCTCGCGCTCACTTGTAGTTGATAGCCAGGTGCATCTCAGATGCATGTAATATAGCCCGCCGGTAGGCTAACGCTCACCCGACCACGCAGGCGGTCCCTGAGCTTGGTCCCTGAGCGAAGTCGAAAGGAGCCGAAGGGCGGGCAATGTTGCGGAGTAGCCAGGCCATGCACGGGTTCGGGCGGGGAGGCCGAGTACCAACGGGCGCAAGACCACAGTTGACTCGTCCGGGTATCATGCTATCAAAGACAGGCATCTTACCTGTCCTACGGGGATTGAAGATTAACTTTCCGTACAACCTTGACTTTTGCCTAAAAAGGTGCTATGATAAAGAGGTACAGTTCATTATCATCAGATTATGACTACAATTCAACTGGAAGTCCCGGAAGAAGTTTTGATCAGTCTCAAAGAAACACCAGAAACTATTGCCAAGCAATTAAGATTATTAGCAGCAGTCAAGCTATTTGAACTTGGCAAATTATCTTCTGGTCGTGGGGCCCAATTGGCCGGTATATCCCGCGTAGAATTTCTCATGTTGCTAGGAGATTATCAAGTATCCCCTTTCTCCTTAACAACTGGAGAATTAGAGAAGGATGTAAAAAATGCCTAATACAGTTGTTGTTAACACGTCGCCTCTGCTTTATCTTCACCAAATAAACCAGATGGAATTACTCCGCAAGTTGTACGGTAATATTATCGTACCACCGGCGGTATTCCAAGAATTGAAAGCAGGGAAAATTAAAGGGGTTGATGTACCAGAATTAAACTCGATTGCATGGATTTCGATGACAGCAGTTGCTGATGATACTCTTGTCCCGGCAGTCATTGATTTAGGAAGAGGTGAAGCAGAAGTAATTGCATTAGGCTTGGAGAAACCCGATAGTCTACTAATTTTTGACGATAGATTGGCTAGACGGATTGCCGATCTATATAATTTAACATACACGGGCACTCTAGGTGTTTTAGTCAAGGCCAAACAAGCAGGGTATATAGCATCTGTAGCAGTAGCAATATCAATGCTGCGTACTAAAGGAATGTGGTTGACTGACAAAATAATTGATGATGTTCTGCAATTGTCAGGAGAGTAGTCTAATTAAATGGGGTGTAGCAATGCCAACGAAACAAGATTGGAACTGGTTAGCCATCAACTCTCATTATCAAACCGCCACTGCTGTGCAACAACTTTTGCAAGAGGGAAATTCAATCGCAGCGGGAAATCAGGATTCTGGCATAGGCTCTCAACCCTGGTTTTGTGGGTAAAGCTTCATCCGATCGCTGCCAAATACTTCCTGGAGGTATTCGTTGATTACCAGTGATTCATAGACTACTGTTTCGCCATGCTGAATTACAGGTACGGCGCCATTCGGGTTGAGTTGATGAAACCAGTCGGTTTTATTGTCTTTACCTAATTCAATGTTCTTGTAGGTAAAATCAACTTGCAGCTCTCACAGCGCGATCCAACTCCTTTGAGCATAGGGGGCAATTGCGGTTAGCGTAAAATATTAATGCCGGTCGATCGTTCATGTTTCCTCTGTTCCCTCTTGCTATTGGTTTTCCTGATGATAGCATGTTTACCTGATTGTAGTCCCGATGTCAATTTGGGGCAATGCTCAACTCCTCAATGTTCCAGAATGGTCCGCTATTTGCTGAAAATTTAATATTCTGTACCCGATCGCGCACCGCCTGCATATCTAGTTGATTCACCAGGAAAAACACGGGTAACTGTTCGGCGACTATTTGCTGAAATCTGCCGTAAATCTGCTGGCGCTTGTTCTCATCCAGTTCGGCTGCTCCCGCCGCGAACAGACTGTCTATCTCTCGTTCCCAGTCAGAAACCTGCCAACCTTCGATCAGGGGTTGTCCCGGTTGCGGACCTTGGTTAAATTGATGAAAGGAGCCCCTACTCGACCAGAACAAGGATAGCAGGTTAGGTTCAATATCGGCACCAGAAACGGCAAAGGAACCCACATAACATTCCCAATCTCGACTTATCAACAGCTTTTTGAGGATAACATTGAAGTTGAGTACCTGTAAATCCGCTTTGATGCCAATCTGAGCCAAGTCTTGTTGGATATGAACCGCCGTATCGATCCGAGCCTTCTCGGAAGATTTTACCAGGAGAGTAAATTGTACCCGATTTCCATCCCAGTCCAGAAGCTCCTTTTCCCTATTGTACTGAAAACCTGCTTCTAGCAATATTTTCTTTGCCTTCTGGGGGTCGTAGTTGTAGACCTTTAACCCTGAAGAGGGAGACAGATAATAAGGACTTTGCTCTGCCAGGGGCGAATTTTGTAATTGACCCAGTCCCCGATAAATATTGTTTTTTATTCGGGAGCGATTGATGGCATAGGCGACTGCTTGTCTGAAGGCTAAGCTATTGAACCAGCGAGACTTGATGGGGTCTACAAAGGGTTTACCTTTAGCATTGCGGGCTTGATTGAGATTGAAACCGACAAAGCGAATGCCAGGACTCGGGCCGCCGTTGTAAATGGTATATTTGCCGCGCTTTTCCTCTCGCTTCAGTAACTCAAATTCCTTTGACGTCACCTCCAGGGTATCAAGTTCCCCAGAGCGAAATCTGAGTAATTGGTTGTCCGTGGATGCAATAATTTGTAATACTAAGCGATCGATGTAGGGCATCGGATTTCCCCGATCGTCTTTTCGCCAGTAATAGGGGTTCCGTTCCAAGACCACCCGTTCTCCTGGTCTGTAGCTGATGAGGCGGTAGGGACCGTTGCTAATAATGTTTTGGGGATCTGTGTCCGTTCCCCACATAGAAATAAATTGAGGATTTCCTTGACTATCGAGCGAGCGCACGGAGTCCCGCAAAGCATGAGCGGGCATAATTGCCATTATTCTGATGTATCTGACAAAGGGGGCAAAGGGTTCGGGTAAGATAAACTCAACTCGGCGATCGTCTAGTTTCCGCACCGTTGGGAAAGTACTGCCAATGCGCAGAAAATCTCGATATATAGTGGGAATTTTGGGATTTAGATAAATCTCCTGAAAGGTAAAGACTACATCATCTGCGGTGAGAGGTTCTCCATCTGACCATTTTAGCCCCGACCGCAGGGTAAAAGTAATTCTTCCCCGATCGTCACTAAACACCCAGGACTCAGCCAGTGCGGGTTCCAACTCGGCGGTGATGCCATTTTTAGCCACTAATCCTTCGTAGATGTAAAGAAAAGGACTGTAGGGCGTTTTATTGACGGGTAAGTTAAAAGTGCTGGGATCGCTGGGCATGACTAATACTAATTGCTCGCCCTGATTCCCCTCGGTTGTAAACTTCATCAGGCTGCAACCGCCTGTGAAAATTAACAGACAAGATAAGGCCAAGGGAACTAGGATGCGTAGAGATAGAACCACAGCTTTCATCGGATTTCCCTCGGTAGCGGTGTTGAAATTCAAAGGCATGAGTTGTCCACGACTCCTAAGCGCAGTGCAATCCGCTTATACTTGCTTGCATCATAGGGAGTCCCTCGGTGCATCACTTGCGAGTTGTCCCAAAATAAAATATCTCCTGGATGCCAAACATGGGAATAAACTGGCGTGCGAGTACACGCAGTTTGAAACAGTTCCTGCCAAAACTGTTTTGCCGTCTCTGGTTTATCCTCCATGCCGACAGGAATTGCTGTGTGGGAGCCTAGATATAATCCTTTTTTACCAGTGACCCTGTGAGTGGACACTATTGGATGCACTTTCTTGGGAAGAACGACCTCCGAAGGCTGCTTAGAGAATACTGGTGGTGTATGATACATCGACATCTGCTCTAGTTGCTGCTGATGGGAGCGATCGAGGTTATTGTACCCTTCTATCATGTCGAGGAACTCAGTAGTATGGGGCTGCCCATCTATTCCTTCGGGAGGTATTTCCACCCCATAGAGCATCACCACATAAAGTGCATTCATCTCCAGTCCCTCCGTGCGCGGGACGCCATCCTTATCATTATGCCATTGCCAAGCAATCTTTCCCACTGGTTCGGAAGTAAATCCCTTGGGATTTCCCAATATAGCCACATATCTGCTTTGTAAGTCTGGACTGATATCGGGATCTAATGTGAAAGACTTGCCCCCAAACATTAGATCGCCAAATGTCTGTCTGGCAAATTCTTCTAACTGCGATGCCGTCAGATGTTGCTGTCTGACTACGACAACGCCGTGTTCCCAAAGGGATTCCTTCAGTTCCCGTACCTGTTCGTCTGTCAGGTGGGCGAGATTGCAACCGGACAGCACTTCTATTCCGAGTCTTGGGTGGTGCTGTTGATGCTTAGTGTTTTCGGTCATCTTGTCATCTCCTATCTTATAGCACACATTATCCTCTACTTGTCAAGCATACTCCTTATAGGTAGTATATCACTTTGGGGCAATTCTCAGCTCGTCAATTTTCCATAACGGTCCTCCTCCATAAGGATAAAATTCTCTATTCTGTACCCGATCGCGCACTGCCTGCAACTGGAGGAAACTGACCAGGAAAAACACTGGCACCTGTTCGGCAACAACTTGCTGAAATCTGCCGTATATCTCCCGACGCTTGCTTTCATCAAGTTCTTTAGCTCCTGCACTCAACAGACTGTCAATCTCTCGCTCCCAGTCAGAAACTTGCCAACCTGCGATCGGGGGTTATCCTGGTTGGGGACCTTGGTTAAATTGATGACCGTCCGAGAGTTTGGCCGCCCGGTGGGGGCACAAGTCTTGCAAACAGACTAATTGGCCCTCGGAGTTTCTCCAAAGGACCAAAGGTTCGTCGTACAGTCGTCATTAATTGAAAGTACAGCCAAGCCAGCTAAGGAAGTAGATGACAAATACCAACAAGATAGAGAATAACACTTCATCGCGGGAATTTGCCCGCCCGGTAGTTGACAAAGTGGCGGCGGTGGGCCTGCTGGCTTGGCAACGGCATTAATGCTTGCCAAGAACGGTTGGACAAATATAACAGTTCTGGAAAAACGCCCCTCAGCTGATTTCTACGAACCAGACAAGTCCTTTCTTTATCTAATTGATGGCAGGGGTCAAAAATTCACAGACCTTCTGGGACTTACCGATCGGCTATCAAAACTCAGCGTTCCCAATAGCGAAGTTGACTTCACGGTAATTCAGTATAATGGCAGCCGGAAAACATTAAAATTGCCAGTTTCTCCGAACCTAAAAACAGCCTACTGGCTACCGCGCCGGGCATTGGGACTGTTAGCAAGAGAGAACCAAGGAAACATGAACGATCGACCGGCATTAAGATTTTCCGCTAACCGCAATTGCCCTTAGGATCAAAGGAGTTGGAACGCGCTGCGAGAAATGCAAGTTTATTTTACATAATTATAGCGAAACAAATCAAAAGTAAGCGCGTATTCTCGATCGAATTTACTCCTACCCCTTAACTTTTTAATCCTCAATCAAAAGCTAACTAAACAAATGAGCGGAATATTAAAATTGATCATCATTGCTGCCCACTACTCAGTTTATATAGTTGCGGCCCTCAATATCTGGATTTTTTCCCGTCGCAGTGAATTCTTTACTTCAGTTGTCAAGCTGCGATCGCTACCTCTAATCTACTGGGGGTTTGCCTGTTTTCCCATCGCCGCCTCCTACGAAATTGCCGAACACATGGGCGATAATTGGTTTTACGTCAGCCAGATCAGCTCTCTCAACCGTCTATTCTACACCTTCATCAACGCGGGTATGTGCCTGATTGCTCTGGGATTGAAGAAATCACGGCTGTCAGATATCCTGTTAATAGCTAGTTTGGTGGCAGTTCCCTTAACCTATGGAATTCAAGACAGCAAAGGAATCATCCAGTTGGTGCTGCTAGTGCCAACTGTCATTTTTGTCTCACACTGGTATGTGGTGATGCGTGACTGGCGGGTTTTTTTGTACGTGCTGTTCTCGAATATTATAACATTGGGCCTTGGCATAGCTCTAATTGTGACGGGTTATCAAGTCCTTCATATCTTCGTAGGACTTTCTTCCGCAGTGGCTTTGCTAATTCTCGGCTTAGTTGCCTGGGAACAACCCCGGCGGCGTTCGGACCAGTGATCGGTAAAGATCGACTGGGAGAGGCTGTCCAGTACCTTTAGTATCGATACCAAGATAGAAAATCAACAAAACAGAACATCAATCAAATGGAAATCAAACAAGTTACCAGTCCAGTTGTTAATAAAGTGGCGATCGTCGGTGGCGGTATCGGCGGTCTGGCAACTGCTGTAGCCTTACGAAAACAGGGCATCGATGCCCATGTCTATGAAAAAGCGCGAGAACTGCGCCCGGTGGGAGCCAGTTTAGGCTTGGCCCCAAATGGGTTGAAATCCCTTGAGGCCGTGGATCCAGGTATAGTCGAGAAACTCAAAGAAAAGGGCAGTCAAGTTTCTACCATTATTGCCAAAACACCAACAGGGGAAACACTCCAGACATTTCCAGTCACAACAATGGCACAATACGGGCAGC
Source organism: Hormoscilla sp. GM7CHS1pb (assembly GCA_014323675.1). Classification (GTDB taxonomy): domain Bacteria; phylum Cyanobacteriota; class Cyanobacteriia; order Cyanobacteriales; family Desertifilaceae; genus Hormoscilla. The sequence continues at coordinate 382,392 of JACONN010000003.1, read as the reverse complement.
CTCTCTTAATGGTTCCTTGGTTCGAGTTGCAGGAAACACTGGCATCGTTACTGCCACCCGACAGCATCCACCTAAATCATCAGTGTATTGGCTTCACAGAAAACTCTGACAGGGTGACGGTAAATTTTGAGGGAGGGAAAACAGTAGATGCAGAGTTGTTAATAGGAGCAGATGGGATTAAATCCTCAGTCCGGCAAGCTTCGATGGGCGAGGAGTTGCCCCGTTATGGAAAAAGGATGCTTTGGGTTGCTTTCGTCAAGTACAGTCACGAAATGGTGCCTGCTAACACAACTATTGCTATTACAGTACCGGGTAAAAGTATTTTACTAGGAGATATTGGCAACAATCGTCTATATTGGGGAATAGGGGTTTTTTCTCAAGACATTTTTTTGTCCCAGAGCTCTTCGGAGGTTAAGGCTCGCGTTCTCACTGAGGTTGCTGGTTGGGCACCTCCAGTGCCTGAGGTAATAGAAGCAACCCCAGATGAAGCAATAGTAGAACTTCCTATCCACTATCGCCTGCCCCTGTCTAATTGGAGGAAGGAGAGAGTAATATTGTTGGGAGATGCCGTTCATGCAATGGGAGGGGCGATCGGACAAGGAGCCAATACAACTTTTGAAGATGCCTGGGAACTCTCCTACTGCCTTTCCCATGCTGACAGTCTCGAAACTGCCTTAAATAACTACGAACGCAGTCGCAGAGAGCGCGTACATGTTATCCACGCTCGCAGCGTTTTAGCAGGTTATCGCATCTATAACCCTCAATTCTCTCTACAAGATTTAGAGAAAAATTTTGGCGATTTTGTGGAGGCAAGCGCTGATGAGTTCAATGAGTGGCTTTATAGTTACGAACCAGAGGCGATCGCTCAAACTATAGCAAGTTCCAGATAGGGGTTCGGTAATCGCTCTCATGTCTGGTAAACTAATTAGACATGAGAATGATTGCCAAATATTGCTATTCATGCTCAAGTAAAAATAACCTCAAGCAAGGAGTCAAGATGGAAAAAGTTGTCATCGTCGGAGCGGGGCCCAGTGGGTTGCTATTAGCCCACTATCTTCTACGTAAAGGCGATCGCTACCAGGTGGAAATATACGAACGCCTGGGGGATCCAACAGAGGTGGCATTATCGAATTCTCGAACCATTCCTTACAGTTTGAACGAACGGGGCTTCCGGGCCTTACGCCCGATCGACGGACTCGAAGATGCTGTGAAAGCAGGATGCGTGGAAAACTGTATGACTGCTTTCCACACAGTTGATGGCAAAACTCAGTTGGTTCCCAGAAAACAACCGATATTTCATACAAACCGCATTAGCCTAGTTACGACCCTGTTATCCTCCTTGGTGGCAATGGCAGAAGGTGGCGATCGCTTAAAACTGCATTTCAACTGCAAATGTATTGGGGTAGATTTCGATCGCCAAACCATCCTGTTCGAGTCAGTTTCCCCAGAGGCAAAAGCCGAACTCGAACCATTACTGGTTACCTACGATCGCCTAGTAGGAGCCGATGGAGCCCGTTCGAGCGTCAGGAGCCAATTCCTAAAAACTCCATTTTTCGACTTCGAGCAAACTACCTTGGGCCGTTGCTATAAAACTATATTTTTCCCGAGTAAAAACTCCGAAACCGGGGGCGATATAAAAATGAAAGCTTTCCATGTTTGGCGAGCCTCCGAAGGAATTAATTTTACAGCCAGTCCCCAAATAAGCGGTGGGTATATTGGTGTTGTCTTTGTTCCCAGAACCAGACAAGATATGCTGAATTTTGCATCCGTAGCTCAGGTGAAAGAGTTCTTTCGGCAATACCTTCGGGAAGTCAACCTTCTCTTATCGGATGCCGAAGCAGAAAATTTTATGAAGCGACCGATTTCTACCCAAGTGGTCGTGACATTTTCCTGGATAGAGGAATATTCACCCGGTAAAATTACCCTCACTCCGGGCATTAACTGGGCCCTTTGGGAACCGGACAACTACGGCACGGGACCGAGTAGTTCCACTTTACCCACCCTGCTACAAGAATTAGAACGCTTGCAGTCAACTGAACCTCTGGCGGGTATGCTGGACTTGCAACGAGTGATTTTGGGGGACATTCGGCGGGGGGTAGCATGGCGATGGAAAACGCAGACCCGCGCTTTTTTCCTCAAGTAGCAGGCGCTTTTGCCTATGGGACGAGTGCGGCAGTGGCAGCAAGTCTGGGACATGAACCTGGTAAAATCTTGCCCCTACCTGACAAGCTGCCCTTGCTGTTGATGGGTGGCACCTCTGATGTGATCATGGCTCGCATGGCTAAAAAATATGGGTTGGGCTTCGACCCCTTAATTCTTCTAGAGTACACATTCGGTCAGGCAATTTCCGGCGGCAGAGAAGACAGTTATCTACTGATATTAAAAGGGGCCCAGCACTCTACCATTTCTCATCCTTTTGACCTTACCCAAGTTGGGATTTCCGATTTACGCCGAACTCAGTCAGAAGATAAAATCCGCGATCTGATGGCCGAAGCCATTGGTCTATTTATTGATGCTCACGTGCGCCAGCAGCCCACTGCCTTGAGGGCCCTTAACGAACTGCTCGATCCTGCTAATCCTCTGATTGCATCGGTGGAACGCAAGTAATTTGACGGCGTAATATATATCCGGAATTGCCTGGTAGGTAGTCGTCAAGATGCAGTGATTTAATTACGGTCTGGGTTCCAGGGGCTAAAAATCACTACTTAAGCTGTCGTGCATTTAAATTGCATAGGCAGATATGCGCTCGATTCTTGTTCTCAAATGATTTCCCAATTTTGAATTTTGAATGAGAGAATTTTGAATTGCTTATGGCCCACTACCCATTTTTGATTAAACTGTACTCGTCCTCAAACACTTCCTCCCAGTTAAGGGAGGTTAATTTACTTTTTATACCCATTTCATCTTCGGCATCTTTGACCGCCCTTTGGAAGCATTTTTCCCAGATAGATTCAAGGTAATCTCTATTCAGACTTGGCATTTCCTCTTGAATATCTTCAATCTCATTTCGAGCAGAGCGAATGCTAATACTCCAGCTCGAACTCCGATGTTCTGGTTGAGATTTCCACTTGACGATATGGATCATCAGCCGGATAAGCTGGCTTTTGACTGCGCGTTTTTCCGATCTGCCCATAGCTTCAATTAAAGCATCTAAACATTCCCTAGCTTCCATTGAATTTCCCGATTGCAAAAGTTGTTGCACAGCAGTGGCAGTTTGATAATGAGAGTTGATGGCTAACCAGTTCCAATCTTGTTTCATTGGCATTGCTACCTCCTGTTTTTTCTATTATCGGCCAAGATATTCTCTTTGTAGGCGATCGCCCCAGATGCAGGGACCGGTGGTAACTTAGGGCCTTGGTACACCTGTGACCCCTACCGATCGGGGTGACGGCGAGATCGGCGATCGTCATCAGTGCCCCCCGATCGGCTTTATATTAAGATAATGCCATCACGATTTTCTTGGCAAAATCACTTACGGAAATCAAACTGTTCTCAACTACCGGTAGGGTCTGGTGGGCAATGACCACCCTACAAAGAGCGCCCATTTCCCTCATTCATTCTCCCCTTAAGGAAACTCCCTAGTAACATGAAGGTTAGAGCATTTTTCCGAGCAGCAAAAGTCGAGAGCGCCAAACCGCCCTACGACACCATGCACATAAAAGTTTTCTATCCCACAAAGGGGGAAACCTATAATAATCAGGATATCCCGCCTGCTGACCCCCAACAGGCTCCCTACAGCGTGGTAATTTTTTTTAATGGCTGGAAATGTGGCCCGGAAACGTACCAATGGTTAGCAATGAAGCTAGTAGAACGGGGACTGGTGGTGGTGACATTTTCCTGGATTGAGGAATATTCACCCGGTAAAATTACCCTCACTCCGGGTATTAACTCGGCCCTGTGGAAACCGGACCGCTACGGCACGGGACCGAGTAGTTCCACGTTACCCACCCTGCTACAAGAATTAGAACGCTTGCAGTCAACTGAACCTCTGGCGGGTATGCTGGACTTGGAACGGATTATTTTGGGGGGACATTCGGCGGGGGGTCGCATGGCGATGGAAAACGCAGACCCGCGCTTTTTTCCTCAAGTAGCAGGCGCTTTTGCCTATGGGACGAGTGCGGCAGCGCCAGTATCCCTGGGACATGAACCTGGTAAAATCTTGCCCCTACCTGACAAGCTGCCCTTGCTGTTGATGGGTGGCACCTATGATGTGATAATGGCTCGCATGGCTAAAAAATATGGGTTGGGCTCAGACCCCTTAATTCTTCTAGAGTACACATTCCAACAGGCAATTTCCGGCGGCAGAGAAGACAGTTATCTACTGATACTAGAAGGTGCCCAGCACTTTAGCATTTCTCATCCTTTTGATCTTACCCAAGTTTGGATTTCCGATTTACCCCTACAACGGTCAGAAGATAAAATCCGCGATCTGATGGCCGAAACCATTGGTCTATTTATTGATGCTCACGTGCGCCAGCAGCCCACTGCCTTGAGGGCCCTTAACCAACTGCTAGATCCTGCTAATCCTCTGATTGCATCGGTGGAACGCAAGTAATTTGACTGCTTCTGGCGATCGCCGGTGATTCTCGCATTGATAAAGAAATGTAGCGAGAAGTTAAGAATAGTTGCATGTAAACAACTTCACTGTTGTTTACATAAGATGGCGAAAGCCAATCAGCAAGCATATTTCAGGGACAGAATGGGCGATAGCCCCACCCCCGAAATGTAGGAGAGTCACTACTCAGATCGGCTGTATCTTTGAGAAAATCAGAAACGATCGTCGCGAAAGCACAACGGAGAAGAATATATGAAATTGGCTTACTGGATGTATGCAGGTCCGGCCCACATTGGCACCCTCCGCATAGCCAGTTCCTTCCAGAACGTCCACGCGATCATGCACGCCCCCCTCGGGGATGACTACTTCAACGTCATGCGTTCCATGCTAGAGCGGGAGCGAGACTACACGCCAGTGACTGCTAGCATCGTGGACCGCAACGTTCTGGCCCGAGGTTCTCAAGAAAAGGTGGTAGACAACATCGTCCGCAAGGATCGAGAGGAGAACCCGGATCTGATCGTGCTTACCCCCACCTGCACCTCCAGCATCCTGCAAGAAGACCTGGAAAATTTTGTCTCACGGGCCCAGATGGATGCCCAGGGTGATGTCATGCTAGCGGACGTGAACCACTATCGGGTGAACGAACTGCAAGCAGCAGACAGCACCCTAGATCAAATAGTCAAGTTCTACATCCAGAAGGCGAAAAAGAAAGGGGAACTGCCAGCAGGCAAAACGGAAAAACCCTCCGTTAACATCATCGGCATTTCTACCCTAGGTTTTCACAATCAGCATGACTGCATCGAACTGAAACGCCTGATGGCCGACTTGGGCATTGAAGTGAACGAGGTGATTCCCGAAGGGGCCTCAGTTCACAACCTGAAGAACCTGCCTCGCGCTTGGTTTAACCTAGCGCCTTATCGGGAAATTGGCCTGATGACAGCTCGTTATCTGGAACAAGAGTTGGGCATGCCCTATGTGGATATCGCGCCGATGGGTGTGGTAGAAACGGCCCGTTTCCTCCGCAAGATTCAACGGGTAATCAATGCCCAAGGTGCTAATGTGGATTATGAAGAGTATATCGACAATCAGACTCGGTTCGTTTCCCAAGCAGCCTGGTTCTCCCGTTCCATTGACTGTCAGAACTTGACAGGTAAAAAGGTGGTAGTGTTCGGTGACAATACTCACGCTGCTGCCATGACCAAAATTATGGCGCGGGAAATGGGAATACATGTGGTTTGGGCCGGAACTTACTGCAAGTACGATGCTGATTGGTTCCGAGAACAGGTGAGCGAATATTGTGATGAGGTGCTGATTAGCGATGATAATGGAGAAATCGGGGATGCGATCGCCCGGGTCGAGCCCTCGGCCATTTTCGGAACCCAAATGGAACGGCACGTCGGCAAACGCTTGAACATTCCCTGCGGCGTAATAGCCGCCCCCATTCACATCCAGAATTTCCCGATCGGTTACAAACCCTTTCTGGGTTATGAAGGCACGAACCAAGTTGCAGATTTGGTGTACAATTCCTTCACCTTGGGCATGGAAGACCATCTGTTAGAAATCTTTGGCGGTCACGACACCAAGGAAGTAATTCACAAAGGCATTTCTGCTGATTCTGACCTAAACTGGACTAAAGATGCCCGGGCAGAACTGAATAAAGTACCAGGTTTTGTTCGCGGTAAGGTCAAGCGGAATACCGAGAAATTCGCACGCGATCGGGGCCTAGATGAAATCACCATTGAAGTCATGTACGCCGCTAAAGAAGCTGTAGGCGCGTAGGTCTCCCCGAGCCCTCACCGTTCGGATTCTGTTGGCGAATTAACTGGGGGTCTTACCCCCCATGCTGCTCCTACGAGCTCAGAAGAGTTACAATGGATAGAAAAACTCACGACTCAAGACCACGCCCAGTGAGCTGTATACCGCATAACCGTATAATTACTTATGACCCTTCATCCCTCACAGCAATGGATTGTGCCCCCAGAAACAGTCGCGGTGGCTAAAGCATCGTTTCCCAAAGGGAACATATACATAAAAATGTATGAACAATTAGGACAGCTATACACAGACAACGACTTTGAGTCTCTTTATCCCAGATGTGGACAATCAGCCATGTCTCCAGCAAAGTTAGCCCTAGTCACAGTCATGCAATTTGCCGAAGGGTTAACAGATAGACAAGCAGCCGATGCAGTTCGTTCCCGCATTGATTGGAAGTATGCTTTAGGGTTAGAAATAACTGACTCTGGCTTTGACCATACAATATTGAAGGAATTTCGGGAGCGACTAATTGCCAAAGAAAAAGAAAATCTCCTGCTGGAAAAAATGCTCTTAATATTAAGCTCCCAAAAGCTGGTAAAAGCAAGAGGACAAGCGCGGACTGATTCTACTCACGTTTTGGCAGCCATTCGACACCTTAATCGCTTAGAGTTAGTCGGAGAAACCTTGCGCCAGGCGTTAAATGAACTCGCAACCCACGCTCCGACATGGCTGCTTACTCAAATAGGAACAGATTGGTTTGACCGTTATGGCTCCAGATTGGATGAGTATCGTTTACCGAAAGATAAAACAGAACGCTCCCAACTGGCTTTGACTATTGGAACAGATGGGCATCACATTCTCCAGGCGGTTGATGAAGCGACCAATTTACCTCAATTACGGGAACTAAAAACTGTAAAAATTCTGCGCTCTGTCTGGGTGCAACAGTACGTTTTTGTCAAAGGAAAACTCCTATGGCGAGACCGAAAAACTACGGGAATGGCACCCAATAAACAACTCATAGAATCCCCCTACGACCCGGAGGCGAGAAACGCCACAAAACGGGATACGAACTGGACTGGCTATAAAGTTCATCTCACCGAAACTTGTGATGAAAATAGTCCTCATATAATCACGAACGTGGAAACAACTCCGGCTCCCACGGTGGATGGAGACATGACTCAAGTCATTCACGAAAAGTTGGCGGCCAAGCAGTTACTCCCAAAGGAGCATTTATTGGATAGCGCTTATGTTGATGCCGAGCATTTGGTGACTTCGCAAGCGGACTATCAAGTCGAACTTGTAGGTAAAGTGCTACCGGACACTTCATGGCAAGCGCGAAATCAAACTGGATTTGATATATCTTGTTTTGCTATAGACTGGGAGCGACATCAAGTGACATGTCCTCAAGGGAACGTGAGTCGCAGTTGGCGAAACCGAACTGATTGCTACCAGAATCGAGTAATTGAAGTTCATTTTGCAAGAGCAGATTGTGTTGATTGTCCAGCCAGAGAGCTTTGTACCCACTCTCTTAAATCACCCCGATTGCTGAAACTCCGACCGCCCGAGCAACATCAGGCTTTACAAGCGGCCCGACAGCGTCAAACTACCGATGAGTTTAAACATAACTACGCTAAAAGAGCTGGTTGTGAAGCCACTATCTCACAAGGCATTCGAGCGTTTGATTTGCGTCGAAGTCGTTATAAAGGTTTAGCCAAAACGAATTTGCAGCATATAGCAGTGGCGATCGCCATTAATTTAAGCCGTTTGCGAGATTGGTGGGCCGGGCGCCCTGTGGTCAGTCGTCGCCTAACTCCATTTGCGGCTCTATTGCATGCTGCCAAAACCTAACTGACCTAACTGATGCTGGATTAACTGGGGGGGGTATGACCCCCCCAGTTAATTCGCCAACAGAATCCGTTCGTAGTAAGCACTTGAGTGCTTCCGTTCGTAGTAAGCACTTTAGTGCTTCCGTTCGTAGTAAGCACTTGAGTGCTATCGTATCGCACTACCCAGCGCATCCCGTAGAGGAGAGCAGACAGGGAAGCAAAAGTGAGATGCTATGATTAGATTGATTGACATGCTCCCTCACTACGAGGTCAATACTTCAAGGTTTTGCATGGCGGCAGGTACATTTGTCATTGCGATTTTACGCCCTGCGGGCGGGGGGGTACAAATTTCCCAGCCGGAGTCCTTAACGGAGAAATATTGCCTCTACTCACTACTATTTAAGTCTTTTCTTGGAAGTTCAGACAAAAATTCTCGAATTGATGAAGTAAAGGCATAAATATCGGTGGCTGTGGCAAAATCTTCAATTTCTATCAATGCCCGATCGCCCTCATTTCCCGGAGATGTAAAATACAACCAAAACCGAATCTTTAATAGTTTTTCCCCTTCGATTGAGAGACTGTTGTCCGGAACTTTAATTTTGAACATAGGTCTCTTCTGATGACCGACAATCAACATATACTTTTCCATTTCTGCAATATCGAAGGCTGATTCTAGAGGGATTTCAAGATACGGTACTATTCTGATAATCTTGCTATAACTTAATGCCAACTGATCGGATTTTCCCAGAAACTCACTCCCAGACAGTTGACCCACAGCTACTTGACTGCCAACAGATATTCTTCTGTCTCTCAGACTAACTAACCAAAAGACAATCAGGTGTTCCTTTAATTTAAGTTGGCACTCACGGGTAATCCGATCGGACACATTAGATTCCAAATTATTACGGCTTAATTTTAATTCCTGAAATAGCGTCATTGACTTCTCGAATATAACCATCTCCAGACTACCTGAAGCCATTTCGTTCAGAAGCAAACGTATTCCATGAATAAAAGAAGCAATCTGCTTTCGTTCTAATCCTAGTTTTGACTGAAAACTTCGAGCGGTCTGTCCTCCAGAAATTTCATTTAGAAACGTACATATACCGAGTAAAATTTTCTGCGGTACCTGAAGAATAACCCCATCTGATTTCCACTGAATTAACTGAAAAAATTGACTATCATACGGCGGAAATTTATCCAGCTTAAATTGCTCAATAATACCGCCAATATTTCTCCCTAATTTGAGAGTTTCACTTTTGGATATTCCTCGAATTCTTTGCTCATCAAAAGCTGAGTCTCGGATTTGTTCGTATCCTTCAATTAAAGAATACTTTAACAAGAATAATTCCGGAATCGCAAACTGGATTTGAGCATTATTTCTGCTATAATTGATAATTTTCATAGTTAAAAATTGGTATATTTGGTAAAGCCGTCCTTGGTAAGATAATCGAGCAAGGGTTCAGTAGGCGCTATAGCAGTAGGTGGATACTCCCATTCCATGTCAGGACCTAGAGGAGGGCTGATGAGAACAATTCCCCTTTCAAAATCTACTAAAGCTTCTGCACCACCCGGACGTCCCCATAACTCGGTACGATCGCTACCATAAATCTCATCAAGCATAACTCTTAGCTCGAATTCATCACGTACTCCCAAATGACGTAAACGTTCGGCAATTTCTTCAGGAGTTTTTGCCATAATGTGCTCTATAATTGCTGCAACTAAGTCTGGTCCCCAATCCCAATCACTGTCTGACAAAGTATTATGAACGAGAATAGCCGTCTTATCAACAAAATCGCCAAGAACAAAGAAAGTATCAATCTCCCCAACATCGAGATCGCAAGATCGTCGAGGGGCGATCCGCAAGCACCACATCCTCTAATTTGACTGTTGGCGATCGCGATTTTGGCGCAACCTTCAATTAGTATACCACAAGAGTGACTACTCGTAAAGAGTGGCGTAATTTTCACCGAAATTACTAGCTTTTAGGTGTACAGCTATGTAAGCTGCCTTAGCCTAAGCGTAACCCATCGCTACCTGTAGCATCTGGTGGGCAGTGCCCACCCTACGGTATACTAGATTATACTACCTGTAGCATCTGGTGGGCACTGGCCACTGCTTCCTGCGAGCGATCGCGTAAGATCGGGTAATTCGCCCCTCAAATCCTTGAGCGTGGGGCCCGCCAACTTTTTGTCACCCCAGGGTGCGGTCCGGCCTGACTCTAAACTACAATAACGATCGCCTATATAGGAGGGAAAAGGATGCGACTGTCTCAAATGCTGTTCTACACATTGCGGGAAAATCCAGCGGAAGCGGAAATTCCCAGTCACAAGCTGCTATTGCGAGCCGGTTATATCCGCCGCATTGGTAGCGGTATCTACGCCTATCTGCCCCTCATGTGGCGGGTGCTGCAAAAAGTATCCCAGATAGTGCGGGAGGAAATGAACGCCACGGGGGCTCAAGAATGTCTCCTGCCCCAGTTGCAACCGGCTGACTTGTGGCGAGAATCGGGCCGCTGGGATACCTACACTCAAGCTGAGGGGATCATGTTCGCCCTCACGGACCGACAAGAACGGGAATTGGGATTGGGACCTACCCATGAAGAGGTGATTACTACCGTTGCTAAGGACATGATTCGTTCTTACCGCCAATTGCCCCTACATCTGTACCAAATTCAAACCAAGTTCCGAGATGAAATTCGCCCCCGTTTCGGGTTAATGCGGGGACGGGAATTTATCATGAAGGATGGCTATTCCTTCCACAGGAATGTAGAAAGCCTGAAAAAAACTTATCAAGATATGGATCGCGCCTATCGGAATATGATCCGTCGGTGCGGTTTGGCCTTCCAAGCAGTCCAGGCCGACTCGGGGGCGATCGGGGGAGGGGTGTCCCAAGAGTTTATGATCCTGGCAGATGCGGGTGAAGATGAAGTACTCTACACTGCCGACGATAAATATGCGGCCAATGTGGAAAAGGCCGTATCTCTGCCACCTGATGGGAAACCCTCGCCCTTTACAACCTATGAAAAACTGGAGACCCCTAATAGTGAGACGATCGAGAAGCTGTGCAAAATCCTCAAGTGCGATCCGACTAATGTGGTGAAAAACGTCCTGTACCAGGTAGTTTACGATAATGGCATGACAGTCCTAGTCCTAGTAAACATCCGGGGAGACCAAGATGTGAATGAGGTGAAGTTGTTCAACGAGTTGACAGCCCTAGCAGGCCAGTATAATGCGAAAACAGTCTTAGCTTTAACAGTGCCCGACGCGGAAGCTCAACAAAAATGGGCCGCTAAACCCTTGCCCTTGGGTTATATCGATCCGGCGTTGCCAGATGATTATATCAGTACAATGAAGAATGTCGCGCCCAAGTTTTTGCGGTTGGCAGACAAAACGGTAGTAGAACTGAAAAATTTCGTCACGGGTGCGAATGAGTCGGGTTATCATGTAGTTGGGGCCAATTGGGACGAGCAATTCGATCTGCCTCCAGGAGTGGCAGACCTGCGAACGGCTTCTGCGGGCGATCGGGCAATTCACGACCCCAGTCAAACCCTGCAAACTGCCAGAGGTATTGAAGCGGGGCATATTTTCCAGTTGGGGACCAAATACTCCCAAGCGATGGGGGCTACCTACACTAGCGAACAAGGAGAAGAATTGCCTTTCTACATGGGGTGCTACGGGGTAGGGGTTTCCCGTGTGGCCCAAGCGGCGGTAGAGCAATCTTTCGATAAAGATGGGATTATCTGGCCAGTCGCGATCGCCCCCTATCAGGCGATCGTCTGCGTCCCCAATATCGCCGACGCCCAACAGCTGGAAACGGCGGAAAAACTCTACGCAGAACTAAATCAAGCGGGTGTAGAAACCCTACTAGATGACCGCAACGAAAGGGCTGGGGTAAAATTCAAAGATGCCGATTTAATTGGCATTCCCTATCGGGTGGTCACCGGGCGATCGCTCTCCCAAGGTAAGGTAGAAGTGGTGGAACGATCGACAAAAAAATCTGAAGAAATGGCGATCGAGGAAGTCGTGTCTACCTTAAAACAGCGAATAGATGCCGCTTTGGAGCACTAGGAAAAACGGGCGATCTATATGCTAGAATTAAGAAACCAGGTTTTTACATAAAACCTGGTTTCTGGGCTAATGTGGTAGGTTGGGTTTCGTGCCTCAACCCAACAGAGTGCCGCGCCAAGTTGGGTTTCGCTAGCGCTCTACCCAACCTACGCAGAGATCTTTTTTTTTACGGTTTCCCTCGTTCCCTGTCTCTGGCAGGGAACGTAATTTCGAGGCTCTGCCTCGGGTGCATCTAACTTTTTAGATCGGCTATATTCACAAATATGAGATGCAGGTGAAGTAATGTGGTAGGTTGGGTTGAGGCACGAAACCCAACCAATACTTCATCGTTTTACTGGTTTATTTGACGTTTGTTACCGAACGGACAAAGAGCAAATGGGAGATGCTATCAAATCAATCTGTACAATTAACAATGTACAATTAACACTGATACCATTAAAAAAATATCTGATATAATTGACTAGGCACGTAGAGGAGGCGGGAGCCTCAGAATACCGTGCCCAGGTAGAACCTGGGCACGAGAGGAACAATTAGTTTAAGCATTATGCTATTATAGCAGTTCTCAGATTAGTGTAATATGCTGTCGGAGATGGATACATCTCACGAATAGCCCGCGCAGGCGGGCTTTGTTCTAGTAGCCGGACCCTTTAGGGTTCGGGCGGCTGTATCACAGTAATTTGAGAAACGCTATATATCATGTCCGGTAAATGCCCGAACATAAAAAATTCATCATCTGTAGGTTGGGTTTCCGCAACGTTACCCAACAGAGTGCCGCGCCAAGTTGGGTTTCGCTAGCGCTCTACCCAACCTACGCAGAGATCTTTTTTTTTACTGGGCACGAGAGGAAAAATGTACTATTCACAATAGAAAAGATGGAATTTTTGAGTATATTTATCTCAGGTTTGTTGTTGCTAGTGTCCCCCGCAGGAGTGATCGCCGATCGCGTGATCGCAAGTGGCATCAGGGGCCAAGTAGAACGGGCAGAAGAATTGCAAGTGCGAGTAGATAACGCCCCCACTCACAGGCTACTGCAAGGAAAAGCAGAACGGGTAAGAATTGCCGGGCGAGGAATCTGGCTGAGACCAGAAGTGAGAATAGCAGTTCTGGAATTGGAAACAGACCCGATCGATCTTGATAGAAAGCAGCTATTCCAGAATCGAGAAAAACCCTTGCAAGGAGGGGTGCGGTTGGTGTTAACTCAAGCAGATATAAATCGGGCATTGCGATCGCCCCCGATCGCGGCCCTGCTACGGCAATTCAGCATTAATAGCCTGCCAGGTGCCGCCGCCGACCAGATGGAAAGTTATGAGTTTGTCAATCCGCGAGTAAAATTTTTAGAGAATAACCGGCTGCGTTTCCAGTTGGAATTACAACAACAGAGGCATGGTAACGATCGCGGGTTTAAGCTGGCCATTCTAGCAGAGTCCGGTTTGAGGGTGGTAGCTGGGCGACGAATAGAACTGGTGGCACCGCGTTTAGAAGTCAATGGCAACCCAGTGCCAGCAATTTTAGTCAATGCGATCGCAGCAGGGGTTAGTCGCGGAGGAGATCTGCGCCGTCTAGAAGCTAACCAAATCTTAATCCGGCTTTTAAAATTGGAAGTAAGTCCGGAGCTTCTGGAGATAGCAGCGTTCGTGGCATTGCAACCACCTGCCAGTCTTCCTGGCAGATAGCTAGTCTAGATGTATTAATTGTCGGGGAATAATAGCCCAGATCCGTCTGACTGAGATGCTCGGGAGGCTGTTTCCCGCTGTGCTCTATTAAATCGTCAACAAGGTCATTATGCAAGATCAAAAATCAAGTCCCAGCATTTCTATAGCCGTCGTTGCCAGTGTTTGCACCTTGATTGGGGTAGCAATTGGCGGCCTAACCTCGTGGCAATTGCATTCACTTCTTGACCACCCAACAGTAACGGAACCGTCAGTCATATCACCGACACCAGAGCCCACAGTAGCTTTCCAGACAGTTCAAGTTTATTGGCTCAAGGACAGTGGCAACAGTTTAGATATGGAGTTGGTTGGCAGTCCAATTCAGCTCAAGTCCGATCTGGGCGAACCCTTAGAAGCTGCCTTCAATCGTTTGCTGGCTGGACCAGGTGACGATAATTTTACCACCACTATTCCAGCAGGGACAAGACTGCGGAGCGTACAGATCAAAAGCAATGGCGTCCACGTCGATCTCTCCCGCGAGTTTACCACTGGCGGTGGCACTGCTTCTATGAGCGGTCGGCTGGGACAAATTATTTACACGGCCACCACTCTCCAGCCAGACGATCGAGTCTGGATCTCTGTGGAAGGGAAGCCTTTGGAGTATTTAGGAGGTGGAGGCTTGGAGGTCGAAGGCCCCCTCACTCGTCAACGCTTCCAAAAGGAATTTCCCCTGTAACGCCAAGAGGCCGACTCTCAACGCTTGCCCGTCATACCGAAATCTCGAAAATGATGGGCTTGTTGCTCTATCCGTTCCGCTAGGCGAGCGCAAACCAGGTTACACAGCTGAAATATGACGTCGTCCTTAACGCTGTAATAGGCAGATGTACCTTCGCTCCGCCGGTGTAGTATCCCAGCTTGCAACATCACCTTCAGGTGTTTAGAAACATTAGCCTGACTGGTTTGTGTAGCCTCCACCAATTCTTGTACGCATTTTTCGCCGTTACGGAGCAAATTCAAAATCCGCAGCCGCATCGGTTCAGCTAAGACGCTGAAATACTCGGCCACTTGTTGCACGACTTCTTGGGATATCTGCTGGTTTGGTTCCATACTCATCTGACTCTCATACCATCATTGCCAAATTTTAGCAGTTAATATCTCGATCGCGATAGAGTAATTAATCCGATCGATAGTCAGTGGTCAGATTTAATTTTGAATTATTAATTTTTGAATTATTAATTTTGAATTATTAATAGATAACAAAAAATATTAGATATTTGTTACGATAATCTTGAAAAATAAGCTGAAAGGAACTGCCGATCGCCCGGAAATTCAAGTGCTTAAAGAATACGGCCATCTCCCACCGGTGGACTGCTATCCGGGGCAGTTGAATCAGGTATTTATGAATATCCTCAGCAATGCTATTGATGCTTTGATCGTGTCCAGAGACGCCTACCCTGACATGGGTGGGCGCTCTCGGACACGATCTGAAACTCATGGCAAATGGATGAAAAATGATACAAACCCCCAAAAGGGCGATCGCCATTTAGAAATACCCACTATTACAATTCGCACGGAACTGGTTAACGATCGCTCTGTAGTGATTCAAATTGCTGATAATGGACCGGGAATGACGGAAGTTGTCAAAACGAGGCTGTTTGAGGAGTTTTTTACTACTAAGCCTGTAGGTAAAGGTACTGGTTTGGTCTGTCAATTAGCTATAAGATTGTGGTGGAAAAGCATCAAGGTGTCCTTAAATGCGAGTCTACACTCGGTCAGGGGACGGTGTTTTTTATTGAAATTCCCGTGCGGCGCAATTCTCATCAGGTTTAAAGGCGTGAATAAGCGCGATCGCACTAAAATTTGGCTAAGGAAAAGGGCGATCGCCTAATGTTAACTTCCATCGCGATGTTGTTATAATAATTCAATAAATTGGAGATAAACTCATGGTTGAAACCATTCAAGCCCAAAATATCACCCTGATGGACTTAAGTGAAAAGTTCGGTCTAGAACGCACTGAGGACGACAAACAATTCTTCCGAGAATGGCAAGATAATTTGCCAGAACTCACGGAAGCAGAAAAACAGGTTCTAGATGAGGTGAAAGCCGACTATCGTCACTTGTCTAAGTACCCTATTCTCGAACCGATCGTCAAGTTGGTGGTGCTTTCTCCCCTGTTGAAACTAGCAGGGTTTTATCGCCCGCCCTTTTACCTTGCTGGGGAGAAAGAGGTAAAAATTATCTCGGTGGATGAGGAAACTGTTGTCAAAGGGCGTCTCGACCTGCTGGTGTTTACCCCGGAATTTTGGATAATGGTAATTGAGGCGAAAAAGGCACAATACTCCCTGGCAGCAGGAATACCCCAAGCACTGAGTTATATGCTGGGGAAACCTGATTCTGAAAAACCCGCATTTGGATTTGTCACGAATGGCAGTGAGTTTAAATTTCTCAAACTCACCAAACAAGACACGCCCAAGTATGCAGAGTCGGCTTTATTTTCCTTCGATCGCGATCGGGATCTGTACATTGTCCTGAGTGCACTAAAGCGCCTCGGTCAATTGGTTAGTCAATAGATGTAGGGTGGAATATCACTGACTGAAGCGGTCATATTCACTATACATGCCCAGAAACCAGGTTTTGACAAAAAACCTGGTTTCTCGTCTTCTTGCTGATTCAATTAGTATCAATACTGCCAGACAAATCGGAGTTCATCACATCTTGCAGCGATTCTTGATTCCGATCCAATTCCGACAACAATTCTTTCAGAGGTACATTCATTTTCTGTTCCAATATTTTTAGATTCATCAACATCTTTCTAGCTAAGGGTTCTGACACCTTATATTTCTCCATGATATGATGAACCTCTTTAATATTGATGGTCACGGTCATCTGGGTAAACTCTGACAACCTTTCGGGCATTTTCTGGAGTTTTTCCTGGGTCGCCCCATCGTCGTAGAAATGTATTCCTTGACGGTCTGTAAAGAAATCTGCAAAGGGGACAAACCTTGTTCTAGCAACATTTGTACTGACTGCACGGCCTCCGCAGGCGTGGCTCCCATTCCCACATGTACCACAAACCATGCTAGGGTTGGGTGAGTTGGGCTTCCCAGGGCTTGTGTCATGCCTTTGCCAATTTCAATTAGGATGTGTTTGGCGGTTGGCGCTCTCAATTCTTCTGGTTGTTGTAAAGGAATATCATACATGACGATTTTCAGCAGTTGATTGAGAACGGGTTGAGTTTGGTTGAGCGCAGCTTCCACTACTGCTGAAATTAGTCCCGACCATTGCTGCGTATCAATTTTTGGCGCTTGGGAAGTCATTGGCAATTTACCTGAATCTGATATTTCTATCTTATCATACATCTGCTATCCCCTAAAAAAATATATCCAAGGTCGGGACTGCATTTTTACGTGGAGGGAAATCAGTGGTATCGCCCGGTGCTTTATCTGCGCTGGCAGGATAATGAGGGCGGTCAATTGTTTGCCCTTTCTCCCGAAGCATCCCAAAAGTCGGGAATTCCTGAGTCGTTCAATCATCAGAACTTGAATAAAATTATTAAAAGATTGAATAGCGCCAAAAAACAAGGCAAAGAGGGCGATATCAGTCGAAAAAACGGTAGCTTTTTTGAATATAATATTCATCTCAGCGACGTCGTTATTGAATTTCGCGATCGACCGAACATTCAAAAGTATGAAATTAAAGGCAAGTGGTTTTCATCCGTTTACCAGGAAATTAATGTTCTAGGAATTCGAGTCGATAAACCTTGGGGTACTAATAAAAAACCAAATGGTAACTTTAGCATTGAAGTCGAATTGATTAATGAAACCGCGAACCAGATAAAGATTAAAGTCGATCGCTATGATGATAGTGCCAATAATTACGCAGCTAATAAAGTTAAGGAACTAATCGAGTCTAAAATACAGGATTTAGGCAGAGATATGTTAGATTAGCCCGGTAGCGGCAAATCTAATTCTGGAAATTTGATGGCAGCTTGTTTCAAGCATTCAAAGAACATAAAAAACATAGCCAAGCAGTCTGGGAGATTGCCTTTGCGGCTAAAGGTAATCTCAGGGCAGCATAACGAGGGCATTCCCCAAAATCTGCCTTGGACTGGGGCGAAGCATTTTGTCGGTCGCGAGGAGGCAATGGATACCCTCCACCAACAGCTACAAGGGACGGAACGGGTAACTATTACTTCCATTACTGGTATGGGAGGCATCGGCAAAACGGAACTCGCTCTCCAATATGCCCATTATCGCCTCCAGCAGCAGACTTATCCGGGTGGAGTTTGTTGGTTGCAGGCGCGAGGGGTGGATGTGGGGATTGAGATTATTAAATTTGCCAAGTCGCAACTGAACTTAAACCCTCCAGAAGATTACGACTTAGAAACTCAGATTAGTTACTGTTGGCGCAACTGGCAGCAGGGAGAGGTGCTGGTAATTTTTGACGACGTGGTAGATTATAAGGAGATTGCCGACTTTCTGCCTCCTCGCAAACCCCGGTTTAAGGTGTTGATTACAACTCGCCATCAATGGTTGGGGGAATCTTTCTATAAGTTAGAGTTGAAAGTGCTCTCAGAGGGGGCGAAAAAAGAACTCAAAAAGAAAAGAATCTCCTTGTTTTGAATATATACAACAGGTAACTAGAAAACAAGTTGAAACATGTTTTAGTCGGATAACTAATTTGTTTCCCAAGTCAATTCATGCCGTTACATCCAATCGCGCACTGCGTAGCGGAGGGGTCGTTACCCGGGGAACTGGCAGCCATAGGATTTGAATTGAAAATAATTCTCTTTATCATCGCTTTTTGTATTCAATTTTTATAGGTCGCAACTTAAGTTATAGTTTAGTGCTTTAGCGTCAAAGGAAGGTTAATCTATGGATATTTTCTGAATAATATCCGATTTGGTGGGCGGTGCCCACCCTACGCTGGTGGTAACATGGACTGGACGGCGATCGCCCGATCTGAGAAGGCCAGCATAGCGACAGTCTCATCTTCTGACAAAACCGACTCCCTTTGATAGCCTGAAGGGCTGGGTTCTCGCAAAACATACAACTGACGACCATTAATATCTACAATCCAATAATCGGCAATTCCAGCTCTAGCATAGCTGTTTCCCTTCAACTCCCGATCGGATCTCAAAGTGGTATCCGCCACCTCGACAATCAAATATATTTCATCTGGTCTCGGATGACGGTCAGTATAACGCATTTCGTCCCCCATGACAACTGCCAGATCCGGTTCCGGTTCCGTGCGATCGTCCAACCGAATGGGAAGTTGAATCTGTAGCAAAGCATCTGCTAGTAAAATATTTTCCAGCACGGCCTTTGTGCGCCTGATTGTGGTAGCATGAGGTGGATCTTGGGGACTCATCTTTTTAATTACCTGTCCTGCGATTAACTCAACTCGTTCATCTGACTGCAAAATTCCCGCATTTGCCATTCTGTAATATTCATCCACTGTCCAAAGACGCATGTTTAAGGATATTTCTGTTATTTTTGTTAACTTTTCATCCAACATTGCTCAATGACTCCATTAACAATTATCCGGCTCTTCCCAATTTAGTATGCTAAACTGATAGCTAATGTGTCTGTAACCCTTTCCCAACAATACTTTCAACGCTTGTGCCTTGCAGATCGGTGCAGATATCGTGCGAGAGCAGGAATAAGCGAAAACCCAGACTAAGCAAGACTTTGAGACTTTTTTTGATGGCAATTTAGCATACTATTTCACGAATAGCCAATTATCCTTATGGCCTGCCGAAAAATGTCGATTGTTTAAAATTATATCTTACTTTATCCGGATCTTCCCGCGCAAACACCCGAGACTCCCAACGCCAGATAGTCTTCATTCACTAAATTAGCCCCCAGGGTGACAGATATTTGATCTCCAGCAGTCAGAGGAACTGGCCTTGACCAGGGAAAAAATGCCATGCTGTAGATTAATTCTGGCATGCCAGGCCCGTTATAAAAGCCAATGCCTTCTGCCAGGGTAGCATCAAACCAGATACTCAACCCGTGCCCTGTCCCACTTCGTGCCACAGTCCAGGTAATTTCTCCTTTAACATCAGGATTCTCTATAGTATTATAACTCAAGTTGCGACATATAAAAATTTCTACGTCCCAGACAGCTTTTTTTGGCAAATCTATCCGCTAAAATGCCATTTAGGGGTAAATTACAAGGGGATTTGGACTGATGCAAGGCCGATATTGGTGTTGAGGTTCTATAGGTGACAACTTAGGTTATTATAGTCTAAAGTTGCCCAAGATTGGGGGGGCGTTAACAGTTGGGCGGGCGTCACCCAGCCTTTTCCCCAAACATTGGTGACTATTTTCAGCCCTGCTGTCATGTCCAGTCCGTAGGGGTTGTCATCCCAATGTGCGAAGAACCGACTGGCCCAGTGCGGTGCTTCTACTACTGCTGCCCATAAAATATCCGCTTGGGGTATTAAAATGCCTCCCGGGCAGGCGAGACGCCCGCCCTACGTTCGACCCCTGGGCAAGCGAGACGCCCGCCCTACGACCTCCAATTTTAGACCATTTCTGCCGTTTGCACAGTTTGTTGGGGCTGAGGTTGGAACTGGAACATCGAGTATACCACATTCCTGCGAATAGAAATCATCATTTCCAGGAACAACTCATACCCTTCCGACTTATATTCTATCAGCGGATCCTTCTGGCCGTAACCCCGCAAACCTACCGATTCTCGTAGGGCATCCATTTGTTGCAAATGTTCTCGCCAGAGGGTATCTATCTGCTGGAGAATAAAGAAGCGCTCCGCCTGTCGCATCAGACCCGGCTGAACTTTATCAATCTGAGCCTCCTTCATATCATAGGCTATCCGTGTCTGTTCGTGGGAGAAAGTTTTCATTTCCCCAAAGCTGAGGTCTTCGAGATGTTCCGGTTCCAGGTCTGCCAGTAAATTGACAAACTCCTTCACCTTACCTACCAATTTCGGCAAATCCCACTCATCCGGGGGCAGTTCTGGGTTAACATAAGCCTCAACGATTTCATCCATCGTTTTCTCAGCGTATGTAATCACCTGTTCTTTCAGGTCCTGACCCTCCAGTACCCGACGCCGTTCTGCGTAGATCGCCCGACGTTGGTTATTCATCACCTCGTCGTACTCAAATACCTGCTTGCGGATATCATAGTAATGGGTTTCTACCTTCTTTTGCGCCCCTTCCAGGGAACGGGTGAGCATCTTTGACTCAATCGGCATATCTTCCTCTACCCGGAACATATCCATCATCCCCGCTACCCGATCGCCCCCAAATATGCGCAGTAAATTATCCTGTAAACTGAGGAAGAACCTGGTGGAACCCGGGTCTCCCTGGCGACCAGCGCGACCCCGCAATTGATTATCGATCCGGCGCGAGTCATGGCGTTCCGTTCCCAGTACGTAGAGACCGCCCAGTTGCACCACCTCTTCATGTTCGCGATCGGTAAATTCCTTATATTCATTCCGAATGGCTTGGAAAACATCCCGCAGCTTTTGGATCGCCGGGTCATCTGTGGGGGCCGACTCTGCTGCCACTGCTACTAGATCTTCTGCCTGCAGTTCTGGCAAACTCCGTTCCCCGTACTTTCTGACTGCGAAGTCTACCGCTTTTTTGAGCTGTTTTTCCGTTTCCGGCGACAGTTTCGTCGGGAAAATTTGCGGCGATACCTTCCATGATTTCACCTTTTGTCCCGGACCAAAACCCTGAGCCTTCTTACCCTTTAGTTTCGTCCCCGGCACCCCCAGGGCACCCAAACCATCTTCATCTTCCGGTTGGACAATGCGGGGCATAAAATATTCTCGCAACTTCAGCCTGGCCATATAGTCGCAGTTTCCGCCCAGGATGATGTCCGTACCCCGTCCCGCCATATTTGTCGCGATCGTCAGGGCCCCTTTGCGTCCTGCTTGGGCAATAATTTCCGACTCCCGTTCCACATTTTCGGGCTTCGCATTCAGCAACTGATGGGGAATTTGCAGTTGAGATAGTAAACTTGAGAGCACCTCCGATTTTTCCACACTTGTCGTGCCCACCAAAATCGGACGTCCCTGTTCATGCAACTCCGCGCAGTCGCTAGCTACTGCTTGCCACTTACCTGCTTCCGTCTTATATACCATATCCGACAGATCCCGGCGACCCGTCGGCCTGTTTGTCGGCACCACCGTCACTTCCAAACTATATATCTTTTCAAATTCCGCCTCTTCCGTTTTCGCCGTCCCCGTCATTCCCGACAGTTTCGGGTACAGCAAAAAGAAATTTTGATATGTTATTGTCGCTAATGTCTGAGTTTCCGGTTGAATTTCCACCCGTTCCTTCGCCTCGATCGCCTGATGCAGGCCATCGGACCAGCGGCGTCCGGGCATCACCCGTCCCGTAAACTCATCTACGATCGTTATTTCATCATTGCGGACGATATAGTTAACATCCTTAATAAACAGTTCCTTCGCCTTGATCGCATTGAAGACAAAATGGGCCCAAGGGTCTTTCGGATCGAAGAGGTCTGTTACCCCTAAGAACTCCTCTGCTGCAATATACCCTTCATCCGTCAACAGGACATTGCGGGCCTTTTCATCCAGTTCGTAATGGTCTTCCTTGTTCAGGGCCCTGGCCACATCTGCCGCTCGGAGATACTTTTCGCTCGGTCTGTCTACCTGACCTGATATAATCAGCGGCGTGCGAGCTTCGTCTACTAATACCGAATCTACTTCATCAATTATGCAGAAATTGAACGGCCGTTGCACCACCTCCGCCATTGAAGAAGCCATATTATCCCGCAAGTAATCGAACCCCACCTCGCTGTTCGTCGCGTAAGTTATATCACAAGCATAGTTCTTCTGGCGTTCTGCCGGTCCCATCCCCTGTTGAATCAGACCCACCGACAATCCCAGGAACCGGTGGACTTGTCCCATCCATTCCGCGTCCCTGCGGGCCAGGTAGTCATTAACCGTGATCACGTGAACTCCCTTTCCGGTCAAGGCATTCACGTAGGATGGCAGGGTTGCCACCAGGGTTTTCCCTTCGCCGGTCTTCATCTCAGCGATCTGTCCGTCGTGCAGGACCATCCCCCCCAGCAGCTGGACATCAAAATGTCGCATTCCCAACACCCGGCGTCCTGCTTCCCGGACCACCGCAAATGCTTCGGGTAACAGTTCGTCTAGCATCTCCGTCAACTCATTATCTGAGGATGCTTTGGACAGCCGCTGTTTAAATTGATTTGTCCTAGCGATCAAATCTTCATCCGACAGGGGCCTTATCTCTTCCTCATACAGGTTGACTTCTTTAACGTAAGGCTTATACTTATTCAGTTTGCGTTCGTTGGGATCGCCGAGCAATTTCTTCAGCATGGCAGCAGATTAATACATTTAAGGGCTGACTATTTTTTATCTTACTACTTTTGCTAGCAGTTAGTTGTCAGTGGTGAGTTGTCACTTGCTTGGGACGGGTGTGGTCAAAACCCGTCGGTCTAACATGGGCCCTCCGGTCGGAGGATCTCCCCAAACCCCGGATCCCCCCTAACCCCCCTTAGAAAGGGGGGGGACCGCTTAAAAAGGGGGCTTTTCTGCCCCCCCTCTCGTTCCCAGGCTCTGCATAAAGAGAACGCAAGGGGGGGTTTGGGGGGATCCAAATGCATGACCACACCCGCTTGGGACGGGCGTCTTGCCTGTCCCGATCTTGTCAATTTTCCCGATCGCCAGTTCTAACTCATCCTTCACCGGCTTATTGGGAATCAAGCCATTCAGGGGAGAGGGAACGGAAGTCATACTGGATAGCACCTGGATGACATTGTAGACAACTGCTGATGGTAATGGGCGAGGTCAACTTGACTCGGGGAACTGGATCTACCGCTACTGTCCGAGCCATTGCCAGACTCCAGGACAGGCCCAGACAAAACAGCAAGACCGGGTACTTAGGTCCGCGCCAGTTGCTCGTGATGTTAGGACTTTGTCTCGAAGGCATGGTATCAGATTTACTCTTATACTCTCAGACGCAATTAAACGCTCAATCAGGGGGGTGCGGTCAAAAGTTGATAGAGTAGAGTAATTTCTCCTCTGGTCGGTAGCGGGCGATCCCCCAGCCCCCGCAAGGGGGGCTGGGGGGGATCCTCTTACCAACGGGTTTTGACCACGTCGTTTACCGATCCACCCACCCATGTCGTTGCCAGCTGGCGAACGACAGGGTGGGTGAAGAGGAAACGACACCCCAATCAGGGAGCCTTTGTTAAAAACAATACCGAAACAGAGGTCGCCCTCTGATTTAAAATATCTTCTATCAAATCACAAATGGTATGAGAGCAATGGATTGCAGTCATATTCAATTTTGTGCCGATACTTCTGGGATCGACCTGAATCAACTGGTGGACCTGTTCGATGTGAGTGCTTTTTGGGCCCTTGGGCGGCGGCCTGCCGATTTGCAGGTGGCGATCGCCAATAGCTGTCCGGTGATTACGGTTTGGGATGGCTTCGCGTCCGGAGACACCCACCCATGTCATGCGCGGGAGCGACATGACAGGGTGGGTGCTCCCGGACGCGATCGCCTGATTGGGTTTGCCAGAGCTACCTCCGACGGAGTATACCGGGCCACTATCTGGGATGTAGTCATGCACCCAGAATACCAAGGTGCGGGACTGGGGCGCTTGCTGGTGGAGACAGTTTTGAGCCACCCCAAGATGAGTCGGGTTGAGCGCGTATACCTGATGACCACCCATCAACAACAGTTTTACGAGCGTATCGGTTTCCAGCGCAATTCTACTACTACGATGATACTGTACAATCAGGCCATAGAAATCCCCAAAACTCCAGCCACAACAGCAGTTTCTCAATAATACAATCGGACTGCTAAGGATCTATCATCGCCACCAGGGGAACTGTGCATTGAATGCGACTCACATCTGACTGGGTATCGGGGACTGCCAGGATTTCTATACTTCCCTGCATCAGTTCTAGGAGAATTTTATCTGCCATCAATGTCAGTCCGGGGGAAGGAGGATCTAGTTGGGCGTCAACTTTCCCCTGCTGTGAAGTCAACAAATTCACTGGGTCACTCCAAGCACTGGCGGGACGACTATCGGACAGCAAGATGCGGACTACCCCAGTAGAGGGTTCTGGTTCCGCCCACAGGCGAATGCTACCCTCTTGCATCTGGCCGATCGCGCTATCTACTAGATGCACCAGCACCTGTCTGAGTCTATGCTGGTCTGCTAGCACGTAAATATGCTGCTCTGGGTTGACTACGAGCAGCTGCAGGTTCCTATTAGCGGCCTGGTTGTGGGTCAATTTATAGACTTCCTTGAATATACTAGCCAGTTCGAGGGGCTGAATTTCTTGTGTTTCCCTGCCATGCTCGGTTTTGGCGACTAGCACCATTTCGTCGATGAACTGGAGCAGCTTTTGGGTGCGGTGGTGAGCTTCTTGAATAAATTCCTGCTCTTCTTCCTTTGATTGGCATAGACCTTCGGTAATCAGCTGGTGTATGCTGACGATCCCATTAATGGGCGATCGCAGTTCGTGGGACACCCGGGCCAAAAACCCTTCCTTAAACTTGCTCATCTCTGACGCCATCTGGTAAGCTAACTGCATCTGCTGGAGTTTCTCTTGACAAGCTTCGATCTCCGACCCGTCTCCTTCTGAAGCTTTTGAGTTCTCCAGCCGGCGGCTTTTGGTCTGCCATAGACTCCTACTTGCTACGCCGATGCCCAGTCCCGCCAGTAAATAAACCAAGTTGCTCGGGCCCATAAGAGTTTTTCTTTGCTAATTGCTTATTGCTCATTGTAGGGATTGGCTTTGAAATTTAACCGCTCCCTGTCGTATAATTTCCCACTCCTTAGAAGTCCATTTTGCCACAGTGGTGGGGACTCCGCTTGCTGGTAGCACAGTTGGCCGATCGCAATCGCAAGGGGATAGAGTCAGCACTTCGGGAAACTCTGCTGCTATTTCCGCCATTGACAGCAGGGGCGGTCTTCCCGACCGGTTAGCACTGGTGGTGGCGAGAGGGCCAGTTTCGGCCAGGATTTGTAGGGCGATCGGGTGCTTGGGGATCCTCAGCCCGATCGAGGTTGGATCTTTTGGGTGCATGGCCCTGGGCACCCGTTCCGACGCTGGCAACACCAATGTTAAAGCACCCGGCCAGTATGTTTGGGCCACCTGCTGCCAAACTGCCATTTCTGCAGGCGTTCCTTGACAGAATGAAAGCAATGTGTTAATAGTATCTCCCATGAGAATCAGGGGTTTATCTTGAGAACGCTGCTTGGCGATGAAGATTAACTCACTTTGGTCGGGTCTGGTTGCTAGTGCGGGGACAGTATCGGTAGGAAAGCTTGCTATCTTCCCCGATATTGCTCCCGTTATTAGGGCATCTAGAGTTACTTGAGTCATGGAAAGCTAATGGCTAATCGCTTATACCTATGCGAAGTGCTGCGCAGCAGCTAGTGCGCGTAGCCCTATTGCTAATTGTATGGTATATACTTCGACCTCGCAATTACCACAAGGTCGAGTTCACCCTCGCCCGCCCGCCTCAGGCGATCGCCCCACCCCGATGTCGTCTTAACCGCTTTTGCCTCCGTAATCTTACACCAAAACTGCCTCTATATAGTCTATCATCTTTTTGGTTTTAATCAATTTGGGGGATTGAAAGCCAGCAGTTTCAAGCAGTTGGTAATATTCAGATTCCGTGCGCATGGTCTTGCCTCCCAGAACCAATAAGTTTATACTGGACAATAACTGACCCCGGGAAACTCTCTTGTTTGGGAGAATAAAATCCCTAATCAAAAGTTTGGCTGAATTGGTCATGGCATAGCGATCGCTTTTTATATTGTACTCAGCATGGGCAAAAATGTTAATGTCTCTAGCAGATATTTTTCGGCACCGGCGGTCTGACGTAGTGGTCAACTCCTACCTTCGTGTCCGACATCCAAAAGTAAGAGAACAAAATTAATTTCACTCAGTCCCGTTAACTGGGCACCGCCCACCAGGATAGTGGGGGAGTGGGCTCAGATAAATGTTATTTATTGTCTATAATTATAATAAGAGAAAAATCATTACGAGGGTCGGGCATAAATCATCCAACCGCAAGCAGGAAGTCCAGAAGCGCTCTGAAAAAGTTGCCTTACAAAAACAATCCAAAAGGATAAAAAATAGATCGTGATGCCAGACTTTATTATTATCGGGGGGCAAAGATGCGGCACGACATCGCTGTACAGCTATCTGATCGAACATCCCCTGATCGCCCCAGCAGCAGAGAAAGAGTTACATTTCTTTGACTTGAACTTTGACAAAGGAGTAGAGTGGTACTCCTCACAATTTACCCCAGCATCCCAACTACAGATGCTGACAGGAGAAGCAAGTCCTTACTATATCTATCATCCCCTCGTCCCCCAGCGCCTCCACCAGCTGTATCCCCAAGTGAAGCCGATCGCCTTACTCCGAGACCCCGTAGACAGAGCGATTTCCCACTATTATCATGAAGTCAGGCTGGGGTTCGAGTCCCTGACTCTGGAAGAGGCGATCGCCTCAGAGGCCGCCAGACTGGAAGGAGAAGTAGCTAAAATAATCGCCGAGCCCAACTATCACAGCTTCAACCACCGCCATTACAGCTACCTATCCCGAGGTATTTACATCCAACAGCTGCGCCACTGGATGCAATACTTTCCTATAGAAGAATTCTTGATTCTCAAAAGTGAAGACTTCTACGCAAACCCCGCCGCGATGGTCAGTCAAGTTTTCCAGTTCCTGAAAATCCCCATCTATCAACAAGCTGAATACCGCAAGCACAATATGGGAGATTATCCAGTCTCCTCCCTTGACAAGCACCTGCGCCAGATGCTAGAAAAATATTTTAAACCCTACAACCAGCAACTAGCAAGCTATCTGGGCAGAACTTTTTGGGAATATGAAGATATGACAGAAGCAGCACCGAAAATCGATTACGAGGGTGCGTGGGACGCCTACGCCCAGTCTTGGCAGAGTACAGGACAAGCATACATCGGCGATGAGTGGAATGGCAAAAATGCCGGGGCCGCTAACACCCTCGCAGAATATGCATCTCTGATCGAACAGCAGGCGATCGCCCCCTACATCAACAAAGCAGATACGGTGTTAGAAATTGGGGTTGGCGGCGGCAAAACAGCAGCTTTATTGCTAAAGCACTGTCAACAGCTAGTATGTGCCGATATTTCTAGCCACATGTTGCAAGCAACTAGAAAAAGGCTAGGGGACGAAAACATATCTTATATCAAGCTAGACGGATTAAGCTTAGACAACATTGCCCCAGGAACTATCGATGTCTGCTTTAGCTATGACACGATGGTGCATATAGAACCAAGAGACATCTACAACTACTTAACCCAGATCCCCAGACTAATGCGGGGGAAGCGTCTGTGCATCTTTCACCACAGCAACATCCTCACTCCCCTAGGGTGGCAGAAATTCCTTAACGACTACCCAGGCAACCTCTTAGGGCGTCGCGAGGGCACCGCCTTCTCCGTCATGACAGATGGGATCATGGAAAAATTTCTCAGCCACCTAAATTATGAAATTCTCTGTAAAGAAACTGAACTCGTTCCCCGGGATTGCATCTGGATTTGCAGGGCTCCCATAGCATCAGTTCCATAGCATATCTTACCCGAGGAGGTGTTGGCGAGCATCCATCTAATTCAATAAATTTCCCCCTCCGACGTCCTCCGACGTTATGTATACTGCCGACGACAGGCATTATTTTGGGCGCATCTCATATTTTCATTGCCGTCCGAACCCTAAAGAGTCCAGCTACAGGTTCCATACCCGCCTGCGTGGTCCCTGAGCGTTAGCCGAAGGGCGGGCTAAATTACAAAACACCAGATGCTCCCATTATTTTAGCCTCGGTCAGCTTTAAAAGCGATCGAAGTAGCCCTCAAGGCACCAGGGAAAGAAGAGTTTGATTCAGTCAAAAAATAATGCTAACCCACTCCCAACTGTTTTTTCGATTCCTCCAACCTTTGCCATAGGGATTCAATGTCTGAGAATGCCTGATCTAAGGTAATCTTACCGCTGCTAGCAAAACTACTGATGTAACTTACCCGCTGAGCAAATTCCTGTAGATTCGCATTAAACACCAAATTCTCTGGTTTTACTTCACCGTAGTAGCGGCTTTTGGAATATAAGATTCTAGATATATTCGACATTGTTATAACTCCTTATTATCTCTTAGCTTTACCTATATTGATATTGTTAACCACGATCCCCAGAATATTCGTGATGGTAGTCGCCCAAGTCATGTGATGTTTTGCGGCAGATTGAGTGATGGCAATAGAGTATCCATATGATCCCAGACAGCCCCTTGAGTGATAGCAGTCAGCAATGTATGTGACAATTATCACACTCGATTAGTTGTTAGTTGTTCGGTGAGAATTGTTCATTGAGAATACATAAAGGATAACCACTTCAAGTTATTATATAATGCTCAATGTCCCATAGGAGTAAAGAAATGAAGCCAAATACTATAATACTATTAATAACAGGGCTGAGTCTAGCAGGAATGCTGGTCATACCGTCGCAACTAAAGAATACCAAGGCTTTAGAAGTTGCCGCCAACCCAGCAGAAAATAATATTTGGCAAAAGGGCTCCTTTCCAGTAGAAAATTTTCAGGACTATAGTTCCGGTTTTGGCTACCGCGAATATCCATATCAGGGCTTTCATTATGGCTTAGACCTGGCAGCCCCGCAAGGTAGCTACATTCGCAGTTGGTGGAGTGGCAAAGTTGTCGAAGTTTGGTCAGATAGCAAATGTGGCACCGGAATTATGATTCAATCAGGCAATTGGAAACATATCTATTGTCACCTCAAAGGTGATGTATTATCGGCAGATGGTCGCCCCTATTTGCTCGATCGGGATGGGGGTATCCAACTTTGGCAGGGTCAACAAGTGTTAACTGGCCAAAGAATTGCTCGCGTAGGTATGAGCGGTCGCACTAATGGCCCCCACTTGCATTGGGGGCTGAAGTATGCTAACAAATGGGTAGATCCAGCCCTGGTGCTGAAAGCCATGTACAACTCTGGACGTCAACACCGAAATTGGCAGCGAAGCCGAAGATAATTGCTATTAAAGACTTTTTACCAGTTTGTCGGCAGTATTTTCGGTATATTCTGCAACAATTTTGCGGAATTCATCTCCTTCGATCGTTTCTCGTTCCAGTAGCAGATCCACGAGGATATCCATGAGGGGTCGATGTTCGCGGAGGATCTGGCGGGCTTTTTCATAGCAGGCCATGGCAATATCCCGGATTTGGCGATCGATCTGAGTTGCCACGGCCTCAGAATACTCAGATCGAGGCATCAAATCGCGACCCAAAAACACCTCGTTACCGGGATTTTCCAAAGCCAATTGTCCCAGATCTCCCATGCCATAGAGAGTTACCATCCTCCTGGCCAAGTCAGTCACCTTTTTAAGATCGTTGTTAGCGCCATCAGTGATCTCATCTGCGCCAAATACCTCTATCTCTGCTGCCCTTCCCCCCAGACTAACGGTAATCTTGTCCAAGATCCAAGCCCGACTGTAGAGACCTTCCCTCTCTTCATCGGGCACCGAACTAGAAAAACCACCAATCCCTCCCGATCGGGGCAGAATTGTAGTTTTATCTAAGGGGTCAGCATTTTTCAACTGGGTTCTCACCAAGCTGTGACCCACCTCGTGGTAGGCAATCAACCGCTTCTTCTTGCTATCTAGCAGGGGATTTAAGGTCAAGCCAATCGTCACCCGATCGATCGCATCGCTAACTTCTAAAGGTGTAATCGCCTCTTTGCGGCGACGGGCTGTCAAGATTGCTGCTTCATTGAGAACATTAGCTAAATCCGCCCCAGAAAAACCAGGAGTACGTCGGGCGATCGCCTCCAGATCCACAGACCGATCCAACTTCTTATCGCGGGCATGGACCTGCAAAATACCCAAACGCCCCTTATAAGTCGGCAGATCCACGATCACCTGACGGTCAAACCGACCCGGTCGCAGCAGGGCCGTATCCAAAACATCAGGGCGGTTAGTTGCGGCAATAATAATGATCCCATTGTTCGTTTCAAATCCATCCATTTCCGTGAGCAACTGATTGAGAGTTTGCTCCCGTTCGTCATTCCCGCCACCAATTCCGGTGCCCCGTTGCCGTCCCACCGCATCTATTTCATCAATAAACACCAGACAGGGAGCATTTTCCTTCGCCTTTCTAAACAAATCCCGCACCCGCGACGCCCCGACACCAACAAACATCTCCACAAATTCCGAACCCGAAATGCTGAAAAATGGCACCCCCGCTTCCCCCGCGATCGCCTTGGCCATCAGAGTTTTTCCCGTGCCCGGGGCACCGATTAACAGCACCCCTCTGGGAATCTTTGCCCCCAGGGCTGTAAACTGTTCGGGGCTTTTCAGGAAAGTCACCACTTCTTGCAGTTCTTCCTTAGCTTCTTCAATTCCCGCCACATCTGAGAAATTTACTCCTGTTTTTGCTTCCATTTGAAAGCGCGCTCGGGATTTGCCAAAATTCATTGCTTGACCCGTCGCCTGAGAGGAACGACGCAAAATCATCATCAATCCCGTAATCAACAGCATAATCAACAGCAAATTTGTTAATATACCCATAAGCGCACTGCTAGAAGGAGTCCGCTGCTCTCCAAATTCTACCTGATTTGCTTTCAGAGCATCCAGCAGCTCAAGATTGCGATCGAATATTCTTACATCGATCGTTTCGTTTTCATCATCTAACTTGACTCGGACAATATTTTGCTCCGAGTTAATCTCAACAGAACTAACTTCCCCGGCCTCAATTTTCTCTAACAGTTGGCTGTAACTCAGTTTGTTGCGATTTTCCTGTGCCAGGACTGGCGTTTTCTCCAGTCCTGATGATAACATCATCATCCCACTGAGGGTCAAGGCACTGCCGAATGCTGCGCCTCTAGCAGCAACATACCTCATCCATGATTCGATCGAGTTGTTTTTCATCTTTTTCCTCTTCAGATTCTTAAGTAATCGTTATCTGCCAGTTATATGATAGTATATTTATGATTAAAAGAGCAGGTTTGGGACTTTACACAAAGCATTTAAATCCAGCTGCGTTTATCTCAGACGATCCCGAGCGATCGCCCCTCTCGCAAAAAGCCAGTACGAGCACCTGGACAAATAAAATTGAGTGTTTCGGGGCTAAAACGCAAGGGCAAGCGCTGCACCCTTTGAAGCTGTCTGGGCCAGTGAAAGGTTTTGGAAGTCCGCAATGGCGCAGGGTACCCTTGCTGTGAGGGGAGTAAGTGACATAAAACAAGGCGCCACCAGAGAGACTATAATAAAGGCAAGCCGAACCGGGTGAATGACCCGGAGGCCCCGTGGTTGTTTGGGTGAAGCGTAGCGGTGGGATGGCATGATTTTTTGGTTAATATTTTTGGGACTGATTACTTACTTTATTGTCGGGCGTAGCGTTGCTGGCATCACCCGGACGCCAGTATGGCTCTTGTGGCTGGTACTCATGACACCGGCGCTGATTTGGACGGGGTGGACTTCGATCTATGGCGAGAATACGCCGCCGCCACGGGTGCTGATTTGGGGACCGTTTCTGATTTGTCCATTATTGTACTGGTTGCTAGTGCGGCTGGGAAGCCAGGGGATGCCACGGCGTCAGGCCGGGCAGCAGCAAGCTCAAAGTCGTACATCTGTTCAGCAGCAACCTACCCTGCAATTCGATCGCACATCGGAAACCAAACTCAAAGACTGTTTTCCTTGGTCGGTCTACTACCTCACCGAGATTGAGTATAGACCTCAAGTTGTGGTCTGTCGGGGGCGGCTGCGCGCAACACCGGAGGTAGCATATCAGAGGATTCGGTCTAATATTGAGGCTGAATTTGGCGATCGCTTCTTGGTGCTGTTTCAAGAAGGCTGGAATAATCAATCCCAACCCTTCTTTACCCTGTTTCCTAATCCCCATGTTAATTCCACGGCTAAAAAGCCGACGCTGACGCGACCGGGTCTGGCCTTGGGACTGCTAGCTGTTACGGGTGTTACCACCACCTTCATCGGGACGATCTCGATTGCAGGAGTATCGAGAGAAGCAGTTTTTGCCGACCCCAAACTGTTACTTTTGGGCATGCCCTATGCCTTGGCGCTGATGTTGATTCTGGGCATCCATGAATTAGGTCATTATCTGACAGCGCGGCATTATGACATCCGTACCACCCTTCCCTATTTTATCCCAGTGCCTTTTTTCCTGGGCACCTTTGGAGCCTTCATTCAAATTCGTTCGGCAATCCCTAACCGCAAAGCAGTATTTGATGTGGGCATTGCGGGACCAGTGGCAGGTCTAGTTGCTACATTACCTTTATTGCTGTGGGGATTAGCCCATTCCCAGGTAGTACCGGAAAACCCCGATGCTAACTTATTGAGCTTCACGGCCCTCGACCCCAAGAGATCTACCTTACTCGTCCTTCTGAGTAAATTGGTCTTAGGCAGTGCTTTAACGCCAGACAGCGCGATTCAACTCCATCCTGTGGCTGTAGCTGGTTATTTGGGGTTGGTGGTTACGGCCCTGAATTTGATGCCAGTGGGACAACTAGACGGAGGTCATGTTGTCCACGCTATATTTGGGCAACGCACCGCTGTACTCATTGGTCACGTGACTCGATTCTTAGTTCTGATTCTAGCAATGATTAAGCGGGAATTTTTCTTGTGGGCGATCGTCCTCTTGTTTATGCCGGTCTATGACGAACCAGCTTTGAATGATGTGAGTAGACTGGATAACTGGCGCGACTTGGCTGGCTTGTTAGCAATAAGTTTATTATTGATGATTATTTTGCCAGC
This sequence comes from Hormoscilla sp. GM7CHS1pb, assembly GCA_014323675.1. Taxonomy (GTDB): domain Bacteria; phylum Cyanobacteriota; class Cyanobacteriia; order Cyanobacteriales; family Desertifilaceae; genus Hormoscilla. The sequence goes on along the minus strand of JACONN010000003.1, from coordinate 348,745 downwards.
ACCTATGGCAATTACTCAGTTGTTATTAGGAGGTTGATAGTTGATAGTGTTCCTCAGGGTAATCAGCAAGAAAGAAGGGGAAAATGAATAATGAACAAATAAAGATACTGCAACAGCAATTAATCCAAGCATAACAGGAACGCGATCGGGCCTCTGCCAGCGCGGATAACTGGCATAAACTCTACGAAACGGAAGCACAGCAGCGTCGCAAAGAGGCCCAGTTAGCGCAGGAAAAGATTGCCGATCGCGCAGCGCGGCGCCAGCCGTACTCAAGGCGAAAATTCAGGAACTGCAAGGGCATCGGACAGATGATTCCGGAATAGCAGGAGAAGCTATTTGTGATGAAGCCATCGCCCCACTGGTGGAAGAGTTACAAATACCAGCAGAGTTGAAGCAGAAATTACTCAACGCCCTCGGGGAGCGCGATCGCCTGGCCCTGGCACTGCAAGCAGAAAAAGAGCAACATGCCCATACTAAACAAAGTTTAACATCGGCTCTGGTAGACGCGATCGAGCAGCTGAATAAAAACCGGGTCCAAAAGGAAGCATCTTCTGATCGCGCAGCGTGGCGCAGCCATGGGAACAGTTGACAGTTGATAGTTGATAGTTGATAGTTGTATGCAATAATTTTGAATGAGAGAATTTACCAATTGCTTATGATGTTACTCAGAGCCATCTAAATTCCGCTTTTGCGCTTGAAAACGTTGTATCCGCGCCTGAATGTCTGCTACTGCGTTCTGAATTTCTTGTAAGTCTGTAACCAAAACATGAGGAGTGAGAGTCTGAAAAAGATGAGAGATATCGATGTTATAGTTAAGCATTAATAGGAGAATGTCGTTTTCATAAATGCTAACTCGCGAAAATTGTCCTTGTCGATAAAGGGATGGTAAGGCATACAGTTTGAGTAAAATTAGTCCTTCTACTGTGACGCATTTAACTAAACGCTCGCCAAATTGGCGTTCGGCGACACAATTTCTGATTACCGTATCGAACAAGAAGTTTTGTGTGAAAAGCAAGTCTACTCTCAGGTTATTAAATTGACCGAAAGCAAAGTCTTTGTTTTCTTCTATAATCTGAATTTCTGGGACGTAATTCAGATCTGTTTTTGCTATAATTAAATCAATGTCTTGCGTGTTACGACCTTCTATATAACTGAGCAATGCGACTCCGCCGACGAGAAGATAATCTATATTTCGCTCTTGCATAATCAAAAACAAGCGATCGATTATTGCGGGTAGGTTATCAGTATTTGAGGATAAATTTTCCCAGTTTTTCATGTCGAATAGGATTCCATTTTGGATTATTTCGCTAATATCTGCTGTCACGATCTCTTGTTAATATCGGTGGGATTTTGGTTATCTTTTAAGTTAGAGTAATGAAAACTTGGGGTTGTAATTGTCAGTGGTTAGCGGTCAGTTGTTAGTTGTGGGTGTTAGTTGTGAGTTTACTGCTAACCAGGTTCCCACGGTTTGGCGTCAGGCATACAACGAACGATCGCTAACCACTGACAGACAAAGGAGCGGTCCTACGGCACTGACTAAAACCCCATTGCTTGAGCTACCGAGGCGATATCTGGTTCAATTCCTCGCTGCAAGGGATTGTTACTATGTTTAATGGCGATATCCGGGTCTTTCAAACCGTTACCAGTCAGGACGCAAACCACTGTCGCTCCCGTTGGCACTTGCTCTTTGAGCTTCAGCAAACCCGCTACCGATGCAGCAGATGCTGGTTCGCAGAAAATCCCTTCGCCACTGGCTAGCAACCGGTAGGCATCCAGAATTTCTTCGTCTGTAACAGCTGCAAATTGTCCCTGACTCGCTTCTTGGGCCGCGATCGCCTTTGACCAGCTAGCGGGGTTACCGATGCGAATGGCGGTTGCTAATGTTTCTGGATCTGTTATGGGCCTACCGGCGAGGATCGGAGCGGCACCGGCGGCTTGAAATCCCATCATCCGAGGCAGGCGATCGCATTTTCCCTCCTGATGATACTGACAAAATCCCATCCAGTAAGCAGTGATGTTGCCAGCATTGCCCACGGGAACGCACAACCAGTCGGGGGCATCCCCTAAATCATCTACTACCTCAAAGGCACCAGTCTTCTGACCTTCTAAACGATAGGGATTGATTGAGTTTACCAGGGTGACGGGATAATCCGCCGCCATCTGCCGGACAATTTCCAAGGCGCGGTCAAAATTTCCCTTGATTGCCAGCACCTCTGCACCGTAAACTAAAGCTTGAGCTAATTTTCCTAGGGCGATATAGCCATCGGGAACGATCACAAATGCTTTCAGTCCGCCCCGCCGGGCATAGGCTGCTGCTGATGCTGATGTATTGCCGGTGCTAGCACAAATTACTGCCTGGGCACCTTCTTCCTTGGCCTTGGAAACCGCCATCGTCATCCCCCGGTCCTTGAAGCTGCCCGTGGGGTTGAGACCGTCAAATTTGACATATACTTGTACCTGTCTGCCGATCTGCTCCGCGATCGCCGGAGCCGGAATTAGGGGAGTGTTCCCCTCCAGTAAAGTGATAACTGGGGTAGTTTCAGTTACTGGCAGATAATTGCGGTAGGTTTCAATGAGACCGCGCCATATCGGTCGTTCTGGGGTAGCCTTAAGGGGGTGGGAGTTTTCTGCTGACAGAGTAAGAGTCACTTTCGCTTGGTGGTTTGATTTCAATCTATTGGTGCTTCTGTCCAGTTTAACCCGATCGTCTTACCCTTATTCCGGGAAATCACTGTTCTTTTTTGGGATCGCTAGATTACCGACTGTTGCCGACCTGCGTAGCATGGGAGCAATGCGGTGCAGGTACAACTGCAACTAGCTGCAAGCAGCCAAACCCAGACAAAAAAGCAGTTTTTTGAGCAAAATCGGTCTCAGCAGTCTATACTTGGAATTGCTGAATTTTTCCCGATCGCCCACCGTGCCGGATAAATCGGAACCCATAGCCAGAGCAGATTACAACCGATTTGGCAAGAAAATTTGTGCAATTGACACGATAGCAGTATAATGATCGGGAACGACGGGACGAGTTACCGGGCAAGTTACTGGACAAAAAAAAACGGACATAATGAGTTTGACAGACCAAGTGCTCGCAAATCAAAATACAATAGAACAAGCATCTGTATCAAAGCAGTTTCCCTTGACTACGGTAGGGGCACTGGTTGTTAATGGCGCTGGACGAGTTCTGATTGTTAAAACTACCAAGTGGCGGGGCACCTGGGGTGTACCGGGTGGTAAAGTAGAATGGGGCGAAACCCTAGAAGCAGCACTAGCCAGAGAATTTAGAGAAGAAGTCGGTCTAGAATTGACCCAAGTACGCTTCGCATTATTACAAGAGGCTGTGCTAGACCCGCAATTTGTCCGGGATGCCCATTTCATCATGATCAACTACTATGCCTTCTCAGCCAGTGAAACCATTAGGCCCAACGAAGAAATTGTCGAATGGGCCTGGGTGACTCCCCAACAGGCAATATCCTATCCTCTCAATAGTTATACGCGCGTGTTGATTGCCGACTATATTCAACGGCTTCAGGAGGAGTGAAAATAGTGTTGAAAAAGGCCCTGGTAACAGGATCGACGGTGGGAATAGGACGGGCGATCGCTCTGGACCTCGCAAATAAAGGATTTGATGTCGCATTTCACTATAATAAAAGTGCCGAAGCAGCAAAACAAGGGAGTCAAGAAGCTGCTACCCACGGAGTAAAATCAATTGCCCTGCAAGCAGATATTACCAAACCAGAGCAAGCTAAGTCTCTAGTAGAAACGGCAGCAGAACAACTGGGAGGCTTATCAGTGGTAGTAAATAACGTGGGAAACTTTTTGTACAAACCAATAGAACAAGTATCTGTAGAGGAATGGCATCAAATAATTGATTCCAACCTCAATTGCACTTTCTATGTTACTCAAGCAATAATTCCTTATCTCAAGGCAGCCGGTTGGGGGCGGATAGTTAACTTTGCCTTCGCTACGGCCCAACATCTGATAGCAGATGAGCAACGGACAGCCTATAAAATTGCTAAAACTGGTATCATTATCTATACTAAGTCTCTGGCGAAGGAGTTAATTAAGGACAAAATTACCGCAAATGTAGTTTCCCCAGGAGTTGCTGAAAATTCCATTGGTTTAGAGGAATGTATCCCGCTATTGCCAACGAAAAGACCCGCAACATTAAAAGAAATCAGCGATGCGGTGGGTTTCTTTATCAGTCCTGAAGCTGATTACATCACAGGACAAAATTTGGAAGTTGCAGGGGGTTTGCGGTTGTAGTTTATGGCTGCGCCACGCTGCGCGATCGGGAACATGTCAACTTGGTAAATTCAAAACAGAGAAAAGACAATGAACGGAGGTTAAATGTTGAATCTCGCAGATATATACGAAATTTATGACAAATATAAGGAGGACTACAATGCCGAAGTGGAAGAGTTCACCATTGGTCATAAGGAATTTAAGTTTAATTCTCAAACAGCCATTTTAGGAGTCATCAATCTTTCCGTTGATTCTTGGTATAAGCACGGCATCTGTTATACTCCCGAGCAAGCGATTCGTCGTGGCAAGGTTCTCACAGCTCAAGGGGCCGACATCATCGATATTGGAGCTGAGGCTACTGCAAAAAACGCAGAGAGGGCTGATGAATTTAAACAAACAAGTCAACTGCTGCCTATTATTCAAACTTTCAGTCAAGAAGGTGTATTGAGTTCAGTTGACACCTATTACCCAGAAGTTGCTAGAGAATGTTTAAAGGCAGGGGCAAACGTCATCAACTTTACGGGGACTGAGAAGAGTGAAGAAATGTATAGATTAGTGGCTGATTTCGATGCGGCAATTATTATGTGTTACATTCAAGGAAAACATGCTAGAGATGTAGGGGAGTTTGACTTCAATTTAGGGAAATATCCAATTGACTTACTGTACGATTATTTTGGAAAAGAGATCGAAATTGCCACGAAAATGAGAGTGAAAAAGATTTTTATCGATCCAGGATTCGGCCTGGGATACACAAATTTTTACTACCAATACAAAAATGCCTCAAGTAGGCTAAGATATCAAATAGAAACCCTTTTAAAGGCTTTTAGACTAAGGAGATTAGGGTTTCCTGTTTTCAATGTGATCCCCACGGCATTGGAAGTTTTTGGGGAAGAATTCAGAAGTTCTCAAGTTATGACGGCAGTTTTTGCAGGATTAGGAAAAAGCGATCTGCTCAGAACTCATGAAGTGTCTAAAGTTAAAGCTGTTTTAGATACTTTAAGTATAATTTAAGTAGGGAGGGACTGGCAAAGGAGAAAAAATCAGCTCAATAGGTTGCTAGTTAAAGTATTGACTGATTTTTAACCCATCGGATATAACCTTGAAGGTGTAATTATGACTTGTTGGGGCAAAAAGTTTGGGAAATTAACACTATCCTAGATAGCGATGAAAGTAACTCCAAAGCAGATAGAGACGGTATACGACGAAACAAATGCGGTTCAACATTACTTATCGAAAAGTCGTCGTGACGGTGTAAAAGTTGAGTGGGAAGAGCCATTCTCTCGTTCAGTGTTTAAGCAGGCGATCGCGCAATGGGGCTTGGCGTTCCCAGGCAGAGCCAGGGAACGAGGGGGAGGAAAGCTACGGGTTCTTGATGTCGGTTCGGGCACGGGTGATGGATATGTTTTGCTGTCAAGGCTATTGTTAGAGGACTCGGAACTAGGTAGCAGCTATGAGCTAGATTACTTGGGAGTTGATATCAGTGCCCAAATGGTGGAAACTGCCAATGAGCTATATGGCAACCACAGTAACGTGAGGTTTGAATGTGCGGATCTGAGGACTAGGGAGTTCCATCGACCCTTTGATGTATACCTTTCTTGTGGAGTTCCCTACTCTCATCTGACTCACGACGAGCTAAACCAAGCTCTAAAGAAAATTGCGGAGAATGCTTGCGAAAATCGCTCCCGGTGTGCAGTGGTTGTGGATGTATTGGGGCGCTACAGTATCGAGTGGACGCCTAAATGGAAAGAAAGCCGTTGGGATTACGCTATGAGCTTTTTCGAGAGCGAAGGCAATGCAGAACCCACATGGATGAGTTTTTACTCCCATCAACACTTGCAAGAGGTCATGCAGGAGGCAGCTGATGCCGTCGGCTGTCCAGTTGAGAAGTTTGAGTTTTTCGATCGCTCCATTATGGTGGGGCGCCATACCTCAACGGGACAATTTAACCCAGAATTGCCCAAGTATCGCAACCTAGTAAATAGTTTGCTCGATCCCTCACAAGAGACAGAGTTGAGCCAACTGATCTTCCAAGTCGAGTTAGGATCGGCACCAGATAACATCTTGGATTTCTTCAGGAAATTCTCTGGCTGGTGGAACAGTTTGGTGGGTGACGCAACAGCAGTTTTGGGGGGATATTTGGCGGTGGATCCTGTTGAGTTGCCCCTGAAGTTCAAGGATTTAAGGCAGCCGCCCAGAAAGAATTGCAACTGATTTCTGAAAAACATCTTCGCCGACAGAAGGTAGAGTCTATGCTAGCTCAAGTGTTGGGAAAATTGGAAGCCACGCAACAACCAGGCTATGGTGTTGGTCATGACCTGTTTGGGGTAATGTGGTTAGATGCCACCACCGGGCTCTAGCTTTTGTCCCTTGTTAATTTACTGATGGGAAGATCGTGACATTTTTAGTAACCAATGATGATGGGATTGATGCGGACGGCATTCGTGCATTACACAGAGCATTATCCCAAGTAACGACCGATCGCATTGTGGTAGTTGCGCCCTTACACCACCAGTCAGGCTGTGGACATCAGGTCAATATTCGCACAGTCATTCCAGTGGCATGGCGATCGCCCAGTGAGGTGAGTGTAGACAGTACGCCAGCTGATTGCGTTCGTCTGGGACTCAACTATCTCTACGACGATATCGACTTTGTTGTCTCTGGGATTAATGCTGGTTGCAATATGGGCTCGGACATTTATTGCTCGGGAACAATAGGGGCGGCCAGAGAGGCCACGATACATCGGATCCCAGCGATCGCTTTGTCTCACTTTAAGAGAAGCGACTGGGAACTGGACTGGGAAAGGGCGACGCCGTGGGCGGTGAGGGTGTTGGAAAAGTTATTAGCTCAACTGCCTGAGTCGGGAACCTTATGGACGGTCAATTTTCCCCACCTAGAACCGGGCGCACCCGATCCGGAGATTGTCTTTTGTTCCCTCTGTACCCGTCCCCTACTTACGGAGTTCGTCAAGCAAGGAGATGGGTATCTCTATGTGGGAGATGATATCAACCGCAAAGGAGATGCAGGCACAGATGTTGATGTGTGTTTATCGGGCAAGATTGCGATCGCCCAGAATCGTTTATGGTAAAGTCTGTTGAAGGGGAGCATGTCGAAAGCAGAATCAATGGGGATTTTTGCTCTCTTCCAGAATCACATGCTATAGAAATGGTACTGACAACTGACAACAGAATAATCATGAAGAAAATTATTGGCATCATTGGAGGCGGACCAGCGGGTATGTCTTGTGCTCTCTGGTTGAAATACCTCGGTTTTTACCCAATTATCATCGAAAAAAGCAAAGATATTGGAGGTTTGCAAAACATTAACCCATTTCACAACAAATGGTATCTGGGAGTCTCTGGAAAGACTGGAAAGGAGCTTGCCCAGGAATTCCGCCGACATATTGAGGTCGAACTTATTCCGACGCTATACGGTTCTCAACTGAAACGCATTATCCGTGGAGATAATTTCAGGCTCTTCATGGGGGGACATGAAATTATCGCGCAAGCCATAGTTATTGCCACAGGTCAAAGATTTAAAGGGTACGAAACCATAGAATCTATTGCAGGGAGTAACCAGCTTTTGTCATCACAGCGTGTTTGCTTTAATCCGGGCGCTATTCCCATCACTCACTCCCAGGTAGTTGCTGTAGTGGGTGGTGGCGATAACGGACTAGGAACAGCAACAATGCTTGCGGATACTGCCAAACATATTCACCTGTTTGTTCGCTCCCAGCTGCGAGGATTCGGTATGAACCAAAAAAGGGTTTTCGAGTATGTAGAAGCTGGGAAAATCACCTTGCACAAACCAGCAACTCTCGATCAATTCGATCGGCGCGGAGAGAAAATTTATCTCACTTTCAAAGAGGGAAACAACCCGGAACAAGGGCTGCTGCTAGACTATATATGTTTTCGCATGGGCTTTGCGCCCAACATAGAGGAGATAGTTCAACTGTTAGATGTTGGACGGGTGGGTACTCTGGAACTGAATTCAGGAGGATATATAGCGACGGATCAATTTATGCGTACATCTATTCCTAATGTTTACGCTGCTGGAGATGTGGCAAATCCTCGGGATCCCTGTGTCGCAACAGCAGTAGGTCACGGCGCGATCGCAGCGCGAAGTGTGGAAGAGGATTTGCGATCGGTGTCCCCCGGGAGCGCTACTCGCACTACCCGGGGGACACCGTCGGATGATTAGTTCCGCTTGATAGATAAAGTTACTCCAGAACCGTCTACTTTTTCCACCAGTTGGCCGATCGCATCTCCGGAGACTGGTTCGATCCAGTCCGGAGCTATTTCCGCCAATGGTACCAACACAAAAGCTCTCTGGGTCATGCGCGGGTGCGGTATTTGCAGTTCGGGCGTAGAGAGAATTAAATCCTCAAATAAAAGTAAATCCAAGTCTAAGGTTCGCGGGCCCCAACGTTCTTGACGGACTCGGCCAAACTGGTCTTCAATGCCTAGTAGATTCTTGAGTAATTCTTGGGGATTTAGTTGTACTTCTAGGATAGCACAGCCGTTGAGATAATCCGGTTGTGATGGACCAATGGGGGCAGTTTTGTACCAGCTAGAGTAGGTTTTGACGGTAATGCCGGGCGTTCGATCGAGGGTTTTAAGGGCCGCTTCGAGGGTGGCCAGGGAGTCCCCCAGGTTACTGCCCAGAGCGATCGCGCTTTCGGTTAACTTTGTGGTTGTTGCCTTGTCAGGATTGTTGACCATCACTTGCGGTAAGTTTTTCATCTAATATATTCGCGAGCCGTACCATTGTAACCCGTTCGGAAGTTCTTCAGCAGACGACTGAAAAACTGGTAATTTCTGGTAATTTCCTCGCATCACGCCCATTTATACGAGCCGATCGTGAGAACCCCGGGTCAAAACCCGTTGATACGCTACAAGGCATGGAGATCCCCCCTAGGATCTCGCGAAGGCGGGCCTCACGATGAACAGTTGCTAACGGGCGCAAGACCACACCGGTTTCAAACCCCAACTGAGAGGTTTCAAACCCCAACCGAGAGGTTTCAAACCCCAACCGAGAGGTTTCAAACCCCAACCGAGAGGTTTCAAACCCCAATTGAGAGGTTTCAAACCCCAACCGAGAGGTTTCAAACCCCAATTGAGAGGTTTCAAACCCCAACCGAGAGGTTTAAACCCCCAATTGAGAGGTTTCAAACCCCAACCGAGAGGTTTAAAAACCCAACCGAGAGGTTTGAAACCTCAACCGAGAGGTTTCAAACCTCAACAGTGAAGTGTGGTTATGCATTAGTTGCCCCCCCCTGCGCGATTCCCCCCGATCGCGCAGCGCGGCGCCAGCCGTAGATGCGGGTTTTTTGGAGGTAACTGGGAGAGTTCATGTTAGAACGACGGGTTTTGACCACACCCGAGAGCACCGTCCGAGAGAAAGATATTGACCTAATTTGAGACAATTGAAGTTAATCAGCTAAGATGATGTAAATATGACACAGAAGAGCTACTTGATGGAACTAGAAAAACTGGGCCAATATAAGGAATATGGAGAATCGGTCCTCCAGGGACTAGAGGCGGTGGACAACCAGCAGTTGCCCGACTGGGTGCCACTGGATCTCCGTCAGAGTCTGGAAAGCCTCAGACAAGCAGCCACCAAAACAGTAGAACTAGCATCGTCGCCGGTGAAGATCGGGGTAATGGGAGAATTCAGTAGCGGCAAAACCTTGCTGTTAGGAAGCTCGATCGGCTACGCGGATGCTTTACCGGTCGGTCAAACCCCCACTACAGGTAACGTAACTGCCGTCCACCTGCGGCAGGCAGACTCACTCCAGACCACTAAGGTGGACCAGTTTACGATTAAGTACCTGTCTCACTCTGAGGTAAAGGAATGCCTCAAGTTCATGCTGGAAGAAACGGCCCAGAGGGCAAAGGCGGCACAACTACCTCAGGTACAGCAAGAGACCCTGAAAAATTTGACCCCGACTCAGACTGTAGATAGTAATGCTATTCTCAAATGGTGCGAGCAAGCCTGGAATGCTGGCCAGAATAGCGAACTGCGATCGCTCCTACGGGAACTGGTAACATTCGTGCGGACCTACAGCGCCTATGGTCAGGATATCTGCGATCGGGTCTATCAGGTAGATGCTGCTACGGCCAAAGATGGGCTAAAACTAGCAGACAAGCCAGGGGGTATTTTAGAACTAAGTTTTCAGCAATTGCCTGGGGCACCCCCACCCTGGCAGAATCTTGCCGGGCCATTAGCAGCAGACCTGATTAATAGCTTCTCTTTGATCCGTCGGGTAGATGTGACAGCGACGATCTCAAAGGAGATCTGGAATATGTCTCTGCTGAAGGGGACTCAGGGGTTCGTTCTCCTGGACTTTCCCGGGTTGGGGGCCGCTGACTCGGGTGTCAGAGATAAGTTCCTGTCTCTGCGGGAGTTAAAAGAAGTCCAGACTATCCTGCTTCTGCTCAACGGTAATCAACCCGGTGGGGAGAACGGTGGTAAAATCCGCAGCATGATGGAACAGGATAAAGGAGGAGTTGACCTCAGAGACCGGATCCTGGTAGGGGTAGGTCGCTTCAATCATTTACCCATCGATGGCACAGATGAAGAAAGAATTGATGAATTGGTCGAAAGTTTCGTGTCCGAATCAGAAATTCTCCAGGAACTGGAAATTCTCAATCTGACAATGACGGGTGCCAGAAATTTAACTGCCAAAAAAGAGCAGATCGTCCTGCTGTCCCAGATGAGGGCCCTACAGGAATTACAGTCAAGTCACAGTACCATACAAGTATGCTCCCCAGAGTTTGCCCCTAACCTGGAAAGGTATCCGGGTAAAGATGATGACGAACGGCTGCGGGAAAAATGGAAACAATTGAGTGAAAAGCTACTAGACTCAGGACCAAGTATATTGGGCCGACAGTTGCGTGATTTTAGCGATGATGGGGGAATCAGTAGGCTGCGAGATTTGCTGATCGACCACGTGCAAAAGAATGGCGTCAAGCAATTATATGAAGATACTCGTCGTCAAGCTGAGGCGTTGCGTAAAGAACTCCACAAGCTCAAAGGTATTTTAGAAATTATCCCCAATTACATCCCGACGACGGAAAGTGCAGCTTTTGTCACCCTGCGGAAAACGATCGGAGATATGGTGACTATCTATGGAGAGTTCAAAAAAAATTTAGAGGAAAACCCCCTGCAAGATAGAAACGGAACGGAAGTAAGTGAGGCTGTTAAGGAGGAGGTGAATAATCAAATCTTCTTCTGGGATAAGTGGAATTTGCTGTTTAATAACACGACGAAGGAAGGGACAATAAAGATTACCGAGAAGACAGCAGGAAGAGGTTATTTTGACGAAGATGACGAAGATGACGAAATTCCGACGAAGAGTGATGATTTTTATCCGCGATTTGCAAGTACGGTAGAGGCACTAGAAAAATCGGCCCGGTCTCAGGTAGAAGGTGCGGTCACGGAGTTGTTAAGCAAATTGTCTCAGAACCTAGAACCCCAGCGCCAGAACTTAGGGGAAATTATTACCCGGGAAAAGGAACAGGAAATCAAGGAAAAATTGGGCAGGCAGGAAAGGAGACTGTTCACGAGAATGCGGAAATCGGAGGATCCGACGGAATGGAAGGAGACAATCATTAAAGAAAGCGAACTGTCCGAGAGTAGTTCGACAAGCATTAAGGCGGAAAGCATATTTCCTTTGGCTCGGATGGACGAAAAACATCCATTAGGTCAAGTGTTTGATTGGAGTCCCCAGAAGAAGTATCCAGTCCCCCCAAACCATTCAACCACCAGATCCTAGTGCTGCGACTGCGAGATGAAATTAATGCTAGTGCTCAATTGCATCTGGTTCAGTACGTCAGCGAGTTGACTAAGAAGGTAAAGAATTCCTTTAATGGATTTTTAGATGTGGCGATTCCCAGTTTGCAGGAACTGGCGAAGAAAGAAGCTTTGCTCAAATCTATTGCTGCTGAAGAGTCAGAGTCAGAGAGCCCATCATGGTTACAGAGTCTTTCTCAAACAGCGTCGATATCCTACCCGGATTAAGATGATACGATAAGCCACCACCGCCGTCACCCGTTCCCAGGCTTCGCGGGGCTTCGCGGTGGGAACGAGGAGACGTGGGGCTAGAGTAGGAACCATTCACGAAAAGGAAAAAAAAATGCCAGTCAAGATAGAGCTGTTAACTCATTATCAGCTAAGGACTAAAAGCGGTGACCCAACGGCATTGGAGCTGCCAGTGATAGAATTGGCTCCAGATGGCGGCAACAATATCCCCTATATTTCTAGCGTCAGCATATCCGTGCAGGGGGAACCGGCAGGACTAGCAAATATGATTCAATTTGCTTACAGAGAGGTGCCGGCGAACAGGCCGATTAAACTGAGGACTCCCCAGCGAGTCAGGCGAGATGAATGTCGGCTGCCAGGACCATCTATACCAGACTTGAACTGCCTTTTAGAGGTGAAGGTGGAGTATTTTGACTCGGACTCGGAAGGAAAGCCTAACCAGTCAGAAGTAAAGTCAGCGACGGCGTCATGTAAAATTGTGTCCCGTGCAGTCCCCGAGCCTGCGAACCCAGACCCAGTAGTCCCCGAGCCTGCGAACCCAGACCCACCAAAACGCGAGAGGACAAGTGCACAATCAGGAGAAACTAATCAAATGGAGAAATTTGCAGGCTGGTTGGCAATAGATTTCGGAACCTCTAATTCCACGGTGACACTATACGACCCGAAGTTGGCGGTGCAGCTAGATGGCTGGCCCCGGGAACAAGAAGAAAAGTTGCGGGCAAGGTTGGCACAGTGGTTGAACGATCGCCCCTTAGACCCCAGGCCGGGTGTGAGCGATAATGACTGGGACGGAGAATGGGAAAAGCTGATCTCGGAAGTGAGCAAAGAATTTTCAGACCTGGATATAGATAGCCAAGAGAATATAGGAGATCGCATATTCAAGGAGACGAAAAGCAGTCGCTTGTTGGAAGCGATCGGATTGGTGGAACTCGGTTTGAGCAACCGCCCAGAGTGGTTCCGCCGCTCGGCGAGCAAAGGGCTGAATCAGATATACCATGAAGTATTCCGGGTACCATGCCTAGAGTGGCAGCGTTTGATTCCAGTAGAACTAGATGGACTGCGGAAACTGAGTGAAATAGAGAGCGAGTTGGAAATAGAAAGTCTGGAATTAGCCTCGGACGACGGGGGCTTGAAAGGTAATTGCTCAAGATCTTGGTGGTGAAGGAATATGGGTACTGCCGGTACTGCATAGTTACTCGGGCCATCGGACTGGAGTGAACAGCCCTTGTACTGCCTCGGAATGCCTAACAGGACAAGAGCAATTTTTGAGGAGCGAAAACTTCTCAAATGCTTACGGGGTGGGGGGTTTTGACCTCGAAGTGGTGAGTCGGCAGCCGAGCGCCCGAATATGCAGTTGAGATGCGCGACAGCTGATTTTTTTCAAAATCCCGCGCCCAGGGTTGACAAATTCGATAAATAAGTAGTAAGTTGGAAGACATGACTAAGAATTGGCTTGCTGACCTCGACCAAGACACAGAGAATCTCGACCCAAAAAGTCGGGAAGTTTTGCAGCGGTTACTCAATTACCTAGAAGACCTATACAGCCAAAACCTTGAATTGAAAGCTGACAATCAACGATTGAGAGATGAAATAGCCGCGCTCAAAGGGCACAAGGGAAAACCTGACATCAAACCTCAAGCCAAAGCTGATACTTCTAAAGCTGATACTTCTGCGGAGGCCAAACCAGAGCAGCCCAATAGTCGAGAGCGAAAAAAGAAAAAACCGAAAACCCCCCCCAGGAACGTCGCCAACTTATTCATATTGACAGAGAAGAGGTTATCAAACTGGCTCGGAGTAACTTGCCGTCAGATATCACCCATAGAGGCTACCGAGAAGTAACAATTCAAAATATTATATTTAAAACAGACACGGTTATTTATCGACTAGAAAGACTCTATTCACCTAGTACGGAGAAATTTTACGAAGCCCAGTTGCCGCAAGGATTAAAAGGCAAATCTTACGGGAGTGAACTCGAAGCATTTGTTCTCACTTTGTATTATCAGTTACGAGTGCCAGAAGAAAAGATTCTTAAATTGTTGCCGTCTCAGGGAATAGTAATCTCGGCGGGAAAAATATCTAACTTAATAACTCGGCAATATTTAAGAGAATTTACTGAAGAACGAAATGCTATTTTAGAAGCGGGACTGGGCAGTACCAGTTATCACCAAATTGATGATACGGGGATGCGGGTTAATGGGAAAAATTGCTATGTATTCACACTCTGCAATCCTTACTATAGCAGTTTTTTTACCAGAGAGCGCAAAAACTCTGAAACAGTTCTCCAAATGTTAAACGAATTGCAGTTGGATCCAACTGAATTAGCAGTTGTTCAATCAGATGATTTAGTTGACAGTATTTTGCCTGACAAGAAGAAAAAGCAGCTCGGGGACTACATAGATATTTTGGTGGCTGATGACGCGGGACAATTTCACAACCAGACGAACCATCGTAGTTTATGCTGGATTCATGAAGGACGACACTACGAAAAGCTGACTCCTCTGGTTCCCTCTCATCAAAAAAGCCTGGCACAATTTCTCTCTTATTTTTGGATTTACTATTATCAACTCAAAGCCTATCAACAGCAAAGCACAGAAGAGCAGCGACAACAAAAACTGTTGCTTGAAACCGAATTTGACAAATTGTTTTCCCGTCAAACCGGATACAGTGCTTTAGATCATAGAATTGATTTAACAAAACAGAAGAAGCCTTATTTACTATTAGTTCTAGATTTTCCTGAAGTTCCTCTTGACAATAATGAGGCAGAGCGGACAGTCCGGGAGTATGTGATTAAGCGCAAAATCTCCAATGGAACCCGCACTCTACAGGGGACTCAGGCGTGGGAAGTGTTTTTGGCTCTGGTTGACACCTGCCGCAAAAACGGAGTGAATTTTTATTCGTACATTAAGGATCGAATTTCCAAATCTTTCAAGATGCCAGCGTTGTCCACGCTAATTCAACAGATGCAGCCGCCAAAACCAACATAAACATAAACCATTGACTCCAAGTCTCGCTTGTGTAGTTTCCACCTAAGCACCAAGGGTGTTACAGCTCCTTGTTATAAAGGACAGACTCATTAAGTGCGACATCAGCTCCTGTTTAAAAAGCTGCAGGAGCTACTCTCGTGTGGAAATCACTCCCCACCAACATATTGAGCAACTTCCTTGAAAGTGCTGATGGGAGGACGAGCCAAACAAAACAGATTAGAGGCGATCGCCCAAGGACAGGATATCCAAGGTAAGTTCCATCATTCACCCAAGCGCTACTTCGGTCAAAAGCTGGAAAACCAGGAGATCCAGGTTACCCTAAATGGCAACAGCCAGTCAGTGGCAGTGGAAAAGTTGATTCAAGCAGCATTCGGTCATTTGCTCCAATTGACAAAAGATTACCGCGATCGTAACGCCGAACAATTTTCTCCCGGTGTGTTTAATAAAGCAGTGGTGACTTACCCCACCATATCTCCACCAAAGGTGCGCGATAAGATAGAGGAGCTGGTGGGAAAAGATGGTCTGGGCATTACGGGCGTACAGATGGCTTATGATGAAGCGGTATCGATCGCCATCTTCTTTCTGTGGCGAGAGTTGGGCGGGGACTTGAATATAGGGCTGGAGTCTTTCAAAACTCGCTGTCGCCAATATTTCGACCAATGGTCGCAAAATGTCTTGGTGCTAGATATTGGTGGGGGAACGACGGACTTGGCCTTGATCCGCCTGACACTCAAAGAGGAAGACCCCTTTGAACCAGGTGAAGATCGAGGGGATGGGGACGCTACTATATCCTAACTCCCAAACTGTTAGGTTCTTCGGGTCATTTACAGTTGGGAGGGGAGTTGATTACCCTGCGGATATTCCAACTGCTGAAAGTGGCGATCGCTGACTGTCTGCTGACGGCGATGGCGACGGGAAATCTGGAACCAGAACTATTAAAGATTCAGCCAGACGAACTGAACGATCGGTTCTTGGAGAACGGCAAATTTGTTAGTGGTAAACTGCTAGATAAAGTAGACAAGGAAAACCCCGAAAGCGATCGGGCAGCCTACAATGATGCCTTAGATGCTGCGGAGAAACTGCTGCCCACCCGTTGGAAAAATGCTCCAGCATCTCGCCAGCAAACCTTTTACAGTCTGTGGGAACATGCGGAAAGGGCAAAACTGCTCTTGGGGCAAGCCTCTGGGACCAAAGAGGGAACCGAACCGACATTCATTATGGACGGACAGCAAATCGCCGAACTACTAGCCCAAAACGATATCCAATTGCCCCAAAGCAGTCTCAATAATTTAAGCGTGACCCTCACAGTGCAGCAATTTGCCAATGCGGTAACCGGCGTGATTAAAGAGGCGATCGGCATCGCCAAAGGGCTGATGGAGAGTGGCTTAAGGAGACAGGAAGCTCCTCAGGAGAATTCATCAAAAGAGCAACTATATTGGTTAATATTGTCAGGCAAAACCTGTAACCTTGACTTGGTACGAAAGGAGCTGAAGCAGCAATTTAGCAAGTCCGATCGTTTCGTGTGGAACCCAGAGAGAATTACCTTTGTGCCCGAATACACAAAGCTAGCAACATCTGCAGGAGCCTGCTACGCGGAAAAGCTCAGGCAACTGGGGGTTCGCCCACAAGATGCGAAGGAATTGCTGCGGAAGGGGGGAAATCAGCTCAAAATTGATGTCAAAAACCTATTTTATTTTCTGCCCTGTTCTTTCGTACTGATGGGTCTAGATCAACAGTATCTGACAATCTTTAATGCGGGTCAACAGCTTTATCAAATCAACCAGAATGAAGATGCGGCGAAGGCTCGGAGCCATCGGTGGTACGGAACCCAATTATCAATCTCCGTTCAGCGTAAAGATTTTGAAGATAAGACCCCACAGCTATGGGGTAACTTCGATAGCGATGAGCTGGCGAGGAAACTGAAAATGGAGAGTACAGAGTTTGAAAAAATCCAAGTTCAGTTTGAGATCGGCCAAGATCTGAAAATCGACTTGCTGTTTTGCCGGGAAGGCAAGCCCTATTATTTGATTAAGCCCAGTATGGATGAGACCGCAGCCATCCATACTACAGCAGAAATTTCTGATGGCAAGGTAACCTGTGATATTGCTGTTAATGTGGCGGAATCAGCTTCTTCCCAGAGAACAGACGACCATACGGTAGTATTTGCAGCGGACAAGGACTATAGCAAGTCTGTGGAAGTATTTCGGTATGAAGGGGAAAATGGAGAGAAGCAAGGATTTGGGTTAATTAGCAAGCCGTTACCACCGTTCCCAGTCAGTGGGGAACATACGTTCTATTTCCAAAAGCCCAACAGCAATCAATGGGAAAGAATTGGGGCCTTACCACAACCGGGTGGGGAAAAAGAGTACCCCTGTGAATATCGAGTTACTCTCGATGACAAAGGAATCTTAAGAATTCATGCAGGTGAGATTCCGTACTGGACATCGGAGAATGAAGAATGTCTGAAGGAAAAGGGATGCGTGTATAGAACTGCTCTCGGGCAACCAAAAGATAATGTTGATGAGAAGCGCAACCCGTTCTCGGGAATCCATTAAAGTTGGCGCGTTCCCTTGAATAAGAAACCAGGTTTTTCCCATCCACCTGGTTTCTGGGCTACTGATGAGGTTGTCTAACGTGGATCAACTCAACAACAGCTACGGGTTTGGTCTTGCACCAGTTGGTAAAAAAATATCACACCCGCGTAGGGTGGGCACCGAAGACCCTACTAATGCAACGACAAATGAGCCACACCCGACAGCTATACGAACAAAAGAAAAGAAAAAAGGAGAGCATCCCCATGCAGCACCTCAGCAAGTTATTAGAGATAGAAAAATCGAATTTAGCCTGGGTACTGCGGTTGGGTTTGCAAGGACTGCGGGCACAACTGGAAGAAGCCCGAAACAAAGAAGCCCGAAACAAAGATGCAAGAGATCCTGGAATGCCCGCATGTGAAGAATTGCTGAGGGAACTGGATATGCTTTTGGAACCAGCATTTGAACCAGTACCATTAGAGGAGAGTAAAGAAACTGCTTCTCCCTCAGAGGAGGAATCGTCCTTGGAGGAATCGTCCTTGGAGGAATCGTCCTTGGAGGAGAATGAGTATCCGTTTGATCCTGTACCGCCGCCCCCAGAAGAACTGAAACTCTCCCGCCTGCGGGAGAGTTTGATTGAGGACCAGAAGCTGTCAGAATATGTGGGCAAAGTCGAATTGAGTGACAGCAAAGATGCTATTTTGTGGAACGAAGTGCAACGTCTGCTGTTGCGGGTTCCTGAGAGGGAGGCTGACTCTTGGCGAACTCAGGCTATAAATCTGGCAAAAGAGGTTGGTTTTTCAATAACAGAGGCTAAAAAATCCCTGATTCCACTTCCCTTAATCGGAAACTTCAGCCAGGACAAACAAGTTATTTATCCTGGGATAAAAGTCAACGGGAACGATAAGGTGGGGTTGTATTGGTCAGAAAGACAGGGTTTTGATTTGCGACTGGCGAAAGAGAAACTAGAGGGAGAACTAAATTTACTAGCAGGCGTTGTTTATATTTGTCTCAAGTTCATAGAAATAGACTCCAATTTAAACCATGCTTTGAAGAGTGTAGAAAGGTTTCGTGTCATATCTTTGAACGAGGAGTCACAGAAAGATAGGTACTCGACGGCGCTGATCGATCGCTTTGGGCGTGCTATAACTGCTGATAAAAGTGCCGATCCAGTAAAGATCCTGCGTGGGAGACTAGACCTAGATGAGGCAATTCACTCTTTGGTATATTATCCCCCAGCAGATCGCTTTTCTTGGTGGGGGAAACTGCAACAGCAAGCACGAGATACTCTCCAACAGGTGGCCGCTCGGGCGCGTCAGGCCGGTCATCAAGTGCAGGTGCGATCGCTATGGGGATCCTTTGCTAATGTTAGTTCTCGGTCAAAGGACGACTTAGAATTAGATAGTGGAGGAACTCCTGGGGAAGTGTCGGCTTGCCTGCGAGTTTATGCTAAGATCGATGAAGAAGTATTGCCTGGGAGAGTGCTGTTTCGGTCTTTACGTTGATAATCTTCACTCTTTTGCAAAGAAACTCGGTTTTTGGGAAAAACCGGGTTTCTTAATTCTTGATGAAGATGTAGCGCAGAAACCAGTTTTTTTGGGAAAAACCGGGTTTCTTAATTCTTTATTGAGTGTTCCCTAGCTCATCGTCGCACCACTGCGATCGTAGTTTTTCCGGAAACTGGAATGAGGCTTTCCTTGAATGTGGTTCCAATAGTTAGCTGCTTCCACCGGTAATCCCTCCTCCACTGCCGATCGACCCAGCATCGATTGCTCCCGATTCTTGACTAGATGATGATGACGCATCATTAAGGCCCGAGCAAGTTCAAGAGCAGACATTTTCACATCCTCCGAGCGTATAATTGATCTGTGATTAACTGTTGACTATCAAACCGGTTGTTCTAGCTCATCGTCGCACCACTGCGATCGTAGTTTTTCCGGAAAGTAGGATGGGGTTTTCCTTGAATGTGGTTCCAATGGTTAGCTGCTTCCGCTGGTAATCCCGCTTCCGCTGCCGATCGACCTAGCATCGATTGCTGGCGATTCTTGACTAGATGATGATGACGCATCATTAGGGCCCGCGCTTGTTCTTGAGTAGACATCTGAGGATCCTCCTTTGCTTTTCAGACCAATGGTTAACTTTCTTTCTCTTACATTTATAACTATAACCAACAAACTGTAGCGAAATTAACAAAATAGCCCTACTTTACAAAAATTTACACAATTTTTCCTTGTGTAACCGGCGAATAACAGCAATAGCACAACCCACCAGTAGTAGGGTGGGCACCGCTCACCAGTAGCTAGAGCGCCGGTCAATAAACAGGGCTTGGAGTGCAGCATTGAGATCTCGAAGATACCTGCATCTATAACCCGGTTTATCGCTTATAGAACGCCGGTCAAGCGGTTCGACTTCGCGGTCTCAGAGGATAGAAAAACTGGCGATCGCCCCAACCCGGGCAGGCGAGACGCCCGCCCTACGAACCTGGAAACAAACCTGATGAAGAACGGGACTCAGGACTGCCATCCTGTGGTAAGCTCTTGGGAATCAGTAATGGTACAGGAAAAAATAAGTGTCAGTTGAGGAGCATTTTCTTAAGGTCGGAGCCCTAGATTGGTTTTATCGGGAGTCTTTACCAGTAAATAATAGCGACCAACCACCGGTGCTGCTGCTACACGGCTTGGTCTCCCAGAGTTACAGCTATCGGGACATTCTGCCAGTCTTGGCCGAACAGGGGTTTCGCGCGATCGCCCCGGACTGGATCGGTTTCGGTTTCTCTGCTAAACCAGGCAAACGGGACTTTGCCTACCGCCCCGATGCCTTCGTAACGGCCTTGGCAACATTCATAGATGCATTAGAACTCGATCGCATTTCCCTGGTCGTGCAAGGATTTGTCGGATCTGCCGGTTTACAATATGCTCTGCGTCACCCTGAGAAGATCGCACGCTTGGCAGTCCTGAATACCCCCCTTTCCACCGAGGCCCAGTTGCCCTGGAAGATCAAACAGTTAGGGTTGCCCTTGCTGGGAGAGGTATTTACCCAAGACCCCCTGTTGGTCGATCGCACTTTGGAAGGCGGCGGCCCCTACCAGGTAGCAGATAAAGATTTAGATGTCTATCGCCGTCCCTTTCTCCAAAGTTCGGCAGCCGGACGTGCCCTGTTTATCACCGTCCGCAACCTCCGGCTACAGCAGGTGACCGCAGAAATAGAGAAGGGCTTTAGCCAATGGCCGCAACCAACCCTGATCGTTTGGGGCACCTCAGACCCCTGGTTACCCTTAAGCCAGGCCCAAAGCTTTGCCAGTTCCCTGGCCAATGCCGAAGTAGTCCCCTTAGAACAGGTCGGACATTATGCTCAAGAGGACTGGCATG
The DNA here is from genome assembly GCA_014323675.1 of Hormoscilla sp. GM7CHS1pb. GTDB lineage: Bacteria > Cyanobacteriota > Cyanobacteriia > Cyanobacteriales > Desertifilaceae > Hormoscilla. Next base: position 327,580 of record JACONN010000003.1, on the reverse strand, counting down.
AAAAGGTTAGCGAGGTTCTCCTGCCCTTTCTGCGCCGTCAAGAAACTTAGTTGGTTAAATCAGATGCAGAATTCTGATATATTTTTTTAACATAATCGCCCCCACCTGGGGCAGTTTCATTTGTTGAATAGCAAGATAGGACGAAGTTATGTTACGATATCGCTCTTTTCTAGCTTTAGTATTGGCACTGGTGACAGTGTTTGTAGTCAGCTGTGCCACGCCCACAGCCCAGCCGCCCCTATATGACCAGTCCAAGCTAGCCCAAGTTAAAATCTTCCTTCCCACAATACTTGCCACCCGCGATCGGATGCCAGAACTAGAGGATCTGATCGAAGAACGGGACTGGGTATTTGTCGGCAACTTTATCCACGGACCCCTGGGAGACTTACGCCGTCAGATGAAAAGTTTGGCTCGTAACCTGCTTCCCCCAGATGAAAAAGCAGCAATAGCGGCCACAGATAAGCTGTTTAAGGACATAGTAGCCATTGACGCAGCTGCCGAAGCAAACAGCTATGCCCAAGCAGCGGTTAGTTACAAAGCTGCCATTAAGGATTTTGACAGTTTCTTGGATCTGATTCCCACAAAGGGTTAGTCTCTGACTTTCCGACTTCTCTGTTTTTACTCTCGGGTGGCTTACGCCACCTGACTATTCTAGAATTATGACTCTTGTAATCATCATCGGCTGTGGCGCGATCGGGGCCATGACAGCCTATGAACTCAGCCAAGTTCAGGGACTACAAATCACTGTCATTGACAAGCAACCCCCCGCCCAAGCAGCAACAGGTGCGGCCCTCGGGGTGATGATGGGCATTATCTCTGGGAAAGTCAAGGGCCGGGCCTGGGAACTGCGCCAAACTAGTATCCGACGCTATGAAACTTTGATTACAGAACTAGAAGAGATTACACAGGGTCAGATCCCTTTTAATCGTCAAGGCATTCTCAAGCTTTGCACTGAGTCCGAAGAGTTAGAAAAAGGGCAACAGTTAGCAGAAATTCGTCGATCTCAGGGCTGGCAACTGGAAATTTGGGATGCCGATCGCTTATTATCTCACTGTCCCCATTTGAGCGATCGCTTCTACGGTGCGATCTATTCTCCCCAAGATAGACAAGTAGATCCTACTGCTCTCACCCATGCCTTGGTTACCGCAGCCCAAGGCAATGGCGTTACATTTCAGTTTGGCGTTCATGTAGAGGGGTTAGCAACAAACTCCGGAGGCCGCTGTCTTATTCAGACTAATACGGGACAATTAGAGTGCGATCGCTTAGTAATTGCAGCTGGGTTGGGATCTACAGAGTTAACAAAATCTTTACAAAAAAATATTGACATTCGCCCAGTATTAGGGCAAGCTGTAGAGTATGGGGGAGTGAGCTTGGGAAATCAGGAGTTTCAGCCCGCTATTACAGCAGATGATATCCATATCGTCCCACGGGGACGGAATTACTGGGTGGGATCCACCGTAGAATTTCCCACAGCTACAGGTGAAATAGTAGCAGACCCGAGGAATTTGCAGGTGGTTAAGGAAAAGGCGATCGCCATTTGTCCCGCCCTTGCAGATGGGGCGATCGTCAAGCAATGGTCGGGTTTACGTCCCCGTCCGGAAGGACAGCTAGCCCCCATTATCGGTCATCTGCCAGGTTATGATAACATATTGCTAGCCACAGGTCACTATCGCAATGGCATCTTACTCGCACCCGCCACCGCCCAAGCAATCAGAAAGGCGATCGCGTAGGACAGGCATCTTGCCTGTCCCGGCATCTTATCTATCATTAGCCAGGTACAGCTGCATCCGTTTTTTGCTTAGGCATACTCAGTTCTGTTGTCACTACTGCCACCTGTTCATCAGATCTCATAATTTACACCTGAAAGCAAGCCCCTAAAGCATCCAGATAAGCTAATACTGACTTCATTGTGCGATCGTGGTTAGCACTTTCCAACTCTATAACCCAGTTGAGTTCAACACCAAGTTTTTGAGCAAGTTCAAGTTCTGTAAGTCCAACTTGCTTGCGCATATCCCGCATTACCTGCGTCAAAGCGATACGGAAAAGTTCTTGTTTCTCAACCAGACTATTTTCTGCTGTATCTGGGACAATTTCAGACATAAAAGCGAGAACATCACTTGCCTTTATGCTTGTTTTTTGTCATTGCTTACTCTCCGACTCTACTAGATCTCGCCTTAGCTAATGAAAGTAATTTTCTTCGGAACCCCTGAATTTGCCGTCCCCAGTCTCGATCGCCTGCTGTCCACTCCCGAATTTGAAGTTGCAGGCGTAGTTACCCAGCCAGATAAACAGCGGGGACGCGGTAAGAAACTCACACCAACACCTGTAAAAACTCTAGCACTGACTCATAACTTACCAGTTTGGCAGCCCCAACGGATAAAAAAAGATGCCGCCACCCTCACCCAATTGCAACAGGCCCAGGCCGATGTATTCGTAGTGGTAGCCTACGGGCAAATTCTTTCTAAAAAGATTCTGGACATGCCCAAACTGGGATGCATTAACGTTCACGGTTCGATTTTACCCAAGTATCGGGGGGCTGCACCAATTCAGTGGAGTCTATATCATGGTGAGAGGTCAACTGGCATTACTACCATGCTGATGGATGCTGGCATGGATACAGGTGATATGCTACTGAAAGCTTTTACTCCTATTGGGTTACTCGATAATGCCCAGGACTTGGCTGGGACCCTTGCCAGTACGGGGCTGATTTGTTAGTAGAAACCCTGCTGAAGTGGGAACGTTCTGAAATTACACCCATTCGGCAAGATGCTTCGGCAGCAACCTATGCCCCACTGATTAAAAAAGAGCATTACTTGCTCTCATGGTCCCAAAGCGCGATCGCCCTGCACAATCAAATTAGAGGATTTTTCCCCAACTCGGTAGCCTCATTTCGCGGTCAATCCTTGAAAATTACGGCCACAGCCCCGATCGGCGATCGATACTGGCATCAGCTACCGGCAGAATTGGCCATTTTAGAACAGAATTGGGCCTCACTGTCTGGCAATGCTGGGCGTCCTGGAGAAGTAGTGAGCATTGCCAAGCGGATAGGACCAATTATTCAAACTGGCGAAGGATTATTACTATTGCGGCAAGTCCAGCTAGCAGGTAAACGCGCTCAGTCTGGGTGGGATTTTGCCAATGGCGTCCGCTTGGCAGTAGGAGAGATGTTAGAAAATGGGCAGTAAGGCGAACAATAGCTCAAACACTTTTAAGGTGGGTCGCGCCCACCTAAGGCAAAGATTTTTCATAAAAACGACAGGAATCGCATGGTCCCACTGGGTTAACTGCACAGCGCACCAGTTCAGAATGAGCATTGAAGCGACAACTGGCGTCTCCCAGCACCCAGCGTCCATGGATCAGACTTTTCTCCGCTGGACGTGGTGCGGACTGGACAATAATTGCAATTTTGTGCAAGCGATAGCGTCCTGACTTCAGCTTGTAGCGGTGGCGACGTTCTAGGACAGCGTAGGTTTTACCTTTGAGGTCGAGATAGTGACCGGGTTGGGGATTCCAATCTAGTGTCAAGTTTCCAAGGGTCTGACGCGGATGCGTCAGAATTACCTCTGTGGGTAGAGAATCTGGCTCCATAATCAATGTGTTCCTGAATACATAATTATCCAAGATATCCCATCAACGCCGAAAGCCTGCCACTGTTTAGATTCTCAATAGAATTGTTTGGCACCGACTGCCTCCGTTTGTAGTAAGACACACTTTACGGCTTCCCAGGCCCGATCGCCCCATGCAGTCTGGAGAATCATAGCACAAATCAGGCGCGATCGGGGGACTGTGGCCAATATGACGACCATTACATCGACTTCCTAGCAGGGGACTGTCGCCGGTACCCGCACTCGCGGTGTGAGGACATCTCTGTCTTGTGTCTTGTATAATCTGACAAATAACAACTAACCACTAACAAATAACGAAGTTGCTCAATATGTTGGTGGGGAGTGATTTCCACACGAGAGTAGCTCCTGCAGCTTTTTAAACAGGAGCTGATGTCGCACTTAATGAGTCTGTCCTTTATAACAAGGAGCTGTAACACCCTTGGTGCTTAGGTGGAAACTACACAAGCGAGACTTGGAGTCAATGGTTTATGTTTATGTTGGTTTTGGCGGCTGCATCTGTTGAATTAGCGTGGACAACGCTGGCATCTTGAAAGATTTGGAAATTCGATCCTTAATGTACGAATAAAAATTCACTCCGTTTTTGCGGCAGGTGTCAACCAGAGCCAAAAACACTTCCCACGCCTGAGTCCCCTGTAGAGTGCGGGTTCCATTGGAGATTTTGCGCTTAATCACATACTCCCGGACTGTCCGCTCTGCCTCATTATTGTCAAGAGGAACTTCAGGAAAATCTAGAACTAATAGTAAATAAGGCTTCTTCTGTTTTGTTAAATCAATTCTATGATCTAAAGCACTGTATCCGGTTTGACGGGAAAACAATTTGTCAAATTCGGTTTCAAGCAACAGTTTTTGTTGTCGCTGCTCTTCTGTGCTTTGCTGTTGATAGGCTTTGAGTTGATAATAGTAAATCCAAAAATAAGAGAGAAATTGTGCCAGGCTTTTTTGATGAGAGGGAACCAGAGGAGTCAGCTTTTCGTAGTGTCGTCCTTCATGAATCCAGCATAAACTACGATGGTTCGTCTGGTTGTGAAATTGTCCCGCGTCATCAGCCACCAAAATATCTATGTAGTCCCCGAGCTGCTTTTTCTTCTTGTCAGGCAAAATACTGTCAACTAAATCATCTGATTGAACAACTGCTAATTCAGTTGGATCCAACTGCAATTCGTTTAACATTTGGAGAACTGTTTCAGAGTTTTTGCGCTCTCTGGTAAAAAAACTGCTATAGTAAGGATTGCAGAGTGTGAATACATAGCAATTTTTCCCATTAACCCGCATCCCCGTATCATCAATTTGGTGATAACTGGTACTGCCCAGTCCCGCTTCTAAAATAGCATTTCGTTCTTCAGTAAATTCTCTTAAATATTGCCGAGTTATTAAGTTAGATATTTTTCCCGCCGAGATTACTATTCCCTGAGACGGCAACAATTTAAGAATCTTTTCTTCTGGCACTCGTAACTGATAATACAAAGTGAGAACAAATGCTTCGAGTTCACTCCCGTAAGATTTGCCTTTTAATCCTTGCGGCAACTGGGCTTCGTAAAATTTCTCCGTACTAGGTGAATAGAGTCTTTCTAGTCGATAAATAACCGTGTCTGTTTTAAATATAATATTTTGAATTGTTACTTCTCGGTAGCCTCTATGGGTGATATCTGACGGCAAGTTACTCCGAGCCAGTTTGATAACCTCTTCTCTGTCAATATGAATAAGTTGGCGACGTTCCTGGGGGGGGTTTTCGGTTTTTTCTTTTTTCGCTCTCGACTATTGGGCTGCTCTGGTTTGGCCTCCGCAGAAGTATCAGCTTTAGAAGTATCAGCTTTGGCTTGAGGTTTGATGTCAGGTTTTCCCTTGTGCCCTTTGAGCGCGGCTATTTCATCTCTCAATCGTTGATTGTCAGCTTTCAATTCAAGGTTTTGGCTGTATAGGTCTTCTAGGTAATTGAGTAACCGCTGCAAAACTTCCCGACTTTTTGGGTCGAGATTCTCTGTGTCTTGGTCGAGGTCAGCAAGCCAATTCTTAGTCATGTCTTCCAACTTACTACTTATTTATCGAATTTGTCAACCCTGGGCGCGGGATTTTGAAAAAAATCAGCTGTCGCGCATCTCAACTGCATATTCGGGCGCTCGGCTGCCGACTCACCACTTCGAGGTCAAAACCCCCCACCCCGTAAGCATTTGAGAAGTTTTCGCTCCTCAAAAATTGCTCTTGTCCTGTTAGGCATTCCGAGGCAGTACAAGGGCTGTTCACTCCAGTCCGATGGCCCGAGTAACTATGCAGTACCGGCAGTACCCATATTCCTTCACCACCAAGATCTTGAGCAATTACCAAATAACAACTAACCACTAACAAATAACAACTAACCACTGACAATGAGAATTTTATTTCTACATCCCAATTTTCCGGCCCAGTTTCGTCATCTAGCTACCTCCTTTGGTAGGGACCCTAAAAATCAGGTAGTATTTGCCACCAAAAACGAACGCCCAGAATGGGTGATACCGGGAGTACAAAAGGTTGTCTATACCCCCAGTAGGGAAGCGCGTCCAGAAACCCATCATTATGTCCGGACCCTAGAGAATGCCGTATTGCAAGGACAAGCGGTATTTCGCATTGCCGAAAAACTCAAATCAATGGGATTTTTCCCAGATATAGTTTACGGACATTCCGGTTGGGGGCCGACCCTGTTTATGAAAGACGCCTTTCCCAAGACAAAACTGATGTGTTTCTTTGAATGGTTCTATCATTCCCGGGGTTCTGACGCCGACTTTGACCCAGCGGACCCCCTGACAGTAGACGATCTCTGTCGCATCCGGTTAAAGAATGCCCCCATATGCCAAGATTTGTACGCCTGTGACTGGGGACTGTCCCCCACCGAGTGGCAAAAGTCCCAGTTTCCGCCAGAATTCCACGATAAGATTTCCGTAATTCATGATGGGGTAGATACAGATTACTTTCAGCCCGTACCCGATGCCAAACTGGTGTTGCCAGAATTAGATTTATCCGGAGTTGACGAGATTGTCACCTACGTGTCCCGGGGCATGGAACCCTATCGAGGCTTTCCCCAGTTTATCGAATCCTTGGCTTATCTCCTGGAACGTAGACCCAATTGTCATGTCGTAGCTGTCGGTTCCGAACGAGTATGTTATGGCAAATCCCTGCCCGATGGCAAGACCTATAAAGCAGACATGCAAGAAAAAGTTAAGCTAGATTGGTCGCGAGTGCATTTTGTCGGTTCCTTGCCCTATGGCCTTTACTTAAAAGTAATTCAAGCATCTTCTGCCCATATTTATTTAACTCGACCCTTTGTCTTATCCTGGTCCATGATTGAGTCCATGTCGGTGGGATGTGCGATCGTGGCCTCGGACACGCCACCGGTGCGGGAGGTAATCCGGGATGGGGAAAATGGCTTACTGGTAGACTTCTTTTCTCCCAAGCAGATAGCTGATAGAGTCGGTGAGGTGCTGGATCATCCCACCCGCATGGCCGATTTACGCGCTCGGGGGCCCGGGAGACAGTCAAGGAGCGATATGCTCTGGCGAAGTTGTTACCGCGACATCTACAACTGGTACGGGATGTGGCCAATGGTCAGGTATCGCCACCGGTGAAGTCCAAGCCAGCAGCCAAAGGCAAGAAGAAGCAGAACAAGGGTTTTGCCCTGAAATAACCACCATGCTACCAGACGCTCGGGGCTTCTTTGGCCAGATTCCGAAATCCCTGCACTCAAAGTTGTATACAGTAGCTGATTTGGCTTCTTAATGCCGATCGGGAAACAGTAAATTTTCGTGCTCGATGATGATATGATAATCTCTGTAAAAATCACGTCGGTCTGACCATCGCAGCCGTTGGGTAGGTATCGATGACGGCCACCTGTGTTACTTGACAGGTATGAGATGATATCCTCTGATAGATGTCAAGTGAGACAACAGCGCCAAAACTACCGGTCTAATCCGGTGACAGAGGTATATAACCTCGATAGATAGAAAGATGTAATGCGTCTCAGCCAGAAATTGTAGTGAAGGAGATGGAGTGAACAATGGGAGAAGTGACTATACTCGGCCCGGGTCCAAATGATGCGGTTTTGATTAACAGAGGAGAACCCGTAGGGTTTGATTCCCTCAGAGGGGGCGACGGCGACGATACCCTAGGTTTTGAATTTGGTGTCGAGGGATATCTCTTTGGCGATCGAGGCAATGACTTTCTCATTGGCACTGTCCCAGGGAAAGCGGCCAACATATATGGCGGTAAGGGTGACGATATCATCCTGAGTCTTGGTGGCCCCAGCTTCATGCAAGGTAATATTGGCAATGACAGTATTGTCGGTGATGAATCGAACGACAGCATCCGGGGTGGTCAGGACGATGACACGATAGAAGGTAATTTGGGCAATGACACCATCTACGGAGACCTTGGCAATGATTTTATAGTTGGGGACGACCCCTCCTTTGGCATTGGGTTTGGCGATCTGAGCATCACTCGGGACTTCATTTTTGGAAATCAGGGTGAAGATACGATCTTTGGTAGTGATGGCAGTGACACTATCTATGGCGGTAAGGACGACGATATGATCGATATCTTCACTGAAGACCTCGATCACACCGGAGGCAGCGATGTCATCTTTGGGGACTTGGGGAACGACACGATCGGCAGAGAAGATAGCGGTAATGCAAACAATCCAGACAAGGACACTCTGCTGGGCGGCGAGGGAGATGACAGCGTTGTCGGTGGTTACGGCGATGACGATCTGTTTGGTGATGAAGGGAATGACACAGTTCGGGGCGGTCTCGCCGGTCGCGACTTCCTCAATGGTGGAGATGGTGACGACTCTCTATTAGGTGGCGATGAATCATTCCCAACAGACCCGAACTTCATCTTTGGCGATACGATCGAGGGTGGCGCAGGTAATGACACCATCTTGGGCGAAGGTGGAGATGACAGTATTGATGGTGAAGATGGTGATGATAGCCTGATTGGTGGTTTGGGCGCGGATACTTTAGAGGGGGGTGCAGGTAGTGACACTTTGATTGGTAACGAGGCTGGAGCCGTTGCTGCTGATGCTGAGGATCTGTTTGTCTACGATCTGATAGACGTAACAGAAGTAGATCCGGTGTCGGGTGGTCCCCAAGCAGTTACCCAACAGCAAGCTGACTTCATCCAATCCTTTGACGTAAACAACGATATCCTTCTCATCGGAGATCGCACCTTTACGATCGCCGGACAAACGGTAACCTATGGGGATCTCTTCAGTGCGGCGGACGCTGATGGTATAGGCACCGCTGACTTAGGACAAATTGGCGCTGCTCAGGTTGGTGATGATACAGTGATTTACCTGGAGAACGGCGTCTTGGGCAGCGGGTATAACAATGGTGCTGACGTTGCTCTGGCGACATTACTGGGAGTACAGGCCAATACTGTTACTTCTAACAACTTCGATCTGATCGAGTAGTAGATGGTAGAAAGCTATGGCTGCGCCACGCTGCGCGATGAGATTATCGCTGCGGGAATATTCACCGTAGCCTAGAAACCAGGTTTTTACAGAAAACCTGGTTTCTTAATTTACTTAGGTAGCCACTATTATGAGAACTAATCAGTTGGCAATCGCACTTGTCCGCCAATCAGACTCAAAAACCCGTTCCCATAATGCTGAATTTCTAGGAATGCAGCATTATGTGGAGCGGGTTTATAAATTTTAAATGTCTTCATAATGCCCAGGGTAGCAGCACTTTCCAGGGGTCCGACAAAACTGGTATCCCGATCGAGAAAATAGGATTGCTCTGCCCAATGTGCCATCTGGGCCCCATTCAAGAAATAGCAGCCCGAATGGGGGTTGAGGGCCCGGCGGAAAATAACTGGACTTCCCATCACCTGACCTTGGAATTCTGGTTCTTCACGGCTGGCGCCGCGCTGCGCTTCTCGTTTACCGATCCACCCACCCATGTCGTTGCCTGCTGGCGAACGACAGGGTGGGTGCTCGTTGGAAACGATCCGGACATTCTGAAACGGTGCCGTGACTCTTGGTGCCAAGTCGCCATCGATGTAGGCTTTGCGGACGAGACCCTGGGGAGAAACTTCGTAGCGGTTGGGTTGCAGGAGATGGGGCGTGCCAGTCAGTTTGGTAAACCAAGCTAACTTAATAAAGAACCACGGATCGGATATAATCAAGTCATCTTCCAGAAAGCAGTAATAATCATATTCTCCCAGAGAATCTCGCAATACCTCCTGACAGGCAAATCCCAATAGCATTGGTTCTGCCTGAGTGGGGTGATGTTTGTAGAAATGAGCGGGCAAAAGTAACCGATCTAATAAATGATAATCACTCGTTGTACAGATAACAATATCAATCTCATGGGATTGCAGCTGATTTGCTGGCACCGCCACCCGCTGACCAATATCTATCGTACATTGAGACTTGCTAAATACCTGATGCAGGCTGGCGATCGCCACGGCCAATGCCTGGATGCGGGGTCGAGGATCTTTGCGCTGGGAAGCGTGTTTTCCTTCTCCGGAGGGATTAAAAAAATGGGCGATCGTGAACAGAATTCGCATAGATTGTTAATTGTTAATTGCTAATTGTTGATTTGATGGTCAAGATCTGTCACGCATGTGCGGAATTGTCGGACTTGCTACAGCAGCAGAATTTTTTATATACTGACTGTCGGGACCATCTTTACCGGCAGTCTGGTAGCTCCGGCTTCGCCGGAGCGTGAAGGGTTCCCGGAGCGTGGCTGACTACCGTGGTTAATGATTCCGGCTTATACCATGCATGAAAAAAGGTTGCTACAGTCTGTAGCAATCTTTTTTCATGCATGGTATTACACAGTCGTTTCCTCTTCACCCACCCTGTCGTTCGCCAGCAGGCAACGACATGGGTGGGTGAAGAGGAAACGATAGGAATCGCTCTATATGGATAATAATGCACAAGAGACAAAAAGAGCGACATTGATTACGGCTGGCGCTCCCGTGAGGGATACGGCTGGCGCTCCCGTGAGGGATACGGTATTAACCTTGGTGACAATTTTGGTCTATGATGTATGATTGTAAGTGGCACCGGCTCTCGTTACCACGGCTCTGCCTGGGAACGCCAATGTCAAAGCAGCGAACGGCAACCGACCAGGGGCATACGGCTGGCGCTCCCGTGAGGGATACGGACGGCTTGGCAGCGGAGGGGGCCCGGATCATGCCTGAAAGGCTAATGCTGTGGTATATTTTACCAGAGATATGGCCAAAGATCGCCAATGTGTCCCCGATTATGAACCCAGAGAGGGGCAGGCTGGGTTGCTCAACCTAACCCAAAAAATCTGGTGTGGAGGTTGGCTTTGTCAGGATTCGGGCGCCCAGATGTTGTAGAACGTTAGGGGGACGATGAGTTCGTCTGGTTGTCAAGGAGACAGAAGCGCATCCCGTATCCCTCACGGGACGCGCAGCGCATAGCCAGACCAGAAGTTCGTATAGGGACCGCGCCCAAAACAAAGGTACTGCTGCGCAGTCGCTGCGCGAACGGCTGGCGCTCCCGTGAGGAATACGGCAGTCCCGCTGTAAAGCTGGGTAACCTGAAGAAATTTTATAGATGACCACAGCAAGAACTTGCTGACTAGGACCGTAAGCGCACGGCTCCTCACACCAGTGACAGCCTTTGCTCAATGTTATGCTACAATGGAAATTAATTTGAGGCCAACGGCTGGCGCTCCCGTGAGGGATACGGCTGGCGCTCCCGTGAGGGATACGGCTGAGGCCCCATGAAGCCACAACTAGTGACTGGTGATACCATTGGGAAAAAGTAGGCGGGTCGATCGGGGAAATAATGCGATTATGGCTGCGCCACGCTGCGCGTTCGACAAGATCAAATAGAAAATCAAAAATGGTATAAGAGATTAGAGGAAAGTGCTGGAAAAAATAGCGGAGGGTTCCCGGAGCGTGGAAATACTCGAAATTGGCAATAAGGTAGTTAAAAGTGATGAAATACTATCCCTATTAACTCGTTATCAGTTAATGCCACAAGTGGTGCGCGGTCTGCTGATAGACCAGGCGATCGCGGAGGTGACCTGTACGGAAGAAGAAAGGTCCCAGACGCTCGCGGCGGTGGAAGCACAGCTGAAAATAACTGACCCCCAGGCAAAAGCGGCTTGGCTAGAAAGTCAAGGTATGACATCTTCAGACCTGGAGGCGATCGCGGTGCGGCCTCTGCTGCTAGAAAAATTTAAGCAAGCTAACTGGCGCAAGAAGGTGGAATCCTATTTCCTAACCCGCAAAACCAACCTGGATCGGGTAGTATATTCCATGTTCAGGACGAAAGATATGGGTCTGGCCCAAGAAATTTACTTCCGAATTAAAGAAGCAGAACAGTCTTTTGCGGACTTGGCGCGAGAACATTCTCAGGGATCGGAAGCCCATACGGGTGGTTTATTAGGTCCAGTGCCCATATATCAGCCCCATCCGACATTGGCGAAAATATTGTCGGTATCTCAACCAGGTCAACTATGGCCGCCTCGGAAATTGGGGGAATGGTTTGTGATTGTCAGGTTAGAAAAAATGATCCCAGCTCAGCTAGATGACGGGATGCGTCGTCAATTGATGGATGAATTGTTTGAAAACTGGCTCCGGGAAGAGATCAAAAAAAAAGGCCAGATTAAGAGAAAGGATCGAAAGCCCCAGGCCCAAAGCGATGCAAACGCCCCAATTTACTTGACTCCTGGAATCGTAGGGTGATGTAAGTTGTTATTTGCGGGCGGTAATTTGTATGAGAGGTGGGTGGTTAGTGGAGAAGGTGAAAAGAAAAAAAGAAAAGACAAAAGTCAAAAGTCAAAAGAGTGGAGAATAAATCCGTGAAGTAAAAGAATATTAATAGAAAATGTAAATAATGCGGCTTTGCCGGTTACCAGGCGGGAGCCAGGTAAGGAGGGAGCAAGAGAAAAGATATCAAAGGCATTAGCTAGGAGACAGTAAAACAGGCAGATCAAGAAAAGAAAACAGTCAGAAAAATATGACCCAAGCAGTATCCCAGTCACAAATAGAAGGGTTTATAAGAGAAGTATCCCCCTTCTCAAAAATTAGCGTCAGAGCCTTGCAACAGGTGATGGGGAAGTTTAAGCTGTTGCGCTACCGGATAGGACAACCAATTTTGGTGCGGGAAAAACTACCGGCTTTTGTGTCGATAGTCTATCAGGGACAGGTGCGCCAGCTGGGATATGACCAGCGGATGCAAATGCTACCGAGCTTGAAATTGGCAGAACCAGGTGAAGTCCTGGGTTGGGCGGGATTAGTGCGAGGCATCGGCTGCGAAACGGCGATCGCATCGACGGAGGTGGTTTGCATTACGCTCTCATCAGAGGACTTTTTAGACCTGATGAAACGCGATCGGGCTTTTGCCGAAGCATTGCAGCAAAGCTGCTCTATGAGTGAGTTGTTTGAATTGTTGAGCATGGAGTTGCAGCGCCGGGCGGATGGTACGGCAAACCTAAAAGAGTTGTCGTCTCAGGTATGGGAGAACAATCCCACAGTGGTTAATTTAGGGCCGCCGAAGGTGCAAACAAAAGACCTGCTCTCGACGCTAGACCCAGAAAGAATTTGGCTGATTAGTAGTGGCAGCATCGGGGATTTCACTACGGGCAGCAGATTGCCGCTGGAAACCCTGTCTCCAGAAAACATTCAGACCCTGGCGATCGCAGGTTCAAACCCACTTAATGGAGCAAGATTGTTGGGGTTGCGTCTGCCATCTCCACTGCCCCGGAGGGGCAGGGAGGAGGTGGCGGCGGAAACTCCGACCCAGACAAATGGCACTCTGGTCTTGGCTTCATCTGCAAGCGCTATTAGCACTACCCAGGAGGCAGGAACAGCAGAAATGAGCGCCTTGGAGGAGATTCCCTATGGGCCCGATCTCCCTCCGGAACTCGAACAAGACCCCCTAGCGCCAGTACAGAGATTTCCCTTCGTGAGGGGAAGTGGACCGATAAACGCCCCCCTAGCTTGCTTCCACATGTTGAGCAAGCACACCGGAGCTAAGTTTCGCCGGGACATCCTGGAGAAAATATTAAAGGACCAGCTCAACAGAACTGGACAAATATCCATGCAGGCTTGTGGGGCGATCGCGGAAATGATGGGTATGCGAGCGCAACTGGTAGAAGTGCCTGTCAGTTCAGTGAACCGCATGAAAGCACCAGCACTGATTCAGTGGGAAGACAGCTTTGCCATTCTTTACCAGATTACGGAAAAAAATATGGTAATAGCGGTGCCGCAAAGGGGGCTGATTAAAAAGCGTGCTGGTGATTTTGCCGAAATATGGGGGGATAAAGGTCAGCTACTGCTGATCCAACCTCCTCCTGGCGAACAAAGAGAAAAGTTCGGTTTCCGCTGGTTTATCCCGGCTGTCCAAAAATATCGCGGCATCCTCACCCAAGTCTTCATCGCCTCTTTCTTCGTGCAGCTGTTTAGCCTCGCTAATCCCCTAATTACCCAGGTGATTATTGATAAGGTTCTAGTACAGCGGTCTCCCGATACCCTGGACGTGCTGGGGGCATTGTTACTAGGGGTGGCTATATTTGAAGGGCTGTTGACCTGGTTGCGAACTTACCTGTTTGTAGACACAACTAACCGTATTGACCTGGGTCTGGGGGCGGAAGTGATCTCTCACTTGCTGCGCCTACCTCTAAATTACTTCGATCGCCGTCGAGTTGGGGAACTGGCGGGTCGGATTAACGAATTGGAAAATATCCGCAAGTTTCTCACGGGTACGGCACTGACGGTGGTCCTGGATGCGGTCTTTTCTGTAGTTTACATCGCGGTGATGTTTTACTATAGCTGGCTGCTGAGTATCTGGGCTCTGGCAGTAGTACCCATATTAGGCTTGTTAACCCTGTTCGTATCACCCATAGTGCGGCGTCAGTTACGCCATAAGGCAGAGCGATATGCTGACGTGCAGAGCTACCTGGTGGAAGTGCTGGGGGGGGTCCAGACAGTTAAAGCCCAGAATATAGAACTGAAATCCCGCTGGCAATGGCAAGAACGCTATGCTAAATATATCAGTGCTGGTTTTAAGTCGGTGCTGACTTTCAGTACGGCAGGTGCCTTGAGTACTTTCTTGAACAAGGTTTCGGGACTGGCTATCCTCTGGGTGGGTGCAGGTCTGGTGCTATCGACAGCCTCATCGGATAATCCCTTTACCCTAGGTAAGCTGATTGCCTTCCGGATTATTGCTGGCTATGTTACTAGCCCCCTGCTGCGCTTGATTCAACTCTGGCAAAACTTCCAGGAAACGGCTCTGTCGATCGAACGACTTAGCGATATCTTAGATGCAGACCCAGAAGCAGATGAGGCTAATCGCCAGAATATCTCGATGCCGGATGTTCAGGGTGGGGTGATCTATGAAGAGGTCTCTTTCCGGTTTAACACCAGCGGTCCTCTGCAACTGATTAATATGAATTTGGATTTTCCCGTTGGCAGTTTTGTGGGCATAGTCGGTCAGAGTGGGTCTGGTAAGAGTACCCTGATGAAGCTGTTGCAGCGCCTCTACGAACCTACTTCGGGTCGGATTTTAATCGATGGCTATGATATTAGCAAGGTGGAACTTTACTCTCTGCGCCGTCAGATCGGGGTGGTACTGCAGGATACTTTGCTATTTAATGGCACGGTGCAGGATAATATTTCCCTGACGAAACCGGAAGCAACTACTGAGGAAATAATTGAGGCGGCCAAAATAGCCGTGGCTCATGATTTTATTATGGAACTTCCCCAGGGTTACAATACGGTGGTGGGAGAACGGGGCTCATCTCTGTCAGGGGGACAGCGACAACGGATTGCGATCGCTCGCACGGTGTTGCAGAAACCGAAGCTGCTGATTTTGGACGAAGCAACTAGCGCCCTGGATTACGATTCCGAGCGACAAGTATGCAATAACTTGGCATCAGTATTTACAGGGGAAACGGTGTTTTTTATCACTCACCGCCTGTCTACAGTCAAAAATTCCGATATCATCATCATGATGGATAAGGGTTCTCTAGCAGAACAGGGCACTCATGATGAATTGATGGCGTCTAAAGGGCGTTACTATTGCCTCTTCCAACAGCAGGAGTCGCAACTGTAAAGTGGAAATGTAAAAGAGAAAATGGAGCAATTGTTAATGGTTATTGACCGTTAGCAATTCACCATTTTCCACGAATAACCGAGGGACAAATGAAAGCAGAGAACATAGAAGTAAAAAAAAGAGATAAGGAAATCTTTGTCGAACAACCGGTAATCCTAGAGAGATCGATTATCTGGTCGCAAGTTTTGGTATGGCTGCTGCTGGGGGTGACAAGCTTTGCTGTAGTCTGGGCAGCGGTAGCAAAAATAGACGAAGCCGTGCCAGCGATGGGGAAATTGGAACCGGAAGGTTCTGTAAGTGAAGTGAAGGCCCCAACGACAGGTGTGGTGGAGGCCGTTTATGTCGAAGATGGAGAATATGTCAAAGAGGGCGACCTATTAGTCACCTTTGAAGAAGACGCCCCAGAAGCAGATATAGAATCCTTGACAAAGTTGCGGGAGACGTTGATAGAAGAAAGCAAGTTTTACAAGGATCAGGTGAATGGAACTCAGGGCGGTCCCCCAGAATTGGTGGCGCTGGTGCGGCTGAAAAATGCTTTGCAAGAAGAAAATGTATTTCTGACAGCGGAGATTGGTGGGTACGACCCGGAAGCTAAAATCAGCGGGGAGTTTAATGCTAACCAACGACTGTTACTAACAGCTAGCCGAAATGAATATCGCAGTAGAGTGGAAGCTGCGAGATTGCAGGTCAGAGAACTGGAAAAGCAACTTTCGCAAACAGAAGACCGCTTGGCAGCAACCGGGGAAAGTTTAACAAAAGCCCAGCAGATATTGGCCCTTAATCAGGCGACTCTGGAAAGGTTGGAGCCCCTGGTGGAGGAAGGAGCAGTGGCCCAGTTGCAATACGATCAACAAAAGCAAAGGGTGTTGGGTCAGGAAGATCAGGTATTGTCTCGTCAAGCGGAAATTCAGCAGCTAATTCTGGAAATTCAGCGCCTGAAAGTGGCAATTTCTCAGGCCCAAGAACAGATGCAAAATACGAGGGATATCTCGGCGAAAGATGTTCTGACTCGCATCGCGGAAAACCAGAAACGAATTGCGGAAATTGATACCCAACTAAGTCGGGCGAAGCTGGAAAATCAGAAGCGATTGACGGAAATAGATGGGGAGTTGGTTAAGGCCAGACAAGCTCTGCGATACAGAGAAGTGCGATCGCCTAAAGATGGCGTGGTATTCGATCTGCAAGTTGGCCCTCAATCTGTAGCCCAGGCGACAGATATAATCGTGAAGATCGTGCCGAATGACGAATTGTTGGCAAAGGTATATCTTCAGAACAAAGATGTCGGGTTCGTGAAGGAAGGGATGGAGGTAGAAGTAGACGTGTCGTCCTTTCCGTCCTCGGAATTTGGCACGATCCCGGGAAAATTGGTCTGGGTGGGTTCGGATGCGTTAGAACCAACGCAAATTCGCCCCTACTATTCGTTTCCGGCGAAGATAGAAATGTCAAGACAGCACTTTAATGTGGGAGAACCTCCTAACCAAGCGCAGCTGCGACTCCAATCGGGAATGGAGGTGAATACGAGGATTAAGGTGCGCAAACGCACGGTGATGAATCTCTTGTTGGATAAGTTTGACACTAAGGTCCGCAGTTTGGAAACGGTTCGTTAGGAAATGGAGAATTGAGAATTGAAAATTGGGAATTGGAAATGATTAGACTCGGCGCGGGCTACGATCTTGTAAGCCGAAATGGTCATTGCGAGGGGGAGTTATGGTCGCAATTGTTATGATACCAGCAAGTAAGACCCCCTCAGCAATCTCCTACTCTTCTACCGACGGCGTAGAGATTGCTGAGGGGGGGGAGTTACTCTGAAAGCACAAGAATATCTCAACTATCCCCCCCCACGCTGCGCGAAAAATCGCAATGACATATTGGCTATCCCAAAAAGAGCAGTTTATGACCGTTCAGAGTATAGCAATGAGGAAGGTTTCACCCTATCTCAGCACTTCGGATAAGCAAGATGAAAATTGAGGCGACTGAGATTAAGGATGTGTTGCTCCTGGAACCGAAAGTCTTTGGAGACGATCGGGGATTCTTTTATGAAAGTTATAACCAGCGGGTTTTTGCGGAAAAGACTGGCCTGTCGGTGGAGTTCGTGCAGGATAATCATTCTCGTTCAGAAACGGGGGTTTTGCGGGGGCTGCATTATCAAATTCAACAGCCTCAAGGAAAGTTGGTGCGGGTAGTTAGGGGTGAGGTGTTCGATGTAGCGGTGGATATCAGAAAAAGCAGCCCAGATTTTGGCAAGTGGGTGGGTTGCTTGTTGAGTGCTGATAATCACCGACAACTGTGGATCCCGGCGGGGTTTGCCCACGGCTTTTTGGTGGTTTCGGAGGTGGCGGAAATGCTGTACAAGACTACTGACTATTACGCTCCTAACCACGAACGCTGTATTATCTGGAATGACCCCGATTTGGCA
Organism: Hormoscilla sp. GM7CHS1pb; assembly: GCA_014323675.1. Taxonomy (GTDB): domain Bacteria; phylum Cyanobacteriota; class Cyanobacteriia; order Cyanobacteriales; family Desertifilaceae; genus Hormoscilla. Next base: position 309,474 of record JACONN010000003.1, on the reverse strand, counting down.
ATTGATTGGCCCCTAGGAGGGAAAACTCCCGTGCTATCGGCAAAAGATTCGGCTGGGTTACCTTTTAAGTCGGCAGAGGTTTTCCCATGAAACGGATTTTATTGCTTGGGGTTCTCGATTGGTCTCATGGCCCGCAGGGGGTTCCAACCCCCTGCTAATAGCTGAAGTCGGTTTTCAACCGACTGAAAACATTGTGCAGATGAAACGTATTTTATTACTTGGGGTTAAGGGTCAGTTGGGTCAAGAATTGTCTCGCACTCTCTCCTCTCTCGGAGATGTGACGGGAGTGGGTCGCGAAACCGTGGACTTGGAACGACCAGATGATATTCGTCGGATAATGCAGGAGATTAAACCTGATTTGGTGGTTAATGCTGCTGCTTATACTGCTGTTGATAAGGCGGAACAGGAACCGGAACGGGCGATCGCGGTGAATGGGACGGCCCCTGGTATAATAGCAGAGGCGGCTGTAGATTTGGGGTCTACTCTGGTTCACGTTTCCACTGACTACGTGTTTGATGGGAATAATAACTGCCCTTACCGGGAAACTGACTCTACTAAGCCGATGAATGCCTATGGTGAGTCTAAACTGAAGGGGGAGTTGGCGATTCAAGCTTCTGGTGTTAACTATATTATTCTCAGAACTGCCTGGGTTTATGGTGCTGGTCCCACTGGCAATTTTGTCAAAACTATGCTCAGGTTGGGGGCCCAACGGGATGAACTCCGCGTGGTTTACGACCAAGTTGGTAGCCCCACTTCCACTCGCTATCTCGCAGGCGCGATCGCCTCTTTAATTGCGAAAGAAGCAGCAGGGGGCATTTACCATTATACTAACAGTGGAGTTGCAAGCTGGTATGATTTGGCTGTGGCGATTTTTGCGGAGGCGAAAGAGTTAGGATTTCCTCTGAAGGTGCAGCGGGTGATTCCCATCACTACTGCTGAATATCCGACTCCCGCACGCCGCCCTCCTTATTCTGTCCTGAATATTGGCAAAATATCCTCTGTTTTGGGTGGGCTTCCTCCTCATTGGCGAAATGCCCTGCGGGAAATGCTCCCCGAACTGATTTCAGTTATCAGTTGAATTGAGAAACCCGGTTTTTTGGAAAAACCGGGTCTTGGCCTTGGCTTCTGGGCTACTTTCGTTTTGTCCTAGTGTAAACTGGAGGCTCTGACCGGAGAAACCCGGTTTCACAGACCAAACTCTAGTCATCATCAGCAGAATCTAGCTCTTCGACTTTCGGTTGCGTATTGCTTTGCTTAGGCTGGTACATGTTTCTCAGCAAGTCCATCAACGAATAGTTCGTAGTACCTGCTTGAAGAGCATCTGCACCTGAACCATCGCCAAAACTCCCTCCTATAACAACCTCTGGCAGTTTGAGTTTGGTCTCTTCAAACGCCTGACTCCATGCCTTATCTGACTCAATCTGAGCGTAAAGCTCGGGACTAAGAGTCTGTATTGTTTGTTTAAGCTTCTCCATCTCAATATCTCTCAGGGGCGTTGCACATTTTGGGGATGATGCCTACGCATGCACATAACTTAAACTGGCTTGTAGTCTAGGTTTAAGACTTCTGCAACTATGCCCATCATCCCGTAATTGTGCAACGCCGTAATTAGGGCGTTGCACATTTTGGGGATGATGCCTACGCATGCACATAACTTAAACTGGCTTGTAGTCTAGGTTTAAGACTTCTGCAACTATGCCCATCATCCCGTAATTGTGCAACGCCGTAATTAGTAAGCTGTGATGCATTTAAATTGCATCATCCAAAATTGCCACCATGACCGAAACGCTTATGGCGAATGGCCGCCAGGATTTTACCCTCAGCCCAAATGTGCATTTTAGATGCGCGACAGCTTAAGCCTTAAATTTAGTGGGACTTCAACCTCTTACAGTTCTTATCCATGGGATCAACCACATGAACTAGGGATGTCTGCCGACTGCGTGCAGACATAGTTGCCAGCTGTAAGTTCTCCGCTAATCTGGCCATTCGGGGCAACCTCGATTAAGTAATTACAGCCAGAGGGCACACTGCCACGTAAGGAGCCATTCAGATTGCAGGTGTTTCCAGCAACTTCAAATGTAATCGTACTGACCCCCTGAATGCGTACTCACCTTCTGATTTGATTTGGCTCTGAGGGTTTGAGAAAGAAGTGTTTGAAACAACCGTTACTGTGTCAGCATAGGCTGGTGCCTGCAGAAGAAACATTGCAGCAGCCAAAATAATTAAAATGACTTTCTTCACGTTCTGTCTCCTTTTAGGAAAATTTGAGTGTATATATAGAGGATGGCGTAATTTGGACAGTGCCATCACCCGTATTCTGCAAGTAAGACGATTCAATAACGCAATTTCTGACTGATTTTTGGGAGTTCTCGATCGCAGTTTTTTCCTGCTAGATGTCAGGAATAGAGGGACAGCATCCCAGACCAAGATTTCTCCCACAGCTAGCAGTGAGCGAAGTCGAACTGCCACCCCCCCTGTACTCTCTGGAGGTTGAACACTGGCTCGTCCGCTTTTCTACTATAGCCCTTCGCCCGAGTGATCGGGCGGACCCAATACTTCTCGGTAGCGAGCTTGCTCATGATTCCCTCAGATGCCCCGAACTTTTTCTGGAGGGGACCACAAAAGATCACCTTGGACAAAATTCTGATGCCAGTAGTCCCAGCAGCGATCCCCTTAACAGCAGTGTTTTTAACCGGAGCTTTCGGAACCAGGAAGTTGGCAATTCCAACGGGCACGCACTCCGGAGCTGTCAATACAGTTTCCCCACCGAGTGGAGAACACAACAACTGTTCCCCACTCGCTACAGGGGCCCGTACTGGCGAGCTAGCGTCCCACTGAGTACATACTTGCGTACTCTCCTGCTCGACATTAACTGCGCCATCCTTACAGTCCGCTAACCCGGACCCTACCACGCAGTCGGGAGCAGTCGATACAGTAGCCAACACCTTCTCCTTCGACCCACAGGACCCTATCTTCCGCTTTTTTGCTCTCCCCCGTGGCGCAGGAGAATTTGGGACTTTTGGCTCCAAGGCCCTTTCCAGCTCCTCTTCATCACAGAAATAGCCCCTCAACGAAGTCTTCAACTGTTTGCGCGCCTTCGATATCTGCTGGCAGACGCTATCGTAGGAGATCCCGAGCTCTTCGACAATTTCCTTATGCTTGAGCCCTTCATAATAATGTAAAACAAAAGTATCCCGCTGCCCTTGGGGTAACGATTCTACTGCCTGTCGAATCACTACATACTGTTCCTCCCTCTCCAGCACCATCATGGGTGTAGCCACCCCAGAGGCCGTACACAGAACTCCATTATCCCCCACCCATTCTATATCTTCAACCGCCGCCGGGCCCCGAGAGTTTTTTTCGATGAGATCTTTGCAGAGGTTGCTCGTTAACTGCATCAGCCAAGCGCTTAAGTTCTCGATCTGGCCAGCAAACTTTTGCACCTTTTCCCAAGCCTTGAGCCTGGCGCTACTCAGAGCATCTTCCGCCTCCGTTACGTTCCCGTTCATCAACGCCAGACAGCGGCGATAAAGCTTTTTTTCCAGTTCCAGCCATACAGACCAAAACTGAGAGATTATATCCTCCTGACCGCCCTGTGCTAAACCACCTTCACATGCTACAACCATGTCACCCCTATTTTTGTCAAAACGCTATCTGTATTTCCCTTATGGCCGGTAGGGCCCGAGAAAATGCGCTCGGCTACATCTGCTCCAAAGAGCCACAGCAAAAGCCTTCTCATACTATAGACGTTATGCCCCTAGCTTTTCTGACTTTTTTTTCATACCACAGAGATAGCCACGCATCCTCAATGACATAGGCCGGGAGATATATCTGCCAAGGCCTTGGTGCAAGTCCTCGGGACATCCATCCCAATACTTCTCGGTTAACAACCTGTCCGGAGCGATTTTTCGCACGCTCCCGGTCTCCCCGCCCGGGTCTGATAGCCTCCTCGCCCGAGTCTGATAGTCTCCCCGCCCGGATCTGATAGTCTCCCCGCTGGGGCAAGCGAGCTTTTTTTCGTCAAGCAAGTTTCGAGGGCTTGGCAGTGGCAAGAAACAGGTTTGGTGCCCCCCCTCCTCCAGCAAACACCAGCAACAAAAAGCTCAGCGGCCCTAGGTTGATGAGAAACCCGACCAGATTCCTCTCCTCCCGGGGGTGGGAGGACGACTAATCATACTGCCACCGAACGTGACCGCTTGTCTCCTGAGTATTTTTACCGATTGCAAAACTGGGATGCACCCACATTGTCTGTTTTCTCCTGTCTTATTTGTGAATGGACGCGCACTAGCGACCTTGAGGGAATCGCACGGCGCTCTCCTGTACATAATGACTACCATTAAAACATAACTCAGGGGAATTTTTGCTAATAATCATTAAAAAATAATTAATTCTGACCTCTATGCTTGACAAGGGATAACAATCATTAAAAAATAATTAATTCTGACCTCTATGCTTGACAAGGGATAGTATATAGGTCTAGGATCTCTGTTAGCGTCTCTGTGGGGACGGGAATTAATGGAAACATCAGTCAGATTAGAACCAGTATACCTAGATAGTCAGCGCCTAGGTTTAGGAGCTCTGTTAGCGTCTCTGTTTGTTAGGGACGGGAATTAATGGAAACATCATTTTTGTCACTATCATCAGCAAAGGCGGGGAGACCCTCAGACCCGGGCGGGGAGACCCTCAGATCCGGGCGGGGAGACCCTCAGATCCGGGCGGGAAGACCCTCAGATCCGGGCGAGGAGACCCTCAGATCCGGGCGGGGAGCCAGATCCTCTAGATTTTCGTTCCCAGGTTCTGCCTGGGAACGAGGGGATCTTCGATCGCGAGTGATTCTACGATCTTCTCCTTCTGGGCAGCACTACGAACTGGTTAGGTGAGATCGGGTCGGCACGGATTATTTTAAGTTTTGTGACTTTGTTTCTCATAAAATAGACAGGGGTATCCTGATTCCTTATCTTCGGTTGCAGGTTGGTCAAGCACTGACCGACCAGTCCAAACTAACGGTCCTTGTTATTATAAGGAGATCTAAATGCTTGACGCTTTTTCCAAAGCTGTAGTAGCAGCCGATGCTTCCGGTTCTTTTGTAGGTGGCGAAGACCTGGGTTCCCTGAAGGCCTTTGTTGCCGACGGTAACAAGCGCCTCGACGCTGTCAACTTTATCGCCAGCAATGCAAGCTGCATCGTCACTGATGCAGTCGCTGGCATCATCTGCGAAAACACGGGCTTGACTGAACCAGGTGGCGGCGTATACACCAACCGCAAAATGGCTGCTTGCCTGCGGGATGGCGAAATCATCCTCCGCTACATCTGCTACGCCCTGTTGACTGGAGATGCTTCGGTGCTGAATGACCGGTGCTTGAACGGTCTGAAGGAAACCTATGCGGCTCTGGGTGTTCCCACTGGCAATGCAGGTCGCGCCGTCGCGATCATGAAGGCTGCGGCTGTTGCTTTTGTTACTAACACTGCTTCCCAACGCAAAGAATCTGTAACGGCTGGTGATTGCTCGTCTTTGGCATCTGAAGTTGCTGGCTACTTCGATGCGGTAGGTGCTGCAATTAGCTAGTCTATCCTTTTCGCGCAGGCGTAGCCGTGTTCGCACGGAAACTTTGGCCAAAATTTATTAAGACAGGAGATATCTCAAGTATGAAATCAGTGTTGACAACGACTGTTGCTGCTGCCGATCTGGGGGGTCGGTTCCCCAGCGCTTCCGACCTCGAGTCGGTTCAAGGTAGCCTGCAACGTGCTGCGGCCCGGATGGAAGCCGCAGAAAAACTGGCTGGTAATTACGATGCTGTTGCTCAAGAAGCTGTCGATGCTATCTATAAGAAGTTCCCCAGCGGCAGTGGTCGGGACATTGATGCTGGCACTCAAAAGGCAAAGTGCAAGCGGGACATCGTTCACTACTTGCGTTTGATTAACTACTGCTTGGTAGTTGGCGGTAGCGGCCCCTTGGATGAGTGGGGGATTGCAGGTGCCCGCGAAGTCTACAAATCTTTGGGCATCGATACGGCTACCTATATCACTGGGTTGACTTTCCTGCGCGATCGGGGTTGTGCTCCTCGCGACATGTCTGCCCAAGCCTTGGTTGAATACCGGGGTTATCTGGACTACGTGATTAATTCCATGTCCTAGTCAGATTTAACGTATCATCGAGTTTAATACTCTTTCAAAATGAGGGGTCTCTTAGCCAAGTGGCTTTGCCTGCTGTGGTAAAGCTATTTGCTCGGGAGTCCCCTCATGGTTGTTGTTCATTTGTCAGCGATCGGGGAACAGCCGAGACTCTGGGCAGTATTATTGCGAGTGAAAGGATTCCAAGTGCCCAACTCTTGCCCTGGATGGGCGCAAAGCATGGCCCGATCGGACTCACTCAGTCCTTGAGCCAGGGTAAAATCAGCCCCAGCGATGCTCTGTATATGTTCTAAACTGGCTCCAGTCAAGTCAGCAGCCCGCAGATCGGCAAACTGCAACTCAGCACCATTTAATCGAGCAGAGCGCAAGCAAGCTCCTGTAAGATAGGCTTTCTGGAGGTTGGCCCCACTCAATGCCGCTCCCTCTAAATTAGCTCCAGTCAAATCAGCTCCACTCAAGTAAGCACCCCGCAGGTTAGCACCTCGCAGATCTACTCCCCGAAGATGGGCCGTGTTCAGAAAAGCCCCAGGTAGATTGGCTTTTGGACCCACTGCTCCAGAACTTTTATAAGCAAATCCTTCTGGCCAAATTGTCTCGCGATCGTAGTAAGCTAGTTGCAGCTTGGCGAGTTCTAGATTAGCACCGGTCAGATTGACCTGCTGCAATTGGGCCCGGTTTAAGAAAGTCTCTTGCAAGTCGGCCCCACTCAGGTGAGCTGCGCGCAGGTTGGCCCCTCTGAGATCCGCACCCCTGAGGTTCGCCTCAGACAGGTTGGCCCCACTCAGGTTAGCTCCAATTAGGTTAGCTTTGTGTAGATTCGCTTTGCTCAAATCTACACCGGATAAATCCATCCTCATCAACTCCATCCCCTCTAAGTCAGCACCAGCAAGATTGGCACCTGGTTTGAGGGCTGATATCATCTCGGCAGGAGTTACATTCGACCCGGTGCGATCGCTCTTTTCCATTGACTGCACGGCTTAAGATTGGTATATTGAGTAAATTATAGGTTAACATGCCTTCGCCTTCTGACGGGCAGGCGAGACGCCCGCCCTACAAATTGCCCACTGACAACTAACAATCAACTATGCTGCTAACACCGCCAATGACCATGATGGATTTCTTTAGAAAAAGTGAAGGAATCTGGTTTTCCGAGCGCACAGTCCATCACTTTGACTCTATGGCGGATGAGTCAGGGAAATCTAATCTGATTATTCAAGTGTTCGATCGGGATGACTCCAGAGTCAAGCAAATTTGCGCAGATCAAAATGTGGATCTAGCTAGAGCTGCTGGTGGTGCGAGTTTTGGCTGGCAGGACAACCTAGACTTAACTGAACCTAACCCCAATTATGCCGCAATTCTGGTTGACATTCCCGATCCTGAGAATAGTCGCACGGGGTTCTTCCTGCGTAACCGTGGCTATGTGGAAGGCATTCCAGTAGTGGGTCGATACTATTTTGCCCCGGATGGGATATTGACGATCGACACTGAATATGAAAGAAACCAAGGTCAGGAACGCTGCTGGTTTCTCACCGATGATTTTCGGGTGCGCGTCAGTAGCGTCAGGATGATGAATGGAGTGAACCTGATGGCCTATTGCTCGGAACGCCGCTGTGTGGGGCGATCGTCCTTAGAAGAGATGATTGCCTTCAATCGTACCAGAGCCTCAGCAACTCAATGATTAGATTCGTAGGTTGGGTTTCCACACGCCAAACCAGTTGGAAGCTCTTTACCTCGCCGATACTCCTGTAAACTGTCTCCTAGAAGTTGAAGCTTTAATTCAGACAGAGAGGGGATTTTCAGGAGTGTCAAAATCACCACAAGTTCTGCTGTCTATCGAATATAAACTCAACTCTGTTATTGATATTGTTGATATAGGTGCTCAAACAAATATAAACACAAATGTGCAGGAACTAACGGTATCTTGGCGTTTTATGAATGCCCAAGGTCAGTTGGCTCCGACGCAGAATCTTGGAGAGGTGGTATATAGTATGCAACAAGTAGAAGCGCTCAAGGTTCCCTCAGCCAAAGTCGCTAATGCTGACAATCTGGTTGTCTTCCCCGCTCGAATCTCTGGAGACAGCTTCTTGCGAGTTTTCGATGACTCTGGAACGATAAAGTCACAAATTACCTCACAATAATATGACGGCAGAAGATTTGTATCAACAACTGAAACATAAGAATCCGAGACTGCGAGAAAGAGCAATGCGCCAAATTGCCTCCGAAAGGACTGCCGATACTATTCCTCAACTGATGGGAATTTTGTCGGATGAAGATGTGGTCTACCGGCGGGCAGCCGTGCAAGCTTTGGGTCTTATTGGTTTGGATGCTGTCCCGGTATTGGTAGAACAACTGACAAGCAGTGATAATGAAACAGTCAGGGCTAGCTGCGCTAAAGCACTGGCCGCGATCGCCCTCAATTTTCCCGAAGAGAACTTCCCAAAAGAAGCCCTTGCGGGTTTGCAAACAGCCCTAAAAGACCCCAACCCAGTAGTAAAAATCTCCGCAGTGGGCGCACTGGGCACTGTGGGTCCACCCGCCTTGGATATTCTCGTCGAGGCAATGACTATCGATGATATTGCTCTCCAAGTCGCGGTGATTAATGCCCTCGGATCCCTGGGAGACTCTAAAGCTGCTGAAGTGCTATCCCCTCTTGCCAATAATGAAGCAGCTGACCCCTACATTCGGGAGTCAGCTATCAGTGCTTTATCTCGCCTAGAGCAAGTTATCAACTTTAAATCCAAAGCATCCAGCTAGACCGCCCCCCGCCCCGTATAAGATGAAGAGCACGAATTGCGTCGTCGGTGAGATTGCTAGCCCTTCCTGCGTCGGGCCGCTACGCTAACGGGGGGATCCAAGCGACGATCCCTAAAATGTCAGTTTGGACTCCCCCCCTCGCAATGACAGGTTGTATCCCTTGAAGTATTGAGCTAGACAGACTAAAAATTGCGCTGACGCCACTTATTTAAACGAGCTTCTCCAATTGTGGCAGTTGACTGCAAATCGGCAACTTTTTGCTGTAGGGTGGCAATCAACTTTGCCTGTTCTTGAGACTGCTGTAGCAAAGATGCGTAACTCTCTAACGGCCCATTTCCATTGGTCTGAGTTGTATTACCTTGCAAACCGTTAAGCTGTTGTTGCAGTTGCGCCACCACCTTGGCTTGTTTGTCCGATTTTTCCGGAACGGTAGACTGCCGCAAAGATTCATATTCCTCTTTGGGCACCCGATCTGACAATAACCGAATCTGTTGTTGCATTGCGGCGATCGCCCGTTCTTTTTGTTCCGACTGTTGCCGCAAAGATTCATATTTTTCTAATGGCACCCGTCCTTGCAGCTCGCGGATCTGTTGTTGTAACTGGGCCATCTGACTTGCTTGCGATCGGGACTCCTGGTGCAACGCTTCATAATTGTTTAAGGGCACCCGATATTGACTAATCTTTTTTTCTAATCGAGCGATCTGAGTTGCTTGTTCTGCAACTTTTTGCCGCACATGTTCATATGTAGATAACGGCACGCGCTCTTGCAGCAACTCCTTAATCTGTTTTTGTAACTCTGCCACCACCTTTGCTTTTGCTTCCGACTCTTGCCGGACTGATTCATATCTCTGTAACGACACAGTCTCCCCATTCTCTGCGTCCATACTATGTTCTTGCAACTCACTCAGCTGTTGTTGTAACTCTGCCACCACCTTTGCTTGTGCTGCCGAGTCCTGCCGCACTGATTCATATTGCTCTAACGGCACGCGATGTTGCAAATCCGTTATCTGTTGTTCTAAGGAAGCTACCGCCTTTGCTTGTGCTTTCGAGTCCTGCTGCAATGTTTCATATTCCTCTAACGGCACTGTCCGCTCTTTCTGACTGGCCATCATCTCCTCGGATGCCTTCAGCTGTGCTTTCAGGGAGGCGATCTCCTCTGATAATACTGCTGACGACTCCTGCAATGACTCATATTCTGAGACTGGCACCCGAGATGACAATTCCTCTATCCTGGAGTGCAACTCTAATATCTGACTAGCTTGCGCTGCCTCCTCCTGCTGCAATGACTCATATTCCTCTAACGGCACTGTCCGCTCTTTCTGACTGGCCATCATCTCCTCGGATGCCTTCAGCTGTGCTTTCAGGGAGGCGATCTCCTCTGATAATACTGCTGACGACTCCTGCAATGACTCATATTCTGAGACTGGCACCCGAGATGACAATTCCTCTATCCTGGAGTGCAACTCTAATATCTGACTAGCTTGCGCTGCCTCCTCCTGCTGCAATGACTCATATTCCTCTAACGGCACTGTCCGCTCTTTCTGACTGGCCATCATTTCCTCGGATGCCTTCAGTTGAGCTTTCAGGGAGGCGATCTCCTCTGATAATGCTGCTGACGACTCCTGCAATGACTCATATTCTGAGACTGGCACCCGAGATGACAATTCCTCTATCCTGGAGTGCAACTCTAATATCTGACTAGCTTGCGCTGCCTCCTCCTGCTGCAATGACTCATATTCCTCTAACGGCACTGTCCGCTCTTTCTGACTGGCCATCATTTCCTCGGATGCCTTCAGTTGAGCTTTCAGGGAGGCGATCTCCTCTGATAATGCTGCTGACGACTCCTGCAATGACTCATATTCTGAGACTGGCACCCGAGATGACAATTCCTCTATCCTGGAGTGCAACTCTTCTATCTGACTTGCTTGTGCTGCCTCCTCCTGCTGCAATGTTTCATATTCTGAGCGCGGCACCCGATCTGACCATTCTGCTAGCTTTGTTTCTAACTCCTCTATCTGAGTTGCTTGTGCTGCCGACTCTTGCCGCAATGATTCATAATTTTCTAACGGCACCATCTCCTCATTCTTATTTGCTAGAGCTGCTTCCAACTCCTTTATCTGTTGTTGTAAATCTACAATCAACTGTGCTTGTGCTTGAGAACTTTCTAATTGCACCTCAGACCCTGTCTCATCCTCCACTGGACTGGACAATTCACCATCGACCACCTGAAACTCCATGCCCAGCTGTTCTATTTCTGGATCTGTTAGAGCTTGATTTTCAACCGCCTCCTTTAGCATTATCGCCATTTTTGCCGAGGCACTCTCGATCGAGATACACCCTCTTGCGATCTGCTCTACCATTTCCGAGCGGGATAAATCCGCCTTTTCGGCCATCTTAGTCAACAACTTTCTGCCTGTGCGCGTCATTGAAATCCCCAGCTTGACCTTGATCTCTGAATATAACGCCGGAACTGCACGGCTTTTCTTTGCCATTGACTCCACCTCTAATTCTGTTATTTTTTTTAGTATACCCTATCTAAGTCCTTGCTACAAGTCCCTTTCTGCTTTTCCTCTTATATCTGTCTTCGACTACTTACAATTGCAGAAGTATACAGAGATTGTTGGTTATCCGGGTATCCTAGCCGAATCTCGCGTAGCTATAGGCCTCGCAGCTTGTAATTTACTACAAAGCGCGGCGCTGTTGCGGACTTCGGACTAGCTATTAGTATCATTCCCAAATATATTTTTCCTTAGCGGTCAGCGGAAAAACTGCTGACCGCTCATAAAAGACCGATCTAGGAAAAAGAACGGGCGCGCCATTTATTCAATTGGGCCGATCCGATCGCGGCCAAGCGCTGCTGGTCTGCGATTTGCTCCCGTAAAGAGGCGATCGTCTCTTCCCCTACTGCATACTGCTGTTGCAAAGCCTCATAACTTTCTGGTGGGGCGGCGGTTGTCGTCGGTTGTCGGCCTATGGTCAAACCAGTGCCGCCATTGGAGTAAGGGCTATAAGACTGCCACTTGTTTAATTGGGCTGCTCCGATGGTAGCAGTTGCCCGTAATTCTGCCAACTGTTGTTGTAAAGTCGCAATCACCGTTTCTTGTTCGGAACACTGACGTTGCAAAGCTTGATAGGCTTGCTTGCTAGCCAGTTCGGCTGTTGTTACTGTCTCTTGGGGCCCGATCTTCGGCTTGAGCACCTCAGCTAGCAAGGCATTGATATCCGTGACAGGGGCTTTGCCTGTAGGATTGTTGTAAATCAGGGCCCGATTCAGCCGAGGTTGATTTCCTGATAAGCCCGCTTTATCGCTAGTCGAAACGCTGGGCAATAGTTGGAACATGTTGGTAAACCCAAGCAGCCTTTTGCCTGTCTGGGTTTTGTAGCCTCGGTAAAACGGCACTATGTTTTCCCCAAAAGCCTTTTGGTACTCGTCGCTATCGATATAGGAATCAATCTCCACCTCAAAACCCCCTGCATCCAGCACGCTACTGTGATAGAAAGTCTCCGAGTAGTCATCAGGGGCACGACCCAGTAGATGCTTGAAATTTAACTCGATCGCCCGGTAGCGGGGGCAGTTCTCGAAGAACCGCGACCTGTACAACTCCGATTTGGCTACCTGACGGACAAATTCACGGACGCTGATTTCCCCAAGTTTTATCTGTGATTCTGGGACTGTGAGTCGTTCACTCTCCATCACGTGGGCATTCCCCAACACTTGCCGGTATACCGCCCGAATTACCGTTTCCACTTCCGCTTCCGATCGGCCTGGCCATAGCTCTACTGGCTCTGGATCTTCCCATGATTGATATTGACCTTGCCAGGATTGAGCTATTTCTACCTCCGCTGATCGGATTTTTGGCCGACTTGTTGGTGGCGCGATTGCTGGTTGCTTCAGCTTTAGGACATCAGCTAGTAGTTTATTGACATCAGTCGGTCGCCCATAGGAGGATGAAAGGGGAATCATCACGCTGGGATTATTGGTGACGATCGCCCGATTTAACCGAGACCTTGTCCCCACAAAACTGGATTTATCGCTGCTGGCCGCACCGCGCAAGAGTTGGAATATATGGGTAAACCCAACTACCCGCTTGCCTGTCTGAGTTTTATAACCCCGGTAAAACGGCACTCTGTTTTCCCCAAATGCCTCGTGATATTCCTCACTATCTACATAGGAATCTATCTCTGCCTGCCAACCACCTTCATCCCAAATGTTGCTGTGATTACACATCTCTTCATAGCTTTCCGGGGCCCGACCCAGCAAATGCTTGAAATTTAACTCGATCGAGCGGTAGCGGGGACAGTTGTCGTAAAACCGGGAGAGGTACATTTCCGATAGCGCCACTTCCCGGACAAAATCTCGGACGCTTATATCCCCCGATCGCAGATGGGATTCCGGGATTGTTAACCGCTCGCTCTCCATCACGTGAGCATTCCCCAGCACTTGCCGGTATACTGCCATAATCACCGTTTCCAGTTCTGCTTCTGAACTGGACGGCCACAGCTCGATCGGGTCTGTCTCTTCAAACAAGCTTACACCTAATGCCGATGCTTTAGTTATTACCGGATTGATAAAACTGCCGAACATTTCTTTTTTTCTCCCTTTTTTTGTTAACGACGTTGATCGAATCTTGTCCTTAAACCACCATATTTGAACCAGTATTGTTTTAAGTCGTGATGGGGTGTATGTAAACTCGCTTTCGCTTGATATAATATGACTTTTCTATGATCTCCTATCCAGATTTTGTCTATTGGTTGGACTGTTATTAAAGTTCCTCCTAAACTATCCACGCATTCTGTAAATCTTTCTACCGTTGGATATTCTACCGTTTCCAATATAAAAAAATTGCCCGAACTGATCAGATGTCTACTGCGGATCCACGCTTGCATCTTTTTTTCTGCTTGTGGCGGCAACATTTTTCCCTTCCACTGCTGCTAATCAATTACAGTACAGTCATCCACCTGCGGTACTTCTTCAGCAAAACTTTGCCGTTTCTCAAATCTTAGCGGTCCTGCCTTCGAGCCCCATACTTGCTCGTGGGTATTTACATCCATACCCTTATCTAAACTCACCCAAGTCTTGGCCGTCAATTCCACCTTACTCACCAAATATGTTTGGCAGCCATTTCTATTTATCAAACAATTTTTGCCCTCCACAGCACCCCGAAACATTTCTCCTTCCCGCCAGAAAATCATGCTACAATTCTGCCGACGTTTAATCTCATCTGGCGTAATCGTTTTCAGAATATCTAACTCCCTTGCTGCACCCACATATAGTACCGGGTCTTTCAGGCCGTAGTTTTCTATATAAATACCATCGCGATGAGCTACTAGACGATGGACTCCCTGACGGTATGGTCTCCAGAGGTCGTAGTCATAAACTTGCTCTGAATAAAATCCGATTCCCTCAAAAAACTCATATGGTAATGGTCGCCAAAATACATGAATATGAGCATATTTTGTCGGATTTTCCAACGCCTGTTTTTCGTTACTAAAATCTCCCGCCATCCAACAAGCTAGCGTCTTCATCTCCTCTTCTATCTTGCTCTTCTTCTCCTCTGCGATCGCCATTTTTCTTCCCGAATCAGTTTTTCTTTAGTTAATTTCCCGACAACGAGCGTATTTCTGAGGCAAAAGAAGCCGTTACCACGCCTTTGCCATCACTGGTTTTGATTAGAGAAACTCTAAATCTGAGATTATCTGTCGCAAACCATATCCTCTCCTCTGCTGCTGCCCGATCGTACTCGGTCAGCAGGACGAAAGTGCCATCCGAGGTAAAATAGTAATCTCCTACTGCCGCGATCGTTTCCGCATATCCCTGAGATCGCAGTAATTTCCCCTGATGAGGCTTATCCCGATCGGGGATTGGCACCAGAACGCAGCTACCTGCCATCGTTTCCTCTTCATCCCAATCCGATTGGCCTTCCCAACTCATGGCAAAGGGGCTAATTGCCGCTGCTGGATCTATCTCTGCGGACTTACACAGATCTATTACAGAGCTATCCGACCCTGCCAATGATACTATATCAATAGTCGAGATCACTTCTTCAAAATGGCTAAAATGCCAAATTATGACCGCTGCGCTGCGATTTCCAACGTCCGATCGAAAGTTTAACAAATTCCCCAATATCCATTATTTCTCGGATTTCGGTTTCCGCTTCAATTTCTTCGACTTGCTCGTCTTTGTCGTGCTTTTTTTCTTCGCTTCAACTGATTTGCGTTTGCTTCTGACAGGCTTTACCTCTGTCATCTCCGCCACAATAGTATCATTACTTGCTTTTGTTGTTGATGTTTCCGATACCTCTTCCGATACCTCTGTTTCCGATACCTCTTCCGATACCTCTGTTTCCGATACCTCTGTTTCCGATTTTGTTTTTCGTCGCCCCACCTGCCTGTTTGTGGGAAATGCCCACCCCTGTTCTCATCTGTCAAGTAGCAAGCGTAAAACCGGGTTTCTCCTGCTCCTTTTATACTAGAGAAACCCGGTTTCTTTGCCGACCTTCTAGGCAACTTCAGAGATCTTCACGATCTTGCCGCCCATTTTGTGGATGCTCTGAATTTGCTGAGACATCTGCTCGTAGCCCACCTCATATACGAAGTTGCTCCGCTTATAGATAGGAGTCCTTCCCACCTTTGTCACTGCGATCCGGAAGCGTTTTGCCCCTGTTGCTATATGTTCCCCCATTGCCAACCGCCGGTTCAGCGATCGCCGGAGACAGGTTAGCACCCAAGGAGGTAATTAGCTTCGCCTTTTTATCACTGTCATTGCTAGCAAAACCATCCAACAAGGCGAACATGCGGTTAAAGCCAAACATTTGCTATTCCCGTCTGAGTCTTAATTGAGCGCGGGTAAGGAACAGTGTTCTCCCCAAGTTCTCAATATACTCCTCGCTGTCGATATAGGAATCTATTTCCGCCTCATACCCCTTTTCCGAGTATAGCTGAACATGTGCCGATATTTCTGCCTGGTCCCGGGGCGCACGACCCAACAAATTCTTGCAGTTTATTTCAATGAAACGGTACTGATAACTCGATTGAAAGAACAGTTTTTGATACAGTTCCGATTTCGCCACCATATTGACAAATTGCCGTACCGTGATGTCGCCATTCCGCAGCAATGATTCTGCCGTCGTCAGGCGATCGCTGTCCATCAAGTACTCATTTCCCAACACCTGCCTGTATACGGCCCTGATCACCGTTTGCAAATCATCTTCTGTTGCATTTGGTCGCAGTTCGAGCGGGGGATTTTCAACAGCCCATAGAGACATTCACTTTTCTCCTGCCTTCAATACTTTACCTTAATTTAACCAACCTTTTGCGGGACTAGGATTCTTTTTCTAGTCCCACCAATTTTACGCCAATTCTGTGATGCTGACAATTGTGCCCGTCGTGCGATTTATCCGCTGAATTTGCGGCGACATCCTGCTGCCCGGCACAATATATTCCGTTGTGCTGCGACGGCGAGGCCCGTTAAATTTAGCCCCCTTCACCACAATTTTGAACATCTTTTCCGTGGCATCTGCATAAGCTGCTATGCGACCACTTGGCTGCAACGGGATTTCCGTCGTACCATTAGTTGCCACTGCTTCTACCAAAATAGATGATTCCGTGGCGCTATCAATTTCTGCCCAACCCCTCACCAAAGACCGAGTGCGGTTATAGCCAACTTGCTTTTGCCCCACCTGAGTGCTCGAACCACGATAGTACGGCACTATATTTTCACCATAGTTGCTGTAGTATTCTGTGCTATCGATATAGGAGTCTATTTCCGCATCGTAGCCCGAATTAATGCATAGCTGAATATGCTCCGACAGTTCTGCTTGTGACAATGGGGCCCGTCCCAGCAAATGCTTGAAGTTCAGCTCCACGAACCGGTAGGGCGCACAGCTTTCAAAAATACCGGCTGCGATAGAAATCAGACTTTGCTACCGCCCGGACAAATTCCCGCACCGTCATGCTGCGATCGGACAATTGCGATTCTGCCGTTACCAGTCGTTCGCTATCCATCACGTGGGGGTTTCCCAACACCTGTCGGTAAACTGCCCTGATTGTGGTCTGCACTTCTTCAGAACCGCTTGTGGGCCATAGTTCCATTTTTTCCATTTTTAAATTCCTTCTTCTAAACCACTTTTATCTTTCCCCCGTTTTCTATTGCGATCGCCATATACTCGCTTGCTACGGGGGAATTTTTTTCGCTCGGGATCCTAGTTAACAACAGTGATACTGGCAATCTTGCCGCCCTGTTTGTGAATCCGCTGGTACTCTTTCGACAGCTGATCGAAGGGCACCAGATACACCTTGTTACTGCGCCGGAATTTCGAGACGCGATTGACTGCCCCTGGCGAGCTATAGCCAGTGACTTCCACGCGGTATACCTTGCCTTCGGAAGTTGCTCCAGCGCCATGTCGAGTCCGCGCCCCCAGAGTTGGATCTTGGAAAGACCAACCATCCGATGCTCCCGAAGGCGGAATTACAGCCGTGGGTATGCCTTGAATCACGTACTTATTCAACCGTGGTTCTTTTCCAGACAAATTCCCTTTCAGGTCGCTGCTGGAAGCACCGCGCAAGAGTTGGAACATATGGGTAAACCCAACCATATTCTTACCAGTTTGGGTTTTATAGCCCCGATAAAACGGTACTATGTTTTCCCCAAACACATCTTGATATTCATCGCTATCCAGATAGGAATCAATGTCTGCCTCAAAACCTGCTGCATCCAAGATCGCGCTGTGTGCTTTCATCTCTTCGTAGCTATTGGGGGCCCGACCGAGAATATGCTTGAAGTTCAACTCCGTTGCCCGATAGCGGGGGCAGCTGTCGAAAAACCGAGAACGGTACAGATCCGATGTCGCTACTTGACGCACGAACTCACGCACGCTGATTTCGCCCAGTTTCAGCTGCGACTCTTCTACCGTCAGCCGTTCGCTGTCCATCACGTAGGCATTTCCCAACACCTGCCGGTACACTGCCCGAATCACCGTTTCCACTTCTTCCTCAGAGCGCCCTGGCCACAGCTCTACTGGTTCTGTGTCCTCAAACAGGGCCACACCTAATTCCGATGCCGGTCCAAATACCATACTCTCTCCTGGGTCGCAACTACTTGACTTTTTCTGAGAATGGGGGGCTGTTGATGTTAACAAACTTAAACTACCGCCCTCTCCACCAATTTACCATTCTGTTCTCTGGTATACAAAGCTAAATCTTTTCAGCCTTTATACCCTTGCCTTCTCTTTATACATTGCTTCTACCACCTCGTTCATTAAGATTTATTAATTTTCTTAACATAATGTAATCATCTACGGGAAATCTCTCAGAATTCCCATCAGGGGCCAATTCTGGGTTCCGAGTCAACTACGCTCCCGATCTGGCGTAGTATGGGATAGTTACCGGTCCCGAGCGAGACTGGCAACTACTACTAGATGATGGGAGCATCTCAATGCATGCTTTTTTTACATTAAACTAATTGAGAATTTATTGCAAAAGTCAAATGTTAATAGCCCCAGTGTGGGATGGGAGCCTCTCACGGGTAATTGCGAATGAAAAGGGATAATTGAGAATTGCTAAGAGGAAATGGAGCGATTCTAAATTTTCAATTCTAAATTTTCAATTATCCCTTTTCAATTTTCAATCGATCGAGAAGCTTGCACGCCAGATTCACCCTAGATGATTTTCTGTTCTACGCCAAAACCGACTAGCACTAGCTTCTCTAGAGGTTGACCTTCTGGAGGACGCTGGTAGTTGAGAATCTTGCGGATTCGTAAGTTGGGATTAATCAGTGTAATCGAATCCACGGATACAACCCGGCTATAGTAAGTGGTCATTAATAGTTCTAGGTTGCTACTGTCGAAGCGAAAATGCGCTACTGTTGGTTTGGCTTCTTCATAAGCCCGATCGCGCAAATAATCTCCTTCTACTATCTGTTCTGTTTCCCGAGTCGGCACGAATAGCATATTCAGTGACTGGGATACCCGATCGCCCTTTATGGCTGGCGCCACGCTGCGCGATCGGAAACTGTATCAAAATTCAGATGATATCCGCACAGGTTTTCAATGTTCTTCTTGAGATCCTGTTTATTCTCTTCTAACACTTTCACCTTACCCGCAGTCGGCAACGCTTCGATGTTAAATTTGGTGCGCGATCGCTCTACTTCCCGATCTCGCAGATAATGGTATGTCCGTTCTGTCTGCCACTTGCCGACACAACAATCAAAGAAGTATTGAAATTTCGACATTATCTTCCTATTTTATGCTGTCTGGAACTGTCTGAGCTGATTAATCAAATGATCGAAATAGGGCCCGATCGCGTAGCGTGCGCGCAGCGGTACTTAGGTCTCCTCTATAAGCCCGCAGTTCGTTGCATTAGCCCTAACCGCTTCCCCTTTTGGGGCCGGTGTAGAGCGCCTGATTTCACCGGTTGTACATTACGACTCATACAAGGATATTAGGGGGAGAGCTGGAAATCACTTTCCAACTCTCCCTTTCGGAACCAGTGTAGTTATCCATACGCCAATCCTAAAACTGCTGGGATGCAACAAGGTTTTTTCTATGACTTTTCTAATTATGGATCCTATGCAAGATTGACCGATGATGGATTGACCCAATGGCATCCAGCGTTCTTAGAACTTGCTGATAATTTAGATGGTTGTGCTGAAAAATATAAAAGCTTTTGTAGCCGGTATAAACCCCGGGCCAAGTCCGATCGCCGTTCCCATTGGGGCTGCAATTTATTGCCAAAAATTCTCAAACTTAAGCCTCAGCAAGAATCAAGAGGGCAGATGCTTTTGCCTTGGGTCCAGAGGGCGCAAACTCTCGATCTTGACGATATTGTGACGGCGGCCCTCGATTTTGTCCGTGCTAATAGTTACGCCTATGAAGTTGCTCTGGAAAAGTTCTATTAGCCTCGTTGCGAGTCAAACAAGGGATAGAATTGTCCGATAGCCGTTAGGGAAGTGCTAATGGAGCTTTTAGCTCTGGATGATAGTAATTTTTCTCAATATTCTGCTCTTACTCATGTGGAGAACCCGATACCTGCTGGGAAATGGGGGGCTGACAGGTATCTCATAATGGAAAAAAGAAAAAACTTGACCAATTGTCCAACTTGGTGAATAATTGGTCAAGAACGTCTCGCTTCCTTCTCTTTCTCAACTATATGGTAAGAGAAGTCAAATCAAACCATCTTCCACGCCAGGCACGTTAGCTAACGCGGATTTTCCGATCAGCCACATAGCCCGCTTTTCATCATTCTCAATCTTAACGTGACCATCCGGTCGCTCTACAGATCCTATCACCCAGACCTTTGAACTCCAATGGACCGCCAGTTTTTCACTCCGTATCTCCAACACCCTGTACTGATGATTGACCAACCCCCACTGAGCCACCGGTTGCGACTTAAAGTATTCGTCAACTGCATCATCAAGAAACTGCTGTTCATCTGCTATCTTAATTTGGTCCTTCCCAACCTGGAAGTCTGTGATGGTGATGAGAGACTCCCCGACCCGCCGCGCCGTCAATTCATACACATCGTTCCCGACACCACCTGACACAGTAGAAGAACCGACGCCCGGTACTATGTAGTCGTCCCCCAAACCGCCATAGATGAGGTCGTCTCCCTCTCCGTAAATAGAGTCGTTTCCATTTCCGCCCAGTAGGGTATCTTCTCCCTCTCCGCCGACGATAGAGTCGTTCCCGGCCCCGCCGTCCACGAAGTCGTGTCCATTTCCGCCCAGTATGGTATCTTTTCCCTCTCCGCCGACGATAGAGTCGTTCCCGGCCCGCCGTCCACGAAGTCGTGTCCATTTCCGCCCAGTATGGTATCTTTTCCCTCTCCGCCGACGATAGAGTCGTTCCCGGCCCCGCCGTCCACGAAGTCGTGTCCATTTCCGCCCAGTATGGTATCTTTTCCGAAGTTGCTCAATATGTTGGTGGGGAGTGATTTCCACACGAGAGTAGCTCCTGCAGCTTTTTAAACAGGAGCTGATGTCGCACTTAATGAGTCTGTCCTTTATAACAAGGAGCTGTAACACCCTTGGTGCTTAGGTGGAAACTACACAAGCGAGACTTGGAGTCAATGGTTTATGTTTATGTTGGTTTTGGCGGCTGCATCTGTTGAATTAGCGTGGACAACGCTGGCATCTTGAAAGATTTGGAAATTCGATCCTTAATGTACGAATAAAAATTCACTCCGTTTTTGCGGCAGGTGTCAACCAGAGCCAAAAACACTTCCCACGCCTGAGTCCCCTGTAGAGTGCGGGTTCCATTGGAGATTTTGCGCTTAATCACATACTCCCGGACTGTCCGCTCTGCCTCATTATTGTCAAGAGGAACTTCAGGAAAATCTAGAACTAATAGTAAATAAGGCTTCTTCTGTTTTGTTAAATCAATTCTATGATCTAAAGCACTGTATCCGGTTTGACGGGAAAACAATTTGTCAAATTCGGTTTCAAGCAACAGTTTTTGTTGTCGCTGCTCTTCTGTGCTTTGCTGTTGATAGGCTTTGAGTTGATAATAGTAAATCCAAAAATAAGAGAGAAATTGTGCCAGGCTTTTTTGATGAGAGGGAACCAGAGGAGTCAGCTTTTCGTAGTGTCGTCCTTCATGAATCCAGCATAAACTACGATGGTTCGTCTGGTTGTGAAATTGTCCCGCGTCATCAGCCACCAAAATATCTATGTAGTCCCCGAGCTGCTTTTTCTTCTTGTCAGGCAAAATACTGTCAACTAAATCATCTGATTGAACAACTGCTAATTCAGTTGGATCCAACTGCAATTCGTTTAACATTTGGAGAACTGTTTCAGAGTTTTTGCGCTCTCTGGTAAAAAAACTGCTATAGTAAGGATTGCAGAGTGTGAATACATAGCAATTTTTCCCATTAACCCGCATCCCCGTATCATCAATTTGGTGATAACTGGTACTGCCCAGTCCCGCTTCTAAAATAGCATTTCGTTCTTCAGTAAATTCTCTTAAATATTGCCGAGTTATTAAGTTAGATATTTTTCCCGCCGAGATTACTATTCCCTGAGACGGCAACAATTTAAGAATCTTTTCTTCTGGCACTCGTAACTGATAATACAAAGTGAGAACAAATGCTTCGAGTTCACTCCCGTAAGATTTGCCTTTTAATCCTTGCGGCAACTGGGCTTCGTAAAATTTCTCCGTACTAGGTGAATAGAGTCTTTCTAGTCGATAAATAACCGTGTCTGTTTTAAATATAATATTTTGAATTGTTACTTCTCGGTAGCCTCTATGGGTGATATCTGACGGCAAGTTACTCCGAGCCAGTTTGATAACCTCTTCTCTGTCAATATGAATAAGTTGGCGACGTTCCTGGGGGGGGGTTTTCGGTTTTTTCTTTTTTCGCTCTCGACTATTGGGCTGCTCTGGTTTGGCCTCCGCAGAAGTATCAGCTTTAGAAGTATCAGCTTTGGCTTGAGGTTTGATGTCAGGTTTTCCCTTGTGCCCTTTGAGCGCGGCTATTTCATCTCTCAATCGTTGATTGTCAGCTTTCAATTCAAGGTTTTGGCTGTATAGGTCTTCTAGGTAATTGAGTAACCGCTGCAAAACTTCCCGACTTTTTGGGTCGAGATTCTCTGTGTCTTGGTCGAGGTCAGCAAGCCAATTCTTAGTCATGTCTTCCAACTTACTACTTATTTATCGAATTTGTCAACCCTGGGCGCGGGATTTTGAAAAAAATCAGCTGTCGCGCATCTCAACTGCATATTCGGGCGCTCGGCTGCCGACTCACCACTTCGAGGTCAAAACCCCCACCCCGTAAGCATTTGAGAAGTTTTCGCTCCTCAAAAATTGCTCTTGTCCTGTTAGGCATTCCGAGGCAGTACAAGGGCTGTTCACTCCAGTCCGATGGCCCGAGTAACTATGCAGTACCGGCAGTACCCATATTCCTTCACCACCAAGATCTTGAGCAATTACTCTTTTCCCTCTCCGCCGACGATAGAGTCGTTCCCGGCCCCGCCGTCCACGAAGTCGTGTCCATTTCCGCCCAGTATGTTGCCGAACAGGTCGTCACTGTTCACCTTTTGGCCCCAGGTGATTGACTCGGGAGTGGGGGTTTTATCACTATTAGCGGCGTTATTGCCCGAGAAGGTTACCTTTGAGAGGTTCACGATCGGCAGGGTGTTGGGCATGCCCTGGTTGTTCCCGTTGCTATTGGTGAGGGTGTGCATGGCGAAAATGGCACCCCCAGACCTAAGCCGTTGGCGCCCTTCAGACCTAAGCCGTTGTTCGCGCCAGTGCCACCCCGAGCGCTATTGCTTTTAAAGCTGCTGTCCGAAACACTGAGGTAGCCCGAGCGGATGAATATGGCTCCGCCCATGCCCGCGCCGCCGCCGCTTAAGCCGCCGCTGCCGTCGCGGCCGCCGTTGCCGCCGCCGTAGCCGCCGTCGCCGCCGCCGTCGCGGCCGTAGCCGCCGCCGCCGCCAAAGCCGCCGTCGCCGCCGTCGCTGCCTCGGCCGCCGCCGCCGCCAAAGCCGCCGTCGCCGCCGTCGCTGCCGTCGCTGCCGCCGCCGCCGCCGCCGCCAAAGCCGCCGTCGCCGCCGCCGTCGCTGCCGTTGCCGCCGTCGCCGCCGAAGCTGCCGTTGCCGCCCAAGCTGCCGTCGCTGCCATTATTAGCAGGAATAGGAGTGACGAAATTAGCATTACCACCCTTTATCCTGCTTTTGAAGGCGCCATTGCCACCAATGGCGCTATTATTCTCGAAAATGCTATGGGTCACCTGGACCGTCCCGTTATAGACAAACAGGGCACCGCCCATGCCTGCCCCCCCGCCGCCGCCATCGCCTCCCTGGGCCCGACCGTTGCTAAAGTTCAGGTGATCGAAATTGACCTTACCGCTTTTGACAAAGAACAGCCGGTATTGGTTGTCGCCACTAATGGTGTTTTCGCCCCCTGAAATCGTTAGCTGGACGTCCTCTGAGATCGAGGGTAGCAACCCCGTCAGGGTAATATCTCCCGTGATGTTAATGCTATCTGCCTCACCGTTATTCCTGGAAGCGATAATCGCTTGGGAGAGTTCTGCTTCTGTGTTGACGTTGTTAAATTCAGCCATAATTAATTAATATCTCCTATCTCCTAATGGTTGGTTCTCCTGATGGTTGGTTCGGGGGAGCCTTTCTAGGGGTTGGTCCAGAGACCTTGTTCCCTGGCTCCATTGAGCGAAACTTTTAGCTCTCCCTATACGCCGGTAGCATTTCTTGCTTTAACTGCCTGCTTGGCGATCTTTGAGGGCGCTATTTAACAATTCCATTTTCTTTTACTGAACTCGGTTCGTAGTAAACACTAATGACTCTAGCGCCCTTTGGACTGCCAGGAATACCTCCGACCAGTCCCCGAGTTTCTGTTGGCGGAACAGTTGCATGCTAGGATACCAAGGACTGTCAGCACGATGCAACATCCAGCGCCAGTTAGGGGCAAAAGGTAGGAGAACCCAGACCGGTTTACCCAAGGCGCCAGCGAGATGGGCCACTGCCGTATCGACAGTAATCACTAAATCTAATGCTTGGATAATCGCAGCAGTATCGGCAAAGTCATGTAACTGTTCTCCGAGGAAAATAATATTTTTGTTGTCTTGGAGTTCGGGGGTTGGGGGAAATCCTTTTGGAGACTATAGAGAGTAATGTGGGGAAGAGACAGCAGTTGCAAAAAGTGATTTAGATCGCAGGAACGCTTCCGAGAGTTAGGATGGTCTGTTCTTGAGGCCCAAACAATACCCACCTTAAATTTATCCGACGTTCGTAGTAACGCCTTTAGACGTTCTCCTTCCCTTGCATGCAAATAAGGAACTTGGGCCGGAATAGTTTCTAAAGTAGTCCCCAGAATATAGGGTAAACTCATCATCGGGGCCCAGACATCAAAATCTGGGAGTGCACTGCCCGCGATTAGCAGTTCGATATCGGGAATAGACTTAAATAATCTAAGCATTGGTTCGAAGCAGGTAACTAGGACCCGACCGCCCCCTGTCTGCTGTTCCCTCACAACTTTGGCGTAACGAATAAAATGAATCATATCGCCGAAACCCTGTTCGCGAGTGATTAAGAGCGTCCGTCCTTCCAGGTCTTCCCCCTGCCACAGAGGTTTAGAGATCGATGGCCGGGGATTTTCTCGGGCAAATTCCGGCATTTGCCAGCGCCATTCATACTCGGCAAAACCCCGTTGCAAGTCTCCCGAGAGTATCAGTAACGCGCTCAGGTTTTTGTGAGCTTCCGCGTCGTCTGGCCGCAGGGCGAGCTCCTCCCGGGAACTGGCGATCGCAAGAGCAATATTTCCCTGTTCGTAATAGGCAGTGCCCAGGTTCCTATGAACTTCAGCCGAGTCCGGTTTCAGCAGGAGGGCCTGCTGGTAATAGGAGATCGCCTCGGTCAGTCGCCTCTGGCCTCGCAATACCGTCCCCAGGTTATTATAAGCTGGGCCGTAGTCGGGCTTGAGGCGGATCGCCTGCTGGTAGTAACCTATGGCCTCTGGTAATTTTTTCTGCTTCTGTAGGGCAAGAGCGAGGTTATAATTATATTCTGCCCCTTGGGGTTGAGGCTGACCGATTGGCGAAAGTGAGCGATCGCCTCGGATAGATTTCCCTGTCTGTCTAAGACATAGGCGATCTTATTATGAATGTCGGCCCTGTTCGGGTCCAGGGCGAGCGCCTGCTGATAATAGGCCATCGCCTCTGAGTATTTTCCCTGCTTTTCCTTGACTCTCCCCAAATTGTCATAAGCTTCTGCATCGTCCGGTTTGCAGGCGAGCGCCTGTTGGAAATGCTCGATCGCCCGGTCATATTCTAGCTGTCTTTCCAGAGCCATTCCCAGGTTATTATGAGCTTTCGGGTCATCTGGGCGCAGGCCGAGCGCCCGTTGCCAACATGCGATCGCTTCCGCAATTTTCCCTTGCCGGTACAGGGTCTTTCCTAAGTTACTGTGGAGCGCACCCTGCTTCGGGTCAATGCTGATGGCCTTCCGGTAATGGGCGATCGCCTCATCTATCTTGCCCTGTTTTTCTAGGACTAGACCTATGTTATTATGTGATTTATAACTATTTTTGCCCTTTGAGGCTATGGACTGCTCGTATAATCCGATCGCCCGATCGTACTGTCCCCGAGCGCAGGCGATATCCCCTAGTATGTGAAGCGCATCTGCATGGTTAGGTTCCTGCCCGAGTATGTCAATACATATCTGTTCTGCTTCTCTTACCTTTCCTGTTTGGTAATGGACAACTGCCTCATCAATTACCACTTTTTGTTTTTGCCTTTTGCCGCGCTTTGCCATTTTGTTTTTCCCGTGCTTCTATGTTCTTTTATCACAGTTTGCTTGCATCTCCACAGGAAATTCGCTTATTCCCAGTCGAGCAACATTTTTATCATAACCTAAATTATGGCATTGTCAAGCTCTTTTGGAGTTTATTTTTACAAAAATACATCAGACATTCTAAAATCCGACGGTTTTCGACTTGCAGACCTGTGATCTAAGTCATCATTCGATCGAATTTGCGTTCATTTGCATCAAATTTGCACTGAATGACCTCAAAGTTGCGCTGAAATATCTCTACTGTTTGGACCAGAGCTGTAGTGGTATTCCTTAACTCTGCTATCTCTTGGCGATCGGTTTGCATTTGAACTGCCATCCCCTCTAGGATTGCTTCAATTCTGTCTAGTCTCTCACTCACGCTCTCTTATCCTACTGGATTGCTCTTCAATTATAACAAAAAATCATTCCACTGAGCTATATTTACCAAATTCGCTTTTTCTGGTACTAAGGTTTGAATCTATTCTAGCTCGGCCTTGGTGAGATATCGACCTTCGTCATCTGCCTGTTGAAATATTTCTCTGACTGCTTGGGGATGAGTTGCTTGCCAACTATCAAAGCTGACAATTTTGGCTTTAGCTATGAGTTGTTTAACCTGTTCGGACAATTCAGTAGTCATCTACCGTTCCGGAAAAATCGGAATTCTTTCTATCTATCTGAGTAATTGCGACAGCGAAAACTTGGCTTTCTGACTGTGTACTGGTGCTAATTTTTTCTTGCAGAGGTGCAATGGCGGCGACATCGCCGATTTTGCCCAAGGCCAAAGCTGTGACTTTCCTGACTTCGCTGCTATCGTCTGTCAGTAAGTTAATTAGTTCTGTCACCGCCGGTCGATGCCCGACGCTTCCCAAAGCTGTGGCAGCTTCGGCACGCACCTGTTCGGAAGAGTCTGTTAAGGCTGCTAGCAAAATTTTTAAGGCGCGATCGTCCGCCTCTGCTTGGACGAGGTTGGCGATCGCATTAACTACGGCAGTTCTGACATCAGCAGAGTCCGAGTCGATCGCCCCATACAGTTCGTCTCGGGCGGATGGCCCAATAAAGGCGATCGCCCAGCTAGCGTGACCTTTTGCCGTTTCCGGGTAATCTCCAGCCAAAACGTCCAGCAGGGCCCGCACGGCTTCGGGGCCCATTCTGGCTAAGGCACCGGCTGCCGAACTGCGCGCAACAGTATCGGCATCATAGAGTAAGGTTTGAATCAGAGTGGGAATTGCTTGGGGGTCGCCAATTTTCGCCAAACTCTTGCCACAAGAACGCCGTACTACGGGGTTGGGGTGAAAGGCCAGAGAGTCTAGTAAGAAGGGGACGATGGGCGAGCCAATTTTCCCAAATGCTTCGACAAAGCCAAATCTGACCATGCCCCGATGGTCTGCTAAGGCCGCTACCAGGCGTTGCAGTAGCTGGGAGTCGCTGCTGTCAAAGGTTCCTGCGGCCAGTTCGGCGTTAATCTGTGCCAGCAAGCTGTCCGTTGCCGCTGGCGTCAGTGCTTCGGTTTCCACGATCTGCTACTATTATTGGGCTATTTGACAATAATTGCATAATCGCGGACGAGATGGGGCGAAAGGAAAATCAATCCGGCGATGGAGGCTCAGTGGGACTTTTTCCCTTTTACTGAGAACAGGAGGGCCCTATCAGGTGGCCCATTGCTGGGACCGGAGCCTCTCCAAAGCCGCATCAATTTTGGCAATTTCCGGGTGTTTCTCCAGCTGGGCCATTACCAGTTTCTTGGGTAGTTTCACTCCTTTAGCCGTTTCCAGAGAATCGTCGATAATTCGCTGGCGATATTGCTCCAACTCGGCAATCACTTCCGCAATTTCTTCGGCAGATGCCGGTGTAAGGGTAGTTTCGGACATAATCTTCGCTTTTTCGAGGGTAGCCTGATACCATGTTCCCAAATACTGTCCCCGATTGCTACAGTATTAAGAAAAATCCAGCAAAAACACCATATTGCTATGAATATATATCTTATCGTTGCAGCTCTATCTAGTTCCGATTCCAACGCTCGCCTCAAGGCGAGCGCTCAACTGAGAGGTTACAACCCCAAGCAAGCGGTCCCCTGCTGCGGAGCAAACTGCGGGATCCCGAGTTTCTGGTGCGTTCCTTTGTGGCAATGGGACTGGGGCGCCAGCAGACACCGGAGTCTTTTACCGCTTTGCTGGAGTTGATGAAGTGCGATCGAGACCCGAATGTGCGGGCGGAAGCTGCCAACTCCCTGTCCATGTTTGGGAAAATAGCCGCATCTCATCTGGTGCTAGCATTTCACCAGGACGACCACTGGTTGGTGCGGCGCAGCATTATGGCCGCCTTGTGCGAAATGCCCTGCCCAGAAGAACTATTAGATGTCTGCGTTTGCGGTCTGGCAGGGGAAGACCTCACGGTCCGAGAAGCAGCAATTGATGGATTTGGCGTGCTAGCTAGCGGGAATAAGCAAGCTGAGGCATTGCAGCAACTCCTGCCCCTGGTGAGTTATTCGGAATGGCGCCTTAGGGCCAGAGTTGCCCGGGCCCTGAGAAAATTTGACCGCCCTCAAGCTAAGTCTGCTATTAGCTATATGATGAAAGATGAAGACCATCGGGTAGTGGCCGCTGCCTTGGAAAGTTCTATTTAATGTTAGCGGTTAGTTGCGTAGGACTTGTCCCGCCTGTCCGGAGGCGGTCAGTTGTCGGGATTATTTGTATTGTTTTATACTCATAAATATAAGCATTAGAGCCCAAAGCTGACCGCTAAAAGTATATAGCACTTCGATTGGGAGGTGAGGTACAGTCGCTCGCAGGGAGCAGGGAGCAGGGAGCAGGGAGCAGGGAGCAGGGAGAGGGAGCAGGGAGCAGGGAGCAGCCGTGAGCGTGAGCGTTTCGGTAATCTTGCGCAGGGTCACCAATTGTTTCACCAATCTATAGCTGTGTATCTTATGATAGGTTTAAGAATTGTACCTCATAAATCTGAGAATTGCTATAGTTAACCAACGTTGCGAGCTAGAAAAAATTTTCGGCGTTGCACATTTTTACCGATGATAGCAGCCAATTGTTAAAAATTGCTAATGGCTAATTGCTAATTGAAAAGAGTAAATAGATATTTATGACTACATAAGACTATCTAAATTAACCATTGACCATTAGCAATTAGCAACCCTCATCATCGGTGGAGTTGTGCAACGCCTTAAAATTTTCCTCAAGTTGCTGGGAACATCCCAAAAGACTAGCAAATGACGGAAAAATTAGACAAAAACGGTATATAAATTGACAAAAGAATCTGAAAAAAAGTGAAAGAATAGCAGAGTAAAGCTATGAGCGGATGTGGCTGTGATTGATATTCTGTGGCTTCTACTTTGTTCGGGCTTGGTATTCCTGATGCAGCCAGGGTTTATGTGCCTGGAGTCGGGATTAACGCGCTCGAAAAACAGTATTAATGTGGCTGTCAAGAATTTGGCAGATTTTGGCATATCGGTGGCCTTATTCTGGGCTTTTGGCTATGCCTTGATGTTTGGCTCCTCTTGGGCAGGATGGCTGGGTTATGAAGGATTCTTGATGCACATAGAGTCCTCTCCAGAACTGGCAGCGTTCTTTCTGTTCCAGATGATGTTTTGCAGCACCGCGACCACGATAGTGTCTGGGGCGGTGGCAGAAAGGATGAAATTCAGAGCTTACCTGATTGTCTCTTGTGTGGTTTCTGGTCTGATTTATCCGCTATTCGGTCATTGGGCTTGGAATGGGCTGAGTTCGGGAAGTTTGACGGGTTGGCTGGGCGAACTGGGTTTTGTGGATGCGGCTGGGGCGACAGTGGTTCATAGTATCGGGGGATGGGTCTCTTTGGCGGCTTTGCTGGTTGTAGGTCCGCGCACATGTCGCTTCCCAGCCGATGCACCTACACGCAAAATTCAAGGCTCGAATCTGCAACTTTCGGTATTGGGAGTAATGCTATTGTGGCTGGGTTGGCTGGGCTTTAATGGCGGCAGCACTTTGGCTTTAAATAACTATGTACCCGGGACGATCGCCAATACGGTTCTGGCTGGGGTCGGAGGTATGATCGCGGCAGGGGCTATTAGTTGGCATCAGCGCCGGGTGCCGGAAGTGGAGTCCCTGATCAATGGCTCGATCGCAGGACTGGTATCGATAACGGCTTCCTGTCAGGTGGTGACGACTCCACAGGCATTCGCGATCGGGGCTGTGGGGGCGGGGGTGATGATGTCGGTCCGCTATTGGTTAGAACGCTGGCAAATAGATGATGCTGTCGATGCAGTAGCGGTTCACGCTGGGGCTGGAGTCTGGGGTACTCTCGCTGTGGCATTATTTGGCAATCTGGAGTTGCTGCACAGCGGTCTGACTAGAGGTGGCCAGTTGTGGGTGCAGTTGCTGTCCGTTGCGATCGCCTTTATCTGGGCTTTCGGAATTACGTTCCTGCTGCTATCTGCGATCGATCGTTTCTTTCCCCTGCGAGTCTCTGCCGAGGCGGAAGCTATGGGTCTGAATGTTTCCGAACATGAAGCGAAAACGGAAATCTACGATCTGTTTCAAGTCATGGCTCGTCAAGCGGCAACTAAAGATTTAAGCTTGCGAGTGCCTGTAGAACCCTTTACCGAGGTGGGACTTATTGCTGCCCGTTACAACCAAGTAATGGATGCCTTATCAGCAGCAGTGACCCGCACGGAGGTAATCATAGAAACAGCTACAGATGCAATAATTACTTTTAGCCAGTCAACCCTGGAAATCCTGACTGCTAACCCCAGTGCGTCGGAAATATTTGGCTATTCGGTCAGTAGCTTGCAAGGAATGTACGTTGGTCAATTGCTGGAATGGCCAACTAATAATGTCCGTGAGAGAAAAATGTTGCTGGATAAGTGGTTGCAGTCAGGACGCCATGAATTGGTGGGACTGCGGGCGGATGGGCAAAATGTGACCCTGGAAATTACGGTGACGGTAGGAACCTTGGGCGAACGGCCGTTCTACACGGGCATGTTTCGCGACATATCTGACCGGAAAAGAGCAGAAGAAGCTTTGCAGCAAGCGGCGGATCTTTTACAGACATCCCTAGAGTTACAGGATAAAAATAGGCAATTGGAAAGCACTTTAGAGGAACTGAAAAAGACCCAATCCCAATTGATTCACAGTGAGAAAATGTCTAGTATGGGACAGTTGGTGGCAGGGATTGCCCATGAAATAAATAATCCGGTAAATTTCATATTTGGCAATCTGACTTATGCTTGGGAATACACTCAATAATTACTGGAAGTAGTAAAAATATATCGGCAGCATTACCCCGAACATACACCGGAAATAGAGGATAAAATAGCAGGCAGCGAACTGGATTTTATGATGGAGGACTTGCCCAAACTGATAAACTCGATGAAGGTGGGGGCCGATCGCATCCGGGAAATCGTTAAATCCTTGCGCACTTTCTCTCGCCTGGATGAAGCAGAAATTAAATATGTCGATATTCATGTCGGCATCGAAAGCACTTTGATGATTCTGCAAAGTAATATTAAGGGGAAAATAGGCAAACGCAGCATTGAGGTGATCGAGGAGTATGGTAACCTCCCCTTGGTGGAATGCTACGCGGGTCAGCTTAACCAGGTGTTTATGAATATCCTCAGTAATGCGATCGATGCTTTGCAAATGGAGGCGGAAAAAGAATCCAGTGACTTGGGCCTGACAAATGGTAATGGCAAGAACGGGAAAAATGGAAAACACCCAGCGCAGCGCAAAATCCCGACAATTTGGATTAAAACTGAGGTGAAAGATAGTGAGAACATCAGGATCCGCATTGAGGATAACGGTCCGGGGATGACTGAGGAGGTAATGAAGAAGCTGTTCGACCCCTTCTTTACTACCAAACCTGTGGGCAAGGGTACCGGTTTGGGTTTGTCTATTAGTTATCAAATAGTCGTGGAAAAGCATGGGGGTAATATGATTTGTAATTCCGCCCCTGGTGAAGGATCCGAGTTCCTCGTGGAAATTCCCGTTCGACAGGCGATCGCCCCGGTTCAGGAAGCATCGGAAACCTGCCCCTACGCTGAGCAAGCAGATTTATCAATTTCTTAGTCGTCTTGCGTAGCACTTGTCCCGCCTGTCCGTTCTAGGCGCTTTCGCGCTTGGGAAGCACACTGAGTGCTTACTACGAACGGTAGGACGGTGAAACACTAAAGTGTTTACTACGAACCGTAGGACGGTGAAACACTAAAGTGTTTACTACGAACTGTACGAACCGTAGAACGGTGAAACACTAAAGTGTTTACTACGAACTGTACGAACCGTAGAACGGTGAAACACTAAAGTGTTTACTACGAACTGTACGAACCGTAGGACGGTGAAACACTAAAGTGTTTACTACGAACGGTACGAACCGTAGGACGGTGAAACACTAAAGTGTTTACTACGAACGGTACGAACCGTAGGACGGTGAAACACTAAAGTGTTTACTACGAACGGTCAACTGTCCTAACTGTAATTGCCTGGGGCGGCGTACAATCAGGAGGATAAATCAATTCTATATATACCCGCTTTGACTGGGAAGGCGGGATTTTTACCGTCGCTAATGCAACGCTAATGCAACTCCCTCCTGTCCACTACATCAATAGCCTGTAATCGTCTCCGGATAGCCACAGACCTACCATTTAGATACCTGACGCAGACATTTGTATCCAGTAAATATCTCATAGTAACGCTTCGCGAGCCTCGAATTCTCCTTCAAAGTCAATTATCAAAGGGTCATCTTGACAACTACCAAATGTTTCTTCAAAAAAACCAGGAGGCCATCCCCGTCCTTCAGGACTATCGGTTTCCTCTTTTACAGGTTCCATGGTAAGCTTCACATCTAACTCGGTATTAGTTAGCGCAACGGGAACTTCTAAATGTAATATCCCATCTGCACCGACTCTGGCGCGTAAGGCGATCGTCTGCACGAGCAATTCCTCCATATCTGCTTTCTCCATTTACCAATATAGCATAAATCAAATCGCACCCCCTCCCTTTGCCATCGCCTCTCGACAAGACAAGAAACCGGGTTTCTGCTACCAAATTCTCTTCATCGAAGCAATTATTAATTAAGAAACCCGGTTTCTGCCATCCACGCGATCGCCTATGACACGGCGTAATCTGAATACTTGCGCACATAAGGAGGGTGAAAGCCAACTACAATTTCTTTTGGGGAAATTCCCATCTCTTCTAGGTATTCATCAATTTCCAGATCGGTGTTGTTTTCTTGCAGCCATATTTTGCCATCAATAATATCAAAGTGAAAAATACAATCGTGAACGCGACGTGATTTTTGCCAGCCAATATCAAGTAACAGGTAACGATCGTTTTCCCTGTCAAAAACAAGCTGAACGCCGATCTCTGAATTTGGGATCTCCTCGGCATACTGTTTGAGAAATTTCTTGATGCTTTCCCGATAATGTTCTAATCTATCCATAATTGAATCTCCTCTGTCTCTGGTTTATAGATAATTAGCTTTATTGGATATTCTATCAAAAGATCTTGAATTAATATTTCTCCAAATAGCGCTTCATAGGCTGATTCGGGTATGGCTAGATAAAGAATGCGATCGGGTTCTAGCTTTTGCAGAGCTACTTTATAGGGGAAATACTGCCCGATCGCATGGTAGAATTCCGTGATTTTTGAAGTCCTGATAAAACTTTTCACCTCGACTGCTATTTTCAGGTTGTCTTTTTGAGCGGCGATCGGTTTGTCGGCTCCAATATCTGCTTCCAGTTTCAGAGTACCCACTTTCTATCGTAACGGATCGTGAGTGATTGTCCAGCCATCTTTCTCCAGCGCCCGTCTGACTGCAAAATGAAACATGTCTTTTCTGGACATTTCCTTACTTCTCCATCTATAGTATCGCCCAGCAACTGCACAACAGTATCGCCCAGCGACTGCACAGCCGTATCACACACTTCTGGATCGGCTGGCGTCTCACGAGTCAGTCCCCTAACTACTGCTGAAGGCGTCTCAGAAGTTCCTGTACTTTTTGGTAGCCAGCCATATTCCCTTGTGCGCGGAAGAGTTGTGCAGCTTTCTGCATATCTGAGATTGCTCTTTGTCTATCTACTAGTTCATAATATAAAAGCCCCCGGTTGCCATAAGCTGCGGCATCGTATGGGTTAATTTCTATCGCTTTATTGTAATCCGCGATCGCCCCTTCTTTATCTCCCAAGTTCTTGCGTGCATTCCCCCGGTTGTTGTAGGCATCAGCATCGTATGGGTTAATTTCTATCGCTTTAGTGTAATCCGCGATCGCCCCTTGCCAGTCTCCCAAGTCATAGCGTGCATTCCCCCGGTTGTAGTAGGCTTCGGCATAGTCTGGGTTAATTTCTATCGCTTTAGTGTAATCCGCGATCGCCCCTTGGAAATTCCCTAATTTAGAGCGTACAGTTCCCCGGTTGTAGTAGGCTTCGGCATAGTCTGGGTTAATTTCTATCGCTTTATTGTAATCCGCGATCGCCCCTTGGAAATTCCCTAATTTAGAGCGTACAGTTCCCCTGTTGTAGTAGGCTTCTGCAAAGTCTGAGTTAATTTCTATCGCTTTATTGTAATCCGCGATCGCCCCTTGAAAGTCTTCCAACTCATAGCGTGCAATCCCACGATTGTTGTATGCTTCTGCAAATTTTTTGTGAATTTCTATCGCTTTATTGTAATCCGCGATCTCCCCTTCTTTATTTTCTAATTCAAAGCGTGCCACACCCGGTTGTTGTAGGCAAAGGGATGGGGATTAATCTCGATCGCTTGACTGTAAGCCTCCACTGCTTCTGGATAGCGTCCTAATTCTTGTAGCATCAAACCGCGCCACCAATAAAGTACCGAATCTTCTGATTTTATCTCAATCGCCTTATCAAAAGATCCCAGCGCCTCTGAGTATCGCTTCAACCAATAAAGCGCCTCACCTCGTTCGCGCCAAGCCTCATATAATCGGGGATTTATTTCCGTAGCTTTATCAAAAGATGCCACAGCTTGATCTTTTCCCTGTGATTTCAGCGCTAAACCACGCCCATACCAAGCTTGCTCGAATTTTGGCTTCAGTTCGATCGCCTCGTCAAACGCCGCCACCGCCTCCTCATATTTAAATCCTTTGACCACCGGTCACCGCCCCCCCTGTTTCTCGTTCCCTGGCTCTGCCTGGGAACGCTCTTCTTGAGGCTCTGCCTCCTTTGACCACCCGCACCTTGCTAACCACAGGAGGCAGAGCCTCCGAAGCCCCGTTACGTGGCTCAGCCACGTAACGAGGAAGTAGTTCGACCTTCGTAGTTCTGTACCCTTACCACCTTTCCAGCAGCAAACCATCAAAATGTATATCGCGCGATACTAATGTCAATTGGTACTGCATGGCGACAGCAGCTATCCACATGTCATTCTCAGAAATAGGTCGCCCCCGCGATCGTAAACTATTCCTAATCTGTCCATAATACTTGGCTGTGGCCGTGTCGCACTCCAGCACATTAGTCTCAGCAATAAACTGTTCTACTCTTGCCAGGTTAGCTGCGACACGCCCAGATTTGTAAGCACCATAATATAGTTCGCCTATGGTGGGGCTTGACACATATATTGCTTCGGCGGAGAAATAATGTTCCTCAACTGAACTATCTCCTCCCAGGTAAGCAATGACTATGTTCGTATCCAGTATAAAGCTACTACTCATTACACCACGCTTTCAAATCTGCTTGTCCCCAGCCTTCCTCGCTCGCCTCTAGCATGATCTTAGCATCCTCATGAGATATCGTACCAGCCAAGCTTCGCAACGCCTTCCCAGGCATGACAACTGGCTTTCTCTTCGCTAAAAATTGCGCAAAGTCTAATACTTGCTGCTGTTGTTCCGAACTCATCTTGTTCAACTGCGCCAGCAGCAGTTTCTCGATCGATGGGTTAATCATCAGCGTACCTCCCTATTCCTCGTCACCTATTCTATCTTTACCATCTTAGCACTGCAACTGCTTTTTTTCATACCACCAGAAGCCTGTGGTATTTTTTACCAACCTCAACCGAGACGTTTAAAACCTCAACCGAGACGTTTAAAACCTCAACCGAGACGTTTAAAACCCCAACCGAGACGTTTAAAACCTCAACCGAGACGTTTAAAACCTCAACCGAGACGTTTAAAACCTCAACAATGGGGCACAGCTTGGCAGCTACTAGGTGCCAGTTAAAGCTCTGCTTCCTTTCTGCACCGGTTCTAGACCCTCGTTTTTCGTTCCCAGGCGACCCCTGGGAACGGGTCTAAAGATGGGACCATTGCGGTCGGTGGTCATCGGTGGGCGGTACAGACTCTATTCAAAGGCTGCCGTGCGGATAAACTCCTCCATATCCACCTCGACGTATATTTGGGGGATATCTTCAGGATCGTCAGACTCGTGATAAACCGGAGTATCAGAACGACCGAGAAGCACCCTTTCCAGAGAAGCCAAAATTTCCAACTCATTATCTCCAGGTCGCAGGGTGATCGACAAATCCTCGCAGCCCCCAGCAGCGGAACGGGCCGTACAGATTACCTTTTGGCCGTTGATGGTGCCATTAGTCAGGTACTCAAGGCTACCATTCTTGTAAGCTTTCTGAAACCGGTCCGAAACTTCGTAGCATCGCCTCCAATGATCGTATCCCGCCCGTTCAAAATGATCTGTTACCCAGCGTACCACAGCAAGTTTGCCCCGTTTGGTCCAAGCATAGGTACTGGGTACGCGCTTGTCCAGCTTGTAATCGTATCCCTTCAGACAGCGGAACTCCAACTCCGAGTCTGACTTCACTTCCGGAGTATACTCAGTCCCGGTTCTAGCGTAGCTGCTGCCAACAGTCCTGCTGCCAGTACCGCCATCAATGATTTATAATTAGTATTCATAATTATCTTTCCTTCTCTTCGGAAAATCCGCCTTCATTTTACTACAATTCCCTGGGGTTGAGATCGATCGCCTGGCAAAAAAATATCCTCTCTCGATGTTACCTTATCTCCATCAAGAGAGGATTATAATATTATCAATTGTTCGGTACATCTGGTGTTTTGTAATCTAGCCCCTGCGCAGCGTCCGGGGCCTGGAGCGTGGGCTTTGTTCCTGTAGCCGGACCCCTCGTTCCCACGGCTCTGCCTGGGAACGGGTTCGGCGGGCGTGGTAGCTAATCTAAAGACACCGCATCCACATCTACCGTAGTACCGGTGGTCTCTGGTTCTTCAGCAGCGGGACTGTTCCGGTTCGCCTGACGAGATTGAATGTAATCTACCAGCATCTGAGAAACTTCCGAGACCAGCAATACCGCGATCGCCACATCGTCAATTTGACCGAAAATAGGGAACAAATCCGGGGAAATGTCAAAGGGAGAGAAAATATAAGCGAGAGTGCCCAGTATAAGCCACCAGCGGTACTTAGGATGGCGCAGGGTGTTGCGATACCAGTTGTATATTGATTCGATCGGGTTTTGCATGTTTAGTCCTCCAATTACCTTAATTGTGATAAACTCAAGGAATATCGACCAGTGGGGATATCCTACCAAATTTACGGAAACCCGACTAATAAAATTATAGAATATTAAAGAGAAGCAACCCAGCCGGGTGACCAGAGGAATCTAGATGGAACAACAAATCATCATTACAGAACTGTTTGAAAAGGGCGGGTTGACCATGGGACCATTGCTGTTCCTATCGATCCTGGCCCTGAGTACAATTATTGAACGGTTGTGGTTCTGGGCGACTGTCTTAACCAAAGAAAAACTGATTATCGAACAAATTTTGCGTGCTGCCCGTCAACAATGGGACTTTGCCCCGGAGATTGCCAGACAGGCCAGCAATCAGCCGATCGGGCGGTTTCTCTATACCCCCTTGCGGTTATAAAATCCCGATCCCGAAGTATTTAAACTCGCACTGGAAGCAGCAGCAGATGATGAATTAGCATCCATGCGGCGGGGGGAAAAATCCTTAGAAGCCGTCATTGCCCTATCTCCCCTGTTAGGATTGTTAGGTACGGTCTTAGGCTTGATTAACTCCCTGGGGGAGATTATAATTGGTGACTTGGGAACAGCTTCCACTGCTGGCGTTACCCTGGGCATTGGCGAAGCCTTAATTAGCACTGCCGCTGGCCTCGTAGTGGCGATCGTCGCCCTAGCTTTCTATCGGCTGTTTGGCGGCTTGCTGTTTACTCAGGTGAAGCTATTTCGCAGGGCGGGAAGCGAATTAGAATTAATTTACCGCCAGCATTGGTCCGCTATGGAGAGGAAAACTAATGAAGATTAATCGAGATTTACCAGGTGAAGATGTCCGCATTGAGATTATTCCCCTGATAGATGTCATCTTTTGCATTTTAACATTTTTCATCTTAGCCGCTGTGGGCTTGACTCGTCAACAGGCAATTACTGTCGATATTCCCAAGGCTAACACGGGAACTTCTCAGATGCAAGAGATGTTGATTGTCACCATTAATGCGGCGGGTCAAACCTTTGTCGAACAAGACCTCGTCCTGACACCAGATGAGTTGCGGCAGAAATTGCGTCGCTATCGGGCCCAGCATTCTCAGGAATTAATTATCTTGTATGCGTCGAAAACGGCGATTTACTCTGATGTCATTCAGGTTTTGGATATCCTGCGGCAAGAGGGCGGTTCCCGCGTCGCCTTGGCCACTCTACCCAGTTCAGGCGATCGCCCCTAATAGATGTTAGTTGTCTGTTGTCTGTTGTCTGTTGCTCCGGACTGGCGTGCAGCCAGTCCGTGGGGTACTGCCCACCCTATTCTGACTGGATAACGGTCAATACTTCGTAGGTTTCAAAAGCTTTCAGTTGCGGATCTACGAGCTGCTTATAGCCGAAATGCCGTTTCATCAAGCCAGAGTAGGCTTGTAACATAACTGGTCTGCATTAAACTGAAGAGCGTGTAGCAGTGAGTGCAACTCCGACTTGATGGCGACCGCCCAAGAATGCCAAATGGGAAGTACCCGCTCTCAGGTGGGCTGCAGCAGGGTGATGATGTTTATGAGGTAAGCTTGTTAAATGACTGCAAATATGGCTATGATGCTCTTCGGGACTGCTTGCGCTTGACATTGCTACAGGGTGGAACCTGGCCAGACCCAGAAGCAGATCGCGGATCTCGTGAATTTACTTATGCGCTTTATCCACATGCTGGCAGTTGGCAGTCAGCATGAACAGTACGGCAAGGTTATGAGGCAAG
The DNA here is from genome assembly GCA_014323675.1 of Hormoscilla sp. GM7CHS1pb. Lineage (GTDB taxonomy): Bacteria > Cyanobacteriota > Cyanobacteriia > Cyanobacteriales > Desertifilaceae > Hormoscilla. Next base: position 270,164 of record JACONN010000003.1, on the reverse strand, counting down.
ATAAGGGGTCAGACTCAGCAGAAAACCCCAACCAGGATGGGACAAGACTTTTGCCTTACCAGTCACCAGTCAACACTGTTAGTCGGGGTGGTCCTCGAAGGGGTCGTCCAATTGCTTGGACGGGGGCCCGAAAGCGGTGTAGATTGAGAAGGCGGTGATGCAGATCAGAACGACGGCGATCGAAATAGTCACAACAGTTGCTGTTTCCATGCGCTCAATAAAAATTTAAGGACTATCATCTATAATATTACAAAAAGTTACACCAATCTCATTTGAGAGGGACGATTGAGACCAATGACACAACAAACCAGATTAGGAGATATCCTCAAAACGCTGAACTCCGAGTACGGCAAAGTGACTCCCGGTTGGGGCACCACCCCGCTGATGGGCGTGTTTATGCTGCTGTTTTTCGTGTTTTTGCTGATTATCCTGCAAATCTACAATTCCTCACTGATCCTTGAGGGACTCCAGGTGGATTGGTCCAGCTTGGGCAAATAAGCGGCTAGTTGTCGGTACTAAAGAGTTCGACTCTCGTTCCCAGATCTCTGTCTGAGAACGAGATAACTTTTTGTCAGGGAGATCGGATCGCCCGGGTTATCCTGAAAGCATTGCAGTCTCAGGAGGAGGTAGAGATGAACATTTTTGGCATGGGTCTGCCGGAAATAGTGGTAATAATGGTGGTGGCGCTGTTGATATTTGGTCCGAAAAAGTTGCCCGAAATCGGTCGCAGTATGGGAAAAGCGATCAGAGGCTTCCAGGAGGCGTCCAAGGAGTTCGAGACCGAGTTTAAGCGGGAAGCAGCCCAAATCGAGCAAGCTGCAAGGCCCGAATCATCGGAGTCCCAGCCCAAAGAAGTGGTAGCATCGGCCTCAGATAAGGCTTCCGAACCAGGATAAATGGCAGAAGATACCGGTGATAAAACCTTAGTGATTCCCCAGCTGCTCGTCGGTTTGGGGAATCCTGGATCTAAGTACGATCGCACTCGTCACAACGTCGGTTTTGATGTTGTCGATGCCTTGGCGCGGATCTGGCAGATTTCCCTATCGGAAAATAAGCGATTTCAGGGGATGTACGGGGAAACCACTCTGGCCCCAGGGGGCAAAATCCGCTTGCTGAAGCCCCAGACTTATATGAATCGATCGGGACAGGCCATCAGAGCGACGATAGATTGGTATAAGCTGCCACCGCAATCGGTCCTAGTAATATATGATGATATGGATCTGCCCTTAGGGAGGATGCGCCTGCGCCTGTCAGGTTCCGCTGGCTCCCATAATGGCATGAAAAGCGCGATCGCCCATTTAGGAGGCCAAAATTTTCCCCGCCTGCGGATTGGCATCGGCAGTCCTTCCGATCGCGTAGCGTGCGCGCAGCGCAATCGCACCACCAGTGACAAGAATACCATTTCTCACGTGTTAGGGAAATTTTCTCCATCGGAAACTCAGCTAATGTCAGAGGTAATCCAGTTAGTAGTCGATGCGGTGGAATTAAGTCTCAGACAGGGAGTGGAAAAGGCGATGAGTCTCTACAATGGTCGCGCGGTATCTCCCTCGTTCCCAGGCGGAGCCGTGGGAACGTGCGATTAGCGCGCTGCATCTCCTATGCATGTACGATTAGCGCGGCCAGGAGATGCAGCACCAGGAAATACTGCAATGTGCAACACAGAGAAGATTAAATGAGTTCTCGACGTTTACCGGAAACCACCGCTTATGTCCGGGTCTTATCACAATCCTGGATGCAAGGAAAAATGGAAGGGGAAGTGATAGCTGAGTCCTATCAGTGGGAGTTTCAGTGGAATTTCCGCCGGGGAGAATTGTCTGTTAAGCCTTCTTTGGGACGTGCTTTAATTCAAGAACCTTTATCTCGGTTTTTTAGAACAGCAGGATTATCAGCTTGAACCTGGAGGAGATTATTCTTTCACTATCCGCGCTCAAATTTGAGAAATGTACCGTTCAATTAAAATAATAGCAACAATATCATCTACGGGACGGGGCGGTTGGCGCATGCCTTGGGGAATTAAGCGTGTTAGTCCCTTGGGAGGGTACATTTGCCAGTAGCGATCGCGTGCCTCCAGACTACTGTAGTGCTCATCGACAGTAACGATCGGGGGTGGTTGGGATAAATTGCGGTTAATCTGCTGTTGCCAAGCTTTAGCAGTAGTGCGATCGCCCATTACTAGCAAAGAGACGGGATATTGATGAAGCAGGCGATCTATAGTGGCGATCGCCTCAGCAGCGGGGACAACTTGATGATAATAGACTTGGGCCTCGTCTGCCATGACAGCGATCCCGCACTTATCTCGTCCTGGATCGAAACCCAAAATCACTGATTGATGGGGCGGTGTGCCCGGGGTAGTGCACTGAGTAGCGGGGGGGTCCGGGAGCCTGCTCCCCGGGTACACTGGGGAAGTTGGAGGATAATTATTGAACATATAGCGGGTAGAAATTATTCGAGATATCTATAAACCAGGTGTCTGAGTTAGTTTAAGTACGAAACAGGACTTCGCCATCTCTAATAGCGACAAGTTCTATTTTCAGGGGTCCAGCGGTATAGGTCACTTCTGCTGCCACAGCTTTAATTTCCAGTGGTTCTTTGGTAATCATGAGGTGTTCAATAAACTGTACCAGAGTTTTAGGGCTGCCATCGGCAATTTGGATGGTATTACCTAGAATCCCAGCACGGCGGGCGCGGAATTTAGAAGATGCTATCAGCAAATCTAGGCGTTGCAGGATTTCATCTTCACTCATTCTCGAAGCATCAAACAGAACCGGAAGCCACCACTTCGCCAGTCAGAAATACGATTTTATTAAGTGCTACATCGGCAAAGACGCGCACAGCATTCTCTCCGCGCACGTAGTTACCCGCTGAAAGAATGCGCACCACATAGTCTTTTCCATTACTAATTCTATTAGTCAATTGCTCAACTTCGGCTTGAGTAATTTGAATCACCTGTTCGTCAACAGCGGCATTGCCATGGGGGTAAGTCACCTGAGAGATAGCAGCTTTGTTAGCTTGGCGCAACAGGTGGTCTACGGCGTCTTTAGCTGCCGTAGGTGAGAGGATGCGCACGACCCCATCAGCAAGAATTTGACCTCGTCGCAGGGCGACATTGCCAAGACGCAACTCTTGATATTCCTGATAATATTGTTGCAGCATGTTAACTTGCCGTTCCAGAAAGGACTGCTCGGTTTCTAATCCTTTCAGGCGCAGTTCCCGCTGAGCAATGATATCGTCCCGATCGGCAATCATCTGGTCCCGCTGGCCAATGATCTGGTCGCGCTCGGCAATATGCTTGTCTAGCTGAGTAATTTCCCTGTCCCGCTGGGCAATAGCTTGATTGAGTCTAGCAATTTGCCGTTTTACCTCATCCCGCTGTCCGATCAATTCTTGACGTTCCCTTTGCAGTTGAGTGATTTCAGCCCCTAGGGTTTCCACTTGCCCAGAAACCCTTGACAGTTGAGCATGAGCTTGCTTAAACTTGCTCAGGACATCCTGAAGTTGGCTTTGGGTTTGCTCAAAATTGGCTGTGACTTGACCCAGTTGGTTTTGAGTTTGCGCCAGTTGAGCTTCCGTAACCCCTTGTTGTGCCAGTGCTGCCTGCAAAGACTGATTAATTTCATCTAAATGTTGTTGGACCGCTGCGTGCCGATCTCTCGCTTGGGCTAACTGGGTCTCTACATGAATCTTTTGGACTCTAGTTTCTTTTAATTCCCGGTGGGCGGCTCTGAGTTTTTTTAGCGTTCGATCGTATGCAAATATGCCTCGCCGTAAGGGTTCGCTAGTGGCAAATAAGATGCCCAGGGTAGTGCCTGCGATCGTCACTCCCGTGGCGATCGTCACCAGAGTTGCAGTTTTCCGGGGACGCAGCTTGAACAGAGACAACCGCGCCTTGCCCACTTTCGTGCCAATGCGATCGCCCAGTGTCGCCAGGACACCGCCTAAGAGCAAAATCGAGACAATCAGGATGATACCGATGGTCATGGGCAGCGCAATCGCATGTACTTTCTATTTTGCTTATGCGAATCTCTGGCTGAGGGCCACAGGGTCATGGACCGTAATTTTTTTCTTGTGGATCGAGATCAACTGGTCCGATCGCAAATCCCCCAGCACGCGAGTTATCGTGACGCGCGTAGAACCGATCGCCTCTGCGATCGCCTGATGAGACAGCTTTAGATCTATCGTAATCCCATCCATCCCATCTGGGCTAGAAACTCCAAAATCCCGACACAGGATCAACAGAAAGCTGACCAGTCGCGACTCCATATCCCGGTGTGCCAGAGTTTCGATCATCATCTCCGTTTGCAAAATGCGCGAAGACAGCCCTTGCAGCATAATCATCGACAGTTCTGGATTTTCCTTGAGTGCTTTCTGCACCTGTTCTATGGGCAGGGACATTAACTCTACGGGAGTAAAAGCCAGTGCGTGGTAAAATCTGTCTGATTTATTCCCTGTAATCAGGGACAGGACGCCAAATACGCTATTTTCTCGCAGCAGCGCCACAGTTATTTCGTCTCCCGCCTCGTACACCCGGGATAGCTTTACCGCACCACCTTGCAAAAAATAGACCCGTTCCGCTGGATCTCCTGGAAAAAATATCGTTTTGCCCCGTTCAAACTTTTCTGTAACCGGCGGATATGAGCTGCCACTCATTTGACGGAATGCATCTGCTAGAGGTTTGGTGTCAGTTACTACCATCTTCTTCGTCTTAATCGGTGCCCGGTGCCTGCCAATCAACAAACTCGGACAACTTATGAATATTGTCAGCAGTCGATCGTAAAACACCTAATAGGTAAGATTAATTATATCTTATCTTTCTGGTTGAAAGCGCTTGTTGTTATAGAATTTTTGTCTTGTCTGGTTATGGTGTTGGTTTATATGGTATTGGGGATATTACCTTGGGTAGCAACCGGTTGTCTGCTGGGCCCCTTCGATGTGCGGCGCATCGCCGACATTGACCAGTAGACCATAATACTCTAAGTTGGTAGACGGGTCCGCGATTTTCCAAACCACCAATACCCAATTTTACCTAAAATCTAGAGATTATGCTTGATTTGACTGGAAAAAACGCCCTGGTAACGGGTATCGCTAACAATCGCTCGATCGCCTGGGGCATTGCCCTACAGTTGCATCAAGCCGGTGCTAACCTGGGGGTCACCTTCTTGCCGGATGATAAGGGAAGGTATGAGAGAAAAGTCGCAGAACTGACTGCGTCCCTTTCTCCCAGCTTGTTTTTGCCCTGCGATGTCCAAAATGACGCCCAAGTCCAGGCAGCTTTTCAGGCGATAGGGGAGAAGTGGGGACGCCTGGACATTCTCATTCACTGTCTGGCCTTTGCGGGGAAAGAGGAACTGAGTGGAGATTTCAGCGATACCTCGCGGGCAGGTTTTATGAGGGCAATAGAAATCAGCACCTACTCTCTGACCCAGATGACGGCAGCAGCGAAACCCTTGATGACGGATGGCGGTAGTATTGTCACCCTCACGTACTTAGGGGGAGTAAGAGTGATTCCCAATTATAACGTGATGGGAATTGCCAAAGCTGGCTTAGAAATGAGCGTCCGTTACCTAGCAGCGGAAGTGGGACCGCAAAATATCCGAGTCAATGCTATTTCCTCTGGTCCCATTCGGACCTTGGCCTCCTCAGCGGTGGGGGGGCTCCTGGATATGATTCATCATGTGGAAAACGTGGCACCCCTGAGACGGACGGTGACTCAGACAGAGGTGGGGAATGCGGCTGCTTTCTTGTGTAGCGACTTGGCTAGCGGTATTACCGGTCAGGTGCTGTATGTGGATGCTGGTTATGAGATTATGGGCATGTAGGCAGAGTTTCTGCTGCTTAATTGTCTCCGGGTGGGCATATTGCCCGCCTATTTTTTTGGTCATGTTCATTCAGAACTTGCTAATATAGTACATAATCAAACGGAATGGTGCAATTGCTTAAGCGCTAGTAAATTATACCATAAAGATGATTAATAATCAACCAGAACCACCAAGCAATCCAGATCGGCAGAAGTCAGGACTTCAGAATTCAGACTCTGCCCAAGAAGAACTGAGAATTCTTAAAGAGGAGAATTCCAGGCTGAGAAAACAAATCAAGGAGTTAGACACTCTCGAGGAATTATTAGTTTACCGCGTTACCGATAGATCTCAGAAGAATGTATTAGCTTTAGCTATTGCAATCGCAACTATATTGTCTGGGTTATTTACTGCATTCGGTTTGTTAGGAATCGAGAAATTGTTCAATTCGGATGAAATCAAGGAAGAAATTGTCAAGGCGGTTAACTCTTCACATGAAATCAAGGAATATTTGCTTGATTCGGATGAAATCAGGGAGGGAATTATCGATAAAGCAGTCCAAGAAATTATAAAAACTCGACTTCAAACAGATGAAATTGCCAAGAGAGTTTCATCTTCTGCTATTCTAGCAGAACAACAGCAATTGAAAATTGAAGGAGAAGTAGAGAAACAGCTTGTTCGGGCTGCAGAACGAGTTAGAAAAAAAGATCGGAAACTTGCCGAAGCCCTTCAACCTTCAACTTCAGATTCTCTTTACTTTGTAGTAGCCGGTGCTTCTCCAATTCGAGGGGATCTTGAAAATGAGCTAGAAAGAGTTAAAAGCGGTAATGCTTCTTTGTTCGCTCCGGGAGGTCGTTACGCAGAAACAAAGATATGCCGGCCCAAAATAGGGAAAAGTAATCCGTTTTACGCCTTGGTAATTGCTCAGAACTTGACTTTGCCTAAGACGCTCGACGTTATATCCCAAGCAAAACAAACAGGTTTTAGATACGATACTTACCCATTACGAAGTGATAAAGCTTTCTTTGATTGTCAGTTAAGTTATTGAATTTGTCCAACATATCCGAGCAATACATCTTTTGCTGGAACTGCGGGAGGATAAACTTTGCAAACACTCTTTCTAGCTTGGCACGATTTTAGCAGTCACCCTTGGTTTCCCGTTGGTCGCTTAACCTTTGATGGCAGTTGCTACTATTTTGTTTACCTTCAAGGCCCGATCGCAGCACGAGCACAATATAATTTTCCGGGTTTGTGGTCATTCCCAGACTTCCACAAGCTTTATGAATCGATAGAACTGTTACCATTATTGTCTCATCGGATTATGCCCCGATCGCGACCAGACTACTCCGATTTTATGCAATGGTTGAACCTGCCAGAAAACTTAGATGACCCCATTGCCTTACTATCTCGTAGCGGCGGCAAACGAGCCACGGACCACTTTGAAGTTTTCCCCTGTCCCGAACCTGATGAAAAGGGATTGTATCACATCCATTTCTTTGCTAGGGACATCCGTTCCTTACCCGATTCCACCGCCTCGCGGATCGCATCTTTGTATCCAACGGAAACATTGCGTTTAGCTCCTAATTTGCAAAATCATCATGACTCTCAAGCCTTGTTACTCCTGACAGCAGACTGCTATCCTGTAGGCTATTGCCCTCGGTATCTGTTCGCCGATCGCCTGTAACTACTGGGCGAAGGAAGGGCGAGGGTGCGAGTTGAGGTGGAAAGAATCAACCCGCCACCAGCACCTCCAAACGTTCCGTTTCTCTAGGTTGCACTTGACGGTATCGCCCTCTAGGCCAGCAATTCAGTTAGGTCTAGACCTTTCCAATCCTGAAGCAGTTCGCAAATAACTTCTGGGGTGGTAAAGTTACCTGTAAAGGACTCAAATTGCCGACCTTCGCCATTCAAGAAAAAGCTCAATATGCTACAATGGTCTTTGACACCGAAACCCAGTTGGCAATCTACTCTCCAATTGTCCGCAGTGGTTGCGTATTCATAAACGGCATTATATGCTGCACCAACGGCAGCCTCATATTCTTCGGTCAAACGCCGTAACTCTGTAGCAGATAGTTCGCAAAAAAGCTCGATCGCCTGAAAGGTAAGATTAGTGGGTTGATACTTGTAGTCAACCAGAGATTTGCAAATGTCTAACCCTTGCAGGAATTTTTGTGCTGATGATTTATTCATAATTCTGGCGGGTGATAAGTATAGACCAAGGATATCTCGCTTGAGCCAAGTTGTGTGCATCAGGTTGACTCATTCCCTGATTCACTACCAGATCGGATTCAAAAACTTCATGCCTTAACAAAACTTCGTCTAGGTCATTACCCTGTCCTGATGCCATTCTATTCCATGCCTCTGCCATGTGGATATCGGGACTAAATTGATAAGCGACCAAGCCACTGCCAAAAGCATAGTCTTTGGCGCGTTCAACTTCGGAAACACTCAATTGATAGCGACGGGCAATTCTAGGGATATCGTCTGTTACTAGGATAATCAGATCGTAGGATCTCATTGCCTCTTTGAGGTACTTAAGCTCGTATTGAGTAAGATGGGACCATCTGATAGCGGAAGTTGGCTCCTCGGGCTGAGTTGGGTTGGGTTCTGAGTTGTAAGATAAACTGATTGGTTATGCTGCTTCTTACTGTAACGTGATAATTGTAAACCAATTACCAATTACTTTGCCGAGGATCTGGGTATTGGCAAAAGGAATTTCGTCGCAGCGGAGCGCTGGCGCCCGCCCCGTCGTGCAGTACAACCCATTACAAATCCTTTTGAGTACACCGGGTTGATGGTAAACTTCTGCTTGACTGTGCTGTGGGAGTGCAGGACGGTTTCTGACCGTGGCCCTGACATGTGAGTTGCGGCTCTACCGCCTTCAAAATTACTATAGTTCCCACCACCGCATTACTCCACTCGCAGATACCAGAAACTTACCATCGGGACTGAATGCTACACTGCCCACATCCAATATATCGAATATATTTCCCTGAAGTTGTCGCAGTGCTCTGCCACTCGCCACATCCCACAACCGCAGGGTTTGATCCCAACTCTCAGAGGCGATCGTCCTGCCATCGGGACTGAATGCTACAGAGTACACCACGAGTCTATGTCCCTGAAGTTGTCGCAGTTCTCTGCCACTCGCCACATCCCACAACCGCAGGGTTTTATCCCTACACCCAGAGGCGATCGTCCTGCCATCGGGACTGAATGCTACAGAGTGCTGCACCACGAGTCTATGTCCCTGAAGTTGTCGCAGTTCTCTGCCACTCGCCACATCCCACAACCGCAGGGTTTTATCCATACACCCAGAGGCGATCGTCCTGCCATCGGGACTGAAGGCTACACTGTACACCTCGCCTGTATGTCCCTGAAGTTGTCGCAGTTCTCTGCCACTCGCCACATCCCACAACCGCACGGTTTCACCCAAAAACCTACAAGAGGCGATCGTCCTGCCATCGGGACTGAATGCTACACTGATCACAGAGCCTGTATTTCCCTGAAGTTTTCGCAGTTCTCTGCCACTCGCCACATCCCACAACCGCACGCGATCCGAATTCGCAGAGGCGATCGTCCTGCCATCGGGACTTAATGCTACACATTTCACAGATTCTGTATGTCCCTGAAGTTGTTGCAGTAAACTGCCACTCGCCACATCCCACAACCGCACGGTTTTATCCTGACTCCCAGAGGCCACTGTCCTGCCATCGCGACTGAATGCTACACTGTTCACAGGGGATGTATGTCCTTGAAGTTGTCGCAGTTCTCTGCCACTCGCCACATCCCACAACCGCACGCGATCCGAATTCGCAGAGGCGATCGTCCTGCCATCGGGACTGAATGCTACACTTCTCACCCAGTGTTTATTTCCCTGAAGTTGTCGCAGTTCTCTGCCACTCGCCACATCCCACAACCGCACGGTTTCATCGAAAATCCCAAAAGAGGCGATCGTCCTGCCATCGGGACTGAATGCTACACTGTTCACAAACCCCTGAAGTTGTCGCAGTTCTCTGCCACTCGTCACATCCCACAACCGCACGGTTTTATCGTCACTCCCAGAGGCAACAGTCCTGCCATCGGGACTGAAGGCTACACTGCGCACCCCAGGATTAAAGCCATAATACCAGGCAAAAGCAGGAGCTTTCATATTATGTCCCTGAAGTTCTCGCAGTTCTCTGCCACTCGCCACATCCCACAACCGCACGGTTTTATCGTCACTCCCAGAGGCGATTGTCCTGCCATCGGGACTGAATGCTACACTGTACACAAAGGCTGTATGTCCCTGAAGTGGTCGCAGTTCTCTGCCACTCGCCACATCCCACAACCGCACGGTTTTATCGTCACTCCCAGAGGCGATTGTCCTGCCATCGGGACTGAATGCTACACTGTACACAGAGGCTGTATGTCCCTGAAGTAGTCGCAGAAACTTCCCCGTAGTTAAATCCCATAAGTAGATATCTTCCTTGCTTTCTAAAGCTAGCAGCTTACCATCAGCACTGAAAGCGCTGTCGTTTGCAGTACAGTCTATCTCCCACAGCGCCTCGCCACTACTGAGATCGAACAATGCCGCGCCACCCCCAGCACAGACTACTACTAAATCATCATTCAGAGGAATCACATCCACGATACTTCCGCGCCCCAGTCGCCGCACCATCCCCTGTGCTTTCAGTTCTGGCAAGACAAAATAGCCTCGCAATGTTCTTACACCTCCAGAGGAAGACACTTTCGGCGGTAGCGAAACTATTGTTGGCGCAGGCGAAGGTCCAGACTTCCCAGACACCGCATCACTCCACCATTGCCTCACGCTGCTAGGGCGTTCTTCCTTCTCCAAAGGCAAAGCTTTTTCCACCAAACTCTGCCAGGGTTCTGCCAAAGAAGGTTCCCAGTTTGTCCCCATCATCCGACTCAATGCTGGTTCCGGCAGCGTCCCGGCAATCATTTCATGCAGCATCATCCCCAGTTCAAAAATATCGCTTTCCGCCCCCACAGACTTTCTGACAATTATTTCCGGTGGCGCATAGGCCTCCGTAAACGCCCGCGTACTCTGAGTGCCAGTCATACCCGTCTCTTGCTTCGCCGCCCCGAAGTCTATCAAAACCACCCGTCCTGCCTGAGTCAGCAAGATATTGTCCGGCTTCAGGTCTAAATGATAGACTCCCGCTTGGTGAGCAACTTCCAAAGCACCCACCAGGGGTTCTATAATTTCCGCCACCCTTGTCGGGGGCAAAAGCTTGCCAGGTTGGGCGTCTAAGACTTGCCGCAGGGTCTCCCCGGCTATTAATTCCATCACCAGATAAGCAGTGCCCCGTTCCGTGAATAAATCTTGCACCCGTACCAAGCTAGGATGGTTGAGTCGGGCCAACATCCGCCCTTCCCGCAAGAACCAGTTTAACCAACCTTGGAATATATCAGCTTGGTTTTGGGGGACGGTAAGTTTCCCCGTAGAAATGTCGCGATGGACAAGTTCTTGGGGGTAGTATTCCTTGATCGCAACAAGTTGTTCTAAGATCAGGTGACGGGCGCGGTAGGTGATGCCAAACCCACCCCGACCTAAAGCATACTCGATCTCATAAGTATCCTTGTCCAAGCGGGTGCCAGGGGAGAGTACGTCTCGCAGCAGGGTCGGCAGATGCACGCCGCATCTCGTGCAGTATTCGGTGTTGTCCGGGATCTTATCTAGGTGGCAGTTGAGACAACGCATGGCTGTAGTGCAGGTTAGTAACCGGTTCTGTTCTTCGCCATTATATTGTATGGAGTCTTTTCCGACAACCCGCCTTCCCAGTCTCCCGGCGAGTGGTCAAAACTAGGTGATTTTTCCCAGCGGTACGAGTACTGCACCCTTTAGACATTGAAGCCGACTCGGGGCTTTCTCCCTAAATGGCGTTAATAGAAATATTTTATCCGGGAATAACTTCCTCATTCCCGGGAATAACTTCCTCATTCCCGGGAATAACTTCCTTACTCCCGGGAAAACATAGTCATTTCTAGAAGTAACTATTTATTTCCTGGAGTGACTTCCTCATTCCACCGAGTACGAAAGTCATTCGGTGGCGACAAAAGGTTACGCCAAGGCGGACGTGAGCACCGCCTTGGCGGACGTAAGCGCCGCTTTGGCCGGAGTAAGCACCGCCTTGGCCGAGGTAAAGTCCTCCAATGTCATGATACTCAAAATTTAGCTGTCTCTCGATCGAGGATAGCAGTACCCGCCCGCTCTGGGATTTATCGCGATCGACCTGATGCTGTCTGCAATCTAACATACCACATCTATTGGAGAAACGCTTAAAATGGCTGTAGTGCCGGTTAGCAACCGGTTCTCCTCCTTTACCATTATTGTGTGGAGTCTTTTCCGAAGGCCCGGCGGGGGTTCAAACCCACGCTATCCCATTCGCACTACCCGGGGGATAGGGCCGCCTCATAGCTAAAGTCGGTTGAAAACCGACGGCAAATCTTGTCGGTTGACTATCTGGAGGGTCAAAACCCGTCGATCGTTCATGGGCCCCAAACCCCCGGATCCCCCCTGTGAGCCCCTGCCTCCCCCTCAACCTGCAAAACCTTGAGGTATTGAGATCTGAGAGGTCCGTGACTACACCATTATAGATCCCACGGGCTCGGTGAGAAATGCTATAATATAATGACTGCATTAAGGTCGGTATGATAATAACAGTCGATCGGATGAATCAAATTAGCCTGAGCGACGAGGGATGGGCAGGAGTAAAGTCGATCTGCTCCCAATTGCATTTGTCAGTATCGGAATTACTAGAACAACTGGGGCAGGGTAAGTTGGCTATCATTACCCCTGAGAAACTGGTAATAGCTCACACAGAAATCAAGGGTAACAATCAAACTTGGCTAGATCCAGACCCTTATGATTGGGGCCCCGACGGACAGCCCAAAGGGAAGCCAGTCGAATATATTCCTGGAGTAGGGATGGTGGTAATCGGTGGTAAGCACTAATCAACGAGATCCGCTTGAATCTGGTGATGTGGTCATAGTTGCTCTGCCTAGCCATATTCCTAGAGGGCATGAGCAACAAGGAACTAGACCTGCTGTAGTCGTAGGCACAGTTTGGGGAGAAGTACGTTATCCGACGATAGCGATCGTGCCCGTGACTACCCAGACTGGTTCTTGGTCCCGTAGCAATCCTAGTTTATACCCCCTTCTGGAAGCTGGAGCAGGTGGGTTATCTCAGTCTTCCATTGTTTTGATAGATCAAGTGCGGGCGTTGGATATGCGCAGAGTTTTGGCATATCTGGGAACACTTACCCTCCAACAATATACCCCCATCTTGTCAGGACTGAGGCAGTTTTTGAGACGAGAAGACAGTTGAGTTGGGGCGGTCGGTTCCCAGGCGGAGCCAGGGAAACTAGAGGCGGAGCCTCGATAACTCGTTCCCTGGCTCCGCCAGGGAACGAGGGTAAAAGCGTGGGCTAAATCATTTCTGCGACTTTGCTTTTAGTGGGTTCTAACCCACTTGAGCTAAAAGCCTGTGGGTTTAAACCCACGGCGGGTCAGGAGGCCGATCGAGAATGGTGCAAGATCGTGCCTTGGTAACCGACTTTAGCTATGACGCAGGGGTTTGCAACCACCGGCGGGCTATCAAGCAGGCGATCGGGCAATAACAGGGAAATAATCTACAGCATATCCTGCAAAACTTGCCGAATCAAATCAGCAGACACCCGATCGGTTATAGTGACAGCACCCACCTGAGTTGGCAAGATAAAACGGATCTTACCCGCCTTCACCTTCTTATCCGTTTTCAAAGTCTCCAGAATGGCATCAATATCTAATCCCGCTGGCAACTGCGTTGGTAAACCCGCTTTAGTAATTAATTCAAACTGACGCCGATCGCACTCTCGGTCCCACAGTTGCAACTCCAGGGCCAGCTTACTTGCTGCTACCATGCCAATAGCTACAGCTTCCCCGTGAATGACTGATTTATATTCCGTGACGCTTTCGATCGCATGGCCGATGGTGTGACCGTAGTTAAGGATGGCCCTCAACCCCGCTTCTCTCTCATCTTTGCTAACCACATCAGCCTTGGCTTGGCAAGAGCGTGTTAAGATTGTTTGCAATAATTCCCCGTCTAGGTCTTCGAGTTTTTCCAGACTACTTTGCTTCTCCAACTGAGAAAATAACTCCCCATCCCAGATGACCCCATATTTAATCACCTCTGCCATGCCCGCGCGAAACTCCCGTGGGGGCAAGGTCTGTAAAACCTCGGGGTCGATCGCCACCAGTCTCGGCTGATAAAAGGCCCCAATCAAGTTTTTACCCATGGGATGATTGACTCCTGTTTTCCCACCAACGGAGGCATCCACCATGGCCAGCAAGGTGGTGGGAACTTGCACGAACTGTACTCCCCGCAGCCAGGTGGCCGCGCTAAAGCCAGTCATATCCCCAATCACGCCCCCACCCAGGGCTACCATGGTGGAAGATCGTTCTAAATGCTGTTCCAGGGCGGCATCGTAGACCTTTTCGATGCTTGCGAGGGTTTTGTAACGTTCCCCATCCGGCAGGATGCAACTGGCCAATTCAAAACCGGCCCCACTCAGAGAGGCGATCGCCCTTTCGCCATAATGCTGAAAAACCACCGGGTTGGACACCAGCAACACCTTCTGGCCCAGATCCAGACCGGCCATGGTGGCACCCAGCCGGTCCAGACCCCCAGGGGCGATCGCAATTTCGTAAGAACGCTCAGGTAAATCAACTCTAATCCCAGACATCACAAAAACCCCCTCAATAACCCTGGGCAGTATTTTAGCCCAGGGCATGCTTCAATAGTATTTAGCAGTCTTAAAGGAGAAATACCGATGACAGTAGGTGGAGCGATCGCGTACTTTGTGCTTTTGGGTGTTGCCTTCGGTGCCGCCCTGGGCCTCTATTTCGGGCTACGGGCCGTTAAGCTAATCTAATCTCATCCCCGTCCGGTGGATCCCTTGCCCACCGGACAACCAATGGACAATCAATTAAGGGGTCACACCCCCTACCTAAAAGGACCGGAGAGTTGGCCCGATCGCATGTAACAAAAATTTAACATAAGCTGAAATTGCCCAGAATATCGTGCTTTCGGCGGTGTGGGTGACCAAGATCACGGCTGAGTGGGATCTGGGTACGGGAATTCCAGCGGTAGAACTTGTAGAGTAATGAAATGGACATGCCTACTTATTCAGTGGGGTGATTTCATGAATGTCTTGGGCTGGAGCTTCCGCGCTCTGTCTACCACAATATTCCCGATCGCGGCTTATTAGCTGCGAATAAAACAATAGGAGTGGTAGACAAGCTTCACTATAGCTCACAGCGTACCAACCAACTAGATAGTGGGTGATCTAGACCAGTGTAACCATTCAGCTTAATGCAATAAGCAGTCAGGGTCGATAGGTACAGCTATTACGATCGATAGGTACAGCTATTACGATCGGGCGATCGGCTGACCTCTGACCGCCGAATGCGTACAAGCTAGTTAGTTGGAAAACTCAGAACTACAATTTGGGAAAAAACCATGGCACTACAGCAAGTATTTAAGTGGACCGTGTCCTGTTTGTTGCAAGCCGCTGTGACTCTCTCGATCGGAGTGTTGCTGATGCAAGCAATCAGCAAATTGCCCTAGAATATGTTCGGGGGGCATTACCCGAGATCGAGCGAGAAGATTGATGGGGTGAAAATTAGATCCCCATTACGCCAACAAAGTTTTGGCATGCTTGGCAATTATCACAATCCCTAAAGGGCTTGGCACAAGACCAGAAACCCGGTTTCTTATCGGAAACCGGGTTTCTACATTCTCCGAAGCACGGGGTGTCAACTGGCGATCGCCTCCAATTCTACCTCCAATTGTGCCTCCGCTTCCGCTACTTTTTTCGCTGCCAGAAACTCCGCTAGCTCTGCGGAGATCCGATCGCGCACAATCTGACGATACTCCAGAAAATGTTCGTTATGGGCGCAAGTTGTCAGGTAATGCTGCCACACCCCGGGATTATGCTTGAGGATGCTATACAGATGATGCCAAAATTTCCAGCGGGTTTTACGTTTGATCCCCTGTCGCCAGATAATAATCATTAGGGCACGCAACTCTACCAGACTGAGAAACTTGGCAGGGGGATGGCACTTCGGCGCACCCATCATCAGGAAATGGCGATAAGTCCGATCCAAGTAATTGGAAGCATCATACAGCTGACAAAACGCCTCTATATATTCCCGGGCAATATCCTCTACAGGGCGAGTGGGAATAAAGTTTATCAAGGCCCCCTGGGGATTACCATGACTCTCTTTCGATAGCAAGCGTCCCTCTTTTTCTAAGCGATGCCAGAGGGCTGTATTCGGTAAAGCGTGCAGCATCCCCAACATGGTAGCAGGTATGGCTGTTTGTTCGGCAAACCGGACAATGCGATCGCCCGCCCCTTTGGTTTCCCCATCAAAACCAATAATAAACCCGGCCATCACCCGCATCCCCGATCGGGCGATCGCTTCTACAGATTCAGCCAGAGAATCTCTGGTATTTTGAAACTTTTTCGTCAGAGTCAGACTAGCTTCATCTGGCGTTTCTATGCCCAAGAATACCGACTTAAAGTTACACTCTACCATCAAATCCATCAATTCCCGGTCCTGGGCCAGGTCTACTGACGCCTCCGTAGTAAAATTGAAGGGATATTGATGTTGCGCTTGCCAGACTTTCAACTCCTTCAGCAGCAACTTCACATTCCGCTTATTGCCAATAAAGTTGTCATCCACCATAAAAATCGCGCCCTTCCACCCCAGTTGGCGGAGATATTCCAACTCAGCGAGCAACTGCTGGGGAGTTTTCGTCCGGGGTTTGCGTCCGTAGAGAATAATAATGTCGCAAAACTCGCATTGGAACGGACAACCCCGGGAAAACTGCACCGACATGCTGTCATAAGCATTCATCTCTAGCAAATCAAACCGAGGCACCGGGGTTCCAGTCACGTCCGGTTTGGACTCGGCCCGGAAAGTCCCGCCCCGATCGCCCCGACGCAGCGCCTCCACAAACATCGGTAAAGTAATTTCCCCTTCATCGAGAATCAGATAATCAGCACCCGCCTCACGAGGCGGTTCCGGGACCGAAGTGGCATAGGGCCCCCCCACGGCTACTGGCTTACCCCGCCCTTTCGCTTCTCGAATCAGGTAGAGCAGATCGTCTTTTTGGACGATCATGGCCGAGAGAATCACCAGATCGGCCCATTCCCACTCCGACTCCGTCACCGAGCGCACATTGCGATCGACCAGCTTAAATTCCCACTCTTGTGGTAATATAGCCGCTACCGTCACCAAACCCAAGGGCGGGAGCAAAACCTGGCGATTTATCAGTTCCAGGACTTTTTCATAAGACCAAAATGTTTTCGGAAACAGGGGGTACAGCAATAAAACCCTCATTTATTAGTTAAACCTCACGCGATTTTTCTAGGATCGTGGTTCATTTGACATGCGCGATCGGTCCGCGGACGGCCCGAAAAATCGGATAATAGATCGCGTCATGTCAAGCGAGCCGGGAACGTCATTAGCATTATATCATACCGTCGCCCAAGTCTGACATTCTGCATGGGATTCGATCGGGCCCGAGTCGCCGCTCCCAATAATCATCTTAGCATCTGGACTGACAAATCTACGCTCTTTTTGGTCGAATGGGAATTTCTATCCTGAACTCCGCCCCCTCTCCCAATGCTGATTCACAATCTATCTTTGGCGTTTTTCCACAATAATTGAATGGCCGTAGGGCACCGCACCTGAAATTGATGATTAGCGAAGTTGACAATCGTGAGGGTTGGGTTTATGATAGTGAAAGAATAATGGTGTAGAACCAGTTTCACGAGACTGGGAAACTGGCAGTATTAAAAGGAAATTGAGATGAGGATCTACATTTAACGACCAAAAACACCATCAATAGTTAGTTCCGTGGAACTGATGTCGCGGAAAATGACCCCGGAGTGCCGCACTCAACAAGTTGAAGAAGTCAGCAGGCTGTGGCAGGAAGACCCCGTTTATCAAGAAATTAAGGGCTGGGTGGCTGAAGCACCAGGCGATCGGGTGCGCCTGGTCTCGAAAAATCCAAATTACAGCCAGATCACTGGTACGGTAGTTGT
This sequence comes from Hormoscilla sp. GM7CHS1pb, assembly GCA_014323675.1. Classification (GTDB taxonomy): domain Bacteria; phylum Cyanobacteriota; class Cyanobacteriia; order Cyanobacteriales; family Desertifilaceae; genus Hormoscilla. Next base: position 252,277 of record JACONN010000003.1, on the reverse strand, counting down.
GGAAATGTTAGCAGGGGAAGCCCAACGACTGGAACGAGAATTGCCCAACGCCGCAGTATTGCCAAATCAACCAATTGAAATCATTCAACCGCGCAAAGTAACGACTAGCTTAAAGCAGGACTTGACCGCAGATGACCTCTGGCATCTGGAAGCGATCGGGCTGCATAGCAAGGGTCAACGGAAATTGACAGGGGCGGGGAAAGGTATTACCATTGGCGTGTTAGATACGGGAGTCGCTTCCACTCATAGGGCCTTGCGCGATCGGGTGGTAGCAGGCTATAATTTCAATGTAGAGGAATGGGAAGTCGAGCCTCAGAATGTCTCCCTGGATACTGATGGTCACGGCACCCATGTAGCAGGATTAATTTGTGGCAGCCCAACTGGGGTGGCACCAGAGGCTAAAGTCAAAAGCGCCGCGATGCTTCCCAACAGTCATGGTAGTGATGCTAACTTTATTTTGGCGATCGAGTGGGCAGCTATGCAACCAGACTTGCCAATAGTAAATATTTCTGCCGGTATTCGCGGATATCGACCCTTGATGGAGAAAGCAATTGAAAAGTTACTTCTAGTTGGAGTGCTTCCGATCTGTGCAGTGGGCAACGAGGGACGGGACAAAACCCGCAGTCCCGGAAATATTCGCGGCGTTGTTTCTGTGGGGGCAACTAACCGCAGAAACCGGGTGGCAGGTTTCAGTAGCAGCGGCACGCTATCAGTTGATAATCATCAGTACAATGTGCCGCACCTGGTAGCGCCTGGTGCAGCAGTGTACTCTTCAGTTATCCAGGGAGGATACGAATCTTGGGACGGAACTTCCATGGCAACCCCCATTGTTGCGGGAGTAGCAGCGCTGATTTTAGAGAAATATCCAGATATTAGCGTAATGGATTTGCGAGAAGAACTCATGTCGAATTGCCAGGATTTACAGCAATCTTCCATTCGCCAAGGAGAAGGACTGGTGCAGGTGAATTCGTAGGGCGGGCGTCTCGCCTGCCAGCGTATTGCGGGCGTCTCGCCTGCCAGCGTATTGGTATAAGCTGATGAAACTGGACAAAAGACACATCGATAAAATAGACGTGCTGCTAGAAGATGCTCTTCTGAATGCCAGAGGGGATGAATTGCTGAAAGTTGTCATCGTTCTCGACTCGCAACGGGAAAACAGAGAAACTCTCAGTCAACAACTCAGCCAACAACCAAAACCCTCTGAGTTCCCAAACCGTATAGCTTGGAGGAAAGCACTCATCGCCCAGCAGCAAACCCAGCTAGCTAAAGCTATTGGCGACCAGATCCAAGGGCTGAAAGACCTGTCCCTCACCACTCACGGCGGCATCACGACTAATATCGTGGTAGTGGAAGGTGCGGCGCGTCAAATTCTCAGGGCCCTGGAACTGCCTGGAGTTAGCCATGCCAGTCTCAACCAACCCTTAGTCAGACTTTTCCCCGACGTCTCCGCTGAAACTGTCCAACATCTGGCGGAGATGGCAATTGAAATCTATCAAGAAAATGCAAATAAATTTTTATTCTGGAAAAACAACAGCCTGAATGAAAGAACGAGGCAGTCAATTGTGCAAGCCTCGCAGCAGTACGTCCAGAACTATATAGCGCTTCACGGCAAAGTGAAAGTTTTGGGAATGCGCCACGCTGTCGATTTAGATTCTATCTATACTGCAGTACAGCTTTTGGACGAATGGGACATCTGGCGATATGAGTCGCTTTACGCGCTGGAAAGAACTTTTCGTCAACGTCAGCAGCGCAGGCAGTCGAAAGAAACCCGCAAGCAAACAGGCATCAGCGTCGCTAACCAGAAGAAATATCTGATGGTACTGGGGGGCCAGGGGCGGGAAAGTCTACTTTTCTGCGGAAAATGGGACTGGAAGCACTCAAAGGCAAAAAAGGGCAACTGAAGCATCAATGCATTCCCGTTTTCATCGAACTGAAGCAGTTTACCGACAGCAACATTGAGATTGAAACACAAGTTGCCCGCGAGTTTGAAAGCTGCGGCTTTCCTTCGCCAAAAGAATTTACTGCCAGTGCCTTAGAACAGGGTCGGTTACTAATTTTGCTAGATGGACTGGATGAAGTGCCTACAAAGAACATGGATTGGGTGATTGAGCGAATTCATAATTTTGTTAAAAAATTCCATAAAAATCGCTTTATTATCAGTTGCCGCACCGCTGCCTATCGCCTCGCATTCGATCGGTTTAGCAATGTGGCAATTGCCGACTTTGACGACACCCAGATCGAGCAGTTTATTGGCAACTGGTTCCAGTCAGAGGCAGACAAGCAAGCCAGAACTGCCGATCGATGCTGGAAGTTACTGCAAAAACGGGAAAATGCTGATGCTAAGGAATTAGCCCAGACGCCTTTATTGCTGACATTCTTGTGTCTAGTGTATGACAAGTCGCAAAACTTCCCAAACAATCGCAGCGAACTCTATGGCAAGGCGCTGCGGATATTGCTGGAGGAATGGATAACTGAGAAGCGGGTGCAGCGAGATGAAGTTTTTCAAGAACTAGACGCACAGCTAGAGGAGATTCTGCTTTCGGAGATTGCCTATCAGGGCTTCCAGGCAGACAAGCTGTTTTTCCCCCAGCGAGAGATTGTAGAGCAAATTAAAACATTTTTGGTAGGTAATCTAAATGCCCCGCAGCATTTGGATGGCGAAGCTGTATTCAATGCCATGGCAGTGCAACAAGGTATTTTGGTAGAAAGAGCGCAGAATGTCTACTCGTTTTCCCACTTGACGCTTCAGGAATATTTAACCGCTGAGTACATTGAATATAACCGCTTATTTGAACAGTTAGTGACCAAACGCCTAATAAATGAACGCTGGCACGAGATATTTTTGCTGGTAGCTGGGTTAATGCGCGGTGGTGTAGATGAGTTGCTGTTGCTGATGGAAAAAGAGGCTCAAAAGTTTATCAATACGTCAAATTTGTTAGATTTGCTGCGCTGGGCAGATCTGATAACTGCTGGATCGGAAAGTGATATTAAGCCTGTGGGAAAACGGGCGATCGCGATCGCCAACGCTAACGCCATCGCCTACGCCTACACCAACGCCTACCTCTACACAAAAGCCAACGACATCGCCTATACCTACACCAACGCCTACACTAAAGCCTACGCTGACGCCTACGCCACCTTCATCGCCGACGCCTACATCTACGCCTATGCCGACGCCTACGTCTACGCCGACCCAGACGCCATCGTTTACGCCAACATGATTACCAACAGCATTATCTATGTTGGTAAATTAAAAAAATTCAAAGTATTTAACGACGTAAATTTCTCTATATTGATTGCCAGATTGGAAGCAATAAAAATTCAAATAACAGAAAACAATATAAATATAGTGCCTCGAATTATTGCAAATAGCACTATTCAAGCCTTACTTGATGCATTTCATCTCACAGACGAAATGTTTAATTTATCTCAAACAGAAGCAAAAGCACTAGAAAATTATTTATATGCCAACGATCTCATCATTCAGTGCAAAAAAGCAGCAGTGCGGGTTTCGCCCCAAACCTGGGAAGCGATCGAACATCGGATGTTGCGGCTTCCCAAGTTAGGCGCGATCGGGGATTGGTGAATAGGAATAGTCATCGAACAGAACAGAAATGATATCGCCCGATCGCCCGTAAATTAGTAGGGGAACTGCATCCAACAATTCACCCGATCTGCCAACAATTAGCTGACACTTAACCTCATATTGCAATTTGAACTAGAGGCAGAGCCTCTAGAACTCGTTCCCAGGCGGAGCCTAGGAACGAGGGGTAAACGAGGGGTAAATGAAGGTAAAATACCTTAAGGTTTTCAGTGGCCAGGAGGCCGATCGAGAATCGAGAAATCGAGAATGGTGCAAGATCTCAGCTTAACTCAACCGATCTGATTATAAGTGCGATCGCCCGTCCCAGGGATTATTTTTTCTGCTCGATCGGGATCTCGATCGCAAAGGTCGCCCCCTCTCCTGGTGCAGAAATACAACTCAGCCGCCCGCCATGTTTATCTACCACAATTTGATAGCTAACAGACAACCCTAACCCAGTGCCAGAACCCACTGGCTTCGTAGTAAAGAAGGGGTCGAATATCTTCTGTAGCACTTCGGGGGGCATCCCAGGACCATTGTCAGCAATCTGGATTTCCACAGAGTCCGAGTCAGTTACTCGGGTGCGAATGGTACTTTTCGGCGCTGGGGAAGAGGTGTTGTCAAAAACAGTTGGTACGGGGAAATCCTCGCGGGGTGCTTGGCGTTGCATTCGGAGAGAACATCTGTTTCTTTATATCATAATTTGCGCAAGAATGCCAGTCGCCCCTACAGGGGGATCCGACGGCTGGGAGGCCATAAACGATCGACGGGTTTTGACCACACCCATGTAGAAGTTGTTATCCAAATGCTTGGCAACACGGGGGATTTACCAAAATGTCGCTTCTTTGGGTAAGGACAATGCTACAATCTCCGGAACTAGATCGAACTAGAGGCGGGAGCCTCAGCAGACCCGTTCCCAGGCGGGAGCCCGGGAACGAGATCGAATCAGGGAACGGGATCTTCCCCAGAGGCGGGAGCCTCAGCAGGCCCGTTCCCAGGCGGGAGCCCGGGAACGAGATCGAACTAGAGGCGGGAGCCTCAGCAGGCCCGTTCCCAGGCGGGAGCCCGGGAACGAGATCGAAAGTCACGTGACTCTGCGTTAAAGTCACGTGACTCTGCGTTAAAGTCACGTGACTCTGCGTTAAAGTCGCGCAACTCTGCGTTAAAGTCGCGCAACTCTGAGTTAAAGTCGCGCAACTCTGAGTTAAAGTCGCGCAACTCTGCCATAGAGTCACGTGACTTATTTCTCCAATCAGGGAAATGTTGCTAGTTCATGTCGGGTGTGGGTCAAAACCCGCTAGTAGGAGACGGAGTAGCCCGAACTGTTTTTGACCACACCCTGGGGAAGAAGTTTCCCGGTCTCTTGCCGACTCTAAAGCATCAATGCCATTACTGAAGATATTCATAAACACCTGGTTCAACTGACTGGCGTAACCAATTACCTTGGGCAGTTGACCGTACTCTTTCACCACCTCAATCCCAGCTTTCTGCCCGCTGTCGTTCAGTCGAGACTGCACAATTAACAGAGTGCTGTCCAGGCCCTCGTGAATATCCACTGGCTTCATGCCAGTTTCATGCAGGCCCGAGAAACTCCGCAGAGACAGGACAATATTGCGGATGCGTCGGCCCCTACCTTCATCGACTTCAGCAGTTTTCCCAGGTCCTCAGTTACGAATTCCAGGTCCAGGTCTTCGATCTCCTCTTGGATTTCTTCCACCGGTTCGGGATAATGCTCCTGATAAAGGTCGATCAAATTCAGCAGGTCTTGGATATAGTCACTAGCATGGTCCACATTCCCATAGATGAAGCTGATGGGGTTGTTGATTTCATGGGCCACACCCGCTACCATCTGTCCCAGACCGGACATTTTTTCCGTTTGAATTAGTTGGGTTTGGGTGCGCTTCAGTTCCGACAGGGTTTCAGATAGGTCTTCATTTTTCTCGTTTAATTCCTGGGTCCGTTCTGCCAATTTTTGTTCTAAGTTGGCATACAGGAGGGCATTCTCCAGGGAGATAGCTGCCTGGGAAGATAGCAGTCTCAAGACTTTCAGCCGCGCCGGCGTAAAGGCCCCCACTGTTAAATTATTCTCCAAATAAAGGATGCCAATCAGTTTGCCTTGATTCAGAATCGGCATATATAACAGAGACTTCAACTTCTTGGCCGCAATGTAGGGGTCCGTGGTAAATTGCCCCGATCGGGCCGCATTACTCAATACTACATCTTTGTGCGATCGCTCTACATATTCGATCGCCGTCACTGGCAAATCCTGACTCGATTCTACTAAAGTAGATTGCTGCACAATTACTTCTTCTCCATCTACTGACGCCGAGGCAGCAATCTCCAGTTCTTCGGACTCTGGCCACCATCAGATACTTATGCTGGAAATTTGCCGGACAGTTGTCTGCCCAGATTTTCAGCTGCTGTTGATTAACCTCTAACTTTTCGGCATATTGTTTTCGATCTGCTGGTGTAGCTGCAGGATAGGCCGCTGCCAGGACCAGTGAGGAATAAAAATTATATTCCGTCACCGGTAGTATTCCTAACAGATATTGCATCAGCCCTTCCGTCGCTAAAGCACATTTGAGCGCCTCATCTATATTCCCGTACAAATAGAGAACCTGGAGCTTAAAAATCTGATATACCCCTAGGGAGTAAAAGTTTTGATGTTGCTGACAAGTTTCTATATACTCTGCTTCCCCGACTGTTTCACTCTGGAAATCCCACTTAGTAGGAGTTTTGTTATTCAAGTTCAACAGCACCAAATGCAGTCCCGTCAGAGTATCTGTCACCAGACTATTTTCCGTTTTTTGGCTGAACTGCAAATACTTCGGTACTTCTGACAGGAGTTTGACGCAATCATAACCCTGCATGTATAAATTAATTAACTTATTGAGCAGCATGTAGCCACCATACTGCAAATCCCCCGAGTCCAAAGCCGACTGATACCCAACGTTGGCGATCTCGTTCGCCTCTTTTAAGTGATTAAACCAATAATTCAAGTAGATTACCATTGTAGCACTCGCCTTATATACTGGCTGGCCCCACTTTTCATTCAGCTTTAGTCCTAGCATGCCAAATTCATAAGCTGATTTATATTCCCCAAACATCACCCCCAGGAGTATACCATAGGTAGGGTAGAAAAAGGATGATTCGGGAGCATAACCAGATTTAATACAAATATTACTCCCTTTCAGGACAATCACTGTCCATAGTTGGGGGTCGAGCATGTATACAGAAGGGGCTAAATTATTTAACAGTAAAACTGTCGCTAAAGGCAACCATGCTGTTATTTCTGGCACATCCATTAAGTCAGCTATTTCCCGATCGCCCAAATTTTCTTTCGCTGATACCACTTCCGCACTAATGGCCCCTGGTAAATCCTCTGTTGGCAATTCTATCCCTAACAGTCTCAGAGCCTCTTTTCCTGCTTGCACGGCCTCCTCGTATTTAGCACGCCGATTATACTGTACCAACAGCAGGTTATAAACCTCAATCTTTTCGGGAACTGATTTGGCCCGTGACAATGTCAGATTAATCAATTCTTCACTCTCCGAGAAATTGCCATTGAGATACTCTACCTCTGCCCGTTCTTTATGCAACGCAAAGGCCAAGTCATAGTCCGAGTCCCAAATATTTTCTGTTAATAGATCCATACCTGCGGTCACGTAGGAGTAGGCCGCCACGTAGGCGGTGGCATCTTTGGCTTTTTTAGCCGCGTCCAAATTCAATTTTGCCAATTCCACCCGTTCTCCTTCCGGCTCGATCGAAGACCGACCGATATTCAGATGATCTACCAGATCGAAGATTCTGTCGGCCCGATATTCCACCGGTGTCATCGCCAGCAAGAGCCGGCCAATCTTCAGATGAACGGCCTGTTTCTGCGATTCATCAATCAGAGCATAAGCCGCTTGTTGCACCCGATCGTGCAGGAATTTATAATTGAGAATCAACAGCGGATAATTCATCAATGCTATGCCCTCTGCTTCCGCCTGGGAACTTGGTTGGATCAATCCTGACTCTATTGCTGGCAACATCTCTTGGAAGGTCGAGAAGGATTCCTTTTCATAGATGAGAGAGAGGGTGTTTAAGTCAAATTGGTTGCCCAAACAAGATGCCAGGCGTAAAACCTGCTGCGTTTCCGATGGTAATTTCTTCAATTTCGAGCTCGTCAAATCTACCACATTATCCGCGATCCCGATCGCCTCTATTTCGGCGATATCCCAAGTCCATCCGCCCATCTCTCCGGACTGAGGATCTTTAAAAGCGAGCAAATTTTCTTGATACAGTGTTTGCAGGAACTGATTCACAAAGAAAGGGTTGCCTTCCGTTTTCCGCACCACCAGTTCGGCCAAGGGTTTTACCGCTCCTTGATTTTTACTCAAGGTTTGAGCAATCAACTGAGTAATATGCTCGATGTTCAAGGGAGCCAAGGGAATCTCATTGATTGTCGCCCCATCATCCCGCAGCCTGTCAATAGTCACGATCGAAGGATGGGTGGGACTGACTTCATTATCGCGATAGGCTCCAATCATCAACAGATATTTTGTCTCCTCATCGGTCATCATCAACTCGATCGACTTGAGGGTCGCAAAGTCCGCCCACTGGAGATCGTCCAGAAAGATAACTAAGGGATGTTCCTGTTGGCAAAACACCCGGATGAAGTTTTGAAACACTAGATTAAACCGGTTTTGAGACTCCGCTGGCTTTAAATCTACTACAATTGGCTGAGGTCCAACTATCAGTTCTACTTCGGGAATCACATCTATGATAATTTGCCCATTGGGCCCAAACGCTGCCAATAGTTTTTCTCGCCATAACTCTAGCTTAGCTTCACTTTCTGTTAACAGTTGCCGGACCAATTCTGAGAAGGCGCTGACTATCGCCGAATAGGGGATACCCCGCTGTAGCTGGTCGAATTTTCCCCAGATAAAATATCCCTTCGTGCGGGTAATGGGTCGATCAATTTCCTGCACGAGGGCGGACTTACCGATGCCAGAATATCCCAATACTAGCATCATTTCTGTCTTCCCCTTACTGACCCGATCTAACGCTGCCAGTAATGTTTCTATTTCTTGCTCTCTGCCATATAGTTTCTGAGGTATTTCAAACTTATCAGAAATATCTTCACTGCCCAGGGGAAATTCTTCAATGTATCACTTTGACTGTAACTGTTGCAGACATGTCTGAAAATCCGCTTTAATGCCCCAGGCACTTTGGTATCGATCCTCTGCGGTTTTTGCTAACAGCTTCATGACTATATCTGAAACTGCTTTGGGAATCTCCTGATTAATTTTGTGGGGTGGCACTGGCTGTTTAGCAATATGATCGTGCACTAACTCCATGGCGTCGGCGGCAGTAAAAGGCAGTTGCTGGGCCAGCAGTTCATAGAATGTGACACCGAGGGAGTAAAAGTCCGTGCGATAATCTAGCGATCGGTTCATTCTGCCCGTTTGCTCTGGGGACATATAGGCAAGTGTCCCTTCTAACACAGCCTGCTGTTTATTCGTCTGAGCTGTTTTATTGTTTTCTGCTTTCGTTAATCTCGTGGAGATGCTAAAGTCGATAATTTTTACCTCTCCTGTAACTGGATTAAAAATGATATTGGACGGGTTAATATCCTTGTGGATCGCATTTGCTGCGTGAATTTATCCCAAGCTTTCTGTAATTTCGATCCCTAAGGCGATCAATTCCAAGATGGTAAACTTTTTGGAAGCCATTAACTGCTTTAATGATTCCCCGCCAATATCTTCTAATACCATTACCAGAGTATTCTGATATTTTTGCAAGCTGTAGGCTTTCACAGATCCTGATAAATTCAGACTCCGGGTTAGTTTATATTCCTGCTTATATCTGCTGATTGCTTCCGGGCTGGGATATTCTTGCTTGAGGACTTTGATAATTACGGGGATCCGATCGTGCTCTTGACGTCCCCGATAGACTAGGGAATTGGCACTTTCATAGATTTTGGCGAGTATTTGGTAGCCAGGAATAGTAAGCATCGTTATCTTCTGTGAACTAAAAGTTGTTTGTAGTTGTCCAGTCCGAGTTATTTTTCTGCAAGATCGGGTCTCTCTTACAGTAGTATAGGGTGGGCAGTGCGGTGGGCAGTGCCCACCCTACGAGACGTATCAGTTATTTTCGCCCTGCTGTACTAGAACCACTGAGTGTGGAAGAATTCTCCCCTGGGTTTGTCTATCCGCTCATAGGTGTGAGCGCCAAAGTAGTCCCGTTGGGCCTGGGTGAGGTTTTGCGGCAAGCTAGCCCGTCGGTAGCTATCAAAGTAATCCAGAGATGCACTGAAGGCTGGCACCGGTATGCCCAGTTGGCTTGCTGTGGCCAGTACGTCGCGCCAGGCTCCCTGTCGATCGAGGATAGTCTGCTTAAACTCGGGAGCGAGCAGCAGATTGGCCAGTTGGGGATTTTCGTTGAAGGCTACTTTTATCTTATCCAAGAATCCCGCCCGAATAATACAGCCGCCTTTCCAAATGCGAGAAATTTCGCTCAAATTCAGATTGTAGTTATACTCACTGGAGGCTTTCGCCAACAGGGCCATGCCTTGAGCGTAGGAGCAAATCTTGGAGCAATAGAGGGCGTCGCGGATCTTGTTGATAAAGGCTTTGACATCCCCGTCATATTTGCCAGTGGGGCCGGTCAGCTCTTGAGAAGCGGCCACGCGCTCGTCCTTGATCGAAGACATGACGCGAGCGTTGACTGCTGCGGTAATTGTCGGCAGAGTCACCCCTAACTCCAGGGCTGAGACTACGGTCCAGCGCCCGGTTCCTTTTTGGCCAGCGGCGTCCAGGATCTGATCCAGGAGGGGTTTATTGGTGTCTGGGTCGATCTGGGGGAAAATATCAGCTGTAATTTCAATCAAAAAGGAATTGAGTTCGTCGGTGGTATTCCACTCGGCAAACACTTCATGCAACTGTTTGCGATCCAGCCCCAGAGCATTTTTGAGCAGGTCATAGGCTTCGGCGATCAACTGCATGTCCCCGTACTCTATGCCGTTGTGGGCCATCTTCACGTAGTGACCGGCACCACCAGGTCCGATAAAGGTGACGCAGGGTCCGTCATCTACTTGAGCGGCGATCTTGGTGAATATGGGCTCTAATTCTTTGTATGCTGCTGGGGTTCCCCCGGGCATGAGGCTGGGGCCATTCAGCGCTCCTTCTTCCCCACCGCTGACGCCCATGCCTACAAATCCCAGTTTTTTTGCTTCCAGGTCTTGGGTGCGCCGTTCCGTGTCTTCGTAGAGGGAGTTGCCCCCGTCTATGATCGTGTCTCCCTCTTCCAGCAAGGGTTTGAGCTGGTCGATGACGGCGTCTACTGGCTTGCCAGCTTTCACCATCACCAGGATCTTCCGGGGGCGATCGAGGAATTTGACAAATTCTTCAATGGTACGGGCCGCTTTGAAGTTCTTGCCCTTTGCCCGCGTGGCCATAAACTCGTCGGTTTTGGCGGTTGTACGATTGTAAACCGTCACGGGAAAACCATTGCGCTCGACATTGAGGGCCAGGTTCTCACCCATGACTGCTAATCCAATGAGGCCAAAGCTGGGTTGTGTCATCTGGTTTTTTGCTCGTCCTACTATTGTTTTGGGTAAATCACCTCTCAGGTTAGCTCGCTCTCCCCATATCTACCGTAAAGAAGACATTAAGCATTGCGATACCCTACTGCACAGGCCGCACGAAAGGATAAAATAACTTACGTATAGAAGACCTGGGGTGCATTGGCATGCACGCGATTTTTCGGGCCGTCCGCGGACCGTAGATATGTAGTAGTAAGTGTTACACCAGTAGGGAGGAAGCTACGGTAAAATGGCATACATATTGGCTTTGGCTATTGGTATGGGAAGTTTAGCCCTTTATACGGCAGCCTTCTTTTTTCCCGAAGTATATCGCAAAGGCGATTTCTTCTGGAGCGGCGTCGGAATGTTTTATGCCTTGATTTTATGGTTCTGTGCAGGGCGCATTACAGGAGCTGTATTGCTGGGTCAATTGGCGGTGGTGGCGATCGTCCTTTGGTTTGGCTGGCAAATTCTGATGTTACGACGCTCTTTGACACCGGTGGCAGAACAGACTCAGATTAAAGGGGATCTCAAAGAGCAGCTTAAAGGGGGTCTGTCTGGACTGCCACAGCTTGTGAAAACTGGATTTAAGAAGGGCGAGCAGTCTTCAGTTGCGCCACCGACGACGCCTGATGCTACAGGAGAGCAAGAGATCGAAACTGATGAGGCGATCGCACCGCCCCAGACAGATGACGCCGAGCAGTCCGGGGTCACTGAGGCGATCGCACCGCCCCAGACAGATGACGCCGAGCAGTCCGGGGTCACTGAGGCGATCGCACCGCCCCAGACAGATGACGCCGAGGCGATCGCACCGCCCCAGACAGATGGATCGAGGGACGCTGATGCCTCGGCAGAAGCAGTGAGGGAGAAAGAAGAGGAACCGGTTAAACCAGGAAAGCAGAAGCCGAGGGGATTTCTTGGCCTTGGTAAGATATTAGGCTCGGTCACAAGCAGATCTAAAAAGCCAGACCAGAAAATAACTTCCAGTGACAGTCCCGATGATGAGTCGGAATGGGACAGTCCAGCAGAGACGAGCGCTCCAACTGCTGGAGTCCCTGATGCGACCGCCTCGGAAACGATCGCTCCGTCAGACGTTGAGACTCGGGAAGCGGCGACGGAACTAGAGCAGGCAACAGTACCGGAGCCAGAAGCAGTTGAGACCTCAGAACCGGTGACGGAACCAGAGCAGGCAACTTCGCCGGAGCCAGAAGAAACGCAGGCAGAAGAAACTGCATCCCAGGAAACCACCAGTGAATCAGGTTCTCAATCAGCAGAAATTAAAGCAAAAACTGACGATGTTCCGTAGGACAGGCGTCTCGCCTGTCCGTCAGTTTCCTCGTTCCGTGGCAGAGCCACGGAATGCAGATCGGAGGCAGAGCCTCAAGGCTGTGGACTGGGGATTGGATAGGAAATGTCAAAAGATTTGTCGTAGATTAAAGGAGGCTTCTGCCTCTGCTTCCCTAGGGAAGGAGATAAAGTATAAGAAATAGGGGGTATAAGTGAGCGAAACTAAAAGTTACAAGGATACTGTTAACCTGCCCAAGACTAAATTTGACATGCGGGCAAATGCAACGAAAAGAGAGCCGGAGTTGCAAAAGTTTTGGGCGGAAAACCAGATTTACGAACAACAGGCCCGGCGATCGCCTGCTGGGGACAGGTTCGTGTTACACGATGGACCGCCCTATGCTAATGGTTCCCTGCATATGGGTCACGCTCTGAATAAAATTCTCAAGGATATTATTAATAAATACCAATTGCTGCAAGGGCGATCGGTGCGATATGTTCCAGGTTGGGATTGCCACGGGTTGCCGATCGAGCTGAAGGTTCTACAGAAAATGTCTTCTTCAGAGCGACAGTCTTTGACGCCGTTAAAACTGCGGCAAAAGGCCCGGGAGTTTGCTCTCAAAGCAGTAGAGGAACAGCGAGAAGGTTTCCAGCGCTATGGGGTTTGGGGTGACTGGACAGATCCTTATTTAACCCTGAAACCGGAATATGAAGCGGCTCAGATTGCTGTATTTGGGAAAATGGCGCTGAAGGGCTATATCTATCGCGGTCTGAAGTCGGTTCACTGGAGTCCCAGTTCGCGAACGGCTCTGGCGGAGGCGGAATTAGAGTATCCTGAAGGTCATACTTCTGATAGCATTTATGCGGCTTTCAAACTGACTGCGCTCAACTCAAAGGCAGAATTAGAACCTTATTTGTCCGAACTCTGGGTGGCAATTTGGACGACGACTCCTTGGACAATTCCGGCGAATTTGGCGGTGGCTGTGAATCCCGAGTTGACTTATGCTGTGGTCCAGTATAAACTAGAATCCACAGCACGGAAATATCTGTTGGTAGCAGCAGAGGCGATCGGGCGATTGTCTGCAACCCTGGGGACGGAGTTGCAGATTGTAGCAAAGGTAACGGCTCGTGATTTGGAGTATTGTAAGTACCAGCATCCTTTATTCGATCGGGAAAGTCCCATAGTTCTGGGAGGAGATTACATTACCACAGAATCGGGGACGGGTTTGGTACATACGGCTCCGGGTCACGGTCAAGAAGATTTTATCGTGGGTCAGCGCTATGGTCTAGCGGTGCTGTCCCCCGTGGATGAGAAGGGCAATTTTACTGATGAGGCGGGTCGGTTTGCTGGTTTGAATGTTTTGGGTGATGCTAACAAAATAATCATTGAAGCCCTGCAAGAGGCGAATGCTTTGCTGAAGGAAGAACCTTACGTTCACAAGTATCCCTACGATTGGCGAACGAAAAAGCCGACGATTTTTAGAGCGACGGAACAGTGGTTTGCTTCGGTGGATAAGTTCCGGGATGAGGCGATGCAGGCGATCGCGGAGGTAAAATGGATTCCCGCTCAGGGGGAAAACAGGATTAATGCTATGGTGAAGGGGCGATCGGATTGGTGTATTTCTCGCCAACGTAGCTGGGGCGTTCCCATCCCGGTGTTTTACGATTCCGAAACGGGTGAACCCCTGCTGACGGAAGAGTCGATCGCCCACGTGCAGGCAATTATCGCGGAAAAGGGTTCCGATGCTTGGTGGGAGTTGTCTGTTGAAGAATTGTTACCGGAGTCCTATCGCCACAATGGCAAAACCTACCGCAAGGGAACGGATACGATGGATGTCTGGTTTGACTCGGGTTCCTCTTGGGCGGGGGTGGCGGAAACTCGCCCAGAATTGTCCTATCCTGTGGATATGTATCTGGAAGGGTCGGACCAACATCGGGGTTGGTTTCAGTCCAGTTTGCTCACCAGTGTAGCGAATAATGGCATTGCTCCTTACAAAAAGGTCTTGACTCACGGTTTTGTCCTGGATGAGAACGGACGCAAGATGAGCAAGTCCCTGGGGAATGTGGTGGATCCTGCGATCGTTATTGACGGGGGTAATAATAAAAAACCGAACCTGCTTATGGGGCGGATGTGCTGCGCCTGTGGGTGTCTTCGGTGGATTATTATTCCGATGTGCCCATCGGCAAGAATATTCTCAAGCAGTTGGCAGATGTCTATCGTAAGATTAGAAATACCGCCCGGTTCTTGCTGGGTAATTTGCACGATTTTGACCCCGACAAGGATGCGATCGCCTACTCCGACCTGCCAGAATTAGACAAGTATATGCTGCATCGGATCTGTGAGGTGTTTTCCGATGTCACGGACGCTTTTGAGAATTATCAGTTCTTCCGATTTTTCCAAACGGTGCAGAATTTCTGCGTGGTAGACTTGTCGAACTTCTATCTAGATATTGCCAAGGACAGACTTTACATTAGTGCGCCTGGGGCTTTCCGCCGTCGCAGTTGTCAGACGGTGCTGGCAGTGGCCCTGGAAAATATCGCCCGGGCGATCGCGCCAGTGTTGAGCCACATGGCGGAGGATATCTGGCAAAATCTCCCCTATGCTACAGCCCACAATTCTGTATTTGCATCGGGTTGGATAAAGCTAGACCCCCAATGGCAAAACCCCGAACTGACCCCATGGTGGCAGCAGTTGCGAGATCTGCGCGCTGAAGTCAATAAGGTGCTAGAACAGGCCCAGAACTGATAAGGCAATTGGTTCTTCTCTGGAAGCGAAGGTGTTACTCTACGTTCGGGATGTCAACTTGCGGCAAAAACTAGAATCTATGCTTCCCTCTCAGGGGATGTTGAATGGAGTGGATGAGTTGCGCTACTTGTTTATTACTTCCGGCGTGGAACTGCTAGAGGATCCAGCAGCTTTGACGGGGTTGCAGCATAGTTTGCAGTCGGAAACTTTGGGCGTGGGCGTGGTCAAGGCCGATGGCGAAAAGTGCGATCGCTGCTGGAACTACTCGACTCATGTTGGTGAAGATCCCGAACATCCGATTATATGCGATCGTTGTGTTGCGGCCCTGGCAGGGAAGTTCTAAAACTGTCGCTTCGTTGTTAGACCGCCGGGGGTTAAAACCCACTGATATCATGAAACCATAAAAATTACCCTCGTTCCCCCTCGTTCCTAGGCTCCGCCTGGGAACGATTTCTAGAGGCAGAGCCTCTAGTGCGATCGCATCATCCTTAAAATTTGTCAAACCACTTTTTCGCCTTATTTAGCGAACCCATCGGCGAACTAATGCTAGAAAACCACCGCTTCAATTTTACCCTCGTTCCCCCTCGTTCCCCCTCGTTCCTAGGCTCCGCCTGGGAAGGATTTCTAGAGGCAGAGCCTCTAGTGCGATCGCATCATCCTTAAAATTTGTCAAACCACTTTTTCGCCTTATTTAGCGAACCCATCGGCGAACTAATGCTAGAAAACCACCGCTTCAATTTAGTAGTTTTCAACAAATCAGAGGAGATAATTGTCCAATGGATACAGAGAGTAAATATCAACAAATAATTGAGAAAATTATCGGCGATTATGCTCAATTGCGCTATTCCCATGGGCAAGTAGAAAGACAAACGGTTTTCGACCGAGAACAGAACCAATATTTATTAATGATTGTGGGAATAGATGGTAATAAAATGGTTCATGGTTGCATAATTCATCTGGAAATTAGAGGCGATAAAATTTGGATTCATCGCGACGGAAGTGCAGATGGTATGGCAGGAGAATTGTTGGCAGCAGGAGTGCCAAAAGAAAACATTGTTTTAGGATTTTATCACCCAGAAACGCGCGAGTTAACAGATTTTGCAGTTTGTTAATTTGAGGTGCGATCGCCTCTTTCCACATGCGATCGCCCTTCTTTACTCCCTACTCCCCACTCCCTTTCACCAGAGAAGTATTGGGCGATTTATAGACTCGAATCAGTTGGCCAGCCAAAGTCTCAGCGGCATCAATAGCCTCTACCCCCGCGTCATAGCTTAAGGCCCGCCGGGGTTCGCTTACCCCGGCCTAATAGCTAAAGTCGGTTGAAAACCGAGAAAGTGTTTAGTCCACGCTTTGTGGACTTGAGCTTTTTTCTGGTTCCCTGACTCTGGCAGGGAACCACGGGTGTGGTCAAAAGTAGTTGTATTTAGTGGGGAACTCTTAAGGTCGAACTAACGTCGAACGGGGAACAGGAAACGGGGAACTCCCTCCCAGGGAACGGCGAACGGCAAACAGGGAACGGTGAACGGTTACCAACGGCCGCAAGACCACACCAACAGAAAAGTTGGAAAACCCCGACGGAGAGGTTGAAAACCCCAACAGAAAGGTTGAAAACCCCAAAGTCAAGATTTAAAACCCCAACAGAGAGATTTAAAACCCCAAAGTCAAGGTTGAAAACCCCAAAGTCAAGGTTTAAAACCCCAACAGTGGGGCACCGGTAAATTCTTGAAGAGACAGATCAATGAAATTTCTTAAAAGAATCGGGTTGTATGGAGTAAGTGGGACAGGAAAGACCACTATCCTAAAGGCTGTCGTTGCGGCAACTAGTGAAGTGGTTTGGTTGCAAGGCTCTGACATGGTATTGCAGGCTGCCAACATGTCTTTGCCTGAGTTTAAGTGCTTATCTGATCGCCAAAAATACCATTTCCGTGAACAGGCAATTTTGAATGCAGTACAGATTCAGCATGAGCAAAACAAACATGTCATCATTGATGCCCATCTGGCATTTCTAAGTGACAATGGCGGATTCGAAAATGCAATGACACGCCAAGATGCAGAATTTTATACGGATTACATCTACTTGAATCTACCAGCAACTATCATTCATCGTAGGCTAATAAATGACACTGCACGACCACGAAGCCGTGAGGTAGAAATTCTGCAAAGCTGGATAGAGCATGAAATGGCCGCATTAAAAAAGTTCTGCTTGTCAAATGGATCCGTGCTAACCATTCTCGAAAATGACGACCTAAATTCGGCTGTCCAGTTTATCTGCAAATACGTTGCTCCGACCAATGTTAACGAATCTAACAAATATTGAACGAATTACTTCACGCACGCAAAGCATTCTGCGCAGTAGCAGCAAGAAAACGTATGCAATCATTGATGGCGACCGTACACTGATTCCAACAGACAGTACACGGCATTTCTTTCGCTCACTCGATCTGGATTTTCGTAATATCAAGACTATTTTCGAAACTCACGAATATAGCTTCCAAGCATTTCTAGAAGCGGCCAAATTCTATTCCGCACTTGAACCAGACCAGTACGAAGCGGGGTGCATCAGCTCTGCAAATGCGGTCAATATCTACCCAGAGTTTTTGAACTTTTTAAATCAGGTTAAGTATAATGTGGAGTTAGTTGTTATTACATCTGGAATAAAACGAAGCTGGGAGCTCTTACTGCAAAAGCATTCCTTGCATGACGTTCACCTTATTGCGGGGACTTGTCTGGAACTGGACAACTATGTTGTTGACAAAGCAGGAAAAGGAATAGTAGCGCAAACACTGCTGTCGGCGGGCAAAGAGGTTTTTGCTTTTGGTGATTCGCTGGTTGACTTGGATATGCTAACTGAAGCCCATCACCCACACCTAATAGTCAATGAAAAACAAAACCGGGACATCATTCCGTTTATCTCCAACATCACAAATCTGCAGCAAATCTCATTTTCTGCTTTCGAGCATTCTGAGATTCCAACTACTAGCCTAACCAAAGTCGCTGACAAAATATTTTCCCTATGAGTATCAAAAGTTTCAGCACAGAAATTGCCGTGCAACTACTTGCAACCAAATCGCGACAAGCAGATTTGAGTTCGATCGAGCTATGCAATGTGCACTTTGAAATGGGAAAACTACTCGCGTACAAAATGCTTGAAGACTTTCCAGTCACTGAAATATCGATCCGCCACGTGCAAGGCATCAGACAAGGTGTTGAGTTAGCGCAAAAAGACGATTTTGTGATTGTTTCGATGATGCGTGCAGGACTTTATGCCGCTGAAGGCATACGCAGTGTGTTCTCAAACGGAGGCTTTATTTTGTATAGTAGCCCAGAAGACTTAGTGCAAAATTTGAACGGCAAAATCATAATCTTGGTCGATTCAGTAATTAACACTGGCAAAAGTATCGAGCGAGTTGTGACGGAAATAAAGTCACAAAATCCTGCAAAAATTGTTGTAGCAACACTTGTTATGCAACAAGATACTACCAAATTGGCAGACCAGTATCGTGAAATTGACTTTTATGCGCTTAGATTTTCTGCTAATAAATATGTGGGAAAGGGCGCCACTGATACAGGCAACAGACTCTTCAATACAATAAGCAGCTAAGTCAAAGTTGCCTCTAATTCTCCTGCCCCATTCGCGTGTAACGTAGTATCAACACAGAAGAATCGAGAAATTGTGCATCTGCATAGAGACGTGCCATTTAATCTTCCTCATTATCTCGGATTGCGGTTTCAATTTCAAGATGATTTGCCTCAGCATAAACCCAAGCATTTGTTAAGTCAGTAGCACTCAGAGTCGGATAGTCATAGAGAAGTTGAGATTCGCTGATGCCTAAATTTCTGGCGTTTACCAGTACCCAAACGGGAATGCGAGTTCCGGTGATGCAGGCATCGCCACCGCAGACACCAGGTGTTTTGCTAATCCCACGCCATCTGTTGTTGATACTACGTGCTCATATCTGGATCACTTCAGCTTTCTCGGCAGGTGTTAAAGCAAGTAGCTGTGTTTCTAATTCTTTGACTGTCATCGGCACTATTTGATTTGTGAATTATATCTACAATTACAATACTACCGCTTACCTGCCCGCGACGGCAGATGGTATGGGTGAGCAAAGGAAATGTAAGGGCACGGCATCGATAGATTATCGGTAAATCTTATCAATGTAATATCGCCGTGCCCCGGTTTTTCCCATCCACCTGGTTTCTCGGCTACCGGTAAAGATCCCCGCTACAAAAGTGAGATGTCCCCAACCGACGCTCTAGAGCGTATTAGGATCTAATCCCATTTCTATTAATTTAGCAGCCAACTGATCTGCCCGTTCTTTTTCCCGATCTGCTCGTTCTTTTTCCCGTTCGGCCCGCTCTTTTTCTTGCTCGGCCTGTTCTTGCGCTTGGGAGGCCCGTTCTTTTTCCTGTCGCAGTTGCTCAAGCTCTTCAGCAATCAAATCTTGCACCAGCGGAGGCCAAAGGACTGTATCCACTGATAGAACCAGTTCCGGAAACTGGACACAATTGAAAGATTGCCCTCTTGTATATTCTACCTGAGCGTAACCAGGGTGACTTTCAGGATTACTCAAAATCCATACTTGTTCTTTATTGGGATCTATTATCCAATATTCGGGAATTTCGAGCGAGGCATATTCAGCCCGTTTGCGAATATAGTCTTCTCGCCAGTTCTCACTGGTTACTTCCACTACTAGAGTGGGCAATTCCCCAAAGTCAAGTATACCTGCACCCGCGCGGTTGCACGATTGCAACCAGACATCTTCTGAGCAAACTACGACATCTGGAATTCTGGATGCATCTACTTCTGTTCTGACCCCAGTGACAATTGTCGGAACTAAGGCTATCTTTTGACTGGCAAAGTGACGCTTGAGGATATAAGCGATATAATCACAGATTCTGGTATGTAGTGATGTTGGTGTTGCCATTGGTATCAAACGTCCTCGGAATAGTTCGTACAGGACATCCGGTTCTCCCTGGTAGAACCGATATTCCTCAAATGTCATTGTCTTCGCAGGTGCTTCTACTACTTGAGACATATCTCTTTTCCCTACGTTATTTATTCTATTATAGCCTTTTTCACTAAGGGTGAGGTACAGCGGTCACTTGGAACTTTTGGCTATTAAGCGATCGGGGTCAATTCTAATGTAATATTTTGTGCCTCGGCGCGACCCCAATGTTATGGACACGCGCGACCCTGTACCCCGACATAATGCGATCGCCTTAAGCGGGCAATCGGGGCACTGCATATGATAGATGTAGGTTTAGCAAGGCGTAAAGAATATGAACCAATAATTTTCGGATGCTGTGCCCGGACCCCACCCAGATGCGATCGGGTTGCGCCGGGGCACAAAGCTGTGACATAATTATATTAACCGATAAATTTCCGATGCCGTGACCGGACAGAAAATTGGCGATCGCGCCCATGAAGCCGTACAGATTCTGAAAAATAAGACTTACAGGTTTTTTATTTGTCCCAATATAAATCAATCTTTTCAGTCAACAAACTCTGCAATCTCTGCAACTGAGAACCAACTTGATAAAGTAGATCGCCTTTCCCCAACAGGTATGCTGCTGCTGTTTGCTTGCCACCTAAAATAATAACTGAATCTGCTTCGCTAGCGGTGCGGAGTGCCACTCGCCCTGGTAAGTTAGAACGGACGATCGGGGTAACAACTTTAGCTTCAGGGCGTTGGGTAGCAACGATCAGATGAATGCCAGCAGCACGTGCCATGGCCCCTAAGCGCTTGATGCTTTGTTCTAACTCGGTGCGACTTTCCTTTTCGGCCATGAAGTCGGCATATTCATCAAAGATACAGACTATCCGGGGCAATTGCTTGACAGATTTGAGGTTATAGGCATTAATATCAGCACAGCTTGCTGATTCAAATAGCTGATAACGGAATTCCATTTCTGCCACTAATTCTGCCATTAGTTCGATCGTCCGATCGGGGTCTTTGACCACCGGTGAATACAACCAGGGCATCTGTTCAAACTCGGGAAAAGTTACCCGCTTGGGGTCAACTAGGGCGATTTTCAGATGTGCGGGAGAGTGGCGAACTAGCAGACTGAGGAGAAGCGATCGCAAGAATTCACTTTTGCCACTTCCGGTGGTCCCACCCACCAAAAAGTGACAGGTATTTGGATCGGATAGATCTGCTTCCACGAGTTTACCATCTAAATTCACGCCAATGGCAATTCTGACAGATTCCAGTGTTTCTCCAGGTTGAATGTAATCTGAGAACTGCGCCACTTCCCGATCGGGTCTGGGCATATCTACACTAACATATCCTGCTTGGGATTTAATTAAGGGACGGGATGCAATCCCTAACTGCACTTGTAAATCTTCGGTTCTATTCAGCAGAGAAACAACTTTCACCCCCAGATGGGGTTTCAGCTTCACTCGGATAAACGCCGGACCAACTGCTGCCCCTAGATAATCAACTCCTATATTAAATGATTGCAGGATTTCCACCAACTGTTCTCCTACGTTTGTAGTAAGCGCTTTAGCGTTTCCCTGCTGGGCGCTGCTGTTTGTAGTAAGCGCTAAAGCGCTTCCCTGCTGGGCGCTGCTTTCTTGCCGATGGTTTGTAGTGCTTTCTCCCGGATGGTGGGCGGTGCCCACCGCGGTGCCCACCCTACTGGCAAAAAAAGTCTGACATTTTTGTTGCTGGGGGCAAATTTCACACAGGTGAGATTGAGTTGTCGGGGGCGGCGGATCTGCTTGTGGAGGTTTCCAGTTTAACCATTCCCGCATTTGTTGCAATTTATGAGGAATTAGCTGATGCACCGTTTCTGCTAGCTGTTCCCAGGAATATTCACGTACTTTGAATTCTGGTAAAACGCAGTAAACTGCTGCATCAACTGGCACTTGGTTCTGCTGCCAGATCGTATAACTATAGAGGGCAACCTGGATTAATTGAGCTGATGGATCCACCGGTGCGTAGGTTTTGTAGTCTACCACACACAGGCGATCGCGTTCAAAATCATAGATCAAGCCATCAAATACTCCCACTACTTCCTGCCGCGTGCGATCGGGCAAAATAAAAGCATGAGTTAGTCTCTGTTCCGTTGCAATAAAAGTTTTGCTAATCACTTCCAAAAAATTACAATAGCGCCTATTGCTTACTAACAAATGGGCCCAGCGCTGAATCAATGCCCTTAAACCCTGCCATATTGTCGGAAGTTCCGAGGCCATCTCCGTAGCAGTCTCCATGTAGGGATAAAAAGCCAACTGGTAAAACAACTGTTGCATCCGGAAGGCTACTTCCTCTACATTAGCATCAGCAGAGGCCAACAAGACTGTAAACTCCGATCGCTGCTTTGCTAGGGCCACAAATTGCTCGCATAGCTGATGAAATATCGTACCAATACCAGCAGCGTCCGAGGGAACAAACGAAGTTGCTCAATATGTTGGTGGGGAGTGATTTCCACACGAGAGTAGCTCCTGCAGCTTTTTAAACAGGAGCTGATGTCGCACTTAATGAGTCTGTCCTTTATAACAAGGAGCTGTAACACCCTTGGTGCTTAGGTGGAAACTACACAAGCGAGACTTGGAGTCAATGGTTTATGTTTATGTTGGTTTTGGCGGCTGCATCTGTTGAATTAGCGTGGACAACGCTGGCATCTTGAAAGATTTGGAAATTCGATCCTTAATGTACGAATAAAAATTCACTCCGTTTTTGCGGCAGGTGTCAACCAGAGCCAAAAACACTTCCCACGCCTGAGTCCCCTGTAGAGTGCGGGTTCCATTGGAGATTTTGCGCTTAATCACATACTCCCGGACTGTCCGCTCTGCCTCATTATTGTCAAGAGGAACTTCAGGAAAATCTAGAACTAATAGTAAATAAGGCTTCTTCTGTTTTGTTAAATCAATTCTATGATCTAAAGCACTGTATCCGGTTTGACGGGAAAACAATTTGTCAAATTCGGTTTCAAGCAACAGTTTTTGTTGTCGCTGCTCTTCTGTGCTTTGCTGTTGATAGGCTTTGAGTTGATAATAGTAAATCCAAAAATAAGAGAGAAATTGTGCCAGGCTTTTTTGATGAGAGGGAACCAGAGGAGTCAGCTTTTCGTAGTGTCGTCCTTCATGAATCCAGCATAAACTACGATGGTTCGTCTGGTTGTGAAATTGTCCCGCGTCATCAGCCACCAAAATATCTATGTAGTCCCCGAGCTGCTTTTTCTTCTTGTCAGGCAAAATACTGTCAACTAAATCATCTGATTGAACAACTGCTAATTCAGTTGGATCCAACTGCAATTCGTTTAACATTTGGAGAACTGTTTCAGAGTTTTTGCGCTCTCTGGTAAAAAAACTGCTATAGTAAGGATTGCAGAGTGTGAATACATAGCAATTTTTCCCATTAACCCGCATCCCCGTATCATCAATTTGGTGATAACTGGTACTGCCCAGTCCCGCTTCTAAAATAGCATTTCGTTCTTCAGTAAATTCTCTTAAATATTGCCGAGTTATTAAGTTAGATATTTTTCCCGCCGAGATTACTATTCCCTGAGACGGCAACAATTTAAGAATCTTTTCTTCTGGCACTCGTAACTGATAATACAAAGTGAGAACAAATGCTTCGAGTTCACTCCCGTAAGATTTGCCTTTTAATCCTTGCGGCAACTGGGCTTCGTAAAATTTCTCCGTACTAGGTGAATAGAGTCTTTCTAGTCGATAAATAACCGTGTCTGTTTTAAATATAATATTTTGAATTGTTACTTCTCGGTAGCCTCTATGGGTGATATCTGACGGCAAGTTACTCCGAGCCAGTTTGATAACCTCTTCTCTGTCAATATGAATAAGTTGGCGACGTTCCTGGGGGGGGTTTTCGGTTTTTTCTTTTTTCGCTCTCGACTATTGGGCTGCTCTGGTTTGGCCTCCGCAGAAGTATCAGCTTTAGAAGTATCAGCTTTGGCTTGAGGTTTGATGTCAGGTTTTCCCTTGTGCCCTTTGAGCGCGGCTATTTCATCTCTCAATCGTTGATTGTCAGCTTTCAATTCAAGGTTTTGGCTGTATAGGTCTTCTAGGTAATTGAGTAACCGCTGCAAAACTTCCCGACTTTTTGGGTCGAGATTCTCTGTGTCTTGGTCGAGGTCAGCAAGCCAATTCTTAGTCATGTCTTCCAACTTACTACTTATTTATCGAATTTGTCAACCCTGGGCGCGGGATTTTGAAAAAAATCAGCTGTCGCGCATCTCAACTGCATATTCGGGCGCTCGGCTGCCGACTCACCACTTCGAGGTCAAAACCCCCCACCCCGTAAGCATTTGAGAAGTTTTCGCTCCTCAAAAATTGCTCTTGTCCTGTTAGGCATTCCGAGGCAGTACAAGGGCTGTTCACTCCAGTCCGATGGCCCGAGTAACTATGCAGTACCGGCAGTACCCATATTCCTTCACCACCAAGATCTTGAGCAATTACGAACAAACATTGTTTTGCCACCAAACCGCTGATGTAAATAGAATAGACGCGGACATTCCGTCGCGACTCTGACGTTTGTGACGCTAAATGATGTTTCTCCAGTCTTCACAGTAGTTTGTTGGGGACGATCCTGTTTCATTAACTTTACTAAATGGCCGTGTACTTGAGCCAGATATACTGGATCCATCTTAGCATATTGTAGCTGTTTTGCCGTCAGCGGTCGCCGTCCCCAATCACTTTGCTGTTCCTCTCGGTCGATATTGGATATCTGGCAAAGTTCTGCTGCTAAAGTTTTCAGTTGCAGGTTCGATACTCCCAGGCGATCGCCTCCTATCTTTTTGGCCATCTTCAAGGTACAGGTAACATTCTGGGCCTTATTTTTATCCAGAAACCTGAGATCGTAACTAGCGTTGTGAAATAGCTTTTCTATTTGGGAATTAGCCATAATTTGGTCAACAAAATCTCTGACCAAATCATTTCTATCTAATACATCTAGGATGTAAGTGCTTTCTCCCGTCAAGTCATGAGGATCTGCCAACACCTGAATCAGAGATAATCTGGGCTTGGGAGTTTTCCAGTCAGCTACTTCCGTATCTAACCAGAGGGTTTGACAGGATGCTAGCTGGGTGATAAGCGATCGGATCTCTGCTGCTTGGTACAATATCATATCAAACCCGTTGAATGCCCATAATAAAAATGAACGCAACTGTAGGTTGGGTTTCGTGCCTCAACCCAACGCCCTCACCAAATGAACGCAACTGTAGGTTGGGTTTCGTGCCTCAACCCAACGCCCTCACCAATTGTGAGTAATTACCCGGATTTTATCTTAGTCGGTTTTCACTCATATCTTGCACCATTCTCAACTAGAGGCTCCGCCTCTAGAACTCGTTCCTAGGCTCTGCCTGGGAACGAGGGGAAATTACCCGGATTTTATCTTAGTCGG
Source organism: Hormoscilla sp. GM7CHS1pb (assembly GCA_014323675.1). Classification (GTDB taxonomy): domain Bacteria; phylum Cyanobacteriota; class Cyanobacteriia; order Cyanobacteriales; family Desertifilaceae; genus Hormoscilla. The sequence continues at coordinate 226,733 of JACONN010000003.1, read as the reverse complement.
TGAAAACAGACTTTAGCTCTCGTTCCCTGGCTCCCGCCTAGTAACGCGGGGTTTTAACTGCGGGTGAAGTGCAAAGAGAATAAATTACTCTTGAGAAACTCCAGAGATTGATTCTTGTTCGGGAGGATCGTTAGGGTTGACAATTGTCATAAAAATTTTCCTGACAAAGCTGCTCAATCAGCTGCTCAATTTCCGATTTATTTATCTGCGGAAACTGACTGCGAGCATTTTGCCTCAGAATCTCAGGCCCGATCGTCTGCTGGGTGCTGACTATATTCAACAAAAAATCCTTGACTTCCCGGACTAACTTATCCCTTTCATCTTCTCCGCCATCGGAGGTGACAATACCCAAATCTTGCAACAACGGACAGTATGACATGATCTGAGAGTCCCGAAGCAGAACTTCTAACTCTTGTAGCGTCGGAGTTTTGTTAGCAACTACCAACTCTCCAGAGTAAGCAGCATTCACCAGATTATGGTAGGTTGCCAGGTAGTGCAGAGACTCCAGGTCCGGTTCGATGTGACGATGGGGGGAACCAGTGAAAATTTGCTGATATATTTTGTTACCTTGATGGGTATATTGACCCACCCCTTCATTTCTAATCAAGTACAGGGTTTGACAGAACTTTTTCTGAATTACTTTCTGGCAAGCTTCCATCAGACGAAAAAAGCTACTCATGTTAGGATTTTCCGCCCATACTAATCCTACCCGGTTCTGCCCATCTTGGTAACTCAGGGAATAACTGGCGAATGTGGCACTATCTGATAATAGTTTCGGCTTAATCCCGGAGATATCCAATGCCTTGAGAGCTTCTTGCAGCATTTTTATCAGTTCCGGACCATCGTAATCGCGAATTCGGGTAATTTTTGCAGCAGTTTTGTCGAACTCCTGCTTCCAGACTAACTTAAAAGCTGCCAGCGCATCTTGCTGTACGGGAGATTTAACCAGAGTCAACCAAGGCCGGGCCACATTGGGCGAACCAATAACTAGGTTTTCTTTGTACTGTCCGATTAGCTGACGTCCCAACACCAGCACCGACCGAGGCGTAGTTCTGCCACGGGGGTATTCTGTTTCTAGCTGTTGGCGAGTTAAGGGATAAAGGGGCGAAGCGGGTTTCGGGATCGCTTGCTGGCGTAGAGGATATAGTCTGGTGGTCCAGAGTTCTTCTGCTTGATCTAGGGATATCTCCTTCAGGTCAACCGTTTCATTAATTCTCACTCGGTCAGCAGATTGCACCCTCTCACTATTCCGTTTCCAAGTATTCTTAATAATACTAACGATCGCCAGCAAGTTGTTGGGCGAGAAATTGTGAATGCTAGAGTTGACATTAAACAAAGCTTGGATATCTAGGAAGTTATCTTCCAGACGGGGGATGTTATCCAGTTGGTCAAAGCACAGCACGATCGGGTTGGTATCAGCAGAAATTATGCCAAAATTGATCAGGATATTTTGCGCCGCATCTTCATTGTCGATCGCCCTTTTTACTCCCAAAGCTTTCAGATCGTCTGGATCTAGATCGTCTCCCCGCAACCAGTCATAGGCTGTCATCTTCAGTTTGGGATTATTCAGGTCGTACAATACCCCAAAAAACTCTTTCGCGTTGTAAATTCCCGATGGATAGGTGGCTCTGAGGTCATTAATGAATTGTTTCCGCTCTCCCAGTAACCTTTTCATCAGACTACCATCACTGAAAGCCGATAGACTTTTCATCCAGAGTATCAACTGAGAATCTTCTTGGTACTTTGGCACTTTCATCAAGCTATCAACAGTATGGCGCAGGGTATGACGCCATATGTAGTTGCTATCTGCCCAGGGACCGATGTAGGCAAAAAAGGCTTGGCTGTTAAATTCTTGTTTGAGCCGCTTTAATAGATAACTCTTGCCCGAACCGGAGTCTCCCGTCAGCATGATCGTGCGGGGGCGATGGTCTTTGGCTACCTGTTCTAGCACTGCTGCTATTGAGGCTAGTTCCCGTTCGTGAATCGAGTTAATGCTGGGCGCTTGGTCCTGCTTTTCTTGCCAAAAGTTCCCCGTGGCAAAACTGACTGGATCGAAGGGGTTTAACCCCTTTTGAATAATCTCATCAATGGATGGCATATTGAATCCTACTTACCTATTCGATACTGACTACCTGCCGATCTCCGAGGACTACCGGGCTTTCATTCTACTATAATAAAAAACAGGCGACCGCCGATATTTTGGGGAATGCCAGCGTCAATTTGTTCTGGAGTATAAGCTATGACTTCCTGCAATGCGCTCAACTCGATCAGGTTATTTCGTTCTAGGCGATAGAGCGCCCGATCGAGTTCTTCCCTGGACAGAGGCGGTTGCAACTTCTCTCGCAGATGGAAAATCGGCAGATAATTGTCCGTGCGCATCTGCCGGTCTAAATCCCGAATCAGCTGCAAAATCTCCTCGTCGCTGGGGGCGATCGCCGGTGCCTCCTCGGTTGCGAGCATCTGGGTTTCCTGCTTAATAACCGATTGTCGCATGAATCGCAGGTAATCAGTCAGCATTTTCAAGGTGATGGTGGCAGCGCTGTTTGATTCAAATTCCGAAAGCAAAAATTCCCGTCCTCGTTCTGTCAGCCAGACTTCCGTGATTTTTGTCTTTACTGCTTCAATAAAGCCCCGTTCTACCAAGCTTTGGAGCACGGTCTGTCGCTCTGCTGCTTTTATGCCGGTGTCTCCAGGGTTAATTATGCCTTTAGTGCAGGCTTTGATCGCCTTCAGTTCCACGGCAGTCACCGGCAACTCAGCTAGCTCCAGTTCCAGTAGCCCCTGCCCTGGAGGCGCGATCGTCAGTTTTGCCACCTCCTCCACACAAGCCACCAACTGGCGATCGCGCAGTTTTTTGCAGATGCTATCCCTTTCTGACGCCTTAGTGCTTTTATTCAGCCTAATCTTACTGATGGAGGCCCGGTAGCCGGTAAACTCCAACAATTTTAACATGAACTTCAGCTCAATTGCTTCCATGCGATCGCCCTTGCCTTGTAATTAAAATAATCCATCTAGCCTGGATGACAATATCCTACAGTAACATACGACTATTACCCAAGTCTAATTAACCAGATCCTGCAAGAGCGAGCAAACTATTCTACCCTACCGGTAGCATCAGGCACCACCCAACAGATTAATTGTTGTTCTAGTGGAGCCTTGGGGTTGACAATTCGCACGATATTTTCTTCTACTAGCTGCTGAATCACTTGCTCAACTTCCGCTGACTTCACCTGGGGAAACTGACTGCAAGCATTTTCAATCAGGGTATTACGCCCGATCAACTGATGCTTGTTGGTGACTATATCCAACACAAAATATTTGACTTCCTGTCCGATATCATCCCTTTGATATTCGGCATTTTGCTCGTCATCGTCCCTTCTGGAAACTTCCGGTACCGGGAGAACCGCAATCCCCAATTTTTGCAACAAAGGACAGTTATGCAGAATCTGAGAGTCACGGATCAGTTTCTCTAAATATTCTAGGGTCAGAACTCGATCGGCAACTACTAACTCTCTAGAGCGAGCTTTCTTCACTAGATTATAGTATGTTGCCAGGTACAATACCGAGTTCAGATCCGATTTAATGTGACGATGGGGAGAACCCGCGAATATTTGCTGATATATTTTATTCCCCTTCTGGTTAGGTTTACCCACTCCTTCACTTCTAATCAAGTACAGAGCTTGACAGAGATTTTTCTGAATTGCTTGCTCGCAAGCCTTCATCATATAGGAAAAGCTAGCCATATGTGGATTTTCCCCCCAGACTAATCCTACCCGTCCCTGTCGATCGGGCGGTTGATAACTAAGGGAACAACTGGCAAATGTAGCGCTACTCGACAGAAGTTTAGGCTTAATACCCTTGATTTCCAAAGTTTTGAGAGCCAATTGCAACATATTTATCAGTTCCGGACCATCGTAATGTCGAATGCGGGTAATTTTTTGGGAATTCTTCTGGAATTCATGGTCCCATGCCCGCACTAAAGCTGCCTGGAAGTCTGCTTTTACAGTCGGTTCGGGCCTCGTCGCTGGCTGGAAGTCTTGCTCTACAGCAGGTTTGGCGCGACCGAGCCTCTGCTGGGTAACTTTGGGTGAAGCAATAACTAGAGTTTCTTTATACTCTTCGATTAGCTTACGTCCCTCCATCAGCGCATAGCGGGGAGTAGTTTTGCCCTGGGGGATTTTTTCTTCCAGCCATTGCCGAGTTAAGGGATAAATGGGCGAAGGGGGTTGAGGGTTAGCTTGCTGGTGGAGAGGATATAGTCTGCTGGCCCAAAGTTCTTCTGCTCGATCTAGAGAGATCGGCTTTAGGCGAACCACTACATTAATCCTAGCTTGGTCAGCAGATTGAACTTCAACATGCATCTTGCGTTTCCAAGTCTGCATAATGATACTAACGATCGCCATAAAGTTGCGCGAGTAAGTGTGAAGGCTAGAGTTAACATTAAACAAAGCTTGAATATCTAGGAATTCGCTATTTTGCCGGCGGGGGATATTATCGAGTTGGTCAAAACACAGCACTATTGGTCTTGGGGAAATTATGCCCAAATTTCTCATAATTTTTTGGGCCGCATCTTCACTATCAATAGCCCTTTTTACTCCCAAAGAGTTAAGATCCTCTTCATCTAGGTCATCTCCTCGCAACCAGTCAGAGGCCGTGATGTTCAGTTCGGGATTGTTCAGGTCATATAACACGCCAAAAAAACTTTTTCCGTTGTAAATTCCCGAGCGATAGGTTGCTCTCATTTTATTGATAAATTGTTGCCGCGACCCCATGTTACCCTCTGGGAAAGCTGATATATTTTTCAGCATGATGAGCAACTGAGACTCTTGTTGGTTTTCTGGTTCCTGCATCAGGCTATCAACGGTATAGCGCAGGGTATGACGCCAGATGTAGTTGCTATCTGCCCAGGGATCGATGTAGGCAAAAAATGCTTTGTTGCCGCACATCTGCTTGAGGCGGTTTAATAGATAACTCTTGCCCATACCGGAATCTCCAGCTAGCATTACCGTGCGCGGGCGATGGTCTTTCCCTACCCAATCGATAACTTTTGCTATTAAGAGAAGTTCCTGTTGATGAATTGATTCAACGATGGGGGTTTGGTTCTGTTCTTCTCCACAAAAGTTCCCCGTAACATATTTATCAAACGGGTTATCTGCCTGTTTAATAATCTCATCTATCGATGGCATATTGACCTCCTTATGCTTTAGTTGACTATAACAAATCTACTGCCTTCCATCAGCCCCGTGCTGCTAAACTTGGGATTACTGAGAGTCGAGCGGCTGCACGGCCGGTGTCTCCTGCGCGTTTGTATGGCAGTCACCGGCAATTCAGCACGGGGTGACAGCTAGAGGGGTGACCGGTAACCGGTAAACCCCAGCAAACAGTAACTTCAGCCCTGCGCAAGCGCCTGTCGAAGAACGCGCGAGAGTTCGTTGAACGAGAGTATACTTGGGAACGAGCAGGTGAGCAAGTCCTACTCTCATCCTAGGCAGAAGAAACATCAAAAATTAGCAATTAACGATGTCACAGTCTCAGTCTCGTAATAAAGGCGCGTCCTTCCTGGCAATATTACTCTTGGCCAGTAGTGCTAGCGCGATCGCGGCTGGGCTTTGGTTAGCGATCCAACTGATCGTGGATCCCGATGGAATAGTCTGGCTGCATCAAATTTTGCCTCAACAAACCAAAACCTTAGTAACTGACCGCCAAACCATGCGCACTCTGCCGGAAATTCGCGGCTTAGTGGAGCGCATGGGCATGATACCAGGAGACAGCCTGGAGTTAAACACTGCCGATTTTTCCGGCACGGTACGGGATTTGCTGCTGCCAGTACATAGCAAACGGCCAAATTGTCAGACTGACTGCGAGTATATTAGCCAGCTGAGAGTCTACAGGCGCGTGGACACTCCCAAGTATTTTTCCACTGCGGGGGCTTACTATCAGCTAGTTAGCCAAATGTCGGTATCTTACTCCCATGAAGAGCTTGATACTCCCCTTGATGACCGATCGGTCGAGCTCGCATCTTCTGGTCAGCTGCAACTGACATCAGTAGAACTGCCCTCACCACAGCCAGAAATGCAGGGTCTGGGACGGTGGCTCCATCTCACGGGACGACAGAGAACCGGGGATGGGGCGATCGCCTATGGAAATGTACTATACTACAACCCCAGGGAAACTAACCTGGTGCAGATGCTCCAGTGGGCTAGCCCTGCCGGAGAACCTGCTATCTGGCGTAAGGTAACGGCGGGCGATCGCACTCTGGAGTTGATTGTCAATCAAACCGTTGGTTTTGAGCCCAAATTCAAGATTTACCAGATCCAGCCCCGTCAAGAGCGACTAGCACCTGTGGCGCTCGTAGAAATTGCTTTGACGCCTTTCGATTTTTCGGACCGTCCGCGGGCCGATCTGGCCTTAAAGAACTACCAAAATGCCCTAATTCTAGCTCGCAGTGGTCTGTGGACGCCAGCTCTGGAAATGTTGCAACCTCTGACCCGATCGCCAGATTGGTCCCCAGGAGCCCAAGCTCAGTTAGACTTAATTCGCATGCACTCCCAGGTAAGTCAGTCCCAAGCTAACAAATCTTGGGCATCTCCTAGCCAGCAAGTCCTCACCCAGATTATTGACGGTCGCTGGCAGTCAGCTTTGCAGATTTTCCAGAAGCCCCATAACCAACGGGAGATCGCGCAGTTGCTCAAAACCGATTCTGACAGTTTGTGGAACCGGATCAAGGCAGCCCTGCGGGTAACATCTACTCAGTCCGACGCGATCGCTTGGGGGGCCCTGATTCGCACGGCCAAAGATGGACTCCACGGCGGCAGCGCTTGGCTCGAAAAACAGCCGACTAGAGGGTCAATTAACCATCAACAAATTGAGAAATTACTTCAGCAACTGGACAATGCTCTCTGGAAATCATCTGTGCCTCATGTCAGCCGCATTGTGGCCTCAGTGGAACCAAAAGACGAGCTGAGTAAGAAAGATTGGTTGCTACCCACTGCCCAGGATACTCTCAAATTAGACAGTTCTCAAGTCTGGTATCAGGTGCGGGTGGCTGGTTTTCATAACGGTCAACGTTGGCTCAGAACCCCCTTTTCCGATCGGCTGGCTGATAGTTCTAGTGGCGCCAGACTTTGGCATCTGCTGGGTTTAGATCTTGACCCCCAGATCGAGCTCACTTTCTGGACCTCAGGGGCCAGACAGAAAACTATTGTAGCTACTGTCAAGGCCGTGCAGTTGGAAAAAAGGCGTCCTGCGCTTATTGGCTGCTGGCCAGGCTTTACCCGATGACACCCTATTGACTGCTCCCACACCCCTAGCTTTCACGGCCAAAGCTCTGGAATGGTTGGACCCACAAGTGATTACTCTTGCCGATCTCAGCCGATCGCGCCCCCAGTTAGCGAGGGCTCTTTTACATCAGTTATGGCCCGAGTTGCAAGCAGCCGGATCCTTGACCATCGCTATGGCACCTCCTACTCTCAGTCAACTGCTTCCCTATGAAGCCTCTGCCAATGTTTTTCCCCTCGTTCTCGGCAACTCCCTCGTGCAACTGGTTGATTTGACCGGCGATCGCCAGCCTGAAATCGTCTTGACGCTCTCTGCACAAGTTTTTGCTTCTTTGAATGGAAATACTCAAACTGGTCCTCGGACTGTAATTTTCGATCGCACTGCTACTGCTATACTTTACAGTGAATTTCAGCCTTCGCAGTCAAAGACTTTGATCGCGATCGCTGACTTAGGCGATCGTGGCACTCCTGGTCTGATCGTCGAGGTCGGTAACTCTTACAGCCTCCTACGTTGGTCTAGCGATCGCCAACGCTTTGAGTAAATTTTAATTTTTAATTGCTAATTTTTCATTGCCATCAAGGACGTCCCAATAGCTGTCGCAGCCTCACCCGCAAGGATACATAAATCGGTAACTGATAATATTCTACTATCAGCCAGCTGACAAAAGCTAAATGACTCAAAAAGCTCAATAATGTCCAGAGGGGAGGAAACCAATATCCCTTACTGCCAGTTTCGGGGGGAAAGATGTGGTATCCTAGCCAAATTAAGCTGGGCGGCAACAGCACTAAGGCGATCGCCACCAGCCAAATTTCCCAGGTCATATCTACATGGGAGCGGTATGTGGCCACCCACTTGCTACCATTCCAGCGCCAACTTAACGGTTGGGAGCTATCTGCCAGTTGTATCCATTGCTTTTCTAGGTCCGCTGTGAAAATATGGCGGCAAAAGTTACAAGCAAATGCCTCCATTAATGGTAAACATGATATCTCCCCTTGGCGACAAACCGGGCAACTGTACAGTCCTTTATAGCTCAAAGCTGACATCTTATTTTGCTCAACCATCCTCTGCCGATCTCCCTATCTACTTCAATTCGTCCAGCCGAAACTCACTGCTATTGTATTGCTGCTGCTGCCCACCATTTTAACTACCTCTTGACCATTTTCTGACACAATCACTACTGGAACACCACCGTCGCTGAATTCTATCCGTTTCACTTGCACTTTCCCCTGTCCTATAGCAAGTCGCGCATCATTTGTGCAAACGTGCAAACATTTTGGGGTATAGCGCGAGTTTCCCGCTCCCTTCTGAGAGCGAGCACCTCTCTGAGAGCTCCCTTCTCGCCTCTCAAAGCTCCCTCCTTGGGTGCTCGGGTGCTCTGAGCTTATTGGATGGGGTCGAACTGAGGGTCACCCCTCAATCCTCCCTTTCAAAACCGGACTTGCGACTTTCACCGCAGGAGGCTACTGGTTGACGGACCCTTTGTCATGGGTAGACATTGGTTAGGTTGCCCTTTCCTGTCCTTGTCTCATGAAATTTTGCCCTTACGTGGTTGTGCTTTACAGCAGACTACTTGATGCCTGGCACCGGGGGGTGAGTGCGGGCGAAAGGCTTAACCCATTAATGCAATCTTTACTAACATTTGGCTATATCTAGAGCCCTGTACTTTATTACCTGGCCTAGGACTTCATCCACCATGTATACCTTAGCGCCCTTTTGGCTCTTACCATTCAAGAACGGCAGGTGACTTACTTAGACGCCCGGTTCCTTACCATTTTGGGATTACTATTTCCCTTAACTTCCCGCCATATCCGTCCTACGTCAGCATATCCCAAGCATTACCCCAGGCTTTGGCTTCTTAGGACAGGCCCAAGGCCAAAAAGTGAGAAACTGCCAGTCCGATGTTAACCTCTTTTCTTCCTATTCTCAACCTCGACGATGGAAATTACCGGAATTTTTGGTTGTTGCTCTCACAACTCACCCGGGACAGTTAATGCTGCCTTAACCTGGGCAAACACCGTCTGCCAGTCTCCCGGTTTTGCTTGACGAAATAGCCGCATTGTCGGATACCAGGGGCTATCCGATCGATCGAGCAACCAGCGCCAGTCAGGAGAAAAAGGTAGCAGCACCCAGACAGGTTTTCCTAAAGCACCTGCTAAATGGGCAACTGATGTATCTACAGATATAACTAAGTCTAATTGTGAGATAACGGCAGCAGTATCAGCGAAATCATGCAACAGCTCTCTTAAATCCTGTATAGGTGCCCCATCCAGGATATCTGTATGTTCCTTTTGCAGACTATAAAGAGAAACCCATGGGATCTGGGACAGTTCCAGAAATAGGGAAACTGGACAAGACCGCTTGCTAGCTGCATGACTTTTAGCAGCCCACACAATGCCGACTTTTACCTCTCCTTCCGTTCGTAGTAATTCACTGTACTTGACGGCGCCTTCCGCGTGCTCTTGTCCTGAAGGACGCGGCAACGCTCCAGGCACCGCGGCGTCCTTCTCTTCAGCGTACAAATAGGGTATTCGAGCCGGAATAGTTTCTATAGTCGTACCCAGGATGCGGGGGAGACTCATTAGGGGGACTTGCAGGTCAAAGGCTGGTAATGGTTCGCCCTTGACTACCACCTCTTGAATCCCAGAGACCGTAGTAAACAAGCGCCTGAGAGCCCGATTGGTTTCCAAAATTACTTTACCAGCACCCCGCTGGGCTACTAAGGGCGCGTAACGGACGAACTGGATAGCGTCCCCGTATCCCTGTTCTGTATGTAGGAGAATAGTTTTTCCTGCCAGTGGCGAACCATCCCAAAGAGGTTTTCCCAAGATTTGTTCCGGGGTCGGAGGCTGTGCTTTTAGGCGCCAGCGCCATTCATATTCTACAAATCCTTGCTGAAAGTCCTGCAATGATAACAAACACATTCCCAGATTTAAGTGGGTCTCTGCTTGATCTGGCTTTAAGGCAATAGCATGGCGGAAATAGCTCATCGCCTCTTGTAATTTCAGTTGTTCTTGCAGGGCAACACCCAGGTTGCTGTAGGCATCGGCAAAGTCTGGTTTCAGGGCGATCGCCTTTTGGTAGCATGCGATCGCCTCTGCTAAGTTCCCCCATCTTTGATAGCAGTTACCCAACTGATTGTAAAATTTCGCCTTTGGTTTAATGGCAATGGCTTTTTTACAATAGGCGATCGCCTCTTCTCTGCGGTTTGGCTTTTCCATAATTTTGGCTGCATTATAGTAAGCATCCGCACATTTGGGGTCAATGCTAATGACCTTTTCGTAGCAGGCGAGCGCCTGTTGGTAATGAGCGCTCGCCTCTTGATAACGCTTTTCCTTCTTCAGCATCGCCGCCAATTTTTCATGGGCCGCGCCATTCCGGATCAGCAGCTCGATCGCCTCTAATCTTTTTCCCTGTTTTTCCAGGGCCACAACCAGGTTATCATAAGCATCGAAATAATCAGGCTTCACTGCGATCGCCTGTTTGTAGGCAGCGATCGCCTGTTCTATTTTCCCCTGTTCCCAGAAGCAAGCCCCCAGATTATTATAAGTCTCAGGCCAATCTGGCTTTATGGAGATCACCTGTTGGAAATAGTTGATCGCCCGATCGTATTCCTGCGTCTGATAAGCAATAATTCCCAGCATCCGCATAGCCTCGACTAATTCTGGCTGCTGGGAAAGCATCGCCAAATAAACAGCCCTCGCTTTATCCAGACGTCCGGCTTTGTAATGACTCAAAGCCTCTCTTAATCGATCATTATCTGCTTGCTGTACCATTTTACCTCCTAATCATGACAGACAAACCAAGGTTAATTATAGTTGCAATTTTCAGGAACAGCAAGTTCCTGGAAGGAGTTTTCTTCTGATTCTACATCTACTGGGTTGGGGGTTGGGGGTTGGGGGTTAGGAGAGTTGGTGGTAGAGTACCCAACTTCCGACCGCAAGCTGCAAGGTTATTGCTTGCAGTCTGCTCGGTTATTGCTCGCAGAGTAGCTGAGGGTTAGGGGTGGGTGCTCTCGGACACGAGTCGTGGGTTGCCTCAGCCCCAACATGCAGCTTAGATGCGTGACAGCTTATAATTAGCATAGCTTATAGTTATCATAAAAAATCAAAATCCCAAAAAAGTAATTTATGTATCAGAGACTACAAAAAAGTCTAAATGGATAATCTATAGTTGGATATGACGACAGTCGGGCTGGTATTACACCAGCACCTCTGCTCAAGAATCAGAAACTGAAAAGAAACCAATCTAACCAAAAAAGGAGAAAGATAATGTCAACAGTAACCTTCGGGACACTCCAATACAACCCCTTTGGGCTCAGAAATGTAGGGCAATATAGCAGCCCCACTTTGGCTGATATTGATGGCGACGGGGATCTAGATCTTTTTCTGGGAAACAAGAACGGCAAGATCATCTATTTCAAAAACAAGGGTACTGCTAGCGCTCCCACCTTCGGGACACCCAAAAACAATCGTTTTGGGCTCACAGCTGTAAACTATTCTAGCAAACCCACGTTTGCCGATATTGATGGCGACGGAGATCTAGATTTTTTTCTGGGAGAATATCATGGCTTGATCATATATCAGGAAAACCAGGGTACTGCTAGCAGTACCGCCTTCGGGAGAGTCCAAATCAACCCCTTTGGGCTCGCAGATGTAGGGTTTGATAGCAGCCCCACCTTAGCCGATCTTGATGGCGACGGGCTTCTAGATCTTTTGGTGGGAAACTCCGACGGCAAGATCATCTATTTCAAAAACAAGAGTCTCGATATAGAGCTCTCTGACAGCAGCATCTCCGAAAACTCGGATGAGGGTGCAGTAGTGGGGACTTTCTCCATTACCGACCCCAACAATGAAGATACCTTTACCTACCAGTTGGTAGCGGGTGCAGGAGATACGGATAACGCTGCCTTCACCATTGACGGGGACGAACTGCAAATCAACAGTTCCCCAGACTTTGAAACTCAGTCGAGTTACAGCATCCGCGTCCAAACTACCTCAACTGCTGGGCTGAGTTACTCGGAGATCTTCACTATTAATGTCAAGGATGTTAATGAAGACCTATTGGATAGCAAGGATTATCAGCCCATGAAAGCTCTATATGAAGGCACGGGTGGGGCTGATTGGAAGAAAAATCGAGGCTGGGTTGACTGGGATTTCAAGAGCAAAACTCCCCCCAAAGCTTCTATTGTTGCTGGTTGGCATGGGGTGAGGGTAAGTGGCAACAGGGTGACGGGTCTCTTCCTGTCCAACAACCAACTGGATGGCACCATCCCGAAGGAGTTAGGGAATCTGGAGAATTTGGAATGGCTCGTCCTGTCCAACAACCAACTGGATGGCAGCATCCCGAAGGAGTTAGGGAATCTGAAGAATTTGGTAGTGCTCAATTTGTCTAACAACTTCCTGACTGGCAACATCATTACGGAGTTAGGGGATCTGGAGAATTTGGGATGGCTTAGCCTGTACAATAATCAACTGACTGGCGGCATCCCGACGGAGTTAGGGGATCTGAAAAAGTTGACATCGCTCAACTTGGGCCAAAATCAACTAACTGGCGGCATCCCGACGAATTTAGGGAATCTGAACAATTTGATATTGCTCAGCCTGTTCCGCAACCCCCTGACTGGCACCATCCCGACGACGTTAGGGAATCTGGTGAATTTGATAGATCTCAGGCTGTCCCAGAACTCCCTGACTGGCACCATCCCGACGACGTTAGGGAATCTGGTGAATTTGAAAGGCTCTCCCTGGACAAGAACCAACTGAGTGGCAGCATCCCGAGTCAGTTAGGGAATCTGGACAATTTGGAATCGCTCTACCTAGACAACAACTCTTTGAGCGGTTCGATCCCCTCTAAGTTATTCTCCCTCAGCAATTTGAAAGTGTTCTCGTCCGACCTGGGCCCGACGGGCACTCGACATGAGGACATTCTCCGGGGCACTGCCAGCGCAGAAATAATTGCAGGTTTAGGAGATCAAGACAAGCTTTACGGAAACGACGGCGACGACAGCCTTTACGGAAACTATGGCAACGACATCCTCTATGGCGGAAATGGAGATGATCTCCTCTACGGCGGAAATGGAAAGGATACTCTCACAGGAGGATATGGCGCCGATACTTTTATCTCGGCGCCGGGCGATGATGGCGAGGATAGCGGCGATACCATCGTAGACTTTGAACTTGGCATCGACTCCATCAGGGTAAAAGGAGGGAGTTCCGCCAAAACGCAGATCGTCTTTCAGGGCGGAAATACTCTGATTAAAGTTGGAGATGAAACCCAGGTTACTCTACTGGACATTGATTTGACCCTGAGTAATCTTGATGATTTCATTAACTTCTTTTGAAGTTTACCAGGAACGAGGGGCCCGACTACTAGAACTTAGCCCACGCGGAGGGCCCCCTCCGCTGCGCGGGCTATACATGTAAGTAGTTAGACAAAAATAATTGCACATAGCCATGGGCGCGAGAGAGTGTGTGAAATTAATTGTTTCTATGTACTAAAATGGTACAGCAAGCAGATAAGGATCGATTAAAAGAGGCTTTAGGTCATTACAAAGCCGGACGTCTGGATAAAGCGAGGGCTGTTTATTTGGCGATGCTCAAACAGCAACCTCATCAGGTAGAAGCTATGCAAATGCTGGGAATTATTGCTTATCAGACGAGGGAATACGATCGGGCGATCGGCTATTTCCAACAGGTGATCTCCATAAAGCCAGATTGGCCTGAGACTTATAATAATCTGGGGGCTTGCTTCTGGGAACAGGGGAAAATAGAACAGGCGATCGCTATCGCATCCTCGGGGACTTGGGGACTGGCGGGTTTGGCGAAACTTTCCTCGCTGAAGATACCACATGCCTTCCCTCACTGACTTGGTCTCGTGCGAAAGGCCCCTCAGCGAAACTGCCGTGCGGGAAATCTTAGTCTCTCTTCTGCCTGTCTTGACTACTGTCCACAGTCAGGGTATCGTTTTTTTAATCAGGTGACTTGCAGACTGATAATCGGAGATGCCCGCTCATGAGAGAAACTCTATTACTCGATCGCTATCGCATCCTCGGGGACTTGGGGACTGGCGGGTTTGGCGAAACTTTCCTCGCTGAAGATACCTACATGCCTTCCAAACGCCGCTGCGTCATTAAGCGTCTGAAATCGATTGCTGGTAGCCCTCAAATTCAACAGATGGTGCAACAACTGTTTCAACGAGAAGCCGCTATCTTGGAAAAACTGGGCCAGCTTAGTCCTCAAATTCCCGAATTATATGCCTATTTTCAGTTAGCCGACCAATTCTATCTCGTTCAGGAATGGATTGATGGCCTCACCCTCACTGACTTGGTCTCGTCTGAAGGGCCCCTCAGCGAAACTGCCGTGCGGGAAATCTTAGTCTCTCTTCTGCCTGTCTTGACTACTGTCCACAGTCAGGGTATCGTTCACAGAGATATTAAACCCGATAACATTATCCTCCGCAGGCGCGATCGCCAACCTGCTAGAGAAATGCTGGCAGCTTTGCAGGGTGCCGATGCTGCGGTTTCTAAGCTTCAGTCTACTGTCGTGATATCCCCCTCGTCGCGGAAATCTCCGATCTTGGCCGCTATGGGCATGATCGCCCTTTGGCAGACCCCATACCTGCAACCCCCACTGCCAGTTACAGACCCCAAACCCCAGTCACCTTCAGAACTCCCTCCCATCCAGCAGAATGTCGTCGCGACCATACCGCCAGTCTTGCCCCCCAGATCCGTGCAAACTCAGCGAGTCAGCTTTGAGGCGGGGGCGACGGGGGAGACTTTGCGGGGTACTGTCGCCCCCTATCAGCTGCAACGCTACTTGCTTAAATGTGGCCAAGGACAGCAGTTTACCCTCGGGGTTTGGCAAGGAAATGTCAATATAACTGTCAGAGACCCAGAAGGGCAGATTATTGGTGCGGCCATGCCGGGTCGGACCGAGTGGCAAGGTATCCTCCCCAGTACGGGAGATTACGTTGTCGAAATTTTCTCCCCCGATGGCTCAGATTATGCTGTGAGAGTTAATGTCAGCGCGACCATACCGCCAGTCTTGCCCCCCAGATCCGTGCAAACTCAGCGAGTCAGCTTTGAGGCGGGGGCGACGGGGGAGACTTTGTGGGGTACTGTCGCCCCCTATCAGCTGCAACGCTACTTGCTTGAATGTGGCCAAGGACAGCAGTTTATCCTTAAGGTTTGGCAAGGAAATGTCAATATAACTGTCAGAGACCCAGAATGGCAGATTATTGGTGCGGTCATGCCGGGTCAGACCGGGTGGCAAGGTATCCTCCCCAGTACGGGAGATTACGTTGTCGAAATTTCCTCCCCCGATGGCTCAGATTACGCCGTGGAAGTTGCAGTCCTCTAGTATTTGATTCATATCTGATGGTCGGGGTCGAGCCCGGAGTCGCCTCCGAACCCTCCCTTTCAAAACCGGACTTGCGCCTTTCAACGCATCCGGCTCCTGGTTGACGGTCCCTTGTCGTGGGCAGACGTTGGTCGAGTTGCCTCTCCCTATCCTTGTCTTGTGAAGTTTCGTCCTTTCGTGGTATCCGTGCTCGGATGTTTAACTGCCTGGCACCGGAGGGTTTGCGCGGGAAAAAGTAGACAAAACCCGTTTATGCGCTCTCTACTAACATTTGGCTATATCTAGAGCCCTGTACTTTATTACCTGGCCTAGGACTTCATCCACCATGTATACCTTAGCGCCCTTTTGGCTCTTACCATTCAAGAACGGCAGGTGACTTACTTAGACGCCCGGTTCCTTACCATTTTGGGATTACTATTTCCCTTAACTTCCCGCCATATCCGTCCTACGTCAGCATATCCCAAGCATTACCCTGGGCATTAGCTTCTTAGAACATCCCTCCCCAATCCGATGAGCTTAACATCTAACTTGTCCGAGGGGACTGCTGAATTGAGGTTATAACGTTCCATAGAATCAATTATCGTGCCTTTAGACCCCTGCTATACCCGGAGGGACTGTGCAATACGGAATAACCACAGAGTAATGTTATTCGCTCCCAGACATTTTCTTAGTCGGTATAACACAGACTTTAGCTATGACGCGGGGTAAGCGAACCCCGGCGGGCCTTATCATTTCATCATTGTGCTTAGCCATTTTTATTAATAGCGTTCGAGTAAAAGATTCACTTCTGTTTCTAATTCCATGTCTTTCATCGCCTCCCATTCCGCTTTTCTCACCGCCAGGTAAGCGCGGTTTAGTTCTGCACCCAGGGCATCTAAGAGCAGGCGATCGCCACTCAGGTGTTCGATCGCTTCTCCGAGGTTTTGGGGCAATCTTTCGATTTTTCGCGCAGCGTTCCCGCGTTCGGTAAGTTCTGCTTCCGAAAACAGCCCCGGGTCAATATCTACCGGGTCTCCAGGATTGAGATTTCGAGCGATCCCATCTAAACCGGCAAAAATCACTGCTCCCAAAGCCAGGTATGGGTTAGCTGAAGCATCAGAAGTTTTTAACTCGAAATGGGTGGGACTCGGGGGCACTGGGTTACTGGGCACCCGCACTGCCGCCTCTCGGTTATCATACCCCCAAGCCGCAAAAGCACCACTCCAAAAGTGGGGGCGAATGCGCCGGTAAGAGTTGGTACTCGGGGTAGTCAGGGCCATGAGGGCCGGGAGATGGTGGAGAATGCCCGCGATAAATGCCAGGGCCGTACTCGAAAGTTTCCCAGAACCATCCCCCGTGATATTTTTGCCATCTTGCCAGAGACTCAGATGCAAGTGACAACCGTTTCCTGCTTTATCGGCAAATATTTTTGGTAAGAATGAGGCTTTTAACCCATGTTCGATGGCCACCGCCCGCACAGTTTCCCGAAACGCGATCTGATTATCTGCAGCTTGCAAAGCTTCGGCATACCGAATAGAAATTTCATGTTGTCCGGGGGCCGATTCTGGATAATATCGCTCTACGGTCATGTCTTGGGCCACTAAAGCATCGGCGATCGCATCAATGATTTTGCGATTGAGATCCATCCCCAGAGTGGAGGCAAACACAGTATCATCAGTGGGGATAATTTCATTATTGCTAGAATGCAGCAGGGAGAATTCATTTTCAAAGGCGGCCATCACCTCTATCCCTGCTTGCTTGGCGGCGGCGATCGCTCGTTTGAGAAAGTATCGCGGACATAACGACCAAGCTTGTCCATCTTGGATCATATCCCCGATCGCCCTAGCGTGGCTGGGAGCATAGGGTAAAATCTTACATGTTGACCAGTCAGGAATCAACCAAACTTCCCCCACTGGGCCCAGTCCACTGTCAGGAACCACCCCATCGTACATCACCGGCTCAGCAAGCTGAGCCGCTGTGATGCTGACCGGATAGTCCATGTTTTCTGCGAGGATCCCCAGGTGAATAGCCTTGGCGCGGATCGCATTGGCGTTATCGCAAAAGACTACACGCAGAAATTGGCGTTGCACATTTTGGGGATGATGCCTACGCATGCACATAACTTAAACTGGCTTGTAGTCTAGGTTTAAGACTTCTGCAACTATGCCCATCATCCCGTAATTGTGCAACGCCGAAATTTAACTCCTGCTGATTTAAAATATTTGACTAATTCAATCCCCATATTATTTTTCTTAAAATTACGCCGTGATTTCTGATTGGGTGAAGTATAAAGTATGAAGGAGCAAGTCTCATTTTTTACTTCCCGATCGAATTACACCCTTCAACCTGCATACTTCACCCAACAGCAGAATTAGCCGTTATTTGCTAGCGCGGTAGTCACCGAAAGACTTATAGCAGGCGTCCGGGTCATACAAGTGGCAGGTGTCTGTAATCTGCTTCATTAAAGACCAAGAGAACTGACGTTCCTTGATATAATCCCCCCAGTTCTCCTTCAAGCTGCGATGAGCTAAGCGCAAGTTATAGAAAGGAATCGCTGTGGAAATATGATGGGGGACGTGAACGTTGATATCGTGACAGAGGTATTCTACCCAGCGGGGATAGTCGCAGTGAACACTCCCCTCAAGTTGAGCTAAAGCCTCATTCCACTTGTCTGCTGTGGTGAAGGAAATTTCTGGTGATGTATGGTGGACGATCGTAAAGGTGCTCATCCAGAAGTGGTAAACTAACCAGGGCATTAACCAGAATTTTACCAAACCCCAGATACCTGTGGTGGCAATCAGAACTGGAAACCCGATCGCCCCACCAATCAACACCACAAACACCGACAGTTTAACTTGCTGTCGTTCTTTGCCTTCAAACTGAGACCAGTTAAAGTGGAGGATTCCCCAGTGGGCAATTGACCCTACCCACCAAAACCGACCCCGAATTCTCCGATAAAACCACTTCCCGACGGCGCCAAAGTTATCGTAAAATTCTGGCTTAAAGGGTTCCCACGCCGTGTCCTCTCCCCCTAATTTGTTAGTGTGTGCGTGGTGTTTATTGTGCAGGATACGCCAGCTGTGGAAGGGGTAAATCAAGGGTAGAAATGCTAAATGTCCTACTAGGTCATTTACCCATTTCCGGTTGGCAAAGGACCGATGGCCGCAGTCGTGACCCAACACGAATAAACCCGTCAGCGCTGTCCCAGTAAATATCCATAGGGGCGGTAACAGAAACCAGGGCGCGATCGCCAGACCGACGTATCCCAATATCACCAGCAGCACGTTAATAATTACAGTAGTCCAGGCTTGGCGTCTGTTCTTGAGGAAAACCTCTCGCGGCAAGGTTTTAATGATGTCTTTCAACCGCAGGGAAGCCTGCTGTTCATCGGTTTGCGGCTTAACTATATATGCTGTCATTAATCGATGCTTTCTCCTTACACATCACAATCATGTTACTGGCCACCAGTTACTCAGGCCATTCCTCGTAGGTTCTGGTTGTTGCCCACAAGCTGCCCAGCAGGCTGGAAGGCTTTATTTTTTATATCACAGCAAGCAGACAACAACGCTTTTTATCCTATTCTTCGGCTACCGTTACAGTACTAGCGAGTACTTTGGCCTCCTGGGATGCCTGTCTTTGTTGTTTGAGCACTTGCAACTGCTGCCAGAGGGATTCTACTTCCGCTTGCAGATGCAGGAACTTGACTTGCTGATCTACTTGATATAATGACTTCCCCCCACGGCCAGTTAATCGGACAGCATTTTTGCAGGCCGCCACAGGTCGTTCTGCACCGGTCACTAGAGAGCGGTCGGTTGAAATTAAGGTTCTCATAGTTATTTATACTCACTTTCTACAGTTTACCAGTTTATCCTAGACCCAGACTGTCAATTGGTAACTGATGTGTCGAGACGTGGGTATGAGAGGGAGCATCCCATATTTGCAGATGTCTTATCTTTCGAGCAATTGTAGTACGATCTAGGCTTTAAAATAACTACAAACTACAAACTGCGAACTACGAACTACGAACCGACCACTTCATGCAAAAGTGAGATGCGCCCGTATGGGGGGACGCTACCTGTATCCTGAATTTGACCATCCCTAGGCGATGCTAGCACAGATTAATCCGATTCTGTGCCTGTTCCACAATTGATCGAGAACTCACATGGCGCAAAAAGTCAAGCCCTAAGCCTTGGTTCACGAAACCTTTGCACCATAAGGCTTTCAAGATTGTTTTGAATTATGTGAGTAATGGTAAGCCGCTAAGTTGGAGGGCGCCCGATCGCATCCCCCTCGTTCCCACCGGCGACCCCTGGGAACGCAAGAGGGGGTTTGGGGGGAGCGGCTGCGAGGTTATGAGCCGTCGATGTCTGATCGCGCAGCGTGGCGCCAGCCATGGGGTTTTTGCGTCAGATCGCTGAGTGCCGTGGCGAAGCAGCAGCAGCCTCACTGGATCGCGGGTATTGCCGCCACGAGACCGACAGGGTGGCAAACGCATTTACCAGGTAGGCTGCAAGAATTTTATCATCTTCTCGGCCCAAGTGGAAATCTACCTCCAAGTCACGGAAATTCCCTCGCGACAGATCCAGTTCCGCCTGGAGTCTGGTACTTTTGAGAATTTCTCTGCTGACTTGGATCTTGAAGATTACAGCGATGGCACCTTAATCACCTACTCCGTGCAAGCTACTCCTAATTTTCCCATTCCTGCGGTCTTCATTCAACAGGCCCTCCAGTTGGAAATGCCTAAAAATATGCAGCAAATGCGGCTCTGTCTCTTAGGGTGATAATTGTTAATTGTGAGGGCCCTTCGCCAAACCCCGATCGCCAAAGAAAGCGGGATACACGAAGGCGAAGGCGGTGGAACTGGGTATAATTGTCCCGTCTAGTTCCGAGACGATCGCCGTTTGCAATTGGCGATCCCAGTGGACGCGAATTTGCCTACCGTTGTATGGTACTACTTTTTCCCCCAGTTTCTTAATTTCTGCATGAACCAATTGGAGACTGGTGCCGGAAAACTGGTTGTGGGGCGTCTGTTGGTCATGCTCCCACACATAAGAGATAATTTCTTTAGGGTGATGTTGCAGTTGGTCTTGATAGCGGACCGGAAATACCAGTCGCTTGTCTCGATTATAACTGCCGTAGGGATAGCCCTGGTAATTGCGGCGGTAACCCGTGTCTGTGGAGAGTATTTTGCTGTTGGGATATTTGCCTAACCAGGCGAACAGGGTGGTTTTAACTACGGGTATTCTCTCTAAACTTTGGTTGACTTTGCTTCCCACTACTCCTAAACCCCAAGGTTGGGCGTAAAGACTGTCAGAGGCTCGATCGTACATTAGCAAACAGCTTTGATAGAGTTTCCCAGAAACCCCATAGGTATTGTTCCCCCGCTTGACTGCTAGCATGGTGTCGCAGAGGGGACAGTAGGAAACGCTGACATTGACGCAGCCAATGCTGTCGTTAACTATTTCATGCCAATTCATGATACCATAGGGATAGGCTTTGGCTTCTCCGTTGACTACTACCCCGATGACTAACTCTTCGGGACCAAAAGGGGTGGTCTCCCCTGTATCGAACTTGGGGTTATCTATAGAAGGAATTCCATCTTTGGGGGGGCCGCCATTCAGAATTTGGCTTAAGTCAATGCGAGTGTTTTTCTCAGGGTCGATGTTTTGTGCTTGCAAGTCCGACAGTTCTTTATTCTGGTCGTGCAGATGCTGGGTGAGGGAAAAGTAACGCAGTTTGAAGTTGTCCCAACCTCCCGCTTGCACTACCATTGCACTTAAACCTAGGGTGGCGATCGCCCCGATCCCCAGTGCTATTTTAGCAATTTTTGGCATTGTTGTATAGAGTTATACTGCTGCTATATTCTGATATTTTCCTTAATTATCCCTGAGTTGCATATAAAAAATACTGAGGATTTATCGCCTCTGTCAATATCTATAATATAGCAATTACCATGTCAAATTTGAGAAACAGAGTTTATGCAAGAAACCCTGTTTCTGGGCATCTTACCTGGTTAGAGGGCATCTTTTAGGGAGCGGGCTTCGCTAACTTTTTTCTTGACGAATGAAACAGTATTAATTGCGAATAGTGCTAATTGCGGGGCTAATGGACATAAATAAATCTACCTTTCTCAATTCTCAATTCTCAAACTTGCAGTGCAACCCATCTTTTAGTTCAAAAATCAAATAGGATTGCTATATTAACATGCGATAATACGCGCAGGACAGGCAGCCCTGTTCGCAATGTTTTTGAAACATTGCTGAAACTAGGGAAACTCCCGATCGCGCACCTGGGTACCAAAATATTGTACCGCCTGAGTAATAGTCTGGCGCAAATTGGCATAGGACTTAGCAAAGGGCGGCATGCGATCTGAAAGGCCCAGCAAGTCAGCGGTAACTAGGACCTGTCCGTCGCAGTGGGAACCGGCACCAATGCCAATGGTGGGAATTGGTAGTTGTTCGGTAATGGTTGGGACCGTGGGCCGATCGCGTAGCGTGCGCGCAGCGCAATCGCGCGACCGTCACCCCAAAGTAATACCCTTTTGAAAAAACAATGCTACAATCGGTTTGAAAGCTATTCCGTTAGTCGGTCTTATACCGACTTTAGCTAGCTGACTGGCGAATTTGTTACCCGGGCGGTAGTTTGCTAATCAACGCGCTTTGATGAGAGAACGGGTTTGATATGCTAAAATCATTGATAATCGAGAACTTTCGCGGATTCAAAACCTTTGAACTTCAGGATTTAGGGAGAGTAAACCTGTTGGTCGGGACAAATAATAGCGGCAAAACTTCAATTTTAGAAGCACTTCACATCCTCTGCTCCCGCACGGACATGAATTCTATTCAGCAGTTAATGGCTTACCGAGGAGAGTATTGGTTGACTGAGACGGACGGTAGCAAAAGCGATCGGGAATATGACATACGTCACCTTTTTCACAGACAGGATATCGAACCAGGCAGCAAATTCTCGATATTGGGAGTCCATAGCAACCATCAGGAGAAGCTAGTAGCATCAATTCATTCCAGAGAACAGTCCGAACAAGTAAACATGGATGACGATCGAGACTTGGGAGAACTAAATCTGGTTGTTAACTGGACTGGACAGAAAGTAGAAGAAGATATCAAGCTGCCTTTATCACCCGGTGCAGGTATTTCGGCAAATTATATCCAAAGGCGGCGTCAAATTGCCCGCGAGTCGGTGACGCAATTCTTAACCCCGTTTTCCTTAGAAGTAGGGGATATTATTGCCATGTTCGATCGGGTTGTATTGACCCCCAAAGAAGCGATCGCCATCCAGGCGCTTCAGGCGATCGAACCCACAATTGAGCGCATCGCTTCAGTTAGTATCGATAAATCTCGGTATAGCACTAGGCAATGGAGAGAACGGGGTGGGTTTCTGGTACGATGCTCCGATCGCAACCAACCCATACCCATCGGTAGCATGGGAGATGGAGTCTGGCGGATGCTGGGACTCGTGCTCGCGATCCTATGCACCCAAGGAGGAGTGTTACTGGTTGACGAAATCGACAGTGGACTGCACTTTACTACGATGTCAGACATGTGGAGAGTCATCTGGGAAATAGCGACAAAGCTGGACGTTCAGGTTTTCGCGACTACCCATAACAGTGACTGCTGCACCAGTTTAGCTAGCATCACTGGCAATGAAAATGTCGATTGCGCTGCGCGCACACGCGATCTGCATGGAATTACAATTCAGCGAATAGAGCCAGGTAAAACAACAGCGGTAGTCTTTAATGAACGGGAAATCGCTATTGCTGCCGAACGTGGTATAGAGGTGCGTTAATCATATGGCAGGTTTGCACAAAAAGAAGCTCTTAGTAGAAGGGGACTCAGATAAGCGAGTCATACCAGTATTGATAGAAGCAAATGGCATTTCTTGGGGCGAAACCAAGTCAGAAGCTGTGGTCTACATCGAATCCTATGGTGGCGTCACCCAGCTCCTCGCTCCCGACGTGATTTCTACGGAATTGAAAGCCTCAAGACTTTCTGCTTTAGGACTAATAGTCGATGCCGACGAAGATCCAGCAAGTCGATGGCAAAGCATTCGGAATGCATGTTTGAGAAGCATTCGGGATCTTCCTGAAAATCTACCAGAAACTGGTTTGATTCATAACACCAGTTACGGCGTCAAGTTCGGGGTTTGGATTTTGCCAGATAACAAGATAAGCGGTATGCTTGAGACATTTTTGGCCTTGATGATTCCCAGTCAGGGTGAATCACTGTGGACCTACGCGCAGTCGGTAGTTCAAGAAGCTAAGCATCAAGGTGCGCCGTTCAAGCAAGAGCATACTGACAAAGCTCACATTCACACATGGCTAGCATGGCAAGATCCACCAGGACGCCAATTGCATAATGCTGTGATAGAGCGAATTATAGATCCGAATCACCCAAATGCACAGACGTTTGTTAACTGGTTTAAATATCTCTATGACTTGTAATTGTGCAATGCTCAACTGCACGAGAAGGCGATCGCCTTTCATGTCCTGGTCGTGGGTATATAGAGGGTGCAGCAATTTTAGCGCCGGAAACGCGGACCGCAGTCAAATCATTCTCCCTCTGGGACAGTGGCCCGATCGCGCGACCTGACCCAAAAAAATAGTAACGCTCCCGATCGCCCGCTACATGATTGGACATGTGAGCAAGTTTTGTGCGGAGTTTGCTGGGATAATTGTGCTCGATATCGCGATCGCGTGGCGTGATGATTGTTCTGGTAGAAAAGCGTGAATGCGATCGCCTCTCTCTCCTCGGATAATTATGCGCTATTTCAGTCAACATTAATCGCCAAAACAATTTCTACAACAGCCGGAATTTGTGGTGGATATGCTCCTGGATCGCAGTCAAATCACTACATCTTGACCACCACCTGGTTCGGAAAACATTATCATTGAAGCAGAAAAATTACATCATCTTGGGATTTTGTGCATAATGACAATAAATCTTTATCCGGATAGATGGTATATCACTACATGTTTATCAACACCTATCTGAGAAAAGCTATAGCGATCGCCTACGACTCTAGGGGATATCTGTTATGTACTGCACTTCTAGGGTTAGCGAATTTAACCGCAACAACGGCATGGACTGTTGAGTGAGGTTGGAGAATACCGTCATATCGAAGTGGAGGATGCCCTCATCTTTACTGGTTTGATGAGCATGAAACCAACTGAGGATGCTCTTACTCCAGGAATCGATCGCCTTTTGGGGGAGGTTGCCGTCAGCATTAGAAGTTATGTCGAAACTCTGCATCGGCTGCATGATGACAGGCAGCTCTATTCCCTCAAGGGCGGAGTTGAACTTATAGGTGTAAGTAGTTGTCATCAGGAAGCTCAAAGTATCTTGGGAATTTTCTTTAAGCAATGCAGCGAACAGATTTGTCAAGTGTTGACTCAAGGTTGTTTTGTGCGGGCCGCCAGCGCCGATCTCTGCGATCTTGACTTCCTCGTCATGCTCTATCGACGGGTGATAAAGATTGGCAAAGCCGACTTTTCCTGTCGTATAGATGAAGTCTGAGGCCGTAGTCTTACCAGGCACGAGGCCGACATTCCGTTTTAACTCTACGGTTGTCTCCGCATCTTGCCGCGCCAGGATATTCATGTTTGGCAATACCACTTCTCGCGGACCGATTCCCTGGCCAGTTGAAGCTTTCAGAGGTTTGCCTGTAGCGTCCTCGAAGGAGAAACAGAACTCACGGTTGTTTCCCGTGAAGGGCTTGGTCTTATAGCCAGGAATATTCACAATGGGATTCCCGATGCCTGTTGGTGGTTGACCGGTGATGGTAACAACCAGAGCCGCCGCTTCCCCTGGGACAGTTTCGCTCCCTTCCTTCAACTTGAACTTATACGAACTCACCTTACTGCTCCGGCGCGGGGTGCTGCTGAAATCGGCCATACGCAACGCGCTGCCTCCTGCTGCATCGACGATCGCCGTTACCATTTTATTGAAAGCTTCCAGGGCTTTCCCCGCTTGGGCGAATTCTGGCGACGATGTCTTGGTCGTAGCATCGATCTTCACCAGCGTTTCGCGGAAGACCTTTTCTACCTCCGGATAAACGGTTACGAACTGGGCTAACGAGTTGAAAGCATCTTTAAAGCCAGCCAGCACTTGGGTAGCGTCGTCGCGAACATTGAAGTGGACCGTGAAGTCGAGTTCGTCTTGGGGATAGTGGACTGTTTGGGAATAAGCGATCGTGTAGTCCCATTTCAGGAGCTGGCTAATATTACTACCCGATACTAGGTTGGAAGCCTCGCCTTTCTGGTTGGCCATTGTAGGTGAAGCGGGGAAAGAACGAAGAATCATAGGAACCTTCGTTGCCCCGAGGTCGGCATGGAGGGCAGTCGATCCGTTGAGGAAGTTTAGCCAGCTCGAAGCTTGATAATTCGATATTCCCGGCATATTGCCAATCTGGTGTTCGATCGCGTTGCCCTTGTAGGAGGTATCCAGATCTATGTAAGGCACGACTGCGCCCTCGTCATCGCGGACGAGCTGCGGTGCGGAAAGCAGAAAAACCAGCGGAGGTCCGCGATCGCGCCTTATTGGGCAACGAATAGGGAGCGATCGCGAACCTCCGCACCAACGAGCCTATTTGCACCAGGGAGGGATCTGGGCGTAGCACCTCCTTGCTTTTTGTAGATTCTACAGCGGTTTGCGAGCATTTTGCACCGGCTCGGGAATCTGCCCGAGGGAGCCTCGGCAATTCCTACCAGATCGTTCAAGCGCGATCGCGCTCGATCGCTATTAATTATTTCCGGCGCTGCTAACAATTACTGACTTTCGACCATTAATTTGAGTGGAAACTTATCGATTTTTTTTTTTGTTTTAACTTATCAGAGTTTGTAGATTGTCTCATCTTATCTTGACAAGGATACCAGTTCTAGTGGATTGTCTGGCTTAAAATTGTAGGGAAGGGTTGAACGGAGTGAAACCCAACACAACGATTGGTATAGTTGGGTTTCACTCCGTTCAACCGCTCCCTACAGTTACACATAATTTTAGGTTTGCCAAAGCACTAGACCTGGCAACGCACAGGGAGCGATCGCGCCAGGGAGCGATCGGCAGACGATTTGGCAGATCGCAGGTGCGAAACTCAAATTAATGTAATATGAGGTGGTCTGGGGCGAAGCATCCCATTACGGGGGTTACCGTTTAAGGCCGAGATTATCGCTCTTGTTGCTGTCGCCCCTACATTCCCCACAACTCAAAACTCCGGGGCGCTCGAACTCCGGGGCGCTCGAACTCTCCCCGATTAAATTCCCAAACTCAACTCCCAACTCTTGAGAGTGCCGGTATCGCTAGAAGCCCGATCGACTACTTGTAGCTTCCAAGTTCCTTGCGCCGGTTGATTGAAAAGTTGCTGCAGGATAGGGGTGTTCTCTTTAGAATAAAATTTCTGGAGGCGAGTCTTGCGACCCAAAGTGCGACCTTGGATCAAAACTTTGTTGCCATTAGGAGCAACTAAATAAATTTCTAAATCCCCGAGGAAACCATGTTCTATCTCGACATTGACGCGGATATCTCGTACAAAGCTGGGGTCGGAGAAAGAAATACTGCTGGTCGTGTTGGAAGTCTGGCTGCCCCGCAAAAGGCTAACCCCAAATAGACCGCTCCTGGGTTTTTGATAATCGGGAATAGTTTGCGATCGCGCGAATCGCTCCCGAATCCAGCGAGAAACTTGCTGGGATACCCTCAGCATCCGCTGAGCCAAAACTACCGCTTGATAAGCATTAACTTTGCCATAACCAAACCATTCGGAATGACCGCTAGCATCGTAGTTGCCCAGCTTCAGACCCAACTGCCGGTCGGCGTCGGAGTCAATTATTTTATCGGCACTTTGTTGGAGAATCGCCTTCACTTGGGCTGCAGTCAGGTTGGGATTAACTGACAGCACTAATGCCGCGACTCCAGCGACAACGGGACAAGCGCTAGAAGTGCCGCCGAAAGTGCTGGTAAAATCGCTGCTACTGTAGCCGGCGGCTCCCAGGCGATCGGCTGTAAACACTCCCTGACCCTGGAAAGAAGTTCGGATTCGCGGTGGAGTCATGGTATAGCCGGTTTCCTGCAACCACATTCCCGGCGGAGCGTTGTTGCTCGGAGCGCAGACCGATATAGATTTGCCCCAATTACTATAAGCGGCTTTTTTATTCAAACTGGTGCAAGCAGAAACGGTTATCACGTCGGGATGTACGGCGAAACCGTTGAGCCATTGGGTTCGGCCTTGGATAACGTCTTTTGGCCAGCCATCTTCATTGACCATTCCTTTAGTAGGGCGATTGGCATTGCCGGCAGCAAAGAGAACTACGCAACCTTTGCCATTGCGCCCTTTGGTTGCGGCGCGACTAATGGCGGCACTCTGACGCAGGGAGATGGGAAAGTAAACGGAAGAAGGACCCCAGCTACAGGATATGACCGAAGCGCCTTTCGACATTGACCAGTCAAAGATATCCTCAATGGTTTTATCGTCCAAAAAGCCGGTACTGCGGATTGGCATTAAGGCACAACCGGGAGCTACTCCAACAACTCCTGTGCCATTTTCTTCGGCGATCGCCACCCCAGCACAAGCAGTACCGTGATTGTCTGTAGTTTCTCCCGGCAGAGGCACGAAATCCTTTTCTTTTAAATCTTTTGGGGCGACTATTTTGCCGGAACCTTGAAAATCTGGGTGATTGATATCGACGGAATCATCGACTATCGCAACGACTATTTGCCGAGTCCCCGGGTAATATCCCAAGCTTTCTCGACATTAATATGAGAATTCGACGCTATCTCGAAGCCGCCGTTATTATTGAGATACCACTGCTTGTGATAAAGAGTATCTCTAGGAGTATAGAGATTCTGGCTGCTAATGACGATATTCGGTTCTGCCGCCAAGACTTCCGACTGGCGCATCAGGCGGTTGGCAATTTTAATCGGATTTTCTATAGCAGCCAGAGTCACTTCACATATATAGGTGTTGGGAATTTCTTCTAGGGGACGGACTAGCTCGACTCCAACGGAAGAGGCCAGCTCCCGGGCGATCGCCTCTGCTACGGTATTGGCAAATTGGATGGTTAGCTCTGAAGTCAGGTAAGCCAACATTCCCGGATTGTTGACAACCATATAAACATGGCTGACAAAAGCAATTCCCTCTTGGTTGCGGGCGGCTTGCATCTCTTCTTCTAGATGGCTCGGTTCCACCCGCACCTCCAGCAGATTGGTTCCGCGAATAGGCTGCTGCTGGGTTGCTGGATAATGGGGCAAGCGCTCCTCGGGGTCGGCAAGACGCACGGTGAAGCGATCGCCTCTGCTAACTTATCCTGCTCTCCCCAAGCGAGCCCCATCTTATAGTATACTTCTGGATAATCTGGTTTAATTGCCAGAGCCTGGCGATATTGTCCAAGCGCCTCTGCTATTTTACCCTGCTTTTGCAGTATCATCCCCAGGTTGCAAATTGCTTCCAGACAGTTCGGCTTTAAGGAGATCGCCTGTTCATACTGCCTCGCCGCCTCTGCTAAGTTCCCACATCTTTGATAGTATATACCCAACTCATTGTAAAATTTCGCCTCTGGTTTAATGGCAATGGCTTTTTTACAATAGGCGATCGCCTCTTCTCTACGGTCCTGCACTTCCATAATTCTGGCTGCATTATAGTAAGCATCCGCACAGTTCTGGTCAATGGTGATAGCCTTTTCATAGCAGGCGAGCGCTTGTTCCTCATGGCCCAAGGAGTGCAAAGCTGACCCCAAATTATTGTGCAGGTTTATGTTCTGGGGATTGAGAGCGATCGCCTCCCGGTATACGGATACTGCTTCTGCTAGCTTCCCGGTATTTTGGAGACATACTCCCAACAAATTCATGGTTTCGCTATGTCCCGGATGAGCCAATAGCACTTGGTGACAGAGGGCGATCGCCTTGTCTTTTTCTCCCTTTTGATACCAACTAATCGCCTGTTGGTAATGAGCGTATGCGCTGCGCGCACGCTTCGCGTTCGCCTCTCGATAACGTTTTTCCAATTTTTCAGGGGCCGTTCCACTCGGGGTCAGCGATCTCACTTGCTGGTGCGTCTCGCGCGCACGTCTTCGCAGACGAATCGCCTCCGATCTTTTTCCCTGTTTTTCCAAGGCCAAAGCCAGGTTATTATAAGCATCAAGATAATCAGGCTTCACTGCGATCGCCTGTTTGTAGGCAGCGAGCGCCTGTTCTATTTTTCCCTGTTCCCAGAAGCTAGCCCCCTATTATAAGTCTCAGGCCAATCTGGCTTTATAGATATCACCTGTTGGAAATAGCCGATCGCCCGATCGTATTCCCTCGTCTGATAAGCAATAATTCCTAGCATCTGCATAGCCTCTACTAATTCTGGCTGCTGGGAAAGCATCGCCAAATAAACAGCCCTCGCTTTATCCAGACGTCCGGCTTTGTAGTGACCCAAAGCCTCTTTTAATCGATCATTATCTGCTTGCTGTACCATTTTACCTCCTAATCATGACAGACAAACCAAGGTTAATTATAGTTGCAATTTTCAGGAACAACAAGTTCCTGGAAGGAGTTTTCTTCTGATTCTACATCTACTGTGTACCACCACAACAGGTCCAAGGCCAAAAAGTGAGAAACTGCCAGTCCGATGGGTGAAATTTCATAAGACAAGCTTGGAGTAATCCAATCACCGGCTACCCATGACTTGGGCTTATCAACCACTTTCAGTAGCGTAGCCTGTGCCAAAAATGGCATCATCCCCAAAATGTGCAACGCCTATTATTGATGCCCTGCCTCTACCCCCAGGCGATCGCCATGTTACCTTGCGGTGTCTGTCCCATGGCTCGTCCTTCAGCAAGAGCATGCGGAAGACGTGCCCCGACGGAATGCGATTTTTCGGACCGTTTTTACTTCCCGATCGAATTACACCCTTCAACCTGCATACTTCACCCCACAGCAGAATTAGCCGTTATTTGCTAGCGCGGTAGTCACCGAAAGACTTATAGCAGGCGTCCGGGTCATACAAGTGGCAGGTGTCTGTAATCTGCTTCATTAAAGACCAAGAGAACTGACGTTCCTTGATATAATCCCCCAGTTCTCCTTCAAGCTGCGATGAGCTAAACGCAAGTTATAGAAAGGAATCGCTGTGGAAATATGATGGGGGACGTGAACGTTGATATCGTGACAGAAGTATTCTACCCAGCGGGGATAGTCGCAGTGAACACTCCCCTCAAGTTGAGCTAAAGCCTCATTCCACTTGTCTGCTGTGGTGAAGGAAATTTCTGGTGATGTATGGTGGACGATCGTAAACCATTAGCGAGGGCTATTCGAGCCGTATTCGAGCCAAACCCCGGCCCAATGTACTCCTACACCTGAAGCCAATTGTCAGAGCATAGAAAGCGCAATGGATGCCCGATCTTCCCCAGACCTCCCCTACTATATAACCTCCCACCTAGGAGCATGGGCAACAACCGGCACCCCAGACCCCGAACAGAAAGCTATCGCCCGGCGAAAAGGGAAGAAGGAATGGGAGCAAATAAGATATTAATACCAACAAAGAATGTCATACTTGCGCTCAACACTTATAACCAAGCATCTAGTTGGGGCGCGATCGCACAAATTCCCAGTCTCAAACCCAAAGAGCGATCGTCGGACAAGTCTCATCATCTGTAGGTTGGGTTTCCGCCCCTTACCCAACCGGAGTGCCGCGCCGACTGACAGGGGTTTGAAGTGGAAAAATATAAAAATAATTTTGTACAACCACTTAACTGCGAACTCCGCTTGCGTTGTGCGCGCAGCACTACTGAGAACTGGTGAACTCCCTCTAGGGAAACTCCCGATCGCGCACCTGGGCACTAAAATCTGCTACCGCTTGGGTAATAGTCTGACGCAAATTGGCATAGGACTTAGCAAAGGGGGGCATGCGATCGGAAAGGCCCAGCATGTCAGCAGTAACCAGGACCTGTCCGTCGCAGTGAGGACCGGCACCAATGCCAATAGTGGGAATTGCTAGTTGTTCCGTAATGGTTGCGGCCAACTCACTGGGAACGTGCTCTAAGATGACCGCAAAAGCACCAGCATCTGCTAGGGCGATCGCCTCTTGAAGGATTCTTTCTGCCTCTGCTGGGGTCTTTCCTTGCTGGCGATAACCCAGCAGACGCACGGATTGAGGCGTCAAGCCCACATGGCCCATCACCGGAATGCCAGCATTTACCAGACGTGCCACAGTTTCTGCGATCGCGGGATATCCCCCTTCCAACTTCACTGCCCCAGCACCGGTTTCCTTCAGCACCCTGCCAGCTGAGTGCAGGGCTTGCGAGGGACTCTCCTGATAGCTCAAAAACGGCAGATCGCAGACTACCAATGCTTGCTTCACCCCCCGCCGCACTGCCTTAACATGGTGCAGCATCTCTTCCAGCGTCACTGGCAGCGTCGTTTCATAACCTAAGGCCACCATCCCCAGGGAGTCTCCCACCAGAATTACATCCACACCAGATGCATCCAACAACTGGGCCAAGGCATAATCCCAGGCTGTCAGGGTGACGATCGCCCGTCCCTGCTGCTTCCATTGCCTCAATTTCGCGATTGTAACTGCCATAAGCCCAAAGTCTAGCCCCTCAGCAGAGATGTCTACGCTCCGGGAACCCTCCGCTGTTCCCGGGAAAAATCGGGATGCAGAAGATGCTTCGCCACGGTTACAGGCGCTGGGCCTCCTCCTCGCGCAGTGACGCAAAAACCCCATGGCTGGCGCCACGCTGCGCGATCAGACATCGATCGGCAATCTTATTGCTTTTCATGAAGTTTTGTCAAGCTGGTTCCCTGGGAACAGGCAGAGCCCCCCCAACTGTCGGCAGGGTCGGGGGGGTATATGTCCATAATGCCGTGAAATCTGCCCATACAGTAAAAGTTATTTTTGTCAAGAAGATTGCGAAATATAAAAAAAGGTAAACATAAGTAAGGATTATTTGCAAATCAAGAAGTTGAGACGGCGGGAGAGAGCATATTGATATATTCTGAAGAACTAGCCAAGAAAATAAGTCAAGGTAAGGGATTTCATGTCTTACAGTACAACCACAACTCAGACAAAAGCTGGGTATAAAGCCGGGGTCCAAGACTATAAATTGACCTATTACACCCCGGACTACACGCCCAAAGATACAGATATTCTGGCGGCTTTCCGCGTCACGCCTCAGCCGGGAGTTCCTCCAGAAGAAGCAGGTGCGGCGGTAGCAGCCGAGTCTTCCACCGGTACATGGACGACAGTGTGGACGGACCTGTTGACGGACCTGGACCGCTACAAAGGTCGCTGCTATGATATTGAGTCGGTTCCGGGTGAAGATAACCAGTACATCTGCTTTGTTGCCTATCCCCTGGATCTGTTTGAAGAAGGCTCGGTCACCAATATGTTAACCTCCATCGTGGGGAACGTATTTGGCTTCAAAGCCTTACGGGCCCTGCGCTTGGAAGACCTGCGCATCCCGATCGCCTATCTGAAGACTTTCCAAGGTCCGCCCCACGGGATAGTGGTAGAACGGGATAAGCTCAACAAGTACGGACGTCCGCTGCTGGGTTGTACGATTAAACCCAAGCTAGGTCTGTCGGCCAAGAACTACGGTCGCGCGGTCTATGAATGCTTGCGTGGCGGTTTGGACTTCACTAAGGACGACGAAAATATTAACTCTCAGCCCTTCATGCGCTGGCGCGATCGCTTCTCATTCGTGCAAGAGGCGATCGAGAAAGCCCAGGCGGAAACCGGTGAAATAAAAGGTCACTACCTGAACGTTACTGCCCCCACCTGTGAGGAAATGCTGGAACGGGCCGAGTACGCCAAGGAACTGGGTACCCCGATCGTCATGCACGACTACCTCACCGGTGGCTTTACGGCCAACACTACCCTGGCCAAGTGGTGCCGTCGCAACGGTCTGCTACTACATATCCACCGGGCCATGCACGCCGTGATAGACCGGCAGAAGGCCCACGGCATTCACTTCCGGGTGCTGGCCAAGTGCTTGCGGATGTCCGGTGGCGACCACCTGCACTCCGGGACTGTGGTGGGTAAGCTGGAAGGGGAAAAAGGCATCACCATGGGCTTTGTGGACTTGATGCGGGAAGACCACATCGAACGCGATCGGGAACGGGGTATTTACTTCACCCAAGACTGGGCCTCCATGCCTGGTGTCATGCCCGTAGCTTCTGGCGGTATTCACGTCTGGCACATGCCGGCACTGGTAGAAATCTTCGGCGACGATGCTTGCCTGCAATTCGGCGGCGGCACCCTGGGTCACCCCTGGGGGAACGCTCCCGGTGCTACTGCTAACCGGGTGGCTTTGGAAGCTTGCATTCAAGCTCGTAACGAAGGTCGCAACCTGTTCCGCGAAGGTGGCGATGTGATCCGCGAAGCCTGCAAGTGGAGTCCGGAATTGGCAGTTGCCTGCGAACTGTGGAAGGAAATCAAGTTCGAGTTCGAGGCAATGGATACCGTCTAATAGAGTCGGAATGGTATCGGGGGCAGGCACATGGCTGCGCCACGCTGCGCGATCGGCCCGCCCTACAGCATCGGTTAAGAGACTGGGGTCACATGGATATTAAACAAGTTGCGAAAGACACGACGCGCGTGCTAGCTAGTTACTTGACCTATCAAGCAGTGCGCATTGTGGTCAGTCAGTTGCGGGAAACAAATCCAGGTCTAGCAATTTGGCTAAATGGCTTTTCGACAACTGGAAAAATTCAGGATGGAGAAGCTTACTTGGAAGAGTTACTCACGAGCAACCACCAGGAACTGGCGTTCCGGATCATGACGGTGCGGCAACATCTGGCCGAAGAAGTGACCGAGTATTTACCAGAAATGGTGCGATCGGGCATTCAACAGGCAAATATGGGACACCGCCGTCAGTATCTGGAGCGGATTACGCAACTGAATATATCCGATTTTTCGGGCCGTCCGCGGACCGATCTCAGCTCTTATCCAGAACAGGAAGCTGACCCGGATAAGGAATCGGGTTAGTTAAGATAATTAGAACGTCCTACAACAATCATCACGCAAATCATGCAAACTCTTGCCAAAGAACGTCGTTACGAAACACTTTCCTATCTGCCACCGCTGTCAGACGCGCAGATGAAAAATCAAATCCAGTACATTCTGGATCAAGGTTACATCGCTGGTGTGGAATTCAGCGAAAGCTCTGCACCAGAAATGCACTACTGGACCCTGTGGAAATTGCCCCTGTTCCATGCAAGGACTGTCAATGAAGTGATGGCAGAAATTGATGAGTGTCGTACAGAATACCGCGATTGCTTTGTCCGCGTCATGGGGTTTGACAACATCAAGCAGTGCCAGGTGCTCAGCTTTATCGTTCACAAGCCCAACAGCAACATCAGACGGTACTAAGCAACTCAGATAGCTGATATCAAGCGTTAAGATTCGTAGGGTGGGCGATGCCCACCCTACTGCTATTTATATAGTGCGATCGAGACATTTGGCAACTTCATTGAAATATTAAGAAATGTCCAGATCGTGGTTGATGCTAAGGGAAAACCCCACGATGTTTGCCTCCACTATAACGAAGAAGATAGGATGCGCGATCGCTCAACCCTGGGCCAGTTGAGAGCCAAGAACGCCACCATCTAATAAAAATATCCGATCGGGCTCCTTTTACCCAAAGACTCTTCTGCTTGCTATAATAGGGTAGTAGTTTAATTGTCAATCGATATGACGACGAAAGTATCCGAACAAAAACGCCAAGTTTACCGAGGGAGAATATTTCCAGAAAGGACTATAGCACCAGAAGAGGTAGCGAGACTTTCCGAGCAACGAAAGGCTTTAGGTTATAAGTGTCGCCAAATCTTTGAACAAGTTCGTCCGCACTTGCTCGTTACCCATTACAATTGGTTTATTGCGATCGACCCTGACAATAGTAGTAATTATTTACTAGCGCCCAATTTTGAAGAGCTAATGGAGAAAGTAAGTAGTATTTATCCAGACGGAGAAGTAAAGCTAACAGCTTTTCGGCTAAACGAATCGGGAGCTTGTGGTAAAATATGATTGATGGGAAGTTTGGCGATAATGGGGAGCTAATCTTTGAACTGCAATTGGTGGATTTAGCGGGCGAAATTGAGCGATCGGACTCTATTATCTGAGTAGGGTGGGCACCGCCCACCTTCCACCTGAAAGCTCAATCTTTCAATCATCAAGATTTTGAATTTGGGTAATCAACCAAGCATAGATTTGACTGCGACCCGTTGTCCGACACCGCCCCAACGCCTCTGAGAGTAAGCTAAAGGGTAAGGTCGGTAAAACTTGCGATCGCGCGATCTCTCACTCTACAAACTTCCACTTACTCATTATTCAATCGCCAATTTAAACCCCAGTGCCTCTAACAACTCAACAAAAGTATAAATTTCAGTGCCACCGCTTTGGGAGAGAATTTTCTCTAATTGCTCGTACTTTTCTTTGGCAGACTCTGAGAGAGCCTGCATGGCCGCTCGCGCATCTATTACATCTTTAAGTGCCGCCGATAGCAGTTGTGGTTCTGGGTCTTTTTCTTCCAAAATTGCCTCAATAAAACCTGCTGCGTGTTCTGGGTCTTTAAGCGATTCGATTAGTGCATCTCGCCAGCTATCGCTAGTTGGCATTTTGACTTGTATCATTGTAATCCCTCCAATATTCTATTGCTTTCCGGATATCTTGTTGTTGAGTGCTTTTATCTCCTCCACAAAGGAGAAGTACTACAGTCGAACCTATTTGTCCAAAGTAGAGTCGGTAGCCAGGACCATAGTCTATTCTGAGTTCGCAGACTCCTTCTCCCACAGAACGATAATCTCCCAAATTGCCCAAGCTGATTCGTTTCAGCCTAGACTCAATTTTCAGTATAGCCCTTCTATCTCGAAGGGAATCCAGCCATCGAGCAAAAGGAACCTCGCCCTTTGGGGTAATATAACGTCGAATCTCCCTTGGTTGAACTTCCATAATTTAATTGCGATCGCAACCATGCCGATTTTACTATAATTGCCAGTTGAAACAACTTTTTTAACGAAAAGCGATCGCTTGGCATAAGTCTACGATCGCAACAGTCCCTCCCTCGGTCGGCATGGCGACTGGGGCCAATAAAACTATTGCGACGATCGCAACAGTTTATCCCATGTGTGAGAAGTACGCTTCACCGCTGACCGCCCCTGGGGATGGCGGGTGCGATCGGGCTCTATCAGTTAATGGTATCGGGATCTATTCGGAAGCCCCTTGTCCCCCTTGTCCCCCAAGCAGAGTGGAGTTTCTTCTTATCCGAGAAGTATTGCGATCGCGCCTTAGTCTGCTGTCCCCATTGGCAATAATCTTTCGATCCACTCGGCAACTGGCTCGAAATCTTTCCAAATTGAGCGATCGCACTTTATTACCTCCGAGATAGCGATCGCCTCTCGATAGGGAAGGAAGTGAGTAATATCCGATGCCATAAACCCCTTACCAGACTTAAGTTTATCTGATAACAGTGACAGCCAATCATCGATCCATCTCTGCGCGCGGTCTTCATATTGCTTGACGACCTCGGGTGCCTTACTCGCCGGGATAGGCGACAGTAAAAAACGCGGTTCTGGCGTCAACTTGCGTCTGGTTTTAGAAGCTAATAACGCTTTAACTAAGGCTTCAGTGCCAATTTTAGTTTGGGGATTGGGAGAAAATCCGATAATGACAAGGTCTGCTAAATCAAAGAGGAGGGGACCACTTAAGGGGGTAATTCCCGTGCGAGCATCCAGCAGAATAACATCTGGCTTAAAATCCAATTCGTGACCGAGTATATCCAGTAAATCTTGCAGGGGATTAATTTCCTCTCGATACCAAGCACTCATATCGATAAAATGTAACTGGCGAGCATAGTTGGGAGTTAGCAAACCTGCCGGGAGACAATAGAGTTCGTGGTTTGATGAAATTCGCAGGATATGGCTAGTAACATCGGGACGTACTCTATTGTCTAGGGCTAACAGCAGCGATAATACCCCTTGTACCCTTCCGGCAAAATCGGACTTAATTTCTGCTTCTTTACCAAAGAGGGCTGGGAGTCCGGGGGTTTCTAAGTCCATATCCACGCAAAGCACCGCGTGCCCTCGACTGGCTAATATTTGGGCCGTGTAAGCTAAGGCAGTGGAACAACCCACTCCTCCTCTCAGGGAATAGAAAGTCGCAACCAGGGGACGTTCTAATTTTTCCTCTAGGTCAGAGGGAAAAACAATATCTTCAGGAAGGTTGCTACTCCGGGCTAATGCTTGCGGCCACAGAGGGATCTCTTCTAAGGTAGAATCAATAGGTAGGCTTCCCGCCCACTCCCTTTCTGAGGGAGTCAGCAGGTCTAGCCATTCAAGATGAAGATCTGACAAACCTGCTAATGCGATCTGCTTGCGTTCAAAGTGAGACTTCCTAGTAAAATCAGCAGAAACGACTGCGATGCGCCACCCTCCAAACGGATCGGGCTGCACGCGCAACTCCGCAACATCCAAATGGGCATCGCTCATGTTTTGCTCGATACGTTTTTTGATTTGGTCGTGGTTCATTGATGTTTCCTTGGTTTGCTTCTATTTATCTTCTTCTGGAGCCAGCCTGTCAGGCGTTTGGCGCCAATAATTAACTCCTCAACTGTGAATCCTGACTCATCTGGGAGCGAAGTTTCATATCGTAAATTTGTATTCCAGCCCTCCAAGAAGAAAGTCTGGGTACCTTGCGGATCCGGGAGTTCGGAAAATTTCAATCTCGACTCTTTCCACAAGGCTTTTAGGTTATGTCCTTTCTGACCGCTGGTCGGATAAGGAATTCCCCGTTTTTGCAACAGGGCTTTGAGACTGCATTCAATAGCATAACCTATCACGTACACTGCACCGACTGAGTTGGGGTTCTGTACGTGGATAGCATCTGCATCAGCGGTGCGTTGCTGGGCAACGGCGAGCCATTCCTCAGCAGTGTTCGGACTCATACACGAGATTCTCCAGGGTAGAACATAGGGTTGAGCAAGCCCGATCGCCAACTTGTGCCATTATACCGTACCGGTACCTAAGGTGGGCAGTCTCACAGAACCCGGCTTCTCCCTCACCGGACCGTGGGGCGATCGCCCAGGGACCAGAAACCGGGTTTCTTTTCGGTAATCTCGGGTACCATGAATAATTCTGGTAGAAACCCGGTTTCTCCCTTACCGGACAGTGGGCCGATCGCGCGACCTAACCCAAAAAAATAGTAACGCTCCCGATCTCCTGCTACACGATCGGACCTGTGGGCAAGTTTTGTGGGAGAATGCTGGGATAAGTGGAGACCGCGTTGGGCCCGGTTTTGGCGCCGTTTGGGGAACATCCGACGATGGAGTTGATAAAAATACCCTGCCGGTGAATTTATGTTGGCGAAGTTGTAGTTTGTTTCCGGGTTTATAATTTTACGTTAGGGGGGAAGTTTGGGACTGATTGCGACGAATACCATAGCTCAGGGTGACCAGCACGGGACACCGATTTATTTGTAACAATGGCGGGTTAATTTACAATAGGAGAGATGCGAGTAAAGTGGCCGGCGCTAGTGTCGTGCAGATTGTTGGCGGTTCGTCAGAACCCAATTTTCATCAAAAAGGAGAAATTTATGCTCGATCTTGAACGTCTAAAAAGTGACTTCATCACCCTTTCTGAAACAGATAGACAACGGGTTTTAGATTTTGTGGCTACTCTCAAGCAACACGGCTTCGCCTACGCACAAGCTCCAAAACCGTTAGATTTAGAAAATTCATCGTTTGTAGGGATGTGGCCCGATCGCCCAGAAATGCAAGATAGTATTGCTTGGGTTAGAATGATTCGACAACAACATTAGCGGCACAGCTTTTCTGTTTCATGCGGGGGAAAATATCGACCGCCAACAACTTATAGGACACCGCCTGCACGAGAAGGCGATCGCCTTTCATGTCCTGGTCGTGGGTAGTAGTGATTTTAGCGCCGGAAACGCGGACCGCAGTCAAATCATTCTGGGACCGTGGCCCGATCGCTCCTGTAACCTAACCTTCGAGTTTCTTTTTCAAATCTCCCGTGCCAGGCATAATTATCGTATAACCCGGTTTCTCTCTTTGGGACCGTGGCCCGTTCGCGCAGCGTGGCGCAGCCAATCGCCCCACCACCAAAACAAACACCGCGATCGCTCTTCCTGTGAAGGTCAAGGAGTGGATGCTACCTTTCCCAATTACACCACAACCCAACTAGCACCGGTGCTACTACATGAGTTTAAGGCGATCGCCGTTCCCTTCTTTCGGAAAAAGGCGATCGCCCCTTTTCGTTAGCTATCTGTCGGCCAGTCGATATCTGCCTCGTAGGTGACAACCAGAGCGATATTCGTTACCTGGTTCAGATCGAGGAAGCCGTTTTCATCTCGCAGGGAGTCGTCGGCAGTTTCTTTATCGATTGACAGCGACCAAGACGAATCGAAGAAATCGCTGACATCTTGACTGAGAGACCCGCTAACAATGCCATCTTGCTCCTTCTGTCTGCGGGGAAAGCCCGGGGGGTGCATCGAACGTAGCACTTACATGGTCTGGGTCGAGCCCAGTCCCTAGAATCGAAGTCAGATTATCCGGACTATGTCGGACTAGATCATCTTGAGTAAGAAGCCTAGGCTAGCGATCCACCGGTGGTTGGCTGGCCGGACTGGTATCAGGACTGATGTAATCCTGCATGCGGGCACTAGGGACCTTGAGGGAATCGCACGGCGCTCTCCTGTACATAACTACAATCATTAAAACACAACTCTCAGGGAATTTTTGTTAATAATCCTTAAAAAATAATTAAATTCTGACCTCTAGTAAGCTGAGCTTATGGATCTTTAGCGTAGTGCTTGACAAGGGATAGGATATAGGTTTAGGATCTCTGTTAGCGTCTCTGTGGGGACGGGAATTAATGGAAACATGATTTTTGTCAAGTAAACCGCTGGTGTGATTATTCCTCAGACCCGGGCGGGGAGACCCTCTGACCCGGGCGGGGAGACTGTCAGATCTGGGCGGGGAGACCGCTTTTTGTATTTAATTTTTGGCGTTGCACATTTTCGGGATGATGGGTTATTGCAGATTATGATAATCTGCAATTTTACAGTCAGAATTTATGTATAGTATGATGTTTGTTTTCGACCTAGTCATAATATGTGTTATCATGGATAGTAAGGCGAAAGAATTAGCTAAAGGAGTCGAACATGAAATGTCCCAGATGTGGTTCTGAAAACATCAATAAAAATGGTCACAGACGCGGCAAACAGAATTTAATTTGTAAGGATTGTCGTCGCCAGTTTCTCGAACATTATTATCCGCGCGGTTATTCAGAAGATGTCAAGAAAAATTGTTTGACAATGTACGTTAATGGCAATGGATTTCGAGGTATTGAAAGGATAACTGGTGTCAGCCATAATACTCAAATTGATTGGGTAAAACAGGCAGCTAAAGAATTACCGTCAATCCCTGAAAACTACGATATTCCGGAGGTTGCAGAAATTGACGAGTTGCATACTTATGTCAATGAAAAAAAGAATAAAAAGTGGCTATGGACAGTCGTAAATCATTTCAAGCCAGGGATTATAACATGGGTATTAGGCGATCGTTCTGCAGAAACTTTTAAGCCTATGTGGGATATTAGAAAATGTTGGCAATGCTTTTTAGACGTTACTGATGGATGGCCTGTTTATCCAATGTTTATTGAATATATTGACCATATAGTCAGCAAAACCTACATGACCCGTGTTGAATGTGAAAATTGTCGATTAAGACATTATCTAGCTCGATTAAAAAGAAAAACATTATGTTACTCAAAGTCGGAAGAAATGTTGAGGCTTTCAATTAAGTTATTATTGCACTATCTACGTTATAATTCTGTACCGGTACCTATTTAAATCATCCCGTAATTGTGCAACGCCTAATTTTTATAGGTCGCAACTTGAGTTAACCATTAACAATTCACCCATCCTGAGACAAAAACTCAACTTTGGGAATGAGGGGGTCAACAACCAGGCCAACGCCAGTAAAATCCCAACGTTTCAGCAGATTTTTTAACTGAGTTTCCGGAACCGGCTCCACAGCAAAGCGCGAGGCCATATCTGCCCCATGAGTATTGATAAAGCTGCGGGCCTCGAAGTCCTCACGAAACATCAGTAAATAGCCCGACCCAGAACTTTCATCTGGATGAGCTGCCAGATATTTACCATCTTGTTGGGAACGGAGTATATAATGGACTTGAAAAGACATAATGATTATTTGAGGTCTTCTAGCTTAATTCTCGGATCGACAACTTTCAGCAGTAAATCTGCCAAGAGATTGCCGACAATTAACATTACAGCCCCCATCATCAGGCTTGCCATCACCAGATAGAGGTCTTGAGAAGTTACAGCCTGCAAGATCAGACGCCCCAAACCCGGCCAGTTAAAGAAAGTTTCGGCAATGAAAGCACCACTCAACAAGCTAGCAAATTCAAAACCCAGCAGCGTAATCAGGGGATTAACAGCATTGCGGAGTGCATGCACGTAGAGTACCCGGTTTTCTGGCAATCCCTTAGCACGGGCGGTGCGAATATAGTCTTGGCGCAAAACATCCAACAACTGTCCGCGAGTCAGGCGCTGCAAACCGGCAAAACTGGTGATACTCAAGGCCACGGTAGGTAAGAACATGTGCCAACCGATATCTAATACTTTCCCAAACCAGGATAAGTCAGCGTGGTCGATGCTCGTCATCCCACCCACCGGGAACAGAGGCGAAAGATTCTGGGCTAAAAACAGCAGCAACAGCGCCGTGATGAAACTGGGAAAACCTTGACCCGTGTAGCTGATGACTCGCAAAAATTGGTCAATTCTGTTATTTTGGTTAATAGCTCCTACTATCCCCAGAGGAATCGCGATCGCCCAGGTAATCGCCAAAGAAGCGATCGCCAGCAGCAGGGTATTGGGGATCCGTTCCCACAGCAGAGAGGCCACCGATCGCTGATAAACAAAACTGGTGCCAAAATCTCCAGCAGTAACAATTCGCAATAGCCAGCGTCCATATTGTACAATTGCCGGTTTATCCAAGCCAAACTGTTGTCGA
The DNA here is from genome assembly GCA_014323675.1 of Hormoscilla sp. GM7CHS1pb. Taxonomy (GTDB): domain Bacteria; phylum Cyanobacteriota; class Cyanobacteriia; order Cyanobacteriales; family Desertifilaceae; genus Hormoscilla. Next base: position 184,091 of record JACONN010000003.1, on the reverse strand, counting down.
AGTTCCTCAATTCTTTCTGGCGAAATCTGAGGATTTTGTCGCAACGTATCCAGGTAATCCCCTGGGGCCAGTTGAATAATGAAAAAGCTCAACGCCGATGCCAACAACAGCGTCAACAGCGCCTGCAACAACCTTTTCATTACATAAAGAAACGTTTCCTTGGTCATTGTTCATTGCTAATTGCTAATCGTTAATTGCTAATTGCGGTATAATAATATTATCTCACCCTAACCCTAATTTCTTCCGCACATCCTCACTCCTCACAACTAACCCTGCTTTTTGCTGTTTTCTAGAGTGCTCGATAATCTCCAAAAACCGACTATTGTTACTTAAAGAAACCGTTTCTATATCTGCGATCGCCACCAAAACCGCTACCGGTCGATCTAGAAATGCTGCGATCTCAGGTTCCCTTCCCAAATTGCGAACATAATCTGCTAAAAGAAGTGCAATATTTGTCGGAATATTGAGATCCTGGCTGCTGGTACGTAGTCTATCAACCTGAAAAGCGCTGTAAAGTATAGACTAGCACTTAGAAGTTGAAAACAGATTCAAATTTGCTCGACCGAGAGGTTAAAACCCATGAATTGCGAGCAAAATCACCTCGACCGAGAGTAAGTAGACATGACTTAACCCGATCGATGGTTTGGCAAGTGCAGCCAAAGGTTTAATACTCAACCAGAGTAATCACTGGCACATCGGCGGGCAGGCGATCGCGCCCACCGAGATCCTTAAGTTCAATGATAAAAGCAAAGCCCACCAGTTGGCAGCCTGCCTGCTGGACCAACTCAGCAGTAGCATTAGCAGTTCCACCAGTAGCAATCAGATCGTCTACAATCAGAACGCGGGCAACAGGCGACATCGCATCTTGATGCAGCTCCAGCCGGTCTTTACCGTACTCCAGATCGTACTCAGCAGCATAAACCGCTGCTGGCAGCTTACCCGGTTTGCGGACCGGAATAAACCCACAACCCAGTCGATAAGCCAGAACCGTGCCGAAAATGAAACCCCGGGACTCCATACCCACCACATAATCTGGCGATAAATTAGAGCAGTTAGCACCAAGAGTATCTATGGTGTAGCGCAGTCCTACGGGGTCGCGCAGGAGGGTGGTGATATCCCGAAACATAATTCCCGGTTTGGGAAAGTCCGGAATGTCGCGAATGAGAGACTTGAGATCCATAGAGTTTGTCTTACCTCAACCAGGTCATCTGATACATGCTCCCTCTGCGCCTCGTAGCCTGGACGGAGCATGTCTAAAAATCGTACAGTAGATATGTAGGATCTATTTCTCCCCTTTTGTGGGAGTATGATGTCCCTCGGGTTTCGCCATGGGTCCGGGGGACATCAAGCTCCCGGGAGACACCGAAGGCGACCCCCATCCGTTATGGTAATGGTGAAAGTAAGACTAGCTTGTCCTCTTGCCCCGATTTTTCCGGAACGGTGCCCACTTGCACCAATACCCATTGCCAAAATGAATGTAACAGCGTAATGCCAACTAACAGTCCACCCACCCAGTCAAACCCACTGATTTTGTCCACTCTGTCGGAACCACCCCTGAGGGATAGCGTCTGTCCCCGTCGCACGAGGTGGCAAATTGACCTGATTTTACTAGCAATAGAGGCATTGGATCTGGGCGGTTCACAAGCCATGCTAGCAGCCTCCGAGCAGTTAGAACTACGAGGAATTATTAAAAATCGGGTATCTCTTTGGCGCTTACGCAACACCAACCCTTTCCGGCGATCGCATACACGGGGCAGTCTAAGCCTCACGGAAGCTAAGGCCCTGGTGGCGATCGCATGCCATTTGACACGGCGGCAGACAATATTGCTCCGGCAGTTATTATTAGACTATGAGCAACTTATTCGCAAGCAGTTGCCGCTGGAAAACCATTTTCGACTGTCAGACTACACCGAACGCTTCCGGGTCCACTTCCGGAGTCGGATGAATCTACGTCGTTCTAGTATGGCGGTTTATCGGAAGATGACCAGTTAAATCGGTTAGCGATGAAAATGTTAATCCAGCTGCTATTCTGTACTGGCACCTATGGGATGCAAAGGTTTTGGACCAGTTTGTTTGATGGAGAGGTGGCATGAGCATTCAGCGTCTGTATAGTCTACCTAATTGCACTTTGAGACTAGAGGGAACTCAGGACAATACCTCAGCTAGTCCGCCAGAAGTCCTGTCGAATTTGACAGAGGCTGAATGTCAATTTCCCGGGATACAGCAGTCTTTGACTGGCGGAAAGGAATTCTTGGTCAGTTTGGTAACGGCAGTCAGCCACTATGGCCAAGCATTTCTGAGTGGGGTGCATGTACCCGCTAGCCAGTCCCAGACCTCCACACTGGTGCATCTGGAGAGACTCGGGGAAAACCAACATCGGTTGATTGCGCAACCCACCGTAGCTGTCAATGGCAAAGAATCCAACGGTGCCAAGCCGATTCAGATCGATTTGACCACAATGCAGCTGTTTGATTTGGTGGAGGCCATAGATCAGTTTTTTGCTGATACTCAGACTTTGCCCGATCTATCTCCAGCCTGGAAGCCAGTTCAAGCGCGATATGTCCAGGCGAGAGTGCCAGTGGTACAGCGGGCCGCACCAGCAGCTTTGGGCATCTCTGGTTTAGCATTGGCGGCGATCGCACTTTTCTTCGTTCCCGTTCCAGAAATCGAACGCCCAACCGAACCAGCGTCTCAGTCTTCATCCAGCGAATCAACGGAAGAAAACCTGGCCGCGACTACTCCCGAACCCTCGCGGATTCCAGTAGAACCCCCTACTCCCGAACCCGAAACTTCAGTAGAACTCCCTACTCCCGAACCCAGTTCGCAGACGCCACCAACTGAAAGGCGATCGTCCCTTTCAGCAGCAGCGTTAGAGGATGTTTTCAATTCATCTCCAGAAATTACCGATTCTACCCAACTGTATAGATTGAATTGGAGACTGTTCGAGCAAGTTGACCGGGCCTGGTCCGACAGAGCCAATCTTGATGGAGAATTAGTCTACCGCGTCACTACAGGTAGCGATGGAGCAATTTTGGGTTACAAGCCTGTCAATCGGGGCGCGATCGAGTTAGGAGTGGAAAATCCTCCCCTAGCTGACTTAATTTACATTCCTACTGAGAGCAGTAAAAACTCCACCGTTCCGGAAAAATCAGAACCCATTGCCCAATTCAAGGTAGTGTTTACGCCCGCAGGCATTGTCCAGGTTAGTCCCTGGTGGGGATTTCCCGAAACACCCCGAGTAACTTCCCAAATTACAGATCCCTCTGTAGTAGATAATTTGAACCAAAACCTTTACGACCTGATCGATCGCAATTGGAAAACAACACCTACCTTCGATGGAGACTTGCTCTATCGTGTAGGTGTGAGCGAAGATGGAAAAATCGCCGACTATGAACCCCTCAATCAATCCGCTTATAAGTACCTCGGGAGGACTCCCCTCCCCAGCTTACGCGAGAAAGAACGCTCACTATTCAATCAGGTTCAGGCTCAATTTCAAGTCGTCTTTACTCCCACGGGAACCCTACAAGTCACCCCTTGGCAAGGATATTGAATAATCGCCCTTCCCGGTCCAGAGTAGGATAGCATAATCAACATATAGCAGTTTTAACCCAAATCAGCCAAGAGATTGACACAAGAAGAGCGAGGATCGTCAGCTGAAATTATTGCCATCATTGACGATCGCAAACTTGACTATATCTTCAACAGAAACATCAAACCCGACCCTCACAACTCTTCTCGTGCAGCACAAAATGCACAACAGCTCCAAAGAATAGGTATTTATGACGATCCAGAAGGCAGGGAAATCGTAAAAGGCCCATCTCGATCAAGCTGTTATCTTACCAGATAATGTGAGCGATCGCTTCTCAAACAGTTATGGCATAGATACCGAGAACCGCGAATCACTTTTAGCCGGACCATCAGGAAAGTTTATCAAAGTTCAGAGTTCATGGGAAGTTATGCCCGATGGTAGTAGAAGATTTATGATTTTTCAACCATTTGGAGTTCAAAAATGAAACGAGTCAAGCTGAAAACGGAATTAGATGAATTAACATTATTGGAATTATTCTGGGTAGAACCAAAAATCTCTCAACCCCAAGACGGTTACTCTTGCTATGAAGTAACTGACGAAATGGGTGTAGTGTTAAAATTTGGAGTTGACATCATTCAAGAATCCGTGCAAATTGACTTGAAATTATCCGACATTCCCATTGTTAGTTTCAGCTACGAGCAAGTAGAATATCTGGATATCATTGATGAATCACAAGGAAAGTTTGCTTTCTCCTTCTCTCCCAAGCAGGTAAATTTTGATAGTAACGTTCAAGTGCAGCTGCGACCGAAAATTCAAATATCGGGAGCAACACTCTTGACCAGCTAAAGCACAAGCTTTTTTCCCTGCTTGACAAATATAATAAATTGTGTGAAAGGAAATAATGAGAAACCCGGTTTCTAGCGCTCCGGAGCCCGTTGCGTATACGCAGTGCGCGCAGCGCTAGAAGAACTTACGTCAATATTAAAATTGTAATGAATGCAGCGTATCCAAAGACAACAAACTTTTTAATACCTAACTCCCACCTTCCAAGTCTTCGATCGCTGACCTGATAGGTTTTTGCAAGCAAGAAAGCATCAATAGCCCAAAATAACCCCGGAGATAAGCATAATTAAAACGTTGGGTGACGGTATAATAGATATTTCTGATGAGGAAATGTATCTCAAAGCCATTGTTAAGAAAATCAATGTTACGCCTTTTCTTACTTGACCCAGATATATTTGACCTGCTCCACCCATCATTAAGCTCATCAAACCAAAAATCTGACCATACTGAGCCGTATAAGTAGCTAGTGAAGTAGCTTGTTACGAAATCTGCAATTTTGTCTCCTATAGAAGATGCAGGTGCTAAATCGAAAAAGGGTTTGGCAAAACACTTGAAGACACTCCAGAATATCCAGACTTTTAAGAAAGCATTATTAGGAAGAGCAAGAGGAAACCTGCCCTCACCCTCTTGCGTACCTCATAAACCAACCCTAAACAACAATACCTTTTCAGCTTACCATACCAACTCAATCGATAGCCTCCGTAAATACTAGAGGCGATCGGGCAAATGCTGTTACAGTCCGCAATTGCCTACACTGACAACTTAATGGGTGACCGTGTACAGTCCTTAACAACTTTCTCATTTCAGATGGCGATCGGACTACCAGCCTAGAGCGCCGGTCCCCTAATAATGCTTGACAAATTTAACAATCTGTGCATAGACGGAAAATCGTTGTTCTGCTCGTTTCCCGCTCCTAACTTGAAGCCGGTGTGGGAGTTCGTGATTTTGCTAAAATTGTTATGATCGCTACCAATTTTAGCGTATGCACATTTTCTTTTTTTTGTCAATGACTTCTACGCTTTCCGACGTTCTAGAACGAAGTAATCCGCACCTGCAAATCTCCAGTCTTGAGATTTTCCAGGAACATTACACTACTGACGCGACTTCGGTGTAACTCCGGCTGTACTTGTAGCTGGATCCGGCTATAGGCAGCATACTCACCATCTGGGGAAACCAATGAGGGACTGCGGTAATGGCGGATCCCCGAACCAACGGTTTAGCTAACTAAGCCATGTGTTTTCATTACCCAATTCCAGGGTACTGGATAGGGACTATTGAGGGATCCTCCTGCTGGGATAACGAACTTGGGCTGAAAGTAGATGCAGAAACTTCCGTAGCCTTAACCGGGGCTGAAGACCCGAACATCCGATTGGTTAAAGTAGATGGTCTGGCCAGCAGCAGAGTAGTTGTCAATAGCAACAGAAATGACTTTGGGTAAAACGAAGCTGAATTAATTAGGCGCTTTAACATGGAAATATCTCTCTCAATTAGCATCTTTGTGTGAGAAGCCATCCCACCAGCGATCGTAACGGACTTATGCAAGTTTATCTGTATCGTCAGTTGCTCCCGTGTCCCCCCTGAGAGTCAGTTGTCAGCACCATCCCCATCCAGAGGCCATTCTGCCGAAGAGCGCAAAAATACTTATTTCCCAACGACCAGCCCCTCCCTAGCTATTTGTCACCAGTTTATCCATGATTATACCACAATCTCCACAGTTATATCATGCTTTGCTGCTTCAGTGAAATTATTGATTTTATCAGTTATTGACTATATTTGTCTCATAAATTGGGGGATAAAAGACAATTGATAACCATTGGGATTGGCATGTATACTTTGAAAGGTTCAGACGAGTCAGTATTTAACAAGTTAAGCTATTGGCATGGTATATCCCTTACACCAAACAATCCGTGACTGAATATGATGAATTCCTGGAAACATCGAGGCCAACATTGGCTAGCAGCTTAATGCGGCTGTTACTGGTGGTGATATTTAGACTGTTGCTTCTAGGGGTGGGAGGAAGTTTATCTTTTATCTCCGGAGTGGCGATCGCCCATTTCTTTCCAGCAAAAAATCCTCAAATGCCCTTAGTAGAAAAAGCCCTGCGCCGTTCTTTGACCCAGACGATCGCCGACCTTAAACGCCAGTATACTAATACATCAGGCCCTGTCACGCCCCTAACGCCCTTACAAAGGCAAAACTTACAAGCACAGTTAACCCAGTTGCAGTCCCAGTTGCAGAATTTGCGCGATCGCACAGCGGCCCTAGAAACCGAAATCATGGGGTCCAGTTCAAAAATTAACATTGAAGCCCGCCTGGAGATCGTCTCCGAGCAACTAGATCCCAACAATTCCGGTTGGGACCGGAGACCACCCACCTTCATGGTTACTCTACCCAGTGACATTCTATTCCCAGGAGACAAAACCACTCTTAATCCCAATCAGCAAGCAATCTTAGATAGCATCATTAGCGAGATGTCTTCCTGCGAGGGATCCACTGTACGCATCGCCGCCCACACGGATAATGTAGGTGACGCCCAAGATAACCTCCTACTCTCATTACAAAGAGCACAAGTTGTCAAGCAATATCTCGCCGCAGGGAAAGGCGATAAGTATCGCTGGTATGCGATCGGATACGGAGAAACTCGCCCCCTAGTGGGCAATGATACTGATAGCAAACGACAACGCAACCGTCGCCTTGAAATCTCTATTGATTAAGAATAGTTGCGTCCGCCTGCCCAAAATGATATGCACCGGTTGGGTTTCGTGCCTCAACCCAACCTACGGCCAATGACAATTGTCAATTTAGCGATAGTTAGTAAACTGCAAGTCTATGGGGAAATCTTCCTGTTTTAGCAATTGAATCACCTGTTGCAGTTCATCTTTGGACTTAGCAGAAACCCGCACGGCATCTCCTTGAATCGATCCTTGCACCTTTTTGAATTTATCCCGAATTAACTTGGTTATTTTTTTGGCGATTTCCTGACTAATCCCTCTCTTGAGTTTAATTTCTTGACGTACCCGATCGCCGCTTGCTGATTCCGCGTTCTGGAAATCAAATATTTTCAGCGACAGATTTCGCTTCGCCGCTTTCGTCTGCAGGGCGGTGTGAACCGCCTGCAGGGTGAATTCGCTATCTGTATTTACCGTAATTACTTCCTCGCTTAATTCCAAGGTCGTCTTGGTATCTTTCAAGTCGTAGCGACTTTTTATTTCACGGTTAGTCTGGTCTAGGGCATTTACCAATTCTTGGTGGTCAAAGTCGCTGACAATATCAAAGGAATAGGTAGAAGCCATAATTATTTTCCCTTTTCTCTTGACTAATGGCTTAACTTATGGTCTGTCGGTCTAACTGCTGACTATCAACAGGCTTAAGACAATTAAAGTGATAGTGCAAACCTGGCCTCTGGCAAACATGAGCGATCGCCCCAAGGGCACATTCAAAATATAAAACACCGAGTATAGCAACCTCGCCCCCACAAAGACAACTGCTGCCACAGCAGCAGCTGTCGCGTCGGTGCCGGTTGCATAAGCCATCAAAGCTGCTGCTGCATAGATCGTGAAAGTTTCAAAAGAGTTCTGGTGAGCCCAGGTTGCTCTTTTAGCATAATCCGGCAGCCTATCAAACATAGCCCGGGGTGCTCCCCGATCGTACCCCACCGGGGTCCATAGGCCACCACCAAAAAAGGCAGATATCAGCACCGCTGCTGCGGCAATAGAGTACAACAGCATTGCTGACACCGGCAATTGTGATAAATCCATGTTCCTAATCAAAATAGAACAAAGTCACCACCTTACGCTGGTCTTCCGCATCGCGGCAGGTTTTCAGCAAGGTGGTGCTGTCGTGAAAGGCAAAACAGATCAACTGCTGGCATCTGGAGACGATCTCCGTATTGCACAAAGCACTAGCTTCTGCCAGTGACAGTTCATTGTTTTCTGGCTTTTCCACCAGATGGATCACCTTTTCCAGTTGCTGGCGAGATTCCCAGGGTTGACGATCTAAACTTTGGGGCAAAATTACCGTCAACATGTTAGGGTTTGCCCGCATCGCCCCCCGGATCGCCGCCGCATTGGTGCCACCGGCACCAGAAGTAATCAGACGATTCCCGGTCTCTACCAGAGCATAGCTCATCAGCTCGATCAGATGCTGATGAGTGATTGGCACGTGACGCGACCCCAACAAGGCAATTCGCTTAGAGCTTGTTTGTTGGATGGCCGCTAGCTCTTGCTCTAATGTATCAATCTTGGGTAGCTCGATCGATTGAATCAAAGCCAGTAGGTTTTATTTGGCTGAACAACCTAACTATTGTAGCACATGCCGAGGAGTTATGGGTATGTGCTGACTTGATGCGGTCGGGAGCACTGGCCGTTCTAGGAATCGGACTCTAGATTCCCTGGATTTGCGGAACTGACTGCAACAGGGCCTCAGCTGTTTTTTGGGCAGGCAAACCTCCATCATCTGGGCCCTCGCACTTAAGTAGGTGTGCATAATTAAACTCAACTATGTAAATTTTTGTTAAATTGGCTGAAAGCCTCTCCCAGAAATAGATCATCTTTTTACATTTCTTAACATAAGCTAGTTTATTTGTGTTTACCTGCTTATTGCTGACAGCTTCGACAGTCCCCAAACCAGGTTCAGTTTACCATCCTGATGGAACCTCAAGGAAGTGAAGCTGAAGGCTGGCGTACAGGTGTGGCGTTAGATGCCAGTGCTTCTATGAAGAGCTGGTACGGGCGAGCACTTGAAGGTAAAGTTCCCCCAGATGTGGCGAAGGATTACGAGAAGAGGGAATGGATTGAAACTCGTAACGAAGATGGAAGAACTGTTAAATCTTTTCAAAAGCAGGCTTATGAAGATGCAATCGATCGGGGATATTTACGGGCGACTCCTAATATTGTCCAACCCTTAGCTAGAGAATTCATCGCCTATTTTGCTGGAAATTTTGATGCCGATGGCGGCACTACGGTGATTTATTGGGCGTGCGGTGATGGCAGTAAAAAGGAAGTATTGGGAGATTTTACTGAGGAGCAATGTCGGACAATAGCTATCAATGGTCCCAGCCAGGTTACCTTTGGTTTAGGCACTTCACTGACTCCCGCTGTTAAATACTTTGTCGAACGTTTTGTCGATGCCAAGCGATGTATGTTCGTTTTTATGACGGACGGCAAGCTGGATGACCTAAAAGTTCAGCCAGTAGGCAAACAAGGGAGATTATCTCTACAAATGCAACTGGATTCCTTAGAGGACGAAGCTACGTTGCAATTGCGGCCTGCTGGCGGAGAGTATGCAGGTCCGATTGCGATCGATCGTCCCCTGATTTTAGACGGTCAAGGCGCAACCATTTGGTCGCTCAAAGGACTGGTGGTGTCGATCGAGTCAGATCTAGTCAGCTTGTGCAATCTGAGAATTGAAGTCACGGGAGAAAATAGCGCAAGTAGACTTCTGGTATTGCGAGGAACAGTCATGGGCATACCTGCAGAAGAGGGCGACTGGAATTATCCGCAAGCATTACATTTGGGGCAACTGGCCCATTAAACTAAGCCAGTACGTCACCGTACCGACTCGTCTTCAAAACCGGACGTGAGACTTTCACCTCATCCGGGGACTCAGTTTCGTCATCCTTGTCATGGATACGGCCTTTGCTGCCATCCCTGGCAGATATCATGGCAGTAGTCGTGCATGACACGAAATCCTGCTTCCCGCATCTCACGACCGAAAGCTTTGGATTTCTCTATTAATCTCAGCGCCTCACTTGTATTTCCCGCCAGCGCCCGGAATTCGTCGGCGAAAGCATTCGTCTCATCGTTGCCTCGTTCAGCGTACACCATCTGAATTTCCGTCACCGGACGATCCAGAACGATGGTGACGTCGGGCTTTAAAACTGTCGCCACGCCTTTGAGATTATCAGATATACCTTCGTAAACTGCGTTCTCCAGTATCGGCAGATCGTCCGTTCCTACTATCCATTTTTTCTCGCAGGCGACGTGTTTTACGCTCCCGTACGAATCCAGGTGGATTAGGGGAAAGGCGGCGGCCAGCAGTTCTCCAACGGTGCTTTTTCCTGACCCGGGCGGGCCTGTCAATAGAATTCGCATAGTAAAAAAAGGTTAGATGGGTTCTCTCCGCCGGGTTTGTTGTCAGTGCTTATTGGTCGGGGAACGAGCCGCCAATGACCTGTATCCTTTCCCTTTTGGGCCAGTGTATCAGCCTGGCTGCACTGGTTTTGACTGACGACGTTTATATGAACCTTTGCTTTTGCTCATCATAGTTACTTGCTTGACGTTAACCGGTTTAGGCTACCAGTCAGTGCGTCCTCGTTCCCACGGCTCTGCCTGGGAACGCCCCCGCTTTACAGATTGATGCCATTGTGTCCGAGAGCGCCCACCCTGTCGCTCGCCTGCCCGGCAGCGACAGGGGTGGGCGTCTCTGGACACGACGCTGCTGTAGGGACTGTGCTTTCACTCCTGCAGAGTCGGGGTGGCTTGCACCACCATCACCTGTAAGTTGTCAGGGCTAATGGAACCCTGCTAGCGGTCTCTTTTTTTTTAACTGTGTCAAGTCAGTTTACGCTAAACTAATCGCACCGTTCCCTGTCAACTGATATCGCGCATTTCTGAAGTTGACGTGCAACCCAACCAGCTGACCCCAGGTGCCCGTGAAATTAGACTACTCGTCGATAGGCTTCCCCAAGACACTTTAATCTACGGCAGTATTTTTCTGGTTTCGGCTTCCCTGAAACGAAGCATCACCCTAAGTGCTAAAATTCAGTCTTTGCCGGATGGATCCGCTGGACCCGTACAAGGCAGAATTGTTTGGGAGCCTGATAACTGGTCAAATCTTGCGATCGGGTACAGGAAGCAGCCACTAGAACCAGATTCTCTGTCAGGTACGCCAGATAGCCTACCACAACAGGAAGTCGAACTGCCACACTCACAAACTTTAGCTCAACCTCCAAGGATTAAACGGGATCAAAAGCCGTCTGAGTCTAGCTTATTTACCACAGATGAAGACGGGACTAAGCCGATAGAGAGGACTTCAAGTATTCCCATCTTGAGAAACAAGCCGGGGGGTGCTTTCTCATTGCCGAACCCAGACATGACAAAGTCGGAGGTTGAGGCACAGCCAGATAAACCATTGGTGTCCCAGATCTTTATAGAAGAGGATCCAGGCGAGCAAACCCAAGAAGCTTCCGATTTTTCCGGAACGGTAGACCCGATCGCGCCTTCTGTTCGGGAGCTATCTCGAAGGGGGGGATCGCAACCTCTCAGTCCGATTTTCAAAGAAACACCTGCCCCCAGTCAACCAACAGAAGCATCTGACCGGGGAAGCCAGCAGGAATCCTTTCCAAATAGGCGATCTCCCGATAAATCTAAGTTTACCAAAAGAAAGATAGTTAGCTCAAATAATATTCCACCTATTTTCGGGGATAGCAGTAAAAAGGAATAGTCCGCTGTCATGGCTGACCATAATAAAATAGCGATCGCCTCCTCTCTCACTCCACTGCGATCGCTGTTACGAGAATGTCGGCAACACATTAAAGGAAATACCAGATCGCTTTGGACTGCAAAAGGAATTGTTGAATGCCAGAAGTAGGAAGGGAACACAAGATATCCGTCAGTCAATTATTACCACCGATACCGCGATCGCCTTTACCTTTCTTTTTGGCCGCCTTCCGTCTTTGTTCCCTATTCACCTTCAACCCTTCCCAGCCGGAGCCACAGTCCTCTCCTCTCCGCACTCGCTTATGCGCTCGTGCTCCGGGATGCGGCCCAGCAGTTCCAGCAATCTGTCAATATCAAAATGAGATGCCATCAGCTTTTGGATGCATTCCACCTTCACCGGTTCCCGCAGGCGCACTCTGCCAAAAGTACTGTCAATGATTTCTACCGTACTCAGGGTATCTTTGTCAACCGACAGAATCGGCACCTCTAACTCTTCCGCCCGGTTGAGGATCATCTCCGAGGGTGGGATCAGACCTGTCAGCACCAGACATTGAGTAGAAGTCTCCAGGGCTGCTAGCTGCAAATCCGTGCGATCGCCTCCCGTCACCACCGCCATATTTTCCCCTTTCGCGAAATATCTTAGCGCCGAGTTAACATTCATCGCCCCGACTCTCAGGCTTTCCACCATCAAATCTAGCCTGTCTGGGCAACAGAGTACCTCAGCATCTAGCTGCTGCACCAGTTCAAAAACACTTACACTTTGGAGTAAATTGCTTCTGGGCAATTTGCCCAACACCGGTATCCCCTGAGCTTCCAAAAACGGTACAATGGTTTGTTGGACATTTCCGCGCTTTTCATTGGTAATATCGTTAATCAACACTCCCACCAACCGATCGCCCAGGCGCTGTTTTGCCGACAACAGCTCATCCACCATCCCTTCTGAGTTAAATCTCGCCACCAGTAGCACCGCTGCCTCTACCACCGTCGCTATCTGTAGCAAAGACAAATTAAATAAACTACCCTCTGCTAACGTTCCTGGTCCTTCCAGCAACACCAGAGAGTCCGACGGCACTTGGGAGTAAATTTCAAGTAACCCTGACCTGCCTGTTCGATTTTTCGGGCCGTCCGCGGACCGATCGCGTAGCGTCTTCGCAGACGAATCTTTACCCACAGATAGGCCAGTTTCAATCGACTGCTCATCCACACACAGAATTGTTGGTAGCAGGAGAGCGGGTGGCAGTTCCAGAGTTGAAGCAATAAACTCAACATCGGCGTCCCCTACTTGGGGCCCTCGTTCCCACGGATCTGCCTGGGAACGTGCATTTTTCGAGCCGATACTGTTTCCCAGAGGCTTCCCGTAGACTATGGGCAGTCCCTTCTCGCGCAACTGACTCGCCAGTCCCAGAACGGTAGCTGACTTACCAGTGTTAGCCTCCAGAGAGCCAACTAGGAGATATCTAGAGTACTTTGGCACCTTCTCCTCTCCGACAGAATTATTCATCTTCTTCTTCATCCGCATCCAAGCGTAACAGCTTACGGTAAAAAGCTTGTGGAAAATCTGTCGCCTGAGAACGCTTGTAGTTCATCATCACCTCAATCAGGAAATCGACAAACATATGATTTACCAGCTCCAGTTCGTAAGTCAGATCCGCATTGCCATCAAACTGGAGCTGGCAACGAGTCATATCTGCTGGTAGGGTAGAAACTAACCACGTTGCCAGGAACAGGATGCTTTCACCCCCTTCTATTTTACGCTCACCTTCCAAAGACGCCTTTTGATAGAGGCAGATCGCTTTCGGTAACCATGTCCGCTTGTTCCTTTGGTAGTAAGGCAGATATACACCCACGGCGCGGTTATCGGCTGGCTGGATCTTCTCTAGGTGGTCCATACTCCCATCTTCTGTCAGTTGTTAGTGGTTAGTTGTGAGCATGAGATCTGGCATCGGGTGGCTGGATACTGGTACGTGGTCAGTTGTCTGTTGTCATAGGCAGTACCCTATCACCAGTCTCGCACAGTCCCAGCACAGTAGAGCAGGCGATCGCCAGTCCCGGCACGCGTTCCCAGGCAGAGCCGTGGGAACGAGGGCAATCACTAGTTTAGTTTAACAAAGATTACATTCCCAGGCAGAGCCGTGGGAACGAGGCGATATAATTGCCGGCGTTGCACAATTACGGGATGATGGGCATAGTTGCAGAAGTCTTAAACCTAGACTACAAGCCAGTTTAAGTTATGTGCATGCGTAGGCATCATCCCCAAAATGTGCAACGCCTAATTGCCTATAATAGAGGGAATCCCCGTGCAGCGGTGGGGGCCGGGAGCGTGCGTATCAAACAGAAAGCGAATTCGTCGATTGGACTTGCGGCTGTGCCCGAGTGTCCCCCTTCGATAGCTTCTCGGAGTTCGATGTCTCCCGGAAACGCTAGTCGCACAACTGGTGGGGACCCGCACAAAAGAGAAGATATCGGGGCGAGGTCTCTCCGGACAGCCGCCTAATCGCACAAGGACGGGGAGATACCGATGTGCGATTAATGCTCTGCGTAGTGCGTTCCCAGGCGGAGCCTGGGAACGAGGCGCACACAGAGTACATTAAGCAGTGCGATTAGCGCGCGCAGAGCACATCGAAGCGCTGCACAACTGGTGGCCGTGTCTCCTGGGAGTTCTAGAAGCACTACCCAGGAGACCAGGCGGCAAACAGGACATCAGGATTGAGATTCGACGAGGTATGACTATTATGTGTCAAAAATAATTCTAATGTAAAAGTACTTATGTCGGAGAATTCCTGGTCAGAAAAGGATGGCTACTCAATAGAGGAGGCTTGTAGCTTATTGTCTGACAAACCTGCTGTCTCTGTTGACAAGCACTCACCGCTCGCCTCTACGGGCTGCGCTGCCTCTACGGGCTGCGGCGCCTCTCAGACTTGTCAAGATACACAAAGAGATGCTTCGGTCGAGACATCGGTTGAGTATCGGGGCTATTCAGGACGCAGACGCAAAGCAGCTGTGCTGTTGATCGTGATTTGGAGTGGGACGATCGCCCTACATTTATTTTCTTGGGGTTTTGGGTTCGTGGTCGGGATGACTGCGATCATGTCAATTCATGCGGTGCGGGTGTTGACTGCTCAAAGATTGCTGGTGCCAAAACCATTGTCGGATGAACCCCTCTGTGAATGGCCCTATGTATCTTTGCTGGTGGCAGCGAAAAATGAAGAAGCTGTCATTGGTAGGCTGGTGCAGATGCTCTGCAATCAGGACTATCCTAGCGAAAGATATGAAGTATGGGTGATAGACGATTATAGTACAGACTCAACCGCACTGGTGTTGTCAAGCATGCAGACAAAATATGACCAGCTGAAAGTGCTCCGCCGTGCAGCAAATGCTACTGGCGGGAAATCAGGGGCCCTAAATCAGGTATTGCCCCTGACAAAAGGGGAGGTCTTGGCGGTCTTTGATGCTGATGCTCAGGTGAAGCCGGATATGCTCAAACGGGTGTTGCCGATGTTTCAACGGTCCCAGGTGGGGGCGGTGCAGATGCGCAAGGCGATCGCTAATGAGGGGGTCAACTTCTGGACCCGGGGACAAAGCGCTGAAATGGGCCTCGATAGCTATTTCCAGCAGCAGCGGACCGCGATCTCCGGCATTGGAGAACTGCGGGGTAACGGTCAGTTCGTCCGCCGGGAGGCAATGTATAGCTGTGGGGGCTGGAATGAGGAGACGATCACTGATGACCTGGATTTAACTATCCGCTTACATCTGAACCAGTGGGATATTGAATTTATGCTCGAACCCGCTGTGCTTGAAGAAGGTGTTACCAGTGCTCTATCCCTTTGGCATCAGCGCAACCGCTGGAGCGAAGGGGGATATCAACGCTATCTGGACTACTGGCGGCTGATTTTTAGCAACCGGATGGGGTGGCGCAAAACTTGGGATATGTTCATGTTCTGGATGATCCAGTATTTCTTACCCAATGCTGCTCTGCCAGACTGCTTGATGGCGATCGCTCGCAACCGACTGCCGGTGCTGAGTCCGATGACTGCTCTGATGCTGGGCATGTCATTGGTGGCCATGTTTACGGGTTTGCGGCGGATCTCTAAAGAGTCGGGAGAGTGCGCCAGTCTGCGGAAAATTTTGGTGACCTTACTTCAGACAATGCGCGGCACTTTATATATGCTGCACTGGTTGCTGATTGTCGCTAGTACCGCTGCCCGGATCTCAGTCAGACCTAAACGCCTGAAATGGGTAAAAACCATACATCAAGGTACCGGTGAAGAGAGTTTCGAGTTTTAAGTTGCAGGGGCAGGGCCCGACGCCTTCCGATGCTGGGCCCCCTCCGCTGCCCGATCGAGCCCTGATTTTTTGTTTGTTGTTAGCTGTTAGTTGTTTGTTCTTAAGAATAATTAATTAATGTGAGTTCAAGAAAAAAAGTTGTGCGAGTCAAGTCAGTCAGATGAGCGGTGCGCAAGACCCAACTATCTGATTTAATGTTGTCTAACTCCTATCAAGAGACAGAGGCGACCTATTGGAAATTTATGCTGGTGGATGATGACGATCGAGCAATAGTCCGGACCGTGGCACTGGGGGGGCGACATAGAGTTAACCCCTTTCATCTCTATTCTCAACCTCGATCCAATATTCATTACCGGAATTTTTGGTTGTTGCTCTCACAACTCACCCGGGACAGTTAATGCTGCCTTAACCTGGGCAAACACCGTCTGCCAGTCTCCCGGTTTTGCTTGACGAAATAGCCGCATTGTCGGATACCAGGGGCTATCCGATCGATCGAGCAACCAGCGCCAGTCAGGAGAAAAAGGTAGCAGCACCCAGACAGGTTTTCCTAAAGCACCTGCTAAATGGGCAACTGATGTATCTACAGATATAACTAAGTCTAATTGTGAGATAACGGCAGCAGTATCAGCGAAATCATGCAACAGCTCTCTTAAATCCTGTATAGGTGCCCCATCCAGGATATCTGTATGTTCCTTTTGCAGACTATAAAGAGAAACCCATGGGATCTGGGACAGTTCCAGAAATAGGGAAACTGGACAAGACCGCTTGCTAGCTGCATGACTTTTAGCAGCCCACACAATGCCGACTTTTACCTCTCCTTCCGTTCGTAGTAATTCACTGTACTTGACGGCGCCTTCCGCGTGCTCTTGTCCTGAAGGACGCGGCAACGCTCCAGGCACCGCGGCGTCCTTCTCTTCAGCGTACAAATAGGGTATTCGAGCCGGAATAGTTTCTATAGTCGTACCCAGGATGCGGGGGAGACTCATTAGGGGGACTTGCAGGTCAAAGGCTGGTAATGGTTCGCCCTTGACTACCACCTCTTGAATCCCAGAGACCGTAGTAAACAAGCGCCTGAGAGCCCGATTGGTTTCCAAAATTACTTTACCAGCACCCCGCTGGGCTACTAAGGGCGCGTAACGGACGAACTGGATAGCGTCCCCGTATCCCTGTTCTGTATGTAGGAGAATAGTTTTTCCTGCCAGTGGCGAACCATCCCAAAGAGGTTTTCCCAAGATTTGTTCCGGGGTCGGAGGCTGTGCTTTTAGGCGCCAGCGCCATTCATATTCTACAAATCCTTGCTGAAAGTCCTGCAATGATAACAAACACATTCCCAGATTTAAGTGGGTCTCTGCTTGATCTGGCTTTAAGGCAATAGCATGGCGGAAATAGCTCATCGCCTCTTGTAATTTCAGTTGTTCTTGCAGGGCAACACCCAGGTTGCTGTAGGCATCGGCAAAGTCTGGTTTCAGGGCGATCGCCTTTTGGTAGCATGCGATCGCCTCTGCTAAGTTCCCCCATCTTTGATAGCAGTTACCCAACTGATTGTAAAATTTCGCCTTTGGTTTAATGGCAATGGCTTTTTTACAATAGGCGATCGCCTCTTCTCTGCGGTTTGGCTTTTCCATAATTTTGGCTGCATTATAGTAAGCATCCGCACATTTGGGGTCAATGCTAATGACCTTTTCGTAGCAGGCGAGCGCCTGTTGGTAATGAGCGCTCGCCTCTTGATAACGCTTTTCCTTCTTCAGCATCGCCGCCAATTTTTCATGGGCCGCGCCATTCCGGATCAGCAGCTCGATCGCCTCTAATCTTTTTCCCTGTTTTTCCAGGGCCACAACCAGGTTATCATAAGCATCGAAATAATCAGGCTTCACTGCGATCGCCTGTTTGTAGGCAGCGATCGCCTGTTCTATTTTCCCCTGTTCCCAGAAGCTAGCCCCCAGATTATTATAAGTCTCAGGCCAATCTGGCTTTATAGATATCACCTGTTGGAAATAGCCGATCGCCCGATCGTATTCCTGCGTCTGATAAGCAATAATTCCCAGCATCTGCATAGCTTCTACCTGATGAGGCTGCTGTTTGAGCATCGCCAAATAAACAGCCCTCGCTTTATCCAGACGTCCGGCTTTGTAATGACCCAAAGCCTCTTTTAATCGATCATTATCTGCTTGCTGTACCATTTTAGTACATAGAAACAATTAATTTCACACACTCTCTCGCGCCCATGGCTATGTGCAATTATTTTTGTCTAACTACTTACATGTATAGCCCGCGCAGCGGAGGGGGCCCTCCGCGTGGGCTAAGTTCTAGTAGTCGGGCCCCTCGTTCCTGGTAAACTTCAAAAGAAGTTAATGAAATCATCAAGATTACTCAGGGTCAAATCAATGTCCAGTAGAGTAACCTGGGTTTCATCTCCAACTTTAATCAGAGTATTTCCGCCCTGAAAGACGATCTGCGTTTTGGCGGAACTCCCTCCTTTTACCCTGATGGAGTCGATGCCAAGTTCAAAGTCTACGATGGTATCGCCGCTATCCTCGCCATCATCGCCCGGCGCCGAGATAAAAGTATCGGCGCCATATCCTCCTGTGAGAGTATCCTTTCCATTTCCGCCGTAGAGGAGATCATCTCCATTTCCGCCATAGAGGATGTCGTTGCCATAGTTTCCGTAAAGGCTGTCGTCGCCGTCGTTTCCGTAAAGCTTGTCTTGATCTCCTAAACCTGCAATTATTTCTGCGCTGGCAGTGCCCCGGAGAATGTCCTCATGTCGAGTGCCCGTCGGGCCCAGGTCGGACGAGAACACTTTCAAATTGCTGAGGGAGAATAACTTAGAGGGGATCGAACCGCTCAAAGAGTTGTTGTCTAGGTAGAGCGATTCCAAATTGTCCAGATTCCCTAACTGACTCGGGATGCTGCCACTCAGTTGGTTCTTGTCCAGGGAGAGCCTTTCAAATTCACCAGATTCCCTAACGTCGTCGGGATGGTGCCAGTCAGGGAGTTCTGGGACAGCCTGAGATCTATCAAATTCACCAGATTCCCTAACGTCGTCGGGATGGTGCCAGTCAGGGGGTTGCGGAACAGGCTGAGCAATATCAAATTGTTCAGATTCCCTAAATTCGTCGGGATGCCGCCAGTTAGTTGATTTTGGCCCAAGTTGAGCGATGTCAACTTTTTCAGATCCCCTAACTCCGTCGGGATGCCGCCAGTCAGTTGATTATTGTACAGGCTAAGCCATCCCAAATTCTCCAGATCCCCTAACTCCGTAATGATGTTGCCAGTCAGGAAGTTGTTAGACAAATTGAGCACTACCAAATTCTTCAGATTCCCTAACTCCTTCGGGATGCTGCCATCCAGTTGGTTGTTGGACAGGACGAGCCATTCCAAATTCTCCAGATTCCCTAACTCCTTCGGGATGGTGCCATCCAGTTGGTTGTTGGACAGGAAGAGACCCGTCACCCTGTTGCCACTTACCCTCACCCCATGCCAACCAGCAACAATAGAAGCTTTGGGGGGAGTTTTGCTCTTGAAATCCCAGTCAACCCAGCCTCGATTTTTCTTCCAATCAGCCCCACCCGTGCCTTCATATAGAGCTTTCATGGGCTGATAATCCTTGCTATCCAATAGGTCTTCATTAACATCCTTGACATTAATAGTGAAGATCTCCGAGTAACTCAGCCCAGCAGTTGAGGTAGTTTGGACGCGGATGCTGTAACTCGACTGAGTTTCAAAGTCTGGGGAACTGTTGATTTGCAGTTCGTCCCCGTCAATGGTGAAGGCAGCGTTATCCGTATCTCCTGCACCCGCTACCAACTGGTAGGTAAAGGTATCTTCATTGTTGGGGTCGGTAATGGAGAAAGTCCCCACTACTGCACCCTCATCCGAGTTTTCGGAGATGCTGCTGTCAGAGAGCTCTATATCGAGACTCTTGTTTTTGAAATAGATGATCTTGCCGTCGGAGTTTCCCACCAAAAGATCTAGAAGCCCGTCGCCATCAAGATCGGCTAAGGTGGGGCTGCTATCAAACCCTACATCTGCGAGCCCAAAGGGGTTGATTTGGACTCTCCCGAAGGCGGTACTGCTAGCAGTACCCTGGTTTTCCTGATATATGATCAAGCCATGATATTCTCCCAGAAAAAAATCTAGATCTCCGTCGCCATCAATATCGGCAAACGTGGGTTTGCTAGAATAGTTTACAGCTGTGAGCCCAAAACGATTGTTTTTGGGTGTCCCGAAGGTGGGAGCGCTAGCAGTACCCTTGTTTTTGAAATAGATGATCTTGCCGTTCTTGTTTCCCAGAAAAAGATCTAGATCCCCGTCGCCATCAATATCAGCCAAAGTGGGGCTGCTATATTGCCCTACATTTCTGAGCCCAAAGGGGTTGTATTGGAGTGTCCCGAAGGTTACTGTTGACATTATCTTTCTCCTTTTTTGGTTAGATTGGTTTCTTTTCAGTTTCTGATTCTTGAGCAGAGGTGCTGGTGTAATACCAGCCCGACTGTCGTCATATCCAACTATAGATTATCCATTTAGACTTTTTTGTAGTCTCTGATACATAAATTACTTTTTTGGGATTTTGATTTTTTATGATAACTATAAGCTATGCTAATTATAAGCTGTCACGCATCTAAGCTGCATGTTGGGGCTGAGGCAACCCACGACTCGTGTCCGAGAGCACCCACCCCTAACCCTCAGCTACTCTGCGAGCAATAACCGAGCAGACTGCAAGCAATAACCTTGCAGCTTGCGGTCGGAAGTTGGGTACTCTACCACCAACTCTCCTAACCCCCAACCCCCAACCCCCAACCCAGTAGATGTAGAATCAGAAGAAAACTCCTTCCAGGAACTTGCTGTTCCTGAAAATTGCAACTATAATTAACCTTGGTTTGTCTGTCATGATTAGGAGGTAAAATGGTACAGCAAGCAGATAATGATCGATTAAGAGAGGCTTTGAGTCATTACAAAGCCGGACGTCTGGATAAAGCGAGGGCTGTTTATTTGGCGATGCTTTCCCAGCAGCCAGAATTAGTCGAGGCTATGCGGATGCTGGGAATTATTGCTTATCAGACGCAGGAATACGATCGGGCGATCAACTATTTCCAACAGGTGATCTCCATAAAGCCAGATTGGCCTGAGACTTATAATAATCTGGGGGCTTGCTTCTGGGAACAGGGGAAAATAGAACAGGCGATCGCTGCCTACAAACAGGCGATCGCAGTGAAGCCTGATTATTTCGATGCTTATGATAACCTGGTTGTGGCCCTGGAAAAACAGGGAAAAAGATTAGAGGCGATCGAGCTGCTGATCCGGAATGGCGCGGCCCATGAAAAATTGGCGGCGATGCTGAAGAAGGAAAAGCGTTATCAAGAGGCGAGCGCTCATTACCAACAGGCGCTCGCCTGCTACGAAAAGGTCATTAGCATTGACCCCAAATGTGCGGATGCTTACTATAATGCAGCCAAAATTATGGAAAAGCCAAACCGCAGAGAAGAGGCGATCGCCTATTGTAAAAAAGCCATTGCCATTAAACCAAAGGCGAAATTTTACAATCAGTTGGGTAACTGCTATCAAAGATGGGGGAACTTAGCAGAGGCGATCGCATGCTACCAAAAGGCGATCGCCCTGAAACCAGACTTTGCCGATGCCTACAGCAACCTGGGTGTTGCCCTGCAAGAACAACTGAAATTACAAGAGGCGATGAGCTATTTCCGCCATGCTATTGCCTTAAAGCCAGATCAAGCAGAGACCCACTTAAATCTGGGAATGTGTTTGTTATCATTGCAGGACTTTCAGCAAGGATTTGTAGAATATGAATGGCGCTGGCGCCTAAAAGCACAGCCTCCGACCCCGGAACAAATCTTGGGAAAACCTCTTTGGGATGGTTCGCCACTGGCAGGAAAAACTATTCTCCTACATACAGAACAGGGATACGGGGACGCTATCCAGTTCGTCCGTTACGCGCCCTTAGTAGCCCAGCGGGGTGCTGGTAAAGTAATTTTGGAAACCAATCGGGCTCTCAGGCGCTTGTTTACTACGGTCTCTGGGATTCAAGAGGTGGTAGTCAAGGGCGAACCATTACCAGCCTTTGACCTGCAAGTCCCCCTAATGAGTCTCCCCCGCATCCTGGGTACGACTATAGAAACTATTCCGGCTCGAATACCCTATTTGTACGCTGAAGAGAAGGACGCCGCGGTGCCTGGAGCGTTGCCGCGTCCTTCAGGACAAGAGCACGCGGAAGGCGCCGTCAAGTACAGTGAATTACTACGAACGGAAGGAGAGGTAAAAGTCGGCATTGTGTGGGCTGCTAAAAGTCATGCAGCTAGCAAGCGGTCTTGTCCAGTTTCCCTATTTCTGGAACTGTCCCAGATCCCATGGGTTTCTCTTTATAGTCTGCAAAAGGAACATACAGATATCCTGGATGGGGCACCTATACAGGATTTAAGAGAGCTGTTGCATGATTTCGCTGATACTGCTGCCGTTATCTCACAATTAGACTTAGTTATATCTGTAGATACATCAGTTGCCCATTTAGCAGGTGCTTTAGGAAAACCTGTCTGGGTGCTGCTACCTTTTTCTCCTGACTGGCGCTGGTTGCTCGATCGATCGGATAGCCCCTGGTATCCGACAATGCGGCTATTTCGTCAAGCAAAACCGGGAGACTGGCAGACGGTGTTTGCCCAGGTTAAGGCAGCATTAACTGTCCCGGGTGAGTTGTGAGAGCAACAACCAAAAATTCCGGTAATGAATATTGGATCGGGGTTTGACCCCCCTATATCTAGTAGCTGGAGTGGGCTTACTGCTGAGTTTTCTTCAGCCTTAACATATTTTCTCTGATTGGGCGAATGATAACCATAAGAAATTGTGAAGAAAATTGAGGGCGTTAATGTTTCTAAACAAAACTTAACAGGACTATCATGGAAACATCGTACCCCAGAGGTTGAAGTGCTCGCATCTCTACCTTACCGTTATGAAAGTGTTTAATCAGATACATTTCAGGAATCTGCGCGGCGACATCTTCGGAGGTGTCACAGCCGCAGTTATCGCTCTACCAATGGCTCTAGCCTTCGGCGTCGCCTCGGGCGCTGGAGCACAAGCCGGTCTTTACGGAGCCGTATTAGTAGGATTGTTTGCCGCCCTGTTCGGCGGCACCCCGACCTTGATTTCCGAACCCACCGGTCCGATGACCGTGGTAATGACGGCAGTAATCGCCTCTCTGACTGCCGCTAACCCAGAAAACGGTTTAGCAATGGCCTTTACCGTGGTGATGCTGGCAGGAATATTTCAGATCGTCTTCGGTTTATTGAAGTTGGGTAAGTACATTACCCTGATGCCCTACACCGTGATTTCGGGTTTCATGTCGGGAATTGGACTGATTATGATCTTTCTGCAGATCGGTCCTTTCCTCGGACAGGCCAACCCCAAGGGCGGCGTCATCGGGGTAATCAGCAACATCCCCAACTTATTGGCAAATATGAATCCGATCGAGACTGGTTTGGCAGCCTTGACAGTAGCCATTCTGTTCTTAACGCCGAAGCAAATGAGGCGAGTGGTGCCGCCGCAACTGGTGGCATTAATCGTGGGGACCGTGGTTTCGGTGATGTTCTTCGGGGATGTTGATATTCGACGGATTGGGGAGATACCCAGTGGTTTGCCCAGCTTGAATATGCCTTTCTTTACCGTAGAGCAACTGCAGACGATGTTAGTCGATGCTGTCGTGCTAGCAATGCTCGGTTGCATTGACGCTTTGCTAACCTCGGTGATCGCTGATAGCTTGACTCGTACCCAACATAACTCGGATAAAGAATTGATCGGTCAAGGTCTGGGGAACCTGGCTTCTGGACTATTCGGAGGAATTGCCGGAGCTGGTGCGACCATGGGAACCGTGGTCAATATCCAAAGCGGTGGCAAAACTGCAATATCTGGCCTAACTCGCGCTAGCATCTTGCTGATTGTTGTCTTGTGGGCAGGGGGTTTGACCCAGAATATTCCCCTAGCAGTCCTCGCTGGCATCGCCCTCAAGGTCGGGATTGATATTATCGATTGGAGTTTCCTCAAACGCGCTCATCAAGTATCCATTAAGGGTGCTTTGATTATGTACGGGGTGATCGGACTGACTGTATTTGTTGACTTGATTGCTGCTGTAGGGCTTGGGGTTTTTGTAGCTAATTTGTTGACAATTAAGCGCCTGACAGATCTGCAATCTAAGGATGTCAAGACGGTTACTGATGCTGATGATGAAATCCTCTTGAGTCCGGAAGAGAAAAAACTACTCAATCAAGCTGATGGTCGCGTGCTCTTGTTCCACCTCAGCGGTCCGATGATCTTTGGGGTTTCTAAGGCGATCGCCCGCCAGCAAACAGCAATGAAAGACCACGAGGTGCTGATTCTGGATCTCAGCGACGTGCCCCTGCTAGGCGTCACTTCTTCTCTGGCGATCGAGAATGCGATCAAAGAAGCTTGCGATAACGGTCGTCACGTCTTCATTGTCGGTGCCGCAGGCAAAATCAAACGGCGGTTGGAAAAATTTGGCATTTTGCAAATGTTACCTCCGCAACACCTGGTGATGGAGCGCAAGGACGCACTCAAGCAAGCAATTGCCCTGGTTAATGGCTATGATGCCAATAATACTCTTAATGGGGTGGATCGATGATACTTCATCCAATCAGGATATAGTCAATGCCAATAACTTTTGATCTCCAGACAAGGTCGCAGGCAACAGTGTTAATAATTTAAGTATTTGCACCAGATGAAATACTTTGTTATTGTCAAGTTGGCGGGAATATCTAATTGAGAACCCGCCAACCTGCCAAGTAATTCGTTTCCATTTCGTCAACCCTATGAAGAGCGAGCAAGAATATTTCAAATCAACCCTTGCGATCGGGATGCTACAAATAGTATTATTCCTGGGAACAGTGCAAATGTTTACTGCCTCTTCCGCAAAACGGCCAATTCCTCGTTCTCGGAGTAGGATGAATAAGTTGAGAAAAGCTAGGAAAAATCAACAAAGCGTCGATACAATTCAGAAATAAAGAAGGAAAATAGCAATAAGTTGTGTTAAGATTAAAGAGAGCGGCGCATTTAAAATTAATCGGAAAAGATCTCTGTCAACATAACTAATTACCAATCAATAAGATGAGTTTTTCAGCACCGATAATCAATATGGGGATATCTTCCCTACCTGTACCTCCGCTGCTGGCAACAGCAACCGAATCAGAGCAAGGGCCGATGGTATTAGCCGGAGTCCCAGCGTAAGCAAGAAGTCAGAAGTAATTTTTGAGGATATCTTCCCATGAAGTACGAATCATATTTGCTGGAAGAGGTATCTCTGAGTTTTGGGGATTAGCTATGACAAATGCCCTGTCTGAAAGAGATAAAATACCTGAATCATTCCCCTGAGGATCGTCACCATAAACTGAATCTGTATAATTAGATAGTTCGTCAACTGGAATTCTCAATGTTTTAGAAAGGCCAGCAATCTTGCCTTTCCCCATGTTGAAATGGGCGATCGATCGCCTTTCCCAATCGAAGATAGAGCCAGAACATATAATTTTATCTTGATGACGCTCTTTGAGTAATCCTTGAGCGACTAATCGGTTTAGAAAAGCTTCTGCTGCTTCGCAATAATTTGTTGTTGAGAAAACAATTCCCAAGCCAGCATCTATGGAAGCAGAGATGTGCTTTATTGCACCTGAGTAATATTGGTTGTTTTGAATAAGAGCGTCAGATATTTCTCTTGCCCGTTGTTTGATGCGAGATGCATTCAATACCCTTTTCCATCATCAACTTAGATGATTCATAGGTCGATGCTCCATCCTTCAAGTTCTGCTTCCATGATTTAATATATTGGTCAAATCTGCTGATATCTTCAGACAAAGAACGAGTCGTCAAATACCATAAATCATGGTCTGGTTTGGTGATGGTGCCGTCTATATCGTAGATACGTAATCGATGCATAATCCCGGTCAATAGATTATATTGTTAATGGTTAATGGTCAACTATTAACCATTAACCATTAATTAACAACTAACTAACAGCTTTCTCTGCTAATTTGGGTTCAACGGGCACCAGACGGCCTGCCGCTTGCTTGACAAAACCCTGTAAAAATGCCATGCGGTTATTTTGTTGAAACACATTTTTCAGGGTTTCTCCCAGCTTGTCAAGATTGAAACCTTCTTCTACACTCAGATCCTGAGCTTGGAAATATTCAATCAAGCTTAAACCCGCTAATCGAGTCAAATAAGCAGCACTGACTCCCTGGGCGACTCCACCTGCAACGTAGGTGACGGCATGACTTTTCAGGATGCCACTAATGGTTTGGGTGGTAAGTTCCACTAAACCCAGTTTCAGCATCAGACTGCCGATCGTGCCAGCAGCTTTCTGGGCCCGATCGAGGTCTAATTTTTGCTGATAAACTGCTCCCAAATCCATCACCAACTGGCCATTAATTGCCCCAGTTGCCAGTAAATCCAAGGCCGGAACGGGGTTGACGAAGGCCGCAGCAGCAGCGATGTACTGATATTGCTCGATAATCGGCAGGGCCCGATCGCGTCGCAGTCCATTTAGGACTTCTTTCACTTCAGCTTTGAGGATATCAGCTTGGCGCTTCGTTGTGGCCCACACCAACTGTTGAGCTTCCGTTTCCAGGATGTGACTTAACCTTTCTGTCAGGGGTGCGATCTGCGGTTGTTGGTTTTCCATCCATTCCTTTACCTCACCATCTTCCGAATGCTTGCGCACCTTGATGGCATCGGGGTTAGCGGCGATCGCCACCACATCTTTTGACTCCAAGATTCCTGCTGTCCGCTGCCGCAGCCGATCCAATATCACCGGTTGTTCTGCTGGCAAATACTGGTCTTGCTTGTTGAATGCCAGTACAGTCCGCTGGTGGAGTGCTGCTAGTTGCTGCAAAGTTTGAAATTCTGAGTCAGTCAGGTCTCCGGCCGTCACAAACAGCACTAAATCCGAGGGCCGACAATATCTCCTCTGCTGCTGTCGTTTCTCCATCGTCAGCAACAAATAAGGCGGGTGTCTCTTGGAGATCCCAGTTAGAGTCCAAATTTTGGATCGCGCTCGTTTTACCCACGCTTTTTCCACCGGTGACAGCCAGGCGAATTGACTTTCTATCTAATTGCTTGGTCAGTTGTTCAACCCTTTTCCGCCAGGTCGAGACATCCTGGTTTTCCGCTGACAACTGGTTAATAGCCCCGTTGATTTGGGAGATCGCCTGTTCCACCTTTTCCCTATCCACTGGTTCCAATCCTGACAATTGCAGATTACTAGCAGTTTTTTGCTTGAACCACCAGATCCCAGTTAGGGCGATCGCGCCCATCATTGTCAACTCTGACAGCTGACCCATTTCTTGCTGGATACTTTCCCATAACCATAGTGCCAGAGATAGACCAACTCCACCGATTAAAATCGGGCGTTTCAATTTAATATCCATTTTTTCCTCTCCCCTGTACTGTCTTTACCTACTTATATCTATACCCTCAACCCTATGATGCACAATCGGTGTTCTCCTCACTCCCCGTTCATCTCATCTGGGTATCTGTTTGAGTTTTAGGCAAGCGATCCTTTGAACTTATTGCTTGATTTTCTCCTAGCATTATCACACTCCTGAGCGCAACTAAATCTGAAATTTTTTAATCTCTAATCCTTATTCTCTTGTCCTAACATTACCCGTATTGGTTCCCGGTCAATCAATTATTTATCCTCTACATATTTCCTGTTTACCGAGCCTATTTACCTTGATGATAATCTCTTTTGTTTCTTGACATTTTGTTAATTATAACCTTGTTAGCGACCGCCAACTGACAACCGACAATTGACAACTTTTTAATATAATGATTCTGTTTTATAATTCTGCCAAACCCATATTTTCGGTTCTCCTGTCTTCTCCACTCTACCCCTTGCGTTCCCAGGCGGAGCCAGGGAACGAGGCATAAGAAAATATTACACTCATGCCTGTTCAGGACTTATGCAGATACGCTCTATGTAGGTGGGCACCGCCCACCACCAGCACCTTCCACCGCCCACCAGACGCTACAAGTACGATATAACGAGACAAGTTGAGTAAGTTACAGCCACGACCAGCACGGGCTACATCTTTGCTGCGGCCATATGCCCAGAAACCAGGTTTTTAGCGCTCCGGCGCGCAGCGTGCGGCGCAGCTTGCGGCACTGCGTATAGGAAAAACCTGGTTTCTTAATTCTTGCATTGGAGATGCTCCCGTGAGCACGTACCAGGCTGAGTGAACGCTCAACACTGACAACTAACAACTAACCACTGACACTAGATCGACAAAGCCCTGCAACCATTTCTGATTGCAGGGCTTTGCCTTTATTGATATTTGGTAGCGGGGAGCGGATTTGAACCACTGACCTTCGGGTTATGCATACCACCTACAGCTTTCGCTGCCCGGATGAACCGGTTTGTGGTCTGGACTGTCCCTTCACCTTCGGCCTTACCGTTAGGGTGCCTGCCTTCCAGTCTCTACGCCTTCTCCATTGCTGGAGCTTGGTTCGGGATTACCGCGCTACCGGCTTCCCCGAGTTTGACAGGTAATCGCACTGGAGTTTCCTCCTGTACCGCCCACTGCGAGATTAACTATCAAGCGCTTAGTCAACCTTGCGGTTTGAGCCCGACGAGCTACCAGACTGCTCTACCCCGCGTCGATAAATCTACTATAACTAAAAAAAACAGATCTGGCAACCCAATTTGAACAAATTTTGTGAAAAATTTCTTCATACTACGCTCCGATCCTCTGGAAAGCCTCTCCCTGACAGAGTTTGAGAGATTCTGAGATCTGAAAAAAATTTTTTTTTCAGATCATCGATAATTCCCCAATCACCTCCAAGCGCTTGAAATCAGTCAATGTCATGAACTTCTCAGCCAGATTTTCCGCTACTGCCGGCGTTATCCAACCTAGCTGCTTCAGTAAATGAATCGCCACAGCATGTTTAGCCCGTTTGGATCCATCCATCACTTTAATGGCTAATCCCATGCCCTCGCCTACCCTACCAATGCACTGAACTCCTTCAGCACCAGCTTTGCTGACGAGTTCTCCTAAACTCGCCGTCATGAGTTCGCTGTCAAACTCACCAACTCCAGCTATCAGAGTCGGGTGATTTATCATCGCCCGGACAATGCGCTCCATATCCAGATTGTCACCGGAGGTCAGCTGTCCATACAAACTAGACATTTGTCCCAGTTCCATCACATAGGTAGGGGCACCACAATCATCCCGAGCACCGATAAACTCATCAGCTGGCATCCGCAGCAGCTCTGCGACTTTGCTCAAGATCAGCTGCTGCACGGGATGAAAGCGCCGCAAGTAAGTTTCCACCGGCCAGTCCCGTTGCCGACAGACAGCCAGCATTCCCGCATGTTTGCCAGAGCAATTGTGTTGTAGGGGACTTTCTTTTCCCGATGGGATGGGACATTGAAGTATGGTGGCATCCACATCAGAGCGCCACAGGATATTAAATGCCTGCCGCGCTTGCTCTGTTGTCCCTTTGTGAGAGCTACAAACGATCGCTAAATCTCGCTCTGTGAGGTCGTAGCGTTGCATCGTGCCGGTGGTGGTCACGGCTAGCGCTTGAAAAGGCTTCAGTGATGAACGGACGAAGGTGGCGGTTTCTTTGTCACCGGCTACGGAAAGCACGCGCCCCTTGTCGTCACAGACAACCGCTTGGACGCGATGAGTCGATTCTGTAATTCCTTCGCGCAGCAACCTGACTTCAAGTTCTGCTGCTTGAGTTCGTTTTACTCTAGTCATAACTTTGACGCTCTGCATTTCCACCGACTACCGACGAGCGGGCACTTTTATGTTTCAACTATATAAGCTTTGCCGTAGTGACCAAGCAACCCAAGTTATTATCTCAACTAGGAGCAATAAAGTCAGAAATCCCAATGTTCGCACCACCCGCCGGAGAATAGGTTGGACTTGGTAGGTGAATATCAGCCGGTCCTGAGCCAACATTTCTGGAGTTTTCGCCCAGGTTTGACCGTCATACCAGCCCGACTCCTCATAGAATACTGTCTCATTACTGAGGCGATCGCCCACATATTTCCATCCCAAATAAAGCCTCAGCAGTAGCAAACTCAAGCAGAAGCTAGCACCACCCGCACCACAGAGGAGGAACTGGACTGGAACCTTCGCCGGTGCAAAGCTTGCTGCTGCCACTGGTCCAGTTATCAACCAACTGATACCCCAAATTACCGCTATTTTAGTCAAATAGCCTGGCAGTTCGAGAGTTGCCCAGCCAAAAAAACAAGAGTCACTCAAGTTTTTATACTCATTAATTGTAGCTGTTCCCATGGCACGGGGCAAACGGAGACAGGAGGCTTTCTCATGCAGATCCTCCTCTATCAATTAGCACTACTATCAAATTCTATGCGTTTCGCATGTCCCCAGAAGGCTTCTAGGTTATAATACTCCCGTTCTGCGGGCATAAAGATGTGAGCGATCGCATCACCGTAGTCTTGGAGCACCCAACTCCCTTCTGCTTTTCCTTCCGTTCGCACTGGATAGCGATCGAAATCCAAAACTACTCGATCTTCGATCGCTCGGGCGATCGCCCGTACCTGGACATTCGAGAACCCCGTGACGATCACGAAGTAATCCGCCAGATAGGACACTTCTGACACGCCGAGGATGACAATGTCTGCTGCTTTGCGATCGTCAGCTGCCGCAGCTATTGTCTTCGCTAGTTTTAAGCTATCTTCTGATCTTGATTCCATTTTCTTACTACCGCGTTTTTGGGGACACAGCAGCAACCGGTTGGTCTGGTTAGGGATTTATTTATTTTATCATAAAACTTCGATCATCGACCTTCACTTATCCGATCTAGCAATGAATTCGGCTTTTTTTCCGTCAGCGCGGCAAACACCGCCTCATACTGAGTCAACGCTTGCTCGAAGGAGTAGTGGGCCATAGCATAGTTTCTGCCTTGCTCCCCCAGCCTGTTAACGAGATCGCGATCGTGGTATAGTTTCTCTATTTGGTCCGCTAGGGCTTGGGGGTCTTCTGGTGCCACGACAACGCCGCCGCCACTGTTCTTGATTGCTTTTGCCGCCGTACCCTGTGCTGGCACCGATCCCACAATTGCCCGACCACTGGCCAGGAGTACCGGTATTTTGGACGGCAAGTTAAAATCTGTCACCCGCTCCTTTTGCAATACTAACCCCACATCAGCTGCCCCCAGCATTTCTGGCAACTTTTCTCGCGGTTGAAACGGTAGCAGCAGAACGTTGTCAGCTTTGTGGGTAGAGCAAAAGGACTGCAATGTCTCTAGGGCCGACTTTTCTCCCACGATTACAAAAGCAATTTCCCGGATCTGCTGGAGTTTAGCTGCGGCCTTAATCGCCGTTTCCAAACCTTGGGTGAGGGCAATGTTGCCAGCGTAGAGCACTACAAATTTCCCATCCAGTTGATTGTCCCGGCGGAATTCGTTCTCAAGATCCTGGGGCCAAGGTCGGATAAAATTGACATCCACCCAATTAGCAATAGTGACAACTTTGCTCTCGAGTACTCCTTGACTCACCAATTTGGGTTTGAACCCATCATCAATCACGCTTACCCTCTGGGCTGTCCAGTAGGCAAATTTGGCGTTGCACATTTTCGGGATGATGGGTTATTGCAGATTATGATAATCTGCAATTTTACAGTCAGAATTTATGTATAGTATGATGTTTGTTTTCGACCTGGTCATAATATGTGTTATCATGGATAGTAAGGCGAAAGAATTAGCTAAAGGAGTCGAACATGAAATGTCCCAGATGTGGTTCTGAAAACATCAATAAAAATGGTCACAGACGCGGCAAACAGAATTTAATTTGTAAGGATTGTCGTCGCCAGTTTCTCGAACATTATTATCCGCGCGGTTATTCAGAAGATGTCAAGAAAAATTGTTTGACAATGTACGTTAATGGCAATGGATTTCGAGGTATTGAAAGGATAACTGGTGTCAGCCATAATACTCAAATTGATTGGGTAAAACAGGCAGCTAAAGAATTACCGTCAATCCCTGAAAACTACGATATTCCGGAGGTTGCAGAAATTGACGAGTTGCATACTTATGTCAATGAAAAAAAGAATAAAAAGTGGCTATGGACAGTCGTAAATCATTTCAAGCCAGGGATTATAACATGGGTATTAGGCGATCGTTCTGCAGAAACTTTTAAGCCTATGTGGGATATTAGAAAATGTTGGCAATGCTTTTTAGACGTTACTGATGGATGGCCTGTTTATCCAATGTTTATTGAATATATTGACCATATAGTCAGCAAAACCTACATGACCCGTGTTGAATGTGAAAATTGTCGATTAAGACATTATCTAGCTCGATTAAAAAGAAAAACATTATGTTACTCAAAGTCGGAAGAAATGTTGAGGCTTTCAATTAAGTTATTATTGCACTATCTACGTTATAATTCTGTACCGGTACCTATTTAAATCATCCCGTAATTGTGCAACGCCGCAAATTTTTCTAAAGCGTCCACCGCGCGACTCAGTAGGCCACTTTTTTTCAGCAAACCTACGCGAGACCCTGCTTCCGAGACAATATCCTGGACGTTGAGTACCACCGGTACACGACGCAACCAGCCACATAAAGCTACTGGTACGCAAATGGGCAAGGGAGGACTGGTGGAGAAAATCACGTCCGGTCGCCAACCCTTGAATGCTAGGGGAAGCTAGTAACCATAAAGCTGCCATCCAGTAGCAATCGATCGAGTAGGCTGGGGTTTGGCCCTTTGATCCGAACATAACTGCGCTCAATTGTGACACCGTTTCTTTCTTCCGTCAGATAAAACTTGCCCTGATATTCATCGTAAATGCGGCGTTGGGGATAGTTGGGCATACCGGTGACAACCCGTACCTGATGACCCCGTTGAACCAGACCCTCTGCTAACTCAGTCATGAGAGGGGCGATGCCAATTGGCTCTGGATGGTAGTTGTAGGAATAGATCAGAATACGCATAATCGCTTTTTGGGTGAGACAATCTTCATCCTGTAGGCTGCGATTGTGAAGATTTGACCAAATCTCACAGCCTGATGCTGGCGATCTGCATAATTCCGCCAGTAATGTCCTTATTCGGGCCTATAACCCATTTCCCCAAAAAAAAATCAAAAAATTTAATCACGAAAAAATCCTTGAAAAAAAATCAACTAATATCGGTAAAAACTAGGACAAGATCGCCTAGTCAATTATGCGATCGGGCCGATAAAACCGGTGCTCGTCAGGTAGACGGGAAAATCTCACAATTGATTGGCATCAGGGCATCTACCAGAAAAAGCTCAGGGGTATCCATAGGGGTATCTACCAATACCAATGCAATATCAGGTGCAGGCACGGTGGCAGAAGTACCTAATAGGTACTAGACCACAATGAGCCGTCCTCGGGGTCTTTTGGCTGTGGGTGCTTTGGGTGCTGTTTATGGTCTGAAAAACAAGAAAAACAAAAGCTAACAGGTTAAATAAACCATGAGGCGGCAACTATGGAGTGTTGGCGCTGTCCCTTCCCCTCAAACTCTCTGGCAGTTTGAGGGGTTACTGTTGCTGGCTGGCGTGAGCCCCCATCCAACCCCTTGACCACGTTCCCAGGCGGTCCCCAGGGAACGAGGGCAGGTCACAGCGAGCAATCAGACAGGTACGTGGTAATATATAACTCAAGTTGCCACCTATAAAAAATTCTACGTCCCAGACAGCCATTTTTGGTAACTTTATCCGCAAAAATGCCATTTTGGGGTAAATCACAAGGCAAGGCAAATTTTGGCTAATTTGGGTTTTGAGGTTCTATAGGTAGCAACTTAGGTTATATAAAATCACATAGATATCAAGAAGTCGAGTATTTGTTATAATTGTCTAAAATTAAGGGGATATGATTTCTGGTATTTACAGCCTCGAAGAACTACAACAGACTATAGCGACCTACCCGGAAAATTGGCGTCCCCTGGTGCTGACTAATGGCTGTTTCGACCTGCTGCATGTCGGACACCTGCGCTACTTACAGGTTGCTAAAGCGCTGGGCCGATCGCTCGTTGTGGGCCTAAATAGCGATCGCACCGTCCGCCAGCTGAAGCAGCACCGGTCAGGAGAACCGCCGCGCCCGATCGTCCCGGAAATGCAGCGGGCGGAACTCCTGTGCGGACTAAAACCCGTGGATGCCGCGATCGTTTTTGACACCCTGACAGCGGTATCATTAATTGAAGCACTCAAACCTGATATCTATGCCAAAGGAGGGGACTATACCATTGAAACTTTACCAGAAGCACCGGCAGTTACAGCTGGCGGTTGCCGCCTGGAGTTGGTTAAGGTGGAAATTCCCACTTCTACCAGCGCTATTATTAACAAAATCTTAAATTTCAGATCAATTGAGTCGGTCAACAATTATTAATTTTATGAGTGACCAAGCTACCAGTTTAGCATCAAATCCTGACCTCGCACGTCTGGAAACCCAGTTAAGATCTGGTAAGGCAAAGACCCAGCTGCAATCGATTCCCCAACTGGCTGACGCAGGCGCAGATGGAACGCGCCTGTTGATGGAATTTTTGCGCGATCGCCTGCCCGACAGCCAGCCGACCCCCATTGATGGTAAAGTATACCAAACTCTGCTAGCAGCGTCCGACACCCAAGTCAAGGAGTTTCTGCAAGCTGATTTTCCTACTGGAGTCGTGCCCCTGGCGTCCGATCGCGACCTAGACTATACTCAGTTGCAGCAACTGCTAGCTAAACTTGACTGGCAAGCAGCCGATCGCCTGACCAACCAAAAGCTATGTGAATTAGCCGGGGCCAGGGCGGTGCAGAGAAAATGGCTGTATTTTACCGAAGTAGAAAGGTTTCCCATCACTGACTTACAAACTATCAATAGTCTGTGGTTAGTCTACTCTGAAGGCAAGTTTGGTTTTTCCGTGCAGCGAGAACTTTGGCTGTCGGTGGGTAAAAACTGGGACAATCTCTGGCCCAAGATTGGCTGGAAGTCCGATAATAATTGGACTAGATATCCCCAGGAATTTACCTGGGATATCACCGCACCCAGAGGACATTTACCTTTATCTAATCAACTGCGAGGCGTGCGGGTGATAGCTTCCCTCCTGACTCACCCCGCTTGGGATACTTAGTTATTGTCGGTGCATTACCCGCGATCGCGAAAAATCGCCAAGTCTGTCAAGTCTTCTTTAGTAGCCCTCTAAACCGGTTTCGCAGAAGTTACCGGGTTTGTTAATCTTTCCTTGAGATGCGCCCTCTGGAAAGCTAAAGGTTTTTGACTAAGCGAAAGCCAATGTGAGTTGTGCCAGTATCGGGAGCTTGAGACTCCCGCGCTGCTGGTCGATAGCGACTACAATAATTCTTGGCGCAGAGGTAAGAGCCACCTTTAATCACGTGCATTGCACCTTCAGTGGGTTTTTTCGGATCGAAACTCTCAGCCCGATCGGGTCCTAGGGGGTTGAGACTGTGACTTTTGCCATCGTGCCCCACCCGATACCAATCTGAGGTTAATTCCCAAACATTTCCCGTCATATCATAAAGTCCATAGCCATTGGGGGGAAAGGATTCCACCGGTGCAGGACCTAAATAGCCATCCTCTTTCCTGTTGAAGAATGGAAATAGACCTTGCCAGGTATTGGCTTTTTTAGCAGAATAACTATCTCCCCAACTGAATTCTTTATCTTTCAGCCCGCCTCGGGCGGCATTTTCCCATTGGGCTTCCGTAGGCAGAGATTTGCCCGCCCACTTGGCATAAGCAACCGCATCATCATAGGCTATGTGAACCACGGGATAGTTATCTTTGCCGACGATGCTGCTGTCTGGACCATAGGGATGTTGCCAGTTGGCACCAACCACCCAATGCCACCAGCTTAAATAAGCTATCTGTTGTATCCCTTCGGAGGGGGGCTGAAAGACGATCGAACCGGGTTGCAGTTGCTCGTCGGTTAGATCGGGAAATTCGGCTTTCGGCAGGGGGCGTTCGGCAATGGTTTTGTAGCCCGTAGCTTCCACAAATTGCCGGAATTCTGCGTTGGTGACTTCGTGGCGATCGATACAAAAACTATCCACCGTCACATCTCCCGCAGAACTTTCGGAGGGATAGTGAGTATCAGACCCGATGGTAAAAGTCCCTCCCGAAATGAAGACCATGCCTTTGGGACAAGAGGGATCTGAGGAGGCAGAAGAGAGCGGTGCCGCATTCCCAGGGGTAGAGAAACCCAGAAATAGCGATACCGCCAGATAAATCAGGGTAAATTTATGGATTAAATGGGAAACCAAAGTCACGATCCTCAATAGTTTTTGTAGTTTCAGGGGAAGTCTAAATGGTCTTCTTGCTGCTGGCATATAATAGCTACATATTCAAACCTTTGGCGATTGAAAAACTACGATAAAATTATCAACCTGAGTATCATGTAGTTTGAATATTATTCTGAATCTTATGGGTTGTTAACGTCTAATACAAAATTAATGCCAGTTCCTTGTACAAACCAGAATCGATTCTCGGCTAATTTTTGTGCGATCGGATGCCGAAGCGATCCCAAGCTTCGACATCCGATCTCTAATGGCTAGCTGTCTAACTCAACCGTCACTTATCGAATAACCTCCTGAATGATTTTGTCCCAAAATTCTTGCTGACTCATTTCTTCATCAGATTCGTCCGACGCAGGATGCAGATCGATCGTCACCTTCTCAATGGTGCCGCCTGTAAACTCAAAGGGCGGGTCGTAATCGTTGCTAGTGGGAGACATCAAATCCATACCCACATCCGGGGTCTCGATCCCGAACCGCGCCGGAACGGTTTTCTCAATGTACTTTGAGTCCACCTCTAATAGCTTTCCATACTCGACATTGTAGGCGGAATAAGTTGCGTCGGAATTTCTTCCATGGCAGCCCACTCCAGGATTCACTACGGTTTTTATTCGTGTGTCTAATCATGCTCTACGCCATCTCGTAAGTTCTGATTACCTCGAAGCAATTACGCTCCGTCCTACCCGCTGCTGAGACTTCCGCTCCCCGTCCAGCCTACTACGGTTTCGACCTATCCGCAGACCCAGAACAGCGTTTTTATTCGTTCCGACCTTAAGATTGTTATGACAGTTTAGGGCGATCCAATTCGCCTGACTACTACTCGGAGATGACGGCTATCACAAAAAAATGCCGTGAGTTTTAACGTAGCCGAGGTTGGCATTTTTTTAATCCAGATTGCCACCTATGGATAAGACGCTTTTTGAGGACTGTTTACCCTTGCTGTCCCCCCATTACCGCCAGAGTACCTATCTGCTTTGGTTCATGGTTGCGGCCTGTTGCCAGCAGAACCCTCTAGAATTCCAGGTCTAGTCAGTGTGGCCAGGTAGGGAGTCACTGCGTCTCCTGCAGGATGGGACTTGCACCCACATCAAGAGGTCAGTTAAGAAGTTTCCCGGGTGCTCCCGGGCGTTTTCTCCCCCGTTTATGAATTCGCGGGGAACGAATCGCACCCTAGTTTCCATTAATTCTCGTCCCCAGCGAGTGGGGACACAGTCCGGCCGTGATGCGCGGCAAAGGCGTTCAATACGCCGATGTCCACAAAATCGAACTATGATAATTGCGAATCCGCAGAAGCAAAAGACAGCCCGAGGCGTTGTCCCACAAGCTTCTTTATCATCACCTGATAACCGCAGCTAATGACGGCATATTCCCCGTCATGAACCGTCAGAAAAGCGTCAATTCCACCTTTCGGGTGGCTGATGGTGCCCTCCCGCGCCTGGTTCCATTCGTAGTCGTCAAAAACCAGAAGAGCCCCGTTTTTTGCCATTCTCCACGCCATTTCTGCGTCCATAAGCACATCATCAGCGCGATGGGAGCCGTCAATATAAACAAAGTCAAAGCCGAGGGCGGACTGCCCTTCCATCTCCTTCATCAACTGCACAAGCGCTGGCATCGAAAATTCCCGCAGAACGCGCACCCGGTCGCCAAGACCGGTGGACGCTATATTGCCTTGAAAGGTTTTGAAGCGCGCGCGCCGTCCACCCCTGCCGTCTTCTTCCCTTGGTTTTGCTGGGTGACCTGTCTGACCGCAATCATTTTTGCCGACCATGACCTTGTCAATAA
Organism: Hormoscilla sp. GM7CHS1pb; assembly: GCA_014323675.1. Taxonomy (GTDB): domain Bacteria; phylum Cyanobacteriota; class Cyanobacteriia; order Cyanobacteriales; family Desertifilaceae; genus Hormoscilla. The sequence continues at coordinate 145,920 of JACONN010000003.1, read as the reverse complement.
TCCCTGGAGTTTGCGTACTAACCGCTTGTTGTCATTTTGGGCCGCTCTGTAGATACGTTTTTGCAGCTTAAAAACCGTCCGCTCTAGCTTTTGCCATGGGACTGCCTTCCAGTCATACACTCGCCTATTGGTGATGTTCCGTGACATATGTACTGCTACTAACTTTCCACATTCTTGGATACCGTGAGGGCGTCAGCTCTATCCTGCCCATTACAGACAGTCTTTTGCTTCTCCACTCAATCTTTCCCGGTTGAGACCTGTCTAATGATGACAGAGTTTACGTCTTCGGTGACTACTTTATCATTGGCTTAACGATAGATTTCTCCATCGTTTTACTCTGACAAAGAGTTCTGCAACCGGTTTACTTCGTTCCTTCACATGATTGTTTGTGACTTTAGGTGTACCCCTTACGCCGGGTTTATTGTCAGTGCTTGTTGGTCGGCAAGTCATCCGCCAACGACCTATATCCTTCCCCTTTTGGGCCAGTGTGTAAGCCTTATTCCACTGGTTTAGGTTAACGACGCTGCAAGTCTTCGCATAACGCTCACCATGGTCACTTGCTCGACGTTGGCCGACTTAGGCTGTCAGTCAGAGCGCCTTTCCATCCCGCTTTACGGATTGATGCCATCGCGTCCGGGAGCACCCACCCGGTCATGTCGCTCCCGCGCATGACATGGGTGGGTGTCTCCGGACGCGAAGCTACCGTAGGGATGGTGCTTTTACCCCTGCACCTGGGGAGGTGGACTCACACCACCATCATCTGAAAGTTGTCAGGGCTAATGGTTCCCTGCTACCGGTCCCTCATCGGCTCATCACCGGTGATTTACGGTAAACGAATCGCACAACTTGACCCCTATCAAAAGACTGAGTCCCCAGGGAGTATCGAGGACACAAAGCGTCGGGAGTTGAATGCACTGCCAGTGAGCGCTCAAACAGGTGAACAGGTGGATATATCTGCTGAAGCGGCGCTCAAGAGATATCTTGACCACAGCAGTTTGACATCTGATGGACAGAGTGCTGAATTAGATAATGGTATTAGGGCCCCAGAACCAGAGGATTTAGAAAAGTCTCAAGTTAGTGGTGCTGGTGAGAGTCTGAAGATATTGCTGTGCCGCGCCTTGGCGCAGATCCATGGCGGGCAGTTCTCGATTCAAGGAAATGAGTCCCTGGGCTACCTCATCAGGATTGAAGCAGAGTAAAGTGCGGAAGGGCTATCGATATGTGGTAAGCTTGCCCAAGGTGACTAAAGAGGAGGCGGTCGGCACGCAGTCTATTAGATGAGAATTTGGCCCCTATACGAACTTCCGCGATTGTCGCAGAACGTGACTCTGTCCGAGCTGCAACTGGATCGGTGGCACTATGGCAGCTATTTGTATCGGTTGGTGGGTGCGATCGAGGCTTGGCGTCAGGGTAGTTGCTTGATGCAGTGGGCGGATCTGATTGGGATTGAGTTGGTGAGTTTGGTCTTGGCACTGGCACCTTTTGTGCCCAATTCCTCGATCGGCTTGCTGTTGATTGCTGGTGGCGGTTTTTGGGTGCTGCTGACTCTATCCGATCCTCCCCAGGGGCGGACATTCTCTCCTATCCATTTGCTGGTTTTGCTTTACTGGGCGATCGCCACTATTGCCATGGCTTTATCACCTGTAAAGGCCGCCGCTTTTATGGGTTGGGTGAAGCTTACCCTCTATTTGCTGCTGTTTGCTCTGGGGCGCGGTTGTTCCGATCGCCCCGTCTCCGTTCTTGGTCGATCGGGCTTTACTTACATGTGGCCCTCATTGTCAGTGTCTACGGTTTGCGGCAATGGTTTTTTGGTGCAGATGCCCTGGCTACCTGGACCGATCCGACCTCAGCTTCTGCTAATACTACCAGGGTTTACAGTTACCTGGGCAATCCTAATTTGCTAGCTGGCTATCTGCTGCCTGCTGTCATCTTTAGTCTAGCAGCTATAGGAGTCTGGCGCGGCCCTATGCGCAAGGCTTTGGCCCTGACCATATTTATTTGCACCTCCCTCTGTCTAGTCTTTACCTTCAGTCGCGGCGGTTGGATTGGTTTTGTGGTCGCTATTACTGCTTTGGGACTATTCCTGGTTTACTGGTTCAGTATCAAGATGCCTCCTGTTTGGCGCAAGTTGTCGCTGCCGATCGCCCTAGGGACTTTGGCGGGGTTATTCATTTTTGCCGTCTTGTTTGTGGCACCCGTGCGCGATCGGGTCTTGAGTATCTTTGCAGGTCGCAACGACAGCAGTAATAATTTTCGGCTGAATGTTTGGGCGGCGGCGATCGATATGATTAAAGCCCGTCCCTTCCTGGGTATCGGTCCTGGCAATGATGCTTTTAATAAGATCTATCCCCTGTTCCAACGTCCTCGCTATACCGCATTGAGTGCCTATTCCGTCTTGCTAGAAATAGCAGTAGAAATGGGTTTAATTGGTTTAACTGCCTTCTTGTGGCTCCTAGTTGTTATCTTTAACCAGGGTTGGATACAATTGCAGCGTCTGAGACAGTTGGGAAGTCGCCAGGGATTTTGGTTGATGGGGGCGATCGCCACTATGCTAGGTATGATGGCTCACGGCGCAGTCGATACTATCTGGTATCGCCCCCAAGTCAATATTCTCTGGTGGCTGACCGTGGCCACGATCGCCAGTTATTATCTGCCACCACCGCAGACCGATGACAACTAAACGTTTAGTTTATCCCTTACTTATAACAGTTGTCTGTAATAATTTTACAGCTCATATGTGATGGATCTCGCATTTGAGATTACTTCAGCTTTATAACTTAGTAAAGCCAAGCAAGGTAGCAGATTTAGAGTAAAATGTTAACAGAAGATCGAGAAAATTAAGTTAAGATGAGAATAGGGAAAAAGTTAATAATAAGATGGAAAACAGGAGCAGAAAAGGATCGAGTCAAGAAAGCAGGTCTCGGTGTCTCGTGGGTAGTGCGAGTACGATGTCTCTTGTGTGCCGAGTCCCCTGCAAAAAGACCTGTAGAACCATACCCTCGTCACAGTCTGGGTCTCCCTGGGAATGCTCAGTCACGAGGCAGCTGCCTCCTGTGAATGAGAAAAGCTGCCTCACAAGAGGCAGAGCCTCAGACTGCGAGGAACGAGGATAAATTGAGATGCACCCTTCCCAATTTTGAATTTTGAATTTTGAATTTTGAATTGCTTAATAATTTTTCATCGCCCGTTCCATCTGGCGTTTATCATCCCGCTGTTTGATATCTTCGCGCTTATCATGCAGTTTCTTTCCCTTGCCTAAACCGATACTAATTTTCACCCAGCTATCTTTCAGATACATTTTCAAAGGCACCAAGGTTAAGCCTTTTTGTTCCACTTTTCCAATCAGCTTGCGGATTTCTTCCCGATGCAAGAGCAATTTCCGAGTCCGGCGGGGGTCGTGATTAAAATACTGACTCGTGGTATGGTGGGGCGAGATATGCACGTTCAGCAACCAGGCTTCACCATCCCGAATCAAGGCATATCCATCCCGGAGGTTAACCTTTCCTTCCCGAATTGACTTCACCTCTGTTCCCTTCAATTCAATCCCAGCTTCGTAAGTATCCAGAAGTTCGTACAAATAACGAGCTTGCCGATTATCACTTACAACTTTGTAACCTTTACTTTCTTTAGACATCTTACTCTTTTCTCCTAAATATTTCTCATAATCTACGATTATGAGGCAATCTTGCACCACTCGTAAAGTTCATATTTGACGCCGCCATTTTTGATTAGCGGGTCTTCAGAAACAATTGCTTCTGCTTCATCCCGTGAAGCGGCATCAAATAGTAACATCCCGCCTCCCCGCAGGCGGACTGTGTCCTTTGGCGATCGGGTCTTGGACATAGGCTTTGTGAGCAGGCACGTATTTATCAAAGGTGGCTTTGTCCACGATACCTGCTTCGATTTTGGCAAACCAGGGCATTTGCTTGCTTCCCTCAATCTTCTAGTTTAATTTCGCTGCTACTCCTAAATATATTATGCTACTTATGTAGTATAAGGCCAAAACCTAAGAGATGGTGGATAGACCTATGGACAAATCAGAACAGCGATTATTCTTTGTTGCTCTCCTGCCACCCCAGTCCATCCAGGATGAGGTAAACCAGATTAAGCAGTATTTTGCCGATCGCTACGCCAGTTGCAAAGCCTTCAATTCGCCGCCCCACGTTACCCTGCAACCGCCCTTTAAGTGGTTAACTGACAATCTTGAGGTGCTGCAAGACTGCTTGAGGGCTTTTGCAGCCTGCCGCCCGCCAGTGCCGGTAACTCTGGAGGGGTTTGGCGCGTTTAAGCCCAAAGTTATCTATGTTAACGTGCTCAAGACGCCGGAACTGATGTGGTTGCAGAAACAGTTAATCGCTCACACCGAAGCATCTTTAGCAATTGTAGACCCAATGGCCAAGAGTCGCCCCTTCGCGCCTCACATGACTGTAGCCTTTCGAGATTTGACACGGCAAAATTTCAAAGCGGCCTGGCCCGAATTCGAGCACCGACAGCTACACTTTCAGTTTACACCCCCTAACCTGACGCTGCTGATTCACGATAGCAACCGCTGGCATGTCTGTGCTGAGTTTCCCTTCCAGAGTTGATGGGCGATCGCCCATTGCACTGGTTAGGGCAAGATATCCTCTGGTCTTTACCCAGGGTTGAAAGTCCAAACCCGGTTTCTAGACCCATAGGTCTATGGGCCCGGTGATGCTATTGCGAAAGTCTCATGCTTCTTGAAAATAGGAGAAGAAAGAACTCCGTTCTGCCCTTGCACTCCCAACTCCCAACAGGCTGGCACAGTCCTGCAATCTGTGCTCTAGTTTGAGGGGTCTCCTGTACTTATGGTGATAAGTTTTTCTTATCAGAGAAGCAAGCTAATAAACGTAAACGGAAGTTTTCAAAGTTTGTAAAACCGTATCCTTGACGCTTAATCAGTTTAATTTTATTGTTAATTCCTTCCATTACTCCACTTGTTGCATGACTAATAAAATAATTACAAATACCCTCCAGGTGACTGCTAATCATTTGAGCAGATTGTTGATAAAACAACTTAGCATAAATCAACCATTTTTTAAGTTGACGTGTAGCTGACTTCAATGTCTTGCTGGTTTCATATATAGAACGAAGTTCTTCTTTTAGCTGATATGCAATGTTTAAACAAGGAGATTGTTCTAAAAGTAATTTGAGTTTTTCCTGGTCTTCAACATCAAGATATGCACCTATGCTTAACAATAAATATTTACTGCCTCTTTCCGTCACTCCGACTGTTCTGCGTAATTTGTTTAATTCACGATTGACATGCTGCATAACATGAAATCGATCGTAAACTATTTGCGCATTTGGAAACATTTTTTCTACAACTAAGGGATAACCTCCCCACATATCTATACTGACTTCTGTAACTCCTTCGCGAACCTCTAAGTCTATCCCCGCAAGGGTTTCAATGATTTCATCCTGTTTATGAGAATTGATTACTTCTAATAACTCTCCTGTATCTATATCACTAATTACCGTTACAAAATCTTTGTGTCCTTTGCGTAAACTAATCTCATCAATACTCAGACGTTTTGGCCGATACCATTTTTTTTACTAATCGGCGCACTCAGTAAATTAAAGATACTTTGAACTTGATTTTCAGTCAAATTTTCTTCTCGACTGACTTGCATAACTGTAGTTACTTTAACTCGCTGATATATACTCTTGATATCGACTGGTTTGACGTCTTCGCCAGTCAATAAAATCTAATTGCACCGTTCCGGAAAAATCGTAAACATAATGTTGACAAGAATGACAAAAAAATTGTCGATGAGGAATTTTTAAATATACCTCTCGCCCAAACACTGACAGATCTCTAATTAAACTTTGACGTTCTTGATGTATTTTTGTGATAGTTTCTCCACAAATAGGGCATTGTATTTTTTCATTAAGCCAGCGAATTTGAAAATAGTTGATATCATCAACGATAGAGCAACTCTCAACAGTTGCATTGGGAAAATTCAATAATTTATCGAGATTAAAATCCATTTCGTAAATCCTCAAACTGTAACACCGTATACATTTTACACCAAAAACCCAGGAGAGCCAGTTTGAGGATAACCCAACAAGAGAAAGAGGATAGTAGCCATGGCATCACTACTCGGGTCCAAAAGGAATGAGGATTTAATAAGGTGTCAAAATCGTCTGAAATGCTCTTGCTGACAAGACTTTATGGCTTCTCAGATGAGCATCTTGTTTAATCGGAGTTCCTAAGATAGTAGTAGTGACTCAGTTACAGAGCGAACCAGAACAGAGCGAGCAACAGCTAAACTCAAACAGTCTCAGATCATCTGCGACGCGGTCTCGAACAAGTTGCTGCTGGTGAGACTCGCTATTTGGGTTCCTTTGCTCAGTATGCAGATTTGGAGATTGACGATTAGCAGAATCCTGTTTACAGGTGGATAAAGGTGCGGATGCGATCGGCTATTGCTTGTTGACTTTTACGGCAACTTTTGTAGCGAACTGTAACCGGTACGCGATCTCCCCTTTTCAGCACTAGAACCGTGCGGTAGCCAACCCGAGTATGACCTTTGCTGCGGGTTTTGTACTGTTCTACTTCTACTGTCGCGATCGCCCCGATCGCATGTTCTCTGACTTTTGTACCACACAATCCATATTCTGTCAAGATTACTAATCCCATAATTTTGTCAATATAGCAGGTTTCGATTTGAGCGACAAGCAGGAGATAGAGGAGTCCGATAAAAAGTGCGATCGCGCCTATAAATATCACAAACAAGAAATAGAGTCCGATAGCAAGCCAAATGCTACCAACGATCCAGGCACTCCAGGGGTAAGCACGGAGTGTCAGGCAAATGGGCGTTTGCTCAATTACTTTCATAGTTTGCTGTATAATATGAAGGCGATCGCTTAACAGGAAGCTAACTATGCAAGATGTTATTGCGCCTTATTTGACTAGCACCTATAATCTGAAGGAGTGTGCTTTCCCCGATGGCATAGATTCTCAAGCTGCATAGCTAAGGCTAAATGTTCTAGTGCTACACTGCGGATTAAATTGTGCTGCCGCAGCAAGAATTGATCGTTTTCAACGACTTCCTCAACCAAATAGCGATCGCGCAACGCATCCAGCGCCTTCTCTTGCTCATCGGAATCGCAATCCCAATCTTCCAAATGACTCAGCCAAAACCTCTCCGGTACGGGACAGCGATATACTGAAGTGGCACAAAGCAACCGATAGGCATTCAGGACATCCTCTTTCAACCGACCAAATGTCCTTTCCAGCCGCGATCGCACATTACGGCGTAGTTCGCGAGTGTATCGATGCAACTGCCACTGGTCATCGGCTGATGCTGTTATTCCTTTAGTCTGCGCTTCTTCTATAGCTTTCTCCACCTCTTCTACTTCTTGCCCGTACTTGTTCCAGTAAGCTACCACATTACCATCAAAAGGCTTACTGCCAATCTCTCCAGCAATCACCCGCAACGCCAAGGGATGCCCTTCGTATGCAGCCCCAATTCTGATCAAATAAGGTCTGCCTGGTGATTCCGCTTCCACTAAGAGCGCATATTTCTCAAACAATGCCAACCTTTCCAGTTCTTCCAGTCCATTCAGGGGTTGGTAATACCAAAAATTTTGGTAACGAGTTCCGAAGGTCGCTATCTGCGCTGGCAAATCCTGTGAGGTCAGGACGATCCGGCTTTGGCAAGATTCTGCTGCTAGCAAGCTTTGAAAGAATCTCACCCACCACTCATCGGAAAAATCACTCCAGCCTTCATCTTCATTCCCTTTGAGAATGTTTTCCAGAGAATCCATCAGTACCAGATACCGTTCCTCTTGCAAGCGTCTGACCAACCGATTCAGCAGCCGCTGTCTATCCTTGCGGTCTTCTGACGTTACGGGTTCTCCCCACTTTGCTAGCCATCGAGACGCAACATTGCCAAAGTCTGAAGGTCGATCCTCGTTGTCAAAATTCTCCTGAACCAACTTAGTCCAGTCGCCCTGCAACCAGTCTTGGTGCAACTCCACCGCCAATCGTTCCGCCAGAGCGGTTTTCCCTATTCCAGTAATGCCAGTGAGGATCGAGACTCGACACGACCCCTCAACCTTATCCCTGAGATCGGCAATCAGCTGCTTACGACCCACCCAGGCTTCGTCATAGGCAAAAAACTCTACCATCGCCTCTTTCTGCCGAGTTGGACTCTCCTCAACAATCTCTTGCCAGTTCTCCCCTACAGCCTTGCAAATCTCAACAAAGGCGTTTTCCTGAATTGGCAGGCCCCGCCAAAACCGCTTCAAGGTTGCTTGTGAAGTGTGAGCAATATCACACCAGATGATAGCTGTTTTTGTCCAACCCCTCTTTCGTCTGGCTCGATCGACCATTTCTAGCCCTTGTTGAGATGCTCGGAGACTTACTGCCATACTGCCTGCTTGTTAGCTCATTTTTGGCTCATTTTTATCATTCTTGCATAAATGAGCCAAAAATGAGCCGTCAACCCTGCCCATATCAATGATGATAAAAAAGGGGAAGTGCGAAACGTTCGAGCGTAAACGACGATGATGGCTTCATTTGCCATTGTGTGACAGCTCAAACTGGTTTCCGACGCCAGGGAACTATGGAATCATTGTGGGTCCGAACCCCACCCTCCGAATACGGGAGGTACACCGGTCCTAACTGCTGCGGAGTGACATCACTGGTGGTGGAGAGCAAGGACTCAAATGTAGGATAATCTGGTAGCCCAAGCCGGAGAAGCCGCTAGGAAAGTGCCCATGATTAACGAAAGTGAACCTGTGCAAGCCTCGTTAATTTGATCCAGCGAAATAAGGCTGATACGCTGGCTCCGAAACATGGAGAAGGTGGCCCGGGGTAATGCCTGGGATATGCTGACGTCGGACGGATATGGCGGGAAGTCGAGGGAAATAGTAATCTCAAAATGGTACGGAACCAGGCACCCGAGTAAGGTCACCTACTGTCCATTTACATGGATGGCAAGAGCCAAAAAAGGAGTCAAAGGTATACATAGTGGATGAAGTCCTAGGCCAGGTAATAAAGTATAGGGCCACAGATAAGCCAGATGTTAGTAAAGAGTGCATTAACGGGTTTTTGTTTACTTTTCCCGCACAAACCCCCCGGCGCCAGGCATTAATGTCATCCGAATTACGGAAACCACGGAAGGAAGAAACTTTACAAGATAAGGATAGGGAGAGGTAACTCAACCAATGTCCACCCATGTCTTGGGACCGCCAACCAGGAGCCTCCTGCAGTGAAAGTTGCAAGTCCGGTTTTGAATGGGAGGGTTGGGAAGTGATTCCTAGCTCGACCCCGTCCGTTAAAACTCGCCCCAACAAGGCATATCGCTTTGGAGGCGTGGTCTGTAAGTAAGTGGTGTAAAAGTTAGTACGTGGAAAAGATTATACGTTGGCTGCTATTCAAAGTGACCGTTCCATTAGTACCGTTCCTAGTCAAAGCTATGACAATGGTGGCGAAGGGAAGCTCTATAGGTTTGGATAACATATCTCCAAAAGGGGAACTCTCTCTGGTATGTGTAGCGATCGCGGCGGAAGCAGTCGGTTCTCTATTTTTTGAAAGTGCAGAAAAGAATCGCCTCATTAAGCTATTTTGTGGAGGGTTAACAATTGTACTCCTCATTATTTCATGTCTGTGGTTTCCCTACGTCTCAACAGATAATTCTTACGATCCAAGTATAGTTTCCTATTTTTCAATCGTGATGTTCGTTTTGACAGTCATTGCAAGTGGCACTTGTAAATTAATAAGCGAAAACTAATAATTTTTAGCGGAGGTTCTCAAAATGTTAGAAATCATGCTGTCAATAGCTGCTGTAGCTTCTCTGGGTACTGTAATCACAGCAATTGTAGGCATCAAGCCTTGGGAGGGCAAACAAAATATTTCACCGTCTTTAAGAGTCAAGGATGACAGTATAGAAATAAGAGATCTGGAAGAGTCAGATAAACAAAGAATTCTCAAGCTCCTGGAGAAGGAACTATATACCATGACAGTAGGCGGGCTTGGTAATAGAGAAGCTTAAAGACGACAAGCAATTGTCTTTATTAATCGCATTAAACGATCGCCCCTTTCTGCTTGCAGGGGGCGATTTTTTTCACCTCCTGACCGGGCGATCTCCAATTAACCAGGTACGGAGGCGGGAGCCTCCAAACTACGTTCCTAGGCTCCGGGAACGAGAATCTTGTCTATTCGCAATTGTCCATTCGCAATTGTCCATTTCCTATTCCCAAATCAAATTTCAATTCTGACCCGCACCTTCAAATTAGTTAAGCCAAAAACCTTTTTACTATCTGACTCATCCAGGCGAATCTTTACTTCTACTATACTCGCATCTACCGCTGCCACAGGATCGCTATCCAACACGTCTTGTTTGCCAATTCTCAAGCCGATTTGGTCTACTGTTCCCTGTAATTCTCCCTCAAAACCTCCATGTTCGCTAGTTACTACTGCTCGCTGACCGATCCGCACTTCCCCTATATCTGTTTCATATACTTCTGCTACCACATACATCTGGTCCGTGTTTCCTACTTCCACGATCCCATCATCCCCCACTCGCTCTCCCGGACGGGTATGGATTTTTAATATGCGACCATCTATCGGCGATCGCACGAAAGCAAATTCCAGTTCTGCCTGGGCCTGACTCACCGCCGCGATCGCCCGTTCCACTTCCGCTTCTACTGCTTTGACATCCACATCTCGCACTTCCGCAATTTGTTCCAGGGTTGCTTGGGCCCGGTTAATTTGCTGTTGCAGAGTTGATTCTATTTGATTCAAATTAGCTTGTGTTTCGACGATTTGCTTTTGTAAAGTTAACTGAGTTTTATTCAGATTCTCTTTCGCCTCATTCAACCGTTCCCTCGCCGTTTGCCAGATTAGCACCTTACTTTCAAACTCCGACGTGCTAATGACACCATCTAAGTGTAACTTCTGATAGCGAGTATACTCCCTTTCCGCATTCTCTAACTCTGCCTCTAATCCTTTTATCCTCGCCTCTTGGGTCGCTGTTTCCCCCCTCAACTCCGCCTTTAACCGATCGATCCTCTCCTGGAGAGTCGCCGTTTCTCCCCGCAGTTGAGCCTTCACCCGCTCTATTTCTGCCTCTTGGGCCGCTATTTCTCCCGCTTTGGCACTGGCTCTTACCTGGCTTAGCTGGGCAAGGGCTATCGCCACTTCTTTTTTAGCTGTGTCTAACCCCGCTTTCAGGCGATCGCGGCTGTCCAGAATCCCCACCACCTGTCCGGCGCTGACTTGGTCCCCCTCTTCCACCAGCAGTTTCGTAATCCTGCCAGTTCCGCCCTCGTTGGAGGTCGGACTGGAAAGGTTGACTACTTCCCCTTCCGGTTCCAGACGCCCCAAGGCCGTCACCGATGCGGCCACGGTACTGGGATTTGCTTGCACGGTCTGGGTCTGCTGTTCCTCTGAGTCGGACAACAGGCTGTAAACGCCAACTACCATCACGAAGGCAGTAGCACTGACTAAACCAATTACCCACCCACTGGTGGTTGCTTTTGACGAACTGCCATTGTCTGACTTTGGTTTCTGCCCCATAAACCAATCCGGGAAATGGTTGGCTCCCCTCCTATTGCTTCCAATTAGAGTAACACGACCCCAATCTGTCTTTCCCACTCTGCCATCAATCTAGCTTGGAAATCACATCCCATCTAACTCTTAATCATATCAATTTTTGCCAATTCCTGAAACAGTGTTTCTGCTGTCGGGTCCCCAAACTCCCATCTCGCCACAGGTAGTCAACTCTCCCGATTGCGCTGCGCGCACGCTACGCGATCGGGGGGCCCCACCCCTCCCCTAAACCACCATCCCCCGCTACCTGCTTTCTTTGACTAATGGGGTCTCCTGACACCGGTTCCCGGACCGCCTCCATCGCGCTCCGGACAGGGGTCTGGCCTGCTACTCAGTCGTTCTGGCCCCTCGTCGAGCGCAATTATTTGCTCTTGTAATTGAGTATAATACTACTCACTAATTGTTATTCTAGTGCAGCATAAATTGACTTTCAACCATTCTACCTATGGCTTTCTCTGCAATTATTCGCGAAATCGGACGCTCTCAGTTTACGAAGGAACTGCTCAGAAAACTGGAACGGTCCGGGTGCCTAACTCTCCAGGGTATCCCCCGCTTCCCTAAAGGATTGGTGGCCTCCGCTTTGGCTCAGGCCCAGAAACGCCCTCTGTTTGTAGTTACTGCTACTACCGAAGAAGCCAGTCGCTGGGTTACTCAACTGGAGGCTATGGGTTGGCAGATTTGGCATTTTTATCCTACCTCGGAAGCTTCTCCCTATGAACCTTTTGACCCTGAGTCGGAAATGACTTGGGGTCAAATACAGGTCTTGGCTGATTTGGTCGCTCAATCGACTGCCGGGGAAGATCGTATCGCCATCGTCGCTACCGAGCGATCGCTCCAACCTCATCTTCCCCCACCTGATGCCCTTAAACCTTACTTTATTCCCCTACAACAGGGGATGTCTTTTGAGCAACAGACCCTCGATCGTCAACTCGCTCAACTGGGTTACGATCGCGTACCCCTGGTGGAAACGGAAGGACAATGGAGTCGTCGAGGTGATATTGTTGATATCTTTCCCGTAGCTGCGGAATTGCCCGTCCGCTTGGAATGGTTTGGAGATGAACTGGAACAACTGCGGGAGTTTGACCCCAGCACCCAGCGATCCCTCGATCGCATTCAGCAGTTAATTCTCACGCCTACGGATTTTGCTCCCATTATCAGGGCCCATCTCCCAAAGGATGTAGAAGCATCAGAAGGAATGCGAAGATTTCTGGGACTAGCTTTTCCCCAACCGGCTTCTTTACTCGACTACTTGCCACAAATACCTTAATTGCCATTGACGAACCCATCCAATCTGCGGCCCATAGCAATAGCTGGTTGGCCCACGCTGAAGAACAATGGTCTTTGGTCGATCGGGAAATATCCTTGCCGAAAATACATCGTAATTTTGCCGAATCTTTGGCAGCAGCAGTCCCATTCAAGCAATTACATTTATCGGAACTAGGGGCAGAATTACCCCCGACTGAAGACACCATTAATCTGGCCACCCGCCCCGTGCCAGTTTTGCCCCATCAATTTGCTAAACTGGCCCAAACTATCAGAGAAGAAGCAGTTAAGCGCTTTTCTACCTTTGTGGTCTCCGCCCAACCTTCCCGTTCCGTTGCCCTCTTGCAAGAACATGATTGTCCCGCCCATTTCGTCCCTAACCCCCGGGACTATCCTGCTATTGATAAACTCCTGTTAATGTATACCCCCGTTGCCCTCAAATATTCCGGCGGGGCAGAGTTGGAAGGGTTCCTTCTCCCCACTTTCCGCATGCTGGTGGTGACCGATCGGGAGTTCTACGGTCAGCATTCCCTAGCCACTCCTACCTACGTGCGCAAACGCCGTCGCGCTGCTTCCCAACAGGTGGACCCCAACAAGCTGCAACCGGGAGATTATGTCGTTCACCGCAATCACGGGATCGGCAAGTTTATTAAGCTAGAAAGCCTGACCATTAATAATGAAACCCGCGAGTATCTGGCGATCGAATATGCCGATGGTTTGCTGCGGGTGGCAGCGGACCAGTTGGGGACTTTGTCCCGCCATAGAACTGCTGCCGGCCAGAAACCCCAATTGCATAAGTTAACTGGCAATACCTGGAAGAATACTAAGAATAAAGTCCGCAAAACTGTCAAAAAACTGGCCGTTGACTTGATCGGACTTTACGCCCAGCGATCGCAGCAAACGGGATTTGCCTATCCGGAAGATTCTCCCTGGCAAAGGGAATTAGAAGAATCTTTTCCCTATCAACCGACGCCGGACCAGTTGAAGGCCACTCAAGATGTCAAGCGGGACCTGGAGTCCCCGCGACCGATGGACAGACTGGTTTGCGGTGATGTGGGTTTCGGGAAAACGGAAGTGGCAATTCGGGGCATCTTCAAGGCGGTTACCGCTGGCAAGCAGGTGGCTTTACTTGCCCCGACGACTATCCTCACTCAACAACATTATCATACTCTCAAGGAACGTTTTGCTCCTTACCCCATCCAGGTGGGTTTACTCAACCGCTTCCGCACCCCTGAGGAACGCCGTTCAATCCACAAGCGACTGGCTACCGGGGAATTAGATGTGGTGGTGGGCACGCAAGCTATTCTCAGTAAGGAGGTGAAATTCCGGGATTTAGGCTTGTTGGTAGTTGATGAAGAACAGCGTTTTGGCGTTAATCATAAGGAAAAGATTAAAGCCATGAAAACTGAGGTGGATGTCCTGACTCTCTCGGCCACCCCTATTCCTCGCACTCTGTATATGTCCCTCTCTGGGGTCCGGGAAATGAGTCTCATTACTACTCCTCCCCCCGGGCGCCGGTCGATTAAAACTCATCTTTTACCCTACGATAAAGATGCCGTGAAAACTGCTATTCGTCAAGAGTTGGATCGCGGCGGTCAAATTTTTTATGTCGTCCCCCGCATCGAGGGCATTGAAGAACTTAGCAGTCAACTCCGGGAAATGATTCCTGGGTCCCGCATGGCGATCGCCCACGGGCAAATGGCGGACAATGAGTTAGAAACTACCATGCTGAATTTCAGCAGCGGCGAAGCAGATGTCATGGTCTGCACTACCATTATCGAATCTGGCTTAGATATCCCCCGGGTTAACACTATCTTGATCGAAGATGCCCATCTTTTCGGCCTTTCTCAACTGTACCAATTGCGGGGCCGGGTGGGACGGGCGGGCATTCAAGCTCATGCTTGGCTATTTTACCCCCACGAGAAACTTTCAGATGTGGCCCGCAAGCGCTTGCGGGCTATTCAGGAATTTACTCAACTGGGTTCCGGTTATCAGCTAGCAGTGCGGGATATGGAAATTCGCGGCGTTGGCAATCTTTTGGGGGCCGAACAGTCCGGACAGATGGATGCCATCGGTTTCGATCTCTATATGGAAATGCTGCAAGAGGCGATCCGCGAAATTCAAGGACAAAAAATTCCTCAAGTTGACGATACCCAAATTGACCTCAGTCTCACGGCCTTTATCCCTACTAATTATATCCCCGATCTGGAACAAAAAATGAGCGCTTATCGGGCTGTGGCTACTGCCAGTTCCCGCACGGAATTGACTCAAATTGCTGCTGGTTGGAGCGATCGCTACGGTGCCATTCCCGCCCCGGCCCAGCAACTATTGCGGGTCATGGCACTCAAGCAGGTGGCTAAAACCCTCGGTTTCTCTCGCATTAAACCCGAGGGCAAACAGCATGTTGCTATGGAAACTCCCATGGAAGAACCGGCCTGGAATTTACTCTCCGAAAAGCTGCCCTCCCATCTGCGATCGCGCTTTGTCTACAGCAAGGGTAAAGTCACAGTTCGGGGTTTAGCAGTTCTCCCTGCTGACAAGCTACTGGAAAACCTGATTGACTGGTTGGGTAAGATGCAAGGGGCTTTGCCTTGCCTGGGTTCGTAGTAAGCTCTTTAGTGCTTACCCGGGTTTGTAGTAAGCACTTTAGTGCTTGCCCGGGTTCCCTGGCGGAGCCAGGGAACGAGGGTAAATGAGCAACAGGTAACAAGTTGGTGGTGTATTGGAGACAACTATCGTTATGGCATCAATTTGTTGAGGACTTGAATATCATGTTCTAGTTCGGCTTCATTATAGTGCAGATAGACTTCTCTTTCCTTGAGAAACTTATATATCTACTTCATAGCGACAAGACAAGTTTAGCATCCACCGCACCTGTCCTGCGGTCAGGATCCCAGCGCGATAACCTTCCACTGCGAGTGCTTCCATGGTTCGCTGTTCGATATTACCCCATTCTGCTTCGATGTAGCACACGCAGGCTACATTTTCTGGTATTTCGATGGTGATTTGCCTCTTTTTTTCCTGACTCATATTTGACTATCCTGGCGAGCTAACATTTAACATGATAACCGTCTTGCCTGTGCTATCCTATGGCTAGGATCGGAAGGGCGATCGGGTGCGGTCACAAGTGGTTGATAGTCAGGTGCATCTGGTGAAGCATTCTAGCCTGCGCTGGCGGGCTTTGTTCATGTAGCCGGGCCCTTCAGGGTTCGGGCTTCTGCTAACGGGTTTTGACCACACCCATGGCGATCGGCCCTCCGAACGCCGCTCGTCCCATTACGGGAATATCGGATAGAATAGAACAGATCACCCAAGAGTAGCAAAGAAACCATGATTACTGACGATCTGGGCAAATCGTTGCACGATAAAGCCACGCGAGGCGAGGTGCTGTCTGATGCAGAACAAGCGCAGTTAGAACAGTGGTATGCTCGCCAATATCTCCAAGAGAGCACCATGTTGGAGTTAGCCGCGCCTACAGAAACATTAACGAAACTGCGAGAGCAAGTTGACGTGCATTAGCAGAATTATTGGCCGTCACGCAAAGCATTCAAGAGCTGGCAGCGGAAAATGAAGTCCTGCGGAATGAGCTTGTTGTTCTTCGCCGCCAACTGACCCCTTTTCTCGCCTCCCAATCAGTATGACTATTACCGACCAGATGCGCGAACAGGTACGCCAACGCGCTAACGAATATTTCAACAGCAAGTACCAATAACTTTGGATTACAATAACATATTGCTGGCTTACAATATGTTATTGCTGGCTTACAATATATTATTGCTGGCTTACAATATGTTATTACTGGCTTACATCCGCTATTACTGGCTTACAATACGCTATTACTGGTTTACAAGAGCGTATTGTAAACGTATGGGTGTTACAATTTTCTGACGCTCGGCGCCAGCAGCCGCTCCCAAGGTCGCCGTGCCCGGCACGGCGACACCATAATTCAAATAGAGATAAACAAAGAGGATATAAATGGCTAAATTTCCAAGGCCATGAGACTAAACGCTTTCTCGATCGGGTTTTCAGTCGGTTTTCAACCGACTTGGCGCCTCGAAACCTGGCTCCCGCCTGGTAACGCGCGTGGGTTTGAACCCACGGCGGGCCTCTCCAGCCTTATGGAAAAGGTATTTTACCTTCGTTTTACCCTCGCTCTTGAGGCTTTCGCCAGGGAAGGAGTTATCGAGGCTCCGCCTAAGGTTGAAAATGGTGCAAGATATGAGTTAAAAACCCACTCTCTAGCCTTATAGAGAAAGGGTAAGATCCACGTTTTCCTCTTGTTTTCCTCTCGTTCCCAGGGGTCGCCTGTGGGAAGGAGGGTAAAAAGTTGACTAAACGCTTTCTCGATCGGGTTTTCAGTCGGTTTTCAACCGACTTGGCGCCTCGAAACCTGGCTCCCGCCTGGTAACGCGCGTGGGTTTGAACCCCGGGCGGTCCCTGAGACTAATCGAGAATGGTGCAAGATCTCAGTTAAAACCGACTCATGACATAATGCCGTGCCTTGACATAATATTCGCGATCGCATTCCGTCGGGGCACTGCGTCTTCCGCAAGGTAACATGGCGATCGCGCTAAAAGCACTACCCAAGAGACATCGCACCGGGGGTTTGGGGGGATCCCGCTGCAACAAATGCATGACCACACCCTCTCTTACCTGGTTTCTGGGTATTGGCTGCATCTCAATGCAAGAATTAAGAAACCAGAAGAACTCATCTTCCCCGAAGTCAGCCAGCGAAATAATGTTCCGTCCGGCATTAATTGTCGAGTATTCCTTAGTATAAGCTGCAACACAGATAAAGACCTCTTACGTTAACCCCAGAGGTAACGTCTCCGCCTCAGAGGTTTTCTTGGAAGCTCGCTCGCCATGAACATCAAGCATCATCAATCCTTTTCCTGGCGTTGCACATTTTGGGGATGATGCCCTTTTTGGCACATAACTGAAACTGGCTTGTAGTCTATGTTTAATACTTCTCCAACTATGCCCATCATCCCGTAATTGTGCAACGCCCTTTTCCTTAGCAAGCATATTTCCATCCGACACCTGGCTGGGAAAAGGCGACCAATCTTTCAGCTTTTCTAAACTGTACTCGCAAGCCACCTGAATCATCTCATCCATTGCCTTAAAATCAAATATGTTATAGCTTTCCAGGGGAGGGGTCAGCATCAGGTCTGCTACCGCTAAAGACTTGTCGCGATTATAAATGCTGTTGACTACTATTGACATCATCAATATCTCTGCCAGGTTCGGGAACTCAATCTGTTTCACAAAGGGATTCACCCAACTCCACAAAATTTTCCAGGGAGAGGGAAATTCTTCATAGGTAAACGGGATTTTTCTGTCCGAAGGAGGGGCAATGACCGACAGCACGATCGGACCTGGGTTCAGTTCCCTCATGGTCATACTCGGATCGTTATCGACCGAAGCACCATCAACTAAAAGCTGACCCCGATCGATTACAGGCGCTAAAATTCCGGGGGCTGAACTCGTTGCCCGTATCGCCTTCCAAAGATCCCCCGTGCGATGCACTACTTTTTCCCCTGTAGATAGATTAGTCGATACACAGAAGAAATTTAACCACAGGTCTTCAATTTGAGTGTCAGCATAGAAGTATTTTGCCACCCGATCTGCTTTTCGCGAATCCATCAGGGATACAATCGGGATCGTGTAGGTTTTGAAAGGATTGTTTTTGACAACGCCCTCTCTAATTCGCTCGTCAAGTGGTGTTTAGGTTCCAGCCCATTGCATACTGAGCTGCTATTCCCCCACCAGTACTCGTTCCCCCAATAAAGTCCACAGGGATACCAGTTTTTTCTAAGGCTTGCAAGACACCAATATGGGCACTCCCGCGCGCCACACCCCCACCCAGGGCTAAACCAACAGCCCGATCTGCCAGAAAGCGAGCAACTCGCTCGATATCCTCTTGACGATGCCATCGGATATGGTGGTGCATTTCTAAGATTCTTGGTTGCAACCACCTGTGGGTTTGGGAGGGGAGTTTCCCATTATCTGGGTGGATCAGAACCAGGGTTCGCTTGACAGATGTTGCCTGGTTTTGCCACTCTCTCACTTGCCCTTCTAGGGGGGTTAGGGATGGGTCTTCCCAAGAGTTTGCCACCCAGACAATCCGATCTGCTTGTCGGATACAAAGCTGAGTCCAGGGCGGGGTTCTATACCCTTCATTGCTTAACATTATGCAATGTGCTCGTCTTCTAACTTGATAATATTTACTTTGTGCATAAATCCTCTGAAGTAAATTAATTGTTTCATGAGTTAATCCCTTGATAAATCTCATAGCTAATTTCCACCTCACCTAAAATATGAAATATGAATTGACTTTGTCTTGATTATAGCAGATTTTTATCGCCAACGCCAAATATAAAAATAATTTTGCACAAATACTTACAATCGCCCAAGAGTAAAACCCGGAAACGGGTGCGGCCCATTCGCAGTTGATCGGCCGACGGCGCCTTCCGCATGCGGAAGACGCCGACAGACAAGAAACCAGGTAACTCTTGGCTTACCTGGTCTTGGCCTCTGGCCTCCACGCGATCGCCCCTGAAATCAACTGGTGCCCTTCTGCACACCCAGACCGCACCCGTCCTGGGGAGGGTACTTTTACCTCAACCGGCACCTAATAGCTGCTAACCGGTGCCCCACTGTTGGGGTTGAAAACCTCTCCCTTGGGTTTAAAACCTCTCCCTTGAGGTTTAAAACCTCTCTTTTAGAGTTTTAAACCTCTCTTTTGGGGTTTTAAACCTCTCTTTTGGGGTTTTAAACCTCTCCCTTGAGGTTGAAAACCTCTCCCTTGGGGTTGAAAACCTCTCCCTTGGGGTTGAAAACCTCTCCCTTGGGGTTTTAAACCTCTCCCTTGGGGTTGAAAACCTCTCCCTTGGGGTTGAAAACCTCTCCGTCTGGGTTTTAAACGGGTGTGGTTTTGCGCACGTTGGCAACCGTTTGCCGTTGCTCTCCTCTCCGCGTGCGCGCAGGCTTCGGGATGCGCCCTGTTCGCCGAGAAGCTAACAGCATTCCAGCACGATGTCCAGCATAGTCCAATGACGTATAAGTCTTTATTTTTATACCATAGCTGAGACCTGAATGCAAGCATCTCTTAGGTAAATTTTGCCAAAGTCCGCTGCTAAAAAGCCCTAAAATCCAGAAGAACCAGGAGAAAACCAAGTCAGAGGTATTAGCGTTAATGCTAGCGCTATGCCACCAGCTAACAAGTCTTATTACAATTATCCCGGCTCATTGACGACCCCTCCTTGTAGCGAAGGAGTTAATTGGATTGTGTTTAAAACCCCGATCGAGGTTTCCCCAGGGCAGATTGACGCATTCAAGTCAATTTATAATGGAAATGCGCGACCAGTTCAGCCCCTGAATGGCAGGAATATTCAGGATAATTGAAATGCGATCCATTTCGGTATTGCTGCGGAGAACTCTGAGTAATTGAACTGCCCCAAGGTCCCGGGTAGACTGGGTACAACAGGATGATCTCGGGGCCAGATATGACTATTGTCATCTGTGACAACTGGCGTAGCACTTGCGTAACTACTCGAGCGATCGTACTAAATCCAGTCGCGCCAGTGCAACGACAATATGATTACATAGCGTAGGCATATTGGAATGCCCACCAGATCAGGGAGGCGATGCCTCCCAATACTAGGATAGCAGAGATGGCGACTGCTTTCGGGCTATCAGCGCCCTTGAACTTCATGATGCCACGGTTTAAGTATGACATATTGTTCTCCTCTGTGCGAAAATACAATTGCGATTACATCTGGGGCTGTTATTGCCATATTATTTATAGCTAAGGTGAGCGATTAAAGTGAAAATTGCACTGATTGTTTTAATAATTGCGATCGCATAAGCCCTAGAGGTAGCCTGCGGTTGCTGTTTGGCTTTGGAAATCCCCTGATTTATGTTGCTGACGAACAGATTGGATATTTGCTGGCACCGGATCAGCGGACTCGCAGGTTTGGCCGTCGCATCCATATTAATCAATTTTCTCAGCGCAGTCAAGCGATCTCCCCAAAACGGGAACCCTCTACCCTGCGGGTGTTGCTGCTGGGAGATTCGATCGCCAATGGGGGTTGGTGGACGGACCAGGATCAAACGATTTCATCTATTATAACTGGGAATTTGACAGAAACAGGGGATATACTAAAGTGGAAGTTCTCAATGCTTCGGCTAATTCCTGGGCACCGCGCAATGAATTGGCCTATTTACATCCGTTATTCCTTTATTATGTTCTGAGTTCGCAATGTTTTGAGAATTTCTTAAACAAGATTTTTGCTGGCTCAACTATTTCACATCTTTACCAAAAAGATTTTGTAAATTTTGAATTTATTGCACCTGCCTACGAAGAACAACGCGCGATCGCCTCTATCCTTTCGGACATGGATGCGGAAATATCGGCCTTAGAAAAGCGCCGTGCCAAAACAAAAGCCATCAAGCAAGGTATGATGGAGCAACTCTTAACCGGAAAAACCCGACTCATCGTTCCAAGCAATGCTTAATTGCTTATACGCAGTGCGCGTAGCGCTATGGCGAATTGCTTATACGCAGTGCGAGTAGCGCTATGGCGATCGGGCAATCAACGGGTGCATCGGTTGGGTTTACGCTTCCCGGGCGGCCGCCCTACGCGAATGACAATTAACAATTAACCATTAATAATTCAACGGGTGCATCCCAGTTTTGCAATCGGTAAAAATACTCAGGATACAAGCGGTCACGTTCGGTGGCAGTATGATTAGTCGTCATCAAGTAATGTCTTGTTTGACTCACCTGGAGAATACTCCATTAAGATAAGCACGCTCCGGGCCCCCTACGCTGCGAGATGCCGTAGAACCTGTGGGACATTGGCGGCTTTCCACTGCGCTCCTGAAATCTTTATCCGTGCTGCCTTCTGTGTATCGTTGATTCTACATCTCCCGAACCAATCGAAATGCCAACAGCAAGATAATAGCCATAGTTGACAATGCGGTGGCGATGCTTGGTCACATAGGCCCTAAAATTCTCCACCCGTGGATGATCCCAATCATCAAATTCTTTGAGGGCCTCTTCTACCTTACCAGACCATAAGAGGGCTTTTATTCGTGCTAGTCTAGAGCTGGACCCGCCGACTTTTTCCAGGTTTTCCATCAAGTGATACCAATCGAGGATTTCTTGACGAAAGATGGTCGTACCAATCTCGGCAAATAGATTCCAGATACCATCATGACCATCTCCGAGACACACCAGCGGATTGGCCAAAGGCTGCTGATTGACCCATTTGACCAGTCCAGCATTGTCCCGAAAGAAAGCAGCTACCCCCAGGTCATGCAGATTGACCCCCTTGTAATCGCGCCACTCACAGGGAAACCCTGGCGGGGTCCGCAAGCGCACTTTCCCCCCGTCAATGCTCATTTCTTCAATGACTTCGGAAGCAGAAGCTGTCGGCAACTTACAGGAAGGACTGGGCGGACTGGGCTCTTTTCCTTGAGTCGGGCTTATTTCTTCTTGGGCTTCGGAGGCAAGAGGCAACTCTTTGGAAGGACCGGGATCGTTCCCTTTTGGAGGGCTCATTTTTTCTTGGGCTTCGGAGGCAAGAGGCAATTCTTTGGAATGGCGCTGCACCAGTCGTTGCTGGGTTCCCCGGGAGACGGGAATCCCCGTGAGCACCTTAATATCTTCCTCGGCGTGTTCATAGGAAGAGTTCGCACTCAGTAACAAGCAACATTTCTCCAGATAGGGGCTCCACTGGCTAGAGGGTAAAACATCAAAAAATGCCGCTTGTTTGGAGGTAATTGCAATCTTGCCCAAAATGCTGTTTAAGATTCGGACTCGCCCGGCAGTGGTGCCACTGCTGTTTTGGATAAAAAAAGGGCAATTTCTGGACTGACGTATTGGAGTAACTGCTCACGGACAGTAGCTTCAAGTCCTTCAAGCGTTTTCAATTGTTCTGGAACAGTCGCTTGAGCCTCCTCATACAACAAGGCAGCGATGCCCAAAGCATATGATTGAATTTGAGCCAACTTCTCAGGATTCATAATTTCAGGGGTAACGTTTGCCTACTCTGTAAGCCTAACACGATCTCGAAACTTCATCAACTCAGCATTTATACTTATTGCCAAACTGGGATGCACCCTAATTCAACAGCGTCGCCCGCATGCCCATGCCAAGCATGACCGTCGAGAGCCATTTGTTCGATCGAACTCGCCAAGCGCAAAGCTTTAAGGGCCTGTTCGCCGCCGACAGAAGGTTGATTTCCCCCGCACACGCAACTGACAAAATGCTCTAACTCAGCGTGCAGCGGTTCAATATTACTAGTGTAGACCTTCTCAATCAAACCATCCTGGCGGTAAAGCACCTGACCGTATTCAGTCATGTAATTAGCAGTCGTTTGTCGGTGAATCAAAATCTCATTGTTAAGAAAATCTGCCTCCGTCAAAGAATTCTTACAATGGGCAGCAATGCGGCGAATCTTGCGATGGGTGACCTTGCTGGATATGAGAGTAGCGACAATGCCATTCGCAAAGCCCAAAGTAGCAGTGACATAATCTAAATATCCCGAGTCAGAGGCCCGACTCCCACTAGCTGTTAATTTAACTACAGGTGCAGCGGCCAACTCTAAAAGCAGATCGATGTCATGGATCATCAGATCCAGAACCACAGACACATCGTTGGCCCGATGGGAATAGGGACTCATCCGGTAGGCTTCCAAGGCTAGCAGTTCTTCTGTCTTCAGAACCTGACTGAGTTCTTGAAAAGCTGGGTTAAAGCGTTCGATGTGACCGACTTGCAAAATGCAGTTGCAATCAGCTGCTGCATTTACCAGAGATTCCGCCTCGGCAATGCTGGCCGCGATCGGCTTTTCGATCAAGATATGAACCCCAGCTTTCAGACAACTCATGCCCACATCGTAGTGCGATCGCGTAGGAACGGCAATGCAGACCGCGTCCACATGGGGCAGCATCTGGCGATAATCGGCAAAAAAACGGACTCGATACTTGCTGGCGATGTCTATACCCCGTTCCACATCAATGTCTGAAACACCGATCAGTTCGACATCCTTGAGTAAACTTAAAACCCGGGTATGGTGCTGTCCCATATTCCCCACTCCAATCACCCCAACTCGGATAGGTTTGGATTGGTGTCGCGGCACCAAAGCGTTCCGATGTCTCAATGACATGATCTGTACCTTCCTGTCTAATTCTCCTCCACCACTCTGGTCCAGGCTGAATCCTTCCGAGATACCTCTGATCGCGCAGCGCGGCGCCAGCCGTAGGTACTGCTTTTAGCGCTCCCGAGAGGCATCGAACCTCAGACCATCCAGATAGTAGCACAGTCCTATTCTTCCGGGCGGGGCGAAAACGGACAGGCGGGACTTGTCCTACGCAACTGACATTGGCAAGCGTTGTGTGCCAGCAATAGGCATGGGGATGACAACCGTAGGTCGTGCCCGTTCGCGTAGCAGCGTAAGCGTGCACGCGCAGGGCCCCCTCCGCTGCGCAGTTCGCCTCCTCTTCCTGTGCCAGTTAAAATAGCGTCAGGTGTCCTCAAAGCAACCCACTCCGATTTTTCTGAGGTTTGTAGTGAGGACTTCCGTCCTCACTACAAACCTCAGTACAAATCTATGATTGAAGCAAAGGAAAAAAAGGAGAGAGAAAAAATGCTTGCCAAATTTCCCAAGCTTCCGGTCTTAGCGAGTTTATGCTTGTCCCTGCTACTGATCTCGGCCTGCGATGAGAATAATCCTCCGGCTACATCTAAGATTGTCTTCACTTCCGACCGCGACGGCAACGATGAAATCTATGTGATGAACGGCGACGGTTCGGACGTGACCCGACTGACTGATAATCAGGCGATCGATTATGTACCGGACTGGTCGCCGGACGGAACCAAGATTGCTTTCACCTCCGAACGGGATAGCAATAGTGAAATCTACGTAATGAACGCTGATGGTTCCAGTCCTACCAGGCTGACCTACAATCAGGCTAACGATATTTTGCCAGACTGGTCCCCGGACGGGAGTCAGATAGCCTTCGCCTCTAACCGCCACGGCAACTATGAAATCTACGTGATGAATGCCAATGGTTCCAATCTGATTAGGCTGACCAACAATCGGGCCATAGATGGGAGCCCAGCTTGGTCCCCCGACGGGAGACAGATCGCTTTCTATTCTAACCGCGATGGCAACCGGGAAGTCTATGTGATGAATGCCAACAGTTCCGGTCAGACCAATCTGACTAACAATTCTAAGACCGATGATGGCGTGCCAGCCTGGTTTCCCGACGGGAAGCAGATTGCCTTTATCTCTAGTAGCAATGGTAACAATGAGATCTACGTGATGAATGCGGATGGGTCCAATCAGATTAATATCACCAAAAATCGCGACCAGGATGGGGTGCCAGCTTGGTCGCCGGACGGGGAGTGGATTAGTTTCCACTCCGATCGTGACGGTAACTTTGAAATCTATGCGATCGACGATGACGGTTCTAGTCTGATTAATCTGACTGACAATCCTGCCAAGGATCTCTACCCCGATTGGCAACCCCGATCGCTCAATGCCCAGCAGTAAATTGTATCGTCAACGGAAGCCATAAAACCGAATACCCAGAAAACCCGGTTTCTCAAAGAAACCGGGTTTCTTTTGCGATAGCAGCTTGGCGACATTTCACCTACTGCTGACGAATAAGGGGTATGACCCATAATAGGATCGGCTGAAAGCATCAAGCGGACAAGTTCTCGTTGCCAGAGTTGGGAACGAAAATTTCAGCTATGAGCGCACAATAATAGCAATAACCTTTGGGAGCAAAAAATGCGTACCAAGAAATTCAAACCCGAGTTGATGGGCTTATGCGTGCTACTGTCGATCGCGCAGCGTGCGCGCAGCGCATTCTTGACTTGGAGTAGCTTAGATCCGGGAACTGCCCAAACCCCCATCCCCACAGAATCTCTGATTGCCTTCAGAACTTTCCGTGACGGCAATCGAGAAATCTATGTGATGAATGTCGATGGGTCTAATCCCAGAAATGTAACAAAAAATGCAGCTAATGATAACGACCCAGTCTGGTCGATGCTATCCGACATTTGCAGGTAATTGAGCGATTCGGACGCTTTCCCCACCGCAATCAGATTTTGGGCAGGGAAACAACCCCCGAAGAGGCGGAGTTTCTCCAACAACCGGGTTCATCCTTTTAGCCCGATCGCCCGCTTGGAGTCCGCAGCTGCGGGCCGATCGGGCGGTCGTTTACATTTGACAATCTGACGCTCGATCTATTATCATGGATATATCCAGCCTATATCGATGGAGTCAGAATCATGCCATCTGAGTTACATTTACCTCAAGGATTACCGAGAAACAAGATTGAGATTCAGCAGCCAGAACTCTCTGTCGGTGAAACAGTCGCGCGATCGGTCCCCACGATTACCTCTCTAACAATTGAAGGCTTCAAAACATTAGAAAAAGTCAACATCAACCTCAGCAACTTCAATCTGTTGCTCGGGAGAAACGCCAGCGGCAAGTCCAACTTCTTGGAAGCTTTGCGAGTCTTACAAGGAATTGGTTACGGATTGACAATTGATGAAATATTCAACGGCAAGCCCAAAAGTACACATAGTGAAGTATGGGAACCCATTCGCGGTGGCAGCAGTAAAGCCAACTTTGCGGGAGGTAGCAATGGAGATCGACAAGCACAAGTCATCCGGTTTTCTGTCACTCTGAAGTCATCGTCCGAACCAGAGGATGTGGAAATACAATATTCTCTAGATATCTCAACAGAGTTGGGCAGCATTCAGCGAGAAAAACTACAGGTTGGGGATACCTTAATCTTTGACGATCGACCAGATAAATCTCGATCGATGCTGCATCAGTTACTGCTGGAAACCAGTTGCGATCCCAAGAATGCTCATTATATAAAAGCATGTATTCGTACCCTCAGCAACATGCAGCACCTAACTCCATCTCCCGCCATTTTACGCAATTATTCCCAGACCAGAACAGCCAAACGGATGGGCGATCGGGGGGAAAACTTTGCCGCCTTAGTCATGGCTTTTGGCTGGACATCTGGACAAGCTGGATAAGTCTTGGTCAGAAATTAGTGTTGATATCAGCGTTAAAGAAAATGTTTTTGCCGATTTTATCAAGAGTTACGGCAATCGCCAAAGGGCTGGGAAAGGACGAGATATTCTCATGCTGGAAACTCTGAAAAATTATCGCGGACTTCTAGAACGCTGTCCTGAACTCAAGGAATTGCAAAGTCGCATTCAAAATTTACTATCCTCTGATAGAGAAGCCCCCTAGGGAGGCGATCGCCCTCCGCTTCGTCAACGGGGCGATCGCCTCCTTTCACATAGTTACTCAAGATCTACTGTACAGTCATTCAATTTTCCCTTGGCAAGATTTCTCGTATTCGTTGTCGAAATAAACGCACGGCAGATCGTTGCCCGATCGCCTGACTTTGCGCAATGAAACCAGGAACTTCTGCGATCGGCAGAACCGGGAAAGCCGTGCTAGTGTTGCTAGGTTCATATTTTCCCCCTATCAGTTGGTAAACTTGCAGAGTTTCCCGGCGGTATCTCCAGAGTTCGGGCACGCCGAGAGCAGCATAAAGCAAGAATTTATCAATAGAAGAGCTTGTATAGTCTGACTCGAAGACCAGATCTGGTGGTGGATCTTCCGTCAGGTTAATTTTTTTGCCTCTAACTCTCAATTCATTCTGAATGTAGAAACAGGTATCTGGCTCCACCGCACGGGTTAAGTCCTCTCGATCGAGCCTCAATGCGCCAAGTTGCATTATCTCAATTTCTAGTTCATCTGCTAAAGCTTCGACCAAGCTTGCTATCATGATTTTTGGTTGTTCGTGTTCCTGGAGTGGCATCCTGAATTCTAAAACTCCTCGGTCATAAGTAATTCTCCAAGGGCGGTCTTCTCCGACTTCCGCCATTAATGCTTTATAGGTCTGCCAGCTAACGCCTGTTAATGCGAACAGTGATTCAGCGCTTGCTGGGATTGGTTCAAGAGTAGATGTTGCGATCGCCATATTTACTTACCATTTAATCTCCCTAGGGCTATGTTCTGTCTTTCTTGATTGTAGCACATGCTAGGTGACCAGTGGATACCAGACCCACCAGTGGAGTGCTATACTGGTCGCAGCAGATGCGATCGCTTCGGGGTATTACTTTCCCAGGGTGACACGAGACGCTAACGGACTGACTGACAATAATGCCAGATGTCAAATATAATAGAAATAACCTCAAGGATAAACCCATGACAGAAGCCAATAACGACGAACTCAAAAAGTTAATCGAATCGAATGCGCGTGCTATGCAAGCATTAGGAGACTACCTCACGGAAACCCGACGCCAATCCGAGCGGGAAATGGCTCAACTGCGGGAAACAGTGGCTGATATGGCGCGGAATCAAGCAAATGCTTTGGCGAATTTGAATAGTTCCGTTGCGCATATAAGCAATTCCGTTGCGCATATAAGCAATTCTGTTGCGCATTTAGCAGAGAATCAAGGGGAAACTCGCACCGAGATGTATAGGCTAATCGACAGATTAGACAGCCGTCAAGCAGAGATAACGGATATTCTCAAACTGCTTGTGGAAAAAACAGTTGGCTCTCAAAGCTAGCATCCATTGCGAGTAAGCCAACTTGACCATCCTTATACACCCGTAAAGTGGGCAGTACACAACCATTATTACCGGTAAGGCACCATCCACTGCCCACCCTACTTTGAAAATCCCAAATAGATATGACCTTCCCATTACCGAATCTCCTAGTTCAGCAGACACCAGTGTCAGTAGCAGGATTAACCTCCTATATCCAGACATTGCTAGAAGAAGATGACCAACTCAGACAAATATGTGTAATAGGTGAAGTATCCAGTGCCAATCGCCACTCTAGCGGGCTATTCTTTACCCTAGGGGATCCAGGCGCGAAAGCAACAATTAGTTGCGTGATCTGGAACAGCTATCTCCACCAACTCTTTAACATGCCAGTAAAAGGAGAACAGATAATTGTTTTAGGCCATATGCGCCTTTATCCCCCTAGGGGACAATATCAGCTAATGGTCACTCAGGCTTTACCCGCAGGAGAAGGTTTGCAAGCGCTGCGTTACCGCCAACTGCGCGATCGCCTAGCAGCAGAAGGCTTATTCGACCCCCAAAGAAAGCGGACTCTCCCGCCTCATCCCCAAACCATCGCAGTAGTCACCTCACCCCAAGCAGCAGCCTGGGGAGATATCCAACGCACCCTCAGACGCCGCTATCCGGGTTTGCAAGTTTTATTCTCCCCCGCCCTCGTCCAGGGAACCCAAGCCGCTGCTGCCATTGTAGCAGCCATTAAGCGAGTAGAATTCGATGGCAGAGCCGAAGTGCTGATTCTCTCCCGGGGAGGAGGCGCAGTTGAAGACCTCGCCTGCTTTAATGACGAACGAGTCGTGAAGGCGATCGCCCATTGTCCCATCCCAGTCATTGCTGGCATTGGTCATCAGCGAGACGAGACCCTGGCCGACTTAGCAGCGGATGTTTGCGTCTCCACTCCCACCGCCGCCGCCGTTCAAGCGGTACCAGAAGTTGCTACCTTAGAAATAGAACATCTCGATAGGACTAACGCCTTAAAAAATGCCGTCAAACATCAGCTAGAACAGCGTCAAAGTAAACTGCAACAGTTCCGTTCCCGACTGCGACGCCTGCAACTCGATCGACTCTTGCAGCAAGAAACTGAAGCCCTGACCTGGAAGCGTCGGCAGCTAGTACAACTAAGTTATCAGAAAATCCAGCAAGAAAGCCAACACTGCCAGCACCTGGGGCAAAAACTCGCAACCCTCGACCCACACAACGTGCTGCAAAGAGGTTATGCTGTAGTCAGGCAACCCCCAAGCCTGCGCACTATTATCCGTTCATCCGCCCGCTTAACAGTTGGCGAGGAATTACAGATTCAGTTAGGTCAAGGTCAGGTTAAAGTCAAAATCACCGAAATCCTTAACTCAACTACAGATGTCTAAAGATATTCCCCAGGTTCTATCGTCCCAACCCGATGCAATGCAACTCCCTCCAGAATGGAATTATGAGGCAACAGTTGCTCAAGTTGAAACAATTATCTCGCAAATCGAAGTAGGTAAGCTAGAATTAGCAGAAGTCTTCGATCAATTTGCCGATGCCATTGAATATCTGCATCAATGCGAGCAATTTCTTGCAGAACGACGGCAGCAAATGGATTTACTCATTGAAACCCTAGCAGATGAACCACAATTTTAATGCTTTGAAAATTGAGAATTGCAAATTTAAAAATGACATTAGCAATTCTAGGCGATACTACCACGTTTGCGAGTTTCTTTGTAAGAAGTTCCCACATTTTTTAAGCCAGCTTTAATCATCTCTTGTTCCAGCAGGGCAAAGAAACGTGCCCGATCGCCCCCCCGCACCACCGCCTGATTGTGCGCTTCCGCCAAAACTACCGGATAACCATAACCCTTTTGCACTTGGGCGATCGTCAGACTCAAAGCATTATCCAGCAATGTGGAATTTTCCGCTACCCAAGCTGGAAAATCAATTCTAGCTATTTCATGACCGACATGGAGATAGCAGAAATAAATCTTTTGGGAACCATAATGCTCTAGAATTCGGGCAGAACTTTGCCATAAACAACTGCGTTGTCCGGGTTGCAGAAAACCCCCCCAGAAAGTAGTATCTCGTAAAGGATGAAAAACCTGGCAAGGCGCTTCATCGGCATTATTGCAATTTTTCGCGCAGTTGGGTTCCGGATAAGCACAACTTTGCAAGCGCATAAAATTCAGCGCTTCACCACTACGAGAGGAACTCAGATAGCCGACGATCGGGATCCCCGCCTCTTGCAACTGACTCCAAGCATTCAGGATCGGCGGTAGCAGGAGATCGCGTGCCGGAGTTGGCAACTGTTCCAGAAACCAGTAAATCAGGGAACCATCCACCATCGCCAAATTGGGGATATTCGATGTCGGTGTTGCCAGCATTGAACCCAATTCAGCTAGCATTACCGCCTCTGACACCGTGCGAACATAGCCCATCCATTCTTCAGTTCTAATTCCCCACTGACGAGAAACATAAAGCTCTTCCGGGCGGTAGAACACCTCTGGCAAGCTATCTAAGAGAGGTTGCCGGTTCTGTCCATAGTGCAATAGTACCCTACCGACATTAATCAGATAACAATAAGCAATTTCATGATGAGAAGGCGCGATCTGGGAGCCATCCGTAGCCATTACCGTCTGCACTTCTGGCGGGACATTCACCTCAACGCAAGTATCCAAAGGTTCGACAGGTAAAGCAGCATTAAATCCCAGGGCCTTGCGCCAACTCTGATGTTCCTGCACCAACAAGTCCTGTTTAACAGTAGCTTGCTCCCAGAGTTGATGAGCGATGTCTAAGCGTTTGCGACTCGCAGCAGCTTCTTGAGTAAGATGCTGACTGATGCCTTGCATTTGCCGCGCTAGTTTCATTAAATCCAGCATAAACAAACCTAATTTAGGATCGCTACTGCTACCACCGACCACCCTCGTTCCCAGGCTCAACCCAAGTCCAGACCCACATTTTTCCTTCACCACCGACTACCCTCGTTCCCAGGCCTCTGCCTGGGAACGAGCTTTCGAGGCTCTGCCTCCTTTCTTTCGCGCCCGGGAAGCACTAAAGTGCTTACTACGAACCTACTCTCTAAGGCCACGCAGAGAAATCTTGCACGAACTGTTCTAGTGACAGCAGCCGCATGCGCTCCCGATCGCGGACCAATTCTCGCTCCGAAGATGTATTATAGCCCCAATCAGCTAGATAAAGCCTCACTTGCTCTAAGTCTGGCTGCTGTTGCACCAATTGTAAAGTCTTCAGCCGGTCTTCTATAAACCAGATGTTCTCGACCGCTCCTCCCAATTCTCGCAGAATTTCATACTTAGGACGTTTGCAGCCTTTGCCATAAATTTTCCCCTGGGAAAACTCTATCCCTTGTTGCTGCAACAGCTTTCTGACAAAGCGTTCCTCTTTCGTGGTGATAATCACCGGTTCTACCGGACTCTCAAAGAGCGATCGCACTCTTTCGACTACTCCCGGATAGAACCGATGGTACCCCAGCCAGCCAGCTAAATCTGTAGATATCCATCGATCGCGCTGTTTGTCCAGTAGCGGTCCCAACTCTGCGGCTTGGAGATTTTCTGTCTTCAACAGTTGCTGGGCGATCGCCGGCCAGCCGAGCAAAATCTCCTCTTCCGGAACACCTTGGAGAATAGCCCGTAGCAGCAAAGGCATTTCCCATCCCGTTTCGATTACCGGTCGCAGGCGATAGAACACCGGCGCTATCCGATCGGGAGGATCCTGACTAGCTGGCTGCCATACTTGACAATAAGTGCGCCAAGTCGTCAGAAAATACTCTTGCAGCCCGTCACAGAGGACACCGTCAAAATCGAGGGCGAGGATAGTAGGGGCGGTTTCAGGCATAGTTTTCACATCGCTACTGGATCACTATCACATCCAGAGGACTATGCTAGCCATCACCTGTTCAACTGGGGTGCTAGGATTCGAACCTAGGAATGGCGGGACCAAAACCCGCTGCCTTACCGCTTGGCTACACCCCAATTCGCTTCTTTTGATATCATAACCTTAAGAGCCTGGTAATTGTCAAGTCTAATTTCCATTTTTTGGGAATTTTTTTTTCCGACATCCGCCAAACCCTTACCCTATGGGCGCCAGCCATATATTTAACCAAGCCCTTTGAGGCTGAACAACCGATCGCGGTTGTGGGCAAATTTGCCCCGCCCGATCGCGCAGCGTGGCGCCAGCCATTCGCAATGCCGCCGGTCGATCGCTGAATCACCGATTGCATATACTAGACCTGTCCAAGAATAAAACCTTTGCCAGGTCTGGGTTTCAATCTCCACCTCACTCGATCGCATATGTTACTTACACGAATAAATCAGGGTTTGATGTATTTACTGTCAACAAAGCAAAGGTAGTCTTGATTAAACTCAATTTTTTAAGAGCAATCGCCAAATTATAATATCTGATCGCGCAGCGTGGCGCCAGCCATAACCCAGGCACCATACACAATTAGTCCTAGCCAACAACTTATAGCAATAACTGACTCCAATAGATGTAGTAATTAGAGAATAAATGCGCCACAAAAAAGCTGAAACATTTGCGGTGATTACCATTTATTCAGCTTATTTACTCAATTGAGCGTTATTACGAGCTGATAATAAGCATTGATTTCAATTATTTGCAATTTTAACTGCAAATATAACTCATATTTATCGACTCATAAATAAAATTTTGACCTCCAATTATAGCAAAAATTTAGATTTTGGACATGTCTACTTCAAATCGGTATCTGTAATCCACCGATCGAGGAGTGGTGAGCAAGTTTACTTTATCTTACCACTCCCCAACTTGGGTGATGCCAATTTGGGCTGCTAATTTGGGCTGCCAATTTGGGCCGCTCTAAGTAGAGGCCGTTTGTGCTGCCAACAGTTCTTTGAGTTTCGCCAGATCCTTTGCCCAGCGAGGATCCGGCTGAATGTCATTGGCACTAGAAGCAGCAGCAGCGCTCGTGTTAGCTGAGCGACGAGACTTATTTTTGCTTTTGCGCCCGCCACCGCTAGGACGGCGGCTGGCGGTTGCCGTTCCTACCGTTCCGGAAAAATCGGACGGCGAGTCGCCGCCTTTAGCTTCTTTAGCTTCTTTAGCTTCTTTAGCTTCTTTAGCTTCTTTACCTTCTTTACCTTCTTTACCTTTTTGACGCGGCAATGCCTTTTCAATCTTCAGGGTGCTGTCTTTGAACACATAGCCGTTGAACTTCTCAATAATTTCGTCAGCCTTTTCCTCGGTTTGGACTGTGACAAAACCGAAACCACGACATTTCCCTGTTTTCCGATCGGCGATCACCTTCGTAGTCACGGAGTCACCCTCCTCAGCAAAGACCTCTGCTAGCTCTTTGCGCTCTATTTCTTTGGGCAGATTCCCTACATACAGACGAATGGACATAATTCCTCCAAACTTTGATTTGACATTTTGAACCATGGCACTGCTTTACTACCCAGTCAAATGGGTAGTGACCTTGACAATGCCTCATTTTTCTAGAATAGACAAATTTGACACCTCTATCTTTTCTTTTACCAAGACAATCCTACTTTTATTGCTCTCAGCCGGAACCTCACCCCTCCTACCGCACTCCTTGCCCGATCGGGCTATCGCACAACACCTAACTGCCCATTTCTAATACCAACCATGCTTTCAGTTATCACGTGCTATTTTATTAGCTAGCCGCTCCTACCTACTACCTATCTTTAAACCTTTTTTTGGTTGGGGTCGAGCTAGGAATTGCTTCCCAACCCTCCCTTTCAAAACCGGACTTGCGACTTTCACCGCATCCGGCTCCTGGTTGGTGAGCCGTTGTCTATGGCTGCGCCACGCTGCGCGATCGGTAGCCGGTGATTGGATTACTCCGCTCTGGCCTTATCTTCTGGATTTTTGCCCCTTCTTTTTTTCCCCATTTCGTACAAGCTAAATCCGTCAAGTATCGGGTGGTGAATAACGGGGAATCTGCCAACCCATTCTGTCATCCTTTCCTAACGTGGTCTCTCCCTGCTGGGCTGAGAACCGCAGCGTTTTACCTCGCTTGAACTTTAGCTTCGTATATATGCCATATGGACGTGTCCACTGGCACCGTATCGTTTTAGGGCTACTCTTCCCTCCGACGGTAGTGATAAACATGTAGTGATGTGATGGCTAGTCTGTCCCAATAGGTGTGGGGATGTGGCATTTTCAATTTTTCAGCTGGGACGTCAATGCCTGAAATATCGTTATTTGACTTGCTGTTGGATGCCACTATTGCGATCTCCGTCTGAGCTTTCTTGTGCTAACATCACTACTTGTGACCCACTACCCCCTCCGACTTCTCACCATATCCGTCCTACGTCAGCGGCGGTCTGGAATCGCAACACCCCTGTTTGTGGTTAGCTCGGTTCCAGTCCACGTCCTATCCTGAGCATTACCTCAGGCATTAGCTTTTTAGGACATCCCTCCCCTGTTGCCTTTCGCTTAACATCTCACTTATCCCCTGGTCGCGTCCAGGAGCACCCTTTCGTTTACCGATCCACCCACCCATGTCGTTGCCTGCGGCGAACGACCGGGTAGGTGAAGAGGAAACGACCCTGTCATGTCGCTCCCGCGCACGACATGGGTGGGTGTCTCCGGACGCGAAGGCTCTTGCCGGTCCATGGATTGCACAACAGAGGTTATAATGTTCCGTGGAATCCATATAGTGCTTTTAGGCCCCTGCAATACCCCGGGAGGTCTTATGTAATGCGGGATAGCTAGACACTACCGCTATCCACTCCTACCTTTACCTTTTGGTCCAGCGTTTCAGCCTTATTTCGCTGGTTTAGAATGACGAGGCTTATACAGATTCACTTATCGTTGGCCATGAGCACCTTTCCTAGTGGTGTCACCAGTTTAGGCTACTAGCTCTCCTCCATTTAAGTCCCTGCTCTCCACTACCAGTGATGTCACTCTGTAGCAGTTGGGACCGGTGTACCTCCCGCATCCGGAGGGCGGGGTTTGGACCCGCAAGAATTCCACAGTTCCCCGGCTGATGATACCGGTTGTAGCTGTCACAAGTCTTTAGAGACTTGTTTACACCCGAACATCTCGCACAACATCTTCTCTACTATTGACAAAACTACTCTTCATCTGTTCGAGACTTACAGATCCACAAAAAAACAGCCGCAGTCAGAGGGGTGGGCTGGTAGCGAAAGGGGGTATTGGCAGTCATAAAACATGAGTTGCACCATCCATCGGGCAGTAAGGTACATAAATGGGAAAACTTATGACCGGCTCTTGGCTGGGGATTATGTAATGAAACTTAACATATTTTTCTCGCTTGAGCAAATTTTCTTTCCCAATTTCATCAGATCCTAAGTTTGCCAGATCAGGTATGAGCCCCACAGTCCAGCCGCAAAAGCGATAATGGTCAGCCAGATGGGTAGATAACTGTGACTGGTTCTGTTCGCTCTGGTGCCTAGGGTTTCCAGGTCGAGCCAGACTATGGCCCCCCGGCGCAACCAGCCCGTTGCGGTGACTGATTTACCGATAAAATCCCGGGGACGCAGCCTACCATTCCATAAATCCCCAATGGGACCCAGGGGGGAGATGTAGTGTAACTTCACTGTGACACTGCCCGTTTGCAGAATTAAATCCTGTCCTAACCCGTTACTCAGCCCGCGACGCCCCCATAGTTTACCTTGCAAGCAGCAGGTTTGGCTATTGCGTACCAAGGCTTGGCTATTGGCGATCGCCTCTGTTAAATGCACTTCGGTTAAAGCAGTGGGTCGTTTTACATCTGGGAAATAGCGATTGAGCTGCACCAAGATGCTGATGCTGAAACTAATCAGCAGGCAAGCGGCCATCAGGTCGCCTCTTTGATCTTGAGACAGCCACACTAAATTACCAATATACATGAAATAGGCTATTTTTCCCATCAGCCACAGAAAAATTCTGAATCCTAGACCCAGCACTAAGCTATTTATCAGGGCCCTTTGCAGCAGGGGTGCGACCTCGTAGCTTTTCAATAGTAATGATACAGCAGATTTTATGGTATCCCCGATCTCTGCTCTCGATCCCTTCGATCTTTTCCCCTCTGGGCGATGTGCCGGTAAATCCAGTTCTGTTTCTAGACCCCAGTAGCGGGCGTAGTGGGCGAGTCGTTCCAGTCTTACTCCCATCAGGGGATGTCCGCTACCCCACGTCAACCACCGACTGTAAGGATTAAGGATATCCCACGACCAGTTAGCATCTGCAGGCCAGTTACAAATAGCCTGACTATACCCTACAGGATTGAGTAAATCAAAACTTTCTGTTAAAAAGCTGGTTGACTTGGTTTTCTGGATATCATCGGTAATGCCGATGGCAATTTTCAGCAAGGCCCGGGTGAGTGCATTGGGGTTGCCCGTCGTTGCCACAGCGCCGGCGTCGCTATAAAGTAGCCGCTGCCGCGACAACCACAGCAGGGGCAAGCGTAGTAACCAATAGGATCCGTAGCTGAGGTTGGCCACCAGTGCCGCTACCGTTGTGAATAAAAACTCTAGCAATGGTCTTTCTATTCGGTCTGAGGCATATTCTCCCCATTTTGCCACTTGCCAATAGAGGATGTAAGGTATTTGCAGTACCAATACCCCTACGGACATGACCAGAAAATCCCAGTTGACGATTTGCGCTAACTGTGCTGCATAGATAGTGGCAATTTCGTCATCTTCTAGTTGCTCCAATAGTCCCTCACTAACTACTATCCGGGCCGTCATCGGTAAATTTCCGTAGGTGATGGCCACGGGTGTGGAGGTGGGTAATATGCCTAACTCGGGCACTCTCATTCGTCGCTGACGGCAAAATCTTTGCATCACGCCGGGCTGCATCGGGACTGCGATCGCGCAGCCCGGCGTGAGTCATTGGTTTGAGACCGTGAAAGCATCTCAGTATCCCATCCATTAACCAGGGAGACAAGACTAGCACGATGGCCAAGGTGAGAAAGACAAACTGGGTGGGATCCCGATAAAACCAGTTAATGGGTCGCAACAACGGCAGTAAGGCTAAGATTTTGTTGATCGTGACCTCGGCGAATCTGAATACGGCACGACTCCACCAAATGAAGGCGATCGCAGTTACCCCCTGTAGCACCCACAACAACCTGATATCAGAGACCAAACCCGGCCCGACCGGCAATGGTCCCCACTGCTTGGCCCTTGGTGCCTGACGCCACTCACGTTCTTCTACTATTTTCCTCGTTGGAACTTCGGGAGTTCTCTGGGTTAAGGCTGCTGGGGCCTCCATCTCGGAAGCGATGGGCTGTGGTGGATCAATTTTATCTGATGATGACTCTGCCAGAGTATTTTTAGGGGAATTTACCGTTCCGGAAAAATCGGTTTCATCAGGCGGGACCCCAAGCCTGCCCAACTTTCGCCGGAAACGCTTTTGAGTCTTTGGTGGCCTAGGAGCCAAGGGGAAGGAAGTATCTCCGGACAAAGGAACGAAACCTGTCGGGTCTGCTGCTGGGGTTGATGGTACCTCTCGTGTCCGATTTTTCGGGCCGTCCGCGGACCGTGAGCGCCCACCCATGTCGTTGCC
Organism: Hormoscilla sp. GM7CHS1pb; assembly: GCA_014323675.1. Classification (GTDB taxonomy): domain Bacteria; phylum Cyanobacteriota; class Cyanobacteriia; order Cyanobacteriales; family Desertifilaceae; genus Hormoscilla. Next base: position 107,953 of record JACONN010000003.1, on the reverse strand, counting down.
GGGCGGGCGAACGACAGGGTGTGCGTCTCTGGACACGACAGTGGGATGCTGACGAGCGCTCAAATCTGCTAGAGTTTTATCGGCCCAGTTTTTCACTTTGCCATTACTGCTTTGGCTGAGGGCTTGACAGAGGGCGATCGCCTTTTCGGGCTGACCCGTGTCACGGTAAGCCAATACTAGACCTGTCTGGGCTTTGGTGATGTTGCGATCGCATTCGTCGAGTTCCAACTCACAGAAAGCTACAAGGTGGGCGATCGCGTTCTGGTAATCTGATTGCTTGAGGGCGGCTAAACCCGCCTCTAGAGATGGGTTGTCCGGGATAGATGGCATGAATTTCGAGAGCCCGCGCTTTCTTCCAAGATAGCCTATAAACACGCTCTCTGGTACAGGGATATCTTGGTTGCCTTGGTACATCAGTAAAGAAATACTATGTTTATACGTAATTTCCTTTGGGATTTTCTCCTCTTTGTCGCTGGCTGTACCGCATTATGGTTAAAAATTATCTAATACAAAGCGCTGCTTAAGATGAAATTAAGGTCTTGCACATTTTGGGGATGATGCCATTGTTTGCACATAACTGAAAGTGGCTGATAGTCTACGTTTAAGACTTATGCAAAGAGACCCATCATCCCGTGATTATGCAACGCAGAAATTAATTCACAAGAATAGTTATAGCACTCTGGTAAAAGCGAAAGTGGCTTTGAGGTAATTTAAGTTAGTCAATTTATAACATGTTGCTTGCGCGTCCTAAATTCGACTGATTATATAGATAAATATAACCATAAGGAGCCATGCATATGTTCTGTAAATTGTCAAAAAAAATTCCTTTACCCTGGGACTAAAGTCCTTACTACGAACCGCAAGGACTAAAGTCCTTACTACGAACGGCAAGGACTAAAGTCCTTACTACGAACGGGATTTAATTGAACACCTGGGACAATGGCACTCCTAACCACCCAGCAAAGTTTTGTGCCTGAATATGAGTTGGACGATCTACTGGCACTACCTGATAACGGTTGGGTTGTGGTTCTCCCAGGGTCACTAACTCCGTGCGCAATTGTTCTTCATGGAAAACGCTCAACTTAATGGTATCCCCAGGACTGTAGTCTTTCAAACGCTCATTCAACTCTTCTGCCTTTACCCGAATGCCATCAATAGCTAACAACTCGTCACCATTATCAATCCCCGCCTGATGTGCTGGCGAACCAGAGGCGACAAATTTGATTAACTCACGTCCATTTTCGCCTTTCGCTCTTACACCTAAGTAGGGAAATGACTCGCCAAATTTATCTACACAATCCCTTTTTAGCCGCAAACCAAAAGGTGACAAGTATTGGTCAAAAGGCAATTCCTCTGTACCGTCAATGTAGCGTGCCCAGAAATCTCCCAGTTCTCTACCCGCAACGAACTCGATCGTCTGCTGCAACTGGGTATCTGTAAAGCCAATTTCTGTTTTGCCGAATTGCTGCCACATTTGACTCATGACATCATCAAGCGATCGCTCATTTTTATGGCCAGCCCGAATCAGCAAATCCAGCAGTAGGGAAACCAATTCGCCTTTTAAGTAATAAGAAATCTGAGAATTGTCACTATTAGCATGGCGTCGATACAACTTAATCCAGGCATCCCAGCTTGACTCGCTCGCCGGTTGTACCAGACGCCCCGGACTTGTCTGGAGGCGAGTAATTTCCTTACCCAGTTCCTGCAAAAAAGTCCGCACGTCATAAATTCCCGCCCGCATGGGGATTACCAGATCGTAGTAGCTAGTGGTTCCTTCACAAAACCACAAACAAGGGGTATAATTTTCCCGATCGTAGTCAAATACCTGCAACCCTTGGGGACGGAGACGCTTCACATTCCAGAGGTGAAAAAACTCGTGGGCCACCAACTGCATAAACTCCCGATAAGAAGAGCGATCGCGGAACCCAAAGCGATTGTAAATCAAAGAACAGCCATCCTTATGTTCCAGTCCTCCCCTGCCCTGGGATACCAGATGTAGCAGAAACACATAGCGATCGTATGGCAATTCCCCAAATAGCCGAGCCTCCACCTGAATAATTTGCTCTATATCGGCAATCATCTGTTCTGGTTTAGCATTTCCCTCTCCCCAGATAGCCAGTTCATGTGGTTTAGCTAGCACATCAAAGTGATAGAGGCTGTGGGTACCAATTTCAAACGGACTATCTACTAGAGTATCAAAATCGGAAGCCCAAAAAGTATCTGGTTTGCCCCGCACAGTAGGTAGTAGGGTTGTCACTTGCCAAGAAGGTTCAGGAGTCAATATCTTCACCTGCACAGGCGTCTGCTCCCATCCGACTACCCTCAAGAATAAAGCTGCTCCATTGAAATAGCCGTGAGTAGCATCCAAGTGATTTGTCCGCACCGTCAGCTCCGCAGCAAATATCCGGTATTGGACCACAATCTGGGAAATCTCAGATGTCTCAACTTGCCAGTGATTTTTGCTCAACTTGCGCCAAATTAAGGGACTCTCATCACTACCAGAAGCAGAAAATTCCTGTAGATGTCTGGCATATTCCCGCACCAGGTAAGAACCGGGAGTCCAGACTGGCATTTTCGCATCCAATACAGGCCCGCGCCAACCAGATATCCGCAAAGTCACCTCAAATAGATGAGAACTCGGCCGAGGCATTGCTACCTGGTAGTTAATTTCTGGTGCCGTTTGCAAAAGGCTACTAGGTTTAGTCTTACTCAGAGTTGCTTCAGTCATGTTACTCCCGGTTTTCGCTCAATTCTCGCTCAATTTAAAATTAAACCCGTCCTGCCAGATGAGTCAGCTGTTTCACGTTGATCAGATAAATTACTTGCTGGGCTGGAACAATTTTAATCCAACCCTTTTCATTTAACTTTTCCATGATTTTCTGAGTTTCTCGCTCCCCGATATCCGCCACATTGGCCAGGTCTTTGAAAGGAATGTTATAGATTTGGGTGCCATTTTCAGTCGCCCGACCGTAATTTTCTCCCAAGCTCACTAAAGTATTAGCCAGTTTCACCGCTGGGGGCTGGTTCCGCAGTTGAAAGCGGTAATTGATCAGGCGTAGGCGCCGTACCATCAGCTGTAGCATCCGGTGGTGCAACTGGGAATCTTTGAATAGAGTTTGGATAAATCGCTGGGCTGAAACGCTCAGCAAATCCACGGAGGAAAGGGCAATCACGTCGGTGGAACGGGGAGATTCATCCAAAATCGCCATTTCGCCAAAAAAGTCACCCTTGCCCAGGATAGCGAGGGTGACGCCATCTTCTCCAGAGAGGCGTCGGACTTTCACCCAGCCTGAAACAATGAAGAACACGGCGTTGCCCCAGGCATCTTCCATCAAAACTGCTCTGGAAGGTGGATACTCATGCTCTTGGGCAATAGACAACAGCCATTCCAAGGTTTCTGGGCTGGCGGCATTAAACAGCGGAAAAAGCTCACTAAACTCTTCGGTCTGCATGAGGTGGTTTTGGCAATAGGGAGATTGACAGCACTTTCGGATCTGGAGCTTGCGGGGATCTCGGGGATCCCCAACAAGCATCTATCCCTATATGATGACAGGGACAGTAGACTTGCGTTCGGTCTCATATCTATTAATTTTGGACGAATGACCGGACTAAATGGGGATAGGGGGCGGATATCCGGTCATCACCGGCTATAGCTTTAAAAATCTTCACTGTGCGCTGCGAGGGGTTGCTGGGGCAAAATCAAGCTCTGCTGGGGGTTTGGGCTTAATTATAAGTAGGGAAAACCGATTTTGATCCCATTTATCAGTCGAATTATTGTATAGTAATGTTGAGAGATAAAAATTTGTGCTCAGATGATTATTGATGTCGCCGCTAGGTTGCCGGTGAACTCCAGCAGTGGAGCAAAAGCCAAAGGTGCGGTAAAACTATCAGCAGTGACGTCAAGAATGGTCATCGGCGCGATCGTCCGATAGCCTCCCGGCCCCAGGTTGGGAAAAACACACGCTACGCTGTCAACCGATAGATTACCACATGGGCAACAAGCCAACAATTGCGCTATCTCACTTGGGTTGCGAAAAAAATCGCATAGATACCGAACATATGCTAGGCCTATTGGCGCAAGCAGGATACCAGGTAGACTCCAATGAAGAGTTAGCAGATTATGTTATAGTCAATACCTGTAGTTTTATAGAAGCAGCACGGGCAGAATCAGTACGTACCCTGGTAGAACTGGCAGAAGCAAAGAAAAAAATAGTGGTGACGGGCTGCATGGCCCAACACTTCCAAGAGGAGTTGCTAGCAGAACTGCCAGAGGCAGTAGCTGTAGTCGGGACAGGAGATTATCACAAAATTGTAGAGGTAATTGGTCGGGTAGAAACTGGAGAGCGGGTACGGGAAATATCTGCAAAACCGACTTATATAGCTGATGAAAAAACGCCCCGCTACCGAACAACGACAGAGGCGGTAGCCTACCTGCGGATAGCAGAAGGCTGTGACTATAGATGTGCTTTCTGCATTATTCCTCATTTACGCGGAGTAATGCGATCGCGCCCCATAGAATCGATTGTGGCAGAGGCGCAGCAGCTGGCAGCGGAAGGGGTCCAGGAAATAATTTTGATCTCGCAGATAACAACGGCTTATGGCATAGATCTATACGGCGAACCAAAATTGGCAGAACTGCTGCGGGCTTTGGGGAAAGTGGAGATTCCCTGGATAAGAATGCACTATGCTTATCCGACAGGTTTGACTACCCCAGTCATAGCGGCAATTAAAGAAACAGATAATGTGCTGCCCTACCTGGATTTACCTTTACAGCATTCCCATCCGGAAATCCTCCGGGCAATGAACCGCCCCTGGCAAGGGCGGGTGAATGACGAGATTATTGACAAACTCAAAAGAGCAATTCCTGGTGCGGTTTTGCGAACGACTTTGATCGTAGGGTTTCCCGGAGAGACGGAGTCGCATTTTGCCCATCTTTATGAGTTTGTGCAGCGTCATGAATTCGATCATGTTGGAGTGTTTACCTTTTCTCCAGAAGAGGGAACTCCTGCCTATAACTTGCCCAATCAATTGCCAGAGACAGTGAAGGAAGAGCGACGTTCCTTGTTGATGGCATTGCAACAACCAATATCCCGGAAAAAAAATAAAGGAGAAGTGGGCAAGGTAGTTGAGGTGCTGATCGAACAAGAAAACCCGACCACAGGGGAGTATATCGGTCGTTCAGCCCGGTTCTCACCAGAAGTGGATGGGTTGGTTTACGTCCGGGGAAAGGTGAGGTTATCGGGAATATGCAGCGTGAAAATCACGGCGGCAGATGTGTATGACCTCTACGGTCAAATAGTTGGTCATTCCTCATGAGGTCAAGAGTAAGCTAACTGGCGATCACAGAGAAAAATGACAATTGCATGGTAATTTGAAGGTGAATTAATGACTCTATCATTTCAAAGTTTAGGAATTTCAGAAGCTCGTACGAGACATCTAGAAAAAGAAGGTTTTACAGAGCCAACAGAGATCCAAGCACAAGCAATACCGCACCTGCTGTCAGGTCGGGATGTAGTCGGCCAAGCCCAAACGGGAACTGGGAAAACGGCAGCTTTTGCCCTACCGATTATAGAAGGGATCGATCTCAAAACATCAGCACCTCAAGCTCTGATTTTGACTCCAACTCGGGAATTGGCGATCCAGGTTTGCCAAGCGATTAGGAATATCACGGGTGACAGGCGGGTGCGAGTGCTGGCAATCTACGGCGGTCAATCGATCGAGCGCCAGATAGATCGCTTGGAAAGGGGTACACAGATTGTGGTGGGAACCCCGGGACGAGTGATAGATTTGCTCGATCGGGGCTTCCTGAAGCTGGAGTCCGTCAACTGGGTGGTGTTGGATGAAGCGGATGAAATGCTGAATATGGGCTTTATCCAGGATGTGGAAACAATCCTGAAACAGGCCCCAGTAGAGCGGCAAACCGCTTGTTTCTCGGCGACGATGCCCTATTCAATTCGGGAGTTGGTGACGAAGTTTTTGCGATCGCCCGTGACGGTGACGATCAAGCAACCGAAAGCGGCACCCAACCGGATCAATCAAGTAGCCTATACGGTGCCGCGCGGGTGGACAAAAGCCCGGGCGTTGCAGCCGATCTTGGAAATAGAAGATCCAGAATCAGCCCTGATATTTGTCCGTACCCGTCGTCAAGCGGCAGAACTGACGAGTCAACTGCAAGCTGCCGGTCATAATGTGGATGAGTACCACGGAGACCTGAGCCAATCTCAACGGGAACGGCTGATGCTGCGGTTTCGCCACCGGCAGGTGCGGATAGTGGTGGCTACGGATATCGCGGCCCGGGGGTTACATGTGGATGACCTGACTCACGTGATCAACTACGACCTGCCCGATAGCGTGGAAAGCTACGTCCACCGTATTGGTCGTACTGGTCGGGCGGGCAAAGAAGGCCGGGCGATTTCTCTGATTCAACCATTTGACCGGCGGAAACTCTATCAAATTGAACGGCACGTGCGCCAAAGGCTGGAAATCACGAAGGTGCCGACCCGTTCTCAAATCGAGGCCCGGCATCTGGAAAAACTGCAAAAGGAAGTGCTGGAAGCTCTGACGGGGGAGCGGATGGCTTCGTTTTTGCCGATTGTGGCTAAAATGTCTGAGGAAGGGTACGATCCTCATGCGATCGCGGCTGCTACTCTGCAAATGGCCTACGACAAAACCCGTCCGGCCTGGATGCAATCGGATTATAACGATGATGAGATCCAACCAGCGACTCCCAAGCCGAAGCTGGTGAAGCGTCAGAAGACACCGGCGCCGTCCCGGAGTTAGCGTAGGGCTGTCGGAAGCCTGCCCGGGGCGTCTCGCCTGCCCGGGACGTAGGGCTGTCGGAAGCCTGCCCGGGTTGGGGAAGGTGAGATGGCGAATTGCAACAAACAATTAACAATTGACAATGGGCAATTCCGGAGTGGAACGTGAAAAAACTTCCTTGGCCCTCTCTTGCCATCCTCCTAGTTACATATACGACTTTTGGCTGTACTTTGCCCTCTGTAAAACTCTCGGAGATGGTTGAGTACCCTGGTAATTTCTCTCAGCTTGCGTGGGCGTTGGCAGCAGTATTCGCTTTGCTGCTGTCGGCGGCGCTGACGGTACCGTTGCGCAAGGCTAAGCGAGGGCTGATCCGTTGGTTGAAGACGGATTTGGGTATGTTTACTGGCGTGGTTACGATCGCCTTTTTCGCGGCTTTGATCCTGTCAAGAATACGCCTGTTTGGCAGTCCGATCGTACTGCTTTTAGCTGGGTCATTAGCAAGATTGGACATGCAGACGGCGGGTTTTAGCGAACGACAAGCTTTTTGGATTTTGACAGTCGCGTCTTTGGTAGGTTTGGTACTGGGTTGGATAGTAAATCATTTAACTTAGAAAAATAGGATATTGTCAGCCCGGTTTTCGGTAAAAGCCGGGTTTGTTATTGCAGGGTGTGGTCATGCATTTGTTGATAGAGTAGATCAATTTTCTCCTCTCTCCAGTAGCGGGGGATCCCCCCCCAGCCCCCCCTTCCGAAAGGGGGGGAGCAAGAGTTGCCCCCCCTTAGAAAGCGGTCCCCCCCTTTCTAAGGGGGGTTAGGGGGGATCCTCTTCACCTAGAGCGCAAGACCACACCCTTATTGCATGCTTAACGGATGTTGTGTATTCTAGGATTTATGTCTACGGAACTGGAAACGGAATTACAAACGGAAGTCGATCGCAGGCGCAATTTTGCGATTATTTCTCACCCGGACGCGGGGAAGACGACCCTGACAGAAAAGCTGCTACTTTATGGAGGTGCGATCCACGAGGCGGGGGCGGTGAAGGCGAGGGCCCAACAGCGCCGCGCTACTTCTGACTGGATGGCGATGGAACAACAACGGGGTATTTCCATAACTTCGACGGTGTTGCAGTTTGGATATCTTGACTGTCAGATTAATCTCCTGGATACTCCCGGTCACCAGGATTTTAGTGAAGATACTTATCGGACTCTGGCGGCGGCGGATAATGCGGTGATGCTTGAGGATGCTGCTAAGGGTTTGGAACCTCAGACTCGCAAGCTGTTTGAAGTTTGCCGCATGCGCCAAATCCCGATTTTTACTTTCTTTAATAAGCTCGATCGCCCTACCCGCGAACCCCTGGAACTCCTGGATGAAATCGAGCAGGAACTGGGTCTGCAAACTTACCCGACTAATTGGCCGATCGGGACGGGCGATCGCTTTAAGGGGGTGTTCGATCGCCGTCGGAGGCAAATCCACTTATTTGAGCGCAACCCCCACGGTAGGCGGGAAGCTAAAGATACGGTGGTAGATTTGGGGGATCCGCGCATTGAGGACTTGCTAGAGCAAGACCTATATTACCAGATGAAAGAGGATTTAGAACTCTTGGAAGGGTTGGGGGCAGAATTTGACTTGGAGGCCATCCATGCAGGTCAAATGACTCCCGTTTTCTGGGGTAGCGCTATGACTAATTTCGGGGTCCAGCTTTTCCTGGATGCTTTCCTGGAATATGCTCTCAAACCAGGCGATCGCAAGAGTAGCGCGGGGATGATGCCACCCAGTTATCCCGAGTTTACGGGTTTTGTGTTTAAGCTGCAAGCGAATATGGACCCGAAACATCGCGATCGGGTAGCGTTTGTGCGGGTTTGTACGGGGAAGTTTGAGAAGGACATGACGGTCAATCATGCCCGCACTGGCAAAACGGTGCGTCTCTCCCGACCGCAGAAATTGTTTGCCCAGGACCGGGAATCTGTAGAAATAGCTTATCCGGGGGACGTGATCGGTTTGAATAATCCGGGGGTGTTTGCCATTGGGGACAGTATCTACACCGGGAAGAAGCTAGAATACGAAGGGATTCCCTGTTTTTCTCCGGAACTGTTTGCTTACTTGAAAAATCCCAATCCTTCTAAGTTCAAGCAATTTCACAAAGGGATTTCCGAATTGCGAGAAGAAGGGGCCGTACAAATCATGTATTCAGCGGATGAATCTAAGCGCGACCCCATTCTGGCAGCGGTAGGACAATTGCAATTTGAGGTGGTGCAGTTCCGGATGCAGAGCGAGTATGGGGTGGAAACTTTGCTGGATATGTTACCCTATTCCGTTGCTCGTTGGGTTGTTGGTGGTTGGGATGCTTTAGAAAAGGTCGGGCGTTTGTTTAATACTGTTACGGTAAAAGATAACTGGGAACGTCCGGTATTGTTGTTTAAAAATCAGTGGAATTTGCAACAGATACAAGCAGATCATAAGGATTTGCTTCTCAATGCGATCGCCCCTGTGGTTTCCGGTCAAGAACCGACATAGAAGTCAGCCCGCCTCTGGTTCAAACCAGAGCGTTCCCAGGCGGGAGCCAGGGAACGAGGCTAAATAGCTAAAGTCGGTTAAAACCGACTAATAACATAATGTCAAAATTCTTGTAGCCTTGTTAATAATTAGAGTCATGTAGTAAATGTAGGGTGGGCACCGCCCACCTGACGCGATCGGGACTGTAAATATGTGATAATAATTAACAACCGTTAGTTATCCTGAAGGAAAATTTTGGCAAAAAATATGCTCGGTATCAAAGAATGCTATATTAGATAATTATCTGGTAAAGTAAGAACGGGAGGTGGCAATTGTATATACCTGGTAAAGAGATCATAATTCCGAAACTGGAGGTAGATGGAAACGCGATCGCGGATTTCTGCGGCAAGTGGAAAATCACCGAATTCGCCCTATTTGGCTCTATTCTCCGGGATGATTTTCGCCCAGACAGTGACGTAGACGTGCTCGTGAGTTTTTCCCAGGATGCAAAATGGAGTCTCTTTGATATAGTTAGGATGCAAGGAGAACTCAAAACTTTATTTGGTCGTGAGGTAGATTTTGTCCAAAAGTCTGGTTTAAGCAATCCTTTCCGACGTTATGAAATCCTCAGAACTAAAAAGACGATCTATGCCACTCAGTAACCGATAAGATAAAAATGCGATCGCCCTTTCATCAATATACTTGACAAAATTGAGTCATAGGTGTAGATTAGTAATTGGCAGCAAAAGGAAGGAGGAAGAGAAAGCATGAACAAAGTTGTGACCCTAGAGGAAGTTCTGGAAGTAGCGCAGCAGCTTTCCCTGGTGGACAAGGTGGGCTTGATTGAGAAAATTGCTCCTCAGATAGAACGGGAGTTGCAGGTAGTAGGTACTGAGTCTCAACCCCGTAAATCTCTGCGTGGGTTATGGCGAGGACTTGATATAACAGAGGAAGATATTGCTGAGGCGCGACAGCAAATGTGGGGAAATTTCCCAAGATAAGGTCGTCCGGGAAAAACCCGATCGCCCGATTTCGGATCGCCATGACGCCAAAAAGCGATCGCCCACTAGCAAGCGCTCGCCTGGTCTTGGTTTCAGGTCCCGATGTTAGCTTTACCATTAGCAATAGTCGGTTGGGTAACTTTCTACAACCTAACTGGATGCATCTTAATTTTCTCTCTGTTCCTGTAGCCGGACCCCTCGTTCCCTGGCTCCCGCCTGGGAACGGGTTCGGATGACTTTCGTTGGGTTTCGTGCGGAAACCCAACCTACGACTTCTACCATCGTAACTCATCACCCAACAGATTGCGTAAATCGATTACATGCCTTTTCCGGCAAACGCTATCCGGACAGACATCGAATTAATGCGGAAGTTCGTACAGGTGCTCAATTCTAACCAAAAGACTGCATGAAGACACCCTATCTTACCAATCCCACTTATCAACCACAAACTAACGCAGCCATAATTTAACACGGCTAAAACTTATCGCCCAATTCATCTTTGACCCACGCAACCTTCGATTATTACTGCTGACACGCTGCCAACCAGATCCAGAACCCCAATTTGGTTTTTGGCTACGGGCTACTTGAGGAAAAAATGTTGCCACGAAAACTAGAGCACTGAGCCCTAAACTGAGAGTTTTTTTCATGTTGATGTCAAATTTACTTTTTAGCCCTAGTCAAATCTTATGAGTTTATTGCTCCAGACCGCTGCTAACAGGTATTAGAAATTTTATTAGCACTTTTCTTTTAATCTATCGGAATATAAAAAATATTTAGAGTCAGGCGATCGCCTGACTCTTTTTTCCCTAGCAATACTCACGAAGTTATCGAAACAGCCCTTGTGGCAGATCGCGTGAGAGAACTGATTAATTGTTTACAACAGCATCAATGTCTGTTAATATTAGATGAATGGGAAGCAGTTTTCAGAACATTATTGGCGGATCGCCTTGGAAGCAACCCTCGATCTGGGGCGTCACATTATTGTGAAAACAGCGCCCCAGGAATACCGGGATGTGGGGAATATTTTGCGAGAAAAAGAAATTTTATCTCCTGAGTTGGGGCAAGAATTAGAGGCAATGGCCGGAATGCGGAATGTGCTGGTGCATCTATACTGGGATATCGATTATCCACTACTTTATAGCATAATTGTCGAACGGCTGAACAGTTTTGAACAGTTCCTGGAGCATATTTTTCTGTATCTCGACCAGTTGGAGGGCGAATAAATTTAAGAGATGGCAAATAGTTGCTATTTTGCCATCAAAGTGCTAAACTAATAAATGTCGAGTGGGCGGTGCCCACCGGTTATGGCAAGAAACCGGTTTGGTGCGATATCCTCTGGTTAAGACCAAGATTGACTCATAGAAACCAGGTTTCACGGGACAGGAGATCGCATGCCAGTGGCAAGAAACCGGTTTGGCGTGATATCTTCTGGTTAAGACCAAGATTAACTCATAGAAACCCGGTTTCTGAGTCGGTTGCAATTTAGCATATTTAGCGCTAAAATCAGAAGCGATCGCCTAGCCAAGGCAAAAAATAGTCAATAAAAAGAGGAAACAAGGATGAAACAACTAGAAGATTACTTCAACTTTCTCACTCCCAACGACATTCGGCTAAAAAACTCGCGCATTGGGATAGAAACCATTTTGTACGCATATATCTATCGTGCCCGGACAGCAGAAGAAATCGCCCAAACTTACCCCACCCTGAGTTTAGAACAAGTCTATGCCACTATCCTATATTATCTGCAGGAAAAAGAAAAGATCGTCAAATACATGGCAGACTGGCTCGAACATTGCCTGCGTTCGGAACGAGAACAAGACGAGAACCCGCCCGACTTCGTACTTAAACTCCGTAAACTGAAAGCAGAACAAGCAGCAGAAAAACAAGCTACTAATGAATATCCATTATCTAATCGATGAAAACTTACCCCCTCTGTATCGAGAGCAATTATCGCGCCGTCAACCAGAATTAACAGTTTGGATGGTGGGAGATCCGGGTGTTCCTCCCAAAAGTACTCTCGACCCAGAAATACTAATCTGGTGTGAAGTCAATAACTCGATCCTCGTCACCGATAACCGCACTTCTATGCCAGTTCATCTGGCAGAACACCTAACCCAAAAGCGCTGGAGTCTAGGTATTTTTGCGCTACGTCAGAAAGCTAGGATCGGAAAAATTATAGAGGATTTAATTCTGATTGCCAGAGCAGGAGACCCTAAAGATTATCGAGACCGTATTACCTACATTCCCTTATAGCATTTCTCTTTGGCCCGTGTGCTCTATGGTGCGATCGCTTACTTGATAACACAATTGTAGAACGGCTGAAAAGTTTTGAACAGTTCCTGACTCGTATTTTTCTGTATCTCGACCGGTTGGAGGGCGAATAAATTGGTAAGGGATGGCAAATTGTTGCTATTTTGCCATCAAAGTGCTAAACTAGGGTGGCACCGGTTATGACAAGAAACCGGTTTGGTGCGATATCCTCTGGTCAAGACCAAGATTGACTTCAAATAACCCGGTTTCACCGAGGGACAGGCGATCGCCTGCCAGTGGCAAGAAACCGGTTTGGCGCGATATCCTCTGGTTAAGACCAAGATTAACTCATAGAAACCCGGTTTCTGAGTCGGTTGCAATTTAGCCTATTTAGCGCTAAAATCAGATTAGTAGAGAATGGGAGGAGGTAGAAATGCAAGTAAAGGACATGACAGTGGAGGAACTGAAAAAATTGATTCGGTACCAGGTAGAAGAGGAACTGAAAAGATTGATTCGGTATCAGGTAGAAGAAGTCCTAGAGGAGTGGTTAGGAGATCCTGACGAAGGGAAAGAAGTAAAAGAAGAAGTGAAGCAGCAATTGATAGAGATGCGCCGGCGAAGAGCGTGCGGTATTCCTGCGGAAGAAGTTTATAAGAAACTCGGCATAAATCTATGAAATACACTGTTGAGTATGAACCTGAAGCTGTTGTTAACCTGGGGAATATGACTTTGGTTGTGCGAGAACGAATTGCTAAGAAAATAGAATGGTTGGCTGAAAATTTAGACCAGATAATGCCTCAGCAATTGACTGGTAATCTGGCAGGTTATTATAAGCTAAGGGTGGGGGATTATCGAGTAATTTATGACTTCATTAGTGAAGAAAAAGTGCTGATAATTTACAAGATTGGACACCGCAGCGAAATTTATGGTTGATTTCGGGTAGATCGCCTATTGATCGAAAAGAGGCGATCTCGTTAAATTGCTGAGAAGGGAAAGCCATGATTATAGGCGGTTTGCGACAGTAAAATCAATGCTTAACAGACAATATTTTCAGTCGGTTTTCAACCGACTTCAGCCTCTGGGTTTGATGGCGGGCCAGATGGAAAGCTTTCCAAAGTTGTGGTATATTAGAAAATGAATAAAGAAACCACGTAGTCATGTCAGAGATTGTGAATCTTTCCGATAAATTGCCGACGCCAAAGGCAAATCCTGCCGCCAGGGAGAATAAAATTAGAATCAGGGGTGCCAGACAGCATAACCTCAAAAATATTGACCTGGAACTGCCCCGCGATCGCCTAATCGTGTTTACAGGAGTTTCGGGTTCGGGGAAATCTTCTCTGGCCTTCGACACGATTTTTGCCGAGGGACAGCGCCGCTATGTAGAATCTCTCAGCGCCTACGCCCGGCAGTTTCTGGGACAGGTGGATAAACCCGATGTAGATGCGATCGAGGGTTTAAGTCCCGCTATTTCTATCGACCAGAAGTCTACTTCCCACAACCCGCGATCGACTGTGGGCACGGTAACAGAAATATACGATTACCTGCGACTGCTGTTCGGGCGGGCCGGAGAACCTCACTGTCCTCAGTGCGATCGATCTATTGTGCCGGAAACTATCGACCAAATGTGCGATCGGGTAATGTCACTGCCTGAGGGGACCCGTTTCCAAATCCTGGCCCCGGTAGTCCGGGGCAAAAAAGGCAGTTTTCAGAAGTTACTCTCATCCTTCGCTTCCCAAGGTTTCGTCAGAGTCCGGGTGGATGGAGAAGTCCTGCGCCTGGACGAAAAGATTCAGTTAAATAAAAATAAAACTCACAACATTGAAATAGTAGTCGATCGCCTGGTCAAGAAACAGGAAATTACCGAACGCTTGCACGATTCTTTGAGTACCTGTCTGGGTCAGGGGTCGGGACTGGCCATTATTGAAATCCTCAACAAGGATGCAACTGAGAACGAAACAATCGTATTTTCGGAAAACTTTGCTTGTCCCGAACATGGGGCCGTCATGGAAGAGTTATCCCCGCGACTGTTTTCCTTTAATTCTCCCCACGGGGCCTGTCCAAATTGTCACGGTTTGGGTAACTTGCGGACCTTCTCTCCAGAATTAATCGTACCCTATCCCGATGCCCCCCTCTATAGCGCGATCGCCCCTTGGGCAGACAAAGATAGTAGTTATTATCTCTCCCTACTCTACAGCGTTGCGGAAGCCTATGAATTTGAAATGGAAACATCCTGGAACCAGCTGACAGCAGCACAACAGGAGATTATCCTCTATGGCAGCAAAAAGGAAATCTACATTTACACTGCTGTAGATGAAGAAGAAGAACGCGGTTACTACGGTTTGTATAAAGGGGCGATCCCGATGCTGGACCAGCAATATAAGTTAACCGGTTCCGAATTGCAAAAGCAAAAGCTGGAACAATATTTAATTAATCAACCTTGTGCCGAATGTCAAGGGAAACGACTAAACCCGCAATCCTGGCGGTAAGATTGGGACAGGAGAGAATTCAGAACCTCACCAGCGTTTCCATCGGCGAATGTCTGGAACGGATTAACAAGCTAAATCTTTCCCCCCGTCAGGCGAAAATTGGGGAATTGGCACTCAAAGAAATCACGGCGAGACTGCAATTTCTCCTGGACGTGGGTTTAGATTACCTGACACTCGATCGGGCCGCAACGACCCTATCTGGAGGGGAAGCGCAGCGCATTCGCCTGGCCACCCAAATTGGTGCCGGACTCACGGGAGTCCTCTATGTTTTAGATGAACCCAGTATCGGGTTGCATCAACGAGATAATCAGCGTCTGCTGCAAACTCTCATTAAACTTCGGGATCTGGGCAATACTTTAATTGTAGTAGAACATGATGAAGAAACCATTCGTGCAGCCGATCGCCTGGTGGATATCGGTCCCGGTGCGGGAGTCCATGGGGGCCATATTGTCGTCCAAGGAACTCTCCCAGATTTGCAAGCATCATCAGAGTCCCTGACCGGTGCCTATTTGTCCGGGAGGCGAGTTATTGAAACCCCCAAGAACAGAAGATCGGGAAATGGGCGATCGCTAGTTTTGCAATCTTGCCACAAAAATAACCTCAAGCATGTTAATGTAGAAATACCATTAGGAAAGCTGGTCGCCATTACCGGAGTATCCGGTTCCGGTAAATCTACCTTAATTAACGAGTTACTTTACCCGGCCTTGCAACATCATCTCACTCGCAAAGTTCCCTTCCCCAAGGAAATGCAGCGCTTGCGAGGACTGGAGGCCATCGATAAGGCGATCGCGATCGACCAATCACCCATTGGCAGAACGCCCCGTTCCAACCCCGGCACCTATACAGGAGTATTTGATGTCATCCGGGGGATATTTGCCGAAACCATTGAAGCGAAAGCAAGAGGTTACAAACCGGGACAATTTTCCTTTAACGTGAAAGGAGGCCGATGCGAAGCTTGTAGCGGCCAAGGGATAAATATTATCGAGATGAACTTCCTGCCCGATGTCTACGTACAATGCGAAGTTTGTAAAGGGGCGCGATACAACCGGGAAACCCTGCAAGTCAAATACAAAGGACGGGCGATCGCGGACGTATTGGACATGACAGTAGAAGAAGCATTATCAATATTTGCCAACATCCCCAAAGCAGCCAAAAAATTGCAAACATTAGTCGATGTCGGGTTAGGATATATACAGTTAGGACAACCCGCCCCCACCCTTTCCGGGGGGGAAGCGCAACGGATGAAATTAGCATCAGAGTTATCCCGTCGGGCCACGGGCAAAACTCTCTATTTAATCGACGAACCGACGACGGGTTTATCCTTTTATGACGTCCATCAACTGTTAAATGTCTTGCAGCGGTTAGTAGATAAAGGAAATTCGATTATAGTCATCGAACATAACTTAGATGTAATTCGCTGTGCGGACTGGGTAATTGACTTAGGACCAGAAGGGGGGGATAATGGCGGAGAAATAATTGCCGTGGGCACCCCGGAAGAAGTGGCAGAAAATCCCAACTCTTATACGGGGCTATACTTAAAGCAGGTTTTGCATAACCCGACATTCGCAGTACCCGTACCCGCCACACCCTCACCGTAAAGGACTTTGTTGGCGAATTATCAGATCCGGGCGATCTGCGGAAGCAGGGAGTAGGGAATAGGGGAGAGGGGAGAAAATAATCCATTTATGGTGGTTTAGGGTTGATGGGGACGTCTCCCCCCGATCGATTAGCCAACAGGATCTTGCAAGGGGGGTTTGGGGGATCGGGCTGCAACTACTTTTGACCACACCCCTCTCCAGCTGCTTACTTGAAGCAAGTATTGCAGCTGAGTATGCAAAAAAAAAATGGATCTCCTGGGTTTCTGGTGCAAATTGTATACTGAGATACAATTGCGGGCAATAAAAAAGGCTGAAAGCCTTGATTGGGCGTATATATAAGTTTTACTTATCACCAAAACCAAAAGAGACCAAAAAAAATTAAGCAGATTGATAAATATTGATCTAGTATGCTAATATCAAGACTAATCAAGTATACTCGGCACGGGAACCAATTGAGGTTTTTGCTGCGGAGTGATTTTGCCGCTCTTACCAAGACAAGGAAAGGGTTTCGGCATTTTCATCACTGGGAGCGGGAAAAACGGAAAAACGCAATTACTTGCCGCTCGGAGTATATATAATGAGAGAGGAACGATATTATGTTAATAGATAAAATTCAAACATCAAAACCTAAATCCCCCTTTGCGAAGTACAACGGAGAGATACAACTTGACAAAAACAAAATTGACTGCTACATACTAGATAAGGTTGGGGAAAAAACTGATGTCAGAGTAATTAGTATGCGTGGCGCAGTCAAGGGGATGACAGGCGTGGAGCATGGAAATTTGAGTGGCTATATCAATGTTCAAGCTTTAAGACCATATATCAAAAGCTCAATTTTAGACGAGGCTATTGAATTTACAATACCTGGAACACCACGAACTGGGTTCGGTATTTCAGCGGAGACTTTTCTCGATATATGCGAGGCTTACGTTAAGGCTTTGGATGATCGAGCATTGACAACCGAACGACAAGGGGAAATAGCTATAAAATGTAGTATTTTACTTAGTGCCTGCGCCAAAGTGGGATTAATAGCTCTCATTGATGAAGCTACAGGCTATCAATACGAACGCGAAGAGGAAGCTTTACAAATTAAGCTGAAAGCGTTCATAGCAGAAGAATTAAGAAATTGGGAAAAAACGTTTCCTGATGAGCTGTGGGAGGAATTTGGGAGGCTAACTAACTGGCGAGGTTCATTGCATTCACGTCCCAAGTGGTGGGGGAAGCTAGTTATGGAATTGATCTATGATGCTTTAGATCCTGATGTGGCCAACTATCTGCGAACAAATAAGCCACCACCGAGACATAAACAGAACTATCACCAGTGGTTTACAGCGGACTTTGGATTAAAGCAGTTAATACCACATATATACCAAGTTATTGGAATAGCCAAAACATGTGATAACATCAAAGAACTACGGGAAAAAGTTGATGAATACTATGGTAAGAGTCCCGTGCAATTAAAGATAAAATATCCCAATACATAGTATAAAAAACGGGGCGTTGCACAATCACGGGATAATGGGCATAGTTGCAGAACTTATAAATTTAGAGTCCAAGCCATTTTCAGTAGCGTAGCGTGTGCAAAAAATGGCATCATCCCCCAAATGTGCAATGCCTAAAAAACATAGACTGAAATTAAAACTCCGGGTACTTAAAGTAGGTTTTGCGTAAGCCCGTACCCGCATACTCAATGGATATTCGTTACTTCAACCGATGCCTTTTTTGCTCTCGGTCGAGCTTTTTTACTCAAGCTTGAGCTTTTTTTACTCAACCGAGAGCATCAAAGCAATGACTAGAGAGTAAGGACAAGCCCTAAAGGGTGGGGGGGGATCTTGCGATCGAAGCCCACGCAGACAGGAAGGGTTTGACAACTATACTATATATAAAGCGCGGCTCGAACATTCTTTCATACTTGAGTAAAATGAAATTTGACGAATTAGATACCAGGATGCGGGTCTATGAAACGGCCCACGACCACTGCGTCCTTCCCGGAATATATATGGTAGCGCGGTTAGATGGGCGGAGTTTCACCCGCCTGACGAAAGAAGTACATAAATTTGAGGTGCCCTATGACGAGAGATTTCGAGACTACATGATCTCCACCGTAGAACATCTGATGAACATCGGTTTGTACGTAATCTACGGTTATACCCATAGCGACGAAATTTCCCTGCTATTCGATCGAGAAGAAAGCGCCTTCAACCGGAAATTAAGAAAACTCAACTCAGTGTTAGCAGGGGAAGCGAGTGCCAAATTTTCCTTACTATTAGGAAGCATAGCCTGTTTCGACTGTCGGATCTGCCAGCTTCCCAACCTAGAAGATGTGGGAGTTTATTTCCGTTGGCGACATGAAGACGCCTCCCGCAACGCCATCAATTCTCACGCCTACTGGTGTCTGCGGGGAGAAGGCAAAAGCGCCAGACAAGCGACTAAAATTCTGGATGGCAGTAATTTTTCTGAGAAAAACGAACTTTTATTCCAGCGGGGAATTAATTTTAACGACATTCCCAATTGGCAGAAACGGGGTGTCGGGCTATATTGGGAGGAATACCAGAAGACGGGATTAAATCCCGTGACGGGGGAGTCAGTGCAAACCACGCGCAAGCGCATTCACCGGGATCTGGAACTGCCCATGAAAGACGAGTACAGTCAGTTGATTGAGAACCTGGTTGCGAAAAGCTAACATCCCAGAGTATAATAACAGAGATCGGCGATAAGCAGAGGAGCGCCCACTATGACCCAGAAGAAAAACAAGATCTTGAATATCTTGAAGGAACCAGACAAGAAGCCGCTCAAATGTTGTTTGATAATCTCCCACTAGAAAAGATAGAAAGCATGGAAGAGATAGAAACAACAGTGCAACACCTGTTATATGAAGAAATTGCACCATTGCTCAAAAAACGTTTGTTAGATCGTAAACAGGAAATGGAATGAAAATTTCCCGGCACCCTCGTACTCTCGTTCCCAGGAACGAGCAGTTAATTATTAACATTGTTCAGCCAAGCCGATAAATCCGATATTGTAGTAAAATCCAAAATCGCTTCTCCGAGACTCTCCAATTGTTCCAGAGATAGTAAGCGGATGCGCATTTCTAGTTGCCCGTCCACAGGACAAATTATACGCCCCAGTTGACGAATAATCAAGTTCTGTTGTCCCTCCAATAAACCTCCCTTCTTGAGATTTTTTTGGTCTTCAATAAACATCGCCCGTTTTTCTATATCTTCTAACTCCTGTCGATTAAAATTGACTTGATTGGCAATATCCAAAGCTTTCTGAATTTCCAATACTTCTCCCTATGATTGCTAAGGTATCCTACAATAAAGTAGGGTGGGCACCGCCCATCAGCAGCGGGTAAGGTATCCTATAATTATTTTAGACTATACGCGATCGCCTCTCTGTGCCCGCTGCCCGATCGCAACCCAACCGGGTTTTTGGTCACACACCCGATGGCCATTGGATCGCGCCATAGTTAAAGAAACCGGGTTTCTCTACTATGTCTCACCGACTGAACCGATAGATATTAAAAGAAACCCGGTTTATGGCCACACTCCCGATCGCCCCCTACCGCGATGGCACCTAGCACATACCCGATCGCCATCGAGCCGAGCCCGGTGGCAATTTTCGCCCGCTTAACCGGTGGGGAGCATCTCACTTTCCCTGGGAATCAGTCTGAGGCAGAGCCTCCTGTGAGTTCATTTATGGAGGCCAGGAAGCAGAGCCTCAACCGGGAGTGACCGGGGAGACCCCGGTCACTAGAACAAGTTCCCGGCCCATACCCTCGTTCCCAGGGTCTCCCTGGGAATGGTCAGTCTGAGGCTCTGCCTCCTGTGAGTTCCTCGATAGATCGATCAAAATGATTCCTTCTCAAGCATATCAGCCCCAATCAGCAGATACCCATCCAGAAATAGAAAGATTTCTCTTGCAGGCTTTCCGGAAAATGCCTGTTGGGGGAACAGCGTGCTACCCTAGATGTAGATCTGGTGGCAGATTTACAGCTAAAGCAAGTGCAGTCTTTAATAGCAGCCAAGATCGAGTAATTCTATATTGATGAGATGATGGTAACAGCAGCAATTGCCGGGAAATCCTCTTTTAATATCATTCATCTAGACAGCATGCAGAAAGTAGATATTTTCTTACTTGACAAGCAACAACCCTTGGCAGAGTCAGAAATGCAGCGCAGTCAGCGAGATATCCCCCGATCGCGCGATTTGGTTGGCATCAGCAGAAGACATCATTTTGCAGAAGCTAATTTGGTATCGGATGGGCAATGTCCGATCGCCAGTGGCGCGATATTTTAGGAGTGCTGAAGGTTCAGGGAGAATCACTCGATCTTGAATATCTGACTGACTGGGCAAAGATGCTAGAATTAGAAGAGATGATGACCCAGGCATTGCGGTCATCTGGGTTAGGCTGATTACGATGCGATCGCGTCCCATCCCCAGACAAGTGCTACAACCGGTAATATAGGTATGCAGTAAATAGGAAGAGGACAGATGGAAGACCAGGAATTAGAAAACCTCCTGAAGGATCTGGAATCAGATCGGGTGGAACGTAAGGTTTCGATATCCGATCAAAGTAAAATCCGTCAGGCGATCTGCGCCTTTGCTAACGACTTGCCAAATCACCAACAACCAGGAGTCCTGTTTATTGGAGTTAATGATGACGGCAGCTGTGCTAACCTGACAATTACCGATCGGCTTTTGCTCATCCTCTCAGATATGCGATCGGATGGAAATATCTTACCTTTTCCCTCCATGACAGTGCAGAAACGCAATCTAGGCGGTTGCGAACTAGCAGTGGCGATCGTCCAACCATCTGACGCGCCTCCGGTGCGCTTTAACGGACGAGTTTGGGTGCGCGTAGGTCCGCGCAGAGCAACTGCTACAATAGAAGAAGAGCGTCGTCTGGCAGAAAAAAGACGGTCTAAGGATTTACCCTTCGATCTGCGACCCTTATCCTATGCTACAATAGAAGACCTAGATTTAGAACTTTTTAGAAGAACTTATCTGCCAGCGTCTTTACCAAGGGAAATTCTTGCTGAAAATGAGCGATCGGAAGAAGAACAACTTACCTCTTTACGGTTCGCGACAGCGACACAGCCGCCCCAACCGACTATACTGGGTATATTGGTAGTGGGTAATAACCCCAGACAATTTATTTTCGGTGCCTATATTCAATTTCTGCGCATTGACGGAACGGAATTAACCGATCCAATTAAAGCTCAAAAAGAAATCAGCGGTCCTCTGTCAGACTTACTGCGAATGTTAGACGAAACATTTCAAGCTCATATTTCTGTTGCTTCAGACATAACGGCTCAACCTGTTGAAATTCGACAGCCTGATTACCCGATCGTTGCCCTGCAACAACTAGCGAGAAATGCAGTCATGCATCGTACTTATGAAAGTACAAATGCACCGGTGCGAATTACGTGGTTTAATGACCGCATTGAAATTCAAAATCCCGGCGGTCCTTTCGGTCAGGTAAATCGGCAAAACTTTGGTCAACCGGGGATCGCAGACTATCGAAATCCTAATGTCGCTGAAGCGATGAAAAACTTGGGTTACGTGCAGCGATTTGGCGTAGGCATCCAGCTAGCCCGGAGGGAATTGCAGAAAAACGGCAACCCGCCCCCAGAATTTGCCGTGGAAGACGATCACGTCCTAGTCACCCTCAAGAAAAAACTATGAATACCACGATCGTTGCTTTCTTCAATAATAAGGGAGGCGTAGGCAAAACCTCCTTAGTTTATCACTTGGCATGGATGTATAAAGATTTGGGACTGAGGGTTGTTGCTGCCGATCTCGACCCCCAAGCTAACCTGACAGCAGCTTTTCTTGATGAAGATCGCTTGGAAAAACTCTGGCCTGATGGCAATCATCATCCAAACACCGTCTTTGGTTGCGTGCAACCCTTGATCCGAGCTATTGGTGATATCGCCGACCCTCACTTAGAATATGTTGAAGACCAGCTATCATTATTTCCGGTAGAACTGGCACTTTTAGTTGGAGATTTATCACTTTCAGGTTTTGAAGATCAACTTTCAGAAGTGTGGCCTAAATGCATGGATAGCGACGAACGTGCCTTTCGGGTCATCTCTGCTTTTTGGAGAATAATGCAAAATACAGCCGACCGCCACAAAGCTGATGTCATCTTGATGGACTTAGGACCTAATTTAGGAGCAATTAATCGTGCTGCATTGATTGCAGCAGATTATGTTGTCGTGCCACTTTCACCAGACTTGTTCTCTTTGCAAGGTTTACGCAATCTCGGTCCTACCTTAAGACGATGGCGAAAAAACTGGCAAGATCGACTCACCCAAAACCCTGCTGACGATCTGGAATTGCCGAAAGGAGGTATGCAACCAATCGGTTATGTTGTTTTGCAGCACTCAGCGCGATTCGATCGTCCAGTCAAGGCGTACAAGCGTTGGATTGCCAAGATTCCAGGTGTTTACAGAGATGCTGTGTTGGATGAATCTGGGGATAATAACATCTCTGTAGCTGACGATCCTCATTGTTTAGCTTTGCTGAAAAATTACCAGAGTTTGATGCCAATGGCTCAAGAAGCTCGCAAGCCTATTTTTTACTTGAAGCCTGCTGATGGGGCTATTGGTGCTCATAGTTCAGCTGTCAAAAAGGTCTATAGCGATTTTGCTTCTTTGGCAAAGGCGATCGCCTCCCGAATTGATGTGAAAATACCATGAACATTTCCGCTAACCACTCTTCACTCACCACGCTCTAATAATTAGCCAAAATCCTGCGAATTTCACTCTCCACCAGATCTGGATGTTCCAGCATCGATAGATGTCCGCAATCAGGGATTTCCATCACCATCTCGGAATCCTGGTGAAACATGGGGTGAAAACTAGCCAAATGCCGCACGTACTTCGGATTCATCACCGGGTCTTCCGCACCAACAATAAAATAAACGGCGTTGCACAATTACGGGATGATGGGCATAGTTGCAGAAGTCTTAAATCTAGACTACAAGCCAGTTTAAGTTATGTGCATGCGTAGGCATCATCCCCAAAATGTGCAACGCCAAATAAACAGGCTGTTCCAACCGCGACACCAACTCCGGTAAGCGATGCACCTCATCTTCCGTCGTCGAATCAAGCAAAGTTCCCAGGGCCGCCTCTGGGTGAGCCACCGCAAAATCAATCAACCGCTGACGCCCCCAATAGCGCGCGATCGGGCGGGCCACCTGAGCCCGGGCAAACAGCAAATCAATCAAAGGCAACTGACTTATCCACCTCGGTCGCCATTTAACAATTTGCTCCCCCGCAGTTCTAAATCGCTCAAATTCTTCCTTCAGATAAATCCCGCCACCAGAGTTAACACAGACAACCCCCCGAACGCACTCAGGATATATCGACGCCCCCCAGAGAGCAATGCTGCCACCCAGAGAATGACCGATCAGCCAAGCACTACTTATCCCTAGCTGTTTGAGCAAGACTACTAAATCAGCCACGTAGGCAGCTGGCGTATAGCAAGAACCCACCGGTTCAGCACCAGCAGCATTATCTAACTTCCCAGGCCTCCAATGTGCAGCGTCGGGTTCCCTCCGCCTGCGCGCGCTACCCTTGACACCCCATTTTCTGGTCGGTTGGGAATCACCAAACCCGCGCAGATCGTAGCAAAGACATTGGTAATCTGGAGCTAACCTCTCGATCAGAGGTTGCCAATATCGCCGGCTCAACAGCCAACCGTGGATGAATACCAGCGTATGTTCAGTCGGTGTCTCCTGGGTAGTGCTCTTGGCAATCCCAGAAGACACCGAAGTCGTAGGTGCCGTTAAATCGTAGGCGTGCGGGACGCCCAGAATATCGATAGTTGCCATATTTCTATCTTATCCGAGCAAGTGCTCTCTATTGCTTATCCTAAAGAACGATTTCACGCCTACTCCCAGAAAGAGGGCTGGTAATAGTTATCAAATTTCTCAAGATTTCTGGGCTACTATTGGTATTTTGCCCAGAAGTTGATGTAATTTTATGGCGGCAACTGGGTATAATAATAACTGCAAGCTATTTAACCGCCTAGCCAATCGTGAAGATTGTCAAGCACGTATGTAGCCTCTGCTACCAAATTGAATATTTTGAAAGTCTTGCGTCGGCTATTGAATCGGCAATTCTTTTGAGTTCCGGCTTCTCTAACTGGGGACTAGAGATCGAGGACTGAGCGAGATTCAAGCAATTGAAGTGGACTCAAACCAAGCGTCTCGCGCTTCTAGTCAAGCGAAGTTACACCGCCGACTTGGGTCATTGTATATGATTTCCGGGGGTTACCCATATATGCAGAGATTTTTAGAAGCGGTCATACCCCACATCCATTCTTTCACTCAATTGGATTACTTAGTTGTGCAGTGGAGATCCAATCAGTGATAACCTTCGGACAGGCGATCCGCCCGGACTACGCCCCGGACAGGCGATCCGCCCGGACGGATCGCTCTACATCAGCTGGCCCAGCAACCTCTGCCGTACACCCTCAGCAATCTTTTGTCCCAAATATTCGGGAATTAAACTCTCGTTAGGCCCTAAGAGATAGAGAATCAGGCGAGTGCGCCCTCGCCAGACCAGCAAATTGGCATTCACCACCAGCAGATCCTCCTGCCAGATGGCATACATCACCTTATAGAACAAACCAGGCTGGTTATCTGCTTCAATCAGCAACGCAGGTAGATGGAAGACCGGATCCACATAAAATTCCGTCTCCACCTGTTCCAGACCAGCATCCAGATTGAATTCCACTGCCAGCATTTCTTCAACCTCAAAGTGGCCCGCCAGCGCTTCCCTGATGGCTCGACAGACGTTTTCCGAAGTCTTATCCGTCAGCGCCTTGCCTCCACGGGAGACCACCAGTTTGATAAACACCAACATTGGCGAATAAATTTGACCATACAGACTCAAACTGTGGATCGTCAGTCCGTAGGCAGCTAGGACGCCAAAAATGTCGCTCAGCAAAAAAGACTGATTACGGTAGGCAAAATGCAGGGCACTTTTAGAAGCTTCGGGCCTCAATTCAATCACCGCTTGCTGGGTTTTGTACAACTGGTAGGCTAGCCTCAGGTTTTGCAATTGGATCTCGCTGCTGACAAATTGCTCATAAAACTGGGGAAACGCCCGGTTAAAGCGCTTCAGCAGTTCCAGTGTCGAGGATTTTAATCCCTGGGGCATAATATGGGAAGGATAGATA
The DNA here is from genome assembly GCA_014323675.1 of Hormoscilla sp. GM7CHS1pb. GTDB lineage: Bacteria > Cyanobacteriota > Cyanobacteriia > Cyanobacteriales > Desertifilaceae > Hormoscilla. The sequence continues at coordinate 82,175 of JACONN010000003.1, read as the reverse complement.
CAGGGAGAGATCTACTCGGAACGCTCAGAAAGCACAAACCTATAGAGGCATAGCAAACGCTATCAGCCATTAGCCTCTTGCCCAGATATGGGTGGTGACCGCTCAAAGTATATACTAGCTAGTAATGTCTATTTAACTCTTACACCTTAATCACGCCTGCATGGGTTTTTGGAAAAGCTTGTTTAGCAGCTCAGATGTGACCGTCCCTCCTAGAAAAACACGCACACAGGAGTATATTGCTGCCTTAGATGCGGGCGGGAACACCAGCAGTAGCGCACGCATTTTATTCAGTACTGACCGGGAACTAGACCTGTACGAACTGGAAGAACTCTGCGATGCTGTGGGTTGGTCTCGGCGTCCCCTGCGTAAAGTCAAAAAAGCCATTCAGCACAGTTTTCTCGTGATTTCCATGTGGGAGGTACGCGGGAAACGTCGCCGGCTGATTGGATTTGCCCGAGCAACGTCAGACCATGCCTTTAATGCTACCCTCTGGGATGTAGCGGTTCACCCAGCTTTCCAAGGAAAGGGTCTGGGCAAGGCTCTGATGAAGCAGATAGTTAAAAAACTGCGTAGCGAGGATATTAGCAACATTACCCTGTTTGCAGATCCTCATGTGGTTGATTTCTACCGGAATCTGGGCTTTATCCCAGACCCAGAGGGGATAAAAGGGATGTTCTGGTACCCGAACTGATCCAGAACTGGACCGACGGTTATAACGCACGGGCGATCCCAAGATCTAAAGCGGGCACCGGAGCTGACCTATGCGATCGCTCGCTCTTGTGGTCCAGTGGGTAGGAGAGGGAATTTTCTCTAGCCCGACAGCGGAAAAATTTCGGCTCTTGGTTGTCAGCAAGGGTCAAACCAGGCTAACATAGAACTGGGGTGCCCTTTTTCACGCTTGCTAGGTAGCAGATAAAAGATGAAAAAAAGTTTGCCACAATTGGGGCAAAGGGATATAATAATAGGTAGATGAAAAACGGGATGTAGCGCAGCTTGGTAGCGCGCCTGCTTTGGGAGCAGGATGTCGCAGGTTCAAATCCTGTCATCCCGATTAAAAATCTACCACCGGTAGGCAGGAAGAAGGAGTGGTGCCTGGGTAGGGCCAGACTGGGGAGAAAGCAGCCACAGTCAGCGGTAAGGATATTTAGCAGAAAAAAAATATGACCTAGAAGTCAGGAGCAGCGATGAAAAATTTATTAGCCCGGTGGGGCGTGACATTGTCTCTGGTGGGCACGACATTGTTGGGGACTGTGGCGCTCACAAGTATGCAGGCGCGGGCTTTGCCAGAACAGGATGTGGTGGAAAAACTGCGGCCAGTGCCAGTATTTACGGTTACGAATGCCGAAGGTGCGCCACTGGTGGTGGAGGTTGCCGATGAGGAAAATCAGGCTTCAATAGTAGGGGTATTTATCAGCAAGCAGGCCGCAGAAGCATATGTGCAGAGGCTGAAAAGCCAAAATCTGGAAGTGGGAAATGCGGTGCAAGTAGTGCCATTATCTCTAGGGGAAATATACCAGAGATCCCAACAGAACAACGAAGATAGAATAGTATTCGAGTTGGTACCGGTGAGAGCACAGGTTGATGCGGCCCTATCCCTGTTGCGCCAGGAAGGTCAAGAGGTGGAGAGATTTCCAGGAGTGCCTCTGTTCTTTGCACGGGGAGGAGAAGATGGGGGGTTCTTGACGGTACAGAGAGGTGAAAACCAGGTGGTTCCTTTCTTCTTTAATAAAGAAGATTTGCAAGTCTTGTTGGATAAGCTAAAGGAAACAAACCATAACCAAATTCCAAATATTGAGATTGATGTGGTGAATCTGCTACAGGTGATTCGGACTTTGAAAACAAAGGAAGATCCGCAACTGAACCAGGTTGTGCTGGTACCCTCTAGGGAGTCTGTGGAGTATTTGCGATCGCTCCAAAGCAGTCAGAGCAGTCAGAGCAGTCAGAGCAGTCAAAGCAGTCAGAATGGGAATGAGTGAATGGGGACTGGTGATGGTCAGTGCGATCGCCCTATTGACGGCGCCCAACTGGCTTCCTGGCGGCGAGAGGCGATGGGGGAAGCGATCGCGGCAGGGGTGGCCCCAGCAGAACTGGACTGGTTATTACAAGAGTTCGCCGGTCTGGACAAATTGAGTCTCCGCCTGGAGTCATTTAAGGACCTAGCTGAAATTCAGCTAGGTCTTGATTTTGGCGAACTTAAGAGGCTGTGGCGACAACGGCTGAATGGCAGAATGCCGGTTCAGTATCTGACGGGTGTGGCCCCTTGGCGCCATTTTTCCCTAGCTGTTTCCCCTGAGGTGCTGATTCCTCGACCGGAGACGGAGTGCTTGATAGATTTGGCGATCGCCTCTATATCATCCAAAAGAGATTTAACATGGGGAAATTGGGCGGATTTGGGTACCGGTAGTGGGGCGATCGCCCTTGGCCTAGCTTCAGTATTCCCCGATGCGATAATTCATGCTGTAGATTGTAGCGCCAATGCCTTAACAATTGCCGAAAAAAATGCTCTTAATAGCGGTTTAGCTCAGAGAATTAGGTTTTATCGAGGTAGCTGGTTTGAGCCTTTAGGGGAATTGAAGGGTCACTTAAGTGGGATGGTGGCAAATCCACCTTATATTCCCAGGAAGATGATACCACAGCTACAACCAGAAGTAACCTTACACGAACCTCATTTGGCTCTGGATGGGGGTGAAGATGGGTTAGATTGTATCAGGGAATTGGTGGCGATCGCGCCAGATTATCTTTGTCCTGGAGGAGTCTGGTTGGTAGAGATGATGGCCTCCCAGGCACCGCAGGTGAGGGAAATGTTGTCAAATCAGGGAAGTTACGATCGAATTCAGATATTTCCAGATCTAGCAGGTATTGAACGCTTTGCCCTGGCTTATAAAAGATGATAGCACCAGGGCGATATCCTTGCACAAGTGAAAAGGGAAAAGTAAATAAAATTAATTTTTTACTTTTCCCTTAATAAGATGTATAAGATCGCAACGCTTTAACGCTTTATATGTTTGGATTTAGGACATTATGCTACTGACAACAGACTGACAGGCGGGACAAGTCAATCGCAACTAACAACTAACAACTGACAAAAAACGCAGCAAATGAGTTCATATACTTTCTGGAATAACAAAGGTGGGGTCGGAAAGAGTTTTCTTTGCTTTGTCGCAGCTTCCGAATATGCTCACCGTCATCTGGATACAGATGTCTATGTAATTGACCTGTGTCCGCAAGCGAATGTATCGGAAACGCTACTTGGAGGATACCCCAAGAGTCCAAAGGCACTCAATTCTCTGCTCGCTAAGACTCCCCGAGCGACGGTGGCGGGCTATCTGGAAGCGCGTCTAAATTCACCTTTTCGGATGATTAATGAGGTTTCACCTTATCTGTGCGAACCCAAAGAATACAATCCGAATATACCAGAGAATCTGAGGCTCATATGTGGAGACAATTTACTCGAAATAATTTCGGAAGCGATTCGCCAAACCTCCCAACTGTCTATACCAATTGACTCATGGAAACAGGTACTAACTTGGGTACAAGACCTCACAGTTGCTCTCCGTCAACATAGTGGCGATCGAAATACCCTCTTTCTGATCGACTGTAACCCTAGTTTCGCTATCTATACACAGCTTGCTCTTGTTGCAGCATCAGGCGTGATTGTGCCATTTACCGCCGATGAAAGTTCCCGTCGCGCTCTTGAGAATGTTTTTGCACTTCTCTATGGCATAACGGATTCACAAACTGAGGTATACGCAAAAATTAGCTTTGCTAAACGTGCGAAGGAAGAGGGTTTATCTATACCCAAATTACATAGTTTTGTGAACAACAGGATGACATTGTATGATGGTAAACCGAGCAAGGCATTTGAAGCCGTAAACAAAACGATTAAGGAGACGATGGATAATAGACACAAGCATCATCGTCATATTTTTGCGAATCCGAAGGAATCGCCGAGTAACAGCTTCATTGAAATCCCAGATTATCACAGTGCTTGCGTGTTTGCTAGTCACACTGGTACCCCCTTGCACGAGATTAAACCGGGTCCTAAGAAGATTGCAGATGAGCGCGTGCAATTGAATCCAAAGCCACTGGATAGATACAGGGAAGCGCTCGAACAATTCGTAGACTGTCTATAGAGATATTACTGTGCCATCACCAGCAGCACTCAAATACCAAAACGAGTCCAACAAGGCACGAATACTTCGTGAAACGGCGACCGACCCCCGTTTGCGTCCAATATCGCGCAGCGACACACAAGTTTACTACCATTCCGCTTTAGCTACATTTGTTGCTGCATGGGATGCTTATATAAACGAACTGGTTAGAAACTTTTTCGATGCAACTGCTAACCCCTTAGACCCCAAGTTTCATGCTATACATTTTATTGCTAGAGATACTGCAGAACGGGAACTTCAAAGATTTAATACGCCAAATAGTGAGAACACGCGAAACCTTTTAATTAGATACACTGGCTATGACCCTATTGGTGATTGGATATGGTCCGCAAGAAGCATGAGTGGAGTTGCTGTCCGACAGAGACTAAACGAGATTTTGAGAGTCAGGCACAGTTTTGCCCATGGCTTTAGCATTCCGGCTTATACTTGGACTCAATCGCCAACTGGAAAAGTTCGGCTTACGGCTCAAGCAATAAACGATGTTGATGTGTTTTTTAGGCATCTTGTAGCTGTTACCGACGCAGGCATGAAGCAACATATACAAACAAATTATAGCATAGTTGTGCTTTGGTAGTATAGACTTACCCATCTGCTTAGTTCCTCTTGTAGTTGAAGTGTTATGATGCGTCAATTATCCCTGTTTGAAAATACAGAAAAAATTACCAATGTGATGTCGGTGCCTCTGCGGAGTCCTTTCCGATATCCTGGGGGGAAAACTTGGTTGGTGCCACGCATTCGGCAATGGTTGACACGCGGCTACGCCTACTCTGTCGGAAAGGCTGAGTTTATTGAGCCTTTTGTGGGGGGTGGCATTGTTAGTCTGACTGTGGCATTTGAGCAGTTAGCCGATCGCGTAACGATGCTGGAAATCGATTCCGAAGTGGCAGCAGTGTGGCAAACTCTTCTCAAAGGCAGCGATCGCGCCTGGTTGGCCCAGCGCATTTCTACTTTTAACATTTCTCCTGATGCTGTTAATTCGGTGCTGGATGCTGTTCCAGTTGACCTCAAAGAAAAGGCGTTTCAGACTATTTTAAAAAATCGCGTCAATCGTGGCGGGATACTGGCAGCAGGTGCGGGTAAAATTAAACGTGGCGAAAAGAATAAAGGACTCGAATCTCGCTGGTATCCAGAAACCCTCAAACGGCGAATTTTGAATATCGAACAAATCTGCGATCGCCTCACTTTTATTGCTGGTGATGGGATGGAGTTTCTCAGAAAAAATGCTCGTATATCTAATGCAGTGTTTTTCATCGATCCCCCTTACACCGCAGCAGGTAAAAAAGCAGGAAGTCGTCTTTACACTCATTGGGAACTCGACCATGAAGAACTTTTTCGCATTTCTAGGACCCTGTCTGGGGATTTTCTGATGACTTATGATAATGTTAAAGAAGTCCGTCAGTTAGCCGACAAATTTGGATTGGATACGGAAACTGTGCCCATGAAAAATACCCATCATGCCAAAATGACAGAACTACTCATCGGACGTAATTTGGATTGGGTGCGATCGCGATAAGTAGGTGGTTTGTAGTAAACACTTCAGTGTTTCCGTGCCCCGTTCAGGGGCACGGGCGTGTAAGGTTTGGCAAAAATGACTGACATTCTCTCCCAGAAAGAGGTTCAGCTATGTTGACATTCCAACTTCAACAACTACGAACTACGAACTACGAACTACGAACTACTTAATTCGTTCCTATCAGGTGATATCCTCGCGCACGACCCCCTCAATTGACAAAATTAAATCGGCACCGTAGGCTAAAGAGGGGGTCTGGAAACCGACTTCTACCTCTCCGGCCAGCACTTTTTCGAGAATGGTAACAGCAGTCATGGCTGTGAGGGTATAGCCTTCGGGACATTGCAACCGCGAAGCTAGCTTGTTGCCAACTTTGTCTTCTACTTCTCCCCATAGCAGGGATATCCCCTGTTGCCGTTGTAGGTCCGTTGGTCCTGGGGGCGAAAGAGCGATCGCCCGTTTCTGGAAGTTCTGTACGGCGGGTAAACTTAGGAACCAACCTAGATAGCGACTGGCAATCATCATCCGGTATAGAGAGGGCGAGACCGCTGTATATACTTCGATGTCCGGGATCCTGGTGCTGTAATAAGCTGTGGATACGTCTCCCCAAGGCAAAGTTGTGGTAAAGACCGGACCTCGTCCCAAGTCGATCGTCCGAGTTTTCCAAGCTGCTGGCACTGGGGTGAGTACCCCGTTTTGTCGGACCATGCCCAGACGAGCGCATCCCGAAGGACGAGCGCTTAAGCGAGTCCGGAGAGGAGAGCACTGCCCTTCTACGATCGTGGTGGCGGTTCCTCGGGATAACTGTCCTGATAAGCTAGAGGAGTCCGCACTCATTTGAAAGGCGATCGCCAGTTTTTGCGCTGCTGGCACCCGAGAACAGGGGATAGGTTAAGAAGTCTTTAAGGAAAAACCAACCTGTTTTGACCGCACATAATTTATCACAGTTGGTCTGTAAATTTAATCAAATTTTAAACTGAAGATATTGTTTATTTAGCCTTAAACATATATTCTTTGACAGAGAATATGTTAGCCATCGGTGTGAGGAGTATTATGGCATCAATTCGCTTTGCGAATTTTAACGCTTCATTAAACCGTAACTCAGCAGGTGAACTGATTGCAGACCTGTCGGCGCCAGATGACGAACAAGCCCAATCAATAGCACAGATTATCCAAATAGTCAACCCGGACGTGCTGTTGATTAATGAATTCGATTTCGATCCGGACGGCATAGCACAAACTCTCTTCGGTGATAACTATCTTTCTGTCGGGTACTCGCTGCCCACGGGTGAGGAAAAGACATCGGTAGAATATCCTTTCTTCTACCTAGCGTCTTCTAACACGGGCGTTGCTTCTGGGTTCGACCTGGAAAATAATTCGGATTTCCTTTGCTTATAATTGAGAAGAATCTTTCGTTCAAGGGGATAGCACATGACTTGGGATGTAGACGGCAATGGCAGGTTAGACGCACTGACTGACGGGAGGTTGATAGTGGGTTATCTGTTTGGGTTGACAGGTGAGGCCCTGATCGGAAACTCGATCGCTCCCAATGCAACCAGAACGACAGCAGATCAGATAAGAGGATACTTCTTATCCATCCGTGACGAGCTGGATCTGGATGGGAATGGCAATATAGACGCCTTGACTGACGGAATTTTGTATTTGCGGTATCTGTTAGGGTTTACCGGTGAGGATTTGACGAGAGGGGCTGTTGCTAGAGATGCGACGCGGAGGAACGCTGAACAGATTGTAGCGTACCTGCTGGAAGCAACCCAGCAGACCGATATCAGTATTGGGGATATTCAGGGTTCTGGGGCAACTTCTCCTTTCGCAGGTGAAGTAGTTACCGATGTTGCGGGCATAGTTACCGCAGTTGTTGATAATGGATTTTACCTGCAAGACCCAGCCATTGGCAACGGCGATCGCAGTTCTGGTATCTTTGTATTTACTGGGGATGCACCTGATGTCATAGCTGCCGATGAAGTCCTAGTTAGCGGCACGGTAAGCGAGTTTATTCCTGGCGGACCTAGCACTAACAATCTTTCTACCACTCAAATTGGTGGTGAAGTAACGGTCGCCGTTCTCTCATCGGACAATCCCTTACCAGAACCAGTAGTTATAGGCGCGGAAGGACGAGTTTTACCTACTCAAATAATAGCACCCGACGGCATTGACTTTTGGGAAAGCTTGGAGGGGATGTTAGTTACTGTCAGCGATGCCGTGGCAGTCCGTCCTACTACTCGCTTTAATGAAATCTACACCCTAGCGGATAATGGTCTGGGGGCCACGGGTGTGAATAGTCGCGGCGGCATTACCATCGCCCCTGATGACTTTAACCCAGAACGGATTAAAATCCAACTGGATCGGGACTTGTTACCTGATTTTGACATCCCTCAAGTAAATGTAGGCGATCGCCTGGGAGACATTACTGGGGTCATCAGCTACGGGTTTGGCAACTTCCAGGTCTTACCCACTGCTGAATTTACCACAGAACCAGGGGATTTAGAACAAGAATTTACCCCGATCGCGCCCTCAGCAGATCGATTGACGATCGCCAGCTACAATGTACTGAACCTGGACCCGAATGATGATGAGGGTAGGTTTGAGGCGATCGGCCTTCAGATCGTCGATAACCTGAACAGTCCCGACATTATCGCCCTGCAAGAAGTGCAAGATAATGACGGTGCTATTGACTCGGGAAACGTAAGCGCCGACCTTACCTACAGTACCCTCATTGATGCCATTGTCGCAGCGGGGGGACCGACCTACGAAATCCTGGACAGTACACCAGCAGATGGTGAAGATGGCGGTCAACCTGGAGGTAATATTCGGGTGGGATATCTTTATAACCCCGATCGGGTTAACTTTCTGTCAGAACAGCGTTTAGAGGATCCCGCCTTTGATGACAGTCGCAAACCCTTGGTCGCCACCTTCGAGTTCGATGGCCGAGAAGTGACAGTTATTAACAATCACTTCAGTTCCAAAGGCGGCAGCAGTCCCCTGTTTGGCACAATCCAACCTCCCATCAATGGTAGCGCAGAACAGCGCGATCGGCAAGCTGAAGTAGTCAATAATTTTGTTGATAACCTGCTGTTGGGTAACCCCGATGCTAATGTGGTGGTGTTGGGAGACTTAAACGAGTTTGAATTTGAAGAAACCCTGACCGTTCTTAAAGGCGATAACCTTTTGGTAAACTTGACGGAAACTCTGCCACCAGAAGAACGCTATACCTTCATCTTTCAGGGCAACTCCGAGGCTCTGGATCATATTTTAGTCAGCGAGAATATTGCCGCCAGTGCGGAATACGATATCGTTCACCTGAACGCTGAATTTGCAGGCCAAGTTAGCGACCACGATCCGATTATTGTCAGTCTAAATTTAGGTGATGAGGAGGAGACAACCGTGAATGCGGAATACGATATCGTTCACCTGAACGCTGAATTTGCAGGCCAAGTTAGCGACCACGATCCGATTATTGTCAGTCTAAATTTAGGTGATGAGGAGGAGACAACCGTGAATTTAGTAGGTTTTGCCCAACTGCCCGCCGATACCTTTGCTGATGGCCCACCCGCAGGCGCAGACATTGAGGCAAACGATCGCGTGGGCCCCTTTCCGGGACAACCAGTTCAAGGTTTTAGCGGCGTCCAGTTTGCCAATGCAGAACTGGATGAATTCTGGTTTCTCTCGGATAATGGTTTTGGGGCCCAGGACAATAGTGCAGATTATCTGCTGCGCATCTATCGCCTCGCCCCTGATTTTACTACCGCAGATAACGGTAGCGGCGATGTTGAAATTCTCGACTTCATTCAATTGGCGGACCCCAATAATCTGATTCCTTTTCCCATTGTCAACGAGGATACCGCAGAACGCCCGTTAACCGGGGCAGATTTTGATATCGAGTCCTTTACCCTTGATAATGAAGGGAATATCTGGATCGGAGATGAGTTCGGTCCTTTCCTGCTGAAGTTTAACACCGATGGCACTCTCCTGGAAGCACCCATTACCACTCCTAATATTGTTGAGTTCAACACCCTGACGGGGGAACCGCCTCTGGTTATCGGTCACCGGGGCGCAAGTGGCGATCGCCCCGAACATACCCTGGAAGCATATGAGTTGGCGATCGCCCAGGGTGCGGACTTCATCGAACCCGACTTGGTAATCACTGCTGATGGGGTCTTGATCGCCCGTCACGAACCCCTGCTGGACGACACCACCAATGTAGCAGAAGTATTTCCAGAACGCTTAACAACGAAAAATCTGGATGGGGAAGAAATTACCGGTTACTTTGCAGAAGATTTTACTTTAGAGGAAATCAAACAACTGCGGGCAGTCACCTCGATGGACTTCCGGGACCAGTCTTTTAACGGCCAATTCGAGATTCCGACTTTCGCGGAAGTGATCGAACTGGTCCAGGAAGTAGAAGTAGAAACGGGTCGTGAAATTGGTATTTATCCGGAAACCAAGCATCCGACCTTCTTTGACGACCAAGGTTTGTCCCTGGAAGAACCCCTCATTGATACTTTACTGGAGACTGGGTTTACCGAACCGGACCGCATCTTCATTCAGTCCTTTGAACTGCAAAACCTGATCGAACTGCAAGACCAGTTAGCAGCAGTAGACCTGGAAGATATTCCCCTAGTGCAGCTTTTCGGAGACATTGAAGGCCAATTTGTGAACGAAGGCGGTGGCGGTTTCTCGGTTCCCTTTGACTTTGTCGCTAACTTCGGGGAGGAGTTTGATGAGACCCGGGCCCGGGAGATCTACGGCGACCTGGTAGACTTGATAGACTTCAGTTCCTCCCCTGACTACGGTAACCTTGCCAATCAAGAGGTAATCGATTATATTAGCAGCTATGCTGCCGGACTCGGTCCCTGGAAGAATAGCTTCCTGCTGCGGGAAGACCTGAACGAACCTGTAGATGGCAATGGTGATGGCATAGCGGAGATTACCACTCAACTGACTGGTGAAGTTTTCCCCCTAATCGACTTGGCCCATAATGCCGGGTTGCAAATACATCCCTACACCCTGCGGGACGAAGAACGGTTCTTGACTCTCAACCCCGATGGCACCCCTCAGACTCCCACACAAGAATTCCTGCAACTGACTCAACTGGGCGCAGACGGGTTCTTTACTGACTTCCCCGGTACGGGACGCATGGCCCTAGATATGGTGACTGGTCCGGAAGTCGTGTCGCCCCAAAATCCTTTTCTGGAAGATCCACAGATGGGGAATATTGCTCGATCGCGCGGTTTTGAAGGCATGGCCATCAGCCCCGATCGCGGTACGATCTATCCCATCCTGGAAAGTAGCGTGGCCGGAGACCCACCAAATGCCCTACGCATCTACGAGTTTGACCCAGAAACATCAGAGTATGAGGGTTTGTTAGGATTCTTTCGGGTAGAAGACCCCAGTCACGCGATCGGAGATTTTACTGCGATCAACGACAGCGAGTTTTTGGTCATCGAACGAGATAACAACCAAGGACCGGAAGCAGCGTTCAAGCAAATCTTTAAGGTTAACCTAGAGGAAATCGACTCGGAAGGTTTTGTCAGCAAGGAATTGTTGGTGGATATGCTGGAGATCGACGACCCCGACGATCTGAATGGAGATGGTAGTACAGTCTTTGACTTTCCTTTCCAGACGATCGAGGATGTCCTGGTCATCGACGAGAATACTATCTTAGTGGCCAATGATAACAACTATCCATTCTCCGTCGGTCGTCCCCCCGAGATAGACAACAACGAGATTATTCTGCTGGAACTGGACGAACCTCTCGATTTTACGCCTACGGCGCTCCCCGGTGACGGAATGCCAATGGGAGAATTTCAACTGCAAATTCTCCACGCTAGCGACCAGGAAGGGGGTTTGCCCGCGATCGCCGATGCGGTGAACTTCTCCGCAGTCCTCAACGCCCTGGAAGACGACTTCTCCAATACCCTGAAGCTATCCTCTGGAGACATCTATATCCCCGGGCCATTCCTGAACGCTAGCGATGATGTATACGGACAGGCCGGCATCGGGGATATTCTGATCAATAACGCCCTAGGGTTCCAAGCGGTAGCCTTTGGCAATCATGAATGGGACTTGGGACCGGGTCTGGTGAACGATCTCCTTCGTCCCAACCCGGAGATAACTGGCCCCGGCATCGGTCCGGAGGGTTATCCGGGCACGGCATTTCCCTATCTCAGCACCAACCTGGACTTCAGCGGCGAACCAGACTTGGCAGAGTTGGTCACCGAACCAGGAGAAGCGCCTCAACCCAATAGCATTACCGACAGTGTCGTCATAGAAGTGGGAGGCGAACCCATCGGGGTCGTCGGGGCCACTACCCCTTCCTTGCCATCCATCTCCTCCATCGGGAATATAACGGTCACCCCTGCTGACGATACGGATATTGAGGCCCTCGCAGCAGAAATTCAAGATGCAGTAGACGCACTAACGGCCACGGGCATCGACAAGGTGATTCTGCTGACACACATGCAGCAAGCGGCGATCGATATCGAACTAGCGGAACTGTTGTCAGACGTGGATGTAATTATGGCCGGGGTTCTAACACCCTGCTAGCAAACCCGGATGACCCCCTGCGACCGGGAGATGAAGCAACAGGATCATACCCGATCGCATTAACTTCTGCCAGTGACGAACCGATCTACATTATCAATACCGATGGCAACTATAAATATGTCGGTCGGTTGGTAGCGGACTTCGATGAAAATGGCATCATCCTTAACATCCTAGAGGAAAGTGGTGTCTTCGCTACCGATGAGGCCGGGGTCGATCGGGTTTACGGCGAGGACGTGGACCCCACAGAAGTTGCCGACCCCCTAGTGGTAGAGGTGACAGAAGCGATCGCCGACGTAGTCTTGGATAAGGACGGGAACCTGTTCGGGTACACCTCTGTATTCCTGAACGGTTTGCGAGAAAACGTCCGCACTGAAGAGACTAATTTGGGAAATCTGACTGCCAATGCTAACCTGTTTGTCGCCCAACAGTATGATGAGACAGTCGCGGTCTCGATTAAAAATGGCGGAGGCATTCGGGACGCGATCGGACGGGCGATCGTCCCTCCAGGCAGCGTGACAGGAGAGTTAGAATTATTGCCACCCGCAGAAAATCCCCTGACAGATCCGCCGAAGCAAGAGGGAGACATTTCCCAGTTGGATATCGAAAATACTCTGCGTTTCAACAATGACTTGAGTTTAGTAACCGTAACCGCCTCCGAACTCAAGCAGATCATCGAACATGCTGTTTCAGCGGTCGCCCCGGTAGCGATACCTTTGTGCTGCGGACGGGCAAAGCAACCGCAGACCGTCGTGATGCTGACGTGCTGGTAGAATTTGAGGTAGGCGTCGATGCGATCGGGCTTACTGGCGGCTTCACATTTGCCGACTTGGCACTGGAGTCTCTGGGTACCAGCACTCTGATTAAAATCGACCCAAGCCTGCCCAGCGATCGGCCCGCAGACGGTCCGAAAAATCGCATCTTAGGTTTCGTCAACCGAGTAACGCCCGACGAACTATCGCCCAATAGCTTCGTTCGGGTAGATATAGGTCTGGCGTAGTCGTTCGTAGTAAACGCCGTTCGTAGTAAACGCTTTAGCGTTTGCCGTTCGTAGTAAACGCCGTTCGTAGTAAACGCTTTAGCGTTTGCCGTTCGTAGTAAACGCCGTTCGTAGTAAACGCTTTAGCGTTTGCGTCTATCTGGTTCTCACGCATGGGAGTTGAGAAACCGGGTTTCTTTCACTATCTCGGTGAAAATGCGAAAAATCCTCATACTTTTTCATGTTCTTCTATAACGCCGTCTGATCGCGCAGCGTGGCGCCAGCCATGATCTCAATTGCTCTTACCAGGATATCGTAATCTGACTGTGTGAGGAAGTCGCATGCCTACCGTTCCGGAAAAATCGGGATGCAACGCAGGCAACCTATGATGCCTTCTGGACGCACGGCGAAAACCCGGAAGGCATCGTATGCGCTGCGGAAAGAATAAAACAACCCTGGTGGCCTCTTGAGAGGTTTAAAACCCCAACCGAAAGGTTTAAAACCCCAACCGAGAGGTTCAAAACCCCAACCGAGAGGTTCAAAACCCCAACCGAGAGGTTTAAAACCAGAACAGTGGGGTACCGGTTTGCAGCTAGTAGGTGCCGGTTGAGGTAAAAGTACCCTCCCCAGAACCCAATACTTCGAGGTGAAAGTCGCATGCACGGTTCTGAATGGGAGGGTTGAGAGGTGACTCATGGCTAGCGCCACGCTGCGCGATCAGCTCGACTCCTAATCTATAGCTGACAATTTTGGGTCTTGCCTAATGGCTGATTTACCTGAGTAATGCTCGCGAACAAGTTGGGAGTTCGATTTTATCGCCAAAACCTTGTCGGGCGGTTGTTAGGGTAGATTGGAGGGCTCCTATCGTTTCCAGAGACTTTCGTTTCCAGAGACTTTCGTTTCCAGAGACTTTCGTTTACCGATCCACTCACCCATGTCGGAGCGCTCGTAGGCGAACGACAGGGTGAGTGAAGAGGAAACGAACCACCCATGTCGTTGCCTGCTGGCGAACGACAGGGTGGGCGAAGAGGAAACGACCCACCCATGTCGTTGCCTGCCGGCGAACGACAGGGTGGGTGAAGAGGAAACGACCCCCAGATGACATGGGTAGAATCAATCATTCCATTCGCCTCTAGGCGGTACTGGGGGATTCTTGGGTAGAGTGCGAGTCAGATTGTCGTCCCGCTGAGCTTCACCTCTAAGCCACTGGCGCACGGCCCGTTCGACGATCTTGCTGGGGTCATTGGTCAAATGGTTGACTTGCTCCCATAACTTGGCATCCAGGTAGAGGGAAACTTTCACCTTGTTAGAGCTATTAGAGCGCTCTCATGGGGAGGCTGACAGCTCGAGCTGTCAGAGCGGATTTGAAGACGAGTCGGGCTGGCGACAGCCTGGCTTAGTTCAATTCTTTCTTCAGTGGTATGGTACTCAATTAAAAGATAATCTAGAACTAAGATACATCACCCCGGTTCGTAGTAAGGATTTTAGTCCTTACCGGTTCGTAGTAAGGACTAAAGTCCTTGCCGGTTCGTAGTAAGGATTTTAGTCCTTACCGACTGTTGCTCTATAATCCTGCGACCACACTGAATCTCCCGGCAAATCTCTATGACTGACGCTACTGCCGCTCAAATCCGCAATTTTTCCATTATTGCTCATATAGACCACGGAAAATCTACTCTGGCAGACCGGTTGCTGCAAGATACGGGCACGGTGGCGGCCCGCCAGATGAAGGAACAGTTCCTCGACAATATGGACTTGGAACGGGAACGGGGCATTACCATTAAGCTGCAAGCGGCCCGGATGAATTACCAGGCCAAAGATGGTCAGCAGTACGTGCTGAATCTGATTGACACCCCCGGTCACGTGGATTTTTCCTATGAGGTGTCCCGTTCTCTGGCAGCTTGCGAAGGGGCACTGCTGGTGGTAGATGCTTCCCAAGGGGTGGAGGCCCAGACTCTGGCTAATGTCTATTTGGCCCTGGAACACGACCTGGAAATTATCCCCGTATTGAATAAAATTGACCTGCCAGGGGCGAACCCAGAACGGGTCAAGGCCGAAATAGAAGAAATAATTGGCCTAGACTGTAGCGGGGCGATCGAGGCTTCGGCAAAGGAGGGCCTCGGCATAGATGAGATCCTGGAGTCCATCGTCCATCTGGTGCCAGCACCGGCAGACAAACTGTCAGAACCCCTCCGGGCCTTGATTTTCGATAGCTATTATGACAGCTATCGGGGGTGATCGTCTATTTTCGGGTGATGGATGGCACGGTGAAAAAGCGCGATCGCATCCGTCTGATGGCCACGGGGAAGGAATATGAAATCGACGAACTGGGGGTGTTAGCCCCGACGCAAGTGCAGGTAGAGGAACTACATGCAGGGGAAGTGGGCTATCTAGCAGCATCGATCAAAGCAGTAGAAGATGCCCGGGTGGGAGATACAATCACCCTCAAGGCTCAACCGGCGACAAGTCCTCTGCCAGGCTACACCGAAGCGAAGCCCATGGTGTTTTGCGGCATGTTCCCCACAGATGCGGACCAATTTCCCGAGTTGCGGGAAGCCTTGGAAAAGCTGAAACTAAATGATGCGGCCCTGTCCTACGAACCGGAAACCTCCAGCGCCATGGGGTTTGGCTTCCGCTGCGGCTTTCTGGGACTGCTGCATATGGAAATTGTCCAGGAACGCCTAGAACGAGAGTACGATCTGGACTTGATTATCACGGCGCCCTCAGTAGTGTATCGGGTGACACTTAACGATGGTGAGGTCATCAACATAGATAACCCCAGCACTCTGCCCGCACCAAACGATCGCCAAAAGATTGAAGAACCTTACGTGCAGGTGGACATGATTACCCCAGAAACCTATGTAGGGGCATTGATGGAACTATGTCAAGGCCGTCGGGGAGTGTTCCAAGACATGAAGTATCTGACTCAGGGGCGCACTACCCTGATCTACGAGTTGCCCTTGGCAGAAGTGGTAACGGACTTTTTCGACCAGATGAAGTCCAGAACGCGCGGTTACGCCAGCATGGAATATCAGATGCTGGGTTACCGAGAAAACCCCCTGGTCAGGTTGGATATTTTGATCAATAACGATCCTGTAGATGCTTTGGTGATGATTGTTCATAAGGACAAAGCCTATCATGTCGGTCGCAGCTTGACGGAAAAGCTGAAGGAACTGATACCTCGCCATCAATTTAAGGTGCCCATCCAAGCAGCGATCGGGTCTCGGGTGATAGCCAGCGAACATATCCCGGCCTTGCGCAAGGATGTCCTGGCAAAATGCTATGGTGGAGATATCTCCAGAAAGAAAAAGTTGCTGGCAAAGCAGGCCAAAGGGAAAAAGCGGATGAAATCGATCGGGACTGTAGATGTGCCCCAATCAGCTTTTATGGCGGTGCTGCGCCTGGAACAAGGACAATAAAATATCAGAATTAGTAGGGTGGGCACCGCCCACCATCGGCAGGTTTAGCAAACAACAACCAACAAATGGGTGTGGTCAAAAACAGTCGATCGTATGGCATCTCCCTGTCGCCGGATCCCCCCAAACCCCCCTTAAAAAGGGGGGCTTTGAAGCCCCCCTTTTTAAGGGGGGTTTGGGGGGATCCCGGGAGCAACAAATGCATGACCACACCCCCAACAAACGCAAGACCACACCATCAGTAGTCAGTAAATGCTCCCTCGGGGATGGTAGTATTAGGTATAGCGGAAAATAGATCGTAAACTCAGAGTGGGTAAGTCATGCGAATTTTAGTCACAGGTGGAGCAGGTTTTGTAGGTTCCCATCTCGTCGATCGCTTGATGGAGGCGGGACATGAAGTGCTTTGCTTGGATAATTTCTACACGGGGAATAAGCGTAATATCCTCAAATGGCTGGATAATCCCTATTTTGAAATGATCCGCCATGATATCACAGAACCGATTCGGTTGGAGGTAGATCAAATATATCATCTGGCTTGCCCAGCGTCACCAGTTCATTATCAGTCGAATCCCGTAAAAACGGTGAAGACAAATGTGCTAGGAACCCTGAATATGCTAGGACTGGCAAAACGGGTAAAGGCGAGATTCCTCCTAGCTTCAACTTCGGAAGTCTATGGAGACCCAGCTGTCCATCCCCAAACAGAAGATTATCGCGGCAATGTTAATCCGATCGGGATTAGAAGTTGCTTTTCAGCAGATACAGAAGTTCTCACCAGTCAGGGGTGGAAATATTTTCACGGGCTATCAGGGGATGAGGAAATAGCGACCCTGAATGGAGAAGGGGCGATGGAGTATCATCAACCAGTAGAAATAATTGCAGAAAGGTACAGAGGAAAAGTCATTCACTTTCAGAACCATGACTGCGACTTGCTGGTGACGCCCAATCACAAAATGTATGCCAAAAGCAAGAAAGATCCTAATTTTGAACTAATTCGGGCAGATGCCCCGTTGCAGTGGGAAGCAGCGCAAATGCTGAAAGTGGCCCATTATCTTGGAGAAGAACGAGACTGGTTTGATTTATCAGTTCATCCTGTTCTCAGGATAAAAATGGATGATTGGGTGGAGTTCTTGGGATATTATATATCATCAGGAACGACTGGCATCCAAGATGGAAAATATCAAGGGATATTGGCAGCGGCGGGAGAAAAATACGAGCAGATAAAAGCATGTGTGGCAAGGTTGCCTTTCCAGGATGTAAAGATTGGTAAACAGGAAATCAGCATCTATTCTCAGCAGCTATACTCGTATCTGGAGAAGTTGGGTTCATCAGAGACTCGGTATATTCCCAGGGAAGTGATGTGCTTGTCCAGCAGGCAACTAAAGATTTTCTGGGCAGCGTTGATGCAGGGGGATGATGGAACGGGCGATCGCTACGAGTGCAAGTCGGCGAGACTGATAGGTGACGTGCAAGAACTGCTATTAAAATTGGGGTATGCAGGTAATATAGAAGAGCAGGAGACCCAGTCACAAGAAAAAGTATATCACATGCAGGTGCAAGACGTCCGGGAAAATCCCAGGTATGGAAAGCAAGCAGTTTCCGATTACGATGGAATTGTCTACTGCGTCAACGTACCTAACCACGTCATTTTTGTCAGGAGAAATGGGAAAGCCCTGTTTTGTGGGAATTGCTACGATGAAGGGAAACGCATCGCGGAAACTCTGTCCTTTGACTATCACAGGCAAAATAACGTAGACATTCGGGTGGTACGGATATTCAACACCTATGGACCCCGGATGTTGGAACAGGATGGACGAGTGGTGAGCAATTTCATCGCCCAGGCCCTAAAAGGCATCCCCCTGACGGTGTATGGAGATGGTTCGCAAACTCGGAGTTTTTGCTATGTATCGGACCTGGTAGAAGGAATAATTCGGTTGATGAATGGCGAACATGTAGGACCAGTAAATATCGGGAATCCTGATGAATATACTATCTTAGAACTGGCTCACAAGATCCAGGCAATGATTAACCCAGAGGCGGAAATAATCTTTAAACCCCTGCCACAGGATGACCCCCGACAGCGACAACCGGATATAACTCGTGCGAAAACATGGCTGGGATGGGAACCGACTATTCCCTGGCAGAAGGGTTGAAACTGACAATAGATGATTTTCGCGATCGCCTATCATAATTTATGGGTGCAACAGATTGACAACGGACAGGCGGGACCGGACAGGCGGGACCGGACAGGCGGGACGCCCGTCCTACGCATGATAACTGGCTCACAAGATCCAGGAAATGATTAACCCAGAGGCGGAAATAATCTTTAACCCCCTGCCACAGGATGACCCCCGACAGCGACAACCGGATATTACTCGTGCGAAAACATGGCTGGGATGGGAACCGACTATTCCCCTGGCAGAAGGGTTGAAACGGACAATAGATGATTTTCGCGATCGCCTGTCCTAATTTATGGGTGCAAGGGTAGGGTGGGCCAACCCACCCTAGGAAGAGAGTAATAAACAAAGGAGAATATAGATGAAAGTTTGTGTGATTGGTACGGGTTACGTGGGCTTAGTCACGGGGGCATGTTTAGCCCACAGCGGTCATCACGTGATCTGCGTGGACAATAACGAAGAGAAGGTGAAATTAATGAAGTCCGGACAGTCCCCGATCTACGAACCGGGACTGTCGGAGATTATGCAGGGTGCCAGTCAGGCGGGCCGTCTGGAGTTCACCTCAGATTTAGCAATGGGTGTGGATCATGGAGATATTTTGTTTATCGCCGTGGGAACCCCAGCATTGCCCAGCGGTGATAGCGATACCCGCTACGTGGAAGCTGTGGCCCGGGGCATTGGCAAGCATCTGACTGAAGGTTATAAGGTGATTGTGAATAAATCTACGGTGCCGATCGGGTCTGGGGACTGGGTGCGTCGGATCGTGTTAGATGGAATTGAAGATCGCCAGAAGGCGGGAGAGGGTGGCGTTTCTGGAGAAGAGGCCCTGAAAAAGATTAACGCTGAGTTTGATGTGGTCAGTAATCCGGAATTTCTGCGGGAATGTTCTGCGGTTTATGATACCTTTAATCCCGACCGGATCGTCCTGGGCAGCAATAGCGAAAAGGCGATCGCCATGATGCAAGAACTATATCTCCCGATCGTGGAACGCAAGTTTGGTGAAGATCGATCGTTACCTCCGGTTCCCGTAGTGGTGACCGATCTGAGTTCGGCGGAGATGATTAAGTATGCGGCGAATGCATTCCTGGCCACTAAGATTAGTTTTATCAATGAAGTTGCCAATATTTGCGACAAGGTGGGTGCAGATGTGACCCAGGTGGCCAAAGGGATTGGTTTAGATTCGAGAATTGGCAAGAAGTTTTTGCAAGCAGGCATAGGTTGGGGCGGTTCCTGCTTCCCCAAAGATGTTTCGGCTTTGATTCATACCGCCAAGGACTATAATTATGAAACGGAACTGCTGAATGCCGCAGTCAATGTTAATCAACGCCAGCGGGCGATCGCGGTTGACAAACTCCAGCAGGAACTGAAAATCCTCAAGGGGAAGGTCGTGGGACTGTTGGGTTTAACCTTCAAACCGGATACAGACGATCTGCGGGACGCACCTTCACTAATTTTGATGGACGAACTAAATCGCCTGGGTGCTAAGGTGAAAGCTTACGATCCCATTATTTCTCAAACGGGAATGCGTCACGGTTTGCCGGGGTAATCGTGGAAACAGAACCAGAAATGCTAGCAGATGGTTGCGATGCTTTAGTCGTAGTGACAGAATGGCAGCAGTTCCTGACTTTAGACTACGGCAAGATGGCAAAGCGGATGAGTCATGCTGTCATGATTGATGGTCGTAATTTCCTCGATCGGAATGTTTTAGAAGCTGCTGGTTTCCGCTATGTGGGTATTGGCCGATAGATGAGAAGGTGGTAGCTAAGTGTAGGGTGGGCAGCGGAAAAAACTGAAAGGTGAAAGTTAGAGAAGTAATCAGGATATTAGAAAGGGATGGCTAGTATTTGGCACGGACTAAGGGTAGTCATCGACAATACGCACATCCAGAAAAAGCAGGAACCGTCACAGTTCCCGGTAAGATGTCTAAAGATGTAGCTATAGGCACTCTTAAAAGTATCTGGAAACAGGCACAATTGGAGGAGGAAGACTAATGCGCTATGCTGTGGTAATCGAGAAAGCATCAGAAAATTACTCAGCCTATGTACCAGATTTACCAGGCTGTGTTACGGTTGGGGATACTTTAGAAGAAATTGAGCAGATGATTCGCGAGGCAATTGAGTTTCATCTGGAAGGAATGCAACTGAGGGGTAAGTCGATACCCGATTCATCTAGTCTGTGTCAGTATGTTGAGGTGTCCAGATGCTAATGGCTTATACGCAGTGCGCGACGTCGGATGGGTGTGGTCAAAACCCGTTGATACGCTACAAGGCATGAGATCCCCCCAGCGGGTGTAATTAAAAGTGACACTTAGGCATTATTAACCGGTCCGGGGTTTTACCTCTGTATGACCGGCGGGATCAGATATCCGCCAGTGATGGCCGGTGGATGGAACCACTTCTTAGGTGAATTCTGCCTTGACCCTTGAGATTTTTTTACTCTTATGTTATATAATTATTATAAGTTTACTATGGAGCTAAAGTCCTATGTCTGAATTCATGAATCATAATCAAACGGTTGAACTAACCAGTAGCGCTTATGAATTAGCTCTAAGATTGCAGGCTCATCCCAATATATCAGCTCGTGTTTTATCTATTTTAGCTCTTGTTGAAAATCCGGATGATAATTGTGAAACAGCGAGCGGTGCGGAATTAGAAGTTGTCTCGGAACTCCAAAAACTGGGAAATGATGCTCTTCAAGATTGGGCCAATTCCCAAGAGAAAAAA
This sequence comes from Hormoscilla sp. GM7CHS1pb, assembly GCA_014323675.1. Taxonomy (GTDB): domain Bacteria; phylum Cyanobacteriota; class Cyanobacteriia; order Cyanobacteriales; family Desertifilaceae; genus Hormoscilla. The sequence goes on along the minus strand of JACONN010000003.1, from coordinate 60,640 downwards.
AAAGCCTTAGCTTGTGAGAAATCTCCCTTGATGCGCCGTCAGAGAAAAAAGCAACTATATTGGTATAGCCTGTTCGGAACTATCCAAGTTATAGAACAAATATTTATTTGCGTAAAAACGGAAAAAGTATTTAGACCGTTTTCATCATCTGCCCAAATACATTGTCGAGGTTATTCTTTACCATTACAACGAGCAATTACTGATTTGGGAGCCGATGTATCTTTTGGAAAAATCCCTGAAAAGCTCAAAGAACATTACGGTATAACTGTACCGATTAGTTCGGCACAAGCGATTACTCAAAAACATGCACATGCGGTTAAAACATCTCAAATTTTAGCATCCGAAATCCCCGATAGAGATGGAGTAGATCAGATAATTACAGAAATGGATGGCACGATGATTCCAATTGTGAACACGACGCCAGCAACCGATGATGTTCAAATTGTCGATCGCCGAAAAAACCGAAAGCTTAGTTGGAAAGAAGCTCGCCTATCACTTGTGGAAATTCCTGGCCAAAAACAGTCACTTATTGGAGGTACAGTAGGTACTGTTAATGATGCAGGAAACCAATTACTGCATAGTGCAATTCGGGCTGGTATAGGTAGCAATACTAAAGTTCATGCCATTGGAGATGGAGCCAGTTGGATTGTTAATCAGGTAAGGCGCTTGTTTGGAGAACGTGCTAGCTATCTAATAGATTTTTATCATCTGTGTGAATATTTAGCCGCCGCTGCTCCTGGAAATGAACAGCAACAAAAAAAATGGTTGAAACAACAAAAGCAAGATCTCAAAAAAAATCAGCTCCTCAAAGTATTAAAGAATTTATCAACTCGTATGGAACCAGAACATCTAGCTGATAAATTTGCTCCCGTCCGAGTTGGTACACGATACATAAAAAACCGGCTTGAATACTTAGACTACAAAAGTGCTATTGATGCTGATTTACCAATTGGCTCTGGAAAAATTGAGAGCGCTCATCGTTATGTAATTCAAAACCGTTTGAAATTAACAGGTTCTTGGTGGACAGTTGAAAAAGCTGATGATATGTTAGCTTTAAGGATATTAAGAGTTAATAATGATTGGCAATCCTATTGGTTCAATTATTATCAAGAGACTCCCCTCATCGGCGCCGTCTAACAGTTATTGATAGGGTGCATCCCAAAGTTTTCATAAGTACAAATACTTAGATGGAAGAGAGAGGCTTTTATGATAATTTACAAAAGTACTCCTCATCCTGGTAGAAGTCATGAACCCAAAAATCCAAGCCCAAATTGAAGCCCATGCTCAAGCCATCGCGGCCCTCCTCCACGAGCAAGCTTTGGCCACCGTACCGGAACAACTCACCACTCTTGAAGGAATCGAAGGGACGGTCCGCTCACTTGTTCTCCAATATGTCAGCCCTGAAATCGCCCTTTTTTTATCGCCAAGGAGAGTGGGACAAGGGCAGGACACCCCCGCGCCGTCAAGAGCATTGTGGGGGAACTGAAGCTCACCAGTCAGCAAGCACAGTATTTTGAGGTCAAAGCCTATAGTCAGTGGAGTCCTTACCTGGAGAAATGTTGCCTAGAGTTGAGTGGGAATTCATCTTATGAACAATCGGCAAGGCAAATCAAGTTACTGACGGGGATGAAAGTCTCAAGAGGAACACAGCAACGACTGGTGCAGCGTTATGAATTTTCCTCAGGGCAAGTGTCACACCCCGTGCAGGCATTAAGTCTGGATGGGGGGAAAGTGCGGTTACGGACCGAACTGGGAGAACCCTGCCAGTGGCGAGACTACAAAGCCGTGAACTTGAATGGGGAGTGGGTAGGGGCATATTTCCGAGATAACGAACGACTGGTGGACAAAGTCAACCAACAAACCCTAGAAGTACCAGTTTTCACCCTAGGAGATGGTCATGATGGCATTTGGAACATCCTCAAGAAAATCTCCAACCGGGTAGAAATACTCGATTGGTATCACTTAATGGAGAACTTAGAAAAAGTCGGCGGCTCTCAGCAGCGATTGGACCGGGTGAAGGAACTCCTGTGGAAAGGCCAGGTGAAGGAAGCCAATCGTAAGTTTGAAGATTGGGAGCATGAGCGGGTAGACAGGTTTAAGGGCTATGTGGAGAAGCATCAGCATCGCATCGTCAACTACGAGTACTATCAGGCAGAGGAGATTCCCATAGGATCAGGGCAAGTCGAATCAACGGTAGGCCGAGGGGCAAGGGTGAAGTTATCTGGAGCTCAGTGGAAGGAGGAGAATGTCCCCCAGGTTTTACGACATCGTTGTGCTTGCTTGAACGGAGTCTTTACAACACTCAGGTTAGATGAGTAATAATACTTACCTTAAAACTGGGATGCACCCTATTGATACTCTCACCAGTCACCAGACGACCATCATTTTTCTGCCATGAGAGCGCTCTGAACATATATAATATAAATCTCGGGGGTCAATATTGCCAGATATTCACTGGCGATATTAACGCTTGATCCTACCAATTAGTTTTGATGACATCGCCGGTTCATGATTGAGTGTCACTTTTAATTACACCCCCCCCAGCCCCCCCTTCCAAGATGCTGTGGGCGAATTACCAAATCATTCGTTCTGAGCAGGGAGCAGGTTTGGGGGCAGGCTTGGGCCATCTTTCAAAAGTGGGAATTGACCAGCAGAGTCAAGTCATCCTTTCGTTTCCGGAGACTTTCGTTTCCAGAGCTCTCGTTTACCGATCCACCCACCCATGTCGTTGCCAGCTGGCGAACGACAGGGTCGTTTCCGGGAGCACCCACCCGGTTGTGTCGCATCCTGCGCACAACATGGGTGGGTGCTCCGGAAACGAAAGGGTGCTCTTGGAAACGACCCACCCATGTCGCTGCCAGCAGGCGAGCGACAGGGTGGGCGAAGAGGAAACGACCTGGTGGTACTTGACAAAGAAAGGGTGGGAGTGCTAAGGTAGCACGGTATTCACAAGTATAGTACCCGATCGCCATGAAATGACGCTCGACGAAGAGAAATATGAGAAGGCCACCCCCGTCTATCGGAAACTTCTACTCCCCAGACAACTGTTGAAACAACCTCAGAGGAAACCGCAGTAGATCCGAGGTTGACTAAGTTTGTACTAGATAGACAACCCCTTGGTGCGTCCCTTATTTCTATCGGGCCCGTCCAGGGAGAACCTCTTGCACAAATCATTTAGGCTTGCTATATACTCTCTGGAGCAACAATGTCAAGGATAAAGGTGTTATTTGTTATGATTAAGCTTCCCAACCACTGATTGAAATCAAAAACCCCAGCACAGCACCACCCAAAACCAGCCATGCAGCGTTAACTTGAAAGCGAATGGCCCCAATAGCAGCGGCAATAGCAATCAGGATAGTTGCTATATCAATCAGAGTACCTCGTGCCAACTGAATTGTTACCACTGCCATTAAGGCTACGGCCCCAGCATTGACCGCATCTAAAAATGCTGATGTCCACTTGGATGCCCGCAAGCGTGGAATCAGGGGATTTAAGGCAGCAACAAAGAAAAATGAGGGCAGGAATATTCCCATTGTCGCAACTGCGGCACCAGGTAAACCAGCAATTAGGTAACCGATAAATGTAGATGTGGAAAGTACAGGTCCAGGAGTGAATTGACCGATCGCGATCGCATCCAGCTGCTGCTGCTGAGTCAACCAACCATAGTCTCTGACTAATCCATTTTCCAGAAAAGCCACCAGGACATAGCCACTACCAAATAGAACGCTTCCCACCTTCAGAAAAAATAACCCCAACTGCCACAAGGGTACCTGAGTTGTAGTCCTAGCAGCAACTGATATCGCGGTAATGTCTCCCAGGGCCACACTGCTAGTTAACCCAGCGGCTAGCATTGCTGTATTCTGATGATTATCTCCCGCCGCCAGTCGCAGGCCAATCATGCCCAAAACTCCCCCCAATAATAGCGCTACTACCTGGTTTAATCCTAAGAATAGGGAAATAGCCACTCCCAAAGCAATAATGAGCAATTTCCAGTTTTTCACTGCCTTTTTACCCAGACGCCACAAAGCACCCAAGATAATTGCTAGTACAGCAGGTTTAATGCCATAAAGTAAAGGGGCAACTTGGGGCAGACTGCCAAAGGAGACATAGACCCAGGCCAGGATAGCCGTGATGGCAACTGCTGGGAGAACAAAACAGACCCCTGACACCATCAAACCGGGCAAACCGGAGTAGAAATAGCCTACATGAATTGCCATTTCAGTTGAATTGGGACCAGGAATGAGGTTGGTGGCACCAATTAAATCCAGGAAATGTTCCCTGGTTAACCACTGGCGTTTTTCGACAACCTCATCCTCCATCATGGCGATGTGGGCGGCTGGGCCACCGAAGCCGATCGCCCCTAGCTTAAGAAATAATTTTGCCAGTTCGCCCAAATGCCCTTGATTTGAGTTTCTCATAATCGTTCGTAGTAAGCACTAAAGTGCTTCCGTTCCGTTCGTAGTAAGCACGAAGCACTGCTTGCGGAGCACATTAATCACACATCGAAGTTTGATAGGTCGTCAGGGCGAAGCAGATCTGTTGCGATCGCATCCTCCGCGTTCCCAGGCGGAGCCTGGGAACGAGGGCGAGAACAGAACAGTTCCGGAGAGGATTTTGTTGCTAGTTGTAATTGATTCATGCATCCCTTCCGAGATATTGGTTGCCTGTCCTTGTCGTCCATTTAAATTGCATAACGATAAAAGCTGAGATCCAAGTTAAAAATGGCCTTCCAAATGCAATAATTTTGAAGAAATAATTTTGAATTGCTTAGGATGTACGTGGGAAATGCTCAATTTGAGCGTAGCCGCTGAACAGCAAATTTTTCCCTTGAGTTTCTAGGCGATTAATACGCAATTTTACTCCATCCAGGTCAAAACGATCGAGGTCTACCATGTCATTCAAAATTTCATCAAGTACCCCTGTCAACTTTTCCGAGATATCCCGGACAGAGTCTGGTACCAATTCTGGCTCAAACTGAGCTTGACTAAAGGTAATGCGACGCCTGCGCTCAACTGCCAGGGTTGAGGTCATCACAATGGGCACAGGTTCACCAGCACCTAGATTACATGTGGCAAATAGCCTAATTTTGTTGTTGGCCAGCAACTCTACCTGCACGTCCTGAAAGGAAACCGGTTTGCCGCCAGAGAATTCGGTCAAGGCTGGTACAGAGAGATTTTCCAGGCGTTTTGTCACCAGTTGGGCCTTGAAGGCATGGTTGATGCCCCCTTCAGAAAGGGAGATCAGGGCAACCGCTTGGGTGGGTTGCAACAGACGAATTTCACCCCTGAGCACAGCGGCCACATCAATAGCAACGGCGTCGGTAGTAAAGGACATTTCCTCAACCGGGAAATCTTTGCGGATGACCAGACCGCGACCAGTCATTTGCAATCCGTCGATTCTGCCTTGCAACAGTTTGCTAGAGGGCTTGCAGCGGATCGAGACATCTACCGACTCACTGCTGCTAAATAAATGGCGGATGCCTTGGCTTGCCACACTTGAGAGTAGCTGCTCTCCCATATCCGTATTGCTGGAAAAAGGAAATATACCAGTGATGCCAGTAAACATAGGGGTGATTGTTGCTAATTGTTTTCTTGACTCGCTTCCAATGTAACAAATTGTAAAGATATCGACAACTTTAAGCTAACTTATAGTATATATAAGCCTTTCGGACAGGGGCGATCGCCGCTATACCGTCGGTTGAGGGTCGATATCGCCCCCGATCGTCAACCCACCAGGTCGTTTCCAAGAGCACCCTTTCGTTTCCGGAGCACCCACCCATGTTGTGCGCAGGATGCGACACAACCGGGTGGGTGCTCCCGGAAACGACCCTGTCGTTCGCCAGCAGGCAACGACATGGGTGGGTGGATCGGTAAACGATAGGATCGGGAGAGGCGATAGCGCCTGTGTAACTAGAGTCCACCGGCAGCCAAGATATTAAGAATATCTGCAAATTTGCAATTTATCTTTATTCTTAGGGCAGTTTGGTAATAATAGAGAATAGAGTTGTAAGTTGGATTAACTAACCTCAGAATAAAAAGCTGAAATACCAAAAATGACAGGTGAAGGGAAAACATGAATCAATTCAAGCTTTCCCTTCACAGCTAACCGCCGCTCATCCTTAGAAGAACGCCAACTGGCGCTGCACCAAAATTACCGTCAAGTGCTGGGTCGTCAGCCTTATGATTTTGAGCGGGAGATCTTAGCTAAAGCTGAGAAAGACTTTCTCAAAGATAAAATCGGGGTGCGACGCTTCATCAAGGAACTGGGTCACTCGGAAGTTTATCACAAGGCATTTTATCACTGAATGCTTAGATTTATGACGCTCCTCTAACCAGGGAAACGGCATTTCCAGAAGACAAGAAGTTATGTGTTTGGAGAATTTGATAGAGGTCAACCGACCTTTCCAATAGACAGGCGTGACAGCTATCAGACAGCACTACCATCTGGGCCTTAGGGAGGCAGCTGTTGAGGCGTTGAGCTTCTTTGACAGAAGGAAGGAGTCTGTCTGCACCACTAGCAAGAAGCAGCGTGGGTTGGGTGATGCAACTCAGCTGGGTTTCACTGATATCAAACTCTCCGAGCAAAGACAAACGCCAAATGAAGGTTGTTTGCGGTACAGAGTGGATAGCTGACCACAGGGCGCGGACTTCCCAGTCGGCAACCCGTCCCCAGTCGGCTAAAAAGGGCAGTATCCCCAGTTTAGAGACTCTGTAGAGGGCTGAGGGCAATGCGCGAGTAATTGGCTCTCCTAAACTCATCCAGGGATATAATTTAAAGGATGAGGCGGGATTGATGAGAATCAGTCGCTCTATTAGTCCTTTGGCGTGCATTATCACTTTTTGAGCTAAGCAACCGCCAAAGGATTCGCCACATAGATAAACTGCACGTCCTTGATGTGCAGCGGGGGGGTCCGGGAGCCTGCGCGCCGCACTGCGCGTGCGCAGGGCCCCCTCCGATCGTTTCCTCTTCACCCACCCATGTCGTTGCCTGCTGGCGAACGACAGGGTGGGTGAAGAGGAAACGAGCTGCACATCGTGGTTTCAACTCGGCTTCAATTAGGGCAATTACCTGTTTGGCCATAGCATCCCAGTCAGTTAGGTCATCAGGTGGGATGGCCAGACAGCGAATATCAAAGGTTTTCTGTAAGCTAGGTGTTTGTCTGTGCAACAACCTCCCGGTGCCATCCATTCCTGGCAGGAAGACAAACAGGGGATATTCGGGTCTGGGTTGGCAAGGGGTGAGAAAACGAAGACAATTTTTCAGGTTTGGCATTTGGCATTTGTCAGTTGTCAGTTGTCAGTTGTCAATGCAAGAATTTGGAATTTGGAAGCGATCGCCATATCATCATTGACATTACTTTACATTATCTGGCTAGGATTGGGGCGTAATGCAGTTATCCTATCGTTTACCGATCCACCCACCCATGTCGTTGCCAGCTGGCGAACGACAGGGTCGTTTCCGGGAGCACCCACCCGGTTGTGTCGCATCCTGCGCACAACATGGGTGGGTGCTCCGGAAACGAAAGGGTGCTCTTGGAAACGACCCCCTCCTGAACCACCGGCGAGAGTGGAGGGCAACCAGCGCTGACCTCCACCATAGGGATGAGAACTGGTGTGGCCTGCTTGGGGAGACGGCAGTCAGAATAAAACTGCCTGTTCCCATGGCTGTACGCTACACTACCAGCTCCGGAAAGCTAAAATAATTAAGTATTTATTGGGAAATCTCGCTCAGTTCTAGAGAATAACCAGTAGAATACCGAAATATCAGTTTAAGTCTGAGATTTGACAAGGGACTGTTGAAAAATAGATGAATTATACCGATCGAGAAAAACGGAGATTTGCTGTTACGACGCCTCTTTATTATGTCAATGATTTGCCTCATATCGGTAGTGCCTATACGACGATGGCGGCAGATGTGTGGGCTCGCTACCAGCGGTTGCGGGGCGGCGAGGTGCTGATGATTACGGGGACGGATGAACATGGACAGAAAATTCAGCGCACAGCTCAGTCTAAGGGCCGATCGCCCCAAGAGCATTGCGACCAAATTGTCACTGGCTTTGAGGCCCTTTGGCAGTTGCTGAACATCCAGTACGATCGCTTCAGCCGCACCACAGCCCCTAGCCACGAGGCAATTGTTAAAGAATTCTTTAATTTGGTGTGGTCGAAAGGAGACATTTACTTAGGACGTCAACAAGGCTGGTACTGCGTATCCTGTGAAGAATTCAAAGAAGAACGCGATCGCACCTCAAAGAACCGCTGTCGGATCCACCCGAACGTAAAAACAGAGTGGCGAGACGAACAGAACTACTTCTTCCGACTCACCAAATACCAACAGCAGCTAGAAGCCCTTTACAAAGAACGACCGGATTTTATCCAGCCAGAGAGCCGCCGGAACGAAATGCGCGGCTTTGTCAAGCGGGGACTGCAAGATTTTTCCATCTCGCGGGTGAATCTCGACTGGGGAATCCCCGTGCCAGCAGATACAGATCATACCATCTATGTCTGGTTTGACGCATTGTTAGGATATGTAACAGCACTTCTGGATCCAGAGGAACCCCCGACATTAGCCAATGCCTTAGCCAAATGGTGGCCCATTAGCCTGCACTTGATAGGCAAGGATATCTTACGCTTCCATGCAATATACTGGCCAGCAATGCTGATGTCAGCGGGACTGCCAGTACCAGAGCGCGTGTTTGGACATGGCTTTTTAACCAAAGATGGCATGAAAATGGGCAAAAGCTTGGGGAATACAGTAGATCCGAGCGCCCTCGTCAAAGCATATGGAGCTGATGCCGTTCGTTACTACTTTATGAAGGAAATTGAATTTGGCAAAGATGGGGATTTTAAGGAAACCAGGTTTGTCAATATCCTGAATGCGGAATTAGCAAATGACTTGGGAAACTTGCTGAATCGCACCTTGGGCATGACCAAGAAATACTGCGGCTCCACTGTGCCGCTTGCGGAAATTCCTGAAGACAACCTGTTGCAACAGATAGGTGCAGGATTGGGCGATCGGGTTTGTGCCGCCTACGAAGTGCTAGCATTTAGTAAAGCCTGCGCAGATATTATGGCTTTGGTACAAGCATGCAATAAGTACATTGACGAGCAGGCCCCTTGGCGGCTGTACAGGGAGGGAAAACAGTCAGCTACCGAACAGGTGCTCTACGCAGTTTTAGAATCGGTGCGATTGGCCGCCTATCTGCTCTCGCCAGTCATTCCTCGTGTCAGCAGTGCTATCTACCAGCAACTGGGTTTTAGCATCAACTTCAATAGGCCGATGTCTCCGAAGAACGCTAAAAACACAACTCCGGAGACATCGACCTTTGATACACATGCCAGCTGGGGAGCATTACCGGCCAACCAGAAGTTAGGCAAAGCTCAACCAGTGTTTGAGCGTTTGGAACTTGTAAACGCTGCTTCTATGTAGTGCTCCTACGATGTCTCCGCGCGCTGTGTCTCCCCCTCGTTCCCACGGCTCCGCCTGGGAACGTGCAGTGCGGGCCCGCGATCGCGAGCACATCGAAGGTGTCTCCTGGGTAATGCGCGTCTCGCGTCCGGGAGCACCCTTTCGTTTCCAGAGCGCCCACCCATGTCGTTGCCTGCTGGCGAACGACAGGGTAGGCGAAGAGGAAACGACCCTGTCATGTCGCTCCTGCGCACGACATGGGTGGGTGTCTCCGGACGCGAAGCTCCCAAGAAACACCGACTGACAGGCAAAGCGTCAAAGTCAAATAAATTTAACAAATGAGGAATTTAACAATGTTGGACCATCCGGAAAATCATGACCTGTTCTCAGCCGAACAGGTGTTGTCAAATAGAGGTAGAGTTGCCATATTCATCGATGGCTCTAATCTGTTTTATGCAGCTCTGCAATTGGGAATAGAAATTGATTATACTAAGCTACTTTGTCGCTTGACCGCTGGCTCCCGATTGCTGCGCTCTTTCTTTTACACCGGTGTCGATCGCACAAATGAGAAACAGCAGGGTTTCCTGTTGTGGATGCGTCGGAACGGCTATCGCGTGATCGTGAAGGATCTGGTACAATTACCGGATGGCTCGAAAAAAGCTAATCTGGATGTGGAAATTGCTGTAGACATGATGGCCCTGGTGGGTGCTTACGACACAGCAGTCTTAGTCACTGGAGATGGGGATCTCGCTTATGCTGTAGATGCGGTCAGTTATCGCGGCGTGCGGGTGGAGGTGGTGAGTCTGCGATCGATGACCAGTGACAGCTTGATTAATGTAGCAGACCGATACATTGACTTGGCACATGTAAAGGATGATATCAAAAAGACGAATTATCGCCCAAACGGCTATTCCTACCGTCCCCTATCTGGCATCGGCTTAATTGAAGAGGTAGAGGTCGTTTCCAAGAGCACCCACCCTGTCGTTCGCCAGCAGGAAACGACATAGGTGGGTGGATCGGTAAACGATAGGACATTGTTAATTGCGAATTGAGAATTGTTAATTGATAATTTGAGAATTGTTCTGTGCCATTTTCAATTGGCAATTCCCATCGCCAGTGCCCGAACTCTGTAAACCCAGGCTCTGTCTGGGAACGCCATTAGCAAATTACCAATAATGCTGAACTTTTCTAATTGGCAAATTCCGAAGATTGTCATCCCCACCCCCATCCCCACCCGTTCCCAGGCTTCGCCGTGGGAACGAGGGGGTAGGGCTACAAATACAAAGCCCGCCTGCTTCGCGTCCGGAGACACCCACCCATGTCGTGCGCAGGAGCGACACGACAGGGTGGGTGCTCCCGGACGCGAGGGCTATGTACGGCATCTTTTCTCCAACGGGACGCGGACTGTAGCGCTGTCTTTGGTTTTGATGGCGCTGCTGGTAGGTGGTTGTGCAGGTGAAAAGCAGACAGGGAACAAGTTGACTGAGGATGGTTCTGACTCGCAAGAACTGGAAAACAGCTTGATTTTTAATGATGTTACTCTTGAGCAAGTGGATGTTCGGGGGCGTCTTTTGTGGAAAGTGGAGGCCAAAGAGGCTACTTACAGCCGAGATGAGAAAATTGCCATTGTTCATCATCCCAATAGTGAACTTTATCAGGATGGGAAGTTAGCGTTTCAGGTGACGGCGCAGAAAGGAGAAATTCATCAGGATAGGAAAAAAATCTTCCTGAAAGGAGAAATTATGGCTACGGCGGTTGCAGATGGAGCTATATTGCGGGGCAAGGAGTTGGAGTGGAGTCCCCAGGAAGATATTTTAATTGTCCGCAATAATTTGACTGGTACTCATCCGCAAATGTCAGCATCCGCTGCTGAGGCCAGAGTTTTTAGCCGCGATCGCCGCATGGAGTTACTCGGCCAGGTGTCCGCGACGACGAAGTCTCCCAAGTTACAGATGCAAACGGAGAAATTGGTCTGGCTGATGCAAGACCAGCAGGTGATAGGCTTCGCGTCCGGAGACACCCACCCATGTCGTGCGCAGGAGCGACACGACAGGGTGGGTGCTCCCGGACGCGATCGGCCCATCCAGATCGATCGCTATAAGAGGGAGAAAGTGACAGGTAAAGCAGTTGCCAATGCCTCCTTAGTGGATCTGAAAGCCAATACTCTCACCCTGAAGCAAGATGCTAAACTGACCCTATCAGAACCACCCGTGCATGTGACAAGTGAGTCAATGACCTGGAATTTAGCAACAGAAACGATCGCATCAGACCAATTAGTTAAGATAGATTATCCTCAGCAGCAAGTTACCCTCACAGGTAACAAGGGACAGGTAGACTTACAAAAGCAAATTGCGTCTTTGACTGGTAACGTGCGGGGCATTGGGACGCGCAATCAATCTCAACTGGAGGCAGATAAAATTACCTGGTACATTGCCTCGGAAGAAATGGCAGCGGAAGGGAATGTTAATTATCGTCAGGCCGATCCACCATTGAACTTAAAGGGTGCTAAAGCTTTCGGGAGACTCCCAGAGCAAAATATTGTGGTTAAAAGCGATGAGAGTGGTGGGCGGTGTCTGGAGCATGCCGAGTCCTTCAGGACAAGAGCATGCGGAAGACGCCGGAGAGTGGTCACGGAAATTATTCCTTAGGCAATTGTCAATTGCTAATGGTCAATTGCTAATGGCTAACTAACAAACCAGGCTCGTCGCCTCAGTCTCGTGTCGATGTGTTCTGCGCGCGCTACCCGCACTGCTTAATCGCCTATGTCTCCGGGAGCATCTCAATGCATGGAAAATAGCCCAATTCTCAATTCTTAATTAACAATTGCTCAATTTTCGATGCTCAATTTTCGATTCTCAAGAAGCTTTCACACCGGATGCACCTGCGGAGGCAAAACCCCCAGCACAGAGGTGCAAAGGCAATCTGCTCTCCTCTTGCTTCGGGATGCGCTCCAGACTTGTATCTGGATTAAATCACACCCTCGCTACCAGAATCTTCTTGCCTACGGGGCTATAGCATCCTAAGAAAGTCCGGAGTATTGCTAGGAAAACTTAGTAAGTAGTCCCAGGAATTTTTTGGTGTTAGGAGTCAGGAGAGTTCGCCTGTAAGCATCAGCAGCTTTCTTGATACCCTCCGCCTGAGTGGGATAGGGATGAATAACACTAGAAAGCTTGCTCAAACCCACTTTATTGACAATTGCTGTGCTAACTTCACTAATCATCTCTCCGGCATGGCGTGCTACTATTGTCGCACCCAGAATTTGGTCAGAACCCTGTTTGTGATGGATCTTGACAAATCCTTCTTCTTCGCCATCCGCGATCGCCCTGTCCACGCTACTCATGAGAATCTTAATCGTATCGATCTCAATCCCCTGTGTGTGGGCCTCATGCTCGTACAGTCCCACATGGGCTATTTCTGGGTCAGTATAAGTCACCCAAGGCATCACCAGACTGCTGAGTTTGTAGCGTCCGAAACCAAAGGGCGAAAACAGCGTATTCTTGATGACAATACGGGCCGCAGCGTCAGCAGCATGGGTGAACTGCCACTTCATGCAGATATCTCCAGCCGCATAAATCTGGGGATTGTCAGTCTGGAGATAATCGTTCACCTTCACCCCCCTTTTATCGTACTTCACCCCGACGGCTTCTAAGTTCAGTCCTTCCACATTGGGAGCGCGACCTGCACCTACGAGTATATCATCTACTACGATCGCACCTTCAGTTCCATTGCCAGAAAAGTAGATTACCTTGCCTTCATGGTTTCTCTCTACCAGATGCAGCTTGCTGTTGAATACGATGCGAATTCCTTCCCGCAGAAATTGCTGCTGGACAATTTCCGCTGCATCGGCATCTTCTTTATTCAAGATATGTTCGCCGCGATGGAAAAGCACTACCTCAGATCCTAAGCGATGGAAAGCTTGCGCCAACTCGCAGCCGATCGGTCCCCCGCCAATTACGGCCAGGCGATCGGGGCGTTCCGTCAGGTTAAAAACCGTCTCGTTAGTGAGAAAACCCGCCTGTTCTATGCCCTCAACCGGGGGGCGCACGGCCCTGGCACCCGTGGCAATCACTGCTTTTTTATACTTGAGTGTTTTACCAGCAACTTCAATCGAGTTATTACCGACAAAACTCCCCTTTCCTAGAAAGACATCGATACCCAGGTTATTGAAGCGTTCAACTGAATCGTGATGGCTAATCCCAGCCCGCAGTTTCCGCATCCGCTGCATTACTGCCGGAAAATCTACTTCAATCTTTTCTGGCCGACGAATGCCAAAAGGTTCCGCATCTTGCATATCGGCGACCACGCGAGAGGAACGAATGACGCATTTGGATGGGACGCAGCCCACATTTAAGCAATCTCCCCCCATGAGATGTTTCTCAATCAAGGCGACTTTCAAACCCACATCTAATCCTGCCGCACCTGCGGCAACCACTAACCCGGCGGTGCCAGCACCAATTACCACTAGATCGTACAAATCGGCAGGGGTGGGATTAACCCAATCTGGCGGATGCACGTAACCAACCAATTGCTGGTTATATTCATCCATGGGCGGGACCGTAACTATTTGCTCATTTGTCATTGCTGAAAACCCTAAATTAAGATACTTCCTTTTCCAAAGCTTGGCGGGCGATCCGCGTCACGTAGAGAGTGACAGCAACGGTGGCGATAAAACCGATAATCCGAATTGCCCATTGCACGGCGGGATTGGTGGGTTGTTCCCCAGTCCCGATCGTGGCTATATTTCCCGCCAATGAACCAATATAAACGTACATGATCGTTCCTGGAAGCATGCCAATGGAGCCGAGTACATAGTCTTTCAGCCCCACTCCCGTTACTCCATAGGCGTAGTTTAATAGATTGAAGGGAAACACCGGGGACAGTCTTGTGAGCAGGACGATTTTCAATCCCTCTCGGCCTACTGCTTCATCAATGGCTTTGAACTTTTCGTTCCCGGCAATTTTCTGAGCTACCCAGTCCCGCGCTATGTAGCGTCCCACTAGGAAGGCAGCGGTGGCGCCAATGGTTGCCCCCACGAACACGTAGATCGAACCGAAAACTACGCCAAACACCACGCCAGCACCGAGGGTGAGAATTGATCCCGGTAAAAAGGCCACGGTGGCGATAATATAGATGATAATAAAGGCGATCGCACCCACTGGTCCCAAGCCTTCAATCCACTCTAAGGCGCTGCGCAACCATGCTTGGGGATTGAATCCACCGCTGCTAGCGGCCTCCTGAGGGAATGCTGGGGCCGCTGCTACCAACAGCACGATCGCCACTATTGGCAGTATTTGCTGCCACTTTCTTCCACGACTTTTCCTTGTTTGAATCATATCACTCACTTTCTACTGGGTGCATCCCACTTTCGCAAGGGCGAAGCATTCGGAGAGTCCATCTGTAAACTTATATCATAATTTGTCGCCCGAATGCTTCGCCCCTACAGCTATCTTTGCAAATCTGGGATGCACCCTTTCTACTTGACTACTGGGCGGTGTCTTCCGCATGCTACCTATACCGCGATCGGCTTCAACTTGCGTTTTTCACGCTGCCGGGCTCTAACGTCCGAAACCCTTGTCATGCATTGGTTTTGGTGACCAAGTTAACTGCCGCAAAAACCGCAAGTCGATCCCTTTCCGAGTATATGTATAATCTAAGATGCCAATGGGGTGCATCTCATATTTGCATCGCTGTCCGATCGCGCAGCGTGGCGCCAGCCATACCCGTTCCCAGGCAGAGCCGTGGGAACGAAGGGCCCGGCTACTAGAACTTAGCCCACGCTCCGGGCCCCCTCCGCTGCGCAGGGGCTACATTACAAAAGTGAGATACACCCTGCCAATGCTCTTCTTATATCGAAACAGTCACAATCAGTATCTCCATCTTTTCAGTAGCTAAAATGAGGATCTGCTGAGAAAAAAACAAAAAGCTCTTATTTCCCCTTGTGTTTTCTCTTTTTAGTCTCGTCTGGGATCTCGTCTGGTAACAGTTCCTCTATTCCCTGAAGCAGCTTTTCACTTGCCTCCTCTGTGCCTCGATCGTCGAAATCTTCGGATTTTTCCGGAACCGTAGATTCCGATAAGACAATTTTTTTTTCTGAGGCATCACCTTCTGGTGCATTCTGCTTATTACTTTGCTATCGATCTGACTCTGGGTTAGACATCTCTCTCACTCAATCCAAATAGCTTTAACACTGCATCCTCAGAAGAAAGCCTATTAAGCAGATCAAGGAGCTTTCGCTCTAGGTAGGCGCTCAGTCTCTTTTCAGCCTCTGTCTTTACGAACACCATACATACATGTTCAACCAGGACTTCAAAACCGTTTTTACTAATCTCTCCATTTTTATACAGGCTATATAAATACAATATGACCTGTCTCAAGTGGCTTTTACCTGAGTTTCCTCCGTCAATGTACGGCAACTGAAATATCTTCGATTCGTCAGCCTCTTCCTTCCTTGCCAGTTTAATTCTCTCCTCTTTACGCTTCTTGTAACTCACAGCCATGTTCGCTATACCTTTGCCAACCCAACACTTCCATCATATTACAACTTACTGCCTTTGACAACCCCATATGCCCTCCACATTTTATCAACTCCTCAAAAATTACTCAGACCTATGTATACCAATGGTTTCGACGATTCTTAAAACTTATTAAGCCTGCCACTTTTGCACCCGATCGCCAGTTTTCCTCCGGGCCTCTGAAACTAAACGATCTAGGTGCTCTACTGATTTATCTAAACGATATAGGCGAGTGTTGATCTCATTCAGCTTTTCCAGAAATTGCTCTACTTTGGCTCTTCCCAATTTAGTATGCTAAACTGATAGCTAATGTGCCTAGAACCCTTTCCCAACAATACTTTCAACGCTTGTGCCTTGCAGATCGGTGCAGATATCTTAGCGAGAGCAGGAATAAGCGAAAACCCAGACTACGCAAGACTTTGAGACCTGTTTTGATGACAATTTAGCATACTATTTCACAAAGAGCCGCTACTTTCACAATACTCCGGACAAAATTAGGAGGCTATGGCCCCGTAGGCAAGCAGGTTCTAGTAGTTCCTTTGGTAGTGATAAATATGTAGTGATGCAACAATGGATTTGGTTAGCCCTTGATACAAAAACAAGAGAAATTGTTGGAGTTTATGTTGGAGAAGTTCCCTGCCAGAGACAAGGAACGAGGTAAATATTTTATCCTGAATCATAGCACTTGTGATGGGAAATATCGCAACTCAGCAGTCATCTCAGGAAGTAAAGATGCGATCGACATATCCCACTCATGCTTATCCTTCGCTAACTGCGTACCTGGAGAGTGCCACAACAATTTCATAATCAAACAATAGCACGGCATCGCCGACAACTTGCTGTAGCAAGATAGTAGTCGAACGTAGCACCGTGCCTAATGCATAATCCTGATTAGGATCGATCCGAAAGCCAACAGCTAGAGTAGGTCGAAAACCAAAAGCAGCGTAAGTTACAGACAGTTCTTTATCATACATTGTATCTGCCTTCACCAGAATTCCTGGACCTATCAAACTGTCTTGTTGCCACTCAAGACCAGATAAATCTGCAATAATACATAGTTTTCATCTCCAGCTCATAACTCAAGGCCATCCGAAACCTCCTCCTGCTTGATATCCTGAGGTATAATGCCAGATATAAACTTAACTTCAGTAAACATGTCTGGTGCAAACAGCCTTGACTGACTTACCATCCCCAACCCTGCCAAAGTCAGGAAAAAGCCAGCGCTGCCGTAATTTTAGCCTTCAACACCCAATTTGGCAAAAAACCGGCGATCAGTTGCCAGTAGGGTGGGCACCGCCGAGCGCGCGCGAAGTGTAGCATTTATTTTAACAAATGCTATAATTCCGGCGCAGATATCACCAAGTCAGTCATCCATGAAGTGCCCGAAGTCAACCCCCCTCACAACATCCAGTCCCAGTCTGGCATCCCTGCAGCGTAGGGGCCCGGAGCGTGCGTTAGCGCAGCTTTCCACAGGAATCGCGCCTGGGTTGAAATTGACTTAAATGCAATAGCACATAATACGCGAAAAGTCAAGCAAATTTTATCACCAGGGACAGCGCTCATGGCCATAGTCAAGGCAGATGCCTACGGTCACGGAGCAGTGACCGTTGCCGAGACCGTGCTAGCAGCCGGTGCCAGATGGCTGGGAGTAGCAACTATTCCCGAAGGAATAGAACTGCGAGAAGTAGGCATTAAGGCTCCAATTCTGATATTAGGGGCTGTCAACGCTCCTGAAGAAATCCAGGCGATCGCCCATTGGCAACTGCAACCAACCCTGTGCAACCCCTTCCAAGCCTTAGTATTTTCAGAGACCTTAGCAGCCGTAGGTAAAAGTATACCCGTACATCTGAAACTGGATACAGGGATGTCCCGACTGGGGACAGCATGGCAGGAAGCAGCAGAGTTTGCCAGACTGGTGGAGCGATCGCCTCATTTAGAAATAGCGAGCGTGTATTCCCATCTGGCCACAGCTGACAGTCCAGATCCGAGGATAATGAACCAGCAGCATCAGCGGTTCCGCCAGGCGATCGGGCAGCTAAGTGCAGCTGGCATCACCCCACCCAAACTACATATTGCCAACTCAGCTGCTACCTTAAGTGACCCCAGCTTGCATTACGATCTAGTAAGAGTCGGTTTAGCACTGTATGGTTTATATCCAGCAGCCCATCTCCAACCAGTGCTCTCACTCAAACCAGTCATGCAAGTGAAAGCGCGAGTAACGCAAATAAAAGAGATTGCTGCGGGAACCGGTGTCAGCTACGGTTATCAATATATCGCCCCACGGGATATGAAGCTAGCAGTAGTGGGCATTGGCTATGCAGACGGCGTCCCCCGTAACCTATCTTCCAAGATGCAGGTTCTTATCCGAGGTAAGCTGGTACCGCAAGTGGGAGCAATTACAATGGATCAGCTGATGCTGGACGTGAGTGCTATTGATGATTTACAGATAGGAGAATTGGTCACCCTCTTAGGGCAAGATGGAGATATAGAAATCTCAGCAGATGACTGGGCTACCATGCTGGGGACTATTTCCTGGGAAATTCTCTGTAGCTTCAGACATCGGCTACCCCGGGTCACCCGGGCTAGCTCGGCGTCTTCCGCATGCTCTTGTCCTGAAGGACTCGGCATGCTCTAGACACCGCAGCTAAAATGAGACCAGCAGGATGGCACTGCACTACTATGACTTATATTAATCCGACATTGATAAACGAAGTCAGAGGTTTAAGACTGACTAGCGAGGAGAAACAGTACATTCTTAGTAAAATGCATCCCCCGGCCCCAGACGGTTACAGATATGCTGATGCCGTGTTTGAAGGGGCGGGCATAAAAGGCATTGCCCTGTTAGGGGCAATGCGCTGCTGCGACGATCTAGGTCTGCGCTGGCAGAAGCTAGCAGGCAGTTCTTCCGGTTCCCTCACCGCCGCCCTGCTAGCAGCCAACTTTGCCATCGATCGGCTAGAACAGGAACTGGGTGAGTTGGACTACATGCAGTTCCTCTCTCAGAAAACCAGCCCCCTGATTTTCTGTGGCGATCCGCGAGATGACATGAAGTTTCCTTTCTGGATGCTGTTTTTCCTCTTAGTGACCAGAAGTTTGGGACAATATTCCTCAGAACCCTTGCACTCTTGGGTAGCCTCAACCCTGAAGTCCCGTAAGATCAAAACCTTTCGTGACCTGGAAAAGGGCTCCAGACAACTCAAGGTAGTAGCTTCCGATATCAGTCGGCGGGAGATGCTGCTGTTACCCGACGACCTCAACCCCGCAGCGCCCAACTTGGAGAACCAACAGCGGACTGTTCGGGAAAATATCCTCAGATCTTACTGCCTGGAAAGTTATCTTGACTTTACTGTCGCTGAAGCAGTGCGACTGTCACTGAGCATACCTCTGTTCTTTGAGCCAGGAAGACTCGGTGACTACATGATTCTGGATGGAGGGCTGTTGAGTAATTTCCCCTTATGGATATATGATGTCCAGCCACAGTCCGGTCAACCGGCACGTCTCCCCCGCTGGCCGACCTTTGGTTTCCGCTTACTGGACAATTCAACTGGACGACAATCCCAGATTAAGGGGGTGTTTGACATTTTTTCCGCCTCCTTGAGAACTATGGCCGAAGCGAGAGACAGATATCACCTGCGAGAGATCGATCGGGGCCGGACGATCGAGATAGATGTCACCGATGCTGGGGTGACCACCACCCAGTTCAACGTTAAGCCGGCGGAAAAAGCGGAACTCTACCGACTGGGATACGATTATACGAAAAAATTTTTTCTCTCGGAGTGGAATTGGTCAGAACACTTGATCCAGCGTGGTTTCAGCCCTCCGATCCCCCAGGGTGGCCCAGCCTAGGAAAAAATTTTTTCGTGAGAACCTACCCAATTCACGATCGATGAGCTAGAATCTGTTATAGCAGTAATCAATAGACCTGGAGAGGTGGCTGAGTGGTCGAAAGCGGCAGATTGCTAATCTGTTGACGGAACTAGATTCCGTCCGAGGGTTCAAATCCCTCTCTCTCCGTTCAATCCTAGATAAACTCTAATCAGGGCGACCGCATTTGCCACCGGCAGGCTATCTCCCTGACTTGACGTGCTGTGCTCTTGAGTATCGAGAGTATATACTGCACAAGTTTATGTAAAATTGTATGATCCCAAATCAGATTAATTATCCATGTGCGGAGAGCTGATACAAGCATGGGCAGAGGCAACGAACAGCTGCGATAGGTCGGGGTCGAGCTAGTACTCGCGTACCAACCCTCCCTTACAAAACCGGACTGGCGACTTTCATCGCAGGAGGCTCCCGCTAGTGTTATCCCTTCATGGGTTGCGTTGGTTGGGTTACCCCTTTCCCGACTAATGATGTCGGTTCCATGCATTGTCTCGTGTTCTTTTGCCCTTTCGTTGTTGTCTGGGAATGACGTTAGTGCCGGACTCCGGAGGGTTCGTGCGGGAGAAAGTACCTTAAACGTCCCTTGTTGCATTCTCTACATACGATCGGGCATCTGTGGCCCCTGTACTTTTACTTACCTGGTCTCGGTCTTCATTCAACCATATATACCTTCCGACTATGGCTCTTACTCTCAGTTCACGGCTGATTGCAGGTGACCATTACCTGGCTCTTACTTCCATCTTAAAGATGTAGGCAGGTGACCATTATTAGTGTCTGAGGTTCCGTATCATTTTGGGGCTATTTGTCCAGTTGACTTCTAACACTGCGCCCTATGTCTGCATATCCCAGGCATTACCCTGGGCCTTGGCTTTTTAGAGCTTCCCTCCCCTATTGGCTTTCGCTTATCATCTAACTTATCCCCTGGTCGGTTAATCGTCTAATGAGAACGGTTTCGCCGGTCCATGGATTGCTCAATAGAGGTTATAAATTAAACTAAGCCAGCCCGTCACCGGGCCGACTCGTCTTCAAAACCGGACGTGAGACTTTCACCTCATCCGGCTCCTTGGTTTCCCTATCCCGGCTTTTCCGGGTGCGGCCTTCACCTCGTTGGGCCGCTCTGTAGATACGCTTTTGCAGCTTGAATACTTCCCCGCTCTAGCTTGCGCCAGGGGACCGCATTCCAGTCATATACTTTCCTGTTGGATGTACTCCGTGACATATTGACTGCTACTAACCTCCACACTTTTGGTTAACCATGAGGGCGTCAGCTCTATCCCGCCCATTACAGGCGATCATTTGCTTCTCCACTCAATCTCTCCCAGTTGCGACCTGCTAATGAATTGCAGATGTTGCGCCTTCGGTGGCTACTCAGCAATCGACCTCACTGAGAGTACATCAACTGGTTTACTTCGTTCCTGTAGATGATTGTTTGCGACCTTAGAGGGTGGCCCTACGCCGGGTTTATTGTCGGTGCTAGTTGGTCAGATAGCTACCTGCCAACGACCTATATCCTATCCCTTTTTGGGCCAGTGTGTAAGCCTTATTCCACTGGTTAACGGTTACGACGCTGCAACACTTCGCTTTATGCTCCTCATAGCCACTTGCTCGACGTTGACCGATTTTAGGCTATTAGTCATTGACGCCAAATCACCCCGCTTTACGGATTGATGCCATCGCGTCCGGGAGCACCCACCCTGTCATGTCGCTCCCGCGCATGACATGGGTGGGTGTCTCCGGACGCGAAGCTACCGTAGGGGTGATGCTTTTACCCCTGCACCTGGGGAGAAGGGCTTGCACCTTCATCATCTCTGGGTTTCGCCGGTTCCTAAAGATGTCTCCACCGGTGGCCTGCTTACCCTAATTAAACTAAGCCAGCCCGTCGCCGGGCCGACTCGTCTTCAAAACCGGACATGAGACTTTCACCTCATCCGGCTCCTTGGTTTCCCTATCCCGGCTTTTCCGGGTGCGGCCTTCTATACTCGTTGGGCCGCTCTGTAGATACGCTTTTGCAGCTTGAATACTTCCCGCTCTAGCTTGCGCCAGGGGACCGCATTCCAGTCATATACTTTCCTGTTGGATGTACTCCGTGACATATTGACTGCTACTAACCTCCACACTTTTGGTTAACCATGAGGGCGTCAGCTCTATCCCGCCCATTACAGGCGCTCATTTGCTTCTCCACTCAATCTCTCCCAGTTGCGACCTGCTAATGGTTTGCAGATTTTACGCCTTTGGTGGCTACTCAGCTCTCATATCACTGAGAGTACGTCAACTGGTTTACCTCGTTCCTGTAGATGATTGGTTGTGACCTTAGAGAATGACCTTACGCCGGGTTTATTGTCAGTGCTTGTTGGTCAGTAACTCGACCTGCCAACGACCATTATCCTTTCCCTTTTGGGCCAGTGTATAAGCCTTATTCCACTGGTTTCCTGTGACGACGCTGCATCATTTCGCTTTATGCTCCTCATAGTCACTTGCTTGACGTTGACCAGTTTAGGCTACCAGTCATTAACGCCTTCTCACCCCGCTTTACGGATTGATGCCATCGCGTCCGGGAGCACCCTTTCGTTTCCAGAGCGCCCACCCATGTCGTTGCCTGCTGGCGAACGACAGGGTGGGCGCTCTCGGAAACGACCCTGTCATGTCGCTCCCGCGCATGACATGGGTGGGTGTCTCCGGACGCGAAGCTACCGTAGGGGTGATGCTTTTACCCCTGCACTTAGGGGAGAGGGACTTGCACCCTCATCATCTCTGAGTTTCGCCAGTTCCTTTTGATGTTTCCACCGGTGACTGACTTGACCCTACAAGTTTCAGGACCAATGATATCCTGCATGCGGTCTCGGTCAATAGGCTTGTGACATGGTCATTGACCCTCCTTGTCCATTCTGGATCTTTACGCTAAACGGGTCGCACCAAGTTATCAGGACTAATGAAATCCTGCTAGCGGTCTCGGTTCTATGGCCTGTGACACCGTTATTTGACGCACTCACGTCCATTTTGGACCTTTACGCTAAACGAATCGCACCGTTCCGTATAGTCCATATGATGCTTTTAGGCCCCTGCATTACCCCGGGAGGATTTTAGCGATACGGGATGACCAAAAGAGATAATCATCCGCTCCTACCATTACCTTTTGGTTCCAGCGTATACAGCCTTATTTCGCTGGTTTTAAGTGACGAGGCTTATACAGATTCACTTATCGTTAGCCATGAGCATCTAACAAGCGCGGCATGAGGGCGATAGCTGCCAGATTGCCTACATTTGAGTCCCTGCTCTCCACCGCCAGTGATGTCACTCTGCAGCAGTTGGGACCGGTGTACCTTCCGTATCCGAAGGGTGGGGTTTGGACCCACAAGAACTACACAGTTCTCCGGCTAATGATGCCGTTTTGGGCTGTCACAACTCCTTTGAAGGGGATTTGTTTACACCCGAACGTTTCGCACCTCTTTATCCCAACCATAGCAGCAACTCAGATCAACTGTTGATTTATGCGGACACGGCCAGACGTTGGTGCCAGCAGCAACGGGGCGGCAGCTATGAGTTCTATAGTCCTCAATGGATGCCCAGAAGGAAGAACGGCGGTTACTGGAAATCGATCTGGGGACGGCACTGGAAAAATCAGAATTTGAACTTTACTACCAGCCCCAGGTAGTAATTCAGGGTTATTTCTACAGTACGGTCAGCATCTGAATTTCCGCAATTGTTAGCGGCAAACAAGCCCTTACCTCTAATGTTTCAAGATGAAGAATGAAGTGCTCGCTCGATATGACTGGTAAACTACAATATTTTTCTCTCCTCTATCAGACTTTTGTTCTATTTGTAAGTCCATAATAGGAGATTTTTTTTACACTTCATCCTCCATCTTGATTATGGGTAATTCAAATGTATGTACCTAAATAACACGAAAATATTCAACAGGATATCAGCGATTAATTAATGCAGGGAAGTTGTAAGCGATGCCTAAGATAATTCCTACATCGGTTGTCTCTTCCTTAAGGAAAGCAATATTAATTCTGGCGGTTGCAGTCAAGTCCTTCGAGACAGGATAATCAACACCACCAGAGATCGGGGGACCACTATAGCCCTCATCAATTTCAAAGGCGACACCACCGCCAACGAAGGGGGCTAACACTATTGATTCAAATGGTTCCCGATCGATGGGAAAGTCATAAGCGACAGAAAGCATTAAAACTACGCCATCGCCAAATGAACTAGCGGTGCGCAAAGACAGATTGTCGGTAAATCCAAGTTTGCCGACTGCAGCAAAGCCACTTTCTCCTAAAGCCGTGTCGCCATCTAAACCCATATCGGCACCAATTCCCAGGTAGGTGTCAGCAAGGGGGCGATCGGGGTCTCGACGCCGTTGAGCTTCGCGTCCGGAGACACCCACCCATGTCGTGCGCAGGAGCGACATGACAGGGTCGTTTCCTCTTCGCCCACCCTGTCGTTCGCCAGCAGGCAACGACATGGGTGGGCGCTCTGGAAACGAAAGGGTGCTCCCGGACGCGATGACCGCATTATTTTCCGATGTATTTTCAGATCGGGTTTGATGACTGTGGCTAGTTGGGGGTTGATCCATTAGCGCCTCAGCAGTGGTTAAAGCGCTACCTGGGAAGGAAACAGTTGTACTCAATGGTGGTAATGACTCGGAAGTCTGAGCTTGAGCTGATAAGCTACTAGCAGCAGTGGCGATCTCCAAGCAACTGAGTAGGGAAGCTGTACGCCAGAGGTTAATATTACTCACAATTCACTCCTCAATGATTAATTTAGGGTGCCCATCGCTTCTACCACTTGCCCAGAAATAAAAGGCAGGATGGCGGATGATTGACTTATTAAACTAAGCCAGGCTGTCACCAGCCCGACTCGTCTTCAAAACCGGACGTGAGACTTTCACCTCATCCGGCTCCTTGGTTTCCCTATCCCGGCTTTTCCGGGTGCGGCCTTCTATACTGCCATCCGTCCTCGACTTTTGGTGATGGCAATAGTCGTGGAGTAGTTGCAAGTTGTCGTAGGTGTCCTTACCGCCTAATGATTTCGGTAGGATGTGGTCTACTTCCCACTTGTCTCCGTCTATAAACAGCATTCCGCAGTGTGCGCATTTGCCCTTCTGTCTGCCCATGAGCTTAATCACCCTTGGGCTTATCATCGGACTCTTGCTTAACCTTTTACTCCAGTACACCAGGTTTCCGTCCATTGGGCTGGCTGTTCCTTTCACTTTTACGTGCCGTACAATTGCCGTTTCGGAGTGCCGGATTAGTTTCGCCCCTTTCTTGTCCGTGAAATTCCAATGTCTGTCGCTCTCGACTTTCCAGTACTTCTTACCTACCCATCTCTCAGTTTTGTTCGGATGCCTTCTTTTCGCCCACTTCCATGTTATTTCCCACAGGTAAGTATCTAGTTCCCCAAATATCTCCTTGCTAACCACCGTTCTGTAGTAGTTGCTCCATCCCCTTATGATTGGGTTCAATCTGCTTATCAGTGCTGCCTGTGGTGCGGCTTTGTGACTCTCTACTACAGCCTTCAACTTTTCTTTGTGGGTTTTAATGGATTTGGGGCTGGGTTTTATTAGAGTTAAGTACCCTTTTCCAATTTTTCCGCTTCGGTGTTTCGATACCTCATATTGTCTGACGTAAAACCCTAAGAAATCGAATCCAGGGTCGTTTCCTTTTAAGGTATGTGTTATCCGCGTCTTTTCGGGTTTTAATTCTAATCCTATCCCCGTTAACCACTTGCTGATGACTTCTTTGGCCGCCTCAATTACCTCTTGGTCCTTGTGCATTATTACAAAGTCATCCGCGTATCGCACTACTCCTAACTCGCTTTGTTTGTTCTTGCCTGCCGGCACGACCTTTTTGACTTCCGTCTCCATACCATGTAGTGCAATGTTTGCTAACAGTGGTGAGATTACTCCCCCTTGTGGCGTACCTGCATACGTCGGTTGGTATTCGTGCCTGTCCATCACCCCGGCTTTTAACCATTCTCGGATTTTCCTCCGTATAGGTGTGGAATTATTCAATTTTCCGAGCAGTGCTTTGTGGTTTATTTGATCGAAACATTTCGCAATGTCTGCATCCAGCACCCATTTGGGTTTCCGCTTGATGCTTGAGAATACTGAGAAGATCGCATCATGGCATCCTCGACCTGGTCTGAACCCGTAGGAGTTTGCCTCGAATACCGCTTCCCATTCGGGTTCTAGCGCACTCTTGACTACTCCTTGTAAGGCTCTATCGTATATTGTTGGTATCCCCAGTGGTCTCTTTTCATCTCTTCCGGGCTTAGGTATCCACACCCTACGGGTTGGTTTAACCTTTTTCCCATCGTTGACTCTAAGTTGCCTCACCAGCGGCTGTCTTTCGGAAGGCTTGAGAGCAACTATGCCGTCTACCCCTGCCGTTTTTTTGCCCTGATTTTGCTGGGTTACCTGTCGTACCGCAATCATCTTTGCGGACCATGACCTCGTGAGTAATCCCTGGAGTCTGCGTACCAGCTTCTTGTCACCTCGTTGGGCCGCTCTGTAGATACGCTTTTGCAGCTTGAATACTTCCCGCTCTAGCTTGCGCCAGGGGACCGCATTCCAGTCATATACTTTCCTGTTGGATGTACTCCGTGACATATTGACTGCTACTAACCTCCACACTTTTGGTTAACCGTGAGGGCGTCAGCTTATCCTGTCCATTACAGACTGGCTTGCTTCTCCACTCAATCTTTCCCAGTTGTGACCTGCTAATGAATTGCAGATGTTGCGCCTTCAGTGGCTACTCAGCAATCGACCTTACTGAGAGTACATCAACTGGTTTACTTCGTTCCTGTAGATGATTGGTTGTGACCTTAGAAGGTGTCCATACGCCGGGTTTGTTGTCAGTGCTTGTTGGTCACAGCTCAACTTGCCAACGACCTATATCCTTTCCCTTTTGGGCCAGCGTGTAAGCCTTATTCCGCTGGTTAGAGATGACGACGCTGCAACACTTCGCTTTATGCTCCTCATAGCCACTTGCTCGACGTTGACCGATTTTAGGCTATTAGTCATTAACGCCAAATCACCCCGCTTTACGGATTGATGCCATCGCGTCCGGGAGCACCCACCCGGTCGTGTCGCTCCCGCGCACGACATGGGTGGGTGTCTCCGGACGCGAAGCTACCGTAGGGGCGATGCTTTTACCCCTGCACCTGGGGAGAAGGGCTTGCACCTTCATCATCTCTGGGTTTCGCCGGTTCCTTTTGATGTTTCCACCGGTGGCCTGCTTACCCTACAAGTTGTCAGGACTGATGAAATCCTGCTAGCGGTTTCTGAGCTATGGCTTGTGACACGATAGTTTGACCTTGTTTAGTCCATTTTGAACCTTTACGCTAAACGAATCGCACTGAGCTTTCCCCTCTGTAAACACTACCAATAAATAGGGTTGCTTGTCTTTAATTTCTATGTAGGCGCAGTCATGGCTGACTTGGCTGTTACTGGCTTTTGGCACCAAGCTGCTGGGGCATGACCAAAGCCGGGCATCGGTGGGGAGTCCGCCGCCGAGGAAGCTGGTGTATGAATGGTTGGGGTCTGTTTCTAAATCATCTGGGTTGAGGGTCCGGTGAATTAGATTCATCATGGCCTGGGTTGCCTGGGAGGATACGGCGACACCGCCTACTATACTATGGAGCAGGCGGGCGGTGGCATTGGTGGTGAGCATATTACGATTTTCCATCATTTCGCCCAAAAAGGCCCGATCTCGTCCGTAGACACCGTCACTCCAGGTTTTTTGATTGACGTTGATGCTCTCAAATTCTGGCCAACCGAGGGATTGGAAGTAACGGTTGACGATATGGCGCTGGAACTTCCAGGTTTCAAAGGGTCCAGGGGGCAGTTCTGGACCGCTAGTAGTGCCAGTCAGGACATCTACCACAAGACTGGTGGCGTCGTTGCTGTCTCGAACGATCATGTCACGAATGGCTCGTTCCAAGTCAGGTCCGGTTTCGATCATGTTTTTGTCTAGCCACTCATAGACAGCTACCAGATAAAACAGCTTGACCACATGGGCGGGGTAAATGCGTTCCACGCCACGATAGCTAAAACCTCGGACTTGGTGTTTCCAGAATTCGGCAGTAGAGAGGGCACCGCCAGTGTTGACGGGGAAAGGCGGATCGTAGAGGAACCAGGTGAGGGCAAGGTAGGGGCAATTTGGTTGCGGGCTAGTCCTGGGAATTGCGCCCAGGTCTTCTCTAGGATGCGATCGCCCAATTTTTCTAGTTGTTCGTCTTTGCGGAAGAAAGTCATGGTTGAATTACTGCAAACAAGCCGAGGCTCTGCTCAATCTACCACTATTGAGTACAGTTGTCGCGTCAATCTGGATCTGTATGATGGGCCTGAATGTGCTAGTTTAGCAACCCAGGCCGCTGCCGGACGTCAGTTGCGGGTGCTTACCGTTCCGGAAAAATCGGTGCCACCAGACCCCCAAGCTGTGGAAGTCTGCTTGTGCGAGGATGATTATCGCTGCTGGCTATCTGGACATGATGTAGAGAAGTTGGAGTTAGCAGAAATGCCTTATCGGGCGATCGCCCTTTCGGACCCTGAGATTAAAGAACGCTTGCCAGGGGCGATCGCCTTTGCGCAAGAGGCCATGGATCGGGATAATTATTACCTTTGGGGCGGTACAGTTGGACCCAACTACGACTGTTCTGGTTTGATCCAGGCTGCTTTTTGCTCAGTAGGTATTTGGTTGCCTAGAGATGCAGATCAGCAGGAATCATTTGTGCAGGAAATCCCAATAGTAGAATTACAACCAGGGGACTTAATTTTCTTTGGTTCTGCCGATAAGATTAACCACGTGGGACTATACTTAGGCGAGGGTAAGTACATTCATAGTTCCGGCAAGGATATGGGCAGAAATGGCATCGGCATTGACCTCTTATCGGAGCAAGGGGATGCTATTAGTCAAGCTTATTATCAGCAGTTGCGGGGTGCTGGGCGAGTGCTTGCCAGTTATCTACCAGGTGATGGTAATTGGTGAGAGTCATCTCGTTTTCATTCTATGTTACGATCTTTATGGTTACCAGGGTTCTGCCTGGTAACGCAATTCCAGAGGCTTTGCCTCATTGTTAAGTATAACTAAGATGCCATGTCAAAGCAAGCCAGGAAAAAGCAAAAACTCAACGAGCTGTTACGCGGTATTTTATCGAAAAAAATTAATCCTGACTATCAGCGCCGGGATGAAATTATATTTGGGGAGGCGTCAGATCGATCGCAGTATGTATTTCATCGCAAATTTCAGGGTTTGACCATAGAAAAATTAGAACAGTTGTTGGCAGAGAATTTTGCAGACCCCGAAGATTTTGTGGGAGAATCTCCAACAATCCAGGAAATTTATGACTTTGCCAAAAAATGTGCCCAAAAGGGATTCAATACCCAATTAATGGGGTTTGTCACCTATCTAACTTATAATTATCGGGTATATATAGATGCTTTTGAGGTAGCCGACCTGGAATTAACGGAGGATATAGTAGGGTCGTTTAAGCAACTGACAGAGAAAGCTAGCTACCTATACACGACGGATATCCAGCTATATGCTTGGTGGAAAGAAGACGAATCATTCGATATGGACAGGAGTATAATTTTCACCCCTCACAGACAGGAATCTCAGGAATAATGGAAGTGTAAACTTGATAAGTTAAGAAAGGAACAAAGCAGATGACAAGAACAGCGCACGATAGATTTGCCAAAGAATATTTTCAACAGGTTCTCGGAAATTTAGGAGAAGTGGAAATATCTCTAGAAATCCGGGATGAAGTTCGTCAAGTAGATGTCATGTTTGTCCCAGCAGCATCACCAGAGAGTGACCGGAAAAATCTGGGATTATTAGGGAAGATGATATCGAGTCACTGTCTGATAGAACCTTTTCGGAATCAACCGAGTAAGACGGAGATTCGCAATTGTATGCTGAAGTTATTTGCTTTCCACGGCAAGTTACAACGGGATGTAAGGCGGGATGCAAGGCGGGAGTCAAAGTCTCTAACTGAAGACGAGTTGCCTTCCTTGTGGATCCTGGCGACTTCGACGTCAGCAGCTCTACTGAATAGCTATGGGCTGGCGCCACGCTGCGCGATCGGGGCAAAACCCAAGCCAAACTGGCCTGAAGGGGTGTATTGTCTGGATGAGGCCCTGAAGACAAATATAATAGTCATTAACCAACTGCCACAGACACCCGAAACTCTCTGGTTAAGGATCCTGGGAAAAGGGAAAACTCAGGAGCGAGCGATTAATGAACTAATCGCTTTGCCAGAGTCAGCTCCCAAAAAGTCTGATATCCTAGAGCTACTTTTCAGTTTGCGTATTACAATAGAAAAACAGGAAGAGTTAACTGAAGATGATAGGCGTCTGTTGTACCGGCGGTTGGGTGCAATTGAGCCGATGCTGACTGAGCGAATTCAGGAATTATCTATCCAGGATTTAGAGGCGTTGGGAGTAGAGTTGTTGGATTTCGCTACGCCTGAAGATTTGGTAGCTTGGTTGGATGAGCGATCGCAATAGTCGCTGTTGTTAATTCAGCAAGTCAGCAACTATGACTTGCTGAATTTTGAGATTAATGAACGATCGTGCCCAAAGGCGATCGCACCCTAGGTAGGATCTCTTCATAAAAGAAAGGTCAGCAGAAATAGCACCAAGGCTAAAGCGAATAGCAGGCGCATCGCAGGGCGGAAGATTTATGCTTGGAGAGGATACCAATTGCTGATGGCACGACTAAGGCACCGAGAGTTCCGATCGCGCAGCGTGGCGCCAGCCATAGAGCGACAGGAACCCGTAAACGCTGCTATAGTCAGATGGGGGGAACTTGGCAAAAGTTATTCCTATAGTGGTAGGGGCGATCGGCCCAAGGACAAACCCATTGCCACAACAGCGATCGCACCGACAGGACGTTTGCTGCTGAAGATCATTAGTCCGACGATCTCCGCTGCCACTAGAACCATTGCTTGGATAGCGATGCTGCTATTTTCGGGAGTAATAAAGCGGGCAGCCACCAATCTTCCTACCATCAAAGCCAACCAAAATAATGAAAACAGAATCGAAGCCCGTTTCTTATTCCAGCCTACATCCTGCAAATATGTCGTTGCCCAAATTGCCATGGAAAACTCCAGCCCCACACCACAGAACAAGACCAAAGCAGCGCTCCAGATTGCCCCGTTCTGTATCAGTTCCAAAACCGTGGATAGATCGAAATCACTCTGGATCTGAGGGTAGGAAGAGAGCAGAACTGGAACGACAAAGACCGCCATAGCCATAGCCAATAGCTTCAAAGCGCCCCGGAAGCTGAGCAATTCAAACAGGTAGGCTCGCAGGAAAGGCAAAAGTAAAGCGCCTTTCCCATAAATGGCACCGCCCAGATTGATAACGGACGTTTGGTTGTCAGGATTGACAGCTGCTAACAGAGGGTATTGCCGCCGATATTGAGGCAACAACCGCCCAGACCTAGCCCGCAACATGCTATATTTGCTGTGGAGAAATTATTCGCCTGAGCAAACAGGCATATAGCACCAAGCAAAATCAAAAATCCCGCAGTCAGCACCAGTTGGTATTAAACTAAGCCAGTCCGTCACCGGACCGACTCGTCTTCAGAACCGGACGTGAGACTTTCACCTCATCCGGCTCCTCAGTTTCGCCATCTTTGTCATAGATACGGCCTCCCTTGCTGCCATCCCGGGCAGACTTGGAATCGTGGCAATAGTCGTGCAGCAACTGGAGGTTAGAGTACCAGTTTTTACCACCACGCATGGTTGGCATGATGTGGTCCACTTCCCACTGGTCACTGTCCTTAAACGTTAGTCCGCACATTTCGCATTTCCCGTGTTGCCTCTTCAGTAAGTTAATCACTCGCGTGCTTACGTCCGGGCTCTTTGGAAGTCTCTGGCTCCAATACACTAGGTTACCGTCGAATGGGCTAGCTGTCCCCTTCACTTTTACGTGTCTGACTATTTCAGTTTTTGCATGTCGGGTAAGCTCTATTTCCTCCTTGTGTTTTGTTTTGCCAATGAAGTTCCATTTGACCTCCTTGGTAGGGGTCCAATACTTCCTGGCAATCCATTCGCCCGATTTGTTGGGATGCCGTCTGTTTGCCCATTGCCATAGTATCTCCCACAGGTAATTGTCCATGTCGGAGTAAGTTTCCTTACTCACCGCAGTCTTGAAGTAGTTGCACCATCCCCGTATTACCGGGTTGAGTTTGGTTATCAATGCTGCCTGTGGTGCCGCTTTGTGGCTGCGCACTATTTGAGATAGTCGCTCTTTATGTTTCCTGATGGATTTGCTGCTGGGCTTGATTAGTGTCTTGAATCCTAAGATGGCCCCGTGCGGAGATTTGCCGCTTCTGTGTTTCCCTACCCTGTACTGGCGAATATTGAACCCCAGGAAGTCGAACCCAGGGTCATTCCCCTCAAGGGTGTGGGATATGTTGGTTTTTTCGGCTTTTAACTCCAGACCTACTCCTTTTAACCACTGCTCGACAACTCCTTTTGCTCGTTCTATCATTGACCGGTCATCGTGTATTACCACAAAGTCGTCCGCATATCTGACGACTGTCAGATTCTCTTTCTCTCTTTTTGTTTTTGCAAGCCTCATGACCTCGTTCTCTAACCCATGTAGGGCTATATTGGCCAACAGAGGGGATATCACACCCCCTTGTGGAGTTCCTGCATCTGTGGTTTGCCATGTCCCCTGGTCCATCACCCCGGCTTTTAACCATGCCCGTATTTGTCTACGGATTGCTGATGTAGTATTCAGTTTGTTCAGGAGCGCTGAGTGGTCAATCCTATCAAAACACTTTGCAATATCCGCATCCAGCACCCATTTAGGTTTTCTGATGCTGTTGAATATTGCTCCGATTGCATCATGACATCCCCGACCCGGTCTGAATCCGTATGAGTTGGCCTCCATGTACGCTTCCCACTCTGGTTCTAGTGACTGTTTGACCAACCCCTGTAATGCGCGGTCGTACATCGTCGGTATTCCCAGTGGCCGTTTCTCGTCCCGTCCTGGTTTTGGTCTCCACACTCGTCGTGTAGGTTTGGCCTTTGCCTCTCTGGTGACTTTTAGTTGCCTTGCCAGTTCTTGACGCTTTACTGGGGACAGTGCTATCACACCATCCACACCTGCCGTCTTCTTTCCCTGGTTCTGTTGTGTTACCTGACGTACCGCAATCATCTTTGCGGACCATGACCTATTCAGTAACCCTTGGAGCCTGCGAACTTTCCGCTTATTGCCTTCTTGTGCCGCTCTGTAGATTCGCTTTTGTAGCTTAAAGACTATCCTTTCCAGCTTGCGCCAGGGGACAGCCTTCCAGTCATACACTTGTCTTTCGACTAGGTTCCGTGACATATTCACTACTACTTACAACTTTACATTTGACGAAACCGTGAGGGCGTCAGCTCTATTCTGCTCATTACAAGCAGCCATTTGCTTCTCCACTCAATCTTTCCCGGTTGAGACCTGCTTGATGAGAGCAGATGTTGCGCCTGTGGTGGCTACTCCATCGTATCGACCGGTGATGGAGAGTACTGCAACCGGT
Source organism: Hormoscilla sp. GM7CHS1pb (assembly GCA_014323675.1). Taxonomy (GTDB): domain Bacteria; phylum Cyanobacteriota; class Cyanobacteriia; order Cyanobacteriales; family Desertifilaceae; genus Hormoscilla. Next base: position 27,303 of record JACONN010000003.1, on the reverse strand, counting down.
TTACTTCGTTCCTACAGACGATTGGTTGTAGTTTTAGATGGGTTCTATATGCCGGGTTTATGGTCAGTGCTTATTGGTCGGTCGATTGTCCGCCAACGACCTATATCCTTTCCCTTTTGGGCCAGCGTATAAGCCTTATTCCGCTGGTTGATTGTTACGACATCTGTAAACCTTTGCTTTCGCTCATCATGACTACTTGCTCGACGGTGACCGGTCTAGGCTGCCAGTCAGAGCGCCTTTCCTTCCCGCTTCACGGTTTGATGCCATCTCGAACGTGGGGAAGGTGCTGTTACCCCTGCAGAGTCGAGGTGGGCTTTCACCACCATCACCTGTAAGTTCTCAGGGCTAATGAAACCCTGTTAGTGGTCCCCTTTCTTGACCCGTGTCAAGTTAGTTTACACTAAACGAATCGCACAACCGAAACAATCTTGAACGTAGTATCCCACAAAGATTATTCCCAGTACGTTACCAGCTTGCAATAGAGCGATTAGCTGACCGATGCGGGCATCATCCAGCATCAGTTTTTGTGCCAGACGCAGCTCGATCGTACCGTTCTTAGTAAGCACTAAAGTGCTTCCCAGGCGCCGTTCGTAGTAAGCAGTTTAGTGCTTCCCAGCGCAAGCGCTAGCATTCTCCAGCTAAGCAATGATAGGAGAGATTGCTGCAATCGAAGGGCGATCGCCCCTAACCCGCGTAGGCCAGCGCAAGCAGCCGCGAGCTCGCCCTGGCAAAAGGCGATCGCCATTTATCTCCGAAAAGATAACGGGAGCATCTCACTTTTGTATCTGTATTTGCGAATTGATCGGGGATAATTGCGAATGCCTCAGGGAAAATGGAGCAATTCTCAATTTTATCTTCTCAATTTTCAATTTTCAATTGCTCAAGAAGCAAAACTGAGATGCACCCAAGATAAAAGATAACACTATCAAAGGCAATTATACTATCTTTAATTTCCTCTAATCCCGCCATGACTCTCGTTGCTTGCCCATGTAAGCTACTGCATCTTCTCCCTGCCCAAGTTGGCGTTTATTGGCATTATTTTGGATTTTGAATTCCTTAATAGGTGGGCAATGCCCACCCTACTTCTGCTCAACGCTTTGGTTTCTTCACCTCAGTAGGTTTAATCTGCTCTTTGGGCTTAAACCCGTAACCGAGATTTAATTTCCTGATAGAGGCATTTGCCGATTTTCTCACATTACCCACTGGATCTTTTAAGGCACGTTGCAGAAATGGAAGCACCATTACAGACTTAATCATCCCCAAAGCTTCCACAGCAGCTTGACGCACTTCTGGTTTGGCATCTTGACTTAACTTGCCCAAAGTCGGGATTAGTCGCTCAATTTCTGCTCTCATGCTATTAGATGCCGCAATCTTACCTAATCCTGACGCCACTAATCTCCGCACATCCCCATTCTGGTGATTAGTATATCTGGTTAACTGCCCAATAGATTTAGTTTGACCTGACTCTCCCCAGGCTGTCACATTCTGATATAATTCTGGCAACGATGTCTCCTGGGTAGTACGTTCCCAGGCGGAGCCTGGGAACGAGGTGCTCCCAGGAGACATCGAAGCAGGGCTAGTCCTCGATGTCTCCTGGGTAGTACGTTCCCAGGCGGAGCCTGGGAACGAGGTGCTCCCAGGAGACATCGAAGTCACCTCCTCTACAGGCGATCGCCTCTTTTTTTTTTCTTGCTCAATTTGTGCCAGTTCAGCTAACTGGACTTGTTTCCACATAATCTCATATTGCTGTCCCAGAAATTTGGTAATTTCTTGGCTCCGTTCTTCGGACGCCCTTTCTAATTGAGCAATTTTCTGCCGATTTTCTTCTAACTCCCTCTCATATTGACTTTGCAAAGATTTGCTTGTTGCTTCATTTCGTTCTAAAGAGGCAATTTTCTGCCTACTTTCTTCTAACTCCCTCTCATATTGACTTTGCAAAGACTCGCTTTGAGCAATTATCTGGCGACTTTCTTGCAACTGACTCTCATATTTCGATCGCACAGATTCAATTCTTTGTTGCATCCGAGACTCATGACTTCTCTCTGCTTCGGAAATTGCTTGACTAGCTTGCTTTTTGTGCTCGAGCTTTTGCTTAGCCAGTCTTTTTTCCATTAACCAGTAGGATATTGCTATTCCGGCAGCCAAACTGACAACCGCTGTCACAATTAAAATCCCTTCCATAAGCAGCCCCTCCTACATTTTTTCTGTGTAAAGTCGATCGTCTCTTACCAAAGCTGTAACTAAATCCATCTCGCCGGTGAACTGCCTGAATGTGATTTCTGGACACGGAGACTACCTTTTTAGGGTTTAACCGGATGCCGCAAGAGTTACCTTTGGCACGAACAGTTTTTAGCCTGACTGCCGTGTCTGGAGGGCGCGCTATTCGCACTACCCTCCAGACACGGCCTCTTAATCCAGCATTTTTACCAGCAACCACATTAACAATGTCACCAGTCTTCCAATCCTTGACAGGAAGCTTGACTTGATAGCCCTTACGAGGAAAACCGTATTTGTCGATTTGAATGACCTGACGACTGCTGTACCCAGTTGATTTAATGAGCAAGGGTTGGGTAGTTGCTAACTTTACAGTATCAACCTGACCTATACAGGCTGCGTCAATCCAATGTTCTTTCGGCAGATTTAAACGACACCGATTAAATTTTGTTTGTGCTCCGGTTCCTGTAATTACGGGTAATCCTGTTAATTTTAGGACACGTAGCCCTGTGCGAAGTAATGCCCAACGAGTAGCGTTGACAGCCGCTGCATCCTTCAAGGGCTCTTTTGCTACCTTAAGAATCTTCGATAGCAAATCCTGTTTCCCTTCTAAGAAGTCTTGAATATCCTGATTTCCCTTGATTTGGTTGCACTGGCGACACGCGAGCGTCAGATTCGATACCCGATTGCTCCCTCCCCGCGAACGAGGATGGATGTGCTCGACTTCCAGTGGAACGTCAGAAACACTACAGTAGGCGCATTTTCGCCCCCACTTTTCTAGTAGATATTCGCGCACTTCATACCCAAACAACTCTCCTTGCTGATATTAGACTCCCGATAATTCCGGGTTTTCCATCTTCTGAGTGTCAAACCTCACCAACTCTTGAACGACAGAACCTATAGGGGCTAACCTAGTTAGGCGATCTGCCCATGTTTTGACTCCAAAAACTCTGTGCATTAGGCTGGGAGGTAACCACCCTTCGGGGCGCTTGCGATTTTTGAATCGAGGTTTCTCGATCGCGTTTTTCGATTGCGCCGATTGCGACGAACAGCTCGACGCTTTTCGAGTGCAGTCTTTATTTGTAGCCCTCTGTGAGTCAACTCCATTGCCCAAATGACTTCATTTTGTTGGGTGACTAGCACAATCCCCGGTAGTTTTTGAACCGGGGTCAATTTTTAGCGTCACAAAATCAGGCTTTCCATCAACGGCTTTTTTCAAGATAATGGTAAAGGGATAACGCCGAAAGACAGCAGCTTTCCCAGACTTGAGGAGCGATCGCGCAACTCCGGGCTTACATGGTGTAAGTGGTTTACGGTTTGCATCTATAACAAGTATGTAATTAGACATTGTTGCGTCTCTTCTGATTGCTCGTAACGTTGGCTTCGCGAGGGATACACGGCTTTTTGCGAATGCCGCACTGGCAATTCAGCACCCGGTTGCCTGTTTAACGACACCCGACAGAGCTTGCAGCTCGCCACGTACCCCAAGGTGTCATGACCGGAATAACGTTTACCCTTGCGGGTGAGCTTGACCAACCTGAGTAGCTTTAAACGGCTTTAGCGGTCTTTAGCTAGGGTTTGTGGTTGGTCTAATGTGGTCAGTGGTCAGTGGTCAGTGGTCAGTGGTCAGTGGTCAGTGGTCAGCGGTCAGTGGTCAGTGGTCAACTAATAACCCACAACTAACAACCCAGTCAAGTGACATATTAGGGACATCTCTCACTGATTTCAAGCACTGGTAACTGATTACCTACGCCTTACGCTGACACTAGCACCTCTGCTTAACAAAACCGCGCAGCGTTGCGAGGCACGAAGCAATCTAACCTATCGGTGTCGGGTGTCTGTCAGGGACGATACCCGATGGGCAGATCCCCAAAAATAAAGATTTATAAAGGTACGATCTAATTTTGTAACGACCGAACCCATCTTTGCTTAAAATGTGAGTTTAAGTTCACAGAGCGTATTTTAACCATAAAGAGGAGAAGCAATTATGGCCGATGCCAAATATCTGGAGATGATTAAACCCTATAACGGCGACCCCTTTGTTGGTCATCTTTCCACCCCGATCAGCGATTCTGATTTTACCAAGGCTTTCATTGGTAACCTGCCAGCCTACCGGCAAGGGCTCTCTCCCATCCTGCGAGGACTGGAAATTGGTATGGCTCATGGCTATTTTCTCATGGGCCCTTGGACTAAGTTTGGTCCCCTGCGGGATTCAGAGTTCGCCAGTCTGGGAGGATTAATTTCAGCCATCGCTTTGGTTCTGATCGCGACAGCCTGTATGTCTGCTTATGGCATAGTCTCTTTCCAAGGAGACAGTTCGGAGGGAGCAGATCCGCTGCAAACCTCTGAAGGCTGGAGCCAGTTGGCGGGAGGTTTCTTTGTTGGTGCTATGGGTGGAGCCTTCGTGGCATTTTTCCTACTGCAAAATTTTAGCATCGTTGATGGCATCATGCGTGGGCTGTTTAACTAACTAGAGCGTCGGCTCCTGTTACTGGGTTCATTTTGGGGAAAATAAAGCTAAGAAACCCGGTTTCTAAAGAAACCGGGTTTCTGGTGTTCTGCACTGATGTTCTAGGCCATGCTGTCAAAAGCGCGAGCCTACCCTGCGGGAATCTCAACTCTACTTGTCTTCCGTCGCCATGTGAAACGCTCCTCTTTTTTTGTTAAGACTTGTTATGATAGAAAAATCAGGGTACAAATTCAAGTAAAATATATTTTGACACCATATAACTTGAGATAGGAAAACTTAACATGACAGGTTCATACGCAGCTTCTTTCTTGCCCTGGATCCTGATCCCTGTAGTCTGCTGGCTCCTGCCTGCTGTATTCATGGGTCTGTTATTTATCCACATTGAAAGCGACGCCTAATCCCAGTAGGCCCCACATAATCGAGACGATCGCGCTAAGGGCCTTTGGGTGGCCAATTGTCTGTTCCATAGCCTCAGCAATAGGCTCATGCTACCGCAGCTGCAGATATCAATAAAAAAATCCCCCACCGTCAGGTGGGGGATTTTTTTAGTTACCTACAATACTAGAAGCCTGATTAACCGAACTTCCCAGAAGTCGAGGCAATTAGGAATGCCGCATAGGTGAGGACGTTGCCCACCGTGAAGTGAACCAGACCCACCAAGCGAGCTTGGACGATGGACAGAGCAACTGGCTTGTCCTTCCAGCGAACCAGGTTCGCCAGAGGAGTGCGCTCATGTGCCCAGACCAGAGTTTCGATCAACTCTTGCCAGTAACCGCGCCAGCTGATCAGGAACATGAAGCTAGTAGCCCACACCAAGTGTCCCAACAGGAACATCCAGGCCCAGACAGACAGATTGTTCGTTCCATAGGGGTTGTACCCGTTAATCAGCTGAGAGGAATTCAGCCAGAGGTAATCGCGGAACCAGCCCATCAGGTAAGTAGAAGACTCATTGAACTGAGCCACATTACCTTGCCAGACAGCTAGATGCTTCCAGTGCCAGTAGAATGTTAACCAAGCTACCGTGTTTAGCATCCAGAACATAGCCAGGTAGAACGCATCCCAAGCAGAAATGTCGCAGGTGCCGCCCCGGCCAGGACCGTCACAAGGGAAGCTGTAACCGAAGTCCTTCTTATCGGGCATCAGCTTGGAGCCACGAGCATCCAGCGCACCCTTGACCAAAATCAGGACAGTTGTGTGCAGACCCAAGGCGATCGCGTGGTGAACCAGAAAATCGCCAGGGCCAATGGTTAAGAACAGAGAGTTAGCACCACTGTTAATTGCTTCCAGCCAGCCCGGTAGCCAAACATCACCATAATTTGGCCAGGCCGTGGAAGCAATACTGTCAGGATTAGACAGCAGCACATCAAAGCCATACAGGGCCTTCCCGTGAGCCGCTTGAATCCACTGCGCAAACACCGGCTCTATCAGAATTTGCTTCTCCGGGGTACCGAAGGCCACCACCACATCATTGTGGACATACAGACCTAGGGTGTGGAAGCCCAAGAACAGAGACACCCAACTCAGGTGAGAGATGATTGCCTCTTTGTGGTCCAGTACCCTCGCCAACACATTGTTCTTGTTTGCTTCTGGGTCATAGTCCCGCACCAGGAAAATCGCTCCGTGGGCGAAAGCACCGACCATGATGAAGCAAGCAATGTACTGGTGGTGGGTGTACAACGCCGCTTGCGTCGTGTAGTCCTGGGCAATGAAGGCATAGGGAGGCAGCGAGTACATATGCTGCGCTACCAGAGAGGTGATTACCCCCAGACAAGCTAGGTGCCATCCCAACTGGAAGTGCAATGACTCGTTGTAGGTGTCGTAGATCCCTTTATGGCCATCACCCAATAGACCCCCAAAGGGAGTGCCCTTGGGAGGATTGTGGGCCTCCAATATCTCCTTCATGCTGTGACCAATACCCCAGTTCGTGCGGTACATGTGCCCAGCAATGATGAAGATCACCGCGATCGCCAGGTGGTGATGGGCCATATCCGTCAGCCACAGGGACTCCGTCTGGGGATGGAAACCACCCAAGAAGGTCAGAATCGCCGTACCTGCCCCTTCTGCTGTCCCGAACACATGCTGAGCCGTATCCGGGTTCTGAGCATAAACTCCCCAGTTACCCGTAAAGAACGGAGCCAATCCTGCTGGGTGCGGCATAGTAGTCAGGAAGTTATCCCAACCCACATGCTGTCCCCGAGATTCGGGAATCGCCACATGCACCAGGTGACCCGTCCAAGCTAGAGAACTGACCCCGAACAGACCGGCCAGGTGGTGGTTCATCCGAGACTCAGCATTCTTGAACCAGGACAAGCTGGGACGGAACTTCGGCTGCAAGTGCAGCCAGCCTGCGAACAGCATCACCGACGCCAGCACCAAGAGGAAGATTGCCCCTTGATACAAATCGCCATTCGTCCGCATGCCGATGGTGTACCACCAGTGGTATACACCCGAGTAACAAATATCTACCGGATTAGAAGCACCAGCTTGAGTGAACGCATCCACTGCTGGTTGCCCAAATTGAGGGTCCCAAATCGCGTGGGCGATCGGACGTATATTTAGCGGATCTTTAATCCACTGTTCAAAGTTACCTTGCCAGGCTACATGGAACAGGTTGCCCGAGGTCCACAGGAAGATGATCGCCAGGTGACCGAAGTGGGAGGCAAAAATCTTTTGGTAAAGATTTTCCTCCGTCATGCCATCGTGGGTTTCAAAATCGTGAGCCGTCGCTATCCCGTACCAAATCCGACGAGTTGTCGGGTCCTGAGCGAGGTCTTGGCTAAACTTAGGAAATTTTGTTGCCATGTTTAAGTCCTTCTCGCTCTCATCCTACAGAAATGATTCGAGCCAGGAAGAATGCCCATGTTGTGACAATTCCTCCCAGGAGGTAGTGAGCTACCCCCACAGCCCGACCCTGAGTGATACTCAATGCTCGGGCTGAATCGCTGGAGCTACCTTTAGCTTATTATGAGCCCACACAATCGACTCAATCAACTCTTGCCAGTAGCCACGGCCGCTGAACAGGAACATCAGGCTAAAGGCAAAAACGAAGTGACCCGCTAGGAACATGATGCCGTAAGCCGACAACGCTGAACCGTAAGAGTTGATCACCTGGGACGCCTGAGCCCACAGGAAGTCGCGCAACCAGCCGTTGATCGTGATGGCACTCTCAGCAAAGTTGCCATCGGTAATGTGATACACCGTACCATCTGGATCCAACGTACCCCACACATCTGACTGCATTTTCCAGCTGAAGTGGAAAATCACCACTGAGATACAGTTGTACATCCAGAACAGACCTAGAAACACGTGGTCCCAAGCCGATACTTGGCAGGTGCCGCCACGTCCCGGACCATCACAGGGGAACCGGAAGCCCAGGTTTGCCTTATCAGGAATCAGGCGAGAATTGCGGGCGTAAAGCACGCCCTTGAGCAGAATCAACACCGTCACGTGAATCGTGAAGGCATGGATATGGTGAACCATGAAGTCTGCCGTACCCAGGGCAATTGGCATCATTGCCACCTTGCCCCCTACAGCCACCACATCACCGCCAAAAGCTGGGCTTACACTTGCTAGTGCATTTGGTGCTGTGTTACCCGGAGCTAATGTATGCAGGTTTTGCACCCACTGGGCAAAGATTGGCTGCAACTGAATCCCCGTATCCGAGAACATATCTTGAGGACGACCGAACGCACGCATCGTGTCGTTGTGGACGTAAAGACCAAAGCTATGGAAGCCCAACCATATGCAGACCCAGTTTAAGTGGGAGATGATCGCATCCCGGTGCCGGAGTACCCGGTCCAGCAAATTGTTTACGTGAACTTTTGGATCGTAATCCCGCACCATAAATATGGCTGCATGGGCCCCAGCTCCCACAATCAGGAATCCCCCAATCCACATGTGGTGAGTGAATATGGATAGCTGAGTTGGGTAGTCCGTGGCTATGTATGGATAGGGTGGCATCGAATACATGTGATGGGCCACTAGGATCGACAGCGAACCCATCCAGGCCAAATTCCATGACAGTTGAGCATGCCATGAAGTCGTGAAGACTTCATACATTCCCTTGTGACCTTCACCTGTGAAGGGACCTTTGTGAGCCTCCAGAACTTCCTTAAAGCTATGACCAATGCCCCAGTTCGTCCGGTAGAAGTGCCCAGCGATGATGAATAGGACTGCCAACGCCAAGTGATGGTGCGCCGTATCCGACAGCCACAGACCACCTGTAGTTGGGTTAAGACCACCTTTGAAGGTCAAGAAGTCTGTGTAAGCGCCCCAATTCAGCGTAAAGAATGGAGTCAGGCCCTGAGCAAAGCTAGGATAGATATCAGCCATCAAGCTGGGGTTCAAAATCCACTCGTGGGGGAGGGGAATATCACCTACTGTCGCGATTACCTTGCCACCGACTGTCAAGGGCTTGCCCGCATCGATCGCGTCCATGCAAGCATTGATTGGCAACGAAACGTGAATTTGCTGCCCTGCATAGCCTAAACAGCCGCAACCCAGTAAGCCTGCCAGGTGGTGGTTCATCGCCGACTCCACATTCTGGAACCATTCCAGTTTGGGAGCTGCTTTGTGATAGTGGAACCAACCAGCAAACAGCATCAGGCCAGCCATCACTAGAGCGCCGATCGCTGTACAGTACAGCTGAAATTCGTTAGTGATCCCGTTGGCACGCCATAGCTGGAATAGACCGGATGTAATCTGAATACCGTGGAAGCCACCGCCTACATCAGCATTCAAAATACCTTGACCTACCACTGGCCATACCACCTGAGCACTGGGCTTGATGCCAGTGGGGTCGGTCAACCAGGCTTCGTAATTGGAAAACTTAGCGCCATGGAAATAAGCGCCACTTAGCCAGACAAAAACCACGGCTAGGTGACCGAAGTGAGCGCTAAATATTTTGCGAGATACATCTTCTAAGTCACTGGTGTGACTGTCAAAATCGTGAGCGTCGGCATGTAGGTTCCAAATCCAGGTTGTGGTTTTGGGACCCCGAGCTAAGCTGCGGTCAAAGTGTCCTGGTTTTCCCCACTTCTCAAATGAAGTTGGCACCGGATCCCGATCGACTGCAACCTTTGCCTCTTGCCCTTTTGGGGTTGTCGTCATTGAGACTCTCCTCTCGTTCGACAAGCTTCGACAAGCAATGTTTTTTGAGAAAGCACGAGAACTTCTAATTCCCTCGGTTATTTACTGATGTTATCACTGCATCAGCTCTCAAGTAGCTTTTCCTGCTTTTCTTTTTTCCTCAGACATTTTTTCTGACGCCTGAGGTGCCGGAGTCCCACCTACAGATGGGAGTGCATTGCTTGCTTCCCACCACATATCTGTTGACTCCGAAAGCCAGGTTCACCACCAGAGGGCTGTTAGCGGACCTAGCATGAACCATCAAATCATGCTATCAAACTTTGCCAAAAATCTCAAAAATTTCCCAAAATTCCAGGGAATCTCAGAAAATGTCAAGGTTTTTGACCTCTGTCGAACGCCCTTACTACACCAAATCGCATCTGGTGCGGATGAGCCAGTCACGATAACGCTTTGGTTATCTGGTTGGTATGATTTTCCCCAGGCTGTCCGCCAGCTTACCGCTAACTCTCTCCAGAATGTTTTTCGGTGCTTGTGAAGCATACTACCATATCGGCAAAGTTCCTTTGCAATCTCTTTCCACCTTTTTTTTCTTATACACAATATAGATATATGTCTATCGCATATTTCCCATCTGCCGCAGAGGCTATAGGCTATACCATAAAGCCCGACATCAAGGTACTGCACTGTGTTAAGAAATGTAAACTATCTTCAATAGGCACAGATGCGCTGTGTTAAGAAATGTAAACTATCTCGACATTAAGGTACTGCACTGTGTTAAGAAATGTAAACTATCCTCAATAGGCACAGTTGATAGGGTTTGAGGAAACTTTACAAAAGTTCATAGTGGTGACAAAAACTTCCATCTAACTAATTAGTGACTGGGGTTCTAAGTCAGTATAGCAGTCAGTAGTCAGTAGACGGTCTGCCCGAAATGACCACTTACGTTCCCTGGCTCCGCCTGGGAACGAGGGTTTAACACAGTGACCAAAACTTGTGAGAGACGACTTAATCGGAAAATCAAGTCAGTACATGATATGAAGAAAAAAGTCAAGAGAGTGAAGTAACGGTTCTCTGAAGCTCCCTTACCTGGGAAAATTATTCTTAGGCTATGGTTTGTAAGTAGGTATTGGAGTATAAAGGAGTGTTTGGCATAAATTGGCGGTGGACTAGTGTACTCAGATTGTTTAGGTCCCTGATGGCAGTGATTCTAGTTTTGGGGGTGACCAGTTGTGGCGATCGCCCAGAACCCCTCCCTAGTTATAGTGGTAGGTATCCTGTCTGGCAGACCCAGCCAACAAACATTGAGGAGGTTGGGACTCCTCGGGTGATTCAAGATCTGCGGCAGCTATTGGAGGTTTACCAGCCCCAGGTAACTATTTTGAGTCCCCAGCCAGATGAACTATTCAACGACAGCACCGTTACCGTTGATATAGCAGTGGAGGATCTGCCGTTGTTCAAAGATCGGCAGCTGGGACTGGGGCCCCATCTGGAAGTCATCCTTGATAACCAGCCCTATACAAAAATTTACGATCTTAAAATACCCTTAGTTTTGACAGATTTACCTCCGGGAACCCACAGCCTGCGGGTTTTTGCGGACCGGCCCTGGGACGAGAGCTTCAAAAATGAGGGAGCCTACGCTCAAACTACCTTTCACATCTTTACTAAAACAGAGGACAACAACCCCGATCGGGCATTGCCTCTGTTAACTTACAACAGTCCAGATGGCAGCTATGGATCGGAACCTATTCTGCTGGACTTCTATCTGAGTGATGCCCCTCTACATCTGGTAGCTCAGGAATATCCAGACGACGATATCCTAGATTGGCGGATTCGCTGCACTATCAACGGCGAAAGCTTCTATCTAGACCAGTGGCAGCCTATCTATCTCAAAGGCTTTAAGCCTGGAAAAAACTGGGTGCAATTAGAATTTATTGATGAACTGGGTAGGGCCGTTAAGAACGAGTTCAACAATACAGTGAGACTGATTACCTACGAACCCAATGGCCAAGATACCCAATCTCGGTTGCTACGGGGAGAACTGGCAGCAGCAGCCCAAGCTATTGTAGACCCTAACTATACTCCCTCCTCTACCCCGGAAGAAGCACCAGCTCCACCCGAAGTCCTGATTTCCGAACCAGAAACGACATCAGAGGCGGAAGCGATTGCAGTCCCAGAGGCTCAACCTTCTGAGGCTCACGCCCAACCAGAAACTACCTCCCCAGATCTGTCGATAGAGGCCCCAGCTACAGAATCAGAATCCCAGAATATCTCTGAAGAAACTACCACCCCTACTGAGGCGACACCATTAGTCGAGCCAGAATCTGCACCTGAACCGGTATTAGAAACGCCGAAATCTGGGGGATTGTTTGAAGGATTGTTGAGCCGCTTCCGGCGGACAGCACCGTCGGAACTTTCTCCCGCCCCGACTATCTCCGATGATGCATCCCCAGAAGTGATTTCACCATCAGCCTCAGAACCGGCATCTGAAGTAACACCGACATCAGAAACACCGAAATCTGGCGGATTTTTGCAAGGATTGTTGAGCCGCTTCCGGCGGACAACACCATCGGAACTTTCTCCCGCCCCGACTATCTCCGATGATGCATCCCCAGAAGTGATTTCACCATCGTCGGTTGAAGAACAGACAACTGCTTCCGATTTTTCCGGAACGGTAGAGAGACCGGCCACAGAAGAACGGACAACTGCTTCCGATTTTTCCGGAACGGTAGAGACGCCCGCTACAGAGGTGACACCATCAGTGGATTCTGAGCAGGCACCAGTTCTAGAGCCGACTTGGCAGGAGGCCGAAACGCTCGCTCCGCCTGCTTCTAAGACGCCCGCCACGGAAGTCAAACCATCGGTGGATTCTGAGCAGGCGTCAGTTAATGAACCGTTTCCGACGGCAACTGATGCACCTGCCATAGAGATGACACCATCAGTTGAGCTTGAGCAGACACCGGTTCCAGAGCAGATATCCTCTGAGTCTGAAACAAATGCCACAGAAGTAAAAGCTTTGCCTTAGAAGCTGTTGTGCTGTCTTTAACCCTCACAAAGCTCATATTGGCTCTGCGCAAGTATAACATCGGCATCAGAAATGGTGATAACGCCATCTCTAACATCGAAGGCGACAGCGAGCAGGCGCCCTCAACATTTTGTTGAGAGCGCCTAGCCAATCTCGCGGCGATGTCTGGAGGGTAGTGCGACTAGCGCTCCGGACAGACATCGAAGCTTTATGACCGCAGCTTTATAGTTATAACTATAGCCACAATCAAACTCCGCTGTGTCTGGCCAAAATACGGAAATTCGATAATATTTTGATGGTGGTAATAAACATGTAGTGATGGCACAACTAACCCGATAAGCATTTGTTGTAATGATGCACAAAGTACCAGATTGCGCCAATATGATTTTCTAGCTTTTTGGAAAATGATAATGTTTGACTAACTAAACGACTAATTCTTTGTCTTAATGTGTTGTTTAACCTTTCAATATGATTAGTTTTTCCACTTTCTTTCCCGACCGGTTTATGACGCTTTTGGGGTATTAATAAGCTTCCCAAAAATCTGTATAACCTACTGCACATTGTCGATAAACAGGAGGTAAGGATTTCCATAATTATTTTGCCACTACTGCGATCGCCCACATAAAGTCCCACAATTTCCCTCGTTTTTGTATCGAGTGCTAACCAAATCCATTGTTTGTTTCCTTTCTTGCCCACAAAAGACCACATTTCATCACATTCAATAGACAATTTGCCTTTTGGCTTGTCTGAAACCTTGAGGGGGGTTTCGGCATATTTTTTATTAACATAATCTTGAAGCCATGTTTGGGAAACTTTAACTATACGAGCAATTCCAGCCAACGCAATTCTTTCAAGCAATAGAATATCTATGAGTTTTTTCTTTTCTGAGTATATATTCTTTTTCGTCTGGTTTTCAACAAATTGCCTCCCACAATCTTTACACTTATATTTTTGTTTTTTATTATGAGTGCTGCCATTTTTCACTATTCGCGCACGGCTGCACTCAGGACAATCTGGTCTCCAACACAAATCTAAAGATGTGCTCATACTTTCCTTTCACTAACCTCTATAACTAATAACAACATAGCATTTTCCCAAGCAGCGCTCCATTTGAATAACTTATAATGAATATATAATTTACTAATATTTGAACAATCGAAATGTTATCTTTTTCTATTAAAAAATGTCTATCTAGAAAGGGGTGTAATGTCATATCACTACATGTTTATTACTACCGGTTGATGTAGTGATAAATATGTAGTGACCTTGGAGATCGAGACTTACCTTGGATAATAGTCCGTCACTACTTGTTATTCACTATTTTGACCGGTAGTCGTCAAGATGTAGTGATTTGGCTATAGTCGCCCCTGGGTTTGTGGTCACTGGTCACTGGCCACCGGTCAAATGCCGCTAATTTTCAGGACATCACTCAGCGTCGGGCAGTAACTTGGCAGTCCCAAGGTAGCAGGATTAACTGCATCCTTGTAAGTGAAATGCCTTCTTCGCATACAGAACTTGTCCCAGGGGGCGATTTCAATCTTTACCCCGATCGCTCGCAACAATAATATTAACACATCAGCCAGCCAGATATACAGAGGCAGACGAAAATAAATCCTTTTCTCCAGATACTGACAAATCTCTGCTACTGCCTCGTTAACAGCGATCGGCTCATTTCCTAATACCAATTGACGACTTATAGGTGACTTTTCCCCCATCCTCCCATTATAGCCCGCGCAGGCGGGCTTTGTTCCTGTAGTCCCACCCTTTAGGGTGGGGGTGGGGACGGTGGCTGGGGTGGGGGTTGGGTGGGGGTTGGGGGATAATCGATCAGATAACGTACCACAGTAGCGATATCACGCCCGTGAATGAAGTGGAAACTACCATCAGCTTGGAAAAAGCGCACCAAGTCAATCCATTTTACAATCTCTGGTAGATCCGCTGACAGGTGGGAATAGGGTTGATCGTCGCCCCCACCAAAGACCAAAGTTGGAAACAGGACCGTAATGGGAGGTGCGATCGACAGTTTCGACAACTCCCGATAACAGTCATACTTAGAACGAATGTAATCAGTTCCCAACTCATCAGCTTCTTGAAGCAATTGATTATTGCTGTCCAAAATGCTAGCCGTAGAGAAATAGATCGCCTGCTGACAGACATTCGGGTTCAGCAACTGCACCAGTTGAACAGTTTTAGCTACATTCACCTCAAACACCTCTTGCGGGCCACCCCAAGCCGTTGCGACTAAAACTGCCACATCGATCGTCTCCAGGATGTCTCTAAATCGATCAATTTCTCGCATATCTGCCTGCAAAATCGTCACGCATGGGTGCTTATAGTCAAACTTTAGTTTCTCCTGATTCCGCACTAGTAAGTACAAATCGTACTCCGTTTCCTGAATCAGAGATTGCGCTATATAGTGACCAATACAGCCACTAGCACCTGTCATAAAAATCCGCTTAGTAGTCATTAGGTGTTTGTAGTGAGGACTAAAGTCCTCCTGCCAAATCGAGACTAAAATATTTACTACGAACTGCCTTTTTTATCTAAGCAACAGCTAGTAGCAGATTTACTTGTTTAGCAGTTTCAAAGAAGAACTTCGCATTCTCCTCGGGAGTCCCTGGCAATATCCCGTGACCCAAGTTGAGAATATGACCTTTGTCGCCAGCTTTCTTAATCGTATCCAGAATGCGATCGCGAATAAACTCTTGAGAACCAAACAAAGCACCCGGGTCTACATTCCCCTGTACTTTCATGTTCGCACCCAGCCTCTTCCTAGCGTCAGCCATATCCACTGTCCAGTCCACACTCACCATATCTACACCAGATTTGGCCATCAGTTCCAACACTCCAGCGCTACCACTAATGTACAATATTAATGGCGTATCGGGATAGACCTTTTTCACTTGCTCGACAACCTTTTTGTGATATGGTAAAGCAAATATTTCATAATCTTGGGGACTCAGATGACCTGCCCAAGAGTCAAACATTTGCACCACCTGGGCACCGCTTTCTATCTGATAGCAGATATAAGTCGCGATCGCGTCCGCCAGTTTCCCCAGAAATAGATGCAACATCGCGGGTTCGCTAAAAGCCATCCCTTTAATATTGCTATAGTTTTTCGAGGTTTTGCCCTCGATCGCGTAAGCGGCCAAAGTCCAAGGCGCACCCACAAAACCCAGCACCGCTGCCTTATTGCCCACTTCCTGACGCAATGCCTGTAAAATATCCCGGATGAAGGGCAGAGATTCTGCCGGTTCCAGGGGATGCAATTGCTGGATCTGTTCTATACTGCGAATGGGCGGGTCGATTACCGGACCTTTACTTTCGATAATGTCAAAAGGAATGCCCATCCCCGGCAGCGGCGTGAGAATATCCGAGAACATAATCACCCCATCCGGCTGGAACGCGTGATAGGGTTGCAGGGAAATCTCGATCGCCAGATCCGCATTTTCCGAGCGATCGCGGAAGCTGGGATACTTATCCCGCAAGTCTCGGTACACCTTCATATAGCGACCCGCCTGCCGCATCATCCACACCGGCGGACGGGATAGCCGTTCGCCACGAGTTGCTCGCAGTAGATAAGGAATCCGATCTGATTCAGTCATGCTCTTAAATCTCTCGATCTTAGTAGGTAATGATTATAGTTCCTCTGGGACTTCCCAAATAAGATATTCTAAGAAATATTGGCGCGATACAAGTAATTGATGGATATAACAGAATTTTTCCAACTCAGTGCAGGCAAATGGTTTTCCCAACGCACTGTTCACCATCTGGCTAGCACCGACTTAGAGATCGGCAAATCAAATTTGGTCATCGATTTCCTGCCCCAGACCGACCCAGACTTGAGCAAACTCTGCCAAAAATACCAAATTGACCCCGGACTAGCCTTGTGCGGTACTCGCGTCACCTGGGATGGTACCATCGGACAGCAGGCCAAAAAACATAGCGGTGCCACCGTTTTGGTCGCAGTGGCCGATGGAGGATCGCGCACCAGCGGCAAATTACTGCGTTCGGGAAACTCCCCTGACCAAGACCTAGGGACAGGACGTTACCTCATGGGCAGTGACCAAGTCTTAACACTAACTATCTCCTCTGAAACCGCGCACATAGAAGAGCGCCTGTGGTTTGCCTCTGACAACTTGCGATTCCGCACCAGCACAAGCATACCCGCTAGCGGTTTCCATGTCACCTCCTTTTGCTCGGAAATTCGCATGGGCGTGACTACACCTAAACCTGCTGAGGCGACTTCTGCTCAACGGTAACCCACATAGTATGACGTAATTCACCTCAAAAGTCAAGGTGAGGAAATCTCAATTGAGGTAATTTTCCTTATAAATCAAGGTTAATACCTCGGTCTTGAGGTTTTTTGCTCGTTAGTCAAGGCAAAAAACTCAATAGACCTCTTGCATAAGTATAGTATCTGAGTAAAAATACTCAGGTGTTTTGACAGGTTAGGCTATAATAGGTAGTTAGTAAGCGCAAATGATAAGGATTACTTATGAATGAAGAACAGGCCCACAAACTAAAACCCTTTGATTTTCAACGATTGTTTGGTGTTCTACCAGAAACTTATAAAAAAATGGTATCATTTCTCGAAACCATTAGGTCTCCCTTGTATGTCGCAGTCGTTTCGGGTACGATATCAGTAATGGGCTAATAGACCTCTTGCAAAAGTCTCAGGGAGGGGGATTATAGATGAATTTAGTTTCGCCTAAATAGAGCCGATTTGATAAAGATTACTTATATGTTTAGTTCCTATCTACAGAAGCTCGTGCATCCATACCCATATTCATCCAAATTACCGTCGATCGCCTTGTAATTTCCGCCAAAACCTTATTTTGCCAAAAATTTTGACACTCGTCACCTGTGAGTTGTTGTGCAACCCATAGTTTCTCAAGCCCTTACTGGATAAATATTTCAGCGGCCAACTTTTCGATCGAAATTCCAGCAGATGAGCGTGTCGCTTAATTTTCAGGGTAAGCGCACGCTTCGTACTCGGAGCGGGTGGATAGCTTGGAGACAAACTCCTTTTCCTGGCTGGCTGTCGTAGACAGGGGGGTATTACTGTATATGTTACATGGTGAATTATAAAAATCATTCTCAAAACGGTCCGGACTATTGATGAAAGCTGCCCGACAGCAAGCTATGTCCACGTAAGGTGAGATCTCTGTACATAGTAAAATATCGGGCGTTGCACATTTTTGGGATGATAGCAGTCAATGGTTGCAAATTGCCGTTCCCAGGCGGTCCCCAGGGAACGAGGAAAATTGAAAAGCTAAATTTGTCTATTTATGAACATTTATAACTATTTCAATTGACCATTCACCTCGTTCCCTGGCTCCCGCCTGGGAATGGCAATTTTCAACCCAAATCATCCCGGAGTTGTGCAACGCCAAATATCGATTAGGTCAAGTGAAGGTGGAGAGGGATTGATGGATCTCGAACAGGATCGTAAACAATGCTTAGAGAAGCTAATCTGGGCGACAGATCAGCTACAGGTGGAAGTCGCGGAGGCGGAACTTGGCAAAATAGCCGACATCATTGTCCAAACAATGACTGGCCCTTGGCGCTGTTTTCATACTCCCGGGCACATTTTTGCGGTGGGTGGGTCTGAAAATGCCATTGAGGTATTGGCAGCATTGTTTCATGATGTCGTCTACGTGCAAGTAGATCGGAGTATAAACTTCAACCTCACCTACTACATTGCGCCTTTTATCAGGCAGGTGGGGGAACAGCTAGTGATTCTAGAGTCAACTGAATTGCCCAGGGATTTGATGTTCGAGATGGTGATGTCTGTCTTTGGTTTGGCTCCAGGTCAGGTGCTGTCTCCGATGGCAGGGCAAAATGAATTTCTCAGTGCTCTTGTGGGTGCAAAGGTGTTGGAAGGGTTTGTCAAACCTGAGATATTAGTTCAGATCGTGACTTGTATCGAAGCAACGATTCCCTTCCGAGGAAGGTCGCCCGAAGGTTTAACCCCTAGCGAGGGCCTATACGGGCGGTTGCAGTCAACCAATAGTAAGTTTAACCTGAAGTTGACAGATACCCAAATGCGGTCAGCGGTGAGGCAGGCAGTGCGATTATCGAACCGGGATGTCGGGGGTTTTGGTCATCCGAGTGCTGTCCATTTTATGGATAATACCTGGAGTTTGTTACTGGAAACCAACCACAATCTCAAGAACTCAACCACCTACACAGTGCATGAGTACCGCATGGCCCTGCAAAAGATGGAAGGGTTTATGCATTTTATGAAACCGGAACTGGTTTTTAATCAGTTCGACGGAGAGCCAAACGATCGCGATTACCGTAGTCTGCTGGCGAACTCAAAGCAGAATATTGAAATAGGGAGGATTTACCTGGGAAGCAAACTGGCGTCGATCGCCATTCTGGAGGCTCTGTCTCTACGGTTTGGGCAGGATCTTCCCCTTTCGACTATGGTAGCAGGAGGATTGCCCAATATGCTGCCAATAATTGAGAAGCACTATGAACCGAAAACTGAGATTGAATGTGAGGTGTTGAAGTTGTTGGAAGTGGGACGAACCAAAAGCTCAGCTTACGATATTAAAAACTCACCCTTAACAACGTTTATGGTCAAATATCAGGGGTTTGACGAGATTCTCTACCAGTTGAAGCGGGCGAAGGAGTTCTTTAAGGGCAATATTTCTGCTGAGGATTTTATCTCTGGTTGCGACTCTCACGTGCTCCAAGTGGTGATTAACGGAGTCGTGAAGGTGTTTGATAGTCGCAAGGCGGCTTTGTGTCGCAGTTGACAAATGGGGATAATATGTTCTTGACCGCAAGGTTTAGTTGTAGGTTGGGTTGTGCGAATCGTTCCGGCGTAAGCTGAAATATAGCGACAGTCGGGCTGGACTTGTGTCAGTAACTCAGGATTCATGGGGGTTCAATTCCCCTCCTCCAGGTACGGGAGTGACCGCGTGAGGTGCTGCAGAATAACATCATCGTGGTGCTTCCCGAGGACTAAATGTAGGAAAGGGCGATGCCGCTAGGAAAAAAGCCTATGGTTAGAACAAACGAATCCCTGCAAGTGTCGTAACTACAAACAAGCGAAGAGGCGCTCCACGCTTGGTGCAAAATGCGCACACAGTCAGCGTATTAGTATTAGACCTCTTGCAAAAGTAGAGAACCTGAGTAAAAATACTCAGGGTTTTTTACAGGTTAAGATATAATAGGTGGTTAGCGAGCACGAATGATAAGGATTACTTATGAATGAAGAACAGGCCAACCAACCCCTCGGATATGAGGCGCCCTCTTTTTGGAGACATTTAAACCTACATTCCGCACGACAAATTGTAGGACATAATGTGTAACACAAAAGCGTCTGGACTGCGCTACTTTTGTCTTACAAGACAGCAAGTAATATGTAAGTATAAATACTCAGGTGAAAAAGCCGAAAATCTGCCCCAAAATAATTTGCATCATCGTTAGAATCAACACTCCGGACAGAATCAGGAGGCTATAGCCCCGTAGGCAAGCAGCGTCTGGCAGTTCGGGTGTGATTTAATCTTTCGTTGGCTCAAACAAGGAAATAAATAAATAAGTTCATGCATATGTTCATTGAGCGCAAGCCGCTTGTAGGAGGCAATGGAAAAATTCAACTGTGAGGGACATCTCCCGACCAGGAGACACAGCGAGGCTGGGTGCGCGGTCTCGTCGTCCAAATCGTCAAAGAGTTGCTGGGCTCCCTCTATGAGCGGGAGCTGGAGTTATGGCATTGACACTCGTGGCCTGCGATGGTGTAGATTTGGGAAATTTACTAAACATTGAAGAAGGTCCTGTCACTACTGAAACAACCCAAGAACCGGCACCTGAAGCTGCGGAAGCGCCTGGAGAGGAAGCGGCGTCTTCCAGTGTAGACGAGGCGAGCGCAACAAGCGGAGAAGGGTAGTCCGAAGTCTAAGATGCTCCCTGTTAGGCCAAGGCAGCATCTCAAGAGCACCAGTAGCCCAGAAACTAGCCCAGAAACCAGGTTTTTAGCGCAGTGCGGCACGGCGTTAAGGAAAAACCTGCTCCCAGGCGAGACGTCCGGAGCAACTGACAACTAACCACTGACAACTGACAGTTGAATGCTGAAGAAAAAAGAGGAGTGATGGATGTAGAGTAAATATATAGGTAAAATCAGGCTTTTGGTTTTGGTTCATGGCTCCTACCGCGAACCACTCTTAATAAATAAGAAAATATTATGTCTGACAATGGTCCTTATCAAAGCAGATTATTAAACTTGCTGGTGCCCCAATATCGCCGGTTAGTAGAGAAGGGCGCTCGGGCGATCCGACAGATGAAGGTGGCAGTGTCCTGGGCCGCGCAGGTAGTGATTTACCCAGTTTACCTATTATTGCAAACAACCAGACTAGCCTTCAGACAGCTGGGACAAGCAGTAAAAGCACAATTACCGCAATTACGAGAGGAGGCCCCCGATGTGGACAGGCCCATTCA
This sequence comes from Hormoscilla sp. GM7CHS1pb, assembly GCA_014323675.1. Lineage (GTDB taxonomy): Bacteria > Cyanobacteriota > Cyanobacteriia > Cyanobacteriales > Desertifilaceae > Hormoscilla. Next base: position 6,058 of record JACONN010000003.1, on the reverse strand, counting down.
GGAAGTGCTGCTAGCAGTGCTTCCTGAAGAAGGGGAGTTAGTATTAACCCCTGACGTTGTCGGACTGCAGTCGCCGAAGCCAAATGTACTCCAGCATTGGGATTTGATTGTCAACAATACTCCTTTGGTGAGTCCGAAGCAACAAGAGAAAGCTGACCGCCTGCCGGAGGCCACCCCGAGGACAGTAGATCCAAGGGGCGGGTACAAAGGACAAGTGATTCGGGGCCTCGCTACAGAGTTGACAAGCAAAAATATAGTCTTAGTCACAGCGGACAATCAGGAACTGGATGTATTTACTCAGCAGCAGCAGAAAGAACTACAGCAATTAATTATTTGGCAACTGGCTAAATATCGGCGTCACCTGCGGCAGATGGCTACGGGCCAAAGACCTCCAACCTGGGGGAAGTTAGCTGCTAGCAAAACTACCTTACTACTGATTCGCCTTTTAGGGCAAGTAATGGCCTGGGAACAGAAAGGAACAGTGGCGCGGGCGATCGACCTTTGTGGTGAATCAAGTTTAGTACATCGGCCAAGCAGGGAACTCGCGCAAGGGGAACCAGAAGCGATCGCTATCTCCCGCAAGCTAGATAGCTTCATAGCATATCTGGAATGTCAGATATCGATAATACGGGAAAGTCCGAGAGAAATAGAGGGTAAAACAAGGGAAAGAACAGAGACTCCAAGCCAGACAGAGTCAGTAACAGATGGTAGCGATCGGGAAAAACAGAATATTTTCGCCCTGATTATATCAGCGATCGCTTACTTTTTTGGCAAGAAGAGAGGTAACAAGCACTTGTCAGCTGATTCAGACTCAGTAGATGTGAAGCAACTAACAGGGAAGGGCATGGCTGGCGCTACCCTAGCGCGAACGGAACAGCCTTTCTCAGAGGGGCGAATGCGCTGCGCGCACGCTACGCGATCGGGATGGCAAGGAATAAAAAATAAGGTGAGACGTATCCAGTCTTATCCGCAGTTGTTACGCGATAATAATCAACAAGAGGCTTCGCAGAGATCGACTGGGAACCAGGCTGAGTTGGATCGGTCCGAGGTGAAGGAACTGTGGAACTCTCAGGCGTCGGAAGTAACAGATGGTAAGGCTAGGGAAAAACAGAATATTTTCGCCCCGATCGGAGCGGCGATCGCGTACTTTTTTGGCAACAAGAGAGGTGATAAAAACCTGCCAGGAACAGCTGACGAACAGGTGCAGCAACTGACAGGAAGTAAGAAGAGTGGATCCGAAAAGAGCAGCAGCGATGCACGCAGGCTCCCGGACCCCCCGCTACAAGATTACCGGCCTTACGCGATTGCGAACGGAGATTAACAGGAGCAGAAAAGGCGCTCACGCCTCTCGTGGGCAAGTCAGTAAAAAATCATATATTGCGCATCCTGCGGCGGCCAGAGCAAGCAGTTGCCCAACCTCAGACATTTTCCAGAGAAGCCCAAAGCAGTTCACAAGTTGAAGTTTCCGACTGGGTAAATGTATTTGGCACCCTAGCACGTTCCCAGGCGGAGCCGTGGGAACGAGGGGGGAGGAAACAAGCTGTAGCACAACGGTCACCCGGGGATAACATATATATAGAGCTGACACCGGACTGGATAGAAACCGCTGCCACTCCCAACGGCTATGTAAAGCACCCCCTAGAGAAGATATTAGCATGGCTAGACAGGGGTATCCTGTGGTTGGAAGAACGGGCGATCGGGATATGGAAATGGTTTCGGGGACAGTAGCAATGGGGCAAATTTTCGGTATGATAAGAATTATGGTCTTTTGGAAACATCCCTATGCTGACTCTGAAAATCGTTGTTAACATCGTTGTGCTCTTCTTCGTGGGTTTATTCGTGTTTGGCTTTTTGTCTAACGATCCCTCCCGCAACCCCGGACGGCAGGATATGGAGTAAACTGGTACCCTCATTTTCACCCACACCAGAGTAAGTATGAGTAAGGGCGGCGTACACCAGTACGCAGAAAAGCTGCCACCAGCTAGCGCTCCGGAGTCGCACGCTTACGCTGTTGCGTGCTCAGAGTTGCATCGGTCTGGGGCTGTGTTTTGGAATTTATAGAACTATGCCCTACCCCCCAGTACCGCCGCCAGAACAGCCTCCTATAGTCTACAACTTACCGCCAGAGTCCGTAATGGAACCGGCGGTAAGATATGTGTGGCTGACTGTGGCACCAGCAGCATCGGCAAAACTGCTAGGACCACCAATGACAGTGGGCTTACCAATTAAATCGGCTGCAGGACAAGCAAGGCAGCTGCCGGAGGTAACAAGGAATGATACTGCTGCGCAGGCCCCGGCTGCGCCCGACCCGTTGGACCGGGAGACAGGGCCATCCGCTCCCCAGGAGGCGATCGCTCCCGAACTCCAGCAATCCCTAATTCAATTAACAGCAGACCAGCAAGAATACGACACCAGACGGCAAGTATTTACAGCTTCCGGGAATGTTCAGATGAGGTTTGGAAATGCTCTGCTTCAGGCGGCCAAGCTGCAAGTGAATTTGGTAAATAGAATAGCAGTGGCACAGGGAAACGTGTCCCTGCTCACAGGAGAGCAACTATTGCTAGGAGAACGCTTTGAGTACAACTTTGTACATGGAACTGGGGTGATATCGGCGGCGAGAGGCTCGATTTTTGTGCCCACAACCTCGGAAGACCTGTCCGGTAATGGGACGACTTCTTTGGATGCCACGACAGTAGCAACAGGAACAGTAGGCGAACCCCTGGGGGCAGATCGACCCCCGGAAAATGTCATAGGGACTGGTGGGGTGAGTATCGGTGGTGATGGCAACATCCCGGAAGCAGGGGGGGGATCAGGCGCTTGCGGTTTGAGGCAGAACAGATTGACTTCACGCCTGCTGGATGGAAAGCTACTAATATTCGCTTCACTAACGATCCGTTTTCACCACCGGAATTAGAAGTGAGAGCGAATAGAGCCACTCTCACTAGGCTCTCAGCTTTACAAGATGAGGTGAGGACAAGCAAAGCCCGCTTGGTGTTCGATCAACGTCTGTCTGTGTCTCTATTGCGAGATAGATTGCTGATCGACCGCAGAGACAGAGAACCAGCAATAGTAAGCTTCGGTTTTGACGATCGTGACCGGGAGGGCTGTTCGTAGAGCGCAGGTTTAAGCCGATCGCCACGGATAAAATATCTTTGAGCTTGACACCGCAGTTTTATCTCCAGAGGGCGCTCAAAGAGGGAAAATTCAACGACCTGAGCATCTATGGACTAAAAGCGGATCTGAACATGAGGCTAACGAGCACTACTTTATTGCGCTCAAAGGCTGCTTTTGTAGGTTTTGACGATGTCGGAGATACAGCCCGTGCAAGTCTGCGGGTGTCTCAGTCCATCAAGGACTATACCCTGACAGGAGAATATAGCTATCGCGATCGGCTGTTCAACGGCTCCCTGGGATATCAAACCGTGCAAAGGAGTATCGGTGCGGTCCTGACATCGCCAGCGATCCAGTTAGGAGATACTGGCATTAATTTCAACTATCAAATTGGCTATCAGGAGGTGAAGGCCAAGACGGACCGCCGCAGCTCGATCTCCGACCCCTTCGATCCGGAAGAGAATATCACCTTAAATCGCTTTCAAACCAGTGCGACCCTGAACCGAGATTTTATTCTCTGGCAGGGAGAGGCCCTACCGGCAACGGCTGAAGCTGGATTGAGATACACGCCAACACCAGTGGTGCCATACATCCAGTTGATTTCTCGAATTGTGGGCACCACCAGTACCTACAGTAATGGTGAAAACCAATCCTCCCTCAAGGGCTCTATTGGACTGCAAGGACAATTGGGTCATTTCTCCCGTCCCTGGTTTGACTATACTGGCTTTAGTCTGGTGTACTCTCAATTTATCCGCAATGGTGAATCGCCCTTTAAGTTCGATCGAATTGCAGACGTCAGAGTCCTCACGGCCCAACTCACCCAGCAGATTTATGGGCCATTTCGGTTGGGGTGCGAACGAAGATCAATTTGGATAATAGTGAAGGTCTGAGTACCGACTACACCTTGGAATACAGCCGCCGCACCTACGGAATGAGCTTGCGCTACAATCCAGTGCTAGGGCTTGGTGCCTTCAACTTCCGCATCAGTGACTTTAGCAGCACTGGCAGCACTGAATCTTTTTCTGAATCGCAAGTGCGTTCAGGAGATGGTGATGTTGAAAATAGAGAATTGAAAATAGAGAATTGAAGAGAATTTGGCAAGATATAAATATATGAAAATTTATGAATATAAAACCAACAGTCAACAATCAACAATTAATAACCACTATCATCCCGGCAACGCCCTGACAATTCACAACTGACAACTGACAACTGACAACTGACAAGGTATCGGCAATGGTATAAGGCATGACAAAAGTAGCTACGAAACTATCCCAATTGGCACCAATAGACATCTTGTGGGGCGAGGCGAGGAGTATAACCTCAGAAGATGCAAAAATAGCATGTCAAAACAAGTGGGATATACCAGTGGCAACCTCAAAGGCCTTAACCGAAGCCGCTGCCCTGCTGATTCATTATAGCTTTGAGCTATGTGACCGCGAAACGGTCAGTAGATTAATCAAGCGCCTCGGAAGTACAGGTCAGTCGGGGTGGGTACGCTTAGCTGTGATTGAGGCACTGTATCAAGGACGCTACAAAGCTATTTCGGTTGAGCAAATCTTAGCCTTGTGGCATCGGCTGGGTCAGCCAGTCTGTCATTTCAACCTGGAATTTGAACGCATTGTTTGCAGCAGGATGCCTTTAGATCTGATAGAGCCAGAAAACTCCAGTGAGCAGTTGGCCGACCTACCGGCAGAAACTACTCCAGCCGAGGTATATGCCCATCAAGATTCATCAACTGAACCACCCTCCGAGTCGCCAGACAGTACTGGCGATCGGGCAGCGACGCTGAATTTAAAAGAATTGGCTGCCCGACAGAGAGAAACCAACAATCTCGAACCCACAAGCAACACCCAGCCGGGAGGCTCTAAGTCTAACTCTAACTCTAAGTCTGAGCCGATTAGCCAATTTACTCCAGCAGATTCTGATTTTTCTGCCAAGCTCAAAGCCGTGGTATCACCCGCTCAAAGACCTTTGATTCAACTTTTAAATTCAGCATATTCACGCTCGATTAATCCCAAGCCAGAACTCTTGTCCCAGGGTCCATACGGCACACAGGAGACATCGGATCGGAACAGACCACACCACAGGAGATATCTCCAGCCAGAGCTCTTGTCCCAGGGTCCATACGGCACACAGGAGACATCGCTGTATCCTGCTGGACGCCGTCCAATGCGAGTCTTAAGGAACTGAAAGCGACTGGGGAAGGTTTTATCGACCTTACCAGCGTAGCGTGTAGCGTCGATAAAACCTTCCCCTTCTTTTTCTGTGGTCCGATGCACTTCTTACTTGGCGTTGCACAATTACGGGATGATGGGCATAGTTGCAGAAGTCTTAAATCTAGACTACAAGCCAGTTTAAGTTATGTGCATGCGTAGGCATCATCCCCAAAATGTGCAACGCCATAATAAAAATATGGCGTCAATCGACTGATGGCAAAGTCGATGATTTCTGTAGAGATGCAACCGTTCAGCGTCGTCTCGACATTTCTGGTGGGGATTGTTTATGGCAAAGGTACCGGACGATATCCCGAAGCGATCGCACTGACGTCACTCGCTCGTTGCCAGGTGCGATCGCGCATCTGCTATACTGGTAATCATTTCCCAGCTGTGCTCGACTGGAGGCTCTGCCTCTGAATATTCATTCCCAGCCAGAGACGCCAGAGACTGGGGACGAGGTAGTAAGTGTGATAAACTGGAGGCGGGATCCTCTGAAAGTCATTCCCAGCCAGAGACTGGGAATGAGTGCCAAAAATGGTTGACAATCAGAATTTATGTAATAATAAAAAATATGGCGTCAATCGAAAGTCGATGATTTCTGTAGAGATGCAACCGTTCAGCGTCTCGACATTTCTGGTGGGGGTTGTTATGGCAAAGGTACCGGACGATATCCCGAAGCGATCGCACTGACGTCACTCCGCTCGTTGCCAGGTGCGATCGCGCATCTG
>JACONN010000002.1:1652500-3147220 GCA_014323675.1 Hormoscilla sp. GM7CHS1pb | reverse complement strand
TAAACCTCGTTATACTAGACCAGCGGAATAAGGCTAATACGCTGGCCCAAAAGGGAAATGGTAGTTAGTGTTGACCGTTTTATCTGGTTAAACAATGCGTCCACAGAACTCCGGGGGAGAGTAAGGGTCTAAAAGCATCATGAAATGATACCAAGGAACGAAGTAACCTCCGATGTGCTGTCCCCCTCGGACCAGTTAGATGATAAACGCAAGCCGTCGGGGAGGGATGTCCTAAGAAGCCAATGCCCAGGGTAATGCTTGGGATAACGCCTATAGTAATGTAGGCGATACTGGGTAACCAGAGCTGACGTAGGACGGATATGGTAAGAAGTCAAGGAGAAATTAACCCCATTTTTCCAGTTACTAGGGAGAAATCCCAAAAGTCGGATTTATGGACTAGAAGACCTTAGCCGGGTAAAAACTCGGAGGCCAACCAAATTTTACGGCTAAAAGTTAGTAAAGAGCAGGTTCAAGGTTTTATCGGGATATATCCTCTGCGAACCTTCCGGAGCTAAGGCATTAAAAACAGTCTACTGACAACCATTGGGGGCCAAATCTCACAAGACAAGGCCAGTAGGAGGTAACTCTGATAGTGCTATCCATGACAAGGACTTACCAACCAGTAGCCGTGTGCGGTGAAAGTCGCAAGCACGGTTCCGAACGGGAGGATTGGGAAGCGATTCCCAGTTCGACCCCTACCCTGGGAAGGCAAACTGGCGTCGATCGCCATTCTGGAGGCTCTGTCTCTACGGTTTGGGGCAGGATCTTCCCCCTTTCGACTATGGTAGCAGGAGGATTGCCCAATATGCTGCCAATAATTGAGAAGCACTATGAACCGAAAACTGAGATTGAATGTGAGGTGTGAAGTTGTTGGAAGTGGGACGAACCAAAAGCTCAGCTTACGATATTAAAAAACTCACCCTTAACAACGTTTATGGTCAAATATCAGGGGTTTGACGAGATTCTCTACCAGTTGAAGCGGGCGAAGGAGTTCTTTAAGGGCAATATTTCTGCTGAGGATTTTATCTCTGGTTGCGACTCTCACGTGCTCCAAGTGGTGATTAACGGAGTCGTGAAGGTGTTTGATAGTCGCAAGGCGGCTTTGTGTCGCAGTTGACAAATGGGGATAATATGTTCTTGACCGCAAGGTTTAGTTGTAGGTTGGGTTGTGCGAATCGTTCCGGCGTAAGCTGAAATATAGCGACAGTCGGGCTGGACTTGTGTCAGTAACTCAGGATTCATGGGGGTTCAATTCCCCTCCTCCAGGTACGGGAGTGACCGCGTGAGGTGCTGCAGAATAACATCATCGTGGTGCTTCCCGAGGACTAAATGTAGGAAAGGGCGATGCCGCTAGGAAAAAAGCCTATGGTTAGAACAAACGAATCCCTGCAAGTGTCGTAACTACAAACAAGCGAAGAGGCGCTCCACGCTTGGTGCAAAATGCGCACACAGTCAGCGTATTAGTATTAGACCTCTTGCAAAAGTAGAGAACCTGAGTAAAAATACTCAGGGTTTTTTACAGGTTAAGATATAATAGGTGGTTAGCGAGCACGAATGATAAGGATTACTTATGAATGAAGAACAGGCCAACCAACCCCTCGGATATGAGGCGCCCTCTTTTTGGAGACATTTAAACCTACATTCCGCACGACAAATTGTAGGACATAATGTGTAACACAAAAGCGTCTGGACTGCGCTACTTTTGTCTTACAAGACAGCAAGTAATATGTAAGTATAAATACTCAGGTGAAAAAGCCGAAAATCTGCCCCAAAATAATTTGCATCATCGTTAGAATCAACACTCCGGACAGAATCAGGAGGCTATAGCCCCGTAGGCAAGCAGCGTCTGGCAGTTCGGGTGTGATTTAATCTTTCGTTGGCTCAAACAAGGAAATAAATAAATAAGTTCATGCATATGTTCATTGAGCGCAAGCCGCTTGTAGGAGGCAATGGAAAAATTCAACTGTGAGGGACATCTCCCGACCAGGAGACACAGCGAGGCTGGGTGCGCGGTCTCGTCGTCCAAATCGTCAAAGAGTTGCTGGGCTCCCTCTATGAGCGGGAGCTGGAGTTATGGCATTGACACTCGTGGCCTGCGATGGTGTAGATTTGGGAAATTTACTAAACATTGAAGAAGGTCCTGTCACTACTGAAACAACCCAAGAACCGGCACCTGAAGCTGCGGAAGCGCCTGGAGAGGAAGCGGCGTCTTCCAGTGTAGACGAGGCGAGCGCAACAAGCGGAGAAGGGTAGTCCGAAGTCTAAGATGCTCCCTGTTAGGCCAAGGCAGCATCTCAAGAGCACCAGTAGCCCAGAAACTAGCCCAGAAACCAGGTTTTTAGCGCAGTGCGGCACGGCGTTAAGGAAAAACCTGCTCCCAGGCGAGACGTCCGGAGCAACTGACAACTAACCACTGACAACTGACAGTTGAATGCTGAAGAAAAAAGAGGAGTGATGGATGTAGAGTAAATATATAGGTAAAATCAGGCTTTTGGTTTTGGTTCATGGCTCCTACCGCGAACCACTCTTAATAAATAAGAAAATATTATGTCTGACAATGGTCCTTATCAAAGCAGATTATTAAACTTGCTGGTGCCCCAATATCGCCGGTTAGTAGAGAAGGGCGCTCGGGCGATCCGACAGATGAAGGTGGCAGTGTCCTGGGCCGCGCAGGTAGTGATTTACCCAGTTTACCTATTATTGCAAACAACCAGACTAGCCTTCAGACAGCTGGGACAAGCAGTAAAAGCACAATTACCGCAATTACGAGAGGAGGCCCCCGATGTGGACAGGCCCATTCAGGAAGTGCTGCTAGCAGTGCTTCCTGAAGAAGGGGAGTTAGTATTAACCCCTGACGTTGTCGGACTGCAGTCGCCGAAGCCAAATGTACTCCAGCATTGGGATTTGATTGTCAACAATACTCCTTTGGTGAGTCCGAAGCAACAAGAGAAAGCTGACCGCCTGCCGGAGGCCACCCCGAGGACAGTAGATCCAAGGGGCGGGTACAAAGGACAAGTGATTCGGGGCCTCGCTACAGAGTTGACAAGCAAAAATATAGTCTTAGTCACAGCGGACAATCAGGAACTGGATGTATTTACTCAGCAGCAGCAGAAAGAACTACAGCAATTAATTATTTGGCAACTGGCTAAATATCGGCGTCACCTGCGGCAGATGGCTACGGGCCAAAGACCTCCAACCTGGGGGAAGTTAGCTGCTAGCAAAACTACCTTACTACTGATTCGCCTTTTAGGGCAAGTAATGGCCTGGGAACAGAAAGGAACAGTGGCGCGGGCGATCGACCTTTGTGGTGAATCAAGTTTAGTACATCGGCCAAGCAGGGAACTCGCGCAAGGGGAACCAGAAGCGATCGCTATCTCCCGCAAGCTAGATAGCTTCATAGCATATCTGGAATGTCAGATATCGATAATACGGGAAAGTCCGAGAGAAATAGAGGGTAAAACAAGGGAAAGAACAGAGACTCCAAGCCAGACAGAGTCAGTAACAGATGGTAGCGATCGGGAAAAACAGAATATTTTCGCCCTGATTATATCAGCGATCGCTTACTTTTTTGGCAAGAAGAGAGGTAACAAGCACTTGTCAGCTGATTCAGACTCAGTAGATGTGAAGCAACTAACAGGGAAGGGCATGGCTGGCGCTACCCTAGCGCGAACGGAACAGCCTTTCTCAGAGGGGCGAATGCGCTGCGCGCACGCTACGCGATCGGGATGGCAAGGAATAAAAAATAAGGTGAGACGTATCCAGTCTTATCCGCAGTTGTTACGCGATAATAATCAACAAGAGGCTTCGCAGAGATCGACTGGGAACCAGGCTGAGTTGGATCGGTCCGAGGTGAAGGAACTGTGGAACTCTCAGGCGTCGGAAGTAACAGATGGTAAGGCTAGGGAAAAACAGAATATTTTCGCCCCGATCGGAGCGGCGATCGCGTACTTTTTTGGCAACAAGAGAGGTGATAAAAACCTGCCAGGAACAGCTGACGAACAGGTGCAGCAACTGACAGGAAGTAAGAAGAGTGGATCCGAAAAGAGCAGCAGCGATGCACGCAGGCTCCCGGACCCCCCCGCTACAAGATTACCGGCCTTACGCGATTGCGAACGGAGATTAACAGGAGCAGAAAAGGCGCTCACGCCTCTCGTGGGCAAGTCAGTAAAAAATCATATATTGCGCATCCTGCGGCGGCCAGAGCAAGCAGTTGCCCAACCTCAGACATTTTCCAGAGAAGCCCAAAGCAGTTCACAAGTTGAAGTTTCCGACTGGGTAAATGTATTTGGCACCCTAGCACGTTCCCAGGCGGAGCCGTGGGAACGAGGGGGGAGGAAACAAGCTGTAGCACAACGGTCACCCGGGGATAACATATATATAGAGCTGACACCGGACTGGATAGAAACCGCTGCCACTCCCAACGGCTATGTAAAGCACCCCCTAGAGAAGATATTAGCATGGCTAGACAGGGGTATCCTGTGGTTGGAAGAACGGGCGATCGGGATATGGAAATGGTTTCGGGGACAGTAGCAATGGGGCAAATTTTCGGTATGATAAGAATTATGGTCTTTTGGAAACATCCCTATGCTGACTCTGAAAATCGTTGTTAACATCGTTGTGCTCTTCTTCGTGGGTTTATTCGTGTTTGGCTTTTTGTCTAACGATCCCTCCCGCAACCCCGGACGGCAGGATATGGAGTAAACTGGTACCCTCATTTTCACCCACACCAGAGTAAGTATGAGTAAGGGCGGCGTACACCAGTACGCAGAAAAGCTGCCACCAGCTAGCGCTCCGGAGTCGCACGCTTACGCTGTTGCGTGCTCAGAGTTGCATCGGTCTGGGGCTGTGTTTTGGAATTTATAGAACTATGCCCTACCCCCCAGTACCGCCGCCAGAACAGCCTCCTATAGTCTACAACTTACCGCCAGAGTCCGTAATGGAACCGGCGGTAAGATATGTGTGGCTGACTGTGGCACCAGCAGCATCGGCAAAACTGCTAGGACCACCAATGACAGTGGGCTTACCAATTAAATCGGCTGCAGGACAAGCAAGGCAGCTGCCGGAGGTAACAAGGAATGATACTGCTGCGCAGGCCCCGGCTGCGCCCGACCCGTTGGACCGGGAGACAGGGCCATCCGCTCCCCAGGAGGCGATCGCTCCCGAACTCCAGCAATCCCTAATTCAATTAACAGCAGACCAGCAAGAATACGACACCAGACGGCAAGTATTTACAGCTTCCGGGAATGTTCAGATGAGGTTTGGAAATGCTCTGCTTCAGGCGGCCAAGCTGCAAGTGAATTTGGTAAATAGAATAGCAGTGGCACAGGGAAACGTGTCCCTGCTCACAGGAGAGCAACTATTGCTAGGAGAACGCTTTGAGTACAACTTTGTACATGGAACTGGGGTGATATCGGCGGCGAGAGGCTCGATTTTTGTGCCCACAACCTCGGAAGACCTGTCCGGTAATGGGACGACTTCTTTGGATGCCACGACAGTAGCAACAGGAACAGTAGGCGAACCCCTGGGGGCAGATCGACCCCCGGAAAATGTCATAGGGACTGGTGGGGTGAGTATCGGTGGTGATGGCAACATCCCGGAAGCAGGGGGGGATCAGGCGCTTGCGGTTTGAGGCAGAACAGATTGACTTCACGCCTGCTGGATGGAAAGCTACTAATATTCGCTTCACTAACGATCCGTTTTCACCACCGGAATTAGAAGTGAGAGCGAATAGAGCCACTCTCACTAGGCTCTCAGCTTTACAAGATGAGGTGAGGACAAGCAAAGCCCGCTTGGTGTTCGATCAACGTCTGTCTGTGTCTCTATTGCGAGATAGATTGCTGATCGACCGCAGAGACAGAGAACCAGCAATAGTAAGCTTCGGTTTTGACGATCGTGACCGGGAGGGCTGTTCGTAGAGCGCAGGTTTAAGCCGATCGCCACGGATAAAATATCTTTGAGCTTGACACCGCAGTTTTATCTCCAGAGGGCGCTCAAAGAGGGAAAATTCAACGACCTGAGCATCTATGGACTAAAAGCGGATCTGAACATGAGGCTAACGAGCACTACTTTATTGCGCTCAAAGGCTGCTTTTGTAGGTTTTGACGATGTCGGAGATACAGCCCGTGCAAGTCTGCGGGTGTCTCAGTCCATCAAGGACTATACCCTGACAGGAGAATATAGCTATCGCGATCGGCTGTTCAACGGCTCCCTGGGATATCAAACCGTGCAAAGGAGTATCGGTGCGGTCCTGACATCGCCAGCGATCCAGTTAGGAGATACTGGCATTAATTTCAACTATCAAATTGGCTATCAGGAGGTGAAGGCCAAGACGGACCGCCGCAGCTCGATCTCCGACCCCTTCGATCCGGAAGAGAATATCACCTTAAATCGCTTTCAAACCAGTGCGACCCTGAACCGAGATTTTATTCTCTGGCAGGGAGAGGCCCTACCGGCAACGGCTGAAGCTGGATTGAGATACACGCCAACACCAGTGGTGCCATACATCCAGTTGATTTCTCGAATTGTGGGCACCACCAGTACCTACAGTAATGGTGAAAACCAATCCTCCCTCAAGGGCTCTATTGGACTGCAAGGACAATTGGGTCATTTCTCCCGTCCCTGGTTTGACTATACTGGCTTTAGTCTGGTGTACTCTCAATTTATCCGCAATGGTGAATCGCCCTTTAAGTTCGATCGAATTGCAGACGTCAGAGTCCTCACGGCCCAACTCACCCAGCAGATTTATGGGCCATTTCGGTTGGGGGTGCGAACGAAGATCAATTTGGATAATAGTGAAGGTCTGAGTACCGACTACACCTTGGAATACAGCCGCCGCACCTACGGAATGAGCTTGCGCTACAATCCAGTGCTAGGGCTTGGTGCCTTCAACTTCCGCATCAGTGACTTTAGCAGCACTGGCAGCACTGAATCTTTTTCTGAATCGCAAGTGCGTTCAGGAGATGGTGATGTTGAAAATAGAGAATTGAAAATAGAGAATTGAAGAGAATTTGGCAAGATATAAATATATGAAAATTTATGAATATAAAACCAACAGTCAACAATCAACAATTAATAACCACTATCATCCCGGCAACGCCCTGACAATTCACAACTGACAACTGACAACTGACAACTGACAAGGTATCGGCAATGGTATAAGGCATGACAAAAGTAGCTACGAAACTATCCCAATTGGCACCAATAGACATCTTGTGGGGCGAGGCGAGGAGTATAACCTCAGAAGATGCAAAAATAGCATGTCAAAACAAGTGGGATATACCAGTGGCAACCTCAAAGGCCTTAACCGAAGCCGCTGCCCTGCTGATTCATTATAGCTTTGAGCTATGTGACCGCGAAACGGTCAGTAGATTAATCAAGCGCCTCGGAAGTACAGGTCAGTCGGGGTGGGTACGCTTAGCTGTGATTGAGGCACTGTATCAAGGACGCTACAAAGCTATTTCGGTTGAGCAAATCTTAGCCTTGTGGCATCGGCTGGGTCAGCCAGTCTGTCATTTCAACCTGGAATTTGAACGCATTGTTTGCAGCAGGATGCCTTTAGATCTGATAGAGCCAGAAAACTCCAGTGAGCAGTTGGCCGACCTACCGGCAGAAACTACTCCAGCCGAGGTATATGCCCATCAAGATTCATCAACTGAACCACCCTCCGAGTCGCCAGACAGTACTGGCGATCGGGCAGCGACGCTGAATTTAAAAGAATTGGCTGCCCGACAGAGAGAAACCAACAATCTCGAACCCACAAGCAACACCCAGCCGGGAGGCTCTAAGTCTAACTCTAACTCTAAGTCTGAGCCGATTAGCCAATTTACTCCAGCAGATTCTGATTTTTCTGCCAAGCTCAAAGCCGTGGTATCACCCGCTCAAGACCTTTGATTCAACTTTTAAATTCAGCATATTCACGCTCGATTAATCCCAAGCCAGAACTCTTGTCCCAGGGTCCATACGGCACACAGGAGACATCGGATCGGAACAGACCACACCACAGGAGATATCTCCAGCCAGAGCTCTTGTCCCAGGGTCCATACGGCACACAGGAGACATCGCTGTATCCTGCTGGACGCCGTCCAATGCGAGTCTTAAGGAACTGAAAGCGACTGGGGAAGGTTTTATCGACCTTACCAGCGTAGCGTGTAGCGTCGATAAAACCTTCCCCTTCTTTTCTGTGGTCCGATGCACTTCTTACTTGGCGTTGCACAATTACGGGATGATGGGCATAGTTGCAGAAGTCTTAAATCTAGACTACAAGCCAGTTTAAGTTATGTGCATGCGTAGGCATCATCCCCAAAATGTGCAACGCCATAATAAAAATATGGCGTCAATCGACTGATGGCAAAGTCGATGATTTCTGTAGAGATGCAACCGTTCAGCGTCTCGACATTTCTGGTGGGGATTGTTATGGCAAAGGTACCGGACGATATCCCGAAGCGATCGCACTGACGTCACTCGCTCGTTGCCAGGTGCGATCGCGCATCTGCTATACTGGTAATCATTTCCCAGCTGTGCTCGACTGGAGGCTCTGCCTCTGAATATTCATTCCCAGCCAGAGACGCCAGAGACTGGGAACGAGGTAAGTGTGATAAACTGGAGGCGGGATCCTCTGAAAGTCATTCCCAGCCAGAGACTGGGAATGAGTGCCAAAAATGGTTGACAATCAGAATTTATGTAATAATAAAAATATGGCGTCAATCGAAAGTCGATGATTTCTGTAGAGATGCAACCGTTCAGCGTCTCGACATTTCTGGTGGGGGTTGTTATGGCAAAGGTACCGGACGATATCCCGAAGCGATCGCACTGACGTCACTCGCTCGTTGCCAGGTGCGATCGCGCATCTGCTATACTGGTAATCATTTCCCAGCTGTGCTCGACTGGAGGCTCTGCCTCTGAATATTCATTCCCAGCCAGAGACGCCAGAGACTGGGAACGAGGTAAGTGTGATAAACTGGAGGCGGGATCCTCTGAAAGTCATTCCCAGCCAGAGACTGGGAATGAGTGCCAAAAATGGTTGACAATCAGAATTTATGTAATAACTCAAGTTGCGACCTATAAAAATTTCTACGTCCCAGACAGCTATTTTTGGCAAATATATCCGCCAAAATGCCATTTAGGGGTAAATTACAAGGGGATTTGGGCTGATGCAAGGCCGATATTGGTGTTGAGGTTCTATAGGTGGCAACTTAGGTTAATAATAAAAATATGGCGTCAATCGACTGATGGTAAAGTCGATGATTTCTGTAGAGATGCAACCGTTCAGCGTCTCGACATTTCTGATGGGGGTTGTTATGGCAAAGGTACCGGACGATATCCCGAAGCGATCGCACTGACGTCACTCGCTCGTTGCCAGGTGCGATCGCGCATCTGCTATACTGGTAATCATTTTCCAGCTGTGCTGGACTGGAGGCTCTGCCTCTGAATATTCATTCCCAGCCAGAGACGCCAGAGACTGGGAACGAGGTAAGTGTGATAAACTGGAGGCGGGATCCTCTGAAAGTCATTCCCAGCCAGAGACTGGGAATGAGTGCCAAAAATGGTTGACAATCAGAATTTATGTAATAATAAAAATATGGCGTCAATCGACTGATGGCAAAGTCGATGATTTCTGTAGAGATGCAACCGTTCAGCGTCTCGACATTTCTGATGGGGGTTGTTATGGCAAAGGTACCGGACGATATCCCGAAGCGATCGCACTGACGTCACTCGCTCGTTGCCAGGTGCGATCGCGCATCTGCTATACTGGTAATCATTTTCCAGCTGTGCTGGACTGGAGGCTCTGCCTCTGAATATTCATTCCCAGCCAGAGACGCCAGAGACTGGGAACGAGGTAAGTGTGATAAACTGGAGGCGGGATCCTCTGAAAGTCATTCCCAGCCAGAGACTGGGAATGAGTGCCAAAAATGGTTGACAATCAGAATTTATGTAATAATAAAAATATGGCGTCAATCGACTGATGGCAAAGTCGATGATTTCTGTAGAGATGCAACCGTTCAGCGTCTCGACATTTCTGATGGGGGTTGTTATGGCAAAGGTACCGGACGATATCCCGAAGCGATCGCACTGACGTCACTCGCTCGTTGCCAGGTGCGATCGCGCATCTGCTATACTGGTAATCATTTTCCAGCTGTGCTGGACTGGAGGCTCTGCCTCTGAATATTCATTCCCAGCCAGAGACGCCAGAGACTGGGAACGAGGTAAGTGTGATAAACTGGAGGCGGGATCCTCTGAAAGTCATTCCCAGCCAGAGACTGGGAATGAGTGCCAAAAATGGTTGACAATCAGAATTTATGTAATAATAAAAATATGGCGTCAATCGACTGATGGCAAAGTCAATGATTTCTGTAGAGATGCAACCGTTCAGCGTCTCTACATTTCTGGTGGGGATTGTTATGGCAAAGGAAACAGACTGGTTAATTATAGTAGAGACCCCAGCAGTACCAGAAATCATCCAAGCTTGTCCTTTCGCAACAAACATAGAGAAGAAGATGATAAATCAAAATTTCTAGCCCAAGTTCACCCAAGACAACCCCCAACAAGGTCAATTAGCAGATACAGCAGAAGCAATTGAAGATGCTACCAATGAATACGGAACATCGTGTTGAAGGGAAAATTATTGGGGTTAATGAAATTAATCTATCGGTAATTACTATCTGGTTAAAGCGTACAAGAGATGACAAATTTCAATTGATTACCCTCAAACAAAAAAATAAAAATGCTTGAACTATAAGCGCGTTTCATTAAACCGTGAATTACCGGAATATCAGCTAAAAAAATGCGAGGTTGCCACCTTAATTGATACCGTTACCCATCCTAATGGCGGTGAGTTTGGTTATGTCTTATAAATCTTTAGCGCCCTGGGAGAATCTCTCAATGTAATTATCGTTCCCATTAGGGCGATCGCATTCCCGCTGTCGCCCCGCAAAGTATTGAGGATACAGTCCGATAACCCGCCGTTCAAACCCCCGGCGGGCTGACAGCGAAGAATCAACAATTCTCAATGAACAATTCTCAATGAGCAATTCTCAAGCGATCTAAATCATGTAGGATAGCAAAAAGTAGGCTAGCTCACAGCAGAGAATGAACAGAACCTTAATCCCCGTTCTCCTCGCCGGTGGCAAAGGAGAACGCTTTTGGCCTCTCAGCCGCAAAGATCGACCCAAACAGTTTCTCAGTCTGGATGGCAGCGGTAAGAGTCTGCTGCAAGAGACCGCAGACCGACTATTAAACATCGCCAAGGGCTGGGAAGGCTTGTGGGTATGTACTTCCAGGCAACTAGCTGACGGGGTACTCCAACAACTACCTCAACTACCCCAGAGTAACTTGCTAGCGGAACCGGAAGGACGGGATACGGCACCAGCAGTGGCTTGGACGACTTTGAAGATCGCCCAGCGTGAAGGCCAAGATCGGGCGATCGGGTTTTTTCCGGCGGACCACTGGATCGCAGACCGAGAAGCTTTTGTCCAAACCATCAATGCCGCAACTCAGCTAGCCGCCTCGAATGACGAAGCAGCCATTGTCATCCTGGGAGTAAAGCCAGCATATCCGGCCACGGGCTACGGGTATATCGAACAAGGTCAACAGACAGGCATTTTTGCCGGGTTGCCTGTATATAAGGTAAAGCGGTTTACCGAAAAGCCAGATGAAAAGACAGCCGCCGAGTTTATTGCCACAGGTAGTTTTAGCTGGAATAGTGGTATGTTTATCTTCCGGGCTGGGGTGCTGCTAGAGGAGATGAGCAAACATGCTCCTGCGATCGTCACCTTGCTGCGATCGCGTGGGGAAGCCGCTTACAGTCAGCTACCCAAAATTTCCATCGACTATGCTTTAATGGAGAAGACCGATCTAGCATACGTGCTGCCAGCAGATTTTGGCTGGGACGACTTAGGAGACTGGAATGCCCTATCACGGTTGCTGCAAGGGGACAAGCCCAATTTAGAATTAACCGAGCATGTAGGCATGGATACCAAGGGAGCAATTCTCTACGACACCGATGCCGAGGGAGTTATTGTTACCATTGGCATGTCTGATGTGGTAGTAGTGCGGGATGGCAAGGTCACCCTGTTAGTGAAAAAAGACCGCACCCAGGAGATCAAAAAGGTTCTGGCAATGCTGAAAAATGACCCGAAATTTGAGCATCTGCTGTAATGACTAATGACAACTAACAATTAGCAACGAACAAAAGATGCTTTCATTAACAAAGACAAGTTCGCGACAGCGAGCAATACTAGAGGTACTGTTCCGGAATGGCTGGGACTACATCGAAGGACTGATGAAAGGCAGTAAAGCGGGGGAACCCAGACTGCCAACACCTGCCGTGCTGCGAAATATTCTGGTAGAATTGGGTCCAGTATATGTCAAGCTGGGGCAACTGCTGAGTACCCGCCCTGACATTCTGCCGGGGGCCTACATAGAAGCATTATCCTCCCTACAAGGGAAAGTGCCGCCAGTAGCATGGTCCCAGATAGAAGTAATGCTGCGGCAAGAGTTACCCGGACCCCTGCACGAGACATTTTCTGCCATTAATAATCAAGCAGTTGCCGCAGGTTCGATCGGTCAAGTGCATCAGGCAACATTAGTAGATGGTCGGGAAGTGGCCCTGAAAATTCAGCGCCCTGGCATTGAGACAGTAGTAGCCCAAGATATTTCCTTGATCGAGGGGTTAGCGGAGTTAGTTGCCCTCAGCGACTGGGGACAGGACTATGATATTGTCTCATTAGCCGAGGAATTTAGTAAAGCCTTGCGGGCGGAATTAGATTTCACCAAAGAAGCAAGCTTTACCGAACAACTGCGGCGCAATATGTCTAACAGTCCCTGGTTTGACTCCCAGGAACTGGTAATTCCTACAGTTTACTGGCATCTGACTACAGAAAAGTTATTGGTACTAGAATGGCTGGATGGCAAACCCCTGTTATCGGCAGATTTATCGGTAACGGCGAACGGTAAGTCCGATGAAAAGCGGCGGCAGGTAACAACTCTGCTGTTCCGTGCATTCTTTCAGCAGATGTATATCGATGGCTTCTTTCATGCAGACCCCCATCCGGGGAATTTATTTTATCTTCAGGACGGTCGGCTAGCAATGCTAGACTGCGGCATGATCGGGCGACTAGACCCCGCACCCAACAAATTTTAACAGAAATGCTGTTGGCGATCGTGAATATTGACGCCCAGCGTTGCGCTCAGTTAACATTACAGCTGTCGGAGTCCAGTCAGGCAGTGAATTTGGGTCGCTTGGAAAACGACTACGATCGGATGCTGCGGAAGTATTATAATCTCAGCCTGTCGGAGATAAATTTTAGTGAAGTATTCTACGAGATCCTGGAAATATCGCGCAAGAATAAAATAAAATTGCCGGGGAATCTGGGGTTGTACGCCAAAGCCCTAGCAAATTTAGAAGGAGTAGCCCGTAGTTTCAATTCGGAGGTAAATTTACTGGATGAAATCAAGCCGTTGATGACAGATTTATTTCGGCGTCAACTGCTGGGAGATAAGCCGATCGAGACTTTATTGCGGACGGCCTTGGACCTGAAGAGTGTATCCTTGCAATCGCCGCGCATGGTAGAGTTACTCCTAGAGCGAATAACTTCGGAAACCCTGAAGTGGAATTTAACCATCAAAGATCTAGATCCGTTACGTCGGAGTGTGGATGATTCGGCAAACAGGCTCTCCTTTAGTATTGTAGTGGGTTCCTTGATTATCGGAGCAGCAATTATTTCTAGTAATGCTCGGACGTCCCAAATGTCGGTGGTGAGTGACGTGTTGTTTGCAGCGGCTAGTTTGTTGGGCTTGTGGTTGGCAATCAGTATTCTGCGATCGGGGAGATTGCGGTCTTAAAAATATCAGTCATGGAGATATAGTATAGACTCAGTAAGTTAAAATAAACTAGATAAGAGGGAGGTTAACGAGGAAAAAATGACTAGCAAGAATTCCCAAATATCGATCAGAGTTAAAGGAGATATACGGGAGCGGTTAATAACATTCCAAACAGAGCATCAGCTCAAGTCGTTGTCCGGTGCGATCGGGGTAATTTTGTCAAATTACTTTGAAACGAACTCCTCGGTACCATCGGAAGTAGAGCAGGCAGAGCATCTGCCAGGCAGCGACAGCATGACCAATATTCTACTCAAGCGCATCGAAAAGCTGGAAACAAGATTAGTCGAAACAGAAAAACGCAGCAACGAGCTGGAAGTAAGATTAGCAGTGACGGAAGCAGAACTGGGAAACTATCGTCGGACTGCCACCACACAAGGATCCTTATCTCTGAAACCGATACAAGCATCAACAAAACCACACAACCCTATATATGGGCGAGGCGAAGCTGCCTCTATATATCCAGGATGGGAACTTTCTGCCAATGTCTCCTACGTATTCAGTAGATTTGTGCGATTCGTTTAGCGTAAAACAACTTGACACGAGTCAAGAAATGGGACCGCTACCAGGGTTTCATTAGCCCTGAGAACTTATAGATGATGGTGGTGAAAGCCCACCCCTCCAGGTGCAGGAGTGACAGCACCATCCCTGCGGTAGCGATGGCATCAATCCGTAAAGCGGGATGGGAAGGCGCTCTGACTGGTAGCCTAGACCGGTCACCGTCGAGCAAGTAACTATGATGAGCATGAAGCGAAGGCCGCAGCGTCGTAATGAATAACCAGTGTAATAAGGCTGACACACTGGCCCAAAAGGGAAAGGATACAGGTCATTGGCGAATGAATCTTCGACCAATAAGCACTGACAACAAACCCGGCGTAGGGGTCCAATCTAAGGTTACAAACAATCATCTGTAGGAACGAAGTAAACCGGTTGCTGTACTCTCTATCACCGGTCGATACGATAGAGTAGCCACCACAGGCGCAACATCTGCTCCCATTAGGCAGGTCTCAACCGGGAAAGATTGAGTGGAGAAGCAAATGCTTGCTTGTAATAAGCAGGATAGAGCTGACGCCCTCACGATTTCGTAAAAAGTAGAAAGTAAGTAGTAGTTCATATGTCACGGAACACCGGCATTAGACGAGTGTATGACTGGAAGGCAGTCCCCTGGCGCAAGCTGGAGCGGGCAGTCTTTAAGCTGCAAAAGCGTATCTACAGAGCGGCACAGGAAGGCAACAAGCGTAAAGTTCGCAGGCTCCAAGGGTTACTGACCAGGTCATGGTCCGCAAAGATGATAGCGGTACGGCAGGTAACACAACAGAACCAGGGTAGGAAAACGGCAGGGATTGACAGCGTCACGGCGTTAAAACCCTCAGAACGTCAACCCCTTGTGAGGCGGCTACGAATCACCAGAATGGCCAAGGCACAACCCACCCGCCGGGTGTGGATACCGAAGCCAGGAAAGGATGCTCATCGGCCATTAGGAATACCGACGATGTACGAACGCGCATTACAGGGGTTGGTGAAGCTATCGTTAGAACCCGAATGGGAGGCGATATTTGAACCTAACTCCTATGGATTCAGACCTGGAAGGGGATGCCATGATGCAATTGAAGCAATATTCAACAGCATTAGATACAAACCCAAATGGGTATTAGATGCGGATATTGCGAAGTGTTTTGACAAGATTGGCCACTCAGCGCTCCTTAACAAACTGAATAATACATCACCAATTCGTAGACAAATACGGGCATGGTTAAAAGCCGGGGTGATGGACCATGGAACGTGGCAGACCACAGATGCAGGGACTCCACAGGGGGTGTGATATCCCCACTGTTAGCCAATATAGCCCTACACGGTTGGAAAATGAGGTCATGGGTCTAGCAAAGATAAGCGAAAGGAAAAAAACTGACAGTAATCAGATATGCCGACGATTTTGTGGTAATACACGATGACCGGTCAATGATAGAACGAGTAAAGGGAGTTGTTGAGCAATGGTTAACAGGGATAGGTCTAGAGATAAAAGCTGAAAAAACCAACATCTCCCACACTTTGGAAGGAAATAACCCGGGCTTTGACTTCCTGGGGTTCAATATCCGCCAATACAAAGTGGGGAAACACAGAAGCGGTAAATCTACTCATGGGACTACTCTGGGATTCAAGACACTAATCAAGCCCAGCGAAAAATCCATAAGAAATCATAAAGAACGGCTATCACAGATAGTACACAGCCACAGAGCGGCACCACAAGCGGCGCTAATAGCCAAGCTGAACCCGGTAATACGGGGATGGTGTAACTACTTTAAGACCGTGGTAAGTAAGGAAACTTACGGTGACATGGACGATTACCTATGGACACTAACATGGCAGTGGGCTACAAGAAGGCATCATAACAAACCACACCACTGGATAGCCGAGAAGTACTGGACACCCAAAGGGGATAGAAAGTGGAACTTCAACGGTAAAACCAAGAACGGAAACGAGATTGAGCTATACCGGCACTCTGAAACTGAGATAGTCAGACAAGTAAAAGTGAAAGGTGTAGTAAGCCCGTTCAACGGCGATTTGGTGTATTGGAGCAAAAGGTTAAGGAAAAGCCCTAGTGTGAGTACGCGGGTACTCAAGTTACTGAAGAGACAAAAGGGCAAGTGCGAGCACTGCGGACTTACGTTTATGGAAGGTGACAGGTGGGAAGTGGACCACATCATACCATCCTCATTGGGTGGAAAGGACAGGTATCCTAACCTCCAGTTGCTGCATGATTACTGCCATGATGCTAAATCTGCCGAAGACGGCAGTCATAGCAGCCGCGCCAGGTTGAACCTGGATGACGAAATTGAGGAGCCGGATGAGGTGAAAGTCTCACGTCCGGTTCTGAAGACGAGTCGGAGGGGTAACCCTCTGGCTTAGTTTAATCAGACGCTGAACACGGATGAAGCCAGGGCGGCCTTTGCGGATAAGTGGATAGGTTTGTGCGCCCAAAGCATTGATACAGCTTGGGTTGTATGTTACCAACTCCTGAGCATCATCAAGGAAAAACAGATGTATAAAATTCCGCAATGGATGGAAGGGAACAAGACCTACGATTCATTCAGCGACTACTTTGAACAGCGATTCAAGCAGCCCTTCGAGAAGTGGTTGCAACTGGAGCGTACTTACAAGTTTGTGGTCGAAACTTGTCCGGAACTGCTAGAGGGACTGTTACATCTAGAGTCCAGCCCCGATTTTTCCGGAACGGTGGAAGCTCAAAACGACAGTGGTCATGGGGTGATTCCCAGTAAGACAAAGCGCAAGACTCGAAGCCCGCGCAGCAAGAAGCTTCCACAGCCAGAGGCACAGCCAGAAGCACAGCCAGAACAGCCCCTTGATAGCGTAGAAACCGCTTCAATGTCTCCTGGGAGCGCTAAAAGCACTACCCAGGAGACATTGCCGATACCTGAAGCCGCAAATCAGGTTGAGAACGACAGTGGTCATGGGGTGATTCCCAGTAAGACAAAGCGCAAGACTCGAAGCCCGCGCAGCAAGAAGCTTCCACAGCCAGAGGCACAGCCAGAAGCACAGCCAGAACAGCCCCTTGATAGCGTAGAAACCGCTTCAATGTCTCCTGGGAGCGCTAAAAGCACAAAAGAGGAGACATTGCCGACACCTGAAGCCGCAAATCAGGTTGAGAAAGACTCTGATGTACCAGTCACGCCCGATTTTTCCGGAACGGTAGCCCAGAAGCTAGAAACTCAAGAGTCTAGCACTTCCGATCCCCTATCTGAAAGGATGACGACCACGGAGATATCGGAATTACTAAACTGGCACCGAGATAAATTAGAAGCCCGCAAAAAACGTGGGAATTTGCCGATCGAAGAGGGTGGTTACGTCATCGACTGCATTGGCAAGGAAGGGGGGAAGCTGATTTGGACTGTTAAGCGCCTGAAATAATGGTTACAGGAGTTCGCATACTTCTGGGGGCTTTGGGAACCAGGGGTACTGCCAATGGTCGCTTGGCGACCATCACCCTTTTGGGTAGAGTTCCGTGCAAATAGGCGAGAGTCAATGTAGCATCCAGAGGTCACTAGCTCGCACCAAGCTGAAGCTCAGGCAAATACGCAGCGACGTCTCGAGAAAACCTTGAGGAAATTACCAGGAGTTATACCAGTGAAAAACTTAGGAAAGGAAAAAGTGGGAGTATCCAAGCCAACCTGGATGTCACAACAACAGTGGCGAGATTTATGCGCATCGTATGACGATAACCCGCGATGCCGGTACACAAACAAAACTGCCTCTGAAGCCAAGCTGGTTGTTGACCATATCGTGCCTCGATCGCAAGGAGGCAAGAACGAAGTCAGCAACTACCAGTTCCTGTGCGAAGATCTAAATCTTCAGAAAGGGGTAAAGCCCGACAAGTATTGGTCGCAGGAGTTATACTACGACAAAGATCGCGATCCAAACAACTTCCGCTATGCTCAGTATTTCCTGGCTTATATGAAAATTTTGACTCAGGCAGAACACTTCCAACGTCCCTGGTCGCAAATCAACCGAGTAGTCTATCTGCTAGCGTGGATCACTGGAGCAGGTAAGACAATGGCTATTCATGCAATTTGCTTTGCGCTCAACCAAATTTTGAAAAGGGATAAAGGAGTTGCTTACCCCAGAGTCGATCGGATTTTAGTCTTGGTGAAAGAGCAATCTCTACGGGACCAACTAGCGAATGAACTGGAAAAGGATGTGGTTGACTATGAAATCTGCAAGATTACCCCAAAGGTGGGAGTAGTAGAAAGCAGTGATAAGTTGGAAAATGATTGGTGGCTTGAACAATATAATATAGTTGTTGCCTGTTTACAACAGGTATGGGAACGGAAGAATGGTATTCCTCGCGATAACATTGAGCATATTTTAGGCAAGTTTGCCATTGTCTTCTTCGATGAACCCCATTACGCTGTAGAGCAGGTGGCTCAGTTAGCAGAGCAAGCAACCAGAAGCCTTTGTTTTGGGCTGACCAGCACGCCAATCAATGCCAAAGGTGAGGTTTTAGCGTCTTATGTACTGTTTTCGCTCTGTGGTTTGCAGGAAGCTTATGAGTACCAGCAAAACCTTAAATACCTGTCTTCATCGGAAGCATCAATTATCGAATCAAAGATGGTTGACTATGTGGATGAAGTTGATGCACGAGAGCATTTTTGTGGCCAGCGTAATGAAATAGAGGGAAGTCCGGACACACCTGACTATAACACGCAGCTCGAACCAGCAAAAACTGTAGCTGAGAAAATTGTGTCTTATGTGGTTGAGGCTGACCGCTTGTGTAAAAAGGTGTTTTCTGGAGAAATCACTCCTAAACCTGCATCGCACAGAAATGCCAGTGAAGTTATACCTGATTTAATTTACCCCATGCACGCCATGATTGCTGTGAGGAGCAAGCATGACGCGGAGGTCTTAGCAAAGCATCTAAATGATAATGTTTTTGAAAGTAACCTCTATGAATATCCACCAGAACAAGGCTTTAGAGTCAAGGTGGTTTTCAGTGCTGGAGTGGATGAGGACGGCAAACCAGTCCCAGGGTACAAACTGGATACAGAGCATCCCTGGCTAAAGTGCTGGAAAACCAAGAACTTCAAAATGACTGGGCAGGGTTGGGAGCTTCCGAAAGACTGCGCTCGCTTTCTCATTGTTGTTGGCATGGCCCGCGAGGGAATCAATAACCCGTTCTGTGGAGTAATCGGATTAGGCAAGAGAACCGAATCAATCATTGAGGTAATTCAGCGGTTGATTGGTCGGCAAATCCGGTCATACCAAGAAACACTCAGAGTTCCTCCAGCACAACTGGACAGTATCAAGATCTGGATGCACAGAGCTTGGGATTATCCCAAGGCTGGAGATGCACCGGACTATGCTACTACTAGATGTATAAAGGATGGTCTCCACTTCTGCGAACACATGGATGAGTGGTTGACTGGTATAACTACATTGGAAGAGTTAATAGAAAAAGGTAAG
The DNA here is from genome assembly GCA_014323675.1 of Hormoscilla sp. GM7CHS1pb. Taxonomy (GTDB): domain Bacteria; phylum Cyanobacteriota; class Cyanobacteriia; order Cyanobacteriales; family Desertifilaceae; genus Hormoscilla. The sequence continues at coordinate 3,127,369 of JACONN010000002.1, read as the reverse complement.
GAGCTAGATCCGGAAACTGAAGTAACAGATCGAGGAACCTTAACAACCGAGGATAAGTTAGACATAGCATATCATGTAGGCGAGCATCAACTCAAGGATGAACAAGTTCCTGAAGATGACATTATTGATAATTTGTGCGGTCGCAATAATAAGAAAAGAGAACTTGGCAAGCAGTGGATTAACCTGGTTCAGAACAATCCCGATCGGGCCAAGTCTGAACTTAACCAAAAGGTAGTGCTTCGCAAGCTGCATGTGATTGAGTACGAAAGACCGAAAACAAATCCTAGTATAACGGATTTGCGTTGGTTCTATGAAGTGCATAATCCTGACAGTCTTCCACTGTTTGAAACTCTGGAAAACTCGGCAATCGATAGCACAACAAAGGAAGCACTGCGTTCTAATATGAATTTTAGCTACGAGCAATACATGGCGAATTTCCATTCATTTGCAGATTTGCCAAAAGTTACGGACTTTGATAAGATTCGCAAAAAGTTAGTGAGTCAACTGTACAGTCAGCTACGTTTCAACAGTCCTGGTAGTTTCATTGAGGGAGAAGTTAAGGAGATCAAAACTGAGGCTTGGAAGCAGATTGGATATGCTGTAAAAACTGTACTGGGGTTAAAGAAAGCAGAAAAAGGTAGCGAACACGATACGCCACAATACCACGCTGTCCTGTCAGATCCCGGTATTGTCAGAAATATTCTCGGGTATGCACGTCAGAAACTATTGGAACAGTTTGCTCGACCTCCTATAGCTAGAAGCTTGCAAATCTCTGATGCTGCTCCAGATCCGGAAGTTGATTAAAGAAGAATAAATACCCTGAGTCCTACCACGGGGGTTAGGGTTTGGTCTCCCGTTTGCTCGCGATCGCCCCTTACACTATGCTACCACGGGGAGTGGTAGCATAGTGTAAGGGGCGATCGCCACCCCGCCCGAACCCGTGCATGATCCGGCTACTCCGCAACATTGCCTGCCCTTCGGCTCTCTTCGACTTCGCTCAGGGACCACCTGCGCGGGCTATATTACATGCATCGTGTCGAGGCACCCGGCTATCAACTACAAGTGAGCGCACACAATCTGGGGTCAAAAACCTCTCGGTTGGGGTCAAAAACCTCTCGATTGGGGTCAAAAACCTCTCGATTGGGGTCAAAAACCTCTCGATTGGGGTCAAAAACCTCTCGATTGGGGTTGAAAACCTCTCGATTGGGGTTTTAACCTTAACAGTGAAGCACCGGTAGGTGCCAGTACCCTAGAACTGCTCTAACTCCGAACTTCATTGGGTGTGGTCTTGCGCCCGTTGGCAACTGTTCACCGTTTTCTGTGAAGCGCATCCCGAAGCACGAGCGCCTAAGCAGCGCATCCCGAAGCACGAGCGCTCTTTGCGAGTGCGGAGAGGAGAGCATGCGGAGAGGAGCCAGTGATGTACTTCTGGCCATAATTGAGGATGCTCTAAATATGGGTCCATACCCGGAAATGGAGATGGCATTGTTCTAACTCCAGATGAATTCTGTTTCTTCTTTCATTATACTTCTATAAATCCCACGCGCAAGGTGGAAAGGTACCCTCGCGCTTGGTTGGTGGGCGGTGCCCACCCTACGAGTATTATTAGTCCCGGAGGCCCCTACACAATTTTACTTGCGATCGACCGGATGTATTATTATGTTTCCGAGACCACTTCAGATGTTTTGGTAGATAAAAGTTGCCTGACTCCAACTGTGATAAAATGAGACAGCAAACCCAGGGGGCCGACAAATACACACAACACCAAAGAGTGCGCAGTCCATACTCCTGTTCCCTGTCCTTCTAAATAGATCCAGCGTCCTACAAATAGATCCATGACGAGGAAATGAACCCATCCTGCTGCTGTGACTTGCAGGTTGCCAAACGCGCTAGCAAGATCGGCTAATTTGGGGTTGGACAGGGCTTTAGCGGTTTCTGGATCTATAGCACCTGAAAGCAAGTAAAGATACAGTGCTGCCAGTAACATAAAAGGAATAGGGGAACCGATAATCCGCCGAGTCACGTTCCAGTTGGGAAGGAGGATAATTAAAGCCCAAAAGGGTAAAACGAACAGGTTAGCACTGGTAAATAACAGATCGAGATTCATCATCTTTTTTGTAACCGCAGATCGCGCCGTTGTTTTAAAGTATGATATCACATATAGAAAAAAATGCTACGCTGTCCAGCATCTTTCATTGCATAAAATTCGCTCAAACCTTCCGTTAAGCCACCGTGGAGCCCTTAAACTCACATCTTGCACTTTGACCGATCGCCATTAAGTTGAAATCTAGGCATTTGGACTTTTCCCACGAGCGATCGGGTAGCACCATCCCTTTCCTCGGGAAATTCACTTAGACCACCCGAACTTTTCTATCGCCTGTTCAATGTCAACTTCTAAGGCCCTAAAAGCAGACAAAGCCAGCAGGGGTGTAAAATCATCAATCAGTTCAGCTACTCGATGAACTTTTTCGTTGACATTGAATTTCTTCAGCCGTTTGGGTCCCAGTTCGCTGGCTTGGCGCAAAACTGTGTATAGAATGTTTTTGGGATCGGATAGTTCTTCAACTTTAGCGAGGTCTGGCAATTTTAATGCCTGTCGTCCGCCCGGATTACCAGATGCTCTTCGGATTGCTTTTTCGTCAAATAATAACCAAGCTTCTTGCATCCGTACCGGAATAACACAAACTGCGGGGACGGACAGTGATTTTTCATCTGACTCTATCGCTTTTCTGATTTCATCCACACGCTTTTGTCGCGGTTCTTTTTCGGCATCTCTATGCACGAATAATAGATCGCAAGGGTAAAGTTCAAGGCTCTTTTTGATGCGATCGGGCAACTTTTTGGGCGGTTTAGGTAACCTTCCTAAATCTGCCCATTCAGACTGGATAGCACAGTTAACAACAATATGTTCTCGCAATAACCATGTCAGAACATATTGTAACGCTTTGTCTGAACTACCATCAGACAGTAAAGTGTAGCGAAGTTCTTCTTTCATAGCAATTCACTAGGAAAACCCGGAATGTACGGTTGCAGGTCTTCTCTGTCCGCAACTCGGCGTTTCTTGGACGATCTTTCCTTCGATCGCTGGTAGCTTGCTGCCTCTCCATTGTCATCATATTCTGATGCTTGCGGCACAACTGGATTCAGATAAGCAAGTAGTTTACCTTTAGGGACAACACTCACTTCTTCAGAGGCTTGAAATCGCCCTTCTACCGTTCCGGAAAAATCAGAGGCTGCTTTAACTCGCCAAGTACCAGACAAGCAGCTAAAACACACCCGCTTAAACCGCTGGTTTGAACTAACCGTTTCCTTCAACTCAGCCACCAAAAGGCTATCATCCCTAACCTGACTGACAACTGCTGGAGAGTGAGTGTTGACGATTACTTGACGAAGGGGATTGTCAAAACCAATCTCTTCTTCCACATCAGTTGCAATGTCTTGAAGTAGTTCGATCATCTTCGGGATGCGTTCGGGATGAATGCCGTTTTCCGGTTCTTCTAAGCACAAAACACCCTGTGCTTCTGAATCGAGTTCCAGCACTGCTAATGCCAGAAATCGCATGGTGCCATCCGATAATGCCCGCGCCGGATGGGATGTCCCGTCTCGATCGGTGACCATCAAGGTGAGGAGTTCGCGGCGATCGTCGCGGTCAATCCATACTTCATCTACATCCTCAATCAATTCTGCCAGACGATTAGCAATTCGAGCATAAACTCGTGCTTCTGCTGCCTCTACTTCATCAGATTGCCCTACAGATTGGTGATTTTTTGTATGACCTGCTAGATGATAGAGTGTTGAAGCTAGATGAGATCCATCTGTCCCTAATTTTGTAGGAGCAATAAATTCGCTACTGTGACGCAAAGATGAAGGTTCAAGCTGAAGTAGACGCCATGATTGCATTTCCCGCCGCGCTAGCAGCGCCGTAGGACTTTCGGCAGCATTCGTTACAGAAAGTACAGTCCGGGGAAGATTGACTGCTGACCTAGATAGAGCTCTGCCACTGCTACCACCGTCTTGATGGAGCTTAATGACTCTATCTATCCCTTTACCTTCGGTGGAAATAAAAGGGGCTCCTCTCCGTTGACCTTTTACTACGGACTTATACCAGGTTTTGACGTTGTTAAGAAACAGCAAGTGCTTAGGAGCTTGACTGATGTTGATGTGAACTAATTCTTCTTTCAAGAGTTCCAGCGTTCCTAGGGACCGGAGACTTTCATCTGCTTTGTAGGCGAGGATAACAGAGTATCTGAGAAAGGTAATAGTAGCTTTTGCCTTTTGTCCGAGATCGTCTACTCCCTCATAAGGCACGATCATTTCTGCTTCAAAGGACATTTGCTCAGCATATCGATCGCCGACGCGGAGGAACAAGCTTCGGACATCACCGGTTTTACCGCTTTCATCCCGCACGGATAAAGCAGCTTCGATGAGAGGCCGATCGGCCAAGGCACTCAAAAACCTAATAGCATCAAACAGATTAGATTTTCCCACCCCATTTGCCCCCGCTACACAGGTGAATGGTCCAAAACGGACATCAACATCGACGAGGTTCTTAAAACCTGAAACTTTTAACCTGGTTAGCATAATCTTACTCTTGCGATTACATTTTTTCGCCATTCGCCATTAACTACCGCAGTCCTTTCTCGCGCAACCAAGCGTCCGCCCAAACTGCATTCACCTCTGATAGCGGTGGTTCTGGGTTTTTGCTGTAATCTATTACCATAGTGTAATCCGATAGGTCATATCTCATTTAACAACCTCTGCAAATCTATAACTGGCTCCACATCTCCTGACTGCAAGGGTAATGGAAATGGGGGAATCACCTCTGGTAAGTTAAAGGCATATAAATCAGCCTGGGGACACGCTGCGCTGAGAATCTCTACTCACCAAAATCAGATAATCTGAGTCAATATTATCGCCAAAAAACTGATTTCATACACGCGCACTTCTAGGGCGACTCGATATTTAGGACGCAGTTGGGGAGACAACAACCTAAAAATCTCACTAATCAGCAGATGATGTAATTCTGGCCATACTTGAGGATGTTCTAAATATGGGTCCATACCCGGAAATGGAGATGGCATTGTTCTAACTCCAGATGATGTTTGCTCTTACTTGTAATCTAGCATAATCTCAGGGTCTACTGCCAATTATACCTCGATCCAGCAACATCTCTTGGTTGGGTTTCGTGCGGAAACCCAACCTACAACATTACTTAATACCCCGGGCGATCGCGCAACTTGGACCTACCAGCAGACTGATTTTAAAGTTATATTGCAAGATTTTAAGAAAAATTAAGAACTCGTTCCAAATCTAGTCAGAGCTGTAACATGAAAAATAAAGATAGCGAGGAAGATCATGGAAAAATTTAACAAATATAATTTCCGCTGCACCCTCACCTTTGGGGACATCTACGCTCAAATTGTCATCTGGTTAATCGTGATCATGATCAGCTTGGCCTCCGCAATGGCATTGATGGGCACCACTCGTCCTGCATACGCATTAGCTGCCGTAGGAGTCATCCTGGTATTGTCTCTGCCCTTTTTGCTGTTTGCCTTCGTCACCACCTTACTCAATCACATCGAGTTAATACCCGTACAGGAAACTGCAACGGCAACCGCTGGTGAAACCATGCCCACAGGCAAACCAGCCCAAGCTACAAGCTAATCGAGTTTTGCTGTCTCAAATCTCAACAAATTCCCTGCCTGTGGGCAGGGAATTTGTTTGGCAATCGGGATAGACTCAACAAAGAACAGGAGACACCAAACCCAAAATGCTCCAACATGATGTGATTATCGTCGGCGGTGGACTAGCTGGATGTCGGGCCGCTGTAGAAATTGCCCGCATCGATCCCAGCTTAAATGTGGCCATAGTTGCCAAAACCCACCCCATTCGTTCCCACTCGGTGGCGGCCCAGGGAGGTATTGCCGCTAGTCTCAAAAATGTAGATTCTCATGACAGTTGGGAAGCCCATGCCTTTGATACGGTCAAAGGTTCCGACTATCTAGCAGACCAAGATGCCGTAGAAATATTAACGCGGGAAGCTCCCGATGTCATCATCGACCTGGAACATATGGGAGTCTTATTCTCCCGCTTACCAGATGGGAGAATAGCCCAACGCCCCTTTGGCGGTCATTCCCACGAGCGCACCTGCTACGCCGCCGATAAAACAGGCCACGCCATACTCCACGAACTGGTTAACAACCTGCGGCGCAATGGAGTCCAGGTCTATGAAGAATGGTACGTCATGCGCCTAATTTTAGAAGATGGTCAGGCCAAAGGCATTGTCATGTACCACATTTTGGATGGCAAGCTAGAGGTAGTACGGGCCAAAGCAGTCATGTTTGCCACCGGGGGCTATGGCCGAGTCTTCAATACCACTTCCAATGACTTTGCCTCCACTGGAGATGGTCTGGCCATGTCCGCAGTTGCTGGCATACCCCTAGAGGATATGGAATTTGTCCAGTTTCATCCCACGGGATTGTATCCTGTCGGAGTGCTCATTTCTGAAGCTGTCCGGGGAGAAGGTGCCTATCTCATTAACTCCCAAGGCGATCGGTTCATGACCAACTACGCCCCCAGCAGGATGGAACTCGCCCCCCGAGACATTACCTCCCGGGCGATCGCCCGGGAACTGCGGGCCGGTCGCGGCATCGATCTCCAGGGCAATGCCGGTGGTCCCTTCGTCTATCTGGACTTGCGCCACATGGGACGGGAGAAAATCATGTCACGGGTGCCCTTCTGCTGGGAAGAAGCCCACCGACTAGCAGGGGTAGACGCCGTAGAACAACCCATTCCCGTGCGTCCCACAGCACATTACTCCATGGGGGGCATCCCCGTCAATACCGACGGTCGGGTCCGCAGCAGCAATAGCAGTCTAGTGGATGCCTTCTTTGCCGCCGGTGAATCAGCCTGTGTCTCCGTACATGGTGCCAATCGTCTGGGCAGTAATTCTCTGCTAGAATGTGTCGTTTACGGCAAACGGACCGGCGCTTCCATAGCAAATTTTGTCCAAAACCGTAAGCTTCCCGAAGTAGACGAACAATTCTATTTAACACAAGCCCGAAACCAAATTCAAGGTTTATTAGACCAGCAAGGGGAGTATCGAATTAACCAAGTTTGTCAAGCCTTTCAAGATTGCATGAGTCAGTATTGTGGCGTCTTTAGAACCGAAGAACTGATGAATGAGGGGTTAAACAAACTGCAAGAATTGCAACAGCAATTCAGCCAAATCTATTTAGACGATCGAGGTAGTCTTTGGAACACCGAAATCATCGAAGCCTTAGAACTACGCAGCATCATGATAGTCGGACAGACGATCCTCACCTCAGCTATCAACCGACAAGAAAGTCGGGGGGCTCATTTCCGTGAAGACTATCCTCAGCGAGACGACAGCAAGTTTGGACAGCATACAATGGCATACTATTCCCCCGCAGGCATAGACTTGGATTATCTACCCGTAACTATGACCATGTTTGAGCCCCAAGAACGAAAATATTAAAGACGTAGGTCTTGTCTCGCCTGTCCCAATACTTCAAGGGATAGCATTTTATTTGTCATTGCGAGGGGGGGGGTACGTAGCGATTAACTTATGGGAAATTGAGTAAACCCCCCCGAAGCAATCCCCCCGCCGTGTATAAGATGAATATTTCTGGGCGCGTCTTTCGCTGTATCCTGGGAGCACGCTCCGGGAACCCTCCGCTACTCGCACTACCCAGGATACAGCGAGGTGAGATTGCTTCGGGGGAGGGGTGGTTTACTTCAGGGATCGACACTGCCGTTAGTTTGCCAGCCCCCCCCCCTCGCAATGACAGGTTGTTAACCTAGAAGTATTGTGGCCTGTCCGAGGTCACTGTTCGCTGGGTGCGGTTACTGCCGTTGGGGGATTATCATCCGCTGCTAGCTGATTGATTTGCTCCTGATACTGCGCCGGTGCCAAGGAAGCCGCTTGAGAAAACAGAAGTTGAGCTTCATCAGTTTTACCCTGAGTTTGGAGGACAATAGCTTTAGCTAGCACGGGTCGAAAATCATTGCGGTCCTCTTCTATGGCCTGATCGTAGACCGCGATCGCCTCTGGGTAGCGTTGGTCCGACGCATAAACCCGTCCCAGCAGCAGTTCGATCGAGATAGTGTCCGCAGTTCCCGGTTGCAGTTGGTTCGCTTGGGTAGCCTGCTTGAGACTATCTTCGAGCAACTCGATCGCCCCTTGGGGATCTCCAGCGGACAGCCCCAGGTTCACCAGACCTTGGAGAGCATTCATCTGGCCGGGATGAGCGGCCAACACCTGACGATAGGCATTGGATGCCCCCTGGCGATCGCCTATGTACTCCTGAGCCTGAGCCAACAGCAGTCCGTAATTCACCTCCTCGGGATACAACTCGGCCAGTTTTGTCAAAGGCGCGATCGCCCCGGGAATATCAACCAACTCCAGGCGCACCTCTAGTAGGCCCCGGAGGGCCGTCTGATTTTCCGGCTCTCGTTCCAGGACCAGTTCATAGCCACGGGCTTGAGATTCTAACTCTCCTCGCCGTCCGGGAGTGAGTCCGGGAGTTACTGTCTCTGCTGCGGTCGTCTGGACTGACTGATTAGCTAGCTGTTTAGCCATCAAGGCATTACCAAACACCGGAATCATGGAAGACCCCACTAAGGCAGTAATTGCCACCACCAACATCAAATAGACTATCCAGTTAATGCGCTTTTTGCTCAACCCAATACCCCTTGAACTCTGATGTCATTTTAACTCCACTGTACCTTCGATAGGCTGTCGCGCCTTTAAATTGCATGGATCCAAATGCTGAAACCCTTACTAAGCTGTGATGCCTTTAAATTGCATGGTCCCAAATTGCCGTTATGGCTGCAACGCTTATGGGTTGAAGGTTGCCAGGATTAAACCGCGCTCGTCCAAATATGCATTTTCGATGGGCGACAGCTTATCAATGACTTTCCCCATTTTGAATTTTTAATTTTGAATTTTGAATTGCTTAGTTACCCCTGTAATTGAAAAATTTTCTAAATCTGCCGGATCGCTCTGGGATTTCTTGCATTCAGAAGATAATCCTACTTGTCGAGCCGTTGTTGAGCAGAACGCGATCGGTAGTTCTTAATTTCCACAGCTAAAGGGTTTGAACTAAGTTGACAAAACTTTACACGCCAGAGTCAAGCTGAGGTCCGACTGGGAAGGTAAGTAGGTGTGCATTGGTAAACTGAATCATGTAAATTTTTGCAACTATTTGCATAACGACTGAAAGCCTCTCCCCTAAAGAGTTGCAGCCATTTTTTATTCCAACTTTAACCAACTACGAACTCCGAACTACGAACTACGAACTACTTAAGTGGGCGTTCTCGCTCAAGAACAGTACAATAGGCAAACGTAATCATCCTGACCGCTTGAATTCAAGTCTATGACTTCTGAGTCTTTATCCAAGGAAGAAAAATCTCGGGAAACAAAGCCAACTGACGGTGGCCAAGAGGCCAAGGTCAGCCCGCCCGTGAAGGAAAAGCCGGCCCCACTGCATCCGACACCGCCAAGACCTCGGCCACAACCGATTTCTCCTCCCAGCGAACCGAAGCAGTACCGAGCCATTGGCTTAGTCCGGGGTCGATATACCCCCATGCCCACACAATTCACCCAAGGCACCCTGACCGCCTCTGATGGCACTCAGATCAATGCAGTGCTACTCGGTCGGATCATCAGTCTGTTGAGGAAGCACATGAACCTAGAGGAAGAACACCTGTGGGTGGTCTATCCCCGCACCCGAGAGAAGGAACAAGATTTGCATACCCAAATTGTCGGGGTCTGGGAGCCAGAAACCCTGGTGAAAAATCAGGCGATCGATAAAACCAAGATAGCTGATACCGCCCATTTTGAAGATGGTTATTTTTCGATTCGGGGTGAGGTGGTCTATAGTTCCCAAGAGAAAGAGGAGGTAGTTGTCAAGCTTCATCAGGCCCCCCGCAAAAAAAAAGAGCGCCCCAAGTCTTTCAAGCTGAAGCTCAAGGGCGTCCTCACGGGTCAGGTTTTGAATCACTTCTGGGAATTTGACGTTCAGCGACAGTCCAACGACCTGGTGATTCAGTCGGGCACTGCTATTGCTGGTCTGGCCAGCAAGTTCAAGAAAAAGAATTTTTCCAAGAAGAAGGGCCCCGGGGGCTTCAAAAAGCCCAAAGGATATACACGTACACCCGGTACTGGCGATAGCCAAGCATCTTCTGATTTTTCCGGAACGGGGCCTCGCAAACCCATCCCTAAACCCTCCCGCCCCCGCAAGCAAAACTCTCCCGAATAGAAGATTGCTGCCTGCAAGGCGATCGGTCCCCTCTCAAGCATGAATTGCCCCAAACCCGGTTTTTCGATCGTACCGGGTTTTGGTCCAGACCGGGAGGCTCCCGCCTCAAACAAACGTGACCAGGGAGATCCTGGTCACTAGGCAATTATAACAATAACAAATTATTATGGTTTCGACTTGACTGAGGCGATCGACAAGATAACCTATTCTATTTCCATTTCCTGAAAACCCAATTTATCTTGTGGTAAAAAAGATCTATCCATGGGAATTGGGGCTACGGGTTCGGTAAGAGTAAATTTGCCAGCTGTCATCCATTCTTTTAATTCTAGGGCAACTTGACGGGACAGAAAGATACTGGCCAGGGGGGCTACTCTGACTGCTTTGCCATCAATGGCGATCTTCCCGCTTTTCAACTGGGCGTAGCTGACCAGTCCAAAGGTGGGACGGACCCGCCGGGGTATGGCAAAATCTACTACCGGGGCCACTAGGTCTTTGTCTTCGACGGCACAATGCTGTACCACTTCTTCGGTGCATACTGGTAGGGGGACGGCCACCCCCAGCATTAAGGAGGGACCGTAATTTTTGAAGTAGCAGGCCCTGACCCACTTTGGGTTCATTTGCTTGGCATCCCCAATCAGAGCCAGGGTGGCCGCTGGACCTATTGGTGTATCATTGGGCAGGCGTTTTTGTAAAGGGAAGTGTTGAGTCCCTTCCCAAGTGACGTACCCGATCGCACCCCCTAATAATATCCGGCTGCCAATGCCAAGCAGTTGCAGTTTGGGGTCGTTCAGTAGGGGGGAAATGGCTCCCGTGTTGCAGTAGACGGCGTTTCCCAGTTGCGGATGTAAGGGACCGAGGTAGGTAAATAGCGTGCGATCGCCTCCATTAACTCCCACAATAAAATTCTGGTACAGATTGCGAGGATTGTATAAATAAAATTGGTTAATGGTCTTGCTGCTAATTGTGGTTTCAAAGGAGGCTCTCGGGTAGCAATCTGTTGCCTGTCCGATCGCTCGCAGCTGCACTGTTTTTCCCCCAATCAGGTCTGCAATTACATGACCGCCACCCCTTTCTCTGGCATCTCTGGCATCTTCCCCTTTCTGGGTATCCACTGGTTCGGTTGCTCCCAGATATAAATCTACTGGCCCAAAACCAGAATAGGCGGGGATGCCATCTAACCAGCAGGAGCGAATTTTGATCGGCGGATCGGTCTGTCCTAGGTTGATTATCGCTCCTGAAGACTCCATTGGCTCAAAGGTACCTGTGGCGATCGCATCCACTTCCTTGGCTGCCTGGGTGACGCCAACTTCTGCTACTCGCGCCTTTACTTCCTCTACCGTCCACACTACTGCCTGTTTGCGGTTTATTTTGTCGTTAATTTCGGCAATCGTTCTCATTATCCTTGCGAATGGCAAATAGCTAATTCCGAATGGCGAATGGCAAATAGCTAATTGCGAATGGCGAATTGAAAATGGAGCAATTCAGAATTTTATCTTCTCAATTTTCAATTTTCAATTTTCAATGGCAAATAGCTAATTGCGAATGGCGAATTGAAAATGGAGCAATTCAGAATTTTATCTTCTCAATTTTCAATTTTCAATTTTCAATTGCTGAATTTTATCTTCTCAATTTTCAATTTTCAATTTTCAATTGAGCGAGCATGCGCAGGACCGGTAGCCTGTCGGTGCGGCACTGCGTATAGGAGAAACCGGGTTTCTTAACTTTCAAGAGTGGTTAGGCAGTTTTTTTAATGGCATACCTCCAAGTATCGGCTTCGAGAGTTGGGCCCAAAGATGTTAACTTAGAAATAGGTTCCCAGTTGAGGACATCTTATAATAAAGCTTAGTAGGTGCGAAACGTTCGAGCGTAAGTGAATTGTGTGGTTTCATTAGCCAACACGACTTGTGACAGCTCAAAATAATCTTATTTGCCAGGGAACTGTGTAATCTTTGTGGGTCCAAACCCCACCCTCCGGATACGGGAGGTATTTAGGTCCCACGGAGTGACATCACCGGCGGTGGAGAGCAGGGACTTAAATGTAGGCAATCTGGCAGCCTATCGCTTTTACGCCGCTAGGGAAGATGCTCAAGGTCAACGATGAGTGAATCTGTATAAGCCTCGTTAAATTGAACCAGCGAAATAAGGCTACATGCGCTGGGGCCAAAAGGCTAGGGTAGGTGTGAATAGTCCTCTGCTATGGCTATTCCGTATCACTAAAATCCTCCCGGGGTAGTGCAGGGGCCTAAAAGCATCATATGGATTATACGGAACGTTATAACCTCTGTTGGGCAATTCATGGACCGGCAAAACCGTTCTCATTAGACGATTAACCGACCAGGGAATAAGTTAGATGATAAGCGAAAGCCAACAGTGGAGGGATGTCGCTTGTTGCCAATGCCCGGGGTAATGTCTGGGATATGCTGACGTCGGACGGATATGATGGGAAGTCAAGGGAAATAGTAGTCCTAAAATGGTACGGAACCGGGCACCAATACGGTGTCAAAGGTATACATGATGGATGAAGTCCTAGGCCAGGTAATAAAGCGGAGGGCTCTAGAAACAGCCAAATGTTAGTAAAGAGTGCAGGAATGGGTTTTATCGCTTTCTCCCGCACGAACCCCCCGGTGCCAGGCATTAATTTTGTCCGAAATACGGAATAACATGAAAAGACGAAACTTCACAAGACAAAGCAGGGAGAGGTAACTCAACCATTGTCCACCCATGTCTTGGGCCCACCAACCAGGAGCCGGATGCGGCGAAAGTCGCAAGTCCGGTTTTGAATGGGAGGGTTGGGAAGCGATTCCCAGCTCGACCCCGTCCCCCGCAACATTCGGATGCAGACCATCGGCTATTGGCGCGATCGCCTCCAAGGAAGCCCCCGTTCCATCCACAAATAAAAGATATCCAAGTAGGGAATTTGTCGTTCGGCGCAAGCGAGTCGCGTCACTTCCTTGTAACGATGCCGATCGGCATGATTGTAGTAATAATAACAATTTCATAAATGGCATTTGTGCTGTCTTAAAGGCCGGAAGTTCGTATAGGGGCCAGAACAACACAAAGGTTCGTTCCTGGGCCCGATCGAGTAAACTGGAAATCTCGCGGACTGGCAGGTGAAGCTCAGTGTAATGGCGTCCATGCTGACGACCGAGGAGGGCCGTATCGTTCACCCCCACAGAGAGGACGATCTCGTCCGGAGTGCGGTTGCGCAGTTCCCCCCGGTGGCGAAACTCAGTCTCTAACCGCTGGTTGACTCGCTTGGTGCGATCGCCTCCCACCCCCACCCCCAGATTATAAATAACGTGACCAGCACTAAGCTATCCCCAATGCCACTATCTTTAGGGGATGATGGGCCGTTGGTGAATGCATCATATTGCAAGAATGAGCCACTGACTTGTACATGTAAATAGATCGTGTAAACTATCTTTAGCTTCTTTACATTTGTACATCTTTAATGGTAATATGGCCTCTGGCCAGGGGCAGGTTTGGGTGGCCCGATCGGTCACCAATCCCCAGTACCCAATACAGCGTTACCAGGCGGAGCCAGGTAACGAGGTGTATCACTATATCCAGCAAGTCAATCAGAAAACCAGTTAATTCTATGAGCAAGCGTTCTGTCGTTGATAGCGCTGAACTGATCGGTCGGGGCGCAGAACTGATCGGTGCGGCCTCCAATCGCTACCGGATTACCGTGCAAGTGGCTCGCCGCGCCCATCGTCGGCGCTATGAAGATTTTGATAGTCTGGAAGAACCCAAGACGAAGCCTGTTCTCCAGGCTATAATCGAGATGTCTGACGAGTTAAGCGAACCGGAAATAATTCGAGAGTGAATAGTGACCACCTACCATGCCGTGACTAGCATAATTTCAGGCGATCGTCATATCTGGCTGGATAGATGATCTAGCGCTAAGGGCACTAGCTGCTGCGCAGCACTTCGTCTAGCCAGCAACAGGCGCAGTGACCCCTCCGCTATGAAACGCAAGGTCGCAACCATCATCCCGAAAATATGCAACACCATACTCTCAAGAACAGTTTACTACCCGCAGCAGCCCTAGCATATGGCTGGCGCCACGCTGCGCGAATGGCTGGCGCCACGCTGCGCGAGCGGGTTAACCTTTGTCAGAACCAGTCCCAACGGGAGTTATGGCTGGCGCCACGCTGCGCGAATGGCTGGCGCCACGCTGCGCGAGCGGACAGTCTCCAGCAGCACCGGCGCAACGGCGGATCGGACCCAATCAGGTTTGGCGCGTAGTCTATGAAAAATTGCCAGACTTACCTAAAGAGAATCACTATGTCCTCAGGGAAACGGGTGAGGTGGATGCAGATAATACCCTGATGCGACGCTCGATCCGGTATCACATATTCGTCAAAAGTCGCCCTCCCAATTATCGCTTAGATTGGAAGCTCACTCTGGCTGATTATCTAGATGCGAATGAATTTATCAGTGAATCGATCTATCCGGGCCATGACCTGTTGGGCGAAAAATGGAGATAAAGCGGCGATATCTGGCTTAAATAGACAACAGCGAGATGCAATGCCTATCTTGATGTATCAGATAGTAATATTATTACTGTTATAAAATTTGATATTTCCTTGTTTCTATGGTTTTGTCTGGGAACGGAACGGTTCTTCCCGTGAAACTCTGTAGCCAGTGGCGATCTCCTGAGGGCACAAGGGTGATAATTCTCGGGAGCATCCCAGTTTTGCCATGAGTATTTATACTCAGAATTGGCGTCCTATAGATTTGTGCAAATTTCCTTCGGTTGGGAGATGGCGGCCCTAAGTCCTTGCAGGGTAAGGCGTTGCTGGAAAAATACTAGTTGCACAACTCTCTTCTGGGCAAACTAAGCGAGAAAAAAATTTATTCTGGTAATATGGAAAAAATCTCCACGGTTGAGGAGGCTACATGACCCAGAAGAAAATCAAAAACTTGAATACCATCTCAAAGAATTATCAAAACTCCTGTATGCAGATACGCCCCCCGAGGCTCTTAAAGACTTTGAAAGCAGAGAGTTAGCAGTACGAGAGCATTTATTCAGGACAGTTGGACCAGTTTTAGGAAATTTTTTTTTGCTGATGGGGAGCCGTCTCAATCCGGACGCAAGCGGCAAGTCAAAACCGGCGTAGGAACAGTAACTGTAAACAGCAAACAGGCCAAAAAATTGGGCTTAAAGAAAGGCACACAAATCAGTCCCGTAATCTCCAAGTGTTGCTGGGTATTGAGTGCTAATGAATCATATCAACAAGCGGAAAAAGACTTGGAACTGTTAACAGGAATAAAAGTGGGACACAGCAGCATACATCGATTAGTGCAAAGAAGCGAATTTCCTGGAGCTCAAAGCAGTCACCCTGTAACCGCTGTGAGCGTAGATGGTGGCAAAGTACGTTTAAGAACTGAAGGTAAGGGTTCTTGTGAGTGGCGAGATTATAAAGCAGTCAGCCTGCATGGAGAAGTTTGTGGGGCTTACTTTCAGGACAATGCCGCCCTGGTGGAGTGGGTTAAACAACAGCCGTTGACAGCTATAATTACTTGTTTGGGAGATGGTCATGATGGCATTTGGAACATTATTGCTCAATTGAGACCAGAAAATGGCAGACGTGAAGTTCTTGATTGGTATCATCTAGTCGAAAATATCTATAAAATTGGCGACTATAAAAAGCGTTTAAGGCAGGTTAAATCATCTCTCTGGCACGGTTTTATTGACGAAGCATTGGAGTTGTTAGCCAGTTGTCACGGACAAAAAGTACAGAACTTCCGCGCTTATTTAACCAAACATTGTCACCGTATCGTTAACTATGATCTTTATCAATTCTTGGGCATTCCCATTGGCTCTGGGGAGGTAGAGTCTGTAGTCAAGCGTATTGGTTCTCGTCTCAAGCTCTCTGGGGCTCAATGGCTTCCAACGTCAGTTAACCAAATGCTTCGCTTACGCTGTGCTTATCTTAATGGCGCTCTTTATCTAAGTACAATTACTTAGGACAAAACTGGGATGCTCCCTAATTCTCAGAGGTGAGCTGAAAATGAATCCCTTGCGATCGACCGTAATCCAGTTGGGTGAGTAGAGTCACGGACCGCTAAGCTCGTCGAGCAGTCGAACCGGTAGCGGTAAAGTAGCAGTCCCATCCGCCTAGATCCTAAAGGGCAATTATTAGCATTAGGAAGGGGAAATCTATGGAACGTATAATCAAGAGTGGCACGGGTTGGCGCATCGGCAGGAATATGGCAGCATCTGAACATCAGGGTTTATTGGGTGGCGATCGCTGGGCGATCGAACTGACTCAGGCGGAATGGCAGGACTTTTGCCGGTTACTAGACCAGCTGGCCGAAAGCATGAACCAGATGGCCGATCTGCTGATGGAGTCCGAAAAAATTACCTGCCAAGCCCAAAGCGATTTACTCTGGATGGAGGTCTCTGGCTATCCTGACGCCTACAGTCTTCACTTTATCTTGAACGCGGGACGCAGGTGCGAGGGGGAATGGTCGCCGTCGGTAGTTCCAGATTTAATTCGAGAAATTCAGAAAATTAATGTTTTCTAATCCCGATCGCTGTGTTAGGATGTGTTAGGATGTTAAATGTCGGGGCGTAGCGCAGCTTGGTAGCGCACCACTTTGGGGTAGTGGGGGTCGTGGGTTCAAATCCCGCCGCTCCGATGGTCATATAACCGGTGATATAGTCCGCTGACCGCTAGGTTAGCGGACTTTTTTGGCGATCTGCTATAGTGCGATCGCATCTGTTAGCAGATTAGCTATGCTCGATCGTCTCAACAACGGCACTCTTCTCCTAGCCAGCATCATCTTGCTGTTACTATCGGTTCTGCTGATTAACATCGGACATCAGGTACTCACTCCCATGCAATCATCTCAACTCTTGACGGACCCGTTTCTGCAACTACCGACTGAGACCACGGTGCGAGTGGTTTGGTTTACTGAGTTTCCAGGTGTTGACCATCAAGTCGCCTATGGTGAAAGGTTCTCACGCATTGCCATTGCCAGCACTACCCAGATGAGTCGGGCCCGGGAAGACCAAAAATCCCGCGTGGGAAACCAAACTCAGGACGGTCAGATTTACCAAAATACCACAGAGCGAAATATCTGGCGTCACGAAGCTGAGGTCACCGGTTTGAGCCAGGGCACCAGAATTCCCTATCGGGTTACCAGCGTGCGGGCAAATGGCGAAGTTGTCAATTCTCAGGTCTTCACCCTCGCCCCCCAACCCGCACCGGGAAGGCCGGTGAAGATTCTCCTCACCTCCGACCACCAACTCAAACCCATGACCGCTGCTAATCTTCAGAAAGTAGCTGAAACTGTGGGGCGAGTAGACGCTGTGTTCTTCGCTGGCGACTTGGTTAATGTTCCTGATCGGGCCTCGGAGTGGTTCGATGACAACCGAGGTAATGCTTTCTTTCCCGCTCTCCAGGGTCGCGCTAATTATTCCTTGGAGAAAAATGGGGTCACTACAAACTATACTGGGGGTGAGTTGATCCAACATGCACCCCTTTTTCCTGCTATTGGCAACCATGAAGTGATGGGTCGCTGGGACAGGGAAAGCAGCTTAAATGACCAGTTCAATAATAGCTATCCCCGCGCTGCTGCTGCCGAAATCGCCCAGCAATTAAATATTACGGTGAGTAAGGATTGGTTGCAAGATCGTAGCTTTAATACCAATACCTACGAAGAGATTTTTACCTTACCCCAGCATCTTCCCGGCTCCGATGTCTCCGGAGAGCCCGGAGAGCGCTATTCGCACTACTCCGGAGACATCGGGGAGAAATACTACGCTGTTACCTTTGGTGACCTGCGCTTGGTGGTGCCTTACATTACTAATATGTGGCGTACCCCCAGTCTGGGCAAGCAGGCCAAGGGCAGGTTTCGCGAGTCCGATCGGGATTTACAAAATCTTGTTGATTGGGGTTACGGACAGCATATCTTTGAACCCATTAAACGGGGAAGTCCCCAGTATAATTGGCTGAAAAGTGAACTGGAGAGTCGGGAGTTTCAGCAGGCCAAGTATAAAATTGTCATGTTTCATCACTCGCCCCATTCTCTCGGGGAAAATGTTGTGCCTGCTTACACTGACCCGGTCCAGGAGATCGATCGGGATGCTGCTGGCAATATCGAAGCTGTGCGTTACGAGTACCCCAAGGAAGCAGATTACATCATCCGGGATGTCATGCCGCTGTTAGAGTCAGCGGGAGTGCAGTTAGTTTTCTGCGGTCACTCCCATTTGTGGAATAGATTTATTAGTCCCAGCGGGATGCATTTTCTAGAAACTTCTAATGTCGGCAATAGTTACAGTGCTTTTCTTGATAAACAGCGTTCTGTACCTGCTGGATATCGCGAGGAGTATGTGGCGACGGGAGATCCTAATGGTTTAGAACCTGTCGTGCCAACTATTGCCCCACTCAGAGGAGAAGATGGCCGGGTTTTGCCTTATATTGCTAGTAATGATATCACGGTTTTCAGTATTTTGGACACGGGAAATGGGGTGGTGAGTAGCTATTACTTCGATACTCGTCAACCTGATGGAGATGTGGTGAAGTTCGATCAGTTTCGACTTGGTCGTTATAGCTGAACCAGAAAAAGCCCGATCTCGCGACGGGAGAAAAGGGCGATCGCCCGACTGTAGTCTTGACGGGGCAATATCAGCACTTTCGCCTCCAGATTTTTTTTTGCCGAAATCCTTGACAGTTATCTTGTTTTATCGCTATAGTGAGTATATAAGTTAGTTAAGAGTACTGCCATTTATCCCACAAAACTGAGATAAATGGATAGTTTCCAGAGCTGCTGGTGTCATAGCTTGGCTGTTTTGTCCACAAAAGTGAGATATTTGTGAGATGGGTGCTACCCAGAGATACCGGCGAGGCGATCGGGCAGCATGGGGGAGGGAACTCGATAGAGTAGAGGAAGGTAAAATAATATGCGTAGTTGGCGGTCATAAAATTGACTTGCTACAACCCTACTACACTTAATTGTGCTCCATAAAATAACGGCCCGACGCTAGCAATTAACAAGCAATGTAAAGAGTTGTAAATAAAAGCTAAAAAAGGGCTCAAAAGGTGCATTCCACCAGACTAAGTAGTAGAAAGATAATATAACTAACTAAAGCGATGACACTCAATCAATCACTGCCTGTTGTGAATGCACCAGGGACTTTTACCGGATCCCAGACCCTGGATGCAGCTTGGCAATTTTCCCAGGATCTCCTGAGCACATTTACTAGAGACCCGGATGTGGGCGCGAAGATGCAGCTGGCTTTTGACGGAGACGTGCAGTCGCTGATATCATTAGCAAGATCCTGGGCATCTGGCGATTTGACCAGTTTCCCCGATATCTTCATTCGTCCAGCAGTCGATCTTAATGGTGCTTTGGGGGCTTTCGCAGGGGAGCAGAACAGGATATATTTATCCCAGGAACTGCTTACCTCCAATGCAGATAATATCCAGGTCGTCGCCGAGGTGCTGCTAGAAGAGTTGGGACATGCACTTGACTGGCAGCAGGGAAGGACGGATACAGGAGGGGATGAGGGGGCAGTCTTTGCCCAGCAGGTTCGGGGTGTGGATCTGGACTCGGGCACATTACAGGCATTAAAACAGGAGAATGATACTGTCCTCCTCACCCTTGACGGACAACTGCTGCAACTGGAACAGGCGAGGGCAGAGGTTAACCCTGCTTTTGATTTGATCGGACTTACTGAATTGCGCAATGACCCCCAGTTTGCTGACATTGATGGCAGTGGCGTGAGTGTGGCGGTTATTGATACGGGTTTGGACCGCACTCACTCTTTGCTGGAGGGAAATTATATCACGGGGGTTGATTTTGTTAATGGAGGGAATAATCCAGTCGATCGCATCGATCACGGCACCCATGTAGCGGGGATAGTTGGCGCTAACGATGAAAATATTGGCGTCGCCCCGGATGTGGGTTTGATCGGACTGCAAGTGTTTGAACGTAATGGGAATGCTTACAACTCGACGATCGAGGATGCCTTGGAATGGGTGTTAGACCACCGCGAGGAATATAATATCGTAGCGGTGAATATGTCTCTGGGCGGTGGGTTCTATAGTTCGGAGTCGAGGCTGTTTTTTGATATCCTCAAGGATGATGTCCAGCGACTGAAAGATGCTGGCATTACTGTGGTCTCGGCGGCTGGAAATGACTATAAGGACAATGAATATGGAAACTTGGCAGCCCCGGCGATTTATAGTACTCTGGCAGTAGGGGCGGTCTGGCAGGATGGCACTACCTCTCGCGTCCGCTGGCAAAATGGGGCACGAGATAATTCGACGGGACTGGGGGTTCCTACAATCTGATCGTCAGCTTTGCCAATAGCGACCTGAATGGTAGCATACCTCAAGCTACTACTGATGTCAGTTTGCCTTTCGTGCAACTGGAGAATATTGGGTTTGACAGTAACCCGGAAACGGGACGATCGCAGTCAGTGGGCGATCGGGATGTGGACTTTGTCAAGGTGCGATCGCAGACTGGGGGCATTCTGGAAGTAAACATCGATGCTTACGAGGCAGTGGGCATTGCCAATCCTGCGGATACAGTGGCCTTTGTCTTTGATAGCGCAGGCAATCAGTTAGCCTTTGATGATAGCAATTCTTTTGACCCGCTGATCCAGTTGCCAATTGAGGCCAACCGGGATTATTTTGTAGCAGTGACGGGTTACGGGAATGGCAACTTCGACCCATTCCAGTTAAGTAGCGGTTCTGGTGGGGATGAAGGAGATTATATCTTGAATTTGCGACTGCTGTCCCCTAAGGAAAGCAGCAGTCTCTCCGATGACAGGATCGACAATATCGCCGTGCAAGAACTGGAGATCGACTCGGAGGTATTGGGCAATATTGGGGAAGATGACGGGTTCGCGATCGGTCCTACGGACATCGACCTCTATCGCTTCCGGCCTGACATTACTGGGATGGTAGATATTCGCACCAGTACGAACCTGCTGATTTCGCCTATTATCCTAGCGCGGATACATTCTTGCGGGTGTTCGACGCCCAGGGAAATGAAATTGCTTTCAATGACGACGAGAATAACGCGACTCGCGGCAGTTACTTACAAGTAGAGGTCTCTGCTGGGACGGAATATATTATTGGCGTGAACGGATCTAGTCCCGAGGCACGCAACTACGACCCCCTCACTGGGGCGGGCGCTGCTGCTAGTAGTATGGGAGATTATCTGCTGTCAGTTACTCCCAGTCATGATGGAGGTGGTTCGACCGAGACCGAAGATGATTTCCTGACCGGGACTACAGGGCGCGATCGCCTGAAGGGTCAAAATGGCAATGACACTCTCCAGGGGGGCGGGGGTAATGATGTTCTCGCAGGAGGTGCAGGTAACGATCTCCTCAATGGTGAGGCGGGACGAGATATTCTCGTTGGCGGCAAGGGTAATGATATCTTTGTGTTGGACTCAGCAGTTGCTAATGCCAGGCAGGCAGATCGCATTCGCGATTTTCAGTCTGGCATAGATGCGATTGCGCTGCGCGCACGCTACGCGAACGGACTTACAGAAGGACTGACAGCAGCGGACTTGAATTTGAGATTGGTGCGGGGCAATAATACTCTCATCCGGATAGAAGAGTCCCGTGATATCTTAGGTATCGTTCTGGGTGCCACTCCCGAAGAACTGAGTTTTGTCGCTTCGTAGTTACACCGCAGGGGGTTCAATATTTTTTTCGCTTCGTAGTTATACCGCAGGGGGTTCAAACTCCCGCGTTACCAGGCGGTCGCCAGGTAACGAGGCTGGAGGGGCGACATGAAGGCTAGGATGCAGACCTGATAAGGCTTACAGCCTTCTGATCTCGTACATAATTTAGCTTCTTTATTTAGCTTCTTTTCTGGACGAATTAAATCTCGATTCAGATAGGGAGCGATCGCGGCTTTCTTATTTACAGCTGACTCATCAGAAATGGGTGCTGACTTGAGATCGAACTAACTGGTTGTATCCCACATTCCGCACGACAAGTTGTAACATGCCGAGTAATATGTAATTACTCGGTACGATTGCGATTGCACGACATTTTGTATTACGTGACATCTGAGGATTTAGCAAACGCAAAGTATAAATTTTTATACTGATATGAGCTTTTATGTTCTTAAAAGCTATGATATTAGAACAAAAACGTTCAGTTTGGAGTAATCTTCTCCCATGATAGGCATAGACGCTGAAACCGTCAGCAAATTTAATCGCTGGTTCTCCTAAGGCGTGGAGCAGTTGTCCGTTGTCAAAGGAGAGGACACGGGGCGATCGCACGCGAGACAAACATTTTCATAAGGAAAAATAATGCCACAAGACTTGACTAAATCCTGAAACAATTGCCATCTCCAGGGATCGGGATTAACATTTAAGACAGCCCTAAAAAAATCACTCGCAACAGCAGCATGATGAACATAATATTCAAAACAAATTCCTTGAATTAACTCTTTATTACATTCTATCCAACCATCTTCTATTTGCGAAGAAACATGAGATTTGACTTCCTCCCACAATAATTCCTCTGTTCGTTGTGTTTGTAGCTTTAGCTGTTTCAGTTTCCGAGCTATTTCTCTAAACCATAAGAATTCTGATATTTGCTCATGCCACCAACCAAACAGGTTTTATAGGAGATTTTTATACAGTAAATTGGCTAGTGATTTGCCCAACTTATGTTGTGATTCATTTAAAACAAAAATTTCCCAAATAGCTGCGTAGGTACTACTACCAAAAATCATCTCCGGTTCTTTTTTGCCCATCAATGCGTAAGCTGCCTTAACCGCCGCTTCTGCTTTTTGACAGTCAAGAGGTTCAGTGGAGAAGGCAATTTTGCGCCACTTCTCCAGATAAACCGGAAGCAACGCCTCTTGCTCGGGCGTAAGTTCTGCAATTTTAGTTTGTAACATTTCAAGTTTGCTCCGAAAACTCCTCTGGATCTGTTCCCCAATTCACCCATTTTATCGCCTCCCTTGCTGATTCTACATCAGGGGGGACTCGCATCCCATGAATATATCCCGTACATGGCTGGCGCCACGCTGCGCGATCGGACAAGTCATCTTCAGCAAGTAGATAGGTTCGACATCAACATCGCTATCAATTCTTAAAAGCGTATATTCAGCAAATGAATCTAATTCTACTGCATCCAAATCTTGGCATATCCGTGCATAACCAATTCCTTGAATGAGAACTCGCCTTAGTTCTGCATTATCCTCTTCTAAAAGCCATTGTGCCTGCCACTGTTCGGGGCGAACTGCACCATATTTTTCTGGTAATATTACTCCGTGATTGGCGTAGAGACTGTAACCATCCGCAAACTGGATAGCAGGTTCTCCTTCTGCATGGAGGCGGTATTCGGAGTCCACCGAAAGTATCCGGGGGCGATCGCACACCGTGCAAACCTTATCAGAACAAAAAATCCAGCCACATTCTTTAACCAGGGACTCAAAAGCCTCCCACCTTCTCCCATCGCAAGTAACATGCAAAACCGAGATATAAAATTCCAGCCAATTAGCAGTAATAGCGCTTGCTATCGGTTGAAAGCAAGGATAGTATTTTTGAAAATATCCCATACCCACTTGCCGTGCCAATTGGTTTATTAGTCTCTGTTCTATATGTTCTAATTGGGTCCATTCTCCCCCCTGTATGCTCCATTTTACTCCCAGAATTTCTCTCTGCACATTAATAACTAACATTCCTTCGAGCCAGAAACGAATGAATATCTTTGGGATCCATCTAAACTGAGAAACCCACTCTCTCAATGCTTCTTGATCTTGTACTGCCGACTGCTCATGATTTTGGCTATCCAAATTATTATTGATTTCAAAAGTTTGCAAAAATAGTTTTGCAATTTATTCTAATTTCATTTTTCGCGGTAAAAGCAATTTGACGCGCCTTCGCATGTGCTTAATCGCTGATTTTTCCAGTTGCAATTATGGCTGGCGCCACGCTGCGCGATCAGTTTTTGCAAGCTATTGTTCTGCCGGCGTTGCTGCCATCTAATGATTTGGCATAATTGGGCGAATAATCTCGCCCATAGATTTACTGGTATCTGAGTTTCTTCCCTTGTTTCTGATTCTAATTCCAACCGCATGGCTTCGTAGGGACTGCTGCAAAAGCGAATTAACGGCGCTTTTTTCCCCATCGCCCCGTAGACAGCTTTAACCGCCGCTGCTGCTTTTTCACGATCGATCGATTCAGTCGAAAGGGAGATCGCCTGCCACTTTTCCTGATAAACTGGAATTAAAGCCTCTTGTTCAGGAGTAAGAACGTTCATTTTCGTCTGTCCTATTTTAATGTCGTGTCTCGCCTTAGGGCTGCTGCATTTGGTCAAGTATTGTCGATGACATCAAATCCTGCGATCGGCGATCGTCATCGAATATTGCATCTGCTAGTTAGCAGACATGGAGCAGCCGAGGGGGCGATCGCCCCCTCGGACTATAATTACAGCTAAAAGATGCGGCACCAGCGCTATGGTGCTGCCGGCGATATCAGGATCCTGAATACAGTCATGAACTATACTAGTGCAACGCGGCGAAAATAATTGACCAGCAAGTCAAGCTCTGCCACCGTCAAATTTTCACCTGATGCAAAACCACCTGTGTCAAGTGAGACAGCTGCTTGACTTACGCAACTTGTTCCGTTATACAGGTGAGTGTAGCGGTGCCCACCCTACTACACTCACCTGTCGAAGCGTAAGTCCTGGACTGTTCACTGGTCACTGCTCACTGTTCACTGGTCACTGCTCACTGACACTAGTCGGCCACGTACCGCCATCCCTGGGGCTCGTATTCGCGCTGAATGCGGACCATCCAGTCGCCTTGGGGAATTTCAATCGCCTTATGTTCTTCGTGGGTTAGCGTTGCGGCTTCGGAAAAGACACGGAGATAAAGAGTGCCATCTTTTTCGTACAACTCAGCCTGTCCATCACTGATGCGGTGAGAGTGTCCAGTCACCTCTCCTTCTGCTAAGGTCAAGTGAGGTAGCTTATTTCCCTCAATACGCTCTGGTGCAGAGAGCAAAAGCACATCGCCTTGTCGAATCGGTCGCATGAGTTATCCTCCAAATATAGCATCTGGCTGCTGTCTCACTTGGCCGCGCCTGAAAGCAGATCGTCTCATGGGCGGTCTCGTGAGACAGGGAGTGAACAGCTCGAAGAGTGCAGGGCCCGTCTGCTCCGGTATCTCCTGTTGTGCTCTTGTCCCAGGGGACATGGCTGCGCCACGCTACGCTAACGGCACACAGAAGATATCGTCCGTTACATAAGACTTACCCAAAGTTACCCATCACTGGACACCTCTGGAACTTACTTCCTGCTTCGCTCTGGTAGTGTCGGCACTGACCAGTCCACAGGCTAACACCGCCTAACTAGCGGCTATTTCCAAATTAATGGAGGCATTCAGATCGAGATCTATCTCTAGACCACAGTTGTCACACCGGAAGACTCTTTCTGATAGCATACATCCTCCACAGGTGCCATGCTATCAATAAGTTTTTTGGCGTTGCACATTTTGGGGATGATGCCTACGCATGCACATAACTTAAACTGGCTTGTAGTCTAGGTTTAAGACTTCTGCAACTATGCCCATCATCCCGTAATTGTGCAACGCCAGTTTTTTGTTCTTGTGGGAATATCCTCATCAGCTTTCTCAGAAGAGTATTGTACTGATATAAACTACACTACGATTATTACTCATTATGGCTGCCCCCACGGGGGGCGATCGGAAATAATGTCCAATCGCCCCCGTGGGGGCAGCCATAGGTGTCTAATGATTTAGTTACAGCTTCTTACCCCTGACAGAGCGAGCGGTCTCCCGACCCCTAGCCGCACTACCCAGGAAACCACAGCGAGACGGTCTACTCACACTACCCAGGGGACGCAGAACCGTGCTTACGCATGTAGAGCCAGATCGGACCGCTCCGGCACCCTTCAACGGGTGTGGTCAAAAGTAGTTGATAGCCAGGTGCATCTCAGATACATGTATATAGCCCCTGCGCAGCGGAGGGGGCCCGGAGCGTGGGCTAAGTTCTAGTAGCCGGGCCCTTCCGGGCTTGGCTTCCGGGCTTGGCTTCCGGGCTTGGGCTACCAACGGGTTTTGACCACACCCCCCTTCAACCATTCTAACTTAACAACAAAAGACGCGACTAGAGCAGATCGGATATAAAAAGATAGGCATAGAGTAAACCCACCCTGCGGTGGGCAAATCTTACCTACTGGACCACCAACAAGTGTCTCCTAGTCTTGGAGACACAACTGTCCGACAGCCGCAGAGTTTTAATATGTAGGGTAGGCACCCGATGGTGCCTTACCGCTACCGGTGTTTTCTCAAGCTGTCCGGACCGAAATATTTCTGCTGTCCCCGCCGTGAGCACGACCTCAGGAGCATGCCCGTAGCCCAGCCGACAAGCTCCCGAGTCCATCCCCGAAAACATATTGCCTGTGTCCCAGCCAACGCTCGCAGAATACAATATTTAATTACCCCTAATGCTTGAGACTGGGGTGAGCTATGTTGCAAATCACCTCCAAGTAAAGCTTACAGCATCACCAAAAGGAAACGTAGGCGTAAGATACCAAGCTGCTATCTCACCGAATCCCTATGTCAACGCTTGTAATTGTCGAATCTCCGACCAAAGCCCGTACCATACGGAACTTCCTGCCTTCTGACTATCGTGTAGAGGCATCAATGGGTCACGTGCGCGACCTCCCCTCTTCTGCTGACGAAATTCCCTCTTCTGTCAAAGGGGAAAAATGGGCGCAGCTGGGGGTTAACGTCGAGGCGGACTTTGAGCCACTTTATGTTGTCCCCAAGAATAAAAAAAAGGTAGTCACAGAACTGAAAAAAGCCCTCAAACAGGCTGATGAACTGATTCTGGCAACAGACGAAGACCGCGAAGGTGAAAGCATTAGCTGGCATCTTCTGGATTTGCTGAACCCGAAAGTCCCCATTAAGCGGATGGTATTCCACGAAATCACCCGGGAAGCCATACGTAAAGCGCTGTCGGACTGCCGGAATATCGATATGCAGCTAGTCCACGCTCAGGAAACCAGGCGGATTTTAGACCGACTGGTGGGCTACACCCTGTCTCCCCTGCTGTGGAGGAAAATTTCCTCAGGATTATCAGCTGGCCGAGTGCAATCTGTAGCTGTGCGGTTACTGGTGTTGCGGGAACGTCAACGTCTAGCCTTCCGCCAAGGTAGCTACTGGGACTTAAAAGCGATTCTGGATATTCAGCATACCTCTTTTGAGGCGCGATTAGTTACCCTGGCAGGCAGTAAATTGGCCACGGGTAGCGATTTTGACCCGGATACGGGACAAATTGCCTCTGGTAGAAATGTCAGACTTTTAAATGAAGCAGATGCCAAAGAACTTAAAGCCCGTCTGTTGGGTAAAAACTGGAGAGTCAGCTCCGTTGATGAACGACCGGTGACCCGCTCGCCTTCGCCTCCCTTTACCACATCGACCCTGCAACAGGACGCTAACCGGAAGCTGGGGCTATCGGCCAGAGATACGATGCGGACGGCTCAAAGTCTGTACGAACAGGGCTATATAACCTATATGCGGACGGACTCCGTGCATTTGTCGGACCAGGCGATCGCCGCTGCCCGATCCTGTGTAGAACAGAAATATGGCTCCGAGTATCTCAGCCCGACACCGCGCCAGTACAAGACCAAAAGCAAAGGCGCGCAAGAAGCCCACGAAGCCATTCGTCCAGCAGGTAGCAGTTTCCGCACGCCGTCAGATACGGGTCTGACAGGGCGCGAATTCCAGCTGTACGACCTAATTTGGAAGCGTACTGTCGCGACCCAAATGGCTGCCGCCAGGATTACTCAAATTATCGCCCTGCTGCTAGTGGAAGGGGCTGGCTTCCGTGCGACTGGTAAGCGAATTGATTTTCCGGGTTTCTTCCGTGCTTACGTAGAAGGTTCTGACGACCCAAATGCGGCTCTAGAAAACCAGGAAGTGATTCTGCCACCCTTAAAGGTCGGAGATCGCCCCAACTGTCGGGAATTAGAGGCCATTGGCCATGAAACCCAGCCTCCCGCCCGTTATACCGAGGCGTCCCTAGTGAAAACCCTGGAAAAAGAAGGCATTGGGCGTCCCAGCACCTACGCCACCATCATCGGGACGATCGTCGATCGGGGCTATGCTCAAATGATTAACAAAGCCCTAGTGCCCACCTTCACGGCTTTTGCGGTCACCGGTCTGCTAGAAGGACATTTTCCGGACCTGGTAGACTTGAGCTTTACTTCTCGGATGGAGCGAACCCTAGATCACATCTCCACCGGCGAAGTGGACTGGCTTCCTTATCTGCGAGAATTTTATTCCGGAGAAACTGGTCTAGAGAATCAGGTAAAAGAACGGGAAAGCCAAATTGACTCAAAACTTGCTCGGACAGTGGAACTGGTTGGCTTAGATGCTAAGGTCTGCATTGGCAGATTTGGTCCTTACATCGAAGTTGATAATGGCTCTGACCTGCTCAAAGCTTCCATTCCCAAAGACATTACCCCAGATCAGCTCGACTCCGAACAAGTGGAAGCGCTGCTGAAGCAGAAAGCCTCTGGACCAGAGGAAATCGGTCAGCACCCTGAAACCGGCGATACTATCTATCTCCTGAATGGCAACTATGGTCCCTACGTGCAGTTGGGAGATGGTGAGGGAGAGAAGAAGAAGAAGCCCAAGCGGTCCTCTCTACCTAAAGGCGTCACTCCCGAGATGGTCACCCTGGAAATGGCTGTAGGTTTGTTGGCCCTGCCTCGTTTCCTGGGAGACCACCCGGAAACTGGTGCTAAAGTCCAAGCTGGTTTAGGACGTTTTGGTCCTTACGTGGTTCACGACCAAGGCAAGGAAGGTAAAGATTATCGTTCCTTAAAGAAAGATGACAATGTCTTGACAATTGACCTGGAACGTGCATTGGCGTTACTGGCTGAACCAAAGAAGGGACGCAATGGTAGCCGCAGTAAGAAACCTTTACGAGAGTTGGGTACACATCCATCTGATGGAGAACCCGTGAATATCTATGATGGGCGTTATGGTCCTTATGTCAATCATGGCAAAATTAATGTTACTTTAAAAGAGGGGACCTCGGTCGAAGAGGTGACTCTGGAGAAAGCCTTGGAACTTATAGCTGCCAAGGCTTCCACATCTTCAACCCGTCGCAAGTCGAGCAAGTCAAGCGGGACGAAAAAGGCTAGTGCCGGGACGAAAAAGGCTAGCGCCGAGACGAAATGAATTTGCTAATGGTTAATTGTTGATGGGTACACTGCATAGAAGCAAAAATATTAATGTCGTAGGTTGGGTTGAGGCACGAAACCCAACAAAGTAATGTTGTTCCCGTTGGGCGCATCCAAGCTTTGGGGGAGTACCAAAAATCAGGCAGATCCGATGTTTTTCGGTTCGCTGGAGATCCCCCCTAGCCCCCTTAAAAAGGGGGGGACCGGATTATCAAGTCCCCCTTTTTAAGGGGGATGCCCGGGGGCTCAGACCGGGATGGAGGCTTTTCCCCCAACCACTGGATACGCCTGTTCCCGTTGCGCCCGTTGGGTTTCCTAACGTCAACCCAACCGAGGTCGGTCTTGCATTGCAGTGTACCCATGGATACAATTAACCATTAACAATTAGCCATTAGCTATTAGCAAGATCGGGAAACACTTCTTTTAAGGCCGGATGAACTAACTGGTAATTTTTAACATTCAAACCTTTGGCTAAAGCCGAACTTTTATCCAAAGCTTTAACACCGTGATTTGCTAGCTTTAAGACATAGGGGAGCGTAGCATTATTCAATGCCTGTGTCGCGGTCCAAGGCACGGCCCCTGGCATATTGGGAACGCCGTAGTGGACGACGCCCTCTTCTATATAAGTCGGCTGGGTATGGGATGTCGATCGCAATGTTTCGACGCACCCGCCTTGGTCCACAGCAACATCGATAATGACTGAACCTGGGCGCATCTGTTGCACCAAGCTTCGGGAAACGAGGACGGGTGCGCGACGGCCTAAAACTAAAACTGCACCAATCAGCAGGTCAGCATGTGGTACGATCGCTTCAATGTGTGCCGAATTACTGTAGAGTAATTCCACTCTGGAGCCAAACAGAGTTTCCAGATAGGATAAACGCTCCAGGTTGAGATCGACGATCTGGACTTGGGCACCCATACCCACAGCAATTCGAGCAGCTTCTGTGCCGACAACCCCACCTCCTATAATACAGACTTGAGCTGGTCTGACTCCGGGAACGCCCCCCAGGAGCACCCCTCGGCCACCCTGCTGACGCTCTAGAAACCTGGCACCGAACTGCACCGACAGCCGTCCGGCGATGATGCTCATGGGAGTCAGCAGAGGTAATTTTGAGTCGGGTAATTCTACCGTTTCGTAGGCGATCGCCGTCACGCCTTGCTTAATCAGATGCTCGGTCAAAGTCCTGTCAGCTGCCAGATGCAAGTAGGTAAATAACAATTGCTCTTTGAGAAGAAACTTGTATTCTGGTGCCAGGGGTTCTTTCACCTTCACGACCATTTCCCGGTTCCAGGCTGCTGACGGTGTCTTGACAATTTCAGCACCTACCTGCATGTAGTCTTCATCCGTAAAACCAGCACCGGCACCAGCACCAGTTTCGACAAACAGTTTATGACCATTTTCACTTAGAACTCTAACACTACTCGGACTCAAGCCCACTCTAAATTCCAGATCCTTAGTTTCTTTGGGGACGCCAATTTCCATGCTACCTCTCGATTGACCATATAGCCACTTGATTCTGTCCGGAGTATTGTATAGAATATAAATAATTGTAACCAACTGATCGCGCAGCGTGGCGCCAGCCATAATCATGACTGAACCAGAACCAACCACCACCCCGAAACTAGAAGATACGTTCTTTGGCTTCAATGACTACTCAGAACGCTTAAATGGTCGCGCTGCCATGATTGGCTTTATTCTGGCCTTACTGATTGAATTCCTGACAGGGCAAGGGCTGCTTGCTTGGCTCGGCTTCAATTAGAACGCAGCCCGATCGGGGGGGATCTGTCGAACGCAATCATGAGGGTTTGAAGCATTTTGTTGCTGACTCCAAATCAAGGTTTAAGTAGCCGTCGAACTCACGTTGAAGTCCCCTTTATTGAGAATATCAGTAACGGAAACGATCCCCACCAGTTCATCCTTGACGATCGGCGCTACCCGGATACCTGTATTGGCAAACAACCGCGCCACGTACTCTACTCCCAGATCGGGATTGACCACTATGCAGGGCAAGGTCTAGATTTCGTAGACTCGCCTCGTTCCCTGGCTCCTGCCTGGGAACGCCGGGTCTTTACCATAGGCTACCACTTTATAAACAATATCAGTTTGGGTGACGATCCCGTAGGCATCTATGGCTGGCGCCACGCTGCGCGATCAGAACTGCGGACATCAACAATCAGCGATCGCAAGTTATGCAACTTCACGATCTTGACAGCTTCAGCCACTGTCGCAGAACCGCGAATCTTGACTGCGTCCTCAGTCATAATATCAGATGCTTTCAACATGGCATTTACCATTAACTCTCTATCTGGGGTTGACAATATACTGCACCGATTTTGTCAAGCCAGGGGGAAAGGGGAATGCCTTTCCCCCTCCTGGGGGGTGTTACCTGGAAACTTACTGCCGGTTAGTCCATTTGCTCACATCTACGGCTAGCTTTTCACCCAACCGTAGTAGCTGATGACTCTGGGATAAGTCTAGCTTGGTTTCAGAAGTGGCACAGATTTCTGCGCCATGCTTTGATGATGATTGGGCCCTCAAACACCGTGGCACGATGCGACTGTGCAGACAGTTGAAGTAAAGTTCCTGACAGCGATCGAGGGAGATCCCGAGATTGAGCCTTTCGCCCACTTCAATCATCCGTTCCAAGCGTTTGATATCGGCAGAAACGGCAGAGTTACCATCATGCATGATATACCAGAGGCTGCGCAAAATCATTCGTTCCAGGGTTTGCTTACCCTCGGGAACTTTCAGCTGACAATGGAGTTGATTGGCCTCGAGGGCGATCGCCTCCAGTTCGGCCAGGTGAGTCAACCCCAATTGGGTATCCCCATTTGCAAGTTCCAGCCCCCGTAAAGACATCTGACAGCGATGAGACAGGGCAATTTCTGCGGCGACTTGCAACTCTGGGGGAACTGGCATTTCATCCCGGTGAAATGCCATCAGGACGCCATAGTTATCCCGGTAAACTTGGGTGTACAGCTGATCGACGCGGGTGAGAGTTTCTGCGGTTAATAACTGCATGATCCGGTGACGTTCCTCAGCAAACAAGTTTTGCAAGCTAAAGGAGCGATCGTCTCCAAACAGCTGTACCATTGCCAGGATCGCATGAGCAGCACTGGCTTGTTGCAGGGCTGAAAATAGCTTTTCTTTCAGTTGACTGTAAGCGAGGCGTCCGGAAAAGGGTTGAATGCAACAGTGGAAATCCCAGCCACCCAAATGCAAGACAGCAAATACGCAATGATTCGTTTCCCGCGTGATTTGGGACTCTAGCTGTAACTGTCCTACGGCGAGAGTCATGGCACCCATCCGTTGCAGCTGATAATCTAGTTTATCGGTCCTGTAGCAGTAGAGGCGATGGCGCTTGGGATAACTATAGAACAGGGAACTCATGGCGTAATGAGCTGCCACTTGTTCTAAGCTAATCTGGGCAGTAGCCACCAACTGACGGTAGACAGCCTCACCATCACCGAAGCATTCTACATTGCTGGGTGCTTGAGCGAGGCGCTTGATAAATTCTGGTTCCAACTGCGTGCCTGTCACCTCTCCAGCTAGTTCGATCGCCCGGGCCGCATAGCGCAGAATTTGCACCCCTTCGGGACGGGACAGTTCTTCAAAAAACCAACCGCAACTGGTGAACATCAACAAGCTGTGACGCTGCATTTCTAACAGGCGTAAGGCGTCTACTTGTTCATCTGGCGTTAGTTCGCGAGTGCAATGAGTAGATAGCCAGATGTCAACGTTTTCTGGAGTGCGATCGCGAATCACCTGAATATACTCATCTCTGGCCAACCAGGGATCGCGGAATAATTTCCCTCCCTCTTCTTCGTAAACCTCTATCAGGCGATCGCGCAGCCAGTTAAGGGAGTCTCGCAGGGGACGCCGCCATTTTTGGTGCCACTCGCCACCACCGCCACAACCGCAATCATCCTGCCAGCGCGAGACCCCGTGGGAGCAACTCCAAGCTGTGACTGGTTTGAGTTCCACTTCCCAGGTTGGTTCCGAAAGACTGAGGTAATGGGCAAAGTTAGTCACCGTCCAGCCACGGTGGGAGAATTCCTGCAAAAAGGCGTAGGCGAGGGTTTTTTCCGTGCCACCTTTATGATGACCGAAGGTTTCCCCGTCCGTCGCCACCGATATTAGCTGGGACGATCGCCGATCCCCGCGCACTGCTTGACCGATGCGACCCACGAAATGACCTGAGTTAAACAGCACATCGCTAAAACCCATATCCCGGGAAATTGGGCCATCGTAAAAAAAGATATCGATATACTTGCCACCGTTAATAAAGCAGCGATAGGGGCGAGTGGGATCGATTTGACTGCCCCCGACTTCGTGCCATTCCGGTTCCGGTTCCTCTGACCTGGGCAAGGGGCGACAGCGTTCCGCCTGGGAGGAGGCGAGAATGATAAATTTGATACCTTCTGCCACTAAAGCTGCCAAGGTGGCAGAGTCTACAGCTGTTTCTGCTAGCCACATGCCTTCGGGATCGCGCCCGAAGCGGGATCGGAAGTCTGCTTTCCCCCAGCGGATCTGGGTGTACTTGTCCCGATCGTTCGCCAGAGGCATAATAATGTGGTTGTAGACTTGGGCGATCGCATTGCCGTGACCGTTCAGGCGCTGGCAACTTTGGCGATCGGCCTCCAGAATGCGCTGATATACCTCCACATCGTAGCGTTCCAACCAGGTCATCAGGGTCGGACCGATATTGAAGCTGAGATACTCGAAGTTATTGACGATATTGACGATCTCGCCTCGGTCATTTAATACCCGAGCAAAGGCATTCGGACGATAGCACTCGTGGTGAATGCGTTCGTTCCAGTCATGGTAGGGGATGCACTTGGTTGGCGTTCGATCGCGTCTAGATAAGGATTTTCCCGGGGGGGTTGGTAGAAATGACCGTGAACCGTCAAGTATACTCCCGTAGCTATCCGCAGGGGATCGCCTTTGGGATCGTTTTTGGAGACGATCTCCAGCAGATCGTCCCCGCTGTTGACCACTTGGGTAATGGCAGACAATGGCGAATCGTAAGAAACTGTATCATAAGGAGAAACCATCTCTAAGCCTCCAATACTAACTACTCAAAACTCCTGCGCTGTGGCTAAAGTTTGTGTTCTTAAAACCTGGTATATTTTCCGGACGGATAGCGAGCGGTCTCCCGATTTTTAGAAGCACTTCTTCCGAAGACACCGCCCACCTGTCAGCCGCCTCAAATTAATGTTTCAGGTACTTGAAAAGACTTTTGCTTTCTTGTAGGTTAGATGAGCCCCGTGCCGATAAACCTAAAGAAAATCTAAAACCACCCACACACACCTTACCGCCGGCTCACGTCCCAGGCCCAAAAGTTATGGAGTAAGGCACCATCCAGTACAACATTTAAAAATTCTGCGGTCTATCCATTGATTGAAATCCATTCTATCTGGGACAAATCCAGCTAGCATAGGTGAGATAACCTGCGGCTGGTGAAGGAGAAATGCTGAACACAAATGCTATAATTTCCATTCTCTTGGTCTTTATCCCCATTTCCATTGCCGGTCACTTTCTGGATTGGGGCTCGACAACGATCTTTATCACAGCGGGGCTGGCGATCGTCCCTCTAGCAGCTTGGATGGGGACGGCAACGGAAGAAATCTCCGTGGTGCTGGGTCCGAACTTGGGGGGATTTTTGAATGCTACTTTCGGCAATGCCACAGAATTGATTATCGGTCTGGTGGCCCTGAATGCGGGACTGATTAATGTGGTCAAGGCCAGTATCACGGGTTCGATTATCAGTAACCTGCTGTTAGTGATGGGTTTTGCCATGTTTTTGGGTGGCCTCCGCTACAGAGAACAGCAATTTCAGTCAGTGGTGGCGCGATTAAATGCTTCGGCGATGAATTTGGCGGTGATTGCTATCTTGGTGCCGACTGCTGTGGATGTCACTTCCGACGGCATCTCAGAAGCTACCATGCAGACTCTTTCTGGGGCGGTAGCGATCGTGTTAATCGTGGTTTACTTGCTGACACTGCTGTTCTCGATGAAAACCCACTCCTTTCTCTATGATGTGGGCATGGCCGATCTCGAAGCGGAAGAATCAGAAGAGAAACCGAACCTACTGTTGTGGGTAATCGTACTATTAGTATCAACCATAGTGGTAGCGGTAGAGTCGGAACTGTTGGTTGACTCCCTAGAAGAAGCGACCTCTTATTTGGGATTAACGGCATTGTTTACCGGGGTGATTGTGGTTCCCATTATTGGCAATGCGGCGGAACATGCTACAGCTGTAACGGTAGCTATGAAAAATAAAATGGATCTATCTGTCTCGGTGGCGGTGGGTTCTAGCTTGCAAATTGCTCTATTTGTGGCACCGGTATTAGTGCTAGCTGGCTTGATAATGGGTCAACCGATGGACCTCAATTTCAATCCCTTTGAACTGGTGGCGGTGGTAGTAGCGGTGTTACTTGCTAATTCTGTCAGTTCCGATGGTCGTTCTGATTGGTTGGAAGGTTCTCTGCTATTGGCTACCTATGTAGTTTTGGGCCTGGCCTTCTTCTTCCATCCAGAAATCGCAGGTTTGGGAGAATTTTAGCTAGCTAATGATTCCGAGAGGCTCTGCGGACTGTCGCGAGGCAGAGCCTCGAATGAACGTTCCCTGCCAGAGTCAGGGAACGAGAGATGAGGTAATAATATGATAGAAGAGTTTGTCGAGATCGAGGATACGAAACATGCAGGTTTTGCCGCAGCGATGGAGATTTATGCTGATGCTTTTCCGGCAAATACGCGATTTGAGGTTGATTTACTCAGAGAAAGGATAGACAAAAGACTGAGTTGCTTGTACCTTGGCTACCTCGAAGATGAAGTGGTTTTCATGGCTCTGTTGTGGCCATTGAAAAATACAGAATTTATTCTGCTAGATTACATTGCTACAAAGAAAAACTACCGACGTCAGGGGATTGGAACAGCTTTTATGAACCAAATTAACCAAATGTTAAGAGAGCGTAATAAATTTATGTTGATAGAGGTAGCAAATCCAGAGTCTGGAAGTAACAGAGAACAGAAGCACAGACGAGTTGCCTTTTATCAGCAGGTTGGGGCTAAGGTAATGCAGGGGGTGAGGTACGTTGTCCCGCCTCTTGATGGCAGCAGTATGATAACAGAGATGCTGTTAATGGTTTTCCCAGAATATAGAAATGACACGATCGCAGCTCAGATGGTGAAGGAGGCGATCGTCCAAATTTACCGGGAACTGTATCGCCGGGACAGGGACGACCCAGTGCTGAATGATTTTATTCACGATATCCAAGACCCGATCGTTTTGGTATAATTACTAGGAAAATTGGGAATTGCCAATTGTGAATAGAAGTATAATGTATAATCAAAGCAGAAACATCATTTGGAGTTAGAACAATGCCATCTCCATTTCCGGGTATGGACCCATATTTAGAACATCCGCAATTATGGCCGGGAGTACATCACTGGCTGATTATTGAAATTGCCAGAGTTTTGTCCCCTCAACTGCTTCCTAAATATCGAGTTGCGGTAGAAGTGCGCATGTATGAAACCGGTGGGCCAAACTCCCTGCTGGTGGGAATTCCCGATCTGATAGTAAAACGGGAACAGAGGGAGGAAACAAAACCTTCTCGGTCTCAGGTGGCCGTGTTATCGCCACCAGCGCAACCAGTGACAGTCACAACGCCGATACCAGAGATGATAAAAGAAGGGTATTTAGAAGTGCAAGAGGTGGGCACGGGTGAGGTGGTGACGGCATTGGAAATTTTGTCTCCGAAAAATAAGCGATCGGGTAAAGGACGCAATGCTTATCAGAAGAAGCGACAGCGAGTTTTGGGAAGTGCAACTAATCTGGTAGAAATAGATTTACTGCGCGGGGGGATACCGATGCCATTTTTCGGAGATAATATTTCCTCAGATTATCGGATTTTGGTGAGTAGGGACAACCAGCGTCCTTACGCAGATTTATATGCCTTTAACTTACCAGATGCGATTCCCTCATTTCCGTTACCTTTGCAGTCAGGAGATGTGGAACCAGTTGTAGATTTGCAGCGGTTGTTAAATGAGATATATGATTTATCAGGTTACGAGCTGGTAATAGATTACAGCCAAAAACCAGAACCACCGCTATCAGAGGCAAATGCAGCTTGGGCGTCTTCTTGGTTGCGCGAGAAAGGATTGAGGGATTAACTGTTAGCTCGAGAATTGCCTGCTGGAATGTCTTCTTTCCTCTCAACCCGGGTATTATTCATACGGATATGCTAGAGATTTGCTTCGGAGAGGGCGCTGCTACCTATCCACCCGCGCCGTTCCAAGGCCTCGTTGTGGGAACGAGGGGTGGAAAAAGCGGTTTCTTTTTTACTCGGGTTGTCGCCAAAAAAATAATGGTGTCCCACTGACAGTTCCTACATGGGTAATGGTAAATGGTAAATGGGTAAGATGTGGAAAAAGTTTTGGCAGTGGTTGCAGGGGTTGCTGCGCAGGCTGTTGGGCCGATCGCCTCAAAGAAAAGTTCCCAATAAACAGCAGGAAAATGTTCGGCCCCTTTTATATCAAAATTATGAGTTTCTGTTCCTGCGGTTGCTGGAAGGGGTTGCAGGCGGTTGGCAAGAACAACAGGTGTGGCAGTTTCTGGCAGAATGGGAAAATCGCACTACGGAAGCTGATTGGATAGCTTGGTTGCATAGCTTCGGAGAACGGACGCTGTCTTCAAAATCGCCTAATGTAGAATTAGGACGGCAGATGGTGCTGCTGAGTCAGGTTGGTTGTGGAGAGTTGGGAAGAGTTGCAGGGGAATTTGGAGAAGAGTTGCTGAGGCGATATCCTCAAATACAAGCAGTCTCGAATACTCAGGATGCCGCCCCTCCTTCTATGGCTGAAACTCCTCCGGAACCAGAGGATAACCCCCCCGAACCCGTGCCTGAAACGCCTCCGGGAATAGAGGCGATCGCCCCAAATGTTACTCCTGTACAGAAAAGACAGAAAAGTAATGCAAAGATTAAGAGTCAAGCGCAACCAGACAGTTTGGATGAGGTATTGGCCATGTTGCAAAATAATTCTGGGATGGTTAAGCAACTGGCTCGGCAGATGGGCATTCAAACAACAAACCCCCAGGTTATTCTCAGAGAACTGGAAGTTAGAGCTTGGATGCAAGAGGCATTGAGGTATCAGCAGGCTGGGACGTTTTCAAGGGCGATCGCATGCTGCGATCGGGCCCTAGCCCTGAAAGCAGATTACCAGAACGGTTGGGCAATGCGAGGGGATGCGCTGTTTAAGTTAAAAAGATATGAGTTGGCAGTGGCGTCTTATAATAAAGCTACGGAACTGAAACCAGATGACTGGGAAGCTTGGTATAATCAAGCGATGGCATTGTTTAAGTTATCACGACATGCAGAAGCAGTTGATAGTTTCCAGCGGTCTCTGAAACTCAAACCAGATTTTGCCCCGGCTTGGAAAAATCTGGCCATTGCTTTGTTTAACCTGAAACTATACTCTGAGGCGATCGCATCTTGCGAGGAGGCCTTGAAAATTCAGCCCCAGGACCGAGTAGCGGTCTCTTGTATGCAGAAATATAGGGCGGCTCTTAGGCACCAGGAGGGTGCGGTCAAAAGTAGTTGATAGAGTAAAGCAATGAGCGACTCTAACCGGTAGTGGGCAGATCCGGGAGGGGTGTGGTCAAAACCCGTTGGTAGCCCGGAAGCCAAGCCCGGAAGCCAAGCCCGTTCCCTGGGTCTCCCTGGGAACGAGGGGCTCGGCTACTAGAACTTAGCCCACGCGCAGGGGCTATACACATGGGGTGTGGCAGTTCGTAGTAAACACTTCAGTGTTTCCCCGTGCCCCATTTAGGGGCACGGAGGGTTCCCGGAGCACGCACCCAGCTATCAACAGTTCGTAGTAAACACTTCAGTGTTTCCCCGTGCCCCATTTAGGGGCACGGAGGGTTCCCGGAGCACGCACCCAGCTATCAACTACTTTTGACCACACCCGATCCGGGGTGAGGGGATATAAAAGGTAATCAACCTAGCTAGATAATAGACAATTATGACAAAAAGCCGCTTTCTCAAGGGAAAAAGTTCTGCTCTCATAGCAGAAAAGAATTTTTTTCGATAATAAAAAGTTTTTCTCTCAGCGATAAAAGGTTCTTCTCTTATAGCGAAAAAGGATCTTCTCTCATAGCGGAAAAGGATCGGGTGCGGTCAAAACCCGTTGGTACTCGGCGGACCCGCCTCCACCCGTTCCCAGGCGGAGCCGTGGGAACGATGGGCCCGGCTACTAGAACTTAGCCCACGCTCCGGGCGATGTGCTCTGCGCGCGCTAGAAGCACTGCGCATCGCACATCCTAAGGGTGCTCCTGGACGCGACCCCCTCCTCTCGCAGCGTAGGGGGCCCGGAGCGTGGAAGGGGCCCGGAGCGTGCAGGGGCTATATACATGTATCCGGGCAGCGTCCGGTTCGTTACCCGGGGAGCTGGCACCCGGCGATCGACTACTTATGACCACACCCACCAGGATGATGTATAGTGGCAATTACATTACAATTAGGGTAGGGACACGGCATCAGTTGATTATCGGGATAGACGAGCAGAATTATACTTGGCCGTGCCCCGGAGAGCAATTAGCAAGAGGAGAAATAAAATGCACATAGCAAAAATAACCAGTGATGGACAAATGACAATTCCGGGAGAAATTCGCAGCTTGCTGGGGCTAGAAGAAGGAGATGAACTGGTGTTATTCCTGGATGGATGGAAAGTACAGATGTTCAAGCGTCGCAGTCTCAGCGAACTTGCAGGTGCTTTGCCAGCTACCCGTCCTTACCCAGGCAAAGAAGCTGTCCGTCAGGAAGTGGGTAAAGCTTTTGCTAAAAAAATCTTAAGTGAGGGATTATGAATGATATGTGGTTGGATGCAAACGTCTCGATCCGCTTGATAACAATGGAACCTCCTGAGCTATTTCAACGCTCGTTAAGGCTAGTTGAGCGAGCAGATCGAGGCGAAGTAACGCTCCGGCTTTTGCCGATGGTGGTAGCAGAGGTTATTTGGGTGCTGCGTTCTTTCTACCAATACCACCGCACTCAAATCGCTGAACTTTTGCTGCCCTTGGTAACGAGACAAGGGGTAGTCCTAGAAGAAGCGGATATAGTTATAGCTGCATTGGACAGAATGGCGATCGCAAATGTAGACTTTTTAGACGCATTTCTGGCAGAAACGGCGCGTCGGCGAGTATGTGGTATCTTTTGACCGGGACTTCCGCCGCTTGGAAGTGGACTGGGTTGAACCAGAGTGATGATTTGAACTTGAAAATAGTCAGCAATTAGCAATTAACCAACCCACCAAAATCATGCACCAAAGATTGATTTCTGCTTCTCTGGCAGTAATTGTATTAGTCGCCAGCGCCTGCGGTATATTTGAATCAGAACATCATACCAAAGCAGAAAACTTACAACCAACCCAGGCTCCCATGTACAGCTACCGCATTATTAACCGTTACCCCCACGATACTGAGGCTTTCACACAAGGTTTGTTCTACCACAATGGCCAACTTTACGAGGGCACTGGTTGGTGGGGCAGATCTTCTATACGCCGAGTCGATCTGGAAACTGGCAAGGTTTTGCAAATCTATAACCTGGATAAGCGCTACTTTGGAGAGGGTATCGTTCTCTGGCAAGACCGCATTATTCAATTGACTTGGAAGTCTAATACCGGTTTTGTATACGATCGCGATACATTTGAGAAAATCAACGAGTTTAAATATCCTACAGAAGGTTGGGGAATTACTCACGATGGCAAGCGCCTAATTATGAGCGATGGGACAAATATTCTGTACTTTTGGAACCCCGATAGCTTCCAGGAGATCGAGAAGCTGCAAGTGCGGGACGGTGATACCCCCGTCCTCCGACTCAATGAGTTAGAGTACGTTAAAGGGGAAATATGGGCTAATGTCTGGGGGACCGATTTTATTGCTCGCATTTCCCCCCAGACGGGTCAAGTTTTGAGCTGGATAGACTTGACTGGGTTGCTCGATATCGCACTGCGCCGGGATCCAAATGCGGTGCTGAATGGGATCGCTTATGATGAGAAAGGCGATCGCATCTTCGTAACAGGAAAGCTGTGGCCGACATTATTTGAAATCCAATTAATTCCCAAGCCCTAGACAACAGTTTGTAGTGAGTACTTTAGTCCTCAACGCGAGCGCTAAAGCACTCACTACGAACTACAATAGAGAAGTTATCAGTAAAGAGGGTGCATCCCACTTTCGCAAGGCGAAGAGTCTATCTGTAAACTTATGACATAACTTGATAGATGCTTCGCCCTGCACCCCGCGAGAATCTCCCCGTACCAACTGTTTTTGACCACACCCGAGTCGGGGCAATGTTTTGGGCTTCTTCATCGGAGAGAAGACTACACAAGGGGAATTATCAGCCTGGTTGCATCCCTTTGGAGAAACATTGCTCGCCTCACCCACCCAGCATCAAGAGTTAGCACTGGGGATGCGCTAGCTTGGCGATCTTTCCTGTGGGGAAATATTTGATGTGGCCGGGAAAATTGCCTCGGAGATCCTCGCACATTTTCCCCCGGAACCAGAATATACTGGTAATGAAATCATCGAAGCAGAGTTTCTCGGAGATGGGATATCCGTTCCCGAAACGTCAGGAAGTTAGCAACTGTCGGGGTACTCACATCTTGCATCTTGAGCGATAGACCGCCGGGGTATGCTCGGCTAATAGCTAAAGTCCACTAAAGTGGACTAAACACTTTGTATACAATGTTTTCAGTCGGTTTTAACCGACTTAAGCTATTAGCCGTGGGTTAAAACCCACGGCGGGCCAGGAGGCTAATTGAGAATGTGCAAGATGCAAGCTATACTGTTAAACAGAAGACTGAAGGGGAGGTGCGACTGATGTTAAAGCGCTTTTGGCAGGAGTCTGTCGGAGATGGGTTGTCTGTTTCGGAGGAGATGATATAATGCAGGAAGCTGTTGTCTGTTTCGGAGGAGATGATAATGCAGGAAGCTGATGAATGGTTCCGTCGGGGTTTTCAGCGAGATCTGGAAGGGTATTTCCTAGATGCGCTCGCATCTCATGACCGCGCCCTGGAGATTAAACCTGACTTCCCCGAAGTCTGGTACAACCGGGGTGTGGTGCTGTGGAACTTAGAACGCCATGAAGAGGCGATCGCATCTTT
Organism: Hormoscilla sp. GM7CHS1pb; assembly: GCA_014323675.1. Lineage (GTDB taxonomy): Bacteria > Cyanobacteriota > Cyanobacteriia > Cyanobacteriales > Desertifilaceae > Hormoscilla. The sequence goes on along the minus strand of JACONN010000002.1, from coordinate 3,084,714 downwards.
TGACCGCGCCCTGGAGATTAAACCTGACGACTACGAAGTCTGGTTCTACCGGGGTAATATACTGAGGAACTTAGAACGCTATGAAGAGGCGATCGCATCTTATGACCGCGCCCTGGAGATTAAACCTGACTTCCACGACGCCTGGTACAACCGGGGTGTGGTGCTGAGGAGGTTAGAACGGTATGAAGAGGCGATCGCATCATATGACCGCGCCCTGGAGATTAAACCTGACTTACACGAAGCCTGGGACAACCGGGGTGTGATGCTGGGGATCTTAGAACGCATTGAGGATGCGCTCGCATCTTATGACCGCGCCCTGGAGATTAAACCTGACGACCACTCAGTCTGGTTTAACCGGGGTGCGGTGCTGGGGAACTTAGAACGCCTCTTGATGGCGATCGCATCTTATGACCGCGCCCTGGAGATTAAACCTGACTACCACTCAGTCTGGTACAACCGGGGTGTGATGCTGGGGAACTTAGAACGGTATGAAGAGGCGATCGCATCTTTTGACCGCGCCCTTGAGATTAAACCTGACGACCACTTAGCCTGGTACAACCGGGGTGTGACGCTGAGTAACTTAGAACGGTATGAAGAGGCGATCGCATCTTATGACCGCGCCCTGGAGATTAAACCTGACTACCACTCAGTCTGGTACAACCGGGGTGTGATGCTGGGGAACTTAGAACGGTATGAAGAGGCGATCGCATCTTTTGACCGCGCCCTTGAGATTAAACCTGACGACCACTTAGCCTGGTACAACCGGGGTGTGACGCTGAGTAACTTAGAACGGTATGAAGAGGCGATCGCATCTTATGACCGCGCCCTGGAGATTAAACCTGACTACCACTCAGTCTGGTACAACCGGGGTAATGCGCTGGGGAAGTTAGAACGCTATGAAGAGGCGATCGCATCTTTTGACCGCGCCCTTGAGATTAAACCTGGCTACTACGAAGCCTGGTACAACCGGGGTCTGGCGCTGAGGAAGTTAGAACGCTATGAAGAGGAGATCGCATCATTTTAGTGGGTTTTAACCCACTTCAGCTCTTAGCCGTGGGTTTTAACCCACGGCGGGCCATGAGGCCAATCTCGCACCTGGAAAGGCTGGAGAGTGGGTTTTAAATCACCGGAATGCACCAGTCGCAAGCTGCGGGGTTTTAAGATACTGTGGAGTATTTCACCCCAGTTGTCCCGAACCATCATAAATCAATGATTTCACCCCTCTCCCCTCTCCCTGCTCCCTGCTCCCTACTCCCTGCTCCCTCGGGCGGGCCGTGAAACCGATTTCTCGGGCCGTCCGCGGACCGATCGAGAATAGTGCCAGACCTCAGCAGCGGAACCCGAGCGCCCGTCAGCCATAGATATATCAAGTCAGGAATAGATATATGTCGCCAGACAGTAACTGAGTCCCTCTAGGGAGTGACTGAGTCATTCCCTGAAGGAACTGAGTCATTCCCTGGAGTAACTGAGTCATCCCGGAAGTAACTGAATCATTTCGGGAGTACCTGATTTATTCCCTGGAATAACTCAATTACTCCTGAAAATAACTCGTATATTCCCCAGGGGTTGCGATCGTTGCCTGGGCGAAACTGAGTGATTATACGGCAAGAGTGAGAAAAGCCGTCAGGGGAAAAGAATACTTCGTCAAGAGGCGCTTCAAGGGAGAGGAGTATACAGAAGTCCAGAAAGCGGCGAAGGAAACCTCATATGAGTATGGTAGGGTAGGGTTTCGTTCGGAAACCCTACCTACACTGTAGGGCCAATACCATTGTGTCAAAAAATGCTAAAATTATAAGCATTATGTTATTAGTCGGTTTTAACCGGTTTTAACCGACTTTAGCCTCGTTACCTAGGGACCGCCTGGTAACGCTCTGGTTTGAACCAGAGGCGGGCCGTAAAGAAAGAGACCCGGCGTTGCACATTTTGGGGATGATGCCCTTTTTTGCACATAACTCAAACTGGCTTTTAGTCTAGGTTTAAGACTTCTGCAACTATGCCCATCATCCCATAATTGTGCAACGCCAGAGACCCTATACCCCCCACCTGCTAATGTCAGACGAACGCACAATCAAAAGCCTGTACACAGATGGAGCCTGCATCGGCAACCCAGGACCAGGAGGCTGGGGCGTCCTAGTAAACTTCAATGATGATTCTATCCATGAAATGGGGGGTGCCCAAGAGCAAACCACCAACAACCGGATGGAACTGCAAGCTGCGATCGCGGCCTTAAGACTGGTAACCAGCACGGGGCAAACGGAACCAGTCACCCTCTACACCGATAGCGAATATGTCAGAAAAGGGATAACCAGTTGGATAGCCAGTTGGAAAAGAAACGGCTGGAGGACATCCCAAGGGAAACCGGTACTAAATCAGGACCTCTGGGAAATGCTCGCGAAGCTCAACAGCCAGCAGGTAAAGTGGAAACACGTCAAAGGCCACAGCGGCAACCCAGGCAACGAACGCTGCGACGCGATCGCCCGGGCCTTTGCCAGTGGCCAACAGCCCTCACTACAGCAAGCAGCAGCCAACCCCTTAGCCTTAGAAGAGAGCAACAATCCAAAACTAGAATCCAGTCAAGTTTCCCTCGATCGGCCCGCAGACGGTCCGAAAAATCGTGCCATGAATGACTTGCCCATGCCTGAAGAACCCGCAGCGGATAGCCTGCCCCGCGAAATCAGAGTCGCCCAACTGCGCAACCTGATCGAAACCTTGCAAATAGCCGATGAAATAGCCAGCAAAGGCTACCTGATCGCCAGTTCCGAACTGGCCGACCTCATGGATATCAACGCCAGTGCCGTCACCAGTCGGGGAGATCACTGGGTCTGGCGTAACTGGGTAGTCTCCCGAGTCCGACGGGAAGGCTATCAAATCCTCTGGCAACTAGAACGAGTCGATTGAATTGTTAATTGTTCGTGCAATTAGCAATTCAAAATTAGCAATTCACCCAGGCAAGTCTGGCTAAGGCCAGGCTAGATCGGGAGCATCTCACTTTTGCACGTGGATTTGCAAATGGAAAAGGGTGCAACGATAATGCATGTAATCTAGCCCGCGCAGGCGGGCTTTGTTCATGTAGCCGGACCCTTTAGGGTTCGGGCGGCTTTTGTTAAGTTATGTTTAATATGATATATCGGATGAGGTGGAGAGCATGGCACAATACAGGAGAATTTCATCATAATTAGTCAGATCTATAGTGAACGTAGAAATTATTATCGTAGGAGTAGCGGCGCTGTTAATCGCCCTAGGGCTAGAATTACAGTATCGGCGTCGCCCGGGAAATAACCTGGAGTTGACTGCGGGAAACTGGAAACTAGACATCAACTCACCGCAGCATTATCAACTAACAGGTACCCTCGAATTCATCAACCGGACCAAAACACTAGAGATCATGTTGCCAGAAGTCCGGGCAGAAGTAAAGCTGTTGTCGGCATCCTCTCTAGAAGGGGTCAGCTGCAACTCGAAGGTCATTTCCATGCACTCTGATGCCCCCCCTAGAGAGGACGGTTACTGGGATGCTTACATCGTCAAAATTGGCAAGAAAACCAGGATTCAAGTCAATGTGGAGATAACAGGTGACAATCTCTCGGGTCTGGAAACTGCCTGGATTAAGATTCACTATATCACCTATGGCCCGGAAGGCAGAATTAACAAGGTCCGCCATATAATTCATCCCTTGCAATATCCAGATAGCAGTATAGCACCCAAAAAGATCAAAGTCAAGGATGCAGAAGTATTGCCGATCCGGACTCACCTGCTAACGGAACTGGATAATCCAGTAGAGGTGGTAAAGCGTTATGTTCTGCCTCACGCCAAAACCGGGGATATAGTAACGATCGGGGAAACCCCGGTAGCCCTGATGCAGGGAAGATATCGTCATCCCAGCACGGTAAAGCCCGGATGGGCAGCGAAAAGGATATGCTATTACTTTATGCCGACCTCAAGCTTGGCAACCGCTTGCGGCATGCAAACCTTAGTGGATATAGTCGGACCAGTGCGGGTAGTGCTAGCATTTGCCCTTGGGGCGATCGCCAAAGCAGTATTGCGCAAGCCAGGAGTATTCTACCAGCTAGCGGGAGAGCAAGCTAGACTAATTGATGACGTAACGGGCACCCTGCCCCCCTACGAGCAGTTTATCGTCCTGGGACCGGAAAATCCCCAACAGGTAGTGGCCCAAATCAAACAAGAGACAGGATTGTCAGCGGCGATCGTAGACGTGAACGACTTAAAAGCAGTTAAGATATTGGCAGCAACCCCCGGTACAGACCGATCCTTATTAGAGCAAGCATTGATTGGCAACCCAGCTGGGAACGCCGACGAGCAGACGCCAGTAGTCCTGATTGCGGCAAATAGCTAGGCATCTGCTTGTTACAAGAGAAAATCCTGACAAAGCGCCACCCAAGATGACTCCTTTCTTCCCAGAAAACACCACCGCTCAAATTCGCAGCTTTACTCACCGCGACCTAGAGGCGATTTCACAGCTGCTAGCAGCGCCGACAGTGAAGAGCGACCGCAACGATATCTTAATCCGACAGATGCTCCGTTGGTACGGTCTGCTGAAAATATTGAGCCTGTTTCCCAACCCCTGGCAGCACATATTTTGCGCTTACGTCGCACAGCAGGATAACAAAGTTCTGGGCATGATTCAAATCTCCCCATTTAACCGCACGCGCAGTACCTGGCGGGTGGAACAGGTGGTGGTGGACCCAGCAGCTTCCAGACATGTCATCGGTTCTCAACTGCTGCGTCACTGCTTGCAAGCAGTCAGAGAAGCACGCACCTGGTTGCTGGAAGTAGATGTAACTCATACAGATGCGATCGCCCTCTATCGGCAAAATGGCTTTCAACCCCTAGCACAGATGACCTACTGGGAACTGCCACCAGCAATACTAGCCTCACTGGCCGATCGCGAACCAGCTTTGCCCAATCTCCTACCAGTCAGTAACGCCGATGCCCAGCCCCTTTACCAGCTGGATACCGTGGCCATGCCGCCCCTAGTGCGTCAAGTATTCGATCGCCACATAGATGACTTCAAAACCAGCCTCTTAACCTCATTCATGCAAGCATTGCAGCAGTGGGTAGGAGGCAGAACAGAAGTAGTCAGCGGTTATGTATTTGAAGCCCAGCGCCAAGCGGCGATCGGCTATTTTCAGCTGCGGGTCGCCGCAGATGGCAAGGGACCTCACGTCGCCGACCTGACCGTACACCCAGCCTACACCTGGCTGTACCCAGAACTCATGTCCCAGATGGCACGCATTACTCAAGATTTTCCCGACCAATCATTGCAGCTAACATCCGTAGACTATCAGCCAGAACGGGAAGAATATCTCGAACGGCTGGGTGCTAGTCGGATTAAACACACCCTGCTAATGTCTCGTTCGGTCTGGCACAAACTCCGAGAGTCCAAGCCAGCCGTATCCTTAGAAAATCTCCAGCTATCTGAAGTACTCCAAGGACTCCAGCCAGCTAAACCAGTCCCCCTGGGGCAGCGGTCCTGGTCGCAAGTTCGCCAGCTATCAGCTGATGGGGATCCAGATTTATCTAGGGAGGAGGCAACTAATAATGGCTTTTATGGGTTGGGCGATTTCCCAGATTTACCAGATGAACAGCAATAAGCAGGAAAACTATGGCCAGGATTTCAGCATTGGGTTTGGATATCGGCAAAAGGAGAATTGGAGTGGCTGGATGTGATGGCACTGGTTTGATTGCCACGGGACTGACAACCATATCGCGCACTTCCCAAAAGCAACTTGTGGCTGACCTGCTTGAACTGGTCACCGAACGGCAAGTCCAAGTTCTAGTAGTGGGTTTACCCTATACAATGAATGGCAGCTTGGGTTATCAAGCCAGGCTCGTGCAAAAAGAAGCTCGAGCCCTGGGCGCAGCCCTGCAGTTGCCAGTAGAATATGTTGACGAACGACTGACTTCCGTCGAAGCAGAACAGCTATTAATCGACCAAAGGATTTCCCCCTCTCGCCACAAGGAATTGATCGATCGCAAGGCAGCTTGCCTGATTTTACAGCAATGGTTGGACTCCCGCCGCCGGGAGCAAGGGAGGGAATTAGAATTTAAGCCAAGTGTCAATAAGGAGAGTTAACTGGATGGACGCAGAAAACATCGATATAGAGACTCCAATGGTTACCTTGAGCGACCTGGCAGGACGACTTCTCCCCTGTTACCTGGAGCATTCCTTGGAGGTAAATAACACTCAATACGTTGTACTCCTACCCGTTGACTCCCCCGTGGAAATTTTTGTTTGGCCATTAGATGAAGATGCTGACGAACCGATCCCCGTAGAATCGTCGGAGGCAATTGCCTCCGAAATGTTCGACCTAGCTAAAGCTGTCCTAGCAGAGAAAAACCTCACCCTCCAGCGGACGGCTGTGACCTTGACCGTTGCAGGGGAACTGCCGGAATTGAACCTAGCCGAAGAGGAACTAGACCCAGAAACGGAAGAACTTATGCTCTTGGCTAGCTTCTACTACAAAAAACAGGAATACGATGTATATGCGCCCCTAGACCCCCTATTGCTCATAGCGAAAATGAATGAGGCTGGCAGTCCGGAATTGCTATCACCAGAAGAATTGTCCAGCATTGAGCCCCTGCTGCCAGAGATAGAAGAACAGCTATTTAAGACTCTGTCTGGGAGCGAATAGCAATATAGCATTTGCTCAAGGGTCTTGTGAGGTACAGTAGGGATTAGGGATCAGGGAGCACCCGTGAGCGTTTCCAAATCTTGCGCAGAGTACAGTGTTTCACAGATTACTTGCGCACCGAATGGCAGATTTTTCTGTACCTCATAAGTATGAGAACTGCTATAATCGGCAAGGATTCGCGATAGGTACCTATTCAGCTGCGCGGAATTCAAAATTTAAAAAGTAAAAATTCAAAATGCTTTTCTCGGGGTGGTGGATTATTTCTGCATGGCTGCACTATAGTAATAGTTGACAAGATTAAAGATAAAAATGAAAATTGTTTCACGCATCTCCAAATGGTCGTTTTATCTGCTAATATTCCCAGTGGTCCTGGGAATCTGCGGCTGGCAAGGTTGGTCTTGGTGGAGTTGGGCGACCTCTCCAGTCTCGGACGCGAAGTCGGAAACTGCCGTCGCTGGGGGGCAAGTGGAAATTCCCCTGGGAACTACCAGTCAGGAGATTGGCGAAATTTTAGAAGCTGAAGGATTGATTCGTTCGGCTAAAGCCTGGGACTTGTGGTCCCGTTGGTTGAGAACGCAAACTGAAAACGGGGATTTTCAAGCAGGGGTCTACCAATTGTCGCCGACTCAGTCGATGCCAGAAATCGCGGATCAAATATGGCTGGGAAAGGTAGTCCAGACGGGCTACACGATTCCCGAAGGATGGAATATTAAACAGATGGCGGAGTATTTTGAAGCCCAGGGCTTTTTCAGCGCGGCGGCCTTTGTAGCAGCTACTCGTCAAAACTTTAGAAGTGAATATCCTTGGCTTCCCCGTGACTTGCCTCACCTCGAAGGCTTTCTCTATCCCGACAGTTATCTGATGCCGAAAGATGCCATTACTCCGGACTCGGTCGTCCGACAGATGCTGAGAGAATTTGAGCGTGTGGCACTGCCAGTTTATCAACAAGCCAAACAGCATACTTCTATGAGTCTGTCCGAGTGGGTGACTTTAGCTAGCATTGTGGAAAAAGAGGCCGTAGTCAGTTCGGAACGGGCGATAATTGCTGGGGTATTTACCCAGCGACTGCGGCTGGGCATGAAATTGGAAGCAGATCCGACTGTAGAATACGGGTTGGGCATCAGGCAGACTCGCGATCGACCTTTAACTTACCAGCAGGTAAGCACCGCTTCCCCTTATAATACTTATATGAATCACGGCTTGCCGCCGACCCCGATCGCTAGTCCGGGAGTGGCTAGCTTAAAGGCGACTCTATACCCAGAAGAAACAGATTATCTGTTTTTTGTCGCCCGCTATAATGGTGCCCATATCTTCAGCCACACCCTGGCAGAACATAACGCGGCGATCGCTACCGTAGAGAACTCACTATTCTCTCGCTAATGCCTCACAGTAAGTAGGTGTGCATAATTAAAGTCAATTGTCAAGTTTTGTCAAGTTGGCTGAAAGCCCCTTCCAGAAAGAGATTCAGCTATTTGACATTTCTTTGACATAATTTGTTTATTTGTGCCTACCTGCTTACTATGTCAACTATCGTAAACAGACAATGACTGCCATGTCCTGGAATCAACTCTTACAGCCAGACCTAGTTCTGGGCAGGTCAATTATACATCTGACACCAGAAATTCTGCAAAAATACAACCTCAAAGGGTTGGTGTTGGACGTGGATGAAACCCTTGTTCCCCTGCAGATACCTCAGGCTTCGGCAGAACTACGTCAGTGGGTGGAACAGATTAAACAGGTAGTGTCGCTGTGGATGGTCAGCAATAATCTGAATCGATATCGTATTCAGAGAATTGCTACGGACCTGAATTTGCCTTACCTCATGGGGGCTGGTAAACCGTCCCGGCGGAAGTTAAGACGCGCTGTCTCGGCTATGGAACTGCCAGTGAAAAAAGTAGCAATGGTGGGCGATCGCCTGTTGACTGACGTTCTGGCTGGCAATCGCCTGGGCATGTTTACCATTCTGGTAGAACCGATGGTTCACCCCGGTGACGTGGCGCGGACTGCCCCTCTCCGGGCTTTTGAAGCCTGGGTGGGCCAAGTTTTGGGGGCTAGCTTGACACCGGCAACACAAAACTTCACAAATCTTGAGCGATCGTCAAAAACTGAAATATAAAGAAAAAATTATGAAAAATGGCATCTGGGTGGATGGCTGGGAGGATAGAAATAGTTCAGTGCGAGACGTTCAGGTATAAGCTGAGAACCAGCGAACTGACTGGATCCATTAGCCAGTAATTTTGGTATCATGGAGGTCCAAACCCTCCTCCCCAAGTACGGGGGGCTTATCAACCAGTAGCCGGATGCAGTGAAAATTGTAAGTCCAGTTCCGAATGGGAAGGTTGAGAGGCGACTGGAAGCTCGACCCAGACCAATCTTTAAATGTTTGGAATAAAACTTATGAGTATTGGATTCAAAGGTAATAATTTACTATTCCTCATATCTCAGCCTCGTGCTGGTTCTACACTAATACAGCGAATTTTGGGTACTCATTCCGAGATCTACACGCTATCAGAACCTTGGTTAATGTTACATCCTATATATAGCCTTCGTGCCAATGGATATCAAGCAGAATATAAAAGTAACCTAGCTAAAATTGCCCTGCACAGTTTTCTTCAGATGCTTCCTAATGGACAAGAGGAATACATTGAAGGAATTCGCAAAATGTACGCTGGTTTGTACCAAAGTGTTCTAGCTATTTCTGGCAAGCGTTACTTTCTAGATAAAACGCCGCGTTATTACTTGATTATTCCGGAACTTTACCGTATCTTTCCAGAGGCCCGATTTATTATTTTATTGCGACATCCATTAGCTATCATGGCATCCAAACTTAAAAAAGGTAGAAAAGGAATGTGGAATTCTCTTGGCGATCACGAACTTGATTTTATTCAAGCACCTATCTTGTTACTGGAAGGAATTAAATTATTGGGGGATAATTGTCTAGTTTTGCATTACGAGAAATTACTGTTCGACCCTAAAAGCGAAATCAGTAAAGTATGTAATTGGTTAGATATAGAATTTTACCCTGAAATCTTGAATTACGGTTTAAATGATCTTCCTAAATGGATATTTGGCGATCGAAAAACTCTATATAAAAAAAATCAACCAGATCCAGAAAATGCTGATAAATGGGTTCAGTCTCTTCAAGATTATCAGATGTGGCGACTAGCTGATGATTATTGGAAATTATTAGGACCAGATATTCTTAATCAAATGGAATATGATTACGAAAAGACTCAGCAGACACTAGATAACTATCGTCATCATTGCTGGTATTTATGGAGAACGTTGCCCCTAAAATGGCTACTCAAGCAACGAGAAGATTATCATAAATGGGAGTATGAGCGGGATATTATAAGATTGCTGAGATACATTCAGAGAAATGGTTTAATAGGAACATTTTGTCGATTACTGAGAAAAATGATGAAGTTACCCATTGGTACCAGAAATTGGGAGCGGAAGAATTAAGTAGTTAGGCAAAATGGCTCTTCGGTACTTGGTCTCAATTATTTAGCATACGATATGCTCTGTAATTCCCTAAATTCAGCAGCTTGACCCCAAACACTTAACGGAACCAGTGCCCGACCAATGGGGTCAGCCGAATAAAGACCCTAAATAAGTACATAGGCAAAATTATTTTTATATTTTTACCCGCAGTCAATTACAGATAAGTTCAATCCATGAAAGCCTTATGGGATAAGGATTTCAGCCATATTTTTCCGGGGAGTCGCCTAAACCACAAATATAAAAATAATTTTGCACAACTACTTATAATACCCTGTAAATATTTATGTAGAGCGTCAGCCTTCTACACTAGAAGTGCTAGCGCTCTGCAATTATAACTCTTTTTGTTGGCGATGTCAGAAACGATCGTTGTCAAAATTGGCACTTCCAGCCTCACCCATCCAGAAAGGGGAACTTTGGCACTGTCCACCATTGCAACTCTGGTGGAGGTGCTGACTGATTTGCGCCAGCGGGAAAATCGGGTAATTCTGGTATCCTCAGGTGCGGTGGGAGTGGGCTGCGCTCGACTGGGGTTAACCAATAGACCCCGTACTATAGCACAAAGACAAGCAGTTGCCGCTGTGGGTCAAGGACGCCTGATGCGGGTATACGATGACTGGTTTACTCAACTGCAACAGCCCATAGCCCAAGTGTTGCTGACGCGAGGAGATCTAGAGGATCGCGAACGCTACCTGAATGCCTACAATACATTTCAGGAACTGCTAGATCTAGGGGCGATCCCGATAGTGAATGAAAATGACACGGTGGCGACAGATGAACTGAAGTTTGGCGACAATGATAGCCTCAGTGCTTTGGTAGCTAGCTTAGTAGAGGCTTCCTGGCTGTTTTTACTCACAGACGTTGACCGGCTTTATTCAGCCGACCCCCGCCTGGTACCAGACGCCCAACCCATTATTCTGGTAAAGGATCTAGATCGACTAGCAGAGGTAGAAACGGAGACCAAGGGTTCCCAATGGGGTACGGGGGGATGAAGACTAAAATTGCTGCTGCTCGTATTGCGACAATGGCTGGCGTCCGCACCGTGATTACCCAAGGACGAAACCCAGGCAACATCGAAAAAATATTGCAAGGAGTTCCCCTGGGCACCCAGTTTGCACCCCACCCACAACCAATCAATGCCCGCAAGCGATGGATTGCTCACGGTTTAATTCCCACTGGAACGCTTTACTTAGATCGTGGGGCAGTAGCAGCAATTTGTCAACGGGGTAAGTCCCTGCTAGCTGCTGGTATTACTCAGGTGTCCGGAGAGTTCAAAAGTTCAGATGCTGTACGGCTATGCGATGCCCAAGAAAAGGAAATTGCTAGAGGTATTGTCAACTACAGCGGCGCCGAATTGCAACAGATTAAAGGACAACAATCCGATCGAATCCCGACGATCTTGGGCTATATGGGCGCTGAAACTGTTGTTCATCGGGATAACCTGGTTTTGAGCTAATTGAGCAATAGTTAATTGAGAATTGAGCGATTTTAATTGAGAATTGTTAGTTGTTAGTGGTCAGTGGTTAGTAGTTAGTGGACAACCGACAACTGACAACTAACAACCTACAACTAACAACTAACTAAAAAGTAGATAGGGATTCTGGAGATGCTATATCCCGACTAGCTACGACACCGTTCTGGCTTGATTTTAAGCCCGGGAGGCTACTGTGGTCGGCAGACTCCTGAGATGTATTTAACTGAGAGGGAAAGAAGGAGGAAGGTTCATAGATTGGCTCTTTTGGTGATTGCTGAGATATCCAGGCAAGTCCGCCTACAGCACCAGCGACAAGGGCTGTATAGCTGAGGTATAAGTGAGTAGGGGTGAGGTAAAATCGAGATGCTTTGTATTCAGGTTGATAGGCGGATGGCAGCAATACAGATTTGAGGGGTTCGGGTGCTAGTAAGGCAGCAACTAGGGCCGCACCATCTAACCCCAAGACATCTCCTAGGCGGCGAATAAAACCTCTGACGTAGACATCTTCTGGCAATTCTTCGACCCGACCCGCTGAAAGTGCTTCTATGTGGTGTAGTGGTATGTGTCTGATGCTTGAATTTGGTCTAATCACCGCAGTAGACAATCAGGTCAATCTCCACATCCCCTAAACCCGCCAGACCCACCACTGCAATGGTGGTGCGGCAAGGAAGGCACCCGCCGCTGAAGTAAGAGAGTATTTCCCCAAGGGGGGGAGAGTCCCTTCTGGCAGATCGATCCTTAAGAGCAATTTTTTACCTCTGGTTATACTTGCCTCGATCTATTTTAGCCGATCTGATACAATGACATCTCCGATCTTCTCTCACTGATTAGTTGTTAGTTGTTAGTGGTAAACCTACTACTGACATACAAGCGAATAATATCATATTTTCCCAAGGAGTATCAAACATTGAATTACCAACCTCAACCTATAGACAGTTCCCATGTTACTCTCAAGACGGAATATCTGAAAATAATGGAGTTGCTTGCCAAAAATCCTCACGAACTTGGTCAACTCAGCGCTTGGCTGAAGGGTGGAAATACGGGCCGCAACGGGACGATGCCAAAAAAGAACATCCTGGTTTGGTGTCTTACGAAGATTTGCCGGAGTCGGAAAAGGAATACGATCGCGCGATATCGGTGGGGGCGATCGAAACTCTATTAGCTTTAGGATATCGGATAGAGGAAGCTGAAGGAGTGGATATCAAACCTCCTACAGTAGGAGATCGTGGTAAATAGTTGCCAAAAGTAGGTTCCTTTTGGGAAATTTGATTTGCCCAGAAGAAATTGATATCCAATCAATAATAGTAATAAGTCGCTAATTCTGAAAAGTCGGGAAAATTCCCATTGATTGTATCCGGCTTTTGACCCAACCCAGCGCTAAAATTAAGAAACCCTGTTTCTTAATTAAAATTATCGATCTGGAATCTTTGTTAGAGTCAAGTAGTGCGATCGGGGCAACTGCAAGCAATCTCGAACAGAACCCGATCGATAGCGTCCCCCTAGAGTCGGACGATATTGACGATGAATTATTATAGCACGAGATCGTCGGCTTTACTGTCAGCCTTGCCCTAAGAAATAAAACATTTTTCAGTGGCGGTAATTGATAAAATTGTGTTGCACTCCCTCCCACACCTTGACATTAGCTGCGATCTGCCGCGCTACAGTCAGAGGGTTTGTCTCTTTTTCCCTTATGTTAGGGTTGAAGTCGATATCTGGGTGAAACTTTTGGGCTTGTTGGAAGAGAGCGATCGCGTTGAGGTCTACTTGGAGTTATCCATTACCTGTCGCAGTCCTGGCAGGACTGCGCCGGTTTGGGGTCTGAGGCCAGGCGATCGGTATAAAATAGGAGTCAGACCGCCGCATAATAGCTCAAGTTGGTTACCAATGCACGATCTTGCAACATTCTCGATTAGCCTCCTGGCCCGCCGTGGGTTAAAACCCCGGCGTTACCAGGCGGGAGCCAGGTAACGAGGCGCCAAGTGGGTTAAAACCCACTGGAAGCATTATCGCTGAAAGGATTTATCCTCGTTCCTAGGCTCCGCCTGGGAACGGGTTCTAGAGGCGGAGCCTCTAGTTGACAATGGTGCAAGATCTAATTTAAAATATACTACGATCGGAATTCAAGAAAATGTACCATAATTATAAAAAATGGTATAACCTGATTATATTCGACAAATGGACAATTTTTTATGAACATTCTCGAACTAGGTGACAACCAACTGCCTCCCTTAGACTATAGCAGTTTGCTGGGAGAGATATTATCGGTGCTGGGCAAGGAGAAAAACCCGTTCCAGTTCTCGAAAGATGGCAAGAGACTGCAAATAGATGTCGATCGCATTGCTTTTGCGGTGGCGACGGCACGGGTTGAGAATCCTTTGGCCCTCAAAAGCGGCGTCAAGATGGCTACTGTCAATTTTAGCTCAACTACGGATTTTGCCGATCGCATCCGCAAAATCCGCGATCGCCTGGGCCAACTGCTGCGGGATGCTGTAGGCGATGGCAATGTAGAGGAGGCGATCGCGGGAATGTTGACTGATTTATCAACATTTAAAGGTTCTAGTGCGGCTTTAGGATTTACCTATCCCTTCTCAAAAGAGTATACAGGCTTGGAAAAACAGCGCCTCAGTATCCAGTCCGATCGCCGGGGAAGCGAGTCTCTGCTAAAATTTCACAAGTTGACGATTACTGTGGGGGGATCAATAGCTTCGGAGAACAGTTGCAAGCAAGTCTGTCCAACTATATAGAAAGTAAATTTGCAGAAGACGAGTTAGAGGATTTACATGAGACCCTAAGGGACTCGATCGAGAATAAAAAGTCTGACTTGTACGAACTCCGGCGCATCATGGATACAGAATCTCTGGGGAAGCTGAAACGAGAGGCCAAAATCCGTTATCTAGAGTTTATCCTGGCCAATATCGACAGTAATGAAAAGGACCGGGTTTATTTGCAAGATTTGATTCGGCGACTGCGGTTGCTAGAAGATTACATCAATGATAGCGACCAAGATGACGAATATTACAGGATAAGCTATGAGGGTACATTTGTTAATTTACGAGATATGTTTGCGCGGGCGGAAGTGTTTGATAGTCTGCCCATTATTCCCTCGATCGCAGGATATTTGGGAGAAACTACGGATGAAGAACGGGGCGAAAGGCAGTTTACTTTCGGGATGAAGCTCAAGTTTGGCGGTAAGGTTCACATAGAAGAGGGATCCCCCAAAGTGTTGGATTATCATCTGCATCAGATAGCATCCAACAGTTCCGAAAAAATGCAAGAACATATGTCCAGACTAGAGGACACCACCACTGGGGTTGGTTCAAGGAAAGAGTCTTGAGAATCGCTTTTTTATACAGCTTTATCCTGGGTTCTAATCTCGACCCCACCGCTAGCAACTACGATCCGCGATCGGAACTAAGTTACGATCCGAGACCCGCGTGCGATCGGATCCGAGAGGTACTGAGAACGGAAAATGAAAATAGCAAGCGACAGCTATTTAACCAGATACGGGAAGACCTTGCCAGAAAAAATGTCAAAGTGAAAATTGACAAGTTAAAAGATCTGCTCCAAAAATTTCTGAAACGCGATCGCATCTGGGAGAAGCAGTCGGTGCCGTTGCAAATAGGGGTAAAAAGGGGTATACTAGAACGCAGTCAAGATATAATCATAGAGGAAAAAAGGTTTTTCAAATTAGTGTGGGAGCGGAATGGTAAAAATGCCTCAAGTATATTGCGGTCAAGGAACGTCATGTAGATAGTAGCTATCTCTGTCATCTGCCAGTGACGATCGCCTTTGAGGATCTGCGGTATTTTCAGACGAAAGATCGGCAAACATTTAGTATGGGTTATGATATAGGCGATCTGAAAACTATGCCAATTCTGATGACTCCTTCTTTGAAGCAGGAAAGAAGCTGTAGGGACATATACGATCGATCTTTTATCAAAAATAAGATAGTAGTAGTACCATACGAACATCAACGATTACAAAACGAAATTTTCCCAGGTGGGGAGTCTCACAAAGCGTTCTTGTATAGAGTAACATTCTCTTTGCTACTATATATGCTTGTGGTGGTTGCTGGAGTTGGTAGAACCGGAAATATTTGTGCCGATAATGCGGTTGCATTTGCGATCGGCCCAGGACAGTTCTCAGGCGGAGGTGTTGATGCGATCGCTCTCGAAAATTTTAGCGCACTTACTCAGCGACAAGGAACATCAGTCGAACGCCCAAGGGTTGAAGGTGACTCGGAGTCCGGAAAAATACAGAGTTAATAATGCCCTTAGTTCTCTGTATTCTGTACTCCCGAAAGTCTTTCAATTCTCTGACTATCAGCCCCAGTTGGAAAAACTAGCTATTATTGTAGTCAGTAGCAAGGAAAGTGATGCTAGTTGGCGGGGCGATCGCAAGTTGTCTACCTTGGTGGGAGAGGCGATCGGGATTGAGAAGTTAGGAAATGGTAGCATTCGTCTGGAACCCCTGTACAGCTTTTGTACTAAGGACGAACACCAACGGATGTTTCAAAGACCGGTCGCGATCGAGAATGCAGTGGCAAAACTATACGATAAGGGGTTCCGACATTTCCTGTATATTGCCAAAACACCCTATTCCAGTACCCTGAACCTGACACAGAAGGACGAACAGGAAGGGCTGTTCTTCATGTCCCGACCGGTGATGCAGGCATTAAAGGAAGGGAGAAACGATATCAAAATCTACCCGGTATTCTATGATAAATACTATGTGGTGGCACCGAAAAAGACTCAGATGTCGATGTACGTGCAAGATACCAGGGACTTGACCAACTTAGTGGCGGACTCCAGCAAGCAGGTGGTAGTCTTCTATAATCTATTCAATGGGATTAAAGTAGGAAAAGAAGACGATCGGTTTTACAACGGGGTGATTTCCTACGCCACCCTGCTGGGAGATTTTTATGAGGGGGTTCTGGATGACCAAGACATCAACATGGGTTTTGATATATGATAGCAATGGCAATAGCCTGAAAACGGATATCTTGCAATATCTCACCCTGTTTCACTTTTCCCGCTATGAGAAGAGTGGTAAAATTAGTCTGAAGCTAGACCCCTACGAGAATATAATTGGGGATGATGGGGTAGGGGCGCTGTCAATTGTTCCTCACAGTACCCAAAAAGTGGAATTTAACCTTCTGGCCTTCTTGACAGAAGCGAGGCGGGCCTTGAATGTACAAAAAGGAGGCCGATAGGTAGGATCAATAGGGCCACAGGAGCCAGAGCCTCTGGGCGACGTTATAGCGAATCTCGGCATTGATGTGATACAGCCGCCCGAACCCTAAAGGGTCCGGCTACTCGAACCAAGCCCGCCTGCGCGGGCTATTCGTGAGATTCATCCATCTCCGACAGCAGATAACACAAAGGATGAGAACTGCTATACCAGCGAATATAAAATGAGGAGAAACTTAACTATCTATTATGGCTGAACTAACAATTAAAGTGCCAGATGAACTGGCTAAACGCTTACAACCTCTCGAAAATCGTCTGCCCGACTTGCTGAGTTGGCTGGTAGACAATATTTACCCGAGAGATTCGGCGCCGGAGTTACTTCTAGCAGTTGCTAGTCCGACTGACCTGCCGCCAGTTTATGGGGAAGTAATTGATTTTTTAATCAATGCTCCTAGTCCTCAAGAAATTGCAAGGTTTAAAGTTTCTTCAGCAGCGCAGGCGCGTTTGCGATCGCTCTTATATAAAAACAGAGAAGCAACTCTGAACGAAACAGAAATAGCTGAACTCGATCTGTACGAACAGCTAGATCGACTGATCATTTTACTAAAGGCTCGCTCCTATAGTTTTAAAGAAAAATGAGTTCTCCTTTAATTCCTTCTCCTTTGCGCAAGTTGGTAATCGAACGGGCGAAGGGTAAATGCGAATATTGCTTGATTAGTGAAGAGTTTTCTATGTACAGTCATGAAATTGACCATATTATTGCCCTGAAACATGGGGGTGAAACAATTGCATCTAATTTAGCATTGTCCTGTTTACCCTGCAATCGTCACAAAGGATCTGATTTAGCTAGTTTAGACCCAATTACTGGAGAAATAGTACCTTTGTTCAATCCTCGTCGCCAATCATGGGCCGAGCATTTTAGGTTAAATAATGCTATGATTGTAGGAATAACTCCAGTAGGAAGGGCTACTGTATTTTTGCTGAAATTTAACGTCCAAAATCGCCGATTTAATCGTCAAGCATTGATTGATGAAGAACTGTATCCTTAGAGCGACATGCACAATGAGGGTAAAAATGCTAGAATTAATTAGTTTAAGATGTTATTAGTCGGTTGAAACCGACTTCAGCTATTAGCAGGGGGTTTGAACCCCCTGCGGGATGACAGCGAAGAGAACAGAGAAGTGAAGAGTGAAGGAGGTAGATAAAAATGATCGCAGAAGATTTAGGACGCTTGTTCGAGGTGGGGTTCAACATTGGGATCCTCGCCTATATTCGCGAAAAGAATATCAAACATAAATTTGGTACATTTTTTGAACGAGACCTGCAAGAGTTGCGCTTCCCCCAGATACATCGGCGGATAGTCGATCGGGCGGGGGTGGTGGATGCGTCCCATCGCCAGACGATCGGCAAATGGAGTTTATTTTTCCTGCAAAAAGGGTTTCTTTGCGGTCTCAACTTCTTCCGGGAATACCTGGAAGCTGCGAAATGGGACTCAAACAAGCTGGAGATTATCTATTTCCAGTGCAATTTTCGCGGTGAAAACAGTGTGGGGACTCATCCCCAAAGTGAGGAAGAAGGATTTCACTCGCTTTTGTCTCAGTTGGGTAATGTTAAGGTGGATATTGGTCGCTACCAGCAAAAAGGAGAATTTCTCAAAGCTGATACCCTGATGCTATTGCGTTACCGCAAAAAGTTCCGGATCCTCTCGGTAGATTTGTCCGTGTTCTCGGTTAAGTCCGCAGAAGATATTCAGGATCTGGATAATGTGGAGATTTTACGGCGATACCTGCTGCGGGAGATCAAATATTTGCGATCGAAAAGCGTTTTCTCTCAACTGAGTATCGATACGGGAAACCTGGACTTCAAGTTTTCCCCGGACTTGGTCCGATATTTCACCGCTTTCAAAACTAAGGATAAAGAAAGTGCTAAATTGATTCAAGCGGGGAGTTATGCTTACAGCTTCTATCAGTTTTTGCTGTCTGCTAAGATTCTGCAACCAACGGACCCCTCACTTTGAACGTGTTCGGTTACAGCGATCGGGGAGTCAGCGCCATGTCCTTGCATCCCCCTCAAATCGATATTTTACGAACTTGCGCCGACATCTACAAGAAGGAGGATAAGGAACGGGCGATCGACGCCGCCCGGGATATTGTTTGGAGAACGATTTCTCGGAATGCGGCCAAGAGTTTTATCAATGGCCGAAAATTCATGCAGGACCTGTCTATGGCTGGCGCCACGCTGCGCGATCGGCATCAGGGAACGGAGTCACTCGCATCACTCACCAGGAAAAGATTACCGATTTTTTCAATTCCATTGCCAACGTCCCGCCAGAGTTAATGGCCCAAGTGGGATTAACGGGAACGATGACTTTGCGAGATGCCCACGCTGCTTTGATCGGAAAAGCTTTGACTGCTAAGGAAAACTATCTGTTTTTAACGGGAAATCCCGGTATTGGCAAGACTACGGCCATTGTGGAATTTCTCAAGCAGCATATGGATGAGGGATTTTTGTTCTTATATATCAGTCCCCGCATCCAAGTTAACCGAGATATCATCGAGAAGTTCAAGCAGGGAGACCGGTTGTGCGACGATCGCCTGTTTTGCATCAACAGCAATTCTGACATCATCAAGTCTAACATGGGACGTTGCACGGTGCAATACCAGACTAATTTAATTCAGGGAGAATTTACCGAAAAAGGAGTCCATTTTTTAGATAGCGATATGATTCTGATGCGTCGGGAAGAATACCAGCAGCGACTCCATCAGACAATGGAGGACTTAATTCAAGATGGCGGTCAGAGAACTCGGGGAGTCTTATCTAGTGTTTGTGATGCGATCGGGACAATGGTGGAACGTGGCCTTTCCAATAACATTATCGCCACAGTTTCCGTACAGTCTTTTAAGAAAACCGCCCATGGTAAAGATACTCTGGAACATTTCAGTAAAATCTTTAGGACCGTTTATAATGAGAGAGAAGGATTCGTTAATCCCGCCAAGATGCAAGCAATCTCCCAGCGGATCAAGCACATGTTCGTGATGATTGATGAAATTACCGGAGACGACAGTGGGGTCGAGTTCTATGGCTGGCGCCACGCTGCGCGATCAGCGGCATTAGTAAACTGGCGCGAGACTATGAGTTAATGGATAGTACCCATGGGTTTAATACTAAAATTATAGTTGCCGATGCCTCCATCGTCAACTCAGAGGTGATCCTTCAGCATATGGGCGATGCTGCGCCCAGACGGGATGTAGCACCGGACAAAATCTTTTTCCGACCGGCATCAGGTCCAGGTTCCCCCCTCTCCGTGGAACCTTTTGAGTATGGGCGATCGCCCGCGACATTGATTAATGCCAACTCCTATCCGGCCCGAAGTTTGGATATTACCTACAAAGTATTCATCGAGTCCAGTAAATTTAAGGAGTCGGAACTATATGATAAATCTGATGTGGTCGATCGGGTGCAAACAGAGATTACCGCAGACTTGAATGAGTTGCTGAATAGACGGGAAGCGGGACAGATAATTGTCTACATCCAGGACAAGCAGCGGTTAAAAAAACTGACGGAGAAACTGAAAGAGGATCGCGGCAAATTCGAGCAATTTGAAGATTACCTAGAAATTCACTCGAACATTTCCGAGTCCTATAAACAGGAACTGCAAAAGCACAAGAATGACGTGAAAGTAATCTTCATGACCTCCTCAGCGAGTCGAGGACTATCCTTTCCCAAGACCAAGCATATCCTGGTAGACATTCCATGGCTGGCGCCACGCTGCGCGATCGGTTTCAAATTGAAAGGAACTTGATGGAAGCGATCCAGGTAATTTATCGCGGTCGGGGAGAATACATTGAAAATGGAGCAAAAGTAAAGAAAACCCTGGATGGAGAAGACAAATACCTGACCTTTTACCTTTACGAACAAGCAATTTACTACGGGGAAGAACCCGAGAAAGAATTACGGGAGAGCAAATTAAGTTTAGCGAACATCTTGCTGATCTTGAAAACAGCAGTGATGACCCGGATCTCAGGTGCAGGACAGATCGGCAAAAAACATTATATGATGATCCCGATCGGGGGGAAGTCAGTATTTGCAGCGGGGGACACATTTTCCGGCAGCATGGCGGCCCTAATAGGGGAATTAAAGAGAGAACATATCCGCCGCCGCACTGATAAACTTTTGAATGAAGTACATGGGAGTTTAAGGAAACTGCTGGCCCGGGCAAGATTTGTCTTGACTGATGCCGAAAAATCTGGTAACCCTAAAACGGTTGACTATCTATCCGTGCGGGAGACATTGGGGAAAAGTTTTGAGAAATTGGCAAGTAAAGGGTTTGATGGACTGCTGAAATTTGGTAATCTAGAAGCAGGACATATTAGTGGCAGTCTGTTGCTGGTCTCCCTGAAGGATAAAAATCTCCAAGAGAACTATGAGATCCGTCTAGAGCAAATATTCAAGCATGACGCCGATGATGAATTTTTAGACAAACTCCGTAAGGTCAGTAAAAGTAGTCATTATCCAGAGAGTCTGCGATCGGCCACCAGAGGGGCGATCGAGCTAGTCAACAAACTCCTGGAAGGAAGGGAAAACAGGACACAGCGATACGAGCAGAACTCGGTGCGTACCGATCAATATTATGCCTTACCGCTGCTGACATTTATTAGCAGCGAAGCAATGGGCGATTATTTTGCCAAGGGGATAGAGGAACCAGAAGGAAAGACATTTCGGGAACTGCTATCTCTGTACGTGCGATCGCTGTACCCAGCGGGTGCATCCCAGTTTTGCAATCGGTAAAAATACTCAGGATACAAGCGGTCACGTTCGGTGGCAGTATGATTAGTCGTCATCAAGTAATGTCTTGTTTGACTCACCTGGAGAATACTCCATTAAGATAAGCACGCTCCGGGCCCCCTACGCTGCGAGATGCCGTAGAACCTGTGGGACATTGGCGGCTTTCCACTGCGCTCCTGAAATCTTTATCCGTGCTGCCTTCTGTGTATCGTTGATTCTACATCTCCCGAACCAATCGAAATGCCAACAGCAAGATAATAGCCATAGTTGACAATGCGGTGGCGATGCTTGGTCACATAGGCCCTAAAATTCTCCACCCGTGGATGATCCCAATCATCAAATTCTTTGAGGGCCTCTTCTACCTTACCAGACCATAAGAGGGCTTTTATTCGTGCTAGTCTAGAGCTGGACCCGCCGACTTTTTCCAGGTTTTCCATCAAGTGATACCAATCGAGGATTTCTTGACGAAAGATGGTCGTACCAATCTCGGCAAATAGATTCCAGATACCATCATGACCATCTCCGAGACACACCAGCGGATTGGCCAAAGGCTGCTGATTGACCCATTTGACCAGTCCAGCATTGTCCCGAAAGAAAGCAGCTACCCCCAGGTCATGCAGATTGACCCCCTTGTAATCGCGCCACTCACAGGGAAACCCTGGCGGGGTCCGCAAGCGCACTTTCCCCCCGTCAATGCTCATTTCTTCAATGACTTCGGAAGCAGAAGCTGTCGGCAACTTACAGAAAGGACTGGGCGGACTGGGCTCTTTTCCTTGAGTCGGGCTTATTTCTTCTTGGGCTTCGGAGGCAAGAGGCAACTCTTTGGAAGGACCGGGATCGTTCCCTTTTGGAGGGCTCATTTTTTCTTGGGCTTCGGAGGCAAGAGGCAATTCTTTGGAATGGCGCTGCACCAGTCGTTGCTGGGTTCCCCGGGAGACGGGAATCCCCGTGAGCACCTTAATATCTTCCTCGGCGTGTTCATAGGAAGAGTTCGCACTCAGTAACAAGCAACATTTCTCCAGATAGGGGCTCCACTGGCTAGAGGGTAAAACATCAAAAAATGCCGCTTGTTTGGAGGTAATTGCAATCTTGCCCAAAATGCTGTTTAAGATTCGGACTCGCCCGGCAGTGGTGCCACTGCTGTTTTGGATAAAAAAAGGGCAATTTCTGGACTGACGTATTGGAGTAACTGCTCACGGACAGTAGCTTCAAGTCCTTCAAGCGTTTTCAATTGTTCTGGAACAGTCGCTTGAGCCTCCTCATACAACAAGGCAGCGATGCCCAAAGCATATGATTGAATTTGAGCCAACTTCTCAGGATTCATAATTTCAGGGGTAACGTTTGCCTACTCTGTAAGCCTAACACGATCTCGAAACTTCATCAACTCAGCATTTATACTTATTGCCAAACTGGGATGCACCCTACCCAGCGGACAACATGTTGCCGATCGGGTATAATTATGAAAAATTTCCATTTGTGGTGTTCAGGAGCTATAGTTTAAATGAAATCAGGAATAAGTTGTTTACAGATAAACAGTTGCTGAATTCCCATGAGTTGAACGTGCTCAACTTGATTCTAGCTCGAGATGAATAATACGTGGGATCGTCGGTGTCCCCGGTCAAAGGAGGTAAACAATGGAATGGAAAAGATATTACTTCAAGCTGGAGATGGAACAGTTACCAGAGCGAATTTGGACGCAGTTCAAATCCAGCGAGATTGTGCAGGAGATGAAGATGCAGTCAAAATCGGAAATAATTGAGTCGATCGACCAATTGCCAGAAGCAATTTTGGATAAAATGCGACATACTGTTGAAATGGTTTGGCGGGAATTTGACAAGCAGTTAATGGTAACAAATCCAGGAAAGTTTGCCAATGCCATTCTCAGCGAGTCGTCTTTGGGAAAAGATTGGTTGTCGCCAGAGGAGGATGATGCGTGGAAGGACTTGTAAAGAAAGATCGCGATCGCGCCTCTGCAGATCGGACCATTATGAGAGAGTCGTTTCCTCTTCACCCACCCTGTCGTTCGCCAGCAGGCAACGACATGGGTGGGTGGATCGGTAAACGATCGGGGCGATCGGGGCTATAATAAGATTAAAGTATATTGGGGAGGGTTAGCTATGACTCAACTGGTGCTGCCAGACTTGAATCCGATCGCGATCGAGAAATTGAAAGCTCGCGCTCAGCGACATGGTTATTCTCTGGAGGAGGAATTAAAATCTATTTTAGAGCAGGGGGTTTCCGAAGAGGTTGTCGATCCCTTGGCAGTGGTTTTGCAAATTCGGCAGCAGTTAGCGGGACGCAAGCACAGTGACAGTGGCGTACTCCAGCGCGAGGAACGAGAATTATGAGTCGCTATGTTGTGGATGCCAATGTGGTCGCCAAATGGTTTATCCCAGAAGAGTACGCTGACATGGCGCTGCGTCTGTAGGGAGACGAGGGAAATGGTTGACATGGGTGGTCAAGGACCAACCCAGTCTGGTACACTTTGCTTTGTCCGGGATGAGTGGGCGATCGCCAACCCCCCTGAAGATTCGGTAGGAGGAGAGTTGAAGATTAGCTCACCAATCAATGGCATTCCTAAAGTGCTCAGAACCATCAGTAATGGTTAACACTTTATTCGCTAGTCAGCCAGTTGCCAGTAATTTGCCAGAACCCCGCCAAAATCCCCCCAACTTGGCCTCCCTTGCCCCGATAAATGCGATCGCGCCTACCGGGTTCATCCCCAGAATTAAGAAACCCGGTTTTTCCAAAAAACCGGGTTTCTGTGAATATGACCGCAGCAGGAAAGCACTAAAGTGCTTACTACGAACGGTTCGGCAAAACAAATACCCCCAGCTGGGGCGAACAGCTAGGGGTATTTGATATCGAACTCAATTAAGTGGAGCTGGGCAGAATCGAACTGCCGTCCGCATCAGTTATTGACTTTCCGATCGTTCACAGGCTTAGCCCTTCTAACCCTCGGGGCGGGAACCATCCATTATCCCGGATGACAGGATGCTCTGGTGAGTTCTTTGCTAGTTAGTCTACCAGAGACAACTGACTAGCGCATCCGTTGGGGTTTTGTCCGCAGTCCTTAACGGAGTCAAACTACAGACGCTCGAACCTATATGAGGTTTTTAGGCAACCGCAGCTGCTTTACGAGCAAAAGGAACAATGTTGTTCGCAGTTACATTTTTGTTTGAGCCGATATTTACGAGAGGAGACCCACTCTCGACCTGAATCACGGAGCAGTTTTCGCTAACACGTCGAAACCATTGCAGCCCCATGTCTTACATTTCCCATTCTGGCTTATATCTTTGCAACTGTCAAGGGGTAATTACGTAAATTTTACGATTTCTGCCATTTTTTTTGCATTGAGGAACTGCAACTGCTGGTACAGCATGGCGATCCGGGGCCAATCAGCACCGGCACTGGTGGCCGCCCGTAAGGGGTTGCCAAAGATTGCTTCTACTTTCAGTGGCTTGTTTTGATTGTAGTTTAGTTTTATGCTGGTGTTGTAAGGGTTCATTCTGAATCACGGAGCAGTTTTCGCTAACACGTCGAAACCATTGCAGCCCCATGTCTTACATTTCCCATTCTGGCTTATATCTTTGCAACTGTCAAGGGGTAATTACGTAAATTTGGCGATTTCTGCCATTTTTTTTGCATTGAGGAACTGCAACTGCTGGTACAGCATGGCGATCCGGGGCCAATCAGCACCGGCACTGGTGGCCGCCCGTAAGGGGTTGCCAAAGATTGCTTCGACTTCCAGTGGCTTGCCTCGATCGTAGTCTAGTTTCATGCTGGTGTTGTAAGGGTTGATTTTCTCTGTGTGGTACAGCATTTTGTCGATGAAGCTGTTCGGGATATACCGCTCTGCGCCAGCAACCACCTCCCGCATCAACTGCTCAACTAAATTCCGTATCTCCAAAGATGCCATCATCTCATCTGTTCTGGCGTCCAGCACCACCGATAATCCATTGAACGGGATATTCCAGACTAATTTCCGCCACCGGACTAGCAATAGATCTGTCGCCATCTCGATCGTTATCCCGGCCCGTTCCCAGTCTCCAGCAATTTGAACCATCCGTTTGGTTATCCCCTGGGGTTGATAGTCAGGGCCGTAGTCACCCAGGGATATCTCCCCATAGCCCAGGTGGCGGTGCCCATTACTGGGCATTCTTACTTATCAACCGGGCCAGGGTCGCCTCCATCACGGCGGTGGTTTGACCGAAGACCGTGTAGACCATAGCTTCCCGGTAGACTCGCTGGGCCGGATGGTCGGAATAGTTCGCCACACCGCTGGAAACCGCCACAGCAGCATGGGCACAACGGACTGCTAGGTCGATCGCCCACGCCCTCAGTTCCAGGCGATCGTCAAAGGAGTCCCGGGGACCGGCTGCCATAATAGCACGATCGCAGTTAGTGAGTTCTCGATTTAAGGATATCAAGGCATCGCCAATAAAAGGCAAGTTTTTGACCTTAGCCGTATTTTCGACGATATCCAGACCGGCTCTAGCGCATCCCAGGGGAAACAAACTGTGGTGGAGGACATTTTTTTTGTCATTTTCCCGGTACCAGTCTGCCGGCTTGATGGAGACTACTTGCTGTTGCGGTAGGAACCAGTTCCTGATGACAGCCGTGACAGTGTTAGTGGAGGTCATTGCTGCCAGTTCCATGGGCTCTGAGAAAGCAATGTTTGAGGTTTTTCTCAAAGGCACGAGACCGAACAGGGCCCTACCGTCGGGTAAGGTGGCTCCGATGATAAACTCCTGAAACAAGCCAAAACCAGTTATCCAGGGAACCAAGCCATGGATCTGATACCCGCCCTCTACTGGTAAGGCTTTCACTAGGGGAGGGCCGGGACGCCGCAGTTGGGAAACCCCAACACCTAATAATACCTCACCATTACTCATATAAGGTAGATATGCGCTCTTGAGAGCCTCATTGTCACTACTGGCGATCCTGCGGGCCGCACTCTGGTGCTGGGTTTGCAGGAAAGCTAAGGCACCGGAATATCTGGCTACAAGCTGCATAAAAGCACGATAGGTCCCGATGTCAACTTCCGGACCGGACCAGTCCTGGGGCACCATCAAACCCAGTAAAGAGCGATCGCCCAGTCCTGTCAAGGCTGCTTTGAGGGCCACCGGGTCTCGATCGATCGCCCCTGCCTGGGGTGCCACTGCTGCTTGGAGATAGGATGAAGCTAAATCGAGAATCTGTTGATTCATAACTCAATTATCAATATCTTGTGAAGATTTCCATCATCTCTGAATCCGCGCATCTGTGGGACATGTCACACTGAGTAATAGTATGGCAGCCGCCGCCGCTAACAGGGATATCTAACATTTATTTTAGTACACAAAGCGTTATCGTACTCGCATATTCTACCCTGGATACACCGACTGGTAATCAGTTCTCAACCTTGCTCGGATAATTTTTCAAATAACTCTTGAGAAATATACCCGCGATCGCCAAAGATTTTTCCAATCAGATCTTGAGTTAAGTCAGGCACCGGTTTCCCCTCGTCAACATTCCCCGGAGTGACCTTGAAGGCGAGCAGTTACCCTTGGTCATTAATAAGCTGATAGCTAACTAAGACATTTATTCCCAGTTAATTGTAGCACATCTTTAATAATTTTATGAAACCAAAATTGATCAATAAAATATGGCTACAGTTTAAAACAGTTATCTTACCCAGTCGGTTTTAACCGGTTTTAACCGACTTGGCGCCTCGAAACCTGGCTGCTCTCCTCTCCGGGATGCGCTGCCTGGTAACGCAGGGGTCTTGACTGCGGGCTGACAACGAAGCCAGAAAATTACAGGAGGTCAAACTGTAGCAATCTTTTTTCAAAATGGTATAAGCTCGTGTATGTTGGGTTTCCTAATGAATTAAGAAACCCGGTTTCTTGGAGAAACCGAGTTTCTGGGCTACTCGTAAATAGGCCAGCAGCAAAAATGAGTTCACTTACTTACCGCTACCCATCAGATAAAGCAAAGCCATTCTGACCGCAATACCGCTAGCAACCTGTTGAGAAATCAGGCTAAATTGGGGGTCATCCATCAGATCGGAGCTAATTTCTACCCCCCGGTTGACAGGACCTGGGTGCAAAACTTTCACATCAGGTTTGCAAAGTTTCAGTCTCTCGCGGGTAATGCCAAACAACTGATGATATTCTCGCCCGCTGGGAAGCAAATGCTGAGTCATTCGTTCCTTTTGCAAGCGCAAAGTCATGACAAAATCAGCATCTTGTAACGCTGGTTCAACCTGCCAATGCAGATATAACTGTCTATTTTGTGCAGAATCATCGGATATGGCGGTATATTCAGCAAGCAGTTTCGGTGCCAGAGTCGGCGGCGCAGCCAGATGGACTTGGGCTCCAGTTGCTGTTAGACTCCAGATATTCGATCGGGCAACTCGGGAATGAACAATATCCCCCACGATCGCGATCTTTTTGTCTGCCAGGAGTGAGATGCGCGGATGCTTGGCATCTAACTGAGATGTAATAGTAAATAAATCCAGCAATGCCTGAGAAGGATGTTCGTGCTGGCCATCACCCGCATTCAGCACCCGGACTTTTGCCCCCAGACGATCCATTGATGAGGCGATCGCACTCGACACACCGGCCTGTTGATGTCGAATCACCATCAGATCAGTTCCCATCGCCCAGTAAGTCTTCGCCGTATCCAAAATCGTCTCTCCCTTAGAAAGAGAAGAAGTTCCCGGGGCAAAACTCAGGGTATCAGCAGAAAGCCGCTTTGCCGCCAGTTCAAAACTATTGCGAGTGCGAGTAGATGGTTCAAAAAAACAGATTCGCCACCACCTGTCCCTGCAAAGTCGGCACCTTCTTCGTCCGTCTGGAGAGCACCTCAGCAAAGCTAGTAGCAGTCTGTAGAACAGTATCATATTCATCTGGCACAAAATCAGCCAGAGAAAGAATATGTCGCCGATTCCAAGTATTGGTCATTGGTTAGTAGTTAGTGGTTAGTAGTTAGTGGTTAGTGGACAACTGACTCCCGGGACGGACTACGTAACTGACAAAAAAATACTGCTGATTATATCCTAGAGACATTGAATCATATAAATAGCAATATCGATCTATTTTTGTGATGAACATAAAGATTTTAGCATTTCTGCTGTTCGGCACGATGCTAGTCAGCTGTGTACTTGGATGTGCCGTTACCCCCTGGCGGGTGAGAACACCTTGAGTAGCAACCCCATAGCAGACCAAGTCACCACAACTAGCAGCCCGTTTCCAGAGATGCCCACCCTGTCGTGTCGCTCCCGCGCACGACATGGGTGGGCACTCATGGCTGGCGCTCCCGATCGTTTACCGATCCACCCACCCATGTCGTTGCCTGCTGGCGAACGACAGGGTGGGTGAAGAGGAAACGAGTGAGGGATACGGAAACGGGCCTATCATCCAGCTCCGGCACCGAGCCTGCTAATAATACTGTAACGGTGACCATTTACAAAGCAGACAGCCAGTGCGAAACCCTGATTGCCGAAAAAGTAGTCCTTCCCCAGCATCGCTTACTTGTTAGGGTTGTAGGAAAAGCGATCGAACAAGCAACCTCCGCTAACTTTGACATCGCTGGTTATCGGGTGAACCTAGATCGACAGCGTCAAGTCGCCACAGTGGATCTGCGACTAAATCCTAACACGGGGCGGCAGTTTGTCTCTCTTTCTTTTTGCGAACAGTTTGCCCTATTTGGCAGTCTCCGCCAAACCCTGACTGATAACCCCAACTGGCAGATCGAAGAGGTTCGCTTCACCCAACTAGGTAAAGAAATTATCTTCTAATACATCATCCCTATCCACTACCAAGGACATAATAAAAGGACATAATAAACCCGGTTTTTACAGACAACCGGGTTTCTGGGCTAGTCATGGAAAATTAACAATTATGCTAGCCCAAAGTATAGCAATTTATCAAGTATTGCCGTTGTAAGATGCGATCGCAACTGGAATGGTTCTGGTACTATCGGACGCACGTTCCCAGGCGGAGCCGTGGGAACGAGGGCGCAGCACTTCTAAACCATCGATTCCGGGCAGTTTCAAATCTAGTAATATTAATGCTGGCATTTTTTCAGATCGCGGTTAGCAAATACACTCCTGCAAAATAGATAATCTAATGCTTAAACTCCCGCTCCTACCTACTATTACCATTTACCGGTAAATACCGCTGCGATCGAATGCTAGTCGAGCCAATTTCCGATTTCTCGGTCGTTTCCAGGAGCACCCACCCTGTTGTGTCGCATCCTACGCACAACATAGGTGGGTGCTCCGGAAACGAAAGTCCGCGGACCGATCGTCATGATGATCTTCCACTAATATACTGTTTTCGATCGTATATATCAGTTATTTTATTTATAGAAAAGAGGTGATATTCCAGAATTTATCTGGCGATCCTACCCTGTTCAACTTGGTGATGCTTGTCATTAATTCATGGTGTTTCCACTACAATCGGACCTCATTAGCCCATTACCCGGCTGAGGAGGAGATCCCCAGTGCTGGGAGGATCGGGCTGTATCGCTACTCGCACTACCCAGAGGATACAGCAGCAAGCGCCTCTCTATGGCTGCGCCACGCTGCGCGATCGGACAGCGGTCCCATAACGCACAAAGTCAATAGCAGACCAGAGGAGGGAAAATGCGATCCTAGGGGAGAAGCGATCGCGATTCATTAATAATTGGTAAAATATTATGGCTGTTAGTCGTTACTAGATATAATTTGTCTAAAATATGCAATAATTAGGAGAGCAGACAGTTTATGGATGTCAAGTTGATTTTAGTCTTGTTAACCGTGGCCTTTACAGTGTCATGCTTGTTCTTTGGCACGAAGAATGGCTTCTACGACTCGGACAACTATCACGGTAACGGTTCTGCCCACTAAGTCTGGTGGCCGGTGCCTACCCTACGCAGAGATCTTGCCAGTGCCTCAAGGGAACGATCGCGAGCTAGAATGTATACCCTACGGAGTCGATCAGACCGCCGAAGGAGTCTGCTTGTTAATTGGGGTGGGTGCATACCGCCTGCTGCTGGACTGCGGTTTGAGAGACATCTCACCTCTGCGGGAGGTAGGGACTCAGTGGGGCGGGCTACCGGCTGACTTGGCGATCTGTACTCACGCCCATTCAGACCACGCTAGAGGTTTGCTGTCACTGCATCAGGCTTTTCCGCAACTGCCCATCTATGCCTCGGAAGCCACAACTCAGCTGTTACCCCTAAATTGGCCAGAGTACAGAGGAGATCGCATACCATTATTTTGCCAGGCTTTGCCCTGGCGGACGCCAGTAGAGTTACGTCCGGGGTTAACTGCTCAATTGTTCCCGGCGGGACATCTGCCTGGGGCCGCTGCTTTCCTGCTGACTTACAGAACTAGACAGCGTACTTACAGTATTTTTTATACTGGGGATTTTTTCTTATCTAACTCCCGCCTAGTAGAGGGCTTGCGCTTAGAAGAAGTGCGGGGATTGAAACCTGATGTATTGATTATCGAGGGGAGTTATGGCACGGCCCGTCATCCCCGTCGGCGCACCCAAGAAAATCAACTGGCCCAACGGATTAGTAATGCGATCGCCAATGGCTGTTCTGTGTTACTGCCAGTACCGACACTGGGATTGGGTCAAGAACTGCTGGTGCTGCTGCGGAGTCATCACCAGTTTACCGGACGTGACCTGGATATCTGGGTAGATGAGAGGGTAGCGGCTGGATGTGATGCCTATTTGGAACTCCTACCCCACTTACCCGCCGCCGTACAGAATTTTGCCCAGCATCAACCCCTATTTTGGGATGAACGAGTGCGGCCTCGGGTGCGCCGGTTGTCTGGCCAAGAGTCTGTAGCTTCAGAGTCTCCCTATATCCTCCTGGTCGATGGCAATGGCGATGTGACCGAGTGGCAACTTCCCGATCTCGGACCAGGGCTTGTCCTACTATCTGAAGATGTTAATGGCTCCCAGAGTTTTCCATCAGATTTAGCTATAAAAGTCGAAACCTATTTACTGTCTCAGCATTCCGATGGACCTGGCACTACCCAGCTTATTCATAATCTTCGTCCCCAGCACGTAGTTTTTATCCACGGTTCCCCCTCCTATCTGGCTGACCTCACCGGTTTAGAGGAACTCTACAATCGCTACCATTTGCACTCCCCCGCCCCTGGCACCCTGGTGGAACTGCCGATCGGCGAGACTTTTATCCAACCGGCACCACCAGAAACTACCTATGAAGGGGAGTTGCTGGAGTTGCAAACTATGGTCACGATTACTTTGCCAGAGGCGATCGCGGGCGATCGGCGCTGGCCCAATTTTGCTGATACTGGTTTAGTCTCTGCCCGCTGGCAGGGAGACGAACTTGTGTTGCGGGGGGTGCCCCAACGGGAGTTACTCTCTGGTGGCACCGATCCTAGAGTGAGTTTGGATCTGGATTGCTGCGGCAATTGTCGCTACTACCGGGGACAGAAATGTCGTAATCGCGCCAGTCCTTTGTATGAATTTAAGGTCACCCCAGATGGTTTTTGTCCCGTTTTTGAAAGGATGCCCATCTCTGAAAAGTCAGAATTCGACCGTTAGTAGTAAGCACTTTAGTGCTTCGGGGTTAGTAGTAAGCACTAAAGTGCTTCGGGGGTTAGTAGTAAGCACTAAAGTGCTTCGGGGTTAGTAGTAAGCACTTTAGTGCTTCGGGGTTAGTAGTAAGCACTTTAGTGCTTCGGGGGTTAGTAGTAAGCACTTTAGTGCTTCGGGGGTTAGTAGTAAGCACTTTAGTGCTTCGGGGGTTAGTAGTAAGCACTTTAGTGCTTCGGGGGTTAGTAGTGGGTGTAATTAAAAGTGACACTTAATCATGAGCCGGTGATATAGTCAAGTAGTTGGCAGGATAGATCCTCAATATTGCTGGTGAACCAAGGCGCAATATTGAAGCCCGAGTAAGAAGGCTGTTCAGAGCCATATCATGCCAGAAAACTGATGGTCGTCTGGTGAGAGTTTCAATAACTGTTAGACGGCTTTGATAATGGACGAATATTCATTACTCAAATTTAACCAATAGGATTGCCAATCATTATTAACTCTTAATATCCTCAAAGCTAACATATTATCAGCGTTTTCAACTGTCCACCAAGAACCTGCCAATTTCAAACGTTCTTGAATTACATAACGATGTGCGCTCTCAATTTTTCCAGAGCCAATTGGTAAATCAGCATCAATCGCCGCTTTGTAGTTCATGTATTCAAGCCGGTTTTTAATGTATCGTACACCGACTCTGACGGGAGCAAATTTATCAGCTAGATGTTCTGGTTCCAGACGATTTGATAAATCATTTAGGACTTGGAAAACCTGATTTTTTTTGAGAGCTTGTTTTTGTTGTTTCAGCCATTTTTTTTGTTGCTGTTCATTACCTCTAGGAGCCGCAGCGGCTAAATATTCGCATAGATGATAAAAATCTATTAAATAGCTAGCACGTTCTCCAAACAAGCGCATGACTTGATTAACAATCCAACTGGCTTCCAGCTTATTCTGGATTAGATTCGGGATACCGGCGTATTCGTTCTGCTTCTGGGCATTCTTCGGAAACCATGATTTCTATGTTTCCTTTAGGGACCGTCGATAGTTTCTGGGTGACTGCACCTATGCTCTCTAACCGCACCATTTCTTCCCACGAACAGATTTCATCTTCTTCTTCGCTTTCATAACGAATCGTTACCAAATCTCCTTCTATATCCAGGATCGTCGCGCGTTCTATCCAGCGTTGCTGGTCCCGCAAGAAAATCCCGACTTCACGATTTTCACAACAGAGTTGATAAATCTTGCGGTGTAGCATGGTTGACTCCTGCTCCAAAAAACTTCTACATTCTTGGTCATTCCCTGACTTTGACGAGTTACACTCGAGCAACTCTGTCCGGCTCAATGTTAATTAATTTAACAAATTCTTGACTAAATTGCTGTTTTTACATTATTATAGCATATATTTGCAGTTTGCTTGGCATTTTCCGAAAGTAGTCCGGACAAGATATCTGGGCAGATCGCCCGTCGGCCATGCCAGACGGCTAGGGGTGCGGTCATGTATTTGTTGCACAAGGATCCCCCCCAAACCCTTACAAGATGCTGTGGGCGAATTACCAATTCAGGGCGTCTGAGGGGGAGGGGGGAAAGTCAAGCGCTATAAGCTTTTGAGGATGATAAGGGGATCAGCCCCCCAGTTGATTACCCCACAGTATCTTACAAAAGGGGGGGATCCGGCGACTGGGAGAGTTCATGAGGATCGACAGGTTTTGACCACACCCGACGGCTAGCGGTAATCGACATTACCTTATCCTTATTGCTTATTTTAACGATATCTGCCTCTTGCTTCCGACCAAAACCTAAAATTTGCCTGAAAATATTTTATTGGCGATCGGATCTCGCCATCCCGTCCACAGAAAGATGTATGAGGTATTAACCGGAAATGTTGCTACATTTAAGTACTTGGCCGGAAGTAGAAGCTTATCTGGGCCGATCGTCCGGTCTGATTCTACCAATTGGTTCGACAGAACAACATGGCCCCACGGGTTCGATCGGTACGGATGCCATCACCGCTGAGGCGATCGCCCGTGGGGTAGGAGAAACTGTCAACTCCCTGGTGGCCCCGACGATTAATGTGGGCATGGCCTTGCACCACACGGCCTTTCCCGGTACCATTAGTCTGAGACCCAGCACCTTGATTCAGCTTGTAGTAGATTATATCACATGTTTGGCCAGGGCAGGATTTACTAAGTTTTTCTTTATCAATGGTCACGGAGGTAATATCGCTACCCTGAAGGCGGCGTTTGCGGAAACTTATACTCATCTGGTAAACTTAAACATAGCCAATGCCGATCGGGTACAATGTCGCCTGGCCAACTGGTTTACGTGCAGTAGCGTTTACAAGCTGGCCAAAGAGTTGTATGGCGACCAAGAAGGTTCCCATGCTACCCCCAGTGAGGTGGCGGTAACTCAGTATCTCTATCCCGAAGCAATGAAAACTGCTTCCCTGTCCCCAGAGGTAGGTAAAGGACATGGTTTTTATGGACCGGCTGATTTTCGCCGCCGCTATCCGGATGGACGTATGGGGTCTAACCCCGCATTGGCAACCCCGGAACATGGAAAACAGTTTTATGAGTTGGCGGTTAAGGAACTTAGCAACAGCTATCTGGAATTTTTGGCCGCAGAGTGAGGGCGATCGGCTGTTAGTTCGTAGTAAGCGCTTTAGCGCTTATCTATTGACATCGGAGTTGATTGATGATTTGGCGTTGCACATTTTTGGGATGATAGCAGCCAATTGTTGAAAATTGCACTTTGGCTAATTGCTAATTGAAAAGAGTAAATCCATCTATTCATGACAAAAAATGACTATCGAGATTAACCTTTGAGTATTAGCAATTAGCAACCCTTATCATCCCGGAGTTGTGCAACGCCGATGATTTAATTAGTAACAATATCGGTCGTCCTTTTTTGTGCGCTGCTGGCTAGATGTTCGCATTGATCCCAACAGAGTAGAAAGGTACACGCATCTTAGCTTGCGGTTCCGGTTAGTAGGGTCACTATTGCGACTTGCTAGGGTCAAGCGTCCTAGATCTCTCACACTATTAGGATGACCGTGGTAGTTAAACCGTACTCTCCACACACCCTCGTTCACGCCACTGCTATATCTATAGAAGGTGGTTTCGTTTCTGTCTCTGGAGTCGATGTCTGTATCGACAATGCGCACGGAAGGATCCAAGTTCTGCCAATGGGCTTCATGGGGACTGACTGTTTTTGGATGAACTGCCCATTGAGTAACTGGTGTACTGTCTACTTCTCCTTCTCTAAAACTGGCTTGCCAGGTAAGTTTGTCTCGTTTGGCATTGCTTTGGGCTTCCTTCATGGCGAGGTATACTTGCTCTCTAGCAGTGTTGAGGCGTTGACTATTTGTGAAGGCTAGCCAACTGGGAACCCCGATCGCACTCAATATAGCCACCATTGCTGTCACCACCAGCACCTCTATGAGCGTAAACCCAGCCTCCGATGCTACTTTTCCACCTTTGGTAAGATGCCCATTTCTATCAATATCTCTACTGCCTATACTCGACCTCATTGTTTATTTTCTCAACTGTTCTGCTAAATTATCGCTAATCAGCTCCTAACAAGTCACTTCCTTGCACTCTTCTATTTGTTGTGGGAAAAAATTGCGAACGCGAACTCTTATATTCAGCGTTGTCAATGTTTTGGAACCTCGCTAAGGCGTTCCCCCGGATGTATATTCTAGCTTGGCTTGAGTCTGAGTCAATACAAGCGTAAAAACTACCTGTTTTCAATTCTTCAGGAAACCCACCCTCAGTATAGTTTGGCACTAGCTGCGCTGCCTCCGACATGCGATCGTCACAAAATTCATCGTATTCTGTAGTCGTCATCGCGCTGTTTGGCAGTGGTATTTCTGCTGTGTCCGTGCTTTGGTCGATAAAATCAACTAAAACAAGAGCCTGTTGAGTATAAGCCTCTGTTGCTTTTGTCCATTGGTTCATCTTCTCCTTCAGCGTACCTGTTCCACTGAGGTTAAAAGTCGCAAACCCATGATCTGGAGCCTCATTTGCATCTTCATAATCTCCGTCATCATTTATATCTAGATTCACTCCATCCTCTATTTGAAATCTGGATATCCGCGCTGTTCCAGACCATCTAGAGCTATTATCTTTTATTAAATAGTAGCCCACGAGTGAGTATAAAAACTTATCGTCATAACCACTACCAACAGGGATTACATTTTCCTTTAATTCTCGCTTCCAGAAGACTAGCACGGGTCTGCAAGTACTAGCATCCCCGCAACCTCGAGCTGTACTCTCGGGCGGTATTTGGTCTCTAATCCCAGAATCTCCCGTATCACTATGATCGGTTGTTAATGAATCGTTATCATATATGTATACTGCTTGCCTTAAGTCCCGGGCTATATAGTCAATTGCTGCCTGAATTTCCAGCTCTGAGTTGGTCTTCGCTTGTTCCCGGCGTTCTGTGGTTATGATATTTACCATAAACCCCAGCAGAGATGATATTATTATCGATGAAATCACCAATGCTACTAAAAGTTCAATCAGGGTGAACCCACTCTGCTTTCTGGTTAGCTTCGCAGTTTTCAGCGTTAAACTTATAATATATTCCAATATTTTATTCATTTTCATTTTTACCTTCGCTACCTAATTCACGACCTGGTGCGATCGACTTTGCGAGTAAGCTATAGCCTCTGACAGCGGGCACGGCCCACACCCTACATGAGCTTGCCGGGCCGTCATTCCGAACCCAAGCTAATCAACTACAACCCCCAATTCGTTCGCACAAATTACTGTATACCGCCCCATATTCAGCCGGTATTTCTGTTGTTACCTCGATCAATGGCACCTTGCGCAAACCCAGACCGCTGGTAATTTGTCTGCCTGTTACCTCAGTTGGATGGGAACCTACTGATTTTAGTTCGTCATTGTCGCTGAATGCATCCGCTCGATACACCCGCACGCTCACCAGATAGCCTCGCCTACCATCCGCTTGCCTTTCTGCATCATCTGCAAGATTTGCATAGTCAGTGTTTGTCGTGCTGCGAAAAGCTTGAATTACCATGTCTTTGATGCTGTTAGTGCTACAACCGCTTTCTTCATCCAGGTCTACACAGTACAAGCTCCATGTTACGCTGTTCTGACAATATGGATACAATGGAGCCAATGACGTGCAGCCTCCTAGGTCAGTCATAGGAGTTGCTGGAGGAATTGTTGCGACAAAGGTCGTTGCCGGATTTATCTCCACTGCGTGGTTTGGATGAGGAGTTGTTTGAGCGGTCAGACCATCAATGTAGGTCCAAGCTGCTTGCGTAGCCAGTTCTACCCTTCTTGCTTGCACTCGGGTTGCTACTGCCAGGACGATCATCGGCGCGATCGATGTCACCAAAATCGCCACCACCACAATTGCCATCAACGACTCCATGATGGTGAAACCCGACTGGTTTGAGCGGGACCACCTGTTGCCGAGTTTCCCTATTTGCCGATTATGGTGTTTGTTGTGTGTACTCATGGCTGTTTATGTTGGGTTAGCTGGATATCCCGTCGTGTTGTTCTGGCAAATGGATGGACGCTCCTTTTTATCGGGAACGGCAAAGTTATTGTAAGTCGCTCCCGAATCACCTACCTTGTCACTTGCTTCCCCAGCACACAGCAGCACTTTTATCCAGTCATCGTCTCGACCTACTTCCCGCAGGAACTCCTTCGGAGATGACGCTGGTTCTACCGTAAACTGTTCTGCAAACAAGTCAGGTGCCTGAGTCATTAGTCCGACGTCAAAACTGAAACGCCGATCGGGCGGACTGTAGTAAGGTTGAGAGCGCAGTTTAGTATCACCGCTAGTTCCATCTAGGTCGTACCCGCCGTTTCCTGTTTTATATCCTTGCAACTGACCTGTAAACAGAGCATTGCTACCAGTTAGGTCCGTCGTATTATGGGATAGTGGTCGTTGAGGCCCTGTAGCATAGTTGTTTTGCTTACTTTGGATGAACGAACCATTCACCCTCAGCTCAATACCACCCCAATTTTCCAATGTCCGCATATAGTTCTGAAGCCCCCCACCGAATTCTATTCTGTCATGAGTCGTATCAATGCGGATTGGCCCTTGACCTGCAACTGCCACTATATTAAATGTTGATGTACGTGGTTGTTGTAGCCATCTTGTCTCACTTACCTTCGTTGATGATATTATACTGTTGAAGTTCGCGGTTCCGCTAGTTGAAACATTTCCTGTCAATTTTTGCAGTTGCAACACTGGCTCTAGCAACGGCTGCTCATTTGCCACACCGATCGTATACTTATATCCCGAAGTGCCCATAGCAGAGCCGCTAGTCAAGTCTGGTATCCCATCTTCTCCTTGTCTGTACCATAATCTTGAACCAAAACTATCTGGCATGCTATAGTTGCGATCGCTCGCCCTGGTTGTGTACCACAGCGCATTTGGTTGGGGGCGAGGACGACTTGTTCCTATCGAAGTTATTAAAGTCGGAGGACTTGCACTTAAGTCTAACCGGTCGTCTGTTAATGGAAGTCTAACATTCCGGTAGGGATACCACTGCACTTGTCCGTTGTTATTTATTCCGATCGGAATTGGTCTGGCCTTTCCGCTGCTTGTATTGATGGTTAAGATCAGATTATTGCTCGGATTTCTCAGAAACGCCACCCGACGTGGATAACGTTGGTCTGCTGCATTTGTAGCTGCTCTTGCCGTCGTCCCTGATAATAGAGATACCTCTGAAGTTCCTAGGTCTATTTCGCTAGCTTTGAGATCTGGCTGTGTTGTTGTGCCAACTACCCAGTCATCCGGCGTACATAACTCTACCATTGGTTTGCGGCATATTTCCATCACGTACTCGTGGAAATTGGTCCGTCGTTGAACTGGCGTGACAAAGTTGTTGAAGTAGGAACTTGCTTGGTATCCTTCCGGTTCAGGATCTATCACCAAACTTCTGTAGTCACTATCTTGGAAATCACGACTCGTGACGTAGTTGTTGGCAAAGAATCCATTTTCCTTACCTCTTTCTGCCGGGTCAATGGTTTCGTCTATAGTCCCATCACCATCCCTGTCGATCATCATAATATCATTGCCACCACTGTTCCGCGCTCCGCCCGCATTATTTCTCAGGTCGTAATCTCCCTCTACCCGATAACCAAACCGAAACCGATCCGACAGCAGAGTCACCGCATCTGAGATTATCGTCGCCGATCGCCACAAGTCTCCCGATGTCGTACAACCCGGTTGACCGTTGCGACAGGCAAAGTCTGGATCCAAATTATTCCGGCTATAGAAATTACTCCAGCTATCATCCAGGGGCGTCTCGAACTCTTCTTGGATAGCCCCACTACTTGTCTGGTGCAGGTTAAAACCATAAGTAGAGCCATCCAGCCCTACTGATGCTTGGATATAAACTGGCAAGTTGGTCGCTAAGATCAACCCCTTCTCTTCTTCGTGATACTCATTGACGACTGTTGTAGAATATTTGCGGTCCAGCCGATCGCCATCCACTAGCATAATCGCATTCGGACGGCGAGTTGGGTCCAGCTTAAAGTCTACTGCGCTTAAAGCCAGTCTGGTTGCATCATCTGGTCCTGATGCGCTCATATCTGGCAAGGCATCATTGCGAGTAGCATATATGATGCCCGTGTTCGGCAACAGGAACTCTTGAGATGGCCCCGTCGATACTGCTGAACTGATTGTTGTTGTCCGCAGCTTCTCTAAATTCAGCACCGTGGCCCGAATTTCTATGGGTTGCCTTTGTTCGATCGGCAAGTCATATGCAGGAGAGTCCTCTAGATAATCGCCAACACCATTATTCAGACTGAATGTCTCATCTAAATCTCTAGGAGTTGTAGCACCTGCATCTGCATCATCCCGGTGAATTGCCTTGATTTGCTGGGCATCCAGGAAAGTTTGTTCGTATATGGTCCCCGGTTCGATCGCACGAGAACCTGCTGTAGTTAGAGGATTGAATGTCGAGTCTCTCAGAATTCTTAGGGAACACATCGCTGCATCAATCGCAGAGTTATCTGCCAGAGAAAGTTCCTCACCGTCCTCAATTTTTTCCAGCGCTGTTCTCAAGGGTTCGTTTACTATCCGCCCATTCGGATATACTAGCCGCGCTTGCCGTTCCATCCGCTCATAATACTCGGACAAGCTCGTTGCTATCTCGCTTCTATTGCTGCCGTAAAATAGAGCATCGTTAGGAGGAGGGTAAACAATCCCATTGTTCGAGCGACCGTTCGCTCCATCGTAACGCTTTTCGTTATCCCAACTCTCTCGATCGCTTGCGGGAATCGAGTCCCCAGATAATATGTAGTTTTTTGCCGTCGTCTCAGTTGTCAGGTCGTAGTAGCTGCTGACGCAGGCTATGGGCAGTTCGTCTTTGAAATCCTCACCATCCGCTGATTCTGCGTAGTGATACACAACTGTCGTCCTCATCAGCAGGTCGCCCATTAGGTCAACCGGTTCCTGACCAGGCAAAGTAATGTGTGTACCCGATGGACTATCTGATACACCATCATCATTTGTATCTTCCCACATCGGCATGGTGTCAGGCCACACATATATATTTTCCAATCCTTCGTATGTGGGAATATCATCTGTATCTTTACTAGCGTCATCTATACCCGCCCCCAATGTTGGCTGTGGTAAGAATGAATATCTTGGCCCAGCAGCATTTAGACGCGGGAAGTAAGCTCCTGATGCAACATCAAGACCATCCACATATATCCCTGCACCGGTTACCACTCGCAGACCACCTTTATTTTCCAGCCTCTGGCTTGGTTCCTCAGCCGCTGCCCTTTCCCAGAAGCCGTTGCGGTTAGTCGTTCCCAAGTCATCCAGCCGTTGCACGCGAGTTTTGCGATAGCGAGTTCCGTCCCCCGCATTCCAGTTAATCCCCGAAAGCTCTTGGGTTTCGTCATCACCCACAAAGTCACCCAGAGAGTCCTTATACCACAGCGCTGGCAGGTTGTTTCCCAGCAAGATCCGATCGCCCAGGTACTCTTCGTACCCTTGATCTTCCTGTTGTTGGGGTTCTGTCATCCTCGGTAATGCGAGGGGGCCACTAATGTTTAAATCCAGCCCCGTATAGCCTATACCGGTTATTCCATCTATCGGATCTGTCGGAAATGCCCAGGCATCCGGCGGTCGCAGCCCTTCTACTGCCTCTCCTGCTGACACTGATGCAAAAGGATCGCCCTCGAACACACCTGGATCGGGATCTGCTAACCCATCGCTGTCGATATCTACATCGTAGGTGGTTCCCAATGCACTAACACCACTGGCCAATTCCTTAAAAGGTACTCTGCGGGTACGATTTCTCATGTATAGTTCTATTTCTTCCAACCGTACCGTTTTTGGATTTAGCGATGAGTCCTCTTTTAGCCTCGCCTCCACCCGCGTTTTCACCACTTGCGGATCTCTCGTGTCCTCCGTCACGTCCCCACCCGAGACCCTGTAGCTTCCTCCCGAACCCTCTTTAGCCGATCTTGTCAGAAAATCTATGCGCTCCTCATATGCCTGATTGTTATAAGCCACATTTCTGGGAGCCTCATCACTCACTATAGATTGAGATGTATTTGTATCAATATCATGAGAACTGGGATCCGATCTTACTGCCAGGTCTTCATTAAACATATCAACTTGCACTGCATAGGTCGTCACGCTGCTGTCCCAACTTGCACCTCCATTAACTAAATTACCCCCTACAACTATCTTGGAGTTTTCTTCATTAAAATAGCAAGATGCTGGAGAGCTGATTAAATACAGCCTGATTGGGCAGTCTTGTCCTCCATCACAGTTTTCTGAAATAAACAGATTGCTATTCGTAAATACCCGTCCATTCAGCCTGAATGGAGTATCTGGCGTCAGCGATAAGTCGTCCTGATACCAAACTGCATGATACTGTAGCGGGATCTTACCAATGTCTTGCTGCATCTCCAGCGCCGAAAATCCCTTATTCCCTTTGTATTTTTCGTACCTCCCCTCTGCGCCCATCTCCACAACACTCGCGATCGCCGACGGTTCAACAGTTATCGGCACCGTCACTGCGTACACATAAAAGCTTTTTCTCAGTTCGCTGCCCACCTTATACCAACCGTTGCTGCCCACCAAGGCAGCGCTAGTGCCTATAGCACCCTCGCAACCAGACTCTATACTCACCTCCTCCATTGGCGGTGTTCTTGCTTCTAAGGCCGTTCTCGGTCTAGTCGTAGATGTGCCACTAATAGGCGGACTGCGGAAATATAGTCCGTAGAGAGTAAAGCTGTCGTACTTCCCATTATTATCCGTATCTACTGGAAACTTCCAAGCCGTGTTGGTCGTTTCGCTGTTTGCTAACTCCGTTGCTCCCCCCGAACTCGGATCTGAACCATTGTCAGTACTATTTACGGTTCCATCTCCAGCTTCAGAGTACACTCCCGCTCCGTCGCCAAAATCATCAATCACTTTCAGAGCTATTTCATCTCCGAAGGTGTATCTTCCCGGTTGACTGACTATCGCATTGTACAGAGTTCTTTCTGATGGGGTCGATCTCGGTAGGGTCGGGTCATTAAATAACGCCTCTATTTTGGCCTTTGCACGTTCTATTGCTGGTCCTCCGGCGTTCAGCGCCGCCGGAGATACTCTAAAGTTACTGGCATTCTTCGCTCGATCGAAGGAACGCAGCACCATCGCCGTCGTCAGCAATATCACC
The DNA here is from genome assembly GCA_014323675.1 of Hormoscilla sp. GM7CHS1pb. GTDB lineage: Bacteria > Cyanobacteriota > Cyanobacteriia > Cyanobacteriales > Desertifilaceae > Hormoscilla. Next base: position 3,041,911 of record JACONN010000002.1, on the reverse strand, counting down.
ACCAACATCACCATTACCACCGTCGGCAACACAAAGCCTGATGTCCCGTGGCGTCGTCTTCTGCGTCCCCTACCCAGCAGACTGGCCAATAACCTATTTATCAAACTTTTGACCAATTTTACAGACATCCGCCACAGATGTCTGAAGCTTTTTTGTAGTTTCCTTAAAAACTTGCCATTCGACATGGTAGCCTTCCTGATTTTACTATCTCTAGATCCCCCTTCCACCCACCTACCTCCTGTCTTAGCAACTCTAGCGTTCCGCTTCAACAGTGAAAAAACTTAAACTTGTCTTGGTAGGTTTTACAGATTTTATCTCTAAATAATTACCCATATCTCTCCGATATCATTACTTATCCTTTACCAGAGATTAAAGGGCCCTTCTCAACCTAGGATGCTAAATTTATAGCTCATGCCCCTGAAACTCTCCCTAATTTCTCAGATTAGATCCCATCAATCTGAGAAACGCTATATAATACTTCCTACGGTCGATGCACCACCAATCTGAAGTTATTTTTCACCCAGGTGAGGTACACCCGTAACTTAGCACTCTTGGCTATTAAGGGTGAGAGGCGAAAAATGCTGTACCTCACTAGCCTGAAAACCGCTATATCTGCGGCTAAATGATACCCTATTTCGGACTCTATTATATAGATTACCCCATCTTCCCAGAATACTTATCATCTACAGAAGGCTTTTCGGTTCCGAACTGTCCTGGTTGTCACTTAGCCTCTGGTTTCGCTAGTGAAACGCAATTTCGGGTGCGGTCACTGTCAACACTGCACTTAGGCGAGTGGACTTTGGGTTTCACCATTGTTTTGAAGGGTAATCGGTGCTAGCCATCCCAGTCATCGGCGTACCCGGTGAAGTTTCTACTATACGAATCCCACCTCTATTATATAAGCCCTCAGGAGTCGTGCCCATATCTGGAACTATTTAACGCTGAAACCTTTCCCGAACAATTGTTTTAGTTGATGGCGATCGCGAGAACAATATTTCCACAAATGATTTAGACGCGCTATAGCACATGATGGCGAGTTGTTGACCGAGGGCCAGCGCTCCGAGCTATCACCAGCGCTTGATTCGAGGTAGTTGCCCGGAGCATCTCCTAATTCTGTATTATTCTAACGATACAATCCAGAATCCCCCCTTCCCGATCTGCCAGGGTCTGAGCTGCTACTTAATGTAGATTTAGATTGATTCCCGCTTCCTTAGCCATTGCCTGTAGGCCCTTACGTTCCAGAGTCTTAATTGCCTTAGTAGAAAGTCGCAGCTTTACCCAGCGATTACCTTCGGGCCACCAGACTCGCTTCCACTGGAGATTAGGCTGCTGTAGTTTATGGGTGCGCCGGTGTGAGTGAGAAATAGCATAGGCATTATTGGCCTTTTTACCCGTGAGCTGACATCTGCGAGACATAAAACACCTCTATGATAACATCGGTAATTCTAAATTATAGATCATTCGTGACAGCCGTCGAACTCACATTGACCTGTATCCTAACGGAAAAGGTCGAAGGGGGCGCATCCAAGCACCACCGGGATGGAGGCAACTCCGCCAACCATAAGATACCCCATACGGGGGATACAGACAGCCACTTAGTAGTTGAGAAAGCAGCACTAGGTTTTACATACTAACAGCACTAGGTTTTGCAGACTAACAGCACTAGGTTTTGCCTACTAACAGCACTAGGTTTTTCGGAAACGGCCCGCCAACGGGGAGCTGCGGGGCGCAGCCAGCGGTTGGGGGGCCGAAGAAGATGCGTTGTTTCACGGAACGAAGATTCGAGCAATTTCTGGATGCGCCCGGTCGAAGGTCGAACTCACGTTGGGAGAACCCATATCGGAGTTAAAGATGTCAAAAACGCAATCATGGGGGTTTCAGGCATCCATGACCCTTTCAAAGTATAGTCAAAGAAACCCGGTTTCTCCTGAGAAACCGGGTTTGTGATAGTCATTACCAACAGTGGCAACGGAGATGTTACTTAGTTGCTTGCTCTGTCAAGCGGGTCAGCACTTGATTTGAGCGTTCCACAAAAGGCTTCATGCCATCGGCGTCGAAGCCTTTTTGGGCCATCAGGGCCAGATCGTAGACATGATGGCAAATTAAATTAGCCAGTTCGGCAGACGGAGATGTGCCTTCGCCGCCAATGATGCTACCTTGAGATAGAGTGGCCAAATTCTGGATCAGGGGATGAGCTGTATTTACCAGTAAGGTATGGTCTTCGGGGAATTTAGCAGTTTGTTGCTGCATCAAGGCATTCATCTCCTGCATCCGCCGCAGAAACTCGGGCAAGAGAACCATTGCTGGGGGAGAATCTTGGGGATTATCTGATTTTAGCGCTTCGGTGCGGATGTTGAGTTTGGGCTTATTCAGGGCTTTCCCGAACAGTTCTTTGATCTGTTCGCTGCGGGTTTGGTTGGTTTTGGATCGACAATTTCGGAATCTTTCTCTTTGTCCAGCAGGTTTTCGTCGATCTCGGCGTCTACCCGGGAGAACTTAACGTCTGTGTGTTCCCGTTCCAGGAAGCTGATAAAGTGGGAGTCGATGAAGGAGTCCATATAGAGGACTTCCAGGCCCTGATTCTTATGCAGTTGGATGTAGGTCGTCTGGGTAATTTCGTCGGTGCAGTAGAAGACGCGGTTCTCGTGGCGTTCTTTGTTGCGTTCCAAGTATTCCTTCAAGGTACTGTAGGTATTGCCCTTGTCATCGGTGTTGGTGGGACCGACTTCTTGCCAAGCATCTCCCTCTTCTGCTTGTACTTGCACTTCAGCCGGTTGTTGCGCGGCCTTGCCATCCCAAGTGGTACGATAGATGACGATATCTTCCACTTGCTGTTTGAACTTGTCGTCGTTGAGGCAGCCGAACTTGACAAATGTGCCCAGGTCTTTCCAGCTTTGGATGTATTCCCCACGCTTGTCCCGGTATTGCTCTTTCAGGCGATCGCCCACTTTTTTGGCAATGAAGTCGGAGATGCGGCGGACAGTGCGGTCCATCTGCAAGGCGCTGCGGGAGACATTCAGGGGGATATCGGGACTATCGATTACTCCCCGCATGGGTAGCAGGAATTTAGGAATCACCTCCTCGCAGTGTTCGGTGACGAACACCTGATTGCAGAATAGCTTAATCTGTCCCTTAGTGACATCCACATCTGGTCGCAGCTTGGGAAAATAAAGAATCCCATTCAGCAAGAAAGGATAGTCTGTATTCAGATGGATCCACAGTAGAGGTTCTTCAGTGAAGGGGTGCAGATAGCGGTAAAATTCCAGATAGTCTTCATCTTTGAGGTCTCTGGGGGACGATCGCCAAAGGGCCTCTTGCTTGTTAATCTGCTCGCCATCGAGCATAATCTGGACGGGCATAAAATCGCAGTAGGTCTTGACCAACTGCTTGATGCGTGCCGGTTCTAGGTATTCCTCTTCTTCCTCGGGAAGGGTGAGGGTAACGGTAGTACCGCGAGTGCTGCGGGACGAATCTTCTAGGGTAAAGGCAGGAGAACCATCGCAGCTCCAGTGAACCGCCTGGGCCCCTTCTTTGTAAGATAGGGTATCAAGCTCAACTTGCTGTGCTACCATGAAAGAGGAGTAAAAGCCCAGTCCAAAGTGACCGATGATGGCATTATCGCCATTGGCCTGATATTTCTCGATAAATTCCTCGGCGCTGGAGAAGGCCACTTGGTTGATGTATTTTTTCACTTCCTCCCCCGTCATGCCGATGCCATTATCCGAGATGGAGAGAGTCTTTTTCTCCTTATCTATGGCAATCTGGATTTCGGGAGTACCGAGTTCGCCGGAGAATTCATCGCTATGGGAGACCATCTTGAGTTTGGCGATCGCATCCACCCCGTTGGAAATTAGTTCTCGGAGGAATATTTCGTGGTCCGAGTAAAGGGACTTCTTGATGATGGGGAAGATATTCTCGGTATGGATCGAGATAGTGCCTTGTTCGAGTGTAGTCATACCTGCTGTATAGGTTAGCTAAAAGATAATTAATTGTTATTTTCTGGTATAACATCCTCATTTGAGGACGCGCGAACCCCCCCATGCAGATTCGGATTTCCCTACGTTGGCCTTCGAGGAGGTATGAGACGCCAAGTTCAATCATACCATTAGATGATATTGACTCAGGGGGCTATTCTTTGGCAGTAAGGCTTGTGGGGAAGACAGGTGACAAGAGAGTTAGTATGCTGAGGGGATATTGCCCAAAGAGACAGGAGTATGAGTGAAAGGGAAAAAAATCAGCCATTTTTTATCGTAGGGGCAGATCGATCGGGCACGACGCTGCTGAGACTGATGATGAACGAACATCCCCGCTTGCGCGTCCCCCGGGAGTCGTGGTTCCTATCCGATCTAATGGACGAACCTGCCATTAAATGCACCCCTGACTTCCGAACAGCAGGAAATAGCGTTTCGGACGATCGCGAAACACCATCGATGGAAAGATTGGGAGATAGCTGATACCCAGCTAAAGGAGGTAATTGTGACTCTAAAACAGCCGCTGCTGAGCGAACTAATTAATACCGTATTCCCAAACTGTAGTAACCCGGAAAATAAACCCCGCTAGGGAGACAAGACGCCCCCGTATGTCAAAGAGATAGACCGCCTACATCAGGTTTTCCCCAAGGCAAAGTTTATACATCTGATTCGGGATGGCAGGGATGTATGCTTGTCTCTAGCAAATACAAAATGGCACGGAGTAGCAATAGAAAAGCAAGCGGCATATTGGTGTGAAATGGTGAATGCGGGTATAGAATCAGGTAGAAAATTAGGAGAAGACCTGTATATTGAAATTAAATATGAAGATTTAGTGCTTAAGTCGGAGGAGACTCTCAAAAAGATATGTAAGTTTCTGGCAGAAGAATATGACAGATGCATATTAGAATATTATCAATCAGCCGATTTCTCGGTCGTTTCCGGGAGCACCCACCCTGTTGTGTCGCATCCAGCGCACAACATGGGTGGGTGCTCCGGAAACGAAAGTCCGCGGACCGATCGGGGTAGCGATGTTTGAGGCGATCGCGGGGTCAACGATGGATCCAGTGGGACAGGCGAGAATGTTTAGAGGACCGTTGCGAATAATTTCCTGGGGAGCAGTAGATTTAGCGGTACAGACCAGAACTATCAGAAAGTGGTGGGGACTGCAAATACCCTATCATCTATTGAGAAAAATCGGCATTGCTGGAGAGGGGATATACAAGGAAAAGAAATAAGATGGTAAAAATTTCGGTAATTATTCCCCAACGGATAAAAAACAATTAGAGAGACTGTAGAATCTGTATTAAGGCAAACATTTACAGACTTTGAGTTAATAGTGGTTAATGATGGTTCAACAGACTCTACCTTGGAGATTTTGTCGAGTATACAAGACCCTAGACTCAAGGTATTTTCTTACCCCCAATGCTGCCTCAAACCCCAGTGGTCGTAGTATTCTTGGAACTCCTCAACAGTTGGAACCTCTTCCAAGGTGAGAGGAATTGGATGGGGATAGAATCTGCCATTCAATAGCTCGAAACCCTCAGTAGTAACTTTTACTACTTTGTTTGTAGAACGCTAAGATTTGGTCATGGCCGATCGCCTCTACGAATATCTACAGATATCCCCTGATAATTTGTCAAGATTTATCCAATTTTCTACATATTTATGTCAACGGTCTCTCACCCTCGTTACCATGCTCCCGCCTAGTAACGCTGACTATCGCCGGGGTGGGTACAGTCTCTACTAGGGATTGTGAAACCAAAACTGGCTGTTTCTTGCTGAAACTTAGAGTACACTCCACCCAGTCGATCGCAATCCGATCGCCCTCTACAAAGGTATTTTCCAGAATTTTGGTGGCGATCGCATTTTCCAGTTGGCGCTGAATGGCCCGTTTCAGGGGGCGGGCCCATATACCGGATCGTAACCGCCTCTACCAAATGGTCAATAGCAGCATCGGTCAGTTCCAGAGTTATTTTTTGCTCTGCTAGCAGCTTTTCCATCCGCTGAATTTGAATTCCCACGATTTGTCGTAACTCAGCTTTATCCAGGGCATGGAAGAGAATTGTATCATCAACCCGGTTGAGAAACTCCGGGCGGAACTGCTTGCGCAGGGCCTGTAACACCCGCTTGCGCATCTCTTCATACTGAGTATCGTCCCCCGCCACATCCAATATATGGTCGCTACCGATATTACTGGTCATGACGATCACTGTATTCCGGAAATCTACCGTGCGTCCTTGGGAATCGGTAATTCGTCCGTCATCCAACACTTGTAGCAAGATATTGAACACGTCTGGATGGGCCTTTTCCACCTCATCCAACAGCACTACGGCATATGGTCGCCGGCGCACCGTCTCGCTTAACTGCCCTCCCTCCTCATAACCTACATAACCTGGAGGCGCGCCCACCAGTCGCGCCACGGAATGCTTCTCCATGTACTCGGACATGTCGATCCTTACTATAGCATCATCGCTATCAAACAAGCATTCTGCTAAGGTCCGGGCCAGTTCCGTTTTCCCTACTCCCGTGGGTCCCATAAACAAAAAGGATCCGATCGGGCGTTGGGGTCTTTCATCCCGGCCCTGGCCCTACGTATTGCTGCTGATACCGCTGCTACTGCTTCATTTTGCCCTACCACCCGCTTGTGCAGGTATGTTTCCAACTGCAACAACTTTTGCCGTTCTGATTCTAGCAGCCTGTTGACCGGGATCCCCGTCCATTTCGCCACCAATTCGGCCACATCTGCTTCCGTCACCTGTTCCCGCAGTAGGGCCGAACCGCCGGACTGCATGTCCAATAATTGGGCTTCCTTTGCCTCCCGATCGTCCTCTATCTTTGCTTGCGTCCGTACTTCAGCTGGGCCGCCTTATTCAGATCGTAAGCCCGTTCTGCCTGTTCGATTTGCACCTGCAGCTTATCTTCCTCTTCCTTGAGGGTCTTGATCGCCTCCAACAGTTGCTTCTCCCCCTGCCACTGGTCGTTCAACTGTTGCTGGCGTTCCTGCAAACTGGCAATTTCTTGTTCGATCCGGCGCGATCGTTCCTGGGCCTCCCGCTGCACTTCCGCTTCCAGGGACAACTTTTCCATTTCCAGCTGCATGATCCGGCGATCGATGGTTTCCAGTTCCTCTGGTTTGGAAGTAATCTCCATCTTCAGCTTCGCCGCTGCTTCATCTACCAGGTCGATCGCCTTATCGGGCAAAAATCTGTCCGTGATGTAACGACTGGATAGCATCGCCGCCGCTACCAAGGCCGAGTCGGTAATTTTCACCCCGTGATGAACTTCATAGCGTTCCTTCAGTCCCCGCAAAATAGAAATAGTATCCTCTACCCCGGGCTGATTGACAAACACCTGTTGAAACCGGCGTTCCAGGGCCGCATCTTTTTCGATATATTTGCGGTACTCGTCCAGGGTTGTGGCCCCGATGCAGCGCAGTTCCCCCGTGCCAGCATCGGTTTCAGCAGGTTACTGGCGTCCATGGCGCTGGACTGTCCCGCACCGGTCCCTACCACCGTATGCAGTTCGTCGATAAACAGCACGATCTGACCGTCCGAGTGGGTGACTTCCCGCAATACTGCTCTCAGCCGGTCTTCAAATTCCCCTCTGTATTTAGCACCAGCTATTAGAGACCCCATATCTAGGCCAATTAACTGGCGGTTTTTCAGAGATTCCGGCACTTCGTTATTGATTATTCGCTGGGCCAGGGCTTCCGCGATCGCGGTTTTCCCCACCCCGGGTTCTCCGATCAGGACTGGATTATTTTTCGAGCGGCGAGACAATACCTGAATCAGGCGGCGAATTTCTTCATCTCGGCCAATCACCGGATCCAGCTTACCGGTGCGAGCCTGTTCTGTCAAGTCCCGTCCGTACTTTTCCAGGGCAGCGTAGCGATTTTCTGGACTTTGGTCCGTTACCTTCTGACTGCCCCGCAGGTCCTTGATTGCCCCTTCTAACTGGGTGCGGGTGCAGTTAAAACCTCTAATTAACTGGCGACCGACGCGCTCATCTTCAGCGAAGGCCAGCAGCATGTGTTCGACAGAAATATACTCGTCTTCCCATGACATCCGCGCCTCTTCTGCCATATCCAGCATCACGTCCAAGCCCCGTCCCAGGTATAATTGCTCTACATCTGGGGATTTTTTTTGCCGGGAGTCAAATAGTTCTAGCTGTTGAGATAGCTTCACTGGGTCAATGCCAGCTTTATCCAGGATCGTCTTGGCAATGCCGTCCTGTTCTAACATGGCGATCGCCACATGTTCTACCTCCAACTGCTGATGTTTTCCCCGACGGGCAACATCCTGGGAGTTGACGATCGCTTCCCAAGCTTTATCTGTAAATTTACTGGAGTCTGTCGGCTGCATGGCTTGAACTGTGATGCTATCAGCTATCAGCTTACCAAAAATCAAGGATTAACACAGTAATTGGCATGCTACCACCAGTCAGGGGGCTTACCGTAGAACTTGAGGAACTGCTGAGAGTCCTCCGCTAGCTGGTCAATTGCCCATTGTCTTACTTCTGGATCCCAAGTTGGTCTAGCGCCAATCTTTCTGCCCAATATTCTTGCTAGCGGAGTCTTCAGCGTTTCCGGCAATTCTTTAGTTATCCGATTTAACGGCTTGACTCCTCGTACAAAACGCTGAAGTTTTCCAGGTCTAACCTTACCCGCACTTTGGTTTTGATTCTGCATCGCCATCTGAATCTGCACAGACGGTTCTACATCCAAAAATTCGTAGCATGTACGCACAATCTGTTCTTGGTTGGCGACGAAGTCTTTGAAGAACAGCACCAGGATACGTTCGTCGGGAAAGTATTCTCTGTAGGCGCTTATCTGCTTCCAATACTTGCTAGTGTCGATATAATTCTGATTTTGACGAATACTATTGTTAAAATCTCGCGATTCATTGCGTTCTACATAGTTGTCCATCCAATGGGACTCTATCCGCACAAGGGGGTCCCGTGTTATATAAATGAGGGCGTTGCACAATTACGGGATGATGGGCATAGTTGCAGAAGTCTTAAACCTAGACTACAAGCCAGTTTAAGTTATGTGCATGCGTAGGCATCATCCCCAAAATGTGCAACGCCTAAATGAGTTTAGCATCCGGCAAGTGTTTGACGATCCGTGAAGCTGCGTTGGGAAACCGCAGGGATTTGGTGTGTGTTACACTCCCTTCACCAATTGCAGTTTTGCCCTCACCAGCAGTGAACAGTGATTCATACCAATCCCACCCGCGCTTGTACTTCTTATCTTTAGCAAAAAACTCGGGCTCTTTGGGCTCGCACATAAACACATCCGGGTGCTGACCTAGAAGATGACACAGTTTAGTTGTACCACACTTCATCGCACCAATCACTAAGAAGTTGGGTTTCATAGCACTCTTATCACCAATAAATACGAACAAGGAGCAACAACCTTCTTTGGGAAGTGCGTTTTCCCCTTGCCAGGCGATCGCCTGGCAAGGGGGGGGACTTCAGCTAGAAGCCATTGCTGGCCTTGCTTGTTGGTGAGCAGAACCTTGAGTTCCCAACTGGATCAGTTCTATCTTATAACCATTGGGGTCTTGGACGAAAGCAATCACCGTCGAACCATGCTTCATCGGACCCGGTTCCCGCACTACCTTACCACCACGGGTTTTGATCGTTTCGCAAGTGCCATAAATATCATCCACGCCAATGGCTATATGACCGTAGCCATCCCCCAGGTTGTATTTGTCGGTATCCCAGTTATAGGTTAGCTCCAGCACCGTATGGTCGGACTCGTCGCCATAGCCCACAAAGGCCAGGGTAAACTTACCACCGGGATAGTCCTTCTGGCGTAGCAGCTTCATCCCCAGCACCTCGCAGTAGAACTTGAGGGACTCTTCCAAGTTGCCCACCCGCAGCATCGTGTGTAATAGTCGCATGGTCAATCCCAAATAATTTCCGAATATCAGCCAAGAGTTCTCGATCTGGACGTATTCTAACAAGCGACAGTCTGTCTGATGAGGATAAGATCGATGGTTTTTACGCCAGATACAGCAATTGAAGAGATTCGCGCCCGGGAGATTCTGGACTCTCGCGGACGCCCGACGGTGGAAGCAGAAGTCGAACTCGCTAACGGGGCCCTGGGTGTGGCCCAGGTTCCCAGCGGGGCCTCCACCGGCACTTTTGAAGCCCACGAACTCCGGGATGGAGATGCTAACCGGTACGGTGGCAAAGGGGTGCTGGAGGCCGTGCGGAATATTAAGGAGAAAATCGCGCCCAAACTGTTGCAGATAGATGCCCTCAACCAAGCTTTGGTCGATCGGATCATGATCGATCGGGATGGTTCTGCCAATAAGGCCAACCTGGGGGCGAATGCGATCCTGGCGGTCTCTCTCGCCACGGCTAAAGCTGGTGCTGACTCTCTAGGCATCCCCTTATATCGCTATCTGGGCGGTCCCTTGGCCAACCTGCTACCAGTACCCTTGATGAACCTGATCAACGGGGGGGCCCATGCTGCCAATAATGTCGATTTTCAGGAATTCATGATTGTGCCGGTGGGTGCGCCCACTTTTGCCGAGGCATTGCGCTGGGGTGCGGAAATTTTTGCCTGTCTCAGCAAGGTGTTGGATGGCAAAGGTTTGCTGACAGGTGTGGGAGATGAAGGGGGTTTTGCTCCCAATTTGGGGTCAAATCAAGAGGCCCTAGATTTACTGGTAGCTGCGATCGAAAAGGCGGGCTATAAACCGGGGGAACAGGTGGCCCTGGCGTTGGATGTGGCAGCTAGCGAATTCTATCAGGACGGTCAGTATGTCTATGATGGCAACCCCCACTCCCCCCAGGAGTTTATCGATTATATGGGTCAGTTGGTGGACCAATATCCCATTGTTTCCATTGAAGATGGTCTCCACGAAGAAGACTGGGACAGTTGGCAGTTGTTGACGGAAAAATTGGGCAGTCGCATCCAGTTGGTGGGAGATGACTTGTTCGTGACTAACCCCACCCGCTTACAGAAGGGTATAGACTCAAAAGCTGCCAATGCTATTTTGATTAAGCTGAATCAAATTGGTTCGATGACGGAAACTCTGGAAACTGTAGGGCTAGCTACTCGCAATGGTTTGCGTTCCGTAATTAGCCATCGTTCTGGGGAAACTGAAGATACCACGATCGCGGACTTAGCGGTAGCGACTCGTGCGGGTCAAATTAAGACAGGTTCCCTGTGCCGCAGCGAACGAATTGCCAAATATAATCGCCTGTTGCGCATCGAAGATGAACTGGGTGATTTGGCAGTATATGCTGGAACTGTAGGCATGGGACCGCGCTAATATAGCGTTTCTCAAATTGATGCGATCTGACATGGTCCGACGAAATCCAGACAGGATAAGGGTTTCAGTGCTCTCCCAGATATCACACTTATTTGAGAAATGCTGTAATTGTAGTAATTGTAGGGTGGGCATCGCCCACCTTCTGCGACCAGTAGTTGGCATTAACTTGAATTCACAGTACAATAGTATTGTAGTGATTATGAGCAACTTCCCCGATCCAAATCTAATTAGCGCCATGTCACAGGCCGGACTTGCACCTGATAAAGGCGGCTTAACGAAAGCTGGACGGGCTTTTGAGAAACACGCACAACGCGCTCCTCAAATTTGGGGCAGTTTACAGGGAGATGTTCAGATGAAAAATCAAAGAGGTCAGGGGATTCTTGAGGAAATTATTAATTCCCCAGATACTGAGTGGTCTCAGAGGCATCACGCTATGTTGAAGAAAGAAATCCTTGAAGGCAAGCTGCCAGATGGACGAGGGGCTAGATGGTCAGCAAACGGGGATGAATTTATCTGCTTTCTTTCACCATATATTTATAGGAGTAATTAGGAAAATGATGAGCGCTATCAAATTAGCTGTGAATGATAAAACAGCTAGTAAACATAAGGAAACTAGATTAGAGTTTGTGGTAACAAATGACCCAGAACTAGATTTCGATCTTGTTCAAGAAGTATGGCTTGCCGATCGGCTAATTGCTGTTCTTCGCCAAGTTGCGGGAGATTGGCAAGTTACTTTTATTCCAGATGGTGACTTTTGTCAATTGTCTTGGCAAGATTTGATGGACATAAAGCAAGCTTTCTCAATATTTATCAGCGAAAGTAAGCAGGCGGGGGTTTTTACCTCATAATTTCATCATTGAGATGAGGAGTTAAAAGTTCATTTGCACCAGGACTTGACGTCGATCGAGCCCGTGGCCAGGGGGTTTGATTTTGGGGGAGATCGGTTCGCGCCTTCAGGGTTCCCAGAGTCTTCTGTTTCCCGGCAATGCTGAGCAAGGTGCGACGGATATCGCATTGGCCAATGCGATATCCGTTGGTTTATATGGGTCAGAAGTGGAGTGTCGAGGGTTGCCTCGTCTCGTTACTTTCCTTCTTGACAAAAATTTACTGCTGTTGAGCTTAATTGTGCGACCTCGTTACAGCACAATTTCACCGAACTGACATCATTGGGATTCGCAGTGGATATAGCAGGGACATCGTATTTTATGTAACATATAACACCTGGCTGGTTATACGTTATTGAATGACATTCGGGCTTTTCATCACAGATTTGCGCACACTCAAACTCATTCGCTGCATAAGTGTTGTACAAATCAGCCCCAGGTCGATTTACTCCATATTCCAGTGGACTCATCCTGGCGTTGGCTGGCGCGACAAACCAGACGATGACACTGCTTGTCACCATTGCCACCATGATTATTCCAGTTAGGATTTTGCGCATGATTTGCATTCTTTCTTCCTCTGTATGTCTTGTTTCTTTTGGCGGAGCAATTTGGCTCTTTTTATCACTCTCGTGACATGATACAGTCCAATTTATCTCCAATCTCTTTAGTTCGTGAAATATCTCGGCTTTCTTACCCGTGTTTCACTTTCTGTATATTATACGCTGCCTTGACAACTTTCTGACCAACTTTTTTGGCCCTCATCAATATGGCGGTGACTCACCAATAGGACTTGACTGTTCTGCGATCGCAACGGATGATGTCACAGTAGAGCCCGCAATGGTTCGGTCGAGAGCATTCCCCTGGAACATTTCCCTGAAAGCCGACCAGGTTGCTGCCCAAATTTGCCGATCCCATTTTCGGTGTGTACTTCTCGCGGACGTGGACTTATTTCCCGTAAATGTCTTCAGTACCAGAATCTCTTGCATCTGGGTCATTTCTGGAGCTAACAGTTTCACAACTTCCTGCTCTTTGGCGTCAGCTGAAACTATCGTAGTTTCTTTTTCTGCTGAAGTCGTTGCTAGCGCCGTCACTGCCCCGCCCTTGTCCACCGGTTGAATGCCACTTTCATTAGCTTGTTCTGAGATTTTCTCCCTTTTTATTTCCAATGACTCGATCTCACCTTTGACCGGTTTAACTCCGACAACTACCTGGATGCACTCATCCGCTTCCTTAGGGGTCGGAGTCCTTGACTCACACCGGTCATCTCCTGGCTGTCGAAACTGCTTTTCCCCTTGAGACGGTGGGGTTGGCGATAACTCTGGTTCAACGGAGACAACCACACCGACGCACTCATCCGCTTCCTTCGGGGTCGGAGTCCTTGACTCACACCGGTCATCTCCTGGCTGTCGAAACTGCTTTTCCCTTTGGGAGGGTGGGGTTGGCGATAACTTGCGTGCCGACGCTGAGCGACTGGTTTCCTCCTCCCCGAGCAAATAGCCGCTTAACTTTGTTCTGAGGATTTTTCGCGCCCTTGAGATCCGCTTGCAGGCGTTGTCGTAGGAGATCCCTTGCCGTTGGGCAATATCGGTATAAGTGAGTTCTTCATAAAAGTACAATATAGACGTCTCGCGCAGCCCTTCGGGCAAGGAGGCGATCGCATCATGTATCTTAGTATATCCCTCGTCTGTCTCCAGGGCTTGCTCTGGAGTTTTGGTCGGTGTCACCGTACCGAGATCCTCTCCATCCCCCACCCATTCGATGCTTTCTATGGCAGTGGCTTTCTTAGAGCGTTTTCGGATGATATCGATGCAGTGGTTCCTGGTCACCTGGTACATCCAGGCTTTGAGGTTTGCTATCTTACTGGCGTACTTTTGCACCTTTTGGCTGGCTTTCACCATCGCCTCATTTAGGGCGTCTTCCGCCTCTGTCGGGTTCCAGTTCATGAACTGGAGACAGCACTGATAAAGAGTGTCTTGATGTTCAAGCCATTGCTGCCAAAACAATGAGACGATATCGTCCGAGCCACTCATTCCACCGTCCCGTTGAGATCGTCTTGCAGTTGCTGTGGCATACATAATGCATTCCTCCAGTCATATTCCTTCTCAATGCTTTTTTGACACACCGCCTTAAAAGAATTGGCCACTGCACCTTGGGAGTGATACCATCTATCTCTAACGAGAGACGATCTGGGAGGAGTGTTTCTGACAAACTTTTCTTGCATAAGCAGGTAGGGGGTGTGGTCAAAACCCGTTGGTAGGAGGCCTCGCCCTAAAGGGTCCGGCTACATGAACAAAGCCCACGCTCCGGGCCCCCCTCCGCTGCGCAGGGGCTATATACATGTCTCATCAATGCACCCGGCTATCAACTACTTATGACCACACCCGCAGGTAGGTGCAAATAAGCCAGCCTATGTTAAGAAATGTAAACAGGGATCAACCTCTCTCTGGGAGTGGTTTTCAGCCAATTTGTAAAAATTTTACATAGTTGAGTTGAATTGCGATCGCCTACTTAGGGGCTGTTTTTTTCGAGCAACGGGTGCTGCTGCTTGCTGGTTTCAGAGCCCAAACCCTTTCATACTAAGGCAGAGGAGCATTTTGGCTTCAAAGAGATCTCCTGGAAGGCTCGTTCGATAAAGATAGGTGTCGGCGATCGGGGAAACATGCATTGGGCGATGATAAGAGAGCTGGGATCTGGAAGCTGGGATCGGGGAACGGGGATAATGGATAAGAGAACTGGGATCGGGGAACAGGTATTTCCAACTGGTGACCGAGAGCTGTCGGAACCAGAGACGGTTATGTACTAACCTGACCAGGAAAGGCTTATCCTTGACTAAAGCAGGCATATCCTTGGTTTTTTTTTAGCGATACTTGCCCCAGTATTGGCGATACTTGACCCAGTTATAGCGATACTTGACCCAGTTATAGCGATACTTGACCCAGTTATAGCGATACTTGACCCAGTTATAGCGAAACCGGAGCGGGTATTGGCTAAACTTGACTTAGTGTTGACGAAACTGGAGCGGGTACTGGAGCGGGTATTGGCTAAACCGGAGCGGGTATTGGCTAAACTGAATCGGGTTAGTTTTATACAGGACAAACTATGATAGCCTTGCCAGCATTGACTTCTAGACTCCAGCAAACAGCAATATTTTCCTAATAAGTAATTTTAGTTGATAATCCCAATCTATTTTCTCAATTATAGCAATCCTATTTGAGTTGTGTAAAAAAATCTTTGGGCTTTTAGGGAACAGGGAACGGGGAACAGGGGGGAGTTTCAGAGTTTTTATCCATTTGGGTATTTGTCAAAAATCAAAAATGCTTGCTATATAAGTGATTAAAGACCTTGACAAGGGATGGCGGCGTTTCGCCTGGGCGATCGATGCGAAGTCTGATTTGTCAAGGTAAATAAGCGCTTTAATAAGGTCGAAGTCCTGTCGGATACTCATGATGCTCAACCCACCATCGGACAATGGCACCGGTAAGGGCGATCGCCTTCCCTAACCCAGGGACAGAGTCATCTCACGCCCGCAGTTCCCCATTTGAGAGCCACCGGGTAGTTCTTTTGGCAGTAATCAGTTATCCTTCCTGAATCATCCACAGGAGAAAAGCGAGGATTTGTTCGACAGGCGGTAGAGGATAATCCATTAAGTCGATCGTCACTGTTTTGTTTTCAAGCTGTAGAAATCTCCACTGGGTGCCACTACTGACGCAGCCATAGATTCTGGAGATGGGTTGTTGCTTTGCTTGATTGAATTGTTGTGCAGCAACCATTGTGGCTACGCATTGACTGATGCCAGTTTTGATATCGGCTCGTTTGGCTTCGACAATGGCCACTGCTGGAGCTTCTATTTCCAGCAATTCAGGAGATCGACTAATGATAAAATCACAAAAGCCACTCAAACCACTGGCAGGATCGACGTTAAATTCTTCCCCAGAAAAGAGGCTAATTTGTTGTTGTAATATTTCTCTTACTTCTAGCAGCACTGGGGCAATAATCATTTCCGATCGCGCTTTTTCGCTGCCCGTTGCTACTGCTAAGGGCAAACTCTGCCGCAGAAAAGCTGTCAGCATCTCGGAAGGGGCGTGAGGGTCTAGGTCCGGCAGAATCTTACCCCTTCTCTAGTTGTGAGGTTGAAATCAGCTTTGACTTTCCCGATCGTTTTGAATTCGCTATAAGGCATATTATTTGACTGGGACAGGATATTACAGTTCGCTAATTCATGATAAGATGCGATCGCTCTCCTATGAAGATTCATCTGAATCAGGCAATAGAGGTTCTATGAGTTCTAGAAGTTCAGGAATGTCGAATTGAATGACATCCCATAACGTATTCAGATTTACCCGATCGTATTGATGGGCAAGAATGTCTCTCATTCCAGCCATATCTTTCCACGGGATATGTGAATGACTATTTCTGAATTCTTTTGATAACCGTTTTGTTGCTTCACCAATGACTTGATAGAGTATGGCTGACTGTTTTTCAACATTTGTAGTCAATTCTGATTTGGTCAGTCCTACTATAAATGTCAATATCCATTTGCTCGCATTATAAATATCGACTAATGATGCATTATCCCTGTTCATATATAGTTTGAGCTGTTGATAATATTTCCCGCCGTCGTATCCAATTGTCACTAGCTTCGATAGAATCTTTAAGTGCAATATCAACAGGGCGATTTAACAGTAATTCTAGTTCCTGCTTGATTTTAGCAAGGGTTAACAACCCCTGTCGCACATTGGGGGCGAAGGTAATCAAGAAATCAATATCACTATCTCCCCGAAAATCAGATCGTAAAACTGACCCAAACAATGCCATGTAGGTAATTCCCCACCGCTGGCAAAAGGTGGAAAAATAATTGATGTCTATTCCCAGACGTTTTGGGATTTCGGGGTCTACCTCGGTCAACATGGTGAATTGGAAATAATATTTTTGCATCGGTGGGCGGTGCTGGCGGTGCCCACCCTACCGATGATAACATCGATCCGATAAATAGAAAGTATCCTGCATGTCCCGGGCTGGGTGGTCCGGTGGGGTATCCAGGGCTTCAAAAAAGTGCGACGGCGAGTCCCATTCGTCAATGGGACTCGCCGTTGGTTGAGATCGCTTAGAAGTAGAGTGCCTTGGGTTGAGTTAAAAATGGAAGGAGTAGGTGTTCGCGACCGAGTGGACGTACCGGTTATATTCCGGTGGGAATATTGGCATTCCAGACAGGATCAGTTAACTCCTCCGGTGGTCTAGCGGTGTGGGGACAGAACCTACTGGCTTCGGCTCATTTCCTCGCTTTCTGGCACCTCTCCCTTTCTTTCTCTATATTCTCTACTAATTCAACTACTTTTGACCACATCCCTTTGGCAGTAATCAGTTATCCTTCCTACAATCTCCAACTGTGCCCACCGGAGGCCAATCAGAAGGGTTAGAACTGCTGCAAGAAACGGAGGTCGCTGCTATAAAAGCGGCGAATATCATCGATCTGATGCAGGACCATGGCGAAGCGTTCGATGCCAAAGCCAGCAGCAAAGCCGGTGTAAACTTCCGGGTCGTATCCGACAGCTTTCAAGACATTGGGGTCAACCATGCCACAGCCTAGCACCTCCAACCAACGACCTTTCCATTCTACGTCTACTTCGGCACTGGGTTCGGTGAAGGGAAAGTAACTGGCACGGAAACGAATCTTGACATCGCCAAAGATCTGGTGAATAAATTCTGCGATCGTCCCTTTCAGGTCAGTAAAAGTCAGCCCTTCATCCACGGCCAACAGTTCCATTTGATGGAAGACCGCCGCATGGGTAGCATCTACGGTATCTCGACGGTAGCAGCGACCGGGGGCGACGATCCGCACCGGTGGCTCGTTGTCTTCCATGTAGCGAATTTGCACCGAGGAAGTATGGGTGCGCAGGAGATTCCCATCCGGTAGATAGAAGGTATCCTGCATGTCCCGGGCTGGGTGGTCCGGTGGGGTATTCAGGGCTTCAAAATTGTAGTAGTCCGTTTCCATTTCCGGTCCCACGGCGACGGTGTAACCCAGCCCCACGAAGATATCGATCACTTGGTCGAAGGTGCTGTTGAGGGGGTGAAGGCGACCAAGCCTGTGATATACTCCTGGCATAGTTACATCCAGGGTTTCCGCTTCCAACTGGGCTTGGATCTGTGCTTGTTGCAGGGCTTCCCGCTTGCTGTCCAGTTGGCTTTGCAGGGCGACTTTGACCTCGTTGGCCGCAGCACCAAGGCGGGGGCGATCGGCTGGGTCAAGTTTGCCCATGCCACCCAGGATTTTCGATATCTGACCCTTTTTGCCCAGATAGCTGACTCTCAGTTCTTCTAGGCCCTCTAGGCTGTCAACAGAGGCGATCGCATCCGTTGCTGCTTGTCGGAGGCTTGCCAATTTTGTCTCAATATCGCTCAGCTCAGTAGTCATGCTGGGGGTGGAATAAGCTACGTTATGATTTATGCTGAGTTTAGCGCGATTTGCTAGCCTAGGGGCCGATCGCCTATCCGATAGAATGAGAATGGTTGCCCAGCCTCGGAGCTAACCCAAAGCTATAATCCGACCATGACTATAATTTCATCGCAAGAAATTGCCCGATATCGGTCCGCCTTGGCAGCATATCCAGAAGCCCTGGTAGCACTTGACGCGATCGAGGACTGTGAGGGACACTTAGAAGACGCCGTTATCGGGCTGGGAATTCAAGCCGGACTTCAACCAGACAGACTTGATTGGTTAGACGGGTTAGCCAAGAGATATCGCGTTACAATTTGTCAAGAGGAGGTGAAAGCAGATTTGTTAAATGGGAGGTTAGCCCAGGCAGTGGAACATTTAATCGAGACAGAAGTTTGTCCAGTCCTTTTGGCGACTCCTGTGCTGATCTATGTAGTGCAAACAGGCGTGAATGATTTTTGTGCGCCTTTAGATTTGAAGCTATGAAGATTTTATTTAGCTCCACTCTCGGGAGCGGCGATCGTCCCTGATGATGTTAACATTTTTTCTGGTGACAGATTTAGCTTCTGCATTGCCCTTGACAACCTGTAACGGTAGAGAGGGTGCTTGCGAATATCTGCCTCTAATTCAGCAATTATGTAGTCAGCTACTACAATGAGAGCATCCCATCGTTGGTTAATTTACTCCATTTTGGCGGCTCTTTGCTTAACTTTTTCTAAGCTAGGTGGTGGTTTATGAGTCATGATAGGTTCCAATCTCTTTTAGCTTCTTCGATAGTAGCAACTGAAGCAGGGGCAATAGCTTGTGCTTCTGCTATAGATTGTGCTAGTAATTCTAGCATGGCAGGTGAAGCACTGGGATAGGATTCAGCAATCCGTAGTAGGAGTGTTGAAAAACGAGAGTAATAAGTTTGGGCCCGATCTCTAGTATTCTGGAGGAGATCGAAGTCAGTAATTGCCTCAGGGGTCTCACCATACTGTTCGAGTATAGTATATCCAGTCGAATTGGCTTCATTGATAATTGCCAGCAGCCGCTGCAAGCTGAAAACAGTGGTGATTTCTTCTGGTAGCTGGGCCATTACTTCTGATTTGTCGGAAATGAACATAATAGCTTATAACTGTAGCTGGGAGCGATCGAGAAATAGAGGCGATCGCATCGGTTATGGTCAAGAGGGCTAAGACTGGGCATTTTCCTCTGACAGGCGCCCCGCCCTACGCAACTGACAACGGACAGTAGATGAAACTATTAATTAGTAATGATGATGGTATATTGGCACTAGGGGTGCGCAGTCTGGCTAATACACTGGTAGCAGCCGGTCATGAGGTGACTGTGGTTTGCCCCGATCGGGAAAGATCGGGGACTGGTCACAGTCTGACACTAAACAAACCCATACGCGCGGAACGAGTAGATGATATTTTTCACCCCGCAATCGTTGCTTGGGCTTGTACTGGCACTCCCTGTGATAGCGTTAAACTAGGACTAGAAGTATTGATTTCGGAACCGCCGGATTATGTGATCGCAGGAATTAACCAGGGAGCAAATTTAGGCACAGATATATTGTACTCCGGTACGGTATCAGCGGCAATGGAGGGCAGTCTTTTGGGGATAGACAGCATCGCCTTGAGTCTGACAAGTTTCTCCTCGGCCGATTTTGCCCCCGCAGCCAGTTTTGCCTCGGGAATGCTAGCGATATTAGAGCAGCAAGGTAAAAAATCAAAAATGCTGCTGAATGTAAATGTGCCAGCAGTTAGGTCTTCAGAAATAGCAGGGGTGGCAATTACTCGTCAAGGGGTACGTCGCTATGATGAGGTGTTTAAGAAACGAGTGGACCCTAGGGGGAAAACATATTATTGGTTAGCAGGTGAATTATTGTCCGATTCTCTTCCAGATAGTATAGAATCAGAGGAACTCCCAACAGATGTACAGGCAATTAGTGCAAATTACATCAGCGTGACTCCTTTGCAGTATAATCTAACTAGCTTTGGGGACATCGAGTGCTTGGCATTTATGGCAGCATTGTTTGAGGCAGGCTCGGGCGGGAGCCAGGGAACGAGGGGAGGGATAGCCAGTGATAACCAGGGGGAGACGAGCAAGGGTGGGTAAGGGGGTGGCGCGATGCTGCTGCTTCGCCACGGCTACACGCGAACTGTTAAGATGTTAAAAAAATATAAAGAGAGGCCCATGAAGTAGCATTTGGTGGAGAACCATTGCCAAAAGCGAACAGCTCAGGTTAGGCTAGGAAAACAATAGGCAGTTCGCCTCGTTCACTGGGTCGAGTTAGTGGAATCCGGGAAAAAACCCCCATGTCTGACACGCAAAACCAATTCACAGTACATTTTTGGGGCGTTCGAGGAAGTATCGCCTGTCCGGGCTCGGAAACAGTCCGCTATGGCGGAAATACTTCCTGTCTAGAAATGCGCGTGGGAGGCGATCGCTTAATATTCGATGGCGGAACGGGCCTGCGAGTTTTGGGGCAAACCCTGCTGTCGCAAATGCCAGTAGAAGCCTATCTGTTTTTTACCCACTCCCACTGGGACCATATCCAGGGCTTCCCGTTCTTTATCCCGGCCTTCATTCCGGGGAACTGCTTCCATATCCACGGCTCGGTGGCTCCCAATGGCTCGACGATCGAGCAACGGCTGAACGACCAAATGCTCCACCCAAATTTTCCGGTGCCCTTGCAGATCATGGGCGCGGACCTGAAATTCTATAATCTCAAGATAGGGAAAGCGGTGAAAATCGGAGAGATCGAGGTGGAAAATGCTCTGCTGAACCATCCAGGGGAAGCAGTGGGCTACCGGGTAAACTGGCGAGGTCATGCAGCTGCCTATATCACGGATACAGAACATTTCCCAGACCGGATGGATGAAAATGTATTGTGGCTGGCTCGGAATGCGGATGTGCTGATCTATGATGCCACTTACACGGATGAGGAATACTACTCGCCAAAATCGAGCAAGGTGGGCTGGGGACACTCGACTTGGAAAGAAGCTGTGAAGGTGGCAAAGGCGGCGAAGGTGAAAAAACTGGTGATATTCCACCACGACCCCCTGCATAATGATGATTTTCTAGATCGAGTTGGGGAACAAGTGGCTCAAGAGTTTCCTGGTAGTATGATGGCCAGGGAAGGGCTATCAATACCTCTGGTGGTACCGTCTGCACCCAATCCAAAACCCATAGAAACAGAAAAGATTTCCACAAAAGAAACGTTATAGTTGCTAGTTAGGTGGTAAGTGCCAGTTTGTGTAAGAATAGTGTAAGCGTGTGTGCTTGGCAAAATCCCTAAATAATGCTAGAAAACCGACGGCGATCGCCCTGGGAAATTTTGATGGCGTCCATAGGGGGCATCGGCAGGTAATTAACCCGATTTTTCAGGTGGCAGACTCGGTATGGGCAACGGTGGTCACCTTCAATCCTCATCCCCAAGAGTTCTTTACGGGCCAACCCCGTCTGTTGCTGACTCCCACTCCGGAAAAGGTGCAGCAGCTAGAGGCCCTCGGGGTGGCACAGGTTGTACTGTTGCCTTTCGATCGCGATCTGGCCCAGTTGAGTGCCTCGGAGTTCGTGGCCAAAATTCTGGTGCAGCAGCTGCAAGCAAAGCTGGTGACGGTGGGGGCAGATTTTCGCTTTGGCTCTCAGCGTGGAGGAACGGCAGGTGATTTGGTCTCGATCGCCTCGGGTTTTGGCGTCCGGGTGGCGATCGCGCCGTTACAAACCTGTGTGGAAGGAAAGATCGGTTCCTCACTGATCCGCAAGGCATTAGAGGATGGCGAACTAAGCCAAGCAAACAGACTTTTGGGACGCCCCTATAGTCTGGTGGGAGTTGTTCGGAAAGGGGAACAGCTAGGCAGAACGATCGGGTTTCCTACGGCTAACCTGCAGTTACCTCCCGAAAAGTTTTTGCCCAGACAAGGTGTTTACGGGGTACGGGTTTCCTGTGAGGCGATCGCAAGTCCGGTCCTAGGTGTGATGAATCTGGGAAAACGCCCCACGGTAAATGGCACCCGTCAAACTGTAGAGGTACATCTGTTAGATTGGTCCGGGGATTTGTACGGACAGACTTTGACGGTGAGTCTGGAAGCATATATTCGACCGGAACAAAAATTTGCTTCTCTGGACGATCTCAAGACTCAGATTTTAGCAGACTGCGAGGCAGCTATAAAATATCAATAACCCGCAGGATATTTATCAGGGAAAATTACCCTCACCCAATCATGAATGTTTTAAGTTACTCACCTACTCAAACTGAAAATGCAGTCACGATTGTTATAAATGAAGTGATTGAAGACAGCTTATGTATCGCCTGTGAAGACGGTCGAAAATTGTACGAACAGATTGCAGTAGCCTTGAGAAAGAACAAGAATGTGTTTCTTTCCTTCCTTAATTGTGAAGATATTACTCCAGCTTTCCTCAGTCAGGCGAGCGGTCAATTGTATCACTGGTTTCCTGAAGATAGAATTGCAGCGAAAATAATCGATATTCAGCCGGAAGATGCCGATCTGATTGCTGATGTAGTTGCAGATACAAAGGAGTATTTAGAAGACCCACTGAAATTCACATATGCTACGCTGGAAGTGCTGGGACCAGACTATCTATGACTACGCAAATATGCCAGAATTAAAATTTGTAATTGCCAATTAACCATTAAAAATTAACTATCTTAAGGGAAACTCACCCAGGAGTGAATATGAATTCTTTAACTGAGATCCATCCTCAAACTGCGATCGCGATTGTTATAACTGAAGTGATTGGAGATAATCTCTGTATAGCGTCTGAGGATGCTCAAAAAGTTTACGATCGGATTGCAGTAGCTTTTAAATCAAGTAAAAATGTGATTCTTTCCTTCAAGGATGCGGAAGATTTGACCTGGCCATTTCTCAGTGATGCGATCGGTCAGTTGTATGAATCGTTTCCTTTTGAACAGATCCAATCTTCTCTCAGCTTTGTCGAGATCGCAGCGGACGATCGGGAATTTATTGAGGATGTAGTATACTGGAAAAAGAGGTATTTAGAAGACCCGCAGCGATTTCGGGAAGCGACACAGGAATTCTTGGGGGATGAAGATGAGTAAGCAAGTTTACCCCATAGACGAGTACCAATTAATGCCGAATGACGCGCTGTTGTTTGATGCTAATATGGCTATACCTTTATAGTCCCCAAGGCGATCGATATCCGCGAGTCAAAAGAAAATATAACTTGGCTTTTAGGCGAATTAGAAGTGCGAAAGTTCCCATCTTTATCGATGTTCTGATACTGTCGGAATTTATTAACGCATACGCTCGATTTGTTTACAATAACTTGCCAGCAGTAACGAAGCAATCAAACTTTAAGGCTTTTCGCAACAGCGCTGATTTCAAACCTGTTGCTGAACAGATTGCTAAATACTCTCAGAGGATAGTGGGAAAGTCTGAGCGAATTGATAGCGGTTTTGAATCAGTGGACTTGGAGGCGATCGTGGTAGATTATGCGGGAGTAAATGCTGATTTTAACGATCGGATGTTGGCGGAATTGTGCAAGGCTAAGGGGCTGAAATTTGTGACTCACGATGCCGATTTTAAGGGAGATAATTTGACGATAATAACAGCCAATTCAAGATTATTTAATAAAGCAGAAATCAAAGTGATTAACATTAACACTTAACATAATTTTTTGAGGTTAAGTTATAAGATATCCTAATTTATGTCAATTGAAACCCGTGCCAACATCCTCGCATCCTATGGTGCTAATCCAGCAGAAATCGAGGAATTACTTGCGTACAATGAAAATGTTTTCTCATTAGCCGATCGCCCACCATTTCCCTTGGAACCAGAACCCCATGTGGCTGCTTGGCGGGAATATCTGGCCCAAAGTCGCGAACTGGGGGTGTTTGCAGCTTTGCGGGAACGCCTAGTCCAACTGCAATTCCCGATCGCCCCTGGGTGAAACTGAGGAATACCGCCGGGCCACTCGCAAAGGTCAACCCACAAGGGGAATGGCATTAGCAACGGGTTTAATCTTAAAGGAACCTGAGTCCCTAAAGCTAATTATCCATGAAAGTGCGACGGGGGAAATTCCGGTAATCATTGCTGGATGTCGAGAGGATTTTGTCAGTTTAGTGCAAGCTTTAACTAAGCGGAATGAACCTCACCCTATACCGGATTCAATGGGTGCTACGATGGTGAGTGGTTTTAATAATTGGGATCGAATTCGTCAGTATCGCGCTAGTTGGGAAGCGAATCAAACAGAACCGGTGAGTGAGTCAGATTGGCAAGGGGAATTCAAGCGCTTGATTCCCCAGAAACATCTCTATCAAGACCGCTTGATAATTCTCAGTCGGGGTAATTATAGTGCAGTGAGTGCTGGGGACATGGGAATGGATGAAAGTACATGGCACTCATTATCTTTGATCATTCGTTTGTCACATGAATGCACTCATTATTTTACCCGTCGCCTGTTTGGTTCTATGAGGAATAACTTGCTGGATGAGTTGATTGCTGACTACCAAGGCATTGTCGCGGCCAATGGGGGTCGCTATCGGGCGGATTGGTTTTTGCGGTTTGTGGGGTTAGAATCTTTTCCGGATTATCGTCCCGGAGGGAGGTTGGAAAATTATCGCGGCGAACCGCCCCTGAGTGAGGGTGCTTTTAAGATTTTGCAGGGGTTGGTAAAGGATGCGGCGGATAATTTGCAGGGGTTTAATCTGACTCATCAGCAGGAGTTGGCAACGGGCGATCGGGGTGTTAAGCTATTAATGGCCTTGACTTACTTGACCTTGGAGGAGTTGGCCGATCGACAGCATAATTGGTTGGAGTTGACTTGGCAGGAAATGATCGGATAATGGCCGAAAATTCCCGACCATAATTTGAGGAAGGATTAAGGTGAATTCATTATTATACGGGTTCATTGAACGGCAACCAATTAACCAAGCATCGCTACGAGCGCTCTTGTCAATTTATGGTGGAACACAATTATCTAAAAAATCTGTTAAGTAAAAGTAGATTCAATCTCCGATTACATAATATAGGCGAACCAATTTGGATGCTTTTATTCCAAGTCAGAGCGCAAACATTTAAACAGCTCAATCCAGGTCAAGAATGTCAAGAATATATTCTTGATAGTTTCCCTGTGCCAGTCTGTGACAATATTAGGATTGATAGATGTAAAATTTATAAGCAAGAAGAATATCGAGGATATATTGCAAGTAAAAAACGTTATTTTTATGGATTAAGGGTTCATATGTTAGTAAACAAAAGTGGAAATCCAATAGAATTTTATCATGCCCCGGGTAGTTATAATGACGTTAAAGTTCTGCAATCTTTTTGCTTCGATTTACCATCAAATTCTCTAGTTTATGGAGACAAAGCTTATAACGATTATCAATTAGAAGATTTACTAAAAGAGTCGGCAAAGATCAAATTAAAACCTTTGCGAAAAAAGAATTCAAAAAGAAAAGAATCTCCTTGTTTTGAATATATACAACAGGTAACTAGAAAACAAGTTGAAACATGTTTTAGTCGGATAACTAATTTGTTTCCCAAGTCAATTCATGCCGTTACATCCAAAGGATTTGAATTGAAAATAATTCTCTTTATCATCGCTTTTTGTATTCAATTTTTATAGGTCGCAACTTAAGTTATTTTATCAAATATTTGATAAAATATATCCCACTACCGGGGCAGATTAGGATGGGTGTGGTCAAAACCCGTTGATAGTTCTAGGACCCTTCCAGTCGTCGGCTCCCCCCAAACCCCCCTTTTGCAAGGGGGGGATCCCGCTACAACAAATGCATGACCACACCCGATTAGGACAGGAAAAACCTCAAAGTTAGAGATAGCAAAGGTTTCTTCCCTACTCCCTGCTCCCTACTGCCCAGTACCTGCTATAAATGGAGTATTCAAACTTGATTAGTCTCAGCAAAGCAATCGACGTTCCCACCAACTTATCCATATCAAAAGTCAAAATCATCGATTTAGGAGCTGGCGTTTACAATACCAATCTAAGCTATCAATCTTTAATAGATCTAAATCTGGCTCATGTCATCGGGTTTGAACCCAACCCAGACGAACTTCAAAAAATGTTGGCAAACAAGCCAGAAAATTTTGACTATTTACCCTATGCCGTTGGTGATGGAAAAGACGCAACCTTCAACCTCACGGTGTTACCGCAATGTTCCTCTCTATACGAACCAAATCGCGAGTTGCTGGATCTCTTTTCAGGTTTGCGACCTAGACCCGGACGACCGGGGGCATTTGGAGTGGTGAAGCGGCTTCCCGTCCAGACGAGGCGACTCGACGATATTCCAAACTGCGCCCATTCAGATTATATCAAAATGGATATGCAGGGTGCAGAGTTAGATATTTTAAAAGGGGCGATCGAAACGCTAAAAACCACGCTCATCATCGAAGTAGAAGTAGAATTTATCCCCTTGTATCAAAACCAACCTCTATTTGGAGATTTGCAATGCTTTCTTAGAGAGCAAAATTTTATGTTTCACAAACTACTCAATATACAAGGACGACCGATCGCGCCAATGACATACGACAAAAGAGGTTTAAAAACTTACAGTCAAGCCCTATGGGCAGATGCCATTTTTATTCGCGAGTCCTTACTCCGTAATCCCACCCCGTTAACGGGAGAACAATTATTGAAGTCGGCACTCATTTTAAATGATGTTTACCACTCTTACGATCTAGTATATCATCTACTTTCTTACTACGATTCGCGCTTCGGAACCCAGACAGCATCAGATTATGCCAACGCTGTAAAAAAAGTGCCAACCTTAAAGCGATCGTACATGAATTTAATCGATGAACTGAGGGATTTAGAAGCCGGGTAGGAGCCGTAGACAATTTATAGTTCATGGTTCATTGGGAAATCGGCGATCTGCGACTCCCTACTTCCCTCTCCGAACTCGCGTTACTAGAGGCAATTAGGATAGGTTAAAATACCTGCGATCGCTCCGGGCCCCGGTCGAAAATACCACCGTAGCTAAAGTCGGTGATTCGAGCAGAAACTGCTGTTATTGCAACTGACGGTAGTATAAAGAGGTGATGCTATTGCATATAGCATGAATTGGCTATATGATGCTGATGAACAAAAAATATTCCGATGAGATTTGATGGAAAGATTGAGGGGCACCCCGGGACCAGATGGACTATTTGCAGGCACTCAAGACACCCCGATCGGTGGAGCAGGTGATGATACCTTGGATGCCACAGACGGCGGCGGGGGCAACTGGCTATTTGGTCGGGATGGCGATCTACTCAAAGCCAGTAGCAGAGATCTCCTGGTGGGAGGCGCAGGCGATGAATTTGTCGCCGGGAACAGACTGTTTGGTAGAACTCATTGGCTTAATCTCATGCAGCACTTAGTCTTATTATAATTGGTCAGAAGCTAATGCGGTCAATAACTGCGATCGCCCGATCCAAAGACCGCGAAAACCATAAGGTACTCGTGCGGGGATTCCGGGGGATTCCGATCCTGGCCACAGCGGTTTCCGTGATATCAGAGGCATCTAACACTACCAGTGTGTAAGCCTTATTCCACTGGGTATAGTTAACGACGCTGCATCATTTCGCTTCATGTTCCTCATAGCCACTTGCTTGGCGTTGACCTGCTTAGGCTGCTAGCCATTGATGCCTTTTCACCCCGCTTTACGGATTGATGCCATCGCTACCGTAGGGGTGACGCTTTTACCCTCGCACCTGGGGAGTAGGACTTGCACCTACATCATCTCTAGGTTTCACCGGTTCCCCCGGCGTTTCCACCGGTGGTCGGTTGACCCCACAAGTTGTCAGGACTGATGAAATCCTGCTCGTGGTCACAGATATATGGCCTGTGACACGTCACTTTTATCCTGAAGCCTTTACACTAAACGAATCGCACTGTTATCTCCTATTTGTCCTCGGCAAGCATATTTCTCACAGTCTGGGTGACTAAGTTTCTGGGCGCAAGTCGATTGGAAAAGATCAGTAGCTTGTTCGTCAAGCCATGCACAACGACTGTTTTCCCTTGGGTTAAGGCTTGATATCCTAGTTGGGCTACTTCTGCGGCCTTGGCGAGTTTTTTTCCTTTTATTAATTTAGAAGCTTGTTGATTCGCCGTGACCTGAAACTCAGATGCGGTGGGACCGGGACAAAGCACGGTGGCCGTGACCCCCGTGCCTTGAAGCTCGTTGGCGATCCCCTCGGTAAATGATAGAATATAAGCTTTCGTGGCAAAATAAACCGCCATTAAAGGTCCCGGTTGAAAAGATGCGATCGAGCCCAGGTTGAGAATTTTGCCTTGACTCCGTTGAATCATACCCGGTAAAAACAGTCGGGTCAAATGAGTTAAAGTCATAATGTTGAGCTGAATCATCTGTTGCATTTTTTCCCAGTTAGATTCTACAAAAAAACCATAGTCTCCAAAGCCAGCGTTGTTGACTAAGACATCAATTTTAATTTTTTGCTGGTTGAGAGTATCAAACAAAACCTGAGCCGCATTATTTTGGGCTAAGTCCTGAGAGATAACTATGACATTAACCTGGTAATTTTTTTTCAAATTTGCCTGTATTTCTTGCAGTTTTTCTTGTCGTCTTGCTATCAGAACCAAATTGTACTGGTTCTCGGCAAAAATTTGAGATAATTCATAACCAATGCCGCTGGAGGCTCCTGTGATTAAAGCCGTTTGTCTCATGGTTTGTTCCTTGGTTATTACTTGGTCGATTTGGCTACGCTCGCCGGGACAAGGCAGAAGGCCAAACTGGCTGCCATCGCGCGATCCCTATTGCACCGGTGACACTATTGAGTTTAGTTAGCAATTAGCAGGAACTCAAACTTGACATGCTCCCAATTATACCTAAAAGGTTGTCAGTTGTCAGTTGTCAGCACCAAATCCTATAGCAGGTAATAGCCCTTGCGAAAGTGGGATGCACCCTAGAGATTGTCAGGGGAGCATCCCAGTTTTGCCATGAGTATTTATACTCAGAATTGGCGTCCTATAGATTTGTGCAAATTTCCTTCGGTTGGGAGATGGCGGCCCTAAGTCCTTGCAGGGTAAGGCGTTGCTGGAAAAATACTAGTTGCACAACTCTCTTCTGGGCAAACTAAGCGAGAAAAAAATTTATTCTGGTAATATGGAAAAAATCTCCACGGTTGAGGAGGCTACATGACCCCAGAAGAAAATCAAAAACTTGAATACCATCTCAAAGAATTATCAAAACTCCTGTATGCAGATACGCCCCCGAGGCTCTTAAAGACTTTGAAAGCAGAGAGTTAGCAGTACGAGAGCATTTATTCAGGACAGTTGGACCAGTTTTAGGAAATTTTTTTTTGCTGATGGGGAGCCGTCTCAATCCGGACGCAAGCGGCAAGTCAAAACCGGCGTAGGAACAGTAACTGTAAACAGCAAACAGGCCAAAAAATTGGGCTTAAAGAAAGGCACACAAATCAGTCCCGTAATCTCCAAGTGTTGCTGGGTATTGAGTGCTAATGAATCATATCAACAAGCGGAAAAAGACTTGGAACTGTTAACAGGAATAAAAGTGGGACACAGCAGCATACATCGATTAGTGCAAAGAAGCGAATTTCCTGGAGCTCAAAGCAGTCACCCTGTAACCGCTGTGAGCGTAGATGGTGGCAAAGTACGTTTAAGAACTGAAGGTAAGGGTTCTTGTGAGTGGCGAGATTATAAAGCAGTCAGCCTGCATGGAGAAGTTTGTGGGGCTTACTTTCAGGACAATGCCGCCCTGGTGGAGTGGGTTAAACAACAGCCGTTGACAGCTATAATTACTTGTTTGGGAGATGGTCATGATGGCATTTGGAACATTATTGCTCAATTGAGACCAGAAAATGGCAGACGTGAAGTTCTTGATTGGTATCATCTAGTCGAAAATATCTATAAAATTGGCGACTATAAAAAGCGTTTAAGGCAGGTTAAATCATCTCTCTGGCACGGTTTTATTGACGAAGCATTGGAGTTGTTAGCCAGTTGTCACGGACAAAAAGTACAGAACTTCCGCGCTTATTTAACCAAACATTGTCACCGTATCGTTAACTATGATCTTTATCAATTCTTGGGCATTCCCATTGGCTCTGGGGAGGTAGAGTCTGTAGTCAAGCGTATTGGTTCTCGTCTCAAGCTCTCTGGGGCTCAATGGCTTCCAACGTCAGTTAACCAAATGCTTCGCTTACGCTGTGCTTATCTTAATGGCGCTCTTTATCTAAGTACAATTACTTAGGACAAAACTGGGATGCTCCCGATTGTCAGAGTGGTGTAAAATATAAGTAGTATAGACTGGCGTTGCCTCCTTAACCTATGAATAAAAAAACAGCACCGATCGCAGTAATTGGCCTGGCCTGTTGGTATCCCGGAGCGCCAAATCCGAGGCAACTGTGGGAAAACATTCTCACGAAGCGTCGCCAATTTAGGCGGCTCCCAGAGGAACGCTTGCCAATGTCTGACTATTACGATCCCGACCCGACTGCGCCAGATAAAACCTACGGCAAGCAGATGGCAGTGATTGACGGTTTTGAATTCGATTGGGCGGGCAAACGGATTCCGAAACCAACCTTCGAGTCTACAGACATAGTCCATTGGCTAGCCCTAGAAGTGGCCCTGAAAGCTTTGGCAAATGCTGGATATACTACCGATTCAGTGCCATCAGATGAGACAGGCTTGGTGGTGGGAAATACCCTAACTGGCGAAGTCAGTCGCACGAATACCCTGCGGTTGCGATGGCCTTATATAGCTAGGTCATTGCGAGCTGCGGTCCAATCTCTGGGCCTGGCTCCCAGCACGGGAGAGGCCCTAGAAACGATGCTAGAGGAGTATCACAAACAGCCTTTATCCCCGATAACTCAGGATACTCTTGCTGGTACTCTATCTAACACGATCGCAGGACGGATCTGTAACTATCTGAATCTGCATGGTGGCGGGTACACAGTAGACGGGGCTTGCTCCTCGTCTCTGATAGCGATAGCGACGGCGGCCAGAGGATTAGTGGATGGCGAACTAGATCTGGCCTTGGCAGGGGGCGTGGATGTGAGCCTAGATCCAATCGAAATAGTGGGTTTTGCCAAAACGAAAGCTTTGACAACCAAAGAGATGGCAGTCTACGATCGGGGTGCGAGTGGATTTATTCCTGGAGAAGGGTGCGGTTTCGTGGTCTTGAAACGCTTAGAAGATGCTCGCGCTGATGGGAATTATGTATATGCCGTGCTGCGGGGTTGGGGGATATCATCGGATGGTGCGGGAGTGGGCATTACTGCCCCTAGTGGTTCGGGCCAGGCCCTGGCTTTACAGCGTGCCTATGCTAAAGCAGGTTACGGTCCCCAGGAACTGGATTTTATTGAAGGACATGGTACGGGCACCCCAGTGGGCGATCGGGCGGAAATCAAGGGCATTACCCTGGCAATGGATGGGACTCAAAATAAACGTTTTTGCGGCATTACTTCCCTGAAATCAATCATCGGTCACACGAAAGCCGCTGCTGGCATTGGTGGATTTATTAAAGCAGTGATGGCAGTAAATCGGAGGGTTTTGCCACCAACTGCTGGTTGTAAAGAACCGAATGAAGTATTTGAAAGTACTGCGACTTGTCTCTATCCGATCCTTCAGGGAGAATGTCGCCATCCCACGGAAATACTCCGGGCTGGGGTTTCGGCCATGGGATTTGGCGGTAGCAACTGCCACGTGACTCTGTCCTCAGGAGATGGGCCGGACCCTCGTTTAGAACCTGCTTTGTCCGAAAGCAGGTTGCTAGTTTCCCACCAAGAAACGGAACTGTTCTGTTTCAGTGCTGATTCTCTGGAGAAATTGCAGCAACGGGTAGGGGAAATTCAGGCGATCGCCACGGGATTAAGTATAGGAGAACTGGTGGATCTGGCGGCAGAGCTCGCGGGCCAACTGGATGCAAGTCTACCCATCAGAGCAACAGTAATTGCAGGGAGACCCGATGAACTGGTAGAACATCTACAGTTGCTAGCACAGATGCTCTGGGAAACCCCTCCAGCAGCAGGAGAAACAAAGGTCAATCTACCGCAAACGGTCTGGCTGTCAAACGGGAGCAAGAAATGTCGAGTGGGTTTCCTGTTTCCCGGACAAGGATCGCAAAAATTAAACATGACTCGGGTACTGGTA
Source organism: Hormoscilla sp. GM7CHS1pb (assembly GCA_014323675.1). Lineage (GTDB taxonomy): Bacteria > Cyanobacteriota > Cyanobacteriia > Cyanobacteriales > Desertifilaceae > Hormoscilla. The sequence goes on along the minus strand of JACONN010000002.1, from coordinate 3,009,234 downwards.
GAGCGCTATAGTTGGGCGAAAGAACTGGTACAGCAAGCCGATAACTGGTTGCAAGCATCGGGGGGCGAACCCGTTAGTAAATATATTTATCGTCCTCTAGACCGGGCAGGGGATCAGGCCCAACTCCAGGAATGGAAAACCGAGTTAGCCGAAACAGAAATCGCTCAACCAGCCATCTGTCTGGCCTCTTTAATTTGGATGGGATATCTGCAAAAGTTGGGAGTCGAACCAGTTGCTGTGGGCGGTCACAGTTTGGGAGAATTAACTGCTTTTTACGCTACAGGTGCCTTTGACGAAAAAGCCTTGTTAGGTTTAGCAGCCCTGAGAGGTAAGGCCATGTCGGCACCCACGGGAACGGCAGGGGTGATGGCCAGCTTGGGTTGCTCGCGACAGCAAGTGGAAGAACTTTTAGCATCAGTTAAAAGCGATGTCGCGATCGCGAATATCAATAGTCCCACACAAGTAGTAATTTCTGGTTCCAGAGAGAGTGTGGAAGCAGTGATAGAACTGGCAGATGAAGCAGGCATGCAGACGCGCATGTTGCCAGTGTCCAATGCTTTTCATTCTCATTTTGTGGCAGCAGCAGCAGCCTCAGTGCGCCAGTCAGCGCCGATCCCAGAGCAACTAGAATTAACCAAGGTACCGTTGTTCTCCAGTATAAATGGAGAAGGAGTAAAAGCCGGACTCAAGCTGCGGGAGCATTTTGGCAAGCAAATTACAGCACCAGTAGATTTCATCTCCTTGGTGGAGGCAATTTCGTCTGAATGCGATCTGCTAGTAGAAGTAGGGCCTGGGAATATTTTATCGGGTTTAACGAACAGTATCAATGGTGTTAACGGAATAGTCTGTCTGCCAATTGAATCCCAAGGGGGACAGGATCGAGACCTCAATACAGTGTTAGCTGCGATTTTTGTCAATGGCGGCAATATTAATTGGGACGGACTCTATGAAAACCGTTTGGTGCGCCCCTTGGTCTGGCCCCGGAAATTCATTGTTAACCCTTGTGAAAAAACCGTTCCAGGAAATTGCGCCTCCCCTTGTTACTGGGGAAAATGGCAGGGAATCTCAGTTAGCGGCTATGGCTAACCTTTCGTCCCAGGAATTTGCTAATTATTTTCAGCAGCGAGGGCAGTTTATTGCCGATGTAATTAAGGCGGATCTGGCACACTGGCCGGGAATAAAAAATGACCCCGTGGTGGCAGAACAAGAAGCACAACCAGAAGAAATAGTTAGCAGTGAAATCAGCGATCGCACGGTTCCCGAAAAATCGGAATCAGTTGAGGAGAGCCTCATTGAAACAATTGTTCAGGAAACGGGATATAGCGCGGAGAGTATTCCCTGGTCAGCGCGATTGCTAGACGATCTGAGGTTAGAATCGATTAAAGCTGGTGAAATCATCGGGGCCACGGCGACCAAATTTGGGGTTGGGGGAAAAATCCAACCAGCAGATATAGCCAATGGTACGATCGCGGAAGTAGCGGCAGAGATCCGCAAGGCGATCGCGGATAGTGAAAGGGATCCAGAAGAGGGTAGCAAAGAAAAGACCAGGGTGAGAAACTTTGGGATTAAGTATCTGCCAGAACAGTTATCAGGTGAGAATGCGGAAAAGGTGAATTGGCATGTGGCAAACTGCTTAATCGCCTGCGAACCAGAGGAGACGGAAATAGCAGATAGCCTAGGTCAGTTATTGCGAGAGCAAGGTGCTCAGGTGCGGGTGATGTCCTTTACAGAATCGGAAACAAACCTGGCTGAATACTCTCATTTGATTGCGGTGCTGCCCCGGAAAGCAAAGAGCGATATATTGTCTGATGTCGGTTTAGAAAAGATTGTAGATCGCCTGCAAACATTTACCTCACCACCAGCCGTAGAGAGCAGAAAACACGAAGAGGTCGCCGTTACCTATATTCAATTTGGGGGTGGATATTTTGGCATGCAGCAGACCGTGGCACCGATAGAGCAATGCTGTGCGAAAGCAATAGCTGCAAGTCTGCACCTGGAAAGGCGAGATATCAAGGTAAGGGTAATAGATTTCGCGCCAGAGGTGAAGCCAGCATTGCTAGCAGAACGAGTGCTCTTAGAACTCTCGACTTCGGAAAGTTACGTGGCAGTTGGCTACGACAGGCAAATGCAACGGCAAATTCCTCGACCTGTGGTGCAGGAACAAGCAGATTATCAAAGGCGGGAGATATCCTGGTCTGAGAAAGATGTGATTTTAGTCACGGGTGGTGCCAAGGGCATTACAGCAGAATGTGCCCTGGGGCTAGCTGAGGCGACGGGGGTGCGGATGGCCCTAGTGGGCAGTTCGCCAGATCCCAGTCAAGCAGAAGACTTACCCGGAAGTGAAAAGATTGCTCGTACCCTGGAACGCTATCAGGCAAAGGGATTGACTTGCCGCTACTTTAGTTGTAATGTGGTAGATCGCCAAGCAGTGGAAAATCTAGCGATCCGGATACGGCAGGAAATGGGGGAGATTACAGGGGTGATTCACGGAGCGGCTGTGAATATACCCGGTTACTTAGACAAGGTCTCGACGGCAGCAGCTCTGGCCAAAATCAGTCCCAAACTCAAAGGAGTCATTAATCTATGTAAAGTATTTGAAGACAAACCACCCCAACTTTTTGTCTGTATATCTTCAATCATTGGCTGCACTGGAATGCAGCGGAATGGCTGGTACGGATTCTCCAATGAAGCGATGGATCTGACGTTGCAGGACTTTGGCGCCAAACACTCCCAAACCGCCGTTCAATCCATTGTTTACGGCGTGTGGGATGAGGTAGGCATGGGTTTTGAGATGGGCTCGGTGCGGTATCTTGCCCAAATAGGGATTCATGCTATTAGTAAGGAAGAGGGGGTGCGACGATTTCTGAATCTAGTGCAAAACGATCCGGGCACGAACCGAGTATTAGTGACGGGGTCCATGAGAACGGTGGAAGCTAATGCCGCTGGCTTTGACACTTGGTTACCCCAACTATTCCCGGCGCCACGGGCATCAAAATTTATGGAACAGTTTGGGGTCAACGAACCGGGAGTGGAAGAAGTCAGGCGGGCTCACCTGACCCTGGAAAGTCACCCCTACTTGCAGGATCACATTTACAAAGGTTCCTATTTATTCCCTAGCGTGTTTGGTTTGGAAGCAATGGCTCAAGCAGTGGCTTTAGTAGCCGGGAAAGAAAACTTCCAGGCAATTCGGATTGAAGATATTCGTCTAGAACGAGGGATTCTGGTGGACCGGGAAAAGGGCACCACGATCGAAGTTCGTGCGGAGGCGCTCGAACGGCTCTCAAGGGATGAGCCCCGCCGGGTTAAAGCCAGCATCAGGACGGAACAGTCAGGATTTGCCCAGGATCATTTTGCGGCAAGCTTCGTGCTGGACATAGAAGCGGAAGCACCCATTGAACATGTAGAAGTACCGGAAAGGCCGCTGGATATTCAACCCCAAGCAGATCTTTACGGTCCGGTACTGTTTCACGGACCCCTCTTCCAGCGCTTGCAGCAGTTTTACAACATTACTGGCGATCGCTGTATCTTCACTGCCAAGCGGGAGCATCCCGATAAAACAGGAGAGGTTTGGTTGCTGGGAGACCCCTATTTCCGGGATGCAGTGCTCCAAGGGGGTCAAGCTACGATGCCCCAGGATTTATGTCTGCCCGTAGGTATTGAGAGTTGGGAAATATACCAACCCGATCGTCAGGAGGACAGCTCATTGACGGGAGTGGTGACGTTCAATGACCCGGAAGGGGAAGACTACAATACTACGATATTGGTTGTTGATGAATCCGGACGAATTGTCGAAAGGGTCAATGGCTTCCGATCGCAAGTCGTAGAACATCGGGCAGAAAATCCTACCGCAGAGGAACTGGCTAACCCCGATCGAAGAGACGAGGGAATTCTCCAAGAAAGGCTGCAAGGGATATATAATAGCTTTGGGGTCAAGACTCCAGAGGTCTCTATATTTAATGTCCCAGGATTGCATCAGTTGGCGAAGGGCGATCGGCACCAGCAAGAAATCCCCATGTTGCAGAAAGCGATCGGGAAACTGCTTGACAAAGGCTCAAAACCATCGGCAAATATTCAGATAGAATGGCTAGAGTCTGGTAAACCAGTCATCAAAGGAGGCGAAACAGATAAAATAGAGGTATCTCTTTCCCATGACGATCGGGCCTGTCTCTGCGTAGCCGGATATGGCCCCCAGGGTTGCGACATGGAACCAGTAAAGTCTCGCACGGATCGAGAGTGGGTGGCCTTGCTAGGAAATGCTCGACAGCCATTAATGCAAGAATTAATTGATGGCGGGGACTCCCGGGCGGGGACCCGCATTTGGACGGCGGTGGAAGCTTTACTGAAAGCTCAGTATTCCATCAAGGACATTAACCTGGCGATCGAGAAATGGGTAGGAGACATGGTGCTATTCAGGACGGATAAACCAGAGCAAAGTGCGATTACTTTTCCGGTAAAATTGACCAGGGGGCAAGAAAGATTATTGGCCATGGTGGTACATCATTTGATGGGGTAAAGGGGAAGTTTGACGTCGGCAAGGCACCGAAGACCACCATCGCAGTTACGCCAACTTGCTACACGTGAGGGAAGTAGTTCGTAGTTCGTAGTTCTCCGTTGGGGGACATAGGGACTCCATCATGCAGGTTTGAGGCTTTTCGATCTCAACCTTAGATCGGGGGCAAGAGTAACTGTCACTCCTGACGTTGCTACTTATCCGGCATCTCAATGTGAGTTAGAATCATTGTTAAGTGAAAGTAATGTTTAATTTGCATGAGCATTCACCAGTCAACGAATGAAAAAGAACAACAGGATTTATCCTCTGATGTAAATGCCTCTGATGAAAGAGTTCAGAGGATGGATATATTGTTAAAAAATAGAGGGAACTGGTGGGCGATCGCAGCAGCAGTAACGGCTTTAACAGTTATAACTGCTGCGGTCACAAGCTTGGCTATTATCTACAGTTTCGGAATGTCTCGCACGGAAGAAAATCCCCCATCAGACAGGGGAGCGGCCCTTCCTCCGACCAGTACAGAGCCAGTGGTTGAGGCGGTAGCGGCTTCGGGTTACATCGAACCGGAAGGAGAAGTAATTAGCATATCAGCACCGGCATTTGTGGAAGGGGCGCGAGTCGAGCAATTGTTAGTTAAAAGAGGAGATAAAGTAGAAATTGGAGACCTGGTGGCAATTCTAGATAGCCGCGATCGCCTGGAAGCGGCCCTGAAACTGGCCCAAGAGCAAGTGAAAGTTGCCGAAGCGAGTTTAGCGAGGGTAAAAGCGGGAGCCAAACAAGGTGCGATCGAGGCACAGGAGGCGACTATTGAAAGATTAAAAGCCGAACTCCAAGGGCAAAAGGTGGCTCGAGAGGCCACGGTGGCGAGTTTAGAGTCCCGTTTGCAAGGGGAAAGGGAAGCACAAGCAGCAACGATCGAGCGTTTGAGGGCCCAGTTAAAAAATGCGGCAACGGAATGTCGGCGCTATCAGAACCTCTATCAAGGGGGTGCGGTATCGGCCTCTCTATATGAAAGTACCTGTTTAGAAGAGGAAACTATTAGAGAACAACTTCAAGAGGCGTCCGCAATTTTATTCAGAATTGTCAATACTCTCCCCAAGGATATTAACGAGGCGAAAGCAAATTTAAGCCGCACGGTGACCACCCTGGAAAAGCAGATCCTGGAAGCAGAAGCGAGGTTAGCGGAAATTGCCGAAGTGAGAACCGTAGATGTAGCCCTGGCAGCAGCAGAACTGTCTCGGGCGATCGCGGCGGTCTCTCAGGCCCAGGCGAACCTAGATTTAGCTTACGTGAAAACCCCCCGATCGGGTCAAATTCTGAAGATTCACAGTTGGCCGGGAGAACTGGTGGGCGATCGGGGAATAGTGGAACTCGGTCAAACGGACCAGATGTATGCGGTAGCGGAGGTGTATGAAACAGATATAGGTAAAATTCGTTTGGGCGATCGAGCTATTGTCACTAGCGATGGATTTAGCGGTCAAATCAAAGGCACAGTCTCCGAAATTGCCCTGCAAATCGGCAAAAAAGACGTTCTGGGCACCGATCCAGCCGCTGATGTAGATGCTAGAGTAGTAGAAGTAAAAATCCGCCTGGAAGACAGCGATAAAGTCGCAGGTTTAACTAACTTACAAATTAACGCAATCATTGATGTATCCAGTGGCAAAGAATGATTCTTAAAATTCCCACAGCTTGGTTACAACTGAAACATGACTATAGCCGGACAATAGTAGCCCTATCGGGAATTGTATTTGCTGTAGTGATGATCTTCATGCAAATAGGTTTCCGGGAAGCCTTATTTGATAGCGCAGTCCATCTGCATAAAAGTTTGGAGGGGGACATTTTTTTGATCAGTCCCAGATCCACTTCTCTAACGGGGATGGAAAATTTTTCGGAAAGACGCTTAGAACAAACTTTAGCTTTTAAGGAAGTTGATTTCGTTACACCTATATATTTAGGGTTTGGTCAGTGGAAAAATCCGGAAAATAAAAATTATTTGCGTCCCATCTATGTTATTGGATTTGAAATTCGAGAAGGAGTCTTTAACTTGCCAGGAGTTCGGGAAAATCTAGAGAAACTGAAAAAGCCAGATGTAGTATTATTTGACGAGGCTTCTCGGTCTGAGTTTGGTCCGGTAGTTGCGGAATTAAACCAGGGAGTCACGGTGACGACAGAGGTGGGAAACCGAGGACCGGGAAATCGCCGAGTTACGGTGGTGGGATTATTTAAGTTAGGAACATCCTTTGGCGCTGATGGTAATTTAATTACCAGCCATTTGAACTTTCTGCGGATTTTCAGTCAACGGCAAAAAGGGTTGATTGAGGTAGGATTGATTAAGTTAAAACCGGGAACGAATATCAATAGTTTAGTTGCCAAAATTAAGCAATTATTACCTGAAGATGTGCAGGTGCTATCTAAAGCAGAATTTATTAAATTCGAGCAAGCCTATTGGCAAAGCAGTACGGCGATCGGGTTTGTATTCAACTTGAGTGTAGGGATGGCAATCATCGTCGGGATTGTGGTAGTCTATCAAATACTTTATACCAACGTGACGGACTATCTGCCAGAATACGCAACCCTGAAAGCGATGGGATATACCCATAATTATCTGCTATCTTTAGTTTTCCAAGAGGCGATTATCTTAGCAATGTTAGGTTACGTCCAGGGATTGATTATGGCTTTGTTTGCATATAAAATATCTCGGAATACGACATCTTTGCCAATAGAAATGAATTATATTCGAGCTATAACTGTCCTGGTATTGACAGGATTGATGTGTTGCATTGCGGGCGCGAGCGCGGTACGTAAACTCCGAGATGCAGACCCAGCAGATATTTTTTAATGGAGGATGGCGTTCCCAGGCGGGAGCCAGGGAACGAGGAGAATGGAAAATTGACTGTAGGTTGGGTTTCGTGCCTCGACCCAACGGGAGCAAACTGGATCGACTGTTTAGCAATTAACAATTAAAAATAAAAAATTAGCAATTATACGGTTTTTAAAATTTATGTGATATATTGTCAAATCGATCAAACCCTTATGGTGTTTGCAATTTCCCGTATCGCATCTGTCTGATGTCGTATCGCATCTATCTGAGAAACGCTATATACCATTTTATTAAACATATTACAGACTTGACTCTGCATGGGTGCATAGATAGGATAGAAGGCGGGAGCCTCAGAAGACCGTTCCCAGGTAGAACCTGGGAACGAGAGACGAGAGAGTAGCAGTTTTTCTCTATCACAACTTTAGACGGTTTCCAGGTAATTAACAATTAACAATTATGGAATCGGTAGTTGAAATTCGGAACCTCAATCACTATTATGGCAGAAAATTACTCCGCAAACAGGTTTTATTTAATATAGATTTAAGCATCGATCGGGGAGAGATTGTAATTCTCACCGGTCCATCAGGATCGGGAAAAACGACCTTGTTATCCTTGATCGGAGGTTTGCGTTCAGTACAAGAGGGAAGTTTAATAGCTTTAGGGAAAGAATTAAATGGGGCTTCCGAGGAGCAATTGGTGCGGGTCCGTCGGCATATTGGCTATATTTTTCAAGGTCATAATTTATTACCATTTATGACTGCTAGACAAAATGTCCAAATGTCAGTGGAATTGCATGAAAAGATTTCCGACCGTGAAGCTCGTACTAAATCTGATGCTATACTGAAAGCAGTTGGTCTAGGCCAGTACGCGAACTACTATCCTCAGAACCTCTCGGGGGACAAAAACAGCGGGTGGCGATCGCCCGGGCATTGGTAAGTTATCCCCAATTAATATTAGCAGACGAACCCACAGCAGCCTTAGACAGTAAAACAGGTCGAGAGGTAGTGGATCTGATGCATAATTTAGCCAAAGAAGAGGGGGCGGCGATCTTGATGGTAACCCACGACCATCGAATATTGGATCTGGCAGATCGGATCCTGAAGATGGAGGATGGTAGCTTGCTGGAAGAAAAAGCAATAGCCAAAGAAGAATCACAACAAATGGATACCTACCTACAAAACATTGCCAATATTATCCGCGAACATAACCCTCCACTCTCAACTTTAGAAGAAATTGCCGAAATATTGCGCGATCGCACCAGATAGTAATGGCGCTGCCGCCATAATTTGATTAGATCTTCGGGTTTCGATTGCGTTCTTTCGAGAAATGGGAGATAATAAGAAACGATGAATTGTCTGAGACCACAAATCAATATGAAAACCTCGCGCTTTGTCAGCAGAGTTGCCATTGGGTTGGCGATCGCCCTGCTGATAGCCTGTAATCAAAGTCAAACCCAAAAGCTAGTGTTGACTGGTTCGAGTACCGTAGCGCCCTTAGCTGCGGAGATCGGCAAGCAGTACGAACGAGAACACCCCAACGTGCGGATCGACGTACAAACCGGGGGGTCTTCTCGGGGGATTGCCGACGCCCGTCAAAAGGTGGCCGATATTGGCATGGTTTCCAGGGCCCTGAAGCCTGAAGAAAAAGACTTAATGGCATTTACGATCGCCTGGGATGGCATCTCAATCATTATCCATCAGGAAAACCCAGTTACCGAACTCAAGAGAGAAGACATTATCGGGATTTACACCGATAAAATTAACAACTGGAAGGAAGTAAACGGTCGAGATGCCCCATTACTGTGGTCAACAAAGCGGAGGGGCGATCGACGTTGGAGTTATTTGCCAAATATTATCAATTGCCAACTACTGAGATTCAGGCAGATGTAGTGATTGGGGACAACGAACAGGGGATTAAAACTGTAATCGGAAATCCCCAGGCGATCGGCTATGTTTCCATTGGGGCCGCCGAGTACAGTGCTGCTAGCGGAAACCCGATTAAACTGCTGCCAATAGCAGGAGTTGCGGCCTCAACGGCGGCAGGCGTGGGAACGAGGGGGCAGTTGGCCCGCCCGCTCAACTTTGTCACTAGCGAAAAGCCTAAGGGGCTAACAAAAGACTTTATTGAATTTGCCCGATCGCCCCAGGTAAAGCAGATTATTGAGGAGCAATATTTTGTCTATATCTCGAAATGAAGTAGTCTTAGTTTGGATATTGCGCGGCATGGCAACGATCTCGGGGGCGATCGGGTTGCTGATTATCGTATTTCTGTGCGGGAACGCCTGGAATGTACTGCAAGCAGTAGGACTGGCCCGGTTCTGGAGCGATTCTTCCTGGCATCCGACCAGGGAGCAGTATAACCTGCTGCCCATGGTTTGGGGAACCCTACTGGTAACCTTGGGTGCCGTGGCGATCGCCACCCCCTTAGGAATAGCATCGGCAGTGTTTTGTCAATATTATGCTCCCAGCGCGATCGCCCATATTTACCGCCGCATGATAGAATTACTAGCAGGAATTCCCTCAGTAGTTTATGGGTTTTGGGGTTTAGTAGTTCTGGTGCCAATAATCAATCGCCTGCATCCCCCTGGACCCAGTTTATTAGCGGGAATATTGATTCTGGGCCTGATGATTTTGCCGACAGTGGCCCTGGTTGCTGATGCAAGTTTTGCCAGCTTACCTGCCGAGTATAGGCGATCGTCAGCAGCTTTAGGATTGGGACCCTGGGCAACGGTCTGGGGAGTGATCTTCCCGGCGGCAAAATCGGGTCTGATAACTGGCATAATTCTGGAAACGGGACGGGCGATCGGGGAAACAATGGCAGTGTTAATGGTTTGCGGCAATGTGGTGCAAATCCCTAAAAGTATTTTTGCTCCGGTGCGGACCTTGACGGCAAATATTGCTCTAGAAATGGCATATGCTACGGGAAATCATCAGGGGGCTTTATTTGTCAGCGGTCTGATGTTAATGGCAATGGTGCTGCTGCTGGTGGCGATCGCCGAAGCGATCGATCGAGGGCATATTTATGACTGAGGTAAGGTTTAAACTGAACCCAAAAGAGGCGATCGCCACTGGTTTAATTTGGACAGTGGCCCTGGGAGTGAGTGGAATTTTATTGTGGCTCTTGAGCGATATATTCTGGCAGGGATGGAATCTGGTAAATTGGGAATTTATCACCCGATCGCCGGAAAAAGCCGGTCGTGAGGGAGGAATTGCCCCCATTCTAGCATCAACGGGATTAATTCTGGGAGTTTGTATGGTCGTAGCGATTCCCCTGGGGGTAGGCACGGCAATTTTATTGGCCGAATTTACCGCCAAAGAAAATTGGTTCGGGAGGTGGGTACTAAGAAGTCTAGATATATTAGCCGGAACCCCTTCAATTGTTTTCGGATTATTTGGCAATGCCTTCTTTTGTAAAACCCTCGGTCTGGGTTTTTCGATTCTCTCGGGAGGGCTAACCCTGGCCTGTATGGTACTCCCGATTTTGATTCGGTCTACCCAAGAAGGATTTGAAAGCGTTCCCGATGACTATCGTCGAGCAGCAGCCGCTTTAGGAGTTTCCCGCCTTGCCATTTTATGGGAGTTACTGTTACCATCTGCCATGCCCGGGATCGCAGTTGGCTTGCTATTGGGAATAAGTCGGGCGATCGCCGAAACAGCAGCCTTAATCTTTACCAGCGGTTACGTCGATCGGATGCCAGAGTCATTATTAGATTCCGGGCGATCGCTCTCCATCCACATTTACGACCTCGCCATGAACGTTCCGGGGGCGAATCTCATGCTTATGCCACCGCTGTCGTCTTAGTCGGTTTATTAGTAGGGATTAATACTGGGGTTTCCTGGCTGGCAAAACAGTTCCGCGTATCGAAAATTCACGTTCTGTAATCTTCAATATTGGTCATGGTTATCTCTAGCAATAGCACTGGCAAAGCCGCCAAGGGACCGCCAGAAATGAGAACGGAAAATTTAAGCTTATCCTATGGAAAAAAAACCGCATTAAAAGAGGTAAACTTGACCATTAAATCTGGTAAAATTACGGCAATAATTGGTCCGTCTGGGTGCGGAAAAAGCAGTTTTATCAACTGTCTGAATCGACTCAACGAGTTAACTCCCGGATGTCAGGTGTCCGGGCGAGTGATTCTAGAAGATCGAGATATCCAGACGATCGAGGCCATCGAACTGCGTCGGCGAGTAGGGATGCTGTTTCAAAAACCCACTCCCTTTCCCCTATCGATCGCGAGAAATATCGAATTTCCACTCCGAGAACACGGCAAACGCGATCGAGAAGAATGCGATCGCCTGATTGAGGAATCTTTGCGAGATGTAGGACTGTGGGATGAAGTCAAAGATAGACTCAAAGCCCCAGCCTTTTCCCTCTCTGGCGGTCAGCAACAACGGCTTTGCTTGGCCAGGGCCTTAGCCCTGCAACCGGAGGTACTGCTAATGGACGAGCCTTGTAGCGCCCTGGACCCCATTGCCAGCGAAGTGGTCGAAAATCTCATCCTTAACTTGCGAGGAAAATATACCCTATTAGTAGTCACCCATAACTTGGCTCAAGCCAGACGAATTGCAGATCGCGTGGCCTTGTTTTGGGTTATAGAAGGAGTGGGGCAGTTAATTGAAGCAGGGGAGGTCGAGCAAATCTTTAATGTACCCCAATATCCGCTAACCAAAGCATATGTTAGCGGTAGACGAGGTTAATGAATTGTTCATTGAAAATAGCTAATACCAATTTTGTCAAGTTGCGATCGGGAAAAAGTGAGATGCTCCCAACAGGGTTTCTTTTTAATTAGCAAAAAATCGGCAAAAATATGTCGGTGTCGTGTCCAGAGACGCCCACCATGTCGCTCGCCTGCCCTCGATGTGCTCCGCGCGCGCTACTCGCACTGCGCACCGCACATCGCAGCGACATGGGTGGGCGCTCTCGGACACGATCGGTTACCCCGTTTTACCTAATTGATAATTGGGAATAGCTTGACTGTCGCTGATACCTGCCATCCACCAAGCGATAAACTTCCAGAGGTGGTTTGCGGCGACGCATCGTATTATAAATTACGTAGTACAGCACTTCCAATTCTGTATAGATGTCCTTCTTAAAGAAATATTCTCCTCCACCTTCACGGCAAATTACCTCTAGGGTCAAAATCGGCGGGATCTGCTTTTCTTCCCACATCACATAACTCAAGCGGAGTTCTTCATCCAAAACTCGATCGACTCCTAAACTCAGAAACCCATCTGGGACGATCGCGGTTTCATCGGGGCGATAATAAATCCCCAATGCCGCACCAAAAAACCAATCCAGGCGATCTGCCCATATTATAGCCAGAGTCGCCTCCAGCAAACTGGGCATCAAATGTTGTAGTTGATTTAGATTATTGGCCGCCTGTTTGTCAGTGTCCCGTAACTCTTCAGCATCAGGTACATTGCGATCGGAATACTCGAACATAGTTTTTCTCCTATCTCATCATTTGTAACTATAACATAGTTTTTCACTGCTACAATTACTTCAAACATTATTTATTAGTCGGTTTTAACCGACTTGGCGCCTCGAAACCTGGCTCCCGCCTGGTAACGCTCTGGTTTGAACCAGAGGCGGGCTAACAGCGAAGAGATTAAGAGAGTCTGGATCTATGCCGAGCGATCGCAACTGTTCCGCCAGATATAAAGCACGTTGTTCAGCTGCTTGTGCGCGTTTTTCAGCTGACTGAGCCAATTCTTCGGGAGTCAGAAATCGTTCTCCTTGCTCATTATACCAGTAAAGCAACTCCCGGGTTATCCCCTGATAGGTTCCTCTTTCTGTACCAATTCCCAAATCTATCTCTGGTAACCAAACAGGATTTCCTTGCTGTAACTGGTACTTTACCTTCACCAAGTTATAAACTTCTAGACGTGGTTTGCGGCGACGAAATGGATTGTAAATCACATAATACAATACACCCATTTCTGCATAGGTATCCTTTTTGGATTTATATTCCCCACCTTTGTTCTTTGAAACCACCTCTATGGTCAAAATCGGCATCACATTATTTTCTTCCCAGAGGACGTAGCTGAAGCGGAGTCCCTCATCAATCACCCGATCGACTCCCAAGCTGAGAAATCCATCCGGGCCGATCGCCGGTTTTTCTGGGTGATGATAAATCCCCATATCAACCCCGAAAAACCAGTCCCACCGTTCTGCCCAGATCGTCGCCAGTATTGCCTCCAGCATACCGGGAATTAAATGTTGTAATTGATTGTCCACAGGTTTTTCGTCAGAGTCAGGTAGATCTTCAGCCCCAGGTAAGCAGTCTAACAGATTGTACTTTAACATAAGCAGCAGCGCCAGAACTATAATCTAATTATACTGTATCTGCCAATTTTCAAACAACAGCACGATCGGATATGAAATCAGTCAAACGATCGGTGTGGTAAGAATGGACGCTACCATCGGACTGTAGCGAAAAAAAATCTAGCTCAAGAGCTTTTGCTGAATGCCCAGGGCAGGGCAATATTGCTATACTAAAGAGACGATCCTGCTTTAATAATGCCTTGCAGAGCAACTATCCTGATGAGAGAGCGTATTCAGCAGCTAGCCGAGAACCTCAACCGCACAATTGTGGGTAAAAATGATGCCATCCGTTTAGTGTTGGTGTCACTGCTAGCAGGGGGTCACGCCTTGCTGGAAGATGTCCCCGGCGTGGGCAAAACCCTACTGGCAAAGTCTTTGGCGCGGTCCATTGACGGCAAATTTCAACGCATTCAATGCACTCCCGACCTCTTACCGAGTGACATCACGGGCACGAATATCTGGAATCCTAGCACCGGTGAGTTTACATTCATGCCAGGACCAGTTTTCACGAATGTCCTACTCACCGATGAAATTAACCGCGCTACGCCCCGCACTCAGTCAGCATTGTTAGAGGTGATGGAGGAACGACAGGTAACGGTAGATGGGGTTTCTCGTTCCGTCGAGAGTCCTTTTTTTGTCATTGCCACCCAAAACCCGATCGAGTATCAGGGCACCTTTCCCCTGCCAGAAGCGCAGATGGACCGCTTTGCCCTATCTTTCTCCTTGGGCTATCCGACAGCAGCAGAGGAACTTCAGATGCTCCAACAAGTCCAAGGTGGCATCAAAGTTGCAGATTTGCAGCCTTGCATTTCCTTAAAAGAGGTGCAAGAATTACAGCAACTGGCTACTCAGGTTCAGGTGAAAGTGGATAAATCTTTGCAGCAGTACATCGTCAACCTGGTCAGGGCGACGCGGTCAGATGAAGAAATCACCCTCGGGGTCAGTCCCAGAGGCGCTGTAATCTTGCAGCGGGCAACCCAAGCCCTGGCATTGATCGACGATCGGGATTATGCTACTCCAGATGATGTCAAGTTCTTAGCCCCTTATGTATTGTCCCATCGGACGACCCCAGCGGGGGGCCGTCGGGCAGGGGCCATCGTCGATCGCCTGCTGTGGGAGGTATCAATTCCTTAGAATAGAAAATACCGGAATTTCCGCCCTTATACTTGTAAAGATATTCAGCCGACTGAGCTAAACTAGCTCAGTCAGGTTGAGATCGTAAGAGTTGTTTGGAACTAACTGTCTGTATGTCAAACTATTTAATGAGACCGCAAGTCAGTTGGACTCGGAGGGCGATCGCCATATTAACCGGTAGCCTTGTCGGATTATATGGAAATATGCCCCTAGTGGGAAGTAAAGCAGCCCAGGCGATAACTACAGCCCATTGTCATTTATTGCCAGCAGTAGCGCGAGAGAAAGAAAACCTACGGAAAGCAGCATTAAACGGGGATGTCGAACTCCAACAGCAATACCAGACTATGGTCAGCCAACATGCAGCTCAATTACTGGCATGTAGGCGTAGAAATTGGCCTCAAAACCAGGCAATCTGGCTGCGCTTGTATCCCTGCGATATCCAGCCCGGAGCCCTTGATTTTCTCATGGACCGCCTTGTTAACTTGGGTTACAATCAGGTCTATGTGGAAGTATTTTACGACGGTCAGGTGCTGCTGCCAATGGCGGACAACCCTACTCTCTGGCCCTCTGTAGTCCGATCGCCCGGCACGGAGAGAATCGATCTGTTAGCAGAAGCGATTAAAAAAGGTCGCGAACGAGGGTTAAAAGTCTACGCCTGGATGTTTACGATGAATTTCGGTTACATCTACTCCCAGCTACCGGGTCGGGAACAAGCATTAGCCCGCAATGGCGACAACCACACCAGTGTTTCCATACATGAAAAAGCACGGCATAGCACGGGATATAACTTGCGACAGGGGGACTCCGATCAAGTCTTCATCGACCCCTACAACCCGCAAGCGAAACGGGACTACTACTACATGCTACATGCCGTGCTCCAACGCCGACCGGACGGAGTTTTATTTGACTACGTCCGCTATCCAAGGTTGACTGGAAAGGCTTCTGTAGCTAGTAGAGTTCAAGACCTGTGGATTTATGGTCGGGCGTCTCAACAAAATTTGTATCAACGTGCCTTCAATCAAAAGGGTCGAGAACTGATCCGCAGGTTCTTAGAGCAAGGATTTATTACCGTCCCAGATATTCGGGCAGTAGATAAGCTCTATCCTAATGAGGGAGAACCCCTTTGGCAAGGTCGCAAACTCGACAATATCTACCCTGCCGAACAAACCGAGTCGGAAAGACCCCAAGAAGATGAGATCGTCGATGAGACTGAGTCTTACGAACAAGTGAAAGCACGTCAAGCTCAATTACAACTCGAACTCTGGCACCTGACTGTCACTCATGCAGTGCAAGGGATTTTAGATTTTGTCAAAATCGCCAGCTATGCAGCCGAACGTCAAGGAATTCCTACAGGAGTGGTATTTTTTCCCTCTGCTAATAAAACGATCGGTCAGGGGTTTGACTCTCGCTTGCAGCCTTGGGATCGGTTCCCGAGTTGGATGGAATGGCATCCCATGTCTTACGGTGTCTGCGGTAATGCTAGCTGCATTCTCTCTGAGGTCAAGCGGGTACTATCTTTTGCTCCCCATAATGCCCAGATCCAACCGGTCTTAGCAGGAAATTGGGGGCGCGCGATCCGCAATCGTCCTTCCTTAGAAGCACAAATGCAAGCCATTCGTCAAGTGGCTCCCAAAATTAGAACCATCAGCCATTTTGCCTATTCTTGGCAAGAACCCGTAATTGACCGCGATCGCATGCTTTGCCAAGGTCGGTAATGGCGAATTGCTGCGGGATGCAGATTTAGGTTGGGTTTCGTGCCTCAACCCAACAGCAACAGAGTGCTTACGGTGGGTTAGAATAAGCTAACCCACCAGACAATTAGTAATCTTATCTTTCTATGACCAAGACCCAACTTCGCCAACAACTCAACTCCGAAATCGATCGACTCTCTCCAGAAGACCTCGCTCAACTTCTCGAACTCGCCCGCCAACTCCGCCAAGCTAGGGAACTCAAACCCGATATAGAGTATGCTATGGCTTGGTCGCAGTGGTTCGAGCAAGTCGATCGCTTGGAAATTTCGACCGACGACGGGATGGCAGAAAATCCTTCGGACTATTCAACGCTTATAGTCGAAAAGTACCGCTAGCGAAGCTTATATCTGTGATTATCTGTGATGCCTGTATTATTCTGTAACTGATTTAATGCTTATAATACGAGATTGACAAATGTATTAGGGACGATCGTTATCTAACTAGATTGATATGGCTAAAGATCTTTACCATAATGCAGTCCGTCACGGACTTGAAAGAAAAGGTTGGACAATTACCCACGATCCCTTGGAGATCGACTTCGGTGAAGTGCTTCTGAAGATCGATCTAGGTGCAGAGCAGTTAATTGCAGCAGAGAAGCAAGATGAAAAAATTGCAGTAGAAATCAAGAGCTTTTTGTTTCTACAATTTATCAATTTCATCTTGCCTTGGGACAATATTATAACTATCGTTTTGCCCTGAAAGCAGTGGAACCCGAACGTATTCTGTATCTTGCCGTTCCACTTTCAACTTACGAAGACTTCTTTTCAAGACGGTTTACCCAAATGATTGTGGGTGGAAGAGGTAGAAATCAAGTTAATTGTGTTTAACCCATTAGAAGAGGAGATTGTACAATGGAAAAGCTAGAGCGTCATCGCACCATAGTTAAAGAAATTCTCACTGAATATAGCCAAAGAAAACCTTCCTATGGGGAGGTAGAAGCTTACACCAGTTTTGACGAACAAGGGGAACATTATCAGGTGATTCGGACAGGTTGGCACAAGCATCGGCGGATTTATGGATGTTCGATTCATATCGATCTCAAGGGTGACAAGATTTGGATTCAATATGATGGCACTGAGATTGGTATTGCTAATGAGTTGCTCGATCGCAATATATCCAAACAGGATATTGTGTTAGCATTTCACGAGCCTTTTGCACGTCAGTTTACCGAGTTTGCTGTCGGATAACTTAACAGTACGATCGCCATAATTTGAGGCGATCGCCTGGTAATTTACCTCAGTAATTTTAATCGATGTCGTCCGGGTTAACTCCCATTTCTCGTAACTGCTGGGCTAACTTTTCAGCGCGTTTACCTTCGGCGACCTGTTCTTTCAGGGTTTTAATTTGGGCTTGTTCTTCTTTAATTAATTCCTCCGGCGGTGCAAGCAGTTCGCAGTTCTTTCACCGATAAAAATAGCTGCTCAAGCTGACCGGAAATAATTGAGGTATCTTCGGTAAAATCATCCCAACTATATCCTTCTTCACTATGATTAACAAACACTCGAACTCGTTTCTTTTTCGGATCTACTATCCAATATTCTGGAATTTCTGCCATTTCGTATTCGTAGCGTTTAATCACATAATCCTCCCGGCGATCGCTGCTGACAATTTCTACCACCAGAATCGGCTTTTCGTCAAAATCTAAAACCCCTGCCCCTGGACGATCGCTGATTTGCTCCCAAAGACTTTGATTGCAAACGATCGCATCAGGAATTCGGGAGGAATTTTCCTCGGTTCTAACACCGACAGTGGTTTTCACCACCAAAGATAAATTTTGGGCAGCAACGTAGCGCTGTAACTTGTACCGTAAAAATTCGCAGATGTTTATGTCTTCGAGAGTTGGTGCGGACATGGGTATTAGTTTCCCCCTGACTAATTCATAGAGAACATCCGGTTCTCCTTCATAGTCGAGATATTCTTGGAAGGTTAACAGATGTTCCTTTTCTTGAGGTTCATTGATGGCCACCTCCCCTGCTGGGACAACAGCTTGTGTCATATTCTACCTCCCTTGCGATTTTTCGCGCAGCGTTCGCGTTCATTGACCATTATATCTTATCTTAGCTTATTGGACCTCTTGACCGTCAGCACAGTTGGGACGATCGGGTACAGACCTCCTGCAACACCCTCCACTACCTACACTTGCGATTTTTCGCACGCTCCGGGCCCCCTCCGCTGCGAGTGGGGTAGTGCTCCTAATGATAGCAAATCCACTAACCGTTGTTTCAGTGGGATATAATCATTACTTGTGGAGCGCTACCCAAAGGGAGGAAGATAATTTTAATGGATGTCGTCCGGGTTGACTCCCATTTCTAGTAAACGCTGGGCTAACTTTTCCGCACGTTGGCGTTCTGTTTGTGCCTGTTGTTCCAGGGTTTTTATTTTGGTTTGTTCTTCCTTAATTAATTGCTCCACCAGGGGAGGATATAGCAGTTCTTTCGCAGATAAAACTAGCTGCTCAAACTGACCGGAAATAATTGACGTATCTTCCGTGAAATCGGTAAAACTATATCCTTCTTCCTTGCTAGGATTCACAAACACCCGAACGAGTTTCTTTTTCGGGTCTACTATCCAATACTCGGCAATTCCAGCCGCTTCGTATTCGTAGCGTTTAATCACATAATCCTCCCGGCGATCGCTGCTGACAATTTCTACCACCAGAATCGGTTTTTCGTCAAAATCCAAAACTCCTGCCCCTGGGCGATGAAGAACTTGCTCCCAAACAGTTTGGCTACAGACTACCACATCGGGAATTCGGGATGAATTTTCTTCCGTTCGGACACCGGTCGCTAATGCGTTTGCGACTAAATCCAAGTTTTGGGCAGCAAAGTAGCGCTGGAACTTATAAATCAGAAACTTGCCAATATTGGTATGTAAGTGGGTGGATGCGGACATCGGTCTTAATTTTCCCCTGACTAATTCATAAAAAACACCCGGTTCTCCTTCATAGGAGAGATATTCTTGAAAAGTGAACATGCGTTCACTTTCGGGATGTTCAATTTCAGGAGGTTCCTTGATGGCCACCTCGGTTGCTGGGACGACAGCTTGTGTCATATTCGACCTCCCTTGCGATCGCGTTCTTTGACTATTATATCTTATCTTAGCTTATTTTCCCTCTGTCCGAAATACTGTAAACTTAAAAGCAATGATTTAGGACTGCTATATGAGCGGTATTGTCGGTATTCTCCACGGCGACGGTCAACCCCTTGACCCCGCCCTGTTACAGACTATGACGGAGTTGATGGCATTTCGCGGCCCCGATGCCCGGGATACCTGGACTGACGGTCATGTCGGTTTCGGTCACGCCCTCTTGCGGACTACCTGGGAATCAGCAACAGAACGGCAACCCCACAGTCTCGATAGGAAAGTTTGGATTACTGGGGATATCCGCCTAGACTGGCGCGAAGATTTGACCCTCACGCAGTCCTTCTATATTGGCGATGCTGGCCTGTAGTTCTTCCAGTTCTGGGGGCACCTCACGGAAGCGATCGCCCCGTTGGCCATTGCCCCCAAAGCGTCCGAAGAAACCCAGGCTGTCCGTAGCATTCGCAGCAAATGGAATATCCTCTAATGAGTCGAAATTGAGCTGAGAATTTCCTACAATCATCTTTTTACTCCTGAATATCGTTTCACCTGATTGGCTGGCTACTTTCCTGCACCATCCGGCACCTATCAGGGCCGGTACAACCCGACAGGGTGAGGACCTGTCGGCTGTCAGGCGGGACCGCAGCCCAGCCATCAGCTTTCTCACTTATGTCATAATTATAGAGCAAAAAAAAGTGAAGTGTCAAGGGTTTGGGCAAAAAAAATTTTAGCGAGAGCTGAAACTATTGATAGTACAGGCTTTGAGCCATAAAAATACTTGTGGGACAGACGGGCGTCCTCCGCCTGTAGGGCAAAAACTCACTAAAGTTCACATTTTATGATACAATAGTGAGATGCTCTGGTAGAAGAGTAGACCACTCAGCTTGCCGGTGGTTTCACCCCCGGCACAGAGCGCGTAAATTTCGCCGGTGAGGAAAAAGACCTTGATACCAAAAGACTTTCTCAAAGCAGTAGCTACCGAACGCAGCGTTTCTAAGACAGAACTAGAGGTGCTGTTTCGGGCCCTGGACGGTCAGTCAACGGAGGCGATCGCCTCTGGACTGAAAGTCAAACCAGAAGCAGTGCGCAAGCGACTGGGGGAAGTGTACAAGAAGTTTCATATCCCCGGTGCTGGACCGGGGAAACTAGCTAAGTTACAAAAGATCCTCGTAGACCTATATCAACAGAATGCTAGTGAATCGATAGTTCCTGCTGGGGCCAGGACTAAAGTCCTGACTGCCAACAGAGTAGATTGGGACTCAGCGCCCGATGTCTCCAGCTTTTACGGTCGGGCCCCAGAACTCGCTACCCTAGAGCAATGGATAGTCTCAGACCGCTGTCGCCTAGTGGCCCTACTGGGAATGGGAGGTATTGGCAAAACTTCCCTAGCAGTACGCATTGCTCAACAGATTCAAGATAAATTTGAATATGTAATCTGGCGCAGTCTCCGCCATGCTCCTCCCCTGAAAGACCTGCTGCTAGACTTACTGTTGGCCCAAAATAAAGCGGTTCCTAAACTAGAAGACATTGACGAGCTGATATCAGAAGCGATCGAGCGGTTTGGGACCTACCGCTGCTTGCTAGTGCTGGACAACCTAGAGACGATCCTGCAAAGTAAAGAGTTAGTAGGACAGTATCGCCCGGGATACGAAGACTATGGAGAACTGCTCCGACGCTTCGCCGAAGCACCCCACAACAGTTGCTTACTGCTGACCAGTCAAGAGAAACCCAAAAAGATTGCTCAACTGGAAGGGGACGTGCTACCGGTTCGTTCCTTATTCCTGACGGGATTGAAAGAGCCAGATGCCAAGCAAATCTTGCAGGCGAAAGGCTTGTCTGGAGAGGTAAAATGGAAAATCCTGATGCAACTCTATCGGGGTAATCCCTTAGCTCTGAAAATTGTGGCTACCACTATTCGCGAGTTGTTTAACGGCAATGTGGCCCAATTTCTGAAGCATAAAATGCTGGTGTTTGGCGATATTCAAGACCTGTTAGACGAACCCTTGAGTCGCTTATCAGATCTGGAGCAAGAAATTATCTACTGGCTGGCGATCGAGCGCCAACCCATTTCCCTGGAAAGGCTCAGAGCTGATATGATGTTACCAGAAGTGGTGCGAGAACTGCTAGAGGCCCTGGGCTCCTTGGGCAGGCGATCGCTCCTCGAAACCAGTACGGAAGCAGATGAATCCCTATTCACCCTGCAACCCACAGTCATGGAGTATGTCACTAACCAATTCATCGAACGGGTAGCTGCCGAAATCTGTGAGTTGATCGAGCATCAGCAAATAGCCCAAACCCAACTGTTCAAAAGTCACGCGATCGCCGAGCACATGCTAGTTCCCCTTTGGCATCGACTCCGTACTATCATTAGGAATGAAACCAAAATTAAGGAGTCTCTCGCTGAACTCCTGCCAAAACTACAGGACCAATCTTCCCTAGAAATCAGATATGCCACGGTAAATGCCCAAAACTTGCTCGCCATTGTTCCAGACATTCAGGTTGTTAGCCCCCTTGTTAGTCAGCCCGTTAGCCCGATCGCACAATAACCAGATCGCCCAATAGCCCGATCGCCAGCGCGTCAGCCCGCCGGGGGTTCAAACCCCGGCTAATAGCTAAAGTCGGTTGAAAACCGACTAAAAGCCATATCTATAAAACGTTTTACCATCCTTAAGAGGCCGATCCTCTTAAGGAGAGGAAAACGAGATAAAAATGTGAACCTTACCCTTTCTATATAAGGCTTTCAGTGGGTTTTAACCTAATGCCACGGGCGAATTCGATTTTCAGGGGGCCATTTCGGGGCGTGGACTAGCGATGTGGCATCAATCCTGCATCATTTGATGGAAGTTGCAGCTGTTCCCCTGTTCCCCTGTTCCCCTGTTCCCCTGTTCCCCCCCTGTTTCCTGTTCCCTGTTCCCTGTTCCCTCCCCCAACAAGAGGATAAAATTGATTTCGCCCGTAGCATTAGGTTTTAACCCACTTGAGCTATTAGCCCGGCGTTTGAACCCCGGGCGGGCTAGGAGACTAAGATAAAAATGTGGACCTTACCTTTCTATATAAGGCTTTCAGTGGGTTTTAACCCACTTGAGCTATTAGCCCGGGGTTTGAACCCCGGGCGGGCTAGGAGACTAACTGGTATCGAGAGAAAATCACAAATCAATGCAAGAATTCCTTATGAGCTACTGCATAAATCCTTGGTGTCAGGAACCCCAGAACCCGGACCATTTGGAAAGCTGTCAATCCTGCGGAACCGAATTGTCCATCAACGAGCGGTATCAGCTACTTTCTCCATTAAACTCGGCAGATGACAGCGATACCAAACTCTATGAGATCGATAACGGCGGCACGCGGCAAGTTATGAAAGTGCTCACTGTCAATAAGCCTACCTTAGTCAGGCTGTTTCGGCAAGAAGCACATGTATTGCGCCAGCTACAGCATCCGGGAATTCCCCAAGTGGAGACGGATTTTATCTTTTCCCCCCGCAACGGTCCCAAACAACTGCATTGCATCGTGATGGAGAAAATCCCAGGCTCGGATTTGGAGACCTGGTTAAAACATAATCCCCCTCTCCTCCCAGAACAAGCGATCGACTGGTTGAGACAGTTAACAGAAATATTGGATTACGTCCATAGAAATGGTTTCTTTCATCGAGACATTAAACCATCCAACATCATGGTCCGACCGGATGGCCGCCTGGTATTGATAGATTTTGGGGCCGCCCGAAAAATTACTAAAACCTATCAAGAAAAGATCGATTTAGGGCAAGAGACAACCGGGGTTTATTCTCCAGGAGGCTACACTGCCGTCGAACAACTGCTCGGTCGTGCGGTGCCCCAGTCTGATTTCTTTTCTCTGGGGCGTACCTTCGTGCAATTATTGACGGGTCAGTTGCCGGAAAACTTTCCAGAATTAGATAGCGGTAAGTTAATATGGCGAGAGAAAGAATATCATATTTCAGAAGCATTAGGGAATCTGATAGACAATTTGATGGCACCAGAAGTAGAAGAACGCCCACGCAAT
This sequence comes from Hormoscilla sp. GM7CHS1pb, assembly GCA_014323675.1. Lineage (GTDB taxonomy): Bacteria > Cyanobacteriota > Cyanobacteriia > Cyanobacteriales > Desertifilaceae > Hormoscilla. The sequence continues at coordinate 2,985,599 of JACONN010000002.1, read as the reverse complement.
ACCTCAGAGATATTACAGAGTTTAGCAGCCCTCGATCGCCCGTTTGACGAATCCACCGATGTTTCCAAAACCCGAGCCCAGGGGAAAAATAATCAATATGTCACGGAAGCAGTTAAAATAGGAAAAAACCGCAAAAGATGGTCGGATAAAAAGAAAAAGTGGCGGTTGGCGGGATATTTGGGGATGCTGTGCCTGACAATGACAAGTTATCATTTCTTGTCTCCCCAGCTAGCTCATTTTTTGAATCAGCGGGGAATGGCCAGCTACCAAATGGGTAAATTTCAGGAAGCAGAAAATTACTACAAATGGGCGTTAAAATTTAACCCAGATAATGTCGATGTGCGCAATAACATGGGCATAATATTAGAAACGCGATCGGAAAGGGAAGAAGCTTGCCATGAGTACCGAGTTGCCAAGAATGCCGATAGTCCAGCAGGCTATAATAACCTAGCTCACTGTTACATTCTTTCTGGAGATTACGATACAGCAGTAGGGCTGCTGCTGCAAGGTTTAAGGCGCATTGACAGCAAAGAAGGAAAATACGCCATCCTGAAAAACCTGGGATGGGCCCGACTGGGACAGGGTTTCCATGCCGAAGCGGAATCTCACTTAAGAGAGGCAAGTGAGATGATGGGCGATCGGGCCCCCGCCTACTGTCTGTTAGCCCAGGTGCTAGAGGCCCAGGGTAAGGAGGCCCTCGCGAAAGCAGAATGGGAAAACTGTCTCAGATATGCTTCGCGCTACGATCGCGATGAAGAAGGGTGGATTGCCATAGCAAAAGCAAGATTAGGAGCAACCCAATAATGATTCGCAACTTGATAGTTTCTCTGTTACCTATTGTCTCTGGCCTTTTCCCTACCGCGATCGCGGCGAGTACCTCCGAGACAGCGATGGCCAGGATTATTGAAATCAAAGGTGAAGTGCAACTGATGCGCCGCACTTGGAACGAGTACCGTCCCACAAATATTGGTACGGACTTGTATCGCGGGGACTTGGTGCAGCCAGCTCCAGGAGCAGTTGCGATCGTCTATTGTGCGGCTGACAATAGGATCGAGCGACTGCCCAATGGAGTACCCTCCGGTATCGCTAACCTCTGTACCCCTGTACGCCCCTTAGCAGACGATCGCGCCTTTTATCGCGGCACGGCACCCTCCGCGATCGACCCAGAAATTCCCTACCTGATCAGTCCCCGGGCCACCCTGCTGCTGGAAGATCGGCCACTGTTACGCTGGAACGCGGTCCCCGGTACCCAGAGTTACACTGTGAAACTTGTCGGCCCAGGGGTATATTGGGAGACTCAAGTGCAGACAAATTATCTGAAATATCCCGGGGACCAACCTTTGCAGCCTGGGGCTAATTATCAGATAATTGTCTACTCAGACAACGAGGCTTCCTCTCTGGATGAAGACAGCCAGGGACTGGAATTTACCCTACTATCACGCACCAGGGCAAGGCAAGTACGCGAAGAAATAGCACAACTGCAACAGCAACAGCTTCCCGATACAGCATTTGCTCTCGCCCTGGCCCGTCTTTACAGCAAACATGGCCTGTTCGCTGAGGCGATCGCCACCTTAGAAAAGTTAATAGAAAATGGAACGCAAACAGCGGCCATCGATCGCATTCTGGGGGAACTATACGAGCAAGTGGGACTTATCCCCCTAGGCGATCGGCAGTACCAACAACATCCGATCGCCTTTACAAGTAAAGAATAAAAAGTTAATCGTTTCCTGTTGCGCCTGTTAGGTTTCTTCTACAGTGAATGGCGATCCCCCAAACCCCCCTTAGAAAGGGGGGCTTTGAAAGCCCCCCCTTTTGGAAGGGGGGTTTGGGGGGGATCCGCTAATGCAACTACAAATGAGCCGCACCCGTTGTTCTCGAACTGCTATCATTTTACGGACTCCCTATAGTTGAGGATACCGGGTTTCTTAATTGCTTACCAATTACCCTCAAGCCCTTGCTTAGTCTGAGTTTCTTTTGCATATACCGATATATATTCGATCGGCATTTTGGGAACCAATGCTGGTTGAGGGTCAATTTCTTGCACGTCAATTGCCACACCGGGAAACCCAGCGCAAATAATTAGTTCTTCTGCTTCGTCATAATGCAGTCGCGGTTCAATTTTCATTGCTTCTGCCACCCCCATGCCTACGGCAATTTTACCAAACAATTTCCCCTGATAACCTTGGCAAGCCGTTAGTTTGAATATCTTCCCATTTCTGACATCAACAGAAATTTCTAGTTCTCCTTTGCCTAATTTATACCTAGCTTCAAATGGCGAAACCAATTCAAAACTGCCTGCTTGCCAAATTCCTAATCCCACCACTAAGTCCTGGAATTGGGAAATCTTATACCCCAGATGCAAACCTCCCAGACTTTGATTGGGAATAATTGCTGCATCAAGTGCGACTTCAAATAACTTCATCATCGACTCCTACTCCTTGAAATTTTCTCCTCCAATTCGGACTGTCCCACCTTCACCGGTACTTACCTTCCAATATGGGTCTGGACCGTGATAGGTGCTATCTCCAGGATGCCATTGAATTATTCTCCCTGTGAAGTTTCCTTCTGATGTTACTTCGCGGAACACCACTCCTTTGCCCTTATTACGACCTTTTTTAGTGGTATCGATGGCCCAGTTGGGATTATCTTGGAACAATGAGATAATATCATTAGGTATTTTTCCTTTGAGAATTTGGGGATTTGCCAAAATATCATCAATACTTGTCATTGTACATGTTCTCCAAGATGGAACTGCGATCGGATGGACGCCAGGAAACCAATTTACAATGGTGCAAGATATGAGTTTTTCCAAAGATCGCCTCTACCACTCTCGCTAGCACCCCTGTGATAGCATTGATAGAGTGCGATTCGTTCTGACCTAAACCAGCAATACCGACTAAATCGGGGTAAGCGGTGAACAGTCAGGTCTGGTTCCATTAGCCGGACAACTTTGGTACTCATGGAGGTTCAATTCCTCTCCTCTCTGGCGCGAGAGTGACACCGGTCCTTAGTGCTTCGGAGTGACATCACCGGGGTGCAGAGCAAGGACTTAAATGTAGGACAACTGGCAGCCTAAGCCGGTTATGCCGCTAGGAAAGATGCTCATGACTAGAGAAAACGAACTTACGCTTAAACCTCGTTATACTAGACCAGCGGAATAAGGCTAATACGCTGGCCCAAAAGGGAAATGGTAGTTAGTGTTGACCGTTTTATCTGGTTAACAATGCGTCCACAGAACTCCCGGGGGAGAGTAAGGGTCTAAAAGCATCATGAAATGATACCAAGGAACGAAGTAACCTCCGATGTGCTGTCCCCCTCGGGACCAGTTAGATGATAAACGCAAGCCGTCGGGGGAGGGATGTCCTAAGAAGCCAATGCCCAGGGTAATGCTTGGGATAACGCCTATAGTAATGTAGGCGATACTGGGTAACCAGAGCTGACGTAGGACGGATATGGTAAGAAGTCAAGGGAGAAATTAACCCCATTTTTCCAGTTACTAGGGAGAAATCCCAAAAGTCGGATTTATGGACTAGAAGACCTTAGCCGGGTAAAAACTCGGAGGCCAACCAAATTTTACGGCTAAAAGTTAGTAAAGAGCAGGTTCAAGGTTTTATCGGGTATATCCTCTGCGAACCTTCCGGAGCTAAGGCATTAAAAACAGTCTACTGACAACCATTGGGGGCCAAATCTCACAAGACAAGGCCAGTAGGAGGTAACTCTGATAGTGCTATCCATGACAAGGACTTACCAACCAGTAGCCGTGTGCGGTGAAAGTCGCAAGCACGGTTCCGAACGGGAGGATTGGGAAGCGATTCCCAGTTCGACCCCTACCTAACAAATCCCAATTCTCCAACTGCCCACTCCCCGGTACCAGTCATGTCTCAAAACAATGACAATATTTGGACTTTCCTTGATCGGTTTGCGATAATAGTCGGGACGATCGCAGGCATTATTAGTGCGACTGTGGCGGTATTGGCGTTCCTGGAAACTAAATCTTTTCAGACTCAACAGAGGACAAGTCCCGAACAAACTCCCTCCCAACCCAAGAGTGAGACACCAGAACGACCAACTCAAGATTATACTCCCACTCGACCTTATCGTTTACCGATCCACCCACCCATGTCGTTGCCTGCTGGCGAACGACAGGGTGGGTGAAGAGGAAACGACCCGATCCTCCCACCCCACGGGTTGACTGGAAAAAGGCGATGCTTGTCAAAACCCTCACCGGACATTCACTCTGGGTCTGGTCGGTGGCGATCGCGCCCGATGGCAAGACCTTAGCCAGTAGCAGTTGGGACAGAACTATCAAGATCTGGAGTTTGGAGACCAACAGAGAACTCGCTACCCTTACCGGACATTCAGGTGGAGCCGGGTCGGTGGCGATCGCGCCCGATGGCAAGACTTTAGTCAGTGGCAGTAATGACAAGACTATCAAGATCTGGAGTTTGGAGACCAACAAAGAACTCGCTACCCTCACTGGACATTCAAGTGATGTCTATTCCGTGGCGATCGCGCCCGATGGCAAGACCTTAGTCAGTGGCAGTGGTGACGATACTATCAATATCTGGAGTTTGGAGACCAAAAGAGAACTCGCTACCCTCACCGTACATTCAGAGGTCGTGTCCGCGTTGAGCGGGTTCGATGGCAAGACTTTCTCGTTCTGGTCCGTGGCGATCGCGCCCGATGGCAAGACATTAGTCGGTGGCAGTTACAAGACTATCAATATCTGGAGTTTGGAGACCAAAAGAGAACTCGCTACCCTCACCGGACATTCTGGCTGGGTCAGGTCCGTGGCGATCGCGCCCGATGGCAAGACCTTAGTCAGTGGCAGTTGGGACGATACTATCAATATCTGGCAGGCCGGGTTGAGCGAGTAAAAGGTCAAAGGAAAAATGCAAATGTCGGATGCCAGCGTTTGCCAGTTCGCCGCGTCCGGAGGGAATGCTATTCGCACTACCTATTGGAAACCTGGGATATAGCAGAAACCCGGTTTCTTTCGGAGGCGACAGCGATCGCGGAACCGATGAGAGGGTGAAGCCGATCGCGGGTGCGGCTCAAAAGTAGTTGTGGGAACTGCCAAGAGCGAAATTGGGACGGGATGGGCGCGATTGTGATTCACGTCACCATCGGGAGCAGCAGTTCCAACAACTAATGCCTGACCACAGTCGAGCCGGTCTGTGCATGACAGATTGGCGATCGCCGTTCTCTGCTGAAAGGTAAATTATCTGCCTCTAACATCTCGGGCCACCAGTTGATGTCCAAACTTCCTCGTGACGACCGTGAGAGTTGGTCATAATTTGGGTAAAATCTGGCTGTCCTATCCCCAGTCCTGTTGGTGAGACTCAGCAGGAAGATGCTGTCACGAGGCATCTTGTCTCGGAGTCGTACCTGTGGAGCCTGTCAACCCATAACAGATTAGCCTGGTGCAGTGGCCGCGCATAGTGGGCTGTTGGAAATAACATAGTGCTGTTATTCCAAAAAACATAGTGCTGTTATTCCAAAAAACATAGTGCTGTTATTCCCCATAACCTAGTGCTAGTACTCAGCACCTACATAACCTAGTGCTGCTTTTCCACAAAACATAGTGGTGCAAATGTGCCAACCTCGGGCTGCAAATGGGCAAACTTCGGGCTCTTCCCCTGATGGAGGTGAGGCGTGAGAGCTACTCAAACCCTAATTTGGAGTCAGCAACAACATTGCTCCAACCCTGATGATTACTCTGACTGTGCTATCATCAGTCCGGTGAGGAGAGGAAACCAGAATATCCTGTCACGAGGCATGTTGTCTGGGAGTCTTCGGGACCGGGAGCCAGTCAACGCATAACATATTATCCCGATCGGTGGCTTGTCCGGCGCTGTTCCACAAAACAGAGGGCTGCATTTCGGAAAACTGAGGCTTTCGCCTCAGTGGGAACGCGCCAGACAGCCGACTCTGAGGAGAACCGCTCCACCAGACAATAGCGCTCTTCTGTCAGTGAGGTAAAATTCATGCTAGCCTTTCACTGAAAGTCTCATCAGCGCTCAGTAAGAAGCGTAAGGTTTCATTCAGTTACCAAAGAAAATAGCTTGGGGACGCAAACAGAGAATAAGGGTTCTAGAAGATCGCGATTCTCAGTTTAACAGAAGAGCGATAGCGCCAGAGATGGGGTGTAGTCATGCATTGGTTGAATTATACCATTTTGGAAAAACCATGCTATAGTTAATTTACAACAATATCCTTAGCCCGCCGTGGGTTAAAACCCCGGCGTTACCAGGCGGGAGCCAGGTTTCGAGGCGAAAGTGGGTTAAAACCCACTCTCCAGCCTTGTCAGAGTTTTCCCCTCGTTATCCTCGTTCCCTGGCTCCGCCTGGGAACGAGTTATCGAGGCGGAGCATCTAGTTGAAAATGGTGCAAGATATGAGTTTTAATTGACATCTTGCACCATTCTCGATTAGCTTCATGGCCCGCCGTGGGTTAAAACCTACGGCGTTACCAGGCGGGAGCCAGGTTTCGAGGCGCCAAGTGGGTTAAAACCCACTCTCCAGCCTTGTCAGAGTTTTCCCCTCGTTATCCTCGTTATCGAGGCGGATCCTCTAGTTTATCCTCGTTCCCAGGCTCCGCCTGGAAACGAGTTATCGAGGCGGATCCTCTAGTTGAAAATGGTGCAAGAAGCGACTTTAGCTATGACGCGGGGGTTTTAACCCAAGGCGGTAGGTGAGCACAATAGACCTCTTGCATAAATGCCAGAACTTTAGCAACATGTTTGAGAAATCGTATAAGATAAGTGACAAGACGTTCTATGGGAAGAGATATGAAAAAAAAGAGCGATCGCATAGCTTCAGCTCTATTGCTATGCGCTGCACGGCCTCCTGAACGTGCCAGCGGCCTTCATCCCCACCACAGCTACAGGCATTCGCTTTGGCAGACAGAACTGGTTCAATGTCCGTGGGGAAAACAATTGGTCTGAGTTAGTGGGAAACCCAGACTTCTTGAGGTTTAACAGGTTTAACAATAGAAGTCGAGAAAGTTTTCTCCAGCAAGGGATTCTGAGAGTTAGGCCAGGAGAGGCTTTGATCCTAGAAACACCAAGAGGGGCGATCGAATTACAAAAAATTCCCGGCGAGAACTTAGTCCGCATCACAGCTAAAGGAAGCAGACTGAGTTTAGAGATTCCACTGTCAGATTTTTCTGACTCTCAGTCTCCCATCGGAGGATCTCAGCAGACTCTCCCCTCATTGCTGACTGGTGGCAGAGTCAACGGTCATGCTGACAAGGTGAGAGTCAATGAAAATGGGGAAATAGCATTGACTGGTTCTGGGATTTCAAGAAGACGAGAACCCAGAACCGAACTATTCACCCGTAGAGATGCTAGATCCAATCAATTCGATTTTTCGCGTAGCGATCGCGCCACGGTCCGGCGTCCTGAGATTACCAAACCATCTTCCCCAGAAATGAGTTCGCGCCCAACTAACATCGATCGTGTAGACCGCAGGGCCCGTCAAGTCCATAGTCCATTGATAGCAGACAGTGACAAGCATGGGCGCATGGCTGACGCCACCCATGGATCGGGACCATTCCTTCATCCAGTTGTGGGACAGCAAGCTAAAATTAGAGCAACTCAGGGAATTAAAATGGCACGAAAGCCCAACAGTAGAACTATTAACCTAACTAAAGTTGCCACCTATAAAAATTTTTACGTCCCAGACAGCCATTTTTGGTAAATTTCTCCGCAAAAATGCCATTTTGGGGTAAATCACCCAATTTTGGCTAATTTGGGTTTTGAGGTTCTATAGGTAGCAACTTAGGTTATTAGTATTAAGTGCCTGCCGTACAGCAATTGGAGATGAAGAAACAGAATTAGGCTTTGCCGGGTTAGCAGTACAAGCAGGAGTAAAATCAGTGCTAGCCAGTTTATGGCTAGTCAGCGATGCAGGCACCCTAGGGTTAATGACAGAATTTTACCAGCATCTGCTTCCACAGCCCGGGGGTTTAACCCCCGGCAACCCATCAAAGCCACCGCCCTACAGCAGGCGCAAATAGCCATGATCGGAGGAAAAGTGAAGCCTGGGTACCAAAAAGACGCCTTGCCAGTTCTGCTGGCAAGGCGTCTCGGCAATGAAAACATAGATGCAACCCATCCATATTACTGGGCAGGATTTACGCTGATTGGCAGCCCTTGGTGACGGGATCCCGTCCAGATAAGTAACAGATGCGTATTTTTGTTCTCAAGCATAATCACCTGCTATAGCCGATGGTACTGACAACTGACAACTCACCACTAACAATTAACACCATTAACTATTATACAGGTAGTCATCATCATCTAGGTAGTCATCATCGAGGTCATCATCATCGAGGTCCTCATCATCGAGATCCTCATCATCCAGGTCCTCATCATCCAGGTCCTCATCATCCAGGTCCTCATCATCCAGGCGAGCAGTCACAAAATTCACCAGATTCCGTCCCGGCACCACAATCACCTTTTCCACAGACCGATCGGCGAGATAATGCTGAGCAATTTCCGAGTCGCGGGCTAATTGTCCCAGAGATTCTTGATCGGAGTCAGCGGCAACCTGAATAGTGCCCCGGGTTTTGCCATCAATTTGAATCACCAGGGTAATTTCTTCAGCTATTAGAGCGGCTGGATCCAGAACAGGCCATCTTTGTTGATGTACCGAGCCAGTGTATCCGATCGCCTGCCACAAATCCTCAACGATATGGGGAGCAAAAGGAGCCAAAAGCAAAATCAAAGTTTTAATTCCTTCCGCATAAGAAGGAGATAATTTACACTTAGCATCCGCCAGAGCATTAGACAGCTTCATCAGTTCAGAGATCGCAGTATTAAATTGGTAGCCACCCTGTAAATCTTTTGTGACCTCATCAATTGTCTTATGAACTGTCCGTCGCAAAGCCTTAGCCTCAGGGACCACATCATCTAGCCAAACCAAAACCCTTTTGAGCTGTTCGCGATTATTTGGGTGAGTTCCTGGCAGAGACAATTTTGCTTCCATTGCTGCCTTAACTTGAGGCACGGAATATACTTTCACTCCACCTTTAAGAACAGAAGTTGGCAGTTTCCGCACCATCTCCTTAATTAAAGCTTCAGATAAACCCAAAGACCTCAATTGAGGTTGAGTCACCCGCTCAGTAGATTTTAGTTCTCCCTTCCGCTTCTGGACTTCATGAACCAAAGACTCCAGCAAATAGTCAGGAAAACCAAGATTTTTCAAATTACTTCGGATCCCTTCTTCCGTTTCCTCCTGGGACTCAGACAGTTCAGAGCTCTCCTGCTCGCGCAACTCTTTCAATTCAGCCACCAAACGCCAAACGCGATTCAGAAAGCGAAATTGACCTTCTACATCTGCATCATCCCACTCCAAATCCTTTTCCGGCGGAGCCTTAAAGAGGATAAACATGCGGGTAGTATCTGCACCATACTTATTAACCACCACCTCCGGTTCCACGCCGTTATACTTGGACTTGGACATGGTCTTGTAGGAAAGTTCCAGGGGTTCTCCCGTATCCGCATCCTTAGGACGAGAGGGATCTGAAGCATCTACCTGATCGACAGGAATCCACTTTCCCGTTCTCGGGTTCTGGTAAGTTAAGCCCTGAACCATACCCTGAGTTAAAAGACGAGAGAAAGGTTCGTCGAAATTGAGTAAACCCCGATCGCGCAGCACCTTAGTAAAGAACCGCGAGTAAAGCAAATGCAAAATCGCGTGTTCGATCCCGCCTACATACTGATCGACAGGCATCCAATCATTAGTTTTGGTAGAGTCAAAAACATGCTCGTCATTTTTAGCATCAGGAAAGCGCAAGAAATACCACGACGAATCAACAAATGTATCCATCGTATCTGTTTCCCGCTTTGCTGGAGAACCACAAGTAGGACAATCTACATTTACCCAATCTTGAAGTAGAGATAAAGGAGAACCCCCCTTACCCGTCAACTGGATATCGATCGGCAAACTCACGGGCAAATCTGATTCCGGCACGGGCACTACACCACAGTTGGGGCAATGAATTACCGGAATAGGCACGCCCCAGTAACGTTGGCGAGAAATTAACCAATCCCTGAGCCGATAATTTACTTGCGCCGTACCGATCCCCCGTTTTTCCGCCAATTCAATCACTGCCTGTTTCCCAGCCGCAGAAGCCATCCCATTGAACTGACCGGAATTGACCATAAAACCCGGGTCAGTGAAAGCCGCCGACAACGGTTGAGGTTGCATGTCTCGTTCCGGCATGATTACCACCTCGATCGGCAAATTATTTTCCGAGGCGAATTTAAAATCCCGGGTATCGTGGGCCGGCACCCCCATCACCGCACCGGTCCCATACTCATATAACACGTAATCAGCAATCCAGATGGGGATTTCCTCACCGCTAAAGGGATTAATCGCCTTGCCCCGGTGGGGATACCCCGTTTCGGCTTATCCGTTGCCGTGCGATCGATTTCTCCCAAGGAGGCCATTTCTCTCACGAAACCCTCCACTGCCTGCAACCGGTCAGGAGTGGTCACCGCCTGGGTGAGAGGATGTTCCGGCGCCAGGACAAGGTAAGTAGCCCCGTAAATCGTATCCGGACGAGTGGTGAACACCGTAACTTTCTGATTAGACCCCACCACTTCAAAAGACAGGGTGACCCCCACCGATTTACCAATCCAGTTAGCCTGCATCAGCTTCACCCGCTCTGGCCAATCGGTCAATTTCTCCAAATCTTCGAGCAGTTGTTCCGCATAGTCAGTAATTTTGAGGAACCACTGCCGCAACATTTTGCGCTCCACCTTAGCACCAGAACGCCAGGATCGGCCCTCGCTATCCACCTGCTCATTTGCTAAGACTGTCTTATCGATCGGATCCCAATTAACCGCCGCCTCCTTCTGGTAAGCCAGGCCCGCGTCTAAAAATTGCAAGAAAATCCACTGAGTCCACTGGTAATATTCCGGCGAACAAGTAGAAAGTTCGCAATTCCAATCGTAAGAAAGCCCTAAGCGCTGCAACTCAGACTTCATCTGAGCGATATTTTCCTCAGTCCACTGGGCCGGATGAATCCCACGGGCGATCGCCGCATTTTCAGCCGGTAGTCCAAAGGCATCCCAACCCATTGGATGCAGTACCCGATCGCCGTGCATGCGACGAATCCTGGCGATCACATCCGTAATCGTGTAGTTACGGACATGTCCCATGTGCAGATTCCCCGATGGATAGGGGAACATAGATAGGGCATAGAATTTTGGTATCTTGGTATCGGAGTCGGTTTGGTATAAACCTTGTTGTAGCCAAGTTTTTTGCCACTTTTCCTCTATAGATGCTGGATTGTATTGAGATTCCACTCTTCAAACTCCTACGCGATCGTCTGGTGTTTCCATATTTTGACCTACTCGCAGCCGGTTGAGTTCGAGTATACCAGACCTCAAACTATATGTACCGCTGGTGGTGTCCCTTGATGGGATTATTAAATCTAAATCATAGCATCAAGTTACACCGCCTGCCGCCACTGCGAACTGTTTGCCGCTCACACCACATGTGCCAACTTGGGACCACAGTCATGCTGTGGCCTCCAGAAGAGCCGCACCGTTCCTGGTGGTCAGAGCCTAATTATCATAGAATACAGATTACCGGTTAGCCAACATGGTGAAGGGAAATCAGACTACCGGACGATCGCGAGCATCAGATCTCTGGGAGCCTACTAGCTACCGATGATTACCTTTGTATCCTCTTATATTACACTTAATATACCGGTCATTTTATTCATCCCAGCGGTAAAACCATCCGAAATATTCTTGACTAAATAATTTATCTATGTTATCACCAACATCACACGTCTTATTTGGTTTTCGCTTCCGGAATTGAGGGCTCCTGCGATGTTGAATGATTTAAAATTCTTTGTCTACGGCACCTTAAAACCCGAGGAAGTCAATTACGAGCGCTATTGTGCAGGCAAGGTAGTAGCATCTCAAAGGGCGATCGCGATGGGCCTTCTATTTGCCTTGCCCATGGGCTTTCCGGCCATGATTCCTGGAGATCAACCTGTCCACGGCTTTTTACTTACCTTTAGCGATCCAACTATTTTACCTACCTTCGACCAGCTGGAAGGTTATCGCGGTGGCGATCGCCCCGAGCGAGTTAATCTCTATAACCGGATCCAAATCGAAGTTTTCCAATCGGACGGCCTATCTTTAGGGTTAGCATGGGCCTACTTGATGACCCTAGAACAGGTGCAACAGTTCGGAGGTGAGCTGCTGCAGGACGGGTGTTGGACCAGCATTTGATCTGTGTTTAGGGAGCTGTTGCTGGTTTTTTGGGAATGTTCACCACCGGTCTATCCAGGGCCATTCTGATCGGGGCTACAGTTGCTTGTTGGGGAGATCTGATTGGAGATACCGTATGTTGGGGAGCTTGCACCAATTTTGGTACCAAGCTGTCACCACCTGATAATACGCTCGATATCACCGCAATGAACATAGCGGCGATCGCACCTGCGCCACTCCAGAGCAAAATCAGCCGCCTCGAATGCTTTTCTTTCTTGTCCAACCGCGAGAATACTGCATCTATCGTCTGTTCCACTGACACTGTTGCCGGTGGTACTGGCATCAGGTCGAATCCTTGGTGGAGTTTCAACAACCGTTCATACAGAGCTTGCACTTCCGGCTCATTATCTAGCCATGCTTCTACTTGCCTGCGCTCGTCAGCGGTCACCTCACCATCTAGGTAAGCGCTGATTAACTCAAAGCGATCGCGCTCGCTCCTTAGAGTATCTAAGTTAGGATTCATTTTCCGGTCACCACCTTCTTTACAAATAGGGAGCACACCCACTCTAACTTAACAACTGTAGTTATTTTACCCTAATAGCCACATCATACAACAGCTATGAGGGGAGTTCGGTGAATTTCGATTTTTCGCGTAGCGTTCGTAACTGATTATCTCGGATTTAGCCCTAAGAGCTCACTTGCTGTCCAGATAATTTTGCGATTGCAGTTGCAAGCGCTGACGAGATCTGGCAATGCGCGATTTCACCGTTCCTAGAGACACCCCTGTGATTTCAGCAATTTCCTCATAGCTGCGACCATCGATTTCTCTAAGCACGATCGTGGTTCTAAAAGCCTCTGGCAAATCGGCGATCGCCGCATGCAGTTGTTCGTAGAACTCAGCTGTGGTCAGATTTTCTTCCGGTCCCGGATCCCGGCTAGCTATTTCCCAGCCCATCTCGCCATCATCTAATAACCGGGGAGCATCTAGGGATAGGGGCGGTCGCATCCGCTTGCGTTTACGCAATTCATCGTAAAACAGGTTAGTAGCGATCCGACTCAGCCAGCTGCGGAACTTGACTGGATCTTGCAATCGCTTAATATGGCGATAAACTCTAATCCACACTTCTTGAGCCAAGTCTGCCCGATCGGTCCAATCCGGAGCCAAGTGATACAATACCCGGTCTATATGGGACTGATACCGCCGCACTAATTCCGCGAAGGCCGATCTATCGGGCCTTAGACCGGCCTGGCATTTTAAGATCAAGTCGTAGTTTGAAAGTTTTTCGGGTTGCACGGGTGTTATAGGAGCTGCTGCCCCCACCGTTGACCAGGATACAGTAAGTGATTGACTCATGAAATTAATGGGCTCGTGTACTCCAATAATGGTGACCCCGCTTCAATGAAGCAGGTTCCCTGCCCTAGATTTCACGATTTCAATCAGTTTAGCGCAAATTTTCGCTACATCCCCAAGCCAATGTGGGCTAGTGGCCAAATCGGAGATTCAACCGATCTATTTTTGCTCGTACTTCTTGGCGTTGCTTTTGAGCAAGGAGTTAACTTGTGAGAGCACTTCATCGCTCGAACTTTTACCGAATATTTGCCGTTCGGGAAAGAATTCCGGTCTATCCAGGTAACGGGCGATCGCCTCACCTACTTGCTGGGAAATCAAACTGATGAGTTCGGACTTGGCACGCTGGCGCTGGTAGCTAGCACCTTCTTCAGTTGTAGCATATAGGGGAGGCAGCCGGTTGAGAGCATAGGCAGCAATATCTCCCAGGTCCAGGGTGCAGTCGCTGGTCGCCTCAATTTCCGCTACTCGTGATATTGCTTCTGTCAGCACCAATTCTTCCATGACGTTAATGAACTGTTTGCGTGGGACTGCCACCACTTCACCAGTCAGAAGTGCCCCCATTAACCTGTCCAACGCCATATACTCTTCGATGGACAGTTCCGAGGCCGTGTCACAAATCCGTCCCACCTCTGCTTCCATTGCTGGCGTCAGATAACCGTCCTGTACTGCCTGTTCGACTATTTTTTGGATACTCATTACCCCTGTTTTACTCTCCACGGCCTCATTTTATTAGAGAACTACATTTCCAGGCGTTACACAACGACGGGATGAAAAGGGATTGAAAATTGAAAATTGACCAATTGTCAATCTTTATGTAGTTATAGATGTTCATGAATAGACAAATAACCGCTTGACAATTCACAATTGACTGCTATCATCGGTAAAAATGTGCAACGCCCATTTCCATCCCTATTCCAAACCTTGATATCGCCAAGGTACTGGATCCACTGACTTTCCGTGGACATACAGACCCCAGTGCAGATGAGGGCCTGTTGACGCTCCTGTTGTACCCACACCCCCAATTACTTGACCTGCTTCTACCATATCGCCCTCTTGCACGTCAACCCTATTTAAGTGCATAAATATACTCAATACTCCTTGACCGTGATCGATGCCCACCGTATTGCCGTGGAGCTCAAATCCATTTGATTCTAGTCCCACCAAGGCCACTCTTCCAGCCGCTGGTGCCAATACTGGCGACCCTGTCTCACCGGCGTAATCTACACCGCGATGGTAATAGTTAAAGGCAAATTCCCCGTTGTAGTACCGGCGGACTCCGAAAACCGTTGTCACTGGGCCCCCATGAGGCCGTTTGAAGGGACCGTCCCAGAATTTTTGCGGAGTGACCAGTTCCTTGAAGACAGCTACCCGATCGAATTCATAATCGGTGCCTTCCAGAAATTCTTTGTCTGGGGGCAGCCAGATGCTTTGGGTGGGGAAACTGCGATCTCCCATCCAAACGGCTATGTTACGGACCTCTCCTTCTCCAAACACCTGGAAAACCAAACGTCCGGGTCGGTCTAAGGGGGTTGAAGGCAGCAAAGCCCGAAAGCGATTCGGTCCTACCATAAAGGTTGGGTAGGTATTGTCTCCCATTTTCACGGTGGGGCTGTCCCCAACTGCCGGATTATCTAACTCCACCAGCACCGACAAGGTATCCCCGATGCGGGGATTATCTGGTCTCACCCGCACCTGTAAAGCTTCCACCGGAGCGCTCAAGGCGGCCCAAGCCAAAAGACCCAGGGTCAAAGACGGAACTTTTGCCAATGCCTGGAACAGGCAGCTGGCACCAGTGGGGGACATTAATGGCTTAGTTGAAAACACAGTTGTCATTTTCGGTTTTGCTTCTGTTGCTACTGGCCGTTAGACTAGACTTGGGAATCTGCTAGTTCCCACTCTACCTTCCCTGCCCATGCTGCCAGTGTTAGCCCAAGGACCGGTGGTAAGAGGCGGTTAAATTTTGGGTTTGAGGTAGACAACTGCCTGACGCCAAACGATGGTGGGCTGATCGTAATGATCTATCAAGCAGATACAATCGGGATCCTGCCAGCGAATTTTCCCCACTAGCAGATCGTCGGTGACCAGTTTCAGCTCGACCTCATTTTTTTCTTGAATCAGATTTTGAACTTGACGAATGCTGGGCATCGTCGTATCGAATTCAGACATAATTGTAGTAGGTACGTGCCGCTATAATTGTAAAGCTTTATCCATTTAATCACGATCACCCCGAGTAGGAGGATTGACAGGGCGATGACAATTGAGTTTACTAAGTATCACGGACTGGGCAATGACTTTATTCTGATTGACAATCGGGCCTCGTCGGAACCCAAGGTGACGCCGTCGGTAGCAGTGACATTGTGCGATCGCCATTTTGGCATTGGGGCAGACGGGGTGATCTTTGCCCTGCCCGGACTTGCAGATACTGACTATAGCATGCGGATTTTTAACTCAGATGGTTCGGAACCAGAAATGTGCGGCAATGGGATTCGCTGTTTAGCCCGGTTTATTGCCGATTTAGAACCCGTAGGGCGCAGTCAATACCGGATTCACACTCCCGCAGGGGTCATGATACCTCAACTGACAGCATCCGGTCAAGTAACTGTCGATATGGGCATGCCCAAGCTGCTGGCGGGAGAAATTCCGACTACGTTAGCAGATGCTGACCAAAAGGCGATGGACCAGACCATAGAAGTAGGGGGGCGTTCTTGGGTCGTCACTTGTGTGAGCATGGGCAATCCTCACTGTGTTACCTTTGTAGAGGATGTGGCAGCGATAGAGCTGGAAACCATTGGTCCCCAGTTTGAACATCATACTGCATTTCCCCAGCGTATCAATACGGAATTTATCCAAGTAATAAATTCAAAGTCAGTGAAAATGCGGGTGTGGGAACGGGGAGCAGGTGCTACTCTTGCTTGTGGAACGGGTGCTTGTGCTGCTGTAGTAGCAGGGGTGCTGACCGGAAAGTGCGATCGGCGCACATCTGTTGAACTCCCCGGTGGTTGCCTGGAAATAGAATGGGCAACAGCGGGCAGGGTTTACATGACTGGCCCAGCTGAGCGAGTGTTCTCTGGCACAATAGATTGATAACCGTTGGCAAAATTGCAAGAGGGATGCGTGATGGGTGGAGGAATTTATCTGATTCAGGATAACGACCAGCTAGTTGAAATGACAGAACAACCCTATGAATCGGAAGAAAGACTGCAAGAACTGCTGGAAAAATATCCTAACCTCTTGGCAGGAGACCAGATAGATAGAGCAACGCCGAGACGATGGTTGTTAATATCACGAGAAGTAACATTGCCTCTGGAAGAGGTTAGCAATGAACAATGGTCCCTGGATCATTTGTTTGTGGATCAGGATGCAATTCCGACTCTGGTGGAAGTCAAGGGGAACAGCAATACTCGCCTCCGGCGAGAAGCGATCGGTCAGATGCTCGACTACGCTGCAAATATGATCGTTTACTGGCCAGTTGAGTCAATAGTTAGCCAGTTTGAAGCAAATTGTAAGTCTCAGGATAAAGATCCCGAGCAGGTATTTGAGGAATTTCTCGGGGTTGATGCTGACGAAGAGAAGTTTTGGCAAAAGGTCAAAACTAATCTGCAAGCGGGAAAACTTCGCCTTGTCTTTGTCTCAGATGAGATAGTGGCGGAACTGCGGCGTGTTGTGGAGTTCCTGAATGAAAAAATGGACCCGGTAGAAGTGTTGGCGGTGGAGATTAAGCAATACGTGAGTGCGGAGGGTCTAAAAACTCTGGTTCCCAGATTGATTGGTAAGACAACAGAAGCGCAGCAGCGAAAATATAGTGCGACTCTGGAGAGAAGACGCTGGGATGAAGTTTCTTTCTTTCAGGAATATGAAGTTAGACAAAACCCAGATGAAGCTCAGATAGCTAGAAAGATATATGAATGGGCTAAGAGCAAAAAACCGTTGGTGGAAGTTCAGTGGGGTACGGGAGATACCTATGGCGGGTTTGTTGTTTGGGTGGAGTCAGAACCGAGATCTGCTTCCGAGCTGTTCCAAGTGGGGATTAATGGCAGACTACAGATATCCTCTAGCACCTATGCAGCCTTCCCACAATTTAATGGTAAGGAAAAATGGATGGACGTGAGAAGTAAACTGAGTGTTATTGGTCTTTCCCTGCCGATATCTCCTACTGAGAGAAGATTGACGACTTTTCAGTTGTCTAATTGTTTGCAGGATGAATTTGCCCTGGGGCGGGTGATACAAACTTTTGATTGGGTGGTTGCGCAAATCTTACCTTCATCAGAGGCGTAGGACAGCATTCGCTGTCCGAGACACCTGTCCTAGGTAACTGACGACTGGGAACTGACACTCATTACTAGGCGCTTTCGCGCCCCAGAAGCACTAAAGTGCTTACTACGAACCCCAGAAGCACTAAAGTGCTTACTACGAACCCCAGAAGCACTAAAGTGCTTACTACGAACCTCAGAAGCACTAAAGTGCTTACTACGAACCCCAGAAGCACTAAAGTGCTTACTACGAACCTCAGAAGCACTAAAGTGCTTACTACGAACCCCAGAAGCACTAAAGTGCTTACTACGAACGGGATGGATTAATAGGGTTCGATGCGGGCCACAATACTGTAACTTTTGAGCTGTTGCACGAGTTGCTCCGCTTTCGACAGATTGATGAAGGCTCCAACTTGCATTACTCGGCGGCCCCTGGAAAAACTCCTGAAGGCATCGGGAACCCGATCGCGCACCCGACTCTGTTCCCAGGGAGTGGCGGCCTCGACTACGACTCGATAGCGCAAACTTTGAGGAGTGACTGGCGGTGGTGGTGCAGGAACTGTGGGCGGCGGCAGGACTGCTTGGCGATCGGCCCGCGGACTTTCGTTTCCGGAGCACCCACCCATGTTGTGCGCAGGATGCGACACAACCGGGTGGGTGCTCCCGGAAACGACCGAAAAATCTGGTCCTGGTAAGGGTGTTGCTGTAGCTTGGGAAGATGCAGGAGTTGGCACGGCGGAAACTAGCTGAGCGATTCCTTGAAAATCGATCTTTCCGCTGGTACGAGATGCGCTTAATTGATTGCCAAAAGCTGGGATATTGTTGCTGGAATTGGCGCTAATGTCAAGTTCGCCATTGTTCTTAAAAATATTGCCTCCCACCTCATTCGCAGTTCCTAAGTTGGGTTGGGATTGGCCGATCGCCACTAACCCATATCGGCTATTCCCTACGATGGTATTGTTCCGCAAGACGGGTAAAGCATGAGCTTGAACGAGAATGCCGTCTTTATTGCCAGTGATGCGGTTGCCAATCAGCACTGGCGCAGCGGACTCAGCAATGTTGATGCCAAACCCGGTATTTTCAAAGTGGTTATCCCGCACCTCTGGTCCCGAAATGCCGTAGATTGTTATCCCATTGGCTCCATTTTGGACAAAGTAGTTGCCTGCGATCGCGCCTCCACTGTTGCCTGTCACGGAAATGCCATCATGGGTACTGCCAGTCAAGGTATTGTCAGTTACCATAACTGAGCTTGATTCAATCCAGAGACCATATCCCCTTGGGTGGGGATTGGTGAGCGTCACACCAGCGATCGCGGCTTGGTTGGCTCCCAGAATCGTAATGTTTTGACGGGCAAAGGTGGGACTCAGGTAATATCCGCCTCCCCGGATAATGATATCCTTGCCTTTGGTGGGCCGATCGCCCAAAATCGTCACTCCGGGTTTGAGGTGTAAGGGAAAAAATTCACCAGTCTCAGTGCTATAGGTGCCTGGGGCCAATTGGATGACGGTGTCGGGCTGGGCGACCCTCAATGCTTGGGTAATGGTTTTTAATGGAGCAGTTGAGCTGCCATCGCCAGTGCTGTCATTACCAGTCCCTGGATTGACAAATAACTGATTTTTCTCTGATTTGGTCTCTATACCGGTATTCGGATTTTTCCGGAACGGTACGATCGGGGTCTTTTGGGCTTGGGCAACTGGTAACAGGCATAAGGCCAGCAGCGAGGCCCAAGCACAACTGCGCATGATACTCAGATTGTGGTTTTGTTGGTGTCTGTGATTCACGCGGATCCTCCTGACTGACGGAGTTGTTGATTTTTTACTCATACTTCCTGGTTTCCTTCTAACCCTTGATTTCGGGCAGGCTAAAACTTAAAATTGACTCCCAAGTTAGGGAAAAGTTGAGTATTATAACGAGCAAATAAGTGAGGATGTTCCGATGGGGGATAGACATGAGGGAAATAGATTCGCCCAGTCGGCTATTTACCGGATTTTGGATGCTAACTTAGACCGCGCCCGCGAAGGTTTGCGCATTCTGGAAGAATGGTGTCGCTTTGGTCTCAATAGCGAGCATCTGACAGATGAATGTAAGCAACTGCGGCACTCACTTGCTACGTGGCATAGCCAGGAAATTCGCTCAGCCCGAGATACTCCCTCTGACCCGGGTACTGATTTGACCCATGCCCAAGAACAACGGCGTTCTGATATTGGACAGCTATTGCAGGCAAACTTTTGTCGCGTGGAAGAAGCCCTGCGGGTTTTGGAAGAGTATGGTAAGCTGGATAATCCCGATATGGCAGCGGCCTGTAAGCAGATGCGCTATCGAGTCTACAGTCTGGAAAGTAATTTGTTGGCTTATCGGCGTCGTCAGCAGTTGTGGGCCTCCCAGCTTTATCTGGTGACATCTGCTTCCGAAAAGCTGTTGACTATTGTAGAAGCTGCTATGCTTGGGGGGTTAACTCTGGTACAGTACCGGGATAAATCTGAAGAAGATATTGTTCGCCTCGATCGGGCCCAAAAACTGCGGGCACTCTGCACGCGCTATGGGGCTTTATTTATTATGAATGACCGGGTGGATCTGGCTGTGGCGGTGGATGCTGATGGCGTTCACCTGGGACAGCAGGATATTTCTATTGCTTTGGCCCGCCAGTTGCTCGGTCCCCAACGATTGATCGGTCGATCGACTACTAACCCAGAGGAAATGGCACGGGCGATCGCGGAAGGGGCTGATTATATTGGGGTAGGACCAGTTTATGAAACTCCTACTAAACCGGATAAACCTGCTGCTGGTTTGGATTATGTCCGCCATGCGGCCCAACATGCCAAGATTCCCTGGTTCGCCATCGGGGGCATTGATGTGAATAACTGCAATGAGGTGCTGTCCGCTGGCGCCCAGCGCATCGCTGTTGTCCGAGCGATCGTGCAGGCGGAGGAGCCAACTTTAGCCACTCAGTATTTCCTCTCTCAACTGAGGAGTATTGAAACTATTAAATATGTCAACAAGATTGATTCCTAATGATGTCTAGTCAAATTACGCTGCAAGTAAATGGTGAATGTTGTACTTGCCCACCCCATACCCTCTTGCCTACTTTGTTAGAGCAATTGGGGTTAAATCTTCGCATGGTGGCTGTTGAGTATAATGGAGAAATTCTGCATCGCCAATTCTGGTCCCAGACCCTAGTCCAAGAGGGCGATCGCCTGGAAATTGTCACAATCGTCGGTGGGGGATGAAATCGCGATGCTGCTGTTAGATAGATAATAGCAAGGAATAAAGTTGATGCCAATTTGGTGAAAATGCCAAAAATTGTGTTACCATGATAATGTAAGAGAAGGAGTTAGTGAAAATGGGAGAGCGAGTAATAGCTGACTTGACAGTAGACGAACTCAAATCTTTAATTGCTGAGGTGGTAGACGATAGGATGATGCGGTACTGGCGACAACCCGAACCCGTAATAGACAAAGTGGCTTTGAAGAAGACCTTGGAGTCGATCGCTAGCCATAGGTGGAGGAGTCCACCAGGAGCGGGCAGGCCAGGGGTTGTAGAAATGCTGCGTGCAGATCGAGATAGATAATAGCAAGGAATAAATTTGATGCCAATTTTGTGCGTAAAAAATTGTGTTACAATGATTTCAGGCAAAAAAAAGTTAAGAGAAGGAGTTAGTGAAAATGGGAGAGCGAGTAATAGCTGACTTGACAGTAGAGGAACTCAAAGCTTTGATTGCAGAAGTGGTGGACGATCGGATGATGCGGTACTGGCGACAACCTGAACCAGTAATAGACAAAGTGGCTTTGAAGAAGACCTTGGAGTCGATCGACAGCCATATGTGGACTCCACCACCAGGAGCGCCATCAGTTGTAGAAATGCTACGGGAGGATCGAGACAGATAATGGCAACTTATGTAGTTGATACCAGTGTAGTGATTCAGCGTTTCATCATAGAGCAATACACGCCCTAGGTGCGGGTATTGTTGGAGCGGATGCATCAAGGCGATCTCTTATATATTCCCGAGTTTTGTCTGATCGAGTGCGTCAATGTTTTTTGGAAGAATGTGCGCTTTCAAGGACTACCACAGACAGATGCGGAGCAATTTATTGATGAACTGTTAGCTTTACCTTTCCAGATTGTACCAGTAAAGGATCTCCTGTTGCAGGCTTTGCAAATTGGTTTGAATCGTCAATTGGCAGTGTATGATTCCCTTTATATTGCTTTGGCCTTGAATCTGGATTGCCCCTTAATTACAGTAGACGCTCGCCAAGCAGATGCGGCGGCCCAAAACGGTGTTACCCTCAAACTGATTACTGATTTCTCGCCAGCAGGATGAGGGGAAAAAGGGAGGGCTGAATCACTTGACATGGGTGATATGATTTTATCTCACGCAAATGCTTTTGTTTGTAGTAAGCGCTTTAGCGCTTAAGGCGGGGATTTTCTCTGCTTCTAAGAAATCGCGAATTAAATTGAGCAAAGGATTGCGATCGCATCCTGTCTGGTTATCGACTTGACAGAGAAAATTATGAGCTGCATGTCTGAATATTTCCATAAATTCCTCAATTTGCTTGACCCGCAAAGCACTGTTTTGATAGGATAGGATCATCCCTGACTCCCACGGTTCAAAGATAAGTATATCGGGTTCTTCAGCAACTTCAACTGTGGCCATGTGGCCCGATTTTACTGCTTTTATTCCTGTAATCAATGCCGAAAACCAGGAATCTAAATAAGTCGATTCTACGCTGAAACTTGTCCGACCATCCGTGAGGGTAATGTCGCCCAATGGATCTATGGGATCTATTCCTTCTTCTTCATCTAATGTCCATTTAATGTCGATCATTCTGACTCTTTCCTAATATGTACGGAACGAATGCTTCCTATAGCATTAAGAACAACCCGGACTCGGATCGTCTGTTCTCCTAACATGACATCTTGCTCAAAAAATTGTCTATCGCCTGGAGTCCCCATGAAGTTTTCCGGGCGTTTCGCAATTTCTTGACCTAGTTTAACTATATCATCCAGGGTGAGGTTGGCATCATATTGCTGAAATTCTGGTAAATGCTTACTGATGTGCTTGAGGTTCTTGTTGCTGATGTTTTCTAGAGGATTAACAATCTTGCGTTCTCCTTGTGACTATTTAAGGTCTGGGATAGGGGTAAAGAAGGGTAACTCTAGCCCGCGCAGGCGGGCTTGGTTCTCGTAGCCGGACCCTTTAGGGTTCGGGCGGCTGTATCACATCAAAGCCTTCAAGATGAGCTATATGCTGACAATGGCCGTGTTTTGGTTGCCGATCGTCGCTTCGGTGGCATTGACTAAGGTGAGATTGAGGTTTTCCGTGCCTTCGGACAAGTCGTCGTCGTTGATAGGAATGTTAATAACGGCTGTGGTTAAGAAACCGTTCTCTGGTGAGATCATTGATTTCTTGTTGATAGCTGGACAAGAAACCCGGTTTCTAGCTTCTAGCCGACTAATTCTATAGATATGATATCATAGTTATGTTCTTAGGTGATTCCCTGAGGGAGCGAGGAAATGAAATACCAGTTATTCAGGCAAATCCTGACTGGGTTATTCGCCTTAACCCTAGGGACCACCGCCGCCACAGAACCGGGTGCGGCCCAAAGCAACAATAAGTTCTTCTGCGGTAGCCGTGATGGTGTACCGGCCACGATCGCGCGCACGAGCAAGGGAAATGTGCCAATAATTATCTGGGTTGACCGTGGATAAATCTACTTCCAGTTCAGGAGGGAAACTCTCAACCGGTGCAACCAGTTGAGGAGGAAAACTCTCAAGACTCTGAGAGTCTGTGGTAAGCGGGTGCTTCACGACGGGAGCAGCCAATATGTGATTGCGAGGGGAGACCAGAGAGGTTTGGGACTTGCATTTTCCGGTAAAGAACCTCGCAGTTCAGGTTTTGGACATGACTTTTCAGGTAAAAAACCTCGCAGTTCAGGTTTTGGACATGAATATTTGGGTTAAAAACCTCGTCGGTGAGGTTTTGGACATGAATGTTGGGGTTGAAAACCTCGTCGGTGAGGTTTTGGACATGAATGTTGGGGTTAAAAACCTCACCGACGAGGTTTTGGACATGAATGTTGGGGTTAAAAACCTCGTCGGTGAGGTTTTGGACATGAATGTTGGGGTTAAAAACCTCGTCGGTGAGGTTTTGGACATGAATGTTCAAGTAAATAACCTCGACAGAGAGGTTTTGAACATGAATGTTCAGGGAAAGAACCTCGCCGGTTCCGATGGGGACATGAGAGGACCGGTTCCGATGGGGACATGAGAGGACCGGTTCCGATGGGGACATGAGAGGACCGGTAAAGAACCTCGCCGAACCGCTGGAAGTTTATTGGTCGCAGTCTGTCCACCCCTCGGAATGACAGGTTCTTCTCCATCCCTTTCAAAGGATATACAATGCTCCGAATGTAGGATTGATTGACTCACAGAACTATGAAACTATCCTATAAAATACCCGCAGCGTTACTTGGTGTGGCGGCTACCTTGGCCCTGGTGCAGCCTCAAATCGCTGTGGGGTTATCCTCCGAAGAAGTTGGCAAAATTGCTCAAGAAATTACTGTGCGGATCGATGGACCGGAAAATGTCTCTGGCGCGATCGTGGGCAAACGAGGCGATACTTATACTGTCCTGACCAACTGTCACGCGATCGAAACTCCAGGAACCTATACTATTATTACTCACGCGGGCCGTCGCTATCGGGTTAATGCCAATCAAGACATGTGTCAACCTGGGGGAATAGACTTAGCAGTCTTGCGTTTTACTAGCACCCGACGTTACCGCGTGGCCAATTTAGGGGATTCATCGCAATTAGTTGTAGGTAGGAAAATCTATGTTTCAGGTTGGGTCAGTACAATAGGTCCGTCGAACCGAAAAGAACGGGAATATCGGTTTCGCGATGGCAATATTGCCTCAACTGAGTCCAAGACTGGGGAGGGCTATAGTTTAGTCCATACAAGTATTATTAGACCGGGAATGAGTGGCGGTCCGATACTGGATGAACAAGGTAATGTAGTGGGTATTAATGGACTCGCCATTCGCGATCCTTATGTTGGGGCATCGGAATTTTTTGGCATTCCGATTAATAGTTACAAGCCTATCTACCCCTCTCCCACAAACTACGTTCTAGCCAACACCCTCAAAGGTCATTCCGACCCGGTTACGAACGTCGCCTTGAGTCCCGATGGGCAGTTGTTAGCTAGTGGCAGTTGGGATAATACCATCAAGATTTGGAATCTGGGAAGCGGCAGGTTACTGCGTACCCTCACTGGTCATTCCGACTCGGTTTTGAGCGTCGCCTTGAGTCCCGATGGGCAGTTGTTAGCCAGTGGCAGTTGGGATAATACCATCAAGATTTGGAATCTGGGAAGCGGCAGGTTACTGCGTACCCTCACTGGTCATTCCGACTCGGTTTTGAGCGTCGCCTTGAGTCCCGATGGGCAGTTGTTAGCCAGTGGCAGTTGGGATAATACCATCAAGATTTGGAATCTGGGAAGCGGCAGGTTACTGCGTACCCTCACTGGTCATTCCGACTGGATTAATAGCGTGGCCATTAGTCCCAATGGGCAGTTGTTAGCCAGTGGTAGTAGGGACGATACGATGGAATCTGGGAAGCGGCAGGTTACTGCGTACCCTCACTGGTCATTCTGCCGGTGTTGAGAGCGTGGCCATTAGTCCCAATGGGCAGTTGTTAGCCAGTGGTAGTAGGGACGATACGATCGAGATTTGGAATCTGGGAAGCGGCAGGTTACTGCGTACCCTCACTGGTCATTCGGACCCGGTTTTTAGCGTCGTCTTTAGTCCCGATGGGCAGACAATCGTCAGTGGTAGTGGGTGTAGTTGGCGTCCATGCGACTACGAGGACAAGGACTATGATATCAGGATTTGGAGGGGGCAGGGGCGGTGAGAGGGAAGGGGGAGGAGTCCGTCAGTTGGTGCAGGCGCAACATAAATTCTGAATTATTTTCGGCTGCTACATTACATGGGTACAGTCCGATATCAGCAACTCCCCACTCCATCAGTTGCTGGCTGTATCGTGACAAATTCTCTCTATCCAGAGGGGTCTTGCCTAAATACAAGCAACCTGGTGCCCCGTGGCCAACTACCTGTAAAGATTCTGTGGGATAATCTGCTAATGCCTGAGTTATTTGTTCGACTCCATCTGAGTTCTAAAATAATCGTCTAATCTCGTTCTGTTTTGTCGGTCATTTTTATATCTGTGGGTAGATATCTCATATAGCATAAACCCGGTTTTTTTGCAAAACCGGGGACAGTAACACCTTACCAATCGGACAGCTTATAGCGTCCTGTTAGCTATTATATCTTACCACCCTAACCTCTCGATCGCAACCCGTGAAACTAGATTTTGCTCAAAATCTGGTTTCTTACCACCAGATGCCACCGGTAGGGGCACAGCGTCAGCGCACCGATAAAACAACAATATAAACCAAAAGATCTCTATTGCCGTGCCCCGCCAGAACATTGGCGATCGCATCATTTCCGGGCACACAGGACATTGGCGATCGCATTTTACCGGGGCGCACAGGCCGGGGCACGGCGATATTATATCGATCGAATGAACCGATAATCTGTTGATACGCTGGCGCTGTGCCCCTACATTATTTTGGCGATTACATAACATTCGCGATTACATAACATTGGCGATCGCCCCATTAACCGGTGCCAGCAGAGCCAGCAACATAGGGCGATCGCCCCGTCAACCCGATCGCTGTCATCTGTGGTACAATAAAAACAATTTTACCAGTATTGTTTCCCAGGCTATGCGATCGTTGACTCACGCCAGAACTCGTTCCCTGACTCTGGCAGGGAACGTACATTCTGAGGCTCTGCCTCCTGTCAGGACACGAGGCAGAGCCTCTTGGAAACGTTGCTAGCTAGAAACTAGCAACGAGGGATAGTATAAGAGCGATCGTTGACTCACGCCAGAACTCGTTCCCTGACTCTGGCAAGGAACGTACATTCTGAGGCAGAGCCCGGGCTGAACCCGTGCTATAATAGTTGCATAACGCGATCGCAAGGGAGGTCTATTATGACTCAAGCTGTCGTCCCAGGAACGGAGGTGGCCATCAAGGAACCTCCTGAAATTGAACATCGCATCGGAGAACATCTGTTCACTTTCCAAGAATATCTCTCCTATGAAGGAGAACCTGGTGTTCTCTATGAATTAGTCAGGGGGAAATTGATACCCATGGGAGCAACGACCCACAATCATACCAATATTTACAGGTTTCTGGTTCATAAGTTCCAGCGCTACTTTGCGGCCAAAAAATTGGATTTAGCCGTGGAGGGTTTAGCAACCGGTGTCCGAACGGAAGAAAATACATCTCGAATTCCCGATGTGGTAGTCTATAGCCACGCTGTTTGGAATGAAGTTCGTCATCGCCCTGGTGCTGGTGTCTTAGATTTCGATCGAAAGCCCATGCTGGTAATAGAGATTGTCAGCAGCAATCGCCAAAATGATTATGAGATTAAACGCAGCGAATACGAACTGGCGGAAATTGCCGAATACTGGATAGTAGATCCGAAAAAGAAACGAGTGCGCGTGTTTGCAAATTCTCACAATGAAGAAGGATATAGTTTTGTAGATTTCCCTGAAGAGAAATCAATTATTTCCAGTCAGTTTGAGGAGTTCACTTTATCGGTAAAAGAATTACTCGATCCGCCGTCAGTGGACGAATTGGTTAAAGCAGAACAAGCCAAAATAGAAACCTTGGAACAACGGAATGTTTCCTTAGAACAAGAGGTCGAAGCAGAACGCCAACGGGCCGAAACCTTAGAACAAGAGGTCGAAACCGAACGCCAACGGGCCGAAACCTTAGAACAAGAGGTCGAAACCGAACGCCAACAAACCGAAGCAGAACGCCAACGGGCCGAAAAGTTAGCCCAACGTTTACTAAAAATGGGAGTACCTCCCGACGAGATCGATAAAATTCTGTCCGAAAATTAGGTAGCAACAGGTAGGGTGGGCACCGCCCACCAGCAGCAGGCTGCAACCATAGCGCCGCAGTCGGGAACCATTGTGCCGCAGCAATCTCCGGTTGGGTTTCGGACCTCAACCCAACCGACCACAAAAGAAGTTATCATAGACGAAACTGTAAACAGCCTGGAAGCGAGATGTCCAATTTAGTTGAACGCTTAAACGCTACGGCCCATCCCGACTGGAAAGAACTCTAGGCTATCAAGCTAATAGTCGTTGGGTAGCTTGGCACTGGGAACCCCAACTCAACCAAGTCATGTACAATGATGGGGACAACATCGGCACCGGTAATGGTGTGGCCTGGCAGGTTTTCCTGCAACACCCCCAAGTCAGTCCCTCAGTGCAAGACTATAACCTGGCCGCAGCAGACCAATACTGGCTCCTTTTAGACCGGCACAGCAGAAATCTCTATGTAGGTCTGGGTCCGGACGTGCAAAGTCTGCTGGAAGCGCCGGAAAGTTTGGCATTGTTAGCCTCTCTGGATGGCAACAACGATTTCTTCCAAGAAATTGGTGACGCTATCAAGGATAACCTGGAGCGCTTGACAAACTCTGAGGGTTTCCGCAACCTGAAAAATCTCATCCCTCTCGGGGTGGGTGCCGCTTCGATCGCTGCTGTGGGTGTCGGTGGTTGGTATTGGTTGAAGCCAATTCTGGAACGGCAGCCAGCTGCAACCGAAACTCCTCTAGTCGCCTGCGGTGAAGGTGGTTCAGGAGATTTTTCGGCCTATTTTGCCCGAACTATGGGTTCTAAAGAGCTGCATGTAATTAGTGTATATGAGGCGCGATCGGACCATAGTGCTGGATATCATCCCACGGGACTGGTGGAGGTGAAGGTGCAGCGTCAAGAGAAACCTATTATTCTGGCTCTGTCCTCCTATGAACCGGTACATTGGAATTTCACCCTGTCCCCAGGAGTGGAAATCGAGCAGATCATCCTCAATGGATACCACCAGCAAAGCATCTCAGGGGTTGACGGAGTTCCCGTTGACAAGTATATTCATAAAAGAATTAGGTATCGTCCAGGTCATTTCTCCTATAAATGGCTCAATACCTTGGAATACAAGCCTTTGCTAGTGCAGAGACTGGAACAGTACACTAGGACCCAACTGACTTCTTTTCAAGGATGCTACCGGGGTACTAGCTTTCAGCTGAAATAACTGTTGTCGGGTGGGCCATGCCCACCTTATGGCCACAGATAGTCTAAATCAATAATTTTCGTCAATCTTGACCAAAAATTGTTGCAATTTTACCCCAGAGTGCTATAGTAGGAAAATATCAGGGCACGTAGCTCAGTGGATAGAGCACCAGATTCCGGTTCTGGGTGCCGGGGGTTCAAATCCCTCCGTGCTCGTTTGTAGGTTGGGTAGAGGTCCGAAACCCAACCGGTGATAGGAAGACTGTAGGTTGGTAGAGGTCCGAAACCCAACCGGTGGTATTGGCGTGTGGTCAAAAGCAGTTGATATCCTTCTCCATTGGATCTACTTGCGCTTCTTGGAAAGCTTGCAGAATACCCTGCAAAAATGGTTAGGGTAAGTATTATGAACACAAATCTCAAAGTCTTAATTAAAGCTTGTCAAAGAATGGGAGTTGACTATAAAATTTACCATAAAGATCGGAATATGGTGGAAGTTTTAGGCAAAAATAATTCCTACCTGTTTATTAATTTTACAACGCCGTTACACTCCCATGGGGTGGCGCGGTTATGTGAAGATAAAGATTACTTTTACAGCTTTTTCAAAGATGTCATCAACATGCCTCGTGGCCGAGCATTTGTCAATCCTCATGCCGATCCTAAATATTTTCAGGGGCAAAAAGAAAAAACTATTGCAGAAATTTTAACCAGCATTTCCAAGGAGTTTCAATATCCTTTGATAGTTAAGAGAAATAGCGGTACGACTGGTAATAATGTTTTTAAGGTAAATAGTAAATCAGAACTGAAAGAGGCGATCGAGGCAATATTTAATATCAACAGTAAAGACTTCGATCGAATAGCCATAGCGCAAGAATATCTGCGCATCAGAACAGAGTACCGGGCAGTTTATGTTAATGGTGAATTATCTTTTGCTTATGAAAAGAGTATACGCGGGGCCAAGTTCCAGGGAAATTTAAGTCCGTTACATTGGGAGGGGGCCAAGGCACTTTTAATCGAGGATGGGAGATTATTAGCCCAGATAAAACAATTTTGTGCGCCAATTTTTGTCAAAAAGATGATTCCTTTTTGTGGTTTAGATATTGCTATTGATAAGAATAGCCAATGGTGGCTGATTGAGGCCAATTCATCCCCCGCTTTTGCCCATATTGTTGCTGATGGTGGTGAAGACAAGGTAATTGAGATGTACGAGGGGATTTTGACTCTTTTAAGCTGATAATATCCGTTTGTAGTAAGCGCTAAAGCGCTTACTACGCTTTAACACTTATTAATCTGTTTTCTGCTGCACCCCTCTGACAATGCGGGCAAGTTCGCCCCTTTCGTCCACAGACATCTTAGAAGGAGAACCACTGATAATCCCTTCATAGTTGCGGAAGGAATCTTTAATTTCCGCACCGTGGGCGCTGATGGTATACTCGCGGATGCCTTTATCGTGCCAGGAACCCCGCATTTTGAACACGTTGATGGCGCGGGACATTTCTCCTCTGATTTCCACGTACTGCAACATCAAAATTGTATCCGTGATCGTGGAAATGTGGGAATCGGTAATCGAATGAGACCCCATGAACTGGTCGGTGGTATTGGTGAAAAAGCCCGTAATTTCCTCCTGCTTGGCATAACCAGTGACGCCAATTACAAACTGGCGAAAGGCATTGTTACTTACTCCCCTGGCCAAAGCTGAGAGAGAGTCGATCGCGATGCGAGAGGGTTTAAACTCAGTAATCTCCGATTTAATCATCTGGAGGTGGTCTTCCAACCCTGCTGATTCCGGGTAGGCGCAGAAGAGTTTTAACAATCCTTGGCGTTCTAGATATTCAAAATCGATCCCCCAGGAAGATGCATTGCGGAACAGTTGGGCCCGGGATTCTTCGTAGGCAAACAGGATTACCCGATCGCCCTTAGTACAGCCATTTTGTAAGAACTTACTCACCAAAAGGGTCTTACCCGTACCCGTGGCCCCCGTGGCCAGAATAATGGAATCCTTGAAGAAACCGCCGCCACACATTTCGTCCAGAGTTTTCACCCCAGAGGAAACTCGAACATTGGAAGAACGTTGAGTCAGTCGCATGGCCCCAATGGGAAAATATTAATGCCATCATTGGTAATGGTAAAGGGGTACTCACCTTTCATATGAGTCGTACCCCGCAACTTTAAGATTTCCACGGTCCGGCGTCGGCGTTCCCCTTCCAACACATTCCGGACTATTACCACATTATCTGAGACAAACTCCTCCACCCCAAACCTGGCGACTGGTCCATACTCCCCCTCCCGTTCTGTAGTCATGATGGTAGTCACCCCTACTTGTTTCAGGCGTGCCACCAGGCGAAATATTTCCCGGCGCACTACCGAGGCCGCGTCATACTGCTGAAACACAGCCGTCACCGAGTCGATTGACACCCGCTTCGCCTTATATTTTCTAATCGCGTATTGCAAGCGTTCGATCAGGGCCGACAGGTCAAAATTCCCAACGATATCCTGTCCTTCTGGATCCGGGGAAGCATCCAGAATGAACAACTTGCCCTCATCTACGAACTTTTGCAAATCCCAATTAAAACTTTGAGCATTTGTAATAATGTCCGAGGGAGACTCTTCAAAAGTGACAAACACCCCCGGTTCCTGAAAATGGGTGATGCCATTATAGATAAACTGAACTGCCAATAAAGTCTTACCAGTACCAGATGTGCCACTGACTAGGGTGCTTCTACCTACTGGCAGACCGGAATGACTGATATCATCGAAGCCCTCTATCAGGGTGCGAATCTTTTTTACCCCAGTCATCAACTCTTCTTCTTGCTGTAGATTTTTCTTAACTTTATTCATTTCTTTTTGTCATTCTCCTTGTCCAGAGAATTTTTGTCAATTTTTACCTGGGCCGCTGCATTTGGTTAATTTTTCTCTATTAATTCAACTGTTGCGCTCATCCTCTCGTAGTTCATCATACAACAGATCTAGTCCAATCAGCACCTTTTCTCGGTCTGAGAGATCGCCGATTATCTTCCGCACCGGTGGCGGTAAGATTTTCGCCAGGGTTGGCGTAGCTAATATCTTATCTTCTTCCGCCAGTTGGGGGTTTTTCAGCACATCGATTACCTTCAGGGCGTATACCCCTTGAAACTCCTGTTCCAGGATATCATTCAGCGTTTTCAAGGCCCGTACCGACTTGGGAGTATTTCCCGCCACGTACAGCTTGAGAATGTATGTTTTTTTTAGCGGTATCATAATCTTTTTTCCTTTCTACTTTTTACTTTATCTACATTTATTGCCCAACTAATCCCCCCTCAATTATGATTCTCTGGGAATCGATCGCCTATACATTTCACATAAATGAGCTATGATATCAATTAATGTCAGGCGATAGTCAAGTAATATCTCTTCCCTGCGATTTTCCAGTTGTAATTGTTTGGAAAATTCATCCATTAAATCCATGTGAAGTTCCACAATTTGAGGAACTGAAACATCCGTGAAAAAACATAGATTAACAAATTCATCAATTGTTTGATTCAGACTATTATCATTATCAAAATAACTTAAGATTATTTCTCGATAATCCGCTTTCAGGTTCCCTAGCAACTCCCTTTTTTGTGCCGGTGGCAGATAGCGGAAGAAGTTTTTGGGGTCTCTTTTGTAATACACGCCTAGATATCCCAGTCGCTCCTTCAGCTTCTCGGCTAAACGTCGCTGCTGAAGTGTTAACAAGCTCTGAGTAGTCAGAGCATCTAAGGAATTTTTACTATCGGACAGGTCAACACCCAGAGCAGAGAGCTTGAGGAATTCGGCGATCGCCAGTTCGATCGCGTCGGGAATCTGTTCCAGTTCAGCTACCGACACCCGGATAGCAGTCCTATAGTAGCTATCATATAATCCTGGTGTCTCAGATCGATCCTCAGTTGTACCCAAGCTCCCGGTCCCGCCAGTTGATGCTAGGGAACGGGAGAGCACCACCATTGGTAGCAGGGTACGTAGTTGACTCAGTTGATGGACAATTTGAGGCAATTCCGGCACCTCTTGCAAAATCAGGCAATCGATCTGCTGTTTGGACTGGGAGAGCAGGCGGAAAAATTCCCGATATGCCGCGATCGGGATGACCTGATAGCGATCGGCACTCAAGAATTGGAGTACCGATCGCTCCAGGGCATCAGAGCGGAGGAAAGTACAGATTGACAGGGGAGAACGCGAGACCGTATGGGACACCTGAACTCAGTTGCTACGTGGACCAGAAAAACTCTGTTTATGGGAGTTTTCCTAATAATACTTTACATTATTTGAAGCATTTAAACAAAAAATTGTTACAAATTATGATGACAAGGTACCTGTTGGTGCGTTACGTCCGCCATAATTGATCTGTAGCCTACCCCTTGAAGCATTTGCCCCTGGGCGATCCCCGGTTCGACTCGGGAAGGGCAAGCAACACGCTACCGGGCTACGTGTCCTGCCCGCACTCGCTGTTTGGCCATGTCAATGAATAGCACCCCTCTACTAAAATTTATCGCTCCAGTTCCCGTCTGCCTCCAGACTGCTGCCGCAGCAGAAGTCATTAGTATATTTGGCCAGGGGCATTGGGAACAAATCATAGTGGTCGATGACCGCCAGCAACCAGTGGGATTGGTAAATCTCTCCAAGTTAATGCCCTACCTGATGGGAAAGGCTCTAGATTGGCAGCAGCCCCTATCGCAAACCCCGATCGTGGAAGCGATCGCGACCATACCTGCTGACCTTCGCTGGTCTGAATTCTGTCGAGAGTACCAGGGAACCCAATCTGGCACTGGTCCAGTAGCCTTGGTAAATTCTGATGGAGAGTTCTTAGGACTGCTCGATTGTCACAGCCTGTTGAAATACCTAGTCAGTAAAGATCTCGAAGAGCCAGTACCGACCCCGACAGCAGGGTCAAATGTATTATACCAGAATCGGGGTATCAGACCCTTGCGGCCTTCGGAGAAGCTAGATGCCAATTCTCTGGTGGAAATCTTGGAGATTTTACCGATGCCTCTAAGGCTGCAAAGCAATTCTGGCGTTGTCTTGAGCGAAAATATGGCATGGCGTAGCTTGGTCGGAGCAATTCCCGCGAGAGACTGGAATCGGACTGGAAACTGCATCGCAGAAGTTAACTCCCCCGTCCTATGCGGCCCAGATAAGTCTAGCACAGACAGCTACCGCCTTGTTTTCACCTCTGTGTTGCCCAGTGAGTATGGAATTTGACCCAGTCCTAGAAGAAACAGTGGGGTCATGGCAGTTCGTGAAAATTCCTCTAGACAATATCCACCCAGAGTTAGCCAGTTTATGTAGCATAGATGCAGCTTCATGGGAGCAAGCGGTTTGTAGTCCAGTGCTGACAAGAGTAGGAGCGAGCGATGTCGTAAGGGCAGTACGAGTAGTGCGCCCTTTAGACATCGAAGGCGACGAGTATAATAGAGCAGTCACGAGTGAAGGCAGAACATGTAAGGTATCATCTCGTGGTCTAGAACCCCTATGGCTGGTGCTTGCGACTCAGATTTCACCACAGTCAGAAGCACGGAAAATGTCAGCTGAAAATGCCGAGATGGAGCAGGTCCGCAAAGATGAATTTTTACTCAGCATCAGTCACGAACTCAAGACGCCGATCACTGCAATTCTCGGTTTGTCCAGTCTGCTGTTGAATGACGGGCAACACCCATTAACCCAACGGCAAGCCCAGTACGCCGGACAGATCCGTGAAAGCGGGCGTCAGCTGATGAAGATAGTCAACAATTTAGTGGATTTGAGTCGCCTAGAAACTGGGCAACTATTGCTCAAACTTGACTCTGTTGAGATCGCGAAAGTTTGCCAGGGTGCCAAAGATCGCGTACAGCAGTCACTGTCTGAGGTGGGAGACTCTCGGCGCTTTATCCTGGAAATCGCACCCAATTTAGAGGAGATCGTGGCTGATGAGTTGCGCCTGCAGCAGATGCTGCTTAACCTGCTGGACAACGCCGTCAAGTTTACAGACCCCACAGATGAAATTGGCTTACGAGTCAGCAACTGGAGTAATAATTGGATTGGCTTTACGGTGTGGGATAAAGGTGTGGGTATTAGGGATCCTTCGCAGCAGTTAATCTTGCAAAAATTCCCAAAACTGGAAAATCCCCTCACTCAAAGCAATTCCAGCACGGGTTTGGGACTGCTTTTAACTCAAGGTCTGGCGCAACTACATGGTGGCGAAGTCACTTTTATTTCGAGAGAAGGTAAAGGTAGCGAGTTTACTCTGCTATTACCCGCAGCAGATGATCGGGCAGAACGGGTAGATAGGCCAACGATCGGGAGTTCCTTAATGTTGATCCTAGAGACAAACCCGGACGTTATTTCAGATTTGACAGAGCAGCTGCGGGAGTTAGGCTACTTCGGCCTGGTTGCCCGTTCTCAGGCGGAAGCCCTGCAGAAAGCTAGGTGCCTGCAACCGAGTGCGATCTTCTCGAATCTGACTAATCCCCTCTTATCGGGGGCAGAGGTACTCAAGCAACTTAAGTCCGATCCAGCAACTTGCCATATTCGGGCGATCGCGATCTCAAGCGCAAGCACAGCTAACCTGGATGATATCATAGTTGATGAGTTTTTGAGCTTACCTGTAGAAAGCCAGGTATTGCATAAGCAGTTATCTCGCTTGATGGGACAACTAGCCCCTTCGCTTTCTCGTGGGAGCGCCTCAAGCACTACTCACGAGACAGCGCCGCCAGAAATCGATCGTCGGCAGCTGACAATTCTCTGTTTGAGTGCTAGTGCTATAAATACAGGTTGTTGCAACCTGTTTAACTGGGGATCGAACTCCACGCCTCAGCACAGAATTATCGAATCTTCGGATCTGGATCAGGCTTCACTATTGGCAAAAATCTGGAAGCCTGATATCATCCTACTCAACGATACTGGATTATTAAACCCTCTGGCTTTGTTGCAGGAGTTAAGCGAGAACGAAACCCTTGCTTCTCTACCTTTAATAACAATAAGTCAGTCAACCACTCAGCCTGCTAATCAAGTCAAGGGTCTTTCAGTATTTCCCTGTCTAGTACAGACTGGTTCTCTGCCAGCATCTTCTACATTGTTGCAGGTGATTCAGGTGGCCGCATCTTCTGGTTAGTTCGTCCGACGGGCGGATCGCCGGTCTAATAATTTAGCGCCGGTTACTTAATATTAAACACCGGAGATATAAGGATATAAAGTAGCGATCGCCCGGATCTGTCCGAGCTGATGTCAAGGGGGCGATCGCCTCATGAACAATTAGCCACGAACAATTAGCAATTGACAATGATTAGATGTTAATGCTGTTAGGGATCTGGTTCCAGTCCGCTCTGGTCGCGGTAGAACAGGGCTTTGGGACTCACTACGTATCTACCCGCCTGCAACTCTGTCGCCGTTATATTTTCCAATAGCTGGATTAAAGGTTCTGAAACTTTACCTTTGTCTACTAGATTATCCCGCATTTTCCTCACAATAACGCCGGATTCCATCTTCTCCCACTTCGGGAAATCTCTGCCCCCCGTTTTGATGCTGGTTGGATCGTAACGATAAATACCTTGTTGCTCTGTTGGCGGGTTATGGAATGTCATCATTTCTCCCTGGTTCATTGCTAATTACTAATTGTAAATTATCGCCATCACCTTGAGTTAAAGTTTCAGAAATTCATGCTTGGATACGCGCAGGAGTTCATAAGCTCCAGCTTTACCTAAATACTGATACTGGCGATCGCTAAATCCAATTTTAGCAATTTTTTTCGACTCGCCCAAAATCAAGATAGTCTCCGGTGTTGGTTCTCTAATCGCCATTTGTATCGTGCGTCTGACCGCTTTTCTGGCTTGCAGATAGTATTTTACCGGCTGCCCAGTGTAAAATACTAAACTGGGTTTTTCAAAGCCAATCACGATCAACTTTTCTGCTGGCAGTCTTACCTCGACTACTGTCTGGGCTAACTGCCGCAAGGGCAGCTGACGCTGGCCGTCGATCAGGGAAAATAGTGGCGCGAGCGCAAAGATCGTGATAGCAATAAAAGCCAACAGGTTTACTCCCCAAAGCCAAGTTATTCGGCGTGTCAGGATTAATATTGTAGCAGCAGCGGCGGCTAAGGTCAAGATCGAGACGGCCCTGATAATTAACCCCGACTCCAGCAGTGCTTGGGGTAAGTTGGGCATGGCAGGATCCTCTCCTAGCCAGCGGGGACTATAGAGAAGCACCCCAGCAACAGCACAGGCAAACAGGACATTGGCGATCGCGCTCCACAACATGGGGTAGTTTTTCCCAGAAGATTTATCTGGGTGACGCAGTAGCTGTGATACTAGGATAGCAGCAGCAGGTATTAAGGGCAATACATAACTGGGAAGTTTGGTGACGGCGATGGTGAAGAAGCCGAATATTGAGGCAAACCAGAACAGGGCAAACAGACTCAGCTGGTGGCAGCGGGGTTGATGACGCCACCATCGACGCTGCCAGAATTTCGTTTGCCCGATCGCCGCTGGCAAGTAAAGGGACCAGGGAGCAAAACCTACGAGTACCACTATAAAGTAAAAGTACCAGGGCGCTGAATGCTTATTCACGACAGTGGTAAAGCGTTCTAGGTTATGATAGCCAAAGAAAGATTCCAGATAATCTAAACCATGCACCCAAGTTACCATTATATACCAAGGTAGGGCGATCGCCATAAAAATCAACAGACCGCGCCGCAGCGGCATTTCCTGCAAGACTTCCTTAGCCTTACCCAGGTAAAGTAGAAAGCTAGCGATAATCAGCCCTGGCAGCACAATTCCTACCGGTCCCTTGGCCAGCACTGCCAGGGCACTGAGGATGTAAAAAGCCAAATACCAACGTGCTTTTACCTGGGGTTTGCCAGCAGCGTAGCCGAGGAAAAATGCCAGCAGCGCCGTTCCCATGCAGCTACTCAGTAGCATGTCAGAAACCCCACTTCTTCCCCATGCTATAGTATGGATATTGAAAGCGGTAATGGTGGCACTAAACCCCGCCCATAACCAGACTTTCTGGGGCAGAAACCGGTCCTGGCTTTGCCATTTATTAATGACGATTAAGCTGTAGAAGCAAAAGCATGTAAGGGCGATCGCTGCCAGGGCCGAGGGCAAGCGCACTGCCCATTCATTGACACCGATGATTTTGTATGCTATTGCTATTAGCCAGTAGATCAATGGGGGCTTATCAAAACGAGTTTTACCATTATAATAGGGAGTGATCCAATCATCTGTCACTGTCATCTGGCGGGCAGCTTCGGCAAATAGGGGTTCGGTCTCGTCAATGAGACCGATACTGCCCAAATTCCGCAAGAAGGCCAGCCAAGTTACTAGAGATAAGCATAAAATCGACAGGGTCCAAGCAACTACGGGATGTTTTTCCCAATGCTGTAACCAGTACCTATAGTTCATCCAGTTTCTACCAATCATCAGTTCCTCATTTTACCAGTAAATTGGCATGACACAGAATACCCGCCTCAATAGAATTATAGATGACGCAGGCGATCGGCTGAACCGAGGATTGCGCAATCCCTGGCGGCGCTTATCCTTGCAGGTAATTAGTTTGCTGTTCGGTTTCCTACTGGCATCGGTGGTGTCTAGTTTCTCGGGACAGAGGGCCGAGCAGGATATGGTGGTGGCCGCAATTATGGTACTATTAACAGAGTTGGCCAGTAGGATTATTTACGGTCGCGGGCAGCAACTTAGGGGCATTTTATGGGCGGAGGTGCTGAATGGGCTGAAAATTGGTCTGATTTACGGTTTGTTCGTTGAGGCTTTTAAGCTGAATTCCTGATGTTAGATATTCTGATAAAGTTGGTAACAGGAGAACAACTGGGTTGATCGGACTGGCAGGTGCTGGAACGAGAGGCGATCGCTCCTTCTTCCAGGGCCCGGGCCTTTGGCATTACCCAGTAAATGCGAGTACAATCGTTAAAGGGCGATCGCATCTCTTCTGTTCGGTATATTCCAAAGTGCAGCGGTTATGTCCCCAGATCCGGGAAAATCTGCTGCTGTCAACTCTCTGGAACCTGTGGTTACCTTTAGGGATGCAGTTGGGCACGGCCAGACAACAGGGCGATCGGCCCCTAGTCCAGGGCATTTTGGGAGGACAGGGCACTGGCAAAACGACCCTGGGATCTGTGCTGATGTTAATTCTACAGCAACTGGGATACAATAGTCTCAGTCTTTCCATCGATGATTTGTATTTAACCTATGGCGAACGCCAACAGTTGAAACAAGAAGACCCCCGTCTGGTCTGGCGCGGTCCCCCGGGAACCGATGACGTGCAGTTGGGAATGACTGTTTTACAGCAACTGCGGGATGGCAAAGGACGGGTGGAAATTCCTCGCTTTGATAAGTCTGCTTGGGGAGGTGAGGGCGATCGCGCGGCACCAGAAGTCGTAGAAAATATTGATATTGTCTTGTTTGAAGGTTGGTTTGTGGGTGTCAGGCCGATCGACCCGATAATTTTTGATTCTCCACC
Organism: Hormoscilla sp. GM7CHS1pb; assembly: GCA_014323675.1. GTDB lineage: Bacteria > Cyanobacteriota > Cyanobacteriia > Cyanobacteriales > Desertifilaceae > Hormoscilla. The sequence continues at coordinate 2,946,177 of JACONN010000002.1, read as the reverse complement.
TTCGCCGATTATTACAGCGGGCGATCGCCAATTTGCCCGGGACATGAATGAAAGACTACAGGAATATTTACCCCTCTGGGAATATATAGACCGTTTGCTAGTGCTGTACCCGACTGATTACCGTCTCTGTAAGGAATGGCGCCAGCAGGCCGAACGAGAGGCGATCGCGGCTGGCAAGTCGGGGATGACCGATGCTATAATTGATGAATTCGTGCAATATTTTTGGCGCAGTCTCCATCCCGAACTGTTCGTTAAACCTCTGATTAGCAATCAAGAGTTGGTAGATTTAGTAGTGGAAATTAATCGCGATCGTTCTCCTGGGGCAGTTTATAAACCGTTCGTAGTAAGCACTAAAGCTACCACGCCCCAACGCCCCCAACCCTAAAGGGTAGGGCTACACAAACAAAGCTCGCCTGCGCGGACTGCCAGGGTAATTTGACGACTAGCAGGCATTGTTTATAAATTCAATTGATTTTGGTTTAAGTAAATGTTGCGGACAGTTCTATTGACAAGACTGAGATAGTCATCTATTTCTTCATATAAGTCTAGTTCTTGTTTTTCTTCAGAGTTGAGGAATAATTTTTTTTGTTTTTCCAATAGTGCATCAATCCGTTCTTGAATGGGACTAGAGGCACGAAATATGGGAATGCCTTCAACTAATTCGATCTTGACTGCCCCTTCGATTGGAAAACTATTTGGTAAACTTTGCAGTTTGGGTAAAAGTAGCATTTTTGAGAGCTGATCGAGTTTCAAATTTAATTATAACTCACATTCGGCATCCTGGTACACCAAACAGGTAGGCCAACTGGATCGGATATATAGAGTTGTTGCACGTGGCCGCACAGGATCCGGCGTCGCGACTGCAAACTCCGCACTATGGGATCCGGACGAGATGACCAGTGACCAGTGACCAGTGAAATATAACAGATCCTAACAGATCCTTCCCGGTCTTTGGAAACGCAAAGACTCGAAACAAACTATCAACTATCAACTATCTTCACAATTTGGGGATATTTCCAGGCAGTTGAATTCACATTTTCCGGTCCAGCTTGTTGCAACTGCTTCAGGAGTTCTTGACTCTCGGTTAGCAGTTCGTTGATATCAAGTCCTGCATAGTCTGGCAGGTAACGACTGAGGCGAGAAATGCCTTCTCCCAGGAAGATAACGGCACCCCGCCAGTTATCATTGCCGAGGTGATAGATGGCGACAGCAATTTGTAGAATGCCTTGGTAAAAAGTTCTCTCTGGTTCTGAGGCTTCTATCCATAAGGCTTCCAGAGTATCGTGACAGGCGTAGAACTCTTGCTGGTTGAATTGCTCGATACCTTGCCAAAATTCATCTGGTAATGACATATTGTTTAATGGTAAATTGGGAATGGTAAATTGGGAATGAATGGCGATCTATCCAGAAATGTATGATGGTTTGGTTTCGGGCCTCAACCAAACCTACGATTGAGAATTTTGAATTCCTTAGCTGCCATCTCCAATCAGAATAAACGGGGACCAAGAGGAATGATGCTGGTACTTGTCAATCTGGGCAAGCTTCGCCTTTTGCAGCGCTTCCGATCGGGCTTTCTTCCGGGAGATCGTAGTAGTAGCTTGGGTATTAACTATCTTATTTTTCCTCGCCCGTACCCAGGGATATCTTGACGCCCGACGGGATGCGGTCAACGATACTTCTACCTTACCGGTTATCACTCTCGTCACCAAAGAGGATAGTTTAGGATTAGGAAGCCAACTCAACGACGAAACAGCAGACCCCTCTCCCAAAAACTTCGGGGACAGGGGATTATACGAACAGTGGATAGGACGAGAACTTAACAATACAACTGACTCCAACTCCTCCGATATCATTGTATGGCGTTTACTGATAAACAGCAACAGTCAGTTTTATATATTCCCTACTCTTCCCAAAGACGCCCCGCTAGCAGCGCGTCCCCCAGTAGTAGTCATTCAGCACAGCGGTGAGGGGAATCAACTCATGATTCTCAGCCCCGAACCCTCCCCGCCAAAATAACATCCGATAATATTAGTTTGCTGTCATCCCGCCGTTTCAACCCCGCTTCCCCAATCTCTGGATACGCTTGCCGTGCCCCGTTCAGGGGCACGGGGAAACACTGAAGTGTTTACTACGAACGAGTTAATTAAATTAATCAGGAGTAAGTGACAGTGATTAGTATCGGCATTTCTATTATTATCGGCCTGTTGCTGCTGGCCATCATTACTTGGGCTTTTATTCGGGAAGAATCAAAAGGAGATTAGTTATTTCAAAAGCGCGATTTCGCTGTCAGCCCGCCTATGGCTGCGCCACGCTGCGCGATCTGCATCTCGTGGGAGCGATCGCTCTGGAAAAATATGTCTGGTTGACAATTTTTTGGCAAACAGTGATAATATAATTATAGCAATCGACAATCATGAAAACCGAGAAACCTGGTAACTCCTGAGTAGATTGGGACGGCGAGTTCTGACGATGAAGTGCTGTTGCGGGCCCGGAACATCGGTAGCCGATCGGGACCTATTGCATAAAGACATGGCTGCGCTGCGCGATCCGATAGGAGTGCTATATAACCAGACTTGATATCTATGGGGACGATTGCTAAAATGAAAATGAACGCGATCTAGACGTGGTCCAGGCGCGAACAAAAAACAAAATGTATATTAGCAAGGAGAGGTGGAGCCCATGGCTACACAAGAAAAAATCAAGCTCATTATGGAAATGTCACCCCAACTTTATGCTACTTTAGACAGTCTTGCTCAAAAGATAGATAGTGACAAAGCTGATGTCCTGCAAAAGGCTATCTCTTTGTTTGAGGTAGCAGTCAAAGCTCTAGAAGAGGGCAAGGAAATCAAAATTATCGAGCGATAAAAAGTCGAACAAACACCGTCCTTGGTATCCTAGTGCAAAATATCGTTGGGAGCGATCGCAATTCGTAAAAATGTGATAATTGAGAATAGCTAGAGACAGGAGGCAGAGCCTCAGTTGCGCGTTCCCAGGTGGAACCAGGGAACGAGTCTAAAATGTGATAATTTCGTAAAAATATGATAATTGAGAATAGCTAGAGACAGGAGGCAGAGCCTCAGTTGCGCGTTCCCAGGTGGAACCAGGGAACGAGTCTAAAATGTGATACATAATTTCGTAAAAATGTGATAATTGAGAATAGCTAGAGACAGGAGGTAGAGCCTCAGTTGCGCGTTCCCAGGTGGAACCAGGGAACGCGTCTAAAATGTGATAATTTCGTAAAAATGTGATAATTGAGAATAGCTAGAGACAGGAGGCAGAGCCTCAGTTGCGCGTTCCCAGGTGGAACCAGGGAACGCGTCTAAAATGTGATAATTTCGTAAAAATGTGATAATTGAGAATAGCTAGAGACAGGAGGCAGAGCCTCAGTTGCGCGTTCCCAGGTGGAACCAGGGAACGCGTCTAAAATGTGATAATTTCGTAAAAATGTGATAATTGAGAATAGCTAGAGACAGGAGGCAGAGCCTCAGTTGCGCGTTCCCAGGTGGAACCAGGGAACGAGTCTAACGAGTCTAAAATGTGATAATTTCGTAAAAATGTGATAATTGAGAATAGCTAGAGACAGGAGGCAGAGCCTCAGTTGCGCGTTCCCAGGTGGAACCAGGGAACGAGTCTAAGAGGAAATTAGTTATTTCATTTTGTTTAGTAACATCTTACTTTTGTCTACAGCCCGCGCAGGCGGGCTTTGTTTGTGTAGCCGGACCCTTTAGGGTTCGGGCTAGGGTTCGGGCTAGGGTTCGGGCGGTGGCTTACCATAGCCGCTTTTGCAGCTGAGTTGCCAGTTCTTCTTCTCGATCGATCGTCAAACCGGGATAATCATTATTCACCAAGTTTGTCTCGGTAGGTTCTGAGTCATCTGGTCTCCACAATACCCAGCGACTCCCTATGGGCAACCCATTCAAACTACCAGGATTTTGTGTCAACCATACTGCGGGCCGATCGGGTAAGTAACTATCAGTTTTCACTTTTTCATTAAAATTAGTTGCTGCCAAAGCTTCTAACACTACCCGATATCCTTGCAGTAAACCTGTTGCTGCTGTCCAGAGTCTCGCGTTCATCTGACGCCGGGAAGCATAAAAGTATAGAGATGCCGCAGCTATTACTGCTTGTTCAAAATCATCGCTATTCCAGGTAAAAGCTGTATCCAAGCAGATGATTACTTCTTGACCGCCCGTCATTACTTGTAATTCTCGCACTAACAGTTCCCCGTGACGAGCACTGGTACGCCAATGGATTAAACGAAAGGGATCCCCGACCCGGTAAGGTCGTAAGGCACGTGTTAGTCCTTCGCTGGCGTTTTGGAAACCTCGCCGATCGCTCCTAAATTTGAGGGCATATTTTTCGCCCATGCCATCGATAATTGGGCAATTGCTTAGGGGTAATACTTGAGGATATACAATTGCCCTGGCTTCAGCATCCCGCGATCGCCGACACCAAAACAACCCTAGAAGGGTTGCTGTTCTCAAATCTAGCCGATGCCAGCGGTAAATCCCCCGTTTTTGGGTCTGATAGTAGTAAACCCACTTGAAGACCCCTTGGGGGGAATTAGGTAGATCGCCTGTTCCGCTGGTTCCCCCAGGACAAAGGGCAGAATATCGCGAACTTCCAGCAGAGTTTTCGGTTGCAGAGTCTGATTTTCAATCGCGATGGAGATCGTCAGGCGATCGCCCGCACTCACCGGGGGGATGGGACTCCTCTTGACCTGAATGCCGACGAGCGATCGGGGAGGCAATATCGCCGCAATTGCCAACAGAGCTATATTAATCCCACTCAGCACGTAGAGCCAGCCTACCATTGTATTGGCTGCTGCTAGCAAGAAACAGAGGGTCAGTCCTGCTAGCAGCCAACCCGCATAGGCGGGAGTCACCCAACGACCTTCTAACCAGTCAGCAATTGGCTTGGCGATGCCCATAGTTTTACTTAAAAATTGACCTGAGTCCGAGCGCGACTACCATTACGGATGTATATTAACACAATGGACCGGGGACAGCGATTGAGAAAACTCCTGACATCATCTATATTTCTCACCCTCTGGCCGTTAATCCCCACCAGCCTGTCGCCGTCCATCAGTCCCGCCCTCTCTGCTGGCGATCCCCGATCTACCTGCAACACCATCATTCTCTGATTTACAGTCACTCCCATGCGAGGGCGATCGCCCGCAGGTTCATACTCAGGTTCATATGGTCGCCTACGATCTGGAGGATTGTTATAACCACCGGTGCCAGCGTGGCGGGCAATAAAATCCCTGGCTACGCGCACGCTGGTAGCAAACCCAATCCCAATATTACCTCCCTCGCGGCTGGAGCTAATAATCGATTTGTTCACCCCAATCAGTTGACCCTGGGAATTCAGCAGCGGTCCTCCGGAGTTCCCTTGGTTCAACGCCGCATCCGTTTGCAAATCTCCATCTTTGGAATCAATGCGGCTGAGAATTCCAGTAGTCAAGGTTCCCTCTAGTCCAAAGGGACTCCCGATCGCATAAACCTGCTGACCCACGCGAATGTTATTAGGATCTGCCAGCTTTATCCTCCGCAAACGCTGATTGGTATTCAGTCGCACCAGGGCCAGATCGTTCTTTCGGTCTGTGGCAATTACCTGACCCATGTAGTCCCTCCCCTCAGCAGTTTTCACCAAAACTTGACCGCTGCGAGAGTCTCTGACCACATGTTCGTTGGTCAAAACCAGCCCTTCAGCAGCGATAATGCTTCCAGACCCAGAACTCCTACCAGCTTTAATGGTCACCACACTCGGGCTAGCCTTTTCATAGACATCTATGCTCGTCTGCTCTTCCCCCCTGAATTGGGCCAGCATGGTGGGTGGGTGGGCGCTGATTACCTGGGGAGTAGCGAGCAACCAGGCAGACATCACAGACAACATAATGCGTTCAGCTTTCATGGTACTTGTACTCAGGTTGTCTTTATCCTATTATTCCTTACTACTGACACAGCAGATCCGTATTTGTTTCCCTTCCCCTAGGGTTGCTGTTCCATCTCCCTCCGATTCCGGAAGTATACAGAGGTTATCGGTTATCCGGGTATCCTAGCCGAATCTCGAATAGCCGACTAGCTACCCATGTCCTGCGCCGGTTCGCGCTGGTAAGGACTAAAGTCCTTACTACGAACCTACGCACCTGAAGGACTAAAGTCCTTACTACGAACCTACGCACCTGAAGGACTAAAGTCCTTACTACGAACCTACGCACCTGAAGGACTAAAGTCCTTACTACGAACCCGATCTAATTTTAGTTCAATGCGATCGCCTGGTTTCGGCGCGATCGCCCTGGTATCCAGACCATTTGCTTGCAACTGCTCGCGAAACTCCTCTATACTTCCTCGAGCACGTAACAGAGAATTTAGCAATCCCTCAAAAACTACATCCCCGCCAGCAGCTGTAGGAATCATCACTTGGGGTTGAACCCATTTTGCCAGTTCTAGGGCATTCGACATTCCCTTAATTATCGGTCCCGCTAGGGGTAGGGCCAAGTCAACTATCGGGGTTATCACTACATCTATTGGCGCAGCGGACTTCAGTTTAGGGTCGTGAGAACCGTGAGGTTCGTAATAGATCGTCAACCCCCCTTCTCTTTCCTTGAGTATATAACCATTTTCCACCAGATTTACCCCAACCAGCGAACCAGGCACTGCTTTGATTTCCACAGTCTGATTATATGTGAATGTTTCTCCGTGAGTGAGAGCAATAATCTGATTATAACCCAACTCTTTCACTACCTTAGCAGCATTACGAGAAGCAACCACGGGAATATTCTTGTCCAGTTGCTTGAGAGTGGGAGGATGGGCGTGGTCTTCCAAACCCTGAGATAAGATAATCAAATCTATGTTTTCGGGAATGGGGCGAGGTTGAGGTCGAGAACCTTTGAATAACCAGGTGAGGTTGCCAAAGACCAAGTCTCCCACTAACCAGGGGTCGAGGAGTATGCGTTTATCTCCTAGTTCTATCAGCCAGGAGTTGCTGTCTAACCAAGTCAAGTGCATAGCTTTTGTCTTAATCGCGCCTGTCTTTATTCTAGCATACCATTACCAATGTGTACTTGAAATTCAGAAAATATATTGGGGATATTCGACACCCTGCCTGGGGTGTGGTCATGCGTCAGTTGGTACGGGGAGACCTCGCGGGGTGCAGGGCGAAGCATTCGGGATAGGGCATCTGTTAATTTATGTCATAATTTGTCGCCCGAAACCACCCTGCCTGTTCTCTACCTATCACTGGGTTGAGATTCACGAAATATATCTGTAGGGGCGAAGCATTTGGGCGAAAAGATAAGTCATAGATAGAAAAATTTCCTATCCAAATGCTTCGCCCGTGCGCAAGTGAGATGGACCCGCAAATTCTTTGTTTATTGCAGCAATTTCAGCTTGAATTTCGGGATCCAGTGCCATAGCAGCTAGTTCCTCGTCTTCAGTTAATGAATCTGTTTCATCCGTGAAAGTAAAATCAGAGGGGAATAAATTTTTTACCCTAGTTTCAATCCGGGTAATTTTACCAGAAATCTTGCGCAGCAGTTCCTTGAGTTCGCAAATATCGGCAGCCAGAAGCTGAGCTGCTTCTGGTTCGCTTGTGGACAACATATCTTTGTCTGTCATGGTACTCGGCCCGATCGGGAGATGGGCAACTAATAGTCAAATCAGGGGATAAGCCTGATTATAGCAGCAGGTTCGACTTCTTCAGTTAAGAAATCAGCTTCATCTGAGCTCCTGTTTTTAGCCGATAATGTTTTTAGTCGGTATAACACAGACTTTAGCTATCCCCCGGCGGGCCCTGGAGCCCGATCGGGAGATGGGCAGGTAATAGTAAAATCAGGGGATAAGCCTTATTATAGAACAGTCCGACCAGCAAGCTCCTGCTTCGGTACCAGTAGGGAAGGCACCCGATCGGGGAACCCAAGGGTACAGGAGCTGTAGACAAGAGGTCTTTTCTGTCTTATTATAGAAGATAACCCATGAGAGATGCCGGATTATGAGTTGCTGTTTAAATCCTAATTGCCCCAAACCCCATAATCCCGATCGCAACAATTTTTGTCAAGCCTGTGGAACGCGCCTCCAGTCCCTACGGGGCCGCTATCGGGCCAAAAGGTTACTTTCCGATGAAGGGGGGTTTGGCAGAACCTATCTTGCAGAAGACACGGATAAGCTGCACGAACACTGCGTGATTAAGCAGTTGGCACCAAAAGTGCAAGACCCGAAATCACTCCAGATAGCCAAGAGACATTTCGAGCAAGAGGCGAAACGCTTGCAATATCTGGGACAACATCCCCAAATTCCCACCCTTAATGCCTTTTTTGAGGACAAGGGTCAGTTATATTTAGTTCAGGAGTTTATTGTCGGCGAAACCTTGGATAAATTGCCAGAGTCGGTCGCCTGGAATGAAAGCCAAATTGTTGAGTTGCTACTGGATATTCTGCCTGTCCTAGAGTTAATTCACGACTGTGCGGTGATTCATCGCGACCTGAAGCCTTCTAATATTATCCGCCGCAGTACTCCTCAATTTACTTCCGGTTCCATCGCGGCCCGGGGCGGTCAGTTCGTGCTGATAGATTTTGGGGCCTCTAAGGAGTTGGCGGCCACTGTGGCCAAGAGAGACACGATAATTGGTACCCTGGGCTATTCCCCGATCGAGCAAATGCAGTGGGGGGAAGCATATCCAGCTAGCGATATGTTTAGTTTGGGGGTGACTTGCTTTGGGTTGCTGACTCAGGTTAACCCCCATGCATTGCTGTTAAATCACGGCTATGAATGGGTGCAAAATTGGCGGCAGCATTTGCGGAAACCCCTTGGTAAAGAATTGGACCGGGTGCTGGCCAAGATGCTGCAAAAAGACAGACATCGGCGCTATCAATCAGCAGCAGAAGCTTATCACGCCCTGTCACCGTCTACAGGTAAATCTGGCAAGGGATTGATTGATTTGATCGGGGGATTTTTCCACAAGCAGCCCCCGCCTCCACCGGAGAAACAGATTCCCACTGCGATCGTTTCTAAGCTGGGACGCGGTGATTACAAAACTATCGGTCAGGCGATCGCATCCGTGTCACCCGGTACGCGGATATTGGTGCGTCCGGGTATATATAGAGAAGGGGTGACGATCGATAAACCCCTAGAAATCATTGGCGACGGTGCCCGGGAAGAAATCGTCATAGAAACAGGGGACTCGGACTGCATTCTGATGCAAACTGACTATGCTGTAGTGCAGAATTTAACTTTGCGGGGTCAAGCAGGAGTTAAGGGGAAGAAATACTTCGCTGTAGACATTCCTAAAGGGGAGTTAATCTTGGAAGATTGCGACATTACCTCGGACTCCCTTTCCTGTATTAGCATTCAGGGTGCTACTAGCAAACCGGCGATCAGACGCTGCCGAATTCACGGTAGCAAAGAAGCGGGGATCTTTGTCTATCAGAACGGTCAGGGGACAGTAGATGATTGCTACATTTATGACAATTATTTGGCCGGGGTGGCAATAAAAGAAGGGGGAAACCCGGCGGTCAGACAATGCCGAATTAATCGAAATAAGAATTATGCTGTATACGTACATAGTCACAGCAGCGCCACTATTGAAAACTGCGATCTCTCAGGTAACCCTCAAGGGGCATGGTTTATTCACAAAAGTTCCCAAGTGCGACGCCGGGGTAATATAGAATAATCTATTTTAGGAGAGGCGATCGCCCGCCAGCAAGCAGTAGGGCGATCGCCACATACCAGTTCCTACCTAATCTTCCGAGATAAGTTTATCGATCTCGTCGGGGGGGACTCCCATTTTTAGTAAGCGCTGGGCTAACTTTTCAGTCCGTTGGCGTTCGGCTTCGGCCCGTTGGCGTTCGGCTTCGGCCCGTTGGCGTTCGGCTTCGGCCCGTTGGCGTTCGGCTTCGGCCTGTTGTTTCCAGGTTTCCATTTCAGCTTGTTCTGCTAGAATTAAGTCTTCCACTGACGGTGGATCGAGTAATTCTTTTACCGATAAAGCGAAGTCGGAAAACTGACTGGAAACAATTGATTTCTCTTCTGTGAAATCTACAAAACGATATCCTTCTTCATTGCCAGGATTTGCAAACACCCGCACCAGCTTTTTTTTGGGATCTACGATCCAATATTCCGCAATTTCCGCCAGTTCGTATTCGCTGCGTTTGATCTCGTAATCATTCCGGCGATCGCTGCTGACAATCTCTATTACCAGCATCGGCTTTTCGTCAAAATCCAAAACTCCAGCTCCTGGGCGATGACGAACTTTATTCCAAACAGCTTTGCTATAGACTACCACATCGGGAATTCGTGATGTTTTTTCTTCCGTTCGGACACCAGTGGCTAAACCTGTCACGACTAAATCCAATTTTTGGGTCGCAAAGTAGCGCTGGAACTTGTGAACCAAAAACTTGGCAATATTGGTATGATTGTGGGTAGTTGCTCCCATGGGTATTAGTTTTCCCTTGACTAATTCATAAAGAACACCCGGTTCTCCTTCATAATCGAGATATTCTTGAAAGGTTAACAGATGTTCTTGTTCTTGAGGTTCCTTGACGGCCACCTCCGTTGCTGAAACGACAGCTTGAGTCATATCGACCTCCCTTGCGATCGCGTTCTGCCAATATTATAGCATCTCCCAATGCCAAATATCGTCAAGATTATGGAATTGCCCAGATCGGGCGATCGCCCATGTTCTCGAATTACCAATGTTAGATAATACCAATGTTATGTAGGGGCACGGCATCAACAAATTATCGGTTCATGCGATCGATGTAATACCGCCGTGCCCCGGCGCGACAGATTATCGGTTCATGCGATCGCCCATGGGCCCGACATCATGCGATCGCATTATCGGTTGCATGCCCGTCCAGATTACCGGTCCCAAAATGGGCCTTATGTGGGACCGGTATATTGGGGGCGGGATCGGTTGCTGGTGGGCGGTGCCCACCCTACCGGTTCTTACCCAATTTGAGCGCAGGTATTTTAATCGATCTCCTCTAGTCCCATTTTTAGCAACAGTTGGGCGAACTTTTCGGCCCGTTGGCGTTCTGCTTGGGCTTGTTGGCGTTCGGTTTCGGCCCGTTGGCGTTCGGTTTCGGCGCTTGCTCTCCAAGTCTAATAAGGGGACGATGCGATCGAGATTATCAGCAATGACCACCAATTCCTCACAGCCGTCAGGCAGTTTACCTTTCGCCTCATCGATAAACTCATTCAAAGATTCTATCAAAGAAACCGTATGGCTTTCCACCTGTTCCCGAATTCTCTGACGAGCATTGGGAACAGTTCTCAAGGTAGCAATGATTTTGCCCATCATCCCGTAATTGTGCAACGCCATTAAGTATATTAAGTCACGTGACTCTGCAATTAAGCAACGCAACTCTGCGTTAAAGTCGCGCAACTCTGCGTTAAAGTCGCGCAACTCTGCAATAGAGTTGCGTGACTCTGCAATAGAGTTGCGTTACTTTGCCATAGGGTTACGCTACTTTGCCATAGAGTCACGTGACGAAGCCCTTACTTAATATTACTTTGCCATAGAGTCACGCGATTTTGTCATAGAGTCACGTGACTAATTTCTCAATCAATGTGACTTTAATCTAGATATATGTAGGAAAGGTAGAGCCAACAGTTTATAAATTAATTGCTCTGCCTCTGTCTGTGGCATTCCTTGAAAGCGAACATTTTTCCACAAAATATTGACGCACTCAATCGGACAAAACTCAGGAATATATAACCGATCGCCTTCGGACATTTTCGCCACCAAAATCTTTACCTCCTGCGTGTATATCTGTGCCAAAATAGTGACCCAATACACTTGCATCCACTACATAGGTTGTCGCCATTTCTCTCTCTCTTCAATAATCATTTGGCTGAGAGTTGGCGACCCCGGTGGCGCCGTCCACCTGTGGCTGTCAATTGAGTCCATCAGCTTCTTCAAAGCCACTTTGTCTACCACTGGTTTTCGCCAGTACCGCATTCGCTCATCTACCACCTCAGCAATCAAAGCTTTGAGTTCCTCTACTGTCAAATCTGCTATTACTCGCTCTCCCATTTTCACTAACTCCTTCTCTTACCTAAAATCATCCTAACACAATTTTTGACTTCCAAATTCTCCTCGGTTGGGTTGAGGCACGAAACCCAACCGATAGCTGCTGTTAACCTTATCATGTTGGGTTTCCTCTCGTCAACCCAACCTACGCAGTCAAAAGCCAGATTTTTCGCGCAGCGATCGCCTGTCCATTGTAGCAACAATCTCTTCAGCGTGAGTCCCCAGGATGGGGAAGCGACGGGCACATCGCTCCAATGTATTATGAATGTCAGGTCCGTCCTCAGCAAGGCTCGATCGCATCTCACGTTCCGTCAAGTCAGTTAAAATATTCAGGATATTAATTGCCAGAGATTCATCAGCATTATCCAGCAAACTCAATAGCTGGTTCATCGCCTCGATCGCGCCCTGGTAATACATAGCTGCGAGTAATTCAGCTTTAACAGAGAGGGAATGTTCAGCTCGAACATATTCAGCAAGTTTTGGTAAGAGCTGTTCTGTGGCCAAAAGGCCCATAGAGTTAGCAGAAAATGCTCTAACCGAGTCATCTTCATCAACATCAAGTAGTGCCAGTTCCAGGGAATAAATTGCTTCCGAAACTCCTAAATTTCCAAGAGATTCTGCCGCCGATGCCCGCACCAGGGGAGAAGCATCGTTTCTGAGCAAATACTCGATAGAAGCCACTGCTCGAATATAACTCAGTTCGCCCATGGCTTCCACAACTTCCGACCTCACAATTTCTTCTGGGTCATCCAGAGAGTCCATGAGCGCAGCACCAACAGATTCCAAATCTTGCCTTCCCAGATAACCCAATGCGTATGCTGCTGAGGAGCGAATATCAGCAGCGGGTGACTTCAACAATCTCAGTATTTTCGGTACAGATGCATAATCTTTATCATCAACCATATTCATCAGAGATGCCACTTGCAACGTCCCATCATCTGAATCAAGCTTATCTAGTAAGGTGTTAATATTTGCCCGTTCCATTGTTTTTATCCACTCCACTTCAATTCTATTACTGTTTGCGGCGACGTCGGGATCCTTTAGCTTTCTGAGTTGCCTTGATTTTCTGCATTTTCTCAGTGTCGCGAGCAACTCTAGCCTCCGCCATCATAATTTCGAGCGCTTCGCAAATTGTTGTAGCTGAACCCTCTGAGATTAATTCGCGAGCCTCATTTAAGATTCCCGTGTCTGCGACATTTCCTTCTGATGTCATGAGTTACGCTAATTTCTTTATAACCCGCCTGGGCGGGCTTGGTTTGTGTAGCGGCAGGTTAAAACCTGCCGACTGGTGATTGGTGGGTGATTCCCGTGCCAAAGTGAGATGTACCCGTGATTCCCAACCTATTGGTAATTGGTGGGCGATGCCCACCCTACCAATCATCTTAATAGCCCGCGCAGGCGGGCTTCGTTCCTGTAGCGGCAGGTTTTAACCTGCCGCTTCAACCTGCCGCTTCAACCTGCCGATGATTCTAACGCTTTGCCAACTTCTTAGCTTTCATCTTCCGCAGACGAATAGACTTGGGGGTTACCTCCACCAACTCATCAGATCCGATATACTCCAAAGCGCGTTCTAAACTCATTTCCACAGGTGATTGCAGTTGTACCAACTCATCCCCCGTAGAAGAACGCATGTTAGTCAGCTGCTTAGTCTTACAGATATTCAAATCCAAATCTTGGGGGCGGTTGTGTTCCCCGATAATCATGCCTTTATACACCTTCGTCCCAGGGGTAATGAAGAATACCCCTCGGTCTTCCGCATTTTTCAGGGCGTAGAAAGTCGCAGATCCTTCTTCAAAAGCAACCAGCACCCCATTGCGGCGGGTGTCTACTTCCCCAGTCAAGGGACGATAGTCGAAAAAGCTGTGATTCATGATGCCCTCCCCCGCGTCAGGCGCATGAATTCACCCCGAAAACCGATTAAACCCCGGGCCGGGATGATAAATTCTAACTGGGTGCGTCCGTTACCACTCATTTGCATATCCTGCATTTCCCCCTTACGCTGTCCCAGTCTTTCGATGCAACCGCCTGCTGCTGTTTCGGGAACGTCCAGGATTAAGCATTCAAAGGGTTCGCAGGGTTGGCCCTTCACTTCCCGGTAGATAACTTGGGGTTGAGAAACCTGGAATTCATAGCCTTCCCGCCGCATGGTTTCGATTAAAATTCCCAGATGCAACTCCCCCCGTCCCGAGACCGCAAACTTATCTGGGGAGTCCGTTTCTTCTACCCGCAGGGCCATATTTGTTTCCAGTTCCCGCGACAGGCGATCGCGCAATTGCCGGGAAGTCACGTAATCTCCCTCTTTCCCCGCGAAAGGCGAATCATTAACCGAGAAAGTCATCTGCAAAGTCGGTTCGTCCACCTTAATCAAAGGTAAAGCTTGGGGTTCGTTCGGGCAAGTAATGGTCTCGCCAATATTAGCATCAGCGAACCCGGCCACCGCCACAATATTCCCTGCGGAAGCTGAGTCCAGGTCGATGCGCTTGAGACCTTCAAACCCCATCAACTTGGAGACCTTTGCCTTGACAATAGCCCCAGTTTCCGTGACGATCGCGGCTTGTTGACCTGCTTTAATCGTACCATTGTGGATTCTGCCAATCACAATTCGACCCAGATATTCAGAATAATCCAGAGTCGTCACTTGCAACTGTAGGGGTTTATCCGGGTCACCTACCGGAGGCGAAACGTGATGGAGAATAGCCTCAAACAGGGGTTGCATATCCACCCCTTCAGCATCTAAATCCTCTTTCGCATAACCTTGTAAACCCGAAGCAAACAGATAGGGAAACTCGCATTGGTCGTCATCTGCACCCAATTCTAGGAACAGATCCAGCACTTTATTCACCGCGCCGTGGGGGTCCGCTTGGGGGCGATCGATCTTATTGACAACTACAATGGGGCGCAAACCCTTTTCCAGGGCCTTTTTGAGCACAAAGCGGGTCTGAGGCATCGGGCCTTCATTAGCATCAACAATGAGGATACAGCCATCCACCATACCCAGGACCCGTTCCACCTCACCGCCAAAGTCAGCGTGACCGGGAGTATCGACAATGTTAATTAAGGTATCCTTGTACTTGACAGCGGTATTTTTTGAGAGTATAGTGATACCCCGCTCCCGTTCCAAGTCATTGGAGTCCATGACGCAGTCAGGCACATCTTCCCCTTCCCGGAAGATACCAGACTGTTTCAGGAGGGCGTCAACGAGAGTAGTTTTGCCGTGATCGACGTGGGCAATAATGGCTACGTTACGGATAGGAAGAGACATAGGTACGCGACTCAGTCTGTCACCAGACTGGGATTGTGAAACATTTCTTAACAATTATAGCGTACCAGGTGGTGGATGAGTACGTACAGGCCCACCAGTAACCGGTGGTTGAAATCAGTTGGTTGGCGGCCCTGGGATGCTTACTGGCAGGTTAATCAAGATTCAGTCTATAATGGAATTAAGATTTTGTTAACAAGGTGTATCATTGGAATGCTGGGCAGCTAGGATAAGATCGTGCAAGCACAACCGAGGGAGATTCGGCTTTACAGTACACAAGATGGGAGAACACCTTTTTCAGAGTGGTTTGATTCTCTTCGGGATCTAAAGGCAAAAGCCAAGATTAAACAGCGGCTTGACAGAGTTAATAGTGGTAACTTGGGAGATTATAGATCTGCAGGAGAAGGAGTCTGCGAATTGAGAATCGATTACGGTCCCGGCTATCGGATATACTTTGGACAAATGGGCACAAGGATAGTGATTCTGCTATGTGGCGGGGATAAAAGCACTCAAAACCAAGATATTCGTAGGGCTATAGAATTTTGGATAGATTACAGGAGTCAAGACAATGCCTAGTGTAAGCTACCATCCTTATAAGATTTCAACTCTCAAAGACCCCAAGTACGCAGCGGTCTATTTGACGACGATCTTAGAAGCAGAAGAGGGCGACTTAGAACTGGGACTGCTGAAACTAGCACTTAGAGATGTCTTCAAGGCGCTGGGGGAACCCAATATGTCCCCGACATCAGCTAAACGGCACTTGGAAAAACTAGAGGATTTGCTGTCAAAGCCTGGAAATGCAGCAATTTTCAGCTTGGCAGATTGGTTGACCGCGATCGGATTAAAGCTAAATGTCACTGTGAATGAAGACGATGAAGAACGTGAAAACTCCGACTGTGTCCTCCGAGAGCGCTACTCGCACTACCCGGAGGACACAGCCAAGTGATAGCTACCAAGACTATCTCATAGAAACGCTCAAAGATCGAGTCCACGCTGCTGCTTATCTGACGGTACACTTGGAAGATGAAGACGGAGAAGCTGAAGATGAACTGCTTCATTTAGCACTGAGTAATGTCTTCCAGGCCCTGGGCGAACCCAATATGTCCCCCGCATCAGCTAAACTGCATCTGGAAAAACTACAGGATTTGCTGTCAAAGCCTGGAAGTGCAGCAATTTACAGTTTAGCAGATTGGTTGGCCGCCCTGGGATTAAAGCTGAATGTCACTGTGAATGAAGACGATGAAGAACGTGAAAACGCTGACGAGTAGGAGATCGAATATGAGATGCACCCTCGGGACTAGAGGTAGAAAGAGGAAAACTGCGATCCTCTAAAACCATAAAGGACGTTATATCGAAAACTACAGAAAGCGGAAAATCATCAAAATCTTTTTGACTAACACTTGACAGGATGGACAAAATGCGGTAGGATGAGATAATACTCTGTTATTGACCCGCATCTACTTTTGTCGAGTAGCTCTTGACAATAAATAAAAGATGTAGTACTATCGATATGTTATGCGTTTGTACCGCAAATACGGGCCAATATTTAAGTAGCTGCTCTCAGACTTACCTATAAAGGATATTCATGAAAAAACTCATAACTAAAGCGGCGATCGCCAGACGAACCTACTGGGTTGAAGAAATTAACAAGCTGAGTGGAAACTTCGCCGAAGATTCCGATCGGCTAGCCAAAAAACTTAGTGATGAAGTAAAAAAATCGGGAGCGTCAGCCCTGATCGACCATTTGCGTCTTTGTGGAAATATTCCAGAGTCTTATGATTATGATTCGAGTGAAGAAAAATTATATGCAAAATATACAGACTGCCTGCTGGATGAGGCATTCAAAGCTGTAGGTCTAAAGAGTATCGTTTTGAAAGAAAGAGCAGATGCTGCGGATGTGGAAGTGTTTGCAAAATCCTACAGTTTTGTAGCAGATACAAAGTCTTTTAGACTTAGCAGAACGGCTAAAAATCAAAAGGATTTCAAAGTTCAAACGATGGATCGCTGGAAGCGAGGTAAACCCTATGCGATGTTAGTCGCTCCAATTCACCAATTGCCCAGCAAATCCAGCCAAATATACGAACAGGCTAGATTAGAGATTAAAGAATTGAAGAATTATAGACAACTGCCTTCGCTTCATGCATCTTGTCTACATAAGCATAGAAAGCTTCGTCTTGATGAGCAAGCACGTGCGTAGTTCCTTTTTGGTCGGCGTTGCACAATTACGGGATGATTTAAATAGGTACCGGTACAGAATTATAACGTAGATAGTGCAATAATAACTTAATTGAAAGCCTCAACATTTCTTCCGACTTTGAGTAACATAATGTTTTTCTTTTTAATCGAGCTAGATAATGTCTTAATCGACAATTTTCACATTCAACACGGGTCATGTAGGTTTTGCTGACTATATGGTCAATATATTCAATAAACATTGGATAAACAGGCCATCCATCAGTAACGTCTAAAAAGCATTGCCAACATTTTATAATATCCCACATAGGCTTAAAAGTTTCTGCAGAACGATCGCCTAATACCCATGTTATAATCCCTGGCTTGAAATGATTTACGACTGTCCATAGCCACTTTTTATTCTTTTTTTCATTGACATAAGTATGCAACTCGTCAATTTCTGCAACCTCCGGAATATCGTAGTTTTCAGGGATTGACGGTAATTCTTTAGCTGCCTGTTTTACCCAATCAATTTGAGTATTATGGCTGACACCAGTTATCCTTTCAATACCTCGAAATCCATTGCCATTAACGTACATTGTCAAACAATTTTTCTTGACATCTTCTGAATAACCACGCGGATAATAATGTTCGAGAAACTGGCGACGACAATCCTTACAAATTAAATTCTGTTTGCCGCGTCTGTGACCATTTTTATTGATGTTTTCAGAACCACATCTGGGACATTTCATGTTCGACTCCTTTAGCTAATTCTTTCGCCTTACTATCCATGATAACACATATTATGACTAGGTCGAAAACAAACATCATACTATACATAAATTCTGACTGTAAAATTGCAGATTATCATAATCTGCAATAACCCATCATCCCGAAAATGTGCAACGCCCCTTTTTGGTCATCCTTTGGAAATTAGGTTTCATACTTATCCACTAACTCACCCGATCGCCCTCTAAGCCCTCTGGAACTGACCTCCGGGAGTAATATACCCCACCATATGGGAATATTGAGTCCGACTGTCAAAATTTACCTCAGTCAAGTCTCTCTCTAAGCGAATAGCTTCTGTTTCATTTTCTCCCAAAAACATTATCATATAACTATTTAATTTTCTCCTGTCCCACTTATTAATCAACTCATCAATTATAATCTCAATGAATAGCTGATGCTTCAGTAACTCAGACTGCATGATTTGCACGTTAACGCCCATTTTATTGCCCTGGGCATCTTTCAGGATAAACCAAGATGATTTTGACGGAATCTTAGTAACAGATTCATGGGGGTTACTTTTCTGGAACCACTCAAAAACTGCATCATAGATAATTGCATTCGCTTCATGGATATTGTCTACATAAGCATAGAAAGCTTCGTCATCATCTCGATGAGCAAGTACGTAGGCCCGTAGTTCCTTTTTGGTCATCGTTTGGAAATTATGTTTCATACTTATCCACTAACTCGCCATTACGGTCGATCTCTAGTTCTATTTCTTCCCCTGCTAAGATGACAATGTTGTCAAGCCCCCAGGACAGCCGATCGCCCCCTAGGGCCTCAACTTGTCACCGGTGACAACTAAGCAAATTTCCGTTCGCGCAGCGTGGCGCCAGCCATTCGCTATGTCCTATGCGTCAAGAAATTGATAAAATAGAATATAGAGATTTGAAAGGGAGTATTGCAGGTATGGATATGCAAGAACTCAGAGAGAATGTAGATCTTTCTCGTACTGAAGTAGCATATAAGCTGGGAGTAAGTGAAACCAGCGTGCGCAACTGGGAAAGGGGCCGGACTGAACCGACTATGACACCGCAGAAATACTTAGAAGCCTTGAATTTATTCCGATGTACGCCAGAACAATTAGCAGAAGCAAGCAAAAAGTCAATCAACCAAGAACACAAGGGCAAACCAGGAAGGCCGAAACGGAATGTCAAAAATGAGACTGGAAATCAGAAGTCCTCTGTAGCTGAAAGTTGAATAGCATCCGTAGTATTGCGCGTTAGCATTCAGTGGCAAGCAAGAGACTATCGGCAGATCCTGGTTTCCTCGTTCCCCGTCGGCCAGGGAACGAGTCGAACTCCCGATCGCGCCAGTCATTAATCACCAACCACCAGAGTCGGAAAATGCTCTCAGAAAAGTTTACCGAAGCCCTCACCTTTGCCACGGAACTGCACGCTACCCAGAAGCGTAAAGGTTCGGGCGTTCCCTATATTGCCCATTTGTTAGGCACCGCCAGTATTGCTCTAGAATATGGAGCCAATGAAGCTGAGGCGATCGCCGCCTTACTCCACGATGCCATCGAAGACCAAGGGGGTGCCCCGACCAGAGAAGCAATTCGCCGCCGGTTTGGGGATGCCATCACGGCCATTGTGGATGGATGCACGGATGCCGATACCATCCCCAAACCCCCCTGGCGACAGCGCAAAGAAGCTTATATTGCTAGCATTCCTACCACCTCAGCCTCAGTGCGACTGGTGACAGCAGCAGATAAACTGTACAATGCTAGGTCGGTACTCAAAGATTATCGGGTATTGGGAGAGGAACTCTGGCAGCGTTTCGCTGGCGGCAAAGCAGGCAGCCTCTGGTATTACCGGGCCCTGGTAGAAGCATTGCGCGCAGCAGCATCAACGCCTCTGGTAGAAGAATTAGACCGGGTAGTTACAGAGATAGAACAGCTTGCATCCGATTCCCCAGTATAGATGTCGTCCATCGTAAACTAAGAATTGCACGAGTACAAGCCCAACCTTAGACAAGGATTCACCATATACAATGGCAGAAGCAACAGAGCAAAAGCCCGCTAAGAAGCCTGCTGGCAAAAAAGAAAAGCCACCCGCACTGGAAGACAAGCCCTTTGCTGAGTTTATCGGCCAGCATTACCTGCCCGCCTTAGAGACCAAACTGGCAGGTCAGGGAATAACTGCATTAGATCTCAAGTTTGTCAAGCAAAAAATTCCCATCATCGGTATGGAGAAAGAGCCTGAGTGCTGGCAAGTCATTGGCAACTGGGCCGATCGCCAGTTTAGCGTCTACTTCCTCAAAGAAGACATTAAAGGAGAGCGAGCCTTTTCCTACGCTATGGGGGGCAGCAAGCCAGCTACCCTAGAACCCTTCTTAATTGACGAACGAAAGATTACCCTCGACTTGCTCGTGTTTGGCGTCCTACAGCGGCTCAACGGTCAAAAATGGCTGGCCTTAAATTAACCGGCGGGCGTTGCACAATTACGGGATGATGGGCATAGTTGCAGAAGTCTTAAACCTAGACTACAAGCCAGTTTAAGTTATGTGCATGCGTAGGCATCATCCCCAAAATGTGCAACGCCCCATTTTTTTCCCCCTGCTCTTTTCATACTCTAACCCGTTTTTCCGTCCCTGTCAATAGCTTTTTCCCTTTTTTCCCAAATTTCTCGATTTTTTCTCCTATCCCCATAGCCAATGAATAGTTACTAGCCGGTTGAACTTTATGGGGGGTATCACCCCTCCTTATACTTTCTGGCTGTCAGCAGACTCATAAACGTTTAATCCCCAGCGAGAACTCCGCCACCATCCGGCTGTCCGCAGGGCTGGGGCAATACCTCTCGGATAGCGCGATAACTTATCGGGATGTCAGAATTTATAAAAAAAATTGCTACAAATCAGCCCCTGAAGGTCGCGCCATGAGATGGTATATGTGATCTGATATTTTTTGAAATATGATAACTGCGAACTGCGTATACGAAGTGGGCGCAGCGCTACTGCGAACTGCGAACTGCATTGGGGGCTGGGGGATCTAGTTTGATTGTGGTTAGGAAACCGGATCTGATATGATGGGTAGTTTCAGAGAGTAGAAGAGGAACTGATTGACACCTGTGCGGAAAATAGTCATAGCTGGTAACTGGAAAATGTACAAAACCCAGGCAGAGGCCCTGGAGTTTTTGCAGGTATTTATGCCTGAACTGGATAAGACTCCGGCAGAACGGAACGTGGTACTCTGCGTGCCGTTTACGAACCTGGACCTGCTGTCCAAAAAATTGCCAGCCTCGGTACATCTGGGGGCTCAGAATGTCCATTGGGAGTCTGAAGGCGCTTACACTGGGGAAATTTCTGCCTCAATGCTTACAGAGATAAGAGTGCGCTATGTGATTATTGGTCACAGCGAACGGCGTCAGTATTTTGGGGAAACGGATGAAACTGTTAACCAGCGCCTGAAAGCAGCTCAGCAGTTCGATCTGCTGCCCATTCTCTGTGTGGGTGAAACTAAGCAACAACGAGATTCTGGGGAAACGGAAACCCATATTTACTCCCAGTTGGATCGAGATCTGGTAGATGTAGATCAAAGTGCGTTGGTAATTGCCTACGAACCGATCTGGGCGATCGGGACTGGGGATACCTGTGAGGTATCGGAGGCTAACCGGGTGATTGGTTTAATTCGTTCTCGGTTGAGTAATCAGGATGTGCCGATTCAATACGGCGGCTCTGTCAAGCCTAACAATATCGATGCCATTATGGCTCAGCCAGAAATCGATGGTGTTTTGGTGGGAGGTGCTAGTCTGGAACCTGGCAGTTTTGCCCGCATTGTCAATTATCAGTAGATTGTCATGCAGTGCGAACCTCGTTCCCAGGCTTTAGCCTGGGAACGAGAAATGGTTCATAGATCGAAACAATGAACAATGAACCCATGATAATTAGAGGGAAATTGTTTGAGTGGGGGGCGCGCACCTATCTGATGGGCATTCTGAATGTGACGCCTGATAGTTTCAGTGATGGTGGCGAGTTCTCAAGCATTAAAGCTGCGGTTATCCAAGCAAGGCGTATGGTAGCAGCTGGAGCTGATATAATTGATATTGGCGGTCAATCAACTCGACCGGGTAGCAGTCAAATTACTCTACAACAAGAACTCGATCGGGTGCTACCTGTGATTAACCAAATTCGCCAAGGGCCAGATGAATGGGCAGTGTCTGGAGCATGCCGAGTCCTTCAGGACAAGAGCATGCGGAAGACGCTGGCGGAGATGCCCATTTCGATTGACACGACTAGGGCCGAAGTGGCCTACCGGGCGATCGCCCTTGGTGCGGACATAGTCAATGACATTTCTGGCGGTACTTTCGATCCAGATATGTTTTCTGTCGTTGCTCAAAAACAGGTTCCCACGATCTTGATGCATATCCGAGGAACGCCCCAGACTATGCAAAAAATGACTGACTATGAAGATTTGATTGGCGAGATTTATGGGTTTCTGGAAGGTAGGATCGATGCAGCTGTGGAGGCGGGGATTGAGCGATCGCGCCTGATCGTAGACCCTGGGATTGGTTTTGCCAAAACTGGCGCACAAAACCTAGAAATATTCCGGCAAATGTCCAGATTTCGGGCTTTAGGCGTTCCCATTTTAGTGGGGCCGTCCCGGAAAAGTTTCATCGGTCATCTGCTCCATCGCCCCACCGATCCGAAAGGGCGAGTCTGGGGTACAGCAGCAGCTTGCGTGGGTGCGATCGCCGGTGGGGCAGACATCTTGCGGGTGCATGACGTTGCCGAAATGCGGGATGTCTGCCGGGTCGCCGATGCCATTTTTCGAGGCTAATTGTTGATTGCTAATTGTTATCAACCGTCAATTATCAGCACTAGTATTTTCCTGTCCATCCTCACCATTGGGCTCATTTTTAGATTTCATCTCAGCCGGGGTCATTGCTTTATTTAACCGACTCTTAGAACGACCATTTCCTCGGCGCAGTGTTGATTCATCAAACACAGAGTCAAACAAATACAACAGGTTATCTGACATGGCCTTGGGGTCCATGAACACAACCTTAGAATTATCGCTTTCACTCAGCTTGTAATTTCCATCCACATACTTTTGCGCGATCAGATACTTCAAAAATTCCCGATTACTGGGCTGCATATTCAGGGCCATAGCTATGCGTTCGATTGACTGGGCTTGGCCCTCAGCTTCCAGAATCTCCGCTCTTTTCTGAATTTCCGCAGCCCTTTCACGTTCCATCGACTCCACGATCGCTGGTGCTGGCACAATATCCTGTACCTCAACCCGAATCACTTTTACCCCCCAGGCATCCGTTGCGTCATCCAATTGTGCTAGCAGGTCTTGATTGATTACATCTCGGGAGGAAAAAGTCTCCTGGAGCTGCATTTTCCCAATTTTAGAACGCAGCACGGTTATCGTCAGGTTTTCCAGGGCGTTGTTAACGTCATCGATCGCGTAATAAGCTCTCCTGAGATCCAGGATTTGCCAATAGACGACCGCATCGACTGTCAAGGGCACATTATCTTTGGTGATTGCTTGCTGGGGCGGTATGTCCAGAACCCGTTCGCTCATCAGCGCTTTGATGACGATCGTCTCCAGGAAAGGTATGACATAATTTACCCCTGGTTTCAATGTCCGGTTATACCTCCCCAAGCGCTCCACCAAGGCTTGATAAGGTTCTTTGATAATTTTCACTGCACCCCCGACGTAACCAATCAGGGCTAAAGCTAAGATGACAAGGACTTGTGGTATCATAATTAAGCAGTTCTCCTTTAGACTAGGGGTAGAAAAGAGATTATCATTTCCGTTTTATCTTTCATCGGACCCTATTTTTAGTTACATTTCTTTGTATTGTTAACATAAAATTACGGGGCAGGCATGGCTGCCAACGCCATGTTGCTACCATGAAAGAACTAAGTTGGACTGGACTGATGACGCCTCACGCGCCCGGTCCTGTAGCCTAGGACCGGTAGCCTGTCGGTGCTGCCATCTTTTATGTCTATCCGCGCTATTGCGGAAGTTCGTATAGGAACTAGACTACAACTATGTGTCTGCTGCGCTCGCTGCGCGAATATTCGCTATGACTTTGCTTTGTTCGACTGCTGACCTATCCATATGCTGTTCGCGTTGCGTGGCGCTGCCATGCGGCTGCTACTTTTCTCTTCTTGGACGTGACGTTCTGCTAGGTTTCCTATCTGCCTCCGGACATGGTGTTGGTACGCTATGGGCTTCTTTCTTTATTTGGCGTTGCACAACTCCGGGATGATAAGGGTTGCTAATTGCTAATACTCAAAGGTTAATCTCGATAGTCATTTTTTGTCATGAATAGATGGATTTACTCTTTTCAATTAGCAATTAGCCAAAGTGCAATTTTCAACAATTGGCTGCTATCATCCCCAAAATGTGCAACGCCAATTAACCAAGCAACTCGTGGAATTCGTAAAGGACAATCCCCGTATCCGGGTGATTGCTAGTAGTAGCATAGTCAGCATTGACCATTTCTAGCAAAACGGATTCCACTTCGCTAAAGCCCGCCCCCGTTTCTATCACCCCTTGAGTGACGGATAATTTGCCTCCCCGGGCCTCAGCAGCCTTGAGGAGTTTCACCATCAGCTGCTCCCGGGTGGGCATTGCTGGGGGAGCTTTAGCCACCACCTGCTGGGCGATCGCCTTCTGCTCGATCGGTACGCCATTGGGGGACAAGCCATATTTGGCTCTAAAATTGGCATTGTGCTCTTCGACCATATCAGAAATCAAGAACAAATCCACAAACTGCCCGATGCCCAATAAGCCCCCAGTACAGAGCCACAAGATACCTGTGGCAAACTTTCTGTTATAAATGCGATGCAGCCCAGAAGCCCCGAACAGGACGCCGAGCCAAAGTAGATAGCTGGTACTAACTTGATTCATTGCCATAGCTGATAGATTTAATTCTAATATAAATGTTTATCCCATCTGCCAGGAGCAATCAGTGGGCGCAACCACCCTCAAATAGTTATCCTTGAGGTGCAGGTAATGCATATTTCCCACAAGTATCCGGACCTATGGGACAATTACGGAATTTACTGCTATCGGCGTCGATCGGGGCTTTGACATTGCTGCCCATCTCTACGGTGCTGGCTCAAGCAGATACTGACATAGAGAGTCCAGCTCCCGAACCAGCTGATGAGTCCGAAACTGACTCCGAACTCGGGGAAGAAACCCCCAGTCCCGAAGAAATTCAGCGCCATCAGACCTTAGCTGAAGCAGACAAGCTGTATCGGGAGGGCTCTCTGGCGGCAGCGGAAAAGCTATATCGGCAAGTAAAACCCCCCTTTGCGGGAGAGACATCAGCTTCGATACAGGATCCGCCAAAACTAATCGAAGACCCTGCAGAACTGTCCCCAGGTGGAAAAGTTTACTGGCGCGAGTATCAGGCGGGGTTAGCGCGGGGACTGGAAACAAGAATATTCGTGCCCCTCAAACTCCTGGTCGAGCGATATCCCGAATTTATCCCCGGCCATCTGCATCTAGCGGAGGTGCTTGCCGAGGATAACCGTTCTGATGAAGCATTGCAGGTGCTGGAACGGGCGGTTCAACGCTATCCAAATCGAGTTGATTTACTGAGAGCGAAAATTGCTGCCCAGGTAGAGGCGGAAAACTGGTTAGATGCTTCCCTCACGGCACGAGAATTTGCCCTGCTGAACCCGGAACATCCCTCAGCGGCAGAGTTTACCCAAGTGGCAGACGATCATCTGGAACGGTTTAAATTGCATCTGAGAAGAAGGGTGCGGGGAAATGCGATCGGCAACGCGGTGGTAGGAACCCTGGGTTACGCCCTGATGGGCAACATTTTTGGTCCCCTCTCTGCTTTGGAAACTACCCTGCTATTGCTTCGGGGGGAGTCTGGTGTCGGAGAAAAGCTCGCCAATCGACTTCTGAAACGGCTGCCGATGGTAGAAGATGAAGAAGTGCTGGAGTATGTGGGCGAGATGGGAGAGAAACTCGCTCAACTGACGGGGCGGGATGATTTTGAATATGAATTTTATGTCGTCCTCGATGAAAATCTCAATGCCTTTGCCCTACCGGGCGGCAAAATCTTTGTCAATGCTGGGGCGATCGTCAAAACCAAGTCGGAAGCGGAATTAGCAGGATTACTCGCTCACGAACTTTCCCATGCCGTCCTCTCCCACGGATTTCAATTAGTCACCAAGGGCAGCCTCACCTCTAATGTAGTTCAGTATATCCCCTATGCCGGGGGCATCGCTTCTCGCCTGTTAGTATTCAGCTACAGTCGAGATATGGAAAGACAAGCGGATATGGTGGGGACTCGCATCCTGGCTTCTTCTGACTATGCTGCCGATGGCATGCGAAACCTGATGCTCGCCCTGAACAAAGAAGAGCGACCATCTCCTCCCCCTTGGCTTTCCACTCACCCGGACACCTCAGCAAGGGTAGAATATCTGGAGGCCGTAATTATTCGCAAGGGCTACAACCGCTATGCTTATGAAGGGGTGGAACGACATGCCGAGATCCAAGCACGGGTGAAGCAGCTGCTGGAGGAGCAAAAGGAACAAGAAGAGGAAGAGGAAGAGGAAGAGGAAGAACAAGAGCAAGAGCAAGAGGAAGAACAAGAGCAAGAAACTCAGCCCTCAGAGGAAGATCAAGAGCAAGAAGAGTCTTGAGAGTTAGTTGTTGCGCTTTAGTGCTCAAAGCATTTGTCGTTAAAGACACTCAATTCCCTTTTGTTACAAAACTTCATGTTGTGTTGCAAATATTAACAAAAATCGGGACAGGCACTACAGGAAAACTCTGGTAGACTGAAGGACGTGCAAACACAGCAGCAACAACGATAATAATAGGAGTAGACAAGCTTATGGTGCAAACAGCTGAAAAACCAGCCTTTCAAGAGCTGCGACCCGGGATCAAAGCCCCAGCCAAAGAAACGATCCTGACGCCTCGGTTCTACACTACCGACTTCGACGAGATGGAGAAAATGGACCTCTCGGTCAACGAGGCGGAACTCAAAGCGATATTAGAGGAGTTCCGGGTTGATTATAATCGCCATCACTTCGTTCGGGATGCGGAGTTCGAACAATCTTGGGACCATCTGGACGGGGAGACTCGCCGGTTATTCGTGGAGTTTCTGGAGCGTTCCTGCACGGCGGAGTTCTCTGGTTTCCTACTCTATAAGGAACTGGGACGCCGGATCAAAAAGAAAAATCCGGTGCTGGCGGAATGCTTTAATCTGATGTCCCGGGATGAGGCCCGTCACGCGGGTTTCCTGAATAAGGCGATGTCAGATTTCAATCTGGCGCTGGATTTAGGATTCCTGACGAAGAATCATAAGTATACTTTCTTTAAGCCCAAGTTTATTTTCTACGCCACTTACCTGTCCGAAAAGATTGGCTATTGGCGGTATATCACGATTTATCGCCACCTGGAAGCCCATCCGGAAGACAGAATTTATCCGATTTTCCGATTCTTTGAAAATTGGTGTCAAGATGAAAACCGCCACGGAGACTTCTTTGATGCGGTGATGCGGGCCCAACCCCAGATTCTCAATGATTTGAAGGCGCGGCTTTGGTGTCGTTTCTTCCTCCTCTCGGTGTTCGTGACGATGTATCTCAATGACGTGCAGCGGGCTGACTTCTATGCCTCGATCGGGCTGAATGCGCGAGAATATGATAAGCTCGTGATTGACAAGACTAATGAGACGGCGGGGCGGGTGTTCCCCATCATCCTGGATGTGCAGAATCCCGAATTCTATCGCCGCCTGGAAGTTTGCGTCAAGACTAATGAAAAATTGACGGCAATTGTTAAATCCAAGACTCCCAAGTTCCTGCAATCGATTCAGAAGCTACCCCATTATATCTCTAATGGCTGGCAGTTCCTGCGCCTCTATTTGATGAAGCCGATTAATGTTACTCATCTCGAAGGTACGGTGCGCTAATTTATCCTCCGTCGGAACCATCATTCAACCACACCCACACACCCACACACCCACACACCCCCACCCTAAAGGATTCTGTTGGCGAATTAACTGGGGGGGTCATACCCCCCCAGTTAATCCAGCATCAGTTAGGTCAGTTAGGTTTTGGCAGCATGCAATAGAGCCGCAAATGGAGTTAGGCGACGACTGACCACAGGGCGCCCGGCCCACCAATCTCGCAAACGGCTTAAATTAATGGCGATCGCCACTGCTATATGCTGCAAATTCGTTTTGGCTAAACCTTTATAACGACTTCGACGCAAATCAAACGCTCGAATGCCTTGTGAGATAGTGGCTTCACAACCAGCTCTTTTAGCGTAGTTATGTTTAAACTCATCGGTAGTTTGACGCTGTCGGGCCGCTTGTAAAGCCTGATGTTGCTCGGGCGGTCGGAGTTTCAGCAATCGGGGTGATTTAAGAGAGTGGGTACAAAGCTCTCTGGCTGGACAATCAACACAATCTGCTCTTGCAAAATGAACTTCAATTACTCGATTCTGGTAGCAATCAGTTCGGTTTCGCCAACTGCGACTCACGTTCCCTTGAGGACATGTCACTTGATGTCGCTCCCAGTCTATAGCAAAACAAGATATATCAAATCCAGTTTGATTTCGCGCTTGCCATGAAGTGTCCGGTAGCACTTTACCTACAAGTTCGACTTGATAGTCCGCTTGCGAAGTCACCAAATGCTCGGCATCAACATAAGCGCTATCCAATAAATGCTCCTTTGGGAGTAACTGCTTGGCCGCCAACTTTTCGTGAATGACTTGAGTCATGTCTCCATCCACCGTGGGAGCCGGAGTTGTTTCCACGTTCGTGATTATATGAGGACTATTTTCATCACAAGTTTCGGTGAGATGAACTTTATAGCCAGTCCAGTTCGTATCCCGTTTTGTGGCGTTTCTCGCCTCCGGGTCGTAGGGGGATTCTATGAGTTGTTTATTGGGTGCCATTCCCGTAGTTTTTCGGTCTCGCCATAGGAGTTTTCCTTTGACAAAAACGTACTGTTGCACCCAGACAGAGCGCAGAATTTTTACAGTTTTTAGTTCCCGTAATTGAGGTAAATTGGTCGCTTCATCAACCGCCTGGAGAATGTGATGCCCATCTGTTCCAATAGTCAAAGCCAGTTGGGAGCGTTCTGTTTTATCTTTCGGTAAACGATACTCATCCAATCTGGAGCCATAACGGTCAAACCAATCTGTTCCTATTTGAGTAAGCAGCCATGTCGGAGCGTGGGTTGCGAGTTCATTTAACGCCTGGCGCAAGGTTTCTCCGACTAACTCTAAGCGATTAAGGTGTCGAATGGCTGCCAAAACGTGAGTAGAATCAGTCCGCGCTTGTCCTCTTGCTTTTACCAGCTTTTGGGAGCTTAATATTAAGAGCATTTTTTCCAGCAGGAGATTTTCTTTTTCTTTGGCAATTAGTCGCTCCCGAAATTCCTTCAATATTGTATGGTCAAAGCCAGAGTCAGTTATTTCTAACCCTAAAGCATACTTCCAATCAATGCGGGAACGAACTGCATCGGCTGCTTGTCTATCTGTTAACCCTTCGGCAAATTGCATGACTGTGACTAGGGCTAACTTTGCTGGAGACATGGCTGATTGTCCACATCTGGGATAAAGAGACTCAAAGTCGTTGTCTGTGTATAGCTGTCCTAATTGTTCATACATTTTTATGTATATGTTCCCTTTGGGAAACGATGCTTTAGCCACCGCGACTGTTTCTGGGGGCACAATCCATTGCTGTGAGGGATGAAGGGTCATAAGTAATTATACGGTTATGCGGTATACAGCTCACTGGGCGTGGTCTTGAGTCGTGAGTTTTTCTATCCATTGTAACTCTTCTGAGCTCGTAGGAGCAGCATGGGGGGTAAGACCCCCCAGTTAATTCGCCAACAGAATCCTAAAGGGTGGGGCTACAGCAACAAAGCCCGCCTGCGCGGGCTACGGAAGTTGGTAACGAGTCTGAGTATACTTCTGGCAGCAGCCCCAGCTTGGTGTCAACCCCAGACACCGTCCGACTTAGACTTAAGTCCAGAAATAATCGAGTCCAGTCCTGTTTTACAGCGTTGGCAGCGTCAGGTACCTTCTGTCTGGTCGGACATTAAACATGACCCCAGTTTTCCCACTCGCCTGCGCCTGGGTTATTCTCTGTTTCCTGACTCTGATGATGCTGCTGGATTTAATTTTGGTATTGAGGATCTGTTTATCGGACGCAGCGGATTAACTATCAGTGCAGATTATTATGGTACGGGCGATCGGCCCGCGGACTTTCGTTTCCGGAGCGCCCACCCATGTTGTGCGCAGGATGCGACACAACAGGGTGGGCGCTCCCGGAAACGACCGAAAAATCGCACTTCTTACGGTGCGGACTTACGTTACTACCTGCGTCCTTTAGGGAGTTACATCAATATCGCACCGGTGGTAGGATATCGCCATCTGGAAACTGATGCTGATGCCAGGGATGGCATTAATATCGGTTTGCGTTTATTGTTAGTTCCCTCTCGGGGTGGCGGTGCGGATATTGCTTTAACTCAGAGTTTTGTCTCTCTCGGTAGCGGTGCCGAGGTGGGACTTGCTACCTTGTCTTTTGGCTATGCCATTACCCCCCATTTGCGCTTATCTACAGATATCCAGCAGCAAAATTCCCGGTCCCACAAAGATAGTCGCTTCGGCATACTTTTGGAGTGGATTCCTTAAATTGAGAATGGTTCGTGGCAATTAGCAATTAGCGATCGCCTATTTCCCGTACAATCTA
Source organism: Hormoscilla sp. GM7CHS1pb (assembly GCA_014323675.1). Classification (GTDB taxonomy): domain Bacteria; phylum Cyanobacteriota; class Cyanobacteriia; order Cyanobacteriales; family Desertifilaceae; genus Hormoscilla. Next base: position 2,915,250 of record JACONN010000002.1, on the reverse strand, counting down.
ACATGCGGCGGATAGTTTTAGCGATCGCGCCTGCGAGGGGAGGGGGGACTGCGTTACCAAGCTGTCGGGCGATCGCGGCCTTGCTGCCCATAAACCGAAAGTCATCTGGGAACCCCATCAATCTTGCCGCCTCCCGGTGGGTAATAGGCCGATGTTTTTCCGGATGGAGATAGCGTCCTTTTTCTGGCTTAAAGAATTCAGTTCTAATAGTTACTGAAGGTCTATCCCACCATAAGCGACCGAAGAGATCTGTACCCTGATAAGTTGGGTTCACCCAGCAAGGTGGACTCAACTCCGGGGCATTTTTGAGCAGGTCAAAACGGTTGCCTCCTGGCGGCACAGCTTGGTAACGTGCTATACTTTTATCCGTGGGATTGCGTCCAAAATGTAAATCTAGAGGTGGGTCAACTGGGCGGATATTTGTTCCTTCTGGTTCCGGTAAATCACCAATTGCGTCCCGTAAAGTCAGCCAATTATTCCCATGGGTAGGTTTGGGCGGGAATTTAGGCGATCGGATATTTGACTGCCAACCGATAATAACTGCCCGTTTGCGAGTTTGCGGTACGCCATAATTGGCGGAATTGAGCACATCAGCAACGATATTAAACCCCAAGGAAGCTGCACAATCAGTGATTTGCTTAAACTCATCCGATCGTAAAATATCTGGCACATTTTCTATAACAAACACCAATGCCTGGGAAGCTTTTACCACCTGCATGAATGGTTGCCAGAGGGTCCGACGGCGATCGCCTTCTCGCTTTCTGTTCAGTCTGCTGAAACCCTGACATGGGATCCCGCCAGCAATCACATCTGCTTTAGGAATTTCTGGTTTTTCAGCTAGCCATTTTTCTATATCGGCCAAGACCGCGTTTTTGCTATCAAGATTAGTCTTATAAGTTGCTATAGCAGACCGATTATTGTCTATAGCCAGGATACTCTTAAATCCGCCGCAAAATCGCGCATCTGTAAATCCTATGGTCATCCCCCCTGCCCCTGAGAACAAGTCTATCAGCCGATATTTAATGGTTTCTGGTTCTCTGAATATACTATAATCTAGCTGTAAATCTACTATGTTCATCGTTGCTTGTTCGTCGTTGATTGTTCTGTAGAGCCTCTTACTAGGATATGCCTGCGAACACACGGCTACGCGCTATCATCATGTTATAACATAACATAAGTTGGCAACCCAGTCAAACTTGAAATGGACAATGGACGTGAATAAACAATTCTCAATTCTAAAATTTTTCTATCTTTGTGCCACAACGTTTGCAGAATTTAGCATCAGCATCATGAAAATACAAGCCGCAACCGGGACAAGGCATTTCTACGTGATTAGCAGTTTTAACTAATTGTTTAATCAAATCTCCCACCTGCCAGGGAATCAAGGCAATTCCTGTTAAAATCATAAATAATGTCATCCAGCGTCCCCCTTCTGATATGGGGGTGATATCACCAAATCCTACTGTTGTCATGGTCACGATCGAGAAATAAACGGCATCGAAGAATGTCCTAAATGCTTCCGCATTTACCGCATGTTCTATTTGATAAATAAACCCAGAGTAAATAAATATAATTGCGAATAAGGTAAAGAAAATCCGGGCCAAAATTACGCCATCTTCTTGATTGATGATGCCCAACCAATTTTTGCTAGTAATAAACCGCATCATATGCAAGATACGCAACCAGCGAAATACGAGGATAAAACTGACATCTATTATTCCCAAGAAAAAGGGTAGAATCACGACCAAATCAATTAAGGAATAGATTGAGAACAAATACTTGATTTTCCGTTCTGCACACCAGAGTCGGAGTATATATTCGACTGAAAAGCAGATTAATATTAAAGTCTCGATCGCCTTCAGGGTCAGCATCACTTTTGGTGGTATTGTGTAAGTTTCTACCACAAAAATTATTGAAGATAATAAAACTAATCCAGTAATTATCAAGTTTACGACTCTTCCAGCGGGTGTTTCTACTGCTAGGTAAAAAGCCACCTTTTCTCGCCGTGACATGGGTTGCGGAAGTCCTGTTTCAGGATGCATACATTTTAATCTGTCTCATTCAAGGTTATTAAGCTATAAAAAAATTCCAGCTGTTTGAGTCTGGGATTTGTAACTCTAATCCATATTGGCGGTTTGTTCATGGTGATGTTCGGGATGATTGTTTAAAGGACATGCTCCCTCACAGGGGGGATCGGTTTGCTGATACAAGATTACAGACATATAAAGGATATTCTAGAGCAAAATGCAAGTAGGGGACAGAATTTACTGGGGCGTTGCACATTTTTGGGATGATAGCAGTCAATGGTTGCAAATTGAAAATTGCCACGAGGAAAATTGAATAAGCTAATATAGTCTATTCTAGAACATTTATGACTATTTCAATTGACCATTCACAATTTTCAACCCTTATCATCCCGTAGTTGTGCAACGCCTTTACTTGATAGTAAGTGAAAATTTGGTCATTATTGGGAAGCGATCGGAAGGCATAATCCCTTGCCACTGTCCGGTTTCCACCTGCACTGTGCGACTGTCATAATAAATTGTATCTGATTCAGCGAAACCTTTGCCTGTAAAATCGTGGAAAGTCTGCTGACATTTTAATTCCAGGCCAGCAGTCGAGCAGTTGCACGCGCTACGCTATTCCTTAGAGGTTGTCCGATCGCGCAGCGTGGCGCCAGCCATAAGTTTGGCGTGGGATACTACCACCGCCCTGTGAGGAAGATCCTAGAGTCCGCTGCATCCAGACTATCCAGTCGGGAGTGGATCGGTTGGGCGCTGAGTTCCCGGGCCCGGGCGCTTCGATTTTTCGCGCCAGCGTTCGTCCAGATAGACTGTGATGTTTTGCCCTGCGGCAGTTGTCAATATACCCCAGTTGACCTGTTTGTAGCGATCCACTGTACTTTACGGCTTGCAGGCATTGTACTCGTTGTTGGTGATAGAAAATGGCACAATATTCTCCCCCACGTTCCCAGGAACGTGCGATTACGATGTCCTCCCTAAGGGAGATACCTCGCCCCAGGAGACACCGATACTCTCGTTCCCTCACAGCGGAGGGGGCGTTACCCGGGTAGCTGGCAGCCTGGGGCTGCGCAGCAGCATCGCCCCCGATACTCTGATATTTTGGCAGCAGGTGGTGCAGATCTAGCAGTTGGTGCCCCTGGCCTTCCTGGATACCTATGATATCAGGCCCTGCTTGCTTGACGATCGCCTTCGATATCTCTGCCAGAGCTCTTATCCCAGGGGACTTGACAGAAAATCAGGGAGCATCTCACTTTTGCATTTTGGCATTAAATTATGCTAATTGCGAATGAAAAATTGCGAATGGAGAATGGAAAATAGCCCAGATCTCGATTCTCAATTCTCAATTCTCAATTCTCAATTCTCAATTCTCAATTCTCAATTCTCAAGAAGCAAAACTGGGATGCACCCGAAAATCATTTCCTTTACTGCTTTCTGACAAACAAAGCGCGATAAACAGGTGTGCCACCTGCCAGAGTAGCAATTTCCCGTTCCGTGGGGACTGGTAGAGGGTTTTCTGCTAGCCAGTTGTGCATCCCATTTTCCTCAAGGTTCGTGATATAGCCCGCGCAGGCGGGCTTCGTTCCTGTAGCCCCACCCTTTAGGGTGGGGGTGGGGGAGGAGGTAACTTGAGTAAAAGCAGGATGTTCGGAAAAGCGATCGCGCATTAGCCCGGCGACGGACTCCAGATCTGACTGAAGGAAGACATCTCCTCCAATAGGGAGGTGTTGGGCCAAGTCAGCTACCAACTGTGGCTGTACCATCCGGCGTTTCCTGTGCCGATTTTTGAACCAGGGGTCGGGAAATTGGATCGTCACCCGCTGTAAGGCCCCAGATGGAAAAGATTTTAGCAGTGGCTGCAACTCGTTATTGACATTGATAAAGAGATAATGGAGATTGGTTAAACCTAACTGCGATCGCAACTCATTTGCTTCCAAGACCAGCGGTTCGCGAATTTCCAAGCCCAGAAAGTTCCAATCCGGTTGCAGTTGAGCCATCTTCAGTAAAAACCGCCCCCTAGCGCAGCCAATATCTAAAAGTAGGGGTTGATGGCGTGAGGCATAAACCTGACGCCAATCGGGAGGAAGGACTGGCATCTGATATTTGTGGCTGAGTGGGTTGACATGTTGGCGGACTCGCACTCGTACCAAAGTTCATCCCTCCATAATTTAATTTTTCCTTTAAGATCGAAGTATGAGTGCCTTGTTTACTGTCAGCATCAAGGGAATTGGCATATGAGACTAAATTTTCGCTTTGCTATTGTCAGCGATCTACATATCGCACTCCCCCATACTATCTGGGACAATCCTAACCGGTTTCATCTAGTGGAGGTGTCTATCCCAGTCTTAGAGATCATCTTAGAACATCTGGAACGGCTGGATCTAGATGTTCTGCTGTTACCGGGAGACTTAACCCAGCATGGGGAACCAGAAAACCATGCGTGGTTACAACAGCGCTTAGCCCAGCTGCCTTATCCAGTCTACGTTGTCCCTGGCAATCATGATGTCCCAGTGCCCCAGAAAGACGGACATTCGATCGGGCTTAATGATTTTTCCCATTATTACGGTAAATGTGGCTATGAAAACCCCGATCGCCTTTATTACACCTGTGAAATCCTGCCCGGAGTGCGGCTAATTGGGCTCAATTCTAACCAGTTTGACCCCGAGGGAAAACAGTTAGGATATATGGATGACGCCCAGCTGACTTGGTTAAAGGGAGTTTTGGCATCGGCTAGAGAAGAATTGGTAATGGTGATGATACATCATAATGTCATGGATCATTTGCCTCATCAATCTAGCCATCAGCTGGGGCGTCGCTATATGTTGGATAATGGGCCCGTGCTATTGCATCTGCTGCGAAATGCTGGGGTGCAGCTAATATTTACAGGACATTTGCACGTTCAGGATATTGCCTGCGATCGGGGCATCTATGAGATTACCACAGGTTCTCTGGTTAGCTATCCTCATCCCTACCGCATCTTGCATTTCCAGATGGATGACCGAGGTAGAAAGCAGTTGCGCGTGGAGTCACATCGGATAGAAGCAGTACCCGGTTGGCCAACCCTGGCCCAAACTTCGCGAGAATGGATCGGCGATCGCTCCCATCCCTTCCTGCTGAAACTGCTGATCCAGCCACCTTCTAGTTTACCACTCCAGCAGGCTAAGGAGTTAGTTAGCAGCCTGCGCTATTTCTGGGCCGATATTGCCAATGGCGACGCCATGTTTAACTTCCCCCACTTCCCCCAGCTACCCGCGCCTACTTCGAGAGTTTTAGCGCCAGGGGCCCGGATGGCACTCCCCAGGCGATCGACAATTATGCAACACTCGTACTCTAGACTGTGGTCAGTGGTCAATAACAACCCACAACTAACAACTTTTGGCAGACTCGATTTTTCGCGCGCAGCCGTGTTCGCCGGAAAATCATCAATATTACGATCCTAAATTTACCAGTAAAAATTATTATTTCGGGCCTGCCGAAAGCCGCAAGCTGTTCCATTTGACCACACCCCATGACAACCCCTACCCTACCTCTAGTCCAAGACCCCGATCGCCTGTCAAGGCGCCTCCAGGAAATTCCCCAAGAACCGGGAGTATATTTGATGAAGGATACTCTCGATTTTACGCGCGATCGCCTGCTGTACATCGGCAAGTCCAAGAAGCTGCGATCGCGGGTCCGTTCCTATTTTCGAGAGGGACAAAAACACAGCCCCCGCATTCAGCTAATGGTGCGCCAGGTGAGCGAGATAGAATTCATCGTCACGGACACGGAAGCGGAAGCATTAGCATTAGAAGCAAATCTGGTCAAGCAGCACCAACCTCACTTTAACGTATTGCTGAAGGATGATAAGAAATATCCCTACCTATGCATTACTTGGTCAGAAGATTATCCCCGCATCTTTATTACCCGCAAACGCCCCATGGGTAACCGGAAAGATAAATACTACGGTCCTTACGTGGATGTGAAGCTATTACGGAATACCTTAGATATAGTCAAAGGCATTTTCCCTCAGCGCCAACGTCCCCAACCCCTGTTTAAGGACCGGACTTGCTTGAATTACGATCTGGGCAAATGTCCGGGAGTCTGTCAGCAGCTAATCGATCCGGAAACATATCGCCAAACTATGCAAAAAATCGCGATGGTGTTTCAGGGCAGGACGGGAGAATTAGCGGATCTGCTGACCGCACAGATGCAGCAAGCAGCAGCAGATTTGCGCTTTGAAACTGCTGCTAAACTGCGGGACCAAATTGCCGGGATTAAATCCCTGAACGCCGACCAGAAGGTATCCCTACCAGATGATACCATATCCAGAGATGCGATCGCCCTCGCCGCGAGGAACGAACATTGCTGCATTCAGCTATTTCCAATGCGTGGGGGGAACCTAGTAGGCAGGTTAGGATTTAATGCTGACCCTCAGTCTGGCACAGTCGGGGAAATTTTACAACGGGTATTAGAAGAACATTATCAAAATGCCGACTCCGTGGAAATTCCGGCCGAGATATTGGTGCAGCAGGAATTACCCGATGCAGAAATGTTAGCAGACTATTTGAGCGCTAGAAAAGGTCGCAAAGTCAGCATCATCGTGCCCCAGCGGCAAAGCAAAGCTGAACTGATAGAAATGGTAGCCCGAAATGCCCAATATGAAGTGGAACGGATGGCAAAGGCGGGAGAACGAAATAGGCAAGCATTGCAAGATTTAGCTAATCTGCTGGACTTGCCAGCATTGTCCGATTTTTCGCGCAGGCGTAGCCGTGTTCGCCTAGAAGGTTACGACATCTCCCACATCCAAGGTGCCCATGCCGTCGCCTCTCAAGTTGTGTTTATTGACGGATTGCCCGCCAAGCAGCATTACCGTCATTATAAGATCGAGAATCCCGAAGTCAAACCAGGCCATTCCGACGACTTTGCCAGTCTCGCCGAAGTCGTCGGACGCCGCTTTCGCAAGTTTGTCGAAGACCCAAAGTTGCAGCGCCATGGCAATCCCGACTTTCCCGATCTAGTTATAATAGATGGTGGGAAAGGACAACTCTCAGCCGTAGTATCAGTATTACAAACAATTAACTTAATGGCAGAATTGCCTGTTATCAGTTTAGCGAAACAGCGAGAAGAAATATTCCGGCCCGGAGAATCGGCACCATTAGCGACAGATCCAGAACAACCGGGAGTACAATTGTTAAGGCGACTGCGGGATGAAGCTCACCGGTTTGCTGTCAGCTTTCACCGACAGCAACGAAGTGAGATAATGAAGCGATCGCACTTAGATGAGATTCCCGGATTAGGGTTTGGGAGACAAAAACAACTACTAGGACATTTTCAGTCAATTGACTACATCCGCGCGGCCACGCCCCAACAGTTGGCGGAAGTTAACGGCATTGGACCCCGTTTAGCCCAGTCAATCTACAATTACTTCCATCCGGAAGCGGAATAGATGCCATAACCGAATTGTATTATCAAATATTACCAAATAACAGGAATTATTCAGCCATTGTTGGTTTTGCAATCGGGAGAGTTGGTACCATTACTCTTGACATTATCCCGCGAGGAACTATTGATGCGGTTTGGTCAACCTGATTAGGCGATCGCTCCTTGGGTTGAGGTGGGGTGGCCAGTGCGATCGGCCCTACGTCCCACCAATAAGCCCAGAATCAATTCCCGACATCATCGCCGACATTTCTTCAGGCATTAACATTTCCTTAGACATTGTCTCCAACATTTTCTGAGACATTCCCGACATTGTCGCGAACATTTTCTCCTGCGAAAAATCGCGAATGTCCGTGCTGGTATCGTCATTAAATTCACCCACAGCTCCCAGCTCCGATACCGTTTCCGATATCATCACGGCAGAAATGCCCGAATTAGTAGGGTTAGGATAGTTAGTAATTTCGTCGTTGACGTCCCCTAAGTTCCCGCTTACATCAAGGTCGAGGCTCTCACCGGCACCGGGAACAGCCTCGACTGACGTTGTCGCGAACATTTCCTCTTGCGAAAAAACGAGAGTGTCCGTGCTGGAGTCAGTGGTATCGTCTTCTACCAAGGGACTCTTGTTTTTGAAATAGATGATCTTGCCGTCGGAGTTTCCCACAAGAAGATCTAGAAGCCCGTCGCCATCAAGATCGGCCAAGGTGGGGCTGCTATAATTCCCTACATCTGCGAGCCCAAAGGGGTCGTATTGGGGTGTCCCGAAGGTGGGACTGCTAGCGGTACCCTGGTTTTCCTGATACATGAAATTGCCATGATATTCTCCCATCCAAATATCTAGATCCCCGTCTCCATCAAGATCGGCAAACGTGGGTTTGCTAGAATACAGTGTACGTGTGATCCCAAAAGGATTGTTTTTGGGTGTCCCGAAGGTGGGAGCGCTAGCGGTACCCTGGTTTTCCTGATATATGAGATCGCCATCCCATTTTCCCAGAAAAAGATCTAGATCCCCGTCTCCATCAATATCAGCCAAAGTGGGGCTGCTGTATCCATGACCATTCCATACACGTTCGATCCCAAAGGGGTTGGTTTGGGGTGTCCCGAAGGTTAGTGTTGACATTATCTTTCTCCTTTTTTGATTAGATTGGTTTCTTTTCAGTTTCTGAAACAATTTCCAGCCGAGATTGACGCAACTCCCTCATTAACATAGCGGCCAAGTCGGCTTCCTCGGCACAAGTCGCCTTGACAAGTTGGGGCGGTTGCTTTATTTAACCGACTCTTAGAACGACCATTTCCTCGGCGCAGTGTTGATTCATCAAACACAGAGTCAAACAAATACAACAGGTTATCTGACATGGCCTTGGGGTCCATGAACACAACCTTAGAATTATCGCTTTCACTCAGCTTGTAATTTCCATCCACATACTTTTGCGCGATCAGATACTTCAAAAATTCCCGATTACTGGGCTGCATATTCAGGGCCATAGCTATGCGTTCGATTGACTGGGCTTGGCCCTCAGCTTCCAGAATCTCCGCTCTTTTCTGAATTTCCGCAGCCCTTTCACGTTCCATCGACTCCACGATCGCTGGTGCTGGCACAATATCCTGTACCTCAACCCGAATCACTTTTACCCCCCAGGCATCCGTTGCGTCATCCAATTGTGCTAGCAGGTCTTGATTGATTACATCTCGGGAGGAAAAAGTCTCCTGGAGCTGCATTTTCCCAATTTTAGAACGCAGCACGGTTATCGTCAGGTTTTCCAGGGCGTTGTTAACGTCATCGATCGCGTAATAAGCTCTCCTGAGATCCAGGATTTGCCAATAGACGACCGCATCGACTGTCAAGGGCACATTATCTTTGGTGATTGCTTGCTGGGGCGGTATGTCCAGAACCCGTTCGCTCATCAGCGCTTTGATGACGATCGTCTCCAGGAAAGGTATGACATAATTTACCCCTGGTTTCAATGTCCGGTTATACCTCCCCAAGCGCTCCACCAAGGCTTGATAAGGTTCTTTGATAATTTTCACTGCACCCCCGACGTAACCAATCAGGGCTAAAGCTAAGATGACAAGGACTTGTGGTATCATAATTAAGCAGTTCTCCTTTAGACTAGGGGTAGAAAAGAGATTATCATTTCCGTTTTATCTTTCATCGGACCCTATTTTTAGTTACATTTCTTTGTATTGTTAACATAAAATTACGGGGCAGGCATGGCTGCCAACGCCATGTTGCTACCATGAAAGAACTAAGTTGGACTGGACTGATGACGCCTCACGCGCCCGGTCCTGTAGCCTAGGACCGGTAGCCTGTCGGTGCTGCCATCTTTTATGTCTATCCGCGCTATTGCGGAAGTTCGTATAGGAACTAGACTACAACTATGTGTCTGCTGCGCTCGCTGCGCGAATATTCGCTATGACTTTGCTTTGTTCGACTGCTGACCTATCCATATGCTGTTCGCGTTGCGTGGCGCTGCCATGCGGCTGCTACTTTTCTCTTCTTGGACGTGACGTTCTGCTAGGTTTCCTATCTGCCTCCGGACATGGTGTTGGTACGCTATGGGCTTCTTTCTTTATTTGGCGTTGCACAACTCCGGGATGATAAGGGTTGCTAATTGCTAATACTCAAAGGTTAATCTCGATAGTCATTTTTTGTCATGAATAGATGGATTTACTCTTTTCAATTAGCAATTAGCCAAAGTGCAATTTTCAACAATTGGCTGCTATCATCCCCAAAATGTGCAACGCCAATTAACCAAGCAACTCGTGGAATTCGTAAAGGACAATCCCCGTATCCGGGTGATTGCTAGTAGTAGCATAGTCAGCATTGACCATTTCTAGCAAAACGGATTCCACTTCGCTAAAGCCCGCCCCCGTTTCTATCACCCCTTGAGTGACGGATAATTTGCCTCCCCGGGCCTCAGCAGCCTTGAGGAGTTTCACCATCAGCTGCTCCCGGGTGGGCATTGCTGGGGGAGCTTTAGCCACCACCTGCTGGGCGATCGCCTTCTGCTCGATCGGTACGCCATTGGGGGACAAGCCATATTTGGCTCTAAAATTGGCATTGTGCTCTTCGACCATATCAGAAATCAAGAACAAATCCACAAACTGCCCGATGCCCAATAAGCCCCCAGTACAGAGCCACAAGATACCTGTGGCAAACTTTCTGTTATAAATGCGATGCAGCCCAGAAGCCCCGAACAGGACGCCGAGCCAAAGTAGATAGCTGGTACTAACTTGATTCATTGCCATAGCTGATAGATTTAATTCTAATATAAATGTTTATCCCATCTGCCAGGAGCAATCAGTGGGCGCAACCACCCTCAAATAGTTATCCTTGAGGTGCAGGTAATGCATATTTCCCACAAGTATCCGGACCTATGGGACAATTACGGAATTTACTGCTATCGGCGTCGATCGGGGCTTTGACATTGCTGCCCATCTCTACGGTGCTGGCTCAAGCAGATACTGACATAGAGAGTCCAGCTCCCGAACCAGCTGATGAGTCCGAAACTGACTCCGAACTCGGGGAAGAAACCCCCAGTCCCGAAGAAATTCAGCGCCATCAGACCTTAGCTGAAGCAGACAAGCTGTATCGGGAGGGCTCTCTGGCGGCAGCGGAAAAGCTATATCGGCAAGTAAAACCCCCCTTTGCGGGAGAGACATCAGCTTCGATACAGGATCCGCCAAAACTAATCGAAGACCCTGCAGAACTGTCCCCAGGTGGAAAAGTTTACTGGCGCGAGTATCAGGCGGGGTTAGCGCGGGGACTGGAAACAAGAATATTCGTGCCCCTCAAACTCCTGGTCGAGCGATATCCCGAATTTATCCCCGGCCATCTGCATCTAGCGGAGGTGCTTGCCGAGGATAACCGTTCTGATGAAGCATTGCAGGTGCTGGAACGGGCGGTTCAACGCTATCCAAATCGAGTTGATTTACTGAGAGCGAAAATTGCTGCCCAGGTAGAGGCGGAAAACTGGTTAGATGCTTCCCTCACGGCACGAGAATTTGCCCTGCTGAACCCGGAACATCCCTCAGCGGCAGAGTTTACCCAAGTGGCAGACGATCATCTGGAACGGTTTAAATTGCATCTGAGAAGAAGGGTGCGGGGAAATGCGATCGGCAACGCGGTGGTAGGAACCCTGGGTTACGCCCTGATGGGCAACATTTTTGGTCCCCTCTCTGCTTTGGAAACTACCCTGCTATTGCTTCGGGGGGAGTCTGGTGTCGGAGAAAAGCTCGCCAATCGACTTCTGAAACGGCTGCCGATGGTAGAAGATGAAGAAGTGCTGGAGTATGTGGGCGAGATGGGAGAGAAACTCGCTCAACTGACGGGGCGGGATGATTTTGAATATGAATTTTATGTCGTCCTCGATGAAAATCTCAATGCCTTTGCCCTACCGGGCGGCAAAATCTTTGTCAATGCTGGGGCGATCGTCAAAACCAAGTCGGAAGCGGAATTAGCAGGATTACTCGCTCACGAACTTTCCCATGCCGTCCTCTCCCACGGATTTCAATTAGTCACCAAGGGCAGCCTCACCTCTAATGTAGTTCAGTATATCCCCTATGCCGGGGGCATCGCTTCTCGCCTGTTAGTATTCAGCTACAGTCGAGATATGGAAAGACAAGCGGATATGGTGGGGACTCGCATCCTGGCTTCTTCTGACTATGCTGCCGATGGCATGCGAAACCTGATGCTCGCCCTGAACAAAGAAGAGCGACCATCTCCTCCCCCTTGGCTTTCCACTCACCCGGACACCTGCCGGATGGTAAGAGCTCGGCTACCGCTAACCCGACCATTTCGCCGCCTATCGAGGCTGAAACTCCGAGCAATTCCCCTTGCCATGGCTGGGTTCGCCAGCGCTCGAGGAGGCTGGGAAAGGTCATGCGCTCGTAGGGGGCAAGGTTATCGGGATTGAGGTGGTAAACCCGTTGAAATTTCACGGACATCTTCTCTTCTGCTTGCAAGCGCTTCTGGTTAGGCAGTCCCGCAACGGGAACTGCCGTTCCCCGACTCGGACGAATAACCGTGGGCTTGCTAGTCACAATTCCTCCCGAACCCGGGAAAACTATCAGCCGTTCGATATCTTCGCTCTGGAAACCTAAAGCCAGAGGAAGGCGGACGCCCGGGAGCACGACGATATCGAAGAGTTCTTCGACTACGCTGCTAACTTTGTTTCTAGTGCCAGTCCAGTGAAATTAGCAGACCGCAGTTTTGAGAGTCCCACTAAGGCATAGTTTTCCCAAAAGGCCAGACCTCTGACGAAGCCCGGGCAAAAGATAATAGGTTGGAATTTATCGCCCTCCAGGTAGCCCAGTTCCCCTGTCCCCGAATTGAGCAGCCACAGCTTGCCCTTATACCAACGAGGGGAATGGGGCATTGAGAGGTTAGTAGCGATGATTTCGCCTGAGGGAATCTCCAGCACTATGCCTCCATTCTGCCTGTGGTGGCGCCAGCCAGCGGCTGTATCGGTGGCACTGCAAGCGGTCATATAGGTTGGCTTGCCTGCCACCATTGCTAATCCATTTAAGTGACAGCGGTCTTCTGCTACCAGTTTGCTGATCTCAGGCGGTTTCCAGATGGGAACGAAGCTATAACCGCTTTGAACCGTTGCCAAGCAGCTAAAGTCGGTGTTGACAAATATTATCTTTCCCTCGCTATCTACAACTACATCGTGAACGTTTAAGTTTCCGGTCATGTAGCTCCGACTGGGAACGTAAAGGCGATCGCTCCCTTGATAGGTTTCTCCGGGGGCCAGATGATTGTCGAACCGCCAGATTTGATAGCGGGTACTCATGTAGAGGCGATCCTCCCGAGCATAAAGCCCCATGGGCTTGTCGAACAATCGTTCGCGGACGGCAATTTTTCCCTCGGTGGTCGTGCCGACCAAAAAGAGCCGATTGGTTTGATAGGTAGTGAAACCCAGACTCAACTGCTCTCTAAGCAACCAGTTCCCCATCTCCGGGGAACTCGTGACTCTCAGGGGGTAAGCTAAGGAAGACTCTCTCTGATTAATCATCTGCTTGCTGTACCATTTTACTTCCTAATCATAACCGACTCGCCAGACCATGACAATAAAGCTGATTTAACCTGGGCAAACACACTCGACCAATCGCCTGGTTGCTGTTGACGAAATAGCCGCATTGTCGGATACCAGGGGCTATCGGATCGATCGAGCAACCAGCGCCAGTCAGGATAAAAAGGTAGCAGCACCCATACAGGTTTTCCTAAAGCACCTGCTAAATGGGCAACTGCTGTATCTACAGAAATTACTAAGTCTAATTGTGAGATAACGGCAGCAGTATCAGCGAAGTCATGCAACAGCTCTCTTAAATCCTGTATAGGTGCCCCATCCAGGATATCTGTATGTTCCTTTTGCAGACTATAAAGAGAAATTCCTGGGATCTGGGACAGTTCCAGAAATAGGGACACTGGACAAAACCGCTTCTTGGGAGCTTTATCACTAGGAGACCACACAATGCCGACCTTTACCTCTCCTTCCGTTCGTAGTAATTCACTGTACTTAACGGCGTCCTTCTCTTCAGCGCATAAATAGGGTATTCGATCGGGAATAGTTTCTATAGTCGTATTCAGGATGCGGGGGAGACTCATTAGGGGGACTTGCAGGTCAAATGCTGGTAATGGTTCGCCCTTGACTACCACCTCCTGAACCCCAGGGGCCGTAGTCATCAAGCGCCTGAGAGCCCGATATGTTTCCAGAATTACTTTACCAGCACCCCGCTGGGCTACTAAGGGCGCGTAACGGACGAACTGGATACCGTCCCCGTTTCCCTGTTCTGTATGTAGGAGAATAGTTTTTCCTGCCAGTGGCGAACCATCCCAAAAGGGTTTTCCCAAGCGTTCTTCTGGGGTCTGTGGTTCCATGCGCCAGCGCCATTCATATTCTGCAAATCCTTGGCTCAAGTCCTGCAATAATAACAAGCACATTCCCAGATTTAAGTGGGTCTCTGCTTGATCTGGCTTTAAGGCAACAGCATGGCGGTAATAGCCGATCGCCTCTTGTAATTTCAGTTGTTCTTGCAGGGCAAGACCCAGGTTGTTGTAGGCATCGGCAAAGTCTGGTTTCAGGGCGATCGCCTTTTGGTGGCATGCGATCGCCTCTGCAAACTTACATTGCTCTTGCCAAGCGGTCCCCATCCTATTGTAAGCTTCTGGATCATCTGGTTTAATTGCCAGAGCCTGGCGATATTGTCCGATCGCCTCTGCTATTTTACCTTGCTTTTGCAGTATCACCCCCAGGTCGCAAATTGCGTCCAGATAGTTCGGCTTTAAGGCGATCGCCTGTTCATACTGCCTCGCCGCCTCTGCTAATTTCTCACATCGTAGATAGCATTTACCCAACTGATTGTAAAATTTCGCCTCTGGTTTAATGGCAATGGCTTTTTCATAATAGGCGATCGCCTCTTCTCTGCGGTTTGGCTCTTCCATAATTCTAGCCACATTATAGTAAGCATCCGCACATTTGGGGTTAATGCCCCGAGTCTGTTTCTTTTCGTAGCAGGCGATCTCCTGTTGGTAATGAGCGAGCGCCTCTTGATAACGCTTTTCCTTCTTCAGCATCGCCGCCAATTTTTCAGGGGTCGCGCCACTCTGGTGAGGCGATCCCCCTCGCTGGTCAGTCTCGTTCGCGTAGCGTAGCTCGATCGCCTCTAATCTTTTTCCCTGTTTTTCCAGGGCCACAACCAGGTTATTATAAGCATCATGATAATCAGGCTTCACTGCGAGCGCCTGTTTGTAGGCAGCGATCGCCTGTTCTATTTTCCCCTGTTCCCAGAAGCAAGCCCCCAGATTATTATAAGTCTCAGGCCAATCTGGCTTTATGGAGATCACCAGTTGGAAATAGTTGATCGCCCGATCGTATTCCTGCGTCTGATAAGCAATAATTCCCAGCATCTGCATAGCTTCTACCTGATGAGGCTGCTGTTTGAGCATCGCCAAATAAACAGCCCTCGCTTTATCCAGACGTCCGGCTTTGTAATGACCTAAAGCCTCTTTTAATCGATCATTATCTGCTTGCTGTACCATTTTACTTCCTAATCATAACCCACTCGCCAGACCATGACAATAAAGCTGATTTAACTCGTGCAAACAGTTCGGACCAATCGCCTGGTTGCTGTTGGCGAAATAGCCGCATTGTCGGATACCAAGGAGAATCTTCGCGTTCCAATCTCCAGCGCCAATCAGGACAATAGCACAGCAGCACCCATACAGGTTTACCGAGGGCTCCGGCCAAGTGAGCAACCGAGGTATCTACAGTAATCACCAAATCAAGTTGCTGGACAATTGCTGCGGTATCGGCAAAATCCTTCAATAGGGGGTCTTCGAGATGAACCAAATTGCTAATATCGGGAGTAATATCTGCGGTCCTGCTGCCCTTTTGGAGACTATAGAAAGCGATGCCTGGAATTTCCAACAGTTGCCGAAAATAGGACAGACTAGTAGAACGGCGGCGGTCATGTTTATGAGAAGGATTCCCCGCCCAGACTATTCCCACCTTTAATTGACCCGTTTGTAGTAATTCTGATCGCGGCAGCGCGGCGCCAGCCGTGTCCGCTAGCGCTTCCGTTCGCGGTAGTAGCCGTGCGCCAGCGCTGGGGACTGCTTTTACATAAGGCACAGTAGTAGGAATAGTTTCCCAAGTAGTCCCCAGGATCCGGGGCAAACTCAGCAAAGCAGCTTTCACGTCAAAGGAGGGCAACTCTTCGCCCTTGATGACCACTTTGTCGATGCCATCTACTGTCTGCAACAGACGATAGACTGCGGGCTTACACATGACTATTACTTTGACCTTAGCAAAAAGGGCCCGGACCAAGGGGGCGTAACGGATGAAATTAATCGTATCGCCAAATCCCTGTTCGGTGTAAAGTAAAATTGTTTTGCCCTCCAGGGACTCGCCCTGCCAGTCAGGTTGAGTTAATCCCGGGCCTTGTATGTGTTTCAGTTGCCAGCGCCACTCGTACTCCGCAAAACCCCGAGGATAATCTCCAGCTAACATTAAAGTAGTTGCTAAAGCCACGTGCATTTTGGCAAGCTGGGGATTTAAGTCGATCGCCCGTTCATAGCTAGCAATACATTCCTGTAGCTGACATTTTCTGTGCAGAACCACGGCCAAATTATGGTAAGCGTCGGTGAAATTGGGGTTCAGGGCGATCGCCTTGCGGGACATGGCCTCTGCTGCGTCCAGTTGGTCCATTCCTTCGAGAACAAAACTCAGATTAATATAACCTATAGCATAGTTGGGATCCAAGGAGATCGCCTGTTGCAAATGGGTTTTAGCTTCATCTAAGCGTCCCACCTGCTTGAGTGCCACGCCCAAGTTGCTGCGGATCGAGGCCGAATTTGGGGAATTTGGTTCCATGGCGATCGCCCGCTCGTACATGGCGATCGCCTCTTCCAGCTTATTCTGTTCTTGGAAAATCGAGCCCAAGTTAGCGATCGGATCCACGTAGTCCGGTTGAATACTTAGAGCCTTTTGATAGGAACTGGCCGCCTCATCAACTCTACCCAGACCCAGATAGACATTCCCCATATTATTATGGACTTTGGCAGCATTGGGGTTAATTTGCAAAGCCTTTTCGTAGGTAGCGATCTCCTCTTGAGGGAGACCCTGCTGGCGGAGGACAACACCCAGATTAATATAAGCTTCCAGCAAATCTGGCTTGAGATTAATTGCCCGCTGATAATGCTGAGTGGCCTCCGGAAGCTTGCCCTGTGCTTTCAGGGCCCTTCCTAGGCAGCTATGGGCTTCTGCGAAAGACGGTTCGATACTAATCGCTTTACTATAGCAGGCGATCGCTGCATCTAGTTTACCACTCTGCTGCGCTTTAATCCCTTGTTTTAGTAACTGGATTGCTGATTTTTCCGGCACGGTGTTAGTTACTGCTCTCGTTCCCTTACTGCTCTCCTCTCCGCAGGCGCTGGCAGCGCGCTTGCACGGCTGGCGCCGCGCCTCTAATCTTTTTCCCTGTTTTTCCAGGGCCACAACCAGGTTATTATAAGCATCATGATAATCAGGCTTCACTGCGATCGCCTGTTTGTAGGCAGCGATCGCCTGTTCTATTTTCCCCTGTTCCCAGAAGCAAGCCCCCAGATTATTATAAGTCTCAGGCCAATCTGGCTTTATGGAGATCACCAGTTGGAAATAGTTGATCGCCCGATCGTATTCCTGCGTCTGATAAGCAATAATTCCCAGCATCTGCATAGCTTCTACCTGATGAGGCTGCTGTTTGAGCATCGCCAAATAAACAGCCCTCGCTTTATCCAGACGTCCGGCTTTGTAATGACCTAAAGCCTCTTTTAATCGATCATTATCTGCTTGCTGTACCATTTTAGTACATAGAAACAATTAATTTCACACACTTATTTTTGTCTAACTACTTACATGTATAGCCCGCGCAGCGGAGGGGGCCCTCCGCGTGGGCTAAGTTCTAGTGGTCGGGCCCCTCGTTCCTGGTAAACTTCAAAAGAAGTTAATGAAATCATCAGGATTACTCAGGGTCAAATCAATGCCCAGTAGAGTAACCTGGGTTTCGCCTCCAACTTTAATCAGAGTATTTCCGCCCTGAAAGACGATCTGCGTTTTGGCGGAACTCCCTCCTTTTACCCAGATGGAGTCGATGTCAAGTTCAAAGTCTACGATGGTATCGCCGCTATCCTCGCCATCATCGCCCGGCGCCGAGATAAAAGTATCGGCGCCATATCCTCCTGTGAGAGTATCGTTTCCATTTCCTCCGTCGAGGGTATCGGCGCCATATCCTCCTGTGAGAGTATCGTTTCCATTTCCTCCGTCGAGGGTATCGTCTCCATTTCCTGCACGGAGGTCATCGTTTCCATTTCCTCCGTCGAGGGTATCGTTTCCATCTCCGATGCCACCAATGAGGCGATCGTCCCCTTCTCCACCCACGAGATAGTCGTCCCCACGTCCTCCGTGGAGGCTATCTTTTCCTGGGCCACCAAAGAGGGTGTCGTCCCCTCCAAACGCCTCTATTTTATCATCGCCTGCTAGGCCATCGAGGTATTCCCCGTCGGCCGTCCCCGGAGGTGGTCGTTCTGATCATCCTGACCGATGATTATTGATTGGGCGACGACAATGTCAAAGGTATCTGTCACTTCACCTCTCGCTTGGTCAATGGCGGTTACCGCTACGGTAAAGGTGCCTGCCTTAGTAGGGATACCGCTGATAACTCCCTGAGAGTTGATGGTTACGCCCTCTGGTAAACCAGTAGCTGTGTATTTGTCGATGTTGTAATTGATGTCGCCGAAGTTTTCGCTTACATTGAGGCTGAAGTTCTGATCTGAACGAGCATAGACGTCGGGAATCTCGGTTTTTATGTAAGGGGGGTTTTCCCATTGCTTGTCAGCCTGCAAATCTAGTACCTCTTGGGGGATGCTGTCAGTAAGCTGGTTTTTTGACATGTATAGCCGGTCCAACTTCTTCAGATTCCCTAACTCCGGAGGGATGCTGCCACTTAGTTGGTTGCTCTTCAGGTAGAGATATTCCAACTTGTTCAGATTCCCTAACTCCGGAGGGATGCTGCCACTCAGTTGGTTGCTGTTCAGGTTGAGCAATCGCAAATTCTTCAGATTCCCTAACTCCGGAGGGATGCTGCCACTCAGTTGGTTGCTGTGCAGATTGAGCCTTTCCAAATTGGAAAGATTTCCTAACTGATTCGGAATCTTGCCAGTCAGTCCGTTGAGGCCCAGCATGAGACCCGTCACCCTGTTGCCATCTACCTTCACCCCATGCCAACCAGCAACAATAGAAGCTTCGGGGGGAGTTTCGCTCTTGAAATCCCAGCCTTTCTTGTTCCGCCAATCAGCCCCACCCGTGCTTTCATATAGAGCCTTCATGGCCTGATAATCCTTGCTATCCAATTGAGGATCATCCTTGACATTAATAGTGAAGGTCTCCGAGTAACGGTTATTAGCAGAGTCGGTAGTTTGGACGCGGATGCTGTAACTGGACTGAGTCTCAAAGTCTGGGGAATTGTTGATTTGCAGTTCGTCCCCGTCAATGGTGAAGGCAGCGTTATCCGTATCTCCTGTACCCGCTACCAACTGGTAGGTAAAGCTATCCCCTGTATCGGGGTCGGTGGTCGAGAAGGTGCCGACAACAGTGTTGGCTGCGACGTTTTCATCAATGCTGTTGTTGCTGAGATCGAGGTCGGTGGGGTCTTCATTAACATCCTTGACATTAATAGTGAAGTTCTCCGAGTAACTCAGCCCAGCAGCTGAGGTAGATTTCACTCGGATGCTGTAACTCGACTGAGTTTCAAAGTCCGGGGAATTGTTGATTTGCAGTTGGTCCCCGTCAATGGTGAAGGCGGCGTTATCATCGTCACCATAGCCTGAGACTAACTGGTAGGTAAAGGTATCTCCATTGTTGGGGTCGGTAATGGAGAAAGTCCCCACGACTGCACCCTCATCCGAGTTTTCGGAGATGCTGCTGTCAGAGAGGTCCATGGGACTCTTGTTTTTGAAATAGATGATCTTGCTGTCCTTGTTTCCCACAAAGAGATCTAGATCCCCGTCGCCATCAAGATCGGCCAAGGTGGGGCTGCTATATTGCCCTACATCTGCGAGCCCAAAGGGGTTGGTTTGGGGTGTCCCGAAGGTTACTGTTGACATTATCTTTCTCCTTTTTTGGTTAGATTGGTTTCTTTTCAGTTTCTGATTCTTGAGCAGAGGTGCTGGTGTAATACCAGCCCTACTGTCGTCATATCCCAACTAGAGATTATCCATTTAGACTTTTTTGTAGTCTCTGATACATAAATTCCTTTTTTGGATTGGGATTTTTTATGATAACTATAAGCTATGCTAATTATAAGCTGTCACGCATCTAAACTGCATGTTGGGGCTGAGGCAACCCACGACTCGTGTCCGAGAGCACCCACCCCTAACCCTCAGCTACTCTGCGAGCAATAACCGCCAGAATTAGTAGAAGCTATGCAGATGCTGGGAATTATTGCTTATCAGACGAGGGAATACGATCGGGCGATCAACTATTTCCAACTGGTGATCTCCATAAAGCCAGATTGGCCTGAAACTTATAATAATCTGGGAGCTTGCTTCTGGGAACAGGGAAAAATAGAACAGGCGATCGCTGCCTACAAACAGGCGATCGCAGTGAAGCCTGATTATTTCAATGCTTATGATAACCTGGTTGTGGCCCTGGAAAAACAGGGAAAAAGATTAGAGGCGATCGAGCTGCTGATCCGGAATGGCGCGGCCCAGGAAAAATTGGCGGCGATGCTGAAGAAGGAAAAGCGTTATCAAGAGGCGAGCGCCTTTTTCTCCTGACTGGCGCTGGTTCCTAGATCGATCGGATAGCCCTTGGTATCCGACAATGCGGCTATTTCGCCAACAGCAACCAGGCGATTGGTCGAGTGTGTTTGCCCAGGTTAAGGCAGCATTAACAGCGCATCCCGCGCCTCCCGGATCGGGTGAGTTGTGAGAGCAACAACCAAAAAGTCCGGTAATTTCCATCGTCGAGGTTGAGAATAGGGATGAAAGGGGTTAACTCTATCGGACTGGCAGTTTCTCACTCTCGTTCCCAGGCGGGAGCCTGGGAACGGCCTTGGGCCTGTTGTGGTGGTACACAGTAGATGTAGAATTAGGATAAATGATGGGAAAAAATAAATCCGGTGATGGGTTAGCACAAGGAGTTCACCTAAATCAGGCTCGTGCTAGTATCAGGCAAGCCTTGTCTCAATACGGACACCGTCACATGCGATCGCTGCCAGTGCAACCGGAACTGGAGCTGTTAAAGTCGGTACTGGATAAACTGGATAATACTGTAATTAGAATCGCTGTTTTTGGTCTAGTCAGTCGGGGCAAGTCAGCTGTTTTGAATGCTTTAATCGGGGAAAAAATCCTGCAAACTGGTCCCATTAATGGGGTGACCCAATGGCCCCGTTCTGTCCGGTGGACGCCTGGATCTGATAAGAAGGTGCAGGTGGAGTTAATTGACACGCCCGGAATAGATGAAATTGCAGGTCAAGTCCGATCGGATATGGCCCAGCAGGTGGCCCAGCAGTCGGACTTGATTTTATTTGTGGTCGCTGGGATATCACCCGCACTGAGTATGATGCACTTTTGGAGCTCCAGCAGGCTCAAAAACCGCTAATTTTGGTGTTTAACAAGATTGACCTCTATCCAGAACAGGACTTGGAGGCAATTTATCAGAAGTTACAACAACTCGGCGGTGTCTTCCGCATGCCGTGTCCTTCAGGACAAGAGCATGCGGAAGACGCCGGAGGCACTGGTGGCAACCTGCTGACTCGCAATGAAATTGTCCGGGTGGCAGCGGCACCAATGTCTAGACAGGTGCGGGTGGAGTTGCCTGATGGTACTGTTAGTTATGAATGGGAAACCCCCCCATCCCAGGTGGATGAGTTGCGGCAGAAAATTATCGATCTGCTCAACCGCGAAGGGCGATCGCTCTTAGCACTAAACGCACTAGTGCAGGCCAGGGAAGCAGAGACTAGTATTGCTCGCAAAACTGTGGAATACCGCAGCGAACAAGGGGAAGAGTTAATTTGGAAGTTTGCTCGCTATAAGGCCATAGCTGTGGCCGTCAACCCGATCGCTCTATTAGATATTATGGGAGGGGCGGTGACTGATTTAGCTTTGATTCGGGAGTTAGGAAAACTCTATAATTTACCCATGACCAACTATACTGCTAGTAAGCTGTGGAAGACCATTGTATTTAGTTCTGGGGGATTAATGCTGGGTGAATTGGGCAGTAGTTTGCTCTTTGGGTTGGGCAAAACTACCGCTGCTGTTACTGGTGCTACCGCAATTACCGCTTTTGGCGGGGCCGCGATCGCCCAAGCTTGTTTAGCTGGATATGGTGCTTACAAAGTGGGAACCGCCGCCCAAGTTTATCTAGAACAAGGTTGTACCTGGGGACCTCATGGTGCTAATACTGTGATTCAATCCATTCTCGATCGGGTAGACTCTAACACAATTCTCTATCGTCTGCGCCAAGAACTTTTTCATTAAACTGGCGATTGCTAATGGTTAATTATCCATCTTCTTCTTGGGCAATAGCCGCCGAAACCTAGCCGCAGAATTATCCTGACCGCTGACCACCTAGGATAGGAACTTCCGATTTTTCCGGAACTGTTCGCGTAATTTAAGTTTTTCCATCATTTTTTCTACTTGCACCTGCAGTATTTCTGAGACCATCTTCCCATACTTAAAATGGGAAATTGTTGCTATGAGTGAGATTGTCAAATAAAATAATTTGATAATCCAGCCTGCCAGTGCAAACATTAATTTCACTAGCCAAGATAATTTTTCGCCGACAATTTTAATCAATCCTAATTTCAGCTTATCATCTATTCTTTTCATTTCCCGCATTTCGATTTTATTTTGAGGAAGCATAGGGTATTTTGCCGTATATAAGTAGAAACCCCAGAAGCCCTTCTTTCCCACTTGACTGGTCAAAAATGCATTGGTTAGACCTGTGGCTTCAGCCGTAGAAAGTTTCTCTTGCACTCCCACTTCTTCTACCCATTGCCTGTATCTGATGACGCTAGTGGTATTAAATATTATGGCCACTATAGGAATTAAAAGTATAGCGCTGATTTTCAGCCTCATCTGACTGGGCAACAGGATGCTTGCCAAGCCAAATGCCATTCCCAGGATGGCAAATAATACGATATTTGCCAGATCGATTATTTCTACACTTCGCAATATATCGCCGATCGAGGGAATACTGTATAAGTATTTATCTGCAAACCAAATTGATAATTCTTTCAGCCACCTCACCAAACCAATAACAATAGATATCACCCCTAGATAAAGGATTGTGGGCGTCAAGCTGAGATTGATAAGTTGCTGGTTTTTACTTTTCATTTAATCCGGGTAGAGCGCCAAGAACTTACTTGTTAGTTGATATCGCCTTTTGGGCCAGCAGAGGCGATCTGAGATATCTTCTCAGGAGTAAGCCCTGGGGTAGGGCTGTCTATTCCTAGCCAGAGGAGATATTCTCTATTACCAGCTGGACCTGTTAGAGGCGATCGCATTAAGCCCCGATCGCGCCACCCCAGCTGTAATGCAGTTTGCCACACTTGTAGTATGGCATTGGCCCGGTCTTGGGGGTCTCGCACTACCCCTTTTTTGCCCACACGACCGCGCCCGACTTCAAACTGCGGCTTCACTAACAATATTACCTCTCTGGGAGGCTCCAGTAGCTGCCAGAGGGCAGGCAGAATTTTGGTCAGGGAGATAAACGAGACATCCACCACTCCTAAATCTGCTGGTCCCGCCCGATCGTACAACTGGGCAGGAGTAAGATATCGTAAATTGGTCCGTTCGAGCAATATCACCCTGGGGTCTTGGCGCAAGCGCCAGTCAACTTGTCCGTAGCCCACATCAATACCATAAACCAGTGCCGCCCCCGCTTGCAGCAGACAGTCGGTAAAACCGCCTGTGGAAATGCCACCATCTAAGCACACCCGGTCTTGCACCGGTATGGCAAAGACCTCTAGGGCTTTAGCTAGCTTTTCCCCCCCTCTGGAGACGAAGGGCGATCGGGCCTTTACCTGAATCTGGGAGCTAGTATCTACGGTCGTGCCAGGTTTGTCAATCACCTGCTGATTTACCATCACTTCTCCTGCCCGAATTAGCCGCTGGGCCAGCTGGCGCGACTCACATAATTTCAATTCTACCAATAAACTGTCGATTCGTTGTTTAGCCAAGGTTTTTTTCTCTTCTTGTCATTATCTCCCCTGCAGGAGCTTGACAGACATGATTTTTTATATCTGTCTAAACAAGTTATATTTATGTCAAAATCTAGTTTTTATGGTAACATAATTCTAAGCTGTTTTACCTGGCCCTGTCAAGTGGAAGGACTAAAGTCCTTACTACGAACCTGGGCCTTGGCGATCGTTGGCTTAATGATAGTGCAGTTCTCTCATAGAGTAATAGTCATGGATTTTTACACGGTGGTATTGAGTCAAAGCGCAAGTTATTGGGTGGCTTTGTGTTTGGAGAATGGTATAGTAGGTTAAGGAATCACCCAAACTGATGCTATTAGCAAGCTTCAAGAGGCGATCGAGTCCTTTCAAGAGGTTTATGAATCAGAAGATAACATCGATCTAGCACCTGTGTCTATCAAAGAACTGCATGAATTTTTGACCCTTGCCAATTGAGAATTGCCCATGGTGAATTGAAAATGGCAAATAGCACCATCCTAAGTGCGGATTGCTATAAACATAATAAATCATCAACAATTCTCAATTCTCCATTCTCAATTCGACCTTAATCATCTCGATGCAATGCCGCCATTATCGCCTGCTGACTTACCTGCTGATAAACTGTCTGCAAATACTGCATTACTGCTTCTGCATTTCCCGCTTTTCCTGCTGACCCTGGTAAAGGTATCGTTCCTAAGACATCGATAATAGTTTCATTACTTGGCGGTGGCGCTATTACCACTAGGGCCGGATCCAGTTGGGCCTCGTATTTCCAGAATTGATCAATTTTGGGAGGTTGAAAGTTGCTACTTTCCGGTTCGATCTCAGATATATTACGATCGGACTCCTCTGGTTCGGCACTTCTTAGCTGGCGGAGTTGGCCGATGATTTGCTCTTTTTTACGTCCCCGTAACTGGAAGATCACAAATGGATCCTCACTGAAGCGATCGCCCAGCAAATAGTAAACCGCCCCTATATGCTTGCAAGGATTAGCTTTATCGGGACAATTACATTTAGATCGCACTTCTTGCAGGGTAAAGGGAAACAGACTCAACCCATTAGCAGTAAACACCTCTTCTATATTATCGGGCATTTCTCCTGCTAGCAACTTGGCCGCAAATATTGCCCGCTGGGACATGGTTTCAATCACATAATCCCATTCTTCATCCGTGAAAGTATCCATCCAGATTGAAAGTTGGTAGGGTTCTGCTTCTGACCCCTGGACTTTCGCCACTACCTTCTGGTCTCGAAACTCAATGCTGAGAACATTTCCCTCTCGCGCATAGTTCCGCGCCCTTTCTAAACGCTTCTTGAAACGGTATTTATCTAACAGTTCTAACCATCTTTCCGTCCACCATTCCCGTTCGATTCTGGAATTCGTCATCTCTCTATTCACCACGATCAATTCACCTCAATACAGCTTACTCTCCAAATGGCGATCGCTCCCAATCGAGCAGCGATCGCTCCCCACATCAACCCAGTGAATCTGGGTCAATATTCAACTCCCGCAGTTTGGCTGCGAACAGTTCAGCTCGTTGCGCGGCTGCGGCTGCTTCCTCATTAGGGGTCAGAATCAATTGACCATCAGCTGTAAACCACCGCAACCACAGCCGGTTAATATCTTCATAACTCCCTCGCCACAAACCTAAACTCAGTTCCAGTTCTTGAATGAGCAAACGCCCATTACTCAGGGAAACTGGTTGGTATCGAGTGCCCACCAAATGAAATGCCTGAAATTCATTGTTGAGGCGACTGAACACGACGTAGTAAGGAACGCGCAGAATTTGGGAGTACACTTCCCACTTGGTAGGTGGGTTTCCCGGTTGGCGCACAGTGCGACCCAAATCTTCATTTTCCGTGCTGGGGGACAATAGCTCAACTATGACAAATGGACTGACCAGTTCTTGCCACATGACATAGCTATCTCTGCTATCGCGACCTTCGTAAAGTCGTTCTACTCCTACCACCGCAAACCAATCCGGGCGTTTGTACCAATTCAGATGATGGCGATCGTAGTAAATATTGAGATCGGTTCCCACAAACACTTGCTCCCCGGGAAAAGTCCTCGGTCGGAAAGTAACTCGCAACAGCATTGACTGTAGTTCGTGATATTCATCTGGCATCCGGATTTCCTCAGGATCTTCGCTAGGTAGGTCGTACATCGTCGGCAATGTTTGCCGGGGTGCAAGAGGCGGATTGGATGGGGTGGGTAGCGGAGGGTTCCCGGAGCGTGTTGCTAGTTCATTCATTGCCAATCTCCTATTGTGCTATTCTCCATTATATCTTTTTTTTCGGAATTTCCTATTTACTCTTCCCTATTATTCTTCATCTATTATGGCACTGCGATCGAGTAACAGTAGATCCCGCAACCGGTCACTATCTAGTTCGCCTAACCACTTTTCTCCCGTACCTACTACTTGTTCTGCTAGCACTTTTTTACTTTCAATCATTTCGTGGATTTTCTCCTCCAACGTCCCACTACAGACAAACTTATGCACCTGCACGTTGCGGGTTTGACCAATTCTGAAAGCCCGATCGGTTGCTTGATTTTCCACCGCTGGGTTCCACCAACGGTCAAAGTGAAATACGTGATTTGCCCGAGTTAAGTTTAGTCCCACACCCCCGCTTTCAGAGACAAAATCATGATTTTCGGCCCTTGCGGATCCTGCTGGAAGCGATCGATCATCTCCTCCCGTTGCTGTTTGCGGGTGTTCCCATAGAGTAACAGCACTTCCTCTCCTAACTGCTGTTCCAGATATGGTTTCAACAGTTTACACCATTCTGCAAATTGGGTGAATATTAAAGCCCGATCGCCCTCCGCGATAGCCTCTGACAGCATGGACTCTAACCGCATGAGTTTACTCGATTGCTGGGGATTTGTCAAGGTTTTTTGCTTGCGTAATTGGGCGGGATGATTGCAAATTTGCTTGAGTTTAGTCAGCAAAGCGATTATTAGTCCGTGACGCACGAGTCCATCAGATCTATCTATCTCACCTAAGGACTTATCTACAACCTGCTGATATAGTTCCGCTTGGACTGGGGATAGGCCGCAGAATACTGTCATCTCCTGTTTCTCTGGCAAATCTTGGATTATATCCCGATCGGTCTTCAGGCGGCGGAGGATAAAGGGTCCCACAAGGGATCGCAAAGTCTGCAAAGATGAGGGGTCTCCATACTTCTCAATGGGCATGGCAAACCGGCGCTGGAAAAATTGCCGCGTACCCAAATAGCCGGGATTGAGGAAATCCATAATGGACCACAATTCTTGCAGCTTATTTTCTACCGGAGTTCCTGTCAGGGCAATGCGCAACGCTGTCTGCAACTGGCGCACCGCTTGGGACTGCTTGCTGCCGGGATTTTTAATGTTCTGGGCCTCATCCAAAACTACAGCTTGCCATTCCACACTTGCAAGTTCCTTTTCATCCCGGAAAGCTAGACTATAACTGGTAACGATCAAATCCAGATCCCGTATCGTCCGCGCAAAATCCTTTCCTTTGCTCCGTTTCTCCCCGTGATGCACCAGAGTTTTCAGGGTGGGGGCAAATCGCTTGACTTCTCGCTCCCAATTCCCTAATACTGAAGTGGGACAAACTAGCAGGGTCCGTCCTGTCAGGCCATCTTGTTCTTGCAAGTGCAGCAGAAAAGCAATCAGTTCGATCGTCTTTCCCAACCCCATATCATCTGCCAGACAAGCACCCAAACCCCAGCGTTGCAAAAATGCCAGCCAACTGGCACCCCGGGCCTGGTAAGGACGCAACTCCCCCCGGAAATTGGCCGGAGTGGCGATCGCCTCTAGGGAACGATTATCGGTCAAGTTGGCCAGTAACTCTTGCAGCACTCCGGACGCCTCAAAACTCACTACTGGCAGCTTTTCGATCGTCTGGGTATCCTCCGTAGCGATCCGCAAAGCATCCTCTAAGGAAAGATTCACTTTCTCTTTGCGACTGGCAAAAAACTCCTCGGCGGCCCGGACCTCCTGGGGTCGCAACTCCACCCACTCTCCATTTATTTCTACCAAGGGAGAACCCTTCGCGATCAGTTCTTTAAACTCAGCTTCCGACAAACGCTGTTGCCCGATCGTCAATTCCCACTTAAAATTCAGCAGACTCTGCAACCCAACTTTTTCCGCCTTTTTCAACTTGGGCGTGGTAGCGCGAATACTCAACCCCAAGCGACTGGCCAACCCCTCCCTATTTGCCAGAGATGGGGGTAAAATTACTCCTAGACCGCTATCTTGGAAACGCCAGGCCGCCGACTTAATAAACTCATAGGCTTGCACCGGTGTCAGGCGACAGAACAGAGGACGTTGGCTTTCTAAACTGGCTTCAATTGGTGGGAACATCCTGGATGCTAAACCCAAACCACTCAGGAATGTTTCTTGCGGTTGCTTAATGGCCCGATCGCCAACCACCAAACGTTCGACGGGATTATTCCATATAGTTGTTGCATCTACGATAAATTCCGGGTCATCAGTTGCTTGCAAGCAATACTCCAACATCCAATCTTTAGGACTTGGAGGATGCAGCTTAAAACAAGTCAGGAAACCTTGCCGTCCTTGTAGCAGATGTTGTACCGGTGCCGTCCAACGATGGAGGGCCCCAGAAATGCTTTCTATCCCAGTCCCACAGACCGTTGCATTTTCCTGAGTTAAAGCGGATAGCCACTCTCGCCCTGACCCTGCTATGGTTCCCAGTCCATTGCCACCCGCCATCACTCGTACTTGGGCATCGATCGCCCGACTCAAGAATTCGACCATCGACTCTTGGGGCGCGATCGGCAAATCGTTCCTGTTCGTAGTAAACACTTTAGTGTTTTCCCCGTTCGTTTCCCCGTTCGTAGTAAACACTTTAGTGTTTCCGGTAGGAACCATATAACTGCGACAAATATCAGGCATGGCCCGAGCAAAATTAACAAGACGGGATTGGTCTATACTGCTATCTAGGAGAGGTTGCCAGCAAGCTATATTCCCCTTGAGGGTGGGTAAAAACTTACCTCTGGCCAATAGATCCAGACTCCAGCGACTGAGGTGAGACCAAAAGCGCAGATCTGACCCCAACCAAGAATAGTCTAGTCCGGAAAGGGGCAAAGCCTGCAAAAACTGCATCGCCGCCAGGGTATTTAAGCAGACTCCTTCTACTTCCCAGGGATACAAAAACACCTCTCCGGACTTTGGGACAGCTGAATGCTGAGGTATAACTGTAAATAAACCTTCTTCTTCTCGTTCCCTGGATCTCGCCCGGGAACGCACGGCCCGGCTTTTCGATATCTCCTGTTGTGCTCTTGCCCCAGGGGACTCGGCACACAGGGAGATATCGGAAGTACCTTTAGCGATCTCCGTTGGCAGTGCGATCGCCCTCGTTTGCCATTTCACATCTTGCTTTGACCAACTAATTTCATACTGCTGTTGTATAGTTTCCCAAAAGGATTGCAACTCAGCTGATGTCATCCCCAAAGGATGGCCATAGGTCTCATCCAACTGAGTAATTTTCACCGCCGTCTCAAAGCGCCATGTTTCTCCCCAAATCAACAACTCGCCCTGACTTAACCAACTCCCGTGTAAAATCCCCATATTGTTAATTGTTAATTGTTAATTGCTAATTGTTTATGGTTAGATTTGCTCGTGTAATATACAGTTTTCACCACTGAACGCCGAGATCCTTCGATGTCTATGGCTGCGCGATATCTTTTGTGTGCCGAGTCCCCCGGGACAAGAGCACAACAAAAGATATCGAACGCTGCGCGACGGGATGCTAGCTGCTGCGCAGCCGCTGCGCTGACAAAAACCCCTCAGACATCGCGCTGACATCGGTATTATACAACCAATAGAGAAAAATGCATCGGGCAACAGCCTCAATTTTTTTATTCATAGACAAATTCTAGTAGATATGCTATAACACACCCAGTCTGGATCCCGAAGAACTAAAAAAACCGGTTTCTGGGCATCTGCTCGCCTCTACGGGCTGCGATCGCTGGATGCTTGACAAGAGGGAGAATATATGGGATGTGTGAGTCAAGCGGAGAGTTTCTGCCGACTGGCGGTGGGGTGCAAGCAGATATGGGAGGGACCAACCACTAATATCAATGCTACGATTGCGACTATTAGGAAATAAACAAGTGTGAACTAGAGGGCATAGTGTTGCATGGGAGAGATAGACAAGTCAATATCCTTTGACGGACGGGATATTCGACTCAAAGTAGGACTATTTGCGCCACAGGCGAATGGTTCCGTACTGATTCAATCGGGAGATACAGTTGTTTTAGTGACTGCAACCAGGGCACCGGGAAGAGAGGGGGTTGATTTTCTGCCCCTGCTGGTAGATTACGAAGAAAGACTGTACGCAGCGGGGCGGATACCAGGAGGTTTCTTGCGGCGCGAGGGCCGTCCGGCAGAAAAGGCCATTCTGACGAGCCGGCTGATAGACCGCCCCTTGCGCCCTTTGTTTCCACCCTGGTTGCGGGATGAAATCCAAATTGTCGCCACTACCCTGTCCATGGACGATCGGGTGCCTCCAGATGTACTGGCGGTGACGGGGGCCTCCATCGCGGTAGTGCTAGCGAAGATCCCCTTTAATGGGCCCATGGCGGCAGTACGGGTGGGGTTAGTGGGGGATGATTTCGTGATCAACCCTACCTATAGCGAACTGGAAAATGGGGATTTAGACCTGGTGGTCGCCGGTTCCCCCGATGGCGTGATCATGGTAGAGGCGGGAGCCTCTCAGCTGCCAGAACAGGATATCATAGAAGCGATCGACTTTGGCTATGAGGCAGTCTGCGACCTGATTAAAGCACAGCAAGATTTGATGGCAGAACTGGGGATAGAACTGGTTAAGGCAGAACCACCCACGGTAGACCCGACTCTAGAGAATTTTATCCGCGAGCGCGCCCAGGTCAAGATCAAGGCAGTGCTGTCTCAGTACGAGTTGGACAAGCATCAGCGGGATACAGCATTAGATGAGATTAAGGAAACCGAAGTAGTTGTCCCCATTGGAGAACTGGCCGAAGACGACTCCATCCGCATTGCTGCTGAAGCTAACTCAGCAGCAGTAGGCAATACCTTCAAGCAGGTTACCAAGGAATTGATGCGGGAACAAATTGTCAAGGAGGGGATGCGGGTTGACGGTCGCCAGCTGGATCAAGTGCGTCCGATCTCTTCCAGGGTGGGAGTTTTGCCAGCGCGGGTACATGGTAGCGCTTTGTTTAACCGGGGTCTAACTCAGGTCATGTCTGTTGTCACCTTGGGTACATCCGGAGATGCTCAAGAAATGGATGACCTCCACCCGGATGCGGAAAAACGCTATCTGCACCACTACAATTTTCCACCTTACTCCGTCGGGGAAACCAAGCCCATGCGATCGCCCGGACGGCGAGAAATAGGTCATGGTGCCCTAGCGGAACGGGCCTTAGCGCCGGTAATACCAGCGAAGGAAGATTTCCCCTACGTGATTCGGGTAGTATCGGAAGTGCTTTCTTCCAATGGTTCCACATCGATGGGTTCAGTCTGCGGTTCCACCCTGTCCCTGATGGATGCGGGAGTCCCGCTAGTCAAACCAGTCAGCGGTGCAGCGATGGGTTTGATCAAGGAAGGTGAGGAAGTGAGAATTCTCACGGATATTCAAGGGATTGAAGATTTTCTGGGAGATATGGACTTCAAGGTAGCAGGGACGGACACGGGAATTACGGCCCTGCAACTGGACATGAAACTCACCGGTTTGCCCTTGTCGGTGATTGCCCAAGCGATTAATGAGGCCAAACCAGCGCGAATGCATATCTTAGAGAAAATGCTGGAAACCATTTCCGAACCGCGTGAGGAGATGTCGCCCTATGCACCGCGCTTACTAATGATGAAGATCGATCCAGAACTGATCGGTCTAATTATCGGACCGGGCGGTAAGACCATCAAGGGCATTACCGAACAAACTGGCGCTAAGGTAGACATCGAAGACGATGGCACGGTGATCGTAGCATCCAGCGATGCTCAAAATGTGCGGGAGGCACGCAACATCATCGTGGGCATGACCAAAAAAGTCAATCAGGGAGATATCTTTGTCGGTCGGGTCACCCGCATTATTGACATTGGTGCCTTTGTGGAGTTTCTGCCAGGTAAGGAAGGGATGATTCACATCTCCCAGCTAGCTGATTACCGCGTACACAAAGTAGAGGACGAGGTAAATGTTGGTGATGAGGTAATAGTGAAGGTGCGAAGGATCGACGAAAAGGGCCGGATTAATCTCACCCGTCTGGGAATTCACCCCGACGAAGCTGCTGCTGCTCGCCAAGGCCTCTGCTTGATCGTTGTTGTTAATTGTTAATTGTTAAGGCAATTAGCAATTGGCATTGTTCCCTGGCTCTGCCTGGGAACGTAATTAGCAAAGGTTGTGAGACCCCAAATTATGTTAGTACGATGTCTGAGGGGTTTTTGCGCGATTTTTCGCGTAGCGTGCGCAGCCGCAGCGCAGCAGCTAGCATCCCGATAGCGCTGCGCTGGGGGCGCAGCCATAGACATCGAAATCGACCTCTCCACCACTGTCGTCAGCAGGCGGCATTTACTTTGTACTTGAATAAACTGGTCTTTGAACAAAAATACCTGCACGTAGTCCGCTCCCATTTGCTCAGCTAACTTTAATTTTTCCCGCGTTTCAATACCTTCAAAAGAGATGCAGGTAATATTTTGGCTTTGGCAAACTCAATCAATCCTGGCAATAAAAATCTATAGGAATCGCTGCGAGCTATCAAATTTAACCAATGCATGTCCAATTTAGGTAATTTGTATATTCTAACATATCCAAACAAAACATGGGACCGGGACTGCCAAAATCATCAACCTCAAACCCTTGCTTCGCAAAGATTTGAGGCTATGAGGATGGCAATGAACGCATACCCTTTCACGAAGAGCCGCGCGGGCTTGGTTTTCGTAGATCGGTAGTGCTAAAAAGGTAGTGATGACAACCGTACCGATTTATTCCCGGTGCAGAACGATTTGGCGCATTTCATCACTACAAGAACGAAAGCACTGTTTTGGGCAGAAGCAGCAGAAGAACGGCGAGAAAATCTCCGGCTTATTACTCAACGGTAGTGATAAAGATGTAATGATTTGGCGTCCAGCAATAAGTAGTTCAAGTAGTTCGTAGTTCTCCGGGAGTAGTTCGTAGTAGTGCGTTGCACAATCACAGTCCGTTATTATCCAGGACTCATCCGTTAGTGTTCACGACTCATCCGTTCCCCCACGACTCGTCCGTTCCCGTGTATGACTCATCCGTTAGTGTCCACGACTCATCCGTTCCCGTTAACGACTCGTCCGTTCCCGTGTATGACTCATCCGTTAGTGTCCACGACTCATCCGTTCCCCCACGACTCGTCCGTTCCCGC
The DNA here is from genome assembly GCA_014323675.1 of Hormoscilla sp. GM7CHS1pb. Classification (GTDB taxonomy): domain Bacteria; phylum Cyanobacteriota; class Cyanobacteriia; order Cyanobacteriales; family Desertifilaceae; genus Hormoscilla. The sequence goes on along the minus strand of JACONN010000002.1, from coordinate 2,881,726 downwards.
TAACGACTCATCCGTTAGTGTCCACGACTCATCCGTTCCCGTTAACGACTCGTCCGTTCCCGTGTACGACTCATCCGTTAGTGTCCACGACTCATCCGTTCCCGTTAACGACTCCGTGTACGACTCATCCGTTAGTGTCCACGAATCATCCGTTAGTGTTCACGACTCATCCGTTAGTGTTCACGACTCATCCATTCCTGACGGTTCTGACCTATTTGGAAAATCATTACTTGTCGATCTCCATCCGTAGCTCCACTCTTTAGGGTGAAGGCATGGTACTAAGCTTGCGTCGAAATTCACCCAGAGCAGTAGATCTGCGGATGTTCTGGCTGTTATCGTTTGGAAGAGAGAATGTTTTTTTTATGCAATGATGATTTCCGGGCTATCATGTCTGCATAGCTTTGTGGTTCATAGTCAAGACAGTCGATCGCATCTTCAGAAAGCGCTTTTATCGGATGAACCGTACATTTTAGGCGATAATCTCCGGTAAAAAACTGACAGCGAGAGCAAGGAATTTCATGCAGTTTTTTGATTCTCGTGAATCCCTCTTTACAGGCCACCCAGAAACTATAACAGCCGAAAATGATTAAGGTCCAAGTACAAACAAAACAGAGTGTAACTACCAATTTTTGACTCCTGAGATGATAGATTAGTAATTGAGTAAATTTAGAGAGGATGGCAAATATCTCTCAAACTCTGAGTGAAATATATTGACAAGAGGGAGTTAAAGATTGCCAGAAACTTAAAATTTGCCTTCCTACCAAATTGGGGTACAAGTGGTGAAAGAAGTGACGCCCTTGGGGACATAACCACAGGCGATCGCCATCTTTCAAGCAAGCTTCCCATTCTGCTATTGATTGTGGGTCCACAATGGTATCGGTGCGACTGCCGCAAATCATCAAAGGCATTTCCACTCCAGATTGCGGGATATTAACCACCTTAAAAAGAGAGTGAGGGGAAGGAGAACAATTTAAGTCAATCTCTAAAGCCTTGACTAAATCCTGGACTTTATGATATGCCGTATGACCCAGCATGCTGCGAGCAATTTGCGCCAATATCCTTTGGCGACTACAGGGGAAAAGCGATCGCAGAACATAGAAATGAGCTTGCCAGTTTGCTGCGACTTGAGCGCCCACACTCAAGAGAGTTAAAGAACGAACTTTTTGTGGGTAGCGACGGGCATAGATTAAACCAATAAGTCCGCTAGTGCTATGACCGGCCAAATGGACGGGTCGATCTTGAGATTTGAGATAATCATGTAGCAGATCGACTGCCAGATCCAGGGAACATGCTTCGTCTTGGGTTTGCATATATTCCCACTCTGCGATCAGGCGCGGCTGTGCGATTTCGACATTCTGAGATAGATAACGCAGCAGCTTGCGATCGAAACTTTTGAAACTAGGACTGGCAGTTAACCACAAGACATCAATTGCATCAGACATGAACTTTATTCTCTTACTACTGTAACTTTCTCAATAAGAGTTTTAGTTTTGAATTCATAACACAATTCAAAACTAAAACTTCTCAACTCATTCAGTCAAAAAAACTTAGCAATAGAATGCTAGAAGGTCATGTTACCGGGTTTCTGCGGTCATAGCATAGATATCTCGTTGATAACTACAGCAGAAACCCGGTTTCTGGGAATACTCGACGCTCTATACGCCAAACTCAGTTTTAATTTGAGCCACCCATGTTTTGATGCGCTTTTCCGTCAGTTCCGACTGGTTATCTTCATCAAGCCCCAGACCGACAAACTTCCCGTCCCGCAGGGCCTTAGATTCGCTGAAGTCATAACCCTCTGTGGACCAGTATCCAACTGTCGTCCCACCCAGACCGGAAATTTTTTCTTCCAGGATCCCGATCGCATCCAGAAAGTTATCTGCATAGCCAACCTGGTCTCCCGGTCCGAAATAGGCAACCTTTTTGCCCTTGAAATCAATGTTATCGAGTTCGTCAAAGTAACCTTCCCAGTCAGCTTGCAGTTCGCCAACATTCCAAGTGGGACAACCAACGATTATACATTGATAGTTATCAAAGTCACTATCTTCTACTTCCGCCATGTCATGAAGGGCGACCACATCTTCACCGCCGAATTCTTTTTGAATCCCTTGTGCGGCTGTTTCAGTATTACCGGTTTGAGTCCCGAAAAAAAGACCAATTTTTGCCATTTTTCTCTCGCAAATAGAATTAGCTAACAGTTGACAGATTACAGATAATAGCGCTTACGCTGCATCAGCTTTTCTGATGGCGCGGACAGCGTGCCAGATGTGACCCAGTAGGATCGAGACACCCAAGAAAAACTGGACATTTGCCAAACCCAGGCGATCGACACCGTAGAATTCGTCAGGATAAACTATCGTATTATATCCCACGAAGCAGGTGGATACAAAAGCCATAAAAGCCAGACCGCCTAAACTATAAGAAAGAACCGCGTCTGCTTCTATTCGCAATGCCCGTTTAGCCCAAGGTAAAGGTTGATTGAGGATGTGCCACGTGCCGCCAGCAATCAGAATGACACCAATCCAAATGTGACCGCCAATGACATCTTCTAAATTATTTACGCTAGCCATCCCCAGTATATTCCAACCATCCCTGGTAATGCCAAATAGGTAACCGAAGATATGGACTGGGTTAAGAGTTGGGCTAGTAATCAGGCGGACATTGCCAACAGCAGTGTCATAAATACCGCCAAAAACCATCGCCTTGAGAACTAGAAGCAAGGCCCCTATTCCTAAGAATATCAGGTGATGTCCCAAGATAAAACTCAGTTGCTTGGGGTCGTTCCATTCATAGTGAAATTTAGCAACGCGCCCGCCTCCATCTTTCAAAATAGCGGGCCCGCGAAATACATGGTAAAGACCCCCAGCACCTAAAACAGCAGATGCAGCTAGATGCAATATCCCGATGACAAAATAAGGATAGGTATCTACCACCGTACCCCCGGCATCTATACCCCAACCCAAAGTTGCCAAGTGAGGCAGCAGCAGCAAATCTTGTTCGGGCATCGGTCGATCGGGCACAAAACGACCCACCTCCGATATTGTAATAGCTCCCGCCCAAAACATCATCAAACCCGCGTGAGCGATATGAGCCCTAGTAATCGACCGGAAAAGTCAATCAGACGAGCGTTACCGACCAACCAACTCAATTTCGCGTTTTCCTCCGCGATCGTCCCTTCAGTATAAGTAGAAATCGTCACAGCTCAATTCCTTTTTCATCAACTTGGTAGGGTGGGCAATGCCCACCAATAGAAGCAATGCCCGCCAATAGTAGGGCATTGCCACACCGATTAAACTTCTACAGAATTCAATGCATTTTCTACGCGCTTAAAGTCAAAACCAATAGCCCGCAGGGCGTGCCAGAGATGACCTTGGAGGAAGAAGAACGCCAAGAAGAAATGGGCATTAGCCAACCAACAACGAGCGCTATGTACGCCAGCAGGCAACTCGACCGTATCGGCAAAATAGGGAGTAATACCCAGCTTCACTTCTAGGACCGGACCGTAGAATTCAACTGGATAAGCCAAGGTGTTAACCGCACAGAAGTAAGCGGCCACAAATCCTGCCAAAGCAATACCGCCCAGAGAGTAGGAAAGAATCGCTTCCCCCGAGAAGATCAAAAGCTTCTTTGCCCAGCCAAAAGGCTCTTTAATGATGTGCCAAATGCCGCCTGCAACCAGCAGTCCACCGACATAAATGTGACCGCCTACCAAATCTTCCAAGCTGTTAACGCTAGCAAAGTGGGTCTGATAGCCATAGATAGTCCATGGGTCGAGGGTAGGGTTCGTAACCACCCGTACCACCTGAGTCGTGGCATCGTATAGTCCGCCAAAGTACATGGCCTTAGCTGCCAGGAGCAGAGCGCCCGCTCCCAAGAATAGCAGGTGATGGCCCAAGATGAAGCCCAGTTTTTTCGGATCGTTCCAATCAAAGTGAAACTTCTTAGCACGACCAGTGGCGTCTTTCAAGTTTTCAGGACCCTTAAAGGTATGGAACAGGGCTCCTGCGCCCAGAACCGCAGAGGAGATGAGATGCAAGGCTCCAACCACCAAATAGGGATAAGTATCGATGATTTGACCATTTTCTCCAATCCCCCAGCCCAAAGTTGCTAAATGGGGTAGCAGAATCAGCCCTTGCTCGTACATGGGCTGCGCGGGCGAATACTGAGAGATTTCAAACAGGGTAAAGGATCCGGCCCAAAAGGTAATCAGAGCAGCCTGAGCCACATGGGCAGCAATGAATAGACCCGACAGATTCGCGAAGCGGGCGTTACCAGCCCACCAGTCATATTTAACGTCAGTCTTGCCGTAACTTTGCATTGGGAATTTTCTCCTTTTGTAAATGTCATTTTCTCATTCCCAGGCCGAGCCTGGAAATGCCGAGGATGAGCGCTGTTTTCTGGTTCGGTTAGTTAACCAAACCCCGGAATATCTCATCGATGACTGGAAAGTTTTGCAACATGAAGTAGACAAATATAGCACCACCACCACCGCCAACGAGGAAACCCCCCCTAAACAGACTCCAGTCTTCGGGTGACTCTAACCAATAAAACAGGTTCTCGGACTCCTCTACTCGGTACAGGTTTAAAGCGATCGCGATCGTGGCGATGGACAGAATTGCCATCAGCAATCCAGTTGCATTGGCCAACTGGGGATCCTCTATAGAATTGAGAGTAATCCAAGGTCCAATCAGGAAATAGCCGTGAGCCATGCCAATTTCCAATCCCCTGAATACGGGTGACAAACCCCGGCGGTAAATGGGCAGATTCCGCAAGAACAAAAGCGTCACATCAGAATCATTTACTTGCTTGACAAACTGCCCCTGGCGCATATCAAAGCCTGCCGCCCGCGATCGCACCCGGACCGCATGCCAGATATGGCCGAACAGAAACAGAATAGCCAGCACAAAATGACTCGTTGCCAACCAGGTGCGGGAGGTAACGAAACCTGCTGCCGTCTTCTCCAAACCGAGGGGACCGTAGAACTCAGTCGGGTAAACGGTGTCATTAACAGTGATGAAATAAGCTGCCAAAAACCCCATATAAGCCAAAGCACCCAGACTGTAAGACAGATAAGCCTCACCAGACCAATAGAGTACGCGCAGCGCCCAAATCTTCGGCGAAGTCCGGAGATGCCAGACGCCACCACCAATCAACAACAGGCCCACATAGATATGACCGCCAACAACATCTTCTAAGTTGTTAACCGCAGCCATGCCTTCGGCACCTTTTTGACCGACAAGATAGCCAAAAATTTCTAGGGGATTGAGAGTCGGTTGTGATATGACTCGCACCGCCTCGACATTGGGGTCGTAGAGTCCCCCAACAAACATAGCTTTAGCCACCAGAAGCCAAGCCCCCAGCCCCAGCAGCACCAGATGAATGCCAATGATGCTTGTCATCTTGTCCCCATCTTCCCAGTCATAGCCAAAGAAGCCTGAGAAGCTATCGTTTTGAGGCAAGACTTCCGGACCGATCAAGGCATGATAGATGCCACCAGCACCCAGAACCGCTGAGCTAATTAGGTGCAAAACACCAATAACGAAATAAGGCCCAGTATCGACAATTTGCCCGCCCTCACCGACGCCAATGCCCAGACTAGCGAGATGAGGCAGCAGAATTAAACCCTGCTCGTACATCGGTTCAGTTGGGTTGTATTGGGAGAGTTCAAATAGGGTAAACGCCCCCGCCCAAAACACGATCAAAGCAGCTTGGGCAACATGAGCGCCCAGAAGCCTTCCCGAAAGATTAGTCAAACGGGCATTTCCCGCCCACCAGCCATACTTTGGCTCAGAAATAGTTGCAGTTGCTGTCATTAGGTGATTACCCCTGCTGCTTTAAGACGAACTTGCAATGCGTGCCAGACATGACCGCACATAAATAAGGCTGCCAAGAGAAAGTGAGTACCCGCTAACCAGGTCCGGGCGCTACCAGTGCCCCTTCCAGGGAAAAACCAATAGGTCCGTAGAATACCTCTGGATAAACCAGGTCATTGACGGTTATAAAGTAGGCCGCAAAGAAACCCATATAGGCTAAAGCTCCCAGGCTATATGACAGGTAAGCCTCGCCAGTCCAAAAGAGCACCCTGCGCGCCCAAGGAAAGGGCTTGGTGACCATATGCCAGAAACCACCAACAACACAGAAAAACCCGATCCATATATGACCGCCGACAACATCTTCCAGGTTGTTAACGGCTGCCATCCCTTGACTGCCCTGGATGCCGAATAGATAGCTAAAAATGCGAGCAGCGTTTAAGGTCGGGTCAGTTATTACCCGCACGGACGATGCCGCTGGATCGTACAGACCACCCCAAAACATGGCTTTAGCTACCAGCAGCCAAGCGCCCAACCCCAGTAATAGGAGGTGAATGCCGAGAATGGTCGTCATTTTGTTGCTATCTTCCCAGTCGTAGCCAAAGAAGCCGGAGAAGCTATTGTCTTTAGACAATATGTCCGGACCGAGGATAGCGTGATAGATGCCGCCAGCACCCAGAACCGCTGAACTGATTAGGTGCAAAACCCCGATCGCAAAGTAGGGCCCGGTATCGACTATTTGCCCGCCATCACCCACGCCAATGCCTAGGGTTGCCAGGTGAGGCAGCAGGATTAAACCCTGCTCGTACAGCGGTTCGGCTGGGTTGTAGTGGGAAATTTCAAACAGGGTCATGGCACCAGCCCACAGGACGATCAAACCTGCATGGGCGACATGGGCACCTAAAAGCTTCCCCGAAAGATTGACGAAGCGGGCGTTGCCAGCCAGCCAGTTAGAGTTGGCTCTCGCAGTTGCCATCGCATCTACCATCAGGCTGCCTCCTCGTTCGTCCAGCTAGTTGCTTGGCTGACTTTGCCCTGACGGAAGTCAAAGCCAGCGGCCCTAAGTGCGTGGAAGATATGACCTTGTAGGAAGAAGAAACCCAACCAGAAGTGAGCATTTGCTAGCCAAGTGCGAGAGGTCAGCAGGTCTCCACCTTCAAAATAGGGAAAGCGATCTATGCCGACAGTTAAAGTTGGTCCGTAGAACTCGACTGGGAATACCAGATCGTTAACAGATACGAACAACGTGGCAATAAATGCCATTAAGGCTAGAGCGCCGATGCTGTAGGACAGATAAGCTTCTCCCGACCAAATAAATAGGCCCTCTGTCCAGGAGAAAGGCTCGGTTTTTATATGCCAGAAGCCCCCAGCAATGCAGAGGATGCCGATCCAAATATGACCCCCGACAACATCTTCGAGGTTGTTAACACCTGCCAACCAGCTGGTGCCACCCCCACCGAATAGGTAGCCAAAGATGACGGCTGGGTTCAAGGTCGGGCCAGAAATGACGCGCACCTGACTGACAGTAGGATCGTAGAGTCCGCCAAAGAACATTGCTTTCGCCACCAGCAGTTCAGCACCGATACCCAGAAGAATCAGATGAATGCCCAGGATGGTGGTCATTTTGTCTTTGTCGTCCCACCGGTAGCCATAGAAGTCAAAATTCTCTTCTAGGGTTTCCGGTCCTTTCAGGGAATGGAAAATGCCACCGAAACCCAAGAAGGCGGAGCTGATCAGGTGCAAAGCTCCAATGACGAAGTAGGGGTAGGTATTGACTATTTGACCTCCCTCACCAACACCAAAACCCAACCTTGCCAGGTTTGGCAGCACAATTAAGCCCTGGGAGTACATGGGCAGTTCTGGGTTGAAGCGCGAAAGCTCAAACAGAGTGTAGGCTCCCGCCCACAGCACTATCAGACCGGCGTGAGCGACATGCGCGCCCAACAAACGCCCTGAGAGCGTCGCTAGACGAGCGTTGCCTGCCCACCAAGGAAAACCATCTCCTTCTGCTGGGAAGGATTTCACAGCCATGCTGGTCATGCCGACATTTACCTCCTGTGAATCTATATCGATAAGCCCACCGCATGATTGAAGCTTATTGCTAATAATATTCAAATAACTTAAAAAGTTTGTCAATACTTTTGCAAATTTTTTTTATTAAGTTTCTTTAACATATTCTCATTATTAAAATATTATTTTAATAATATAAAATTGAAACATATTTAATTTTTAAAATGCCCAATTATAGAAAAATCGCGATCTCCGGGCGAACTATCGGCAGCCGAGAATTATCTGTAGCCAGTTTTTAGGAAAATTTTCTGTAAGCATATTGATACTATTTCCTGGGAAAAAGCATCAATTGTGGTGCATGCATAGCAAAAATAAACAGTTACATGCCGGTCAGAGGAGAGAAGACTGGCGTTGACTGCCGGTTAACATTGAAGAAATATGCATAAATGACCGACAACTAAAAATAATCGTTGGCTGCCGGTTAATGATGAGGAAATATGAATAAATGACTAACAGCGCTTAACGGTGAAACCCCTTAAAATAGTCTGGGTTTATCGGAGCACTTCTAGCTATTAACTATGCCGAAACGTAGCGATTTACACAAAATTCTCCTGCTGGGCGCTGGCCCAATTGTGATCGGTCAAGCCTGCGAGTTTGATTATAGTGGTTCTCAAGCCTGCAAAGCCCTCCGGAGTGAAGGCTACGAGGTGGTACTGGTGAACTCCAACCCCGCCACCATCATGACCGACCCGGAAACGGCGGAACGGACTTACATCGAACCCCTGACGCCGGAAATAGTGGAAAAGGTAATCGCCAAGGAACGCCCGGACGCTTTGCTGCCGACGATGGGCGGTCAAACAGCTCTCAACTTGGCAGTGGCCCTGGCCAAAAATGGCGTCCTGGAAAAGTACGGAGTCGAGTTGATTGGGGCGAAGCTGGAGGCGATCGAGAAGGCCGAGGACCGGCTGCTGTTCAAGCAGGCGATGGAACGCATAGGTGTATCGGTCTGTCCTTCGGGAATTGCCAATAACCTCGCGGAAGCAAGAGAATTTGCTCATAAAATTGGCGTCTATCCCCTGATTATTCGACCGGCCTTTACCCTCGGGGGCACGGGTGGGGGTATTGCTTACAACCAGGAAGAGTTTGAACAAATCGTCGAAAATGGCATCGATGCTTCGCCGGTGTCCCAGGTGCTGATCGAACAGTCTCTGATCGGGTGGAAAGAGTTTGAACTGGAAGTGATGCGGGACTTGGCAGATAATGTGGTGATTATCTGCTCGATCGAGAATCTTGACCCGATGGGGGTCCATACCGGTGACTCGATTACTGTGGCACCGGCGCAAACCCTGACGGATAAGGAATATCAGCGACTGCGGGATGCTTCGATTCAGATTATCCGCGAGATTGGTGTGGAAACGGGGGTTCTAATATTCAGTTTGCGGTTAACCCCGTCAATGGTGATGTCATCGTGATTGAAATGAATCCCCGGGTGTCTCGTTCTTCGGCCCTGGCCTCTAAGGCCACGGGTTTCCCGATCGCCAAGTTTGCGGCCAAGTTAGCAGTAGGTTACACCCTGGATGAAATCAATAATGATATTACCAAGAAGACCCCTGCTAGCTTTGAACCAACTATTGATTATGTAGTGACGAAAATCCCCCGGTTTGCCTTTGAGAAATTTGCTGGCAGCGAACCGGTTCTGACTACCCAGATGAAGTCCGTAGGGGAAGCGATGGCCATTGGGCGCACCTTTTGCGAGTCCTTTCAGAAAGCATTGCGATCGCTGGAAACTGGACGTGCCGGTTGGGGGTGCGATCGCCAAGAGATGCTGCCCAGTTTAGAGCAAATTCGCGCCGGTTTGCGGACGCCCAATCCCGAACGGATTTTCACAGTTCGTCACGCTTTGCAGATGGGAATGACTCTAGAGGATATCTACGAACTGACGGGGATTGACTTCTGGTTTCTGGACAAGATGCAATCCTTATTGGAGACCGAGAAATTCCTCAAGCGGACGCCTCTGAACGAGATGACCAAAGAACAGTTATGGGAAGTGAAGCAGCTGGGATTTAGCGATCGGCAGATTGCCTTTGCCACGAAAACCTCCGAAGATGAAGTCCGCGCTGGACGCCAGCAGTTGGGGATAGTGCCAGTCTACAAGACAGTAGACACCTGTGCCTCGGAGTTTGAAGCCTTTACCCCCTATCACTACTCTACTTACGAGTCAGAATCGGAGGTAATGCCCTCGGACCGACGGAAAGTAATCATTCTCGGTGGGGGCCCAAATCGCATCGGTCAAGGGATTGAGTTTGACTATTGCTGCTGTCATGCTTCCTACGCCCTCCGAGACCGGGGGTTTGAGACCATTATGGTCAATTCTAACCCGGAAACGGTCTCCACCGACTACGATACCAGCGATCGGCTTTATTTTGAACCCCTGACGAAAGAAGACGTACTGAACATCATTGAGGCGGAAAAACCAGAAGGAATTATCATCCAATTTGGCGGTCAAACTCCTCTGAAACTTGCCGTTCCCTTACAGGAATATCTGTCCCAAAGTGAAGGTCCGACAAAGATTTGGGGCACGTCCCCAGATGCGATCGATACGGCGGAGGACCGGGAACGGTTTGAAAAGATTCTCAATGAACTGGAGATCCAACAACCCGCTAATGGCATTGCCCGCAGTTATCATGATGCCCTCATAGTGGCCCAGCGAATTGGTTACCCGGTAGTGGTGCGTCCTTCCTACGTGTTAGGAGGACGGGCGATGGAGATTGTTTATTCTGATGCTGAGTTGGAACGCTACATGAAGTTTGCCGTCCAGGTCGAACCCGAACATCCCATCTTAATCGATCAGTTCCTGGAACGGGCGATCGAGGTAGATGTGGATGCGATCGCGGATAGCACCGGGCAGGTAGTGATCGGCGGCATCATGGAACATATCGAAGAAGCGGGAGTTCACTCGGGGGACTCAGCTTGTTCTCTTCCGGCAATTACCCTTTCGGCATCCATTTTAGACCGGATTCGCGAGTGGACGGTAAAGCTAGCGAAGGCCCTCAAAGTGATCGGTCTGATGAATATCCAGTTTGCGGTGCAAGGAGAACGGGTTTATATTCTTGAAGCTAACCCCCGGGCGTCGCGGACAGTGCCCTTTGTTTCCAAGGCGATCGGGGTACCCTTAGCGAAGCTAGCATCTCGGGTCATGGCAGGAGAAACTTTAGAAGCTCTCGGGTTTACTGCCGAACGGATCCCGCAGCACATTTCTGTCAAGGAAGCGGTGCTACCCTTTGAGAAATTCCCCGGCAGCGACACCCTGCTAGGACCAGAAATGCGGTCTACAGGGGAGGTGATGGGCATTGACGCTAATTTTGGCAAGGGGTTTGCTAAGGCAGAATTAGCCGCAGGAGTGGATCTGCCTCCGGAGGGTACCGTGTTCGTGTCGATCAGCGATCGGGATAAAGAAGCGGTCGTACCGGTAGTGCGCGACCTGATGGAATTGGGTTTTGCCGTGGTGGCGACGGAGGGCACTCGCCGGGCCTTGGTCAAGCAAGGTGTGGAAAATGTCAAGCTAGTTTACAAACTGCACGAAGGGCGTCCCAATGTGCTGGATGAGATCAAAAATGAGAACATTCAACTGCTGGTCAACACCCCCTCTTCTAGTGAAGAAGCCCAAGCCGACGGACGCCTGATCCGCCGCTCTGCTCTGACTTACAAACTGCCGATCGTCACCACTGTCGCCGGTGCTAAAGCAACAGTCGATGCGATCCGTTCCTTGAAATCCCACCCTCTGGAGGTGAAAGCGATACAGGATTATATCAGATAGAAGGCGTTTTGTAAATAGTTAACATTCCCAGGTCCGATGCTTGGGAATGTGATTTGGTGACAAGTCATTGAGAAAATTTAATGACTTGTAACGACGGATGGCTTCTCGATGTCTCCCGGGTTTTCGCCGTGCGTCCGGGAGACATCGAAAGAGGAATATCTCTGTCAGGAGCTGTTCGCAGTAGAGGGTTATGGGCGAAGGGTCCCGTCGTTTATCGGATCGCACTCATAAAAATTTTCTTAAGGGCACTAGACAAGGTTTGCTAAGAAGTATCTACGCCCCCTGACGTCCCACTGCAACGATTGGGTGCTGGCGAACGCGAAGCGATTTTGCTGGCCGAAGAACTAGAGGCAGATTTGATTTTACTCGACGATATCCAAGCAAGGCGACTTGCAGTAGAACGGGGGCTAATTGTGACTGGTTTACTGGGAGTGTTGCAGCAGTCTGCGACCCTGGGATTAATCGATCTCACTGTCGCTATTGAAAGACTGCGGGAAACTAATTTCTGGATATCATCCAGCTTGCTTCAATCTCTTCTAGAACAGGATCTGTCTAATCCTTAAGCAAGAGTTTCGTAGTTATCGATTTCTGGGAGAGGGTTTCATAAATTTAACAAAACTTAACATAATTTCGGCTACCAAGGCACACGAGCGTGTTAGACTAGGTGATGAAATCTGTATAAGCTCCAAAATCAGGATGCTAGATGGAAAAATTCCGTATAACATGACATAAGGGGTGTTTATGTAGATTAGTAAAAAAGCCAGAGCGATTTATCCCACCTCGGCGGCATACTGTTCATGCACAAGAGAACCACCGGCAATAGGCTGGTGCGGCCTTTGAGGCAAATACGCCAGTGCGGCAATTTCGGCTTGTGACTGGGGTAGCGCTTGGATAGCCATGAGTAGAGCGACCGGCGGGCAGAGCGCTCGCCACCACACCGATACGGACTGGATATCGATATATTAGAATAGAAAGGGGTCGGGGCGATCGGTAAAAGATAAGTAGGTAGGCACGGCCGGCACGGCCCAACACTGCCCAGCAGATGTTAAGAAATGTATAATAGCCGAATCCCTTTATGGGAGAGGCTTTCAGGAAATTAACAAAAATTAATAGAATTTAGGCTACCAAGGCACACGAGCGTGTTAGACTAGGCAATGAAATCTGTATAAGCTCCCGATCGGGATGCATTATGGAAAAATTCCGTATAACATGACCTTGAGGAGTGTCTATGAGTGTTTATGTAGATTGGCAAAAAAGCCAGAGGGGATTTGGACCACCTCAACAACATACTATTCACTATCCAGGTGCGATCGCCGTCCTGGCTTCCCTGGATACTCAGCTTTGAATAATAATCTCGCATTAAAGTATAATTACTTCACAACAATCGAGATGCACCCATGTATAGTTGTTGTAGTGTGGATTGTAGCCAGTCGGATTTGATTCGACGACTGGTTGCTTTACAGAAGCAAATTTTATTACCAAAAATTTCGCAATTAGGTATAATTACTATTGGCACAATTGAGATGTATTTTGTATAGTAGTAAAAGTTGTGGTCAGTCGGATTTGATTCGGCGATCGCAGCAGTGATAACTACAATACCGTTTTGGAAAATACCCGCGACAGCTTAAGGAGACATCCAAGTTATGCAAACTAAAACCCTGTACTCTACCATCACCATTGCTGAAAATGCTTTCACTGTCAACTCAGCTAGTAAAATCTCATCCCTAAAAGGATCTTTATCTAATGCGCGAAATAAAATTCGTGAAGACGTATTGCGTTTTCGCACGTGTTGTGCAGACCCTAGAGCCAGCAAATAGATCCAGGAACTCCTGATGAATTTGTAGCTCTTTTTGTCCGAAAGGCTTTAAGGCTTTTTGTATCTGGTAAACGCCGTTTATGAAAAGCCTTTTGAGGATTTATTTTTCCTAGATAAGATGTTTTATGTTCAAATTCGTAGATCGGATGCAAAATCTAGAGGTTCTTCATCCACTCAATGGTGAACGAGTGGATCAACTTCTACTTCGACATCGTATTCCTAGTGCTTCAGTTATTGTTCTTAAGGATGGTGAACCTGTATCTGAATTACACGAAATTAAGCAAGATTCAGAATATATAGCTGCCTTAATTGAAGGTTATGACATAAAGAATATACGAAGTGTTTACGAAAAATTGGCAAACAACCTTTCTGCCAGTATATCGCCTTATGTCAAGAAAAGATTGAGTTTTAATAAAAATGGCTCACTAGATGCAGAATCAGTCTCTCTCCTTTTACCAGACTTATCTGAATTAGTAGAGCGAACAGTCGTAGAAACCTGTCAAGAGTTTGATCTTATTCGTGAAGGCGATGGACTTCTTCTAGGTCTATCTGGTGGTGTTGATAGTAGCTCGTTGCTATTGGCTCTGTCAGCAGCTCGCTCCTATCTCCCAAAGTTTCGACTGGTTGCGGTGACCTTTGAGGATTTTGATAGTCAGACCTCTCCAGCCTTCCAACACGCTTCTGAGTTGGCTAAGAGCCTAGGTATAGAACATCATATTGCGTCGGCAAGTTTGGCAGAAGAAATATTTCACCTTAATACTCCATTAAGGGAAGTTCTTCCAGCTTTAATGGACACTCCTTTTGCACATCATGCAATGTACATAGACCATCACACTACCCGCAGAACACTAGAAGTCTTTGCAGAGAAGGAGGGCTTAAATCGAGTTGCCCTTGGCTTGCATACGACCGATCTGATTGGAGGAGTTCTGAACGGTTGGATGACTGGTTACGACATAGCAGATATTCCACTTCGACAAATTGGCAGATTAACATATATCTACCCATTAGCATTTGTCCATAAGCGTGAGCTTCATCTATACCATTTACATCAAACTGGTAAACTTGCCCGCCATACTACTCCTAATGCTTGGGAAAAGAACCCAAAAGATCGAAACTTTTACTATTACTTGGCTGACATACTACAGTCTTACTGGCCAGGACTAGAAATTATGCTGTTTACTGCTAACAATTTGCGGTTTCGTGGTAAGCATCAATTAAGCTATAAACAATGCTCAAACTGTGGAGCATCCATTTTGCCTCAACCTTTGGCTGAAATGACTACCGACTTGTGTGATGCTTGTGTAATTCTTACTCAATCAGGATTTATTAATTAAGGGAGATTCTATGATTCAAAGAAACCAAGAACAGCAGTTGCCTAACATCACAGATGTGATGCTGGAGCCTTTACAAACTTCAAGGGTTATTGACGGACATCAAGCTATTAAAGTCGGGGATGAGGTGATGTTCTCAAATGACTCTCTCATTAGCCCCTTACAGCCATATCCGGGTGCTTGGTTGCCAAATCTTGATAGTCGAACTAAATTTCCCGTTCCCGATAGAGTTGGGGAGTACTGTTCTCGAAGCGAATTTGAAAAACTTCCTAAATTCATGGCTCAATGGGTCCACTGGCCTAAACGAGCCCAGATGGTTCTCGAAGCTAGATACCATGAGTTGCCGCCAGTACACTTTGAAGGAATTTTCACTCTTGTCTGTAATTTTATGTGTCCTCATTGCAGCCGAAGAGAAACTCGTACTCATTGGGTAGAGGGTGGCTCGTGGGATAATAATACTCCCATAGAGAAGCGCAACACTATGCATCCAGAAGGTCTTCGTCGCGTTATCGATCAAATGGCTACGAAGCGTATTGACGATCAGATGGGAATTGTTTGGGGAGGCGGCGATCCCACAGCTAGTCCATTCACCTATGATGCAATGCTTTACGCACGGTCTCTAGGTATAACTGCCAGCTTTTTGACAAATGGTGTTTTTCTTGATGTGGATCGAGTTCTTGATGCCGATCCTATTCTTGTTCGTGTAAGTCTCAACTGTGGTACAGAAGAGGCATACCGTAAGTTTCATGGATATCCGAAAGGATGGGATTACTTTGAACGAGTCAAGTTAAAGATGCGGGAACTAGCTCGACGCAAACAAGAACGTAAAGCGAGAACACTTGTTGGTATATCTCTGATTATTGATGAACGTAATATGGATGATTTTGTTGCTGCCGTAGAAGAGATTCGAGCATTAGTGAATGAAGTAGGTGCGGGAATTGATTATGTAATTGCGCGTCCCGTGTTTAACTATGACCACTTTGAACATAAGTACGCAAAACTCAAGGATGATACGAAGAAGCGTGCTTACGATTTAGTCAAAGAAGAAGGAATCTGTCAAAAAATACTGGATGAAGTTGGAATTCCATTAATCCTGATCAAAGACTCATTTGAAGAACCTCCGTCAGATAATTTTTATAAAGGCACAAACTGTCTGGCATATGGAATGTGTGGCGAAATTCGTCATAACGGAGATGTTCAGTTGTGCTCTGATTCATACGGTAATCCTGAATATACCATTGGCAATCTTTTTGAACAGACTCTTGAAGAGATATGGTCATCCCAAAGGCGGAAGGAGGTACTAGCTAAAATCAACGCAAAAGAATGTTATAAAACAGCTTGTCCTCATAATTCACGAGGACATCACTACAATCGTCTTTTTCACCAAATTGAAGAAAGCGTAGTGAGGGACAAATGGAGCTTGTTCGTCAGTGGATTGACGATCTTCGCGAAGTGACTTTACCCTTGGGTCACTCATTTTTTATATAGTTTGACCTGTCGCTCACATTTACCTTTGGAGTAACTAAGTATTATGATTGAACGAAACCTACTGTTAAACGATTTTGAAAATACCGCGCAACGACTTGCACGGAAAGGAGTAGAAATAGAATCATTGCAAGAAGCGCGTCGTCTTTTGGAAACGCGCAAGGTCTTGGTTGGAAAAGTAGGAGATTTGCGTGCCAAGGTTAACAGTATCTCCGATGAAATTGGACAGCTTATACGACAAGGGAAAAATGAGGATGTAGAAATCCGCAAGATTGATGTTGCCCAACTGAAGGATAATCTAGCTTCCCTTGAATCGCAACTTAAAGATACTGAAGAAAAGGCTAACTACATTCTTCTTATTGTCCCAAATATTCCATCAGATGATTGTCCAGATGGAAAAGATGAAACAGAAAACGTAGTGCTTCGAGTAGAAGGCTACAGCGAAGAGAATTATCAAGGAAAAACATACAAACCACATTGGGAGATTGCTAGTAATCTTGGTATCTATGATGCTGAGCGTGCTGCTAAATTGAGTGGATCGATGTTTGCTCTTCTGCGAGGTCAAGGGGCAAAACTACTAAGAGCACTCATTCAATTCGGTTTGGAACTCAATAAAGAAAAATATGAGGAAATTTTACCTCCCCAATTTGTTACAACAGAGTCATTTACTGCGACTGGTCATCTTCCCAAATTTGAGTTTGATGCCTATAAGCTTCGTGATGAAGATTTGTGGGCGATTCCAACTGGGGAAGTTCCACTTACCAATTTACACCGTGATGAAATTTTGGCCGTAGAGGATCTTCCAAAACGTTATATGGCTTATACAGTTTGCTATCGACGCGAAGCGGGTAGTGCTGGTAAAGATACTAGAGGAATGCAGCGCTTACATGAATTCCATAAGGTAGAGCTTGTGCGCCTGTGTACCCCAGAGCAAGTGCAAACTGAATTTGAAGATTTACTTGAAGATGCACTGCGCCCCTTGAAGTTATTGGGACTGCCTTATCGCATCCTCGATCTGTGTGCCGGAGATTTAACCTTCTCTTCAGCCCGTATTTTTGATGTTGAAGTATATGCTCCTGGTGTAAACAAATGGCTTGAAGTTTCATCGGTTGGTATTTTTACAGATTTTCAAACACGCCGAGGAAACATTCGCTTTCGACGAGGTAAGGGTAAGACAGAACTGGTTCATGCTCTCAATGGCTCGGCAATAGCTACCCCCCGTGTATGGGCTGCCATTATTGAGCATGGACAGCAACCTGATGGCTCTGTGAAAATTCCTGAACCTCTTATCCCATTCATGGGTTGTGAGAGTATTGGAGGATCTTAGATGAATGACAAAGAAAACCTCTATCCGCTTCCAAATCAAGTTTGTGGTTACGGCAATTATGCTGAGTTTTCCTCCGCCCGTAAGGAGTCAGGACAGTGGGTATTTTGGGAGGATAGAGTTGAGCTGATACTGGAAGGACGCTACGAAGAAGTTAAACCACTTCATGTAGAATTGTCACCAACATATCTATGTAACTTTGCGTGTCCTTGGTGTAGTTGCCGAACAGCAAGGGAAGACTGGTCATACGAAGATGTTTTTAATCATCCTCACGCTACTGAATCCACAGTAATGAGCGAAAAGAAACTTCATCAAATACTGGATAATCTCGCTGCTTATAAGATTGGGATTCAGTGGGTCGGAGGTGAGCCAACAATGCATCCGTTGCTCTATCCTGCTGTCATTAGAGCTAATGAGTTGGGATTAAAGCAATGTCTATTTACAAATGGAAGCCTGTTGAATACAGACAAGTTAGAAATTCTTCTTGATGCTGAAATTGTTTTTATTAGAGTCAGCTTAGACGCAGTTACAAAATCTGTACATCAAATCCATCATGGTTATCGCCCAGAGCTTAATTATGTCGAGCGCGTATTAAGCAACTTACGGGAACTTGCCAGAAGAAAAAGTGAGATAAATACTTCGACAATAGTAGGAGTTTCAGTCGTAGTTGATGAACGAAACCTTCATGATTTAGTTCCTACCGCTCTTTTTATTCGTCAATTGTGCGAGGAATATGGATCGGGTGCAGTCGATTATGCAATCTTTCGCCCTACTTATCAATTTTATAATGCACAGGTTGAACTAAAACCAGATACACAAACTAAGTTTGCTACCTTAGTTGAGACTAGTTCTGAAATTTATAAACTCTTAACCGAGGTAGGAATTAATGTTGTTGTACCAGAAGCATCTCTTCAAGCAACAGATTTTTCCTCTGACAATGGTGGTGAGGCTTGCCTTTCATGCGGTTGGTTTGGTGAAGTCACCGCAAATGGCGATTTAGTTGTTTGCTCAGACCGCTATGGCAATCCAGACTATTTCATTGGAAATTTAGCTGAAAACACTATTGATAATATATGGATAAGCGAACAACGTAAACAGGTACTCAACTTGGCTGAACAAACCTCCTGCTTCAAAACTTTTTGTCCGCGTAATGGACGTGGTTTTCATCTTAATAATGTTTTCCATAAGATCGAAAAATATAGACGGGAAGGAAAAATTCATAAAGTTCGTCAATGGATAAAGGATTTGAAAAAAACTTTGCCTTATCCAGAACATTCTTTCTTTTTGTAAAGATTATTAAAACAGAGCATTAAGAAATGAATAAATCTACTTTTAAATACGAAAGATTATCACAAGGTCAATGTATTAAGCATTTAGAATTAAGAGGATACGTGATTTTTCCCACACTTATTTCAAGTGACTTAATTTCAAAGATTAAATTTGAGTTGAGAAACCTACCAACTCAAACTTCTTCATATAGCCAACAGCAAAAATTTATCCATAATGTTCAATGGACAGATTGTAAAAGTGCAATTGAACTAGTAGCTTTGCCAGCAATGTTATAATTTTTAAACAAATTATTTGGAGATGATTTAATATGCACAGGATGTACATATTCGCGAATAGAGCCTGGATACATTGGTATGGCTATCCATACTGATAGTCAGCCATATGGGTCAGAGATATTTGGTATGCAATCAAGTGCCCCAAGACTTGTTCGTGTTTTATACTATCTTGACGATCTTACCCCTCAATGTGCGCCTCTAAAAGTTATTCCATTTTCTCATCTTTGTCTTCACTCAGATGCAAACCCTTATAAGCGGTATGAATCTCATCCTGAAGAACTGATGTTGACCTGTAAAGCAGGGTCGGCTGTGGTAATAAATCAAAAATTATTTCATGGAGTTTTTCCTAATCATAGTAAAAATAGCCGTGAACTTTTTGCTGTTTCCTATCGTCCAGCTTGGGCTGGTCCAATAGTTGATGTTCCAGACAACGATCCCGAAAAATTAGCCCAATTGCCAGATACTGTACGGCCATTGTTCAAAAGCCTTAATACCCGCAATATTGACTTCTATGCCAAGAACCGAACTGATAATATGCCTAAAGAAGCTTCAGGACTTAGTCTTAGTCGTTGGAGTATGTAATCTGGTTTAAAAGGAATATTATGATAACTTTATCTAAATCAGTACAATTATTTGCAACACCTAAACTAGCAGATCAACTTTTTTGTGCAACTCAAATGATTCCACAATATACTGATGCAGAACTATATAACACACAACTACAGTTAAATATTCGTGAAAAAATTCATGCGATTGAACCTGATATGTTTAGTTACTTGATAGATGAAGTTTGTAAAAGACTATCTAATCCGCCATACTGTGCGTATATAACTGGACTCAAATTTGACACATATAATCTTCTGTTTTTATCTTTAATAGGAGCTTTTGGAAATGTTGTCGATCCTTATAAGCAACCTTGGTCACGATTAGTATATTACATTCGTCCATCCACCGATCTAAAAATACCTGGCTGGGGTGTATTAAACGAACAACTTCATACTGATGGTACTGATTGGATTAATCCTAATGATTTAACTTGTCTGCTTTGTTTAAAAACTGACCAAAGTGGTGGTGGACGAACACAATTATTGGATATAAATACTATAGTTTATGAACTAGATAGATGGTTTGGGAAAGAGACTATTGATATTTTAAGTTCTGAAAGTTTGCCTTGGCTCATTGCAACTGAATTAGGTGGAGGAGTATTTAGATGTCCTATACTTACATCTAAGAGTATTCGGTGGTTGCCTTACACTAATCAAATTGCTCTTAAAGAAACTCAAGAATCGCTTTCTACTAATTTATCGAAAGCAATTTCTCAAATAAAAGCAGTTATAAAAAATAGGAATAATATAATTGATTTTATGATGGAACCCAATAGCCTTCTGGTTATTGATAATCAACGCTGTCTTCATGCTCGAACACCCATTAAACATCCAGAATTATCTGTACGTCTCATGCTACGTGCAAAAGTCAAGTGGCGGCAATAATGCTTTTTCTTCTTGAAATATGCATTGTTTATGAACTCAAAAATGTTTGGTATATCTTACGTTAAAGACGCTGTAGCATTTTACTTAAAGACATGAACTTTCCCATAGGATTTGGAACTTGGCCATTAGGAGGGCGTGCTTATGGTACTGTAAAGGAGTCAGTGGCTATTTCTGCATTGGAACAAGCAATTAATTATGGCGTTCGATTGTTTGATACGGCAAATATATATGGTGATGGTCGGGCAGAAAAACTGCTTGGGAAAGCAGTTTCAGGTGTACCAGATGCTCTGATTGTTTCAAAAGCTGGATATATTGCTGAAATGAGATCTGAGCAAGATTTCACGAAGGATTATTTGGAAGCATCGTTAGAAGGGTCATTAAGACGACTAAATCGAAGTTATCTTGATATTTTCCTGCTTCACAGTCCGCATCGGGAACTACTTTTAGATGGCCAAATATTTGACATTATGAATCAGATGAAAAAGCAAGGAATTGTCAAGAAAACTGGTGTTTCTCTGCGATCGGTTAATGACTTTAAACTAGCCCTAAAATGGTCAGAATGTCAAGTTATAGAAGTTATTCTAAATCTTTTAGATCAGCGTCCTATAGACACAGGTCTTCTCGATCTAGCAGGTCAGAGAGGAATAGAAATCATTGCGAGAGTACCTTTATGCTTTGGAATTCTTACTGGCAAATATAAAGTAGGTTCTGTTTTCTCTGTCGGCGATCAGCGTAGCCGATGGACAAGAGAACAGATAGATAGTTGGATTAAAGGGGCTGAGTGTTTTAATTTTATTGTCCACTCAGGAAGGTCTTTGGCACAGGCAGCTATTGCCTTCTGTGTTCGCTGCAAAGGTGTCACATACACTATTCCTGGAATGAAAACTCCAGAGCAAGTTCATCATAATGTCGTATCATGTCAGCCTAACTATAGGCTAACCGATGCTGAGCTCTCTCATGTGCGAAAACTTTGGTCAGGTATAAAAGAATTACCACAAAAGGCAAGATGATAAAAAGGAAAGGTTAATAGCACGATCGCCCTTTCCCAGCAAGCTTTAACCCTGACCCTGCTGGACCCCAGCGGCACGGAACGCAGGGCGATCGCCATCCAGGGGGAAACCCTGGTGTCCCTGTTTCGCTTAGAAATCTCAGAACACGACCCCACGGGAGAATGGAAACAGGGTCTCCAGCAGGATGCAGAAACAGTTTACGAGACCAGTTTTGAGGTAGTTCGCTTCGAGAAACCGGAGATCGAAATTCAACATCAAGTCCCTAGCTGGTTCTTGCTTAATTCCCCGATCGCGTCATCTGTGAATCTCCGCTATTTCTTTGGGGAACCGGTGACCCAAGTCAAGCAAGCAAAATTCCGCTTGCACCGCCGAGAAGAAAGCGGCGAAAAAGTTCTCGTCAGGGAGATAGTCCGGGAAAATATCGAACTGACTGGGGGAAGTTACGAACTGAACCCGGACAGCAGCGCAGCGGGAAATTATGAATGGGAACTGGAAATTGAAGACCCCCAATACCGCACTGCGAATGCCTGCGGGAATTATACTGTAGTTACCCAACCTTTGGCAATCTCCATCGGGACTATCTCACCCATTGACGACCTGAAACCTGAGGTTCCCATTGCCATTGAAATTCAACTGACTGACCCAGTGGGTGCGATCGGCTATATTTTGAACCCCTGACGAAAGAGGACGTACTGAACATCATTGAGGCGGAAAACCCAGAAGGAATTATCATCCAATTTGGCGGTCAAACTCCTCTGAAACTTGCCGTTCCCTTACAGGAATATCTCTCCAAAAGTGAAGGTCCTACCAAGATTTGGGGGACATCCCCAGATGCGATCGATACGGCGGAGGACCGGGAACGGTTTGAAAAGATTCTTCAGGAACTGGAGATCCAACAGCCCGCTAATGGTATTGCCCGCAGTTATAATGATGCTCTCATAGTGGCCCAGCGGATTAGCTATCCAGTGGTGGTGCGTCCTTCCTACGTGTTAGGGGGACGGGCCATGGAGATAGTCTATTCTGATGCTGAGTTGGAACGCTACATGAAGTTTGCCGTCCAGGTCGAACCCGAACATCCCATCTTAATCGATCAGTTGTGCGATTCGTTTAGCGTAAAGGTCCATAATGGAAGTGAGGACGTCAAATGGCGGTGTCACAGGCCATAGAACCGGGAACGCTAGCAGGATATCATTGGTCCTGAAACTTGTAGGGTAAAGTCAACCACCGGTGGAGATACCAAGGAAGACCGGCGAAACCCAGAGATGATGGAGGTGCAAGTCCTTCTCCCCAGGTGCAGGGGTAAAAGCATCGCCCCTGCGGTAGCTTCGCGTCCGGAGACACCCACCCATGTCATGCGCGGGAGCGACATGACAGGGTGGGTGCTCCCGGACGCGATGGCATCAATCCGTAAAGCGGGGCGAAAAGGCGTTAATGACTGGTAGCCTAAACTGGTCAACGTCGAGCAAGCGGCTATGAGGAGCATGAAGCGAAGTGATGCAGCGTCGTAACGATTAACCAGTGGAATAAGGCTTACACACTGGCCCAAAAAGGGATAGGATATAGGTCGTTGGCAGGTAGCTATCTGACCAACTAGCACCGACAATAAACCCGGCGTAGGGCCACCCTCTAAGGTCGCAAACAATCATCTACAGGAACGAAGTAAACCAGTTGATGTACTCTCAGTGAGGTCGATTGCTGAGTAGCCACCAAAGGCGCAACATCTGCGAATCCATTAGCAGGTCACAACTGGGAAAGATTGAGCGGAGAAGCATGCCTATCTGTAACGGATAGGATAGGCTGACGCCCTCACGGTTAACCAAAATGTAGAGGTTAGTAGGATTTAATATGTCACGGTGTACGTCCAGAAGGAGAGTATATGACTGGAATGCGGTCCCCTGGCGAAAGCTGGAGCGGAACGTATTTAAGATTCAAAAGCGCATCTACAGAGCGGCACAAAGTGGGAATCAGAAGCTAGTACGCAAGCTCCAGGGACTAATAACAAGGTCATGGTCCGCAAAAATGATTGCGGTGAGACAGGTCACCCAGCAAAACCAGGGAAAGAAGACGGCAGGTGTAGACGGCGTGGTTGCGCTTAAACCCTCCGAAAGACAACCACTGGTAAGGCAGCTTAAAGTCAATGATGGGAAGAAGGTCAAACCCACCCGTAGGGTATGGATACCAAAACCCGGAAGGGAAGAGAAGCGACCACTGGGAATACCCACAATATACGACAGGGCCCTACAGGGGTTAGTCAAGATAGCGCTAGAACCCGAATGGGAAGCGGTGTTTGAGGCAAACTCCTACGGGTTCAGGCCGGGCAGGGGATGCCACGATGCGATTGCGGCAATATTGGCGAGCATCAGTTCAAAACCCAAATGGGTGCTGGACGCGGACATCGCGAAATGCTTCGATCGCATAGACCACAAAGCACTACTGGAAAAACTGAATAACTCATCACCTATACGGAAGAAAATCCGGGAATGGTTAAAAGCTGGGGTGATGGACCGGAAAGCATACCAGCCAACTTACGCAGGAACACCACAGGGGGAGTAATATCCCCACTACTGGCGAACATTGCGCTACATGGAATGGAAGCAGAGGTAAGAAAAATCGTTCCGGCAAACGAAAAAAAGCAGAATGAACTAGGGGTAGTGCGATATGCAGATGACTTTGTAGTGATGCACAAGAACCGCGAGGTAGTCGAGCAAGCAAAGGAAGTCATCAGCGAGTGGCTGGCAGGAATAGGGCTAGAGCTAAAACCTGAAAAGACCAGAATGGCCCATACTTTGGAAGGAAAAAAGGCGGGATTTGATTTCCTCGGCTTTAATGTTCGACAGTACAAAGTAGGTAAACACCGAAGTGGAAAAACAGGGAAAGGTTTCAAAACCCTCATAAAGCCAAGCGACAAGACCATCAGAGACCACAAAGAAAAGCTAAAGGCTGTAGTAGATAGTCATAAGGCCGCACCACAGGCCGCACTGATAAACAAGCTGAACCCGATAATAAAGGGTTGGTGCAACTACAACAGGACGGTGGTGAGCAAGGAAATATTCGGAGAACTGGATATGTACTTGTGGGAAATAACAGAAAGATGGGCTAAGAGACGGCATCCCAACAAAACAAAAAGATGGGTGTACCAAAAATACTGGAAAGCTGAAGGCAGCCAACAGTGGAACTTCATGGACGCTAAAGGGGCAAAACTAACCCGACACTCCGAGACGGAAATTGTAAGGCACGTAAAAGTAAAAGGGACAGCTAGCCCGATGGGCGGAAATCTTGTTTACTGGAGTAAGAGACTACGCAAGAGCCCCAATATAAGCACCAGAGTATTAAAGCTCATGGGCAGTCAAAAGGGCAAATGTGGACACTGCGGAAGGCTATTTATAGACGGGGATAAGTGGGAAGTAGACCACATCCTGCCGAAATCATTAGGCGGTAAGGATAGGTATGACAATCTGCAATTGCTCCATGACTACTGCCATCATCAGAAAACGCGAATAGATGGTAGTCAATCAAGCCGCACCCGGAAACGGGATAGGGAAACCGAGGAGCCGGATGAGGTGAAAGTCTCACGTCCGGTTTTGAAGACGAACAGGGCTGGCGACAGTCTTGTTTAGTTTAATCCTGGAACGGGCGATCGAGGTAGATGTGGATGCGATCGCGGATAGCACCGGCCACGTGACCATCGGCGGCATCATGGAACATATCGAAGAAGCGGGAGTTCACTCGGGGGACTCAGCTTGTTCTATTCCCGCCATCACCCTTTCTGCATCCATTTTAGACCGGATTCGCCAGTGGACGGTAAAGCTAGCGAAGGCCCTGAACGTGATCGGTTTGATGAATATCCAGTTTGCAGTTCAGGGAGAACGGGTTTATATTCTGGAGGCTAACCCCCGGGCCTCGCGGACAGTCCCCTTTGTTTCCAAGGCGATCGGGGTACCTTTGGCCAAGCTAGCATCTCGGGTAATGGCAGGAGAAACCTTAGAATCTCTCGGTTTTACCGCCGAACGGATCCCGAAACACATTTCTGTCAAGGAAGCAGTGCTACCGTTCGAGAAATTCCCCGGTAGCGACACCCTGCTAGGGCCAGAAATGCGGTCTACAGGGGAGGTGATGGGCATTGACGCTAATTTTGGCCAGGGCTTTGCTAAGGCCGAATTAGCCGCCGGGGTGGATCTCCCCCTAGCGGGTACCGTGTTTATGTCCCTCAGCGATCGGGATAAAGAAACGGTCGTACCGGTAGTGCGCGACCTGATGGAATTGGGTTTTGCTGTGGTGGCGACGGAGGGCACCCGCCGCGCCTTGGCAAAGCTTGGTGTCGAAAATATCAAGCTGGTGTACAAACTGCATGAAGGGCGTCCCAATGTGCTGGATGAGATCAAAAATGAGAACATTCAACTGCTGGTCAACACCCCCTCTTCTAGTGAAGAAGCCCAGACCGATGGACGCCTGATCCGCCGCTCTGCTCTGACTTACAAACTGCCGATCGTCACCACTGTCGCCGGTGCTAAAGCAACAGTCGATGCGATCCGTTCCTTGAAATCCCACCCTCTGGAGGTGAAAGCGATACAGGATTATATCAGATAGAAGGCGTTTTGTAAATAGTTAACATTCCCAGGTCCGATGCTTGGGAATGTGATTTGGTGACAAGTCATTGAGAAAATTTAATGACTTGTAACGACGGATGGCTTCTCGATGTCTCCCGGGTTTTCGCCGTGCGTCCGGGAGACATCGAAAGAGGAATATCTCTGTCAGGAGCTGTTCGCAGTAGAGGGTTATGGGCGAACGGTCAGATAAACCAGTGGAACTGGATCGCCCTAAGGAAATAAAAATTTTCTTAAGGGCATTAGACAAGGTTTGCTAAGAAATGTTAAGATTAGTTAAATAATAGTAATCAGGTAAATAGCGCTATGACAACCGACGTGATTTGGTTAACAACGACTACTTTGTCGATCGGTCTGGCTCTGTTGGCTCTTAAGACCGGGATGGTTCCGCTGGCATTCGTTAGGGTGCCGGTGAAAACCAAAGATAGAGGATTTGAAAATCGAAGATAGAACGGGGCGAATGGTTAATGCCACATTAACTATTCGCAGCAGGGGCGACTGGCATTCTTGCGCAAATGATGACATCACAAGATAGATGTCCTTCCCGAATGCTTCGCCCCTACCGAAAATTGGCAAATAACACAGTTATCAGACTCAGCGCTATGAAGAAAACTGACCATACAACAGATCCAGTACGGACATATTTACGAGAAATTGGTCGGGTGCCCCTGCTGACCCATGAAGAGGAAATTACGTATGGAAAGCAGGTGCAGCGCCTGACGCGGTTGGAGGAGGTGAAAGCAACTCTGGCAGAGAAGTTAGACCGGTCCCGACCTCAGAAGAATGGGCGGAAGCGGTGGAGTTGTCAACGGACCAGTTGCAAAGAGCGATCGGGGTGGGGGAAAGGGCCAAGCGCAAAATGCTTGAGGCGAATTTGCGCTTGGTGGTGTCCATCGCCAAAAAGTATATCAAGCGGAATGTAGATTTGCTGGATTTGATCCAGGAAGGGACGATCGGCATGCAGCGAGGGGTAGAAAAGTTTGACCCGACTAAAGGATATCGGTTTTCGACCTATGCCTACTGGTGGATTCGTCAGGCCATTACCCGGGCGATCGCGGAAAAGAGTCGGACGATTCGCCTGCCAATACATATAACCGAAAAGTTGAATAAAATCAAGAAGGCTCAACGTCGATTATCCCAAGAACTAGGACGTTCTGCCACAATTAACGAGTTAGCGGTGGAGTTAGATTTGACTCCTAAGCAGGTGCGGGAACATCTGGAGCGATCGCGCTTACCGCTATCATTGGATCTGCGGGTGGGAGATAACCAGGATACAGAACTGGGAGAACTGTTGGAGGATACTGGCCCAACTCCCGAGGATTTCACCATGTATGCGGCACTCAAGTCAGAGTTAGAGAATATGATGGCCGATCTGACTATGCAGCAGAGACAGGTATTGTCTCTCAGGTTTGGTTTAGACTATGGCAAACCGATGACGCTGACCAAAATAGGCGCTCATCTGAAGATCAGCCGGGAACGGGTACGCCAGCTGGAACGGGAAGCTTTGGTCAAGTTGCGCAAGCGTCGGGCTAATGTCCGGGAATTTCTCGCCAGCTAATTGCCAGGAACAGGCTCCCGGACCCCCGCTACGCGAAAAATCGAAAGAGAAAAGTACCTCCCATGTGGGTGTAATGTGAGAAGTCTGTTTGGGCAGGCTTCTTTTTTTTTTGGAGATGGGAGGGTTAGCATAATAATGTAGGATGAAGTGCCTTATTGTTACCGAAAGTAGAGAGAAGGGGACATCTCTTTGCTGGCCCGACGCCGGAGGGCCGCTGCACTTACGGGGGGGGGGATTTCAAAGGGAAGCGTCGGAACATCTCTAAAAGCTACCCCCCCCGCCCGCAGGGCGTAAAATCGCAATGACAGATTAAGATTGATACGAAGTTACCCCTTCCAACTGACTGGATAACTGCTTGCGATTATCGATCGCCACTTGATTATTCGGTTCCAGGGATATCGCCCTTTTATAGGATGCGATCGCCTGGCCATGTTCTTGTAAATTCTCCAGGGCCCAACCCCTGTTATTCCAGATATAAGCCGAGTGTGGCTGTAAGCCGATCGCCCGGTCGTAGGAAGTCAGGGCCTCTGCATACCGCTGCAAATATGATAGGGCCAAACCGCGATTATGCCAAGCCTCTGCATAGTCGGGATCGAACTCGATCGCCCGATCGCAAGAATAGAACGCCTCCCAGTAGCGCTGCAACCTGCCCAGAGTCAAACCTTTGTTATTCCAGGCTGGTGCATAGTCTGGCTTACATTGTAGCGCCCGTTCATAGGATGCGATCGCCTCTTCATAGCGCTGCAACTTATCCAGGGCCAAGCCTCGGTTATTCCACCCCTCCTCATAGTCTGGTTCGAGCGCTACCGCCCGATCGCCAGAAGATAGGGCATCTTCGTAGCGTCCCAGGGCCAAAAGCATTTCCCCGCGATTATTCCACGCCGTATAATTTTCTGGCTGCAATGCTATTGTCCGGTCGTAATATCCGATCGCCTCTTCATAGCGACGCAATTTTCCTTGTGCCACCCCGCGATTATACCATGCTTGATGATAATCTGGCTTATATTCCACTGCCCGTTCGTAAGAGGACACCTCTTCCGGGTAGCGATGCAGTTTTCCTAAGGCCAAACCCCGATGATACCAGGCTTCATAATAATCCGGTTTATATCCTACCGCTGCATCAAAACTCTCCACCGCCTCTGCATATCTTTGGTAGTAATATAGCACCAAGCCCCGATTGTACCACGCCTCATAGTAATCCCGCTTCAATTCGATCGCCCGATCTAAACATTCCAGTACTTCTGCTGGGCGTTTCAACTTAAACAGGGCCAAACCGCGATTATTCCAAGCTACTGGGAAATCCTCCTTAATTGCCAATGCCCGATCGTAACATTTGAGCGCCTCTTCATAGCGCTGCTTTCGATCTAGGGTCACCCCGCGATTATTCCACGCCTCGTGATAATCTGCTTTTAATTCTATGGCCCTATCCAAAGATGCCAGGGCCTCCTCATAGCGTTCCCACCTGCCCAAGGCCACTCCCCGATTATTCCACGCCTGATGGTAATCCGACTTAATCTCTACTGCCCGGTCATAAGAGGACACCGCCTCTGCATAGCATTCCAACTTCCGCAGTGCCACTCCCCGATTATACCAAGCTTGTCGATAATCTGGCTTCAGATGCAAGGCCCGGTCGTAACATGATAGACCAAGAGCTTTCCGTTGCATATTTTCCAGGGCCAACCCCCTGTTATTCCAAGCTTCTGCCGATTCCGGAGCTGCTGCTATTGCCTGATTATAACATATCACTGCATCTGCATACCGTCCTTCGTCAAACATCCTATTTCCACGTTCCAACTTTCCTTTCGCCTCCGGTTCTTTGCCCCTGAAAACTCCATAACTCACCAGTCCCCCGAGGGACAACAAAGCACCCGCCACCAAACCCGCCACCATATCTGCTTTCGAGCCTGGCAGTTTCACGGGACTTTCCACAAATGCCGGGGATATCGCCACCTGTTTTACCCCGTAACCATTAACTGGGATCCCCCACTGTAAATCTCGTTGGGCCACATTTTGCCCTTCCTTACTTTCCGGAAGTAGGTGACTATTATGCACCGCGATCGCCCTTCCCGCTGCATCCAGAACCGGTCCCCCCATCATTGCTTCCGCCGCCGCACTCTGGTAAGATATGCCTGACCCTCCCCATCCCGGTTTCTTTCTATTAGATATCACGTCTCCCGGGACAAATACCACGCCCCCCGTTCGTTCTGTAAAACCCGTAATATATATCGACTCTCCCCGCTGTACTCTATTTGAATTTCCCAGCTGTACGGGTGGATAGGGGCAACTTTTCCCCTGGGGGACAAAAGTCACCACCGCCATATCCTGGTCGGGGAACCTTTTTATCTGGCTAGCTTGCCAAACCTTACCATCTGGAGTTTGCAGCTGCAATTTTTCGCTCCCTTTCACCACCTGACCTGCCGTCATTACAGTACATACATCTTTTGCACCTGGTACCACAAATCCCGTTCCATATCCCGACCTATCCTCATAGTCTATTAAGACTATGCTTTTCTGTACTTCCCGAGCTATTTTAGTCTGTGACTTTGGTTCGCCACAGCCTATCAGTAACAAAGTCATGCAGCCTGAAGCTACTAACCAGCGACTAGACATCTTTCTCTTCCCATACAACAGTAATTTTTTCATTGCCTCGCCTCCCACACCTTGTACTAATTATAGCATCTTAAGTCAGCTTATTCCCTCTGCTGAATGTCAAGTTTTGTTACCAAGCGCTCTTCAGCCTCAATAATCTATTAATATTAGTATCTCTACCCTGGACTTGTCAAGTATGAGAGGAGCTGAACTTTTAGACCAGATCTACCCCTTTTTAAGCGCTTTAGCGCCATTCGTTTCCCGAGACAATCGCGGAAGTTTAAAAAAATTCCGCGATTGCTGACTCTTCGCTATAGTCTAGATCTCTTTAAACTTCCGCGATTGCTCGTGGAAACGAAGCGATAATCTGGAGAGCGCGTTGCTAGAGTCGGTGATGCAAAAGGCCGCAGACAGCCTGTCAACGCAGCAGCGGTACTTCGAGAAATACGGTTCTACCATCGTAGCAGCAGATCGCACCATTGCTAAAGTATACCAAAGTGCGCTGCGACTGCTACCCGCATTAAAAGCAATTCTGGATTCCCCATCCATGCGCATAGACGGGTTTATGGCCATGGCATGCACGCTCCGGGACCCCTCCGCTACGCAGTGCGCGAACGGAGGAGATCGCGTCGGTAGTAGGTCTGGCACCCTATCGCTATTTGGCGAAATACTACCACAAGACGAAAAGTGCGAGTGGCGTGGGATAAGCCGACGGATACGCGATTGCGCTGCGCGCACGCTACGCGATTGGACTGGGTAAAATATGAATGGGGAATTGCAGTTGCGTCTGCCAAAATTAAAAATTGCCGACACCGACTCTGCCCAATGCATGACTATCGTCACGGGAGTATTTCAACCCTGTCAATGTCAAGTATTTGGTGCAGGTTGTACCCCGAAAACCCCCATGGGGACTTATGACTTCTGATCGCGCAGCGTGGCGCCAGCCATAGATGGCATCTGCGTCCAACACTTCAAGGTCTATGCCTTCGCTGCCATTGGCAGTGCTATGTAGTAATTTGTGGATAAGGGGTACAATATGCTCGGCCTCGCAGCGGAGGGGGTCGTTTCCTCTTCACCCA
Organism: Hormoscilla sp. GM7CHS1pb; assembly: GCA_014323675.1. GTDB lineage: Bacteria > Cyanobacteriota > Cyanobacteriia > Cyanobacteriales > Desertifilaceae > Hormoscilla. The sequence goes on along the minus strand of JACONN010000002.1, from coordinate 2,850,238 downwards.
CCCTGTCGTTCGCCAGCTGGCAACGACATGGGTGGGTGGATCGGTAAACGATAGGAGCGTGCGCTTGCTGACAAAACTCTTCGAGTTATACGATGTGGATGGAGATGGTTTTATCACCTCGTTTCCACGAGCAATCGCGGAAGTTTAAAGAGATACTAGACTATAGCGAAGAGTCAGCAATCGCGGAAGTTTAAAAAACTTCCGCGATTGTCTCGGGAAACGAACAGATCGAGGAAATATTTGCGCTTCCTGGACCTCAACGGGGACGGCCATCTGAGCAAAGAAGAAATCCTACAGACGTTCCGGGGATTCCGGAAGTTCGTGTAGATATTAGACTACGACAAATAGACTGCAAATAGACAAAAAAATGTTCCGGAGAGAAAATTGTGAATGGTTAATGGTGAATGGCGTTCCCAGGCTCCCGCCTGGGAACGAGGCAATTCACCATTAACCATTAGCCAATTAAAACCAGCCTTCAAGTTCTAACTCTTCAATTAATTGTAAGGCACGGGGATCCCCCACTTTCAGCAGGGCGGCCTTAGCGTCTTCCCGGACGCCGAGGTCTTCATCTTCGGCAAAAGACTCAATCAAAGCATCGATCGCCCCAGCATAGACTACATTAGAAGGGAGTTCGCGGCAGATTTCGCCCAAGGACCAAGCGCAGTTACTGCGGACGGCGGGAATGGAGTCCGTGCGCAAAGCTGTAATCAAAGGGGGAACAGCCTTGACTACTTCAGCATAACTCACTGCTGCCATCTGGGCCAGAGCACTAGCAGCCCAGAGGCGCACTGCCGAGATATCAGTTGATAAAGCATCCACCAGGGGTGGCAAAGCACGGCGATCGCGACAGTTTCCCAGGGCCCAAACCACACCCCTTGCGCACGTAACCATTCCAATCATGTTGAAGCTGAAGAATCAAAGGAGTAACCGCATCGGGGCTAGGGTTGCGACCCAAAGCATAAGCAGCGCTAACACGCACCAAGGGACAGACATCGGCCAACAGCCCGATCAGGAGAGGAATAGCCCGCCCATCGGTAATTTCACAAAAAGCCCGGGCCGCCAACATCCGCTGCTGGGTTTCTGGTGCTGCCAGGAGAGCCAGCATTTCCTCTGGATCCGGTAGGGGTTCCTCTTCAACCGGTTCCATGCGATCCAGAGGACTCTCCAGCTCTGTCTGGTCGTCTAGTAGGGATAGGTCATCATCGTTCATGATCGCAGTTTAGCAGAGTTGCGACTAAGTACCCTAAAACCTACACATCTCTCATATTTGAGCGAAAAATCAGTAGGATAGGTGTCGTGAGCGGTAATGAAAATATTCTATAACTTCCGTGTTTTTGCGAGTATTGCTACGTTTGGTTGTGGTTACAGTTATAAAGATAAAGGGAATGATACTAATGTAATCCAGCAAGAAACGAGCACCCAATGCTCGTTTCTAAATGAAACATGAGTATTATAGTAATTCCCCAAAGATTCTGTCCGATCTACCCGACTGGATAATTGGCACTAATGCCCCGATCGCCTACCGCTCTAGCATTTCTAGCATCCATTTTTCTAAATGGTAATATACCGTGCAAACTTTCCCTAAGCTTGCTGTTGCTGGCCAGTGGGTTCTTCGATCTCGATCCAACTGGAACACTTGCACTAATGCCCGGATCGCTTTTGGAGAACCATTCCCTATTTTCCCTAAACTTTCTACTACTTGCCGGCGAGTCTCTCCATTTCTACTATTCTCTAGCACTTGCACCAATGCCTCGATCGCTTCTGAATCACCATTCCCTATTTCCCCTAAATCTTTTGCTACTTGCCAGCGCGTCTCTTCATTTCTCGTATCCTGGAGCAGTTGCACTAATGTCCCGATCTTCGATACCGTGCAAATTTTCCCTAAGCTTTCTGCTGCTTCCCTGCCAGTTGATTCTGATTGATAATACTGTCCCGTAGTTTGACCAGCCGCCATTTTCTCAATCAAAGCAATTCCCTTTTCCTTTATTTTATCTTGCCCTTGGGCTATAATTTTACTCAATAAAGGTTCCTTCTCAAGCCGCTGCTTCTGCACCATTTCGTCGCGTTTCGTGCCCTGTTCGAGAGAAATATCTCCCTCCCCTTTATCGATTTTTTGCCCTGACACCAGCGCTAGGGGGACATCGTTTCCACGAGCACTCACCCTGTCGTGACGCGAATGCGCACGACATGGGTGAGTGTCTCGGGAAACGAAAATCTGTTGTCGCTCTTTCTTCGCTTTCTCATTATTGTGAAACAAATAATTGCCGGCGATTACCGTATTGAGCATTCCCGCACTCATGTAGCGCCCGCCTCCCTGTCTTTCGCTCCTCGCATCCTGCCCCGAAACAATAATAGTTTGGCTTTCAATATGAACTTTACTGCCAGGGGCAGCAAAAGCGCCTATTTTCTCAGCCAACTTACCATATTCTATATTCATAGCTAATCATCCCAATTTCCCAAATTTATCTTACAGAGATTACCACATTTTCAACCATCAATAACTTCCCGATCCCTTGACATAGCGCGATCGCGCATTTCAAGCGATCGGGGTGCATCTCATATCGATAACTCAGGTAACGAGATAATATCAAACCTAGTGTTTTTGCAACAGTGTACCCAACTGATAAGTAATACTGCCCTGGGAGGGCGACATGGTATACTTTTCAAACAACCTCTAATTAAAAGCTCTGATGCTCAATTTTACCCGTACTGCCAGCTTGGACAAATTGCCCGATCTTATTGGCAAATTTCTCAATATTAGACATGGATGGTTGTCGAAACTTCAGCTCATCTTTAATTTCTTGGAGAACTTCATATAGCATGTAATTTTGGTCAGCTTCTGCTTCTGCTTCTGCTGCCAATTCCTGCATCGCTTGGGCAACTTGAGGATTTCCCTTTGCTGCTGCTTCTATCTCCTGCATTGCTTTACCATAATCTAAAGGTAGTTCCCTCACCTGTTCAATGGCTATCATAGTACCTGGAGATTCTGCTTTGAGGGATTCTAGAAACTTTGCCGTCCGGTCAAATACTGCTTCTCCTACTTTTTCTCCTGTTTTTTCCAATGCTTTCGTAGCTACGACAGATCCAATAGCTACAGCCGCCGTCGTTAAAGGTTCCATAATTCACAATCTCCTATCTTATACAGGTATTTGAATCTACTCTGGAAGCCATTCGTGATTCTACTTAAACAACCACAAATAAATATCCCGTGAGGGGGCTCTTTTTAGCTAATTGCTGATGCAGCAAATTTTTACTAGCTCCAGCGGCATGGCATACAGTACTCCCTCATCAATAATATTAAAAAACCATGCTCCCATTCCGCAACGGGGTGTCACCCCTCACTTCAGGCAATTGCAGCAATTATTTTCTCATCTCCAACAGCAGGGAAGTCCAGGATGAGGCTTTCTCTGCCTCCTGGTGTCGTTAAAGGTTCCATAATTCACAATCTCCTATCTGATACAGGTATTTCAATCTACTCTGGGCTCTACTCGTGATTATTCAATTTACCCCAAATAAATATACTGTGGAGTAATGGTAATAACCCCTCTTTTTAGCTAATTGCTGATGCAGCAAATTTTTACTAGCTCCAGCAGCATACAGCACTCGCTCATCAATCATATTAAGGAACTGCGCTCCCATTCTGCAACTGGGTGTCACCCCTCATTTCAGGTAATTGCAGCAACGGCTTCATAGCTTACTGGGTGGGGGATTTAGGTCGATCGTGTTAAAATGGCTGAAACCCAGATCCGGCGTTCCAGGAGACCCTATCGGCCTAAAAGCCCCTCTGTGAAAGGGTTTGATGCCAATTGATGCCGATTTTTTCTTCTTTGTCCCGATAGCCGACATCATGCACTACAAAATGTATTTGACGTCGATAAAATTCTAAGAATAAGGAGTTTACCCCTTCACCCCCTCACCCCTGCAAACAAACCCAAATCTTAAAAACCTACCCCTCTGTGGGGGAGTCGATAAAATTCTAAGAATAAGGAGTTTACCCCTTCTGTGGGGGAGTGAGGGAGTGGGAAGCGGTATATGTCTATTATTGTCAAGAAAATTAGAGAAGATACCCCTTCACCCTCTCACTCCCTCACCCTTTCAAACAAACCCAATCTCAAAAACCTACCCCTGTGATATCCCCCAGTCCCCCACTCTCCCACTCGCGCTTGGGAGCCGAAAATGAAAAACATACTCTTGTAAGAGGGGGTGGGGGAGCTATTAGAGGGGTTTAACCATCCAATGGGAAAAAGTTTGGTAACCCAACTTGCGATAAAGGTCGATCGCGGGTTGGTTAACACAGAAGACCTGCAAACTCAACTGCCGATCGCCCCTATCTGAGGCCCAAGCTTCAGCATAACGCATCAGGGCCGAACCAATACCCCGGCGTCGATGTTCTGGCACCACATAAACCAAAAAGATATGAGCATGGCGTACACAGTTCACCTGATCGACAGCATTTCCCATCCACAAGCAGCCCACCGGTTGAGGCACAGGTGTCAAATAATCAGAAAACTGCTGCTTCGCGGCCACTTCCACCCACCAGAGAGGCGTCTGTTCGGAAAAATGCTGGTCAACCGATCGGGCCAAATGTGCAAAATCCCGTCCTGGAAACAGTTCGGAGTAAGTCAGCTGCATGAACTTAACCAGGCGGGGTTGTTCGATCTGCCACCCAGCTCTGAGCTGATACCCTGGAATGAGCAACTGTTGCGTAGCCATTAACTAACAGTAAATATCATCCTGACAGCATCAGTCTGGGAAGGCGCAACATCCTCGATCGGGGCCGGTGCCGCCATATCATTAGGTAAAAAGATGCGGGCGCTGACAGCCAACAGCGCGACCAAAAAAACCAATAAGATTAAAAATGGGGCCAATACTTGACGCAAAAAAGCCATAACTGGAGAATGCCGAATATGATTTGTTGGGGAATGGGTCGTAAACCAAGACCATTGCCTGGGGTCTATCTTATCACAATCCGTGACAGAAGATGCTTAAATTAAGAAACAAGGGTTATCCGGCAAAACCTGGTTTCTGGGTCGGGCGCAGCCGGGGTACCGATCGAACCATGCGCAATTTTCCATCTGAACGCCTACCCGGGGTGACTCAACGCAAGCCTTGACAGGTGAAAGCCGCCCAGTACCGAGGATGGGAGAAAGGAAGTTCATTGGTGGAATTGAGGATGTTGCGGATCTGCTTCGATATTTTTGCATACATGCGATATTCGCGCTTCCATTCTCCATATTCTACCGAATCTTTCGGGTATTGCTTTCGCGTTCCGATCAATTCTATTTCTCTCGATGAAGCTTGCTGGGATAGTTCGGTTAAATATTCTCGTTTGAGCGATCGCAATTTCTGCTGTGCCCGTTGCAAAGCGAAAGGGCGACTTTTGCTTGACTGACGTTCCTGATAGTAAAAGATGGAAAATAGGGCTGCGGCTAAGTCATTTACTTTCCAGAGGGTGCCAACAACGCTTCTGGCACCGGCACACAAAAAAGCACCGTGGCAACGGTGAGAATATCATCAGTGATTTCGGTCACGCCCAGACCAGTTTCGCAGCAGGACAGAAAGACATCCGATAGATCGGGCAAACGCCAACCTGGAGTCATCAACTCTCCTAAGGTGATATTGCCATCTGCCAATTTTAGCACTGATTCTAAAGGTCGATCTATACGAGATTGGGCGTGGTGACTGGCGTGCAGTACCTGGACTTTCTCGATCAGTTCTCGATAGTTTTTCACTGTCGCTTGACCTTTGCCTTGCAAGCGGTATGGGTCGGGAATATTGTATAGTCGGGCAATTTGTTCGCCTTCAAAAGCGGCGCCTGCGAGGTCTTCTGTAGCATCTTCGACAGTTCCGTAGGTGAGGGAATCTCCCAGTTGGGGGCGGTTTCGGCAAAATTCCCAGATTTGGCAACTGGGAATGTAACGGATAATGAATTTGTCCCCCAGATATTGGCTTTCTCCTATGGGCAAAGCAGCAAAGGGAATCTGGTGCAAAAAGAAGTGAGGAACGATCATTAGTTCCTCTATTCCGTCCAATTCTGCCATGAGGCGATCGATTTGCAATTGCCGGGCCAGTTCTTCCAGAACGGCACCACATTCCTCTTGCCATTTTTGATGTTCGCGAAGGTAAGGCTGTAACCATTGGCGCAAAATACTGTCGTTCAAGATTTCTCGTCCCAATTCCCGGCAAATCTGTAAATCAATCTGGTTTTGCCGCAGGATAAAGATGAGGGTGTCCTTGCCAGTGCTGTAAAAGCTGAGGATGGCAGTTGTGGGTCGATCGATCAGGGCCTGTATACTATCTATTTTAGCAGGGCTGACTTGAATTTGACCCGCTAGTACGGGGTCGCGGCGGCGGATTTGTTCCCAGACATGGTGTTTTTCGGATTCCAGGGAGGCGATGGTTTCGTTGTCAGCTTGCCAAGCAGCGCGACTCCGGAAAGATGGGCTTAGTTCGCGGTTATTGCTAGAATCATGTCGCTGACGTTCGGCATCGATTTGCCGTTGCAGCTTTTCATACTGCTGCAATAACTCCTGCACTTCTGGAGGCATATCGCCACCTTGGTAGAGGTCATTACTTGCCATTAAGTCTACCAGGCGTTGGGCACGGGAACGTTCGACGGTTTCAAAGGCTTTATCCAGTTGCCCGTTGCTGATGCAAGCTTGCACCATGTTGTCGTAAACATCAATAGCTGCTGCGAGAATTTCTTGGCGGCGGGCATCAGAACTTGCCCAGGTACGGCTGGTTTCTACGGCTTCGATCGCTTGGGAGTATGCTTCGATCGCTTCTGTCCATCGCCCAAGGTAAAACAGGGTATCACCGAGCGATCGTGCAGACATTAGGCAGTAGGCGTTGCACAATTACGGGATGATTTAAATAGGTACCGGTACAGAATTATAACGTAGATAGTGCAATAATAACTTAATTGAAAGCCTCAACATTTCTTCCGACTTTGAGTAACATAATGTTTTTCTTTTTAATCCAGCTAGATAATGTCTTAATCGACAATTTTCACATTCAACACGGGTCATGTAGGTTTTGCTGACTATATGGTCAATATTCAATATACATTGGATAAACAGGCCATCCATCAGTAACGTATAAAAAGCATTGCCAACATTTTATAATATCCCACATAGGCTTAAAAGTTTCTGCAGAACGATCGCCTAATACCCATGTTATAATCCCTGGCTTGATAGGAATTTTTCTCAATATGTACAGTGATTTGGAAATTTGTGGAGTACCCGATACCGAGTACCAAAGGGAGGGTGGGAAAGATGGGCGCACCCGGTATCGAATTACGGAAAAAAGAAAAAAACTTGACTCTTTGTCAGGCTTGGGGAATAATCGGTCAAGAACGGAACGCTTCCCTCACCCTACCAGCGCCGGAGCGCCCCAGCCGAGCCGGGAGCCGCCGCTCCCGCTCGTGTCTCGTTTAAATCTGAGTGAAGGGGTGCTCCTGTAATCGGTTCAACCCCTCCATCTCTATCCACCACCACGCTGAATTATCCCACGAAACATTTAAGTATCGCCCCATCATTTCCTTACCTGAAGATGATACGATACTATCTGCCTCCCACTGCCCTACTATCCTCCCCGTTTCCACTACTTTTATAGCCCCCGATACGCGATCCACACGCTTTTGCACATAGCGCCGCGATAGCTCGATGTTCGATAAGCCCAATCTTGTCATAGAGAGTTCCCAGATTGTTTTGCAGCGTCGCCCAGTTTTGAGGATAGGCTCTTTTGGTGTAGACTTGCAAGGCCGCTTGGAAACAGTCAATGGCAGCTTTCAGATTTGACTTCCAGTTGCCTTTGATGCGCTCGCTATAGGCAGAAGCCAAGTTAATTTGAGCCATCGCCCACTCTTCAGGCATTGTCTCGATCGTAGCAACTTTCAGCGCCCTCTGGTAGTAACTAATTGCTGATTCTAGATTCTCTGCTCGATATCCCAAAATACTACCAAGATGCGATTGGATTTTCACCCAATCCTGTGGATAGGCATCAGGAGTAATGACTTGTAAAGCAGAGTTGAAGTAGGTAATTGCTTCTTCTATGTTTTCTACCCGATCGCCTTTGATTCTCTTAGCATAAACAATACCCAGAGCGTCTTGAAGCTGCGCCCAGTTATGAGGGAAACCTTCGCGAGTATGAATATGCAATGCGTCTTTATAGCTGCGGATGGCTAATTCTAAATTATCTTTCCGATCGCCATTGACTCCTTCTCCGTAGAAACTGCCGAGATTATGTTTGGCATAAGCCCATTGTGCGGGAAAGCGATCGCGAGTGCAGACTGACAAAACCTCTTGGCAACAATCAATCGCCCGTTCCATGTTCTCTGCCCGATCGCCTTTGATTCGTTGACAATAAACAGTTGCTAGATTGTTTTGAGTAGATCCCCACTCTTGTGGATCTGATTCTGGAGTAAATATTTGCAAAGCATTTTTATGACAGGCGATCGCTTTTTCCTGATTAGCCGCCCGATCGCCTCTTATCCTGATGCGGTAAAATACTCCCAAATTCATTTGAATACGTCCCCAATATTTTGAACATACTTGAGGAGCGTAAACAGGATAAACTAACTCATATGCAGCAATAGCAATTTCTATATTTATTGCCCTATTACCTTTAAGCAATTGACCAACTGCATCAGCAAATATTGACAGAGCCATTACTAGCATTATCGCCGGATTCGCAGATATTTTCTCGCTCCTTTCCCCAGAAATTAACTGATAAAATTCCTCCGGATTAACTTCAGATTGAATAAATACCTTTAAGCGGCACAATTCTTGAAGAAATTGCTGGTCCAGTTGGTCTAAGTTTGCTTCTAAAAACAAAGATAAACTTTGGAGATCGCCTCCAGTTTCTGAAACTTTCTGCATCACCTGCATGAGGAAATCGGAAACTTCTTGATTGCTATCAAGATTATTCTCGGTAAGATTCTTCATGAGGCGCATTGAACCAGAACGTTCGGCATATTCTTTGGCTTTTTCAGGCTGCCCGTCATTGATACAGGCTTTTACCATTCCTTCGTAGATGTCGATCGCTTCTGCTTGAATCTCCTGACGGCGGGCTTCAGAAATAGCCATAGCAAGGTTCCGATCGATAGCTGCAATAGCAGCCCTATAGCCGACAATCGCTTCTGACCACAGCTCGGCAACCAAGGCTGTATTACCCATATTACTGCCATTCCTTAAACATTGTTCCGGAAAATCATCGGGTGTCAATATTTCTAGCGCTAAACGATAACGCTCGATCGCTTCTGGTATAAGTTTTTGAGTTCCGTAAACATTACCCAGATTCATTTGGGATAATGCCCATTTGTAGGGAAACCTATTGCGGTTAAAGACTGCCAAGGCGTCTTGGAATGCTTGAGCTGCTTTTTCCAGGTTCTCCGATTTTTCCGGCACGGTGCGATCGCCACTAATTCTGTCACGGTATATATTACCCAGATTGATTTTATTGTCTGCCCAATCTTGAGGAAATGATTCGCGGGTGTAAACTTGGAAAGCCTTCTCACAGTGGGCAAGGGCCTGTTCTAGATTTTCTGCTCGCACAGCTTCGAGCCGGTGACGGTAGTCAACAGCTAAATCCATTTGTGTTTTTGCCCATCGTTCCGGATAACCGTCGCGGGTACGGACTTGCAAAGCGCTTTTGTGGGCTTTAATAGCTCGTTCCAGATTCTCGGATTTATTGCCCCAAATCCTGTCGCGGTAAGCAATACCCAAATTGTTTTTAATTATGCCCCATTCCTCAGGCGAAACTTCACGGGTTAATACCTGCAAGGCGCTTTCATAGGCATCGATCGCCCTCTCCTGGTTTTCCGCGCCATCGCCGTTAATTCTGTTACAGTAAGCAGTAGCCAGGGAGTTTTTTATACTACCCCATAATTTCTGATCTGTCTCGCAATTTATGACTTGCAAAGCAGTTTCTTGGCAGGCGATCGCCATTTCGACATTTTCCGCCCGATCGCCCACATAAAAATTACAAATTACTCTGCCAAACATACTCATAGTCGCTGCCAAACCCAAGGCTTTCTCTGAATCTGCTTCCTCAATCTGTGTTATTCCCCAGTTATAAAACCGCTGTATAAACTGAGGATATTGCTGTCGGTAGGCATGTAAAATCGGGTAGGCGGCTTCTGGGTTGCCGTTATTCCTAGTTGCTGCCATCATTTGCAGCACAAACTTACGAAATACTCCAGATTCATTATCTAATCCAAATTCCTCAGCCAGCCACTCAGCAATATTGCTTAAGAACTGCGCAGCTTCCCGATTTTTCAGACCGTCCGCGGGCTGATCGCCCTTTTCCCCTAGCACCATAGCTACCATCTCCATCCTTTCCAACAACTTCTCATCAATCAGGTGTTGGTTATCTCTCAAAATATTTATCGCCCGAACCGTTCCCTGAGACTTGAGTAACTTGTCAATCAGCTTCAAATATGCTTTTTCCCGTTTGGCGCCCTTTTTACTTTCTTTCTTCCCGAATCCTTTTGCCATATCAACTACCTAAAACTACGCTGCCATCCACGTCCGAGGCAGAGCCTCTAGAACCCGTTCCCAGGCTGAGCCTGGGAACGAGAAATAATTTCGATCTTAAAAGAATGCTGGTTGGTGGCGAATCAAATTCAGGAACTCTTCCTTAGTTTTCTGATCTTCTTGAAACACTCCCAACATCGCACTCGTAACAGTCCAAGAACCCGGTTTCTGCACTCCCCGCATTACCATACACATATGGGTAGCTTCTACCACTATGGCCACCCCTTGAGGTCCTAAAATCTCCTGAATTGCTTCTGCTACCTGCCGCGTCAGTCGTTCTTGCACCTGCAAGCGTCGGGCATACATTTCGACAATGCGGGCTAGTTTACTCAATCCTACGACTTTCTGTGTGGGAATGTATGCGACGTGGGCTTTGCCCATGAAGGGTAACATATGGTGTTCGCAGAGACTAAACAAGTTGATATCCCGCACTAACACCATCTCGTTGTGGTCTTCATCAAAGATGGCTCCGTTGACGATTTCTTCCAGGGACTGATTGTAGCCATTGGTGAGAAATCGCATTGCTTCTGCTACCCGTTTGGGCGTTTTCAGCAATCCTTCCCGGTTTGGGTCTTCTCCTACCCCCAGCAGCATTGTCTTTACTGCTGCCATCATCTGCTCGTCGTCGATTTCTTCATCGGGCTGCCTGGGTTGCAAGCCATTTGAAGTATTGCGATCGGGACGAGTCAGAACTTTTTTGGCATCTTGATTTTTAGTCATGTCTGGGCGTTGGGAACCGTTAAGGGAAGCTATAGTCATAAACTCAAAACTCAATTATCTACGCAGCATTCTTGTCCAATCACTCTTATCGACAGCACCCATGCTGCCTTTCATTGGGTACCAGCGCTATCTGTTCTACAATTCGGGAAGTTCGTAAAGCGACTAGACCATAAACAACAAGACAGCAAAGAGAGGGCGATCGCCCATATCTCTCCGGGCTTGACATTAGCTAGATATATGGGGTACAATTAAACTTACTCCCAATCTTGTCTGCCCATACAGCTGCCACTTCTGCTAACTTAATACCAGCAAGCAGCCATCGCTGTGTCCCCCCCTCGTTCCCACCGCGCAGCCTGGGAACGTGCGAATAGCGCTCCCGGGGGACACAGAAGACTCCGACAGCCAGCAGCCCAATAACTGCTGTAGATGAGAGTAATGTAAACAATTGTGTACTAATTTTAGTATATACCACTCGTCCGATAGCGCACTGCGTAGCGGAGGGGTCCCGGAGCGTGCCAGCCATTCTTTTTCGATTCGCGCAGCGGAGGGGGCCCGGAGCGTGCGCACGCTACGCGATCGGCGCGCTCGACGAAAGACGTCTCTAGGCAGATGCTTCCAGAAATACACCGATGCTGCGAAACTTCTGATAGCGCTGCGATCGCCGTTTTTCGCCGGTCATAGCCGATAGTTCCTCTAAATTTTCCCATAGGGCCTGTTTGAGAATCCCACTGGCTTTCAAGGGGTCTGAATGAGCGCCCCCTAGGGGTTCTGCCAATATTTTGTCCAGGATACCCAGCTGTTTTAGATCTCTGGCGGTGATTTTCAGGGCTTCCGCCGCTTGGCCAGATTTGGCAGCGTCTTTCCAGAGGATGGCCGCACAGGCTTCCGGGCTAGCCACCGTATACACCGCATGTTCAAACATCAATAGCCGATCGCCCACGCCAATCCCCAAAGCACCACCGGAGCCACCTTCACCAATCACCGTACATACGATCGGCACCTCCAGACGGAACATTTCTCGCAGATTATAGGCGATCGCCTCTCCCTGGCCCAACTCTTCCGCCTGTACACCCGCCCAGGCACCAGGAGTATCAATAAAGGTCAAAATCGGCATGCCAAAGCGGTTGGCATGTTCCATCAACCGCATCGCCTTGCGGTATCCCCCTGGGGAGGCCATGCCAAAGTTCCGGGCCACATTATCTTTGGTATCCCGGCCTTTTTGATGACCCAACATTACCACCGGCCGTCCCTTCATCCGCCCGACCCCACCCACCAAGGCCCGATCGTCATACCCCCCCGATCGCCATGCAATTCTATCCATTCATCACTGATAGCCTGAATATAATCCAGGGTACTCGGACGGCGGGGATGGCGGGCCAATTGCAGCCGCTGAGCCGGTGACAAACTGCTAAATATTTCCGTGCGTAGCTGCACGGCCCTGGCTTCCAACTGGCGGATTTGAGCGGAGACATCGACATCATTTTCCTCTGCCAGAGAGCTAATTTGGTCAATTCTGGCCTCCAACTCCACCAGGGGCTTTTCAAAATCTAGGAGTAACGGTTTGCGCTCTGTATTTGCCACGTCAGCAACTTTGATAATATTCTTAGGACGGGTTTGATGTCTCCTGGTCGGGAGATGTCTCCCGACAGGGCGATTGACTTCAGCCCCAAATTGACTCTAACATTCCTCAACTAGGAGCGGTTTAAATCCATGCTTAACTGACAGCTTACCAATCTGCTCCATCTTTTCTACTGTAATCTGATTGCGTCCCCAAGAGAAGTTGGTGTACAATTTCTCAAACTCCAGCAGCATCGACTCGGCAAAACAGGCAAACAGCTGACGTCCTGGCACTGCCATCCTGACGATATTCATAATCTTCCAATCTATATCCAGGGAATGCTCCACTATGCCACCCTTGAGCACATGTACTCCTGGATGAGATATTTTCGTGCCCATGTTTTTCGGATAGCCCCCATCTATCAGCAGGCATGGTTGCTTCAATTGCTTGGGGTCAATTTCCATGCCCTTGCGCATACTGGCCACCCACACTATAATATCAGCCTGGGGTAGAGCCTCCTCTAATCCCATAATTTTGCCTCGTCCCAAGTCTGACTGTAAAGCTTGCAGTCGTTCTTGGTTGCGGGCAATCATTAGTAAGGAAGCCACATCTGTCTTAGTATTTAGCCACCGACAGACTGCACTACCAATGTCCCCAGTGGCACCACAAACCGCTACCGTTGCCTGAGACAGTTCTATTCCTAGCTGGGCTGATGCCAGTTCTACCTGACGGCAAATAACGTATGCCGTGTGGGTGTTTCCCGTCGTGAAGCGATCGAACTCCAACTGTATATTCCGGACTTGCCTGTGCTTGTGCAGGTTAAACTCTTCAAATACGATCGAGGAAAATCCCCCCAGAGCCGTAATCTTGATGCCCTGTTTTTGGGCGTGAGCCATCGCGTTGAGGATTTTTCTCATTGCTGCCTTTATCCGGCGATAGGCTAGCATCTCTGGCAGAAAGCATGATTCCACGTACCGACCTTCGATGATTTGACCCGTGATGCTAGTGACTTTAATATTGTCTACTATTTGGGGCGGTGCTGAGCACCAGAAATCTAGCCCTTGGTCGGCATATTCCGGGTAGCCCAAGTCTCTGGCGACTTCTTGGGCATGTTCCAAACTTGTAAGGTGACCGATAAGACCAAACATGTATTGCTGGCTTCTTTTCTAAAGCGTAATTGCGTTGATCGCGAACTATCTGTTTCATTATCACCGCGTCGTGTCCAGAGACGCCCACCCTGTCGTTCGCCTACTCTCGACGTGCGATGCGCGCGCTATTCGCACTGCGCATCGCACATCGCTTCGACATGGGTGGGCGCTCTCGGACACGACGGCATCCCCCGGGTTTTCGCCGTCCGGGGGATGCCTTTAGGCCTGTGCCGATACGCGCAGCAGAGGGGGCCCGAAGAGTGCTGGGGGCTACGTGCTCTGCGGGCGCTATTCGCACTGCGCATCGCACATCGCGCAGCCATGCGGCTGTTTTTTCCCCTGCTTCTAGGCTGCTGCCAAACCGTAGGCTGACATCCGCATTATCTCACCGGTGTTAAACCCTATATTGGCCAGGGCTTCTCCGTAAGCGATCATGAAGTCCTCTATCAGGGCTTCTTTTTCCATTCCCAGCAAGCGGGCGTCCTCTGTGACTTCGTTTAGCATTTTCCAGACCAGGGGCAGATTTTGGCGATTTGCTGCTTGCAGTTCGGCTTTGGCTTCAGCAAAGTGGGCTTTCAGCCATTCTTCCCCGAAGTTAAGGTGAGTATACTCGTCCTTGACTACGCCTTCTGTGATTTTACGAGCAAAGGGGTCGGCCACGGGGATGTAGATATTGTAGGCAGCGATCGCGAAGCATTCTATAATCAGGGCTTGAATCAAAAGGCAGGTTACTACGTTCCCTGCTGCCAGGGCGTCTTGGAAGTTCTGGTGCAACTGGCTAAAATATTCTTTAGCGAATACCATGTCTGGCGTCACTCCCAGATTATTGCCACAGGCTGTAAAACCTTTCTTGTGGCGACCTTCCATTTTGGAGAGCTTCTTTAGCTCATCGGAGCAGTCTGGCAGCAGTTTAGCCAGGTTGATGTAATTTTCCTTCGCCTCCTCTTCCCCTTCGATCACGATCGCGTTGATCCGGCTGTAGGCGTCTTTGTATATTTCGCTCTGGAAGTCTAGTTCCGTGCTGACTGCTAGCTGCTGCATAGGTATAATCTCTCCTGGATTATAATTTAAATTATCCCCATGGGATTGGTATCCTCTGTTCGGAAAAATCCTTTCTATCTATATGATACCCGATCGCCTGACTCCGATTACAACCGCCCTGCCCACAACTAGAGTATGATATCACTACAGTTGGCCAGATAGGTCTCTTTGTTTCGATGTCTCGGGGTCGCTCGATGTCCCTGGGACTGGTCATTTGTCCCCGATCGTCTACAGGCGGTCTAGTGTTCTTGGGGAATCGGAGAGGATTTGCAGGCGGACGGTGCGATCGCCCCCTACCGTTCCGGAAAAATCGGACAAGGGGACTTGCATCACTTCTCCCGTCAGTATACCCAAGCTGACCAGGAGCGATCGCAGATGGGGGGTGGAAGCGCCTGTCTCTACATATACCCTATCTGCCAGATTGCCCAAACGTTTCCAGGTGGTGTATAGTTTGACTATAGTCTGCTCCAGTTGGGTGGCTTGCTTAACCAGGTCTGAAGCAGTATTCAGACAACCCAGGCGCAGGGCTTCTTCTAAGGCCATTTCCATGTCTACGGGCGCATCATTTAATGCTTGTACTTGGGCAGCGGCGTCTAGATACTTGGCTAAGTTGCGAGCTTCTGAGGTCATCTGCTTGACAGTATCCACATCTGGATGCTCGGCCACTTCTGATTTTATGGCATGCAAGTGAGACTCTGGCAGTTTCTCTAATTCTTTGACCAGGGGTGCTAGGTGACGGGTCGGCAATGAACCGGTAGTTGCCTGTTCTTTAACTTCTGCGGGCAGTAAGTCTGAGGACATGGCTGTCCATTCGTCAGCTAGTTGCCGGACCTCTCGGCGGGTAATGCGATCGCCTCTTTGGGCGGCATCGGTAACCAGCTGTTGCACTTCCGGATCCGATTTGGCCGTTTCGACAAAAGCGCGTTTGCTGAAGTTGTTGATGGCCTCTGGATCCATATTTCCTTCACTCAAGAGGGTATCGGCACTATTGGCCAGTTGAATCAAGGCATAAGCTTGGCTTTTAGTAATATCCCGCTGCTTGAGCCAGTTGAGAAATCCTTTCCCCCGTCCTTCGCCGCCTTTTTTCTCTCGGTCCCGGATGGTCCGCAGGATCCGCCCCCGCCAGATGTCCGTTTGCAAGTCAAAGCGATCGCATACTTGCCAAGCGGACTCCAACTGCTGCTGAAACTCTAGGTCGGAAATCTCTTCATCTTCTGGCGATGGCAACTGGAAATCCAGTTGGGGTTGGTTCTTCAGGACTTCGGCAAGGTCGATTACAGGCTGATCCATCGGCGAGACACAGACAACGGCTGACTCATTATCACATATTTTCAGTCGTCCGAGACGTAGTCCGGGCGGATCGCCTGTCCGTTCACCAGATTTAGAATAAATGGCCCAACATGTTTAGCACCAGTGCGATAATCGTGATGGTCAAAGTCGCTGCACCAACCACCATTAGACCTAACCCTGTCAACAGCAGGAACACGAACCACTTGTCTGCTTTTTGGCTGGACAGGGGGATTGCATATGGGATTCTATCAGTTCCATATTCCTGGCATTGGCTTTCCAGGCAACATCAAACAGGTCCCCCACCACTGGCACTGTACCAGCTAGGGTGTCCAGGATCAGGTTGATCGCCATTCTTATTAGGCTTTCTCTGGGCAGGCCCAATCGTACCGCTTCTACTACCATATAAGCGGAGAAAATCGAGCTAATCAAATCGCCACCGACTGGCAGTAGCCCCAGCAGTGGGTCTATCCCTACACCATAGTCTGTACCTGGAATGGAAATTGCGTTGTCTAGCAGACGGCTGATGGTGCGGAGACGTTCTATGCTTGCTTGCTTGCGGTCTGGTTGTCCAATGTTGACTAGGGGAGATCTCTGGGGAGGCTGCACCATTGGTATATCCTTCTGTCTTAGTTACTGAGTCTGATTGCCTTGACAATATCAATCTATTACTATTATAATTAGCTTCTGTCAAGGGCGATCGCCCCCACCCTCACCATTTCTGGTGGGGCGACAATAACAAAACCCGCCTGCGCGGGCTACTAATAACAACTATTAGATATTTTTTAGGTGGTGCTAGAAAACCTGGAAACTTTGGCTTATACTCATTTATGTTGGGACATGGATGATGAGCAAATACTTGGGCCAGTTCGCCAGCATGTTAACTCTTATGTGGGGGTAATATTAGTGGCGATCGCCTTACTGATGACGCCTGTAGAATTACTCTTTTCTTCTGGACAGCAGTCGCAAGCGCAAGTTGATAATGCAGATGAAATTCGCGGGACGAGTTCCAGGCTTTGGTATAGCAAGCCTCAAAGAGAGTTGTGCTGCGGGGCGATTGGAAATTAAACCCTTACCAGACAAGGGTTTAAGTCGCCTTCGCCCCCTCGGTAAAATTTACACAAATTATTTAGGTTCGCGCTTATTGCATAAAGGGATCGATTTGCACAACTGATTTAGACTCTCTATAGTTGTTAGTTGATCGCTGACCACCTACCTCTAATACAACTGACCACTGACACTAGGCTGATTTCGCCTCTTCGGCTCCTGCTAACATCAATTCAGTAATTGCCCCATAGGCATCCACCCAAGCCTGTTTCACTTCTGGCGTCCAGTCTGAACCCAGATAGGACTCAAAAGTCTTCAGAATGGCTCCTCCTACCAAGGGGTAATGTTCTGACAAAGTGCCATATTCCACGTGGCGGGCTCCCAGTTCCTTCAATGTCTTCGTCAGCACATCAGGTTGGTGGAGATTGTCAACTACTAATACTAATGAATCCATCAGCTTCTTTTTCTGCGTTTCCATGTCTGTATTGGCAAACAATGGTTTAGCTTCGGGATTGTCCGTAAACAGGTTGTTATAGAAGCTCGTGGAAAATTCGTCCGCACGGGGTTTGATGAGATCAAAACTTTGTTCTAACAGTTCGACGTTCAGAGACATAGAAATTTTCCTCCTTATAGCGGTAGTGGTCCCAGACGGTAGTGATTTTAGTGCCTGAAACCCAGGACGGGCTGTGTCCCCCCGGGAGCGCGGTTGAGCACGGGGGACACAGGACCGTAGTCAAATCACTACTTGTACCCTCTATGACCCACTACCGTTATAGCAAGTCGCGCATCAAAAGTGCAAACATTCTGGGGGATCTCAGATCGAGGGAGTTAAGATATCCTCCCTGCGAGGGATCTCCCTGGGAGGGAGCTTATTGCACGACTCCTGCACGACTTGTTATATACTGGTTGTGTAGGCCGTGTCTCGCTAATCGCACTACCCACGAGACACGGCGCAGCCATCTGGAGCTAATGTCGCCATAGGTTGAGTTAATGTTACCATAGCAAGAGAGAGAAGGAGAAAACCATGAGAGTTAAGCGCTTGAGCATAAAAGCATTTCGCGGAATTGACCAGATGACCCTGGAGTTCGATGCTGACGGACCAACCGTACTCATCGGTATCAACGGCGTGGGGAAATCTAGTATTCTGGATTGTATCTCAATTTTGCTGTCTTGGTTCACAGGAAGAATTCAAACTCAAAGCAATTCGGAACGGCCATTCAAGAACGAAGATATTACGAATAAAGACAGCGAGACACATAACGAGATTGATATTTTACATGACGATGGGAAAGTAACTTGGTCTTTAACAAAGGCTCGGAATGGAGATACCAGCAGCAAGCTAACAGAGTTGGAAACATTTGTCGAAAAGATACATAGCCAGTTAAACGACGATCCTCAATTGCCAATTGTGATTTCTTATGCTGTAAATCGTGTAGTGCTGGATATTCCGTTAAGGATTCGCACGCAGCATTCATTTGAGCCGATCGATGCCTATGATGGTGCGCTTGAAAGTGGGGAAATAGACTTTAGGAGATTTTTTGAATGGTTTAGAAATCAAGAGGATATAGAAAATGAAAACAAACTAGAATTATTACGCCAGCAAGAAAATGAAAAAGAGATAGAATATCACATAATCAAATACCGGGATGTACAGTTGGAAGCTGTTATAAAAGCGATATATTTACTGACACCAGAATTTTCAAATTTGCGTGTCAGGCGTTCTCCTGTCCGCATGACTGTGGAAAAGAAAGGTGAAGAATTGATCGTCAACCAACTTTCCGATGGCGAAAAATGCTTGCTAGCAATGGTAGGAGACTTGGCAAGGCGTTTAGCAATTGCTAACCCAGGTTTATCAGATCCACTCCAAGGCAAAGGCGTCGTTCTCATCGATGAAATTGAATTACACCTTCACCCCAAATGGCAACGGGAGATTATTCCAGCATTAACGCGAACGTTCCCCAACTGCCAATTTATTGTCACCACCCATTCACCACAAGTAGTCAGTCACGTTAAACCCCAGGGAATTTACATTCTAGAAAAAACAGATAATGGAATTGTTGCCAAGCGTCCGTCAAGTTCCTTTGGTCGAGATAGCAATCGCATTTTGGAAGACTTGATGGATGTTCCCGAACGTCCTCAAGATATCAAAGATCGTCTCCTAGAGTTATTCCGACTGATCGACAAGAGAGATATCAATGGTGCTAGAGAGTTGCGCCAACAGTTGGCAAAAGAAATTGGCACAGATGAACCAGAATTCGTTAGCGCTGATGTACTGATCCGCAGGAGGGAAATTCTCAATCGATGAAATATATCAAGAAAGGTGAAGAACCAGAAAGCTTGACTGCATGGAAAGCACTCGCTAACGAAGACTGGACACCTAGCTACGATCTTCTCAGCGGACGGGAGAAAACAGATGTTTATAACGCCTTGTTACAAGAGCAAGGTTTCATCTGTTGTTACTGCGGGATGCGAATTACAAGAGAAACTTGTCATATAGAACATCTCAAACCTCGCAGTACCCATCCCCATCTAGCACTGGAATATAGGAATATGCTAGCTTCCTGTCAAGGGGAAAGTGAAACACCACCCCCGAAACCAGTGCATTGCGGGCATAAGAAAGGAGAATGGTATGATGAGAATCTGATGGTTTCGCCAATAGAAGCTAACTGTGCGGATTTTTTTAAGTACACGGGTTCTGGAGAAATTCAGCCAACGGACGATCCGGACAAGCAAGCTGCTGCCAAGGAAACGATCGAAAGTCTGGGACTTAATATTAATAAGCTGCAAAGAATGCGCCGTAAAGCAATTGATAAGATATTGATAGGTATAGAAGATTGCACTAATGAGGAAATCCAACAACTGGCTGTTAGGTACGATCGACCGGATGCAGAAGGTAAATATACACCGTTTTGTGGGGCAATAGTCTACATCCTCAAGCATTACTTTTTTCCATAGGTAAATTAGAAGCGAGAAACAGGGTTTCTGGTACCGCTATTAACAAGATATCAATGATCTGACGAGAGAAACCAGGTTTCTCGACCGATGTTAGAGGACCACTAGCAATGAAAATTATCCAAGCAGAGTTACGTCGTCTACACAGTCCAGATGCTGTTGACTTGCCCTTGTTTACGCCCCTAGATGCTGAATGCTTTGGGTTGTTGGTGCAGGCAATGGTGGGACCAAAGGGACAACAAGGTTGTGAGTCCTTTGACTTTATGGTATGCAGTCCTCGCTGGTTAGAAAACAAGATGTCGTCAACTGGATATGTTTTGGGCAGGCATTATCTGCTGCTGCCCAAATATGATTACAGTCTAATTTGGCAGGTGATTCAGGGATTATGTGATGAAGCGGAAGCGCCGGACTGGAAAACGGTTGCCTCACGCTTGAGTCGATACGGTCGCTGGGAATTTGAAGATTACAATACTCTTTGAGATGGGAGGAGATTCTCGCTACGGACATATTCACCAGTCGCCCAGAAACCAGGTTTTTCCCATATACCTGGTTTCTTTCTATAATTCAGGTGTAATAAACTGGTAAGATCCAGGCAAGATGAGGAGAACACCAACATGAAGAAATATGTATGCACCACCTGCGGTTACGTCTATGACCCGGAAGAGGGCGATCCAGATAGCGACATAGCACCAGGAACGGCCTTTGAAGATATCCCCGACGACTGGGTATGTCCGGTATGCGGGGTGGGAAAAGAGGATTTTGAACGGGAAGATTAAATTTGATGAGTTGGCAGCGAGTTGTGGTGGTCGGTGGTGGCGCGGCGGGCGTTTTTGGGGCGATCGCCTGCGCGACTTGCCACGAACACACCCAAGTCACGTTACTAGAAGCAGGAGTCGAACTGCTAGGAAAGGTCCGCATCTCTGGGGGCGGACGCTGTAACGTGACTCATGATTATTTCGACCCCGCTACGCTGGTACAAAATTACCCTAGAGGTGGTAAAGCGTTGCGGGGCCCTTTCACCCGCTTTCAACCCCGGGATACTGTTAACTGGTTCGCCTCCCACGGGGTGCAGTTGAAAACTGAGGCCGATGGACGGATGTTTCCCGTTACGGATGATTCCCAAACTATTGTAGATTGTCTCCTGCAAGGGGCGATCAGGGCTGGGGTGAATATGCGTACAGGTGCAACAGTGGTTTCCGTTTCGCGTCGATGTCTCTTGGGTAGTGCGATTAGCGCTCCCGAGAGACATCGAAAACCGGATGGGTTTGTAGTCGGGTTGAAGTCGGGAGAAAGGTTAGAGGCCGATCTCGTCCTTCTGGCCACAGGTAGCAACCGACGGGGTTATCAACTAGCAGCAGCTAATGGTCATCAAATTATCCCACCCGTTCCTTCTTTGTTTACTTTTAAGATTTCCGATCCTCGGATTGAAGGTTTAGCAGGGGTTTCCGTGGAAAATGTGCGAGTGCAGTTGCCCATAGCCAAGTTAGCACAAACTGGACCATTGTTAATTACCCATTGGGGGTTGAGTGGTCCGGCGATCTTGAAACTTTCTGCTTGGGGGGCGAGGGTTTTGCATGAATGCGGTTATCAGACATCATTAATAGTAAATTGGTTGCCCCAGTACCAGCAAGAACAATTGCGGAACATGCTGTTGCAGGTCAAGTCCCAACTGCCCAAGCGGGCGATCGCATCTAGCTGTCCGGTTCCCATCCCCCGCCGTCTTTGGCAGCAGTTAGTGTATAATGTCGGTATTAGCGAACGGGATAGATGGGCAGGGTTATCTAATAAATTCTTGCACGAGTTGGTGCTAGAACTGAACCAAGGAACTTATCAAATTACAGGTAAAGGGGTGTTTAAGGAAGAGTTCGTCACTTGTGGTGGAGTGAGTTTGCAGGAAGTGAATTTTCAAACAATGGAGAGTCGCTGTTGTCGGGGTTTATATTTTGCCGGGGAAATTCTGGATATTGATGGCGTTACTGGCGGGTTCAATTTCCAGAGTGCCTGGACTACTGGTTGGTTGGCAGGTCAGGCAATGGGAATGTAGGTTTTGAACAATTGACAATTGTCAATTGTCAACTTGTATTCTTTCTTTGAACTCTATCTGGAAGTTATTTTATGTCTTACAGTCAGTTCAAAACCATTAGCAGCGCCAAAACAGCTTTCAACTTGACCGTGGTTGAGGGCGATCGCTTTTTGCCAGAGATAGAGGCGATCGAACCTTCCCCCATCCTAGAGGGCTATCTCCAAGAAAGCTTACCAATAGTAGGGACATCTGGAAGTGAGAAGGCCCGTTCGGAAGGAATTATCTACCCAATGCTGCTAGAAGTAAGACGAAAGTTAGATCGTCAGGTTAGCCTATTTTCTGGAGAAGAATTTAATGTCGATGAATCAGTGGGGCTAAATGGGGTCTGTGATTTTTTGCTCACCCGTTCAACAGCAGTCCTAGAAATTGAAGCGCCAGCGGTTGTGGTGGTGGAAGCGAAGAGAACCGATCTGAAAACAGGTTTTGGTCAGTGCATTGCTGAGATGGTTGCCGTTCAACGGTTTAATGAGGCGCAATCTAATCCCATCCCGAGGATTTATGGTAGTGTGAGTAATGGGATTCAATGGCAGTTTATGAGCTTAGTGCAATCAACCCTCACAATAGACCTGAATGTGTATTCCTTGCCACCAGTAGATCGGATGTTAGGTTACCTAGTTTGGATGGCGGGAGAAAAATGAGTGATGTTCTAGTTAAATGACGATGGATAAAGAAAAACTACCGCTGGACAAAATATTTCTAGGAAATTGCTTGAATGTACTCAAAGAATTACCTGATGGGTGTGTGGACTTAGTTGTCTCCTCGCCACCTTATAATTTAGGTAAGGAATATGAAGCTAAGCAAGCATTGGATAATTATTTAAGAGAACAGACTATTGTCCTAAAAGAATGTAGCAGAATTCTCAAACAGACTGGAGCGCTATTTTGGCAAATAGGGGCTTTTTCAGATCGGGGAATGTTAATTCCCTTAGATATCCGCTTTTTCCCAATTATAGAATCTTGTGGATTAATTCCCAGAAACCGGATTATTTGGGCTAGACAACATGGACTGCACGCGCAAAATAAATTTTCCTGTCGCCATGAAACAATTTTGTGGTTTACGAAATCTAAAGACTATACCTTTAATCTAGATGAGATTAGAGTACCGCAGAAATACCAGAATAAAAAACATTACCGAGGCGATCGCAAAGGTCAACTATCTTGTAACCCAAAGGGAAAAAATCCTGGGGATATCTGGTTATTCCGGAATGTCAAACACAACCACGAAGAACAAACAATTCATCCTTGTCAATTTCCAGAAGACTTGATAGCGAGAATTATTTTAGCAACAACTTACAAAAATGAAGTAGTTTTCGATCCCTATATGGGGGCTGGTACAGTAGCAGTTGTTGCCAGAGACTGGGAACGACATTTTATCGGTGCAGAAATGGATCCAACCTATCATCAAATAGCGATGCGGCGTCTGAGTGGTGAACCAGATGAAAATGGATGTTTTCCAAACTTTAAAACCTTGCGGAACTACGTAGAAAGAACGGGTGAACCTATTGATAAATTCCGGTTTGACGTCCAAATTGGGAAAAGACCGTCGGAACGTTCAAAGGCAAAGATATACCCAGAAGAATACCACTTGCAGGAAATGGAAGAAAGATTATATTATGAAGAAGCAGCCTTTGCTGCTGATTTACGAGGGGAAGAACGTCCAGTAGATTCTACGCTGAATGGAAAGGGAAAAAAGACACCAGAAAAAACCCAAGTTGCACGGTCCGCGGACGGCCCGAAAAATCAGCAACTGGAGCTTGACTTGTAGAATTAACCTATTGTTGCTAGAGGAAATTCAGAACACAACGACTGTCAGGTATAGTTCCGGAAATGATTTGGCATTGGCGATTTTGTTGCGCGATCGCAGTTCTCGATCGTTGTGCCTGGTACACAGTCCATTTTACAGATACAGTATAATTTTGCGGTGCAAACAACCCCACAATTCGTATTGGTACATCAAATACATTATATTGCGCTCATGCTGTCAACCAGTTGACAGCTTGTTCGTAATATAGAGTGCTGTTAGAAGCAGGAACGTTTACTTACTTTCCTAAGACGATCGCCCCATTCTGGCCCCCAAAGCCAAAACTCAAACACAGCACCCGCCGCACCTGACACCGACGCGGTGCCATCAGTAAATCTAAATCAAACTCTGGTGCTTTCAATCCTACACAAGGGGGCAATAGCTGCTCCTGTAACGCCATCAGACAGAAAGCTACTCCCAAGGCGCCAGATGCTCCCAGGCTGTGACCTGTAGCTCCCTTGGTGGAACTGACCGGAACGCCTTGAGGAAATAAATATTGAATTAATTTTGCTTCGTTCTGGTCATTCAACCTCGTACTGGTGCCGTGAGCATGGATGTAGTCAATGTCAGCTGTCTCCAGGCCCGATCGCTCCAGACATTGCTTCACAGCCCCGATCGCCCTCTTGCCTCCCAGTTCGGGCGCACTAGCATGATAACCATCATTTGTCAAGCCAAACCCGAGCACTCGTCCATAAATAGGGGCTCCGCGACGCCTAGCTACTGTTGCTGACTCCAGCACCAAGACAGCTGCACCCTCCCCCAAAACCAAACCTTCGCGATTTTTGTCAAAAGGATAGGCACCAGTGGCAGCTAAGGCTCCCATCCGGGTAAAGCCTGCCAGGGTTAAGGGCGTCACCGGAGCTTCCACTGCCCCGGCGATCGCCCGCTGGCATTGACCAGTCTGGATTAAATGGAAGCCTTGAGCGATCGCCCAGAGGCCCGTAGCACAAGCAGCCATTGGCGCTAACACCGGACCAGTAGAGCCGATCGTCCGGGCCGAGGCGATCGCCACCATATGCGGAAGGGTATCCAACCAATGGGCACCGGACATGAGAGAATCCTCTTGTAATTGTCTAGCTAGCTGTTCCCAGGAAGCCTGATGAGCGCGACTAGACCCGATCGCCACCCCAGCATCTGGCAATGGTAGGACTAGACCTGCATCGGCGATCGCCTCGGTCACCACAAGCTGAGTGAGAGTAGTTAAGTCAGCTAGTGTTTTGCCAATTAGGGCCAGAGGTCGTGGTGGCAGTTCCCGAAAAGGTTGTAAAAGCCTGATGCCAGATTCACCAGCGATCAGGCGCTGCCAACTGGTCTGTAGCATCCCTAAAGCTGACACCAGACCAATGCCAGTAACGACCACTTCCACAATTTTATTTGAGAGAGATAGGTTCGTAGTAAACACTTTAGTGTTTATCTAGGTTCTTAGATGGATGATATAATAGTAACCGTCAAGAGTAAGGAAAAACAATCCTAGCGGCGTTTCCCAGAGTACCCACCCTGTCGTGACGCGGAAGCGCACGACATGGGTGGGTATCTCGGGAAACGAAAACTAGCGGCTATCCTTGTGGTAGTGCTGGCGTACCTTGCTCCTCTCCGCCGCTTGTCATCTAAGTAATTCCTCTCGGTTTTTTTCAATTCTCAATGAAACAAACACTATACGATCTAGATTTCAACTTATGGATTGAAGATCATATCAAAAAACTCAAAAATCATCGCTTCTCCGAACTGGATATCGAACACTTGATTGAGGAACTTAAAGACTTGGGGAAATCAGAAAAAAAATGCCCTCGAAAGCAATTTAATGATACTTCTCGCCCATCTGCTTAAATTAACGGTACAAGCTGATGCCCCAGAAACGATGAAAAAAAGCTGGTACAGTTCTGTTGACGAACACCGCAAGCGAATCAATAAACAACTGAGTAAAACCCCTTCCTTAAAATCTTATTTACCCAAAATTTTAGAGGAATCTTATCGTGATGGTCGAGATCTGGCGATTAAAGAAGGAAAACGAGCAAGTTCTGACATTCCCATTCCTGATGAGTCCGAATATCCTCAAGTTTGTCCTTTTGATAACGAACAAATTCTTGATGAAGAATTTTATTCATTAATAATTGAGCCAGGGGTTTAACCCACGGCTAATAGCTGAAGCTGGTTAAAACCGACTAATCGCATGATACTGAAAATAATTGTAGGCACGTTTGACAAAATCGTATAAGCTGATGGGATGGTTGCGGTGAAAGATTGGCGATCCGGGTACAATTGTGATTATAGCTCAGGTGGGAGGGCGATCGCCGGGTTGGGGGGCGCAGGGGAAGGGGCGATCTCTGAGATTAACAAGTGAGTAATAGTTATCCGTGGGAGGAAGCATGACACCCCAACAGAAGTTTGAAATCATCTTCACCCGCCCGGTCCTTGGGCATTTGGCAACAATAGACCGCAAGTATCATTCTCAGATCCGTAGTACAATTTCCGAACAGTTGAGTTACGATCCAGAGGTAGAGACTCGCAACCGTAAACCTTTGCAGCGACTTTCACAGTTGGGTGCAACGTGGGAATTACGTTTTGGTCCCTTAAATCGATGGCGAGTGTTTTACGAGACTAACCCTGACGAATATGAGGTTTATATCTTAGGAATTGGGGAAAAAGTGGGCAATCAGTTGTTTATAGGCGGAGGGGAGGCGGAGTTATGAAAATTGTATCGATTGCTGAAATCAAGGCGAATTTAGAGGATTATCTGAAATCTCCTCCAAATGAACCAATTGCGATCGTGGAAGGCGATCGCCCTATAGCAGCAATGAGTTTAATTGTAGACCCCGAGGAGCTAGAGCGATTTCTGTTAGCTAACAATTGGAAGTTTAATCAAATTTTAGAGGAGTCGCGACGCAGCCTTCAAGAAGAGGGCGGTATTAAGCAGGATGATTTTTGGCAATTAGTGGATCGATTACCAACTAATGATTGAAAAAGGGTCTAGAGAGCCGGGGGTTAAAACCCTCGGCCCGCGGACGGTCCGAAAAATCGGGGTACAATTGTCATTATAGCTCATATATTTGCCTGGGCGATCGAATCGCGGCTACAAAAACAAAACCCGCTCGCGCGGGGGCGATCGCCATTTTGCAGAATAATTCCTCCTAATCTAATTCACCCGCTAGCTGTTGAGCTGTCTGATATAATTGCATATTCATGCGAAAACCACCGATCATTAGTTCATCTAGCAGGGGAGTAACAGCAGGAATTAATCCCCTTTGCCTTGCTTGAACTAAGGTGCCTACAGTACCGACTATATTTAATCCGAGCGATCGCGCCACTTCTCGTCCTCTAGCTTCATCTATTACTAATAAATCTGCTTGTAACTCCATCGCCAGCGCGATCACTTCACTCTCACCTCTGTCTAACTGTTCCCTGAAACTTTCGACTACAGTCTGATTTTGAACGTTGATGACTTGTATCCACTCTGCTGTCTCTACTTCTGCTGTACCTGGACGAGACTGTCCAAAGGTAACAACTTCTTCTCGAACCGCTGGGGGTATGCATATTTGATTGTAGAGCAGGTGCAACAGGCCAAATTGATTAATCCGAGCAAGAGAAACTAAAGGACTAGAATTGGTAACAACGATCATTATCTTTGTTCTCCGAGGATTCTTTGAACAGTTTCTACTTGGGCTACCAACTCTTTTGAGGATTCAGTAAAGTAAGGAATGTTATTCTGTCCCAGCAGTTGCACGAACTCCCATTTAGAGATTCCTAATAATTCCGCTGCTTTCCCGGTTGAGATCCGCTGTTGTCGGACTAACTCTAGTACAATTAATTCCAGAATTCTTCCTTCTAATTCTGCCTCGTTGGCTTCGAGGATAGGTATTAATTCTTGGGGTAACTTCAAGATCAGGGTTATTGTACTCATTTGATTTTGCTGGCGATCGGGGTACAATTGTCATTATAGCTCATATATTTGCCTGGGCGATTTCAATCGCGGCTACAAAAACAAGGGGGGCGATCGCCTATCGGGAAGTTAGGAGCTTGCAAAAGGGGGGCTTCAAAAGCCCCCCAACTTAGCGGGGGGTTTGGGGGATCCAGCGACTGGGAGATCCCATGCACGATCAACTGGTTTTGACCACACCCGTTGCCAACGGGCCCAAGACCACTAAAACCCCAACTGAGAGGTTTCAGACCCCAACCGAGAGGTTTCAGACCCCAACCGAGAGGTTTCAGACCCCAACCGAGAGGTTTCAGACCCCAACCGAGAGGTTTCAAACCCCAACCGAGAGGTTTCAGACCCCAACCGAGAGGTTTCAAACCCCAACCGAGAGGTTTAAAACCCCAACCGAGAGGTTTCAAACCCCAACTGAGAGGTTTCAGACCCCAACCGAGAGGTTTCAGACCCCAGCGGCTAGAAAAAAAACCCGTTTGAGGGGGCGATCGCCTCAAGTAACTAACCAAAAATCTGCTTTGGATGACATTGAAACTAGACCATCATTTCATCTCAGGCTAGTTCATCCGTAATTCCATCTCGGCTTGCCGTATTAATCAGGATGTCTGCAACTCGATCGGGAGTCAAGTTAGGATTGGCTTGTAGCATCAGTGCCATCACACCAGCAACATGGGGTGCTGCCATAGATGTACCAGACCATCCGTCAATATCGTTAGCATTTGTCCTATTACCAGGAAGCAGAGATAGCACTCCTTCCCCTGGAGCCACCACATAATCCAGTTGTGGAAGACCGGCAGGGTTAGAAAAGTCAGTATAAACGAGATTGCGGTGGTTTATTGCTCCCACAGCGACTGCCAAATCATCCTCCGCGAACAGAGCTGGAAATTCGGGTCTGGTCATGGGAGTATAGTCTTGCCTTTCATTTCCTGATGCTATTGCAACAACAACATTGTTCGCTTTGGCAAACTGCAGAGCCTCTTTCATTTCAACACTCATCTCCTTAATAGCACGTTGTTCCTCATCATTACCGCTGGCTCCCAAGCTCATATTGATCACACGTGCTCCATTTTGAACAGCATAACGGATGCCATTAACAATCGCGTCTGCTGGTCCGCCTTCTATTACTCGGACTGGCATGATTTTGGCATTATAGGCAACTCCAACGGTGTCTACCGAGGAACCCTCAACATCAGTTTGAGCTCCATTTCTTAACGCTGCGATCGTTCCCGCTACATGGGTTCCATGACCTTCCTCATCATCTTGGGGATCGTTATCGTTACTTACAAAATCCCATCCATTAACATCATCAACAAACCCATTGTTATCATCGTCAATCCCATTTCCAGGAATCTCATCCGTGTTAGTCCAGATGTTATCTGCCAAATCAGGATGCTTGTAGTCAACACCCGTATCTAAAACTGCGACAACAACTCCTCGACCTGTAAATTCTTGTTCCCAGACTTCTGGGGCATTAATGCGATTGAGCTCCCCAGCATTGTTCTTGGTAGCTGCACCCGTCAGGTCGTCAACATCTGGAAAGGAACGTGCGTCTTTTGCACTAGCAACTGCTGCTGCGGCATTAATTAAACCATAACCAAAGATGCGGTGATATTTTCCTGTGGAATCTTCGTCTGGCACCCTTGGCTCCTTTGGCGTCATTGGCGTAGCCTCCAGAGTAAGTTCATAGTTAGTGTTAACTCCAGCATCTTCGACGATGATAAAATACTCACCTGCATTCAAACCCTCAAGGCTAATTACTTCTGAATCGCCAATAAGCTCTCCATATTCAGCAACAATTTCATCAAACACTATCTGACCGTCGCTGTTCCAATCTCGCGCCACAGACACACCAGCACTTAATCCGCTAAGAGTCAACTTAAAACTACTGGTTGTCGCCAGGTTGAAGCGGTAAATATCCTCCCAGTCAACATCACCCACAAAGTCATTGAAGGTAACGGTTTCCCCAAGAGTGCCAATATCGCGTGCTGTGTCCAGAGTATTACCAGCCTCATCTGGCGGAACTTCGGTACGAGGTGTTGCCTCGACAGTCCAAGCGTAGTTTGTATTCCCCTCAAACTGATCTACTACAATGAAATAATTGCCAGGGTGCAAAGTCAGATCTATCTCCTCTGGATTGTTATCGGCATTATCGGAATAATAAACTAATTCCTCCTCCATAATCAGTCTGACATTAGCATCAGCATCGGCACTCAGTCCATCCAACCTGAGACTGAAGTCACTAATTGTATCCAGACTGAAGCTGTAAACGTCACTCTGGTCGGCATTACCGACGAAGTCATTGAATGTTTGGGTCTCACTGAGAGTGCCAATATTCCGTGCTGTGGCGAGGGTATTACCTGCATTATCTGGTGGAACCGTTATCGGGACTGCTTCCAAGCTCAGATTGTAGTTCGTATCCCCGGAATACGGTTCGACTAGGACAAAGTAGTCCCCGGCGGACAAAATCTCATTAATCGTTTCGGAATCGCTACCTTCATTGAAAGGTGCATCGAGAAACTCATCATCATCAAACACACCATTGCCGTTGAGATCCTCAAACAGCAGCACATCGGCATCGCTACTGAGACCCTCAAGAGTCAGATTCAATTCCCTGGTATCCTCAAGAGTGAAGCGATAGAAGTCATAAGGATCAACATCGCCAACGAAGTCACTAAACGTTTGACGGTCATTGAGAGTACCAAGATCCCGTGCGGTGGCTAGGGTATCACCTGCATCGTCTGGTGGAACCGTTATCGGGACTGCTTCTAAGCTCAGATCGTAGTTTGTATTGCCTGAATACTGTTCGACTAAGACAAAGTAGTCCCCGGCGAACAAAATCTGATTAATCGCTTCGGAATCGTTGCCTTCAATGAAAGGTGCATCGAGAATCTCATCATCATCAAATACGCCATTGCCGTTGAAGTCCTCAATCAGCAGCAGGTCGGCATCGCTACTGAGACCCTCAAGAGTCAGATTCAATTCCCTGGTATCCTCAAGAGTGAAGCGATAGAAGTCGCTTAGATCAGCAATGCCAACAAAATCACTAAAAGTTTGACGGTCACTGAGAGTGCCAATATCCCGTGCATTGGCGAGAGTATTGCCTGCATTATCTGGTGGGGGTGTTCCTGGAACTGTTGCTTCCAAGCTCAGATCGTAATTCGTATC
Source organism: Hormoscilla sp. GM7CHS1pb (assembly GCA_014323675.1). Classification (GTDB taxonomy): domain Bacteria; phylum Cyanobacteriota; class Cyanobacteriia; order Cyanobacteriales; family Desertifilaceae; genus Hormoscilla. The sequence goes on along the minus strand of JACONN010000002.1, from coordinate 2,818,977 downwards.
GCCCTCAAACTGTTCGACTAAGACAAAGTAGTCCCCTGCTGGTAAGGTCTCATTAATCGCTTCGGAAATGCTACCTTCAGCATAAGGTGTATCTAAAATCTCATCATCATCCAACAGGCCGTTGCCGTTGATGTCCTCGATCAGTAGCACGTCGGCATCGCTACTGAGACCCTCAAGAGTCAGATTCAATTCGCTAGTTGAGTCTAAACTGAAACGATAGAAGTCTTCAGGATCGGCATCGCCAACGAAGTCACTAAACGTTTGAACGTCATTGAGAGTACCAATTTCACGTGCATCCGTCAGGGTGTTACCTGCATTGTCTGGTGGAACATCTACAGGGCTGACCTCTAAGGTCAGCTCATAGTTCGTATCTCCGGAATGTTGCTCGACTACAACAAAGTAGTCACCAGCCTGTAATATCCCACTGACTACTTCTTGACTATTACCTGAGTTAAGAGATTGAAAGCCAACGATAAAATCTTCCTCATCTTCCTGACCGTTACCATTGGTATCCTCAATGACAACCAGATCGGCATCTGCATTCAAACCAGAGAGAGTAAAGTTTAAGTCACTGACCTCATCTAAGCTGAAGCTGTACATATCAACAGAATCAGCATCCCCCACCGAGTCGCTCAAGGTTCGAGCACGGCTACGGTTGAGAGTACCAAGAGCCTGTGCCGTATTTAGGGTATTCCCAGGATCTGTTGGTGTCGGCGTCAAAGTGTTAAATTGCTCGATAAACTGTTCTATCTCAGCAGCGGTGGTGCGGGTGGCACCTGGGGCGATCGCCTCGTCGGTCAGAGTTTCACCCCTGAACCCAAAAAGAAAACGAACGAACAGAACCCCGTCACTCAGCGCTTCCACTATGCCATTACCATCCACATCCAGCACAGTGTCTCCCGCGGCGTCCAGGTAATTAGTAATCAGGTCAGCACTACTCCGGGTACTATCTTCGCCAATAGCGTCCTTGGTTAAAGCATCACCCCGGAAACCGAACATGTAACGTATGATCTGTTAGTACTGTGATGACGCCATCTCCGTCTATGTCAAGACTAATCTGCTCCTCGTTTTGGGGAGCAATGATGTTATCATCCCCAAAGCCCAACTCCATATCCCCTTCGGTCTTGTCGGTATTCTCCATCTTTATTCTGCTCCTTTAGTAGACAATTACGCAATCTACGGTCCGCGGACGGCCCGAAAAATCTGTCGGTCATAGAGGTCTATTTTCTCAAGTATTCTAAGCCTTGGACTACCCTAACCGACTTGATGCGATCGCCCTGGACAATTGAGTCTACCACATCCATCCCCTCGGTAACATATCCAAACACAGCATAGTCACCATCCAAGAACGGCAAGTCAGCTAAACAAAAATAAAACTGGGAGGAAGCCGAGTCAGGATAAGGAGAACGAGCCATTGCCACAGCACCGCGAGTATGCTTGAGCACTGGCTTTACAGAAATACTGGCGCTCTTGAAAGTCTGAGAGTAAACCGGTTCTTCCGAGCCTTGAGGCGTAATTTCTAAAGGAATGTAGCGAGGCTGAGATGTCGCTGGATCTATATAACTACCAGTTCCCAGTCGTTCTGGTGAAAACTTGGGGTCTTTGCTCTGTGGATCCCCACCCTGAACCACAAACGGCTGGGGTTCCCGCACCACCCGGTGAAACACCAGACCATCATAGACCCCCCGATCGACTAGATCGACAAAATTACCGGCAGTGATCGGAGCCTGAGATCCATCCAGGTTGATTATAATCGGCGAGTCTTTACCTTCAACCATCATCTCTACCGTGGCCTTACCCAACAGCCGAGGTAAATTGCTATTTTCCTGATTACTTGCTTGTCTCTCGGGTGCCGATGTAGTTGTCGCTTGCGACATACATCCGGCCATGAGCAAAGCAGCAATCACTAAGAATATAGATAACCTACGTTTTGCCAATATCTGCATTTTTACGTCACCTATTTGTTACCAAGTATACATAATTATCTTATCTAAACATAGGATTGAGACCGCGTAGGCGGTCCTTGTTTGTGTAGCCCCACCCTTCAGGGTGGGGGGTAAGACGCTGGCCTCAAAGACCTTCAATGGGCACTTCCAGAAAACGAGCCAACTCGGCGGCCTGATTTTCTAGTGCACTCAGGGCTAGCGGTTGCCCCACCCTCGTCAGGGGAATATTTGCCTTGCCCTTGACACGTATATAAATGGCCCGCCGAGGGTTAAGCCCTTCTTTGAGCTTGACTATTATCGCTTGGACATCTTCTAGAGGACAGCTAATCTCTATCCGGCGATTCTTCCCCGGGTATCCCCAGCGGAACACAATGGCCCGGTCGGTCTGGCGATTAAATTCATTGTAACCCCCTCCCAGATCCCAGAGGATCGTTAGCCAGAGGTAAAGTGCCATACTCATGCCCGCTATTCCATACAGACTCATCACCAAGCCTTGAGGAACAAACATCAGTTCCTCGGGATTGCTAAACGGTAGCAGGTTGACTTGCAGGTAGCTTGAGAGTCCAGCTAGCAAGAAACCACCGGCTCCGGCGGAGACTACCGTCGCCCACCAGTAGTTACTGAACCGGCGGGAGCCTAAAACTTGCTGACGTAAGATGGCATTGTCGGTCGAGGTTGTCTGTGCTGTCATAAAACTTCTTAAACTCCGTGGGTGACTGGATTTGGCGATGCTCTTAATCTGCTCTCTAACCGGCGCGATCGCCCAATTTTATGAGAATTCATGTGAAATATTGTAAATTTTTCAATTTAGATTATTATAGTATTTATCCCGGGAAAGCCAATCCTGTCAAGGATTTGCCTATCATTCCCAGAAAACTGTGTTATGTTAAGAAAAAGAATAATTAGCCACCGGCTGACTCGTCAGCGGGTAGAAGCTAAGCTCAGGTGGTTGGTCATAGGAGAATGGCCAAGGCTCGCATAAATTTTGACTGTTTTGTCGATCGCAAAAGTGGTTATGGTACAAACATCCTTTAATAGTTCAATGGTGATGAGCGGTCGTGACCTAGAATCCACCGGGTTTGCCTGGTGGGCGGGTAACGCTCGTCTGATCGACCTGTCCGGTAAGCTACTGGGTGCTCACGTGGCCCACGCTGGTCTGATCGTATTCTGGGCTGGGGCAATGACGTTGTTTGAGGTCGCTCACTTCGTCCCGGAAAAGCCCATGTATGAGCAAGGCTTGATCTTGATGCCTCACATGGCCACTCTCGGCTGGGGTGTTGGTCCTGGCGGTGAAGTAATAGATGTCTTCCCCTACTTTGTGATTGGAGTGCTGCACCTAATTTCGTCGGCGGTTCTCGGTCTGGGGGGCCTCTATCACACCCTTCGCGGTCCCGAAACCTTAGAAGAATATTCCGACTTCTTTGGTTATGACTGGAAAGACAAGGACCAAATGACCAACATCATCGGCTACCACCTGATCCTGTTGGGTTGTGGTGCTCTGTTGCTGGTGTTTAAGGCGATTTTCTTTGGTGGTGTCTATGATACCTGGGCACCCGGTGGTGGTGACGTGCGCGTAATCACCAATCCCACCCTCAACCCCGCAGTTATCTTCGGTTATTTGCTGGACTCTCCGTTCGGTGGAAAAGGCTGGATTGTCGGCGTCAATAATATGGAAGATATCATCGGCGGTCACATCTGGATTGGTCTGATCTGCATTGGTGGTGGTGTCTGGCACATTCTGACTAAGCCTTTTGGTTGGGCGCGTCGCGCGTTTATCTGGTCTGGTGAAGCTTATCTCTCCTACAGCTTGGGGGCCCTGTGCATGATGGGCTTCATTGCCTCTGCCTACGTTTGGTTCAACAACACGGCTTATCCCAGCGAATTTTACGGTCCTACAAATGCTGAAGCCTCTCAGGCTCAGTCTTTCGTGTTCTTGGTCCGCGACCAGAAACTGGGTGCTAACATCGCTTCTTCCCAAGGTCCTACGGGTCTGGGTAAGTACCTGATGCGTTCTCCGACTGGGGAAATTATCTTCGGTGGTGAAACGATGCGTTTCTGGGATTTCCAAGGTCCCTGGTTGGAGCCTCTGCGCGGCCCCAACGGTCTGGACTTGAACAAGCTGAGGAACGATATTCAGCCTTGGCAAGTTCGTCGTGCATCTGAGTACATGACTCATGCTCCTAATGGTTCCATCAACTCTGTGGGTGGGATTATCACTGAGGCTCAAGGCTTTAACTATGTTAATCCCCGTGCTTGGCTAGCTGGCTCTCACTTCATTCTCGGTTTCTTCTTCTTAGTCGGACATCTGTGGCACGCTGGTCGCGCTCGCGCTGCTGCTGGTGGCTTTGAAAAGGGGATCGATCGGGATACGGAGCCAGTGCTCTCTATGCCTAACCTCGACTAATAATCTATCCATGTAAAGAGAATAGTTTCTCTTTAACTTATCTGGGCTCCTGCATCTCACGCAGGAGCTTTTTTGACGACTGTAGAGATTTAGCTGGTTGGGAAAAAGTCGCGCTACAATAAGAGAAAATATAAGCTAATAAGTAAAGGCATTCCCATGCAAGATTCAGATCTAGCAGATGAATTTAAATGGACCGCTGAAGCTAAGGCCAAGCTGAAAAGTATTCCCTTTTTCGTGCGATCGTCCGCCCGTCAACGGATTGAGCAGTTGGCCCGGCAAGCGGGGTCGGATGTGGTAACGGTCGAGATTGTCGAACAGGCCCGTCTGGAGTTTGGACAGTAAAGGAATTTAAGGGCGATCGGGCCAAGTTGTCAGTAGTTGTAGGTTGGGTCTCCGCACGAAACCCAACCAATAGTTGTTGTTTGAGCACATCGACAACCGCACCTATCACAAACCATATTCCAGTAAAAATTTCCGTCTCAAGGTGTTAACTGTTTCATTCAGAACTTGAGTGCTAATCCACGGCATCCCGATCTAACGCATTCTAGAGCGCGTTCTTGTTTATTTGGCTCATCTTGGGAATAGCAGTAGATAAAGCTAGAGCTGATTCCTATCATTTGGCTTTAGCTTCAAACCAGGGGATTGATTTTTTGGTATCTTGGAACTGTACCCATATCGTCAATGGCAATTTTAAGAGAAAAATTGAAAGCATTAATGCTCGATATGGAATCCGCACTCCGATAATTTGTACACCAGCAGAATTAATGGAGCTTGAATATGACACGAGACCCAATTCTTGAAGAAATCCGTCGTATCCGTCTGGAAATGGACGAAGCTTGCCAACATGATGAGCAGCTTTTCTATGAGTATATGTGCCAAGTTCAGGAAAAGTATCGCGATCGCCTAGTCCGGCGCAGTCCCCAACCGGCACTGATTCCATCATCAATGCCTCTTCCCGAACAAGCGCACAAAGGAGATCCTAAAGCAAGCGCAACTTAGCTATAAATGCCCCCATAGAGGCGATCGCCCTTGTTCCTTGAGAATAGCTGCGATCGCCTCTGCGCTCTCACAATCGCGTTTCATAAAGCAATAGTTATCGAACCTTGTTATAATGATATCAGCAAGTCAGGATAAAATACCATGCTCATAGCCATTGACGATGACATATTCCAAGCCAGCGGGATGTCGGAAGCCGAGTTTACCCTAGAAATTATCATTATGCTGTTCCAAAAAAAGAAAATCAGTATTGGAAAAGCTGCCCACCTTGCCCGCATGCACTTACTTCAGTTTCAACATGAACTCGCAAGTCGAAAAATTCCCGTCCATTACGACGTTGCTGATTTTGAAACAGACCTGGAGAACCTACGGGAGATGGGTCGCTTATGATTGTCGTCAGTAACACTTCGCCTATCACTAATTTAGCAGCGGTAGGACAGCTACATCTCTTACAACAACTCTACAACAACATCATTATTCCCTCAGCGGTTTACCAGGAATTGACTCGCCAAGGGGATACAATTCCCGGTGCAATGGAACTGCAGACTGAAAATTGGATTCAGACGCAAAATATTACCAACTTAACACTGGCAACTTACCTGCAAACTCAACTGCATGAAGGAGAATCAGAAGCTATTGTCCTGGCGATCGCATTTAATGCGGACTGGTTGCTAATAGATGAAGAATTGGGCAGAAAAGTCGCTGCTGAATATGGACTGAAATTCACGGGAATTTTAGGAGTATTTGATAGCAGAATTCTGGGTAAGCGATCGGCTATACGATCGCGTCTTGCAAGCAGTAGGAGAATAGCGATCGCCGTTTATCCTGGGAGAATAGCTGCGATCGCCATTTTCTCAACAACCTGCTAAAACTTAATATTTTTCCACTCCTGTGCTTCGGTAAACAATCTCAAGTGTTTAACATTTTTAGTAGCAACAACAATATTGACCTGGATATGCTTCTGCGAGCAGTTTCCACTGAGCAGAGATAATGATATCTGCATCAATATTTTTATTGTCAGCTGTATGCATTCCTTGACTCCGCGCCACCGCCCACAGTTGAGCTGCTTCTTTCATTACTCTTTTAGTCAGGGGTAAAAAATCAATCACTTGTTGCAGCGTATCTAGCTTATCTATCCCGGCAACATTGGGTTTTGTAATTGATGCCAGAAGCAAACCTCTCCTGACTTCATAATCACAAATATCTGAAGTTACCCTTCTAGCAAGTAAACCCTCAAACCATTGTTTACATTCTTTGGCTTCTCCAGTATTGTGGGGCGACGCAACTAAACCCAGTATTCCCGTATCTAATAAAACAATCATTCAATGAAGTAAATCTTATGTCCTGGCAAGCGCGTACTATCAATAATTTCCTGAAAATCTTCAAAATATATTTCCCTTTGTTTTGATTCCTCTTCCGTAACTTCTTCTTCCAGCCATCCTCTTATTAGTTCGATCGCCGCTTGATTTTTTTGCAATTGTTCCTCTGGCGATCGCCCCTTATGTTTCAAAAATGGGGTCAACTCATTTTCACGATTTCCGTCCAACTGCTCTAACATGGGTGCGACTCTCCGATTATTTCCTGATATCTCTATTATAGACAATCCCCGTACAGAATGTCAAGGCCTCCAGACTAGGCGCGTGACAAACCGTTTTCCGGAAGCAGATGCTAAGTGCGCGACGTAGAAGCGCTTCGCCTGCTGCTTTATAAGCAATAATTAAAGACTCCTTCGTTTCTATTGCATTAGCTACCGTCAATGTAGACTTTTTGGCGAACGAAAATATCACTATAAACCTGGTCGATATTCATCTTGGTAATATTGTCAAAAAATACCAGAATTCGCACGCGCCGCCGGGTTAGTTTTGGGCAATAATGGCACTTTTCGCACATGGGGGCGATCGCCCTTTTACTCATTAAAGATGAAACAACCCTTTTATTCTTTTAATCACTTGAGAAGTTAACTGCCCGAAAATAGTTGAGTTAAAGTCTTCTTAACCTCGTTAACTTTCTGATAGGCGTTTCTTACGTTGTTGTGATACACTGCATTATTAGGATTAAGGCGAATCGCTTCTCGATACTCCTCGATCGCTTTTTCTAGCTCATCTTGCTTGTACAGTTTGTACAGGGCGTTTCCTAAGTTGTTGTGAAACCATGCCTCATCAGGATTAAGGCGAATCGCTTCTCGATACTCCTCGATCGCTTTTTCTAGCTCATCTTGCTTGTACAGGGCGTATCCTAAGTTGTTGTGATACACTGCCTCATCAGGATTAAGGCGAATCGCTTCTACTGCATATATTTGTGGCTTCATTGCTGGAGCTGCTTGTCTCACCTTGTGACTGGTGTAATTGTGCAACTCCTTCACAGAAATCTCGCCATCGTTATCTAGATCTGCTGCTCCAGTATCAATGCCCTCAATCAGATAACGAGTGTAAATCAATAGTTCTGATTCTTGGCCCGCCAAAGAATACTCTGCTGAACCAGAAGATGTCAGAACAACCTGCCTCTTTCCTGGGGCTTTGACTAGCAATCCAGGAAGACCATCTTCATCAGTTGCTGCAATACCTGGAAGGACGATCGGAATATCAGGTTCTGTATACAGAATATACCGTTACTGCTTGATGCCGGATGGACCGGTAAAGGGCGATCGCCCTGTTGATGTATGTCATTCATACATCCGATCGGTAGGGGCACGGCATCAGTAGGACAGCAACCACACCTACTACTAATCAAAAGTAGAAATAACAATGGGACTGATAAATTTGTTCGATGAACTGAATCAAAAGATGATAAAATTCCATCATCTGAAACAGTACGCAGAGGCTGTAACTTATGCCGAACAAGCATTAGATATAGCGCGAGAAATATGGGGAGAGTCTCATCTCAGGGTGGCTACCAGTATTCAAAATTTGGCAGGACTCTACAAAAGTCAAGGACGCTGGATCGAATCTGAATGCTTGTATAAGGACGCCTTGCAGATGATGAGACGCCTGTTGGGAGACTCTCATGTCGATGTGGCTATCAGTCTGAATAATTTAGCAGAACTCTACGAAAATCAAGGACGCTGGATCGAATCTGAATGCTTGTATAAGGACGCCTTGCAGATGATGAGACGCTTATTGGGAAATGAACATCTCGATGTGGCTACCTGCCTTTCTAATTTCGCATTACTGTATGAAACGCAAGGACACTGGAGTGAATGTGAAGCATTGTATATAGAAGCCTTGCAGATGAGGATACGCCTGTTGGGAGACGAACATCCCCTGGTTGCTAAAAGTCTTGATAATTTAGGAGACGTATATTATAGCCAAGGATGCTTCAGCAAAGCCGAACAATTCTATCTAGAAGCATCGCAGATGAGGGAACGCCTGGGAGACGCTCATCGGGTGCGGTCAAAACCCGTTGGTAGGAGACCTCCCCGCCCGAACCGGGTGTGGTCAAAAACAGTTGGTACGGGTAAATTCTCGCGGGGTGCGAGTTGCCTGAGGAGAGGACATCTGTAAACTTATGTCATAATTTTTCGCCAGAATGCTGAGCCCCTACAGGGGTATCCGACAGATGGGAGGGCCCATAAACGATCAACGGGTTTTGACCACACCCTAGAAGCACCCCTATTCCCGATCATATAGGATCTGTACCTTATTCGCTAAATGTTGCAACTGAGCTGCCCAATCGGTAGGATCGTAAGCTAGGCGGGGCATATCGCTTTCACCGCATCCGAGTAAGTCCGGATTGTAAATGGGATTGCGGTGACCTTGATGATACCATTGGGAGCATAATCAGCGCCAAAACTGCCCCGATAATCCCACCCCGATGGAATGAATCAACAGTAGGGGAATGCCAGTAGCAGCAGTGGGGGCAGTTGGGTAATGCACGGAGTAGGCACAGCGATAATTCTGCACCAGGGAGACCCTGGTTACGAGGGGTTTGTCTTATTTTTCCTCGTTTTCCTCGTTCCCAGGGTCTCCCTGGGAACGAGCGCTCTGAGGCTCTGCCTCTTGTCTTATACCATCTCTTGGGAACTCGACGTCCCGGGTTTGGGAGGCGATAACCTTGTTAAGGTTAGCTGTCAACTCTTCTATTGTCAGTAGTGGAGAGGGATAGACAGTGGTGTTAGCCGTTAATCCGGCGATTAAGCCGTTAGCGAGGGCAATAACTTCTGGTTCAGTTCTTGGAAATTTAGCCATTTTTTCCTCTTTGTTTATCTCTATTTGAATTACAGTGTCGCCGTGCCCGGCACGGCGACCTTGGGAGCGGCTGCTGGCGCCGAGCGTCAGAAATTTGTACCACGCAATCTGTTTACACTAGGTTTACAGTAAGCTATTGTAAGCCAGCAATGTTCTTTATAAGCCTTCAATAGCTTATTGTAAGCCAGTAATAGTTCGTTGTAAGCCAGCAATAGGTTATTGTACGCCAGTAATAGTTTCTTGTAAGCCAACAATAGCTTATTGTCCGCACACTCGTAGAGCGTGTCCCGCTGGGAACGCACCCGGTGAGGATCAGCCCTTGAGCGAGAGATATTTGCAGTCGGTAACATACAGACTTCAGCCTCGTTAAGAGGGGACCGCCTGGAAACGCGGGGGGCTGTCTTTTTTAAGGGGGGTAGCGTGGGCTTTGTTCATGTAGCCGGACCCTCGTTCCCACGGCTCTGCCTGGGAACGGGTTCGGGCGGCGCTACACCCCCCCAACCTACTCCTTTATATCCTGCACCAACTGATAAAACGGCTGCCAATTATCGGACGCTACAATTTGCTCCCACACAGATTCGATCGCAGGTCTGAGTAACGCCGTTTTGGGATTATACTTTTCCAAGCGACTCGCCACATTATCCATCTGGGCAGCAGGTAAACTCTGCAAAACCCCCTGGTATAATCTTCGCCATTTCTCCCAAGGAATAGCCGAAGCAAAATTAGGGATAAGTTCGGCATCACCTCTTTGGGGTCTAACCCCAGTTGGGGTAGCAGGTCGTCATTGCGCCATCTCAGGATATGCTGGGGAAATTCCGCCGCTGCGACTTCATCGTAGTAGTCGTCTCCCAAGCTTTCCAGTGCGGGTTCGTACTCGATACTTAGTAAGGGATTGGGTGAATTCTGCAAGGCTTTGGTTTCAGTTGGCGTCATTTAGACTACAATTTATAGGTGGTGAGCTTCTGCTACAAATATCATACAGGAATTCGATCCCTGTTTTAACAGATACTAAAGATGAATATTGGTGATGAGGATGAATATAACTTTCTCATAGCATTTCGGTGAGTCTAGTCCTTTTTTTCTAGAAGATCGTCATTCCAACCTTATCACCAATCGCGGCCTCGCCCGCCTTCACTCAATTGGCCCGAGGCGGCGGATATGCAGAATATCGCTCATCTTTTTAATTTGGTTACAGATCCGCTCAAATTGCTGCAAATTGCAAATATCCATTCCCAAGTCGATGATCGCTGGCTTACCCGCACCCGTGTTGACCTGGGCATTACGGACATTTATGCAGTGGTCGGTCAAGTGCGATAAAATGTCCTTGAGTACCCCCACCCGATCGATCGCTTCAATTTGCACCTGCACCGTGTAAGTTGGCGCCCGCTTGGTCTCGCTATTAGCACCCTTCCAGCTCACCGGGATCAGCCGATCGCCCTCTATCCGATCCACATTCGGACAGCCTTGCTGATGTATAGTAATTCCCCGCATCCGCGTCACCACTCCAATAATTGCTTCCCCAGGAATAGGGTTGCAGCACCCAGCTAGATGATACAACAATCCTTCTACACCCGCGATCGGGCAAGCATGACTGGACTTAGCATCTTGCTGAGGAGGGGATGATAGTAGGAGATTGGCAATCTCGGACTCTGGGGCCGCAGTTGACACTGGTTCTTTAGCTTTATTCGCCTCCCCGATCCGATTTACCACCGTATTCAGCGTGACCTCACCGTATCCCAAACCTGCCAGTAAATCTTCCACCCGGTGGTAATTGCAGCGCTCTGCTACAGCCTGCATCTGTTCTGACTTTAGCAAAGCTTCCAAACCATTTTTCCCCAACTTCTTCTCCAGCATTTCCCTGCCGCGAGCGATGTTCTCTTCCTGGTGCGATCGCTTGTACCATTGGCGAATGCGGTTCCGCGCCCCCGCAGTTTTGGCAAAATTCAGCCAGTCCAAGCTCGGGTGGCTATTTTTCTGGGTGATAATCTCCACAATGTCGCCATTTTTCAGCTCCGTATCCAGAGACACCATCCGGGAGTTCACTTTTGCACCCGCACAATGTTTCCCTACCTCCGTGTGAATCCGATAGGCAAAGTCTATCGGTGTCGATCCTCGCCTGAGGGAAAGCACATCCCCGAGGGGTGTAAACACATACACCTCGTCTTCAAATAAATCATCCCTGATATGCTCCAGATATTCCTGAGCATCCTTGAGGTCTTTCTGCCAGTCTAGCAGCTGCCGCAGCCAAGTAAACTTTTCCTCCACTCCTGTCAGCTGGGTATTGCTCGACCCCGTTTCTTTATATTTCCAATGGGCCGCAATCCCATATTCTGCTATATAATGCATGTCTTGGGTGCGGATCTGCACTTCCAGGGGACGACCTGTTGGACCTATCACTCCCGTATGCAATGATTGATAGCGGTTTGGCTTCGGTAAACCGATGTAATCTTTAAATCGACCCGGAATGGGACGGTACGCATCATGGACGATCGCCAATGCCCTGTAACATTCATCCTTTGTCGGGGTCAGGATCCGCACCGCAGCGATATCAAAGATTTCCTCGAATTGCTTCTGCTGCCGCTGCATCTTCTGGTATATGCTGTACAGGTGCTTGGGACGCCCGCTAATCTCGGCGTTGGTGATGCCAATTTGCTCCAGACGCAGTTGCAGAATTTCGATCGCGTTTTCCAGTCTCTTTTCCCGGTCTACCCGCTTTTCTGCGACCAACTCCTGTATAAGCCGGTAATAATCCGGTTCTATATACTTAAATGCTAGGTCTTCTAGTTCCCACTTAAACCGCCCGATCCCCAGTCGGTTCGCCAGTGGTGCAAATATTTCTCGGGTTTCCAGGGCAATTTGGCGCTGCTTGTCTGAGGACATATATTGCAGGGTCCGCATGTTGTGCAGTCTATCTGCCAGCTTCACTACGATCACCCGGATGTCTTTTGCCATTGCCAGGAACATGCGGCGGAAGTTTTCCGCTTGGCGTTCTGTTTTACTGGAGAACTTAAACTTGGAGAGTTTGGTCACCCCTTCCACCATTTGCCGCACTTCTGGGCCAAACCGAGCTTCGATCTCTTCTGCCGTCACCTCGGTGTCTTCTACTACGTCGTGCAGGAACCCGGCAGCAATCATTACTGCACTACCGCCTAATTCTCGCAACAGTCCGGCTACGGCAACCGGATGGGAAATGTAGGGTTCTCCTGATTTCCGGTTTTGACCCTTGTGCAGTTGGTAGGCAAATTCAAACGCCTCACATATTAATCTCCTGTCTGTCTGGGATATTTCTGCTGGGTCCGGACTGGCGACCTCCGGTACGATCATACATGAGTGTAGCCAGTCAGGAATAACAGATTCAGCTGGTGTAACAGCTGGTGCGGTTGGAGCCATTAAGTTCATGTTATTAGTCCTATTAGGTTTCTATATCAGTGACTTCAATATCTGCCCTCTTTCCTTTTATTAGGTTGCCTCTATCAAAATTATGCCTAGCAACTTAATTGATTTCAGATAGTAATCTTTGTTTATGCCTTTTTATCAATATATACAAATTTCTTTACATGCGGGAAAAATAATGACGACGCTCATGTTGCCCAACAGCCATCGCCAATGCTATCAGGAGTTTAAACAGGCCCTGGAGGAGTTACAGGTGACCGTATCCTCCGATCGGTCTGAGGGAGTGCAACGGTTTTTTCAGGAGCGGGTGGCCAGTTTGACTGCTGATGGTATCGATCCCTCCCTAGTCTCGCGATGGCAGTCGGTACAAACGGAAATGCACAAACAAATGCGCTTGTTGACTGTCGATCTGACGTTTTTCCAGGCATCCCGCCAGCTATCTACCAGAGAACAGCGGCAAAAGCAAATAGTCTCACGCCTGCAAACCTTGATCGGCTACTGCGAGGTGCTGGTGACTGGTGAAACCTGACTGGTGAAACCTGACTGATGAAACCTGACTGGTGAAAGGCGATCGCCATCCATTGTCCCACTGTTGAGGTTTGGACCTCTCTGTTGGGGTTTCAAACCTCAACGGAGAGGTTTTAGACCTCTCTGTTGGGGTTTGAAATTTCTCTGTTGAGGTTTTGAACCTCTCCGTTGGGGTTTTAAACCTCTCCGTTGGGGTTTCAAACCTCTCTGTTGGGGTTCAAAACCTCTCCGTTGGGGTTTTAAACCTCTCCGTTAGGGTTTTAAACCTCTCCGTTGGCCTACCAGGGCAGGGCGGTTTCATTCTTTCGGGCCACTCACGACTGATATCATACAGTCAAAATGTTTGCACTCCGATCCCAGGAAACTTAGTCCCATAAAGTTCGGCAATCGGAAATCTCAAATCCTTGCATCTTTAATGATATGACTCAGATCGATTGGCTAATTGTCCTGCTGTACCTGATCTTGACCCTCTCTTTGGGGCTGTACCTATCCCGCAAGGCATCCCGAAATTTAGAAGAGTTCTTTGTCAGTGGGCGAAGTCTCCCCTGGTGGTTAGCGGGGACGAGTATGGCCGCTACAACTTTTTCCATCGACACGCCCCTTTACATTGCTGGCGTGGTGGCCACTAGGGGCATTGCGGGTAATTGGGAATGGTGGAGTTTTGGGGTTGCCCATGTGGTGATGATCTATATCTTCGCCCGCATGTGGCGGCGTTCCCAGGTTGTCACCGATGCCCAGTTAACGGAAATTCGCTACGGTGGCCACATGGCAGCGGTACTGCGGGGCATCAAGGCGTTCCTGTTTGCCGTACCCATTAACTGCATTGGCATCGGTTACGCCATGCTAGCAATGGTAAAGGTTGTCGATGCCCTGGAACTCTGGCAAAGTCTGGGAATTAATCCCGGAGATAATGTCAAGCTGGCCAGTGTGGTCGGCGTTAGCTGCTTGGTGCTAGTTTATGCTGGTTTCTCGGGACTTTGGGGTGTCGTTGCTACGGACTTTCTGCAGTTCTTCTTGGGGTTGACAGGGGCGATCGCCGTTGCCATAGTTGCAGTTAACCATGTCGGTGGCATCCGAGAGTTACTTCCTGCTGTCCAGGAGACCACCTCCCAAGATGTCCTCTCCTTCTTTCCCCTGGATAGTCAAACTGCTGGCATTACTGCCAGTACATTTTTTGCCTATATCTTTATCCAGTGGTGGGCCTTTCGCCGCAGTGATGGCGGTGGGGAGTTCATTCAGCGCCTGATCGCTGCCAAGGACGAAGCGGAAGCTGAAAAAGCTGCTTGGTTTTTCAATATTCTCCATTATATTATCCGTACCTGGCCTTGGGTGCTAGTGGCCTTGGCAGCAATTGTTATCTATCCCGACTTGGCAGATAAAGAGTTGGGTTATCCCAAACTGATGCTTGACTTTCTCCCACCTGTCATGCTGGGTTTGGTCGTTGCTTCCCTGTTGGCCGCTTTTATGAGTACCGTTTCTACTTCCATTAACTGGGGTGCTTCTTATCTGACCAACGATCTATATCTACGCTTTGTTAACCCCGATGCCAGTCAGAACTCCCTGGTATCTGTGGGACGAGTATCTTCTATTTTAGTTACAGTCTTAGGTGCTGTGGCTGCCTTTTTTGCCCGAGATGTCGCTACCGTGTTTCGCTTGGTGATTGCCATTGGCACTGGACCTGGGTTAGTGCTAATTCTGCGCTGGTTCTGGTGGCGGATCAATGCTGGGGCGGAACTGGCGGCTATGGTTGGGGGATTTGTAGTCGGGTTAACTACCAGTGTAGTGCCCGTGCTGACAATTTCTGACTTTGGTTTGCGTCTGATGGTGACTTCTGGCATTTCCGCCCTTCTCTGGGTGACGGTCATGCTATTGACGCCTCCAGAGTCCGACGAAACTTTGGATAATTTCTATCGGTTGGTGCGTCCGGGTGGTCCGGGTTGGCGGCGTCAGCAGCAACGTACTGGTTTGTTACCAGTCCAAGACTTGGCCAGCGATCTGATACGGGTCTTCGCTGCTATCTTACTGTTATTTGGCGCGATGTTCGCTACAGGTGGCTTTTTATTACTCCAGTCAGCGACAGGTTGGGTGTCCCTGACTGTGGCTGTGGTAGGTTGGTTATGGTTGCGTCAACTGCATAAAAAGCCTGTCAAACCCATGCCCAGACCTGGATTAGATGATGATGACAATCTGTTTTAAAGATCGACTATGATATACTTACTCTTACTGACGAGTCAGCACTACTATTAATCGATCGCTAACGGGGCACGGAAACACTGAAGTGTTTACTACGAACGTGCCAGGCTAAATCAGCGGACAACTGGTTTCACCCGATCGCCTATTCAACGCACTCTAATAACGTTTAATCGAACCATCGGGCATTGTGGCCCCACCCAGGAAAGCACCCATGAGATTGGCAGTACTCAGTTCGGCATTGAAAAAGTTGGCATTACTCAGGTCGGCATCCGTCAAGTCTGCTCTGGCCAGGTAAGCATCAATCAATTCAGCACCCATCAGAGAAGCACCCCGCAGATTAGCCCGACTCAAGTCACTCCTATTCATTTTGACATTACTCATGTCAGCCCTACTCAGATTTGCCTTTTTCAAAATGGCCTCAGCCAATAAGGCATTACGCAGTCTGACATCAGACAGGTCGGCATCCGCAAGGTTCGCCCTCGGGAGATTAGCACCAGTCAGGTTGGCGCCACTTAAGTTTACACCACTCAGCATTAGTCAGGTTGGCACCACTCAGGTTGGCACCACTCAGTTCCGCATTACGCAGGGTCGCTTCCCAAAGGTTAGCACCACTCAGGTCCACCTTAGCAGTCAGGTTGACACCCCGCAGGTCTGCCTTATGCAGGCATGTTCCCCGTAGGGTAGCATAATAAATTCTCCTCTCCTTCCGCAGGTTGGCACCCCGCAGACAGGCACCTGTCAGGTTGGCACCATTCAAGTTCGCCCCCCGCAGGTCTGCCTCCATCAGATTCGCATCCAGCAGAGAAGCTAATGTTAGATTAGTGTTACGCAGGTCTGCACGCTGTAACATGGCACCATGTAAATCGGCATCAGACAAGTCCGCAGCAGTTAGAGTCGCTTGATTTAAGTGAGCGCCACAAAGCCTTGCTCTCATGAGATTTGACCTGCTGAGGTTGGCCCGACTCAGGAATGTAAATATCAGGTAAGCTCCCCCTAGACTTGCCCTATCTAGATCTATCCCAATCAAGTCTGCATCACTCAGATCTACGCGACTCAGGTTGACACCAATAAACTTGGTCTCTCCTGCTGCATATCTACTCAGAAGTTCATTGACATCCATATCTTTATTTGAAAATTGAGCAATTGTTAATTGAGCAATTGTTAATTATCCAGTTCTTGCATTTTTCTTTCCTCATTCGATTATGATGGTAAAAACTGACGGGTACTATCATCATCGGAATCATCAATTACCGTGGCCGACATCAGTCCTGTTTGCGCCTCATCGATTACCGTGGCCGACATCGGTGCTGTCGCCTGCTGGGAATTTACCATTCTTCTCATGGATTCAGCCAGATTACTATTAAATTCTGGAGTTTGATTGGACAACCCTTGTCCCTGGGTATAGAATGGTCTGAGCGCTTGGATAATTGCACCAGCTGCTTGATTGCTTTCGGACGGGTCGCGCAGGCATTTAGCAGTCTCGCATAGCTTATACTGCAGTTGCTCGATAGTGGTGCATTCCTGAAATAGTCTGAGCAGCAAATCATCCAGTTCCTGGTTTTTAATGGTTAACCAGTCTTCCTGGTTGAAAGTGAATATCTGCTCTATTGTCGAGAAGATCAGGATTTTTGCCCGCAGGGGGTTAGTGCACTTCATCACTTCCAGTCGCAAATCGAAGGGATCGTAGGCCCGTCTAGTATCGCATAATTCCCAGGATGCGGGTGGTTGTGCTGCTGAAGCATCAACTGGGACCATCATATCTTCCGGTTGGGTTAAGATTAGTTGCGTTGAATCTTCGGCATCTGGATCTGGGTATAAATTGCTGACATGACTAATGATTGTGTTGGCAACCAAAGAATACTCTTTGGGTTTGTTCAGACTTTTGACCACCTTGTCTAGACTGGCTGTTAATTGTTCTAGACTCGGATACAATTGACATAATTCTTGGATTAAATCCTGTAATGATAAACTTGCTAGTTTGTTAGCATCGTTCTCCCAGATATTTCTACAAACAAAAACCATCATTTTTTTGATTTTTCATGCTGTTCTAACTGATTTACGACATCATTTATAGGAGAGAAAGTCATCATTTTTTTAATCCAAGTCAGTAGCATAGCCTGTAGGACGGGGGTCTCGCCTGTCCGGAGGTGGTCACTCGGCCTAGACTGGTGGGCCTGATACCCGTTCGCCGATCGCAAGCTTGACAGAGTAGGCAACCATGAGGAATAATAACAGATTGTCTGCTCTTACCTGCTCGGATCGGGTTGAGAAGTTCTAAAAGCTGGGGCCTTCAAAGCCCAGCTACCTGTACGGCATCCTTTAGGAGACAATTGCATGAGTTACGCAATCATCGAAACTGGCGGCAAACAGCTGCGCGTAGAAGCCGGTCGCTTTTACGATATCGAACGGCTGCCAGTGGAAGCAGAAGAGAAGGTCTCGATCGACAAAGTCTTGTTTGTGCAGCATAATGGGGACGTGCATATCGGTCAGCCCCTAGTGGCAGGTGCAACGGTGGAAGGCACGGTGCTGCGACAGTTCCGAGGGCGTAAAGTTCTAGTTTATAAGATGCGCCCAAAAAAGAAAACTCGCAAGAAGCGGGGACATCGCCAGGAAATTACGCGGCTGATCATTGACTCGATTAATCTCAATGGTACAGTACTAGCATCAGTGGAAACGACAGCTGAGGTAGTAATAGCTGAAAAAATACTGGATCCAGCACCAGAGTCAGCAGTACCAGAGTCAGCACTAGCGGAAACTACAGTAGAAGTGGCATCAACTGAAGTAGCCTCAACACCCACTGAAGCAGCAGTTGAGACACCAGCAGATCCAGGGACTGAGGCACCAGCGGAAACAGCAGAGGCTGAAACTCAGGAACAATAATGACAATTTTTTTAGTCGGTATGATACCGACTTCTACCGAGTTCCTTTCCGCCTGGTCTCTGGAGGTTTGAACCCCAAGTATCAATTGACATGACGCGATCTATCACCCATGTCAAGTGATACTTGAGGCGGGGTAACTCCCAAACCTGGTGCCGTGGCTCAGCCACGACACCAGGTTACAGGGCTTGTAAGATGTGAATGTAAGAATATGGGAGGAAAATCATGGCTCACAAGAAAGGAACGGGTAGTACTCGTAACGGACGGGACTCGAATGCTCAACGCTTGGGCGTTAAACGCTATGGCGGTCAAGTGGTTAGGGCTGGTAATATCTTGGTGCGTCAGCGCGGCACCAAGTTTCACCCAGGTAAAAATGTCGGTATCGGTTCCGATGACACTCTGTTCGCCCTGATGGATGGGGTTGTGACCTTTGAGCGCAAAAGAGGCCGCAAGCAGGTGAGTATTTATCTTGTGGCAGCTTCCGCATCTTAACTGAGTAGCACTGTGGTTGGCGGACCGAAAATGTAACGAAACTTGTAGAAGCACCTATTCCGGGTGCTTTTTTGTTGCCGATCGGCTATAAACTATTCTCGCTGCAAGTAGAAAATCGCGAGAAGAAAATTATGTTTCCAATACATCGCCCTCGCCGCCTCCGGAGTACGCCCCAACTACGGCGGATGGTGCGCGAGACATCTGTTACTGCTAGCGATCTGATTTACCCTCTGTTTGCTGTACCGGGAGAGGGAGTCGCTAATGAAGTTAAATCCATGCCTGGAGTCTACCAGCTGTCGGTAGACAAAATTGTCGAAGAGGCAAAACAAGTCTACGATCTGGGCATCCCGTCGATTATCCTTTTCGGCATTCCTGAAAGTAAGGATACTGAGGCCACGGGGGCTTGGCATGATTGCGGGATGATTCAAAAAGCTACTACTGCTATTAAAGAGGCGGTTCCCGATCTGGTAGTGATTGCGGATACTTGCTTGTGCGAATATACCAGTCACGGTCACTGCGGCTATCTGGAGGTGGGGGACTTGACGGGTCGAGTTTTGAACGATCCTACCCTGGAGTTGTTGAAGAAAACAGCGATATCCCAAGTGCAGGCGGGTGCTGATATTATCGCCCTTCGGGGATGATGGATGGGTTCGTCCAGGCCATTCGATCGGGTTTGGATGAGGCTGGTTTTCAAGACATCCCCATTCTTTCCTATGCTGCTAAGTATGCTTCCTCTTATTACGGTCCGTTCCGGGATGCAGCGGATGGGGCACCCCAATTTGGCGATCGCGCCACCTACCAGATGGATCCGGGAAATAGCCGGGAAGCCCTCAAGGAAGTGGCCCTGGACGTAGCGGAAGGGGCAGATATGATCATGGTCAAGCCAGCTTTAGCCTATATGGATATTATCTGGCAGGTGAAGCAGGCGACTAATTTACCCGTTGCAGCTTACAATGTTTCTGGGGAATATGCTATGGTGAAGGCGGCTGCTGGCAATGGCTGGCTGAATGAAGAACGGGTGGTGATGGAAACTTTAACTAGCTTTAAGCGTGCGGGTGCTGATTTGATTCTCACTTATCACGCTAAGGATGCTGTCCGTTGGTTGAAATAGTCGTAGGTTGATGTCGAAAAACCGCGCAGTTTGTAGCAAGCACTTTAGGACTTGCCGTTTGTAGCAAGCACTTTAAGACTTGCCGTTTGCAGTAAGCACTTTAGTGCTTGCTACTTGTGGACGGAGGTTAGTATAAGCTGTCGCGCATTTAAAATGCATAGTCCAAAATGGCCATTATGGCGCAAACGCTTATGTCTACAGGGTTGCCACGATTTATCCCGATAGGGAAATATGCAATTTAGATGCATCACAGCTTAGGATGTGACAAAACTCAAGGGAAATGTCGTATTAGCATGAATTCTGGGAAGCCATACTTCCCTTGTTCAGATGGAAGTATGGTATACTATGGGAATTCACAAAGTATATAAGTTCATTCACAAGTGAGGAAAAAATGACCAGTTCTGAAATGATGTCAAATGAGCAAAATATTAGGACTGAAAGCTTGAAAAAATCATCAATTCAGGGTATAATATTACCTTTAAAGGTACTCGAGTATCTGTCCTTGGCCGCTGCTATAGGCTTGAGCATTACTGCGTTTGTTTTTCCTGGATATTTCCGGTTAATCGTAGCTGTGGCGATTGCTGTTGGTCTGTTTGTATTTATGTTTCTGGTGAATCTGCAATTAGAGACCAACTATGCGAAGGAAGCTAAGGATTTGAACCTGAAGAATAAAGCGATATTATGCAACAGTTGCGTGTCAGAAACTCAATAATTTCCAGAAAATAGTCAAGTAACTCGAGTAGTGGAAAAGGCTTTACAATACTCTCAAGAGTTGATCGACGAGTATAAGAAAACTCGGGGGTTAGCCAGGAATATTTACTATGTTTTGCAATTGGGGACAATTGTTTTATCTGGAGTCACCCCAATTTTGGTGCTCGTGGATAAATCGGAAACGGGTTCGGTTTGGCTGAAATGGCTGCCTGTAATTTGTCCGGCGATCGCATCGATTGTGGCGAGTATGGTCACGTCTTTTCCGTTTCAAGAAAATTGGATTTCGGCAAACAGAGTGGTGGAACTGCTAGAAGCGGAACAGGAGAAATTTATCTTGGGCACAACTCCAGCTTATCGGTATTATGATATTGCTGACCCTGCAGAACGTGAAAAAACTTTAAGAAAGGCGATCGCTAATTTTATCGCGAAGGTGAATAGCATTCATCTCAAGCAAGTAGAAAGAGATGCAGCAGAGTCAAAAGAGGAGAAGAAGGTAGAGTCGTCTGACTCTG
This sequence comes from Hormoscilla sp. GM7CHS1pb, assembly GCA_014323675.1. Lineage (GTDB taxonomy): Bacteria > Cyanobacteriota > Cyanobacteriia > Cyanobacteriales > Desertifilaceae > Hormoscilla. The sequence continues at coordinate 2,797,630 of JACONN010000002.1, read as the reverse complement.
GCGCGCAAAAAGCCCCAGAAAATTAAAGGTCTCTTGAGGTTACTTTACCGGGGCGATCGCCTACCCCGCGACCGGGGCGATCGCTCCCCTTGTACGGATGTAAATTTCAGGAAAGCAGGTTGACATCATGGGGCTACTGCTGCTAGATTGTAGCCAAGTATATGGAAGCAGTCCCAAATCATCACCATCCGATTAGGCAGCGCGAATCTCTAGAGGGAAACTCGATGCCTCCCGAGAGCGCTACTCGCACTACCCGGGAGACATCGTACTCGCCGTACCCCTCGCGCATCGACGAGTCAATTTTTTACGGGTTGGATATAACGGCTATTAGCTCTCACATAACATCTAGTCAGGTCCGCCGGACTGTCGATATTCCGTCCTCCCCTAATATGCATCCAGGGTTTACCTTCACTGTCTAGTTCGTTGACAAGCACTTCATCAGCACCGCCGCGCCAGACTTCTGCCTGAATGATATCATTGCGACTAAACTGGGTGATGATAATCTTGCTGTCAGCAAGAGGGTCGGTATAGCAGTTTAACTGGGACGCAACTACACGCCACAGGGATCCGGGCATCAAGGGAGAAAAAGTCGTCCCTTTTACGGGAGTATCGTTACGATAGTAGTCTGTTAACTTATCTACTGAGCTTCCTCCTGGGTTTTGGCCGCAGGAAATGGGCGCCAGACTGGCAGCTAACAGAAACAGGGCGATCGTCAGTTTACGGTAATTCATACTTCTTGTTGAGAATTGAGAATTGAGAATTGAGAATTGCCAAACTAATTTTGAACAAAGCTCTCAGCTTTTCTCTTTATGCAAATTAAGGGATATATGACTATACAGCCGGGTGATTTCTAGGTCGCCGAAGTTGATAAGGTGGGCTTGTCCATCTTACCGTTCTGCGGTGGTTTGGCATCACGACTCCAAAAAGCTTCCATTTCTTGAGAAAAGCTCAGGGTTGTCTTACCCATGTACTGACGCGCCTTTGCTAACCATTCTGCTCGATCTCCTAAACGTTCACACACGGTCACCGCCACCACTTCTTGTACTTGAACATCTTCGTGGTTTGCCAATTCTTCGAGAAAATTAAAGACCGGCTTGAGCCTTTCGGGTTGATTATCTGATTCTAACAGAGAGATTAAGTAGGGGTTGAAAATATCGCCAAAGATAATGTGTACTCCTGGTTGTTCGTCACCCCACCACTCTAGTTCTGCTTCATAGGCCGATCGCAGTTCGGGAACTGCTTCGACTAGCCCAATAGCCAGGTTGTCCAAAGTAATTGTTTTCATCATGGCGCTATGTTTAAGTTCAAAGCGGATTGCAGATCGTCTAAAAGGTTTGTAGCAATGGTGCTATCATCAGGGTTGAGAGGTTCTTGTTGGATTATTCTCTGTAGCTGTATCAGTCTCTGTCGCCCTTTTTCGTTGTGAGATTTGCCGCCGACTAGATTTCCTGTTATGCGTTCATAGATGATTGCACCCGCAGTACCACCTATAATTGTAGCATTGGATCGGAATAGCTCATCAATGGCGCTCTGTAGTCGCGGATTACTGACTTGCGGCTTGGTTTTGATTTTTAAATTGTCCAGAAATGTCTGAACGCTGTTGGGACTTTGCACGTTAACTCCCTGTGCTAATGAATTGTTACTATTATAAACTGGGAGCATGTACGGATGCACTGACAACTGAGTGATAGGCGAGACTCAGTCAGGTAATCTATTTACCTACGGGAATAAGCTTGATAAGGCGATCGCCTGTGCATCTGGCATCTGTCCGTAGGTGAATACATAAGGCACTTCTGGCGGTAATTCTGGCATAATTTTCTCTAGTATATAAGGACTGCCATAGATAACTAATGCTTGCAGCTTTTCCGCTTTCACTAAGGCTTGAAACCAGGCGATCGCCCTCTGATTTAACCCAGCATTTCCGCGCCAAGGGTTACCGCGCACGAAGATTTGCAGTAGGGTATGTTTCTCCGTTTCTAGAGTGGTTTTCGGAGTGTAGCTGTCAACTACCTGCAACTGATAGCCCAACTTATGGGGAAGGGCGATCGCCGGGGTATGCTTGCCCAAAAACTTGCAATCCAGGGCGTCATCTACTACAATTAAATTGCGGCAATTGCTCGACCCTACTGACAAGCAACCTCTCGTCTGCTGGGCATCCCGTAAAATATCTTCAGCAGTATAAACGGCATCTGCTTGGGCTAATTCTGAGGTAAAATTACCCTTATATGTTGATGTTAATATCTTCTGCTTAGCTTGCCAGATTCTCTTGACAGATTCGGTAATTTGTGCTTTGTCAATGCGCCCCTCTTCGACTGCTGCACGGACAGCATTTATGGCCTCGGCTGGGTTTTGGGGCATCAGGATAATGTCTGCACCCGCTGACACCGCTAAAACTGCCGCTTCCTTGGCACCGTAGCGGTTCGCGATCGCCCCCATAACCAGGGCATCGGTAACAATTAATCCGGTAAATCCCAGCCGATCGCGCAGCTTACCTGTTAGGATAGCATGAGATAGGGTGGCAGGTTTTTCCCATCCCAAGCCGGGATTAACAGATGGGCAGTCATTACTGCATCTACACCAGATGCGATCGCACTTTGGAAAGGGGGTAATTCTATCTCCACCAATCTGGCTTCGGAATGGGGTAAAATGGGTAAATGCAGATGAGAATCAACATCTGTATCTCCATGTCCGGGAAAATGCTTCGCGGTCGTCAAAACAGGATAACTTTTTGTACCCTGAATAAAAGCAGATGAGAGTATAGACACTTCTTCTGGGTTTTCCCCAAAGGCCCTGACATTAATCACCGGGTTACTGGGATTATTGTTCACATCCACCACGGGTGCTAAAATCCAGTTAAGGCCCAGGGCGATCGCCTCCCGGGCAGTAAAAGCACCCATTTGGCGAGCATAATCTCGTGCAGCTGACGGTTGTTTTCGCGCCACAGCACTCAGGGCCATGGGAGGGGGAAACCAGGTCGCCCCAGCAAACCGCTGACCTACCCCTTCTTCGATATCCGCTGCTATTAGTAAAGGGATATTTGCCCAGTCTTGCAGTTGTTGACAGCGGAGCGCAATTTCTGCGCCACTTCCTCCCACCAAGATTACCCCACCTACACCCATATCGGTCACCAAATGCTGGAGACTCGCAGCAGGGGGTTCCCATTCAGGATATCTTCTTTGGCGATCTCCTCGGTAGCCCGAGGCCCGGACCAAGACCATCTGGGCTACCTGTTGAGCCAGGGAAAGACTATTTATATCTGGTAATCCTGTTTTCACGATCGTAAATTTAATGGTCGCTGTCCAGGAGGCGATCGCCTACATCAATTTTAACAGACATCCAACAACAAGCGCAAACTTCTGCCCCGATTTGAATTAAGAAACCCGGTAACTCCTACGAAACCGGGTTTCTGGGCTGCCTACCGGTGAAACCATCCTCCCAGGGCGAGCGCCCGTCGGGACAGGAAATACAGGATATCCCAACTCTGGCGGATGCTGCAATGTCAACTTACGTCATCAACCCGGTAAGGGAGGAATTACCTGGTTTCTCAGATACCACAGTTAAAACTGGTAGACTGGCTGTAGCTGGTCATCGTAAAAACCGTCCTCCGGCGCATAAATAATCCCGGACAAACTAGACGCTAAATACGCCTCCAAACAATCTAGCATTTCCCAGCCTGCATCCTCTTGGTCAATTTCGATGGCAATCACCTGCTTGCTGGCGGCCAGTTGGCACGCTAGGTCTGACTCCTGCTGCGATCGTTCCGATAATTGGGAGATCGTTTCCTTAATTTCCTGCTGGAGAAGTTTGTCATCTCCATTCAGTTCGATGATTACAGGACGCTTACCTGGTTGATAATGTATGGCGAGGGATTTTCTCTGGGTATGCTTAGCTGAATCTCCGGAAGGCGATGGTTCAAAACATGGTTTTTTCTCGAAGTAGCAGCCCTCCTCTATGAAATTGGCAATCTCCTCCCAGGGTCTCTGTTGAGAGGACTGGCAAAATATTCGCAGAAAGTAACTCATCACTCTTACTCCTTGATTTCTGATTCAATCGTCACTGTCTAATATTTTAGTTTCTACCTCATCTCCGGGTCGATAGGTAAGGCGTCGCCTTATATCCTTCTTGTCTACAAAGGTGACTGTATCATTCTCTCCCAAGGCAGAAATTTCAATGGCTGCGCCACGCTGCGCGATCGGCAAGTTTGGTTCTCTCTCGCGCTGACGGCATCCCGCTTTGCAACATCTCTCCCACCTCAAGATAATCGATACGACCATCGGCATATCTGACCATGTCGGGATATCTGCCGCCCAATTCTACATTTTCAACGTTCTGGAATCCTTCACTTGCCAAGGCTTGACGCGCTGCAACCTGTTGTGAACCGCCCGGTCGGCCCGGACGCCATGCGATCGCCCTGTAACCGACGGACCCCAAAAAATGCGTTATTCTCTCGTTCCCTGGCTCCGCCTGGGAACGGTCCATCGAGGCTCTGCCTCCAGAGATCCGATCGGGAGGCAGAGCCTCGTTATGGGCGTTAAGAGCCAGAGACACCGAACGAGAGAAGACTTTTGCGAACGCTGGCACATCACCGATCGCGCAGCGTGGCGCAGCCATAGAGAAATGCTACCCCCGATCGCGCCCGACCAAGAAACCGGGTTTCTTTGATAATTTTCCCATTTCCACCGAGTCGGCTTAACTTCGAGCCAATCACCAGCCCGATCGCGCAGCGTGGCGCAGCCATGCAAGTTCGATCGCCTGCAGAACATTAATCACGTAAATCACCGCCTGGGGTACGCCGACAAGGATGATTTTTACAGAGCGCTTTTCGCGGTTAGTTGATGTCTGTGTATTGGGCATTTGGAGTTATATATTCTTTGTTAATTGCCATTTTTCATATCGTTTATTTGTCAAGAGTTTTATCAACAAAAATCAGAAAATTTTTAACTATTTATCTGGAGTTATAAATTGGCGAATTCAAATATGTAACTGACAGTAATTAATCCCGAATAATAGGAATCGCATTAATGGTACGAAATTCAACCAATATCTTGAATTAGATCGTAAACAGACAACAGATGGCTCTCAAAATATTCGCCAATTGGGGAGAGTGTAAGTTTGTAGATCCTGGCATTACCAGATGGGAGGAGGTCGGTACGCTCCAAATAATAAAGCCCGCGCAAGCGGGCTATGATAATCAGAGATATTCAGTCCAAATAAAAATGTTTTTAGTCTGTTTTCAACCGACTTTTGCCTCGTCTGGTCCCGCCTGGTAACGCGCGGGGGTTTGAACGGCGGGCTAACTAACTAACTAACGGGGTGGTTGTTAGCTTTGATTAACAGGCGATCGCAGCAAAAAGCCAGCGGTTAAAGCCACAAAAGCAGCAGCATAAAACACCCATTCCAGTCCCCCCAGTTCCAGAACCGGGCCCAGCAAAACCGGAGAGATGAACTGACCTAAAAAACCTGCTCCCGTGCCCGCAGCCAAAACGCTCGCTCGCAGATCTTTCGGAGAACAGTCAGCTAAACTATTATAGAGAGTAGGCAGAGCAATGCCAAAGCCCGCACCAAAACTAATCGCAGCAACTAATATCCAGTGGAGTTGATGCAAGAAAGGAATGCTGACCAAAGTCACAGCCATCAGCAGCAAACCAACCCCGATCGCCTTTTTGGGCCCCAAACGCTCAGCCAACTGTCTGGCCCCAAAAGCAGAGATAAAAGCCGCCCCCAGGGCCCGGGATGCCAACACTATCCCATTCATCAAAGCCCCCAACCCCAGAGTTTCTTTGAGATAAATGGGACCATAGATGACTACAGCATACATGGCCACAGAAGTCAAAGCCACACTCAGCAATAGCCGCCAGGTTTGGGGATGTTTCAAAACTTGCAGCAGTTGCTGATTACCCTCAGTTCCTGACTTACCAGAAGGCTGCCGCACTATACTATTCTGATTAGGGAAGACCGCGATCGCTAACAGAGCTAGGGGCAAGGCCAAACCATAGAGTAAAAAAGCCATTCGCCAATTACCAGCTCCCACCCAGCCCCCAGGGCCGGAAACAGGATGCCCGTAATCGTCAGGGTACTGGTAGCATAGCCCAAAACCCGCGATCGGGCCTGACCTTCATACATCCGCCCCAGTAACCCCAGACTCGCCGCCGCCAGACCCCCGCTGGCAGCCCCTAACAGGGCCCGCGTCGCCAACAGTGGCTCAAAACTATCGATCCAGGCCCCAGCCATGCCAAAGACAGCATATAATACCAGGGAAGGCACCAGCACTCGCACCGGACCGATCCGGTCTGCTAAAATGCCCAGGGGCGGACTGAACAGGGCGATGGTCAAGCAATGTATGCTGACCAAATTACCAGCAACCGCAGGATCGAACTGGAGTTGCGCGATGACATCCGGTAACACCGGGGCCACCACACCCCCCGCCATCGTCGTCAGGGAACCAGCCACCAGCAGCACTGGCAGTCGCAAGCGATTGGACCAAAAAGTTTTGTGCAAAGTGAGCATTACCTAATAAATATCAGACCAACAATAAATCTGTAAGCTTAAATTTAGATGATGGCATCTATGGCATTAAGTTTCATTTATACCCTCCCTTCATTGGGCAACTGACAAGATTTGAGGTAAGATCCGACCTTAGAACCCATAGATAATTATTATTCAGGAGAATTTGGGATGGAACTGGCTACAACCCTGAAAAGCCAGACAATTAGCAATCACGTGCGTGAAGTGGGCATCAACCCCAATTACTGGTATCCCGTAGCTTGGGTACACCACCTTAAACCAGGTAAAGTGATGCCAGTGGTGGTTTGGCAACAGCCGATCGCCCTCTACCGAGACAGCAACGGCGCACTCCACGCCCTAGAGGATGCTTGTCCTCACAAAGGCGTAGCTCTCCATAGAGGTCAAGTGTCGAGGGAAGGAAACCTCTTGTGTCCCTATCACGGGTGGGAATTGAATGGGGAAGGCAAATGCGTCAACATCCCCTACCTGCCCAAAGGCCAAAAACTGCCCTGCGCTCAAGCCCGCAGCTATCCAGTTCGGGAAAAATATAACATCATCTGGATTTTTCCGGGCGATCGGGCCCTTTCTGAAATAGTGGAACTGCCGCTAGTGCCAGAATACGAGGATCCCAACTGGTTGATGGTGGAAATACCGGCCCACTTTCAAGCCCATTTTTCCATCTGCAACGAAAACACGATGGATGTCTTCCACGGGTTTTTACACAAAAACTTAAATGGCTGGTTCGACCCGGTGCTGATCGAGTTAAAACAATCAGACGCCCAAGTCCAAGCAGACTATAAGGTATCCTACCAAGGTTGGTTGAGTAAATTTATCGGCATCAGCTCCACGGGGTCTGGGATAACCACTCGGACAGTCAGCATCCAATACCAGTACCCTCACTATCACACTTCTCTAGAGGGCGTTTCCTCCCTGTATCTGATGCGACTGCCAGTGGGGCCTGCGGAAACCAGGTCTTTTTCCCTGATGTTTATAAAGCTGCGCCTGCCAGAATGGCTGCTAAAACCGATAAAACCCCTAGTCTCAAAGCTAGTCTGGCGCTTCTTATTCATGCCATTTCTCCAGCAAGATATCCAGATGATTGAAAGCGAACAGCGTACCTATCTAGCAAACCCAGGACGGCGCTATGTGGAAATTAACCCAGCCATTATCGCCCTCCAGCGGGTGATTGTCCGACAGTACGAACAATATATGCAACAATCATCTGTGACCGGAAACGGCACTGGTGACTGATAACTGGTAAGTGGTGAGTGGTGAGGATCATTAGAGGAGTAAATTTGTGCAAGTTGTTAAAGAATATGTTCAGCAGCTGACTAACGCCGGGCTTTATCCCGATAAGTATATTTGTCATGGCAAGCAGGGGAATATAATTGAGATCGAAGAGCCCGAAACGGGCAAGCGGCACAGCGTTCTCACCTTCTGCACGAATGATGTATTGGGTTTAGTTCAGGAAGAAGCAGTCAAGCAAGCGGCCATAGATGCCATTATCCAGTATGGCACTTCCAATAGTTCGACTTCGGTCTTGAGCGGTCGCATCGACCTGCACAGACAGTTGGAGTCCGAAATATCGGCTTTCAAGCATCTGCCCCACACCCAGCTATTCTTAAATGCCTGGATGGCAATGCAAGCCTTGATGGATGCTTTCTGTCACTTGGCTATGCCAGTTCCCGGTTTTCAGCATACCCGCGAGACCTTAATACTTACCGATGTGCTCAACCACGGCTGTATCGTATCGGCAGTGGTCAATGCTAACACTCGTTCGGGCAAGGTGTTCGGTCACTCTCCAGAGGTGCGAGTCAAACCCTACCGTCACTGCGATGTTCAGGATCTGGCCCGCAAACTGCGTCGCTATGTCAAACCGGGCGATCGGATAATGGTGATTTCCGATGCGGTGTTTTCAATGGACGGGGATATCGCCCCTCTACCAGAAATGCTGGATGTGATGCAAAACTATCCCGGCAGCGTGCTGGTGATGGATGAGGCCCATGCTAGCGGGGCGATCGGAGCCACGGGTAGAGGCATTTACGAACATTTTGGCATTTTACCCCAAGATGCGATCGCAAAGGAGGTAGTGCCGATTATCATGACTACCTTCTCTAAGTTTGCCGCCTCAGCGGGGGCCGCAATTAGTTCTGACCTGCCCGAACTGATTGATTTGCTGGATGTCTCCCCCACTTCCATCGGCACCATTTCTCTGCCAGCGCCGACTACCGCCGCTGCTTTGGAGAGTATCCGTCAAGTACGTCGCCAGTCCGAACGGGTGCAAACTCTCCAGGAAAATGCTCGCTACCTGCGTACGCGCCTACTAGAAGCTAATTTCCACCCCATTGGCGAAACCAATGTGATTCCCGTACTGATGCCAGCAGAACTCGATCCCAAAGAATTTGGCAGACAAATGCTGGAAAAGCACGGAATTTGGCTTTCACCCATCTGGTTTATTGCCAAACCCCGCCTGCGCATCACCGCCAATGCCCTCCATACCAAGCAGGACATGGATAGTCTCATAGAGGCGATGATCGCAGTGCGAGATGCTATCATTAAACCGAAAACCATGATTCCTGCTGGATAATTCGAGAAGCCAGAGTTGTTGCGCTTCAGCGGCAAGTTGTTGCGCTGAGCGCATTTGTTGTCTATTTAGCTCATAGCTAATGACTAAATTTACGATCGCCCCTGTCACTACCCCAGCAGATCGAGAATTATTTCTGGATGTGCCAGGGAGAGTATATAAAAACGATCCATTATGGGTGCCGCCCCTGCGTAGCAGTGTGGCTAAACAGTTTAACTCGACCAACCCCTTCTTTGAGTACGGTCAATTACAACAATTTATTGCCATTTCCGAGGGGGGACAACCCCTGGGGCGCATAGTCGCTGCTATTAATCAACGACTAATAGAACGGGAAGGTAAGCAAATAGGTTTGTTTGGTTTTTTTGAATGCGTGGAAGATTTCAGCATTGCTAAGGGACTATTAGAAACAGCAATCAGCTGGTTGCGCGATCGGGGGATGGTCGTGGCCCGGGGCCCGATCGACCTGTCAACCCACAACAATTGTTTATTATTGGTAGATGGGTTTGACTCTCCAGCAATGATGATGATGCCTTACAACCCGCCTTACTATGGGGAATATATGGTGAGAGATGGCTGGCAAAAAGCTAAGGATGCCTATGCCTATAACTTTGATGTGGACAAACCTCTAGACCCCAAATTTGAAAAGGGCTATCGCATTGCTTGTCAGTCCGGCATTACCTTTCGCCCCATCCGCACGAAAGGCGAAGGATTTCAGCAAGACTGCCGCAGTCTATACCATCTATTTACCACATCCTTTGCCCCGAACTGGAGTTCCACCCCCCGCACGGAGGAAGAGTTTCTCGAAGAAGCGCAGGACTTGCAACAGCTAGTGGATCCGGATATTTTTCCAGTGGCGGAAGATAATGGGAAAATGATCGGCTTTTGGATGGGGCTACCAGACTACAACATTGCCCTGAAACATGTAAATGGGAAGCTAAACTGGCTGGGCATATTGAAATTTCTCTGGTATCGTCGCCAGATAGACCGAGCAAGAGTGCCTGCCATGTCTTCTCTACCAGAATATCGCCGGAAAATGGTGCCCCTGGCCTTAATTTATCTGGGCATGCAAGGGGGCAGCAAAAAGGGGAAACCTTACAAAAGGGCAGAATTATCCTGGATTTTAGAAGATAACATGCCCTCCCGCAAGCTGATCGAAGCATCGGGTGGTAAAATATATAAAACCTATCGCATCTACGAAAAGGGTTTATGAAAGTACTGGTAACTGGAGCTAACGGATTTACTGGCTCTCACTTGGTGAAAGAGTTAGCTGCACCGGGTGATGAAGTAATAGGTTTGGTCCGCCAAACTAGCAATTTAAAGCGTCTGCAAGGTTGTCAGGTAAAATTAGTTTACGGAGATATCACTGACAGAAAAGCACTCTTAGATGCGATCGCGTCTGTAGACTGGGTTTTTCATACGGCAGCTTATGTAGAATTAGGGTTGGTTAATGCTGCGGAAATGGAAAAGGTAAATGTGGAGGGAACCCGCGCAGTCTTGGAAGTTGCTCAAGCTGCTGGGGTGCAAAAGCTAGTTTATTGTAGCACGATCGGGGTATTCGGGGATACAAAAGGAGAGGTGGTAAATGAAACATTTACCAGGAAGCAGAAGGACTTTGCTTCAGCATACGATCGCACGAAATATCGAGCGCAACAGTTAGTGGATGAATTTGCCAGGCAGGGTTTGCCAGTAGTAAGTCTGTTACCATCGGGAATTATGGGTGGAGATGACCCCCATTTCGGTCCCGTAATTGCCCAATTTATGCAAGGGAATTTAAAACTGTGGGCGGGGGGCGATCGCATCACAGGCATTGTTCATGTTGACGATTTAGTTAAGGGGATGATATTAGCAGCAGCAGGGGGGAAACCAGGAGAATATTACATAATTTCAGCTGGGGACTTAAAAACCAGGGAAATGTTTGAGATCCTAGGCAAGGAGACGGGAATAAAAGTACCGGGTGAAGCTCCTAAACCGATAGTCAGATTGTTAGGAAATGTATTAGATCCCATAGGAAGGCTGTTTTCATGGCAGCCACCCCTGAGTCGGGAGCGAGTACATTATATATATGACAGGTGCGTGCGGGTAGACGCGAGTAAAGCGCGTCAGGAATTAGGTTGGCAACCCCGTTCGGTAGCAGAAACCCTGGGGGATATTGTCAAAGAGATGCAAGAAGCAGGAGATAGTAGATAATAGTGCTATAATATTCTTGTTTCCACAGCTGGACTGTGCGGAGTTATCTAGTATTCACTAAGCCAGGAGAGTCCCGATGGATAGAGCAGTATTTTACAACGATGTTCGCAATCACTTGTTTCATGGAAAATTGAGTCAAAACCAGGTCGAGGGAATGGAAGCAATCCTGAACTTTTGGGAAGAACCACCGGTGCAACCTGTAGGTGAGTTTAAGGTCAACTGGGAAATCCGTAGCATCGGATGGTTGGCCTACATGTTGGCGACAACCTACCACGAGACGGCATTTACAATGCAACCTATCTCCGAGTATGGAACTGTTGCATACTTCACACGCTACTACGAAGATAGAGCTGACCTGGGCAACAATCAATCTGGAGACGGAGCTAAGTTTCGGGGTCGGGGCTATGTGCAGCTTACTGGACGTCGTAACTATACGAAAATGACGCCGATAGTCCGTGAATTTTACCCCGACAGCCATGATTTCACTAAAGATCCAGAGGCAGTGATGGACGATCGATATGCAGCTGTCATCATGTTCTATGGCATGTTCTTGGGGATATTCACCGGTAAGGCTTTGAAAAACTACATCGGGGATCCAGAAAAAGGACAAATTGTTGATTACTACCATGCCAGAAAAATCATCAATGGTTTGGATCAGGCTGAAAAAATAGAGGGCTATGCTAAGAAATTCGGACAGGCCTTACACAACTCTGGGGCTGTTGCGTAGAAAAGGGATCGCGAGTCGAGAGGTTTAACTGCCCCACTTAGTCAGCAGTCAAACCTCTCTATATATTTAGCGCAACAGTTAGTGGATGAATATGCCAGGGAGGGGTTGCCAGTAGTAAGTCTGTTACTATCGGGAATAATGGGTGCAGATGACTTTGGGTCCGGTAATTGCCCAATTCCTCAAGGGGAGACTGATGCCAGATCGGGCATTGTCCATGTTGAGGATCTAATTAAGGGGATGATATTAGCAGCAGCAGGGGGAAACCAGGAGAATATTACATTATTTCGGCGGGAGACTTGAAAACATACGAAATGTTTGATATCCTAGGCAAGAAGACAGGGATAGCAGTACCGGCAGAGGAACAAAAACCATTGGTGCGAGTAATAGGGAACCTGCTAGATCCTATAAAAAGGCTGTTATCGTGGCAACAACCCCTGAGTCTGGAGCGAGCACTATATAAATGTGCGGGTGGAGGCGAGTAAGGCGCGAAAGGAATTGGGTTGGCAACCCCGTTCCGTAGCAGAAACCCTGGGGGATATAGTAAAAGAGATGGTCTAAAGATGACAAAAAGCAAGTTCACAGAAGCGGAGACTGAAGCATTTTATGATGCCGAAGACAGTCTATACCGAAGTTTTTGGGACTCAGAAGGGAGTCTGCACTGGGGTTATTTCGAGGAGGAAACCCAAGCATCGGCAGCAGAATTTATCCCCGCCTGCCAGCGCTGGAACGAATATATGCTATCCTTAAGTGGCATAGATGCATCATCTCGCGTCTTGGATATCGGTTGCGGAAATGGAAATACGGCGATCTGGTTGGCCCAGCAGAGGGGATGCTCGGTGGTAGGAATTGATATTAGTCAGGTTCGCATTGACAATGCCAGAGCAAAGGCCAGGGAAAATCCCGAATTGCAGCTAGAATTCGAGAAAGAGTCGGTGACGAATCTGCCCTTCGCCGAGGGTGAATTTACTCATGTATGGAGTCAAGCAACAATATACCACGTTCACGATCGCTATAGGGGGTTGCAGGAAATTCATCGGGTACTCAAAGAAGGGGGGATATTGATATTTGACGATCTGGTAACGCCAGTAAAAGAGATAACAGAACAAGGGCGAAAATACGTATATGATCGCCTGTTATTTGAACCAACCTACAGCCAGTCGGAATATATCGATGTATTGAGTCAGCTAGGGTTGATGGTATTGGAGTCAGAAGACTTAAGCGAACATCTGCACAAAAGCTATGAGTCTCTCTCCCAGCTAGCTAAGCCGCAATATCCAGAACTGAGTGCAGCATATGAGAAAATGTGCGAGGCTATTGCTGTTAAGGAACTGGGATGGAGTTTCTTTGTGGGAGAAAAAGTGAGAGATCGCCTGTCCTGGATCTACGAAACCAAGGACACCCAAAAGTTGCAGTCAAGATACGATGCGTGGTCGCGCATATACGATGCAGAATTAGATCGACCCTATCGCATCAGTCCAATTAAATCAGCCAGAGCCTTAGCCAAAGTGCTGTCCGATAAAGAAGCGAGTATACTAGATGCAGGGGCCGGTACGGGAATGGTGGGGGAGGCCCTGGGGGAACTGGGCTATAGCAAGATAACGGCGATCGACCTCTCGTCAGAAATGCTAGAAGTGGCCAGAAAAAAGGGGGTTTATCAAGCCCTGTATCAAGGGAAGCTAGAAGCAGAAATAAAGGGTTGCCCTCCGAACAGCTTTGGTGCTATAATAGCGGTAGGGGTATTTACCTTTGGTCACGCCAGTCCGGAGGGTTTGCGCAACCTCAATACCATGTTAAAATCAGGCGGATACTTTGTACTCACAGTGCGCGTGGACTACCAAGAAAATAATGCTGTATTGCACCAGGTAATGTCCGAACTCCCTTGGAGTTTAATCAGCCGAGAGGAATTTACAATTTTCGAGACGGAACCCATGTATGCTATGGTATTCCAAAAGAAGTAGTTTTCGATTGGTCGAAAAAACTGAAGTCAGGAGAAAAGAGAGAACATGGGAACAATAAAGCTCATGCATGCAAAGCTGCATCGCGTCCGCGTAACTGAAGCCAACCGGCACTATGTAGGTAGCATCACTATCGACCAGGAACTACTGGACAAAGTGGGAATTATCCCCCTAGAAGAAGTGGAAATTGTCAACATTGACAATGGGAACCGGTGGTCTACTTATGTGCTGCCAGGACTGGCAGGAAGCGGACAAATTTGTCCCAATGGTGGTGGTGCTCTATTGTGCAAACCAGGAGATACCTTGATAATTTGGGCAAACGAATATTGCGATCGCTCGGAAGTCATGGGTACTGGACACCGGGCGCGGGTGCTGATCGCCGACGAAAACAACCAAGTGAGGGAAGTATTCTACCAGACTCTCACGCCTAATGGGGAGACATTGGACTACAATGGTTATGAAACTGCGAACGGGAAAAAATTGACTAATTTACCACTTATGGTAGAGGTGTGAAACGGGGATTGGGCGATATGATAAGAAAGTCCCAAAAAATAAATTATCCAATGCCCGCTCGTCGTACCAAGCGGTGTATATAGACCGCTGGATAATTCTGGAGGATTATTTATTGGGAGTTCCCTAATTCCGAAAAGCTAGACAAGTAGGACAAAAGTCCAATTGCGATGGAAAGCCTTGAGGTTACCTTGACTATAAAGATATGTGTGGAATAGTTGGATTTTTTGGCTCAAATTTACCAGGCTTTGAAGACGCCTTGTCAATCTTAGCTCATCGCGGACCGGATGGGACTAGTAGCATTTGCCAGGAAAACTATGCTTTAGGACATAATCGTCTTGCCATTATTGATGTAGAAGGAGGACAGCAACCATTATACGATCCGCAGAGCAAATTATACGCTATTGCTAACGGAGAAATTTATAACCATCAACAATGGCGCGATCGCTTGCAGGGAAACTACAACTTTTCAACGAACAGCGATACAGAAATTCTGCTACCACTATACCAAAAGTTTGGCACTCAGATGCCTCAAAAACTCAGGGGTATGTTTAGCTTGATATTGGCTAGCGATCGGGAATTTTTTGTCGTGCGCGATCGCTTAGGCATTAAATCATTATACTATGCTCAAAGTGAAGAAGGTTTATTTTTTGCTTCGGAAATCAAAGCTTTAATAAAGCATGGCGAACAAATTAAAGAGTTTCCTCCAGGACATTATTACCATTCTAATGAGGGTTTACAATCCTACTACGATTTTCCCGAAGTCGATGTGTTTTTAGAAGATGTAGAGGTGATTTTAGAAAAAATTCGCCAAGGACTTTCTCAAAGTGTCCGCAGGCGTTTAATGTCTGACGTTCCTGTAGGAGTATTTCTCAGTGGAGGACTCGATTCTAGCATCATTGCGGCCTTAATGAAGCGAGATATGTCAGAACTACATTCTTTTTCCACCGGATTTGCTAACTCTCCCGATCTGAAAGCAGCAAGATTAGTAGCAGAATATTTAGGAACAATTCATCACGAATATATTTACTCAGAAGCAGAAATGCTTTCTGTTCTACCCGAGGTAATTTACCACTTTGAATCCTATGATGCCGCTTGGTTAAGAAGTTGTGTACCTACCTACTTGCTATCTCATCTTGCTAGCCAATATGTCAAAGTGGTTCTCGGAGGAGACGCATCAGATGAGTTGTTTGCTGGCTATAGTTATCTAGCTGATTACAATGATGGCAAGACTTTAAATCAAGAATTAGTATTTCGGATTAAAGGATTACATAATCTCAACTTGCAAAAATTAGACAGAATGACAATGGCTCATGGTTTAGAAGCAAGAGTGCCTTTTCTAGATCTAGACTTTGTGGAAATGGCATTGACTATAGATCCTACTCTCAAGCTTTACCAGAGATTTGGCATTGAAAAATGGTTGCTCCGTAAAGCTTTTGAAGACTATTTACCCCCAGAAATAGTTTGGCGAGACAAGATGGAATTTGCTCATGGTTGTGCTTCCTCTAAAGTTTTAGCAGCTCACGCTGAGGCTACCATTTCTGACCAAGATTTCGATCGGGCACGCTTTCGGGGAGACCCCATAAAAAGTAAGGAGGAATTACTCTACTACAGGATTTTTGAGCAGTATTTTCCTCAGCCATTTGCCGTCAACTTAGTTGGCAAGTGGGATCGAACTTTCCATTAACAGTTCAATTCTTAGTTAAATTCAAGAAAAAATGGCGGCCACAGTCAATTACTATGATGTTCCCTTAAAAAGGTTGAATTCCCAAAATGCTCTGGGATTAGGAGTTGTCTTCACGGATCTTGAAGATGCAAAAATAGAGTTATGCAAATGGCCAGCTCCAGGAAAACGACCTCTAATTTCCAAGGGAGGTTACGGTACCGTTATCGAAGAGGAGTTCAGAGTTTATTGGGAGGGTTCGACTATATTTTCTGCTGGTCATCAGAATGCTCGCGGCGGTGCTGCAGGTAAGATTGTATCCGAACCAGGAAGTAACTCTAAATATGTTCTGGTAAACTGGCTGAGTGCCCATCTGGATGCAGGAGAAGCTTTTATCCCTAAAAATGGCGAACCAAGTATATTTCTTTTGGCTCCTCCTAAAGAAGATGTCAAACCTGAAGATTTTGTAGCTCTTTATTCAGATGGGAGTTGCGGCATATCAATACACCCTGGAGTATGGCACACAAATCCTCTATCACTTTCGGAAAAAGAAGTAGTTTATCAGAGGAAACAAGGCAGTATTTATGCAACAATCGATTGTGTCTTAACCAAAGAGCATAATACTTGGTTAAAAATTCCCCTAGGTCAACCGCAAGACGGTTAAACTGCTCTATTGATCGATAAAAGGAGTAATATGGTCACATTAGTTCAGCAACTCAAATCTGCTTTTTCGCATCGAATCGGTTACCACCGTCGATAACGGGGTGCAAATTACTTGGAAAGATGGTCACGAAAGCTTTTATCACAACCTCTGGCTGCGCGACACTTGCCACTCTCCCAAATGTTTTCAACCAGACACATTAAGCCTCAACAGTGGAGAAGGAGAAGGACACGACCCCCTGAAAATGCCACTAAATCCGATAACTGAAACGGTCAAAATAGACCACGAAGGAAATTTAGATATCATTTGGGGCGGTGAAGAACCCGGACATCATAGCGTCTACGATCCATCTTGGCTGCGAGTTCACTGTCAAAAAGAGCCCGCTCTCAAACAGCGACGAAAACCCCAACTGTGGGACTCATCGCTGTCCATCCCATACTTCGATTACCAGGAAGTGATGAGGGACGATGAAACGCTACTGCATTGGTTGGATAAAATGCTGGATGTGGGAATGGTAATTATTGACAGTTTTCCCAAAACGAGAGAAGCATTTCAGGCATTAGTAGAGCGCGTCGGACCGATTCAGCAACGATATCATCCTACCGACATCTATACTTTAGATACAGCCGACCAACTTGCGGGGAAGATTCACCACGCCTATAAGTACCTGAAACAGTTGCCCAATCATACCGATCACGTCTCCTACAACGTTCCTCCCAGACTTCAATTTCTCGGATGTATTGAATACGAAAATCCTGACAATGACAGACAAGGATATTCCACTCTGGTAGATGGTTTCAAAATTGCTGAAGTTCTGAGGACTCAGCAGCCAAAATATTTCGAGCTACTCACCCAAGAGTATATACCAACAGGTCGCAGACGGCTGGGTGTAGAGGAAAAAGTATCTGACAAGGAAAAGGGCACTAAGAAATACCAATGGGAAACCTATTATCGCCAGCACGTCATTAATTTGGATGAAAATGGCGAAATTTACCAGATTCGTCACAATGAAAAAGACCGGGTGCCGCTCGATGTTTCCCCGGACAAAATTCAAGACTTGTACGCAGCCTACCAAGCATTTACTGCCCTAGCTGAGTCCCCAGAATATAACGCCGAATTTCTTATAGCTCCCGGACAGGTATTAGTTAACGATAACTGGCGGTTACTTCACGGGCGGACAGCCATTAGGAATCCCGGGCTGCGACGAGTTTTACTGGGAGCGTATATGAAGCCGGAAACATTCCGCAGCCGACGGCGACTGTTGCTCGGGAAAAAAAGTGGGATGCCGGATATGTGGTTAATGGGATGTTCGGATCGCGCTTTAGAAATTCTGGCAGACCGCACCACGAGCTAAAAAACGACTTCTATAGTAATCCTATCTGATTTGTAAAAAGTGAATAAATTCAACTTGACATTTTCTCTGAGACTAGCATTTCTTTACACATTGACAAAGCTCAAGTTTCTTCATGCCTTTCTTCCAGAGGGCTTAAGAGATAACTTACCAACTGGATGGAACAATAAGATGTTCTGGACAGCATTTAGTTCGGGAGGGAGAAAGGTATTTTTTTGATTATTACTGTCAGTTCAAAGAACCTAAAGATTACCGTCCCAGAGAATCTGTTCGCCCAGAGTTTCAATTGAGCGAACAAGACATTAAGTTTTTCTACGAGAATGGATATCTTGGTCCTTTTGATTTAATGTCCCCAGAGCAAGCGGAAAACTTACGACATGATTTACTAAACTCAGTACTTAACACTGAATCTTTCCTAGCTAACAATTATCAATTTGAGGAAGAAAAAAATATTACTGAAGGTCTATTGCCAGTAGCGAAAAATGCACGCAATAAAATAACGGAGGAGTATAAAAAAACCGGACTCAACAGATATAACACTTTCATCAATCGCCATTTGGATAACTCAAAAATCAGGGACTTATTTAAACTGCCTGAAATCACGGAACGTTGTGCCCAACTATTAGGTCCCGATCTAATTTTATGGCGATCTGCTTTTTTTAATGTGAGTCCTCATAGTAAGGGTACTCAATTGCATCAAAACAGCACTTGGCTTTATCAGGATATGAGAGAATCTGTTGTCAATCCACCCCGTACGGATGAACTTTATCAAATAACTTGCTGGGTTGCATTGACAGAAGCTAATGAGAAGAATGGGTGTATGACTCTGATACCTGGAACTCATAAGGAGATGTATCCCCTTAAACTAGGAGAAAAGTCAATTTATGAAGCCGAAAACTTTCGCTTATATGGTAATAGTTTTTTTGCAGAGCTAGATTATCCAGTTGATAGTGCAGAGAAAAAGTCAATCGAAATGAAAGCTGGGCAATTCTTTCTGTTTTGCGAGAGAGTTATTCATGGTTCTGTTGATAATACAACAGAAGATTCGAGATGGGCAATAAGCGGTCGTTTCGTAAGAACAGACACTCGCATATATACTCAAGAAGTTCTTGAGAAAGGTCATCGAGAAACTTTATACAACATTAAGAACATTAGTCTTGATGATTGGAAAGTCGTTTTAATACGTGGGAAAGACCGTTTTGGATACAATAGACTGCTTAAAGACTGAATTAAAATGGCTGCCAAAAATTTAGCTCTTTAGTCAGTTCGCTATATTTAAAAAATCTTGGAGGTGTAACATGACAGCAGCATTGCAGCAACTTAAACCTGCTTTTCGCATCGAATCGGTGGCAACAACTAACAACGGGGTACAGATCGTTTGGAAAGACGGTCACGAAAGTTTTTACCATAACCTTTGGCTTTTAGATAGCTGTCGGTCTCCTAAATTCTTTCATCTAGATACTTTGAGCATCAACAGCGGGCACGATTTGCTCAAAATGCCTTTGAACCCAACTCCCGAAGAGGTTAAGCTCGATCGCGAAGGCAATTTAGATATTATTTGGGGTGGCGACCAAGCAGGTCATCAAAGTGTCTTTGATGCCTCGTGGCTGCGGGTTCACTGCCAAAACGACCCGGCCCTGAAGCAACGCCGCAAACCTCAACTGTGGGACTCGTCAGTGTCAGTGCCTTATTTGGATTACCATGAGGTGATGAAAGACGATGGGGTGTTATTGCTCTTCCTCAATAAGATGGTCGAACTGGGGGTGGCAGTCATTGACAACGCCCCGAAGAATGAAGAGAGCTTTCGGGCACTGGTGGAACGGGTAGGACCGCTGCGGCAACGATACCATCCCACCAATGTGTTTACGATGGATAGAAGCAACGCAAAAGCTCAGGCTATCCAACATTCCTATCAAGTGGGAACTTTAAGAAATCATACGGATGTTACCGCCTATGACATTCCACCGGGCTGCAATTTCTGGAATGTATCCTCTACGAAAATCCGGATAACGATCGCCAAGCATATTCCACCGTCGTTGACGGTTTCAAACTGGCAGAGGTTATCAAAACAGAAAATCCCTGTTTTTTTGAATTGCTAACCACGGAATATATACCAGCAGGTCGCAAGCGGCTTTCGGTGGAGGAGAAACTATCAGAGAATGAGTCCAGTGCGCGGAAGTACGAATGGGACGCTTATCGGCGCAACCATCTGATTAATTTGGATGAAAATGGGGATGTGTATCAAATTCGGTACAATCATAACACGCGGATCCCGCTAGAAGTATCCTACGATAAGATTGAAGACTTGTTGGCAGCCTATCGGCGATTTTCGGAACTGTTGCAAGATCCTAAATATAATACGGAATTTTTGCTAGCTCCAGGACAGGTATTGGTGGTTGACAACTGGCGAGTCCTTCACGGGCGAACGGGTATTTGGAATCCTTCTCTACAACGAATTTTGTTGGGAGCATATTTAGAGGAGGAAAGCTTTCGGTGCCGACGGCGAATTTTATTGGGGGACAAAACTGGGATGTCAGACTTGTGGTTAATGGGATGCTCGGACCGGGCTTTGGAAATTCTGGCAGACAGACATTTGTGAAGACATTGGAGCATCTCAATAAATTGTAAGCGGTTTGTAGTAAGCACTAAAGTGCTTCCCCGGCACGAAGGCGCCGGGGAAAAATTGAAACTCTGCCTCGAATTGAGAAAGGTACAAGATATATTTACGAACCTTCTGGTTTGAGGATACCATCTTCCAGGTAAGCAACCCGATCGGCCACATCGATAATCCTGGGGTCATGAGTTACCATCAAGACAGTGCAGCCTTGTTCCTTAGCCAACTGACGCAGTAATTGAATCACATTATGTCCACTCTGAGAGTCTAAAGCAGCAGTAGGTTCATCGGCCATGATTAACTGGGGATTGCCAGCTAAGGCGCGGGCGATCGCGACCCGTTGTTTTTGTCCCCCAGAGAGATCGCGAGGGCGGGACTTAACTTTATCTCCTAACCCCACCGCTGCCAACAACTCTCGTGCTTGATATCTGGCGGTTCTGCCGCGAATGCCTTTAAGATGGAGAGCAAGTTCAATATTTTCACCCGCAGTCAGGGCCGGAAACAGGTTAAACCCCTGAAAAATAAAGCCAATGTTTTTCAGGCGGAAGCGGGACAACTGAGTGCGGGACAATTGGGTAATCTCTTCTCCTAATAGATAGATTCTGCCAGCCGTGGGCGTCAGCAGCCCAGCTAAAATTGAGAGTAAAGTAGTTTTACCCGAACCCGATGGCCCCATCAACAGTTGGATACTGCCCGATTGGATCTGCAGATCGATGCCCTGAAGGGCCTGAAAGCGCGCAGCACCCGAACCGAAAACCATCTCTATCCCGACAGCAGAGATAGCCGATGCGTTACTGCGCTCTCGATCGATAGTAGTAGCGTAGCGTGCACCCCCCATATGGATTTGCGAAAACCCAGCAATTTGAGAATTACTCATAAGTCTGATAAAGTAAATAATTGCGAATGGCTAATTGCGATCGAGTTTTAGGCTTTGAAGACGATCGCCGGATCGACGCGAGTCACTTTTTGAATGGCGAAGAAAGCTGAACCGACACACATCAGCAGGGTAATTCCCAAAACTCCGGCGGCAGATAGGGGCGTGATCAAAATCATAATTCCCTGAGTTGCCAAGGCCCAAGATGCCAACCCCAAGCAAAGTAGTATGCTAGGAACATATCCTAGAACTGCCATCCACAGGGCTTGCTCGATAATGACACTGTAAATTACCCAGTCAGACGCCCCCATTGCTTTGAGCGTTCCAAACTCTTTGAGATGATCGGATACAGAAGAGTAAAGGATCTGACTGACAACTACCATACCCACAATCACACCCACTGCCGCACCCAAACCGAGAATAAATCCAATGCCGCTGCGCTGCTGCCAGTAGTCGCGGGTCTGGTTAGCCATTTCCGCACGAGTATAAGCCCGGCTATCTGGCAAAGCCGCTTCTAACCGCCCCTTGAGTGCCTGTAGATCCTCCCCGGTTTGGCCCGAATTAACACGTAGACGATCTGGTCTGTTAAGTTTAAGGGTTTGGGAGGAGAAATTTCTGATGTTTCGCTAGTTTCTTCCTGTTCGTAAACAGTGACGCATTTGATATCGTCCTCGGGTAGCAACTTGCAGTTCAGCTTAGAAGTGACGCCAGCATTGATATAGGAGTTGGCGGTTTTCAAGGAGGTAAACACGAAGGGACTCGATACGATCGACTGAGTTTCTTTTGTTAAGCCTACCAACCGCACTGGCAAAGAGCCAATTTCTGCCCGATCGCCCACACCTAGGACATGGAGGGAATCTAAATTGCTAGCATCGACGATCGCGGTGTAAGGTTCCTTTATGGCCGGCAAGCTGCTGGGGTTGACCTTGCCAGGTAAAAATAATTGCCCCTCTGGGTCGAAACCGAATACCTTCACAGGAGTCAGTTCCGCCCCGGGAACATTCCACTGAGCTATTCCTCTCATCAAGGGTTCCGCCCGATCGACCCCTTCCACCTGTTTAGCCAGTAAAGCGTACTCCAACAGCAGGGGCTTTGTCAATTCTAAATGCAACATTTCCTGGGATGCTACCCAGATGTCAGCTGGGGAATTTTCGATCAACTGCACCGTCGAGCGAGTAAACCCCTTGAGTATGCCGGTCTGAATCGTCACCAGGCTGACGGCAAACATAATCCCTGCCTGGGCTACGAGGAAGCGGGGAATGTCTTCCAATAGGTTCTTGCGGGCGATCGATGCCATAATAAATAACCTATCTACACAACTTCTCTACAAATCTACATATTGTAACATCAGCTCTGACTAATTGCTTATTGCTAATATTTCCTGCTAATTGAGAATTTGCGCTCCGAAGTACTGGATTAATTGCTCGCACAATTCCCAATTTTCAATTCCCAATTTTCAACAATTAGGATGGATGATAATGTCTTGGTAGTTTGGGTATTTGAGGATGAAGAGGTTGGGCCCAATATTGATTTGGGCGATCTGGGATATTTGCTGAGACAACCCGGCCCTCACTTCTGGGTTAGGACAGTGAATTATCAGGCTTTCGGTATCCGTCATCCATTCTAGCGTGCAGAGTTGGGTGAGTGGAATTTCTGCTTTAATTTGCCTGAGTCCTTCACTCAGTTGCTTGAACTTCTGTAACCATTGCGACTCTTGCAATTCTTTCTCTAGTTTACTCCTCAATGGGTTCTGTTCTTCTTGGTTCATCAGGATCCTTAAATTTATCTAATGTTTGCTGGTGATGATTTTCATCATAGCATAAATTTGAAGGAAATGAAGCACTGTAGGTTGGGTAACGCTTGCGATATTCGATGCCACAGTCGGGCGGTCGCGCTACTCGCACTACCCCACGCTGCGCGAAAAATCGCGCATCGACCCAACCTATGGTATTAAGGACAATTATCTGGATCTGACAAGTGGACTAGCTTTCCCGTGGCTCTCCTACCCATTGACGCCAGGCCCGAATCATAGTAGTATCATCAGTGGTTTCTGCCCTTTGGAGAAATTGATTGAGCGTCGCCGCAGAAACAAAGGGAAATGTGGGACTATAGTCAAGTTCGACATATTCCCCTTCTTGCAATTGGTTAATTCTGACAGTTTGTCCCAGATAGCGCCAAATTTCCGGCACCCCTAGCTGCTTGTAAATTTCAAATCGGCGCCGGGAATAACTGGTTATATCGACTTCAATTACCAAGTCCGGCGGTGGGTTGATCGCCAGGTCTACAGTGCGACCCCTAATGCGATCGACATTTTGGATGTAATAGCAGGAGTCAGGTTCGGCACCTTTCCGGAGATCTTCTCGATTCAATGTTGTCGAAGCAAACCCCTTTACCCTGAGATTCAGTTCTTCTGTCAGAGTATTCACCATTCGTTCTAGTAGTTGCTTATAAGTTTCGTGGCGGTCTGATGGCATAATGATTTCCAGCACTCCTTGATTATAGGCTATCCGCGAGGTGCGCCGATCGCCCATTTCTGCCAATAGTTGCTTGTAAGTCTCCCAACTGACATTCTCTAAGATTACTCGCTGAGTGGTTTGTGGTGGTGGTTCTTGTACCGCAGTCATCGTCATGATTTATTCTCCTGTGGGATCTCAGAAACTGGGTTTGGACTCCAAACCCGGTTTCTGACCTAAGTTGACATTACAGCATCCGCCAAAGCTGGGCAAGCCTTTGTTTCCTGTCCCGACTCAAGAGGGCGATCGCCCCCTGTGTTAGCATATAGGGCATAGCAAATAGTATGCCTAAATAGGTGCGCCAGGCACTGTAGGAAAATAGCGCCCTCGATCGAGGATATACGCCCCAAAAGCGATTCACAGAACAGACCATTTCATTTCCCAAAGCCGTCACTTCATGCCACCAACCGGCAGGAATAAAGAGGGTTTCCCCTTGATGCAATATTACTTCCTGCTTGTATTGTAGCGCTTCTCTTAATTTAGGAAAAACTTGCATATCTGGTTTTTCCGGGTACACCTGACTGAACCAAGAACGCAACTTTAAGCCGTGGCGCAAATGCACGGAAACTGGAAAGGGATAAAGATTAGCCGTCTGAGAACTGGGGAACAGCACCAATTTTTTGGCACCGTGCAGTTGCATTAATGTTCCATCCAGAGTATCGTAATGTAAAGCTTCCACGTGACCTCCCGGTCCCGCCCACATATTAAAGTCGCTAGCGGGTTTCTCTAAACCCAACTTCTCTCCTATCTTTATTCGAGATGCTTTTTCCTCCAAAGACGTATCTTTTAGGGAACATTTAGCTAGGTAAATGTCCTGTTCGTGGGCTGTATGGTTGCGCAACATTTCTGCATAGGTAGTAAAAGGCAAACTTTTGGTCTGGACCCCACTGCCAATGTTTTGCCATTGGCGTTTGTCCAATTTGTACCTCGGGTTTCCGTACCACCGGGACAGAAACTCTTGCGAACTCAACTCTTGGCAAAGATAGTCCAAACTCCAGTCTTCGCAGTCCGCCATTAATCCTTTAATCACTACCGGCATCCCTGGTTTTTGATATTCTCTCACAAATCTTTCGGGCGTGAGTTCTGATATCTCTTCCCTACAGATATGATTTGTTACTTTATTCATTGTAGATGTCTTCCTCCCGTTTGCCCACATTAACCCGATCGCCCGCCAACCCGCAGGTGGTTCAAACCCCCTGCTAATAGCTAAAGTCGGTGTTATACCGACTAATAGCATCTTAAATTAAGCTTAACCTCTACCCTCGTTCTCAGTCTCGGGCTGGGAACGAATATTCTGAGACTCTGCCTCCAGTTTATTGACAATAGTGTAAGCTGTTAATAACTATCTAACAGATGATATCATTAGTTGATATCTCCTGGCAGCCTCACTTCCTTTTCTACGAGTAACCCCTCCAGAAAATTCCGGTCTTCGCTGATATGGGCAAATTTAAGTTGAGAATCAGGTATTCCTCGCGCTAACTGGCGCTGACGCAAAATGTCGAAACTTCCCTTTTCTAGCAGGCGCAGGCGCGGCGGCGGGATGTCACTTTGGCGCGAAATTGCATAGTGGGTGTTGTTTTCCCCTAACAGGCGATCGCACCTTTCCAGTAATGCTTGGGGTCGGACAGGGTATCGCCGTCAGCGAGTTCGATATTAATCAGATAGCGGGCGGGAAAGTCCCGTTCCGAGAGAGTAATGCAGAAGTCCTCCAACTGTAGATGAAACTCACCTTGCAGGGTCTGAAGCACCCGAGTAACGTGATGTTCGTTAGTTTTCTCAGTGGTACTGGACATTTGTCCCCCTTGGCGATAGCGAAACACGATCAGCGGTGCTTGCTGATAAAATCCTACTACCTCGATGACATCGCCAATGTCGTAGCGATAAAATCCACTGTAGGTAGTTGTCAGGATGCGATACCTTTGTCCTACCTGCACTTCCGTCGCCAGCAAGGTTTGCGGATGTTCTACTCCCCATTGGTCTTCGGGAATGAATTCAAAAAAGCCACTCTCAATGGCTAAAATGCTACCATCTGTATTCACATCCGGGTAGATGCCGAACATCCCTTCCGCCGAAGAGAAGACAACTCCGAAAATTGCCGTATCCCCAAAATACTCGGGAAACCGCTGAAAGTAAAAATCGGAAGTTCCGCCCCTCGCCGTTGCTACCACCGCCAGATTGGGCCATGCTAACTTAGGAGTCAGCTTTCCGTGGGATTGTAAGATTTCCTGGAGTTCTCGCGCCCTCACGGGGTTGGCAGTCCACTGACGTTCTAGTTGCGATCGCAGTTCTGGTTCCATCTCCAACCAGGGGGTGATCGACCCCTGGGCGATATCAGCAATTAAACTTTCGGCATACTGACTCAAATAGTTGCAAGTCCGCAGAATCAACATGGGAAAATTAGCGATCGTCCCCCCCATTTCCCAGTTGCCCAGGGCAAACAACAGGGCCACATAATGGCGCGTCAGACTATCCTTTAGCTTGGCCGTCTCGTAGGGGTGGGCAAATAATTGGGCAAACAGACGCTTGTCCAGACGCAGGACCCCGGCGCTGGATGGCCCATAATCAATTCCCCCAGGAGTACGTCCCCATTGTTGCACTGAGTTAGTCACCAGCAGTTTACCAAACTTCTGCCCTCGTTTTGCCAATGCCTCTGCCAGAAATCCCATGCTGACTAGACTCGCATTCCGGACTATGCTTTGAGATTTCTTGGTGGTGGGAATTAGTTTCTGCTTGCCCGTTGACCCGCTAGTCAAAGTCATGTATATTACTTTTTGGGCAGTCAGGATGTGATTTTCTCCTTGGGTAATCTTTTCCAAGTATGGTTCGTAGCTGCTGTAGGGCCTGATGGGAATGCGATCGCGAAACTGGTCGATCTTCCTCACTTCAGACAACCCGTCAACGCGACCTAATTGAGTATCTTGATGGGCGCGTAATAGGTTAAAGAGGAACTTTTCCTGGACGGCATCCACCTGAATAGTTTTTGCTACAAACCTCTCTTTACTATACTTGGCTATCTTTGTAAATAACGGCAGCAATAAATTTGTCATTCTCTCTCCGGGGTTAGTCAAATATCAGAGCACGGCGACCAAGGCGATCGCCTCAGTAACCATATTATCTGATTATGTTTGAAATGTCAATCGATAAAATTTTCATCGAAAATTAACGAAAATGTAGCCCGATCGGAGTTGATGAGACTTGACAGGTTTTAGTCTTGGGTGTTAAGCTGCCAGAGATCCTGTAAAGTATGACGATATCGGTCTTAAGCAATTTCTCAGCAAGCGATCTTTGAACTCCAGGATTACAAAAACCGGTACCGGGCGTCGGTATCAATGGTGATACCCTGCAACCAGGTTTGTCACCTTCTTTGGCGATCGCTCATTACCATTCCAGTATTTTGTCCGCAGTGGGATTTCCTTGGGCGAACAATCTGCCTATGATAAGAATATCGCTACCCTGAGAAACTATATTATCTCTATCTCTGATTAGAGGGCGATCGTCTTACTCCTAGTAACAGGGAAAGATAAGCACTTTAGTGCTTACTACGAACCTGAAATGTAAGCACTAAACTGCTTACTACGAACAGTTGAGGTTTTGCTGACATTGTTCAAAAACATAATGAAGTAAGCCCATAATTTGGGTGATCGTCGGCGTAAGGAAGGCTTTCGTAAACTTGCCCTTCTGGAGTAAGCTTGTAAAAGTTCCAAGTGCTGCCATTGGTGACTATTCCCAAAACATCAATATTTTTCCCAATTTGCTGATTTGTCCAGTGACAGGCTTGCATTTCCACCAAACATTGTGCCATTTCTTGCTCAAAGTCATCTTTTTTGGCTTCGATAATACAAAGCATGGGGGCTTCTAGATACCGCTTATTTTCCGCAATCAGGTAATCAACATAGCCATTAGCAACGTCACTTTCAATGCTAGCACCTTTCCAAATTTTTAGCTGGACACAAGCATCGATCGCCTCTTCGCAAATGGCATCTATCAGCAGTTTTTTCGACTCTTCACAGCTTTCTAAATCGAAATTTTTCAGTCTCGCCAGGCGCTGTTGAAAAAAATCACTGGGTTGTACTGGTTCCCCTTGCAGATCCCAGGGAAGCAAGTCCGTTAAATTAAGTTGCTTGAATGCTTTTGCTTTGTCAAAACTGGAAAACTTCTGTTTTTTAGGCTTTTTATTGCTTGACATGGCTATGACCAGCGATCGAAGTTTCTTCAACTATAGCAATTAAAATTCATGTCAAGGCTTAAGAATTTATTAATTTCAGCAGACAGAGAACAAACCCCCCGATCGGCCTTGCATTCTGGAGGGGATTATGTCAAAATATCGAAGGTGACCGAATGTCGCAAGGGTAAGAAAGGATAGTCGATGATCGCCTTAAGCAGCATAGGAGTAGGAGTTGTCTGTTTCCTAGGATCCTTTATCCTGGGAAGTTTAGTAGAATATTGGCTGCATCGCCTGATGCATGTCTCGCCGAAAATTGGCAAACGCCATCGGGACCATCACCGGCGCAACGAGGGACAGGGCGTAGTTTGGGAATTTCGGGATTACATCGTCGGCAGCTTTGTGGTAATGTGTATGATGTTCTTCATCTCCTGGGCAGCAGGAATTGGTTGGTTCCTGGGAGGACTGGTGTTTGCTGCCTTTGCCGCCTATGCCCATCAGCTACAACATGATAACCCGACCAAGTGCTTCTGGATGGCGATGCCCGTTCATTACGTGCATCATAAATACGGCATGTGGGAACATAATTTTGGTCTGGCTGTTGATTGGTGGGACCGTGTCTTTGGTACCTACAAGCCTGTAGACTGGCTAACAGAGGAAGAACTGAAGCAACCCGTAAGGGGTCATTTGCAGTTGCGATGGTGGTAGTCGCCAAGTCGATCGAACTGTGATATTAGGAGAAGAATCTGTAACTTAGGAGAATGGCATTGAGTTACTTCCAAGAAGCGAAAGCCCATTTTATTGCTAGCCATCAGCATCCAGTCAATCAGATGCTGCATCACCTCACCAATATATTGGCGATCGCGGCTGTAGTAGTGTTATTCTACGACTGGCGGTGGACAGTTCTGTGCGTGATACTGACCCAAGTATTTGCCTTGGGGGGACATGCAGTCTTCGAGAAGAACGAACCTGCATTTGTCAAGTATCCCGGCATTACTATACTGGCATCCCTGTCCTGGTCGTTAGAAAATTGGTTTGGTTTACGCCAAATCGGGACTTACATGAATCGCGAAACTGGTAGGGTGGGCACCGCCCACCAAAGGCGATAAGATAACGAGATGCGTAGGGTGGGCACCGCCCACCTTTTTCCACCAGAGGCGCTAACATAATAAGAAGTCAAAGGACAAAGTAAAAGATGTACAAAGGTTTACTGGTAATTGATGCGGACGCCCACAAGATCGAGAATCCCCTGGTAATGCGGGAGTATCTAGAACCAGAATATCGCGATCGGGTAGGTTTAATAGTCGATAGTCTGGGAGATCAGCGGGGAAAGGTCGTAGATTTCAATCCAGAAACAGGGAAAAATGATTTCGTGCGGATGTTTCCCCAACCACAGGGTTTGGGCAAAGGGGGTTTCCGCAACCTGCATCCGGATACTACCCTGGGTGCGATGTTCAACCGGGTGCGAGTCGAACAGATGGAGAAAGAGGGCATTGACGTGCAGGTAATCTACGGTACCTTCAATCTGATGTTTTCTAGCATTCTGGACCGCGATCTGGCCCTTGCCCTCTGTCACGCCTATAATAACTATATTGCCGACGACTGCCGCCCCTATGGCGATCGACTCAAACCCATAGGCGTAATCCCGTTACAGGATGTAGACTTTGCAGTTAAGGAGATGCGGCGCTGCGTAGAGGAACTGGGGATGATCTCTGTTGCTGTGGCACCAAACATGCCCATTCCCCATCCGAAAGCACCGGATGCCTTTCCAGAGATACGCACCTGTAAAGCAATCAGTCATCCGGACTTCCGACCCATTTTACAAGCAGCAGTGGATTTAGACATTGGTTTAGGCATCCACGGGGGACCGGGTTCTTACATGGTAGGGGGAATTTCCGATCATACGGAAACTTTCGTGCTGACCCACATTTTCGTGCAGCGGAACCAGCAACAGTTAGCACTAGCGCGGATGGTATTTGACGGGGCATTTGAGCAGTTTCCCAGCTTAAGGGTAGGCTTTTTAGAGGGAGGTTGTGGTTGGTTGCCCGATCTGGCCCATGCTTTCCACGAACATTGGGAAAAGCGCATCCGGGACTTCGACCCCAAGCATCCCTATCGTCCTTCTTTGATTGAGTATACGAAACTATTGCTTCAGGAGAAGGGTGCTAATAATGTGAACCTGATTAACCAGGCGAAAAATCTGTTCGAGTTGCTGTGGAATGCGGAACACGACCCGACAAAAATAGACGATCGCAGCCTATACGAACATTATGACTTGCGGCACCGGGATCCGCTGGAATATTTTGAAAGGGGACAAATCTTTACCTCCTTCGAGTCAGACGATCCGGGACCGAGTTACCTGCATGTAGGGATGGGAGAGATAGGCAAGCATTTGGCATGTTTTTCGGGAGATTACGGTCACTGGGACGGGGTGTTGCATAATTGCGTGGAGGATGCCGCAAGGGTCGCAGAGTACGATCGGGAGCATTTAGGGTTACTATTAGGAGGGAATGCCTTGGATCTGTATGGCGATCGGTTGCGCAATTCCCTGCCGGTGTTAGCAGAGGCAACAAGCCGTTCCTAGTCGTTCGTAGTAAACACTTTAGTGTTTATCAAGGTTCGTAGTAAACACTTTAGTGTTTATCAAGGTTCGTAGTTCGTAGGTTGGGTTTCGTGCCCCAACCCAAGGGTCGGCCTATCTCCTGGGCACGACAAATCGTCACATATAAAGTGCGGAATGTCGGTACAGGGTTATACAGAGTTCAGAGGGCGATTATCCTTCAAGAACTCAATTCGTCCAACAGTAGAACTGTCAGTCCTGGCAAAGAAGAAGGCAAACGCACATCATTAGTCAGAAAGAAAGCAGCGCCTCCCCGGATAGCAGTAGCAAGTTGAATAGCATCCAAAGATTGGATATTATGAATTGCCCGTAATTGGGCAGCAGTTTCAGCAATATCTGGAGAAACTTCTATCATAGTCAAACCTTCCTGATTGAAAAGGATATCGCGATATTGTTGAGCAAGCATTGTATCTCCGCGTCGCAGAGGTTGAACTAGCGCTTCCAGAAGTGTTACCGCAGATGTTACTACTGTAAATTCTCCGCGACCAAGTGCCTCAAAGAAAGGGTCAACCATTTGCAAGTAAGTCTGATTTTCCTCGACAAAGTAAATCAGGGGCGCAGTATCCAATCCGACAATTTGTCCCTGGAGTTGGTTTATCCATTGCATTTTCCACGCTCCTGGTTAACATATTCTTGAGCATCAATGCCTTCCCAAACTTCTTTACCCAATCCTCGTAACTCTAAGATGCTGCGTTTGGGTTTCGCCATAACTCGGTGACGAACCACTGACAACACTTCGTCTATCAGTCGCAATTGTTCCTCAGGGGTGAGGCTGAGAACTTGATTTTTGATCTCGTTATAATTAGCCATAGACCTCTCCATGTCATCTCTTATCGATTATATCACATTTACAGCTAGGATTTCGCTCAGAGTGGGTTTAATTATCCATTACATTTTCCACGCTCCTGGTTAACATATTCTCGAGCATCAATGCCTGACCAGACTTCTTTACCCAATCCTTCCAATTCTAGAATGCGGCGTTTATGTTTCGCCATAACTCGGTGACGGACAACCGACAGGACTTCATCTATCAGTCCCAATTGTTCCTCAGGAGTGAGACTGAGAACTTGATTTTTGATTTCGTTATAATTAACCATAGACCTCTGGAGATAGTCTTTGTTTGTAGTAAGCGCTGAAGCGCTTACCACGAAATGTTAAGCAGTTACAGAGAACTGGCGGAAGCGGAGGATAACTCCCAGAGTTACCTGTTTCATCAACCAATATAATCCTGCGATTGCGACAAAGGTTACAGCTATGACCAGCAGGGGCCATTTGGCGAGGACATCATCTAATATAGCTGCGGTTAAGGTATCTAACCTAGTGACAATATCCCAGCTATTAAACCGCAGGAACCGCCCGAGATAAATCCCGATCGCGCTGAGGCTATGCAAGCACAACTCGGCTGGCAGAATGAACCGTACCCAACCCTGCTGCTGGAAGTAATGACCCAGATTAAGCAAAGATAGCACGTAAGCCTCAAATCCCAGGAAAATGAACAGCATATACAGGGGAATGAGAACGAGGGTTACGAGCCAAGCGAAATAATTTTGGCGAATATCTTCAATCAGGTGAATAATATCCGTCAAAACATAGGGGGCATTAGGCAAAAAGGCGACAAAAAACAAGCATGCTGCCCACCATAACAGCGATCGGGACTTCGTAGAGTGGAAAAGCCAGAAACTCAGGAACAATGGGATAAAGGCCAAAAACAGATTCCAACCCATCCAGGGACTATTTTTCAGTAAAATATCCCAGGCCAAGGCGAGCCAGTTAAACAGTTGCACTTTCATGTTATATAGCTTAAAGTAGTAGTCTGCTAATCCCAATATAGCGACTAGCTGGCTAGGTGGTTGTTTCCGAGGATACCTGGGGGAGTTGGTGTAAATTTTCTGTCTCTCTGCAGTCTCTCTGTTGTAGTCAAGTAGCTATACGAACTTCCGAAATCGCAGACTAGGGCTGCAATACAGCGATGAAACATGATAATATGCTCCCGGCTGCCATCCGGTACTCCAAGGCAAGACGGCGTCCTTTAATCAGTCCGGGCTTTTGGGTATCGACAGCAATGCTGTTGTTGGGGGTGCTGGTTGTCTGGGAAGCATGGCAAAATCCAGATTGGATGACATCATTACTCCAAAACCTAGATTCTTCCGATGTAGAACTGGAACTGTCAGAAGATGATGAAATAGATATATCGCCCCCATCCGGACTGTCGGCGGCAGAAAGGGCGATCGCCGAGGTAGATGAATTGGAGAAGTTAATTAAAAAGTTAGATGTCAATATCACAGCCACTCCCAACAAACCGCAATCAAAAGGTCGCGCTTCATCCCGTCAGAAACCAGCTGGGGCCAGTTCATTAACATTAGATCCTCAATTCCAGGACCAATTAGTTTCTACCGATGTCGCCAGATCGGCTGATGGGACGCTTCGTTCCTGTAGACTTGGGCTAAGTTATATCAATTTTTCCCCCAGATCCTTGACCAATCCCTGCCCGATCGGGGCAGCAGGAGATAATCGAAGTAACCCTATTTCTGTTGATTGCTTATGCTAGACCAATTAAAACGCTGGCGTTGCACAATTACGGGATGATTTAAATAGGTACCGGTACAGAATTATAACGTAGATAGTGCAATAATAACTTAATTGAAAGCCTCAACATTTCTTCCGACTTTGAGTAACATAATGTTTTTCTTTTTAATCGAGCTAGATAATGTCTTAATCGACAATTTTCACATTCAACACGGGTCATGTAGGTTTTGCTGACTATATGGTCAATATATTCAATAAACATTGGATAAACAGGCCATCCATCAGTAACGTCTAAAAAGCATTGCCAACATTTTCTAATATCCCACATAGGCTTAAAAGTTTCTGCAGAACGATCGCCTAATACCCATGTTATAATCCCTGGCTTGAAATGATTTACGACTGTCCATAGCCACTTTTTATTCTTTTTTTCATTGACATAAGTATGCAACTCGTCAATTTCTGCAACCTCCGGAATATCGTAGTTTTCAGGGATTGACGGTAATTCTTTAGCTGCCTGTTTTACCCAATCAATTTGAGTATTATGGCTGACACCAGTTATCCTTTCAATACCTCGAAATCCATTGCCATTAACGTACATTGTCAAACAATTTTTCTTGACATCTTCTGAATAACCGCGCGGATAATAATGTTCGAGAAACTGGCGACGACAATCCTTACAAATTAAATTCTGTTTGCCGCGTCTGTGACCATTTTTATTGATGTTTTCAGAACCACATCTGGGACATTTCATGTTCGACTCCTTTAGCTAATTCTTTCGCCTTACTATCCATGATAACACATATTATGACTAGGTCGAAAACAAACATCATACTATACATAAATTCTGACTGTAAAATTGCAGATTATCATAATCTGCAATAACCCATCATCCCGAAAATGTGCAACGCCAAAACGCTTACCCTGGCGATCGCTCCTTCAGGTGGCCGCCCTGACCACTGTCATCATCGCGGTCGGTGAGGCAATATTATTCTGGGCATTCTCAGAATCCTTTATTTCTCGTAACCTTCTGAAATTGCTACTTTACGGCCCCTTCGGGATATTAATGCCTGTCGCCGCCGCGATCGGTCTGGGAGCATTGGCCGTTTACTTACTAGAACGGCAGTGCATTCAAGTGAGCATCAACAGCTCTAACTTGTGGGCTTTAGTTCCCTGCTTGCTTCTCACCCTGTGGTTAAAGTCCCTGCTACCCCTAGACTCTTTTGGTTTATTAAGTTTATCCGAATCTGTTCTCATTGGGATTATCGTCGGTATATTTTGGAAAGGAAGACCTTACTGGCGTTAGTTGTTAGTTGTTGGTTGTTAGTTGAGACCACTTACAACTAACAACTACGCGGGTAATACAACCCGAATTGCATGGATGATCCCAGTTTAGCGATCTGCTCTGGCATTTTCGTTCCGCGAGATCGCGATACATCCACAGGTGCCCAGAGTAATTGGACTCTACAAACAGCGGCACGTAATCCCTTTCCCATACCCTACTTGTTTCCAGAGGATGCGATAATCTTTATATCCATCTTTGTAGTGACCTGCCAGTTGCCCGCTGCTGAACGCCTGCGGCTGGCGCCAGCCATAAATTGTCTGTACGTCATCCACCACCAGCAGGCACCGGTGCGATCGGCCCGCGGACGGTCCGAAAAATCGCAAATACTCCATTACCTGGGAAAGGCGTGAGCGCCTGTCGGGAGATAACTCAGTTTCCCCGTCCTGATCGCGCAGCGTGGCGCCAGCCATGAGAAAAATTGCAGTAAGTTGCTCAGATGTTTGCCAGTCTTAGCGCAAACGATGTCGGAGGCGAGATTGAAGAAATCTTCAAGTTCCATAGGTTCATCGCCGGTGTATAGGTCCGGTAGATACTGGGATTTGCTTTGTTGTAGTCCAATATAATCTGACATTTGCTGCCAAATCTGGCTCTGACATATTTAGATGGTCGATGATTGTGAAATTGCCTCTACAAGTAGTTCTGGATTTTTCTACTAAAATTGATTCGGAAGAAGAGAGTAAAAGCTCTTTGGGTTCAGTTCAAGTGGGGTGTGGTCAAAACCCGTTGCTAGGAGACGGAGTAGCCTCCACCCGTTCATAGTGAGATGCGCTCGTTGAGACAGTACGCGACCTGTAGTCATTTTCCTTTCATCGAGTTGTATTGGGAAGCTAGCGTTCCATCGTCACCCCGCGAGGAACTCTTGTCGGTCATCTGGCTATCGGTTTGGGCACGTGCGTCAGGCTTAAGATCGATGGGAATGGATATTTCTGCTGTCTGGGAGGCAATTTTTTCCACCTTGCCCATCACTTGCATACCCTCGAGGACTGCATTCTTCACCGCTGGTTCGGTTTCCCGTGTCAGCATCAAAGCCAAACAGTCAGCGATAATACGTCGGTCTCGTTCCCACCGAGTAGTAGTAAACTCACGGGTCAGTTGTCGCACCGCTATCAGACGCCGCAGGGGGTGAATGTCAGTCAGCTGTTCGATCGACCGATCCAAGTCCGCTGTGGGGCGGGGGCCGGGGAGGGATTGCCCCAGTAGGAGGATGATAATAGCCAGAGTGCCCAATCCTTGCAGAATCGCACCAGCAGCAATCCAAGGACTATCTGAATCTATCCAGACAGCGCAGGCCATGTATGTTCCCAATGTGGCCAACCCAC
This sequence comes from Hormoscilla sp. GM7CHS1pb, assembly GCA_014323675.1. Taxonomy (GTDB): domain Bacteria; phylum Cyanobacteriota; class Cyanobacteriia; order Cyanobacteriales; family Desertifilaceae; genus Hormoscilla. The sequence goes on along the minus strand of JACONN010000002.1, from coordinate 2,761,518 downwards.
CGCTGCCAACTGCTACAGCCAGATGTCGGTTAGCACCAGTAAACAGCAAGCCTAAATCTGACCAGCGCTTTTGCCAGTCTCCCTGTTGCAGGAAGTAGACTAGCAACATGATGGCGATACCTACGGTGGTGGCTAACAGCAGCTGACCATTCCACCACAGCATAGCCACCACTACCGTTACCAGTCCCAGCCATTTTCCTAGCTTTTGATATCGGCGCGAACGCGCGAAAAATCGACTGCGCCATTGAGCAGCACTTTGGAATGGTGAGAACCCGATCGTCTGGTTGTAAATACGCAAAAGCTGGCGACAGTACAGACGCCACCTCGATCTTGCCTGTGCCACTTGTTTTTTACTACCCATATAGGGAATTATTTTAGACTAAAATCGAGATCCTGGGATGGCGGCGCCGCGTCGAACGAGGAACGTTTTCTGGCTCCGCATACCTGACCTGTTGAATGTCTGATTCTGGCAGCACCTGTCGGAATGGTAAAGCGATTGCGAAGAGGCCAATTGACACTTGAGAAGATCAGCCCTGGCTTAGTTTTGCCATAGTAAAATGTTCTCCAAAGTCAGAGTGCTAGCCGTGCCATGATAATTAAACAACGGATCCCTCGGTCGCTTTTTCCACCCGACAGTCGTCAGTGCCATTCATCGTAGCCTCTTGAGAACTTGTTTCATACTGAGATTCATCGGGGGCCAGCGTTAAGCTTTCCCGACCACTGGCGTTATGCGGGGTGAGGCCATGCCCCCCAGGGAACGAGGCCAGTGCCTCCGATGAGCGGGCGATCGCGCACTAGGGTGCGGTCACAAGTAGTTGATAGTCGGGTACATCTGGTGATGCATGTAATCCAGCCCGCGCAGGAAGGTTGCCCTCGCAGCGGAGGGGGCGTTGGGGCACCAGGCTGCAAACTCCGCCTGCGCGAAAAATCGCTCCGGACATTGCTTTGTCCGTGTAGCCGGGCCCCTCGTTCCCACGGCGAGGCTGAGTCCCAACGGGTTTTGACCACACCCCGCGCACTACGTATAAGCAGTAGCTAGTTTTTTCTGTAACAAAGCAGATATTGAATCTACCTCGCTATACTTTTGCTCTTGCTTCAACCAGAACGCTGGCTTATCATCAGCAGCGCCGACAAAAACAGCTAATCTACCACAGTTGGGACATTCGTAAATTTGAGGAAATTCTGGATTTGCCGGATAAAGAAGCTGATATACTTGTTCTTCAAAATGTTCAAAGGATTTTGCATCCGCATAAGCCGTTAGCAGAGCCTCAATCAGTCTTTCGCGCTCTAATTCCCAAATTAGCTTAAATCCTTGTGGGTTGGGAACCACTGATAGACTGATGCTTTCACCGCACAAACAAGTAAGTCGAGGCATGATAATTTCTCCTAACTCGATACATCAATAATGATTTTACCTTCTTTAATAATAAGAATTCTCTTGATATTATGACCGGGTGTGGCAAAAATATTATCGACCATGCTTTGGGCTTCTTCTACTTAGGAGTGACTTTGGTGACAAATAACGTCAGGGAATTTTCCCGGATTTCTCAATTAGCTTTGGAAAATTGGGCAGAATAATTGATGATAGCTGACTACCAAGGATAAACGGTACAGAGTCTTTTACTATCGCCAAAATTAATCATTATCGCCATATGCACGCTAACCTATCTCAAATTACCAAAATTGTCAAGGCAGTTTCTCATCACTTCCAGGATGAGGCAATAAACCCATTAGTTACTGGCATTACTACCGATAGCCGCAGTCTCCAGTATGGCAAATCCTCCGGCGAGTTGTTCCTGGCATTGCGGGGAGAAAAGTTTGACGGACATGAATTTGTCTCGGAGGCGATCGCCCGGGGTGCGATCGCGGCCATCACGGACAAACTCCTGCCCCTACCCGTACCGCAGTTGGTGGTAGAAGATACCCTCGTAGCTTACCAGCAAATCGCCAGTTGGTGGCGTCAGCAGTTTGACATTCCCATCATTGCGGTCACGGGTTCGGTGGGCAAAACTACCACTAAGGAATTAATTGCCGCCGTGTTAGCAACCCAGGGGAATGTGCTCAAAAGTCAAGCCAATTTTAATAACGAAATTGGCGTCCCCAAAACCATTTTAGAACTCTCTTCAGAGCATAACTTTGCTGTGCTGGAAATGGCAATGCGCGGTGTCGGCCAAATTGCCCTGTTGACGGAAATAGCCCGGCCCACTATGGGGGTAATTACTAATGTGGGAACGGCCCATATCGGTTTGCTTGGTTCCGAAGAGGCGATCGCCCGTGCCAAGTGCGAGTTGCTAGCAGAAATGCCCCCGACTGGCGTGGCAATTCTCAACCAGGACGATCGCCGACTGATGTCAACTGCGGCCACAGTTTGGCAAGGACAAACTCTTACCTACGGTTTAGAATCAGGGGACTTGCGGGGGCGATCGATCGATCCAAATACCCTAGAATTATCAGGAGTGCAGTTGCCTTTACCTTTACCCGGGCGTCACAATGCTTCTAATTATCTGGCAGCATTAGCAGTGGCGCAGGTGCTGAACATTGACTGGACGGTATTTGCGGAAGGTTTGTCAGTGACATTACCTCAAGGACGCGCCCAGCGCCACGAGTTACCTAATGATCTTGTCATTTTAGATGAAACTTACAATGCCGGGCTAGAATCTATGAAAGCGGCCTTGCATCTGCTAGCAGAAACCCCCGGAAAGCGTCACATTGCTGTCCTGGGAACCATGAAAGAATTGGGTACCCGATCGCCCGAGTTTCACCAGCAAGTAGGGGAAACGGCCCGGAACTGCATGCTGGATGCCGTACTGGTTTTGGTGGATGACCCCCAAGCAGAGGCGATCGCCCTGGGTGCCGCAGGAATACCTACAGAAACCTTTCCCACTCACGAGTCCTTGATTAACCGATTGAAAGAGACGATCCAACCGGGCGATCGCCTCTTGTTTAAGGCGTCCCATTCCGTCAGATTAGACCGAGTTGTCAGTCAGCTAATGGCTAATCCCTAGCACTACCGGGATATTCTCATTTGTGTGAGTCAGAAGTGAATAAACCCGGTTTCTTGGCACTCTCGAATCAATTTTCAAGCAGATCTCACAGCGGACAAGGGCAAATATTTCAGTTAATCTTACCTACTTTAATTGCAGTACAGTTAAGCTATCACTATGGGAAGATTGTCCGACCAGTAGTTGTGCTATTTCCAGATAATTCTTAGAAACTCTGGAAAAGCTAATAGCACTGTTCACAATCGTTGGTAAAGTTAGACTGGGCATTTGTGTGGTCTTGAACGTGGTAATAATCGTACAAAATACGATAGTCGATAACATTACCACTGCTGGGACTAAGATCAAATCAAACCATGTAGCTTGTCCAAGAATCGCGAGCCTCTGTTATCTAACGAGAGACAACAGGCTCGTGGTAGCTACCGCAGACCCTGTTCTCGTAACAGTCGATCTGCCCAAGCTTTGTCGTCTTTCTTCAGTGGTGGTACGGGTTCAAGAGAGTAATCCACGGATATATCGAATCCCGCTTGCTCATACACCTGAGCTAACAAACTCTGTAAATCCACTAATGGTTCGGGATCTCTTGACCGCAAAGGCAGCAGAAACTGGGGAATCTCTTGGCGGACATTAAATCCATACAACTGAGCCCGAGGACGGTTATTTCTGCGAGCAACCAAGATGCGGTAATCTGTGCGTGGGGTTTCACCGAGAATAGGCATGGGTTTACCTCCCCGAAGTAAATCAATCTCTACTAGGTGAGTCGGACTAGCGAGCACTTGAGACCGCTTGTCTTCATACGCTTCCCGTCCTTTTCCAGCTCGTTTATTAGTGGGAGAGAGAATTTCAATTACTGTCACTACATGGGAGGTTGCCACTTCTCGAATTTCTAAATAACTTTCTCGGATTTCTTCTGGTATGGGCAGGGTTACCGTTATCGATTCAGATTTTGCTGGCAGGGTTGCAGTCGTCGATCTTATTTGGGTTGGGATCGATCTGTGGGATGTTACAGCTACATCGGGAATCCCAATTAAGACTGAATCAGAAACATCACTCAAATAGGCAGACTGTCAGTGCAGTTATTCAAGGATAAACTCCCCCTCTGTTCGAACTGACTCGACTGCGGTTAGAGATGACGAGCTGCTGCGCCTGCGCCTGGGTGAATGGCTCGATGAGAATAAAGAACCTGATGTCACCTTGACAGAAGAACGACGAGAACATGCTATAGTAACTTAAGTTGCGACCTATAAAAATTGAATACAAAAAGCGATGATAAAGAGAATTATTTTCAATTCAAATCCTATGGCTGCGCGAATCAAAAACAAGCTGCTGATCCGCTGCATTAAGCGGTTATATGCTGCTTTGGGGGCACCCCCAAGTATCGCTGCTGTAAAATCCGGTAGCGATAATCCATTGCTTGCTCCGCTATTTCCAACTGATCGGCGCTCATCGTCTCATACCGGTCTCGATCTTCTCCTAGCAACCAGACGATCGTGCTTTCCAGCGTTTTCTGGTTTTGGTCTGCACATTCTGTTTGTAGCCTCCTTCGCCAATCTTTTACCAGTTTTTCTACAACTGTCATTGACTTTCTACCCTGAGTCCCTATTATTTCCTTTTCTCTTAAACCCTAACTTACCTCTTCCCCAAATGCTTTTTTCTTTTCTTTTCTCATAAAATTTTTCCATGGCTGCGCCAAGCTGCGCGATCGAAATACAACCCCTTGCCAGACTTCCGTATTTTCCTATCAGAGCGCATCACTGGAAATCCCTTATACTTCCAATTCCCCACTGTCATCGATCGGGAACCGTTTCATCAGATCCATCGCGATGCTGCCATTTCTTCTCAACCGTTTTGACAGGTGGGGCAAACGAGGCACTTGCGACAAGAAATCCAATGTTCGGCGCAACATCCGCACCACATCTCCCTCGTCTAAACTGGTGTGCTCGCAAAGTTCTAGCCATGATACTTGCTTGCCCCCCTCATCCGATGCCCATTTTTCCACTATGGCTATTAAATCCCGCTCTAACCACACTGGGGGCATGAGCATGGGAGTTTTCTTTTGGTAGCGCCGCTGCACCTGAATTAATCTCTTGCGGATACTCCACAACCTAGACCTAGGCCCTGTTAATATTTGCTTCACTTCCGCTGATAATTCATATCCCGTCCAGTTGTCTTTACGTTCCGACTCCTCCGTGATCGAAGCTGCACATACTGTTGCTAGCTGCTCTGGTTTGAGATCTTCTAGTTCTTCTGACATTAAAGCTAAACCCAGCCAGAGTTCGTTATCTCCCCTCAGGGCCGCGCATAGCTGCCCTAATGCTGTCGCCCTTAGACGCTCACCGTCGTCAATTAGGCAGTTAAACTCTTTCAATATCTCAATCAAACAGATAAATTCTTCCCAGTTGCGTGCCAGTTGTTCTTGTAGTTCTTGCTTGCACTTTTCTATTTGGACTTGACGTTTTTTGATTTGGGCCTGCACTGCCTCTGCTCTCGTCAGTTGCTTCACTATCTTTAAGCGATCGCGCCACTGCCCCACTGGATGTTGATCCATCTTCTCTTGGAGAGCCGTTATGCGCGATCGTTGCATCACCACTTCTGCTGGTTCTGCCATAGTCATTACTGGTATCTGCTGGGCTATTTGGGCCGTTACTGCATCTCCCTGGCCAGATTTTCCTCGCTGTAGCAGCATCTGGTTTGGGGGAGCCAATTCATCCACTACCCTTAAACGGGGTACTTCTGCATGCAATTCTACCACATCCGCCACCGTTGCCACGTACCAGCGATTATCCTTGCCCAAACATACCAACTGTGGGGCCATCCCCGACCCGGGGATTTTCTCCACCAGTACCGCTGGCACTGGCGTTGCCACTTTCACGTACTTTCCTTTTAGCCTGAGTATTGTCCCCGTGACGGCAAAATTAATCGCTGCTGCTAGGTCTTTTGTCCGTTCCTGTTGCGCCTGGTTTTGCAGATTTTTTAGATTTTTATGTTCGACTTTGATTGACTCTTTTAATTTTTCATAGCTTGTCAGTTGCTCCCCGATCGACTCTATATCCCCGTATCCATATTCTGACAAGTTTTTTTCATACTCTGCCAGTTCCCCTGTCTGATAATTTATCTCCCCTGACAAAGATGCGATCGCATCTAGTTGGTTTGATGTCGCCAGGTGCTGATTAAAACTGCTCTCTACCAGTGCTTTTGCTTCTGCCAAGCTGCGAGTTTGCAGTAGATTCAGCACCATGCCATAGCTGGGTGTAAACTGACTCCTGAGGGGTTCTACTTCTTTAATTGTCAGCTTGAGAGCTTCCTTCGTCCCTTCAAATGGCGTTTGCACCGTTACCACATGACCCTGATCGTCCATGCCTCGGCGACCTGCCCTGCCCGCCATTTGCAAAAATTCTAACTTATTCAGCATCCGATGCCCTTCATCTGTACGCTTTGACAGGCTGGATATTACCGTTGTCCGGGCGGGCATATTTATTCCTACTGCCAGGGTTTCTGTGGCAAACACCACTTTCAATAAACCCTGCTGAAATAGTTCTTCGATCAAGTTCTTATACATCGGTAATACCCCCGCATGATGGGCCGCCATGCCTCTGTACAGGGATGCGATCTGGTCGGGGTTGTAATGGTGATAATTATCCTGGATAAATTGATCTAAACGGTTTTTTACCTGCTCTGATTCTGCTGCATTCAGCAGTGACATACTTCCCAGTTCTGCCACTGCCCGTTCGCAGCCCCGGCGGCTAAATATGAAGTATATTGCTGGCAGCATATCCCGCTGCATCAATTGACCCAGCACAAAGGAGATCGTCGGACAGTCTTCCACCGGAAAACGCCCTCTCTCCCCCTTGCGTCGCACTTTCCGGCTTTTCAGCAGGGGATTCATATCCCTTTGGTTACTGTCCAGTAGGGGAAATAACCCTCTGCGATCGCAGAAGTGATATTCTAGGGGCACTGGTCGATAGTCTGATGCTACCAACTCTGTCGGTCCATGTACTTGGGAGATCCAATTTGTCAGCTGCTCTTTATTGGCCACCGTGGCCGACAGGGCCACCAGTTGAATTGACGGCGGACAATAGATGATCGACTCTTCCCAGACTGTACCTCGCTGGGAGTCGTTGACATAATGGCACTCATCTAGCACTACCGCCTCTACACTATTCAGGGATGTGCCGACATCTCCGATGTCTGTGCCATACAGCATATTCCTAAAGATTTCTGTCGTCATCACCAGAATCGGCGAGTCCGGAAATCTTGACACATCACCCGTCAGTAATCCTACTTGCTCTTTGCCAAACTGATGGCAGAAGTCCCGGAATTTTTGGTTAGAAAGGGCTTTGATCGGAGTAGTATAAAATACTCGTTTCCCGTGAGCCCGGGCCCGATAGATGGCATATTCCCCGATCAGGGTTTTGCCCGAACCGGTGGGCGCACAGACGACTACGGACTTCCCGGAGTCTAAGGGCCGCGATCGCAGAGAGCTGAAAAGAATCCAACTCAAAGGGAAATAGGGTTTTGAGGTCAAGTTCTAGCAAGGTTAGGGAAAACAGATGGGTTGCTTATACTATTTCAGACTTTCACCCTATCATACCATGTGCTCTCTCCATCTGTCTAGCGTAGTCCGGGCGGATCGCCTGACGATGCCTCTCGGGAGCGCCTCGTTCCTAGGTTCTGCCTGGGAACGCACTACCCGAGAGGCATCTGTCGTGTCCAGAGACTTTCGTTTCCTCTTCTTTCGCGTCCGGAGACACCCACCCATGTCGTGCGCGGTCCCGACATGACAGGGTCGTTTCCACGAGCAATCGCGGAAGTTTAAAGAGATACTAGACTATAGCGAAGAGTCAGCAATCGACATGGGTGAGTGTCTCGGGAAACGAAAGGGTGCTCCTGGACGCGACCCCCCCATGTCGCTGCCGGGCAGGCGAGCAACAGGGTGGGCGAAGAGGAAACTTCGCGTCCGGAGACACCCACCCATGTCGTGCGCGGGAGCGACACGACAGGGTCGTTTCCTCTTCACCTACCCTGTCGTTCGCCGCAGGCAACGACATGGGTGGGTGGATCGGTAAACGAAAGGGTGCTCCTGGACGCGACCCCCCCATGTCGGGTGGGCGCTCTCGGACACGATCGGTCGGTTGTCACTGGTACGTGATTACAGACGGCGCAAAATCTCTGGTAATAGCTTCGGAGGCACCCTTGATAGGGCTTGATTTTGTCCGGGTAAACCACATGCTCTGTAGAGCACGCGAATCACCTGGATGACATAATTAAAGGCGGACCCATACAGTTCGGGCTGATTTTCCCATCCGGACAAGGCCTTGCAGATGATGCTCTAAAGCTGCTTCTAGATCGTGAAGCTTGTGCTCGACTTCTATGGAGTCAGTTTGGGTGGCTTTTTGATAATAGGCTAGTCCCAGATTGTTGTGGGTGGCCAATAGATCGAAGCTGAGATCTGTCAATTGTCCTAGGAGAGCTGTTTCCAAAGCCTGTTGATAAGCGCTAATGCATTTGCTCAAAAACTCCACTCTCAAGGGCCCTGAAATCCCTTCCTGATTAGCGAGGTGCCAGTAGGCCATGCCCAGATTATTCTGAGTTGCTGCATGGGCTGCTGGTGCGGCACTGGCAGTTCGATATTCTAATGCTATTTTATAGGCACTAATTGCCATCTGCAGATATTCTTCTGGTTCTGACAAGCACACAGCTAGATTCCAGTATGTTGTCCCCAGGTTATTTTGTATCATCCCATAATTTAATGGCTCTTGGGACGGGCTAGAGTATGATAGCGCTTCCGAATATGCCCCGATCGCCTGTTGCAGGTTGGCTACTGGCTGTTGATGCTGGGCTAAATTCCAATAGGCTGTCCCCAAGTTATTCAATGTGGCAGCATACTGCTTCCCATCTGACAACTCTTGACTATAATCCAGGGCTTCTGTATAGTAGATTATCGACTCTTGTAAATTCTTTACTGGAGCGACATATCTAGCCAACTCACTATAGGCTGCCCCTAAGTTATTCTGTAATCTTCTGTAGGTTTTACCATCGTGACCAGCACTCTCTAATCGATCGTACTGTAATATATGACTTAAAGCAATTTCATAGGCTTTTATTCCCTGCTCTAAGTAAGCGATCGCTTGCTCTCGAACAGATATGTGGCGCGATCGCATCCAGTAGAGATTTCCCAGGTCATTCAATATATATGCCCACAGATGGGAGTCTTCCTCAAGGTATTCTATGGCTTGTTCATAGGCGATAATTGCTTCTATCAGGTTTTCTGCTGTCGCCTCTCCCTGATGAATTATATCTCGGTATAAATTTCCTCTGGAGAACGCATCAATTAGTTCCTCTGTCTCCGTTCGTAGTAAGGACTTCAGTCCTTGCTCGAGTGAAGAAGCCGTAAAAGGTGTCTTACTACTAAGGGCATCAGCATCTTCTGTCTCTACAGACTTGGTTCGTAGTAAGGACTTCAGTCCTTGCTCGGGTAAAGAAGCCGTAAAAGGTGTCTTACTACTAAGGGCATCAGCATCTTCTGTCTCTACAGACTTGGTTCGTAGTAAGGACTTCAGTCCTTGCTCGGGTAAAGAAGCCGTAAAAGGTGTCTTACTACTAAGGGCATCAGCATCTTCCCCTGGCCAGGAGTCAGCTAACACTGGCGTTGGTTCACTGACAAACTCAAAAATTCCCGTCCGACAACGCCAAAAATCCGGTGCTGACTGTTGAATAGAAAGCAACCACGGTCGCGGCATCCACAGCAGTAGCGTTAACTCTAAAGGTAATGGCCAACTCTGCCCGATCATTTGCAGATAGTTCAGAAATTGCCGCTGTATCCTTGATGGTTGCCGCGTTAATTGCTCTACTCCTAAAATTTGAAAACCAAGGGCGATCGATCGCCCTTGGTTTGGGTGCTGGCCCAACCAGTGAGCAATCTCGCTCACCGGATTCGGATCTTTCACATTCAATTTCAGACTTACCAACAGGGGATAGGATCTAGTTGAACCATCCCCAGTCTGGTCCCTGGCAAATTTTGCTTCGGTTAACTGGTTAGCAATCTGATTGCGCAAGCTACAGTCATCACACACTGCTAAAAATATTTGGCTTAGCAGATTCAGACTCAACGCTGCTTCCAGACGCTTGTATATTTGTTTGTTTAAATCCAGAACCTCTTGAGCTGTCACAGTTTTGCCAGATTTGAAGAACTATGCTTGTATATCCATCTCTTCAGCTGACAATAGCTTCTTCAGGATTCTATCCCACTTTCCGCACGACAATTTGTAACATGCTAAGTAATACGTAATTTATCGGTTAGATTACTATCGCACTACTTTTTTAATCCGTACTAGCTCCGATCATTTAGGAAACAGGATGTATATTTACTTATACGGATATGAACTTTTCGGTCCGTCACACATAATCATGTCATATTTGTTCGTGCGGAATGTATGTTCTATCTGCGATCCTAAGAGGTAAGCACTAAAGTGCTTACTACAAACCTTTTAAAGCACTTTAGTCCCGTTCGTAGTAAGGACTTTAGTCCTTGCCCCTAGCTGCCCTTAGCTTATGCTGTAAGCTACGAACACTAAACCTCCTACTAGCCCTAAGCCTACCATCCCTGCGATCGCGTATATTAACTGTTGGCGCTTGTCGGGAGGGGTTGCGTAAGAGATCTTCGGTTCTACTGCGAAGTTGTTCAGACGGCCGCCGTCCTCTGTAGTATAGGGCATTTATTAAATCCTCTTTGTGATTCTTTACTTATCTTAACAAATAATTGACGTCTCCTGTTTTTTATAGTTCACAATTTTTTATATCTCCTATATGCCAGTCTGGGGGTCGTGTTACCACGTACCGGCGAGGTAAGTGGCACCCTCGTTCCCACGGCTCTGCCTGGGAACGGGCCTGGTACGTGATAACTGATATCAGCTCGTGATTGTGCCAGCGATCGGGGAACTGGCACCGGCGTATGATTTGACAGGAATACGTCCAGCATGGTATGCAAGCCTACCTGCTTCCGTTGCTTGGCCGAAGGCTTTGGCCATTGCAGCTGGGTTCTGCGCCAGGGCGATCGCTGTATTAATCAACAAGGCATCTGCCCCCATTTCCATTGCTGCTGCGGCTTCACTGGGGGTGCCTATGCCAGCATCTACTACTACTGGTACTCCGGCATTCTCAATGATGATTTGAATGTTGGCCGCATTCTTAATCCCTTGTCCGGAACCGATCGGGGAACCTAAGGGCATGAGAGTGGCACAACCCGCATCTTCTAGTCTTTTGGCTAGCAAGGGGTCGGCATTGATATAGGGTAAAACTGCAAAGCCTTCTTTCACCAGTTGTTCCGCTGCTGCTAAAGTCCCGATCGGGTCTGGTAGCAGATATTTGCTGTCGGGTATCACCTCTAGTTTGACAAAGTTATTCTCTTCCTGGCCCAACAGAAGAGCCATTTCCCGCCCCAGACGTGCTACTCTGATGGCATCTTCTGCTGTCTGGCAACCAGCTGTGTTGGGTAGCATCCAGATTTTACTCCAGTCTATTGCTTCTGCTAACCCTTCATGTCCTGGGGCTTTCCTTTGTACCCGCCGCACTGCTACGGTAACGATCGCGCAACCGCTGGCCATAATGCTTTCTTGCATCTCTGTCATGCTGCGATATTTGCCAGTTCCCGTCATCAGGCGCGATCTGAATGTCTTTCCTGCTATCTTTAAGGGCCGATCGGTCCGCAGACTTTCGTTTCCGGAGCACCCACCCATGTTGTGCGCAGGATGCGACACAACAGGGTGGGGGCTCCCGGAAACGACCGAAAAATCGCAATCGGTATCGGTAGTGTCTTCTGGTCTTTCCCTTGTCTGTTGCCCTGTTCTCTCTATTGTCTGCATTTTAATCTTCTCACTGGCACGTAAACTTGCTTTAGCCATTGCTGCAAGTGCTCGTCAATATCCTGTCCCGTTTGCCGATTTCCGTTACATAAGACTTACCCAAAGCTACCCACAAGTGGACATCGAAGGCAACTCACTTCCTGCTTCGCTCTGGTAGTGTCGGCACTGACCAGTCCACAGGCTAACACCACCTAACTGGCGGCTATTTCCAAATTAATGGATGCATTCAAGTCTCGATCTATTTCCAGACCACAGTTGTCACACCGGAAAACCCTTTCTGATAGCGGCATGGAGTCTTTTTTTGTATGACATCTATTGCAGGTCTTAGTTGAGGGATACCACTGGTTCACCACAACTAAGGTCGAGCCATACAACTGACGATTGCGGAAGTCTATAAAGGTGCCAGCCTATAGCGAAAAGTTCAACAGCCATCATCCCGGACACATTCAAGTCCTCAATTCCTATCCGGCTGTGGTTTTTAGCCAAATATGTCGTGAGCTTGTGTAATGTGTTTTTACGGATGTTGGCTATTTTTCTGTGCAGGCGAGCTATCTTAACTTGGTTTTTTTTCCAATTGGCTGAACCGATCTGCTTCGGACGATTCAGCCATTGTAGTCGCGAGAGTTTTTTCTCGTATTTACGATAGCTTTTAGCACCCTCGAAAACCTCACCGGTTGATAAAACTGCCAGTGCTTTTATGCCTAAATCTACTCCTACTACAGGATGAGGTTTTTGGTAATTGACTGGTTCTACTTCCAGCTTAAAGCTGATCAACCATCGATCGGCAGTTCTGGATATGGTTACAGACTTTGGTTGAGAACAGACGGGCAATCGTTCATACGTCTTTAGCCAACCAATCTTAGGAACTTTGACTTTGAAGTGGTCAAGCTTGATTGCTCCGTCTATGGTGAAGTTGTCAGCGCGGCCTTTCTTTTTAAACCGGGGTGGTTTGCTGGTCTTTTTGAATGCCCGTCTCCAAGCTTCAGCTAGCTGTCTCAAGGCATATTGTGGGGCGAAGAAGCTTACTTCGTAGTACCAGGGATACTCAGGTTTGATCAGAGCTACCAGCCATTTATGTAAGTCAATCGCTGTCGGAAATTTGATTTTCTCCTCTGGATTGTCCCGATTATGATCCAGTATCTGTTTTGTTAAACCCAGTGCCCAATTCCAAGCATGACGAGCCACTCCGCAATGTTTAGCCAAGGACGTTCGCTGTTGGTTATTCAGTTTTAATTCGGTTTTAAAGCCTAAGAGCATACATCCTCCACAGCTTTTGCCACACGCTTCGCTATAAAATTGTGCTGGTGTACTGATATAAACTACACCACAATTATTACCCATTCCGGAAACAATGTCCAAATGTGTCCCGGTATTTAGTTACAGCTTCTTACCCTGCGATGTGCGATTAATGTGCTCCTGATATCCCCCGGGTTTTCTAATAGCGTCCGGGGGATATCAAGCAGTGCGAATGCGCTGCGCGCCCAGCGCAGCGCCATCTGCTTGTTTAATCTCTGCTTGGGTCGTTGCTGAATTAACTTCTAAGAGCTGATAGTTCTTCGCGTTTGCCATAACGCTATTTTACTAGCCCCAAGCCTGCCCAGCTGGCACTTTCTCTTGTTCTAGATCCTGGAATAGGGGAGTACTTAAGTAGCGTTCTCCAAAACTGGGCTGGATCGTAACGATTAACCGACTGGCATTCTCCTGGCGCTTGCCAACTGCGATCGCCGCACAGAGGGCCGCACCTGAGGAGATCCCCGAAAGTAGCCCTTCTTCCCGGGCCATCCGACGCCCATAGGCGATCGCCTCTTCATCCGAGACTGTTACTACCTCATCTATGAGACTGACATCAAGCACTTCGGGAATAAAACCTGCACCAATGCCTTGAATTTTATGGGGTCCTGGTTGTCCGCCCGACAGGACTGGGCTGTTTTCCGGCTCCACGGCGATCGCCTGAAACTCGGGTTTGCGTGGCTTGAGGGCCTTGGCCACACCGGTAATCGTACCCCCAGTACCGACCCCTGAGATCAAAATATCCACTTTTCCTTCAGTATCTTGCCAGATTTCCTCCGCTGTAGTCTGATAATGGATTTCTGGGTTAGCTAGGTTCTGAAACTGCTGCAACATATAGGCCCCAGGGGTATCGGACACCACTTCCAATGCCCGACGAATGCAACCACCCATCCCCTCACTTCCGGGAGTGAGAATTAGTTCGGCCCCATAGGCACGCAACATGGCCCGGCGTTCGGAACTCATGGTCTCGGGCATCAGCAAAATCAACCGATAGCCCCTCGCCGCTGCTACCATTGCCAGGGCGATGCCAGTATTCCCGGAAGTCGGTTCCACTAACACTGTTTTTCCCGGTGAAATCAGTCCCGAACGTTCCGCTGCATTAATCATGTTGACACCGATGCGGTCCTTTACAGAGGCGGCCGGATTCATACTTTCCATCTTTACCACTATCCGTGCCACGCAGCCTTCTGCTTGGGGAATGCGGTTTAATTGCACTAAGGGGGTGCGACCGACTAATTGAGTGATATCACGAGCAATTCGCATATTCGGTAGTCTTTTAATGTAGTTTTGCTATTTTACCCAAATCCGGCCTTACAATGCCTCTCGGGAGATCCTCGTTCCCAGGCGGAGCCTGGGAACGCACTACCAGAGAGGCATTGTGGACTGAAATATCTCCGATCCCTCAGCATTGGTTATGATTCTAGCCAGTCTTCTATAGCAATCCCCGTCACTCTCTGCATATCCGTATCGTGCGATACTATAATTATACCTCGTGCTATGGCCGTCGCCGCTATCAAGATATCTGCATCTTCTAACCGCCTCCATTGACGTATTAAATCTGCATGTATTTCTGATCGCGCAGCGTGGCGCAGCCATTGCTTTTTCCAAAACTTCTATTTCGTTCAACACCGGTAAAACTCTATACCTTCTGCACAAACCCTCTTCGATGTCTCCGGAGAACGCTACTCGGAGACATCGAATTCTAATATACTTCATCAGATGCGGAGACTTCCCCGACACGATCGCATACCATCATGTTCAAGTAGCAGGAGCGCCATCTATTTTCTACTGCGGCATCAAATATTTCCAGTTCTTCTGGTGTCAGATCAGATCGTAGTTAATGTCCCCGAAACTGCATGGATAATCAGAATACTATCTATTCTATCTCTTAGTTCTTCATCGCTTTCCCTTCAAGCTCTTTTATTTCTGCTGTGGAAAATTCATCGAATAGCTTGACCATATGTTCGATCATTTTCTCTGGATCTAATTTCTCCTGATAGAGGGGATCGGAAGCAATCAATTTTTCTGTTATCTTCGATACTTGGGCGATCGCCACCTCTTTCCCTATCGCACTCCTCGATTTTTCTGATCGCGCAGCGTGGCGCAGCCATGGTTTGTAGTGAGGACGGAAGTCCTTCGCTACAAACCTCAGTGGGGCACAGACTGCTACTTTTACCATAACCTATGGCTGCACGCTCCGGGCCCCCTCCGCTACGCAGTGCGCGATCGGTTGTTGAGTTACTTTATCCTCTCTTATAATTCTAGGATATTCTTAGGCGACTCACCATCGATTTTGAGCGATCTCTTTCCCTGACTCTGGTGCAAACACACTCCCCAGATCCTCTGGAAATCCTGGCGTCGTGACAAAACACTCCGATTTTTCCGGAACGGTATTGAACCATTATACATTACCGTTCGCGCCGATGGCGCTACGCTGGGGGCGCAGCCATGCGAGTGCCGTGTGGCGCAGCCATTCGCGTCGCGGGCGCGGCCCCACCCTGCTGCTCGAATAAATCATCAACTGTTTATTGGCGATCGCATGGGGCCGGGGCAGGCTCCCGGACCCCCCGCTGCGAGGGAATAGCATTTCGATGATAACCGATCGCGCACTGCGTAGCGGAGGGGGCCCGGAGCGTGCAGCCATAATATCTCTGATGCCGTGCCCCTGCAGTTCATTGGCCAAAAAACCGACTCTAATCTATAAAGGACTTAATCGCCCCCAAATACTGATTTGTTCCCACCATCAACAGATCGTTATGACCGGCAGACGGAATCAAGACTTGCTGTTTGGACGATGCCGCACAATTATGATAAAGTTTTTCCCCCTGGGCTGCTGGAATTAAGGAATCTTCTTCTCCGTGGATAATCAAAGTCTTAGTTTTAATCGGGGTCATTTTACTCCCATTCCCAATCTTATCCATCTCGGGGTTCAGTCCTGTTATCGGAAACCCCAGACGTCCTAGGAGACCCAAAGTATCCGCAAAACCGCTCTCAATAATCAGCCCAGCTAGTCTCGTTCCCTGGGGACCGCCTGGGAACGCCCCAGCCTGCAGAGCTATTTCGATCGCTGATACGCTTCCCAGACTGCGCCCCATCACATATACTTGCTCTGGAGATAACCCATGGGAGTTAAATATCCCCCCTACTGCTGCAAAAACAGTCACCGCATCCTTGACAGTATTGCTTACTGTTGGCGTACCATCGCTACTACCATACCCTCGATAGTCAATAACTAGCTTCTTTACGCCCAACTGCCCGAACAATGGGGCAATATAATCGTAGTCCGCAGCTATCTCCCCATTGCCGTGAAAAAAAAGGATTGCTGGTGCGGTAGGACCGTTAGTCGGATACAACCTTCCCCCTACTTTTATCCCCGGTTCCACTTCTACCGCGATGCTGTGGACTCCCAGAAGGGAGTACTATTATCCCGTCGGGGATGAAACAGTACCTGCAATACTGTGCGATTCGTTTAGTGTAAAGATTTTAAGATTAGTGACGTGTCACAAGATCAGAAAATCGGGACCACTAGCAGGGTATCATTAGCCCTGATAACTTGAAGGCTAAGTCAACTACTGGGGGTAACCTTGGGAGGAATGGACGAAGCCTAGGGATGATGGCGGTGAAAGCCCGTCTCCCCAGGTGCAGGGGTAAAAGCACCATCCCTACGGTAGCTTCGCGTCCGGAGACACCCACCCATGTCATGCGCGGGAGCGACATGACCGGGTGGGTGCTCCCGGACGCGATGGCATCAATCCGTAAAGCGGGATGGAAAGGCGCTCTGACTGGTAGCCTAAACTGGTCAACGTCGAGCAAGTGGCTATGAGGAGCATAAAGCGAAGTGTTGCAGCGTCGTCAAGGTAAACCAGTGGAATAAGGCTTACACACTGGCCCAAAAGGGAAAGGATATAGGTCGTTGGCGGGTAGTAATCCGACCAATAAGCACCGACAACAAACCCGGCGTAAGGACACCTTCTAAGGTCACGACCAATCATCTGAAGGAACGAAGTAAACCAGTTGATGTACTCTCAGTAAGGTCGATTGCTGAGTAGCCACCAAAGGCGCAACATCTGCGGAGTCATTAGCAGGTCACAACTGGGAAAGATTGAGTGGAGAAGCAAATGACTGTCAGTAATAGACGGGATAGAGCTGACGCCCTCATGGTTAACCAAAATGTGGAAAGTGAGTAGAATTCAACATGTCACGGTGTACATCCATAAGGAAAGTATATGACTGGAATATGGTCCCCTGGCACAAGCTGGAAAGGAACGTATTCAAGATTCTTTCATCGCATCTACAGAGCGGCCCAGAATGGGAATGGAAAGCTAGTACGCAGACTCCAGGGGTTATTAACCAGGTCATGGTCCGCAAAGATGATTGCGGTAAGACAGGTTACCCAACAAAATCAGGGGAAGAAAACGGCGGGTATAGATGGCGTCACTGCCTTAAGACCATCCGAAAGACAACCTCTGGTGAGGCAGTTAAGAGTCAATGATGGGAAAAAGGTCAAGCCCACCAGAAGGGTGTGGATACCAAAACCAGGAAGAGATGAAAAACGGCCATTGGGGATACCAACGATATATGACAGAGCTCTCCAAGGTTTAGTCAAATTGGCATTAGAACCTGAGTGGGAGGCAGCATTTGAGGCTAATTCTTACGGTTTCAGACCAGGTAGAGGATGTCATGACGCTATCCAAGCTGTATTTAACATTCTGAAAGCAAAAGCTAAATGGGTGTTGGACGCAGACATAGCGAAATGTTTTGAAAGAATTGACCACACCGCACTATTAGAAAAATTGAATAACTCGTCACCAATCCGGAAAAAGATTCGGGAATGGTTAAAAGCCGGGGTGATGGAACGGAACACCTACCAACCAACATACGCAGGAACGCCTCAAGGGGGAGTGATATCCCCCTTGTTGGCAAACATAGCATTGCATGGTATGGAGGCAGAAGTCAGAGGTATAGTGCCAAAGACTATAAACGGGCAGAGTGAATTAGGAATAGTGCGATATGCGGATGATTTTGTGGTAATACACAAGGACCGAAAGGTAATTGAGCAAGCCAAAGAGGTCATAAGCAAGTGGTTAGGGAAAATGGGGTTGGAATTAAAACCGGAAAAGACCAGAATAGCTCATACCTTGGAAGGATCAGACCCAGGATTTGATTTCCTGGGGTTCAATGTCCGTCAATACAAGGTGGGAAAATATCAGGGTGGAAAAACGGGAAAAAGATTCAAAACCTTCATCAAACCCAGTGCCAAGTCTATAAAAAGCCACAAAGAAAAGTTGAAGGCTGTGGTAGAAAGTCACAAAGCCGCACCACAGGCTGCGTTGATAAGCAGATTGAACCCGATTATAAAGGGATGGTGCAACTATCACAGAACGGTGGTAAGCAAGGAGGTATTTGGAGAAATAGATACCTATGTGTGGGAAATAACTTGGAAATGGGCAAAGAGAAGACATCCTAACAAATCAGAGACGTGGATAGCCAAGAAGTACTGGAAGGCTGGAGGCAGCAAACAGTGGAACTTCACAGACAACAAAGGGGCAAGACTACTCTTACACTCCGAAACGGAAATTGTACGGCACGTAAAAGTTAAGGGAACAGTTAGCCCAATGGATGGAAACCTGGTGTACTGGAGTAAAAGGTTACGCAAGAGCCCAGATGTGAGCAATAGGGTGATCAAACTACTAGGCAAGCAAAAGGGCAAATGTGGACACTGCGGAATGCTGTTTAGGGATGGAGACAAGTGGGAAATCGACCATATCCTACCGAAATCATTAGGCGGTAAGGATAGTTATGATAATCTGCAATTGCTCCATGACTACTGTCACCATCAGAAATCAAGAACAGACGGTAGTCATAAAGGCCGCGCCCAGAAAGGGGACAGGGAAACCAAGGAGCCGGATGAGATGAAAGTCTCACGTCCGGTTTTGAAGACGAGTCAGTCTGGCGACAGGTTGGCTTAGTTTAATTCTGGTCGATCGAAAATCTGATAATCTACCATGCCTCTAACCTAATTATTTAACTATTCTCTATGTCATCGGCGTGCCTCCTGGGTAGTGCGAATAGCGCTCCCAGCGCCAGTGCGAACCCTCTCCCATCTTACCCCATCTATCCCCTCTGGGTGCAATGGTCCTAGACGCTTAATGGCGATCGCCTCTTGCCGGGGCACGGCAATAATCGCATTTGCCTCGTGAACGGAAACATCTTTTATTTGTGCCCCTACATTATTTTGGCGATCGCCTGACCACATCACCTTCGCGATCGCGGTATTCACATTATCATCTTCACAGAAATATATTTGATGCCGTGCCCCTACATAATATTACAATAAATGAGGGCGAATTCATCACAGTATTGATGCAGAAGGTTATCCGGTTGCCCGCGGAGAAAGGTTGCCACGCTGCGCTCGCGTTCCCACGGGTGAGGGCTTTAGGGATGCACCTCCAATCGGGAATAGCAAATTAACTGCTAAAATAGAATCATCAAGAACCGAGAGGAAATATGGGAAATAGCTTCGGGCAAATGTTTAGAATCACCACATTTGGGGAATCCCACGGCGGCGGAGTCGGCGTCATAATAGATGGGTGTCCCCCCCGACTGGAAATAGATGCCTCCGAAATTCAGCGAGAATTAAACCGCAGGCGTCCGGGACAGAGTAAAATAACTACGCCCCGCCAAGAAGCAGACAGCTGCGAGATCCTCTCGGGGGTGTTCGAGGGCAAAAGCTTGGGCACCCCGATCGCCCTGTTAGTTCGGAACAAGGACTCTCGCTCCCAAGATTACCAGGAAATGGCACAAAAATATCGCCCTTCCCATGCCGATGCTACCTATGATGCTAAATATGGTATCCGCAACTGGCAGGGGGGCGGACGGGCTTCGGCCCGGGAGACCATCGGCAGAGTCGCAGCAGGGGCGATCGCCAAAAAAATCCTCCGGGTAGCTGCTAATGTAGAAATTATCGGTTACGTCAAGCGGATCAAAGATCTCGAAGGGGTCGTAGATCCAGACACCGTGACTATGGAGCAAGTGGAAAGCAATATCGTCCGCTGTCCCGACTCCGAATGTGCCGATCGCATGATTGCCCTGATCGAGGAGGTCGGGCGTCAAGGGGACTCACTGGGGGAGTCGTGGAATGCGTGGCCCGCAACGTGCCCGCAGGCTTAGGAATGCCAGTATTTGACAAGCTGGAAGCTGACCTGGCAAAATCGATCTTGTCCTTACCCGCCAGCAAAGGTTTTGAAATTGGCTCGGGCTTCGCGGGAACCCTGCTAGCAGGCAGCGAGCACAACGATGAATTCTACAGGAACGATCGGGGAAAGATCCGCACCCGCACCAACCGTTCTGGGGGGATCCAGGGAGGGATTTCCAACGGCGAACCGATTATCTTAAGGGCAGCATTTAAGCCCACTGCTACCATCAGAAAAGAACAACGCACGGTGACCAGTGCAGGTACCCAAACGGTGCTAGCAGCAAAAGGGCGTCATGACCCTTGCGTTTTACCAAGAGCCGTGCCTATGGTAGAAGCTATGGTCGCCTTGGTGCTATGCGATCACCTGCTGCGTCACCAGGGTCAATGCGGAACATTAAAGGGCGTTGCACAATAACGGGATGATGGAGATAGTTGCAGAACTCTCAAACTTAGACTACAAGCCATTTTCAGTTATGTGCAAAAAAGGGCATCATCCCCAAAATGTGCAATGCCCGCTTAATCGTTGAGGAGACGGATCCCGACCCAATATCAATTTTGAGCTGCTGATTTGCTGCTCCGTTAGGTAGACGAGAGCGATGCTGGTCAAGATAAGCCAGGAAGTTGTCAACCTGTGGAGCTGACCAACCATCAAAGGAAGCTTTAGCTTCATCTATCAGACCATGCCACAGAAGTTTCTCAACTTGCTTAAGCCGTTGGTAAGAGCCACCCACTTTGTGCAGGTTTTCCACCAGATAATACCAGTCTAAGACTTCGCGTCTACACTCGGCAGGAGCAAAGCCGTCGATTAAATTCCACACTCCGGGATGTCCGTCTCCGATACAAGTGACCGGGTTAGCCAGTGGCTGAGAAAAGACCCAATTGTTCCGATGCAGCATTCGACATAGCGACTCCGTCCGCTTTGAGTTTGACTTGCTTGGGATCAAAAAAATTTCAAGCGCTCCGGTCCAACTGTCTTTAAAAAATGGTCGCGCACTGCTAACTCCACACTTTCAAAGTCTTGCAATCGCATGGCTGCGCCACGCTGCGCGATCGGAGGGTGTATTCTTGTACAAGATGCGTGCGATAGTTTTCAGAGCCTGGTTGAGTTCGTAGAGTTCTTCTTGTGTCATTGGAATGCTTCTGCGAGCGCGAGTTTCATCCCTATCTTAGCTCATTGTCTAGCCTTTTGCTAATGATCTTGCTGCTCTGCGTCTCTTATTCTAAGTATATTTACTTATTACATTGGTGGGATGATCCCCAGGGCAAGAGTATGTTATCTTCAGTGAAACATCACTCGTCGGCTGATGTTGCAAGCTACTTCGCCTTATTATGTGATGATGTTGTCAAAGAGGGTTACAGTAAGTTGACGATTATTCTAGACAAGAATTCAACCCACAAAAAGAAAATGAAGGATAAGTTAGGGAAATTGCTCGTTGACTTGAAAATATCGGATAAGTAGTTGTGCAAAATTATTTTAGATTTTGCCTAGGGGATAAAAATCTGCTATAATTAAGGAAAAGTTCATATGGCTGCACGTTCCGGGACCCCGACGCTACGCAGTGCGCGATCGGACATTAGGTGAGGTGAAAATTAGCCATGAGATTTATAAAGGGATTAAGTCATGAAACAATTAATCTACTTAAACGGATTTATGCACAAAGTAAATATTATCACGTTAGAAGACGAGCACATTGCATTCTCCTCTCGCGGTTATCAAACCAAAGAATTGATGAAGATATTTGACGTGTCTATTGTGACAATATATAATTGGTTTAATGCTTGGGTCGTTTCCTCTTCACCCTTTCGTTTCCCGAGACACTCACCCATGTCGATTGCTGACTCTTCGCTATAGTCTAGTATCTCTTTAAACTTCCGCGATTGCTCGTGGAAACGACCCTGTCGTTCGCCAGCAGGCAACGACATGGGTGGGTGGATCGGTAAACGATGAAGAGCTGAATTTAGTCGGGTTATATGATAGAAAAGGACGTGGAAGGAAACCGAAATTTAATATGGCTGGCGCTCCCGTGAGGGATATGGCTGGCGCTCCCGTGAGGGATACGGAACAAAAATAGCAGATATTGGCCGGGATTAAAGAAGATCCTAAAAAAATCTCCTTGGTGAAAGAAAAAGCCAATCGCGTAGCGTGGCGCCAGCCATAGAAAATTGGAATGTGTCAGTGAGTAAAGACACTATTAAAAGGATATTAAAAAATGAAAATATGTCGTGGCGACGAATCCGATCGCGTAGCGTGGCGCCAGCCATAAACGGGTAGGAGGGGAGCCAGAACCCACGGAATATCAAGAAAAAAAGAAAGAATTAAAAAAATTCAAAGAACGATAGAGGCGAAATTGATTTAATGTTTTTTGACGAAACCGGTTTTTGTTTAAATGCATATGTCCCTTATGCATGGCAAGAACATGGAGAACTGTGCGAGGTAAAAAGTAAAAAAAGTAGAAGATTAAAGGGATTTTTGAACCGTAAGAATGAACTAGTTCCTTACTTATTTGAGTGTCAGATTAATAGTGAGGTAGTTATATCATGTATAGATAATTTTTGTTCAACACTAAAGAAAAAAACCGTGTTGGTGATGGATAATGCTTCCACTCATACGAGTAATGCAGTGAAAAATAAACAAGAAGAATGGGAAAAAAAAGGGTTAACAATTTTTTATTTGCCTACCTATTCTCCCCAGTTAAATATTATTGAAATTTTGTGGCGATTTATTAAATACTCATGGCTAAATACTGATGCCTATGAGAGTTGGAAAAGTTTAGTTCTTGTGTGGAAGATGTGCTTCGAGATGTTGGAAACAAATATAAAATTAATTTTGCCTAACTACTTAAGATAGCAGTTTATGCACATCACCTAACTTTAATTTAGTTGAGTTTAATTTGATGAATCAATTGAGGTTCTGTTACATCACCTGACATCTGATACAACGCTAGAGCAAATAGAGTCGATGCTAAAAACATGGTTTAAATCCAACCATCTACAAACTCCTCAGCAAATTAAGAACATCCTGAATCGTATTCTCAAATTAGGGCAACTAGCTAGTCAGTCTTAGAGCGGAGAGGGAGTAGCATCGAAACAGGTCTGCTGAACCATCCCAATGGAGCCATGGGATTCGGATCGCTGCACAAGTCAAAGAGGCTTTTCCCCATGCTGTATTTGCCCGAGAAGGGATGATTCTGCCAGTAATTTAAGAATTGAGAATTGAGAATTGTAAGTTCCGCTAATTAAAGGAGGAAGACAGATGATCGAAAACACAATCACCGAATTTGATGTCTGCATCATTGGGGCTGGCTGGTCGGGGCTGCTGTCCTGCAAATATGCGCTGTCCCATCAGCTCAGTGTTGTTGTGCTGGAACAGCGGGACTGGCTGGGTGGAGTCTGGAATTACAGCGACGACCCGAATATTATCACGGTCATGGAATCCACCGTCACCTCAAGCTCGGCTACGGTGACGGAAGCCGCTGACTTTCCGATGAAACCGGAACTGGGGAATTTTCTTCATAGAAAGGACATTCAGGCCTACTTGGAAGAGTATGCCGATCGCGCAGCGTGGCGCAGCCAT
The DNA here is from genome assembly GCA_014323675.1 of Hormoscilla sp. GM7CHS1pb. Classification (GTDB taxonomy): domain Bacteria; phylum Cyanobacteriota; class Cyanobacteriia; order Cyanobacteriales; family Desertifilaceae; genus Hormoscilla. The sequence goes on along the minus strand of JACONN010000002.1, from coordinate 2,737,599 downwards.
ACATTTTGATCTCGTGCGCTATATCCGTTTCAACCAGCAGGTGGAACGGGCAGAAAAGCAGGACGGTTGGGTCGTCTACACTCAAGATGCCTGTTATCGAAGCAAGTATCTAATAATGTGCGCCGGGCCGTATCAGAAAAAACGCAAGGAGATTGTCGAAATTCAGGGATTTTGCGGGCATGTCGCGCATATTGGCGATATCAAGTCGATTGCCTCCGACAGCTACAGCGAACAGGATCATGTGCTGGTATACGGTGGCGGAGAAAGCGCCAGTGATGTGGTGGATTTGCTGGCCGGAACACCAGCGAAAATCACCTGGGCCATTCCGATCGCGCAGCGTGGCGCAGCCATACGGCCAGCACTTTTTCCGGAAAGCCAATTTTTTTGGCAGACCGGCTCCGGGAAAATTCCGGGCCACCGATTCGGCCTTAGATGAGGCCAGTTCCCCCTGCATTCAAATGGTGTGTTCCTGGCGTTCCCCAAACACTCGAAACCCGGCATGCGCTGGCTCTGTACGCTTGGTTCGACCGGATCGGTCATGGACTACGAGGGGCATGGCATTCCAGAGTGGAAAAAAGGCGTGCCTTTTATGCATGCCATGACCAATAAAAACGGACATGCCGTCGAATACGTGACCATTGGGCGGGCCATGGCTGCGCCACGCTGCGCGATCGGCGCAGGGGAAAATTGAGTCATGCGACGGGCAAACAGTGACATTTCAAAATGGGCGTTCCGAGACGTTTACCCACATCATTCTGTGTACTGGCTACGAAGGCAGCTACCCGTATCTTCCTGAAACGTATTCGGCAAAGCGCCTTCAAGAACGCTACAAGCTGATTTTCGATCCAGATGACCCGTCGCTGCTCTTTATCGGCTACGCCCGGCCGATTTTGGGGTCAATTCCCTTGATGACGGAAATCCAATGCCTGTATGCGTTTCAAGTGTTGAGCGGAAAACTTGCCCTGCCGGATTCCGACACGATGCGAGCCGTCATACGGCAGGATATTGAAAATCGCGAGCACTATTTCTACGGCAAACGGCGCTCGGATAATCTTATTTATCCGTTGATTTATGGGTATGACGTGGCTGAACTGGGCGGCGTGAGTCCAAAGTATGGGAGGCTCTTGTTCGAGAATCCGCTGGCATTTTTTAAGACCTTCTTTTCGCCGATGAGCGCGGCCCATTTTCTTCTAAACGATCCGGTCAAATGCCAGCGCGCCGTCGCCCAGATATGGAGTCATCAAAACGCGGCATTGTTCGTATTTCCCTGGATTTATCTGCTTTCACGAATATTATTAGTGGATCCTGTTATTCACCTCTTACAGAAACTCAAGTATATAGCGAGCGCTAAATGAGTTGTGCAATAGGTGTTTGCTGAAATTATTACCTCGCAAGGGTTTGGGCGCTGATTACCCATAATCTTTACACAAATAATTTAGGCTCACTATAAAAACAACTTTTCTAGGCGCTATTAGCACCCTTCAATTGAGAAACCGGGTTTCTGAGCGCGTAGCGTGCGCGCAGCGCCATCGCGCTAGCGTGGCGCCAGCCATGCTTCTAATTGACTGACACGAAGCGCCCATCCAAATCTTGCGGTGTCACGCCGGTAACCACACCCAATATTAGATCCGATCCAGCAATTCTGATAACTGTGGCGCGGGCGTCCCCGCCTGCGCTGCCCCCGCTACCATCTAAAATCAGGTCATCCTGGGTTAACCCTTCTGTCAGTCCCACCCGATCGACTAGCAACTGGAAGTCCCGCACCTCATCTGCCATTGTCACATCAGTTATCGCAGCATGGGTTGGCAGTACAAACACATCATTACCAGTCCCGCCGATCAGAATGTCTTCATCCAGGTCCCCACTCAAGGTATCATTGCCAGCCCCGCCATCTAGGGTATCATTCAGTTTACCGCCATAGAGGATATCGTTACCGCTATTGCCCTCAACCATGTCATTTTCCCGGTTCCCCGACAGAAAGTCTGCCCCATCATCGCCCTTGAGGGTATCTTCCTGCTTCCCACCATAGATGGTATCATTCCCGCCCCGACCGCTAATCGAGTCATTGCCTTGATTGCCATTGATGGTATCATTGCCCCCACCGCCGATGATGGTATCATTACCTTCTAAAGCCTGCACTTCCTCGCCGAAGTTCCCCAGGGTGATGAAGTCGTTTTCATCGGTAATGATGTCTGTATTGCCGTCGTTATCGATAATTGTCGCAGTTAGGTCGGCGATCGCCGTACCATCATAATCAGGATCGTCGCTGCTGACATCAAAACTTATTGTACCCGAGTGGGTTCCTTCGACATCAGCATCATCAACAGCGGTTACTATCACTCTTTGGGTTCTATTCCAGTTATCGGGGGTAAAGGTACTCTCGGGACTAGAGGTAGAAATTCGATCGTCTGTGGCAATATTCACCGTCACATCTGCTGTGGGCGGGCGAGTTAGCACTAAAGTAAAACTATCTGTACTGCTGCCTTCCGTTACCTCAATGCGATCGCCTGATAGTGTAATCTCTACATTTGCTGGAGTTGTATCAATATTAGTCACCTCCACATCAGGCGGGTTAAAGCGGTTGTAGTTAGAGTCATCACTAACCGCAGGTTCCGTGACGATCCTGTATTCAACATCATCATCAAATTCATTATCATCCACCCCAGTCACGGTCACAATCTGAGGTGACAAAGCATTATCTGGCGTAAAGGTGAGAGTATCAGTCGAGACAGTCCCTTCCTCGGGTTCGTCACTACGAATATCAATAGTCACATCAGCAGTCGGAATGCTGTTCAGTCTGACAGTGAAGCTATCCGTCCCCCCATCCTCCGTAGTGGTTAATCCCGTTGTCGGCTCAACAATAATCTCAGCACTGTTATTATCAATATTAGTCACCACGACATCATCGGGGTCAACTCCGTCGTAATTATAATCCGCACTTTCAGCAGCAGCCGTGATAATATTATAATCTACATTCCCATCCAGCAGGTTATCATCCACCCCGGTTACCGTTACTGTCTGCGGTTCATCCCAGTTAGCGGGAGTGAAAAGCAACTCCTCACGGGATAGAGTCCCCTCATCCCTGTTATCACTACTCAGGCCAATAGTCACATTTGCTGTCGGTTGACTGGAAAGCACAACTGTGAACTCTGCCGTCTCCTCATCTTCGGTAGTGGTTAATCCCCTGGTAGGTGATACCATTACCTCTGCAGCATCATTGTCGCTGATGGAAACATTGACTATTTCAGAAAAAAGGTTATCGTAAATTGCGTCCGTCTCGCTGCTGGCCGTCAGGACGAGCAAGCTTGTCTGTGAGTCTTCTATTAGGGAATCATCGACAGCAGTAACAGTCACAGCTTGAGGTTCATCCCAATTATCGGCAGTGAAGATCGGAGAACTCGGTTCCGTAGTAACTTGGCCATCGGACGTGATGTCGATCGTCACCTCACCCAAAGGTCTGCTATTGAGTACCACAGTAAAACTATCCGTCTGGCCCCCTTCAGAGACATTCACGGAGTCGGAAACAATCACAGCAGGTTCATTATCCGTCACCTGAACCGCGATCGGGGAAATATCAAGGTTCTGATAATTAGGATCGTCCGTATTGCCGACACGGAAAGTAATCCTGCCGATCTCGGTTCCCTCCGTCAGCAAATCATCTACAGCTTGCACGGCTACTATTTGTGGTTCATCCCAGTTATCGGGCGTAAAGACCAGTATGCTTGGTTCGACAACTGTATCGTCTGGGTCTTCACCTGGTTCGATCGCAAGAGTCACATTGCTTGTCGGTGGAGTATTCAGCGCCACTGCGAACATATCTGCACGACCATTTTCCGTCACGTCAGTGCTACCGCCAAACTCCGTAACCGTCACCCCCTCAAACACGAACTTGGCAGCGAAAGCATCATTTGCTCCTGCCAGGGTATCTTGGAAAGCATCGTTGCCTGCGGTAGGGAAATTACCAGAGTTAGTGCCTCCTGTGATATAGGCAACTCCATTCCTATCTACCGCAATACCGTACCCCTCGTCATCCCTTCTCCCACCAAAGTAGGATGAGTAGATCAGCTCATCTCCTTCGGGGTTAATTTTAGTAATAAAAGCATCTGTATTACCTCCGCCAAACTCCGACCTCGTTCCCACGGCTCTGCCTGGGAACGTGCCTCCATCTGTTGTCGGGAAGTCAGTTGCAGCGGTACTCCCCACGACGAAAGCAGAACCTGCGCCGTCTACAGCAATGCCCGCACTAGCGCGAGGCAGAGTATCTATACCTTCATCTCCCAAACCACCTATATATGTAGAATAATCCAGATCGTCTCCGGCTGGATTAAGCTTGGAAATAAAGGCATCAAAGTTACCGCCGCCGTAGTCAGGTTGGGGAACTCTTGAGGTGGTCGGGAAGTTAGTCGAAGCAGTCACCCCGGTAATGTAAGCTGCGCCCTCTTCATCCAGGGCAATACCACCTGCTATTTCCCGTCCACTTCCACCAATGTAAGTAGCATATTCTCGGTTGCTGCCATCAGGACTGAGTTTGACAACGAAAGCATCACCATCACCTGAGTTGCTTTCTTCAAATGCATCCTCGGTAGCGAAGTCTTCTGACTCCGTCGTACCTGATATATGCAGATCCGTCCTCATCTACAGCAATGCCCGTTCCTTCGTCAAACCCTGCACCCCCCAAGTAGGTAGAGTATTCCAACTCGTCTCCCACTGGATTAATCTTCGAGACAAAAGCATCTCCCGAACCCCCACCGATCGCGCAGCGTGGCGCAGCCATAATCTTCTTGTAACGCTGCTTCCGTGGGAAAGGGTCTCGCTAAAATACTTTCACTTTCATTTGTAACCCCCGTTACGTAGGCCGCCCCGTCCCCATCTATCGCGATCGCCCTACCCCTTTCTCTCCCGCTGCCACCCAGATAACTGCTATAGTCCAGGGCAGTACCTGTAGGACTGAGTTTAACGATAAAAGCATCCTGGGAACCCCCACCGATCGCGCAGCGTGGCGCAGCCATACTCACCTTGGAAAGGTGCGGGTATACTGTCTGCATTAGTCGGGAAGTTCTCCGACTCCGTTTCTCCTGTAATGTAAGCTGCGCCGGAAATGTCTACCGCGATCGCATTTGCCCTGTCCCGGGCGTCCCCACCGATCGCGCAGCGTGGCGCAGCCATAGAAAGTAGAGTATACCACCGAGTTTCCCTCTGGATCTAGCTTAGTCACAAAAGCATCGAACGACCCGGACCTCGACTCTTGCAATGCAATGACGGGAAAATCATCCGATCTTGTCTGTCCCGTGATGTAGGTTGCTCCCGTACTGTCCACAGCTATACCATAGCCTACATCATTACTACCGCCCCCCAGAAATGTAGAGTATTCCAATATCGGATCGACGATCAACTCGTAGTCTGGGTCATACTCGCCCAAACTGAACCCTACATTTCCCGACTCTAGTATCTGAAAATCCGCCTCCACATAATGGCGCTGCCCATCTATTTCCTGGTATCCTACTGGGGCTGATTCCGTCAACTCTCCCAATGCCGTCTCCAATACCAGCGTTCCATCTTCGAGCAGCAGGATCTCTTCAACCCCACTATATTCTATTTCTATCTGCCTCGGATCTGCCCCTGGTTCTACAATAAATATCCTCTCTAGTGAGTCATCATTTCCCGTAAATTTCTGAGTAATTCCCTCGTATACGTCCCGATATTCTATCCCCTCATAAGTCGGCACCCCCGTGTGAGATGCGAACTGCCTCTTTGCCCAGGCGAGCATGTTTCTGACGGCGGTCGATCTTGCGTGTGGTTTTGACATTTGTTTGGGTGGTTTGGTAGGTAGGGAGATATGTCAGTTTGTATTTGTTGACAAGCTGATTCGCAACTGGGCGGTGCAGGTCATCCTCTTCCCTTTTGAGGAAACGGCGCTGCCCACCTGGCGTCCTGTACGACGTAAAGATTTTCCCTTCTCTTTCCCATCTTCTGAGGGACTCTGGGTGTACTCCCAGAGCGTTAGCTGCCTGGGCTGGGGTATAATAGTCATGCGTCATGAGTAATCGACCGATCGCATTAGCCTCTTCCGCAGTCATTCCCACACCACTGAGCAAACTGATCGCGCAGCGTGGCGCAGCCATAGAAGTACTCAAAGGCTTGGGTATTGCCCAAGGGGTTGAGTTGATGCAAAGTGGTTATGGTTTGGGACAGGGTTTGTTTCAACTGATCTTCTTGGGTTTGGGAGATGCTCCCAGACATTGTCCCTGCTCAATCTTTTTCAAAATATTTTTAGCCCGATCGCAAAATTATGGGTTACCTTAAATAGAGTAAATAAATATAACGCTATCCAAAGCAATTATATCACCTTCTATTTCTTATAATCGCGCCTATATTGCCCGTTCTTTACGAATATAAGCCACTGGGTATTGGTCAAGATGTAGTGATTTGACTACGGTCCTGTGTTCCCCGGTCGCTCGATGTCTCCTGGTCGCTTGATGTTTCCCAGGAGCGCTAATCGCACGTTCCCAGGCAGAGCCATGGGAACGAGGGGGGAAACGCACTACCCAGGAGGACATCGTATTCGCACGTTCCCAGGCAGAGCCGTGGGAACGAGGGGGGAACACAGCCCGCTTAGCTGATATCTGGAGCCACCCATGCCACTTGCTGGGCTTGGAGATTGTCTTGGCTATCCTTGGGCAAAATCAGCAAACTGGAGCCATAGGTCACGTTGTTTACAGCCTCATTGCCATCCGTAACCTCTCCACTACTGCGAATTTGAACTTCTCCACCGGCTGTCACTTGGCCAATGGCAACGGCACCTGTACTGCCTAGATAAACATTGCTAGCTGCAGTGGTGTTCTGGGTTGAAACATTCACTACACCCGTTGCTTTAACATCAAAGTCTTCCTTCGGTGCGATCGCCACAATGTCACCCTGGCGTTGAACAATACCCTGGGTTTCTGCGTTCTCCAAAGCTTGTCGCCGATCCCTGGTGAGGAGATTGAGCAGTTGATTGCGATCGACCCTCAGAACGTTACTCACCTGTTCCCCAACGTCACCTCTGTTGGTGATGAGGGTGATGTCATGACCGATCGCATTAGCCTCTTCCGCAGTCAGTCCCACATCACTGAGCAAACCGAAGAAGTACTCAAAGGCTTGGGTATTGCCCAAGCCTTTGAGTTTATTCAAAGTGGTTCTGGTTTTTTCCAGGGTTTTTTCCAAATCATCTTCTTCGGTTTTGGAGACTTGGTAGCGGTAGTTTGGATCGTAAGAATCGGGACTGCCGAATTCGCTATGAAGAGCCTTGATCTGTTGGGTTTGCGTACTTTCATACGTAGCAATTTCAGAATCAGTTTTCCCGTTCGCCAGGAGTTGAGCGCGCTGCTCATCGCTGTAGGTGAAGGCGTAGGTACCGGGATCGAAGGCATCCGCTTGATACCCGGCATTGAGCTGATGGATTCCCCCGAGGTGCTCCGCCGTCACCGTAATATTAACCAGGTTTGTGCCAGCCAGCGCATCCTTACGGGCAGATGCCAGTTGAATCGTATTGGCATCAATCACGTGGACGTAGTAAATGCTATTAGCAGTCAGCCCGTCAATTGCAGTGGTATCTGCACCAATTTGGTAAACCACTTCATCTCCGCTACTGAACCCGTGGCTGTTGAGGGTAATGCGATCGTCGATCTTAATCACTTCCACACTTTGATACCTGGCATTGAGCTGATGGGTTCCCCCGAGGTGCTCCGCCGTCACCGTAATATTAACCAGGTTTGTGCCAGCTAGCGCATCCTCACGGGTAGATGCCAGTTGAATTGTATTGGCATCAATCACATGGACGTAGTAAATGCCATCAGCAGTAAGCCCGTCAATTGCAGTGGTACCTGCGCCAATTTGGTAAACCACTTCATCTCCACTAATGAACCCGTGGCTGTTGAGGGTAATGCGATCGTCGATCTGAATCTCTTCCACACTGGACACCTGGTTGTAGAGAGTCTCGCCCAGTATGTATAGGGAGTCAGGCTCAGTTGTGGAGTCAGTGAACAGCTCTGAGTGTCCTTGGAAACCAGGCTCTCTGTAGAGAATTGCCTCATACCCCTGTGGAACTGATACCCCTGAGGCCGTGTTGTCAAAAATACCTAACTGGTTAAAATCGTATCGACCGACACCGAGAACAGAGCTAGGTATATCTGACTCGTACAGGGTTACACCCCCATTTCCGGCATCGGCAGGGTTGAAAGACTGACTGCAAGCCTGAGGTTGCGAGCCTCCCAATATTGCTGGTATTCAGCCTGCTTGGCCATTTCAATGGCCTCAATGTGGGCATCAACGGCAGCATCGTCGGCAAAAACTTGGAGTTCATCCAAGAAGCTTTGCTGGTCTACCTCACTAGTTTGACTATCAATCAAATCCCCCTCGTCCACTTGCAGAGTGACGTCGCCCTGTTGGGATTTGACTCGATTCACCCGTAAGTCGCCGCTAGTTTCCCGCAGGTTGATATCGCCTTGGGCCGTCGCAGTTAAGACAGATCCATCGGTATTCCCTGTATCCACGACACCCCGAATTGAGCCGAGGGTTGAGGTTAAGATGATGCTATCGGCTTTGAAACTGCCGTAGCTGATATCAGAATGGGACGTAAAGTCAATATCGCCCCCTTGGGTTTGCAGGTTGGCAGTCTTGACCACACCGCCAACATATTCGAGGGTGAGGTCTCCCGTTGTCGTGGTTGCGGTGACCCCTCCCTCTGCACCTGAAGCCTCAATATTCACGTCGCTGATGCCATCTTTTGCCATAAGGGTGACATCGTTACTGCGAATTGTCCCCTGAGTTTCTGTGGCGGTAATGCGATTCGCGTTGAGCGAGGTCGCACCACTAATATTGTTCAGCGTGCCATTGAGAATGACCTGGCTGTTGGGTGACTTAACATCGACAATGCCCTGGTCATAGGGATTGCTTCGGGGGGGTTAACTCGGTTTCACATAAGTTAATCGCTACGCCCCCCCTCGCAATGACAAATAAGATGCCTAACCGAGAAGTATTGTACCCGATCCTTTTTCCAGTCACTTTGTTATCAATGGTGTTCCCAATGCAAGAATTTTGAATGACGACGCCGGAGCGCTCTTCATCTCATACAGGGCAGGGATTGCTTCGGGGGGGTTAACTCGGTTTCACATAAGTTAATCGCTACGCCCCCCTCGCAATGACAAATAAGATGCCTAACCGAGAAGTATTGCACCCGATCCTTTTTCCAGTCACTTTGTTATCAATGGTGTTCCCAATGCAAGAATTTTGAATGACGACGCCGGAGCGCTCTTCATCTCATACAGGGCAGGGATTGCTTCGGGGGGTTAACTCGGTTTCACATAAGTTAATCGCTACGCCCCCCCTCGCAATGACAAATAAGATGCCTAACCGAGAAGTATTGCACCCGATCCTTTTTCCAGTCACTTTGTTATCAATGGTGTTCCCAATGCAAGAATTTTGAATGACGACGCCGGAGCGCTCTTCATCTCATACAGGGCAGGGATTGCTTCGAGGGGGTTAACTCGGTTTCACATAAGTTAATCGCTACGCCCCCCTCGCAATGACAAAATGGGTGCCTCGGGTGACGGGTTCGACGCGATGCAGGGTCGTGGAGGGATAGGCGATCGCGCACCCCGCTTCTAGCTTGTGGGCTTTTTCGCAGTCCGCGCTTTCAATAACGAGTTCGCCGCCATCGCACTCGTCCGGCGGGTTGAGAAAGACGGTGAAGGAAACGTCCGATCGCCATTTTTGCTGCCCATCAAGGCGTTATCCGCGTGGCGTCCGTAGGACATGCCCGCGTAGTAGCGGCTGAAGATCAGGGAGCGAACGATCTTCGGGCGAACGGCGGCTTGAAAGAGGGGGTTGCGATCGAGCGGTGCTTCCACGATCTGGCCTTTGCCCGCCGTTTTGCCGGGAATTGGTTGCTTTACGAGCTTGGCGTACCAGTCAGCGGTGAGCTTACCGTCTTGGAATTGGGCTTGGGGGAGGATGGTGGCGATCGCTTCCAATTTGGGGAAAGGAGATTTGGAATTCAAACGAGCATTTTCTTCTGGGGAAAGGAGGTCGGGATAAGAAGCGATCGTTATAACTTTGCTCTTTGTGAAAGTTTTGGCACCTTGGCATAGCTCAATCGAGAAAAAACCAGCGTTGCGGCTGCGCAGCAGCTAGCAATCCCCTACTCTACAGAGCAAGACGGAACATTCCCTCCAGGATCGGGCACATCTCCCTTGGCAGTTTTAAGAATACGAGCTGCTTCTTCTTTCTGCTCTTTATTCCCATAGACATATGCCTGCGAACAGCTTCCCCAATTTAATACATAAGGTCTTAGATCTGTATTGAAAGTCATGCTGCCCCTGCCAGAAAATATGTCTTCAAACTTCCAATATATGTCCTGAAAACGCAGAGACTCGCTGATAAAAAAAGCAGCATAGGCGATCCCTGTCTTAAACTGATTGTATTGCCCGTTTGGTTTGGCATTTTTAAATTTTGACAACTCGGAAATAATCTCTTCTACCTTAATTTCGTCATTGCGTTTATCCTCTGGATAAATTGTGTTGTAATTGCCGTTATAGCCCAAATTCCGCTTTGTCGTTTCAGGAACTACTGGCTCGAAACTAGCACCGTCCTCCTTCAGACTGTAAAAGTTTTCACCAGTCTTAAATCCAAGGATGTAAAGGTCTTGACTACGGACAACGAACTGCGTGTATTCCTCCTGGTCGTAATCCTTAACCGAAACTAGAAAGCACGATTCCTCAACCTTATTAAAACACTTACTAGAGCTATTAAGGAATGGAACTTGCCCGTCCAATGAAGTTACATTCTTCGTTGGATTCTCCGATGTACTGTAAAATTGCGGTTTCTTGTCCTCATAATAGGTCACACCTCGCCAAATGTAGTGAAGAGGGTCAGCGTATTCATGCTCCTCTTCAGATACATAACCTACAATCAGGTCGTATCCATCTTGATATCTACATGTATATGTGGGAGGATTTGCGACTGCTTGCACTGCTGTAGGAAAAATTAGTACCAAAAAAAGAATCAATGGCAAGGAGGCTAGAAACATAAAGGCAGGTTTCAGTTTTCTCATGGATCGCTCCCAAAAAAGTCCAACATTTATAGTAGCATTACAATAGCATATTATATACAATCGGCATAATTACTTCGGTAATTCTTGGCGATCTGGCCTTTGCTCGCCGTTTTGCCGAGAAGCTGTTGGTTGTGCTTCGCGAGTTTGGCGTGCCACCCGGCGGTGAGCTTGCCATCCTGGAACTCGGCCTCGGCAAGGGTGGCGGCGATCACTGGTTGAGAGTTGACCTCAAAACTGGTAAACTCCTTACCAGCAAAGAGATACAGACAATTCTACCCTTGCGTTAAGGCCGTCGTTAGCATACATTGAGAAATTGGTTCTCTCAATGGAGTGGCACTGCGTCACTTCTTAATTGAAATGGTACAAGCGTACCAGAGGAAATGTCGGGTATTGATGCTGTTGGTAGAGATTTGGGTGTTGGGTTTCGACGATTATTAATGTTAGATTGGGCAGCAACAGATATGCACTACCATATCTATCGCTCATAGATCGAGCTAGGTATCCTAATTTGTAGGTTTGTTATCAATCATCTTTGTGCATTCTTCGAGAAAGTCATCCGGCCAATCTGATCTGGACGTATCTGTTCTTGGAAAGGGACAGGTATAAAGGGAAAACTTACCATTGCCATCAGATAAAGAAATAACCGTTCCACTATCCATTGTTCCAAACCGGGAATCATATGATGTTATCTTTGCGCTTTTAAATTCTTCGCCTTTCCTTTTTTTACTTGCAGACATTGAATAGGAAACTGGTTGTTTAATAGAACGAGTTAATGGGTGATTTTGGCATTTCAAAAGGTAAGCATCCGAAATTTCATTAACAGCAGAACATCTAGGATGATTAAAGGTATTTTTTTTACCTGCACTAAAAACGACTACTTGAGGCTTAGTTTTATCTAAGAAGCTAGAATCAGCTGTAATTCCTTTTTCTGCACCATGGTGGCTGGCCATCATAACGTCAGTGCTTAAAAAATTAGCTTTTGCGTATCTTTTTTCTATTGTGTTAACAATATCAGGGTTTCCTCCGGTTTCTGCATCTCCTGGGAGCATAATCGTAAATGGCTTGACAGCCTTATTAGCATACTTCAAGAATAGGACAATTGAGTTGTTATTTTTAGCAAATCCCTCTGCCAAATTACCTGCCAATACATATATACCATTAGATTCGTTCTGTATAGCAGAACATTGTAAATCAGGATTTGGCTTTCCAATTTTGTCAAAGTATGTACTTTCAATTGTTCTAAGATTTCTGTTCTTTTTAGCGTTTTTGAGCAAATTCAGAAAACCAGGATCGTAGTTTGTCATCTCCGGTAACTCACCTGATTTTGGGACATAACCTGGCGGGTAAAAACGGGGTGTATCACCCTCAGGCAATGTTATCAGAGGATTAGTTAAGGATCCGACAACACGGTGGATTATGTTATAGTGATCTTTGTCACCATGGGATAGTACAATATAGTCAAACTGTGAGCCATCTAATAAATAATTAATATAATGCACTGCTAAATCTTTGAGTGCTTGGTCTCCTTTAGTTGAACCACAGTCAGCAAGAATTTTTTTGCCATTAGGACAACCGATCGCAACACAATTTCCTTGACCCACATCGATCATCGACACTGACATTGTACCGCTACCACCCCGTATTTTCTCCCAGGTTAGATCGCTAACACCATATGCAGGAGAAACCGTTGTAACCCAAGCAATCGTAACCGCCATAAGAACTGAAAACCAGCGTTGCCAAATCATTCCTATTCTCCTCAACTGATAAAAAACATCAACAGTTTTATCAAGCTTTATATGCACCTTAGAAGCTGAAATCCCCAATTCCTCATCAAGCTTCGTTCTACTGCCTGAATAGTCCTACCAGAAACCGACTGGTAGTAGGCTCACTAACCCACCCCCAACCCCCTCCCAAGAGGGGGAACCGGACAAAAGTTTGTATCTGGGGATCTTGATTTCCATAAATTACCTTGAGATGCATTGCACTACCTCGCCTTAATCCTTGAATTGAAACTCCTCCACAGCTTCTCCAACCCTCCCCTAGCCAATAACCCCAACTTCCTCAACGTGGCCCGTCCCGCAACCCCACAACAATACGGGAAGCAGCCGCTGCCACCGACTCCATTTCTGGTGTAACCGAAGCCTGAGATTCCTCTTCATACTCGGCCAAATCAGAATCGATGGGAGCAACAGGGGCAGCCTCCATTGGCCTGGGGGTACGGAACAGATCCAGCTCCTGGGGTAAATCAAAGGCAGACTTGATTTGGGTTTGAGCCTCTTGCATCGATAGCCCCTGCTCCATCTTTTGGACCGTCAAAGTGGTGAAGGGAGAAATGGCCCTGGTCCCCGGCATCGACACCAAGGTCGAATTCAAAGGCTCGCCCGTCTTGGCATCCACCCCATCCAGCAGCAGGATGCGACCATCCCGCTCGTCAATGCGCCCATCATCGTTTTTATCAAACAGGAGATAGGGCACGTGCAAGGCAAAGCGGCCTTGGCTGTCTGTGAAACCGAGGGGTTCCTCTGCATCGGGCTGGCCGTTACCGTTGGCATCAAAGAACGCCGTACCGCCCACTACCGCATTACGGCCATTCTCTGCCCTGGCAACGGTATCTTCTCCACCTAAAGCGAACTCAAAGAGGGGGAACCGGGCCAACTGTTTCTCCCACACCGTAGCCCCGAAAGTCTTGACGATGATATCCAGGAACATATAAAACTGAAACTTCAGATCGAAGACGCTCAAGGGATCTTGCTTCAGCCCTTGCATCAGGTCTAGAAAGCGAATCTTACCGTCGTAGGAGGCATCTAGGGTGGGTTCTCCCATATCCACCAGATCGAGGCCGCCACCAATACCGGGGCCTCCTGCCAAATAGCCACTGACCACCAACAGATCCAGGCCACCACCCACTGCAAGTCCAGCATTGCCGTAGAGTTCATTCTTATCCACAACGGACTTACCCGCTACCTGCTTTTCGTTGCCCAGATAGAACCGAGACCCCAAACTTAGGGCTGTATCTCCTTCAAACTGGTAGCTCTGGTTGGTCCAATCTGGCGCAAAGATGCTGTTGAGGATGTATTCAGGGTGGTTCCTGGGTCGGCCATCCCAACAGAGTCCGGTGGGGGTTTTGCTGTCACAGATCCATTGCTGGAAGCCGTAGGTATCCAAGGCCAAATCCACATCCGTGCCTAAATTCAAATCCCCTTCGATGATGGCGCTGACAGCGGGTATGGGCGTTTTGATCGCTTTACTCATTTCAAAGGTGAAATCAAAGTCCGGCACATCCACCTGGACCAAGGTGGCAGGCTCGCCAAAGATGAGCTTTAGCATGTCCAAAGGACTCGAGAGAATCGGGAAATTCAAGAATCCATAATTTTGCAACTTTTGCAGGGCATTTTTGGCTTTGCTCAGTTTATCGTGATTGGCACTGTTGACAATGGGGTCGGGATTGGCCTTACCCGGCACTGCCTTGATGGTTGAATTGGCGATCTGACTGCCCATCGTCTTCTCATAGGCAAAGCTCTGGGTTGAACCAAGGATGATATGCCCCAGATCGTCCACATAGGGCACGAACTTGGAACTGGTGAGCGTCCAGCCCGATCCAGTCCCTAGGGGTTGGGGCACAATGCGGACCTCGTTCGGATTGACAACATAGCCATCAACGGACACAATTTGTTCGGAAAACTGGTCGTCTGCCCTCAATTCCTCGGCCAAATCCGAGAACAACAGCAAATAGCTATTCAGGCTCGCAATGAACTCTAGTGTGCGGTTCACCTTACGAACCCGATCGGCATATTTCTCTCCCTTGGGAGAACTAGCAAAGATATTGGCAAAGGTCATGGGAATCTCCAACAGGGTGACCTGACCGTTGGCATCCTGGTCAAATAAGCCCTGGAGTCCGATCTTGTGAAATATCTTGGTGTCGGCGGTTAGGGTTTTGGCAATCGGTTTAATCGGCTCCAGATCCTCATCCACCGCTTCCATAATCGGAGCCATTTTCTCAGAGATGATTTCACCCAAATCCACACCCAGGTCATAGACCCCGATCGCAAACTTGCCGCCGCGACGCACCCCATTGCCCTTATCCCAAACCATTTGATAGTTCAGATCCATCCCTAGCTTGAACTGGGCATTGGGCAATGGCAATCCTTCCGAGTCGATATCGGCAGAGAACGTCGGAGGTCCAGCATCGATCGCCAAGAACAGGGCCGCATCGCCTCCAAGCCCAAACTGAACAAAATTCTTCCGTTTGGCTGCTTTAATTTCATCGAAGGTTAACAGCCCGTCAAGCTTAGCACCCACATCCTTAAGGGCCAGTTCCACAAATGCCCTGGCTTTACCCACGGGCTGTACTTTGCCGGGACCAACCCGATCGACTGTGGGATTTGCTCCACCTTGGAAGAGTTTACCACCTGTCCAGCCATCATCGTTGTGAATTAAACTGCCCACATCTGAACCATCAAATTTCACATCTAGTGGCGTTGTCGATCCAAGGGTAAGCGTTAACTTTTTGAAGTTTTTGTCTTGGTCGGTGGCAATGAAGAAGTCATCCGTGAGTGCTGCCACGCCAAAAACGCTGCCGCTATTTCCGGCTTTGACTTCCTTGTAAAGTTTATACAAGGGCATCGCATTTTCTAGCGAGGGCAAGCTATTCCAACCACTGATTGCATTATCGGCAATAGAAGCAACTGACTCTAGGCTGGGTACCCCATAGAGTTTCAAGTTCTCTTGGCTCTTGTCAGAAATGACGATCGTCGATCGAGAAATCTTGCATTTAGTACCGTCCCGAACCTTTTCAAAACTAGCAGGACAACTAATTTCCCGGCCCATGAATGGCAGGATACCGCTGGTTCCATCCTCTGGATCGCTCCAGTTCGCCGGCTCGTCTTGCCCGTCAGTTTCGAGGATATGCTGGCAAA
Source organism: Hormoscilla sp. GM7CHS1pb (assembly GCA_014323675.1). Lineage (GTDB taxonomy): Bacteria > Cyanobacteriota > Cyanobacteriia > Cyanobacteriales > Desertifilaceae > Hormoscilla. Next base: position 2,721,594 of record JACONN010000002.1, on the reverse strand, counting down.
TCGCCTTATCTTCGGGATCTTCTGGCGTGGGATTGCAAGCCAATTCATAGCTTGAATTATCCTCATCCATCAGCAAAGCCTTAGCCAGCCGATAGCCAAAATTGCCCTCTTCATCAATTAACAGGGTTCCGTAGTTGCCGTAAATTTCAGCCGGATTGGTACTGTAGTCGTTTTCTTCAGTGACCTCCACCAGCTTGCCGCGATCGGCATATTTACCCACCAGTTGCTTGTACACTTCCGGAGTGACCGAACTTTCTGCCGAATTTGTGGGGGGCAGCACGGCTTGGCGGATGCTAGCGGCCCATGAAGCCAAGGTTGGCAGAAGTGCTGATATCTAATGCGGCTCCCAGCTCTGCCGAGAGCTTGGTTACGGGTTCTGCTTTGCCATCACCTCTGTTGGTATAGTTTTGGGTGAATATGGGTCCGGCATACCGTAACAGGGTATGTTCTTCATCTTTGTAGGCATCGTTCGTTTTTGTACCTTGAACTGTGAATGAAATGTCCTTGGTAGTTACCTTGTCCGATCCCCATGGGATCGTTTCGGCAGCTTTGGCGGTATAGGTCCACGTCCACTTGTACTTGCTGCCACTCTTAACCCCTTTGATGTTGAGCTTGCCATTCGTACCCACCAAAGTCCGCTTTTTACCATTGGCAGTCACGCTATCAGAGAAGCCATCGCCCCGGACTTTAACTTTGTTGCTATTGGTCAGCAAAGTGTTTTCCGCACTGGTGGCGGAAGCAGGCAGGACCGGGCGCTCCCCTGGGATGTTGGGTTCGGGCCTGCTGGCGCAAGTATTGACAGAAACCGAAGCTTCATACTGTTGTGGGCTAACGCTGCCAGGGCTGGAATCCGTCTTTGGCTTCGCCCGAACGGTGAAGGTTGCCTTGAAGGGCTGGGAAGATTCTCGATACACGTCGGTAGCGATAATCCCAGCTTTCTCAAATTTTGCCCCTCCTGCCAATGCTTTTAATGCTTCTTCAACCAGTTTTCGCTTGCCTTTATGGGAAGCACTATGGCTCTCTAATAGACGATCCGGATCTGCGGTGGCGGTAATTTGCAAGTCTGCGTAGGTGTTGGCCCGGATCGCCTGGGGTTGTTCCACGGAAATTTCGATCGCCTTCACCGTTTTCCCGTTTTTGGTATATAACCCCACAATCTTGCTGGCATTCGGTTTAGCCGGACAGAACGATTTCTTTGAACCCGCGAGGTCGCAGAAATTCTTAGAGCCTTTAAACACGGGGCTTTTCCAGCGAATATTTGGCGCCAGTTCGCCCCATACCCAATTGAACTCACCCTCACTGTTTATTGTGTTGGTTGGCTGCGGTGGTAGGATTTTTCCGCCTTTTTTTCCATCCTGGAACTCCACCCCATTGGGTGGAACCGAACCTTTGCGGGTTTGAATTTGGTACAGGACCATGCCCGTATATTGGGGGTCGCCCAGCAGATTGTCCAGGGCATCTTCATCCACCACAAAGAACACCCCAGGACGAGTCCCATTTTTTGAATTAGACCGGAATTGCACCCCAAACACCATATCGATATTGAACTTGGGAGTGAGTACAAACTGTCCTTCCAGATTGAACAGGTCGGGAATTCCCGCATCGGTTTCAAACTCGGCATTGACCGCGGAATAGCTATAGCCAAAGCCCAGCTTAATCAAGACCTTCTCCGTGTCTATCCTCAATACGGTGAGGGGGACCTCAGCCCCAAAGACCGCATTGAGCGCCTTCTTCAAGGTTTTTTCCAACTCCTTAGTGGTGAAGTGGGGCTGGGCTAAAATCCCGCTTTTCCATATTTCTTCCATGCGCTCGGTAAAGCTGGGGATGCGACTTTCTTCCGCATTGCCCGTGCCTTCGTTCTGGCCTGCATTGCCACCCCGAGTCGTCCCACCATGGGAATATCCGCGTCGTATAGGGCGCTTTGCAGCATATCCAGGGCCGCCGTTAATCCTTCGGCTACCGCCACTGGATCGAGGGACTGTTCTTGTACATAGATTGTGGAGTGGGCCGGGGCGATTCGTGTTGCTTTGATGTTCGGTTCCTCAGTTAAGTTGCCTTCAAAAATACTTGGATTGCTTTCATTACGGGTAAGGGTAATACCATTGGCTAGCACCACGAGCTGTCCTGGTGTTGAATCCGCTGTCGCAGACTCTTCTTGGGTGGGACTCTTATATGCACTGACCAGTTCTAGATAACCATCGGCCTCGTTGTTGAGGTAATAGCGGAAGCGATCGCGGACGGTGCGATCGTCGTTTTCCCCAAGCCCCTTCGTCAGAGCATCCACATCAACGGAGTAGGTGTAGCTCCCATCCGTATGGATATCGAGGGTGCCATAGGCTCCAGCAAGTCCGTCGCTATCATCGTCTACTTCTATAGAGTCGTCGGTAAAGCCAATGTGATTGCTATCGAAAATGGGATTTGCCAAGACGCGCTTGCCTTTTTTATCCCGCAAGTCGTTGCCCTCACTATCCCTGAGATACATGTTGGCGACTACTGGGGTAACCGCGGTACGTCCCAACGCCGTCACAATGGGGGCCGATTCGCCTGCTGCGCGTAGTGATTGCTCGCCAGTAACTACGACCGCACCCGAAACAGTGCCATTACAGACTGTTGCCGGTTCTTCGGGTTCCTCGGGATCTTCCGTCAAGATGTTGCCATCGGATTCGCTCTCGCATACAGGGCGTTGTCCGTTAACCACAGCGGCATCTTTGTCAGTTTCACCATTATGGCTAATAGCGATATTCAAGGCATAACGCTGTTCCGTCTCGCTCTCCTCATCTAACTTCAACCTGTAAACGAAAGAGTCGCGAACGGTCCAATTATCAGTGTCTTCAAGCCCATCAGGAGGAAGCTTGCCTCGGTCTAGGGTATAGACGTAGGTTCCGTCTGCTGCCAGATTCAGCTTACCAAAGTCACCTTCGTAATCTTGCCCGAGGTTGTCCGCCTTGAGGGTGGTGGAACTCAAGGCGCGGATTTCAACTGCCAGTTGTTGGTTAACGGCATTACCACTATCAGGTGTCAAGGTGTAGTCGAAGATATCCAAGACCTTGCCAATACTTTTGAAGGTCTCGTCCTTCATCAGGCTATTGAGGTTAGCCGTGAGGTCGTAGTCGTAGTCTCCAATATAGTTTCCACTTACATCGAGCTGGAGGGTCACAGCACCGTAATCACCGCTAGCTGTAGCATTGCCACCCGCCAGAGCCACTTTACCTTCTGCTGGCTGAGCTTCCTGGTTGCCATCGAGAATCTGGTTGATGGCCCCCCTCTTAGAGCTATAGAAAGGATCGTCACTACCACCATCCCGATCCACAGAGAAATAAATTTCGGTGTATCGGGGGGCGAGATCGCCGTCATTAGGAATGAGGTTGTTGAAGGCGCCCACATCGACCACTTGCCATTGGTTCCAATTATTTCGATCAAACTTAACCGATGGCACCTCAAGGTAGGTGCCGTCGAGCTGGCCGTTGGCACGGATGGCATCGTAGTAGAAATTCACCGCCACAGGCTGCTGGGGTTGAGACTTGAGCCCAACGCGGAAGCCGTTGAATTCTCCTTCATCAATGGTAAGCCCCCCTGCAGGCAAGACAAATTTCAGTCCCACCTCCTCGTTGTCGAGGATGCGTACTGCTGCGGTCTGGGTTTCCGGATAGAGGTTATCTAGGACGTAGTAGCCATTCCCATCCTCTGTAATCTCTACTGCCACCTTTTCATACCGAGCCGCTAAAGACTCCTCTGGGGTGAAGTCATCAATGGGGAAAATGGGGAAGCTGACACGGGTTTTGCCTTCAGGAATGTAGAGAATGCCCTTCTTGAGGGTTGTAGTCATTTGAAAGTCTGGCCCCGGATCGCCGTTCGCAGGACCGTTTACCTCTGCAGTAGCCCCATGACCATCTTCAGTGCCGTAGATTGCGTAATGGACGGGCAGACCGCCGGGATAGCCCACGGGTTCTAAAACACTGAGGGTGAAGTAACCCGGATGGGTGTTTTCCCCAGCATTGAGGTCAACCCCAGCTCGGACGATGGGTTTGTCGTTATCTTGAATGTTGACGGTGAGAGCGTTAGCAGAATATGCCAGGTAGGTTGGATCCTGGGGAGTTAAGCTAACTCCAGTTAAGGTTGGTCCGCTTTCTTTGCCCAGTCCTGGAATTTGGGCATTGAAGGTAAGAGCTTCTTCATCTTCTGTAAAAGACAACTCAGCCTCGGCATCAACGATACCCGTCACCTTGTAGGTGGGCTCTCCTTCCTCTGTCAGATCCCCAGCGGTGACGCTCACTTCTAAGGTGTGATTGTGATAACGGTGCTTGTTGCGATCGTCACTTTGGGTGAAGTAAAACTGCTCTGTTACGGAGCTACCGGGCTCAATTTCCAGATCCGGCAGTAGGGTATAGCTGAAGCTACCATCCGTCTGCCAATTTAAGGCACCGTAGCTACCCGAAACGGATTGGGCCGGGTCGGACAAGAACACATCGATCTTGGTGTCGTGGTTATACTCCACCAAGTCATCATCTACGGCAGCCACGGCAACGGTGCGCTCCAGGTTCCAGTCTTGGGGCGTAAAGGTAAGCATCATTGGCTGGCCCGCTAACTGGTTGGGGCTAAAGAACAGATTGTCCTTGTAACCCTTAAGCTGGGGCTGTACGACTTCTGCTGCCAGTTCTAGTTCTGCCCGTTCTTCCATTGCCTCCGGCTCTTCTGGAGCAACGAAAGGCAGGGCAATACTCAAGACATCGTGGCTGAGGGTACCGTAACCATTGTCGATCGCATAGGAGAAGTTGTCTGTGAGACCCCCCCGATCTGCTGGAACCGTTTGGTTATAGGTGAAGTCGCCATTTTCTTTCCACTTCAAGGTGCCGTATAGACCTAGAGTTGAGGTTGCCGCTCCTTCAAGGGCGCGTAATTTTTGGAACTGACCGGAAACCGGATCCTGCATCGCCATTTCGGCAATGCGCCGTTGGGGATAGAAGGTAACTTGTTTGTCTTCTGGCGCTAAGGTAACGGTGACGGGGACAATGGGTTGGCTAGTTAGGGCAAGCTTGACCGTATTGATATCCCCTTCAGCTAAGGGAATGGTGCCTTGGGCCCTTGCAGCTAGGGGTAACTTGTCAATGGTCATGCTTATCCCAGCCTTGTCGTTATCTATATTAGTGACGGCCAGTTTTTTGTATCGATTGTTATAGGTTACGTCGGCACTCTTGGCTAGCAGGCGATAACTAAATGGGAAGTAGTCGTCGTCAATTTGGTTATCCACCGCTTTGACTTTGAACTTATGACGGTCAGACAGGTTCCAGTTCTTTGGAGAAAACATCAGCAGGATATTTTCCTTGAAGGTATCGCTGCTTTCCCTTGCAACCAGGCCATTTTTGAGGCTGCTGGTGGCAACCTCCAGGAAGACCGTGCTGATGGGTTGACTTGTGAGCTTGACTGCGTAAGTCTTCTCTTCCTGGTTGCCCTCATTTAAAGAGATCGATTTGTTAACGGGATTATTTTCATCATCAAAGATGGCGATGCCCGGTTTATCGTTATCTTCAATTTCAATCTCAACTTGGCTCGTCTGAGCCTCAACGTGATAGTTAGGGCTGTCAGCTTTACCGTCCGCCAGTCTCAGCTTAATGAACTCAGGGGACTCTGCTCGAGCGTCGTCAGTTATTTTGATGGAAAGATCTGCTGTTTTCTTCCCTGCTGGAATCGTCACGAAATTGAGATTCTGATTTTCCCGCAGGTGAATCAACCCTTTATTGTCGCTTTGGAGTAAATCCAGATCTCCATCGTTATCCCAGTCCGCAAAGCGGTAGAACTCTACTTGGTCATAGGGATGGCGGAGAGTCCTGCCACCATAGGTAGCTTCATTATCCAGATCCCGCAGATAGTAGGCAATATCGCTATGGGGAGCTTCCACAAAGTAGGGTTGATCTGGGGTGCCGTAGTTTTTGAAGTAGTGGTACCCACCAGGTCGTTGCCCCGGCAAATTACGGTTGTAATCCACCAAGGCATCCAGGTCGCCATCCCGATCTAGATCGATGAATTGCAAGGAATATTCTTGCTCTGCCTCGGGCATGGAGCGTAACAGTGGGGCTTTCTCACTGGCAGAAAAATCACTTATGCCCATGCCGGACTTCTCGAATTGGGTCTCGAATTGGGTAATTTTACCTTCGCTGGTAATCGTCACTAGCTCGGGAATGCCATCGCTATTGAGGTCGGCCAGGGTAGGCGACACAGCACTACCCAAGCCCAGCGCATTACCCCCTTCCTCCAGGGGAATGGGCTTTTGCAATCGGGCAGACCGTTGTTGGTTCCATCCCCATCCAGTTTGAACGGGGGTGTTCTCAATGAGGTAGACTCCTCCTTTCGTGCTGGGAAGCACGAGATCCATGTCACCATCCCCGTCCACATCCCCCGCAGTCATTGATCTGGCTTCACCCAAGATTATGCCCGTGTTCTGGGTATCAAACAATGGTTGCCCTTCGAGGCCAGGACCTTTGTTTTGCAATAGGGTTAGCCTGCCACGACCATCCACAATGGCGGCATCGGGCTGGCTATCTCCGTTGAAGTCAGCGATCGCAAAGGTAGTGCGACTGGCAATCTTCTCCGCATCTAAGTTAAAGATGTTGAGATGCTGGGCTGAAAAGCCTGTCAGAGATTCGTAGTCTTCTCCCTCAGTGGCAGCCTGACGCACTTGGAAAACTTTCTGCCAGATCGCGGGATTGCTGATATCTAACTCTTCTTCAGAGTTTTGTAAGCTAGTCCCTACCGCTCCCTCTACTTTGTTCTGGATATCCAGCTTGTTAAAGTTCCAATAGCCTTTAAGGTGGGCTCGAACATCTGTTTCGTCGGTCGCCAAGGCAGTGGAATAGCTGGCTTGAATTTGGGCATCGGTCCGGGCCACGTCCCAGATGCGCGCTTCATCAATGGCACCATTGAAATAGCTTGCGGCCTGTTGGTCGCGACCAATGGCTTTCAGGAAGGCTGGCAAGCTTGATGGTGCATTACCCGTTTTTAGCTTTCGCCCATTAACATACAGGGCGGCATCTGTCTTAGAAGTGGTGTAGGCGACATGGAACCAAGTATCTGGCTCAATGGTATCTGGGAGCGTTGCACTGAGCGAACCGGGTGCTTTTAGGTTGCGCCCGCTCAAGCTCAGAAGCGTCGCCTCATTACCATTATTACTACCAACTAACAAACCTTGGCTGCTTGAGAGAGCTGCGGGACGAATCCACATTTCAGCAGTCAATTCTTTCCCTTGGGTTTCCAAGGGCAGACCTTGCCCCTCTAGCTCAAGGGTACGGTTGCTATTTAAGTCTTTGGTTGCTGTAATGGGTGCGAGATTCAGGGCAATGTTGCTGGGGTCGTTGCTGTTGGGAAGATCGACGGTGTAGTAAACATTAGTGCCACCTTTAGGAGCTGGCTGAGCTAGCTCGATCCGGGCAGTTACTGTCCCAGCATTCTCGCAAAAAGCGTTAGGCTTGCCGCCCTCCCATGGACTTGGTTTGTCAGTCACCGTCAATTTAGCAAGGGGGGCCGTAGCATCGGGAAGGGCTACCAAGCTGGTGGCAATTCGGGGCTGGCCACCATATCCATCCAGAGGGATTTGCACTTGCTCGGTTTCGTTTGCATTCTTCACGGCGAAGACAATAGATTCCCCACCCTTCAAACGAGCATTGGGCTCGAAGAACCATTGGCCGTCAGCTTGAATCTGAAACTCGCCAAATTCAGTAACCAGGGTTTCGCCAATGGCAGCGACAATCTCTTGACTGCTTTGTTTAGGCCTGTAGGAAACCGAGATAGGAGCTTGCAGATTTTCTAGCTTTCCCGTTATCCGAGAATGGGCTTCAACGGCGGGCAGACCATTGATCAGGGTAACCGTGACATCTGCCGAGGCCGAATCAGCGTTAACGGTAATCCCTTCGATGGTGACTTTCCCTTTCTTCCAAGGTGCTGACTTCAGAGCATCACCAAAAACCTTGGCCGTAATTTCAATAGATGGCGCTGTTCCTTGAGGGATAGGAAGCTGTAGGTCAGTTAACCCTAATCGCAATACTTCCTTTCCACCTTGCTTCGCTACTAAGTCCTCATCTACCAACTCCCAAGCCCAATGGGATGGGAAATCAGCAGTCTCGTCAGATTCAGAGTCGGGGTAATAGGTCAGGGTGATGGAGTCAGGCTTGGCAAAGCCGAAGCTCTTCACCTCCTGGTTGGCCTGGACTGTGATGGGGTAGTAGTCGTCTAGAGTTGCTGGGAATACTCGAACCGTTATCAAAGAAGTTGCATAATCACCAGTATTACCCGCTCCCTGAACAGTTGCAGTGGCAGTTATCTCTGCGGAAGCAGTTTGAGAGATATCCCTATCGTTTTTCGCCTCAACGATCGCAAATTGGGGTGCGTTCCAGTTTGTTGAGGTGAAGGTCAATGTTGGCGAGCTACCCAGATCCTGACCAGTGTCTGGATCGAGTAGCTCGATCTCATCCGCAGCAGCACCCGATTTCCCTAAGGTAACGGTGACATCGGTAGCGGGTTGGCTTGCCAGTTGGAAGCCGAGGCGACCTTGTTGTCCTTGAGTGAGGTTTAGGGTTTGTTGATTGTCGCTGATATCCTTGACTTCCAGGATAACAGGGGTGGCTTCCCCACTAATTTGCGTGTCCTGCTTTACGGTGCCCAGGAACCCAGAACCAAAACTCAGTTTGGCCCCTTCTTTCAGGGTGATGCTGGAGACGGTGTATTCCTCTCCAAAGGCTCGAACGGAACTTGCACCTAAGTTGAGGCTTATCTGCTTGCATGGCTTATCTTTACAAAACTGGGGAAGAAGGAGTGGATTTATTTGGGAAGGTTTGGGGCTAATCAGGCGAATGGGTATGTTTGCCGAAGGAATAGAAATATCGTCTGCGGAGAGGAGCTGGGGAGTTGGGGCACTGGGGGGCTGCCAAGCAACGGAGAGATGGTCTGCACCAAGGTAGTTAACCTGTAGTGCTTCAATATAATATTGCTTGCCCTGCTCTAGAAAAATTTCCTTTGATTTTTGCTGCTCTTCCTTCCAATCCCATTGCTGCTGAGCAGGAAAGTCAATTTCGGGATCGCTAACATTGTGTTCGTCCAGGGAAATATTGCTAACTGCAGAAAGTTGAGTGGCATAATTATCCTGGTACCAAAAGGTTAGGCTCCTGCCATCATAATCTGGATAAATGCCCGTATTAGCATCAGCATGACTATCATAGTGACATTCTGTTGCTTCATCCCAAGCAGACTGATTTGGTTCTTGCAGAGGCTGATTGATTGTGAGAGTAGTTTTGCCGCTTCCGGCAACCGTATGACTATCAACAAAGTTATAGATAGGACATATAGTTTTTCCTTCCTTAGAGAACAAAGTCACTCCTTGTGCGCCAGCAAATGGCTGACTCTCAGGTTCAAATTCAAGTTTCCAATGCTTATTAATCTCACCTTCGCCCCGTTCTATTTCGACCTTGACAGCATATGGATTTACTCCTGTATCTCGAGCAACCTTCGCCCTACCATAAATTTCCGTTCCACCCACTTGGGCGATCGTCTGGGCATCTTCCGGTTCAGTACCTTCCGCATTTAGCCGGAGTTCCGAATTGCCGTTGGAAGCGATCCAGAATGTATATTTCCCAGTTTCTGGAGGAGTTATCAGGCCCCTCACGCGCCGACCAATGCCCTCGGTCTGCGGGCCATCCGTCTCTGAGATCTTCAAGGTATTGGGCAGTATCTGAGAGTTGGTTGGTTGATTGGGGTAACGCTTATCTGCTGTGAAGTCGCTGATTTGAATTGAGTCTATGTCTTCCCATGTTTCAATGATGAAGCCACTGTGGATGGGGAAGGGGGTTAAGCGGTCATGGGCGATGATGTCATGGTTCCATTTGACTGTTAAACTGCCAGAACTCTCTCCTAAAGCTTCGATGTAGTAGGCCGTGCCTGCTGTCAAGGAAATTGCCTCGGAAGATAGGGAGGATGCTGTGGAAGCGATGAGTCGCTTACCTTCAGCATCCGAACCCCGGCGGTTAAGCCACAGTTCCGCGCGACCTCCCGTTTGTTCCAGGGTAAAAGTATAGTTTTTGGTTTCGTCTGGGGTTAGCAATCCTAGGGCGCGTACGTAGGTGTTGCTGGGGATGTCCGTAATTTCAAAGTCGGGAACGAATGCAGCCTGTTCTACTGCATCGGGGAAGATGATGCGATCGCCTGCGGATGGTCCTTCGACAGTTGCCATTTCCACTGTCAAGCCCCGATCGCTACTAGATGCAGGGGTTGGCCCGTCAACTAAATTAACACCTTCAGCCGTCGATCCGGCTGGAATCAGGACGATATCCTTAACTAGGGAATTGGTTGTTTGGATGACTGGGCTACCATTTTTAGCCTTGCCCAACACCTGCACCTGGGGAATGAGGTAAGTCACGTCGTTTTCCGTGGGTTCTGCGGGCAGATGCTGGGAGATGAGGACTTGGGGTTTGTCGTCATCTTTCAGGGTGAAACTGGCGGTTTTCCCTTTTGTTAGAATGGAAACTCCCGGATCATTTACCCCTGTTAAGGTCAGTTTAATTTCTTTATCTGCATCCACCACATCATCATCGGCAATGGGGTAGGGAATAGAAACGCTCTGGTGGTATTTCGGTAGGGTTATATTAGCTTGCTTAATACTTCCCCCTTCGTCAAGGGTGTAATCAACTTGAATATCCCTGGGCAAGGGTTGACCGAGGGTTATGGCAAACTCTGGGGTTTCCAGGCTACCTTCGGTGAAGCTATCCACGCTGGCAGTTGCGCTGAGGGTGACGGTGCGTTCGGAGACTTTGGGACTATTGCCTTCGGTGATTTTGAGCTTGGTATATTTTTCTCCTAGGGTTAGGGTTCTGTTAGCAACGTTGTTGTAGTTTGGGTCGGTACTGGTAGCGGCAATAGCTACTGTTTGCTCTGCAGCAACACCAGATTGGCTCACTTTCTGGTAGGCATACCAATCCTCTGGGGTGAAGTTGAGTGTAGAGCCTCCAGCAGTTACCGTGACGTTGCCTGCAGGTTGGCTCCCTAGTTTTACCCAAAAGGCAACATTTCCGCCCTCATCTGGTACAAGGGCATTATCCTTACCGACAACTTCTCCATTGATGTTATCGGCAATGACGATCCTGGGGGTGAATTCTCCGCTATCTTCTATGGTGAGACCGATCTCCTGTTTGCTATTTTTGATCTCGTAAAACTGATATTCACCGTCTGGCGTATTTTGCCGACAGTATGATTCTCCCGGAGCGCAAGACTTATCGATGAATGTTTCTAGCTTAAGGGTATAGTGTTCTGCATTTTCCTTGATAGCATCGGGAAGAGCGGCAAAATAGATACGGGCTGTGCCGGGAGGCAGGTCGCCTTGTCCCCCTTCCTCTGTTGGTGTTACGGGAACGACGACTGCATCGACGTATTGATTGTCTTGAACGTTATTGTTGTAGTTGAATTTGTTGGCAAAATAGTCTTCACCACGCGCTCCCCCATCTGTGGGCCTGATGGTGTAGTAAACGGGCAAGCCTCCCGCTAGGGCGTTGTTGAACAAATCGCCATTGACGGTGGCATCGGACCCGCCATTGGTTTGTCGCGTGACTTGCACTGTAACGTAGCCCAAGCCTTTGAGACGATCGACGCTGATTTCATCTCCCCTGCTTGCCATGTTCGGACCGTCATCGGGTTCCAAAGCATCCGCCACATCATAGATTGTGGTGCGACTTTTATTTGTGAGGATTTCGGCTTGGTAGTTAATGTCTTCGATAACGACTTGTTGGGAGTAGTCATTACCCAGCTTGTATCCTTCCCCTGGCAATAGGTTTATGGTGAAGGATTCATTCCCTTCCACCAACTTATCAATGTAGGTTTGGATGCCAGCGTATTCGCCTAACTCGTTAGACGCTCCTTTGTCAGGAATGTTGATGTAGAACTTATCAGTGTCAGAATCAACCTTAACCGAGTAGTAAACTGTTTTGCCCCAGACGAAATCTGTACCCTGATTATTTGCAGTATGGTCCCATGCAGGATCCTTACCTTCCCGGGCAGTTGCATCCTTATCGCTGAGATAAAAATAAACCTTAGTATTTTCGTGGATATTACTCCCTGCCGCTGAAATTTTCAGGATGGCCCGTTCCCCTTCAGAAACCCTGTCTGTGGGGTTGCCGTCTAAATTCACCAGAGAGAGGCTAAGAGTAGGCAAGGTATCGCTATTGTAATCCGTAATGCCGTTATTCAGCGCTAAAGCCGTGTTCCCGCTGCCTGTCCAAGCGAAAATGGCCCTCCCCTTCTCTTGTCCTTGACCAGCCGTAAGGCGATTTCCACTCAAACTGCTGTTGCTCATCTGTAAATGACCGCCATTATTTTCACGAACAAAGATAGCACCGCCGAGGGCAGCACCGTCTCCGCCTCGCCCACCGGAGCGATTTCCACCATTTTGTCCGGGGCTACCGCTACCGCCGTAATGGCCGCTCGATCCACCTGACCCCCCATAGCCATGTTCCCTTCCGCTATCTGGCTGAAACGCATCCCCATCATCCTCGCCGCCGCCGCCGCCGCCGCCGCCGCCAGCGCCAAAGCCACCCTTGCCACCATCACCGCCATTACGCCCACCATCTTGTGGCAACGTATTATTCGGGCTGTTATCGCCGCCGCCGCCACCACCACTGCCGCCGCCAGCGCCAAAGCCGCCATTGCCCCCATGCTGTTTTGATTCAGCCCCACAACGGTCACTGTATCCACATGTTGGACCCTCTTCACCACCTTTTCCAACAGAGGAACCGCTGGGAACAAACGAAGCCGTTTCGTTAAATCTGCCCCCTTTATTGCCAGCACTGCCATAGACGCCGCTTGAACCGCCATAACCCCCATAGCCAGATGAGTTTCCCCCTACAGCGCTGTTATTTGTGAAGGTGGAGCGATCGACAATGACCTGTCCCTGGTTGACGAACAAAGCTCCGCCAGCCCCGAGACCGCCACCCGCGCCGTTTGAAGCATCGCCACCTTTAGCTTTACCATCAGCAAACTTAGTCTTAAAGAAAGCCAGGAAACCACCGTTTTTATTGACAGAGAGGATTTGTTTGCTTCCTTGGCCGCTAATCGTCAGGCCATCATCCCCGACTACCCAAATTTTGTTGCTGCTTGTGAGGGTGGGTAGCGAACTTGCTAGATTGATAGTGCCATTGGCTTCGCGAACATCAATGACGACATCATTACCGGCATTATTTGCACTATCTAGGGCTTCGCGCAAAGATCCGGAGCCACTGTTGTTAGTGTTGGTGACCTGGATATAGCCAGAGGTGACATCCCGCGCAGTCATCTCCTCCAGCAGGCCCTGCCCTTCAGCCGACAACGCATCCGCAGCCGCTTCATCCATCGCGGTTTCTTCGTCGTTTATTTCTATTTCTTCAGCACCCGGTTCGCCCGGATGCATATACACTGTATTCTTACCGCCAAAAATAAAGATATTGTTGTTGCCGTAATTCTCAATGGGACTGTCCTGTGCGGAGGCCATGAGGAGACTCCCTTCAGCAGAAAGGGGGACATCCCTGGCAATGTCCCCCTTTGCCGCGCGCAGGTCAACCGGCAGCACTTGGGGCGCTGTTGCTGCTGTCGGGGTTAGGGCCGATACCGAGACTTGGGTAACGTCCTTTGGCAAGGTCGCCATGGAGTCAGACGCCCCTAGGGCCGCTAACGGAAAAGAAAATAGCGACTGTTGTAGTGCTAACAAGAAGCATAGGCCAATGGCCAAACTGCGTTTTAGGAGTCTCGGCATAATCACGCTCAAGCTAAACAAGTTTAAACAAGCACGGGCTCTAAAATACTAGAGCTTTCCCGGGTTTTGTTGCCCAGGTGGGAGAATCGCGCCGCGAATCGCGAAATGGTTTAAACTAATGGTCCCAGCAACGGGACTGAAAAGTCAAATTTCCAGTCTCGTAAAAATGCCCCGCTGACTGGGGTTATTTCTGGTTTTTTCATCGGTTTTCAACCTCTCCCCAAGGATTATAGTTGTCTTAAATAAGAATGAGACAGCACTAAATAGCACAATAATCCCGGATAACTTCATCCAAAGATGTGCCTACAGGTGCATACATTCTGGCTCTCTTTAAGGCACTAAAATCATGCTCAATATCATTGAGGTCGGGAGAGTATTTTGGCCAAAATAATACTTTATGACCTGCTGACTCTACTAAATCTCTAATCACGTTCTTTCTATGAATAGGTGCATTGTCCATGATTAATATTGAAATAATTTTTAATTCCGGTAATAAATATTTTACTAACCAACCGATCATACCATCAGCATTTAGACTACCTCTAAATAACATTGGCGCAATTAAATCTTTTTCTTTTTTTCTTCGTCCTGCTACTAAATTTTCTCTGGTTCCCCGTTTCCCTTGTTTTTCTCCATACACTTTTTTACCTTTTTTCGACCATCCATAAATACAAGACTGAATATCCTCAAACCCTGACTCATCAATGAATACAAGACTTTCACTTCCATACATTTTGATAAGGCAAAATTCTATAATACTTTATTCTTTCTTCTCTGTTTCTTTCTCGATACCGGAGTTCTTTTTTTTTTCGGGTAATTTGTATTTTGTTGAGTGCATACCAGATAGCAGTCGGGTGGACTCCAAATTTTTTAGCTCTCTCTATCAATTTGGCATCAGGATTTTCTTGGACATCTTTTTCTAATGCTTTCCAATCCAGTTTTCTCTGACGTCGTTCCACCTTGGTTGGCTCTAGGTTTTGACGATTTAACCATCTGTATATAGTGGCTCGTCCTATTCCAAAAATTTTCGCTGCCTTCGTAATGGAGCCACCATTCTCTAGATAAGTTATAACTTTTTGCCTTAAGTCTAGACTGTACGACATTGTTATCAATCCTTAAAAATATCCTCTTTTTATTTTAGCTTACTTCTGTCTCTTTTTTAATTAAAATAACAATACTTCTCTATTAAAGCAAACTTAAGAACTCTTTGCCATCGGTATAATTACTAATTTTTAGCTAAAGAATAAAAGATTATTCCTGCCTGTAAATACTTAATCGCGCCCCCAAATATGGATATGAAGTTCGTTTTTCTAAGTATAAATCAGTAAACAATCCTTGACTGGTCCGCCAAATTCAGCCAGTCATATGAAAGCTGACCAAATATCACCGGGCCTGTGTCCCCTGGGTAGTGCAAGTAGCGCTGGGGACACAGCACCACTTAAACAGGCCGAACTGATGCCAATATTGATTTTTAGGAGACGGCACCGGTTCAGCGTAGGCAATGGGAATCTTGGCGTTCGCCGGCGATCTGTCGGGAGTCACCCACCCTACTTTCTTTCGTTCCCTGACTCTGGCAGGGAACGCAACTCAAGTGGCTCTGCCTGGGGTAATCTTCTCCCTTTGGCAGAGCCTCTAAGTTAGTAATATGGCGGGCAAGAGAATAGCCGATCGCGTAGGACCGGTAGCCTGTCTGTGCGTTCCGCGCAATCGCCCCTTCCCAGTCGGTGACTGTTACAAAACTACGGACACGGTATTGCTAGGCATGCCCTCACCCGAGCGATTAACTGCCACAATGCGATATTCTAACTTTTGACCTTGGGGCTGCTCCATTAAGGTGATTTTCGGATCGATCGCCATGTTGATATCCTTCCACTTGCCATCAGAGAGCAGGCGACACTGCACCTTATAGGCATTTACCCTACCGCCCTCTGCGGGCTGTTTCCAACTCAAAGATACCCAATCATCCCCTTGACCGAGGGCTTGCAAGCGGCGGACTTGTCCGGGGATTGGAGGGTATTGGGCCTGGTGCGCCCGCCCCATCCTAAAAGCGTGAGCTGTTTGTCGTCGTACTTCACCTCATTTTCAGCGTAGCGTAGTATGCTCCGCATATCCTCGATCAAGCTTGCCAAAGTTTCGTCCTTGGCAGCGGTTGCCTTTTTGGCCGCAGCAGTAGCAGCAGTAGCAGCAGCGCGGGCCGCTTGATACTCGCTGACCCGGGTAGTCAGCTGTTCGCTAGAAACGGGCGATGCTGCGATTAACTCAACTCGTTCATCTGACTGCAAAATTCCCGCCTTTGCCATACGGTAATATTCATCCACCGTCCAAAGACGCATGTTTAAAGGTATTTCTGTTATTTTTGTTAATGTTTTATCCAACATTGCTCTTTTTTCCTTCAAGCATTATCCTTATGTTACCAGAAGTGGAGGCGATTGCCTCTCGACCTGGCGCGAGCTAATTGAAGCTGGAGGCCATCTATTTGAGTTTCTGTAGCGATGTTATCCTTTACAGATGTTTGGGTCCGATTGGTTTCCATAGAGTCTACCTCAATGTTATTGTGCTGGAGCTAGTCTAGCACAGTTTAGCCTCAACCCGGTTTCGATGGCTCCCACGGTCACGAACGGGACCAGACCAGAAACCGGGTTTGATAATTTTGTTGACACGACACCGAGATTTGAGGAAGAAACCCGGTTTCTCAACGGGTAAACGCGCGTCGCGCACTGGGTATAAGAAATTTTTTGGAAAAACCGGGTTTCTGGGCCCAAGAGTGAAGATGAGAATCTCAGACTGTTACAAAACTACGGACACGGTATTGCTAGCCATGCCCTCGCCTGATTTTTCTGAAGTGCCAATCATATCAATGATGCTATAGGAATTGTTGTTAGCGATCTAGTTCAGGGGGGGCGGCATGCAAGGGAAAATACTTACTCAGCAAGGCTTTCAGCCCACAATCTACAAAAAATACACGGGCTCCTAGGTCGCTGTTTTGGGCGGATATAAGAACGTAGTTATAAGGGTTTGGGATTCATGAAAATGTTTGCAGAGTCAAAAAGCGACTGTATATTGTGGGAGCTTTGGGGCCTCAAAGCCTTATGTAGTAAGCTTTTGAGGGTTCATGTCGCCCCATCAGGCTCTAGTTAGGTGCATAATGCTTCTCATAGGTCGCAGTAACCAGGGCGGGTGGGACAACTTGCGCCCGCCTAGCCTATGGGGGATTAGTCCATGTAGCGATACCCCAGACGGGTATCGCTTACTTGCATCGGGATGCACCCAGTTAAACATTCAGGATGTAGAGTATGATCCACCTGAATAACAGCAGTCATATGAGAAAATTCAGATCGAAAATTATGTCCAGAGATAGGTAAAATTAAACAGTCAAGTAAAAAAAATTGGAACTTCCATAGGGCAAAAGACCTCAACCCGGTTACGTCAGCTGCTGCTACCCAACAGGTGTTAATCAGCAGAGAAAAAAGGCGTGACGGGACTACTGCCCAACCAACGCACGGTGTCTCCTAGGGGTCGGGAGACACCGCGGAGACGGGTGCGGCCAAAAAAACTTGCGACCGCCCGATCGCCCATGTAGCGATACCCTAAAGGCGATCGCCTATTGCAGAGGAAGGCCATGGGCGATCGCCCCATGACTAGGCCACGAGGGGAGAATGCGCTGCGCGCACGCTGCGCGGACGGGGTTTGTCAAAGTGGGAACCGGCAGCAACAGAAATCAATTGCCAAAACAAAATATCAGTGGCCTGCTTGACAAGAGAGGAGCAAGCAAGCTAAGGTATAGAGATTGGCTGCTGAAGCAGGACATCAGCTGGTTGAGTAGCAGTAGCCAGTGGAGACAGGACATGGAAAAGCTCTGAGTAAGTTAGATTCAGGCTTCAGGAGTCCAAACAGCCGGAGAACCTTGTCCCCAAAAGCCATCAAACTTGGTAACGATGTCACTTGACACGGGTGATTTGATAGCTTATCACCTGTGTCAAGTGACATCGCCCGGGCATCTCCCAAAACTTGGGTCTGACAGGTCAAAGGTCGATTGCGTGTGGGAGAATGGGGAAGGAGCGATCGCTGGCCAGCATCGCGCCAGTTAGGTTCTCAAACTTGTCCCTCAACCATAACAGCGCAGGTACCGCAAGTACCGATACCTTTTCGATATCTCTGCCAGAGCTCTTGTCCCAGGGGACTCGGTACACAGGAGACGCAGGCGGAGTTTGCAGGTGCGCGCAGCGCATGTAGCGCCCAGAGCACATTTGCGAATACGATGTCCCTCGGGTAGTGCGTAAGAGCGCCCCCGATTTTTCTGGAACGGTGGGACATCGAGCGTGCAGAGCACATCGCCATTAGCTAGCAGCACCTGAGGTAGATTGGCAGCCAGTTGGCAGGTAAAAGTCTTGCCTTGAGCTTGTACTTTGGCCATGTATAATGGAAAATTAATGTTTACCTTGATAAAGATACTCAGAAACAGACTATTGTCCTAGGACAGGCGGGACATGTCGCGGGAGGCAAGCGCTAAAGCGCTTACCACAAACACAGGTAAGCGCTAAAGCGCTTACTACAAACACAGGCAAGCGCTAAAGCGCTTACCACAAACACAGGCAAGCGCTAAAGCGCTTACTACAAACATAGGCAAGCGCTAAAGCGCTTACTACAAACGGACTTGTAAGACAAAATATCTGCATGAACGGAGATAGAAAAATCTGGATATACGACACCACCCTCCGGGACGGCTCCCAGCGGGAAGGTCTATCATTATCCATAGAAGACAAAATCAAGATCGCCAGAATACTAGACGATCTCGGCATCCCCTTTATCGAAGGTGGGTGGCCCGGTGCGAATCCTAAGGACGTGCAGTTTTTCTGGCAAATAAAGACAGAACCCCTCAAACAAGCAGAAATAGTCGCCTTCTGTTCCACTCGTCGCCCCCACAAACTCGCCGCAGAAGAGGAAATGCTGCAAAGTATCCTGGCGGCACAAACCCGCTGGGTGACAGTGTTTGGCAAATCTTGGGACCTGCACGTCACCGAGGGGTTGAAAACAAGTCTCGATGAAAATTTGGCCATGATCCGGGATACGATCGCTTACCTGGGAGTATCCGGGCGAAAGGTAATATACGATGCCGAACATTGGTTTGATGGCTACAAGCAAAACCCAGAATATGCCCTGAAAACCTTAGAAGTGGCGCGGGCCTCCGGTGCCGAGTGGTTAGTATTGTGCGACACCAATGGGGGAACATTACCCCATGAAATCAGCCAAATAGTGGCAGAGGTGCAAGGCAAAATCGGCAAGGAATCCGAATTAAAACTAGGCATCCACACCCACAACGACGCGGGGACAGCAGTGGCCAATGCCCTAGCAGCAGTCAGGGAAGGGGCCCAGATGGTGCAGGGGACGATCAATGGCTATGGGGAACGCTGCGGTAACGCTAACCTGATATCATTAATCCCAAATCTGCAACTGAAGTTAGGGTATGATTGTATAGCCCCAACCCAGCTAGAGAAGCTGAGTCAAACCAGTCGGGAAGTCAGCGAAATAGTAAATCTGGCCCCGGATGAACATGCCCCCTATGTAGGTCGATCGGCCTTTGCCCACAAAGGCGGGATCCACGTGTCCGCAGTAGAAAAAAACCCCCTCACCTACGAACACATTCAACCAGAACGGGTAGGGAACCGCCGGCGCATAGTAATATCCGACCAATCAGGACTCTCGAATGTCTTGGCAAAAGCCCGCAGCTTTGGCATAGAATTAGAAAAACAGGATCCGGCCTGTAGACAAATCCTGCAAAAGCTCAAAGAATTAGAGCATCAAGGCTATCAATTTGAAGCGGCAGAGGCAAGTTTTGATTTGCTGATGCGATCGGCCCTCGGGCAAAGGCAGCAGCTATTTGCCATTAAAGGGTTTCAAGTCCACTGCGACATGGTAGCAGAAATAGATGGAAAAGAAGCGCCCAAAGCCCTAGCAACTGTGAAAATAGGAGTGGAAGACGCCGAAATTCTGGAATGCGCCGAAGGAAATGGTCCAGTAGCAGCGCTAGATGCAGCATTGCGCAAAGCATTGGTCAAATTCTACCCCGCGATCGGGCAATTTCATCTAACAGATTACAAAGTGAGAATCCTAGATGGTTCGGCAGGGACTTGCGCCAAAACCAGGGTTCTAGTAGAATCGAGTGACGGTCATCAACGCTGGACAACAGTAGGAGTATCGCCTAACATATTAGATGCCTCCTATCAGGCAGTAGTAGAAGGGCTAGAATATGGTCTGCTGCTGTCAAAAAAGACTAGCGTAGTCCGGGAGTCTCGCATGTCAGAGGTATAGGACAAGTCTTGCCTGTCCGAAGAAGCTGTAACAGCAGAAATCAGTCATTGTACAAATAATTCAAGAAAATAAAAAATGGTGAAAACGGGAATGAAGCAACAGGTTATTCATCCAATGTTTAAGCTGCAAAGAAAAGTGCGATCGCTTGTAGAATCAAAGGCGATGAAACCAACAGATAGCATCTGGAAAATGGCATTTCTGTACGGAGAAGAGTGGTCGTACTGGAAAAAGGAACTGCAAGCATATGACTTCACAACGCAAGATCCAGTAAGCGAACTGCTAGCGGTAGAAGCATGGGATGATGATTAAAATGTCAATGGAAAATTGAGAATGGAAAATTGAGAATGGAAAATTGAGAATGGAAAATTGAGAACGGCACCATTTTAAATTCTCAATTCGCAATTTTCCATTAGCAATTAGCAATTAGCAATTAACAATTAACAATTAGCCAAAGCATGCTTGAGTTCGGCGGCAGATTGAAAGCGATCTCGTGGTTTGGGGGCGGTAACTTTTTCAATCACAGAACGCAATTGAGGAGTAATAGTAGGAATATCTTCAAGTACAAAGCGGTAAGGCTGATTTTTATGGGGCCTGCGATAATACTTATGAGGACTATCGCTAGTCAGGAGAAAAATCAAAGTAGGCCCGATCGCATAGAGATCGGATTGGATCACGGGCTTGCCGAGATTTTGTTCTAGGGGACTATAGTCCTGAGCGCCAATGCGAGTACCTTGAGGAGTACCAATTTCCTTAACAGCGCCAAAATCAATCAGAAAAATGCGATTATCCAGGCGGCGGAGCAAGAGATTTCCCGGTTTAATATCCCGGTGCAGAATAGGAGGATCCTGGCTGTGGAGATAGGATAAGATATCACAAGTCTGGATCGTCCAATCAACAGCCTGTTCCAGAGTACATGGACCCTGGTGGAACACCCGTTTTTCTAAATCCTGACCGTGGATCAACTCCATTGCTAAGTACTTCTTATCACGATCGATAAAGGAGTCAAAAAACTGGGGAATGCCTGGATGGTCGAGTTTTTTCAGCGTATCGGCCTCCCGAGTAAAAAGTTCTCTGGCCTTCTCAATTTGGGCCATATCGAGGCCGCAGTCTCTCTGTTGTAATCTAGTATCTGTCCGAACTTCCGCGATTGCGGTTCCCGGAGCGATGCTGCTGCGCAGCCGCTACGCGATCGGGATACCAGGCCAGATAGGTAGTGCCCATACCACCGCGACCCAAAGTCCGCAACACTTGATACTGGCGGATAACTTGTTCCACCTTCAGGGGTTGACCGCAGTGGATGCAGAAGAGATTATCAGGTAAATTGCCCGCGTGGTCGCAAGCAGAGGAAATCGAAGCAGGCGCATCCCGATTTTTCGGTCGTTTCCGGGAGCACCCACCCGGTTGTGTCGCATCCTGCGCACAACATGGGTGGGTGCTCCGGAAACGAAAGTCCGCGGACCGTAGCATGCGCGCACCAGCGCATGCTGAGAGGAGAGCAGTCGGGACTGATGATGAGGCTTGGAACTTCAGCACTGGTCCCCCCTGGGCTAACTGAATCAAAGCCCCATCAAATACCATAGCTTCCTCGACGCCGATACCATTAAGAAAAGTCCCATTAGTGCCCTGATTAAACAGTTGCCAGGTAATAACGTCAGCATTGGTTATTTGTCGCAATTCCAGATGATCCCGAGAGACCAGATTGTCGGTCAAAACAATGTCATTATCGGGCGATCGACCAATCTTGACGATCGTTTCGCTGGGGAAGCTCCACCGTTGCAACTCACTCTGTTGTTCGTTGAGGAGAATCAGTGCGATCATGCGCTTTATGAACTAAATAGTAATATCTTATCCGTTCAAAATTGAGTATTGACATTCCCACCAGGCCGCGGTCTGGAGCATGCAGATCGCGTAGCGTGCGCGCAGCTCTTGTCCTGAAGGACAAGAGCATGCGGAAGACGGCGGCAGAGCCGTGGAGGCAAATTGACAACTAACAACTTTGTTGCTCCCGGAAAGAACAAAGGTTTGGTCGTACCTTAGCCCGGATCAGGACAGTTGTAATGTTATCATGTCCATTATACTCGTTAGCAAGGTCAATTAACTCATTCACCCCACGATCCAGGCTAGCGCGAGAACTGATCAATGGTTCCAGGTGAGTGTTAGCATATTGTTCGACCAGGTCATTATCGGTTAAACCATCAGAACTCAAAATTAGGAGCACATCTTCATTGAGGTCAAGAAACTGGATATCAGGTTTAATGAAATCGGGATTCCTGGGTCCGAGGGCTTGGGTAAGTTGGTAAGCGTCGGGGCGGGAATAGGCGATTTCCGGAGCAACACCCCGTTGAATTTCCCGTTGAGCCACATCGTGATCGCGGGTAACTTGCGTCAGACCTTGCTTGCGGGTGAACTTATATAGGCGGCTGTCGCCCACATGAATAACAGCGACATTTGTATCTTGAATCAAAACCAAAACCAAAGTTGTGCCCATCCGTCCACTACCAGTGCGACCCTGCTGCTGGTTGAGGTCGTAGATCGCTTGATTTGCCTCTAGCACTGCCTCGCGCAGGCGATCGACTGGTGGCAGTTGAGCATGCATGTCTGGTGTTTGGATCCAATGGGTTTGAAAGTAATTTCTCAGAATATCAACGGCCAGAGCGCTAGCTACCTCACCACCTGCATGTCCCCCCATGCCATCGCAAAGAATATAGAGACCTGTAGCATGGATAGTGCGACCCATCTTGGTTTCAAATCGCTCTATTTGCGTATAGATGCAAAAAGCGTCCTCATTACGATCCCGTTGGCGACCGGTATCAGTTAAACCAGCGTCTTCCAGGCTGAACAACTGCATCGGCAGCACCATTGTGGATATGTCATCCATCGCCTGAGAAGTTGTCTGAGGCTGACCAGATGTTTGTAGGCGGGTGGGGGCTGACGGAATGATTGGGGGTTGAATGTTTATATCGCTGTCGGACTCCACTCCTGTATTAGAAAAGGGCCGATCGATCTCTGGCTCTCGTCTCAGGGCGATCGCCCTGAGACGAGAGCGCAGTTGTTCAGTTGTGTCAATTTTACCAGACGTCAGCTGTTCTGTGAGGATCTGCAAAGCACCATCCTGAGTTTCTTGGGATTGCTCGAATAACTTTTCCCACAACTTCCCCAAATCAGGCAAAGTAATCTGGGAGTTTTCCGGTTCCCAATAGATGCGTTTGAGGCCGAGAACCAGATCTTCATCTAGAACCAAATTTGACATCAATAGCAGGCTTTGGCGACAAGCAAATGATGCTAGGATCTCCCACAATTCTACCAGACTATCGAGCACGAACAAGATTTGATCTAGGGGCAGAGGTTCATCACCCCACCAGTCAGCAAGCAGCTGCCAATCCGAGCGGTCTTCTAGCAGGACTACCTCCTGTGAGTCTGATATCCAGGCATCGTATATTTTTGGCAATATCCCCTCACATAAATGAGACTGTAGCTGCCAATATATCTGAGCCATTTTGGGAATTCCCACATCTAAGGGCCGAGAATCTTCTTCAGACGACAATATCTCCAAGGCTGATAAAAGTGATATCTGGAGAGGCTGTCGGTCTAAGACCATTGCTTCGGACTCAGTTGCGCTCTCATCGGTTAGTCTCAAGGGAGATATTAATTGGTAGCGATGCTGCGGATCTAAATAATCATCATCTTCTGCAGGTCGGGTGGTAGGATTGCGAACGGGCTCTTCATCCCCCGTGACGGAAGGATTTTCTACCGTTCCGGAAAAATCTGACTCTGGGGGAATATTGGTTAAATGGTTGCTATTTGATGGGTCGTGTGGCGAGGCGCAGTGCGAGTAGCGCGACCAGCCGACTTGTGCATCGAAGGTGTCCTCATCGTTTACCGATCCACCCACCCATGTCGTTGCCTGCTGGCGAACGACAGGGTGGGTGCTCTTGGAAACGACCCCCTCGTTCCCACGGCTCTGCCTGGGAACGTGCTCATCGGGCTCCCCGGGGACAGGCTCCGGGAACCCCCCGCTGCAGACGATCGCCCACCGCACTGTACCAGTCACGGCATTGCAGTTGTGGCAGTTAACTGTATCAAATGGCACGACACTGCCGCACTCATGACATTTTTTCTCAATCAAGGAAGTGCCACAACGAGAACAGAACTTATTACTCTCTGGGTTAGAGAACTCACATTGGGGACAAATTAGCATAGTGGGACTGAGCTGTTTGGTCAATTATCCGTTATCTATATCTGTTATCTTTACCAGTTACCAGTTATCTGTTATCTGTTGTCACTGGTTAGTCATGTCTTTTCCCTCGCCAGCCTAGCGAGATCGCTGTCAGTCCCGATGTCACCAATACGCCTGATATTCCTCTGATAACAATGCTTCCCACCAATCCCGATGGGTCAAATACCATTCTACTGTACGACGCAATCCCTCTTCTATAGTCACTGTAGGCGTCCAGGACAATTCTGTTTTAATCTTGGTCGCGTCAATGGCATAACGGAGATCGTGTCCCGGCCTATCCTTGACAAAAGTAATTAATTTACTGCAAGGACGCACGGGCAGATCCGGTGCTAATTCATCCAATATCTGACATAGCATTTGCACCAGGGAGATATTTTTCACCTCATTATTGCCACCAATATTGTAGGTTTCCCCTGGTTTCCCTTTGTGAATGACCACATCTAAAGCACTACAGTGATCGCCTACATACAACCAATCTCTCACATTTTGTCCATCTCCGTAAACCGGGAGTTGCTTGCCAATTAAGGCATTTATGCACATCAGAGGAATAAACTTTTCTGGAAATTGATAGGCACCGTAATTGTTAGAACAATTTGTGATAATATTAGGTAAGCCGTAGGTGTGGTGATAGGCTCGCAGTAGGTGGTCGCTGCCCGCTTTAGAAGCAGAATAGGGACTATTCGGCGCGTAAGGCGTGGTTTCCGTAAAGGCCGGATCTTCCGGACCGAGAGAACCGTAGACTTCATCTGTGGAAACATGCAGGAATGTTCCCCTCCCCTCTAAGGTCGGAAAATGGTGGCGAAATGCTTCTAGTAAGGTAAAGGTGCCCACTACGTTGGTTTGAATGAAAGCCCCTGGCCCTAAAATTGAGCGATCGACGTGGGATTCGGCGGCAAAATGGGCAATAGTATCGATATTTTCTGACTCTAGCAGGCTATCCACTAAGGCCCGATCGCCTATATACCCCTGGACGAAGCGAAAATTATCTTTTGTTGACAATGAGGCTAAATTTTGTCTGTTCCCAGCATAAGTGAGGGCATCTAAGACCACTACCCGGTCTGACTCATAGCGATCGCACCAATAATGGACAAAATTGGAGCCAATAAATCCTGCGCCTCCCGTTACCAATAGCCGACGAGGTTCTCTTAATGCCACCTTTTTCTCCCGATTTTTCCCGATCGCGCAGCGTGGCGCCAGCCATACAGCGGAGGGTTCGCGTACATCAATCAATAGTATTAAACTAAGCCAGGCTGTCGCCAGCCAGACTCGTCTCCAAATCCGGACGTGAGACTTTCACCTCATCCGGCTCCTCAGCTTCAATTTCCCGTTCCCGGGCGCGACCCCCTTTGCTACTGTCTTCCTCCGTTTTTACGTGGTGACAGTAGTCATGTAGCAACTGTAGGTTGTCGTATCTATCCTTTCCTCCCTTTGAGGTTGGTATGATGTGATCAACTTCCCACTTGTCGCCGTCCCTAAATGTCAATCCGCATCGTTCGCATTTGCCCTGCTGCCTTTTCAGCAGTTTTATCACTCTCTCTTTTACGTCTGGGCTTTTTCGTAGCCTTTTACTCCAGTAGACAAGGTTTCCATCCATTGGGCTGGCTGCTCCTTTCGCCTTGACGTGTCTGATTATCTCAGTGTCTGCGTGTCGGATTAGCTTTGCCTCGCTGCGAAAGGTCCTTAAAATTCCAGGTTCTGTTCTTCCCTGGTTTCCAGTACCTCTCGGTTATCCATTTGCCACTTTTGTTGGGGTGTCTTCGCTTTGCCCATCTCCATATCGTGTGCCATAGGTGCGCGTCTATTTCAGCGAACGTTTCCTTACTGACCGCCGTTCTGTAGTAATTACACCACCCCCTTATTACAGGGTTGAGTTTGGCGATCAGTTCAGCATGCGGTTGCGCCCGGTGACGTATGACTATTTCCCGCAGTCTTTCTTTGTGATTCCTTATGGCTTTTTGACTGGGTTTGATGAGTGTTTTGAATCCGAGCAGGGTTCCATTGGAATTTTTTCCGCTATGATACCGTCCTATCCTATACTGTCTTACGTTGAAGCCCATACCCTGCAGGTAGGTTGTACCTTCTGCCTTTTCTCCACTCGAAGCTGCCTGACCAATGGCTGTCTTTCGGAAGGCTTAAGCGCCGTAACGCCGTCCACCCCTGCCGTTTTCTTCCCTTGGTTTTGCTGGGTCACCTGTCTGACCGCGATCCTAAAGGCGGACCATGACAAGGTCATTAATCCCTGGAGTCTGCGAACTAGACGCTTATTACCTTGTTGGGTCGCTCTGTAGATTCGTTTTTGCAGCTTAAAGACTGCCCGCTCCAGCTTGCGCCAGGGGACTGCCTTCCAGTCATACAATCGCGGAAGTATATCTAGGATCCCGTGATGGTTGGTATCGAGAATGAAAGTGCTAACTCCGATGACGTTATCAGTGGTGAGGGCGTCAGCTCTATCCTGCTCATTACAAGCAGTCCGGAAGCTTCTCCACGAAATCTCTCCCGATCGCGACCTGCCTTCCGGAGAGCAGATGTTGCGCCTGTGGTGAGCACTCTGCATCTACCTTATCGACCGGTGGTATAGAGTACAACGACCGGTTTACTTCGTTCCTTCAGATGATTGATCGTGATTTTAGGTGGGTTCCATACGCCGGGTTTGTTGTCAGTGCTTACTGGTCAGAAAGCTACCCGCCAGTGACCTATATCCCTCCCCTTTTGGGGCCAGTGTATTTAGCCTTATTCCACTGGTTGTTAGTTACGACGCTGCAAGCCTTTGCTTTATGATCACCATGATCACTTACTCAGCGATAACCGGTTTAGGCTACCAGTCAGGGCGCCTTTCATTCCCGCTTTACGGATTGATGCCATCGCTACCGTAGGGAAAGTGTTTTCACTCCTGCAGAGTCGGGGTGGACTTACACCACCATCATCTAAAAGTTGTCAGGGCTAATGAAACCCTGCTAGTGGTCTCCATTTTTGAACTGTGTCAAGTCATTTTGCACTAAACGAATCACACAGCTTCTTCTAAAATGAGCTGTAAAGCTGCCTGCATTTCTGCGGGCGTAGTCGTCGCCGTCCCAAAGTAACGGACTACTAGACTCGCTGCCAAATTTCCCAACAGCGCTGCTTCCCAAAAGGATGCCCCTGCTATTAATGCTAATGTCAGGGGCCGCTACCACCGTATCTCCCGCACCCGTGACGTCAAATACTTCCGTGCGGTTAAATGCGGGAATGTCCCAATGAAGTATTTCTTCATTTTTCCTTTCAAAGAGGGTCATCCCTGCTTCCCCGCGAGTAATTAACATTTGCCCTGCTTGCGTTAATCCTAGCAAATCCGCACCCGCTTTCACCAAATCTTGCTCGGTGGCGATCGCATATCCGACAGCTTGTTCCGCTTCGGGCAAATTGGGAGTAAACAAACTGGCCCCAGCATAGCGCCTTAAATGCTTCTGGGTATCGACGATCGCCCGTTGGTGGGACAAAGCTGCTTCAATGGTTGGCGCAGTCAGCACCCCATCACCATAATCAGAACAGACCACCGCATCAACATTATCCAGTTGGGAACGGATATACTCGGCTAGCTGCAATTGTACCTCTAAATCGGGCAAGCGATCGGACTTGCGATCGACCCGGACAATCTGCTGAGTTACAGACTGACGGGCATGACCGGAAATGCGGGTTTTCGTCACCGTAGGGCGAGTTGCATCCACCAAAATACCCTGATTATCAATTCCGGCAGCCTCAAATATGCCGCACAGCGCTTTTCCCTGGTCATCCTTCCCCACCAGTCCCACTGCCTTCACCTGGGCGCCCAACTTAGCTAAATTGTAAACCGCATTTGCCCCACCGCCAGGGATTTGCTGCGTCGTTTCATGGCGTAAAATCAATACAGGTGCTTCCCGAGAAATTCGTTCTACCTGACCTGTGAGAAATTCATCCAGAGTCAAATCTCCCACCACGAGGACTCGTCCCTGGTGAAAGCGGTCTATCAGGGCCAATAAACGATCGGCTTGAGAATGTAGCCTCCTCACAAAATCAGCATCAAGATTCATTTTTCATTTGTCCATATCGTCGGCCGGGCGATCGCCCTGCCGGGGGCGTTTTCACTGGCCACTGGCCGCAGTACCTGCACAGCTATCACTGTGGGAAAATTGAATTTCCAGCAGGTAAGCCTTGTACTCGCCAGATGCTGCAAAATCATAGCTGCTGGCCGCATCCATAGCAATATCATTTAAAAGAGCATATCCCGTACTCTCGATCGTCTCTGGCTGGGATGATATTTTCCCCTCTGGGTCTACCAATACCCCAACTGTGGCATCAGTAGCATTCTTGTCCAGTCCGTAGCGGCAAGCCGCATCTGGATATGAGGCCGTAATTCGCTTTGGTTCCCACAATAGTTCTGGGTTGGACGCCGCCTTCTTGCTTGCATCTAACCATGCCTGGATGCTAGCTAGTGCTTCTGCTGGAGTTGTCCCCGCTGGGTTGTAGGCAAACTGCTGTTGCAACTGACGCAATGTCGCGATCGCGTCCGGGAGCACCCACCCTGTCATGTCGCTCCCGCGCATGACATGGGTGGGTGTCTCCGGACGCGAAGCCCGTTCTGGTATCTTTGCGACCTCCGAGGTCGGCGTTGTTTCCGGGGCTGAGACCAATGGCTGCCCCCACGGGGGCGCGATCGGCTTTGCTGCTACCGTTTCCGGCTGACTTTCTGCTGTTGCACCTTGAGGTGATGCCACCGTTTGAGAGGTTGCTGCTTCCTCTGAAGAGTCGTTACTAGCAAGCAGTTCTGCCCTATGAAGTGCTTGCATTCGTCGTAATTCATCCAATGCCTGCTGGGGGATTTTCCCACGGCTGGCGCCGCGCTGCCGCGAACGGCACAGCCTGCCCTCCTCCCCGCACCTGCTGAACCTTTGATTAGTTCTGGGCCCTATAAAAACTTCTGGTCTGGCTATGGCTGGCGCCCCCAGCGTAGCGCCATCGGGAGGCGCTGCCGTTTCCGACAGCATGTGTACGGGCGCTGCTGCCGATTTTTCCGGAACGGTAAAAGTCCCTGTAGGTATGCTAGATAATCCCAATTCTGCAACTGCTTGGGTTCCCGGTCGTTTTTCTGCTTGCAGCCGTTGCAATTCATCTATTGCCTGCTGGGGGATTTTTGTCAAACCTGCTGCTTCTGGCTTTGGTGCAGAAGAGATCGCCCTTTGAGCTTCTACTAGTGGCATCAACTCTACCGTAGTACCCGTTGGGATGCCAGCGGCCACTGTCCCTTCCAGGTTACTAGCCCTATTTTGTGCTTGCAGGCGTCGCAATTTATCTATTGCCTGCTGGGGAATTTTTTCTGGCAGCGGTCCTACAACTCTCAGGGCCGAAGCCACAGGTAGTCCCTCAAATGCTGACCTTCCAGACTGTACTGCGGCGTCTTCCGCATGCTCTTGTCCTGAAGGACTCGGCATGCTCCAGACACTGCTCCGGGAACCCTCCGCTGTTCGGGAAAAATCTGGAATTTGCTGGGGACTCATAACTGATGGTTCCACTTGATGCAACTGACTGAAAGGTGATTTCTCCCCTGACGGTCTGTATGCTTGCAGGTCAGTTGCTAACGGCAGTTGACTCGTCCTACTCCGATTTTTCCGGAACGGTTCGACTTGCAGGTCTGGTGGTAGAGGCAATTGCCCGACTGTACCGCTATGATACTCTGGTGGTAGAGGCATTTGTCTGGGCCGATCGCGATCGATTTGCAGCTGAGACAGTATTTGCTCCGATGATGTTATCGGTGGCAAGGACGAGATATCTATGTAAGATGGTATTGGTGGTAGCGGCGGCAGGTTCAGGGATGGTAACTCTGGAGTTGACGGTGGCGGGACTCCAGCAGATGACGATCTTGACGGGGTGCCTAAGTCCGCCCATGACTGTGTCGTTTCCGAGAGCGCCCACCCTGTCGCTCGCCTACTGGCTGCGACATGGGTGGGCGTCTCCGGAAACGAAAGTGAGTTTGCCAACAGATCGTTGGATAGCGTCGTTGGTGGCAGTGGCTGATAAAGTTTTGGCAGACGGTCCTGTTGTGCAGCTGTTAACTCCAGCAGATTTACCTCTCTTGTTGTCTGCTGCTCTTCTCCCTTCCCAGAAATCATCGGTAGCACCACCCCCAATAGTCCGTGGACTCCGATCGATACTAGGGTTGCTATCCAAGGAGTTAAGTTGGGTGACTTCTGGCCAGAATTTGATAAATAATTCATATGTCGATATACAGCGCGATCGCATGCGAGTAATCAGGTTTTTCCAATCGTAGGACGGGCGTCTCGCCTGTCCACGGGCGTCTCGCCTGTCCGGGGCAATGTCTAAATTTCAGTTGCGATTCACAATTAGCACAGAGAAGTAGGACAGTTTTAGCTGGGAGCGCGATCCTAAATCATTATACAGCCTTTGGTCTGGCCATGTCGCCCGTTCCACTACATAAGCCTTCTCTAGCAGTTTTCGCCTGTGCAACACCTGCCAAACTTGAGGGTAGACCGAACTAACTTTCATCAGCACCACCACATCTGCCCAGTTTAAGACATTTTCCAATTCTTCTACAGCATAGAGGGCTGGCAGGACTGCTAGACGCCGATCCCCCATCGTTAAGGGGATGCCCGCCGCCGCTGCTGCGGCCATCGGCGAACTGATTCCCGGTACCAACTGGATGTTTACGGCCCCATGGAGTTGCCGCATGCAGTTAGCCAGGTAGTTGAATGTGCTATAAAAACTGATATCCCCTTCACAGACAAAGGCGACATCTTGTCCGTGCTGGAGATATGGTAATATTTGTCTAGCTCCCTCTTGCCAAGCCTGACTTAAAACTGCCCGATCCTGCACATAGGGAAACTTCAACGGCAGTTGTATTTTTTCGTAATCCAGCCATTGTGATATAATCTGCTCTGCCATGCCCGGTTTGGAGGAAACCCCCGCTGGATAGGCGACAACTGGCACCCTTTGCAGCAGCCGCAACCCCTTCAGGGTGATTAATTCTGGATCCCCTGGACCTACTCCTATCCCGTATAAAATACCTAATTGCACCAGTGTTAATTAATAATTGTTCATTGCTAATTGTCACTTCAGTGCTTCCAGCTTTGACTTTATCTAAAAGCAGCTTGTCGATCTCGGTAAGTGCTGGTAAATTATCTTGCCATTCCCTGAAAAATTGATCGTCTTCGACAAGTTGAATCCCAAAGGTGGCGATCGAGTAGCGCAGGTCTATATTTTGAGCGGGAACGCAGTCGAGTCAGTTCGAACAGAGGGAGAGTTGATCCTTGAATAACTGCACTGACAGTCTGACTCCAAGGACCCAGTTCCCCTCCCCAACCACGCCTTCCCAGGCGGAGCCCGGGAAGGAGAGGAATAAGGTTTTACAGCACTTCGAAGGAGTAGAAGGAGTCGTAGAAGGAGTCGTTGGATTGCGTGTCAGAGAATGGATCTAGAATTCCCGGATCAGTGGCACCTTCGCTTACTACACCTGAGAAGGATTGCATGTGCTCATTAATTGCCGTCGCCGTAGTACGGGTGGCACCTTCGCTTATTGCACCCTGGATCAAAGCCTGATCAGAGAATCCGAGAGCATGGCGCAGGAATAAAATGCCATCAGTTAACGCTCCTGCCGTGCCATTGCCATCTATATCTAACATCATGTCCCCCACTTCGTCCAAGTAGGTAACAATTTCTGATGTATCGCTGGTGGCACCTTCGCCTACAACATCTTTAGTCAAAGTCTCTCCCCTGAACCCGAAGAGATAACGTATGGCCACAAGGCCGTCAGTTAACGCATCTATAACTCCATTCCCATCAATGTCCAATGTCGGTGATGGAGCACGCGAGGTTAATGCAATGGAACTGGGGACAAAGTTGCTATTTGCAGGCAGGTCATCTGAGTTGGCACCAAAGTTGATCTGTGTCCCTGAAAACCCTGGTAGCGCTGTGAAGTTGGCCGTGTAAAGGGTAGGATTAGGATTGTTGGGCCAATTTCCGTTAGCATCTACCCAAGCTTGCAGGATGTATTTGTCTGTGTTCGGGTCGCCGTCCAAACCCCCGTTGGCGATCGGATCGTCCAAGACTGCACTTATAGGTTGTGCGCCCAAAGGAAAATGCTCGGTCAGACCAGTGACTGGATCGAATGCTACTTGAGAACTGTCCCAATGCATGTGAAAGGCTATTCCTGTGGTGGGAGTTTCCGCAGGTTCGGTAGAGTAGTTGACATCAAAGCTGACGCTTGTGTTTGGTTCTACTGCTTTGACCGGTTCTGAAGGAGTGATCTTCAGTTGAATAACTTCTTCAGGGGCAGAATTTACTGTTATGTTCACCTCCGCAGTGTCGAAAGCAGCATTACCATCAGATATAGTATAGGTGATGCTGTCATTTCCCGTGAAACCTGAATTGGGGGTGTAAATTAGCAGGTCTTTACCCGGGGAGTCTGGAGTGCCATGGGTAACGGTGCCGTTGGTAGCAGTTTCATAACCTACGAGTTGGATGGGGTTGCCATCGGGGTCGGTGTCGTTGGCGAGAACGTCGAGCGTGACTGCTGTTTGTTCCAGAGTAGTGATGCTGTCGTCCATAGCTACAGGCGGACTATTTTCATTAACGTCGTTGATGTTAATGGTCAAGTTCTCCGAGTAACTCTCTCCTCCCGCATCGGTAGTTTGAACGAGGATGCTGTAACTGGACTGAGCTTCAAAGTCTGGGGAACTGTTGATGAGCAGTTGGTCCTCGACAATGGTGAAGGCAGCGTTATCCGTATCTCCTGCACCCGCTACCAACTGGTAGGTAAAGCTATCCCCTGTATCGGGGTCGGTGGTCGAGAAGGTGCCGACAACAGTGTTGGGCGCGACGTTTTCGTCGATGCTGTTGTTGCTGAGCGAGAGGTCGGTGGGAACTTCATTAACGTCGTTGATGTTAATGGTCAAGTTCTCTGAGTAACTCTCTCCTCCCGCATCGGTAGTTTGAACGAGGATGCTGTAACTGGACTGAGTTTCAAAGTCTGGGGAACTGTTGATTTGCAGTTGGTCCTCGACAATGGTGAAGGCAGCGTTATCCGTATCTCCTGCACCAGGTACTAACTGGTAGGTAAAGCTATCCCCTGTATCGGGGTCGGTGGTCGAGAAGGTGCCGACAACAGTGTTGGGCGCGACGTTTTCGTCGATGCTGTTGTTGCTGAGCGAGAGGTCGGTGGGAACTTCATTAACGTCGTTGATGTTAATGGTCAAGTTCTCTGAGTAACTCAATCCTCCCGCATCGGTAGTTTGAACGAGGATGCTGTAACTGGACTGAGTTTCAAAGTCTGGGGAACTGTTGATTCGCAGTTGGTCTCCGTCAATGGTGAAGGCAGAGTTATCCGTATCTCCTGTACCCGCTACCAACTGGTAGGTAAAGGTATCCCCTGTATCGGGGTAGATGCTAGTCGATAAGGTGGGGTCGGTGGTCGAGAAGGTGCCGACAACAGTGTTGGGCGCGACGTTTTCATCAATGCTGTTGTTGCTGAGGTCGAGGTCGGTGGGGCTGAAGTTGGACAAGTCGATATATGTGACATTAATTTTCCCGCCCCGATAGCCGCCATAGCCGTGATAGTAAGGATACCACATTTTCGTTTTCTCCTGTCTTATTTGTGAATGGACGCGCAATAGCGACCTTGAGGGAATCGCAGGGCGCTCTCCTGTACATAATGACTACCATTAAAACATAACTCAGGGGAATTTTTGTTAATAATCCTTAAAAAATAATTAAATTCTGACCTCTAGTAAGCTGAGCTTATGGATCTTTAGCGTAGTGCTTGACAAGGGAGGGGATATAGGTTTAGGATGTCTGTTAGCGTCCCTGTGGGGACGGGAATTAATGGAAACATGATTTTTGTCAAGTAATCCAGTCAGTTAGTTTTTCCTCCCGACCCTGGCGGGGAGACTATCCGACCCTGGCGGGGAGGCCGCATTACCGATCCTATTCCTGAACCAGTCTCCCCTCTTAAGTAATTTATGCCTGATCCTGAGGGGGTCAACTAGTTATCGTTGCCAGGGTGCTGGGAACGATAATTAATGGAAACGTTATTTTTTTAGGGTTGTGTCGGCCAGGTAGAGTTTTCAGCGGTCTGTTTGGTCGGGCCCGCAAGTAAGCTATAGTATGTTAGTTAAACAACATAGTTATTTAAGGAATCGAGTTAATGACGGCAACAGCAGTCCAGTTAAAACACGAAGTAAAAGACATATCCCTGGCCCCCAAAGGGAAACAGCGGATCGAATGGGCAGGACGGGAAATGCCTGTCCTGCGGCAAATTCGTGACCGGTTTGCCAAAGAAAAACCCTTCGCAGGCATCCGGTTAACCGCTTGCTGTCACGTCACTACCGAAACCGCTCATTTGGCGATCGCCCTGAAAGCAGGCGGTGCGGACGCCCTGCTGATCGCCAGCAACCCCCTGTCCACCCAGGATGACGTAGCCGCCTGCCTAGTGGCAGATCATGGCATTTCTGTCTATGCCATGAAAGGGGAAGATACCGAAACTTACCTGCGCCACGTGGAAATCGCCCTGGATCACCGCCCCAACATTATTATTGATGATGGCAGTGACGTAGTGGCTACCCTGATCAAGAATCGGCAAAATCAGATTCCTGACATGTATGGCACCACAGAAGAGACAACCACCGGTATCGTCCGTCTGCAAGCCATGTTGAATGATGGGGTGCTGACTTTCCCCGCCATGAATGTCAACGACGCCGACACCAAGCATTTCTTTGACAACCGCTACGGTACGGGGCAATCTACCCTGGATGGCATTATCCGCGCTACGAATATCCTGCTGGCTGGGAAAATTGTCGTCGTCGCCGGTTACGGTTGGTGCGGTAAAGGGGCAGCCCTCCGCGCCCGGGGCATGGGTGCTAATGTAATTGTCACCGAAGTTGACCCCGTCCGGGCCATCGAAGCGATCATGGATGGCTTCCGCGTCATGCCAATGGCCCTAGCAGCAAGCCAAGGAGACTTGTTTATCACCGTTACTGGCAACAAGCACGTGATTCGCGGCGAACATTTCGACGTCATGAAAGATGGCGCGATCGTCTGCAACTCCGGCCACTTCGACATCGAAATCGACCTGAAGGCCCTGGGTGCCAAAGCCAAGGAAGTGAAGGACGTGCGTCCCTTTACCCAACAATACGTGCTTGAAACTGGGAAATCCGTGGTAGTATTGGGCGAAGGGCGGTTGGTTAACCTGGCCGCTGCTGAGGGACATCCCAGTGCCGTGATGGACATGAGCTTTGCCAACCAGGCCCTAGCTTGCGAATACCTAGTGAAGAACAAAGGCAAGCTGCAACCCGGCATCCACAAGATTCCCCAGGACGTGGACCAAGAGATTGCCCGTCTGAAGCTGCAAGCAATGGGTATTGCCATGGATACCCTGACACCAGAACAAATTGAGTACATGAACAGCTGGACAGTTGGCACTTAATTTCAGTGACCGGTGACCGCTGACCGATAAAAATCGTTCGCGGTCACGAGGTAGCGGCAGGGTGCAATCAGACAAGGTAGGGGTAATTCATGAATTGCCCCTACCTTATTAAAACAGACATTAAGTTACCCACTGTGGCTAGACTATCTGTAGAATTACAACGCTATTTTTTTGAAGAAGAACGTTCCCACAAGGTAACCCTAGCAGATATTCTCGGGCTAGCGGGAGAGAGGATTTTTGGTTTTCTGTTCGTCATCCTCTCCCTACCTTCAGCATTGCCAGTACCTGCCCCTGGTTATTCTATTCCCTTCGGAGTGGCAATGCTTCTCTTGGCAATGCAGCTGATAGCGGGTGCCAAACGCCCCTGGTTCCCCCAAAAGATGCTCGCAGGAACGATGAAATTAGAGAAGGTGCAGGGGGTGGTAAAAGCAGGTATTCCCTGGTTGCGGCGCATAGAAGCAATTTCCCGTCCGCGTCTGACCCACATCTGTACCAGTTGGCCTGGCAGAGTTGCGATCGGGGTGGCGATCGCCGGAATGTCAGTATCGATGATGATACCAATTCCGGGGACAAATACCTTACCCGCAATGGGAATTTTTGTCACGGGCTTTGGTTTAATGGAAGATGATGGAGCGATTAGTCTGGCAGGTTTAGTGCTTTGTGTAATGGCAGGCATTCTCAGCGCTTCTATTGTCATTGCCCTTGCGATCGGGAGCAGCAGTTTGCAAGACGTGATTAAGGACGCGATTAAGGATCTGCTTTAGCCGCATCTAAAAATCTATGTATATCTAGGCAAGGAGCCAAAAGTCATACAAACACCCAAGTCCACGGTGTAACTTTGCTCAACTAAAAGTGTACTTACGCTTGGTCTGATTTTTCCCGCAAGCAGGATCCACCATTCCCTTGACCTCTAGTCCCCAGATAGAGACACCATAGAAAGAATGTCGATTCTTCCATTTAGTGCAAGACTTTAACAATTTATTCAGTTGATACCAGAGGCTCCATACGTGCTTTCCAGACTTCTTTACGTCGAGATAGGCGGTTATGGAGCTTGGGACTAATTCCTTTAATTTCATCCCTCGTCTGGCTACGGCAAGAGCCTTCTTTTGGTGAATCTTAAAACGTAAGTGCTGCCAATTGGTATTATGGTACTGCAACGAACTGGCGATCGGGAATATGCAGCCTGTCTTAGAGTGCTGCCAGTCTTTCTTCTTGTAGAACTTCCGGGCTAACTTAATTTTCCTCTCAACCTTGCTCATCCATTCTTGAGTAGATCTCAGCTTACCTTGTAGTTGTTTTATATGATTCTGTCTGCATTCTTTAGCTGATGATACTTGACCGATCGCGTCGGCGGGTCATCTAGCAGTTGGTGAGGCTCTATGCCTGTGAGGGCAAAAATGCCCATCATCCCCACTGCATAGACATCGCTGGAGAACCTGGCTTACCGATAGCCTGTTCGGGAGGGATATAGCCAGGAGTGCTAATATTAACCATCCCCCAAGCATTAATGCCCAGAAGCTTAACAGTCTCAAAGTCGATCAAAACTATCTGACCATCTTGCCGCCGGATCGGATTTTGCGGCTTAATATTCTGGTGGATGACCTGCTGTTGATGGACAAACTCCAGCACTTGCAGGATGTCGTGTAATAGGAAAACGACATCCGACTCACTCAGCTGCTTACCCGGAGTAATTTCTTGGCTGAGGCGATCGCCAGCAATGAATTCGGAAACTAGATAGAACTGTTGATTATCCTCAAAGTGAGTCCATAGTCCGGGAATCTGAGGATGATTGCCTAATCTGTAGAGGACTTCTGCCTCCCTGTCGAACAAACGTCTGGCCGTCTGGATCATTTCGAGATCTCTAGTTTGAGGCTGGAGTTGCTTGACCACGCACCGGGTGTTGCCAGTCCGCTGTCTGTCTTGGGCCAGATAAGTTTGACCAAAACTCCCTCCTCCCAAGGGTTTGATGATGTAGTAGCGTTCACCGAGTCTTTGTCTTGCCATGGGATGCACCGGTTGCGAAGATTTACTTTAAGTGGGACCAATTGCTGTTTTTATCTTTGCACAGCTGGCTACCAACTTAAGCCGGGACAGTCAGTCTGGATAAGGGATTGGACGATTGTGTTTTTGATGACTGTCGTGGTAGAGGGATCTCACCCATATGATCTACAACCCACGAAGATGTCTCTGCCAGAGCTCTTGTCCCAGGGTCCGAGGCACACAGGAGACATCTCAAATAGATTTGGATGCATAGTGACCAAAGAGTCGTTGTGCTGGCGTGGTACCATCCGCTCCCCTGATGTCAAAATTGTGGATTCCAGTAAGCACGGCTAAAGTTTGAGCGTCCAAACCGCGATTCGATATTGACTGTGTGCCGTTCCCGTAGCGATCGGCACACAGTCAATATCGCTGATAGAACCCTTTTTCTGGAGACATTTGGCGACGGCGGAGCACCTTTCAGCTCGGGAAACGGAAGCAGAAGCCTTAGAAAATATTCGGCTCTGCGATCGCGCAATATCATGAACCAGATCCCATAGAATTACCCATCAGGTGCGGGAGAAGAGAGGTATCGGTTGAACCCAGTCCCAGAAAGGGAGTCATCGGAAGTGGCGAAATACCGAATGCAAACAAGAGCGCGATCGTCCCCCATTCGGGACTCTTGGCATCAGAAATATATCTAAAAGAGATTTCCAGTAAATAGTTAGTCAGAAATAGTTATATATAGTTATCGCTCGATTTTCAATTTTCAATTTTCAACAATAAGCCAGTAACATCCCAAAACTAGGCAACACGCTACGCTATTTTATAATTTTCTTTGTTGGTGTATAACGGCAGGACTGTGATGACAGAGGCTCAGAATGTGGTGGGAGGAAAGCTCCAAGTTTGCTGCACTTCTCCCATGACTGGATTTTATCGCAAGGGTAAATGTGACACGGGCGCAGGAGACTTAGGCGTGCATGTAGTCTGCGCCCAAGTAACTGAAGAGTTTCTGGCCTTTACCAAAAGGCAGGGCAACGATCTCAGTACCCCAGTTCCAGGGTATAATTTCCCTGGTCTCAAACCGGGCGATCGCTGGTGTTTGTGCGCCTCTCGGTGGCAGGAGGCGCTGGATGCTGGCGTGGCGCCGCCGGTGGTCTTGTCAGCAACCCATGCAGCAGCCTTAGAACATGTCTCGCTCAAGGATCTGAAGAAACACGCTATTGATGATTAACATGTCCTACTAGGGTTAAAGTTGTACCCCGCAAATACTCTTGAGCATATTTCGTAGTAAGGACTTTAGTCCTGGCGCGAGGAGGTAAGCACGCTTCGTGCTTACTACGAACCTTAAGCTAGGGTTTCTGGGCAATATCCCAATCCTTGCACAAACTGCTGGCGAAATTCTTCGATCTCGCAGCGATTGGGACTACCATGGGAGACTACCGCCACCTGGTAGCGACGCATCACGTTAATGGGCGACTGTCCTGTTTCTAAGCTCCACAGAGCCATCTGCACCCGGATTTCCGGTTGGTAAGGGAACCCTACTTCGTTCAGGTAAGCCCGAAAATCTCCCTCTTCCTGGGCGTCTAGTGCTTGAGCTAGTTTGATTTTCATCACCCACCCGTCTATCTGATGGATCACGGTGACGAAGGCTACTGGTAGTCGGCGCGTAGCATGCAGATACTCAATTATTCTCAGAGTTAGACTGGCGTTGGGGAGGTAGTAACTGTATTCCATATTCTTTTCTCGGCGACCAAGCTTAACGCTATATTTATATTCTCCCTACTGGCTGTCACAGCATGTTGGGGGAAAGTACCCGAGATCCTATAGGGAGGTTCCCCCAATTTTGGCTATTGGCGATCGCTGACCGTTCGTAGTAAACGCTAAAGCGTTTGCCGTTCGTAGTAAATGCTAAAGCGTTTGGCCTCGATATTTCTCAAAACTCTGTCTGTCGGCACTGGTTCAGTCTAATTAAAATATCGCCTGAAACCCTTACCCAGTAAGGTATATATACCTTTTAGCCTCAATGACCGAAACACATGTCCTGTAATGATTTCAGTAATTGGATTAATCAAACTGAACCAGTGCCTGTCTGTCAGGTCGCTTTTTTTATCTTGTTGCAACTTGGGTTATATAGTAATCTTGATGGCAGGAATTTTACGCCCGTGTTGTCCCCCGATCGCTCTAATTTGGACTTAACTTTAGCCAGTTACGACTACGATCTGCCTCCGGATCTGATTGCTCAGAATCCGGTGACGCCCAGGGATAGTTCTCGCTTGCTGGTGGTAGACTCCCCTACTCATCATCAGCACCGGTACTTTCGCGATTTGCCAGACCTCCTCCAACCAGGAGATTTGCTAGTTCTCAATGATACTCGCGTCCTTCGGGCTCGACTCTACGGTCGCAAAGATACGGGTACGCCTGTAGAAGTTTTGTTACTAGAACCCCGTCAGTCAAACTGCTGGCTAGCTTTGGTGAAACCGGGCCGACGCCTGAAACCTGGTGCAAAGATTATCTTCACCCCTTGTATTAATATTGACAGAGAACTGAAGGCGACAGTGGTGGCTACGGATGCGGATACTGCGGGGCGGCTATTACAATTTGAACTTCCACCTGGGACTGACCTGGAGCAGTTGCTGCCCGATTTCGGTCATGTGCCGTTTCCACCCTATATTACCGCATCTCAGGCCCTGCCAGAACAGTATCAAACTGTCTATGCACGGCCTGCGGACTTTCGTTTCCGGAGCGCCCACCCATGTAGTGCGCAGGATGCGACACAACAGGGTGGGCGCTCCCGGAAACGACCGAAAAATCGGCAACCAGGCTCCGTGGCGGCACCGACTGCGGGGTTACATTTTACTCCAGAATTGTTAAGAAGGTTGCGACAGCGGGGAATTGAACAGCGGTATGTGACGCTACATGTGGGCGTCGGTACTTTTAGACCTGTGGAGGTAGAAGATGTGACTAGCCATCAAATGCATGGGAGTGGATCTCAGTACCGGAAACAACTGTAGCACAAATTCATCAGACTCAGGTTAGAGGCGGGCGGGTGCTGGCGGTGGGGACGACGGTGGCGCGATCGCTGGAAGGTGCTGCCGATTCAGGAGGACTGGAAGCCTATACTGGTAAGACGGAGTTGTTTATCTATCCGGGCTATCACTGGCGGGTGGTAGATGGGTTGATTACTAATTTCCATTTGCCGCGTTCTAGTTTGCTGATGCTGGTTAGTGCTATGCTGGGACGCGACCGCTTGCTGCACCTGTATCGTGAGGCGATCGGCCACCAATATCGCTTCTATTCTTTTGGCGATGCGATGCTGATTTTGCCTGAAGCCTGGAAAAATATCTGAAAAACTGATTGCAATCCGGCTGCAGCGCGGGCAAATTCTCACCCGTAACCACCAGTGCATAAACTAAGCGCCAGCACCTTGGTTCTCGGTACTGGCACCTCGTTTCGTGCAAGTGATTAATTGTGAACCTAAGCTGGACTACCACCAGCAACATCTATCTCTCAATATAGTCCACCTGAATGGGCAGCCGGTATAAGAGACTTGCGCTCAATTCCTGCTTCATCCTGGCAATGTCGGCACTAACCAGTCCACAAGCTAACACCGTCTACCTAACGGCTATACTATGAGTATAGCCCTCCCTCCCCTCATAGTGTAACCGTAGAATCACGGGACTTTATCGCCAACTGAAAAAAGATCGGTGAGCACTCGATCATCTCCAGTAGACGATGAGCACTCGAACGTGCACGATCGGCTTATTCAATTCCCATATAGACGATCGCAGGAACTCGCTTGTGGCAAGAGATACGGCGATTAACAAATTCAAAAAGCGGGCAGACAGCACTCGATCGTGCACGATCGGATCATCTCCAGCTAACAGCACACGATCGTGCACGAAAAGAGCCAATCTACCATCCAACATCAAGCCTAGGCAAACACCATCTAGACAGGCTCGCGTCACCCAAGACCCAATCGGGGCTTGCAGACCACCAACCAACCAACAGATGATCGAAACTTTATTATGGGCATAAACCGGATATGATATAAAACTTCATCCTTACTTCAAAATTCCATAGACAAAATTCCATCAGATCGATCGCAGATGTTTAACTAATATAGTAAAGTAAAATAAGAGAGTATTCCGAGATAGTAAAAGCTATGAGCAATAGGCGACCAATAGCAATCGACTTATTTGCCGGAGCCGGTGGGATGACCCTGGGTTTTGAACAAGCAGGGTTTGACGTACCAGTAGCGGTAGACATAGATCCAATTGTGCGATTCGTTTAGCGTAAACAGAATTGACACATGTCAATAAAGGGGACCGCTACCAGGGTGACATTAGCCCTGAGAACTTATAGATGATGGTGGTGAAAGTCCACCCCTCCAGGTGCAGGAGTGAAAGCACCCTCCCTACGGTAGCGATCGCATCAATCCGTAAAGCGGGAAGGAAAGGCGCAATGACTGGTAGCCTAAACCGGTTAACGTCGAGCAAGTGGCTATGGAGAGCATAAAGCAAAGGTTTGCAGCGTCGTAAATAGTAACCAGTGTAATAAGGCTGACACACTGGCCCAAAAAGGGAAAGGATAAAGGTCGTTGGCGGATAATTGGCCGACCAACAAGCACTGACAATAAACCCGGCGCAGGGAGCCCACCCTAAGGTCACAACCAATCATCTGTAGGAACGAAGTAAACCGGCTGTAGTACTCTCCATCACTGGTCGATAGATGGAGTAGCCACCACAGGCGCAACATCTGCTTTCCGGAAGGCAGGTCTCAGCCGGGAGAGATTGAGTGGAGAAGCAAATGCCTGCCGGTAATAGGCGGGATAAGCTGACGCCCTCACGATTTCGTAAAAGTGGAAAGTTAGTAGTAGTGAATATGTCACGGAACATCGACAATAGACGAGTGTATGACTGGAAGGCCGTCCCTTGGCGAAAGCTAGAACGGGTAGTCTTTAAGCTACAAAAGCGTATCTACAGAGCGGCAAGAGAAGGCAACAAGCGTAAAGTTCGCAAGCTCCAGGGGTTATTAAGAAGGTCGTGGTCTGCGAAGATGATTGCGGTACGGCAGGTAACACAACAAAACCAAGGAAAAAAGACGGCAGGAGTGGATGGCGTCACGGCGCTAAAACCCTCGGAACGTCAGCCTCTGGTGAGGCAGCTACGAATCACAAAAAAGGCAAAGGTTAAACCTACCCGACGGGTATGGATACCTAAACCGGGAGGAGACGAAAAAAGGCCTCTAGGAATACCAACGATGCACGACCGCGCACTCCAGGGTTTGGTAAAACAGGCACTAGAACCAGAATGGGAAGCAGTGTTAGAGCCAAACTCTTACGGATTCAGGCCAGGACGGGGATGTCATGATGCGACCGAGGCAATATTCAACAGCATCAGATTAAAACCCAAATGGGTAATAGATGCTGTGGATATTGCAAAGTGTTTTGACAAAATAGACCACTCAGCGCTTCTAAACAAATTGAATACTACATCACCAATCCGTAGGCTAATACGGGCATGGCTAAAAGCTGGGGTGATGGACCGGGGAATATACCAAAGCACGGAGGCTGGGACCCCTCAAGGCGGAGTCATATCCCCACTGCTGGCAAATATAGCCCTACATGGACTTGAGACAGAAGTGAAAGGCATGATCAAGTCGAAGAAGGGAAAAGAAAGCCTAACGGTAGTTAGGTACGCTGATGACTTCGTGGTAACACATGAAGACCGGTCAATAATAGAAAAAGCCAAAGAAGTGATTGAGAAGTGGCTATCCGAGATAGGTCTCGAACTCAAGGCCGAAAAGACACGCATCTCTCATACGCTTAAAGGCGATAACCCAGGTTTTGATTTCTTAGGGTTCAATATTCGCCAGTACGAAGTTGGGAAGCACAAAAGCGGCAAGAACGGACATGGGACTTCTCTCGGATTCAAGACACTAATTAAGCCCAGCAAGAATTCCATCAAGAAACATAAAGAAGAACTGTCCGGGATAGTTCACAGCCATAAAGCGCTATCACAGGCAACACTGATAGCCAAGCTAAACCCGATGATACGGGGATGGTGTAACCACTACAAGACTGTGGTAAGTAAGGAAACTTACGGTGACATGGATAAATTCTTGTGGAATATAACATGGCAGTGGGCAACCAGAAGACACCCCAACAAATCGCACGAGTGGATAGCCGAGAAGTACTGGAGGCCTCAAAAGGATAGAAAGTGGAACTTTATCGGCAAAACCAAAGACGGGAACGAAATAGAGCTATACCGGCACTCTGAAACTGAAATAATCAGACACGTAAAAGTTAAGGGAGTAGCAAGTCCGTTCAATGGTAACCTTGTGTATTGGAGTAAGAGACTGAAAAAAAGCCCTGACGTGATCCCACGGGGGATCAAATTACTGGAAAGACAAGAGGGCAAATGCGAGCGATGCGGACTTACGTTTATGAGCGGTGACCAATGGGAGGTGGACCACGTCATACCAACCTCACTGGGAGGCAAAGACTGGTACTCCAATCTACAGTTGCTGCACGATTATTGCCATGATGCCAAATCCGCCGAGGATGGTAGCCATGGTGGCCGCACCAGGTTGAACCTGGATAGCGAAATTGAGGAGCCGGATGAGGTGAAA
Source organism: Hormoscilla sp. GM7CHS1pb (assembly GCA_014323675.1). Classification (GTDB taxonomy): domain Bacteria; phylum Cyanobacteriota; class Cyanobacteriia; order Cyanobacteriales; family Desertifilaceae; genus Hormoscilla. The sequence goes on along the minus strand of JACONN010000002.1, from coordinate 2,677,236 downwards.
GTCTCACGTCCGGTTTTGAAGACGAGTCGGCTCGGCGACGGGCTGGCTTAGTTTAATCATTGTGCTACTCACGAATTCAACTTTCCCTTCTGGTCAGTCTTATGCCAGGATATCGCTGACACGACAGGAGATCAAATCAGGAACTGCATTGGGGATAGAGAGATAGATGTTGTCTGTGGCGGACCACCTTGCCAAGGCTTTTCGGTGATCGGAAAACGCAAATTTTCCGATCCGCGCAACTGCTTAATATCTCACTTTCGGCGGGTAGTATTAGAACTAGAACCGAAGTACTTTGTCATGGAGAACGTCCCCGGACTCGCCCTGGGAAAACATCAACAGCTGCTCAATGACATTATTTCCGAATTTACGGCGAATGGTTATCAAGTATTATCCCATCAAGTGCTGAATGCAGCTAACTATGGAGTCCCCAGAACCGGGAAAGATTATTTATGCTTGGGTGCCGTCAAGGAATGCCATTACCCCAATATCCCTCACCCATAACTAGACCAAATAAAAATCAAGCTGAGAACCAAGACTTGCCTTTGACACCGACAGTATGGCAAGCTATCGGAGACTTGCCGGAAGCAGAAAAATATTCAGTATTGCGGAAAAGGGACCAGGTAGTAGCAGAGTACGGCAAACCAAGTGATTACGGTCAACAGATGCGCGGTTTGTGTATGATAGCAGATGATTACTCCTATACCCGCCAGTACGACCCGAGATTACTCACTTCCAGTATCAGGACAAATCATACGAAGAAATCTAGAGCAAGATTTGAGGCAACAGGACCTGGTAAAATAGAACTGGTCAGTAGATTTCATAAACTCAATCCCGAAGGTTTGTGCAATACTCTGAGGGCGGGAACGGCACGCGATCGGGGGGCGTATACATCTCCCAGACCGATACATCCGTACACACCGCGTTGCATTACAGTCAGGGAAGCAGGAAGGTTACATTCCTATCCAGACTGGTTGAGATTTCATGTTACCAAATGGCACGGCTTTCGGCAAATAGGAAATTCGGTGCCGCCGCTATTAGCGAAAGCTGTAGCAGCAGAGATCATCCGTTCTCTAGGAGTAGAACCCTGCAAACCTGCTGAAGAACAACCTTTGGGACAGTCGAAGTGGCTGCACATGACTATGTCACAAGCAGCTGCATGTTATGACGCCGATCCCCAGGCGATCGGGCGCAGGAGCAGACGCAGATAAGCCGTTCGTAGTAAGACACACCGTTCGTAGTAAGACACCGTTTACGGCTTGCCGGAGACCCAACCGCAGTAAGCCCTGTTGGGTAGAGCGCTCGCGCTCTACCCAACAAACGCAAGAGATCTTTTTTATGACGGTTAATCATCCCGACTTGATATAAGACACACTTTACGGCTTGCATGGTTGGGCTTACCCACGACCCACGTTACCCAACCTACAGGAATTTCCAATTGGGAATTGGGAATTGGGAATTAATTAGGAACAATCGAAAGCTGATGGGATGTATTCTTGGAGGATGAACTGATAATTGTCCACCTGTACTGCTTGCCCCAGTTTAACAGGTTCTGACTGACTTTCTTGAGAGTGATAATTGGCTGCGCGAGGTAAACTATGACAGCGCACTAAGGCAACATCAAAGCGACAGGATAGATCGGCATATGCTGGATGTTCGGCCAGAAATAACTCCGCCGCTTGCCAGATTAACTGCTGCTTTTTGGCCGCGATCGCGAGTTTGCCATCCCCATCCCAGTTACCGCGACTGCGAGTTTTAACCTCGACAAATGCTAACTCATGGGCCCGTTGAGCGATAATGTCCAACTCTCCCGATTTTTCGCGCAGCGTTCGGGTACGCCAGCGCCAGTGTAAGATCGCCCAACCTTGCTGTTGCAGCCATTGTGCCACCAGTTTTTCTCCCAAAACCCCTTTATCAGCAGATAAACTCATCAGCCTCTTTACTCAGTTAGCAGTATTATGGTACAACTATAATCGCGTCAGGAGCCCTCACCCTAAAGGGTGGGGCTACATTAACAAAGCCCGCCTGCGCGGGCTAGATGATAATCATCATCGATGCTCCCATCCCATGTCTATTACTTTTGTTTCGTCATGAATACGAGAGGACACCGGCGGATAGCCAAAATGATACTGAGTTTATGCCTGTTGATGGTATTATCGATCGCGGCGGTAAGTGCGATCGCGACGCCAGCGTTAGCGACAGACTACAGCGAACGCAAACTTCAAGGGGCGGACTTTTCCGGTCAAGATCTGAGAGGATCGAAATTTGAGAGAGCAGATCTGACAAATAGCAACTTCTCTCATGCAAATTTGCGAGAGGTGAGTTTGTTTTTAGCTAACCTAGAGGGTGCTAACCTGGAGGGTGCGGATCTGAGATTCTCGATAATCGACACGGCTAAGTTTTACAATGCCAATTTAACCAATGCTATATTTGAGGATGCTTTAGCCTATAATGCCAAGTTTGAAGGTGCGATCGTTGACGGTGCCGATTTCACAGGGGTGTACTTCCGACGCTCGACGGAAAAATTGCTGTGTAAGGCAGCGAAAGGTACTAATCCTGTAACTGGCAGGAAGACTCGCGATACTCTTCCTTGTGATTAATGGGTGAGTAGGTTGGGTTTCGTGCTCCAGACCCAACCTACGGATGCCATAATAGAAAATGTCGTTGCGTGGTGAGGGATAGGATGATGGGGAGTCGCTGGTTGGTGGCTGCGGGCTGCTTTACCTTTTTACTGACAGGCTGTGGTGGCCCGAAGTCACCTGATAAAATAATATAAATCAAGCCAGACTAGATGAATATTAGAATAACAGAGGCGAGGCGCTAATAAAATAAAACGGTACTCAGAGGCGATCGCATCCTACGATCTAGGGATATAAATTAATCCAGATACTTATAATATTTGAGAGAATGGAGGTATTACGCTAATGGAATTGGAACGAGATGAAGAGGCACTCGCACTCTTGAAAAAGGCGATAGAATTTAAGCCATACGAATAGGCTTGGTATAGCAGAGGCTTTGTGCTAGGGAAAATTTTGCAATGATATGATGAGGCGATCGCCTCCTTTGACAAAGCGATAGAAATCAAGCCAGACATGCATGAAGCTTGGCATAACAGAGGATTAGCGCTATCTAGCTTGGAACGATATTTGGAGGTACTCGCATCTTTTGAAAAGCGATAGAAATCAAGCCAGACTTCCATCAGGCTTGGAATAACAGAGGCTTGGCGCTACATTACTTGGAACGATACTCAGAGGCGATTACATCCTTTGACAAAGCGATAGAAATTAAGCCAGACAAGCATGAGGCTTGGAATAGTAGAGGCGTGGCGCTAGAGGCATTGCAACGATATGAAGAGGCGATCGCATCTTTTGACAAAGCGATAGAAATTAAGCAAAACGACCATCAATCTTGGTATCTCAGAGGTTTGGCGCTATGTTACTTGGAACGATACTCAGAGGCGATCGCATCCTATGACAAAGCGATAGAAATCAAGCCAGACATGCATGAGGCTTGGACTGGTCGAGGCGTGGCGCTAGAGAAATTGCAACGATACGATGAAGCGCTAGATTCCTATGAGAAAGCCCTTGAATTTGATCCTAACTTCCAAGATGCAATCAATAACCGTAAGCGGTTGCTTCTGAAGCTAGGACGCCCAACCGAGTAGAGATAAAGATTATTCCATTCCTACATTATGCCACCAGAAACCGGGTTTCTTAGCTTTCACTTATTGTCTAATACTATTTTATCAAAACATGATATTAGTCGGTTTTAACCGACTTTAGCTATTAGCCTCTGGTTTGAACCAGAGGCGGGCTAACAGCGAAGAGAGTGTGTTAAACATCACCTTCCAGGGCACCTGTACCAAGTCTAACAGAGATGTCTGGCGGAGTCGATCTATTTCCGAAATTCGCTGCTTGGCCTGATAGAATTGCTTATAATAATAATGCCACCCTTCAGGATCGCGAACTCGGTCAGTATTTGTCCAACGTTGCAGACAATAGCGAGAACGACTTTCACAGATGGCCCTCTCCATACAGGCGATCGCAGCTTGAATAATCAGAGGAGTGCGGCGGATATCCCGCTGGGTTTTCTCATCCAAATAAAATAGCGGCTGTACTTGCGCCATTTGCTGAGAAAATTGGAGACAGTGGTCCTGTAATTTAGAGAGGAGGTGGGGTGAGGTAAGTTCTAGGGACTGTTGAACTTGCTGAATTTGAGACCACAAAAAGCGATGCTGTCTGGTAAAGTCTAAAGCTTTATCTCTGAGGGCCTGGATAATTTCACTGCGGTATTGGGGATAATGGAGGTAAACTCGTAGGAGTAAAACTTCTGCCTGTGCTAAACGTTGGCGATCGGAATTAACAGGTAACTCTATAGACTTGTCTTGCTGCTGAGATTTTTGCTTATCTGCCTGTAGTTGTGGTTTTTTAACTTGAATGAGTAAATCTTGCGCTAGTTTGGGCACCAGTCGGGAGTCTCCTGAGGAGAGGAGTTGGGCGCATAGATTGATATAATAGGTGCGGGACGTGCTATCTTGGATCTGTCTGAGGAGGGCGATCGTCTGCTTGGATACTTGCTGAAACTGATCGGCTTTTTGCAGATTTTTGCCCTTGAGGATTTGTTTAATTTGCCAATCTATCCAGAGGGGGGCATCTGCTAAAAGTTGTTGGAAAGGTTTAGGAGTACCAGAGAGTTTGAGGAAGTCGTCGGCATCTTTGCCATCGGGAAGGTTGAGAATGCGCAGTTGCACTTGTCCTTTGTAGGCAAGATCGGCAACTTCGCTAATGGCCCTTTGGGTAGCAGTACGGCCCGCAGCATCGGCGTCAAAATTCAGCACCAGGCGTTTAGAAGGACTGTAACGCAAGAGTTGCCGCACTTGGGTGGCACTTAAAGCCGTGCCCAGAGAGGCGACGACATTGGTGATGCCAGCAGCATGGAGGGCGATCGCGTCAAAATAACCTTCTACTACCACAGCCTGGTCTAGTTTAGCAATAGCATCTTTAGCTTTATCCAAAGCAAAGAGAGTTTTGCCTTTATCGAAGACAGGAGTTTCCGGAGAATTAAGATATTTGGGTTTGTCATCCCCCAGAGTGCGGCCCCCAAAACCGACGATCCGTCCTTGGATGTCCTGGATGGGAATAATCAGGCGATCGCGGAATCGATCGTAATAACCGCTACCATTTTTGCGGGGCAGGATCAAGCCTGCTAGTTCCACCAACTTGACAGAATAGCCCTTGACCTCTACTAAATAATGGTATAAGGTTTCCCACCCCGGCGGGGCATAACCCAGTTGAAACTGTTGAATAGTCTCTTCCCGTAGCTGGCGATCGGATCTAAGATATTCCCGGGGGGTCTCTCCTAGGGAAGGTTCGCGCAGGGCATGTTGATAGAAACTTGACGTCAAAGCCAAAACTTGATATAACTGTTCTTGAAGAGTAATTTGGCGTTGGAGTTCTTGGCGTTCTTCTGGTGCCATGGTCTCGATCTGCAACTGGTGCGATCGGGCCAGGTCCAGGACGACATCAGAGAAAGAACGCTTATCCAGTTCCATCAAGAAAGTGATGGCATTGCCGCCAGCACTACAACCAAAACAATGGTAAAATTGTTTAGTAGGACTGACCGTAAAGCTGGGAGATTTTTCCTCGTGAAAAGGACAGAGTCCGACAAAATCCTTGCCCCGTTTGCGGAGGACGACTCGTTGGGAGATCACATCGACAATGTCAACATGCTGCTTGACTTCTTCAATAGTGTCGGGGTGCAGGCGCGGAACGATCATGAAAATTATCCTTGAGAATGGAAAATGGAAAATGGAGAATGGAGAATGAAAATGCGTTAGCAGTCATAAATATTTGGGCACAATTTTGTATTTAAATTGGCAATTTTAAAAAGTGCATAATAGGGTAAATATAGCAGATGGGAAGAATTTTTATATCAGCAGGTCATGGCGGGATCGAAAGTGATGGGTTCCGGGATCCAGGGGCGATCGCCGGGAACACCACAGAAGCAAAAGAGATGATCCAACTGCGAGACTTGATAGCGGCGGACTTGCGATCGCGGGATTTTGAAGTGCTGGTGGTGCCAGACGACCTGAGTTTGCGGCGGTCAATAGACTGGATCAACATTCGTGCGAGACGAGGGGATGTATCAGCAGAACTGCATGCGGATGCCTTTTCTAACCCGGCAGTCAGGGGAGCGAGTATATATTACATCGCCAATAACCAGGAGCGCAAGAACCATGCCGAGTTGTTGCTGCTGGCCCTGTTGCGCAGGCTACCTCAACTGCGAAGTTGGGGAGCCAAACCAGATACAGCTACAGGTGTGGGTAGTTTAGCATTTTGTCGCAACGTGATTACCCCCTCTTTGCTGATTCAAGTAGGCTTTCTCACCAACCCTGACGATCGGTTCTTATTGCAAAATCGACGGCGGGAAATTGCTCTGGGAATAGCGGACGGACTAGCAGCTTGGAGCCGTACTATTGACCCCATTGGTGCTCCCAGGCCCACCCCGACTCAGACAGAGACCTATCCCACGATTAATATCAATCTTAACGGTCAAGTCTATGGGGAGCTGGGGGCGATCGTCAATGGCAACGCCTACATCCCGATCGACCTAGTAGATAGCTTGGGGATTAATTTATCACAAGCAAACGATGTCCGCCGCATCAATTATCGTAACATAGTCTATATCAAAGCAGTAGAGTTGCGGGATTTCAATATCTCTGTCAGCTGGGATAACGATACCCGCGCAGTAGTTTTACGCTCGGTCTTGAAGATCTGCGGCGGTCAACTGGATCGAATTATGCGCCATGGTAACACGTCGGAAGTGCAGCTGATGATGTTTCTCAAAACGAACAATCCCGAAGGTCTCGACCAGTTTCCCGACATTCCCCGACTATACCGAGAAGAGGCTTCCATAGAGGGCGTCAACTATGATATCGCTTTTTGTCAGATGTGTGTAGAGACAGGATTTTTGCGCTTTGGTAGGGAAGTGCAACCCTCGCAAAATAACTTTGCGGGTTTGGGAGATGTGCGGGCGGGGTCGGGTGGTGCTGTTTTTGCCAGTGCCAGAATTGGCGTGAGAGCCCATATTCAACAATTAAAAGCCTATGCTAGTACGGAACCTTTGGTGCAAGAGTTAGTTGCGCCCCGGTTTCGCTTTATTACTCGCGGCATTGCCCCCTTGATCGGACAGCTTAGTGGTCGTTGGAATGCCGACACTCAGTATGGCGATCGCATTCTCTCCCTTCTCCGGCGTCTGTACGAGTCCGCTGGGTTACTTTAATTTCACTGTCATACCACTAGGGGTTCGTTCCAGGCGCTGGTGTTCGGCTTGATTTACTGCTGAATGTTCTGCTTGCGAGGCTTTCAACTTGTCAATATCCTTGCGGGTTTCTTGCCATTGACGCTGGTAAATTGCGACCCGTCCGGTTTTCTGGATCTAGTTGTGCTTCAATGGCTTTGACTTGTTATTCTCAGGCATAGAAGCGCGATCGGTCCGCAGACGGCCCGAAAAATCGCAATTCTCACACATCTTCGCGAGGATAGTTAACTTCTTGGCGAATGGCAGCTAACCGGGTGGCCAAATACTGGTAACCGCGCACGACTGCAAGATAGTTAACAGCAAGGCCGCTCCTCTCGTTACCAGGCTAATACTCACCTTTCACCGCTCCAAACCAGTCAAGCGTCGCATCGGCATTCCTAAAATAGCCTCTGATTACTCCGCTGCAAACCTTCTTGAGCCATTGTTTCTAACTCTAAATTATTGATTTCCTTTGCTATCTGCAATGACTGCTGAAAGTAAGATTTTGCCCGTTCGTATTGCTCAAGCTCAAGGTAAACATTACCGAAACCGAGCAAGGAATTGCCTGCCAGATCAAGATCGCCTATTTCCCAACCGATCTTTGAGGACTGCTGAAGGTATGATTTTGCCCGTTCGTATTGCTCAAGCTCAAGGTAAACATTACCGAAACCGAGCAAGGAATAGCCTTCCAGATCGCGATCGCCCATTTCCCTACCGATCTTTAAGGACTGCTGAAGGTATGATTTTGCCCGTTCGTATTGCTCAAGCTCAAGGTAAACTTTGCCGAAACCGAGCAAGGAATTGCCTGCCAGACTGCGAGCGCCTATTTCTCTCGCGATCGACAACGACTGCTGAATGTATGATTTAGCCCGTTCGTATTGCTCAAGCTCAAGGTAAACATCGCCGAAACCGAGCAAGGAATTGCCTTCCAGACTGCGAGCGCCTATTTCTCTCGCGATCGACAACGACTGCTGAAGGTATGATTTTGCCCGTTCGTATTGCCCTTGCTCAAGGTAAACACCGCCGAAACCGAACAGGGAAAGGCCTTCCAGATCGCGATTGCCTATTTCCCTACCGATCTTTAAGGACTGCTGAAGGTATGATTTGCCTTGTTCGTATTGCCCTTGCCCGGCGTAAACCAAGCCGAGACCGATCAAGGAAGCGCCTTCCAGCCCGCGATTGCCTATTTCCGTAATTGCTCAAGATCTTGGTGGTGAAGGAATATGGGTACTGCCGGTACTGCATAGTTACTCGGGCCATCGGACTGGAGTGAACAGCCCTTGTACTGCCTCGGAATGCCTAACAGGACAAGAGCAATTTTTGAGGAGCGAAAACTTCTCAAATGCTTACGGGGTGGGGGGTTTTGACCTCGAAGTGGTGAGTCGGCAGCCGAGCGCCCGAATATGCAGTTGAGATGCGCGACAGCTGATTTTTTTTCAAAATCCCGCGCCCAGGGTTGACAAATTCGATAAATAAGTAGTAAGTTGGAAGACATGACTAAGAATTGGCTTGCTGACCTCGACCAAGACACAGAGAATCTCGACCCAAAAAGTCGGGAAGTTTTGCAGCGGTTACTCAATTACCTAGAAGACCTATACAGCCAAAACCTTGAATTGAAAGCTGACAATCAACGATTGAGAGATGAAATAGCCGCGCTCAAAGGGCACAAGGGAAAACCTGACATCAAACCTCAAGCCAAAGCTGATACTTCTAAAGCTGATACTTCTGCGGAGGCCAAACCAGAGCAGCCCAATAGTCGAGAGCGAAAAAAGAAAAAACCGAAAACCCCCCCCCAGGAACGTCGCCAACTTATTCATATTGACAGAGAAGAGGTTATCAAACTGGCTCGGAGTAACTTGCCGTCAGATATCACCCATAGAGGCTACCGAGAAGTAACAATTCAAAATATTATATTTAAAACAGACACGGTTATTTATCGACTAGAAAGACTCTATTCACCTAGTACGGAGAAATTTTACGAAGCCCAGTTGCCGCAAGGATTAAAAGGCAAATCTTACGGGAGTGAACTCGAAGCATTTGTTCTCACTTTGTATTATCAGTTACGAGTGCCAGAAGAAAAGATTCTTAAATTGTTGCCGTCTCAGGGAATAGTAATCTCGGCGGGAAAAATATCTAACTTAATAACTCGGCAATATTTAAGAGAATTTACTGAAGAACGAAATGCTATTTTAGAAGCGGGACTGGGCAGTACCAGTTATCACCAAATTGATGATACGGGGATGCGGGTTAATGGGAAAAATTGCTATGTATTCACACTCTGCAATCCTTACTATAGCAGTTTTTTTACCAGAGAGCGCAAAAACTCTGAAACAGTTCTCCAAATGTTAAACGAATTGCAGTTGGATCCAACTGAATTAGCAGTTGTTCAATCAGATGATTTAGTTGACAGTATTTTGCCTGACAAGAAGAAAAAGCAGCTCGGGGACTACATAGATATTTTGGTGGCTGATGACGCGGGACAATTTCACAACCAGACGAACCATCGTAGTTTATGCTGGATTCATGAAGGACGACACTACGAAAAGCTGACTCCTCTGGTTCCCTCTCATCAAAAAAGCCTGGCACAATTTCTCTCTTATTTTTGGATTTACTATTATCAACTCAAAGCCTATCAACAGCAAAGCACAGAAGAGCAGCGACAACAAAAACTGTTGCTTGAAACCGAATTTGACAAATTGTTTTCCCGTCAAACCGGATACAGTGCTTTAGATCATAGAATTGATTTAACAAAACAGAAGAAGCCTTATTTACTATTAGTTCTAGATTTTCCTGAAGTTCCTCTTGACAATAATGAGGCAGAGCGGACAGTCCGGGAGTATGTGATTAAGCGCAAAATCTCCAATGGAACCCGCACTCTACAGGGGACTCAGGCGTGGGAAGTGTTTTTGGCTCTGGTTGACACCTGCCGCAAAAACGGAGTGAATTTTTATTCGTACATTAAGGATCGAATTTCCAAATCTTTCAAGATGCCAGCGTTGTCCACGCTAATTCAACAGATGCAGCCGCCAAAACCAACATAAACATAAACCATTGACTCCAAGTCTCGCTTGTGTAGTTTCCACCTAAGCACCAAGGGTGTTACAGCTCCTTGTTATAAAGGACAGACTCATTAAGTGCGACATCAGCTCCTGTTTAAAAAGCTGCAGGAGCTACTCTCGTGTGGAAATCACTCCCCACCAACATATTGAGCAACTTCCTATTTCCCTACCGATCGACAACGACTGCTGAAAGTATGGTTTTGCCCGTCCGTATTGCTCTCGTTCGAGCAAGGAATAGCCTTCCTCTAACAACAGGCTTGCTTCCTCTATCGAGCCTTCCTCTAAATCCTCTATCGCGTCATTGAAATCCTCTAGCGCGTCATTTATATCCTCTATCACGTCATCTAGGGTTCGAGCTAACACCGATCCCGCACCGAATGGCCCCGAATTACCGACTGGTAAAGCCCCCCCGATCTCCCTGTGTTTCCCGGTGCTGAGTCTCCTGGGATCGCTAGTCGCACTACCCAGGCGACTCAGCGCGCTACTCGCACTACCCGGGAAACACAGCGTCAACAGCGTCAACAGCGTCAGTAGTAGGGTCAAGCTAATCTTGCTCTTGTTCATCTGCATCTGGACTTCAATAATTACAACTCTCCTTTTTAAGGATAGCACTATCAACACTCTCCTCAATCATTTTTATAAAAATTGAATTTTCTCAACATTCGAGGCGATGCTTGCTGCCCAAACTGCCTACCGCCACGGGACCGGTAAAAATTCCCACTCGCATCTGCACTGGGGGCAACCCTTCTCTTTGCCATTTCTGATTCGCCCATTGCCAGGGGACAGTTGACCGCATCTTGGGGATCTGCGGCTATTTCTGCGGGAGTAGTGCGGGGTACGGGTACAACACTGCCCTCATGCCATCACCTGTAAAGTCCTTGACAATTCCCTGATGCTGCAACACTATCTCAGTCATGGCACTCTGATATTCATTCAACCACGCTATAATCTCTATTGGCGATCGCCCTTCCGCAACGCTGCTATAGCCTCTCAAATCAGTAAATAACACCGTCGCCGTGACCATTTGCCAAGGTAACCGTCCCTCCTTCAGCAGGCGATATAGGAACTGGGTCCGCGCAGCAGTACCGCTGCTGCAAGCAGCCCTTATCATCCCGTAATTGTGCAACCCCCACATACGGCAATCTTAAATTATTGGTTTGTATTATTCTCAACACGAGCAATGCCAGGTTTTTATGGAAGTTTTGTGAGTTTTTGAGTGAGGGAAACACGGCTTACGCCTGCGCGAGAAATCGAACTGTGCGGCTGACAACGATTGCTGCATATGCTTGTGGCCCAGAAGACAAACCTGGGAGAATGGGTATGAAGGGCTTTTCTCACATGAACTAAGCAACATTGATTAAACTCACATGAATGAGATTTTTCGGCGGCGTTGCACATTTTGGGGATGATGCCCTTTTTTGCACATAACTGAAACTGGCTTGTAGTCTAGGTTTAAGACTTCTGCAACTATGCCCATCATCCCGTAATTGTGCAACGCCTTTTCGGCTACATATATCTAGATTAAAGTCACATTGATTGAGAAATTAGTCACGTGACTTTAACGCAAAGTCACGTGACTTTAACGCAGAGTTGCGTGACTTTAACGCAGAGTTGCGTGACTTTAACGCAGAGTTGCGTGACTTTAACGCAAAGTCACGTGACTTTAACGCAGAGTTGCGTGACTTTAACGCAGAGTTGCGTGACTTTAACGCAGAGTCACGTGACTTAATATACTGGTCATGTGACTTTAACGCAGATGCTCCGATAACAGTTGCTCAAAACCTGTGGGAGTACAACGTGGCACTCCAACAAGCGGAGTTACTCGACCAGACTCGACAGCAAGCTAAAGAACTGGTCCATGCACTCTTTGCAGCAAACCCAAGCCCAGATGATTCAGAATGAAAAAATGGCCAGTTTGGGGCAGTTGGTTGCAGGTGTTGCCCATGAAATTAATAACCCGGTCAGCTGATCTAGGGCAACCTCGTCCATGTAAGCGAGTACAAGATTTACTCTCTTTTGTGCAACTATACCAGAAACATGGCGACGCACGGCGAAACTCGGGGGACAGCACTACCCCCGAGACATCGTACTCGCACAAAAGGGGAGACGCTGGCTCCTGGCCTTCCGACTTTTCCGGAACGGTAGACGCGCTCATTCAAAGTCCGATGTCACCACTTACAAGAGTCGGACCGATCGCGCAGGGATGTGGTCAAAACCCGTTGGTAGGAGGCCTCGCCTTCTGTGCGCCCCGGTCGGGAGATGTCTCCCGGGAGCTCGATGTCTCGGGGGAGCGCTAATCGCACTACCCCCGAGACATCGTAGTCGCACTACCCGGGAGATATCGTAACCGCACTACCCGGGGCGCACAGCCCGAACCCGTTCCCACCTGGGAACGAGGGGTCCGGCTACAGGAACAAAGCAATGTCATTGCGAGCACGCTCCGGGCCCCCTCCGCTGCGAGTGGCAACCTTCCTGCGATGTCTCCTGTGTGCCGAGTCCCCTGGGACAAGAGCACAACAGGAGACATCGAAGCGGGCTGAAGCGGGCTATTTACACGCATCTAAGATGCACCCGGCTATCAACTACTTGTGACCGCACCCAAGAGACCGCTCGCGTGTCTACTCGCACAAAAGGGGAGACATCGTACTCGCACAAAAGCTTAGACATCGACGTCACATCTGGTCAAAGGCCACCAGTTCCAGGGGTTGCAGGACACCCAAATGTCGCACTCCCAACAGCATACCCGTGACCGCAAAGCTGGCAATCAGAACCCGATGTGCGATTTCGGACTGGCAGTTGAGTAATCAACTTTAGTCTTTTACCGATGCGCCCGACAATGGGAATTTTACTAAACCACTGATAACGATGAGGCAAGTTCAGGACTGGACCAGATGATTTCAGGGAAGAAAATAACTGTACCAAGCAGACTCACCATTGTCATTGGCTTGACGCCGCAGCAAACGCCAAGATTTCGCTTCTATCTGCCGTTGCAGGTACAAGTCAAAGGGGTTTTGCCCTTGAGTGACTTTACCTTCAGAAGACATCTTAATAGTATAATCATAAAATCCCTGTAGGTGAAAGGTGGCTAAATTTTGCACGACCAAGGGTTCGCGCTTGGTAATTCGCAGCCGTTCGATTTGATCGCTGGTGGGTGAATCCAGGTGCAGCTGCTGGGTAAGCTGCTGCTGGGTGAGACTCAGCTGGAGAGCGATCGCCTTCTCTACCAGTTGCTTATTCGGCGTGGGACCGTTGATGCTACAGGCGACTAGCAGTCCCGCCAAGGCTAATGGTCCTATGACCCGCCAAATCCTAGTTGCTCTTGAGTGCATGAAGGCCGATCTCATCACTATCTCCATATAGTAAAGGATATTTAAAAGCGCCCGGATATTTACTATGATCGATCGTATAACGAAGCAAGTGCTAACCTCCCTATGTCCCACAAGACTCTTGGTCTCGATAGCCAACTTTACAATTATCTCCTGTCGAGCTGCTTGCGCGAGCCAGAGATCCTGCGGCAACTGCGCTGGCAAACAGCTAGTCATCGAATGGCCCGCATGCAGATCGCCCCAGAGCAAGGACAGTTCATGGCCCTGTTAGTGCAGTTAATCGGGGCAAAGAAAACTCTGGAAGTCGGTGTTTTCACTGGCTACAGTACCCTAGCTGTGGCGCTTTCGCTCCCTCCAGATGGAAAGATAATCGCCTGCGATGTCAACCAGGAATATACTGATATAGCGCAGCAATATTGGCAAGCCGCTGGAGTCGCGAATATGATAGATTTACGGATCGCCCCCGCACTAGAAACCTTGGATCGACTCTTGGCAAATGGAGAAGCCCAAACCTTTGACTTTGCCTTCATTGATGCCGATAAAGAGAATTATCAGGGATATTACGAGCGATCGCTCCAACTCTTGCGCACTGGCGGCTTAATGGCGATCGATAACGTCCTCTGGGGTGGACGAGTAGCTAACCCGGAAGTAGCCGATCGCCACACCCAAGCAATTCGAGCCTTCAATCATTTGTTGCACCAAGACGAACGGGTGACCATTAGCATGGTGCCAATTACCGATGGACTGACTTTAGCACTCAAACGAGGTCTCTAGGTTTGCTCAAGTCTCCCTAACTTGCTTTGTCCAATCGCTTAATGAGGGGAAAACCGCTATGGAGTTTGTCATCATCACCCTACTTGTCCTGGGGATTATCCTTTGGCTACCGGGAGTTGTCTGGATGGGAATTCAGGCTTTCGCCGATCATCCATCTTGGGGTTTAGCTTATGTACTTATCCCCGGATCTTGGTTGGCATTTTTCTATGTCAAATGGAAAATAAAATGGAGAAGACAAAGAATAAAATGGCCCTTTGTATTGCAGGTGTTGGGTTATTTATTCATAACCATGTCAGGAATTATGTATTTGTTAACTCCCCCCAGCTTATTGAGTTTTAAGCAGTCTGAAGTCCCGGTAGAGCCAACGACGGCTCCTCCGCAGTTCTCAAATTACTGATCGGAGATTGCTTCGGGGGGGGGAACACTCACAAAGCACAAGCTTCCCGCTAGCTCCCCCCCCTCGCAATGAAAAATAGGATCCGTAAAGCTGCAACACATCAATTTGAGAAACTCTATATACTGGCCAACTCAGTACAGGACAAAAATCAGATCTTGAGTCTAAAAAAATGCCTCAAACCCTCGTGGGACAAGCATTTTATCCAAAAATGCCATAACATGCTCAGGGTGCATCCCATATTCGCAAATCCATCTGTAGGGGCGTTTAGCGCAGCTGCTGCGCAGTTGCTAGCATTCGGGCGACAATGATAACACAAAGCGACAAATTATCTCCGAATGCCGCGCTAAACGCCCGTGCGAAAGTGAGATGCACCCCCTGCCCTGTATATGGGTTTCAGGATTTTTGTCCCGTACTTAGACTGGCCAATTACCAAATACGCGCTCTTTCCGCACTTCTCGCTCTTTCTGCTTGCTCGGTCAGATCGTTTAAGAAATCTTCGGCATTCTCAATGGCGCTACTGAGTTGCTGATCGCCAACAGGATCATTACTGGTACTGGCATTATAGGCATTTTGTAAGTCTTGGGATAACTGTGTGGCCCTAGCGACGACAGGACTGACCTGGCTATTTCCCTCCGCAGGTCCACCCGCAGTTCCCTCCGCAGGTCCACCCGCAGTTCCCGCCGCAGGTCCACCCGCAGTTCCCGCCGCAGGTGCAACCACAGGTGCAATGAATATAATAGGTACAGGACTGTTCACAAAATTTGTGCCCGATAAATCATGACTCAGATCCTCCTGAGCCCTAGCATAATTCATCCCCAAGCCCGATGTTATCAGGGAAAGACCTATAATGCAGCTGCTCTTAATTATTGCTTGCATAACTTTTCCTCCTTTGACAAATAACTAAAACCGATGGGCCACACCACCACCCAGGACCAACCTTGCTCCATCGAGATCTCTACCAGCAATATCCCGCAACGCGGGAGTAATCACTAGAGGGATGTTTTTAAAGGGGGCGATCGAAACTCCTACTCCAAAATCCTGTCCCGACCATTCTGTTATGATACTCACGCGTCGCGCTACCCTGAAGGCTACATTCCCAAAAACATTGAATTGGGTTTTATCATCTAACAGTGCTTCTTGTGTCCGGAATTGCCCAGTCCCTATACCAGCAGTTACCGCTATGCGACTGAAGGGCTTATCGATATCCTCATCTGTCCGAAAAATCTTGGTGGCGACGCCATAAAACGTGTCCTCCAACCCGGTTTCATCCCCCAGAGTTATCAGACCATTTATTCCACCGGCGACCGCTAAATCTTCCGAGACTCGGCGATGCACTTTCACATTAAATCCCCCAGATCCAAAGTCGCGAGTATTGGTGCCCAAGCTAGCGAAAGCATAACTCAGTTCTACACCAACGTATTTTCTGGCATCCCCTAGGCCAACTCCCAAACCGAAGCCGGCGTCACTCATGTCCGATCCGCGCGCCCGCTCTTGAAGGCTAACCCCTGTATATATCGTGTTGTTATCGGCACCAAAACCAGAAGGTATGCCAAGGGTGAGGCCAGGCGATCCACCCTCCACCCCTATGATTGCTTCTAGATTTTCGAGCTGTTGTTGCAGGCGTCTAATTTCTTGTAAGCGGGCATCGTCAACTGAACTACCATCTTGCCCAATACCTTGCCCGACAACAGTTGCCTCTACTTGTCGATCTTTGCTAGCATGTTTTTTTTTTCTGAACAAATGCCTGGGAACCTGCCACTTGTGTCTCTCGGGTAGTACCAATAGCGCTTCCGGGAGACACAGCATCAACTAACGGTAATAGGTCTTTGGCACTGCCCTGGGACCGGTTGTTTTTCTGCTGGGGGTAGCCCACTGGCCCGCTCACCGCCGGCGATCCTCGCTTTTGGGACGTCCCAATAGCAATGGTTAAGGGAGAGGAAGGACGAGTTCTGTCAGATATTCTATCGAGATCGGCTATTGGGGGGATATCCGCATAACTCAGACTAAATTCCGGCAGTTCCATGCCTAAATCACTTGGTACCGCTATGGGTGATGTCAGAGAAATTTGAGGAGGTTGACCTAAAGGATCGGACGATCCTTGCTGAGATTGCTGCGTAGCATAATCTTTCCCAGCATTGGTATTCGCTGGCCATTGCGGTCTTTTGAGAGTTGACGGTGACGCAATGGACCCAGCTAGTCTCTGTTCGGGGTACTCTACAGCAGCAAGGTCATTGTCCGTGGTGAGGGGACTTTGAAGCTGCTTGGGGTTTGAGACTGCCTTATCCGTTAACATATGCATGTTAACGGATGTCAAATTAGCCATGCCGATCAGGATTGATATAACGCGCATAATAATCTTGCTTTTGTCCGATTGATTTTTTTTCGATCCACTCTTCCGATTTTCAAACTTCTATCAGGATCGAGTTGCCTCTCCTGATAGTACAGATTCCTCTGGAGCCTAGTGCTCCGTTTAACCCTCACAAATCTAACAACTAGATAGGTGCAAGTATAACATCCGCATAAGGAGACAAGTCAGGCTGTCGCAGCCAGCAGCGCTCGTGGCTTAACGCCGGCGAGCGTGTAGAGTTAGCAGCCAGGGCTAGCCATCCACTGCTAATTTCCAGCTTAGTGGACTTGCCTCACAAAAAGCAAGTAATATACGCATGAAAATTTTGGCGTTGCCGCCAAATGACCCTATCATCGTACTGAGGTTTCACCCAAATATGAGAGATGTGTAAGTTTTTGGGCACTTAGTCTCAACTCTACCCGTGTCAAGGGGATTTTTTGATTTTTAGCGCTGCTGCAGATGTTGCTGATGGGGCTACATGAACAGTCAAACGCTTACTAGATAAGGGTTTTAGGGCAAATGATCGTGCTTTATACAGTCGCCAATGGACCATTCTTTCATTTTCATGAAGCTATTAGGGGTCTCCCTGGAAATCGCTTCCCAACCCTCCCATTCAGAACCGGACTTGCGACTTTCACCGCATCCTGCTACTGGTAGGCCCTTGTCATCGGCAGTACTCCCGTTGTCCCTCGTCTCATGCAATTTCACTCCTTTACTGGTTGGTTCCTGGCGCCTCGGAAAAACCTTTAGGATCGCCATTAATCAAGTCCGTTTTATTCATACCTTGTAACTAACCTCAGTTAGTCACTGGTTCATAAGGTTTTACAGCTACTTTCGCCCAAGACTTCCTACTATCACCCACCCTCTCTGTCCCACGTCTGCGTATCCTAGACATTACTCCAGGCATTGGCTTCTTGGGGGCAGGCTTGGGCTCTACCCGTGACTTGCGCTTCACATCTGACTGGTCCTAGAGGACAGTACAGGAGTAGTGAATTCGTTCCCCGATATCATTTCGCGATGCTTTGAGGTCTTCATTATATCCCGGTAGTTCTTCGAGCACAACACTAACTACCTTTTGGGCCAGCGCATACAGCCTTATTTCGCTGGTTAATATTTACGAGGCCATCATGTTGAAGACCTTGTCCATCTAACAAGCGCTGCGTCACCGACTTAGGCTGTCAGCTATCCTACATTTAAGTCCTCGCACGCTCCGGGACCCCTCCGCTGTTCCAGGGAAAAATCGGCACCACGGTGATGTTAGGACGCAGCCCTGAGGACCGGTGTTACCCTTTAACCCCCATGAATATCAGATCGCGCACTGCACACTCCGGGAACACTCCGCTGCGAGGAGGGGGCCCGGAGCGTGCAGGCCTTGTTCCTAGTTTCCTAGGCTAGCGTTCCGTACTTGACTACGTTAGGCGAGAACGAATCGCACCTAACCCTGATAACTACGTTGTCTGTCGGCGCAAAACAGCGGGGATATTTTGGGATATTTCAGGCTGAAAGCGTTACCCAGTAAGGGTTTCAGCCTGCTTCCCCCCACAGCGTTTGTACAGACCGTCACAACTGTTAACTTTTTGTAACATATCTTCGATCCTACATCCTGGCTTTTTCTCTCTGTGCCTATTGTAGTCAGCGGGTAAACAGAAAGCAACCTAAAGATGTTAAGTTTAACTAAGTAGGGAGCTTTGGGGATATTTCGGGCTGAAAGCGTTACCCCGTAAGGGTTTCAGCCTGCATTATCCTCCTGTACAGACCGTCACATATCTGATTTCCCCTCGATCCTACATCCTGGCTTTTTCTCTCTGTGCCCATTATAGTTAGCAGGTAAACAGAAAGCAACCTAAAGATGTTAATATGTGCGATTCGTTTAGCGTCAACTACCGGTGAAAACCGGGTAGGGGATGTTAAGACTCCAGAAAAGTTCCGCAAAGAACTTGCGGTTGGTTTACTAACCTATAACTTAATTTGTGCATTAATAGTAAAAGGGGCGATCGTCGCGTACCCCCACAACAGTTAAGCTTTAGCAGCTGTACTATCCGCCTTCTAGATGTTTTACATAGCGGAGTACCTTTCTGGGTTTATGAATCGAATAAATTACAAGAGTCGTTGCTCAATAGAATAGCAAAATGTCAGTTACCCCATCAACCCAATAAGGTACCTCATGAACCTCGAAAAGTGAGGAGCAGGCCGCAGCCTTTTCCAACTCTCAAAGGTTCCCGAGAAGATGCACGAAAGCAAGTTCGTGAACTTATGGCCCCTGAAAATCTAATTTCTTAGTAGCATTGGGTTTTAATCGACTTTAGCCTCGTTCCCAGGCGGAGCCTGGGAACGCGGGGGTTTTAACCCCCGGCGGGCTGACAGCGAAGGGACTAAAGTCCTCACTACAAACCTTATTTTCAAATTCGATCGAGAATGGGAAGTATATTAGTCACTGGAGCCGCTGGTTTTATTGGTTTCCACCTCTGTCAACATCTCCTGACCAGGGGGAATCTGTTATTGGCATTGATAATCTTAACGACTATTACGATGTTAGCTTAAAACAGGATCGCTTAAAACAGCTGCAACAATACCAGCAGTTTCAGTTCGCTAAACTGGATATAGCCGATCGCCAGGCCATCCCAGAATTGTTCGATCGCCATCAACCAGAGAAAGTCGCTCATTTAGCAGCCCAAGCAGGGGTGCGCTATTCTCTGAAAAATCCCCACGCCTATGTGGATAGCAACTTGGTGGGATTTGTGAATATTCTGGAAGGATGTCGTCATGGGGGAGTCAAGCATCTGGTATTTGCTTCCTCTAGTTCTGTTTATGGCGTGAATAGCAAAACCCCTTTTTCCGTCCACGATAATGTCGATCGCCCGGTGAGCCTATATGCAGCGACGAAAAAGGCCAACGAACTAATGGCGCACACCTACAGCCATCTCTATGGTTTGCCAACCACGGGTTTGCGTTTCTTCACGGTTTACGGACCTTGGGGACGCCCGGACATGGCCCTATTCTTGTTCACCAAAGCCATTCTAGCTGGAGAACCCATTAAGGTGTTTAACCACGGCAAGATGCAACGGGACTTTACCTACATTGATGATATCATTACAGGATTACTGCGCGTACTAGACAAGATTCCCGAACCAGATCCTAACTGGTCTGACTCTGACCCGGGAAGCAGTCACGCCCCTTATAAACTTTATAATATTGGCAACAATCAGCCCGTGGAATTGCTCAGGTTTATTGAAGTCCTAGAAGCATGTCTGGATATGAATGCGCAAAAGCATATGCTCCCGATGCAGCCTGGGGATGTTCCCATCACTTACGCGGATATCGAGGATTTGGAAAAGGCGGTGGGTTTTCGACCCAGCACTCCCATTGAGGTGGGAGTTGAGCGTTTTGTTGCTTGGTATCGCGACTATTTCCAAGTTTAAGGCCCGCCGGGGGTTCAAACCCCCGGCTAATAGCTAAAGTGGGTTAAAACCCACTAATATCATGTCAGGTTAAATGCCTATAATATATAAAAATTGGAGCTGCTGTAGGTTGGGTAGAGGTACGAAACCCAACACTGTAGCTGTAGGTTTAGTTGAGGCACGAAACCCAACAAATAGAGGTTGTTAGCGTTGCGCTTGTTAAGTAAATTTAGACAAAGAAATAATAATTTTCTGCATATTTGTTGCACTCTTTCCCCCCTTATAATCGCGTAAATACTACCCAGTTAAAATAGCAACAAATATGTGCATCAACTCTTCCAAGTCGGCGGGAACGCGATATAAATTTAAGTCTTGAGTAATTTGCTTTTCCAGACGTGACAGCACCGAAAACTGCCAAATTTTCCCAATGGAAACGGCCCCATACAACATATTTTCCTCTGCTTCTGCCATGGCGCGATCGACTGCAATTAATTCCACTGCCAACTGCTTAAAGCCCCGTTCTATGTTTTCATCTTTGGCTTCAATTACCAATAAATTATTTCCGGCTTGCAAAAAGTAATCCAGAGAACATTTCAGTTGCGGTTCTACTTCCAGGGGATAGGAAACTTTTAATTTCGCTTCTGTATAATCTATCAAGTCCATTAATACAGGCGCAATCAAAAACTCCCGTCTCGCCATGTTATTATCGATCGCGATATAAGGAAGGCTTCTTCTGAGTCGCCGCTCCAGGGATGACAAACCTTCAAGTTGTTGTTGAGATTGCGGCAAAACTAGCTCTGCCGAGGTAAATCCATAACCGAAATAGTCTAAGATATCCTCGGGATAGTAGTTCCATTTGAAATAATCGGAAAAATTACATGATTCGGGAAGTTCTATCTTTTGACTCATGGTCTCACCTCACTACTTAGTTGAAGAGAATGAAAATACCGGCGATCGCCACCACAACTCCTGCCAAGGCTCTCTTGCTAACTCTCTCACCCATGCAGATGACAATGGGCAATACGAAAAGAGGGCTAGTTGCCAGCAGTGCTTGGGCAACGCCTGCTGCTGTATACTTAAACGCGGTTTGTTGCAACCAAATGCCGAGAAAAGTACCGGCAAAAGATGTTAAAATGATAATGCCAATTAACTGCTTGTCACCCAGGGATTTTAGCCAGTCTTTACCCTGGCGTTGACTGGGCAATATCAGCAAAATTACTAAAACCCCAGCCACGAGCCGAAATAAGCTACTCCACAAGGGACTAATATCACTCTGAGATAAGGCCGATCGCGACAACACCGATCCACTCGCTTGTCCCAAAGCTGCCAGCAAAGCAAAGATCGTGCCCCGTAGAGGATATTTGCTCTGTTTTCCCGTTACCTCGGGTGCCCTTTCGCTTATCACCCAGCTAACGCCAATAACAGTTATAAAAATACCCGACCAGTTGCCAATTGACAGCTGTTCTTGCAGGAAAATTAAGGCAAAAACTGCTGTTAGAGGGGGCGCTAACGCTTCAATTAGCAGCGCCCGTCTGGCTCCCAAATGATTTAATGCTTCAAAGAAAAAGCTGTCTCCTAAACCAATGCCCACCACGCCACTGAGCATCAACAACCCGATCGCCCTCGGGGTTGCTGATGGCGCGAAGTCTCCTTGCAGGATCAGGACGAACAGAATAAAGGCGATCGCGATCGCCCCTTTGCTGAGATTGAGTAATAGGGGTGGGATAGAGCGACCCAGATAAGTATAGACTACAGAAGCGATCGCCCATAAACAAGCCCCGCTGAGTGCCGCCAATTCCCCTAGATAATTCTCGATCCAGAAATCAAATAACATCTGTTGTCAATTTTTTATCTCTAAAAAATATAACTATTAATCTTAACTATCAACTAATACCATTTTGTCGAAATATTGCTGCAATTACTTAAACATTATTTATCAGTCGGTTTTAATTTTAACCGACTTTAGCTATTAGCCGGGGGTTTGAACCCCCGGCGGGATAACAGCGAAGTGACTGGGATGAGTTTCCCGGGCATCGGCTATTTAGCCGGTTCTGAACCGGTAGTCCGACTATCACCGGTGGTGACGAGCCCTCGCAGTTACGTCGTAACATTGTGTTATATATCTTAACAACACTTAATATCGCAAGGGTAAAGGTTCGGTTATATTTAGTGCTTGAGAAAGAACGAGAAAAAATTTCCTCGGTGCGATCGCCCTGCTCGGCGCGATCGCCCATTCATTCTTCAGACTACATACCAATATGCTTGACCAAGGCGGCTGTCTGCTGTAGGGGAACCAGGCTATTAGCGCAGAAAATGCCGGATGCGGCCACAGCGGGGACGCCAATGCCGGGCATGGTGCTGTCCCCGACGCGGTATAACCCAGGGATGGGCGTTCGCGGTCCGGGAAACATGCCTTGACCGGCAGCGATCGCGGGGCCGTAAGTCCCCCCATGGCGCCGCAAATAATGGGCGTGGGTTAAGGGGGTGCCGATCAGTTGCAAAACAATTCGTTGCCGCAAGTCGGGAATAATTCTTTCTAAGGCCCGGAATAAGGTTTGCGATCGCGCTTGTTTCTTCTCGCCATAAGTGCGATCGCGTGTCCATCCCGTAAAGGGTTCCAAGGTATAGGCATGAATGACGTGATGTCCCGGTGGTGCCAGAGTTTGATCCCAGACAGAAGGAATAGAAATCATGCAGGTATTCCCCGGAGTGGCGATATCGACATCGGATGAATGGACGACAACATGATGTCCTGTCAGATTTTCCAGTCCATCCGCTTTAATGCCCAAATGTAAATGCATGAAACTCTCCACTGCGGGAGTTGCTAATGCCTGGCGGCGGTATTCCGGCGGTAAATCTTCCGGTTGCAGCAGTTTACTATAGGTATCCCAAATTGTCGCATTGGAAATTACGATCGGGGCGGAAATAATTTCTCCTTTCCGCAAGCGCACCCCCGTGACTCGACCATTTTCTACCATAATTCGCTCCACGTGGGCCCCCAAACGCAACTGTCCCGACCAGCGTTTTAAGCCTCGCACTAAAGCATCGACGATCGCCCCACTGCCACCTACAGGATAATCGATAATGGAATTACTCCGTTCTCCCAACATGAATGCCACTTCCGGGGCGATCGTACCTGCTGCTTTCAAGCCTGAAAGTAAGAAACATTCTAGATCTATTAGCCGCCGCACCCAGGGATCCTGTACTGTTCGGTCCATTATCTGGCCCACGGAACTATTAATTATCCCCAACTGAGGCAGCAATTGCCAGAGGGAAGGCAAATAGCGCCCCAGCAACAGGGGAATCACATTTAAATCTGCCCGGAGGGCGATGGTGGGAATGCCCCGCAATGCCTGATAAAGTTTCAGCAACCGGCGTTCAAATTGCTCTAGTTCTTTTGCCCCTTGGGGGGTAATTTTGGCAACGGCAGATCTGTAAGCCTGGGCATTGCCGTAAACTGGAAAAGTACCTTCGGGAAAATGATAATGTCCCAGGGGATCGTAGGCCACTGCTGGCACTGATTCTTCCAGTACGTCCAGCACTTGTCGCAAGGGATTGAGAGAATGGCGATCGCTCAAACCGCAGTAAAAGGAAGGACCGGAATCAAATTGAAATCCTTGACGGGAGAAGCTGTGGGCCGCACCCCCAGCAATACCGTGACTTTCGCATACTAGGACATCTTTACCATAGCGGGCCAGGAGGCTTGCTGCCACTAACCCCCCAATACCGCTACCAATGACGATCGCATCTGGCATAGTTCTTAGGTTATCTACATTAGAGATAATATAACATATTCGCTGCGGAGCGCGATCGCCAAGGACGACCATCGAGACTTCGTAGGTTTTGGCTTCCTAACCGAGAAGTCTTGGGTCTCCTATGAAACAGCGTATTTGGAATACTGGCGCATGGAGGGATGATGGAAACCAACCACGATTTCTTTCTTGGAAATGCCCATCTCTTCTAGGTCTTCGTCAATTTCAAGATCGGTGTTGTTTTCTTGGACCCAGATTTTGCCATCTTTGATATCAAAGTGAAAAATACAGCAGTGAACCCGGCGGGTGTCATCCCAACCCGTGCGGAGCAAAAGGTAATGATCGTTGACTGTATCAAAAATTAATTGAGTCTCCATCTCTGGCTGTTGGGAGCCATAGTTGGAATACTCAGTCAAAAAAAATTCACGCACTGACGATAGTAATCTATTCTATCCATAGGGCGGACTCCTGGTTTTCTGGGTTATACACTATCAACTTTATAGGATATTTTTTCAGAACTTCAACAACTAGATATTCTTGAAATAAAGAATCATATATAATGGCAGGAACTGCTAAATATAGTGGACGTTCTGGTTCTCTAAGAAGCAATGCTACTTTATAGGTTAGGTATTGCCCTAAACAACTGTAAAATTATGTAATTTTCGAGATCCTAGAAAAGCTTTTGACTTCAACAGCAATTTTTCGATCCTCTTTTTATGCGGCAAGTATCTGCTCTGCAGCCAGATCTATTTGAACATTCACATTTCCAAAAGTTAAATACAACGGATCGTCAGAAATTGTCCATCCCTCATGCTCTAGGATATGTTTGACGTGGTTATGAAAAAGGTCTTTTCTGGACATCGCCTGACACCTCCACCTCTAGGGTAATGCTGGTATCGCCGCAGTATCACTTGACATGCACGATAATAGTATTATATCATATCTTGTCAAGGGATACCGGTGGCAAATTCAGTTCTTTGGTCCCTTACTGGGATGGACAGATCGTCTTTTATGATAACCCCCTCGCTCCATCGGCAATAATTGTGATAAAATTTTTCCATCCAACTGGCTGGTGGTTCACCGGCAATAGTTGGGTAATGGGGTGCCAACCTATTGATTTTGTTTCCATTGTCGCCAAAACTACTAATGGGTAAAATACGAACCCAAAAGCGCCGCCTGCTGATCCGGAGTCGGCATCAGCTATTAGAAGCCATGAAAAATCAAGTGCAAGGGCGTCTAGAGCAGTCCTTGCATCGCGCAGTACTGAAGGATCTCGTGAGAGATCGGCAAGCAGAACCGCTCCGAAGGGATATTAATATCAAGATTGGGGGTAGTCTCACTTTTCAGTTGCCGCCAGAAACAAGTCTGAGGGAAATATTCGACCAGAACAAGGGTGTCTGGCTGATTTTGGGGTTGCCAGGAGCTGGTAAAACCACAACTCTGCTAGAACTCGCACGCTGCGCGATCGCAAATGCCCAAAGGAACCAACCCGTGCCAGTTTTATTCGACCTTTCAACTTGGCAAGGGGAGCCACTTGCCGACTGGTTGGTGGCTCAACTTGAATTAAACTATAGCCTGCAAGTGACTATTGGCAGAATGTGGCTGGATAATGGTCAGTTGCTGCTGCTATTGGATGGGCTAGATCGACTAGAGTTAGAGCGTCAAGAACAATGTATTGAGTCGCTCAATCATCTGCTGGAAAATGTTTCAGAACCGATAAATATGATAGCTTCTTCTTGCCTGGAGGAGTATAAAAGCTGTAAAAAAAAGCTGAAATTAACTGGGGCAGCTTGGTTGCAACCTCTGAGGGATCATCAAATTAGAGACTATTTTGTCAGTGCTAGTAGTCGGGAACTTTGGCAGTGCATATCTAATGAACCGCAGTTGTTGGCTTTAGCAAAAATTCCCCTGCTGCTGACCGTGATGACCCTCGCAGATGAGGAAATTTTAATTCATTCCTGGAGGCGCCTTACTTCCGATCGCTCGCGGCATCAATATTTGTTGAATGCTTATATGCGTCGGATGTTGACAAGAGAAATTAACCAGCGGTGGTATGGGAAAGGTAAACAGCCGCGCCCAGAGTTGACTAGGCATTGGCTGATTTGGCTGGCCCTCAGAATGAAACAGGATAATTTAAGTGAGTTTTTGATTGAGAAAATGCAGCCTACTTGGTTGCAAAATCCCACGCAAATACGAATTTATCGGCTGGGGGTGGGGGCGATCGCCGGGCTGACGATCTGGTTAATTACGGGAGTATCGGTCGGGCTGGTAACTGCGAATATAACACAACTTTCGATCGCGGGATAACTGCTGGCATGCTGGCGGGTTTGCTGGCTGGGATGATGTCCAAACCGGAGAAAATTGTTATGAGCGATCTGGCGATATTGCCTGGAGTTCAGCTATGGCAGCGGTTCGTGAAATTGCCCGGGAAAGAGTGGATTTTGGTGCTGATAACTGGCCTAATTTTAGGGAGTGTTTTAGGGTTGGGGCTGCGTTTCGGGCTAATGACGGGGTTAGTTGCTGCCCCGATCGTGGGGTTGGCTTGCCTAATATTGGGGCAGATAATGAGATTGACTATTCCTGATATTGGGGGCAAAACTTTTCCTAACCAGGGTATCAAACAGTCAGCAATTATATCTGGAGTAGTTGCGCCAACTGTGGGGTTATTAGCTGGGGGAGTTGCAGGACTGGCGACGGGATATATTAGCAGTGGGAGTCATGGTTGGTTGGCGGGGTTAGTGGCGGGACTGGTATGTTGGTTGGCGATCGCCCTTTATCCAGGTTTAGGTTGTATACAACATTTGATGCTGCGGTTATTGCTGTATCGGAGTGGAGCAATTCCCTGGAATTATGCACGGTTTCTGAATTATGCTACAAGCAGATTGTTGCTGCAACGATCTGGTGGGCGCTATCAGTTCAGGCATGATTTGCTGCAAGAGCATTTCGCGCAACTGGAAGAGTTGAATATTCGTTTGTAGTAAGCACGTTGCTAGCGTGCTTCCGGGTTCTCTCGTTCCCTGCCCTGTGTCCCCGGGTAGTGCGAGTAGAGCTCCCGGGAAACATCGAGATCCCTCCCCGTACCAACTGTTTTTGACCACATCCCCTTGAGGGTTATAGCAATTGGCCCTGGGAGCAGGGAGAAAGTCCGGGGCCTTGGTGAGGCTTTCGGGCCAAACCCCAGCTCTCATGCAAAATGGAAAAAGCTGAAAGCCTTATAGAGAAAGTTACCTGGGGACCGCCTGGTAACGCGGGGGTTTGCAACCACCGGCGGACCCTGGGACTTCTCGACAAGACAAATCGACTATAATTGTATTGCCGCTTGGGTAAACTCCAATCTTCTTGTCAAAATGTTTACTATAAAATAGGGGAATCCTTATAATAGTAAAGTACCTTGCCCCACTCGTCAAGAGATAAACCTGCAATTTCTGCTGCATTTTCCTGAGAAATTTTACCCATTTCGTACCATTGAACCGCAGCAGCGATCCGCATTTCTCCAACAAACTCCTTGGGGTCTTTGCGCAAAGCGCTAAAGACCGTTTCTGGCAATTCCACTGAAACAGTTTTCATGAATATAACTCCTGTCAAAAACGAAAACAACTACTATTAAGCTACTCCAACTCCCCAGCTTGTTGCTTCAGCCGACTCACCAGATCCTCCGATAGCCATAAACCAGCATCCCGCAATCTCTCGATCGGGGAAGAGATTGAAGTAATCAGTTCCCGACATTTTGCTAGCACGATCGTGCCACAGCTACCAAGATGGGGAATTTCCAAAGAACGAGCGCATCGACGAGCTGCTAAATCATCAATTAGGGCATGATAATTAGGGCGCTCCAAGACAATGCTCAAAACTTCCGACTCGCCAGCTCCTAGACCCCAAGCAGCGATCTCGGAATCTATCTCGGATATTTGTATCCGCGTGACCCAAGATGCAGTCGGCAACTCTGAGGATGCAGCATCTGTTTTATCAACCCCTACAACCTCCTCCCAAACTGCTTCTGGAACCAGGATCTCGGTAAACAACTGGGGCAGCAAGAACGCTAGCTGGCTTTTGAATAAAGTAATTAAGGGAGAGGAATTAATTACAACTCGCTCAATTGACATTTGCCATTTCCTCAGCAAAATCCTCCTCAGTATATTGAAACACGCAAACCTGATAACGCGATAAAGCATCAATAAACTCCGCGCGGGTTAACCCGGCGATTTCTGCTGCTTTCGCCTGAGATATCTTTCCCATATCGTACCATTTTACAGCCGCAGCAATCCTCATTTCTGAGATAAATTTCCGTTCCTCTTTACCCAGAACAGTAAATGCTGTTTCTGGCAATTGGAATGAAACTGTTTTCACTCTTGTATTCCTCCTGTATGAATGCTAATTACTCAACAGAACCCATATCTAGCCCACGTCATGGTTATTCGGCGGCATAGATCGTCTCCTTTGTCCGCAGGATTTCATAGCGCCCTTTATCCAAAGAGTGTATTTTACCTAACTCAAGCCACTTCGAGAGCGTCTACGCGGGATAAAGCCGCATCTGAGACCATTATTCTGATTGCATTAACTGCTGATGCGATCTTCCGAAGATCGTCATCTTCTAACCGACCACCCTTTCGGTCAAGCGCCACTGCATAAACTTCTTCTAACACCGTCCATTCACCCATAAAAGAGTCATACCACTCACCGGACAGATTTTCCAGACACCCAAGCAGCGCATCTAAATTATCGATCAGTTTCGGAAGACTCATCTGACCAGACTCATAAGCATCTATTGATGCTAATCATTCGCTGATATTGGCGTTGATTATAGGTTAAATTTGCTTCGATCGTGATTAATTCTCCTAATTGGTAGTCCTACCCGAGACTCATCAAGAGCAACGTGTAAAGCTCATCCCAAATGTAATTAGTCACCACAAGGCGATTTTTTTTTACAATTTCATTCCGGTATGCTAATGCTGCTTTGTGGTTGGTATCTCCCGGATCGGCGATCGCATACCAGGCACTGGTATCGACAAATAATTTCTTCATCACTCTTTCCCATAAAGATAGCGGTCGTGATGAATAGAAGCATCTGGTAATTTACCCACATGCCCATCCTTCTCCAAGGACAAAAATACCTCCCATCCTGTCTCTGTATCTGCCGTTTCTGACTGTTCAGCTTCTAACTGTTCCGCAGGAATAATCCGAATTTCTCCTTGTTTGACTAGCAATTGCAAACTCGATCCTAAACCAGCTTCGAGCAGCCAGCTTTTATCAATCCAAATCCCTTGTTTAACCGTTAGTACTTCTTGTGACAACATAGTCCTCCAACTTGGATATTACCCGAAAATCGTTCGCGTTACGGGGCGGTGTCCCCCGAAGGGCTGTCACACAAGCGCGGTAGCAATCTCCGACCTTCGACGATCGCATGGGCTGCACGCACGCTTCGCAATCGGTCGAGCTGCTGAAAATTCACGCCCGCCAATACCTTACCCTGTCTTTAGTATAGCATTTCTCCTTTGCAGCCGACCACCCGAGTCTGATTATAAGCTACTGAGCCAAAGGCTGACTGGGTGGTAAATTTCTAGCAAACTCAACCGCCACCTCAACTGCTTCAGGGGGAAGAGAAGGATGAGAACCTAGGATTTCTCTCCCTGCTGCTAGCTTTTCCAAGATTAATTCTACTGTGATGCGGGTTCCCCGAATTGCTGGTTTACCCAGCATCACTTCCGGGTTGGAGGTTACCATTGACTTGAGGTCGTTCATAAGAGATTCTGATTTCGGCATCATACAGGTTCTCCATAGATCGTATCCTTTGTCCGCAGGATTTCATAGCGGCGAAAAGGATTACGCAAACTATCCTTTCCACTAAATCGACTTCGCGTCCAAACAAGGTTTTCAGTTCTTCCTTCATTCTCACGATGTCGAACAAACTCCATTTGGCCTCGACAACAAAATTCACCAGCACATCTACATCGCTATCGGGGCGAAAGTCATCCCGGAGGATGGAACCAAATAGCGCAAATTCCGTAATTTGCCACTTTTTACAGAAAGAGGCAATCTCATCAGAAGGCACTTCCAGTTGGGAAACTATCATGGCTCGATCGGGGGAACAACAAACATAACTGTGCTCTTTGATTATACACCTGCCCTGACATCGCGCCTACCGCGCTTGGCTTCCGGGCTTGGCTTCCGGGCTTGGCTTCCGGGAATGCATTTGTTTGAACATTAGGAAACCTTTGGGTAAACAAATATGCTCGTTCCTTTGATTATCAGGATGTTTAGGGTGTGGTCATAAGTAGTTGATCGCCGGGTGCGAGCACCCCGGGTAACGAACCGGACGCTGCCCGGATACATGTATATAGCCCCTGCACGCGGAGGGCCCCTTCCACGCTCCGGGCCCCCTACGCTGCGAGAGGAGGGGGTCGCGTCCAGGAGCACCCACCCGGTCGTGTCGCTCCCGCGCACGACATGGGTGGGTGTCTCCGGACGCGAAGTTTCCTCTTCACCCACCCGGTCGTTCGCCAGCAGGCAACGACATGGGTGGGTGGATCGGTAAACGATAGGATGTGCGATGCGCAGTGCTTCTAGCGCGCGCAGAGCACATCGCCTGGAGCGTGGGCTAAGTTCTAGTAGCCGGGCCCGGAGTTCCCACGGCTCCGCCTGGGAACGGGTTCCGGCGGGTCCGCCCCAACGGGTTTTGACCACACCCGATCCTTTTCCGCTATGAGAGAAGATCCTTTCCTCGGCGAGAGAAGATCCTTTTCCGCTATGAGAGCAGAACCTTTTCCCTTGAGGGAGCGGCTTTTTGTCATAATTGTCTATTATATAGCTAGGTTGATTACCTTTTATACCCCCTCACCCC
The DNA here is from genome assembly GCA_014323675.1 of Hormoscilla sp. GM7CHS1pb. Classification (GTDB taxonomy): domain Bacteria; phylum Cyanobacteriota; class Cyanobacteriia; order Cyanobacteriales; family Desertifilaceae; genus Hormoscilla. Next base: position 2,646,049 of record JACONN010000002.1, on the reverse strand, counting down.
GGATCTGCCCACTACCGGTTAGAATCGCTCATTGCTTTACTCTATCAACTACTTTTGACCACACCCGGATGTTTAGCATCAACAAAGAAATCCTCCAGATGAAACACCAGCGCCTCTGCACTCAGTTCCACTGACCGAACCACTGCATCGTGGAAATGTACCTGATGCCAAGAAGATGTTAAATTCATAATCCAATAGAGATGCGTGCTTCTAGTGACTGACGATCTACTACTTCCAAATTAGCATTTAATGATTCACCCGCTTCATTATACAGGTGCAGGTGATTATAGGAGATGATAACGTTTGGCGGATCGATTCTGGCTCTGACTCGCATCGCCGCATCTCGGAAATGCAAAAATATACCATCAGTCGGTTAAAACTTTCGATCTTGCACCATTATCAATTAGGCTCATGGCCCGCCTTCCGTGTCTCCTGGTCGCTCGATGTCCCCGGGGAGCGCTACTCGCACTACCCAGAAGACACGGAGGGTTCAAACCCACGTTAGCGGTTGTCCAGATAGAATAAAATGAGGATAGAGTAAAATGACCGAGCAGGGTGCTCAAAAGAAAAGCATCAAAGACCAGGCAGTATAAAAATGCCAGATCTCAAGAGGAAAGAAAAACTACTATGAAATCAAAGCGGCATTCGATCTGTCTCTGATTACCTAAGTCAGCCGTTGGGATTAGCATGGAGATGATAGATATTCTAGGTAAGGACCACCTCCAGCACATGAGCTCAACGAATCTCGATCGAGAACTAGACAGTACCATTTCTAGCTTTGCACAAATGCAGGCAGAGCTGAACTACTTCCAGGCCCAAGATGCTTTGCGCTCTCTGGTAGCCTCTCTGGATTTGACTCAGCGGGAGCGATCGGGACTGGAGTCGCAAATTGAAAGTCTGGAAACCATGCTGGACAAGTTAGAGCGCAGCTGCGTGTATATTGCTGTATTTGGCATGGTGGGACGGGGTAAATCTTCAGTCCTGAATGCTCTGCTGGGTGAAAATTTGTTTACAACTGGTCCCACTCACGGCGTCACTCGTGCCATCCACCGGGCGGATTGGAGGGTTAATCGATCGAGTGCAGGGGACGGGTCCGATATTGTCCGAGTCACGCTACAAAGTCAAGGACAATCTCAGGTGCAGTTGATAGATACCCCTGGAATAGATGAGGTAAAGGGTGAGGAACGGGCGGCCTTAGCCCGTCAGGTGGCGAAACAGGCAGACCTGATTCTCTTTATTGTAGCCGGTGATATTACCAAGGTAGAATACGAGGCCCTCTCTCAATTGCGATCGGCCAGTAAACCAATTTTGCTGGTGTTTAATAAGATTGACCAATATCCGGATGCTGACCGGATGGCAATTTATCACAAGATTCGGGACGAACGGGTGCGGGAGTTGCTATCCCCGATGAAATTGTGATGGCAGCGGCGTCACCGTTGGTGGCCCAGGCCCGGAAGCGCCAAGATGGCAGTATGGGGGTGCAGCTGACTCGGGGTCAACCCCAAGTAGATGATTTGAAGCTGAAAATTCTGGAGATTTTAGACCGAGAGGGTAAGTCTCTGGTGGCCCTGAATACTATGCTCTATGCAGATGAAGTGAATGAGCAGTTGGTGCAGCGGAAGATGACCATTCGGGAGGCAAACGCTAATCAGATTATCTGGAATGGAGTGATGGTCAAAGCTCTCGCGATCGCCCTCAACCCGGTAACAGTCTTAGACATCCTCAGTTCTGCTACCATTGACATTGTCATGATTCTCACTTTATCCAAACTTTATGGTATTAACATGACCCAAAATGGAGCCATTAATCTACTGCAAAAAATTGCCTTGACAATGGGAGGAATTAGTGCTAGCGAACTATTAGCTTCCTTAGGACTAAGTGGGCTGAAAGGATTATTAGGAATAGCTGCACCGGCCACTGGTGGCGCATCTTTTGCTCCCTATCTGTCAGTGGCGATCGCCCAAGCGGGGGTAGCGGGGGTTTCCTCCTATGGCATCGGACAGGTGACCAAAGTTTATTTAGCCAATGGTGCAGCATGGGGCCCGACGGTCCCAAAGCAGTTGTGAACCGCATTCTCGCTTCTTTGGATGAAACGTCAATCTTGAGTCGGATCAAAGATGAATTGCGGTCTAAATTAGATTGGCGAACCGTTCCGAAAAAATCGGGAGCATCTCAATGAACCAATAATTAAGAAACTCGGTTTCTTGAAGAAACCGGGTTTCTGGGTTACTGAATTGACAACCTCTGAAAGGGGAGTTATAATAAATAGACAGCGATTGCAGATGTAATGTTCGGCTCCATAACAGAGATAGAAATAATTAAGGCAATAGGTTATAACTATTGAGCGACTTAAAAGTGATATCGATCTGCAGGTAGTAAATGCTTGGATCCAAGAAGCAAAAAGACGCGATCGTGAGAGGGTTCGTAGTAAACACTTCAGTGTTTCCCCGTGCCCCTGAACGGGGCACGGTTGGCGGCGGGAAGGAAAAATCACCCGGGGCTACTGGCAAAGTTACTGGCCGTCTGCAGGTTTTTCAACGGCTGCGTGGATCGATAAAATAAAACAGTTGTAATTCATCCATGTAGAATGCTATAGTAGCGAACAGTACCGTTCATATTTGAGAAAAATTAACCATGTTCAAGCAGATTACTCTCAAAAACTATAGAACCCACAAATCAACCACCATAGATATCCGTCCCGTGACCTTGTTGATCGGTAATAACAATTCGGGAAAGACGAATTTACTGGCGGGTATCCAACACTTTGCTTCCCTATTGAGGCGATCGCATCCACAGCACCCAAAATTTAATCAACCTGTGTCAGCAGAAGATTACTATCCACATCGCTACCGACTTGCAGGAGATGACGAATCTCTATCAATATCAATTGTGTGGGAAAATCACGAGGGAAAAATTGTTTACGACATGCTAGTTGGGATCGGCACCCTAGAAGGTGAAATAATAGATGATGAAGTGACCGGAAAGCGAAGGGTAAAATATCAACTAGCAGAGCTATGGTATTCAGGCACAATTGGGTAAAATTAGATGAGCAAGAGAAATATAGGTATTGTCGGGGATGGAGCTACCGATCGCACTATTTTCAGAAAAATCGCTGAAGTCATCTTAGAGTCAGATAGCTCTGATTGTAATTATGTAGAATTACCCAGGCATAATCTTCACGATTTTATTGAGCGTTACTGGATAACCTCAATATGTTTGGATGTTACCGTTGTCATAGACCTAATTTGAGTTAACTTGACAAAATCCATTATAACACAACTTATTTTAACTTTTCACCGGGTGTAATTAAAAGTGACACTCAATCATGAACCGGCGATGTCATCAAAACTAATTGGTAGGATCAAGCGTTAATATCGCCAGTGAATATCTGGCAATATTGACCCCCGAGATTTATATTATATATGTTCAGAGCGCTCTCATGGCAGAAAAATGATGGTCGTCTGGTGACTGGTGAGAGTATCAATAGGGTGCATCCCAGTTTTAAGGTAAGTATTATTACTCATCTAACCTGAGTGTTGTAAAGACTCCGTTCAAGCAAGCACAACGATGTCGTAAAACCTGGGGGACATTCTCCTCCTTCCACTGAGCTCCAGATAACTTCACCCTTGCCCCTCGGCCTACCGTTGATTCGACTTGCCCTGATCCTATGGGAATCTCCTCTGCCTGATAGTACTCGTAGTTGACGATGCGATGCTGATGCTTCTCCACATAGCCCTTAAACCTGTCTACCCGCTCATGCTCCCAATCTTCAAACTTACGATTGGCTTCCTTCACCTGGCCTTTCCACAGGAGTTCCTTCACCCGGTCCAATCGCTGCTGAGAGCCGCCGACTTTTTCTAAGTTCTCCATTAAGTGATACCAATCGAGTATTTCTACCCGGTTGGAGATTTTCTTGAGGATGTTCCAAATGCCATCATGACCATCTCCTAGGGTGAAAACTGATACTTCTAGGGTTTGTTGGTTGACTTTGTCCACCAGTCGTTCGTTATCTCGGAAATATGCCCCTACCCACTCCCCATTCAAGTTCACGGCTTTGTAGTCTCGCCACTGGCAGGGTTCTCCCAGTTCGGTCCGTAACCGCACTTTCCCCCCATCCAGACTTAATGCCTGCACGGGGTGTGACACTTGCCCTGAGGAAAATTCATAACGCTGCACCAGTCGTTGCTGTGTTCCTCTTGAGACTTTCATCCCCGTCAGTAACTTGATTTGCCTTGCCGATTGTTCATAAGATGAATTCCCACTCAACTCTAGGCAACATTTCTCCAGGTAAGGACTCCACTGACTATAGGCTTTGACCTCAAAATACTGTGCTTGCTGACTGGTGAGCTTCAGTTCCCCCACAATGCTCTTGACGGCGCGGGGGTGTCCTGCCCTTGTCCCACTCTCCTTGGCGATAAAAAAAGGGCGATTTCAGGGCTGACATATTGGAGAACAAGTGAGCGGACCGTCCCTTCGATTCCTTCAAGAGTGGTGAGTTGTTCCGGTACGGTGGCCAAAGCTTGCTCGTGGAGGAGGGCCGCGATGGCTTGAGCATGGGCTTCAATTTGGGCTTGGATTTTTGGGTTCATGACTTCTACCAGGATGAGGAGTACTTTTGTAAATTATCATAAAAGCCTCTCTCTTCCATCTAAGTATTTGTACTTATGAAAACTTTGGGATGCACCCTATCAATAACTGTTAGACGGCGCCGATGAGGGGAGTCTCTTGATAATAATTGAACCAATAGGATTGCCAATCATTATTAACTCTTAATATCCTTAAAGCTAACATATCATCAGCTTTTTCAACTGTCCACCAAGAACCTGTTAATTTCAAACGGTTTTGAATTACATAACGATGAGCGCTCTCAATTTTTCCAGAGCCAATTGGTAAATCAGCATCAATAGCACTTTTGTAGTCTAAGTATTCAAGCCGGTTTTTTATGTATCGTGTACCAACTCGGACGGGAGCAAATTTATCAGCTAGATGTTCTGGTTCCATACGAGTTGATAAATTCTTTAATACTTTGAGGAGCTGATTTTTTTTGAGATCTTGCTTTTGTTGTTTCAACCATTTTTTTTGTTGCTGTTCATTTCCAGGAGCAGCGGCGGCTAAATATTCACACAGATGATAAAAATCTATTAGATAGCTAGCACGTTCTCCAAACAAGCGCCTTACCTGATTAACAATCCAACTGGCTCCATCTCCAATGGCATGAACTTTAGTATTGCTACCTATACCAGCCCGAATTGCACTATGCAGTAATTGGTTTCCTGCATCATTAACAGTACCTACTGTACCTCCAATAAGTGACTGTTTTTGGCCAGGAATTTCCACAAGTGATAGGCGAGCTTCTTTCCAACTAAGCTTTCGGTTTTTTCGGCGATCGACAATTTGAACATCATCGGTTGCTGGCGTCGTGTTCACAATTGGAATCATCGTGCCATCCATTTCTGTAATTATCTGATCTACTCCATCTCTATCGGGGATTTCGGATGCTAAAATTTGAGATGTTTTAACCGCATGTGCATGTTTTTGAGTAATCGCTTGTGCCGAACTAATCGGTACAGTTATACCGTAATGTTCTTTGAGCTTTTCAGGGATTTTTCCAAAAGATACATCGGCTCCCAAATCAGTAATTGCTCGTTGTAATGGTAAAGAATAACCTCGACAATGTATTTGGGCAGATGATGAAAACGGTCTAAATACTTTTTCCGTTTTTACGCAAATAAATATTTGTTCTATAACTTGGATAGTTCCGAACAGGCTATACCAATATAGTTGCTTTTTTCTCTGACGGCGCATCAAGGGAGATTTCTCACAAGCTAAGGCTTTTTTTTCTCTTGGGAATTGGCCCAATCTTGAAGAGCATCATTTCCCAGTTTTTGGAGTTCCGAGACAACTTCTAATTCCGCACCGCTCGCTGTTTCACAATTATCATCCGGATTTTCAACAAGAGCTAAAATAGATAAAACACGAGCTGATATATTGGGATGAGCCTGCAATCTTAGAGCTAATTCATAAGCGCTACTGGTTAGTTCAACCGTTTGATTATGATTCATGAATTCAGACATAGGACTTTAGCTCCATAGTAAACTTATAATAATTATATAACATAAGAGTAAAAAAATCTCAAGGGTCAAGGCAGAATTCACCTAAGAAGTGGTTCCATCCACCGGCCATCACTGGCGGATATCTGATCCCGCCGGTCATACAGAGGTAAAACCCCGGACCGGTTAATAATGCCTAAGTGTCACTTTTAATTACACCCCTTTTCACCCCTGCCAGCTATGTTGCCAACAATGCGGCGATCGCGCCAGGCAAAAAGAGCGATCGCCGCCATTATTTCCGGAGAGATCGTTATGGAACAATATTAATTATTTTACAAACAAACTGGAATCAACCTTAAAAAAATTACCCAAAATTTCAGCCAATTCGTCGCTAATCTTACCCCCACCATTAACCAATTCAAGGGCAACATCTTCGTCACCAACAACCTCCACCAAATCTTCTGGTTGTACCTTTTGCTGTTCCATCAAAAACAGTAACATTGAATGAGGAGTCGATGCGGAACCAGGACGATAAAAATTATCCTCAAATTTTTCAATTAAAACAATCAATAACTCATAGAGAGCATCCTCTTCAGGAGTGCGATCGTGAATGTGCATTAACTCCTCGACAACTGCCAGTGCTCGTTCGTTTTCTTCCTCTGTTTTAATTAATTTAGGCTGGTATTTTACCAATAATGTGGTATACTTTTGAGAGCTAAAAGCAAGGGTCATTTTTCCAATACTCCTTGTCGTATTCTGCATGAGTAAGAACGTATTTAATGTAAATTAATTGCCCTTGGTAATCTATGCTAACAATTAAGCGATATTGATTACCCTTAATATTAAATACTGTAAAATTACCAACAGTCTCAGCCGTGGGAAAAACACATTGCACCTCAATCAAATTTGACCAATTAGCCTTGCTGGCAACTTTATACCAGTTATCCAAAGGCTCGTGAGCATATTCCCTTAAACGTCGATAGCTAATAACGTGCATTTGTTAATGGGGAAAACAACTAATTAATTATAGCAGTTAACAGACATAAATCCACAAAAATATTTATTCCTCCCGAGGAGATCGCCACATTTAGAAGTTCGATCGCAAGAAACGAGGGAACCATAACAATTGCTTGCCAGTGAGATTGCTTCAAAAAGACCACGTCCTCAATGCTATTAATAGTATCTGCGATCGCCTCGGGCACTTCTTGGAACCGCACTTCCAAGACTTCCATCACCGACTCGCGGGCACTTCGCAAAGCTTCCTGTTGGACTTGCATGGCCCGTATTTCAATCTGACTCAGTAAAGGCATTTTGTCCTCCTCGGTATAACTTTCGACTTGCAGATCCTTTACGGCGAAGCGTCCGTCATGTAGAATGCTGTAGTATTAGATTAGTCATATGATACCTTACCGCTGCGGAAAGTCTCGTTCATATTTGAGAAAATTAACCATGTTCAAGGCGTGGTGAGGAAAAAGTAATCTATAATAAAGGTATCGCAAGATATTCAAACAGGTGCAGATAAAATGGATTGGCAAGAAGTAGCAGGTAACTGGGTATTAACTCCCCGTCGCCCGATCGGGATAGTACATTTTCTTGGAGGGGCCTTCGCCGCCCCAGCTCCCCAACTCACCTATCGCTGGTTACTGGAAGCCCTGGCTCAAAAGCGCTATCTGGTAGTGGCGACACCCTTTGTGCAGACACTCGACCATAACGAGATCGCCCTTGAAGTCCTCAAAGCCTTTGAGACAACCACCGAACGCTTAAAAAAATCAGCCACGTTATCCAAAGCCTATCTTCCCATATACGGAGTCGGACACAGCCTGGGTTCCAAGCTGCATCTGCTCATTGGTAGCCTATTTGAGGTATCTCGTGCGGGAAATATCCTCATGTGCTATAATAATCACTCCGCCCGTCGGGCTATCCCCTTGGTCGAGCAACTCAACTTAACCCCAGCTTTCAATATCGAGTTTACCCCAACACCGGTAAAAACTAACCAGCTAATCGCTCAAGAGTACAGCATCCGCCGCAATTTGCTGATAAAATTCCAGAACGATGATATTGACCAAACGACTAGCTTAATGAACCTCTTGCAAAAACGCTTTGGCAATATGGTTGCCAGTCTTACCCTACCCGGAACCCATATAACACCTTTAGGTCAAGATGTCAACTGGCAAGCAGGAAGAGAATTTACGCCGCTGGATGCAGTAGGCCAGTGGGTGAAGCAAGAATTCTTATATAAAGATTTAAATCAGCTGTTGCGGGAAATGAGCCGCTGGCTAAATCCCGTTTTGCCCGTTTGACTAGAATTAGTCAAGTGATTCAGTTCTGTCAGTTGTAATAGAGGTAGGTGTGAAATGTTTGGTGTCAAATATGAAGTATGAAGTATGAAGTACCTCATTCCCATCACGCAGCGTGGCGCAGCCGAACCCGTTCCCAGGCGGAGCCGTGGGAACGGGTATGGCTACAAGAACAATACAGGGCTTTGACAGGGCGATCCCCTCCCCGCCCGGATACCCTCCCCGCCCGCCCAGATCCCCTCCCCGCCCGGATCCGATCCTCTCCCCGCCCCCCCTTTCTTTAGGAACCGGCAACGCCACCGGCAGATGATAGAAGAGAAGCAGCTGTACGAAACATAACAAAAACATTTTTTTCCCGAGCCGAAACTATTGATATACATGGGTTTCAGCATTTTCATCTCTAAGAAAAAAAATTTCTCAAAACCCTTGACAAAACTCAACCGGGTTGGCTAGGCTGTATTCATGCTCTAAAAGACGAGGAAAACCCTATGGCGGCTATCAATGCCACCGACTATTTAGGCATAAGGGCCCTGTACAATCAGACCGGCGGACCGGCCTGGTTAAACAAGGAGAACTGGGATGTCACCAGTGACACCCCCCCGATGCTGATGTCGTTGCCACCTGGCATGGGATCACGGTTGAGGATTCGCGAGTAACAGAGATCAAGCTCGACGACAACAACCTCACCGGCACCATCCCCCTGAACTGGGTGGACTCACCGCCTTACAACACCTTAACTTGATCAACAACTCTCTCAGTGGTACTATACCATCCGAGCTGAGTGGATTGAGCAGCTTGACGAAGTTGCGACTGCATAACAACGGTCTCACCGGCACAATACCGACCGAGTTGGGTGAGCTCACCAACTTGCAAACCCTCGGGTTATCCAAGAACAACCTGACGGGGACCATCCCCCTGAGTTGGGCAATCTAACCAGTTTACAAAACCTGTACCTGTGGGATAATGAGCTGACCGGCAGCATCCCGCCCGAGCTCGGCAACCTCACAAACCTGCGGAACCTGTGGCTCCAGGATAACCACCTAACCGGCGATATCCCCGCAAGTGTGGAAGCTTTATCGGCAATCAAACGGTTAGAGAATCCACTTGATGTGAGAGTTCCAATTGAAGACGTGGATACTGTCGTAGAATTCGACAGGAATTCCACTCGCAATCACAACCTCAGCATAGATGTCAACGGTCACTTCAGCAAAATCGGCGGTAACATTACCAGCTACAGCGTCAGCGGTTTGCCAGACGGGTTAACCTTTGACCCCATTACTGGGGTGATTAGTGGTACGCCTGATAGGGATGCTGCTGCTGATCCTGCTGATAGCAATTCTCTTGTGACCGTAACTGCATCAGATGATGCGGGAAACTCCGTAACGGACAAGTTTTATATCGGAGTATCGGTTTTTAGTTCTGGTACTGGGCTTTACTTCGTAAATGCCAGCGATTATCAAACCCTGAATGAGCTCAATAGCGATTGGTTCAAAAACACAAACATCCCCGTCGATGTGGATTATCATGTCCCCCTTGCTAGTAATGTTAACAGGTTGTTGAATGGGATGACAGTCGAGAAATCACGAGTGACGGAACTCTCAGCCGGGGTGAGCGGTACGACGCTCCCTTCAGGGTTAAGCAAGCTCACCGGTTTGCGGAAACTAGAACTGGACCGCGAAGGCCTTCGCGGTACCATTCCCCCTGAATTAGGGGGCCTCGAGAACTTGACACATTTATGGCTGAATCATAATTCCCTGGAGGGTAACATACCCCGTGAATTAGGGAACCTCAGGAACTTGACGTGGTTGAAGGTGAATGTGAATTCTTTGAGTGGTTCGATTCCCCCTGAATTGGGGAATCTCGGTAAATTGCAAGAGTTATGGATGGGGAACAATGCCCTGAGTGGCAACATCCCACTGGAATTGGGGAACGCCACCATGTTGGAAAATATCTACCTAAATGATAACAACCTGACGGGGACAATACCTTCCTCGCTAGGGAACCTCAGCAACCTAACAAAACTGTGGTTGCAAAACAACTCCCTGGAAGGTCGAGTACCACTTGGGCTGAACGATATAAACGACCTCAACGTCCAAGGAAATTCTCTCATGCAATCCGGATAAAGCGGAAACCGAGGGAGATAGGTAAATAGTAGGTACAGGTTGGGGGGGTGGGGATTGGGAAAGGTAGAAGAGTTAACCAAAGAGGAGGTTCAAAAAGATGGAATCAACAGGAATGGATCAGGTTGCCTTCCAGATCGGCGATAGCACTAGGCTGGAGGCACCCGAGGACATAGCCATCGACCGCAAGGGTGATGTCTGGATTACAGGAGAGTTCAGAGACAGCATCGACCTAGACGGAGACGGAGAACATGATTTGATCAGTAATGGCTATCGAGATAGCTATGTAGCCAAGTTCGACTCTGAAGGGAATTTGGTTCGGGCCTATGATTTCGGCAATACTGAGATTTTACTCCCAGACAAGGGCATAGGCCTAGCCACCGACAGCAATGATAATGCATGGGTGTTAGGAGGGTTCCATGGCAGCATCGACATCGACGGAGACGGAGAGGATGATTTGACCAGTACTGATCGTGATGGTCACTATTTAGCCAAGTTCAACTCTGAGGGGACTTTGTTCAGGCCTTACAGATCGGCGATCGGGCGACTGAGCATAGTGAATGGGGCAAGAGCATAGCCATCGACAGCAAAGATAATGTGTGGACTAAAGGAAGTTTCTGGCGCCACCTCGACATCGACGGAGACGGAGAAGATGATTTGACCAATAAGGGCCGTCCTGGAAATGATCGAGATAGCTATTTCGCCAAGTTCTCCTCAGAGGGGAATTTGGTCAACGTCTTCCAGATCGGCGGTAGCGGTGATGAGGTTGGTCATGGCATAGCCATCGACAAGGATGATCATGTGTGGACTACAGGAACTTTCTCCGGCAGCATCGACATCGACGAAGACGGAGAAGATGATTTGATCAGTAATGGCTATCGAGATGGCTATGTAGCCAAGTTCGACGAGAAGGGGGATTTGCTCTTTGCCAAAAATATCGGCGGTAGCGATAATGACAACAGCCTTGACATAGCCACCGACAGCAGAGGTGATGCGTGGGTGTTAGGACGTTTCGAGGACAACATCGACATCAACGGAGACGGCATCAATGATTTGACCGATGGTGATGATTATGGTTTTCCCATTGATGAATATTTAGCCAAGTTCTCGAGCAATGGTGATTTCGTTAAGGTCTTAGATCTCGGTGGCAATGACAGCCGCATAGCCATCGATAACAATGATCATCTGTGGGTTACAGGATATTTCGAGGACAGCATCGACATCGACGGAGACGGCAACAATGATTTGACCAGTGATGGCAAAGGTGATAGCTATGTAGCCCAGTTCTCCTCTTCGGGGGATTTGGTTCAGGCCTTAAAGATCGGCGGTAGCGATAATGACGTTGGCGAGGTCATAGCCGCCGACAGCAATGGTAATGTGTGGGCTGCAGGAAGGTTCCAGGACAGCATCGACATCAACGGAGACGGCATCAATGATTTGACCAGTAATGGCAATCATGGTGTCTATGTAATTCAAGTTGAGAAGGCAACTAATGCCGCTCCCATGGACATTCCGGAGGAGGACATAACCTCAGTCACTCAACTGAAAGTCACCCCTTCAGAACCAACCAAAGCAGTAGAACCAAACACAAGTGTCAGCTTTGATGTCAACTACTCTACTGAACCTGCGGAAACTCCCACCACAGGAATAGTCTTTCAAATGCATTGGGACAGTTCTCAAGTAGCATTTGATCCAGTCACTGGTCTGACTGAGCACTTTCCTTTGGGCGCGCAACCTATAAGTGCAGTCTTGGACGATCCGATTACCAACGGGGGTTTGGACGGCGACCCGAACACAGACAAATACATCTTGCAAGCTTGGGTAGATGCTGACGGAAATTGGCCCAACAATCCTAATCCTACCCTCTATACGGCCAACTTCACAACGCTACCAGGGTTTTCAGGGACACAGATCAACTTTGGTGCCAACTCAGATGACCTGCCTGCGAATAGCAACTTTGTCCCCAGTTCAATTGCATTAACCTCGCCTGCTCCATCACCTGCTCCATCACCTGCACTGGACATTGATGGGAATGGAGTTATAGATGCATTAACTGACGGCCTTGTGGCCATACGTTATCTCTTCGGGTTCAGGGGAGAGACTTTGACTGAAGATGTTGTAGGTGAAGGTGCCACTCGCGATACATCAGAAATTGTTACCTACTTGGATGAAATGGGGGACATAATGTTAGATGTAGATGGCAATGGCACGGCAGGGGCGTTAACTGATGGCATTTTATTCATGCGCCATGCTCTCGGGTTCTCTGATCAGGCTTTGATCTCGGGTGCAGTAAGCGAGGATGCCACTCGTACTACTGCTTCGGCAATTAATGAGCACTTGCAATCTTTCGGCATGATGTAGCCCGTGAGCACGATGGCCTTCAACCGGTCCATTATCGACTCACAAGGTCGCGTGATTCGATGGCTAAGAATTAGCTAAAAACAAAAAGCGCTCTCCTTCGAGGGGGGCGCTTTTTTGTGCTATAGTCATGAGTAGGCTCATCAGAACTATGATTAATTGACAGACAATTACGACCAACCGGGTTATAAAGTAACAGATGTGGGCGGAAACAGGATAGCAAAAAGTACGGGGGGTAAGCGCCATTCCATTAAACTAAGCAAGATTGTCGCCATAAGGCTTTATGCGCTGGGGTCAAAAGGCAATGAAGGAGAAAATATATCAGAAGAGGTAAGGAATGATCGTTGAAAACAGCGGAGTAATTTTGTCTGTCCGAAATTTAACAGCGGATGTGGATGGTACCCAGATTCTTAAGGGTTTGAATCTGGAAATTAAGGCTGGAGAAATCCATGCTATCATGGGACCGAATGGATCGGGAAAGAGTACCTTTTCTAAGGTATTAGCAGGTCATCCAGCTTATGAAGTCACTGGCGGGGAGGTACTCTTCAAAGGAGAAAATCTGCTGGAGATGGAACCGGAAGACAGGGCCCTGTCTGGGGTGTTTCTGGCTTTTCAGTATCCCATGGAAATTCCCGGTGTCAGCAATCTCGATTTCTTGCGGGTCGCTTACAATTCCCGTCTCAAGCAACGGGGAATGGAAGAATTAGATTCTTTTGATTTTCAAGATTTGGTAGAAGAAAAGCTGGAACTGGTGAAGATGAATCCGGCCTTTTTGAGTAGAAGTCTGAATGAGGGCTTTTCTGGTGGTGAGAAGAAGCGGAATGAAATTCTGCAAATGGCTTTACTGGAACCGACCTTGGCAATTCTGGATGAGACGGATTCTGGTTTGGATATTGATGCTTTGAAGATTGTCGCTTCCGGGGTGAACCAGTTGGCAAGACCAGAAAATGCTACTCTCATGATTACCCATTACCAACGGTTACTCGATTATATTGTCCCCGACTATGTTCACGTGATGGCAGGTGGAAAGATTCTGACTACTGGCAGGAAGGAATTGGCCCTGGAACTGGAGTCCCGTGGTTATGATTGGGCGATCGCTCCAGATGCAGAAGATGCAGTAAAGGTAGGTGCAGCAGTATGAGTATAGCTTCTGTTGAGAGAATTTTGGACTCCGATAAGAAGGCGAACGAGCGCGATCGCTATCTGATAGAGTTACTGGAAGGGCGTCGGGAACCCGAAGGCCAAGCAGGGGAAATGACTGCGTGGTTGCAAGCAATGCGGGAACAGGCGGCGGTGTTAGTCATGGAAAGTATTTTTCCGACTAAGCGGGATGAAGAATGGCGGTTTACGGACTTGTCGCCCTTGTTGCAGGTGAAGTTTGCAGAGGTTAGCAGCGATAAGGTATCGGGTGTCAGGGAGTTGAGTCTGGCCGAAGCAGATAGTAGCTGCTTGGTATTTGTCAATGGCATTTATGCACCGCAGTTGTCAGATGTGAGTGGGTTGCCAGAAAATGTGTTTGTGGGGAATTTGTTGGCAGGCAAGATCCCGCCAGCAGAGTTGCAAAACTATCTGGCAAGGCAACGGGGTGCCGAGGAGGTATTTACAGCCCTCAATACAGCTAGTATGACAGATGGGGCTATAGTTTGGGTGCCGAAAAATCAGGTGGTATCGCAACCCATTCATCTGCTGTTTATCTCAACTAGGGGCGAAGTGGCGACTATTTCTGGGCCCCGCTGTCTGGTGGTAGCGGAGGCGAATAGTACTGTTACCATAGTTGAAGATTACACCGCAACTGTCAGTTGCCCGGATGCCCTGCTTCCTAACCCTTATTTTACTAATGCGGTGACGGAAATTTGGGTGGGGCAAAATGCTGAGGTCAACCACACGAGACTGCAACGAGAAGCGGGCGTGGCTTTTCATATTGGTAAAAGCGCGATCGCCCAAGCCCGGGATAGCCGCTATACTTGTAATGCCATTAGCTTGGGGGCCAGGTTATCTCGGCATAATCTGGAAGTATGGCAAAATGGTGAGGGTACTTACACGACTCTCAATGGTTTGACCCAGATTTCGGGCGCACAGTTGGCAGATACCCATAGCGCGATCGGGTACAATCATGCCAATGGTACTAGCAAGCAGTTGCACAAGTGCATTGTAGATGGCAAAGCCCATGCAGTCTTTAACGGTAAAATCTTTGTCCCCAAACCCGCCCAGCTAACAGATGCGGCACAGTTAAATCGTAACTTATTACTGTCGCCCCAAGCCCGGGTGGACACTAAACCTCAGTTGGAGATTACTGCTGATAATGTCAAATGCGCTCACGGTGCCACTGTCGGTCAGCTAGACCCAGAGGAGGTATTTTATCTGCAAAGTCGCGGTTTAAACCGGGAAACTAGCCGCAATTTGCTAGTTGATGCCTTTGCTGGCGAAATTCTCGATCGCATTCCCGTGGCTTCCTTAAAGCAAATGCTATCACGCTGTGTAGCTTGCCGATAAGGCCCGCCGTGGGTTAAAACCCACTGGAAGCCTTATAGAGAAAACGTTTAGTTTCACGGCCCGCAGGTGCAAGATGTGAGGATATCTAACATCTCAACAATTAGCAATTAGCCATTCGCAATTAGCCATTCACCATTCACAATTAGCCATTCGCAAAGATTATGATGACTCTCACTCAGGAAATAACTCTTGCTGCCTTAACTCGCGGTGACTTCCCAATTTTGCAGCAGGAAGTTAATGGCAAACCCCTGGTTTACCTGGATAATGCTGCTACTTCCCAAAAGCCGATCGCTGTTTTAAATACTTTGCGGGATTATTACTCGGAGTATAATTCTAACGTGCATCGGGGAGTTCATACCCTCAGCGGTAAAGCAACAGATGCTTATGAGGGGACGCGGGATAAAATTGCCAGTTTTATTAATGCTGCGGTGCGGGAAGAAATTGTTTACACCCGCAATGCTAGTGAAGCGATTAATTTAGTCGCCTACAGTTGGGGCTTGAATAATTTACAACAGGGAGATGAAATTATTCTCTCGGTGATGGAACATCACAGTAATTTGATTCCCTGGCAGATGATTGCTCAAAAAACTGGTGCTGTGCTCAAGTTTGTGGAACTGACTGCTAATGAGGAATTCGATCTAGATCATTTTAAGTCTCTGGTTTCCGATAAGACTAAACTGGTGGCTGTCGTTCATGTTTCTAATACGATCGGTTGTATTAATCCGGTACATAAAATTTGCGCGATCGCCCATCAATATGGGGCAAAAGTGTTAATAGATGCTTGCCAAAGTGTCCCCCATATGGCAGTTGACGTGCAGGCGATCGATTGTGACTGGCTGGTGGCTTCCGGACATAAGATGTGCGGCCCCACGGGCATAGGGTTTCTGTATGGGAAACGGGAATTACTGCGATCGATGCCGCCATTTTTGGGCGGTGGCGAGATGATTGCCGACGTGTTTCTGGAACATGCTACCTATGCAGATGTGCCGCATAAGTTTGAGGCGGGAACTCCGGCCATTGGAGAGGCGATCGCCCTAGGTGCAGCAGTAGATTACCTGACGAACATTGGCATGGATAAAATTCACGCTTATGAAGCAGAATTGACAGCTTATTTATTCGAGCAATTGGGTAAAATACCGGAAGTGCAAGTTTACGGACCCCAACCGAAAGCTAACGGGGAAGGAAGGGCAGCATTAGCATCATTTACAGCGGGAGACGTTCACCCCCACGACCTATCTACAATTTTAGACCAAGCTGGGGTAGCAATTCGGGCAGGACATCATTGCACGCAGCCATTACATCGGGCCTTGGGGGTGCAGTCAACTGCCAGGGCGAGTTTGTATTTCTACAACACCCGGGAAGAAATTGACCGGTTCATCGCCGCCTTGCAAGAAGCTGTCGAGTTTTTTGGCAGCATTTTCGGTTAAGATGGTAGGGTGGGCAATGCCCACCAACAGTCGCTATATGGAGAAAATTTAATGCAAGGAAGATTTCACGAGATTAAATTGCAAACCTACGTGCTGTGGATATCTCTTCTTCTTGCAGACATACTAATAAATTTTCAATTGATTAAAGAGGAATTGGTTGCAGTAGGATTTTTGACGGCTGCACCGCTAGCAATAATCCTAGCAGGGATGTTTACTACTAAAAATAGTATCTTCTATGCAGCACGCGACGGAAATATTGATAGGGTTAGAAAATATCTAGAACGAGGTGGAGATGTTAATGCAAAAAATAATAATGACTATAGTACTGTGTACTATGCAGCGCAAGACGGGCATCAGGAAATAGTAGCACTACTGATAGCTAACAGTGCCGATGTGAATGCCAAAAGAGATGATGGCGCTACTCCACTGCATTGGGCAGTAGGAAATGGTCACTCAGAGGTAGTAAATTTGCTAATCCAGCAGGGGGCCGATGTTAATGAAAAAGATAAGAATGGCTGTATTTCACTGCATTTAGTGCCAGTTAAAGGGATAAGAGATATGGCACTGTTGCTGATTGAAAACGGTGCCGAAGTTAATGCTAAAACAAATCCAAAATATACCCCACTTCACTTAAGTGTATCCTGTAACGCCGATCGAATAGCAGCTTTATTAATCGATAATGGCGCAGAGGTAGATGCCCAGCCAACCCAAACACAGAACAATGTCAGAAACTATCAGAGCAGTGCAACCCAACGGGGTACTGCTTCGGCGTCTTCCGCATGCTCTTGTCCTGAAGGACGCGGCATGCTCCAGACACCGCCATTGCATCCGGTTTCCTTGAGCGAATCAGAACATGTATGCTTGGAAGTACGGTTCCGAGTGCCACCGGTGGAGCCAGAGACTAGGCAGCAGATCCAGACTCTATTGGAAAAAGCAGCCCAGCAGGTGAAGATCCGAAAGCCGACGGGTAAAGTAGATCCCGCTGTGGAAGCAGAACGCCATCAACTAGCGGAGGAACTGGGGAAAATCCCTGGGAAACCGCTTTCAGAAATCGCGATCGAGCAAAGGGGGCCCTGGTGACTACCTACTTCTTGGATACCAGCGCCATCTTCAAACGCTATGTCAGCGAAGTCGGAACTCCCTGGATAGAAGCACTCGCCGCCCCGGATACTGGCAACATCATATTGCCGAAATCACCAGAGTAGAAATTATCAGTGCCTTCGACGTGCGTTATCGGGAAGGAAGATTGTCTGCTGCTCAGGTGAACCAGGCGATCGAAATCTTTAACATTGACCTAGCAAACCAGTATGAGGCGATCGAGCCCTGCGAAATGCTCCTAGAATTAGCTGGATTACTGCTATTAGTACATCCGCTGCGTGCCTATGATGCCGTACAATTGGCATCGGCAATGTTAGCCCAATTCCGTCTGGAAACGACATCTCTGGTATTTCTAACGGCGGACGATCGCCTGCTGACCGCTGCTGCTGCTGATCGCGCAGCGTGGCGCAGCCATAGGTTTGCTGACGGATAATCCCAATCTCCACCCCTAAACCCGATGGTAGATCGACCCGGTCCATCATGGCGCCATGATGGACCGGTGTCAGCCTCGGGGAAGAAAAAAAATTTTTTTGGCTCTTGGGGTTGACGAATCAGAAAAAATGCATCATGATAGTTAAGGGCAGTTTTCACTGCACTAGATAAGCGGAACTGGCGGAATTGGTAGACGCGCTAGATTCAGGTTCTAGTGTCCGCAAGGACTTCGGGGTTCAAGTCCCCGGTTCCGCATATGATATTGACCAGTCGGAAAAACCCCCTGGTAAAGCAGCTCAGAAAGCTGCACCATCCTCAAGGGCGTCGCGAACAGCAGTTGTTTCTGCTGGAAGGCACCCATTTGCTGGAAGTCGCCTGTGCTGTGGATTATCCCCTGGTGACGGTTTTGTGTACTCCCGATTGGTTGGCAGGTCATGGCCCCCTCTGGGAAAATGCCTGCCGACGGTGCCAGCGCACCGAGTTAGTCTCTCCTGAGGTGATGCAGGCGATCGCCACCACCGTCCATCCCGATGGGGTCGTGGCTGCGGCCCAGCCGCGATCGCAGTCAGCGGTACTTCCAACAAGATTAGGGTTAGCATTGGAGAAAGTGCAAGACCCTGGCAACTTGGGTACAATGATGAGAACTGCGGTAGCAGCCGGTGCCGAGGGTTTGTGGCTGAGTGCCGACAGCGTGGATATCCACCATCCCAAGCTATTGCGGGCCTCAGCCGGTGAATGGTTCCGGTTGCCAGTAGCAGTCAGTCCCGACTTAAAAGATCTCGTCTATCGCTGCCAACAGCAGGGAATACAGGTAGTGGCAACATCTCCTCTGGCGGATCGGATATACTGGGAGATAGATTTGAGCTGTCCCACGCTGATTTTGCTGGGCAATGAAGGTGCGGGTTTATCCCCTGATTTGGCATCTATGGCCGATCGGCAAGTGAAAATCCCCCTAGCTAATGGGGTAGAGTCCTTAAATGCGGCGATCGCCGCTGCCTTAGTTTTGTACGAGGCCCAACGCCAAGGCCCGGCAGAAATCCGCAGATGTTGTTCTTCTTGACTCATAATGGATTGACTCCAGTATAATAAAAAACATTAAAATTGGCCTAAGTTGCATGGATATAGCAGCACCGATAGATTGTGCGATCGCTTGAGCGATATGGCATCGATGTCTCCCGGGTTTTCGCCGTGCGTCCGGGAGACATCGAAGTACCCAGAAAAAAACGGTTGCAGGTGAGTGGAGACGGTAAAATTACCTTAGGTATGCTTAATGTTCGGGTTTATTCGGCTAGGATAAAAGGCGATCGGGCACATGGAGTTTAGGATGTCTCAAGATTTTGATTACGATTTGGCGATTATCGGTGCAGGGGTGGGCGGACATGGCGCTGCCATACATGCGGTTAGCTGCGGACTGCATACGGCAATAGTGGAAGCAGGAGAGATGGGAGGAACCTGTATTAATCGCGGTTGCATTCCTTCAAAAGCCCTGCTGGCAGCAGCAGGACGGGTGCGAGAACTGCATGATGCCCACCATCTGAAAACTTTGGGCATTCAGATAGCCGGAGTGGAGTTCGACCGCCAGGCGATCGCGGACCATGCGGCCAACATCGTCAGCAAAATCCGGGGGGACATGACCAATAGCCTCAAACGCCTGGGGGTAGATACCATAAAAGGTTGGGGTAAGGTAGCGGGTCCGCAAAAGGTAACGGTGGCCACGGATGCAGGCGAGAAAACCATTACGGCCAAAGATATCATCCTGGCGCCCGGTTCGGTCCCCGGGGTGCCTCCAGGGATTGAAATAGATGCAACCACAGTGTTTACTAGCGATGATGCCTTGAAGCTAGAGTGGCTGCCATCTTGGGTGGCGATTATCGGCAGCGGCTATATTGGCTTGGAGTTTTCCGACATCTACACGGCCCTAGGCTGCGAAATTACCATGATCGAAGCCTTAGACAAGCTAATGCCAGCTTTTGACCCGGATATTGCTAAATTGGCCAAGCGCGTACTGATCGATCCTCGTGATATAGAAACTAAGGTGGGCATGCTGGCGAAAAAGGTGACTCCGGGTTCGCCAGTAGTAATTGAACTGGCAGATGCGAAAACGAAAGAAGTAGTAGAGGTTCTGGAAGTAGATGCTTGTCTGGTGGCAACGGGACGCATCCCGGTGGCGAAAAATATGGGGTTGGAATTATTAGGTGTGGAACTGGACCGCAGAGGCTTTATTCCCGTTAATGACAAAATGGCAGTGTTAGCTTCCGGGGAACCCGTGCCCCATTTGTGGGCCATTGGGGACGCAACTGGTAAGATGATGCTGGCCCACGCGGCATCGGCCCAAGGCATTACGGTGGTGGAAAATGTTTGCGGGCGCGATCGAGAAGTAGACTATACCAGTATCCCCGCAGCAGCTTTTACTCATCCAGAAATTAGCTATGTGGGCATGACCGAACCCCAGGCCAAGGAATTGGGTGCCGACCAAGGGTTTGAAGTGGCCTCAGTACGGACCTACTTTAAGGGTAACTCTAAGGCGATCGCCTCTGGGGAAACGGACGGGATTGCCAAAGTCATCTATCGTCAAGATACGGGGGAACTGCTGGGAGTCCACATTCTGGGCGCCCACGCCTCGGATCTGATCCACGAAGCAGCATCGGCGATCGCCGATCGTCAGTCAGTCAACCGCCTGGGCCATCTGGTTCACACCCATCCCACGCTTTCAGAAGTCCTGGACGATGCTTATAAACGGGCCATGTCTCATACGTAGGGCGGGCGTCTCGCCTGCCCGGGGTGCCGCGTAGGGCGGGCGTCTCGCCTGCCCGTCATTCGCAACAATTTGGACAAATTTGAGGAGCAATTGACAACCAACAATTAACAATTAACAATTAGCAATGGACAATTAACAATTAGCAATTCATGCAAATCCGTCGCCGTCCTCCCAGCCCACCGGTATATCTACTCAACCTGCGCTATGAGGTAACCTTGCCTGATAGCGCCCCCCAGAATATCTTAGAGGAAATTGTCTGGCACAAGGAAAAGGAAATAGACCAAAGGCGGGAAAAAATACCTTTGAGCGAGCTGAAGCGTCAGGTAGAGAACGCTCCAGCATCCCGGGATTTTGTGGGGGCCCTGCGCCACGGCAAAACATCCCCCGCCCTCATCGCTGAGGTGAAAAAAGCCTCCCCTTCTCAAGGGGTGATTCGTGAAGACTTCGATCCAGTGGCGATCGCCCGTTCCTACTCCGAAGGGGTGCAACTTGCCTGTCGGTGTTAACGGATGCCAAATATTTTCAAGGCAGCTTTGAAAACCTGGGTCAGGTCAGAAAAGCTGTAGACTTGCCCTTGTTATGTAAAGAGTTTATCATCTATCCTTACCAACTATATCTGGCCCGGATCTATGGCGCGGATGCGGTGCTGTTAATAGCGGCCATTCTGAGCGATCGGGATCTGGAATACTTTGTGAAGATAGCGAAAATATTGCAGATGACTGCTTTGATAGAAGTTCACTCCCTAGCAGAACTAGACCGGGTTTTAGCTCTGAAAGAGGTTACCATAGTCGGGATTAATAATCGCAACTTGGAAGATTTTTCCGTAGACTTGCAAACAACTTGCCAGTTGCTAGAGGCGCGGGGGCAGATTTTGCAAGCACGGGGTATATTAGTAGTGAGTGAGTCGGGACTGCATACTGCTGCTGACCTGAAACTGGTTGGAGATGCGGGTGCTGCTGCTGTATTGATTGGCGAATCCCTGGTGAAACAGCCCGAACCCGGAAAGGCGATCGGGCATCTGTTTCCCTAGGAAAAGGACGTGATGCCTGCTCGGACAGGCATCAATTCAATAATTTGGATCGATGGTATCATATTTTATTGGGTGCAAATTAAATGAGCGCAAGTCGTCACTACAATTTTTTGAGAGATTTAGATCGATGGAGCCTATTCCCCTTCCTTCTCACATTCACTACGAACTGCTACTGCAACTTTTAGAACGGCAGACATGGTTAGCTGTGAGTAACCAGTCTCCCCAGCAGGAAAAAGTCCATCAGTTGATTATTACCCTGCGAAAAGCCCTGGCCCAACAGCGACAACTGGAAGAAAGTTGCCACCAGGCTAACTTGCCCATTGACTATCGCTGGTCTTTAAATGAATTTACAGTTCCTGCTACGTCCAGAGGCGATCGGGGGGCGATGGACAAAAGGTCTAGTGAAGGTTTTCTTCGATGAGTTCGGAGTTGTTAAGTAACTATCCAACTCAGGTTGTATGCTTGCCACTATGCTGCTGACAACTGACAACTGATAAGCGATCGATTATTTGTGATGGCAAAAAAGAATGAATCAAGCCAATTTTAATCCTAATGACATTGCTGTACCTAACGGCTCATTCTTTGGCTTTCCCTATGGGGTTGAGGAGGCTTCAATTGTTTTCCTCCCTGTACCTTGGGATGTCACGACATCTTACGGAGAAGGTGCAGCCAATGGTCCGCAAGCAATCTTAGATGCTTCTGTACAGTTAGATTTTTACGACTTCGATATACCCCAAGCTTGGCAAACGAGGTGCGGAACTATACCCATCAACTCGGATATCCAAGAGCAAAATTATGCCATGAGAGCGATCGCGAAAGGGATTATTGAGTATCTGGCAACAGGTGGTAATGTTGATGATGAGGCGATCGCCCCACAGTTAGCAACAGTAAATCGCGCCTCGTGGGTTCTCAACCAATGGGTTTACACTCAAGGGCGGGAACTGCTAGATCGAGGGAAGCTAGTGGGCCTCGTGGGTGGAGATCACAGCGTTCCTCTGGGGTTAATGCAAGCCCTAGCAGAACGGCATGAAGACTATGGTATTTTACAAATTGATGCCCATGCAGATCTTCGAGAAGCTTACGAGGGATTTACCTATTCCCATGCTTCGATTATGTATAATGCTATGAAAATACTTCAAATTAGTCGCTTAGTGCAGGTGGGCATCCGAGATGTTTGTGAGGCAGAAATGGCAATGGTAAGGGGCGATCGCCGAATAGTCATGTTTGATGACTGGCAATTAAAAGCTAATGCTTATGAAGGCATCACCTGGGCAGCCCAGTGCCAGGAAATTATCTCCAATTTACCTGACAAGGTTTATATTAGCTTTGATATTGACGGATTGAATCCCTCCTATTGTCCCTATACAGGCACTCCCGTCCCCGGTGGCTTAGAGTTTAATGAAGCAATTTATTTGCTGCGATCTTTAGTCCAAAGTGGCAAAAAGATTATTGGTTTCGATCTGTGCGAAGTGGCTCCCGGTGGCGATGAGTGGGATGGTAATATTGGTGCGAGAGTCCTGTACAAGCTTGCTTGTTACATGGGTTGGAAGTAGGCGGACCAGGATACTTCTCATCAAAATGTTATTTTAATTTCAGCGAATAACTATGGGGTAAGTGAATAATTTGGTCGCGATATTCGTCATCAAAAGATGCCTCGGCAAGGAAAATTAATTCCTCAAGGTTTTGACCAAAACTTAAATTTTTACCCAGGATAAAAATTCCTGGAACGTGGCGGCCTTCGTTAATATGGTCTCTTAAATGACCCGGCATAGATGCACGGTTATTTGTTACCACAACAAAACCATATTCTTCACACCAAAGGAGAATTTCTGGGTCTAAAGTGCCCCTGGGAGGGGCTGATGGTTCCCCAACTACCCACATAATTATCTCAGAATTTCGCCGAGCTAGTTGGGTTTTGTAACTCGGTTCTACGTTTTCATCCAGCAGATATCTCAGACTCATTGGCTTTCTTTTTGGCTTCTAATTCTTTTCTCAGTTTTCTTAACCGAATCGCAGATGGGGAAGGGTTAAGTTGTTGAGCTTTTAGTTGCTGATGGCTCCACTCTAACCAGTCGGCAATGTATTTGCTGACCGCTTCTTTATTGTGCAAGTAATAAAGGATGGTAGCATAAACTTGTTCGAGGGAAACTGAGGGATAACTTTGGGCAATTTCCTCTGGCGTGCGGGCTCTGTGGATGAAATCGTAAAGAATAGTTTCAATACCCACCCTCGTGCCTTTGACTCGGATATCGTCGGGTCTTTGAAAGTCGAAATAGTCTTCTAATTGCATGGGTTTATTCTCCTAAATCTTGACTCGGAGTTAGATTATAGCACGGATTATAGCACGGGAGCATCTGTAGGTTGGGTTTTCCTGGCGATCTACCCAACCTACGCGCTCAATTTGCTTGCACTGAGATGCAGGCTGACCACACCCAAGGTAACACCATTTTTTTGAGATCGGATATACTTAACGGTAGCACCTATTCTCAGGAGGCACCGAGCCTCATAAGCATAAAGCCGAGAACTGAAAAACAACAACATCGTTAAGAAATTAGTCCCATTATGATCGCAGCCAAAGAGATTTACCCAAAGTTAACCCCTGAAGAGTATTTCGTTTGGGAAGAAAAACAACTGGAAAAACATGAATACATAGATGGACAAGTCTATGCTATGAGCAGCGGCAGTGTTAATCATGGCCGCATTGCCATCCGATTTACCGCCATGTTCGACGCTCATTTAGAGGGTAGCGGTTGTATGACTGGCAACTCTGACATCAAGGTTAATATTGTGGATATCAATAACTATACCTATCCAGATGCTAGTGTAACCTGCGACGATCGCGATAAAATCACTCCCAACTATTTTACCTATCCATGTTTAATTGTTGAAGTTTTGTCAGATAGCACTGAAGCCTATGATAGGGGCGACAAGTTTAGAATGTATCGCCAAAACCAGGTTTTACAAGACTATTTATTAGTGAGCGCTACCCGTATTGAAATGGATTTGTATCACAAAAATGATGCCGGTGAATGGACGATCGTTAATTATCAAGAAGGTGACATCATAGAACTCAAAAGTATTAACCTGAGTTTCCCCGTCGAGCAAGTCTATCGCGGCCTCATCCTCACGCCAGAATCATGATTGGCTGGGAACGCACCTTGGGAGGCCTACAGGGACGCGGGGCCGTTCGCTGGGGCAAAGTTATGCCGCTTGAGGTTGAGACCCCAGGGAAATGGGCGAACATCTGATGATTTCCTTGAACAGACTCAGGGATCGGGGATAGAGGAAGTTTCTCAGGTAGTGGTAGGGTGTGTTAGGGGAGAGAAAATGATTTTAACGAAAATACTTGACATTAGCAGGCTACCTAGGATATGAGAGATTATGTACTCAGACAAATGTTATGCTACGGTTACAGGGAAAGGCTACAAAATTAAGCCGGGACAGCAGATGGGGCAAGGCTGGAAGCCCACAGGGACGCGGGGCCGATCGCTGGGGCAAAGTTGTGCTGCTTGACATTGAGACCCCAGGAAATGGACGAACATCTGATGATTTACTTGAACAGACTCAGGGATCGGGGGCGAGAAAATAATTTTAACGAAAATACTTGACATGAGCAGGCTACCTATGAGATAAGAGATTATGTACTCAGACCAATGTGATGCTACAGTTACAGGGAAAGGCGACAAAATTAAGCCGGGACAGCAGATGGGGCAAGGCTGGAAGCCCACAGAGACGGGGCAGCTAGCTGGGCCAAGTGGTCCCGCTTGAGGTTGAGACCCCAGGGAAAAGGAGAGTATTTGACAACTCACTATATACTGGTGAGAGATAAGCTCGACCCCCATGAGCGATCGCGCTCGGAAAGAAAACAATTCCTAATTTGATTAATGAAAACTCAGTACAAATATCCATCTCTAGAAACCCAAAAATACTCGGAAAGTGAGCGTCACTCGCCACAGAAGAAAAAAAATGTCGCTCCGCCACTAGATGAGGAGTTTTATGCTGAGAGTTATGAGTTACGCAAGGCAGCTTCGACGATGACAGTCGCTGCGATTGAGTGGTTCCGCAGTAATGTAACGAGATTGCTGGAGGGAAGTAATTCCTCGCTCAAAGACGGTACATTCTCGGTACTCAGTATTGGCAGTGGCGAAGGTGATATCGATATCGAAATTATACACAGCCTGCTCCCCAGGCTGAAGCCACGGTGGCAGCGGTTGAGATATGTAGCACTTGAACCCAACCCTAGCCATCGCGATCGCTTTCTAGAACGGCTGGAAAAAGCATCTTTCGACGAGACGGTAGAGGTGTCAGTGCGTGGGGAAAGTTTTGAACCAGGAAGGAGGGAAAGTGAAGAGCAGTACGATTTAGTTCTGTTGGTCCATGTTTTATACTACTTTAAGGATCGGTACAAAACGATTCGGAGTGCTCTGAGTCAAACGTCCGAAGGCGGACGGGTGGTCATTATCCACCAAGCAGCTATGGGCATCCCTCAAATCCAGCGCCAGCATCTGCTCTCAGCAAAAGGTAACCAGAACGAGATGTTCACAGCAGAGGACATTAAAAATTTACTAGATACGAGATCGCATCAATATCAGCTTGACAATGTCGAGGCTCGCCTGGATGTGACTGAGTGCCTCCAGCGCTTGGAAAAAGGTGTCAAAATTATGTCCTTTTGTATGGAATGCGATTTGCGCCAGCTTCAGGAATCAAAATTTGCCAAGATTCTACAGGCATTTTGGCGGTTGGCTGAGATTTCCGACAGTGGGAGAGCATATATACGAGAACCGATTGGGGTTTTTGTCTTGAAGGCAGCAACTTGTGCCAGTATTCGAGAAAGGAATCCAGAAGACAAAGATCCGGTGGTTGATTATTGGCAGCTGGCGCAGAACTTCGACTGGTCGGGCACCTTCTGATCACAATATCATCGAGGAAAACCTGGATCTCTCAGATTACTGGATGTTGCCTGTGGGACGGGACGCTGGTTGCAAGCTTTTCGTCACTACATCCAACTTGACGAAGGAATTGAGAACATTGTTTACGATTTCTTAGACCCCTGTGCAAGTTCGATTTCTCAAGCAAGTCAGAAAATCCATCTTCCCTTCCAGCGAGGGACCCAGTATGTTAATACAATTCAAGCAGCCAAGCCCGAAAGTAATTCTTATGACCTGTTGTGGTCGATGCACGGGTTTTATATGATTCCACGCCAGGATTTGGCACCTATATTGAAAAAATGTACCAATTTGCTGAAGGATACAGGAGTGGGATTTATTGCTTTAGGGACTCGGAAATCTTTCTACGTCGATTTCTACGAGCAATACCTGCAAATTTTTAATCAGGGAAAAGGCGAACGGTTTACTTCGGCTGAAGATATCTTAGAGAACCTCTCAGCTTGTGGGATCCAGCATCAAGTGCATAAGATATTCTATGAAGAACCAATAAAAGCGAATGACCGTGCAGGCTTAGAACACTACATCAAGAATGAGGCGACAATCAACAGCTTTGACAAGGATAAGGAGACAGAGCAATTATCGGCCTCAAAAAATATGACATTATCCGAATTGCTGTCTCATCCGCAGATGGAACCATACCTAAAATCATTCACCAGAAACTCCGTCTATTACTTTCCTGAGGAAGTTTTGCTGATTTCATTTAATGCCGATTAACCTAGGTGGAACTATGAATACAAAGATGAGCAGCCCTAAAACCAGGGAAACTGGAACTAAGTCCTACTGTCAGGATGAACAAGAAATGCGCGAAGACCTGGCTGCTGCTTACCGTTTGATTCACTACTACGGTATGACAGACATGATATACAGTCATATTTCTCTGCGCATTAATGAGGAACCACCAGTATTCCTCTTGAATCCCTATGGTCTGATGTTCGATGAAATATGCGCATCAAATTTGGTCGCAGTCGATGATAATGGCAACAAAATAAACCCTAAAGACGCGGACGTAAATCCGGCAGGAGTCACTATACACAGCGCCATTCATTTAAAGCGTTCTGATGCCCAAGTAGTCCTACACACCCATACTGTTAGTGGGATGGCAGTTGCCGCGATGAAAGAGGGTTTGCTACCACTTAATCAGATATCGATGGCGTTCTATAATCGTGTTGCCTATCATGACTACGAGGGGATATCATTTGACCTTGATGAACGCGATCGCATCTTTGCATCCCTCGGACAAAAGAAATTCTTGATAATGAGAAACCACGGGCTTTTAACTGTGGGTAGAACCGTTGCCGAAGCGTTCTACTATATGTATTATCTCAACAAAGCCTGCGAGATTCAAGTCAATGTGCTGCGTTCTGGTGCTAAGCCTAACATTCCACCACCGGAAGTTTGCGAACATGCAGCACGCCAGTACGAAGCCCCCACCTGTTACGATAAGATCTTAGGCACATGGAAAGCCAATCGCCGTTTGCTCGATCGGCTCGATCCCTCCTATCGTGGGTAGTAGTCTTAAATGGGAACCTAGTGGTCTGTCAAGGAAATGATGACGGATAATAGAATAGAAGGGAAGCTCGGATTAAATTGAAGCGGTTATATATATCCGTCAAATCCATCTTGACAGACCACTAGAGACAGTTAACTGATGAAAAAAACTAGCCAAAAGCCAGACAAGCTTTCCTTAGATGAGATAGTGACTGCTGGTTTGTGTATGGGTTGTGGACTATGCCGCAGCATAGCCGGTTCGGAGCGAGTTGAAATCGCCATGACCCCTGAAGGAAGGGAACGACCGATCGCACTGAGTCCATTAGATGAAAAGACTTCCGAAGCGATCGACGCCACTTGTCCGGGGATCCGGGTTCCCAGCGCAGATCCAGAATCGCTCCCCGAGGGAACCCAGACGGATACCTTATGGGGACCGGCCACACAAATGGCGATCGGCTACGCAACGGATCCAGAAATCCGCTACCGGGGTTCTTCAGGCGGCGTATTGACAGCTCTGGCCACCTACTTACTAGAACGCAAAGAGGTGGATTTCATTCTTCATGTCGCGGCTTCAAAAGAAAGACCGATGGTCTCTGAACCTCGCTTGAGCTTCGATGCTGTCAGTGTCTTGGAAGCATCTGGCTCCCGCTACGGTCCGGGGGCACCCTTAGTTGATTTTATGGAGGTTTTGGACTCCAATCGGCCTTTT
The DNA here is from genome assembly GCA_014323675.1 of Hormoscilla sp. GM7CHS1pb. GTDB lineage: Bacteria > Cyanobacteriota > Cyanobacteriia > Cyanobacteriales > Desertifilaceae > Hormoscilla. The sequence continues at coordinate 2,616,843 of JACONN010000002.1, read as the reverse complement.
GCAGTGGTCGACAAACCCTGCGATATTACGGCGATTCGGAACTTAGAGCGTCGCGACCCGCGCGTGAAAAAACTGGTGCGCTATTGCCTGTCTCTGATTTGTGGAGGGATGTCTGATTTATCCAAAATGTTGAGCGTACTCGATCGGTTTGGCATCCGAGAGTCAGAACTGCGAAGCTTCCGATATCGCGGCTACGGCAATCCCGGTTTGACCCGAATGGAAACAAAAGACGATAAAACTTTTACGCTAACCTACAACGACTTATGGGGAGATGAGGCCAATTGTGGGACTCAGCCCCGCTGTAAAATCTGTCCCGATGCCGTGGGGGAAGTGGCAGATATCGTGGCAGCAGATTGCTGGCCGGGAGCGAGTCCGACTGGGGAAGATTCCGGATTCAACGCGATTGTCGTCCGCACTAAAAGGGGACAAGAACTATTTGACAAGGCTATGGCTGATGGGGTGCTGACGACTGTACGAGATATTACATTTCGCGATCTAGATCTCTTTCAGCCTCATAAGGTACAGCAGAAAAAGGCCGCCTGGGCTCGTTTTGCAGGTATGCGTGCAGCGGGTTTGCCAGTACCAAATACGGAAGGCTTGCGACTGGAAGAACTGGCGCGAGAACAGGGGTGGACAAAACTTCTAGCCGAAGCACGCGGATCTCGCGATCGCGTGAAGGCAGGTAAGCTGGGAGAGCCCCCAGCCACAAGAGAGCCATCAGAAAATACCGAATGATGGGGATGCTTTTGAATCCGAAAGCGAAAAAGAGACATTGCTCCATTGCAGCGAAAGAAAAACCTATGACCCTAACATCTGTTGAAATTACCGGCGATCGCCTGACGATTGAAGAGGTGGTGGCCATTGCCCTGGGCAAAGTCGCGGTAGCGCCCTTGGCGGGTGCTACCCGACAAAAAATGGAAACCACCCAGCGCTGGCTTGAGGCTGAAATTCAGAAGCAGGACAGGGTATTTTACGGTATCAATACTGGCTTCGGTTCCCATGCCGATGAAGTCATCGATCCCGGCCAGGCGGGGGAGCTGTCGCGCAACGTGGTCCTGTCCGATGTGTCGGGTATCGGAGATCCCCTCCCGAGCTAGGTCGTGCGCGCCATGATGGTCATTCGGGCCAACACCATTGCCAGCGGGTCGTCGGGCATTCGGCCCATCGTGGTGGAAACCCTGATCGCCATGCTCAACAAGGGTGTAACGCCCTATGTCCCAGACAAGGGATCTTTAGGTGCCAGCGGCGATCTGGTGCCACTGGCCCATATTGCGACAGTCGCCAGTTGTGATGCTGGTGGCGGCGGCTACAGTGGCAAAGCCTGGTACCGAGGGGAGCTGCTCAGGGGCGACGAAGCCATGGCCAGGGCGGAAATTCCGCGGCTGGAATTGATCGCCAAAGAGGGTAACTCCCTGATCAACGGCACTGCTTTCATGGCGGCCGTGGGATGCCTGATGGTGGATCGCTGCGAAAAGTTGATCCAGCACGCCGAGATCGCCGCAGCGTTGAGCCTGGAGGCTCTGCTGGGGGTGTCAGCGGCATTTCATCCCGCCCTGCATGCAGCCTCAAAACAAGCCGGGCAGGTGGCCACGGCGGCTCATATCCGTAAACTGCTCCAAGACAGTCGTTTAATCGACAGTACCGAGCGGGTGCAAGATGCCTACAGCTTGCGCTGCATCCCCCAGGTGATCGGACCGATCCGGGATACGGTGGCGTTTGCGCGAGGCTATATTGAGCGCACCTTGAATGCCAGCATCGACAATCCCCTGATTTTCCCCGACGACGGCTCGCAGCCGTTTGTGTGTGTGTCCGGCGGCGCCTTTCACGGTCAGGGCTTGGCCTTTATGATGGATTTTCTCGGGATCGCCATAGCTGAGTTGGCCAGTCTGTCGGAACGGCGCACGTTCAAATTGTTGGATCCCAATCTCAACTTCGGGCTGCCGTCGATGCTGATTCCTGCCAACGGTCTCAATACCGGTCTGATGGTGGCCCAATATACCCAAGCGGCCTTGGTTTCGGACAATAAAACCCTGGCTCATCCAGATAGCGTCGATTCGATCCCCACCAGCGCCAACCAGGAGGACCATGTTTCTATGGGAGCCAACGGGGCCAGGCATCTGATGGAGATCGTCGGCAACGTCACCAACGTGCTGGCCATCGAGTTGATGTGCGCCGCCCAGGCGATCGATTTACGGGAAGAGGGGATTGAGCGGCTGGGCCCGAAAACCCGTGCGGTCTATTACAAGGTGCGCGAACGAGTACCGTTTTTCGATCGGGATAAAGAGCTGACGCCGTCATTCGAGGCGGTTGCCGAACAGATTGGGGCCGGTGAGTTTTTGGCAGCGGTGGGCACCGGTTATGGGCCCTGAACCCGATGTCTGACACCTACAATATAACCGCGTGGATCCATAGGTAAACTACTGGTCTGTCAAGGAAATGATGACGGATAATAGAATAGAAGGGAAGCTCGGATTAAATTGAAGCGGTTATATCCTACATTCCGCACGACAAACTGTAGTACGTATTGATTACAAATGCTTTGTGCTTTTGCGAACCCAAAAATTGATATCCGTATAAACAAATATACGTTTAGTTTGCTAACTTATCAGATATAGTACGTATTACAAAAAGTAGTGGAATTGTCATCTGTACGAGCAATTACATATTACAGAGCATGTTACAACTTGTCGTGCGGAATGTGGGTTATATATCCGTCAAATCCATCTTGACAGACCACTAGCTAGTAACCAAGTTGAGAATTCACCACATTCTGCAAAGGAAGACCAGCACGAAGGCAACGAATAGGATGTACAATCTGTTTTGTCCAGTACTCAGAATCAGTTTGAGTTGCCACATGTGGTGTTACTGTAATAAGAGGATGTAACCAGAATGGATGATTTTCAGGCAAAGGTTCCTTAGAGAAAACATCCAGACAAGCGCCTGAAAGTTGACCGGAATCTAATGCTTCTAATAAATCTGTTTCTACTAAGTGTTGTCCCCGTGCAACATTAATCAAATAACTTCCTTGAGGCATGGCTGAAAATGTTTCACGATTAAGAATCCCTTCTGTTGCCACGGTTAAGGGAAGTAAGCACACCAGCACTCGACATTTACTCAAGCAAAGTTCTAACTGGTCTCGTCCATGAAAACACTCTATACCATCGATGTTCTTTGCTGTCCGACTCCAACCACGAATAGGAAAACCAAGAGTATTGAGTTTCCGAGCAGCATCGGTACCAAGAATACCAAGACCTAAAATTCCTATAGTACAGGAGCTAGTTTCTGGTAAAGGTAAAGGTTCCCAATGTCGCGCTTTTTGAAATGTTTGATATACCAATGCTTGTCTGTGAAAACGAAGAACAGCTAACAATATGTATTCAGTCATTCTTGATGTCACAATTGGCTCAACAATACGAACAATTGGCACAGTTGGGGGAAGATGGGGGTCTCTTAAAATCTCTTCGACTCCCGCCCCTAGGGAAATAATTACCTTCAGGTTCCGAAATTTTTCCATTATTCCCAGAGGAGGCTTCCATGTTAAGATTGCTTCTATTTTCTCTGGGTTCTCCACTTTTGGCCATATATGGACGTCGAGATCTAGTATACTTGCCTTAAGTTGCGCAATCAAGAGTTCGAGATTTTCAGCTTCATAAACGATCACTATTGAAAACATAACCACAACTCCAAACATGACTACAAAAAATACAAATTTGAGCAAATTGTTTGCTTCTTCTACCTTCGCAGATATGGTCAGGAATAAGCTAATGAAGAAGATTGATGTTCATCAATCTTCTTATCCTCAAAAAGAAATATACATGATGGCGTGGGGTGACACCAATCATCCCTTACCTCCAACAATTGTTGAAGCCTTAGTTGATGCTGCTGCCCGCCTCGGTCATCAGTCAACTTATACAGGATATGGGGCATTTGAAGGAAATGTCAAGCTAAGAGAGGCTATCTGCAACAACCACTACAAGCATCGTGGAATTTACTTACAACCAGAGGAAATTTTTGTCAGTGATGGGGCTCAGTCAGTTACTTTTGATATCCAAGGACTATTTGGTCTAGATAATGTTATTGCCCTACAAGACCCGATATATCCCCCATATTTAGAGGCAAATCTCTTGGCAGGGAGGAGTAAAATCATCTATCTAGGGTGCAACGAGGAGAATAATTTTATTCCCGAACTTCCCAAATCAAAGGTGGATGTAATTTACCTTTGTTTTCCCAACAATCCCACAGGAGCAGTGGCCACAAAAGAAAAACTCAAAGCCTTTGTTGACTATGCTAGAAGCTACAATTCTATCATAATTTTTGATGCTGTTTATAGTGCGTTTATTACCGAGCCCCACATTCCTAGAAGTATTTATGAAATAGAAGGTGCTACTGAATGTGCGATCGAAATTGGCAGTTTTTCCAAAATGGCCGGGTTCACCGGCTTGAGATTAGGTTGGTCTGTGGTTCCCGTTGCTCTAACCCTTGAAAGCACTGTAGCAGGAGAGTTGACCGAGATGTTTAGACTTAGTCAATCTATCAGGTTTTGGGGTGCTTCTAATTTAGCACAACAAGGAGGCATTGCTGCTTTGTCGCAACAGGGCCAACAAGAATGTCAAGAAATTGTCAACTATTACCTGGAAAATGCCAGAATGCTCAAGGAAGGTTTGTCCGCTTTTGGACTGACTTGTTTTGGTGGAACTAATAATCCCTATATATGGGTCAAGGGACCCGAGGGAATGAGTTCTTGGGAAATTTTTAACCAACTGTTGTTCAAAACAGGTATTGTTGGCATACCGGGTTCTTTGTTTGGTGCTAGTGGAGAAGGTTTCTTACGCCTAAGCACTTTGTGCCGGAGGGAAGACATGGAAAAAGCAGTGGAGAACCTGGCTTAAGCAATTCAAAATTCAAAATTTAAAATTCAAAATGGGGAAAGTCATTGATTCTTGGGTTTCAGCATTTGGATCTATACAATTTAAATGCGCGACAGCTTAGCTCTCAATACATCAAGGGATAGTAGGGAGTAGGGAGTGGGGAACAGAACTCCCTACAAATATCCGGCGATACATTTTTGACGAGCGATTAAGGGGTTTTCTGCCCGATCGTCCGCTAATATAGCACGATCTGAAGGATACCAGCATTTTTCCATCGGTAAGTCTGTAAAGCTACCGTTACCATGGATGCGCCCCCCCAGGCGATCGGACCCTTCGAGAATGGTAACCTCGTGACCGAGTTGACTTAATTCATAGGCACTGGTGAGTCCTGCAATACCACCGCCGATAATGCCAACTTGCTTGCGAGAACCCGTGCGGTCCTTTTGCTTGAGGTCGCCTGGGTGGCCGTAAGCTGCTGCAAAGGAGAAAGGACTATCCTTTTGTGATGTGGGGAACTGCATAAGTCTAATCTGTGCTGGATAATTGCATTATATTGTGTTGTGGTTTAAGGTTCCACACAAGCTTGCCAACTCCTTCTGACAAAACTCCTTGGCAAAGTAATCAGGATACCGCCGTAGCAATTCACTATCTCAGTTTCTGAGAACTTCCATTGCCTGAGGAGAAGGGGGATAGGGGTTTTCGTTACTGTTGAGTTTGATGATGGAGGTGCCTGGTTTGGGGCGATCGCTCGGTTTATAGTCAGTCATCTCATCCACAGATGGACGAAAGTAGCTCATAGATCTTTACTCCTCTGGCACAAAATTGTTTGAAAGCAGAATTAGGAATTTTCCCAAAATCAATATTCCTGAAGATCCTTTTCTTATCCCCGCAGATTAATTAACAGCAAACTCAGTCAGTTGGCGTCTTTGGGGACGATAAAAACCTAAAACAATGTCTTCTTTGGGAACTCCTAACTCAAGTAATTCTTGAGTCACGCCCTCTTCGATACCATCCCACTCTATCCAAATCTTACCATCCCGGAGCCGCAAGTGCAGGGCAATATCGTGAACTCTACCAGTTCGTTCCCATCCTACATCCAATAAAATATAGTTGTCATTAGTTGCATCGCAGATTGACAAAGCTTCAATCTGTTCTTGACTGGCGCTATACTGGGCATGGTGCCTCACAATCTTTTGCAGGATTTTTCGGTAATTATTTAATTTCTCCATTCTACAATTTCCTCCAATTCGGGATCGAAAACTACCAAATTAATCTGGTTATCGTCTACAATATCTTCAATTGCTTGCTGTATAAAAAAATCTTTATCGACTTCTATGTCAATGGCTAAATATAACTTAAACTCTGAAGTTATTCTCCGAAGTATAGTCCTATATATTACATATTGGCCCACCGCTCTTTCTAATTCTGTAATCAGCGATGGTCCTCTAAAAACCTTAACTTCTACAACTATTTTACCTTCGCCCTTCTGGGCAGCAATAAGTTTTTCGGCAGCAAGGTCAGCATACAAGCGCAAACCTTTATATCTGATGACCAAGGGATCATCTGTAATCACCCAACCATCTTTAGTAATTGCCTCTTTGACGACATCATGGTATAAATCTGGTCTTGGCATATTCTGATTAACGACTTAACGACAAACTGATGATTCCCGGTCCAACTCTGGTGCCTTAACCGGTGTTACAGGCGATCGCCTTCCACCCGATCGCTCACCGCTGCGACTATTTTAGCAAAATTCTCGCCCCTCGTACAGAATATCCGCCCCCAACCACCAATATCGATCGCCGATCCTCATTTTAGCATACTTTTTGCCCGCAGCATTATCTTTCTATTCAAACTCGGGTGCCCATACATCAACAACGGATAATTCCCACCCAGGCAGCAACTCCGGCACCTCTAAAACATCTGCATCTCCCAACACTATTTTCTCGGCATTAGGGCGATAAACTTCCATCGTCCGAGTTCGCGGATCTACTAAAACACCCACTTCAGTTCCCAACTCTATAAACTCCTGTATCTTCTGACGAAGTTTATTCATGCTGTCTCTCTTAGATTTGACTTCAAACATCAGGTCGGGCACCAATTCAGCATAATCTTCTGTCGGGCGAGGTAATCTTTCTGCACGGATAAACGCAGCATCTGGTGCCCGCACATCTCCATCTGCATTCGGCAAGCGAAAACCTCCACTAGAAGCTATTACCCTGCCTAACTTACGAGGTCGTACCCAATTGCGTAATTGAGCAACAATTTCTGCTGCTACTTCATCTGATTCCAATCCTGAAGGACTCATAACAATAATTTCTCCACTTACTAACTCCATCTTCAGTTCGGGATAATCTACTTGGAGATTATCTAAATCTTTAACTGTCAAAACAGACATGGCGATCGCCTCCTTCATCTTGCTTGTTTATATTAACATACAACCACAAGGATTAAAAAATATTTAGTTTCTTTATCTGGTTACTGAATATTGCTAAAATTTTGGCAATATTTATATCTTCGGCATCGGAGAGCGTCAATTCCTCGCGATCGATCGCGACAGTGCGATCGTCAAGCTGGAGAAAGCGCCAGACACGGCCATTAGTGACAGCACCATAGATGCTTTCAGTAATTTTGTCTCTAGCTTGGTTAAACCTCTGTGCTGCTACCATCTCGGCAATACATTTTCCCAAACCTGCATTTGTACTATCGTTTTTGGCTTCCACAATTGTTATCACCGGGGCTTCTATTTCCAGAGTAAACTCAGAGGCACTCAAAATATAGTCACAATAGCCATTGAGTCCTTGAGTAGCATCTACGTTAAAATCCCTGCCCGAAAATAAGCTTATTTTGCCATTAAATATCTCTCTTATCTCCATTAGCATTGGCGCAATAATCAACTCAGAACGGGCTTTTTCTGTATCGTTATCAAAGGCAACTTGCCAATTCCGCTTCAGAGTTATTTTCAGGTGGTCGCTTGGTTCAACTAGATCTATCTGAGGAAAGAGATTAACCAAATTAATGCTAATATCGAAGCGGTCTTTGACTTGACTGAGGGTTTTAAAATCGCTGTAAGCCATTGCCGAACACTCCTTGAATACTAAATAGGGTTATAGATCGCTCATCACCCAAAGCGGGTAATATTCGGTATCCCCTCATCCACTAAGATAGCATTATCTCATATGATGTTGTGGTATAATAGCAAACCCGTTATCCCCGAGGAGGAAATCTGATGGACGACAAGCTGATGCTGATGATTCCCGGCCCGACGCCGGTGCCCGAACAGGTCCTACTGGCGATCGCCAAGCACCCGATCGGTCACCGCAGTGGAGATTTTAGCAAGATTATCGGCGAATGTAATGAAGGTCTCAAATGGCTGCACCAAACCAAGAATGAGGTGCTGACTTTAGCAGCTAGTGGCACGGGGGCCATGGAAGCGGGGATAATTAATTTCCTCAGTCCGGGCGATCGGGTGCTAGTAGGAAACAACGGTAAATTTGGCGAACGCTGGGGAAAAGTAGCCCAAGCATACAACCTGAATGTGGAAATCATCACGGCGGAATGGGGCCAACCCCTGGATCCCGAGAAATTCCGGGAGAAGCTAGAAGCGGATAAGGAAAAGGAAATCAAAGCCGTGATCCTGACCCATTCTGAGACTTCCACAGCTGTAATCAATGACTTGGAAACTATCAATCGCCATGTCAAAGCCCACGGTGAAGCCTTAATTATAGTAGATGCCGTTACCAGTTTAGGGGCTACGAGCGTCCCAGTCGATGAGTGGGGTTTGGACGTAGTGGGTTCCGGTTCCCAAAAGGGTTACATGATGCCCCCAGGTTTGGGTTTTGTCGCAGTCAGTCCCAAAGCTTGGAAAGCCTATGAGACGGCGAAACTGCCCCGCTTCTATTTTGATTTGGGTCCATACCGTAAGACAGCGGCCAAGAATAGCACCCCCTTTACGCCACCAGTAAATTTGTATTTCGGCCTGCAAGTGGCCCTGAAGATGTTAAAGGATGAAGGGTTGGAAAATATTTTCGCCCGCCATTTGCGCCTGACCAAAGCTACTCGCGCTGCGGTGAAAGCCTTGGGGTTAGGGCTGTTGGCTGCTGACGATGTGGCCAGTAATGCGGCGACAGCAGTGGCACCGACCCAGGTGGAAGCAGAAGAAATTCGGACTGTGATGAAGAAGAAGTTTGATATTGCTTTAGCTGGGGGACAAGACCACCTCAAAGGCAAAATATTCCGTATCGGCCATTTGGGTTTTGTCAGCGATCGGGACATACTCACCTGCATAGCTGCAATAGAAGCAACCCTACAAGAACTGGGATATGAAAGCTTTACTCCTGGTGCGGGGGTGACGGCAGCTGCTAAAGTCTTTGCCGAATCCTAAACGGGGATTCCCTCATTCGGCACAACCTTCCGCTGCCGAATGAGTAGAAGATGAGTTGAAAATAAAAAAGCGGGTGAAAGTGACCCGCTTTTTTATCATCTTTGTGGTGAATGGTGAGACCTTGTCTCAGGGGAGGGGGATGCTCCTGCATCAACATATTATATGCTCCTATAGCGTAATGGTGAGGTTTCAGGCGGTTTCCAGCCAGTCAAAGATTCGATCTAGCTGTTCTAGGGTCACCAAACCATATTGCCACAGAACCATCGGTAATGGACCGGGATCTTGCTCGCAGCGCTTCATCGCCACGGAGATCGAGGAAAACGGTATTGCCAATTCTTCTTGTAAAAACCCAATTAATCGAGAGTAGCTTGCTGGTGCCATGATTTTTTTCCTCTAGTATTCAAAACTATTTTCTAAATAATCCACTTGACTTTCAGTCCAGGAGGATCCAGTTTTTAATCTGTCCGCCTCATGTTATAATAGTAAATCACTTATCTATAGGGTTTCAGTGATCTCCTTTGGACTCAAATGAGATCTCGATCACATAGAGTTGTTGATCCCCGTCTTTGACTTATCTTTACTACAACAGACTCTGACCTGATTCGGAATCTTCCCAATCAAATTTTCACATCCGCACTCCCTCCCGATCGCTCCATCCATCAAAAATACTACAACGCTTGCTCTGTCTACTCTGTAGCCTATCACCACCGTCTTAGTTCCGGGGATCGCTGTCGAGATCTACAACGATCGACCCCTTCGCTAACAATACCTTACTGCTTAATCAATCACGAGACAGCCGATTCCGGCATTTAAATATTTTTACTCGGATATTGTATATATCATCACAATGATCCTCGGATAGCATCCACTCCGTTTTTAAGGCTGCCAGTTGAAAATAAGGCTGATTTTGCCAAACTCTACAGGTAAGCCGGTTCTGTTTTCCTTAACTTTTGTTAAGTATTGTAACGAATGTTAACATACTTGTTAACATTCGGACAAAGAATAATCGGGCAGATCGCGGCGATCGAAAAAATCGGACACTGGACGCCGGTCTATAGGCGAAGGCGCAGCAGTATCGCTGACCTTAAACCGAGTTCTGCGACGCGGTTAATCTTGTATTATAACAATTGAACGACAATATTGTCTAGGAAATCGGTCAAATTTTCCCATAAATCTGCTTTAGCGCCGGTGTTATTAACCCACGGTCCCCAAATTACACCGGTATAGTATAACATGAAAACCGGTTTACCAATTATCGCCGGTAAGTAGCCTGTAGATCTGATTTTTAGCTAATGAGGGGTGATACCCCATAACCAAAATTCTTGCCAATCATCTGGGGCCACTGGAGCCCGATCGCCCCCAAAGCATACCATGGTAACTCCCTTAAGGTCGGTATAGAAACTGTGCCCATCACCGTTGATGACCAGATCCATCTCCTTGAGTAAGTGTTCTGCGAGATTGGCAAACCAGGATTGGGCCTGGGTGATAGAGGCGTGCAAGGGTGGTTTTCATGCTCGCAGTTGGTCAAACTGTTCCCTTCCATATTACAAAACGAAGTGCAGAATGTGGGTTACACTAATTTAACCAGAGACCGGATAACAGATCCAACAATTTTCAATTTTCAATTAACAATTTTCGCGCCTTTCATGGTTCGCGCAAAACATATCCGACTCCCCGGACAGTTTGAATCAAGCGCTGATTCCCCTGGTCTTCGATTTTGAGGCGCAAATAGCGGATATAGACTTCAATCACATTTGATTCTCCCAAAAAGTCGTAACCCCAGACCTGTTCCAAAATATGTTCCCGGGTTAATACCTCGCGGGGGAGGACATCAAGCATTTGAGCAATTCAAATTCCTTCATAGTCAGGTCGAGCGCCCGTCCAGCGCGGATAGCTTTGCGGGTAGTCAAGTCTAGGACCAGGTCGCTAAAGCGTAACTGTTCCGTCTCACTCTTGTCAGGCTGTAAGTAAAGGCGCAGCAGCCTTAAAATTTCGGAAGTGCGATAGGGTTTGAGGAAATAGTCATCAGCGCCTGCTTCCAGACAAGCTACCCGATCGTCCACCCGATCGCGAGCCATCAAAATCAGCATCGGTGTCACATCTCCCGCCTGACGCAGTTGGCGGCAGAGGTCTAACCCCGAATCTCCTGCCAGCATCCGGTCGATTACAATCCCTGCTGGCTGGAGTTTTCGGGCCAGTTGCATACCCGCGATCGCATCAGAGCCCACCACTGGATCGTAACCCGATTCTTTTAAATCCCGACTTATTTCCTCAGCCAGAGTAGGATCTGTTTCAATCAGTAAAATCGAGGGGGGATGGGAATGGTAGGCAATGTTCATCATCCTTTAGGGTAGTTCGACAGAAGTTGGTTTAGCAATATGGGGCAGACCCCAACCTAATTTTTCTCGGAGAATGCGGAAAAACTCCGGCGATTTTAACCGGATGAAGCGAGCTGTGTAGGGCGATCGCTCTACTAGCACCTCATCTGAGGGCAAAACATAACATCCTGCATTCCCATCTACTACCATCACCAGACGATTAGGAATGACTGGAAAAATTCTCACTGGATCGTTTTGACTAAACACCAAAGCCCGGGAGGCTAGAGAATGAGGGCAGATCGGCATCAATTGTAGCACGGGCACTCCTGGGGTGACCACTGCTCCTCCCGCGCTCAAAGAATAGGCCGTTGAGCCCGTCGGAGTCGATACAATCACCCCATCTGCCGCCATATCTACCGGTGCATGATGTCCCACCTGGATTTCAAAATGGCACATACTGGTCAATGGTTCCCGGTGCAGCACCATTTCATTCAGGCACAGGGCCTCCCAGATGCAGGTCTCGCCGCGCAACACCCGCACTGTGAGCATCATCCTTTCTTCTATTTCATAATCACCTGCCATAACTTTTTCCATGGTGATGGGCAGTTGATTGACATAGGTTTCTGTCAGGAAACCCATGTGACCAGTATTTACCGTTAGCAGCGGGATGTCGCAGGGGGCCACCTGACGAAAAGCCGACAGCACCGTGCCATCTCCCCCCAGCACTACCCCAAAACCCATCTCCTTGCCGAAACCTGGGGGAATTAGCTGCTCTATCGGCGTATGGCACACCGGGCGATCGGGTTGAGAATAGCCAAGAATTCCTCCGACACCCGTCGTTATGCAGACATCCCAACCCAAAGATGTCAGCTGAGTTTGTAACTCCCTCGCGATCCGACAAGCTACTGGTTTGATTTCGTTATATATTATCCCAGCTTTGGGCACGCTACCTACTACTCCTTGGGTTAAATCTGACTAAAAACGAGATTTTAACGGCGTCTTTTTTTGCTTTTTGTTTTTCTGGCGCTGGTAATCTAATTCCTTCAGTTTCTGCAAAATGCGGCTGAAGTATTCTTGCATATAGGATTCGATGGTTGTCGTTTCCGACGAGTCTAGCTTAAAGGTGCTGTATACTTCTTCCATAGGAGCTGTCAGGGGTTTACCAGAACAGAGCACCTCAGCAAAGGGCCAATCGGTCAGCCACATTCCACGTCCACTGGAAAAACCGGGCCATTTGGCGCATCACACGCAAGAATGAAAGGGGCATCCGCGCTATCTTTGCCTCCCGATCGCTCAGTTTTTCGCATAAATGGACGATCTCATACCCGCTCATCGCCTGGGGACCTACAACTGGGAATGTTTTGCCTGCCGTTTCTGGAACCGTAAGGGCCTGTACTGCGAACTTAGCGATGTCGATCGCATCCATAAAGGCAATTGGCGAAGCCTCACCGGTTACCCAAACTGTCTGATTCTCCAGGATGGGGATAGCGTATTGACTGACCAAGCCTTGCATAAAGCCTGCCAGCCGCAGCACCGTGTAATTCAGACCTGATTGTGCCAACAATATTTCCGTACACCGTTTAATCTCCATTAATGGTACCTGTCGATACTTTTCGGCGTCCAGAATCGAGAAAAATATAAACCGGTCCACCCCCGCTGCTTTGGCTGCTTGAATTAGCGCCACCTTTCCTTCCCAGTCTACTTGTTTCACGCTCAGGGAATCTGTCGGTCGGGCCGTAGCTGCATCAATCACAGCCGTAATCTCTTCCAAGGCCGGAGGTAGACTTTTGGGGTCGCACAAGTTCCCCTGGACCAGTTCTGCTCCCCATTCTTTCAAAAATGCTGCCTTCCGGGGACTCCGCACTAGACAGTGGACTTGATAGCCCTCCTCTAGGGCCCTACGAGTCACCTGTCTTCCTAAGGTTCCAGTGGCACCTACAACCAATAAGCTCATGAGGTAATTTATTACAAATCGTTAACTTTTGATAATATTTTATCATAAATTTTTACATTACGGTGGGAAATCTCCAGGGGCCTGCTTGCCACCAGCAGTATAAAGATGTCAAGATAATCATAGGGCAGCGACAAGCTACTGCCCCTAGGCCCTAATTTCCTTTAGCTGCGCATCTTTTCTCTGAGCAATGCTTAATGCCCTATATACAGTATGCTGCGATAATTAATATCATATCTGTAGTTTATCAAAATATAACTAGCGATTAAATTATGTCCGAGGAAGTAATTAAGTATCGACAGTGCCGATCGGTCCGCGGACTTTCGTTTCCGGAGCACCCACCCATGTTGTGCGCTGGATGCGACACAACAGGGTGGGTGCTCCCGGAAACGACCGAAAAATCGCGTCGTCAGGTGGTGAGGCTCCTAACTGTGAGGTGCAGCATCCGGTGGATCTCGCGAACGTCCGCCAGCTACACTCCCTGCTGCTGCCCGTGGAAAAAGCCCAGCGGATGGCTGAGTTTTTCAGCAAGATGGGAGATGCCAACCGTTTGCGCATTCTATCGGTGTTGGCAATACGGGAACTCTGTGTGCTGCATTTAAGTCTCACAAAGCTAATATCAGCCTTGAGCAACTACAACATCAGCATCAGAAATGGAGATTACACCATCTTTAACGCTGAAGGCTACAGCCTGCAAAGCTCTCAGCATTATGTTGAGAGCGCCTACCCAATCTCGCGGTGCTTTATGACCGCAAGCCGGGCAAAAGTGAACTTTGGAGCCGCCAAGTTTCTTGTGGACGTGACCGCATTTGGGGCAAGTTTTGCTAGTGTATGCTTCATTGCAACGAACAACCAGCACCCCTTTTCTTTTTGCCGCCTGCTCCAGATGAGAGGCAAATCTGCCCATAGCCCAAGTCAACATATTTCTAACCGACTTGCGATTAATCTTGCGGTTGGCTTTGACGACCATTTGCGAAGTTTGGTAAGTAGGTAAAAATATCAACTTGTAACTGTTGACAAGCAGACTCGCAGCTTGACGGTGCAGGTCATCCACTAGCGATCTAATCTTAAAACGCAACCGCTCTATTGCTTTGTTCAATTTGTACCGCAACCGCTTGTTGGTTTTGCTGGCGGCTTTCATTTTTTTCCCAATCAACTTGTCAAGGTGCAGGCAGAGCCTGGTTAGCCGCCCGATATCTCCCTTGCCAATTTCTAGGATATTCTCACCGTCGTAACCAGTCAGAAAAGTGCGATTTCCAGGATCAAGCGCTATTACCCGCTCGGAATCTGTTTTCACCTCCCGAACGGATTGTGGAAAACAAGCGAACCACTGTCCCCGCTGGTAAATTAGCTCTGTACCGTAAACACAGTTTCTAGGCAGTTCGTAGCCTTTAGCGACTGTGAAATTTAGCTTGCCAATTTTTGAGCAAAACCAAGTTCCATTTTTATAAGCCGAATTTTTGAACTGAATGGCTTGGGACTTATTTCTGCAAGAGCGAAATCGCAGGTAACACTTGCCGGCGTTGGCTTTGCGGGATTGACGACAAGCAGAGGTAGCCTCACAAACAGCTTCTTGCCTGGTATTTCCTAAGCTGTCCACGAGTTTTTTGGGTTCGTTTGCAACTGCTGTATGTACTGGTCTAAAGACTGTCTATCCGATAAAGAGCGATTGTTGTTGTAAAACTCAACGCATTGGTTGTAAACCCAGCGGTAGGCAGCCAGCCATTTTTTCCAAATAGCATGTAAACCCGGCTCGGGAAATAGCGGGATTTTGAGAACGCTGTTCGGCGTCATGTTCTGGCTACGCTTAAACTGATTTTTCCCGTAACGAGTGGATTTCTTCGATGACGTATTTTCGTTTACCGTACAGCCGATAACTGAAGCCACCTCCGATGGACAGCAGATCTTGTACAAGCTTTTGTTCTGGGCCCAGTTGCTGCGAGTTGAGAACCACGAGTTAGATTGTATTGTATTGGCATAACTACTCAACCAGTTCAAATTACAATTTCCTTCCTCTGGAGTGGTGGGCAACGACAAGCCGCTGGATATCCTGCTTGACAAGGAGTTCCAGAATGGATTATTATTGTCGCCGTCTAAAATTGAGTCGGACGACAGTTTCTCAAACCTTATTCGTCTCTGGGTATTGTCCGCGCAGGCTCGCAAGTTGTCGCTTAAAATCGTCACGTTGGGAATGACTTGAGACCCTTGCGTAACAAACAGTTGTAGTTGTTGGCAGTTCTTGCTGTCGCAGTCACCTCTGTTCCCAAATGATGAATCTCCGCTGTCGGTACTCCGATATTTTACCTTCTCCTTCCCCTCGTTCCCATATCTTCTCTCATCTTGATGTACTCCTAGAATGTTATTTGTGAGCATTTATTTATAGCTCCTTTCTTACTCTCGGGAGGCTTAATTAGCTTTATGCTTTTTACTATAGTCGCCTCAGAACTCCATTCCACTACCGCAATAACACGGAAATTGAGAATCTTTTGGCTACCGCTATATTCTCATTTCGGACTGAAAACTAACCCAAATATGAGAGATGCGTAAGTTTTTGGGCACTAAGTCGCTGCTCTGCGATTTGGCAGGATTGATTAAAATGAGTGAATCGGCGGTCTCCCATCAACTGCGAGTTTTGCGCTCAATGGGCCTGGTTAACTATCGCAAGCAGGGACGGAATGTTTTTTACTCTCTCTCGGACAGCCACGCGCTCAATATTTACCGGGAACTGCTTTCCCATCTCGATTTTTCGCGCAGCGTTCGACTGCCAGACACTTAGGGGCGATGGCGCGGAAGACACCGCGCCATCACGGGCTATTCGGTTTCTTCGGGACCCTGAATTTTGATCAACAAAAAGCCTAAGCCTAAACCTACCATAATTAGGGTAGAGGAGAGAACTGCCGCATTAAAAATTTCACCGCCCATTGTTTGCTTTTTCCTTTAGAATGATGGTTTTGACAGCCTGATATCTGCCCAGCTAGGTGAGAGTGCTGGCGCAGTTGCGGGGCTTACGGATGTATTGTAGAACAGTTTGACAGTCAGGGTAAGGAATAAAAAGAAAGTATGCGCCCTAGTTTAGCTATAACTATGGGAGACCCGGCGGGTATTGGACCAGAGGTGATTCTCAAAGCCTTGGCCGACCCGAGGGTGACTGATAATTGTCAGGTGACGGTGGTAGGATCGGGCTCGGTGTTGCAGGAGACTTACAACCGCTTGGCAGATCTGGGAGAACCTCTGGCGTCACTAGACCAGTTTGCTCTCTTAGATCTGCCTGCTGATGGGAAAATCACTCCCGGCCTCGGAAATGCTGCTAGTGGGGCGGCCAGTTTTGCCTATCTGGAGACGGCGATCGCCCGGACTCTGGCTGGCCAGTTCCAAGCGATCGTGACGGGCCCGATCGCTAAGTCAGCTTGGAAAGCCGCTGGACATGATTATCCCGGTCAAACGGAACTGCTGGCGGACCGCGCGGGGGTGGAGAATTTTGCTATGCTGTTCGTCGCCCGATCGCCCTACAATGGCTGGACTCCGATCGTGCTGCTGGCCACTACCCACATTCCTCTGCGTCAGGTGCCTGACGCCTTGACTCCGGCCTTGTTGAGTAGTAAGCTGGACTTGCTAGTTGATTGTTTGTGCTCTGATTTTGGGATCGATCGTCCCCGCATTGCTATTGCTGGTTTGAACCCCCACAGCGGCGAACGGGGACAGTTGGGACGCGAAGAGCAAGATTGGTTAATTCCCTGGATCGAACGGCAGCGTCAGAACCGGCAGATAGACATAGAAGGACCGGTGCCACCCGATACTCTCTGGGTCAAACCCGCTCAAGCTTGGTATCGCACCGTTCCGGAAAAATCGGACCGAAAATTTTCTGTTCCCGATGCCTATTTAGCTCTGTACCACGATCAAGGTTTGATACCAGTGAAAATGCTGGCCTTCGATCGGGCAGTCAACACATCTATTGGTTTGCCGTTTGTGAGAACATCTCCCGACCACGGGACTGCCTTCGATATTGCAGGTCACGGAGTAGCAAATGCTACTAATATGAAAGCAGCTCTACAAGTAGCTACTGAGTTGGCATACCAGAAAAATGTCAAAATTTAATGATGCACTGGACACGATTGTATATAAGGGCGATAAAGAGTATATGGGGTATGGTGCGAAACGTTCGGGTGTAAACAAATCCTCCTTGAAAGACTTGTGACAGCTCAAATCTACACCATTAGCCGGAGAACTGTGTAGTTCTTGTGGGTCCAAACCCCATCCTTCGGATACGGAAGGTACACCGGTCCCAACTGCTGCGGAGTGACATCACCGGCGGTGGAGAGCAGGGACTCAAATGTAGGCAATCTGGCAGCCTATCGCCGGAAATGCCGCGCTTGTTAGGTGCTCATGGTCAACGATAAGTGAATCTGTATAAGCCTCGTCAATACAAACCAGCGAAATAAGGCTGTATACGTTGGAACCAAAAGGTAATGGTAGGAGCGGATGATTATCATATTTGATCATCCCGTATCGCTAAAATCCTCCCGGGGTAATGCAGGGGCCTAAAAGCATCATATGGACTATACGGAACGTTATAACCTCTATTGAGCAATCCATGGACCGGCAAAACCGTTCTCATTAGACGATTAACCGACCAGGGGATAAGTTAGATGATAAGCGAAAGCCAATAGGGGAGGGAAGCTCTAAAAAGCCAAGGCCCAGGGTAATGCATGGGATATGCAGACATAGGGCGCAGTGTTAGAAGTCAAGGGAACAAGTAGTCCTAAAATGATACGGAACCTCAGACATTAGTAATGGTCACCTGCCTACATCATTGATGGAGAGTAAGAGCCAGGTAATGGTCACCTGCAATCAGCCGTGAACTGAGAGTAAGAGCCATAGTCGGAAGGTATATATGGTTGAATGAAGACCGAGACCAGGTAAGTAAAAGTACAGGGCCACAGATGCCCGATCGTATGTAGAGAGTGCAACCAGGGACGTTACAGGTACTTTCTCCCGCACGAACCCTCCGGAGTCCGGCACTAACGTCATTCCCAGACAACAACGAAAGGACAAAAGAACACGAGACAATGCATGGAACCTGCATCATTAGCCGGAAAGGGGTAACCCAACCAACGCAACCCATGTAAAGGGATAGCACTAGCGGGAGCCGGATGTGGTGAAAGTCACAAGTCCGGTTTTGTAAGGGAGGGTTATCCCGCGAGGGATAGCTCGACCCCATCCTATTTGGATGGATTGAGAGGGCACAGGCCATATGATGGGTTGTGGAGCGTAATGAGTTGGGTGGGGGTTTAGGGAAATACCGACATTTTCACCCCATACCGGAAATGGTAGCAGTACCGCGAGAATATTTCGCGAGTTATGAGTCGTAAGGGTTGGGTTGGGGGTGTGATGGGAGGGGGTTTGGAGTGGGTGACATTTGGAAGTAAAGGGGTACCCCAATAAGTTGTTACCCCTTAAAGTAAAGGGGTACCCCAAAAAAAATCCTAATATTGAGGGATAGGTGGCGCCGCCCGCCTATCTCGTAGAGGGGAAGCGAGACGTTCTTGACGAATTATTCACCAGGCCGACAGAGTCAAGTTTTTCGTATTAAGATACCTGTCTCGTCAAAGTGCCCCCCTGGGGGCATTCTCCCACGAACTCGCCCACGGCAAGAGGATTATTGGTGGTCAAGGTTTGCGGCGTCTCGATCCCCAACGATCGCGCCACTTTGTGCTGCTTATTGCTAGCATGGCGGATGAGATGTACCAGATCGAGGTGAAATGCGTTCAGACTGGCAATCATCCCCTGAATGGTAGCGCATGATTCCTGAATGGAAGCATCTCGCAGTTGCATGTCCATTGTCATTGGAATAGATTCCGCGATCGCCACTCACCGATACCAAACCGCATCCACTTCTTTGAGATCCAGCTGTTCTCCATCCTTGGCCAGAATCAACCTTTCGGTGCC
Source organism: Hormoscilla sp. GM7CHS1pb (assembly GCA_014323675.1). GTDB lineage: Bacteria > Cyanobacteriota > Cyanobacteriia > Cyanobacteriales > Desertifilaceae > Hormoscilla. Next base: position 2,597,376 of record JACONN010000002.1, on the reverse strand, counting down.
CTTGTAGCCCTACCCTTTAGGGTTGGGGCGAGCGGGGGCGAGCGGGGGCGATGTGTCTGATAATTGCATGCAATGTCTGACAATTGCTTACAGTGCCAAACTCAAACTGCCTCAACACCGGCACAGCAAGAATCTCAGCCACAGTCTGCCACACCGGCTCAAACCCATCGCGATCGCTACCCGACAGCTACTGAAGACAAGACGGAACCTCCAGCCCCGAGGGTGAATATGCCAATCAATAAGTTTTACTAATCACTAATATAATATATACAAATAATTGACGTCTGAAACTTACCGTGAAGAGATGCTATAGTATAGTATAGTAATTGATTGGAACACACACACACGGACTTCGATGCGGACTTATATACGGATCCTCCTTTTGCATAAAATCCGGTAATTTCTGGCAATACCTGGAATTATCTCCTCAAGGAAGATGCAAGATGCAGGTCTAGGATCGGACCTACGTTAGGGGGGTCATGACACCTACGGGTGAGCGCCAGCTCGTAGCTCTGTCGTCTGGCTTTAAGGAACGGAACGAATGGATTTTGTAGGACCGCGTGAGTTAGACGTCAAAAGCCCCTTTAACTTGACCGAGGCAAACGTTACCCCTTTTTAGGGAGTTGCTTAGATGCAAAATCGTGTTTTTGTTTTAGATACCAATAAGCAACCGCTCAGTCCAACTCATCCGGCCAGAGCAAGAAAGCTTTTGAAGCAGGGAAAGGCGGCAGTGTTTAGGACTTATCCGTTTACGATTATCCTCAGAAAAACTGTTAAAGATCCTGGCGATGAACCTCATCGGATTAAGTTAGACCCGGGGGCTAAGGTGACTGGTATTGCGCTAGTTAATGAGAGGACTGGTACAGTTGTATGGGCGGCAGAATTGACCCATAGAGGGGATATGATACGGCAAAAGTTAGAAAAACGCCGTGTTGTTCGCCGCAACCGTCGCAAGCATAAAACTCGCTACCGTCCAGCGAGATTCAATAACAGGAAGCGCCCCAATGGATGGCTAGCTCCTAGCCTGCAACATCGAGTAGAAACGGCTATGACCTGGGTCAAGCGCCTGCGGAAGTATTGCCCGATAACGGACATCTCAATGGAGCTGGTGAGGTTTGACATGCAAAAGCTGCGAAACCCTGAGATATCAGGGGTTTCCTACCAGCAGGGAGTCTTGTTTGGATACGAATTGAGGGAATATATCTTGACGAAATGGCGACACCAGTGTGCCTACTGTGGTGCCAAAGAAGTCCCGTTAGAAATCGAACATATTCATCCCAAGAGTAAGGGAGGCTCTGATAGAGTTAGCAATTTGGCGATCGCTTGCCATAAATGCAACCAGAAAAAAGGAGATAAGCATGTAGAGCAATTTCTAAAAAAGAAGCCCGAAGTTTTGAAGCGGTTGCTAGCGCAAGCAAAAGCCCCCCTAAGAGATGCAGCGGCAGTCAACTCTACCCGATGGGCATTGTATAACCGCCTTAAGGAAACTGGATTAGCCATTGAAACTGGCACGGGAGGTTTGACAAAATACAACCGGACTCTTCAAGGACTATCCAAAACTCATTGGTTAGATGCAGCTTGTGTGGGAAAAAGTACACCCATGTTAAAAATCGCAACTACTCAGCCACTACTAATTACTTGCAAGGGGCGTGGTGGTCGTCAAAAAGCTGTTGTTAACAAGTACGGATATCCAATCAGTCACAGGCCATTAAAGCCCATCAAGGGATGGCAAACTGGCGATATTACCAAGCATCAAGTTTATGGGATAGGTAGAATTACTCCCAGAAGTCGCGGTAGTTTTGTGTTGACCAAATCTGACAAAACCCAGAAGTCAGTCAAGCCAACAGACCTAAAACCGGTCTCCAGAAGAGATGGCTATTCGTATAAATGGGTGTGATTTTCGGGAAATTACCAGTTTTTTAGTATGCTGAATCTCTCGTCAGCAGCCTATTTACGTGCTGTGTAAATACATTCCGGCTCGTGAATGGAGTTATGTCGAGCTTGAACTAGAGAGCAACGAATATCTGCTCAGAGACCGCATAGGCGACTTGCTGGGACGAGAAAAATGGGACAATGACTAAAATATGGACAGCGGTTGGGCTCCGCCAGAGGGGTGAGATTGGTAAGAAAGATAGCCTTACACCCTCTGGCGGAGCCTCTGCTTGTTTACTATCGCTAGGAACAGGTAAGGGGCCAGACTCCTTGCCTGTTCGGGCTATGGGGAAGAATCCGATTCGGACTCCCGCAGTTTTTCTAACTCCTCCCGCAGAGCGATGATGTGAGCTGTTAGTTCCTGTAACTCCTGTTGGATGTCTGGGTCCGCAGTTGGGGTTCCTGTGGTGGTGGCACTGCTGGGGTCGGAGGTACTGGCAGTTGACTGTGAGGCTGGTTCGGACATCAGATTATCAACGAAGCTGCGGGCTTCCTGTTCGGTGACTGCTCCTTTTTCGGCCCATTCCTCGGTCAGCTGGCCGAAATCAGTTTGCATTTTTGTCCAGTTCTCGTCTCTCTTCTGGGGTCTTGCAAGGACTCCACCAGGGCCGTGGTCGCGCCTAGGGAGACGCGGAAGCTTTTTTGCATTAGGTCAAACAGGTTGTTATCGGAACTCATCTTTTGCGCTTAATCCGTCCATCGCCCTGATTGTACTCTAATAATCCTTCGGAAGCACTAAAGTGCTTACTACGAACGGTTGGCCTAGGGGTTCAAAAAGTCTAAATGCGGGCCGGGAATCTGACGTAATTCCTCTTTCCAGCCAGTTTGCTGCAATTGCCCTTTCTCCAGCATGATAATAAAATCTGCTCGCCCGATCGCCCTAGGGCGGTGGCTAATTATTATTGTAGTTTTTCCCTTTCTGTGGGATAATATATTATCTAATACTTCTGCTTCTATGATCGGGTCGAGGGCGGCGGTGGATTCATCTAAAATTAGGATAGCAGGATCGGTGACTAGGCCTCGGGCGATCGCCAATCTTTGCTTTTGCCCTCCGGAGATATTGGCACCAAATTCTCCTAACACGGTTTGATATTTATCTGGAAGTTCGCTGATGAATTGGTCTGCCCCGGCGATCTGACAAGCTTTGACTATTTGCTCGAAGGTAACCTGTGGATAGGAAAAGCGGAAGTTTGCTAAGATCGATCGACTCCAGAAATGGGGTTCCTGGGGAACTAAAACTACCTGGTGACGCAGACATTCTGGGGATAAATCTTGCTGGTTATAGATGCCATAGCGGATATTACCAGATTGCAGGGGATATAATCGAGCAATTAGTTTGGCGAGGGTACTTTTACCACAACCAGATTTACCAATTATGGCCGTGACTTTCCCCCGGGGATGGTGAGGGTAAAGTCTTTCAAGAGGTCAACTCTCCCGGCGTGGTGAAAGTTGAGGTTGGTGCAGATGAGATCGGCAGAGGGGGAAATTTCTGCCCAAGGCTTTTCGATGTCGAATGGGTCTTCTGGGGTGCTTTCTAAAACTTCCGTGAGGCGCTGAATGACGATCTGGGCGGCGATGAATTCATCTATTAGTCCGATGACCATTTCTAGGAAGCCGAGAAAATTCCCACTCATGCCATTAAAGGCTAGCAGTTGACCGATGGTTATGGTGCGGTTAATCACTAGGTAGCTGCCTAACCAGAGGATGCTAATATTGGTAAGATGGGAAAGTATGTTGGTGAGGGTGCCGCTGTAAAGTGACAGCTTCATGGTACTCCAGCCTAGGTTGGCCAGGCGACCGTAATTGGTCTGATATTCTTGCCATGCTTGGGGAGTAGCTTGGGTGGTTTTGAGGATTTGTATGCCCCGAAATGTTTCTACTAGAAAGCCTTGGTTTTCCGTGCCTAAGACTATTTGGGCCCGGGTTTTCTGCTGCAAGGCGGGCAGAAATAGTAAGTTCACTGCGGCGACAAGCAAAAAGGCGAGAAGGGAGGCGAGGGTGAGTTGCCAACTGTAGAATAGCATGACGAATAGGGAGGCGATCGCGATAAAAAATTGGCTGGGGACGCCGAGGACTATTTGGGTCACGAGGACGTTGATGGCATTAACATCGGCGATGCGGGAAACTACTTCGCCACTGCGACGGGCTTCAAAGTAGGATAGGGGTAAGCGCAGCAGTCGATATCCGTAATCGAGGATTAATCCTAATTTTAATCTTTGGCTAAAGTGACCGATGAGGTGCGATTGGACGATGGCGATCGCACTCTGAAAGAGGTTCATGGCCAGGACGCCAATGGCAACTGTAGTTAGCAGTTGGGTATCTCCTCGGACGAGTACGTCGTCGGTGAGGAGTTGCATCATGATGGGGGTGGCGAGGGAAAGCATTCCCACGGCAATGTTGATGGCGATCGCTTCTGCGAGGATGTAGCGGTAGGGCCAGACTCGTTGCAAAAGCGCCCAAAACCGGCAATTTTATCTGATTCTTGTTGATAAAAACGGGTTTCATCGGGGACTAGCAAAAGCATGACGCCATTAGTCCAACCTGCGAGTAATTCTGGGCGGGTGAGGTAACGAATGCCCACGGCGGGGTCGGCGATGACGTACTTTTTGCCCTTCTGTCCGTAAAGTACTACCCAGTGGTAGCCTTTCCAATGGACGATCGCGGGTAGGGGCGCTTCCGAGAGGCGATCGATCAGTTCGGGAGTAGCTTTAACGGTGCGGGCATTAAATCCTAAAGCTTCGGCACCCCGCCTCAAACCGAGGAGGGTAGTGCCTCTCGAACCGGTACCGACAGCTTCTCGGATGCGGTTGAGGGCAAAGGTACGTCCGTAATGTTTGGCGACGGTGGCCAGACTTGCGGCACCGCAGTCTTCTTCGCTGTGTTGTCCGACGCTGTGGTATTTCATCAAGATTGATTGTCAAATTAGGAGAACCCACCATGAGAACTGAACGAGGCCAAGAAGCTCTGGTTGAAACTAAAGTAAATTATATGTTGGAACTAGATGGGAAGTTTGTTATCGTCGAGAATGTGCCAGCCCGAGTGTGTTTAGAAACTGGAGAACGGTTTTTCTCCCCAGAGACTGTAGAACGTATACAAAAAATTTTCTGGGAAAAAAGAAAGCCTAATCGCGTAGTTGAGGCTTCTGTGTTTGAATTCCCGTAGAGGGTGCAACGATAATGGATGTAATGTTCGTAGGGTGCCTAGGGGCGAAGCATTGCGGAACCCAAATTTTGGGTGGGCATCAAATCTTATCCTCGCAATGCTTCGCCCTACTACGGCGGGCCATGGTACCTTTGAGGCGATTTAACTGTACTCGTCTTCATGCTGAAATTGTGTACCCAACAGAATTCCTGGCGTTGCTGTTGGCACTGGCGAATTCCTGGCAGTTTGCTAGCGATCAATAAAGTGACAGGTTGAGTGCTCCACCAATTGACTGTACAATATCTTGAAATCCGAAACGAGAACTCACGCGCGCACTAAACGAGAACTTTTACCCGATTATTGTTACCACGTTACCTCCCGTTGGCGAAGGCGAGTTTAAGCTGACTAATCATAAATGGGCGTTGCACATTTTCGGGATGATGGGTTATTGCAGATTATGATAATCTGCAATTTTACAGTCAGAATTTATGTATAGTATGATGTTTGTTTTCGACCTAGTCATAATATGTGTTATCATGGATAGTAAGGCGAAAGAATTAGCTAAAGGAGTCGAACATGAAATGTCCCAGATGTGGTTCTGAAAACATCAATAAAAATGGTCACAGACGCGGCAAACAGAATTTAATTTGTAAGGATTGTCGTCGCCAGTTTCTCGAACATTATTATCCGCGCGGTTATTCAGAAGATGTCAAGAAAAATTGTTTGACAATGTACGTTAATGGCAATGGATTTCGAGGTATTGAAAGGATAACTGGTGTCAGCCATAATACTCAAATTGATTGGGTAAAACAGGCAGCTAAAGAATTACCGTCAATCCCTGAAAACTACGATATTCCGGAGGTTGCAGAAATTGACGAGTTGCATACTTATGTCAATGAAAAAAAGAATAAAAAGTGGCTATGGACAGTCGTAAATCATTTCAAGCCAGGGATTATAACATGGGTATTAGGCGATCGTTCTGCAGAAACTTTTAAGCCTATGTGGGATATTAGAAAATGTTGGCAATGCTTTTTAGACGTTACTGATGGATGGCCTGTTTATCCAATGTTTATTGAATATATTGACCATATAGTCAGCAAAACCTACATGACCCGTGTTGAATGTGAAAATTGTCGATTAAGACATTATCTAGCTCGATTAAAAAGAAAAACATTATGTTACTCAAAGTCGGAAGAAATGTTGAGGCTTTCAATTAAGTTATTATTGCACTATCTACGTTATAATTCTGTACCGGTACCTATTTAAATCATCCCGTAATTGTGCAACGCCATATATCTTATATTGGTGATTAGTAAAACTTATTTATTTGCTGATTCTTCGCCCGACCTGGGCTGGAGGTTCCGTCGTCCGCTCAGCTCAGCTCAGGGGCGATCGCGATGGGTTCGCTTTGAGGCGATCGCTCTCAGCAGGCTCTGGTCGATCGCGAGCGGACTGTATCGGTGCCGGTGTTTCCGTAGTGGCAGGGTGGGACTGTTCGGGGCGATCGCGATCGGGACTGTCCACCGGTGTTATAGCTGGCGAAGACTGTTGCGCCTTTACCTCTAGAATTTTTTTATTGTCTCCACCTCCTGGCGCAAGGCATCCTGATTATCTCTTGTTATCACTTGGTTATCTCCGATTTCAGCCACAGCATCGGAGAGCCGATCGCGATCGCGAGAAAAATTAGCTCGGGAATCAACGATGAAACAGGAAACATTAAATGGAGAACTGGCCAAACTTGTAGAAAAATATGGGTACAAGGCAGTATGGCAGACCTTGACAGAGATTAGAGAAATATCTCCTGATGAAATATTATCGTCAAGGACTGTCTGAGTTGTCCGATCGCTTCTGGCAGGCTGCTTATTTGATTGCTTTTGAAGGAAAGTACTTGCAACTGGGTCAGTTGTCCGATCGCCTCTGGCAGGCTGCTTATTTGGTTGTAAGAAAGGTAAAGCTCTTGCAACTGGGTTAATTGCCCGATCGCTTCTGGCAGGCTGCTTATTTGGTTCTTGGAGATGTCAAGCTGTTGCAACTGACTGAGTTGCAACAGCGCCTCTGGCACCTCAGTGAGACCTATACCACTGAGATCGAGTTTTGTTGCCTTATCTCGCCGTGCTTTTTTGATGCGCTGCTGCTCTGCTCTTTGGTATGCTGTGTTTGCTGCCATCGCCTTTTATCCTAACTCTTACACTAACGCCAATTTTATCACAGCCTTCGCTACCACGGGGGCCCCACAAGATCGCCCCTGAGAATCAAGAAACCTGGTTTCTACTATATTCTTGGCTTCTCTACCTATTTCCCCATGTGGGTTCAAATACAGTTATAGCATTTACAGTTCGCTGCAAGCTATCAGAGTTGCACATAGCTACTTCCGCTTGCCAGTCATTTTCAACAAAAGTAATTAACTGTCCGTTGTAGTCCGGACCTATTTTGGCAGTGCTGTTGGGTCGAGGGACGATCGCCTCTCGCAATTGCCTGTTTTTCGACCTGCTAACGATCTGGAGGAGCGATCTTTTCGGATCTTCAAGTGCATCCACATCTTGAGGAATCAACTCTTGCTGTACTCCCGCAAACTTGGCAAAAGCTTCCCGATGTGCTAATATCCATGCTTCCACTTCTCTGACAGCGATTCTAAATAGAAGGTTAGGATGCTTTGGATATGGTAGCCATGCTTGGATGAGTCCTGGCGGACAGTCAGCTTTGTCCAGGTCTGTCAAAACTAGAAATGGCGTACCTTTAGCAGCATTATTAAATCCCTTGATGGTCTTTTTTAGATAGCCATATCCGCCCTGACAATAACATGTGCCGGGTTCATAGGGACGGTTTGATTGTCGTAAAATTGCTCGCAACACGGCCTCACTGAGAGGATCTTCAACTGCCAGGTTGATAGGGATAGATTCCACTAAAGTCGTAACTCCAATTGATAAACCTCAGATGGTATAGTCTTGGGCAGGACAGCTTCCGCTACGCTTAACCCTCCTTCTAATAAGTCCCGCACATCCAGAAATGAGGATGCAAGTTGCACTTGAGTGCCCAGGGTGCCGTCAAAATCGATACTCGGTGTTAATAGCAAGACTTCTTCTCCCCCTATGCCAGGGTCTGAAAGCAGTTCTACACTATGAGTGCTACTGATAATTTGTTTGGGCTGCTGACTCTGTATGCGATACATTAGAGAGGGCAATTTCCTGACGATGCCTGGGTTCAAGGATAACTCAGGTTCTTCGAGAAGCAGTAGTGATTCATTTTCTAACAATGACCAGAGTAAACCAATTAGACGTAAGGTTCCATCTGAGAATTGCTCTTCACTTTGTTTACCTGCATCTCCATGCCAGTGTTCATATTTTGCCTGCAAATGAGGAATACCCATCTCGTCTTTTATCAGTGTGATATGATTTAATTCTCTAACTGCTATCCGCAAAGCTTTTTCAATTATGGCGAGGCGTTCTTGGCGAATAACCTCGGGTGTTTTAGTCACCCGTTCCAAAAAACTGCGCCCAAAAGGATCTTCGGAAACTCCATATCCAGAAAAAGCCTGGGGATGACGAAGTAACTGGGGCACCAGGTGTAGATATAGAACAGATTGAAAGAATTTAGCTATTGCCCTAAATTCCCCATTAGCGCTGATTTGTTCCAGGTGCGTCTGTGTTAATCTTAGCTCATCTTTTTCATCCTCTTTATCCGGTCGTGAGAGCAGCATCGTCTCCCCCTTCCATACCCGTTCGTAGCTTACATAGGGTTGACGATCGTCTCCCTGATGTTGTCTGATACCGATAGCATACTTCCAGATTTGTTTTTGATATGGTGCTGGGGCCAGATGTATTTCTATCTCGATATCTGGTGAGGAACTAAAGGTAGCTGACAAACAGCGGATTTGAAATAGGCCGCCCCTGGTACTGATAGCCCTCTGTAAACCGCCTCCCGGTTTGGCAAGATCGTGCAAAAACCTAAAGACATCCAGAAAGTTGGATTTACCGCAAGCGTTAGGCCCAACTAAAAAAACTCGATTTCCTAATGAAACATCTACCGCTGGGAAATTTCGCCAATTTTTGAGAATTATATGGTCTACAAGCATGTTAAATAAGTATGGGGCAATATTCAATATAGCGTATTCTGCTAAAGGTGAGGTACAGAATGGCCCTGAGGGTTTCTGTGCCCAGAGTGCCAGAGGGTGTATCTCACGTGCGCCGGAAGCATTTCGATAGTAAATCGGTCGGTTTATGACTCAATTTGTCGCCGAAATGCTTCGCCCCTACAGATACAAGATGCACCCGTTCCAGATTCCGGCTGTACCTCACGGTAAAACCGCTATATTTGATATGGTAGCATGAAACCTGCACCCGCGATCGGGCAGTCTGCTGGAGTTGCCTGGACCCAGACTTGCCCGCAACCACAACTAAGGAGCATGTTATGCTAAATTAACAGGCTTGCCATGCTCGTGTCGGACAGGATCCCAACAAGAAGCATCGGCATCGGGGCAAAGGGGCGGCACATCTCCACCCGATATCATAGCACTACTGGAGGTTTTGAGATTTTTCCCAGATGTCTCTTGACGTGAAGGGGCTGTATACATGTATCTGAGATGCACCTGGCGATCAACTACTTTTGACCACACCCGTTGTACTTATGTGAGATGTGAGGTGAGATAGGCAATAGTTGGGGTGTGGTCAAGGGTGTGGTCAAAACCCGTTGGTAGGAGAGCATTCGGGAAGGACATCTATCTTGTGATGTCATCATTTGCGCAAGAATGCCAGTCGGGGGTTGCCCATCCTTTTGTTCGGCGCATCCCGGAACTCTCGCAGCAAAGTAAGCTTCATGTGAGAGAGAATTGATTATTCTTGGCAAAAGTGAGCTTCATGTGAGAGAGAATTGATTGGCAAAAGTAAGCTTCATGTGAGAGAGAATTGATTTATTCCTGGCAAAAGTAAGCTTCATGTGAGAGAAAATTGATTTATTCTTGGTAAAAGTAAGCTTCATGTGAGAGAGAATTGATTTATTCTTGGCAAAAGTAAGCCTATTTTTGGCAAAAATAAACTTATTATCGGTCGGAATAGATCTATTCAAGGTCTTCACCGGGTGTGGTCAAAACCCGTCGATCTAATATGGGCCCTCCCTGTCGGATACCCTGTAGGGGCGACTGGCATTCTTGCGTAATAAATTAATTATCTCACTCATTCCCTACTTGGGGCGATCGCCAGCGCCATCCAACATCGATGGTGGTAGGGAACCCCACTTTTAGCAAGCAAGGTGGGCGATCGCCCACCCGTTCTTAGCTTACATCTGCCGTTCCCGTAACCAATTCACCAAATTTGTGACCGAAGATAAATTGAACAATGCCCGTGCCAAATCCTGCAACTGAGTAGTAGGTAGAGGGAGGGTGCTGTTCAATGCGCTGTTCCAAATTATCGTCAATGGTACCGAAACGGCGAGTCAGTTGCCGCTAACTACCTCTAGTACCCCTTGGTGAATTCCTTTTTGGAGGATGTCCTGGTAAATCACTGATTCGATCATAATTACCTCACTTGTAGCATTGTAGCTTGTAGCCAGCCAGGTGGGCGATCGCCCACCCGTTCTTAGCTTACATCTGCCGTTCCCGTAACCAATTCACCAAATTTGTGACCGAAGATAAATTGAACAATGCCCGTGCCAAATCCTGCAACTGAGTAGTAGGTAGAGGGAGGGTGCTGTTCAATGCGCTGTTCCAAATTATCGTCAATGGTACCGAAACGGCGAGTCAGTTGCCGCTAACTACCTCTAGTACCCCTTGGTGAATTCCTTTTTGGAGGATGTCCTGGTAAATCACTGATTCGATCATAATTACCTCACTTGTAGCATTGTAGCTTGTAGCCAGCCAGGTGGGCGATCGCCCACCCGTTCTTAGCTTACATCTGCCGTTCCCGTAACCAATTCACCAAATTTGTGACCGAAGATAAATTGAACAATGCCCGTGCCAAATCCTGCAACTGAGTAGTAGGTAGAGGGAGGGTGCTGTTCAATGCGCTGTTGCAAATTCTCGTCAAGGGCACCGAAGCGATCGGTCAGTAGGAGCGTAACTGTCTCTAGTACCCCTTTCTGCATTCCTTTTTGGATGATCTCCTGGTAAATCACTGATTCCTGCATAATTTCCTCCCGGAAAAAATTCCGAATTACATCCTTCTTAAACCGCAAGCCTGCTAGAATCTGAGTACAAGCTGAAATTTCGTCTCGTTCCGCAGGTTCTTCTATCTTACTCACCTGCTCGGCTACCTGACCGAGCAATGCGGAACTATTCTCCGTCGCGGCCAATGTCGCCAGTGGCAATAACGCTGGCTCTTGCAAGAAGATTTCCGGTGATTCCTCCCAAATGCGGATGACCTTATACTCGTGTTGAGTCGATTCTAGCTTGAACTGAGTCTCAAAAACCGCCGGATTGGTTGTTGGTTTCAGCCAAATTACCACCTGGGTAACGGGCAACTCGTAGTCCCAATGCAGCCTTACAAAATAGTTTAGCATCCGCAGTGGCATGGGTTTCCTTTTCGGCAACTGGAGCTGAAATTCCAGATGCAATATCCGCTCGGCGGTGCGTAAAAATGTCACCGAGTCGGCCCGAATTGGCTCCATAGTCAATTCCGTTTTCAACACTTCTACATTCCTTGTCCGCTGTCCGTATATCCAACTGGAAAAGGCCTCCGGGTATTTCTCGCACAGATATTTGCATAAATTATCGTATGGCATTGGATTGTTTTTGTTCCTCATTTCCTCATTTCCTCATTTGCTTCTGCTATATTAATATGATAACAGATAATTTCCTGTAAATCAAATGTTCGACGAATCTCATCCCCAATTTCTTCACCCGGCTACCCCAGAGGAATTCTTACCTCCTCTTAGCAACTGGACTACTCTCGGAGGAATAGTCCTGATCGCTGCCTTTGGATCGGCGATCGCCCTCTCGGCCATGCTCAAATACAAGGTCACGATCAAAGCCCCAGGAACCATTCGTCCGGCGGGGGAACTGCGCCTCGTCCAGTCCCCGATCGCGGGGACAATTAAAAGTATCGAAGTTGAGAGCGATCGGGGAGTAAAAAAAGATGAGATCGTCGCCTATATCGATGACGGACGCCTGCAAACTCAAAAGAGTCAGTTGCAAGGAAATATCGGTCAACTGACAGCGCAACTGGCTTCTGTAGATGCCCAGATAAAGGCGATCGGGAAGCAAATTGCCGCAGAAGGCGATCGCAGCAACCGGGCGATCGCCTCAGCATCAGCGGAACTACTACGGGCCCAACGGGAGTTTCAAGACAGAGAAATAACCTCGGCAGCGGAGGTGAAGGAAGCAGAAGCGAATTTAGGGCTTGCCCAAAAGCAATTGCAACAGCAAAGGGCAGAGTTAAAATCGGCAGAGGCGAACTTGCGGTCCACAGCAGCATCCTGGCAGGCGGCCCGGAAAAAGCGCGATCGCTATCAGCCCTTAGTGGAGTCTGGATCTATTGCCCTAGACCAATTTGAAGAGGTACAATTAGCAGTAGAGCAGCAAGCTCAAGCTACAGCATCCCAAACAGCCCTCGTAGAAGCACGTTCGCAGGCGATCTCCCAACAAGAAAGAGCCATAGAAGCGGCCCTGGCGAGACTGCAACGGGCTTCGGCTGCCCAAAATCCCACCGATGCCACCGTGGCCATAGCAAAGGAAAGAGTTGCCCAAGAAAAAGCCGCAGGTGCAGCCACTTCGGCCAGATTAAACCAAGAACTGCAAGCCCTCATGCAGCGGCAAGTGGAACTGCAAAATCAACTCAGTCGGGACGGCAAAGAACTCCAACAAACGGAAACAGAACTCCAACAAACAGCGATCCGGGCCTCCGCATCGGGCATCATCCAGGAACTGCATCTCCGCAACAGCGGCCAAGTGGTAAGTCCCGGAGAGACGATCGCCCAAATTGCCCCCAGCGAAGCCCCCTTAGCAATCAAAGCTTTGGTCTCATCAGTTGATATTAGCAAAGTCGCCAGGGGACAAACAGTGCAAATGCGCGTCTCCGCCTGTCCCTATCCCGATTTTGGCACCCTCCCAGGCACCGTCACCGCTATTTCTCCAGATGCGATCGCCCCGGAAACTCAGGACCAGAATGCTGCTGCTGGCAACTTCCAAGTGACGATCGCCCCTGAAAGCCTGAAATTGACTGCCCCTGGACGAGAATGTAAAATTCAATCTGGGATGGAAGGCCGGGCTGATATAATTTCCCGAGAAGAGACTGTACTCGCCTTTATTCTCAGGAAAGCCAGGCTGTTAACAGACTTGTAAAATCAGGGGCCATGTCAAATTATTCTATGTCACCGAAAGCCATAAAAGTGAAAGCACAATCAAATGGCAATTCCGGTGTTGTGGTGAAGCAGATGAATTTTTTCAGATATCTGACAATTGCCATGCTTTGACTCCTGTTAGATAGAATCGATTCTGTTTTCATTACCTCATATAATAACATTAAGCGGACGGAGGCGATCGCCTTTCGTTCGTAGTAATGATTTTAGTTCTCGGGGTATGGGGGAATTGTTTTGGACCTCCTATTGTCGGGCCAGAACCTCGCTCTGGGCTCTGGACGAGGGCAAAACAAAATATTTGTTGTTGACATGAGAATGAAAAGGAGCTATCTTAGAGAAGTATCCAGTTTTCTCTCACCAGGGAGGAGGCTGGAGAGGGGATTGGCACTACCGGTTAAAGCACGGTGGTTCTGGAAAGAGTCCAGCCCTGTTCCCGCGAAGCTGGCGACGGCTTCCAAAAATAAACCCTCCTCAGATATCTTGGTAGGTGGCGACATCGAAGAGTTGTCTGACTCTACTATTAGAGAAGTATCTTCCTCGATAAACAATGAACATCACCCTAAAACCACAACAGGAAAAGTTCCTTAGAGAAAAACTCGACAGCGGCAAATATGGTACTATCGATGAAGTCATCGCCGAAGCGTTTAAACTGCTGGAGGAACGCGACGAACATTACCAACAATGGTTAGATGAAACCAGAAAAAAAGTGGCGATCGGTATAGAACAAGCAAACCGGGGACAGCTAACGGATGGTAAAGTTGCGATGGCGAGACTGCGAGCAAAACTGAGTCAAGCAAGGGAGTCCCAGAAAGGATGAGTACCTATAAGTTAACAGATGAAGCTCTACAGGACTTGGATGAGATTTTTAACTATTTGTCCGGTTACAGTCTCGATGCTGTCGATCGCTTTTTGGATGCCTTGGAAAAAAAATACCAAAATTTGGTCAACTTTCCCCGGCAAAAGCTATGAAGAGTTAGCTCCCCAGTTACGCGGAGTTCCTATAGACGGTTATATTCTTCTCTACCGTTTGGTGGGAGAAGACATTGAAATCTTCAGAGTTGTCAGTGGCATTGTTTTTGGATACAGATGGAAGCTAAATACGATGTTGAAGTGGATGTATTAAGGATTAATTGGAGTCAAGCAGAAATTGAAGAAAGCGATGCAGTAAGTCCTGGTGTTATTATAGATTACGATGCCGAAGGTAATGCTATTGGCATTGAAATACTCAATGCTTCTCAAAAAATCCAGAACTTTAATCCCGCCTTAAGCGAAACGATGTCTCCCGTCACGGTATAATCGAAGTGGCGATCGCTCTCCGGCGAGCAAAATTCAGCAAGTCGTAGTTGGGGGCGATCGCAGCGCCACCCAACAGGCGACTACCCGGACAAATGTGATTATTTTTGCCCTGCTGCCCGTCTAACATCAGCCAGACGACGTTCGTATTTTATGGCAAACGCCTCTATCATTTCTGATAATTGTTTGGCTTGAACTTCGATAGTTTTGGCAAGTTCGAGACTATCTGCCAATTGTGCCACTTGTTCTTCCCTTAAGAGCTGCTGTTTTTCATTCCCATCTTCAGGATTATGATTAATCATCCGCACTCTCAGAGTAAACTTGACTAGACAGAAAGGCTATGAAAGCGGGTGGGTAAATTTCCGGGTGACCCAGAAACCCGGTTTTTTGGAAAAACCGGGTTTCTTAATTCCCAAACCTTGAAGGACGTTCGTCCTTACTACGAACCTTTTAGGACGCCATCTTTAGTTCCGCATCTTCTTCGCGCAGAGTCAGAATTTCTACTCCATCTTCCGTGACAACTACTGTATGCTCGAACTGCGCTGAAAGCTTACGATCTTTTGTAATTGCCGTCCATTTATCCGCCAACACCTCAGCTTCGTGGGTGCCCTCATTAATCATCGGTTCGATCGTAAACACCATGCCCTTGCGCAGACGCTTGCCCTTACCCCGCGTACCGTAGTGAGGAATTTGGGGCGGTGCGTGGAACACCTTGTGGACCCCATGTCCGACAAAATCTCGCACTACCGAAAAGCCATTTGCCTCTGCATACTCTTGAATTGCCGCACCAATATCCCCAATGCGGCCTCCGGGCCTCACTGCCCCTATCCCCCTTCTCAAACATTCTTCCGTTACCTCCACCAGCTTTTTCGCTACGGGAGAAGGAGTACCCACAAAGAATGTCCTGGAACTGTCCCCGTGGTAACCGTCCAGAATCGGCGTCACATCTATATTGATGATGTCACCATCTTTGAGAATCTGCTTGCCATTGGGAATGCCGTGACAGATCACGTGATTGACACTGGTGCAGATAGACTTGGGAAACTCGTGATAATTGAGGGGGGCGCTTTTGGCCCCATGGGCCTGGGTCCAGCGTTCCGCTTCGTCATTCAACTCCAGAGTGCTGACTCCGGGCTGCACCATTGGTGCTAGATGGTCTAACAGTTTCGCTGCCAAGCGCCCTGCCCGACGCATCTTCTCTATTTCTCTACGCGATAAAAGAACTATTTTTTCGTTTCCCATTTTCTCCGATTCCTGCGATTTCCTCAATCTCTAGGGTGGTTTATATATTAATTATCTTTACAGAAAACTGACGCAGGTGCCCAGATTACCTGCGTCGGACTCTCTAACCCGGTTTCTGGGTGTTGTTTATGCCTACCCCTCTACCTGCTCTAAGTATAGATTCAGATCCTCAATCACCCGAGTCAGTTCCGCTTCCGTTGACACCCGGATGCGATCGTCCCGCAGTGTAATCAGCACTTTAGCCGCAAAGGGACTGGCGTAGATATTGGGGTTGCAGAAAATCTCTAGGAACACGTCGCCTGCGTACCGATATTCCATCGGCGGCTGGGGAGTCACTCTGCCACCGCTAGCCGGTTTGGCCGCCGCTACCGCTTTCAGGCTTTGCATCAGTTCCCCGATCGCCCCCTGTAAGTCCCGGGCCGCCGAGGCTGTAAAGCCAAAGGTCACCGAACCGTCCGTCAAATTTAGTTTCAGTTGATTCATATTTGAGCAATTACAATTAATTCCTACATCATCCTAAAATATCATAAAAATTAGTTAGCTCGGGAAGCATATTTAATCTCTTGTCTCTAAAAATAAATCTCAATAACCTGAAATTTGATGATTATAGCTAAAAGTTTCGCTAAAATCATAGGAGATAAATTTATGTCTAATCAGGGAAAAATATCACCCCTCCTATCATGGCTTTGCTATTTTTACAAGCCTGATATACTTCTGATCTTAGGCGTTGTGGGTTGGCATACGGGGGCGCTGAGTTTGCTAGCTGACGCTTTACACAGTATCACAGATAGTGCTAACAACGTTTTGGGACTGGTAACGATTCGCTTGGCCTCGCCGCAACCCGATCGGCAACATCCCTACGAACGTGATTTTGGCCTTTCCCGTGGCGGTTTTGGTGTTTGCCAGCGCCTGGAAAGTGCTCAAAGCTAATCTTCCTTGGCTGGTGGACGAGATGGCGATCGCCCCGGAAGCCATTCACGCGATCGTCATCCAAGTCACCAGCTTCCTCAACTGTCATAACATCGCTTCCCGGGGAGTAGTGGGCCGCCAAGCCTTCATTGAAATGCACCTGATTGTCGATGCCACTGATGTGGAAAAGTCCCATCAGATTACCGAAGAAGTCGAAGCCCTGCTAGCAGCCAAGTACGACCCCGTCCGGGTCTTAATTCACGTCGAACCTCCAGAATACAAGTCAGATCGGATCGCCTATGAACCTGCGGTGCCTGGACCGGCACGGTCCAGACGCCGAGACAGGTAGGTTTTCCACAGAGGATCGGGCTTTTCCACAAAGAATTAGCTGTTTTCCACAAAAATTCAAGGAATGGTTAAGGTCCGCTTGCCAATTGGCGATCGCCGATCTGGGTGTGACTTCTTGATGTGAGTTGCCCAGAAACCCGGTTTTTACAGAAAACCGGGTTTCTTAATCGATCTAAAGTTGGAGATGTCCCAATACCTCAAGGGATAGCATCTTATCTGTCATTGCGAGGGGGGTACCCTTATCTCAGCCCGAGTTGTGGAAAGCAGTACAATCTTTGAAGAGACGTTGTTTAGTTGAGAAAGTAACAGAGTCGGAAGCATCGCGCTTTATCCTGCAACCTGTGATTAAGGAGTTTGCGAAAAATCGATCTCAGCAGGTTAGCGGGTAAGGGATGACGTGGGATTTGCACAGTAATAAAAAGTCTCGTTTAGTATAGACTTTGAAAAACTTTTTCTAGCCCATATTAGTATAATCAAGTAAAATTTAGTCGTCAAAGTTGCCAAAGAGTGAAAAAGGTAGTACAATACCCCAAAACCAATATCTATATCGCACATGGATGTCCAAGAAATTCAGAAATGGCTAGATGAGTTAGTGGTGGCCAAAACGGGCAAACACTTGGAACAAGAGGTGTTGACCGGGATCTGGGATAATGCCAAATACAGGGAAATTGCCTCACGCCATTACTGTTCGGAAGCGAACGTCAAGAGAGTCGCTGGCAATTTATTTAAACTGGTATCAGCAGAATTAGGCGAGGAAGTTAATAAATCAAACTTTCGTGAGATTGCTTCGGGGGATCGAGCGCGGAGATCCCATAATGTTGGTTTGAGTTCCCCCCCCCTCGCAATGACAAGTTATTAACCGAGCTATTCCCACTCAATGGTGCCAGGGGGTTTGGAGGTAATGTCGTAAGCGACGCGGTTAACGCCTTTGACTTCGTTGACGATGCGATTAGAAATCGCCTCCAACAGGTCGTAAGGAACCCGAGACCAATCAGCAGTCATGCCATCTTCGCTGGAAATCAAGCGCAGGACGATCGGGTGGGCATAGGTACGTTGGTCCCCCATGACGCCGACCGTGCGGATTGTGGGCAGCAAGACAGCAAAGGCTTGCCAAAAGTCATGATACATCCCCCACTTCTTAATTTCGTCGCGGACGACGTAATCTGCATTACGCAGAATCTTCAGCCTTTCTGCGGTCACCTCGCCGATGATGCGAATGGCCAGTCCGGGACCGGGGAAGGGATGGCGCTGGACAATCTCTTCTGGCAGACCGATCGATCGCCCCAGTTTGCGAACTTCATCCTTAAATAGTTTCCGCAGGGGTTCGACTAACTTAAATCGCAGGTCTTTTGGCAGGCCGCCAACGTTGTGATGGCTTTTGATTTTCACCGCTACTCGTTCCCCTGTCTGGGGGTCAAGGTTGGTGTCAGCGGATTCGATCACGTCTGGATAAAGGGTGCCTTGGGCGAGATAATCAAAGGGTCCGAGTCGCTTTGATTCTTCTTCAAAGACCTTGATGAATTCGTGACCGATACGCTTGCGCTTTACTTCCGGGTCCGTGACGCCTTCGATCTGCTTCAGGAAGCGATCGCGTGCCAGTACGTACTCGACTCGAATGTGGAATTTCTCCTGGAACAGCTGCACCAAATTTTCTGGTTCGTATTTGCGCATGAACCCTTGGTCGATAAACATGCAGGTCAGTTGGTCGCCAATAGCTTTGTGTAGCAAGAATGCCAGGGTTGAAGAGTCTACGCCCCCTGAGAGGGCCAGTAACACCCGCTTGTCTCCCACTTTAGCGCGGATTTCCCGGATGGCTTCTTCCACGAATGCTTCTGTCGTCCAGGTGGGTTGGCACTCACAGATATGGTAAACAAAGTTACGAATTAGCGCCAGTCCACCGATGGAGTGAACCACCTCCGGATGGAACTGCACGCCATACAGCTTCTTGGCGTGGTGGGCGATCGCCGCGCCGGGAGTATTGGACGTGTGAGCCAGAATTTCAAATCCGGAGGGTAATTTGATACAAGAATCTGCATGGCTCATCCACATGGTAGTGCGATCTTCGACATTAGTGAGCAAGTCCGTGGGATCGTTGATGGAGAGTAATGCTTTGCCATACTCACCCCGTTGATCCCTTGTCACTTCCCCACCCAGTTGCTGTACCATTAGTTGCATGCCGTAGCATACACCCAGGATGGGAATGCCCAGCTGCCAAATTTCGGGGTCGCATTGGGGTGCATTGGCATCATAGACGGAATTGGGGCCGCCAGAGAGAATAATTCCCTGGGGATTGAGTAGCCGTAGTTTTTCAGCACTGGTGCGGTAGGATAGGACTTCTGAATAAACTTGCGTTTCGCGGATGCGACGAGCAATCAGTTCAGAATACTGGGAACCGAAGTCGAGAATCACGATCATCTGGCGGTTCAGTTCCCTCAAGGTTGTTTTTGGAGGCGCTTGTGCGGTCTGGAGAGTCACTGGATTTGTTCGGTAGTTAACTTTTGTAGAATTTAGATGAATCCTTAAGGATATTCAGGCTAGGATAGCACATGTAACTGCTACCCAAAGGCAGATTGATTCCTTAAGAAAAGTTAAAGCGTTGGGAGGGGGCGTTGGTGCTGATGAACAAAGTCGATTATCTCCGCATTAGTCTGATCGATCGCTGTAACTTCCGCTGTCAATATTGCATGCCGGAAGGGGCAGAACTAGAATATATCTGGCAACAGCAGTTACTGACTCATGCGGAAATCCTGAATCTGCTGAAGGAAGTGTTTATCCCCTTGGGGTTTACCCGGTTTCGCCTGACGGGTGGGGAACCGCTGCTGCGCCCAGGAGTGGTAGATTTAGTGGGGGATATAGCGGCGCTGCCGGAAACGGAAGACTTGGCAATGACGACCAATGGGTTTCTGCTGGCAAGTCTGGCCCAGGATTTGTACGATGCGGGGTTGCGGCGGATTAATATTAGCCTAGATTCCCTGGATCCGGAGACTTTTGACAAAATTATCAGAAATCGGGGTAGAAGCAGGTGGGAGAGGACCTGGGAGGGGATTCAAGCGGCATATCAGGTGGGGTTCGACCCGCTAAAACTGAATGTGGTGGTGATTCCCGGGGTAAATGACAGCGAGGTCCTGGATTTGGCGGCCCTGACGATCGACCGTCAGTGGCACGTGCGCTTTATTGAATTTATGCCGATCGGGAATATGCAGTTATTTGACGATTGCGCTGCGCGCACGCAACGCGGACGGGCGTGGATACCCTCGTCCGAGTTGCGAGAATGGATAGGCGATCGCTGGGGGTTAATATCCACCGTTCCGGAAAAATCGGAAGTACGGGGTAATGGTCCTGCGGATGTATTCCAAATACCCGGTGCTAAAGGGACGATCGGGTTCATCAGTCAGATGTCAGAATGTTTTTGCGATCGCTGTAACCGGATGCGGCTATCAGCGGATGGATGGTTGCGACCCTGTCTGCTGAATGAAACAGGTCAAATTGATTTAAAAACGGGTCTGCGTCAGGGGGTAGATACTGCTGAGTTAAGGGAGAGAGTGAGTCAGTTGCTGAGGATAAAACCAGAGATTAACTACAAGCAGCGAGATTCTGGGACGACGGGAAGTTACGGGCGCACCATGTCTCAGATTGGCGGATAAGTTTAATTCACGATTAATCCCCGTTCCCCGGTTCGTAGTAAACGCTTTAGCGTTTGCCCTAGGTTCGTAGTAAACGCTTTAGCGTTTCCCCTAGGTTCGTAGTAAACGCTAAAGCGTTTGCCCTAGGTTCGTAGTAAACGCTTTAGCGTTTCCCCTAGGTTCGTAGTAAGAATGGGAACCTAGGATATTAAAGTCAATTACGCGGATACGATCTAACAGGTCTTAGGTAGATTGAGGACAGCGAATTTCTGCTTCTGCAACAGAGATAACTGCGCGACAAAGGGTGAGAAAGTCCATCCCCAATAGACCATCTGTAAAATTCGTCGCTGGTAAAGTGTAAGCGACGATCGGGAAGTTTTCAACAAATTGACCCAGACAGTTAAACCAAGGTAAAATTACCACTGAGGCTGTAATAATGCCACCACCTGTTGGTATCCGGAGGCGACGTAGAGGATTTTGCAGATCGCAACCCAGAGATTTCAATACATTTACCCGTAATAGTGTAGCTGGAGCCTGTATCTACCAACAAGAAGCTTACCCAAAAGCTATCAAGAAAGCAGCCCTGGAAGTTGATGAAGGTGCTTATGATGCTGCTACCCTGGAAACTATGGTTAACAGAGAAGACATCATCGATCGCGCTTTACAGGCGATCGCCGCCGAGTCCGAATCTCAATAAACTATTCCGAGATATACAACTTCCCCAGGCGATCGTCTGGGGAGACAACTGGACCGCGTTCGGATCTTATATCCCATCAAGTAAGGGCGAGCCTTGTTTTAACTATAACAATGTCCACAAGAAACGTAGGGGTGCTGAAAAATAAATTCCGACTGCCTCGCCGTTCGTTTAGTTCTTGTGCGACTTCTTCCCTTGTCAGCAAACGAACGCCGCTAGCGACTATTCTCTGGCGACACCTCCAGATATCTATTCCAATTTCCGTTCCACATCGTAATCCGATCAAGCTGGGTTCTGGGATATTTTCAAAAGCATATCCAAATTCTTTCGTCATGTCTTCTGCTTGAGTAAAGGCTGCTAATTCTTCTTCTAGCTTACCATACTTCTCGTAAGCAACGCCTAGATCCCACAGCAATCTCCATTCTGCTTCTTTATTGCCCTGTTCCCGCGCAATTGCTATACATCGCCTCTGCATACTCTCCGCCCCAACCGTATGCTGTCCCTAAGTCTGCTAGGGCTTTGGCTTCAGCGGGGCGATCGCCTCTCGACCGGGCGTCAGCCAATTCTTGCTGGAGGTCATTTATTTTAGTTTCTGCGGTGATGTTATCCTTTACCGCCGTTTGGGTTCCATGAGTTTCCATACTGTCTACCTCAATTTTCTTGTCCTGGAGCTAGTCTAGCACAGTTTAACTCCGAATACCACAGAGATCGCGCCCGTTCTTGTGCTATCTCTTCTGATGTCAGTAAGCAGAGTCACGTGACGGCGTTGCCGAGTCACGGACTTGATGACAGGGGTACGTGACGATCGCCTCGAAGGCAGCACCGATGTTAAGCTGGCTGGATAGAAACGACTGTGATACCAGTGGCCCGATGAATTGGCTTGCTAAGCTTCTCAGTTGTTATTAGTTCTTCCGCACCGACTGATATTGCCGCAGCGACGTGGAGTGCGTCAAGAGCAGCGATGCCAAAATCGCAAGCATGCTGATATGCTGCTTGCATGAGGCGATCGTCTGGATGAGCCCAATGTACCACTAAGTTGAAAAAATCCTCGTAAAAAGCGACTTCAGCAGCATTTTTGTAGTAAGTTGCTTTGGGGAGAACTTCCAGCTTGACAAAAATACTGGAAGCAAATTCTCGATCGGGTTCGAGCAGGACCCTTTGCGCTTGGAAGGAAACAGCAGTCCCACTATTACCTTGCATCGCCTCAATCAGCACTCCCGAATCAATATAGGTGCGTTTCATTTTCGTTTAACCCCGAATACCACGTCGCTCGTTTAGTTCTTGTGCTATCTCTTCCGATGTCAGTAAGGGCATACCGCTGGCAATAAATTTCTGGCGATTTATCCACATTTTGCGTCCGAATTCACTTGAATACCGTAATGTTAGCAAGCTGGGTTCTGGGATATTTTCAAAAGCATATCCAAATTCTTTCGTCATGTCTTCTGCTTGAGTAAAGGCTGCTAATACTTCTTCTAGCTTACCATACTTCTCGTAAGTAACCCCTAGATCCCACAGCAATCTCCATTCTGCTTCTTTATTGCCCTGTTCCCGCGCAATGGCTAGACTCTGTTCCAGGCAGGCGATCGCCTCTGCATACTCTGAGCGCCAACCGTATGCTGTCCCTAAGTCTGCCAGGGCTTTTGCTTCTGCGGGGCGATCGCCTCTCGACCGGGCGCGAGATAATTCTTGCTGGAGGTCATCTATTTTAGTTTCTGCGGTGATGTTATCCTTTGCCGCCGTTTGGGTTCCATGAGTTTCCATACTGTCTACCTCAATTTTCTTGTCCTGGAGCTAGTCTAGCACAGTTTAACTCCGAATACCACGTCGATCGCCCGTTCTTGTGCTATCTCTATCGTCTGGATGAGCCCAATGTACCACAGAGTTGAAAAACCTTTCGTAAAAAGCTACTTCAGCAGCATTTTTGTAGTAAGTTGCTTTGGGGATAACTTCCAGCTTGACAAAAATGCTAGAAGCAAACTCTCTGTTGGTGTCGGTGATAATTCGCCGCGCTTTAAGGGCAACAGCATTCGTTCCTCTCACTGCTTCGATCAGCACTCCCGAATCAATATAGGTACGTTTCATTTTAGTTTAACCCCGAATACCACGTCGCTCGTTTAGTTCTTGTGCCACCTCTTCCGATGTCAGTAAAGGGAGCCCGCTGGCAATAACTTGCTGGCGAATTTTCCACAAGTCTTCTCCGAGTTGGCTGGGCACGTGTAATTTTATCAAGCTTGGTTCCGGGATAGTCTTAACTGCATCTGCGAGTTCTTTCGTAATCTCTTCTGCTCGCGTAAATGCAGCTAATTCTTCTTCAAAGCGATCGCACTGCTCGTAAGCTGCGCCGATATTCCACAACCCTGTCCATTCTGCTTCTTTATTGCCCATTTCCCGCGCAATGGCTAGACTCTGTTCTAAGCAGGCGATCGCCTCTGCATACTCTCCGCGCCAACCGTATGCAGTCCCCAAGTTTCCCAGGGCTTTTGCTTCAGCGGGGAGATCGCCTCTCGACCGGGCGTCAGCCAATTCTTGCTGGAGATCATTTATTTGAGTTTCTGCGGTGATGTTATCCTTTACCGCCGTTTGGGTTCCATGAGTTTCCATACTGTCTACCTCAATTTTCTTGTCCTGGAGCTAGTCTAGCACAGTTTCCCCCCGAATACCACCTCGATCGCGCCCGTTCTTGTGCTATCTCTTCTGATGTCAGTAAGCCGAGTCACGTGACTTTATTGTCGAGTCACGGACTTGATGACAGGGTACGTGACGATCGCCTCGAAGGTAGGAGGCCTCCCCTTCTGTGCGCCCCGGGAGCGCTAACCGCACTACTCGGGGCGCACTGCCCAACCCTAAAGGGTCCGGCTACATAAACAAAGCCCGCCTGCGCGTGACTCTATCTCAAAGTCACGCGACTCTATCCCGAAGTCACGCGACTCTATCCCAAAGTCACGCGACTCTATCCCAAAGTCACGCGACTCTATTGCAGAGTCAGGTGATATCAGATCCGTGAGATCGTAAAAAGGTATCCCCCCAGCCCCCCTCAATACTTTTCGGTTAAGCATTGCTGGGTACAGATCTCAGAGCGCAGTGGGATGTACTCCCACTGCGCGGAGTACATCGATGCCAAAGCATTTAGGCCATCCAGACGGCGATCGCCTCTGAACCTGGCGCGAGCAAGCTTGAGCTGGAGGTCATCTATTTGAGTTTCTGGGGTGAGGCTATGGGAAGATGCTGTTTGGGTCCGATGAGTTTCCATAGTGTTTAGCTCAATGCTGCTGTCCTGGATCTAGTATATAGCCTACACAATCTTGCGCCCGCCTGCACCGGTTTAGTTAGCCCCAAGGCCACCCGCTAGTGTCTTCCTCACTACATCCTAGATCTGACCGCCATCCGATCGCTCCCATCTCTCTTCCCTACCCCTACTTAACGACCCTCATGTCGCTAGTGCCCTTTGAGCTACTGAGGGAGTTGTTAAGAAATGTTAAAGATCCAGACAGCCCCCTTGTCAAGTTACGGAAAATTCAGCTATCATCAGAAAAATGCTTTCGGGAGTAATGATTGCTTTTGGAGCAAGGTAAGAAGCCACGATCCGACTGATGATTATTTCAGCCGCGCGGCACTAGGGGCTGAGATTAGATATTAGATTTCAGCCTATACTCGGAAGTTGGCGTGATAGAGTGGTAGAGAAAAATTGGGAGAAGCTCGCTAATTGATAAAAATGAAAATGCATGAAGCAAGTGCAGTAGAAGCAGATTACCTAGATAGCTCTGTTTGCCTGCACCAGTTATTTGAACGGCAGGTAAAACGAACCCCAAAGGCTGTAGCAGTAATGTTTGAGGGGGAAAACTAAGCTATGGGGAGTTGAACTCCGGAGCAAATAAATTTGCCCACTACTTGCAAACATTGGGTTTGGAGACAGAGGCTCTAGTGGGACTTTGTATAGATCGTTCCTTAGCAATGGTGGTGGCCATGCTGGGAATCATGAAAGCGGGGGGCGCTTACGTGCCATTAGACCCAGCTTATCCTAAAGAGCGTTTGGCTTTCATGGTCGAAGATTCGGGTTTGTCGATCGTAGTCACCGAGGAGAAACTGGTGACAGAAATGCGAGATTTGACAACTAGCTCTACCAAAAATATAGTATTGGTTGACTTGGACAATGATTGGGAGAAAATATCGCCACAAAGTTCGGAAAAGGGTGCATCCCAGATTTGCAAAGATAGCTGTAGGGGCGAAGCATTCGGGCGACAAATTATGATATAAGTTTACAGATGGACTCTCCGAATGCTTCGCCCTTGCGAAAGTGGGATGCACCCTCGGAAAATGCCAAGAGTGCGGTTGATGCTGACAACCTAGCCTATGTTATATACACTTCAGGCTCTACAGGGAAGCCCAAAGGGGTAAAGATTTGCCATAGGACTGTAGTTTGCTCGATCGACTACAGTTGCAAGTATTTTGAAATCACAGAGCGAGATAGGTTAGTTGCAGTCGCCAGCATTGGCTTCGATACTTCAGTGATGGAAATTTACTCTCCCCTAAATGTCGGCGCAGGTCTGGTAATTGCCAGTAGCGAAGCGACCAAAGATGGAAAGGAATTAGCACGGTTACTGACCTTATCTGGCTCGACCATCATGGTCAGCACTCCCTCGACTTGGCATATGGTGCTAGAAGCTGGTTGGGATGGGGACAAGCAGTTCAAAATTCTCTGTGGTGGGGAAGCCCTGTCGCGAAATCTAGCCAATCGGTTGCTAGAGAAAAGTCCTCATGTATGGAATTGCTACGGCCCGACAGAAGCGACGATCTATTCAACTGTATGCAAAGTCTCCAGAGGAGAAGGAACAGTACCCATTGGGAAACCGATTGATGGTGCAGATGCGTATCTATTGCTAGAATCGGGAAAGCTCCCTCCGACAGGAGTTCCAGGAGAGTTGCACATTGGCGGTGCTGGCCGTTTGGCACGAGGTTATCTGAACAGACCGGAACTGACGGAGGAAAAATTTATTCCCAACCCATTTTCCCAAAAATCGGGCGATCGCCTTTACAAAACAGGGGACTTGGCTCGCTACTTACCGGATGGCAACATAGAGTACCTGGGTCGGATCGATAACCAAGTGAAAATTCGCGGTCTCCGGATCGAACTCGGGGAAATAGAAGCTTTGTTGAACCAACATCCGGGAGTAAAAGAAACAACTGTCATGGTCCGGGAGGATGTGGCCAACGACAAGCGTTTGGTGGCCTATGTCATCCCGCGATCGCCGGAGGAATCCCCAGGCAAGGTCCAGGAAGAACGGGTGCGACAATGGGAAGAAATCTGGGATGAAGCTTACAAAAAACCATCCCAAGAATGGGATGCGAGCCTGCATGTTGGCGGCTGGAACGACAGCTACACGGGGAAAGAACTGCCAAGGGATCAAATAGAAGAGTGGGTAGAACATACCGTGGCGAGAATAGGGGATTTACAGCCGCAACGGGTCCTAGAAATAGGTTGTGGGACGGGAATGTTGCTGTTCCGCATCGCCCCTAAATGCGATCGCTATATCGGAACGGATCTCTCCTCAGAAGCCATTCGTTACATTGAAGGTCAAATAAGTGGCAGGGATTTAGCCTCAAAAGTGGCACTGATGGCCGCCCCAGCCCACGAAATCGGGGATATAGAAACGGGCTCCTTCGACACGGCAGTGATTAATTCCGTGATTCCGATGTTCCCGAGCATGAAGTATCTCGTAGATGTCCTAGAAAAACTCGCTCGGTCGATCGCCCTTGGAGGAAGTATTTTTCTGGGAGATTTGGAAAGCCTGCCATTCTTAGAGGTTTTTCATACCTCCGTGCAACTTTATCAAGCACCTGCTTCCCTATCTACAGCCGCATTGCGCCAACGAATCACACAACGGATTGCCGAAGAAAAGAAACTTCTCATCGAACCGGCATTTTTTGTGGCCCTATCCCAGTATTTACCGCAAATTAGCGATGTAGAAATCCAAATCAAACGGGGACGGGCTCGCAACGAACTGACCAAGTTTCGTTATGATGTCGTTCTCCATATTGGGAAAAAGGTCCCAGAGCAAACTGTTCAGCCATTGCAGTTAGATTGGCAGCAGGATAAGTTGACTTTAGACTCGGTGCGATCGCGACTGCAGGGCTCGGATATTGACCTGCTGAAAATTACTCGCGTCCCCAACGCCCGCATTTGGCAGGATATACAGGCGGTGTCGTTGCTATCGAATCCCGAATGTCGGAAAACCGCCGGGGAATTGCGTCAAAGTCTCCCCTCAGGAGGAATAGAACCGGAAGATTGGTGGGATTTAGAATCTCAATTGCCTTATACCGTGAAAATCACCTGGTCGGGAGACGGGGGCGATGGCTACTACGACGTGGCGTGCGTTCGCAAAGGGTTAACTGCAACTCTAATGGTGCCCTCCTCCAGCCAACACGGGGATCTCAGACATTGGAGTACCTATGCCAATAATCCCATGAAGAGTCAGGAAGCCCTGGGTCCCAAACTGCGGAACTTCTTAAAACAAAAGCTACCCGATTATATGATTCCCTCCGCTTTTGTGTTCTTGGATGTGTTTCCCCTCACCCCTAGCGGTAAAATAGAGCGGCGATCGCTTCCGGCCCCCCAAAAAACTCGCCCCCTTCTAGAACAAGAATTCGTCGCCCCCCGATCGCGGGTAGAGTCGGAATTGGCCGGGATCTGGGCTGAAGCGATCGACATCTCCCCGATTGGCGTGTGGGATAACTTTTCTGAATTGGGAGGACATTCCCTGACGATCGTGCAGTTGCTTTCTCAGGTACAAGACCGTTTTGGGGTAAAATTCCCCCTACATACCTTCTTTGAAAATCCCACTGTGGCCGGAATGGCAGGAGCCTTAGAAACCCTCCGTCATTCCAACTCCACCAGTCCCCTGGATGGGATGAGGGTCCGAGATATGCTGTCGGAAGCAACGTTGGAACCGAGCATTCGAGCGATCGCCACCTTGGAGGTGGCATCGAGGGAGCCAAAGGGGGTTTTATTAACCGGAGCAACGGGATTTCTGGGAGCGTTTTTACTGGCAGAACTATTAGAGCAGACGAAAGCTAATATTTATTGCCTGGTGCGTAATTGTAACAGCCAGGCTGAGGCGAAGGAAAAGATTGAAAAGAACCTGAAGCGTCGCCTGGTCAAATCCGTACTAGATAACGAAGACTTTCTCTCTCGGATCCTGCCGGTAATAGGGGATTTATCTCAACCCTTGTTGGGATTAGACGAAGAACAATTCTACCAGTTAGGAGAGCAGATCGATGGGATCTATCACGCTGGGGCTTGGGTCAATATCATCTATCCTTACATGGCCCTGCGAGATGCCAACTTGCGCGGAACTCACGAAATTTTGAGGTTAGCCAGTACCATTAAAGTCAAACCGGTCCATTACATTTCTACAGTGGGGGTATTTGAATCGCCACGTTATTGCGGAACGAAGCAACCGGTTCGAGAAGATGACGATATTCTGGAGTGTGAAGTGGTTTATGGGGGCTACTGTCAAACCAAGTGGATTGCCGAAAAAATGATCGAAACGGCGATCGAGCGAGGGATTCCCGCGAGTATCTACCGTCCGGGATTTATCGCCGGTCACTCTCAAACTGGAGCCTCTAATACCGAAGATTTGTTCTCGCGGCTCGTCAAATACTTTACTCAAATCGGTCGCGCTCCCAAACTTGATGATGACGTTGTCATGGATGTGACTCCCGTAGATTATATGAGTCGGGCCATTGTCCATCTTTCGAGGCAGGAAGAATCTAACGGGCAAATATTTCATATGGTGAATCCCGAGCCTTTATCTTGGAATGGAATCTTTGAAAAAATTGCCGCTTTGGGATACCCACTCGATCTGATTGCATACGACTGCTGGCTAGACCAGCTCAAGGAGGTCAGTGGCAATTCTCCAGACAACGTATTGGGGCCAGTTTTGCCCATTCTCACTGAAAATATGCCCGGGAGCGATCGCACTTATTTAGAGATGTCATCGGTGGTCATGCCATTTAACTGCGAGAATACTCTGCGGGGGTTAGCTGGTACTGCGATCGCCTGTCCGTCAGTAGATTCAAACATCCTGAAAAGTTACTTGTCCTACTACCACGAAAGTGGTTTCTTAGAGCCTAGGGAGGCGATGGGGAACTCGTAAAGCTACGGTCAAATTCTCCAGGGTTGTAAGTCGATTCTGAATTAAGAAACCAGGTATAGTGAATTACCTGGTTTCCACCATCCTACCGGGGATGCTAGATATCTAGACAAACTTTTATCAGTCGATTGGGAGACTTTTCGGTCTATGGTCATGCAAAAAAATGTTGAACGGTTAGGAGGAACTAAACCCAAAATAGTGGTATTATGGGGAGTTCCTAGAAGCATATCTACTGCTTTTGAAAAGACTTTTTCACAACGAGACGATACTGAAATCGTTCACGAGCCGTTTGCGGATGTTTACTTCTTCAGTAAATGGCGGCGATCGGATCTGTTTGGCGATTGTCCGGAACATTACGAATATAGTGCTTCAATGGCGATGGAAGCGATTATGTCTAAGGTGGCTCCCTTAGTATTCTGCAAAGATATGGCATTCCAAGCATTACCCTATATCAGCAAAGATTTTATAGGTTCTGCGATTAATACCTTTATCATACGCCATCCTCTGGAGACAATAGCTTCAATTTATAAGCAAAATGTTTCCGTGACAGAGGAAGAGTTCGGCTTTACAGCCTTAGATCGAATCTTTTCCATCGTCACAAATGAGTTAGGGAAACAACCAATTGTTGTCGAAGCTAATCGTTTCCGTCGCGATTCACAACAAGTTCTAAGTCAATATTGTCAAAGTATTGGGGTTGATTTTGAGCCACAAATGCTTCAGTGGGAAACGGGTAGCTTGAAGCAGTGGAAACCTCACGAAATAGAATTTCAAGCTCAATGGCATCAGACTCTAGAAAATAGCACGACCATATTGGCACCAACTGAAGTAAAAGTCGAGCTTCATACTGAAGATGTAGAAATGGTAGAGCGAGCTATCAAAATTTACGATCGGCTTTCTGCTTTTGCTTTGTAATTGAGGAAGTAGATGACCATTTAATTAAGCACTGTACCCTCCATTAATATTGAGGCTTGCCCGTCGGTATCGTCCACCGAACCCACTTCTCGGGAGGCCACTGGCCACTTCACTCTCCCCACTCCCCGAGGAATTTATTGCTATCCCTTGAAGTATTGGGGGGAGGGGCAATACTTCTCGGTTAGGGAGAAGGGAGAAGGGAGAAGGGAGAAGGGAGACCGTCGGTGTCTTCACCGAAGCGCACTTCTCTCTGGCCACTCCCCACTCTCCACTTCTCTCTGGCCACTCCCCACTCCCCACTCCCCACTCGCCCCCCGAGGAATTTCCTGCTTAACCGAGAAGTATTGGGGGGAGGGGGTGTGGGAGGCGTGGCGGGATCGACCCTTAACCATCTCGGAAGTTTATAAACCAAGCAAAAATACTCATTGCCGCACCTGTTTAAGAACACAACTCTAGCACAATTATTAAACTAAGCCAGCCCGTCACCGGGCCGACTCGTCTTCAAAACCGGACGTGAGACTTTCACCTCATCCGGCTCCTCGGTCCCAATTTCCCGTTTCCGGGCGCGTCCCTCATGACTACCGTCTGATGCTGTTTTGATGTGGTGACAATAATCATGTAGCAACTGTAGATTGTCGTACCTGTCTTTCCCTCCCTTTGAGGTCGGTATGATGTGGTCAACTTCCCATCGGTCGCCATCCGTGAACAACATTCCGCAGTGTCCGCATTTGCCCTTTTGCTTATTCAGCAGCTTCAATACTCCCGTGCTAACATCCGGGCTTTTTCGTAACCTTTTACTCCAGTAGACAAGGTTTCCATCCATAGGGCAAGCCTTTCCTTTCACCTTTACGTGCCTGATAATCTCAGTTTCCGAGTGTCGGATTAGCCTCGCCTCTGTACCATCTTTGAGCTTGCCTTTGAAGTTCCACTGTTTTCCGTTCTCTGGTTTCCAGTACTTCTCAGCTATCCACCAGCTCATCTTATTGGGATGTCGTCTCTTTGCCCAGTTCCATGTTTGTTCCCATAGGAATACGTCCATTTCCCCAAACACCTCTTTGCTGACTACCGTCCTGTAGTAGTTGCACCATCCCCGTATTACCGGGTTTAATTTGGCTGTCAGCGCGACTTGTGGTAGGGCCCTATGGCTTTTCACCACGCTCCGTAGCTTTTCTTTATGTCTTTCTATGGCTTTCTGACTGGGCTTTATTAATGTTTTGAAACCAAGTGGACTGCCATTTGTTGATTTGCCGCTGCGGTGTCGTCCCACCTTGTATTGTCTGATGTTGAATCCCAAGAAATCAAATCCTGGTTTTTCCCCATCTAACGTGTGGGATATACGTGTCTTCTCGGCCTTGAGTTCTAGTCCTATCTCGGCTAACCACTCTTGGATGACCTCTTTGGCCCGCTCGATTACCTCCCGGTTTTCGTGCATTACTACAAAGTCATCCGCGTATCTTACTACTGTTATTTTCTTCTGCTCTGTTATTTTTGGGGCTATCCCCGTAACCACCGTTTCCAACCCGTGAAGCGCGATGTTGGCTAACAGCGGAGATATCACACCTCCCTGTGGAGTGCCAGCTTCTGTTGGTTGGAATAATCCTCGGTCCATCACTCCGGCTTTTAGCCATCCCCGTATTGTTCTACGGATTGGTGATGAGTTATTCAGTTTTCTCAGTAGTGCTCTGTGGTCTATTTTGTCAAAACACTTGGCGATATCTGCATCCAATACCCATTTGGGCTTGTATCGAATGTTGCTGAATATCGCTTCGATCGCATCGTGGCATCCTCTCGGGCGTCTGAACCCATAGGAATTTGCCTCAAACACTGCCTCCCATTCGGGTTCTAGTGCCATCTTTACTACTCCCTGTAGGGCTCTGTCATACATTGTCGGTATTCCCAGTGGCCTCTTCTCATCGCGTCCGGGCTTTGGTATCCATACCCTGAGGGTCGGTTTTACTTTCTCCCCTTTCTTTACTCGAAGCTGCCTGACCAGAGGTTGTCTTTCTCCGGGCTTGAGCGCCGTGACGCCGTCCACCCCTGCCGTCTTCTTCCCCTGGTTTTGCTGGGTGACCTGTCTGACCGCAATCATTTTTGCCGACCATGACCTTGTCAATAATCCCTGGAGTTTGCGAACTAACCGCTTGTCGCCATTTTGGGCCGCTCTGTAGATCCGTTTTTGCAGCTTAAAGACCGTCCGTTCTAGCTTTCGCCATGGGACTGCCTTCCAGTCATACAATCGCCTATTGGTGATGTTCCGTGACATATGTACTGCTACTAACTTTCCACATTCTTGGATACCGTGAGGGCGTCAGCTCTATCCTGCCCATTACAGGCAGTCTTTTGCTTCTCCTCTCAATCTTTCCCGGTTGAGACCTGTCTAATGATGACAGAGTTTGCATCTTCGGTGACTACTTTTATCATTGGCTTGACGAGAGATTTCTCAATCGTTTTACTCTGACAAAGAGTTCTGCAACCGGTTTACTTCGTTCCTTCACATGATTGGTAATGACTTTAGGTGGACTCCCTGCGCCGGGTTTCTTGTCAGTGCTTGTTGGTCAAAAGTATATTGCCAACGACCCATATCCTTCCCCTTTTGAGGCCAGTGTGTAAGCCTTATTCCACTGGTTTAATTTAACGACGCTGCAAATCTTTGCTTTATGCTCACCATGGTCACTTGCTCGACGTTGACCAGTTTTAGGCTACCAGTCAGCGCGCCTTTCCATCCCGCTTTACGGATTGATGCCATCGCTACCGTAGGGATGGTGCTTTTACCCCTGCACCTGGGGAGGTGGACTTGCACCACCATCATCTGAAAGTTATCAGGGCTAATGATTCCCTGCTACCGGTCCCTCATCGGTTCATCACCGGTGATTTACGGTAAACGAATCGCACATACCCGTTATTATCATACCAATTGAAATGACTGTTTTAATACTTATCGATTCGTTAAATTTGACAATTCCTATGATGACAACAGCAGTCGTTCCTAAACCGGACCAAACTGCATAAGCAACACTAATATCGATTGTTTTCACAGCTAGGGCTAAAAAAGAAAAACACAATCCATAAAATCCAAATAATCCAATGGATGGCAATACTTTGGTAAAGCCATCTGAGAGCTTTAGACAAGTGGTAGCTGCTAACTCAAAACCAACTGACAACATTAAATAAATCCAGCCCAACATAATTTTCTATTGCTTTTATATTCGTCAACTGCTGTATCTTTTTCTGACTCAGACTGTTGGTCAGCTAACTGTTTTTCAGTTACATTAGTCAAGTTTAATGAAACTACTCCGATCGCGATTAAAGCAATCCCTACTACTTTTCCCCAACTCAGTTCCTCGTGCAACCACATAATCCCTATCAATGTTATTCCTGCCGTTCCCACTCCCGACCAAATGGCATAAGCCAAGGCCAAATTTATTTTTTTCAGAGCCACTGCGAATAAAATTATACAACCAGCATAGAATACGAAGACCATAATCGAAGGGACTAACTCCGTCAATCCATGGGACAACTTTATGCAAGTCGCACCTGCCAATCCCAGAATAATAGCTAAACACATATAGATCCAACCGATAGTCATTTGCCTTTTTCCTTTTTCCTTGCTATTAAGCTGTCGCGCATTTAAATTATAGGCTATCAACGTAAAGCGGGACAACGTTGCCATAGAGATCGGCCTAGATGCCTGTGGGCTGGAAGCCTAGCCATCTAGGGCTGTCCCGCCTTAAGTTGCTAGCCATAGGAGCAACTTAGGTTACCAATTAAGTACCGTACCCTCCATCTATATTGAGGCAAGCCCCCGTAATATAGCTGCTATCGTCACTGGCCAAAAAGGCAACGAGTTGGGCAACTTCTTCCGGTTTTCCATAGCGTTTCAAGCCAGTTATATCTCGGTAAATGTCGGCAATATCGCCCTCCTCGGGGGTCATATCTGTAGCGATCGGCCCCGGTTGTACGCAGTTGACAGTGATACCTTTAGTTCCCAAATCTCGCGCCCACGCACGGGTAAATCCCACTACAGCACACTTGCTCATGGTATACAAGCTCTCATTCGGAAACCGGATGCTGTGGGCAGAACCGCTACCGATGTTGATAATCCGACCGCCAGAGGGCATTATTTTAGCTGCTGCCCTCGCTGTCAGAAAAACCGCGCGAATGTTGATATCGATTATGTTTTGAAAATCTTCGTCGCTACATTCTTCTAAGGGGGCAACGCTAAAAATAGCGGCATTGTTGACTAAAATATCTAACTGTCCGAAGCCATCGACCACGCGATCGACCAACCCTTTCATTACGTCGATATCGGCGGCGTTGGCACAGATGGCCTCGGCTTGAACTCCCAAACCACGGCACTCGGTGGTGACTTGTTGCGCTTTGGCTTCCGAACTCGAGTAGGTCAGGGCGACGTTGGCTCCTTCTGCTGCCAGTTTACGGGCGATCGCCGCTCCGATCCCCCGGCTTCCACCTGTTACTAATGCTGTTTTCTGTGACAATTTCGGCATGATCTCGCAAGTATGATGGTTGTCTTTCGGTTAACGTGGGTTCGACGGACTGGAGAAAGCCAAAAGAAAGGCCGATCGGATTATAGTCCGTCGAAGTTGCTGTCGGATTTGCTATTAAAATGCATCTTTGCAGTCCCCCGACAGTTGGTTGGAACGAGGGCAACAATTGCGCGAAGGGGTTGATGAACCCGATATATTTTGTAATGACGAGAAAAAAGCCCCCCTGAGAGAGGGGGGTGGGGCGGTGCAACCAAAGAAAGAGTTAAATCTTCCGGGAATAGTATTCCACCACCAGCAGCTCGTTAACTTGCAGAGCAATCCATTCCCGCTGGATGATACCATTCACCTTACCGATCATCTTATTTTTATCAAACTCCAGATGAGAAGGCATGTTCGCCAAACCAGGGTATTGCAGATTAGTTTCCACCAGCTGGCGAGAGCGATCGCGGTCTCTGACCCCAATTTCATCCCCAGGTTTACACTGATAAGAGGGGATACTCAGCACCCGACCATTAACGGTCACGTGACCGTGATTGACCAACTGGCGAGCACCGGGAATAGTCGGGGCCATTCCCAGACGAAAGACAGTGTTATCCAAACGCATTTCCAGCAGTTGCAGCAGCACTTGTCCAGTAGAACCGGTGATGCGACGAGCCTTTTTCACGTAGCGCATCAACTGCTTTTCACTCAGGCCGTAGTTAAAACGGAGCTTCTGCTTCTCCTCCAGACGAATAGCATACTCTGACTTCTTCTTCCGGGCCTGACCGTGTTGACCAGGGGGGTATGCTCGTCGAGGAGTCTTGCGAGTTAAACCAGGTAAGTCCCCAAGCGCCGAACAATTCTCAGGCGCGGGCCTCGGTATCGCGACATTTATTTTCCTCTTGCTCAAATTTCATACAGATTTATCATTGTAGGATATTTTGGGTGAAATGCCAAAATTTTCGGTTTGAGATCGTGCTAGAGAGAACCAGATTAGAGGCCCAACTGACGAAGAAGCTGATTCTGCGGTTGATTAGGGCCTATCGTACAGCCATCTCACCCCTGTTACCGGCCAGTTGCCGATATTATCCCAGCTGTTCCCAGTATGCCCTGACGGCGGTGGAGCGGTTTGGAGCGTGGCGGGGTTCTCAGATGGCCGTGGCGCGGATATTGCGCTGTCATCCCTTCCATCCGGGGGGTTACGACCCGGTCCCCCCAGAGGGGGCAAAAGGCGATCGAGATGCAGGTTCGTAGTAAGGACTTTAGTCCTTCGGCAGGTTCGTAGTAAGGACTTTAGTCCTTCGGCAGGTTCGTAGTAAGGACTTTAGTCCTTCGGCAGGTTCGTAGTAAGGAGGTTATACAATTTGTAAAAAAGTTGCTACAATTATGTGGAAGAGATTCCCTCAATTCGCACTTCTGCGAGCCATGAGACATCAATTAATGTGCATTACCCGCCAAGCTCATGATAGCATTAGATTACCAAACCAGAAAGCGTCTTCCACGATGGAAGAGTTGCCATACAAAGACGATAAGCCAGTGGAGAGTGAAGTTCAAGATTTAATAACTCACCTATTAAAGTCAATTATTGCCTACATTTGGGCGGACCGCAACGATTGGTTTTTTGGGAATGATATAGGGTGGTACTACGATCCCGAAGAAAGTGCGATCGCGCCAGATGGATTTTTGTGTCTGGGAGTAGAGCGAATCAAGGATAAAGATCTGCGATTGAGCTACGTCACCTGGGAAGAAAACGGAGTGATTCCTTCTTTCGCATTAGAGGTAGTATCGAAAACCCCAGGAGGCGAGTATAAAAAGAAAAAAAAGAAATACGCCCAATACGGAGTGTTGTACTATGTAATATACGCTCCTCGGCGGGTACGCAAGCCAAAATTGACTATTTACCGTCTCAACGGACAAGGAGAATATGAGTTGCAAAATGGCAACCCACTCTGGATGCCGGAAATAGGCTTGGGAATAGGTACAGAGATAGGAACTTTTGAGGGAGTTACCCGGGAATGGTTGTATTGGTACAATCGATTTGGCAACCGATATTCTACTCCCTCCGAGGGCGAGCGAGAAGCCCAACTCCGGCGACAGCTCGCCGAACAACAGCGAGAGCAAGAGCGGCAAGCCCGACAGCTCGCCGAACAACAGCGAGAGCAAGAGCGGCAAGCCCGACAGCTCGCCGAACAACAGCGAGAGCAAGAACGACAGCAAGCCCAAATTGAGCGGCTTGCCCGAGAGCAAGCCGAACGGCAAGCCCAAATTGAGCGGCAACGAGCCGAACAATTGGCGGCGCGTTTGCAGGAATTGGGCATCGATCCCGATCGATTGAATTAAAAGTTGCACATTTTTACCGATGATAGCAACCAATTGTTGAAAATTGCAACTCTTATCATCGGTGTCATTGTGCAACGACTTTGGGGTTTAGCTAGCCCAAAGTTATCATTATTTTGAGTCAATAGTTGTTGTCGAAAAGCGATCGCTTTGCACCTGACGGAACTGTTGAACAAATGCCCCACGATCCGATGTCCCTAACCCCTCTTGCAAAACTGCCAGCACCCCAGCAAAATCTTCCTCTAGCAATGCCGGTACTGCTAACCACAAACCTGGAAAAATCTCACTGCGCAGGACTCCCTCTGCATCTGCTTGTAAAGGCACATATTCCCCTTCTGTTAACGTCAACCAATCTAGACGCCGATCGCGCACTTGCCAAACGAGATCTTCCTGCACGCGGCGGTAAACCCTTAACTTATCCCGCATTGAAATTGCAGAGACAGAAACCCTGAAACCATTGTTATCAGCAGTTTCCGGAATTTTGAATTTTGAATTTTGAATTGTTTATGGGCATGTCAAAAAAACCCTATCAGCAAGTTCCCATCATCGACTGTCAAGAACCACTGGTCCCCATACCTCTGGATATATTTGCCGTATCTTCACCCCATCCTTATCAAAACCTGGGAGCACCTTATGGAGACAAGTCTCCCTATTATCTGCGTCAAGGGGCGATCGATCGCCTGATAGCGGCCCAAACGGAACTGCAACAGCGTCAACCAGGTTGGCGGATCCAGATTTACGACGCCTACCGCCCGATCGCAGTGCAGCAATTTATGGTAGATTACACCTTTAGGGAAATAGCACAAAAGCAGGGATTAAACCCAGGAGAACTAACCCCTCAACAGCGGGAAAATATTCTAGATATAGTATATAAATTTTGGGCATTGCCTTCCCAGGATCCCAGCAAACCGCCGCCCCACAGTACGGGTGGTGCTGTAGATGTTACCTTGGTAGACGCGGCAAATAGAACTGTTAACATGGGTTCCCCGATCGATGAAATTTCCCCTCGTTCTTATCCAGAACATTTTGCCAAAAGTGCCGATCCTGTGGAACAGCAGTACGATCGACATCGCCAGCTATTGTGGGAAATAATGATAGCAGCAGGGTTTGAACGTCATCCCAATGAGTGGTGGCATTTCTCCCTGGGCGATCAAATGTGGGCCTGGTTGCGCGATCGACAAAAATCGCGATCGTCAGGTTATTGCTCGATACGGTGTGGTAACATGATCCGATGGATACTCTATCGATCGGGGGACAACAAGATGCTGGAAATTATCGCTATTATCATTTTCTCGATCGCCACCTTTGCCATAGCCTTCATCTTAGGATTGATTGGCATGGCCCTAACTGGTGTTTTTATTCTCTTGGAAGACATCCCCAGTTGGTTGTGGACGGTTGTGCTGCTGACACTGACGATCGCCACCTATAGAGGTTTGCGTTACTAAGCATCTATAGGATTGAGGTGCATCATCTCCCAAGTAGCATAAGTCCCAATAGGACTCCAAATCAAGTATGGTAGCAGCAACAAAGCCCCCCAGTTGGAAACGGGCCAGACCGTTACGGCCAGAAGGGCACCCAGAACAGTCCCCGTGGCACCGATAATTGTTCCAACTTTAAGACTGCGGAGTCGGCACATCACTGGCGTATAGGCAATGATAGCAATTTCCACTAGCAGGTAGAAGCCCATCAGTAACCATGCGTTCGTAGTGCCAGGGTCAGTCTCCCAGACAAGGTAAGCGGACCAAGCACCGCAAATAAAAATGAAACTCCAAATGAAAGGAATAGCCCATTCAAAGGTTAACCATGCCGGGCGTCGCAGGCGTCGGAACCATCTGATGCCTTCGGGAGTGATGAAGTTAGCGCCGGACGCCACCAAACAAACAACCACCGCAATTACCATCCAAGATTTAATCATAGCTTTACCTTCTGTGCGCTAGTTCTCAGACTAGCACCCTGAGTCCAGCCCATTTGATAAAATAGTTTGCAAACATCTTTGAAGTGACTGACGAAGAGTATCACCATGCCTACCTACGACTATTTCTGTCCCAGCAACAATCAGAAGGTCGAAGTCATGCACAGCATCCACGATAAACTAGAGACCTGGGGCGAACTGTGCCAGTTAGCCCAGATCGATCAGGGGGACACTCCTACCGATGCACCGGTGCGTCGGATGCTGGGAGTCCCCAGACTGATGGTGCCTGCATCTAACAACGATTACAAAA
The DNA here is from genome assembly GCA_014323675.1 of Hormoscilla sp. GM7CHS1pb. Lineage (GTDB taxonomy): Bacteria > Cyanobacteriota > Cyanobacteriia > Cyanobacteriales > Desertifilaceae > Hormoscilla. The sequence goes on along the minus strand of JACONN010000002.1, from coordinate 2,557,803 downwards.
ATGCAGGCTTCACGAAACTGGTGAAGCGCGATCGGGGGGTGTATGAGAATGTCACCGCCAAGGATGGAGAGGATCCCATAATCTATCGGTAGCAAAATTTCTCTATCTTCAAGCAGCACTGTCGGGAATCTGCCCGATCGTCCCTTATGAGAGATAAAATTAGTCTGGGAGATTTATGTAAATACTATCAGATGGGGCTAAAGATGGATTTTGGGGGTGTCCCAGAAGAATTGTGTTTTTACCGAAAAATGGGTTATAGTAAAAATCAGGAGTTCCGGTGCATCTACTTATTATATTACTCCAATAAGGGTGGGTCTGTGGAGACCCACCCTTATTGGCATAGACCTAGGTCGCTGATGGTGCTTGCCAAAAAAATCAACACAGCTCCTCAGCAGTTAAAATTGAGAAGCAATGGCACAAGATATCTATTGAAGACCGTGAAAAGCTGGAAAACTTAGCTGACAAACTTACTGAACCCAGCAGGGGGATGAGGAGTTGGTTTTAAGCTTTTTGCATAGCATCCGCGCGATATTCGTAGTGGCAACGGGACAAGCGGACGCTCTAATTGCTTATTATCAGGCAGTATATCTGCTAATCAACAACATATTTGATGCAGTAGAGCGTGACGATCCTGAATATCAAGCAGTTTTATCAGACACCCTACAGGAGTTAATCTCCGATCCTCACTCGGGGAAAGTATTAAAAAAGGAGGAAACTCGTGGATGGCTGCGAAGTTTATCAGATAAAGCCATTAGGGAGGTTTGAAACTAGCTTCTTGACCAAGACTTAAAAAGTGATACTGTACAGGAGATTCGATCGGCCATGCTAGAGCAGATAGAAGTACGAGTGGAAAATTTCCGAGAGGGCGACTTATATGTAGGAGTATGCCCACAGCTTAATGTTTCCAGTTTTGGAGAAACTATCTCGGGAGCAAAACATTCTGTCCGAGAAGCTTTAGAAGCTTTCATTTCTGAATGTGAGGCAATGGGAACTCTGCAAGCAGTTCTCGAAGAAGCAGGCTTTGTTTGACAAGATGGTATCTGGCGATCGCCCCTAGAAGTAGTAATGTTTGTAGTAAGCGCTTTAGCGCTTTCGGAGTTAAGAGCGTCTCGTAGGGAACGGAATTGGGAGGCGATCGGGACTGTGGTCGTTATAGAGAGTCAGTACCGTAAAACTTATAGCTAAAATGATAATGTTTTTAGTCGGTTTTAACCGACTTCTGACAGCGAAGCAAGAGAATTCCTGGTTAGCAACTATTTTTTTTCGATCGCACTCCCGGATGCGATCGCCCCTAGAAGGGTTGGGGCTGTTCGGTTTTCGTGCCTCAACCCAACCTACTGTCCGAGATCGATGATTTGATCCGCCCGATCGCACCATGAACCATTTACATGTTAGCGATTTGCTGGGCAAACCAGATAGCCGCCGCAAAATTATCCGACTCCAACAGTTGAGCATAATTTCTCTGTATTATGGGATAATATCGAGTAATGGGTTCGACATAAAAGGAGTAAATCAATCGTAGATCGTGACAATGGTGCATCTTCTCAAGAGGATGTGGAAATCATACAACAGGATATAATAGATATATCCATCGAAGTAGGCAGTGGTTGTGAATGGAGAGGTAGGGGAGTAGAGCCACAGTGGAACAATTATAAATCTCAGAAAGCCTACGATCATATTGAGCGTCATCATGGTCCGAAAAAGAAGCCTAGCACAATTCAGGGGCGCGCTGGTAGCACTCAAGACGAGCAAGGGCAGTGGTTCAAAACCGAAAACTGGGTGGAGGCTGAAAAAGTGACACCAAAACATCCGGGTCGGTATAATCGATTTCAAGCGTCCTATCGGTCGAGTTTATCATCCTGATGGCACAATAACTGAAGATGTAACGAGAGTAGTTGTTGTCAGAAATGCTGATGGAACGCTGAAGTCAGCCTATCCGGTAACTGATGGTGTTGTTTTGAAATAATTAAATAGGAGGAAAACAAGTGAATAATTATCAAAAGTTTGAGCTGCAATTAGCAGAACCTTGGGTATGGCCAGGTCTCGAACCCCCGGATGACCCATTAGGAGAACTTGATGATTTAGAAATCAGCTTGCGAAAATTCTGCTTTGAATGCAACCATAAAGTAGCAATCAGAATCGCTGGAGAAGTAAAATATATCTTTTTAGACCCCGATATTATTCTGATTCTCAATGAACTCCCGGAAAAAATATCCCAATTAGCTAGCGGGGAAAAAATTGAGCTTGACTTTCCCGAAAGTTGGATGATTATCGAGTTTGTGCCTGCGGAAGGTGAAGTTAGCTGCACTCTCAGAAAGTTTGGCGATCGCTGCCAACAGATACAATTTATTCTCGATCTTCCTCAAGTATTAGGAGTGTTAAAGAGTTTTCTAGATACTGTCATCCAAATGGCACGAGATCGGGGTTATATCTCCCATCTTGCACCTTTGGCGATTAGTCTCATGGCCCGCCCTTCAAACCCAAAGGCTTTTAGCTAAAGTCGGTTGAAATTATATTCTACGTTTCAATGTTTTGCAAATATGCTCATCATGTTGAAGGAAAACTCTGCTATACTTAACAAGTCACCGATTCAAGATGCATGGTTAATCCCAGCACAGTAGGCGATCGCCCTCAAATCACTGCTCGTGCCATAATACAAAACTCGTTAAAATCCTAGAAGAGTTAGGTATTCTGGAATGCGATCGCGGCTTTGATAGTTTTGCACGGCAGGGGCTTCTCAACTAAATTTCTGTAGATCCTCTAAATGTAGGGTGGAATGTCACTGACTTAAGGTTGGTGGGCGGTGCCCACCCTATGAGTTTTCAAGACTTTCAGCGCTCAACTCCGGCTTATCAGTGCCATTCAATGTAGGGTAGGTAAAGCTCACCCTACCAACATGACTGCTATGATAGTAGATCATGCTTCAAAAAAGTTAATACATAACCTGGTAAAGTTGACTTGACTTTGTTATCTTAATTAAGGATTAGCGTCCTTGTAACCCATCATTAGCGAAATTAGATGAAAGCTATGAAACAGGCTATTGCTATCAGACACGTTTCCTTCGAGGATCTGGGTAACTTAACCGAAGCTCTCGATCTCCAAGGTTATACCAACGTAAAGCGGGACAAAGAGGCCGATCGCCCCCTTTTGCCTGTGGGCTGAAAGTCTTGCATCATCGGCTGTCCCGGCTTAAGTTGGTAGCTGAGATTATTCGATCGCTCTCAGAAGCAGAGCGAACCTTACTATTTGCAGAACTGCAACCCTTACCAGACTGGCGAGAGACCCTAAAAAAGATGCGAGAACTAGGAAACAAAATCAGCGCCCGTCATGGAGGAAAACCTCTAGAACCGTCAGTGGAGCTCATGCAGGCTTGCTTTCCAGATGATCGAGAGAAAAGACAACCGACTTAATTTGTGTTATGGGAATTTTTATTTATGCCACACTGGGTTAACTAGATGTTCTCGACGCCGCTAGGGCGATCGCCCGTGGCAGGATCCGATGTTCCATTACCTGAACCCTAGCATGTAGAGATTCCGGGGTATCATCAGGCATAACTGGCACAGCAGCTTGCATCAAGATCGGTCCCGCGTCCACCTCTGGAACCACCAAATGCACCGTACAGCCAGTAATTTTCACGCCGGCAGCCAGGGCTTGTTCAATAGCCCGCACGCCTGGGAAACTCGGTAACAAACTGGGATGAATATTGATCGCCCGGTTCTCAAAAGCATCCAACAGTACCGGTGTCACAATGCGCATCCACCCAGCCATCACCACCCATTCCACCTCATATCTCTGCAATACCTCCACTATGGCAGCATCTAAATACTCGCGACGATCGTATTCCCGGTGGTTCAGCAGAATAGCAGGCACCCCCCAGCGTTCCGCCCGGGCGGCCACCTTCGCTCCCGGATTATTGTAAATCACCACTTGCACTTGGGCATGCAGTTGCCCCGACGCGATCGCCTCAATCATGATCTCAAAATTACTACCATTACCAGAAGCCAGCACTCCCAGCTTCAGGGGACCGGTTGTCCTCGATTGGTAAGGCAACATATCCGGTGAAATCAAGCTAGGAGTGGGATCGGTTGCTAGCGAGTCCAACATTTATTTTCTCAATCAAGGCGACACCCGGATTTGAACCGGGGAATGGAGGTTTTGCAGACCTCTGCCTTACCGCTTGGCTATGTCGCCATCACCTATATATTCGACTATATCACATGCTCATCCTAATTGCCAAATCCGATCGCCATTTTTTGACTAAATTTTGCAGTCGGGTACTCAACCAACCATCGAACTGAGGATAAACCGGTAACCGGGGCAGCAATTTCCAGCCACCTGGAGCTAAAATCTCTACCAGTGACCGGTAGTAGGGATGGGGATAATCGGGATTAACCTCATCTTTGGGTCCGATGCCGCCCAAATCTCTAGCACCGGCTTCTACACAATCCCTTAACAGACTGGGGGTACCGAGTACCAGGTTGGGAGGAATTTGCAAGGTGATCTCCGGTGGTAGCAGGCGACGGGCTGTGGCAATTACATCCGGCAGTTGCTGGAGATCGAAACCAGGGGCCTCCCAACTCTGCCCATCTCCTGGACGATAAGGTTGCAGGATGACCTCTTGTATGTGTCCCCACCGGTTATGTATTTGGGCGATCGCCTGCAAAGTTTCGAGCCAATGGGTTTGAGTCTCTCCAATTCCCAATAATAGCCCAGTCGTGAACGGAATGTGCAATTTTCCCGCCCACTCCAGTTGTTGCAGTCTCACCCCAGGGACTTTACTGGGGGCCTGTTTGTGAACCGGCAGATGGTCGTGGAGTTGCTCCAGCATCAACCCCATCGACACATTTACTTCTTTTAATCGTACCATCTCTGGCCAACTGAGTGGGCCAGCATTACTGTGGGGCAAAAATCCCATAGACAATGCCAACTCACAAATATCGTATATGCGCTGGAACCAGTCAGCCCTGCGCCTACTTGCTGAATGTACCTCACCGCTGAGGACCAAAATCTCGATCGCCTGTCCCTGAAAATGCTGGAGTTGCGCTTTAGCATCCGCCGGTGTCATCCAGGGACTTTGGCCCGGATCGGTTCTAAAATTGCAGTAAGTACACCGGTTAAAGCATTCATAGGTCGGCACCAGAGTATAGAAGGGGCTGTACGTTACAAATCTTAACATTTTTTTTACGAGCCGAAACTCTTGATATACATGGGTTTCAGCATTTTCATCTCTAAGAAACAAAAAAAATTTCTCAAAACCCTTTACAAAACTCAATCAAGTTAGTTATGCTTTATTCAGGTAGGGAAACAACCTGCCAAACGTACCTCGAAAAATAAATAGCAATCATAAGTAACATGACTACGACCTTACAACAGCGTGAAAGCGCCTCCTTGTGGGATCGGTTCTGCAACTGGGTGACCAGCACCGACAACCGGCTGTATGTAGGCTGGTTCGGCGTCCTGATGATCCCAACCCTGCTGACCGCTACCACCTGCTACATCATCGCTTTCATCGCTGCTCCTCCTGTGGACATTGATGGTATCCGCGAACCGGTTGCAGGTTCTCTGCTGTACGGCAACAACATCATCTCTGGTGCGGTTGTACCCAGCTCAAATGCGATCGGGCTGCACTTTTACCCCATCTGGGAAGCAGCATCCTTGGATGAGTGGCTGTACAACGGCGGTCCTTACCAGCTGATCGTCTTCCACTTCTTCATTGGCATCTGCTGCTACATGGGTCGTCAGTGGGAACTATCCTACCGTTTGGGTATGCGTCCTTGGATCTGTGTTGCATACAGCGCACCTGTGAGCGCCGCTACTGCAGTGTTTCTGATCTACCCGATCGGGCAAGGTTCCTTCTCTGATGGTATGCCTTTAGGGATCTCTGGTACATTCAACTTCATGTTGGTGTTCCAAGCAGAGCACAACATCCTCATGCACCCCTTCCATATGCTGGGTGTAGCTGGCGTGTTCGGCGGATCGCTGTTCTCCGCCATGCATGGTTCTCTGGTGACTTCTTCTCTGGTGCGTGAAACCACCGAAGTAGAATCTCAAAACTACGGTTACAAGTTCGGTCAAGAGGAAGAAACCTACAACATCGTAGCAGCTCACGGCTACTTCGGTCGCTTGATCTTCCAATATGCTTCTTTCAACAACAGCCGTTCCTTGCACTTCTTCTTGGGTGCCTGGCCGGTGATCGGTATCTGGTTCACCGCCCTAGGCGTGAGCACGATGGCCTTCAACCTGAACGGTTTCAACTTCAACCAGTCCATCATTGACTCTCAAGGTCGCGTGATCGGCACCTGGGCAGACGTGCTCAACCGTGCTAACCTGGGGATGGAAGTAATGCACGAGCGCAATGCTCACAACTTCCCCTTAGACTTGGCCTCCGGTGAAGCTACTCCGGTTGCTTTGACGGCTCCCGCTATCAATGGCTAATTATTAGCTAAAATAACAAAAAGCGCTCTCCTTTGATGGGGGGCGCTTTTTGTTTGGCTGCTGGTCAGGCAGAGCCGAGAGCATAAGCAGAGCTTATCTAATATAAGGTATAACTACAAAAAATTAACAGGGATTTACAAAACTAAACAAAGTTAGTTATGCTGTATTCACGTAAGGAAAACAACCTGCCGAGTAGATCCTAGGGATTCCTTGATGTTAGACTGCATTTTGCAGTAATTTATTTCAGTTGACTACTTGAAGGAGAAGAAAATGAAAGCAGTGATGATATTTTTCATGTCTTTTATGGCTGTACTGGTGTTCATTGCTACCCCAGCGTATGCCGATAAGTTTCACTCCCTAACCATGGAGTTTGGTGCAGACCGCCAGGGAGCCGACTACAAAAATATTGAGATGGAAAGTAACGATCCTTTTGGATGCCAAGTGCTCTGCGCACAAGACAGTGAGTGCAAAGCCTATACTTTTGTGCCTGCAGGTATCCTCACATTTGAGGCGCGGGGTCCAATACCACGCTGCTATTTGAAGACTAATGCACAGCAGCAAAGCGAATATAAAGGTCTGATTAGCGGTATGAAACTCGGCGTTGCAGATCCATATGTAGGGGCGAAGCATTCGGGTAGAAAAATGATGATAGAAGACGACATTTTAGGTCCGAATGCCTCGCCCATGCAAAAGTGAGATGCACCCGTTTGATCTTCCAATATGCTTCTTTCAACAACAGCCGTTCCTTGCACTTCTTCTTGGGTGCATGGCCGGTGATCGGCATCTGGTTCACAGCCCTGGGCGTGAGCACGATGGCCTTCAACCTGAACGGTTTCAACTTCAACCAGTCGATCATTGACTCTCAAGGTCGCGTGATCAATACCTGGGCAGATATCCTAAACCGCGCTAACCTGGGGATGGAAGTAATGCACGAGCGCAATGCTCATAACTTCCCCTTAGACTTGGCCTCCGGTGAAGCTGCTCCCGTTGCTTTGACCGCTCCGGCTATCAATGGCTAATTATTAGCTAAAAATTAGCTAATTTACCTAACTAAATAAAAAAACGCTTTCCTGGAAAGGGGGGCGTTTTTTTTGCGGGAATCGCACCATTATCGGAGGTGAGAATAGGTGCAAAACATGACATCGTGGATTTAATTCCTTGAGTGCGATTCGTTTAGCGTAAACTGAATTGACACAAGTCAATAATGGTGACCGCTAGCAGGGTTTCATTAGCCTTGACAACTTACAGATGATGGTGGTGAAAGCCCACCCCTCCAGGTGCAGGAGTGACAGCACCCTCCCCACGGTAGAGATGGCATCAATCCGTGAAGCGGGAAGGAAAGGCGCTCTAATCGGTAGCCTAAACCGGTTATCGCCAAGCAAGTAGTCATGATGAGCGAAAGCGAAGGTTTACAGATGTCGTTATTAAGAACCAGCGTAATAAGGCTGAGACGCTGGCCCAAAAGGGAAAGGATATAGGTCATTGGCGGACTCAAGGCCGACCAATAAGCACTGACCATAAACCCGGCATATAGAACCTATCTAAAACTACAACCAATCATCTGTAGGAACGAAGTAAACCAGGTATGTACTCTCAATCACCGGTCGATAGATTGAGTAGCCACCACAGGCGCAAACTCTGCTCTCATCTGGCAGGTCATACTTGGGAAAGATTGAGTGGAGAAGCACAAACGCCCATCTGTAATGGATGGGATAAGCTAACGCCCTCACGGTTTCGTCAATTGTGAAGTTGTGAGTAGTAGTTAATATGTCACGGAACACCATCAATAGAAGAGTGTATGACTGGAAGACTATCCCCTGGCAGAAGCTAGAGCGAGTAGTTTTTAAGCTGCAAAAACGAATTTACAGAGCGGCACAGGAAGGCAATAGACAAAAAGTTCGCAAGCTCCAAGGGTTACTGAATAGGTCATGGTCCGCAAAGATGATAGCGGTACGGCAGGTAAGTCAACAGAACCAGGGAAAGAAAACGGCAGGTGTGGATGGAGTGAAAGCTCTAACCCCAAAGCAACGTCAGGAACTGGTAAGCCAACTCAGAGTCACCAAAAAGGTTAAGGCAAAACCCACACGAAGAGTATGGATACCAAAACCAGGAGGGGACGAAAAGAGGCCATTAGGGATACCGACAATGCACGACCGCGCATTACAAGGGTTGGTCAAACAGGCGCTAGAACCCGAATGGGAGGCGTACATGGAAGCCAACTCATACGGATTCAGATCAGGGAGAGGATGCCACGATGCAATAGAAGCGATATTCAACAGCATCAAGACGAAACCCAAATGGGTATTAGATGCGGATATTGCGAAATGCTTCGACAGAATCAGTCACTCAGCACTCCTTGATAAACTGAATACAACATCACCAATCCGCAGACAAATACGGGCATGGTTAAAAGCCGGGGTGATAGACCAAGGAACATGGCAAACCACGGAAACCGGGACTCCACAGGGGGGAGTAATATCCCCATTACTGGCCAATATAGCCCTTCACGGACTAGAAAAGGAAGTAATGAGCCTCGCGCAAACGAAAAAGGAAAAGGCAAAACTGACAATAGTCAGATACGCCGATGACTTTGTGGTTATGCATGATGACCGGTCAATGATTGAACAAGCAAGAGGAGTAGTTGAGGACTGGCTAAAAGGAATAGGTCTAGAGTTAAAAGCCGAAAAAACAAGGATATCTCACACGCTGGAGGGAGAGAGCCCAGGATTCGATTTCCTAGGGTTCAATATCCGACAGTACAAAATGGGGAAACATAGAAGCGGCAAAAACTCTAACGGGACCACCCTAGGATTCAAGACCCTAATCAAACCAAGTAACAAATCCATTAGGAAACATAAAGAACAGCTATCACAGATAGTTAAAAGCCATAAATGTACACCACAAACAGCGTTGATAGCAAAACTGAACCCGGTAATACGGGGATGGAGTAACTATTTCAGGACAGTGGTAAGTAAGGAAACTTACAACGACATGGACAATCACCTATGGAAATTACTCTGGCAATGGGCAACACGACGGCATCACAACAAATCAGGGCAATGGATAGCTAAGAAATACTGGACCACTGAAGGTAAGAACCATTGGGTATTTGCCGGCAAGTCCAGAGAAATTGGCGAAATAACAATGGCCAAACACTCCGAAACTGAGATAGTCAGACACGTAAAGGTGAAAGGTACAGCTAGCCCTTTCGACGGTAACCTAGTCTATTGGAGCCAAAGATTACGGAAGAGCCCAGATGTAAGCACAAGAATAATAAAGCTGCTCAAGAGGCAGGATGGCAAGTGCAGGCTATGCGGACTAACGTTCAAGGATGGTGACAAATGGGAAGTGGACCATATCCTGCCAACCTCAAGGGGAGGTAAGGACTGGTATGCAAACCTACAGTTGCTACACGATTATTGCCACGACTATAAGTCTGCCAGAGATGGTAGCAAAGGCCGTATCCATGACAAGGATGACGAAACTGAGGAGCCGGATGAGGTGAAAGTCTCACGTCCGGTTTTGAAGACGAGTCGGACTGGCGACAGTCCGACTTAGTTTAATACAAATAGGAGAAATAGCTTGAAGCTACCGAATTATGAGCAAGCGATCGCTCCCCATAAAAAAATTACCTTATTTAAGTCTCAAGTTCGGGCGTTCGGTGACAAAGAAATTGCCCAAGCGCGAGTTCTGGCATAATGATTCATTGCGGAATCAGAAACCGAGTTTGACAAAAACTACTGTTTCTGTTTTTTGGGCAACTCATGGCCAGAAAGGAAAACCCGATCGCTCCCTTCATTTTTTCTCTCGTTGCCCGGTCATATAACTACTTCTAATCAAGTCCTTGGCTTTATTTAATATGATATAAGTCGGGAATATCTGCCTCCAGTAGTGCATTCCCAGGCAGAGCCAGGGAACGAGTAAAATATCGCGCAATCCAGCAATTTTGCGCCATGCAACTTCTGGATATCTCCCTCTAATATCATAGATAAGAGGACACGGAAGCATAAGTCCCTACCGTCATCAATCTTACTTGTAGGGACTTATGCTTCCGTGTCCTGCTATTGGAAATATGTACTTTCCCGAGCGCGAATTTCATCTAAAGCTAGGCGAATTTTGGATTTCGGTTCAATTTGACAAACCAAGTGAAGCGCGGGCATCCTTAATTGTCACCATCAGTGTCATGGTTTCAATGGGTGAAGGTGTAAACCCACAACTCTCATAGAATTGTTTTGCTGATTCAGAAATCGCGTGGACAAGAATTGCTCTAATTCCGGCAATTTCTGCCGCATTTAAAGTCCGCAAAATGGCATCTCGTAGTAAACCCCGCCCAATTCCTTTGCCTTGCCAATTGCGATCGACTGCTAGTCTGCCAATGACCATCACGGGAATTGGATCGGGCATATTCCGGCGAACTCGACCCGTGGCGATGGTTTGCGCAACTGCCCCATTAGCAAGACAGTAATATGCAATAACTACTTGGCCCGTGCAGAGAACATAAGTACGTGAAGCACCCTCTAATTCATTTTTCAAAGCCCGCTTTTTCAGCCAGTCATTTAGCTTACTGTTGCCGGAATCAAATTGGTCAATTTGATGCGATGAATTGAACTTTTCTGGGGGATTCAGCTTGTTTTGCTCTTGATTTAATCCCACGGCGACTTCGTTGTTAACAAGGTGTGTAATTTGTCATTTCGCGTTGGGGGGCATCAAGCCGATCCACAAATTGCTTAAATTTCACTTCATCTACCCCAAAAAAGCACTCGGATAAAAGAACTTCTTGGGCTTTTTGGTACGCTGATTCCAGCATGAATTCCGAGCGACTTTTCCCCTGGACTTGTGCCGCGCGATCGATTAAATCTCGTTGATTTTGTTTAGCCCTAATGTGAATTTTTACATCACGGGTCTGACTCGCTGCTTTTTCAACTTCTGACGCTGACATCACTGTCACCTTCTTAACTAACAAAAGCTTATCTCTCCCAATATAACGCTTTGTGTGTACAGTGTCAACACAGTAGGCCCGATCGCTTCTGATTCAGGACTTACGCACCTACTCTACTTGTAGGGGTAGGCACAGGGGCGCCACCCCTACAAACCACTAAATATGGATATTGTGCGTAAGTCCTATCATTAATAAGTCAAGCTTATCTGAGTCATCCAGAATGCTGGTGTTAAACCCCTTTACAAAGCTTAACAATCTGGTTATGATGTACACATCATCCGTACCTCGAAAAATAAATAGCAATCATAAGTAACATGACTACGACCTTACAACAGCGTGAAAGCGCCTCCTTGTGGGATCGGTTCTGCAACTGGGTGACCAGCACCGACAACCGGCTGTATGTAGGCTGGTTCGGCGTCCTGATGATCCCAACCCTGCTGACCGCTACCACCTGCTACATCATCGCTTTCATCGCTGCTCCTCCTGTGGACATTGATGGTATCCGCGAACCGGTTGCAGGTTCTCTGCTGTACGGCAACAACATCATCTCTGGTGCGGTTGTACCCAGCTCAAATGCGATCGGGCTGCACTTTTACCCCATCTGGGAAGCAGCATCCTTGGATGAGTGGCTGTACAACGGCGGTCCTTACCAGCTGATCGTCTTCCACTTCTTCATTGGCATCTGCTGCTACATGGGTCGTCAGTGGGAACTATCCTACCGTTTGGGTATGCGTCCTTGGATCTGTGTTGCATACAGCGCACCTGTGAGCGCCGCTACTGCAGTGTTTCTGATCTACCCGATCGGGCAAGGTTCCTTCTCTGATGGTATGCCTTTAGGGATCTCTGGTACATTCAACTTCATGTTGGTGTTCCAAGCAGAGCACAACATCCTCATGCACCCCTTCCATATGCTGGGTGTAGCTGGCGTGTTCGGCGGATCGCTGTTCTCCGCCATGCATGGTTCTCTGGTGACTTCTTCTCTGGTGCGTGAAACCACCGAAGTAGAATCTCAAAACTACGGTTACAAGTTCGGTCAAGAGGAAGAAACCTACAACATCGTAGCAGCTCACGGCTACTTCGGTCGCTTGATCTTCCAATATGCTTCTTTCAACAACAGCCGTTCCTTGCACTTCTTCTTGGGTGCCTGGCCGGTGATCGGTATCTGGTTCACCGCCCTAGGCGTGAGCACGATGGCCTTCAACCTGAACGGTTTCAACTTCAACCAGTCCATCATTGACTCTCAAGGTCGCGTGATCGGCACCTGGGCAGACGTGCTCAACCGTGCTAACCTGGGGATGGAAGTAATGCACGAGCGCAATGCTCACAACTTCCCCTTAGACTTGGCCTCCGGTGAAGCTACTCCGGTTGCTTTGACGGCTCCCGCTATCAATGGCTAATTATTAGCTAAAATAACAAAAAGCGCTCTCCTTTGATGGGGGGCGCTTTTTGTTTTGACTACGCCAAAGATCCATAAACTTCAGCTTATATGAAGCATAAGAAAAAATGAATTAACAGGGGTTGCAAAACTCAACCGGGTTGGCTAGGCTGTATTCAGTTCCAAAAGACGAGGAAAAGCCTATGACGGCTATCAATGCCACCGACTATTTAGGCATAAGGGCCCTGTACAATCAGACCGGCGGACAAACTTGGTTAAACAAGCAAAACTGGAACGTCGCCAGCGACACCCCCCCCGATGCTGATGTCGTTGCCACCTGGCATGGGATTACGGTTGAGGATTCGCGAGTAACGGAAATCAAACTCGACGACAACAACCTGGTCGGCAACATCCCCCCTGAGCTGGGTGGACTTGACCAATTACGAAATCTCAGCTTAACCAACAACTCCCTCACCGGTACTATACCGTCTGAGCTGGGTGAGCTGAGTAATTTAACGAAACTCCGGCTGCACAACAACGAGATCACCGGCACAATCCCGACCGAGTTGGGTGAGCTCGCCAACCTGCAGATCCTCGGGTTGTCTGCGAACGCCCTAACCGGGACCATCCCCCCTGAGTTGGGCAATCTAACCAGTTTACAAAACCTGTACCTGTGGCAGAATGAGCTCACCGGCGCAATCCCGCCGGAGCTCGGCAACCTCACCGGTTTGCGGAACCTCTGGCTCCAAGGTAACCACCTAACCGGCGATCTACCCGCAAGTGTCGAAGCTTTATCGGCAACCAAACGGTTGGAGAATCCACCCTATGTTGGAGTTCCGATCGAGGACGTGGATGCTGTCGTAGAATACGACAGGAACTCCACTCGCAATCACAACCTCAGCATAGATATCAGCGGGAACTTTGGCGATATCAACGATAACATTACCAGCTACAGCGTCAGCGGTTTGCCAAACGGGTTAACCTTTGACCCCATTACTGGGGTGATTAGTGGTACGCCTGCTAGGCCTACTGCTGTTATTGATCCTAGAAATTCTGCTACGTCTGATAATGGCAACTTTCTTGTAACCGTAACTGCATCAGATGATGCGGGAGGCTCCGTAACGGATAAGTTTAATATCTCGGTGTCCTTTAAGAGCTCTAGTGCTGGGCTTTACCTCATCAATGCCAGCGATTATGGAGTCCTGAAGGATATCAATGGTCCCGGTAATCGCTATTGGAATTTCGACCGCGACTCCAACCATATCCGCGTCAGTGATGAGGAACATGGTTCCGTCCCCCTTGCTAGTGCTGTTAACGGGTTGGATGGGGTGACAGCCGAGAAATCCCGAGTGACGGAACTCACAGCCGGGGTGAGCCGTGCGCTCCCTTCTGAGTTAGGCAAGCTCACTGCCTTGCAGAAAATAGAACTGGACCGCAGCGGCCTGAGCGGCACCATTCCCCCTGAATTAGGGGACCTAGACAACCTGACACACCTGTGGTTGGATCACAATTCCCTAACAGGTAACATTCCCCCTGAATTGGGGAACCTACGTAATTTAACGTGGTTGAAACTGAACAAGAACTCCTTGAGTGGTTCGATTCCCCCTGAATTGGGGAACCTGAGCAACCTACAAGAATTATGGATGGGGAACAATTCCCTGAGTGGCAGCATCCCACCGGAATTAGGGAATGCCACCGAGCTGCAAAACATTTACCTGGACCATAACAATCTAACGGGGACAATACCCGACTCGCTAGGGAACCTCAGCAACCTAACAAAACTGTGGTTGCAAAACAATTCTCTGGAAGGTCCAGTACCAACTGAGTTGAACGGTATAAATGACCTCAACGTCCAAGGAAATCCTCTCATATAATCCGGATAAAGCGGAAAGCGAGGGAGGATAGTAACAGGTTGGGGGGGTGGGGATTGGGAGAGGTAGAAGAGTTCACCAAAGATGAGGTTCAAAAAGATGGAATCAACAGTAATGGATCAGGTTGCCTTCCAGATCAGCAGTAGCAGTGGGGGGGCGGAAGACAAGGACATAGCCATCGACCGCAATGGTGATGTCTGGATTACAGGAGAGTTCGGGGGCAGCATCGACCTCGACGGCGACGGAGAAGATGATTTAACCACTAATGGCTATGAAGATGCCTATGTAGCCAAGTTCGACTCTGAAGGGAATTTGGTGAGGGCCTATGATTTCGGCAATACTGGTTACGACGAAGCCAATAGCATAGCCATTGGCAGCAATGGTAATGCGTGGGTTCTAGGAACTTTCTCCGGCAGCATCGACATCGACGGAGACGGCACCAATGATTTGACCAGTAGTAGCGGGGATAACTATTTAGCCAAGTTCGACTCTGAGGGGAACTTTGTTCAGGCCTTAGAGATCTACGCTCCACATACTGAATCAGGCAAGAGCATAGCCATCGACAGCAAAGATAATGTGTGGATTAAAGGACGTTTCTTCTACCACCTCGACATCGACAAAGACGGCAACAATGATTTGACCAATAATGGCGATGATGAGTATGATAGCTATTTCGCCAAGTTCGACTCAGAGGGGGATTTGGTCAACGTCTTCCAGATCGGCGGTAGCGGTGATGACGTTGGTCATGGCATAGCCATCGACAAGGATGATCATGTGTGGACTACAGGCTCTTTCTCCGGCAGCATCGACATCGACGAAGACGGCAATAATGATTTGACCAGTAATAATGGCAGCAGAGATGGCTATGTAGCCAAGTTCGACTCGGAGGGGGCTTTGCTCTTTGCCAAAAATATCGGCGGTAGCGATCGGGACTACAGCCTTGACATAGCCACCGACAGCAAGGGTGATGTGTGGGTTAAAGGACAGTTTCAGGGCAACATCGACATCGACGGAGACGGCACCAATGATTTGACCGATGGCTCAAAAGATTATCCTTTTCCCCTTGATGAATATGTAGCCAAGTTCTCGAGCAATGGTGATTTCGTCAAAGCCTTAAGGCTCGGTGAGCATGCCGAAGCCGATGGCGACGATACCGAAGGCATAGCCATCGATAGCAATGATCATCTGTGGGTTACAGGACAGTTCCAGGACAGCATCGACATCGACCTCGACGGCAACAATGATTTGACTAGCGATAGCTCTTTCATCGATAGCTATGTAGCCCAGTTCGACTCTGAGGGGAATTTGGTTCAGGCCTTAAAGATCGGCGGTAGCGGTAATGCCGTTGGCTTTGACATAGCCGCCGACAGCAATGGTAATGTGTGGGCTACAGGAAGTTTCCGGGACAGCATCGACATCAACGGCGATGGCATCAATGATTTGACCAGTAATGGCCCTAGTTTCAGTAAAGGCGTTAATGCTATCTATGTAGTTCAAGTTGAGAAGGCAACTACAGAAGAAGTCACTCAACTGAAAGTCACTCCTTCTGAATCGACCAAAGCAGTAGAACCAAACACAAGTGTCAGCTTTGATGTCAACTACTCTACTGAACCTGCGGAAACTCCCACCACAGGAATAGTCTTTCAAATGCATTGGGACAGTTCTCAAGTAGCATTTGATCCAGTCACTGGTCTGACCGAGCATTTTCCTTTGGGCGCACAACCTATAAGTGCAGTCTTGGACGATCCGATTACCAACGGGGGTTTGGACGGCGACCCCAGCACAGACAAATACATCCTGCAAGCTTGGGTAGATGCTAACGGAAATTGGCCCAACAATCCTAATCCTACCCTTTACACAGCCAACTTCACAGCGCTACCAGGGTTTTCAGGGACGCAGATCAACTTTGGTGCCAACTCAGATGACCTGCCTGCGAATAGCAACTTTGTCCCCAGTTCCATTGCATTAACCTCCCCCGCTCCATCACCTGCTCCATCACCTGCACTGGACATTGATGGGAATGGAGTTATAGATGCATTAACTGACGGCCTTGTGGCCATACGTTATCTCTTCGGGTTCAGGGGAGAGACTTTGACTGAAGGTGTTGTAGGTGAAGGTGCCACTCGCGATACATCAGAAATTGTTACCTACTTGGACGAAATGGGGGACACTATGTTAGATGTAGATGGCAATGGCACGGCAGGGGCGTTAACTGATGGCATTTTATTCATGCGCCATGCTCTCGGGTTCTCTGATCAGGCTTTGATCTCGGGTGCAGTAAGCGAGGATGCCACTCGTACTACGGCTTCGGCAATTAATGAGCACCTGCAATCTTTCGGCATGATGTAAGGCCTTATTCCTCTCCTTCCCGGGCTCCGCCTGGGAGGCGCGGTTGGGGGGTTACCCCTAACCGCTAACCGCTTCCATATTCAGTTCGGGAAAACTTCCAACCCTCAATCCCTAACCCCAACCCCCAACCCCTAACCCCTCTGTCTGGGACGTAAAAAATTTTATAGGTGGCAACTTGAGTTAATTATCATACAAATCCGGGCAGTAGCCGCTTATCAACGCTAAAGGTCCAGCAATCAGATATCCTAGTGGCAAGGATGATAGCAATCATCCGTCTGGTTGCAAAGACTCTTCAAGGCACTCTAAATAGCTGGTCAACTGGTCAATTGGTCACTAGCTGAAGAATTGCCACATCAAACTCACCGACAGGTGTGAGAGATATTTGGCGACGGTCTCCAGATGCATGGGCCAGACAGATGCCCAGATAGCTGGATGGCTTATAGGGTAGTCTGTCAGCCCACTCAATGGCCGCAATGCCCAAGGGAAACTCTACACCCTCCCAGTAGGCTTCTGGGTGCAAGGCGGCTACTTCTGCTGGTTGTAACCGGTACAAATCCAGGTGGTACAGGGGCAGGCGTCCCTCTAGATACTCATTAATCAGGGTGAAGGTCGGACTATCAATATTTTCAGTAATGCCCAGTCCAGCACCTATAGCCTGAACCAGAGTAGTTTTGCCAGACCCCAAGTCTCCTTCTAGGAGAATTACGCTACCAGCAGGCAGACTGCGCCCTAGGGCTATACCGAGGCTGTGCGTCGCTTCTGGATCGAAAACTTTAATCATTGATATTACATGCTGTTCGAGGTCCGGTTGGGAAGCGATTCCCAACCGGACCTTACCGTTCCGGAAAAATCGGAACCGTAGGCGTAGCCGTGTGCGACTTTCACCGTACCAGGCTACTTGTGGGTAGTAGGGCCCTGTCTAGGGTAGGTAACTTTTGGATTACTCCCGTTGTCCCTTGCCTCATGGGATTTGGTCCCTGTTCCCATTTCTGGGCTAGCGTTCCGTGTTTGACCAGGTTAGGCTAGAACAGGTCGCACATAATTATTTATCTTGTTCGTACCACCTCATTAGCACCTGGGCCAGTCGTTGGGGGTTGTGACGGATAAAGCCAGTGTGCTCGTCCTCATCCATCACATTACTCTGGATAATCCAGCGTCCTAAGTCCCGTACTGCCTCTCGGTCTAAGAACACGGGATGAGAATTTTCTCTGGCATAGCGAACCAGGGCTTGGCCAGACGGGCTATCCTTTTGCACCAGTACGGCGCTGAATAAGGGCTTACCTACAGCGCGATCGATGGCCCGGATATGGTCAGAAACAGTATATCCGGTGGTCTCCCCCGCTTGGGTCATGATATTGCAAATATAGACGATCGGGACTTGCTGGCAGGCGATCGCCTCTGCGATTTCGGGCACCAGCAAATTAGGAATCACGCTAGTATAGAGGCTACCAGGACCGACGATCATATAATCTGCTTCTTTAATGGCCTCGATCGCCGCTGGCAAAGCCGGGGGTTCCGCAGGGGTACAGCCAATTTTGACAATTTTTCCCCCAGCGTCGGTAATGCGAGATTCTCCCTCTATCCGCCGCCTGGTAGCCTAAACCGGTTAACGTCGAGCAAGTGGCTATGAGGAGCATAAAGCGAAGTGATGCAGCGTCGTTATCATCAACCAGTGGAATAAGGCTCAAGCACTGGCCCAAAAGGGAAGGGATATGGATCGTTGGCGGGTAACCAACCGACCAATAAGCACTGATAACAAACCCGGCGTATGGTCACCTTCTAAGGTCACGAATAATCATCTACAGGAACGAAGTAAACCAGTTGATGTACTCTCAGTGAGGTCGATTGCTGAGTAGCCACCGAAGGCGCAAAATCTGCGAAGCATTAGCAGGTCACAACTGGGAGAGATTGAGTGGAGAAGCAAGCCTGTCTGTAATGGACAGGATAGGCTGACGCCCTCACGGTTAACCAAAATGTGGAGGTTAGTAGAATTTCATATGTCACGGTGTACGTCCGAAAGGAAAGTATATGACTGGAATGCCGTCCCCTGGCGAAAGCTAGAAAAGATGGTATTTAAGATTCTTTCATCGCATCTACAGAGCGGCCCAAAGTGGGAACAAGAAGCTAATACGCAGGCTCCAGGGATTACTAACAAGGTCGTGGTCCGCAAAAATGATTACGGTAAGACAGGTTACCCAACAAAACCAGGGGAAGAAGACAGCAGGAGTAGACGGCGTGGTTGCGCTAAAACCCTCTGAGAGACAGCCACTGGTCAGGCAGCTAAAAATCAACGACGGTAAAAAGGTGAAGCCTACCCGAAGGGTGTGGATACCAAAACCGGGCAGAGACGAAAAGCGACCACTGGGAATACCTACGATATACGACAGAGCCTTACAGGGATTAGTCAAAATGGCACTAGAGCCCGAATGGGAAGCGGTGTTTGAGGCGAATTCCTGCGGGTTCAGACCAGGGAGAGGATGTCACGATGCTATCGCCGCGATATTCAGCAGCATAACGCTAAAAGCTAAATGGGTGCTGGATGCAGACATAGCAAAATGTTTCGATAGGATAGACCACACCGCACTGCTAGAAAAATTAAATAACTCATCACCGATACGGAGGAAAGTCCGGGAATGGTTAAAAGCCGGGGTGATGGACCGGAACGCATACCAACCAACCTATGCAGGAACACCACAGGGTGGAGTAATATCCCCACTGTTGGCGAATATTGCACTACATGGGATGGAAACAGAGGTAAGGAAAATAGTTCCGGCAAAGACAGCCAAGCAAAGAGAATTGGGAGTAGTGCGATATGCCGATGATTTCGTAATAATGCACAAGGACCGAAAGGTGGTTGAGCAGGCCAAAGAAGTCATAGGCAAATGGTTAGCAGGAATAGGGCGAGAACTAAAACCTGAAAAAACCAGAATGACCCACACAATGGAAGGAAATGAACCAGGATTTGACTTCTTAGGATTCAACATCCGACAGTACAGGGTAGGAAAACATCGAGGCGGAAAAACAGGAAAAGAGTTCAAAATCCTGATAAAGCCCAGTAATAAAACCATCAAGACCCACAAAGAAAAGTTGAAGGCTGTAGTAGATAATCACAAAGCCGCACCACAGGCCGCACTGATAAGCAAACTGAACCCAATAATAAGGGGATGGTGCAACTACAACAGAACGGTGGTAAGCAAGGAGGTATTTGGAGAAATAGATACCTGTGGTGCGACCTGCTCCAGGTTCCGAGCGCAAATATGCTTTGCCCCTCAGCAAATATGCTTTGGCCATTTTAATATGATTTGCCGCCGAGCAAATATCATCTGCCGCCGATCGCGCAGCGTGGCGCCAGCCATGCAAATACCATCTGGGCTGGGCCTGCCGCGTAATGATGCGGAGTTTCCCCGGGATCCCCCGACTAGATACTAGACCTGGCGGACGCCAGTCAGATGACGACGGGTGTGGTCAAAACTAGTTGGTAAAAAAATACCACTCCCACTTCTGGTGGCGGGAAATTGTGGTTCAGAAATATAGCCGATCGCCCCCTGAGTTGCAGGGAAAGAAACTGCGGCATTTGAGGTGATGCTGATCGCGCAGCGTGGCGCCAGCCATAAGTTAGCAGCAGCAGGAAGGTAGATGCAATGATGTGCAACATGATTTGGGTGGTCTCTTAAGGTTAATTTGTGACAGCACAAGCAGGAGAAGCGAGTTGTTTAACTTGCTTCAGAAGAAAATTTGGTAAAAGGGAAAATTAGCGCGATCGCGTTATAAAAAGTTAGTCATAGGACATGGATCGCCAGGGTCGGCGATAGGAAGGAAACCTAAGAGAAAGAATTTTGATTGGTCTACTTAAGTAGTTAGACAAAAATAATTGCACATAGCCATGGGCGACATGCTCCGGATATGGAGACTAGCGCGAGAGAGTGTGTGAAATTAATTTCGTCCATGTACTTACCTATAGGTTCTAAGATAGAAAACTATGTTTCGATGTGCATCAACCGAGAAGTATTGAGGCACCGCCCAGCACCAAGGTTTGAAATGTAGAGTGGGCATCACCACAGTTTGAGATAGACAATGTTATAGAAACTAATTGTATTTGAGGAGGCAATCGTGAATAAGTTACTCAAAAAGTTGTGGCAGAAAAGATGCGATCGGGGGATGTAGAATTGCTAGTAGTCATCGCCATCATCGGGATTTTGTCAGGAATTGCCTTGCCAACTTTTCTAAGCATAGTGGGAAAAGCTAAAGAAGTTGAAGCGACAATCAACATGGGTAATTTAAGCAAGTCCCAGAAAATATACTACATGTAATATCAAATCCGGGTGAGTATTGGGATTTTAGAATAAATTTTTCGATCGCCAAACTGCTCCAGATGTAGGATAATAGGATAGTGGTCAAGATGTAGTGATTTTACTATTGTCTGGGTTTTAGGCGCTAAAATCAATACTTATGATTCACCACCTATTTATGGGCCCAATTTTTGCTGTAGTAATTTAAGGAAAAATATGCAATTTATTCAAACCAAAGGAACCCTAAAAAATGGAGTGCTTTTTTGGAAAAAGAGCTTGATGAATTATCCACAGAAAAACAGGATGCGGATGTCATAATTTTCTTCAAAGAACCCCAAGAACAAGCTGAATTTGACCAAATTAGAACTGAAATGCAAATCGGATTTCAAGAAGCTGGTATCGAAACTTGCGAACAAGTATTACAACTAATTAAGGAGGTTAAGCTAGAGTTATTTCAGGAACGACAAAAATGCAAAGAATCTTTTTAGACACCAATATTTATATCTTGGGTCAATTAAATCCTGCATCGAATGAAGAAGCAATCCTCAAAAAAATAGGATTTTATGATTCTCAACAGCAATCTTCAATCCAAGTCATCATTTCTCAAGAATTGAGCGAGCAAATTTTACGAGTCTGCAAAAGAATTCAGAATAAAGATTGCGAGAATAGTCGATCGCATTTGGCAGAATCTCAATTGCGTGTTCGTCCCCGAAACTGATGAGTTGAATGCGGAAGCAGAGCAAATTATTGCCAACCAGTCTATTCCAGCAGAAGATATTTTTATTTATCTGGCGGGCTAAGTATGGGGAAGCAGATTGTTTTGTTTCAGGAAATCGAGAATTAATTAAAGCAATTGCTGACTTTCCTTGTTTCACTCCAGAAGATTTTGTTCAGCTCTTTATGACCGCCCTATAGGATAGGTAGTGGTCAAAATGGCTCGACGCGATCGCCCTCCTTCCTAAAATCGCGTCCATCCGCGCGTACCTGGCAGTATTAAGCAATGTAATATTAAATCCGGAGGAGTATTGTCCTGGAATTGTGGAATAATTTTTTTGATGACCTCTCCCCAAACTGCCCCAGATGTAGGATAATAGAAAAAACGAACTCGCGCACAACACCAAACCATGAGTATAGATATTAGTTCCTTGCTTGAGCGATCGCCGAAGATCCGGCACAACCGACCCCGAATTGCGGGAATGGGAATAACGGTCCACCGCATTGGCATCTGGTATAAACTAGGATATAGTCCCGAAGAAATCGCCGGTCAGTACGGACACTTGACAATAGTCCAGGTATATGCAGCTTTAGCCTACTATCATGCCAATCGAGAGGAAATCGATGCTGAGATTGTCGCTGACGAGGAAGAAGCCGATCGGCTGGAAAAGGAATATCTGGAAAAAAAACAACTGGTGCTGCAATGAAAATAAGGCTGTATCTTGATGAAGACGCGATGCCTGAGGCGTTGGTACAAGCATTGCGTCTGAGGGGCGCAGATGTTACTACCGCGAATCTAGAAGGAATGGCCAACTGTGCCGATGTCGAGCATCTCGAATATGCAACTGCACAAGGGCGAGTCTTGTACTCATTTAACGTTAGCGATTACCTGCGCCTTCATGGCGAATACATGAGGGAGGGAAAAAATCACGCAGGCATAATTGACAGCAGCAACGGTACAACCTGGGCGAACAAATGCGCCGTCTGTTGAGAATTATAGCGGTAAAGTCGGCGGAAGAAATGCAAAACCATTTCGAGTTTTTGAGTGCATGGGATGAATAGCTGCTGACGCCAGCTCCTCTCGTTCCCCTGGGAACGCCAATTCTAGGCAGTGCGATCGCGGCAAGCGCTTTAGCACTTACTACGAACGAAGATCGGGAAGTTAGCGTACCCGATCGAGTTGTCAAGTGCTATGTTAGTATTATATTTGTAATATAAGATCAGCGGCTCAAATGACCGGCAGATGAAAGAGACCATCGATCACGTGGCATGAATGATGGAAAACATATCCCAGTTTCTCGACCACATACAGAAGGATAATACAGCTTTAATAGTCCGACGCAACGGTCAGCCGCCAGAGTGGTCCGATGCGAAGTGGCATCAGGGAGTCTACGCACGGAACCCAGAACTATATGCCCTGTTGGCCCTGGTGGAAAAGGTTCAACCTTGGCAGCAAGTGCGGATATTGTTGCAACTGCTGCAAGCTTCTCGCGCTGGCATGGAAGGCGATCTCCGCCGGCTCCACGATCGCGTAGTGGCTGTCTTGCTGGCAATTTTACCGGGCGATCGGGTATTGACAGTATTTCTGGCCTTGCGAAGGCTGCGGGCCAATCACAAGCATACAACCAGAGCCATAGTCAACTACATTCTCAATCATCCTTATCTAGAGGATCTGGTTAGCTGTCGGAGTCCCGCCGTAGTGGATAGCCTAGAACATGCCTTGGGCTTGAATGTCGCCCGTTCGCGCAGCGTGGCGCCAGCCATTCGCGCAGCGTGGCGCCAGCCATGCTTGTGCGAAAATGTTAGCAGAACCCAAGACAGAAGCAACTCAAATATATTTGCGTCGCCATTTACTGCGCTTCGCCCGGGATGGGGAATGGGTAAAATTAAATTTTCCCCGGTTATACGATCGGGGAACTGGTCTTGCTAGATGCTATCGAAAAGCAACCCGATTTAGTGGCGATCGTCTCTGACGGCTATGAAAACTATTATCCAGGAGATTTAGAACGGGTTGTAGCAGCTTTACCTGGCTGTGGGGTAGAAACTCCGATCCTATTCTGTCACAGCAAATTCACCCCCTCTGACGATCTGAGCTTGCGCAGTCCGGCCTCAAATCTCCCCCAGTTAGAATTTTGGCATCAGGCCGACTTTGAAAGCCTGTTGTTATCCATGTTTTCCCGAGTCGATCGCCCATTCGCTATCGCCAACTTGCAGGAATTTCTCTTGCAAAAACTCGATCGAGTTGAAAAGGAGTTAACCCCATGGACAGCCCTCAATTAGTCAAGAGTACCTTTGACTTATCTGGTTATCGTTTCGGGATGCCCCAGCAGTCTGGCGTCCTGACAGTTCTGCCAATTTTTGGCGGCCCCGAACGGGCTGAATTTGTCAGTCCTCTTCAGGGACTCAAGTTATCCAGGGTGGATGGTTACGGTAATATGGAAATTGCCAATACTGCCTCACAGGGAGTGGCGATCGTGCCCCTGCATATAAGGTACATTCAAGATGGGGCGCAAAATCACGCCCTATGTCGAAGTGCTTTCATCGGTGCGGGTCAAAAACGGATGTTCCGAGATGCCTGTTGCGTGCAAGAGTCCCAAGGAGGCTATTTGGAAGGTCGTCAGCAATGGTTTTTCATCCTACCGCTGCATCTGCGGACCGATCGCGCAGCGTGGCGCCAGCCATAGCGCTGGAGTTGCGAGGGCCAGGAGAATTATAGCAAACTCTGGAATGGAATTAGCCGCTTAAACCGGGGACTGGGCTTGCCGGGGCCATTTAGAGCAAATCCTCAGTCGGAAGCGGGCTTTTTTGACCCAGTATCAAAGTCGCTTAGAACTGCTCCCAGGACAAACTGGAGCCATGTTTTTCTTGTTAGATAAATTAGCGGGGATAGAAATAGCACCCCATCCAGCGTACTTCCAGGAATTATGGATGCCTCTGGTTTGCTTTTGCTACGGCGTCGGGGAAATGTATTGCCAACCCAGTGCCAACAACCTTCCCGATCGCGCAGCGTGGCGCCAGCCATAGGAGTAAATCCGGCATTTTCGGCCAGGAATCTGCAAGAATTGAGAAAGCAATTACTGCAAAGCCGAGTAGAACGGCAAGAACAGGTGAGCAACTGGGTGGCACGGACGCCAGCAGAAAAATTCAAGATCTCCGAGACCGAACGTTTCCTAGACCTCCGGTTGCAAACTGCGACCAGTAAAAATTTTGCAGGTCAGTTTGTAGAGGAGAAGGGACGGTTGGTTTATGCTTCGCTATTTGCCAAGCCAGAAAAATTGGCGATCGGGGGTTGACAGTGGGAGTGGATATGTATTATGCTGAAAGAGAGCAAGAACTGAGTTAGGTAACGATGTTCCGTCTCTGATGCCAAATCAGAATCGACGGTCTTAAAAGGACTGGAGACTACGTCGTCCGCGCTAACCGCCTGTCTTGCTCTTTGCCAACCCAGACAATCTTGACGATTTGGGGTCGGGAGAAAATAAATAAAGAAACCCGGTTTTCTGTAAAAACCGGGTTTATGGGCGACTCAGGGGAGAAAATGAGGCACCGGTCGCAACCTGAAGTTAAGTCGGACGTGAGGCGATCGCATCGTTCCACCTCAATAGTTCATTTTTCAAAAATATTTAACTATTCATAACCATTTTTACTCAGGTAATCATTCGACTGACAACCGACCAATGACAACTAACCACTGACAACTAACCACTAACAACCTCATTTAAGTATAGTTATATTAAGGTATGTTTCATTTCCGTTACATTAAGAGAGCATCGGCAGCAACAAGTGTAAAGTAAGTGATACCATTCATTCGGTATTATCAGAAATAGGGAGAAAACCTTTGACATTAAGGGTTGCTGTAGTAGGATCGGGACCGGCAGGCTCCTCAGCCGCCGAAACTCTAGCGAAAGCGGGAATTGAAACTTACCTGTTCGAGCGCAAGCTGGATAATGCGAAGCCCTGTGGCGGTGCCATTCCCCTCTGTATGGTCAGCGAGTTCGACCTGCCACCAGAAATTGTCGATCGGCAGGTGCGAAACATGAAGATGATCTCGCCCTCCAACATCGAAGTGGATATTAATCTGGAAAAACCAGGGGAATATATTGGCATGTGCCGCCGGGAAGTGCTGGATGGCTTTATGCGCGATCGGGCGGCGAAGCTGGGTGCCAACCTGATTAATGGTACGGTGCATAAACTGGAGATTCCCACCGTTCCGGAAAAATCGGGCAATACGGCCCCCTATACCCTGCATTACGCGGACCATTCCGATGGCAATAAGGTGGGCACGCAGAAAACTCTGCAAGTAGACCTGGTAATAGGGGCAGATGGGGCTAACTCCCGCGTCGCGAAGGCCATTAAAGCTGGAGACTATAATTACGCGATCGCCTTCCAAGAGCGCATTCGCCTGCCAGAGGACAAGATGGAGTATTATCAAAACCTGGCAGAAATGTACGTAGGCAACGACGTGTCCCCGGACTTCTACGCCTGGGTGTTCCCCAAATACGACCATGTCGCCGTCGGCACCGGCACCATGCGGGTCAATCAAGCCAAGATCAAACAGCTACAAGCGGGTATCCGGGGCCCGTGCGGCCAAACGGTTGGAAGGGGGCGAAATCATCAAAATAGAAGCGCACCCGATTCCCGAACATCCCGTCCCCGTCGGGTAGTGGGTCGGGTGGCGCTGGTGGGAGACGCCGCAGGCACCGTCACCAAGTCATCAGGAGAAGGGATTTACTTTGCGGCCAAGTCAGCGCGGATGTGTGCCGAAACCATTGTGGAATATTCCCAGAATGGGAGTCGCATTCCCACAGAAGAAGACCTGAAGGTATATCTGAAGCGCTGGGATAAAAAGTACGGCATTACCTACAAAGTGCTGGACATCCTGCAAACGGTATTTTATCGTTCCGATGCGACACGGGAAGCCTTTGTGGAGATGTGCGCGGATAAGGACGTGCAGCGCCTGACCTTTGATAGCTATTTGTATAAGACAGTCGTACCGGCAAATCCGTTCGTGCAGATGAAGATTACGGCCAAGACTATTGGCAGTCTCTTGCGGGGCAATGCCCTAGCTCCGTAATAAAGTAGGGTGGGCACCGCCCACCTGATCTTGCTATATTTTTTGCATAATGGCGCGATCGCCTATTCAGGATTAAGTAAATCCTTAACAGTATCCCCTTCAAGCTCTGGCTTGAAGTAAAGGGCGCATTCTCTGGTAACATCTTCAGGATCTACACCTTCTTGGTTACACCAAGCTTGGATGCAAGTATCAGTTAACTCTTCCACCAACTCATAATCCACCAAAGCTATTTCAGTATCTTCGTTACATTCGAGTAAATTCAGAAGTTTGACAACAGTAGGTTCCTCCAACTTTTTAGTTTTCGGATCGTAAAAAAGCCCCCTATACAAGTCATTGTGTTTCAGCAACACATAAATTTTAGCATTCCGTTCTGAGTAAGTCTTGGCACTGATGATGTCGCTGGGAATGCTTTGGGCATACTCGCGATTATCCTGTAGCTTAGCTGTATGCTGGAAGTAAGGAGAAATCTCTAAATCTGCCAACTCTTCTATATCTAATTGACCTGATTTAATAGTGACTTCCGACGCCATCTCTAACATATCAATTTCTTGTGTATTAGATTCAGTTAGAACTGGTAAGTCGATCAATTTTCTAGATTCACTATGGCGTTCCATTAAATTTTCCCAACGTCGCCTGATGCTTGTCAGCTCGGATATCATAGGATTTTTAGCTGTTAGCGTCGGAATAAAGGTATATACTTCAACAGTACGTGGTTCTTGCCAAAAGCGCAGAATACGTCCAGCTCGTTGTACTGGACCGATCGGAGTCCAATCAATATCGTAATTGATAACTACAGACGCATCTTGCATATTGACACCAACACCATGAGCATCTGTAGAAATGAAGACATCATAATCTTCCTGGTACTTGCCGATCGCATCATTAGCCACTGGTGCAAACTGCTTGATTAGTTCCTCTATCTCTTTAGTTTCTTTCATTTTATAGCTATCATCAATTCGATCTATTGTTGCCGCCACTTGCAATGATGGTCTTAATTCATTTAATGCTTTTTTAAATAAACAACAGTTGCGTGCCTTTCACAAAAAACAATGACTTTCTGTTGATTTATATGGAGAACATCAAGCATTTTGCAAAGTGCTATGAGCTTAATATCTCTAGAATAATTGTAATTATTCAGTTCTTCCAAGATGGGAAATAATATTTTTTGTCGCTGTTGGCGCGAATAGGAAAACTCTAGTTTTTCAAATTTATATTCATTTTTTCCACCAGGTGTATCCATGATGCTCTCGATCGCGAATAGCCAAAGGTGAACTCGCCCAAGCTACTCGGACTAACCTTTCTATGCTTTTCTTAAACATAGCATTACGAGAGTTAAGATCGAAGTAGTTATTAACTATAGCGTCGGTTAGCTCATTTTCCAGAGGTAAAGCAAAATTTATACTGTGCAGTATTATTTTAGGAATGTAGCGCCGGTCATCAAAGTTTATATAATAATTTTCTTCTCCATCAAGCTTACCGTAATGTCTAGCTACGTGAGGTGTGGTTAGCTGAGAAGCGACTGGCAAATTAATAAATTCTGCTGCTTCATGAACGTACCACGCACAGGCATCGTCTGTATATTCTGCTGGTAGCAAAGTCCGATTTTCAGCAGTATGTGGGAGTAAAAAAAGTTGGTTATTTATATTGTCTATCTCCTTTGCATAGGGAGAACCAGTCAGGAGCAATACCTTGGGATTTTTTTTTACGCAACAGCGATCTAAGTTTGAGAAATGCTTGACGTTCGGTTGGGTTATTTTTCAGATTAAACAAATCTTGCTTATAGCGGTTTCTAAACTCATGGCTTTCGTCAATAATCAACAACCAGCGCTGTTCGTCAGAATTATTAACAATTTCTTCAAAGTCTTCAAGACTGCTATCTTGCTTAGAACTTTTCTTGTCTAGCATCTGACGAATAAAATATTCGCAAGGGAGGCTAGCCTCACGCATTTCGCGTTTCCAAGTCTGTCGGACTGCCTTCGGACCAATAACCATGACATTATCAATTTCCTCTTTGTCGCGGAGGTGTAACGCTACATGAACTGCCACTACAGTCTTGCCTAGTCCAGTAGAGGCTACTAGCATCGAACCGCCATGTTCGCGGATTTGACGCAAGGTTTGAGCTATCATGTCTACCTGGTAATTGACCGGGCGTTTTTTGTAATTATTTTTGATCGGCTGAAGGTTTTCCAGTGCTAGCATTGTCTTGAGGTAAATATCCCAAGGCAGTGCAAATTTAAGCCATCGGCGGAACACTTCTAGTAATTCCTGAGTAATGTCTTTGGCTTGGGCAAAATAATCATCAAACTCTTTCACAAGTTGGATCACTTCACTAGGTTTAGTTACAATGCTGCCAGACTCAATCTGCTCCATTAAACCACGTCTGGTTAAGTTGGACGAAGCCATAATCGCCACTTCTTTGTCAACCAGATAGAGCTTGGCATGATGATTCATTGCCCTCGCATCGACAATTTGGAATTGATTTGACTCCATTTTTTGCACTAAATCCGCTACCGCTTGTCGTCTATCTCTGTCTAAACCAGTACGCAGGTCGCGCATTATGTCTTCAATCAGTGCTTTTCTCGCTCGATCTTCGCCAGGCTCATCAATACCTACTAATAAGTAAACATGCTTGCCATTTGTATATTTCCGGATCATTCCCCAACCTTTTATAGTGAAAAAGCCAGAAGCTATCCGAATTTCTTTTTGTCCCGCCTGAAAGCGATCGCTTATATATTCTAGGGCTCTTTGGCTTTGAAACCAAGTCTCTCGCGAATTACCTACGGATTTGCTTAATGATTGCTCGTAATTACTCATCAATAATGCCTCTGGCTATTTTAGTTCATGGTATGGGTCTCCTGGGTTTTGGGTGATACGCAAAGCTTATCATTACACAAAGTCAAGAGTTTCAGCCCTTTTCCTCGCGCCAAAATGTATATGGCAATACATTTTTCGCCAGAAACCCAGGAGAACCAATGGTATTGTTATGACAACTATAACATACTCAAGCAGCTTTGTGTGACTAAGAGCCTTTATGTTTTTCTTGGTCTATGCCAAGCAAAGTCTATAATACCTTTGCATATCTTGTTTTTCGATCGCCGGCTCACAGTTCTGGTTGCACCGGTCCGCAGCTCCCAGCTTGTAACTCTTCATCAAACAGCAGTTGCCAACTCTTTTTCTGCTTCCTCTGCTACTTCTGGCAAGGTTTCTACCTCGGCATCCATCAGCGCTTTTATCCTGTTAAACAGATCTACTTCTGCCGGTTCTCGATCGGTTAATTTCTCGTAGAAATAGGGGTCGTTCAACCAGTGGACAAAAGCTATTTCCAGCAAACCATTCTCCCAGAGTTTAAACCGCCAATAGTGGGAAGTCCTGTTGTCAACTACTTCAAACAAAGGAGCGCAATGTTTTTGAGGATAATAGATAAAGTTGTCGTCGCCAATGTAGTACCAAATCTTTCCTTCTGCTTCATCAATTGCATAAACAACATATTCTTTCCCTACTGTTAATCTAAAAACTGTTTCCTTGGTTCGATTAACAGCACGATCGAGATAATTTTCTGGGAGAGATGCGCCAGTGTTGGCGATACAACGAATTTTCATGGTTTATTTAATCTCACTTATGAGTACAAATTGTGATGCGGATCTAGCCAGACTATATAGAAAATCCTGTTGTTCAGAAACCCGTGTACTCTTCCATACTCATTAGCCGATATTTCAAATTGAAACGCAGACAACTCTCTTAGTTCCAGATTTAGACAAGTAAATCCCTGGGGTTCGGTCGTTTTAGACCAATTAATTTTATGTGCTCGTAATGAAGGAGACTTACTGCTGGTAAACTCATCATACTTGATTGTTGACACATCTTTCAAACGCAAGAGTAGTTTTTCCATATAACTTTCACCACAACCCCCAATGCTAAACTTGGGGTTGCTGTGTAAGTCAAGATATTTGAAAGAGAAAATAACGTCTTCATTATACCTTGACGGTTTCTGGGGAACTGCTTCCGACTTTTGGCGCGAAATCCGATTCTTCTTCTTCATCCTCAAGCAAATTTTTGTAATATTTCTGCATTGACCTCTTGGAAATTACCTCTGTCGAAGATTCACCTATTGGTATTCCACGACGGGCTTTGCGCCACGGGTCTTCGTCTTGAGTCAACCTTTCCAGGTAGAAAGAATTGTGCCGACCATAAACCTCTAGCACTTCTAGCATATGCTCTTCTACGTCCTTTGGCAATTCTACCTTTTCTGGGTGTTCGCCGATCGGATTCCATTTGTAGATCTTAAAGCGATCGTGCAGTTCTGGTTGTACCGGTCCGCTAATCCAAGCTTGGAACTCTTCATCAAACAGAGGTTTCTCATACAGTGCCAGATACCATGCCTGAGCATAGTATACCAGTTTTTGCAGGTGCAAGTTGGTAATCAATTCACCGTGGTCGTGGCAGAACTTGATAATATAATCTGCTACTGCATTTGCCGTTGTCTGGGCCATCCCGTCATACCTCCTATGTTTATATCCTTTAAATTCCCTATCATACCTTAGCTGTTTCTAGAGAACCGCTTCTGACTTTTGGCGTGAAAACCGATTCTTCATCTTCATCTTCGAGTAAATATTTGTAATATTTCTGCATTGACTTCTTGGACATCACTACCTCGGAATGTTCGTCCATTGGCATTCCCCGACGTACTTTCCGCCACGGATATTCCTCGTGAGTCATCCTTTCCAGATAGTAGTATATATACCTACCATAAACATCCAGCACTTCTAGTATATGCTCTTCTACATGCTTTGGCAATTCTACCTTTTCTGGGTGTTCGCTAATCGGATTCCACTTAAACTTTTTAAAGCGATCGTACAGTTCTGGTTGCACCGGTCCGCTAATCCAAGCTTGGAACTCTTCATCAAAGAGAGGTTTGTCATACAGAGCCAGATACCATGCCTGACCATAGTATACCAGTTTTTGCAGGTGCAAGTTGGTAATCAAGTCACCGTGCTTGTGGCAGAACTTGATAATATAATCTGCGATCGCATTTGCCGTTGTCTGGGCCATCCCGTCATACCTCCTAGTTGAGAGTTATTGCTGAAATCAGAATTATTTTGATTTGATCTCCGATCGTTATACATCAAATGTAACTTATGAGTACAACCTATGATGCGGGTCTAGCCAGACTATATATTTGAAGGAAAAAATTACCTCTTCATTTTTTGGCTTTCTTTCAACGATATCACCCTGCTTTGGCGTAACCCGAATTTTGACCCTCTTGTTCTTCTTCTTCGTCATCTGCAAGCAAAGTCTTATAATATGTTTGCATATCCTGTTTCTCGATTTTCACTGTTGCGTGTTCGTCCCTGGGAATTCCACGACGCGCTTTCAGCCAGGGGTCTTCGCCTTGAACCATCCTTTCCAGGTAATATGCCTGGTATTTCCCAAATACCTCAATGATTTCTATCAGATGGTCTGTTATGTGTTCTGGCAATTCTACCTTTTCTGGATGTTCGCTAATCGGATTCCACTTGTAACTCTTAAAGCGATCGTACAGTTCTGGTTGCACCGGTCCGCCGATCCAAGCTTGTAACTCTTCATCAAACAGAGGTTTGTCATACAGAGCCAGATACCATGCCTGAGCATAGTATACCAGTTTTTGCAGTTTCAGGTTGGTAACCAAGTCCCCGTGGTCCTGGGAGAAGTGTATAATATAATCTGCTATCGCCTTTGCCGTTGTCTCTGCCATCCCGTCACACCTCCTAGTGTCAGTTATCAGTTGCCAGTTACCAGTGCTTTGGCATCAGTTTGAGATAGAGCACCGCTCCTGCGGCTGCTCAAACCCTAGTCATTACTATTCTATATCCGATCGCGAAACAATGTTAAGTCTTAAACCACATCATACGATCGGAGATGACGCTCCCTGCGGTCGTCAGGGAACGAGATATATCTAATTTTAGCCTTTAAGTTGACATCAATGGGATCTGTTGAGAAAACCACAGGGCGGCACTAATATTAGTTTCCTCACTCAGACGTGACAAAGTTCGATCGAGTAAAGCAATAGGCAAACCTGCAAGTGCTACTGAATGGGTACATTGCTGATATTTGCCATTCTCCTGTAACCGAAATGCCATTACCTGCCTGCCTCGGACATTAATCACCCAGTATTCAGGAATTTGCAATTCAGCATACAACTGCTTCTTTTCATCCAAATCAGTCGCCAGAGTCGTATCCGCAATTTCTCCAACCAGATATGGAACTCGCCACTTAGTCAGGTTAATGCGACGCGGTTCTCCTTCTTGCCATTGCGGAACACCTTCGCCGATGTACAATACTAAATCATGTGCTGCTGGAGTGATTAATTCCTTCTGAACCCATATCTATTAAAAGTTGACCCCGATAAAAAAACAGTCTAACTCGTTCTGCAATGTCTGCGTCGCGATAGGTTACGTAGTCTTCCCAGGTCGCGGGTTGCCACTCGAGGATTTCTGTCGCGATCGCCCTCTGATGGGACGCAGTAGCGATCGCCTTTTGGATAGGAGTTGAAGTCGTCATGACAATATAATGATGTTATGGGCAGTTATGAGCAATCAGAAATTAAAATGTAGCTTTTTTGACAAATATTATTAGTCGGTTTTAACCGACTTTAGCTATTAGCCTCTGGTTTGAACCAGAGGCGGGCTAACAGCGAAGAGATCGGATATTTTTAACTTCATGCTAATAGCCGATCGACCAATTCTTCTCCATAAAATGTATGATACGGTCCTTCTGGTGCCTTTTCTGCAATCTCTCCAGCGAGTAATTATACTTTTCTCTCGGCCAATATCCCAGTTGCAATCATCTGATGATATTCTGCTGTTGTCCACTTAGCTAAAGTTTTCATACTCTATTTATGGAAACTCAATCATCGTCTGTCGGTAGAACTGCGGCAAACCCGTGTCAAAAGACTTGCCTATCCCATTAGTCCCTCTGACTGGCGCAATTTCTCCAAACAAGATGTTAGCTGAAATTCTCCCCGATCGCGCCGATCGCACCTAAGATTTTCTTCCAGATGCTGAAAAATATTAGCTGTCAGCAGATAGAGACCAAATACTGATAGAAACTCCTCGGAGGCCATTCCCTCTACGTGAAGATGCCGACGGGCATAATTAATATCTGGCTTTTCACAGATTTCGGGAACCTCTAGCAGCGCGTCTTTTGCTTGCCAAGTGCCAGTAACGCAGCCATAATGATGTATTTCAGAACCTGGCGTTACCCTTACCCCGATCGCGCTTTTACCCACCTGGGAGAAAACCTCCACCAACTGACTTGCACAGGAACTTTCCGTCTGTGAGGCGTAAAGATGATCTCCCAGCAGTAGCAGAAAGGGATCGTCTTGCACCCATTCTCTCGCACAGAATACCGCATGACCAAAGCCTTCGGGAACCTCCTGGGTGAGAATCGTAATTTTCTCTCCCACCTCCTGGAGATACTCTGAGTATTGCTGCTTTTCCTCTGATAGCTTGTGGAAATATGCTGGTTGCTTGGTAAAAAAATCCTGGAACGGTCGTCTGTGACGACACTGCAAATCTTCGCTTTACGATCACCATAGCCACTTGCTCGACATTAACCAGTTTAGGCTACCAGTCAGCGTGCCTTTTGTTCCCGCTTTACGGATTGATGCCAAGTCTCTACCGTAGGGAATATGCTGTCACGAGAGCACCGGTCGGGGGTGGACTTTCACCACCATCATCTGTAAGTTGTCTAGGGAAATGGAACCTAGCTAGTGATCCCCGTCCGACTTATTACAATTCTGACGGTTTACACTAAACGAATCGCACCATGCGATCGCACCAGATTCCTCTCCGCCCAGGGGTGGGAAGACGATAAACTAGACCAGATTCCTCTCTTTCCAGGGCTGGGAAGACGATAAGCCAGACTAGATTTCTCTTTTTTTAGGGATAAGAGGACAATAAACCAGATCAGATTTCTCTTTTTCCAGGGATAAGAGGACGATAAACCAGACCAAATTCCTCTTCTATCGGGGCTGGAAGGACGATAAACCAGACCAGATTCCTCTCCTCCTCCCTGGAGAAATTCACGGTCCGACGACTAAACGGGTACACAATTGATGCATGTAATATAGCCCCTGCACGCTCCAGGCCCCTTCCGCTGCGAGGAGGGGGCGATGTGCGATGCGCAGTGCTTCTAGCGCGCGCATCGCACATCGCCCTGCGCGTGGGCTTTGTTCCTGTAGCCGGGCCCCTCGTTCCCTGGCTCCCGCCTGGGAACGGGTTCGGGCGGCGACGCTAAATTTTTCTAAAGTTCCGCCCCCGATCTACCCGGAATCCCGTTCTACATAGTTTCGGCGATTTCCCACATGTCACTCTCATTTGAGAACTACTATAATAGAGAAAAGGGCGTATCCATAGGTTGGGGGAAGGGAACAGGAACAGGGAACAGGGAACAGGGGAACAGGGGCTCGGGGGGGGATCGTGAGCGAGCATAACTTCATCTCCAGATGCCTTATTTTGGTACTCCCCCAAAGTTTGGATGCAGAGAAAAGTAAAACCTTTTGAACTAGATGAGGCTATTATGACAGATTATATTCCCAAAGGAAACGATTCATTTAAGACTTGGGCGGCTCAGTTTATCAACTATGTTAGCAATAACGCTGCTGCCTTGGGAATAACCGGAGACGATCTTACTCAACTCACCCAGGAGCAAGCCGAATGGCAAACTGCCCTCGACAATTATATGGCGCTGCAAGCTTCTTTGTCCCCATCCCGTCAAGAAGCTAAGGATGCTCGCGATCGCCTAGAAGGGAGTTTGCGTCGCTTTGCTCAATGGTTGCAGCACAATCCCAAGATAACTGACGTTCATCGCCTGGGTTTGGGAATTACCGTCCCAGATTCGAGCAGAACTTCTGTTGTTGCCATACCCACAACCGCTCCCGTAGTCCAGGTGGACCTGAGCAAGCGCTTTGAACATATCATTAATTTTGCTGACAAAGAAACCCCCAATCGCAAGACAAAACCTAAAGGGGTAACGGGGTGCGAGATTTGGGTGAAGATTGGTGATAATATTCCCAATGACGCGAATGAATTGAGGCTGCTGAATGTGGCGAGAACGACTCCCTTTAACGCCAAATACAGTGGTAATGAGGCTGGCAAAATGGCCCATTATATGTTGCGTTGGGTGACTAGCAGAGGTGAACTTGGTCCCTGGAGTCAAATCTATAGTTTCACTATTCCTGGATAGGGCTATACTCCGCGCGGTAATCGCACAAAAGACACAGCCCGAACCAGTTCCCTGGCGGTCGCCAGGGAACTGTTTTTAATGCTAGCAAGCCTGTCATTGATACCAGTACGATTAGTAGCAGTAATGCTGCAAACGCCGGTGCAAGCTTGTCCGTAGTAATCAGATGCACCCAAGCTGTAGCGACTTTGTGCCACAACTATTAATCTCCAGGCACGATGTCGCCACCTCTTCATACCGATATCACCTTTGGGAAGTAAAAAGTTAAAACCTATACCATTTACTTTCAACTTGCCCTACTGCTGGGTGGGGGTTGGGGTTGGGGGTGGGGGTTGGTTGCCATCTACCATGAACGAGGGACTCCCAGGCCATCGATTGCAGGCTCAAGCCAAATGGGGTGTGGTCAAAACCCGTTGGTAGCCCTAAAGCCAAGCCCTAAAGCCAAGCCCTAAAGCCAAGCCCTAAAGCCAAGCCCTAAAGCCAAGCCCTAAAGCCAAGCCCTAAAGCCAAGCCCTAAAGCCAAGCCCTAAAGGGCCCGGCTACAGGAACAAAGCCCGCCTGCGCGGGCTATATACATGTGTCTGAGATGCACCTGGCGATCAACTACTTTTGACCACACCCAGCCAAATGTCTACGCAAAATATAACAATCATCCAGCCTGTATAGATTTTGGCTTGCATTAGTCTACCCCAGAACCGTACTGCCACGCATCTATTAAGCGACGGTAGTAGTATTGTTGCACTCCCGGTAAGGCTTTTGTCCAGGGGGCGATCGACCGTCCTAAGGGATACAATGCCGTGTAAGCTGCTAGGTTGGTATAGTGAAGCATCCAGTAAGCCAAGGTTTTCAGTCCGACTTGGCCCATTACTTTGACGATTAAGTCCGGCTGACGGACTGATGCTTGCAGCAGGGTTTGGGATAACCCGCGCAACTGCACGACATCTTGGAGAAACGGCCTGAGTACCTCGTCTCCGAGCTCAGACATGATCGTAAATATTTCCCCGAGTAGGCGGTTGATTCGATCTGGGGGAATTGTTTGCTCCAGGCCGACGCTCATGGACCGTTGAAACAGCCAGGTAAGGTCGAGATTGGGTTGATAAGGTTGTAAGATTGCTAGATCCTGGCGGGAAAGGGCGCTATGGATCAGGGCGTCCTGAATACCTGCGGTCAGACGCTTCAGGTGGCGAATCATGGCACCAAATCCGCCGAAGCTCAGAGGGGATTGATTCCCGCTGCTGTCTCCTATGGGTAAAATGCGGTTGAAGGGGGTTTTTAAGGGGCTTTGCTGGTAGCAGGGGAAGCAGCCAAATAAGGCTCGTTGCCATTGCAGTTGGTCGAGGCCGATCTGCTGGTATTCTGGCAGGTAGCGCAGGTACTCGTCAAAGAGAAATTCTAGGCTAAAACGGTCTGGGTGAGCATCTATATAGGTAAATAAGTATGTGGTTCTGCCATCCCTGGCCGGGAAAGCTTCCCAAAAATACTGGCATTGATTAAGCAGAGGGGTGAAGGAAACTAATATGTCGCCGGTGTCGTTGCGAGGAAACCCGCGAGCGCAGGTGCCGACTACCAGGCAGATGGCGTCTGGTTTTTTCCCCTGTCTTGCCTGCCGCCCTATGGGAGAAAAATGCCCCATGGCATCTAGCAATAGGCGGGTATTGAATACCCGATCGCCCGCTAAAACTCTGAGACCATCTGGATGAACGACTGCCCCTGTAAAGGCTGTATTTTCCCACAGTTTACCGCCGGCGGCAATAAATTTATTTTTCAGGGTTTCTAGCAGATAGACTGGATCTACGCCGATGTTGAGTACGTCGCGCACCCAGATATCGGGGCCACCATGGAAGCTGATGCGTGCTGGGTTATACTCGGTGGCGATCGCCGTTTCCAGTTCCGCTGGCGTCAGTAACTCCAATTCTAAGAGCACTTCCAGTTCCCGGCGGCAGATATTCCACTCTTGCTCTCGGCCCCGCAGGATTCCCCGTTCCATTACGGCCACGCGCAGCCCTTGTAATTGCAAGGCACAGGCAATCATAATGCCTAATGTGCCACCGCAGACCACCACATCCCAATCTACCTCTGATAATGGGAGCGGGCTCTCTTGCACCGTCTGAGGTACGGGGTGGGTATTTTCTTTGATAGCTTGCCAGAGTCGATCGGCCCGACGCAGTCCGGATAGGACATCTCCTGGTAGTTGCGAGAGTATTTGTGCTGTTTGTGTCATGAGACAAGATAACTGCATCACGGATGCACCCAGTACCACCATCTTAACCTGTCTGGAGAGCTTTCCGTGCAGTTATCGGTGCCGATGTCTCTAGGGGACTCGAGAGAGAGATTTTCTGACAAGATAATTATCCGACTCCAGACCCAAGTTGCACTAATCTCCCAGTTCTATTTTCAGAAGCACTCTTTTCGAGTCCCTCACGTCCTCTGGTACTCGGAACAAGTTGAGGCTGTCCCCTGAATCTCTGAGCTCAGAGACCACTACTTCTGTGCGTTCGTCTATTCTCAATTTATTCTCTTGGTCGCGGCTTCTGGAGAGATCCGTCGATGCCTCAACACCGTAATTGCTCAAGATCTTGGTGGTGAAGGAATATGGGTACTGCCGGTACTGCATAGTTACTCGGGCCATCGGACTGGAGTGAACAGCCCTTGTACTGCCTCGGAATGCCTAACAGGACAAGAGCAATTTTTGAGGAGCGAAAACTTCTCAAATGCTTACGGGGTGGGGGTTTTGACCTCGAAGTGGTGAGTCGGCAGCCGAGCGCTCGAATATGCAGTTGAGATGCGCGACAGCTGATTTTTTTCAAAATCCCGCGCCCAGGGTTGACAAATTCGATAAATAAGTAGTAAGTTGGAAGACATGACTAAGAATTGGCTTGCTGACCTCGACCAAGACACAGAGAATCTCGACCCAAAAAGTCGGGAAGTTTTGCAGCGGTTACTCAATTACCTAGAAGACCTATACAGCCAAAACCTTGAATTGAAAGCTGACAATCAACGATTGAGAGATGAAATAGCCGCGCTCAAAGGGCACAAGGGAAAACCTGACATCAAACCTCAAGCCAAAGCTGATACTTCTAAAGCTGATACTTCTGCGGAGGCCAAACCAGAGCAGCCCAATAGTCGAGAGCGAAAAAAGAAAAAACCGAAAACCCCCCCCAGGAACGTCGCCAACTTATTCATATTGACAGAGAAGAGGTTATCAAACTGGCTCGGAGTAACTTGCCGTCAGATATCACCCATAGAGGCTACCGAGAAGTAACAATTCAAAATATTATATTTAAAACAGACACGGTTATTTATCGACTAGAAAGACTCTATTCACCTAGTACGGAGAAATTTTACGAAGCCCAGTTGCCGCAAGGATTAAAAGGCAAATCTTACGGGAGTGAACTCGAAGCATTTGTTCTCACTTTGTATTATCAGTTACGAGTGCCAGAAGAAAAGATTCTTAAATTGTTGCCGTCTCAGGGAATAGTAATCTCGGCGGGAAAAATATCTAACTTAATAACTCGGCAATATTTAAGAGAATTTACTGAAGAACGAAATGCTATTTTAGAAGCGGGACTGGGCAGTACCAGTTATCACCAAATTGATGATACGGGGATGCGGGTTAATGGGAAAAATTGCTATGTATTCACACTCTGCAATCCTTACTATAGCAGTTTTTTTACCAGAGAGCGCAAAAACTCTGAAACAGTTCTCCAAATGTTAAACGAATTGCAGTTGGATCCAACTGAATTAGCAGTTGTTCAATCAGATGATTTAGTTGACAGTATTTTGCCTGACAAGAAGAAAAAGCAGCTCGGGGACTACATAGATATTTTGGTGGCTGATGACGCGGGACAATTTCACAACCAGACGAACCATCGTAGTTTATGCTGGATTCATGAAGGACGACACTACGAAAAGCTGACTCCTCTGGTTCCCTCTCATCAAAAAAGCCTGGCACAATTTCTCTCTTATTTTTGGATTTACTATTATCAACTCAAAGCCTATCAACAGCAAAGCACAGAAGAGCAGCGACAACAAAAACTGTTGCTTGAAACCGAATTTGACAAATTGTTTTCCCGTCAAACCGGATACAGTGCTTTAGATCATAGAATTGATTTAACAAAACAGAAGAAGCCTTATTTACTATTAGTTCTAGATTTTCCTGAAGTTCCTCTTGACAATAATGAGGCAGAGCGGACAGTCCGGGAGTATGTGATTAAGCGCAAAATCTCCAATGGAACCCGCACTCTACAGGGGACTCAGGCGTGGGAAGTGTTTTTGGCTCTGGTTGACACCTGCCGCAAAAACGGAGTGAATTTTTATTCGTACATTAAGGATCGAATTTCCAAATCTTTCAAGATGCCAGCGTTGTCCACGCTAATTCAACAGATGCAGCCGCCAAAACCAACATAAACATAAACCATTGACTCCAAGTCTCGCTTGTGTAGTTTCCACCTAAGCACCAAGGGTGTTACAGCTCCTTGTTATAAAGGACAGACTCATTAAGTGCGACATCAGCTCCTGTTTAAAAAGCTGCAGGAGCTACTCTCGTGTGGAAATCACTCCCCACCAACATATTGAGCAACTTCCTAAGAAGCTAAAGCTTGGAGTAATGTCCGGGATATGCTAACGTAGTACGATGATAATAGGAAATAACCGGAACTAGTAGTCTTGATTACGCCACGGCGACCAGCTTCCCAAAAGGAACTAGGTTACGATCCTTTTAATTAGACTGAACCAGTGCCACCAGTGCCGCAAGTCCACTAAGCTAGGAATAGGTTAAGATCGAGTCAGCGGCTCCGGAGCGCTTGTCCACTTGCTTCGGCACTGGTTCAGTTTGATTAACAAAACTGCTGAAACCCTTACAGAGCAGGTGTTTCTGCCATAGAGGATAAAACAGCTATATCCCTTACTGGGTGAGGGTTTCAGGCGATCCTTTTAATTAGACTGAACCAGTGCCTCGAGATATCATTGCCTGTGATTAATTTTTGTAAGGAAATACATATCCACTGAACCATGATCAAAATTTTGCCAATCGGAGGATCTTACTTGCGATATTTAAATTTTATTAAAGACTATGGTCTGCGTGCCTTAGAAAGCGAGGGGATTGTAGTATCTGATGAGTCTACAGCTGAGTTGATTATCTCAGCTACTCTCAAGCGGATGTTGCCCCTGATGCTCAAACATGGTACGTGAAAGAAGTATTTACTCTGGACGGATGAACCTCTACTTGACAGGCATTTTACGAGTGTCGTGCATTACCCATTGCTGCCCAAGTTACACATTCTCAATGTCTACACAGGTATCTTCACACATAATTACTATTGGGTGCCTAAGGATGTTAACCTATTGCCCATAACTAATTTTGAGTTCAATCATCGTAGAGTAGTGGCCTTGATGAATTACCGAAACAATCGTCGGAAATGGAGCCGAAAACATCAGGGGAGGGAACTTGACTTGTGTTATCTGCGTACCCAGATTGCCTTAGAAGGACATCGGATGGGAGTAGTGGATGTTTATGGTATGGACTGGCCCTTGGAGATTAGGAAGGGGGAATCTCGCCGTGGGAATTGGAGAAATAAGAAGCTAAAAATACTCCAAGGCTATAACTTCAATCTTGCCTTCGAGAATACGACTTGGGAATACTACTGCAGTGAGAAAATATGGGATGCAATCTCAGGAGGATGTTTGCCCATCTACTACGGTCAGGGGAATGCTATCTATGAGGATTTCCCCGAGGGTAGTTTCTTGGACTACTGCGACTTCGGGAGTCCTGCTGAATTGTTCGCCTACATTGAGGCTATGACTACTCAAGAGTTTATCAAGCGGATGAATCTCTGCATTGAGACATTCAATACTGCCGTTGAAAAGCAAAAAGCAACAGAAGAATTCCGGCTGAAATTGACCGTAAAGCGGATTCAGGAAGTGGTAGGGGAAGGGTAGGGAGATATTGGCAGTTTTTTCTACAGCATACTCACTTAAAACAAGTAAGTATGCTGTTGCCATCGTGACTGTTATAAATTTATCTAAAAATTTGCGACCGAACTGTTGCCTAAAATTGCATAACTTACCAAATCTAACTGACAATAAAACTATGTCTTACAGTGATTTTACCCTGACAGAACTGGAAAATAAATTTAACCTGATTATTCAGGAAAGAGTAGAATTGTTTCCGGCAGTAGAACCTGTCAATACTAGTACAATTTTGAAAGAGGTTCTAGCAGAAAATATTCCTCTGGCTTTAGAAATAAATACAGAGAAAGCGTGATCGGAGATGATTGTGGCTCCAGTTTTAATTGAAATCAGGAAAATTTTTCAACGGCAAATCAGCTTATTTTCAGGAAGAGATTTTAATATAGATAAAGAAAAAGGATTAAACGGTAGATGTGATTTTCTCATCAGTCATTCCCCTAGACAGTTGGAAGTTACGGCACCTGTTGCTACGATAGTTGAGGCCAAAAATGATAATCTGCAATCGGCAATCCCTCAGTGCATTGCGGAAACGATCGCTGCTCAAATCTTTAACGAACAGAAGCAGAATAATATTCCTTGTATTTATGGTGGAGTGACAACAGGAAGTCTCTGGCAATTTCTCAAATTAGAAGCAAATACTGTTTATATTGAGGCTGGAGAACATTTTATTGGTAATATAGAATTGCTGCTCGGTATTCTCTCATAGATAATTCATACCACTCTGCCCCGATCGATGTCATGCAATTAACAATTTTTATCCCAGGGAATAAACATCTTGCTGTTTTGGGTATGGCTGCGGGAAAGTTTGGTTTGAGGATGGCTTGACTGGTATCGGCGATCGCCTCTTCGTAGTCCTGTAACATCATATTTGCGCGAGCACGTGTGAGGTAAGCATTGGCATCCCGCCGGGTTCTGTTGCAACGCTTCGTTAGCCCTGCGGCGTCTTCCGCATGCTCTTGTCCTGAAGGACTCGGCATGCGGAAGACACCGATCGAACATCTGAGCGGTCCTCAGGGCATTAGCTTTGAGGGAGTCTTCCTTTGCTCCCTGTTCGTCACCCATCCGACGAAGAACCGTACTCCGAATTAGATATTGCTTCCCGTCTACCGACTGATTTAAGGGATAATAACTCGGCTGATTAAAATCCGCTTGGCCATAGATTTCATAATTACTTTGCTGCATAGATTTTCTGCCCCTCAGCAACTCATGTTTCATCTTTATACTTTCTGACTACGAAGGAGTTATCATTCTGGTGAGAACGACTTAGTTCCTGAGCTTGATTAACTGCCGTTTTCAGGCGATCGTAGGGACCGGACCATAAATACTCCTTCACTAACCGGTCATATCCTGCTAGAGAACCGAACACGACATAATAAACACCATACAGTTCGCCATTACTTCCAGTTATTTTTCTGAGCACGATCGCTCCTTTCCTCCTTATCTTAACTTACCTGCTGCTTCGGAGACGTTTTTTTGAGGACATTGCTTGATTAATTTATTACCAGATACATTTTTTTGAAGATATCCTGCTAATATTCATAAGTAGATTGAGAAAATTATTCGAGGCGGTTGGGTGAAGATTATCTGTAGAGTATGAGCAATGGTGTGGTTGGGAAAATCGGCTATGAAGCTTGAAGCTAATCGGCATCTGTTGGCCATATTGATAGCATCACATCCAAGGCGATGGGATAGTATACCACAGATCGCAAAAATTAGCACGCAGCTAGCAGTTGCCATTGTAGCAGGCTTACTATGCAACTGGCTGCATGTTCCGGTAGGTTGGCTAATCGGTCCCCTGGTGGTGGGAATTGCCTATGCTCTGATCCAGGGTAACCCCCAACCGCTACCAGCAGCTTTTATGAGCGTGGGGCAAGCAGTAATTGCGATCGCCACTGCTGCGGGCTTTGACTACCAGACATTGGCAAGGGCAACAACTTATGCCCTACCGCTACTGCTATGTATTATAATCACGGGCAGCCTGAGTTTGTGCAACGGCTACCTGTTATGGCGCTGGGCTGGTATTGATTGGGCTACGGGTTTTTTGGGTTCTATCCCTGGTGCCAGTCATAGTCTGGTGGCCATGAGTGAAGAAATGGGGGCTGACGCGATCGCAGTTGCCCTACT
This sequence comes from Hormoscilla sp. GM7CHS1pb, assembly GCA_014323675.1. GTDB lineage: Bacteria > Cyanobacteriota > Cyanobacteriia > Cyanobacteriales > Desertifilaceae > Hormoscilla. The sequence continues at coordinate 2,513,447 of JACONN010000002.1, read as the reverse complement.
TCAGTATATACGGGTGTTGCTAGTAAGCTTAATCATACCAACTCTAGCTAGCTTATTTTTTCCCATCGACGCCATCGCCCCATCTGTAACAACCATACCAACAGAAAGCCACCTAGTAATCTGGTTGAACCTATTGGTCCTAGTTGCCTGCGGCGGCTTGGGAATTTGGGGGGGACGCTGGTTACGCCTGCCCGCAAAGATGTTCTTAGGTCCCTTTCTGGCAGGGCTAGTCGCAGTTTGGACCCTGCCACAGCAGTTACAGATGCCCGATGTCTTTTTCTCAGCAGGACTGCTGCTAGTGGGACTCTCCGTTGGTCTCAAGTTTGACTGGGAAACCACCCGCAAACTTTTCAAAGCGGTTTTGCTGGAGGTAGCTTTGGTGATAGTATTGATTCTGATTTGCCTGGGAGTGGGATATGAGTTTCATCTGGTCACGCAAGTTGATACAATGACCTCCGTGTTAGGTTGCACTCCTGGAGGGATAACTGCCATGATAGCTACTGTTATCCAGCTGGGTGGTGATTCTGGGTTAGTGCTAGCGATGCAGATGACCAGGATGTTGCTGATTCTGCTGATTAGCCCTATTTTAGCGACTTTCATACTGCAAAAGGCTGCTGGTTATGGTTGTGAATCCCAGGGTAAATAGGAATTGCCGGGGTATGGAAATTGGGAAAGGGAAAAAGGATATAAGCAGATTTTTCACAAGGCGCGTTTATTAAATCAAACGCTGCTTATCCACATCTGCATGAGGTTTTCCACCGTAAAAATTAATGCCACCCTCACCTCCTCTACTACAACTAACTTCAATTACTGCGAATTCTTAGCCTTCCTTGTGATGCCGTAGCAATAGCCCCCGCCTGTAGTTCCCGATCGTAACCCATAAGGACTTCAATACAAACCGCAATTAATTTGGGTGTGGTCATGCGTCAGTTGGTACGGGGAGGTGCGATTCGTTCCGGCGTAAATCAGCAATGGTAAAAGTCGGGTCCGGTTCCATTAGCCGGATAACTTTGGTACTCATGGGGGTTTAATTCCCCTCCCCCAGGTACGGGGGTGACACCGGTCCTTAGTGCTGAGGAGTAACATCACCTCGGTGCGGAGCAAGGACTTAAATGTAGGATAACTGATAGCCTAAGTCGCCCACATAAACTCCAACTATTTCTCTAGTTTTTGTATCTAACGCTAACCAAATCCATTGCTTATTTTCTTTATTCTCCACAAAAGACCACATTTCATCACATTCAATAGTCATTTTCCCTTTTGGCTTGTCTAAAACCTTTATCTCACGCGGAGTTTCCGCAGATTTTTTATTAACATAATCTTGGAGCAAAGTTTTGGAAACTCCAACTTGACGTGCAATTCCAGCTCAAGAAATTCTCTCAAGTAAAAGGCCATCTATTTTCTTTTTTGTTTCTGATGATATCGTTTTATTGGTAGGGTTTTCAACAAATTGCCTGCCACAGTCTTTACACTTATGTTTTTGCTTTTTGTTATGGAGGGGCGAAGCCTTCGGGCAAAATGACGGCAACGGAGACGAAAAAAGGAACTGGCGAAACTCAGAGATGATGAGGGTGCAAGTCCCTCTCCCCTAAGTGCAGGGGTAAAAGCATCACCCCTACGGTAGCTTCGCGTCCGGAGACACCCACCCATGTCATGCGCGGGAGCGACATGACAGGGTCGTTTCCGAGAGCGCCCACCCTGTCGTTCGCCAGCAGGCAACGACATGGGTGGGCGCTCTGGAAACGAAAGGGTGCTCCCGGACGCGATGGCATCAATCCGTAAAGCGGGGTGAGAAGGCGTTAATGACTGGTAGCCTAAACTGGTCAACGTCAAGCAAGTGACTATGAGGAGCATAAAGCGAAATGATGCAGCGTCGTCACAGGAAACCAGTGGAATAAGGCTTATACACTGGCCCAAAAGGGAAAGGATAATGGTCGTTGGCAGGTCGAGTTACTGACCAACAAGCACTGACAATAAACCCGGCGTAAGGTCATTCTCTAAGGTCACAACCAATCATCTACAGGAACGAGGTAAACCAGTTGACGTACTCTCAGTGATATGAGAGCTGAGTAGCCACCAAAGGCGTAAAATCTGCAAACCATTAGCAGGTCGCAACTGGGAGAGATTGAGTGGAGAAGCAAATGAGCGCCTGTAATGGGCGGGATAGAGCTGACGCCCTCATGGTTAACCAAAAGTGTGGAGGTTAGTAGCAGTCAATATGTCACGGAGTACATCCAACAGGAAAGTATATGACTGGAATGCGGTCCCCTGGCGCAAGCTAGAGCGGGAAGTATTCAAGCTGCAAAAGCGTATCTACAGAGCGGCCCAACGAGTATAGAAGGCCGCACCCGGAAAAGCCGGGATAGGGAAACCAAGGAGCCGGATGAGGTGAAAGTCTCATGTCCGGTTTTGAAGACGAGTCGGCCCGGCGACGGGCTGGCTTAGTTTAATTAGGGCAAGCAGGCCACCGCCTGAGGGTGGTGGTAACATCGAAAGGAACCGGCGAAACCCAGAGATGATGAAAAGCCAAATTAGCCAAAATTGGCCAAAAGAAGCCTTGTGATTTACCCTCGATAGGCATTTTTGCGGAGAAATTACCAAAAATGGCTGTCGGGAACGTAAAATAGTGTAAGATAGCTTGTGGGTCAAATATCTTGATTGCTGGCCATCAGAGCCGGCGAGACCCAATACAATGAATAACTTAGAATAACTTATTTTTTGAGGAAGAAACAAATGCCAACTAATGAAACCAATAAACTTGATCGCGATAATTATGCAGTCCTCCAGGATCTGTATAACCAAACTGGTGGACCTAATTGGGGGAATAATGAAAACTGGAATGTCAGCAGCGAAACTCCCCCCGATGCTGATGTTGTTAATAGTTGGCATGGGGTAACGGTAGAGAACTCACGGGTGACGAAAATCGAGCTAGGCAAAAACTCCCTCAGCGGTACGATACCCTCTGAGTTAGGTGAGCTCAGCAGTTTGCAAGTGCTCAAACTGAACAACAACTTCCTGACCGGTACCCCCTCTGAGTTAGGCTCCCTCAGCAATTTGCAAGTGCTCTGGCTGAGGAAAAACTCCCTCAGCGGTACGATACCCTCTGAGTTGGGTTCGCTCAGCCAATTGCAAGATCTTTACCTGATCAACAATTCCCTCAGCGGTACCATACCCTCTGAGTTAGCCTCTCTCAGCAGCAGTTTGACAATGCTCCGCCTACACAACAACTCCCTCAGCGGTGCGGTGCGGTACCATTCCTTCCTGGTTAGGCTCTTTCACCAGGTTGCAAACCCTCGGCTTGTCCGCGAACCCCCTGATCGGTACCATCCCTTCCTGGTTAGGCACCCTCACCAGTTTGCGAAACCTCTTCCTGTGGCAGAACGACCTGAGCGGTACTATACCCTCTGAGTTAGGCGACCTCACCAGGTTGCAAAATCTCTGGCTGAAGGATAACCACCTTAACGGCACGATACCCCCAAGTGTCGAGGCTTTGTCTTTGCCAGCAAAGAAAAAACAATTGGAAAACCCTCCCTATGTGGAAACTGAGATTGAGGACGTGGCGGTTGCTGTTTACAATCAAAGCTTCAGTAAAAAATATCAGCGCTCACTTCCGCGACATCAACAACAACATTAGTAACTACAGCGCCAGCAATTTGCCAGACGGTTTAACTATTGACTCCACTAGTGGGGTGATCAGTGGCACCCCTACTGAGCCTACTGCTACTGAGTCTACTGAGAGCAATTTTATTGTGACGGTAACTGCATCGGATGATGCGGGAGGCTCCGTAACAGATAAATTTAATATTGGGGTATCGCATAAGCTTGATGGATATTTCTTCACCAATGCGAGTGATTATCAAGCCCTTCAGACTATCTATAGTAGCATCGGCGGCCGTCAACGGTATTTCACAGACATCAGCGTCCATGAGGAGTTCGGTCTCCCCCTTGATATGGTTGTTAACAGGTGGGATTGGGTGACAGTTGAGAACTCACGGGTGACGGAACTCGATCTGAGATCCAGAGGACTGAACGGTACGATCCCCTCTGAGTTAGGCTCCCTCAGCAGTTTGCAAAAACTCAAGCTGAGCTACAGCGGCCTGACCGGTACGATACCCTCTGAGTTAGGCTCCCTCGGCAATTTGACACACCTCTGGCTGGACCGCAACTCCCTGGGCGGTACGATTCCCTCTGAGTTAGGCTCCCTCAGCAATTTGACATTCCTCAAGCTGAACGTGAACTCTCCTCCTGAGCTGAGCGGTACGATCCCATCTGAGTTAGGCTCCCTCAGCAATTTGCAAGAACTCTGGATGAGCACCAATTCCCTGAGCGGTACGATCCCATCTGAGTTAGGCTCCCTCACCAGTTTGCGAGGTCTCTACCTGAACGATAACTCCCTGAGCGGTACTATACCCTCTGAGTTAGACGACCTCACCAGTTTGCAAAGGCTCTACCTGTACAACAACCCTCTGAGAGGTCCGATCCCCTCTGAGTTAACAGAGCGCCTAGGAAGGTACCTCTTTCTGGAGGAAACCCTCCCTATGTGGAAACTGAGATTGAGGACGTGGATGCTACTTCCAATCAAAGCTTCAGCCTCAATATCAGCGCTCACTTCGGCGACATCAACAACAACATTAGTAGCTACAGCGCCAATGGTTTGCCAGACGGTTTAACTATTGACTCCACTAGTGGGGTGATCAGTGGCAGGCCTGCTACCACGCCTGCGGCTTCGGGCACTCATACGGTGACGGTAACTGCATCGGATGGGAATGGCGAGGCAGAAGATATATTTAATATTACGGTATCGTCTCTCATCACGGGCACTGAAGACGCCGACACACTTTCCGGATACAGGGGCAACGACAGCCTCTATGGGGAAGGGGGTAGCGATACCCTCTATGGCCAAGATGGAGACGATCGACTCTCCGGGGGTAACGGAAACGACACGCTTTACGGAGGCGATGGTGCGGATACTTTTGTCTTAGCCCCGGACATGGGCCAGGATACCATCTACGGCTTTGAGCATGGCACGGACCGTATCAAGTTAGAAGGAGATTTGAATTTTGATAGTTTAACAATTGCCAATTTCGGCGCCGAGTTAGAAGGGCAAATAAGGGCCCAACAAGCCGCTGTTGCCAGTTTGAAAGCCCAGATGCAGGGAGAAATCAGCGCTACTTCTGCCACTATCCATCGCCTGGCAGCGGAACTGGAAAACGCGCAAACAGAATGCGATCGCTACCAAAGTTTGTACGCTGATGGCGCTGTATCTGCTTCTCAACGGGATAGCTTCTGCTTGCAAGCTGCCACGGCCCGAGAGCGACTGGCAGAAGCACGGGCCAACCTCAACCGCATTGCCACCTCTAGACAGGAACAAATCAACGAAGCTTTGGCTAACCTGGAGCGCACCCGCCGTACCTTAGAACGGCAGATGGTTGAAAATAAGGCAGCATTAGAAGCGATCGCCGAAGTGCGTCCCGCCGACGTTCGAGTAGCACGAGCCGAACTCAACAGCGCCTTAGCAGATGTAGAGAAAGCCCGGGCAGACTTAGAACAAGCCCACGCGCGATCGCCCATTAATGGAAGAGTTCTAGAGATTCATACTCGTCCAGGGGAACCCATTTCTGCCGATGGTATTGCCGAACTGGGACAAACTGACCAAATGTACACCATTGCGGAAGTTTACCAGAGCGACATCCACAAAGTGCAATTGGGACAACAAGCCACCATTACTAGCGAAGCGCTAACCGAAACCCTGCACGGAAACATCGATCGCATTGGCTGGCAAGTCCAGCGTCAGAACGTCGTCAACTCCGATCCAGCGGCAAATATTGACGCCCGGGTTGTAGAAGTGTGGGTGCTACTGGACGAAGCTAGCCAAAAAGCCGAACGTTTTGCCAACTTGCAAGTAACTGTGGAGATCGAGCTATGATCGGGAGATTTAGGCAACAACTGCGGCGCAGAACTCCTTTAGGATGGCTGCAACTGCGCCACGACAAAATGCGCTTGCTCGTTGCTATGGCAGGTATTGCTTTTGCCGATATTTTGATTTTCATGCAACTGAGGTTTCTGGGTGCTTTGTTCGATACCAATACGAGGCTTCAGCGCAGTTTAGAAGCGGATCTGGTTTTGATTAGTCCCAGAGCAATAGAACTGATGCGGTTGTATACCTTTCCCCGACGGCGGCTATTGCAAGCGATGGACGTTCCTGGGGTGAAGTCTGTGGAAGCCCTTTATGTCAGTTTTTTAAATTGGAAAAATCCCCAGACGCAGCAAAAAACACCGATGTTAGTCGTGGGACAAAATCCTAGCAAACCTGCTTTTGATTTACCAGCAGTTAACCGACAGTTGTCAGCGATCAAACAACCAGATACAGTGTTGTTCGATGCCGCTACTCGCGGAAAATATTCCGAGGCGATCGCCCGTTTGCAAACAGGAGAAATTCTAACTAGCGAAATCGATCGCATTACGGTTACCATTGCTGGAACCTTTAATTTAGGGGCATCTTTGGCTATTGACGGCACGTTAATTGCCAGCCAAAAAACTTTTTTACGACTATTTACTCACTGGCAAGCGGGAACTGTAAGCATGGGGAATATCGAACTGGAACCCGGTACAGATCCAGAAATAATCAGAGCTGCCTTAAACGAGTATTTACCAGACGACGTACATGCCTTTACCCACGCCGAATATATCGATTTTGAATTAAATTATTGGAATACGCGATCGCCCATTGGGTTTGTCTTTGGACTGAGTAGCGCCATGGGATTTATTGTCGGGGTTGTCATCGTTTATCAAGTGCTATCCAGCGATGTTAACGCTCATCTTTCCGAGTATGCTACGTTTAAGGCAATGGGATATCGCGATCGCTATTTACTTGGCGTGGTGTTTGAAGAAGCGATTATTTTAGCGGTCTTGGGATTTTTTCCAGGGGTTGCCGTTTCCACGGGATTGTATGCTTTAACTCGCAAGGCTGCGGCCCTTACCAATGGTACTTCCTTTAGGGCGAGTTGTCTTTGTTTTTGCCCTGACGATTGTGATGTGCGGGTTCTCAGGGGCGATCGCTACTCGCAGACTGCGATCGGCAGATCCCGCAGATATTTTCTAAAGACACCTTCAATTTTTCAGGGTTCTGCGCTTTCTTCTTCTAACTCGAAATAAATATCCAACTCCAATAACAAACCTCTTTCTGCTATGCGACCTAACGTTTTCGGTGATAGAGGGAGAGTGCTGCTCTGTTCCAACGTTTCAGAAACAGACCGCAGAATAGGGCACTATAATTGGTTAGTGAGCATGTTCCATATCTGCAAATCTGAGGTGAGTTCGTCAAGCATCCCATCAATTTTCGTATCTAGAGAAACATCACTAAATCGTCCACTCCGACTCTCCACCGACCGTGTTTTTCAATTCGATCGTACCGTTTACCGCGAAAAATATCTCCTTGACGACAGGAACTTGTTGGCGAATGTCCCAGTAACTCGGAAAGGCGATCGGGATCGAGGGTTTCTCCCAAAAATCTTAAAGTAACAGAATATTCATCAACTTCGCCACCACAAATCCATGTGAGTTCGCCTACAGGTTTTTCAGGAGGTAATCTCAGATCGTCACTGCTAGTCATTTTCTAATTTCCCGGAGGATTAACAACTATGTCGAGTATAACGAAAACCAAGCTGGCGATTTCTCTACAACACCTGGACCATTATTTCGGTCGCGGACAGCTTCGCAAACAAGCACTATTCGATATTAACCTAGATATTTCCCCGGGGAAATCGTCTTTACCACCGGACCCTCTGGTTCTGGGAAAACCACGATATTAACCCTCGTTGGCGGACTGCGATCGGTGCAGTCTGGAAGCTTAAAAGTGTTGGATCTCGAACTGTGCGGTGCAACGCGGGAACAGTTGATAAATGTGCGGCGGCGCATTGGTTATATTTTTCAAGCACACAACCTGCATCAGAGTTTAACTGCTCTCCAAAACGTGCGGATGGAGTTGGAAGTAAATGGAGATTTATCCCCAACAGAAATGAGCGATCGCGCCTCCGAAATACTCGCAGAAGTTGGTCTAGGAGAACACTTGCATTCCTATCCAGAAAATCTATGCGGCGGTCAAAAACAACGAGTGGCGATCGCCCGCGCTTTAGTCTGTCAACCTCCGATTGTTTTGGCGGACGAACCGACGGCAGCCCTCGATAGTAAACCGGGTCGCGATGTGGTAAATTTAATGCAGAAATTAGCAAGAGAACGGGATTGTACGATTTTAATGGTGACCCACGACAATCGCATTTTAGATATTGCCGATCGCATTGTTTGTATGGAAGACGGTCGTCTCGTTCAGGGGAAATAGAAGTAATGCGCGATCGGAATACTCATAACTGGGTCTCCAACCTACGAACTGAGGCGTTTAAGAATGCTCAGAACCCGATACAAATCATTCCCGGGGTTGCGCAGGGAAAATTCAGCAGATGTAGCGTATCTTGGGGCTTCACCTTTGACTAATTTGATGAAAATAAAGGTGCCACCAGTGGTTATCATGCCAAAGCACGGTTCTCTCCCTCGGGGTTGGCCAGCATATAAGCTATAATTTGTGGGAGTCCAGCTTCTATAGAGAAGCTAGCCCGTTTAGATTCGATTACCATTACCCACAAGTGCTCTTGCAAAACCAGGGTATCAATGCTACCCTTGATTACTATTTCTTCATCAGAGGCTGAAATCTCTACAGCATTTTCCGCTTTGAAGTGAACAGGTAAAAGATAAAATTCTCCGATAAAAAGCAGGGGTGAGACGATCGCCATATTGACTGGCTTTTCTAGCAAGGGAGGGTAATAGAGTAAATTAAAATATCCAGCTTTTACCCGGTCTAACATTTGCTTTTGCAAATCAGTAATTTCTGGTAATTTGTCTTGCCACTCGCGGAAAAATTGGTCATCTTCAACTGGCTGAAGATCGAAGATAGTTTTTAATTGCTTCAGAGTGACGTCTTTAGCTGAAATTGTTTCTACCATAGTCAGATGTTATGAATCAGTAGTAGTATTAAATCAGATTCCCCGATCGGGAAGGTCAGAGGGACCGCTCCGTAGTTTAAGATCGGGATAGAACTCTACTCTGGAGGACTACAACCGTTTACACTCGACCTTTAGCTCGCCTGATCGAGCAATTACAGCGCTTACCTGGAGTTGGGCCTAAAACAGCTCAACGACTGGCATTACATATCCTGAAGCGACCGGAAGCCGAGGTACAAGCCTTAGCCCAAGCCTTAGTCGAGGCGAAAAAACAAGTCGGTCTCTGTCAGGTATGCTTTCACCTGTCCGCCGAACCCACCTGCGAAATTTGCCGCAACCAGAACCGCGACAAAAACACCATTTGCGTGGTGGCGGACTCCCGGGACGTGATCGCCCTGGAAAAAACGCGGGAATATCGCGGTCAGTATCACGTGTTGGGCGGGATGATTTCTCCAATGGATGGCATTGGTCCAGAACAGTTGACCATTCAAGCCTTAGTGCGGCGGGCCAGTCAGCCACATATTCAAGAAGTGATTTTGGCTATCAACCCCAGCGTTGAAGGTGAAACTACTACCCTCTATATCGGTCAACTGCTCAAGCCGTTTACGAAAGTCACCCGCATCGCCTTTGGTTTACCGATGGGGGGCGATTTAGAGTACGCTGATGAAGTTACTTTAGCACGAGCGCTGGCAGGACGCCGCGCACTGGATGATTAAGCTTACTCTCAGGAAGTTTCCCCTGTACGGAAGAAATCTCAAAGCCAGTTGTATCCTGGAAAATCCAGGATCCTGGATTTTGTCCCTTGACATGAGACAATTAACTTTCCACCGACAGAATTTTATGAGCTTTCTGTATCTGTTACTGCCAAGGGGCCTGGTTCTCTTACATCTCTTTGCTGGGAAGCTGCGCTGGCTGGATCTTATGCCCCGTTATCGCGCCTACAGTGATTTGATATTACCGGCGTGGGTACTAGTACTACTTAACCTTCTGTTTGACGAAGTTAAAAATCTTGACCAATTGCTGTTTCAAGGGCTCTATCTGGGCCACCTGTTTTTTCAAGGCTTGAATCTCAGCCTGCATTTTTGCCATCTGCTGTTTGAGCTGTTCAATCTCAGCATGGGAGCCAGCACCAGCTGTGGCTGGGGCCTCGGACGGCGCAGTTGTGGCCGCTGGGGCGGGAGCTTCCTCTTCTAGGGGTGGTTGTGGCTTGGTCGCCTTTTTCATGGCTGATTTGATCGCGCTAATCAGCTGTTTTTGCTCAAAAGGCTTTTCGATGAACTCCCAAAACTCGAAGGGTTCCGGGATTTTCTCCGTTACCTCTTCTTTGCGACCAGACATTAACACCAGCGGAATCTTCCGCCACTGAGCATGACCGCGAATATTCTGAAATACATCCCAACCGCTGACTTTAGGCAACAGGAAATCTAGCATGATCAGGTTTGGGCGTTCCTGGCGGATAAATTTCATTCCTTCTTCGCCATCTTTGGCTTCCAGGACTTCAAAGTTACCTTCTGGCAACATATCCCGCACCCGCATCCGGATAACTCTACTGTCATCGATAACTAATATCTTGTGTTTTTGTGCCACGACTGACTCCTAGTGATGGTGAGTGTAAAGATGATATTATGAGTTCACAGGTTGAAGATATTGATGCCCCAGTTGCGGTTAAAAATATCAGCATGACCCACAGGTGGGTTAAAATTACACTGCTTCAACTAGAATACCCTCTGACCAAGGGAAATTAATCAATTCAGTTCTACATATTAACGTACAGAGTTGGCCTAATATACTACATGTCCATGACCAAATCTGACCGAACTCAGTCCGCTGCCAGGCAGCGCCGTGCCTCAGGAGATCGTCTCCCACCTTGGTTGCGACGCCCTGTCGGTAACGCTAGTGATATTTCTACAGTACAGCGAATTATCAAGCAACGTCAAATTCACACGATCTGCGAGGAGGGACGCTGTCCCAACCGGGGAGAGTGCTATGCTAATCTGACGGCGACTTTTCTGCTGATGGGGCCTACTTGTACTCGCTCTTGTGCTTTTTGTCAAGTGGATAAGGGTCACGCACCTATGCCCCTAGATCCCACCGAACCGCAAAAGGTGGCAGAGTCCGTGCAACTTCTAGGGTTGCGCTATGTGGTGTTGACTGCGGTGGCCCGAGATGATTTGCCCGATCGGGGGGCGGGTTGGTTTGCGGCCAATATGGCTGCGGTGCGCCAGCTGAACCCAGAAACGGAAATTGAGGTGCTGACACCGGATTTTTGGGGACAAAAGGAATTAGTGGCTCAGGTGGTGCAAGCTCAACCGGCTTGTTATAACCATAATCTGGAGACGGTACGACGCTTGCAAGGACCGGTTCGTCGCGGGGCCAAGTACGATCGCTCCCTAGATGTGTTACGTTTTGTGAAAGATTTGGATCCGACCATACCCACGAAGTCGGGGTTAATGCTGGGACTTGGGGAAACGGAAGCGGAAACGATCGAAGCTATGGCTGATTTGCGGGCCGTCCAGTGCGATCGCCTCACCATCGGTCAATATATGCGGCCTTCCCTCGCACATTTGCCGGTGCAGAAATACTGGACCCCAGAGGAGTTTGATAAATTGGGCGCGATCGCCCGCGAGATGGGTTTCGATCGCGTCCGTTCCGGTCCACTAGTTCGCAGCTCCTATCACGCTGGAGAAGTCAAGGCGTAGGACATCTCGCCTGTCAAGAGTTATCAGCCGATGTAAGAATTGACAATTGTTTCTAGATCGCACGCATAAACAATTGTTCTCTCACCTATTTAAATGCGATCGCAGGTAATATTTTCAGCATTTTATCTTGTTTTTCATTAGCGGGATTACCCGAGTTCGGCATTTCCCGAATTTCGGCTTTTATCTTTTTTATTTCTTCAATTCATTGATTTCTGTAATTTTTGCTTCCAGTTGGTCTTGGAGAATGCCACGATCATCAAAATTGCCTCCATCGTATAATTACAGACATTTTTTCATCTCTTCTAGACTGAGTTTAATAGTTTGAAAAACTTTGATAAAATCCAATTGTTATCCTTGCTATCCATGAGATGCTTATCCTGAAATCGGCACGACGATCGAGCGAAGTTTGAGATAGGAAATTCGCAGGAGACCCGACATGCTTTGTGGATCGATAACTGCCCAAAAATTAATCAGCAGACAAACACATCCTAGAAAGAACAGGATGTAGGTAGGTGCCATGACTACTCCAATGATGAACCAACTCAGCACGTGCAGAAACATGGCGATCGCCGGTAGTGAGGCAAATCCTGCCGCCCACCAGACTTGAACCCGAGGGCGACCGACGGTCACCAGAATCATAGTCAGCAAAGTTGCTAGCAGGTTAGCTGGCACCAGAAAGGCACAAATGGCGATGCAGTGGTTCCTTGAGAATTCCCAGAGAATGTTAATGTCAATCATAGGTAAGATTATAGCATAGCATCTGAGTTTTCAGTTATGAACGCATTTACACAAATTACCATTGAGGGCTACCGGCGCTTGTTCGATCTGAATCTGGAGCTGCGACCCCTGACTGTGATGATTGGTGCTAATGGTGTGGGGAAAACTTCTCCCTGCTAGCAGCGTCAGCAAAAGGTCAGTTACAGTCCCAAATTTCAGAATTGAGCGGTTTGAGTCAAATAGTGACGCGAGACAAAACTGATGCTATGGCAATTTCCTTATCCGTGCCCGGACCACATTCCCAACCGCTGCATTACTACCTTAAACTCGTTCTCAAAGGTCAGTTACAGCTTGTTCAGGAAATAGGTGTAACGCTTTTGTGATAAACTGGGGCTACACTCGATTCAGACCGGATTCACTCATGAGCCGTTACTCTCTTGATTTTAGAAGAAAAGTCGTCACTGCTTATGAATTGGGCTTTGGCTCAATTCGGCAACTCGCAGACCAGTTTATGATTAGCCCTGCTACTGTTCATAGTTATATCTTTCGACATCGAGAAACTCAAGATATAACTCCTAAAAACCCTGGTCCAAATCGTCCGGGAAAGCTAGAACCTCATCGAGATTTTATTGTTCAGATGGTGAAAGATTATCCGGATTGGACAGTGCGGCAGGATCGCGAACATCTCTTAGAAAAGCAAGAGATTTATGTCAGTGTTGGGGGGATGTGTGAGTTCCTCAAAAAAGAAGGGCTAACCCTAAAAAAAAACTTATCGGTCGGAAAAAGTGGTAACTGAAGATGGTCAAAAGCAGCGAGTTGATTACCGGAATCGGATTCGAGATATACCCCAAGAGAAATTGATATTTATTGACGAGACAGCTTTCTGGGTAGGGATGAGTCGCGAGATGGCCAGGTCGTGTCCGAGAGCGCCTACCCTGTCGCTCGCCTGACCGGCAGCAACATGGGTGGGCGTCTCTGGACACGAGAGTGAGAAAGGCTCCTATTGCCTTCTGTTTAAGACAGTTTTACAAGGGAAGGAAAATGACTTTAATCGGAGCAATGAGTATGAGAGGAGTTGTGGCTAAAAAAGCGATTCAAGGCTCCATGAAAGGTAAAGATTTTAAGGAGTTTGTTGAAAAGGAACTGGTGGAGAAGCTCAATCCAGGGGATGTGGTGGTCATGGATAACCTTAATATCCATAAAATGGAAGGCATCGAAGAACTGATCGCCTCTGCGGGAGCCAGAGTAGAGTATTTACCACCATACTCACCAGACTTCAATCCTATTGAGATGTTGTGGTCAACGATTAAGTCAATTGTCAGACTTTTCCCGACACGAGCTATGGAGGCGTTAGAACAGTTAATTGAACTGGGGATGATGCTGATTGGAACAACTGCGTTTAAGAACTGGTTTACAAAATGCTGCTACTGTACCAGCTAACTGGTGAACAAGCTGTATATGAAATTGCTACAAGATACCTTAGCGGCGGCCTTTCCCGATTTTGAGCGATTGGGGTTTCCGCCAGTAGCAGCAGGAACCTTAGCATTAACTTGGAAGGATAAAAACTTTTCCGAACCCTTTTACATGGAGCAGCTATCGGAAGGAACATTGCGGTTTCTCTGGCTAGTGACTCTCTTACAAAGTCAGGAGTTATCTGCTGTTACTATGATTGACGAGCCAGAAGTTTGCTTGCATCCAGAGTTGTTGCGACTGCTAGTGGATGTCATGCGAGAAGCTGCTCGACGCACTCAGTTGATTGTGGCAACCCATTCAGATAGGTTAATTAGATTTCTCGATCCGAGGGAAATCCTCGTCTGCGATGCTGTCTCTGGGCTGACAACTATGACTTGGGCTGACTCTCTAGATTTAGATAAATGGCTGATAGACTATAGTTTAGACGAGATTTGGGCAATGAACTTGATAGGAGGCAGACCTGAAAATTTCCATGAGAGCATGTCTTGTTGGGTGCATCCCAATTTGCCGCCGCCCGAACCCTAAAGGGCCCGGCTACACGCACAAAGCCCGCCTGCGCGGACTATATTACAAAAGTGAGATGCACCCAAACTGACGGGAGCATCTCACTTTTGCATTTTGGCATTACAACTCTCAATTCTCGATTCTCAATTTGCCAAACTGAGATGCACCCAAACAATCTCTGCAAACGATCGCATGAAGAGGATGGGATTTCTCTGCGGGAATGCTTCGCCAACGCAATGCACCCTACGAGATGAAAGATCGAGTTAAAAGTCTACAAGAACTGCGCTGGGTCCTGCTGACATAATCGTGTCTCCAGACCACTTCTCCTCTCGCCAGTTCTTTCCATCAGCGGTATAGTCGCACCAGAGCGTGCCGTCCTTACTTTCCCCTTGGTAGAAGCAGTAGAGTTCGTCACCGAGCACCATTGCGGAAGGACTTTCGGACATGCCAGTGCCAGGTACCAACATTTCTTCGGACCAGTCCTTGCCATCATAGACAAGGTACCAGAGTTGGCCGTTCGCCCCACCCGTTGATGTCCGGCCCTGGTGGAAGCAGTACAGCTGGTCTTGGAATACCACCGCTGAGGGGCTTGCAGACATGTTAGCCTGTTCTATCCGTATGTCATTCGACCAGTTATTGCCATCCGAGGAAGTAAGGTACCAGAGTTGACCGTTCGCCGTAGAGGGCCTTGTCAGACCGTGGTGAAAGCAGTACAGCTTGTCTTGGAACACCACTGCTGAAGGGCTGTTGGTCATGTTGGCATTAGACACGTGCAAGTGAGATGACCAGTTGTTGCCATCAGAAGAGGTCACGTACCAGAGCTGGCCGTTGTTACTCTTGCCCGGGGTAAAGCAGTACAGCTGGTCTCGGAATACCACTGCTGAAGGCCCTTGGGACATGTTGGCAACACCTATCTCAGTATTACCTTGCCAATTTTGTCCGTCAGAAGAGGTGTTGTACCAAAGTTTGCCTCCATTGGCTCGCCTCTGGCGGAAGCAATAGAGCTTGTTCTTGAACATCACTGCCGAAGGCCCAGCAGTGATGCCGATTTCCTTATCTATCAGTTTTGGTTGTTTGGATGAGGCGGTGCTATACATTAGATCACCACCCCTACCCTCATTCTGATAGAAGACGTATGTTTCTGCCATTGTCATATCTCCTGATTAGACGACGTATGAAGTACGAATGCGAGAAAAGCACTAGCTTTGGGGAAACGGTATCCTCACCAGTGTTTGTTGGAAGGTGTTCACACAATTGAGTCCATTATCCAATCGAGGAATAATAGCCAAGACTGAGATTTTTGGGAGGATTCCCGAACTATCGGTACAGACTCCGAGGAGAGGGCCAATAAGGGGTTGAGTAGTAGCATTCAAGAATTTAGGCCCGGCAAGCCACCAGTTATTCGTGAGCCCGGTGTTGCCTTGAGCAATGATGAAATCCTTGCAGGTATAGGTCACACCTTCCTGCTCGACTTCAAAGTCTCCTTGAACCCAGAAATTTAGTTCGCTGGGAAGATTGGCACCTTCAGTACATACGAGGACACCTCCGCCTGCAACAGCCTCTGCAAATGACTTGGCTGTTTCTTCTGACTTCTGGCGGCCTGCCCTGACATTGATCAGCATCTTGGAGCCGTCATATTTAGCCGTTGTGCCCCCATAGGGCTGTCCGTTCGTGATGTCGTGCCTTTTCTCAATAAACCTGACGTTCGTAGGCTTGGTGGAAATATCTATGTCTAGGTCGAGAATAGAGAGTTCCACTTGGTTGTCTGCTAGCCTGGCCCTCGTGTCAGCAGGTTCGACTCCTTCGTCTGCAAAAGCAGAACCGACACCGCAGAAAACGAGCAAACAAACTAGGCAAACGACAGTCCCAAAAGCTTTGAACATTGATTTCATGCGAAATTCCTCAATCTATCCATCTATAACGTTCGTTGAAAGCATTAGCTTGAGCTTAGTGCAAGTGAGAGGTTGAATTCATTCACACAAGCAGGCAGCAAACTACCGTCAAGCAAAGGGGTAATACTCAAAATCGGGGGAAAGATACCTCCTCCCGAACTCCTCGTACATTCTTGAAGGAGCGGACCTACATAGGGGATTGTACTCTTGGCATTCGGCCCTGCAATCCACCAGTTATTCCTCAATAGGGTATTGCCTTGCGCAATGATAAAATTTGAACAGGTATAGGTTTCACCGTTCTGCTCGATCTCGAGGTCTCCTTCAACCCAGAAATTGAGTTCCTTTGGACGCTCTGTAACGTGATAACATGGGACGGCATCACCATCAGCAACAGCGTCTGCAAATGAATTGCCTGTTTCCTCTGACTTCTGGCGGCCTGCCCTGACATTGATCAGCATTTTCAAGCCGTCATACTTGGCAGTCGTCCCTGCATAGGGCTGACCGTCCGTGATTCCGTGTCGGATCTCAATAAACCTGACGTTCGTAGGCACGGCATTGGTGGTGAATTGCACGATATTATCTTCTAGCCTGGCTCTTGTGTCGGCAGGTTCCACTCCGTCATCTGCAAAAGCAGGACCTACACCACACAAAACGAGCACATAAGCTAGGCAAACGACAGTCCCAAAAACTTTGAGCATTGATTTCATATCGATCTCCTTAATTCGTCTATCGATAACATTGGTTTCTGCCTCGACCGATCGCGATCGCGCCAAACGGAACCGATCGATCCGGGCCCATCCCGAAACGGCTTGTGAAAAGGGCAACAGACAAAGGATCGAACTGGGCGGCGCGAAATTCACGTGCCAGCAAACTGGATGGCGATCGTCCACCAACCCACAGAAGTAGGTGATTAGATAGACACCAACAGTAAGTAGTTATTTTAGCGCCAACCCTGGGATACCCGTAGTCAAACTACTACAGCTTGACTACTACCTTGATTGCTTTTCAACCTCTTTCCCAAGGATTCTTTCCCTTTATCTACTTCTTTCGACTTTTTGACAATAGTATTATTACTGAAGTGCGAAACGTTCGGGTGTAAATAGGGCTAAATAGACCTGTGACAACCCAAGGCGATCTCATTTGTCGCTGAACTGTGTAATCATTGAGGGTCCAAACCCCTCCCTCCCGATACAGGAGGTACACCGGTCCTAACTGCTGCAGAGTGACATCACTGGTGGTGGAGAGCAAGGACTTAAATGTAGGAAACCTGGTAGCCTAAACTGGGGAACCGCTAGGAAAGATGTTCATGGATAGAAAAAGCGAACGTAAGTTTAAACCTCGTCATAATAAACCAGCGGAATAAGGCTTACACGCTGGACCCAAAAGGGTAAGGGGAAGTGAATAACCGTTTCACTTGGCTATTCTGTATCACTACTATCCCCCGGGGAAAATTACGGTCCTAAAAACATCATATTGATTACATGGAACGTTATAACCTCTATTTTGCAGTCCCCTCGGACAAGTTAGATGTTAAGCGAAAGCAAATAGGGGAGGGATGTCCTAAGAAGCCAAAGCCTGGAGTAATGTCCAAGAGGGGCTGACATTGAAAAAAATAGGCCAGTAGGCTGCAACCCTTGCCTTGTGGTCGTTCTGGCGTCGAAAAACTGTCCGGAGTATTTTTAAATATAATTTGCAACTAATTGTAGCATTGTTTTTCCAAAACGATATAAAGTGCTTACTACGAACGGAAGCACTTTAGTGCTTACTACGAGCTGCTTATTTTTGGGTAGCCTGTCGTGCTTGTTTAACCATGGCGATTAGAGTCTGATGGGCGTCTTCAGCATCGGCGAGAGTATGGTCGAATTTTATCCGTACAGGAACGTCCGAACCGTCGATCTTAGCTGTCAGATTCATGCCTTCGGTATCTATGGAGTTCATGTAAGCTGATGTCGTTTCGGGACTATTGCCAAAAGTTTGGGCGTAAAGGGCGATCGCCTCTGCGTGGTCTTCATTCATGTGCTTGCAGATGCGATCGCTAATTTCGGACGTAATTTGTTCTGACATGGCATGTTCAGTTGATTTGCTTTGTCTATCGTCGATTTTTACTCAACCCTAACTGATCTTCAAGTTTACCTTAATTCTTTCGGGAACATGGCAGATATACTGACATTAGCAATTAGACATGCTCCCAATTTTTTATCCCTACGGGCTAAAAATTGCGATCGCCTGTATATCCAGATAACTCAGCCAGCTGCTCCAACCCTTGCCCCCCTGGGTACAACTGACCCTTCACTTCCCAAGTCGGATAGCTTTGGATACCCGCTGTTCTGCATAAACTAGGCTGCGGATTTTTCCCGTTCGGGTCACACTCAATGTAGTTTAATTCAGCAACTGCTTCTTTTCCAAATAATTTCTTTTGATCTTGGCAGTGACTGCACCAAAATGCTCCATACATTTTAACTCCCGCTGCTTTGAGATGCTTGGCTAGGGCAATTTTTGCCGGAGTTGAAGTAGTCGTAATTGCATAGCCTCCCCCTTGTTCGGCCCGGGGATTATTAATTGGAGCATAAACTGCTAAAGTTCCCACCAGAGTAATCATTCCCACGATCGCTCCAATGAAAAACACTTGCCCGATATCTTTCCAATCACGACCGATGAATGCTAGTATACATAAACTCCCAGAGCAAACAGCGGAGAAAATACAGTACAGGCAAAGAGACTTGATTTCAAATGCCATCACGTACATCAGATAGCCGCTGAATAGCGCCATTGATGTCCCCCCTGCGAACATTAACAACCACGTCCAGTTTTCTAGATTTGAACGCAATTCCTTTTGGGAGTCAGGATTCAGCAACCAGGGCGACACTGCCATCCCGGCCATACTAGCATAGGCTAAGAAACCGAATAATGCCAGAGGTAAGCCAAAAACCGTGGCATAGGGACTAGAAAGTACCTTATCACAACCCTCCGTGGGACAGGCAGCTGATTCTCCTGCAAACTTAACCGCAGTCAGATAGGCCATTGTCACCGCACCTAAGGTGGCGACGATCGCAATTATAAAACGTGACTTACGATGAATCCAGGGAGAAGAACGTTTACGGCGCATAAATGTCTCCTTTTTTTGTAGGCTATTTCTACGGCGGGCCTAATTATGTGGCTAATAGCTTGGCCTGAAGGGGAAGTTTTGCTTCGGGTTCTCCCTGGCCATCTAGTAACCACATCCCCGCTGCAATCTTCGGTTGAGTTGCATGCAAACTTAAGCCCTGCTGCAATCCTCTGACTAGCAACTCTAAGCTTTCTACCAGTTTGGGGTCAAATTTGGCTCCCGCTTGGGCCTGACAATCTGCTAATGCCCGATTCAAGGGATTAGGCGTGGACTCCTCTCCTTTATATATTGTCACTTGCTGCTGAAACTCTGCCACTAGACCTAAGATTCTTGATTCTAAAGGAATCTCATCATAGGCTAAACCATCGGGTTGCCCGTCCCCATCCCAGCATTCTGCTTGATGGGCCACGATCTGGGCGATCGCCTGCAACCGGGGCATAATCCGCAAAATTGATGCTTTCGGTATTTTAGCACTCTGCTGCATTGCCACTTGCTGGGCCGCTGATTTACCTGGAGAAAGTATTTCCTCCACTCCTTGTAATGGTGGCAGACGATGAAGTAACCCCGCCAGACGCATACGCTTCACTTGCCATGCTGGCAGATCCAATAACTGCCCCATTGCTTCCGATAGCGTCGCTACCTCCGCTGCTGCCATGGGATTTCTGGCATCCGCCCGATCGATCAACTGTGCCATCCGTAAGAATGCCTGCATTTCATTAGATACCAGATTTTCATCTAGCACTTGGCGATCGCTAGCATCCGGTAAATCTTGCTGACTCCCTTGCAGATAATTTACTACCCGGGACACCACTTTCCCCACATCATGCCCTGACATCTGGCCGCTAGTCATCCCCTGTAATTGGGCCGTTAACTTCTGTTCTAAATCTTTATTGTAGCGCCCAATATGCGCGATCGTCAGTTCCACCGTTTCCCGGACTAAATCTGGTTCAAAAGTCCAGAAACCGTAAAATTTCCTTTCTTTATCGTCACTTGGTTGTCCTTTTGCCCCATAATCAGCAGCCGACAACTCTTGACAAAGTACCATTGCCGTGTATTGGGGCGACAGAATCATCAAATGCCACTCTTGGGCCACCGGATCCCTTGGTTCTAAGCCCACCAAGGTCACATTTGCCAACTCACTGGTAGGATGTTCGGTAAACCCAGTCCCCGAGGCCGCCATAATTACAATGTCAGAGGCCACCTGGGCAATTTCTCCGTAGCGATCGGCCTCTTGGATATACCATTTACCCTGTTGAAATGCCGCGATCGTCACCGGGTTTCCCTCTGACTCCAGAATAAAATCTTCCAGAGCATGACACAGAGCCACCAGGGTATTTTTATAGTACACCCCAAAGTTTAATGGTCTTTTACTGCCCCGATGCGCGCGCTCGAGCTTTTCTAAAATGGAATCTTTTAACATGGTTTTTGTTCTCTCTAATATCTGTTCTTAAAACTTCTTGCAATTCTGCCCACCTTATACCAATTTCTTCAATTGGCGATCTCTAAAAAACTGCTACCCTCTGCGACTGGTTCTACCTGGGAACGTTCTTCTGATTTTTCCGGAACGGTGGGGACTGCCTCCTGGGAATCCGTGCCTAGTCAAGTCGATCGGATCTTTTTTAAAATGGTATTACTGCCAATTATTAGTCGCGCTACACAGCTCATTTTATGTCAGATATTCTGATTTTGAGCCAAGTCGCTGTTGGGTAACGTTGCTCCAGACCCAACCTACATTAATACCTGACCGCAGCCCGCCTGCGCGGGCTTTGTCTGGAGTAGCCCTACCCTTTAGGGTGGGGATAAAGGTTGGGTTTCGTGCCTGATGCTGTTGGCGAATTCCGACACGGGGACACGGGGACGCGGGGACACGGGGAGAGGGGGTCCGGATGGGGAGGGGGGAAAGTCAAGCACTATCAGCAGTCTGAGCGTGTAAGGGGTATGACCCCCCAGTTAATTCGCCAACAGTATCCGTGGGTCAACCCAACCTACATTAATACTACATGACCGCAGCCCGCCCAGGCGGGCTTTGTCTGGAGTAGCCCTACCCTTTAGGGTAGGGCTAAGGGAGAGTTACTTTGATGATACAGCAACCATTTCCTTTGGCTGAGTCTGCTGAACTTTAACTGGCATACTTCTGAGAGCTTCTGCTAAGGGAGCACAACCTAGTCTTTCTTCCAGGATCTGCATCACTTCGCGCCCAAAATCATTCGGGTTGCGCCGCCACGCTTCCAGACAAACCTCTCCAAAGAAGGAACCCAATGGTTCGGGATTCCAGAGTAACTTCCTCGCCGTCCAGGGCATCATACTCATCGGATTATAACCCGGTTTCAGGATATTATTTTTGAAAGCGTACTGTTCTAAATGAGTGTGGGGTTGCAGGCCGATGAAGAAGATGGCCGGTTCCACTTTATCCGCGCCAAATATCCGCTCTAACTCCCGATGATAGGCGATCGTCTGGCGAATGGTCTCATAGGTTTCGTCAATCACATTAAATGAATAGTTGACCGAAACCAAGTCATTAAACCCAGCTGCTTTCAAATCCCGGCAGTTTTCCAGCACCACCCGCAGGTTATAACCCATGCGCATTTTGCGCACCAGTTCCTGGGCACCGCTAGTAATGCCGATTTCAAAGTAATTCATCCCCGTTTTCACCATCAGGTCGCACAACTCGGGTGTCAAATTATCCGCCCTAATGTATGCTGCCCAATGGATATCATCCATCCCGGCATCCAGGATTTTCTGCAACAGTTCCACCGCGTCTGGTATGAACTTCCGGGCCGGGATAAACTGAGCATCAGTGAACCAGAAGTTTCTAATCCCCCGCGAGTATAGCTGGCGCATTTCCGAGACCACCTCATCCGCTGGGTTGATCCGCACCTGCTTGCCCTCCACTACTGTATAGATGCAGTAGCAGCAATTATGGGGACAACCCCGCTTGGTTTGCACCCCCAGGTAGAAATCTTGGTCTTGCAGGTAATAGTCAAATTCCGGCCAGATGCTAGCAATATAGTCGTAATTGCAGGCAGTTTTCTCCATCGGGGCCGGTTGTTCGTGGATCATCCGCTGACGGGGTTGGGTAACCCCCACCACATAACAGCGTTCGTCGCTGAAATCTTCACCCCGCAGCATCTTCTCTAACAATACTTCCCCTTCTCCCACAGAGACGATCGCCCCTTTTGGCAGCATAGTCCCCAACTGTTCGTAGAACACGCTCACAGCACCGCCTCCCACCAGCAGGCGACAGTCACGATGATATTTGCGGGCCCGTTTGAGTCCCCGTTCGATCAATCTCAGGTTGCGCCAGAGTTCGCCGTAGTAAGAACTGGCCAAGCGGAAGCCTCCCAAAGCCCCCCGCAATTTGATCGCAGGATTGCGGGCATAGTAGAACTCAAAGGCATTTTGCAGCGGATTGCCCCCTCTGCCCCCCACCGGTGCATAGATCTGAATATCCCGCCAGGAGAAGACCAGCAGCGTGGGCTTAAATTCATCAATGCACCGGTCTAATGCACTGGCAAAATCTAGCGGCGGCACAGTTCCCAGGTCAAAAATCCGCTGTTCCACCTCCCCAAACAGCTTGTGAACGCGATCCGCTAGGTACACAACCCCGATCGGGAAGATGGGGTTGCAGGGGAGGCGAACGTATAGAATCCGGTTTGCCATGAGTATGGACTCCTAGAGGTCTCTGTCTTCATGAAGAATTATGAAACAGTTTTTCATATAACTTCACAATAGCATCGCTTTTCCCTCCAGCTCTGGTATCCCCTCAGACTTCACGCCCTTACTGCCGGTCTTTCAATTTCGCCCCTGGAGTCTCCACAACTGGAAAACCTAGATTTGTCATGTTATATATGCTACACATAAATAAATTATGACATAAAATAATTAAAGATAATTTTGTCTAAATTGTAGTTATCAAATATAGATATGTCTTCTGAAGAGCGGGGGTTTAGAAAATAATGTCTATCCTATAGTATAATGAGCGATTGCCTGCCACGCTCCATTGATAAGTATTATCTATGGTAAAGATAAGAAAAACGTGGTCTACAGCTCAAGCCCTTACAGGCGCTGGGATCGAGCATGAGAATTTATGCCGATGGTAGTCGGGGTTACAACACGCTGGGATCCCATAGTGTTAAGGTGAGATTGTCAGGATTATTTAGGATTGTTTCTGTTAAAGTCATGGCTCAAATTCTCGATCCCCTACCTCTATATCAATCTGGCCGCATCCTTTGCTGCTACGTAAATGCCACCAGTAAGGTGCAGGTCGCTCGGATCTCCAATATCCCTAACTGGTACTTCGAGCGGGTTGTGTTTCCCGGACAGCGCCTGGTTTTTGAAGCTGTCCATGAAGCCGTCCTAGAGATCCACACCGGCATGATGGCTAGCGCGATCTTGTCGGATAATATCCCCTGCGATCGCCTGATGCTGCATGAATTAGAAATTCTCAAAGACAGCCAGTCCGTAAAGGTAGAAGGATTTACACTGCCCAAACAGGCCACAAAGGCGATCGCCGCCCCGGCTCTGACCTCAGTCGATTAGAAATTTCAGTGGATGCATCTAGATGGAAAAGTCGCCCAAGGACTGGTCAATAAGTCACCACGTATTTTTGGGATCTGGAATAGTTTAGCAAATAATCCGACTAGAAAATACCTTTGAAAAAGTTTTTTAGCTTTACTCCCCCCTCGCTGTTGAGGGTGGGGTAAAATATTTTCAGATCGCCTAAGCCATTGAAACCGGGTAATTACTGCCGCCCTCAACGAGATATCAATACTTTGACCAAATAAACCCGGTTTCTTCGCGACTCTCTATGGGGGCGATTCACCGCACCATCATGAGGACAATTAAAAGATAACTATCTTGAATTTACCTGATTTTCTCTGGTTGTGGAAAATTGCAGCCTGGTCCATGGGTTTCTCACTGTTGGCCTACCTACTCCTAGCTATCTCCGGTGGCTGGATGTTTTGGGCTCGCCAGCATCGCCGATGGCGACCTCGGTTCCTGGTCCGCAAGCTGCATTATCTCCTGGGCGGGATTCTGGTAAGCTTAGTCTTACTGCTGCTTGCTATTGGAATCGTCGGCACCCTGGGTCACTATGGTAGCCTGGGCCAATCCATTCATCTGCCAGCAGGTTTAGCAGTGGTGGCTTTAGTGTTGCTCTCAGCTTACTCCGCTACCCAAATTAGTCCCCACCGACCTTGGGCTAGAACTGTTCATATCACGACAAACGCTGTTCTGTTTTTCGGTTTGGTTCTGGTTTCCCTTACGGGTTGGACTGTTGTCCAGAAATATCTCCCTCGAACATGGTAAAGACTAAAGTCTTTACTACGAACCTGGAAATATCTCCCTCGAACATGGTAAAGACTAAAGTCTTTACTACGAACCTGGAAATATCTCCCTCGAACATGGTAAAGACTAAAGTCTTTACTACGAACCTGGAAATATCTCCCTCGAACATGGTAAAGACTAAAGTCTTTACTACGAACCTGGAAATATCTCCCTCGAACATGGTAAAGACTAAAGTCTTTACTACGAACCTGGAAATAATATCTCCCTCGAACATGGTAAAGACTAAAGTCTTTACTACGAACCTGGAAATATCTCCCTCGAACATGGTAAAGACTAAAGTCTTTACTACGAACCTGGAAGAGAGGTCACTTTATCCCTTGGGTATGGAACACGCGATCGCCTGCACGGCACTGTCGTCAAGGCTTGGGTTGAACATCATCAACACCCGATTGAGCGAGCGATGTCTCCGGAGTAGTACGAATACAATGTCTCCCCCACGTTCCCAGGCTTCGCCTGGGAACGTGCGATTAGCGCGAGGTTTCTCCGGGTGTGGTCAAAACCCGTTGATCGTGCATGGGATCTCCCAGTCGCCGGATCCCCTAACCCCTGGATCCCCCCTAACCCCCCTTAAAAGATATTGCTACGGTTCAGACCCCATCGATATCCTGGCGATTGAGATTCTGGTCGAATGCGATCGAGGTTAAATGTCTGGACGAGATGGCCGCCCAGCGGTGGCGATGGGCATTACTAGTAACAGGGCTGTTAGGTAAAACAGCAAAGGTAGCGAGGCGTGGAGCTTCGCGTCCGGAGACACCCACCACAGGGTGGGTGCTCCTGGACGCGACATAGCAATCACCGGTCTATTAACATTGGGAGTTAATTAACCTGTTGAGCTTCGCAGCAGATCCCACCCAAGAGGCGATCGCGACTGCCAAGAAAACCCTGGAATCTTGGGTGCGTGGGCATGTTAAACATGCGATCGCTTTCAATTAGCTTGACTTACAATTACGAATCATCCGATTTTTCTGAGGTTTGTAGTGAGGACGGAAGTCCTCACTACAAACCTCAGTATCAGTGAAACAAAGCCGGTGACAGGATTTGAACCTGCGACAGGCTGATTACAAATCAGCTACTCTACCCCTGAGTCACACCGGCATTTATATAAACACTATAGCAAAGCCTCGGTCCGATCGGCAACCCTATTTCAGGATTATTTTACTTTTCTTTACATTCCCCCACGCGAGTCAAAAGTGAAAATGCTCTTCCCTACTGTAGCATGGCGAAAATAAATGACTAGGAGCCCACACCGCAAATATCTGATAATATAGCTAGCCGAGGCAATAACTCGCATCAGGATTGGCTGAAACCCTTGCCAGGCCATAATTTCAGTGGTGCTCCCTACCGCAATAATTGCACAAATATTGGCTAGTGTGTTATAATCACAGCTAAGTTACAAAAACACAGCTCACTTCACGCATGGCCCGACCGACGAAACCGCTCAACCTCATACCAGAACACTTCCGAACTGCTCTCAGGGATTGCCAGCAGTCGTGAAACGCCGCACAGCAAGGTGGTGCGGACACAGATTGTCCTGAAAGCGGCCGCCAGCGATAATAACAAAACGATTAGCCAAGACGACAGCAAGTGCGAAGATACTGTCGGTCTTTGGCGGTAAGCCGTTGCTCATCTAAGTTATCGGAATTATTTACGGCGTGGTCTACTAGCATGCCGCAGGCGCGGCACCCCAGATCGAACGGATCTCATAGCAGGGAACGCTGCGCGAAAAATCGGAGTGCGATCGCTGACTCCGATTTTTCGCGCAGCGTTCCCTGGTCATCCTATTTTCAAGCCATATTATTTTCCATGGCCCAGCGAGCCAATTCCGTGCGGTTATGCAGGCCAGTTTTAGCCAGCATATTGGACACGTGGCTTTCCACTGTCCGCTGACTGACATTCATTTCCTCCGCAATTTCCCGATTCGCCATCCCCTGGGATACAAATTTTACCACCTTTAACTCTGTGGGGGTCAAGGTCACGTCCGCAGGCACGTTCTGGAATATTGGTTCTGTCGAAATTGCCCTCGGAGGCTTGTTCACCAGCAAGCGCGATACCTGCTTCAGGGATGATTCTACTTGCGCCACCAACTCTTCTGGCTCAAAGGGCTTCGCCATATAGACATCAGCCCCCCTATTCAATCCCTTCACCTTGTCGGCACTGTGACCTTTCGCCGACAGAAATAGAAATGGGATTAAATTTGTTTTCGGGTTTTCCCTCACCTGTTTTACTAGCGTGTATCCGTCCATTTCCGGCATCATCACATCGCAGATAATCATGTCCGGATCTTCCTGTTCTAGAATCTCTAACGCCTGTCTGCCATTATCTGCCGTCATGACGCCGTACCCTCGAAATTCTAGATAGTCCCTGACTAGCAAGATTAGGTTAGTGTCGTCGTCAATCAGTAGCAGTCGCTTCTGATTTTCCATCTTCTTTTCCCTCTTTTTGTTTTACTCGCTTTATATCTATTATACAGTATTAACCGGGGTTATACTTATTATAATGTGTTCTTTTTCCTATGCCCCGGTCTCTGAACCTGTAAATTCCTCAGATTCCTCTATCGCCGACGTTCCCAGGCTCCGCCTGGGAACGTGGTTGGCCGGGCGCTACTTCCGGTAAGGGGTGGGTCAGGAAGGCATATTCCGACAGTACCTCCCCACCCAGCAGATGGGATGCGATAATCTGCTCCAGCACTTCCGGCGTACAGCTATGATACCATACTCCATCGGGGTAAACAACTACAATCGGTCCTTGTTGACAAACTCGCAGGCAATTGGCCTTCGTGCGGAATATGCTACTCGATCGGGCCTCTGTGGGCCTATCCAGTTGCAGTTCTTTCAGGCGCTTTTTCAAGTAATTCCATGATTCTAAACTCGCTTCTTTATCGCAGCATTTCGGCACTGTCTGATCTGCACATATAAATACGTGACGTTCTATCGCCGACATAGACAATGCCTTCACGCATTCTGCTAAAGATTCGCAACTCATAGTTTCTTTAATATCTGTCATCCTCTTCTCTCTGCTACTCCCCTTCCGCTTCCGTGCCTCCTGGGAGCGCTAGTCGCACTACCCAGGAGGCACGTCCGACTCAAATTCCCTGACTTTCACTCTTCTAATTGGCATATTTGCTATTAATGCTGTCGCCCGATCGTTGTTTTCGATCAAAAACTCCAACTCTTCGGAATTAATTTCCACGTAGCGAGATACTACCTCTAATATTTCCTCCCTCATTTTCTTCACCATCTCCGGGTTCAAACCCGCCCGATCGTATGCTAGCACTACTTTCAGGCGACGCTTTACTTCCTCGCGACTATTCGTATTGCTCGTCCAGGGAAACAATTTTTCTAATATTTCGCTTAGCATCGCTGGCAGGGGGTATTTTTACAACTTGTCACTGCTTTACCGAAATCTTCAATGCTTGTTCCACTATTTCCAAAACAGGCGTTTTATCCGGGCCAAAAAACCTTCATTTGGTTCTTTTAGTTCCAGAAAGTCCACCTTTTCACCTTCCAGACGGCCAGCAATATTGGCAAATGCCGCCTTCGGGAGGGAACTATTTGCCGATAAGACTACAGGTTCTCCCTTGTTAGTAGATACAATCACGCACTCGTCGTCGGGAATCACCCCCATGAGGGGAATTGCCAGAATTTCTTGCACGTCCTGCACTGACATCATGTCATTCGCTTCTACCATTGCTGGTTTCAGCCTGTTTACTATTAAGTTTATTTTTTTGATATTGCTTGCTTCTAATAAGCCTACCACCCTGTCCGCGTCCCGGACTGCCGCTATTTCTGGCGTCGTCACGATCGCCGCTTCCGAGGCGGCGGCGATCGCGTTTTTAAACCCCGTCTCTATGCCTGCGGGGCAATCTATGATAATGTAATCGTAGCCCGAAGCTGCCAACTTTTCGATCAACTGGGTCATTTGCTCGGAGTTAATGGCATCTTTAGTGCGATTTTGAGCTGCTGGCAGCAGGGTCACCCGGGGTTCTCGCTTATCTCTGACTAAAGCTTGTTCCAACCTGCATTCCCCGGCTATCACTTCCACGGCCGTGTATACTATCCGATTTTCCAGCCCCAGCAGTAGGTCCAGATTCCGCAGTCCAAAGTCAGCATCTACCAATACCACTTGCCGACCCCGCTGCGCTAGTGCCATGCCCAAATTGGCGGTACAGGTGGTTTTTCCCACCCCTCCTTTCCCAGATGTGATCACAATGATACGGCTCATGATTCTTTCCTTCGCTGCTCGTCCGTTGGCTTTTTCGTAAAATCTTTCGAGGCGGCTATTCTAATCCCCTCTGTTGTTGCGTAGGCAACTTCCGGGTAATATTGGGCTGGTGGCTGCTGGGGCGCTCTGGCCAAATAATTAGCGATCCGCAGTTGGGTTGGTTCCATTTGCAGCGCCATGATTACGCAGTCGCTGTTCCCATCTACTCCTGCATGGGCCACTCCCCGCAGACGCCCCCATACTAGGATATCTCCTTGGCAGATTACTGCACCCCCTGGGTTGATATCTCCTAAGATTACCACATTTCCGGGGTGACGGATCTCTACCCCCGATCGCACGGTTGTTTCCAGATATAGGGGTTCTGCTAGGGGTTCTGCCTCTGCTGCTTGCTGTAGGTGACGATCGGGTGATATCTGTTCTACTGAGTAGCCGCTAGTGGCCGCCGCTACTGCTGTTTGTCGGCGACTTGTCTCCACTCGCTTCAGTTGCAGCTGCACTTGCGACAAGGCGTCCGCGATCGCCTGTAACTGCCGTCCATCCAGTAACCTTTCTCTGGCCATTACGTGTACTTGACTTTGGGGTTGCCAAAACTTTACCCCCCCTTGCAACCGCAGTTGCAACTGTTGCCACAACTCGTTCCAGGTGCCCCCGAACTCTGCTTCTGGTGGCAGCATTAACAGTAGGTGGTCCCCTGCTGCTTTCAACCGCACTTGCAGATGGCGATCGCCTGTTGTTTTTCCCTGGACTTTTTCCTCTGACTCTACCTGCTTTTCTCCCGACGAGGGGCTAATAGTCACCGCTTCCCCAGATGCTACAGCATTGTCGGCCTCTCCCTTATTCTCCATATTTTCAGCCAACTCTTTTGTTTCTATGGATAGAGAGGATGCTTCTGCCTCGACAGACTCCTGTTCGGCATTCTTGACAATCAATTGCTTTTCGGCATCTCGTTCATTGTTCATTGCCATCAACCATCAACCGTTCGTAAACTGTGACCAGCGCGTCTGCATCTCCGACATTACCAGGAAACAGCACAACTGGCAAATTTGGGAACTGAGGATGGTTTATGGGTGTACGGACCATCGAACATCCGGGGATAATTTGACCCAGTAGCCTTGCAGATTGTAACAGCAAACCTTTAGATAAGGTATCATTAGAGGTAATGCCACCCTTACTAATCAAATAACCGATATCCATTGGCAGACCCCGCAGGATATCCATCAGCAAACCCGAGACTGCTGCCCCAAATTCTAACCTAGTCTGCACATCTGGGAAGGTTATTTCCTCGCGACTCGTATATACTACCGGTGTTTTACCCGTGCTATGGACTTGCCGCACCTTGATGAGGGTCTCATCTAACAATTCCTCTTGTTGTCCTGCCGACTCTGTTAGCAGATCGGTAACCTTCACCTCAATCCCTACTATACCTGGTTGGGGCAGCAAACGTTCTAACTGCTGGGTAGTTTTTTTCACGTGGGAACCCACTATCGCTATACCCGGTTTGCCTTCCCGCACATATTGATTCATATGTATGGGCATTACTGGTTGGGGTGGTAATGCTGCCAGAGAGGTTAAGATACTCGCTGCACTTCTAAATAGAAAACGTTTTCCTTTAGCTGCTGTTGCCAGGACATCAGCGGCAAACTTATCTAAGTCCGCTTTACTTTCCCCATCTACTACTACACATTTGTTGTTTTCCAGTTGCATCAGGCGCGACTGAGTACCGCTGCGAATATCTGCCAGTAAAAATCTTTCTACCTGGTCGGCAGTAATTTTTCCCTTTGTCTTTTCCTCTACATAATCTGGGAGATAGGAGTGATGGTAGCCAAAAACTGAATCTCGGGCAAATTCTGTTTCATGTACTGGCGTCGAGACGCCGTTTGCCGTCAGGTAATGTATGCTATCCCGGGTTATGCGCCCTCCTTCAAAGAATGCTGGCACCAGGAAATGGGCGTCAAAGGGACCGACTTCTGTTGCTATGACATCCGTTTCTATCGGATAATGTCCCCGCAGGGTAGAGTCCGAACGACTGACTACGAGGAAATCTTCTATTCCTTCTAGGGCGATCGCCTGTTTAAGATTCTGGCATACAATTGAGGTCACCGCCTCAGCTTTTTCTGGTGTCAGGGCCCGGGTATTCGTCAGCACAAAGAAGATCGGCGCTTCATCAGCAAGTCCCAACCGCAAAGTTTCCACATCCCACCGCAACAGCAGCAAGCAGCTATGTACTGTTTGAGAACCTGTGGGGTCGTCATCTATTACTATTATCTTTGGTTTCTTGCTCATTGTCAATTGCTCATTGTTCGTTCTCCTCCTTCGTAGTAAGGACTAAAGTCCGTACCACCCTTCGTAGTAAGGACTTTAGTCCGTACCTCACCCCTAACTGCTTGAGGACTGAAGTCCTCACTACGAACCTATTATCAAATCCGGGTAATTCCCACAATTAATCAAACCAGACTCTCACCATCGATATCGTCAGCGAAAGCCAGCAACCAGTTGGGCTTAGTCACGACTTCCCAACCTACAGGGAATTTTTTATTATGGGTATTCAATCTGATTTGATATTACCTCTTTGATTCTCGCGATCGCGAACTCTTTTTCCAAGTAGGACAGCAGACCTCCTGCTTTGGGACCCCGTTCCTTGCCGAGGAAGGACAAGTATATGGCCGGAAAAGCCACATTGGGTTTAATCTCCAACTCTTTGGTCGTGGTAAAGATCGTGGTTTGTAAATCTTCTGCATCCCAGGTTGTCGCCGCCGACAACTTTTCTGCTAACTTACTCAGGTAAGTCAGCTGTGAGGCGGTCAGAGATCGGGCCTGTTGGGGCACCGCATCCCAATATATTACCAGCTTTTCCTCTTCATCAGCATAATCTGCCAGCCATTTTTCTGCCACAGAGATTCTTTGGTTTAATACCTGCCAGTCCAACTCACTCAAGGGTTTGCCGATCCGTTTGTCCAGTTCCTGCACAATCTCCAGACCGGGAATTTGCAACAGGGAAATAATCGTGCTCAACTCAAAGGGCTGGTAAGTTTTAATTTCGGACTCCAACTGGGAGTAAAACAGAGGCATTATATCTTGGGACAACTCTGGCCGATCTTGATACTTGCTATTGAGAGTATCATAATCTCGGAACAGGCGAGTGATGGTTTCATAGTTGGGGGCAAAATTAATCGCCGTTTTGGGTTGAGTCCGCAGCATCAAAAACCGCAGTTGTTCTGCCGGTAATAATGCTGCGATCTCCTTAGCGGAAGAACCCACACCCTTAGATGAACTCATCTTGGTGCCGTTCACGAGGATAAATTCATAAGGAGAATGGAACGGCGGTTGTTTTTGTAATACCTTCCGGCAGATGCCGTTTGCCACATCCCTGGAACCGCCTTTTTGGGAGTGATCCTTGCCTGCTAGTTCGATCGTCACCCCCAACAAATCCCATTTTGCCACCCATTCTACCTTCCAGGGCAGCTTACCGTTGCCATCAAAGGGGGAAACCCAACCGGAATGCCCGCAACCTTGCACCCAATCTGTCCCGTCCGGCTGGCAACGGTAAAATACTTCCGAACCATTGTAGTCCGTGACGGCGGTGGTGGCAATTTTGCCGCAGTTCTCACATATAACCTGAAAGGGATACCAGTTTTCGGCCCGTTCTGCCTTAGACACTTGTTTGTATACTTCTCTGACCAGATGGGCATTTTGCAGAAACTTATCTATATAATTGTTCAGCTTCCCCGTCCGATAGAGGTCCCGTAGGTAGTATACCTCTGGCTTAATGCCCAGATAGTCAAACACTTCCAGGAACTCACCCATGAAATACTTAGCATAATCGCTAGCGCTGTCTCCTGGGGAGGGCACGTTGCAGAGGGGAAAGCCTAGATAAGGGGCAAACTTGCTCTGGTCCAGATATTTAGGTACTGTATCCAGGGCATCATAGTCATCGCAGCCATATAGGAACTTAGCAGGTTTGGCCGCCTGTTTCAAGGCCGGTAGATGACCTCATGAATAACTACACCCCGCAAGGATCCGACATGGACCCGGCCCGAGGGGGTTTTAGAGTCGTTGACTACTTGGTCGCCTTGTGCGTCTGTCGCGATTTTGTCAGCCCAAAACATATTTAACTACGATCGTCTGTTACAGTCCTTCGCCAAGTGTAGCAATAAACTTGCTTGCTGTGACCAAGCTGTCTGGGAAAACGAGGATCTTCTCGGGAC
The DNA here is from genome assembly GCA_014323675.1 of Hormoscilla sp. GM7CHS1pb. Classification (GTDB taxonomy): domain Bacteria; phylum Cyanobacteriota; class Cyanobacteriia; order Cyanobacteriales; family Desertifilaceae; genus Hormoscilla. Next base: position 2,480,291 of record JACONN010000002.1, on the reverse strand, counting down.
TGGGGCCCGATCGCACCACCGGACCATTCGCACCTTTACAACTCCCACCCAGTCCTTAAGGAAGAGCAGATCGCCGGTTATACTCCCTGCTGCTTGACCAAATCCGTGATGTTGCTGTAATTTTCTGCTGATCCTCTCGAGATCGACCCAACTAAAACCAACTATGACATAATTAAGTTAAAGTCGCGCAAGTTTTGGTTAATTTTATGGCTGCGCCACGCTGCGCGATCGGTTAACTTAGCTGATGCGCCAAAAGTTTCCAATACATCAGAGCAGTTTTGCGAAACTTTGCCACGGTCTTTCAAGACATTATTGCAGTCTTCCAAGACATTGTCATAGGATTGCAAAAAAAATGCGCAGCATTGCGGAAACTTATAACAGTTTTGTGTATTATAATAAAGTCTTTGTCGGAACTAATATCTATCGAATGCTTCCCGGACAGGAGATCGGCCCGTCGGACGAACGAGGAAAATTAAAGGATGAATACTGAATTCAACTTCTTTCAAAATTGGTATCCGGTGTCACCAGTTGCTGACCTGGATCCTCAGAGACCAACACAAATTACCCTTTTGGGCATGCGTTTGGTAATTTGGCACTCAAAGTCATGCCAAAAATATCAAGTATTTTTAGATCGATGTCCTCATCGTTTAGCACCTTTGAGTGAAGGGAGGATAGATGAGCAAACTGGCAACTTAATGTGTAGCTATCACGGGTGGCAGTTCGATGACCAAGGGATTTGTACTCGCATTCCTCAAGCAGAAAACCCCGAACTGGTGAGGAAAAATAAACAAAATTTCTGTACTGTGGTATTTCCTACCCAGGAGGTGAATGATTTACTCTGGGTATGGCCGGATGCCCGAGCGGCCGATCTAGCTGCCCGAACTCCTCTGCCTCTCTCTCCCCAAATAGATGCCTCCAAAGGTTTTGTTTGGTCTTCATTGGTGCGAGATTTGGAATATGATTGGCAAACCCTAGTAGAAAATGTCGCTGACCCCAGTCACGTGCCTTTTACTCATCATGGGATCCAGGGCGATCGCGCCAAAGCTGCACCCATTGCCATGAAAATTATCCAGTCAACTGCGCGGGTCATAGCAGCTGAAACTGACAGAAGGTTTAAGACGAGGATAACTTTTGTCCCCCCTTGCCGTTTAGAGTATGAAATTTGCTTTAGTCCCGAAAAGCAGATAGGATTAGTAACCTATTGTCTTCCCGTGTTGCCGGGTAAATCAAGACTTGTGGCCCAGTTTACCCGCAACTTTGCTCCCATGCTGCACCAAATCACTCCTCGGTGGTGGACACATATCAAAACTCGTAACATGGTTTTAGATGGAGACATGATTATCCTCCATCAGCAAGAACGTTGTCTGCAACAGCAGCAGGAAAGTTGGCAAACTGCCTATCTGATGCCGACTCAGGCAGATAGATTGATTATTGAGTTTCGCAAGTGGTTTGATAAATATTGTCACGGTCAGCTGCCTTGGCAGGAAGTAGGCATTGTCAGTCCCGAAATTTTGCCTATTAATGAAAATCGCCAACTTTTGCTCGATCGCTATCAACAACACACCCGGCATTGCAGCAGTTGTCGGGGTGCATTAAAGGCAGTGCAGCGCTGGCAAAAAGTTCTGCTGGCCTATTTTGCCCTGACTGTTGCCGCTGTGGCCTTAATACCAGATGGGATGAAACTGCGGTTGGGTTTACCTTCGATATTAACGGCGTTGCTGGGTTTAGGGCTGTACAGTTGGTTGAAACTATGGTTAGAACCGAGGTTTTATTTTGTTGACTACGTTCACCCCGATCGCAAGTAAATATCTGGATGCATGCCACAAACTAACCTAGGATTTACGTAAGCGCTGACTACAAGGGTTCAAAGAAAAACTAGAGGCGAGTCGCCTCTAGTCGCAAAGGTGTAAAATGTAGTATATTTATTGTCAAGTCATCCTTAAAAAGCGGCAACTATCTTGATAAATATATACTCCGGTATATATTTCCCGATCGCCTTATCTGTCAGCTGTATATGATAGAAGATCATCAACATTTATAGTTTAAGCTAGTTGTAAGAGCAATCAAATAACCAGAGGTGAACTGGAATTGAGATTGCTATACTGTACTATGCGCGGAAAATGCTCAAGCGCTTTCTCAATGGTGCGAAAGTGAAATATGATAAATAGGAATGAGTCCGAATGGGGAGGCGATCTTGGCATCAAATCAAGAAACCCGGTAATTCCGGCAAAACCGGGTTTCTGGGCTACCGGGTTTCTGGGCTACCGGTCAAGAGTCAGGAGGAAATAGAATATGAGCGATCGTCAATTAACGGTATCTGTGAAATTTCCCAATAATGGTAAGGGTTGGTGTTTTTTACTGGAGGATATAGTCAATGATATCCGCCATCTCGCCTCAGATAATAAAGAGGTTAGAGAGAAGGCTTTATGGGATCTGTTTGAGCTATGCTGGCATCAGGGAACTTTATATTGGCAAGCAGCTTTCGTCGCACCATTTCTAATTGAACGCCTCCCACATGAGTCAGAACCAGACATCTTGGAGATAATTCTCTGCAATTTAGCACCGCTGGCGTGTCGGGAGGCCCTACTGGTAATACGTCTGAGGAACTCTATTGGGCCCGTGCCACTTATGGGCAAATTTACAAAGAGATCGATGTTTACCTTGATTTGCTGGAACATGAGTCGTCCGAAGTTAGAATTAGCAATATACATGCTTGCATTCTGTAAGCGAGATGCTGCGATGATTTGCGCTAAACTCTGTAGATATTTTCGCAACGAACCAGAAGAAATGGTGAGAGCAACCATTCCGTATTGTCTGGCATTTATCAGCGACAATACGTCTGTAGATACTATGTTTTTTGAGGAACTATTAAACTCAGATGATGCCGAGATTGTGAAACTAGCAGCAGGGAACACCCTGGCCTATGTTGCTGGTGAAAATATGCCAGAGTATGCCTTGTCAATCCTCGTGCGTCTGTGGGAAAATACTAAGTTAGTGGATAGACTCGCTAAGCATTCCGGAGACCTATTTAGGAAAAAGGAGTGCGAGACGTTTGGGTGTAAATGGGTCTCTAAGACACGTGACAGCTCAGACCGGTATCATTAATCGGCAAACTGTGTAATCTTTGTGGGTAATCGGTTGCATCAGCTGGCACAATCCCACCCTCCGGATACGGGAGGTACACCGGTCCCAACTGCTACAGAGTGACATCACTGGTGGTGGAGAGCAGGGACTTAAATGTAGGATAGCTGGCAGCTATCGCCGGCGACACCGCTAGGAAAAGTGCTCATGGCTAACGATAAGTGAATCAGTACAAGCCTCGTAACCTTTAACCAGCGCAATAAGGCTGATACGCTGGCCCAAAAGGGAAAGGAAGATGTGGATAGTTGTTTCTTTTGGCTATCTCGTATCACACAAATCTCCCGGGGTATTGCTGGGGCCTAAAAGCACTACTATAGATTGCACGGAACGTCATAACCTCTATTGAACAATCTATGGACCGGGTAGCCACTTTCATATGGTGGTCAACTGACCAGGAGATAAGTTAGATGATAAGCGAACGTCAATGGGGGAGAGATGTCCTAAAAAGCCAAAGCCTTGGGTAACGCCTAGGATATGCTGACGTAGGACGCAGCTCTAGAAGTTGAGGCAACGAGTAGTCCTAACATGATACGGAACCTCAAACGTCGAAGTGGTCACCTAGCCCATCTGCTCATGGGCCAAGAGCCAGGGAAAGGTCACCTGCAATCAGCCGTGAACTGAGAGTAAGAGCCACGTTGGAAGGTATATATAGTCAAGAGGTGGAAGACCGAGACCAGGTAAGAAAAAGTACAGGGCCCACGTAACGGCCAATCGTAAGTAAAGAGTGTAATAGGGGTGTTACAGGTATTTTCCCCCGCACGAACCCTCCGGAGTCCGGCAAATAAATTCACACTTAGGCAACATAGACCAAGGGACCAAAGAACCAAGACAATGCACGGAACTGACCCCATCTGTCAGGAAAGGGGAGACCCAACCAAAGCAACCCGAAAAGGGATAGAGCTAGCAGGAGCAGGATGTGTTGAAAGGTACAAGTCCGGTTTTGAAAGGGAGGGTTGGGAAGTGATTCCCAGCTCGACCCCGCCTAAAACTTCCCATGGCTGCGCCACGCTGCGCGATCGGGAACAACCATCCATGACTTGACAGAAGTCTGTGTTAAAGTTGATTGCAGATGATACCAGTACTGGACAAGAAAGTTGTTACAGGTATACATTAGAATCGATCGGTATTAATGGACGGTATTCTCTGAAATGTGGTCTTCAGTTCCAAATTAATCAGAATCTATCAAAATCAGGCGAAAGCCAGTGGCAGATAAGTGATCTGGTCTTGATATTCATTTGGATCGGCAACTTCGGCAATCAGAATCAAATCCTCAATTATCCGACCAATATTTGTTGGATGGCGAAGCACAAAAATTGCTGGTACATGGCGACCTGCCGCTAAATGATCGACCAAATGTACTGGCATAGAACTGCGGTTATTGGTAATAAGCAAAAATTCATTTTCTTCACACCAACAAAGAATTTCCGGGTCTGGTGTTTTTTTAGGCGGCACATTCTCTTCACCAATCATGCAGACAGTTAAATCTGGTTTATAGCGCAATAGCTGTTTCCGATACAAAGATGATACATTTTCGTCCAACAGATACTTAATTGTCATTGTTTTGCACCAACTGACGATTACGTTCTGCCTTGATCTTGAGAAGCCGTTTTACAAATGGGGGCGGATTTTTATCATACTCTTCCTGTGCTTTCCTCGCGTACTCAATCCAATTATCTAGGTACCTGCTGACAGTTTCTTTATCGTGCAGGTAGTAGAGAATTGTTGCATAAACTAACTCCAAATTTAGGGTTGAATACATAGACGCGATCGCCTCTGGAGATTTCCCGTTATAGAGGTATTCGTCCAGAACAGTCTCTATCCCCACGCGGGTTCCTTCGATCCGAATGTCATCGGGTCCGAGAAATTCAAAATAATCTTCTAATTGCATCGCCCTCTCCTTTTTACAATTGTTAATGGAAAATTGTTAATCATTAATTCTCCATTAACAATTCACCATTGACAATTTCCCATTCTCAAAGAGTTGATTCCAGGATATGTTGGAAATGGACTACATCTTGGCGGGGGTCGGCGTAAGTTACCTTCAGTTCGATCCGATCGCCCGGTTCGACAGAATTAGTAAAACGCATGCCCAACTCCAGACCCAGTTCTTCCAATAATACTAGGGCCAGATTATCATCTTCTCGCAGCCAGCGCAGCACTAATCCTTGCCATACCCGATCGGGATTACGTCGCAGATATTCCAAACCCCAGTAGCGATTTGTCTGGCGTTCTACCCAGACCGCTTCCTGGGCGATCGGGCCAATAGAGACCATCACTTCTCGCAGCTGTTCTTCAGAAAAAGGCAGGGGTTCTCCGCGCAAATGGGCCTTCAATTGAAAATGAGTCAACAGGTCAGTATAGCGGCGGATAGGGGAGGTTACCTGAGTGTAGCAATTCAAGCCTAAACTGGCATGACGACTTGGCGTGATACTCATTTCACTTTTCGGCATGCAGCGGCGGATGGCCGAGGCCCGGACTGGTCCTGCTGGTAATAGTAGCAGTTCTTCTGCTGGCGGCAACTCCGGTTGCGGTTGACCCCGAAAGGGTAAGGGGAGATTGTGGGTTTGACCGTAGCGGGCCGCTACTTCGCCCCCCAGAATCATCATTTCGGCCACGGTGCGCCGGGACACCGAGTCCTCTAACACCTCGATGGTGATTTCATCATCTTTGACTTTAATTGACGCCTCTGGCATGGAGATATTGATTGCCCCTTGAGAGTCGCGCCATTGCTTGCGCAGTTGCGCCGCCGAGGCGATCGCCTCTATTTCCGGTTCCGCCTTTACCCCCAGTTGCAGCATTTCATCGACATCATCGTAGGTGAGGCGATAGGTTGGTTTAATCAGGCTAGCGTGGATGCTATAATCTTGCACGGCCCCTGTCTTATCCAGGACCACGCCAAAGCTAACGGCACAGCAAATTTTCCCCTGAACCAGACTCATCAGGCCCGTTGCCATCTCTGCGGGAAACATGGGTATCATTCCCGTCGGCAGATACATCGTCGTTCCCCGGCGTCTCGCTTCCAAGTCCAACTCATCTCCTGGGGACATCCATCGGGTCGGGTCAGCAATATGGATCCACAGTCGCTGCTGACCATCGGACAACTCTTCCCAACTCAAACCGTCATCTATTTCCTTCGTGCTTTCATCATCAATGGTGTACACCTTGAGATGGGTGAGGTCTAAGCGATTAGTGTCTAGATCGGCAGGCTTGGCATTCAGATAGCATTGAACCACTTCCAGTACCTTTGTAGAGAACTCTGTTGGTATTTGACTCCGCCGCAGAAACAGGTTTTCATGGAGAATCCACAGCTCTAATTCTACCAATAGGTCGAAAGCTGCTTGGGGAGTTTGCGGGCGTTTTAGGACTCTCAGAGTTTCCGTCGCCACCGGGGCCGGTTTGAAACCCTCTGTTACCCCGCCCTTGGCCGCCAACTGTTCTAAGGCTTCTAAACGGGGGCGATCGCTACTTTCCCACTCTACCACCTCACCTGTTAAAGCCTGCTGCAGGCGAGCCAAAAATTCCTGGGACTCCTGCTGGCGCTGATGGGCCACCTCCTGCTGGTGTTTTAGTTCCGCCACCATCGCTACTGGACGGGGTTCGTAGCGATCGCCCTTTTGTTTGAAATACAATTTATCCCTACAGAGCATACAATAGGCTGCATAGCATTGGGCCGGACTTGGCTCTGAAAATAGCAGCTGTGCCATCCCTTGGGGGTCGATCGCTTCGGAATCTTCCACCAGTAACTCCCAGGCCAATTCTATACTTGAGGGGTCTATGTAAGTTTCCACTTCCCCCATGAAGCCCCCTATTTCTGCCGGTTTATATGTCTCCCCCTCCACCTCATAGCTTACCTGCTGCGGTTTGAGCGAATGGGCCTGACCTCGTTCATCTACCACGATCCAGTTTTTTTTGCCCTCTGGACGGTCTGCTACTGCCAGACGCCGGTCTCCTTGCAGCCTAAATTCTATCAGCCTTCCCTTTTCCAGAGCCATATTCTAGTTAGCCATAGCGTTTGCCACTAGCTTAGCCCAATTTGGGATTTTCTCTCATGCGTAGGACAGCGAAAGCTGTCCCACATATTTACGCTTCCTTATTCACGAAAGGCAACAGAGCCAAAATTCTAGCACGCTTGATTGCTTGAGTCAAGTCTCTTTGTTGCTTACAAGTCAGACCCGTTATCCGACGCGGCAATAGTTTTCCGCGTTCGGTTATATATTTCCGTAACAGATCTACATCTTTATAGTCGATCGGGTCTTTTGGTGAAATGGGGGAAACGCGGTTGCGATAGAAACCTGCCATATCAGTTGTCCTTTGCTAATTGTCAATTGCTAGGGGTAGTACAGACTATACTACTTGATTTCCTTGTGGACCGTGTGCTTGTTACAGTGGGTACAGAACTTTTTCAGTTCTAACCGGGCTGTGGTGTTACGGCGATTCTTGGTGGTGGTGTACCGGGATACTCCTTTCGATCGCTTATCAGTGTTAGTGCGACACTCAGTGCATTCGAGGGTCACGACCAGACGGACATCCTTACCCTTTTTTGCCATTTTCCCTTTTTGATCTAGAATTTAACGCAATTTCTCATTTTCGCACATCCCGGCCCTGGCTGCACCCATCTATGGCTGCGCCACGCTGCGCGTTCGACGCGATGCCCTTCAGGGCGAGTAAGTCCAGGTCTAGGGAGTAACCCCGGCGGGTGCCGACTACAATAGTATCCGCGATCTGGTCGTGGAAAGCTTGCCTGAGTTACACCCGCGACATAGGCAAAACCACAGTCTACCAGCACAGGAATCATCAGCAGGCATTCACCGGAGAAAGGTAGTAAATGCCAATCACAGCTCACATGGCCCCAGTCCCGATTTTATGGCTGCGCTCCCGTGAGGGATACGGTCGTTTCCGGGAGCACCCACCCGGTTGTGTCGCATCCTGCGCATAACATAGGTGGGTGCGCAGGAAACGAAAGTCCGCAGACCGTGGATGCCCTCTCGCTGGCATAGCAGCCCTGCGAGGAAAAAGTCAATGCCAATCGCTGCGCGATTGGCAGCCATAGGCGGCACTCCGACGCCACAGCGGTACTCTGGCAAGGCGAGTATCTGCTGGTTCATTCAGCATCTTGGGAATTACGAACTATAAAAATGTTACCAGTACTTCAAGCGGAAACGATCATTTTAGACTTGGTGCAACCCCTGTCCGGACAGGAGGATGTAGAAGTATTAAACTCGCCTGATGTCAGGGGTCGCATTTTAGCTGCCCCGGTAAGCAGTAACCTGGACTTTCCCCACTGGGATAACTCGGCGATGGACGGGTATGCGGTGCGGTTTGCGGATGTAAGCAGTTGCAATGCCGAACATCCTGCTGTCTTAGAAGTTGTCGAAGAAATTCCCGCAGGATATCAGCCTCAACGTACCATTGGCCGGGGACAAGCAGCCAGAATTTTGACTGGTTCGATGATGCCCGATGGTGCGGATACGGTGGTAATGCAGGAAGAAACGAAACGAGAGGGTATGCGCTTGTTTATCTTCTCTTCTCCAGAGTCGCCGCAAGCATTTGTACGACATCAAGGTGCTTTTTACCAGGCGGGAAACCCCTTGTTAATGCCAGGAATAGCTTTAAATGCCCCGGAAATTGCGGTGCTAGCAGCGGCCCAATGTACCCAAGTTCCCGTTTACAGGCGTCTCCGGGTAGGGATTTTATCTACGGGTAGCGAGTTGGTAAGGCTAGAACAACCTTTACAACCCGGTCATATTGTAGATTCTAATCAATATGCTTTGGCATCTGGAGTCCGGCAGGCGGGTGCTATTCCCCAAATGTTAGGTATTGTCCCAGACGATCGGGAGGCAATTAAAGAGGCGATCGGGTCGATCTTGCCCGAGGTTGATATGGTACTATCATCTGGGGGAGTTTCCGTGGGAGATTACGACTATGTAGAGCAAATATTATCAACTCTGGGGGCAGAAATTCAAATTAAATCTGTTGCGATCAAACCAGGCAAACCTCTGACAGTAGCAACATTCAAGCAACCCCATTTTGTGTTATACTTTGGTTTGCCAGGAAACCCAGTGTCCGCCTTGGTAAGTTTTTGGCGGTTTGTCCGACCGGCAATTAAAAAAATGTCAGGACTGGCCCGAGGATACTTACCAGAGTTTGTCCAGGCGGTGACCCAGAATGAATTGCGTGCAGGTGGCAAACGAGAAACCTATCTGTGGGGGACATTGCATTTGTCAGAGAGTGAATGTGAATTTGAGTTGGCAACAGGCAGTCATAGTTCTGGTAATTTGATTAATCTAGCAGGAACGAATGCTTTAGCGGTTGTGCCAGTGGGAGAACGGGCGATCGGGCCGCGGACTTTCGTTTCCGGAGCACCCACCCATGTTGTGCGCAGGATGCGACACAACCGGGTGGGTGCTCCCGGAAACGACCGAATAATCGGGCCTGGTTCTGTAGTGCGGGTGTTACGCATGTAGGGCCCCGCCCACCATCCCGGTAGAGATGGCGTTCCCAGGCGGTCCCCAGGGAACGAGGATGGTATCATAGCTAAAGTGGAGGGGAAGCATGAAAGATAATGTTTAACTTGAGTTAGCAGAGGAAGGGAAAGCAATGAAAAAGATCATAGACTGGAGTAAGCCTGTGGTTTGCTGGACAATAGTGGCGATCGCCTCCATGCAGGGGACTGCGTTGAGTCAAGTCCAGAGGGTAGCGGTATCCCCTGGTCCCTTGATGTCCCCCTCCCGCACGGCGAAACCCGGGGGACATCATCTGAGCACTACCCAGGGGATACCGCACAGGCATTTCCGGGAAAATGCGCGATGGCGAGAGAGGAGATATTTGTGTACAACTCCCCTGCTACCTCGGGACAGAGAATTAGAAGTCTGGGTCCGTCTGAACAGGTCGCCTTGGCAGATGAGGGGATGAATGGATGGATAGCGATCGATTCTCCGATCAAGGGGTTCGTACAGATAAAAAACCTGAAACCATGCAGCCCGATCGGGGAATGCCGGGCTGCCAAACAGGGGATATTTCTGTACGACAAACCTGACAGTTCGGGACGAAAAATTAGAAGCATACTGACTAACGAAGAAGTTACCATTGCCGGGACGAATGAGAATGGTTGGATAGCGATTAGTTCCCCGGCGAACGGGTTTGTCCAGACGGTGGACCTGAAAAGCTGCGATAATACGCGCAGCGTGGGAGGCAATCGGCCCCCTGGGGAGAATACAGGATCCTGTCGCCGAGTTACAGACCTTGTGGAACGTGTGGGTAGGGGACTGAATATCCGGGCACAACCCAACACTGAATCTGATATTATCGGATCCTTGCTTGCAGGAGATATAGTCAGACTCAAAAGCACCGAGAACAGGGTAGATCCAACGGGGCGGAACTGGGTGGCGATCGCATCCCCTCAAGAAGGGTGGATATCTGAGGGGTTCCGGGACTCCGAGGGGAGAAATCTGGAAGCAGCTGCTTGTCCGCGTTAATTCCAATATCTTAAAAAGGATCGGATATAAGATGAGCAAAACGGTTTCGTTAGCGTCGTCAATAGAGAGGAAAAGCAAAAAGCAGTTGGGAGAGTACGCCGGGAAGGTTCTCCCGATCGTGAATGTGGCTTTCTACTTTCGATGCCTACCGTTCCGGGCATTCCCAGGCTTCGCCGTGGGAGGGAGAAAGAATAGAAAAAATAGGCGTAAGATAGAGCAGATAATGCCATAATTTTAGAGGATAATGAAAGCTTAACGAAAAATGATTTTAGTCGGTTTAAACCGACTCATACCGAGTTACCTGGGGACCGCCTGGTAACGCGGGGTTTGAACCAGTCGTTTCCGGGAGCACCCACCCGGTTGTGTCGCATCCTGCGCACAACATGGGTGGGTGCTCCGGAAACGAGAGGCGGGTTAACGGGAAAAACCGACAATTCACAATTCACAATTCACAATTTTCAATTCACAAATGAAGAACATTGCAATAATTGGGTGTGGTTACGTAGGGACAGAAATGGCCCGCTATTGGCATCAGTTAGGATATGTGCTGACTGTAACCACGACGACACCAGATCTGGTGGCAGAATTAGAAGCAGTAGCCCAAGGAGTGGTAGTTGTCAAAGGAAATGATGCGATCGGGCTGCGATCGGTGTTAGAAAAGCAGGATACTGTCCTAGTGACGGTGGGTGCTGCTAATCGCCAAATGTATGCTTCTGCATACCTAGAAACGGCCCAAACTCTCGTATCTGTGCTGAGGGAAGTTCCCAGGGTCAGACAAGTGATTTATACGGGAAGCTATGGGGTTTACGGGGACAAAGATGGGGCGTGGGTAGATGAATCATCACCTGTTGCGCCCGCTAACGAGAATATCGAAATTCTCTGCGATACGGAGGAGGTGTTACTGTCAGCAGCAAGGGAAAACCTGCGGGTTTGTATTCTCCGCCTGGGGGGAATTTACGGTCCCGGACGGGAAATTATCAAGATATTTCGTCGCGCTGCTGGTACGACTCGTCCTGGAAAGGGCACGGAGGCAACAAATTGGATTCATTTGGATGATATTGTGGGGGCGATCGCCTTTGCCGACGATCGGCAATTGGAAGGCATATACAACTTAGTGGATGACGAACATTTGACCAATAGAGAATTTCTGGACAGGGTATTTGCCAAGCATAGCTTACCGAATGTTACCTGGGATGCCAGGAGTAAGCGATCGTATAATGCCTGGGTATCGAATCAGAAGATCAAAGCAGCGGGTTATCAGCTAATTCATCCCCAAAGGATGGTTTAATGGTATTGTAGAATATGTCGTGCGATTCGTTTAGCGTCAAGGTCCAGAATGGACAAGGAGGGTCAAATAACCATGTCACAAGCCTATTAACCGAGACCGCATGCAGGATTCCATCAGTCCTGATAACTTGGTGCGACCCGTTTAGCGTAAAGATCCAGAATGGACAAGGAGGGTCAATGACCATGTCACAAGCCTATTGACCGAGACCGCATGCAGGATATCATTGGTCCTGAAACTTGTAGGGTCAAGTCAGTCACCGGTGGAAACATCAAAAGGAACTGGCGAAACTCAGAGATGATGAGGGTGCAAGTCCCTCTCCCCTAAGTGCAGGGGTAAAAGCATCACCCCTACGGTAGCTTCGCGTCCGGAGACACCCACCCATGTCATGCGCGGGAGCGACATGACAGGGTGGGTGCTCCCGGACGCGATGGCATCAATCCGTAAAGCGGGGTGAGAAGGCGTTAATGACTGGTAGCCTAAACTGGTCAACGTCAAGCAAGTGACTATGAGGAGCATAAAGCGAAATGATGCAGCGTCGTCACAGGAAACCAGTGGAATAAGGCTTATACACTGGCCCAAAAGGGATAGGATATAGGTCGTTGGCAGGTAGCTATCTGACCAACTAGCACCGACAATAAACCCGGCGTAGGGCCACCCTCTAAGGTCGCAAACAATCATCTACAGGAACGAAGTAAACCAGTTGATGTACTCTCAGTGAGGTCGATTGCTGAGTAGCCACCGAAGGCGCAACATCTGCAATTCATTAGCAGGTCACAACTGGGAAAGATTGAGTGGAGAAGCAAGCCTATCCGTAATAGATAGGATAAGCTGACGCCCTCATGGTTAACCAAAAGTGTGGAGGTTAGTAGCAGTCAATATGTCACGGAGTACATCCAACAGGAAAGTATATGACTGGAATGCGGTCCCCTGGCGCAAGCTAGAGCGGGAAGTATTCAAGCTGCAAAAGCGTATCTACAGAGCGGCCCAACGAGTATAGAAGGCCGCACCCGGAAAAGCCGGGATAGGGAAACCAAGGAGCCGGATGAGGTGAAAGTCTCATGTCCGGTTTTGAAGACGAGTCGGCCCGGCGACGGGCTGGCTTAGTTTAATTAAGGGATAGTCAGTCACCGGTGGAAACATCAAAAGGAACTGGCGAAACTCAGAGATGATGAGGGTGCAAGTCCCTCTCCCCTAAGTGCAGGGGTAAAAGCATCACCCCTACGGTAGCTTCGCGTCCGGAGACACCCACCCATGTCATGCGCGGGAGCGACATGACAGGGTGGGTGCTCCCGGACGCGATGGCATCAATCCGTAAAGCGGGGTGAGAAGGCGTTAATGACTGGTAGCCTAAACTGGTCAACGTCAAGCAAGTGACTATGAGGAGCATAAAGCGAAATGATGCAGCGTCGTCACAGGAAACCAGTGGAATAAGGCTTATACACTGGCCCAAAAGGGAAAGGATAATGGTCGTTGGCAGGTCGAGTTACTGACCAACAAGCACTGACAATAAACCCGGCGTAAGGTCATTCTCTAAGGTCACAACCAATCATCTACAGGAACGAGGTAAACCAGCCCTTGCGAAAGTGGGATGCACCCCAACTGGGAGAGATTGAGTGGAGAAGCAAATGAGCGCCTGTAATGGGCGGGATAGAGCTGACGCCCTCATGGTTAACCAAAAGTGTGGAGGTTAGTAGCAGTCAATATGTCACGGAGTACATCCAACAGGAAAGTATATGACTGGAATGCGGTCCCCTGGCGCAAGCTAGAGCGGGAAGTATTCAAGCTGCAAAAGCGTATCTACAGAGCGGCCCAACGAGTATAGAAGGCCGCACCCGGAAAAGCCGGGATAGGGAAACCAAGGAGCCGGATGAGGTGAAAGTCTCATGTCCGGTTTTGAAGACGAGTCGGCCCGGCGACGGGCTGGCTTAGTTTAATTAAGGGATAGTCAGCCACCGAAGGTAACACCAGAGGAGACTGACGAAACTCAGAGATGATGAAGGTGCAAGTCCTTCTCCCCAGGTGCAGGGGTAAAAGCATTGCCCCTACGGTAGCTTCGCGTCCGGAGACACCCACCCATGTCGTGCGCGGGAGCGACACGACCGGGTGGGTGCTCCCGGACGCGATGGCATCAATCCGTAAAGCGGGGTGAGAAGGCGTTAATGACTGGTAGCCTAAACTGGTCAACGTCAAGCAAGTGACTATGAGGAGCATAAAGCGAAATGATGCAGCGTCGTCACAGGAAACCAGTGGAATAAGGCTTATACACTGGCCCAAAAGGGAAAGGATAATGGTCGTTGGCAGGTCGAGTTACTGACCAACAAGCACTGACAATAAACCCGGCGTAAGGTCATTCTCTAAGGTCACAACCAATCATCTACAGGAACGAGGTAAACCAGTTGACGTACTCTCAGTGAGGTCGATTGCTGAGTAGCCACCGAAGGCGCAACATCTGCAATTCATTAGCAGGTCACAACTGGGAAAGATTGAGTGGAGAAGCAAGCCTATCCGTAATAGATAGGATAAGCTGACGCCCTCACGATTAACCAAAATGTGGAGGTTAGTAGAATTTCATATGTCACGGTGTACATCCGAAAGGAAAGTATATGACTGGAATGCAGTCCCCTGGCGAAAGTTGGAACGGAATGTATTTAAGATTCAAAAGCGCATCTACAGAGCGGCCCAAAGTGAGAATAGGAAGCTAGTACGCAAGCTCCAGGGTTTATTGACAAGGTCATGGTCCGCAAAGATGATTGCGGTGAGACAGGTTACCCAACAAAACCAAGGGAAGAAAACGGCAGGGATGGACGGCGTGATTGCGCTCAAACCCTCCGAAAGACAACCACTGGTAAGGCAGCTTAAAGTCAATGATGGGAAGAAGGTCAAACCCACCCGTAGGGTATGGATACCAAAACCCGGAAGGGAAGAGAAGCGACCACTGGGAATACCCACAATATACGACAGGGCCCTACAGGGGTTAGTCAAGATAGCGCTAGAACCCGAATGGGAAGCGGTGTTTGAGGCAAACTCCTACGGGTTCAGGCCGGGCAGGGGATGCCACGATGCGATTGCGGCAATATTCGCTAGTGTTAGTCAAAAACCCAAATGGGTGTTAGACGCCGATATTGCAAAATGCTTCGATCGCATAGACCACAAAGCACTACTGAAAAAATTAAATAACTCATCACCAATACGGAGAAAAATCCGGGAATGGTTAAAAGCTGGGGTGATGGACCGGAACGAATACCAGCCGACTTATGCAGGAACGCCACAGGGCGGAGTAATATCCCCTCTACTGGCAAACATTGCACTGCATGGGATGGAGGCAGAAGTGAGAAAGATAGTTCCGGCAAACATAATCAAACAGAAAGAACTAGGAGTAGTGCGATACGCTGATGACTTTGTAGTGATGCACAAAGACCGCGAGGTAGTTGAGCAAGCGAAGGAAGTTATCAGTGAGTGGTTAACAGGAATAGGGTTAGAGCTGAAACCTGAAAAGACCAGAATGGCCCACACCTTAGAAGGACCAGAACCAGGGTTTGACTTTCTGGGGTTCAACGTCCGGCAGTACAAGGTAGGCAAACATAGAAGTGGAAAAACAGGCAAAGGATACAAAACCCTGATCAAGCCAAGCGCCGAGGCCATCAAGACCCACAAAGAAAAGTTGAAGGCTGTAGTAGATAGTCATAAGGCCGCACCACAGGCCACAATGATAAGCAGACTGTGCGACTCGTTTAGGGTAAAGGTTCAAGATAAAAGTAACGTGTCACAAGCCATACAACTGGAAGCACTAGCAGGACTCCATTAGTCCTGACAACTTATAGGGCAAGGTTAACCACCGGTGAAGACATCGGAAGGAACCGGTAAAAGCCCAGAGATGATGAGGGTGTTTCAGTTGGCTATCCCGTATCACTATAATCCTCCCGGGGTAATGCAGGGGCCTAAAAGCATCGTATGGATTCCATGGAACGTTATAACCTCTGTTGTGCAATCCATGGACCGGCAAAACCGTTTACATTAGACGATTAACCGACCAGGGGATAAGTGAGATGTTAAGCGAAAGACAACAGGGGAGAGATGTCCTAAAAAGCTAATGCCTGGGGTAATGCCCAGGATAGGACGCGGACGAGAACCGAGCTAACCACAAAATAGGGGTGTTGCGATTCCAGACCGCCGCCAACGTCGGACGGATATGGTGAGAGATCGGATAGGAGAGTAGCTCTAAAACGATACGGTGCCAGTGGACACGTCCATATGGCATATATACGAAGCTAAAGTTCAAGCGAGGTAATAGTTTGCGTTCTCAACCCACAGGGAGGGACCACGTTAGGAAAGGATAACAACATGGGAGCGCAGCTCTCCCGTTATTCACCGCCCGAGGCTTGACGTGATTTAGCAGGTACAAAAATAAGGGGCAAAATTCCAGATGATAAGGCCAGAATGGAGCAATCCAAACACCGGCTACCGAAGACAACGGCTCACCAACCAGGAGCCGGATGCGATGAAAGTTGCAAGTCCGGTTTTGAAAGGGAGGGTTGGGAAGCAATTCCTGGCTCGACCCCAACCTAATGCCACACCTATACGGAAGAGAATCCGGGAGTGGTTAAAAGCCGGGGTGATGGACAGGCACACCTATCAACCCACGTATGCAGGAACGCCACAGGGTGGAGTAATATCCCCTCTGCTGGCAAATATTGCACTACATAGCATGGAAACAGAGGTAAGGAAGATTGTGCCATACGGAATAGTAAGTCAGAGAGAACTAGGGGTAGTGCGATATGCAGATGATTTCGTAATAATGCACAAAGACCTTAAGGTAGTTGAGGCAGCAAAGGAAGTCATATGCAAGTGGTTGGGGGGAATTGGACTAGAATTAAAACCTGAGAAAACACGAATAGCCCACACCTTAGAAAGAGAAGAACCAGGATTTGATTTCCTAGGATTCAACATCCGGCAGTACAAGGTAGGGAAAAACCGAAGCGGTAGAACAGGAAAAGGGTTCAAAACTCTAATAAAACCCAGCGCCAAATCCATCAAGGCCCACAAAGAAAAGTTGAATACCGTGGTAGATAGTCACAAAGCCGTGCCACAGGCAGCGTTGATAAGCAAACTGAACCCAATAATAAGGGGATGGTGCAATTACCACAGGACGGTGGTAAGCAAGGAGGTATTCGGAGAACTGGATAACTACCTGTGGGAAATAACGTGGAGATGGGCAAGCAGAAGGCACCCGAACAAATCAGGCACATGGGTGGCTAAGAAGTACTGGAAGGCTGAAGGCAGCAGACAGTGGAACTTCATGGATAACAAGGGGGCAAAACTACTCTTACACTCCGAAACGGAAATTGTGCGGCACGTAAAGGTGAAGGGGACAGCTAGCCCGATGGACGGAAACCTCGTGTACTGGAGCAAGAGATTACGCCAAAGCCCGATGGTAAGCCCCAGAGTAATCAAGCTCATGGGTAAGCAGAAGGGCAAATGTAGACATTGCGGAATGTTGTTTATAGACGGAGACAAGTGGGAAGTTGACCATATCCTGCCGAAATCATTAGGCGGCAAGGACAGGTACGACAACCTGCAACTGCTCCATGATTACTGTCATCATCAGAAAACGAGAACAGATGGCAGTAATGGGAGCCGCACCCGGAAACGGGATAGGAAGACTGAGGAGCCGGATGATGCGAAAGTATCACGTCCGGTTTTGAAGACGAGCAGGACTGGCGACAGTCTTGCTTAGTTTAATCCGAGCTAAAATTAAACAACAAGCAACGAACTCTCTTAGCAAAACACGCGGGAGGAGCACGTCATGCTTGGAATTGGGGACTGGGTCTAACAAAACAGATACTCGACCACAACCGGGATAATCCAGAAGAGAAAATCAAATTTCCGACAGCAATTGACCTGCACAAATGGTTAGTAGCTTTAGTCAAACCTGAGTATCCCTGGTACTACGAAGTAAGTAAATGTGCCCCGCAATATGCCTTGAGACAGCTATCTGAGGCTTGGAGACGGGCATTCAAAAAGACCAGTAAACCACCTCGTTTCAAAAAGAAAGGTCGCGCTGACAGCTTCACTCTAGATGGAGTGGGGCGATCGAGCTTGACCACTTCAAAATTAAAGTTCCAGTCATGGGTTGGTTGAGAACCTATGAGCAACTACCAGTCTGTTCTCAACCTGGTAGTGGGTCACAAGTAGTGATGTTAGCACAAGAAAGCTCAGACGGAGATCGCAATAGTGGCATCCAACGGCAAGTCAAATAACGATATTTCAGGCATTGACGTCCCAGCCGAAAAATTGAAAATGCCACATCCCCACACCTATTGGGACAGACTAGCCATCACATCACTACATGTTTATCACTACCTTATAACTCTTTTTGTTGGCGATGTCAGAAACGATCGTTGTCAAAATTGGCACTTCCAGCCTCACCCATCCAGAAAGGGGAACTTTGGCACTGTCCACCATTGCAACTCTGGTGGAGGTGCTGACTGATTTGCGCCAGCGGGAAAATCGGGTAATTCTGGTATCCTCAGGTGCGGTGGGAGTGGGCTGCGCTCGACTGGGGTTAACCAATAGACCCCGTACTATAGCACAAAGACAAGCAGTTGCCGCTGTGGGTCAAGGACGCCTGATGCGGGTATACGATGACTGGTTTACTCAACTGCAACAGCCCATAGCCCAAGTGTTGCTGACGCGAGGAGATCTAGAGGATCGCGAACGCTACCTGAATGCCTACAATACATTTCAGGAACTGCTAGATCTAGGGGCGATCCCGATAGTGAATGAAAATGACACGGTGGCGACAGATGAACTGAAGTTTGGCGACAATGATAGCCTCAGTGCTTTGGTAGCTAGCTTAGTAGAGGCTTCCTGGCTGTTTTTACTCACAGACGTTGACCGGCTTTATTCAGCCGACCCCCGCCTGGTACCAGACGCCCAACCCATTATTCTGGTAAAGGATCTAGATCGACTAGCAGAGGTAGAAACGGAGACCAAGGGTTCCCAATGGGGTACGGGGGGGATGAAGACTAAAATTGCTGCTGCTCGTATTGCGACAATGGCTGGCGTCCGCACCGTGATTACCCAAGGACGAAACCCAGGCAACATCGAAAAAATATTGCAAGGAGTTCCCCTGGGCACCCAGTTTGCACCCCACCCACAACCAATCAATGCCCGCAAGCGATGGATTGCTCACGGTTTAATTCCCACTGGAACGCTTTACTTAGATCGTGGGGCAGTAGCAGCAATTTGTCAACGGGGTAAGTCCCTGCTAGCTGCTGGTATTACTCAGGTGTCCGGAGAGTTCAAAAGTTCAGATGCTGTACGGCTATGCGATGCCCAAGAAAAGGAAATTGCTAGAGGTATTGTCAACTACAGCGGCGCCGAATTGCAACAGATTAAAGGACAACAATCCGGTTTATTTGTGCCTACCTGCTTACTATGTCAACTGTCGTAAACGGGTGTAATTAAAAGTGACACTTAATCATGAGCCGGTGATATAGTCAAGTAGTTGGCAGGATAGATCCTCAATATTGCTGGTGAACCAAGGCGCAATATTGAAGCCCGAGTAAGAAGGCTGTTCAGAGCCATATCATGCCAGAAAACTGATGGTCGTCTGGTGAGAGTTTCAATAACTGTTAGACGGCTTTGATAATGGACGAATATTCATTACTCAAATTTAACCAATAGGATTGCCAATCATTATTAACTCTTAATATCCTCAAAGCGGTGGTGATAAATATGTAGTGATGCATTATCTATCCCGATAAACATTTGTTGTAATAATGTACAAAATACCAAATAGCTCCGATGTGATTTTCTAGTTTCTTGGAGAATGATAATGTTTTACGAACCAAACGACTAATTCTTTGTCTTAATGTGTTGTTTAGCCTTTCAATATGATTAGTTTTTCCAGTTTCTTTACCTACTGGTTTATGACGTTTTTTGGGGATTACTGTGTTATAAGCTTCCCAAAAATCTGTGTAAAAAACTGCACATTGCCGATAAACAGGAGGTAAAGATTTCCACAATTTTTTTGCCGATTCCCGACTGCGCTCGCCCACATAAACTCCAACTATTTCTCTAGTTTTTGTATCTAACGCTAACCAAATCCATTGCTTATTTTCTTTATTCTCCACAAAAGACCACATTTCATCACATTCAATAGTCATTTTCCCTTTTGGCTTGTCTAAAACCTTTATCTCACGCGGAGTTTCCGCAGATTTTTTATTAACATAATCTTGGAGCAAAGTTTTGGAAACTCCAACTTGACGTGCAATTCCAGCTCAAGAAATTCTCTCAAGTAAAAGGCCATCTATTTTCTTTTTTGTTTCTGATGATATCGTTTTATTGGTAGGGTTTTCAACAAATTGCCTGCCACAGTCTTTACACTTATGTTTTTGCTTTTTGTTATGGAGGGGCGAAGCCTTCGGGCAAAATGACGGCAACGGAGACGAAATTTTTAGCCCCGAATGCTTCGCCCCTACCGTTTTTTACTGTTCGCTCACTTTGACAGTGGGGACAAGAAGGTCGCAAGCATAAATCTGATGATGTGTTCATAAATTTAGACATTGTTTTTACCAATAACAATATAGCATTGTGACAACTAATTATACATGATTATCTCTGATATTTTTGATAAATTAAACTTATCAATGGTAATGAAAAATGTTATATTATCCCTTTGAAAAGCAAGGATTAATAGAGGGATAAAATGTTATATCACTACATATTTATCACTACCCAAAAATCAAAGATAGATGGTAGTAAAAGAGGCCGCACCCCGAAAGGGGATAGGGAAACTGAGGAGCCGGATGAAACGGGTGCATCCCAGTTTTGCAATCGGTAAAAATACTCAGGATACAAGCGGTCACGTTCGGTGGCAGTATGATTAGTCGTCATCAAGTAATGTCTTGTTTGACTCACCTGGAGAATACTCCATTAAGATAAGCACGCTCCGGGCCCCCTACGCTGCGAGATGCCGTAGAACCTGTGGGACATTGGCGGCTTTCCACTGCGCTCCTGAAATCTTTATCCGTGCTGCCTTCTGTGTATCGTTGATTCTACATCTCCCGAACCAATCGAAATGCCAACAGCAAGATAATAGCCATAGTTGACAATGCGGTGGCGATGCTTGGTCACATAGGCCCTAAAATTCTCCACCCGTGGATGATCCCAATCATCAAATTCTTTGAGGGCCTCTTCTACCTTACCAGACCATAAGAGGGCTTTTATTCGTGCTAGTCTAGAGCTGGACCCGCCGACTTTTTCCAGGTTTTCCATCAAGTGATACCAATCGAGGATTTCTTGACGAAAGATGGTCGTACCAATCTCGGCAAATAGATTCCAGATACCATCATGACCATCTCCGAGACACACCAGCGGATTGGCCAAAGGCTGCTGATTGACCCATTTGACCAGTCCAGCATTGTCCCGAAAGAAAGCAGCTACCCCCAGGTCATGCAGATTGACCCCCTTGTAATCGCGCCACTCACAGGGAAACCCTGGCGGGGTCCGCAAGCGCACTTTCCCCCCGTCAATGCTCATTTCTTCAATGACTTCGGAAGCAGAAGCTGTCGGCAACTTACAGGAAGGACTGGGCGGACTGGGCTCTTTTCCTTGAGTCGGGCTTATTTCTTCTTGGGCTTCGGAGGCAAGAGGCAACTCTTTGGAAGAACCGGGATCGTTCCCTTTTGGAGGGCTCATTTTTTCTTGGGCTTCGGAGGCAAGAGGCAATTCTTTGGAATGGCGCTGCACCAGTCGTTGCTGGGTTCCCCGGGAGACGGGAATCCCCGTGAGCACCTTAATATCTTCCTCGGCGTGTTCATAGGAAGAGTTCGCACTCAGTAACAAGCAACATTTCTCCAGATAGGGGCTCCACTGGCTAGAGGGTAAAACATCAAAAAATGCCGCTTGTTTGGAGGTAATTGCAATCTTGCCCAAAATGCTGTTTAAGATTCGGACTCGCCCGGCAGTGGTGCCACTGCTGTTTTGGATAAAAAAAGGGCAATTTCTGGACTGACGTATTGGAGTAACTGCTCACGGACAGTAGCTTCAAGTCCTTCAAGCGTTTTCAATTGTTCTGGAACAGTCGCTTGAGCCTCCTCATACAACAAGGCAGCGATGCCCAAAGCATATGATTGAATTTGAGCCAACTTCTCAGGATTCATAATTTCAGGGGTAACGTTTGCCTACTCTGTAAGCCTAACACGATCTCGAAACTTCATCAACTCAGCATTTATACTTATTGCCAAACTGGGATGCACCCGATGAAACGAAAGTTTCACGTCCGGTTTTGAAGACGAGCAGGACTGGCGACAGTCTTGCTTAGTTTAATAGAATTGAGGAGAGAACCATTAGACCAACGTTCGATTTTATCCGCCCAGGCGGGTCGAGCACAATTACAAACCTGGACTACAAACTTGGACTACGAGTCTGCTGGCACCCGCTGCAATTTAGCGCCCAACTGTTGCAGCTTCAGATCCAGCCTCTCATAACCCCGATCCATGTGATGTAACCCCTCAATCCGAGTTGTTCCTTCTGCGGCCAGTCCTGCTAGCACCAATGCCGCCGAAGCCCTTAAATCCGTTGCTACAACTGGCGCACCTGATAACATCGGCACTCCCCGGATCGCAGCATTATTTCCTTTCACTCGAAGATCTGCCCCCATGCGATTTAACTCCGCTGCGTGACGCATCCTGTTCTCAAACACCGTTTCCGTCATCACGCAACTCCCCCGAGACAAGCTCAGTAATGCCATAAATGGAGCTTGCATATCCGTAGGAAAACCTGGATAGGGCTGAGTTTCAATGTCCGTGGCCCGGTGATTTTCTGCTGGCACGATTCGCAGCTGGTTGGGAGCAACTGCTAACGTTTCTGCCCCCATAGCTTGCAGTTTCGCGATTATGGGGGTGATATGCTCTGGCACCACTGGAGCTAAACTGATGGGTGAGTGGGTAATTGCCCCTGCTATTAAAAATGTCCCTGTCTCAATCCGATCGGGAATGATCGTGTAATCTGTCGAGTGGAGTTTGGCTACACCTGAGATGGCGATCTTTTTCGTCCCCGCACCCTGAATTTTCGCCCCCATTGACTGGCAGAAAGCCGCCAAATCTATCACTTCGGGCTCAAGAGCCGCATTTTCGATCGTCGTTTCCCCCTCTGCTAGGGTAGCAGCCATCATCAAGGTTTCCGTCGCCCCCACGCTAGGGTAATCTAGATATATTTTGGCACCTTTTAATCCTCCTGGAGGGCATAGGCATGGACCATCCCGCCATTGATTTGCACCGTCGCCCCCATCCCTTGCAAACCCCTGACATGGAAGTCCACTGGCCGCGCACCGATCTCGCAGCCCCCTGGTAGGGGGACCCGGGCTACTCCCAGGCGAGCTAGGATCGGTCCTATACAGAAGAAACTGGCTCTCAGCTGGCTGACTATTTCGTAGGGAGCGCGATCGGAGCTAATCTGACTGGCATTGATATCTAAAATATCCCCCTGCCGTTCGATTTTTACTCCCAAAGCTTCCAGTATTTGACTCATCCGATTCACGTCCACCAGGGATGGCACATTCCGCAGACGACAATCTTCCGGACAAAGCAATGCTCCCGCCAAGATCGCCAGAGCTGCGTTTTTGGCCCCGCTGATTTTTACCTGTCCCTGTAATTGGGATTTCCCCCAAATCTCCAGCACTGACCGATCGGCCTCCAATGCTTCTCCGGGGGGGGTTGATAGTTTCTGCGTGGGATTAATAGGTCTATCCTCCGTTACTTAACTTTATCTGTACCATAACTTTTCTCTTCGCTTCTGATTCTACCGGAAAACTTGCATAACGGGACTTTGAGATTTTCTCAGGCAAAAAACGGCTTCTTAGCTTACGGGGTGTGGGTAAAACGTCGAAGGGTATCTAACCCAAATTTTTTTCGCGTTTTTCGCTTGCGCAGCGTGGCAACCTTCCTGCGCGGGCTAGATTACATTAAAGAGATAGTCCCGATCGGGTCAAACATGGGTGGCCTGAAAACTATGCTGGTCCGCAGGCGATCGCCTATCGCCTCTCGCTGTCGCCACCGATATTTTAACCTCCCCAGTGAGTCAGAGCAACTCTCAGAGCTCCTCAACGCGACCACTCATCTCTTCGGGCGTAAAATTCTCATAAATCTCGATCGGGCTTTCGTTTCCGGAGCACCCACCCATGTTGTGCGCAGGATGCGACACAACCGGGTGGGTGCTCCCGGAAACGACCGGATGATTTGACCAATCGATCGAGTCCTCGGGCAACAAAATTTTCGCAACTGTCCCTTGCCAGACAAGCGCCTGCAACAGAGAGCCTATAAAATCGGTCAAGCTCTCGCCGGTAGATGGCATGGCTCTATCAATGGTTTTTTTGGATACAAAATTGCTCATGCATAGCCTATGAATTTTTATGCTTAGTCAAAGTGACATTTAACTTATTAACTCAACTTCACAGAGATATAATTACTCACTGGTTAAGTCTAATTAGATGGTCTCTAGCCTTGCTCTCAGAGAATTAGCTCCAATAGTAACCCATTTGAGGGAGACGCTGACAATTGTAGGAGTTTTGGGATAAGATAATAGCACAGCCAAGCAAGCGCTAAAGCGCTTACTACGAACCGATCGTCCTATCCAGAATAACATATTTGTATAGACTATTGATAATAATTGATGCAACTGTTTGTGGTGCTGCGTTTATAGCTAGAGCAGTGATGAGGATGGTAGCAGAACATCGCGTCCGAGAGCACCCACCCTGTCGTTCGCCAGCAAGCAACGACATGGGTGGGTGTCTCCGGACGCGAAGCTCAATAGATTTTGAAATTAAAAGTCCAACAGAACTGGCTCTCACATTCTTTGCTTGCGGCTTCCTCACACAGTCAGATTACGATATCCTGGTAAGAGCAATTGAGATCATGGCTGGCGCCACGCTGCGCGATCAGACCGCGCGATGAAGGGCCAAGCATGAAAAAGTATCAGTTGAAGCAAATTTTGCTCGCCAAGCTGTTGAGATGGTGCAGCGTCTTTATAGCTGACATTCGCAACTTATGGGAGGCCACCATCTAGAGCGTTAATCCAGTAAAATTATAGCTAAAATAACAATGTTTTTAGTCGGTTGAAACTTAGATATTGCACCTGTCGCAACAGGCCGCCTTTGGTAAAAACCGTCCCCTAAGCCGTCAAGTCCACAAAGCGTACACCAAATCCTTTCTCTATAAGGTTTTCAGTCGGTTTTCAACCGACTATGACGCGGGGGCGTCGGGCGGGATGACAGCGAAGTCAGGGAATTATTACGAACAGATCGATCGCACCTATGGTAATCAAAGTCCAACCTCACCATCTCCAAGCAATACAAGGGGACGCGGAAAGTAGGTATCCGTCAGAATGCTGTGGCTTGCTATTGGGTAAAATGTCCGGAGATGTCAAAACTATCAGAGAAGTCTTGCCAACGGAAAACAGCTGGGATGACAGCGTCGCCGTATCCCTCACGGGAGCGCCAGCCATATCCCTCACGGGAGCGTAGCCATGACTTTCAGTGAAATTACTGGGTCAGGGAAACTGGGTACGACGAGACGCGAACGATACTCCATCGCCCCCGACACCCTACTCAAAGTCCAAAAACAAGCACGCGATCGCGATCTGGACATCATTGGCGTCTATCACTCCCACCCGGACCACCCGGCAGTACCATCAGAGTTCGATCGGGCGATCGCTTGGGAAGAAATTAAACTAAGCAAGACTGTCGCCAATCCTGCTCGTCTTCAAAACCGGACGTGAGACTTTCACCTCATCCGGCTCCTCGGTTTTCCTATCCTGTTTTCAGGTGCGGCCCTTCCGACTGCCATCTGTCTTCGATTTCTGGTGATGGCAGTAGTCATGGAGTAATTGTAGATTGTTATACCAATCCTTACCGCCTAATGATTTCGGTAGGATGTGGTCAACTTCCCATTTGTCTCCATCTTTGAATAGCATTCCGCATTGCTTGCATTTGCCCTTCTGTCTGTCCAGTAGTTTTAACACCCTGTTACTTACATCTGGGCTCTTACGTAATCTTTTGCTCCAGTACACAAGGTTTCCGTCCATCGGACTAACTGCTCCTTTCACTTTTACGTGCCGTATTATCTCCGTTTCGGAGTGTAGGATTAGTTTTGTCCCTTTATTGTCCATGAAATTCCACTGTCGGCTACCTTCAGCTTTCCAGTACTTTCTATGTACCCATCCTTTCGATTTATTGGGATGCCTTCTCTTAGCCCATTTCTCTGTTATCTCCCACAGGTAGTTATCCAGTTCTCCGAATATCTCCTTACTTACCACCGTTCTGTTGTAGTTGCACCATCCCCTTATTATCGGGTTCAGTCTGCTTATCAGTGCAGCCTGTGGCGCGGCCTTATGACTATCTACTACAGCCTTCAACTTCTCTTTGTGGGTTTTGATGGCTTTATTGCTGGGTTTTATTAAGGTTTTGAATCCTTTTCCTGATTTTCCGCTTCTGTGTTTGCCTACCCTGTATTGTCGGATGTTGAACCCTAGGAAATCAAACCCGGCTTCTTCTCCTTCCAAGGTGTGGGCCATTCTGGTCTTCTCAGGTTTTAATTCAAGCCCTATTCCTGCTAACCACTTGCTGATGACTTCTTTTGCTTGCTCAATTACCTCGCGGTCTTTGTGCATTATCACAAAGTCGTCAGCATATCGCACTACTCCTAATTCTCTCTGTTTTACTATGTTTGCCGGAACTATCTTTCTTACTTCCGTTTCCATTCCATGTAATGCAATATTTGCCAACAGTGGGGATATTACTCCTCCCTGTGGCGTTCCTGCATAGGTGGGCTGATATTGGGTTCAGCCTGTTTATCAGTGCGGCCTGTGGTGCGGCCTTGTGGCTATCTACTACAGCCTTCAACTTTTCTTTGTGGGTTTTGATGGCTTTGTTGCTGGGTTTTATTAGGGTTTTGAACTTTTTGCCTTTCTTTCCATCTTTGTATTTGCCTACTTTGTATTGCCGGACGTTGAAACCTAAGAAATCGAATCCTGGTTCCTCTCCTTCACACGTGTGGGCTATTCTTTTTTTCTCTGGTTTTAGCTCTAACCCTATACCCTCTAGCCACTTACTTATGACCTCTTTGGCTTGCTCAATTACCTTTCGGTTTTTGTGCATCACTACAAAGTCATCTGCGTATCTCACTACTCCCAGTTCTCTTTGTCCTATTATGTGTGCTGGCACAATTTTCCTTACCTCTGTTTCCATCCCATGCAGGGCGATATTTGCCAGTAGAGGGGATATGACTCCACCTTGTGGCGTCCCGGCGTATGTTGGTTGGTAGGTGTGCCGGTCCATCACCCCAGCTTTTAACCATTCCCGGATTTTTCTCCGTATTGGTGATGAGTTATTCAATTTTTCGAGTAGTGCGCTGTGGTCTATTCTATCAAAACATTTTGCAATGTCTGCGTCTAGTACCCACTTTTCTTTATTGTTAATACTCGCGAATATTGCATCTATTGCATCGTGACATCCTCTACCTGGTCTGAACCCATACGAATTAGCTTCAAACACTGCCTCCCATTCGGGTTCTAGTGCTATTTTGACCAATCCTTGTAGGGCTCTGTCATAAATTGTTGGTATCCCCAATGGCCTCTTTTCATCTCGTCCAGGCTTTGGTATCCATACCCGTCGGGTCGGTTTTACCTTTTTCCCGTCATTGACTCTAAGCTGCCTGACCATGGGTTGTCTTTCGGAGGGTTTTAGCGCAATCTCGCCGTCTACTCCTGCCGTCTTCTTGCCCTGATTCTGTTGGGTAACCTGTCTTACCGCAATCATTTTTGCGGACCATGACCTTGTGAGAAGTCCCTGGAGCCTGCGTACTAGCTGTTTGTTTCCACTCTTGGCCGCTCTGTAGATACGCTTTTGAATCTTAAATACATTCCTTTCTAGCTTTCGCCAGGGGACAGCATTCCAGTCATATACTCTCTTTTATTAAACTAAGCAAGACTGTCGCCAGTCCTGCTCGTCTTCAGAACCGGACGTGAGACTTTCACCTCATCCGGCTCCTCGATCTTCCTATCCCGGCTTTTCCGGGCGCGGCTTTCTATTCTGTCATCTGTTCTCGTTTTTTGTTGATGACAGTAGTCATGGAGCAATTGTAGATTGTCATACCTGTCCTTACCGCCTAATGATTTCGGCAGGATGTGGTCGATTTCCCACCTGTCTCCGTCTATGAACAGCATCCCGCAGTGTCCACATTTGCCCTTCTGTTTACCCATGAGTTTTGTTACTCGTGGACTCACCAGAGGACTCTTGCGCAGTCTTTTGCTCCAGTACACGAGGTTTCCGTCCATTGGGCTCACTGTTCCTTTCACTTTTACGTGCCGTACAATTTCCGTTTCGGAGTGTAGGAGCAGCTTGCCCCCTTTGTTATCCATGAAGTTCCACTGTCGGCTGCCTTCAACCTTCCAGTACTTCCTGGCTATCCATCCTTCTGGTTTGTTCGGATGCCTCCGCCTTGCCCATTTCCACGTTATTTCCCACAGGTAGGTATCCAGTTCCCCGAATATTTCCTTGCTTACCACCGTCCTGTGGTAGTTGCACCATCCCCTTATTATCGGGTTTAGTTTGCTTATCAACGTCGCCTGTGGCGCGGCTTTGTGATTATCTACTACAGTCTTCAACTTTTCTTTGTGGGTTTTGATGGATTTGGCACTGGGTTTGATTAGAGTTTTATATCCTTTTTGTGTTTTACCACTCCGATGTTTCCCCACCCTGTATTGTCTGACGTTAAACCCCAGAAAGTCAAATCCAGGTTCGCCTCCCTCCAAGGTGTGGGCTATTCTTGTTTTTTCGGGTTTTAACTCTAACCCTATCCCTTTCAACCACTTGCTGATAACATCTTTTGCTGCATCAATTACCTCGCGGTCTTTGTGCATTATTACAAAGTCATCCGCATATCGCACTACCCCTAATTCTTGCTGCTTAACTATGTTATTCGGTACGATACCCCTGACTTCCATCTCCATACCATGCAGTGCAATGTTTGCCAATAGCGGGGATATTATTCCACCCTGCGGCGTCCCTGCATATGTTGGTTGGTACTCGTGCCTGTCCATCACCCCAGCTTTCAGCCATTCCCGGATTTTCTTCCGTATAGGTGTGGAGTTATTCAATTTTTTGAGTAGTGCCCTGTGGTCAATCTTATCGAAGCACTTGGCAATATCCGCATCTAGTACCCATTTGGGTTTTTTATTGATGCTATCAAATATTGATCCTATGGCGTCATGACATCCTCTTCCAGGTCTGAATCCGTAGGAATTAGCCTCAAACATCGCTTCCCATTCGGGCTCTAGTGCTATCTTGACTAATCCCTGTAGGGCCCTGTCGTATATTGTAGGTATTCCCAATGGCCGCTTCTCATCCCTTCCGGGTTTTGGTATCCACACCCTTCGGGTTGGCTTCACCTTTTTCCCGTCGTTGACTTTGAGCTGCCTTACCAGTGGCTGTCTTTCGGAGGGCTTGAGCGCAACCACGCCATCCACCCCTGCCGTCTTCTTTCCCTGGTTTTGTTGGGTTACCTGTCTCACCACCATCATTTTTGCGGACCATGACCTCGTAAGTAATCCCTGGAGCTTGCGTACTAGCTGTCTGTTTCCACGTTGAGCCGCTCTGTAGATGCGATGAAAGAATCTTAAATACGTTCCTCTCCAGCTTGCGCCAGGGGACCATATTCCAGTCATATACTTTCCTTTTGGACGTACACCGTGACATATGAAATTCTACTAACTTCCACATTTTGGTTAACCGTGAGGGCGTCAGCTCTATCCCGTCCATTACAGACGGGCATTTGCTTCTCCACTCAATCTCTCCCAGTTGTGACCTGCTAATGATTCGCAGATGTTGCGCCTTCGGTGGCTACTCAGCTATCGACCTAACTGAGAGTACATCAACTGGTTTACCTCGTTCCTGTAGATGATTGTTCGTGACCTTAGAAGGTGATTCTACGCCGGGTTTTTTGTCAGTGCTTATTGGTCAGCTAAGAATCTGCCAATGACCTATATCCTTTCCCTTTTGGGCCAGTGTTTAAGCCTTATTCCACTGGTTTAGGTTTACGACGCTGCATCACTTTGCTTTATGCTCCTCATAGCCACTTGCTCAACGTTGACCAGTTTAGGCTACCAGTCAGGGCGCCTTTCCATCCCGCTTTACGGATTGATGCCATCGCTACCGTAGGGATGGTGCTTTCACTCCTGCACCTGGAGGGAGGGACTTGCACCCTCATCATCTCCGGGTTCGCTTATACCGCTCCCCCTAATTAAACTAAGCCAGCCCGTCACCGGGCCGACTCGTCTTCAAAACCGGACGTGAGACTTTCACCTCATCCGGCTCCTTGGTTTCCCTATCCCGGCTTTTCCGGGTGCGGCCTTCACCTCGTTGGGCCGCTCTGTAGATACGCTTTTGCAGCTTGAATACTTCCCCGCTCTAGCTTGCGCCAGGGGACCGCATTCCAGTCATATACTTTCCTGTTGGATGTACTCCGTGACATATTGACTGCTACTAACCTCCACACTTTTGGTTAACCATGAGGGCGTCAGCTCTATCCCGCCCATTACAGGCGATCATTTGCTTCTCCACTCAATCTCTCCCAGTTGCGACCTGCTAATGGTTTGCAGATGTTACGCCTTTGGTGGCTACTCAGCTCACGACCTCACTGAGAGTACGTCAACTGGTTTACTTCGTTCCTGTAGATGATTGGTTGTGACCTTAGAGAATGACCTTACGCCGGGTTTATTGTCAGTGCTTGTTGGTCAGTAACTCGACCTGCCAACGACCATTATCCTTTCCCTTTTGGGCCAGTGTATAAGCCTTATTCCACTGGTTTCCTGTGACGACGCTGCATCATTTCGCTTTACGCTCCTCATAGTCACTTGCTTGGCGTTGACCGGTTTAGGCTACCAGCTATTACCGCCAAATCACCCCGCTTTACGGATTGATGCCATCGCGTCCGGGAGCACCCACCCTGTCATGTCGCTCCCGCGCATGACATGGGTGGGTGTCTCCGGACGCGAAGCTACCGTAGGGATGATGCTTTCACTCCTGCACCTGGAGGGAGGGACTTGCACCCTCATCATCTCTGGGTTTCACCGGTCCTTTCCAATGTTCCCACCGGTGGTCGGTTGACCCTGTAAGTTGTCAGGACTAATGAAATCCTGCTAGTGGTCTCTGTTCTATGGCATGTGACACGTCACTTTTACATTATGGACCTTTACACTAAACGAATCGCACCTACTCCTATATAATAGTATCAGTCCTTCAAGGAGAGGCCGCAGACCTCCGCAGCTGGTGTCTGGATGGCGATCTCCAATTCCAACCGGAAAAAATCCTTAAGATAGAATCAAGCTAGAGTACAAGCCTGGTTAAAATTTAAAACTCGACACAGGGCAATAATCATCATTATCGCTATGCTCAATCCCAATCTGGAGGAAATCCAGCTCACCAAAGAAGAATACGAACGATACTCCCGCCATCTGATAGTGCCAGAAATCGGACTGGGAGGGCAAAAACGGCTTAAAGCGGCCAGCGTCTTGTGCATTGGCACTGGCGGACTCGGTTCGCCCCTGCTGCTATACCTGGCAGCAGCGGGAGTAGGACGCATCGGCATTGTAGATTTTGATGTCGTGGATAGTTCCAACCTGCAACGTCAGGTGATCCATGGCACCTCTTGGGTAGGGAAACCCAAAATTGAATCTGCCAAAAATCGGATTCACGAAATCAATCCCAACTGCTTGTTGCACCTGTACAATACCCGCATCAGTTCTGAAAACGCCCTGGAAATCCTCGAACCTTATGACATTGTAGTGGATGGCACGGATAACTTCCCCACCCGCTATCTGGTGAATGACGCCTGCGTGCTGCTGAATAAACCCAACGTCTATGGTTCGATTTTCCGGTTTGAAGGTCAAGCAACAGTCTTCAACTACGAAGACGGTCCCAACTACCGCGACCTCTACCCCGAACCCCCACCGCCGGGAATGGTGCCATCCTGTGCAGAAGGAGGGGTTTTAGGGATTTTGCCCGGGATAATTGGTGTCATCCAAGCAACAGAAACAGTCAAAATCATCACGGGTAAGGGTACGACCCTCAGCGGACGCCTGCTGCTGTATGATGCTCTGAATATGACATTCCGGGAACTGAAATTACGACCCAATCCCGAACGTCCCGCGATCTCGAAATTAATTGATTACGAACAATTCTGTGGAATTCCCCAAGCAAATATGGAAGCAGCAAAACAACAAGCCGAAATCGGGGAAATGACCGTCACTGAACTCAAGCAATTGATGGATAGTGGCGCAGATGATTTCGTCCTGGTGGATGTTCGCAACCCCCACGAGTACGAAATTGCGAAGATTCCCGGTTCGCAGCTAGTGCCATTACCGGACATTGAAAGCGGTGCAGGTGTCCAGAAGATTAAAGAAATCCTCAACGGTCACAAGTTGATTGCTCACTGTAAGATGGGTGGGCGTTCTGCTAAAGCCTTGGGGATTCTGAAATCCGCTGGCATAGAAGGCATTAATGTCAAAGGCGGCATTACAGCCTGGAGTCAAGAAGTCGATCCATCAGTGCCCCAGTATTAAGCATGTAGGTGGGCTTCGCCCACCTGTCACCCTGGGATCTCGATCCCCAACATGTAATAATAATCATAGGAGTCCGTACTGGTCTATTCGGTCTGGATCCTGTAAGATAAGTTGAGGATATACTGCGCGATCGCACTACCCGGCGGACATCGCTGTCCCATCATTACTCTTCTTGCCCCTGGGTAGGGGCAGTCAGTCAGGTTTTCTTCGAGCATTGTCCTGAATTATCAAGTCGAAAACATTTTCTCGATCCCAGATTAATTTGTATCTAGCTATTAAGCATCAACGCACGATAACCAGCAAGAACAAAGTGGCGAATGTGCTGCGCACACGCTACGCGATCGGCGGTCACAGCATCTATCAAACCATTTTCCTGTATAACAACGAAAGAAATGCAGTCAGTCAGACCCTATGTTTTATCTGGACGACTGCTAAAGCTGTAAAGCACGGGTTAAAAGCTGCGTATCCACACTGACAACACGGATATTGGCTGTCTGATAACATTGTTGGATAAACTGAACCGCTGCCTGTGCGTGTCTAAGAGCATTGCCAATTTCTGTTAACACTGCTATGGCTACACGCTCCGGGCCCCCTCCGCTACGCAGTGCGCGATCAGTTATCCATACCTCAGCAGCAGATGTGTACGCGGCAGCAATGCTACTGCTCGATCGTGATACCGATCGCGTTGGTTGAACAAAGCTTGGATAAAAACTGTATCTAGCAGTAGACGATCTCCATTCATGGGCTATAGTTTATTCTATGGCTACGCCACGCTGCGCGATCGGTGTTCCATACAAATAATGGTCATGCTCGATCGACCAATCTAGTGGTGCTTCAACAGTTCCAGTAAAAGCCTTTAGTACATCCCAAGCATCCTCTGTACTCTCAGATTCAGTAGATATCGTAATAACATAACGCTTGCCAAGTTGCATATTTAGTGGTGTATCTGGCCGTAGCACCTGACCATCAAATACAGCCGTAACTATTTGACTCATCGCTTTACCTTTTCTCCATATTAACCATTTTGCTTAATTATATCGTAACAGTAGGAAACAGAATTACGTTCTGCCATCGCTGCAACTAAAGCTTCGTAAGCCGACCAATTTTGTTTAATTAAAGTGCGGGCTTGTAAAGCAGCTGATCGCTCCTTCGTAGCACATTCTTTCAAAGTCCGCCCTAGCTGTTCCGTCCAAATGGTTCTCAATTTTTGTAAGTCATCTGCTCCCCCTTCGGCATTACCATATACTAGGGTTTCCCCTACGCCCCCTGCCATCCACACAGCACAATAGCGATCGAACAACTGGGCCGATAATTTCCCCTCCTCTAGCTGTGATGCCAATTCTGCATCAGAGAAGGAGACACCGCCAACACCTGGTTTTCCTTGCTGAAAAGCTTCCCAGGGACTGAGAGTATAGCCTGTAATGGGAATTTCTAATAGGTAAGCAACCAGGAAATGTCCCGCCTCGTGCCGCACCACCCGATCGCGATGTTCCGGTGATAAATTAGCTAGTAAACCCAGTACCAGAGTGCCACCTTTCCCCTCAAACCTGAAGCTGTCCAAAGTAGCAATTCCCAACAGCGTCAAAACCGCGATCGCGGGCACTGCTGGCGGCAAATTAATCGCAGGTCCCAGCAGAACCGACATAGTCATCAGAAAAACAGAAATGGCAATTAAATTCAGGGCCGTTTTATTCATTTTTTATTGCTAATGGTTCATTGCTAATTGCTAATTGCTCTTAAAATTACAACATCCAAATTACAACTGGCAACATACAACTTACAACTGATAACACTATTTTGGGCGATCCTTATAAAATGTTTCTAAGCTATGCCGATCGCCCGTAAACCGCCAATGCCAAGGTTCATAACTCACGCCTTGGGGATTATTACGTGGGAAAGACAGCTCAAAACTAAAATAAGCAGCATTAGCCTGAAGCCACTTAAAAGCAGCTGTACGTTCAAAGTTATGACTCAGGTGAGTTGCTGGGACATTACCATCTCCAATATCGACAGCATAACCCGTGTGATGTTCGCTGTAGCCAGGAGGCGCACTAACTTCCGATCGCTCAGTTGACACCTGTCCCCGCTGTGCCTTAATCTGAAAAAATAAATACTCCTGGTCGGCGAGGGAGCGAAAACCAGAAATTGGCACCAGGTTAACCCCTTCCATCCGCGCCGCATCGACCATCGCCAGAAACTCTGCCGCCGCAGCTTTGCGCAGCTTCAAGCTGCCATCTGCTACGATCGGGGCAAGTTCCGATCCTGTTGCTTCGGAATAGGGAAAATGTTTTAGCAACGCATCTGTTGCTGGAGTGGTAGTTTTCGCAGGTGATATAATTGCTGTGGTCACCGATGACTTGGTCTCCTCCGTTGCTTCTGGGACAACTTCGAGTAATTGTACCTGTGAAGCTTGCCAGGTAAACCAGGAAATAGAACCAACTGCGATCGCCACCACTCCCACCAAGCTACCAATAATTACTATCCCCAAGGTCGAGGGATCCCGCCTGTTTTGGGGTTCTCTAGACGGAATAGCATCCCGTAACGCCTCGGGAATATCATCAACCGTTGAAATCTCTAGGGGTTCTTCATACAGACCAGCGTTATTCATGCCCAGTCACTCCCAAACTCTCTTGTCAGCACTTTAGTTTACAGGCATTTTACTTGACTTTGGGCAAGTGGCGTAGGACTTGTCTCGCCTGTCACGCAGTGGTCAGTGGCGTAGGACTTGTCTCGCCTGTCAGGCAGTGGTCAATAACAACCCACAACTAACTACCCACAACCAACTACTAACTACTAACTAGGGTGTTTTTTGCAGTTCTGGTCTTTCTTCTGGGACGATCGCCCCTGGGACCGGGCATACTTCTATACAGATGCCACAGTCTATACATTTAGGGAAATCAATGAAGTACCAGTCAGTACCCTTAGCATTTTTGCCCGGACCTGGATGAATGCAAGCGACCGGACAGGCTGCGACACAATCTGCTACGCCTTCGCAGGTGTTAGTAACAATCGTGTGTGGCACTCTATTTCATCTCCAAATTTTAACTTCAACTCACCCGTTCTATTTCTGTCGTTCCATCCTCTTGCACCCAGGCAATTTTGCCGATGCGGCGGTTTTGGGCTACCTGCCGCATTAATTCCGGCGTCTTTTCCCTTTCCAGTTCCACTTCTACGCAGACATTCTTTGTTTCTCTGAGTTGCTGGGCGTAGGCAAAAGCAGCCCCATAGGCTTGGGGCGTCACTGGCACCACTAACCAGTCACTAGCGGATATTTCCTTGGGTAACTGACCGCCTGATTGCAGAACGTGATGTAAATCTTCGATGTTGAGACTAAACCCTATACCTGGATAAGTTTCTCCTTGAGGGTGATATAAACCCAACAGCCGGTCATAGCGCCCTCCTTGTCCCAACACTCGCCCCCCTTGTTCCCCGACTACTTCAAATACGATGCCCGTGTAGTAGTTGAAGGTTTGAATCAAACTCAGGTCGAGAATTACAGACAAATCTTGATTTAGGAGGCGACTGTCTGCCAGCAGTTCCACCAGGGATTTCAGATTATTGAGGGTCTCATGTTGGGCTACATCCTCTACCAGAGTCCCCACCCGTTGCAGCACATCCGCTGGACGCCCCCGCAAGTCGAATAGCAGTAACGCCCGATCGCGCAGTTCTGCCGATAGGGGCAATGTTTCCAAGCTGGTGCGATCTAGATGGGCGATCGCCCACCGCACCTTTGCTTGTAATGGCATCGGGAATACCGAAAGCAGCGATCGGGTCAACCCGGCCTCTCCCAATATTAAATGCCACTTGCCCAGAGGCAGTTGATGCAAGCAATCACAGAGCAACAACATTATTTCCGCATCTGCGGCCAAACCCCCGGCACCCAGCAGTTCCACTCCCGCTTGGTAGAACTCTTGCTGTCGTCCGTGAATCCCCTGTTGCGAGCGACGGAACACATTAGCATTGTAGTAGAGGCGCTGAGGATAACCGCTCATGCGGGTAGCCGCCGCCCGGGCTATTGACGCCGTCAACTCCGGGCGCAGTCCCAGTCCCGACTCCTCCTCTGCATTCTCTACTTGAATCACCGTTTCCCGATCGATCGCCCCACCTGCCATCAGCGTATCCAACCGTTCCAGTGTTGATGTAATTATTTGATGATAGCCCCAGCGATGAAACACCTGCTCCAAGCTGTGTTCCAGCCAGCGTTTCTGGGCTACATCCAGTGGTAGTAAATCTCTTGCACCTGGGGGAGATTGATAAACCATTATTTTTTCTTGCTACCGCCGCCGCCATTTTTAATCCCAAATATGGTGATGCCGCCACCAATGGCTACGCCACGCTGCGCGATCGGACCCTGCTTTTTTCCCCGATTTCCCTGATGACTTGGCCGCTGCCGCTTTTTTCGGGTTGGCCAGGGTTTTCTGTAATTTTTTCTTAGCTACCAATGCCTTTTCATCTTTGGGATTCTATTCCAATCGCGCAGCGTGGCGTTGCCATAGCCTTATTTATATGCACCTTTGCCGCTGTTCCAGGGCTTTTTTGTATGTCTGTTCTATCTCCCTTGCTTGGGCTAGTTGCCGTGCTTTATCTCTCTGGACTTGCTCGAGCTTTTGTGGTTGCTGCATCTCATGCTGCCCCTTCTGTCGCAGCTTTATAGCATGTTCTGCCCGTTCCTTTTCCTGAAATAGTTTTTCGTATGCTGGATTAACTAGCTTCGATAATATCATTCGCCAGTTTTTTTTCCGCTTCACTGTGGATGGCGCTGCTGTCGGGCGTGCAGTTTTTTGGCGATCTTCATATCGCTTGCGGATCTCCTTCTTCTCCGCATCCACCGGCACTCCTAAGACTGCGTGATTGTCTGTAAAATCTGTCTTAAACAGCCCTTTTTGTATTAGGAAAGACATATGCTGCGGTCCCCCACTTCCTTCTCGTCGATTATTCTAGTTTACTTCGCTCTTACTTGGGTTTGCCAATCGCGCAGCGTGGCGTAGCCATAGCTTGACAATCGCGGCACTTGCAACAGCTCTCTACTCATGCTAGCATGCAGCAGGCCGTTGCTTGCCAGGATCCGTCCCGAGTCCAGCTGTAAAGGGCTACCGTCGTATGCTGTTACCTTGCCCCCTGCTTCGGAGACTATAACGACACCAGCAGCTATGTCCCAGGGAGAAAGTCCCCGTTCCCAGTATCCATCCAGGCGTCCACAGGCCACGTGAGCTAGATCGATCGATGCCGAACCGCTGCGCCGCACCCCCTGAGTCAGATGGGTGAAGTGACAAAACTCTGCGTAGTTATTATCTGCGGTGGTGCGGCGGTCGTAGGCAAAGCCCGTTACCAGTAGACTCTTACTCAAGTCATTCGAGGTGGAAACCCGGAGGGGACTGCGGTTGCAAGTTGCTCCCAGACCTCTGGCGGCCCGAAACAGTT
The DNA here is from genome assembly GCA_014323675.1 of Hormoscilla sp. GM7CHS1pb. GTDB lineage: Bacteria > Cyanobacteriota > Cyanobacteriia > Cyanobacteriales > Desertifilaceae > Hormoscilla. The sequence goes on along the minus strand of JACONN010000002.1, from coordinate 2,442,347 downwards.
CTTGATGGAAAGGGTCAAAAATCGCTCCTACCTGGGGGTAACCATCTATCAATAATCCTACTGATGTTGAGAAAAAGGGATATTGATGGGCATAATTGGTGGTGCCATCCAGGGGGTCGATCGCCCAAAGATATTTGCTGGTGGCCTCTCCCAGCTTACCTGATTCTTCAGCCAGGATAGCGTGTTGGGGAAAATGACGCTGCACCACTTTCAGGATAACGGCTTCAGCCGCTTTATCTGCTTCGGTCACCAAATCCCCAGGACGGCCCTTTTCTTCTATCGAAGCTAACTTCCCCCAGTAGGCTTGCAGAACTGCCCCCCCTGCTAGGGCCGCTTCTGTGGCAACGTCTAGGAAAATTTGTAATTGGTCGTCATTAGTCATTAGTTGTTAGTTGTTAGTTGTGGCTTGGAACTTTGAGCGCTGACTGTTGACCGCTGACTGCTGACCACGTAAGAGCGATTTTGACTGCGAAATTCTGTGGGAGTAATGCCCATGGGTTGTTCCGGGTTCCAAATGCCAACGCCCATTATTCGGGCCCAGGCTTGGGCGTTGGCGAGGCGCTGGTCGTACTTGGTGTTGGGCGATCGGGGTTTTGCCAGAGCATATCCTCGTTTTACCATCTCCTCGTTGAGTAACGAGTCCCGATTTTTCGGTCGTTTCCGGGAGCCCCCACCCTGTTGTGTCGCATCCTGCGCACAACATGGGTGAGTGCTCCGGAAACGAAAGTCTGCGGACCGTGCCCAAATATAGCCCAGTTGTCGCTGATATTGGTCGCGTTTTTCCACATCCAACTCTAATAATACCGATCGATCGCCGAGCAGTTGTACCAGTTGCTGTCTTGCTTCTATACCCCAAGGCTGTTGTCTCATATCCGGTGCCTCGATGCCAATCAGTCGCACTCGCCTGGGGTCTGCTGTTGGAGTGCTGGCACTTACCACCTCGATCGTCTGACCGCTGACCACTTGCTTGACGAGTACCATCTGTCCTTGGGGCGTTGCTGACCCAAAACAGCTTGCCAGCAACAGCAAGCAGCACAGCATCGGACCTATGATAGTCTTGGGTAAATTAGTCTGAACGGACATAGCTGACGCACAGCAAAGCATAGCCTTTTTTTTTCAATTCTGGAGAAAGTCCCACCCGCTTCACAGTTAATAGTAGATGTCCCAGAAGGGCCTGATGTTGGTCTCCAGCATCAGCAAGCTTGGGTATGGGTTCTTTAGGAATCACCAGAATATGCACCGGCGCTTGGGGAGAAATATCTTTGAAGGCCAGGGCCATTTATACTAACCTAAGTTGCTACCTATAGAACCTCAAAACCAAAATTAGCCAAAATTGGCCAAAATTGCCTTGTGATTTACCCCTCGGGTATGATGCTCCTATGGTTTAATCGAAATGGAGAGTGACTCGGCTGCGGAAAACCGGATGCTTTGAACTGTTTCAACTTCAGGGGAGTTGCTAAATTGGCAGGTACTGAGATCTGTAGTTCAAACTTGCTTTCTCCTGCGGGAACCTCCTCGAGAGAACCTAGGCGAGTCCGGTTGGGCAAGACAGAATTATTGTTGGCGTCGAAGATGCGACCGTGAATATCAGCATCATAGACAGTTTTGCGGGATTTGTTAATAGCTGTACCAGTGACGATATAGCAATTGGCGGCACTGCCGGAACCGTCACTGGTGGTAAGGTTGTCTGACTCCGGTTCTGCTGGGCATTCGTGGTATGATAGGTCGGTTAGTTTAATGGGCACGAGTGCTAAGGCGGGGGCGGTCCAGCTGGCTAGGAGCAATAGGCTTGATATGAGAATGATGACTCGCTTTATCATAGCGGTGTTGGTGGAATTTTTGTTGGTCTATTTCCTTAGTTTAGCGCTAATTGAGACTGGTGCCAGATATCTGTTTTCCGTTTTCCAGACTGTAAACAGTTAGGCGGAGCGGGAGTCTCCTTGGCCAGAGCGGGAGCCTCCTTGGCTGGAGCGGGAGCCTCCTTGGCCGGAGTAAGCACCTCCTTGGCTGGAGTAAAATCGGAGGCCAGAATAAATAGGGAGCATCCCAGTTTTGTCCTAAGTAATTGTACTTAGATAAAGAGCGCCATTAAGATAAGCACAGCGTAAGCGAAGCATTTGGTTAACTGACGTTGGAAGCCATTGAGCCCCAGAGAGCTTGAGACGAGAACCAATACGCTTGACTACAGACTCTACCTCCCCAGAGCCAATGGGAATGCCCAAGAATTGATAAAGATCATAGTTAACGATACGGTGACAATGTTTGGTTAAATAAGCGCGGAAGTTCTGTACTTTTTGTCCGTGACAACTGGCTAACAACTCCAATGCTTCGTCAATAAAACCGTGCCAGAGAGATGATTTAACCTGCCTTAAACGCTTTTTATAGTCGCCAATTTTATAGATATTTTCGACTAGATGATACCAATCAAGAACTTCACGTCTGCCATTTTCTGGTCTCAATTGAGCAATAATGTTCCAAATGCCATCATGACCATCTCCCAAACAAGTAATTATAGCTGTCAACGGCTGTTGTTTAACCCACTCCACCAGGGCGGCATTGTCCTGAAAGTAAGCCCCACAAACTTCTCCATGCAGGCTGACTGCTTTATAATCTCGCCACTCACAAGAACCCTTACCTTCAGTTCTTAAACGTACTTTGCCACCATCTACGCTCACAGCGGTTACAGGGTGACTGCTTTGAGCTCCAGGAAATTCGCTTCTTTGCACTAATCGATGTATGCTGCTGTGTCCCACTTTTATTCCTGTTAACAGTTCCAAGTCTTTTTCCGCTTGTTGATATGATTCATTAGCACTCAATACCCAGCAACACTTGGAGATTACGGGACTGATTTGTGTGCCTTTCTTTAAGCCCAATTTTTTGGCCTGTTTGCTGTTTACAGTTACTGTTCCTACGCCGGTTTTGACTTGCCGCTTGCGTCCGGATTGAGACGGCTCCCCATCAGCAAAAAAAAATTTCCTAAAACTGGTCCAACTGTCCTGAATAAATGCTCTCGTACTGCTAACTCTCTGCTTTCAAAGTCTTTAAGAGCCTCGGGGGCGTATCTGCATACAGGAGTTTTGATAATTCTTTGAGATGGTATTCAAGTTTTTGATTTTCTTCTGGGGTCATGTAGCCTCCTCAACCGTGGAGATTTTTTCCATATTACCAGAATAAATTTTTTTCTCGCTTAGTTTGCCCAGAAGAGAGTTGTGCAACTAGTATTTTTCCAGCAACGCCTTACCCTGCAAGGACTTAGGGCCGCCATCTCCCAACCGAAGGAAATTTGCACAAATCTATAGGACGCCAATTCTGAGTATAAATACTCATGGCAAAACTGGGATGCTCCCTTATGAAACGGCGATCCGATTCAACGCCACCTTTGCCAAGGCTCATTTTAACCTGGGCATGACCCTGCCCCACTCCGCCTCCCGATCGCACCCTACCCCGGCGATCGCTTTCGGTGTTCCCCGGGAGCGCTAGTCGCACGTTCCCAGGCAGAGCCGTGGGAACGGGGTGTGGTCAAAAGTAGTTGATAGTCATTTGTCGCCGATAACTGTAGGGGCGACTGGCATTCTTGCGCAAATGATGACATCACAAGATAGATGTCCTTCCCGAATGCTTCGCCCTGCCCCCGCGAGGATCTCCCCGTACCAACTGTTTTTGACCACACCCGTGGGAACGAGGGGGGAACACCGAACTCGCACTACCCCAGAGACATCGAGTCTGGGTCAATATTCAACTCGCGCAGTTTTGCTGCTAGCCGTTCAGCTCGTTGCTCGGCTTCAGTGGCTCGTTGTTGGGCTTCGGTAGCTTGTTGCTCGGCTTCTTGAAGTCGCTGTTGAGCTGCCGCTGCTTCCTCATCAGGAGTTAAAATCAATTCACCATCAGATGTAAACCACCGCAACCACAGACGGTTAACACCTTTATAACTGCCCCGCCACAAGCCTAAACTCAGCTCCAACTGTAAAATCGGCAAATGCCCGTCAGTCAACGAAACTGGTTTGTATTGACCGGCTACTAGATGAAATGCCTGGAATTCATCTTTTTCCCGACTGAACACTATGTAGTAAGGCACTTGCAGTATTTGCTCGTATACTTGCCACTTGGTAGGCGGGTTTCCCGGTTGGCGCACCGTCCGTCCCAAATCTTCATTTTCCGTACTGGGCGATAATAGCTCAACGATCGCAAATGGACTCACCAGTTCTTGCCAGATCACGTAGCTATCCCGCAGATCGCGGCCTTCGTAGAGTCGCTCTACTCCTACCACCGCAAACCAATCTGGGCGTTTGTACCAATTGAGATTGCGGAGATCGTAGTAAATGTTGAGGTCGGATGCCACAAACACTTGCTCCGAGGCAATATTCCTCGGTTTGAAAGTGTCTTCCAACAGCGTTGACTGTAGTCCGTGATATTGGTCTGGCATGGAGATCTCCTCGGGATCTTCGCTGGGCAGGTCGTACATTGTCGGCAAGGTCTGCCGAGGGGAAAGAGGCGGATGGGATTGGGTGGGTAGCGTTGCTAGTTTGTTCATTGCCAATCTCCTACTAGGGGGTCTTCTCTATTTTAATATCCGATTTTTCGGTCGTTTCCCGGAGCACCTGTTGTGTCGTTTCCTGCGCACAACATAGGTGGGTGCTCCGGAAACGAAAGTCCGCGGGCCGATCGCGTAGGCGGAGTTTGCGCGGAGTGCATCGAAGGCCACGGCATTAATAGCATCGAGCAGTTTCTGTTGAATGCAGCTATGTTGTCATTGGGGCATGGACTTTTGTGACACTTGACCGTTGATACTCACTGGCCGGTTTCGTTTTCGGTAAGGCCAGAAACTCAACAACGTGAGTTGTTTGATTGGAGTCTGAACCATTGGCAATTCTATTCCTTTTAGTTTCTTATGCTTCTGCTCGCGCCAGTAGCCGCTGCCGTGACCCCGATCTCGTAGTGTGAACCCTCCGCTGCGCGAATCGCCCGACACCCGCTCAAACTATGGTATCATATCTGGTACGAGATGGGGCGATCGCCCCTTTCGCCTCCAAACGTTGAGCAGTTTACACTATAGTAACTGAGTTAATCATATCGAGTGGCCAATGCAACTAGAAGACTACTTTGACTTTCTCGCCCCTGACGACATTCGCCTTAAAAGCACGCGGATGGGCATTGAAACTATTCTTTATTGTTTCATTCATCAATGTCAAACTCCAGATAAATTGTCCGCACCTATCGGGCGCTGACATTAGAACAAATTTATGCTACGATTCTTTATTATTATCACGAAAAAGAAAAAGTCAGTGCCTATCTGACTGACTGGTTGGAGTGGGGTCAGAGAGTGCGGTCCGAGCAAAAACGCAACCGGACACTCAAGTCCGGTCACACAAATGAGTCTTCCTTGGTATCATGGTATAATGGGTACGATTTTCATTATAGCAATCGTACCAGAAGAGTTACAATTAAATTTTTCCGAACTATAGCCAGTCTAAATGATTCGTTAATGTTTCCCAACACTGGAGGCAGAGCCTCAAGAGCGCGTTCCCTGCCAGAGACAGGGAACTAGGGAACTAGGGATAACACGGAGGCAGAGCCTCAAGAGCGCGTTCCCTGCCGGAGACAGGGAACGAGAGATAAGCCCGCGCAGGCGGGCTTTGTTTGTGTAGCCGGACCCCTCGTTCCCACGGCTCCGCCTGGGAACGGGTTCGGGATCCTTCCCTCCCGCCTGGGAAAGGGTTCCGGCGTGGTAGCGTTACTATTACCCCCTGATGCGCAACCAACCAAAGATTTGACTCGCAGTCAATTGTAAATGGGGGAGAAAGCTAGGAACGGGTAACAAAACATCATTACCGATCTCAAACAACCCGGGGGGCGAATTCAAATTGTAGGTAAGTATGAGTTCCTCTCCGGGATCTATCAGCCAACCTAATTCGGTGCCGTGGTTGAGACAGTGGAAAATGTTGCGAGTCACCCGAGTTGCTAGTTGGTCCGGACTGAGAATTTCAATCGTCCAGTCCAGATGGGTTGTAAAAGAATTCCCGATCGTCCCATCGGCATTAGTAGAGAGTCTCTCCCATCTAAACAGGGCGATATCGGGAACCGTGGAACGACCTCCAAAGGTACAGCGTAACTCCGGTAATGCTAAAGCAATAGATTCAGGTTCGGCCACGGCATTAATAGCATCGAGCAGTTTCTGCTGAATGCGGCTATGTTGTCCTTGGGGCATGGACTTTTGTAATACTTGACCGTTGATATATTCGCTAGCTGGTTTTGTTTCCGGTAAGGCCAGAAACTCCTCCAGAGTAAGTTGTTTGATTGGAGTCTGAACCATTGGCAATTCTATCCCCTTTAATAAATTGAAAATTGGCAATTATCAAATACGATTGAATAACCGAAAATTGAGCGCAATTTTCGGTATGGTTTCGTTCATAAACCCAAGTGTGAGATGCACCCGTTGGGCAACCCGGTTTATAACTACTTGCTGCTCTAGAAAAAGAGGTTGATACAATCAACCTCTCAAATAGCGCTATAGAGATTATAAGCTGCCGTAACTCTGTCCAGAATAACCAGAAGCCCCCGTTACGTGAACGTTGTTATTTCCAGGTTGGAAAGTAACGTAACTTGGATCGGTTTCCGAGCGGTTAATACACTTCCATTCAAAAGAAGTATTTGGCTCTAAATCAGAAATAATTCCCGTCCAAATAGGAGCATCAGGTCCGGGATTGCTGCGTCCGTCAATGATATATTGATAGTAGACGTTTGGCTCCAATTTGACAGCGTTAGCTGGATTCCATTCACCCAAAGCCGGAATACTACCTACAGCATAGATGCTATTACCGGTAGTAGTGAAGCCCCGATCGCAAACCAAATTGACGGAAGTAGAAGGAGCAACTGGAGCCAAGTCAAAGCTGAAAGTCTTGATAGTATCGACACTCTGGGAGTCAGATTTAGCCAAAATTAGATTGTGGCCAGCATTAAACCAACCCTGACTGGCAGATTCAAACTCTGCAATTGAATTCAATTCTGGTAAAGATGCACCATTTAAGGTAACTCCAGTCGCCTGAGCATTATCCACTACCAAGCGAACTACATTCTGACGGGAGGTAACGGCACCCGGGAAGGGAGAGTCTCCGTTAACATTGACCGCAGCGCCAATAGTAACCTTAACGGTATTGGAGTCTTGCTCTTGGGTCAATTGAGTGGTGCGGTACTGATAAATAGGACGACCGTTAGCATCATAATCCAAGGTCGTACCGTCATCTTCGTACAAGGTAAAGCTCGTAGGATTGGAGTCAGCATAAACCCGAATCACTAACTCGTCACGAGCAGCGCTACCATCTTTCCTGTGTCCGAAAACATCCTTAGTATGTTCGTCCACGTACATGGTGGGAATAATCGCTCCCGCACGGGCAAAGGCCGGTAACCGGAACAAACCATCCCGATAAGCCGGAACATTTTCTAGATTTTCACCCGCACTCTCAATCCATTCATTGGAATAGTAGTCAATCCACTTGCCTGCTGGCAAATAGACGTTGCGCTGGTACTCTCCGTGCCGAGCAATAATAGCCACCAACAAATCGCGACTGATCGATTTCTCGTTGCCCATCTGCCGCACCTGGGGATCGTTTTGATAGTAAAACACTGGAGGTGCAATCACGGGTTCGCCTTCCAGATAGGCTTTATAGGCCAGACTGTAGTAGTAAGGAGTCAGTTCATAGCGTTGGCGAATGTTAGCCAAATTACTGTCTACCTTGCCAATCAAGTCAGGAGAAGTTTGATAGGGAGGATAGGCGTCAACAAATTCCTTATCGGTGTGGGGACGCACTGGCACATCAAACCAAGCACCATTGGCAAACCATTGAGTGTACATTTCGTCCTCATACCCGCGATAGGCTCCTTGCCGATCGTTGTAAGGCATTGCTTCCTTGCGGAAACCGCCAATATCAGATCCGTAGTAATCGATGCCGGAGAAGGACACGTGCATCTGGGCGTTAGAATGGGTAGCAAGGGAAGAAAGTCTCGATCCAATATCTGCCGACCACAAAGCTGCCCCATAGCGCTGAATCCCACCCGCTCCCGATCGGCTCAAGAGGAAGGGACGCTGATTGGTTATCCCCAAATTATTGGGAATATCTTGGTTATCTACGTAACCTTTCCAGATGGATTCATCCCAGAGGAGGTTGTAAAGATTGTTGATATCGCTATGCTCGTTCTTAATCCCAGAGGCAGTAACTTCCACACCTTCATAACAGGCACTGGCGTCATACCGTTCTGGTTCGCCTAAATCGGTCCAATGAACGTTAACTCCCAAACTCGCCAAATTAGGATAGCGCCGCTCTTTATGGACCCACTCTCCTGCTTGTGGATCGGACCAATCAATCATGCGACCGATTCCCCAAAAGTCGGTAGCGTATATTTGGGTAGGATTAAATTGTTGGTTGGGATCGCAGACGTTATTTGTCCGTTGATAAGCAGTCAAATACTCTGGCATCTGTTGGTATGTATCGGTGGTGTTTGCCAGATAGGATTCCTCAATGGCTGTCAACCGAATATCATCATCTGCGTAGGCTTTAATTTTGGCTGCCGGATTGGGGAAGTAATAGCGATCGTCAGCCACTAGAGGTTCTTGGTTCTCATCCCAATTAATTCGTCCCATAGCACTACCGCCGGGATGATTGAGAGTAACGCCACCAAACCACTGGAGGTCGAGAACAAAACCATCTACAGGAAAATTATCCTTCCGCAGGCCGCTCAAAAGCTCGTCAATTTGGTCCCAGTTATCGTAACCGAACTCCGAAACCCAAAGACCAAAAGCATTGCGAGGCGGGACTGGAGGACGGCCAACTAACTCCATATAATCAGAGCGTAAATCCGGGAGGTCATCACCTGTCATCAGGTAAAAACGGATTTGGTCTCCGTACATGCGAGCTTGCCACCAATAAGCATTAAAATCCCAACGCTGTTTGTAAACATTATCGGCAAACAAAGCATAGTTGAGATTATCGTCACCGACAGCATAGTAAACTGGAATTTGAATGTTTCCAGTTGCCCCGCCGTCAAACTGTCGGAAAGAGTTGCCCAAGGGTCCGCCTTCCCGCACCCCCAGAGCAGTCCAGTCACCATCTGCGTTACCGGGAATTTTAAACTCTTCTCCCAATCCGTAAACGTTTTGGGTAAGACCGGGATCTATATTTAATCCCTTGAAGGCTTGATTTAGATCTGCCGGACAGATAGTTGTCAGATAAGCATCCTGTTTGGTCTTATCAGTTGCCCGAATGCAGAGATTATTGGGGTCTATTTCCAAGCGGACATTGCTCGTTTCGATCGCATTTCCCGATCTCGAAACCGAAGCTGGACCGGCATAATTGGTTTTAAACACCATCGGCGAACTGTAGATGGCCTCGCTAGGATCTGGAGGGTTTCCCACCGAGGACAGCTCAAAATGGATCAGGTCATCGTCAAGGACTTCGACCGTTAAGTAGGCATCGGACGTTTGGAATTGGGTTCGAAACACGTCAGCTTTGGCAGCCGGTTGCACCCATAAAAGTGCAGCCAGTGCCAGCACAATCATCATTGTCAAGCGGATAATCTTCATTTCCGTAATGGATTTGTGTTACCTACAGAGAATTATCTCACGTTTTTGCAAGATTTAAATTCTGGTTGACGAAGATGGGCAGTTCTACTTGCCTCGCTGTCAGATGAAACGACCTGTAGCTATAATAGTCAATCAGCCATTAGCCGCGAAGGCATCCATTATCTCATAATGCAACTTCTATTCTCTAAACGCGAACAGGGCTGTCAATCAACTACTATAACGAGGACGCCCCAAGGTGGTAATGTAAACAACCGCCTCATCTGTAGGAATGCCTAAAACATCGTTAACCTGGTCGTCAAAAAAGCCCCCGATGCCGCTAACCCCTAAACTGAGGTGGATGGCAGCTAGGTTCAACCTTTGCCCCAGATGACCCGCATCCATGTGCAGGTAGCGATACACCCGATCGCCATATTTCTCCACAGCTTTTTGCAAGTCGGCGGTATGAAATAACACTACCCCTGCATCCCGCCCCAAATCTTGCCCCAGACATAAATAATGTAACTGTTGTCGGAAGTTCTTAAACCGAATTTGTCGGAGTTCCTGAGCCTTGGGCGCATAATAATAGCAGCCTTCTTCTAATCCTGTCACCCCAGAAACCGCAATGAAGGTTTCCAGTAAACTCAAATCAAAATAGTCGGGATCGCCATCTAACCCCTGGTCGAGGTAATGTTGAGGTTGATAGGTAAAGTCCAACAAGGCTTTCAGTTCCTCTAAGGTTAAGTCGCCACCAGTGTAGGCACGGGTAGAACGGCGCTTGAGAATGGTTTGTTCTAAGTTTTTCTGGTTGTCCTTTAAAGCGATCGGGGTCGTGGCAGTAGACACCTTCAGACAAAATGGGAAATTATATTTATCTTCCCCTGTTTCCTCATCAGCAGCCTCCTGCCAATTGACAGAATCATGAGTATCTGACTTAATCTCAGTAGCGCCATGGAGGTATGCTAGCAGTTCCCCATCTCGGATGCGGGGATATTCCCTTTGGATGCTGGAGGCCAAAGCTGTTCTGTAGGAGGGGAGAGACTCTTCTGTCAGGGGAATGACGGCGATCGCCCCTTCCTGTTGCGAGTCTAGATATAGCAGGTCATTCACCTGGCGATCGACAAACCCCCCAATCAAGCGAACTCGGTAGCCATTCAACGCTCCTGCCAATTCTATATTACCCAGCAGATGACCAGTGTCGAGAAAAATCCGCCGGTAGGCACGGTCTTGGTAGCGCCAAGCCGATCGATAGAAAACAGCAGTGGCGACAATTGCCAACTGGGTAATCTTTAGTAATGGATGTCCGAAACAGGCAGCAAGCAGCTCATCCCAGACATCATTATCCCAAAAAAGCATCAAAGAATGAGTCTGAGGCTGATAGTTATACAACCCAAGCTTGAGCAAAGACGTCCCACGGGAGATCAGATAAAGTTCAGCGGGGTACAGCCCCCCTGCCGAGGGGGCCGCCCTCATATAAAACGGCTCTCCCATCATCGTCGGCACCATTGCAGTCACCCCATAGCTGCAAAACAGGAACCGGGATAACCGCTGCCAATCACTCTTGGTCGTCTCCTGTAAATAGGGCTTCAGGTCTACTGTCGTCCCGATTTTGTATGACTTGAACGGCACCGGTTGTTTCGACCAGTCTAATCCCTGACTCTTGGCAGCTATAGTTTCTGGGTCGTACTTGGTCCGTTCGTGGTAATGCTGGGCGATCGAGGCTTTCTGTTCTGGCATAGGTCTGGCCTTGTTTAGCAAATCTAGCAGCAAATAAGATCGATCTTTACATTCTGCACCCCCACCGGGGCCAGGCCGCACTGGCATCGCCATGCAGACTGCGTTACAAATCTTAAAAAAGCATTATAACAACTTTGGCTTCCGTTACAATCCTTTACCTTGTCAATCATAAGCATAAATGCTCACAAGTACCGAGAGAGTACACAGGTGACAGCACGATTAATAGTAAGTAAGATGGAGCAAAAGATCAGCGCAGAGGAACTACTGGCTCAATATGCCAAGGGCGAACGAAACTTTGAGGGCATTGACTTAGAAGAGGCTGATTTATTTGAAGCGAAGGTGGTGATAAATATGTAGTGATGCATTATCTATCCCGATAAACATTTGTTGTAATAATGTACAAAATACCAAATAGCTCCGATGTGATTTTCTAGTTTCTTGGAGAATGATAATGTTTTACGAACCAAACGACTAATTCTTTGTCTTAATGTGTTGTTTAGCCTTTCAATATGATTAGTTTTTCCAGTTTCTTTACCTACTGGTTTATGACGTTTTTTGGGGATTACTGTGTTATAAGCTTCCCAAAAATCTGTGTAAAAAACTGCACATTGCCGATAAACAGGAGGTAAAGATTTCCACAATTTTTTTGCCGATTCCCGACTGCGCTCGCCCACATAAACTCCAACTATTTCTCTAGTTTTTGTATCTAACGCTAACCAAATCCATTGCTTATTTTCTTTATTCTCCACAAAAGACCACATTTCATCACATTCAATAGTCATTTTCCCTTTTGGCTTGTCTAAAACCTTTATCTCACGCGGAGTTTCCGCAGATTTTTTATTAACATAATCTTGGAGCAAAGTTTTGGAAACTCCAACTTGACGTGCAATTCCAGCTCAAGAAATTCTCTCAAGTAAAAGGCCATCTATTTTCTTTTTTGTTTCTGATGATATCGTTTTATTGGTAGGGTTTTCAACAAATTGCCTGCCACAGTCTTTACACTTATGTTTTTGCTTTTTGTTATGGAGGGGCGAAGCCTTCGGGCAAAATGACGGCAACGGAGACGAAATTTTTAGCCCCGAATGCTTCGCCCCTACCGTTTTTTACTGTTCGCTCACTTTGACAGTGGGGACAAGAAGGTCGCAAGCATAAATCTGATGATGTGTTCATAAATTTAGACATTGTTTTTACCAATAACAATATAGCATTGTGACAACTAATTATACATGATTATCTCTGATATTTTTGATAAATTAAACTTATCAATGGTAATGAAAAATGTTATATTATCCCTTTGAAAAGCAAGGATTAATAGAGGGATAAAATGTTATATCACTACATATTTATCACTACCTGAAGCGAATTTACGGGGAATTAACCTCAAGGGTAGCAATCTCACGCAAGTATACCTACCTTATGCTAATCTGAGTCAAGCTTCTCTGCAAGCAGCTCAACTTCAGCAGGCGCAACTTGGAGATGCCCAACTCTATAATGTGAATTTATCAGGGGCTATGCTTCGGGGCGCTAATCTTTCCAGAGCTAATCTCCGTTATGCTAATTTGCGGGGTGCTGACCTGTCAGGTGCCAATTTGCAGGGTGCCGACTTGTCTAAGGCCGATCTAGGTGGTGCCGATCTCAGCAAAGCTAATTTCAGCAGAGCGAACCTAGAGAATGCTAATCTGGCAGGGGCCCAGTTGCGTAGCACTAACTTTTTTAATGCACAAAATGTTAATTTTGTCAAGGCTGACCTTGATGAAACGACCATTTTTCCCGATGGACACTGGCAAAGTATCTCTTGAGGGGAGTTGTATTAGAGGTAGGTGGTCAGTTGTATTAGAGGTAGGTAGTCAGTGGTCAGTAGTCAGTGGTAAACTAACAACTAACAACTAATAACGCTAACTGCTGCGAGTAAAACAAAGGCAAAGAAGAATCTGGTCAGGTGATAACAATGAATAACTACCCTGGAGCGCTTGGGTTTGGGTGACAATTTAGATCGGACTGGTGTGGTGGAGTGGTTTCAAGTGAAAGCTGACTCAGACAAGGAAGCCCAGAAGGAGGCTTTTGCTAGCTTGAGTGCTAAACATGCTCTGGAGTCCGAAGAGTTAAAACAGTGGCAAGTTGTCGTACTTCAGAAACAGCCCTAATGTCAGCGTGAGGGACGAGAATGAACAATTAGCAATTGTCTTAACCCTATGCAAATTAAGAGGCGTCATCAATGGCCTAATTCCACCCAGTCGGCAACTGCAATTCAACAACAGCTAGTTCCCGAGGTAATTACTACTGACCAGCTAGGGCGTGTCATCAGTTAGAAAAAAGATGCTATAGTAGTTAGCAAAAAAGAGGTGAAAGATGCACCGATACGCACTCCGCGATGACCAGTGGGAACGGATGAAAGACTTGCTCCCTGGACGTGAGGGGCATGTGGGCGGTACAGCGAAGAACAATCGACTCTTTGTGGAGGCGGTGCTTTATCGCTATCGAGCTGGGATCCCCTGGCGAGACTTGCCCGAACGCTTTGGCGACTTTCGGGTAATTCACACTCGTTTTAGCCGTTGGAGCCAAAGTGGTGTCTGGGAAAGGGTTTTTCAGGTTTTAGCGGATGATGCCGATAACGAATATGCGATGCACTGAGGTTCTACCATCGTCTCGTGTCCGAGAGCGCCCACCTTGTCGTGCCGCTCCTGCGCACGACATGGGTGGGCGTCTCTGGACACGACAGGGCTCATCAGCATAGTGCAGGGGCCAAAAAAAAGACGATGGTAGTGATCAAGCCATCGGGCGTAGCAAAGGTGGACTCAGTACGAAGATTCATGCCATCTGCGATGCCCTGGGCAATCCCACAGGATTTCACCTGACAGGGGGCCAAACTCACGATCTGGCCGGTGCAGATGTTCTGCTCGAAGGGATTGAGGCCTCTGCCTCCGCCGCCGATCGGGCCTATGATGCTGACGAGCGTGTCCGAAAGCGATTAGAGAAAGACAAATGTAGTGCGGTGATTCCATCAAAAGCTAATCGGAAAGTGCCATATCCTTACGACAAATATCTGTACAAAGCACGGCATCTTATCGAAAACTTTTTTGCCAAACTGAAACAATATCGAGGGATTGCCACCCGCTACGACAAAACAGCTAGTAATTTCTTGGGGGCCATCTATCTCACTGCTACAGTTATCTGGCTTAACTGATGACACGCCCTAGAGTCGGTGCAGTATGTGGCGGGAGTGGATGTGGGCTTTGTTGATGACGGTGCTACCAGTCGCGCTGCGGTGGCGGTGCTGAGTTTTCCCAGTCTGGAACTCTCCGAACAGGCGATCGCCCAACGCCCGACTCAGTTTCCTTATGTTCCGGGATTCCTCTCTTTTCGGGAAATACCGCCAGTGCTAGAGGCTTTAGAAAAACTTAACACAACCCCGGACTTAATTTTATGTGATGGTCAAGGTCTGGCTCATCCCCGCCGTTTTGGTCTGGCCTGTCATCTGGGGGTATTGACTGATATCCCTACTATCGGCGTCGCTAAGTCCCGGTTGATTGGCACTCATGCTGAATTACCGGTGGAAAAAGGCAGTTGGCAACCCCTCATACACGAGCAGGAAATTATTGGCGCTGTACTCAGAACCAGAAGCACCGTCAAACCTCTGTATGTCTCTATTGGTCATCGCGTCAGTCTCCCTACTGCTATAGATTACGTCCTGCGCTGTACTCGGTCCTATCGTCTCCCAGAGACTACTCGGATCGCCGATCGACTGGCCTCCCGATAGCTTGGCTGTATGCGCCGCCCTTTGCACCTCCGGAGGTGGCGGTCGGGACTAGCCAAAAACTTCCCAGAAGGCAGAAGTACTCTATAATATGATAACATTAGATAACATCAGGCTGAATTCAACCCAACGGGCATAAGTTTTACTAAAAAGTGGGTTTGATAATCAATCTCTACGCTTGCAAGTTAAACTCGATCGCTCCTATATCGCTATTTACTATGAAGATAGGGAAGTGGGATTTTGGTAATTTGCGGACTTAATTGTGGAACTATAGCCAGTCTAAATGATTCGTTAATGTTTCCCAACACTGGAGGCAGAGCCTCAAGAGCGCGTTCCCTGCCAGAGACAGGGAACTAGGGGAGCAGTTGATGCGCAGATACCTGAAAAAAGCTAAACGTCCTAAACATGGCAGTCGCGCGATCGCCCACTTGCTGCGGGACAGGCAAAAGCAACTCGATCTCAGCAATCATGAATTTATTCGTTTCTGCGATTCTTACAAATTGTCTCCTCAAGAACTGCTTGATATTTACAAGGGTAAAGAAGTTACTGATAGTCAGTTAAGAGCAGTGTCACGGATAGTGGGAAAATCATTTGATGAGTTTGTTTCTACGCGGGATAGTTTCTCTAATAATCAAATGAACAAGCTAGCACGCATACTGGGTACTTCCAGTCAATACTTGGCGGAATTGTTTGAATAATTTAGAATTTAGAACCATTAACAAAGTTCAAATTAGTCCTGGAAGAACAACACCAACTTGATTGTTAAATATTTCCAATCCCTTCGATCCTTTTGATCGAAACTGGTTTGGAAGTAGTCGGGAACTTGACCATTTCTGTAAGCAGATTTATCTTTACCGATATCCCCTGGTTTGCGCTTGTTAACTAATTGGGTGACGGCTAGTAACTCGCCATACTCTACCTAATACTGGCATGCATAGTAGGCTACAAGTGCGATAACCTGTTTTGCGATCGGTCTTTTTAGCGATTTCGGAGTCGGGATGCTGATAGAGGTCAAAGGGAATATTTAAGGGCTGACCAGTTGCAGCTACTTGGCCGGGTAACGCCCCCTCCGCTACGCGAACGACTAACCCGATAGAGGAGATTAGAGAGTATAAAGAGTAACGGAGCCTTACTGATTCTCCTCGGGGTCAAGACACCAGTACCATTCTAAAGGAAATCAGGATCTTTTAATTGCTAACTTCTCAAGGAGAAAGGCATGGATAATTTGTTAAATGTCTGCATGGGTCTGGGTTTAAGTGCAGCCTGCGGTTTCCGGGTGTTTGTGCCGTTGCTGGCCATGAGTCTGGCGGCACAGTCTGGAGAGATCTCCCTGGCACCGGAGATGGAGTGGATCGGTACAACTCCAGCAACGATCGCCTTTGGAGTGGCAACGGCGGTGGAAGTGCTGGCCTATTACGTGCCTGTGGTTGATAATCTGCTGGATACTATAGAGGTGCCAGCGGCGATGATTGCAGGGACAGTTGTGACGGCTGCGGTTGTCCCGGATATGGACCCGACTTTAAGATGGATATTTGCTGCTATTGCTGGGGGTGGTGCGGCGGAAACGATCGAACTAGCGACTAGCGCCACCCGTTTAGTATCTACAGCTGCTACTGGCGGGATGGCTAATTCAGTGGTCTCTACTGTGGAAGTTGGCAGTGCTCTGACTTTGTCTCTGTTGACCTTAGCTATACCTGCCTTGGCAGCGATCGTGGTGGGAGTGCTGATCGTCTGGGGCGGGAAAAAGATTTATAAACACTTTTTCAAACGCAACCGCAACCAGACTGAAGACCTTGGCGAAACTATGCATGATGAATGATACCATAGCTGTTATTAACAAGGTGATTTTACCTCGATGCAACAGATTCAAGGTACAACTAAATTGCTGGGGGTGATTGGTTATCCCGTGGAACATTCTTTGTCGCCCCTGATGCATAATGCGGCGATCGCCCACTTAAACCTAGATTACGTCTATCTGCCTTTCCCGATCGCGCCGTCAGATTTATCGGTAGCGATCGGGGGTTTTGGGGCTATTGGTTTGGTGGGCTTTAACATCACTATTCCCCACAAGCAGGCGATTATGCCTTTATTATCGGAGATTTCGCCCGTAGCGCAAGCTGTGGGGGCAGTGAATACGGTGTGGCGCAAGTCTGGGGGTTGGTACGGTACGAATACAGATGTGGCTGGATTTATTGCTCCCTTGCAAGATGATAACCGGGATTGGACTCAATGTATAGCTGTGATTTTAGGTAATGGCGGTGCTGCGAGGGCGGTGGTGGCGGGTTGCCGTGCAGCTTGTTTTGGGGAAATTCATGTAGTGGGGCGATCGCCGCAGAAGTTAGCAGAATTTAAGAGCAGTTGCTATAGTCCCCTACAGATTCACCCTTGGGAAAAGTTACCAGAAATACTGCGATCTGCATCACTTTTGGTGAATACAACTCCCATTGGCATGTATCCCCATGTGGATGAGTCTCCAGTGTCCGCAGAGGTGATGGCCAAATTGCCGGAGGGGGCGATCGCCTATGATTTAATCTACAATCCTAATCCTACGCTGTTCCTGGAACAGGCGCAAGCTGTGGGGGCGCGGGCGATCGATGGATTAGAGATGTTGATACAGCAAGGAGGAGCAGCTTTACAGATGTGGTTAGAGCAACCGGTGCCGGTAGATATAATGAGGCAATCTTTGTGGCAGAAATTGGGACGAACTTGATATTATTTCAGTAGTGCTTCCGGGTTCGTAGTAAGCACTTTAGTGCTTCCGGGTTCGTAGTAAGCACTTTAGTGCTTCCCAGGCGCGAAAGCGCCTGGAAACTAGGGTACTCCGGACAGCTATTCTACCAAATGTACCCAATCAAAAGTTGCTTGCACTGCTCGAAATAGCCGCCTATCTGCCGTCCAAAATTGAGCTGACAGTTGTTCGGACAAAGCCAGATAATGAGCATCATAGGTAGCTGGCAGTCGTAAGCTGCTCGCCAAGTTCAAAGCACGTCGATGCATGGCTAGATCGCCGTAGAGGGTAATATCCAGACTAAAAGCATCTTCCAAGGCTTGCTCTGCTTGTTCTGGTAGCAGTTGCCCTGCAACGGTTGAACGATGAAGAGCGTTGCTAACTTCATAGTAAATCAGAGGGGGAGCAACAATTCGATCTCCTGATTCTTGCCACTGATTCCATAACTCCTCAAAGCGAGATTCTGACGGTTTGCTGGACACCAGACGCACAAGCAAGTTGGCATCAACACAAACTACATTGTCTGTCATTTTTCTTCAGACCCCGGAAAGCTAGCTTGCA
The DNA here is from genome assembly GCA_014323675.1 of Hormoscilla sp. GM7CHS1pb. Lineage (GTDB taxonomy): Bacteria > Cyanobacteriota > Cyanobacteriia > Cyanobacteriales > Desertifilaceae > Hormoscilla. The sequence continues at coordinate 2,424,017 of JACONN010000002.1, read as the reverse complement.
TGAGTTGTTCAGTGCGTTCCTCTCGCATTTGATGGATGATTTCGTCAATTGAGGGATTGAATGGTTTCCCCCCACGCTCGGCGTGAATTGCGGCTTTATGCTCCCTAATTTTTTTCAGGGTTTCCCGCCAGTTTTTCTTGCGGTTAAGTTTCTCTTCCAGCAGTTCCCTTTCCTCTTTGGAGAGGGAAAGGATTACTTGCACGAGGGATTCTACTAGAGGCACGTTTATGGTGACTGTTTTCTCTTCTATTGACGATGACATCGCTCTATCTCTGCAATCTTGTCTTCTCTATTGTAGCACGATATTCTGAAGAATGGGAAAAATTTATTATGGGGATATGGAATCTGCTTAATATCCCAGGTTAATTAATAATTTACAGATTGATGTAAATTTACTTGTCCGAGACAATTGACAGATTCAAGATAGATGAATATCATAGGGAATAGCAGTTAAGCAAAGAGAAATATGGAAGAGGAAATTCAAGCAATAAAGGCAAATTAGCACAGAAGCACTGACAAACGAACCGATAAAAATGGTGCAAAAAGGAAATCCAAACACTGTTCGGGATACGATTCAAACCTTGCATGACATCGGTTTGGCTGAAATAGGCGAATGGATCCCCATGCAACCTACCCAAAATGAGGGTGAAGTGATTAGCATTCTCTGTTGTAAAATAGTCATGTAATAGGACGCGACGCTCACCGTTGGTGGTAAGACACACTTTACGGCCGTTACGGCTTACCGGTAGTCCTAATCTAGTGTTTAGATTGCCATGCAATACAAGGTAGTGTAGCTAAGCGTTAATTAATGACCAGCATGCCGCATGCGCGGCGCTCCATCTCCACCTAATTTCAAGCACTGGTAACCGATCGCCGATCGCTGACAGTAGGGTCAGGGCGTCAGCGGGAGTTTGAGATGCATGCTGCACCTTGGGAAATTCTGCTGCGGACTCCTGCTGGTGGCTGTCCGCACGGGCGATCGCCTGGAAACCCTGTTGGACTACCGGTGACTGCCTGCTGTTTGTCCTGTCTTCACTGAGTCCGGCCTGCATATTTATTGGGAGCATCCCAGTTTTGCCATGAGTATTTATACTCAGAATTGGCGTCCTATAGATTTGTGCAAATTTCCTTCGGTTGGGAGATGGCGGCCCTAAGTCCTTGCAGGGTAAGGCGTTGCTGGAAAAATACTAGTTGCACAACTCTCTTCTGGGCAAACTAAGCGAGAAAAAAATTTATTCTGGTAATATGGAAAAAATCTCCACGGTTGAGGAGGCTACATGACCCCAGAAGAAAATCAAAAACTTGAATACCATCTCAAAGAATTATCAAAACTCCTGTATGCAGATACGCCCCCCGAGGCTCTTAAAGACTTTGAAAGCAGAGAGTTAGCAGTACGAGAGCATTTATTCAGGACAGTTGGACCAGTTTTAGGAAATTTTTTTTTGCTGATGGGGAGCCGTCTCAATCCGGACGCAAGCGGCAAGTCAAAACCGGCGTAGGAACAGTAACTGTAAACAGCAAACAGGCCAAAAAATTGGGCTTAAAGAAAGGCACACAAATCAGTCCCGTAATCTCCAAGTGTTGCTGGGTATTGAGTGCTAATGAATCATATCAACAAGCGGAAAAAGACTTGGAACTGTTAACAGGAATAAAAGTGGGACACAGCAGCATACATCGATTAGTGCAAAGAAGCGAATTTCCTGGAGCTCAAAGCAGTCACCCTGTAACCGCTGTGAGCGTAGATGGTGGCAAAGTACGTTTAAGAACTGAAGGTAAGGGTTCTTGTGAGTGGCGAGATTATAAAGCAGTCAGCCTGCATGGAGAAGTTTGTGGGGCTTACTTTCAGGACAATGCCGCCCTGGTGGAGTGGGTTAAACAACAGCCGTTGACAGCTATAATTACTTGTTTGGGAGATGGTCATGATGGCATTTGGAACATTATTGCTCAATTGAGACCAGAAAATGGCAGACGTGAAGTTCTTGATTGGTATCATCTAGTCGAAAATATCTATAAAATTGGCGACTATAAAAAGCGTTTAAGGCAGGTTAAATCATCTCTCTGGCACGGTTTTATTGACGAAGCATTGGAGTTGTTAGCCAGTTGTCACGGACAAAAAGTACAGAACTTCCGCGCTTATTTAACCAAACATTGTCACCGTATCGTTAACTATGATCTTTATCAATTCTTGGGCATTCCCATTGGCTCTGGGGAGGTAGAGTCTGTAGTCAAGCGTATTGGTTCTCGTCTCAAGCTCTCTGGGGCTCAATGGCTTCCAACGTCAGTTAACCAAATGCTTCGCTTACGCTGTGCTTATCTTAATGGCGCTCTTTATCTAAGTACAATTACTTAGGACAAAACTGGGATGCTCCCTTTTTCCGGGGTGCATCCCACTTTCGCAAGGGCTATCTTTGCAAATCTGGGATGCACCCGGCGAAATATCCCCCCCTCGCAATGACATTACTGCCGGAGATCGCCCAGTTTATGACCGTTTGGAGTATATCATAGAAAATGATGTCCAGCTGTGTTGCCAGGATGAAACCAGTTCTTGCTGTTATTGCTGCTTGCCTGCTGACTACTTCATTGACTGCCTGTGCTAATAGTGAAATTGGTAAGGCGGTTGAACAATCCTTGGCAGCAGACCCCGGACCCTCTGCCAATCCCTCGACTGGGAGTCCGCCAGCAGCGACTTCAATAGCCCAGACGTCCGACCAGAATAATTCCACCAATAGCGCCCATCCTATTGCTAGGAACAGCCAGTTAAATGCCCCGAAACAGCCAGAAGAGAGTCCTAATCAACTAGGGGAGACTACTGAAACGGTCTCAAGCACCTGGTCGGAGAAGGAAATTCCGGAGCCATTGCGTCAGTACGTGGCCGACTTGATGGAACTGGAGGTTTTAACTTCACCTGATTTTGAACCGGATCGAACAGTGACGCGCCGGGAGTACGTCCGTTGGCTGGTTGTGGCTAATAATAAAATGTATGCTCACAACCCAGGTAAACAAATTCGTCCGCCAACGTCAAAATCTACTAAACCAGTTTTTCAGGATGTGCCGCGTACTGACCCGGATTTCCCTCTAATTCAAGGTTTAGCAGAGGCGGGTATACTGCCGAGCAGGTTAACTGGTGATGCGACAGTAGTTTTGTTTCGCCCAGATACACCCCTTACCCGCGCCGAAATGATTCTCTGGAAAGTGCCAATGGATATCCGTAGAGCTTTACCTACTGCTACGATCGATACGGTGAAGGAAACCTGGGGCTTCCAAGATGCTGCTAAGATTGACCCAAAATCCTTAGGGGCAGTTTTAGCAGATTTTCAGAATGGGGAAAAGGCGAATATCCGCCGGTCTTTAGGTTATACGAATTTGTTCCAGCCCACTAAGACTGTTAGTAGTGTTGAGGCGGCTGCAACTCTATGGTATTTTGGCTATCAAGGTGAAGGAATATCTGCTGGGGAGGCGATCGATATTGCTCGCAGCAAAGAGTAGACCTACTGTCAGCGGCCAGTGGTCAGCGGCCAAGTCAGTGGTCAACTAACAACCCACAACTAACAACTAACAATTAACAATACAGAATATGCCCAAAACTGTTGCTGATGTTATGACCCGCGATCCGATCGTGGTACAGCCTGAAACTTCTCTGAAGCAGGCTATTAAAATTCTGGCAGACCGACATATTAGCGGTCTGCCGGTTGTAGATGGGGAAGGAAAATTGGTGGGGGTGATCTCTGATAGCGATCTATTGTGGCAGGAAACAGGGGTAGAACCTCCTCCCTATATCATGCTGTTGGATAGCATAATTTATCTGGAAAATCCCGCTACCTATGAAAAGGATTTGCGGAAGGCCATGGGACTGACGGTTAAGGAGGTGATGAGCGATCGCCCTATTTCTGTTAAACCGGATAAACCCCTGCGTGCAGCGGCCCAGTTGATGCAAAAACACCACATCCATCGCTTGCCCGTACTGGACGATGCTGGTAAGTTGATTGGCATCCTCACCCGTGGAGATATTATCGGCTCAATGGCGGCAAGTCAAGAATAGTTCGTGGTTCATGGCAATTAACAATTAACAATTAGCAATTAACAAATGACAATAACTCCTGAGTCGGTGGCCAAATTACTGAGTTCTGAAGATTACGGCGATCGCCTGAAGGGACTGAATCAACTGCGCCAAGTGGAAGAGGCGATCGCGTTTGAGATGATTCAACCTTTAATTGTTGACAATAATGTGAGAATCCGCTATGCAGCCGCGAGCCAGATGGCGATTCTGGGGCAGCAAGATTTACAGAAGTCTTTGCAGATATTGCGAGATCGGCTCTTCAACGATCCGGAAACGGATGTGAAAGCCGCCGCTGCTGACGCTTTGGGTGCTCTCAAGTTAACTGAGGCTTTCAGCGACCTAGAACAAGTATACCAAACTACTGAAGAGTGGCTGCTGAAACTCAGCATCGTGGCAACTTTAGGGGAAATGGGAGACCCTCGTGGCTTCGATATCCTGGCTGATGCTATTAACTCAGAAACAGACATTGTCAAAACTGCTGCTATTAGTTCCTTAGGAGAATTAGGAGATTCCCGTGGGGTTACCCTGTTGAGTCCTTTTGCAACCAATTCAGATTGGCAAGTCCGTTACCGGGTAGTGCTAGCTCTGAACCGCTTGGGTGGCCCAGAAGCTCGCTCTATTCTAGAAAGTTTAGCACAAGATGAAGTCGAACAAGTCGCGACAGAAGCGAAAAAGGGTTTAGAATCAACTTGAGGTTCTCCGTAAGCGCAAAGCGCGCTTATCTTCCCTTATCTTCCCTTGCTAGCATCAACCAGAAAGGACATAAAGCTATCTACTAAAGTCTCCATCGTTTCCTGGCTGAGTGCTGGCTCAGAGAAGGGGAAATTCAAAAACATTTGGGTCTCAAAGGTTGTAACAGCAGCCGAAAAAACACCCCCAAATGCAGCCACTGCCGGAATGAAACTGATTTGGGACAGTTCAAATTGACCGTAAACTCTGGGAATGTTTACTCGACCAACATTGGTGATACTCACTGTCGCAGATGATTTATGAGAGCGGGCGATCGCGAACTCGACACTATTCCTCATCATCAATACTTGGCTGAAGATATCATTGCCCTTTAAGCCAATTTCCAGCTGTTGCCTCACATCCCGCGCTAATTCCCAGAATGATGTATTTGTGCCTAGAGTGTAAAATGACGCTAGACTGGAAACCACTACCCCCAGGTTTTCCTTGCGGACCAATGGTTTCAAGCGTTTGCGCAAATCAATAGCGGTATAGCAGTGTACTCGCGTTTTCTGCCCGGCTCTTATTTTTTTTGCTGCTGCAAACATCATCGCCGCGTTTAAGGCACCTTGTACTGTTGTCTTTTCTTGACGGCAACGTAGAATCAGCTGTTGGGTAAATTCTGCATCCAACTGTCTGCAAACTATGCCAGAACGGCGTTCTTCAATGGGTACAGTCTTCTCAAAACTCAAGGTTTCTGGTCGGTGCCAAAGCTGTTTTAACTGAAATCCCAGCACAAACAACAGGCTATTGAGATTACCTCTGAAGCCTTTTGTTGAGGCGGGCAATAACTCATCGACAGGGGGAAGCACTTCTAAGCTGGGCACTGGAGAGTGAGGTTCCCCAGAGGCAATTTTTTGGCAGTAGGTCAAGATTTCTGAATATAAATAACTGGATACTCGATAATCCGTCGGTGATGGCATGATGTATTGTGATTATTAGATGGCTAGCACTGTTTTCATTCTGCTCTTTAACAAGTACAGCTCGCAACAGCACTTCGTAGCTCTCTATTTTGGTGTTCAGTTCTTCGGTAAGTGTTTCTTGCAATTGTTCAGAGTGCTGCCGATCGACAACCCGCAAAGGAATCTTTTTGGCTCCCGTTTCAAAACGGAGATTATCCAAGTCTCCCAGGATCCGAGAATTAAGCCGTGGGTGACGCTCTTGGACAAGCCCTTGCGAAAGTGGGATGCACCCTTTCATAATGGCCGCTCGCCTTTTCTAACTCCCGCCTTTGACTGTAGACAAAACCCAAACTATTATGGGCATCGGCATTGTCCGGTTCCTTCTCGATCGCCTCCTGCAAACAGGCGATCTCCTCATCATAAGGACTATCCGTTTCCGCCAAGGCCGTGACATATTTAGGTTTATCATCTTGCAAGCATAACCCATTCAGATGACAGCGGTCCATCAAGTCGTAGGCGCTAATAAAGGGCGGTCTGCATTATACTATGCCCTGCCCAGAAATACAATTTGCGCGATCGCATTTTTCCCTGGCTCCCGCCTGGGAACGCCTGAGGCACCGGGGCACGGCAGTACATACATTCTTCACGAGCGCCGATAATTAACTGATGCCGGGGCTTACTAAGTGACATGTCATGCTTACTACGTGACATGTCATGCTTACTATCTGACATGTCATGCTTACTACGTGACATGTCATGCTTACTACGTGACATGTCATGCTTACTACGTGACATGTCATGCTTACTACGTGACATGTCATGCTTACTACGTGACATGTCATGCTTACTATGTGACATGTCATGCTTACTATGTGACATGTCATGCTTACTATGTGACATGTCATGCTTACTATGTGACATGTCATGCTTACCTTTCACATGTCACGCTTACTATGTGACCAAGTCGGCTTTCATGTCGGCAGGCTAGACCGGAACTGTGGCGGCTTTCAACCTCTGCATGGAGAGTACTTCACCCGCCACCAGGTGTAAGTAGTAAGGCATAATTATTTAGATTGGATTTTTAAGTCAACAAGACGATAACCTTTGCTCTGTGGTAATTTGAAGCTTTCTGGTGTCCAAGGTCGAACTACGAACTACTTATCGTGGTCCCTCAGTCCGGTGGGGTCGAGGTATATCCCGGGAGCGCCGATTTTTGCCTCACGGTGCGCCATAACGCCCCCTCCGCTACGGGCGGATAAGTATCGAGCGTTAACCGCACTACCTCGGGGACATCTCCTGAACACTACCGACTCGACACCTTCCGGTTCAAACCCAAAGGCCGATAGCGCTCAGTCGGTGTTATACCGACTAAAAAGAGGATATTAAACTAATTGTAGCATTGTTTTTCCAAAATGGTATAATAGCGGATGTCGGGCGATTCGCACGCTCCAGGCCCCTTCCGCTGCGAGGAGGGTTCCCGGAGCCTAGGTGAGTATCAACGGTCAAGTGTCACAAAAGTCCATGCCCCAAGGACAACATAGCTGCATTCAACAGAAACTGCTCGATGCTATTAATGCCGTGGCCTTCGATGCACTCCGCGCAAACTCCAAAATCGGATATTAAAATAGAGAAGATACCCTAGTAGAAGATTGGCAATGAACAAACTAGCAACGCTACCCACCCAATCCCATCCGCCTCTTTCCCCTCGGCAGACCTTGCCGACAATGTACGACCTGCCCAGCGAAGATCCCGAGGAGATCTCCATGCCAGACCAATATCACGGACTACAGTCAACGCTGTTGGAAGACACTTTCAAACCGAGGAATATTGCCTCGGAGCAAGTGTTTGTGGCATCCGACCTCAACATTTACTACGATCTCCGCAATCTCAATTGGTACAAACGCCCAGATTGGTTTGCGGTGGTAGGAGTAGAGCGACTCTATGAAGGCCGCGATCTGCGGGATAGCTACGTGATCTGGCAAGAACTGGTGAGTCCATTTGCGATCGTTGAGCTATTATCGCCCAGTACGGAAAATGAAGATTTGGGACGGACGGTGCGCCAACCGGGAAACCCGCCTACCAAGTGGCAAGTATACGAGCAAATACTGCAAGTGCCTTACTACATAGTGTTCAGTCGGGAAAAAGATGAATTCCAGGCATTTCATCTAGTAGCCGGTCAATACGAACCAGTTTCGTTGACTGACGGGCATTTGCCGATTTTACAGCTGGAGCTGAGTTTAGGCTTGTGGCGGGGCAGTTATAAAGGTGTTAACCGTCTGTGGTTGCGGTGGTTTACATCTGATGGTGAATTGATTTTAACTCCTGATGAGGAAGCAGCGGCAGCTCAACAGCGACTTCAAGAAGCCGAGCAACGAGCCGAACGGCTAGCAGCAAAACTGCGTGAGTTGAATATTGACCCAGACTTGATGTCTCTGGGGTAGTGCGAGTTCGGTGTTCCCCGGGTAGTGCGACTAGCGCCCCTGGGGAACACCGAAAGCTCCTCAGAGACATCGAAACTCGGTTAATGTGGGGCGCGATCGCCGGGGGTAGGGTGCGATCGGGAGGCGGAGTGGGGCAGGGTCATGCCCAGGTTAAAATGAGCCTTGGCAAAGGTGGCGTTGAATCGGATCGCCGTTTCATAAAGTGTTTTGTAAACTGTCATGACAATGGAAACAGCAAATCTCCAGTTAAAAGGCATGGGTTGTGCTTCTTGTGCGGCTACCATCGAAGGGGCGATCCAAGGGGTGAGGGGGGTGAGGGAATGTCATGTCAACTTCGCCATGTCCCAAGCTACCGTTAAGTATAATCCCCAGGAAACCAACCTGGAAACGATCGGCCAGGCGGTAACAGAGGCGGGTTATAGCGCCTTTCCTCTACAGGAAATGGGCGGAGTTGAAGAAGATACTGAGAAGAGGGCCCAGCAGGCGGAACAAAAAGAGTTAACCCGCAAAGTGCTCTGGGGAGGTATTATCAGTATGCTGCTAGTGGTGGGTTCTTTGCCAGCAATGACCGGACTGCATTTGCCCTTTATTCCCACATGGATGCACGATGCCTGGGTACAGCTTCTGTTGAGCGTACCTGTTATGGTTTGGTGTGGCAAGGGCTTTTTTGTCGGGGCCTGGAAAGCTGGCAAACGTCGTACAGCGGATATGAATACCTTAGTGGCCTTGGGAACGGGCGCAGCTTATTTGTATTCCCTGTTGGCTACGTTTTTCCCGAGTTTATTTCTGGATCGGGGTTTGCAACCGGAAGTATACTACGAAGCGGCGGTGGTAATTATTACCCTGATTCTCCTGGGGCGGTTGCTGGAAAGTCGCGCTAAGGGACAAACTTCGGAAGCGATCCGCAAACTGATGGGGTTGCAAGCAAAAACTGCACGAGTGATGCGCAATGGAGAGTCGGTAGAGATTCCCATTCAGGAAGTAGTGGTTGAGGATATAGTGGTCGTCCGTCCTGGGGAAAAAATTCCCGTTGACGGCGAGGTAATTGCAGGGACTTCTCAGGTAGATGAATCGATGGTGACCGGAGAACCCATTCCGGTCGCCAAAAAACCCGGAGATGAGGCGATCGGGGGGACGATTAATAAGACGGGAAGTTTTCAGTTACGGGCCTCCCGGGTGGGTAAGGATACAGTCTTGGCCCAGATCGTGAAGTTGGTACGAGAGGCCCAAGGTTCTAAAGCACCCATTCAGCAGTTGGCCGATCGGATAACGGCCTGGTTCGTGCCCGCTGTGATGGCGATCGCCATTGCCACCTTCGTCATCTGGTTTAATGTCACGGGTAACTTCACCCTGGCCACGATCGCCACTGTCAGCGTCTTGATTATCGCCTGTCCCTGCGCCCTGGGTTTAGCCACCCCGACTGCGATTATGGTGGGTACTGGCAAAGGGGCCGAAAATGGGATTTTAATTAAGGATGCCTCTTGTTTGGAACTGGCTCATAAAATTCAGGCGATCGTCTTGGATAAAACTGGCACCATCACTGAAGGTAAACCCAGCGTCACCAACTATGTTACTGTCAAAGGCACGGCAGATAGCAATGAAATTAAACTGCTGAGTTTAGCCGCAGCAGTCGAACAAAATTCCGAACATCCCCTCGCAGCAGCGGTAGTGCAATATGCCCGATCGCAGGGCGTCACCGGGCCCCTTCCGAAAGTACAGAACTTTGCCGCCATTCCCGGGATGGGGGTGCAAGGGATTGTGGGCGATCGCCTGGTGCAAATTGGCACCCAACGTTGGATGGATGACTTGTCAATAGATACTAAATCTTTAGCATCAATGGGTGAAGATTGGGAGGCCCAGGCCAAGACAACGGCTTGGATCGCTGTTGACAAGGAACTTGCGGGATTAGTCGGGATAGCAGATGCCCTCAAACCAGACTCTACCGAAGCAGTTAAAGCATTAAAGCGGATGAAATTAGAGGTGGTGATGCTGACCGGAGATAATCGCCAAACTGCTGAGGCGATCGGGCGAGAAGTGGGGATTACCAGAGTCATTGCCCAAGTGCGTCCGGACCAAAAAGCAGCACAAATCAAAGCCCTACAAGCAGAAGGTAAAATTGTGGCTATGGTAGGGGATGGCATTAACGATGCCCCGGCCTTAGCACAAGCTTCTGTGGGCATTGCCATTGGTACGGGCACCGATGTAGCGATCGCGGCTAGCGACATTACCTTAATTTCTGGGGACTTACGCAGCATTATCGCTGCCATCCAACTGAGCCATGCTACCATGAAAAATATCCGTCAAAATCTATTCTTTGCCTATATTTACAATGTTTGTGGCATTCCCATAGCAGCAGGAATTCTTTACCCATTCTTTGGCTGGCTGCTCAACCCAGTTATTGCCGGTGCAGCGATGGCATTGAGTTCCGTTTCTGTGGTCACGAATGCCCTGCGCTTGCGCAAGTTTCAGCCCCAAATTCATGTTTAGGAGGAGGTATAATAATGTTAAGCAAGCCCAAAATTATCAGTTACTCTCTCGGTCTGATATTGGGGCTGGCCCTGGCGAAGCGCAGCGGAGGGTCCATTGCCGATTTTTCTGAAGTAACCCCAGAACAGTCAGCGAAACCCAGCAGTAAATTTACCCGAGTTGAGCAACCTTTACCCCTAAAAGTAGGAGTTACCCTGGGAGGTTTGGCATTAATTGGCGGAGAATTATGGTGGTTTTTGTTCGGTAAAACGAAGGCAAAGCAGTAAGGATTTGAAATAAAATAAGTTCTAAGAACGGGTTCTGCGAGGGCGAGTCTGCAACCACATGGTAATTCCCGTAGTGGCGAATGCGCTGCGCGCACGCTACGCGGACGCCAGCAGACCAAAGGCGTTGAGAAAAGGATAAATCATCTCTAAGTTAATCCGACCAAATTTTCCTTTGTGTAACTCTAACAGCCAGAGAAAATCATTTCCCTTGCCAGTCAGGACAGCAACCTGAAACAATGAACCTGTGAAGACTGTGAGTAGCACTGGCAAAATGATAATTGGTGCCAACTTGAAGTGGAGTTGACGAAGTTGGGTTCTGTTAATAGGAATCGAGATAATGAAATTAGGATGAAATCAGGATTTAGGGGTAACTAGATTGCTCCCCGGGACTTCTACAGATATAACGCATGCAGGAGCAGCCGTAAGACGATGTAGAATACAGTCCCAAGATAAATATTGTAAATTTATCCTGAGTGAGAATTTGGTCGATCGTTAAGACAAGAACCAGAATATCAGAAGATGAGTTCATGAACAAGAAAATTGCTCTGGCAGTTGCCACTATAGCTTACCTCGGAGTCTCCACCTCAGCGGGGGCATTGGAGAATCAGTTCCCAAACTCCCACCCGATCCCCCCCGGCCAGACAGAGATTGCGATCGAACTGGCCTCGGTCTCCATTGTCAATGATGATCGTTTTTACCAATATGAGGTGGGGCAGGGGATTTATCGAGTGAGATACAATTACACGGGGAGAAATTGGACTCACGCTGATGTAGCGCCCATCCGGATCGATACGGATAAACCGATCGCCATCTTGCCCGTGCAGTACACCACTAACAAACTGCAAGCTGGGGCCACCGTAGATGGCGCTCATATTGGCAAGCTGTGGAATGAAATTACCACCCAGGAGATGAAGCAGCGTTTGGAAGCCTTGGGGTTTTACGTGTTAACGCCGACGATTCAGATGTATGGGGAAAATCTAGCAGGATTTCAGGCCCTAGAGCATTTTATTGCAGGGGTACATAAGGGCAATCGTAACGTGCAAACAGTGATTCTCACCGCTGACGCTCACATTGTCAGCGCGGCAAACCCCCGTCCCGGACCGCAGATGCTAGTAACGGGACTGCATCGACGGGATTTTGAGTGGGAAAATCGGATTCAATCTCACATAGATCCCTTCTACCGACAGCAAGGTCTGACCAATATTGGGCCGAGAGTGCGGGTGGAAAAAGCGATCGGGAAGGTTCTCCTCTAGCTTGGCATCCGCTGATTGAGCGTGCCGCAGAGTACGGTCCCCAGATCGCGATTATTGAGGTGGCCAAGGCGATCGATATTGCCGATCGGGCGGGTTCGGTGGCAGCTGGTCGTCAGTGGACGGCCCCGGTATTTAATGGGGTGGCGACGGCGATGGCAGAACATGCTTGTGCCAGAGGTGCCGATCTGAAGAGTTGCCTAGATCAAGGGGCGATCGCGCGACAAGAGGAGTCGGAACCGGATGGGGCGATCGCAGTTGTCTCGCCATCTTTACCCTCAGCAAAAAAGATCGAGTTTCGGGCGGGGGGTCAGGCCGCGCTTGAGTGGAGAAAATTAGCATCGCTTGAGGAAAGTCACTACGTCTTGAATGCAGCTGCGGGTCAGTTAATGTCGATTAAAGTCAATTCACCGCTGGATAATCCGGTAGTATTAAGGATAAAAACAGCATCAGGGAATGGGATATTTGAAGCTGATGGAAGTGCATGGGAGGGCACCTTGCCCTCATCGGAGGAGTACTACATCACAGTAGTAAATAAATCTGGGACGGCCCAAAAATACACGCTCGCCGTAAAAGTAGAGTAAGCAAGAGTTACCACGTTCGCAGTAAACACTAAAGTGTTTGCCCGTTCGAAGTTGCTCAATATGTTGGTGGGGAGTGATTTCCACACGAGAGTAGCTCCTGCAGCTTTTTAAACAGGAGCTGATGTCGCACTTAATGAGTCTGTCCTTTATAACAAGGAGCTGTAACACCCTTGGTGCTTAGGTGGAAACTACACAAGCGAGACTTGGAGTCAATGGTTTATGTTTATGTTGGTTTTGGCGGCTGCATCTGTTGAATTAGCGTGGACAACGCTGGCATCTTGAAAGATTTGGAAATTCGATCCTTAATGTACGAATAAAAATTCACTCCGTTTTTGCGGCAGGTGTCAACCAGAGCCAAAAACACTTCCCACGCCTGAGTCCCCTGTAGAGTGCGGGTTCCATTGGAGATTTTGCGCTTAATCACATACTCCCGGACTGTCCGCTCTGCCTCATTATTGTCAAGAGGAACTTCAGGAAAATCTAGAACTAATAGTAAATAAGGCTTCTTCTGTTTTGTTAAATCAATTCTATGATCTAAAGCACTGTATCCGGTTTGACGGGAAAACAATTTGTCAAATTCGGTTTCAAGCAACAGTTTTTGTTGTCGCTGCTCTTCTGTGCTTTGCTGTTGATAGGCTTTGAGTTGATAATAGTAAATCCAAAAATAAGAGAGAAATTGTGCCAGGCTTTTTTGATGAGAGGGAACCAGAGGAGTCAGCTTTTCGTAGTGTCGTCCTTCATGAATCCAGCATAAACTACGATGGTTCGTCTGGTTGTGAAATTGTCCCGCGTCATCAGCCACCAAAATATCTATGTAGTCCCCGAGCTGCTTTTTCTTCTTGTCAGGCAAAATACTGTCAACTAAATCATCTGATTGAACAACTGCTAATTCAGTTGGATCCAACTGCAATTCGTTTAACATTTGGAGAACTGTTTCAGAGTTTTTGCGCTCTCTGGTAAAAAAACTGCTATAGTAAGGATTGCAGAGTGTGAATACATAGCAATTTTTCCCATTAACCCGCATCCCCGTATCATCAATTTGGTGATAACTGGTACTGCCCAGTCCCGCTTCTAAAATAGCATTTCGTTCTTCAGTAAATTCTCTTAAATATTGCCGAGTTATTAAGTTAGATATTTTTCCCGCCGAGATTACTATTCCCTGAGACGGCAACAATTTAAGAATCTTTTCTTCTGGCACTCGTAACTGATAATACAAAGTGAGAACAAATGCTTCGAGTTCACTCCCGTAAGATTTGCCTTTTAATCCTTGCGGCAACTGGGCTTCGTAAAATTTCTCCGTACTAGGTGAATAGAGTCTTTCTAGTCGATAAATAACCGTGTCTGTTTTAAATATAATATTTTGAATTGTTACTTCTCGGTAGCCTCTATGGGTGATATCTGACGGCAAGTTACTCCGAGCCAGTTTGATAACCTCTTCTCTGTCAATATGAATAAGTTGGCGACGTTCCTGGGGGGGGTTTTCGGTTTTTTCTTTTTTCGCTCTCGACTATTGGGCTGCTCTGGTTTGGCCTCCGCAGAAGTATCAGCTTTAGAAGTATCAGCTTTGGCTTGAGGTTTGATGTCAGGTTTTCCCTTGTGCCCTTTGAGCGCGGCTATTTCATCTCTCAATCGTTGATTGTCAGCTTTCAATTCAAGGTTTTGGCTGTATAGGTCTTCTAGGTAATTGAGTAACCGCTGCAAAACTTCCCGACTTTTTGGGTCGAGATTCTCTGTGTCTTGGTCGAGGTCAGCAAGCCAATTCTTAGTCATGTCTTCCAACTTACTACTTATTTATCGAATTTGTCAACCCTGGGCGCGGGATTTTGAAAAAAATCAGCTGTCGCGCATCTCAACTGCATATTCGGGCGCTCGGCTGCCGACTCACCACTTCGAGGTCAAAACCCCCCACCCCGTAAGCATTTGAGAAGTTTTCGCTCCTCAAAAATTGCTCTTGTCCTGTTAGGCATTCCGAGGCAGTACAAGGGCTGTTCACTCCAGTCCGATGGCCCGAGTAACTATGCAGTACCGGCAGTACCCATATTCCTTCACCACCAAGATCTTGAGCAATTACGCCCGTTCGCAGTAAACACTTTAGTGTTTGCCGTTCGTAGTAAACACTTTAGTGTTTGCTTGCGCGTAGTTAGTCCTTTCTTTCCCTATCAGAAATTAGCCTCTACAATAGCAGTAATTTCCGAATCCAGCACTGACTGAATGTTAGAAGCCAGAAGCTTGACGATCGTGCTAGCAAGCTGGTTAAATATTCTGGGGGAAGAGCTAACTTCACCGTAAGCAGCGCAGTTGATATGCAACAGTCCCGAACCGAGAATTTCCGCCGCAGTTAACGATCCGGAAAGTACGCTGTGACAATATTCAGAAGGTAAACCCATGTACGTGCGATCGAGGCGACTAGCCAGCAACCAGTCTTGCTGTTGTGTAGCAGTTCCAGAAACAGCGACTTTAACTAAAATTTCCTGGGAAAGTTCTGGTTGAAACTGCGCACCGAGTAGTCCGTAAATAGCGCGTCCGCCTTTAGGTATAAACATCTCAACAGCAGCATATTTGCGGTTATCGATCTGTGATTTTATAGCTTTTAGGGTGCGTTCTACAGAGTCTACCACCGGATATTCCAGAGGTGGTAATTCTCCCAACCAAACGCGCATCTTGCGGTGATAACTAAGATTAAGCGTGATGGTTTGACTGGTTAATTCTCCAGGCATTATGCCAATTGTTGTTGAACTCATCAGGAAAAGCCTCAATTACTTCAGGATGATAAACACTATAGGGCGAGACATTATATTCTGCCAATGCTCTAACATGGGCTTCTGCGTAGTCAAGACCGGTCTGCATTAGTTCGGCTTCTTTTAGTTCGTGAAAATAAAAGCTTGCGTCGGCACCGGAAATATTACGTCCCTCTGCAATGGCAGTTTTCAATCTAGCAAGCATCGCTTCATTTGGCTCCCATTTTCCAAATTGTGCAGTATGCTGCTCAATTATATTCAACTTTTCTACTTCTACAGGGAATTCTTTACCTGCAAAGTCGCCCAGAAGATAGTCCACTATATTTTTTCCCTTAGATTATACTAGAGATCGCTTGGCAACTTCCGCTGTTGACAACTGTCCGCCCGTTCCGTTCGTAGTAAACACTTTAGTGTTTGCCCCATCTAATACCCATAAACAGGGTTTTTCAGGGGCTAATCTTAACATGCTTATATTGTATTACCAGAGCGGGTCAACAAACAAATTAATCGTCATCTGGGACTTGCCTGGGGGAACCGCCGTAATGCAGGCACAGATAGTCAGTTCGCCATCAACCTCTACCTCGCAGGCGTGACAGGAACCCATCAAACAACCTGTAGGAATAGTAACACCCGCCCGCTCGGCCACTTCTAACATCGGTTCGCCAGGAGTTGCTTCCACCTCCACATCATCTGGCAAAAATTTAATCTTCATTATTTCACAATAGTCCGGACCGTTTTGACTGTACGTAGCCTTCTGGCTTGCAGCGTAAGCCTTTGCTCAATAAAGCAATATAGCCTACGTTAGGGGCTGACAAAGAAAAAAATTTTAATCTTCATTATTTGTCCTTTTTCCTTCGCCATTGCCATTAACTAACTCAAAACTGGTCTTAAATCTAAATAAGGTTCAATCCGATCTGCGAGTAAGTTCAAAATAAATTCTCGCTGTTCTCGGTAATTAGGAATGCCAGTGGGTAAAGAAAGCAGACCCCGTTGCAGGCGCAAGCGGTTCAGCCAGGCGCGACGCCAGGGACTATTATCGAAAATACCGTGGAGATAAGTGCCCCAAACTGACTGTTCCTCATTAACTAAGCCTAAGTTAGGATCGTCGAATAGGGGTGCAACTCCCGTATTTTCTAACAGCTTGGTATGACCGTGATGGATTTCATAGCCAGCTATAGGTAAACCAGCAAGGGGCAAATTAGCAGTGACCGATCGCTGACGGGCGATTTTCTGTCCGGCAATCACGGTTCTGACTGGTAACAATTCCAGCGCTTTGAATCGTCCTTCTATTCCTCCATACCCTCTGGATCTGCTATGTATTTGCCTAGCATTTGAAAACCGCCGCAGATGCCCACAATTGTACCGCCCCGGCAACATAGTCTTTAATTTTCTCTGCCATGCCAGTTTTTTGCAGGTAGAGTAGATCGCTAATCGTTGTTTTAGAACCGGGAATAATCACTGCATCTGGATAGCCTAGATCGCCCTTCGGGCCGACGTATGTTAAATTAACTGTGGGTTCCGAGTCTAGGGGGTCAAAATCTGTAAAATTAGATATCCGGGGTGTCCGGATGACCGCTATGTTGATTTCCCCAGTCTGCTGGCCAGATCGCCTTTCCAAGAGACTCAAGGAATCTTCGGCGGGAAATGCATTTTCTAGCCAAGGAATCACAGCTACCACAGGTATCCCCGTGCGTTCTTCCAGCCACTCAATCCCCGGATCCAGGAGAGATTTCTGTCCTCGGAACTTGTTGATCGCCACACCTTTAATTAAAGCACGCTCCTCCGGTTCCAGCAACTCCAAGGTTCCCACCACATGGGCAAAGGCTCCTCCCCGATCGATATCAACCACCAGCAGGGTAGAGGCATTTAAGTGCTTGGCCACCCGCATATTAGTCAAATCTCGGTGCTTGAGATTGATTTCCGCCGGACTGCCAGCACCTTCACAGACGACTAGATCGAACTCTGATGCTAATACTTTCAGAGATTGGACGATCGCCTGCCAGCCCATCTCAAAATAATCCCGATAATAGTTAGCCGCCTCCGCCTTCCCTACCACTCTGCCCTTCATAATCACTTGGGAAGTCATATCACCTTGGGGCTTGAGCAAGATCGGGTTCATTTCCACCCGGGGGTTCAGGCCCGCAGCCCAAGCTTGCACCGCTTGAGCATAACCCATTTCCCTACCATTAACAGTGACATAGGAATTCAGGGCCATATTTTGTCCCTTAAAAGGAGTCACCCGCCAACCTTGGCGACTGAGAATGCGACAGATGGCCGCAGTCAGAAGTGATTTACCCGCGTGGGAAGTTGTACCCACAACCATAATGGCTTTCATAGGATTTCCAGTTTTGGGGATAATCAAATCGGTAGCCGCAACCAGCGACTGCAAGCATTGGAGATGCGATCGCATAGAGAGGGATCTGGAATCTCAGGTAGTGATTGCTGCTGCCATTTTTCCAGCAACTGACGCCCCAAGGGAGTGAGGCGAAAACTATCTGTGATTCCCTGACCATCTACCTCTCGCCGCAATATCCCTACTTGGATCAGCCACAGCAGGGCATTTTCTGCTGCTAACTCAGATAGGGGACCCTTAGTCCATTGCTGTTGGACCGCCTCTTCTGTAGCTATACTACTGAGAGGAACGCTCCTAATCCGCATTGTAGCAAATAAAGACAGGTTAAAGGGCGAACAGCTTAGGGCTCGTTCGGCCCGTTTTATCGTCCGGTTGGGGTATTGAGTCGATACAGGCGTCATAGGCCGCGTCAAATACAGTCTCTTTTCTTTTATAGCATGCTTGTCAAGATTAAGTAGTGGCTCTTTTGACTGGTCCCTGGTCCGTTCCTGACTGCGAGGAGTTTCACTAGTAATAATTGACAATCTTCTGATAAAAGACGATCGCCCCCTTGACATTCGCGTTTAATTTGGTTATCTTGGTATAAGAGGATAAAAAATCATGTCTTATAGTGAATTCACCCTAGAAGAACTAAAAAGTAAATTCAACTTGACTATTCAGGAGCAAGTGGAACTCTTTCAGGCCATAGAACCTGTAAATCCCAGCCCCTTGCTAAGAGATATCCTAGAATAAAATCTTCCCCTAGCTTTGGGAGTTGACACGGAAAAAGCCCGTTCGGAATTAATTGTTGCTCCCATTCTCGTCGATCTGCGGAAGAGTTTTCAGCGTCAAATCAGTATATTCTCTGGTTCCGACTTTACCGTGGATAAAAGTCGGGGGCTGAATGGCAGATGTGACTTTCTCATCAGTCATTCTCCCGAACTCTTATCCATTAATGCTCCAGTGGTAACAATTGTGGAAGCTAAAAATGATAATATTAAATCAGGCTTACCTCAATGTATTGCCGAAATGGTAGCGGCGCAAATATTCAATTATAGGCGCGAGCGGGATATTTTTTGTATTTATGGTAGCGTAACTACAGGCAGTATTTGGAAATTCCTGCGATTGGGAGAAAGTCATGTTTATATTGAGCGAGGGGAACATTATCTGGAAAATCTGGAATCTCTCCTGGGTATTCTTTCACATATAGTCCAGACTACTCGCCCAAATTCAGTTTGTAGTAAGGATCGTTTGTAGTAAGGACTTTAGTCCTTGCCATTTGTAGCTGTAGGTCGTTTGTAGTAAGGACTTTAGTCCTTGCCATTTGTAGCTGTAGGTTTGGTTTAGTGCCTCAACCAAACCTACAGCTACAAAGGTATAAGCTATGAATATGTTGCATCAAATTATCTGTTATTATCCTGGATCTATTGAAAAACAACCGCAATGACAGTGGGCACGGCCCACCCTACCGATATAATTGTAAGTATAAGAGTAGGAGGAACGGCTTGATGGCACAACACTTTGACGCGATCGTTTTGGGGGCAGGGGGGATAGGTAGCGCCGCTGCTTACTATCTATCCAAGGCCCGACAGCGGGTTCTGCTGCTAGAACAGTTTGAACTCAATCACCAAAATGGGAGTTCCTATGGTGTCTCCCGGGTGATCCGCTATGCCTACGATCATCCAATTTACATTAATCTGATGCGATCTGCCTATCGCCTCTGGTTTGCCCTTGAAGAAGAAGCGGGAGAACAGCTATATGTCAAGACTGGGGGAATTGATTTTTCTCAACCGGATGAGCCCAGTTTTCGGAGGGTAGCTGCTAGTATGGAGGAGATGGGTATTGCCTTCGATCGCCTCACGGCCCCAGAGGCCAGCCAGCGTTTCCCCCAATTCCGGTTCGACGAGGGGATGGAGGTAATCTATCAGCAGGATACCGGATTATTGGCTGCCTCAAAGTGCGTATTGGCTCATACTCGCCTCGCCCAGGCGCGGGGTGCTACCCTTGTGGACCGGACGCCGGTAACTAAGATTACTGTAGGTAGTAACAGCGTGGAGGTGCAGACTCCCACCGAAACTTATGCCGCCGACAAAATAGTAATTGCAGCAGGCAGTTGGGCAAAAACGTTGCTGTCCCCATTGGGGATAGAGTTGCCTTTGAAAATCATGCCCTGTCAGTTGGCTTTTTTCCAGCCGGACAACCCTGCCGAGTATCAACCAGGACGCTTCCCTGTATTCCTTGCCCACATGAATGGAGATTACGGAGAAATGCCCTATGGCATTCCCTCTTATCAGGATTCTGGAGTAAAAATCACCACTTTTTATGGCTGGGAAACTGTCAGTCATCCCGGGGAAGTAGACTACCGTCCCGATGATAACTGGATCGAACGGATGCGGGGTTTCTCCCGTCAGTATATCCCTGGTGCTAATGGTCCCCTGGTATCCACCCGCAGGTGTTTATATACTCTGACCCCGGACAAAGATTTTGCGATCGATCGCCATCCGGAATATCCCCAAGTTATCTTTGCTGCTGGCTTTTCTGGACATGGCTTCAAGTTCACTACCCTCGTGGGCAGCATCTTAGCTGACTTAGCCCTCCAAGGCGAAACCGAACATGACATTAGTCTGTTCAAAGCGTCACGATTTCAAAATGCTTTTGCGAATGGCTAATTGTTCATTGCTAATTGCTAATTGCGAATGGCTAATTGTTCATTCCGGATTGAGAATCGGCAACAATTAACCATTTGGAGTAAATAGAAGATGGTGCTGACAACTAACAACTAACAACTAACAATTAACAATTCAGAGGCAAGGCGATCGCGAATTCTGCCCCCTGTCCCGGTGCGGAAATCACAGTCAGCTTGCCCCCATGTTTTTCCTCGACAATTTGACGGGAGATAGACAACCCCAATCCCGTCCCTTTGCCCGCTGGTTTAGTAGTGAATAAATAGTCAAATATCTGCTGTATCACTTCTGATGACATTCCCGGACCATTATCTTTGATTTTAATAGTAACATGCTCGCAATTCACTTCCGTGCAGATAGTAATTATATTATGATTAGCCTTTCTTTTAGTCCCATCGCGCCCAATACTATCCTCATCAAATACATCGATCGCATTAGCCAGGATATTCATAAACACCTGATTTAGTTGTCCTGGGTAGCACTCTACTAGGGGCAACTCGCCATATTCTTTAACAATCTCAATTTCGGGAATATTTTTCCTAGCTTTCAGTCGATGTTTTAAAATCATTAACGTGGTATCTATGCCTTCGTGAATGTCTGCGGCTACTTTATTTTTTGTATCCGCGCGGGAGAAATTTCTCAAAGAAACACTAATTTGGACAATGCGATCGGTCCCCTTCTTCATGGATGAGATCAGTTGGCACAAGTCCTCCATCAGGAACTCCAGGTCAATATCTTCTGCATGGTCGGCAATTTCTGCTCCCGGAGTCGGAAACTTATCTTGATAAAGTTGCAAATGTGCAATCAAGTCTTTAATATATAATTCAGCGTGAGTCAAATTGCCAGAGATGAAACTCAAGGGGTTATTGATTTCGTGGGCTACAGTAGCCACCAACTGACCGATGCTAGACATTTTTTCCTTCTGCACTAGCTGCTGAAGTTGAGCATCTTGCAACTGCTCTATTGTCTGTTTTAGTTGAGCCGTCCGTTCGGACACCCATTTCTCTAACTTTTGGTTGAGCTTCGCTAATTCGGCTTCAGCTGCAGTCCGCTGTTTGATTTCTTTTCGCAGTTGTAAGTGAACCTTCACCCGGGCTAACACTTCCTCTTGCTGAAAGGGCTTAGTGATATAATCTACCGCCCCGAGGGAAAGACCCGCGATCTTATCGGCCGCGTCCGAAAGAGCCGTCATAAAAATTACCGGAATGTCCTTACTGTCGGGATTAGCCTTGAGCCGACGGCAGGTTTCAAAACCGTCTATTCCCGGCATCATCACGTCCAGCAAAATCAAATCAGGCTGCTCCTTTTCCACCTTCTGCAGGGCACTTTCGCCATCCTTCGCCACCACCACTTCAAATCCTGCATCATCTAAACAATCGAACAGCACTTCTAAATTAGCGGGGGTGTCATCGACAATTAATATTTCTTCTTCTTCCATGCCTTCAATGAACATAGGCGAGCTCACTGTAGCTTCTTGAGAAATTCGATGAGCGCAAATTCAAGAAATCCTTTCACAAAGAGGTAGTGGGTCACAAGTAGTGATGTTAGCACAAGAAAGCTCAGACGGAGATCGCAATAGTGGCATCCAACGGCAAGTCAAATAACGATATTTCAGGCATTGACGTCCCAGCCGAAAAATTGAAAATGCCACATCCCCACACCTATTGGGACAGACTAGCCATCACATCACTACATGTTTATCACTACCCACAAAGAATCTTACCCGGTCAGCAAAGGGGACAAATTTGTCGTCATACTCTTCTAGTTTAGCAGCAAGCTTCTTGATTTTACTGAACTTGCCCGCCCTGGCCAGATGCAACAAACTCGAAATCTCCTCTGGTGGGGGAACAATCAAAGAGTCAGTTGTCATCGAAGGTTGGGCGGCGTCAAGACTGAGTCCAGTTGCATCAATAATCCATTCTAGCCCCAAATGCTGCTGTAACTTGTCGAGAAGTTCGTCAGTTCGCACGGGTTTGGGGAGAAAATCGTTGGCACCGGCATCAAGACTCCGCTTTTGGTCTTCCGAGTAGACCTTGGCAGAGGAGACAATCATCACTATATCCCGTGCTTGAGGGGTCCGGCGCAGTCGCCGGATCATTTCCAAGCCATCCATCACTGGCATGGCGATGTCAGCGATAATTAAGTCTGGGGAAAACTGGGAGGCAATATCTAAAGCTTCTTGACCGTTAGTCGCCTCTATAATTGTAAACCCAATGGCACTCAGCAGGTCCACAAGCACGGCTCGATTTTCCACAGAGTTGTCCACCAGTAGGATTTTCCGCGTCCCACCCAAGATGCCGATAATTTGTCCTGTTTGAGGATCGACGGTTGCGGACTGGTCCGAAGCGGCAACAGGTAAATCCAAATCGATGGTAAAAACGCTTCCCTGACCTAGTTTACTGGTAACTGAGATGCTACTGCCCATCATTTCCACGATTTGGCGGCTAATTGCCAATCCCAGTCCCGTGCCTTCTGCTTGTTTGTGAGGATCTCCTACTTGCTCGAAGGGCTGAAATATTTTTGATAATTCTTCGGGGGTCATCCCCACGCCAGTATCTGAGATCTGAAAGCGGACTTGGTTCGTAGTAAGGACTTTAGTCCTTACCTCCCCCGTACCTATTATCTCTACCTTGAAGGTAACACCACCCTTGTCAGTAAACTTGATCGCATTACCCAACAGATTAAGGAGCACTTGTCGCAGGCGTTTTTCATCCGCAAGGATGGATGCAGGCAGTCCCTTACCGGGTTGATAGATAAAGTCAATGGCTTTTTGAGAAGCTTTGATGCGGCACATCGAAACCACCCCGGTCAGGAAGCTGGGGAAATACAGTTCCCTGGGGTGGAGTTCCATTTTCCGGGCTTCGATTTTGCTGAGGTCGAGAATATCATTAATGAGAGTCAGCAGGTGGTCGCCGCACTGGTGGATGATTTGAACGCCATGAGCTTCTTTGTCCGTCAGGGTTTGAGAACGTTGCAAGATTTGGGCGTACCCCAAGATGCCGTTGAGGGGAGTGCGCAGTTCGTGAGACATGTTGGAGAGAAATTCGCTTTTCGCTTGGTTAGCCTCATCTGCGGCTGCTTTGGCAGCTTCCAGTTGTCTGTTAGATTCCGCTAAGCAAGCGGTGCGCTCTTTAACCTTTTCCTCTAGCTTATAGGAATATTCCTGTAGTTGAGCATTGACTTGTTCTAGATGAATCTGGGTTTGCTGGAGCTGATGCAGGGTTTGTTGCAGCTGCTGCGCTTTTTCCCGTTCGCGGGCTTCTGAGCACCTCAAGGCAGTTTCTGCTCTGTGACGCTCTAGCTCCACTGATACCCGCATCGCTAAAAAATTCAAAATTGCTCTGGCAAGTGCTACGTTCTTTAAGACCCGATCGCCCGCCAAGCAGATATGCCCGATCGGACTTTTCAACTCCTTTTCCTGAAGAGCAATTCCCAAAAAGCATTCTTTGCTGAGGGCATTGGGATCCCCTCATTTGCTGGTTCTGACAGGGGTATGGGTGCATAGCTTTGTACCCAACGATGCTGGCCGCGATAAGCGATCGCCTCATCGGATGATTTCGCGCCCAACTCCGCCATCAATCGATCTATCATTTCCCTTGGCTGTCACGAGAGCACCCCTCCAGTGGGCTTTCACCACCATCATCTATAAGTTATCAGGGCTAATGAAGGGGACTACTCACAACTTCACAGTTGACATTATCGTTCCGGCGTCATTACAGATGGGCTTTTGCTTCTCCGCTCAATCCTTCCCGGTTATGACCAGCTATCATGAAAGCATATGTTGCTTCAGCATTCTGCATCAACTCTTTCACTAAACTTTTATATGGTTTCCACAGGTCGATACTCACTTCTTCTATACCATTTAAAACCTCAGAACCCCATGATAGCAAGACTTCTCGCAAATCTTCTTGTCGCCGAGACGGGACTATTTCCAGAAGTTTGCTATTATCAATGTCTACCAAAACTGCTACATAATTTCCTTGCCCTTTTATCAGCGCAATTTCATCGATACCTAGCTTTTTTAGTTCAGTTGATGGCGGTTCAATTTTCATATTTCCTACAGAAGACAGCATTTGTTGAACTTCAGATTCTTTTAAGTCATACCTTGTCGCTACATTCAGAATATCCCCATTTAATACATCTCGAACCACTTGTTCTCTCAGTCTATTTGTATATTTGCGCCGCTCGGCTACATATTCTAATTTTTCACTAAAAGGCTTTGAGCAGTAATCGCACTTAAATTATCGGCGATTGATTTTGATAAAAACAAGTTTTTCATTCCAGGGCAAATCCTTAATTAAATAAGTATGATTTTGATGCAATCGCAGACTTTTATGATGACATCTAGGACAAATTGCTTCTTGCTTTTCCTTTTCAGCCTCAATCGTCAGAATCAATTCTGTTAAATGAGCCTCGGTATTTCCGACAACTTTCACCCCGGGAATGTTTAATAAGGTTGTTAGTATTTTCTTATTCGAGCGTGGCCTAAAATAAATTACCTCTGCTTTTTCTAGAGAGTTCCAATATTTTCTACCAGAACTAGACTCCGGATCGATTTTTCCTATCAACGCAGGATAGCCCTTTTTTTGAGATTATCAATACCCAAAAATAAAGACTCTATTAAGGAGAGTGCCGCTTGGCTCCAGCTGCCCCGATCGCCCTTTGGGGTGCACGAGTAGCGGAGGGTTCCCGGAGCGTGCGGCTAAGATGCTTTCGATGGTAACAAAATTACCTGTCACTGTCAATATCTTTAATGGCGCTCCCGCGACTTCCCCTCTGCGCTGGCATCTTCGAGATTTCCGAGGCAACACCTTAGGTATGTTGCTGCTTCTGGCGCTGTCCAGTTGACAAGCCGAGATCCGTGGATTCCTGACGAAGCGTCTTTGCTTTTGATTACTTGAAACAAGTCTTTTCCATTATGGTAACCAATCTCTGCTCAAGCACCAGCGTATTCTCCTATACAAGCCACTCCACCACAAAGGCCCTCGTTCGGCTAGGGCATCGTGCCCGCCAATTCTACCATGTCGGTGGTAACGGGCAGAACAGTCGGCAGTCGGAGAGCCTCTCCATCGGCAGGCCAGTTATATTGGTGCTGGCGATCGCCCTTCGAGGCCATAGTAATAGCAGCCCCCACAGCCATAGCGCGAGATTCTGGGAACAAGAGTACAGCCAAGCCCAAGTTGCCCAACTGCGATCGCCCTATGTAGTCCAAGGTAATTTTCGATTCTTTCCATAGTAACAAAATTACCTGCCACTGTCAATATATTTAATGACGCTCCCGCGACTAGCCATGAGGGCCGATAGGCAACGTTCCGAGTTATACTTATTTTAAATAACAATGAGACAGCACTAAATAGCACAATAATCCCGGATAACTTCATCCAAAGATGTGCCTACAGGTGCATACATTCTGGCTCTCTTTAAGGCACTAAAATCATGCTCAATATCATTGAGGTCGGGAGAGTATTTTGGCAAAAATAATACTTTATGACCTGCTGACTCTACTAAATCTCTAATCACGTTCTTTCTATGAATAGGTGCATTGTCCATGATTAATATTGAAATAATTTTTAATTCCGGTAATAAATATTTTACTAACCAACCGATCATACCATCAGCATTTAGACTACCTCTAAATAACATTGGCGCAATTAAATCTTTTTCTTTTTTTCTTCGTCCTGCTACTAAATTTTCTCTGGTTCCCCGTTTCCCTTGTTTTTCTCCATACACTTTTTTACCTTTTTTCGACCATCCATAAATACAAGACTGAATATCCTCAAACCCTGACTCATCAATGAATACAAGACTTTCACTTCCATACATTTTGATAAGGCAAAATTCTATAATACTTTATTCTTTCTTCTCTGTTTCTTTCTCGATACCGGAGTTCTTTTTTTTTTCGGGTAATTTGTATTTTGTTGAGTGCATACCAGATAGCAGTCGGGTGGACTCCAAATTTTTTAGCTCTCTCTATCAATTTGGCATCAGGATTTTCTTGGACATCTTTTTCTAATGCTTTCCAATCCAGTTTTCTCTGACGTCGTTCCACCTTGGTTGGCTCTAGGTTTTGACGATTTAACCATCTGTATATAGTGGCTCGTCCTATTCCCAAAATTTTCGCTGCCTTCGTAATGGAGCCACCATTCTCTAGATAAGTTATAACTTTTTGCCTTAAGTCTAGACTGTACGACATTGTTATCAATCCTTAAAAATATCCTCTTTTTATTTTAGCTTACTTCTGTCTCTTTTTTAATTAAAATGACAATAAATTCAATTAGGGTTAAAAAAAATCAAGGAACTACTTGATGCTGTATTTGCCTCTTGAAGGAAAATGCAGGGGGGATTTTGTCCTAGTACAGCTGTTAATTTTTGACTACTCTGCCCCCTGACTCTGCCCCGGGCGCGGTGGGACATCTAGAACTGATGCAAAAGAACTGGTAACTGATGACTGTTCACTGACAGTAGCTGCTGTCATGGTTGCTTTCATTTGTCGTACATGTTCTATAGTTTTGGATATCTTCACTTCTAGAGCGTGAAAATCTATCGGTTTGGTCACGAAATCAAAAGCACCCCGGTTCATCGCTGTTTTCATACTGGTCAGATCATCATCAGCTGACATCACTACTGCTGGCAGATGAGAGTCTATTGCCTGTAGTTGCTCTAGAAAGGTGAAACCATCCATTTCCGGCATATTAAGATCCGTCAGCACCATGTCAAACTGGCGGTCCGAAAGCAATTTCTCTAAGGCTTCTCTGCCATTATGGGCAAACACAAACTCTAATTGGCGATCTCGGATCTTTTTCCTAAATCGCAGCTGAAGCAGGCGCTCCAAAAGCAACTCGTCATCGACAACTAAGATTGTGCTTGTCATTTTTGCTTTCTCCTGGCGGGATATGGTTATATTTATGGCGAGCGCCCCATTTACCTTGACTACAATTTCCATAGTAGTAGTCATTTGTCACAATTTTGTGAATATGTCATAGTTTTTTTGCAAATTTTTTGTGCTCTTAATCACAGTTATAACCTGTTTCATATCGCCAGGTAGTAGTACCCATCTATAAATTCAAAATTCTGGCATTGACTACTGACTACTGACTAATCGCGAGGAAAGCGGATGATAAATTCTGTATAGACACCCGGTTCAGTTTCCAGCAATATTTCTCCCTGGTGCTGTCCAACGATAATATCATGAGCCAGAGATAAGCCCAGACCCGTTCCTTCTCCTGTGGGCTTGGTGGTAAAAAAGGGATGGAAGATTTTCTCCTGGATCGTCGGTGGTATCCCGGTACCGTTATCTCGAATGCGGATTTCTACAGCAGAGCCCAAATTGCTAGTCTTCACTTTTAGCTGTGGGGTAAAATCTGCTGCTTTCTTTTTGGCGTTGGCAGCATAGCAGGCATTGTTGATAATATTTAGAAAGGAGCGGCTCACATCCGATCGTACTACCTCTATCTCCGGCATATCCCGATCGTAATCTGTTTCTATGGTCATGTTAAATATCTTATCTTTAGCACTAAAACCGTGATAAACCAATTTGATCGACTCCCCTAATACAGCATTTATGTCAGTCAATTCTCGTTCGCCACTCGACTCCCGAGAGTGGGATAGCATACTTTGAATAATTCCATCAGCCCTTTTCCCCTGTTCGTTAATGTCGATCATATTTCCTTTCAGCTCATTTAAGAGCGCTTCGATCTCCTCAAGTTTATCTGCATCTATATCCTTTGATATACTTTCTATTTCTGCTGTCAGTTCTTTGACTAGTTCCTCAGAAATCTCGGCAAAACCGTTGACAAAGTTGAGGGGATTCCTAATTTCATGGGCGATGCCAGCCGTGAGGGCCCCGAGGGAAGCGAGTTTCTCTTGGGTAACGATCTGCTTTTGGGCGGCTTTTAATTCTCGGGTGCGCTCTTCTACTTCATCCTCTAAGCTGTGGGAATACTCCTCTAGTTGCTGATATAGTTTGGCATTCTCTAGGGCGATCGCCGCTTGGGTGGTCAGCATTGTTAAAAATTGGACCCTATCTGCAGTCAAGGCACTATCTGTCAGATTATTCTCCAGATAAATTATCCCCATTAGCTTGCCTTGACCCCCGATCGGCAGGCACAATATTGACTTCGGCTGATTTTTTTTTATGTAATAATCTGATTCAAATATTTGATCGCCTTTGGCATCGTTTAATAACAGATATTCTTCGGTTATGGCTACATACTTAATCACCTCAAGAGGTATATCTTCCGAGGTGGCCACTGATTTTAGTTTCTCCACTTCCGCGTCGCTCTCGATATATTTATTATGCTATGATAAATATATTCAATTTTTAGTGACTTCAGTCACAATTAAATCAGCTTTAGATCACATAAATGTGGAAGTAGAAAGTAGGCAAAGGGGAGTATGATGGTAACAGATTGGCTAGATCGCTACCCAACTCTTTATCCGGGGATTCTACGCAGACGTAACAAGCGGTTTTTGGCGGAGATAGAACTGGCGGTGCGATTCGTTTGGTGTAAACCGCAGGTGACCTGAAAAGGAACCACCGGTGGGGGACCACAAGCAGGGTTTCATTAGCCCTGACAACTTACAGATGATGGAGGTGAAAGTCCTCCCCGACTCTGCAGGAGTGAAAGCACCCTCCCTTGACCAGCTCAGATCATAAAAATTTTTAATGGAAATTATAAATAGATCGCCAAGCAAAGAGAAGCCGACCTGGTCTACTTCTGGTCTGGCTTCGGGATGCGCCGTAAAGCGGGAAGGAAAGGCACCCTGACTGGCAGCCTAAAACCGGTCACTGTCGAGCCAGTAACTATGATGAGCGAAAGCAAAGACTCATAAGTGTCGTCACCTATAACTAGCGAAAAGGCTGAAACGCTGGCCCAAAAGGGAAAGGATAATGACCATCTTAAAGTCGTCAATTGACCAATAAGCACCGGTAACAAACCCGGCCTATAGAGTCCATCTAAGGTTACAACCAATCATCTGTAGGAACGAAGTAAACCATGTATGTACTCTCTACCACTGGTCGATAGGTAGAGTAATCACCAAAGACGCAACATATGCCTCCCATTAGGGCAGGTCATACATGGGAAAGATTGAGAGGAGAAGCAAATGACTACCGGTAATAGGTAGTATAAGCTGACGCCGGAACGGTAATATCAATAATAGAGTCATGAGTAGCCATCTCGAGGGCAGCAAGACTGGCGGTGCCCACCCTACGCCGCACTTTGAAAGGGTTGGTTTTCCTTAAGTGGGCGATCGCCTGGCGTTCCCTGCTCCGCAGGGAACGAGGGTGGGCGGTGCCTACAGGAACTCCCTCGGTGAGGTGACATAGCCAGTCAGGGCAGATGCCGCTGCTGTATATGGTGATGCTAGATAAATTTGAGCAGTTTTCTCGCCCATGCGTCCGGGAAAGTTGCGGTTAGTGGTGGAAACGCAGATTTCTGCTGTGTTCATCCGCCCAAAGGTGTCTTTGGGACCGCCCAAACATGCTGCACAGGATGGCGCTGCGGGTTCGATACATCCTGCAGAAGACAAAATCTCGGAAATTGTTTGCCCTTCATGCTTCACCTTCAACAGGTCTTCGTAGACTTTCTGGGTTGCTGGGACTATGTAGGTGGGCACTTTCACCTGTTTTCCTTTTAGCACCCGCGCCGCATTCAGAAAGTCCGTGGTTTTGCCTCCCGTACAGGAACCGATATATACCCGATCGATCTTCACATCCCGGCAATTTTTGGCCAAGTCGCGGTTGTCCGGGGAGTGGGGTTTGGCGACGACGGGTTCTAACTGGGAAACGTCGTAGCGGTGCTCGCTGTAGAAACTAGCATCGGCATCGGTGTATACTGGCTCGAAGGATTTGTTCGTCCGCCCCCGGACGTA
Source organism: Hormoscilla sp. GM7CHS1pb (assembly GCA_014323675.1). Classification (GTDB taxonomy): domain Bacteria; phylum Cyanobacteriota; class Cyanobacteriia; order Cyanobacteriales; family Desertifilaceae; genus Hormoscilla. The sequence continues at coordinate 2,393,677 of JACONN010000002.1, read as the reverse complement.
TTCAAAGGTGATTTCGTCTGGGGCGATCGTGGCATTCTTGCCTCCCGCTTCGATCGCCATATTGCAGAGAGTCATGCGTTCTTCCATCGTCATCCTACGAATAGTTTCGCCGCAGAATTCCAATGTCCGATAGTTGGCACCAGAAACAGTGATATCCCCGATAATTTGCAAGATCAGGTCTTTTGCTAACAGATAGTCGGGCATTTCCCCATCCAGGATAAAGCGCATGGTAGCGGGGACTTTAATCAGCAGCTTCCCCGTACCCAGGATAAAGGCGGCGTCGGTGTTGCCAATACCCGTGGCAAATTGTCCGAAAGCACCCGCATTGCAGGTGTGGGAGTCCGTGCCAAACAGGACTTCCCCCGGACGGGTGTGCCCTTCTTGGGCGAGGGCGACGTGGCAAACTCCTTTATAATCCGGGTTAGCTTTGAAGTCGGCACGGTCTGTGATATCGTAAAAGTATTTGATCTCTTGTTCCTGGGCAAAGTCGCGCAGAATGTCAACGTTGCGGTTGGCCCGTTCGTCAGCGGTGAAGATGTAGTGGTCGGGAACGATCACGATTTTCTCTTTATCCCAGACCTTGGCATCGGCGCCAAATTCCCGCTTGAAGACCCCGATCGTCCCCGGACCGCAGACATCGTGGGTCATGAGTACGTCTACATTCACCCAGACATTCTCGCCGGGAGTTACGCTGTCCCGTCCGGAGGCCCGGGCGATAATTTTTTCGGTAAGGGTCATCCCCATAGTAGTCTTCCTCTCTTGCTGTTATGATTTTATTGTATCGCCTATATGATACTATAATTAATGTTGAGTGCTTCTCAATTTGGCCGCGAATTCTATTCACCAGTAACCCAGAAACCGGGTTTCGCAGAAGTTACCCGGTTTCTTAATTCAAAATAATCATAGTAGCCCCAGGGATTGCAGCGTCCTCACATCAGCCTGAAAGTCCTCTACATCATAGTTTATACAAAGACCGCGCGATCGCCAGTTCGTGCTGGAATTCCAGTACGGTCAGTCCCGTCCAGGCGCGGACCTTCCCGCTACCGATCGACTCCTGCTTGTACAGGGCGATCGCCAGTTCTAGCTTCAATTCATCTTCACTCCTAAAGGTCGAGCGGATAATATCGTGGCTGAATCACGAGGTTCATAATGATTATGATATGAGCGACTATCATATGCTAGCATATTAATGACTGCGAGTTATGGTCGGGCCTGGGGTGGCAGATATGCTAACATATAAATGAATATCTAGCATTTCTACATTGAGAAAGCTACAGTCTCCAAAACTGCCAGCTAAGAGAGGAATAATGGAGAGGATCTACAAGTTACCCTTAATTTTGTCACCACAACCGGAGGGAGGATATACGATTACCTGCCCGCTGCTGCCTAATTTAGTCACGGCTGCTGATAGCATTGACGAGGTGTTGCCTAATGTAGCAGACGCCTTGGCAGCATTAATTGAAATTTATGAAGATTTAGGAAAACCGCTACCGCCAACCGCACAAATGCTACAATTGTAGAATCAGGATAACGAGAGAGGAGAATATCACATGAGTTTCATTATCCCGACGAAATTATACGCCACCAAGATGACCGAAGCCGAGTTAAAGCAGGAAATTGCTGTTATGCTTTTCCAAAAGAAGAAACTCGGTTTGGGGAAAGCTAGCGAGTTCGCCGGCATGAACCGAGTTCTGTTTCAACACTTACTGGCGGATCGCCAAATTCCTGCCTATGAGTACGATATCAAAGATTACGAACACGACATTAAGACATTGCGGGAGTTAGGCAGACTGTGATTGTAGAATAAGGATATCAAGATAGGAGAATAGCAAATGAGCGTTATCATACCAGATGAAACCTTACGCGCTACTGAAATGACGGAAGCGGAATTTAAGCTGGAAATTGCAGTTTTGCTCTTCGATGCCCGGAAAATTACCTTGGGACACGCAAGTTTCCTAGCAGAGATAGATAAAAAGGACTTTCGACAGGTACTTAAGTCTCGGAATATCCCCCTCTATCACTACGACATCGAAGATTACGAACACGACATCAAGACTCTGCGGAAGCTAGGAAGACTATGATTGTAGTTAGCAATACGTCCCCCATTACTAGGGCGTGTCATCAGTTAAGCCAGATAACTGTAGCAGTGAGATAGATGGCCCCCAAGAAATTACTAGCTGTTTTGTCGTAGCGGGTGGCAATCCCTCGATATTGTTTCAGTTTGGCAAAAAAGTTTTCGATAAGATGCCGTGCTTTGTACAGATATTTGTCGTAAGGATATGGCACTTTCCGATTAGCTTTTGATGGAATCACCGCACTACATTTGTCTTTCTCTAATCGCTTTCGGACACGCTCGTCAGCATCATAGGCCCGATCGGCGGCGGAGGCAGAGGCCTCAATCCCTTCGAGCAGAACATCTGCACCGGCCAGATCGTGAGTTTGGCCCCCTGTCAGGTGAAATCCTGTGGGATTGCCCAGGGCATCGCAGATGGCATGAATCTTCGTACTGAGTCCACCTTTGCTACGCCCGATGGCTTGATCACTACCATCGTCTTTTTTTTGGCCCCTGCACTATGCTGATGAGCCCTGTCGTGTCCAGAGACGCCCACCCATGTCGTGCGCAGGAGCGGCACGACAAGGTGGGCGCTCTCGGACACGAGACGATGGTAGAACCTCAGTGCATCGCATATTCGTTATCGGCATCATCCGCTAAAACCTGAAAAACCCTTTCCCAGACACCACTTTGGCTCCAACGGCTAAAACGAGTGTGAATTACCCGAAAGTCGCCAAAGCGTTCGGGCAAGTCTCGCCAGGGGATCCCAGCTCGATAGCGATAAAGCACCGCCTCCACAAAGAGTCGATTGTTCTTCGCTGTACCGCCCACATGCCCCTCACGTCCAGGGAGCAAGTCTTTCATCCGTTCCCACTGGTCATCGCGGAGTGCGTATCGGTGCATCTTTCACCTCTTTTTTGCTAACTACTATAGCATCTTTTTTCTAACTGATGACACGCCCTAGCTTGGCAGCTATTAATCGACTTCACCTGCTGCAACAGCTATATGGCAGCGTTATTATTCCTGAAGCGGTTTACCGAGAATTAACAGTAGGTATCGTTCCAGGTGCTAGAGAAGTACAAAACTTCGATTGGATTCAGACGCGCCAGGTAGCTAACCGCACCCTTGTGGCAGAACTGTCCGAGGCAATAGATGAAGGTGAATCTGAAGCGATCGCCCTGGCAATTGAATTAAATGCCGAGTTACTCTTGATAGACGATCTTAAAGCTAGAAGTAAGGCCGTCCGTCTGGGACTCGATTTGATTGGGTTGCTGGCAGTTCTCCAAGAAGCGAAAAATCAAGGATTGATTCCGGCGGTCAAACCTGTACTTGATGAGTTGATTGTAATAGCAGGGTTTCGGGTGGGCAGGGCACTGTACGATCGGGTTTTACAGGATGTGGGCGAATAGTCGATCTGTCAGATGGAAGGGCGATCGCCTCTACAAAACAGGCGATCGCTCTACTGCTTCTATTACCATAACCACCTTGGGCATACGAACCAGGGTTTCCTGGAACTATTCCCCAGCCAATTGCAATATGTTTGCGTACAACTTACTGCCAAGTCAATATTTGCCTGAGTTTCCTGAATAAGTCTAACTCCTTGGGAATCTACAACCCCTTGCATTTGAATCCAGGGTAAGGTTTGAACTTCTACCGCACCGGGAACGTTATTATTGACTCCCACCATCTCATTGTAAACGGCTGTAGGTATGACTAGGCGGCTGTACAGTTGTTGCAGCAGGTCTAGTTGAGCGATCGCTGCTATATTCGTAATCGGTGATGTATCGCTAACAACAATCATAGTAGCCCCAGGGATTGCAGCGTCTTCACATCAGCCTGAAAGTCCTCTACATCATAGTTTATACAAAGACCGCGCGATCGCCAGTTCGTGCTGGTATTCCAGTACGGTCAGTCCCGTCCAGGCGCGGACTTTCCCGCTACTGATAAAATCTTATTTGTATAGGGCGATCGCCAGTTCTAGCTTCAATTCATCTTCACTCCTAAAGGTCGAGCGGATAATATCGTGGCTGAATCACGAGGTTCATAATGATTATGATATGAGCGACTATCATATGCTAGCATATTAATGACTGCGAGTTATGGTCGGGCCTGGGGTGGCAGATATGCTAACATATAAATGAATATCTAGCATTTCTACATTGAGAAAGCTACAGTCTCCAAAACTGCCAGCTAAGAGAGGAATAATGGAGAGGATCTACAAGTTACCCTTAATTTTGTCACCACAACCGGAGGGAGGATATACGATTACCTGCCCGCTGCTGCCTAATTTAGTCACGGCTGCTGATAGCATTGACGAGGTGTTGCCTAATGTAGCAGACGCCTTGGCAGCATTAATTGAGATTTATGAGGATTTAGGAAAACCGCTACCACCAATCTTGCAGCCGGTGGCAACTGCACCCGATACTCCTATTTGGACTGAGATGTTGATTACTGTAGCAGCTTCATGAAATATCGCGAGGTGACTAAAAAACTACGCCGAACTTGGTTGCGAAGAACTTCCCCGCCGAGGGGGCGGTTCGCACCGAAAATGGTACAACTCAGCGAGATTTGCCTCTATACCGGACTGGGGTGCCAAAGACCTCAAAATCGGAACCTTGCGGCAGGTTATTCGTTCGCTGAGCATTGATTGGGAAGAATTTACAGAAGAAGTTCAGCGGCTACAGGACTCAGTGTAGTAGGTTGGGTTGAGGTCCCTTACCCAACCCCGCCCAATGCTACAATTGTAGAATCAGGATAACGAGAGAGGAAAATACCACATGAGCGTCATTATCCCCGACGAAATATTATACGCCACCAAGATGACCGAGGCTGAGTTAAAGCAGGAAATTGCTGTTATGCTTTTCCAAAAGAAGAAACCCGGTCTGGGGAAGTTCGCCGGCATGAACCGAATTCTGTTTAAACACTTACTGGCGTCTCGCAAAATTCCTGCCTATGAGTACGATATCAAAGATTACGAACACGACATCAAGACCTTGCGGGAGTTAGGAAGACTGTGATTGTAGTTAGCAATACTTCGCCCATCACCTCCTCACGCTCCAGGTCTGCGAGTGAAACCAGTGTAAGGCTTGATGGTAGTAGTATTCGCTTCACCCCAACAGCGTTTAGATAACTCGTCACTGCTGGAGGTCCAGAACATAGTAGAACACCCCACATCAGCAGTACGAACCATCTCTTAGTCGCTTGTCGACTAAATACTGGACGTCGCTCATTCAATATTTGCTCTACTCGATCGAGAATGGGCATAATTGATTTCTACTGGTTGAGTCTGTATCACTCTACCAGTATAGCACATTCCTGCGGCGGAGCATGCAGGAGTGTTTTTTTTCCCTACCTCCCTTTGCCTTATGTAGTCCTAATGACATACATCACTGAGCACTGTCCAGATATGATTATTAATCTGCTTATATGTTTAGTGATTGCCGTGGGCATATCAGCCCTGGGAATCTTTTTAGCGGGACTGCCAGGAATATTTATTTTATGGCTATCACAACCGGCAATTAGCTTATTGTTTGGAGGCGACCCACTAGAAAAAATTCAGTCCGAGGCAGGATTCGCCCTGATTATCTGGACATCTATGCTGTGGTCACTGAGTATATATCCAGGTTATTGGGTAGCTTTTGTCTTCTTTCACGATTATGCTAAACGCGCTCAAATTGCGATCTTTGTAGGGGTACTATATATTGTCAGCATAATTATCGCCACCTTGATTTATGGGTGTATTTATCTGTTCTATGAAGAATCATAAATTGAAAAAGACCTCTAGTTACTGGCAAATTTTGCCTTCTATCCGCGAACAGTGGTTGCTCATTGCTCAGGCATTAGCCTGTACATTGGGATTTACAATATTCTGGCCGATTCTCGCCCAACTGGCAGGTGAAATGGCAGCATTTATAGGCAAAGGGGATGTGCAGGCGATCGCCCAAGTAGCGGGGATGACAGCAATCATTTTCCTGATCCGGGGCGTGATGCAATACGGTCAAAATGCCTTGATGGCCAAAGCGGCCTTAAAGATAGCCCTGAATCTGCGCACTCTGGCATACGCCCACCTGCAAAGGCTGAGTATGGGTTATTTTGCCACTGCCAAAACGGGAGACCTCTCCTACCGCCTGACTGAAGACATTGACCGGATTGCCGAAGTAGTCAACAAGTTTTTCCATGAGTTTACCCCCTGCATTTTACAACTGATAGTGGTGCTAGGCTACATGATTTGGCTGAACTGGCAGTTGACATTAGCGACCCTGGTAATAGCCCCCTTGATGGCGCTGTTAATCAGCTGGTTTGGCGAACAAGTGCTGCATTTTTCACACCGGGCCTCGAATCGCATTTCTAACTTATCCTCTCTACTGACAGAAGTGTTCAATGGCATTTACTTGGTGAAAGCATTTGCTGCCCAAGATTATGAAATTCAAAAGTTTAGCGAGGAAGCAGAACATCACTCTCGGGCAAAATATCGCGTCGAACAGATCAAAGCAATTCAGTTTTTGATCGTGGGCTTTCTGCAAAGTTTGAGCGTGTTGTTGCTGTTGTTTCTGGGGGGCTGGCAAATAGACCAGGGAAACTTGACTGGCAATGGCTTTGTTAGCTATGTGGTAGCTACAGCAATGTTGATTGACCCCATATCTTTTGCGACTAGCAATTACAACGATTTTAAGCAAACAGAGGCATCGGTTGACCGGATTTTTGCATTGCTAGCAGTTGCACCGACAGTCAGAGAAAAACCAAATGCCATTGTCCTGTCAGCAGTCAAGGGCAAGGTAGAATATCGTCATGTCAGCTTTGGCTACCAACCCGGGTTACCGGTTCTGAGAAATCTGAGTTTAGCGGCATCACCCGGAGAGGCGATCGCCCTGGTGGGAGCATCTGGTGCTGGTAAAAGCACCCTGGTCAATCTGCTGCCTCGCTTCTACGATCTAGAAGCTGGCCAGATTTGCATTGATGGGATAAATATTGCCGAGGTGACCCTGTCCAGTCTGCGCCGTCAAATCGGCATAGTACCCCAAGAGACTATCCTATTTTCTGGCACCATAGCGGAAAATATCGCCTTTGGCCAGACCGAGTTTGACATAGCCCAAGTGCAAGCAGCAGCCAAGATTGCCAACGCCCATCAGTTTATCACTCAGTTGCCAGAGGGTTATAATAGCTGGATGGGGGAGAGAGGGATGAACTTATCGGGGGGACAGCGGCAAAGAATTGCGATCGCCCGGGCCATCATGCGCAACCCCAGAATTCTGATCCTGGATGAGGCCACCTCCGCCCTTGATGCCGAATCAGAAGCCTTGGTACAGCAAGCATTAGAAAGAATTATGGCAGACCGAACCGTGTTTATTATCGCCCATCGCCTCGCCACCGTCCGCCGCGCCAGTCGGATCTTAGTCATGGAAGACGGGCAAATTGTCGAAATGGGAACTCATTCGGAACTCCTCGCACAAGGCACGCGCTATGCTCATTTCTACGCCCGACAGTTTCATTAGGGCGCGATCGAGCAATTTTGAAACCAGGTTTGCAGTCCGGGGCACAGCATGAGTTAACTGACTCAAGACCCGATCGTTGTCGTTCTAGGTTGGGTGCTGCGATCGGGGTAACGACCGGTGCAAAGCGCCATATCCTACCGCAGGAGACCTTTCCCGAAACTATCCCACCGCCTTAACAATTATTGGGGGTGCTCGATGAATTATGCTTCCAGGATGACTCCCTCCCTACTGTTCCAGAAAAATCGGCAGCCTATCAGAACCGATCGCACCTCTATCGACTTTGATGGCAAGTTCAGCCGCTAGCGAAACTCTCCATGCAGCCGTTGAAATCAGCCACAGTATTAGTTTAGTCTGCCGACTAGGAAGCCGACTTGGTCACATAGTAAGCTTGACATGCCACATAGTAAGATTGACATGCCACATAGTAAGCTTGACATGCCACATAGTAAGCTTGACATGCCATATAGTAAGCTTGACATGTCACATAGCAATCTTGACATGTCACATAGTAAGCTTGACATGTCACATAGTAAGCTTGACCTGCCACATAGTAAGCTTGACATGTCCCAGGTAAAGCGTAACATATCCCAGGTAAAGGTGCGCAGATGTGCAGTCCGGGGCACCGCATGAGTTAATTGACGATATCACCAGATAATTGACGCTCCGCCGTGCCCCGACCGACTGGATGTATCAACAACATGTATCAACAACGGACGATCGCGCGCAAGAGGGCAAGGGACGGGTGCGCAGATGTGCAGGGGGCGTGTGCAGAAAGCCTGGTACCTGCCTGGTACCTGCCTTTAGCAGCGCCCTTAAAAACGAATAACCTCCCACCCGATCGCCTGCCATAAACCGGGTTTCTCAGCCCGCGATCGCATACCACAACCGATTTATAATAATTATATCCCTAACTTCCACAAAACTGATGAATAGCATTCTCATCCTCGGGGAACGGGTAGAATAGGTCGCCGGGTTACCCAAGACCTCCTGACTCATACCACCGCAGAGATTACCATTGCCGGGCGTCACCCTACTAAAATATCAGAACCTGTCAAGTTTCTCCCCCTAGACTTAGCAGATATATCTGGTTTGCGTCAAGCCGTTGCTAGTGCAAACCTGGTCATCCATTGTGCCGGACCATTTCACCACCGGGATGCCCGAGTCCTGCAAACCTGCATCGAAACTAAAGTGAATTATCTGGATGTTAGCGACCACAGATCCTTTACTCAGAAAGCTATAGCATACTCTGATGCTGCTGTCAAGGCGGGGGTTACAGCTATTGTCAACACTGGGGTCTTTCCCGGCATTTCTAATAGTATGGCCCGTCAGTGCGTCGAACAGTTAGATGAGCCCGAAAGTATCAAGATAAATTATGTAGTGTCCGGTTCGGGCGGTGCAGGTCTGACAGTGATGCGCACCACTTTTCTGGGTTTGCAAGCACCCTTTCAGGCGTGGTTAGATGGCAAATGGCAAGCTGTCAAACCCTATAGCGATCGCACCCCAGTCAAGTTCCCGCCCCCCTTCAATAGAGTAGGAGTATACTGGTACGACATGCCCGAAACCTCTAGTCTCGCCCGGGCCTTTCCCGTCAAAACAGTAATCACTAAATTCGGTTCCCATCCCGACTTTTACAACTATCTTACCTGGACTGTTGCCCATTGGTTTCCCCAAAAGTTGCTGCAAAATCGGAACTTCATCGAGAGACTATCGGCCATTAGCTACCGCATGACTCAAGTGACCGATCGCTTCAGCGGTATTGGGGTGGCCATGCAGGTAGAATGTACCGGAAAGAAAGCCGGTCAACTCGCCCATGCTGCTGCTACCTTAATACATGAGGATACAGCGGCAGCAGCAGGTTGTGGCACTGGTAGTATTGCCGAGTTAATTCTAGCAAACAGGTTGCATAAACCCGGAGTCTGGACCACCGAACAGGCCCTCCCTACTGATTTGTTTGCTGAAACCATGCGATCGCGGGCGATCGATATTTTCCAGACATTTTCTAGTAAGGTTGGCGGTGCCCACCCTACATAGAATGGCACTGCATATCTGCAGATCCCCTTATAGTTTAGAGCATTGGTTCAGCAGGAGGTCGGAAGAGCATACTCGGACCAAAATCGAGGTTATCAAAACTCGGGCCTAAGTAAACATTAACATTATCTTTGACAGACTGCGCACCAGAAGCAATAACTTCTGCCATTTTTTTAGTATTTCCATAGTCTGTTGCATATACGAGCGGCACTTTAGTCACGTATCATCTCCTGAGTTTTGAGTTCTCGTTTTATTATAGCAATAGCCAAGGCTGTTAGGACATAATAACTGGCCTGCGGAGCCACAGCGAGAATTATCGAGGGCGATAAGACGCACGCTCGAGCGCCTGGTTCGCCGCAATGGTGATGAGTACCCCAATTTTAAGGCCACAATCTTTCCTGCGCCCACTGCCCACCCTCTGGGAGGAGCTGTGATGGGCAAAGCTTGCGATCTAGATGGACGACGGCAAAATTATGATGGGCTTTATGTAGTTGATGGGGCCCATATTCCTGGTTCCACTGGCGCTACTAACCCAAACCAGGTTTGCAGTCCGGGGCACAGCATGAGTTAACTGACTCAAGACCCGATCGTTGTCGTTCTAGAGCGTCGGTCCATTAATAAGACTTGACAAATTAAAAGATCTGTGCATCAAAAGAAAATCGACAATTTCTCCTTGTCGGACCCCTCAGACATGGATCCCAGGTAAAATTGTCTCCCGGACATCTTATTGACAACAAACAACTGACCACTTACAATTGTTTCAGATAGCTGAGAAGATCCGCCATTTCTTGGGCAGTGGGTTGAAACTGGGGCATTGGCGGCGTCTTACCACTGGTCACCTGAGCGACCAGCTGCCGAGGGGACTTGCGTTGCGAGACCCCTTCCAGGGTCGGCCCTACTTTACCATGAGCTTCCCATCCATGACATCCAGCACAGTTCATTTGAAAAATGGCATGACCCCGCTCGCAAGAGCCAGTCAGACTGAGAACAGTTTGCACGTAGGGGTCTTGCTGTTGAAACTGCTGATACCCGATAAGGCCTGCGCTGATTGAGAGCACAATTACTATAGCGAAAGGCATTAGCCGCAAAATCACAACTAAGCCAACTTGATTATAAAGCACATCGTGAAGTTTCTGCAATTAAATTTTTCTCCTCAGCCCCATGTAACTCCTGTCAAGGCAAAGGACAGGACCAATCCGCCGTGTCTCCCCCCTCGTTCCCATGGCTCTGCCTGGGAACGTGCGAATAGCGCTCCCAGGAGACACGGCCAGGGTAGTGCAGCGCTCCCGGGGAACATTGAGATCCCAGGAGACACGGCTGCCTGGCTGCCTGAGGAAGGTTCAAAAGGATGCACCCAGCTACTACGGCCTGGAACACCAGCGTCCACAAACATTAGCTAACCTATGGGCAACTATACTTTTATTAAACTAAGCAAGACTGTCGCCAGTCCTGCTCGTCTTCAAAACCGGACGTGATACTTTCGCATCATCCGGCTCCTCAGTTTTCCTATCCCGTTTCCGGGTGCGGATCCCATTACTGCCATCTGTTCTCGTTTTCTGATGATGACAGTAATCATGGAGCAGTTGAGGCGGGGTCGTACCTGTCCTTGCCGCCTAATGATTTCGGCAGGATATGGTCAACTTCCCACTTGTCTCCGTCTATAAACAGCATTCCGCAATGTCTGCATTTGCCCTTCTGCTTACCCATGAGCTTGATTACTCTGGGGCTTACCATCGGGTTTTGGCGTAATCTCTTGCTCCAGTACACGAGGTTTCCGTCCATCGGGCTTGCTGTCCCCTTCACTTTTGCGTGCCGTACGATTTCCGTTTCGGAGTGTAAGAGTAGTTTTGCCTCTTTGTTATCCATGAAGCTCCACTGTCTGCCGCCTTCGGCCTTCCAGTATTTCTTCGCTATCCATGTGCCGGATTTGTTTGGGTGCCTTCTTTTTGCCCATTTCCATGTTATTCCCCACAGGTAGGTATCCAGTTCTCCGAACACCTCCTTACTTACCACCGTTCTATGATAGTTGCACCATCCCTTTATTATTGGGTTCAGTTTGCTTATCAACGCTGCCTGTGGCGCGGCTTTGTGACTATCTACCACAGTCCTCAACTTCTCTTTGTGGGCTTTGATGGATTTGGCGCTGGGTTTTATTAGAGTTTTGAATCCTTTTCCTGTTCTACCGCTTCGGTATTTCCCTACCTTGTACTGCCGGATGTTGACTCCTAGGAAATCAAATCCTGGTTCTTCTCCTTCTAAGGTGTGGGCTATTCGTGTTTTCTCAGGTTTCAGTTCTAACCCAATTCCCCCCAACCACTTGCCTATGACTTCCTTTGCTGCCTCAATTACCATGAGGTCTTTGTGCATTATTACGAAATCATCTGCATATCGCACTACTCCTAGTTCTCTCTGACTTACTATCCTATCCGGCACAATCTTCCTTACCTCTGTTTCCATACCATGTAGTGCAATGTTTGCCAACAAAGGGGATATTACTCCACCCTGTGGCGTTCCTGCATACGTGGGTTGATAGATGTGCCTGTCCATCACCCCGGCTTTTAACCATTCCCGGATTTTCTTCCGTATGGGTGTGGCATTAGGTTGGGGTCGAGCTAGTACTCGCGTACCAACCCTCCCTTTCAAAACCGGACTTGCGCCTTTCACCGCAGGAGGCTCCTAGGTAATAGGCTTTTGTCGTGAGCAGCTTATATCAGGGTTACCCCAGTTTAGCCTTATGACCTGTTCTTTCATCCCTATTCTGGTTGTGAGTGGCGCAGAGTGCAGGCTTTCCTTTAGTATCACTATTTGCTAGGCCGTTTTACCAGACAGTTATAACCTCACTTTCGTGGGTCTCCGTAATTTTAGTCAGGATTACTAGTTCCGGTCATTTCCTATTATCACTGCCCTATGTCTGCATATCCCAAGTATTACCCTGGGCATTAGCTTTTTAGAGCATCCCTCCCCTGTTGGCTTTCGCTTATCATCTAACTTATCCCCTGGTCGGTTAATCGTCTAATGAAAACGGTTTTGTGCCCTGTGGTCAATTTTGTCGAAGCATTTGGCAATATCCGCATCTAATACCCACTTGGGTTTTTTGTTGATGCTGAGGTATATTGCCCCTATGGCGTCATGGCATCCTCTTCCCGGTCTGAACCCGTATGAATTCGCCTCAAACACTGCTTCCCATTCGGGCTCTAGTGCTGTTTTGACTAATCCCTGTAGGGCTCTGTCGTACATCGTAGGTATCCCCAATGGCCTCTTCTCATCTCTTCCGGGCTTTGGTATCCATACCCTTCGAGTCGGCTTAACCTTTTTCCCGTCGTTGACTTTGAGCTGCCTTACCAATGGCTGTCTTTCGGAGGGCTTGAGCGCAACCACGCCATCCACCCCTGCCGTTTTTTTGCCTTGATTTTGCTGGGTTACCTGTCTTACCGCAATCATTTTTGCAGACCATGACCTCGTGAGTAATCCCTGGAGTCTGCGTACTAGCTTCTTGTCTCAAGAGGAGCCGCTCTGTAGATGCGATGAAAGAATCTTAAATACGTTCCGCTCCAGCTTGCGCCAGGGGACCGCATTCCAGTCATATACTATCCTACTGGACGTACACCGTGACATATGAAATTCTACTAACCTCCACATTTTGGTTAACCGTGAGGGCGTCAGCTCTATCCCGTCCATTACAGACGGTCATTCGCTTTTCCACTCAATCTTTCCCAGTTGTGACCTGCTGATGGTTCGCAGATGTTGCGCCTTCGGTGGCTACTCAGCTATTGACTTAACTGAGAGTACATCAACTGGTTTACTTCGTTCCTTCAGATGATTGATTGTAACTTTAGGTGGGCCCCATACGCCGGGTTTATTGTCAGTGCTTGTTGGTCGGTAAGTTATCCGCCAACGACCTATATCCTTTCCCTTTTGGGCCAGTGTGTAAGCCTTATTCCACTGGTCTAAATTTACGACGTTGCAGGTCTTCGCATAACGCTCACCCTGGTCACTTGCTCGAGGTTAACCAGCTTTAGGCTGCCAGTCAGAGCGCCTTTCCATCCCGCTTTACGGATTGATGCCATCGCGTCCGGGAGCACCCACCCGGTCGTGTCGCTCCCGCGCACGACATGGGTGGGGGTCTCCGGACGCGAAGCTACCGTAGGGATGGTGCTTTTACCCCTGCACCTGGGGAGGCGGACTTACACCACCATCATCTGAAAATTGTCAGGGCTGATGAAACCCTGCTACCGGTCCCTCATCGGCTCATCGCCGATGATTTATGGTAAACGAATCGCACAACTTAACTTTTAATAACATATTTTAACATTTTACCCTGGTAAAACGAATTTAACTGGGGCCGCAAGGCCAAAATTGTTAAATTTTGTTGCAATAGGTTATAGTATATCATGACCTGTGCGACTCGTTCCGGCGTAAGTCTGAAATATGACGATAGTCGGGCTGGTATTACACCAGCAACTCTGATTCCATGGAGGTTGAATTCCTCCCGTCCAGGTATAGGACTGACACCGGCCCACCGTTCCGGAAAAATCGGTGCTGCAGAGCAACATCGCCGTGGTGCTGAGCGAGGGTAAATGTAGGATAAGTCCCCAGTCGCGGGGGCGACACGCTTCGCTGCTAGGACAGAAACTCATGGTTAGAGCAAGCGCATCCCTGTAAGCGTCGTCAATATTAACATGCGTAAGGAAGACGGACACGCATGGTACAAAACGTACATGTAGTTGCGGATCAGTGCTGGGTTTGATATTATACCCGAAATGCTACCGGCGTATAGGGGAGACCTAAAAGTTTCGCGAAATGGAGTCTGGGAACGAGGTAACCCCCGTGGTTCTATCCTTTAGTCCCTTTGGTTTCTTTGGTTTTGTGGGATAAGCCAGATGTGAAGCGCATGGCCAGGTGGGGAGGGATGTCCTAAGAAGCCAACGGGTAACGGATATGCTGACGTGGGACCCAGAGGGAGGGTGATGATAGGAAGTTCTGGGAGAAAGTAGTTCTCTAAATGTACTATACCAGGGGCAACCCTAAGTAATAATGATGGACTAAAATCCTAACCGGGTAAAAACTTGACGCCCCATCGTTTACCGATCCACCCACCCATGTCGTTGCCTGCTGGCGAACGACAGGGTGGGTGAAGAGGAAACGACCAAGAGATATGGGCACCTGTTAGTCAGGTTTCAAAAGGGAGGGTTGTCCGGTGACGGACAGCTCGACCCCGACCAGATAAATCCCGATTTAGTGAGAGTCTGGCTAGGTGAGGGCGCTTCTGAGGGCCTAGTGGAGCCCCAGTAGCAACAGCAGGAATATAAACTAGGATAAAAAATAACAATTGCTGTGTGGTGTGAGTGCTCAGTGGAAACACTTGAGCTTCCAGCTGGCAAAAACATCGCTTATGGAAGGATCTTTAGAAATCATCCTGCTGATCGTCCTCACGGTGACAGCAGGCATCAGTGCGCAGGTGGTGGCAGACTATCTGAAAGTCCCAGCCATCGTCTTATTACTGCTGTTTGGCATTATCTTAGGCCCGAGTGGATTGAATCTGCTACATCCCCAGCAGCTGGGGATCGGCCTGGAAGTGATTGTGGCCTTGTCAGTAGCATTGATTCTGTTTGAAGGTGGTCTTAACTTAGAACTGCGAGACCTGAAAAAGGTTTCAGCGGGCCTGCGAAACTTAGTCACTATTGGGGCTCTGATTACGCTGATAGGGGGTGGGATAGCCGCTCATATTCTCAGCGAATTCCCCTGGCAAATTGCCTTTCTGTACGCCTCATTGGTGGTAGTTACCGGTCCGACGGTAATCTCTCCCCTGCTGAAACATGTCAAGGTGCAACGACCTGTAGCCACCTTATTAGAGGGAGAAGGAGTCTTGATCGACCCAGTGGGGGCGGTTCTGGCAGTGGTGGTACTAGATATCGTCATTAATGAGGATGCTGACCCGATGACGGTGATTATTGGTGTGGTGCTGCGCCTGGTTATTGGTATCGGCATCGGCGGTGTGGGCGGCTGGCTGCTGGGACTGCTGCTCAAACGGATGCATTTTCTTTCGGAAGACCTGAAAAATCTGGTAGTTTTGGCTGGCTTGTTGGCCTTGTTTGGTTTAGCACAAATGATCCTCAACGAGTCAGGTTTGATGGCAACGGTCGTATTGGGGATTGTAGTCCGCGCCTCGGCCCTGCCAGAAGAGAGATTGTTGCGGCGCTTCAAAGGTCAATTGACCATTCTGGCAGTCTCAGTGCTGTTCATTCTGCTAGCAGCAGACCTGTCGATCGCCAGTATCTTTGCTTTAGGTTGGGGTAGCGTTTTCACGGTCTCGATCCTGATGTTTGTGGTCCGCCCTGTGAATATATTGGTCTGCACTTGGAACAGCGGACTGAACTGGCGTCAGAAGCTATTTTTGGGCTGGATTGCGCCTAGAGGAATAGTTTCAGCTTCAGTAGCTTCTCTGTTTTCGATTTTGCTGACCCAACGTGGAATCAGCGGTGGAGATGCGATTAAAGCGCTAGTTTTCCTGACAATTATCATGACAGTGGTATGTCAGGGACTAACAGCTGGCTTGGCGGCTCGTTTGCTACAAATCACTTCGACAAAAGCTACAGGTGCCGTAATTGTGGGGATTCATCCCTTGAGTAAATTGATTGCCCGTCTGTATCAAGACCGGGGAGAGTCAGTGGTTCTGATTGATACGAATGCTGAAGCTTGTCGCCAAGCGGAAGAGGAAGGTCTGCGGGTGTATTTAAGCAGTGCCCTCGATACCAGCGTCTTGGAGAATGCGGGACTCGAATCGATGGGGACGTTCCTAGCGATGACTAATAATGGTGAGGTGAATCTGGTGTTGGCTCAGCGGGCCCTAGAGGAGTTCGATCCGCCGCGCGTGTACGCTGTCTTCCCTAGTAACCCACAAGCTTCTGCCGCAGTTGGCAATAACAAGAAAGTTACTCAGGCCTTTGTGCCGGAGTTGCAAATTAAGACTTGGAACCAGCACCTGCATTCAGGCCAGGTGAAGTTGGGGGCAACGACCCTTAACGATCCGGGATTTTCCTTTCAGCAGGCTCATCTGCAAGGATTAGTGGGGACAGGAGAGTTCCTGCCACTGTTGATTAAAAGATCGGACCGTTTGGAAGTGGCTTCACCTTCTCAAGAGTGGCGTCCGGGCGATCGGATCATCTTTATCCTGAAAGACCCCAGACCGCAATTGCTCAAGCGCCTGTCGGGTGGTATTCAGTCTACTCGTCTCTCCCTGGAGAAGTTGCCTGAGATGGAGGAGATCCTTCTGCCTGCTACCACAGAAGCAGTCGTTTTGCCGTCTTTGACAGCGGAAAAAGAGGAAAAAGAAAAGGAGGAGATTCTACAACCTCCTGTTTCTGGTTAAGTCCCGTAGGACGGGCGGATCGCCTGTCCCGTCCTCCGATCGCCATTCGCCATTTACCTGCATTAAGTAGGGATCTGAAAAGTTAGGCAAGGCTGAATCCTGACATTTTACTCCTGTTGTGTAAACTTCGCAAATGCTTGACAACTTCCCTTCGCTTCCGAGACAATCTAGTTATCATTTAATTAAAATGTCGAGGTATCTCCTGGGAGCTTGATGTCCCCCGGTTTCAGGCAAACCCGGGGGACATCATATTCGCACTACCCAGGAGATACCTCGCGCCTTACGCCAGGATACAGCGCGGTGAGATTGCTATGGCTGCGCCACGCTGCGCGAATGGCTGGCGCCACGCTGCGCGAACGGGGACGTGAGGAGTGACAGTTATTCAAACCCTTATTTATAGTCCTGTTCAAAATGCCTCAAAATTTATGAGATAATAGGAGGAGCGTTAACTATGATGGAGATCCAAAACTTTTATCGTCAAGCGACAACGGAGGAACTTGAGTTTTACGACTCAGAACTTTATCCGCTACAGGATAGAGTCTTTGAAATCGCCTCTGTGTATGAAGACAAGATGATGCTAACTGGCGGCACAGCCTTATCTAGATTCCATTACCAGCATCGCCTATCTGAGGATTTAGATTTCTTTACAACCACCGATGATTTGAATTTGATTGCTAGGGACATGGCCGCCAGACTCAGACAATCTGACTTCACCATCCAAATCGATCGCATCAACTCCTATTTTGCTCGTTTCTTTATCGTACAATCAAGCTACAGATTAAAGATCGAGTTTGTCAAGGAATTTAATTTATTCGGTAATTTGCGCCAAACAGACTCAGGCATCTACCTGAATAACCTTGAGGACATGGGAGCAAATAAAATCAGTGCCTTTGAGGATAGAGCCGAAATCAAGGACATAATCGACTTGTATTTTATCACTCAAACAATCTCATTAGAACGATTATTTGAACTAGCGGACAGCAAGAGAGTGCCAGTGGCCTATGAACGTCTGCTGACAATTAACGATCGAGTAATTTCCGGACAGGTGCTAATGCGTAAAACCCTGGATGACCAAGAAATGACTAGCTTTTTGTCTTCCTTGAAGCTCAGAATAAAGCAACGTTTGGTAGAGCGATTAGTACAGTTTGGGCGTCACTTGCATTCATCTGCTCACGCAAATGCAGCCCTTTGACCTGTATGACGCGATGGAAAGTAATTTTGTCTGGCGAGATTACTTGCTGAATAATCCTATCAGCGACCAACTAGCTGCTATTCTGGACAAAATGATTCAACATACCCTGAAACAGCGGTATCAATCTGCTACAGAAGTGCTGCAAGACCTGCAAAAGCCCTTGGGTTCCCAATCATTTGGTCGTTTCCTCTTCACCCACCCATGTCGTTGCCTGGCGGCGAACGACATGGTGGGTGAAGAGGAAACGACTACCCCCTGTGATGACTAGATGGGAGTGGCAGTTAGACCTGGAAGTGGGCATTCTGTTTCCCCAGTTTATTCGCGCTATGCCTGAGTCCCTGATTCACAATACGGGCGATCGCCTCTTGCGGCAAATTGTGCGAGAAGTCTCCCGTCGCCTCGCCTCCCGAGTGCAGGCGGACTTCCATCAATCTTTGAGCATTAATGCCACTTATCGTCCCGTGGCTTCGCCACGGGACGGGTAAGGGAGCAGGTTCCCAGGGAGAACCTGGGGCGAGGTATCTCCCGGGACGGTTAGCGACCTACACCTCCTCTTGTACGCCAAAATACAGGGCCGCGTACTTGATAATCTTTGGTTCATGGCCCCTTAATTCCGGCAAGTAGAGGTCGATCGTCTCGCGCACTGCATCCGAGAAGGCCATGGAGTTCTGGGTCTTGTTTTTCACAAAGGGTTCCAGTTTTTTCAGCAACTCGTAGTTGCTTTCGACGTTGGCGGCCCGCATCGCCTGTTCCACAGGTAGGGCACCTTGTGCATCAACTTCCGGCAACACGCGGCTGACATAAGTCACCCGGTGGAATACCCGCCAGCACTTGGGTTTCTTGCTGGCCTGGTTGGCCTGACGCAGGGACACCGCGTTTGGGTCGCTGCTCTGGTCAAGCCAGATGGGATCCACCACCTTGTTGAAGAAATCCTCAAAGTTCTCTTGGGTGGGTTCCAGGTAGAAGGTCATAAAGCGGTAGGCATCGACTTTGCCGGGACGCTTGACCCGATTGCCCTGTTTGTCATAAGCGCCATTGCTTTCTTGATCGATCCGACCTGCGTATTTCGCTTTTTCAGCATCCGTGTTGACATACAATTGCAGATCGCCGTCGCCTTTAACGTCCAGTTCCAGGCTAAAGGATTTTTCCGTTTCCTTGCCCTTGGTCTTGATGATTTCCATGTGCCCGCCGAACAAGGCTTCCATTTCTAAACCCACGGCAACTTTAGCAATTGCCGTATTTAGTTCTGTTGTCAACCCCGCCTTTCCTTGCAAGGAGAAGGAGCCTGTGGTCGATTCTTGCACCGATTCCATCAGGTCGGTGGATTCCGAGAAGAACCCCCCAGCAGCGGTCCAGACGTAAGTATTGACGATATTGCGGGCAGCAAGGTCTTTGGGGATGTCGTCGCTAGCGCTAGTTGCACCGCCAATGGCACCGCCGATGGCTGCACCGATTGCCGCACCAAAGAGCGTACCGAGAGGACCCAAAGAACTGCCAATAGCAGCGCCAGTACCCGCCCCTGCGCCAGATCCTGTTCCCGTCGCTGTGCCTTGCTCGCTGCTGTACTGCTGATAGTAGGTTTCCAGTTCTTGCTGTTCCCGCTCGATACGCTGCTTGATACTGTAGGCTTCGATGGGCTTAAAGTAGCTCCACTGGCCGTAGTTAGCGGCGTTGGGATAGTCGGGGTCGCACTGAACGCTGCCGTCCTCTTGACAACCCACTTTGCCGTCGAGAGTACCCTGTTTGCTATAGCGATTGTTGATTTGGAAGGGAATGATATTCCAGTCTTTGGGAATATCCGGGTTGGGCAGGTAGCGGTAGGAAACCAGTACATTGTTGTGGGCCAGGCGCAGAGCGAAGATGTCCATCGTATCCGACTGCACCAGGGCGTAGCCGAGGTTGACGGGGATAAAACGCCGTCCCACCGCCTTGTTAATGTAGCTTTTGCCCGTTTTGTCTTCCTGTTCCCAGCCCCCCCGCAGTTCCAGACGGCTAGTTTTGGTGGTATTGCGCCCATAGCTAACACTGGCCTCGCTTGTTTGGCTGTTGGACATTTCCAGATTGCCCTTGAGTCCAGCGGTAATGTTGGTTTTTTCCACAGAAGTGATAAAGCCAAACCCAGCCTCACTGTCGGAAGCAACGCCCAGCTTGGTCTTCAGCTCGAGAGCTGAATCGTAGCCCGTTTCTTTGGAAGCGCTGTAGATGTAGTTGACGCTATCCGCTTCCACCAGTTCGATAGCGCTGGTGCCAGCGTAGTCTTCGTATTCCCCTACTTTTATGGTAGTGCTGGTCAGGTTTTCGCTGGGGACAGGCGGTGCGCCTTCGATATAGCCGCTCAGCTGCGGGTCGGCCTGGGCTTGACCCACCCATTCGGTAATCAGATTGCCCACCTTGTAACCCGTCAGCAGATGCCACTGGTTGTTTTTGATGTAGGCGTAGCAGCGCTTTTGCGATCCCGTCAGGTTGCCGTCAACATCGTATTGCAGGTCGCCGTATTCCTGGACGGCAGGGCGACTGTGGATCGTATCGTGGAATTGGGTTCTGACCCCAGCCAGAGCAGAGCGAACAATGGCCGTATCGGGGCCGATCGGGGCGGTGGAGAGGATGAACTTGGGACGGTGATCGCCGCTGCCCAGGCTCAGGTGTTTGCCCAGCAGGGAATGGTCAGATAAGCGATCGGCGCTTTCCTGGTCAAAAGTGTAATAGGCGATCAGGTTTTCTTTCTCGCCTTTGAGTCGGGTAAAGAGGTTGTCCTGAATTTGTTCCTGGGTGCGGGCGGTTTTCCAGATGCGGAGTTCCTCCATCTCGCCCTTGAAGAAGTCCTTCCAGGTGAGTCGAGGGCGGCCGATGCCAAATGTATATTTGCACGCCCCCAGACTAAACTGCGTATATCCTTGTGAGTTGCCCCAACTGGGTGCGCCGATCTCTTGCGTTTCCACTACCACACCGTTGTGGTAAAGGTCGAGGGTGGATGCCTTGGGGTCGGGGTTTTCAATCCAATTGGCACCGATGATAGCGGCGTGGTTTTCGCTCTTGGCATCGTAGGCGACGTTGCCCTTGTTTTCTTCCAAACGCCACCAGGATACCAAACCCTCTTCCCGTCCCTGGATGGCTTGGCCGATTTCAGTTTTGTCTCGCACCTGATTCCAAAGGCGGACTTCGCTAATTGCCCCTTGAAAGTAAAGCTCCTGGTTATCAGCCTTCGTCACCTTGCCAATTTCAACCGGGGCACCGCTGTTGCTGGCATCGACTTTTTTGTCCAGTTTCTTGGAAAAAACAGCGCGATCGTTGACATAGATGACCACTTCCAGCTGGTACTGCACCGAGCCACCTGCGGGCAGATCTACAGGGGCAGCAACATCCGAGGGTTGGGTATTAGCAGCTTTTTGCCCTGCCAAATAATCGGCCCGCATGGAGTCATCAATTTTATCCCGGTTGCTCGTAACGTCACTTGGGGTCGTTGCGATACCGGAAACCTCGAAACCTGGCAGGGTTTGCTTCACCGTTTTTACCTGTTGCCGTTTGGTGACGGCAATTTTGTACAGGCTGTCCCCAGAGATGGTCTTGGTATTGGTGGCATATTCGTGGGTCTGGCGGTCTTTGTCGTCAAAGGCGAACCGCACTTGCCCGCTGCTGGTCAGATACAGAGCGTAGGGAATGCCCCTGCCCAACTTGCCCTTGGCGAGGATGCCCATGTCTTGCAGTTGCGTGACCTTGACGAAGGCTTCGATAGTTAAATCGCGATCGATATCTAGGGTGGGGTTATGGGTGCAGGTGAGGTAGTCCTGACCCTGGAACTGCAAGGCGTAGGACTGGTTATAAATGGCGGCTAGGTGCTGCCAGTCGGAACTGGTAATGGCTGTTTGGCTTTGTTTGCAGACAGAACCAACGGCAGCCAGCCAGTGATACCCCCTGCTGGTGCCGACTGCAGAGCCAGAACGTACTTGTAGTTGTCAAAATATTGATAGTGGAGGATCCGGGAAATGGTCCCGACGGTTTTGGGTTTGACCCAAACTTCGAGGCTGATATCTCCTTCAGCCTTCCACTGCGTCAAATCTTTATAGGTGTCTGTCACGTAGTTGTGACCGTCGAAAGAGAGGGTTTTACCGGGAGACTCGGCCACCCACTGGCTGGAGATAGCCTCACCGAGGGATGTCGCCGTGCCGTTTTGCACCTTGCCCTTGGCGCTGCCCGGTTCGACGCGCAAGTGCAGGGAACCGTTACCCAGGCGGTAGGTGGGTTGGTTGGTGGTGGCGTTGTCGTAGTTGTAGGGTAGGTAGTGGA
Source organism: Hormoscilla sp. GM7CHS1pb (assembly GCA_014323675.1). GTDB lineage: Bacteria > Cyanobacteriota > Cyanobacteriia > Cyanobacteriales > Desertifilaceae > Hormoscilla. The sequence continues at coordinate 2,371,259 of JACONN010000002.1, read as the reverse complement.
CGGATGCATTTGTCAGCCCGGTCCCCAGATCTGTTGTCTGAATGGGAATTGTTGTGGTGCTGCGAGTGACGGCCTGGCACACCGTGACCTTGAGGCTGTCGCCCACGAGCAGGGTATCCCCGGGTTCCAGGCTGCGCCGCAGCTTCTCCGCACAGGGGAGTTGGTTGACGTTTCCAGAGACTGTACCCTGGAGTTGACCGACAAATTCCTGGCGATCGAGGGCGATGCCGTTGAGAATGTCGGCAAAGAGTTGGGCCGCACGAGGCAGGTAGTTCCAAGTTTCGGTAAGGCCCGTAGCGGTATTGGTAATAACGAGGGTACAGGTGCTGTCGCTGTCGCCGCTGACGCTGATGGTGACCGTTGCGGTGTCTGCGGCTCGAGCCACGCAAGTGACTTTAGAATCTGCGGTGAGCAGTTGGTACTGAGCTTTGGCCGTGTGGGTGTCGTAGTAGGCAACAAAGAACTCGTTGTTTGCTCCCCGGAAGTAGAGCGCCAGCTTGCCCGTGGCGCTGTCGAAGAGTTGGGGGGTATCGCTGGTGTTCGCAAAGCCCAGCAAGCCGCCGGAGAGGGTGAGGCCGTAGGGGTCGGTGTAGAGCAGGGGCATGGGTAATTTCACGGCTTCACCGACGCGAGCTTTCAGTTGTTTGATTTGGGTTTCGAGTTCGGCAATTCGCTCTGGACTGGGGAACATATAGGCGAAATCGCCGATCTTGTTCATCGAGTTATGATGCGCGCCGACGAGCACCCAGTCGCCGGACAAGGCTACGGTATTACCAAAGTTGTCATTCCTTTGCTGCTCGTCTGCTCGGATTTTATGCTTTTGCTTTTGTTGCCACTGGCCATTTTCCAGGTGGAACATATAGGCGGCCCCGGTAAATTTATAGTCTGCCTCAGGCGCGCCGACGAGCGCCCAGTCGCCGGACAAGGCTACGGAATAACCAAACTTGGCATTCCTTTGCGATGCGCTTGCATCGCCTGCTTGGATTTTCTGCTTTTGTTGCCACTGGCCATCTTTCAGTTGGAACAGATAGGCGGCCCCGACGTTGCTGCCCCCAGTGTCTTCCTGATGCGCGCCGACGAGCGCCCAGTCGCCGGACAAGGCTACGGCATTACCAAACTTGTCACCAGCTTGCCGATCGTTCGCTTGGATTTTCTGCTTTTGTTGCCACTGGCCATTTTCCAGGTGGAACAGATAGGCGGCCCCGGCGTCGCTGCCCCCAGTGTCTTCCTGATGCGCGCCGACGAGCGCCCAGTCGCCGGACAAGGCTACGGCATTACCAAAGTAGTCACCAGTTTGCCGATCGTTCGCTTGGATTTTCTGCTTTTGTTGCCACTGGCCATTTTCCAGGTGGAACAGATAGGCGGCCCCGGCGTCGCTGCCCCCAGTGTCTTCCTGATGCGCGCCGACGAGCGCCCAGTCGCCGGACAAGGCTACGGCATTACCCATTTGCGAATCGCCGATTTTCCCCTTTCCCCGCCGCAGAAATTCCAACTCTTTCTCCAACGCTTCGAGTCGCTTTAAATCCTCGTTCCTCCCCTCACTCAGGGCCGGGCCCAAGTCAATCCGGTCCGGCACTTGCACCAATTTTCCTTCCCGCGACACGGCAAAATCCAACGTCGCCACGTATTTCTCCGTCTCTCCTGTCCCTTGGGTTGCTGCGGCCAGCATTACCCGCGCGCTGGTTTTGACGGGTTTGGCGCTGTCATCGTATCCGGTTACCGTGTTTTCCTGGCGGTAGTACGACAGTGCCGTCAGTCCCGATGCGACCGTGCGTCCCGCAAACTCGAAGCTGCTGCGGCGAATCCCCGGATTGTCGCCGATGGGGGCATCGGACTGCACCCAGGTGGGATCGCCGTGAATCGTGCCGTGGTTGGCGTTGTCGGTTTGGTCGCGGACGCTAGTGCCCGACCCTTCATCGAAGCGCCAGTAGCCCACCAGTCCCGGTTCGTTGCCTACCAGGCGGCGGTGCATGTCCTGTTTGATTTCATCTGCGGAGCGGGGGCGGTTCCAGAGGCGCACTTCATCAATGCGACCTTTGAAATAGTCCCCCGACCCAAAGCGACCGATATAAACCTTGCGATCTGATGTTTCAAAGCTCGATACCCCTGATTCGCTATCCACGAGAGTCCCATCTTTGTACAAATGAAGATCTTGATTCACGGAATCGTAAGTAACGGCTACGTGAATCCAAACATCGACTTGGCTAGTATTCGGATCGGCAACGTAATCCCAGTTGCCATTGTGCCCTGCCTTTAAGTTACCTGTCGGTATAGAGAATGCGTGTTTGCTTTGACCTGAGACGATATTATTCGTACCAGGATTGGAGGCGAGTTTAATCCAGGCTTCTTTGCTGTAGGAATCTGTCAGAATATTTCCACAATCAATGTAATCATCCTGTCCGTCAAACTCCAGCGCCGATTCTGCAAATCCCTGCTTGCTAATGATGGGAATCAAATCATTGCCCAAGGGGTCTTGACCCGGTTGGCGCTCAAACACAGTACCCCGATATTGCGGATCGGGGCTGGTGTAGAACTGCGTCCCCTTGGTATTGAACAATCCATCTTTAGACCGTTCGACATTGAACGAGTCGATTAACCTCGTTTGGCTATTGTGGGTGAAAATCTGCCAGCGCTGAATGCTAGCAATTTGGGTGGGCAGCAACAGCACGGTAAACCGCCCCCCTTGCAAATTGTGGATAAAATCCAACTCCTGGGTGGGTTCAAAGAAGGGTTTCTTCTCCATATCCTGCGCCCCCAGGCTGTCTTTGTCGCTTTCGGGGCGGGTTTGATTGCGGCTGCGCCGGAAGCGCACTTCTCGCTTCAGTTGCAGTTGCGTCCCGGTCAGCACGTAGCGGTCTACCAGCAGGGTTTCGTTGACCAGGGGAACGGAGTTGTTATCCCCTGTAAACACCATGTCCTCGTGGCTTTGCCCGATGGACTGGCGGAAAATGTAGATGTACTTGCCATCAGAAAGGGCGTGAAATGGTGCATCAGCGGTAAAACGCGCCGTACTGGACAGGAACAGATCGATTTCCTCTGGCCGCAGGCTCCCCGCCGGTGCCTCTTGCCGCGTCCCTTTTTTCACGATGGGCATTTGTACGGGGTCGAGCAGGCTGTAGCCTACCTGCACGATTTCGTTAGAAAAGGGCAGGGGAACGGGGTTGTCTAGCCAGTAGTTTACATCCAGCGGCCCCCTGTCGCTACCTTCGAGGTTCAGCACCGAGTAGTAGATGTGCCGTGTGTTATCCATTGCCAAAGCCACGACTGTTCCCTTGTGGCGCACCATGGTGGTGTGCTGGTAGTTCTTGTCGCTGTAGGTTTTGACGAAAGGCGTTGCACAATTACGGGATGATGGGCATAGTTGCAGAAGTCTTAAATCTAGACTACAAGCCAGTTTAAGTTATGTGCATGCGTAGGCATCATCCCCAAAATGTGCAACGCCGAGGGTAAAATCCTGGCGGCCATTCGCCATAAGCGTTTCGGTCATGGTGGCAATTTTGGATGATGCAATTTAAATGCATCACAGCTTACTAATTACTAACAGCAAGAGAGTTTTTGGTGAGATCGCACCAAAAACTCTCTTGTGCGGGGCGCTCTCCAACGCGAAACCTTGCAGAGATTGCCCCTTTATTACCATATCGATTACACCAGTCACATTGAGGAGAGGTACAATGAGTTTATCTATTGCAGATTGGCGTTGCACAACTCCGGGATGATAAGGGTTGCTAATTGCTAATACTCAAAGGTTAATCTCGATAGTCATTTTTTGTCATGAATAGATGGATTTACTCTTTTCAATTAGCAATTAGCCAAAGTGCAATTTTCAACAATTGGCTGCTATCATCCCAAAAATGTGCAACGCCCCTTTTCCTTCTGGAGCGATCGCCTCCTGCAACCCATTGAGCAATCGTTGATTTTCGGTGCGGGTGCCCACTGCTGTTCTAAAATAGTACTCATCCAACCCTGGTTTACCACCGAAGTCGGCGACAAAGATATTTTTCTCTTGCAGGGCCGCTACTAAATCCTTGGAGGTGATTCCTAGGGGTTCCGTTCTCACGAACAAAAAGTTCGTTGCTGAGGGATAGACGATGAAACCTAACTGTTGCAGTGCTTTTGCTAACTTGCCTCTTTCCCGCCGAATTTGATCCAGGTTGGCCTCTACGTAGGAGATTTCTTCTAAGGCCGCGATCGCGCCTACCAGGGCCAGTTTACTGACGGGGAAGAGTTGGGCGGCGCGATAGAGATAATCGACGATGACTTCATTCGCAATAGCGTATCCCACTCTCAGCCCTGCCAAGCCGAAGCTTTTCGAGAAACTGCGCAATACAATCAGATGGGGATATTTATCTACCAAGTCCGCTACTGTTTCCTGACAGATTTCATAGTAGCACTCATCTACTACTACCATGCAGTCCGCGCGATCGAGGATCTGAATAATCGTCTCCCGCGCCACCAGGTTAGCGGTGGGGTTATTGGGGTTGGCGATAAATAGCACCTTCGTTTGAGGCGTAACTTTCTGCAACAGCGCCTCCAGATCCAGGCCAAAATCTGCCGTTCTCTGGACAAACACTGGACGGGCATTGATAAGTTCTGTAGAATGCCAGTAGACGAAAAAGGTCGGAACTGGCAGCAATACTTCCTCTCCGGGTTGCACGAAGGTTTTCACAATCAGTTCGATCAGGTCATCGGAACCATTGCCAATGATAATCTGTTCGGGCTTCGCTTTGGTATACTTAGCTAAGGCACCTCGCAGTTCGCCCCCCAGAATATCAGGATAGCGGTTGATCGTCCGCGCCGCCGAGGCGATCGCCTCTATTACATAGCGAGAGGGCGGATAAGGTAACTCTCCCTTATCCAGACGAATAGCATTATCTGCTTTGGGCGGTCCCGCCACCTTGGGACTTAAAGATTTAACGTGTTGGTTAACCATATCCTTCCTTTCTTGTAACCCTAGGGCATCGGTCGATAAATCTGGTTCCTTCTCGGGCAATGCTGATGAAACTTCTTCTGTTGTCGAAACCTCCTGGGTGAGACTTCTTGACCTATGTTCTAGCCATTCTGGCAGTTCTACTATACTGTTGAGAATAGCATCACAGCCCAACTCAGCAAACTTGCGCCGCTTATTTTCTCTCGCCTCCCCGGTGGCAAAACCCGTCAGTACCCCGATCGCCATACATCCAGCGCCTTTAGCAGCAACCACATCGCTGGCAGCATCACCTATATATGCAGCATACTTGTGGTCTGACTGCTGATATTCGGAACTACACAAAGCTTCCACATTGATATAGGGATCCATTGCCTTTAGTACCACAAATGGATGGGGTTTGCCCAGCTTCACCCTTTTCCCCTTTTGCGACATTAGGGACTCAGCTGCTAACACTTCATCATAGGTGACAATGCGCTTGGGGTCAAAATATTCTAGCAGTCCCAATGCTTGCAGCGGCCCGATCGCTTCCGTCCGGGGCCTGCCGGTGGCGATCGCCAAACTATAGCGACAACACAATTCTTTGAGTGTTGCCTCAATTTTACTTAATTCTAGTACCGTTTCATCATCTAGCAGTTGATAATCTTTTTTCCCTTCATACCACTCTTGGAAATTACCATAGCATAGTTGCCATATATCTCCTTTCGGTGCCAATGCCGGGACATTCACCCCCAAACGCCGATCGATAAACTCCCCTAGATATTCTAGCACGGCATTGCCCGTTAGGGATTCTGTTTCCTGCCAAAACTTAGCAATTATCCCCTCGCTGATTTTGTAATTATACCCCCGATCGCGCAACTTGCCACCTAACTGCTGTAAGTTTTCCCATACCGGGGCATTTTTGAGTATTTCCCGCCAACCATCTGGTTCCACCTTATTTAATTCGCTCAATATTCCCACTAAGTGCAGACAAAAGACAAAGAATGTCAGGTCCCAGTTGGAATTAATCGCGCGACTTTTCAGTTCATAAATAAAACTACTGGGGATAACCCGTTCGCCCATTTCTTGCAATACCTGGGACAAGTTAGTCTCCGAACCAAAATAGTTATTCAGGCCTAGATATTCTTGACTATAAATCAGTTCCCATACAGTCAGTATGGCCGTATTCCAATATTTTTTCTCGCTAGTAATGACGCCATCCAGGTCAAAAATCAAAATCCTGAGTCGATCTGTATTGTCCACCTTTATCCTTCCTAATATCACTTTAACGTTCGTATCCCGTTCGCATCCGGTTCGTAGTAAAGACTTTAGTCTTTCCGCCCCACTTTAAGGATGTTGAGGACTTTAGTCCTCACTACGAACCCAGTTCAGTATCCAGTAAACTCTTCATACTACCAGAACTGGTGCTACCCATCTCCACAGACATAGCCAAACCTAGCAGCGTTATTTCCGGGGGGAATTTTTTGACATCACTCAGGTTCATTGTCAGGAACGGACAGCAAAACAGAGCTAATTTCAAATATTCCCGCCAATTTTCCTCCAGCATACATCGAGATGAAAGTTCGCCTAACAGGGGTTTGAGCACTCGTTCTAGCTTCGATCGCAGCAGGGGCCACCCGCACTGGCGAGGGGACAAAATCATGTTCTACCATCATGGTATCACCTTTTATTTCCCAGCGGATAGACAGACTCTCGGCAATTTCCCTTGGATAATACATCCAGATAGCGAAGACATTGTGAAACAGGGGCTTGACCAGGTCCAGCAAGGGCGAGTGGCGACCCGCAAATGCCGGATCGAAGTATACCATAGAACCGCGATCGACATCTATAAACAGATTACCATTATGGGCGTCACCATGTCCGACGATCGCGTAGCGTGCGCGCAGCGCATTCGAGACCGATTTTTCTGCGCGTAGCCGTGTTCGGGATGGTTCCAAGAGTCCGATCGCCTGCTGCACCAGTTGTCCTAGAGTATCTTGATATTGTATACCATTAATGTTCCACTGCATTGATGCCAGACTATTATAATTTATTTTCCCTCCTGGCAGGAATATATCCGTCCCTTGATAGAAGTTAGCGAAGCGCCCCCCCGTGAGTCTGTGGTAGAATAGCTGATGAATGGGCGATCGGGCATGTGCTGCTTTTTCCAAGGGTTGCAGGGTTTGCCGATAAATGTCCCACAGTTGTTCGTCAGCTTTTTCTTGTATAGATATAACCCGATCGGCATCTGTTCTGCGATCCATTTCCAGGTCGCGGATAACCTTAAACATCGAAGGAGTCTCGAAGAACTCATAAATCAATAGCTGCTTTCCCCATTCCGTGGAACTATGTATGGGTTGAATTACCGGATAACCCGCCTCGGCCAGAATCGTGGAATTGTAATATTCGTTAATAATGCTTTGGGGTTCCACATGGGTTTTGAAGAAATATTTGGTCCCATCTGCTGTAGTTATCAACCCATTCAGGGAGTTGAGGGAGACAGCTAAGGGACGTATCTGCACCGTTTCCACCTGAAAATCCAGGTTAGCGATGATAAATTCCTTCAGCAATGCGTTGGCCGCTTCTAGGTCTGCGAATTGGAGATCCTGGATCTGCTGTAACTCCTTATCTGACAATCTTTCCTCCCGATCTATTCGATCCTAATTTACTGGCATGTTCTGCATTCCTTCTTTCCCTATCATAACCTCTAAGCTGACTCCTGTCAACCCCCATCTCAACTCTTCGCTGTCACACCGCCTTCAAACCCCCGGCTAAAAGCTAAAGTCGGTTGAAACCGACTAATATCATAATGCTTAAGATTATCTCAATCATATAACCTTCTTTACAACTATACCGATCGCCTTTGGTGGGTGCCCACCCTACATTTTACCCTTTTACTTTCCCGATCGCCTCTGGTGGGCGGTGCCCACCCTACATTTTACTTCTGGTGGGCGGTGCCCACCCTACATTTATTGCTGTTTCTATTTTAACTGCTAGTCTGAAATTGAGCCAATAACCAGGTGACTACCTGGGACTGGTTCCCGGCAAGATTGCGCTGTAATGCTTCTGCAAGTAAGGCCATAGAAAAACCTGGCAAAACTTTAGATTCTCTAATCCGCCTACTGCCATTATTATTAATGCTAAAGGCTGTTACCTCTGCTTGCTGACGTTCCGTTACCCAATATTCGGGTATTTCTAAGTCTTCGTACAGGATCCGTTTGCGCCCTAAGTCGTCCGCCAGGATCGAGTTATCGCTAGCATGGTCGTGTCCTACTGGTGCCATTTCAATTCTCAACTGTCCTCGATGATAATAGCCTTTAGCTTTTTTATACAATGGGTCTTCTATACTCTGGACGTACTCATCCCAAGTCCCTGTCACCCATTGGTCTGTTGGTATTTGAGTTTAGATCTTACTCATAGCGTTGGTTTCCAAGTTCCGTGAAATCCCATCGACACCACCCTAGGCAATTCTAGTTTGCAGTAAGTGGATGCAAAAATTAGAGCTTGCTGAATGTCTTCTTCTTCGAGTTCGGGAAATTCTCGATATAATTCTTCCCGATCGGGGTAGGTGGCCAACAATTCAATTACCCGACGAACTGTCAAGCGCAGATTGCGGATACAGGGTTGTCCGTTCATGCGCGCTGGATTGCTAGTTATCCGGTCTAATTTCATCTTCATCGGTCTGTAAATAGCTTTGTCAGCTATTATAGCACGAGATCTAAGAACCTCATACTAATGCAAGGATTTTAGATTTGAGATTAAAGAATTGCCGAATCACTTGAGATAGGTCAAAAGTAGTTATAGTCAGACAGACAAGAAACCGGGTTTCTGCGACAAAATATGGCGTAACTCCCCGCGAGGTTCGGAAGGCGATCGGGTGGGGAACCGGGCGTTAGCGCGGGGAAATTGAAACCCTGGTTCAGCGGCTCGACCATAAAGATCATAATCGGCGTATGGTGGATGCAGTAGCAGTAAAAGCCTTGGACAAATTGGGCATCAGAGAGTACCGCGCAACCCTGGGGGAATTTCACTGGCCAAGATGGGTAGCTGAGTCAGAGGAAATTCTGTTGCCGGTCGTGCTAGGGCTTTTGCCCAAGCTTTGCGGGTTGATGCTTCTGTTGTCATCTTCTACTGCTGTCGGATAGTTGGATAATATGCTATTATCAAGTCAGACTGTTACCTTCGTCAAGCTATAAAGCAATATTCGTCCAATTGAGTTACGCAGCAGGACAGTAGGAATATCGATCGTCAGTTATCTGGGCAAACCCGTTACGGACAATTTCAACCTACAGCAAACTCGGTGTACTGGCGCACGTGCGGTGCATGGTATGCCAATACGATATCTTGTTTTGGCACTCCCTTGGCAACTAACCAATCTGCAATTGCATCCTCAGTTCCGTCATGTTGGACCCAAATTTTACCCTCAATGATATCAATGTGCAAGGCGCAACCATAAATGCGCGTGCTGCTATCTTTCCATCCCAAGTTTACAAGTTGGTAGCGATCGCCCTCTCGATCGAAAACCGTCTCACTTTTAATTGGATCGTTTGGGGAACGTAATTTCGCTCTTTCAAGTAATGATTCTTGAATTAATTGACGATATAAATCTAGTTTATCCATTGAACGATCTCCTGCTTTTCCGTGCTGTAGACCAGTAAAGGAATCTGGTTGCGGCGAATGACTGTTTGGATAAATGGATATTTGAAGAAGCGCTTGTGAATATCTAATGGAACGGCGAGATATAACCGTCGATCTGCTTCCTCGTCTTCCAAAGCAATGCGAGAGTTAATAAATTGACCCACTGCGGCATGAAACTCGGAAATGGTTGAAGGTGCCAGGAACGTTTTAATCTCTACTGCAATTTTTTCGCCATCTCTTGTTGCTGCAATTAAGCGTTCTGCGCCGAGATCGATGTAGAAATCGACAAATCCTAAATCGATATGATAGGGATCGTGAGTAATTATCCACCCTTCATGCTCGAGGGCAGTTTTAACAAGCTCGTGAAAGACATCTTTTGCAGGCATTGTCATCATCCCTAATTTCCCAACTGAACTCTACTTTCAGGATCTTCGCCAACCAGATGATTATCAAGGATTTCTTCGATGGTTTCCAGATGTCCTAAAATATGAGGAATAGAACCATATTGAAACCAGTCAAATATTTCTGACAGCTCCTCTAACTTAGCATCCTGACTAGCACAATCTATTAGGCGGTTAACACATTTTGTAATGTCTAAGCTAATTTCTTCCAGATTAAACAGTAGTCGCTCTACTCGATCTTTTCCTAGTTGAGCTTCTAGTTTATCTCGATTGTGCTTCAACATCTCAATCCCCGCTTGCCAAGAGTCTCCTTTTTCCATCATAATCTCTCCTTAATCAATTTTACCTAAACAAAGTTGGTGTATACTCTTCCATTATCTCAGATGCTTCCTCTAAAGCTTCTATAACGGCATCTACATCTTCTGAACTGTCTTCCAGAATTTTCCGTAGTTGCGCTTCCGAAAGACTTTCTCTTTTAATTTGCATAGCAAAATTTTTAATTTCCTTCAACCGTCTCTCCCAGTAGCCTCGATTGTGTACGGTCATTTCTTCAAAAAGTGCTTTGACTTTTTTCTTGACCCGCTTGAATATAGTGCTGACAAGGTTAAGCAGATTGTAGCAAACCTGCCAGTGAACCGGAATCTCTAATGTGAATCTGCTAATCATGTTGGTGTTTTATTTCTCTCTAATTATAGCATAGCATAGAGCGCGATCGCCTGCCATTCCCGCTTGGGACAGAGGCGCCCATCATCCCTTATTCCCGGGCGTCGCCCCCCAGCAACTTCAAACCATTATAGATCAATGATTTTCTCCCCTCTCCCTGCTCCCTCGCCAGATCCTGGGTAGCGGAGGGTTCCCGGAGCGTGCTCCCAGGATCTGGCGAAAGCGGGCCTGCGGGCTAACGGGACAAATGAAATATCTCAAATTCAACCTATTTGCGACAATATAATATGATCGGTTTAAGGTAACTTGGAGGATAACCATGACCCAAGACATGGTAACAGAGGATATTGACGAAAGTAAATCGCGGAAATATCAGGTAGCCTTAGGGGAAATTGAAACCCTGGTTCAGCAGCTCGACCATGAAGATCATAATCTGCGTATGGTGTGTATGGATGCAGTAAAAGCCTTGGACACATTGAGCGCCAGGGATGAAAAGGTGGTCTCGACCCTGGTTCAGCTGCTCGACGACGATCATTCTGAGGAGTGTAATCGTGCAGCATATGCCTTGGGCAAATTGGGCGCTAGGGATGAAAAGGTGGTCTCGGCCCTGGTTCAGCTGCTCGACTATGAAGATTCTGATGTGCATAAAAGTGCAGCAGAAGCTTTGGTCAAATTGGGCGCCAGTGATGAGAAGGCGATCTCGGCCCTGGTTAAGTGGCTAGATAGATCGGCATCGCCATTTCTAAGGGTCATTCGTACCCCACCTACACCACCTACACCACCTACAGTAAGAATCGGAGAGTGGGTGTCAACCCAGCGGCCTACGGCCACTTGTGTTAAGCGGCTCGACGATGACGATGACTTTGACGATGGGTTTGATGTATCGACTGCGCATAGGAGTGTAGCATTAGCCTTGGGTAAATTGGGCGCCAGGGATAAGAAGGTGGTCTCGGCCCTGGTTCAGCTGCTCGACGATAAAGATCCTTTTGTGCGTAGTCGTGCAGCATTAGCCTTGGGCAAATTGGGCGCCAGGGATAAGAAGGTGGTCTCGGCCCTGGTTCAGTTGCTCAACCATAGAGATTATTATGTGTATAAGAGTGCAGCATTAGCCTTGGGCAAATTGGGCGCCAGGGATGAACAGGTGGTCTCGGCCCTGGTTCAGGGGCTCTACCATGAAGATTCTTTTGTGCGTAGGAAAGCAGCATTAGTCTTGGGCAAATTGGGCGCCAAGGATGAGAAGGTGGTCTCGGCCCTGGTTCGGCGGCTCTACGATAAAGATTCTGATGTGCGTGAGAGTGCAGCAGAAGCCTTGGGCAATTTGGGCGCCAGGGATAAGTATGTGGTCTCGGCCCTGGTTCAGCGGGTCTATGAAAATCCTAACTTTGCGCTTTCGGGTACAATTGCGTTTTGGAGTGCAAGAAAGGGTTTCGGCAATTTGGCCCTGGTTCAGGAGCTGTCTAGTTATGCAGCAGAAGCCTTGCGCTATTTGAACAGCTCTGAGTTGAAGATGGTCTCGGACCTGGTTCAGTGGCTAAAGAATGGAGAATATAATAGGCTTGAGTATGCAGAAGAAGCCTTGGGCAATTTCCTGGTTGAGCGGTTCAGCTGGTTTTCTAACTACAATTCTTCTGTAAGTGCTCTCGGCGTTGTGCGTGAGAGTGTGCTCGACGATAAAGTGCGTTGGAGTGCAGCATTAGTCTTGGGCGTTTTGGGCGCCAGGAATGAGAAGGTGGTCTCGGCCCTGCTTCAGCACCTCTACCATGAAGATTCTTTTGTGCGTTTGAGTGCAGCATTAGCCTTGGGCAAATTGGGCGCCAGGGATGAAAAGGTGATCTCGGCCCTGGTTCGGCTGCTCGACGATAAATATCTTAGATGGATTGTGCATTCGAGTGCAGCAGAAGCTTTGGGCAAATTGGGCGCCAGGGATGAAAAGGTGATCTCGGCCCTGATTCAACGGCTCGACGATGAATATTCTTGGGCGCTTGCAGCAAAAGCCTTAGTCAAATTGGGCGCCAGGGATGAGAAGGTGGTCTCGGCCCTGATTCAGCGGCTCGACGATGAAAATTCTTCTGTGCGTTTGAGTGCAGCAGAAGCCTTGGGCGCCAGGGATGAACAGGTGGTCTCGGCCCTGGTTCAGCGGCTCGACAATAAAATTCCTTTTGTGCGTAGGGAAGCAGAAGCCTTGGGCGCCAGGGATGAGAAGGTGGTCTCGGCCCTGATTCAGCAGCTCGACGATGAAGATTCTTCTGTGCGTAGTCGTGCAGCAGAAGCCTTGGGCAATTTGGACAAAAATCAGTCCGATGTTCTCCCCGCTGTCATAGAATGGATTAAACGGCAGTGGCATTAATGCCCTGTGGAATTTTGTTACCGATCGCCCTACTCCCAGCCCCGGGAGGAGAGGAATCTGCTCAGGTTTATCATCAACCTAGCCTAGGAGGAGAGGAATCTGCTCAGGTTTATCGTCTTCCCACCCCAGAAAAGAGAGGAATCTGGTCAGGTTTATCGTCTTTCCACCCCAGAAAAGAGAGGAATCTGGTCAGGTTTATCGTTTTTCCACCCCAAAAAAGAGAGAGATCTGGTCAGGCTTATCGTCCTCCCACCCCAGGGAAGAGAGAAATCTGGTCAGGCTTATCATCAACTTAGCCTAAGAAGAGAAAAATCTGGTCAGGTTTATCATCCTCCCACCCCAGGGAAGAGAGGAATCTGGTCAGATTTATTATCAACTTAGCCTAGGAAGAGAGGAATCTGGTCAAGCTTATCGTTTTCCCACCCCAGGTAGAAGAGGAATCTAGTCAGGTTTATCGTCCTCCCACCCCAGGGAAGAGAGGAATCTGGTCAGGTTTATCGTCCTCCCACCCCAGGTTTATCGATCGCACTCTGGCCCAGCATCAATTATACCGACTTTGGGCAGCTTGCCGAACTTGTTCCACCGTCAGTTCCAATATCTCCGCCAATTGTTCTACAGTCAACCCCGCCGCCAGCAACCGGGGTACTAATTCCAGGAAGCCCTTTTCAATTGCTTCCTGCTTGCATTGTTTAATGCTTTGAAGCGATGGAACAATCGATCGTCTATGTGAAACTGGACTTCAGCAAAATAAGCCATTAGACCCTGCTCATCTTTGACCAACTCTATATTGGGTACAATTATAAACCCAAAAACATGAAAAATGTCATCCTGTAGGTTGGGTTTAGGAACGAAACCCAACTCTATAGCAAGCAGAAATGATTGGCAAACTAAAAGATCCCCAGAAACCACTTCTGTGAAACCGGGTTTCTAAACTTTCACGATTGAAAATTGCTATACTATGTTCGAGCTGTATTTTTGCTTATTCATCAGCAGCCCAGAAACCCAAAAAACCCGGTTTCTTAGCGGGTTTCTTAATAATTACCGATCGCCGATCGCGCTGCGCTGGGGGCGCAGCCATTCTTCAAGCAGCTTTCAGGGCAAAAATCTTCTCCAACACATCAGCGACAACTTTATCGGGTGTCGAAGCACCAGAAGTTACCCCGACGATAATCTGGCCCTCTGGTAACCAATTTTCTTTCACTTCTAAATCCTCGTGCAAGGGTTTGTGTTCCAGGCGATTTCCAGGTAAAATCCGCTCCACACTGTCAATGTGATAAGAAAGAATATTGCGGGCGATCGCCATTTCTTGCAGATGAGTAGTATTAGAAGAATTGAACCCACCGATAACCACCATCAAATCCAACTGTTCTTCTACCAACAGCAACATAGCATCTTGGCGTTCCTGAGTCGCATCGCAGATAGTATTAAAGCTTTGGAAATGCCGATTTAAATGTTCCGGACCGTACTTTTTCATCATTATCCGCTCGAACAGCTTGCCAATTTGCTCCGTTTCGGTCTTCAGCATGGTAGTCTGATTAGCAATGCCAACCTGCTCTAAATCCCGATCGGGGTCAAAGCCAGCCGAACAGGCGCGATAGAATTTCGCCATTAACTCTTGCTTGTCGCCACCATTAAGAATATAATCGCAGACATATTCTGCTTCTGCCATATTCAGTACGATCAAGTACTTATCTGCAAAGGAACGGGTAGCAACAGTCTCTTCATGTGTATACTTGCCGTGAATTATAGAAGTGTAAGCCTTTTTCTTGTGCTTCTCGACCGTATTCCAGACCTTCGTCACCCAGGGACAGGTAGTATCGACAATTTTGCAACCCTTATCATTCAGAAATTGCATTTCCTGGACGCTAGCACCAAAGGCGGGGAGAATCACCACATCACCCTTGTCAACCACAGAAAAGTTCTTTTTGCCTTCCGACAGAGGGATAAACCCAACTTGCATATCCCGCAGATCCTGGTTAACTGAAGGATTGTGGATAATCTCATTAGTGATCCAGATCGGTTCCGTGGGGAACTGCTGGCGAGTTTCGTAAACCATCGCCACCGCCCGTTCCACTCCCCAGCAAAAACCAAATGCCTCCGCCAGGCGGATGGTGACATCGCCGCGAGACAGGGTATAATTATTATTCCGGATTTCCTGAATCAGATTGCTTTGATAAGCGGAGTTCATCACGCCAGCAACTTCCTCAGCGTGACCAAATCCCCTACGATGATAGTTTTCTGACTGTTTCAGAGCCCGGGTAAATGCTTTAGTATCCATTGGCTATTGGCTTATTGTAAATTGCTAATTTTTATTATAGGTGATATTCAGATCCTGTGCCTTGCCCGATTGAATAGTAAATTGCGGTGAGGGAGCCGTCACCCCCTCACCGCTAGGGTGCATCTCACTTTTGTAATCTAGCCCCTGCCAGCTCCCTAACGCCCCCTCCGCTGCGAGGAAGGGAGCGTGGGCTTTGTTCATGTAGCCGGACCCCTCGTTCCCACGGCTCTGCCTGGGAACGGGTTCGGGCGGCGAGGCAAATATGCAGTGTACCCGCCTATTATCTTTATGACAATTCCCCAAACTGCTCTCGATAGCGAGCTAGCAGTTGAGACATTTCTGTCATAGTTTGAGACATTTCTGCCACCTGTTGAGAGATTTCCAGACGCTGTTGTTGCTCTGCTAGGGCCGTCTCTTCTGGCGTAAGATACCGATTTCCCTGCTCGTCATACCAGAAAAGCCACTCTTGAGTCAATCCCCAACAAGTTCCCGTTCCGCGACCGATTCCCAAACCAATCTCCGGCATCCAGAATGGTTCTGCCAGATGTAGCCGATAAGTTTTATTTACCAGTTTATACCGCTCAAATGGCTGTTCGTTATGTCTAGCGAAAAACTCGGGATTTTAAATAACATAGTACAGCACCCCCAACCTGGCATAATCTCTCATTTTTTCATGGTATTCCCCTCCATATTTTTCCGATACCACTTCCAGGACCAGCGTAGGAATAATATCCTTCTCTTCCCAAACAAAGTAACTCTTTCTTAATCTATTGCCCTTCACCCGATCGACCCCCAAGCTGAGAAAACCATCCGGGACGATCGGCACTCGGGATTGGCCCAAGAGCTTCTGAAATAAATTCCCATATCTACTCCAAAAAACCAATCCCACCGGTTTCCCCAGAGGGAGCCTAATATTAACCCCAATAGGTTGGGGACTAAATTTTGCAGTTCATCATCCACAGGAGTTTCGTCACGAGCCGCCGTAGCTCGTCGCTAGTGGGCCAACGTAAAGAAGATTCTGATTTTACCATAATTGATCTCCTAGATTATCGTACCCTTCTAAGCCGCAACTATTCCATTATAGCTTTCTATATTCTGTCTGGCACTCTCAACCGGGAGGATCTGCTTAAATTGAGAAACCCGGTTTTGACAAAAACCGGGTTAGAGGGTTATTTCCCTTCAAATGGCTCGAGGCAGATGAAGAAGTAACAATTAGTACAATTGTTACTGGAGCCGAGTACCTGTGAAATCGCCGTGGCTACCTGCCATTTCGCCACCGCCCCTAGAGTACCACTTTCCTTGAGGAACCCACTGTAGGCTTCCATGCCATGTTCGGCAATGTCCAAACCCTCAAATTCATGTTCGGGTCCGACGCGCATACCCACAGTTGCTTCGATCGCCTTCCAGAAGATGAAGCTTGTAATGACTGTAAAGGCTCCGATCGCCACAATGCCAATGATTTGTTTGACCAGTTGACCGGGGCCGCCGCCATAAAACAAGCCCGACTCTGTATTGAAGAGTCCCACTGCAAGGGTTCCCCAAATACCATTAACCAAGTGAACGGAGGTTGCGCCCACCGGGTCGTCAATTTTGATCTTGTCAAAGAAGCCGACGGAGAACACGACAATGACCCCCGCAATGGCACCAATAATCACGGCGCCCGTGTAAGAAACACCATCGCAACCAGCGGTAATACCCACTAAGCCTGCCAGGATACCATTGATGATCATCGACAAGTCGGGCTTACCATCCTTGACCCAAGAGGTGAAGGTTGCTGTCACGCCCCCTGCGGCTCCAGCTAAATTAGTGGTTACCGCAATAAAGGGAACTGCCTCGTCCGCAGCTAATTCCGAACCTGGGTTGAAGCCAAACCAGCCGATCCACAGAATCAAGCAGCCCAGGGTGGCAATACTCATGTTGTGACCGGGAATGGCTCGGGGTTTACCGTCTTCATTGTACTTGCCGATCCTCGGCCCGAGCATTCTTGCTCCCACTAGAGCCGCCCAGCCACCGACTGAGTGGACAATTGTCGATCCAGCAAAGTCGGAGAAGCCTATTTCGCTCAGCCAACCGCCTCCCCATAACCAATGTCCGGTGATCGGGTAGGAAATCCCGACGATCAAGACGCTGAAGATTAAAAAGGCGACGAACTCAATCCGTTCGGCCACTGCCCCAGATACGATCGTGGCTGCCGTGGCGGCAAAAGCTACCTGAAACAGGAAAAAGACTGATATGGGCAAGCCTGCGGGAAAGGGATCGAGTCCGTAGGTCGCGGGTCTTCACTGAGCAAGAAGAAGCCGCTAAATCCAACGAAAGAATTGCCCTGACCGAACATCAAGGCAAAACCCAACGCCCAAAATACGATCGTGGCGATCGCGAATACGATCAGGTTTTTTGCCAGAATGTTGACAGCATTTTTATGGCGACAGAAGCCCGTTTCTAACATGCCGAAACCAGCATTCATGAAGATCACCAGCACTGCTGCCACTACTATCCAGATGGTGTTTAATACCCCCTGAACGTATTCTGGAGTCAGAGGTTCTGCTTCTTGGGCTGTAGCTGCCAAACTCCATATCCCAACAATCAGGGCGGTTAGGGGAATGCATGCGAGCCAGCTATATGATAATTTTCCCACTCCTATTTTTCCTAGGATATTCCTGGCATCTGCGCTCAAATATTCCCGAACTTTGCTATTTTTCAATTTGTTTTTTTGCATTAGTTTAGACATCAAAAGGAAAGCGCTGACAATGGCTTATTCGATTGGTTGTGAATCCTCTCTCATGCGTGAGCTGCCTTCTCACCGCCATCTTTAATCAAATGACACAGATGACAGAGAAGCAAGATAGATCGATTGCATCAAGTCCGTGCCTGATATTCTGTATCTTGGGATACATAATTTTGAATTTTGCCTTACTATCGGATTTTTTAAGACATTTGGCTGAGATATTGTTGATATCCTAGATCCTCCAGCCGTTCCTGCTTTGCCATCACTGACTGGGTGAGGGTTTGGCGATATTGCTGCACTCTCTCTTGTAAGTCTGGCTGACCGGTTGCTAAAATCTGCACGGCCAGCAAGCCAGCATTTCTGGCATTGCCGATCGCCACGGTGGCCACGGGGATGCCTCGGGGCATCTGCACGATCGAATAGAGAGAGTCCACCCCTTGCAGGTGGCGACTGGGTACGGGGACGCCGATCACTGGCAAGGGGGTGAGGGAAGCTACCATCCCGGGGAGATGGGCGGCTCCACCGGCACCGGCAATAATTACTTTTAAACCCCGCTTGCGTGCCTGCTGGGCGTATGTTACCATTCTCTCTGGCGTGCGGTGTGCGGAAACGATCGCGACTTCTCTTTCAATGAAGAATTCTTCGCAGACGGCGATCGCCTCTTGCATGGTGGGCAAGTCAGAGTCGCTGCCCATGATGATGCCAATTAATGGTTGATTCATGTTATTACGTAGGGCGGGCGGATCGCCTGCCCGGAGGTTGGAAGAAGGTGAAAGAACAGCAGATCGATCTTATTAATGCCTTATTGCCTGGATACGAGTCTAAACAGATGCTTCGGATCCGCAGAGGGGCCGAGATCGCATCTATAGCTCCCATGAGTACCAACAAGTCCGATCCTGCGGCTACCCAAGTGCTAAATCTGGCAGGAGATTGGCTTTCTTTGGGTGGCGTCGATTTACAGATTAATGGTGCCTTGGGTTTAGCTTTTACTGATGTCGATTCCGAACACATTACCAAGGTCGGAGAAATTTGTCAATTCCTCTGGCATCAGGGTGTTGACGCTTTTTTGCCCACCCTGGTGACTACTGCCGTAGAAAAAATACAGCGATCGCTCTCTATTTTCTCGGAAATCTCCCAACAGCATAATCCCCATTTTGTTACCCCACCCCCACCCCACCCCCTTGCGTTCCCAGGCAGAGCCAGGGAACGAGGGTGGGGCTACAGGAACGAAGCCCGCCTGCGCGGGCTTTGGACAACAGGGGGCCCAAATTTTGGGCGTTCATCTGGAAGGACCATTTCTGAATCCCGCCAAACGCGGCGCTCATCGGGCTGAATATTTATTACCACTAACAATAGAAAATGTCAAGCGGGTGCTGGGAGATTACCCTGGGGTAGTGAAGGTGATGACTCTGGCACCAGAATTAGATGCTACGGGTAAGGTAATTCCTTATTTACGAGAGTTGGGTATTACAGTGAGTCTGGGACATTCTCAAGCTACGGCAGCAGAAGCGAATCTGGCCTTTGCAGGAGGAGCATCAATGGTAACTCATGCTTTTAATGCTATGCCTAGTTTACATCATCGGGAGCCGGGATTGTTAGGTGCTGCCCTGGTTAACGATCGGGTACAATGTGGTTTAATTGCTGATGGTCGGCATGTCTGTCCGACGATGATGGATTTGTTGGCACGCACTCGCCCCCAGGGGATATTTTTAGTTAGCGATGCTCTGGCACCTTTGGGATTACCTGATGGGATGTATCCTTGGGATAAACGTCAGATTCAGGTGGAAAATGGTACGGCAAGATTGTTGGACGGAACCCTGGCGGGGACGACTTTGCCCCTGTTGGCAGGGGTGCAGAATTTGGTAAAATGGGGCATTCGTGGAGTGCCCGAGGCGATCGCCATGGCCACAGAAGCACCCAGACGGGCGATCGGGCTTTTGGGTTTGGTACCCGATCGACCTGCTTCTTTGCTGCGCTGGCATTTTGATGAATCGACTAGAAAACTGACTTGGCAGCGATTAGATACTGAAAATTGTTAATTGAGAAATTAAAATTAACAACTAACAACTTTTAATCGAGCCATTTAGCCTCGATTTCTCGGAGAGTTCCCTCCTGTTGCATCTTCAGCAGCTTGACATTTAATTGGCGCAGCAGGGGACTTTCAAAGGGCAAGGCAATACCATAGGTTTCAGTGGATACGGCAAAATTAGCCAGTCTCAAATCAACCTCGGGATGCTTTTGCAGATAATATTTGAGGGGCCGGACTGTCAAAGACCACGCCATCAACTCGACCCGCTTCCAAGAGGAGGAGCGCGTCATTGAGGTTATTCCTCTCTGTTAATCGTGCCTGATAATAGGTGGCCCATTTGACGCCCGTCGTTCCCGAAACAACTGCGATCGCAAGTCCTTTGAGTTCTGATGGGTGGCCTAAAGGTTCGCCTCCCTGGTCGGATAGGGAAAGAGTCAGGGTTGTGGCGATCCCAGCAGTCAGGGAAGAGACAGTGACCATCGTCAACACCATCCAGACACCCGCAATTAGGCGCCCGGCGATGGTAATGGGCGCGAAATCGCCATAGCCCACCGTGGTCAAGGTCACCAGGGCAAACCACATCCCATGGCCCACCCCGGACCAGTATTGGTGGGAAAACTGGTCGTTGCGATGCTTCTCCGCTAGCCACAGCAGATTGCCGACTAGAAAAATACAGCCGAGTAGTATGGCTACCGAGGAGATAAAGGCTACCCCGAAAAAGGGTCTGATTCTATTCCACAGAGTAGGTGTTTCCCTGGGCAGCACCACGCCGATGTCCGCCAGGAAGAAGGGTTGGGTAAAGGCCACCTTTTCCAGGCGATCGGCCGTAATGCTGATCGACCCGATCGCCAGATCTAGATCGCCGTCAACTACGGCTTTGAGCGTGGCCTCGGTGTTGTTCTGTAGTACCAATTCATATTCAATGTCTTCAGAGTCGGCGATTTTTTGCCAAATATCGATACTAATGCCTTCGAGATTAGAGTCATTATTAATCGCGAAGGGAGGTGCTCCGGCAATGCCTACCCGCAATTTCTCTGCCCGTGCTGGCATGACAGGGGAGAGGAAACAGGCGGCAATTATCAAAATGGGCCATCTGATTTTGCTCATGTTGACGCTCAATGTCACGGATAGTTAACTGTTTGAATCAACTTATGACTATTTTACCCACATTCCGCGCGTCAATTTGTAATATGCCAAGCAATACAAATAACTACTGCACTAGGTCATAATTTTAGCTTTGTAAATTCTTTGACAATTCAGACTTAGCAGATATTTTATCTCTTATTTTTGGCGAGTATGAGCACTGTAAATTGTACTATAAATTGCCTAATTAAACGAAGCAAATATTTCATAATACCGGTAATATAAACATTGATTTTTTACCCATTTCCACAAGCTGCTCTCTATTCAGCGGTCTTGACAGCTTCAGGTGCAGCATTAGTGACGTCACTGTAATTGTAAGTGTCGAGGGTGCAAACCAAGCCCCGATAGCTGTTGATGACTCTGTTGCTACTAGAGAAGGGATCCCAGTTCTCATAGATCTGCTAGCAAATGATTCTGACCCGGATGGTGACTTACTTAATGTTTTTGTCAGCACCTCATAAAATGGCGGTACGATCGCCCGTGATGATAACGGCGCTGTCACGAGACAGCGAAACTCCGAGTAATAAACTGATTAAAAGTTAACCTAAATTGACAGTTTACCAATTATCCTAACCAGTCTGCGGACACAGCAAATTCGTAAAGTTCTTTTTTAGAGTTTCTCTTCCTCAACACAGCACTGCTAACATTACTAAATCCATATTCCCTCAGCAAGCTCATGTAAATCTGCTCCACTGGCACCAGGGTATCGTAAAACTTAGAATTTCCTACAATATAGTAGATTTTCGCCCCCGCTGCCAAAACTCGACTGAGGCGATCGATGTGAGTGGCAATATCGCGAAAATACTTGTGGACATAATTACCAAGGATAGGACTTTGAACAGAAATTTGTTCGATCGTATTCTCAAATCCTTCATGAGGGATTTTCATATTTCCAGGTTGCCACCATCGCAAGCGGGATGTAGCTATCCCCCAAGTGCCGCCAATTGCTTGCCAATCTAATTCTCCTGCTTCCCGCGCTGACTTAAGAAAACCCAACCAATACATATAGGGTCGCACTTCTCGGATATAACTCATCCTGTTAGGATAAGGAGGTGAAGTAATTACGCAGTCATAGGTTCTAGATAACAGGCGATCGAGGCAACGAGAATCTCCTTGATGGATGGTAACTTTGCTCAAAACAGGTAGCTTTGCTGATGCGGCAATCTGCTGGACTTGAGTGATAAAATCATTAATTATCATATCTCGCTCTTCTGGCAAAAACCTCTGATGATGCTTCTTAAATGACATCGATTGATGATTAAAAGCCGCATTCGACCAGTTAATAACTACTTTACAGAAGGCTATGAGACATAGTTTCACGGCGGCAGTTTCACCGCAGATGTTTTTCAGCCGATCGAAGAGATTTGCCAAGACGATCAATCTTTCTGTAAGCCACCAGCGATCGATATAATTGAGAGGCGGAATCCACAGATCGTCAACAGTCATATTCTGACATACTTTGGAGGCAACATCACGAGCTAATGCATTAGCTGCATCTAGTTCGTCAGCATGATAATGGGCAATCTTTGCTGCTGCTAACCAAACTAAAAATGGATTTATTTCTACTAGGTCACTTTTGATTCCCAGTTCAGCACATACTAATCCTGTAGTCCCAGTTCCAGAAAAGGGATCGAGGACAAATTCGGGTTTGCCTATAGAAGCTAGCACATTCTGAACTATCTTGATTGAATAGGCAGGAGTCAGGCGCAGCCAACCATGCCTTCCTTGCTTGAGATTATGTTTGAATGTTAGATCGGATCTTTGAGAAATCATGTTACTGTGGTTACTGTAGCAGAGTTTGCAGGACTGATTCCATTTCCTGCCTAAACCTAGAGGAGTGGCGTTGAAAGAAATCTGCCAAGTCGTAGTTCAGTACCTGACGGAAAAATTCATAGGTAGAATCTGTTGTCGCTCCTGTGATTGTACCATAAAGAATTAACCAGCGTGCATTTCTGTAACGGTAAGCAACGTTAATATCCATCTGTTCAGCCTGATACAGTCTTTGAAATTCTTCTAGCGTTAATCCTGCACCGCGACCAAACTTAGGTCTGTATCTCATACAGCTCAAAAGTGGGCTGGTTCTGACATACTCTTCATCTCTGCTAGATTCAGTCATCACCCTTTACACTTAAAGAACTTGATATAGTAGATATTGTTGGGTTCATCCCAATGCAAGCAATTAAGCCCGCGCAGGCGGGCTTTGTTCGTGTAGCCCCACCCTTTAGGGTGAGGGCCATCGCTACAAAATTGGCAACTTTATCCCGCGAATGGAATAATCCAACAATTCCATCGGATGCATCAGCGTCATTTCCTTTCCTTGCAAATGCTTCTTAATTTGCAAGGAACAACCGGGGTTAGCAGAAGCTATTAACTCCGCACCGGTATTCAACAAATTCTGCACCTTTTGCTGTCCCAATTCATCGGCCACTTCTGGTTGCAACATATTATAAACCCCCGCACTGCCACAACACAAGGCGGCATCTAGGGGTTCCCGCAGCTTGACTCCGGGAATTTGCTGCAACAACTGACGCGGTTGCACGCTAATCTTTTGTCCGTGCAATAAATGACAAGCATCTTGATATACTATTGTTAACTCTCCATCCTGCAATGGTGAAAGTTGCGCCGTCAATCCTACCTCTGCTAAAAACTCTTGCACGTCCCTGACTTTACTGACAAATGCTTTCGCTTTTTCCCTATAATTGGGGTCATCTGCCAGCATATGTCCGTATTCTTTCAGGGTATGACCGCAACCTGCGGCATTAATGATTATATAATCTACTCCCGTCCCGGCAAAGCTGTCAATCATCTGTCTGGCCAATGCTTGCGCCTGGGCTGTTTGTCCTTGATGTTCCGGTAGCGCCGCACAGCAACCTTGGGTTTTGGGTATCACAACTTCACAACCATTCGCTGTTAAAACCCGCACCGTAGCTTCATTCACGGGAGAGAAGAATAACCGTTGCACGCAACCCAATATTACTCCCACCCGGTAGCGTTTTTCCTCTTTGGCCCGAATTACATCTGGTAATTTATCCCGGAAAGCACTCAAGTTAATCTGTGGTAAAATTGCCTCCATCGCCCCTAGGCGCGGGAAGATTTTGTTCAATAAACCTGTCGAACGCACGATTTTTTGCAACCCCAATTTCTGATAGAGATAGAGGGGCGCTAATAAGGTCCGCAAGCGGTTAGGGTAGGGAAACAGGTTAAAGATCAGAGTTCTCACCAGGCGATCGGGCCAAGTCCGGGGTATATTGCGTTCGACTTGATGACGAGTGGCCGAAATCAGTTTATCGTACTGAACGCCAGAAGGACAGGTACTAACACAGGCGAGACAACCCAAGCAAGAATCAAAATGTTGAGATGTGGCCTCCGCCAAGGGGGCCTCACCTTTATTTATCCCATCCATGAGATAAATTCGCCCTCTGGGAGAGTCCATCTCTTTACCAATTACCCGATAGCTGGGACAAGTAGATAAACAAAACCCGCAGTGAACGCAGGCATCAATTAACTCTTGTTTCGGAGGGTTTTGGGCATCAAAACCTGGGTTAATATGGGGATTTTGCCGCAGAAAGTTACTTTCTTTAGCTGGCCTTAAATCATTTGTTACCTTTTCAGAAGTTTGCATTTTTTTTGTAATATCGATATGATAAGCTAATATCTATTGCCTGACCTATTGTAGCCCAGAAACCATGTTTTTTGTCAAAACATGGTTTCTTAATTTTTCCATTGATTACATCCCACCGACAAAACGGTGGGGACTCAAGATATTTTGGGGATCGAACTGCTGTTTGATGCCCCGCATAATCTCTATTTCATTCCCCTTGTAACCCCAAACATCTATCTTTTGCTTTAACTCTACCGGTGCTGATAAAACTGTGAGGAAACCGCCTTTACTCGCCAGGTGCGATCGCATTTCCAGCAGTTGGGTAGACCGCAGGGCATCCGATCGCAAAAGTCCCAACCCGGTGCGGGCATGAATTACACCTGCGAACAGGGCTGCGTGTCCTGCGCGAAAAATCGAGGTTGCAGGCATTTTCTGGCAAAAAGTCAGTGCCTCCACAGCAGCAGTCGGTCTTACTCCTATTTTACAGATAATTGGGGCTGTTGCGCCAGATTTCCAGATTGGTTCTCGTAATCCTTTCCATAGATTAACCTCATCTGTCTGTGAATACAAAATCCCCTCTAAACCCAGCGCTTGTCCCACTTCCAGCAGTCGTTCTGACTGTTGTTTAACGCTTTCTGCCATACTTTGGAAACGGGCAATTAATTTTATCCCCTCACTGTCACAAGTCAGGTCTGCTGCTGTCGGGGTCAAGGCCGAGTTTAACAGAGTGCGGGTTGCTTTGTCTATGGCCGGAGAAGACCCTGTTAACACCACCGTTCCCGACGCCTCGGGTAGAGGATAAAGGCGCAGGGTAACTTGACTGATGACCCCCAAGGTGCCATAGCTACCAGTCAACAGCTTCATCAAGTCGTAACCCGCCACATTTTTCACCACCCGACCGCCAGCTTTGACGATTTTACCATCACTGCGAACGAAAGAAATGCCGATTAACCTGTCGCGGACGCTGCCATAACGCTGTCGCCAGCTACCAGTATCGGCAGTAGCAACGATCCCGCCAATGGTAGCATCTTCGGGATAGGCGGGGTCCAGGGCCAGAAATTGATTGTGACCTGCTAACATCTCTTCTATCTGGACAAATTTCACCCCCGCTGCTACTGTCAAGGTTAAGTCATCAACGGCGTGCTCGATCGCCTGGTTCAGCCGTGCAGTGCTAACTATAATATCTACAGGATGCACCAAACCTCCCCAGTCGATCTTACTCCCATTCCCACAGGTCAGCACCCGCCAGTTTTGCTCCGATGCCATTTGTAAGACTGCGCCCAGTTCCTCTGGACTGTTTGGATAGACGATGACCTCCGGCGTCTCCCCTGGCGCTAATGCCCGTTGGAACCTTTCTCGTTGCCTTACTTCCAGGCGCGAGAAGCTGACCGCAGATGATGGACTGACTATGCTTTCTAATTGAGGGGCGATCTGGTTCATTTTTTGAATATCATTTACTATCATTCATTATCCATTTTCCTCTCATCATTGTCAAGAGTCAACTCTCATTCTCCATTCACAACCTAGATGGCACTGACTTAAGCCGAAACCTCCTCTTTGTTATTGCGAGGAGGGGAACTAACTCATGCGGAACCGAGTCAACCTCCCCCCTGAAGCAATCTCCCCTGTTCAGCAGCGGGAGATTGCTTCGGGAGGAAGATAAATCGACTCTTATCATCACACAGTATTAATAAAGATTGGTATAAAAAATCATTCAAAATTAAGTATAATTATCAATTACATCGGCAACATTACCGCGCTATTCTAGTAATTACAGTAACTCTTAAAGGCCAGAAAAACAGATTGAGGTGAATGCTGTGATTAATCTTGGACCAGATACGAACCAGAATGACTTGTTGACTTCCTTTGTCCATCCTCTTGATGCAGGTTATATAGGGCCGGACATCATTACTCCCCAAAACAGGAGTATCTCAGGAGTTGGGGTCAGTCAAGACATAATTGACATTAACGACATGCTGATGCCCGATACTGGCGAAAGCGTTTTACTGGATCGCGATCCATCTACAGATCCAATAACGGGTCAAGCTTCGGCTGCTGTCAGCAATGTCTTGGCTACTGAACCTGCTTTTAATGAAGCCTTACCTGATTTTGACGAAGCCTTTTATCTAGCTCAGTATCCCGATGTTGCCGCTGTAGTAGCTGCTGGTGCTTTTGCTAGTGGACGGGACCATTACGATCGGCATGGACGATCTGAAGGTCGTTTGGCTAGATTTGAATCCGAATCCGAAAGTGGGACGACTTATGATTATGATGAAGTTGAAATTAAACTTAGGACTTTTATCCCCGATCGACAAGTTGGGCTGGAGGACTTATTTGATGGATCTAGACTTGAAGATAGCTGGGAATTATTGGTGAACTCGGGTTTGATTAACGTGCCTGTTGGACTGGTTGGAACAATTCCTGTTGTAGGTCCTGTTGTCGGGTATCTTGTCGAGGATATTGTCAATCGTGCTGAGACGACATTTCTTCTTGGTGACGATCGCGATTTTCATTACAACGACGGAACACATAGAAGCAAACAAAAAGTAGTTGTAACTGCAGATCCAGCAGATCGAGATGGAAAAGTCAACGATCCTGTAGTCGAGTGGGGTACGTTTATGGCTGATGGTCCATTGACTGGAGGGATTATTGACATCGACATCCCCGACTTTCTCCCGCTTCTCCCGGATCGGATTCAACTTGGGCAGCTTGTAGATGAAGAGGGTACTTTAACGCCTACGGATGACAATAACTCTGTTCAAGTAAGTCGTCTCAGTAATAACATAGTCAGAACTCAACTTAAATTGAGTGGAGGTATTCCATTAGTGCCAGAATTGCTAACTCCAAATATTGATGCCGACATTACGGTTGAAATTCGTCAAGAAGAGGGAGAAGAAGCTCAGTATAGAATATCAGGTTCACATGATGGATTTCCAGCATACGAGCTTTACATCAATGGTGAGCGAGTATATGAGCACGATCCGAGAGAAGCTGAAAAAGGTCCATTAGATCTCTTTCCGCCGAATGATGATGTATCAATACCTAATGAGGACTGGCAAGACGTACCTCGCTTTTTTGACGAAGCCTTTTATCTAGCTCAGTATCCCGATGTTGCCGCTGTAGTAGCTGCTGGTGCTTTTGCCAGTGGACGAGACCATTACGATCGGCATGGACGATCTGAAGGTAGGCTAGGATCCAGGTCCGGGAGTGAGACAAATGAAGATTTTGACGAAGCCTTTTATCTAGCTCAGTATCCCGATGTTGCCGCTGTAGTAGCTGCTGGTGCTTTTGCCAGTGGACGAGACCATTACGATCGGCATGGACGATCTGAAGGTAGGCTAGGATCCAGGTCCGGGAGTGAGACAAATGAAGATTTTGACGAAGCCTTTTATCTAGCTCAGTATCCCGATGTTGCCGCTGTAGTAGCTGCTGGTGCTTTTGCCAGTGGACGAGACCATTACGATCGGCATGGACGATCTGAAGGTCGAAAGCCTAGCGCTAGAGGTCTCATCTGATTTTGACGAAGCCTTTTATCTAGCTCAGTATCCCGATGTTGCCGCTGTAGTAGCTGCTGGTGCTTTTGCCGATGGACGAGACCATTACGATCGGCATGGACGATCTGAAGGTCGAAAGCCTAGCTGCTACTGTCAAGGTTAAGTCATCAACGGCGTGTTCGATCGACTGGTTTGTGCAGTGCTGGCGATCGTATCTACAGGATGCACCAAACCTCCCCAGTCGATCTTACTCCCATTCCCACAGGAAAGTAGTTGCAACGGGATCCCCCCCAAGTGGTCAAAACCCGTTGGTAGGAGCCCGAACCCTGAAGGGCCCGGCTACATGAACAAAGCCCGCCTGCGCGGGCTAGAATGCTTCACCAGATGCACCTGACTATCAACTACTTGTGACCGCACCCCCCCCAAGCCCCCTTGCGAAAGCCTTGCGAAAGAAGGGCGAAGACAGCCTCCTCTTTTTAAGGGGGGTTTGGGGGGATCCGGCGACTGGGAAGGCCCATGTTAGATCGATGGGTTTTGACCACACCCCTCTTCCGTTCCCGGGTACGACTCTTCCGTTCCCTGGTACGACTCTTCCGTTCCCTGGTACGACTCTTCCGTTCCCTGGTACGACTCTTCTGTTCCTATGAGCATTGTGGGTAGATCGGTCGGAGATATTAGGGGTGTTTCGGACTGTAGATGGCTTCTCGCGCTGACTCTATTATGACTTCGGTAGGGGTGTGGTCAACACCCGATCGCTAGGAGCTATTTATTTTGCAAATATTCTCTACTGGAGCAAGAGATTGCAAAAGAGTCCAATGATTGGGAAACGTATATTGACCCTAATGAAGAAGCAAAAGGGCAAATGCGGACACTGCCAAATGTTGTTTGTGAATGGTGATAAATGGGAGGTGGACCACGTAGTACCTCGCTCGCTAGGGGGTAAAGATGTGTATACCAACCTACAGTTACTGCATGATTACTGTCATCACAAGAAATCGGCTGCGGACGGTAGTCATGAGGGTCGCACCCGGATTCGGGACATTGAAGCTGAGGAGCCGGATGAGGCGAAAGTCTCACGTCCGGTTTTGGAGACGAGTCGGTCCGGTGACGGACTGGCTTAGTTTAATATTGTAGTCCACCCCTTCTAGATTTAGCAGGGTTCCTACTTCATTGACCGTTGTTTGCAGAATTTCATCTAATTCTAAGGAAGCACGAATGCGATCGGTCAGGCGATTCAGCAAGGCTTCTTGTTCCCAGATCGCGTGAGTTTCCTCAGAATCTAACAGTAAACCCACGGACCTGAAGTGTTTACTACGAACTGCGGACCGTGCCCCTGAACGGGGCACGGAAACACTGAAGTGTTTACTACGAACTCAATTTCGGTGAAGACTGCATGGACTGCTATCTATGTGGTAAGACTCAAAATACTTCCACCCCCTCAAACTGTTTAGTTATCTCCAGCTTCCCTCGGGCAGCTTCCCCACAGGTACGGGGGGTCGGGAATATTTTACCAGGATTTGCTAATTCTTTGGGATTAAACACCTGACGGACCCATTGCATGGTTTCTAAATCTGCCTCTGTAAACAGTTCGGGCATATAACAGCGTTTATCAGCACCAATACCATGTTCTCCCGAAATGCTGCCCCCTACTGCTACGCAAAGCTTGAGAATTTCTCCTCCTAATTCTTCCACTTTTTCTAATGCCCCCGGCATGGAATTATCATAAAGAACCAGCGGATGCAGATTCCCATCCCCGGCGTGAAACACATTCGCAACGGGATAGCCGTGTTTTTGGCTTAAATTCTCAATCTCTTGTAGCACATAGGGCAACTGACTGCGGGGTATCACCCCATCTTGGACGTAATAATCCGGACTAATACGACCCATGGCCGCAAAAGCAGCTTTCCGTCCTTTCCAAAGTAAAGCGCGTTTTTCGGGGTCCGTAGCAATTTTAATCTCCCGGGCCCCGTTCTGACGGCAAATAGCACTGATGCGATCGGTATTAGCAGCGACTTCCACTTCTAAACCATCTATTTCTACCAGGAGAATGGCAACAGCGTCCCGGGGATAGCAGTTAGTAGCGACCACATCTTCTACGGCATTGATACTGAAGTTATCCATCATCTCCATTCCTGCGGGGATAATTCCCGCACTGACAATATCGGACACCGCTGCCCCCGCTGCTTCTATACTGGTAAAATCTGCTAACAGAACGCGAATCGCTTCTGCTTGCTTGATAATCCGCAGGCGAATTTCTGTCGCAATGCCCAAGGTGCCTTCAGAACCCACAAATATCCCGGTTAAGTCGTAACCGGGTTGTTCGGGAACTTCGCCGCCGACATCGACTATGGAACCATCGGGCAGGACTAATTTTAATCCCAGCACGTGATTTGTCGTGACTCCATATTTGAAGCAATGGACGCCCCCAGAATTTTCCGCTACATTCCCACCGATGGAACAGATAATTTGACTGGAAGGGTCCGGGGCGTAGTAAAACCCCGCACCGCTGACTGCTTGAGTTACCCAGTTATTAATGACAGCGGGTTGGACGACCACCTGCTGGTTTTCCAAATCTATGTTCAGAATTTGCCGCATCATTGCCGTGCAAATTAATACCGAATCTTCCACGGGCAAGGCACCCCCGGATAAACCAGTACCTGCGCCCCTTGCCACCCAGGGCAGTTGGTAGCGATCGCATATTTTTACCACTGCTGCCACTTCCGCAGTGCTGCGGGCAATAGTACCACTTTCGGGCGTTGGCGATAGCTAGTTAACCCGTCACATTCGTAGGTCAGCAACTCTTCTTTGCGTTGCACCACGCCCTGCTTGCCGATCGCACGTTCAAACTCTTTGACGTAAGCTTTCCAATCTTTAACTTGTGTTGTTTGACTCAGCAT
Organism: Hormoscilla sp. GM7CHS1pb; assembly: GCA_014323675.1. Taxonomy (GTDB): domain Bacteria; phylum Cyanobacteriota; class Cyanobacteriia; order Cyanobacteriales; family Desertifilaceae; genus Hormoscilla. The sequence goes on along the minus strand of JACONN010000002.1, from coordinate 2,340,140 downwards.
CATGGTAATCTGGATACATTTGGCGGACCGTGAGACTCCTAGTATAACCGATCGCCTCGGGAAAAAAGCTGAGAAAATCCGACTCCAGCTCCACATAATTATTGGCGATATCTTCAACCGCAGTAGGGAGATGATTTTCTCGCTGCAAGCGTCGGGCCAGGCGGGCAAAGGTTAAATTCAGGCCGGACAAGGTTTTGTAAGACCTCAACCAATCTTCAGCGATCATTTTGGGGAGTACCTGTTGCAACCTGGTTGGTAAAATTTGTTGATGGGACTCCAGTAAACCATAAATATCCGCTACAAAATCTGAGAGTTGGCATTCTGAGAATTTCGGCCAATGGTTAGCGAGAAAATGGTCGTAGCAGATATCGACAATTATGCCAGAGAACCGTCCCTGCTGGGACCAGATCCGCCTTTTACTTTGCCGATAAATTCTGTGGGTATCGGTGAAGGCATCAATTTGACGATGCAGTTTTATCCCCTCAATGATGCCTTCACTGTAACAGGTGGCATATTCTGACAGGGAACCCTTGATAAAGTCACCTAACATGTTGCCGATCCGCGAATACGGATCGGGTCCCGCTAAGAATAAATGGGCCAGATAGTTCATGGGCGATCGCTACCGACAACTAATCTTACTTTCCCTTGGTGGCTTCCCTTCTTGCCAGCGTCGATCGAACTCCTGCAAATAGAGGGAAGCAATCTGGGGATTCTCGACTATGACCACATTTTCGTCATTGCTTTTATTAGCATTGTTACTAAAGTTAAAGGAACCAGTAATCACCGTTTTCTTGTCCAAGACAATTACTTTATGATGGAATGTCCTGGAGTTGCCATCTTGCCGCACGGAAATACCTTCACAGAAAAAACCTGGTAACTCACTGTATTTGGTTTCGCTACCTCTGGTCTCAAAAATGCCTTCTAATTTCACCCTTTGATTTGCCCGTGCCATCATCGCCTTGCCCATGCCATCGTCGGTGAAGGAAAATGCCATAAATTTAATGCTTTTTTGTGCTTTGCCAATCTCCGCAATGAGTGCATCTGCCACATTATCTTCCGAGCCAAATAAAACTGTCACGGGGGTGCCATTAACGATCGCCTTTTGACTGGCCACGTTGGAAGGGGAAGTTTTGCCAAACTTGCCCGACCACATCTCTTGGAATTCCCGTTCGTAGATTGCGGCAATTTCGGGCGATCGCATGACCAAGACATTATTATTATTTTTCTGGGTGCCATTGACAGTCAAATTAGTCGAACCCGTCCACAATACCTGTCCGTCAACAATCACAAACTTATTATGCATCAGGGCCCCCCGGTTATCATCTTTAATCTCAATGCCCGCCTGTTTCAGTTTAGCAAACTGACCGTGACCCGGTTTACCATCTGCCTTCAGTCCGTGCTCGTTGTCAGTCACCCACTTCACATCTATTCCCCGCTGCTTCGCTGCTATGAGGGCCTCCGCGATCGGATCTAGATTAAACTCAAAAGCGGCGATATGGATAGAAGTTTTTGCCTGACTAATCAACTTAATCAGAGCATCAGGAATTTCTGTATTTGGTTTACCCGGCGTGGTAAAATATACCTGATACCAACTGCTAACTGATTGGCAACTGGAAACAGAGAACAGCAGCGCCGCCGCCATCACAAATTTCATGATTCGGCTTTTGAGCATAATGCCTTACCAGAGTAGGAAAATTTAGCTAATTTTAGTCTAACATAAGTTGGAGCATCTGTTTTTTATCCTCCTTAGGTATGAATTTTCAGTCTTAACATTAGTTCGTAGTAAACACTTCAGTGTTTCCGTGCCCCGTTCAGGGGCACGGTCCGCAGTTCGTAGTAAACACTTCAGTGCCCCGATCGGTTCTGGTATACTAGATGATCTGGGGTTTCGGGTGGCTGTAACTGTATGGGCACGGCAATAGATATCTTTTGGTTATAATCGTTATATTATGGATGCCATGCAATCCCCCTACAATAGATCAGATCGAGATATTTGATAATATGTGACGGACACGCGCAACCCTGTGCTCCGGACAGAGGCGATCGCCTTTTGTTATGGACAGAGTTCCTTTCGAGGAGTGGTATAATTCCTTGAGGGATGGCAAAGCCAAAGTTAAGATTGATGCCAGACTTGAACGAATTGAGCTAGGCAATTTGGGAGATTATCGTTCCGTAGGAGAAAGCGTCTTTGAATTGAGAATTAACTACGGTCCAGGATACCGGGTATACTTTGGACAAACAGGATCGACAATTGTGCTTCTCCTCTGCGGTGGAGATAAAAGCACCCAACAACAAGATATTCGCAAGGCTAAGGAGTATTGGACAGATTATGAACAAAGTGAAAACTCGGAGGAGTGATAGCTATCAGGACTACCTGATTGAATCTCTCAAAAACCCCGATCGCGCAGCGTGGCGCCAGCCATAGATGCTGCTGCCTATATCGAGGCAATCTTAGAAGCAGAAGATCCTGAACCTCAACTGCTGTCCTCAGCGCTGCAAGATGTGGTCGATGCCCGTGCTAAGATGAATCAGATGTCATCCGAGGTCAAGCAGCATCACGATCGACTGGACAAGATGCTGACAGAAAGCGGGTGCGCTGAGATTTACAGCTTTGTCGAATTCCTGGATCTGCTGGGTTTTCAAGTGGCTGTTACTGTTAAGTCAGAGTAAGCGCGGTTAACATCTAGTATTGGATATGCCGGCTTTCTCATATCAATATTTTCTCCAAAAGAAACCCGGTATCAGGCATTTACTTCACCAATGCTCAACCACCAGTAGGTCCACATAGCTAAAATCGCTGTCGTCTGTCGCCAGTTTCCAGTCATTTTCCAGGCATTGTGCGATTGAAGTATCCAGTGCAGTTTCACCAGCCATCACGATCGTATACCTTCCCAAACTCCTCGGCAATGGTGCGCTGTAACTCGGCAGCTTCCTCATCGCTGAGAATGCCAAAAAACTCCTGCAGCGGGTGCGGCTGCTGTTCGCACTCTATGGTAATCTTCACTTTACTGTGTTCTGGCAGATCCGACAAGGTTTGCAGCGGAGGCAGAACACCACTTTCATAAACGGCTTCAACTGTTTGAGTCTTTTGCATATCCCACCTCCTCCTGAGATTATACATCAGCTCGGTCCCGTTTCACCTCCTATCCTTGATTTTTTTATCGGCCAGTACCTGTGGCAACTTACTTCTAGGATAAACCATCAAACCCCGCGACTGTGTTAAAGTGGGCATTGCTCACCCAAACGCAGGAATCTGCTTATGATGATAGCAACTGTCGCCGAACAAGGCGCGATCGCCGAAAGCCTGACCCCATTTCTGCTAGTCCTGTTGGTATCGCTAGGGGTAGCCACCCTCCCCCAAGTAATCGGCTGGCTGCGTCAAATTCCCTACACCCTGCTACTGGTGATTGTCGGTTTAGGCTTGGCCTTCGTGGACGTGCGACTGGTGAACCTGTCGCCGCAACTGATTCTCTCAATTTTCCTGCCGCCCCTGCTGTTTGAAGCTGCTTGGAACTTAAGGTGGTTGGACCTAAAGCGCAATCTTATCCCTATCAGTTTATTTGCGATCGTCGGGGTAATTATTTCCGTAGTTGGCGTAGCTTTTGGCATTAATCAGTTCTCGGGCGTGCCCCTGGCAACGGCTTTATTAGTCGGGGCTAGCCTATCAGCTACTGACCCCATTTCTGTGGTAGCATTATTACGGGAACTGGGCGCACCCAAACGCCTCAGCACTTTAATGGAAGGGGAAAGTTTGTTCAATGATGGGGTGGCGGTTGTCGCCTTTAGCCTCCTAGTCGGCATTCCCCTGGGCATCGAACAATTCGATCTCCAAGTTAGCATCCTGCGCTTCCTTGTCTTTGTAGGACTTGGTTTAGGCGTCGGCAGTTTAATAGGTTTTGGCATCTCCTATCTCACCCAGCGCTTTGACTTACCCTTAGTGGAACAATCCTTAACCTTGGTTTCTGCCTATGGCACCTATATTATTATCGAGGAATTGGGCGGTTCTGGAGTCATAGGTACTGTCACTGTGGGCTTGATCTTGGGGAACTTTGGCTCTCGCATTGGCATGAACCCCCGCACCAGAATAGTTGTTAGCGAGTTTTGGGAATTTATCGCCTTCTTTGTCAATTCGATCGTCTTCTTGCTGATCGGCGACCAAATTCATTTCGATAGCTTGGCAGAAAATCTCGATGAAATTGCGATCGCCATCATCGCAGTCATCCTAACTAGGGCGATCGCCATCTATGGTTTAGGGGCCTTCAGTAACGCCATCGCTAAGTCAGATATAGACTGGCGATCGCAAACAGCGATCTGGTGGGGAGGGTTGCGGGGTTCCGTGTCCATCGCCCTAGCATTAAGCGTGCCCATAGCATTAGAAGGGCGAGATCAAATCATCGCCACGGTCTTTGGAGTAGTGCTGTTTACCCTCTTAGTGCAAGGGTTGACCGCCAAACCATTGCTAGAAGGGTTAAACTTGTTAGGAGACGAACCCCTGCGGCGGAAATATCTAGAAGCTGTCTCCCGTCGGGTAGCCCTCAACCGCGTCATGGAACGCCTGCAACAGGTTGACAAACGGCCAGAAATTGAGCCAGAATATTATCGCGATCGAGCCGCATTAGTGCAAGGACAACTGGATAGCCTGCAAGCAGAAATTAGCAAACTGCGAGAAGAACATCCCGAAACCAGATCCTATGCGATCGAACAGTTACGGTCCGAACTACTAGCCATAGAAGCAGACACCTACGCCGAGTTCGTGCGGGCGAGTCAATTAAATAAAGAACTGGCACCCTTCTTGCAGGGACTCCTGGAAGAATAAAGATTAGCTTCATGGGCTTCATGGCCCGCCGTGGGTTAAAACCCACTGAAAGCATTGTCGAGAAAGGAAAGCATTCTTAAGCTAAAAGCCTTTGGGTTGGCAACGTTTGCAACCCCCGGCGGGCCATGAGACGTTCTCGACTAATTGACTGAACATCAGCATCAGATCGCCCTTCGAGTATGATAAGCTGCGATCGCATTGCGCTTTTTTCGGGTGGGAGCCGGAGAAACCGGGTTTCTTTGACTATCTATTCGGTGGGGATGCTAAAATACTCCCAGAAACCATTAGCCCTCAGCCATGACCCCCAGTTCCCCTCCCCAACCACGCCTTCCCAGGCGGAGCCCGGGAAGGAGAGGAATAAGGTTTTACAGCACGTCGAAGGATTGCATCTGATCATTAATTCCCGGAACAGTAGTAAGGGTGGTATCTTCGCTTACTACACCCAAGAAGGATTGCATGTGCTCATTAATTGCCTCCGCAGTAGTACGGGTGGCACCTTCGCTTATTACACCCTGGATCAAAGCCTGATCAGAGAACCCGAGAGCATGGCGCAGGAATAAAATGCCATCAGTTAACGCTCCTGCCGTGCCATTGCCATCTATATCTAACATCATGTCCCCCACTTCGTCCAAGTAGGTAACAATTTCTGACGGATCGCTGGTGGCACCTTCGCCTACAACATCTTTAGTCAAAGTCTCTCCCCTGAACCCGAAGAGATAACGTATGGCCACAAGGCCGTCAGTTAACGCATCTATAGCTCCATTCCCATCAATGTCCAGTGTCGGTTGAGTGCGCAAGGTTAATGCAATTGAACTGGGGGCAAAGTTGCTATTTGCAGGCAGGTCATCTGGGTTGGCACTAAAGTTGATCTGCGTCCCTTCAAACCCTGGTAACGCTGTGAAGTTGGCCGTATAGAGGGTAGGATTAGGATTGTTGGGCCAATTTCCTTCAGCATCTACCCAAGCTTGCAGGATGTATTTGTCTGTGTTCGGGTCGCCGTCCAAACCCCCGTTGATGATCGGATCGTCCAAGACTGCACTTATAGGTTGCGCGCCCAAAGAGAAGTGCTCGGTCAAACCAGTGACTGGATCGAATGCTACTTGAGAACTGTCCCAATGCATGCCAAAGGCTATTCCCGTGGTGGGAGTTTCCGCAGGTTCGGTAGAGTAGTTGACATCAAAGCTGACGCTTGTGTTTGGTTCTACTGCTTTGACCGGTTCTGAAGGGGTGATTTTCAGTTGAGTGACTTCTTCAGGAGCGGCATTAGTTGCCTTCTGAACTTGAACTACATAGATATCACTACCGCCATTACTGGTCAAATCATTGTTGCCGTCGCCGTTGATGTCGATGCTGTCGGAGAACTTTCCTGTAGCCCACACATTACCATTGCTGTCGGCGGCTATGTCTAAGCCAACGTCAATATCGCTACCAGCGATCTTTAAGGCCTGAACCAAATCCCCCTCCGAGGAAAACTGGGCTACATAGCTATCCTGATGGCTGCCATATACTGTGGTCTTGCCGGGATTACTGGTCAAATCATTGTTGCCGTCGAGGTCGATGTCGATACTGTCCTGGAACTCTCCTGTAACCCACAGATGATCATTGCTATCGATGGCTATGCCATCGACATGGTCACCGATCTTTAAGGCTTTGACGAAATCACCATTGCTCGAGAACTTGGCTACATAGCTATCAGTGGCCCAAGGATACTCTTTTGAGCCATTGGTCAAATCATTGATGCCGTCTCCGTCGATGTCGATGTTGCCCTGGAAACGTCCTAACACCCACGCATCACCATTGCTGTCGGTGGCTATGTCACGGCCACCGTCAACATCCAAACCGCCGATATTTTTGGCAAAGAGCAATTCCCCCTCCGAGTCGAACTTGGCTACATAGCTATCTCGACCGCCATTACTGATCAAATCATCTTCTCCGTCTGAGTCAATGTCGATGCTGCCGGAGAAAGTTCCTGTAGTCCACACATGATCATCCTTGTCGATGGCTATGCCATGGCCATAGTCATTACTGCTACCATCGAAATCGAAGTTGATTACAGGGATATTGATTTGCCCGCTAAGGTGGCCGTGAGGGTTATAGTAATACATTTTCTGACTGTTTTCTCCTGTATTATTTGTGAATGGACGCGCACTAGCGACCTTGAGGGAATCGCACGGCGCTCTCCTGTACATAACTAAGTAGTTGTGTAAAATTAATTTTATATTTTTTTCCAACATCTCGAAGCACATCTTCCACAGCTTTAACTAAACTTTTCCAACTCGGGTGCATCCCACTTTCGCAATGAGTATTTAATAAATCGCCACAAAATTTCAATAATATTTAACTGGGGAGAATAGGTAGGCAAATAAAAAATTGTCAACTCTTTTTTTTCCCATTCTTCTTGTTTATTTTTCACGGCATTACTCGTATGAGTGGAAGCATTATCCATCACCAACACGGTTTTTTTCTTTAGTGTTGAACAAAAATCATCTATACATGATATAACTACCTCACTATTAATCTGACACTCAAATAAGTAAGGATCTAGTTCATTCTTGCGGTTCAAAAATCCCAAGACATTTAATCTTCTACTTTTTTTACTTTTTACCTCAATAACTTCTCCATGTTCTTGCCATGCATAAGGGACATATGCATTTAAACAAAAACCGGTTTCGTCAAAAAATATTAAATCAATTTCGCCTCTATCTTCTTGTTCTTTTAACTTTTTTAATTCTTTCTTTTTTTCTTGATATTCCGTGGGTTCTGGCTCCCCTCCTACCCGTTTTCGGATCCGTCGCCACGACATATTTTCATTTTTTAATATCCTTTTAATAGTGTCTTTACTCACTGACACGTTCCAATTTTCTTTGGCTTTTTCTTTCACCAATTCGATTTTTTTGGGAGATTCTTTAGTCCAGGCCACTATCTGCTCTTTTTGTTCCGAATTAAATTTCGGTTTCCTTCCACGTCCTTTTCTATCATATAATCAGACTAAATTTAGCTCTTCCCAAGCATTAAACCAATTATATATTGTCACAATAGACACGTCAAATATGTTCATCAATTCTTTGGTTTGATAACCTTCATGCGAGAGAAGAATGCAATGTGCTCGTCTTCTAACGTGAGAATATTTACTTTGTGCATAAATCCGTTTAAGTAGATTAATTGTTTCATGGCTTAATCCCTTTATAAATCTCATGGCTAATTTTCACCTCACCTAATGTCTGAATGAACTTTTCCTTAATTATAGCATGTTTTTATCCCCTAGGCAAAATATAAAAATAATTTTGCACAACTACTTACAATCATTAAAACATAACTCTCAGGGAATTTTTGTTAATAATCCTTAAAAAATAATTAAATTCTGACATTTTTCTGGGGAAGACTATCCAACCCGGGCGGGGAGACCCTCAGATCCGGGCGGGGAGACCCTCATATCCAGGCGGGGAGACCCTCATATCCAGGCGGGGAGACCCTCATATCCGGGCGGGGAGACCCTCATATCCGGGCGGGGAGCCAGAGCCTCTAGATTTTCGTTCCCAGGCTCTGCCTGGGAACGAGCAAAACAGGTCATTAAACTGCATCGGACTCAGGGGTTTGCACAATTCTACCAACTTGGGCGGCGGTTCGTAAAGTTTTCCGCCCTTATCGGAAGGACTGATGATGAAAACACCCATATCCTGGCGTTGCGCAGCTTCTATAGCAGGCCAGTTAACTTGATTGATGTAGTACCAGTGCAGATTCACGTAGTCAAACCGATCGGTCTCAATAGTTTTGACAATTATTGATACCGTGCAGGGACAGCAAATCGACATAGTCCAGCTTCAGGAAAGCCAGGGACTGCTCAAACTGCGACTGTGTCTGACTTGGGACTAACCTTGGTCTGGACAATCAGCTGTTCGCGAGGAAACTGGGGCTTACCTAGCTGCATCTCCGAGGTGCCATAGCCCCTCGCCGTTTCGAAGTTGCTCAATATGTTGGTGGGGAGTGATTTCCACACGAGAGTAGCTCCTGCAGCTTTTTAAACAGGAGCTGATGTCGCACTTAATGAGTCTGTCCTTTATAACAAGGAGCTGTAACACCCTTGGTGCTTAGGTGGAAACTACACAAGCGAGACTTGGAGTCAATGGTTTATGTTTATGTTGGTTTTGGCGGCTGCATCTGTTGAATTAGCGTGGACAACGCTGGCATCTTGAAAGATTTGGAAATTCGATCCTTAATGTACGAATAAAAATTCACTCCGTTTTTGCGGCAGGTGTCAACCAGAGCCAAAAACACTTCCCACGCCTGAGTCCCCTGTAGAGTGCGGGTTCCATTGGAGATTTTGCGCTTAATCACATACTCCCGGACTGTCCGCTCTGCCTCATTATTGTCAAGAGGAACTTCAGGAAAATCTAGAACTAATAGTAAATAAGGCTTCTTCTGTTTTGTTAAATCAATTCTATGATCTAAAGCACTGTATCCGGTTTGACGGGAAAACAATTTGTCAAATTCGGTTTCAAGCAACAGTTTTTGTTGTCGCTGCTCTTCTGTGCTTTGCTGTTGATAGGCTTTGAGTTGATAATAGTAAATCCAAAAATAAGAGAGAAATTGTGCCAGGCTTTTTTGATGAGAGGGAACCAGAGGAGTCAGCTTTTCGTAGTGTCGTCCTTCATGAATCCAGCATAAACTACGATGGTTCGTCTGGTTGTGAAATTGTCCCGCGTCATCAGCCACCAAAATATCTATGTAGTCCCCGAGCTGCTTTTTCTTCTTGTCAGGCAAAATACTGTCAACTAAATCATCTGATTGAACAACTGCTAATTCAGTTGGATCCAACTGCAATTCGTTTAACATTTGGAGAACTGTTTCAGAGTTTTTGCGCTCTCTGGTAAAAAAACTGCTATAGTAAGGATTGCAGAGTGTGAATACATAGCAATTTTTCCCATTAACCCGCATCCCCGTATCATCAATTTGGTGATAACTGGTACTGCCCAGTCCCGCTTCTAAAATAGCATTTCGTTCTTCAGTAAATTCTCTTAAATATTGCCGAGTTATTAAGTTAGATATTTTTCCCGCCGAGATTACTATTCCCTGAGACGGCAACAATTTAAGAATCTTTTCTTCTGGCACTCGTAACTGATAATACAAAGTGAGAACAAATGCTTCGAGTTCACTCCCGTAAGATTTGCCTTTTAATCCTTGCGGCAACTGGGCTTCGTAAAATTTCTCCGTACTAGGTGAATAGAGTCTTTCTAGTCGATAAATAACCGTGTCTGTTTTAAATATAATATTTTGAATTGTTACTTCTCGGTAGCCTCTATGGGTGATATCTGACGGCAAGTTACTCCGAGCCAGTTTGATAACCTCTTCTCTGTCAATATGAATAAGTTGGCGACGTTCCTGGGGGGGGTTTTCGGTTTTTTCTTTTTTCGCTCTCGACTATTGGGCTGCTCTGGTTTGGCCTCCGCAGAAGTATCAGCTTTAGAAGTATCAGCTTTGGCTTGAGGTTTGATGTCAGGTTTTCCCTTGTGCCCTTTGAGCGCGGCTATTTCATCTCTCAATCGTTGATTGTCAGCTTTCAATTCAAGGTTTTGGCTGTATAGGTCTTCTAGGTAATTGAGTAACCGCTGCAAAACTTCCCGACTTTTTGGGTCGAGATTCTCTGTGTCTTGGTCGAGGTCAGCAAGCCAATTCTTAGTCATGTCTTCCAACTTACTACTTATTTATCGAATTTGTCAACCCTGGGCGCGGGATTTTGAAAAAAATCAGCTGTCGCGCATCTCAACTGCATATTCGGGCGCTCGGCTGCCGACTCACCACTTCGAGGTCAAAACCCCCCACCCCGTAAGCATTTGAGAAGTTTTCGCTCCTCAAAAATTGCTCTTGTCCTGTTAGGCATTCCGAGGCAGTACAAGGGCTGTTCACTCCAGTCCGATGGCCCGAGTAACTATGCAGTACCGGCAGTACCCATATTCCTTCACCACCAAGATCTTGAGCAATTACGCCGTTTCTATGTGATTGATGCCGACTTCCACAGACTGGCGAATAGTCGCTTCCAGATTGCGCTGGTTGTCCTTGCGTTCCCAGGCAGAGCCAAGAAACGAGGCAGCTGCTGGCATATCCTGCCACTTGTACTGGTAGCGCATGCCGCCACAGGAGAATACAGGTATTTGTAATTCTGTGCGCTCAAATCGTCTGTATTGCATGGGTTTGAGTGGGTTCCGAATCAGTTCAATCCGTTTGTGTCTGCCCGTTAGCGCAGCAAGATCAGCGATAAGATCAGCTCAAGTCCCCTTCATCATACACCCCCTTTTGATGGGCCGGGTTTTTCGATATCTCTTGTTGTGCTCTTGTCCCAGGAGCGCAGTCCCGTAGAGGCGAGCACTCGGCACACAAGAGATATCGGGGACTCATAACCATACCAGACCTACTGTACCTTAACTCACCTATGTGCAAATGGACATTTCTGAACTAGACCACTTGGAAACTTCCGTGCAAGACTTGCTGGCCACGGCCAAGCTAGAGCTGGAAGCAACGCGCCTAGAGCAGCAACGGGACGAACAGGTCCAAAAAGCTGTGGCCGAGATTCGCAAGCGAGTGGAACCTTTACTCGCCGACCTAGAGCAAACCCTCGCAAAGTTCGATCGTATGAATGTCAATGGTAGCGCTATTCGTGAGAAACTAGAGGGAAAAGCCGCCGATCTGCGACGACAGTTGGAGGAGGCTCCCGTCTTAGCAGCTCAGGTTGCAGACCGTCAGCTGATTCTCAATGAGGAACGCTTACTAGACGAGCGACTAGCAGAGCAAACTAACCACTGGCGGCACGAACTCAAGGCTGACTTACTGGATATGATTGCCGAGCAACAAGATTTCTATAGCGCTACTGATGGGGCGATCGCGATCCGAGCTTACATCGATGACCTCAAAGCCATTAACGCCCTCCAAGAAGTCATCGATGCCCTAATTAACCAGATCAATACCCACTCTAAAGAAGGACCCGTTGCCCGCCTGCGAGGTACCTACGAGCAAACCCTCAACTTTATTTACGACAGAGCGATGGAGAACCGATCGCGGGTGGAAACTGTCCGCAGCGTGCAACCGCGCACCCGTCATCGCATATCGGAAAAACGACCCAACCCCTACATAGTTCTAGAGGGTAAGGTAGTGATTTTTGGCGGACATGACCGACTGGCCACGGCTGTAAAAAATCGTCTGCGGAATTCTCAGGTCAGCCTGACCTGGTGTACGGCTCAAGATGGATTACAGTTAGCTCAACAGGCAGAAAATCACATTGCTAATGCGGATTTTGTTTTGATTGTCACTGGTTATGCTAGTCACTCCCTAACAGAAAAAGCGCTTCAAGCTGCCCAACGTGCAGGCATAACTCCAGAAATGATTAACACTACAGGCATGACTAAAGTGCTGGAAGTTATTGAGTTAGGTCTGAAAACTAAACTCCTAGCTCGCCACTTAAATCAATCTTCCAGAGCTGTATAAGCTAAGTAAGATTAGGGATTGGGTTCTGCAGTCCCACTGTAATAAGTTAGTTGCGTAGGACTTGTCTCGCCTGGGAGAGTGCTCTCCTCTCCGATCTCGCTGCGCTCGATCTCCGGGATGCGCTGCGTCCGAGAAACCCGGTATGGAGTAAAAACCGGGTTTCTTAATTCTAGCAATCAACAATTAGCAATCAACCATCAACTATCACATTTCCCTCACTACTGGGTTTCCATCTTTAACTTCGCCTACTAGGACTAAGTCGGCGACGCCTACGAATAAACCATTTTCCAAAACGCCGGGAAGGTTATTGAGAGTCTTTTCTAGTTCTGCTGGGTTATCAATAGAGTCAAACTTGACATCGATCACCATATTGCCTTGGTCGGTGATCGCGGGTCCAGCTTTTTTGACACCCATCCGCAGTTCTGGTTTACCGCCCAGTTTCTCTATGGCGCGCATTACCGGTGTCATAGCCATCGGAATCACTTCTACTGGCAGCAGGAAGGTGGAACCCAGCAGGTCTACCAGTTTCCCAGCGTCTACGACGACGATAAACTGGTCTGCCAGAGAGTCCACAACCTTTTCCCGAGTGTGGGCCGCGCCACCACCTTTGATTAGGTTCTTTTGTGGGTCTACTTCATCTGCGCCGTCAATGGCAATGTCTATGCGGTCAACGGCATCCAGGGTGGTTAAGGGGATGCCATATTGTTTGGCCAGCACTTCCGCTTGAAAGGATGTGGGGATGCCTTGGATGTCTTTGAGGTCTCCTGATTTCAGCCTTACGCCCAAATGCTCGATCGCGTAGGCCGTAGTTGACCCGGTCCCCAACCCTACGATCGTACCAGACTGGACGCGGGCTGCGGCTGCTTTCCCCACTTCCTGTTTCATCACTTTTACCGGGTCAGTGAGCGTGCTCATACTTAAAACTCCCTTAAATCTTCTGATATTACATGCTGTCTGGGATTATACTAACTTTCCTCGCAATTGTCAGTTTACCATCTCTTGTCCCCTTAAGACACATGATTGCAGATTTTCTCATGTCTGCCATAATTGTAATTGTCTTACCCTAAAGGCATCCTCAGATTAACGGAGTTAGCAAAAATATGCATAAACCTATGATGCTTCTGTCGCGCATTGCAGACAGATATTGTTTCCAAATTTGTAATGTTGCATCGGTTATTCCAGACCGCAATCTAACAACCAACAACTAACAACTAACAACCAACAATAAAAATGCCTTACCTAGCCCGGATTTTAATTTACCCGATCAAAGCTTTGGATGGAGTTGCTGTCAAGCAAGCAAAGGTAACGACTGGCGGTGCGCTAGAACATGACCGAGAATTTGCTATGCTTGACGATAAAAATAGGTTTGTCAATGGCAAGCGGAATGTTAAGATTCACAAACTTAGGGCTAAGTTTGATGCTTCTATGATAAGAGTTTCAATTCAGGAGGGAGAAGCAGAACAAGTTTTTCATCTGCATCGGGAACGCAGTCAGCTAGAAACATGGTTAAGTGAATATTTTGGTTTGTCAGTTGCAGCAAAACTCACTCAAGGGCTTTCCAGATGATACTGAGGCTTTTGGCCCGACAGTAATTAGTACGGAGACGATCGCCCAAGCAGCATCTTGGTTTCCGGGAGTAAGCGTGTCGGAGATGCGATCGCGCCTGCGGGCTAATCTAGAAATAGAGGGGGTGCCAGCATTCTGGGAAGATCGGTTGTTTGCCTCAGACAGTAATGCTAGCATATGGTTTAAGATAGGAGATGTTTCGATCGAAGGAGTAAATCCCTGTCAGCGTTGCGTGGTGCCCACACGAAACTCTATGACTGGGGAAGCATACCCAGATTTCCAAAAGATATTCGCGGCCAAGCGGAAAGAAACTTTGCCCGGGTGGGTTGCTGCATCTCGCTTCAACCATTTTTACAGACTGAGTGTGAACACGCGCATCCCAGCATCGTCCGCTGGTAAGATTTTACAGGTAGGTGATGAAGTGCAGATACTGGAAGGAAATTAACGAGAGGGAAAGAGCAGCGGAATCTGTTGACAACGATCCCTGGGCATCTCATAGTGCCGCTGTCCTGTTGGCAGAAATCGGTACTATTGGGGCCTATAAAAATGCTCGTCAAGTGGCTGGGAATGCCGGGTTGACACCGGTTGCGCTCAGATGTGGCTCTAGCGCGACAGCGTCAGCGTGTCGCGAGCACGCGATCTGTACATGGTAAACCCAGGCTGTCGCGGATGGGTAATGCCCGGTTGCGTAATGCTTTATATTGGCCTGCCATTGTGGCCAGTGACGAGGACGAAACCTCGCGTCTTGCCGGAAGTAAAATCTACTGTCGCCATTGCCTGCCAGAGTTCCTCTGCTTTTACCCAAACAGGAGGGTATTTGTAGCGAGAGACATCCAGGATGAGAAAGCGGTCTGTCTCTTTGTGGTAAGCAGCTAAGGGCGAGATATGTCCGCCCCTTTCCTGACCAATTGATTTCCGCAAATAGTTGACTAAGACAAAATTTTCTGACTCTCGTAAATTCTGCACCGCCAGGGCGCGAAACTCCTCCAGACTCACATCACCACCGTGATAAACTTCGGCCTTAACAGGATAGCTTGCTAACAGTTTGCCCAACTCGGACAAAGTCATGCCTTGGCGAGATACGACTTCGGGTTTGAGCACTTTCTTGGTTTGGGCATTAGCAAAAAAGTTCTCCTGAGTGAAAATGCGATAAGTCCCATATGCAGGTGCTTCTGGGGCCTCAATAGGCAAAGCATTCAGCACCATGACTATACTCGCCACCCCGCAGTAAGCTCGATTGGACTGGGTGACGAAGTGAATAGAAAGAGGCAAATAGTCCTTGCGGGCCTTGCTTTCTATCAGTAACTGCTCTCCGTTATCGGAGTTTAAGTTAATCAGATCTTGGGAAACTGGCAGCAGTCTCTGAGCTAGCAGTCCCCCACTGGCAAGGCACAGCCCGGCGATCGCCGCCCCTAGAGAGATGCGGATCGTCTTGGGTACGGTCAATTTATCGATGTTGGCTTTCATGGCTTCTTCTGAAGAGCTATTATCGGTTACAATACTCTAACAACAGCATATCATATTCAGGTCAGGAAAATTGAAAAAGTTACTCATCCTGGGACTACTAATTCTGTCACTGTCCCTGGCACCTGTCCCAGGGATTCCCACAGCACGAGCCGCAGATACTGCTAATGGTGCTAAAATATTCCAAGTCCACTGTGCTGGCTGTCATCCAGGGGGCGGGAATATTATCAGGCGGGGCAAAAATCTGAAAAAACGCGCCTTAAAACGATATAAAAGGGATTCCCTAGGGGCGATCGCCTCTTTGGTGACCAAGGGAAAAAGCCCGATGTCCGCCTACAAAGACCGCTTAACTGCACAGGAGATAGAGGATGTCTCCGCCTATGTTCTGGAACAAGCAGAAAAAAATTGGAAATAAATGGAGAATTGTGAAGGTCGAGCTGACAATTTACTGACAGGGCCCGGACTACGGATGCCAGTCAGCAGTGATATGGCCGGGATGGTTTCTTGGGTGTGAATAACCGCGATCTTCGCCCCACCCGCGATCGCGCTGATAACCAGCACCGCAATGGAGAGGTAAAAGAATAACGTCACCGGATCGGGCAGCTTGTTCCCCACAGTTTCGATCGATACCAAGGCCACCTCCAATAAACCGGACTTCTTGTTTTGACTGGATTTTTCTGATTCTTTATTCTTCATTATTACCATTCTCTCATACTCGCGACATAGGCGAACGCACGCAACCATTACCTATCGCGAGATTTTGGTAATCATCAATACATTCTGGCCCGATCGCGGTTTGAGGAAATTACCCAGATCGCTGGTTCCCTGCTATCAGCTGATAGCTAGTACATTCAGATTCTGCTCGCTCGTGGCGCGACTGGTAGCACAGTAGAGGAAAGGGGTGGCACTCCCCTGTACATTCCTTTGGAAGAATTAGTCGATCGAACGTTGGGAAAGTGGTAAACTACCGCTAAATCCCTTACCCGCTAACCTGCTGAGATAGATTTTTCGCAAACTCCTTAATCACAGGTTGCAGGATAAAGCGCGATGCTTCCGACTCTGTTACTTTCTCAACTAAACAACGTCTCTTCAAAGACTGTACTGCTTTCCACAACTCGGGCTGAGATAAGGGGAAGTTTCGCGGTTTTCGGGAAATATCTACCGCTACATCTTTACTCCCTAACCAAATTAGCACCTGTTTCTCTGAGTCGGACAACCTTTGATAATACTCCTGCAATACTCGTTCTAGATCTCCTAAAAATACTGTGGGACAAGATAATAATTGAGTGACGCTACCGTTAAATAATTCTTGGATAGTAGAAGCAATTATATTTAACCAGGATGGGTTGCCGCCGTAAAGGTCGATTAGTTCTAACCATCTATCTTCATCTCTCAATCCTTTGCTTTTCAAGATTTCTCCCCCTGACTCTCCTAAACCTTGCAGTTGTAATGTGCGACAGTAGCGGTTTTCGACCGTGGCCATTTCTATCGGTTGTTCCCAACTCAGCAGTAGCAAGCAACTCTTGTGGGCCGATCGCCCGATCTGTTTTAAGAATTTGCCGTAATTTTCATATTCTGGTAGGTAAGTCCCGGCATATTCGCCACTGGCGCAGATTTCTTGCATGTCGTCTAGTACGATCGGGCAAGAGTGCGATCGCAGGTAGTCAAGGATCGCAGGTAGTTGAGTTGCCGATCGTGTCCGAGAGCGCCCACCCATGGCGTCTCTGGACACGATCGGTTGACTGAGAAACTCAATTAAGTTTGTTGTCAGGGAGTTGAGGGTGGCAAATTGACCGTGACTGCGCCAGATCGCCCGATCGAAGTTATCTTTGATTTGTTCGACCAGTTCTCTGGCGAGGGTGGTTTTACCGATACCGGATAATCCGCAAATGGTGACGATGCGGCTATTTTCTCCGAGGATCCATTGTTTGAGGGTTGTTAGTTCCTCGGTGCGGTTGCTTCTTCGATCGCATTCCGGTGCTGAGGTGAGATCGTGGCGTTTTTCCGGTTTAAGGTTGTCTGGGGTGGTAGAGGGCGATCGGTTTTGTGCCGTTTCGCCAGAGTGCAGACTTTCCCCACAGAGATTAATGTTACCTCCGACAAATTCAAATTTACTTTGTACGAAATTACCAGCATTTGTAGATATATGATACCGTTCCATTGCCGCGCGGAAGTTTGATTTATTAACTTTCTCGCCTAATTCCTCTGATACCAGTTTAAATAAATTGCCAGCGACTCTCTTGACGTTTGCTTCCGAACAGTAATGGCGTGAGGCAATTTCCCTGTATTTGGCATTATCCCAGATCCCGGTCAACACCTCTTGTTCCAGGGTATTCAAGTGTTTGCCCGTTTTGGCCACCACTAACTCATCTAGCCATTTCTGGACTTCTTGGACATCCATGTGCGATATAGATAATTGGTTTTGGGGTATTGTACTACCTTTTTCACTCTTTTGCAACTTTGACGACTAAATTTTACTTGATTATACTAATTTGGGCTATAAAAAGTCTATACTAAAATTTACCTTTTATTACTGTGCAAAGTCCAGATATATAGATATTATGGAGAAAGAGCGCTAGATAGTGCGAAGTTCCTGGGATAACTGCTTGTCAGGTTTCAGCGGGCGACCAACCTTTATACGAGGTCGTTTTTCAGGAGAAATGCGTACTCTCCAGAGCGTCAGTTGATATCCTTTTACATAAGGGAGGAATGGAAGAAACGGCGATCCTATAACTATAACTGGTGCAGCAGCTTTTATAGCAGCGGTCAATTGGTTACAACATCCCATTGAAGTTAGCATATTAGGGAACTGTTCTCATCTTGACAGTTGTCTGGTTGTGAAAGCTAAGAAACCCGGTAACTTCTGCGAAACCCGGTTTCTGGGCATCATATTCATATTGTTAATGCACTGGCGACTTGATACTGCAAATCAGATCGCCGTCACCCTATAACAGTAAATAACAGATAAAATTACTCGATCAGGTGTTATCAAAGCTCTAATCAGAAACTTATTCACTCAAAAACTGGAAAAAGGATATAAATTATGGAAAAAGATATAGTGGCAAGCTCGGAAATACTACATAAGTTAATTAATGAGCTATCCGAAAAGAAGGAACCTTTCCTCATAGGTCTTAGAGAAGAAATCAAGGACTATGTTAGTAGCCAAGATACACTCAATTGTCTAACTCTTGTTTCAAAAAAGATAGACTCAGAAAAGCATGAATTGGAGTGGAAGCCTACTGAAGGATACAGGTACGGTAGAAAGTTTATTACCTTTATTAGAAAGAGTAATTATGTTGAAAAAAATGTTCACTACAGAGTAGATTCTATCTTAACCAGTAATATAACTAAAATAATTACTAAGCATTTTAGTCAATTTTATCAAGAAAATCAGGAGTTAGTAGTACAACATTTAGCAATCTATCTTTTAGAGGAAGGAATAGTGGCAGATGCACTTGTTAATGCTGCTGTAAAAGAAAGTAAAATTGTGGATTTTGCGAAAAAAGAAGTTAAGGCAGTCCTAAATCGGACTATTATACCAGTAGTCAAAAAAATTGTCCAGGATGCTGCGAAAGAAGTTTCTTCTTATTTGACTAAAAGTGCAGCAGTAAAATCAGTTGAAACAGCTGTAAAAATGGTTGGCACAACTATTGCAACACAAGGAACAGTAGTTGTAGGAAATGTTGTATTTCAGAAGGCTCTTGTTATTGCACTAAGGAGTTCTCTAGCAAAAGCTATTGCTAAGGTAGTAACTGAGTTGATTTCTACAAAATTTATGGTAGCGGTTGGAGAACTCTTGCTAACAATACCATTTCATAAAATTGTAGATGAGCTGGTTGTAGTAGTATTAATTGGTAATTTTCTTCTGTTGATTGCAGAAGCAGGTATTGTTAACACAAGTACTATAACTGCAATTATTTTAATGCCAATATTTGCTTGGATTATGTACCATGAGTACAAAAACTTCCCATCTAAAATTGGTAAGAGTATATCAAAGTCAATGTTCAAAGAATTGGATAAAAACTTCAATCAGATTAATACTAAAACTTTTGCTAGTTTAGTTGAAACATCAGGAAAAGAATTAGCGAAAAATTTAGGGATTCTTTTATTTCAAGATGCAGATTTTAAAGCTCAAATTAAGACAATTATGAATGCAGTTAATCAAGCTGCTAAAGTTATGAATGAAGCAGATCGTAAACAAAAATAAGTACAGGTTTTTAGGGAACTAAATTCTCGATCGGGCATTTTATCTTAGCGATATCCCGACGCTCAACCTTGGGTGATTCGGATTGGACATCGCGCTGTTTACCGTTTTTAATATGTACGCTGCTATAGTATAATCGATAAGAGCAAGCGGCGATCGCCCTTCACAAAAATTTCCATGCGGATGCCAGATATCTCTTTCATTGGCTATAATAATGAATTGCAAATTCATGCGATCGCCCCTCGATCGCCATGTTACCGACGTGACGCTGCGTCCCGACATGCGATCTGCAATGCCGGGGCACGGCATTATAAATCTTTCGGTTAATATCTTTATGTTATCGATCGCCAATGTACGTCCATCACGGCGATCGCCCTTCAAAAAAATTTCCATGAGGCCAAATACCAGATATCTCGAAGTTTGCTATCATCACGATAAATCAAAATCCTGTTATACCATTTTGCCAAGGTTGTCTACAATTTTTAAGCATTATCCCATTAGTCGGTTTCAACCGACTTTAGCTATTAGCCTCTGGTTTGAACCAGAGGCGGGCTGACAGCGAAGAGAGGAAATTATGCGATCGCCAACTGATTGGGAATTGCAATACTAAATATTAGACTCAATTCCACTCCGTAAAATTCCCAGCTAATAATAAAGTCACAAAACCCATTCAATCCTTTTTCTGACTCGAGGTTAAATTCTCTCCCGGAAAATAAACTGATGCGATCGCATAACTGTTTTTTCAGTTCTATAAGAATAGGAGATACAATCATTTCCGATCGCGCCTTCTCGGAATTTATTTCTAGGGCTAAGGAATGTTATATTGTCAAATATTTTCGAGTAACTCGTTGTCCTCTATCTCAAGGCAGTTGGCAAACAAGCCAACTTGCTTAGTAAAAGTAATGCCAAAGTTGGTCTCGATATCTTCTAAGCTAAATTGACTGTAGCACATTTCAACTCCTTGAGAATGCTAGTCGATATTACTATAGCATAAAATATGAGGCGATCGCGTCAGAATTAGTTCATCCCAATGCAAGTAATTTAGCCCCTGCGCAGCGGAGGGGGCCCGGAGCGTGAGAGCTTCAACCTCAATGTAAGCGAGAACTTCGGCGACATCAACGACAACATTACTCTTCTAGGCGCCAAGGGTTTGCCAAACGGTTTAACCATTAACTCCACTAGTGGGGCGATATTAGGCACCCCCTACTACTGAGGGCAGTTTTGCCGTGACGGTAACGGTATCGGATCCGGCGGGAGGCGTGGTAGAAGATGAATTTAATATTGCGGTATTGTCTCCCATCACGGGCACTCCCGATTTTTCGGTCGTTTCCGGGAGCACCCACCCTGTTGTGTCGCATCCTGCGCACAACATGGGTGGGTGCTCCGGAAACGAAAGTCCGCGGACCGTAGACGACGTTCTCCGGGGCACTGCCAGCGCAGAAACAACCAAGGTTTAGCAGGCGCAGACATGCTTGGCGGAGACGGGGGCAACGACAGCCTCTCAGGGGACAACGGTCACGATACCCTCTTAGGCCAAGATGGAGACGATCGACTCTCCGGGGGTAAGGGACGCGACATGCTTTACGGCAATGAGGGCAGGGATACTTTTGTCTTGGCCCAGGGCATGGGCCGGGATACCATCTACGAATTTTCAGATGGCACGGACTCTATCCAGTTAGGAAGAAGTTTGAGAAGAGCTGATTTAGAAATTGCCTCTCGGGGCCGTTCGACGGGAATTGATTATCAGCAAATTGGTGCTCCTTAGTTACGGTAACAACGAGGGTAACGAGGGTATGGTTCTACTGGACTGACGCTCTAGCAAGTCCCAATCTGTTGTGAAAGTCTCGTACCTGGTAACTTCAGGTTTCTGGGCATCTTTTAGTTGTAGGTTGGGTTTCCGTGCGGAAACCCAACCTACAGATATTTTAGCGCGATCGCCATTTGGGTCAACATTCGTCAACCAAACCTACGGGACAGGCGAACTGACCGCTAACAACTGACCACTGGGCCGTGTCTCCTGGGTAGTGCACGTAGCGCGGCCTTCGCGAGACACGGCACTGCGACGGGAATAGTTTTCAGCCCCAACATGGGTCTCTTTATTTGGTTCTCGGCGATGCTGGGCAATAGCAAGAGTTTCGATTGACTACTGACTACTGACTACTGAACCGCTCTCTAGTAGCATAAATGCATCCAAGCGATCTCCGTGTAGCGTGTTAGCCATGCAAGTCAAAAGTAAGGAAAATGGTCATACCTGGGACAGGTATTCTGCCAAAGATTATATGTCAATTTGTAAATAATGTAAACTGTATGAACTAGAGATGAGAATACTCGTACTTGCCTGGGAATTCCCACCTCGGATTATCGGCGGGATCGCCCGCCATGTGGCCGAATTATACCCAGAAATGGTCAAGCTAGGACATGAAATTCATTTACTGACAGTAGAGTGTGACTCAGCACCGCTCTATGAGATAGTAGAGGGGATAAAAGTACATCGAGTAGGCGTCAGTGAAGGTCACGACTTCTTTCATTGGGTAGTAAACATGAATGAAAGTATGGGTAGAGAAGGGGGCAAGCTGATATTGGCAGAAGGGCCCTTCGACCTCATCCATGCTCATGATTGGGTAGTCTCAGATGCGGCGATCGCCCTGAATTACCACTTCCAAGTGCCCCTCATCGCCACCATCCATGCCACGGAGTATGGGCGCTACAACGGTCTGCACAACCACACTCATTACTACATCAACGGCAAAGAAAAGCACCTAGCTCGCGAAGCGCGGCGGATAATTGTCTGTAGCAAATATATGCAAGGGGAAGTAGAAGAGACCCTAGAGAGTCCTGCGGACAAAATAGATGTAATTTACAACGGCATCCGACCAGAAAAGAAACGACCCATCCCCCCGTCCGACGCCTGGGAGTTGCGCCGCAAGTTTGCCAGCCATGAAGAAAAAATAGTCTATTATCTCGGTCGCATGAGCTATGAAAAAGGCGTGGACCTGTTGTTGGGTGCAGCACCCAAGATATTGTGGGAGATGGGAGGCAACGTCAAATTTGTGATTATCGGCGGCGGTAGGACCGACCATCTCCAGCGCCAAGCCTCGGATTTAGGGATTTGGCATCAGTGCTGCTTTACTGGTTTCATGTCCGAAGCAGACTTGGATAAATTCCAAACCATTGCCGACTGTGCAGTTTTCCCCAGTCTATACGAACCCTTTGGCATCGTTGCCCTAGAAAGCTTTGCCGCACGAGTGCCAGTGGTTGTTTCGGATGCGGGTGGACTGAAGGAAGTGGTCCATCATCGTAAGACAGGAATTGTCACTTGGACAAATAACATTGATTCCTTGGCCTCGGGGATACTGGAAGTATTGTACAATCCCGATTACGCTCAGTATTTGGTTGAGAATGCCTATCAGGATTTAACACGCCGGTTCTCCTGGTCTCAGTTGGCGCAGCAGACTGAGGCAGTTTACCAGCAGGTATTGTCCCCATCTTAGCGCGAAGCCAAGCGCGAAGCCAAGCGCGAAGCCAAGCGCGAAGCCAAGCGCGAAGCCAAGCGCGAAGCCAAGCGCGAAGCCAAGCGCGTTCCCAGGAGGTGCTTACCCCGGCCAAGGCGATGCTTACCCCCGCCAAGGCGATGCTTACCCCCGCCAAGGCGGTGCTTACTCCGGCCAAGGCGGCGCTTACTCCCGCCAAGGCGATGCTTACCCCCGCCAAGGCGGTGCTCACGTCCGCCTTAGAGTAACCTTTTGCCGCCACCGAATGACTTTCGTCCTCGGTGGAATGAGGAAGTCACTCCAGGAAATAAATAGTTAGTTCTAGAAATGACTATGTTTTCCCAGGTAATGGAGTATTTGCGATCGCACCGGTGCCTGCTGGTGGTGGATGACGTACAGACAATTTATGGCTGGCGCCACGCTGCGCGATCAGCAGCGGGCAACTGGCAGGTCACTACAAAGATGGATATGAAGATTATCGCATCCTCTGGAAACAAGTAGGGGAATTATCCCATAACAGTTGCTTGCTGCTCAACAGTTGGTCGGCACTCAGAGAAATTGCCTCTGATTCAGGGAGGCAGGCAGAAAACCGACCCGTGCGATCGATCCGACTGTCTGGTTTGGGTGCAGCAGCAGGGGAAATCCTCAGAGACTTTGGTTTAGCGGACTCTGCGGAATGGGAATTCTTGATTAATATCTACCGAGGTCACCCCTTATGGTTAAAAATTATTGCGAGTATGATTCAAGATCTATGTAACAGCAGTGTGGCAGAATTCTGTAACTATGGTATGCTCCCCTGTGTCGATTTGCAAGATCGCTTAGAACAGCAGTTATGGCTGGCGCCAGCCGCAGGCGTTCAGCGCTTATCTCAATTAGAGCAACAGGTGCTGTCGGCTATTGTCGGTCAAGCAGAACCAGTTTCTCTGGCTCTATTGCGGACTATACTGCAATTATCCTTCGAGGATCTGGGCAATGCTATGCTTTCTCTGGAAAGGCGATCGCTCCTGGAAAAGCCCGAGACATATGGTAAGGAGACAGTTTTCTCCCTGGCGCCTGTCCTGAGAGAATATTTGCAAAATAAATAGCTTCTAGCGATCGTTAGTAATGTTCTACAGGAGTCGATTGTTATGTTAGTTGAGTCTCATGGCCCGCCGTGGGTTAAAACCCCGGCGTTACCAGGCTGGAGCCAGGTAACGAGGCTAAGGGAGGATTGGAAGGTGACTTCCAGTTCGACCCCATCCATGCTCTCCTCGCAGCGGAGGGGGCGTTAGGGAGCTAGCTTCGGGCTATCAACTACTTATGACCACACCCCTCTTACAACCAATTGCCGACGAGAATAAAAGCTGACCAGAAATAGGGGTGAGAGAAGCGCTCATCTTGCAAAACTGACTCTTGGGCACGCCGGAGGGCTTCAGCTTTAGTAATTTCGGTCTTGACTAACTCCTGATAGAATCGTGTCATCAGCAAGGAAGTGGCTTCATCACTAACTAACCACAGGGATCCGACTGTACTGCGAGCACCCGCCCGTACTGCTACTCCTGCTAATCCTAATGCTGCTCGCTTATCCCCCGCAGCAGTCTGGCACGCACTCAGGACCAGTAATTCGATCGCCCGATCGTCTTCTATCTCTCGGCGCAGCAGATCCTCCAACTCTTTGGCATTGATCCGATCGTCCCAGGTGAGGACAAATGTGTCTGCAGCGGCGGAACCGAATTCGCCGTGAGTCGCTAAGTGAACTACGGGGAAAGGAAATCCATTGATTGCTGTTTGGAAGTTGGCGTCGGTAAAGGACTCATTTAGCAGGACTTCAGTCGGAGCAGATGCTTGGATCCGTTTTAATTCTAATTCTACACCCGGGAGTGCCAAAAAGCCCTGACGTGCTTCGCTCAGTCCGGCAGTCAGAATATTGAGTTCCTCTCTTGCTAAAGGTTTGGGGTCCACTAATTGTAAACCTGGGGCGAGGGCCACACTATATTTCTGGCTAGATACCCATCCCCATCATAGAGGGCCGCCATGGGGATATTCCGCAGGGCACCGTCTAGCACGAATACGATCGTTTCTACTTCACTGGCCGCTAGATCGGCTTCGATCGGGCGAATTAACCAATCATACAGCTTTTTCGAGGGCTGCCAAAAGCGTCGGATCAATATTCTCATCCGCCTGCTGGTCAAGGTTGTCCGCATGCGCAAGATTGTTTTTTCGATTTCTGCTTGGGGTAAAATAGTGCTGTAGTGGCGCAGGGGCTGTCCGGGCAGTGCCGCAATCACTTCCAGCCGATCGCTCAATATTATGGGATACAATACAGCTGCAGTAGGGTCTACCCGATCGATTTGAGCGGGTTTGGCATTCAAACAGGCATCCTTAAAGAAGTTGTCTAGTTCTGCCAATTGCAGAGACTCGATCGCCTGCCTTGCTTGCTTCAACTCCGACTGCTTTACTGGCCGATCGGGCTGCAATAATAATCCTACCAGCTCTCGGTAAATTGGTTCTACCGTCTCGCGAAAGTCAAACTGCACTTCAGAACTGATCGCTACCAAG
Organism: Hormoscilla sp. GM7CHS1pb; assembly: GCA_014323675.1. Classification (GTDB taxonomy): domain Bacteria; phylum Cyanobacteriota; class Cyanobacteriia; order Cyanobacteriales; family Desertifilaceae; genus Hormoscilla. The sequence continues at coordinate 2,314,585 of JACONN010000002.1, read as the reverse complement.
TCTGTCCGCAGAGACTCCAGTATATTTACTGCCTGGCTGTAGTTAGCGATCGCCTGTTCTTGATTTCCTCGAACGTTGTTTATCCTGCCCAGCTGCCATAACAATTGGTATGCTATATCTGGTGCTTCGTATGTGGGAGCTATACTTAAGCCCTCTTGGGTGAACCCTTTGGCCTGATTCCACTTTTTTTCTTCCTCGTACAGTCTGCCCCGATTTAACAGCGCATATGCTTCTGCCCGTTTGTCTCCTAAACTTCTCGCTTGGGCGATCGCCTTTACTAATATGCGATCGATTTCTCTGTTGTTGCTGACCCCTGTGACCCCCTTTCTTAACAGTTTCATCATGCTGTTTGCCCAGTTTACTTGGGCGTATATCCACGTTCGACCGCTGTTGTCCGAGTTCAGAATTTTTGACCTTAAAGACTGGGATAGTAACTCGGTTTCACGGCGTGGCAATTCCTCTGCTTCCAGCAATATACTCAGTTGAGCTAGTTCCCCTTGCATTTGCCCGATCGGGGTTTGACTGGACTGGGCTGATTGCTGATAATAGTTAGCAGCGGACTCTCGGTCTCCTTGGGCCCTGGCCGTATTTCCTAAACTCAAGTATATTCTCGTTACTGCTTTTGTCTCTCCCAATGCTTGAGCTAATTGCAAGCTTTCTGTCAAGATTTTTTCCGACTGTTCCAGCTTCCCTACTACTCGCAATACGTTCCCGAACCCATTCAGTCCCAATACTTTTTTTTTCCCTTCTTTCAGCTTTTCTAGCTGCGCTGCTGTTACCTCACATTCGGCATTTTCCAGTCCTAATGCTGACATTAATTTCATGCATGCCCTGGGATATAGCCCCAAATCTTGCAGCGCTTGGGCTTGGTTGATTTCATTTTGTTCCAGTACCCCCTTTCTCCTATTTTAGCATAGATTTGGGCTGCTTTTTCCCAGGTCTCGATCGCCTCTTGGGCTTGTCCCCTTAACTGTTGCAGGTTCCCCTGAATATCTAGGGTTTGGGCTAGCAGCCTCATTTCGGTGCCCTCACCTAGCAGCTTCAGGCTTTGTGCGATCGCCTTTTGCGCTTCTGAGTACTCCCCCAGTTCCTGATAGGTCAGAGACAAGTTGCTTAAGGCGATCGCTTCGTTCAGGCGATCGCCCTGACTTCCATATGCTGCTGCTGCCCGTTCTAACATATTTGCTGCTGCTTGAAAATCCCCCCTTTGATATAAAATTTTACTTTCTGCGACCAGAGACTCAGCAGATAGCTGACTGAGGCCGATCGGGCTTGACATCTGTGCGATGACTGGCTGTATGCCCATTGATAGGCAAAACAGGACTGTCAGGATAAATATGCGCCGCCTGTATAATCTTTTCAGAGCTTTCATGGCTAATGGTTAATGGTTAATGGTTGGTAGTAAGCACTTTAGTGCTTGCGGTGGTTGGTAGTAAGCACTTTAGTGCTTGCGGTGGTTGGTAGTAAGCACTTTAGTGCTTGCGGTGGTTGGTAGTAAGCACTTTAGTGCTTGCGGTGGTTGGTAGTAAGCACTTTAGTGCTGCCCTCGTGACTGCTTAGGTATTTGGGTTATCATCTTGGTTGCGTTGCGAGAGCAGCATCTCCCACATGCGGTGATTTTCTGTTTGCATGCCGCGAATTTCTGACTGTTGTTGCCTAATTTGCCGCAGAATTTCTCGCCGTTCTTCAGCTGCTGCTCGCCGTTCTTCTGCCGCTTCGGCCATAGCATCAGCTAGAGCTTGAATGACACGAGCGTTACCATTGGCTATATTGGTCGTCTCGTCTAGCTTCTGGGTCAAACCTTCTACTTGCTGGGCTATGCCGCTCACTAGGTCGGCCAGACGGTCTAATTTTTCGTCGTTCCAACGTGAGGTACTCATTGTTTTTTCCTCCTTGACTGCTTAGGTATTCGGGTTATCATCTTGGTTGCGTTGCGAGAGCAGCATCTCCCACATGCGGTGATTTTCTGTTTGCATGCCGCGAATTTCTGACTGTTGTTGCCTAATTTGCCGCAGAATTTCTCGCCGTTCTTCAGCTGCTGCTCGCCGTTCTTCGGCTGCTGCTCGCCGTTCTTCGGCCGCTTCGGCCATAGCATCAGCTAGAGCTTGAATGACACGAGCGTTACCATTGGCTATATTGGTCGTCTCGTCTAGCTTCTGGGTCAAACCTTCTACTTGCTGGGCTATGCCGCTCACTAGGTCGGCCAGACGGTCTAATTTTTCGTCGTTCCAACGTGAGGTACTCATTGTTTTTTCCTCCTTGACTGCTTAGGTATTCGGAGTCGGGGTCGAGCTGAGAGTCGCCCCTCAACCCTCCCTTTCGTAACCGGACTTGCGACTTTCATCGCATCCGGCTGCTGGTTGGTAAGTCCGTTGTCACCGGTAGCCATGATCGGATTTCTCTTTTCTGGTCTTGATCCCATGAGTGCGATTCGTTTAGCGTAAACTGAATTGACACAAGTCAATAATGGTGACCGCTAGCAGGGTTTCATTAGCCTTGACAACTTACAGATGATGGTGGTGAAAGCCCACCCCTCCAGGTGCAGGAGTGACAGCACCCTCCCCACGGTAGAGATGGCATCAATCCGTGAAGCGGGAAGGAAAGGCGCTCTAATCGGTAGCCTAAACCGGTTATCGCCAAGCAAGTAGTCATGATGAGCGAAAGCGAAGGTTTACAGATGTCGTTATTAAGAACCAGCGTAATAAGGCTGAGACGCTGGCCCAAAAGGGAAAGGATATAGGTCATTGGCGGACTCAAGGCCGACCAATAAGCACTGACCATAAACCCGGCATATAGAACCTATCTAAAACTACAACCAATCATCTGTAGGAACGAAGTAAACCAGGTATGTACTCTCAATCACCGGTCGATAGATTGAGTAGCCACCACAGGCGCAAACTCTGCTCTCATCTGGCAGGTCATACTTGGGAAAGATTGAGTGGAGAAGCACAAACGCCCATCTGTAATGGATGGGATAAGCTAACGCCCTCACGGTTTCGTCAATTGTGAAGTTGTGAGTAGTAGTTAATATGTCACGGAACACCATCAATAGAAGAGTGTATGACTGGAAGACTATCCCCTGGCAGAAGCTAGAGCGAGTAGTTTTTAAGCTGCAAAAACGAATTTACAGAGCGGCACAGGAAGGCAATAGACAAAAAGTTCGCAAGCTCCAAGGGTTACTGAATAGGTCATGGTCCGCAAAGATGATAGCGGTACGGCAGGTAAGTCAACAGAACCAGGGAAAGAAAACGGCAGGTGTGGATGGAGTGAAAGCTCTAACCCCAAAGCAACGTCAGGAACTGGTAAGCCAACTCAGAGTCACCAAAAAGGTTAAGGCAAAACCCACACGAAGAGTATGGATACCAAAACCAGGAGGGGACGAAAAGAGGCCATTAGGGATACCGACAATGCACGACCGCGCATTACAAGGGTTGGTCAAACAGGCGCTAGAACCCGAATGGGAGGCGTACATGGAAGCCAACTCATACGGATTCAGATCAGGGAGAGGATGCCACGATGCAATAGAAGCGATATTCAACAGCATCAAGACGAAACCCAAATGGGTATTAGATGCGGATATTGCGAAATGCTTCGACAGAATCAGTCACTCAGCACTCCTTGATAAACTGAATACAACATCACCAATCCGCAGACAAATACGGGCATGGTTAAAAGCCGGGGTGATAGACCAAGGAACATGGCAAACCACGGAAACCGGGACTCCACAGGGGGGAGTAATATCCCCATTACTGGCCAATATAGCCCTTCACGGACTAGAAAAGGAAGTAATGAGCCTCGCGCAAACGAAAAAGGAAAAGGCAAAACTGACAATAGTCAGATACGCCGATGACTTTGTGGTTATGCATGATGACCGGTCAATGATTGAACAAGCAAGAGGAGTAGTTGAGGACTGGCTAAAAGGAATAGGTCTAGAGTTAAAAGCCGAAAAAACAAGGATATCTCACACGCTGGAGGGAGAGAGCCCAGGATTCGATTTCCTAGGGTTCAATATCCGACAGTACAAAATGGGGAAACATAGAAGCGGCAAAAACTCTAACGGGACCACCCTAGGATTCAAGACCCTAATCAAACCAAGTAACAAATCCATTAGGAAACATAAAGAACAGCTATCACAGATAGTTAAAAGCCATAAATGTACACCACAAACAGCGTTGATAGCAAAACTGAACCCGGTAATACGGGGATGGAGTAACTATTTCAGGACAGTGGTAAGTAAGGAAACTTACAACGACATGGACAATCACCTATGGAAATTACTCTGGCAATGGGCAACACGACGGCATCACAACAAATCAGGGCAATGGATAGCTAAGAAATACTGGACCACTGAAGGTAAGAACCATTGGGTATTTGCCGGCAAGTCCAGAGAAATTGGCGAAATAACAATGGCCAAACACTCCGAAACTGAGATAGTCAGACACGTAAAGGTGAAAGGTACAGCTAGCCCTTTCGACGGTAACCTAGTCTATTGGAGCCAAAGATTACGGAAGAGCCCAGATGTAAGCACAAGAATAATAAAGCTGCTCAAGAGGCAGGATGGCAAGTGCAGGCTATGCGGACTAACGTTCAAGGATGGTGACAAATGGGAAGTGGACCATATCCTGCCAACCTCAAGGGGAGGTAAGGACTGGTATGCAAACCTACAGTTGCTACACGATTATTGCCACGACTATAAGTCTGCCAGAGATGGTAGCAAAGGCCGTATCCATGACAAGGATGACGAAACTGAGGAGCCGGATGAGGTGAAAGTCTCACGTCCGGTTCTGAAGACGAGTCGGTCCGGTGACGGACTGGCTTAGTGTAATAATTTCTCCCCTTTCTGGTGGTCGAAACGACTAACACACGCCTGACGCCGGGCGGTTTGTGACGGGGAAATTGCATAACCCTTTTGAGTCACTCTTTACTTACATGATCCCCTGTGAAGCGGAGATGCGCTAGTTTTACCTGGTCAGGACTTTAGTCCTTCATAAATACCCTATGGATTCCCACTGGGCTCTGTATCGTTTTAGGGCTACTTTCTCCCGAGATCTTCTTACCATATCCATCCTACGTCAGCATATCCTGGACGTTACTCCAGGCTTTGGCTTCTTAGGATATCTCTCCCCCACCGGCTTGCGCTTATCATCTAACTGGTCCTTAGCCTGCCTCTCGGCTGGCCCCATCCCTTCCCTCCCAAGGACAGCGCGCTGGAGGTTATGTTGTTCCGTGGTGTCATCCTGATGTTTTTAGGTCCCTGCTATACCCCGAGAGTTATTTGGATACGATGTTGGCCAGAAAACATAACCAACACTAACTTCTATCTCCCTTTTTGGGCCAGCGTGTCAGCCTTTACGCTGGTTACAAGTAACGAGGCTGAACAGGTTCGCTTTTACTAACCATGAACATCTTCCCTAGCGACGTTTCCGGCTTAGGCTGCCAGATAGTCTACATTTACAGCGGTTTTCAAGTTTATAGACTACAGGAGGATATGTGCAAATGTGTTTAATTTTACAACAATATATTTTCGGGAAAGCTGTGCATACCTGCTCAATTATGTAGGTTGTAAATGGCAATTATAGCGCTTTACGGACTACATTGGAGCCTTTGAATAATTGATAACAGCTTGAGATGCACGACTGCTTACCCTTAAGCATCGTGGTTGTAAGTTCTGGTAAGATATATAAACTTTACTTAGTCAAATTTGAGCGCAGCTTTTTTTCCACAAATGAGCGTGCGTCGCTATTAACTAAAGTAGCAGCAGTGAGTAAACCAATGTTGCAAATGCTCGGCAGTTATCATGTCAATACCTTTGGAAATAGCTGCTTCTATTTCTTCGCGAGTTTGAGGCTTGATTTTTTTAACAAAGATTTCAGTTGTGACCACCAATTTTCTATGGGATTAAAATCCGGCTAATAAGCTGATAAATATACTAGCTTTGCTCCTACAGACTCGATAGCTTCTTTGACACCCTTAGCATAGTGAGCTGGTAAGTTGTCAGCAACAACACAAGCTCCTTCCCAGAGCTGAGGCACTAACATTTCTTTGACAAAACCGAGAAATACATTGCCATTAGTTCCACCATCAAAAGTCATTGTCGTCAACACTTTTTCAAAACTAATTGCTCCAATTAAAGTAAGGATATTACCATGAGGATAAGGAGCAACTCCATAGGCTCTTTTACCTCGTTCCGATTTTTCACGAGCATAACTTTGTGTTATTCCCAACTGGATTGCTGTTTCATCTACAAAAACTAAATTTTTGAAATCGAAGGAAATAATTTTCTGCCAATATTCAACTCTGTTTAGTTGTATTTCATCGGTTTGGGCTTTGGGAGCATATGTAGTTTTCTTTTTGCGTGTGATATTGTGTTTTTTCAAGAACCGACGTGGCAACACTCACTTTTAAAAGAGTGTCTTTTTCTAGACGTTCGCAAAGCTGAGATAAAGTAAGATCGTTACATTCTTCAAGATATTTAAATATCAGCTCTTTATAAGAATCAAGTTTAGGTTTAGGACCACCACCTATAGGTAGGTGAGCAAGCCTACCGAAGTTAAAAAATTGTTTGATAATTCTGTAAACAGAACTTAAACAAATGTTAAATCTCCGAGCTATTTGACGGAAAGTTCCTTCCCCATTGATATAAGCAGAAACTATTAGACATCTCCAAAAATAAAACCCTTGTCAGATATGAATTTCAAGCTCCACCTCACATTCTCACATATGTTACTCAAACGGTAGCATCTGGGTTTGCATTTTTTCAGGTTTTAGATCGCAGATTTGAACCGGTCCTGTAGCAACACTATTTACAAGATTCTATTAAAGACAACCTGAGTTGTTGCAATTGTTGCATGTTGCATTCGATACTTTAAATATATTTGTTGACATTGAAGCCTGTAGTCTATAAACTTGAAAACCGCTGTAATAGCGACGCACGCTCATTTGTGGAAAAAAAGCTGCGCTCAAATTTGACTAAGTAAAGTTTAGATATCTTACCAGAACTTACAACCACGATGCTTAAGGGTAAGCAGTCGTGCATCTCAAGCTGTTATCAATTATTCCTGTTATCAATTATTCAAAGGCTCCAATGTAGTCCGTAAAGCGCTATAATTGCCATTTACAACCTACATAATTGAGCAGGTATGCACAGCTTTCCCGAAAATATATTGTTGTAAAATTAAACACATTTGCACATATCCTCCTGTAGTCTATAAACTTGAAAACCGCTGTAATACTAAAAGGCTTACCTGATCTACCTCAGAACTGTGTTTTAAATCCTCTAGAGAACGCTCGATTGGGAGCAGAAGACTGGGGATTTTTGCTCTTGGCGACGAGAAGGCATGCGGAGCAGGCATTATGCTAACAACTGACAACTGACAACTGATAACTGTCGAACTGACGTTTCCAAACAAGGTTTTCAGTCGATTGAAAACCGACTTTGCGCCTCGAAACCGGGGAACATCGAGATCCCAGGAGACACCGAAGGCGGGCTGACAGCGTAGGGAACAATTCATTATTCTACCGATCTGCAGGTATTGCGGTTAGGCTGGTTACGTATTGGTCCGGTCTGGGTGGGGTCGTAACCCACTAATAATACTTCACCATTCTCCTTAAATATCCATCCTCTGGTGGGGACTATTTCCGATGAGGAAATACTTCCTGTTTGAGGTTTGTTGTTTGTCCCGTTGTTAGTCGCCCCCGCACCAGAACTTGCCCCCACAGGTTCGACCCAACTAACCCTGGTATCATTGCTAACGATATCTTCATTGGGGTTAGGTGGCAAACCTCCTCGTCCAGTGATGGTAAATTCGCTATCCTGCGCCTGTCGGCAAAAGTCCTGGCCGATCAGATCGGCAGCATCCACCACATTCTGTGATAATTGGATTAACCCTTTACCTGGGTCTATATCTGGTGTTAAGATTTCTACTGTGCCACTAAACTCTGCATCCAGGTCGGAAGTAGCCGTGATGTCACTTTTTGGGGTATTTTGCTCCCGAAATTCGGTGCCAAAGATCACCTCTGCTGTTATTTGCACCCGACCTCCAAAGATTTGTTCGGCATTGGCGCTGATGTCGCTATCTTCCAGTGCTACTAAGGTCTCTGCGGACAGGGTGATATTGCCCCCCGTGGCCTCTCCTGTGGCGTTTGTGGAAATTCTCGCCCCCCGACGCAGTTGCAGATCTCGTGCCGTGAGATTAATATTTGCCTGCTCTCCTTCTACGGTTTCGGCGCTCAGGGTGCCCCGGTCCAGGCGGACCTCAGGAGCAGAGATCGTCAGGTTCCCTGCTTTCCCAGCAATTTCGCTGCTGACTGTGACTGTTGCCCCATCTCGGACTGACAACCGTTCGGTCTCCAAGAACAGGGTGCCCGCATCTCCCGTTCCAGTTGAAGCTGCCAATATGCCGCTGGGAAATAGGCCCTCATCGCGGAATGGGAACTCACTTTGGAGGATGTCATCATTGGAAACCTCGGGAACTGCTCCAATTAATTCTACTGACTCGGACGCCCAGATCCTAATATTTCCCGCCGTGCCTGCTCCTATTGTCCCAGTAGAGATTTGTCCCCCATCGCGAATGACGATCCTGGCTGTTTCAATGGTCAAATTTCCTCCCCGAACATCTGCGGCTTTTTCATCTGAAACACCCGCAACGATCAGACTGGGAAACCCTGCAGGTGACCTGCCGCTCAGTTCTACTGACTCGGCTGCTCGCACTGTTAAATTCCCTCCATTCCCGTTGCCGAATGTCCCATCTGAAACCCTGGCCCCATCTCGCACTACCAGGCGATCGGTCTCGATCGTCAAATCACCTGCATCTCCCGTGGCTCCTGGTTGGACGCTGGCAAACAAGCCGCTAGGAAAGCCATCTGCTGAAGTGCCGCTCAGTTCCACCTCAGTCGCCCGCACAGTCAGATTTCCTGCGTTCCCCTCCTGAGTGCTAAAAATACTAGCTGCTATTTGTGCCCCATCGCTGACTACAAGACGCTCAGTGTTTATCGTTAAAAAACTCCCATTTCCTGTGGCTCCTGATCCGACAGCAGCAAACAAGCCGCTGCTAACTCCATCTGCTGAGGTGCCGATCGCTTCTACCTCAGTTGCAAGCACCTCAATATTTCCTGCATCCCCAGCACCAAAGGTAGTCGTTCCTATCTGTCCCCCATCCTGCAGGGTCAGGCGATCTGTTTCTATCGTTAAAAAACCCCCATTTCCTGTGGCTCCTGATCCGACAGCAGCAAACAAGCCGCTGCTAACTCCATCTGCTGAGGTGCCGATCGCTTCTACCTCAGTTGCAAGCACCTCAATATTTCCTGCATCCCCAGCACCAAAGGTAGTCGTTCCTATCTGTGCCCCATCCCGCAGGGTCAGGCGATCTGTTTCTATCGTTAAAGAACCCGTGGCTTTTGATTCAAAATTAGCAAACAAGCCGCTGCTAACTCCATCTGCTGAGGTGCCGATCGCTTCTACCTCAGTTGCAAGCACCTCAATATTTCCTGCATCCCCAGCACCAAAGGTAGTCGTTCCTATCTGTGCCCCATCCCGCAGGGTCAGGCGATCTGTTTCTATCGTTAAAGAACCCGTGGCTTTTGATTCAAAATTAGCAAACAAGCCGCTGCTAACTCCATCTGCTGAGGTGCCGATCGCTTCTACCTCAGTTGCAAGCACCTCAATATTTCCTGCATCCCCAGCACCAAAGTTATTCGTTCTTATCTGTGCCCCATCCCGCAGGGTCAGGCGATCTGTTTCTATCGTTAAAGAACCCGTGGCTTTTGATTCAAAATTAGCAAACAAGCCGCTGCTAACTCCATCTGCTGAGGTGCCGATCGCTTCTACCTCAGTTGCAAGCACCTCAATATTTCCTGCATCCCCAGCACCAAAGTTATTCGTTCTTATCTGTGCCCCATCCCGCAGGGTCAGGCGATCTGTTTCTATCGTTAAAGAACCCGTGGCTTTTGATTCAAAATTAGCAAACAAGCCGCTGCTAACTCCATCTGCTGAGGTGCCGATCGCTTCTACCTCAGTTGCAAGCACCTCAATATTTCCTGCATCCCCAGCACCAAAGTTATTCGTTCTTATCTGTGCCCCATCCCGCAGGGTCAGGCGATCTGTTTCTATCGTTAAAGAACCCGTGGCTTTTGATTCAAAATTAGCAAACAAGCCGCTGCTAACTCCATCTGCTGAGGTGCCGATCGCTTCTACCTCAGTTGCAAGCACCTCAATATTTCCTGCATCCCCAGCACCAAAGTTATTCGTTCTTATCTGTGCCCCATCCCGCAGGGTCAGGCGATCTGTTTCTATCGTTAAAGAACCCGTGGCTTTTGATTCAAAATTAGCAAACAAGCCGCTGCTAACTCCATCTGCTGAGGTGCCGATCGCTTCTACCTCAGTTGCAAGCACCTCAATATTTCCTGCATCCCCAGCACCAAAGTTATTCGTTCTTATCTGTGCCCCATCCCGCAGGGTCAGGCGATCTGTTTCTATCGTTAAAGAACCCGTGGCTTTTGATTCAAAATTAGCAAACAAGCCGCTGCTAACTCCATCTGCTGAGGTGCCGATCGCTTCTACCTCAGTTGCAAGCACCTCAATATTTGTAGATTCTCGTTCGACATTAGCGAATAAGCCTGATTTCCCTATCACTTCCACTTCTGTGGCCTGGACAGTAAAGCTTCCCCCAGAGTTTCCCAAGGTATTTGCTATGATGATTGAGCCATCGGTTAGCTGAATGCGTCGCCCCCGTACCTGGATATTACCACTTCCATTGCCGCTGACATCTACAGAAGCTGCTTCTTCCAGACGAATATCTCCCAGGATCTTGTCGATCTCGAATTTTCTAAGCTTAATTGTCCATTGCTAGTGGTGAGTTGCAATGAACCCTCAAGCACTGACCAGAGTGCAACCGTGCCATTCTCTGCGGTGAGATTTCCTCCCGACAGCACTACCTCGCCGCCCACCAGGGCCAGGGTCTGACCGGGCGACACTTGCAGTCCTTCCGGTCGATCGTCCCTGACAGTCACAAAATCCGATTCTCTCAGATTATGACCCGGTCCTTGCACGACAATATTGCCGGGATTTTGCCTCAGATTCAACCCGATGGGAATATTAATCGTCAGCAAGGGCGGCCCTTGGGGGTCGGCGGCGCTAAACTCAAACCCATTCTCAAATATCAGGCTGTTGGCGGAGGAACCGACAAAAGAACCCCCTAGGTCTAAGCGGGCATTGGGTCCAAAGACGATGCCATGGGGATTGATCAAGAAGAGGTTGGCATTGCCTAATACCCCCAGGGTGCCGAAAATATTGGAGGCATTGCTTCCCGTCACCCGAGTGAGAATGTTCTCTATTGCTGCTGGGTTGGCAAAATAGGCTGCCCCGCTCTCGCGGACATTGAATTGGGAGAAACTGTGGAACAGGTTGGCACCCCGTGTTGCTCCGCCATCGATTCTGTCACTGGAGATACCATTTACATTAGCTGGCGTGACCGCTGAACTTTCTGCCCCGAGAGTGCCGTCTGGTACGATCTGTCCAGTGGCAGAGGAAGGCAAAAACAACTCCAGACTGCCACAGAGGAGGGCCAAAAGATTCATTATCTTTGCTGTTTTGGCTTTTGACCTTCGATCTTTGACTTTTTCAGAGCGCGATCGCATATTACAACTCCTTGGTGGGCGGTGCTACATCTATACTGCTAACGATCGGGAACTGCGTTTTTTCATGCAGCCAATATGTCATTGCGAGGGGGGAGTATAATTGGGAGATTACGGAACCAATTCTTGTTGAAAATGACGACGGTAGGTGCGTTATCTGTAGTCGGACCCCTCGTTCCCACGGCTCTGCCTGGGAACGGGTTCGGGCGGCAACGCAAATATGAGATGCACCCCTTGATGATTAACTCTCTGGATAGAAAAAACAATGGCGATCTCACTTAATTTAAGTACATATCATATTTATGTATAATCTCGGAAACTGGCGGGATGGCACCTTGTGGAAAATACTCTTCGGACGTCTCCAGAGGGTGACGCTATAGTTTTGACTGGGGCTGTTGAGGCCACGGGGGAAACTGTTGCGCTATAGTTTTGACTGGGGTGGTTTCGGCCACGGGGGAAAACTGTGACGCTATAGTTTGGGTGTGGTCAAAAATAGTTGCATAGGGGATGATCCCCCCAAAACCCCCCCAGGGGGGATCCGGGGGCTGGGGTATCCCATTTTTATCAACTGGTTTCCTCTCATTCCCAGGTAGAACCTGGGAATGATTATCAGGAGACTCTGCCTCTTCCCGAGGCAGAGTCTCCTGCTGGACGTTCCCTGACGAAGGCAGGGAACGAGAGAATCTCCGACATCATATCAGGCTCTTCTCAATCTAGTATGCTAGATTGAAGCTAAAAGCACCAGGAAAGGAGACTACGCAAGCGAAAATTTTCAAAATTTCTGAATCCATATCCCTTACGTTTAATTAACTTGAGACGGTTATTTATTCCTTCCACAGTCCCTTGAGTTGTCCCCGATTCAAAATAACCTACAATTTCTCCGAACCATCGAATAATTGTCTTTACGCTTTCGGAAAAATACTCTCTTGCCTCTAGGATCCAATCTAGGAGTTGTAAGGTAGTATTTCCCGACTTTTCGTCACTCTCATATATCATGCGTAGCTGCTCCTTTAGATGGTGCATTTTTCCTAATTTGGGCAGTTTTTCTTGAATTTCTTTCAGCTTATTTTTTTGTTCTTCTTTAAGGTCTTTTTCATTTTTTAAAAGCACATATTTACTTTTATTTAACACCGATAATATTGGGTGCATCCCACTTTCGCAAGGGCTTGCTTAGTCACGTGAAAACGGTCAGCTATAACTTCATAGATTGAGAAGAGCCTCATATCAGAGAAATGCTATATACATTGCCCATGGTCAAATCCTGGAGAATCTCTTGGGCTTGAGGGATACTAATGTCTTTGAGAATAGCAACTAGATTGCCATTTTGGGATAGATTAGTGGATCCCACGAATTCTCCAGTAGATACGTACTGTAGCTGGTAGTCACCATGTAGCAATTGGAGATGATCCCCTTGGCTACCGTCGAAGTCAAGAACTATATCGTAGTCACTTTGGCCACTACTTAGGAAAACAAACCGATCTGCACCCGATCCACCAAAGAGGGTGTCGTTCCCCGATTGACCAAAGAGGGTGTCGTTCCCCTCACCACCATCAAGGGTGTCGTTCCCCTCACCACCATAGAACCAGTCGTTCCCCGATTCACCAGATAAGTAATCGTTCTGCGAACCACCATAGAGGTAATCGTCCCCCGAACGACCAAAGAGCCTGTCGTCCCCATCACCACCATAGAGATCATCTGTCCCTAGATCGCCAGAGAGGAAATCATTCCCATCATTACCATAGAGGACGTCGTTATCTTTACCACCATAGAGGGTATCGTCCCCCGAACGACCATAGAGGTGGTCGTTCCCTTGATTACCAGAGAGAAAATCATTCCCCTCACCACCATCGAGTACCCAGTCGTTCCCCCTATGACCGTAGAGGACGTCGTCCCCCGATTCACCATTGAGTTTATCACTCCCTTCATTACCATAGATGGTGTCGTTCCCCGAACGACCAAAGACCATTTCCGACCATGAAGGGACATCGGGGTGCCGATGAGCATAGGGTGGGGTCGAACTGGGAGTCGCCTCCCAATCCTCCCTTTCAAAACCGGACTTGCAACTTTCATCGCAGGAGGCTCCTGGGTAACAGGCCCTTTCGGGTAGCTTCTGGGGTTTCCCTCCCTTCTGCCTCATGTCCGTTCCTTTCGCTCCTATCCTGGCTAGTTTTACCAGAAATCATAACCTAACTCTAAGGAGTTGGTCCCCGTGATGCTCAGAGGTACTTGTTCAGTTCATTCCTGTTATCACCGTCCGACGTCAGCATATCCTAGGCATTACCCTAGGCTTTGGCTTTTTAGGACATCCCTCCCCTGTTGGCTTTCGCTTATCATCTGACTTATCCCCTGGTCGGTTAATCGCCTAATGAGAGCGGTTTTGCCGGTCCATGGATTGCACAACAAAGGTTATAACGTTCCATAGAATCCATATGATGCTTTTAGGCCCCTGCATTACCCCGGGGGAATTTGTGATACGGAGCAGCCAGTAAAAACAACTACTCACGTTCCTCCATAGCCTTTTGGCTCCAGCGTATCAGCCTTATTTCGCTGGTAGAATATGACGAGGCTTATACAGATTCACTTATCGTTGACCATGAGCATCTAACAAGCGCGGACTCTCCAGCTTTAGGCTGCCAGATGTCCTACATTTTAGTCCCTGCTCTCCACCGCCGGTGATGTCACTCCGCAGCAGTCGGGACCGGTTTACCTCCCGTATCCGGAGGGTGGGGTTTGGACCCACAAAGATTCCATAGTTCCCTGGCTGATGAGACCAGTTTGAGCTATCACAGGTCTTGTTGGCTAATGGAACCACATTTCCCGCTTACGCCCGAACGTTTCGCACTAATACATTATTACTACTGTCACCTATAATCATTCCAGTCGATCCTTGTTTTAAGTTTGGTTCAAAAAAGCCCCAGTGAGAGGTTTCTAAAATCATAACACAAAACTGGTGAAATTTAAACTTAACGAACTAGGGCGTGTCATCAGTTAAGCCAAGAGAATGTACCGCTGACCTGCCCGGGGGAGTGGGGAGAAAGTCCTCTCTTGGTGAGGGTTTGGCTGTATTGGGGTTACACCCCCAGTTGATTGCCCCACAGTATCTTTGCAACCCCCGGCGGGTGAAGTGCGAAGTGACTGACGCGGTTCGACTGGGACTATGGGTAGGATACGCTCACCGCAAGGCGTTCTTGGCTCTCAACTGGCGCAGGGTTTCCCGATCGCTTTCCAAATCTTCTTTGTTGTAGTGGAGGTAAGCATGGTGAGTTTTAAGGAATGCATCAACTGCCCAACGGGAGGGGAGTTCGAGCAGTTGTCCAACCTGAAAGTGGGTAATGCGTTCGGTGCGGTAGGCTTCGATAACTAGGAGTTCGAGTAGGCGACACCGCAACTGGTCGGATGTTTCGGTGAGTTGTTGGGCGATGTCATCAGGGATGTCGATTGTCAGAAGCATAGTGGTTTTTCTCCTCAAGTCTCATGTTCAACCCCGTGGGGTTGCGTTATGGATGAAACTGCTTTTAGTCAATAATTAATGCCTAATATATCGAAGAAACCGGGTTTCTGGCCCCACGCGCGGACCACCTCTACAGTTCTGGTTTTGACCGCTCTGGTGGGCGGTGCCCACCCTACATTTCCAGCATATGGGGTAGCCTATAGGGTTCCGCTGCATCGTAGTTGACGTTAAAGCCCAGATCCCGCATCGCCCCGATGGTGATTGAACCGAGGAGCTCGTTAATACCAGCACTGCCCGAATCTGTCATCATCTCATTTCCGAACACATTCTCCCGCCAGTGAGACAAGTCCGAGCCGGAACCTGCACCCCGCGTCAGTTCCAGGGCCGTTGGCTCAAAGGTTTCCAGCAGTTCTCCATAAGCTAAGTAGTCGTGCAAAATTATTTTTATATCGAATCGGACTGCAACGCTTGGGAGGCGGCGATCTCATATAAAATTAATTTTGCCTAAGTACTTATGCCTGCGAAGGTATCGGCATTGTATACTGGATTAGTCTCATCCTCCGTAACTAAGTTCCGATCGGTCAAGGAGGGCAAAGATACCACTCGTTGTGAGCTTCTGGTCCCTCTGGTACCTCTGGTAGAGCTAGCGCCTCGCAAGCCTGTGGTCTGCGAGCTGCCGCCAAAGAACCCCAGCACGTGACCGAACTCGTGAATCATCGTGTCGTAGAAGTATTGCAGGTCCATATTGTACAGTCCCTGGATCGTAGGGTTGCTGTTGATGGTAGCCTCACCTGTAACGGTCATGGAATTGCCATTGGAATCCCTTCTCAAGGCCGTCGGTCCTGCCGAAGCCAGCACCCCTTCTTCTGGGGCAAGTTAGTCACTTGCAGGAAATATTCCCCTGGTTCTAGGAACGCACGGATCTGCTCGTTGTTCGCGTCCTGATTTGGCCACAGAGGAGGGCCAAAAGATTCATTATCTTTGCTGTTTTGTGCAACGCCCAATCAACCAGTTATTGAAGAAAAGGTCATCTATTTCACCGGTTGAACTTCAAAGCCCAGATCCGTAGCCCAGATCCGGCATCGGGCTGGTGATGAACGGAGGGAGATCGTTAATACCAACACTGCGCGACTCGGCCATCATCTCATTTCCGAATATATCCTCCGACCGGTGAGACGTGTCCAAGCCGGTATCTACCAGCGTCAGTTCCAGATCCGTTTGCTCAAAGGTTTCCAGCTCACTTCTCGCTGGGAGATCGTTAATACCAACACTGCGCGACTCGGCCATCATCTCATTTCCGGGTGGTGATAAATATGTAGTGATGCATTATCTATCCCGATAAACATTTGTTGTAATAATGTACAAAATACCAAATAGCTCCGATGTGATTTTCTAGTTTCTTGGAGAATGATAATGTTTTACGAACCAAACGACTAATTCTTTGTCTTAATGTGTTGTTTAGCCTTTCAATATGATTAGTTTTTCCAGTTTCTTTACCTACTGGTTTATGACGTTTTTTGGGGATTACTGTGTTATAAGCTTCCCAAAAATCTGTGTAAAAAACTGCACATTGCCGATAAACAGGAGGTAAAGATTTCCACAATTTTTTTGCCGATTCCCGACTGCGCTCGCCCACATAAACTCCAACTATTTCTCTAGTTTTTGTATCTAACGCTAACCAAATCCATTGCTTATTTTCTTTATTCTCCACATTCTCCACAAAAGACCACATTTCATCACATTCAATAGTCATTTTCCCTTTTGGCTTGTCTAAAACCTTTATCTCACGCGGAGTTTCCGCAGATTTTTTATTAACATAATCTTGGAGCAAAGTTTTGGAAACTCCAACTTGACGTGCAATTCCAGCTCAAGAAATTCTCTCAAGTAAAAGGTCATCTATTTTCTTTTTTGTTTCTGATGATATCGTTTTATTGGTAGGGTTTTCAACAAATTGCCTGCCACAGTCTTTACACTTATGTTTTTGGGCGAAGCCTTCGGGCAAAATGACGGCAACGGAGACGAAATTTTTAGCCCCGAATGCTTCGCCCCTACCGTTTTTTACTGTTCGCTCACTTTGACAGTGGGGACAAGAAGGTCGCAAGCATAAATCTGATGATGTGTTCATAAATTTAGACATTGTTTTTACCAATAACAATATAGCATTGTGACAACTAATTATACATGATTATCTCTGATATTTTTGATAAATTAAACTTATCAATGGTAATGAAAAATGTTATATTATCCCTTTGAAAAGCAAGGATTAATAGAGGGATAAAATGTTATATCACTACATATTTATCACTACCGGAGTAGGATCTTGAGTTGGCTTATTCGTTGATTCAGGAGTTGGCTGGGTTGTCGTCTCAACAGAAAGAGTAGAATAAGGTTTGATTCCCATGTAAGTCAGGACAGTAATTAGGCCTACGATCGCGCCTAGCAGATAGATAGGATTAGAGTTACGATGATTTTGAGACATAGTCAGCTTCGCACCCTCGGCGATATAACGAGATAAATGATATCATATCAAAAGATGTCCAGACAACAGATATCAAAATTGAACCCAGACAAGCTTCCGGACTTCCAGCAGTGGAAAAAAGTTAACAATGATGACTTTTCCCTCTGGGACTATCTGTTTGGAGTCGCTAACGTCGAACTTGCCATAGCTTTCACTCAACTATTCTGGCCCGATACGATCGAGCATGAAGGTGGTATATTTTTATCATCAGCGTTCGATCGCCAGATATACGAGCAGTGGAAAGCCAAGCTAGGAAACGACATTACCTCAATTGAGCAGGTAATCAACCATCAGCACATAGATGACATGCTCCCAGGATCCGAGGCCGTAGGTACGGAAAATATTTTTTATCTGGGAAAGGCGATCGCCCAGATGTGGGAAAGCAGTCTGAAACTACTGTATCCCCAGCGCCGCTTTGAAGTCAACTGCGATCGAGTAGATTATAGCGTTGTTGTCACTTTCCACCAAGTACGAGAGTACCGTTGCTAACGCCATATTTTGATCGTAACCCAAATATGGCATACCCATTTCCCCCATTTTTTTGGGCTAACTACTACCGCGTCGCCAAACTTTAATAGTCTTATCCCTGCTACCGCTGACCAAAAATTGCCCATCAGCACTGAAAGCGACGGACTCCACAGCATCAGCATGTCCTGGGAGAGAACAGATCAGTTTTCCAGTTTTCAGATGCCAAAGTTCGATGGTATTCTGGCTACTACTACTGGTAATAGTCTCGCCGTCGGGACTGATAGCGAAGGCGCGATCGACCTGAGAATGTCCGTCCATAGTATGCAGAAGTTCACCCGTTTCCAGACGCCAAATTTTCATCTTCTCGTCCCAACCCCCAGTTGCGATCTTCTTCCGATCGGAGCTAAAAAGGACGGAGTCAACAGCATCAGCATGTCCGGAAATACTGCGCCATAGAGACCCCGTTTCCAGATGCCAAATATTAACAGTTTTGTCTTTACTGCCACTAGCAAGATACAGACCGTCGGGGCTAAAAGCCACAGACAAAACGGCATCAGCATGTCCAGTCAGGGTCAGCAAGAGTGACCCTGTCAACAGTTGCCAAATTTTAATATTATTATCACTACTGCCGCTAGCAATAGTTTGCCCATCAGGGCTAATAGCCACAGAACTTACCGCACCTGCATGTCCTCTCAGAGTCTGCAAACATTGCCACGTTGGGACTTCCGAGTTATTTGGTTTGGGTACCACATTGGGGACAGAAACTGGCCGCAGATCGGGTGCGATCTGCTGAGTGAATAGAGAGGTTAAATAGGACTTCAAGCCCCCAGCATAGAGGAGTTCTCCGATGGCGAGAGTAGCGATACCATGATTAAAAGCAATCATATAAAAAGGGAGGAAGCCTGCCATAACCACCTGGTATGTCAGTTGGGCTTCAGTAACGGGTTCGCGAATCAAAATGCATAGCAAGACAGTATTTTTATCGAGGGACTGTGCGGGCAATTCCCATCTCACAGCATCCACATGGCCGTGACCAACTTTAACCAGGATACTATACGCGCCGCCATTGTCAACACTCACCCGCAAGAGGCGATCGCTGCGCGAAAAACTATCAACAGGAGAAACCAAACCATCCAAATATTTCCTAGCCACCAACTCCCCCATTGTCGCATAAAAATGAGAGATAAAGACATCATAAATAGGCTGGCCGGAAAGATGCTTCAACCTGTCAGCAACAGACCAGCAATCCTGGCGGACTTGGGCCAACTCCGCCCCAGAGACGATCGTCATTTCACTAAAATATCCTCTCAGTTGAGGATTAGTTAAGTGATGCAAGACAGCAGCATCGGAATGCAGGCGGGCGATAAAATCAGCTTGGAGCGATCGCAGAGGAGTGGTCCAGTCCATAAGCAGTTGGGAGGTATCTTTCTCCCATTATACCCGCATGAGGCATATAAATTTACCTGTAGGGGTGTTATACCATTTTCTCAAAAAAATGCTACGATGAATTTAAGCATTATCCTATTAGTCGGTTTTGACCGACTTGGCGACTCGAAACCTGGCGACCGCCTGGTAACGCAGGGTTTGAACTGCGGGATGGCAGCGAAGTGAGGGAATTACTTTTTGACAAATGTGGAAGTTGCCATAGCTTTCACGAAACCATTCTGGCCAGATGCGATCGAGCATGAAGGTGGTATATTTCGATCGTCAGGGTTCGATCGCCATATTTACGATCGGTGGAAAGCAACGCTAGGAAACGACATTACCTCAATTGAGCAGGTAATGAACCATCGGCACATTGATGACATTCTCCCTCCGATCCCAGGCCGTAGGTACGGAAAATATGCTTTATCTGGGAAAGGCGATCGGGCAAATGTGGGAAAGTCGTCTGAAAATACTGTATCCCCAGCCCAGCTTTCAGGTAAACTGCGATCGAGTAGACCACTGTGTCGTTGTCACCTTCCACCAAGTACGAGAGGACCGTTGCTGAGACGATGGCAAAAAGTGATATTTGTGCTCTCAATGGCGGGGAGGCGATCGTCTGCCAGCATACCAGACTTGGAGGCAAGATTTTTTTCCAATAGCCAACCAACGAGCAGATGTAGTACAATTGAGAGACCGCGACTGTTTGTATCAGTCTAGCGGGAACTACTCATCAGCAATGGATAAGGAGAAAGATCGTGAAGCCACCTCCGCTAAAACCCAGTAAATTAGCTCACTGGGTTGTGGGACCATGCTTTTGCTAACGCTGGCGAATGGATATGTCTCAACCTCTAGTGGCCGCCAGTCCCCAACGGACATCACCAGCACCGGAACGATCGGTTTCGCCGTTTTCATCACCAAGGCCCACTCACAACATTATCGCTCAGCAGCGAAGCTGTACTCGACCCAACCGTAGCGAGTACCTTTACGGGACTTATAAGATAGGTTGGACAGTGCAGGGCGACTACTATGAGAGCGTACTCGAGATGAGAGGGGATTCAGGGCTGATGTTAACCAGCTACTGAAATCCGCACATCAACCGTCCCGATCTTGTGTTGCAAACCATGAGAATTCAGTCTTGCTCCTTTGGTTTAGTTATAGCAGGATACAGCCCCAGAGACCCCGAAACCCAGTTACCAAAACTCACCTACGTCGCTGACAACCTGGTCATGAGAAGACAACCAAACGGTGAAATTATCATCGTTAATTGCGACGACGCGAAGGTTTGCGCGCCAGCAACCATAGAGAGGGTTGATAACCGCTAGAGATTGTCAAAGCAATAAGTCCAATATTTTGATGAGAGGAAACTCCTGTGGGGCGATCGTTACTCCCGTAATGCCTATAATAAACGACCGCCTCCTCTTGCTCTCAAAGTTCCGCAGAGCGCGGTTGTGCAGTCAAGGGTGATGTTCGTACTTGGCTCTAATCTCCTCTATGCTAACACCTTTCCCCTCTTGCAGATGTTTTCGAGCTTGTGCTATCCTCTCAAGAAATTTGGGGTTATGTAAAAGCAATTCTTCCCACCAGTCTTCAGGATCTTCTAAACCGATTAGGATTCCCACAGCGGCGCCTTGACGAGTGATTATTACATACCGTACTTTATAAAATATTCTAGCCCGCGCAGGCGGGCTTAGTTAGAGTAGCCGCACCCTTTAGGGTGACGGCGACGAGATGACGATATAGACGATGTATCTATTCCACCTCTGCTAACAAGCTGGCAGCAATTTCTATCCGCTTTTGGAAATTCTCTTTGCTAGTTAAATTGCGGATTTTCATCGATACACTCCTAAATTCTGGATCTGCCACCAGTGATTCATACCAACTTTTCAATTCCTCAAGGTTCTTAATCTCACTTTGCGCCAACCTGCGCGCGATCGCGATCGAAACCGACTCAAATATAGTGGGAAAAAATCTATTTTCAAGTCGGAAAGCTTTGTTTCCGAGGGATTTATGAATTATTGAAATTGTCGGGATAAATGCTTTCCTGATTTCCCCTTCGGACTGCTTTTGCAGGTTGCGGTTACTGCTCATATATTGATTGATGAAATCTTTCATATTGCGTTTGTAGTCATTTCCTTGAAAGTAAAATGCTAGAAAGCGGAGAATCATTTCTTGGTCTTTCTTATTATTATCCATTTTACCATAGATGTCACGCCAATTCTCATTTTCGTTTAATTCATGCAACAGCTTGTTGAATTCCCCGTGATAAATGCAAGCTCTAATTTCCTGGGGTTTGAGCAGAGTTCCTCCTGTATTCAGCCTTTCAAAAATATAGTAAATGCTGCTTTTGTTGCTATCCTGAAGTGGATCGACTACAGTAGCCGATAAAACAGAGTTGTTTAATTTGCGTCGATACTCGTCCTTCAGCGACTTATATGTTTCTCGCTCAAATTCCGCATGAACTCCTTGAAGAGAAAAGGCGGTACGTCGTCCGGAAAACTTGCCATCGTAGAAATATTGAATACTCCGCAATCTTTGCTGTCCGTCAATCACTATCAGTCTGTTGTCTGGTTCTTTGGCTAAGAAGATACTCGGAACGGGCAGACCCAGCAATAGGGATTCGATAAAACGCGAAGCTTGTTTGATTTTCCAGACATAGGAACGTTGAAAGTCGGGAATGTATATCTCCTCGTCCCTCAAGCGTCTAACTATACCTTCGACATCAAAATCTGTCCGAGAAACCGCGATGGAGAACTTGGAGGTAATAGTATCATCATCATCTTCATCCTCTTCTTCCAAGTTCTCGGAAATTTGAGTAACCGGTTCTTCATCCGCTGGACGATCGGGGGTAGATGCGGGTTCCTTTGGGTCAAATGTACTCATCGTGGTAGTTTTGCCTAGGTCGGGGTTATCGTAGATAATAGCACTTGCGGGGAGGCGATCCAAGCAAGCACATCCCAATTTTACTCCGAACCGATCCTCCAAAGAGAAAGTAGGAGAAGTGCTGCGCGGCATAGGGTATGATGAGGCTAGGCCCGGACGAACTGTTCTGACAGAGACTGAGTAGTCGGACAGAAATATTCGCCACTATGTAAAATTGTCAAGGAGCGATTGGGGCAGTATAGGCGAAAACCCTTGATCGGTGGGAATTTCAGGCACGATCAGACGAACTACAAACTACTTTCTTGCCCATAATTCGCCCAGGGTGATAGAATAATCAAATAGAGCTAGGGGTGCCTGAGTCAAACCAGGCTGAGATTACACCCTTAGAACCTGAGTCCGGTTAGTACCGGCGAAGGGAAGCTGTTTACCGAGGAAAACTTTTATGCGGACAGAATGGATCGCCAAGCGGCGCGGACAAAACAATGTCACCCAAATGCATTACGCCCGTGAAGGTCTGCTGACTGAAGAAATGCATTACGTGGCCCGGCGGGAAAACCTCCCAGTTGAGTCGATCCGGGAAGAAGTGGCCCGGGGGCGGATGATAATTCCGGCCAACATCAACCACCCGAACCTGGAACCGATGTGCATTGGCATTGCATCTTCCTGCAAGGTAAATGCTAATATCGGCGCTTCTCCTAACTCTTCTAACCTGTCTGAAGAAGTCGATAAGTTGAATCTGGCGGTAAAATACGGTGCCGATACCGTGATGGACTTGTCCACTGGCGGCGGGAACCTGGATGAGATTCGCACTGCGATTATCAATGCCTCCCCAGTGCCGATCGGGACGGTGCCCATCTACCAAGTGGTCGAAAGCGTGCATGGTAATATCGAAAAGCTGACGCCTGATGATTTTCTCCACGTCATCGAGAAACACGCCCAGCAAGGGGTGGATTACATGACCATCCATGCAGGTTTGTTAATCGAATATTTGCCCTTGGTGAAAAATCGGATTACAGGCATTGTCTCTCGCGGTGGCGGTATCATTGCCAAGTGGATGCTGCACCATCACAAGCAAAATCCCCTCTACACCCACTTTGACGAAATCATCGAAATCTTCAAAAAGTACGATGTCTCCTTCAGTTTAGGAGATTCCTTGCGTCCGGGTTGCACTCACGATGCTTCCGATGAAGCGCAGTTAGCAGAACTGAAAACCCTGGGACAACTGACGCGCCGCGCCTGGGAACATGACGTGCAGGTGATGGTAGAAGGACCGGGTCACGTGCCGATGGATCAGATTGAATTTAATGTCAAGAAGCAAATGGAAGAGTGTTCCGAAGCACCCTTCTACGTGCTGGGTCCATTAGTGACGGACATCGCCCCCGGTTACGATCATATTACCTCTGCGATCGGGGCCGCGATGGCGGGTTGGTACGGCACGGCAATGCTATGTTACGTCACGCCCAAGGAACATTTAGGACTCCCCAATGCCGAAGACGTGCGGAATGGTTTGATCGCCTATAAAATTGCCGCCCATGCAGCAGATATTGCCCGACGCCGCCCGGGTGTACGCGATCGGGACGACGAAATGTCGGCAGCGCGGTACAATTTCGATTGGAATCGTCAGTTTGAACTGGCCCTAGACCCCGATCGGGCGCGGGAGTACCACGACGAAACCCTGCCAGCGGACATCTACAAAACGGCAGAATTTTGCTCTATGTGCGGGCCAAAATTCTGTCCCATGCAGACCAAAGTAGATGCAGATGCCTTAACAGAGTTGGAGAAGTTCTTGCAGAAAGAACAAACTGCTAAGGAAATGACAGCAGTTGCTGCGAAGTAATGTATAATAGTAGGGCAGCGCCGGCGCTGCCCGCCCTGGGACTGGTGCATCCGGTGATGCATGTAATAGCTGGCGCAGGCAGGCTTTGTTCCTGTAGCCGGAGCCCTCCTTCCCACGGCGAAGCCTGAAAAGAAGTTCGGGCTGTGTATTGAGTCAAAAAGCTAAGAAAAGCTAAAATTTGTGGAGACAATACCATAGCGACCCAGATAATGGGAGGAA
The DNA here is from genome assembly GCA_014323675.1 of Hormoscilla sp. GM7CHS1pb. Lineage (GTDB taxonomy): Bacteria > Cyanobacteriota > Cyanobacteriia > Cyanobacteriales > Desertifilaceae > Hormoscilla. The sequence goes on along the minus strand of JACONN010000002.1, from coordinate 2,290,156 downwards.
CACCCGTTTTCTCTGGCACCGGTGATGGCTGATCGGGTGCTTTATAATAGTAGCTCGGAGAGGAGAAATTGTCGATTTTCTTTTGATGCACAGCGAGTAAATTTGTCAATTAGCCTTTAGATATAGCACTTATCAATAACGTGAGGTCCAGTGAAAGCCTTGATATCACTGGGTTTCATCGCTGGATGCTGTACCTCACGTTATTGAGAAACGCTGTAGACACTCTAAAAATCTCCTCCCCACGCGAAATTATTTCCGGAAATGCTGGATTACTCAAGAAGATTGTGATCTAATAAGTATTCGTACAAAATTATTTTTATATCGAATCTGACTGTAACGCTTGCGAGGCTGCGATTTGATATAAAATTAATTTTGCCTATGTATAGTCGTCTTAAATAAGAATGAGACAGCACTAAATAGCACAATAATCCCGGATAACTTCATCCAAAGATGTGCCTACAGGTGCATACATTCTGGCTCTCTTTAAGGCACTAAAATCATGCTCAATATCATTGAGGTCGGGAGAGTATTTTGGCAAAAATAATACTTTATGACCTGCTGACTCTACTAAATCTCTAATCACGTTCTTTCTATGAATAGGTGCATTGTCCATGATTAATATTGAAATAATTTTTAATTCCGGTAATAAATATTTTACTAACCAACCGATCATACCATCAGCATTTAGACTACCTCTAAATAACATTGGCGCAATTAAATCTTTTTCTTTTTTTCTTCGTCCTGCTACTAAATTTTCTCTGGTTCCCCGTTTCCCTTGTTTTTCTCCATACACTTTTTTACCTTTTTTCGACCATCCATAAATACAAGACTGAATATCCTCAAACCCTGACTCATCAATGAATACAAGACTTTCACTTCCATACATTTTGATAAGGCAAAATTCTATAATACTTTATTCTTTCTTCTCTGTTTCTTTCTCGATACCGGAGTTCTTTTTTTTTTCGGGTAATTTGTATTTTGTTGAGTGCATACCAGATAGCAGTCGGGTGGACTCCAAATTTTTTAGCTCTCTCTATCAATTTGGCATCAGGATTTTCTTGGACATCTTTTTCTAATGCTTTCCAATCCGGTTTTCTCTGACGTCGTTCCACCTTGGTTGGCTCTAGGTTTTGACGATTTAACCATCTGTATATAGTGGCTCGTCCTATTCCCAAAATTTTCGCTGCCTTCGTAATGGAGCCACCATTCTCTAGATAAGTTATAACTTTTTGCCTTAAGTCTAGACTGTACGACATTGTTATCAATCCTTAAAAATATCCTCTTTTATTTTAGCTTACTTCTGTCTCTTTTTTAATTAAAATGACAATACTTAGAAAAGAGGCAGTAATAGGAGAGTCAAAATGGACGGAATAAAGCACAGCTTGTACTGGTTGCAGGAATATCTGCAAAAATATTTTGCAGATATTGAAGACAGATCAAATAGTGGTGGTTCTCAGGATCGCTTTCTCCCTTTCAGAGGTACCTTGCCTACTCCCCCTCGAGACCGGAAACCCCAATCACACGTCCATGGAACTGACGTCGGTATATTCCGGCGGTTCTCAGGCCTCACGTTATCCCTTTCAGAGGTACCCCGCCTACTCCCCCCTCTTACGCGAGAAGTGTGCTGGAAACCTTTGAGCAAACGGATCTGGAACTGACGCTGGTAGATACCGGCTTGGACACGTCTCACCGGTCGGAGGATATATTCGGAAATGGGTAGTGATAAACATGTAGTGATGTGATGGCTAGTCTGTCCCAATAGGTGTGGGGATGTGGCATTTTCAATTTTTCGGCTGGGACGTCAATGCCTGAAATATCGTTATTTGACTTGCCGTTGGATGCCACTATTGCGATCTCCGTCTGAGCTTTCTTGTGCTAACATCACTACTTGTGACCCACTACCCGCGTCCGGAGACACCCACCCATGTCGTGCGCGGGAGCGACACGACCGGGTGGGTGCTCCTGGACGCGACCCACCCATGTCGTTGCCTGCTGGCGAACGACATGGGTGGGTGGATCGGTAAACGAAAGGGTGCTCCTGGACGCGACCCCCTCCTCGCAGCGGAAGGGGCCTGGAGCTTGCAGGGGCTAAATTACAAAACTGAGATGCTCCCAGGCCATCTGAACCAAGAGCGCAGAAACCAGGTTTTCCGCAAAAACCTGGTTTCTTAATTCATATATGCGCTTAATTTAGTTTGGCAATCAATTGTTCTACTCGTTCTTCAATTTCATCCCGGACGCGGTGAAAAGTTTCGATCGGTTGCCCGTCGGGGTCGTCTAATTGCCAATCTTCAAAGATTTCTCGCATCACCCAAGCTTCTGGCAAGTTGACGCCGCAGCCACACAGGGAAATTACGGCATCGTACTCTTCCGGGTTAAAATCAGTTAATGGCTTAGAAGTCTGGTCCCTGATATCAATCTCAATTTCATCCATGACTTGAATAGCTGTGGGATGGACTCTGCTGGCTTCTAGTCCGGAACTGGTAACGGCAATTTGGCCCGTTCCTAGCTGACGCGCAAATCCTTCTGCCATCTGAGAACGACAGCTGTTTCTTTTGCAAACAAACATGACTTTTTTCATTGGACTTCCTCCAGTAAGCGTTTATTTGATATCTCGAAATCCATGAGAAAGTTGCCCATAGACGATCGCGGCTAATTGTGCTCCTAAAATGGGGGCTACCCAATAAATCCAGTGATGCTGCCAAATGCTCGCAACTACGGCGGGACCCAGCGATCGGGCTGGGTTCATGCTGGCTCCGGTAATTGGCCCCATACAGGCGGCTTCTAATCCGACTGTTAGCCCGATCGCTATCCCGGCAAAACCATTCGGAGAGCGGCGATCGAGCCCACTTCCTAAGATAACAAACATTAAGATAAAGGTGAGAATTGTTTCCAGGATTAATGCTTGCCACCAGTTACCATTTAAGGGTTGGGTGGCGCCCAGATCGGCTACGGCACCTAGGGTGAGCAGCAGTAAGGCCGAAGCGGCGATCGCCCCTAGGCATTGAGCCAAGATATAGGGTAGTACCTTGCGGGTGGGAAAAAAGCCACTTGACCAGAAACCTAGGGTTACAGCTGGGTTAATATGCGCTCCGCTGATGTGCCCTGTGGTATAAATTAAAGCGGCTACCACTGCCCCAAACACGAAGCTGATGCCCAGATGAGTCAAGGCTTCATCTGCTATCTGATTTACCATCACAGCACCCGTGCCCACAAACACTAAAACGAAAGTGTCTATGGCCTCTACCACTGCCTCTTGCCAGCAATGGTAAACCGCGTTCCACAGATTCTTTTTGATTCCCTGTTTTTTCCCGATCACGGTGTTATTCTTTCCCTGTCAATGAACAGCCAATTATACCATTTGAATTCGATCACGATCCAGTTAGTAGCAACTATCTCATAACCCTGTTGCCGATCCCCCCAATGGGGAAATATTAACTGTTTCATCGCCAATAAAATTTGTATTATACTTAAAACTCTGCTTGTTTTTTCAACACTTCTTCAATTGTCAGGTCTGACATGGCTGCACGCTACGCGATCGTACTTGCCCCCATATACTGTTCACCTTCATTTGATAAAAATTATGGTAGAGCAAGTTATAACTGCGTGTGGAGAAAGGCACGTAGCCGACATCATTTACTACTCGCGTTTTTCATGTAAAAATCCACGAAATATACCATCGCTCGGCATTTATATAGATAAACAGTGGGCGGGCCAGGGATTTATAAGTACCCCGGCTGCAAGACCCAGAAACCAGGTATATGGGAAAAACCGGGTTTCTTAATTCAAACCACATTATCGCCTTTATTCCTCGAATAAAGGCGATCGCCCTCTAATCTTCAGCTATCTTTAACAACAACTGCTTTCTGGCCCACAGCAATCATCTGCATCCTTATTCACCCGATAATTCATTCCTTTAGTTTCCCGGGGTGGCGGATGCTGGGGCGAGAACAATCAAATACTCCCGCCTTTTCTAAAGGAATCTCTACATAGGGTTCTACGGGCAAGAAATCGCCATTATATGGACCATTAGGGTTAGTCAAGATGTGGAAAGTCTTGTCACAAACTGCTGTCCGCTTGCCCCGATCGTAAGTATGTCCGTCATCATCCAACACCTGTTTCCAAGGTCCAGTATAAATCACTGCCTGATTCCGTTCCCAGCAAGGACCATCCTTCCCCTTAAAAGCTTGCACCGTCACAGAACGAAATTCAATTCCGTCAATCACCTGCCAAGGTTCCGACTGGCGGCTGAGAATTTCCATCCCATAAAAACCCGCTTGTGCAAACATTTCCACAAACGCATCTTCCCGGAAAGCACCCGCAATACAGCCACTCCACAGTTGCGGGTCATTAATAATTTCCGCAGTCGGGTCTTCATCGCAGACAATATCAGAAATCACGGCCCGTCCACCCCGTTTCAGGACGCGATATATTTCGGCAAACAGCTGTTTTTTATCTTGGGGACGCACCAAATTTAACACGCAATTAGAAACTACCACGTCAACGCTATTATCTGCGATCAGGGGCTGTTCTTGCCGCAGCCGATCGCATTCGACCTCAAGCTTGGCCACATCTTCGATCGAAGTAATCGGATGTTCGGACAACCACCGTTGTACCGCCTCTAAATCCAAAGCCAAGTCTTGAATTTTTCCCTTGACAAACCGCACATTATGGTATCCAATCTGCTTGGCAATATTATCTTGATATTTCTTGGCCAAGGTCAGCATTTCATCATTGAAATCAACCCCGATCGCCTTGCCCTGCGGACCCACTTTCTGAGCTAAAATATAGCAAATCTTGCCCGAACCAGAACCCAAATCCACCACCGTTTCGCCTGGCTTGACGTAGCGACTGGGGTCGCCACAACCATAATCTTTCTCAATGATTTCTGCTGGCAGGATATCCAGATATTCGCTCTCGTATTTAGTAGAGCAACACAGACCATCCTCTACCTGACGCGCACCTGCTTGGTAACGCTCTAACACAGTGCTTTCGATATCATAGGCAGTTGTTGGCATTTCAGTTAAACTTTTCATCATTGTTCTCTCTTTTGGACAATTATATCCTCCAATTGCTATTTTACTAGTAAATTATGGCTAGATTAATTTTTCCTGAAAATTCGCGATCGGCAGTTAAGAATAAGCTGAACTGCGGTTAATCGAGCACCTTCGACTGCTTTTGCAGATGGTCGCACGGCACCTTGGCCTCGGGTATTAAAGTCCTTACTACGAACGGCAGTCATATGGGGAGACGGGGCGTTTTGTCAAGCGTTGGATGACCAGTTGCACTGCTAAAGCTAACAGACCCAGGGTCGCGATCGCAAAAATTCCGGTTCCCAAGGCACTCAGGCCGACTATCAGGGTACGAACGGCGGCAGCAATATTGAGAGTAATGGGGTTGGTGGAGTGGATGGGTTTGTCAGCGAAGTTCTGAGCAATAGATGCCGTGAGCAAATAAAAAGCAGTGGCGCAGGCCCCACTGATAACTGCGCCACTGATGCAGCGCCAGGGACTCGTCTTGTCTGGCGCTGTCGGAGATTCTGTTTTTGGGTTCTTCTCAGTCATTGGTCACAACTTAGATTATTTTGCTATCCGAATGCCTGTGGGGATAAACTTGGTTACCCACAGTTCTAACTCAGGGTCGGAAATTGCCTGCTTTACAGTTTCCTTTACTAATTGGGCCTGTTCTGGGGTTTCTGTCAGAGCAAAGATGGTGGGACCAGACCCGGACATAATTGTCCCCAATACCCTCGCTTGCTCAAATGCTGCTTTCAGTTGCATTAACTGCGGATATTCGGGAAAGACTGCTCGCTCAAAGTCGTTGTGCAGTAACTTGCCGATTTGGGTACTATCTTTAGGGGCGATCGCCCTTACCATCGGACTGGAATGGACTTTTTCCCAGCAGGCTGCTAAACTTTGGGCATCTGTAATATAACAATCACTATACTTTTCCCGGTAGGTTTGATATGCCCAAGGGGTAGAGATCGTCAGGTTACGGTATTTGGCCAAGACTACATAGAGATTATCTAGATCTGGTAAGGGAGAGAGATTTTCTCCCCGTTCCGTGGCCAGTGCTGTCCCACCCATAACACAGAATGGTACGTCCGATCCTAACTGGGCTGCTAGAGTTTGTAATTCTGCTTGAGTTAGTCCCAGCTGCCAGATTAAATCTATGCCTACCAGGACCGCTGCGGCATTAGTGGACCCCCCTGCTAGTCCCGCTGCTACGGGAATTTGTTTGTCTATGGTAATGTTAATGCCTCCATATTTGGCAAAAGCGTCCGGGAATTCGGTTTTCATCAGTTCGGCGGCCCGGTAGGCCAGGTTCGTGCGATCGGACGGCACTTGGGGATGGTCGCAATGGACGCAAATGCTATCATTGCCAGACAGACGCAAATCGATTTTATCAACCAGGTCGATGCTTTGGAAGACTGTCGCCAGTTCGTGATAGCCGTCGGACCGCGAGCCAATAATTTCCAGATACAGATTTATCTTCGCAGCAGCAGCTAAAGAGTAAGAGTGCATGATGATTAGTGAGCTGAATTATAACCATTCTATTTTACGGGCTGCTTCTGGGAGTTTAGCTTCTTGTTGACCTCTAGATCGCGCTTTGGCTGTAAACAGACCAATTGGCGTACTCACTAAGTCTAGAACAGTTGCTTTCCCGATGGTAGCCTTGACCATTGTCATTGGCAACTCTTTGAGCAACCACCGACTCAGGCGATATATCTCCTCTCGCCTCGTCATTTCTGGCATTAATTTTACCCCGTACAGTTCGTGCAGGTAAAGATTCGATCTACCGTACCTGCGCCATTGACTTTCCAGTTCCTTCATTGACTGGCGATGACGGCCGACTCTAATCTTATCTTAGGCATGGTTAACCGGGTGGCACCCGATGAGTTGAATGGAAGTTTCGTCCCCTTCGATCGGGAAGTGTTCTAAGTTCGTAGTCAGCACAAAGCGTGTTTGCGTTTGCACCCGGGCAGGCGAGACGCCCGCCCTACCGCAGGCGGGGACGCCCGCCCTACCGCAGGCGGGGACGCCCGCGCCACGCACCTGGGATAATAACCAAGGTACGACTTGACTTTGAGTCATCCTTCGCGTCCGTTGCCCTATGCAGCTATTCGATTTGGGACTATGCAATTTAAATGCATCACAGCTTACTACAACATATTTTATCTAAAACAATTGTGCGTGTGATCTAATCACACACACAATAAATTATACCGGTTGTTTGTTATATCGGGCCTTGACGATCGCCTCACTTGTACTCGATCTTGGTAATTGTTTTCGCCGGTGTATTTTTAATTTGGATCCATCTCATATCTTGCACCTGTCGCAATAAGCAGCCTCTGGTTAAAAATAGAGGCTAAACTCGCCTGTCTATCAAAGGAGACTAAATCCTTTCTCTATAAGGCTTTCAGTCTGTTTTCAACCGACTTCAGCTATTAGCCGTGGGTTCAAACCCACGGCGGGCCATGAGGCTTATCGAGAATGATGCAAGATCTCAGATCCATTCAACTACAGCGGAGGTTTCATCATCGTCGCGAGGGATGGTGGGCGATGCCCACCCTACAGCGGACGTTTCATCACAGTAGTCAGCCCGTAGCTGACAGTCAGCATTCGCAGCCATAGTTCGGGATACTTCCGTTCTAACCAAGGCTGACACCAGCGGGTAAAACTCGGAAACCAGCCTGCCAGCAACAAGTTGACGAAGGCGCTGAGGGTGAAGCTGAAGTAGCTGCCTAACCAACGCAGCATATCCTTAGCACCTGCCATTTCCCAAATCCATAATAACAGGGCCGGGTTCGTGAAAGCTGCTTTTAGGGCCAGTCGATTAAAGGTCAGCCAGTCTGTACGGTCTTTAATGAAGGTGTCTGCTACTTCTGGCGGTTCGTTTGCCAGCAGGCCAAAGAAGGTATTCAGCATGGAATTAATCCGTTCGGGGGGCAAGTGGCGACCTGTGGGCACCATCATGCCTTTGGAAAATAGCCAGGTGACGGCCACGTTGCTTTGGTAAGCCCGGATTTGATTTAAATGTTGGGCTGACAAGAGGTCATGCTTGAGTGCTGTATCTAAAAGTGCAGTCAAACGGGGCAGATTCCTGACCAGGGAGCCAAAACCGGTGAAGACTAGGGGTGACTGGAGTGAGGCGGCGTCGCCGATGGCCAGGATCCGATCGAACGCGATCGCGCGATCGCGACTCCCGACGGAAAAGTGACCGGGAATATAGCCGAAAGTGGGTTTCTTCCAGACCAACTCGTCCATATCGCAGCGACGATACTCCGGGAGAATTGTAAAGAAATCTTCATACATTTCTAAAAGAGAACCGGGATTATCGGGATGGACCTGATGGTAATGGAACAAATAAATCGTCAGTTCCTCTCCCGCGCCGGGAAATAATTCCCAAATTAACTGTCGTCCCCGGGAAATGTCTCCATGGGAGTTGAGTACGTCCCGTAATCAGAATCCCATACTCCCGGTTCAAAACCACTGGCGATCGCCCCTCCGACGGTAGGACAAACGCTATCGAAGGTACGCCCGCCGTTCAACTGCCAGGCGATCGGGGAAGCCGTGCCCATGGCATCCACCAGCAGGCGTCCGGTTGCTTGACGTTGTTCCCCCGTGGGCAGATGTTGGAGGCGAACTAGGACATTATTTTGAGAAACATCCGCCCGGATAAATTCAGTTTCATCCCAGATAACTCCGCCAGCGTCCCGCAGCTTTTGTCCGCAGAGGTCCAAAAACTTATCCGAGTCTAAGGCCACATTCAGCACCTTTGGGGTATGTAAAACTTTTGCTCTCAGGTGGCTGGGGTTGTTACCATCAAAGAATTTATTAAATCCATCAATATACTCCCGGGCAATAATCTCCTCAAACTCCTGGGGAGTAAACAAACCCAGGTCAATTATTCTTTGAAACTCATCCCGGGAAATATTCCACTCTCGGTTCATCCGTCCGAAGGGTAAGCGTTCGATCAGCAGCACCCGATAGCCCAACCGGGCCATCCTGGCTGCATGGATCGCCCCTAATGCCCCCCAATATAGATCAGGTCGTACTCTGTTTTGGGTGCTGCTTGCTGCTGGGGAAACACTATTTGCTGGGGTTTCTGGGGGTTGCGGACGCTTTGACGCCAACGTTGCTCCCACCAATATACCCGCTGGAGATGATAATCGCCCCTGGGCATTTTCTGAAAGTACTTGACTGTCAGGGGGTACTGGCCCACCAGGGCATCAAAAATATTTTGCTGGGATAAGTTAATTGCTGGCGGTTCGGGATATTGATGGGGAAACTTGTCTCTGAGATCGGCACGGAGTTTGGCAATTAAGTGTTTTTCCTGCTTGACTGGTCTGTCCGACCAACGAAATACTTTTAAGTATGTCGTTCGCTGCACCGACCAGACAAATATCGAGATTTCTGCTGTGGGTTGGGAACTATTTTGACCAAATTCCAGCCTGATGCCATCGGCGGCGGCCTGCTTGGCCCCCATCCCCGGATCGTATTCCTGCTGTAACCAGGCCGTTACCGCCCCCCGATCGGGGGTGGGAACTTCCAGATAAAGTAATTCGTTCATTTGCTGAAAATTGTTTGAAACCGAGTTGACAAGGGTACAAATTACGCTATACTACAGAATCACAGATGAAAATCATGTTAAGAAACTTTACAAACATATCATTTTGTGAGACGAAGTGCGCGTAGCGCTAGGGAGTGAAAAACTCTTTGATAAGAATTGACGATTTGAGATTTGGGATTTGAGATTGCCAAACTATCTCTGGCAGATACTTTCGGAATATCATCTGTAGCACATTTTTTAAAAAAATTGATTAGTAGCCATGAATTATGAAATTCCCACCAATGCTCAAGAAATTGTCGCCCTCAAAGAAAAGCAGGTGGATGAAGAACTGGTGGCAACGGCGATCGCGGGGGTGATCAAGGTATGCCGTTCTCAAGGACGTTCCTTGGAACAGTTAATAGCGGAGGTGTTAGCTGATGACGGTCTGCTAGAACTGGCTAGCAGATGCTGGCTGAGTAGTCTGGTGACTCAGGCTTGGGAATGGGACTGGGACTATAGGTCAGAGGTTCGTAGTAAGGACTTTAGTCCTTATCAGCGATAGCAACTGACAACCAACAACCCACAATTGACAAGCATTGCCCACCCTACCAACGTTTTGCCATCAGGAGGTGCTATCCCTGCAACAGCAGCAATCTTACACTAGAACTGTTAGCACATATTTATCGCCATTTAGCAGACCTGTTGCTACAGCAAGATTGGGTGACCGATTTTTCTGAAGTAGCGCACCACATCCTCGATCTACTCAAGGTGCAAGAACTGCACGAGTATTTCCAGAAATCAGCATATGATTTGGCCCTCAGCATATATGATTTGTCCCTCAACATATATGCTTTGCCCCTCAGCATATCTGATTTACCCCTCAGCATATCTGATTTGCAGCATATCTGATTTGCCCCTCAGCATATCTGATTTGCCCCTCAGCATATATACCATCTGGGCCTGCCGCTCTATGGGATCCCCCGACTAGATACTAGACCTGACGTCCGCCAGTCAGATGACGACGGGTGTGGTCTTGCACCAGTTGGTAAAAAAATACCACATTCTGGTGGGCGGTGCCCACCCTACGAAGAACTCGCACTACCCGGGAGACACCGGCTCCTGGTCTCAATAGACGACCGTTGTTAGGAACTCACAAGTTACCCCGGATAAAGGAATTCACAAGTTACCCCGGATAAAGGAATTCACAGGAGGCAACCACCTCGTGACTGATCATTCCCAGGGAGGGAACGAGGGTATGCTGTGAAAATGTTAAATATTGTTAACAACATTGACTTTAGCTAAAATAGTAAGTTAGGCCGATCGGGGATAATAATCCCAGGGGGTCTTAGTATAGAATGGGTAAAAGAAATTGGCATTGACAGCGAATTGCACCTGAAACTCTCGGACAAATTCCGTTGTAGTTCGGGCCTGGATTTCCGCGCGATCGGGTCCTGGACTGCCTGGGGTCACAAAGACCTTAATCCCGGGGGCAGTTAAGTCAATAGTGACGATATGAATCATCACGCGGCGCGGCAGGGAACGGGCTAACCGCTTGTAGGTAATGCCCCTAAACAGCACCCGTTCTTGGTTGGTTCTAGGGGGGCGCAGCAGCAGCAGTCCCCCATAGCACAGCTCCTAAGCGGTGCGGCAACCCTACGATCGTTAGGAACAGAGAAATTAGGCGCGATCGCCTCCTTGTCAACCAGCAAGCCATAATCTAATTTACCATTAATATGGACCCATACTTAGAAGAATATTTAGGGCCGGACGTACTCAGCCCCCACCGCCACCAACATTAACAGATGCACCAGAGGTTATGGATGCAAACTGTTCAATTAGTTAAACACGAACAATTAGCGCCGTGATACCCTAAAGAGTATCGCTACATAAACTAAGCCCGCCTGCGCAGTACTCTGCTGCCGAGGCTAAGGCGATCGAGATTTCGCTTGCGCTCCCGGACAACTAACAATCTCTGTATACTTCCGTAATCATACTACCACCTACTAGACATCATGAAAATTCTGTCATACGATCCAACATTACGCCTACCAACGGCAGAAGAATTACCAGACTCAGACGACACGCCAGTGGACAACGAACTGCAAAACTTAATCCCCAACGCCGCTGACGATATATTATCCCGGATCTGGGCCCAACGGGATGACTGGTTTTGGGGAGTAGATATGGGAATATACTATCACCCCGAAAAACCAGCCCTAGTCCCGGATGGATTTCTCAGTATCGGGGTACAGCGGATAAAATCAGCAGCACTGCGCCTCAGCTACGTGGTGTGGGAAGAAAAGGGAATAGTGCCCATTTTGGTGATGGAAGTGGTCTCCAAAACCTACGGGGGCGAGTATGACAAAAAAATGGCAGATTATGCAGAACTAGGGGCATTGTACTATGTAATATACAATCCATTTTGCCGTCCAATCGGTAGTGGAAGACGGGGGCGAAGGAGTCGCCATGCAGACCATCAACCTTTGGAAGTATATAAGTTAGAAGAGGACCAATACAGACTGCTGTCAGGAAATCCCATCTGGTTGCCAGAAATAGGCTTGGGAATAGGAACGGGACTGGGAAGATATCGAGGCAGGAGCAGGGAATGGGTGTACTGGTACGACCAAGAGGGCAGGAGATATCTGGCCTCAGATGAGTTAGCTGAACAAGAACGGCAACGGGCCCAGCAGGCTCAGCAGGAGGTGGAACAAGAACGGCAACGGGCCCAGCAGGCTCAGCAGGAGGTGGAACAAGAACGACAACGGGTTCAGCAGGCTCAGCAGGAGGTGGAACAAGAACGGCAACGGGCTCAGCAGGCTCAGCAGGAGGTGGAACAAGAACGGCAACGGGCTCAGCAGGAGGTGGAACAAGAACGGCAACGGGCTCAGCAGGAGGTGGAACAAGAACGGCAACGGGCCCAGCAGGCTCAGCAGGAGGTGGAACAAGAACGACAACGGGCCCAGCAGGCTCAGCAGGAGGTGGAACAAGAACGGCAACGGGCCCAGCAGGAGGTGGAACGGCAACGGCAACGGGCCGAACGGCTGGCAGAATATCTGCGATCGCAAAACATCGACCCCGACCAATTGATGTAGAATGGATGGACAGCTCCTGCTGTGGGATGGGCTCATAATCAATTTTCCATCCGGCTGGGTTCTATTGATAATACTCACAGCTCAAGAATGTAAGCGTATACTGCCACCTACTAGACATCATGAAAATTTTGTCATACGATTCCACATTACGCCTGCCAACGGCAGAAGAATTACCAGACTCAGACGACACGCCAGTGGACAACGAACTGCAAAACTTAATCCCCAACGCCGCTGACGATATATTATCCCGGATCTGGGCCCAACGGGATGACTGGTTTTGGGGAGTAGATATGGGAATATACTATCACCCCGAAAAACCAGCCCTAGTCCCGGATGGATTTCTCAGTATCGGGGTACAGCGGATAAAATCAGCAGCACTGCGCCTCAGCTACGTGGTGTGGGAAGAAAAGGGAATAGTGCCCATTTTGGTGATGGAAGTGGTCTCCAAAACCTACGGGGGCGAGTATGACAAAAAAATGGCAGATTATGCAGAACTAGGGGCATTGTACTATGTAATATACAATCCATTTTGCCGTCCAATCGGTAGTGGAAGACGGGGGCGAAGGAGTCGCCATGCAGACCATCAACCTTTGGAAGTATATAAGTTAGAAGAGGACCAATACAGACTGCTGTCAGGAAATCCCATCTGGTTGCCAGAAATAGGCTTGGGAATAGGAACGGGACTGGGAAGATATCGAGGCAGGAGCAGGGAATGGGTGTACTGGTACGACCAAGAGGGCAGGAGATATCTGACCTCAGATGAGTTAGCTGAACAAGAACGGCAACGGGCCCAGCAGGCTCAGCAGGAGGTGGAACAAGAACGGCAACGGGCTCAGCAGGCTCAGCAGGAGGTGGAACAAGAACGACAACGGGTTCAGCAGGCTCAACAGGAGGTGGAACAAGAACGACAACGGGTTCAGCAGGCTCAACAGGAGGTGGAACAAGAACGGCAACGGGCCCAGCAGGCTCAGCAGGAGGTGGAACAAGAACGGCAACGGGCTCAGCAGGAGGTGGAACAAGAACGGCAACGGGCCCAGCAGGCTCAGCAGGAGGTGGAACAAGAACGACAACGGGCCCAGCAGGCTCAACAGGAGGTGGAACAAGAACGGCAACGGGCTCAACAGGAGGTGGAACAAGAACGGCAACGGGCCCAGCAGGCTCAGCAACGGGCCGAACGGCTGGCAGAATATCTGCGATCGCAAAACATCGACCCCGACCAATTGATGTAGCCTATCTGAACTATACTTAAGATAGCTGACTAAATAACTTAAGTTGCTACCGTGAGGGAGCGTTCCTATGGATGCCACAGCTAAAGACCCTGGCAACGATAACTAGTTGACCCCCTCAGGATCAGGCATAAATTACTCAAGAGGTCGGTGATGCGGTCTCCCCGCCCCGATCCTCTCCCCGCCCGGATCTCCTCCCCTCCCCGATCGGATGACATAGCCCCCAGGCCAAAGATCCATAAACTTCAGCTTATATAAGGTATAAGAAAAAAAATTTCTCAAAACCCTTGACAAAACGCAATCGAGTTAGCTAGGCTGTATTCATGCTCTTTCAGACCCATCCTTGGAGGAAAAGCCTATGACGGCTATCAACCTTGCGAAAGTGGGATGCACCCCGGTAGAAGGATCGCGAGTAACCGAAATCTCAGCTTAACCAACAACTCCCTCACCGGTACTATACCGTCTGAGCTGGGTGAGCTGAGTAATTTAACGAAACTCCGGCTGCACAACAACGAGATCACCGGCACAATCCCGACCGAGTTGGGTGAGCTCGCCAACCTGCAGATCCTCGGGTTGTCTGCGAACGCCCTAACCGGGACCATCCCCCCTGAGTTGGGCAATCTAACCAGTTTACAAAACCTGTACCTGTGGCAGAATGAGCTCACCGGCGCAATCCCGCCGGAGCTCGGCAACCTCACCGGTTTGCGGAACCTCTGGCTCCAAGGTAACCACCTAACCGGCGATCTACCCGCAAGTGTCGAAGCTTTATCGGCAACCAAACGGTTGGAGAATCCACCCTATGTTGGAGTTCCGATCGAGGACGTGGATGCTGTCGTAGAATACGACAGGAACTCCACCCAGAATCACAACCTCAGCATAGATATCAGCGGGAACTTTGGCGATATCAACGATAACATTACCAGTTACAGCGTCAGCGGTTTGCCAGACGGGTTAACCTTTGACCCCATTACTGGGGTGATTAGTGGCACGCCTGCTTGGGATATTGCTGCTAATCCTGATAAGAGCAATAAAATTGTAACCGTAACTGCATCAGATGATGCGGGAGGCTCCGTAACGGATAAGTTTAATATCTCGGTGTCCTTTAAGAGCTCTGGTACTGGGCTTTACCTCATCAATGCCAGCGATTATGGAGTCCTGAAGGATATCAATAATGGCCATTGGAATTTCGACCCCAGGCGCATGCCCGTCAGTGATGAGGAACATGGTTCCGTTCCCCTTGCTAGTGCTGTTAACAGGTTGAGTGGGGTGGCAGCCGAGAAATCCCGAGTGACGGAACTCACAGCCGGGGTGAGCCGTGCGCTCCCTTCTGAGTTAGGCAAGCTCACTGCCTTGCAGAAAATAGAACTGGACCGCAGCGGCCTGAGCGGCACCATTCCCCCTGAATTAGGGGACCTAGACAACCTGACACACCTGTGGTTGGATCACAATTCCCTAACAGGTAACATTCCCCCTGAATTGGGGAACCTACGTAATTTAACGTGGTTGAAACTGAACAAGAACTCCTTGAGTGGTTCGATTCCCCCTGAATTGGGGAACCTGAGCAACCTACAAGAATTATGGATGGGGAACAATTCCCTGAGTGGCAGCATCCCACCGGAATTAGGGAATGCCACCGAGCTGCAAAACATTTACCTGGACCATAACAATCTAACGGGGACAATACCCGACTCGCTAGGGAACCTCAGCAACCTAACAAAACTGTGGTTGCAAAACAATTCTCTGGAAGGTCCAGTACCAACTGAGTTGAACGGTATAAATGACCTCAACGTCCAAGGAAATCCTCTCATATAATCCGGATAAAGCGGAAAGCGAGGGAGGATAGTAACAGGTTGGGGGGTGGGGATTGGGAGAGGTAGAAGAGTTCACCAAAGATGAGGTTCAAAAAGATGGAATCAACAGTAATGGATCAGGTTGCCTTCCAGATCAGCAGTAGCAGTGGGGGGCGGAAGACAAGGACATAGCCATCGACCGCAATGGTGATGTCTGGATTACAGGAGAGTTCGGGGCAGCATCGACCTCGACGGCGACGGAGAAGATGATTTGATCAGTAATGGCTCTTTCGATAGCTATGTAGCCAAGTTCGACTCTGAAGGGAAGTTGGTGAGGGCCTATGATTTCGGCAATACTGAGATTTTACTCCAGACAAGGGCATAGGCATAGCCACCGACAGCAATGATAATGCGTGGGTGTTAGGAGGTTCCATGGCAGCATCGACATCGACGGAGACGGCATCAATGATTTGACCAGTTCAGATCGTGATGGTCACTATTTAGCCAAGTTCAACTCGGAGGGAGACTTTGTTCAGGCCTTAGAGATCCACGGACGTTATACTGATCACACTGAATCGGGCAAGAGCATAGCCATCGACAGCAAAGATAATGTGTGGACTAAAGGAAGTTTCTGGCGCCACCTCGACATCGACGGAGACGGAGAAGATGATTTGACCATAATGGCGGTGTCGAGATAGCTATTTCGCCAAGTTCGACTCAGAGGGGGATTTGGTCAACGTCTTCCAGATCGGCGGTAGCGGTGATGACGTTGGTCATGGCATAGCCATCGACAAGGATGATCATGTGTGGACTACAGGCTCTTTCTCCGGCAGCATCGACATCGACGAAGACGGCAATAATGATTTGACCAGTAATAATGGCAGCAGAGATGGCTATGTAGCCAAGTTCGACTCGGAGGGGGCTTTGCTCTTTGCCAAAAATATCGGCGGTAGCGATCGGGACTACAGCCTTGACATAGCCACCGACAGCAAGGGTGATGTGTGGGTTAAAGGACAGTTTCAGGGCAACATCGACATCGACGGAGACGGCACCAATGATTTGACCGATGGCTCAAAAGATTATCCTTTTCCCCTTGATGAATATGTAGCCAAGTTCTCGAGCAATGGTGATTTCGTCAAAGCCTTAAGGCTCGGTGAGCATGCCGAAGCCGATGGCGACGATACCGAAGGCATAGCCATCGATAGCAATGATCATCTGTGGGTTACAGGACAGTTCCAGGACAGCATCGACATCGACCTCGACGGCAACAATGATTTGACTAGCGATAGCTCTTTCATCGATAGCTATGTAGCCCAGTTCGACTCTGAGGGGAATTTGGTTCAGGCCTTAAAGATCGGCGGTAGCGGTAATGCCGTTGGCTTTGACATAGCCGCCGACAGCAATGGTAATGTGTGGGCTACAGGAAGTTTCCGGGACAGCATCGACATCAACGGCGATGGCATCAATGATTTGACCAGTAATGGCCCTAGTTTCAGTAAAGGCGTTAATGCTATCTATGTAGTTCAAGTTGAGAAGGCAACTACAGAAGAAGTCACTCAACTGAAAGTCACTCCTTCTGAATCGACCAAAGCAGTAGAACCAAACACAAGTGTCAGCTTTGATGTCAACTACTCTACTGAACCTGCGGAAACTCCCACCACAGGAATAGTCTTTCAAATGCATTGGGACAGTTCTCAAGTAGCATTTGATCCAGTCACTGGTCTGACCGAGCATTTTCCTTTGGGCGCACAACCTATAAGTGCAGTCTTGGACGATCCGATTACCAACGGGGGTTTGGACGGCGACCCCAGCACAGACAAATACATCCTGCAAGCTTGGGTAGATGCTAACGGAAATTGGCCCAACAATCCTAATCCTACCCTTTACACAGCCAACTTCACAGCGCTACCAGGGTTTTCAGGGACGCAGATCAACTTTGGTGCCAACTCAGATGACCTGCCTGCAAATAGCAACTTTGTCCCCAGTTCCATTGCATTAACCTCCCCCGCTCCATCACCTGCTCCATCACCTGCACTGGACATTGATGGGAATGGAGTTATAGATGCGTTAACTGACGGCCTTGTGGCCATACGTTATCTCTTCGGGTTCAGGGGAGAGACTTTGACTGAAGGTGTTGTAAGTGAAGGTGCCACTCGCGATACATCAGAAATTGTTACCTACTTGGACGAAATGGGGGACACTATGTTAGATGTAGATGGCAATGGCACGGCAGGGGCGTTAACTGATGGCATTTTATTCATGCGCCATGCTCTCGGGTTTGAAGATCAGGCTTTGATCTCGGGTGCAGTAAGCGAGGATGCCACTCGTACTACTGCTTCGGCAATTAATGAGCACCTGCAATCTTTCGGCATGATGTAAGGCCTTATTCCTCTCCTTCCCGGGCTCCGCCTGGGAGGGCGCGGTTGGGGAGGGGGGTCCGATAATTAACTGTTATTTTAGTACATTATAACTTCTAAATAGCTAACCCGCTACATATAAAACCCTCAAAATATCTGTAAAGTCTAAGTGGGTAATTCAGATTTTTTTAACTAGGTCGCAAGTTAGGTTATTAAATGGGGCAGCGAATTGTTAATGGCTTAATAGCTAATGGCGTCAAGAAGCAATTAGCTATTAGCCATTAGCGCAGGGATCGTAGATTATTTGGCGGCGATCTTCAACTGATAGGCAATGGGTTCTCGGCTGTTGTTAACCACGACAAACTGATAGATACCAGTTTCAGGCAGGATAGCAGACAAGGAGGTTTTAGGGGAGTCCGCTAGCAAGGGATCGAGATCGGAATTTTGGGGATAAATTGACAGCCTGGTCCCAGAGGGCGACGCTTGCAGATCGACTTGCAAACGTTGACTTTGACCGAGGCTGGCAGTGAATATTTTACCTGTACCGGGTGTCAGGGTGCCCGGAACTTGTTTGCTGGAGGTATTGAGCGCAAATTTGATTTCCTCTACACTATGTGGTATGGTAGAGACTAGGTCAGAGGCGATCGCCTGCCAAACTTGACTGAAGGGATGTTTCAGAAAGGCGACAGCATTGTCAAATCGATCGAGGGGCGAAAAACCAAACAAATGCCGAAAGCGGGCATCGGTTAAATCATTCAGAGCCAGGCTACTGATGTTATACTGATCGAGTGTAGTCTGCCAGCTACTAAGATCGGCCTGGGTGTAATTTACCATCTGACGGCGGGCCCGATCGCTAATGGTCTCCAGTTGATCCAAAGATGCATCCGCAATTGCATCCCACTGGGCCCGGAACTGGGCATCGGATGGTTTATCGGTCAATTGACGACCTTTTAAGTCCGGGTTTTGGGCGTAGAATTGCTCGTTGACTAAATCGATGAAAAAATAGTTGTCAATGCTGAGGGACAAGCGGCGATCGCGCAGTCTTTGTTGGCGCAGCTGTTCCTCTGGGGATATTAAAGTTTGATGAAGTTCAGAACCTCCGGTGCGGGTATTGATCCAAGCATTACGGGCCCAGAGGCCAACGCCGCCGATACTAGCAAGCAGAAAACCCACCAGGAAGATTTTCCTCAAACTGAATTTATTCAGAACCGTAGCAGTTGTAGTGAGGTTCCTAGCAGTATAGGGGGATCTGGAGGCGGTAGCAGGAGTAACGGGAGGTGGCGTGAGGGGCTTGGTGGTGACGGGATTGGGGACGGGAGTTTGCTTGAGGACTTCCAGTACCGCACGGGCATTGGCGGGGCGATCGCCCGGTAATTCGGCCAGCATGTGGTCCAAAAGAGCGGATAAATGGGGGCTAATATTAACCTGTGAGTGCCAATTCCATTGTAGGCTATCGGGATGCATCAGAGACTGAGGTTCCTTGCCTGTCAGCAAAACCAGACAGGTGGCGGCCAGGGCATGGAGGTCACTACGAGGAGAGACTATCCCCATCTGCATTTGTTCTTTGGGGGCATATCCAGATTTCCCCAGCAGGGTGACTGGTGCATTAGCAGTTTTGGGATTGAGTCCCGAGGATACCTTGGCAGCTACTTGCTTGACGCCACCAAAATCAATCAGCACGGGTAGCCGGTCAACATGCCGTAAAATCAGATTTTCTGGGGAAATGTCCCGGTGAATTACACCTCTGGCATGAATGTACTCTAACACGGACAATAGCTGAGTTAGTAGTTGAGTTACCTCGGCTTCATTAAAGCGGAGTCCCTGACTTTTACGGGCTGTCAGTAACTCCCGGTAGTTTTCACCCTCGGCATAATCCTGTACTAGAAACACATACTCGTTATTACCATTTTTCACCCGAAACAGCTCTCGGAACCGAGGAATCTGGGGATGTTGCAGTTGATAGAGGACGCCAGCTTCCCGGGCAAAGAGTTCCTCTGCTTTTTGCAGGGCGTCGGGGGTTTGCACCTTGGGGGCAAATTGCTTGAGTACGCAGAGTTCGCGGAAGCGATTAGTATCTTCAGCTAGATAGGTGCGGCCAAAGCCACCATGCCCCAACTCGCGGACGAGGCGGTAGCGATCGCTCAAGATTGAGCCTGGATGAATAGGACTGTTCATAGCAAAAACCAAGTGAAACCTACATTTTGAAAGATCGAGGCAGGAAATATAAAGTCGGGAATCTGTGTCCCTCGGTAGGAGGACTCAGGAGGGATTGGATCCATAGGGTGACTTGACTAACGGCCATCTTCATAGTATCTAATAGTAGAAACTGCCTTCCTGATTTAAGCTGCCCAATCCCGAGGGGGTTGTTGCCATGAAATTACCTTTTGGTCGCAGAGCCGAGTCTAGGGTCGAACCTCCTGAAGCTGCCAGTTCGGGTTTAGGGACGTTCGGTGGGGTGTATACGCCATCGATCCTCACCATCCTGGGCGTGATCATGTACTTGCGCTTTGGCTGGGTGGTCGGTAATGTGGGCTTGATCGGCACCCTGATCGTCGTTACCCTCTCGACATCAATTACCTTTTTGACCTCCCTGTCGATCTGCGCGATCGCTACCGACCGGGTTGTGCGGGGAGGGGGTGCCTATTATATGATTAGCCGTTCCTTGGGCATTGAAACGGGGGGTGCGGTGGGCATTCCCCTCTATTTTGCCCAAGCCCTTTCGGTAGCCCTCTATACCATCGGTTTTGCCGAGAGTGTGGTGCAAACCTTCGGTGGATTGAATCAACTGTATGTAGCCCTGATTACCACTATTGCTGTAGCAGTGCTGGCCCTGACTTCGGCTAGCATCGCCATCAAGGCCCAATATTTTATTATGGGGGCGATCGTCCTGTCCCTGCTGTCTTTGCTGTTCGGAAACCCAGTTTCTCCGACGACCATGGGATTGTGGGGTTTACCAGGAGAAGGTTCTCAACCATTTTGGACTGTGTTTGCGGTGTTCTTCCCCGCCGTGACGGGCATCATGTCGGGGGTGAATATGTCCGGAGACCTGCGAGACCCGACTCGTTCTATCCCCACTGGCACCCTGGCAGCGGTGGCTACGGGCTATGTTATCTATATGATTTTGCCCATATTCCTGGCTATGCGGGCAGATGCCAATAGCTTGATGGCAGAACCTCTGATTATGCAGCAGATGGCCTTGTGGGGTCCAGCCATTTTGCTGGGGGTATGGGGGGCGACTCTCTCTAGCGCCCTGGGCAGTATCCTGGGTGCCCCTCGGGTGTTGCAGGCATTGGCCAGAGATGGGGTATTGCCCCGTTGGCTGGGTTTTCTGGGCACGGGTAGCGGGCGAAATGACGAACCCCGTGTCGGTACTGCTGTTACCTTGGGAGTAGCGATCGCGGTTGTCAGCATCGGGGACTTAAATTTAATCGCCCCGGTGCTGACGATGTTCTTTCTGACTACCTATATGGTACTGAATGTGTCGGCGGGTATCGAAGGTTTCCTGCAAAGTCCCTCCTTCCGTCCCACCTTTCGGGTGCATTGGGGACTGTCACTGCTAGGGGCCACCGGATGCATGGCTGTCATGTTTTTAATCAATGCGGTTGCTACAGTAGTGGCCGCATTGATTGTTTTGGGGATCTACCTTTGGCTACAACGGCGGGAGTTGCAAACGACTTGGGGGGATGCCCGACGGGGAATATGGATGGCCCTGTTGCGGGAAGGGATATTTCAGATCTCTCATGCGGAAGACACGAAGAACTGGCGACCGCATATTCTGGTGCTTTCTGGCATACCGCGAAAACGCTGGTCTTTAATTGAATTAGCAGATGCCCTGACCCACAACCGAGGTTTGATTACGGTTTCTAGCGTATTGCCCAGCGGTAAACGGGATGTTGGTCAGCAGGCGGAGAGTGAAGAAAAAATCCGTGATTATCTCGAAAAGCGCGGAGTGCAAGCCTTGGTGCGGTTGGTAACTGCGCCGGATCCTTTTGAGGGGGCCTTGCGACTGGTGGAAACCTATGGGTTGGGCCCCTGGTCCCGAACACGATTTTGCTGGGTGATAGTGAGGCACCCGAAAGGCGGGATGGATACTGTCAGTTAATTGCCCAGATCCATCGGGCGAAGCGGAATCTGGTGATTTTTCGGGAAAATCGCGATCGGGGATTTGGTGGTCGCCGCCGCATTGATGTCTGGTGGGGAGGTTTGCAAGCTAATGGGGGTTTAATGCTACTGTTAGCCTATCTGCTGCGGACTGATATCGACTGGCATGATGCTGAGATTTATCTTAAGCTTGTAGTCCCTGACGAGACTGCGGCCCAAGCTGCTAAGATCAATGTAGATAATCTGATGAAACAGCTACGCATTGGGGCTGTTTCACAAGTCCTAGTGGCAGAGGGGCGTCCCTTTGATGAGATTCTGCACGAGTCGTCACGGAATGCCGACTTAATCTTCCTGGGCATGGCGACGCCAAGAGATAATTACACTCAATATTATGAAGGCTTGCAAGCCCGCACTGCGGGTCTGCCGACGACGGTGTTCGTGCTGGCGGCCCTGGTTTTGCCTTTGAGGAGGTTCTCACCGAAGGTACGCCGAGTCAAAAGTAAAGGTTTGTAGTAAGTACTAAAGTGCTTCCCGATCGCAAGGACTAAAGTCCTTACTACGAACAATAAGATAAGGACTAAAGTCCTTACTACGAACAATAAGGACTAAAGTCCTTACTACGAACAAAGGTTTTACGAACTATGGCGAATGGTGTCGCGCATTTAAATTGCATGGAGCCCAATGCTGAAACCTTTGCTATCAATGACTTTCCCCCTGCATGAATTTTGAATAAAGAATTTTGAATTGCTTAGATGCTGCCATAAACGGGGATGAGGGCACCTCGGACATCTGCTGCTGCTTCCGAGGCGAGAAAGCAGATAACTTCCGCTAATGATTCGGGTTTTACCCAGTTTCCAGCATTTTCAATACCCATAGCTTCCCGGTTACTGGGAGTATCAAATATGCTGGGAAGCACGACATTGGCGGTGATGTTGGTGCCCTTGGTTTCGTCGGCGATCGCCTGGGTGAGGGCGATGACTGCTGCCTTTGAGCCCCATAGGATGCCATCTGTGCTGCGGGTTCCACGGCCCCCCGGGATCCGATGGTGACAATGCGACCATAGCCATATGCTAGCATTTTCCGCAAGCTGTGTTTGCAGGTCAAGAATGTACTATGCAAGTTTAAGTCAAAGTCTTGTTTCCAATGTTGATAGCTGTATTCGTGGGTTTTGCCCATGGAAAAGCCCCCCACCAGATGCAGTAAAACATCTACTCGTCCCATATCGTTCACTAGTTGTTCTACCGCTGGTTCCTGGGTGAGGTCGAGGTCTACAAACCGGATCTTCGCGAAGTCGGCGGCTGGTAAAATGCTTTTGAGGCGATCGACATGTGTTTGAGTGCGATAGGGAATGGTTACCTGGGCACCTCGGGCGAGAGCCAGGGGGACCACGCCGATGCCTAAACCGCCCGTACCGCCTGGGATTAAAACTTGTTTGTCTTTCATAGTCTTATCTGTGTTATTCCTGAAGATATACTGACATTAAAGGGTTAATTTAATCAAGATGCAAATTACTCAATGTCTCCATGCAGCTATCCTCGTGTCTGACCTGGAACGGGCAGAACAGTTTTATGGTAAGGTGCTGGGATTGCCTAAGGTCGATCGTCAGCTCAAATTCACGGGTGCCTGGTATCAAATTGGCAATTTCCAAATTCACTTAATTGAGAACCCAGATGTCGCGATCGCGCTGTGGAACGCCGAAAAATGGGGACGGAACCAGCACCTGGCCTTTTCTGTTGCTTCTTTGGATGAGACGAAACAGCGGCTGCTAGCTAACGGTTGTCCGATCCAGATGAGTGCATCGGGTCGGGCGGCCCTGTTTACCCAAGACCCCGATGGGAATATCATTGAACTAAGTGAGGTATGACAACAATTCAAGCCAGTAAAGTAACTCTAACCTATCTCAGAGAAAAATTCAATCTGCAACGGACGGCGGATGAAAGTTTTTTTACGGAATGGTTAACGGACTTGCCAGAATTATCCGATGAGGAAAAGCAAGCATTAGACCGAGTAAAAAGCAATTATCTTTACTTGGCAGAACTCCGTCCGATGATGATGAAATACATTGTCAAGATTGTGGTATCTCGGTTACTGGAATTGGCATGTTTTTATCGACCCCCTTTTGAAATTGATAGCAAACCATCGATGGAAATCTTTGTTGAAGACTCCGATGATGTGATTCAGGGAAATATCGATGTCTTGGTGTTGCACAAGCATTTATCTGTTTTCGTCATCCGAGAACGGAATGCGCTATCCTTGGAAGCAGGAAAACCACAGATTTTAGCTGAGATGCTGGATAACACTCATCCTGAAAAACCTTCCTTTGGATTAATTACCAATGGGAATTACTTCAGTTTTTTCAAGTTGATGAAGCAAGCAACTACTGTATACGCAACCTCCCATGATTTCGCGATCGGACGAGAGAATGACTTGCACAGTGTTCTCAGGATCCTTAAGCATCTCGGTCAGTTGGCTTTGCAATGATCTGGTAAAGAGAGGAGATGGGAATAGGGGCGATCGCCTTTATATTAGGGGCTAAAGCCCAGAGTAAATGACAATATCATTAAACTAAGTGAGGGATAATCATGACTTCCCTTCAATTCAAGGGAGTAAAGTAACTCTAACCTACCTCAGAGAAAAATTCAATCTGCAACGGACGGCGGACGAGCATTTTTTTACCGAGTGGTTAACGGACTTGGCCGAACTTTCGGATACAGAAAAGCAAACGCTAGACCAGATCGAGTGTGACTATCTTTATTTAGCCGAACTCCGTCCGACGATGATGAAATACATTGTCAAGATGGTGGTGGTATCTCGGTTACTGGAATTGGCAGGTTTTTATCGACCCCCTTTTGAAATTGATAGCAAACCATCGATGGAAATCTTTGTTGAGGACTCTGATGAGGTGATTCAGGGAAATATCGATGTCTTGGTGTTGCACGATCGTTTATGTGTTCTCGTCATCAAGTCGGAACGGAATGTGTTATCCTTGGAAGCAGGAAAACCACAGATTTTAGCGGAGATGCTGGATAACCCTCATCCTGAAAAACCTTCCTTTGGATTAATTACCAATGGTACTAACTTTATTTTTCTGAAGTTGACCAAACAGTCAGGAACAAAGTACGCTGTTTCTAATAACTTCTCGCTGACTAATCGCGGCAATGACTTGTACAGTGTTCTCAGGATCCTTAAGCGTCTCGGTCAGTTGGCTTGGCAATGATAAGGTAAAGAGAGGATATGGGAATAGGGGCGATCGCCTTTCTGGTGAGGGGCGATCGTCTCTCCTTCGTAGCAGTTCCATGCTGATTATCTGGGTGAATCTCATATTTGCAAAAATATTAATGTCGTAGGTTGGGTTTCGTGCCTCAACCCAACAAAGATATGTTGTTAGCGAAGCGTGTGTTGGACTTGTTGGGTTTCCTAACGTCAACCCAACCTACGATGTCATGCATTGAGATGCACCCGCTTATCTCTTTTAGGACTATAATTAATCCTATGCCATCGTCAAGACGAGCGTCCTATATTTTAAGATTTATTAACATTACCACCGATCGCGCAGCGTGGCGCCAGCCATATGCAGCTAGCTTACCAATAACCTCTGACCTTTCACATATGAAAATCATTGCCTATTCCTACTGCGACCCTTTGTTAGAACCGCCCCTGGACCCTGGGTTTGGGGTTGGGAGGTCGATCGGGTCTATACAGATTTAGGGGGGCGTCAACAGTTGCAGGAATTATTGAGTGACTGTCGGACCGAACCCGCGACTTATCTGTTAATTCGACGCTGGGAAGAATTGGGGGACTCGGTGGAGGAAGTAAATTCACATTTGGAGGAACTAGAATCCCTCGGCATTAATATTATTACCACAGAGTCAGAGGCCAACCGCAAAGATATCCTGCAACTGCTACGGGAAATACAATATTACCAGCGCAGTCGCCGCATTCGTCAAGGACATGCCCGCAACCGCCTCCAGGCCAAACCGCCACCGGGTAAAGTGCCATACGGATACAAGCGAGGTAAAAATAGCTATGCGATCGATCGGGCGGCGGCGTCAGCAGTGAAGGATTTTTTTGAACAATTTCTGCTATATGGTTCCTTGCGGGGTGCGGTGCGCTATTTGGAGAAGAGATATGGCAAGAAGATATCGGTTTCTACAGGAAGGCGGTGGCTGACTAATCCTGTCTATCGGGGGATACGGCTTTCCGAGATGAGATTATCTCGGATACCCATGTAGCAATTATTTCACGAGAAGAGGCTGCCCAGGTAGACAGAATCTTGCGTCGCAACCGCCTCCTGCCGCCTCGGACTGCTAGTGTACCCCGTTCTTTGGCGGGTTTGGTGGTCTGCGGGTCGTGCCATTCCCAGATGACGGTTACGAGAGTCGCGCAGTATCGAAAAGAACAAGAATATCTCTATTTGCGTCCCCTTAACTGTCCCCAACAGCCTAAGTGCAAATCCCTGCATTATGAGTTAGTATTGCAAGAGACTATTGCGGCAATTTGTCGGGATTTGCAAGGGGCGATCGGGGGTTTACAAATGCTGGATATGTCCCCAGTTAAGTCCGAAATTCAAGAGGCGATCGGGCGTCAGGAAGAGATCCTCAAGCAGTTGCCAAATCTGATAGAAAATGGCATATTAGATGCAGAAACAGGGGCGATCAGGGCTTACAAACTGCGCGCGGAAATTGCGGAACTGCAAGGGCGGATGGCGGAGTTACCGCCTGTAAATTTGCGATCGGTGGCGGAGGCAGTTTCCATCCCGCAATTTTGGTTAGACTTGTCGGAGTCAGAGAGGAGATTTTACTTTCGGGAATTCCTGCGTCAGATTGAAATTGTCAGAAAAGAATTAAATACTTGGGAGGTCCGGCTGATTTTTATTTTTTAGATTATCGGGCGATCGCCTCGGTGGACCCTCAGACCAAGAAACCGGATTTCTGCAATAATTTGGGCTAATAGGGACAGATTTTGTAAAGAAACCCGGTTTCTGGCATATGCGCGATCGCCCCCGTCCCGGACCATAATTAGGCGATCGCACCCCCGAGAGGGCGATCGGGATTAAATTTGTGCCAAAGCCATATCCATATGTTAAGATGAAAAAACGCCTACTGGGGCGATCGAATGTGCTGGTGGGCGGTGCTCACCCTACTGAGTTGAGAGGAAAAGAGAATGCTGGAAAAAAATATCGAAATCCCCAGAGAGAAAATAGCCGAATTCTGTCAAGGCTGGAAAATAACAGAATTTGCCTTATTTGGTTCGGTGTTGCGGGATGATTTCCGCCCGGACAGTGACATTGATGTTTTAGTGAATTTTGCCACAGACGCCAAATGGACTTTGTTCGATCATGTAGATATGCAAGATGAGTTAGTGGCTATCTTTGGGCGGAAAGTAGATTTAGTCAGTCGCCGAGGTATTGAACACAGCCGCAATTATATTCGCAAGAAAGCTATTCTTGAGTCTGCGGAGGTTGTTTATGCCGTCTAATGATCTCAGTTATCTTGTAGATATTTTGGCAGCAGCACAACTGGTGCGTAGTTTTGTGGAAGGTGCCGATCCAGATATGTTTGAAACAGATATGATGCGTAATTCTGCCGTCATTCGCCAACTGGAAATTATTGGAGAGGCGACTAAGCGAATCTCGGAAGAATTCAGAACAAACCATCCAGAAATCTCGTGGCGACAAATGGCTGGGATGCGAGACGTTCTGATCCATCCTCTAGTTCCACCCTCATCATAATTGTGAGGAAAAATCAGGCGATCGCACCCCCGATAGGGCGATCGCCTCACCGCGCGAAACTACAGGCAGCTTAATTTAAGCCGAGGTAGCCTTGACGCTAAATCTGTTATCATATCGATTTTTTTGATAAAATAACTCTGGATACTCTTCTCTCGCCCATCTAGGTAAACCCGCTTCTGGGTGACGGTCAAGAAGTTCGATGATGCTGTCCATTCTAGTTAAAGAATCGAAAGCAACAATATTGCAATCTCGTCCATTTCGATCCAAGAATCTATTAATATTTACATCTAGTTTTATGTAAAACCTTGGATCGAAATCACTACCAATACCGATTATTACAATTTTCAGATGGTCTTGATTGCTCAACTTACTACAGGTCGATTCAACTAATTGGACAAATCGATCGAGATCGTCAAAATCACCATCTGTGTATATTATTATAAACCATCCTTTATTCCTTGTTCGATTAGCAAACCAATGATCTATTACTTGCACAAGCGTGGGGATGATAAAAGTAGAACTATCTGGCCTGTTTTCAATAAAGACTGATTCCACTTGCAAAGGGTCTGTAATAGACAGCATTAGGTGAGACGGTCTGTTCGGGCTAAAAAAGGTGAGATACACCTCATCGGCAAATTTTTCCCCATCCAGGCTAGTTGCGTTGAGAATGACATAAATATGATCTTTTAGGACTTCTGGAAGAATTTACCACCGTCTCTTACCATCAAATTCTGGATCTTTTCTAGCCATAGACCCACTCCGATCGATGAGCATATAAACGTCCCTGTTATACAGTTTTTTGCTTGGCAAATAGGACGGCTTCTGTGTGATGTCCTTGATTTCTAATACATCTGAGTTTATCAGCAATGGCTTAGACTCGGCAACTATAGGTATAATATTAGGGAATTCAGGTATCGATTCTGGAATAGGCAAATTTATTCCAGCAACCTGAAATTTCCGATCGCCTCCACTCACCTTATCGAATTCCGCAACTGCACCCTCCCAATCATCATGCACAAACTTCTCCATCCCACGAGCATAAACCAACAGCGGGTCAAACCCCGCCAACGGCTCCGCAAAAGTTTCCACCATTGACGCCACCCGCACCAATTCTATCCTATCTTCCCTGATACGCTTTCTTCTAAGCTCATGCCAATTCCCGCGCCGCTTTACTCGGTCGCACATATGCTAAAGCTGTCCATTTCTGCGCCTCGGCAAAGTCCCGCAGGTCGGGGTCATGACTTCTCAATTGCTGCTGCACGTAGGCGAGCAAAAACTCAGACAACTCATTTATCCGCTTTTCCCCAAACCTTGAATTTTCCTTCAATCTCGCCAGCAGCAGATTTCGCACCGCCCCATCCATCTCATAGAGTTCCTCTCCCACTTCATCGCACAGAGGAGAAAGCAGCAAATCTGCCACTGCCACCCAAGGTATTTCTAACACTTGTCCGTGAATGTCCCGCTTGAAATTAGCCCACAGACAGTACAACAAATTCGGTGTCAGCGCCAAGGGAAAAGCCCCATGATAGCACAAATGCAGGGGGGCTTCGCCAAAGCGTTTGGCAAAAGACTCTATGCGTCGGTGGGCAACTTCTGGTCTCATAATGTCGTTATATCGAAACTGCTTTCAAATGGATTCAAGAACCTTACTCCCTCAATTACCGATCCACTGTTAAAATCTTCGCTCAAAACCACTGGAATATGATAGATTTTGGCAACCGCCCAAATCTGAGCATCGTAGTAGGAAAAAACATGGTCGCGCACGCAGCGCCTCCAACACTACATCCGGTGTGAGTGGCAGTACCGGAAAATCCCGTGCTAAATCCTCCACTTGGAGATAGATCGTGTTCCAATCCATAGGCGGCATAAATTTACGCAATGCCGCATTAGCAAATTCTGCAATTGCTTGGGCAGGCAAAGCTGCATTATTTCTAGCCTTCAAAAGGAGGATTAACTCTATCGCCCGCATTTTTCGCCCCGGATCTGTCGGGTCTTGTGGATAGAGAATAATGTTTGTATCCAGTAGATAGCGACAGCCAGATACACCTGAGATCATACCACTACTCCTCAAAATTTTGTTTGATGTTGTAGGTGCTTTGGCGGCAACGAATTTTCTTATAAACGCGCATTATATTCCCCATATAGTTCGTCACGGTTAAAGCGATATCCCTCTGGCAAATGGTGTTTCTTTGATATCTCCTCTGCGCGAGCAATAAAACGCTCCACTCCACTACCGTCACGGAGCGGAGGTTTGATATATTGTGCATGTAGGAGGAATTCAGCTAATGCCTGACGGATCAGTTCCTCTTCCGATACACCGAGGTTTTGAGCCAAGGTCATCAGCGCTTCATCCTGGGCTTCGGGAATGTCGATCGATTTTTTTACCGTCGTCTTACCTCTGTACTTATTTAGCAGTATAGCGCGTAGCTAACGTTTTTGGCAACCTCTATTCTGGTAAACGGGCATTATATCCTCCATAGAGTTCGTCACGGTTAAACCGATAGCCCTCTGGCAAGCGGTGTTTTTTTGATGTCTCCAGAGCTAGAGCAATAAAATCCTCAAGGGGATCGACGCCACTAGGTGGAGGGCCGATCTGTTTATGTGACTTTAGGAATTCAGCCACGGCACGACAGATAAGTTCCTCTTCCGATACGCCAAGGCTCTGAGCCAGGGACTCGATCGCTTCATACTGGTGTTCGGGAATGTCGATCGCTGTTTTGACCATCGCCTTACCTATATAGTACATCATCCGATCTAATTGTAGCAACTCCCTGCTAAAATAGTTAGAAGCCAGTAGCGGCCATGCCCTTAACGCAATTGGATAATTTACGCTCTGGTGACCAATAACGGCGCATCCATGCTTGTTCATTTAACTGACCATATTGCCGCAGGCCGTCACGTGCCAGGGATTATTATTCTCAATCCGACTTTTAGTATTGGTCAAAACATTGAGCAGCTAATTTTCATTGCTGAAGCCTCATTTGAGGATGAATATCAAGACAAAATCGTTCATTTGTTGAAGATTTAAGCGGCAACCTCACTTCGGATCTCGTTCCGAGATCATTTTCGATGGTGATAGGCGTTGCGCCAATTGGGTTTCTTTGTGATAAGGCTTTCACTGGGTTTTATCGCCGGGCGCTGTACCTCATAATTTCGAGAAATGCTATAACGTCCTCGCAAGACATTAATCGCTGACTGCAAACCCGATCGACTGACTGCAAACATCGGCACCATGCGGGCAATTTCACCTGCTGTTGTTTCCTCCCAGCGCTACAAGGGCATGGGATTAAGCCAAGCAATATAACGTACTTTTGTCTTTAATTTCTCCAGAAATTCCTCTGTTAATTCAACCCGATCGGGGCTATAGCCACCCCGCGCCGCACCCCCATCGCTAAAAATTAACACCGCTGTTCTTTCTGAAATCCGATCGAGGATACTGCTAATGGCTTCTGCTTCCTGGTGATAGCGATCGCGGTAAAGATATTCGATCGGGCAATTATGAAAATAATAGATATCAGCGGAACCCAAGCGTCCCCCACGCAAAGCAGTTTCTGCCAAGCGCTGGGACAAAGCATGAAAGGGCACCATTGAACCGTCGCGATCGATCGACAACATCAATTCTGCTTGATTTACGCGACGCCGAGATCTTCTACCCGTCCCACAATCATATCAAAATAATAGTCAAGCAGACGCCGCTCTGCAACTGATTTTACCCAAACTGCTTGACAGACACGTTTTAAGGAAAGGCGATCGCGCGTTCCCAACTGCAAAGCCTGCAATAGCAACTTATACTCATCAATTCTCAGGAGCAAACCCGCCTCCCGCAATTGAGTAAATAACTCTAGCAGGGGCAATGTATCTTCGATGTCTCCCCTTTTGTGCGAATAGCGCTCCCAGGAGACATCGAAAACCATTGTTTCTGTCAGACGATCTCTCATGGAGAATCCTTCTATCGCATCCGTTCGGCATCAACTCTATAATCATCTCAATTTTTCAGCAACACGCCCGGATATAGCAATTCTTTTGCCAATTTCGAGAGCACCTCATCTTCTAGATAATGCCTCAGAACGCGAAACCAATCCATCAACTCACTGGTGCTCACCTTTTTCCCCGCATCTTTCTTATCCTTCTGCATTTCCTCGCGCAACGCCAAGAAGCGATCGATAATCCCATCCACCAGCGCTGCTGGCGAGGCGGGAAAGTGAGACTTAATAATCTCGATTAGCTGCTGGCGCTTGGGAAATTCAATATAATGAAACAAGCACCTGCGCAAGAAAGCATCTGATAAATTCTTCTCATTATTACTCGTAATAATCATAATTTGTGCCGCCTTTGCCTGAACTTTTATCCTCGTTTCCTCAACTTCAAACCGTTGCTCGTCCAATTCTAACAGCAAATCGTTGGGAAAGTCAATATCCGCCTTATCAATCTCATCAATTAACAGTACCGTGCGGCGATCGTTATGAAAAGCGCGTCCTAATGGTCCCCAACGCACGTAAGTATCGGGACGATCGATAGCCTGGAGTTTCTCATCGCTAAGACGATTGACATTAGCGAATTGCGCATCCCGCAAGCGTCCCACCGTATCGTAACTGTAAAGACCATCCTTGGCCCGACTCGTAGACTTGACATTCCAAGCTTCGTGCAGATGGAGGGATTGAGCGTGATTATTGTTACAGCCAGGTAAATTTAAATATTGATTCAAGACGCTGAAGAAGCTGGCGTTTCTCCTGCAGAAATGGAAGAACTTCGAGATTACCTTTGGGAGATTAAACAAGGTAAATTAAAGAAGACGACACAGACAAGACCAATGTATGAAGAAGTGCAGTCACCCCAAAAAATCAAAAGTGACGGCGGTAGAGAAGTTCGTCTGTCAACTGGCCCAATTGTAACATCCGACTTTGAGGATGTCAAATTCAAGCAAGTCATTCGTCCAACTCAAGTTAAGGAAGCATAGTCAAATAGCCGATCCCCAGGGCTGGTGCCGTGGCGGTTTTGCCCTGCGTACCGAATGCTGGCACCAATAACTGAATATTAACATCCGTTCGCGTAGCGTGGCGCAGCCATAGCGGTCACGGCCCTGTCTCCCGACAGGGCAATTTTTGTTTGACTACCCGATCGCCCTTTGCCTCGGTAAAATAAAGTATAGTATAGGACATGGCAATAACCTGTCCCATGTGCTATGCTCCATACCCGGTAATCCCATAGTTGTCCATGTATAGTGAAATTTTCCACCAAGAAGCCGATCGACTAACTTGGTCTCGTCCCATAAACAAGCGCACTGACAGGTTAATTCTGTTAGCTTTGCTACTAGCAGCCCTACTTTTATTTACCATTAATCTGGGCGAATTGCCCTTACGGGATTGGGATGAAGGCACAGTAGCCCAAGTTGCGCGCAACATCAGCAGAGAACCTTTTGCCTCTAGTGGCTGGCTTTATCCCACCCTAGGAGATCGACCCTATCTGAATAAACCCCCCTTAGTCCATTGGTTAATTGCCTGGGCCTACCTTCTCGGTGGCGTCAATGAATGGACCTCTCGGTTGCCATCGGCATTGTTGAGTGCCTTGACAGTACCACTCCTCTACTGTATAGGTCTAGAAATCTTTCCCAAACGGACCCCAGCAATTTTCTCCAGCTTAATTTTACTCACCCTGTTGCCAGTAGTCAGGCACGGACGACTGGCAATGCTAGATGGTCCGATCTGTTGCTTTTTCTTATTGACCATCCTCTGTACCTTGAGGGCACGCCGGGACTTGCGCTATGGACTGGGTGTGGGCATTGCCTTGGGGCTGATTTGCCTGACTAAGAGTATTTTAGGATTATTACTCGGCGCGATCGCCCTGCTGTTCCTGTTCTGGGACACCCCGCGACTGCTGAGTTGCGTATATATTTTGAGTGGTATATTTCTCGGCCTGCTGCCCGTTACCCTCTGGTATATCGGCCTGTATCTACAAGATAATGGCCACAATTTTATCCAGACCAGCATTATCGAACAATCCTTCAGTCGCATTTTGCAACCCGTAGAGAATCACTCTGGACCTGTTTGGTACTATTTGCTAGAAATACTTAAATATGCATGGCCCTGGCCGATCTTCTTTCCTCGGGCTTACCGCCTCGCTTGGTCCCATCGGAATATGAGCTGGGCCAAATTGGTATTAGTCTGGAGTAGCGTTTATCCGATCGCTATTTCCGTGATGGCAACCAAACTCCCCTGGTATATCTTGCCCCTTTACCCAGCGTTAGCTCTTGCCAGCGGTGCTATGCTCACAGAAATCTGGCACGATCTTCCCCTATGGCACCAATTTCCCAGGAAAATAGGTTCAACTGCAACCATGCAACCCCAATTGCTTGCCAGTTTGGTCCTGCTAGCATTGGTAAGTTGGGCTGGTTTTATTTATTTTAGCGGATTCCAAACCCCGGCTGACTGGAACTTAGCTATAATTATGGCCGCAACTGCCTTAACAATGACCGCTGCTGCCGTCAAGGTCGCACAAGCTTCGCGACAATTTTTGGTATTTTTGTTCTGGGGTAGCTATGTGGTACTGCTGCTATTTTTCCTCTCCGGTCACTGGATCTGGGAACTGGCCGAAGCCTATCCGGTTAAACCCGTGGCTGAGATGATCCAGAAAGGGACGCCTCTGGGTCAGAAAATTTTCACTAACTATAACTATGGGCGTCCCTCCTTGGATTTTTATAGCTCCCGCCAGGTCATCCCCCTGGAACCCAAGCAACTCCAGGATCGCTGGGATGATGAAAACTCCCAACCCTATTTACTGATCGATGGAGACGCCCAAAAGCCCCCGCAGCTCAAAGGCGTCAAAGTTCTCGACACTGCTGGCACTCGTTGGCAATTAATTACCCGGGATGCCCAGGAGTGAGTCTATTCTTTAATTGACTCGTGAGTCTATTGAGGTTTGTAGTGAGGAATTCCGTCCTCACTACAAACCTCAGAAAAATCGGAACTCCTTTGAGCAGTCTGGGCACGGGATTTTCTGCCACCCGAAAGACTGTTACCAGGGTAAAGCTCAACAACACCACGCTAGGGACAACATAGAAAGTGCTCCAAACAGCCAAGTCCCGCATCATCCGTTCGCGCACTGCGTAGCGGAGGGGTCGTTACCCGGGGAGCTGGCAGCCATGCTATGGGCCGACTCTGACAGCGCAGCAGCCTACCCGATTCCACGCCGACGATCGCAAACGGGTCTCGTATATAGTGACCGCTCTGAGACACTACCAAACGTTCCTGGCAATAAGAGCATATATACAGCCCACTGTCAAGACCGAACCGTTGTCTTCCCAGTGGACGCTGACAAATCGGGCAACTAGGATAATGACTATCAAAGGTGTGAGGGTTCATAATCAATTTGGTCAGACTTATTTTTAGTCTACCCTGTTTACCTCAACACCTTTGTCGTCTGATTCCGGCCACGATCCTCATCCAACCGTTGCATTCTGGTTCTGCTCCTTCGATGCACTCTGCGTGTTCGATGTTCCCCCTCCAGGGGACGCGCTAGGAGCACTAAAGAGGGGACATCGTCTGAGCACTCTGCGCAGCGGAGGGGGCCCGGAGCGTGCACATTAATCGCACATCGATGATTCAAAGCATCCAGTAGCGACCTTGTCCTCTATACCTATAGTAGGGAGCTGGGCAACATTTCCCATAGGGGACAACCAGCAGGCACTGTTCAGGATGCGGATGGTACTTCAACTTTTCCTTCTGCAAGCTCTTCACCTGCTGTTTCATCTTCTGCTTCCTCAATAATTTGCTTCAGATGAATGTGCTTACGACCCAGGGTGATTTCAAACTCATCTCCTGGTTCCAGGCCCATCTTCTTCGTGTAGGCCGATCCAATCAGCAAGTTACCGTTAGACTGGATGCTGATCCGGTAGCTAGCACTGCGTCCTCCCCGTCCATTATCAACGTCTTTGTCGCCGCCGTCTAACTTAATCCCCTCCGCATCGATCAGAGCGTTGAGGAACTTCATCATGTTCACCCGCTCTATACCATTTTTGGTCACGGTGTAGTAGCCGCAGGCTCTGGCTTTCTCTTCCTTGCTTAGA
The DNA here is from genome assembly GCA_014323675.1 of Hormoscilla sp. GM7CHS1pb. GTDB lineage: Bacteria > Cyanobacteriota > Cyanobacteriia > Cyanobacteriales > Desertifilaceae > Hormoscilla. Next base: position 2,254,245 of record JACONN010000002.1, on the reverse strand, counting down.
CTTCCTAGCTCTTTTGAGTTAACTTTCTCAAGCAGTTCTACGCCGGTTAAAGCTTCTTCTGGGCTCGTTTGACTCATTTGCTTATCTCTTGAACAACTTCAACATCGATACTATATTAATCTTAGCTGACTGTTGGTGAAAAACACCCTCCATCAGGATATGTCAGCTAATAAAAATATCTTACACCAACTTTTCACCATGTCTACATTTTTTTTTTGCGATCTCCATCAAGTTCAACTCTCCCGACAGCAACTTGCACCGTGAGGCCCAGCCCACGGTCGTCCTGGCAGTCTGGCTGGGGGTTAGGTTCCCCCAAGTAAAATACCCTTATTCGAGTTTAAGCCGATGTTGCTAACCACTAGAGGACATTACAGCGTTAAGGCATTGCTGGATCTGACTCTCCAACCTGGGGGAGGTCCAGCTTCCGTTAAATCTATCGCCCTTCGGCAAAACTTACCAGCCCCCTATCTAGAGAAGCTGCTGATGGAAATGCGCCGTGCGGGTTTAGTTGTCTCCGTGCGGGGCTCCCAAGGAGGCTATCGCTTGGCCCGATCGCCTAAGACAATTTCTTTAGGACAGATACTTGTTGCAGTTGGAGAAACCATTGAACCAGTGCCCAAGCTTCCCGACGATGCCCAGAGAGCTTCTGACTGGGTAACTTTGACATTGTGGAACCGGTTACACCACAAGCTGAAAGAAGCTCTAGACAGTATATCCTTAGAAGACCTCTACTTCGATGCCCGCAGTTGGCAAGCGAACCAAGGAGAACAAACCAGTTTTATTGTTTAGTTGTCAGTTGTTGCTTATCAGTTGTTGCTTGCGTAGGGCGGGCGACACGAGAGCATGTCAGTTGTCAGCACCATCTCCTATAACAGGTAATTAGCTATTTAAGTAAAAATACTTATACAAATATCTGGACATGCTCCCTATGGTATCCTGAAGACAATCCCCTGGGAAACCTTTCTCTCATATTCCTTGAGGCTATGATTGTATTGTCTCATAGCCTCAAGGGATAAGACAGACCAACTGATGGCTCTGGGAGGTTCTGCTTGGAGATGACGTTAAACCACTCAGCAACTATAATGGTTTTCGCCTCAGCGATCGACTACTTGCTTGGCGATCCGTGGGTTGGTTACATCCAGTCCAGGTAATGGGTTGGGTTATCTCTGGCTATACCCAACTGGCTCTCAAACTGGACAACAGTCTGCATATCCTGGGAGCTTTCGGTGTCCCGGGGGACACCGAACTCGCACTACCCAGGATATGCAGCCCTAAGATACAACGTCTGGCGGGAGTTGTTTTGACAATTGTACTCATCGGCGGGAGTGCTTTGGTGGGTTGGTTAATTATTGCCGCTGCCAGATGGGTACATCCTATACTATATATAGTTGTAGAAAGCATTCTCTTAGCCAGTTGTTTTGCCGGGAGGAGTTTAAGGGCAGCAGCGGACGAGGCGATCCAACCCCTAGCAGTGGGTGACTTAGATCGTACTCGCCAACAATTGAGCCTGTATGTAGGACGCGATACAGAAAATCTCTCGGAGTCGGAAATTTTGCGAGCCTTGTTGGAGACAGTCACGGAAAATGCTGTTGATGGGGTAACAGCACCGCTATTCTTTGCCATTGTCGGGGCAATTATACCAGTGGGGGGAATCGCGCCCTTCGCTTTAGCTTACAAAGCGGCTAGCACTCTCGATTCAATGGTAGGCTACAAGGAAGCTCCTTACACAGATTTGGGCATGTTTAGTGCCAAGCTAGAGGATCTGCTGACCTGGTTGCCTTGCCGTTTGACCGTAATTACTTTATGCTTACTCTCAGGGAAACCAGGGTATGTTTGGCGCATCTGTCAGCGAGATGGGGTTAAAGACCCCAGTCCGAATGCTGGTTGGAGTGAATGTGCTTATGCAGCGATTCTCGGCGTGCAGCTGGGAGGACTTAACTATTATCGTGGGGTGGCCAAATATAAACCCCTGTTAGCAGATCCAATTCATCCTATTACGACTGAAAAAGTTTATCAGGCAATGCAGCTGACTCGCTATTGTTTTCTGATTTGGCTGGGACTGGCAATTGGATTGATTCTTCTGACTGGTGATTGGGGATTGGTGTCTGTCTAGGCGGGGAGTGAAAACCCAAGGACCAAGTATGAGCCGGGGATGCATCTCATAGCAAGCGTTGCTGTCCTCACCCGTTCCCCAGGCGGAGCCGTGGGAACGAGGGGTCCGGCTACAAGAACAAAGCCCACGCTCCTATCGTTTCCAGAGACTTTCGTTTCCAGAGCTTTCGTTTCCAGAGACAATCGCGGAAGTTTTTTAAACTTCCGCGATTGCTGACTCTTCGCTATAGTCTAGTATCTCTTTAAACTTCCGCGATTGCTCTCGGAAACGACCCACCCATGTCGTTGCCTGCTGGCGTAAGTCAGATATAGCAATTTTTGGGCCGTTAGCATTATCTGTTTCTTGTCTACCATTTCTGAGAGTTGATAGGGAGTATAGGCACCGGACATTACTTCCGCACTAGCAGTATCGATCGCCGCTTCCCATTCCTCTGAGAGCATTAACTCCCAGGCATCTGCTTTGACGTAATAAGCTTTTTTGTTATCTTGGAGATTCAGTCTTTTGATTTGGCGGATATAATCAGAAATTGAAGCTACCCAGGAAGTTGTTAAGCGCTGTTCGACTTGGTTTTTAATCAAATGAATCAGCAACCGGAGCAAGAATGATTGGATATTTCGCAGGATAGCTTGTCTGCTCATGCCCTCTAGATCCTCTACAATGGCCAAAGCATCCTCATAGCGTTCCTCTAGGATGCTGGTTCTCAAGTCGATCAATTCCTGAGTCATATTACTGCTTATCCTTGTGATTTGCAACATTTATAGGATAACATAAAACTGAAATTTGGCAGCGATCTAAAAAAAAGCTGTTGGGTTGAGGCACGAAACCCAACCTACAGTTGCTACAGTTATACGAACATTACCGCCTACCTACCTGACTTCCAAGCTTCTCCGCCATCAAGCTGAGTTAACTCATTATTGATGACTGTGGTTAAGTCTTTAACCGAGTGATTGTATGTCAGATTCAAAAGAGCGATCGCCCGGTTCGTTACCAGTTCTCGATCGACCAACTCAGCTAGTTGAAAAGGACTGTAGGCACCATCCATGACTTCCAGACTGGCGGTAGCAATGGCTTCGTCAAACTCTTCGGCAAGCATTGAGGACCATTCAGCAGACTTGACATAATAAGATGTTTTATTATCCTTGAGGTTCAGCTTGGCAATGTCTCGGAGAGAACCGCGAATAGAAGCTGCCCAGGAGTTGGTTAAACGCTGCTCGACTTGGTTTTTAATCAGATGAATTAGCATTCTGAGTAAAAAGGATTGGATGTTACGCAGGATAGCTTGTTTGCTCATTCCCTCTAGATCGTCTACAATTGCTAAAGCATCCTCATAGCGTCCATCCAGGATGCTGGTTCTTAAGTCCATTAGTTCCTGAGTCATATTGCTGCTTCTCCCTTGTGGCTTATATATGATAACATAATGAGGTGACGGCCTGCCTTGCTCGCCATCTTCATCCATTAACCATCAGAAGGCCATGACAGCAAAAATAGTACCAATTCTCGACTCGGAAGAAATTCGTCGCACTCTCACTCGCCTCGCCTCCCAGATTATCGAAAAAGCAGGAGACTTGTCCCAACTGGCACTCCTGGGCATTTATACTAGAGGGGTCTACCTCGCTCAGGCGATCGCGGACCAAATTGCAGTACTGGAAAACATCTCGGTACCAGTGGGGGCTTTAGACGTGACCTTCCATCGGGACGACCTATACCAGATCGGACTGAAGACACCCGCGAAAACGGAAATTCCCTTTGACTTGACCGGCAAAATTGTGGTACTTGTCGATGATGTCATCTATAAGGGTAGGACCGTGAGGGCTGCCCTGAATGCTGTTCACGATTATGGTAGACCTGCGGCCATTTGGTTAGCGGTATTGGTAGATAGGGGTCATCGGGAATTGCCCATTCACCCAGACTTTACGGGTAAAAAATTACCTACTTCCAAGGAAGAAAAAGTTAAAGTTTATCTTCAGGATTTGGATGGAAGGGATGCTGTAGAGTTAATATCTCGGTAGCAGTATAGCAATGATCGATCGGCCATCAGCTTTTTCAATTCATTAGAGGCAGATCCTCTAGACATGATATAATAAGATAACTGCACCTGGAGCAATTGATGGTCAAATCACCTGTGAACCAAGAGTCAAGTCAAACCCAGACCCGCAAGGCAGATCATCTGCGGATCTGCCTGGAAGAAGATGTCCAATTCCATCAGACTACGAATGGACTGGAACGCTATCGCTTTACTCACTGCTGCTTGCCGGAACTAGACTACAGTGAGATTGATGTAAAAACCAGTTTTTTAGGGAAAAAATTGGGGGCGCCCCTGCTGATTTCTTCGATGACGGGAGGAACGGAACGGGCTAAGACGATCAATTATCGTCTGGCGGAGGTGGCGCAGCAGTATAAACTGGCAATGGGAGTGGGTTCCCAGCGGATAGCGGTGGAAAATCCCCAAGTTGCCGATACTTTTGCTGTCAGAAAAGTGGCTCCAGATATTCTCCTATTTGCTAATCTGGGTGCAGTGCAGCTAAACTATAGCTATGGGATCGATGAATGTCTGCGGGTGGTTGATTTGCTGGCAGCAGATGCGCTAATTTTGCATATTAATCCCCTGCAAGAATGCATTCAAGCTGGTGGAGATACGGATTTTAGAGGTTTACTTAATTCAATTGCTAAAGTTTGCCAAAAACTACCGGTCCCCGCGATCGCGAAGGAGGTGGGTAATGGCATTTCTGCTAGCATGGCAGAGAAATTAATTGATGCGGGGATTAGCGCTATAGATGTGGCGGGTGCGGGGGGCACTTCTTGGGCAAAGGTGGAAAGCGATCGGGCGAATAATGCTTTGCAGCGCCGCTTGGGAAAAACCTTTGGAGACTGGGGCATACCCACGGCGGAATGCATTACCAGTATAAGAGCGATCGCGCCGGACATTCCTTTGATTGCTTCTGGAGGGTTGCGCAATGGACTAGAGGTGGCAAAGGCGATCGCCCTGGGTGCGGACATGGCCGGTTTAGCCTGGCCCTTCCTGCAAGCGGCGACAGAATCAGAAGCTGCTTTGGGTGAATTAACAGAAGTGCTGATGGCGGAAATCGCCACGGTGCTGTTTTGCACTGGCAACGCCACATTATCGGATCTAAAACAGTCTCATGCCCTAGAAAGATTATGATATACTTTGAAAGGGATAGAGGAGCGCGAAATAGTAAATGTTGCTGCTATAATAAGTAGGGTGGGCACCGCCCACCTCCGATTTTTCGGGAACGGTGCAGGTGTAGCCAACAACAACCAACGGGGGCATTTCCGCACACCCTACGAGGAGGGCAATTAGCAATTAGCAAAGAAAGGACTAACAAATGCGTGAATTTCTCAAATATACCTTCGCGAGCTTGATCGGAAACCTGTTAGCAGCTATGCTAGTATTGGGTCTGGGGACTGGGGGACTGATTTTTCTGGTGGTGGCGGCGGCAGGATCGAAAGATACGGGACCGCAAGTTAAGGATAAGTCGGTACTGGTTTTCGATCTGGGCTTGAATATCAACGATACTAACCCGGAATCAACTACCAGTGAGGCAGTCAGTCAAGTCCTCTCAGGAGAAGATAGCAATACAATTACCCTGCGATCGGTCTTGGATACCATAGAAAAGGCAACAACAGACGATCGCATTGTCGGTTTGTACCTGGATGGTAGTGCCGGGGGCGCTGAGACGGGGTTGGCAAATCTCAGAGAAGTGCGATCGGCCCTAGAGAAGTTCCGAGAATCAGGAAAACCGATCTTTGCCTATGATGTGAACTGGGGGGAACGGGAATATTACCTCGGTTCTGTAGCTGACAGGGTGTTTCTCAACCCCTTGGGGGCGATGGAATTCAATGGTTTGAGTGCGGAAATTATGTTTTTAGCGGGTGCTTTCCAGAAATATGGCATTGGCATCCAAGTGATTCGGGTGGGTAAGTACAAATCAGCGGTGGAACCGTTTATACAGACAAAACTGAGTCCGGAAAGCCGGGAACAGATGCAAAAGTTGTTGAACGACCTCTGGGGTGAGTTTCTCACAACTGTGGGGCGTCACCGAGATTTAAATTCAACGCAATTGCAGGCGATCGCGGACAGTCAGGGAATATTAAAGCCTCAGTCAGCCCAGTCGAAGGGCTTGGTGGATAAGCTAGCATACTTTGACGAGGTGGTGCAGGAATTGAAGCAACTGACTGGCAACGATGAGGAAGATAAGACTTTCAATCAGATCGATCTGACTACCTATGCTAGAGTTGCGGCATCTGGTGCCGAGAGTCGATCGAAGAATCAGATTGCCTTGGTTTATGCTGAAGGTACTATTGTAGATGGTCAAGGTGGCGTCCGGGAAATAGGAGGCGATCGCTTCTCGGCCCTGATGCGCAAATTGCGAGAAGACGATCAAATCAAGGCGGTAGTATTGCGGGTGAATAGTCCTGGGGGGAGTGCCACAGCTTCTGAGGTAATTGGGCGGGAAGTTGAATTGACAAGTCACCGAAAACCCGTTATTGTCTCCATGGGAGATTATGCTGCTTCTGGAGGCTACTGGATCTCTGCCTATGGCGATCGCATTTTTGCCGAACCGAATACGATCACCGGTTCCATTGGGGTTTACGGCATTCTCAGCAATATTCAAGAGTTAGCGGCGGACAATGGCATTACCTGGGATGTGGTGAAAACCGGTCGCTATGCCGACATGCAAACCATTGCCCGCCCCAAGACTGATGCTGAATTGCAATTGTATCAGAATTCAGTCAATCGGATTTACCAGCTATTCTTGAACAAGGTCGCAGAGGGGCGGAACCTGTCTCAGCAAAAGGTAGCGGAAATTGCCCAAGGGCGGGTTTGGTCCGGTCTAGCAGCAAAGAATATCGATCTAGTGGATGAAATTGGCGGCCTGGAAGCGGCGATCGCCTTTGCAGCGAAAAAGGCCGAATTAGGAGAAAATTGGCGACTGCAAGAGTATCCCAAAACTCGCACCTTAGAACAAAGAATTATCCGCAAGCTTGTAGGTGCTAATGTTGATGCTGCCCCACCCGACCTGCTAATCCGGGAATTCCAAAAATTACAAGCAGAGTTGGCAATTTTGACAACTCTCAACGACCCCCTGGGCGTCTATGCCCGCCTCCCTTTTCATCTGCTGATTGATTAATCTACACACCCATATCCACCCCTACCCTTTAGAGTAGGGCTACAGGAACGGTTGGGTTTCGTGCCTCAACCCAACCGTGGTGGAATTTTATCGATCGCCATGTATAGTTTGTAGTAAGGACTTTAGTCCTTTCCGGGTTGATAAAAGAGGTAAGTAGGATGAAAGTCAAGAATATAGAAATAGCGAAAGAGAAGATAGCCGAATTCTGCGATCGCTGGCAAATCACAGAATTTGCCTTATTTGGTTCCGTGCTGCGGGATGACTTTCGCCCAGACAGCGACATTGATGTGTTGGTGACTTTTGCCCCAGATTCTCATTGGACTTTGTTTAACATAATTCACATGGAGTCCGAATTAGAAGCCATCTTTGAGCGAAAGGTAGATTTGGTCTGCAAACTGGCAATTCAGCAAAGCCTAAACTACCTGCGTCGCCAAGCAATTCTGAATTCATCTGAAGTGATTTATGCGAGAACGCGATCTTCCTTTACTTAGGCGATCGCTTTCCCTTCACCCTTGAACTACTGATGAACGATGATTGTACTGCGATTCATTTCTATCAAGGAATATTGTTGGAACAGTTCAGCTAACTGTGGCATGTTATTTATAAATAACGCTACCAGTTCTGTGTTATTGATATTGCCTGTAGTCAAGAACAACAGCTTATAAGGTTCTTGGCTAATCATAAACGAATCAAAAAAATCTCTGTCTTTGGAGATAACAATCCGGTTTGGCTGGATTGATATAGCGCTAATTTCTACATCTGAGGTTGTGTTTTGCAAGGGTAAATCTTTGGTGTGAATCGTATCATAGCCAGTCAATTGCAGCAGACGGGCTAGACGGACTGGCAACTGTGCATCTATCAAAAACTTCATTGTACTACTCTGTAGATGCTTTTTACTTGAGTCAGCCGAGTGGCAAACAGCAAAACGGCTAGAATATCATCCCGTTCTAAATCATCGTAGTCGTCGAGAATCTCATCGATACTCATGCCAGAAGAGAGCAATTCCAGGATACATTCCACTGGATAGCGCATTCCCCGGATGCAGGGTTTGCCGTGGCAGATATTCGGATCGATCGTGATGCGCTGATGGTTTTCCATAGCTATTATCGCCTACTGTACTGTGATTTATTATATTATAACTCAAAAATGTCGATTGTCTATGCATCCTGGTTATGCAACTTCCGCCTGGGAACGCTATTTGCCATTTTCTCTTGGCATTAAACCGCTTCTCCTTCATAGTTTAGCTGAGTCTTGAAATAGTCTTTCATCGATCGATGGGTAATCAGACTATGAGTTGATGATGCTGCCTGCCAAGGAGATTCTGCTTGAGTCATATTGGACAATTTCCAGGCAGAAAACTGCCCAAACACTGAGTATACTTCATCCAGAAGACTGCGCGTTTCCTCGCCATACCTGGTAAAATCAATCTCAGTTGGACAGGGTATAGCACCATTACCATATTTTTGGCAGTATTCATATAACTCCGGCACCACTGGACCGTGAGTCCACGCCGCGATCGCCTCTGGAAATAAGGGGCGAACGTAAATTGCGAGATGAAAACCTTGAGCATAATAAACCAGTTTCTGAAGCTTGAGATTAGAAATGAGGTCGCCAGCGGATTCATCTTGTTGTGCTAAAAAGTAGTTGGCTACATCGTAACAGTTAAGCATGATTAATTCTCCGATCGAAAACTTCATTGTACTACTCTGTAGATGCTTTTTACTTGAGTCAGCCGAGCAGACACCACTCCAGTTTCGTTTATTGTGCCACATGACCGCCTAGTGGCCTCAATATTTTCGTCCATTTTTTAGCCAGATGTATCGACTAATTTGTCCCGATCGGGCAGTAATTATGGCTTGAAGACCAGGCACAGTGGCAGGCAAGATGCCTGCCACCCGTCAATAATCCACATTAACTGAAGATTAAACTAACGGCGTGATGCATGTGATGATGCATGGCACCCGCGCGTAGCAGAGTGAGACAGCCGACGATCAGAGTTAGCCAACCCCCCAGACGATAGAGTTGCGATCGCCTCCAAGCGCTCAACTTAGACGTTGACACTCCCACGGTCAGCATCATCGGGAAAGTCCCCAACCCAAAGGCCAGCATCGTCGCTGCCCCCATCACCATGCTACCAGTTTCGGCGGCTTTAATCTGGGCCGCATACAGGAACCCACAGGGTATTAAACCCCAAACCATCCCCAGGGCGATCGGGGTCCACCAATGGGCATCAACTGACAGTTTCATCATGGCCGCATTCAGGCGATCGTGCCAATTTCCTTGCAGGAGAGGATGTAATATCGGCAGACGGGGGAGAAAACCGGGCTCGATCTGAACTAAGCCAAACCAAATCAACATCAAACCCGTAACAATAGCGAATGCCCGACGCAGGGTACTATCAATGCCTGCCAAAGCACCACCTGCAATCAGAACCGAACCCACAGCCCCGATCGCAGCACCCACCATCACATAGCTGAAAATCCGTCCCAGATTTAGCATGACGTTAAAATAGAAAGGTTGCCACTTGTTGGCTGTTCGACTTTGTTCATCGCCAGCAGATATTTGCTTCTGCTGGGATAGGGAAAATGCCACTGTCAGCGGACCGCACATGCCCACACAGTGACCGAAACTCCCCAGAAATCCCACTGATGCGATTAGATATAACTCCAGCATGAGATCGATCTATGAATTCTACTCTTTGATTTTGACTCAATCCGCCATCTTTGTCAAAAGACAGCCTGTCATACTGGAGATTGTCTATCGGTGAAGCCATTGTTGGGTAACGTTGCGGAAACCCAACCTACGCTTCACTCTTCCGACCACTTGCTGAAGGGATGCTGGGCTAAATAAGAGTTAAAGTATCGCCTATCGCCCGAAACTTCTTTCCCTATCCAGTCTGGCAGTTCAACGGTCTGATTTTCGTCCGTCAGTTCCACTTCTGCCATAATTAATCCTTTATTTTCCCCTGCAAACTCGTCTACTTCCCAGATTACACCATCCCTGGAAATCTTGTATCTGGTTTTTTCTATTTGGGGCCGATCGCACAGCGTCTCCAGCATTTCCCTAGCATCCTCTGCTGGAATATCATACTCGTACTCCGTGCGAGAAATTCCCACCGTTGCACTTTTCAGGGTCAAGTAACCCCGATCTCCTACCAGACGCACCCTGACAGTGCAGCCATTTTTCGTAGCAATGTAACCTTGGCGGTAGACGACACCCCTAGCGAGCGATCGCCACTCATCACCCTTTACTAAAAATTTACGCTCTATTTCAGTTGCCATCTTTACTATTTAGTTGCTCTCTCACCCAATTTCGGAATGCTCTCATTGTAGCATTCCTCCCCACTATTTTACTTCCTTCCAGATACTTATGCATCACCTCAACTATCGGGAGGCTGGGAAAATGGGGGCTAACTTCCGACTCAATATACCGATCTGCTTGCCGCACATTTATCTCCAGCCTGCGCCCGTTATATCGCCATATTTCCGGCACCCTTAACCCTTCGTAATTATCAAACCTAGTGCGGGAGGTGATGTCAATTTCAATCGCCAAGTCCGGAGGTGGATCTACATTTAAGTCGATCCGCTTCTTCCCTCTGATCTGGGCTTCGTTCTCGATATAGAAACATTCGTCCGCTTCTATCGCCTGGGCCATCTTTTCGTTTTTGAAGGTGGTAGAACCCAGAGCCCGAAATTCAATATCCAGTTCTTCCAGAAGAACCTTAACCAAGTCGCCTATAATTTCTTTATCATCTTCATGTTCTGGCAGGGGGGTCATGATTGACAACATTCCTTTGCTATAGGACAATCGAGCTGCACGAGTTTCGCCCAACTCATCTAAAATCGTTTCCAACATCGGCCAGGGGACATTTTTCAGCAACAACTCTTGACCTGGTGGTATAATCAATTGATTCAGTTCCAACTGCATTGTCTCACCTCTGGTTACTGTGAACCGGTCATTATCAGACCAAAACTAGCAAAATTAGGATTAGTATAGCATATGCTAGAGCCGATTTTTCGGGCCGTCCGCGGACCGATCGCCCAGCTCACATCTGATTTTTGCAAATAGATCTCCTACAGATAAATTTGTAAATATGAGATGCACCCGTCCGAACGTCTGCTGTTGAAATTATTGCCTGGTAATAATTACTGCACAAGAACGATTATTGCACGACGGCTGACGGCTTGCTATAGCCAGATGCACCCCCCGATCGCCCAACCCGAGAACGTCGGTCAGAAACCGGGTTTCTTTTGTCAGAGTCTTGATATTTCGTCCCTTCCTGCCCCGCACTCCGAGACCCTGTTTCTCGCTTCTACTTGACCGATGTCCTAGGATGCACTAGCATAATTAGCCAAAAAAGCTTCCACCTCCCCAGCGGTAGGCTGAGATGCGATCGTCCCCGGTTTCATGGCAGTCAAAGCCCCCACAGCACAAGCATAGGTAATCACATCGGATGCAGTCTGGGAGTCTTTCAGGCATTGAATGCCCCGGAGACACAGTTGATGAATGAAACCTGCTGTAAAGCCATCCCCCGCCCCCGTCGTATCTCGAACATCCACAGAGAAAACAGATAGCTTCCCTTCATTTCCTCCCAGACAGTAGGAAACATCCCGATCGCCCGCCGTCACCGCAACGCCATCAACAGCATCAAGCTTATATTTAATCGCACCCGCATCCTGGGTGCCAAACAGGAAGTCCGCTTCTTCATCAGATATTTTCTGAAAATCTACTTTCTTTAATAATGCTTTAATTCGCTGTTTAGCGGACTCATGGTTAGACCAAAACACGGGACGCCAATTTACATCTACCATAATCTTAACATCGTACTGTTCTGCTAGCCCAATTGCTTTTTCAATGGCTGCCCGCGTTTCCGGATAGGCAAGTTCAAGGGTCCCTAATACCATAAAATCAGCATCAGCAAATAAAGATACGGGAATGTCATCGGCCTGCAAGTATGCGTCGGCAAAATCAGTAGTCGGGATGTCTCCAAACCCTGCAAAAGTGCGATCGCCCGACTCCGAACGCACCACATAAACCTGGCGCGTGGGTGCTGTCGGATGGCGCTGCACCCCTGTAACATCCACTCCCACATCTTGTAATAGTTGCACCAGAGAATTTCCCGGTTCGTCCACGCCTACAGAACCAATAAACCCAGATGATGTCCCCAACTTTACCAAGGCACAGGCCACATTAGCTGGTGCGCCTCCGGCATAAGGAGTCCAAGACTGCACTTGTTCTAAGGGCAGTCCGAGTCGATCTGCTAACAGATCGAATAATATTTCACCCAAACACAAAACACGGGGATTTGTCATAGCACTATTTCGCTCGGTTACAATTACTTCTTAGCAGCTATAGGGTCAAAGTATCACTTGCCGCGACCACCCGATCGCGCCCCGCTTTTTTCGCCCGATAAAGGGCCTCATCAGCTGCCCTAATCAGCGCCTCTGCCGTCAAACCATGTTCTGGGAAACAAGCTACTCCCATAGACACTGTAATCTTACCGAGAGGCTGACCGAGATGCTGTACATTGAGGAGCTTAACCTGTCTGCGGAGTTGCTCAGCTCGCTTCCTAGTATCATCTAAGGAGGCTTCTGGCAAAATCAGCGTAAACTCCTCACCCCCATAGCGGCAGGCAATATCCGAACCACGGATATTTTTTTCCAAGCACATCGCCAATGCTCGGAGTACCGCATCCCCAGCATCGTGACCAAAAGTATCATTGAAGCGCTTAAAGCGATCCGCGTCGATCGCGATCGCCGCCAAGGGTTGCTGATGGCGTTGCGATCGCAGCAACTCCCTTTCGAGAAATTCTTCCAGGTAGCGCCGATTAAATAAACCAGTGAGGGGGTCGCGGATACTCTGGTTTTTCAGTGTCTCCCGCAGTTTTAAGTTTGATATTGCCAAGGCTATATGGTCGGCCAATGTCACAGCTAGCTGTTGCTTAGCTTTTGTTAACTGTCCCGGCTGAGAACTCAAATACAGCATACCCAAAGTTTCCCGCTGGGCCATCAAAGGCAGACAGAAACTTTCATGCGCTCTCCCTGGGCTACAATGGGGACAGGACAAGTCTATTTTTGCGTCCTGAAACAGATGCTTGCGGCTACAACGCAGGGCCCAGCAATCATGGGGTGGGAACAGCAGTTTGCTAGTAGGCTGGTCCCCCCAGGAGATCGCCTCTTCCAGCAGATTTCCCGAAGCATTGAGCCGATAAAGTACACCCGATCCCTCAGGGAATAGTTGTTGCACCAACTTATGGATCGTAGTGTCTGCCTCTTCCCGACTGTAGCAAGCTTGCAGCAGATCGATCATTTTGCCCAACAAAGTAATTTCTTCGTTGGCTTGCTTTAGCTGAGCGTTGAGTTGCAAAAGTTCCCAGTTCGACTGCGATCGCTCCTGCAACAATTGTTCCATTCGACCCTTGCGTTCCAGGAGGATCAGCAGACAGGCAGTCACAAAACCCGTCATACTCAAGCCGACGAGCGGGGTCATCCACAATTGCGACTGCGGTTGAGCTGCCATATACTCTGGCGTGGGCAGAAATTGGATTAACCATTCCCGATCGCCAAACTGGAGCTTACGAGTACAAGCAGTGAACTGGCGACAAAGGAAGCTGTTTTCCCGTTCTACAGTCTTGGGGTCTACTAGGAGTTTACCTGTCTGAGCGTCATAGAAGGCGAACAGATATTTTGTCAGCGGCTGCTTTGCCCGAGAGCCAGGGTCGGTAGCCCTTGCGAAAGTGGGATGCACCCAAGCAATATTAGTAGTATTTACAACTATAGAGTCTTGTCCCTCGAAAGCCTCCTTCAGGATCTCGTACAGCTGAAAAACACCCAGGACAAAACCCTGCAAGGACTGCTGGCGCATCTGGAGACTAGCGTAGGGAGTGCGATCGCGGTAAATTGGTAAAATCCCACCAAACACCAGTTCATCCGGGGTCTCCCTGAATTCCCACAGGTGCATCTGGGTAATAATTTGCCCTGTATCTCGTGCCTTTTGTAGGGCTTCAGACGTGCCATCAGAGCCTAAATCAAGACCTATAACCTGCTGGTAACTCATCATTGGCTGTAAATAGGTCACGGGGAAATATGAGTCGCGTTTTTGGGCCTTGACCTTTATTCCTTGAGGGTTGACTTCGGTGATTTGGAAGTTAGGATAGCCTTGAGCACTCATCTGAGCCTCAAAGTCCTGCCGTTGCCCATCGGGTACGCGGGGTAGCCACACCACTGCCCCAATGGAAGGATATTCAGATAGGGAACGAGAAACAAATTGACTAAATTCCTCTCGTTCAACTAGCTCAGAAGCCCCATAGAAGTCACTCAATTCTTTTAGCACCGATAACTCCGAAGCGATCGTCGTTTTTAAGGCGTGAGCCACGTCATCTATCTTTTCTTGGAAGCTAACTTCCGCCTGCTCCCGTTCCCACTGCCATACCATCAAGGATGTCCAGCCAGACAATACTGCACCAGTCACCAGCATCAGCCCCACCAGCATCCAGTCGGGCACCGATAAAACCTTACTCCAGGCTATAACGCGCCGATGCCTCCCCAGAGTGCGATCGCTTTCATCTCCCACCCCAGCACTTTGCTTTGATGCCGATAAATTTATTTTATCTGTATTATTCTCCATTTTGCTCTTAATACAAATGTTATAATTTCATTTTAGCTTCTCTGAGTGAAAATATTGTGAAAATTCTCAATATTTTAGATCGAGTCATTCGGTTGCTCGCTAACTTTTTTAACGATGCGGGTAGTGGAGTCATGCATATGTTTATATCCTGGCCAACAAGTTCTACGCCGATCGATTACATCGTAGCGCACGCAATACTAAGATTCAGGGTTACCTGTAATCAGTTATAATACAAATCCCGGGGGGAGCCTTGATGACAGATTACATTGTAGCGCACGTAATCCTCGTTTGTATTACCTATAATTAGCTATAATACAAATCCGGGCGGGAGCCGCTTATCAACCAGTGAAATCGTCATCCCACCAGCAGCCAACCTGACAATATCCCGCTCAGTTAACAACCCCACGAGGGCGGTCCCGGACATCACCAACACGCAACTAGGTCGTGCTTCATGCAGTCCAGGATGAACTAGATGGGGTAATATGAGCGGTACGATGTCCGACGGGCGCTCGATGTCTCCCGGGAGCGCTAAAAGCACTACCCGTCGGACATCGCTGTTTGACTTCGCCACCAGGGAGATGGCCTCGAGTACCGGAGTGGATGGGGCCACCGTCAGGGGATGAGCGTCAATGGCAGCTTGTAAGGATAGGGAAGAAATGGGCGGGTTTCCAAGTTGCATAGCCAAGCCTAGCCTGATTAGGTAGGGGTCGAACTGGGAATCGCTTCCCAATCCTCCCGTTCGGAACCGTGCTTGCGACTTTCACCGCACACGGCTACTGGTTGGTAAGTCCTTGTCATGGATAGCACTATCAGAGTTACCTCCTACTGGCCTTGTCTTGTGAGATTTGGCCCCCAATGGTTGTCAGTAGACTGTTTTTAATGCCTTAGCTCCGGAAGGTTCGCAGAGGATATACCCGATAAAACCTTGAACCTGCTCTTTACTAACTTTTAGCCGTAAAATTTGGTTGGCCTCCGAGTTTTTACCCGGCTAAGGTCTTCTAGTCCATAAATCCGACTTTTGGGATTTCTCCCTAGTAACTGGAAAAATGGGGTTAATTTCTCCCTTGACTTCTTACCATATCCGTCCTACGTCAGCTCTGGTTACCCAGTATCGCCTACATTACTATAGGCGTTATCCCAAGCATTACCCTGGGCATTGGCTTCTTAGGACATCCCTCCCCCGACGGCTTGCGTTTATCATCTAACTGGTCCCGAGGGGGACAGCACATCGGAGGTTACTTCGTTCCTTGGTATCATTTCATGATGCTTTTAGACCCTTACTCTCCCCCGGGAGTTCTGTGGACGCATTGTTAACCAGATAAAACGGTCAACACTAACTACCATTTCCCTTTTGGGCCAGCGTATTAGCCTTATTCCGCTGGTCTAGTATAACGAGGTTTAAGCGTAAGTTCGTTTTCTCTAGTCATGAGCATCTTTCCTAGCGGCATAACCGGCTTAGGCTGCCAGTTGTCCTACATTTAAGTCCTTGCTCTGCACCCCGGTGATGTCACTCCGAAGCACTAAGGACCGGTGTCACTCTCGCGCCAGAGAGGAGAGGAATTGAACCTCCATGAGTACCAAAGTTGTCCGGCTAATGGAACCAGACCTGACTGTTCACCGCTTACCCCGATTTAGTCGGTATTGCTGGTTTAGGTCAGAACGAATCGCACTCTATCTACATTATCTCTTGCACCCGGACCCTACAGGATGTGGCGATCCCCATTGGCACGATCTCAACCCAATAGAGTAGCCTAGCACATTTCTGGTTTCACCCCCTGACGGCGATCGCCCCGGCCAAAGTCCGCTCGTGGAATTGGCAAAATTGGACAATAGCTGCAAAAAACAGATCCAATTAAATATAATTGCCTATAGAATGTAAGATAGGTAGATATACAGGGATGAGAAGGAATATGGCTGGTGGCAGGAAAAACCAGTGTCTCTCTCAGAAAGAGAACTGCAAGTGCTAGAACTGGTGGCAGCGGGCTTGACAAATCAGAATGTTGCGGAAAAATTGGAAATTAGCAAACGCACTGTGGATAACCATGTCAGCAATATTTTGACGAAGACAGCGACGGGAAACCGGGTGGAGCTGGTGCGATGGGCAATGAAATGGGGTAAAGTATGTATTGATGATGTAAATTGCTGTAGTATACAACCTCAATCAGCTACTGAGGAGGTGGTAACATAAGTCAGGTGGACCAACAGAGAATAGCGCTCGGCTGCCCCAGGATGCCATTGGCGGTATACCGGGAAGTAGCCGCTCACTTGCAGCAAGTAAAGGGGGTGTATGCCGGCGAAATAGGGCAGCAGTCGAGAGAATTTGATTATAGCGACTCTCAATTGGGGGGCTTGTTAATTGAGTATGCTCCCAAGCTGACCGGAACAGTAAGGTGCGAGTGGAGCAAATTTTGGCATACTATAGCGATCGCTATGGTGCCTGGGAAGTAAGGCCAGCGGAATAATGGGAGAAATACAAGCGTTACGGGGAACAAGAGATATTCTACCGGATGAGGTAGGCTATTGGCAACTGGTAGAAGCAAGGGCACGAGAAATTCTAGATCGATCGGCCTATCGGGAAATCCGCACGCCGATTTTCGAGCAGACGGAACTATTCGCGCGGGGTATCGGAGAAGCGACGGATGTGGTCGGGAAGGAAATGTATAGCTTCCCCGATCGAAAAGGGCGATCGATTACCCTGCGCCCGGAAAATACGGCTGGGGTAGTCCGGGCTTTGATAGAACAGAAGCTTTATGCCTCTGGTGGGGTCCAGCGTCTGTGGTACATAGGCCCGATGTTCCGCTACGAACGCCCCCAAGCAGGACGACAGCGACAATTTCATCAGCTGGGGCTAGAAGCGATCGGGAGTGCGGACCCCAGGGCGGATGCGGAGGCGATCGCGATCGCCACGGAGATCCTGCAAGGTTTGGGTCTGGTGCAGCTGCGTTTGGAGATTAACTCGGTCGGGAATATAGAAGATAGACAGGGATATCGCCAAGCCTTGGTAGAGTATTTGACGCCCTACAAAGATGAATTAGACCCAGACTCCCAAGATCGATTGACCCGCAATCCCCTGCGGATCCTGGATAGTAAGGATAAAGTGCGATTCGTTCTGACCTAAACCAGCAATACCGACTAAATCGGGGTAAGCGGTGAACAGTCAGGTCTGGTTCCATTAGCCGGACAACTTTGGTACTCATGGAGGTTCAATTCCTCTCCTCTCTGGCGCGAGAGTGACACCGGTCCTTAGTGCTTCGGAGTGACATCACCGGGGTGCAGAGCAAGGACTTAAATGTAGGACAACTGGCAGCCTAAGCCGGTTATGCCGCTAGGAAAGATGCTCATGACTAGAGAAAACGAACTTACGCTTAAACCTCGTTATACTAGACCAGCGGAATAAGGCTAATACGCTGGCCCAAAAGGGAAATGGTAGTTAGTGTTGACCGTTTTATCTGGTTAACAATGCGTCCACAGAACTCCCGGGGGAGAGTAAGGGTCTAAAAGCATCATGAAATGATACCAAGGAACGAAGTAACCTCCGATGTGCTGTCCCCTCGGGACCAGTTAGATGATAAACGCAAGCCGTCGGGGGAGGGATGTCCTAAGAAGCCAATGCCCAGGGTAATGCTTGGGATAACGCCTATAGTAATGTAGGCGATACTGGGTAACCAGAGCTGACGTAGGACGGATATGGTAAGAAGTCAAGGGAGAAATTAACCCCATTTTTCCAGTTACTAGGGAGAAATCCCAAAAGTCGGATTTATGGACTAGAAGACCTTAGCCGGGTAAAAACTCGGAGGCCAACCAAATTTTACGGCTAAAAGTTAGTAAAGAGCAGGTTCAAGGTTTTATCGGGTATATCCTCTGCGAACCTTCCGGAGCTAAGGCATTAAAAACAGTCTACTGACAACCATTGGGGGCCAAATCTCACAAGACAAGGCCCCAGTAGGAGGTAACTCTGATAGTGCTATCCATGACAAGGACTTACCAACCAGTAGCCGTGTGCGGTGAAAGTCGCAAGCACGGTTCCGAACGGGAGGATTGGGAAGCGATTCCCAGTTCGACCCCTACCCGCACTTCTGAAATTGCTGCGGATGCGCCGAGTATATTGGACTATCTGGGACCGGAGTCCCAGGGGCATTTTGAGATGGTGCAGCAGTTGTTGAGCAGCTTAAACATTAGCTACAAGCTGAATCCGCGCTTGGTGCGGGGCCTAGACTACTACACCCACACGGCTTTTGAAATTATATCGGATGATTTGGGCGCTCAAGCAACAGTCTGTGGAGGCGGGCGCTATGATGGATTGGTAGCAGAACTGTCGGGACCCCAGACGCCAGCGGTGGGGTGGGCGATGGGTCTAGAACGTCTGATCGTCCTCTTGCAGCAGTTGCAAACATCTCCCCGAATAGCCTCGCTGGATTTTTATCTAGTTTCCCGAGGCGAAAAGGCCCAGATGCAATCGCTCAAACTGGCTTCATATCTGCGAAAAGCCGGGTTTGCAGTCGAGTTAGACTTGAGTGGATCGGCCTTTAAGAAGCAGTTTGCACGGGCGGACCGGAGTGGGGCGGTGGCCTCCTTGATTCTGGGAGAGGCAGAGGCCGAAAAGGAAAGGGTGCAGTTAAAATGGATGGCATCTGGGGAACAGTCCGAACTCAGTCAAGCAGATTTGCTATCGGACAAGTTGCGCGACCAAATTGATGCAATCAAAGCATCGGGAACAACATCATCTGAGTAAGTGACATTAACTCTTACCGATCGGGAGATTTTACCATTAGAAGAGTAGGGCTGTAATATGCAGATAATACCAGGTTACTTAATTGTGCTGACGATCGTCCTGGTGGTATTGCCATCAGTAGCGGCGATCTTCTTGCGATTGGCATTATATGCTCATCTGGGCAGCCAAGGGAAACAGGTGAGAAGGCTACTGCACGGCCAGTCAAATGGAAAAAAACCGAGAATTATAGAATATCTGGAAAAAAGGTTTGCTGATGCAGTGGTAAAATTGGACCAGGTGAATACGGGGGCGCTAATAGATCAAGTATACAGCCGCGAGAAGGTAGGGTTTTTATCCTGCGAACAAATTGAAAACATCTGCCGTATCCTGCCAAATTTGCTGCTATCCTTCGGCTTGCTGGGGACTTTTATCGGGATCACGATTAATCTCTGGTCCCTCAGTGAAACGGTCAGCCAAACTAATGCGATCGATGTGGGAGGTTTGCTGCGAGAATTACAGACCCCGCTACAAGGAATGGGCATTGCTTTCACCACTAGCTTGGCGGCAATATTCTTCAGTGCGCTGTTAAGAATAGTGAACCTGGTGTTGAATACGACTCTAGCTAAGTACCGCCTGATCAGTGCTGTAGAGGATTATCTAGATAATGTCTATCTGCCGACATTAGAGGGTGAAACGAGGCTGGATCAAATAGTTAAGGGGATGACAACATCATTTGATGGCTTCTTAATGAGATTTGGTCAAGCGGTGCGGGAGGCGGTGCAATCTTCTCTGCAAGACAAGCTGCAAGAAATTTTTGATGCCAATAGGAAAGCGAGTCAGTTGGCGGAACAGGTCTACGCTAGATTGGCCCAAAGTTCGGGCACGATCGCTAAAAGTGCCGATGAATTTCAAAGGGCGGCAGACCGGTTTATAGAAGTGGCTCAAAGCTTCGAGCACAGCGAGTTTCCCCGGAAATTGGCAAGTGTAACATCGGACTTGGCGAGCACGCAAAGGAATTTTTCCCAGTCGGCGTCGGTGTTGGTGGAATCAGTGCAAGTGATTGAAACGGCAGTGGCGGAAATGCATAGTTATAGTAAAAACTTGGCTAAACTGGGAGAAAAAATTAACAGTAGCAATCAAATGTCAGGACAACTGCTAGAGTCCCATCAAAGGAATCAGCAATCTTTTGGTCAGATGATTCCCGAACTTCAGGAAGGAACCCGTGGCTTCCAGTTAGCAGTAAAAGCATTTGAACGGCTACAAAAACAGGCGATCGCGCGAGAAGAGACTGTTTCGGAAGTGCAAGCAGAGCTGACGAAGTTGGTGGGGAATCTGAATAACTATACAGAGGGTGTAAATCGAGGTATTCAGAATTTGGGCGAACGGTTTGCCGAAAGCCTGAGTAATCAAAGCTACAATAACGACGCTCAGTTTAAGTTGGTGGTGAAAAATCTGCAACAATGTATCAATTATCTGAATGAAGCGAAACATGAAATGACGCGGATGCGGCAGGTGCTAGAAAAGCAGAAAGGGGGCTAGTAGATAAGGTAAGATGAACGAACCAGTGAGTCGGGTGGAAGTCATAGGGGGTTGTGGAATATGCGTCGTCGATCGCAAGTAATAGAATCGTCGGAGGAGCTAAACATATGGCCAGCGTTTACGGACTTGATGTCGAACGCCTTCATGATTCTGAGTCTGCTATTGCTGCTGGCCCTAGTGAAATCGGTGTTCTTGAAGTCAGTCTCGGAGACAACGGAAAGTCGCTCGAGAGAGTTAGAGGAACAGATTGTCAAGTTAGAGGAGGAGTTGCGACAACGGTCAAATATAATTACTGGACTAGAGGAGAATGTAACGGGACTAGAGGGAACGGTTGCTAGTTTACAGAATGACTTGGGGAAAAGGACAACTATAATTACAGAACTAGAGGGGGAGGTGGAACGGTTAAAATCACCGCCCGTGATCGTGATTAGAGATTCCCAGGAACGGAAATTTGAATCGGGAAGTGCGGATTTATCTGAGGGGTTAGTTAGCTTTATCAAGCAGGATTTGGTCAAGCAAATTGAATCTGAGGCCAAGAACTATCAAGGCTATGTGGTTGAGGTGATCGGTCATACGGACGGTCAGGTGAATCAAGGGCGATCGAGCAATCTGGATCTAATCTTAGAAAAAGTGGCCACGGGCAGTCAACCGGTAAGCAATCTCAGACCGGGTTCTAATGCAGATTTGGGCTTGATGCGGGCCTTGGCAGTGGTGCAGGAACTTCAGAAAGATAAGCGTTTAAAGGAAATGGGGTTAAAGTTTCGGGCTTATTCGGCGGCACAATTGTACCTGTCCCAGAATAGAGACTACGCCCCAACGAATCGGAATCCAGATCAAAGCAGGCGCAGGATTGAAATTCGCTTCTCTCCAGCAGCAGTAGAAAGGTAAAGTGCAACGTGTAGGGCGGGCGGATCGCCTGCCCGAGATAGACGTGGGGCCAATACCTCTCGGTTAAACCAGGACTTAAGTTAGTCTTGGGGCTGATTATCGGTATAAGAGAATGGCAATTACTTGTATCTAAAGGTTAAAATGTCATAAAGTAAACAACTTGTTACCTGGAGTTAGCTAATGGAAAACATAGTCATTTCTCTACCTAGAGAGCAGCGAATCTATGTTGAAGAGCAAATACGACTAGGCAGTTATGGCAATGCTAGCGAGTATTTTAGCCTCTTAGTGCAGCAAGATCGGGAACGCCAAACAAAAGAAAGGCTAGAAACCATGTTAATAGAGGGCCTAGAGTCAGGACCTGCCGAACCGATGACCGCGCAAGACTGGGAGAAAATCCGGATGGCAGTACGAGAAAGAACAGGGCAATGATGAAGGAAATCTACAAGCATCCACAAGTCATCAAGGATTTAATCGAAATAGCTACCTATATTGCTATTGAAAATTTAGATGCTTCAGATCGGTTTCTAAAGGCAGCCAACGAAACCTTTAAACAACTAGCACAAATGCCAAGAACAGGTAAAATTTGTCAATTCACTAATACCCAACTGGTTGACATAAGACAGCAGGCAATAAAAGGTTTTAGGAAATATCTAATTTTTTATCGTCCGACTGGATCCGGTATAGAGATTGTGCGCGTCATTCATGGGGCAAGAGATTTAGCAGCTATTTTCGATGAACTGGATTCCGAAAATGAATAACAATGAAGTATTGTAGGGCGGGGGTCTCGCCTGCCCGAACCCCGTCCAGAACGGATGCGCTTATTGGAGGCGGAAGCCTCAGAAGAGCGTTCCCAGGGGAACGAGGGGTGGTTTTATATCACAACGCCAAATAAATTGGTATAATTTGTAGAGCGAGTAATCAAACCAGCAATGGAACGAGTAATAGAATTTTGTATATCAAGCAATAACACCAGCAATGGACGAATTTTATAGCTTCTCATTCAAACAGACTAGCGCTTTAGTAGCCCTAAAAAATCATCAATACGACGACCTGAACTACTACAAGGCCCGGAACCAGCTATTCAACCTCTCGGTGATGGCAGACTACGACCAACTTGTCTGTCTCCCGAGTTTGACTAACATCGATAAATATTGGTATCAAATCGAAACCGCCCGACGGGTACTCAGACAGTTTGGAGGACGGGCATTACTTGCTGATGAGGTGGGACTGGGTAAAACTATTGAAGCGGCTTTGATCTGTAAAGAATACTTCGCTAGGGGTCAAATTCAATCCCTGTTGGTACTGACACCAGCTTCCCTGGTGTCCCAATGGCAATCGGAATTAGCGGAGAAATTTGCCATTGACACCGTGACTACGGATGATAAACATTTGCAACAGGATCTGACCGAATTCTGGACCGAACACCCCCGCATGGTTGCTTCCCTCAATACGGCTAAATCTGGTAAGCATTTCCCTTTGGTTACGGGACGCAGTTGGGATTTGGTGATTGTGGATGAAGCACATCATCTGAAAAATCGCCGCACTCTTAACTGGAAATTGGTTAATTCTCTTTCCAAGCGCTTTATCCTCATGCTGACTGCTACCCCGGTCCAAAATTCCCTGGTTGAACTGTATAATTTGCTGACTCTGCTGAAACCGGGTTTGCTGCAAACTGAAGCTGCTTTTAAGCGCGAATATGTTTCCCGCAATGGACGAGTCCCTAAAAATCCCGAAAAATTACGTCAGTTGATGCGGGAAGTGATGATTCGCAATACTCGCGCTTTGGTGGATGTGAAGTTACCTCAACGCTTTGCTAGTACTATCAGCGTTACTCCCTCTGCTAGCGAACAAAAATTATATCAGGATTTGACTGATTTCCTGCGATCGCGGGAAGATATTCTAGATAAGTTATCGCGAACGAACCTGTTGATGCGTGCGGGTTCTTCTCCTTTGGCCTTAGCTGATTCTCTGAAAAACTTGACTAAACGCCTGGAAATTGATGACTTGAAAACCTTCACCAGACGTGCTGCACAGATCGAGAAGGCGAAAGCTTTGATAGATTTACTGAAGCAGTCCAAGCAGAAAACCCTTGTCTTTACTACCTATCGGGCCACTAGCAGTTATTTAGCTAAAACCCTAGAACAAGCTAATATCCCCTATGCGGAATTTCTGGGCAGCATGACCTTAAAACAAAAAGATGCGGCGATCGCGGCCTTTAGGGATACAGTCCCAGTGCCGATCGCTTCGGAGACAGGGGGAGAAGGACGTAACATCCAGTTTGCTAATGCGATCGTGAATTACGATCTGCCTTGGAACCCCATGAAGATCGAACAGCGCATTGGCCGCCTGCATCGCATCGGCCAAACTCAGGAAGTGTTTATCTTTAATTTTTGCCTGAAAGATAGCATTGAAGAATATATCTTAAAGGTATTACATGATAAAATAAATATGTTTGAACTGGTGGTGGGAGAGATCGAGACCATTATCGGTAATGTGGACGAGGAGTTAGATTTCTCGGAAGTGGTTATGGGGCTGTGGTTGAAAAATCAAGCGAAACCGGAACTGGATACGGCATTTAATCAATTAGCTGATGATTTGTTGGCAGCTAAAGCTAAATATCAAAAAACGCGAGAACTGGACGAGCAAATATTTGGTGAAGATTTTGAAGCTTAAAATTATAAAATGATATCAGATACTATTCTTTCGACGATCGCGGAACTTGTTTCCCTCTATGATGGCATAGCCGAACCAGCAGGGGAACAAGCTATGACCGTGTTACTCGCGCCAAATATTGCCAAGGCCCTTAACCTTCCCGAAGAAGTGACTCTGGCAACTAGGGCCGATATCCCTGATAGCTATTTTGTCACTTATAACAGTGAATTGCTAGAGCATTTCTCTCGGTTACTGCAAGATAGAGGCATAGTTACGGCTTGGTCGATCGAATTCAGCGGCCATTTGAAGAAGACAGGGTTTGAACAACTCTTGTCCAAAAGCCTCGTCCCTCAAAATGGGTTAATTCGGTTTCAGGAGGCGAAACCGGCAATTACTCCTTATCTCTGGTGTAATGTTGCTTATCAGGCCGAGGCGGACGAACAACGCATCGGTATGGTAGACTTGGTTATTAATGAGTTAACTGGTGTCGCCCCAGTGGATATTGGAGATGCTTTGTTTTGGGAGGCCGATCGCACTTCCATCTCCGAGCCTCCGGAGGGCGATAGGCTGGTGCATAATTTTGAGTTAGGGGAGTTAATTGAGCGAGTTGCAGCTAAGTCGATCGAAGATCAATTGATCAACTGGTCTGCCAAGTTAAATCGAGCGAAAAACAGAGACGAACAGCGACTGAAGGATTATTATGGGACAATAATGGAGGAAATTAGGTCTAAGATTAAGTCGAAGGGATTGGTGGATAAGGAGAAGGAGTTGGCAAGAATTGAAGCGACTCAGGGAGAGTTAGAACGGAAATTATTGGATTTACAAGACCGCTATGCAATGAAAGTAGAAGCTTATTTGCATAGTGCCATGGTACTTTATTTACCAACGGTGCATATCAAATGTGAATTGGTCAGAAAGAAGGCGAAACGAATTGTCACCGCAGTATGGAATCCTTTTACTAAAATTATTGAGCCTTGGCGTTGTGAGGTGTCGGGAGAACCGGTGACCGAGTTCTATTTAGGGGATAAGGATGCTAAAATTATTTCACCATTATGCTGGGATAATAAGTGATTGGGCAGTAAATTGGCGATCGGGGAAAGCCTTATCCAGTGGGGGTTTGGCGTGGCTGATAGTGGATGGACAGCGTCTTTGTCTCAGGCCGATCGCCGGTCATAGACGCACGACGCCGCTCGGTCTCAATTGGCGCTGTAGTGCAAGGAAATAATGGGGAAATGGGATAAAATTATGCAAATAAGGGGGAAATGTGATAAAAATAGATAGCGAGCCTAAATCTATGGTGTAAATATCTGGGGTAAATAACGGCTGAAACCATTGCTGGACAATAGTTTTAGTCAATCCAGATCTATAAAATAATGACGGCTGGTTATATATGCCCGCAAAATAGTTGTTGAAGAGGCTGTTAGATGGATAGAGCCGCACGCATTGCTAGCATAATTGATACGCGCCGCCCCCTGGCTCATAAAATTGAAGCCGTGGAAGGGAATCTTAACGAGCTGGCCTTATTACTTCGCCAGCTCGAAGATCAGCAAAATCGGCTGAGGGCGCAGTTGGATGAGGAAAATGCCGCTGAACGCCTCAAGGAAATCGATTTTTCCACTATTAGGCTGAGTATTTTCACTGAGTGGTCAGCCCTCAGTAAGTTCAGGGCTCGCTTCTCCCGTCAAAATCTTAATCTGGGAGTAGTGGGAATAGCTCGGCAAGGAAAGAGTCGCCTGCTGCGGAGCTTAACCGGACTCTCAGCAGGGGAGATTCCTGATGGTGATAAAGGACATTGCACTGGAGTTCGCAGCACAATCTACCAGATGCCCAGCGGTGAAACCTACGGTATGGTCTGGTTCCATACAGAGCAATCATTTCTGGATGAGACGATCGCCCCGTATTATGAGAAGCTGAGTTTGGGGGAAAAGCCTCGGACCGTCGAACAGTTCGCTCAACAGCTTCCTCCCCTGCCCAGCAACCTTGCCAGCAACCCTACTTACCAAGCGATGTATGACTACCTGGGCAAGTATCACCAGAATCTGCCCAATTATCGCCACCTGCTGGGGGCGACATCGCCCAGGAGGATTTCACAGAATCAAATTAGAGAATATGTTGCTCAGGATAACCTGACAGGAGATCGGGTCCATTTCAACTATCTGGCAGTCCAAAAAGTCAGCATATTTTGCACCTTCCCCAACACAGATGTCGGTTTGAGACCACCATTGATGAGACCAACCTTAGCCTCGATCCCGATATGGAAACTTTAGGCATCCTTCAAAACTGCCTTGGAGACCTGAAAAGCCTTGTCAGGCAGGGGAATTTTCAGGCAACAGGAGGTATTCGCGGTACAGAAGAACCAAGAACATTCAAATTTGGTATTGGTAAGCCCGGTCACGATCCAGCTTTTCAACTTTGCTTTCAAGATTACCCAGGGGGATGGATCGAGTCTAATCCTCAGAAAAAAGAGTCTGTTCTAGCTTTTATCAAGGAATCTGATGCAGTCGTAATTACGATCGATGCTCCGGGCCTGATGGAGCCTTATCAACCTTACGAACAAGATAAGTGGAAAAGTAGATGGCATGAGAAAATTAATAAACCCTTAACAATCACAACCTTGTTGAAGAATGCCTACAGAGGACTAGAGCAGCCCAAGCTAGTGATATTCGCTCTAGTGAGGTGTGAAAAATACATCATGGAAGGAAATTCAGCGGCACTATTGAATCGCGTCCAGCAGGGATATAAGACATTATTAGTGTTTTTGGGAGCTGAAGCTCTGCGTCAGAATGTAGCTGTAGTAGTTACGCCCGTTCAAACTGTGGGGAGTGTGATTTTCTCTCGTGTGGAGGTTAGGGATGGTCAGCCTTTTTTCTGGTTTCGCCAAACCGCAAATCCTCAATACAATCCCATCGATAGCGAACAGCCACTTCGATACATTTTACGATTTGTGTTAAAAAAATACACGGAGCGCAAGGGATTCTGGGCGTGGCTAGGAAGACTGTTTCGTAAAGATACGCCATTTAAACAGGCGGTTGCTGAGATGGCAAAGGGTTGCAAAAATGGTGACGGGTTTGCAGTTCTACAGGGTCAAAACTTACTAAACATTAGATAGCAAGGAGTTAACTATGAAGATTTACGTTCGCAGTCGCGGGGAATTTCAGGACTACTGCTGGTTGAGCATTACTGAGGAAGGTCAACAACGGGAAGAACATCCCCTAATTGGTCAAGTGAAGGATTTAATCCAGAGTGAAGCTCATTCAGTGGTTCTAGTAAGGTTTAGGGGTAAATTACTGTTGCTGGTTAGTGGTGAAGAAAGTTCGCGCACCGATTCTCGCACTCGTCAGATCCGTAATTCGGTAGCATGGGTGAGAGAAAACTCTGATGAGTCTGTGCTGCGGATGCTGGCAGTACGTGCGTTACGAGGGGACTTGAGAGCAGAACTTGACCGCGCCGTGACCTTTGGCGGAGAGGAGGGGTTTCAGGTTTCTTTGCCAGATATTGAGCAATTAGCTTTGACGGACAAACTAGCAAACTCGCGTCCAGACAGGACGAAGAAGATCGGACGTACTTCACAAGAGTTGAGAGACGAACTAGCGGAGGAACTGGAGAAATACAGGTTGCCGTCATCAGATGGACCGCTGGTGGTTGTCACGGGAATTAAGAAGGCAGAAGTTCTGGAAAATGCTGGAGTTTGGCGAGGTCTATCCAGTTTAGTGGAGGCAGAGGATTGGGAAACAATACCGGAGACTGAGACTGAGGCTTTGTCTGGCTACTTGAAGAATCCTCAAAAACTCATCCTATACTTGTTGATGGCTAGTGGCCTGTATTTTATATTGTCTGAACTACTGTCTTTTATGCAGAAGCTACAATAACGCCAATGGTCTATAAAATAACCGCTTCTAGAGCTAAAACAATCATAGACGATCGCCCCAAAGTGGTTGGTGAGTTTGTTTTCTGGAAACATTATGACTTATAGCAAGTTCAAAAAGTATATCAATCCTTAATGATTAGATAGGAAGGAGTTAACTATGAAGATTTACGTTCGCAGTCGCGGGGAATTTCAGGACTACTGCTGGTTGAGCATCACTGAGGGCGCTCAACAACGGGAAGAGCATCCTATCATCGGTCAAGTGAGGGATTTAATCCAGAGTGAAGCTCCCTCAGTGGTTCTGGCAAGGTTTAATGGTCAATTGCTGTTGCTGGTTACTGGTGAAGAAAGTTCGCGCACCGATTCTCGCACCCGTCAGATCCGTAATTCGGTAGCATGGGTGGGTCAAGAATCTGACGAGTCTGTGCTACGCGCGATCGCGGTGCGTGCCTTAAAGGGTTCGTTGAGAGAAGAAATTGACCGGGCTGTGAGGTTTGGCGGTTCCGAAGGGTTTCAGGTTTCTTATAAGGATATTAAGCGATTGGCTGAAACAGGTCACGCGGGAAATGCAATTCCCGATACAACTCCAAAAATAGCACTGATTTCGCCAACGATGAAAAATCTGTTAGCTGATGAACTCGCTGAATATCGCTTGCCTCCACATCCAGAAGAAGGATCCCTAGTGGTTGCCACGGGAATTAAGAATAGAGAAACTCTTGAAGCTGCTGGAGTCTGGCGGAGTCTATCAAGTGACGGGAGGCTTCCAGAGGACTGGGAAGTGATACGCCATTCCAGGTTTCTGAAGTTAAGCATTTTAATGGATATTGCCAAGCAGGAGAGCTTCAAAAAAATATGTATTGGTATTGGTGTATTGGTTTTGATTTTGGGATGGCAATTTGATAACATCAATTCACTATTTTACAAATTTTTATCCAATTCAAATGGTTCCGATGTCAATGGTTCCGATGTCAATGGTTCCGATGTCAATGGTTCCGATGTCAATGGTTCCGATGTCAATGGTTCCGATGTCAATGGTTCCGAGACTCAAACTCCTACACTCGATGATATTGGAACTGTACAGGGCACAAATAATGATGGCGATGTAGCTAAAATAACAATTAGCGAAGAACTCGAAAAAATTGAAGTCGTTTTTAGATTAGGAGGGACGACTTCTAATCTTGATGGGAAAATATTTTATAAAACGATCGAATAAAATTTGAAAAAGGCGACGGAAGAGGCCAGCAAAAACATGGTAAAAGAAATGAATAATCGCAATATAGAACTTTCATCTTCTATTATCGGACATTCTGATAAGAGTAAATTTTCAGGGTTTATTCCAAATAAATGTGGTGATAAGGTACAAATCAAATTGACCTCAAATAGGCAAGGGTATTTAAATCTAGATCGAGTAGACTTTACTATTAACCCAACACCACCTAGCGCTCGAGAATGTCCTAGTAACCCACAAGATATTGCAAAAAGTTTTGAGCATGCTACGGCGAATGCCATCAAAGCTATTGTGCATCAAATAAATGAGCAACAAGAATAGTAATTGCCAGTAGCGGGTGTGGTCGGGTGTGGTCACGGGCTGAAATAAGGCGAAACGAATTGCGATCGCAGTATGGAATTCTTTTACTAAAATCAGCCTCGGGTGCCAGAAGCTGGAGGCAGAGCCTCAGAAGGGGCGTTCCCAGCCAGAGACTGGGAACGAGAAAAACAATAAAAAAGGCAGTTTACCTAGTTCCCAGGGTCTCCCTGGGAACGCTCCTAGAGGCTCAGCCTCGGGTGCCAGAAGCTGGAGGCAGAGCCTCAGAAGGGGCGTTCCCAGCCAGAGACTGGGAACGAGAAAAACAATAAAAAAGGCAGTTTACCTAGTTCCCAGGGTCTCCCTGGGAACGCTCCTAGAGGCTCAGCCTCGGGTGCCAGAAGCTGGAGGCAGAGCCTCAGAAGGGGCGTTCCCAGCCAGAGACTGGGAACGAGAAAAAAACAATGCTACAATTTACCTAGTTCCCTGTCCCTGGGAACGCTCCTAGAGGCTCGGCCTCGGGTTGGAGAAGCTGTAAGTTGGCTGGATAGCCATCCCAGAAGGAGATTCAGCTATTTTATATTTCTTAACATAGGC
Organism: Hormoscilla sp. GM7CHS1pb; assembly: GCA_014323675.1. Lineage (GTDB taxonomy): Bacteria > Cyanobacteriota > Cyanobacteriia > Cyanobacteriales > Desertifilaceae > Hormoscilla. Next base: position 2,223,579 of record JACONN010000002.1, on the reverse strand, counting down.
GAGTAGATTTGTGCTTACCTGCTTACAATTGCGGTTAAGTCCGGAATATCCGCTAACATCGGATTTAAGATGAGTGATGTAAAGGAGTGGGGGAATTTGCGCTATCAGATTGCATTCTCGACAAATAGCTTGGCTCACTTGCGAATGCTGACGGTTCGACAACAGAGAATTATTATGGCAGCCGTTACCGAACAACTTGCCTATGAGCCAAACGTACCCACGCGCAACCGCAAACAAATGCGACCCAACCTCCTTGCAGTTTGGGAATTGCGGATTGATAATATTCGCGTGTACTATGATATAGAGGAGGATGAAGATGTAGTGGATATCCGTGCTATTGGCATTAAAGAAGGGAATCAAGTTTTGATTGAAGGGAAAGTGGTAGAATTATGAGAAAAGTAGAAATCTCTGAAGCTGAGGCCCCTTGGGCAGAGTATGTACAAGATCGAGAGCCGATTGTTTTAATCCGTGATGGTCAGCCGGTTGCGGCAGTGGTTCCCATCGAAGGCATTGATTTGGAGACGCTTATGGTGAGCATGAATCCGAATTTTATTGATATTATTGAGCGATCGCGCCAAAGTCAAAAAGAACATGGTCGGATATTTTTGGAAGAAGTCCGTCAGGAATTGGGAATATAGTAGGGTGCGCAGTGCCCTTAGCTTGGTCGAAAGTTCCCAGCCAGAGACTGCCTGCGAGGAAATGTGATATAATCAGTATGTACGATCGGGGATGAACTGTTTTGAGTGAATCTTGTCCCACCGTTGCTCCCGGGCAACCTCTGACTCCTTTACAAAGAACAGCACTGCAATTGGTCGCTCGTCTCCATGGCGGGCGCGATGTCGTGCTGGCGATCGACCTAACGGAGAGTGTCGGTTTGAATGAAGAAGGTCGCCTGCGCCTGCGTCAGATTGTCGAAGATAGCTTGCAACCAGGAGATACTGTCTATGTCGTTCCTTTTGCCTCAACTGTAGTTCCTCTAGAAGCTCCGATCGCATTCAAGAGCAATGAAGATGTCGATCGCATCATCCCAGGGATAGAATCTCAGTCGGATGGCAATTTCCGCAATACAGATATTCAGCTTGCCGAGCTATCTATCTATCAGAAGCTGGCCCAAATCAATCAATGTCGCTTGACAGAAAATCAAGCAATTAAACCCCAGTCGGTGGTTTGGATTACTGATGCGCCTCTGGGTACAAAATTAGGCTCGGAATGGATTGAAACTCCTTTTGAGAGCCCCTTTAGAAAAGAAAATTCTCTCCCCAGTCAGCAGCGACGCGCTTGGATGCAAGCTCTCCCCCTGCAAGAGCGATCGCTCTCCATTAGAACTAAGGACGAGCAGGTCTATAAACTGACTGTGGTGGATATTCCGCCGACGGTGCAGGAGTTCTGCACTCCCGCCCCCGGGGGCAAAGAAACCTGCTTGGTAAATGCTTACCTCTGGGGGCAATTGTGGTTACCTGCTTCCGGTTTGGCGATCGGATTAATTGCCATCCTGTTTGCAGTAAAGACTTGGATGAGTTGGCAAAAGAAATGGCAACTGATCGTAGATTTTGCTTCCGGACAGGAGGAACAAATATGTTATCTCCGACACGATCGACGGATCGCGATCGGGGAGGACGATGGGAACTGTGTTGATGCCATTGACTGTCCCGGGGAGGAAGTGAGAGCATATTTAGAACGAAAAGGGAATAGTCTTTACCTAGTGCCAACCGGGTCAGGAAAAATTGATTGCAATGGCAGAGAAGTTACTCAGCGGACTCGCATATCTGGTAGCCAGATGAGGCTGAATTGTCCCGATGGGAATAATCGCGATTTTGAATTCGCGATCGAAATTAAAAAATCGTAACTTTTTGACTGGTTGGGTTTCTTGCCTCAAGCAAACCGGCGAGATTAAACTTTACACGATCGCTTACTCGTTGGCCAACTTTTTCTATCAGTTCTCCGACTAGCTGTTGCATTTTGGGCTTGAAGAAAAGTTCTACGATCGCTAATGCCTCTTGACGATCTAAATTTGTCACTTCCACGATCTGGGACTGAAGTTTTTGCAGCATTTCCTGGTTGATATATTGCCAATTACCTGGGTTAGATGCAAGTACCAGACCAATTTTGGCTGTCACTTCCTCGAAGGCATTCAACAAAAGTGATTCTGTTCCTGTTACTATTTCATCCACTAGCGCCCTGCGCACTGGCCTTCCCTGGTTTGAGTATAAAAAGTCTAGACTGCCAACCAGCACCGTTCGTATATCCCATTCCTGACTTGCTCGCATCTGTGATAATAGCTCCTCTAATAACTCCCACCTGATTTGACTATTTTCCCACACCAGTTCTTGCAGGCAGGCACTCAATTTTTCATCCGTTAACAATCGTTGTGCTATATAGGGATATATTTGACCAAATGGCTTCAACTCGGGATTGACTGCGATCGCCACTCCTTCTAAGGTTGCTAAGGAGCGAAAAATGAGCAAATAATAAGTAGGCAAGCGAAAGGGATGCTTGTAGATCAATGGGGAAAGCTTCTTAATCACGCTATTGATGCCAAATTCGGCTACCGAAGCAGTCAGCACTTTGCTAAAAATATCCGCTAGTTCCGGAACGAGGAAGTTCAGATCGGTTTCCGGGGGCAAAAACCCTAGCTTGACATAATCTTGGGCTAATCCTTCAAAGTCACCCGTGAGGATATGCATAATAGATTCGATGAAGCTATAGCGATATTCGGCGCTCACAAAGCTCATCATCCCGAAGTCTATATAAGCTAACTTCCCCTCGGGGGTCGCTAATAAATTCCCCGGGTGGGGGTCCGCATGAAAAAAGCCGCTTTCCAGCAGTTGTCGCACGGAACCGTTGTATCCGAGATTGACAAAGTGGATCCCATCAAAGCGGCGACTATTCAACTTTTCGATTTCAGTTAATTTTACTCCTGCAATCCACTCCATTGTCAGCACCCGCTGCCCGGTATATTCCCAGTAAATGCGCGGGACGATAATGTTATTTTTGTTGGCATACAGTTTCCCAAAGCGTTCGGCATTGCGACCTTCGTTGATGTAGTCTAATTCTTCAAACAAGCGGCTAGCCAATTCGTCGATCAGGGCCATGAGATCGCTGTGAATGAAGGAGATAGATTTTTGCGCCCAGGCGGCAATTTGCCGCAGGATGTAAAGATCTAGGGAAATGCTCGATCGCAAACCCGGACGCTGCACCTTTATTGCTACGGTTTCCCCGGTTTTGAGTTTTCCTTTATAAACTTGCCCGAAGGAGGCGGCGGCCACGGGTTCGGCACTGATTTCGGCATAGATGCGATCGGGTGTTTGTCCCAGTTCTTCGGCGATCAATTCATAGGCGATCGCATTGGGAAAGGAAGGTAATTGGTCTTGTAATAAGGCAAGTTCTTCAATATATATGGGCGGAATGATGTCGGGACGACAGGAGAGAATTTGCCCCAGTTTAATGAAGGTCGGCCCCAGTTGCGTCAGGATTTGCCGCAGTTGCAGGGCCCGTTGGGGCTGATTTTTCTGGAGGCTACCGGTCAACCAGTCCCATAGCAAAGGGATGGCAAAGCCGACTGAGGTGCGGAAAATCCTCAGGCGGCGTCCCCATAGCAGTCCCGGACGCTGGCGATAGGAGTTGTTCAGGGCTTGTGGATCGTAATGCAAGGTTGTTCTCGTCCCGTGTTTTTTTGATTTTCTCATGCCCGCCCGTCGGGGGCATCTCTATCTTAGCATACTATAAGCATTTTTGCTCAAAGCGCCGATCCAGCCGCTGGGCTCACCACCGGACCTGGGAAGCATTGAGGGCCCAGGACAATCCCAGACTTGTAGAATCTTGACAGGGGTGATATAATCACATCACATGTTAAGCAGACAATTGCAGGAGAAAACAAAAAGGATTAACACCGATAATAGTATAATTATCTGCGTGGGGAGAATATTACGACGATGACATCTACTAGCAACGAAGGACAGTTTCGCGGTATTAACCGCACGATTTGTATTGGATTAGGCGGAACGGGTCGCGACGTGTTGATGCGCATTCGCAGGTTAATTGTAGACCGCTATGGGGATTTGAGCAACCTACCGATTGTCAGTTTTGTCCACATTGACACTGATAAAGCGGCGTCCCAAGCATCGGGTTTGCGCACGGGGAGTACCTATCACGGTGTTGACCTCAGCTTCCGGGAGGCGGAAAAGGTGAATGCGACTATGACTTCCACGGAAGTGACTAATTTTGTCCGGGGATTGGAAGGTCGAGAAACCTTCGATCGCCAAGGGCCCTACGCTCATATTGGTCGCTGGTTTCCCCCACAACTGCTGCGGAACATTAAAGCAGTGGAAGAGGGGGCCAAAGGGATTAGACCTGTGGGTAGATTGGCTTTTTTTCATAACTATCGCCTGCTGAAAGGGGCGATCGAAGCAGCGGAACGGCGCACTCGGGGACATGAGGCAAGTTTACTCAAATCTGGGTTAAAGGTCGATCGGGGACTGAATATATTTGTGGTCTGTTCTCTCTGCGGCGGCACTGGTAGCGGCATGTTCCTGGATGTTGCTTATAGTCTCAGGCGAGATTACGGCGATCGGGGGCCCAAATTGTCGGCTATTTAGTAATTAGTCCTCAGTTGTACGGTAACGCGCCCAATATGAGCGCCAATACCTACGGGGCCCTCAAAGAACTGAATCATTATACTACTCCGGGCACCAAGTTTGAAGCTTGTTACGATATGCGAGAATTGGCGATCGTGCAGGAAGAACGTCCGCCCTTTGATTACGCCTATTTAGTTTCCCACCAGACTTCGGGCCCCTATGAAATTTTTGCCCAAAGTAAGCTATGTAACGTGATTGCTCGTAAAATATCTCTGGACTTTTCCAGCGAACTGGGACCCGTGATGAAGGGGATGAGGGATAATTTCCTACAGCAGTTGCTGCAATGGGACGACCACCCCCGTCCTAATGTTCAGCGCTATTTAACCTTTGGTCTGGCGGCAATTTATTTCCCCCGGGATATTATCGTGCAAATTGCTTTGACTCGGATTAGTTGGCAACTGGTGAATTTCTGGTTGAATGGGGAAGGACAAAGTCCCGATCCGCAACTGTTACTGGAACGTTTCCTGCTCACTTGGCATACGGATCTAAATCGTCGGGATGGGTTCGCTACTAAGCTGGAAGCTGCTGCTACGGAAGGTAACAAGAATTTTAAAAGTGCAATTAATGCCTGGAGGAATAAGCTAGAAAGAAGAATTGCTGATTGCCAAAATAAGGACGATCGGATGGCCCTCAGACAGCAGTTGCCCAGGGAGTTTCGAGAGCAATTCCGGAAAACTATGGCCGGAGATACGGAAAGTAGCCGAGGGATTTGGTTGACTAGGTTGCAACAGATTCGTCCCAGTATGACAGCAAATTTCCAGCGGGATATTGATGGCTTTTTGGCGACTTTACTCACTCCGGGAAACCGGGATTTCTCTATTAAAAGTACCCGGGACTGGTTGGAGGCGATCGCCACGGAACTGAATGCTTGGCAACGGGCGCTTGAGGAGCAAATTCTGGAGCAAGGGGGACGCGCCAACTGGAAGATTTAGAGCGCCAATGGCAAGATGCAGAGCAGATAATTGCTGATATCGAACAAAAATTTAGACCCGTAGGGAAAAATGCTCAAGTGCAAGGGGAAGCGAAAAGGGTTCTGGGCCAAGTATGCGAGACGATCGAGCATAATTTTAACTTGGCAGTGAAGCAGGAATCCCTGCAAATTGTCAAGACTTTGCAAAAGCAGGTGCAAACCCGATCGACTAAAGTTGCGGCTTTCAGTCTCTTGGTAGAAAATTTGCAGGGTGACTACGAACAGGCGGAAAGCAACCTCAAGCAATTGAATTTTGATGAGATGAGTGGGGAGGCTATTTTTGAGGAATCAGATCTAGAAAGCTGTTACAATATATTGCTGCCATCCCAGGAATTTCGTTCCTATATGATCCAAGTAAGTGCGGAAATTCCCTCGGGACGGGGCGAGTCTCTCGCTGGTTTAATCGGAGGCGATCGCCTGGCCCCAGAACAACTGCAAAAGGAAATAGACCTGACAGTCGATCGCTTGTTTGGTTCTCGCAGCACGAATATTGTGAATTCGGCGATCGCCAGCTTCATGGAAAACTACTCCAGCGCTACCCGATCGACCCGGTTGGGACAAATTATGCAGGAAGCTGCGCCCCTGCTGCGCCTGAACTTGAGCGACCCCTATTTCCGCAATAGCGAGTCCAAAAGTAGTACGATGGTGGGGTTTAAGGATGCGGACGAACAAGAAATAAAAGAGTTCAAATCATTACTGAGACAGGAGTTAGGAATTGCAGACGCCGTACTGAAGCCAACCCAAACCTCCTCGGAAATTTTAATCGTGACGGAATACGCTGGTTTTCCCCTGAGACTGATCGAGGGTTTGGAGGAGATGCGCAAACCCTACAGTCGTCAAAAGAATGCCCCGGGCTCTTTTGTCCATAATGACTATAGCAGTTTATTTGCCGATATCATCCCTCCCGATGCGGGCACCATGGAGGAATTGGAGGATCTGTTCTATGCTTGTCTGGCCTTTGATTTAATTCAGCGGCACCCGGAAAAGTTGCAATTTCAATATTATGATAGCTTGCGAGATGGTTACCATACTGCTACTCTCAGTCCAGTCTGGCATCAAGCCCTCGAAGAACTCGCTAACCGAGAAGATTTGATTGCGGCTTTGCGGGGACTGCTATCCCGGGCGATCGGGGAAATAGAAAAACAACCCTCCCGCTGGAAAGGACATTATTTACCGAAGCTGCGACAATTTGTTCGCGAGGTAGATAATTTACCAGAATCTGATGCTAATTATGCCTACAGAACTACGGTAGTGGGAATTCCCGCCACTACCGAAACTATCGCTAAGGAAGGGGCGATCGATCGCTTTCGTCGTCGCCTGCAACAACAGTTTCAGTCCAAGCAGAAGCAAAAACAGATGCTGACTCAAGGTACTCGCCAGGTGATTAAAGGTGAAATTATGCCAGCGGACGATCGACCTCGCACTCAAACACAAACTCAAACACAAACTCAAACTCGGGGGGCAGAAGATGGGATGGCAAAACTGAAGCAGTTAGTGCAGATGAAAAAGGAGGGATACTTGACAGACGCGGAATTTGACGCTGCCAAAAAACGCCTCTTAGGTCTTTGATCGCCCTCGCCCTCTCGAACAAATTGGTAGGTTGGGTTGAGGCACGAAACCCAACAAGAGATGTTGTGGAGCGAAGCCTGTAGCGCTTGTTGGGTAACAAACGTCAACCCAACCTACGAAGATTAAAAATAACTGGCGAATATGCCCGCAGCAAAAATATGATATTAGTGGGTTTTAACCCACTTGAGCTATTAGCCGGGGGTTTGAACCCCCGGCGGGATAACAGCGAAGTCGCGAAGTCTAAGATTCAATCAGTTGTTATTAATATCGGAGGTTGAAATCGTGTCCGACTGGTGGAAGCTATTCCCGCCCTACCTGCTAGTTCTGACTGTACTGTTGGTAATCCTACCCACTATAGCTGCTATCTGCCTGCGCATCTCCCTTTACAGTCATCTGATTTTCCTAGAGTCTCGGGTACTGAGACTGATAAATGACTCCAGTAGAGGGATGCAACCGCAAATTGTGGAAAACCTTGAGCAAAGATTTCGGCAAGCTAGTAGTAACCTCGAACAGGTGAATACATTTGCTCTGATTTCGGGGCTATACAGCAAAGACAAATTTAAGTTTTTGGGTTTTTCGTTGCGCTGCGTGCAGTGGGATGAATTTTGCCGCTACTTGCCGAATTTGTTGGTCGCCTTGGGTCTGCTAGGTACCTTTTTGGGCATCACTCTCAACCTTTTTAATCTGAGTCTGACTATTACTCAACTTCAGAGAAATAATGTCACGGACGTGGCGGTTTTATTCCAGAAATTACAGTCCCCTCTCCAAGGCATGGGCATTGCTTTTATTACCAGTTTGCTGGCCGTAGCTTGCAGTGCCTTGTTGACAGTGGTAAACTTGCGTTGGAATACGAATTTAGCTAAGTCTCAGTTGATTCTATCTTTAGAAGATTATCTGGACAACGTGTTACAACCAACTATTGAGGGTCATGGCAGACTGGATAAAGCTGTTAACCGCATGGTAGAGCAGCAGCATGAGTTTTTGACTAGATTTCACGATAATGTTACGGCAGCAATGGAGAGATCCTTGGGCAAGGTGGCAGAACAAATTGCTGCTGGTAATAGAGAAGCTACCGAACTGGCTACTCGCGTATACGATCGCTTTAGCAGGGCTGCTGGTACGATCGCCAATGCTGCGGATGAGTTCAACCATGCGGTGGCGGCGATGCAGGCCACTACAGGGGAATTTGCCGGGGTGGCTCAAATCTTCGAGCAGAGTCAGTTTGCTCAGAAGTTATCAGCGGCGACAATGGGTTTGGCCAAGACCCAAGCAAAGTTCGATCGCTCTACTTTAAGTTTAGCAGAAACAGTTCAATCCATTGAAAGGACGGCGAAGATAATTGGCAGTGCCAGTCAGCAGTTAGTGAAATTGCTCGGAGAAATTAGCAATGCCAATCAAACTACCGTGCAAGTATTAGAGTTGCATCAGCAGAATCAGCAGTCTCTGCATAATATTATTCCCGAATTGCAGCAAACTGTGGAGCGTTTTCAGTCAGGAGTTACAATTCTTAACAAAATGCAGTCCCAAATTGTGAATAAAGCTGATAGTATGGAAGGGGTGAAGGTTGAGCTGTTAAACTTGGTGACGACGATGAATCGCTATACAGACCAGATAAATCTGGCAATTCAGTATTTGGGTCAGCGCCTGACTAATAATGTCGCTGCAGGTACCAGCAACCAGCAACTGCAAGCGGTGACCGCCCAGTTAGATCGGGGGATTCATTATTTGGGCGATCGCCTATTAGCCGTTGGCAAGGAAACCAATAGCAGCAACCAGCAATTATTGCAACAGTTGGAGGCATGTGTCCGGCATCTGGTGGAGGCGAAACAGGAAATATACTGGCTGCGGGAAACCCTAGAACAGCCGGTTTACCCTAAAGATGACGCGAATTTTATCAACAAGCTGAGAGCGCAATTGGACAGAAAGTAAATATACTTGTCAAATATAATGAACAGCCCCTTGACAATGGTTGATAACCGGGTGTATTTGGTGATGCATGTATAGCCCGCGCAGGCGGGCTTTGTTCGTGTAGCCGGACCCTTTAGGGTTCGGACCTACCAACGGGTTTTGACCACACCCCTTGACAATTAATCTATTTTCTGGCAGAGTAAGAGCAGGCGATGGAATGGAGCAATGGCAGACTGGGAATTTCTGATCCAAAAAGAGGGCGTGAGGGCATGGTTGCCCCTAAAACCCCCGATCGCGCAACTAGAGTCGGGTCGCTATCGAGTAGTGGCCCGATCGCACCGTATCAATACGGAAGTGGAAGTGCGTCTGACTTATCAGTCACAAGTGCAGCGGTTGCAAAAATGGATTCGTCATACTAACGAGAAAGGTTCGATGCCAGTGTTTCCCTACATCCACCTGGAACCGGGTCTGTGGGAAATTAGCTGTTCTGGTAACCTGATGTCGGAACTGGTAGGAGATAGCTGGAAGCATACAGTGCAGTTGCAAGTTTTGCCGGTAAAATCAGAGTCGGAAGTTGACCAACCGCAAGTTGAACTGGAAGATGAACATCCGACAATAGATCCTTTGGATAGCAGCAAGTCGGAAGTTGACCAACCGCAAGTTGAACTGGAAGATGAACATCCGACAATAGATCCTTTGGATAGCAGTCAAGTGGAAGTTTGGCCTGTAAACTCAGAGTCGGAACTTGACCAACCGACACCAGAGTTAGTGGAAGCTTCGGTACCAGTCCCGATCGGGCTATCACTTGACCGACGAACTTACATAGCGTTTCCAGGGGAGTCGATCGCCCTTGTGGGACAAGTATATCTGGTAGAGGAAAACGATCGCACATCTGAGTCCCAAATAGAACAAACAGTCAATACTTACCAATTACTCATTCGTCTGCGGGACCCAGAAAACTCCCAGACGATCAAGGAAATTCGTCAATTATTGTCCTTTCCGATGCTGCCGGGACTTTTTGAATATTCCTTCGATCTGCCCAGAGAATGCCCAACTCGTTTAATTTTGGGAGAACTGCAATTGTTTGATGCGGCACTGCCAGATGTTGCTTCGTCAATGGTAACTCAAGAGTTTACGATCGCGGTGGGGGTCCATGATTTAATCGAGACGATCGCCGCCCAACCGTCGGACTCCGGGACGACTCCTTTTCCCGAACAGTTGGCCCCAGGTAAAGTTAAATTAAAAGCGGACTCCCAGAAGGAAAAATCCCAAGGAAAACCCTCTGTTAATCTCTCTTTCTTTAACCTGACGAAGGATCCTCAAGAACATCATCATACCAACTTTAACCCCGCACCCTACACCCCCATACCCGATCGCCTTTACGAACCAGACTCGGAAAAGTTAACCCCCAAGTCTCCCCAACTTCCCCCGATCGGAAATAATTCCGTTAGCCACGATCGCCCCGATATTCCCGATCGCCCGCAGGTAGACTCGGAAAAAGATGCCAACCAGGATCTGCAACCGAGAAAACCTCTCAGTTTGCCCCCCATCCAAAAGCCCGATCGCCCAATAGAATATAGTATGGAGTCGGAATTAGTAGCTGAAGAACAAGAGGGCGATCGCTCATTTTTGTCACCCTTGGATAGAGAATTTTTGAGATTAAAATTTCAAGATCGTTTTTCCGAAAGGCTGAAAATCTTGGCTGAAGATCCCGAACCCTTAGAAATACTGGAACCTAACCCATTGACGGACTCAGGGGAAGACTCTCATGAGTCCGAGGATCTGGAGTCCGATGAATTACCCACTGACGAAATGTTTGTCTATGAAGAAATTGTCAGCGATCCGGAGGAATTAGTTGTTCCGATCCAGGGGGCGATCGAGCTTTACGAACAGCCACCAGTGCCGAAACCAGAGTTGCAGGTGCCCGAGGGTGAATTAGTAGCTGGAGAGTCCATCATTATATTGGTAAAACTACCTGATTTATTATCCCGCCTTTATGTTAAATTATGGGTATTAGATCCGCAAACCCGCACTCTCTTAGAACCGCCGCGCTGGTTGATTAATTTTCAGCCTCACCTATATTACGGCGGGATGGAAACTAATACCGAGTTAACGGTACCCTTTGGCTGCGTGGAAATTCAAATAGAGGCGATCTCTGTTGAGGTTGCCACCGAACGGGAAAGCCACAAAGTGAAAGTTAATCGCATGGTAGTACCGCCTGAATTTAAAATGGAAAATTGAGTTAGTCACTTCGCTGTTATCCCGCCGGGGGTTCAAAGATGCTGTGGGCGAATTACCAATTTCTCTGACACGGGGACACGGGGACGCGGGGACACGGGGAGAGGGGAGAGGGCAGAAATCAATGATTTCTGCTGGTTTTGGGAGAATGGGGGGTTTCACCCCCCGGTTAATTACCCCACAGTATCTTCAAACCCCCGGCGTTACCAGGCGGAGCCAGGTAACGAGGCTAAAGTCGGTTTCAACCGACTAATAATCTAATCTTCAAGTAATTGCAGCATTGTTTTTCAAAAATGGTATTAAGGGTTTTCCGTATCTTCTGCTACTGATGTATCCTCAACTGGGATGCGATCGACGAACCGATCTAACTGTTCTACTATCAGCGCCACATCCACAAGTTCCTCTAGTTGCTCCATCGTACAAGAGGTAAGGCGAGTCTGTAACGACTCTGGCACCGAGTCAAACCGATGTTGCAGCACTCGCAACAACTGCCGCAGAGCACCTTGATGAAGGCCCTGCTCAAGCCCTCTCTCCATGCCAATTCTTTCCACACTGGTGATGTATTGCATCTGTTTTTCCTCCTGTAATTGATTTATTTCTTGCCAAAACTCTTTTTCTAGTTCTTGGGGCAGTTGCATTACCCAATCAATAAACTTAAATAGGTTGACAATTTGTTCCCGTTCATAGCCTTTCTGATACAACCGCCTGATTAAAGACAATTTCCAGCGTTTGCGTTCCTGCTGTTCTCCCCGTGTCTCTTGAGCTTTCAGATGGGCCATCACGACCGTAGCAAAAGGATTTCGGCTTTTTTCTAACTCTTGCCACCTGTCCTTATAGTCTAGCAACTTCGCGATCTGGAAATTAAATGCTATTTCACATCCTAGCAGTTGCTGGCTAAATTCAGTTGGCCTCCATCCAGCATCTTGGTCGGTGAGGATGGCAAAACTGGCTACTTGGCAGTTGAAAAGATCTCTGATACGATAGTTGTATGTGAACATTCGTTCAGGAAAGGCTGTTTGGCGCTGGTTCTGGACTTCTATATGCACCATCACCCACAGTTCGTCGCCATTTTTCAGCCAAACTTTTGCAAGTTTGTCGGCGACGCGCTTTCCGATCTCCGCCTGCGGTCGCACCTGCTGGAGTTCTGTCTCTAAAAATTCGTATTTTTTCGACCAGTCTATCTCCTCATAGGCGGAGGGGAAAAAGAACTCCATAAATTCTGGGAAAAAGTTTCCTATGATCTCCTTCCATGGACTATCATACTCTGCTGTTGGTTCATTCTGATTTGACATCAATATACTCTCAACATCGGTACTATCTATTATACATAATTATCACGCTTTGGCAATATTTTTATCCTTTCAATTATCTTATATCCGATATTCCCGTAGCGGGACGATCGCCAAACAAACCTCCTTCCCTGACAACCGCATTACCAAAAACAAGGTTGACTCATGGATGCACTGAGCACGCAGCTTGAATAATGAAATTGCTTTTATGGCTGTGGTGGTGGATGCTGGCTTAACCTGCTATAATCAAGTATATCTTATCCAAAAGGCGATCTCGAAGTGCAACTATGACATTGGCAGAATTAGAAACGCAACTCCTGGCCTTGACTCCCGCTGAAAAAGCGTCAGCCATAGGTATTTTAACTCAAAATTTAAGCAATGGTTCCCCGGGAATTACCAAGACTCCTGGGGTCTGTGGCGGTGAAGCTTGCATCGCGAGGACTCGCATCCCTGTTTGGTTGCTAGTGAGTTTTCGTCGTCAAGGTGCAACAGATGCTTATATCCTAGAAGGCTATCCCCATCTTACTGCTGCAGATCTGGTGAATGTCTGGGCTTATGCTGATGCACACCCAGAGGAAATTGAAGAGGCGATCGTCAAGAATAGGGAAGCGTGATCTATGGCAAGTTTGTATGCAGATGAAAATTTCTCACTGCCAGTAGTGAGATTACTACGCGGTCTGGGTCACGATGTTCTCACAGCTAGGGAAGCGGAGAAAGCAGGACTTGCGATTCCTGACCCAGATGTACTGGCATTTGCTACGAGTAATGACCGAGCAGTTTTAACCTGCGATCGGTTTGATTTTATCCGACTGCACCGCTTACAACCAGACCACGCCGGTATTATTGTCTGTACAGGCGACCCAAATTGGGAGAGGCTAGCGACACGCATTAATGACGTGATTTATGCTGAAGAAACTTTGAGAGGTAAATTGATTCGAGTCAACCTAGAGTCGGTGCAATTCCATAACGGTCAAAAAGGGTCAGCCATGTAAACCTCCTTCCCTGAGGACCGTAATAAACGCGCATCTAGAGGATCTGCCTCCTGAGAAGAAGCTCCTGCGGAGTCTATGGGGAACCTTGCATCACGGTGAAATAGGTTGACAGTGGCAGAGCAGGCATGGCAAAATTAGTTCTGTGACTTTTGACTAAATAGCCGCAGGTGTTACAAAAGCAGTATGCTATAGGCAAGGCAGTTTAAATGGCAGAGCAACAGACTAGAGCAAAAACACCGCTCGATTTATATCGACAGGGTAATGCCAGTTCCCCGAGAATGGAGTCTAACATGAATCTATCATACAAAGCGATACAGTTTATTATTGAAGCTATTGACTACCGGCTCGAAGCCTACGAGGAAAGGTTGAAGTTGATAGAGGACATTGATGAAGATGAAGCTTCTGACATTGGCAATGATTGTGGTTTTTTAGAAGCCATGAGGCACGATTTAGTGCAGACATTGCAAAATCGCGAGACTGTTCTACTATCAGCAGATAGAACCCTCCGAAAAGATTGCTCTGTCTCAGATGGCTTATCTTTGCCAGAATTATTTCAGCCAGTTTTACAGTTATCAATGAGCGATCGCCTCTTGCTGGTAAATGCGATCGCCGAATCTATTCGTCAGGAAACGCTCGCCCCTGGCAAATCAGAGACTGCATCAGAGGAGACTTTACGAGGGAAAGTCTCCTCTGTTTGAGACCGATCGCCCACCATCCTGCCTAGGCGATCGCCTCCAGCAAGCCAAAAACAGCTTTCAGTTGAGAGCTGTATTCTGAGTTTAACGGGAAGTTAAGCTCTTTAATCCGATCGGGAGTTTTCTGGGAGACTCTCATAATTTCAATACCTACCACATTCTCTCGATCGTCAAAGTCATAAACTATCCCGGGAGCAACCTCTTCTGATTCGATAATTGGGGAGTCATTAAGGCGCAAATAAGCTGCATCTGCTTGTCCATCGAATTCTAATTTCATAATTTCCCCGATCGCTCCTGATGGGCATATTCCTGCTCGAACATCTTCTTTCGATTCTGACGCAAAAGCAAGATCGTCTCTTTTTGCCTGTCGCTTAGCGGCAAATCCTCCAAATCCTCATCATTTTTAAGAAACGGAGCCAAGAGCTTCACGTTTTCGATCCCGCGTTTCATTTTGTAAGCATCTGTTACCAACTCACCGATGAAACTGACTACATCTGTTTCCTTTGTGGTTGCTAGTGCTTGCAGTTGCTCGTACAGTGGACCTGGCAATTCCAGGGTGACATGTTCTGTATTCATAGACCAATTTACTCTGTTGAACTGACATCTCAATCTAATTTTAGCATACACCACCCATCAAGTGACCATGTTGGGGGCTGAAACCAACATGGTGCTTTCTTGGAGGTATTGGCGAGTATACCACTGTTCTAATTACTAGAGCGATCGCCCACTACGCATCATCTTCCAACAACTTGATAAATTCAGCAGCATTTACAATTTCAAAAGCTGTGGTTTGCAGCTCCCGAAGAAAATGGCGATTCTCAGAGATTAGGTGGTTGACGTTCATCCATTCGGCAAATGCACCAATGAAGGCATCGGCTTTAGCAGGTAAACCCAAATTGATATATTTCTCAACTAAAGCCGATGGGATTGGTTCGTCAATAATCTGACCGAATTCCTCCTCCTGAAACAATCTGTAAAATTCGCGCACCTCTTCTGCGACCACTAAATTGCGGGTAACTTCTTTGGCAATTAAGCGGGGGATAGTTATGTGGATGTTATTCCTCACCAATCTTAACAGCTTGACCTTGTCGGGCTCGCTCTTCTGTAACCCTGGGATAAAGGTACTACTATCGATACAGATGCGCATATTCCTCCTCGAATATCTCCTGTCGAGTCTGACGCAAACGCTCGTTTATCTCTTCTTGGGTGTCCCCTAGCTGCAAACCCCCACGAGCTTGAATTAGCTGATACAAATTATCCAGGGTTTTTAGCCAACGTTCTCTTTGGTAGGCATCTGTGACTAACTGTTCGAGATAGCTGACGACACCGGTATCCTCTGCGGTTGCTAGTGCTTGCAGTTGCTCGTGCAGATTGGCAGGCAATTCCAGGGTGACAAGTTCTGGATCCATATACTAATTTACTCTGTTGCAGAGATTTGACATTTCAATCTAATTTTAGCATACACTACTGAACCTATTGTTGGTGCGTAAGCGCCTCTATAAAATACTATCAGCTATCCTCTAGACAAAGTATTATATATTTTTATGGGATGGAACTGTATTTCCTGGAAAAAATATCCAGTAGATGTCATACAATAAAATAGAAGTGCTAAACAACCTGTCGGGGGGATCTCACCCCGATGATGGGGCAATAGGATCTAAAAAATCAGGAGGTTAGATGGTGGCAGATAAGCAAAAACTAAACAAACCGCTATTTTCACAGCATTATCTGGATCTTCGGCTTCAGAAATGCCCGGAGTGGCAGGTGGATGTGAACGTAGGGTATGAGCAGTTAAAAGGGCTTTATATGTTAAAAAAAGATTTGTTGCCCACCCTCAATGAGGCGCAAACTGAGGAAGAATTTATTAAACCGGTGTTGGATCTTCTGGGATTTAGCTACATTCCCCAGATAACGACTCGCAGGAAAGGTCGAGCCCAACGACCGGACTATGCCCTGTTTAACAGTGAAAGCGATCGGGATGCTGCTTATCCTCTACAAAATGACGAACCGGCTTTTTATGCCAAAGTACCTTGCGTCGCGGAAGCGAAATACTGGGAACGTCCGTTAAGCAAGGTTTCTGCATTCGACGGACGGGATATTTATAGCAACGAAAATCCATCCTTTCAAATTACTAGCTATCTAGACGGGACGAGGGTTGATTGGGGTATTTTAACCAATGGCAGAGAGTGGCGACTGTATTATCGGCAAGCGTCTTCAACGGCAACGGAGTTTTATCAAGTCGATTTGGTAGAACTTCTGGAAGGAGAAGATTTAGAGCGGTTTAAGTATTTTTGGCTATTCTTTCGCCAGGAAGCATTCCTTAAAGATCCCCAAGGATGCAACTTTTTAGAACGGGTGCGGGAGGGGAGTACCACCTATGCCACCCGAGTAGGAAATGAGTTAAAGGCGTTGGTATTCGATCGCCTGTTTCCCGAACTGGCAGGTGGGTTTGTGGCGGATGCGACGCGACGGGGAGAGCAGGTGCAACCAGAACAGGTGTATGAGGCCACCCTATCGTTTCTTTATAAGCTGTTATTTTTGCTCTATGCCGAAGCCAGAAATCTCCTGCCCATTGATAGCGATTATCGAAATTATGGTTTAATTCAGTTAACCCAGAAAGTGGCCCAAATTATCGATCTGCGGAAGAACTTGAGCCAAACTTCCACGGGAATGTACGATCGCCTTCTAAATTTATTTCAAATCGTAGATCGCGGAGATGCCGGGTTAGGAATACCTCGCTACAATGGCGGGTTATTTCACTTTGACTTTACTCGGCCTGAAGATGATATTGAGTATCGCCCCAATTATTTTTTGTCTCAATTTAAGCTAACGGATGCGGTGCTAGCTCCCGCTTTAGACAAATTGGCGCGATTTGAAGGACAGCCCATCGATTATAGTTTTTTAGGGGTGCGACAATTAGGCTCAATTTACGAGGGATTGTTGGAATATCGAGTAGTCATTGAGGATGCTGCTACTGGCAAGGTACATCTAGAAAATGACAAGGGAGAGCGCAAAGCAACCGGGTCTTATTATACCCCGGAATATATTGTCAAGTACATTGTCAGCCATGCAGTTAAGCCAGTTTTAGAAGGGCGACAAGCCCGGTTTGACGAACTGATGGCGAAAATAGCCGCACTGCGCGTTCGGATGCAAGACAAACGGTTAGGAGAGCAAAGTCTTAACGGGTTGCAAAAAGACTTGCAACGATTAGAGCGAGAAGCCCAAAGTACGTTACTGGATATCAAAGTCTGCGATCCGGCAATGGGAAGCGGTCATTTTTTAGTGGAAGCGGTGGATTATTTGACCGACGAGTTAATCGGCATTTTAACCGCATATCCCGAAAATCCCGTGCTGGAAATGCTGGAACAAACGCGCCAAAGCATTTTGGAAAATTTAGAACGGCAGGGAATCGCTATTAACCCCGATCGACTAGAACCCACTCAACTGCTACAGCGGGTGGTGATGAAACGCTGCATTTATGGGGTGGACTTAAACCCGATGGCAGTGGAACTGGCAAAAGTTAGTTTATGGCTGCATTCCTTTACCATTGGCGCACCCTTGAGTTTTTTAGACCACCATTTGCGCTGCGGTAATTCCCTGATCGGTACGACAGCGCGAGAAGCGGAAGCAAAGATGGCCCAAGAAGAAAGCGGACAGTTAAATTTGCTAACGGGACCCTTTGTCGGGTTGCTGAGAGCGGCGGAAATCATGCGGGGCGTGAGCGTTTTGAGCGATGCCACTTTTGCGGAAGTGGAGCAAAGCGAAAGGTTGTTTCGTTCCTTTGATGAGGCGGCCAAACCTTACAAGCGGTTGTTAGATATTTATGTTGCTCAGTTTTTTGGAGTAAAACAAGCCAAGAATTTTTTAGAGAGATTTGGTCCTGCGGCAATTACGGCGGATCCGAACAAGATGAAGAAGGCCGATGCAGCCGTCTATGAGAAGGCCCAAAAACTCAGCCAAGAGAAGCGCTTTTTTCATTGGGATTTGGAGTTTCCAGAGGTCTTTATCGATTTGGGCACTGCCAGTTGGAAGGAAAATGGGGGGTTTGATGTAGTGGTAGGGAACCCACCTTATTTGAATGCTATTGAACTCAATCAAAGCTTGTCGAGCTTTGAAAAGCCCTATTGGAAGACTAAGTTTAGTTCTGCTTATGGTGCTTACGATCTCTATCTTATTTTCTTGGAACAAGGAGTTAATCTGGTTAAGAGTGACGGTAATTCAGGCATGATTACACCCAATAAATTTCTTTCAGCACCTTACGCCAAAGCATTTAGAGAATATCTGATTGGTAATACATGCCTGTTAAGATTACTAGATGTGTCTTCTTTGTCTATTTTTGAAGGTCCGTCAGTTTATCCCGTTGTTTCTATTCTTAAATCTGGCTTACCAACCAAAGAATACAATATTGTAGTTGAGTCAAAACACCTTGGCTCTGAAAAAACAGCTATTATTGAGTACAACAGCAGGAACTTAAAAAAATTCCCTGATTTTCTCTTAGGGTTTCTCATTTCAAATTTTTTAGAGCTTGCCTTAAAAGTTGAAAATAAATCAATTACGCTTGATGAAGTTGCTGTTATTCTTGCTTCTAGTACAGCTAGAGAGGCCGATGCTTATTCTCAGGCTTTGAGCGATCGCGAAACAGAAGAATGCTTAAAATTTGTTAATACTGGGTTAATTGACAGATGGGCTTTGGTTTGGGGAACTGAACCATTAACTCATCAAAGAGTTCAATTTTTAACTCCATATTTACAATTGAACAATGCTGTTCTTTCAGAAAAGCGAATTAACCAGTATATGACTCCTAAAATTATTTTCTCAAAGATCTCAAAATATCCAGAGAGTTTTTGGGATGTAACGGGAGAATATGCTTCAGCAAACACCAATTTTGTTTATGCGAAGAACTCAAACTATTCCCTTGGATATTTATCTGCTATTTTAAATAGCTGCTTAACCGCTCTGATTTATAAAGTTTATTTTGGAAGTCTTGTTATGAGTGGGGGTTATTTCCAGTTTCAATCTCCTCAATTAAAAGTGATTCCTATCCGAAAAATCGACTTCGTTACGCCAAATACTCGCCGCCAACAAGCCCTAGAAAGCGCGATCGCCCTTTACAACCAATACCAAACCAACGGCAACCCCGAGCCAGTGTTAGCCGAAGTCCGCGATCGCCTCAGCCAACAGCCCGAAGAAGCGGAAGTTATCCACGATCTGTTAGCCTATCTAGCGGAACAAATGCTCGAACTCAACAAGCAAAAGCAAGGGGAAATTAAAGGCTTCTTGCAATGGCTAGAACGCTTTATCGGTTGCCCTATTGACCAACTCGCCAACAAAACCAAAATTCAGAATTACCTAGGGGACTATTATAAAGACGAACCCTATCTCCGCTTTGATGATTTAATCGCAGTGCTGAAGAGAAATAAGAGGCAACTCACAATTGATCCTGTTGCCCGCACGGAACAAGAAACCTTAGCAAAAGAATATCAAGCCACCTTAGATACATTGCTGCCGCTGAAAATGCAACTGAAGCGGTGCGATAACCTAATAGATGCCATTGTTTATCAGCTTTATGGATTAACAGAGGAAGAAATTGCTATTGTCAACCGGAAAAAGTAATAGAAGCGTTTGCCCTCGTTTGCCCTCGTTCCCAGCCAGAGACTGGGAACGAGATTACTCTGAATAAGAGACTGGAGGCAGAGCCTCAAAACCACCGTTCCCAGCCAGAGACTGGTAGGAACGAGATTATATAGCCCGCGCAGGAAGGTTGCCGCGCTGCGCTCGCAATGACATTGCTTTGTTTGTGTAGCCCCACCCTTTAGGGTGAGGGTATGATATGATAGAAAGAACAACATCACACCGAAGATATCCGATGACAATATCAGGTCAAGCAACCGCCGCCGGAACTCAGAAATACAAAGGTCGCCACCGCTGCGCCCCTAACCATTTCCGAGAAGAAAAGGGTTTAGTTTTCAGTTCCATTGGCATCGGCACCTATCTGGGGGAACCAGATGCTCGAACAGATGCCGCTGTCACTAATGCTATAGTATCGGCAGTACAGGGGGGCATCAACGTAATAGATACTGCCATTAATTATCGCTACATGCATGGGGAACGGAGTGTAAAATCAGCATTATCCCGTCTGGTCGCAGAATTGGATATATCCAGAGAAGAACTGATTATCTGCTCTAAAGGTGGTTTCATTCCTCATCCTGACCAGATCGGGTGGTTTGAGCGGGAATACATCAATAATAGCAAGTTTACCATCCCCGAGAGTGACATAGTAGCGGGATGTCACTGCATGCACCCAGAATATCTGCAAGACCAACTCGATCGCAGCTTAGAGAATCTGGGCCTTGACACCATAGATATATATTACATCCACAATCCCGAAACCCAGCTATCAAAAGTATCCCCAGAGAAATTTTACGATCGCCTGTATCAAGCATTTACAGTGATGGAAGCAGCAGTGAAGAGTGGCAAGATCGACGCCTACGGTTTAGCAACATGGAATGCATTCCGCCGAGGGCCAACAAAAATCAACCACATCGACCTCGCCCATGCCAAAAGTTTAGCACGGCAAGCAGCAGGTGGATCGGAAGATAACTTTAAATTCATCCAGTTGCCCTTAAACCCCACTATGCCAGAAGCTTTGGTCAAAGCAACTCAATCTGTCGATAATACCCTCGTACCCGCCATAGAAGCGGCCCGGCGCTTGGATATTGCCCCGATCGCCAGCGCCGCGATCGGGCAAGCAAGGAATTTGAGCAAAATACCGGCAGCAATGGTTTCGGCCTTGAATGAGAGCAATTTCACGGACGGGATGAAAGCACTACAATTTACTCGCAGTACACCAGGTTTGCTCACCGCATTGGTAGGAATGAAAGCAACCAATCATGTCACGGAAAATCTCTCCCTCACCGCGATCGAACCTCTGTCAGAAGATAGCTGGCGTGCATTCCTGTCAGAAGCAGGTTAGCATGCACCCACTGCAAACCCTGTAAGCTTCCTCTCTCTGGGTGATTTGAAAGCTAAAACAATGCGTTCCTTGGGAATCCCTACTTGTAGGAGTTCCCAAGCAATGCCATCTTCTGTACCATCCCGATGAATCCAAAATTTGCCCTCGATCATCTCCACATGAATAATGCAGCCGTGAACTTGACGCACTCCCTCCCAACCAACTATCATTAATAGGTAGCGGTCTCGCTCGCGATCGAACACGCTATGCCGTTCAGTGTTACCGTGAGCATAAGGAATTCCTGCGTACTCAGAGATAATTCGTTCAATAATCTCCCGATCTTGCTCTAAACTGTCCATTTTACAATCGCCTCCACTTCTGGCTCGAAAACTACAAGACAAACCCGATTATTTTTTAACAAAAGCTCCCCAAGAGGTTCTGCAAACAATCCACTGGCAATATCTTGGGATACTGCTAAATAAAGCTCTCGGTCTGGTTCGACTTCGGCGAGCACGTCATGATATACAATATACTGACCAATTGCTTTCTCAAGATCGTTCATTTCCGATAAACCCATAAAGCTCTTAATTTCAACCGCAATTTTGCGTGCGTCTTTCTCCGCTGCTAAGAGTTGTTCTGCTCCCAAGTCAACATACATGTCCTTTTTACCCCATTTTAAGCTAAGGGGATCGTGGGTGATTGTCCAACCATCTTTGATGAGAGCATTTTTGACACAGTCGTGGTAAAAATCCTTCGCTGGCATATCTGATATCTTTACGCGATCGCGAACTACTAGGCTAAGGGGACAGATGCAAGATGTAAGTTAAACTAAACTTAACCTATAAGCTGCATTTTTTAAAGATAACATAATCTCCTCAATAGAAAAATTGTTGTACCCTTGATGATACTATGGTCGTGGAGCAAATTAGGAGGACAAGAGATGATGACCCCATTTCGGCCTTCGGTGGCAACGATCTCGTCTTCGGTCAGGACGGCAATGATGGTATTAATGGTAATGCGGGCAACGATCGCCTGCTAGGCGATCGGGCAAGCAAGGAATTTAAGCAAAATACCGGCAGCAATGGTTTCTGCCTTGAATGAAAGCAACTAATCATGTCACCGAAAATCTCTCCCTCACCGCGATCGAACCTCTGTCAGAAGATAGCTAGCGTGCATTCCTGTCAGAATCAAATTAATGACAACCGCTGCTGAAAGCTTAACAGACAATACTAGCTTATGGTTGGGTTTCCGCACATTCTTGAACCCAACCTACATAAGGCGATCGCACTCATGGTTTTGTTAATTTCGCCTCATGCTCATGTAATTTTCAATCCCTAGTTGATGAAAGATAATTTATTGGTCGAGCGTTTACTGGCATACTCTCCCATTCAGACATTAGTTTAATTTTACCAATCCCCTCCTTAACATGACCTAAGTAGGAAACAGTATTGCCATCTGTCCAAACTTTTGTTCTACCTATTGCTTTTTTTTCTCTAAACCTCCATAGAGGCAACCAGAGAAATAAAACTGGTTTTCCTAACTTCTTATCAAAACAAAATTCAGCGTTTTGTTTTGCCAGTTCCATATGCTTTTAGATTTAGATTCAATCATTTCTTGCATGGGGCTATGAATCTGTTGTCTAATCTCGATCGGGACTTCTTGCTCGTCACGAGTACATGCACCCAACCAATCCAACAATAATCTTGGCGGTTCTGTTATATTCTCAGACAGAAGACTAAAATCTATCTCTTGATATGATATTTCTACTTGAACTGTTTTACTCTCCTTTACAAAGTTTAATTCCAAATAATATCCCCTTTCTTGATGATAGAAAACTGGATTAATTTAAAATTGAGAGCATGGTCGATTAAGTTGTCTCGATGAAAACTAGGAGCGATCGCCACCAACTCGAAAACGCGATCGTAGTCCACCTGCTCTTGAAAAGGTTTCTCTTCCAGCAAGGCATCATAATAACGAGTCAGTTGTTGCACTATATCTGTCTTCAGTATTTTTTAACTCTAGCACCAATAACTGTCTATTCTTACCCACAGCTAGAATGCAATTGATTCTTCACATTATGTTGGCGCTTGAGAAAAGTTAATCCCAGCAATTCCTGTAAATTCTCCTCGAGGAAATTCTCTAAAGCCTCTTCACTGGCAAATTCCCATCCTGTTCCTGTCTGTTTTAGGGCGGTACCATGAAGCATACTTTTATCCCTCCTGCAAATAGTAGGATTGATTGTTTACTCCTGATTGATGAAAAAACAACAAACTTCTCATCATCTCAGATTTAATCATTTTAACAGATTATAGAACCTCCTCGTCACGTGAGTTCGACAGCTACTCAAACCCTTATATTCTCGTCAGCAACAAAATGCCTCAAACCCTCATAATTGCGTCTGAAGAGCCCTAACTCCGAAGGTCGAACTCCGATTTTTCTGAAGTAGGTCGAACTCACGTCCTCGCCCTCTCCGGCTGCTAGGCGCTTTCGCGCCTGGGAAGCACTAAAGTGCTTACTACGAACGGCGCCTGGGAAGCACTAAAGTGCTTACTACGAACCCCTGAAGCACTAAACTGCTTACTACGAACCCCTACCAATCATCCTGGATCTGTGGCGGTTCGGACCAATCATCCAGGGGCTCAAACTTGCTTATGGGTGCGGGTGACGCCGGTTCAGACTGTTCCTTTTCCTCTTCTACGAAATCGAATCGATCGCTCAAAGGTTGGACCACTCGCGCGATCGCATCTTGAATAAAGACCTTGACAAACTCATCCCGGCGGTTGAGCTGAAACTGCTGCTGCACCACCTCAGTTATCCCCCCATCACCCCAATCTTGGTCGTGACGAAAATATTCTATAAAACTCTTACCAGCAATCCGGGTCAGATAAGCCGCTGTCACCCCCTGAATCGCTTTCCCGATCGCAAAAGTGGCCACATTCAATTGTAATGCCGCAGTCACCAACTTTAATGCTCCCTCAACAATGCCTAAACTGGCCAGAGTTTTCGCCAGAGACAAGGCCAGTTCTCGTCCCCGTTCCATATTTAGTTCACAACCATAGATTTTGCCGATTTCTACTACCATCTGAGCGTTTACCGCCGCAGCTGCCAATAAATCTACCACTGGTAAGGGCGTCACCGCGATCGCGCCACCACCTATCCACTGAAACTGATCGACAATTTTGTCCGCCTGACGCTTGCGCTGGGCGTCGATAATCCGCCTTGCTTCCTCTGACAAGGCGCTGCTTTGCAGTAAAATATTGTCCGCGACCAAATCTTCTCCTTCCGCTCGCAGCACCGCAGCTAGCCGGCGGATTAAAGGCATCACGTCCGGTTCCCGCTGAAATACACTGCCGCTGTCCAGTACCATCTCTGGGGGATTAGCAGCACAGGCCACCACATCATTACTGGGAATCAACCCCTGCACCCGCTCCCGCAGACGCCCCAGTATCGCTTCTATTTCCTCCGGGGATACAGGTCCGTTTTGTTCAGCACCAGGAGCGATCGCTTGCCAATCCGTGCCAAAATCCGCAAGGGTTCGTATTCCGACTGGCGCAGGTCATTATCCACCACGAACAGCAGTAAATCTGCTACCGTCGCCAACTCTCGGGCCTGCTGTTCCCGCTCGGTTCCCGCCACACCTGCTTCGCAAATCCCTGGAGTATCGGTAATCAAAATCTGCCGGTCCAACCCCTGGAGCTGGAGGCTGTAGGTTTGCCCCGCTTCCGTAGTTCCCATTGCTGCGGAGACCTCCCCCACCATCCGGCCCAGCAGCGCGTTCACCACCGAAGACTTCCCCGCTGAACCAGTGCCAAACACCACCACTCGCAACACCCCAGCTTGCAGGCTACCTTCTATCTGGCGCGATCGCTCGATTAAAGCCTGTCGGGCCACTTCATCCTGAATTTGCTCGGCCTGTTTGCGCACGGCCCGGAGTGTTTCGGAAGCTGCCTCATTCTTAGCTTGAGGCACCTTCGGCTTCCCATAGCGCCGGCCCTTTTTGCTGCCAGCCCCCCCAAACAGCAGCACGTAATAGACAAACGCTGCGATTACCAGTCCTAGCAGCAGGATCAGCAACAGCAGCACAATAGTACCCAGCAGGGGAGATGAATAAGAAATCTGCCAGTAGAACCAACGCAGGGTATCGATCGTCCACAGCATTAGCCCTAAGATTACGATCAGACCGATAATCAGCGTCAACAGGCGAGACAATTTCATGATTGCAGTGCGCTGCTATCAGCGGGCGTGAGGGGGAAGCGGTCCCCCTTAATAAGCGGTCCCCCCCTCCACCGGGGGGTTAGGGGGATTTGGGGGTTAGGGGGATCTATGATATTTTAGCTACAACCGCTCCCGTCCGGTTACAGCCCACAGGATCTCGGCCACGATCTCGAGTGCTGTTTTAGTTTACTCCCTATATTTTCATTAATAAGAAGTGACGATCGCTCACTATTCAACTGTATAATTTTCTTCTACTCGCTATTGTGGGGAAGTAATTCCCGATTGCTCATCGGTCCCACTACCAGCGTGACACCACCCCAATTAACAAAGATTCAACCGCAACAGGAGGTAAAAATTATGGGACTTTTCGACAGTATTATGGGTGAGCAGGCTGGGGGCAGCCCTACTAAGCAAGCTAGTCATAGTCAGCAGGGTGGTATTTTCAGCGCAGCACAGATGCTCTCTGGCAACTCTGGTGCCAGTTTTGACCAAATGCAATCTCTGATCTCAATTGTCAGCAGCTTTACCCGCTCTTCCTTAAAAGAAAAACGAGATTCTGAAGGTGACAACCAGCGGCAGTCTCTTGTCAATCAATTTAGCGGCACTTTACCCAACCCCCTAGCAGTTCGGGCACTTTTTACCTTACCTCAAGTGCAACAGATCGTAGAAGTTGCATCTCAAAAGACCGGACTGCCAGAGGACACCATTCAATCTCTGCTACCGGCTGTCCTCCCTTTGGTCCTGAATCTGCTGCAAACTGGCAGCGAAACTGATAATCCCGAAGATGGCAATTCTGTACTGAGCAGCTTTTTGGATGCCGATGGGATGGTGATGTTGATATTGCTGACGCTATGAAGATGACCAGTCGTTTTCTCGGCTAATTGCGTTCCCAGGCGATGCACAAGTCGGGCGGTCGCGCTACTCGCACCACCCCTCGCGCATCGGGTCGCCAGTGGGAACGCGGCTAATTGGTTTTTGCTCTTAGCTATTCGCCTTTAACGGTGATATAGCTTTCCTTGGTCCGTATCCCTCACGGGAGCACACTCCTATCGTTTACCGATCCACCCACCCATGTCGTTGCCAGCTGGCGAACGACAGGGTCGTTTCCACGAGCAATCGCGGAAGTTTAAAGAGATACTAGACTATAGCGAAGAGTCAGCAATCGACATGGGTGAGTGTCTCGGGAAACGAAAGGGTGAAGAGGAAACGACCCCCTCCGCTGCCAGATTCCCTTAGGTGATTTCTCAAAAAATAAATACCCTAATCCCCCCGACGCCAGAGGTGGGTTAGGGGGGATTGAGTGGTATATTTTTTCACATAAATGGCCTTAGTAGCGCGCTCTCTCTCTGGGAAAGCCGTCACCACCCGATCGGCGGTTCTCCGGGGCTTGGCTTTATTAACTTTAATGATGCGACCCATCCATTCTGCCCCATCTAGTGCCTCGATCGCCTTTTCTTCTTCTTCGTCTGAATCCATTTCCACAAAGGCAAAACCTCGCTTCTTTCCCGTCTCCCGGTCCTTCGGCATGCTAATACGGCTTACCTTCCCGTATTCGTCAAATATATTCCGTAAGTCGTCTTCTTCCGCCTCAAAGGACAAGTTCCCAATGTAAATCGTCACGTTTCTCTCCAAACTGATTCTCGTTTACGTAGTGCGCCAGGCGCTAGATCCGGTCCCATGGGAACCTGTGTTTTACTATTACTAGCAATTCTACTGCTCTGTTGCCGAACCACAATTGCGGAAGTCTACAGAGAAGGTAGGTTGATCCGGGTATCCTAGCCGAATCTCTGTTGCGCTAGACTATCCCACAGCTATTTTCTTATGATAGCCAAGCCATCCTGCTTTGACTGCCCCAACTATGTGAACTTTTATTACCGTTATCGCTGTCAGTGCTTTCGAGTTCGGTACCCGGGCTAGATGATGCCCAGTCCCTGGGACTACAGGATCTGTGCCCATTCTACTCTACCGATGGAGGTTCCGAAGCAGCAGGTTTTTTTGGTGGGGGGAAGAATTTACGCATATATTGGCCCCAGAGTTGGGCCGAGATCCAGCTACTACCGTTGGTGGCAGAGTTGTTATCGTTGCCTAGCCAGACGCCAGTCACAATCCGCCGATTGGATAGGTAACCAATAAACCACAAATCCACACCATCATTCGTGGTGCCAGTTTTCCCTGCTTCTTCTCCCAGTCCGATATAAGCGGCGCTACCAGTTCCCCTTGCACGACTCCCTGGAGCATCTTGGTCATGGTATAGGCAATCTTTGGATCTATCACCTTCTGGTTTGCCTCTGGGTCGCGGTGTTGTATTCATAAATTACCCGGCAAGTGCGCAGATTGTTAGGATCGCTACAATCACTACTATCGAGAATCTTTCTAATTGCGTGGGGACGATTGCGGATACCCCTATTTGCTAAGACTGCATAAGCTCCCGCCATCTCCAGCAGCTTGACTTCACTTTGACCTAATACTAGACCGGGTACGACTTTCAGTTCCGATCGCACTCCCAGTCGTCTTGCCATTTCCACCACCTTGTCTAGACCTACATTTTGGGCCACGCGCAGGGCGATCGCATTTTCTGACAGCGCCATTCCCGCGTACATATCTACATAGCCCGAAGTCCGTTCGCAGGCACTATAACTTACTCCTCCCCAGGGTAAGGGGGCGCAGGAATAGGTCTTTTTGGGGGAAATTCCTTGGGCGATCGCCGCTGCATAAGTAAATATTTTGAAAGTAGAACCTGGCTGTCGCAGGGCTTGGGTTGCGCGATTGAACTGACTTTTCGTGTAATCTCCTCCGCCGTTCATCGCCATGATTTCGCCTGTTCTAGCGTCAAGGGTAACGACTGCTCCTTGGTCAAATCCCAGAGATCTCCCCTGATTGTTCATCGTTTCGCGCAGCGCTACTTCCGACTGGGCTTGCATCTTTGGGTGCAGACCTGTTTCGATGATAAAGTTCCCTTCTCTGGCTACCTCGTTGCCTAACAAATCCTCCAGTTCGCTGAACACGTAATCGTAAAAATAAGGCGCGATCGTGGACTGAAACTCCAGTTTGGCTTTCGGGCTCAGTTCTATTATCGATCGCCTGGCCCGACTGGCCTCTTCGGTGGTAATCATCCCCAAATCCAGCATCCGCTCGATCACCCCATTCCGCTGCCTGCGAGCTAACTCTTCATTTCTAGCTGGATTATAACTATTGGGTGCTGGCAAAATTCCCACCAAGGTCGCTGCTTCTGACAAGGTTAAATCTGCCCCTGACTTGTCGAAGTAGAATTGGGCCGCATCTTCAAATCCATAGTTGCCCCTGCCCATGTATACCCGGTTCAAATAAGCCAGCATCAAATACTTTTTCGAGTAAACGAATTCTAGCTTCAGGGCCACTAGGGCTTCGCGAATCTTGCGAGCCGCGCTGTCTTCCGTGCCGACATAGTCTCTAAACAAGCTGCGAGCTAACTGTTGCGTCACTGTGCTCGCTCCTTCCCGGATTTCACCCCCACGCCAATTGACTATTATGGCCCGGATAATCCCGATCGGATCGACTCCGGGGTGCCAGTAGTAGCGCGAATCTTCTGATGCTACTACTGCTTTTGGCAGGTAGGGAGAGAAGTCTGATAGTTCCTGCAATTCTCTGTGAGCGTTATTCCGAGGCGGTACTAGGGGAGTCTGTCCGTCCCGAGCATAGACTATTACCGGTCCTTGCACTGAGATTGGTAGTGGGTTAACGTCGAATTTCCGCCATTCGTTGAGAATTAACGCTACCACTATTGTTGTGATTCCCCCTATCCCGTAACCGGTGTAAATCGCCCCCCGAATGTACCAGGGTGCTGGATCCAGATATTTAATTGTGACGGCATTTTTTAGTTCTGGTGGTGCGAGTGTAAACTGGTCGTTATGGCGCAGTTTCTGCTGGGTAATTCGCCGCTTACCCCGATAGATGCCATTGGTGGATCTTTCGTCTTTGATTGTAAAAGGGGTGCCCTGCTTGGTGTCCCGCGATAAAGACAGATGAATTTTGCTGACATTGGTGTTTCGCACTACTATGTCGCAATTGCTCGAACTTCTTCCCAGTAAGAAGCGATCGCCCAGTAGGGATATACTTCTGGTTTGGAACCATCCGCCTCCTGTACCAGCAATTTCGGCACCCTCGCCTTTTGCTTGAGCGCCAGCTGCGAAAAATTTACCACCCTAGCTGGCATCGTCTGTGCTGCTTGGGTAATTGCTCCCATGAAAGTGCGAGGCGGTTTATTTTGATTTTGCGGTGAACTCATAGGCTTTACTTACCCTTGGCGGCGGCAGTACATAGGCAAAATTATTGTTATATTTTTTCCAGCCTTCAATTTTCGATAAACTCGCTGAAATTATTATGGGGTAAGGGTTTCAGCTCTATTTACCTGCTAGATTTTTCGCGCATTCGCCTAGGCCACAAATATAAAAATCATTTTGCACAACTATTTAACATCAATGGCATTTCCCTTTGCTGACAATGATAGTTTCGGAGATCGTATAGCCGCATTTCTCTGGATCTTGTGCGTTCTCCGATCGCTGAAACCCTTATGATCTCTGCAATTCACCCTTCCTCATCTATCTAATATCAGATCGCATCTATCTGAGAAATGCTATATTGGCAGCCGACTATAATCTTAGTTTTTTTATTGACGTACATTATATTCTGTAATCTAATTACTTTGCGATGCCTTCCGACGCCGTCCGGAAGGCATCCTAGCTTCACTGTAGAGGACAGGTAATTTTTCAGACTATCATTTTCCGTGTCTAACCGGGAGAGTCAGGGCCTGGATTGCTAAAACTAGCAATCAATAGACAAATAATACCTACATTAATGAACACATCTGCTAAATTGAATACGGGGAATCGAATCAGTCGAAAGTCGAGAAAATCTACGACGTAACCGGCAATAAAGCGATCGATGCCATTTCCTAGGGCACCACCTAAGATGAATCCATAGCCTGATTGTTCCCAACGGTTCATCTTGGGTCCGTACCAGGCTAGTGCCATTAAGCCTATACTTACCCCCAAGGACAGCCAGCGCAACCACCAGCCGTTATCGCTAAATAGACTGAAGGCGGCACCGGTATTTCTCACGTAGGTCAGGTGAAATACTCCCGACCACACCGGCCAACTTTCTCTTAGGGCGAAGTTTCTTACTACCCAAAATTTGGTTAGATGGTCTAACACTAGGCTGATGAGGGCGATCGCCCAGAAAAAGCGGTTCTTAATTCTCATGTACATATTTCCCGACTCTCGTCTCGCCCGCCCTACGCTGAACCCGGGCAGGCGAGACGCCCGCCCTACCGCAGGCGGGGACGCCCGCGCCACGCACCCGGTTGGTCCCGTGGTCTAACACTAGGCTGATGAGGGCGATCGCCCAGAAAAAGCGGTTCTTAATTCTCATTTAATATTTCGGTGAGTCTAAGAACAATATTTTCCGCAGGACAAAAGCCAGCACTGTTGCTGCACAGGCTACTGCTAACTGCCCTTTGAGATGATATACAGAATATTTTAGAGTCACCTCCATTAGGGGTATTGTCCCTCCCGGTGCCCAGTTAAACAGGTGAGTCACCAGTAGATAGCTGAGGCCGGCTAGATGTATGCAGGCTAGGCCACAGACACAACTAAATGCTAGTGTCTCTAGTCGCGGTCGTCCCTTAAATGCTAGAAACCCACATACCCAGGCCCCGGGAATGAATCCCACTAAGTAGCCAAAGCTAGGTTCCTGGAAATAGCTCAAGCCTCCTCCCTGTGAAAATACTGGTAGCCAGGTTAAGCCTAAGGTTAAATAGGCTATTTGGGATAGGGCTCCCGCATTTTTCCCTCCTACACAGCTCACTAGCAGCACTGCTCCTACCTGATAGGATACTTCTAGGGACCGAATTGCTATGCCATGCTGACTCCAACTTAATGTCGGCGTCGCGATCGATGCTTCTATAAAGGTACCGCCGATCGTCAGGATTAAGCCGATCGAGGCCCAAAGTAAGTCAGTCGGAGCAATCACTAATGGTCAATGGGGTATTGTGAATTGTCAATATCCCTGCCCGTTCCCGGGCGATCGCCCGGGAACGAGGGGGAGAGATTATACTTTGTACTGCCCGGGAATGGGGGCTTCCCCGCCTTGGAGTCCTAAGGATTCCAGCATGGCGCGGTCTTGTTCGGGAGGTTGACCTAGGGTGGTCAGGTAGTGACCGATTAACATGGCGTTGATGCCTGCTTTTAATCCTAATGCCTGGAGTTCGCCCATTACCGCTTCTCGTCCTCCAGCATAGCGGATGATCTGCTCGGGTAGGATCAGTCGGAAGATGGCGATCGCCTTTAGCGCCTCATAGGGGTCCATCCGGGGCCGATCGCCCATGGGGGTTCCGGGTCGGGCATTCAGCAGGTTCAGGGGTACTGATTCTACTTCTAATTCTCGCAGGGCTAAGGCCATTTCTACCCGGTCCGACCAGCTTTCTCCCATGCCTATTATCCCCCCGGTGCAGGCTTGCATCCCTGCTGCTTTCACCTGCTTGATGGTTTCTACCCGATCGCGCCAACTGTGACTGGTGGCGACGTTCTGGAAAAAGTTCTCGGAGGACTCTAGATTATGGTTATAGCGGGTCACCCCTGCTGCTGCTAAGGCTTGGGCCTGTGAAGCTGTCACTTCTCCCAGGGCGCAGCAGGGTTTAATATCTGTTTGGGCCATTATCTGCCCCACTGCCTCCAGTATCCGCTCGAATTCTCCTGATTTGGGGCTATTATATTTTGGTCCCCGTCCCTGACTTACCAGGCAAAATCTCTTGGCACCGGCTGCTGCTGCGGCTTTCGCTTGGGCGACTATTTCGGCGGTGGGTTTCAGTTCGTATATGGGCGATCCCTCTCCGGGATGATGGGCTGACTGGGCGCAGAAGCTACAGTTCTCCGAGCAATTCCCTGATTTTATATTCACTATGCTGCACAAGTCTACTTTATTCCCGCAGCATGCTTGCCTCACTTCGTCCGCTGCTGCACAGAGTTGCAAGATGTTTTCTTCCCCTGCTATCTCCGTCAGCCCGATCGCTTCATCTCTGTCCAGCCGCTTTCCTGCTATTATCTCTTCTGCTAGGCGCTGCAGATGCGATCGTAATGACTCGCCTTTGGCTGTGCTAACAGAGCTTTCTGTTAATGTTGATAATGATGCTTGAACCACGTGGCTGACCTCCATACTTCACCTCCTGTCTCCTTTCCTCTCCGGAATGCACCTCAATCTCTCATCTGCCCTGCGGCGATCGCTCCTCGTTCCCACGGCGAAGCCTGGGAATGTGAGAGCCTTGCGCCGGGGCACAAAGCAGCCTGTTTGTCTCCTTCCTCATCATAGCCGATAATGATGCCCTGTCCCGAAATCACATTGGCGATCGGCCCGCGTCCGGTCCGAAAAATCGCATTCCGCCGGGGCTGTTACCTTTTTCATATCCTAACTGCAAATTGCCGGTATATTGCTGGTGCTGGCTAAGATCGGGCATTGGAGACTTTTTTTATAGTCGGTTGTCTGGCGCATTAAATATTTTATTGCGCACGGGTATGGCAGGAGATCTAGTTTGATATTTGCTGATTAAATCAGCCCTGTTTCTACGATAAACAGGGCTTTTCCTATCGAAATAGGGGTTTTTGCTCGTTCCCTGGCGACCCCTGGGAACGCAAACCAGAGGCTCTTGTGAGTAGCGAATTCGCTTTGTCCGACGTCATGGTATTTTCTCCTGATTGTTTTAGATGGCGGTTTGCGGTTTAAGGATTGTTGGGAACGATGAGTCGGGTTTTTCCGGTTAAGAGTTCCTGCATCATGCCTTGCTTCATGGCTTGGGTTTTGGCGCGGCGCTTTTCTAATGCCGCTATTTCCGCATCCATGTCCGAGAGGATAGAGGCGATCGCGCCTTGTTCTTTTACCTCTGGCACATTAAACACAAAGTTAGCCATATCACGTCCGTACAGATGGAAAACTGTTGTTCCTGATACAAGCTGCATAATTTGGTTACGATTCTTTTTTACAGAATATGCGAGAAACTCTCCATCAATGATATTCTTTGAAGTACGAATAACAAGTATGTCACTACCAAGTATAACATCTGATTTTGTTATACAGCTTGCGGTTGCAAGACCATTAGGAGTAACATCTGACGTAGGCATTAGTACATCATTTTCCTGCGAATACACAAAACGACGTTTACTGCTAGTCCCACTAATAACTTGGGAAATTTTTTCTCCATAAATTGTGAAAAGTTCACCGTAGTGAATACATCGATTCGTTCCCTCCGGCATCAGTTCAGCCTTAGATAGACCTACTCCTTTATAAAAATTTGCAATATCTCCAAGCCTCTTGGTTTCCCATTCACCACCAAACCCCGGCAGGCGTTTCTTGCCAGTGAGGAGTTCCTGCATGGTGGCGGTTTTGATGTTGCGCTTTTTGGCGATCGCCTGATCCAGTGCGGCAATCAGGCCATCCACGTCCGATAGGGTTTGGGCGATCGCGCGTTGTTCTGGAAGAGGTGGAATAGGAATAGGAATTGAATTGCAGTTGTCTTTATTAAGATAAGGAACTGCTGTCAGCGTTGCAATACTCAGCATATAATCTTTTTGAGATTGCAATGCATTCAATAGGAAAAATGGATCGATAATCTCAGTTGGTATAAATGCATGAAGTTGTTGGTTAATTACAATTGATCTTTCAACAAATGCAACTATACCCAATTCTCCAACGCATGACATAATGACAGCACCAGCAGGTACAACCTTTGACCCCACATTTTTTGCTTCATCTCGTGAAACAAACAAACCTAGTTTTGATTCTGACACACTTCTGCCATCCTCGATATCAGGAGTTGTAATCCAAGGAATATCGCCCTTAAAATTTTTGGGCTTATTTCTCCCAGGAACAATGAAGTCGCAGATTTCACCAACCGCTCTAACTTCCCAATCTTCAGAAATTAATCCCACTTTTGTTTGTTTATAACCTTCTGGCACTTGACTATTGTCGATCGCTAATTGATACTTACTCATTATCATACCCGACTGCTAGAAAAACATATCACGTCTTTTGACAATTATTTACTATCTCTAATCCTCTGCAAATCCTGCCAAAACTCCTACCAGTTGGTAGCGGGTACAGGAGATACGGATAACGCTGCCTTCACCATTGTCGGGGACCAACTGCAAATCGGGGTTTACAACACGCAATCAAGTTAGGTTCTGGTTCAGGAATAGGATCGGACGGCCTCCCTCCCCTCCCCACCCGGATCCCCTCCCCGCCCGCCCCGATCCTCTCCCCGCCCGGATCTCCTCCCCTCCCCGATCGGATGACATAGCCCCCAGGCCAAAGATCCATAAACTTCAGCTTATATGAAGCATAAGAAAAAAAATTTCTCAAAACCCTTGACAAAACGCAATCGAGTTAGCTAGGCTGTATTCATGCTCTTTCAGACCCATCCTTGGAGGAAAAGCCTATGACGGCTATCAACCTTGCGAAAGTGGGATGCACCCCGGTAGAAGGATCGCGAGTAACCGAAATCTCAGCTTAACCAACAACTCCCTCACCGGTACTATACCGTCTGAGCTGGGTGAGCTGAGTAATTTAACGAAACTCCGGCTGCACAACAACGAGATCACCGGCACAATCCCGACCGAGTTGGGTGAGCTCGCCAACCTGCAGATCCTCGGGTTGTCTGCGAACGCCCTAACCGGGACCATCCCCCCTGAGTTGGGCAATCTAACCAGTTTACAAAACCTGTACCTGTGGCAGAATGAGCTCACCGGCGCAATCCCGCCGGAGCTCGGCAACCTCACCGGTTTGCGGAACCTCTGGCTCCAAGGTAACCACCTAACCGGCGATCTACCCGCAAGTGTCGAAGCTTTATCGGCAACCAAACGGTTGGAGAATCCACCCTATGTTGGAGTTCCGATCGAGGACGTGGATACTGTCGTAGAATACGACAGGAACTCCACTCGCAATCACAACCTCAGCATAGATGTCAGCGGGAACTTTGGCGACATTAACGATAATATTACCAGTTACAGCGCTAGCGGTTTGCCAGACTGGTTAACCATTGACTCCATTACTGGGGTGATTAGTGGCACGCCTGATTGGGATACTGCTGCTAATGTTGCTGCTGATCCTGATGATAGCAATTCTCTTGTAACCGTAACTGCATCAGATGATGCGGGAGGCTCCGTAACGGATAAGTTTAATATCTCGGTGTCCTTTAAGAGCTCTAGTGCTGGGCTTTACCTCATCAATGCCAGCGATTATGGAGTCCTGAAGGATATCAATGGTCCCGGTAATCGCTATTGGAATTTCGACCGCGACTCCAACCATATCCGCGTCAGTGATGAGGAACATGGTTCCGTCCCCTTGCTAGTGCTGTTAACGGGTTGGATGGGGTGACAGCCGAGAAATCCCGAGTGACGGAACTCACAGCCGGGGTGAGCCGTGCGCTCCCTTCTGAGTTAGGCAAGCTCACTGCCTTGCAGAAAATAGAACTGGACCGCAGCGGCCTGAGCGGCACCATTCCCCCTGAATTAGGGGACCTAGACAACCTGACACACCTGTGGTTGGATCACAATTCCCTAACAGGTAACATTCCCCCTGAATTGGGGAACCTACGTAATTTAACGTGGTTGAAACTGAACAAGAACTCCTTGAGTGGTTCGATTCCCCCTGAATTGGGGAACCTGAGCAACCTACAAGAATTATGGATGGGGAACAATTCCCTGAGTGGCAGCATCCCACCGGAATTAGGGAATGCCACCGAGCTGCAAAACATTTACCTGGACCATAACAATCTAACGGGGACAATACCCGACTCGCTAGGGAACCTCAGCAACCTAACAAAACTGTGGTTGCAAAACAATTCTCTGGAAGGTCCAGTACCAACTGAGTTGAACGGTATAAATGACCTCAACGTCCAAGGAAATCCTCTCATATAATCCGGATAAAGCGGAAAGCGAGGGAGGATAGTAACAGGTTGGGGGGGTGGGGATTGGGAGAGGTAGAAGAGTTCACCAAAGATGAGGTTCAAAAAGATGGAATCAACAGTAATGGATCAGGTTGCCTTCCAGATCAGCAGTAGCAGTGGGGGGGCGGAAGACAAGGACATAGCCATCGACCGCAATGGTGATGTCTGGATTACAGGAGAGTTCGGGGGCAGCATCGACCTCGACGGCGACGGCGAACATGATTTGATCAGTAATGGCTCTTTCGATAGCTATGTAGTCAAGTTCGACTCTGAAGGGAAGTTGGTTCGGGCCTATGATTTCGGCAATACTGAGATTTTACTCCCAGACAAGGGCATAGGCATAGCCACCGACAGCAATGATAATGCGTGGGTGTTAGGAGGGTTCCATGGCAGCATCGACATCGACGGAGACGGAAAAGATGATTTGACCAGTTCAGATCGTGATGGTCACTATTTAGCCAAGTTCAACTCGGAGGGAGACTTTGTTCAGGCCTTAGAGATCCACGGACGTTATACTGATCACACTGAATCGGGCAAGAGCATAGCCATCGACAGCAAAGATAATGTGTGGACTAAAGGAAGTTTCTGGCGCCACCTCGACATCGACGGAGACGGAGAAGATGATTTGATCAGTAATGGCGGCCGTCGAGATAGCTATTTCGCCAAGTTCGACTCAGAGGGGGATTTGGTCAACGTCTTCCAGATCGGCGGTAGCGGTGATGACGTTGGTCATGGCATAGCCATCGACAAGGATGATCATGTGTGGACTACAGGCTCTTTCTCCGGCAGCATCGACATCGACGAAGACGGCAATAATGATTTGACCAGTAATAATGGCAGCAGAGATGGCTATGTAGCCAAGTTCGACTCGGAGGGGGCTTTGCTCTTTGCCAAAAATATCGGCGGTAGCGATCGGGACTACAGCCTTGACATAGCCACCGACAGCAAGGGTGATGTGTGGGTTAAAGGACAGTTTCAGGGCAACATCGACATCGACGGAGACGGCACCAATGATTTGACCGATGGCTCAAAAGATTATCCTTTTCCCCTTGATGAATATGTAGCCAAGTTCTCGAGCAATGGTGATTTCGTCAAAGCCTTAAGGCTCGGTGAGCATGCCGAAGCCGATGGCGACGATACCGAAGGCATAGCCATCGATAGCAATGATCATCTGTGGGTTACAGGACAGTTCCAGGACAGCATCGACATCGACCTCGACGGCAACAATGATTTGACTAGCGATAGCTCTTTCATCGATAGCTATGTAGCCCAGTTCGACTCTGAGGGGAATTTGGTTCAGGCCTTAAAGATCGGCGGTAGCGGTAATGCCGTTGGCTTTGACATAGCCGCCGACAGCAATGGTAATGTGTGGGCTACAGGAAGTTTCCGGGACAGCATCGACATCAACGGCGATGGCATCAATGATTTGACCAGTAATGGCCCTAGTTTCAGTAAAGGCGTTAATGCTATCTATGTAGTTCAAGTTGAGAAGGCAACTACAGAAGAAGTCACTCAACTGAAAGTCACTCCTTCTGAATCGACCAAAGCAGTAGAACCAAACACAAGTGTCAGCTTTGATGTCAACTACTCTACTGAACCTGCGGAAACTCCCACCACAGGAATAGTCTTTCAAATGCATTGGGACAGTTCTCAAGTAGCATTTGATCCAGTCACTGGTCTGACCGAGCATTTTCCTTTGGGCGCACAACCTATAAGTGCAGTCTTGGACGATCCGATTACCAACGGGGGTTTGGACGGCGACCCCAGCACAGACAAATACATCCTGCAAGCTTGGGTAGATGCTAACGGAAATTGGCCCAACAATCCTAATCCTACCCTTTACACAGCCAACTTCACAGCGCTACCAGGGTTTTCAGGGACGCAGATCAACTTTGGTGCCAACTCAGATGACCTGCCTGCGAATAGCAACTTTGTCCCCAGTTCCATTGCATTAACCTCCCCCGCTCCATCACCTGCTCCATCACCTGCACTGGACATTGATGGGAATGGAGTTATAGATGCGTTAACTGACGGCCTTGTGGCCATACGTTATCTCTTCGGGTTCAGGGGAGAGACTTTGACTGAAGGTGTTGTAAGTGAAGGTGCCACTCGCGATACATCAGAAATTGTTACCTACTTGGACGAAATGGGGGACACTATGTTAGATGTAGATGGCAATGGCACGGCAGGGGCGTTAACTGATGGCATTTTATTCATGCGCCATGCTCTCGGGTTCTCTGATCAGGATTTGATCTCGGGTGCAGTAAGCGAGGATGCCACTCGTACTACGGCTTCGGCAATTAATGAGCACCTGCAATCTTTCGGCATGATGTAAGGCCTTATTCCTCTCCTTCCCGGGCTCCGCCTGGGAGGGCGCGGTTGGGGAGGGGGGTCCGATAATTAACTGTTATTTTAGTACATTATAACTTCTAAATAGCTAACCCGCTACATATAAAACCCTCAAAATATCTGTAAAGTCTAAGTGGGTAATTCAGATTTTTTTAACTAGGTCGCAAGTTAGGTTATATTATCATGCTTGTCAAGTGACGCCGATAGGCCAGCTATCTTTTTGGCATTAACTGTAGCCCTCCCAGGACATGCAGCACCAGGAGACCGCGAAGGCGGGTTATCGGACTAGCGGGCGATCGGGTCTCTTGACAGAGCTGCAAGATATCAGGTATAATCAAGAGAGGCTCGATTTTTCGGCTGTACCCAGCCGAACGCCGGCAAATTACACCAGAACGGGAGATAAAATAGCGCAGGACACGTAGCCTGGTTGAGACAGTCAGCGTTCGCAATTTTCAATTAGCTTATGATTAGTCTAGTCGCGCCAACCAAAACTCTAGAGGAGTTTTTACAACTCCCAGAAACAAAACCAGCGTCCGAGTTTATTGATGGAGAAATTATCCAAAAAAAGATGCCTCAAGGTGAACATAGTGTGCTGCAAGGCTCACTATACGCAGCCATAAACCAAGCAGCTAAACCCCAAAAAATTGCTATGGCATTCCCAGAATTACGCTGTACCTTTGGGGGTAACTCTATCGTTCCTGACATTTCCGTGTTTCGGTGGGAGAGAATTCCGGTTAATGCTGCTGGGAGGATTGCCAACCGTTTTCACATTCATCCGGATTGGTCGATTGAAATTCTTTCTCCCGACCAAAGACAAACAAGGGTGTTAGGCAATCTCCTCTATTGTTCCCAACAGGGGACCGAGTTGGGTTGGTTGATTGACCCCGAGTCGGAGAACATTATGGTGGTGTTCTCAGATCAACGAGTGCAAATATTCGGGGCGACCGATCGCTTGCCGATTCTGAGCGGAATTACCTTGTCCTTAACGGTCGATCTGGTTTTTGCTTGGTTAACGATCGGTTAAGCGATCGGCAGCAATCTCCCATAAAATCAGTATCACAGATTATCTAGCTTGACATCATGTGGAATTCAGAAGACTACGGAATTCCGACGCTCACCCAATGCCAAAAGTTGTTAATTTGTCAGCTTTTAGCATCGACGAAGCTAGCAAAAAATCAGGGTTATAGCATGCGATCGCATCGGGAATGAAAGCTTAACAGACAATGTTTTTAGTCGGTTTTCAACCGACATAAAGCCGAGTTTCCTGGCTGGTCTCTGTTCTCCTCTCCGCACTCGACTAGGCGGACTGCACGCAGAGCTGTCCCTGCACACTGCTTGAGGCGCTCGTGCTTCGGGATGCGCTTGCGGGATGCGCTGCCTGGGAACGTAAGTGGTTCAAACCCCCGGTGGGGTAAGGCAACCACTTTCTGAAGAAAGCATTAAATTTAGGGCGGTGATGTGGATCTGGTAGTAAAAAAACATTCACAGATTAACGCAGATATAATATTTGGTTACACTGAACTCGGAAAGATTGGAACGGAGGAGAACGGAATGGGAAAACCAACTGGCTTTATGGAATATGTTCGGGAGGAACACTCCGAACTGCCCCCCCTCGATCGCATCCTGAACTGGGATGAATTTCACCTGCCCATGGCAGAGGAAAAACTCGGCACCCAAGCGGCCCGTTGCATGGACTGCGGTACGCCCTTTTGCCACACGGGAACCCTGATCAATCGCATGGCAAGCGGTTGCCCGATTAATAATTTGATCCCGGAATGGAATGACCTGGTCTATCGGGGCCTCTGGGAAGAAGCCCTCGATCGCCTGCATAAAACTAACAATTTCCCGGAATTCACTGGCCGGGTTTGCCCCGCACCCTGCGAAGGATCCTGCGTCCTGGGTATCCACAACCCCCCCGTGACGATCAAAAATATTGAATGCGCGATCGTCGATAAAGGTTGGGAGTCGGGGTGGATAAAGCCCGAACCTCCCCAAAAGCGTACTGGTAAAAAAGTAGCGGTGGTGGGATCTGGCCCGGCGGGTCTCTGCGCTGCGGCCCAGTTGAATAAGACGGGTCATTTGGTGACAGTCTACGAACGGGCCGATCGCCCGGGCGGTCTGCTGATGTATGGCATTCCCAACATGAAGCTGGACAAGCAGGAAGTGGTGATGCGCCGCCTGCAAGTCCTGGAAGCGGAAGGGGTGAAGTTCGTTTGCAATACGGAAGTGGGCAAGGACTTACCTGCCGAAAATCTCCTGAAGGAATTTAATGCTACCGTTCTCTGCGTTGGCGCGACCAAACCTCGGGACCTGCCCATCGAAGGTCGAGAGTTGAAGGGTATCCACTTTGCGATGGAGTTTCTCACCTCCAACACGAAAGCAGTTCTAGACAGGCACAAGAATGGTAGCTTTATTTCTGCGGAAGGCAAAGATGTCGTCATCATTGGGGGTGGTGACACGGGTACGGACTGCGTGGGCACGTCTATGCGCCACCGTTGCAAGAGCCTCATCCAACTGGAAATCATGCCCAAACCGCCCCGAGAACGGGCCGCCAACAATCCCTGGCCCGAATGGCCCAAGATCTATCGTCTGGACTACGGTCAGGAAGAAGCTGCGGCCAAGTTTGGGGAAGATCCTCGCAGCTATCTGACTACGGCGACCAAGTTCGAGGGGGATGAAAACGGACGAGTGAAAGCAGTTCACATCGTGCAGGTAGAGTGGCAGAAAAACGAACAAGGTCGGTTCATTCCCCAGCATGTCCCGGGTACGGAAAAAGTGATACCGGCCCAGTTGGTGCTGCTGGCGATGGGCTTCCTCGGTCCCGAACAGCCGCTGTTAGATGCCTTGGGACTCGATCGGGATCCTCGCAGCAACATTAAAGCCGAGTATAACAAATATACCACTAGCATTCCTGGGATCTTCGCTGCTGGCGACTGCCGTCGCGGTCAAAGTTTGGTAGTGTGGGCTTTTAATGAAGGTCGTGGGGTGGCGCGGGAGTGCGATCGCTACCTGATGGGCAGCACCGACCTACCTTAAACTTATATCCAGGTTTGTAGTGAGGACTTTAGTCCTCAAAAGTGGGGAGAGCGCAAAAATATTAATGTTGTAGGTTGGGTAGAGGCGCGAAACCCAACTGACAAGATGTTGTTAGCGTTGCGCTTGTTGGGTAACAAATGTTAAGCTAACCTACGAAGAGCTTGCATTGAGATGCACTCGTCTGAGAATTGGGCTATTTTCCATTTTCCATTCGCAATTCGACCTAGCGCTCCTGCGTCGCGCACTGCGTATACGCAATTAGCAGTATTTAATGCAAAATAGCAAAAGTGAGATGCTCCCTTTTGTAGATGTATGTCGTCTTCTGCGAACGTTAGTTGGTGGCTAAACGTTCAGCAAGGTAGGTTTCGACGATCGCTTGGGGGGTAACCCCTAGGCGGTTGGCTTCTCGTTGAAGCTGTTCGATCAT
The DNA here is from genome assembly GCA_014323675.1 of Hormoscilla sp. GM7CHS1pb. Classification (GTDB taxonomy): domain Bacteria; phylum Cyanobacteriota; class Cyanobacteriia; order Cyanobacteriales; family Desertifilaceae; genus Hormoscilla. The sequence goes on along the minus strand of JACONN010000002.1, from coordinate 2,181,336 downwards.
CCAGGTGGGTAGGTCGAGTTGGATGCGTTGCTGTTTCCGTCGGGGGCGTTTAGCCTTGGATAGGTCAAGCAGTTGGCTGATGTCTTCACCAGCGTCAAATTTTCGGTCAAATTCTTGAGCTTTCATACAGTGCAACCTCTTCTGTTCGGGATCTGCGGACTGAGATAATCCGAATGGTTCGATCTCGGTAGGTAATCACTCCGGACCAGTGTTTTGCTTTCAGTTTAGCAATCACTATAAACCTCTGTTCTTCCTGGGTTCTTGCAGGAATTACCCAACGGGCTTGGTGAGGTTGGGTTTCCGTCAACCCAACCTACAGATTCCCTCTTTCGTTGCTGTGCGATCGCAGGTAAGGACTAAAGTCCTTATTACGAACCTCTTCAACTAAGCCTTAGCCGCGTCCCGCATTCGGAACAGAAATTGGAAGCCGCTGGGTTCTTTGTCCCGCAATTAGTACAGAAAACATGCTTTGGTACGGAATCAACCCGCCGATTTCTTGGACGAAGACCATCCGGTGACGTTCGAGATTGCCCAAAGGTTTAATGGCGTCGGATCGATGCCATGTCCCAACACCCGGTGCCATGTCATTGACCACTACTACTTCTAACAGGCGTCCGACTGAGGCCGAGGGAGACTGGTTATATTCTGCTTGATATTGGGCGACCCCCCGCAGCACTTCTTTAGCTGAGTCGGCACTCGCAGTAATAGGAACTACTACTGCTATGGTCAGAGGATTGCCGGCTTTTCTAGCTATGGCATTCTGGAGATAAATTTTGCCTTCTGGATCGTTGGGCCTAGCGTCCGAGGCTTGTTGATAGAGACTTTGGGCCCGACTCCACTGCTGCCGGGCAAATTCTGATGCCCCCTCTAACTTCAATTGAGTTTCATTCAACAGAATTTTCTCCCCCTGACTGAACATTTCTTTATTCGTAGCTTTTTCACTGACGAAACCTGCCGAGGTTGTTATTTCTTCATCGATACTTTTTATCCGATCCGCTACCAAAGAAATCACTCCCCCGGCTAGGATAATCAGCACTGCTACTAGGGCGATCGGGCCCAGAGACAGTTTTGTGCTAGCTCTAGACACGAAAGTCTTTTGATTCGAAATATTCTGCTTCCCTTTTGGCTCTACTGCCTCCCTGGGCAGACATAACACAGTCGGGACCGTAATTTTCATAGGGTTCGTGGGGACCAGAACAATGGGGGTATGGGTTCCCATCTTTGGGCACCCCATCGCAGGTCCAAGATTGTCTCTGATTCATTGCATTTCCCCCTTAGCCTTGATTTCTTATTTTAGACCATTTTTGCCCGATGGTAATATTGACAGGCGAGATGCTTGTCCTACGCGGACAGGCGAGACAAGCCCTACGCAACAGATTAATCGATGGCATAAACATCTTTGCCCCTGCCGATCGCATACCGGAGAGAATGAGATAAGTTTTTACTGGACATGGTGGTGAAAATTATGAGATTGATACAGGCGATCGCAGCAGCAAGGGCGAACAGAGTATGATAATTAAATAAATCCGCAAGGGTGCCAAATGCTGGACCTGCGATCGCGATACCCAAATCAAATCCGCCCAGGAACAAACTAAAAATCCGCCCCCGTTCTTGAGGGTGGCAGCGGTCTGCCATCATCGCAGACAGGGAAGGAATAAGTATACCAAACCCCGACCCTTCTATAATGCCTGCGATTAAAAAGCCTCTGGCATCCTGGATGAAAGTCCACAAAATTAGCATCCCCAAGGCTTGCAGCAGGATAGCAATGCTAATAAACAACCCTCTGCCAAACCGCACGCTCAAGGGACCGACTGCTATGCGAGTGCAGAAGCTAGCGATCGCACTGGCAGTATAGAACCAGCCGGGATTAAGATCGACATTCATATCTTTAATAAATAAAGGAACGAATGTTGTCCGGGCTGCAAAAACCAGTGCCACTAGGAACAGCACCAGGGTAGGAATGCGGATGGGATGACTGTTTAACAAACTCCAGAATTTGTCTGATTTGGGCTTCTCTGGGAGATCCTGTGGAGTTTTCTGCACCGATGGTTCTCTGAGAAGTAAGCCACAGACTAGACTTAACAGTCCTAAAGAGGAGGTCAAGAGAAATAAAGGCTCATAACCGAATGATTCGGTCACAATACCCCCCACAGCTGGCCCGATCGCCAGACCCAAGGGAGCCACCAACAGCATGTAGCCAATAATTTCTCCCTGATGTTGGGGGGAGAAATGTCTGCCACTAGGGCCAGATAGGCTGTGGTCAAGGCAGAAATACTGATGCCGTGGAACGCCCGGACTGCTATCAGCACCGGAATAGACACAGAACTAAGATAGCCCAGGGGGGCGATCGCCACCACCGAGATCCCAATCAACAGAACAATTTTACGACTCCGCTTGTCCGCCATCTGCCCCAGAGGTCTGCGAGACAGCAGCAGTCCGATGGAAAAGGATCCTATGACAATGCCCACATCTTGAGGAGTGCCCCCCACATGCTGGATATACAGAGGCAGGGTGCCCAGCAGGGAACCGATACTGCACCAAAACAGCAAAGCTGCCACGAACAGTCCCAGCAGGTCGGAGGTTAACTTGGGACTGAGGGTGCTAAAAATCTTCAAAACTGAATTTCCCCAGACTGAAAGAACTTCTACTGCCCCGTCGCACATGCAGAAACAGCTTATCTATCCTATTATGCTGTTTTACCATCCTGCTGGGGTGCGCACGCTCCGGGCCCCCTCCGCTGCCAGGTGCTGGCCAGACCCGTTCGGCTTGGAGGTAAAAAAATCAGGCGTTGTCGCCTGATTATTGCAAACACGGAGTAGAACAACAATTTATCTAGCCTGTTTGCATCCAGAATTTGGTGTCCAGACTAGAGGAAGGGCTGTGTCGAGTACCCCTTAATTTTCCTGCCCGCAACGTCCGATACCGGCGTGGCACCGGTGTAGTCCTAGATGCCTTGACGAGACGCCAGCTTTTCAAAATTGGCCTGAGTTTGCTGTAGGAGCTGTTCTCGGCTATTTGTGGTTTGCTTGAGACTGGGGACCAGGTTGCGAGCTTGTAGGGCCATGTGAAGCTGAAGATGGGCTACGTACTCGCTGAAGCCTTCACTCGATATTGGGTTTTGGGTTTGTGGTTGATGTCTATTCAAGGTGTTCTCCTTCCCTTAGCTGCGTCATTGCCAACATCAATAAAAGTTATCACGCCCCTGAGAGCCTCTGGGCTAGTTCTTAATGAAGCTTAACTTTTTGCTGCTCTTTTATTAACTTTTGTAATGGCATCTAACATTTTTGCTAGTTTCGCTTAAGTTATGGTATAGGAGATTATCTGGTGCTAGGGAGCGCTATGCCGGTTGGCAAGGGAGACCGGGCGGGCGATCGCCAGTAGTTGACGATCGAGTCAATAGCAGGTGCTGGTTGAATAATGTTATGCTCGAAGAGCCCGTTCTGAGAAAGCATGACAAATGGAAAATTGAGACAAAAGGAACGAAAATTGCCCGGGCAGCAAAAACTATTCTCCCGGAGAGACTCGATCGTCTTCGGTTTTCGCCACTGATGGTTCTCTGATAAGTGAGCCACAGACTAGACTCAATACTGGGTGTGGTCATGCAGAAGTTGCAGGGGTCGCCAGGGAACGAGGGGCTCCCGAGGGAGATCCCCCCGCCGCCTCCCCACCCTCCTGGTCATGCAGAAGTTACAGCACCGATCCCCCTAGGAGGATCCGGCGACGTAATTGCTCAAGATCTTGGTGGTGAAGGAATATGGGTACTGCCGGTACTGCATAGTTACTCGGGCCATCGGACTGGAGTGAACAGCCCTTGTACTGCCTCGGAATGCCTAACAGGACAAGAGCAATTTTTGAGGAGCGAAAACTTCTCAAATGCTTACGGGGTGGGGGGTTTTGACCTCGAAGTGGTGAGTCGGCAGCCGAGCGCCCGAATATGCAGTTGAGATGCGCGACAGCTGATTTTTTTCAAAATCCCGCGCCCAGGGTTGACAAATTCGATAAATAAGTAGTAAGTTGGAAGACATGACTAAGAATTGGCTTGCTGACCTCGACCAAGACACAGAGAATCTCGACCCAAAAAGTCGGGAAGTTTTGCAGCGGTTACTCAATTACCTAGAAGACCTATACAGCCAAAACCTTGAATTGAAAGCTGACAATCAACGATTGAGAGATGAAATAGCCGCGCTCAAAGGGCACAAGGGAAAACCTGACATCAAACCTCAAGCCAAAGCTGATACTTCTAAAGCTGATACTTCTGCGGAGGCCAAACCAGAGCAGCCCAATAGTCGAGAGCGAAAAAAGAAAAAACCGAAAACCCCCCCAGGAACGTCGCCAACTTATTCATATTGACAGAGAAGAGGTTATCAAACTGGCTCGGAGTAACTTGCCGTCAGATATCACCCATAGAGGCTACCGAGAAGTAACAATTCAAAATATTATATTTAAAACAGACACGGTTATTTATCGACTAGAAAGACTCTATTCACCTAGTACGGAGAAATTTTACGAAGCCCAGTTGCCGCAAGGATTAAAAGGCAAATCTTACGGGAGTGAACTCGAAGCATTTGTTCTCACTTTGTATTATCAGTTACGAGTGCCAGAAGAAAAGATTCTTAAATTGTTGCAGTCTCAGGGAATAGTAATCTCGGCGGGAAAAATATCTAACTTAATAACTCGGCAATATTTAAGAGAATTTACTGAAGAACGAAATGCTATTTTAGAAGCGGGACTGGGCAGTACCAGTTATCACCAAATTGATGATACGGGGATGCGGGTTAATGGGAAAAATTGCTATGTATTCACACTCTGCAATCCTTACTATAGCAGTTTTTTTACCAGAGAGCGCAAAAACTCTGAAACAGTTCTCCAAATGTTAAACGAATTGCAGTTGGATCCAACTGAATTAGCAGTTGTTCAATCAGATGATTTAGTTGACAGTATTTTGCCTGACAAGAAGAAAAAGCAGCTCGGGGACTACATAGATATTTTGGTGGCTGATGACGCGGGACAATTTCACAACCAGACGAACCATCGTAGTTTATGCTGGATTCATGAAGGACGACACTACGAAAAGCTGACTCCTCTGGTTCCCTCTCATCAAAAAAGCCTGGCACAATTTCTCTCTTATTTTTGGATTTACTATTATCAACTCAAAGCCTATCAACAGCAAAGCACAGAAGAGCAGCGACAACAAAAACTGTTGCTTGAAACCGAATTTGACAAATTGTTTTCCCGTCAAACCGGATACAGTGCTTTAGATCATAGAATTGATTTAACAAAACAGAAGAAGCCTTATTTACTATTAGTTCTAGATTTTCCTGAAGTTCCTCTTGACAATAATGAGGCAGAGCGGACAGTCCGGGAGTATGTGATTAAGCGCAAAATCTCCAATGGAACCCGCACTCTACAGGGGACTCAGGCGTGGGAAGTGTTTTTGGCTCTGGTTGACACCTGCCGCAAAAACGGAGTGAATTTTTATTCGTACATTAAGGATCGAATTTCCAAATCTTTCAAGATGCCAGCGTTGTCCACGCTAATTCAACAGATGCAGCCGCCAAAACCAACATAAACATAAACCATTGACTCCAAGTCTCGCTTGTGTAGTTTCCACCTAAGCACCAAGGGTGTTACAGCTCCTTGTTATAAAGGACAGACTCATTAAGTGCGACATCAGCTCCTGTTTAAAAAGCTGCAGGAGCTACTCTCGTGTGGAAATCACTCCCCACCAACATATTGAGCAACTTCCCGGCGACTGGGGTATCCCATGGGAGATCGACGGGCGCAAGACCATAATACTCCTAAAGAGGAGGTGAAGAGAAATAAAGTCGAATAACTGAATGATTCGGTCAGAACACCCTTACAGCCGATCCGATCGCCAGACCCAAGGGGTGCGGTCATGCAGAAGTTGATAGAGTAGAGCAATTAAGGGCTCTGGTCAGTAGCGGGCGATCCCTGGGGGGGATCCTCACCCTTGAGATCCTGGTGCAGGCATTCCTACTGGTTTACTCTCGTTCCCAGGTAGAACCTGGGAACGCTATATTGAGGCTCTGCCTCCTATCTTAGCTCCCTTAGATTACTCTCGTTGAAGCGGAGGCCTCACCTCAAGATGTTCGTTCCCTGCCAGAGTCAGGGAACGAGAGGAATGCCCAAACTGGGCAAACTATTAACTATTTGTACAGTTTCCAGACTCACGGTAATGACCTGTCCAATTAACCGCAGGATATATTGTTCGTCATCTAGGCGGTTCGGGTCGTTGACGATGCCGCTGCGTTTATCTATTTTGACCCGATATTGGTCTATTATCCAGTCTAAGGCAGAACGGTTCCCCAAACGATATGCAAATGCTGCGGGGGGGATACCGCTGAGGGTGAGAAACTCATTGTAGATCAGTTGGGTTTTATCTTTGCTGAGTCTCATTTTCTCCACCCGCCAATTCAGGGGAACGTCCTGATTTTCGATCCAGTTGAGGGGATGTGGGGGTTGTTGTTCGTAGTTGAGGTGCAGTTCTGCTAAACGTTTACCTGCTTGGGCAAAGGCGTGAAAGTCAGGGGCGTAGGGAATGCGGGGTAATTCCCGTTTCAGGTTGGCGGCGTAGCGCTGGCGATAGATTGGATGGTGGAGAATGCCGTAGATGTAGTAGAAGATATCCCATTTGGTAATTGTATCGTCTTGATAGTGGCGGCGATATTCCCTTAGGGCCCAGTCGGTGATGTTTTCTTGGCGGTTGCTTCCGTCTTTATCGTAAGTGTAAAAGGGGAAGCCTTGTCCGGGACGTCCTCCAACATCTGCACAGGGAAGATAATTCACTATGTAAACAACAAAGGGAATTTGTGAATGATTTGTGACAGCAATCACATGACTTTCTTTTTCAGTCTCTGGAGTGGGCAATATCGATGGAAATTGATAGCGACGATTATTTAAATGAGGATCGAAATAGAGAAAAGAGCAAGTGAAAGGACGATAGATCGAAAGTCGGACAGCATCATGATTGTATTGGAGAGCAATTCTTCTCTTTAAATGGTCTTTTAAGTCCCCAGACCAGCTAATTTGACTATCATCGCTAGTAACAAAATTATCAAGGCTGACCGAACTGTCGCTCCTCTGACTCCATCTTACCATCTGTTCGTTGTAATTTGCGATCGTGTGTTTAATGTTTTCTGCTAACTCCTCGCGATTAAAATTATAAGCCCAAGCATCGCGGCTTGTACTAACTCCTCGACTAAATAAGTTAAAAATTACTCCTTCTTCCATATGGGAGGATTTAATTTTCTTGTCTCCCATCGGGATAAAGGTTTCAAACTCATCCTGCAACCCTTCCCTTAGCCAGGTATATTTACGATCGGGCTTAATTAATTGCCAATCGATCTTACCACAATCTGACGACTTATCCAAATATTCATATTTTTCTTCCTTGCGCCAAAACTCATCCACCCGCCTATAGTAAATTTGTGCTGGTTGTGTACTTTTCCCCTTGCGGATCAACAAGTTAATGCTAACACCGACTTGAATGCCAAACACATTGTGCGTCGTTCCCGATAGTTGAGGATTTTTCCTGACATTTCCGCCTAAATCAACAACATAGATTACATCAAAATCTTTCTGGAGATGTTTGCGCATCCCATCAAAGGCAATTTGATCGATAAAACTGTTATTGCTGACAAACGTTACAATCCCCTCATCCCCTATTCTATCCGATGCCCAGCGAATTGCTTTCACATATGGATCTGACAGTGCATTCTTATTAGTCGCTTGCGAGTCTTTAGAATATGTTTCTCTCACCCGCCTGTCTATCTCCTCATACTTGCGATTCTTATTATTATCGTTCTCATTCACCTGACCTGCATTATAAGGCGGGTTACCAATGACCACAAAAATGGGAGATTGTCTTTGCCTTTTTACCCGGGCCGTATTCTCTGGCGTAAATAAGGACAACTGCTGTACCTGCTGGTCGGAAAAGGTATCCACCATGCAGATCCCTTCAAAGGGTTTATAGCTTCCCGTTGCCTGCAAATATTCATGTTCGATATTCATGGAGGCGATATAATAGGGCAGCAGCATCACCTCATTGCAGTGTAACTCATGGTCGTACTTATGGGGAAGTGCCGTTTTTCTGATTTCCCGCATCACCCGCATGATAAAGTTTCCCGTACCCACAAACGGATCGAGAATATGCACTCCTTTGTCACTCAAAGATTTGCCAAATTCCCGTTGCAGAATCTCTTCTACACTCTTGACCATAAAATTCACGATCGGTTGCGGCGTGTAGACTATCCCATGGGTATCCGCCACCTTCACTGCAAATCCTTGGAAAAACTTCTCGTAAACTGTATTCAGGAAATGCTGCTTTTCGCTATAATCTTCGATGGTGGCCGCCGTTGACTCCAAGGCCCGGTAGAAATAGTCCACATTTCCCAGGAAATGATCTTGACTAAAGGACTTGGAAGTGAGGGCATTAATCACCTTTTCTATTTCAACGGCAATTATATTCCGGCGGGTAAAATCGGGATTATCGAAGATGCGACGAAAAATCCGTTCCGTCAGCAAATGCTGAATCAGCATTTCTTCTATGGCCGCTTCTGCTATATTTGGATTAATCGCTTCCCGGCAGATTTCGGCAAATTTCTGGAATGCTTGAATAAACTTCCGATTAGTTTTCTTTTCGGTCGCAATGAGATCGATCAGTTTTCCCGCCAAGTCTCGCACCCGGTTGCCAAACTCCGTCGCCGCTATCTCCCACTGTTCGATCTCGGGGGTCCGATACTCAAAGAACAGCTTCAGGGTTTCGACTAGATGCTGCGGTTTCGTGATGTCCCGATCGCATATTTGCTTTCCCCCTTGCCAGAGAATCGCCCGATCGGGTGCTTGAAAGAGAATATTATCATGAGGATAGCCCGCCGCAAACTTCTTTTTCACCTCCGAGGCCAAATCATCCTGACTATCTTTCGCTTCCCAGAAACCGTGGCGGAGGGTATCGTCTCGTACCAATTCTCCATCCACCTGGATGCGTTTGTGGTCCAGTTTTACCGTTTTTTCCAGTACCAAAGTCCAATTAAACTGCTGACAGCAAGCTTTCAGAAGATCGGCAAAAGCATCTCTGACCGCCAGTTCGTGGTCCACACCGAGTCGTGCAAATTGCTGCAATGCTTGGTAATAGGTTTTAACGGGTTTGTGGGTCTGTTTTAGGTTCAAGCTTTCCATGGGTTTTGCTTTTGCTTTTGTGATTTTGGGACCACTATCTACATGATAATCTATTTGGGCTATTGTGCGCAAATCCTGAATTTTTTTATTAGGTTTCGTTCCTCTACACAACCTACATTCTACTACATCCCTGTTGGGTTTCGTTCCTCTACCCAACCTACATTTTTATCTATAATGCTTTCAGTCGGTATAACACCGACTTTAGCTATTAGCCGGGGGTTTGAACCCCCGGCGGGCTAACAACGAAGAGAGAAGAGAGAAGTCTAATCTTCAATTCCTTCACGCAGTCCGATCGCGATTTGGCTATGCTTTTCAATCTGTCCCATCACCTGCTTGGCCCGCTGAATCACTACTGGGGGCAAACCTGCCAAACGCCCTGCTTCTATGCCATAGGATTTAGAAGCACCTCCGGGTTGTACTTGATGCAAAAAGATAATCTCATTGGGCATTTCCTTGACCGTTACCTGGAAGTTTGCCACATTAGATAAAATGGAAGCTAGTTCGTTCAGTTCGTGATAGTGGGTAGCAAATATTGTCCGGGATTTGATTTCCCCTGCCAGGTATTCTGCTACCGCCCAAGCAATAGAAAGACCGTCAAAAGTAGCCGTTCCTCTGCCTATTTCATCCAGCAACACCAAAGACTGGGCCGTCGCGTGATTGAGGATATTGGCAGTTTCGTTCATTTCGACCATGAATGTAGATTGACCCGTGGCCAGGTCGTCCACCGCCCCCACTCGCGTGAAAATGCGATCGCACAGTCCCAGAGTCGCGGACTCCGCTGGCACAAAACTCCCCACCTGGGCCATCAGTTGAATTAAGCCTACCTGTCGCAAATAGCAACTTTTACCGCTAGCATTGGGACCAGTGAGGATAATTAAATCGGGAGATTCGTTTGAGAGTTCTTTCCCAATGGTAGTGGAATTGGGGACAAAGAAGTTGGCGGATAAAGTTTGTTCGACCACGGGATGACGGCCCTCTGCGATCGCGATCTCTCGACTTTCCACGATCGTGGGACGGCAATAACCCTGGATGACAGCAATTTCTGCTAAACTGCACAAGACATCAATTGCGGCTACGGTCCGGGAAACATTTCTAATTACTGGGGCTTTTTCTCCCACTTCCGCCCGCAGACGGATAAAGATATCGTATTCTAACTCGTTGAGTTCCTCCCGGGCCGTGAGAATTCGCGCTTCCCGTTCCTTCAACTCTTGGGTAATATAGCGTTCTTCATTAACTAGGGTTTGTTTGCGAGTGTAATCATCGGGAACATGGTCCGCTTTGGCCCGGGCGATGCTAATATAATAGCCGAAGGTTTTGTTATAGCCGACTTTCAGATTGCCTATGCCCGTCCGCTGTCTCTCTTGGCTTTCTAAATTCGCCAGCCACTTTTGGTCATCTGCCGCAGCCTCCCGCATTTCATCTAGCATTTCGTTTACCCCCGGTCGAATTAAACCCCCTTCTTTTAACTGCTGGGGAGGTGGTTCTACCAGATAGGTTTTAATTTTTTGCGCTAACTGATCTAATTCTGGCGGTACTTCCTGTAAGGTTCTCAGGAAGGGTGAATGGGTATTAGCTGTGATAGCAGATAGTTCCGGTAATTTGTCTAGGGATGATGCTAGGGCGAAGAGATCCTTGGCATTGGCCCTACCAGAACCCGCCCGACCTGTTAATCTTTCGAGATCGTAGACTTGCCGCAATAGTTGCCGTAGGTTTTTCCGCAGTTCTGTATTTTCTACTAATTCACCGATCGTATCTTGGCGCGATCGGATGCCTTTGGACTTCAGCAAAGGTTGCAGCAACCAGCGGCGCAAGGCCCGGCCTCCCATGGGGGTTGTGGTGCGATCGATCGCCCAGAGGAGAGAACCGTGAAAACTGCCATCCCGAACGGTTTCGACTATTTCCAAATTGCGGCGGGTTTGGTAATCTAGGATCAGAAAGTCCGTAGTGGAATAGGTGCGCAGCAGTTGCATATTAACATGGCTTTGCTTTTGGGTTTCCTCCAGATATTCCAGCAGTCCCCCCGCCGCCCGCACCCCCAGAGGTAACTGGTCGCAACCCATCCCTTCGAGCGATCGCACCTTAAACCTATCCAGGAGTCGTTCCTTTGCCTCCGCCAAACCGAAGACATGTTGGGGACGCCAAGCGTAGCAAAAGGTCGAGGGCAGACATTCATGTAAATGTGGGGAAGCTTCTCCCGGACGCACCATCATCCCAGTCAAGTCTGGCATATTAGTAGGAACCAGAATTTCCGCAGGTTGCAAGCGCATCAGTTCTTGAGTGAGATATTCCGCGTTACTCCCTTGGGTGGTGAGAAATTCTCCCGTAGAAATATCTGCATAGGCTAACCCCCAATTTACTCCAGCAATGACAACGGCTGCCAGGAAATTATTGCGACGGGGACTTAACATGCCCTCCTCAGTTAAAGTACCGGGGGTCAGCACTTGGGTCACCTCCCGGGTAACCATGCGGCGTTCGGCAGCAGCGGTAGCAGCATCTTCAGCTTGGTCGCAGATCACCAAGGGATAACCTTTTTCGACTATATTGGTACTGTGGCGATCGAGGGCGTGATGGGGAACTCCGGTCATGGGGACCCGGCCAATTTCCTTACCCCCCTCTCTGCTAGTGAGAACCAGTTCCAGTTCCCGAGAGATGGTCACCGCATCTAGGAAAAAGCACTCAAAGAAATCACCCACCCGATATAGCAGCAGGGCGTGGGGGTATTTATCCTTGACTTCGGCATAATGCTGCAACATGGGGGTCAGCTTGCTGCGGTCCAGCAGCCGGTAGTCAGCGTTGGGAGGCAGATCGGTTTGGGATGTAGATGCAGAGTCGGAATGCTTCTTCACGGGTCAGACTTGGCGATCGGTTTCTACAGACTTTATCATAATGGGTATGCTGATGGTAGCCACCACCACCGCCCCACCACCACCGCCGCCCGAACCCTAAAGGGTCCGGCTACTAGAACTTAGCCCCAGCTCCCTAACGCCCCCTCCGCTGCGCAGGGGCTAGATTACAAAATAGAGATACTCCCGCGCTACACGGCTACAGGAGATCGGGTATGGTGACCGGTACAACCGTTATCTTCTCCTTCCCAGGGTGGTGAGATCGCCTCCCATACCCGAACCATGATTAAACCTGTATTTTGGCTCGCTATTGAGCTATTTTTGCTGAAATATCCTGTGTTTCGGCTCGCCATTCAGGTTAAAAACCTCAAGATTGACGTTTAAAACCTGGCTGTTGAGATCCAAAACCTCTGACGTTCAATTGCTCGGGCCTTCAGCCAAAAAACCTGAATATTTATGGGTTATTTCTCGCCTTTGAGCCCAAAAGGCTGACAAGTCACCGCAGAGCATCTTTTCAAGATGGTTACCGATGCGATCGGGCATCTTTTTCCATAACATAATTTCCCGATCGTGACATCTACCAATAGTCAAGCATAAATATAGGTCATTTGTCAACTAGAAGCCGCCCAGAACCGGGGTTTCTCAAATACCTGCGAGACCACAAATGATGCGATCGATGCTAGAGGATAATACTCCACTTAGGGAAAATTGAGCATGAAAGAGACTGGAAAACCGTAAAACTACAGCAGGCGGTGCTGCTGTGGGGTTGTGCTAGGATAGAATCAGACAGAGTAAAAATCATGGCTTATGAATCCTCAAACCCTCCGAAAACAAGTCAGTCAAGCAGACAAAGAGAGTATTATCACCCTAGGGGACATCACCTGGGATCGTTTCCAGGCGATCAAGACCAGTTTCGACGGTCTGCAAGCAGTAAGATTGTTCTATTTAGCAGGAGTATTAGAGATTATCTCACCACCGAGTCGCAAGCACGAACGGATCAAAAGTACCCTGGGGTTGCTGCTAGAAGCTTACATGAAAGAAAAAGGTATCCGGTTTTACCTTTGTGGGAGGTTTCCCATTGAGAAGACCGGTTATGCTTATGGCGCACCTGATGACTCTTACTGCATTAGTAGCGATAAAGATGTTCCAGATATTGTCATAGAAGTCATAATGACTAGCGGCGCGATCGACAAGCGAGAACTGTACAAACAGATAGGAGTTCCGGAAGTTTGGCTTTGTCAGTCAAACCAACTGCGGATTTTTAATTTGAGAAAAGAAGAGTATCATGAGGTGCCCAGAAGTAGGTTTTTTCCCGATTTAGATTTAGCCTTATTGCTACGCTATATTGACTATCCGACCAGTATGATGCCGTGCAGGAGTTTTAAGCAGTCATTAGAGGCGATCTCTAAAATTTGCGTAGGACTTGTCTCGCCTGTCTGTCAGAAGGTAGACCCACCGAGAAATTGCGGTGTACCCTCTCAACTTCTCCTGCGCCTGGGAGGAGTCATTGGCTCAAATGCTTTCAGTCCCATATCTCCTGCGAGAATCTCTACCTGAAAACCCATTTTAGCATAGTATTCAACTACGGTTTTAATTGTCGCATCGCCGATAGAAATCTTTTGAACTGCTAGATCTGGCCATGACGTTGCTAAATTTTTCAGTCCTTCGGACTCCCACAACTCTGACTGATGAGTAAAAGCCGCCCAAGGACTTTTCTCATCAGCTGCTTTAATCATAATTTCTGCTAAAGCTTGGGCAGTTTGGCGACGTTTTGTCCCAGCATGAGCAATGTGATTGCCTGTTTCTATGATAGTGGCTAACGGGAGTACCAAGGTAGTAGATGCACGAATTTCTTCTTTGATGCAGTTATCGACACGCTCAAAATCCCATTTGTCGTTATCAGAGCCACAAGTATCCATTTTAGGAACTTGCAACCAAACGCATAAAATTGATGTATCTAGGATTAGAATCTTCTTCATGCTTAACTTAGCCCGAAATACTCCTTTCGATCGCCCCCTTAGCCGTCAGTTTACCCAAGGTTCCCGATGCCATCAACTTGGGCAGGTTTTCAATCTCTTCTAGAAGCGTCAGTCTGCTAGCTCCCGTCTCAGGATCTCGGTGGGCGACCGCCACAAACGGAACCATCTCTGGTCCTAAAGCATCTAGCATAGCTGCATTATGAGTCGTCACCAAAATATCAATTTTCCTCTGTTCGCCAATTTCTCGCAGCATTTCGATCAATAAGTCCGCACGGGAGGGATGAAGTCCGCTATCGACATCTTCAATTACCAGTTGACTTCCTTCTGGGAGGGTCAGCAATGCTGTTACAATTCCTAGAAAGCGCAAGGTTCCATCTGACATGACCCGGGCATCAATCAATTTGGGTTCATCCGGTTTCCATAATTCTTCACAATAAAGCATGGCATGGGAACCAAACTTGCCCACTTTTTCTGCCCAGACTTTCTGAAAATCTCCTACTGGCAACTTCCTGGCGTAAGCAGATAGAGTTGATTCCACTTGCTCTTTTTGTTTCTCTGGTAATGCTGCCAGTAACCCGGCAATATTGGATGCATCATCTTCAATCCGATCGTCAACTGCTGAGTAATCCCGCATGTTGACAGGAATTGGATTTAAGATAACAATGTTTCTGAGGGTTTGTAAAACTACCTTAATCCCTCCCACGACTTCTTCGTCTAGTCCGCTAACCAGCATCAACCAGTTTAACTTAGAATAGAGGCGGTCTGTGCCAAAGGGCAATTGATGTTTTTCTTCGAGCAGTATATAGATGCTCGACTCCGATGGAGCATCTGTCTGAAATAAGCAGACTTTCTCAATAGCATTCCCAGATGTTTGCTTTAACCGGAAAAGAGATTCAGCCCATAGCTTTGCCCGGTAAGAAATTTCTATGGTAATGCTGTAAAGGTAATCAGTGGTTTCATTTTCTCCTTGAATTAATGCTTTTAATGTGAATGGTTGGCGCTCTTCTTTGTTATCATTAAAACTCGCCCACTCAAGTCCGCCCCGGATTTCCCGAAAATAGCGATCGCCCGTCAAAGCTTTATGAATTTCCACATCCCAGGCCATCCGCTTGAGAAAATCTAAAGCATCAAGAACATTAGATTTGCCACTAGCATTAGTACCTACGAGCACGGTCAATGGGTCGATCGGCAGTTCAGCATACTGGAAGCTTTTCCAGTTTTCCAGAATAATTTTCTTAAGCATTTTTCACTTCCTTTACACTGTAGCATACCCAACAGCATCTCACCCATATGCGAAGCATTCATTCTCAATTTTCAATTCTCAATTTTCAATTCTCAATTTTCAATTCTCAATTATTGCGATTCATAGCGTGTTGCATCCCCTCGATCTGGTTGTTCTAGCTTTTGGGTTTCCCAGACATAGACTTCGGAAAAATCTAGTCCTTCCACAGGAATGCTTTCATAGCGGATATCCCCAGCGATCGTAATTTCATCTCCGAGTCGGGGCAAGCTTGAGGTAGTGAACACCCACATCTTACCGCTAGCATCGTCCAGTTGATAGAGTTGAGCATCCAGCAAGGGGACTTGCTTGATGACTGTGCCTCTTAAGTAAACTGTAGTTGTGCCCTTGGGGATCTGCTCTCCTCTGAGCACTCGCTTATGCGCACGGCTGGCACGCTCCGGGAACCCTCCGCTGCGCAGTGCGCCGATCCGTGCTTCGGGATGCGCTGGGATATCACCGATATTGGTGAGCTTGATATCCAGTGCCGAGTTACCGCAACCCCACAGCCCCAGGAGCAGCAAGGCGGTGCCGATTTTTCGGTCGTTTCCGGGAGCACCCACCCTGTTGTGTCGCATCCTGCGCACAACATAGGTGGGTGCTCCGGAAACGAAAGTCCGCGGGCCGATAGAACTCTTGACACCTTTATGAAGAGACTTTATCATGCTTATCAAAAGACCCAGAATGCAAAAACGTGATTGTGTTGCTATACAAGCATGATATCCTTTGGGACACCAAATAGTTAAGAACAGTGCGACTCGTTTAGCGTAAAGGTCCTGAAAGGAAAAATACGGTCAAACGACCGTATATCAAGCCTTTGAACCGAGACCGCTAGCAGGATTTCATCAGTCCTGACAACTTGTGGGGCCAGCCGACTACCGGTGGAAACACCATAGGGAACCGGTGAAACCCAGAGATGATGTAGGTGCAAGTCCTACTCCCCAGGTGCGGGGATAAAAGCATCACCCCTACGGTAGCGATGGCATCAATCCGTAAAGCGGGGTGATTTGGCGTCAATGGCTAGCAGCCTGAGCAGGTCAACGCCAAGCAAGTGGCTATGAGGAGCATAAAGCGAAATGATGCAGCGTCGTTAACTATAACCAGTGGAATAAGGCTTACACACTGGCCTAAAAAGGAAAGGATAAAGGTCGTTGGCAGGTTGTTCTCTGACCAACAAGCACCGACAAGAAACCCGGCGTATGGTCATCTTCTAAGGTCACAAACAATCATCCACAGGAACGAAGTAAACCAGTTGACGTACTCTTGGTTAGGTCGATAGCCAAGTAGCCACCGAAGGCGCAACATCTGCGGAATCATAAGCAGGTCGCAACTGGGAAAGATTGAGCGGAGAAGCAAGCCTATCTGTAATGGATAGGATAAGCTGACGCCCTCACGATTAACTGAAATGTAGAGGTTAGTAGAATTTAATATGTCACGGTGTACGTCCAAAAGGAAAGTATATGACTGGAATGCGGTCCCCTGGCGCAAGCTAGAGCGGAGTGTATTTAAGATTCTTTCATCGCATCTACAGAGCGGCTCAAAGAGGAGACAAAAAGCTAGTACGCAGGCTCCGGGGATTACTCACGAGGTCATGGTCCGCAAAAATGATTGCGGTAAGACAGGTAACTCAGCAGAATCAGGGCAAGAAAACGGCAGGGATAGATGGCGTGGTTGCGCTAAAACCCTCCGAAAGACAGCCAATGGTTAGGAAGCTAAAAGTCAATGACGGGGGAAAGGTGAAACCAACCCAAAGGGTATGGATACCAAAACCCGGAAGGGATGAGAAGCGGCCACTGGGGATACCTACGATATACGACAGGGCCCTACAAGGATTAGTCAAGATAGCACTAGAACCTGAATGGGAAGCAGTATTTGAGGCAAACTCATATGGTTTCAGACGCCCGAGAGGATGTCATGACGCAATAGATGCAATATTCCAATGCATCAAAGGAAAACCTAAATGGGTGCTTGATGCGGATATAGCCAAATGTTTCGACAAAATTGACCACAGCGCACTACTTAAAAAATTGAATAATTCCGCACCAGTACGGAGGAAAATCCGGGAATGGCTAAAAGCCGGGGTGATGGATAGGTACGAATACCAACCAACGCATGCAGGTACACCACAAGGAGGAGTAATTTCTCCACTGCTGGCAAATATCGCATTGCATGGGATGGAAACGGAAGTCAAAAAAATCGTGCCAAAAGAAAACAAACAGAAAGAGATAGGAGTAGTGCGATATGCGGATGACTTTGTAATAATGCACAAGGACCGTGAGGTAATTGACGCGGCAAAAGAAGTTATTAGCAGATGGTTAAAAGGGGTAGGATTAGAGCTAAAACCGGAAAAAACAAGAATAGCTCACACCTTGGAAGGAGACGACTCGGGATTTGATTTCTTAGGGTACAACGTCAGACAATACAAGGTAGGGAAATACCGAAGTGGAAAGACACAGAAAGGGTATAAAACTCTAATAAAACCCAGCGCCAAATCCATTAAAAACCACAAAGAAAAGTTGAAGGCTGTGGTAGATAGTCACAAAGCCGCGCCACAGGCAGCGTTGATAAGCAAACTGAACCCGATAATAAGGGGGTGGTGCAACTATCACAGGACGGTGGTAAGCAAGGAGATATTCGGAGAATTGGATACCTACCTGTGGGAAATAACGTGGAAATGGGCAAAACAAAGACACCCAAACAAGTTAAAGAGCTGGATAGCCAAGAAGTATTGGAAAGCTGAAGGCAGCCGACAATGGAACTTCAGGGACAACAAAGGGGATAAGCTGCTCTTACACTCCGAAACGGAAATTGTACGGCACGTAAAAGTGAAAGGGACAGTAAGCCCAATGGATGGAAACCTCGTGTATTGGAGTAAGAGACTGCGCAAGAGTCCTCTAGTGAGTCCACGAGTAATAACGCTCATGGGCAAACAAAAGGGCAAATGTGGATATTGCGGAATGCTGTTTAAGGACGGAGATAAGTGAGAAGTTGACCATATCCTGCCGAAATCATTAGGCGGTAAGGACAGGTATGACAATCTACAATTGCTCCATGACTACTGTCATCAACAAAAAACGAGAACAGATGACAGAATAGAAAGCCGCGCCCGGAAAAGCCGGGATAGGAAAATCGAGGAGCCGGATGAGATGAAAGTTTCATGTCCGGTTTTGAAGACGAGCAGGACTGGCGACAGTCTTGCTTAGTTTAATAAGAAGCTTTGGCATCAACTGTATCGGCGCATCCCGAAATACGAGCGCCTTAGCGAGTATGGAGAGGAGAGCACTCATGACTAAAATGGCTCAAATATTAGATGGTAAAGCCCTGGCCAAGCGGATACAATCGGAATTGCTAGATCGCGTGCAGACCCGGAAAGCTGATGGCAAGCGTCCTCCAGGGTTAGCGGTGCTGATGGTGGGGGATAACCCGGCGAGTGCTGTCTATGTCCGCAATAAAGAGCGAGCCTGCGCTAAGGTAGGGATTGCCTCTTTTGGTCGGCATTTTCCAGCAACGACCACTCAGGCAGAATTAGAACAGGCGATCGCCTCCCTCAATGAAGACGAGAGGGTAGACGGGATCCTGGTCCAGCTACCGCTACCGGAACATCTCGATGCTATTGCACTGTTGCATCAGATCCGCCCGGATAAAGATGTCGATGGACTGCACCCGACGAATCTGGGGAAACTGGTGCGGTCCGAACCGGGACTGCGCAGCTGCACGCCAGCGGGAATTATGCGCCTGTTACAGGAATACGAGATTTCGGTAACGGGAAAACATGCCGTTGTGGTGGGACGATCGATCCTGGTGGGGAAACCAATGGCCCTGATGCTGCTGGGGGCGGATGCGACAGTGACGGTTGCCCATTCGCGCAGCCAAAATTTATCAGAAATTACAAAAAGAGCTGATATTCTCGTAGTGGCAGTAGGGCGTCCCCAAACGATCGCGGGTGAGATAGTCAAACCAGGATCCGTACTGGTGGATGTGGGGATTAACCGAGTCACTGACGCCGCAGGTAACAGCCGTCTGGTAGGAGATGTCCATTGGGATACAGTTGGGAAGGTGGCGCAATATATTACGCCCGTTCCTGGCGGCGTTGGCCCGATGACGGTAGCCACCCTGTTGTCAAATACAGTAGATAGCTACAGCCAGCGAGTATAGTAGGAGGAGATGGGCGATGTTAGTGAAAGATAATCTACCTTCTATTCAGGCATTTGACCTAGCAGTCTACCTGCAAGAACGGAAGGCACTGGTGGATGCAGCCCTCGATCGGGCGCTACCGGTCAGCTATCCCGAAAAGATCTACGAGGCGATGCGCTACTCCCTGTTAGCTAGTGGCAAGCGCCTGCGTCCCATCTTTTGCCTGGCCAGTTGCGAGTTAACGGGGGGCACCCTGGAAATGGCCATGCCCACGGCCTGTGCCTTGGAGATGATTCACACCATGTCATTGATCCATGATGACTTGCCAGCCATGGACAATGATGATTTCCGCAGAGGTAAGCCGACGAACCATAAGGTCTATGGGGAAAACATTGCTATCCTAGCAGGGGATGGCTTGATGATCTATGCCTTTGAATATATTGCCCGGGCCACTGAAGAGGTTCCAGCAGATCGGGTGTTAGCAGTAATTACCCAGATAGCAACAGCCTCCGGGGCGGCGGGGTTGGTGGGCGGTCAAGTGGTGGACCTGGAATATGAAGGCAAGTCGGACGTGCCTTTGTCAACACTCAATTATATTCACACTCACAAAACTGGAGCGCTGTTAGAATCTACAGTAGTCTCGGGGGCGATGCTAGCTGGCTGTCCGGCATCAGATTTAGAACGCCTCTCCCAATATGCGAAAAATATTGGCTTAGCTTTTCAGATTATCGATGATATTTTGGATATCACGGCAACCCAGGAAGAATTGGGCAAAACTGCTGGTAAAGACCTGCAAGCCCAAAAGGTGACTTTCCCTAGTATCTGGGGAATTGATGAGTCTAAAAATCAGGCCCATTCCCTAGTACAGGAGGCGAAGGCTCAACTGGAACCCTTTGGAGAACGGGCGATCCCCCTGATGGCGATCGCCGATTTTATCACCACCCGCAGTAACTAGAAAACTATTATGCCCGACCTTGGCCATATTCTGAACAATCGCGTGCTGTTGGTATCCCTGATCGCCTGTTCGATCGCTCAAGCACTCAAGCTAGTGGTCGATCTGGTAAAAAATCAGAAGCTGAATGTCCGCGCTTTAGTCACTACTGGTGGCATGCCCAGTTCTCATTCGACTCTGGTGACTGCCCTGGCCACGGAAGTGGGACAGCAAACTGGCTGGGAAAGTCCTGATTTCGCGATCGCCACTATTTTTGCTATTATCGTCATGTACGATGCTGCTGGCGTCCGCCAAGCTGCTGGCAAGCAGGCCCGCATTCTCAACCAGATCATTGACCAGCTATTTCAAGAGAAACCTGAGTTCAACGAAGACCGCTTAAAGGAATTACTCGGACATACTCCCTTTCAGGTAATTGTCGGTTTCATGCTGGGAGTTGGAATTTCCTTTATTACTACTTTTATTTATGGCTAATTGCCAATTGCGAATGGTGAATGGTGAATGGTGAATGGAAAATGGACATGAACATAAATCAATCTACCTTTCTCAATTAACAATTGCTCAATTAGCCCATCAAGCGTTTTAATGCTGATTTAGCTGCATCGGAGTAGCGCTGTTCCCCTGCGAAAATCTTGGTCATGGTTATGGTGTTACTCTTTTGTTTGATTCCCGCTTTGTAACCGATGCTGGGAAAGTTGTAAAATGCTTGGGCTATTCGCTGGGCCCAGATCATCTCAGCACCCCACTCTTCTTTCATGGTAGTGGTGTATTTTTCCAGGGCATTTATATCCCCCGCGATCGCCTCAGCAATGGCATGGGCCGCACGCATGCCACTGAAGATAGAGGGGCGAATTCCTTCAGCGGTAAAGGGGTCTACCACGCAGGCGGCTTCTCCTGCCAACACTGCATTTTGTGCGTGTAGCTTTTGATTCCCGTTCCACAAATATATGGGATGACCATAGGGCTTATTTATCCCATCCACATTAAACATATTAGCATATTCTACTAATTTATGCTTGAACTTTTCAGGACTTTTCCCCCAAAAACGGCCCACGCCGATGGAGTAGCCATCAGTTTTGGGAAAGTTCCAACCATAGCCTTTTTTAATCGCACCTAATTCAAAATAGGCGCTAGTTAATTCTTGCTGTTCGGTGGGAATTTCCGCTTCCAAAGCCGAGCCCATAGTATACTTACGTTGTGAGAAACCCAGCCATTTCGCCATTGGACCTTTGGCACCATCGGCGGCGATCGCATAGCGACCTGTTACTGGTTCATCTGCCGTGTTTACCTGCCAGTAGGCCCCCTGCCATTCTATTCCCGTTACTGCTGTCTTGTCTCGCAGTTGGGCCCCTTGGGCGATCGCCTGCTTGACCAGAAAGTAGTCAAACACCTCTCGTCGCACCATCCAGATGGGAGGAACTTCCAGATTTACCTCTACCGGATCTCCTTGATTCCAAGTATAGCATACCGAGTTAACCTTGAGAGAGATAGCAGGAGTCAAATCAAAATCAAACCACTCTTGCACTGCGGAGGAAACCCCACCGCCACAAGGTTTGTAGCGAGGTAAGGAGGATTTTTCCAGCAGTAACACGGAACATCCCCGCTTCGCTAAATGATAAGCAGCCGTTCCTCCTGCTGGTCCCGCACCTACTATAATACAGTCAAACATGATTGTTAATTGTTAGTTGTTAGTTGTTAGTTGTGGGTTGTGGGTTGTCAACCGCCAATTTTTTGGTTTCTGTGGGGATGGTGCATGACGGTAGGTCATATAGTCCTCATGTGAGATTAATCTCTCGATCGCACAATCATTAGATCGCCATAATATTACTTTAATTCTCGTGCTCGACCTCCTCCGGTTTTTGCAACCCAAATTGAATTGAAGTTTTTCAGCATGACTTCAGTAGGATTTATCTTTTTATCCGTTCCTATCGGCTGAAAAACTGCATTGACATTAGGGTAGATAAAGAAAGGTATCGAAATCCGACTCCTGGATAGCTTGTGAATAACTTCATGGGGAGTGCTGACAAACAAGCCATTCGTCCAGAGTTGCAGCATATCGCCCAAGTTGATGACAAAAGCATCTTCCAAACAGTCAGCATCAATCCAGGCATTTTTGGTATAAACTCGTAGGGAAGGACTGGGGAAATATTCTTGGATTAATACGGTGAAAATACCATTATCCGTGTGTTTCCCTGCCACACCACCTTCAGGGGGATAGTAAATAGTCCGATGGATGACGATCCGATCATCAAAATAAGGGTCAAACCAATCGGGTTCCCGGTTTAAAGCAACGGCCAGCGCCCGGAGCAGGTGGGGCACAATTTGGGTTACGATCTCCCTTGAAGCTGATAATGGGATGCTGCAAAATCGGGGGCTACGATGTCATCGGGAATCACGGTCGGACCGGTAAAAGGCTTGTCCGATGGTGGACGTTCTATGCCGAGATCGAAAATTTCCTTGGGATCGGGGCCAACGTTTTCGTGAAGGGTTTCACCGTAGAGGGGAACGTAGCCCCGACATGTCTTGGGATAAACCGTTTGCTTGTCTTGGCCGTAGGCTTTTTTGATCTCTTCTGGCAACTGGAAAAAGTTGCGGGATGCGGCGATCGTTCGCCGAACCAAATCTGCCGAGATGCCGTGATCTTTCAAATAGAAAAACCCATGCTCGTAGCAGATGTCATAGAGACGTTTGTGTTCTTCGTTGCCTGAGTTTGAACCATTGAGGTCTTTTAATTTGCTTAACGAGAGGATTGGTAATGTATCCATTTATACTTGAAATACTTAATTTTCATTCAATTCGCAGTCGATGCTCGTAGAGCTGTTGGTAGTAAGGCCAACAAAACTCATAGGCTTGCTGCAAATGTTCGTTGTCTTCTATCCTAACATAATCTCTTCTGTCCCGTTCCTTAAATCCTTGAATCGATTGTGCATTATAGCTAGTCTAAATCATTTGTGCAAACATTTCTCCCTGCTCGGGTGCTCCCCTCTCCCCTCTCCCTGCTCGGGTGCTCCCTGCTCGGGTGCTCAGCTTATTGCACGACTCACTATACTGTGCCAACCCCCTTCCCATTCTTCCCATTGAACCATAATGAATTTTTTTCATCATCAATTTCCCACTCCTATCTCCGAATTCATGTAGCAATCAGCGCGATCGCAACTAGGGCCAAACCAATCCCGATCGCCTGTTTCAGGGTCAATGTTTCCTGTAGCAAGACCGACGCCAGGGCAATAACGACCAGGGGATAAAGGGCCGACAGGGTAGAAACGATCGCCACCGACCCCTTAGAAACTGCCTTGATATAAAATAGCACGCCCAAAAAGTTGAGCATTCCGGCAATAACAGCTATAATAGCACCTTGTGGATGAGTTTCCAGGCGATCGTTCAGATTGAGAAAGATAAGCGAGGCAAGGATTGCTCCTCCCAATCCCTGATAGACAATTGCACTTCTATCGCTAATGTACTCAGCCGATATTTTAGGCAAGAATGCCCAACCTCCCCAGCACAAAATTGCTCCTAATGTTGGAATCAACCAATCCTTCATAAGCCATTAACTACTCTCGCGGCAGACCCTAACCAAGCTATTTTTCCATTCCCTGTTGCCATCTATAGCAATTCCTTTATAGGATACGATACTATTGGGAGCCAGAAACCCGGTTTCGTAGGAGTTACCGGGTTTCTCAGATATCGTTGCTGCCTACTCATAAACGGCGATCGGCTCTCCCAAAACATCCATTTTCGGCTCTACCCCCAGCCCGGGCACGTCCGGCGCGTAGGTCTTACCCCCTTGATTGCGCGCGCCTCCTGTAGCCGTATCGACGGTCAGCATTTCGTGGCACAACCAAGTAGCTCGCAAAAACATTCGTGGAGTTGCCTGGGCAAGATGCACTGCTCCCGTATCTGCGATGATACTACCTCCCGTCTCTTCAATATTCATCCGAATACCCCTTTCCATACAGAAATCTCGGATCCGCTTGGGCCTTGGTTAAACCTCCCACGCGACAAACCTTAAGACCGATCGCCTCGCAAGCATTATCGGCGTTAGCGCGTACAATATCTCCATAGCGCTGAATGCACTCATCCAAAATAATCGGATGAGAAGTGAGGCGACGCACTTGGAGAGACTCCTCATAAGTTTCGCAAGGCTCTTCAAAATAACAAACATAGTCCTTGACTGCGTTCATCACCCGGAGCGCTTCATCCATCAGCCAAGCTCGATTAACATCGAAAGTAGCGCTCTCATTTCCAGGTAAATAAGCACTCACAGTCTTAATTCGCTCGATGTCTAGAGCCACATCGGCTCCAATCTTACAAGTATGGACAATATAGCCCCTTTCTTGCCCCCATTGAATTGATTTAATCATTTCCTCTGGCGTACCCGTAGACACTGAATTCTGAGGAATTACAGGTTCATCAATCCGACCGCCAAACAGTTCGCAAAGGGGCAGTCCCGTTGCTTTGCCCAGGATATCCCAACAAGCCATATCCAGAGCTGATTTAATGTAGGGATGACCGGGTAGGGCGAGATCCATCGTCCGATAGATAAAATCGGTACGTCGGGGGTCGAGTCCGATGAGTTGGGGGCTAATTCTTCAATTCCAGCTCTGACACCCAGTGGAAAAGCGGGTAAATAAGTGGAACCCCAAGGGCATCCTTCTCCCCAACCTCGGATGCCTTCATCTGTATCTATGGCAACGATGGTAGAATCCAACTTGTCAAAATACAACCGACCCCCTGATAGTCGGTAAGGATGCTCTAGGGGCAAAGTTACTTGATAGACCGTAATTCTAGATATTTTCATAATGTTTTTAGATCCTTTTTAGACTTGCGAGGTTGTCAGAAATAATGTCACCAAAACGCATCACATAAGCCATTATTGAAGGTAATTTTCCTTCTTTTCAAGTACAATTTTTGTGCCAAACAAACTTGTCTATCAAAAGGGCATCACCTACTTCAAAGTGGGCACCGCCCACCATCCGCAGGTGCCAACTGGTTTTGACCACACCCATTAAACCTCTTGCAACAGTTAATTTTTGCTACGCCATCGCAATACTTTCAGCAGCTAATTTACCCTTGATGCAAGAGGTATTATTTCTAATGACTCAGATGTGCCAGCATCTTTGTCATCACTGGAAGCTTAGCCTGTTTACCAAAATCAAAGCCTTTGATTTTCTCCACAATGTCTGGATTGGGTTGATAAGTATCAATATTATCAGATACCCAACAGGTTCCAACACTCCAACGAATCACATCCACTAATAATTCATCGGTCAATCCCATGTTTTTTCCTAACTGATTAGCTTCCCCTAAGATTAAGTAATTGATATAAGCCATCAAATCCGTCATAGATTGGGCGATATCCATCAACTTCTCATCTTGCAAAGGTTCTGGTGAATCGTACTCCAGTTGATAGGGAAGGGGTTTAATCCGACCAAAACTATCTGCTACTTTTGTCTCAGAATGAACGTAACTGCGATTCAAACCATAAGGCGATGGCGCTGTAAAATCTGGCACTCTTAAATCTAAATTGTTGTCCTCTTCAATTAATTTAGTGACTTTCACATGATTATCATGGGCATCATATTTCTGTCCGGCTTCCCGATATCGCTCTTCAACAATACGCCCTATAGGTAAAGGCACGTTGAGTTCGTCGGCTAATTTGACAGTTAAATCGGTATCTTTCACCGTAATTTCCAAAGAACAGGAATAGTCATAACTGCCATCAAAAATAAGGGGGTTACTTGCTCTGTCACCACACTATTCCCTTTGGACGCTCGGATATAATCCCACATCCATTGCAAAGGTATATCATTTGTCTTACATATCATCATCGTTTCTCCTAATACCAACATTTGCGAATAAAACAACAAGTTGGTTAGGAGTTTTACTGTTTGGGCTTCTCCGATCGTATCGCTCACAAAAAAGGAGATTTTGCCGATCGCATCCAGGGTTTCCTTACTCAGATCGTAGCCTTCCTTATCTCCACTGACATAGAAACTGGCATTACAGAAATCTACACCCATGTGAGAGAGATTGCTCACGGGAGATTCTAAACTAAATAGTCCTTTTTTGGCTGCTTCTTCTGCTATATGTTGAGTGTTGTGGTAGTCAGTTGTGGAGAAATCCATCCAAGTTGCACCAGGTCTCATGCCTTCCACTGCCCCAGTTTCCCCTAACATATTTTCTAATACATGATGGGGTAAGGGTAAATTGGTAATCACCAGGTCCGCGCCTTTGGCAACTTCCTTGGGACTATCTTTCCAAACTGCCCCTTTTTCGATTACCGTTTTTGCTGCTTCTGGATACTTATCATAAACTTGGACTTCATACCCATCCTTAAGCAGTTTGTAGATGTGCTGTTTGCCCATTGCACCGGTGCCTATGTAGGCAATTTTCTGCTTAGTCATAATTTACTTTGAGAATTTGAATCGTCGTCATTAGCCTAATATAGCATTTTTCTTGGGGATGTCAACCCCTGAGAGTTAACAGGCGACCTGTCATACCCAGATCTCTTTATGCTTCATCTAAGGTAATTACAATTTTACCACAAAAGTTTTTGCTTTGGAAAGCCTGTTGAGCTGCTTTGATTTGAGAAAGGGGAAAAGTATTCGCCACCACCGGTTTCAAAAGATTTTGATTTATATAATTGACTAAGCTTTGAAACACTGTGGCCTCCATTCTGGTCGCGCCAATCATTTCCAAATCTTTATATATTAACTCTCGCAGGTCTAGTTGGACGATCGGTCCGCCAATGGCCCCGCAGATCACGTACCTTCCTCCCACTTGCAACTTCTTCAGCAATTGGGGAAAATGCACTCCACCAACAGTGTCAAGATACACTGTAATGGCATGGTCAGCTAAAGATTTAATTATTTTTTCATCTCGATTGTAAACAAAATCCGCTCCCAGCTTCCGGACAAATGCTTGCTTGCTGGGACTGGCGATCGCGATAACTTTCGCACCCCGCAGCTTGCACAGTTGAATGAGAGCACTACCCACCCCCCCAGAAGCACCCATAATAAGTACCGTATCGCTGCCAGTGACGCGGCCTTTGACCAGCATATTTTCAGCAGTAGAATAGGAGCAGGGAAAGCAGGCCAGTTCAATATCCGACAGGGGGGACTGGATCGGATAAACATTAGATGCGGGAATAACAGCATATTCTGCAAATCCGCCATCCAATTCGCTGCCCACATAGCGATCGCTCGCTGAAGACTTATCCCTAATCCATGGATCCACCATGACCCGTTGCTGCAAGAGATTTTGGTCAACGCCAGCACCCACTTCCACCACTTTCCCAACAATATCGGCCCCTTGAATCCGAGGGAATTCAATGGAGACTCCTCCCCAAGCCGTTGAGCTCTGGATGCTTGTGGAAGCCTTATCTTGGAGAACGGCTTCAAACTCCTGTTTTGCGGTATACCATCCCGTGCGGGCATTCAAGTCCGTGTTATTCACGGAACAGGCTCCTACTTGAATTAGAACCTCCCCGGCTTGGGGACAGGGTTTATCCACTTGGGTATATACCAATTTTTCCGGTCCGCCGTGGCCCGTGAGCACCACCGCCTGCATGAGCTGGGTCATGGTTATTCTACAATAATTATCCCGCACAAGCATATACTACTTTTTGCATGGTGACAAGGGTTATCAGCTAATCGAGCGGCTGGGCTGAACTAACAAAACTCTAACCTAACACCCACTCACGGGAGCCCGTTTGGTTTCATTATTCAACCCAACCCCTATATATATCCACTAAATAAGTTGTGCAATATGTTTCTGAAATCCTTACCCGGCAATTCTTTCAGCCGTTAGACTCCAGAATAAAAACACAAATGATTTAGCGTCGCTATACCACCGCGATCGACATTTTTGCTTTAGCAAACCTTAAACGCCCAATAGTGAGCGTCTTCTTCCGCAATGTATGGCCCGTCAATAATCGAGCTCACCAGCTTGGCCTTGTTTTCTGCTTGCAGGCGATCGCAAACCTCTTGAAAATCCGTGCTGTCGTAATAACTTTTGCGAGTGCTCACAACTACCAACCCGCCAGGCTTAGTGACGCGAATCATTTCTTCCAGCGCCGTGGGGGGCACGTGACCCAGGGTGAACACCCCGCAACTAACGGCCGCATCATAGTGATTATCAGGGTAGGCTTCGATGCGTTGAGTCATGTCACATCCACCGGTTAAATTTCGATAAGCCTCAGTTTTTTCAGCTGCCTGTACCATGCCATGGGACAGATCGAACCCATCAATATTGCTATAGCCTTTGCGACGTAACGCCAGACCCACCAGACCCGTTCCACAACCAGCATCTATGATTTCGAGCGCAGGATTGCGTAAATTCAAAAACTTGCCATTTTCCTTGGGCAACAAATCCAAATACGCCGCAATGTACTCAGGACCGCAGTAGGCTTCATTTTGCACATCTTGGTCATAGGCGAGCGACCATTTATCGTAGTACTCCTTGATCTCCTCAGGATTTCCCGAAAGCTTGTGGGCTTCCTTAATCGCATCAAAACTGCTGACATTATTGGCTGTTTTGGGTTTATTAATGGTTTGAATCAAAACTCTCTACCTCTTGTTTTTTGACAACTTTTGATATCTCTTGATATCCGACAGGGCGACAACCTCACTCAACAACTTATATTATCCCTTCCATCTCTGGCCCTGAGCTACCCTTCGCCGAGCGCGATCGCCATTTCTCTGGACAAGACTGGCATCTGGTGAGCGCTGTCTTTTCTTAACGCATTGAACTGCCTCCTGTCAAGTTCTCCTGAATAATTTTTGTTGCATGGGGGATGATAGTTGCCAATTGAGTATCATAAGTGGGCGACGCCGGAGCGCTATTGCGAATCAGACGATTTATATAGCTTAATATAGATATATCACCTAAAACTATGCTCTGCATCGGTCGCGGGCCTTCCAGCCGGCGTGCAACAGGCCGCGCTGTTAAAACTTCGGCAGCGTTGCACGGGGTATGATACCATTTTTGCACATTACCGAAAGGGGCATGTTGTCTGAGCTGAAAACAGCTGCCAACTATCCGCATCACCCCGTTATCGTGCAACAGGCGGCGCTACAACTGCTAATTATTCCCATTATTCCGTCATTGTGCAACAGGCGGCGCTGCCAATTTTTTATCTGGCGATGACGGTCTGCAAATCCTTCTCCCGTACCGGTGATGCATAGGTGGGCAGTGCCCACTACATACCCTACATTTAGATCTAGGATGCTGACACTAGGGAAGCTAGGGGATCGGGTATCGTCTCCGAGGGTGCGGAAAAATTCCCAGTCAGTACATACTCCAAACGCAATTTTAACCAGGTAATAAATTGCTCATTCGTAGAAACGAGCGCGGCTGCTGGTTGGGGACATTTCTGCTTCGCTTCTGCCATTTCTGGCGCTTCCAGAAATGCTGGCTGTACAATTAACCAAAAATCAATCTCCTTTTCCTTGGCATTGTAGTTATTTGTCCGTTCTCTGAGAACTTCCTCCAAGGGTTCTTCCTCTGTCAGAAACTTTTGAGAAG
Organism: Hormoscilla sp. GM7CHS1pb; assembly: GCA_014323675.1. GTDB lineage: Bacteria > Cyanobacteriota > Cyanobacteriia > Cyanobacteriales > Desertifilaceae > Hormoscilla. Next base: position 2,151,429 of record JACONN010000002.1, on the reverse strand, counting down.
CTGCTACGTAATAATATGTTTGCATGCTCAATCTTGAACTTTATTCCCTTATTATGGCAGGCGAGACGCCTATGGCAGGCGAGACGCCTATGGCAGGCGAGACGCCCGCCCTACGGGGTTTTACCACGATCGTCATAATTGTCCGCGCATCGCTTGTTTCATCTCCCGGACCGCTCTTTCTAATCCTACCAGAGCGGCTCTGCTAATGATACTATGACCGATGTTGAGTTCTTCCATCCCCCGAATGCAAGCCACTGGGTAGACATTCCAGTAAGTCAGTCCATGTCCGGCGTTGACTCGCAAACCTGCCGCGATCGCCTGGGCGCATCCTTTAGCTAAGATATCTAATTCCCCCTGGCGACCTGCTTCGTCTTTCGCCTCTGCGTAGGTGCCGGTGTGCAGTTCGATAAACTTGGCCTTTACCTGGGCAGAAGCGGCAATCTGGGCCTGGTCCGCGTCAATAAATAGACTAACTGGAATTCCCGCAGTTTGCAACTCGTCCACTATTGAGGCGATGCGCGAGACTTGACCGACTATATCCAGTCCCCCTTCCGTGGTCACCTCTTCCCGCTTTTCCGGGACTAGGGTGACGTAGTCCGGTTTGATGTCCAGGGCAATGTTCACCATTTCATCTGTGGGGGCCATTTCCAAATTCAGATGAGTGCGGACCGTCTGGCGCAGCAAGCGGACATCCCGGTCTTGGATATGCCTGCGGTCTTCCCGCAGATGGGCCGTAATGCCATCGGCACCGGCCAGTTCTGCGAGCACGGCGGCGGCCACTGGGTCTGGTTCTACCGTGCGTCGGGCCTGCCGGATGGTCGCAATATGGTCGATGTTAACGCCTAGGGTGAGCAAGGGATGAACCTCTGTCCTGTCTAAATTAATCTGCTGCCTTTCATTTTAACTGACACAGTCCCGGTTTTTCTGCTATCATATTACCTAGATATCCAGTTTGATCGCTAAAAGCTTGAGACCATGCTGAAACTACAACAGTTTAAACAACTAGATATAAGATATCGCCGACGCTTGTTTGAACTCTGCGGGAGCGATATCTATTCCCGGCCAGCCGCCAATAGTATGGACAGTCAGCTAGAAAAATATCTCCCCAACCGAGGGTTTTTTATCGAAGCTGGAGCCTATGATGGCTTTAACCATAGCAATACCTACTACTTAGAGCGACTTAAAGGTTGGCGAGGTATTCTGATCGAACCTATTCCCGAACTTTATAGAGAGTGCGTACGAGAACGTCCCCATTCAATCTGCTTAAATTATGCTTTAGTGTCTGATGATTATCTAGAAGCGACTATTGAAATGAACTTCATGGATGCCATGACAATAGTCGCTGGCGCTAGACGAGATGATACTGAGGAGCTAGAAATATTATGCAAAAAATACAAGATAGACTCTTATCAAGTTTACGTGCCTACCCGGACCTTGACTTCTATTTTAGATGAAAAAAATGTCAAGAAAATCGATTTACTTTCTCTGGATGTAGAAAGTTATGAATTGAATGTATTGAAAGGATTAGATTTTGATAAGTATCGACCTAAATATGTTGATCGAGTGTATCAAGGAGCAATATAAGGTAGAAATCGAGGCATACATATCGAATCTATATACCGACGTTGCTCAATTATCAATTAAAGATTACCTCTATCGGCGCTCTGACTTGGACTGAAAAATTGTCCGCAACCTGGGTATTGCCCTGCAAGAACAACTGAAATTACAAGAGGCGATGGGCTATTGCTGCCATGCTATTGCCTTAAAGCCAGATGCAGCAATAGCCCGCTTTCGTCTGGGAGAGCTCTTGTTATTATTGCAGAATTTTCAACAAGGATTTGTAGAATTTGAATGGCGCTGGCGCATGGAACCCCATCCTGGTAAACTTCAAAAGAAGTCAGTGAAATCATCAAGATTAATCAGGCTCGAATCAATGTCCAGTAGAGTAACCTGGGTTTTGTCTCCAACTTTAATCGAGGTATTTCCGCCCTGAGAGACGATCTCCAACTTGGCGGAACTCCCTCCTTCTACCCCGATTAAGTCGGTGTCATTTTCAAAATCTCGGATGGTATTCTTGCCATCCGGCGTCGGGATAAAAATATCGACGCCCCCTCCTCCGTGGAAGATATTGTTCCCTCCTCCGCCTATGAGAAGATCGTCTCCATTTCCTCCACGGAAGTTATTGTTTCCAATTCCGCCTATAAGAGTATCGTTCCCATCTCCGCTACCACCAACAAGGTTATTGTCCCCATCTCCGCCTATTATAGAGTCGTGCCCATGTCCTCCGTGGAGGCTATCGTTTCCCTGGCCACCAAAGAGGGTGTCGTCCCCTTTTCCCGCCACTATCTTGTCATCCCCTGCTAGGCCATCGAGGCGTTCCCCGTAGAGTGTCCCGAAGAGCCTGTCGTTCTGATCATCCTGACCGATTATTGATAGGTCTCCGACAGAGATAGTCGAAACGCCCTCTAGGACGGCTAGGGTTTCGTCTCCAGCTTTAATCGAGATATTTCGGCCCTGAGAGAGGATTTGCAACTTGGCGGAATTCCCTTTTTCTACCCGGATGGAGTCGATGCCATTTTCAAAGTCTCGGATGGTATCCTTGCCATCGCCCGGCCTTAGGATAAAAGTATCGGCGCCCTTTCCTCCACGGAGGTCATCGTTCCCCTCTCCTCCGTCGAGAGTATCGTTCCCATCTCCGATGCCACCAATGAGGCGATCGTCCCCTTCTCCGCCTATGAGAGAGTCGTGCCCACGTCCTCCGTGGAGGCGATCGTTTCCCTGGCCACCAAAGAGGGTGTCGTCCCCTTCAAACCCCTCTATTTTGTCATTTCCTCCTAGGCCATCGAGGTGTTCCCCGTCGGCCGTCCCCCGGAGGTGGTCGTCCTGATTATCCCGACCGATGATTATTGATTGGGAGTCGTTATCATTGATATTGAAAGTAGTTGTGTTCTGCGTTCCAATCTTGGCATTGCTGACTGTTGTTACGCTAAAATCAATGGTTTCCGCTGTTGGTTCGTAAATGGTATCTTCAAAAATAGGAACTTCAATAGTTTTGCTCTTTTCACCAGCACTAAAAACAACTTTCAGTGGGAAGGAACTATTATTGTAATCTCTTCCACCTGTTGCGGTTCCACCTGTAATACTAACTTGTACTTCCGAAGTACCTGTGGTGCTGCTGCGAGTAAGAGTAACAACGTTTGTGGTGCCATCGCCTTCGCCGACAGAGTAGGTAGCTTGGGAAAATTCTATAGTGGGAGGAGTTACAGCCGCAACAGCCGCATTCGCATCAATCAAACCATAGCCGGTATCGTTATCGTAGCCGGGAGCTCCCATATTAATGGCAGTTTTCTCCAAAGTGGAATAAATTTTGCTGGGAGTCAAGCGACCCGAACCGCCAGCAGCTTCTAGCATCAAGGCTGCTACTGCTGCTGCATGGGGCGCTGCTGCCGAAGTCCCGGAGAAGTTCGGGTAGCGATCTGTATCGTTAGGAATATCTCGGCCAAAAAAGGTGGTATTTGTCTCGTCTGGAGCCACAATATCAACATTCTGGCGGCTTTCTGGTTTAGCCAAACGGTTACCTGCTGTATTGAAGAGAATATCTATACCACCTGCGGAGGAAAATGAGTTTAATCTAGGTGGGTTGACACCAAATGCTGGTGTATTGAAATAAGCTGCGGCTCCGACAGAGGAAGCCCCAGCCGCGTTAGCATGACCAAAGCTGGTTGGGCTAGCAGTATTGTACTCGTTAATGGTGACGTCCCCGAATACCACATACTTCATTAGTCCGGGGTTGGGACCGCTATCCTTAGCCTTGCCAATACGGATATTGAAGGACCCACCCCTTGGAAAGCGGAAAGCTTCAATTGGATCTCCACCTATATTGGGACGGGCTATTTTACCAACGAACTTTTTGTTTGCATCATACACAAAGATATCAAGATCACTAGCAGAACCGCGACCAAGCTCAAAGGATTTAAATGGCTGATCCCACTGGAATGAAAAGAGAGCTCCAGTAGACACTGTAATCGCTTGGTGAGTATCTATTCCAGCACCAGGGTCGAAGTCGTGCCACTCATAGGTTTTCCCGAACAAAGGTTCGGTCTCGCCGCTAGGATTAAAAGCACTCTCATAGCTCTGACGAGCGTTGTTCCCAGCGGAGGAAAAGTAGGCGACACCATTAGCAACAACTTCATCCACCGCTTGTGCGACCGGCCCATCTTGGAACATCGGTTCCGTAGGGTAGATTACGTCATCTACAATTATATCAGCACCCGCAGCAGCCAAAGCGCGGATACCTTTAGCAAAATCCTCTTGACCATCTTCGCCAGCAGCTGTGTGGAAAACCAATTTAGCACCAGGTGCAATGTCGTGGATCAGTTGCAACATGGCACGCCCTTCATCAATATCGGTCCTGGGATTAGTACCATCTTTCAGGACCTTAATTCCTGCTGGTAAGTCGCCGCTAGCAATATCGTCTGATGCGTTGTTTTTGGCAGTAAGTGAAGTATTGTAACTATCTGAGAGTACGCCTATGGTAATGCCAGTGCCATCAACGCCAAATTTTTTCCGTGCCTCATCGGATTTCATGGCTTTGTTAGCTTGGCTTGTGTTTAACCCGACTTTGGTTGTTGGTTGATTCATAAGGCGACGAGGTACTTGGTTTACAATTTTACTATAGCATGTTCTCGTCAGGCAGATCCTCAAATGCCTTCCCAGGTAGAGCCCGGGAAGGAGAGGAATAGGGTTTTACAGGCTGAAAGATTGTAGGTGCGCATTAATTGCCTCCGCAGTAGTACGGGTGGCATCTGGACTTACTGCACCCTCGATTAAAGCCTGATCTTCAAACCCGAGAGCATGGCGCATGAATAAAATACCATCAGTTAACGCTCCCGCCGTGCCATTGCCATCTACATCTAACATAGTGTCCCCCACTTCATCCAAGTAGGCAACAATTTCCTCGGTATTGCGGGTGGCACCTTCACCTACAACACCTTCAGTCAAAGTCTCTCCCCTGAACCCGAAGAGATAACGTATGGCTACAAGGCCGTCAGTTAATGCATCTATAACTCCATTCCCATCAATGTCCAGTGCAGGTGATGGAGCAGGCGAGGTTAATGCAATTGAACTGGGAACAAAGTTGCTATTTGCAGGCAGGTCATCTGAGTTGGCACTAAAGTTGATCTGTGTCCCTTCAAACCCTGGTAGCGTTGTGAAGTTGGCCGTGTAAAGGGTAAGATTGGAATTGTTGGGCCAATTTCCTTTTTCATCTACCCAAGCTTGCAAGATGTATTTGTCTGTGTTCGGGTCGCCGTCCAAACCCCCATTGGTGACAGGATCGTCCAAGACTGCACTTATAGGTTGCGCACCCAAAGAGAAGCGCTCGGTCAGACCAGTGACTGGATCGAATGCTACTTGAGAACTGTCCCAATGCATGCCAAAGGCTATTCCTGTGGTGGGAGTTTCCGCAGGTTCAGTAGAGTAGTTGACATCAAAGCTGATGTTCGTGTTTGGTTCTACTGCTTCGGTCAGTTCAGAAGGAGTGATTTTCAGTTGAATGACTTCTTCAGGAGCAGAGATTATGTCCTCCTCGATTATTGGCCCGCCGACTACCAGCCACGAGATAGAAGGTTTAATTTCCGCCAAGCTCTTCAGCTTCGCTAGTTCGCCGATCTTGCTTATCGGCAGATACCCATAAACTTTATTACCTTCGGAGCGGATGCCCCCATGTTCTAGCCCCAAGGCTTTGAGATCCACTAACAATGCCTCGCCACCTTCTTCTGCCGTCGCATAAATGCGCACCGTCTGGTCATCAAGATTAACATCAAGTAGGCCAAGCCTTAATGACAATGACGGCGGTGCTAGTTCGGTTCCTTGAAAAACGGCAGTAATGGTCTCTGGGTCAGATGCATAGAGCCAAGCTAGTCGATCACCAACAAAGTCAATCAACTGTGAAGCCTCACTCTTGGTCAAATCCGTCTTCTCTGCCACATACCCTGGCAAATCAAAGGCAGATGAGAAATCAATTACATTTTCAAGTTCCATAAGGATCCTCCGCCAATTTTGGCTAATTTTGCTTTTCATCATCTCTGGGGTCGCCGGTTCCTTTTGGTGTTTCCACCGGTGCCTGGCTTGCCCTAGTGGTTGTCAGGAGTATTGGAGTCCTGGCTTGTGACTTGGGTATGAGGTTGTTTCCCTACCTGAATATAGCATAACTAACTTGATTGCGTTTTGTCAAGGGTTTTGAGAAAAAATTTTTTCTTGGAGATGAAAATGCGCTCAACCCATGTATATCAATAGTTTCGGCTCGTAAAAAAATGTTTTTGTAACGTATAGCTCCTTCTATCTATACTCTGGTGCCGACCAGCTGTAGCTTTAACCCCTACACTTACTGCAATTTGAGAACGGATCCAGGCCTTAGTCCCTGGATGAGACTGCCTGAGCGGATGCTAAAGCGCAGCTGGTTATCTGGTATTGCTCGCAGTCTGCGAGGGTATTGCTCGCAAGCTGCGAGGGTATTGGTCGCAGCTTGCTGCCTGGCCATGACAGATTTAACTGTTCATTGTATATATTTGATTTGCCCCATTTTAAGTTTTCCGAGGACAACGCTTGAATGATGGGCGATGCTTGCTGGGCGGTGCCGGCAGTCCCTCGTGGGCGGTGCCTACTCTTTTGTCAAGAGGTTGATATGTAAATTTTTCAATCAACTAGATTAAATACTCCCAGATTTGTAAATAAATGTAAAGAAACGTGACAACTTTCTTTACAAAATATGTAATAACGCGGCAAAAATACTCACTGGTAGGCTTTTTATGTTAAAAGAACTCTTAGGCCCCTTAAAGGATTCGGTCTTTTAGGGGACCGGTTGAAGAGAACGCGCAATCATAAGGATCATGTTTACAACTGTCAAGTCCACCATTCGCAACATCGCCCCGGAACGCCTCGGGGGGCGCAAGTCGATCTCGGTGGTATATGTGGTGCTAGAGTCACAGTACCAAAGTGCTCTGTCGGCAGCAGTTAACTCTATTAACGAACATAACCCCAATCTGGCGGTGAATCTGAGCGGTTATCTGATCGAGGAACTCCGCGACCCGGAAAATTACGCAGCTTTTCAAGCAGATGTCGCCAATGCCAATATATTCATTGCTTCCCTGATTTTCATTGAAGATTTGGCCCAAAAGGTGGCGGCGGCGGTAGAACCCCACCGGGATAACCTGGATGTGGCGATCGTCTTCCCCTCCATGCCCGAGGTGATGCGCCTGAATAAAATGGGCAGGTTCTCCATGGAGAACCTGGGGCAAAGTAAAAGCGCGATCGCTCAGTTCATGCGCAAGCGGAAGGAAAAGTCGGGTTCGTCGTTCCAGGACTCGATGCTGAAGGTGGTGCAAACCCTACCGAAAATCCTCAAGTACATGCCCATGGACCGGGCCCAGGATGCCCGCAACTTCATGCTTTCCTTCCAATACTGGTTGGGGGGTTCGGCGGAGAATCTGGAAAACTTCCTGCTGATGTTGGCGAATAACTACGTTCTCAAAGAACGGCAGCAGTTGACCTTCGCCCCGCCAGTGGTCTATCCGGATATGGGAGTTTGGCATCCTCTGGCCCCCCAGATGTTTGAGGATGTCAAGGCATATCTCACCTGGTACAACAACCGGGATGATATCTCCGAGGATCTGAAAGACCCTCTGGCCCCCTGCGTGGGTTTGGTGCTGCAACGGACTCACTTGGTCACGGGAGATGATGCCCATTATGTGGCTATGGTACAGGAATTGGAAGCCCTGGGAGCCCGGGTAATTCCGGTATTTGCCGGGGGTTTGGATTTTTCTAAGCCCGTGAATGCTTATTTCTGGGATAAGTTGGGTAAGAGTGCCGTTCCCTTGGTGGATGCGGTGGTCTCCCTGACTGGGTTCGCTTTGGTGGGAGGCCCGGCCCGACAAGACCATCCCAAGGCCATCGAATCTCTCAAGCGCCTGAACCGCCCTTACATGGTAGCTTTGCCCCTGGTGTTTCAAACTACCGAAGAATGGGAAGATAGCGATTTGGGACTCCATCCCATTCAAGTGGCCCTGCAAATTGCTATTCCCGAACTGGATGGGGCGATCGAACCCATCATCATGTCGGGACGGGATAGCTACACTGGGAAGGCGATCGCCCTCCAGGACCGGATCGAAGCAGTGGCGAAACGGGCGGTGAAGTGGGCCACCCTGCGCCGGAAACCGAAGTTACAGAAACGCATTGCCATCACGGTGTTCAGCTTCCCGCCGGATAAGGGGAACGTGGGCACTGCGGCGTACCTGGACGTATTTGGCAGCATCTATGAAGCGATGAGGGCACTCCAGGGTAATGGTTACGATATTCCCGAGTTGCCGGAGTCTGCTGAGGCCCTGATGGAGGAAGTCATTCACGACGCCCAGGCCCAGTATGCCACTCCAGAACTGAATATTGCTTACCGGATGTCGGTGGAAGAGTACGAGAAACTGACGCCCTACTCGGAACGGTTGCTGGAAAACTGGGGTCCGCCTCCGGGACATCTGAACAGCGATGGCCAGAACTTGCTGATCTACGGCAAGCATTTCGGCAATGTGTTTATTGGGGTACAACCGACTTTTGGTTATGAAGGGGACCCGATGCGCTTGCTGTTCTCCCGTTCTGCCAGTCCCCATCACGGGTTTGCTGCTTATTATAGCTATTTGGAACATCTCTGGCAAGCGGATGCAGTCTTGCACTTCGGCACTCACGGTTCCCTGGAGTTCATGCCCGGCAAGCAGATGGGCATGTCCGGGGATTGTTACCCGGATAATCTGATTGGTAGCATTCCCAATCTCTATTACTATGCGGCTAATAATCCTTCTGAGGCAACTATTGCTAAGCGCCGCAGTTATGCCGAAACTATTTCCTATTTAACCCCCCCGGCGGAAAATGCGGGGTTGTACAAGGGGTTGCAGGAATTGTCCGAGTTGATCGGATCCTATCAAACTCTCAAGGATACTGGACGCGGCGTCCCGATCGTCAATACGATTATGGATAAATGTCGGTTGGTGAATCTGGAGAATGATATCGCTTTGCCCGAGAAGGATGCCAAGGAGATGAGTCCCGAAGAACGGGATACCTTGGTGGGTAAGGTCTATGGCAAGTTGATGGAGATTGAGTCCCGTCTCTTACCTTGCGGGTTGCACGTGATTGGCAAACCCCCGACTGCCCAAGAGGCGATCGCGACCTTGGTGAACATTGCTAGTTTAGACCGAGAGGAAGAAGGCATCAAGAGTTTGCCCCGGATGATTGCGGAGTCGATCGATCGGGACCTGGATGAGATTTATCAAAACAATGACTTGGGCATATTAGAGGATGTGGAGTTGCTGCAAAACATTACGGAAGCAACTCGCGCCGCTGTGGAGGCCTTGGTAAAAGAAAGGACGGACGCGGAGGGACGGGTCTCGAAGGTTTCCCAACTCAACTTCTTGAATATCGGCAAGAAGAACCCTTGGATGGCAGCATTGGATGATGCAGGTTACTCTCAGGTTGACCCGGAACCCATTAAACCTCTGTTTAACTATCTGGAATTCTGCCTGCAACAGGTTTGTGCTGATTTAGAATTGGGTTCTTTGTTGCGGGCCTTGGAAGGGGAATATATCTTGCCCGGTCCCGGGGGCGACCCCATCCGCAACCCGGATGTTTTGCCTACGGGTAAGAATATCCACGCCCTCGACCCCCAATCTATCCCCACTTTAGCAGCAGTTAAGTCCGCTAAGATTGTGGTCGATCGCCTGTTAGAACGGCAACGTTCCCAGGCAGAGCCAGGGAACGAGGGCGGGTCCTATCCAGAAACGATCGCGGTAGTTTTGTGGGGGACGGACAACATCAAAACCTACGGAGAGTCCCTGGCGCAAGTGATGTGGATGGTAGGGGTGAAACCGGTACCGGATGCTTTAGGGCGGGTGAACAAACTGGAACTGATCCCGTTAGAAGAGTTAGGGCGTCCGCGCATTGATGTAGTGATCAACTGTTCTGGGGTGTTCCGGGACCTATTCATCAATCAGATGAACCTGCTAGACAAAGCAGTGAAGATGGCAGCGGAGGCGGACGAACCCCTGACTCAAAATTTTGTCCGCAAACATGCCTTGCAGCAAGCAGAAGAAATGGGCATTCACCTGCGCCAGGCGGCGACGCGAGTGTTCTCTAATGCATCGGGTTCCTATGCGGCGAACGTGAACTTAGCGGTAGAGAACAGCACCTGGGAAGAGGAGTCGGAGTTGCAGGAAATGTATCTGAAACGGAAATCCTTTGCCTTCGACTCGGATAATCCGGGTATGATGGGAGAAGATCGGCGGATCTTCGAGTCAGCGCTGAAGACTGCGGAAGTAACTTTCCAAAATTTGGATTCTTCGGAGATCTCCCTGACGGATGTATCCCATTACTTCGATAGCGACCCGACGAAGACGATCGCGAGTTTGCGGGGGGATGGGAAGCAACCGGCATCATACATAGCGGATACGACGACAGCGAACGCGCAAGTGCGGACATTATCAGAAACGGTGCGTTTAGATGCGCGGACGAAGTTGTTAAATCCGAAATGGTACGAAGGGATGATGTCACACGGATATGAAGGAGTGCGGGAACTGTCGAAGCGTTTGGTGAATACAATGGGATGGAGTGCGACGGCAGGTGCGGTAGATAACTGGGTGTACGAGGACGTGAATAGTACCTTCATTGAAGATGAAGCTATGCGTCAGCGTTTGATGAATATGAATCCCCATTCGTTCCGGAAGATTGTCACGACCTTGTTGGAGGTGAACGGACGGGGTTATTGGGAGACATCGGAGAGTAATTTGGATCGGTTGCGGGAGTTGTATCAGGAGGTGGAAGATCGGATTGAAGGTGTAGAATAGAATACCGTAGGGCAGGCATCTTGCCTGCCTTATTTGTTAAGGTATGTATCGAAGGCATCCTGGTTTGGCGATCAGGGCGAAGCATGAGAGAAGTAAATCTTTCGCTCTTTGATGTGATTTGATCGCCCTCATGCTTCGCCCCTACAGCTTGATTTGCAAATATGGGATGCACCCTAAAACTTTACTGGAATACTATGTTATTCACAGCAACTCAATAACTTAATAAGACAAATAACCTAATGGTCCATTCGGATTAATTAAGTGTTCTAATTTCCTTAACGGAATAATTGCAGTTACAGCACCACAATTCCCCGCAAGTGCCTCATTTCGATCGTAGTGAATTTCAATATTAACCCTGCTGATTGTAAAGTCTTCATTTCCATTAACACCTTTCAACGACGTCCACCCTCCCCCACAAACATTCCTATCTCTAAAAGATTCTTTAATTAGCTTAAATAATTCATCTTTATATCCATGTCTAAATAAATCTTTGAGCTGAAATGGTTCTCCTGAAGCAATATTAATATTCACTGAACTTTGTCCGTAATGCACATACGGTCCTCCAAAGTAAAGAGAATAACGGAACAATATACTTATATATTCGTCGTTATTCTCTTTGACTTCATAGGCGGATTGAACAGAGCCAGAGTCATAGTCTTCTTCAATATTTTGCCCTTCTTCAAAGGCAAAAGCAGATAATCTTATATGATAGTTTATTTTGCGTTGCTTCTCAGCATCACTCATTCCATAGACTTCTGGATAGCTTATTTCAATATACACACCATCATCTCCATTGTCTTGATTTTTAAAAATCTTCTCCCTAATTTTTAATTTCTGTTGCCTTTCTACCTCTTCAAGTTCCTCACGTAGTTGAGATATTTCCTCTGATGGGTCTGTATTTACCCTTGTCGCATTTGAGGTCCCATTGTTTAAGTAAAAAATTAAAAAAACAGCGGCAAATGAAGCAAAAGCAGTTATCAATGCCGCTATGATTGCGCCTTTAACATTAGAATTGTTTGGTGGTGTTGGATTGCTCATCGTTTTCAACTCTTGCTGAAGAATGTCGAACTATATCTTAGACTGAAACTACACGATCACTCCTGTCTAGGGGCAGTTAGCCAGCAACTGTGGACTAACTCCGGCTCGGCAGAACAAAACATCTACTCCATTATGAATGAGTATTTTTCTTCTGTCAATCAGTAAAAATACTCATCTACAGTAATTTGTATGGCCCGACCCCCATTTAACTGATGCCGGGGCACGGCGGCTGTTACATTATCATTGATACCGAAACATTTTGGATGCCGTGCCCCTACCATTGTTTATAGGGCACGGCAGAGGGGCGATCGCCTGGACGGATGGGCGATGAGCAATTTATCCCTCAAGTGTTATGATAGAATTATCTGAGCAGGAATGGAAAAATGGCCGTTATAGACAAAGACAAGATTATTGAGACTATCCAAGCTGTCACCAGCGATGTAGAATCCTATGTAGATGACTTTCTGGGCATTTACCAATTTATTCACCGCAGCATCGCCGAACAGGGGGACAGGATTGAGAAATTATCAACCGTTGATTTGATTGCGATCGAAGATTTATATCAAGACTATGAGAAGCTAGAACATCAGAATATCGTGTTCCAAAAGAAAGAACGCGAAATTGTCAATCTTTTTATCTTCGGTGATTTTAAGGAAGATTACCAAATCACTTGGGAACTGTCTGAGGTGTTAGCAGATTTTTACGTGGAATACCTGATTTTACCGATTCTCAATAATGTCAGCTATCAGGAATTTCAAGCCAGACCTACTATTTTCACCGAACAACTCAAGCATGGTGTCAGACTGTATGAAGCAAAAAGAGGCTTACATAGAAATAGCGCAGCGATATCTAGATAGTGCCAAGCAGCATCAATCTCAGGAAATCAATACACCGGAAGTTATTGGGTTTCTCGCTTATCATGCTTTGGAGTCTATTGCTGTTGCTGTCATCGTTCATTTCAAAAGTAGCATCCCTCTTAACCACGAAACCAAATTATAAATGTTTCTGAGACTCTGCAAGAAAAATTTAGCTATTTCAGTCAATGTCAAGAGTATTGCTGCGGTAATCATTCGCGTAGAAAAAACTGGTTATAGAAGTAAGTTTCTTTATCCGGAATTTCAAGGTGAGAATGATTATAAATCTCCTAAAGACCAGATAAGTTTGACAGAAGCAGGGTTACTTGTTAGAGATGTCGATCGCGTTATTAACCAGATACTTAATCTGATTTAAGGTCGAACTCAAAGGATGCGATCGCCGATCTTGCCGGGGCACAAAACCGAAACATTTCCGATGCCGTGCCCATATCATTGTTTACAGGGTACGGCATTTGGGCGATCGGGATGATGGGCGATCGCCAGTTCTAATTCATCACGGAACAAAAAATATCCTTATCTTCACCCGCAGGGGGTTCCAACCCCCTGCTAATAGCTAAAGTCGGTTGAAACCGACTAATAGCATCTATTCAAACGGGTTCAACACACTCAACCCATCGATGCGTCTAAAATCCCCAACATTACGAGTTACCAACGTACACCCCTCAACTAAGGCGGAAGCAGCAATCAAACCAAGTTATCGGAGAGTAGAATCCCATAGCAACTCCTGCCTCAACTTCCTCAATGATAGGCAGCACTACTGGATTATCATTGAAGTAATAGATGAAAATGTTTGTATCCAGCAGATATCGATTACTCACCCCATTCTCTCCTAATTGCTCGCTGGAACTCCAAAGCATCGACCCGTTCTGGCAAAAAGCCCCGCCATTTATTTTTCCCTGCGAAGGGTGATTTTACCGATTTTCCCAAACTGCGATCGGGGTCCGATGCCATTAGCCACGAGTCACGAAGCTGCAGAGCTAATTCCGATAACAGTCGCAGTTGCTCGGAGGACGAGAGGTTTTTTGCGAGGCTGAGTACCTGGTTATAAGTAGACATGGACTATCTTGGTGTCAGTAAACTGCTATATTATATCTCGTTCGGGTGATTCTAGCAGGGAATGCGCATGTTATTGGCTGAAATTGGCGCGATCGCCTATATGGGAGCGATTAAGCCGACAGCACCGAGTTTTTGTGTGGCTTCCGCTGACGGGGTTGTTTGGTGAGGTTTTGAAATGATTTGTCTGCCACTCTCAGCCTGCTTCCGTCGCATATCTTCGCAGATTGCTTGTAAATTGTAGTTAAAAGCCTTGGCGTGTTCTTCTCGAATTTTGTGAATTTCTTCGAGTATTTCATCTTTCCACATTTTCATTCTCCCATTAACTCGTAAGGTATACTCGTAAGGTATACAGAGAGCATTCGAGCTTCTATTTAACTAGACAGCCACCAGTGCCGGTTCCCATACCTCAAAAGATAGTGAGGAGTAGGGAGTGAGGAATGGGGAGAGCAAACACAGAACGGATAGCGCTGCGCTGGGAGCGCAGCCATGTTCTTCCATCTCCCTACTCCCAACTCCCAAACCGAGAAGTATTGGGATCAGTTCTCGATGTGGGTTGTCAGTTGTAGGTTGTCAGTTATCCACTAACCACCTCCAAACCTCGCCAACAATTCTTCACGAGATAACTCCAGCAGGAGGGGGGTATATTCTGGTGCCGATAATGCTAATAATGGCGGGATAATTGCTTCGAGTTGCGGATCGATCTCACCAAAGCGCATACGCAGCATACTTTCGATCATGTACTGGCGTTCCCTCATGAGTCCTTGCTGCCCTTGCTGGAGCCCTTGCTGGAGCCCTTGCTGGAGCCCTTGCTGGAGCCCTTGCTGGAGTCCTTGCTGGAGTCCTTGCTGGATACCTTCCTCAGTAGCTGTTTTCAGTCGTTCTAAGTACACAGAAGATAATTTCATAATCAAACCTCGATCCTCTTCATCCAGATCTGCTTCATTTCGTTGACGTGCTTCTAAGACCAAAAGCAGGTCATACAGTAATTCTAGCGTATTCTCCCGTAATGGGTTATCCTCTGGGAGTGCTTTTAGTTCTTTCATTGCTTGCTCTTGAACCGTACCCTTCCCTACTATTCGCAACCACATTGTTTCTGGGGTACGGGGTAGTTGATGAATAGCTATCAGACCGGTTTTTAAGCATTCTCCCAGAGAATATATGCCTCTCATCCCGTTCTCTGTATCCGGTTTCACTGGCAAGCCTTGCAGTATTTCCTCAGAAATTGTCGGAGTGAGGATCCACAGATGAGGGAATTCTGCTTCTGCTATGGATCTCTTTTCTCGTCTTGCCTGGCGATCTAATAATGAATGATAGTCATACATTTTGCCCATACATTCACGAATTTCTTTTTTTTCGACCGCATTGCGGAATACCTCAAAACCTGCGGCACCGTTGGCGGCCAAGCGTCCCAGCACACCTATCTGTTCTGCCTTGGCTGCCGCATCAGGACCAGGGATGAAAAAAATATCTATTTGTCTGACTTCCGAGGTTATTTCTTTGCTGATTTCGACTTCCCCCAGGAGATTCAATACTTCTGAGAAATATTGCTTGGCAAATTGATCGTGAACTAATCGAGTCATTTATCTTGGTGTCAGTAAACTGCTATATTGTATCGCGTTCCCTGATTCTAGCAGGGAACGCGCCGGAACGAGGCTCTGCCTCCTGTCAGGGTACGAAACACCCCTCTTCTTACATCCTTGCATCGCGACTCCACTAGGAACGATGCTGAACAGGCAGCTGCCAGACCCTTCCTTGACAATGGACTTCACCATCAATTACTTGAATGCCAAAAACCTGCCGTCCTAATTGAAAATATTCCTGCTTTTCCGAATCTGTCAAGTATTTCTCATCTGCTGCACGTCGCCTCCAGCGTCTAGATATCGCTGTCGTGCCAGGTCTGAAAGTTCTATCATCCGCTGATATTGTTGTTTTTCTGGTTCCGTAGCTTCTCTCATAGTTATAACATCCAATCAGTTGGTACCCGATCGCGACTTGGTAATATCTGGCAGTTTGGCGGCAAACAGCAGACAAGCATCTAGGTCTTCGGGTTCGAGATCGGGAAAATTTGCCATAATCTCATCGGGACTGACACCCAAGCCTAGCATTTCTAATATATCACTAACTCGAATCCGCATCCCTCGAATACAGGGTCGTCCTCCACACTTGCCTGGAGTTTGAGTAATTCTAGCTAGTATACTAGCCTGATTATACATGTTGCTTTTCCTGATTCTAAATTTTGCTGGATATGGCTGTTGGGTTTCGTGCCTCAACCCAACCTACAGCTTAGCCTAACTTATTGCCTGATGTCAAGCGATGGGCTGCCCAAGTATATCCAAGGTTGAGCGATTTATCCCTCAAATGCTATTATAGAATCATCTGAGCGGGAATGGAAAAATGACCGTTATAGACAAGGACAAGATTATTGAGACTATCCAAGCAGTCACCAGTGATGTAGAATCCTATGTAGATGACTTTCTGGGAATTTACCAATTTATTCACCGCAGCATCGCCGATTTTTCCGGAACGGTACACGGGGACAGGATTGAGAAATTATCATCCGTTGATTCGATCGCGATCGAAGATTTATATCAAGACTATGAGAAGCTAGAACATCACCATCTCGTGTTGCAAAAGAAAGAACGCGAAATAGTCAATCTTTTTATCTTCGGTGATTTTGAAGAAGATTACAAAATCACCTGGGAACTGTCTGAGGTGTTAGCGGACTTTTACGTGGAATACCTGATTTTACCCATTCTCAATAATGTCAGCGATCGGGAATTTAAAGCCAGACCTACTATTTTCACCGAACAACTCAAGCATAAGTCAGACTGTATGAGGGAAAAAGAAGCTTACATAGAAATAGCGCAGTTCTTTGTAGTTCTTCGTAGGTGGGGTCGAGCGCCAGCGAAACCCAACCTACAACTGATGTCAAGGGGAGGGGCGATCGCCTGGCATCTGAATGCAAGAACCAAGAAACCAGGTTTTCCCCAAAAACCTGGTTTCACGTGCAGCGCAACGGAAATATGCCAATAGTTACCCCTATGGCGCTTCATCTAGGGATGCTGGGCGATCGTGGTTGAGTTGGTTGAGCAGATCCAGGATGCGATCGCCCCGTTCCAGGGAGCGGTCTTCGAGGAAAACCACTTCTGGGGTGCGACGCAGACGAACGCGATCGCCCAGTTGAGAGCGAACAAAGGGCGCAGCAGACTGCAAACCTGCCATAGTTTCCTTTTTAGCCTCTTCCGTCCCGTAGATACTGACAAATATTTTGGCATGTTGGAGGTCGCCAGAGACATCCACATCTGTGATACTAACCATCCCTGCGCCCACACGATCGTCTTTGATACCGTGGAGCAACATCTGGCTGACTTCGCGCTTGATCAGGGAGGACACGCGAGCCATACGACGACTTGTAGCCATAGGACTTCTCTACCATGCTAAGGTAGGGGCTAATCTTGTACGATTATCAGTTTACACTGGGGTTAGCCCCAGCATGGCACGGAGGGTCAAAATCACGAAGATCAAGCTACTCACCAGCAGACCCAGCAGGGCGATCGCCGTTACGGGCCTCTTCAGCAGGGGTTTGAGCTGCTGAAACAAGAAAAAGAATATCCCCAGAGTAAAGGTGATAAAGTAGCGGAAGTAGCTAGATACCTTATTCAAGAAGTCTTCCATAGTCAGTCCCCAGTCTAGTAAACTTAACTGTTGTTTAGTTTAATGATAAACCACCATCTCGTCTAGTATAATGCCATTCGCGATCGAGTCTGTCAAGCAAAACCAGGTTCTTATTGACCGATGCCCTAGTACAGTATATGACAGGTTGAGATAAATGTCAAGTCCCGCTCCCAAACAAGTCCCACCCCGTCCCTTTCTGAAATGGGCTGGTGGCAAACATCGGCTTATTCGGCAATATAAAGATTATTTTCCCGAATTCAAAAATTACTATGAGCCTTTTTTGGGTGGAGGTGCAGTGTTCTTTCATCTCCGACCCCAGTCTGCTGTCTTGACAGATATTAATCCGGACTTGATTAATGCCTATTGCTGTGTTAGGGATAAGGTAGAGTCAGTGATTTTACTCCTGCAAGAACATCAGCAGCAGCATGGTAACGAATACTACTATTCTATGCGATCGCTGACACCAGATACAGAAATAGAAAGGGCGGCACGTTTTATTTATCTGAATAGAACCTGTTTTAATGGTCTTTACAGAGAAAATTCTCAAGGGGAATTTAATGTCCCGATCGGCAAATACAAAAATCCGCAAATCTGTAATCCGGAATTACTCCGTTCCGTATCAGCTACCCTGAAAAATGTTAAGATTGAGGAAAAATCCTTTGAACATGTTTTAGAATCTGCTAATAGCAGCGATGATTTCGTCTATTTTGACCCGCCCTATTACCCAGTTAGTTCTACCAGTTACTTTACAGCTTACAGTCGTCATTCCTTTATTGAGGATGACCAAAAGAAACTCAGCAAAATCTTTGCTGAACTAGCCGGACGCGGTGTAAAAGTGATGATGTCTAATTCTGATTGTTCTTTTATTAGAAATCTCTACAGTCAGTTCAACATTTATGAGATATCAGCAGCAAGAGCAATTAATTCTAAGATTAAAAAACGGGGAAGTATAGCGGAGGTTTTAGTCACATCATATTAAGTTCGCTGCATAAGTAACTTTCCACCTACAGCTCAATACTTTACTGTTATCGCTTGTAAATGGCACCTGATGTCCAGTATTTTTTGATTCCCTTGGCTTTAAATACCACGTCTACTCTAAAGAAATTTGTCTTACTTGTAGCTAAAATTGGATTACTTAAAACAAGGGCAATTTCTTCACTGGTCTCTTCATTTGGTTCAATTCGTTTTCGATCGTTGAATATTAGTTGACTGAAGGCTCTGTTTGTGGGGTCTTTTGTATCTACTTTAATAGGTTCTGTGCCAATAGTGTAGATCCGATCGCGTGAATAAATTGCGTCAGTAATTTCCCCAACATTGATAGAGCAGTATTCCAGATCTACTTTGGTCCGCCCAATGTTTTTGACTCGGACCTCAATAATTGCTATAAAGAAACTGTTAAGAGTAGTCATCTCTTTAAGAGTTTGGGTGATGATCAGGCTGCCAGCGAAAATCCGACTGAGAAAAAATACCCATAAGGACCAACTGCCACCTATCAGTATACCTAATACAGTGGCAATGTTACGAGCAATTTCTGAAAAAGTATTGATGTCATCAAGCATCACAGTTTATTCTCCCACAATGAAATGCGATCTAATAAACCCTGTAGGATTTGACGAACAATACGAACAGGGAAAATCGTCACAAGAAGGCGCGAAACCACGTCCTCTAAGCATTCCCAAAATCTTATGCGTTTGCCCTGCCTACTTAACGGAACTTGCTTGAGGGTGTCATTCACCTCATCCAAGAGAGCCGACAAATTTTGGTCGGGGATGGAGCGATATTTACCTAAATCAATGTAGGCTTTTTTGGTCTGGCGTTTCAGTTCCTGAGATTTGGCAATCAATTTTTCGGCTTCATACTCAGAAAGGTAGGGTCTTTCAGCACTAGCTTCGATGGTAAAGATCGTGTCACTCATCTCCTTAATAGTGCTACCCAAATCTTTATAAATAGCTTGTGGCAGATGTTTTCTGAGGTCACTAGCTTGAATTGTAAATTGCAGACCTTCCAACTGAGTCAATAAGTCAGTTAGATAAAGACCAACTTTTCGCAGTCGATCGGGCCGATAGAAGAGATCCATTTCCAGCTCCTTAACCAATGTGGTTCTCGATCATCCTAATATGATAGCACAGTCACGGTAACTACGAACGGCGCAAGGACTAAAGTCCTTACTACGAACGGTTATGCGGCGATCGCCGGTGCAGCGCCCAAGCCAGATAGGGAGCACCGGTGGGGTGGTGGAAGGAAAGCCAGAGGACCGCAGCAGTAAAAATCATGATAAATTAGGGAGATGTCCCAGCCAGTTTACCAGATATGTCACAAAAACCACCAAACAATGAGATTGACGATCGCCGGGATGCCAAAGAAGCTCAACCAGTCCTGAAAATACAGGCGATCGCTCTTCTACGCTTTTTGATCGGGCTACTAGAAGGAACTGTGGAAACACTGGAGGCAAAACTGCCACCAGAAGATCTATCAAGAAGAACGCCTACGAGCAGTGGTTGGTGGAATGTAGTGTTAAGGAACATTCGCGCTGTGCTGCCAAAATTACTCAACCAGGTCCTATCTGATTTTACTTTGATCCTAGGGATTTCAGTAGCTATTTTAATCCTACCCTTGTGGATAATTATTTTGATATCTCCAACTGAGGTAGTAGAGTCTCCCACTGTCGAAGCAGAAAAGCCGCCAACTGAGGTCGTAGAATCTCCTACTGTCGAAGCAGAAGAACCCGCAACGGAGGCCGTAGGACAGGCGTCTCGCCTGTCCGTGGAAACAGAAGAACCCGGGAAAGCAGAAGAACCCCCAAGGTCCGCCGTAGGACAGGCGTCTCGCCTGTCCGTGGAAATAGTACCAGCACCAATATTAATGCCAGAAGAAAACCTGGTTGCGATAATTCAAAATCAAGTCGCAGACAGGATCCCAGAAGCCGAATATGCCCAGGGTTTAATTCAGTCTTTGAAAGCCGACTTCAACAATAATCTTTTGGTGGTTCAAGTTAGCTATAATTGGTATTATATCAGTCCCGAAAACCAGAACGAGTTTGCTCAGTCAATGCGGCAACTATCTCAAGAACTTGACTTCTATAAACTGGAAATTACTGATACTGAAGACACCCTACTAGCCCGTTCTCCAGTGGTGGGACCAAAGATGGTGATTTTCCAGCGACGGTTAATCATTAGTCGCTAACAATTATTGATAAGCTTTAACTTTCTGGTCAATGCCAGTGATATCGGTGCCAACAACTACAGCAGCAGCTCCCAAATCTAGGGCTGTTTTCGCCATTGCTGGTGAGGCAATGCCCCCTTCACAGATAATTGGGATATCTAAATGGCTGACGAGTTGGCTGAGAAGTTCAAACCCTGGAGGAGAAAGATGTTGAGTTTGCTTCGTATAGCCGTAGAGAGTTGTGGCGATCGCATCAGCACCAGCTCGGGCAGCATTGGTTCCTGCTGCTAAGCTATCTACATCTGCTAGGATTGGCTTACCTAATCGATCGTGAATTTCGGAAATGAGTATTTCTAGGGTTTCGCCGTTTGGTCGTTCTCTTGGAGTGGCATCAATAGCGATGATATCAGCACCTGCTTGAGCAACAGCAGCAGCGTGATGAAACTGGGGAGTAATATAAACTTCCGATCCAGGTAACTGTTGCTTCCACAGCCCAATTATCGGAACTGAACTCCGCTGTCGCACTGCTTTTATATGAGCTGGGGTGTCGATCCGGACGCCAGCGGCACCCCGATCGATGGCAGCTTCAGCCATGGCGGCAATTACTACTGGATCGTGCAGGGGCGAGGAAGCGGGGGCCTGAAACTATTAGTCCTTTGATGTTCGGCATGTTTTTCTATCGCTAACGGGCAGTTCCTATAAATGAACAATCAACAATCAACCAGCGGCGTTGCACAATTACGGGATGATGGGCATAGTTGCAGAAGTCTTAAACCTAGACTACAAGCCAGTTTCAGTTATGTGCCAAAAAGGGCATCATCCCCAAAATGTGCAACGCCCAACCAGCAAACTGTTAAGTATTTCTAATAACTGCTCTGGTTGGACGGGTTTAGTTAAATAATCATCAGCCGATGTGCGATGGGTAGTACTCATAGCACGCCCAGAGTACATCGGAGGGGAGTCGGGATAATTAGATGGGTCTATAGAGTTGTCCCGGAGAATCAGAGTTTTGATCTGTTTAGTTGTCGGTTCCGATCGCAGTTGGCGGATGATTTCCCTGCCATCTATCCCTGGTAGCTGCCCGGCGACGATCGCCACTAGGGGTTGTAAAATTTCAATTTGGTTAACTGCTGTAGTGCCTTCAACCAGCCAGACAACCTGATAGCCAGCGGCGGTGAGCAGGTCGCAGATCGTCCAAGCGCTTTCCTCATTATTCTCAATTAATACCACACGTCCGCCAGGAGTGGCTGCATAAGTCGGTCCTGCTGGTGCTGGGGCTGGGGCTAGGGCTGGGCGGGCAACCGCACGGTGAAAACTGAACCGATATCTACAGTTGATTCTACCCAGATCGCGCCGCCGTGGAGTTCTACCAACTGTTTGGTTAAGGCTAAACCCAGACCCGCCCCTTGGTAGTTGCGATCGTATGAGGTATCCAATTGCTGAAATTTCTCAAACAGGAGCGCGATCTGCTCTTCGGGAATGCCGATGCCAGTGTCTTTTACCTGAAACACGGCCGTATTGCTTACCGTTCCGGAAAAATCGGACGACACTCCCAGAGTCACCCGTCCCCCAGAGGGAGTAAATTTGATCGCATTGCTCAATAGATTCCAGAGAATTCGTTGGATGCGGCGTTGGTCCCCTCGGAAGCGATCTTCCTTGCGGTCTATCTGGATATCTATAACCAGTTTCACTCCCTTTTCCTCTGCTATTTGCTGCATGGTTTCCAGACAATTATAAGCCAGTTTATTCAGGGAAAAATCCCTCACATTCAATACGGCTTTCCCCGCTTCCACCTGAGACAATTCCAGAATGTCGTTAATCAAGTCTAGCAAATGCTTGCCGCTATCGTGAATGCTTTGCAAATAAGAACGCTGTTTTTCTATAGTCAGAACTCGCTGAGCTTTTTCCAGATCTAAAGACAACAAACGTAACAGGGTAGCAGACATACCAATCACGCAAGTAAGGGGCGTGCGTAACTCGTGACTCATGGCAGCGAGAAACTCACTTTTGGTGCGGTTCGCAGATTCAGCACCTAGTAAGGCGTCCCGGAGTTCGGCGGTCCGATCGCTCACCAGCTGCTCCAGGTTTTGTTTTTGCAACTGAAGCTGGGCATACAACTGGGCTTGGTAAATGGCGATCGCCAGATGTTCGGCAATTTTACCCAGAAAACTTTTTTCACTTTCAGACCATTGGCGCGGTTGGAAACATTGCTGGGCGATCAGCAATCCCCAGAGTTGGTCTTGAACCAGAATTGGCACTACTAGTTTAGCTCGGACTTTAATCCGGCGCAATAACTCTAAAAAGCAGGGGGAAGATGCATAGGCTATTTCGATATCTTCCACCCCTTGAATAAATCCCTTACGATATTTCTGCTCAATATTGACGGTATCGACAAAGCAGTCTTCCCGCAAATGCAGTGCTGAAACTATATTTGCTGTTGCCTTAGCTTCGTAGGTTACAGAACCTTTATAAGTTTTTAATGAGGAATTACTAATGATTTTTGAATTGGGGTCAAACTGATAAATCAACAATCTGTCTACTTGCAATAAATGTCGTACCTGCTCCACAGCGGTTGACAAAATAACTGGCAATTCCAGACTCTGACGAATCTGGGTAGCTACCCGCTCGATCAGCCGTTCCTGTTCGAGCTGTTGCCGGAAAGCTGCTGCTACTGGTTCGCAAACATAGGGATAATTCTCTTCTCCTCCCGACTCCCAATCGTCCGTGGCAATAATTTTCATTAGCGCCAGGGTAAACTCACTCTGGCGCTTCGGATCGTTAGGTTTGAGAATGGCACCCGCTTGCCCTAAGATACTTTTGACTTCCGGCTTGCTTGTCAGGCGATCGGCCAGTTGGTTAAGGAAGGAGGCGATCGCCTCTGGGTCGAAGCTGATATTCACAAACAGTTGCTCCTGGACTAGGTTGCGGTTTTCATCTGGGGCTAATTCACCCAATAGCAATACATTAAAGGACTCGGACACTAACACCGAGAACCGCTCATTCTGCTCATTTTTTATATTTTCAACGGGGTCAAGGATATCTTCTGTAAGCAGAAGATATCCTTGGTTGGGGGTGGCTTGCTGCTGTAATAGAGCGCTCAGCCGAGCAAACGTTCTCATATTCAAGATGAGAGGTCCTGTTGTCAAACTCGGCATTTTTTCCATCTTGCTAATTGCTAATTGTTCGTCGGGTGTTTATTACCATGAGCCTCGTTCCCTGGCGACCCCTGGGAACGGAGCAGCTATGAGACAATCCTTTACAGACAGCTGCGGCTACTAAATTATTCATCGTAATTGTACTTTTACCCCAGCCTCAGCTAATATAGGAAAACTTTTAGATTTTCTCTGGAAATCCCTCGACATTGATAGAAGTGGTATAAAAATCGTATTCTCTTATACAAGATGCATCGAATTTCGGCAACCCCTGGGGGGTGGAATTTTCAAGACCTAGGCACGATCGTTATTCAGCAGACCTCCGCACCGATCGTCTGCTTGACTGCGGCTGATACGGACATTCAAACCCTGGCAGGGGCGGTGAAGCAGTTGCCAGTTGAGTTTCCATCCGTGCGAGTGGTTAATCTCTTGCAATTGCAGCAACAATTGAGTATTGATACCTATGCAGAAGAGGTGCTGGGGTCTGCCCGGGTAATTATTTTGCGGCTGCTGGGAGGGCGGGCCTACTGGTCCTATGGGTTGGAAGTCTTAAAAAGAAACGGTAGAAAATACGGGTGCTGCCTCGATCGTGCTACCAGGAGACGATCGCCCGGATCCGGATTTAATCGGTCACTCGACTATTCAGTTGGCAGTTGCGAACCAGTTGTGGCGCTACTTCACTGAAGGTGGGATTGTCAATTTTACCAATGCGCTCAAATTTGTTGCTGACGCCTGTTTGGGATATAGCTACAACCCACCACCTCCCCAAGCAGTACCCCTGGTGGGACTTATCCCCTGGCATAATAACAGAGTAGGGGCGAAGCATTCGGGCGATAACCTATCTGTTTTACCGAAAGATTACTCACCGAATGCTTCGCCCTTACACGGCGTAGGTATTTTATTTTATCGCGCTCATTATCTGGCTGGCAATATTGCACCCATTGATGCTCTCTGTGCGGCTTTGGCTGAACGGCAATTAGAACCTCTGCCCCTGTTTGTCTCTTCTCTGCGCGATCGGGAGGTCCAAGGTGAAGTTAATAGCTATTTCCAGTCACGTAAAATAGATTTGTTGCTGAATACGACGAGTTTTTCTATTGCCAGATTGGAGTCAGAATTACCCAACTGGATTTGTGGAAAAGTTTAGACGTGCCAGTTTTGCAGGTAATTTTCAGCGGCGGCACGGTCGAACAATGGCAGTCGGGAACTGGGGGGTTGGCGCCACGGGATGTGGCCATGAATGTGGCCCTACCGGAGGTGGATGGGCGCATTATTAGCCGTGCGGTTTCTTTTAAGGCGGTGCAACACCACGATCGGGATTTGGAAACGGATGTGGTAGTTTATCAACCCGAGCGATCGCGGATTAATTTCGTTGCGGATCTAGCAGCTAATTGGGTGCGACTGGGGCAAACCCCAGCAGGGTCAAGGAAAATTGCCCTGATTTTGGCTAATTATCCCACTCGTGACGGACGTTTGGCTAATGGGGTTGGCTTAGATACCCCCGCTAGTTGTGTGGAAATTCTCCAAGCTTTGTCTGCAGCGGGATATCTTGTGGAGAATATTCCTGCTACCGGGGACGAACTGATTCAACGTCTGACTGCTGGGGTGACGAACGACCCGGAAGGAAAAGATTTGCGATCGATCGCCCATTGCTTGTCCCTGGAGGAATATCGAAAATATTTTGCCAACTTGCCCCCCAAAGTGCAGCAGGAAATCGGCGATCGCTGGGGAGATTGTACTGAGAAAAGCATCCCCATTCCTGGTATCATGTTGGGGAATATATTTGTGGGCATTCAACCAGCGCGAGGCTACGATATTGACCCGGCTTTGAATTATCATGCCCCAGATTTAGAACCCACTCATGCGTATTTAGCTTTCTACTATTGGTTGCGCCAAGGGTTTGGGGCCCATGCGATCGTGCATCTGGGGAAACACGGAAATTTAGAATGGTTGCCCGGTAAAAGTGTGGCCCTGTCCGATAGTTGCTATCCCGAGATCGCCCTGGGGGCCATGCCCCATTTTTATCCTTTTATTGTCAATGACCCCGGGGAAGGTTCTCAAGCTAAACGGCGATCGCAGGCAGTAATTATCGACCACCTGACGCCCCCCATGACTCGGGCGGAACTTTACGGTCCTTTGCAGCAGTTGGAACGTTTTATTGATGAGTATTACGAGGCCCAAATGCTGGACCCTTCCCGCTTGCCTGCCATTCGCGATCGCATTACTGCTCTTTTCCAGGAAGAGAACTTACACCAAGATTTAGCATTTGTCAAGTCAGAAGAATTTACCGAATTGCTGAAGACTGCGGATGGTTATTTATGCGAGTTAAAAGAAGCTCAAATTCGGGATGGTTTGCATATTTTTGGCCAATGTCCTCAAGGGCGTCAGTTGCGGGATTTGATAGTGGCCATTTCCCGTGGCCGCACCACCGGCATTACCCGCAGTTTAGCAGTTGATTGGGGTCTGGACTTCGACCCCCTGACCGCAGACCCAGCTCAAATATTGGCAGAAGAAAACGCGATCGGGCATTTATCCAAACCCTGTTTCACCGTCGGGGATGTCATTGCGGAATTAGAAGAAAAAGCCGCTGAATTAGTCGAACATTTGATAGAAAATGACCTTCCCAGTTGTCCACAGGTAACGAATACAAAAACCCAGGAAGAATTAAATTGGATCGGCAATAAACTGCTACCGGCATTGCAAGAAACTCGGGAGGAAATTACCCAACTATTGCGGGGACTAGATGGGGGATATGTACCCAGCGGTCCGGCGGGGGCACCCACAAGGGGGCGTCCGGAAGTTTTACCCACGGGTCGCAATTTCTATTCTGTAGATATCCGGGCAATTCCGACAGAAACTGCCTGGGATATTGGACGCAAGGCCGCTGAGGCATTGATTGAAAGTTACACTCAGGAACATGGGGAATATCCTCGCACTTTGGGACTCTCTGTCTGGGGCACTTCTACCATGCGATCGGGGGGGGACGATATGGCAGAAGCGTTAGCATTGCTAGGGGTGCAACCGGTGTGGGATGGTCCCGGACGGCGGGTGGTGGATTTTGAAATTCTGCCCATCTCCTTTTTAGGACGCCCCCGGGTAGATGTGACCTTGAGGATTTCGGGATTTTTCCGGGATGCTTTTCCTAATTTAATCGATTTATTTGATCGAGCAGTGGCAGCAGTTGCCGCTTTGGACGAACCCCCAGCAGACAATCCTTTGGCATCCCAAGTGCAGCAGGAAACTCAGTTTTGGTTGGCAGCAGGGTTGAGTCAGTCCCAGGCAGAGACCCGATCGGGCTATCGGGTGTTTGGTTCTAAACCCGGTGCCTACGGTGCTGGTTTACAAGGTTTAATCGCAGCCCAAAACTGGACGGACGATCGGGATTTAGCGCGGGCTTACATTAACTGGAGTAGCTACGCTTATACTAAGAATAACATGGGTTCTGCTGCGCCGGAAGCCTTCCAGCAGCGCCTGCAACAGATGCAGATCGTCCTGCACAATCAGGACAACCGCGAACACGATTTGTTGGACTCTGATGATTATTACCAATTCCAGGGGGGGTTAACGGCAGCAGTGCGATCGCTTACTGGCAAGAATCCCCAAACCTATTTTGGGGATAATTCTGTGCCCCAAAATCCCCGAGTGCGGCAGTTGCGGTCGGAAATCGCCCGAGTCTATCGTTCCCGGGTGGTAAATCCCAAATGGATAGCGGGGGTGATGCGTCACGGTTATAAAGGTGCCTTTGAAATGGCGGCAACGGTGGATTATTTGTTCGCCTACGATGCCACAGCTAACTGCGTGGAAGATTACATGTATCGGGGTGTAGCTGATGCCTATTTGCTGGACCCAGCAGTACGAGATTTTATCCACGAAAAGAATCCTTGGGCTTTGCGGGATATGGCAGAACGGTTGTTAGAAGCCCATCAGCGGGGTTTCTGGCAAAATGTAGATGGCAAGATGGTAGATAACTTGCGCGCGATCGCCCATCTTGCGGAAGGGGCGATCGAAGATACTCTCCCGATCGGGAAATCCTGCCAAAACGGGTTGACCCCCTTGAATTTCAAAAAGCACTAAGATCGGAGTGGGATGATTAAATATTTGGTAGTACGGTCATTGCCGATCGCTTATGCTACAATAACCGCAGACAAGTTTCTGTAGGGGAAAATTATGGCTGGATATAGACAATTTATAGTTTCCGATCCTCAAGTAATGATGGGTAAACCAACGATCGCCGGCACTCGCATTACGGTGGAATTTATCCTCGAAAGTCTGGCAGCAGGAGAGACTCCAGAACAACTGTTGGAGGGGCACCCCCGACTGAAGCGGGAGGACATTCAAGCTGCTTTGGCGTTTGCTGCTGAAGCATTAAAAGCTGATGTCATTTATCCTGTTATGGAGGCGGTTTCGTGAATTTATTGGCAGACGAAAATATTAAGCAGGCAATAGTAAAGCGCTTGCGGCTAGACGGTCATGTAGTTTGGTACGTTGTGGAAATGGAACCAGGAGTTTCTGATGATGTGGTGCTAGATTTAGCGAACAGGGAAGGCGCGTTATTGTTAACAGCAGATAAGGATTTTGGAGAGTTAGTGTTTCGTTTGGGTCGCGTTGCATCCGGTGTAATCTTGGTTAGATTGACTGGACTATCCGATCCTAGTAAGGCTACTATTATTTCTGAGGCGATCGCCGAACACTCAGATGAATTACCTGGCGCTTTCACAGTGATTACACCAACAACTGTTCGCATTCGCTCAATATCAATTTAACCAGTTGCCTAAACATCTCTAAGGCTTTTAGATACAGAGATTCGGCTTGGTCATATCGCCCTTGGGAGAAGTAGAGTTCTGCCAGGTTGTTGAGACTGGTGGCCACATGGGGATGTGCGGACCCCAGCAGTTGCTTAAACATCTCCAAGGCTTCGGTAAACAGTCTAATTTAGTATTGCAATTCCCAATCAGTCAGTTGGCGAGCAGTTGGCGATCGCATAATTTCCTCTCTTCGCTGTCAGCCCGCCTCTGGTTCAAACCAGAGGCTAATAGCTAAAGTCGGTTTCAACCGGGGGCGGCGGAGCTCATGTTCCCTACACCAGCGGTCAAGGAGCCCCCCCAGGGAGAACAACGGCGTTACCGTAACTAAACAAAATCAGAAGCATCAATTTGCCAAGGACTAATTCCCCACAAAGTTACCAATGGTTTCCCATTCGGCATGACACTAATGAAAATATTATCGTTGAAGGAGTGAATTATTAAATCAGCAAAACTCAAGCCTCCTTCTAACTGGATAAAGTCCGTGCCATCCTCAAAGTCCTGGATAATATCCCACTGACCATAGGTAAGGGGCGGGCCCAAGACAAAAGTATCACTGCCCTCATCGCCGTAAAGCCAATCATGTTCGCTACCCCCACTGAGGATATCGTCTCCAGGTCCGCCATAAAGAGTATCATTACCGCTACCCCCAGTGAGGATATTGTCTCCAGGTCCGCCATAAAGAGTATCATTACCGCTGCCCCCGGTGAGGATGTCGTTGCCCCAGCCTCCGTAAAGCGCGTCCCATCCATTACCCCCATCTAGGGTATCATTGCCGCTGTCCCCGGTGAGGCTATCGTTGCCCCCGTGTCCGTAAAGCCCATCATTTCCATTACCCCCTGAGAAGGTATCGTCTCCTGCTCCCCCTTGAAGGTAGTCATTGTTCCCCAGGGGAAGGCTGTATAGCAGCGCTGAGTCGTTTTCAGAATCCTGAACCAGAATATCATCGTTTTGCCCATTGCCATTATAATCGGCAATATACAGTTGCCTGCTTTGACCGTCAACTTGGAGCGCTTCAGGGAGCGGATATTTGGTGAAATTTTGCTCATCATTCCAGGACAATACCCGACTGGTGGGAGACCGATCCCTTTGTTTTTCTTGAACCAGAATCTCATCGAAGTCATCACCATCCAAATCTTCTACATGCAAATTGGTAAGGTCGCCTTTGAGGGCGAAATTCTCTGGCAAGGTGATGGGGGTGATGGAGTTAAAGTTGCCGTCGTCTGGTGACAAGAATACTTGAGCAGTCATATGGGCATCGTCGTCCCAACTGCCCTTTTCTTGGCGAAGCATATCGCTGCGACCGTCCCCATTAAAGTCGCCGATGTGCAAATTAGTAAAGTCGCCCTTAAGAAGGAAATTCTCATGTAGGGTGATGGGGGTGTACGGCAATAGATAGTGGCGATCGCCATTATCATCATAGGGTAAACTCACGGTCATAATCATGCAATCACTTCACAATATCTTACCATAATATACCCCGATAGCATTGCAGTTTGCTATAATAAAATATCAGTCACCATGTGGTAGATTGGATATTGATGAACTATACTAGGAACAGCTAGTAGGAGTCAGCGGACCATGTCTGTAGTCAAAGAATTAGAAACAAGCGTCGAGTCACCGAAAGAGATAATCTTTCCATCAGGCGAATTACTAAGTGAGGAACCCCCATTGGAAACATATCTGCACTTGCAGCAACTACTGCTATTAATCAAATGCCTAGACTGGTGGTGGAAAAAAACGCCAGGATTTCTTCAGCGCTGGCAACCTCACCATCTACTATAGTCCCAATCAGATCAAATCAAAAGACTTCCGGGGACCAGACTTTTTCGTAGTCCTGGGAGTTGAGCGCAAACCCCGCAACAGTTGGGTAGTATGGGAAGAGGATGGCAAGTATCCCAATATAATAGTAGAAATCCTCTCGAAAAAAACAGCATCTATCGATCGAAACTTGAAAAAAGAAATCTATCAAGACACCTTCCGGACGCCAAATTATTTCTGGTTTGACCCGGAAACAATGGAATTTGCAGGATTTGTGCTAGTGGGTGGCAAGTACGAAGCACTGAAACAAAATTCCCAAGGACAATTGTGGAGTCAGGAACTAGGATTGTATCTGGGTATCCATGACAAGCAACTGCGCTTCTTTACCCCGGAAGGGATAATGGTCCCCACACCAGACGAAGCAGCTGAGTCGGCTGAAGAACGGGAACAGTTGGCGAAACAAGAGGCTGAGTCGGCGAAACAAGAGGCTGAGTCGGCGAAACAAGAGGCTGAGTCGGCGAAACAAGAGGCTGAGTCGGCTGAAAAACGGGCTGAGTTGGCTGAACAATTGAACGAACTGTTAGCTGCAAAACTGCGGGAATTGGACATAGATCCAAATAGCCTGTAATCTCAATCTATCGAAGCTTGGCTGACGATCGATTGTCCGATCGTCAGCCAAGCAGCTATAATAGGAACAGCAAGTAGGAGTCAGCGGACCATGTCTGTAATCAAAGAATTAGAAACAAGCGTCGAGTCCCCCGAAGAGATATTCTTTCCCTCATTTGATTTATTTGGAAAAATTTGGCGACCTGTGATCGGGACATTGAGGGGGAGGAAGATGCACCAGAACTTAGAGGCGATCGGGGGGCGTGATGTAGACGCAATCGGGCAAAAAAATTGGATGAATAGTAGAAGAAAAGCTATAATATAAAAGTAAAGTTGAAGCTAAGAGGAGAGAAAGTCATGACAGATGACGAAATGAAACAGCTAGTTGCGTCCAACGCACAAGCGATCGGGGCATTGAGTCGAGATATTTCTCGCCTAGTCGAGACACAACAGGAAGCAGCAAAAGAGCGACAGGAAGCAGCAAAAGAGCGACAGGAACTGCGGCAACTGGTAGACAGCACCATTCGCAGCATCCAGGCCAATACAGACAAAGCGGCGTCCGAGCGACATGAACTCTGGCAATTGATTGAAGCCAACGCGCGTGGGCTCCAGGCCTATGCCGATCGCGAGACCGAGTCGCGAGTTCGGCTAGAACAACTAATTGAAGCCAATGCGCGTGCGCTTCAGGCCTATGCTGACAGTTCGACGGCAGACAGAGCAGAATTGAAAGAATTAAACTAAGCCAGGCTGTCGCCAGCCCGACTCGTCTTCAAAACCGGACGTGAGACTTTCACCTCATCCGGCTCCTCAGCCTTCCTATCCCGTTTCCGGGTGCGGCTCCCCTTACTGCCATCTGTCCTTGATTTCTCATGGTGGCAATAGTCATGTAGGAGTTGTAGGTTTGTGTACCAGTCCTTACCGCCTAATGATTTCGGCAGAATGTGGTCCACTTCCCACTTGTCCCCGTCCTTAAACAGCATTCCGCAATGTGTGCATTTGCCTTTTTGTCTGTTCATGAGCTTTAACACTCTTGTACTTATTACCGGGCTCTTGCGTAACCTTTTACTCCAGTACACCAGGTTTCCATCCATTGGGCTAACTGTTCCCTTAACTTTTACGTGCCGTACAATTTCCGTTTCGGAGTGTAAGAGTAGTCTTGCCCCTTTGTTGTCTGTGAAGTTCCACTGTTTGCTGCCTCCAGCCTTCCAGTACTTCTTGGCTATCCACGTCTCTGATTTGTTAGGATGTCTTCTCTTTGCCCATTTCCAAGTTATTTCCCACACATAGGTATCTATTTCTCCAAATACCTCCTTGCTTACCACCGTTCTGTGATAGTTGCACCATCCCTTTATAATCGGGTTCAATCTGCTTATCAACGCAGCCTGTGGTGCGGCTTTGTGACTTTCTACCACAGCCTTCAACTTTTCTTTGTGGCTTTTTATAGACTTGGCACTGGGTTTGATGAAGGTTTTGAATCTTTTTCCCGTTTTTCCACCCTGATATTTTCCCACCTTGTATTGACGGACATTGAACCCCAGGAAATCAAATCCTGGGTCTGATCCTTCCAAGGTATGAGCTATTCTGGTCTTTTCCGGTTTTAATTCCAACCCCATTTTCCCTAACCACTTGCTTATGACCTCTTTGGCTTGCTCAATTACCTTTCGGTCCTTGTGTATTACCACAAAATCATCCGCATATCGCACTATTCCTAATTCACTCTGCCCGTTTATAGTCTTTGGCACTATACCTCTGACTTCTGCCTCCATACCATGCAATGCTATGTTTGCCAACAAGGGGGATATCACTCCCCCTTGAGGCGTTCCTGCGTATGTTGGTTGGTAGGTGTTCCGTTCCATCACCCCGGCTTTTAACCATTCCCGAATCTTTTTCCGGATTGGTGACGAGTTATTCAATTTTTCTAATAGTGCGGTGTGGTCAATTCTTTCAAAACATTTCGCTATGTCTGCGTCCAACACCCATTTAGCTTTTGCTTTCAGAATGTTAAATACAGCTTGGATAGCGTCATGACATCCTCTACCTGGTCTGAAACCGTAAGAATTAGCCTCAAATGCTGCCTCCCACTCAGGTTCTAATGCCAATTTGACTAAACCTTGGAGAGCTCTGTCATATATCGTTGGTATCCCCAATGGCCGTTTTTCATCTCTTCCTGGTTTTGGTATCCACACCCTTCTGGTGGGCTTGACCTTTTTCCCATCATTGACTCTTAACTGCCTCACCAGAGGTTGTCTTTCGGATGGTCTTAAGGCAGTGACGCCATCTATACCCGCCGTTTTCTTCCCCTGATTTTGTTGGGTAACCTGTCTTACCGCAATCATCTTTGCGGACCATGACCTGGTTAATAACCCCTGGAGTCTGCGTACTAGCTTTCCATTCCCATTCTGGGCCGCTCTGTAGATGCGATGAAAGAATCTTGAATACGTTCCTTTCCAGCTTGTGCCAGGGGACCATATTCCAGTCATATACTTTCCTTATGGATGTACACCGTGACATGTTGAATTCTACTCACTTTCCACATTTTGGTTAACCATGAGGGCGTCAGCTCTATCCCGTCTATTACTGACAGTCATTTGCTTCTCCACTCAATCTTTCCCAGTTGTGACCTGCTAATGACTCCGCAGATGTTGCGCCTTTGGTGGCTACTCAGCAATCGACCTTACTGAGAGTACATCAACTGGTTTACTTCGTTCCTTCAGATGATTGGTCGTGACCTTAGAAGGTGTCCTTACGCCGGGTTTGTTGTCGGTGCTTATTGGTCGGATTACTACCCGTCAACGACCTATATCCTTTCCCTTTTGGGCCAGTGTGTAAGCCTTATTCCACTGGTTTACCTTGACGACGCTGCAACACTTCGCTTTATGCTCCTCATAGCCACTTGCTCGACGTTGACCAGTTTAGGCTACCAGTCAGAGCGCCTTTCCATCCCGCTTTACGGATTGATGCCATCGCGTCCGGGAGCACCCACCCGGTCATGTCGCTCCCGCGCATGACATGGGTGGGTGTCTCCGGACGCGAAGCTACCGTAGGGATGGTGCTTTTACCCCTGCACCTGGGGAGACGGGCTTTCACCGCCATCATCCCTAGGCTTCGTCCATTCCTCCCAAGGTTACCCCCAGTAGTTGACTTAGCCTTCAAGTTATCAGGGCTAATGATACCCTGCTAGTGGTCCCGATTTTCTGATCTTGTGACACGTCACTAATCTTAAAATCTTTACACTAAACGAATCGCACAGCAATTCTGATATTAACCAATGTACAGCGAGGTATGGCTAACATGCTGGGATCTCTAGATCGAGACCGTCCCACAACTCTCAGGAGGCTGATGGCAATAGAGAACAAGCTCGATCGAGTTTTAGAGAAGCTGGAAGGCGAGGAAAATTCCTAATCAGCACTGGACAAGGTTTTGCCAATCACCAATCCCATCGGAACCAGTCGCTTTTGGCGACTATTTGAGTAATGGGCCCAGAGTATCATATACTCCCAGGCAGTGAGCATTTCCAGGCGTGAGGCCAGGAAATGCTGGACGTCAGATTTTTGCTTTACTGCTAAAGAATGAACATACACAGTATATCCACCCAGCCCTTTACAGACCAAAAGCCCGGGACATCCGGACTGCGCAAGCAAGTCCCAGTCTTTCAGCAGCGTCACTATCTGGAAAATTTCGTTCAGTCTATATTTGACAGCTTAGAAGGCTATCAAGGACAAACCCTAGTACTGGGGGGTGACGGTCGCTACTACAACCGACAAGCAATTCAAATCATCCTGAAGATGGCAGCGGCCAATGGCTTTGGGCGAGTGCTAGTGGGTCAGGGAGGCATCATGTCAACCCCGGCGGTTTCCTGCGTAATTCGCAAGCATCAGGCATTCGGTGGCATCATCCTGTCAGCAAGTCACAATCCCGGCGGTCCCGAAGGAGACTTTGGCATCAAATATAATATTAGCAATGGTGGACCTGCTCCCGAAAAAGTGACCTCAGCCATTTACGATCGCTCAAAGGCGATCGAGGGCTATAAAATCATCGAAGCAGCAGATCGGGATTTGGACAAGTTGGGAAGTTCTCAACTAGGTACCATGACCGTGGAAGTGATAGACTCAGTGGCAGATTACGCCCAGTTGATGGAGTCTCTGTTCGACTTCGATCGCATCAGCGAACTGCTGAGTAGTGGCAAATTCCGGGCCTGCATGGACTCGATGCATGCGGTTACTGGTCCCTACACCCATGCCATTTTACAACAGCGGTTGAGGGCACCAGCAGGAACCGTCATCAATGGCACCCCCTTAGAGGATTTTGGAGGCGGTCATCCAGACCCCAACTTAGTCTATGCTCGTGATTTGGTAGAGATTCTCTATAAAGAAAATGGTCCAGATTTTGGGGCGGCCTCCGATGGAGATGGCGATCGCAACATGATCCTGGGGCGGAAGTTCTTCGTAACACCCAGCGACAGTTTAGCAGTACTAGCAGCAAACGCCAAGCTAGTGCCAGGTTACAGTGCAGGTTTGGCAGGAGTGGCGCGATCGATGCCAACAAGTCAAGCAGTAGACCGCGTCGCGGCCCAGATAGGAATAGACTGCTACGAGACCCCCACAGGATGGAAATTTTTTGGCAACCTGTTAGATGCAGGGAAAGCGACCTTATGTGGAGAAGAGAGTTTTGGGACGAGTTCTAACCACGTGCGGGAAAAAGACGGACTGTGGGCGGTGCTATTCTGGTTAAATATCCTGGCAGTAAAACAGCAGTCCGTCGAACAGATCGTGAAAGAGTTCTGGCAAACCTACGGTCGCAATTACTATTCACGCCATGACTATGAAGGAGTGGAAACAGACCCGGCCAATACCCTGATGGCCAATCTGCGATCGAAAATGTCAGACTTAAAAGGGCAGAAATTCGGAGAATATGAGGTAGAGTATAGCGATGACTTTAGCTATACCGATCCCATAGATGGTAGCATCAGCCAAAAGCAGGGGATTCGCATAGGATTCACCGATGGATCGCGGATCGTATATCGACTTTCAGGGACGGGCACGAAGGGCGCAACCCTGAGACTGTATCTGGAAAGTTACGAACCAGACTCAGCCAACCATGACAAAGATCCGCAGCAGGCATTAGCTTCATTGATTACCATAGCAGATGAAGTTGCGCAAATTCGCACCCTCACGGGACGGGATAAACCGACTGTGATTACATAATTGTAGCCCGCTCAAGTATCACTGGACAGGCGTGATTTCCCTCGTTCCCAGGCTCTGCCCTCGTTCCCAGGCTCTGCCTGGGAATGAAATTACACCAGGCTCTGCCTCTAGTTAAGCCTGGAGGCTCTGCCTCCCAAAATCCGTGACCAGGCAGAGCCTAGTCACGAGAATCTAGAGGCAAAGATTACAAGATATGGGGATACAATTAACTGATATTGCGGGCGATCGCCCCCTAGATGGCCCCCTGGTACCGGTTATCAATACTGCACGAATTTGGAATCATGTCATTAGAAAAAATCAACAGAAAAATCAACTTCCCCCAAGCGATCGCGTTTAGGACTGTTAGCCGATCGGGTCATGGCACTGCTAATCTTGATAAATGTGGGCTTAGTGGTGTTTGACCTCACTTATGTGAAAGCCCGGCCTGTTTATCTGCAGGCCCAAAGCTACTGGACTCGATCGCGGATGACTCGCCAAGAGGACTATGTAAAAACGGTAGAGACGCTAGAACAGGAGTTAAAACAAGGTGGTGTATAATCGCAAAAAGTGGAAACATTACTCTTAGAGTTGCGGCAAAAAAGCAAGCAAATATTGTTCGAGGATCCGCTCGTGTCCGAGAGCACCCACCCTGTGGGTGTCTCTGGACACGAGCATTGCGTCAGTTCCACTTCATCAATAGCGAGTAGTTGTTCGGGAGACAAATACTTTTCCAGGGTGATAGAGACTTGCTTAATCATTTCATTTTTGTCTAAATCATCGAACAGGCGATCGCTTTTAAGCTTATCAGCGACAATTTCTGGTATGCGCGAAAAAACTGTCTTATACTCCCGATCTACTTGAGTCATAACCTCCCTCCTATTTTGCATTGACAAATAAAGAGACTCTCTAGCAATAGAAAGCCTCTTTATTATAGCTAATTTAAATGTCCTGTGTCAAGCCCGCCTGCTTCGATGTCTCGGGAGAGCGCCTCGTTCCCAGGCTCCGTCTGGGAACGCACTACTCCCGAGACATCGAGGGCTAAGTTCTGGTGGCCCCATCCTTGAGGGTGAGTGCGGCCCGGGTAATGGTTAGAGTGCCTTTGCCTTGGCCACCACATTATCAACCGTGAAGCCAAACTTCTCCATCGCCAAGCCGCCAGGAGCGGAAACGCCAAACCGATCGATACCGATAGTACCCCCTTCAGTGCCAACGTATTTACTCCAACCAAAGGTAGAACCAGCTTCCACTGCCAAGCGCTTGGTAACAGCTTTGGGCAACACGGACTCCTGATAAGCGGCATCTTGCTCTTCAAACAGTTCCCAGCAAACCAGAGAAACCACGCGAACTTTCTTGCCTTCGCCGCGCAATTTTTCAGCAGCTTCAGTACAGAGGTGCAGTTCGCTACCCGTACCTATCAGAATCAAGTCAGGCGTGCCATCGCTGTCCGAGACAATATAACCACCTTTAGCAACACCGTCGATCGAAGTTCCGGCCAGGTTCGGTATATTTTGCCGCGTGAAGGCCAGCAGAGACGGGCGATCGCGGTTTTCGATCGCCACCTTATAACCCCAGAAGTTTCATTTCCATCCGCAGGGCGGAACACCAACAGATTAGGAATAGCCCGCAGAGAGGGGATAGTTTCTACAGGTTGGTGAGTTGGGCCATCTTCGCCCAGGGCGATCGAATCGTGAGTCATGACCCAGATGGATCCAGCTTGGGAAAGAGCTGACAGACGAATAGCGGCCCGCATATAATCAGTAAAGATCAGGAAAGTCGCACCATAGGGAATCAAGCCCGAACCATGTAAGGCAATACCATTACAGATGGCGCCCATACCATGTTCCCGCACCCCAAAGCGCAGATTGCGGTTTTCGTATTGTCCCTTTTGGAAATCTCCCGATACCTTCAACAAAGTCAGATTCGAGGGAGCCAAATCAGCCGAACCGCCAATCATTTCGGGTAGAACCGGAGCCAGCGCATTCAGAGTTGCTTGAGAATGCTTGCGAGTTGCAGTTCCCTTATCCGGGCTGTAGGTAGGCAGCACCTTGGACCATCCTTCAGGTAAGGTCCCGCTAGTGATGCGTTCAAATTCCTTGGCTTCTTCAGGATACTTAGTTTTGTAAGTAGCAAAGGTTTGATTCCACTCTGCCTCGTAGGAAGCCCCGCGTTCTACAGCTTTGCGGAAATGCTTCAGGGAGTCATCGGGAACCACAAATGGTTCGTAACCCCAACCCATATTTTTACGAGTTGCTTCCACTTCGCTTTCGCCCAAAGCCGCCCCGTGAACGCCGTGGGTATCTTTTTTATTGGGGGAACCGTAACCAATGATCGTGCGAACCTTAATCATCGAAGGTTTGTCCGTCACCTTCTTTGCCTCTTCGATCGCATCGGTCAGGGTTTGCAGATTTGTATCCTCATCCAGATTAGGATTATCTACAGTAATCACGTGCCACCCGTAGGCTTCAAAGCGCTTACCTACATCTTCAGTAAATGATATATCCGTATGACCATCGATCGAGATATGATTATCATCATACAGAGCAATCAGCTTGCCCAGTCCCCAGTGTCCCGCCAAAGAACAAGCTTCACCCGAAACACCTTCCATATTGCAACCATCACCCAGGATCACATAGGTGTAATGGTCTACAATCTTGGCATCAGGCTTATTAAACTTAGCAGCCAGGTGAGCTTCAGCCAGAGCCAAACCGACACCATTAGCAATCCCTTGTCCTAGAGGACCGGTGGTCACTTCTACCCCTTCAGTCATGAAGTTTTCTGGGTGACCGGGGGTTTTCGACTCCCACTGGCGGAACTGCTTGATATCGTCAATCGTGACACTATCGTAACCTGTCAGGTAGAGCATTGCGTACTGTAACATACAGCCGTGACCCGCTGACAGCACGAAGCGATCGCGGTTAAACCACTTCGGATTTTTCGGGTTATACCGCATAAACCGGTCCCATAGCAAATATGCCATCGGTGCCGCCCCCATTGGCAGCCCTGGGTGACCGGAATTTGCTTTCTCTACAGCGTCTATCGCCAGAAAGCGAATGGAGTTAATACAGATTTCTTCGAGTGATTGGGTTGCTACGGCCATAATTTCTCTCTTCTTGACAATGATTAGCCCATGGGGTGAACTTCTATTCGGGAGCGCGTCTGAGTCCTACGTTCGCTCCTCGCTACCCTCTTCATCTTCTCATTAGGCGCTGCATGGGGCAAAGCATTTTTTCTTTGAGATTGCCAATTCTATCTGCTTGACAAATTTCTTTTTTTATGCTCTAACATTCCCAATCTCAACTTTCAAATCAGGACCTCACCGACTGAGTCGGAGTGGTACTTTTTGAATGCTAGGGTAACATTGTGACCCCCAAATCCGAAAGAATTGGACAGAGCCGCCTCTACTGGCATTTCCCGGGACTGGTTGGGGACATAATCCAAATCGCACTCTGGATCCGGGTGCTCTAAATTAATCGTCGGCGGCACTCGGTCATGGGCGATCGCCATCACCGTGGCCACAGCTTCTATGCCACCGGAGCCTCCCAATAGATGACCGGTCATGGACTTAGTAGAGCTAATCGCTACCTTGTAGGCACTTTCACCCAAAGCACTTTTAATCGCAGCCGTTTCCGTGCTATCATTTGCGGGGGTACTCGTACCGTGAGCATTGATATAACTTATCATCTCCGGAGTTAAACCAGCATCCTTCAAAGCCAGTTCTATGGCCCGAGCAGCTCCGGTGCCACCAGGGACTGGGGCCGTCATATGATAGGCGTCGCAAGTCATGCCATAGCCGACAATTTCCGCATAAATCTTGGCATTCCGCTGGCGGGCATGTTCTAGCTCTTCCAGCAACAGGATACCGGTCCCCTCACCCAGGACAAAGCCATCCCGCGTGACATCGAAAGGACGACTAGCATGGGCTGGATCGGAATTCTTGCTAGTACATAGAGCCTTAGCGCTAGCAAAACCCGCCACCGACAAAGGGGTAACAGCAGCTTCGGTCCCCCCACAAATCATCGCCTGGGCCAAACCTGATTGAATCAAGCGAAAGGCATCTCCAATCGCATGAGAGCCAGCAGCACAGGCCGTTACAGAGCAAGTATTCGGTCCTTTTGCCCCCGTATGAATGGCCGTTAAACCTGCGGCCATATTCGCAATCATCATTGGAATCATGAACGCACTACAGCGATCGGGGCCCTTTGTCAGGTAAACCTCTTGCTGATCTTCGAGGACCTTCAGACCACCAATCCCCGTACCAATAATCACGCCCACCTGTTCGGCGTTCAAGTCATTAATCTCGAACTGAGCATCAGATATGGCTTGCTTGCTGGCTGAAACCCCAAACTGGGCAAAGCGACTCATGCGCTTTGCCTCTTTCTCTTTCATGTATTCTAGGGGGTTATAGCCCTTTACCTCACCAGCAATTCTACATTTATGCGATGACGCATCGAACAAGGCGATCTCCCCAATACCATTGCGCCCGCTCAATAATCCTTCCCAATACTCGGCGAGAGTATTGCCTATGGGCGTAATCGCGCCGAGACCGGTGACTACAACTTGTTTTCGTGAAGTCATTTGTCAAAAGTCATCAGTTATTCGTTATCCGTTACATAATACTTACCCAGAGTTACCCACGATTGGACACTTTGGGAACTTACTTCCTGCTTCACTCTGATAGTGTCGGCACTCATCAGTCCACAAGCTAACACCACCATACTGGCGGCTATCTCCAAATTAATGGAGGCATTTAAATCTCTGTCAATTTCCAGACCACAGTTGTCACACCGGAAAACTCTTTGAGATATCCGAGATAACACTTGCACTGGACTAATTGGGCAAAACATATTAAACCGGGTAAAAATCAGCGATCCTTACCCAATCCGGAAACTATGTCCAAAGCGGTCCAATAATTAGCTTACAGCTTCTTGCCCTCTACCGTTCCGGAAAAATCGGAATCAGGACGGGTTCAGCGCGCTATCAACGCTAGCCACGCGCAGCGTGCGCGC
Source organism: Hormoscilla sp. GM7CHS1pb (assembly GCA_014323675.1). Classification (GTDB taxonomy): domain Bacteria; phylum Cyanobacteriota; class Cyanobacteriia; order Cyanobacteriales; family Desertifilaceae; genus Hormoscilla. The sequence continues at coordinate 2,110,233 of JACONN010000002.1, read as the reverse complement.
CGCGCTACGCGAGCGTCCAACAGGATCTGTTCGCTGCTGTATGGCTGCGCCACGCCTGCGGCGGGCGATCAGACTGGAGCTTTCACTTTTTCATTAATATGCTCGACAGCCTTCCCAACCGTGTCTATTGTTTCTGCGACTTCATCTGGGATTTCGATCTCAAACTCTTCTTCTAGGGCCATCACCAGTTCCACCGTATCCAGGGAGTCCGCCCCCAGATCCTCAGTAAAACTGGCTTCTGGTTTGACTTCGCTAACATCCACACCCAGTTGCTCCACTACAATTTTTTGGACTCTCTCTAAAGTTGTTTCTTGGCTCATAACCTCTTCGGGGGTAATATATCAACGTAGTCCGCGACGGGTTGCCGACTGCGGTTCGATGTCTGGGGAGAGCGCCTTGAGCACTACTCCCGAGACATCGCCGTACAATTCTAAAGCATTTTTCGATCTTATCGGAAAGGGATCCTGCTTCGGCAATTTGTCCCTGTAATGGCTGTGATGGTACGGTAGGCATGGGATCGATGACCAGCGACCAGCGACCAGTAACCACTCACAACTAGGAGATAATATCATGTCCGCAGTGACCCGAAAATATGCTTATTTTCCCGGTTGCGTTGCTCAAGGAGCTTGCCGGGAACTATACATGTCTACTGGGGCCCTCACCCAAGCTTTGGGGATTGAACTGATTGAGCTGAAACGGGCGGCCTGTTGTGGTTCGGGAACCTTTAAGGAGGATTCCCAACTGCTGGAAGATGCTGTCAATGCCCGTAATATTGCCCTAGCAGAGGAACTCAATCTACCCTTGCTTACTCATTGCAGTACTTGTCAGGGGGTTATCGGTCACGTAGACGAGCGCCTCAAGGAATGCGAACAAACAGACCCCGCCTATGTAGAACAAATTAACGGCTTACTCACAAAAGAGGGCTGTTCCCCCTATCGGGGCAGTACGGAGGTCAAACATCTACTGTGGGCCCTTGGTGGCAGATTATGGTCTAGAGGCTATACAAGCAAAAGTAACTCGCCAGCTGACAGGTCTCAAATGTGCGGCATTTTATGGCTGTTATCTACTGCGGGCCCAAACCCATATGCCCTATGATGACCCAAACCAACCGGAGTCAATGGAAAATGTCTTCCGGACCGTTGGAGCAGAGCCAATTTATTATCGGGGAAGGACTCAATGTTGTGGCTGGCCAATTTCTAGCTATGCCACCACCGAATCTTTTAAGATGGCGGGGATGCATATCCAAGAGGCGATCGCTGCTGGTGCTGATTGCATGGTGACTCCTTGTCCCCTGTGCCATTTGAATTTAGACTCCCGTCAACCGGAAGTGGAAAAGGTAATTGCAAGCAAGTTGGGCCTGCCAGTGCTCCATTTGCCCCAACTGGTGGCTTTGGCCCTGGGAATCAGTCCCAAACAGCTGGGGTTAGACAAGCACGTTGTTTCCACAAAACCGGTGCTGCAAAAGCTAGGACTTTAACCAGCGTTTTCGCCATTGAGTGGTGGTCTCTAGGGTAGATGCTTTCTGTTCCCTATGCCGTCGCTGTATAATGACCTCTGCACTGTCTCTCAGGTTCGGGTCTCGGTAGGGAATAGCGGCACGGGTAAGCAAATGTTCTCGTTCTTGAGGTGATAGTGGGGGCAGATGCTTATCGCTCCTGCTGGCAACGGTACTGGGCGATCGCCTGCCTACCGGTGGAACAGAGCCAATCTTTAACCCTACCAACAGCAGTGCCTTTCTCACTGCTGCGGCACAAGAATAGGTAGCCAACAAGCCAGAGGGCCGCAGACATTTGGCCACTAGATCCAGAAACTCCACAGTCCAAAGTTGAGGACAGTGGGGTGGAGAAAAGGGGTCGAGAAAAATGGCATCTGCTCGGAAGCCGCTGTTGTAGACTGATACAATCGTTTGGCGGGCATCGGCGATCGACAACTGAGCACAATAGCGATCGGTTTGCAACAGGTGAGTGGTTGCTAGCTGGGCGAGCAGTTCTGGGATGGGGGGCTGCCAGCTGTCGAGGAGATGATGGTCGATCGCTCCTTGGGGTACAGTTGGGTCATACTCCAGTCCAACCCATTCCACCAGGCAGTTCCGATTAACTGTCCAAATCTGCTCTAAAGCTGCTGCGGTATTATAACCCAGACCATAACAAATATCTAACAACCGCACCTTAGGTTGTCTGGCTAGCGTTATTAGTTGGGTTGGCACGACAAACTTCTGTTGAGCTTCTTGACGCGCCCCGTAGTGAGAGTGAAAAGACTCTCGAAACTCTGCACTAAAGAAGGTACAGGAGCCATCAGCCGTTAGTTGTGGTATAAAGCGATCGTTAAACATCTTTATTAGACTAAATGAATAAGACTGATGAAATTGTTGAAGCTACCTGGCTAAAGGAACATCTGGAAGATCCGCAGGTAGTAATTGTAGATTGTCGTTTTTCCCTAGCAGACCCTTCGGAGGGACAAAAGCACTATGAGACTGGTCATATTCCCGGTGCCTACTATCTGGACTTAAACAAAGATCTATCTGGCCCAGTAGCCATTCATGGAGGACGTCATCCCTTGCCGAACCCAACTGAATTAGCCTCTAAATTGGAAGCTATCGGGGTCTGGAAGGACGAAACCCTAGTTGTGGCCTATGATGATTCTCGGTTCGCTTTTGCTGCCCGTCTCTGGTGGTTGCTGCGTTACTTGGGACATGACCGAGTAGCTGTACTCGATGGTGGCTTTACTGGATGGAAATCAGCTGGATATCCTGTTACCGATCGGGTATCCTCGCGTCCGACCGGCACTTTTGTGCCCCAAGTGCGAACTCGGTGGGTCGTGGATATTGATGCCGTCAAAAACCAGGAAAGATTTGCCAAATGTGATGCTAGTGGATTCCCGGGATCCGGAGCGGTATCAGGGGTTACGCGAACCCATCGATCCGATCGCCGGTCACATCCCCGGTGCTGTCAATTTCCCCTGGAAAGAGGTAACCGACTCCCATGGGTTTGTGCAGCCCTTGACAGAGCAAAGTCGCAGGTGGGAAAGTATCTCGTCAGGCACCGTTCCGGAAAAATCGGAAGTGATAATATATTGCGGTTCGGGCGTTACTGCCTGTGTGAACCTCTTATCTTTGGAACTAGCGGGCAAGAGTGGCGGTAAGCTTTATGCTGGTAGTTGGAGCGACTGGTGTTCTTATCTAGTATAAGGGGTACACTGCATATTTGCCTCACCGCCCGAACCCTAAAGGGTCCGGCTACATGAACAAAGCCCGCCTACGCGGGCTAGATTACAAAAGTGAGATGCACCCTAGTATAAGCAATTAACGTCGTGGCTAGGGAGATTGCTCTCTTAATGGAATAAATTGCCACCCCTCCCTGACTCCCACGGCAGCGATCGGCAACAGTAAGAGCGCAATTATCGACAGCGCTCTCACAGAACTCCTAAATTTATGTCATAATAGACATGCATAGCCCAGGTAAGAGCAGCCGACTGCCCTTACCTGCGATTGCTGATTACCATCGGATCGGCTATAAATTTAGTTGCAGATATTAACTTCGTTGTAATGTATATAGCAATAGTTACGAAAATTGGCGTTGCACATTTTGACAGATGATAGTTGTCAGTTGTCATTTGTCACATGTCATTAGCAACCTATGATAGCCACCGATGACAAGCTTTCGTAGCTGAGTTATCATCGGTGGAGTTGTGCGACGCCCGAAATTTAGATCCCAGATAATTTCAGCAGGCAGTGAATATTTGCATGAGCTGCTGTATAAATTTAAATATATGAGTCAATAAATCGGGTAAGAAAAGCAACTATCATAAGGTAAATTGTCGGATATTTTGCGCTCCGTGCGACGCAATCGCGCACTTAGCAATCGCAACTTGTCCTCCACAAGTTGGGGTACTTGATTGCTCTGTTTAAGTTATCAACATCGAAAGTTTAGGTGTAACCTACTATGGTATTATTGAAGAACCGTGTTTCTATATTTGTAGACGGGAACAATATGTTCTATGCCCAGCAAAAAAATGGCTGGTTTTTCGACCCGAGGCGGGTGCTGCAATATTTCACATCAGATCCAACAGTAGATTTAGTTAATGCCTTTTGGTACACGGGAATAAAAGATACTCAAGACCAAAGAGGATTTCGAGATGCATTGATTAGCCTGGGTTACACTGTGCGGACGAAAATCCTCAAAGAGTATTATGATGACAGTTCAGGTCGCTTCTCTCAAAAGGCTAATTTAGACATCGAAATCGTGATCGATATGTTTAACACGGTAGAACAGTATGACCGAGTGATACTGTTCAGCGGGGATGGGGATTTTGAACGGGCAATTGAACTATTACGATCTAAGAGCACTCACATTACTGTGGTGTCAACAGAGGGGATGATTGCCAGAGAGTTACGCAATGCTACAGACCGGTATATTGATTTGAACGACATTCGGAATACTATCGAAAAAGTTGAATTTTAAGATTGTTGATAGTAGATGGTTGATGGTTGATAGTTGCTGGCAGAACAAGGAACAACTGACAACTGACAATTGGCCAATCAACCATTAACTATCTATTATTCTTCATCATGAAAAAGTAGGAGGTACGATCTAGGATCACTCACATTATCATAAAAAAGTAGGAGGTACGAGCAAAGGGAATTTCAATCCCCTCTTGGTCAAAGGTTTCCTTAATCATCTTGCGAAGGATGCGCTGGATCTCTTCGTGGGTTCCGGGTTTGACCTTGGTGATGGTGCGGATCAACAGGTCATACTCCCGAAAACTCTCTAACCCATCCACATGGGTGGGTTCTAACACTTCGGAGTATTTTTCTTTTAACTGCTTTCCGATCGCCTGAATAACTTGGTAGACACGATCTAAATTGGAGTCATAGGCGACGCCAACTTCCACTACCGCATAGACATACTCTTTGGAGTAGTTGATGACGTTATTGATCTCGCCGTTGCGGAGAATGCAGAGTTGACCATCGCCATGGCGAATGCGAGTAGTTCTCAGGTCGATCGCCTCCACCTCCCCCTCGATATCGTCAATTTCCACCTCGTCACCCACTAAATAGTAGTTGTCAAACAGAATAAAGAAACCAGAAACCAGATCGTTGACCAGGTTTTGGGCCCCAAAACCGACAGCTAGACCGATGATGCCAGCACCGGCAAGGATGGGAGTAGGATCGATGTTGATTGTTTTGAGCATGCCAATGCTAGCACCAAAGTAGATCAGGTATTTGAGGGCACTCTGGATCAGCGGGATGATGGTCCGGCTTTTCTGTCTCTGTCTTTCAGTTAGAACCTGGTTATGGAGGAGTAATTCGGAGACTGCCAGGTTATTCACCTGGATGAAGACGCGGGACAGGAAAATGATGCCGATGATCTTGACGGCGATCTGGCCGTAGGCTGCTAAAAAAGCGATCGGCTCCACCTGTTCGATCGCCAGGGTCGCCATTGAAGCATAGATGGCATATTTCAGACATTGTTTTAGTAAGGGAACTAGGTGTCTGAGATCGGAGTAGAACCGCAGCAGGCTGTCAGAACTGGCGTATTTATTACTGAGGGCATCTAAGCTGTCGATGATCGGGTCCTGGGCCTTGACTGCGAGCAACCCGGCAGCAATGATCGCGTAGCTTTTCAGAAAAATGGACAGATATTGAACTACTATTGCGGGCAGTCCCAGAAACTGGCTACACCCCAACACTGCCAACAGCCAGATGCAGTTAGTCAGATGTTTTTTCAGTAAGTAAAACCAGATTTCAATGGGGAGATCGTTGGCAGTAATGTCATTCAATTGTTGGGCGCGGACCTTCCCATAGTCTAATAAACTGTATAGAGGTCGGATAGAGACAGCAGCCAAAGTCACTGTGATAATGCTTTTGGCGACTCTAGTACCTAGGTTTACCCAGAATGAAGCTGGCAGTCGGCCCATCAAGGCGATGGTGTATTCCTGAATATTTTCCCCTTGATAGATCAGCCAGCCATTGGCACCCACCACGAGGACGCATAGCACTAAACCAATGAGGATCGAAGTCTTCTTGATTTTCCCATGCAGACTCTTGGCATTGTTCCCCAAATTGAGCTGAGAAATCTTGCCCATCTGCTTGAGGAGTTTGCTATTGAGCCAGTTAATCAGATACAAAACAATGATGATGAGGCTGACTTCAGCCAAGCTCGTTCTCGTTAAGATGTTGATAATTAAGAGGTTCCAGTCTGGCATACTAGTCTACCCCATTAAATGCAATTGTTATGATACTGTAACATTTGATTTTTGTTCTTTTTCCGAGTTATGGGACTTGCGTAACAATCAAGTACCAGTCAAACAAGCTGTACTCAAGAAATAGCACAGAATACATTAATAAACCGCAAGTCTTTATCCTCAAGAAGATGCCACTGACTCCGAGGTCGCTAAAATTAAGAGCGATCGCTCGTTTTTTCTCCTTCAAAAGCCGCACGCGCTGGCCAAATGGAATTTGAATACCCTCGCGTTCAAAGGCTTCTTTAATCATCTGGCGAAGCTGTCGCTGGATCTGGAGGTGCTTTCCGGGCTTTACCTTGGTGATGGTGCGGACTAACAGCTGAAAATTACCAAAATCTTCGAGTCCCTCCACTATAGTAGGTTCGAGCACCTCTGGGTGATTCTCTTTTAATTGCAATCCGATCGACTCAATAATTTTGTAGACGCGATCGAGCTGCTCGTCATAAGCCACACCAACTGCGACTTCAGCGTAACAGCAGCTTGCTGGCGATCCAGTTAAGCAGATAGAGAACCAATAGCACCAGGCTGAGTTCGGCTAAAATGACTATAATATTCGCGCCTAGCAGGGTAGTATATTCCATCAAAGTCAATGTGGGAGTGGTAGTGGTCATTCTGGTAGTGATTTGACTGCGGTCCTGGGTTTCAGGCGCTAAAATCACTACTTGTACCCTCAATCTTCGGCAGACCGTCTATCATAATTGAGTATGACCCGCTACTCCTGTTTGTATATATCTTAGGATAGTAGTCTGGTTGGTTTCATCCGGGCAATCACTGATGATTTCAAAAACTTTTGGGGCTGAGCCAATGCTGCCTTTGAGGCTTTGCCTCTTGTAGCGCCAGCGGCGTTAGCCTGTAGGAGACAGATTTTGCGGGGAGGTAGTGGTCATTCTGATTTTTCCGGAACGGTGCGTCAGCGTAGTGATTTGACTGCGGTCCCGTGTCCCCGCCGGGGCCAGCCGGGGCCACAGTCTGGGTTTCCGGCAATCACTACTTGTACCCTCTATGACCCACTACCGTAGGAGTTACAATAAATCTGATCGAGTTACCATATTAATTTATCGCGATCCAATGAAAAATCAACTTACACCAAATCAAGACCGGATCGTTATCTTCGATACGACCCTCCGGGATGGAGAACAATGTCCCGGGGCCACTCTGAATGTGGATGAGAAGCTGGCGATCGCGCGGCAACTGGCACGACTGGGTGTGGATGTGATTGAGGCAGGCTTCCCTTATGCCAGTAAAGGTGATTTTGCTGCGGTGCAAAGGATTGCCTCCCAGGTGGGGACTCCCGATGGCCCGACGATCTGCGGGTTGGCCAGGGCTACGGAGCAAGATATTAAGGCTGCTGGTGAGGCGGTAAAACCTGCGGCTCGCCCCGCATTCATACGTTTATTGCTACCTCTGACATCCACTTGCAGTATAAGCTGAGAAAGTCAAGGGCTGAGGTGTTGGCAATTACTTCAGAAATGGTAGCATATGCTAAGTCCTTTGTGGAGGATGTGGAATTCTCTCCGGAAGATGCGGGCCGCTCGGACCCAGAATTTCTGTATGAGGTACTAGAAAGGGCGATCGCGGCTGGGGCCACGACGGTGAATATCCCGGATACTGTGGGCTATACTACTCCTGAGGAGTTTGGGGGTTTGATTAGAGGGATAAGAGAAAATGTCCCGAATATCGATCGGGCGATAATTTCGGTCCACGGTCACAATGATTTGGGCTTGGCGGTGGCCAATTTCTTGGCGGCGGTGGAAAATGGGGCCCGACAGTTGGAATGCACGATTAATGGGATTGGGGAACGGGCCGGAAATGCCGCCCTGGAAGAGTTGGTGATGGCTTTGCACGTGCGGCGTTCCTATTATAATCCTTTCTTCGGACGCCCAGCGGAGTCTGCTGAACCCCTGACGAAGATTAAGACTCGGGAAATTTACAAGACTTCTCGCTTGGTTTCTAACCTGACTGGCATGCTGGTGCAGCCAAATAAGGCGATCGTGGGGGCGAATGCTTTTGCCCACGAGTCTGGTATCCACCAAGATGGGGTGCTCAAGCATAAGCTGACTTATGAGATTATGGATGCTCAGTCGATCGGTTTGAATGATAATCAGATTATCTTGGGCAAGCATTCGGGTCGGAATGCTTTTGGCACTCGCTTGCGGGAATTGGGATTTGAACTTTCGGAGACGGATGTTAATAATGCGTTTCTCAAGTTCAAGGATTTGGCGGATAAGAAGAAGGAAATTACTGACTGGGATTTGGAGGCGATCGTTAATAATGAAATCCAGCAAGTCCCGGAAATGTTCCGCTTGGAATTGGTGCAGGTTTCCTGCGGCGACCATTCCTGTCCGACGGCAACTGTAACTGTCCGCACCCCCGCAGGGTCCGAACTTACAGATGCGGCGATCGGGACTGGTCCTGTAGATGCGATTTACAAGGCGATTAACGGCGTGGTAAATGTGCCCAATCAGTTGATTGAGTTTTCGGTGCAGTCGGTGACGGCGGGTATAGATGCGATCGGGGAAGTGACGATCCGATTGCAGCATGAAGAACAAGTGTTTTCCGGTCATGCTGCCCATACGGATATTATTGTAGCTTCCGCCCAGGCTTATGTCAATGCCCTGAATCGCTTGTATACGGCCCAGCAAACGGGCGATCGCCTGCATCCTCAATACGAACAAGCGGTTGAGGCGATCGCAGCAGTATAACTGTCGGGCATCGCCCACCACATGAGGCGATCGCAGGATAAAGTAGGGTGGGCATCGCCCACCTTACGCAACCAGTATGGACATCGAAGATTATGCGAATTCAGCAAATTTCAGTCAGCGGCTTATTTGGAATTTTTGACCAGGTGATTCCGTTAAACATGGGCGATCGAGTCACCATCATGCATGGTCCGAATGGCTTTGGGAAAACAGTAATACTGAGGATGATAAATGGATTTTTTAAATCCCGATACTCGGTGTTTCGGAATATTCCATTTAGCAAGTTCCGAGTTGAATTTGATAATTGCAGTAGTGTTGAGATAGCCAAAACATCTAATAACAGAGAAAATCGAGATGATAAAAATAAGATAACTTTTAAATTAGAGACAGATTCAAAGACAGTTAATTTTCGTCCCCAAATTCGTCCCCAAATGGGTACTTATGATAAGGATTTCATAGTTGAAATTTTGGACGATATAATACCTACGATTTTCAGAGTAGGTACTAGAGAATGGAGGGATAGTACCACTGGAGAGATTCTTTCTTTAGCAAATGTACTAGATCGTTTTGAAGATTTATTGCCCCCAGAGATGACAAGATTAGAAGAGGAACCTGAGTGGCTAAAAAATCTGAAGAGTGAGATTGATATTCGTCTCATAGAAATACAACGACTGGTCAACTTTGTTCCTATTCATCTCATAGAATCACAACAACGGCTGGTCAATTTTGTTCCTATTCATTCTTCCCAATCCTATAATGCAACAGGTTCGAGGTTGCCAACTGTGTTAGCATATTCTCAAGAGATTGCAAAACTTATGCAAGGCAAGTTTACTGAGTATGGTACAATATCTCAATCTCTTGATAGAACGTTTCCGGTAAGAGTGGTAAAACAGCAGTCATCAAAAAATTGGACAGATGAAGAACTCCGTCATCAACTAAATGATCTTGATAAGACGCGCGGTCGCCTGATAGAAGTAGGTCTATTGAATAAGGATGAAAACCCAAACTTTCAGTTCCAGCCTGAAACTATAGATGAAACGACCAGAAATATATTATTAGTATATGTTGAGGATATGAAGGAAAAATTGAATGTTTTTAGTGACATAGAAAAAAGATTTGAGTTGTTAAGAGGAATACTTAACAAAAAAATGGCTTATTCCTATAAAGAGATGAATTTTAGCAAGGAGAAAGGATTTGTTTTCACAACCTGTTATCATCCCTCCTCACCCTCCGCTTTCAAAGAACTTTCGCCAACTGATTTATCATCGGGCGAACAACATGAGTTGGTTCTTTTCTATGAACTACTATTTAAGGTTAAACCTAACTCTTTAGTTTTGATTGATGAGCCCGAACTATCTCTTCACGTAGGATGGCAGGTTGAGTTTTTAAGGGATTTACAAGAAATAACAAAGCTGGCAGATTTAGATATTCTCATGGCGACTCATTCTCCAGATATTATTCAAGACCGCTGGGATTTGACTGTTGAACTGAAAGGGCCAAAAAAGTGAGAGAATTTCTGTCGGATGACCGTGATGCGAACAAAATCAGATTACTAAGAAGCACTTTTTCAGGGACTTTCTTGTTGGTAGAAGGTAGTTCGGACAAAATTTTCTACCAGCGCTTTGTTGACAAGCATGCTTGTGAATTGGTCTGTGTTTCGGGAAAACCTTCTAGCAAGCTACGTGTTATTGCCGTTCTGGAAATTTTAGAGAAATCAAGCTTTCAGGGAGTTTTGGCAATTGTTGATGCTGATTTCGATCGCGTAGGCGTAGCCGTGTGCGCGCAGCGCAATCGCCTGGAAACTTCACCACATAACAGTCTTAACCTGCTGCGCACAGACAGTCATGACTTGGAAACCATGCTGTTCGACTCGCCCGCCCTCGATAAGGTGATTGCTGAGTTCGGATCCCCGGAGAAAATTGCTAAGTTTAATCGGGATGTGAGAACAGCATTACTTGCAGCAGGAATGTCGGTTGGTTATTTGCTTTTGGTTTCTCAGTGTGATGGATTAAATCTGACTTTTGATGGGATAACATTCAGCAAGTTCGTTGACGATAGAACTCTGCAAATTGATGAATTAAAACTAATTCAAGAAGTTAAGAATAAATCCCAAGCGTTATCCTTGAAAGATGCGGACCTGCAACAACGACTAACGAACAAAAGAAGCAACAGTCACGATCGCTGGCAAGTCTGCTGCGGCCACCACTTAGTAGAAATACTGTCTCTTGGCTTACGGAAAGCAATTGGTTCCAATAAAGCTGCTGATGTTGAACCCCATAGTCTGGAACGGAATTTACGACTTGCTTACGAGGAACGGTATTTTCGTAAAACGGGACTATACTTAGATATGATAACATGGGAAAGTAACAATCAGCCTTTTCAGGTTTTGCAAAATGAAACATAGCTTACCGTTCGGGAAAAATCGGATAATTTAGACGCGCTATAGTTATATGTGATCTAGTAGGGTGGGCATCGCCCACCTGGCAAAGTGATACCTATGACTAACTTAACTGAACTACTAAGATCCCGCTACGGGACAAAGTCGTTTGAGCTAGAGTCTGAGTGCTCGCAGAGGATATCTTTGCTTGCTATGAGATACACCCACCACCGGCGATCGACTAGAACCCAGAGTCGGCCGAGTCGGCCAACTATCACCCAAAGTCGATCGACCACAGAGGCGATCGCCTGGTACAATGGGAAATTATTCCCAGAAAATATCCCAAATCGTAAATACCTTATTTGGTGTTATGCCTGCCAAAGACATCTACCACAAAACAGTTAAAATGGGGATTGAGGGAATTATTCGTCGATCTGGGCGTAAAACAACTAATTGCTGCCGATAATGGCGAAGAAAAAATCATCGTTGAAATTAAAAGTTTTCTCAATCCTTCTCAAGTTTATGACTTACAACAATCTCTAGGGCAGTATCTTCTTTATCGAGCTATTATAGAAGAATCAAGAATGAATTTAGCTTTATATTTAGCTATTCGTCAATCTATCTATGAGCAGATATTCTCGGAAGCCATCGGTACACTTGTGATTAAAAAATACCATCTGCGTTTGCTTATCTTTGACTCAGGTCGGGAGGAAATTGTTCAATGGATAAACTAGCAACTTATCGCCAGACGATAGAAAGGGTATTAACGGAATATGCAGAAATTCCCTATAGTTACGCGGATCTAAAATCCCATGTTATTGTCAGTAGGGACGCAAATCATTACTTGTTAATGACTCTGGGATGGGAACGGGATGTCAAAGTTCATGCTTGTATCGTCCATGTTGAAATTAGCAACGATAAAATTTGGATTCATCGCGATGGCCTCGAAGATGGCATGGCCTTAGAATTGGTGGCCGCCGGGGTTCCTAAACATGAGATTGTTCTCGCTTTTCAATCTCCAGAAATTCGCCCATATACAGAATTTGCTGTCAGTTGAAAAGTAGGTGGGCACCAGAGTTCGTAGTTGGCAGCAAAGTGATACCTATGACTAACATAACTGAACTACTACGATCGCGCTACGGGACAAGGCCGTTTGAGCTAGAGTCGGAGTGGAATGACTGCCTGAAGACAATTCTGGCACATCGATCGATCCGGGGTTATCTGCCCGATCGCGTGCCGCCCAAAACTCTAGAATTAATTGTAGCAGCGGGTCAATCTGCATCGACTTCATCTAATCTTCAGACTTGGAGTGTGGTTGCTGTAGAAGATCCAGAACGGAAGGCGAAGTTGTCAGAACTGGCGGGAAACCAGGCCCATATTCGACAATGTCCGTTATTCCTGGTTTGGTTGGCAGATTTGGCTCGCCTGGCCGATATTGCTGACAGTCGGGGTCTTCCTCGCGAAGCTTTGGACTATTTGGAAATGTTCGTGACGGCCACAATAGATGCAGCTTTGGCAGCTCAAAATGCTGCTATATTCGCTGAGTCGAAGGGTTTGGGTATGGTGTATATTGGTGGAATTAGAAATCACCCTGAAGAGGTGGCGAAGCTACTGGGTTTGCCTCCTTTGGTTTTTGCTACTTTTGGCATGTGTGTTGGCTATCCCGACCCTGCTAAAATTACTGCTGTGAAGCCCCGTTTGCCTCAGTCGGCGGTTCTGCACCGGGAAACTTATCAGTTGGCTGCCCAAACTGAGGCGATCGCCCTTTACGATGGGGTGATGAAAGACTTTTACGCTGCTCAAAAAATGCCTGTTGACGGTGACTGGTCGGAACATTCGGTTCGGCGCATTGCTACTGTTGCATCTCTTTCGGGGCGCGATCGGCTGCGGGAGGTGCTGAAAAACCTCGGCTTTCAGCTACGTTAATGAATGGTTATGTTACCGACACCAACGGGGCACGGCTGACGCTGTGCCCCGGCCCCATGGGAAATTATCTGGGGCCATGGCAGGAGAAAATTGACTCCAGGAAAAAAGATCCAGATGTTTCTGTTCAACTGTATAATTATGAGATATGCTAGATTGAGAATGTCGCCCAAGATGGGAGGTGCGATCGTGCAACATGGTTGTTCTTTTCCCTGTTCGTGATGCTTGCTTTGCACGGGATTATCTTCTACCGTAAGGGGGGTGAAATTCAGAAAATTGTCACTAGCAAAACTAATACCCAGGATATTCGCTCTGCTACATTTGTGGATTTTATCTATGGGTTAATTTTATTCTTTTTCAAAGAATTAAGCAAGATTCCCATGAGTACTACTTGGGCGTTTCTGGGACTGTTGGCCGGACGGGAACTGGCCATGACCCTCGCCTTCCAGCGGCGATCGCTCAATGAAACTGGACAGATGATTTTAACAGATGCTCTGAAAGCCTTTGCCGGTTTAGTTATTAGTGTCATCCTCGCCTTGGCACTTCCCTTTATAGCTAAGGCGATCGGTTAATAATTGTCAATTAGCAATTACAGAGTTATGTAACTTGCAGATCGCTTTCAGAACTTGTAGCAATAGGGGCGATCGCTCGGCATCCATCAAATTAAGTTCCGGCATCAGCTCATAAGTTGGCCCATTTCCCCGATCGCGATCGAGGTAAGCGAACTGATAATGCACCCCATTTGTTGCCAGTCCCCAAACTGATGCTTGACGTTCTAAACTTTGATAAGCATAGGTGAGCAATTGCGGCAAACCCATATAGGTAGTGATGCTGCTATTTTTAGCTTCAATTACCAACACCCAAAAAAACGTCTCATCCCTTAGCGGTTGCTCCTTATTAACTGCTACAATATCCAATTGACCAGTAATGGTCGTGTCTTCATCTTCAACGATCGTGTCAGCAATATGCTGTTCTAGACTGAGCGCGATCGGGGAACGATAGAAACCAGCTAATCGCATGAGGGGAAAAGTAGTTAGCGCTTTCACCAGTCCTTCTAACACTTTTCCCCTTGAGAGATATGCCCAAAAGTCTTGCTGAATTTGCGCGAGTTCTTGTTGTTCCACCTCAGTCAGAGGTTCTAAGGATAACCATGTGGTAAATGTGTTAATATTAGTCACCTCTTGGAATTTTAACAGTTTATGAACTTCGTTGATAGTTATGTCTTTCGCCTTGATAGTTATCATGGTTTTATCCTCCGGTTAAGTTACAATATTTTTCACCCCCGACGGGCTAATATTTATGTTATACTAATCCTGAGTAGGAACGCAAAGCAACTGAAGTGACACACTCCAGATTCTGCGGCCCTACGGCAGGCAAACGAGACGCCCGCCCTACGGCAGGCAGGCGAGACGCCCCCGCAGGGTCCGAACTTACAGATGCGGCGATCGGGACTGGTCCTGTAGATGCCGTTTACAAGGCGATTAACCGGGACAAAGCCGTTTGAGCTAGAGTATGAGTGGAATGAGTGCCTGAAGACAATACCGGGAAACTTATGGCGATGCCCCTCCCAGGATCCTTAAGACTTGACCTCCAGAGTGCGCAGGCGGTTAATAGCAGCAGCTAACTCAAAGCGGCGGAACTCCGCTAAATCTCCTTGGGGAAACCGCGTCAGCACATCCAAACCACCTTTGGAAATGTCTGCGATCGTCCCATCTAGCATCTGGGCCACCGTATGTTTTCCATCCAGATATTTCTCCTTAGCATATACCATCGCCTCCGCGATCGCCCGCAACTGTCCCACCTCTACGATCTGTTCTACTGCCGACAAATCTATATTCTCATTGCCAAATACTACCCCATCCACATCTCGGACTTTCAATTTCACCGATTTATTCCCTCTGCTAGGGTCTAAACTTTCCGATAATGGCACTCGGGCTGTAATCTTGCCAAAGGACTTACCCCCTTCCGCCGTCCGCGAGGTCGCATATTCCCGCGCGATCGCCTTCGCCTGGGCCGTCACCTCCTGGGGTTGAAAATTCTCCATGGCGATCGCTGTATCTGCCACATCAAAATAATCCCCACTACCTCCCATTACCATAATCGTTGACACCCCTGCATCTCGTGACAACTGACCCACCTTATCGATAAAGGGAGTAATAGGTTCTTTGTCCTTAGCGATCAGGGCTTGCATCCGGCGATCGCGAATCATAAAATTAGTTGCCGCCGTATCCTCATCCACCAGCAGCACCCCAGCACCCGCTTCCAAAGCTTCAATAATATTAGCCGCTTGTGAGGTACTGCCGCTAGCATTGGTAGTAGAGAAATTTGTTGTTTGGCGGGACTGGGGCAGATGATTGATAAAAGGCGAAATATCCACTCCGGCCACGCTGCGTCCATCTTCAGCCCGAATTTTCACCGCTGCCGAATTTGTGACCACAAACTCTCGTCCATCACCAGGTACGTGATTGTAAACCCCTAGTTCGATCGCTCTCAATAAGGTAGACTTGCCATGATAGCCCCCACCCACGATTAAAGTTATCCCCACAGGGATCCCCATTCCGGTAATCGTACCGCGATTTGGACAATTAAACTCAACTCGCAGGGAATCTGGTGACTTGAAACTGATAGCATCAGCAGCAAGAGGGCGCGGATCTACCCCACTCCGCCGGGGCAAAATCGCCCCATCTGCTACAAAAGCCACCAGTCCTCGTGATGTTAACTGCGATCGCAGCCAATCAGCATCTTCCGCCGTTTCCACGTGACGCCCGATCGCCTTACTATCCAAATTACCATATTTGAGAGCGCAGTCCACAATTTTTGGCAGATCGTCGCATAGCATCTGGGCAGCTCGTTCGCCCAAAATCCGGCGACCGCTGGCCGGTAATCCGACAAAAAACCGCACCTCCACAAATTTATCTGTAATTAACACCGACGTGCGATCGATCACTTCTTGCCCGGTCTTGGCAATGCTAATTAAACCACTGTTGCCAGTCCCCCGGTGTTCGCTAATCTTCCTTGCTACCATGTCGAACTCGCGAGTGAGGCGATCGCGCAGGGCTACTTGGCGCGATCGGGTCTGATATAATTGAGGGGGAAAACCCGCGATCGCGTGAGGCAACTGGACCAGTAAGTGACTCGGGCAGCAAAGGGGTCAGCTTGCACCCAATCAATTATCAGGGTAAACTCCGGGAACTGGTAGTTTCCCTGAATTTCTTTATAAGCTTTGTAGCCGCGATTATCAAGATTTCGCAGCAATTGGCGTAAACTCTCTCTACTTGCCATAACTCACCATGTCACATCAATTATTAGCATACCATCCCGTCCCCTCAATTGCAATCATCAAATTAAGAAACCCGGCTTTCTGTAAAAACCGGGTTTCTGGATCCCCGCAGCTAAAGTTATATGTACCCAAAGAGATATATCCTCATTCAGATTCTAGAACTTCACTAAGGATCGTAATAGGTAGATTGGGCACATTCCGAAGTCTTTTATCATTGGTCAGAAACAGGGTACAATTAGCAACAAAAGATGTCGCTACATGAATAGCATCCGGTGTTCTTAGGTTAGCGGTACTAGCGCGGAGACTTGCTGCTTCCCTGAGAAGAGACTGGCTGATGGGTATTAATTGCATTTCCGTCGATAAAAGTAGTTGTTCATAAGCATTGACTAACAGCGTGTCGCTGTTTCTTATGGGGACAACTATAGCTTCCATCAATGTCAATTCACTGCTGAAAATTTCAATCTCACCATTGTGCATTTGTAACCACATGGGTTGCAGCATGGGGAAGTATTCTGGAAACTTTTCTACACTGTAGATGACCATTGCGGTGTCTACATATACACGACTAGATGCCGGAATATTTAGCTGTGCCATGAATCTCTTTCCCCTTGAAGATATTTATCGACTTCTTCTGGAGTTTTGAACTGTCTTTGCCCCGGTAATTCATTAAGAATTTCTATGACCGAACGGCGTGTAGATTTTGATTCTTTCCGCAAGAACACTGAAACCTCGACTGTTTCACCGACAGAGAGTTCTGGGTGCTGAATCTCAATCTTGTTTCCCGGTAATACTTGCGTTTGAAGATGTAACTCAGATGGCATGATTTTGACTCCATCGATATAGGCTGGATATATCCATGATAATATATCTCAGTCAGATTGTCAAATGTACTATTAGAAATGGGTGTGGTCAAAACCCGTTGGTAGCCCGGAAGCCAAGCCCGGAAGCCAAGCCCGGAAGCCAAGCCCGGAAGCCAAGCCCGTTCCCAGGCGGAGCCGTGGGAACGAGGGGCCCGGCTACTAGAACTTAGCCAGAGACACCCACCCATGTCTCTGGAAACGAAAGGGTGCTCCTGGACGCGACCCCCTCCTCGCAGCGGAATGGGCCTGGAGCGTGCAGGGGCTATATATATACATGTATCTGAGATGCACCTGGCTATCAACTACTTATGACTACACCCCTAGGGGTGTGGTCAAAACCCGTTGATAGCTGGGTGCGTGCTCCGGGAACCCCCCGTGCCCCTAAATGGGGCACGGGGAAACACTGAAGTGTTTACTACGAACGTTTACTACGAACGTTTACTCCGATCGCGCAGCGTGGCGCCAGCCATACGTTTACTCCGATCGCGCAGCGTGGCGCCAGCCATACGTTTACTCCGATCGCGCAGCGTGGCGCCAGCCATACGTTTACTCCGAACGTTGGGTGTGGTCAAAAACAGTTGGTACGGAGAGATCCTCGCGGGGTGCGAGTTGCCTGAGGAGAGAACATCTGTTTCTTTATATCATAATTTGCGCAAGAATGCCAGTCGCCCCTACAGGGGGATCCGACGGCTGGGAGGCCATATTAGATCGACGGGTTTTGACCACACCCCGAACGTTTACTCCGACGGCTGCGCCTGGGAACTCGCTTGGCTTCCGGGCTACCAACGGGTTTTGACCACACCCTTACTCAACCCGCACAGTTTACTATCCAACCCGCACAGTTTACTATCCAACCCGCACAGTTTACTATCCAACCCGCACAGTTTACTATCCAACCCGCACTCGTTCCACTCCCCCAGCACTCGTTCCACTCCCCCAGCACTCGTTCCACTCCCCCAGCACTCGTTCCACTCCCCCAGCACTCGTTCCACTATTATGGCCTAGCATCCGTTAGCTGATTTGATTTGTGCAGCATATAGCCGGCGATAACAAGAAGAACTCGATGTTATGGCTGCGCTCCCGTGAGGGATACGGAGGATGGGGCGATCGCACTGGCCACCCCACGTGGTCAAAACCCGGTGGGTGTGGTCAAAACCCGTTGGTAGGAGACGGAGTAGCCTTCACCCGTTCCCAGCGAGGGGCCCGGCTACATGAACAAAGCGTCTAAGCGAGCGCAGCGCGGCCACCTTTCTCTGCTATATACATGTATCGGGCAGCGTCCGGTTCGTTACCCGGGGAGCCTGGGAGCGAGAAACAAAGGAGAAAAAACATGAAAAGACGAAAATTGATCGAGCTAGGGAGCCTCATATCTGCTGCAAGCATTGTTTCCATTGGTACCCATGGTTGGGTAGCCAGAGGGTTTGCCCAAAAGCCTAACAGCAAGCGATTGATTGTGGTCTTCCTGCGAGGCGCTGTAGAACTCCCGTTTCTTCCACTACACCACCCCCAGGAACCACAGGAACTGCAGCTTATCGCCCACCTGTGAAGAAACCGGACCCGAACCTCCGCAAGCAAAAGACTGGCACCACTGCCAGCAACTCCACAACCCCTCAGCCAAATACCACCCCAGTTGAGGAAAAGACCGAAGAACCGACTGCATCTATTGAGACTTCGACCAACCAAGCAGATTTTTAGCCAGGTGACCAACAATGGAACTTCCTTACAATAAATGCCAGCGGGAACTCCAAGAACTCCTGCAAGCGCAATACCCCCTGATCTTCCTCCGATCGCCCGAAGAGAGTCGGGCGGTCAATTGCGCGATCGGGGCCCACGAGGCGCTGATAGCCAATAGGGAGATCCCAGATGGCGAACTAGCGAGATGGAACAGTTTGGACGGCTTCCAGAGGCGATCGGTACTAGAAGAGGATCGGAGTAAAGCCAGTTGGAAAAGACTGGGATCTCCTCCGAACCCACAAGAAGATCCGATAATGCAAGCCCTGAACCTATTACAAGAAAGGCTAGAGAAACAAGCAACGGCGAACCCCAGCAGTCAGCACAGTTATCTGTTACCAGACTGGTCAACCCTCATAGAACCGACTTGTCATCTAACCGCCCGCAAACTCAAAGAATTAGTCCTGGCGATCGAACAAAAAAGACCCCAACCGAGAATGACGCTCATCGTGGTAGGTTCAGATTGGTCAATACCGGCGATTCTGCGGAACCACGTGCATATATTAGACCGGCCCCTGCCCATAGGAGAAGAACTATATCAAGATGTCTTCAGCGTAGCCGTGAGGAAATACGAACTGGGGGACAAAGAAGCCAGAGGCTTGTCAGAAGAAGCCCAGGGAATGCCATTGCAAGCTGCTAAACAAACGGCGAGATTAATCACCGCCAAAAGCCTCTGGGACCAACCAGAAGAAGCGGGACAGTTGCTACTGAAAGTCAAAACCCAAGAAATCAGAAAAACAGGAGTATTAGAATATTACCCCCGCAAGGAGAAGGACTAGAGGATGTGGGGGGTTTAGAAGAAATAAAACGCTGGATCTCAAATCGTCGGACATGGTTTGAACAAGACGATCGGCCATTCATGCGCCCGCGAGCCATCCTGCTAGAAGGATTTCCCGGCTGTGGGAAATCCTTTATCGCCAGGGCGATCGCGCAAGAATGGCGGGTGCCGCAAATCAACTTTGAGATCTCGAGGTTGCAATCAAAATGGGTAGGAGAATCAGAAAGTAACACCTATCAAGCATTAAGGGCGATCGAAGCATCAGCGCCGAACATATTATTCATGGACGAGATCGAGAAAGCGTTTTCGGGAGTAGGGGAGACAGCAGCGGGGTAACAACGAGGCAATTTGGGACATTTCTATCCTGGCTAAACGACCACAACTATCCGATATTTTTCATCGCCACATCGAACGACAGAGACAAACTGCCGCCAGAGTTATTTCGGGCGGGACGTTTCGATGAAATATTTATAGTGATGCCACCCAACGGCCAGGAAAGGAAAGAAATCATCCAGAAAAAAGCGCAAACATACCAACTTCCGTCCCTAGAGTCGGCAACCCAGGAATATCTGGTAGCAAATACAGGGGGATTTACCGGGGCCGAACTAGACAAGCTAGTCAGAAAAACCGTTTATCTAGCCGGATATAATAAATTACCAACGGAGAGAGAATGGCAGCAAGCGTTAGAAGAAATAAATCCGCAGTACCGAACCCCGAGAATGCAACAGCTATTACAGAATTATCTGAGACTATTAGAGGAAGGAGGAGGGAAACCAGCATCAACCAGAGAAGCAGATTTCTTAGAAAGCTTAATTCTGCCGCCCAAACATATCTAAGCAATTCAAAATTCAAAATTCCGAAAGTGGGTGCGAAAGGATTTGAATTAGTAGAGAATAAATGCTGAATAACCGGTGAAATATTCCGCAATTAAACCTTTTCAAAACCCAACTGGTTTTGACCGCTGAAATGCCCCCGATCGCCTTTATACAGGTGCAATAGCTTTTCAGCGTCAGTAACCCGGAGAAAAATATCAAAATCTGGTTGACAATTGCCAAATTTATGTTATTATAAAATCTAAGATATCCTCCTGTAGAGATGCAAGGGTCTTTCCTGAAGGATATTTCACCACATTACATATTTACAAATAGAGTTCGATGAATTTAACGGACCCTTGCGGGTGAAATCGAATAATTCTCAATTAGCCATTAGCCATTAGCAATAAATTTAAGGAGGCGATCGCTCACTGTACCATCTGCAACAAGGCATCCCGGAACACCTGAAAACTATGAGAATTGTTACGTTCCGGGTTCATATGTTGGGAGATTTCCCGCGCCGCCACCAGCTTACTCAAACCATCAGGATAATAGCCTTTTTTCTGTAGTTCTCGTTCCAGAGCTTCCCAAGTGCCACCGGAAACTGCATCGGAGTTGCGATACTTCCTCTGCTGTGCTAGATTAGGTGAGATACGGGGATAAGCTGCACAAATGGCTTCTACATCTCCAAAAAACCATGCCTCTAATTCTTCAATTACCAATCTGTTCAAGACTTGAAACGGTCGGTCAGTTCCCGCTGCTGTCTTAGTAACTAAGCCAACATCAGCAGCTATGTCTTCCAACTGCTGCTTAAGTTTAATACAATCTTCTCGGTCTTCGTCAATTAGAACTACAATGCGCCAATCATCTGGCAACCACGGCTTATAACCTTTAAGATGATTGGGCAATTTGGAGAGCAGATGATCTTTGCCTTGATAAGCCTGAATTTCAAACTCTACGTCTTCCCCCAAGATTGACGGTAAAAGGTTGTCGAGGGCAACTCTGACAGATGCTTCCTCGACTAAAAACACAACGTGCATTGTCCCTCACTCCGCTGTTGACTTTTTCTTGCCTCTAATTTTTGAACCACCAGCATTCACCAGAGGATTGCCAACTTCAAAGAAATCTTGCATCCACAGATCTCCTAACAGGGCACCATTTTGCAGAAATTCCTTAACCCCTTGCATATCAGCAGTTCGCCTCCCTCGGGTATAACCTTCTTCATCTCGATACAGCACCCATAATTCTTCTGGTCTGAGTTCGTTGAGGAAGAAAGGAGAATGAGTCGTTACTATCAATTGGGTGTTGGCCAATGCTAATCTACATTCCGCTCCTAGTTCTAACAACAAGGAGGGATGCAGATGATTTTCTGGTTCCTCAAGGCCGATAATTTGTGGCGGTTCTGGGTCGTAAAGAACCGTCAGGTATGCCAGCAGGTTTAGAGTACCATCAGAAGCGAACTTGGCGAGAATTGGTTGGGAAAAGGGGGCATCTTTAATTTCCAATAACAACCGCCCATCTCCCATCATTTCTGATTCTACTTTCTCCAGTCTGGGCACCATTTTGGATAGGATTTGTACAATCTTATTTAGTCGATCGGGGTGTTGTTCTTTGAGGTATTGAATCACGTTGGGTAGGTTGTCGCCAGTGGTTGATAACCGTTCTTGCGGTCCGGCTTCCGGAAGACTGCGCGTATTATCAGCGGTGAGGTAGGACAAATACCAGCTAGTGATGAAGCGACGGAGGGCGCTGACGCGGGGGTGCCTAGCAAACTGACCCAGAGTATTGACTGCCAGCATTTCTGGAGAATCTAGCTGTTCTTCAATTCTCTCATGCTGTTCATCTGGCATCTCGCCAGTGACGACTCGTCCAGCACCTTCTTGGAAATTAAGAAACCGGAATGGCTTCCCTCTTTGTCCTCTTCTCCATTGCAGCCACTCTTCCGCGACGTATGGTCCTTTGCCGTGTTCATCAATAGCTAAATGATAGGTAATTATCGGTTGTTCGGGCGTTTCGCGATATTTCAATTCTATTACAATTGATCCTTCAGCACCACGGCTGCGCAGTTCCCTGAACCTGCCGCGTTTATCCCATGCTTTTCGCAACCCCACAGAAAAACACTCTGACAGGAAGGCAAACATATCGAAGATGGTGGACTTGCCACTGCCATTCGGACCGAGAAGCACTGTTAAGGGTGTAATATTCTTTAGTTCTAAGTCCCGCAGGGCACGATAATTTTTTACCTTCAGAGATTCAATGCGGGGGACTGATTTGGGAGAATAGTCTTTTTTTGTCATCGTTCATTGATTAAGTGATGTGAACTTTCAGGAACCAAAATATTCGCTCCGTACCATGAGTATGGTAACCTAGAGAGAAATTTGAGCATAATCTTAGAGGATATAACGCGCTTATTCAACATACTTTACCATAAACGACTCTGGGCGATCGCAATATTGCCAGATCGACAGACATCAACGTCTGTTCCTGAATCTCCTTTGTGGTTGATATCATCTCCCACATAGAGATACCCGTTCCCAAGCTTGACGAACTCCGTGAGTAGGGGATGGGTACAGAGGGAACAAAAGGGACTTGCACTCCTATTGGTATAGAGTTGTCAAGGTACTATATCGATAACAAAAAGGTATCCTTGTCGAGGAACTGGCAAGTCACCTGCATACCAGGGTGCGAGTACTTTTCCCCCTGGCCAAGGAACAGCAGACGAGCAAGCAAACAATTTGCAGGGTGCGTCGGCACTGTGATCGCCCTTAGAATCAACAACGCTCACACTGCTAATATTCATAACAGGTATAAAAACCTCTCTGACTCGTTCTTGCGATCGCGGATCGATACAGACTATTTTACCTCCAAACCAAAATGTGAGCCAAAGACGACCCGCCGCATCTACAGCCAATCCATCGGGTACTCCTTCATTTTCATCTGCAACAATAAATTTGTGATGCTCGTGTTTATCGGTATCGATCGCGAATACATGGACAGCGCGTTCTAGGCTATCGACAAGGTAGAGCGATCGCCCATCTGGCGACAGTCCCATACCGTTGGCATAACCCAGTCCAGCAAAAACTTCCCGGACTTGCCCCTGGCGATCACACATTAGTAGTGCGCCTGTTCCCCTAATCGCCGTGGCATCCTCATCGATAGTGTTAAACCATATCTGTCCGGTTGGGTCAACGATCGCATCATTACAAACCAACTGCTTGCCCTGATAGTCTTGGATAATCGGCACTAGCTCCTGGGTATTGAGATTCAACTCCACCAGTCCTAGCTCTCCAGACAACACCACAGTTCCCATCCCTGACACCGCCATGCCATAACAGGAACCCGGTAATGGGATCCGCTGCATCTTGCGGGTTTTTAAGCACAGTTGAATAAGTTGCGGCTCGCCATAGTCCAGGCAGAACAGTTGATGGCTTTTGGGGTCATAGCAAAGTCCCTCACCCCCCTGGAGAACGCAGTCTTGCACCATAGCAATTTTATAGGCTGGATATCGTCGTTCCAGCAGCAATGCATTGCGTAGATGCTCGCCATAAAACTGTAGCGCAGCTCTGTTAGCGCCCACGAGGTTTAGTTCTGCCAGTGGAGTTGGATGATAGTAGGCACCTTTAACTTGCTCCCATGGTTCGCAATTAAAGGTAATTAGTTGCGAGCAACCGAGGGTTTGTTGGGCAAGGCTAAAGTCAAACATTGTTGAGGCGAGACCAGTTTTACGAGTTGACATATACAGGCGACAACTGGCAGGCAATGTTTGTTCTCCTAATGTCCGTTTAGGAATCTCTGGGCAATTTCCCAGGGCTAATGTCAGAGCAGCTTTATGTAAATTAAAGTTCAGACTTTGCTGATATAAAAAACTCAATGTTGCCGACCTACGGGCATTTATTTCAATCAATATCGGTGTGCCTCGATCTTGAATACAAAATTCAGCACTGAAAAAGCTATTGTTATTACATACCTGTTGTAACTGCTCTGGTCGATCGACCCGAGCACAAAACATGCCGTAACTAGAACAAACTGGTTTAAAAAATACGGGAAACTTCAGCGCATTTTTAATGCGACCGTCAATTACAACTTCTCCTTCATTTCCTAGCTGCACGACACCGTAACCGGGGGGGGTTCTGTCAATCTCTCTGGCATACAACTTATGAAAACACTGCAATATACTTTCAATCCGAGGACCAAATAGATTCAGACTTTCACAAACCACTGCGGCTACTATATTGGCAATATCGAAGCTGTAGTAAACTGCCAATATCTGATGTTCTTTTGCATAAGCGATCGCATCTTGGCAAAATGCTACTAGATCTACTTTACCTTTGATTCTAGGTGGTGTTGTTTGGAGAACTGAATATTCTAAGCAATGAAAGCAATAAGCCGATAAATCTGCGCGATCGAGTAATTGCTTCTCATCCTGAGATGGACACAAAACCAATACAGGAATTAATTCGTCTGGTTGATTAACTTCCTGGCAAATTACAGTTACTGTTGCAACTTGAAGCATGATATTAGAATAGATAGCTTATTCAACATACTTTACCATAAGCGATTCTGGGCGATCGCAATATTGCCCGATAAACACACATCAACGTCTGTACCTGAATCTCCTTTACGGTTGATATCATCTCCCACATATAGATACCCATCTCCTTGCTTGACGAATTCCGTGAGTAGGGGACGGGTACAAAGGGAACAAAAGAGAATCTCTGGCTCGGGTGCGTCCGGTTCTAGGTGGGGAAAGTTGACCGTCCAGAAGGTTCCAGACTCAGGCGGTTTAGCTAATAACTCGTGCAAGACCCTCTCAGTCCACTGCGTCCCCCGTTCCCAGTCCAGATCCCAGCCTGTTCTCTTAAAGTGAGAAAAGGCGATCGCTGGAATCCGGTGTATCGTGGCCTCTCGGGCCGCCCCTATTGTTCCCGAGCAATAAATGTCCGAGCGCATATTGCAGCCGGCATTAATCCCAGAGACAACAAAGTTGATATCGTCGTAGAGATAGTTGACCCCCAGACGAACGCAATCAGCCGGCGTACTGTCTACACTCACCTCATTGTTCGATCGCCATTCCACTGGAATAACTGTACGAATATTGACCTGATGACCGCAGCCTGACTGGTGGTGTAAGGGAGCAACGACTACAATGCGATCGGTCGTTACTTGGGACAATGCTTTGTGTAATGCACGAATCCCAGGATCATCAATACCATCGTCATTGGTTACTAAAAAGGTCATAATCTCACATCAATGAATTAGCGAACAACCTTGCACATGAAATAAATCCCAGATTTCGTTGTCATATCCCTGATGACGATTGTAGTCAGTCATAAATTGGTGGGAGCGTTTGACACAAATATAGATTTTGTTTCCCTTGTCTGGTTTTACCATTTTTGTCTATTTGGCATTCAGGACATTGCATCACTAAAACTACCTGATTTTATGTGTTAATTATGCAATGATTTTCTTCTTGTCTTCAAACTTTCTTTAACACAGAATTCCAGTTCTTAGAAACATTGTATCCATACATATCAAGATAATAAGTGTCAATCAGATATTCCTCTTCGTGGTTTTTCAACCAACTTCGTACATCGTTGAGGATCTATTGACCTAACATTTCTTGATTTTCATAATACTCCTCCCCCCAAATCTCTTCATCCAACATTTCAATCTTCCAACTCAATGGGTTTGTATCTTCAATAACAACATAATCTCCCTTCTGAAAACCATTTTGGTGAAAATATTCTAAAATTCCCACTGAATTGATATGGGCATCCTCGGTCAAGAACCAAGGATGAGGGAGAGTAGAGAGTAATTCTGGGGTAAAAGTCGATTCAATGTGATTACAATCTCCCTGTACAAATTGAATCCTAGGGTCATGTTTTACCTTTTCATCTACCATAGATAAATCGATATCCATTGAGTAAATACGAGTTTCCGTACCCAACATCTCCATGATATCTGCAAACCACAATGCACTACCACCGTTGAATGTACCAATTTCAATAATTGTTTTGGGCTGTAGTTCATGGAGCAGCATGGGATAAAGAGTTATTTCCGTCATGCCTTTAGCTAGCAATATCCCTTTCCAAGTCTGTAACCAGTGATTCTTCAGCAAATTTTTACATGCTGCTTCGGGAAGATCGGAGCGATCTTCCCTCTCCGAAATTTTCACAAAGCGATCTGTTCTTAAGGGTTCGGACTTGTATTTTGCTAACTCTAATGCTGTTTTGTATACCATTGCCTTTTCCTGTTGAAAAAAAATATTGACGGTTGTTCTCAAACGACTCTGTTCATGGAGGGTAAGCTCATCTCAACTTGTCCGTTAGGAACGAATAAGGATTTGAGCCGTTAATTTCGTAATTATACAGTCAATAAGCACTTTACAATTACGAATTATAGCAATAAATAGTTCAAACCTCCTGCTTAATCACAAGATGCGTTTACCCTCGCAAGAAGCTAGAGTGCTGTGGCATCTAACCACATTACCCCAAAGAGGTCGTGACCAACTCCATAGCCTGGTTGTTGCGTCGCCTCCAATT
This sequence comes from Hormoscilla sp. GM7CHS1pb, assembly GCA_014323675.1. Lineage (GTDB taxonomy): Bacteria > Cyanobacteriota > Cyanobacteriia > Cyanobacteriales > Desertifilaceae > Hormoscilla. The sequence goes on along the minus strand of JACONN010000002.1, from coordinate 2,082,988 downwards.
GCCGCAACCCTTGGGCTAGCATCGACTCTACCTTCTGTCTGCGAGAATCCTTTTCCGAAATCTGTTGCAATTCTTTCTCAACTGCTGTCTTAAATCCTTGAGTGCGATTCGTTTAGCGTAAACTGAATTGACACAAGTCAATAATGGTGACCGCTAGCAGGGTTTCATTAGCCTTGACAACTTACAGATGATGGTGGTGAAAGCCCACCCCTCCAGGTGCAGGAGTGACAGCACCCTCCCCACGGTAGAGATGGCATCAATCCGTGAAGCGGGAAGGAAAGGCGCTCTAATCGGTAGCCTAAACCGGTTATCGCCAAGCAAGTAGTCATGATGAGCGAAAGCGAAGGTTTACAGATGTCGTTATTAAGAACCAGCGTAATAAGGCTGAGACGCTGGCCCAAAAGGGAAAGGATATAGGTCATTGGCGGACTCAAGGCCGACCAATAAGCACTGACCATAAACCCGGCATATAGAACCTATCTAAAACTACAACCAATCATCTGTAGGAACGAAGTAAACCAGGTATGTACTCTCAATCACCGGTCGATAGATTGAGTAGCCACCACAGGCGCAAACTCTGCTCTCATCTGGCAGGTCATACTTGGGAAAGATTGAGTGGAGAAGCACAAACGCCCATCTGTAATGGATGGGATAAGCTAACGCCCTCACGGTTTCGTCAATTGTGAAGTTGTGAGTAGTAGTTAATATGTCACGGAACACCATCAATAGAAGAGTGTATGACTGGAAGACTATCCCCTGGCAGAAGCTAGAGCGAGTAGTTTTTAAGCTGCAAAAACGAATTTACAGAGCGGCACAGGAAGGCAATAGACAAAAAGTTCGCAAGCTCCAAGGGTTACTGAATAGGTCATGGTCCGCAAAGATGATAGCGGTACGGCAGGTAAGTCAACAGAACCAGGGAAAGAAAACGGCAGGTGTGGATGGAGTGAAAGCTCTAACCCCAAAGCAACGTCAGGAACTGGTAAGCCAACTCAGAGTCACCAAAAAGGTTAAGGCAAAACCCACACGAAGAGTATGGATACCAAAACCAGGAGGGGACGAAAAGAGGCCATTAGGGATACCGACAATGCACGACCGCGCATTACAAGGGTTGGTCAAACAGGCGCTAGAACCCGAATGGGAGGCGTACATGGAAGCCAACTCATACGGATTCAGATCAGGGAGAGGATGCCACGATGCAATAGAAGCGATATTCAACAGCATCAAGACGAAACCCAAATGGGTATTAGATGCGGATATTGCGAAATGCTTCGACAGAATCAGTCACTCAGCACTCCTTGATAAACTGAATACAACATCACCAATCCGCAGACAAATACGGGCATGGTTAAAAGCCGGGGTGATAGACCAAGGAACATGGCAAACCACGGAAACCGGGACTCCACAGGGGGGAGTAATATCCCCATTACTGGCCAATATAGCCCTTCACGGACTAGAAAAGGAAGTAATGAGCCTCGCGCAAACGAAAAAGGAAAAGGCAAAACTGACAATAGTCAGATACGCCGATGACTTTGTGGTTATGCATGATGACCGGTCAATGATTGAACAAGCAAGAGGAGTAGTTGAGGACTGGCTAAAAGGAATAGGTCTAGAGTTAAAAGCCGAAAAAACAAGGATATCTCACACGCTGGAGGGAGAGAGCCCAGGATTCGATTTCCTAGGGTTCAATATCCGACAGTACAAAATGGGGAAACATAGAAGCGGCAAAAACTCTAACGGGACCACCCTAGGATTCAAGACCCTAATCAAACCAAGTAACAAATCCATTAGGAAACATAAAGAACAGCTATCACAGATAGTTAAAAGCCATAAATGTACACCACAAACAGCGTTGATAGCAAAACTGAACCCGGTAATACGGGGATGGAGTAACTATTTCAGGACAGTGGTAAGTAAGGAAACTTACAACGACATGGACAATCACCTATGGAAATTACTCTGGCAATGGGCAACACGACGGCATCACAACAAATCAGGGCAATGGATAGCTAAGAAATACTGGACCACTGAAGGTAAGAACCATTGGGTATTTGCCGGCAAGTCCAGAGAAATTGGCGAAATAACAATGGCCAAACACTCCGAAACTGAGATAGTCAGACACGTAAAGGTGAAAGGTACAGCTAGCCCTTTCGACGGTAACCTAGTCTATTGGAGCCAAAGATTACGGAAGAGCCCAGATGTAAGCACAAGAATAATAAAGCTGCTCAAGAGGCAGGATGGCAAGTGCAGGCTATGCGGACTAACGTTCAAGGATGGTGACAAATGGGAAGTGGACCATATCCTGCCAACCTCAAGGGGAGGTAAGGACTGGTATGCAAACCTACAGTTGCTACACGATTATTGCCACGACTATAAGTCTGCCAGAGATGGTAGCAAAGGCCGTATCCATGACAAGGATGACGAAACTGAGGAGCCGGATGAGGTGAAAGTCTCACGTCCGGTTCTGAAGACGAGTCGGTCCGGTGACGGACTGGCTTAGTGTAATACTTCAGGGGGCAACTCAACAGGATCCACCACCAAAGACTCGCCCAACAGTGCAGCTGCCTCCCTCACTAAACTGTTCCACCAGCTAGAGAATTTCCTGAAGAAATCCAAGATGTACTCTGGTGCCGATCCTAACTCTACTTGGAATAGCAGTTGCCTCAACTCTGTCTCAAGTTCAGGATCGAGCAAACTATTTACTAGGTCGCGATACTGGGGCAACCCTGGGTTAAATTCTCCCGTTGAGGTATGGCGCCCCACCATAATCGAGCGATCGAAAAACTCAAACTTCTCAACAGGACAGCCCACTGCATCAGCGGCCTGCTGCATGACCTTTTGCAAATGTTCATGGGAGTAAAAACTCATCCATGTGGCTTCTGCATCTCCTTCGCTCTCAAAAAAACTCATGCAGTAATCCCAACGGCTTTCTTTCCATTTGGGCGTCCACTCGATACTGTACCGCCCCAATACATCCACAACCACGGCACATCGCTCGCGATTTTCGCAAGCATTCTCCGCAATCATCTTTAGAGCTTGGCCAAGCTCATCGTGAGTCAGATGAGAGTAGGGAACTCCGCAAGAAAGGTATACATCGAAGGGTCGATGTAACTGCCTAGTCCGAATATCCGCACATTCAAACCGAACGTTACTGTGATTGCCATATAGCTCATTGGCAGTTTCCACCATTTGGGCACTGATATCAACTCCCAAGTAATCTAGATCGTAGCTGCTACCTAGTTCCCATTCCTCTGACAATAGTGTTGACAGCAACAGGTATCCATCACCCGTGCCCGCACCAATATCTAGAACCCGTAGTTTCTCCCCCTTTTCCTTGCTGTATGGCGCGATCGCCTGCTTAAACACCCAACGAGAGAAAAGCTCTTCCCACTCAACTTTCACACCGTCACGGCGACTTTCTGATAAGTAATGTTCAACCGCATTGCTTTGATCGTATACTGTCTCGATCTGTTTGGGAGTTACTTTCATGGTAATCTAATATCTCACGTCTTAATTCACCAAGCTTGACAACAAGCTGTGACCAATCTTATCTAGCTACTCTTCGTTCCTTCACAATCAAGGTGCTTACCAAAATATCATTGTTAGGGGGCGGCAGGCAAGTCCCCCTCCCCGCCCATTCACCACTGGACTTGCTCTCGCGGTTTTCACTTACAAGAATGGTACCTCCCGAACTTTGCACTCCCAGTGGCACGCGAGCTGCAAACCGCTTGCCCTTTACCTCAGAGGCTTTAAACCTACATTTCGCACGACAAAATGTATTACGTAATGATTACAAAGACTTGGTGATTTTGCAAACATAAAACCTTATATCCGTATAAATATTTATACGTTGTATTTGCCAAATTGCCAGATAGATTACGTATTACAAAATGTCGTGCAATTGCAATCGTACCATTACATATTACTTAGTATACTACAAATTGTCGTGCGGAATATGGGTTTAAACACTATATCATTGACCGCGTTGCACAACGACAGGACGATCTGTTTTCTCTCCTGGGTTGAGCGTGAAAAATGCGAGCGACCTGGAACATTGAAAAATGCAAGCTACCTGGAACATTTTTTTTCCGTTCATGCTTCAACCCTTTATTTTGAGCCCATAAAAGCTTTACTTATCACCCAAACTTTCCGAGATCCTGCTCTCAGGATCTCTTCTTCTACCAGTTGTTCCCAGAGCCCCCACCAGCACTTGAACTGATTTCTTTACCGTTCACGCCTATATTTTACCACTCATTTCTTATTTCTGCAATTATTTTAACCCCAAGGCTTTGGTTCCAAATTCCTTCACAATCTTTGTCTCCACCAAAATAGCATTGTTAGGGGGCTGCTGGCAAGTCCCCCTTCCCGCCCATTCATAACCGGACGCGATCTCACAGTTTTCGCTCACGCCCGTGGTACCTCCCGAACTTGGCACTGCTAGCGTGCCGCGAGCTGCAAACCGCTTCCCCTGTACCTCAGAGGCTTTAAACACTATATCATTGACCGCATTGCACAACGACAGGATGATTTGTTTGATCTCCTGGGTTGAGCGTGAAAAATACGATCGACAAAAGCTTTGCTTATCTCCCAAACTCCCCGATCGCCCCTTTCCCTGTTCTACTACCGGCAGTTACCAGACCCACCACCAGCACTCGAACCAATTTTCTCGCAGTTTTCGCAATACCACCCATTGATGATTTATGCAATAAAATTAACCCCAAGGCTTTGGTTTCAAAATTAGATCGAAGATGAGGTTGATGATTAAGTCAACATGTTTTAAATTAAATCAAGAGGACAGTGGCTGAGAGCGGGAACAGTCTAAAATGGAGACTTCCAGACCCAAAATCAGACTTGTCCTAAAAGTACATTTAGCAGGAAATACCTAATGAGTAAGAAAATGGCCGCGCAACAAACCATTGATAATCCCGAGAAAGAAAAGGCCCTGAAGATGGTCCTCAACAAGATTGAGAAGGACTTTGGCAAAGGGGCCATTATGCGGCTGGGAGACGCAGGACGGATGAAAGTGGAAACCATTCCTAGCGGTGCTCTCACGCTGGACTTGGCGTTGGGGGGTGGGTTGCCCAAAGGTCGGGTGATTGAAATCTATGGCCCAGAAAGTTCCGGTAAAACCACCCTCGCACTGCACGCGATCGCGGAAGTGCAAAAGACTAGCGGGATCGCTGCCTTCGTGGATGCAGAACACGCCCTGGACCCCGCCTACTCTGCGGCCTTAGGAGTGGACATCGCCAACCTCCTAGTTTCCCAACCGGATACCGGTGAAATGGCCTTGGAAGTGGTGGATCAGCTCGTGCGATCGTCCGCCGTAGACATCGTGGTAGTAGACTCAGTAGCAGCGCTAGTGCCGAGGTCAGAAATAGAAGGGGACATGGGGGACGCGCCGATGGGTGCTCAAGCCCGTTTAATGAGCCAAGCCCTACGGAAAATCACCGGTAACATCGGCAAATCCGGCTGCACGGTCATATTCCTCAACCAGTTGCGTCAAAAAATCGGCGTCATTTACGGCAGTCCCGAAACCACCACAGGAGGCAACGCTCTTAAATTTTATTGCTCAGTGCGACTGGATATTCGCCGCACTCAAACCTTGAAAAAGGGTTCAGAAGAGTACGGCATCCGGGCCAAAGTCAAAGTCGCCAAGAACAAAGTGGCTCCGCCCTTCCGGATCGCTGAATTTGATATCATTTTCGGCAAAGGCATTTCCACCCTCGGCTGTATCCTGGATCTGGCAGAAGAAATTGGCATAATTACCAAGAAGGGCTCCTGGTATAGCTACAATGGCGATAACATCGCTCAGGGTCGGGACAATACCATCAAATACATGGAAGAAAACCCGGAATTTACTCAAGACATTGAAAAACAGGTGCGTCAACAGTTGGATATGGGAGCACTGCGGGGAATTCCAGGAACCTCAGAACCGGTAGAAGACATGGAATCAGAAGAAGAGTATGTCGAAGAGCCAGTATAATTAGAACTCTAGCGTGCGAAACGTTCGGGCGTAAAAAGGGATGATGGTTTCATTAGCCAAAAGACCTGTGACAGCCCAAAATGCTCTCATTAGCCAGTAAACTGTGGAATCTTTGTGGGTCCAAACCCCACCCTTCGGATACGGGAGGTATTTAGGTCCCGACTGCTACAGAGTGACATCACTGGTGGTGGAGAGCAGGGACTAAAATGTAGGTTATCTGGCAGCCTAAGCCGGAGACACCGCTAGGAAAGTGCCCATGGCTAACGAAAGTGAATCTGCTGAAGTCTCGTTATCTGAAACCAGCGTAATAAGGCTGACCGCTGGCTCCAAAAGGAGAAGGTGGGTGCGAATAATTTTGCTAGATGATTATTCCGTATCGCAATTCCCCCCGGGATATAGCAGAGGTCTAAAGGTGCATGAATGGATTCTATGGAACGTTATAACCCCTGATGAGCAATCCATGGACCGGCAAAACTGTTCTCATTAGACGATTAACCGACCAGGGGATAAGTTAGATGTTAAGCGAAAGCCAGCAGGGGAGGGATGTTCTAAGAAGCTAATGCCCAGGGTAATGCCGGGGATACGCTGACATGGGACAGTGATAATAGGATGCGACTGGAACAAGTAAACCTGATTACATCACGGAGGCCCACGACTGTGAGGCTATGACTTTCTGGTAAAACGGCCTAGTAAATAGTGATACTAAAGGTTTGTCGGCAGCGCCACTCACAGCCAGAATAGGGAAGAACGTATCAGGTCGCAAGGGGAGACGGGGGTAACTCCGGCTCTCTGCTCAAGGACAAGAGCCTATTACCTAGGAGCCGGATGCGGTGAAAATTGCAAGTCCGGTTTTGAATGGGAGTAGGGGCGAAGCATTCTGGTAGTAAATGTAAGAACAACTATAAGCGATCTTACAGAATGCTTCGCCCCTGTTTTTTTGAGATGTGCCCGCTGTAACCCATCAAGATATTAACTCAACAGCAGCATGAGCCTCCTCTTTTTTGGTCAGTTGGGTGGGGAATTTGATTAAATTCGCCAACTCCTGCAACTGACTAATTGCCTCTGCACCTTCGAGCTTCATCAGTTCCCGATCGTCCCGCATTTCCGTCCAGGTGATGCCATAGTCGGATACCAAAAATCTAATCAGATGATTATCTCCCAGGCTGACCATAAACGAGGCACTGTTCATTTGGCCACCGCAAGTATAGCAAGATGCCAGGTATCCCCTGCGCTCCAGCACGATCGCCAGGGCTTGCAGGCTCATCACCAGGTCTTGCACGAATAGCCGGTGTTGCTCTGCCAGTCTGATAAACACATTTTTTTCCTCCAATTACCAGATTAGTTGCGACCTGTCAAGGATAATTTATGATTTATTAATAATTACACCTCCTTGAATGCAGATTTTGACGTTGCACCGAACAAATTAAGTTTACAAAATTTAATAATTAATTGCCCACTGCCGTGCATTAGCATAGCTAATTACTCTCATAAGGAAAGGTATCAGAGACGACAATACCTCATGGCCGATAAATAAAAGTGGGCTGGTGGTTGCTTCTTCTCCGCCAGGAGTTGAAGCAACAGCGGGCGATTTCACGCCTCAGAAATCAACTTCCCACCAACCTAACCCCGGACCGATGAATCGCACTGTTACCCAAACTGCGATCATAATTCCAATCCCGATCCAAGCTCCTGTGGTCGTCCATTTCATGAATTTGTCCGCTTGGCTCTTGGTAATCGGCAGCCAGGGAAGAATAGTGGGCTCTTGACCGTATTTGTCTCCTAGTGCTGCTTTGCGACGCTTAGCTTCACCCATGACTGGCAATAATCACATATAAGAATGACAAATTGATGATAGCGTTTTTACTTGGGTTAGAGCAATTTGTTTGATTTTTCGGCTTTTTAGGAGTAAAATATACGATTAATCCCGAACGGAGTAATCGGATCGGGTAAACCAGCTAGCATCTAAGTAATTAATCCGTGCCAGGGGGCCGAGGGCTGCAAGCACCGACTGCCCATAGCTGCGGTGGATGACGCGGCTATCCAGCAGGGCGACGATCCCAAGTCTTTCTCGTACTGGGGCGATCGCCCATTGTAACTCGTTGAGAGCCACGGGCAACAGGTAGAGGCGAAACCAATCGAGACGTTTGCGTTTATAGTAAGCGACGCGACCAGCTACTAGGGGGTGTTCTAGAGAAGGAATGGGTAAAGTGGCGATCGCCAGGAGCATGGGAGGAGGTAAAGCGCCCTGATGCTGACGCCAGAACTCCCAACCCGTCACTAAAATGCCCCGTGGGTCCAGGGAAGTCTTCTCCACCTGCACCCGAGAGCCAAATTCCGCCGCCAGCACTGCACCCACCTTAGCCTTCAGGGGCACGTCACCGATCAAAATTACCGTTAAACCCTCACCAGCGGCGCTTAAAGCCAGCATAGAGCGGATTTCTCGGAGCAAACAGACCTGAAATTGAGCCGTATTGGGCAGGGGCAGTCCTTCAGGCAGGTACAGATGAATCAGCTCGCTGTGGGGATCTGCAGAGAACTTCAGAGTAGTTAAATCTGCCAAACCCATCCCAGCGCAATAGACAGGGGCAGAAGCTTCCAGATCCAAAGCACCCCCAATCAACACTACTGGCTGTTGGGGCCAGATGGGGGTGAGGGCATCAGTTACTTCAACCGGGCCGCAACTGAGAGAAAACAGACCTTGAGACCGGTCTATTCCGGCCCAGATGAGCTGTTCGTCAGCATACAAACCCTCGGCAAAATTCCGAAAAGCATCTGGCATGGCCAGGGCATTCTCTGCGAGCAAAAACTCGTACAGACGCTGCAAAATTGCTCTTGTCTCATCCTCGATCGGACAGCAGTCGTAGGGAGAAGGGGGATGCTGAAACACCGCCCGCGTCAGCTGCACCCTGGCATCCCTGATAATTTCAATTTGGCGGGGAAAAGCCAGCATCAGATCGTGCCAATCAGCCGGTCCCATACAGGCCATCAGTTGGTTGCGAGTCCAGGCTTCCAGATCGTCCACCCCGTCCAGAATGGTGGGAATAGTGGGAAATCCCTGTTGTCCTTGCAAGCGGTCTTGCAACCAAGCATCAGGGGTAGTCAGCAGCAGTCCCGTGAAATCAGCACCAGGCCAACTCGTCCCAGTTCTGATTGGTTTGGACGTACCCATCCACTGCTGCAACCGGGGAATTTCCACCATCAGCAGACGTTGCTGCACGTCCGACGGTGCCACCAGGATCGCTGGTTTTGGCCACATTAGCGCTGGCAGTAAATAACTCAGGCGATGACGCCCTTGATAGTTACAGGGGACGCCAGTCTGAATTAAGGCACTGCGACCTAGTCGTAAAGCACGCGCTACTAGCCGGGCCATGGTTAACTGATGGGGCCAGGAAGGTTCTCCAGACCCGCGCAGAAAGGCGCGGAGTTGCTGATGGACTTTTACCTCAATCACGGGACAAGCATCTTGGAGATGATTAAATCTTCTCTATCATTCTGACAGATACATCAAAAGTCCCTGAGACGCGATCGCCCCAGGGACTTTTACGACTGAAAGCGCGATCGCGACTCAGGGTTAAATATGAGGCACGTACTGCTCCTTCTCCGGTACAATTGCGTACTCGGCCACGATCTGCCGGAACTCTTCGCCGTCAATCGTTTCCTTCTCAATTAGTAAATCAACTAGGCGATCGATCGCGGCTCGGTTTTCCCGGATAATCCGTTTGCCATCGTCGTAGCAATGCTCGACAATGGAGCGGACTTGAGCGTCGATGCGAGAGGCAATCTCTTCAGAATATTCCGATCGACTCATCAGGTCGCGACCCAAAAATACTTCACCCGTTTGGCTTTCCAGTGACAGGGGTCCCAAATCGGACATGCCGAAACGAGTTACCATCTGACGGGCCATTCCGGTCACCTGTTGCAGGTCATTACCAGCACCTGTGGTGACTTCCGCATCTCCAAAGATGACATCTTCGGCGGCACGGCCCCCCAGAGCACCGGTAATTCGAGCCATCAACTGGGCCCTGGATACTAAACTCTGATCTTCGCTGGGAGTAAACCAGGTTAAACCTTGAGCTTGACCGCGCGGAATCAGGGTGACTTTCTGTACGGGGTCGTGGTCTTTCAGCAGAGTACCGACGATCGCATGTCCCACTTCGTGATAGGCTATCAGGCGCTTGCTCTTGGAGTCTACCAAGGGCGTGCCTTCCATGCCAGCTACCACTCGGTCTACAGCATCGTTGATTTCCAGCATGGTGATCGCCTCCTTGCGACGCCGGGCTGTTAAAATAGCCGCTTCGTTCAGCAAGTTGGACAAATCTGCCCCCGTAAAGCCAGGTGTCCGACGGGCGATCGCCTCCAGGGAAATTTCGGGAGCCAGCTTTTTATTGCGGGCATGGACGTCTAGGATTTCCAGGCGTCCCTTGATATCCGGGGCGTCCACGGTTACCTGGCGATCGAAGCGACCCGGTCGCAGTAAGGCGGAGTCCAGGACATCAGGTCGGTTAGTGGCCGCAATAATGATAATCCCGGCATTGCCTTCAAACCCATCCATTTCGGTCAGGAGTTGGTTGAGAGTTTGCTCCCGTTCGTCATTACCCCCGCCAATGCCAGCACCCCGCTGGCGTCCTACGGCATCAATTTCATCGATAAAGATGATGCAAGGGGCGTTTTCCTTCGCTTTTTTGAACAGGTCCCGCACCCGGGAGGCCCCCACGCCCACGAACATTTCCACAAATTCCGAACCCGAGATGCTGAAGAACGGTACTCCCGCTTCTCCCGCGATCGCCTTTGCCAAGAGAGTTTTCCCAGTACCGGGAGGCCCTACCAAGAGTACCCCCTTGGGGATCCGGGCCCCCACAGCGGTGAAGCGTTCGGGCTTTTTCAGGAACGTCACCACTTCTTGCAGTTCTTCTTTCGCTTCCTCAATGCCAGCGACATCATCAAACATCACGCCGGTTTTCGCTTCCATCTGGAAACGAGCTTTTGACTTGGCAAAATTCATCGCTTGCCCCGGGCCACCAGGCACGTTACTGGAGCGCCGGAACAGCAAAAATAACCCAGCGATCAGCAGTACCGGAAAAATGAGATTCCCCAGCAGTCCCCAGATAGCGCCCTCATTGCGAGGGGGGTGGATATCAAAGCTGACTTTCGCCTCTCTGAGCTTAGAAATCAGTTCCGGAGAATTAGCTGGCAGATCCACCCGCCATTGCTGGAGCTGGTTGTTTAACTGCGGGTCTACCGCTGCGACTATTGCTGTCCTGCCATTCTCATAGAGGTCTACGCTTCTCACGCGATCGTTATCCAAGTATTCTAAGAAGCGACCGTAGGTCATGCGGGTTCTGGCAGTATTCTGACCGATCTCAATCCCAGAGGAGCCAAAAGCTCCCTGCCACAGAAAGAACCCGATCGCTAAAGCGGGTAATGTCCACAGCAATATTACTTTCCACGAAATTTTCATCGGCTTCGGCGATGTCTATATATAGATTACAACAGTGCGAGCGAATGTCTTGGGTGTCTACCTCAATTTTTTGTCTTTAACAGACTTTTTTCCTGACTGCCGGTTGTCGGCCCTTCTCCCCAGCAGCCAGCTATAGAGGATTTTTAAGCCGAAGAGCCATAATCTTAATATAATTGGCGTTGCACATTTTGGGGATGATGCCTACGCATGCACATAACTTAAACTGGCTTGTAGTCTAGGTTTAAGACTTCTGCAACTATGCCCATCATCCCGTAATTGTGCAACGCCATATAATTTAACGTAGTTCTCACCCAAGGTGCAACCAGTTTTATCTCCGATCGAGGCACGGTAACTGTCAATGTTGGGGTAAACTAAAGATACGATCGACTTGCCCTCGTAGCTCAGTGGATAGAGCAAGGGATTTCTAATCCCTCAGCCGTAGGTTCGAACCCTACCGGGGGCGTTATCTGATTGAGAGGTGTCCGGCGGGCGACAAGAGCTGCCCGTGGGGCGCCAGGGAAACCAAATATAAATTGATGGGGCAGTTAGGTTGAGGAACTACGCTTCTGAGAGCAGCTAATATGTCGGCGTTGCACAACTCCGGGATGATAAGGGTTGTTAATTGTTAATTGTCAATGGTCAATTGAAATAGTCATAAATAGCCAGAGATTGATGTCTGATTTTTCTGAGGTTCGTAGTGAGGACGTTCCGTCCTCACTACAAACCTCAGTACGCTTTTCAATTTTCCTCGTTCCCTGGCTCCCGCCTGGGAACGGCAACCATTGACTGCTATCATCCAAAAATGTGCAACGCCAATATGTCATTGCTTCGATATTTCTGGGGAGCGCTACTCGCACTACCCCAGAAATATTGAGGGGGGATTGTAATTGAGAGATCGTCGCGATCGTAAGTGTAACGCCCCCCGATCGCGCAGCGTGGCGCAGCCATAGCAATCTCCTACCCAGTGGAGATTGCTTCGGGGGGTCTTCCTGTTGTGTTGAGCGGAGTTGCTGCTGCTGAAGCCCCCCACTCGCAGCGGAGGGGGCCCGGAGCGTGCGAAAAATCGCAATGACACCATGAAAGTACCAGTTGAGCCGTTTCAAAGTATAGGATCGGTGCATGAAAAAGCCCGTGACGAGGATTGAACTCGTGACCTCACCCTTACCAAGGGTGTGCTCTACCACTGAGCTACACGGGCACTATATAAGTCTAATGTATATTAAGGTGGGCCGAGCTGGATTTGAACCAGCGTAGGCGTAGCCAGCGGATTTACAGTCCGCCCCATTAACCACTCGGGCATCGACCCATTTATTTCCTACTTGATTAGCCTAACACATAAATTTTCAATTGTCTTAGGTTTTTTTGACAATTTTTTGGGCTGGGGCGGAAAATCCCCATTTTTCAAGGGTTTGGAGGCTCGGAATTTTTTTCTGGGGCGGGTGATTCTTCTGAAAAAATGCTGCGTGGCCCTTGATGAGGGGGGTTTTGTCCCTGTTGTCGTCTCTGTTTGGACCGGCTCATTGGTGGTCGGGAGGGAAAATCGCTCTCATCATAGATTTCGCCCACCAGTTCTTCGAGAATATCTTCTAAGGTGACTAACCCGACTGTGCCGCCGTACTCATCCACGACAATGGCCAAGTGTAAGCGCTGTTGTAGCATCTCTTTGAGCAGATTGGCGACTCGCTTGGTTTCCGGTACGTACACTGGCGGGTCCATGACTTCACTCACGAGACCGGGACCGCGTCCCTCTGCTTGCAAAGCATGCTGTTGTTGTAGGGCCCGCTTCAGGTGAACGACTCCGACTATTTGATCCTTGGACTCCTCCTGGACGGGGATGCGGGAATAGCCTGTCTCTAAACAGAGATTCAGTAATTCTGGTAATGTGGCTTCAACTGAGATGGTCCGCATATCGATGCGAGACTTGACGACCTCCCTGGCGCTGAGTCGGTCTAGCATCAGGGCTTTGTTGAGCAACCGGTGTCTATAGAGGTCCAGCTTGCCTTTTCCGCCCAAGATTTCTATCATCAACTGGAGGTCTTTTAAGGACTCGCCCTCTTGCACTACACCTGTCTGAAACAGGCGAATGGCGAATTGGGCGATCGTCTCTAGGAAATTAATGATGCCAAAGAAGGAGAGGAATCTGGAGAGCCAATAGATGGGGCGGACTGCTAATTTGAAATATGACAGTACGTTATTGATGGCTAAGGACTTGGGGGTGATTTCCCCAAAGATGAGCACCAGAAAGGTGACGACGGCTGTGGCAACTCCGATACTAGCATTACCGAGCCAGATGGCAAACAGGTTGCTGGTCAAGATAGCGGAAAAGTTGTTGATGAGGTTGTTCCCGACCAAGAGGGTGGTGATGAAGCGGGTGCGCTGTTGTAAGACGATGCGGAAAATGCCGCTGGGGTCTCCTTGGTCTTCGATCAGGGCCTTGAGTTTGAGGGGATCTAATGCGGTAATGGCTGTTTCGGAACCTGAGAAAAAACCGGAAAGCAACATCATTACTGCTAGGACTGCTATGTCTAGCCAGACATTTCCCAGCATGGGACCAGTCTCGGAGGCAGTCAGAAGGTAAGAGGGAACGGGCAAAGTAGTCACAATTGCCGTAGAGTTAGTAAATAGTTGGGTTATGGTGGCCTTATTGTGATAATGATAACCTCGCTCTGGGATTTGTTACAGTATCTTGCTTATCCTCTGCGCGGGCTAGAAAGCTGAGGTAGTAGGGGAGATCGGGTGGGGAATCTGGGGAATTTGCAAAGCCAACTGACTGGTAGTATCCGCTCTAAGAAACTTACCCAAAGTTAGACAAATCCAGGCTTGGCTGGATGTAGTCTGCATCTGGCGTTCTTTTCCTGCTTCGACGCCTCCGACCTGCCGAGTTTCGCTTGTGTGATGCTCCACAGGCTGACACGGGAGAGCTTCCCGCCAATGCCAAGTTAATTGCAGCGTTCCAATCGCGGTCTAAGAAGAATCCACAGCGAGGACAAACAAACGTCCGGTCTGACAGTTTTAAGCCTTTACGGACGTGACCGCAATGGGAACAGGTTTTAGACGATGGGAAAAACCTATCAACTACTGTTAGTTTGCTGTCGTACCATTGGCACTTGTACTCTAGCTGGCGGCGAAACTCATATTATCCACAATCCGCTATTGCTTGTGCCAATCTGTGATTTTTCATCATGCCACTTACGTTCAAGTACTCGATGACTACCTCGCTGTGATTTTTAGCTAGGTATGTAGTCAGCTTGTGAGTTAGTAATTTATTCATGTTTTTTGAACCGTTAACTGCTTGGAGACATGTAGAAGTAACTGCTCGACGAACTTAAATTGATTATGCTAATCAAATGAAATATTTGGTCGATGAACAGTTTCCTCAAGCCCAGAAAATTATAGTCGTTCAAGATAACTTAAATACTCATGTAAAATCCTCTCTGTACAAAGCTTTTAGCCCATCGTCAGCCGGTCGGATTCTGGACAAGTTAGAATTTCATTACACTCCCAAGCATGGCAGTTGGTTGAATATGGCAGAAATCGAGTTAAGTGTCTTAAGCAAACAATGTCTAGACCGAAGAATTTCGGACAAGGAAGTTTTAACAGAAGAAGTGGCAGCTTGGGAAAAGCGCAGAAATGAAACGGCTTTGGTGGTAGATTGGCAATTTACCGCTCGGATTAAATTGAAGCGGTTATATCCGTCAATTACATCTTGACAGACCACTACTACCAAGGGCACCTTTACAGTCACGGCAACCGCCTCCGACCAGGGGGGAAATCAAGCAGAAGATACCTTTGAAATCCGGGCCATTTTCCAAAGAGCAAAAGAATGCCAATCCGGAGATGCTCCCCTTGCGATCGGGTTGCAGCCCGGGAGGGATAATTTGAAAAATCCCCGCGACGGTAAGGGCCGGGACAGTCAAGACTTCCAGAGGCTCCGAAAATGGCGGCTAAATTCCGTATCCCTCACGGGAGCGCAGCCATATCCCTCACGGGAGCGCAGCCATAGATTCGGGCGGTCGAAGATGTCTCATTGGCCTGCCGATCTCCGATACTAGGTAATATCATAGATTAATCTATGATTAGTTGCTAGTATATGAGCTATTGCCTGAGTCCAAATTGCACCAAACCCCAAAACCCGCCGAGAACGAGCTTTTGCCAAAGTTGCGGGGCGGAACTGAGACTGCTGAAAGGTCGCTATCGCGTCATCCGCCTGCTCTCGGATCTGGGAGGCTTCGCGAAAACCTATCTGGCGGCGGATGTTGCTAGGGAGAATGCTAATTGCGCCATTAAACAACTGGTGCTATTGCCGGAAATAAAGAGCGATCGCCAATTGCTAGCCAAGGCGATCGCTCTATTTGAGCAAGAGGCCCAGGGTCTGCTGAGGTTGGAGTCTCATCCCCAAATCCCTCTGCTGTTAGATTTCTTTGAGGAAGACAACCAGCGCTATCTGGTGCAGGAGTTTGTGGAAGGACAGGACCTCTGGCAGGAGTTGCAACGGCAGGGGGCTTTTAAGGAAGCACAGATCCGGGAACTGTTGCTGGATCTGTTACCCGTACTCCAGTTTATCCACGATCGCCAGATCGTTCACCGGGACATTAAGCCTGCCAATATCATGCGTCGTCAGCCCGACGGTAAGTTGGTGCTGATTGATTTTGGCATTTCTAAGCAACTGGCCCAAACGGTGATGACCAAAACGGGCACGGCAGCTATTGGCACCCAGGGCTATGCCCCGATCGAACAAATGCTTGCTGGTAAAGTTTATCCTGCTAGCGATATCTACAGCTTGGGCGTTACCTGCATTCATCTGCTGACAGCTGCCGCTCCCGAGAGACTTTATCGGCCCCGAGAGGGAGGTTGGTTCTGGCGAGATTATCTGTCCCAGGGGATGTACGTGAGCGAAAATCTAAGGGCGATCTTGGATAAGATGATCGAACTGATGATGCACGAACGCTATCAATCGGCGGATGAAGTCCTGATTGATTTACAGTCTGCTTCTGCCAAGTCTGCTTCGGTCCCATCAGACCCGATCTTATTAGATTTGATTGGAGATATTAATAATGACTTGGGCATCCCTAGGGCGCCAACCCTGACTGTGGCGAAACTCGGTCCTGCTGACTATAGAACTATTAGTGAGGCGATCGCCAACGCCTTCTATGATACGATCGTACGGGTGCGTGCTGGTTTCTACTCAGAAAGTCTCGTAATTGATAAGCCGCTACAAATTGTCGGGGATGGGGCTAGGGAAGACGCGATCGTCGAGAGTACATTCTCGCCCTGCCTACAGATGCGGACAGACCGCGCTGCAATTAGAGGCATAACCCTGCGTCATCGGGATGTGACCAAAAATGCTGACCCTATCGGCCGCTTTGTCAGTCAGCCCCTGCTGAAACCCTATGCTATTGATATCCCCCAAGGAGAGTTAATTCTGGAGGACTGCGATATCGCCTCCACGGGTATTGCTTGCATATATATTCACGGCGCTGCTGTGTCCTCATGTCTTCGCCGCTGTCAAATCTATGGAGGGGCAAAATATGGAATTTTGGTCGGCCAAAAGGTCCCGGTAAAGGTAGAATCATGCAATATTTACGGCCATGGGATCGGAATATATGTCCTCAAAGGTAGCAACCCGCATTTGCTGCGCTGCCAAATTCACGACATGGCAGCAGATGGAATATTGGTAACCAATAAAGGTGAGGTAAGGGTAGAGGACTGCGATATCTTCGACAATGCTGGGGTGGGGATAAAGGTTAAAAAAGCTTGCAATCTCACTGTCCGAGGCTGCAATATCTATGGGAATAAACAGCAGGGCCTGCATGTGGAGTCGAACGGCGCTGGCCCGATCGACAACTGCGATTTGAGAGGTAATGATGGGGGTGCCTGGTATATTGCCCCCCGCTGTGCGGTGCGCCGCAGCTGCAATTTGGAATAGTCGCTAAATTCAAAATTCATGCAGGGGGAAACCCTTTGAGAATAAGTATCTCGGGGGTGTGGTCTTGCACGGGTTGGTATTGATTCAGAACATCTCGTCAACGATCGCTCGCCCCAAAATTGCGGTTCCCCATAGGGCGATCGCCCCAACTTCCAGCCTAAAACTCATCATCTTCATCCTCGACTTCAATTTCCATTGCCACAATCTCTCGCCATAATGACACCACAGATGCATCCACATCTGCGGCTACTAACCCATCCAATACTGCACCAGACTCCACCTTTAACTCCGGAAATGTTAACAGCAACATCGCCAGATCTCGCCAATCCGTACCCGCCTTTGGCTTCCCACGGCGCTGATGGTATGAAATTATCTTACTTACCACCAACTCTGTTGGAGCCATCACCAATACCTGTTCAATACAGCGATTTGCGGGTAACTTCTCCACCTGTCGAATATCCATCAAATGGCGATTTCCCTGTTTTTCGACTCGATATAACCGATAACCCAGTCCTCCCTTTACCATTCGTACCCGCACCGCAATGTAAAATCTTTCGCTCAAATAACTCCGCAATTCCTCTGCTAAATCTGCCGCTTGTAGGGACAACACATCAATATCCTGGGTCATACGCGGTTCTCCAACATAGGCATTTACCGCCTGGGCTCCAAAGACAACAACATCTTCGCGATCGCGCAAAAACTCAAACACTGCACCATGCAAAGTCGCCAAGGGCAAAGATTCGCGATTCATAAATTCTTGAAAACTTAACGTATCTGCAATTAACACTGTCATAACTGTCCCTAAACTTCAACGAGCGCGATCGCACAACTTCAAATGCACCCGCTACCCCACAGCCCAGAAACCCGGGTTTCTTATACCTGGGCGATCGCCCGCGCTCAAGCTATTTTATTCAGTCCATCCCAGACTGTAGGGGTTGCTTAAACAAGGGTTGACCAGAAGGGGAGAGCAATATTTTCCTTTCTTATTCCGTTCCACCTCGCAGAACAGGACATTATCCTGCTTTAAGTAAAGTTTCCCAGAGACAGTTTTATAAGCAATAGGATGAAACTGAGGGATACCATTGTACTCAAACACCCGGCGATCTTCGTCCAGCAAGACAGGACAGACAACCAACTGATATCGCCGTGGGCAAGCGCGTCATACTGCTGCGAGATAAGCAGCAACAGCTGATAATTACGCTCAGCCCCGATCGGCTCGATCTTCGATTGGCAGTTGCTGTCATAATTACAATAGTTCATAAAACTTGACAATATTCGCCGTGACGACAGAACTGACGATCGCAAGCATTACCGAATTCACCTGGAACTGGCAAGGTCACCAGATTCGATATACGGTCATGGGCACCGGACGCCCCTTGATGCTGCTTCATGGCTTTGGAGCCTCGATCGGCCATTGGCGCAAAAATATCCCGGTGCTGGCCGCTGGCGGCTACCGGGTGTTTGCTCTGGATTTACTGGGGTTCGGCGGCTCGGATAAGCCACCCCTGAATTACAGTATGGAGTTGTGGCATCAGTTGCTTCAGGATTTCTGGAATGCCCGCGTACAAGCACCAGCGGTGTGGATCGGAAACTCGATCGGGGCTCTTCTGGGCCTGATGGTGGCGGCAGATACTCCGGAAATAGCCTCTGGTGCGGTACTGATTAACTGTGCTGGGGGATTGAATCATCGTCCCGATGAGCTGAATTTCCCTCTGCGACTGGTGATGGGTGGCTTTACTAAACTGGTAAGTTCTCCCCTGACGGGACCATTTTTGTTTAACCGCATCCGTCAGAAACATCGCATCAAGAAGACCCTACACCAAGTCTATCGGAATCGGGAAGCCATCACAAATGAACTGGTGGATTTGCTCTACGCCCCGGCCTGCGATCGGGGTGCCCAGCAGGTGTTTGCCTCCATTCTCACAGCGCCTCCCGGTCCCAAACCAGCTGAGTTGTTACCTCAGGTGAATGTTCCGTTACTGGTGTTGTGGGGAGAAGATGACCCTTGGACGCCCATTGCTGGTGCTAAGATTTATCAGCAGTTAGCTAACAGCCGTGAGGATGTCAAGTTTTTACCTATTGCTAATGCAGGTCACTGTCCCCATGACGAATACCCGGATCTGGTCAATCAGTCGATCTTGGATTGGCTGAAATAGGCGATCCATGACCCTGGATGAGAAAATGAGACGATCTAGATCTGCAACAACCGCAAACGTTAATATGAATGCCAATGAACTTCTGACACGTTATGCCGCAGGAGAAAGGAATTTTCGCGATACCGACCTATTTCGTGCCAACTTGTTTCGTGCCAACCTGGCTGGTGCTAGCCTGTTTCGTGCCAACTTGTTCCGTGCTAACCTGTTTAGTGCCAACTTGATTGGTGTTAACTTGTTTCGTTCCTGCCTGATTGGTGCTAACCTCAGCGGTGCGAACCTCAGCGGTGCGAACCTGAGTGGTGCTGATTTGATTCGTGCTGACCTGAGTGGCGCGAACCTGAGTGGCGCTGACCTAAGTGGCGCTGACCTGAGTGGTGCCAACCTGTCTCATGCTAATCTTAGTTATGCTGACCTGACTAAGGCTAACCTACTTCGTGCTGACTTGATTGATGCTAATCTGGTACAAGCTAACTTGGATGGGGCTAACTTGAAGGAAACAATTATGCCCTCTACGCCTGCCCACAAAGCATAGATAATTTGGCTGCGGCCATAGTAGCCACAGGCAAATCTGCCCAGAAACCAGGTTTTTTGCCAAAACCTGGTTTCTTAATTCTGGCTAAGATTTGAGAAATTATGCTACTGCTAAAAATTGGTGAATCATCCTCCTTAGGGATGAGTTACGTGACGGCTGCGGATTGGTTCCATAATTGAGATACGGGGCATAATTGACAATAGTAGTTAGACCTTGTCATTAACCGATATGCCGCCGATTAAAAACAAGCCGCTGTTCGATCTATCCCTAGAAGCTGCCATCGATCGCCATCCTTTGGTT
Organism: Hormoscilla sp. GM7CHS1pb; assembly: GCA_014323675.1. Classification (GTDB taxonomy): domain Bacteria; phylum Cyanobacteriota; class Cyanobacteriia; order Cyanobacteriales; family Desertifilaceae; genus Hormoscilla. Next base: position 2,062,636 of record JACONN010000002.1, on the reverse strand, counting down.
GTTTCCCCAGAAACTCCCCTAGGGTCGGTCATCTGATGAGTCGAGCCATTTGCAGTTGCAGGCTGTCCAATATAGCAAGTCTTGCAGAAGTTGTGCAACTGGCTTTTTTGCTGAAACCATTGCAGGGCAAAACTTTCAGTCACTATCTGACCCCCAGAAAATTTGCACACGCTACGCTATGATTTAGACTCACTAGATGAGATGCACCCATGAATACCTCCTTATGTTAGTGGCAGGTGAATAATTCGATCTTGATATTCCCGCTCGAAAGAACATTCAGCAATCACAATTAATTCCTCAATGTTTTTACCGATACTCTGATTAGGGTTGAGGATAAAGATTCCAGGTACGTGACGATCTTGGTTGATATGGTCGATTAAATGTACGGGCATTGATTTGCGATTATTTGTCACTAACACAAAATCATACTCCTCGCACCAAAGCAAAATTTCCGGGTCTAATGTACTGAGAGCAGGAGTATCAATTTCCCCAACTTTACGAATAACTAAATCCGGTCGTTTGCTGCGGATTTGAGTGGAATAAACTGGATCGACGTTTTCATCCATCAGATATTTCAGAGCCATTTGCTTGCGCTTGTCTTTCCGCCTTAATTTTTCGCAGTCTAGCAGCAGCAGGATGTGGATTTAAAGCTTGAGCTTTACGCTGCTGATGTCCCCACTCTAACCAGTCAGCAATGTATTTACTAACTGCTTCTTGGTTATGGAGGTAATAGAGAATTGTGGCATATACTTCTTCCAGAGTTAATGTGGTGTAAATTTTGGCTATTTCCTCTGGAGTACGCTCCCGATATAGATACTCGTACAGCACTGTTTCAATGCCAATCCGATGGCCTTTAATTCTAATGTCATCCGCAGCTAGGAAGTTGAAATAATATTCCCATAATCCCTTGCAATCTGCTTGTAATCTCGAACTTTGATTTCGATCGGATAGCAAATTATTGACGAATTGTAAAACTTCTGGCAGTCGTGTATCGGACAATTTGTCAATAGCCCCGAGCAACTCTTGTTTGCTCATGTCTATAGCTGTCATATATTCTCCTGCGATCGGGCTAATACAGTTCCCTGATTTAAGATTACGAACATATCATAACACAATTTTCCTGCGATCGTTACAAAGCAACTGGACAAAAATATTTACACATTCACTCCTAGTTGGCTTAACTACTCAATGGTGGGCGGGGCCCTATGAACATATCGTGACACAACTGACGTTTTTCCGGAACGGTGCGATCGTTATCCAGTACCCCGATCGTCAGGTGGGCGGAAACCGCCCGACTTTGTAAAATAAATCTAAAGTTTTCAGTCGCGAGGGCCTTGAGGATAGGAGAATGATAACAGTGTATGGCGACGGGAAAAAGAGATGTCAGCGACATTGAGTACGGAGTTTACTTATGTATACGGACCGGTGAAGTCTTGGCGCTATGGGCGATCGCTAGGGATCGACCCCATAGGTGCGGTGTCTACTTGCTCCTTTAACTGCGTATATTGTCAGCTGGGGGAAATAGAACAGATAACGCGCGATCGGGCGCTGTTCGTCCCCACGGAGGAAATCATCCAAGAGTTGCAAGAGTTTGCCCCTTGGGATGTAGATGTAATCACCCTCAGCGGTAGTGGGGAACCGACTTTAGCGTCTAATTTAGGAGAAATTATCACATCGATCGCACAACTTACCTCACGACCAACATTAGTATTGACTAATGCTACCTTGCTGAAAGACAAAACTGTGCGTCAGGAGTTGGCAATAGCTGACAAGGTATCTGTGAAAATAGATGCAGTTTCGCCCAGACGGTGGCAGGGGGTTGACCGACCGGCAACAGGAGTGAATTTTGCCGATGTTTGGGAGGGAATTTCCGAATTTAGAGCAGAATATAGCGGTGAGTTGGGCATCCAAACGATGATGTTATCGAACTGGGATGCAGAAGATATCGCAGAATATATTCGCCGAGTGCGGGCGATCGCCCCTACAGAAATTCAACTCAACACTCCCACGCGCCCCAAACCCTTAAAACGCCAGTTAGACGGACGGGGAAATCACAGCAGTACCGAGGAACGACCCTATGCAGTGCAGCAACTCAAGTGCGTCAGCGCGGAGATTTTGCAGAAGTTTGCGTCTGAGATTCAAAACGCTACTGGCATTCCCGTGCGTTTTCCACCTCAATAGATCGCGAGGCTAAAGATATGTTAACAGAGTTCGTTCCCGATCGCTTGTGGACTGCCCAGGTGCCCCTGCGCTTTTATGGGATTGAAATGGGGACCCGCATGACTGTCTGCCGTCTGGATAGCGGCGAACTTTGGGTGCATTCTCCCATCGCACCAACTAAGGAGTTGCAGCAGGAACTAGATGCACTGGGAAAAGTTAGTTTCATCGTCGCCCCCAACAAACTCCATCATCTATTCGTACTGGACTTTTTGACTGCTTATCCCGATGCCAAGCTGTTTGGTTCCCCCCACTTGCCTCAAAAGCGACCCGACATTCCCTTTCACGGCATCCTCGGCGATCGGTCGGAACCAGGTTGGGCATCGGAAATTGACCAGGTTCTGGTTCGCGGCAATATCTGTCTGGATGAGGTGGTTTTCTTTCACCAAAACAGCCGCACCCTGATTCTGACAGATATTTGCGAGTCCGCCCACCCTGACTCCCCTCTCAGTTTTCGCATTATGGGTCGCTTAACGGGTATATACGATCGCCCGGGACCGCCCATCGATATGAAACTCGCGTTTCGGGACAAGCAGGCGACGAAAGCGTCTTTGGAAAAAGTTATGTCTTGGGACTTCGATCGCATAATTCTCGCTCACGGGCATTTAATCCATTCACGAGGAAAAGAGTTGTTCGACCAAGCTTACAGATTTGTTTTGTCAGATGGAAGTAAGGAGGAAAAAATGTAGGGGCACGGCATCTATTATTATCGGTTCTGGGCCGGGATGTAACTACCGCCGTACCCCGGCGCGACGGCAGATGCGGCAGATGCGATACCATCGCCTGGGAAGGGGTGACGGCGGTGGTAGGGAAGCAAAAGATTGATGAAAGTAAATTGGTTCAGATCGATACTTCTAACTCCTTAGGATGACTTACCAGTTGTTGTCGGCGATCGCTAAAATAGAGGACTTCGTAAGCAGGTGCGAGTTCTTGGCGTAACTGCTTCCATAAACTAATACCTTCTTGTTCAAAAGCAGCCTCATCTTTTAAGCTAGGAAAACCCGGTGAGTTAGCAGGATCCGCCCAGTTCAAAGTCTGACTGTAAGCTGTTGCCCAGTTTATCAAACCTCTAATCGTTTCATCCGTTAGAGGCAATGTTGCTGGATCGATGTTACCGACCACTTCTCCTTCTGCCCACCACAAAGGGTAGCATCCATAATCAGTCATCAGTTTAATCTTTATTGCCATAGTGATTCTCCTCGAATTCGCGGTCTCCTTACACAGAAGCAGGGTTTGCTCCTACAATATAGCCATTATCACCCACGCTGACTGCGATGTACTGAGTTCGATCGTTGAATACAACTTCGGAAATTTCACCGGTGCTATTATTCCTTGATAACGAAGGAATTTACCTTGGACTACGGCGGCCATCACTGCATCTGGAATTTTGTCTTGCAATATGCCGCGTCTAGCAAAATCATCTTGATGATTTGACAAGATATGTTGTAAGCCACTTTTAGCATCTCCTGATTCTAAAAACACAATTTTTCCATCCGGTTTCTTGGCAATTCGCACAATTTTATCAGGACTGTGCTTGATTCCAGCTTCCTGAAGTTCTGCGATTAATACATCCATATCATATTGGTGGTTGTGTCAATTGCTTGTCCTTAACACTAATATTATACTTGTACTCCATTATAATTTTTCCGGCTAGGGAAATTCTCTCGCCTCAGAATAAAAAGGAGGAGGTTACCATCTCAGAATAGATTACAGAGGCGGCTTATTTGCTGAATCTGTCCTATTCGGCTATGATTGAATTAATAGAGTCCGGAGAAATTAAGGCTCGCAAATAAATCGATTGGCGAATTAAGTTGGCAGATTTAATTGTACAAACAGCAGCAGGATATTCAGCGTGAAGAAGCTTTGACCTCACTAGCTCAGATGACCCAAAATTGGGGATTATATGAGTTGGAATCTGAACTGTACAATAAAGAGAGCTTCGACTTATAACATGGATATTTTGAGTGTTGTCTTGGAATCGTGTGTGATCTTTACCCTACCCGATCGCCCCCCGCTGCGGCGTATTTCCTCAACGATCGGATCTCGTATCATCTTCAACTTCCATCAATGATTATATCGGCTACTCCTCAAGGGCGATCGGGGGCATAGTTAAGGTAATGAGGATAAATTATCCTTCATCCTCATCATAAGTATCAGCTGCTTCAGCCTGGTTAATGGCTTGCATAACCTGTTGAACTGTCTTTGGGTGCAATACTTTTCCTGAATGAAAAGAAATCACAACCCGAAGAGATTCTCTGCGATATATTCGGTGACTGCCTTGACTTCTAATCTGGATAAAACCAGCATTCAATAAGAGCTTTTCAGCTTCCTTAGCGGTGAGTCGTGGTAGTTTAGGCAACTTGCACCTCCAAAGTCATTGCTAAGACTTCTCTCGTTAAAAGTGCCTGTTTTTCTGACTCCTCTAACGTATCTAGGTAAAGTTCAACAGCTTCTTTGATGTTAGCTTTTACCTCTTCCCAGGACTCACCTTCACTTTGACAGCCTGGAAGTTCTGGACAATAAGCATAATAGCCATATTCATCCTTTTCGATAATGATGTTTAGTTTGTACATCATAGCAATTGTCTCCTTTTTCTCTCCCATATATCCCAGCGATTTGATTTCTCAGAATTCCATTGAACCACTTGACAAAGCCTTGCCGGACAACTGCTGGCCCATGGTTGTCTAGATCCAGCTCAAAATTTTTGAGAAACCTGCGGATATTCTGTCCGCTGACATTTCCCCGATATACGGAAACGCCCTCCAAGGCCCAGTTCAGCGCATCCGGATAATCCAAGCGAGGGTCTCGGTGTCTGTAAACCCCTGGTAGCGTGGGTATCAGCCTCAGCAGCGGATTGAACGTCTGCCGCTGTGCTTCACTCCCATCCCCATGTCTAAGCACCTCTCGCATAAGTTGGCATAGCTGTTCGTCCATCGACCCATCAACCCGACAACAACGACCTTTCCCCAGTATACCCGAGACAGCGCATTTAGTCCTTGCTGGGACTAATGGAATTACGCCGGCTGCCCCTGCCCCCTGGGTATCCGGTGACACCCTGTACTTTTTGGCCATAGTTCTCCTCCTCCAGCCTTGCTATTCCACCATTGCCGCCTCCCCTGAGATCTATGCAAGTCTGGGGCAGATATTTAACAAAACTTTATGTGCTCGGGGACACAGCCGCCGGCGCGGGCTATATTACATGCATCGAGTCTCCGCACCTGGCTATCAACTACAAGTGAGCGCACCCTTGTCGAGACCCTGTCGTCCGTGAGTGCAGGGCACAACACCTGTCGTTCTCTGGAATATTGGTTAAGTTTAGGGGAACGAGTGCTCGTTGTGCTCAACGCAGTCTCGTTGTGCTTAACGCCCACGGTTCACTATCCAACCCCCATAGGTCACTACTCAACCCGCCCAGGTGGAGTTCCAACGGGCACGAATCGCTCCTCAACGCGCAGGGGTGGAGATATAACGCCGACCGTTCGCTACCCAACGCCGACCGTTCGCTATCCAACGCCGACTGTTCGCTATCCAACGCCGACTGTTCGCTACCCAACGCCGACTGTTCGCTACCCAACGCCGACTGTTCGCTACCCAACGCCGACCGTTCGCTACCCAACGCCGACCGTTCGCTACCCAACGCCGACTGTTCGCTACCCAACGCCGACTGTTCGCTACCCAACGCCGACTCGGCTATGATTGAATTAGTAGAGTCCGGAGAAATTAAGGCTCGCAAAAAAATAGATTGGCGAATTTTAAGTTTGCCGATTTAATGGAGTACAAACAGTAGCAAGATATTTAGGGTGACTTCTCACTAGCTCAGATGACCCCAAATTGGGTATTATGAGAAGAAAGTTTAATTGATAACCAAAAAGTAGATAAAATGACAGAGAATAAATTTGTTGGCACTTGGCAACTGGTCTCTTTTGAACTCAGAGATGAGGATGGTCAGGTAATCTACCTATACGGGAAAGATCCGATCGGGTATATAGTATGCAGAGGACGGATATGTGTGTGGTGATTATGACGGCCAACTGGCCCAAGTTTGCCACGGTAAATATTCTCCGAGGCAGCACGGAGGAGAAAGCTGCCGCCGCCGAGACATACATATCCTATTGCGGTAAGTATGAAATTCTTGATGGCAAAGTGATTCATCATGTAGAAGCTAGCCTATTTCCCAACCGGGTTGGTGTTGACCAAGAACGCTTCTTTGAATTTCAGGGAGATCGGCTGTCATTGAGTACCCCTCCCATTATGTATGATGGCAAACAACTGACTGCTCATGTACTTTGGGGGCGGGTCTCGTCTAACAGTAACTAACGGTCAAGTAGATTTTCGTTTGCCTCAGTCAGGGGGGTTAAATTGTGGTAAGGTGGGCATTGCCCACCCTACTCTTAGTCCCGGTACATGACGATCGAAGCAATTTTACTTGACCTGGATGGCACAATAGTTAACACTGACCATCTCCATTACCAGGTTTGGCAGGATATCCTCCAAGACTATGGCATAGAAATGGATAAAACCTTCTACAGAGGTCACATCAGCGGACGGCAAAATTCAGCTATAGTGGAGGATATCCTCCCCCAGCTTACAAAAACTGCAGGAGAGAAACTTGCTGAGGACAAAGAAGCTCGGTTTCGGGAATTGGCTTTGAGTCTTAAACCCTTAGCAGGACTGCTGGATATGTTATCCTGGATCGATACCCATAAGTTGCAAACTGCTGCGGTCACTAATGCTCCCCGTGCCAATGCTAAGTTTATGTTAGAGGTGCTCGAACTGACAGATAGCTTTGATATAGTTGTGCTGGGAGATGAGGCGATCGCAGCTAAACCAGATCCAGCCCCCTATAATCTGGCCCTCAGTCGGTTGGGAGTTTCCCCACAAGAGGCGATCGCCTTTGAAGACTCTCCTTCTGGCATGATTGCCGCTGTGGCCGCAGGTATCTATAGCATTGGCATTACCTCTACCCACTCCCAGGAAGTTCTTTTAGCAGTGGGAGCAAAAATGGCGATCGCTGACTTTACCGCACCTCAGTTGTGGCAACTGCTGGACTCTACTGTGCGCGATCGGGCACGCATGGCGATCGGCGGTAAACATCGCGCCGACGATCGACATCAAGAATTGTAACAATGTTTTCGGTATCGTCAATCTCGTAAATCACCCGATAATCGCCCACTCGGATGCGCCAACCTTCACGATTTGTTAGCTTCAAACAGCCTGGAGGTCTGGGATCTTCGGCAAGAGCAAAAATGGCATCCCGGACTCGTGCGTAAGCCAAAGTGGGCAATTCAATTGCTTCTGAGCAGACCGCAAAATGAAAATATTGTAATTCATTGGCGATTATGTTCTATTTCTGCGATCGCCTGCTCGAAAGGAAAGGCATCATCGCCTGATGCCTTAGCAACATCATAGGCACGAATTGACTCTAGCTCTTCCGACTGTGCGAGCAGTTGCTAGTAATATTCTATATCCAGCAGTACCCCAATGGTATTACCATTGGCATCAACTAGATAGGATTCTTTCAAGGTGTTCGTGGCATCTTGACTCAATATGGGCTTTGTTGATAGTATCAGAAGCAGTCTTCTGGTTCGGTTACATTTTCTGTAACCTTGACATTCCGACCCCTGCTATCATAATAAAAGTTAGCATCAATCGCCATCGGTGAGGTAATCATGCAGCAAGTTGACCCCAGAGAAAACCAAATTCTCTTTCTATCCCTGTTCCTAGCCCTAGGCATCGGCACCAGAGACTGGACTTTACGACCCGACTTCATTATAGTCGCGATCGCCACCTGCTTGTGTACTCAGTGGATAGCAAACACCCTCAGACAACGGATCGAACCCCAGAAATTCCCGACCAAACAGGCCCCGGACGGCGATCGCCCCCGCTGGGCCTCTTCCCTATCTAACCTCAAAAGTGCCCTCATCACAGCCCTAGGTTTAAGCCTCTTGCTGCGGACAGACCACTACAGTACAATGGTCTTAGCAGGCACCCTCGCCATCGGGAGTAAATTCCTGAGGTAAGTTATCGGTCTCCGATGGAAGGATAATAGCATTTGATTAATGAGAGACTTGAAAAAGAGGAGGCAGGAGCCTCAGAAGACCGTTCCCAGGTAGAACCTGGGAACGAGAGGTAAAATTGGTATAACCCCTAACCCACAAGCAATTCCCATGAAAAGATTTCGATTCCCGATCGCGCAGCCGTGTGCGCGCAGCGCAATCGCGCTGCTGTTGACATTAGTGACATGGCTCGGCTATACTCCAGTTGCTGGGGCATTTTGCGGATTCTATGTCGCTAAAGCCGATACCAGTCTTTACAACCAAGCCTCTCAAGTCGTTATTGCCCGTGATGGCGATCGCACGGTATTAACAATGGCGAACGACTATCAAGGGGATGTGAAAGATTTTGCTTTAGTCGTGCCCGTTCCGGTCATCCTGAGAGAAGACCAAGTTAATGTGGGCGACCCGCAAATTATCGAGCGACTAGACGCCTTCAGTGCCCCCCGACTGGTAGAATATTTTGACCCCGACCCTTGTGCGCCTCCCCGCATATACGATCGGGTTGGGTCAGCACCAGAAGCATCAATTGACTCCGGCGGAGTTACTGGAGACGATGCCCTCGGGGTGACCGTAGAATCCCAATTTAGCGTCGGAGAATACGACATCGTGATTCTCTCGGCCAAAGAATCTAACGGACTGCAAACCTGGTTAAACCGGAATGGATACCGAGTTCCCAGGGGTGCCGATCGCATACTCAGACCCTACATCCGCCAACGGATGAAATTCTTCGTCGCCAAAGTCAATCTAGCCGAATTTGAAGAATCGGAGTATCAATACCTGCGACCGCTGATGATGGCTTACGAATCGCCCAAATTCATGTTACCCATTCGTCTGGGGATGATGAACGCCAACAGCGAGCAAGATTTGATAGTTTATATCTTATCACCCAAAGGGCAAGCGGAGATTACCAACTACCGGACAGTGGAAATTCCCTCCAATGTGGAGATTCCCATCTTCGTCAAAAAGGAATTTGGGGATTTCTATCAAGCCATGTTCAAAACAGCTTATAATCGAGAAGATCGAAAAGTCGCCTTTCTGGAATATGCCTGGGATATGGGTAGCTGCGACCCTTGTTCGGCGGACCCCCTCAACCCAGAAGAACTCCGTCAAGCGGGGGTATTTTGGCTGGACTCGACCGTAAGTCCTAGAAGAATTCCTAGGGTCTTTATCAGCCGCATCCACGTCCGCTATAGCCGCGATCGATTCCCCGAAGATTTAATGTTTCAGGAGACATCATAGAGAGAATCATTGAGTTGGTTATGTCTTATAGTCAATTTTCCCTTGGTAAGGTAAAAAAAGAGTTTAGCTTGAAAGTTGTAGAAGGGGTACGCTTTTTCCCAGATATCCCGCCCATTGAACCGTCTCCCTTACTCGCTGAAATCCTGACTGAGAATATCCCCTTAGCTGCGGTAGGCAGCGAAAAAGCCCGATCGGAACTCTTAATCTCTCCAGTGCTAGTGGAAGTCCGACGGGTGTTAAATAGGCAAATTAGCTTGTTTTCTGGGGAAGAGTTCGCGGTAGATGAGTCTCTGGGATTGAACGGTGTCTGTGATTTTTTATTGAGTAAGTCCCCAGAGTTGTTGGAAATCGAAGCCCCGGTGGTGGCGATCGTGGAAGCGAAGAAGGCGGATCTGACCGTTGGGTTAGGGCAATGTATTGGTTCCATGGTAGCAGCTCAACTGTTTAATCATCAGAATGGAGAGCCAATGTCGCGGATCTTCGGTTCGGTGAGTAATGGCACGGCCTGGCGCTTCTTGCAATTGCAAGACAAAACCGTGACAATAGATCTGATAGATTATCCGCTGTTGCCTGTGGGGCAAATTCTGGCCTTTCTCAAGTGGATGATTGAAAATACTACATAAAGGATGGGGAAGCGAAGAAAAGCAATGAAGATTATCAATGAGATAATTTACATAGAGACAGAAACAGGGATCTGCATCTACAACATTACCCCTCAGATCCAGAAAGTAATTGACAGTAACTCCGTCATCAGCGGTCAGGTAACCGTGTTTTCGCGACACACAACCACTGCCTTGGCGATCAATGAAAATGAAGAAAGATTGCTAGAAGATGTGAAAGTGCATCTGTTAAAGTTAGCGCCTGACACGGAAAAATATCTGCATAACGACCTGCATTTGCGAGATGTTCCCGATGACGAACCCATAAATGCCCATTCCCACCTGATGGCAATGATGTTAAGCAGTTCGGAAGTGATTCCCATTATTGATGGCAAGTTAGCTTTGGGCACCTGGCAATCAGTGTTATTTTTTGAGTTGGACGGTCCCAGAAACAGGACTTTTCTCGTACAGGTTTGGGGCGAATGAAGCGTTAAGTGCGATAAGATAACCATGCAGAATCCAACTCGAAAACCACCAACCTCCTATAGCCAATTTTTCACAGTTCGAGAGGTCAAAGAGTTTTTGCACCTCTCGACTGTTGAAGGCGTTTGCTTCTTACTCGATGTTCCTCCTGTGGAACCTTCTCCGGTGCTGCAAGACTATCTGGCAGAAACTATTCCTATTGCAGTAGCATCGGGGAGTGAAAAAGCAAAATCAGAGTTAATTGTAACTCCGGTTTTAGTTGAAGTCAGACGGTTTCTAGAACGACAAGTAAGTTTGTTCTCAGGAGAAGATTTCACGGTAGAGGAAAGTCTGGGATTAAAAGGACGTTGCGATTTCCTCCTGAGTCGATCGCCCGAAATGCTGGCGATCGAAGCTCCAGTTGTAATAATTGTAGAGGCAAAGCAAGCCGATTTGAAAACAGGATTAGGACAATGCCTAGCAGAAATGGTAGCAGCACAGCTCTTTAACCGGGAACATAACCAACAGATTTCCACGATATACGGCAGTGTCAGCAATGGCACTCAATGGCAATTCCTGAAGCTAGAAGGTCAAACTGCTACCATCGACCTATCGGTTTATTCATTACCGCCCGTAGAACAAATTCTGGGCTTTTTAGTCTGGATGGTGCAGCAAAATTTATAGCTTCGCTGTCGGCCCGCCGTTCAAACCCCGCGTTACCAGGCTCCGCCAGGTGCTGCTGGCGCCGAGCGTCAGAAAATTGTAACACCCAATCGGTTTACAATAGCTTATTGTAAATTTACAATAAATAATTGCAAACCAATAATCAATAATTGTAAAGCTGTAACAGAGTAAAGCTGTTAAAATAGCTAATAAAAAAAACCTCTGTAGGGGCAAAGCATTCCTAATGCTGACATTACGAGGGGGATGATGGCATTACTCAATGGCATCTGGCTTTTATGTCCTTGGGCAAGACTTTGGATGAATGCGCTGCTAAGTACCGAGGATTTTGTAAAAAACATCGCCCGCAACCCAAGTCGGGAAAAAAAATAATTGGGGAAGTCGTGTCCGAAAGTCGTGTCCAGAGATACTACTCTGTGGTACTCTCGGACACGAGTCTGCTGTTGGCAGGTCTGAAGGCGAAGGGGAATCGGAGTGAAAGCTAAGAAACAGAGTAAGAGAGGAGTTACCCGGTTTCTGGCAGGCAAGGAGTTATACAATTGTAGGGTGGGCACCGCCCACCAGACCGCAAGGAGTGATACAATTGTAGAATGTAGGGTGTGTACTAGATGGTGGGTGACAGGTGCAGGGCGATCGGGCAGAAAAAGCTAAGAAACAGGGTAGATGGCAGGCAGGGAGTGATAGAATTGTAGAATGTAGGGTGTGTACTTGATGGTGGCTGACCGGTGCAGGGCGATCGGGCAATCCTAGAAAAAGCTAAGAAACAGGGTTGATGGCAGACAGGGAGTGATAGAATTGTAGAATGTAGGGTGTGTAATAGATGGTGGGTGACAGGTGCAGGGCGATCGGGCAGAAAAAGCTAAGAAACAGGGTAGATGGCAGGCAGGGAGTGATAGAATTGTAGAATGTAGGGTGTGTAATAGATGGTGGGTGACAGGTGCAGGGCGATCGGGCAATCCTAGAAAAAGCTAAGAAACAGGGTTGATGGCAGACAGGGAGTGATACAATTGTAGAATGTAGGGTGTGTACCGCCCACCAGACCGAAATTCATGAAGCAAGTTGTGCGCGAAAAGGAGTAGAATATTGCTGCGAGAGTACCAACTGACCAATTTCAAAGCATTTGCCGGACCGGAGAAACTTCCGATTCGACCCATCACGCTGATCTACGGTCCCAACTCTTCTGGCAAGAGTTCGGTGCTGCAATCACTCCTGCTGCTCAAACAGACTCTCCAGGAAGCTGAAGACCCCGATACGGTATTGTTACCCAAGGGCAATCTCGTCAACCTGGGCAGTTATCGGGAATTCGTCCACCGGCACGATGTCAGTGAGTCTTTCTCGTTCAAGGTAAAGCTGAAACTGGACGAACTAGAACTCCAAGAGGATTTTTGGAAGATCGTTCCCAAAGATTTTGAGTTGGCTCCAATTTTAGAATTGCAGGTTACTTTTGCCTATGATAAGGAGACATCGAAGGTAGTGCTATCCAGTATCGAGCTGTTTATGGGTGACGATCCATCTTCATTGATCTGCTATAGACCTTTAGAGCAAAATAGCAGGCCAGATGAGAGTGAGAGCACCCAGAAAACAACATTAAAGCGAGAGCAGATAAATTACGATCATCAACTTTGGGGTAGATGGTACGGGCGAAAATTAAGGATGATGAAATATAATATATCTCAAGAGGGACAGAGAATATTTCAGAAGTATAAATTACATGAACATCAGAAAGGATGGCAAAAAAAATGGCCGTATATTTTATATGATATTGAACAGGGGTTAAGAAAAATTATAGAAGAAGCAGAAAAAGAAGGAATTGATAATATAAAAGGAATCAAAAAATTAGAATTGAAAGTGTATGGGTATTTGGAAGCGAACATTACTAATATAAAAGAAGTAAAAGCTAGATTGTATTTGATAAAATCATTGATTAGATTAGGGGAGCATTTTAAGGATTACAGTTTGGATAAAGCAAAGGAAGATTTGTCAAAGTATTGGATTGATTCCTATCTGTACTGCCGGTTATTTTTACCCGTCCGATCCAATGACCAGTATAATAAAGACTTTCCTCCTTCAGAAGTATGGAAATTGTCTAATTTTTACGAGCTATTCCCTAGTTTCCTTAGTTACAAACCCAAGAATCCCCCTATTATTTCCGATCTGATTATACTAGCTAGCAAAGCATGCCGATCGCTCTTTGAAGAAATGACATACATCGGACCCTTGCGGGAGTACCCAGAAAGGATTTACACTTTTAGCGGTAACACAGGCAGACAGGTGGGCAAGTCGGGAAAAATGTTGCCAGACATTTTGTTCAAAAATTCCGAACTCCTCCAGCAGGTGAACGATCAACTCGGGCGCTTCGACTTAGGATACGAATTTAAGGTGGCCGAATTCACCAACGCTGAAACCGGTAAAATCAGCGATATCTTTGCCTTGCAGTTAATCGATGAGTATACGAGAGTGAATGTCAGCCTGCAAGATGTCGGGTTTGGCATCAGTCAAGTTTTGCCAATTATCGTCCAGAGTATGCTCTCTCGCAACACAACTCTGCTATTCGAGCAACCAGAAATTCACATCCACCCTCGCTTGCAAGCGGAACTGGGTTCCCTGCTGGCAGAATGTATTAAGCCACCTATCAATAATCAGTTTATCATAGAAACCCACAGCGAACACCTGATGCTCAGGCTTCAGAAGTTAATTAGAAAAGGAGAACTAAAACCGGAAGATATCTCTGTCATATATGTCGATCGAGGGGCGGAAGGCTCCAAATGCTTGTCATTGAGACTTGACGAAGACGGCGACTTTATCGATGAGTGGCCGGATGGATTTTTTGAAGAAGACTTTAACGAGATGTTTGGTTGATATGTTAGTCCCGACTGTACTCTTACCCTCTGTTCTAACGGCAAATCATGACGAATCAGGTATTTTTTACAACTCGACGCTCGAATTATTCCGTAAGCTAGAAAAAAAGGGGGTGTTTTTGATAGAAGAGCGCGATCGCCTTAATCATGATATCGGAGCCATGGTAAAGAAATGGCCGCCAAAGTAGAGTAAGAAAATTAAAACAATCTTGAAAAAGATTGACAAGACTAATCGTTTTGTTGAACTTGACATAGATGATACAATTAACACAAATTGCCCCCAACAACAGTGCCAGTCATATATTCGCATCACTACGCAGCATTTACCAGAGTTCGTACTCGCTCGCCTGAATTGCTATTCTTGTGCTAAGACACAGATGGCAGATATCTTTTCTGTAAAAGTCGTAAATTCAGATGAGTACGCGATCGAGGATGAGTTTTGCGCTGTTATGGAAAAATTAGATCACTCTTTTCCTAAGGGAGCAGAAAAGAAGCAGTTCGAGCAGGAAATTATTGTCCCTATATTTAGGTATGCAAAGCACGTCAAAATATACGATCGTTATGTAGGACGGTCTATTTTGCAGAAGAATAATGCTAAAAAATATAAGTCAATGCTAAAATCTATACTGAATGTATTTGGGACAACTAACTCACGCCAAGGTATTTTTGAAGTTTACTGTGGGTTCAAGCCGCCAAATTCATCAAAACTATCTGATGCACTATCTGATGCGAAAACAAAACTAAAGCAGTTGGAAGCAGATTTACAAAATCTTTACCCTCGATTTAAGTTAATTGTCAAGGATGAAACGAAAGGCAAAGAATTTATACATGATCGGTTTATGATAACAGATCAGTTCGCTCTATCTATGGGTCGCGGAGTCGGTTTGCTGTCAAACAAAGAAGGTTGGTTGCGCGATTTCACTATCGCGTACTGTTCGGAACCTGATAAAATAGATGCGGATGTAAGGCGTTTACCAGATTTGTGAAGGTGACGGCTATCTTTAGATAGCCCTGCTCCACAAAAGAAATAAATATTCTAGAATATACATTGCTACTCTCGCTATATTCTCGGCAGTTCGCCGAACAATTGCCGATATCTCGCCAGCAGTTCATCGGGAGTAGCATATCGCTGCCCCCGATCGTCGTACCAATAAAGCCACTCCCGCGATATACCTTGATAAGTTCCCCTTTCCGTACCAATTCCCAATCCCACTTCTGGCATCCAAACCGGATTATCTGGCAGCAGTTCGTACTGGCCTCGATGCAAGCGGTAGATGTACAGTCTGCGCTTGCGAGTGCGCAACGGGGCATAGATCGTATAGTACAGAACTCCCTGTTGGGCGTAAATATTTTTTTTGCGCTTGTACTCTCCCCCGGGAGTTTTGGAGACAATTTCCAAGGCAAAAATTGGCACGACCCCCCGTTCTTCCCAACTGACGTAACTCAGGCGCAAATTAGTACCTTTGACTCGCGGGACGCCCAAACACAAAAAGCCGTCTGGGGCGATATAAGGTTGGTCTGGGTCGTAGTACCAACCCATATCCTTGCCGAAAAACCAGTCCGACCGATCGGCCCAGATGAAATTGAGTATAATATCGAGTAGTTGAGAGATTTTATCTTGCAGTTCGCTATCCACGGGAACATCATCGGTATGGGGTAATTCTTCTGCTGTCGGCAGGTACGATATATGAAGCTTGTCTTCCAGGAGCATTTTACTTCCTCGAACGCTACTATTTTCATGCTATAGCAATTAGCGATCGGCAGCAGGGCCGACAGAGAAGCCAACGGTGAGGACACCTAGCGGAATCCCCTGCCATGTCCTTGATGGGTGCATCTCACTTTTGTAATCTAGCCCGCGCAGGCGGGCTTTGTTCATGTAGCCGGACCCTTTAGGGTTCGGGGGCGGCGAGGCAAAGGCAGAGATGCACCCTCCTTGATGCCTTGATGATGTTAAGCTGATTGGTGCTGTTGAGTACAGTCGCGAACTTATCTTTCCCCTAATCTCAGAACCAGTGACAACCTTCGGACAGGCGGTCCGCCCGTCCTACGTAAATGACAGAACTGACACCTAACTCTAGTTTTAGCTTAAAGATTCGCCTAGAATTGCCTAATCGCGCGGGATACTTGGCCAGCGTTACCCAGGCGATCGCCTCTATGGGGGGCAACCTAGACGAGATTAATTTAATCGATCGCACGCGCGAGATGACAGTGCGGGAGATCGCCGTAGATGCCTCCAGTACGGAACATAGCGAGAAAATTGTGGAAGCGGTCAAGGCCCTGCCGGAAATTAAGGTACTCCAGGTCTCCGATCGCACCTTCGACATGCACCAAGGGGGCAAAATCACCATCGGCAGTAAGCTGCCATTAAGAGGTCAGGGGGATCTGGCAATGGCCTACACCCCCGGCGTGGGTCGCATCTGTAGGGCGATCGCCGAAAAGCCCGAAGAAGTCTACAACTTGACCATCAAGCAAAACACCGTCGCCATTGTGACCGATGGCAGTGCCGTACTCGGGTTAGGGAACCTGGGTCCCGAGGCGGCCCTGCCAGTGATGGAAGGCAAAGCGATGCTATTCAAGGAATTCGGCGGCATTGACGGTTTCCCCATCTGCCTGGCCACCCAGGATACAGATACCATTGTCGAAACAGTCAAGCACATCGCCCCGGTCTTCGGCGGTGTCAACCTGGAAGACATCAGCGCCCCCCGTTGCTTTGAAATCGAACGGCGACTGCGACAGGAATTAGATATTCCCATCTTTCACGACGACCAACATGGCACTGCTATTGTCACCCTGGCAGCTTTGTACAATGCCCTGAAAGTGGCGAAAAAATCCCTGGAGTCGGTGCGGATCGTCTTTAACGGTGCCGGGGCCTCGGGAGTGGCCGTCGCCCGTTTACTGCGCCAAGCTGGGGCCAAGACTATCTTGATGTGCGATCGCCAGGGAATTCTTTCCACCCAGCGCAGCGACCTCACCCCAGAAAAGCAAGAATTTGCCGTGTCCGCAGCCGGCACCCTGGCCGGGGCCATCCAGGGTGCAGATGTCTTCATTGGTCTGAGTGGTCCCGGTCTCTTGACCCCACAAATGGTGCGATCGATGGCCAAAGACCCGATCGTGTTTGCCATGGCCAACCCCATTCCCGAAATTCAGCCAGAGTTGGTCGCCGACGAGGTGGCAGTTATGGCTACAGGTCGCAGCGACTATCCCAATCAGATTAACAATGTGTTAGCATTCCCCGGAGTGTTTCGGGGGGCTTTAGACTGTCGGGCCTCCACCATTACTACTAAAATGTATCAGGAAGCTGGAGCCGCGATCGCCTCCTCGATCGCCCCCAGCGATCTGGACCGAGAAAACATCATCCCCTCCGTCTTCGATCCGCGCGTTGCAAATGTCGTAGCTGCTGCGGTGCAACGTTGCGCCCGAGAAGAAGGCATTGCTAAATGTTAATGGCTAAATGTTAATGGCTAAATGTTAATGGTAAATTGTTCATTGCCATTAGCAGGCCGAACCGAGGTTGATAACTGATAGTGAAATATGGATGTAATACCCGCGATCGATTTACTAGAAGGCAAATGCGTGCGCTTGTATCAGGGAGACTACGAACAACAGCAAATATTTGATGAAAATCCCGTTGCCGTAGCTAAACAGTGGGTAGACCAAGGTGCTACTAGACTCCACCTGGTAGACTTGGATGGTGCCAAAACCGGTCAACCCGTGAATATGAAGGCGATCGCCGCCATTGTCCAAGCAATACCAGTGCCAGTACAAGTGGGAGGCGGTTTGCGGGACTATGCCAAAGTTGCCAACCTCCTCTCCTTAGGAGTACAACAAGCAATTGTCGGAACGGTGGCCGTAGAACAGCCCCAATTAGTAGGGGAGTTATGCCGAGAATTTCCCGGACAAATTATCGTCGGCATTGACGCCCGGGAGGGAAAAGTTGCCACCCGGGGTTGGCTAGAAACATCAGAAATATTAGCAACATCCCTCGCCCAGCAGATGGCAGAACAGGGGGCGGCTACTATTATCTATACAGATATTCAACGGGATGGAACTCTCAAGGGTCCAAATATGGCAGCATTGAGAGAAGTTGCGGAAGCAGTTGATATTCCAGTAATTGCTTCTGGCGGAGTTAGCAGCATCACCGACCTTTTGAGTTTGCTATCACTCGAACCCCTGGGAGTAAACGGTGTAATTATCGGTCGCGCCCTCTATACAGGTGATGTGATCCTCAAAGAAGCATTGCAAGCAGTTGGTCCCGGACGCTTGCAGGACGTTCCCCCAAATTTAGGATATTCTACCTTTGCTTGATTGACTTGTGAATGGTGAATTGTGAATGGCGAATTGTAAATGGGGGAAACATGTAGGGTGGGCATTGCCCACCTTACGGCGACAACAGACAGGCGAGACAAATACGCAACATCCTGGGAATAGCCATGACAGAGAAACAGAAAAAGAAAATCTTTTCCAGCTTTGATGAAAAAAAAGCTTTCAAGCAACTTAAGATTACCAAGTTATCCCGATGGGATATAGAAGCGCAACCGGTACAGCCGAGTGAATTCTTTCATCAACGTCTAGCTAGATTGACAAGCCGGTTTAATTTGAAGAATTCGGAAAAAGCCAAAGAATTATTAATTGATGCGATTTGTGAAGAAGGATTAGAAGGATTTAAAAATCTCATATTTTGGAAAGGTGCGGCTTTAGAAAGTGATGAATTAACCGGTAATGTAGACTATTTACTTACAGAAAATAAAGATTATTTAGAAGCGCCATTTTTATGTGTAGTTGAAGCCAAAAAGGATGACTTTGAAAAAGGATTGGCTCAATGTATGGTGGAAATGCAAGCCTGTCAATGGAATAATCAACAACTCGGGAAAACTCTAGATATTTTTGGCATAGTTACTAATGGGGAAGGCTGGAAATTTTACAAACTGACTGTGGCAGGCATAGTTTATGAAACATTACTTTATTCTATCAGTAACCTATCAGGGATTTTGGGAATATTACACGATCTTTTTCAACAATGCGAAAGTGCAATTATACCACAAGAGGAATAAGCGGTCCAGAAAAGCCCGATAGACAGTGGGGAGAAAATGCAGATCCGGCGCGCGATGATTTGCTAAACTACAGAGAATCAAGCCAGAAGGGAACATTCACCAAAGCTTATGTCGATACCAAAATCAATATCTAATGTCCTGTACGAACTACTCGAAGGTGCTGTGGAAGGACTCACGGAAAAACTCAGAGCAACTGCGGGAGTCTCGTTCGATCCAAACCAACCAGCATCTAACGCCCCAACCCTACCCAAGAGTATCCAAGATGACCCCCGTTATCAACAAGCAATGGTAGCATATTGGCAGCTGCAAGCCGATATCGAGCAACAGTTAAGCACCAACAACATCGAAGCAGTCAACCTGCTGCAAGCACAAGAGTTCAAAGCACGACGGCAACTGTCTCAACTGCGACGGGACCTGATCCGGGAGTCCCAACTACAGAAAATTGCTATTAAACTCCAGGAGATGCCAGCCATTTGGCAAGCAGACAACTGGTTTGCTAAATTAAGTCGCACCGAAACCGAGCAGATATTGCAACAGGCCCAGCAACAACACCGCTTGCTGATCTTGCTTGCACCCCCATTCCTGAGTTCCGAATGCCCGGCATCCTTCCACAATCATCTGCGAATTATCCTCAGCAATCAAGTTAACTCATTCCTCGGTCAGCATTACCCCCATAACTGCAAATTCCGCCCCGTTCATTTTTATGGCGACTATTTCCTAGAGCCGATCGCCTCCTGTGAGGTGAAAAAATTGCCCGAGCTTTTGGATCCCGTCCCCACCGGGATTCTTTACAGCGACATTAATGATGATGAAGTGATTTTTCATCTTGGGTTTTGGGCAGTCCTCTCTGGTGGTGTGGCCCTGTTTACCATGCCAGCTTGGAACTGGTCCGATGCCCTGCAAGCCCTCAGATCGGTTGGTTACTCTAAGAGAGACGCCCACCGCGCGATCGGGGAAATTATCGTCACCGTTCACAAGCTGCTAGGGGCCTTTGTCGCAGACTGGTATTACCTGAATATCGACCCCAGCTACGAACCGCAACTGTTCGAGTTATTCTCAGAATTTGACCGAGAAGAACAAAACTGGGCTCAACCCTACATCGCCACCCTGCAACAGATGCAGCAGGCGCAACTCACCGTCTACGAAAATCAGATGGAACAGTTAGCAGATGAAGCCTTTGAAAAACTGAAAGCCGACAACAACTGGCGTTCTGTACGCACCCTTACAGGGTATAATATTGACTTGGTTAATGCCTTGGCCATCAGCCCGGATAGCCAGAGTTTAGCCTGTGCCAGTCGGGACAATAACATCACAATTTGGCAACTAACAACTGGCCAATTAATCCGCAGCCTCAGGGATCATTCCTTGCCAGTTATGTCCGTCGCCATTACCCCCGATGGCGAGACCGTCGTCAGTGGCAGTCGCGACAGCAGCATCAAAATTTGGCAACTGAAAAGCTGCAAATTGCTCCGCACCCTCAAGGGACATGCTAACTGGGTTTGTGCCGTGGCTATAACTCCGGATGGCGAGACAATAGTCAGTGGCGGTCGCGACAAAAACATCAAAATTTGGCAACTCAAGACCGGTAAATTAATCCGTTCCTTCAAGGGACATTTACGGCAAATTAACTCCCTTTCCATCAGCCCCGATGGTCAAACTTTCATCAGTGGTAGTTATGACAATACGATCAAAGTTTGGGAACTGAGTACAGGCCAACTAATTCACAGCCTCGAAGGCCATACTGACAGTGTCAACAACCTCGCCATCAGCCCCGATGGACAGATAATCGTTAGTGGCAGTAGTGACAAAACGATCAAAATTTGGGAACTGAGTACGGGAAATTTAATCCGCAGCTTAGAAGGGCATTCTGGGGAAATAAATGCTGTCATTATTAGTGCTGACGGACAGATTATTGCTAGTGGCAGTAGTGACAAAACGATCAAAATATGGGAACTGAATACAGGCAAATTCATCCGCACTATTACGGGTCATTCAGACAGGATTCTTACTCTCGCCATCAGTCTGTCGGGGCAGACAATAGTTAGTAGCAGTGATGACAAAACTATGAAAATTTGGTGGTGTAGCAGTTAGTTGTCAAACCTAGGACAGGGGTCTCGCCTGTCCTAGGACTAGGCCAAAGCACGTAACTTCAGATAGTTAAACAAATATTTACCAGATTTTAATTGCCGGGGTTAACCCTTAAAAGCCTTTCCCTGCCTAGATTCTGCCGTACTCCATCTATTTGAGAAACCCTATCAGTAACACAACGACAGGAAATTTTTGTTAAGTTGGCTGAAAGCCTCTCCCAGAAAGAGATTCAGCTATTTTATATTTCTTAACATAGGCTGGTTTATTTTGTGCCTACCTGCTGAGTTCGCCTCCTATGGTATTATGGAGGTGATGATTATGACCGGTTAGCTTTTGTTAGTCTGGGAGGTTTGTCAATGTTAGAGAATTTTAAACTGTTAGCAAATCTGAACGATCGCCAACGCCAAGAAGTAGAGAAGGTCTGCTTGTTGAGGTCCTATGAGGAGGGAGAATATATTATCAAAGAAGGAGAAAGCACGACAGATATTTATTTTTTGATTTCCGGAAAAGTCGAGATCTACAAAATCGAACCCAATACCCAGAACAATCTTAAATTCAAAGAGATGTCATCAGGTGAAAGTTTTGGCGAAATGTCATTTGTGGATGGATCGCCCAGAAGTAGCTCGGTCAAAGCTGCCACTCCGATTGCAGTTTATGTATTGTCGAAACAAGCGCTGCTCGATCGGGTGAGCGACCCTCAAGAAACCCTCAACATTTTAGGTGCAACAATAATTCATCAAGTGAACGACTACTTGCGCTCCTTGAGCGATCGCCACATCATGGCTATCCAAAAGCAGATAGACGAGCTTAAAGAACGCAATCGGTTTGGCGTTTTCTTCGTTTCCACAGTAATTTTCTTATTTGCCATCACGATCTTGAATGCGGTCTTGGATGATTTCTTCCCCAATTATAACGTTGCTAGCCGATTGTTCAACTGGGCCTATCTTTTCATCTTCACGATCTTTCCGATATTTTTAGCGTTGAAGAAATTGAAATTGTCTTTAGCTGAAATAGGAGTCACGCGCAAAAATCTGAAAAAATCGGTTTTGGATGGATTGATCTTCAGTTTTATAGGCATACTTGGCACTTATAGCCTAAGTTGGTTAATAGACTTCATCAATCCCGATTTGCAATTAAGAGAAAAGTTCCTGCAAATTTATATCCCGCTCACAGCAGGAATTTATTTCATACATTGTTGGGTGCAAGAATTTGGCCGAGCTACATTGCAAATAGCGCTACAAAAATTTTTCCAAGACCAAAAAGGTTACTATGCCATTTTGATTACTTCTCTGCTCTTCGCGATGGCACATTTTCACTTAGGGACAAGGGTGATAGTAGTGAGTTGGATAGCTAGTAACATATTTGGCCTGATCTACAACCGAACTTACAACTTAGTTGGCGTCACCTTGGTCCATTTTGTGATGGGTTGCATACTTTATTACTTTGCCTTACAGTTAATGTAACTCATTCGTTCGTAGTAAGCACTAAAGTGCTTCCCAGGCGCTTTCGCGCCTAGGAAGCTTCCATCCATTCAATGCACTGCTGCAACTGATGTTGCATGGTCTCAGCATCTGCATGGTAGCGGCGTCCGTGACCGGGCAATACCCACTCAAATGAGTAATTAGTTAACTGGCCCATAGACTTAATTAATTCTGACCAAGAGTACCAGCAAACATTTCTAAAAGCAATCAGTTGGTTTAACCTCGCAGACCAGGCCAGGTGGTCCCCAGTAAACAGGAATTTATGGTTGTATAATAGCACGGTGTGACCTTTTGTGTGACCGGGAACTGGGATAATTAATAGGTGATCCGCTAGCTGAAATGGTTACGTGCCACTCAGCTTAATTTCGACATCGCGAGTCCCGGCAGAAATTTCGTCTTGGTGCAGGATGCGATCCACCCAAAATGCTGCCGATATTTCCGACGATCTGCCACATCATCTCGATGGGTGAGATACATATATTTAATCGGGCCCATTGACTGCAAACGCTGGACCAGGGGCGGGGCCCAGCGGGGAAAATCTACCAAAACATTACCATCTGGGCGGACAATCAAATAACTTGCCGCACCAAAGGAGCTTTCCGCATGGTGGGTGTGGTCAAAAGTAGTTGATAGCCAGGTGCAGGCTCCCGGACCGGGTGTGGTCATAAGTAGTTGAGCGCCGGGTGCCAGCTCCCCGGGTAACGAACCGGACGCTGCCCGGATACATGTATATAGCCCCTGCACGCGGAGGGCCCCTTCCACGCTCCGGGCCCCCTACGCTGCGAGAGGAGGGGGTCGCGTCCAGGAGCACCCACCCGGTCGTGTCGCTCCCGCGCACGACATGGGTGGGTGTCTCCGGACGCGAAGTTTCCTCTTCACCCACCCTGTCGTTCGCCAGCAGGCAACGACATGGGTGGGTGGATCGGTAAACGATAGGATGTGCGATGCGCAGTGCTTCTAGCTCGCGCAGAGCACATCGCCCGGAGCGTGGGCTAAGTTCTAGTAGCCGGGCCCATCGTTCCCACGGCTCCGCCTGGGAACGGGTGGAGGCGGGTCCGCCGAGTACCAACGGGTTTTGACCACACCCGATCCTTTTCCGCTATGAGAGAAGATTCTTTCTTCGGCGAGAGAAGATCCTTTTCTGCTATAAGAGAAGATTTTTTCCTCAACGAGAGAAGATCATTCTCTCGCCGATAGAAGATCCTTTCTTCGGCGAGAGAAAATTTTTTTATCGATGAGAAAAAATCCTTTTGTCACTGATAAAAGGATTTTTTCTGCTATGAGAGCAGAATTTTTTCCCTTGAGGGAGCGGGTTTTTGTCATAAGTGTCTATTATATAGCTAGGTTGATTACCTTTTATACCCCCTCACCCCGGATCTGCCCACTACCGGTTAGAGTCGCTCATTGCTTTACTCTATCAACTACTTTTGACCACACCCCCGCATGGTAGCCGCAGTGATAAACATTTTCCGTTACTAAGATGGGAAAAGTCAACTGGGCATCTTTGACATCTTTGGGCTTTCTACGGTGCCGATGGAAGCGATCGGACAAGCTAACAGGGCCTGCATCGCGTTTAATCGTTCCGTCCGATCGGCGGGTTGATGATAAACCATCGACTTGCGCTTTTTGTGACTATTGAATGTGTCATTGCGAGGGGGGCTCCTGGCGCCCCCCGTTCGCGCAGCCTCGCAGCGGAGGGTTCCCGGAGCGTGCAGCAGCTAGCAATCTTCTACCCAGAAAGACCGCCGGAGATTGCTAGCGCTCCGGCGTCGCACGCTTACGCTGCTGTGCTAACGGGGGGGTTACTCCTAAAACATAAGGCTCTGTAAAGATATTCCCCCCTCGCTCCGGACAAATTTTTCCCGATCAAAAAAGCGCAGCTCCTGGCCGTTCGGAATATCTCAATTTTGCCATCAAGCCCCTGCACGCTCCGGGCCCCCTACGCTGCGAGGAAGGGGCATGGAGCGTGGGCTTTGTTTGTGTAGCCGGACCCCTCGTTCCCACGGCTCTGCCTGGGAACGGGTTCGGGCGGCGGCGGTGGCTTTTCTCTTGAGCAGCGGTAGCAAAAAGATTCTCTGATTCCCGTGTTTTTGCGTTTGTTGGTGGAGTTCTGAGGCGACTATAGTGAGAAGTATAAAGCTAATTAAGCCTCCGGAGGTCAAGTAAGAAAGGAGCAATAAATGCTCACAAATAAATGAATCATGAATACTAAAGACCAGCCTAGGCAGTTAACATTCTGGAAGTACATTAAGAATCCCGAAGACCATGGGAACGAGAAAGTAAAATATCGGAGTACCGTAGTGGGCAGCGGAGATTCATCAAAAGGGAACAGAGGTGACCGCTCCGGCAAAAACTGCCAACAACTACAACTGTTTGTTACGCGAGGGTCTCAAGTCATTCCCAACGTGACGATTTTAAGCGACAACTTGCGTACCTGCACGGATACTATCCAGAGGCGGCGTCTGTTTGAGAAATTGTCGTCCGACTCAATTTTAGACGGCGACAATTTAAATCCATTCTGGAACGAATTGTCAAGCAGGATATCCAGCGGCTTGTCGTTGCCCACCACTCCAGAGTCGGGAAATTGTAATTTGAACTGGTTGAGTAGTTATGCCAATACAATGCAATCTAACTCGTGGTTCTCAACTCGCAGCAACTGGGCCAAGAACAAAAGCTTGTACAAGATATGCTGTCCATCGGAGGTGGCTTCAGTTGGAGGCTATACGGTAAACGAAAATACTCAAAAGAATAAATCCACTCGTTACGGGAATAATCCGTTTAAGCGTAGCCAGAACATTACGCCGAACAGCGTTATAAAAATCCCGCTATTTCCCGAGCCTGGTTTACATGCTATTTGGAAAAAATGGCTGGCTGCCTACCGCTGGGTTTACAATCAGTGCGTTAAGTTTTACAACAACAATCGCTCTTTATCCGAGGGTCAGTCTTTAGATAGGTACATACAGCAGTTACAAACTTTACCTGAAAACGAGTGGACAAAGTGCTTAGGTAATACCCTGGTAACCGCACTTTACTGACTGGCTACGATGGCGAAAATATTCTAGAAATTGGCAAGGGAGACATCGGGCGGCTAACCAGGCTGTGCCTGCACCTTGACAAAATAATTGGGAGAAAAATGAAAGCCATTGGCAAAGCAAATAAGCGTTTGCGGTACAAGTTGAACAAAGCAATCGAGCGGTTACGGTTTAAGATTCGCTCGCTAGTAGATGACATACATCGGAAAGCTGCAAGTATGCTTGTTAATCACTACAAGCTGATATTTATACCCACTTATCAAACTTCGCAAATGGTCGTCAAAGCCAACCGTAAGATTAACAGAAAGTCGGTTAGAAATATGCTTACGTGGGCTATGGGTAGGTTTGCTTCTCACGTTCGACAGGCAGCAAAGCGGAAAGGAGTGCTACTCGTTCGCTGTAATGAAGCCTACACGAGCAAAACTTGTCCCAAGTGTGGCCACGTTCACAAAAAGCTAGGTGGTTCCAAAGTCCACAAATGCCCGGCTTGCGGCCATAAAGCACGCTCCGGGCCCCCTCCGCTGCGAGGATTGGGTAGGCGCTTTCAACATAATGTTGAGAGCTTTGCAGGCTGTCGCCTTCGATATCAGAGATGGCGTTATCACTATCTCTGATGCTGATGTTGTACTTGCACAGGGCGTTTATTAGCTTTGTGAGGGTTAAAGGCAGCACAAGAAGAAAAAGATTCGCTATCATCATATTATCCCCAAGCGGAGTTTCACCCAATGCCCACCCCAACCCTGCCCAACCTACCAGAAATAATTGACGGATTGCCCAATATATGCGGTGCAGAAATCAACTCCGTCGTGCAACAGTCAGAACCGGTATTTTTACCCAGCACAAATATCCGCTTAGAAGAGGTAACCGCCGCCTTCGCGATCGCCCTCCACATGCACCAACCCACCATCCCCGCAGGAGAAAATGGCGAACTAATCGGCAACCTGCAATACATGTTTGAACATCCCCAAGAAGGGGACAATCACAATGCGGGTCCATTTGCCAATTGCTATAGCCGCATGGGTGATATCATACCGGAACTGGTAGCACGAGGTTGTAATCCCCGCGTCATGCTAGACTATTCTGGAAATCTGTTGTGGGGCTTGCGGCAAATGGGACGGGGAGATATCATAGAAAAGCTCCAGGGCATAACCTGCGATCGGGCCTATCAACCCCATGTAGAATGGTTGGGGACAATGTGGAGTCATGCAGTAGTGCCATCCACCCCATCCCCGATATAAAACTGCACGTCCAAGCATGGCAACAGCAATTTGCCAGCATATTTGGTTATGAAGCATTAGGGCGAGTCAAAGGGTTTTCGCCGCCAGAGATGGCATTACCAAACCACCCGGACACCCTGTTTGAATTTATCAAAGCCCTGAAGGAAAGTGGCTATCGCTGGCTATTAGTGCAAGAACATACCGTAGAAACCCTGGAGGGCCAACCCATCCCCGAAAAATACCTGCCCAACCGTCTGATCGCCCGGAATGGACGGGGAGAAACCACAAGCATCACGGCCTTAATCAAAACCCAGGGTTCCGATACAAAACTGGTAGGTCAGATGCAGCCCTATTATGAAGCCAAAACCCGGGGAAAACAGCAGCTAGGGGATATAGAAGTACCCTCATTAGTCACGCAAATAGGGGATGGCGAGAATGGGGGGGTGATGATGAATGAATTTCCTCCCGCCTTCCAGCAAGCGTGGCAAGAAATGGCCCAAAATCAGGGTGTAGTGGGAATCAACGGCACGGAATATCTAGAACTAATAGCCGCCGCCGGTTGCGAGCCGGAAAATTATCCCCCTTGTCAGGCAGTAGGTCAACATCAAATCTGGTCGCGAGTGGACCCAGATAACTGCACCCCCGCAGCAGTCAAACGGGCGATCGCCTGCATCAAAGAAGACAATCCCAATTATCATATAGAGGGAGCATCTTGGACAAATAGCATCAGTTGGGTAAAGGGGTACGAGAACGTGTTAGGGCCGATGAATCAACTCAGCGCCATGTTTCACGAAAAAATAGACCCATTGGGAGGGGAAAAATTTACCCAGTCCTCCGAATATCGTCAAGCACTGCTTTACAACCTGTTACTTCAGACTAGCTGTTTTCGTTACTGGGGGCAAGGAACTTGGACGGACTACGCCCGGGAGATTTACCAAAGGGGGAGTCTCACCTCAGGAATGCCTTCTAGCAACCCATAGCATATAGGAAGAAACATGTCCGGGAACGAACCAGAAATCGAAGCATTACTGTCAGACCTGAAAAACCCCTCAGAGACAGTGCGCCAGCGAGCCACTCAAGAACTGTGGAGTCGCTGGTTTAGGGAAAGGGGTATATTAGGATTAGAACTGCTGCAACGGGCGCAAACAATGATGCAAGCAGGAGACATGCCTCAAGCGGAACTGCTGCTGACAAAGCTGGTGGCAGACTTGCCAGATTTTGCCGAAGCCTGGAATAGACGGGCCGTACTATACTATACGATCGGGGAGTACCGCAAATCCCTAGCCGACTGTCAGCGGGCGATCGAACTGAACCCGGTGCATTTTGGGGCACTGCACGGACTGGGGTTGTGCCACGCCGCCCTGGGAGAATATCAGGATGCGATCGGGGCCTTTCGCCGGGCCCTAGAAATTCAACCCTATGCCCTCGACAATCAAAGGTTTATCCTAGAATGTACGTTGCGGTTAAAATAATAGTTGATAACATTTTTAAATTAGCAAATTATGAATTACGATGCTAGAGAGAACTTAAGTCAAGCGATCGCCGCAGCAGGAATGGCCCTGTTGTGCGGAGGTGCGATCGCCCTTTTGCAAAAACCGCAACTCAAGCAACTCAAAGCAGACCAAAACATAGCAACACCGGAAAAAGTGCAGAGGGAAGTAGC
This sequence comes from Hormoscilla sp. GM7CHS1pb, assembly GCA_014323675.1. GTDB lineage: Bacteria > Cyanobacteriota > Cyanobacteriia > Cyanobacteriales > Desertifilaceae > Hormoscilla. The sequence goes on along the minus strand of JACONN010000002.1, from coordinate 2,033,992 downwards.
AGCAGAAAAAGCTAAACTAAAAATACTCCAGCAGATGCCAGGATTTGGTTTTGATAACTTAATAGCCAACTGGACTATGGTCCAGTTTTTAATCTACTTTGGAGATGAACCCGCCCGGGCCCAAACAGGCTACAGTCTGAGTTCGGAATATTTTGAAGCGATCCTCGATCGCGATCCCCGCTTTCTGGATGCTTATTTTTTCCTATCTTCTAGCGTATCGCTTTATGCAGGCATGCCAGAACGATCGGTCGCTATGCTTGACAAAGTATTAAAGTTACTAGAGCCCCAAGTACCTCCCAAATCTTATTACATTTGGCGTTATAAAGCCATTGACGAGTTATTATTTTGGGAGATGGTAAAGCAGCGAAAAAGTCATTTGAGATGGCGGCAGACTGGGCTAGCAATTATTCTGACCCAGAAAGCCAAGCTGTAGCGGCAGTTTCTAGTCAAACAGCGGCATACTTAGCTACTAACCCCGATAGTAAAAGTGCTCAGATTTCCGCCTGGACTATAGTATTAAATAATGCCATAGACGATCGCACTCGCCAAATTGCGATCGATCGCATCAGGGCCCTAGGCGGTTCGGGAGCTTTACAGATTATCCCACCACCAGAAGATTAAGGCATCAACCAAGCTAAGATGCTAAAAAACTGATATTGGGTAGATTGTCGAGTTCGCAGCAGGGGAGGTTTGTCGCCTTGACGCGGGCGATCGCCTCTTGATTTTCGTTCTCCAATCGAATGCGAGAATGGATGCGGGGCAACAAAGCTGACCACTGCCTTTCGCTCAATTGTCCAATTAGGGAAATTTCTGGTCCGTCGGAAACATCTAAATCTTCTGACATCAGCAGACTCATGACCACACTAGATATAGCTGCATCCGCATCTTCATCAGAAATGTTGCTAGTGTCTACCAAGAGAGTCATATGAGTTTTATCAGGGTGAGTTATAACCGTCGCGAACACTCGTGCTAATTCCTCACCCAGGGACTCTTCAGGCGCAGACCAATCTGGGAAGATAATTATATTAACATCTTTCAAGTTCAAACCTAGGAGAGTTGCATCCATCAAAGCAGAACTCATGATTAACTCAGCAGGCAGCGTTATCCGTATCTCCTGTACCCGCTACCAACTGGTAGGTAAAGATATCCCCTGTATCGGGGTCGGTGGTCGAGAAAGTGCCGACAACAGTGTTGGCTGCGACGTTTTCGTCGATGCTGTTGTTGCTGAGCTCGAGGTCGGTGGGTTCATTAAGGTCGTTGATGTTAATGGTAAAGTTCTCCGAGTAACTCAGCCCATCTGGGTCGGTAGTTTGAACGAGGATGCTGTAACTGGACTGAGTTTCAAAGTCTGGGGAACTGTTGATTTGCAGTTGGTCCCCGACAATGGTGAAGGCAGCGTTATCCGTATCTCCTGCACCCGCTACCAACTGGTAGGTAAAGCTATCCTCTGTATCGGGGTCGGTGGTCGAGAAAGTGCCGACAACAGTGTTGGCTGCGACGTTTTCGTCGATGCTGTTGTTGCTGAGCTCGAGGTCGGTGGGTTCATTAAGGTCGTTGAGAAGGTCGTTGAGGAGGCCCTTAAATTCATAATTAATCTCAGGATTTAAGGGAATATTGTAGCGCCAGTGGTTCAGCCAGACATTCGCCCGGTGGTCGCCGTCGATGTAAATCATCCCCATCCGGTAGACCCTTCTTTCGTGATCTAAGTGGTGCGTGTATTGGTCTTGAAACACAATTTCCACCTCGGTCTCGGTCCCTAAGAAGACTATTTTATCACCGAAAATAGAAAAATCATCAACGGTGGTGAAATCCTCAGCACCCAACGGAATGGCGAAAATATCTTTACCCCCCAGACCTTTTAACCGGTCTTTGCCTCCTCCCCCGTGGAGGATATCGTCATTCTTACCGCCAAGGAGAAACTCATCGCCTCGAGTACCCCTGACTATTTGTCGTTTGGATGTCATTTTAGGCATCTCCTTCTACTTGCTTTAATTTTTTCAATGTCAGCCCCAGGGCTAACTTGCCAAAAATTGCTCTATCGAGCAAAGACTTACCCTGTAAGCCTTACAGCTACTTTACCAGAACTGTCCGGACTATTGTTGTTAATAATCATTAAAAAATAATTAATTCTGACCTCTATGCTTGACAAGGGATAGGATATAGGTCTAGGATCTCTGTTAGCGTCCCTGTTTGTTGGGGACGGGAATTAATGGAAACATGATTTTTGTCAAGTTAATCATAGATATAGAGGGAGACCTTCCGACCCGGGCGGGGAGACCCTCCGACCCGGGCGGGGAGGCCGCATTACCGATCCTATTCCTGAACCAGAACCTCCGTATAAACCTTCTCCCGTAAATTATTACCGAACTTCGCCCGCACGATTAACCGTTGAGGTCCCGTAAGGTCCGCTGGCAACAAAACCGTCAATGTGCCCTCAGTATTATCAATATACCGATCGACCCTGACTTCGCTGCCGTCGGCTTCCGGCAAGTTGAAACATGTTTTAGTCGTATAACTAATTTGTTTCCCAAGTCAATTTATGCCGTTACATCCAAAGGAATCGCAATGATATTGCTTTGTTTATGTAGCCGGGCCCCTCGTGACCAGGGTCTCCCTGGTCACGTTCCGTTGAGGCTCTGCCTCCTGGCTTCGATTCCGCCTGGGAACGGGTGGAGGCTACTCCGTCTCCTATCAACGGGTTTTGACCACACCCAACGCTGACTGGGAGGGCGTTAGAGATTTTTTTTACGGAAAGTGATATGAAAAGGGAAGAAAGTGGGTAAGTTAAAAATAAGGAGTTAGAAGCAAAGTATCCCCCATCAAGGAGAGACTACTCATGAAGACTGAATTTAAGACCAAATTCCTGCAACACCTGATCGATAAGAAGCAAGACAAGGGCTTCACGCTGATTGAACTGCTGGTGGTGATCATCATCATCGGGATTCTGTCCGCCATTGCCTTGCCCTCCTTCCTCAACCAAGCAAACAAAGCCAGGGAGAGCGAAGCGAAGAACTATGTCGGTTCAATGAACCGGGCACAGCAAGCTCACTACCAGGAAAAGAGTAAGTTTACTACTGAGGTTTCAGATTTGGGTCTTAACATTCAGACAAAAACTGAGAACTACACGTATGGCATCATTGGTGGGGGGGCAAGCACTGGTATAACGAACTGGGGTACGAGTGCAGGTAATGCAAACCTGAAGTCCTATGTAGGAGTAGTAAATGTATCCAGCACTTCTGCTGACACAACCACGTTTTCTGCCTTGTGCGAAAGCGACAATAATAACCAAGCTAAACCAACGGAAACATATAACACAGCTGCTCCAACTTGCCCTAGCAACTATTCACAGCTTTAACTAGCTAATTGCCAAACCTTAGAGACTGAGGTTTCAGTTCATAGATTTTCAATGTTTTAAGAAGCGGGCAGATTGCTTTGCTCGTTTCTTATTTATAGCAGTTAAGTTAAATGCTATAAATAAACCAGGAGAAATAGGGAATTGGTTGCTAATTGGTACAGATAGACCATATAAATGATTGTGATGAGTGTTGCCACGATTATGGCTCTTGAGCAGCCACCTTTCATTGAACTTATAATAAAAGGGGAATATAGTAAAGCCTGCAAGCTTTATCAGCAGGCAATAGAAGCAGCTCCAGAGGTGAGGTCAAACTATTGGTATTTGGGATTGGCGTTGCTACTGGAAGGTAAAGAAGTAGAAGCCCAAATTACCTGGATGCTAGCCATAGGAGAGGCAGAGGGAGAAGAAATTGACTGTTGGACAGGGGAATTAGTTGAGGTTTTGCAGACAGAAGCAGAACGTCGGGAAAGTTTATTAGATTATGAAGTAGCCTGGGCAATCAGGCAACATGTACGGGAAATTATCCCCAATGACATAAACAACATTTTAAGGCTCGTGCAACTTTCCCTTAAGCAGAAGATATTAACTGAAGAACAGTTGACTGAGTGGGGAGTAATAGAGAGGCTCAAGTCAGATGCAAAAGCAGAAGTTAAGTACGATCTATTGTTAGAAGTGTTGCAGGTTTTTTTAGAGGAGGCCCCGCTGGATCCTCTGCTAATTGAGTTTGTAGAAGCCTGCTTGCCTCAGATCCGCGAACCTCTACCTTTCATTGGGATATTGATCGAGGGCTGCGCCAGGATTTCTGAGAATCTGAATCGACCTGACTTGGCAATAATATTGGGCAAGTTATGTTTAAGAATAGCTCCCGAACACGCAGACATATGGATGCATATATCTACTTACCATCAGAATGTTGGTCAGTACGATCGGGGAATAGAAATGGCGAAAAAGGGCTATTCCCTCACACAAACATTACCAGGTAAACTGTACGCCAAATATGTACTAATTCGGGGGTTAATGAGTGCTGGCGGACGTTGGTTAGAGGCAGTTGATGTCTGGACTCGACAATTATCATTAGTAATTTCCATGTGCGAGGAAAAAACTTACCTTGCTGATTTAGCAATATGTTTTCGCACCTATACTTCAACCTATTTCTTCCCCTATTTTAGAGACGATCCAAGAAATAATCGCCAGCTTCATAATCAGGTGGCACAGTTGTGCCAAACTTATGTAGAACTTCACGAACAAGAGAGAGTGGATAGATACCGCCAAAGATATTTATCTAGCTTAATAACTGGTACTACAAAACCGTTGAGAATTGGGTATTTATCTCATTGCTTAAGGTCTCATTCCGTGGGCTGGCTGGCTAGATGGCTGTTTGAGCATCACGATCGCGAAAAATATGATATATATGGCTATTTTATCAACTATGGAGCGAAGATAGAAGACCCGTTGCAGGAGTGGTTCGTCCAGCACGTGAGTTATGCCCGCAAACTAGGTCTGACATGCGAGGAAGCAGCAGAAAAAGTTTATGAGGATGAAATAGATATTTTAGTCGATCTTAATAGCCTTACCCTAGACATTTCCTGTGGGGTGATGGCAATGAAACCGGCTCCAGTTCAAGTGACGTGGTTGGGTTGGGATGCTGCGGGCATACCAACGGTAGATTACACGATCGCAGATCCCTATGTGTTGCCCGAGGATGCTCAGGATTACTATAGCGAAACTATCTGGCGACTGCCCAAAACCTATATAGCGGTAGATGGGTTTGAGGTGGCGGTGCCAACGCTGCGACGCGAGCAGTTGGAGGTCGAGAGCGATGCTGTGTTGTATTTGAGTTCACAGAGGGGGTATAAGCGTCATCCAGATACAGCACGACTGCAACTGAGGATTATTAAAGAGGTGCCGAATAGCTATTTCTTGATTAAAGGTTCGGGCGATCGAGATACAATTAAAAGCTTTTTTATCCAGCTGGCGGAAGAAGAGGGGGTGAGTCCCGATCGCCTGCGCTTTTTGTCAATAGCGCCATCAGAAGCAACTCACCGGGCTAACTTAGGGATTGCGGATGTAGTGCTAGATACTTATCCCTATAATGGAGCGACGACGACGCTGGAAACCCTATGGATGTGCGTGCCCTTGGTGACGCGAGTGGGAGAACAATTTGCGGCTCGTAACAGCTATACTATGATGATGAATGCGGGCATCACGGAGGGTATTGCTTGGACAGATGAAGAGTATGTAGAGTGGGGCGTTCGCTTGGGGGAAGATCCAGCGCTGCGACAGCAAATCTCCTGGCGACTGCGCCAGTCACGACAGACAGCACCCCTGTGGAATGCCAAGCAGTTTGCCCGCGAGATGGAGAATGCTTACGAACAAATGTGGCAAAGATATGTGGAATCTGGTAATGGTAATAGGTAGCACTACCGCAGTCCCCGATCGCGTAACAGGGCCTCAGCCCAACTTAGCCTGGTTAGCCAGATACTTGACTGAGTATGAGCCAAACTAGAGCAGGTATGAGCCAAACTAAGGCAGGTAGGAGCCAAACTAAGGCAGGTAGGAGCCAAACTAAGGCAGGTAGGAGCCAAACTAAGGCAGGTAGGAGCCAAACTAAGGCAGGTAGGAGCCAAACTAAATAGAGAAGCACTCACCGGGTGGGGCTACATGAACTAAGCAATGTCCGGAGCGATTTTTCGCGTAGCCGTGTGCCAGATCCCCAACGCCCCCTCCGCTGCGAGTGGCAACCTTCCTACACGGGCTATACTCCGCTTCGATGGGGACATGGCTGCGCTACACTGCTACGCTGGCACACAGGAGACATTGCTCGCGCAGTTCCTGGCAGTTTAGAGTATAGAAATATCATGGTTAAGTTTCCAGAACGAGAATCTGAAATAGTCACTTTGGCTCAAAATATGATCGATGGGTTGAATGCTAACAAGGAGTTATATCCGGCGCCAGTACTTTCCCCAGCGGATCTCGAAACTACTCTTAATAAGTTGAAAATGGCCCAAAAGCAGTTTGTGGCTGCCAGGGCCGCTGTTGAACTTGCTTGTGCTGACAAAAATGCTATCCTCAAAGAGCTAGTTGAGCAATTGAAGAGCGATATCCGCATAGCTGAATCGGTAGTTAAATGGGATGATAATAAGTTGAAGCTGCTTGGTTGGGGAGGACGTGCTCAAAAAACTACTTTACCGGTTCCCGGGGCGGCTTACGCTTTGAAAGCTACCCGCATTAGTCCTGGTGTTGTCAAGTTGAGCTGGAAACGGTCTCGGGGTGGCGGTAAAGTCGCTGCTTATGAAGTGCAAAAGTTCGATGCGGTTAATCAGATGTGGCAAAATGTGGCCACTGCGATTGAAACCGAGACTCTGTTAGTGAATCAACCTGTGGAGGAAACCTTACAGTATCGCGTTACTCCTGTTAACAGAACTGGCGCTGGAACCGCTAGCGATGTTGTTCGGGTGGTTTTGTAACTGCTTCTGCATGTCTGGGGCTTTTCAAGAGCGCCTATCTCTGGCGATTTTGCTCCCTATTATACCCCCCGATCGCTCTTATTATCACCGGTGCTCTCGCTGGCGTCTCGGATATACTCTTAAAGTGCTCGACTTGCGCAAAATGGAGAAGCCCTCACCGGCTACATGAACTAAGCCCGCCGGCGCAGGCTATCGGATACGACAAGAGGTTGCACCGGTCCCAACTGCTGCGGAGTGACATCGCCGGTGATGCGGTCTCCCCGCCCGGGTCTGAGGGTCTCCCCGCCCGGGTCTGATGGGCGCCATGTACTACATAGATGGTGTTTACTTCCAGATGTTTCCATTAATTCCCGTCCCCACAGGGACGCTAACAGAGATCCTAAACCTATATCCTATCCCTTGTCAAGCACTAAAGATCCATTATTCAGCTTATTAGAGGTCAGAATTTAATTATTTTTTAATGATCTTCCCCTGAGAGTTATGTTTTAATGATTGTATGTACAGGAGAGCGCCGTGCGATTCCGTCAAGGTCGCTAGCTAGCGATAAGGAAGGGTATAGGCGACTTCTGCCTCGACCGATCGCCGAGGTGCCGAAGTGATCGTCTAGAATCTTTGTTAGCGTCCCTGTGGAGGACGAGAATTAATGGAAACTGATTTATCAACATAGCATCCATGTCCGCTTATGATGGCTAGGGGCTTTAGCCTGCTAGCCACCTCAGGGGAGACCGATCACCGGGTTCGACCGATCGCCGGTCCGACCGCCGGTCGAACGCCGGGTTCGACCGATCGAGTACAAGGAGTATACAATGGATCTGTCATACCGACACAAGTTGGCAACATATCTGATTCGTGGCGTGCGAAACAGGACAAATAATCCAACAGGGGAAGTATATTATTACTTCACAAAGGATGGAGTACGCTATGTAGACGGCACTTCCAATGACAACATTCTCGACTGGAGACAGTTTGAAGGTGGAGTAGAGTTGATCATGGGTGGCAATGGGAACGACAAACTTTACGGTGGAAAGGGAGACGACACCTTGTTTGGCGAAGAGGGGAATGACAGCCTCTGGGGTAGTATGGGAAGTGATACTCTGGTCGGCGGAAATGGAGACGATTACCTGGACGGGGAACAAGGAAACGACTACCTGCTAGGTGGCGCGGGAAATGACACCCTCTACGCTGGTAAGGTCTACGGTAGGAAGTTGCTCAATATGTTGGTGGGGAGTGATTTCCACACGAGAGTAGCTCCTGCAGCTTTTTAAACAGGAGCTGATGTCGCACTTAATGAGTCTGTCCTTTATAACAAGGAGCTGTAACACCCTTGGTGCTTAGGTGGAAACTACACAAGCGAGACTTGGAGTCAATGGTTTATGTTTATGTTGGTTTTGGCGGCTGCATCTGTTGAATTAGCGTGGACAACGCTGGCATCTTGAAAGATTTGGAAATTCGATCCTTAATGTACGAATAAAAATTCACTCCGTTTTTGCGGCAGGTGTCAACCAGAGCCAAAAACACTTCCCACGCCTGAGTCCCCTGTAGAGTGCGGGTTCCATTGGAGATTTTGCGCTTAATCACATACTCCCGGACTGTCCGCTCTGCCTCATTATTGTCAAGAGGAACTTCAGGAAAATCTAGAACTAATAGTAAATAAGGCTTCTTCTGTTTTGTTAAATCAATTCTATGATCTAAAGCACTGTATCCGGTTTGACGGGAAAACAATTTGTCAAATTCGGTTTCAAGCAACAGTTTTTGTTGTCGCTGCTCTTCTGTGCTTTGCTGTTGATAGGCTTTGAGTTGATAATAGTAAATCCAAAAATAAGAGAGAAATTGTGCCAGGCTTTTTTGATGAGAGGGAACCAGAGGAGTCAGCTTTTCGTAGTGTCGTCCTTCATGAATCCAGCATAAACTACGATGGTTCGTCTGGTTGTGAAATTGTCCCGCGTCATCAGCCACCAAAATATCTATGTAGTCCCCGAGCTGCTTTTTCTTCTTGTCAGGCAAAATACTGTCAACTAAATCATCTGATTGAACAACTGCTAATTCAGTTGGATCCAACTGCAATTCGTTTAACATTTGGAGAACTGTTTCAGAGTTTTTGCGCTCTCTGGTAAAAAAACTGCTATAGTAAGGATTGCAGAGTGTGAATACATAGCAATTTTTCCCATTAACCCGCATCCCCGTATCATCAATTTGGTGATAACTGGTACTGCCCAGTCCCGCTTCTAAAATAGCATTTCGTTCTTCAGTAAATTCTCTTAAATATTGCCGAGTTATTAAGTTAGATATTTTTCCCGCCGAGATTACTATTCCCTGAGACGGCAACAATTTAAGAATCTTTTCTTCTGGCACTCGTAACTGATAATACAAAGTGAGAACAAATGCTTCGAGTTCACTCCCGTAAGATTTGCCTTTTAATCCTTGCGGCAACTGGGCTTCGTAAAATTTCTCCGTACTAGGTGAATAGAGTCTTTCTAGTCGATAAATAACCGTGTCTGTTTTAAATATAATATTTTGAATTGTTACTTCTCGGTAGCCTCTATGGGTGATATCTGACGGCAAGTTACTCCGAGCCAGTTTGATAACCTCTTCTCTGTCAATATGAATAAGTTGGCGACGTTCCTGGGGGGGGGTTTTCGGTTTTTTCTTTTTTCGCTCTCGACTATTGGGCTGCTCTGGTTTGGCCTCCGCAGAAGTATCAGCTTTAGAAGTATCAGCTTTGGCTTGAGGTTTGATGTCAGGTTTTCCCTTGTGCCCTTTGAGCGCGGCTATTTCATCTCTCAATCGTTGATTGTCAGCTTTCAATTCAAGGTTTTGGCTGTATAGGTCTTCTAGGTAATTGAGTAACCGCTGCAAAACTTCCCGACTTTTTGGGTCGAGATTCTCTGTGTCTTGGTCGAGGTCAGCAAGCCAATTCTTAGTCATGTCTTCCAACTTACTACTTATTTATCGAATTTGTCAACCCTGGGCGCGGGATTTTGAAAAAAATCAGCTGTCGCGCATCTCAACTGCATATTCGGGCGCTCGGCTGCCGACTCACCACTTCGAGGTCAAAACCCCCCACCCCGTAAGCATTTGAGAAGTTTTCGCTCCTCAAAAATTGCTCTTGTCCTGTTAGGCATTCCGAGGCAGTACAAGGGCTGTTCACTCCAGTCCGATGGCCCGAGTAACTATGCAGTACCGGCAGTACCCATATTCCTTCACCACCAAGATCTTGAGCAATTACTACGGTAGTAATGGACGTGCCACTTTGGACGGCGGAGAGGGAAACGACCTCATAGTCAGTAGGGGGGGACACTCTGGACACCACGAACTCAAAGGCGGAAGTGGAAACGACTCTCTGGTGGGTAACGGGGGACACGACACCTTAGATGGCGGAGAGGGGAGTGACTCAGTCATCGGTGGTACGGGTTCGGACGCTCTCCATGGTGGAAGTGGAATCGACTATCTCAACGGAGAGAGCGGAAGAGACACCTTGCATGGCGGAGATGGGCATGACATCTTGGTAGGTGGTGCCGGGGACGACTTCATAACCGGCGGGAGCGGGAACGACTTAATATTCGCATTGCATTCGGACACAATCGTGGGAGCCGGAGTTGTTTCCACGTTCGTGATTATATGAGGACTATTTTCATCACAAGTTTCGGTGAGATGAACTTTATAGCCAGTCCAGTTCGTATCCCGTTTTGTGGCGTTTCTCGCCTCCGGGTCGTAGGGGGATTCTATGAGTTGTTTATTGGGTGCCATTCCCGTAGTTTTTCGGTCTCGCCATAGGAGTTTTCCTTTGACAAAAACGTACTGTTGCACCCAGACAGAGCGCAGAATTTTTACAGTTTTTAGTTCCCGTAATTGAGGTAAATTGGTCGCTTCATCAACCGCCTGGAGAATGTGATGCCCATCTGTTCCAATAGTCAAAGCCAGTTGGGAGCGTTCTGTTTTATCTTTCGGTAAACGATACTCATCCAATCTGGAGCCATAACGGTCAAACCAATCTGTTCCTATTTGAGTAAGCAGCCATGTCGGAGCGTGGGTTGCGAGTTCATTTAACGCCTGGCGCAAGGTTTCTCCGACTAACTCTAAGCGATTAAGGTGTCGAATGGCTGCCAAAACGTGAGTAGAATCAGTCCGCGCTTGTCCTCTTGCTTTTACCAGCTTTTGGGAGCTTAATATTAAGAGCATTTTTTCCAGCAGGAGATTTTCTTTTTCTTTGGCAATTAGTCGCTCCCGAAATTCCTTCAATATTGTATGGTCAAAGCCAGAGTCAGTTATTTCTAACCCTAAAGCATACTTCCAATCAATGCGGGAACGAACTGCATCGGCTGCTTGTCTATCTGTTAACCCTTCGGCAAATTGCATGACTGTGACTAGGGCTAACTTTGCTGGAGACATGGCTGATTGTCCACATCTGGGATAAAGAGACTCAAAGTCGTTGTCTGTGTATAGCTGTCCTAATTGTTCATACATTTTTATGTATATGTTCCCTTTGGGAAACGATGCTTTAGCCACCGCGACTGTTTCTGGGGGCACAATCCATTGCTGTGAGGGATGAAGGGTCATAAGTAATTATACGGTTATGCGGTATACAGCTCACTGGGCGTGGTCTTGAGTCGTGAGTTTTTCTATCCATTGTAACTCTTCTGAGCTCGTAGGAGCAGCATGGGGGGTAAGACCCCCCAGTTAATTCGCCAACAGAATCCCACCGGGACGACACCCTCGACTGGAGACAGTTTCATGGTGGACGCGAGTACATCCTCGGTGGCAATGGGAACGACAAACTTAAAGGTGGAAAGGGAGACGACACCTTGTTTGGCGAACAGGGGAATGACAGCCTCTGGGGTAGTATGGGAAGTGACATTCTGGTCGGCGGAAATGGAAACGACTACCTGGACGGGGAACAAGGAAACGACTACCTGCTAGGTGGTATGGGAAATGACACCCTCTACGCTGGTAAGGTCTACGGCAGTCAGGGAAGTGCCACTCTGGACGGCGGAGGCGGAAACGACACCCTAGTCAGTCGGGGGGGACACAAAGGACACCACCGACTCGAAGGCGGAAGTGGAAACGACTCTCTGGAGGGTAACGGGGGACACGACACCTTAGATGGCGGAGATGGGAATGACTCCTTGAGCGGTGGTACGGGAAACGACCGACTCGAAGGCGGAAGTGGAAATGACTCTCTGGAGGGTAACGAGGGGCACGACACCTTGGATGGTGGAGATGGTGATGACACCTTGGGCGGTGGTACGGGAAACGACTCTATAGCCGGCGGAGAGGGGGACGACCGCCTATACGCAGAGGGCGGGCGAGACACTCTCACAGGCGACGAGGGCGCTGATGTTTTCGTGATCAATGCTTTCGCCCATTCTGCTGTTTTGATCACGGACTTCGACTATGAGAGCGGAGATCGGATTGAAGTAGTCAATGAAGATGGTGGTGAGTTCCACTCGGCTACTCTGTGGGGGAACTCGGTGTGGGAGATAGTGTGGACAGATGCGAGTCGTATTCGTATTGAGAATCAATTGAATCCGTCCCTTAACCATTTAAATGGTTTGATTCCCGAGAGAAGAGGGGCGGTGACACCGCGTTGGGTTGTAGAGGGGCAAGATATACCCGACTGGACACCGCCAACAGAGGTTTTGGTTCCTGTCCCTTACGGGGTCCTATACGATCGCTACGAGGGATGGAATTTGAGAGGTGGAACACAACAGAATTATGATGAAAATTATTATGACAATGGAAGGAGGAAAGCTGTGTGGTGGAGCGTTTTTCATTTTTATGCGGAAGAACGCCGTTTACGGGGGGGGCTTTAAAAGTAGAGGCGTTGCACAATTACGGGATGATTTAAATAGGTACCGGTACAGAATTATAACGTAGATAGTGCAATAATAACTTAATTGAAAGCCTTCATCACCTCTGCATTGTTCATTTTTACTTGTGGATCTTCTTTTATATTCAAAGCTTTTAGGAGCTCGTCGCCAAGAACTAAGCCCACGCTCCTATCGTTTCCAGAGACTTTCGTTTCCAGAGACTTTCGTTTCCAGAGCTCTCGTTTCCCGAGACACTCACCCATGTCGGAGCGCTCGTAGTGGGCTGACTCTTCGCTATAGTCTAGTATCTCTTTAAACTTCCGCGATTGCTCGTGGAAACGACCCACCCATGTCGTGCGCGGGAGCGACACGACAGGGTCGTTTCCTCTTCACCTACCCGGTCGTTCGCCGCAGGCAACGACATGGGTGGGTGGATCGGGTAAACGAAAGGGTGCTCCTGGACGCGACCCCCTCCTCGCAGCGGAAGGGGCGCTCTGCGTGCAGGGGCTATATACATGTATCGGGCGATGCACCTGGCTATCAACTACTTTTGACCACGCCCGATTGCTGGTGGCAATCAACCATGTCACGGTAGTGGTAAAGATGTCATAATTTGGCTAGGGTAAATCGAGGGATCTGGCCTCTAAAATCATTACTTGTTTATCACCACCCATGTCACGTCCAGAAATCCGGTTTTTACCGAAAACTGGGTTTCTTATTCAAGCAGATCGAGATCCCGACCTCCACTGGTCTGTCCGGGCCAGCAGAAAAGAGTGAACTATTCTGATTCCGCTACTCGCCCTGATGTGTATTCTAGAAGTAGTAGCCAATAAAGGTGATTTAGATGAAAGCTTTGCAAGTTGTTGGCATAGCAGGCGGTGCGGCTTTAATTGCGGCGATGGCGATGAATAATCCTGGCCGGACTGCCTATGAGGAGTTTGCAACTCAGGAGTTGTCGGCCTATGTGCAAGAAAATGTTTGTACTCAGGGAGAAGCATCCTTTAGAGACATTTTACAGGCTCCATGCAAAAAACTGGTGAAGTCCCTACAGCTGCAGTTACAGACAATTATCGCTGAAAATACTGAGCGGAATAATTGGGGGTTGTTCAGCATCTATAAAACCGAATTGTACCTGGCAGATTTCTTGCCTAGCTATGAGTTTGGCACTGTAGGAGTTTTGGGAAATTTATATATCTACAAGACCGAGGAAAAGTAAATAGCTGTGGCAGACATACCCCAGAAACCCGGTTTTTCCAAAAAACCGGGTTTCTTAATTTAAGCCGATCGAACTCCCGCGATCTACTGCGGAACGACAGCCTCCTCTAGCAGTCGTTCATCGCCATGACTATCTGTGTAAATCCGGAATGCCTTAGCCCCCAAAACTCCCAAACTAGCCGAATTTGTGCCAGTTGTGGATCGCCCCTATTGATCGAGGAACGGTATCGGCCTATACAAAAGTGGCATGTAGGTGGGCGTGGCGGGATTATTTACTGCCAGAAAACCAAGTCAGCGATGCCCTGGGTCGCATCCTGGATAAGTTATTACAAGATTCCCTCACAAAGCGCTATCAAACTGCTTCAGAAGTTTTAGAAGTGCTGAGGCCACCACAAGCAATAGGGAAACCTGCCCCAAAAGCAATCCGCAAAGTCTCCCAGAGACCGCCTCAACCGGTGTCCCCTAATTACCTGCTGAGGACAGTTACCTATGTCAAAAACTTGCTGAAACCTCTAGAAAATGAGGTTTTACCTTCCTCGTCCGGGCTTGATTACAGTAGGTTAGCTTCATTACTGGCATGGAAGCGATGGCAAGCTGCCGATCTGGAAACCTGGACAATGCTGTCTCAGGCGTCAGGTAAGGGACTGAGGGGCTATCTCTTGGCCGGAGATATTCAGAAGATCCCCTGCGATGATTTGCAGGCGATCGACCAGTTGTGGGTGAAGTCCAGCGGCGGGCGCTTTGGCTTCACCGTGCAAGCACGGATTTATGGAGAAGTGGGTGAGGACTACGTGAGTTTTTGCGATCGGGTGGGATGGCCGGTCCACCAACCTCATAACTCTAACAGGGGGCTGCGATTTAACTTGCGCGCGCCCGCAGGACATCTGCCCTCACGAGTTTGGGTGGGGGCGTCAAACAGCCGAGGCAATGGTAGCCAAATTGACAAAATGTGGGATTGTCCTAATCCCGATGGGTAAATCTCCTCATTTTCAATATTTTCATTCTAGAAATTAATTTCAGTTGTCGCCCCGATCGGGGCGTCAGAATAGCGGAATTTCATGCCCCGATCGCCTGCCTGGGGAAAAGTTTCGTAGTTTATTGCTATTAATTCCTAGTTTACCAAAAAATCGGGTTGACGTATCGGGAAAGAAAGTATTAAGTTGAAGAAGCAAGGGATGAGACTCGTTCCCACGGCTCTGCCTGGGAACGAGGGGTCGTTCCGACAGCAAGAGAGGAGAACACTATGCCAGAAACTAAAACTATAATCCGCGCTTTCGATCGGGTGGGTGACAATCCGGTGTTACTGGATAAATCAGTGACAGTGCCCGTCTGTGAAGGATTAAACGTAGCCCTGTCGAGTTTTCAAGCGCTTTACCTGCAATATCAAAAACACCATTTTGTAGTAGATGGTGCCGAATTCTACTCGCTGCACGAGTTCTTTAATGAAAGCTATGAAGAAGCGCAGGAACATGTCCACGATCTGGCAGAACGCTTGAATGGACTGGGGGGGGTTCCAGCAGCAAGCTTTAGCAAGTTAGCGGAATTATGTTGCTTTGAACCAGAAGCAGATGGCATCTATAGCTGCCGCGCGATGGTGGAACATGACCTGCAAGCAGAACAAGCGATTATCCAAATGATTCGGCGGATGGCAGCACAGGCGGAAAGTATGGGCGATCGGGCAACTCGTTACATGTATGAAAAAATCCTGATGGAAACCGAAGATCGGGCATTTCATCTGGATCACTTCCTCGCCTCCGATAGCCTCACATTGGCTTTTGTCCAACCTGCTAACGGTAAAAACTAAGACCCATCAGCACCCCCACCCCCACCCCCCACCCTTTAGGGTGGGGCTACAGGAACGAAGCCCGCCTGCGCGGGCTTAACTAATATTAAAGCAATGTAATTTATGCATATAAATGATGCAAAATAGATAATTGGGCAAGCAGCAAGTTAATTATAGATGGCTAAGATAAATTAAAACTGAAAATAATGGAAATTGAAAGTTAGATCGGCTTATATATTAGTATCTCACGGGAGTCGCGATCGGCGTCCCGGGTTGGCTGTGGCAAAACTAGGTCAGCTACTATCTCAGAAGCTGGGTGCAGAGGTGGGGACGGCAACCTTGGAACTGGCACCCCTGCCTTTGCACGCCCAAATTTGTCAATTTAGTAACAGCGCGATCGCAGCAGGGTGCCAGCATTTAAGGGTGTTGCCGTTGTTTCTGTTACCGGGAGTTCACGTGATGGCAGATATCCCCGCAGAAGTGGCGATCGCCCGGGAAGCTTTGGGTAAGTCAATGGCGATCGAGATCCGCCCCTACTTGGGAAGTCATGGGGACTAGAACAGTTGCTAGCAACCCAGCAGCACTCACTACTGGCAGATGCCTGGATTCTGCTGTCTCACGGTAGTCGCCGGGTGGATGGCAATCAACCCGTTCTGGAGATGGCCGGGAACCTGTCCGCAGTGCCAGCTTACTGGTCGGTAACGCCCGCTCTGGAGTCTAGAGTAGCAGAATTAGCCGCAGCAGGAGCTGCAAAAATTGGCATATTGCCTTACTTTTTGTTTGCTGGAGGAATTACAGAGGCGATCGCCTGGCAGGTAAGAGAACTACAAATAAAGTTTCCGAGAGTGCAACTACTGCTGGGGAAACCGATAGAGGCCAGTGTAGAATTAGCAGATTTGATTTTGGAGCTAATCTAATGATAGGTAAGGTATATTTGGTGGGTGCTGGACCCGGAGATCCGGGATTAATGACTCTGAAGGGGAAGGGACTGCTGCAATGTGCGGATGTGGTAATCTATGATGCCTTGGTTAGCGACCCGATCTTGGCAATGATTAATCCCGAGGCGGAAAAAATTCATGGGGGTAAGCGTCGGGGACGACATTCTTTATTACAGTCCGAGACGACTCAGCTATTAATTGCCAAAGCGCAGGATCGCGCGATCGTGGTGCGCCTGAAAGGAGGCGATCCCTTCGTGTTTGGGCGGGGCGGGGAGGAGATGGAAGATTTAATTGCCGCTGGGGTGCCCGTGGAAGTGGTGCCGGGAGTGACTTCTGGCATTGCGGCCCCTGCCTATGGGGGCATTCCTCTGACCCATCGCCATTATAGTTCTTCAGTAACTTTTGTTACGGGACACGAGGCGGCGGGCAAGTATCGACCGGAAGTAAATTGGCAGGCGATCGCCCAGGGTTCGGAAACCATTGTCATCTACATGGGAATTCACAATCTGCCCCACATTATTGCTAATCTGATGGCTGGTGGATTAAGTGGACAAACCCCGATCGCCTTAGTGCGCTGGGGGACCAGACCCGATCAAGAAGTATTAATTGCTACTCTGGATCGTGTGGTGGCGCGAGTGGCATCAGAGGGATTTACTGCCCCCGCGATCGCGGTTATTGGTAATATAGTTAACCTGCATAGTATCCTATCAGGTAGCTAATTTAAGCAAGTCAGCCCGCCGGGGGTTGCAAACCCCCGGCGTTACCAGGCGGAGCCAGGTAACGAGGCTAAAGTCGGTTAAAACCGAGTAAGAAAATAATGCTTATAAATTGTAGTAAAAAGGAGTAAAAAGTAGTAAAAAGTAGTAAAAAGTAGTAAAAAGTAGGGTGGGCACCGCCCACCGGAGAAAAAGAATGCTGAAACGAATCTATATCGACAATTTCCGATGTCTTGTCAATTTTGAACTGTCTGTTGACGGGATTAATTTGTTTCTCGGACCTAATGGGACTGGGAAATCAGCTATTTTCGATGTGCTGGGAAAAATCCAATCATTTGTAAGTGGTGAGGGCAAGGTTAATGCTATTTTTAATGCCGATGATTGTACCTGCTGGCAGACATCTCCTATCCAAAGCTTCGAGTTAGAAATTGCTGGGAATGAGGGGATTTACAAATACGAGCTTTCTCTAGAACAGAATCGGGAAAACAACCATGCTTTTGTCCGGCAGGAACGCTTGTGCTTTGACAACCAACCTTTGCTGAACTTTGAATCTGGAGAGGTGACATTGTACCATGAAAATGGCAATATACTTCAGCAGTTTTCCTTGAACGGGGTTCAGTCAGTGCTGCCATTACTAAACTCTAGGTCGGAGACGATTAAACTGAATGGGTTCAAAGAAAGAATAGATCGTTTCATTATTGTACGAATTAACCCGACTCTGATGGTCGATAATAGCGAAGGAGAAGAAACGCACTTATCGCCCAGTATGGAAAACTTCGTTTCTTGGTATCGCTATCTGTCTCAGAATCAGGGCAAAATCATTCAACTCACCCATGAGTTAAAAGAGATTTTCGATGGATTCTCGTATTTTGAATTTGCTGATGCCGGTCTACCAAACAAGATTCTCAAGTTGTATTTTTCCAGAGCAGGCGATCGGGAAGAATACATTGCATATCGATTTGGAAAACTTTCTGATGGTCAGCGCGTACTAATCGCTCTCTACACCCTCATCTACTGCACCCAGTCTGAAGATTATACCCTCTGCATTGACGAACCAGAAAACTTTTTGGCTTTACCAGAGATCCAACCTTGGTTGATGCAATTTTATGACTTCTGTAGCGAAGGAAAAACTCAAGCTTTGCTGATTTCTCATCATCCTATATTGATTGACTATCTTTTGGCATCGCCCGTGGGCTATTGGTTCGATCGCCAGCAAAACAGTCCCGTTCGGGTTAAGCGCATAAGCAACGATAACGATAACGATACTGGATTGCCCATTTCAGAGCTAGTGGCGCGGGGGTGGATCTATGAGTCAGCGTAGATCGACGGTTGTTATCTTATGGGAAGATAGGCAACAAGAAGTTTTTGCACGTTATTTTTTCCAAAAAAGAGGATTTCGTGGACCATTCGCGGTCAAAATATGCCCGAAAGGTAAACAGTCGGGAGAACAGTATGTGCGCGAACTTTACTCAATAGAAGTGAAGGCATATCGCAGCAAAAAAAACTACCTTGCGATTTCCTTGGTAGTCGTAATCGATGCAGATAAATATACAGTAGCCGATCGCCTGCACCAGCTAGACACAGCCCTTGAAGAAGACTCGCAACTCAGACGTCAAGAGGACGAATGAATTGCTATCTTCGTGCCGAAAAGAAATATCGAAACTTGGATATACTATTTACAGGGAGAACCCGTTGATGAAGAAACAGCCTATCCAAAACTGCCGCGAGAGAGCGATTGCAAGTCCAATGTTGAAGAATTAGCGCAGCAATGTCATCGCGGACTGGATGACAATGCCCCCCGATCGCTCCACATGGCCTGCGATGAGTTACAAAAGATTCTCCCAGTAAATTAGCATCAGTCAATTTGTAGGTTGGGTTGAGCTGGCATTAGTCAACCTGGTCCAAGGATTACCAGTTGGGTGCAGTCACGTCTCGATCGTTTGCGAATTTATCACTTTCACGATACGAGCAAACAGTCACCCATGAAACGACTTGCAGATGTTAATGATAATTATTTTTTGCGTTCGGATGGCTCAAATCTTCCTGCTTATTTACTTCTCTTAAGAGAACAAAATCAGTCTAGTTATCGTTTGATACGCAATACAGTGCGAAGGGTAGCACCTTTTTTTATATGACTTTAAATTAGCTCCCTTGCGTCGCAATGCAAATAAAATTCGCCTGGAATGGATGCATAAACTCTCAGACCAATACTTTGATGTTTCGTCTCTATCTGATGGGACATTACGCTTTATTTGTCTGGCGACCTTATTACTGCAACCTGCCCAAGAACGTCCTTCTCCTATCCTTTTAGATGAACCAGAACTGGGTTTACATCCTTATGCCATTACGATGTTGGCAAGCATGGTCAAAGCTGCTGCTACAGAAACTCAGATTATTATTTCTACACAATCACCCCTGCTTCTGGATCATTTTGAACCAGAAGATATTTTGGTGACAGAATTAGAAGATGGAGCTACAACTCTCAATCGTTTGCAATCTAGTGAGTTAGAAGCATGGCTTGAAGACTATAGCTTGGGACAACTTTGGGAAAAAAATCAATTTGGTGGCAGACCTTAACATGGTTAGATTGTTGGTAGTCGTAGAAGGAGAAACAGAAGAAACTTTTGTTAATGAAGCTTTGGCCCCGCATCTTTATAACAAAGGATTTCATGCAGTTATCGCTAAGTTGATGGGTAATGCCCGCAAGCGCGATCGAAGGGGTGGAATTAAAGGGTGGTCCGGAGTACGTAAAGAAATTATCCGACATCTCAATACAGATAAATCTCTATATGTGTCAACAATGGTAGATTACTATGCTTTACCAGGAGGAGAAAATGATATAAATGCATGGCCAGGGCGATTCCAAGCAAGTTGTTTAGATTTTCCCAATAAGGCTCAACATATTGAAGCAGCACTACAGCAAGATATTGCCGCTCAAAGTACAACGAATACAGAAAGATTTATTCCCTATATTATTATGCATGAGTTTGAGGGATTGCTGTTTAGTAACTGCTTGCAGTTTGCTACGAGTATAGGTCGGGATGACTTAGCCACTAAGTTTCAAAACATTCGCGATCTATACTCCTCTCCAGAAGAGATTAATGATTCTCCCGAAACTCATCCATCTCAAAGAATTAAAACCTTGATGCCAGAGTACGAAAAGCCTCTACATGGTAACTTGGCAGCGATTGATATTGGACTTGAGACTTTTCGCACAGAATGTCCGGGATTTCGGCGTTGCTAGAGACCCACGGGGTTGCTAAAGGATAACCCCCACAGGGTTTGTTCTAAGCGCGGATCCTGCAATGCCAGGAATTGCTGTAATTGGGCCTCGATCGGCGGCCCCCCCTTACAGCAAGGGGGGTTCTCTGAGGGTCTTTACTGAGGCGCGCGAGCCAGGCTGGGGCAACGACATCCTCACCGGGGACAGCGGCAATGATACCCTAGATGGCGGACCTGGAGACGATATCCTCACTGGGGGTAGCGGCAATGATACCCTAGATGGCGGACCTGGAGACGATATCCTCAGTGGGGGTGGCGAACATGATTGGCTTTACGGCGATGAGGCAGTGATATTTTTGTCTTGGGCCCGCCCCTTACCTATGGTCAGTGGGATATTATCCAGGACTTTGAGGATGGCACGGACTTTATCCAGTTAGAAGGAGGCTTGAGTTTTGCTGATTTAATAATTCACTCCTTCAACGATAATACTTTCATTAGTGTCATGCCGAATGGGAAACCATTGGTAACTTTGTGGGGAATTAGTCCTTGGCAAATTGATGCTTCTGATTTTATTTAGTTACGGTAACGCCATTGTTCTCCCTGGGGGGGCTCCTTGACCGCTGGTGTAGGGAACATGAGCTCCGCCGCCCCCCGGTTGAAACCGACTTTAGCTATTAGCCTCTGGTTTGAACCAGAGGCGGGCTGACAGCGAAGAGAGGAAATTATGCGATCGCCAACTGCTCGCCAACTGACTGATTGGAATTGCAATACTAAATATTAGACTCAATTCCACTCCGTAAAATTCCCAGAATCTTCCCGACATTGCTCAGAAAATACTCGTTCAAATCAATAGAAATTACTTTTTTTTCTAGTTGCATAAATTTCCAGTTAGTTCCCGTGGTGACTGCACCATAAATTTTCTTGATGTTCTGGTTGTGACGATCGTTGAATAACTGCGCCGCCACCATTTCGGCCATACATTGCGCTAACCCCGATTGAATGTTATCATTTTTTGCCTCTACCAGCGCAAACACCGGTGCTTTAATGAATAGCTGTTCCGGGGATAAGCTAATAATAAAGTCACAAAACCCATTCAATCCTTTTTCTGACTCGACGTTAAATTCTCTCCCGGAAAATAAACTGATGCGATCGCATAACTGTTTTTTCAGTTCTATAAGAATAGGAGATACAATCATTTCCGATCGCGCCTTCTCGGAATTTATTTCTAGGGCCAAGGGAATGTTATATTGCAAAATATTTTCGAGTAACTCGCTGTATTCAACCTCTGGACAGTTGGCAAACAAGCCAACTTCCTTAGCAAAAGTAATGCCAAAGTTGGTCTCGATATCTTCTAAGCTAACTTGACTGTAGGACATTTCCCTGGAACTCCTTGAAAACGCTAGTCGATATTACTATAGCATAAAATATGAGGCGATCGCGTCAGAATTAGTTCATCCCAATGCAAGTAATTTAGCCTCGATGTCTCGGGAGTAGTGCGAATAGCGCTCTCCCGAGACATCGAAGCAGGCGGGCTTGGTTCGAGTAGCCCCACCCTTTAGGGTGAGAGCCTTTAGGGTGAGGGCGTGGTCGGGATGCACCCATCGTAATTCGCCCCTCACCCCTGCAATTGAAGCTATTTTTCTTATCCTTTGTCTCAACTCATACTCAGTTTCTTCCCTAGTCTTTTCTGCTAAATACAGTTCCAATGGTCGGGGTCGAGCTAGGAATCACTTCCCAACCCCCCCTTTCAAAACCGGACTTGCGACTTTCACCGCAGGAGGCTCCTAGGTAATAGGCTCTTGTCCTTGAGTAGCTGTACTAGGGTTACCCCCATTTTGCCTTGCGACCTGATACTTTCTTCCCTATTCTGGCTGTGAGTGGCGCTGCCGACAAACCTTTAGTATCACTATTTACTAGGCCGTTTTACCAGAAAGTCATAGCCTCACTTTTGTGGGCCTCCGTGATGTATTCAGGTTTACTTGTTCCAGTCGCTTCCTATTATCACTGTCCTATGTCAGCATATCCCAGGCATTACCCTGGGCGTTGGCTTCTTAGAACATCCCTCCCCTGATGGCTTTCGCTTAACATCTAGCTTATCCCCTGGTCGGTTAGTCGTCTAATCGGAACGGTTTCGCCGGTCCATGGATTGCTCAACAGGGGTTATAACGTTCCATAGAATCCATATTGATGCTTTTAGGCCCCTGCAATACCCCGGGAGGATTTTAGTGATACGGGATAGCCATACCCAACAACTATCCACTCCTACCATCACCTTTTGGTTCCAGCGTATCAGCCTTATTTCGCTGGTCTAGATTTACGAGGCTTATACAGATTCACTTATCGTTGGCCATGAGCACCTAACAAGCGCGGAGTTGCCGGCTTGGGCTGCCAGTTCTCCTACATTTAAGTCCCTGCTTTCCACCGCCGGTGATGTCACTCCGCAGCAGTTGGGACCGGTGTTCCTCCCGTATCCGGAGGGTGGGGTTTGGACCCACAAGGATTCCACAGTTCTCCGGCTAATGATACCACTTTGAGTTGTCACAAGTTTTTAAAGGGGATTTGTTTACACCTGAACGTTTCGCACTGAGTATTTCTCAATAACTCCCGTCCCCGCCGTCGCAGCAGTTCTGCTATCAAAATATTCGCATCAAGCACTAACTTCATGTTTTTTCGTCTTTTTCGGTGCTAACGCTTCTACCAAACCTTCCTCATCTAGTCCCGTTTCTGCCATTACCCGATTGAGCACTTTTTCCCAGCGTTCCCACAGCGCATCTACTTCCGCTGAGCCAGCAATTCTAGAGCACCTGCAATCCTTCGACCTGCTGTAAAACCTTATTCCTCTCCTTCCCGGGCGCAGCCTGGGAAGGCACATTTGAGGCTCTTGTGACTAAGTCTGCTTTTCCGATGGTCAAGTAAGCTTCTTTTATCTACAGAAAGTCATTTATGTCACAAAATCAGTCTTCCATCAGGTAAAGTTACTGACCTGTAAGATCGGCCCACTGGCCCACAGGTAAACAATTTGCTCGATTTACCGGTCTGGGGCCAGACCCATCTCCCCTCAAGGTCGATCGCCCTTTAAGCGAGTTTACCAGACAGCAAAAATGAGTTCCACACAGACAACTGAACTTATCTTGCACAAAGGCCCTTACGCCACCTAGCGCGCGCAGGCGGGCTTCGTTCTTGTAGCCGCACCCTTGAGGGTGACAGCGGTCCTTTACCACCCGTTCTCATTACTGACGCGATCGCCTGAAAAAGCAAGAAAACCGGGTTTCTCGGTTGCTAGTGAATATGTCCACAGCGGTCCTGACGCAGCACCCGTTCCATCAGCAATAAATTGTATTTTCAATCCCTAAATTTCAATATCTCTTGCCAAATTTCCGGCAGAACGTTAGCCAAACCATGGTCGCTATCCAGTTCTATTAGCTGCACCCAGGGACGCTGACTCGCAAAGTCTCTGCTTGCTTGAATGGGAATCACCTCATCATCACGCCCGTGTAGGATGAGAGTGGGAATTGGTCGTTGCAACCGATCCTCTTGATGTCGATCCATATCTACCACAAATTGGTAATGCAGAGGCAGCGATCGCCCTTCGCCATAGTGATAAACTGACAGATATTGTTCCCGTTGCCAGCCTTCAACTTGGGCAACACCAAGTTGTGGCAACCAATGATCTAGAAATTGAAAAGCTGGTGCCAACAAAACCAACCGCTGAACTTGTGAATGTAGCTGTCCCAGCCAAGCCGCCGTTAAACCCCCAAAACTGGAGCAAATAATGCTAACAGGCTTTCCATTGTCGGGAAATAAAGCCTCAACTTGCCGCAGTTGTCGCGTTAGGGTGAGATGGGAAAAATCCCCCATATTCAGGTCCGGAATCTGTAGGTTAATTTCCTCCGACGCAATGCGATCGCGTAGATACAGAGCCTTGCGAGAAAGGGGACTGGAAGCAAACCCGTGCAGATAAATGTAATCAGATGCCATAAACAAAGCCAGGAAAAATTCAAGATGAAATTGCTCAACTGTTTGGGAAAGTGTTTGCTGCTGTGCTTGGTCCAGATGGGAAGGGCCGCAGAGTTGGTAGAGAGTGGATCTGACTTGCGCCTCATGACAGCGATACAGCTGTTGGTAGCCGTGCCTGTCACCTTGCAAACACCGGCGCACCAGTTCCCGATCGGTCTGTTGATGGGAGGATCTGCCCTGTTCGGACGTTTCTGCTAGATATGGTATGACTGACACCACGGTCGGTTTCCTTGCCGTTGAGTGACTTCTGCCAATTTAGACTCGGCGGGGATGACTTTGGTTCAATTGCCATCAAAAGTAATATAGGTAGCAGATTGGCGAACCAAAATGGGATAATCATGTTAAAATTCGATCCCTAAGAGAAAATCTCAGATAGAATGGATTTACTAGAATACCAGGCCAAAGAATTATTTCGGGAGATGGGCATTCCGATATTGCCCTCTCAACGCATCGACCATCCCAAGGACCTCAAAGGTCTGCAAATTCGCTATCCAGTGGTGCTGAAGTCTCAGGTGCGCGCGGGGGGACGGGGAAAGGCAGGGGGTATTAAGTTTGCCGAAAACACGATCGATGCGGTAGCAGCGGCCCAGACGATTTTTCAGCTACAGATCCTGGGCGAGTATCCCGAAGTGCTGTTAGCGGAGGCTAAGTACAACTCTCAGGAGGAATTTTATCTGGCTGTTGTCCTGGATACAGCAGCTCGACGCCCAGTTCTGTTAGGCTCAAAAACAGGGGGAGTTGAGGCCGAAGCGGTGATGTCCCAAATGCAGTTAGTGGTGATAGACCAGGAATTTTCGTCGTTTTACGCGCGGCGTCTGGCTGTCTTAATGGGGCTGGACGGACCGCTAATTCAGGCAGTCAGCGATATAGTCGAGAAAATGTATCTGCTATTTGCCCAAAAAGATCTGGCTCTGGTGGAAATCAATCCCCTGGGTGTAAGTTCGACAGGGGAGGCGATGGCTCTAGATGGCAAAGTGACTGCTAATGATGAGGCTTTGGGGCGTCATTGCGACTTGGTGGAGTTAGCGGGAACCACGAGCCAACAAAAACAATGTCTGGGGACATCGCCCTTGCGGGAATTGCGGTTGAAGCAGCTGGAAGAGGCCGGAAATATTGGCATTTTATCTAATGGTGATGGTACGATCGGGATGACTCTGGATTGGCTCTACGAAGCGGGAGTCAAGCCAGCGGTTTTCGTTAATGTGGCTTTTAAAGCTCAGGGAGGGTTGATAGCCGAGGTTCTGTGCGAACAGATTCAACAAGGTTTGGATCTCTTGAGTCAAGATAAGAGAGTGAAGGTGATATTGGTGAATATTATCAGCAGCTTAACTCCTGGCGATCGGATAGTGGCAGCAATCAAAGAATATTGGCAAGGGCGAACCACACAAAATCAGTCTGGAACTGACGTGCAAGTAATCGTGCGTGTGGTGGGCGACCAACGGTCGAAAGCTTCAGAGATAATCACAGATATGCCAATCACGGTGGTGGAAAGCTTGGATGATGCACTCGAAGATGTGATTATGGCGGCAAAGTAATCCTAAGAGGATTGAGAGCAAGATTAAAAATGAATTTTAGTCCTAATAGCAAAGTTTTGGTGCAGGGTGTTACAGAACCACTGGGTGGACGACATGCGGCTTTGATGAAAGCATACGGTACAAATGTGGTTGCGGGTGTGAGTCCGGGCCATGGCGGACAGGAGTTGGATGGGATTCCGGTTTTTGACCTGGTAGAAGAGGCAACGGCGGCGGTGGGCACAGTTGATACGGCGCTGATCTTTGTGCAGCCATACGATGTGCTGGATGCAGCCTATGAGGCGATCGCTTCTGGAATCGGGCAGATTATTATTATTACTGCTGGAATGCCCCCTTTGGATATGGTGCAGCTGGTGCGCAAGGCGGAGGCAACGGAAACTCTGGTAGTCGGACCAAACTGTCCTGGTATCATACTGCCAGGACAGCTCTTGCTGGGAACTCATCCGGCTCAACTGTATACTCCCGGTAAGGTGGGGTTAATCAGCTGCGCTGGCACCTTGACTTATGAGGTGGCTCTGGAGTTGACTAAAGCTGGGTTAGGTCAGTCGATCGGGGTGGGTATTGGCAGTGATGCGATCGTAGGTTCCTCTTTTGCCCAATGGCTACAAATTTTGGATGAGGACGAGCAGACGCAGGCGATTGTTTTAGTGGGGGAAATTGCGGGCAATGGAGGGGAGGAAGCAGCGGCCCGCTATATTAAAGAGGCGATCGATACGCCAGTGATTGCCTACATGGCGGGACAACAGGTTCCCCGGGAAAAGCTCAGGGGTCATGCAGGGACTGTGATTGCTGCGCAACTGTTAGGACAGGAGGGAAAAGAGAAAGTTCCTGAGGTAAGGACTGATTTGGATATAGCGGCGCGGAAAATAGAGGTTTTCAAGCGAGCAAAAATCCCTTTGGCAGAACGTCCTTCGGAAATTATCAAACTGCTGAAAAAGGTACTTAAGAAAAAGTAGATGGATAGTAACTTGATATTGGATAAAGATGCGATCGTGCAAGGGGCAAAGATTCATTATCTAATGGCAGAAGAAGCAACGGCCCCAACTGTGCTGTTTTTACATGGGGCGAGTTTTAGTTCCGAAACCTGGCGATCAATTGGCACTCTAAAATTATTAGCAGATCGAGGATATGGCGCAGTTGCTGTAGACTTGCCAGGGTATGGCAGTTCGGAACGCATATCAGGCGATCGCGCATAGTTTTTGCGGGAATTGATCGATGTTTTAAATTTAAATAAGCCGATATTAGTATCGCCATCCATGAGTGGAGGTTACAGCTTGCCTTTTGTGGTCAAACATGCCGATAAATTGGGGGGTTTTATCCCTATTGCGCCGGTAAAGATTAGGGAATACGAGCAGGGACTGGAAGGGATAGAAATGCCGATTCTGGCAATTTGGGGCAGCAACGATCGCACAGTATCTATAGCAGAAGCAGATTTAATTGTCAGGCGGATGCCAAAGGCCAAAAAGGTCATATTAGCGAATGCGGGTCATGCATGCTATATGGGAGCAACGGATGAGTTTCACGCCCAGCTACTGGAGTTTGTTTCCGATTGCGGTAAAGTAGAAAGGTGATTGTCATTGCGAGGGGGTATTAAAGGAGATCGTATGTGCAGGAAATAAACTATAGTGAGTCTAAATCATAGCGTAGCGTGTAGCGTGTAGCGTGTAGCGTGTAGCGTGTAGCGTGTAGCGTGTGCCAATTTTGGGAAGTGGGAACACATACTTCAAAAACGATAATTTGTCATTGCGAGGGGAGTCTAAATATACATGTTAATGATCCCTGTAAAGATACCCCGAAGCAATCTCACCGCCGGATAATAGTTTCAACACCATCTCAGTTGCATAAATCCTGCACGACTTACTAGATACCCCCCGAAGCAATCTTCTGTAAGCATTAAAGCAGTATAACGGGAAATGATATGAGAGTTTCTTAGGAATGACAGGTTAATGGTATTTTCAGGTTAGGTGAAGAAAAGTAAAAGGATATATTATACAGTAAATGGAAATCAGAAAAACTCGCATGGAGGCGGTGCAGTCGCCGATAATTCCGGTAGTCGGAGAACTGATCGAGAGTTGTCCGGGAACGATATCCTTGGGACAGGGTGTGGTATATTATGGTCCCCCCCAGAGGCGATCGCCCGTTTGGATAATTTCCTGGCGGACCCGGAGAATCATAAGTACAAACTTGTCCGGGGAATAGCCCCTTTGCTGGCAGCTATTGAGGCGAAACTGCTTGCTGATAACGGCATGGAAATTAACGATCGCAACAGCATTGTGGTGACCGCAGGGGGAAATATGGCCTTTGTCAATGCGGTGCTGGCGATTACTGCCCCCGGAGATGAGATTATTATCCAAACGCCTTATTATTTTAACCACGAAATGGCGATCGCGATCGGGGGTTGTCGCCCGGTGTTGGTGGGAACGGATGGAAATTATCAGTTGCGTCCCCAGGCGATCGCGGCTGCGATCACGCCGAAAACGCGGGCGGTGCTGACGGTTTCGCCGAATAATCCGACGGGGGCGGTATATTCAGAAGCGGCGCTGGGGGAGGTGAATGAAATTTGTCGCAGTCGGGGGATTTACCACATCAGCGATGAAGCTTATGAATATTTTACCTATAATGGAGTGAAGCATGTTTCCCCAGGGTCATTTCCCGAAAGTATGGATTACACGATCTCACTATACAGCCTTTCTAAAGCCTATGGGTTTGCGAGTTGGCGCATTGGTTATATGGTGATTCCCCAACATTTATTGGATGCGGTGAAGAAGATTCAGGATACAATTCTGATTTGTCCTCCCGTTATTTCCCAGTATGGGGCCCTGGGGGCGCTGTCCGTGGGCAAAGATTATTGTCAAGGGTACCTGCGGGCGATCGCCTCGGTGCGAGAGATGCTGCTAGAGTCATTGCAGGGGTTGTCAGGTTTATGCGCGATCGGGCCTGCGGATGGGGCGTTCTATTTGTTTTTGAAGGTTAACAGTCAGATGGATGCTTTAGAATTGGTGAAAAGACTGATCCGGGAACATGGAGTAGCGGTGCTTCCGGGGGACACATTTGGGATGGAGGATGGATGCTACTTGCGGGTTGCTTACGGTGCGTTGCCAAAGGAAAGGGCGGCGGAGGGAATTGAAAGATTAGTGCGGGGTTTGCAGGCAATCTTGGGTTGATTGTGTTATCGTGGAGAGAGAGGTGAAAGATGAAAAAGGTGGAATTGCATGAATTGCAAGAGCAAGTGTTGTTGGCGGGAAAAGCCGGGTTAGAGGTGCAGCAGAATGGCAAGTTGTTGGGATATTTTTACCCAGGAGTGCAGCAGGATAAAGCAGAAGTAGATGCGCTGTGGGAACGCTGGGAAAAAGTGCTAGATCGGGTAATGGCAGAAACGGGATTAGATGAAGAAGGTTTGGTAGAAGCGTTAGCACCGAAAAAGGTGAAAAAACATGAAGTTAGTGCTTGATGCTAATATTTCGATCGCTTACTGAGGAGGGTATCGTACCGCTCAGAGAGTTTCCGGATAGATCAAGTGTTTCCAAATTGCTGAGGGAACCTATTCCTCCTACCAATTTCTCCCACTCGGGTACCACACTCAACGCGGAGGGTATCGTACCGCGAAGGGAGTTTCCGGACAGATTGAGGTTTTTCAAATTGCTGAGCTTCCCTAACGAGTCGGGTATCATGCCGCTCAAGTCGTTTCCGGACAGATCGAGTGTTTTCAAATTGCTGAGGTTCCCTAACGAGTCGGGTATCGGACCGCTCAACTCGTTGTCGTCCAGATCGAGGTATTTCAAATTGCTGAGGTTCCCTAACGAGTCGGGTATCGGACCGCTCAGGTTGTTCTTGAGCACACGGAGTTTTTCCAACTCGCTGAGGTTCCCTAACGAGTCGGGTATCGGACCGCTCAGTTTGTTTTCCTCCAGATCGAGCTCTTCCAAATTGCTGAGGTTCCCTAACGAGTCGGGTATCGGACCGCTCAGTTTGTTTTCCTGCACGGAGAGCTTTTTCAAATTGCTGAGGTTCCCTAACGAGTCGGGTATCGGACCGCTCAGTTTGTTTTCCTCCAGATCGAGCTCTTCCAAATTGCTGAGGTTCCCTAACGAGTCGGGTATCGGACCGCTCAGTTTGTTTTCCTGCACGGAGAGCTTTTTCAAATTGCTGAGGTTCCCTAACGAGTCGGGTATCGGACCGCTCAGGTTGTTCTTGGACACCCTGAGCTCTTCCAAATTGCTGAGGTTCCCTAACGAGTCGGGTATCGGACCGCTCAGGTTGTTCTTGGACACCCCGAGCTTTTTCAACTCGCTGAGGTTCCCTAACGATGAGGAGAGAGTACCGCTCAGATTGTTGGATAACAGAACTATTTCCGTCACCCGACCTTCGTCATTTACCCTTACCCCAGACCACCGGTCATTAACAACAGAGGCCTCGGGAGGCGTTGGGCTGCTGACATCCCACCGTTTCGGCTTATTCTCCCCATCAAAGCTGTCAGAGATATCCTGAAGGGCTGCATAATCAACTGCATTGAGCAACATTTCTTTTCTCCTTATTGGTTTCTTTACCGATCCGATCAGCTCAGTTTCCACCGGTGGCTGGCTTGCCCGATGCCCTGTCAGGACTGATGTAATCCTGCATGCGGTCTCGGGTCAGAGGTTGTTTCCCTACCTGAATATAGCCTAACTAACTTGATTGCGTAATGTCAACCCCTGTTAAGTAGTTATGTAAAATTAATTTTATATTTTTTTCCAACATCTCGAAGCACATCTTCCACAGCTTTAACTAAACTTTTCCAACTCGGGTGCATCCCACTTTCGCCATGAGTATTTAATAAATCGCCACAAAATTTCAATAATATTTAACTGGGGAGAATAGGTAGGCAAATAAAAAATTGTCAACTCTTTTTTTTCCCATTCTTCTTGTTTATTTTTCACGGCATTACTCGTATGAGTGGAAGCATTATCCATCACCAACACGGTTTTTTTCTTTAGTGTTGAACAAAAATCATCTATACATGATATAACTACCTCACTATTAATCTGACACTCAAATAAGTAAGGATCTAGTTCATTCTTGCGGTTCAAAAATCCCAAGACATTTAATCTTCTACTTTTTTTACTTTTTACCTCAATAACTTCTCCATGTTCTTGCCATGCATAAGGGACATATGCATTTAAACAAAAACCGGTTTCGTCAAAAAATATTAAATCAATTTCGCCTCTATCTTCTTGTTCTTTTAACTTTTTTAATTCTTTCTTTTTTTCTTGATATTCCGTGGGTTCTGGCTCCCCTCCTACCCGTTTTCGGATCCGTCGCCACGACATATTTTCATTTTTTAATATCCTTTTAATAGTGTCTTTACTCACTGACACGTTCCAATTTTCTTTGGCTTTTTCTTTCACCAATTCGATTTTTTTGGGAGATTCTTTAGTCCAGGCCACTATCTGCTCTTTTTGTTCCGAATTAAATTTCGGTTTCCTTCCACGTCCTTTTCTATCATATAATCAGACTAAATTTAGCTCTTCCCAAGCATTAAACCAATTATATATTGTCACAATAGACACGTCAAATATGTTCATCAATTCTTTGGTTTGATAACCTTCATGCGAGAGAAGAATGCAATGTGCTCGTCTTCTAACGTGAGAATATTTACTTTGTGCATAAATCCGTTTAAGTAGATTAATTGTTTCATGGCTTAATCCCTTTATAAATCTCATGGCTAATTTTCACCTCACCTAATGTCTGAATGAACTTTTCCTTAATTATAGCATGTTTTTATCCCCTAGGCAAAATATAAAAATAATTTTGCACAACTACTTAATTCATTTCTACTTATACCTCTAATAAGCTGAGCTTATCTTTAGCGTAGTGCTTGACAAGGGATAGGATATAGGTCTAGGATCTCTGTTAGCGTCTCTGTTTGTTGGGGACGGGAATTAATGGAAACATCATTACTCTCATCCGTTACCCGTGATTTCTCGACTGTGACACCCGGGCGGGGAGACAGTCAGACCCGGGCGGGGAGACAGTCAGATCCTGGAGGAGAGACAGTAATACTCGGGCGGGGAGACTATCCGACCCGGGCGGGGAGACAGTAATACCCTGGCGGGGAGACTATCCGACCCGGGCGCCATCGGGGGCGATCGCTACTGACAAAACCTGGCAGCGCCGGTGGTAGCGAATTCTTCTGGACCTCACCAGATTGAAAAACGCTATAATAGTTGCCTAGTATGGCAAGATGACAAAATCAATGTAGGAGTTCTCAAATGAAGATGTGGAAATTGGCGTTGCACAATTACGGGATGATTTAAATAGGTACCGGTACAGAATTATAACGTAGATAGTGCAATAATAACTTAATTGAAAGCCTCAACATTTCTTCCGACTTTGAGTAACATAATGTTTTTCTTTTTAATCGAGCTAGATAATGTCTTAATCGACAATTTTCACATTCAACACGGGTCATGTAGGTTTTGCTGACTATATGGTCAATATATTCAATAAACATTGGATAAACAGGCCATCCATCAGTAACGTCTAAAAAGCATTGCCAACATTTTCTAATATCCCACATAGGCTTAAAAGTTTCTGCAGAACGATCGCCTAATACCCATGTTATAATCCCTGGCTTGAAATGATTTACGACTGTCCATAGCCACTTTTTATTCTTTTTTTCATTGACATAAGTATGCAACTCGTCAATTTCTGCAACCTCCGGAATATCGTAGTTTTCAGGGATTGACGGTAATTCTTTAGCTGCCTGTTTTACCCAATCAATTTGAGTATTATGGCTGACACCAGTTATCCTTTCAATACCTCGAAATCCATTGCCATTAACGTACATTGTCAAACAATTTTTCTTGACATCTTCTGAATAACCGCGCGGATAATAATGTTCGAGAAACTGGCGACGACAATCCTTACAAATTAAATTCTGTTTGCCGCGTCTGTGACCATTTTTATTGATGTTTTCAGAACCACATCTGGGACATTTCATGTTCGACTCCTTTAGCTAATTCTTTCGCCTTACTATCCATGATAACACATATTATGACTAGGTCGAAAACAAACATCATACTATACATAAATTCTGACTGTAAAATTGCAGATTATCATAATCTGCAATAACCCATCATCCCGAAAATGTGCAACGCCTGGAAATTAATGGTGGCTTGTTTAGCCCTGGTACTCGCGTTGACATTTGCTTGGCCGATGCAAGCCTATGCTTACGATAAATCCTGTGTATCGCTTTTAGTCGGAGCTGGATATGCTGCACGGATGAGGACGCAAATAAACTTGCCCGGCGGTACCGTTTACACGGAATGGACGGGTTCATTCCCCATTGGACAAACCCGGTGCCAAGACGTTTCTTTTGTTACTCCAGGCAACACTTTTGTACCACAGGTTCAGGCGGTTCTCGGAGAGACAAAAACCTGCACTCCAACCATAACTCAAGCGGGTGGACCGGGCTCTGCGGTATGGCAGGCTTGGGGTACCACGTTAAATGTTAGGTGTGAGATGCCTGGCTAATTAGTAGGCAATGCAATCAAGCTGACTATTAGTTAAGTATCACATCCCTTGCTCCCCTGGGAGTGAGGGATGTTGTTAACCCAAGGGACTCGCAGTTTAATGGCGATTACTTGATTTCTACGCAAGTCCCTAACTGCAACCAGAGTCTTGCCATCGGGGGCGATCGCTATTGGTTTCTTTACCGCTCAGTTCAGCTCAGCTCAGCTACCTTCCCTGGCGATTGAGACCAGTTTGAGCTGTCATCAGTCGTGTTGGCGTCGGAAACCACACAATTCACTTACGCTCTCACGTTTCGCACCTGCTATTCATTGTTATTGCCAATGAAAGATATCTGGCATCGGTCTGGAGGCAGAGAAGTCTGTGCGTTCTCGGAGCCCGGGAACGAGGGACAGAGCCTCAAATGTGCCTTCCCAGGCTGTCCGAAGCATTAGGGAAGATAGAGAAACTCTGCGACCGTGGGCGCATGACGCAGCACTTTGTTCGCGTTCACTAAAACGGGACCAGAAGCACGAGAATTATCAACGTGAGCAATAATGCAGTTGTTACCACCGGTCGTCGCTGTCAAGGACACCTCGAAGCTGCGATAGTCCGCCTTGACTATGACTTTGCCATCATAACTGGCAAAGTTGGCCTTCGGCTTATTATATATATTAGCCACGATCAGGATATGCTCCAAATATTGCAGATCCGTGAAATAAAGATCTTCTTCATTATCGCCATCCCGATCGTCAATACCCGCATCGCGATCCAGATAGATCCAGGGAAAAGATTTTTTACTGCCCCGGTTGGCGTAATAGACGTGACCTTCATCTCCGGGCTTGCCACTGCCGCCACCCAGTAATTTACTGAAGAAATTACCGCCGGCAGGGGCAGTCAGTTTGGTCTGAAAGTAGGCATGCAAGTCTAAATCTACCGCCGCCTTCCATTTCATGGTCACGCGCAGATTTTTCACCGGGATGGGGGCCCGATCGCCTTTTTGCTTTAAGACAATTTTAGAAGTCGGCTGCAACAGATTTGCCCCAGGAATAGTTGCCTTAAACGTGGCCAGGGACATGACGCGGTTTTCATTCACCAGCTTTGGTCCCATGAAGTCAGTATTATCAATCTTAGCAATAACTGCCACTAGACCAGGCTCTTGAGAATCGAGAAAAACCCCTATTGATTCGCTCTTTTCATCCACAACCACGACAGAAGCGTCATAATTGCCAAAGGATACATCCCGGTTATATACGGCATCAGTAAAATTGAGCGTGCAGATATACAACTGCTCCAAGTCATCCAATTTGGTGATGCGCAGAGTTTCTTCATTATTTCCCCCCACAGCCCCCACCCCTGCATCTCCACTCAACTGGATAAAAGGAAATGAGTTGAGGCTACCCAGGGAACCTCCGGCATAGTTTTCGGAAAATACTGCACCAACTCTACCGTCTTTGGCTTTGTAAAAGGCCATCAAATCTAAATCAACTGCTGCTGTCCATTTCAGGGTGACTAGCAGTTGCTTGACTGAGATGTAAGCTGCTTCGCCCTTTTGCTTTAACGTTACTTTTGCTTTCAGTTCTGCCATTTTTTTCTCCTACTCACTTCGCTGTTATCCCGCCATTCAAACCCCTGCGTTACCAGGCTGGAGCCAGGTTTCGAGGCTTAAGTCTGTTTTAACCGACTTATCGTTTTCACAATCCCTCGCAGATCGCTGCACTTCCATGAATAGCTTCCTTTTATAGGGGAATCTCAGGTTGTTGATATCAGGCAGCATTTTTCGCCTCGCAATCTTAAATTGAGGACGGACAGGCGTCCCCGCCTGTCCTACCGCAGGCGGGGACGCCCGCGCCACAGAATTATTTAGATCCGGCGACCCATTGCAGTCCCCAGTTGAAGGCCCGATCCATTTCTGGTTGTCCGGAGAAATATTGCACGACTTTCTTGACGCTGAAGGTATCGCCGATATTCTCAAATAAGGCGATCGCGCACATAGCCATTTTGTTTCGCGCCTCGTCCAAGGCCACGACGATATCGGGGGCACCGGACTGCATAATGGTGACAATGC
The DNA here is from genome assembly GCA_014323675.1 of Hormoscilla sp. GM7CHS1pb. GTDB lineage: Bacteria > Cyanobacteriota > Cyanobacteriia > Cyanobacteriales > Desertifilaceae > Hormoscilla. The sequence goes on along the minus strand of JACONN010000002.1, from coordinate 1,998,384 downwards.
CATCTGCTTCTAACCAATTGGCAACGCCTTCGTAGATATAAGCATAGACCAAAATCCGTTTGATTTCCCCAAGTCTCTCGCCATTGATTCGCATATTTTCTCCTGATGACCATGCACCCGTGCGATCGTCCCCGCAATGGAGAATATATGGAGAGCGATCGAAGGCCCCAAAGGCATTTCCCAAGGGTTGGATCGCGCCCTTTTCTCCCGTAGTCATTTCAAACAAGCAACCCAAGTCCAGGTCAATGCCGCCGCTTTGTCCTCCCCCCAGCAAGGTTCCCAATAATCCTTTTTTTTGCGGCTGCGGTTGTCCCTGATTCCAGTTAAGGTTGACCAAAATTTCCCCCAGTCCGCCACCATATTTAGCTTTCAGTGTTGCCGAATCTCCCTTGCGTTGCAGCACCACTTTGGAAGAAAGTTTCAGGGTATTGGCCCCGGGAATAGTTTTTTGGAAGGTTGCCATATCCATCACCCGGTTTTCATTAATCATTTTAGCTCCCATGAATCCTGTGTTATCAATTTTGGCGATCGCTGCCACTGTTCCCGGTTCCGTAGAATCCAGAGGTACTGCCACTGATTCGCCCTTGTCATCGACAACCAATACGTGAGCATCGTAACTGCTAAAGGCCCGATCGCGGTTCCCGACTGCATCAGTAAAATTAATCGTGCAGATATAGAGTTCTGCCAAATCATCCAGTTTCGTAATGCGGAGAGTTTCTTCATTCTCGCCTCCCGTAGCCCCTACCCCAGCATCTCCACTCAGCTGGATGAAAGGAAATGAGTTGAGGCTGCCCATGGAACCCCCAGCGTAATTATCTGAGAAAACTCCACCCACGCGACCGTCTTTGGCCTTGTAAAAGGCCATCAAATCCAAGTCAACTGCCGCCGTCCATTTCAGAGATGCCATCAGTTGCTTCAGGGAAACATATGCTTCTTCGCCCTTTTCCTTCAGGGTGACTTTTGCTTTCAGTTCTGCCATTTTTTTCTCCTACTCAACTCTTAACTTCGCTGTTATCCCGCGCGGGGGGCATGCCCACCCTATGGATATTACCGTAAGTTGTTTATCAGTCTCTCCAAGTCTCCGTAGTCATATGGCGGGCGTTTACGCACAGCAACTACGTCTACCACCATATCCACTTCTGCGATCGCATACAAGATCCGCCAACTATCCAGCCGCAGTCGCCATAACTCGTTTTCAAAGTTAGGCACGTTAAGCATTTTACTGCAAGACGGGCGAGGATTTTCCGCCAATTTTATAATCTCTTGTCTGACACGCTGTCGTATGTTCCCTGGAAGGTTTTTTATTTCACTGAATGTTTCAGGGGTGATGTAAACTGTATAGCGTTTCACTCTAACTCCTTCTCTACAGAGTCCCATTTCAACCAACCTGCTTTGGAGCGATCGCCTCCTGCTGCTTGTAATTGAGCGAAAGCACTCTGGGCTATTTGCACATCTTCAACATTTTCCAACCATTCTATCATGGCTTCCCAATCTTCAGCACTCAAGACAGCTAGTCGTTTTCCTTCTACCGTGACAAATTGGACAGATTGTAATACTTCTAATCCAGTCATTATGGTTGTCTCCACTCCCATTTTCTTGTCAGACTCTATCTTACCACAATTTTTTTATTGGCAAATAAATCGACAATTTATTATCGGCTAGGGTGGGCGGTGGCAAGGGCTGAATTCGGATCCGGCCGAGAACAAAGGGAACAGCCTAGGCAGTGCCCACCCTACTTATTTTATCATTCATTTCTCCTGGTGGGCGGTGCCGGCGGTGCCGGCGCTGCCCACCCTACGAACTACTAGGTGGTGCCCACCGTATTGGGCGTAATATCTTTTTTCTGCGCTAATTTCACCCAGGTGGGATATTCACTCATCAGCAGTTCGTAGAGTTCATCATCCGAAATGCTTTCGGGATCTTCCACGCTGAAGAAATTGGCATTGTCCAGGTATCTACCCCTCATTTCATCCAGGCGTTCCAGAAAAGCAAAATCGCTCACAAAAGCCTTGGCTAGCCAACCTCCTAACCCCCCTTTTTTGATGTCCCGGCGAGACTTCCCGATCGCCATATATTGCCAGAAAATCGGCTCATAGGAGGACCACTTCAGCTGTTGTTCGGTAATCTGCTCGTCAAAGGTGGCTCCATCGGTTACAAACATCACGTAAACTGGGATATTTGAGGCCAATGGTGACTTTCTCACTTCTCCCTTACCGTCGGGGAAATAGAAGTTTCTGATCGTCTGCATCGCCTTGCCATAGTAAGTAGAACCTTCCAGGGGGTACTTCTTCAGAATCTGCGGAATAAAGTTGGCGAAATTATCAATATTCATTTCCCCGACGCTATGGGAATTAGCCCCAAACAGGAAGATGTCGATCGACCCATTATCGTCAAAGCGACATCCCAAGGCCAGAATCTTCTCGGCAAACTGTTGAATTTTCCCTGACCTATACAGAGAACTCATGGACGCCGAGATATCAAGGCAAAGGGCCACCTTAGCTTGACGATCCGTCAGGTTGGCTTTTTTAATAGCCAGAGTTGCCTTCTTAGCCAGCTGCCAAATTTGGGGCGCTTGCTGTTCCAGCTTTTTCTCTAGTAAAGCGGCTTTAGATAACAATTGCAAGCTGCTGGCACCGGGAATAGTTGCTTGAAATGTCTCCAGGTCCATAATCTGGTTTTCATTCACCAACTTAGCGCCCATAAAGCCAGTGTTGTCAATTTTAGCAATGATTGCGACAGTGCCAGACTGAGGGGGTGTAATTAAAAGTGACACTTAGGCATTATTAACCGGTCCGGGGTTTTACCTCTGTATGACCGGCGGGATCAGATATCCGCCAGTGATGGCCGGTGGATGGAACCACTTCTTAGGTGAATTCTGCCTTGACCCTTGAGATTTTTTTACTCTTATGTTATATAATTATTATAAGTTTACTATGGAGCTAAAGTCCTATGTCTGAATTCATGAATCATAATCAAACGGTTGAACTAACCAGTAGCGCTTATGAATTAGCTCTAAGATTGCAGGCTCATCCCAATATATCAGCTCGTGTTTTATCTATTTTAGCTCTTGTTGAAAATCCGGATGATAATTGTGAAACAGCGAGCGGTGCGGAATTAGAAGTTGTCTCGGAACTCCAAAAACTGGGAAATGATGCTCTTCAAGATTGGGCCAATTCCCAAGAGAAAAAAAAAGCCTTAGCTTGTGAGAAATCTCCCTTGATGCGCCGTCAGAGAAAAAAGCAACTATATTGGTATAGCCTGTTCGGAACTATCCAAGTTATAGAACAAATATTTATTTGCGTAAAAACGGAAAAAGTATTTAGACCGTTTTCATCATCTGCCCAAATACATTGTCGAGGTTATTCTTTACCATTACAACGAGCAATTACTGATTTGGGAGCCGATGTATCTTTTGGAAAAATCCCTGAAAAGCTCAAAGAACATTACGGTATAACTGTACCGATTAGTTCGGCACAAGCGATTACTCAAAAACATGCACATGCGGTTAAAACATCTCAAATTTTAGCATCCGAAATCCCCGATAGAGATGGAGTAGATCAGATAATTACAGAAATGGATGGCACGATGATTCCAATTGTGAACACGACGCCAGCAACCGATGATGTTCAAATTGTCGATCGCCGAAAAAACCGAAAGCTTAGTTGGAAAGAAGCTCGCCTATCACTTGTGGAAATTCCTGGCCAAAAACAGTCACTTATTGGAGGTACAGTAGGTACTGTTAATGATGCAGGAAACCAATTACTGCATAGTGCAATTCGGGCTGGTATAGGTAGCAATACTAAAGTTCATGCCATTGGAGATGGAGCCAGTTGGATTGTTAATCAGGTAAGGCGCTTGTTTGGAGAACGTGCTAGCTATCTAATAGATTTTTATCATCTGTGTGAATATTTAGCCGCCGCTGCTCCTGGAAATGAACAGCAACAAAAAAAATGGTTGAAACAACAAAAGCAAGATCTCAAAAAAAATCAGCTCCTCAAAGTATTAAAGAATTTATCAACTCGTATGGAACCAGAACATCTAGCTGATAAATTTGCTCCCGTCCGAGTTGGTACACGATACATAAAAAACCGGCTTGAATACTTAGACTACAAAAGTGCTATTGATGCTGATTTACCAATTGGCTCTGGAAAAATTGAGAGCGCTCATCGTTATGTAATTCAAAACCGTTTGAAATTAACAGGTTCTTGGTGGACAGTTGAAAAAGCTGATGATATGTTAGCTTTAAGGATATTAAGAGTTAATAATGATTGGCAATCCTATTGGTTCAATTATTATCAAGAGACTCCCCTCATCGGCGCCGTCTAACAGTTATTGATAGGGTGCATCCCAAAGTTTTCATAAGTACAAATACTTAGATGGAAGAGAGAGGCTTTTATGATAATTTACAAAAGTACTCCTCATCCTGGTAGAAGTCATGAACCCAAAAATCCAAGCCCAAATTGAAGCCCATGCTCAAGCCATCGCGGCCCTCCTCCACGAGCAAGCTTTGGCCACCGTACCGGAACAACTCACCACTCTTGAAGGAATCGAAGGGACGGTCCGCTCACTTGTTCTCCAATATGTCAGCCCTGAAATCGCCCTTTTTTTATCGCCAAGGAGAGTGGGACAAGGGCAGGACACCCCCGCGCCGTCAAGAGCATTGTGGGGGAACTGAAGCTCACCAGTCAGCAAGCACAGTATTTTGAGGTCAAAGCCTATAGTCAGTGGAGTCCTTACCTGGAGAAATGTTGCCTAGAGTTGAGTGGGAATTCATCTTATGAACAATCGGCAAGGCAAATCAAGTTACTGACGGGGATGAAAGTCTCAAGAGGAACACAGCAACGACTGGTGCAGCGTTATGAATTTTCCTCAGGGCAAGTGTCACACCCCGTGCAGGCATTAAGTCTGGATGGGGGGAAAGTGCGGTTACGGACCGAACTGGGAGAACCCTGCCAGTGGCGAGACTACAAAGCCGTGAACTTGAATGGGGAGTGGGTAGGGGCATATTTCCGAGATAACGAACGACTGGTGGACAAAGTCAACCAACAAACCCTAGAAGTACCAGTTTTCACCCTAGGAGATGGTCATGATGGCATTTGGAACATCCTCAAGAAAATCTCCAACCGGGTAGAAATACTCGATTGGTATCACTTAATGGAGAACTTAGAAAAAGTCGGCGGCTCTCAGCAGCGATTGGACCGGGTGAAGGAACTCCTGTGGAAAGGCCAGGTGAAGGAAGCCAATCGTAAGTTTGAAGATTGGGAGCATGAGCGGGTAGACAGGTTTAAGGGCTATGTGGAGAAGCATCAGCATCGCATCGTCAACTACGAGTACTATCAGGCAGAGGAGATTCCCATAGGATCAGGGCAAGTCGAATCAACGGTAGGCCGAGGGGCAAGGGTGAAGTTATCTGGAGCTCAGTGGAAGGAGGAGAATGTCCCCCAGGTTTTACGACATCGTTGTGCTTGCTTGAACGGAGTCTTTACAACACTCAGGTTAGATGAGTAATAATACTTACCTTAAAACTGGGATGCACCCTATTGATACTCTCACCAGTCACCAGACGACCATCATTTTTCTGCCATGAGAGCGCTCTGAACATATATAATATAAATCTCGGGGGTCAATATTGCCAGATATTCACTGGCGATATTAACGCTTGATCCTACCAATTAGTTTTGATGACATCGCCGGTTCATGATTGAGTGTCACTTTTAATTACACCCAGACTGAGGAGAATCTAGGGGTACTGCTACAGATTCGTTTTTGTCATCGATCAGCAATACATAGGCATCGTAATTGCTGTAGGAAGTCTGTCGATTTTGCCTCGCCCCCGTGAAGTCGATCGTGCAGATATAAACTGCTGCCAAATCATCTAATTTTGTAATGCGCAAGACTTCTTCATCTTCGTCCTCCATAGCATCAGTACCGGCATCTTCACTCAATTGCATGAACGGAAATGAATTCAGACTCCCCATTGAGCCGCCGCTATAATTCTCGGAAAAAACAGCGCCAACTCGACCATCTTTTGCTTTATAGAAGGCCATCAAATCTAGGTCTACTGCTGCTGTCCATTTCAGCTTGGCCATCAGTTGCTTAACCGAGACATAAGCTTCTTCTCCTTTTTTTGTCAATGTTACTTTTGCTTTGATTTCCGTCATTTTACCTCTCCCTGTGGTAATATGGTGGTATACATACGTATAAATACGTGAACCTCTCCCACCCGAAAAATCGGCATGGCTTAAATCTTTTTAAACCAATCAGGTTCGCCACCAAATAATCCAGTTTTAATCTGCCAGTTATTATCCAGGACAATTTGCTTCGCTTTCTTTTGGCATTGCACCTCGCTTAATTTACCTTTACTCATGTTTTGCATAATCCCGACGGCATCAAAAAATTCTTTTTTGTCAATTTTGCCGTCATTCGTTGCAAACTGGGTCAGCATCTCAAATGCTCTAGTTTCAATATCTCTTTCGAGAGTATAGTTTCTTTCTTGACAGACTCTCACGAGAATTGCCAACCCTTCATCCACGGTTAAACCCTGGTTAACTGCGAATTCCATGATTTCTCTTTCCTCCTGGCGATCGATGTATTGGTCATCATATCCCCTCAGTTTAACATGTTCGGCAAACTGCCTTTTTATTTTTTCAGTATACATAGTTCATTCTCCTCAAATACAACTATTTCTATTCTAACTCAAACGAGGGGACTGCGGTCCCCCCTACCCGATTTTTTTACAACTTAAATTCCGCTGGACTTAAGGTCAATTCTTTGCACATTTCTCTGATAATGTTCTTCTCATCATCATCAAAATTGCCGTCCGCAGCCCCGATCGCGCAACAAACCGTCACCAACAATTTTGCGGCTTCTTCATTTTCCCTGATTTTGACCACCGCATTTAATGCTTGTCGCTTGCCGATGTCAAAATTGAATTCAAAATCCGATGCATACTTGTTAAACTTCTCCAGCACCTCCCTCATATCAAAGACACGGAGTTCGGGACTGCGTTCGATGAAACCCGTCATCTTTTGCTTTTCGGAAGGATCGATATGTCCGTCCGCCGCCGCCACCAAGGCGCACCCAGCTACAACTGCCTCCAGAAATTCTTTGTTTTTAAAGCGGCCAACAGCCTCTTGCAGATTTTTTTTCTGGGTGTTGAGCCAATTCATAAAACTCATCAGTTGTACCTCCTATGTTATCTTAATATCACGTGAGAGCCAGGAATGTCCGTCTCGAAGCTATCCAAACTCATAATCCGGTTTTCGTTAATCAACTTAGCACCGATCGGGCTAGTATTGTCGATTTTGGCCACCACAGCCACTGCTCCTGTTTCCGGCGAATTCAACGGCACTTCTACCGATTCGCCCTGGTTGCCTACCACTCTGACAACACCATCATAGGCGCTGAAAGAGGACTCTTTTTTCTCGATCGCATCGGTATAGTTAATAGTGCAGATATAGACGAAGGCCATCTCATCCAGGCGAGTGATGCGCAACACTTCTTCATTCTCGCCACCGACTGCACCCACACCAGCATCGCCACTCAGTTGAATAAAAGGAAAGCTATTCAAGGAACCCATGTCCCCACCGGGGTAGTTATCAGACACCACCCCCCCAGTGCGACCGTCCTTAGTTTGATAGAATGCCATCAAGTCCAAATCCATGTCTGCAGTCCAGCTGAGGGTGACCATTAACTGCTCGATCGGTATATATGCTTCCTCTCCCTTAGTTTGGAGAGTGACTTTCGGTTTTAGTTCCGCCATATTTTGACTCCAATAAATCTCCTGTTAGCCCAAAAGATTTTCCGCACCGGGAATGCTACTAGCGAATTTGCCTAAACTGACGATCCGGTTTTCGTTAATCAGTTTCGCACCGATCGGGCTAGTATTATCAATTTTCGCGATAATGGCAATGTGACCTTTTTCCGTTGCATCCAAAGGGATCGCTACCGACTCACCTCTGTCGTCTCGCACCACCACACCACCATCATAGTCGCTGAACGAACTATCTTTCCTGGCGCTGGCATCAGTATAGTTGATGGTGCAGATGTATACTTCTGCCATTTTATCCAATTTGGAGATCCCTAACTCTTCCTGATTATCGCCGCCTCTCGCCCCTACACCAGCATCCTGACTGAGTTTAATATAGGGGAAGCTACTGAGACTGCCCTGGTTACCGCCTGGGTAATTTGCGGACAATACTGCGCCGGTGCGACCATCATTAGTTTTGTAGAATGCCATCAGGTCTAAATCTACATTTGCCGTCCAATGCAGAGTAACTATCAGTTTGTGGATGGGAATGTAGGCTTCATCGCCTTTTTTTCCTAGGGTTACTTTCGCTTTCAGTTCTGCCATGTTTGCTAATTGTTAATTGTTAATTGCTAATTGCTAATTGCTAATCGCTAATTGTAACTTGAAATTAACAATCAACCCTTCGCAATTTTTATGTTTTACTGTGGTGGCGAGAGTCGCCTGAAAATTTTGGCAACTACATCCCCACCCCACCTTCTACTGGACCGATGCTCGATCTGCGGCTAGCGCAAAGGCTCTGAATCCATAATAATATATCACGTGTCCCAGCATGAGATATAGCAGGGGAGCAGTAACCCCCTTCCTTAGATTTAACCACATCTTTAACTTTCTCATGAGCATCAGCCAGAGTAGCTGGGTGGAGGGCATGTCCCAGCATTTCCCAGTCATTCAGGTCATTGCCCAGGGCCATCCAGGGTTGAAGGCCCAACTTCTCCAGTCCGGATAGTTTGTTCGCAAGGGTTGGATAGACAAATATTTTATGTCGGTCTAAATAAATATGTCCATGCTTGGCAGTTTGGCAGAGGACGGACCGCAAGATAGCTTCCGGGTTGTCCACAGATGTGGGCGGAATCAGACCGAGACATTGTTCGTAACCGGTGATGCGCAGCCAATCTGGGAGTAAATTGGCTACTATGTCCCACTCAGATCCATTGGCAACTGGGTGCAGGTGCCTTCTGGCTACCAGACCATTTTCGGTGACAAAGCCACAAAAGTTTACCTGCGGCAGTTGGTCTACCAGGATTTTGACGCTTTGGGCATTCCGGGCGCTGGCGATCGCCACTGGCATCTGGTGACTAATTTCCTCTAGCAGCCGGGCCGCCATTGCGCTCATATACTGGTAACGGGAACGACTCCAGACTGCGATCGCCTCTGGTTCGGGATGCAGCAGGGTCCCATCCAAATCTACAGCTAAAACTTTTTCCATAGGAACTGAAGGCACGGGGTTTTGAAATAAAATATTATCCGTTTTTGGGACAGCCAGAGTCATTTAGTTCCATTCGTAGGGTGGGCACCGCCCACCATTCGTGGGTGCGGTATTTTTTTACCAACTGGTGAAAGACCACACCCCTCGCGACATGAAAGGTGACATTAGAGAGTATCTGAATCTAATCCCATTTCCTTTAATTTAGCAGCCAATTGTTCGGCCCGTTGTTGCTCCCGATCGGCCCGTTGTTCAGCCTGTCGCAGTTGTGCTTGTTCTTCCCTGATTAAATCCTCCACCACTGGAGGCGCAAGCACCGTATTAACTGATAAAACCAGTTGGGGAAACTGCACGGACCTGAAGGATTGCCCTTTTGTATATTCTACCAGATCGTAACCACCCTGATTGAGGGTGTAGTCTTGCACCAGTTTGTTGTTGTTGGCAACCCCCGCGAATGGTGGGCGGTGCCCACCCTACGAATGCAACTGTAGTCTTGCACCAGTTTGTTGTTGTTGGCAACAGCCGCGAATGGTGGGCGGTGCCCACCCTACGAATGCCGCTGTGGTATTGCACCAGTTTGTTGTTGTTGGCAACCCCCGCGAATGGTGGGCGGTGCCCACCCTACGAATTAAACTGTGGTATTGCACCAGTTTGTTGTTGTTGGCAACCCCCGCGAATGGTGGGCGGTGCCCACCCTACGAATTAAACTGTGGTATTGCACCAGTTTGTTGTTGTTGGCAACCCCCGCGAATGGTGGGCGGTGCCCACCCTACGAATGCAACTGTGGTCTTGCGCCAGTTTGTTGTTGTTGGCAACAGCCGCGAATGGTGGGCGGTGCCCACCCTACGAATGCCGCTGTGGTATTGCACCAGTTTGTTGTTGTTTGCAACCCCCGCGAATGGTGGGCGGTGCCCACCCTACGAATGCAACTAATGCACGATCGCACCCACGTTTTTAGGCAACTTATTCCCCAATCTTAGTCATTTCTGAAAGGAACAAGCAACGCGGGTTTGGTAATCTGCTAAATGCTTGGCATTATAGACAATGTTTACACGCCGCCGCTCCGCTAAAGCCAATATCAGGCTATAATGTTCTCGAACGTAGGTGCGATCGTCTGCAAAATAGAGGGTATCCGGATTGGCATTCAGTAAGCCACGGCAAACTTCATTGCTATGTATTCTCAAGTCAGTCTCTAACCAAAATGGTTGCTTATCTGCTAGCGGTTTTGATAGCAAGTCCGAGCCCGCGCAGGCGGGCTTTGTTCCTGTAGCCCCACCCTTTAGGGTGGGGCTAACTTTAACCGGTAGCGGTTTTGATAGCAAGTCCGAGCCCGCGCAGGCGGGCTTAGTTCCTGTAGCCCCACCCTTTAGGGTGGGGGCGAGAAATTGAGGGCAAGCGTTCTGCCAGGTTGTCACTAATTCGGGGCGACAATAGGCTTCGGGAAATAGGTACGAGGAAAATAAACTGCGATCGTCTACATAGAAGCCACTAGAAAAGCCGAGAGTAGCGACGCCAGTGAAACAAGCTGTGGGACAGAAGAGATCGTCAACTGCACCAGCAAAATCTGCCCACCCCCAAGGGTCAATTAAAACTGCTAGGGGTCCTATTTCCAGTTTTGATAATTCTCTGGCTACGCCACCTTTACCAGTCCAACCGTCAACAAAGATAATTTCCCGATCGGGATAATCCGATCGCGCCTTCTGCAAAGCCACTCCATCGATGCCTATGCCCACAAATAGAGATAATGCCACCGCTACCGATCCCGGTAGTAGGCGACAAAGCCAATCTGCGATCGGGACACCGCCTCTTAAAATAGCAACAAAGAGTAACTTGCTAGGATCGGGGGCTGTAGAGATAATAGCACTAGCGAGGCGAGTAGCCGCCAGTTGCAATTTTTCATCTGCTAGTTTTGAGAGAACCAAATGCCAAAACTCCTCCTCCAGGTTTGGTTCCGGGCAAGGCTTTGTCCAAAAGGCATTCTGGCCATCATAAGCCAAATAGTTCCGGAAATATTGCAGGTCTCTAAAGGGGTCAATTTCCTTCCGAAACTCTGCGTATACCGGTTGATTCCAAAGATTATTTCTGCCCAAATCAGTTAGTAATGTCATGTTTGTAGTAAGCGCTTTAGCGCTTATTGATGTCATGTTTGTAGTAAGCGCTAAAGCGCTTATGCTATCCTTAGTAATGTCATGTTTGTAGTAAGCGCTAAAGCGCTTCTCCTATAATATCAAATCCTTGAGGATAAATCCCGCTTGGGATAATTGTTTTTTCGCCGCTGAGGCGATCGCCCGGTCGTGGGGGTCATAGAGGAGGTAGATGGGGGATTTCAGGTGCTTGTAGTTATAGAGATAATATTTATCACAAATATCTAAGCGATGCTGAATATTGATGCCATCAACGCGCCAGGGATTGAGGGTGATCTGCTGAAAGGATAATTGGGGATTCCCCCGCACCATTCTCAAGGCTAAATCGATCGCCTCCCCGATCGCCAAAAGGGAACCTTGCAGATTGTTTGCTAAATCCGGCACTATATGCCATTGTGTTTGCAAGGCTGCTCGTTGCTCTGGCAATTGCCATTGGCTCTGAATTTCATCTGGCTCGGTGACAATCATATCCTCACTAATGATAATATCTTGATGCTGCAAATTTTGGGCGATATCTTGGCGATCGGGAGGTAAGGGAATTAAAGTATGGGTAGAGAACTGGATGTCGCGATCGGCAAGAATGGACTCAAACTGGGCAATTTGGGCAGGGCTGCGGCTATCGGCGATGGTGAAGAATCTCATCTGGCGAACTTGTAGCAGGGAGCACAGATGCAGGGCTAAATTTAAGATCGTCCGACCTGTAGTAATTTCATCTTCTACGAACCACAATTGACTGGGTTGAAATTGGGGCAGAGGTAGGATATGATGGGGACTGTGGGAATGGCTTTCCATAAAGCGAATCCCAGAAGCCCGCCTGCGGGTAGAACAGATCCAGCCTGCGGAGATCTGCTGTTCTCTGACCACTTGATGCATCAGACCAGAGGGGATAATTCCCGATTCAGCTAAGCCAATAATTAAAGGCTCTCCCGATATCGGCTTTTGACATGCAGATGACCGCAGCAGCTCTTGTAAGTGTTTTCTACAGGCGAGCAAATCGGGTTCGGAAGTTAATCCTAACTGGCCCAGGAAAGGAAAGCTGAGGGCTGTTTGGCGACGGGGATTATTTTCTCGTTGCAGATGATAGGTAGTGATTTGAGAGTTCATTAGCACCTTAACTTTAACGCGACATTGCCCTCCCCGTGAGAGCAGGGGAAGGGCAACGGGAACGGGGACAAGCTTTAACCCGCAAGTTTATTAGTGCCGGGAATATCGCTGAAGAAAGTCTCCAATGTGACAATCCGGTTTTCGTTGATCAACTTGGCACCCATGAGACCAGTATTGTCAATCTTGGCAATAACTGCCACGTGACCGGGTTCCGTAGAGTCCAAAGGAACGGCCACGGACTCGCCTTTATCATCAATGACGACAATGCCACCGTCATAATTGCTGAAGGAGGCGTCTTTCTTCTGACTGGCGTCCGTGTAGTTTAAGGTGCAAATGTAGAGTTCTGCCAAGTCGTCCAGCTTGGTGATTCTCAAAATCTCCTCGTTGTCGCCGCCCTTAGCTCCAACTCCGGCATCGCCGCTCAGTTGAATGAAGGGAAACTCGTTGAGGCTTCCCATGGAACCGCCTGGGTAGTTGTCGGAGAAGACACCGCCAGTGCGCGAGTCCTTGGCCTTATAGAAAGCCATTAAATCCAGATCGACATCTTTGGTCCATTTCAGGGTCACCATCAGTTGCTTGACGGAAACATATGCTTCGTCGCCCTTTTTCTGAAGAGTGACCTTAGCCTTGAGGTCTGCCATGCTTGACTCCTTTGTGAAAAGCTATCGCCAAAATTGTACTATATTTGCAGGCCCGATTTCATCTGCCCCCCCAGATCCCTCGGGTAGTTGCGGGATGGCGGTGCCAGGTACAGACTATAGATCGGCGGAAAACTGTTGTAGCGAGCGCTACCCGACAGCATTATGACAAGACGGAACGGCAAGAGAAGAAAAGAAAGAAGGCTATGGCCGCGCCGCCAACGGGTTTTGACCACACCCGATCGGGTGTGGTCAAAAGTAGTTGATCGCCAGGTGCATCTCAGATACATGTATACAGCCCCTGCACGCGGAGGGCCCATTCCGCTGCGAGGAGGGGGCCCTGCGCGTGGGCTTTGTTCCTGTAGCCGGGCCTCTCGTTCCCACGGCTCCGCCTGGGAACGGGCTTGGCTTCGCGCTTGGCTTCGCGCTTGGCTTCGCGCTTGGCTTCGCGCTTCCTACCAACGGGTTTTGACCACACCCCACCCGATCCTTTTCCGCTATGAGAGAAGATTCTTTTATCGGCGAGAAAAGAATCTTCTTCGCTATGAGAGAAGATCTTTTTCTCCTCGAGAGAAAAAGATCTTCTCTCGAGGAGAAAAGATCTTTTTACTGACAATAAAAAGATCTTTTCAGCTATGAGAGCAGAACCTTTTTTCTTGAAAAAGCAGCCTTTTGTCATAATTGTCTATTATCTAGCTAGGTTGATTACCTTTTATACCCCCTCACCCCGGATCTGCCCACTACCGGTTAGAGTCGCTCATTGCTTTACTCTATCAACTACTTTTGACCACACCCGTCGCACTACTCCGGAGACATCGATCGCCCCCTCTACCAAGGGGTTTTGACCACTCCCAACTTCCAACTCCCGGTTAATTGTTATAATAGACGCATCAGCGCAGAAGGGCAAGATTTATGACGCAGGAACTTATCGATCTGAGAAATAGCATCCTGGAGGAACGCTATCAAGACGCTTTGGCGATCGTGGATGAGCTAGAGGGAATGAGCAAACAAGCAATTTTGCGAAATATCGAATCATTTCTAGTCAGGATGTTGATTCATTTGATAAAAAACCAAGTAGAGTCGCGTTTAACCAACTCTTGGGTTGCTTCAATTTCCGATTCTCTACTACAAATTAAAAAGCTGAATCTCAAAGACAATAAAACCTCTTACTATATCAAGTCAGATGAATGGCAGCCTTATCTGGAAGATGCCTTAGCGGCTGCCTTTCGTCCAGCGAGTGCGGAAGTGCGGGGCGGCTTATTCAGACCATCGCAACTTTCAGAGATGATGGATAAAACCCAGCTAATTCAGACTGCTCAACAATTGTTAGCTCTGACTTACGTTCATAATTTAAAAGAGTTGCCCGATATCGTCGATGAACATTTAGCTCAATTACCGGGTGGGGAAGATTGGCTTGAAGGTCGTTTGTAGTGTAACCCAGAAACCAGGTAGTGCGACAGTCGTAGGGTGGGTAGCGCTACGCGCACTGCAGGCGCAGCCGTAACCCACCGCCGTCAAACTCCGGCAGATCTTATCGCCCGCCCTACGCGCTTCCCCCGGATCCCGAACGAGTCCCGATATCGCCCGTCAATGTTACATATCATTACAAGTAATACCGAGATGGCGAATTACGTTAGCTACGATGTCCTATAGGGTTCGAGCCCCGATATCGCCCGTCAATATTACATATCATTACAAGTAATACCTAGATGGCGATTGGAAAATTTCGCCCGTCCCCATCGCACTGAGTTCAAAAACGCGATTTATGCTGTATAATATGCAGTTCATTGCGATAGATTGACAGATGTGGGAATATGATGATTAAAAATGAGCAAGAATATCAGAACACATTAGATTGGTTGCGACGGTTTGAAGGGACAGTAGCTAAATTGGATAGCGATGAAAACTTGAAAGCTGACGACCCAATGCGCTGGCAAATGTATCGAAACTCGTATCAGCGTCAAGTTGACGATTTCAAATATGAAATTGCGGAATATGAAAGAGTAAGAGATTGTGACCAAAAGCATGTTTTGCAAATCCAAGTTGAGAATTTCAATAAACTGCCATTGGTTTTAATTAAAGCCAGGATGGCTGCCAAAATTAGCCAGGAAGAATTAGCGCAGACACTGGGAATTTACTCACAGCGGGTGAAGGAGTATGAAGATACAGATTATCAATGTGCCAGTTTTGTAGAGCTTCTTGATGTCAGCGTCGCTTTGGGTGTGGAAGTAGAAAAGGCTGTAATGCGGGTTGATTTTGAGGAAATCGAGGAAGTGGCACAGATCGCGAAAGAATGGCAAGAGGAAAAAAGAAAGAAGGCTACGGCTGCGCCGCGCTGATCGATCGCAAACGAGATATCTAAGTTCTGCCGTTCATCTTAACAAGAGGCCTCGCCTCACGGAGACCGTTCCCTGCCAGAGACGCCAGAGACAGGGAACGAGATAAAAGTGAAGATATAGTAAAGGAATTTATTACCCGTGCCGCCGCTGATGCCACTGCCAAGCGTGGGCGATAATTCGATCTAGGTCTGGGTATTGGGGAGTCCAGTTGAGGATGGTTCTGGCCCGGGAACTGCTGCCCACCAGAACGGATGTATCGCCCGCACGCCGATCGCACTCGAAGGCGGGAATTTCTCTACCGGTAACTGTTCTAGCGGTATCAATCACTTGCTTGACAGAAAAACCATTACCATTGCCCAGGTTAAAGACTTCACTATCACCCCCATCCAGCAGATATTCCAGACCCAAAACATGGGCGCTTGCCAGGTCGGCGACGTGAATGTAGTCCCGCACGCAAGTGCCATCGGGACTGGAGTAATCTGTGCCAAAAATAGACAGGGATTCTCGTTTGCCTAAAGCGGTCAGCAAGGCCAGGGGAATAAGGTGGATTTCGGGCTTGTGGTCTTCCCCCAGCAAACCACTCGGGTCGGCCCCGGCGGCGTTAAAATAACGGAAACAGACTGACTTAAGACCGTAAGCCCGATCGCAATCTGCCAGAATCCGTTCTACCATAGCTTTACTAGCGGCGTAGGGACTGAGAGGATTGTGGGGATGATCTTCGGGAATGGGCAGGATCTGGGTTTCGCCATAAATAGCGCAGGTGGAAGAAAAGACAATCCGTTTCACCCCCGCTGCTACCATTGCTTGCAGCAGGGTTAAGGTGCCGCTAACATTATTCTGGTAGTACATCCCGGGCTCTTTGACGGACTCGCCCACGGCGATAAAGGCCGCAAAATGCATGACTGCCTGAATGTTGTGGGTGGCAAATAACTGGTCCAGCAAGGCCCGATCGCTCGTATCCCCAACAACTAGCTTGACCTGGAGCACCTGTTCGACTAAATCTTGATGCCCGTAGACCAAATTGTCTAAAATGATCGCATCATAGCCAGCGTTCTTCAGCGCTAGCACGGTATGGGAGCCAATATATCCAGCCCCGCCAGTAACGAGAATAGTGGGTAATTGCGACAAGTTAAATCCCCTCTGGTGAAAGATTTCAGCTGCTCTATATGAATTGTAGGCGATCGCGCCATCAACAGCCTAGGCAATGTCCACCCTACTTTATATTAAATGCCAGGGACATCTCCATTTTGTCATCTAGCCCGCCAGGCGAAGGTAAGTCTTGCCCCACCCTAAAGGGTGAGGTCTGTCTCTCCCGGGTAGTGTTTTTAGCGCTCCCGGGGGACACAGAAGGTGGTGGCGACTTGATATTAAATGACCTTTATCTTAGTGGTAAGATGGTAGATGTCCAGCCATTCACCAATAAGCGCTAAAGCGCAACAACAAACATGGCGAAATCAAGGTTACAAAAACTGGGCGCTTATATGGGTCCCCACTGGAAACCGGTGTCTTTAGGCATCGCAGCTTTATTTATTGTCAACGCACTAGGCGTCTACATCCCCCTGCAGATTCGTAATACCATCGATCGACTGCAAACCAATTTCGACTTTAGTCAGGTCATGGGCTACGTGGCGATCGTCCTACTACTGGCCTGTATAATGTGGGTAATTCGCATGGCATCGCGCCTGTTAATCTTTGGCGTCGGACGTTGGGTAGAATTTGACCTGAAACAGAGTATATTTAGGCAACTGTTAACTTTAGAACCCGCCTATTTTGCTGCTAATAAGGTGGGAGATTTGATTAACCGCGCTACTAGCGATGTGGATAATATCCGCCGACTGGTGGGGTTTGCGGTGCTGAGTCTGGCAAATATGATCTTTGCTTACAGCTTGACTCTCCCCTTGATGCTGTCTATTAATGGACGGCTGACTTTATGGGCGATCGCAGTCTATCCTTTCATGCTGGTTATTGTCCAGTTATTTAGCCATCGCCTGCGTAGTCAGCAGCAGGAAGTGCAAGAAGAACTCTCCCGCGTCAGCGATCTCATTCAAGAGGATATGAGTGGCATTAGTTTGATTAAAATATATGCCCAGGAAGAGAACGAAGGCCGCGCTTTTCGTCAGTTTAATCGTCAACTGTTGGGTGCAAATCTGCGCCTGGCCAGAACTCGCTATCTGCTATTTCCTCTAGTAGAAGCATTAGCTAATCTCAGTTTGCTCGTGTTAATGTGGCTGGGGACAAGCGCGATCGCCCGTGGTACGATCACCATTGGGGATTTTCTGGCTCTCCTCCTGTACGCGGAACGCTTGGTTTTCCCCACAGCTTTACTCGGTTTCACTATTAGTGCCTATCAACGGGGTGAAGTGAGTGTCGATCGCATCGAGACCATTTTCCAAGTCGAACCCAAGATTAAAGACCTGGACTACGCCGCCCAGTTAGCAACTCCTATCCGAGGTCAACTAATAGCCCAACATCTCAATTATACCTATCCGGGAGCCAAAACTCCTGCCCTCAAGGATGTAAATTTTGCCATCAAACCTGGGGAAACAGTGGCCATTGTCGGACCTATTGGTGCTGGTAAGTCTACTTTAGCCAATGCTTTGCCCCGCTTGCTAGATATTCCCCCCGGACTATCTTTCTGGATGGTTACGATATTACCCTGCTGAAACTGGATGACTTGCGAGGGGCGATCGCCTACGTCCCCCAAGACAGCTTTCTGTTCAGCACCACCATCAAGAATAACATCCGCTACGGCGACCCCGTTCTGGAAGGTATAGAAATCGAAATCGCCGCCAAACAAGCACAAATGCACTCAGAAATCGGCAACTTTCCCCAACAATATGAAACCATCGTCGGGGAACGGGGGGTAACCCTTTCCGGCGGACAGCGACAGCGCACCGCCTTAGCCAGGGCCTTACTTGTGGATGCCCCCGTGTTAATATTAGATGATGCCCTTTCCAGCGTGGATAACCAAACCGCGACCAACATTCTCAGGAATCTCTCGGAAGGAACCAAGCGCCAAACCGTGATTTTTATCTCTCACCAAATGTCCGCTGCTGCTACCGCCGATCGCATCTTTGTCATGGATAAAGGTGCGATCGTTCAGATCGGCACTCACGCCGAACTCATGCAACAACCCGGTTTATACCAAACCCTTTGGCAACAGCAACAATTAGAAGAATTGCTGCATTGACAACCTGTAGGGTGATGCACATCCCACCTTACCCTTTTTCGACCCCTGACTGGGTTTCGATGTCGTAGCGCGATCGCACTACCCTTACGACATCGACAGGACAACCGTCGCCAAAAAGCTGGGGAGACCCGATGTCGGGATGAAACTGGATCCAACTTACTGCTGCTGGGCGGAAAAAAGATTAGCATCTTCTGACTCAGACCGAACCAGGCAAGGTTATAATGAAGGAGTGTTCTGTCCGCGCAACGGACAGGTCAGTCAGAAAAAAGATTTAGGGTGAATTATGTTTGCAGGAAAACGACCCACTAACATTGGCGTCAAAAATGGCAAGTTGACCCCTTGTCCAAAATCGCCTAACTGTGTCTGTAGCCAAGGTCCAGAAACAGACCAACAACATTATATCCAGCCGTTGAGTTATAATTCAACCCCAACTGAAGCCTTGGCCAAACTGAAGGCAACGATCCAAAATCAGCCCCGCACTCAGATAGTTACCGACTCAGATAACTACTTGTATGCTGAGTTTACCAGTAAAATAATGGGATACGTGGATGATGTAGAATTTTTGTTGGATGATAATGCTAAGGTGATTCACGTCCGATCGGCCTCTCGTTTGGGACAGTCAGATATAGGGGTAAACCGCCAAAGGATAGAGTCAATGCGGACTTTATTCAATCAAATATAACCATGTTCCAGAAAGCCGGGTTAATGTCATACCAGGGATAGGGATAATTATTAACCCGGTTAATTAATATTAATCAAAGAGACGGAGGGGAGGTGAAAGATGAGCATAATAAAAAGTTTGGGGAATTAGTTAACAGTAGGCAAAATGTTAATTGCGGTCATTATGATTTAAATTTGAGTGACATACTTGGGAATATTTTGGTTGTTGCAGGTGAAGACATATGAGGCGGAAAAATGGGTGCAACATAGTGCCCTGCGGAACATATTCTCGCGAACTTGATAGATGCGGAAACAGGAATGCGCGGATATAAACTGACTCAAAATCAAGAGTTACTCGAACATTATCACTCTTGCGATCGCAGTTATTCCCGAGTCCCTAGAGAAACTGCGGGATCTAGTGAAAGATAACCCCAAACAGAGTCAGCGAATCCTGGAAATAAAAAGCTCCGTAGAACAGAGACAGGAGGAGTTGGAATCTTATCTGACCCGGAATCAGCAACCCCCAGAGTCGCCAGCAGCATTATCTGAGATTATGCTGGCAGGTAAAAGAGCAACGAATAGCACTCGCAGCAGCGTCGAATTATTTATAGCAGAGGAAGATCGTCTGTTGATGAGTCGCTTGCTGACTTTGAAAAGTCAGCAAGAAATGACATGGATAGCACTCTACGGATCTGCTGCCTTGGGAGTCGCTAGTTCTATAATAGCAGTAGTGCTATTCAGGCTGATCGATCGCAAGTTGTTGGCAGAAAAAGCTCAGTCCCGCCAGCACAAGGCGCTTCCAAGATACCAATGACTGATATAAATTCCAGCAAGATCGAAATTAAAATTAGCGAAGCGGAGATTGAGCTAGCCTTAACCTTCCAAGTCGTGTAACAATATGAATCTGGGGAATCAGAAGATCTCAAGTCTTCTAATCGCCCAGTTCTGCTCTCGCTTAAGCTCGCAACGCCAGGGCAACTGCTTTAGCGAAATAGGTCAAAATTACATCAGCACCTGCCCGTTTCATGCTGGTTAGGGTTTCTAGCATCACCTTTTGTTCATCAATCCAGCCCTGCTGCGCTGCCGCTTTGATCATGGCGTATTCCCCGCTGACGTTGTAGGCAGCGACCGGCAAATTCGTGTGGTGCTTCATGCGGCAAATCACATCCAGATACGCCAGAGCCGGTTTCACCATCACGATGTCCGCCCCTTCTGCAATGTCCAGTTCCACTTCCTTGAGGGCTTCTCTGGCATTTGCCGCATCCATTTGATAGGTTTTCTTATCGCCAAACTTGGGAGCCGAATCCAGGGCATCGCGAAACGGTCCGTAGTAAGCCGAGGCATATTTTGCGGAATAGGCGAGAATGCCTACATTGATCCACCCTGACCCATCCAGCGCTCGACGGATGGCTCCGACTCGACCATCCATCATGTCCGATGGAGCCACAAAATCGGCTCCGGCTTCTGCCTGCACAAGCGCCTGTTTTACCAACACGGCAACGGTTTCATCGTTGAGAATTTGCCCATCTTTGACAATGCCGTCATGTCCCTCGCTGCTGTAAGGATCGAGCGCCACATCAGTAATCACCAGCATTTGGGGAACCGCCTGCTTGATGGCTCGTACTGCACGGGGAATCAATCCATCGGGGTTATAGCTTTCGGTTCCAGCATTGTCTTTTTGGTGATGCCGAATGAGTGGAAAGAGGGCGATCGCCCCAATGCCCAGGTCACGCGCCGCCTTCACCTCATCCAACAACAGATCCAGGGAATAGCGAAAACAACCAGGCATCGAGGGTACTTCCTCCTGCTGTCCTTCTCCTTCCATCACAAACAGCGGATAAATCAGGTCATCCACCGTCAGCACCGTTTCGCGTACCATTCGCCGCAGTGCATCAGTACGACGCAGACGACGTGGACGCTGTACAGGGGTGCGGGGAGTTCCACTCACTGCATCGGTTCTATTTTCAGGTGCAGCTTCAGTAGTATCTGCTACGGGCCTTTGCGGCGGAGACGAAATCGGGGAGGATGACATATGACAATAAAAGTGAAAACGATTATCATTCTTAAATATCTTACACCACTTGGTTCAGGCAAGGGCGATCGCCATTCAAAGTGAGTACAGCGGGTTGAAGCGGTTAGCAATAACCTGACACCATGCCGGTAGTATTGAGATGTAGAGTCTGAGCTTTAAGACGTGACCCAGTCAAAGTCAAACGATATATGCCAAGTCCGTTGCTTCAACGTTGAGTTGGTCAATCAAGCGAATCAAGCCCTGCCAAGCAATGACGTGCTGGAAGAAGCCCAAATTCTGTTTAGTGCGTTAGCCGATCGCTCGCGCTTGAAAATTTTGTATACGCTCAGCAGTGGGGAAGAATTGTGCGTCTGTGATGTGGCGGCTCTACTGGACATCAAGATTGCCACGGCTTCCCACCACTTGAGAAAGCTGCGTGACCTCAAGATTCTGAAGTACAGAAATGATGGCAAACTGGCTTACTACTCTTTAAGGGATCAGCGCGTCGCCGAGATCCTTCGCCATGCGCTGAGTCAGCTGCTCGAATAATTAGCTGACCCAGTAATACGTTCTAACATTCGTTTGAACGTCGTTTAATTATAACCTTCTAATGTTAGTTTGAATATTAGAATGCTTCCGGGCAGGATGGGCGAGCGCTGCTGTCAAGCCAAGGCTGCTGAGCTGTTGAAACTAAAGCAACAACAGGCTAGGGTGCTTTGGATCGTTCTGCTGATTAATGCTGTAATGTTTGCCATCGAGTTTGGGGCTGGGTGAGAAGCCGCTTCCCTATCTTTAACCGGGGACTCGCTAGATATGCTGGGGGATGCGCTGGTTTATGCCAGCAGCTTGTATGTCATCAACAAGAGCGTTTTTCGTCAAGCTGGAGCCACCTTCCTCAAGGGAATGATCATGTTTTTATTTGCGATTGGCGTTTTCGCAAAAGCCAGTTATCAACTCTTTACGGGTGCCAGTCCTGAAGCATCAATTATGGGCCTCATCGGGGTTGGGGCGTTATTGGCTAATTTGTTGTGTTTGGTGCTATTGACTCGTCATCGCAACGATAACCTGAATATGGCTTCGGTTTGGCTGTGTTCTCGCAATGACATCATTGCTAATACTGCTGTGCTGGTGGCGGCAGCCCTAGTCTCTCTAACCCAGTCCATTCTGCCTGATTTAGCGGTGGGTTTCTTGTTAACCTTCGTTTTTGCACGGTCAGCCGGAAAGGTTCTGTCCCAATCCTGGCGGCAGATGCAACAGGCACAATGAGTTATAGCCCTAGCCAAAGCACTTAGTTAGGATTGGTAGATTGGGTGGAATGATCGCTTGTACAGGCAAGGTGATCGATCGCCCACCCTCAGCCATTCCTCCCGATCGCTCATTGGATCGAGTCCACCCGTGACAAAGGCGGCGGGGGCAAATCTGGCACAGGGTTGCTGGGTGATTTGATGTTTGATGGTCATAAAGTCTGGCGTAAGTTTGTCTCGATCGACATACACATGACGCTGATACATCCACTTCCACTACGCGGGGTGAGTGTTGAGGGCGTAGAGTGCTTGTCCCAACAGGGGCGATCGCACCAAATTTATAACTCCGCTTGCCACAGGAATCGGAGCCCCTATCGCTCGTAATGGGCCTTTCCAGGTGGGTGCAACGAGCCTCAAAAGAGCAACGGCTGGGCTGATGAGGAGAAAATCCTTAGTGCAACGATGGGGTATGGCGAATCAAAGCCATAAACTCCTGACGGGTACTGACATTCTCTGCAAACACCCCTTGCATGGAACTGGTCACGGTCCAGGAACCCGGTTTTTGCACCCCGCGCATGACCATACACATGTGGGTCGCTTCCACCACCACAGCAACCCCTTGCGGTTGCAATAGTCCCTGCAATGCATGAGCAATTTGTTGAGTCAGCCGTTCTTGCACCTGCAAACGACGGCCATACATTTCACAAATGCGCGCAATTTTGGATAAACCAATGACTTTGCCATTGGGAATGTAGGCGACATGGGCGCGTCCCAAAATAGGCAGGATATGGTGTTCGCAGGAGCTAAACAAGTCAATGTCACGCACCAACACCATTTCGTTGGTATCTTCGTGGAATACAGCCCCATTCAACAATTCATCCAGGGATTGGTTATAGCCGGAGGTCAGAAACTTAAGGGCTTTAACGACCCGTTTGGGCGTGTCGCGCAGACCTTCGCGATCGGGATCTTCCCCTAAACCCAGGAGCAAGGTGCGGACCGCTTGCCGCATTTCCTCGTCCGAGACGGGAGCTTTTGGTTCAGTAAGGATAGCCTGCTTGCGGATATCGTCGGGTGAAATGGATAAGATCATAGAGCGAGTTCAGTCAGTAAATGGGTCAGTAACGTATTCGTCGAACAATTCAGTCGTAGGCGTTGCACAATTACGGGATGATGGGCATAGTTGCAGAAGTCTTAAACCTAGACTACAAGCCAGTTTAAGTTATGTGCATGCGTAGGCATCATCCCCAAAATGTGCAACGCCCAGTCGTAATAGTTCAGTCGTTTTTGGGTAGAACGTTGGCTTGCCTGTGCGGAGCACGTATCGCAGCATAATCATGCAGCGCGATCGTTTCCCCCTCAGCGCAATATGAGAATGATTATCACCCTCAGACATCCTACACTACACTATATTTTTATGAATTGTTAAGCAATACTCCGGACTCTTTGGGGAAAGACGCTGTAAGCCTTACAGCGTCAGCCTTTGGGAGATCGAGCCATTTTTTACAAGTTAGCCCTGGGGCTGACCTTGAAAAAAATGATGCGCCTTTTGCCGTAACCCTTGCTATATCCTGGTTCTGGGGTCGAAAAACTGTCCGGACTAAAGGTTTAAGAATACTGCCCGTTAAGTGGTGATGGGGAACGAGATCGGCTCTCCTGGGTCTATGGTGTAAATTGTATCTCAGTATACAATTTTGGAGAAGAAAGGCGATCGAGCCTTGATTTGGCGTATATATAAGTTTTACTGATCGCCAAAACCCAAGGAGACCCACGCGATCGCCTCCTCTCAAAGAAAATGGTAGAGCGGCACGTCTTCTTCCATTGCTTTGGGTTTATCCATAGGTTACAGTGCTAAAGGTTACGTCATCATTGCCAGGGTTATATCGGGCGTAGGTTGCCAGACCTTGGGTGCGCCCTACAGATCCAACGCCGACAACGCGGCGGGGTGTTTTCCCCTGTTCCTGTGGCTCCTGTTTGCCGTCTAAGGTCGTGACTGTTGAGCGGAGTTTACCGGGAGTCACCCAGCATTCAAAGGTCAGCCCCGATCTCCCACAAAATAGGGTATTCGCATCGGCGCGGATGAGGCGATCGCACAACTGAATCGCAGGTGTCTCTGGCGTGAGTTCATCGGCATAGCTAACGGTACTGCCGTGGATGAGTAAGCAGTCCAGTTCATGAAAGCCAAAGTGGAGCGATCGCAACCACCCCACCGACTCCCGCGATACCGATTCCCACAGGTGCTTGACCCCATCGCCCCCAAATTTGGCCATCAGTTCGGGGGCATCTAGCAACCCACTCAGCCCATGCAAACTAAAGCATTGCTCTTCCCACCAACCGATACAAACCTGAGGTTCGAGTTCTCCCGAGCGGGGCGATCGCAGTCGCCGAATCACGGCCTCATTGTCCCCTTTAGCCCGATCGCATCTCCGACTATGTATAGG
Source organism: Hormoscilla sp. GM7CHS1pb (assembly GCA_014323675.1). Lineage (GTDB taxonomy): Bacteria > Cyanobacteriota > Cyanobacteriia > Cyanobacteriales > Desertifilaceae > Hormoscilla. The sequence goes on along the minus strand of JACONN010000002.1, from coordinate 1,973,383 downwards.
TCAGTGACCGGGCTGCGCTGCCGTCGAATATCCTGCAACACCGCTTCATAAGCCGCTAAATTGCCCTCAATACCACTCAAAATTGCCCATTGCATCCGCTCACCTCCTGGAATTTAATATGCTTATATTACCCAATCATCGCGCTATACACATGACTCGGATCGTCTTTTCCCTAGAGAGAATCTGTGAGGGCGATCGCCCATTGCTGCATGGTCTTGAAAATATTGTAGAAACCATTGCTCCGAGACGGGGTGAGACTGACATTTAGCCCAGTTTGCTGAATAAAGTCGGGGGACAACTGCACAACCTCTTCCGGTGGGATGCCATTGAGTCCTTCCATCAATAGCCCCACCAGCCCCTTGGGAATTTGAGCATCGGCATCGGCCTGGTAAACAATGCACCCGTCTTGAAGGGTAGCGGTGAGATACACCTGGGATACACAGCCCGGGACCCGATGGGCGGAAATCTTGGCCTCATCGGGAAAAGGCGGCACGCGCTTCGCAAACCACAGCAGATATTCGTAGCGTCGTTTCGGTTCAGTGATGCGCTGAAACTTTTGAATAATCTGTTCTAAATTTGGAGGCAGTTGCTGGGTAGTGGAAGTCATTGTTCAACGGTTAAGGTTATGAATTGGTGTCATCTGAATATAGCGCATGGGCGCACATTCCTCTTTGAAGAGTGACAATCAGAAGAGTGATTTGTCAGGCGGCTTGCATTTTTTCCTGTAACTCTTCAAGGGTAAGCACGCCCAAATCTCCAGATTGACGCGATCGCCCTCGTTGGCATCCGGAACCTTCCTTGGTTCAAAGTTGAGTATGATTGGGAGCATCCCCATAGACGGCGACGGGGTCAAAAGTTTTGGTGGTTTCCGTAAGCACGAGCGCAATGGGCGGACTCGCCTTAACATCGCCCTCACCAGGAGAAATCTGACGGTAAAAGCAAGAGCGATAGCCCACATGGCAACTGGCCCCTGTTCCAGCTATCGTGACCTTCATCCACAGGCAATCCTGGTCGTCATCAATCAGCAATTGCTGCACGGCCTGCACCAGCCCACTGGTGGCTCCCTTGTGCCAGATCTGCTGACGACTGCGGCTGTAGTAGTGAGCTTCGCCGGTTTCAAGGGTTTTTTAGCAACGCCGCTTCATTCATATAGGCGTGCATCAGCACCTCGCCGGTTGCAGCATCGGTGGTGATAACGGGGATGAGACCATTGACGTCAAACTTAGGAGCCAAAAGCATCCCTTCTTCGACAGCTTCAACTGAAGTTCGGGCAGCAAATTGTGATGACATAGGACAGAAACAATGAATATCGCTGGTCTGGAGTAAATAGATTGCCTCAGTTGGGACTCAGAGCGTTGGTTGGTCGTTGATTCGGGAACTACGTTCGTCTCTTTCTCGGTTTGCTGTAAATTTGCAGACAGCCACTTTACAAAGAGTTCACATCTACCTCTATATATTCGCATATTGTGAGAACGAAAATCATTCTAATTAGAGATTTAGGTTTTCTCGATGTGAAAGTGTTTCCACCAGCGCCACATTCTTCATAGCAGCCGCTTTGTACCATTCCAAGTTCCAGAGAATGAACCCGAACTTCAGCAGGACTATACCGAAAGCGATCGCTGCCAGCCCAGGCAGCCAGCCAACGTACCATAAACCCAAGACTATTAGCGTGGCGATACCGTGATAAACCAGACCCGGAAACAGCGATCGCGCTTTTTTAGGTTTACGCAGCTTCACGGTAAAAATAGCACTGCTGAAAAACAGGGTATTCAAGAGCCATAAGCCCAACAGTGCAATCGTTGCCGTTCCTGTTGTGGCCATCGCCGCCAAGGGAGCAGCCAGACATACAGCCGCAAAAGTTAGAAATTCATTCCAAATTGATTTTTGTCTGCGGTAAAACACCGCCACACTATCAATCAGCAAAGCGGCGATCGCCCCCAGGTAGAGCTAAAGCAACATAGGCGTTTGCAAGAACAGATAAACTGAAATGCCCAGGGCAATGCCAGTATACAATCCTCCCCAAACCAGAAATCGAGGTTTCCAACTGCGGCGCTGCTTAATCTGGAGCGTGAGTCGATCTGGGGGGGCGGCGTCATTGGTCTGCAGCGGCTTACTCAAACTCCGAACAGGTGCCCCCAGGCCGGTCACAATGGTACAGGTATTGTAAACCAGCATGCCCTGATAGCTGCCACCGGGAGTGCCCTTTTCGCCAATGCCGTCGGCAATCAACACATCCTTGGAAATATCGACGCCCGCCTCATTGGCGACGGTTTGCAGCACCTTGTCGTTGGTGGTTAACTCCGCAAACAAGATCGGAACGCCGATCGCCTGAATCCCATCCACTAGGGATTTGACCTGGGCTGCCGTGGGTTCTTCCTCTGTGGAGATTCCCAATAGCGTGCCTTCGACCACCAGGCCATAGGCTCTGGCGTAATAGCTCATGGCATCGTGGGTAGTAATCAGGCGGCGCTGATTCTCTGGAATGGTGGCAATTTGTTCGGGAATCCAGGTGTCCAACCGCTCCAACTCACCGATCAGGGCGTCGGCATTGCTGGCGTAAGTGTCGGCATTGGCGGGGTCGATTTCAACCAGGGTTTGCTCGATCGACTCCACCATGCGGATGCCGTTTTCGACATCGTGCCAGATGTGGGGGTCGGGTTCCACTTCCCCGTCCTCCTCTACTTCAATAACATCTTCAACTGCTTCGTCGTGTACCGCCACTTTGGGCGCCGGGGTAGTGGTTGCTTCCGCCATCTCGATAATCGACGGCTCGAAGTTTAACCCTGCATAGAACACCGCATCCGCCACCTCGATCGCCCGTCGGTCAGACGGAGTAGCCTCATAGGTGTGCGGGTCCTGGTCATAGTTGACCAGGCAGTTGGGTACTAAAACCCCTGCGGCAACTTGCTCCACCATGCTGCAGAGGACGCTGTAGGAGGCGATGACCTCTGGTGTTTCACCATCACTGGCCGCTTCGCTGGTTTCTACCGTTTCCTCGGGGCGGTGGTCGTCTCGGTCGGGGTGCCACAGGCCGCCAATCCAGCCACAACTGCTAAAGCGGCGAAAGTGCCTGCAAAACGAGGCTTTGACTGAAAGAAAAAACCCATTGGAGTCTCCTGATTAGGTGTTTAATTAAGAAAAAATCCTGTCAAGCTTAAAGGGTATCATAACAAACGACCCAATCCTGCATCGGTAACAAAGTGCCTCCTCTGTGGAATCAACCGTTTCAGCCCCTCATGGATGGCTCAAGGGGTTTGGGGGTAAACGGCGGCGAGATCGCGGCACCGCAACCGAGCAGACTAAAAAATCATATCAAATCTGGGGGTCGTAGGCGTCGTAGGCAGGAAAAACAAAACGGCGAACTGCTTTTACCGAAAGAGTTTGCACGATCGGGATAACCTGCTGTTGAGGTGCGAATTTGATATCAGTCGCTCCCGGTGGCATCCGGAAGTCGCGCCTGGCAGCGTAACTGTTGGCAAACGACGGCTCCAGAGTCACTCTCAACAGAAAGGGGATTGATTTTTGAGAGCAGTTTGCAGTAAGCTCATTTCATATTTACTTCATTTTCTGTTCTTTGTCTATTCACCTTTCTCGGAAACAGGCTATGCTACTCGTTCAAAATTTATCTGTGAGCTATCGCAGTTTCACGGCGCTCAACGATGTGAGTTGTACCTTTGACGCTGGCGAATTGGTGGGCATCTTTGGGCCGAACGGGTCGGGTAAAAGCACGATGGTCAAAGCCATGCTGGGGCTGATTCGATCGGCCACAGGTACAGTTCTGCTGAAAGGGAAACCTCTGACGCACCAGCTTTCGCAGGTTGCCTACGTGCCCCAGCGATCGCAAATCGATTGGGACTATCCCGTCACGGTCTGGAATGTCGCCATGATGAGCCGCACCCTGCAAACCGGGCTGTTTCGCCAGCCCAGTCGCCAATCTCGCGAGCGAGTCAAGGCAGCGCTGGAGCGGGTGGGTATGTATGAGTATCGCGATCGCAGCATTAGCGACCTATCCGGCGGACAGCAGCAGCGGGTATTTTTGGCCGGGGCGCTAGCTAAGGAAGCCGAACTCCTGATTCTGGATGAACCCTTCGCCGCAGTGGATCGGAAAACGGAATCCATCATGTTCGAGATTTTTAGCGAGTTGAAGGCTCAAGCCAAAACCTTGCTCGTCATCAGCCACGACCTCGGCGAAATTCTGGGTCACTACGATCGAATGTTATTGCTGAACAAGCGGGTCATCGCGCAGGGGTCGCGCTACGAAGTGATGACGAAAGACAACCTGCTGGCAGCTTACGATGCCCCGGTGCGGTTCATTGCTGCATAAGTTCTCGGGTGCTTGATTCATTGGATAAAAGGGAGGCGTATTATTTTGACATGGTTAATTGAGCCGTTGGGCTTTGAATTCATGCGCAATGCCCTGACTATGGGAATCTTGCTGGGCGTTTTGTGTGCCGTCGTGGGCAGTTACATGATTGTGCAGCAGATGGGCATGATGGGCGACATGATTGCTCACGGAGTGATGGCGGGGTTGCCGGTGGCGGTGTATCTGGGGTTGCCCCTGTCGTTGGGGGCGTTGGTAGCGGGGGTGGTGAGTGCCGTCGTGCTGGCGGGCATTGAGTCGCAATCCCGGCTCAAGGTGGATTCAGTGATGGCGTTGATTTTGGCATCGTTTCTAGCGATCGGGACAGCCCTGGTAACGATCTTGCCCGGAGCCAATCGCATTGATGTCATTCACATTTTGTTTGGCAACATCCTGGGGGTCAACCGGGGCGATCTGATGCTGACCTTCGGCATCACGTTAATCATTTTGACTGGCGTTTGGCTGTTTTACAAAGAGTTATTGTTCTACACCTTTGACCCCATTGGGGCTCAGGCTGGTGGCATGCGGGTGCGCTGGTATTACCTCGGCATCGTCACCGCCATTAGCCTGACGGTGGTCGCCAGTCTGCAAACCGTGGGAGTTTTACTGGTGATTGCCATGCTGGTGGCTCCTGGGATGACGGCTTATCTACTGGTCAAAGAGTTACATCAGATGATGATTTTGGGCGGCTGTCTGGGTGCATTTGCCAGTGTTGCCGGAATGTATTTGAGCTACTACCTAGATATTCCTTCGGGGTCTGCCATCGTTTTAGTGGCTTTTGGAATCTTTCTTTTGGCGTTTCTGTTCAGCCCTACCCAGGGGGTGCTGACCCAGAGGCGATGAAAGCTATAGGTAGGTAAAGCATCTTGTTTCCGATCCGATTAGCGCTACTGTGGTTAAACAGCAAACCGATGCAGATTGTCGCCAATTCAGCAGGACTTACGCAAAAGCGATCGTTAAACACTACCTGTAGGGGTCAACGGCCGTTGACCCTAGCACATATAGATTTCATGCGTAAGTCCTGTTCAGGTGAACGCTACAAAAACTGCGCCGCCCCAAGCCAGAAGCATAGAAAAAACGATCGCGGCGATCGCCTGGCGAGCCATCAGCCCCACCGCAAACCGCACCGACTGTTCGCGGGCGATGGTCAGTGCGGTTACCAGGCAGGGCAGCAACACCCCGGCCAGGTACACGCCCGTCAAGATTTGCAGAGGTGTTAGTACCGCTAGGGTGTCTGGTTCGGCAAAGAGCAGCAGTCCGTCTTTGCGAATCGAGGCCAAAATAACGGGTAGAGCTGCTTCTGGAGGCAGGCCAAACAGCCCCATTAGGGGACTAATCCATCCCGCCAGAGCGGTGATGAGGCCAAACCAGTCCAATACTGAGGCGACGATCGCGATCGCTAAAAAGATGGGAATCGCATTGGTGAAAAACTGGCTGAGAGTACCTTGGGTTTCGCGCCAGATGGCCGACCAACGGGGCATTTCCAAAAACGTGCGCCGTTCGATCGTCAGCGTATTGTGGGGGGAACGGGCGGCTTTAGGCGCAATCAGACGGGTGTAGATTAGGGTCGTCAGGGTTAAGTAGCCCAGGTAAGGCACCACTAAACCGGGCAAATTGGCGGCGCTGAAGACTCCCATAGTGGCCCCTAACTGGTAGGAACAGGCCGAACCAAAGGCGATCGCACTCATACAGGTCTGCCGGGAACAACTGGAACAGGCGCGAGTACCGCTGGCCTTATATGCGCCTAAAAACAGGGCATACAGAATGACCGTAGGTACCGCCCAGACAAATAACAGCGGCCCCATCGTAACTAAGCCATAGCGGCCAATCAGAATCGCCTCTAACAGCGAGGGTGCCTGAGATAGGAAATTGACCAGAGGGGCTAATCCGCTTTGGATCGGTGGATCGAGTATGCCCGCGACTCCATTAGCGACCCAAACGGCAATGACCGCAGGCAACAGCAACAATAGGATGGCCAGCAACCCGCCCCAGCGCGGATGCTCCAACCAAGTGGGGGCGGGCTCGATCCGCCAGCCCGCCGGAATCGGGTGCCATTGCTGGGGGAAGGGGACTGGAGTCTGCAACGCCTCTAGAATCTGCTGGCGTTGACTCTGGCTTAGATGACGGGCATCCACGGGAATAAACCTAACCTGGGAGGTTTGCTCCCAACGGCCCAAGACCTGCTGGGTGAAGTCAGAGGGCAACACTTTATCCCAGAAGGTGACGACCACCAGCCCTTGCTTTCCAGCCACTAGCGGTAGCAAATCCGCCAGGTCATCATCAATATGGGTCGCTTTAACGACTAACAAAATCCTGTCATGGGCCTGGAGTTGCGCCAGGGCGGTTCGGGTGGTGGTGGTGTCGGAGCGAAAGAGAATGCCTGGGGTGTCGATAAAGGCATCGTCTCTGGTCTGATAGGTTTCGCAGGCGATCGTCGATCCCTGAATGTTGGTGCTGACAGGAGAACGCCCCGTGAGCGCTGCTGCCAGTTCGGATTTGCCGGTACTTTCTTTGCCGACAATTACGGTGGTGCGTTGGGTGGGAGTGGCGCTGGGCATGGGGAGGGTGATGGGTGGATGGGTGGGGGAGGAAAAAGGTGCAAGTTCTTAGTTTTGAGTTTTGAGTTGGCGGCTCAGTAGAAGAATTCAAAACTCAAAATTCAAAATTTTGAACCTCGCTAACAAATGCAGTCGTTGCTACAGCAGGAGAGGTCATCGAGGAAGAGTCCGGCCTGGCGGTAGGCATCAAGGGGGCTGGGGTCGAGGCCGAGGCGATGGGCGATCGCATTGGCCAGCACCGCAAAGCGCTGACGAAACTTGTAGATGAAGCAAAAAATCAAATCCCCATGGCGCACGGAAGGCCCGGCGACAAAGAGGCCAGGGGTGAGAGTGGATTCATCGTACTCAGTGAGGGCAGCATAGCCCTCGGACCAATCGAATAGGGGAGCAATCTGTTTCAAACTGGTGTCGAAGCCAGTGCAGAGAATGGGGGGATGGGCTGTCGTCCACTTCTGAGATTCGCTGTAGACTGCGTAGCCGCCGGGGATAGTTTTGACGCCTTCAATGAGGGCGTTACCGACCATATCCAGACGCCCTGTGCGGTAGACAAACTCTAATCGCTGTAGCGTGTAGGGGGAGAGGGCAATGCTGGGGTCGGTGTCAGGATTGGCCCAGGCCCCGGTGCGATCGAGCACACCGACTTTCTTCCCCAGCGCTACTAAATTGGCAGCGGCATCCATGCCGCTTTCGTAGCCGCCGATGATGATGAATTCGTCGCCCTCTAGATCCGCCCACGACCGAATTTGAGCGTTGTGGATGCAGTGCTCTGCCCCCGGAAAGGGATTGAGATGGGGATATTGATACTCCCCGGCGGCCCAAATGACAAATTGTGTGCGGATGTCTCCAGCGGCAGTATGTAGTTTAAAGCCCCCTGGGACAACGGCTCGACGGCCTTTACGTCAACCTCAGTCTGAATCGGTAACTCAAAGTGATCGGCAACGGTTTGCAGGTACAGGGCGTATTGCTTGCCGCTGATGTGCTCTCGCCGAAAGGCGATCGCAGGCGAGGTCTTCAAGGTCACTGCATTCAGGTCGAGCAGTCCAAAACCATGGCTTGGGAATGACGGGGTGATGAAGTTCATCTCCTCAGGCCAGCGGCTAAAGGAGGCTCCAACCTGATGTCTTTCTAAAATTGTCAAGCGCTCTAGACCCAGTTCTTTTAGCACGACGCCACAGCCGATGCCTGCTGCTCCGGCACCAACGATCGCAACGTCATAGAACCGATTTGTTTGGGATTTGCTCACGGTGGTTTACCCTAATCACTGAATATATTAGATCAAATTTCTTGTCTAGGATGTAGGTCGCAAGGTACAAGGTGCAGGGGCTGGCTCCTGGCTGGTCTGCTGTCCCAGTCATTTCTACGCCTTATCCCATCAACGCCACCGTTGTCAGACCGAGACCGATGCAGACTGTGGCCAAAGCGCTGACCACTGACAGCCGCTGCATAACTCCAGCACCGATGGGGGCTTTTTCGAGCCATTGTCTTCCATAGACGGCGGCTAACCCCAGGGTAGTGATCGCGGATGCCAGACCCAGACTAAAGCCACCTATCAGCACTAACCCATAGGCAATTTGGTGTAGCGCGATCGCGCTCAGTAGCAAGACCAGGGCCGATGGGCAGGGCACCAGTCCCCCGAAATGCCAATGGCCAAAATTGATGACCAGTCTTCCCTCGGTTGGTCGTGATGGTGATGATGAGCGTGATGGTGACGAGCGGGGTGGTGGTGAGGGTGATGTCCATCCCTCAAGCGCATTGCCAGCAAGCGCAGCCCCACCAGACAAATCGCCAACCCACTGGCGGCTCCCAATATCGGATAAACCCGGTCGAGATCGATGTAATGAGAGGCCAGCAGGGTGGTCACTCCCAGAATGAAAACGGCTAGGGTATGAGTCACCGTGGTGGTTAGCCCCAGCCAGAGAGCGGCCTGGGGTGTGCCTCGGCTGCCCACCAGGTAAGCCCCCACCAGAGTTTTGCCGTGACCGGGGGAAAGAGCATGCACGGCACCTAAGGCATAGGCGATCGCAATTCCCGCTGCGATTGCCGTCGGCGTAAACTGCCCGTTCAGCAACGCCGTTAACCGGCTGCCCGCCTCAACATGAGCCAGAATGAGTGATGGAGCCATGGTGTTGTCCTCTTATGCGGAAGGGCTACTGCCGCTGCGCGGAATTCAAAATTCAGCAATTCTCTATTCAAAATGATTGTGTATCAAGGTAAGAAGCCAATATGAGGCTGGTGCCTTATTTCCGCCGCGCTGCACTACTTAGTTTGAAATAGGTGGATTAAATCAACCTGCTCAATGTCATCCAATGCTTTGTGGATTTTGTAATGCTGGGCAGGCTGGCTCAAAATTGTAATGACGGTCTCGATCGGAGGACAACCGGGTTCTTTGCACTGAAGCTGGCTAACCGAGATGGAGACATCTGGGTCGAGTTTCAGGCGGTCATAGACCCAGGTCTTGAGCTGTTGCAAAGGGGCTGGATTGCACTTGGGCTTAGATTGAGAAAAGAGGTTCATAACAGAAAGAGATTTATAACAGTACCTCACTGGCTGTATTAGTTAGGGGGCAGACCTTGCTTAAGCAGGAGAGAAGATGACAGCTAGCTAAATAACTGTTTTTTTGTTATCGCTACTTGTAACCTTTCAATGACCTCTGGTACCGTCAGCGCCCCCAAATCACCACTCTGACGGGTGCGAATACTTAAAGTGTGGGAATCTACTTCTCGCTTGCCCACAACCGCAGTCACTGGGATCTTCTCTAACTCAGCCGTGCGAATTTGCTTACCCAGGCGATCGCCACTGGCATCGACCTCTACCCGAAAGCCCCGTTCTTGGAGTTGTTGAGCAGTTGCCTCAGCATAGGAACGCTGCGCATCACTGACTGGCAGCAAGCGTATTTGCACAGGCGCTAACCACAGGGGAAAAGTACCCGCATAGTTCTCTACCAAAATGCCAAAAAAGCGCTCCAAAGACCCAAAAATGGCCCGATGAATCATAATTGGACGCTGGCGCGAGCCATCCGCCGCCACATAGTTCATATCAAACCGTTCCGGCAGGTTGAAATCCACCTGAATTGTTGAACATTGCCAGAGCCGCCCAATGGCATCCTGAATTTTGATATCGATTTTGGGACCATAAAATGCGCCCCCGCCTTCATCGGTCACATAGTCCCAACCCTTAGTATTCAATGCTTCCACTAAAGCTTCGGTGGCGAGTTGCCAAATGTCATCCGTTCCCACCGACTTGGCCGGACGTGTCGAAAGATTTACTTCATACTCAGGAAAACCAAAGTCCGACAAAATTTTCTCCGTCAGATTTAGCACTCCCAAAATTTCCCGTGCCACCTGCTCTGGGAGACAAAAGATGTGAGCATCGTCCTGGGTAAAGCCCCGCACCCGCATCAGTCCATGTAACACCCCCGATCGCTCATAACGATACACCGTCCCCAACTCGGCCCACCGGAGCGGCAGCTCGCGATAGGAATGCAATTGGTTTTGATAGGTCAACACGTGGAACGGGCAATTCATGGGTTTGAGTTGATACTGTTGCGCCTCAACTTCAATGGGATCGAACATATTCTCCCGGTAGAAATCGACATGCCCCGAAGTCTTCCACAACTCCAGATTCGCCACATGGGGGGTATACAACAGGTCATAACCTGCTGTCAGATGGGCCGAACGCCAGTAATCCTCAATCAGCAACCGCATCCGTGCGCCCTTAGGATGCCAGAACACCAACCCGCCTCCCGCATCTTCTTGAATGCTGAACAAATCCAACTCTTGCCCCAGCTTCCGATGATCCCGGCGCTTGGCTTCTTCCTTCTGCTGTAGATAGGCTTGCAGTTGGTCGGGTGTTTCCCAGGCCGTGCCATAGATCCGCTGCAACTGGGACTTGGTCTCGTCCCCGCGCCAGTAGGCTCCCGCCACACTTAAGAGCGCAAATGCATCGGGGTGAATATCTCCCGTAAAGTTCAGGTGTGGTCCAGCACAGAGATCCCACCACACTTCTGTGGGTGGCACAGTGATTGGATCGATCAAGGATGGTTCAATCTCTGGATGGGAGGCAACCCCCGCATCAGGAGAGCCAATGAAGTAGCGGGTAATGGGTTCATCGGCAGGAATGCTGTCTAGAATTTCTTGCTTGTAGGGTTCCTGGAGCGCGGCAATTTCCGCCCGAATGTCTTCCCGGTCTACGACCTCTCGGACAATGGGCAGGTTGGCGCGAACGATCCGCCCCATCTCTGCTTCAATTTGCTCTAAGTCTTCAGGGGTGAAGGCGGTAGGGCGATCGAAGTCGTAGTAGAACCCAGTCTCTGTCCAGGGACCGATCGTAACCTTGGTTTCGGGGAATAAGGTCTGCACCGCCATTGCCAGGATATGGGCACAGGTATGCCGAATCCGCAACAATGTCTGTGGGTCACCCTGAGCAAGCAAGTTTTTTTTGGGAGACTGAGTTGAATTCATCATATGCGTTCAATTTCTAGAATGATTATCGTTCTCAATTTTACATTTAATTTTCCACATTCATGCTGCTGCCACAGTCAAACGCGAGGTTTCGATAAAGCGTTGTTCTCTTTCGTCGGCAGTTACGTTTTCATAGAGCCAGCATTGCCTAAGCACGATGCCATTCCGTTTTACCACCGGGACGGTCTATTACGGTGATGCCCGCAGCTTGTAATTCGGCACGAAGGCGATCGCTCTCGGCATAGCGTTTTTCCTGTCGTGCGGCTTGGCGTTGGTGCAATAACTTTTCTACCCAAGCAATATCAAGATCCAGTGACGAATCCGGTGAGGAAGCTGTGGGTTCTTGACGGGCTTCCAGCCCAAGGATGCAGGCTAGTTGTTTTAACGTTTGCCATGTGATGCTAAGTTGCCGATCCGATAGGTACTGAGTCGATTGATGGGTTCGTAGGTTCACCTCTCGCTGAATCGACTTAGCCAATTCAAACAGAACCGCCAACGCTGCGGCGGTGTTGAGGTCATCATCCATCGCCGATTGAAACCGTCTGACCGATTCAGCATCCAGCGCATCCACAGGTAGCTCATGGGACAGCAATTCTGCGGTTAATGCTGCATTTAATGTTTGCCAACCCTTCTCGGCGGCTGCGATCGCCTTTGGAGTGAAGTCCAGCGGTTTGCGGTAGTGAGCCTGCAAAACAAATAGACGAATCCCCATCGGATCGACTGGCTGTGGATAGTCAGACCATTGTCCATCCAGCAAGGCTCGAATCGTGGTGAAATTTCCCAGGGATTTGGACATCTTCTCTCCCCCCACTGTCACCATACCGTTGTGCAACCAGTAGCGAGCGAGCGGTTGTCCAGTCACCGCTTCCGACTGAGCAATCTCATTCTCATGATGGGGAAAAACCAGATCGCCGCCGCCCCCATGAATATCGATGGTTTCGCCTAATCGTGCCCGGATCATCGCCGAGCATTCAATGTGCCAGCCTGGTCGTCCCATTCCCCAAGGGGATTCCGATGCGGGTTCACCCGGTTTTGCCGATTTCCACAGTGCAAAATCAAAGGAGTTGCGCTTTTTCCGGTCTGGATCGTCAGGATCGACTCGCCCCCCTGCCCCCGCTTGCATGTGCTCAAGCCGCCGTCCAGAGAGCTTGCCATACTCCGCAAACTGCCGCACGTTATAGTAGACATCACCATCGCTCTCATAGGCGTATCCTTGCCGTTCTAGTGTCTGAATCAGTTGATGAATGGCACCGATGTGCTCTGTCACACGGGGATAGTCATGGGCGTCAAGGATGTTGAGCCGTCGAATATCGCGAAAGTAAGAAGCAATGTAGCGATCGCTCACCGCCTGCATCGTCCTCCCTTCTGCCCTAGCGCGATTCAGAATCTTGTCGTCAATATCCGTGAAGTTCTGCACATAATGCACCCTGTAGCCCCGCCATTGCAGATACCGCCGCAGCACATCCCAAACCATGTAAGAACGGGCATGACCTAAGTGGCAATCGTCATACACTGTCACACCGCAGCAATACATCATCACCCGATCCGGATTGATGGGCGTGAATGGCTCTTTGTGGCGCGTCAGGGTGTTGTATAGGATGAGGCTCATAAGCAATTCAAAATTCTTTCTTCAAAATTAAAAATTGGGAAAGTCATTGATAGCAAGGGTTTCAGCATTTGGATCCATGCAATTTCAATGCGCGACAGCTTAGGGTCGTGTAAGTAAAATTTGGTCAAACAATTCAGTCGTTTTTTATGGAGCGATCGCAGTGCGACCGTCTCCTTTCGGGTGTGGTCATAAGTAGTTGATAGCCAGTACATCTGGTGATACCTGTATATAGCCCCTGCACGCTCCAGGCCCCTTCCGCTGCGAGGAGGGGGCCCGGAGCGTGGGCTTTGTTCATGTAGCCGGGCCCTTTAGGGTTCGGGCTCCTACCAACGGGTTTTGACCACACCCTCTCCTTTCAGCACAGGACATGCTGAAAAACTGCAATCAGGCGAGGCAATCAGTCAGATGTTGCCGAATCTCATCGGCATTAAGATGTCGTCCGATAAAAACAAGTTGATTTCGGGGTGGCGTGCGCCATTCTTCCCCTTTCAGGTCGAAGCGGGGTCCACTCAATTGGAAGATGTTGCGGAGGTCACTTTCCTCAAACCAGAGAATGCCTTTGGCTCGAAATACATTTTGCGGTAGTTGTTCCTCTAAGAATTGTTCAAACTTTTTGACATGGAAGGGGCGATCGCTCTGGAACGCAACAGAAACAAACCCATCATTATCAAGATGGGAGGAGTGGTGATGATGATGCTCATGCCCGTGATGCTCATGCCCGTGATGCTCATGCCCGTGATGCTCATGCCCGTGATGCTCATGCCCGTGATGCTCATGCCCGTGATGCTGGCGATCGTCGTGCTCATGATCGTGATGATGTCTGCGATCGCGATCGTGCTGCGTTTGCTCGATTTCCTCCTGCACCAAATCAGCGTAGGCTGCGGGGTTATTATACCACACATCCAAAATGAGTGGTAAGGGTACCTGCCCATGCTGGCTATGAAGAATCCTGACTCGGGCTTTGATCGTGCCAATATAGGTTTCGAGCTTCTCTAATTGCTCAGGAGAAGCTAAGTCCGTTTTATTCAAAATCGTAATGTCGGCATAGGTAATTTGTTGAAACGCAGCCTCGCTTTCAAAATGGTCGGGGGTAAACGCTTCAGCATCCACCATCGTAATAATGGAATCCAGGCGCGTCAGATCCCGCAGCTCCGTGCCTAAAAAGGTCAGGATAATCGGCAGTGGATCGGCAACGCCTGTGGTTTCAATCACCATGTAATCCACGCGATCGTCCCGTTCCAACACTCGATAAACCGCATCGACTAAGCCATCATTAATGGTGCAGCAAATACAGCCATTGCTGAGTTCCACCATATCTTCATCCATCGATACCAAAAGCTGACTATCGATGTTAATGTCACCAAATTCGTTCACCAAAACAGCAATTTTCAAATCTTTATTCTTGCTTAGAATATGATTCAAAAGTGTTGTTTTGCCACTGCCCAGAAACCCGGTAATGATGGTGACGGGCATTCCCCGTTTGATAGTCAATTCTGCTGTTGAAAATGTCATATAAAATACCTCTAATCAGTAGAGTAAGCAGGGATGTAATCTAGCTCATGAAAGCCAAAGTGGAGCGATCGCAACCAGCGTACCGACACTACTAACGTTGACAGACGTGATTAGGGTCATCGGCTCGCTCGGCAAATTCCATTCCCCTTGCCAAACGCCAGGCAAAAATAGCTGGCAGTCCCCGCTCGACGATCGCTGCACAGGTTCTCTGGTAGTCGTAGGGTACTTCTCTGAGTTCTACCCGTGCTGTATCAGTGTCATAGAGGACATAGGTTGCATTAGGGCGACCATGCCGGGGTTCCCCCACCGATCCAGCGTTCACAATTTGCTTCACGGGTGTCTTGAACTGGGTTTGAGACCCCTCTTTACCCGGAGCGAGGAAAACCCTGACAGTCAAGGTTCCATCTTCGAGAGTCCGTACATAGGGCACATGGGTGTGACCGCAGAATAGAACTTCGGCATTAGCGGATAAGACTCGCTCCAATGCCGCAAAGCCATCCATGCTGGGCAGCAGGTATTCGTGTTGGCTATTGGGACTGCCATGCACAAAGCAAAGATTATCCAGTCGCAGGGTCATGGGGAGTGTTGCCAGATACTCACGCACCTCTGGATGAATGACTTTGTTTGTCCATTCATGAGCCAGTCGTCCTCGATGCTCCGCGAGCTGAGAAGGGTAACTGCATTCGCACGAATTCAAGCCTTCGACAATATCTTCATCCCAGCAGCCCTGACAGGTGGGAATATCGAGGGAGCGAATCAGTTCAACGACGGCATTGGGATAGGGACCATAACCGACTAGATCCCCCAGGCAATAAATCTGGTCTGCCTTGCGATCGTCGATATCAGATAACACTGCATTCAACGCTTCATAGTTGCCATGAATGCAGGAAATGACGGCAAGTTTCATGTCAGGATACTCTCCTCTTGGTTAGTTTCACGCTGAATTAGGGCTTTGTACTGTTCCTGATAGTGGGCGATCGCGTCATCCGACAAACACCCAGCCAGTAAGGTTTGGGCAATGGTTTTCTGCTCCAGGTTCCAGCCCACAACCTCAATACCACTGAAGCGATCGGGACGGCCCTCTAGCCAGCGAGGAATACTCAATTCGGTGTATTCAATTCCGGACAAGCCTTCGACAAAATCCACGTGGAAGGCTCGACCATCCGGTAGTTCAAAAATCCCCTTGACTCGCTGCACCTGTCCGTAAGCGCCGCCTGTCAGTTCAATCAAAATCTCGTCTAGGCTTGGTGGCTCGAAGACCTGTCCTGTCAAAGGCGATCGCCAAAACTCTGGTAAGTTATCGGGAGCAGGCATCGTAATGTCATTGCCGATTTTTCGGACCGTCCGCGGGCCGTAAATCACCTCGTCGGCCCAGTCATGCCATTCCGATGCTTGCAGACCCTCGGGTAGGACGGCGACCCGATGGCAGGGCAGGGACGCAATTAATGGGGCGGTCAAATCCAGGTGAAAGCCCAATTCCAGATAGACCAAGGCCCGGTCTGGCAGGTCGGCGAAGATCTGTGGAATTTGATGCTCCCGAAGCAAATGCACCCAGGGAAAGCGATACGCAATCCGTGCTCGATCCACCGAATCTGCTCCCATTCCCGGACAGCAGTAAAACAGAGGGCGCTGCTGGTCTGAGAGGAACTGACTCATCCAGGTGGTTTTGCCACTACCGGGCGGCCCTGCTATCGCAATCAACGTCATGGAGCCCATTCAGTCTTGCCTTAAGATAGAATTACAAAAAAAAGAATGATAATCATTATCATATTATAGATGAATTGGAAAGTGATGTGTAATGAAGACGGCCCCCTCAAATGGAACGGTAGATATTGCCATCATTGGTGCAGGTCCTCAGGCGTTAACGCTGGTCACTCATCTGCTGCAAAAGAAGGAGTCCATGCGCAACCGCTTTGTGGTGCTCGATCCCGCTGGGGATTGGCTACAGCAATGGCAACACCAGTTTGCCGCCTACGATATTCCCCACCTGCGATCGCCGGCAGTGCATCATCCCGACCCTGACCCCCATGCCCTCCGCACCTTTGCCGAATCACGCTCATCGGAACTCTTTCCTCCCTACGACCTACCTGGAACCCAACTCTTCCATGACTTTTGCCAAGAGGTGATTCGGCGCTGGGAATTACAGGAACGGGTCATTCCAGCCCAGGTACAGCAGATCGAACTTTTTCATCAGCAGGGATGGCAGCGGTTTCGGTTGGGACTCGCCGACGGTCGGGTGCTGACGGCCAAGCGTGTTGTCTTAGCGATCGCCGGTGGTAAACCCAACATTCCCCCATGGATGCAAACCAGGGCAGGGGAGACGCCTAAGGCAGGGGAGACGCCTAAGGCAGGGGAGACGCCTGCCCCACATCGCCTCCTGCACTCCCATCACATCGATCTGCGCAGTCTGCGGCAGTTAACTGGAGAAACGATTTTGATTGTCGGCAGTGGGCTGACCAGCGGACATCTGGCATTGGGGGCGATCGCACGGGGCGCAAGAGTCATCATGATGGCGCGGCGCACCTTTTACGAGAAACTATTCGATGCCGAACCTGGATGGCTCGGCCCCAAATACCTCAAGGGGTTCCACGCCGAACCCGATTGGGAAACCCGCTGGCAGATGATTCAAGCTGCCCGCAATGGGGGTTCCCTAACCCCCGCCGTTCTCACCCAATTGCGACGCAGGAAACGAGACGGTAAGGTATCTTTTTACGAACAGTGCGAAGTTCAGTCCGCAGCATGGCAGGAGGATGCCTGGAAGGTGACCTGTAACCAACCGGGAGTTCATAATTGCATTGCCCAACAACGGATCGACCGAATCTGGCTAGCAACCGGTAGCACCCTAGATGTGAATCACTGGCCCCTGTTAGCCAATATACGGGCGACCAACCCCTTACCACTGGTCAATGGCTTACCCGTGTTGGATGAGAGGCTTCGCTGGGCAGGACGCAATCTTTTCATTATGGGGGGAGCGGCGGCATTGCAACTGGGGCCAGTGGCCCGGAACTTATTTGGGGCCCGGCTGGCTAGTAACCGGATTGTCCCAGCGCTGATCAAGGACTTCCGTGGACGATCGTAGGGGGCACGGAGATATAGCCTTCAACCGAAACCGAGGCGGGTGAAATGGACAGAGGACTGAGCAGCAGTTCAAAGGTCAGCAGATAGTCTAGGGGAGTTGTTGCTATCCGCTTTAATGCTGACTCTAACTCTGCCAATGTATTCACTTCTGCAAACAGAGGTTTATCATCTTCTGTCCCTACTAACAAGGTGACGACAATGTAATCAGCTGTTTTATCGGACTCTGGACTCACAGCTTCCCGTTCCCTGATTTGACCATTAACATTAGAGAGAATTTCCAATCGCGCAGCGTAGCGCAGCCATACTCAACATGCTGCGCATAGCTGCGCCACGCAGCGCGAACAGAAACCGAGAATTCCTGGAAGATAATTTCCGCATTTTCCCTACCCTTGACCTTCTGGGAACTAGCGCAAACGTGAGTCCAGCTTGCCGAATTTCGCAGCAATACCAGGGTCGCCTCTTGTAACTGTTCTGCTAGACCTTCTGAACTAGATAAATCTGCATTGCGGATCGGTTCCGATCGCGCAGCGTGGCGCAGCCATGATTTCTGACTGCACCTCTTTGGCATTCCCCAGCAGCGCCACTTGCAACTTACTCACTGTCACGATATCATTGGCCAGTTCTTTAGGTACAGATAATTTGGGGCGATTTACGAACCATTGGAACAGGTATATAAATAATATCAATCCCAAGATACCAGCCACGAATATAAACAGATACAACCAGAACAATTCCCATCTAGTTGAATAACTGTAATATCTCCTCCGCCTATAGATGGGACTTGTAGGATAGTAATCGGAATCATCATTTATGTAGTAATCAGAACCGGAACTGCCCGAACCAGAACTGCGAGAACCGGAACGAGAAGGAGGAGAACTTCTGCGGAAGGAACCGCCTCAGCTTTTGGCATAAGCATCCAGGTTCGTGCTTATCAAGCTACCGCCATTGTCACTACTAGTCTTATCGAAGGTGACTAGCTGCGTCACTGCCAGGGCGATCGGTAAAGCATACAGAAATTTAATTTTTGACATTTTTCCAGGATGGTTAACTCTATTTGCTTATTTATAGCTTTTTTCCCGCATCGTTGTCAAGGCGATCTCGCATATGTAATAATTTTTTTATAACTTTATCAAACTTCAACAAATTACATGAGGCAGAACCTCTAGCATCCCGCGAGGTTATTATAGCCCGCGCAGGCGGGCTTTGTTTGTGTAGCCCCAGTCTTTAGGCTGGGGGCGCTGGGGGTGACGGCGCTGGGGGTGACTTAAATTCATCAATGCTAGCTGTTCGCTGCTGACCTAGTTCATTGGCCTGCCACACTTGGCCACTAGTCACGTCCAGACAAGTCAACCAACCGTTATCATAAAATCTGGTATCGATGCAGATGGCATGACCGAGATTTACAGGTTTACCACTTTTTTGGCTAGTATGTCCGCAGACCATAGTTTTGCCAGAAAAGTGGGGTGCTGGGTTGCGGAATTTTTCCCAGTATAGCATCTGTTCTGATTGCTGATACAAAGGTTTCTGATCGCGCAGCGTGGCGTAGCCATGGATCGGCGTTGGCGTGAACGAAAAAATGCCGATCGCTTTCCCAGTAGTCCCGGCAAATATTTTTGATAAAGTGCCAATGTGCGGCGGGGATGTCTGTGAGTTGACCAATTCCATAGTCAGAGTAAGAATCGAGTGTTATGGCTGGCGCCACGCTGCGCGATCGGCGCCACCGCATATCCGCCAATAGGATTCATTTTGGCTGCTGAATACTGCGTTGAGCATCACCAGTTCATGATTGCCGCGTAAAGCTACCAACCTGCCAGTTTCGTGCAAGGATATCAGGCGATCGAGCACGCCTTTTGAGTCCGGTCCCCTATCCACATAGTCTCCCAGGGTAACGATCGTATCTGCAGGTTGGGGGGTAGGGGTCGAACTGGGAATCGCTTCCCAATCCTCCCGTTCGGAACCGTGCTTGCGACTTTCACCGCACACGGCTACTGGTTGGTAAGTCCTTGTCATGGATAGCACTATCAGAGTTACCTCCTACTGGCCTTGTCTTGTGAGATTTGGCCCCCAATGGTTGTCAGTAGACTGTTTTTAATGCCTTAGCTCCGGAAGGTTCGCAGAGGATATACCCGATAAAACCTTGAACCTGCTCTTTACTAACTTTTAGCCGTAAAATTTGGTTGGCCTCCGAGTTTTTACCCGGCTAAGGTCTTCTAGTCCATAAATCCGACTTTTGGGATTTCTCCCTAGTAACTGGAAAAATGGGGTTAATTTCTCCCTTGACTTCTTACCATATCCGTCCTACGTCAGCTCTGGTTACCCAGTATCGCCTACATTACTATAGGCGTTATCCCAAGCATTACCCTGGGCATTGGCTTCTTAGGACATCCCTCCCCCGACGGCTTGCGTTTATCATCTAACTGGTCCCGAGGGGGACAGCACATCGGAGGTTACTTCGTTCCTTGGTATCATTTCATGATGCTTTTAGACCCTTACTCTCCCCGGGAGTTCTGTGGACGCATTGTTAACCAGATAAAACGGTCAACACTAACTACCATTTCCCTTTTGGGCCAGCGTATTAGCCTTATTCCGCTGGTCTAGTATAACGAGGTTTAAGCGTAAGTTCGTTTTCTCTAGTCATGAGCATCTTTCCTAGCGGCATAACCGGCTTAGGCTGCCAGTTGTCCTACATTTAAGTCCTTGCTCTGCACCCCGGTGATGTCACTCCGAAGCACTAAGGACCGGTGTCACTCTCGCGCCAGAGAGGAGAGGAATTGAACCTCCATGAGTACCAAAGTTGTCCGGCTAATGGAACCAGACCTGACTGTTCACCGCTTACCCCGATTTAGTCGGTATTGCTGGTTTAGGTCAGAACGAATCGCACTTTAACAGTTACTAGCAGGGAATCCAAAGCAGTGGCACAACCGTGAATGTCGCCAATAGCCAGAATGCGCATAGATTTTAGTTAGATCGTGGTTAAGTTTTGCATGAGGGTGCGAGTTATTTGGGCGATCGCCTGCCAATCTCGTGCTGCTAAGAGATTTTTAGGAAATAGACTGCCTCCGAGTCCGACCCCGATCGCCCCGGCGGCAATAAAATCCCTAGCATTATCCAGGGTAACACCTCCAGTAGGAATCAAAGGAATCTGACCCAATGGACCTTGTAAACTTTTAATGTAGTTCACACCGCCCACAGATTTAACTGGGAAAACCTTCACACAGGTAGCGCCCGCATTCCAAGCAGTAACAATTTCCGTAGGAGAAAGGGCCCCGGGAATAACCGGTACTCCAGCAGCAATTAAACTAAGCAGAACTGTCGCCAATCCTGCTTGTCTTCAGAACCGGACGTGAGACTTTCATCTCATCCGGCTCCTCGATTTCCCTATCCCGGCTTTTCCGGGCGCGGCTCTCTATACTGCCATCTGTTCTCGTTTTCTGGTGATGACAATAATCATGGAGCAGTTGCAGATTGTCATACCTATCCTTACCGCCTACTGATTTCGGCAGGATGTGGTCAACTTTCCCACTTGTCTCCGTCTATGAACAGCATTCCGCATTGTCCACATTTGCCCTTTTGTTTACCCATGAGCTTTATTACTCGTGGGCTCACTAGGGGGCTCTTGCGTAATCTCTTACTCCAGTACACGAGGTTTCCATCCATTGGGCTTTCTGTTCCCCTCACTTTTACGTGCCGTACAATTTCCGTTTCGGAGTGTAGGAGCAGCTTACCCCCTTTGTTGTCCCTGAAGTTCCATTGTCGGCTGCCTTCAGCCTTCCAGTACTTCTTGGCTATCCAACTCTTTGATTTGTTTGGGTGTCTCCGTTTTGCCCATCTCCACGTTATTTCCCACAGGTAGGTATCCAGTTCTCCGAATACCTCCTTACTCACCACCGTCCTGTGATAGTTGCACCATCCCCTTATTATCGGGTTCAGCTTGCTTATCATCGCTGCCTGTGGCGCGGCTTTGTGACTTTCTATTACAGCCTTCAACTTTTCTTTGTGGTTTTTAATGGATTTGGTGCTGGGTTTGATTAGAGTTTTGTATCCATTCTGTGTCTTTCCACTTCGGTATTTCCCTACCTTGTATTGTCTGACGTTGTACCCCAAGAAATCAAATCCAGGGTCGTCTCCCTCCAAAGTGTGGGCTATTTTTGTTTTTTCCGGCTTTAGCTCTAACCCTATCCCTTTTAACCACTTGCTTATAACTTCTTTTGCCGCGTCAATTACCTTACGGTCCTTGTGCATTATTACAAAGTCATCCGCATATCGCACTACTCCTAACTCTCTCTGCTTATTTATATCTTTTGGCACGATTTTTTTGATTTCCGTTTCCATACCATGCAATGCGATATTTGCCAGTAATGGAGAGATTACCCCCCTTGTGGTGTACCTGCATACGTTGGTTGGTATTCGTGCCTATCCATCACCCCGGCTTTTAGCCATTCCCGAATTTTTCTCCGTACTGGTGTGGAATTCTTCAATTTTTCGAGTAGTGCGCTGTGGTCAATTTTGTCGAAGCATTTGGCTATATCCGCATCAAGCACCCATTTAGGTTTTCTTCTGATGCATAGGAATATTGCCCCTATTGCGTCATGACATCCCCTTCCTGGTCTGAACCCATAGGAGTTTGCCTCAAACACCGCTTCCCATTCGGGTTCTAGCGCTATCTTGACTAACCCCTGTAGGGCCCTGTCGTATATTGTGGGTATTCCCAGTGGCCGCTTCTCTTCCCTTCCGGGTTTTGGTATCCATACCCTTCGGGTTGGCTTAACCTTTTTCCCATCATTGACTTTTAGCTGCCTGACCAATAGCTGTCTCTCGGAGGGCTTAAGCGCAATCACGCCATCCACACCTGCCGTCTTCTTGCCCTGATTCTGTTGGGTCACCTGTCTTACCGCAATCATTTTTGCGGACCATGACCTCGTGAGTAATCCCTGGAGCTTGCGTACTAGCTTCTTATCTCCTCTTTGAGCCGCTCTGTAGATGCGCTTTTGAATCTTAAATACGCTCCGCTCTAGCTTGCGCCAGGGGACCGCATTCCAGTCATATACTCTCCTTTTGGATGTACGCCGTGACATATTAAATTCTACTAACCTCCACATTTTGGTTAATCGTGAGGGCGTCAGCTTATCCTGTCCATTACAGACAGGCCTGCTTCTCCGCTCAATCTTTCCCAGTTGTGACCTGCTCATGACACCGCAGATGTTGCGCCTTCGGTGGCTACTTGGCTATCGACCTAACCAAGAGTACGTCAACTGGTTTACTTCGTTCCTGTGGATGATTGTTTGTGACCTTAGAGGATGACCTTACGCCGGGTTTCTTGTCAGTGCTTGTTGGTCAGAGCTCTGCCTGCCAACGACCATTATCCTTTCCTTTTTAGGCCAGTGTGTAAGCCTTATTCCACTGGTTTCGATTAACGACGCTGCATCATTTCGCTTTATGCTCCTCATAGCCACTTGCTCGACGTTGACCTGCTTAGGCTGCTAGTCATTAACGCCTTTTCACCCCGCTTTACGGATTGATGCCATCGCTACCGTAGGGGTGATGCTTTTACCCCTGCACCTGGGGAGTAGGGCTTGCACCTACATCATCTCTGGGTTTCACCGGTCCCCTCTAGTGTTTCCACCGGTGGTCGGTTGACCCCACAAGTTGTCAGGACTAATGGAATCCTGCTAGTGGTCTCGGTTCTGTAGCTTGTGACACGTCACTTCCATATTTGAGCCTTTACACTAAACGAATCGCACAGATTAAACTAAACAAGACTGTCGCCAGCCCTGTTCGTCTTCAAAACCGGACGTGAGACTTTCACCTCATCCGGCTCCTCGGTTTCCCTATCCCGTTTCCGGGTGCGGCTTGATTGACTACCATCTATTCGCGTTTTCTGATGATGGCAGTAGTCATGGAGCAATTGCAGATTGTCATACCTATCCTTACCGCCTAATGATTTCGGCAGGATGTGGTCTACTTCCCACTTATCCCCGTCTATAAATAGCCTTCCGCAGTGTCCACATTTGCCCTTTTGACTGCCCATGAGCTTTAATACTCTGGTGCTTATATTGGGGCTCTTGCGTAGTCTCTTACTCCAGTAAACAAGATTTCCGCCCATCGGGCTAGCTGTCCCTTTTACTTTTACGTGCCTTACAATTTCCGTCTCGGAGTGTCGGGTTAGTTTTGCCCCTTTAGCGTCCATGAAGTTCCACTGTTGGCTGCCTTCAGCTTTCCAGTATTTTTGGTACACCCATCTTTTTGTTTTGTTGGGATGCCGTCTCTTAGCCCATCTTTCTGTTATTTCCCACAAGTACATATCCAGTTCTCCGAATATTTCCTTGCTCACCACCGTCCTGTTGTAGTTGCACCAACCCTTTATTATCGGGTTCAGCTTGTTTATCAGTGCGGCCTGTGGTGCGGCCTTATGACTATCTACTACAGCCTTTAGCTTTTCTTTGTGGTCTCTGATGGTCTTGTCGCTTGGCTTTATGAGGGTTTTGAAACCTTTCCCTGTTTTTCCACTTCGGTGTTTACCTACTTTGTACTGTCGAACATTAAAGCCGAGGAAATCAAATCCCGCCTTTTTTCCTTCCAAAGTATGGGCCATTCTGGTCTTTTCAGGTTTTAGCTCTAGCCCTATTCCTGCCAGCCACTCGCTGATGACTTCCTTTGCTTGCTCGACTACCTCGCGGTTCTTGTGCATCACTACAAAGTCATCTGCATATCGCACTACCCCTAGTTCATTCTGCTTTTTTTCGTTTGCCGGAACGATTTTTCTTACCTCTGCTTCCATTCCATGTAGCGCAATGTTCGCCAGTAGTGGGGATATTACTCCCCCCTGTGGTGTTCCTGCGTAAGTTGGCTGGTATGCTTTCCGGTCCATCACCCCAGCTTTTAACCATTCCCGGATTTTCTTCCGTATAGGTGATGAGTTATTCAGTTTTTCCAGTAGTGCTTTGTGGTCTATGCGATCGAAGCATTTCGCGATGTCCGCGTCCAGCACCCATTTGGGTTTTGAACTGATGCTCGCCAATATTGCCGCAATCGCATCGTGGCATCCCCTGCCCGGCCTGAACCCGTAGGAGTTTGCCTCAAACACCGCTTCCCATTCGGGTTCTAGCGCTATCTTGACTAACCCCTGTAGGGCCCTGTCGTATATTGTGGGTATTCCCAGTGGTCGCTTCTCTTCCCTTCCGGGTTTTGGTATCCATACCCTACGGGTGGGTTTGACCTTCTTCCCATCATTGACTTTAAGCTGCCTTACCAGTGGTTGTCTTTCGGAGGGTTTAAGCGCAACCACGCCGTCTACACCTGCCGTCTTCTTTCCCTGGTTTTGCTGGGTGACCTGTCTCACCGCAATCATTTTTGCGGACCATGACCTTGTTATTAGTCCCTGGAGCTTGCGTACTAGCTTCTGATTCCCACTTTGTGCCGCTCTGTAGATGCGCTTTTGAATCTTAAATACGTTCCGCTCCAGCTTTCGCCAGGGGACCGCATTCCAGTCATATACTCTCCTTCTGGACGTACACCGTGACATATTAAATCCTACTAACCTCTACATTTTGGTTAACCGTGAGGGCGTCAGCCTATCCTATCCGTTACAGATAGGCATGCTTCTCCGCTCAATCTTTCCCAGTTGTGACCTGCTAATGGATTCGCAGATGTTGCGCCTTTGGTGGCTACTCAGCAATCGACCTCACTGAGAGTACATCAACTGGTTTACTTCGTTCCTGTAGATGATTGTTTGCGACCTTAGAGGGTGGCCCTACGCCGGGTTTATTGTCGGTGCTAGTTGGTCAGATAGCTACCTGCCAACGACCTATATCCTATCCCTTTTTGGGCCAGTGTGTAAGCCTTATTCCACTGGTTAATCGTTACGACGCTGCATCACTTCGCTTCATGCTCCTCATAGCCGCTTGCTCGACGTTGACCAGTTTAGGCTACCAGTCATTAACGCCTTTTCGCCCCGCTTTACGGATTGATGCCATCGCTACCGCAGGGGCGATGCTTTTACCCCTGCACCTGGGGAGAAGGACTTGCACCTCCATCATCTCTGGGTTTCGCCGGTCTTCCTTGGTATCTCCACCGGTGGTTGACTTTACCCTACAAGTTTCAGGACCAATGATATCCTGCTAGCGTTCCCGGTTCTATGGCCTGTGACACCGCCATTTGACGTCCTCACTTCCATTATGGACCTTTACGCTAAACGAATCGCACAGCTATTTCGATTATAGCAGGATTTGTGTGGGGAGTAAAGAGGAATTGCGCCCCCGCCGCAATAGCAGCATGCAGGTGTTCTGGAGTTAACAGAGTGCCCGCACCAATCAGACAAGCAGGTAATTCCGTTCGCAATTGTGCGATTAACTCAGCCGGGCGATCGCTATTCCAGGTAATTTCAATCAGTTGCATTCCCCCAGAAGCGATCGAGAGGGCCAACTGTTTTCCCAAAGATAGTTGGGGAGTGCGGATCACCCCGATCGCCCGTTTTGCTTGCAATCTCGATAACCAATCAGACATTTTTTCGTGCTCTTTGAACAAAATTTGCTCTCTCAATGTTATGATAATAGTAAGTAGGTGCGATTCGTTTACCGTAAATCACCGGTGATGAACCGATGAGGGACCGGTAGCAGGGAATCATTAGCCCTGATAACTTTCAGATGATGGTGGTGCAAGTCCACCTCCCCAGGTGCAGGGGTAAAAGCACCATCCCTACGGTAGCGATGGCATCAATCCGTAAAGCGGGATGGAAAGGCGCGCTGACTGGTAGCCTAAAACTGGTCAACGTCGAGCAAGTGACCATGGTGAGCATAAAGCAAAGATTTGCAGCGTCGTTAAATTAAACCAGTGGAATAAGGCTTACACACTGGCCTCAAAAGGGGAAGGATATGGGTCGTTGGCAATATACTTTTGACCAACAAGCACTGACAAGAAACCCGGCGCAGGGAGTCCACCTAAAGTCATTACCAATCATGTGAAGGAACGAAGTAAACCGGTTGCAGAACTCTTTGTCAGAGTAAAACGATTGAGAAATCTCTCGTCAAGCCAATGATAAAAGTAGTCACCGAAGATGCAAACTCTGTCATCATTAGACAGGTCTCAACCGGGAAAGATTGAGAGGAGAAGCAAAAGACTGCCTGTAATGGGCAGGATAGAGCTGACGCCCTCACGGTATCCAAGAATGTGGAAAGTTAGTAGCAGTACATATGTCACGGAACATCACCAATAGGCGATTGTATGACTGGAAGGCAGTCCCATGGCGAAAGCTAGAACGGACGGTCTTTAAGCTGCAAAAACGGATCTACAGAGCGGCCCAAAATGGCGACAAGCGGTTAGTTCGCAAACTCCAGGGATTATTGACAAGGTCATGGTCGGCAAAAATGATTGCGGTCAGACAGGTCACCCAGCAAAACCAGGGGAAGAAGACGGCAGGGGTGGACGGCGTCACGGCGCTCAAGCCCGGAGAAAGACAACCTCTGGTCAGGCAGCTTCGAGTAAAGAAAGGGGAGAAAGTAAAACCGACCCTCAGGGTATGGATACCAAAGCCCGGACGCGATGAGAAGAGGCCACTGGGAATACCGACAATGTATGACAGAGCCCTACAGGGAGTAGTAAAGATGGCACTAGAACCCGAATGGGAGGCAGTGTTTGAGGCAAATTCCTATGGGTTCAGACGCCCGAGAGGATGCCACGATGCGATCGAAGCGATATTCAGCAACATTCGATACAAGCCCAAATGGGTATTGGATGCAGATATCGCCAAGTGTTTTGACAAAATAGACCACAGAGCACTACTGAGAAAACTGAATAACTCATCACCAATCCGTAGAACAATACGGGGATGGCTAAAAGCCGGAGTGATGGACCGAGGATTATTCCAACCAACAGAAGCTGGCACTCCACAGGGAGGTGTGATATCTCCGCTGTTAGCCAACATCGCGCTTCACGGGTTGGAAACGGTGGTTACGGGGATAGCCCCAAAAATAACAGAGCAGAAGAAAATAACAGTAGTAAGATACGCGGATGACTTTGTAGTAATGCACGAAAACCGGGAGGTAATCGAGCGGGCCAAAGAGGTCATCCAAGAGTGGTTAGCCGAGATAGGACTAGAACTCAAGGCCGAGAAGACACGTATATCCCACACGTTAGATGGGGAAAAACCAGGATTTGATTTCTTGGGATTCAACATCAGACAATACAAGGTGGGACGACACCGCAGCGGCAAATCAACAAATGGCAGTCCACTTGGTTTCAAAACATTAATAAAGCCCAGTCAGAAAGCCATAGAAAGACATAAGGAAAAGCTACGGAGCGTGGTGAAAAGCCATAGGGCCCTACCACAAGTCGCGCTGACAGCCAAATTAAACCCGGTAATACGGGGATGGTGCAACTACTACAGGACGGTAGTCAGCAAAGAGGTGTTTGGGGAAATGGACGTATTCCTATGGGAACAAACATGGAACTGGGCAAAGAGACGACATCCCAATAAGATGAGCTGGTGGATAGCTGAGAAGTACTGGAAACCAGAGAACGGAAAACAGTGGAACTTCAAAGGCAAGCTCAAAGATGGTACAGAGGCGAGGCTAATCCGACACTCGGAAACTGAGATTATCAGGCACGTAAAGGTGAAAGGAAAGGCTTGCCCTATGGATGGAAACCTTGTCTACTGGAGTAAAAGGTTACGAAAAAGCCCGGATGTTAGCACGGGAGTATTGAAGCTGCTGAATAAGCAAAAGGGCAAATGCGGACACTGCGGAATGTTGTTCACGGATGGCGACCGATGGGAAGTTGACCACATCATACCGACCTCAAAGGGAGGGAAAGACAGGTACGACAATCTACAGTTGCTACATGATTATTGTCACCACATCAAAACAGCATCAGACGGTAGTCATGAGGGACGCGCCCGGAAACGGGAAATTGGGACCGAGGAGCCGGATGAGGTGAAAGTCTCACGTCCGGTTTTGAAGACGAGTCGGCCCGGTGACGGGCTGGCTTAGTTTAATCGTTCAGGTAAAATCATGGGTGAAGTACGAGCGAAAGTCAAGTTAACGAATGCGCTAGATATGATGCTAGCGCGTCGCGGACAGCTAACATCTGAACAGGTGCGCGTGTATGAAGCTGACGCCCTGGTAGACACGGGTTCGGTGCGTTTCGTCATTCCAGTTCATGTGATGCAGAACCTCGGTTTGGAAATTTTAGAGCAACAGGTGGCTGAGTACGCCGATGGGCGAAAAGAAGCGCTCAACGTGACTGAGCCCATGCTAGTTGAGTGGCAAGATCGTAAAGCTTTTGAAGATGCACTGGTTGTCGGTGATGAGGTACTTATTGGTCAGACATTGTTGGAGAAGTTAGATGTACTAGTCGATTGTGTCAATCAACGATTGATACCGAATCCGGCACACCCTGACCAACCAGTATTTAAGATCAAATGAAGCGAGGGCGATCGCAGTATAATGCGTCAACTCAACCAACTCTGACCACCTCCTGACATGCGATCGGCCCGCCCTCAAAGACTTAGTGACGTTTTAGTTTGGCTGCAACTGCCTCACTCACCGTCTGAATCACTTTCACGCGAGCGTAATACTTGTTATTAGCAGGAATTATCGTCCAAGGTGCAGTCGGCGTGTTCGTGCGCCCGATCGCCTGATTGACTGCCACATCGTACAACGACCATTTTTCCCGATTCCGCCAATCTTCCTCTGTTAACTTATATTGCTTAAACGGGTCATGCTGGCGTGCAGTAAATCTTTGCAGCTGCTCGGCGGGGCTAATGTGCAGCCAAAACTTAACTAAAACATAACCCGCATCAGTCAGCTGGGCTTCAAACTCATTAAATTCCTGGTAGGCCCGACGCCACTGAGCATCCGTAGCAAAACCTTCGACTCGCTCGACAAATACTCGTCCATACCAAGAGCGGTCAAAAATCCCAATCTTGCCCGCAGTGGGCAAATTACGCCAGAACCGCCACAAGTAGTGATGAGCCTTTTCTTCATCTGTCGGGGCAGCAAAGGCAGTAACTTCATAACTGCGGGGATCCAGGTTATCTGTCAAGCGCTTAATTGCTCCCCCTTTACCCGCCGCATCCCAACCTTCAAACAGGCAGAGCACTGGCACCTGATGTTGGAAAATACACCTCTGCAACTGGCGCAGACCTACCTGTTCTTCCTTTAACTGCTTTTTGTATTCCTCTGATGACAGAGACTCGTTCAGATCTACCCTCGCCAAAAAGTCCGGTTCGGTCGGTTCTAGCTTTTCCTGCGCGGGTAAGGTTGGCCCGGGGACAAAGCCCTGACGTTTATCCAAAGCTTCCCTAATGGTAGAGGCAATTGTGGTTAAGACTTTTACCCTCGCCCAACGCTGAGAGTCCCCCTCCACTAATGTCCAGGGGGCCGGGCCCGTGCTGGTTTGGATCAGCATTTCTTCGGCAAAAGCAGTATACTTTTCATAATTCTTCACCTGCTGCCAGTCCTCCGATCGCACTCGCCAGGCATCTCGGGGGTCTTCGGCATATTTTTTCAACCGCCGCTTCAGTTCTTTCTTGCTCAGGTGGATCCAAAATTTGGCGATCGCCACTCCATCATCTGCCATTTGGCGCTCAAAGGAGTTAATATGCCGCATTATCGTCGGAATTTCCGATCTCTTAACCCGATCGAACAGCCTGTCTTCTAGCACGTGGGTGTACCAGCTATGATAGAACAAACTGATACTGCCATACCTGGGTAACTTCTGCCAAAACCGCCATAAAAACGGATACTTTTGTTCTTGGGGAGTTGGCGGCCAGATCGGGTGGACTGCAAACCCACGGGGATCCATGTATCCCACTACTTTTTTCACCAGGGCACATTTGCCCGCAGCGGCCCAACCTTCTAGCACTACGATCGCGGACAGCTTTTTTTCCCAACAATTCTGTTGTAGCGATCGCAGCTGGCGCATCAACGCTTCTATTTCTTCGGAGTAAGTCTCCTTATCCAGGGAAAGATTCATATCTAGGTTATCAAGCATCTATTTAGCTATACTACAAAATATCAATAACTACACTTCTTTAATACACAAAGACACCCTCTACCCGGTCTAAAGCCGTAGGAATTAGGTCCCATCGCGGCACCTACTCCCAATAAAATTACTCTGGTAAAATCTCCTCCTAAAAAGATTAACAACCCGCTACAACCAACATAAGCGTCCGCCCCGGCCAGAGCTGCCGCAATAATGGATGCCTCCTATCGTTTCCAGAGACTTTCGTTTCCCGAGACAATCGCGGAAGTTTAAAAAACTTCCGCGATTGCTGACTCTTCGCTATAGTCTAGTATCTCTTTAAACTTCCGCGATTGCTCGTGGAAACGACCCACCCATGTCGTTGCCAGATGGCGAACGACAGGGTGGGTGAAGAGGAAACGACCGCGTAATCGCGATCGCCACCAACCCGGTCCCAGCAGCACCATACGCCTGCGGCAGGCGCAGCCATAAGTTCCCGCGATCGCGCCTGCCAGGGTAACCGCGATCGCCACTCCGACTCAACGGGCAATCAAACTCCAGATCCTATGGCTGGCGCCACGCTGCGCGATTGGCGACTAACTCCCGCCTGCACAGGCTTCGCTGCTAAAATTTGCCCCTCTCAACCTCGCCTCACTGAAGTCACAACCTCTAATATCAGCACCGCTGAAATCAGCACCCTCCAGGTCTTGGCCCTTAAAAGAGCGGTTGCGTATATCTTGGCGATAAAAATTCACTTTCTCAGATTTCATCGCCGTTCGCGCAGCGTGGCGCAGCCATTGCGCTCAACGCCTAACTCGTTATTTGTAGCTGACCAAAAACTTGCCATCAACAATCTCATATCCTTGTTTAAATCCGGCATCGAACAGCGCTGGGGTTGTCTGTTTGACATCAAAAACATAAAAACGGCAAAATTGTCCCGTTAGCAACTCATCATTGGCATTATAAAATCTATTAAACTAAGCCAGGCTGTCGCCAGCCCGACTCGTCTTCAGAACCGGACGTGAGACTTTCACCTCATCCGGCTCCTCGGCTTCAATGTCCTCTAGGGTGCGACCCCCTCTACTGCCATCCGTTTCTGACTTGGCGTGATGACAGTAGTCATGTAGTAACTGTAAGTTCGTGTACCAGTCCTTCCCTCCCAATGTGGTTGGTAGAATGTGGTCCACTTCCCACCTGTCACCGTCCCTAAACGTCAATCCGCATCGCTCGCACTTGCCCCCTTGCCTTTTCAGCAGTTTTATTACTCTCGTACTTACGTCGGGGCTTTTTCTTAACCTCTTACTCCAGTAGATTAGGTTTCCGTCCATGGGGCTGGCTTTCCCTTTCACTTTTACGTGCCTGATTATCTCAGTTTCAGAGTGTCGGGTTAGCCCCGCCTTCGTGCCATCCTTGAGCTTGCCTTTGAAGTTCCATTGTTTTTCCTTTTCAGGTTTCCAGTACCTCTTGGCTACCCATCCATGTGACTTATTGGGGTGCCGTCTCTTCGCCCAACTCCAGGTTAGTTCCCACAGGAATGTATCCATTTCGCCAAACACCTCTTTGCTGACTACCGTCCTGTAGTAGTTGCACCACCCCCGTATTATCGGGTTCAGTTTGGCTATCAGCGCGACCTGTGGTAGAGCCAAATGGCTTTTCACTACGTTTCGTAGCTTTTCTTTATGCTTCTCTATGGCTTTCTGGCTAGGCTTGATAAGCGTTTTGAATCCTAGTAGGTTTCCGTTTGTGTTTTTTCCGCTATGATACCGTCCCACCCTATACTGTCTGACGTTGAACCCCAGGAAATCAAACCCCGGGTTCTTGCCATCCAACGTGTGTGATATACTTGTCTTTTCGGCCTTGAGTTCTAGTCCTACTTCGGTTAACCACTCCTGGATGACTTCTTTAGCTCGCTCGATTACCTCTCGGCTTTCGTGCATTACCACAAAGTCATCCGCGTATCTCACCACTGCTAGTTTTCTTTGTTCGTTTACTGTTTTTGGGACTGCTCCCATGACCGCTGCTTCCAGTCCGTGGAGTGCGATATTAGCCAGCAATGGGGATATTACCCCCCCTGTGGAGTACCGGCCTCGGTTGGCTGGAATAATCCTCGGTCCATCACCCCGGCTTTTAACCATCCTCGTACTACTTTACGAATTGGTGACGTGTTATTCAGTTTTTTCAGTAGTGCCTTGTGGTCTATTTTGTCAAAACACTTGGCAATATCAGCATCCAGTATCCACTTGGGTTTATATCGAATGCTGCTGTATATCGCCTCGATTGCGTCGTGGCATCCTCTCGGGCGTCTGAACCCATAGGAGTTCGTCTCAAACACCGCTTCCCATTCTGGTTCTAGTGCCATTTTGACTACACCCTGTAGGGCTCTGTCATACATTGTTGGTATTCCCAGTGGCCTCTTCTCGTCTCGTCCGGGCTTGGGTATCCATACCCTGCGGGTCGGTTTTACTTTCTTCCCTTTCTCTACTCGAAGCTGCCTAACTAATGGTTGTCTCTCGGAGGGTTTTAGCGCCGTGACGCCGTCCACCCCAGCCGTCTTCTTCCCCTTGTTCTGCTGAGTCACCTGTCTGACCGCAATCATCTTCGCGGACCATGACCTTGTCATCAATCCCTGGAGCCTGCGAACTAAACGCTTGTTACCTTGTTGGGTCGCTCTGTAGATTCGTTTTTGCAGCTTGAAAACCGTCTTCTCTAGCTTGCGCCATGGGACAGCCTTCCAGTCATACACTCGCCTATTGGTGATGTTCCGTGACATATGCACTGCTACTAAGTTTCCACATTCTTGAAACCGTGAGGGCGTCAGCTCTATCCTGCCCATTACAGGCAGTCGTTTGCTTCTCCACTCAATCTTTCCCAGTTGAGACCTGCCTTGGTGGCAGCTGTTGCGCCTTCGGTGGCTACTTCCCCATCGACCAGGTGAAGAGTACTACAACCGGTTTATTTCGTTCCTTCAGACGATTGTTCGTAGTTTTAGGTAGATTCCATACGCCGGGTTTGTTGTCAGTGCTTGTTGGTCAGAGATATAGCTGCCAACGACCTATATCCTTCCCCTTTTGGGGCCAGTGTGTTAGCCTTATTCCACTGGTTTAATATTACGACGCTGCAAATCTTCGCTTTTACGCTCACCATGACTACTTGCTCAACGTTGACCAGTTTAGGCTACCAGCCAGAGCGCCTTTCCATCCCGCTTTACGGATTGATGCCATCGCGTCCGGGAGCACCCACCCGGTCGTGTCGCTCCCGCGCACGACATGGGTGGGTGTCTCCGGACGCGAAGCTACCGTAGGGATGGTGCTTTAACCCCTGCACCTGGGGAGGTGGGCTTGCACCACCATCATCTGAAAGTTATCAGGACTAATGAAATCCTGCCACCGGTCCCTCACCAGTCTACTGCCGGTGATTTACGATGAACGAACCGCACATACCACTTATTAACATAATATCCCTCTTCCTCTATTTTCTGCTCGTAAAAAATCTCATCTTTGATTTGCCTCTTATAATTAGTATGCACTCCCTGAATCTACAATACCAATAGTCCATTCTCATCTAACATACCCTGTAGCGTGGCCAGCAACTGTTCGTTTTTTTTGCGATCGGTAATGTGACTTGCAATCCTATACTCACCTTCTTCCTCTACCACACATTACACCTCCAGTTGAAACGATCGCATCAAACTTCTCCTCCGTTTCAAATTCCGTAATATCTTCACAAATAAACTCCACATTCGCCAATCTTTCCTGGGCAACTTCCAGCATTCCCGATAGCGCTGCGCTGGGGGCGCAGCCATAGAAAAATCTACACCAACAATCTTATAGTTAGCCCGTGAGAGCATTTTCTCCGTAAGCAGTCCCGTTCCTACACCAATATCTAAAACTTTCCTTCTCGCACCGAGCAAGTTATACAAAGTATTGGCAAGGGCATCAAAGTCAAAGTATCCGCTTGTCAATAGGTTATCATAATATTTTACTATCTCAACGTACTCGTTAATCATAAGCTTGTCCTTATCACTTACAATGGTTCAAAACCAACGGCTTTTGAACGGGTAAATTTCTGACTTAGACCAAGTCCAGCAGACCTTCTCAAGCTCAACTAATTCAACTAAAGTATGGCTGCGCTCCCGTGAGGGATATGGCTGCGCCACGCTGCGCGAACGGAAGTTATATTCGAGCAAGCCTGGCCAATAATAGCCGCCCTCCCAATCCTTGTAGGTGACGTAAATCACACTCATACTGTGATGCTATATACCTGAGCCGAGGTCGAGCCGAGGTCGAGCCGAGGTCGAGCCGAGGTCGAGCTGAGGTCGAGCCAGACCCTCGACTACGGCGAGCCATTAGCGAGCGCTAGGCTCGCCGTAGTCGAACGATACCCTCCCCTAATGTATCCCACACTCGTTTCCTCTTCACCCTTTTCGTTTCCCGAGACACTCACCCATGTCGATTGCTGACTCTTCGCTATAGTCTAGTATCTCTTTAAACTTCCGCGATTGCTCGTGGAAACGACCCTGTCGTTCGCCAGCTGGCAACGACATGGGTGGGTGGATCGGTAAACGATAGGAGCCGAGTAGAGGGGCATTAGAGCGCGTGCCTACGCAGACTCACCGTACCCTCCCTACCATATAACCTCGCCCCAGCGGCATGGGCGACAACCGGCACCCCATACCCCCAAAGGAGTATGGCTGCGCCACGCTGCGCGATCGGAGTTTTCTGTTATCAAAATTGCCAAAAATATCAGATAACATCAACCTGTCATAGCGAGACATTCATGGGATGATATCAAGATCTAGTTCGCCATAGATAAGCGATCGCAATATAGAATCAACCTATCAGCATTTAATTAAACTAAGCCAGGCTGTCGCCAGCCCGACTCGTCTTCAGATCCGGACGTGAGATTTTCACCTCATCCGGCTCCTCGATTTTCCTATCCCGGCTTCCCCGGGCGCGGCCTTCTATACTGCCGTCCACCTTTGTTTTCTGGTGGTGACAGTAATCATGGAGCAGTTGCAGATTGTCGTACCTATCTTTGCCGCCTAATGATTTCGGCAGGATCTGGTCAACCTCCCACCTATCTCCATCTTTGAACATCATTCCGCAGTGATTGCACTTGCCTTTCTGTTTGCCCATGAGCTTTATCACCCTAGGGCTCACCATTGGGCTTTGGCGCAGTCTCTTGCTCCAATACACAAGGTTTCCATCCATTGGGCTAGCTGTCCCTTTCACTTTTACGTGCCGCACTATTTCCGTTTCAGAGTGCCGGATTAGCTTTGCCCCTTTATTATCCATGAAGTTCCACTGTCTGCCGCCTTCGGCTTTCCAGTACCTTCTCGTTACCCATGTGCCAGTTTTATTCGGGTGCCTTCGATTCGCCCATCTCCATGTTATCTCCCATAGGTAGTTGTCCAGTTGTCTGCGCCTTTGGTGGCTACTCAGCTCACGACCTCACTGAGAGTACATCAACTGGTTTACTTCGTTCCTGCAGATGATTGATCGTGACCTTAGAGAGTGTCCTTGCGCCGGGTTTATTGTCAGTGCTTGTTGGTCAGTTACGGACTTGCCAACGACCTATATCCTTTCCCTTTTGGGCCAGTGTGTAAGCCTTATTTCACTGGTTCATGATTACGACGTTGCAACACTTCGCTTTATGCTCCTCATAGCCACTTGCTCGACGATGACCGACTTAGGCTGTCAGTCAGAGCGCCTTTCCATCCCGCTTTACGGATTGATGCCATCGCTACCGTAGGGATGGTGCTTTCACTCCCGCACCTGGAGGGAGGGACTTGCACCCTCATCATCTCTGGTCTTACCGGTCCTTTCGAGTCTTTCCACCGGTGGCCTGCTTACCTTGCAAGTTGTCAGGACTGATGATATCCTGCTAGCGGTCCCGATCCTATGGCCTGTGACAAGGTCACTTCCAATTTGGACCTTTGTGCTAAACGAATCGCACCCATAATTCCATGACAACCACCGTACCCTTCTCCCCCGAAGAAATAGCAGCCGTTGGACTCACATTATCAGAATACGAAGAAATAGTCAAGCGCTTGGGGCGTCATCCCAACAAAGCCGAACTAGGAATGTTCGGCGTCATGTGGTCGGAACATTGCTGCTACAAGAACTCCAGACCACTACTCAAGCAGTTTCCCACCACGGGCGATCGGGTGCTAGTCGGACCCGGAGAAAACGCCGGAGTAGTAGACCTGGGGGACGGACTGCGCCTAGCATTCAAAATAGAATCCCACAATCACCCCTCCGCCATAGAACCCTTTCAAGGAGCCGCCACCGGAGTAGGGGGCATCCTCAGAGATATCTTTACCATGGGGGCGCGCCCGATCGCCCTATTAAACTCCCTGCGGTTCGGTACCCTAGCAGAGGCCAAAACCCGCCGGCTATTCACAGGGGTCGTCGCGGGAATAGCCGGTTACGGTAATTCCGTAGGAGTACCCACAGTCGGAGGCGAAGTCTACTTCGATCCAGCATACTCCGACAATCCCCTCGTCAACGTCATGGCCTTGGGATTAATGGAAACCCCAGAAATCGTCAAATCAGGCGCAACCGGTATCGGCAACCCCGTACTCTACGTCGGTTCCACCACCGGACGGGATGGCATGGGGGGTGCCAGCTTTGCCAGCGCCGAACTCACCGATAAATCGGCAGACGATCGCCCCGCAGTACAAGTCGGGGATCCATTTCTGGAAAAATCCCTCATCGAAGCCTGTCTGGAAGCCTATCATACCGGGGCCGTAGTCGCCGCCCAGGACATGGGAGCAGCAGGCATCACCTGTTCCACATCAGAAATGGCAGCCAAAGGCAAAGTCGGCATCGAACTAGACCTAGATAAAATCCCCGTGCGCGAAACAGGCATGGTCCCCTATGAATATCTGCTCTCAGAATCACAAGAACGGATGCTATTTGTCGCCCAAAAAGGCCGGGAACGAGAATTAATTGACATTTTCCATCGCTGGGGACTCCATGCCGTCGTTGCAGGCACAGTCATTTCCGAGCCCATAGTGAGAATTTTATTCCAAGGTGAAATCGCAGCAGAAGTTCCCGCATCCGCCTTAGCAGACAATACCCCCATCTACGAGCGCGCATTACTCAAAGAACCTCCAGAGTACGCGCAAACAGCTTGGAAATGGTCGGCGAACAGTCTGCCAACACCAACAGATACCGGGATAGAAGTTAAAGGAAAGTTTCAGACCTGGAATGAAATTCTGCTCGCCCTGCTCTCTACCAGTACCATAGCCTCAAAACGCTGGGTCTATCGCCAATACGACCATCAAGTGCAGAACAATACAGTAATTTTACCCGGTGGAGCCGATGCTGCCGTCGTGCGATTGCGTCCTCTAAACTCCCCCGGAAACAATTGGCAACGGGGAATAGCCGCTACAGTAGATTGCAATAGTCGTTACGTCTATCTCCACCCCCATGAAGGAGCCAAAGCCGTAGTCGCCGAAGCCGCCAGAAACCTCAGTTGTGTAGGCGCCGAACCTCTCGCAGTCACCGATAATCTCAATTTCGGCAGTCCCGAAAAACCCATCGGATACTGGCAGTTAGCAGAAGCCTGTCGCGGTATAGCAGAAGCCTGTCGCGAACTCTCTACCCCCGTGACTGGTGGAAACGTATCTCTTTACAACGAAACCCTCGACCCCGACGGCCAACCCCAAGCAATTTATCCCACTCCAGTTATCGGCATGGTAGGATTAATCCCAGATCTTACGAAGATTTGCGGTCAAGGTTGGCAAGCCGAGGGGGATTTAATTTATCTCCTGGGAGTAGTCGTACCCAACCATATAATCAATTTGGGGGCTTCCGAGTACCTAGCCACCATTCACGGCGTAGTAGCAGGAAAGCCTCCTGTAGTAAATTTTGACTTAGAACGTCTAGTGCAAGGCGCTTGTCGCGAAGGCATTCGTCAAGGTTGGGTAAAATCTGCCCACGATGCTGCTGAAGGCGGGCTCGCGATCGCCCTAGCCGAGAGCTGCATCAGCGGACAGTTAGGAGCTAAAATTAACCTGGGCTTAAACAATGTACCCTCTGCATGGCGTTGGGACGAACTGCTTTTCTCTGAAGGCGGATCCCGCATCATCCTTTCCGTAGGGCCAGATTACGCGCAAACTTGGGAATCCTATTTAAATCAGCAGCTAGAGTTCTCTTGGCAAAAACTAGGAGTAGTTACCGGTGCTGCTTTACAAATTTTCACCGCAGATGGAGTTTCCCTCCACGACCTTCCGGTGAAAGACATGGCTTCCCGCTACCACAACGCCATCTACGCCCAACTACATCTGTAGCATCCCCGGCGATATCTGATTTTTACGCTACCCTGAAGAAAGGGATAGTTAAGAAAAGCTTAATAATTGAAGCTTGACGATCTTCCCCGTCTATCGCGCAGCGACCGCGCTGCACCGTATCGCCCAATACCGGAGCAAAGTTGTAGAATGATTCCCAAGCATTCCCCCTACGGAGAAGGATCCGACCCTAACTACACTTCAAACAAGGATAAGCAACAAGAAGCCTGTGGTGTTTTTGGCATCTACGCCCCAGAGGAAGATGTTGCCAAACTCACCTACTTCGGTCTGTACGCCCTCCAGCACCGGGGTCAAGAGTCGGCAGGAATTGCCACCTTCTCCGGAGAAACAGTACATCTCCACAAACACATGGGGCTAGTACCCCAGGTGTTTAACGAAACCATCCTCAGCCAATTGACCGGTAGCATAGCAGTAGGTCACGTCCGTTACTCCACCACAGGTTCTTCCCACCTTGTCAATGCCCAGCCAGTTGTAGTCGAAACTCGCTTGGGTTCCCTGGCATTAGCACACAACGGGAATATTGTCAATACCCTAGAACTGCGCCAAAAGTTAGAACAGCGCAACTGTAACTTGCTCGCCACCACCGACTCGGAAATGATTGCCCACGCGATCGCCTCAGAGGTCAACAGCGGCAAAGAATGGTTAGAAGGGGCCATCAGTGCCTTTAGCAGCTGCCAGGGAGCTTTTAGTTTAGTCATCGGCACCCCAACGGGGTTAATGGGAGTGCGCGACCCCAACGGCATTCGTCCCCTGGTAATTGGCATATTAAAAAATCATCCCCAACGCTACGTGCTCGCCTCCGAAACCTGCGGCTTAGAAATCATTGGAGCCGAATATCTGCGGGACGTCGAACCCGGAGAATTAGTCTGGATAACAGAAGCCGGACTGGCCTCCTTCCACTGGACTCCCAAGCCAAACCGAAAGCTCTGTATCTTTGAGATGATTTACTTTGGTCGTCCAGATAGCGTCATGGAAGGTGAAAGCCTGTATAGCTACCGGATGCGACTGGGCCGCTATCTGGCCCAAGAAGCCCCAGCTGATGTAGATATAGTCATCGGCGTTCCCGACTCGGGTATCCCAGCAGCCATTGGCTTTTCCCAAGAATCTGGCATTACCTACGCCGAAGGTTTAATCAAAAATCGTTACGTCGGTCGTACCTTCATCCAGCCAACTCAGAAAATGCGGGAGACTGGCATCCGCATGAAGCTCAACCCTCTCAAGGATGTTCTGGCGGGAAAACGGATCGCCATCGTCGATGACTCCATCGTCCGGGGTAATACCAGTCGCCTCTTGGTCAAAGCCCTCCGGGAAGCTGGGGCCAAAGAAATCCACATGCGAGTTTCATCGCCACCAGTGACTCATCCCTGCTTTTATGGCATCGACACCGACTCTCAAGACCAGTTGATTGCTGCCACCAAATCTACAGAAGAGATCGAAAAGCACGTTGGCGTTGACTCCCTAGCTTATCTCAGCTGGAAAGGAATGCTCCAAGCCACAGGAGAAGATCCCAATAGCTTCTGTTCTGCCTGCTTTACCGGAGATTACCCGATTCCCGTACCAGAACCCCTCAAACGGTCTAAGTTAATGCTGGAAAAATTAGCTATCTAGGGCGTGTCATCAGTTAAGCCAGATAACTGTAGCAGTGAGATAGATGGCCCCCAAGAAATTACTAGCTGTTTTGTCGTAGCGGGTGGCAATCCCTCGATATTGTTTCAGTTTGGCAAAAAAGTTTTCGATAAGATGCCGTGCTTTGTACAGATATTTGTCGTAAGGATATGGCACTTTCCGATTAGCTTTTGATGGAATCACCGCACTACATTTGTCTTTCTCTAATCGCTTTCGGACACGCTCGTCAGCATCATAGGCCCGATCGGCGGCGGAGGCAGAGGCCTCAATCCCTTCGAGCAGAACATCTGCACCGGCCAGATCGTGAGTTTGGCCCCCTGTCAGGTGAAATCCTGTGGGATTGCCCAGGGCATCGCAGATGGCATGAATCTTCGTACTGAGTCCACCTTTGCTACGCCCGATGGCTTGATCACTACCATCGTCTTTTTTTTGGCCCCTGCACTATGCTGATGAGCCCTGTCGTGTCCAGAGACGCCCACCCATGTCGTGCGCAGGAGCGGCACGACAAGGTGGGCGCTCTCGGACACGAGACGATGGTAGAACCTCAGTGCATCGCATATTCGTTATCGGCATCATCCGCTAAAACCTGAAAAACCCTTTCCCAGACACCACTTTGGCTCCAACGGCTAAAACGAGTGTGAATTACCCGAAAGTCGCCAAAGCGTTCGGGCAAGTCTCGCCAGGGGATCCCAGCTCGATAGCGATAAAGCACCGCCTCCACAAAGAGTCGATTGTTCTTCGCTGTACCGCCCACATGCCCCTCACGTCCAGGGAGCAAGTCTTTCATCCGTTCCCACTGGTCATCGCGGAGTGCGTATCGGTGCATCTTTCACCTCTTTTTTGCTAACTACTATAGCATCTTTTTTCTAACTGATGACACGCCCTAGCTGCATCGGACCGAGGTACTTGCTTAAGTAAGGAGAAAAAACCTCATAAATCAGGGTTAGGGGGCGTCCGCAATGCCAAAACAGGTAGTGACGCCCCCAAAACGGTCCTCGCTGTCCAAAGGCATAGTCTAAGGCCGGTTCAT
Source organism: Hormoscilla sp. GM7CHS1pb (assembly GCA_014323675.1). GTDB lineage: Bacteria > Cyanobacteriota > Cyanobacteriia > Cyanobacteriales > Desertifilaceae > Hormoscilla. The sequence continues at coordinate 1,931,879 of JACONN010000002.1, read as the reverse complement.
GACCATAGTAAATTCCTTGAACATCTCGATATAACTCAGTCCGCAAGCGAGCCAGACTTGCCCAAATAGGTAAAGATCTATTCTGCAAATACTCATCTACATGGCTAGCTTCCCACCAAGAACTAGCATAAGCCAGCCGCTGTCCAGAGGCAGTCCGCAGCCACACCTGACGCCGAAGCCGTGGTCCAGGGACTCTGTGAATTAGCGCCGGGGCACCATCTGCATCCATACCAATATGAGACATATCGATCACATCCACCTCCGTTGCTTCACCCGTGAGTAGTTGCAGGTGTCGTGTCGGGGAACCATCTCCCAGCAGCAGCATTTGCCATGCCGGTGCTAGCTGGCTGTGAGGCAATCCTTGCTGAACGATTTTCTCTCCTCCCTGCCAAAGGGGTGTCAGAGCATGCCATGGGGTGGTTCGATGTCCCCCGGGAGCGCGTTCCCAGGCTCCGCCTGGGAACGAGGCACTACCAGATTTTTCCGGAACGGTGGGACATCGAAGCGTGACTTGATTGCCGGGTCTAATAATGAAGTACAAGAGTTCTTTACATAACTTTACCTTCTATTTCATGATAACGCAGAGCCACCTCTGGCCAGCGTTCCCACGGCTCTGCCTGGGAACGCTGAGGCCACTACTCCTGGGCCAATTAAAAAATGCGGATGGCGAGACTCGAACTCGCAAGGCTTGCGCCACACGCCCCTCAAACGTGCGCGTATACCAATTCCGCCACATCCGCCTGATGTCCCTTGATAGGCATTAGAAACTAGAATATCATGTTTGTTAAGGGACTAAGGGGGAGATAACTAACCTGACTCCCATCTGCGAGATCGAGGGTAATCAGTCTATGCCGTGGGAACGAGGAGGCCACTACTCCTGGGCCAATTAAAAAATGCGGATGGCGAGACTCGAACTCGCAAGGCTTGCGCCACACGCCCCTCAAACGTGCGCGTATACCAATTCCGCCACATCCGCCTGATGTCCCTTGATAGGCATTAGAAACTAGGGCGTGTCATCAGTTAAGCCAGATAACTGTAGCAGTGAGATAGATGGCCCCCAAGAAATTACTAGCTGTTTTGTCGTAGCGGGTGGGGTCGGGGTCGAGCTAGGAATCACTTCCCAACCCTCCCTTTCAAAACCGGACTTGCAGCTTTCACCGCATCCGGCTCCTAGGTAATAGGCTCTTTTCCTGAGCAGCTTATATCGGAGTTACCCCCGTTTAGCCTTGCGACCTGTTCGTTCTTCCCTATTCTGGTTGTGAGTGGAGCTGCCGACAAACCTTTAGTATCACTATTTATTAGGCCGTTTTACCAGAAAGTCATAGCCTCACTTTTGTGGGCCTCCGTGATTTAATCAGGATTACTTGTTCCAGTCGCCTCCTATTATCACTACCCTATGTCGGCATATCCCAAGCATTACCCTGGGCTTTGGCTTCTTAGAGCATCCCCCCCCTGTTGGCTTTCGCTTATCATCTAACTCATCCCCTGGTCGGTTAATCGTCTGATGAGAACGGTTTTTCCGGTCCATGGATTGCTCAACAGAGGTTATAACGTTCCGTATAATCCATATGATGCTTTTAGGCCCCTGCACTACCCCGGGAGGATTATGTGATACGGAATAGCCAGAATTGATAACTATTCACACCTACCATTGCCTTTTGGCTCCAGCGTATACAGCCTTATTTCGCTGGTTTATCATAACGAGGCTTATACAGATTCACTCATCGTTGACCTTGAGCATCTTTCCTAGCGGCGTTTCCGGCGATAGCTGCCCGATTGCCTACATTTAAGTCCCTGCTCTCCACCGCCGGTGATGTCACTCCGCAGCAGTTGGGACCGGTTTACCTCCCGTATCCGGAGGGTGGGGTTTGGACCCACAAAGATTACACAGTTCCCTGGCAAATGAGACTCGTTTTAGCTGTCACAAGTCGTGTTGGCTAATGAAACCACACAACTCACTTACGCTCGAACGTTTCGCACCAATCCCTCGATATTGTTTCAGTTTGGCAAAAAAGTTTTCGATAAGATGCCGTGCTTTGTACAGATATTTGTCGTAAGGATATGGCACTTTCCGATTAGCTTTTGATGGAATCACCGCACTACATTTGTCTTTCTCTAATCGCTTTCGGACACGCTCGTCAGCATCATAGGCCCGATCGGCGGCGGAGGCAGAGGCCTCAATCCCTTCGAGCAGAACATCTGCACCGGCCAGATCGTGAGTTTGGCCCCCTGTCAGGTGAAATCCTGTGGGATTGCCCAGGGCATCGCAGATGGCATGAATCTTCGTACTGAGTCCACCTTTGCTACGCCCGATGGCTTGATCACTACCATCGTCTTTTTTTTGGCCCCTGCACTATGCTGATGAGCCCTGTCGTGTCCAGAGACGCCCACCCATGTCGTGCGCAGGAGCGGCACGACAAGGTGGGCGCTCTCGGACACGAGACGATGGTAGAACCTCAGTGCATCGCATATTCGTTATCGGCATCATCCGCTAAAACCTGAAAAACCCTTTCCCAGACACCACTTTGGCTCCAACGGCTAAAACGAGTGTGAATTACCCGAAAGTCGCCAAAGCGTTCGGGCAAGTCTCGCCAGGGGATCCCAGCTCGATAGCGATAAAGCACCGCCTCCACAAAGAGTCGATTGTTCTTCGCTGTACCGCCCACATGCCCCTCACGTCCAGGGAGCAAGTCTTTCATCCGTTCCCACTGGTCATCGCGGAGTGCGTATCGGTGCATCTTTCACCTCTTTTTTGCTAACTACTATAGCATCTTTTTTCTAACTGATGACACGCCCTAGAATATCATGTTTGTTAAGGGACTAAGGGGGAGATAACTAACCTGACTCCCATCTGCGAGATCGAGGGTAATCAGTCTATTATACTCTCTAGAAGCATAATAGACTGATTAAGAGTAAGTCAAGTTATCTTTTGCTTGACCGCTTACCAGGAGAGATCCCCGGCCAGAGCGTTCGTCTCCTGATTATAGATCGCGATCTTCCTTCTTGTCCCCTCAAGCTTCTATGCTAACAGATACAGTGCCAAAAGCCCAAAGATGTGTTTTGACAAAATTCTGATTGCCAACCGAGGGGAAATAGCTCTCCGCATTCTCCGCAGCTGCGCAGAAATGGGGATTTCCACTGTTGCGGTGTATTCTACGATCGACCAGCACGCCCTTCACGTGCAACTGGCAGACGAAGCGGTTTGTATCGGTGAACCTCCGAGCAGCAAAAGTTATCTGAATATTCCCAACATCATTGCCGCCGCCCTGACAACAAATGCTACGGCCATTCATCCGGGCTACGGCTTTTTAGCAGAAAATGCCAAATTTGCAGAAATTTGTGCCGCTCACCAAATTGCTTTCATTGGTCCAACTGCTACAGCTATCCGGGCGATGGGAGATAAATCCACCGCTAAGGAAACCATGCAACGAGCCTCTGTACCAACCGTTCCTGGCAGTGAGGGACTGGTGGCAGATGAAACAGCCGCCCTTGCTATCGCCCAGGAGATTGGCTATCCGGTCATGATTAAAGCTACAGCCGGTGGCGGTGGACGGGGGATGCGCCTGGTGCGGTCTGAAAGTGAACTGGTTAAACTCTGGCAAGCGGCCCAGGGAGAAGCGGAAGCGGCCTTCGGTAATGCTGGGGTCTATATAGAAAAATTTATCGAGAGCCCCCGCCACATCGAATTTCAAATTCTGGCCGACAACCATGGGAATGTCATCCACCTGGGAGAACGAGATTGTTCCATCCAGCGGCGTCATCAGAAGCTGTTGGAAGAAGCCCCCAGTCCCGCCCTCACCCCAGAACTGCGCTCGAAAATGGGTCAGGCGGCGGCGATCGCGGCCCAGTCCATCAACTACACTGGGGCAGGCACGGTAGAATTTCTCCTGGACCAAAATGGCCATTTCTACTTCATGGAGATGAACACCCGCATTCAAGTAGAGCATCCGGTTACCGAAATGATCTGCTCTCTTGATTTGATTGCCGAACAAATCCGGATTGCCTCGGGAGAGAAACTACCGCTAACCCAAGCGGAAGTGGTTTTGCGGGGTCATGCGATCGAATGCCGGATCAATGCCGAAGACCCCGATCTCAACTTCCGTCCCCATCCCGGGCGAATTAGTGGTTATCTGCCTCCCGGTGGCCCCGGCGTCCGCATGGATTCCCACGTCTACACAGATTATGAAATCCCACCCTACTATGATTCCTTAATCGGCAAATTAATTGTCTGGGGACATGACCGGTCGGCTGCGATTAAACGGATGAAACGGGCCTTGCGGGAATGTGCCATCACTGGTATACCAACCACGATTGCTTTCCATCAAAAGATTCTGGAGACATCAGCATTCAAAGAAGGTGAGGTCTACACCAATTTTGTCGAACAGCACTTCGGCTAGTGCATCATGGTTATTAATCCCTGCTGACCGAGGAGAATTTCTCGCATGAGGGTGAGGATCGCCACCCAAATAATCGGGGTAATGTCTACGCCACCCAAAGGAGGCACGATTTGGCGCAACGGCACTAACAAGGGTTCCGTAGGCCAAGCAATCAGATTAAAGGGCAAACGATTCAGATTCACCTGAGGATACCAGGTCAAGACGATCCGGAAGATGAAGGCAAAGATCGTCAGTCCCAGGACTGGACCGAGGATAAGGCTGGCAATGCTCGCAAACATGGATATATGATTGTCAGATATAATTTTGAGTCAATCGACTGTTCAATATTGTGACAGATGGTTTAAATTAAGATTTAAGCGTGCGAAACGTTCGGGTGTAAGCGACAGTGGTGGTTCCATTAGCCATCGTGTGACAGCCCAAACTGGTCTCATTAGCCAGGGAACTGTGAAATCATTGTAGGTCCAAACCCTACCCTCCGAATACGGGAGGTACACCGGTCCTAACTGCTACAGAGTGACATCACTGGTGGTGGAGAGCAAGGACTCAAATGTAGGATATCTGGTAGCCTAAACCGGAGACTCCGCTAGGAAAGATACCCATGATTAACGAATGAATCTGTGTAAGCCTCGTTACTTAAAACCAGCGTAATAAGGCTGCTCGCTGGATCCAAAAGGAGAGGGTGGGAGCGAATAACTTTGCTTATTGGTTATTCCGTATTGCACAATCCCCCGGGGTATAGCAGAGGTCTAAAGGTATCAATAATTGATTTTACGGAACGTTATAACCTCAGTCCAGCAGTCCCCTTGGACAAGTTAGATGTTAAGCGAAAGCGGACTGGGGAGGGATGTCCTAAAAAGCCAAAGCCTAGGGTAATGCTTAGGATATGCAGACATAGGGCGGATATAGCGGGAAATCAAGGGAAACAGTAACCTCAAAGGGTACGGAACTAGGCATCCCAGTAAAGTCACCTACCATCTAACGGTGGCAAGAGCTTAAACAGGTGTCAAAAGTCTACACGGTGGATGAAAGACCATGGCTGGCGCCAGCCGCAGGCGTTCGGCCAGGTAAAAAGAAATAAAGCGGACCACAATAGGGTCAACGTTAGTAGAGAGTGCATCAAAGGGTTAAAGTCTTCTCCCGCACGAACCCCCCTCCGCCAGGCATTAAAGTAATCTGCACTCACGCATAACCACAGAAAGGTGAAATTTCATGAGATAAGGATAGGGAGAGGTAACTCAACCACCGTCTGCCCATGACAAGGGACCGTTAACCAGGAGCCGGATGCGGTGAAAGCTGCAAGTCCGGTTCTGAAAGGGAGGATTGTCCGGTGACGGACAGTTCGACCCCAACCAATTCTAGTGACAGAGGGTGAGGATTATGACTCCTTCGTTGGCAAATTTTTTTTGGAGCCTATTATTGGGGGGCGTGATTGTGGTCATTCCCGCAACGGTGTTCCTGATATTCGTCAGCCAAAAGGATAAGATTATTCGGTCCTAGACCAAGAGGCACCGAAAACCCTCACACGTGGGGTCTCGACAGCTGTAGAGATCTGATAGACTGAGGTGTAATTTCGCTAACTCCGGTTAGTCAACTAGCGGCAGAACCCGGTAGTTGACTACCCCGGCTGTCAAGTTAGAAGAATCCCAACTGCCACAAAGATAAAACAGGCTGAGGTGAAATGAAATGGTAAACATTGGATTGAATCCAGGTGCTATGCTGGGCATTGTCCTGTTTGGGGCAGGGGCTGGGTTATATTTTATGCGCTCGGTCCGTCCCGAGTTAGCCCGCGATCACGATATATTCTTTATGGCAGTGGCTATACTCAGTGGCGGCATTCTGTTTTTTCAAGGATGGCGGCTGGATCCGATCCTGACTTTCGGTCAGTTCCTGCTGACGGGATCGGCGATCTTCTTTGCGGTCGAAAGCATTCGTCTGAGAGGGTTAGCTACTTCACAAGCTAAGCGGAATACGCCAATTGTGGATTACGATCGACCTGTAAGCCGTGTTTATGAGGCGGAACTAGATGACTTTGAACTAGAAGACGATCCGCAGATGACCCGTAGGATGATCGGAACTAGGGAAGGCAGGAATACCGGTGTGGACGAATACGATGACGATCTGCCTAGATCGAGCACAACTAGACGTTCGACTTCGATGTCTCTCGGGAGCGCTACTCGCACTACCCGAGAGACATCGACTCGTACTAGACCAGGTGGTGGTTCAACGGCCAGACGGAGTACTTCGATGTCCGACGGGCGCGCTACTCGCACTACCGGTCGGACATCGACGCGGCGTCCGCGTCCGACCAAAGACCGGAGAATTAGGGATGCTGATGATTGGGAAACACTGAAAGATCCTTACGGACGAAGCAGTGAAAATGACTCGCCTAGGCGCGATCGCCCGACAGCTTCTGCCAAAGGATCGAGAAGAAGTCGTCCCCCCAGATCTTATGATGCTCAAGAGCAAACAAATTATGTTGATTTCCAACCTGTAGAGAAAAGATCGTCGGACGACGAGGATGATGATAATTCAAGTGGTTTTGACTACTAACAGGCGAGACGTATGTAGTGCCTAATGGGTTGACAGAGTATTGGGTATATGGTATATTAAAATGCTCCCATAAGTTGTGCTCACTGACAACTGACAACTGACAGGAGATAGGCTTTGGGAAAACTTTGGTTGCTGAGGTTAGCCATTCCTTTGAGTATGTCGGGTTTAGTTGTAGCCTGCTCTCAGGTGAAGGGACCGATACTGTCGAGGGAACTCAATAGCCGCTACACGGATGAACAACCGGCTTTGAGCGGAAATGGACGATTTGTGGCCTTTGTTTCTAACCGCGATGGTAAGCGTCAGATTCTGGTTTACGATTTGCAGCAGCGCCGGTTTTTAGAGTTGCCGAGATTGAACTGGCGAGATGCGATCGCGGAATCTCCCAGCCTCAGCTATAATGCGCGCTATCTGGTCTACGTTGCTAGTGACCGAGGCAGACCGGAGGTGGAACTTTACGATCGGGTGACGGGAACGACAGATATGTTGACAATGGGTTATCGGGGCTGGGTGAGAAATCCGAGTATTAGTCCGGATGGTAGATTTATTGTTTTTGAAACCGATCGTCGCGGTCAGTGGGATATTGAGGTGCTCGATCGGGGCCCCTTAGTTGAGTTAGATATCCCAGATGGTCCCCTAGGCAACTATGACTTGGCGGATTGAATATGGTAAAGAAGATATCCCGACAGAACCTTTCGATGTCTCTGCGATGTCTTCGGGGTTTTTGCCATGCATCCCGTAAGCGCTGCGCTTACGGCACACAGGAGAGATCGCTGATTAGTTTTGTTGACTAACAGAAGAAAAGTGAAACGCTTTGTTTTTATGTCAGCTGTTGCTGTTGCCAGTTTGTCGAGCAGCTGCATGGGCTACCCGCGTTTGCTGAATCAGCCCTTTGACCGAGGTGGGTGGAGTTTGAACAGTTCTGCAGCGGAGGAAAATCCTCAAATTACCGGTCGCTACATAGTCTTTACTTCCGATCGCCGCTTTAGCCAGGATGTCTATCTTTATGACATGATAGACAGGCGGATGATAGAACTGCCGAGATTGAATTCTTTAGAGGCGATCGCCTCCCACCCGAGTGTCTCCACAGATGGTCGTTATATTACATTTGCTGCCAGTCGTCAGGGACGTTCTGATATTTACCTTTACGACAGGTCAATGGCCCTGTTACGTAATCTCACCAGCAATCTCAAGACAGAAGTGCGCAACCCTACGATCAGTGCCGATGGCACCACTATTGCTTTTGAGGCGAATGCTAATGGTCAGTGGGATATTTTTGTTTATGACCGGTCTGGACGCCCGGTCAACAACATATGAGGCAATATACCTTAATAGCCTAGGGCATCGGTCAAGTAGAAGCTAGAAACCGGGTCTCGGAGTGCCGCTATTAACGAGATATCAATGATCTGACCCTTAGTTACCCGGTATCAGTACCGACGTTCTAGGTTTGAGATTCCAGATTTTGAACTGACTCGATTAGCGATCGCACCTGTGCAGTTCCTAAAGAAGGCTCAAAAGAAAGTGGGAATTTTCCCCGTGCCAGCATCCGTAACCCCAGTGGTCCTAGACCGATCAGCCCTTGCATGTCTCGGAAGTATTAAACTAAGCCAGGCTGTCGCCAGCCCGACTCGTCTTCAGAACCGGACGTGAGACTTTCATCTCATCCGGCTCCTCAGCTTCGATATCCTGTAACCAGGTGCGGCGTCTGCCATGACTATCGTCCTCTGCGGATTTGGCGTCGTGGCAGTAGTCATGTAGTAACTGTAGGTTTGTGTACCAATCTTTTCCTCCCTGTGAGGTCGGTAGGATGTGATCCACTTCCCATTTGTCACCGTCCTTAAATGTCAGTCCGCATCGTTCGCATTTGCCCTTTTGTCTCTCTAACAGCTTTAGCACCCGTGTGCTTGTGTCTGGGCCTTTTCTCAGTCTTTTGCTCCAGTATACAAGGTTACCATCGTATGCGCTCACTGTTCCTCTCACTTTTACGTGTCTGAGTATCTCAGTTTCAGAGTGTCGGTGCAGCTTTATTTCGATTCCATCTCTGAGTTTACCGACAAAGTTCCATTTTCTACCCTCCTGGGTTTTCCAATACTTATCGACAATCCAGTGATGAGATTTGTTTGGGTGTCTTCTGCATGCCCACTGCCATGTTTGTTCCCATAGGAAATTGTCCATGTCACTGTAAGTTTTCTTACTGACCACTGCCTTGTAGTAGTTGCTCCATCCCCGTATTATCGGGTTTAGTTTGGCTATCAACGCTTCTTGTGGTAGTGCTTTATGGCGTTCTACTACATCTCTTAGTTTTTCTTTATGTTTCTCTATGGATTTTTGGCTGGGCTTAATTAGTGTTTTGAATCCTAGAGTTGTCCCGCGCGTGCTTTTACCGCTTCGGTATTTCCCCACTTTGTATTGTCGGATGTTGAATCCTAGGAAATCGAATCCAGGTTCTTCACCTTCTAGTGTGTGGGATATACGTGTCTTTTCGGTCTTGAATTCGAGACCAACTCCTATTAACCACTTTTCGACTGCTTCTTTTGCCTTCTCGATCATTCCCCGATCCTCGTGTATTATCACGAAATCGTCGGCGTATCTAACCACGGTTAGGCTTTTTTTCCTCGAACTTGGAACCAACTTCATTACTTCCAGCTCTAGTCCATGTAGGGCTATATTTGCCAGCAGGGGGGATATGACTCCTCCCTGTGGTGTGCCGGTTGTTGTGTGTTGGAATACGTTTTGATCTATCACCCCGGCTTTTAGCCATCCCCGTATTAATTTGCGGATAGGTGATATGTTATTCAGTTTTCTTAGAAGCGTCGATTGATCTATTTTGTCAAAACACTTAGCAATGTCTGCATCTAATACCCACTTAGGTTTTTGTTTGATGCTGTTAAATATTGCTTCGATCGCATCGTGACATCCGCGCCCTGGTCTGAATCCGTAGGAGTTTGGTTCAAACACTGCTTCCCATTCGGGTTCGATTGCTATTTTTACCACCCCCTGTAATGCACGGTCGTACATCGTTGGTATCCCTAGTGGCCGCTTTTCTTCTCTCCCAGGTTTTGGTATCCATACCCGACGGGTTGGTTTAACCTTCACCTCTTTGGTTACTCTTAGCTGCCTTACCAATGGCTGTCGTTCCGAGGGTTTAAGCGCCGTAACGCCATCCACTCCTGCCGTTTTCTTTCCTTGGTTTTGTTGTGTTACCTGTCGTACCGCGATCATTTTGGCTGACCAGGACCTTGTTAGTAACCCTTGGAGCCTGCGAACTTTACGCTTGTTTCCTTCCTGTGCCGCTCTGTAGATTCGTTTTTGCAGCTTAAAGACCACCCGCTCCAGCTTTCGCCAGGGGGTTGCCTTCCAGTCATACATTCTCCTTTCGGATATGTTCCGTGACATATGTACTACTACTAACTAACTACTTTTACGAAACCGTGAGGGCGTCAGCTCTATCCTGTCCGTTACAGACAGTCGTTTGCTTCTCCACTCAATCTTTCCCGGTTGAGACCTGCCTAATGAGAGCAGATGTTGCGCCTGTGGTGGCTACTCTATCGTATCGACCGGTGATAGAGAGTACACAATCGGTTTACTTCGTTCCTACAGGTGATTGGTTGTGACCTTAGAGAGATTCTATACGCCGGGTTTATTGTCAGTGCTTATTGGTCGGGAAATCATCCGCCAATGACCAGTATCCTTTCCCTTTTGGGCCAGTGTGTGTCAGCCTTATTTCACTGGTTGTAGTTTACGACGCTTATAAATCTTCGCTTTCGCTCCTCATAGCCACTTGCTCGGCGGTGACCGGTTTAGGCTACCAGTCAGGGCGCCTTTCCTTCCCGCTTTACGGATTGATGCCATCGCTACCGTAGGGAAGGTGCTGTTACTCCTGCACCTGGAGAGATGGACTTTCACCATCATCATCTGTAAGTTGTCAGGGCTAATGGAACCCTGCTAGCGTTTTTTGAATTTAACTTGTGTCAAGTCAAATTAAGCTAAACGAGTCGCACAATTTCCTACTACCCGCAGGCCAAACTTGCGCTCATCCACCCAGCCTCCTTCTTTGACCAGGTCTATTAACACCTTCCGATGGCGAATTGGCCGACTGGCTTGGTCGTCTGTGCGTGAGAGTATTTCACTTTTAATTTTGCCAATTTTATCCATCGGCGTCACACCCATGGGACAGACATTATTGCAGTAATAACAACGAGTGCAACCCCACACCCCCTGAGTAGTCTGGGTTAATTTGGACAAGCGCTGTTCGGTGTCGGCGTCTCGATTGTCGGCCACCATCCGGTAAGCTTTAGCTAGGGCGTGGGGTCCGACAAATTCTGGGTTCACTTCTACGGCATTGCACTCGGAATAGCATGCTCCGCACATGATACAATTTCCTGTCTGGTCGAGCTGTGCTCTTGCTTGAGGTGTCTGTAAAAACTCACGCTCTGGCAGATCCCTTGCTTTAGTACTGACATAGGGGTCTACTTTCTGGAGATTGTCCCAGAAACTACTCATATCCACTACCAGATCCTTGATCGCTGGCATATTGCCCATCGGTGCTATGGTAATCTCTGGAATTGAGTCTGCCGAATCTGGAACTGAAGGTGCCAGAAAACTGCCGACATTCTCTTTACAAGCCAGGGCTGTAATACCATTAATACCCATGGCGCAGCTACCACAAATGGTATTGCGGCAATTTTTCCGAAATGCTAGAGTTCCATCTTGAGTCCACTTAATCTGATTCAGGCAGCTCAAGATAGTCTGACTTGGTTCGGCATCTAGGCGATAAGTCTGTATCCGCCTATTGCTATTTTGTTCGCTGCGGACTACCTTAAAATTTATTTCCATGTTCGCCAGACAAAGAATTGCTGAAAATATCTACTATTCTACCCTTTCGGGCCGACCGCAAGCACCCGGAGCGACTATTTGTCCGTCAGGTTGTCCCTTGCGGGCGCTCGTCTAGAGCAGTTCGTCTTGTATTTTTGCTCTCAGACGAGATCGCCTGCTATAGGGTATGCTGCTGACAACCTCGGGAGCATCTCACTTTGGCAATAAATACAAATGCTCAGAAAAAGTACCTTTTGAGATCAGCACAACGTTGCCTCAAGACTTGATTAACATTTTCGGATTTCCTAAGAGCACCCTCAAGCTTGATTCTCTAACCAATACGCTTAAGCGTCTCAGAGACGGCTCCTGAACCAATACAGATTTCTGTCAGGAAGGTACTGGCAATAATCACGAAGACGAGAGAAGTGCTTGTCCACATAAGCCAGGAAGTTCTCCACTAGCTTGTCAGACCAGTCCTGAAATTGGAGTTGAGCCTCGAAGAAGTCGTCCATGCCATAAATGAATCTTGACGCTTGGCTCCCCGTTTCAGGGATCCACCAACGAAAGTGGAGATTCTCTATTAAGTGATACCAGCCGTGTCTCCTGGGAACTCGATGTCCCCGGGGACATCGTAATCGCACAAAAGGGGAGACCGCTCGCCCTGTCGGAGGACATCTCCCGACCGGGAGACACAGCCGCACTCAACAGCAGACAGCATCGTTCGTTCGTGGGGAGTTTGTGACGAGTTCGATGTTTGAGCCTGCCGTCATCGCCCTTGATTTTCCGTGATGGTCAAAACCCCGACACAGCTATGTATCTTACGAGTCCTACGCTTCTGGGTTTGACTGGCGTTGGCAAAAAAAATTTCCGATTGGGCCGATTTCTTCTCCTCTTTCGGGCCAAGTAGATGCAAACAGAAGTCTTTGGCGCTGTTCGGGAGGCGTATGATGCAAGAGCTTCCAAGCCAACGCGAGGGAGTGTGGGTTTCTAGTTCAAGGCATTCTTCGGGAGTCTGAGAGCGAGTCACCTGGGAGATGCAAGCTTCTATCGAGCGCGAGTCCTTCTCACTTTTTCTATAGGCGCAATTGCTAATTGCCGTGAGATGCTCCCGACAACCTCCGCTACAGGCTATGGAAGGAGCAACTGACAACCTCCGGTGTGACTTGAGGTGCTGATTTAATATGGTCTGGGAGTCTCAAGTGAGACGGCCGCGAAATAAAAAAATAAAATATTTGGTCATTTATATCAGAATTAAGGCTATATTTTATATAATACTCAGAGAATACCCATTACCCTAAAAAACAGGGGATGCCCAGGTGGTTTCCATAAATCAGCAAAATAGATGTTGACGCTGAACAGCTTCTGTATGGTATTCTAGAAGATGCAACTTGGATCATAGTCAATCGCGTTAGTTGGAATCGGTAGTAACCCAACATCCCCGCTAGGCTAAAACCCAGGTTTGGACTTTTCTGGTGCAACAAGCATGCTGTTTCTCCCCTTTTGTGCGGGCAGCGCTCCCGGGAGACACAGCCTGTGCTGGCTGATCTAGAAAGTCGGTAAAATGGAGATCCTCGGACGGCTATAGGTAAGGGGTCGATCGCCTCAAAATCCAGGCTGTCAGAGGGATCCAGTCGTAGTCAGACCCCAAAGGCTTCGATCTCTTCTGGGAGCGCTACCCGCACAGAAGAGAAGAGATCGAGGAGAAATTTTTCTCAATCAGTCTTTGTGATGTTAGCTAAAATTGCACAAAGGAGACCGGTCTAAGGTGTTGCTAACAGAATTGGGACCATGGCTAACACCACGAAGAAGCGATAAACCTAGGATGTGGGCAAAGTTGTGCTCCAGGGTTGGGCTTGACATCAAGTTGACTTACAATCTAAAGAGAAACGAGGAATTAAGGTATAAGTGATGAGTGAAAAAGCAAAAACAGCCCTGACGGGAAAGGCCCTACTGCAAAAAGTCAAAGAACTCTCAGACAAACCGAGGCGAGAAACAGCAAAGAGCTGTGGATATTACACGACCACAAAATCAGGCCAGACCCGTGTGAATTTAACAGATTTTTATGATGCGGTGCTGGCAGCAAAGGGAGTTGCATTAGAGCCGGAAGGCTCAAAAGATGGTCGGGGCCGAGAGCCAACTTATCGGGTGAGTGTCCACAAAAATGGTCAAATTGTCATTGGCTCTACCTACACCGAGGTGATGGGATTGGAAAAAGGTGATGAGTTTGAAATTAAGCTGGGCTACAAGCATATTCACCTGATTCAGATAGAAAATCCAGAGAATACAGAGAAAAATGGTAGCCTACCAGCGAGTGAGAACAATGATAGCCAACTAGCGGCTGAAAACGAAGAGCCAGAGACTGTGGCAGTAGAGGCGTCATAATTTAAGCATGGCTGATGCCACCAGGCTGGAAACCCGCTCTCCGCGATTGCACGCGGAGGGCCCCCTCCGCTGCGAGCGCACACGCTTCGCTACGCGAACGGCTCTCTGAGCTATTATACTTTGCTTACCTCTATACTTTGCTTACCGGGCGTAAGAGGATCTACTATAGTGAGCCTAAATCATTTGTGCAACTCTTCTGGGGGATCAGCGCTGAAACCCTTGCATAGTAATGATTTCAGCAAACCCCTATAGCACAACTCCTGCACGGCTTGCTATATTGCGCTCAGTAGCTGGGTTGATTGGGTGGCAAAGTATAGCCTATGCTAGCTGCTGCGCAGCATTTCGTATTCTGCAGTTGGAAGGTCAAAAGCGCCCCGATCTAGACGCTCGGGGCGATCGCTTTTGATTGGCATCGGATATTTCCGGAACGTAAGTAGCAAGCAGTCAGTAGGGCGTTGCACATTTTGGGATGATGGTTGCGACGATACCATTCTCAATTCCCAATTCCCAATTTCAAATTCAAATAAGATATAAACAGCCAGATATAGATATTTATCACCAGAACAGATGCTGGTGACTCGTCAGTGTTATTGGTAGACAGGGACTAACGTTGTTGGTACGTCGTCAGTGTTATTGGTAGACAGGGACTAACGTTGTTGGTACGTCGCCCTGGTACGTGGTCACTTATCACTTATCATCCCGTCCGAAGTGCAACGCCGTCAGTAGTAATTAGACGAGATGCTTTATGCTTTCCATTCCCAGAGATAAAGAGTGAACCGGTAAATTCCGTCAAGCGCCGGTGAAAGTCAAGGCAAAGAGGGTCTATGACTGAGGGTGCTGCCCAGTGAGAATAGTACGGATACTGAAGGGGAAAGCTGGACTGCTTGAGGCGATCGGGACAACCCCATTCATTCGCCCAGAACCCCCCTGGAGCGATCGCCATCACCAAGACCCCACTAGCAACTAAATGAGAATAGAGTCATAGTTAAATGAGAAAAATTGAGGTTAGATTACCGCCGGTTCTACCAATAAAAATCTGGTGGGGTGTGGGTAAATGCTCTAGAACTGCTGGCGCTTTGCCATAGAGATGGAAAACAAACCAGTGCTGGCACATATCGGCTGATTCTGGTTGCAGCGCTAATCCTGGCAAGACTAACAGGTCGTTTCCACGAGCACTCACCCTGTCGTGACGCGAATGCGCACGACATGGGTGAGTGTCTCGGGAAACGAGAGGACTTCTGGTTTGGGACCGATCGCTAACCGCAAAGCTTTGGGCCCAAATCGGATGGCTGGGCAGTCTCATAATTATATAATATTTTGCTCATAAAAGCTCAAAATATCTGATTTTTGGAGGATATCGGGGGAGAAGGGGAAAAATCTGTAATGATCGTTAACATAGGAATTAATAAAACATTTAAAAGTTTTACAGAACCCAAACAGGAGGATGGAACTCGGTGAATAAACGGTGGAGAAACGCGGGACTGTACGCGCTGCTGGCAATTGCGGTGATTGCATTGGCAACAGCTTTGTTTGACAAACCCCCCAAGCTAGGGAGACATGGCGATACAGTCGGTTAATTTCGGAAGTCGAAAATCAGAAAGTTGATAATATCAGCATCAGCGCCGATCGGTCAAAAGCCCTGGTGACGGCGGAAGACGGCACCAAAATTATGGTTAACCTACCGTTCGACCGGGATCTGCTCGACATTTTAACTCGGAACCATGTGGAAATTGCGGTGTTGCCCCAAAATGATGATGGGATGTGGATGCGGGCGCTGAGCAGTCTGTTTGTGCCGATTATACTGGTGGTTGGTCTGTTCTTTCTGCTGCGACGGGCTCAAAATGGACCGGGTTCTCAGGCAATGAACTTTGGCAAGTCGAAAGCGAGAGTGCAGATGGATCCCCAAACTCAGGTCACTTTTGGTGATGTGGCTGGGATTGAGCAGGCGAAACTGGAACTGAATGAAGTTGTCGATTTCCTGAAAAATGCTGACAGGTTCACGGCTGTAGGGGCGAAGATTCCTAAGGGGGTGCTGCTAGTAGGCCCTCCTGGTACGGGTAAGACTCTGCTGGCAAAAGCTGTAGCTGGTGAGGCGGGCGTTCCTTTCTTCTCTATCTCTGGTTCGGAGTTCGTGGAGATGTTCGTCGGTGTTGGTGCTTCCCGAGTCCGAGACCTGTTTGAACAAGCTAAGCAGAATGCTCCTTGTATCGTGTTTATTGATGAAATTGATGCGGTGGGACGTCAGCGAGGTGCTGGTTTAGGTGGCGGAAACGATGAACGGGAGCAAACTCTCAATCAGCTGCTGACGGAAATGGACGGGTTTGAAGGTAATACGGGGATTATCATTATTGCGGCGACTAACCGCCCAGATGTTTTGGATGCGGCCCTGCTGCGCCCTGGTCGGTTCGATCGCCAGGTGGTGGTCGATCGCCCTGATTATGCGGGGCGTTTGGAAATTCTCAATGTGCATTCTCGTGGGTTAACTCTGTCTAAGGATGTGGAACTGGAAAAGATTGCCCGTCGGACCCCTGGGTTTACGGGGGCTGATTTGTCGAATTTACTCAATGAAGCGGCAATCTTGGCGGCCCGTCGTAATCTGACGGAAATCTCTATGGATGAGATTAATGATGCGATCGACCGAGTTCTGGCAGGACCGGAGAAGAAAGACCGGGTGATGAGCGAGAAGCGCAAGACTTTGGTGGCTTATCATGAAGCGGGTCATGCTTTGGTGGGTTCTCTGATGCCAGATTATGACCCGGTACAGAAGATTAGCATTATTCCGCGCGGTCGCGCTGGGGGCCTGACCTGGTTTACTCCCAGTGAAGATCGGATGGATTCGGGTTTGTATAGCCGTTCTTATCTGCAAAATCAGATGGCGGTGGCCTTGGGAGGTCGCATTGCCGAAGAAATTATCTTCGGTGAAGAGGAAGTGACTACGGGTGCTTCTAATGATTTGCAGCAGGTGGCCCGGGTGGCCCGTCAGATGGTGACCCGGTTTGGCATGAGCGATCGCCTGGGTCCTGTGACTCTGGGTCGTCAGCAAGGTAATATGTTCTTAGGTCGCGATATCGCGGCAGAACGGGATTTCTCTGAGGAAACTGCGGCGGCGATCGATGATGAAGTCCGCAATTTGGTTGACCAAGCTTATCGTCGTGCTAAGAATGTTCTGGTGAATAATCGTCAAGTTCTCGATCGGCTGGCCCAATCTTTGGTGGATAAGGAAACTGTTGATGCTGAAGAACTGCAGCAGATGCTCACTTCTAATCAGGTGCAGATGGCCGCGATCGCCTAATCGAGGCCCTAAAAGATGGCCCCCTCGTTTCCGAGAGCTTTCGTTTCCAGAGACACCCACCCATGTCGTGCGCGGGAGCGACACGACAGGGTGGGCATCTCTGGAAACGACTACCTGGTTTCACAACTTTCACAACTGATTTGGAATTGCTATACAATCATGGCGAGATGCAATCAGCGGGCGATCGCGCTATTTATTGATCCTATGCTTCCCCAGCGGTGACGAACTTCTAGGATGTTTATGATGATACTATCATCATAAATGCTGTAGATTATTCGATAATCGCCAACCCTCGCCATTGGTTTTGTCTACCCTTTAACTTCAGACAGCCAACAGGACGGGGTTCATTGACTAAAGCATCAATCTTGGAACTGAGTCTACTACTGATTTCAATTGGTAGTGAATTCAGTTCTTTTTGAGCAGACCGCGTAAAAATGATCGGATAATCAGACACTTAACTTCCTCTTCGATTCTAGAGATCGTTTCATTTCTTTCCAGGGAATTGTAGGTTCATTTTATCGCTCGTCTGCAATTAGACCATCATATACATCTTCCCATAGTTCCCCGTGTTTCTCGAAGTCAAGGACTACGGCTATTTTTTCCCCGACTGAGTTGATTAAGAACTGGAAGTCTGTTGGTTCGCCCAATTCCGATAATACATCTGCCCAAAACCACTAGGTTCTTTTAGGTCAACAATTGCCGCAGTTTTCTGGCCTTGATGGTCTGTTAAAAATTGAACTCCTCGCATCGCTTGTCATCTCCTAATCTGATATCTATAAAATTACCTTTAGGTCTTTTTTTGCTGATGGTTGAATAATGACTTGCTAATCAGACATTCAACTTTTCTCTCTCCATTAGCTGACTTTCAAATTATTCCAGGGGAACGTCTGGTTCATCTCCTATATCCTGGAAGCAGTAGGGAGCGAGGCTCTGCCTCCAGATTCTATCAGCCCCTCCGCAGAGCCTCAAGATGCGCGTTCCCTGCCCTGTGTCCCCCCCCCTCGTTCCCACGGCGAAGCCTGGGAACGTACTTTTAGCGCTCCCGGGGGACCCAGCCTGGGTCAGGGAACGAGGAACGAGGAATCTCAAGAATGTAATGTAAAATTGCTCAAGCTTCAGCACCAGAACCTCTTTGTCGAGGTAAAATTGCTCAAGCTTCAGGCATCAGAACCTGGTGATGATAAACAAGTAATGATTCCCCAAATAGGTCAGAACCATCAGGAACGGACGAGTCCTGGATACTAACGGATGAGTCTTACACGGAAATAAACGAGTCGTTAGCGAGAACGGACGAGTCGTAGACAGGAACGGATGAGTCCTGGACACTAACGGATGATAAGCTGTAACAGATAATCCTGGGGGGAAACTGGGTTCGGGACAGTTTCTAGAAATGGAAATTATTACAGACCGTAAACCTGACGCCCTTTCCGTTCCGAAATCTGCTATTGTAACATTCAAAGACCAACCCGCTGTGTGGGTGGTGGAGTCCGATGTGGCGCGACGAAAAACCGTTACCCTGGGGATGCGTACTGGCGATCGGGTGGAGGTGACTGGGGGTCTGGAACCTGGAGATATGGCGATCGCATCTGGACAGCACAGATTAATTGAAAATTAGGCAGTTGCAGTTATCAATGATGGAGAACAGTTCACTTACAGGAGATAGGATAAAAAGCCAGGTATAATATCATTTGTGAAAAAATGATAGGTAGCTTCTCTTATTTGCAAATATCCGTCATGGAAAAAGTGAAATACACCCGAGGCAGAGCCTCTAAATTACGTTCCTGACTCTGGCAGGGAACGAGATAACTACTTTTGACCACACCCTTATCCTATTAGTCGGTTTTAACCGACTTGAGCTATGACGCGGGGGTTTGAACGGCGGGCCAATGGGATAATAAGAAATAGCCGAGGAAAAAAATGAAAACATTTATCACCCGATCTGCAATTAAAAACCTGGTAATTACGGTAGCTTTATATATCGGGATTATCATCCTCTCAGTGCTCACTTTAGTGCTATTACCAGTCAGGATGATGCCCTATGTCCAGAGTCCTTTAGTGGCGATCGTGACTATGGCTCCCGGTTCCTCCTCAACGGAGGTAGAAACGGATATCAGCAAACCCATTGAGCAGCGGATGACGGTCTTAGATGGGGTGCGTTTTATCCGCTCTAGTTCTCAGCAAGCCACACACCTACACGTACACACCCAATAAATATATTAGTTTATTTTTGGGTATGACTTTTTTTAACAACATTTATCATACTCCTTACTGCTCATCCTTGACAGTCAACTTGCCCTTTATCTACAGGACTTAAGCAATTTTAACCATTATCTCGTACCGGTGTAGCATCTGGCGGGCACCGCCCACCATATATTTAAAACCTCTGGGTAACTCCCGAGCTATTATAGCAATGAACTTTTCCTTTGAATCCCCTAGTTGGATCTTTATTTGGACTTCTCCCGTTAATGACCAGATAAAAAGTTAGGACAAGTTGGGTAATTTTGGGAAAGGTTGGGAAAAATTGGGTATAATACAACTTATATCTTGTATCTTTCCCGATCCTCCGCCGGTGGCGACACTGGCTCATAGCTAAAGTCGGAACCTACTGCGCAGCAGATTCCGACTTATCCCAAACTCAGGTTAATATTATGAATCTACCAACGGCCCATAGGGAAGCGGAGAATAGCTTGGATCGCTAGTGGGTTCATACCAGTAGCTCAGATGACCTTCAATAAACTCGGCGCGGGTGATAGAACCATTGCCATTAACGTCGATGCTGTCGAAAGCCCGATCGGCACGGTCGGTGTCCTCTCCCCGGAGTATATTGCCAGATATTTTCGGTATTCTTCACGGGATATCTCTCCAGAGCTATCTGTATCGATGAAATCAAAGAAGACTTCGTTCTTTCGCTTACCCACTTCACGTGACGATTGCATCGACGAGACCGCCTTCGCGGCATTGGCGAGGAACTCTTCGTAACCAATCTGGGTTTCAGCATCGACCTGATTCCCTCCGGCGACAAAGTTGTTAAACAGGGAGCGAAACACCGCACGAATTTCTTCGTCTTTCGACCGATCGTTTTGATTTTGGATCAACCGCTCCGCAATCTCCTCGTATTCAGAGAGCGACAAAAAACCATTTTGGTCAGTGTCCATGACCTTGAAGTAGGTCTTCATCCTGGCAACCCAAACATTAGATGACAAAAAATCTTCTGGAGACATTTTCTACTAATTCCGCAATCAACTTGTGGTAATTATACCACAAGGGTACCAACGTCAAGCGGGACAAAGAGGCCCAAGGGAGGACTTGGCAGGTACTTACATTACTGCACCTAACGGTCAACAGTTTCCCCTGAGTACCGTTGCTAGTTTGGAACGTCACTATGGTCCGACCATCATAGAACGAGTCAACGGACGGCGGGTTGTCTATGTCAACGGCTATTATCGCCAGGAAAATCCGGCTTCCATGGATTTATCAATGGCGATCGCCATGCGGGCCGGGGCCGAATTAAACTTTCCGCCGGGCTATGGGTTAGACTCAATGGGGGACATG
The DNA here is from genome assembly GCA_014323675.1 of Hormoscilla sp. GM7CHS1pb. GTDB lineage: Bacteria > Cyanobacteriota > Cyanobacteriia > Cyanobacteriales > Desertifilaceae > Hormoscilla. The sequence continues at coordinate 1,910,894 of JACONN010000002.1, read as the reverse complement.
ACCGACATGATGATCGAGTTCGATCGCCTGCTCAAAGGCTCAGTCGTTTCTATAATCTTGATTTATCTCATCTTGGTAATTCAGTTTTGCTCCTTCATCCAACCCCTAGTCATGATGCTATCAATTCCCTTGCAGTTAGTGGGGGTTTTCGGGGCCTTGATCTTAGCGGGACAGACCCTTTCTACAGTGTCCATCCTGGGAATCATTATTCTGTCTGGACTTTCGGTATTCGCGGCCATTCTGCTCCTGGAACTCATTTTAACAAAACGACAGCAAGGAGTAGCAGTAGCAATTCGCCAGGCTGGGCCCGTCCGACTTAAGGCGATCGTCATGACTACCTTGACAACAATGATCGTAATTTTTCGACTGGCCTTTTTCCGGAAACTGGTATGGATGCTTATTCCCCGATCGCGACCGTAATTTTAGGAGGATTAACAGTTTCGACCCTGCTGACTCTGATTGTGATACCTATCGTTTATACCTTTGTTGACGATATGATGCGCGGAACAGCCAATTTGGTCAAAAAACAAAAACGACCAATCCGCGATCGCGCATCTCAATTTTGAATTCAGAGTCAGACAGACAAGAAACCGGAGCATCTCATCTTTGCATTTTTTCATTAAATACTGCTAATCGAGAATTGAGAATCGAAAATAGCCCCTATCTCAATTCTCAATTCTCGATTCTCGATTTGCTTGCAGATGGTTTAGAATGGGATAGGGAGGCGATCGCCCACAATATCGGCTACAATATGAGAGAGATTAAATCATCAAAATTGAGGATAACAGATGACTACATTAGTAAAGACAACTAGAGTGTACTTCGCGTCCGGAGACACCCACCCATGTCGTGCGCGGGAGCGACACGACAGGGTGGGTGCTCCCGGACGCGACGAAGTGATTGACTTTATTGCGGCGGGAACTACGCCCCTTAGCGCGATCGACTTTCAACTATCTGATACTGCCAAAGAGCGTTTAGAAGATCTCGTTTATCGAGCAAAAACCGCAGAACTGTCACCAGATGAAAAGAGCGAACTTGACAAATTCCTGGTGATAGAGCATATAATGAGATTAGCTAAGGCTAAAGCCCACCAGTACATCCAATCTACTAAGTCATTTACTAAGTCGGAGTAGGTATAATCGTGTCTAGTCGTTACATTTCTATAGAATTGCGACGGTTAGTTGCTCAACGAGCCGATCGTCTCTGTGAATATTGCTTGATCTCATAAAATTTGCAAAAACTCTACCTGGACAACAGATCCCTGAGCGGTACGATCCCCTCTGAGTTAGGCTCCCTCAGCAATTTGCAAGACCTCTACCTGTACAACAACTTCCTTCGCGGTACGATCCCCGACAGTATGTCAGCGGACAAACAATTGGAAAACCCTCCCTATGTGGAAACTCTTATTCCCGACATCAATGCTACTTCCAATGAGAACTTCAACCTCAATGTAAGCGGGAACTTCGGCGACATCAACGACAACATTACTCTTCTAGGCGCCAATGGTTTGCCATTAGGTTTAACCATTGACTCCACTAGTGGGGCGATATTTGGCACCCCTACTAATTCGGGCAGTTTTGCCGTGACGGTAGGGTGCATCCCAGTTTTGCAATCGGTAAAAATACTCAGGATACAAGCGGTCACGTTCGGTGGCAGTATGATTAGTCGTCATCAAGTAATGTCTTGTTTGACTCACCTGGAGAATACTCCATTAAGATAAGCACGCTCCGGGCCCCCTACGCTGCGAGATGCCGTAGAACCTGTGGGACATTGGCGGCTTTCCACTGCGCTCCTGAAATCTTTATCCGTGCTGCCTTCTGTGTATCGTTGATTCTACATCTCCCGAACCAATCGAAATGCCAACAGCAAGATAATAGCCATAGTTGACAATGCGGTGGCGATGCTTGGTCACATAGGCCCTAAAATTCTCCACCCGTGGATGATCCCAATCATCAAATTCTTTGAGGGCCTCTTCTACCTTACCAGACCATAAGAGGGCTTTTATTCGTGCTAGTCTAGAGCTGGACCCGCCGACTTTTTCCAGGTTTTCCATCAAGTGATACCAATCGAGGATTTCTTGACGAAAGATGGTCGTACCAATCTCGGCAAATAGATTCCAGATACCATCATGACCATCTCCGAGACACACCAGCGGATTGGCCAAAGGCTGCTGATTGACCCATTTGACCAGTCCAGCATTGTCCCGAAAGAAAGCAGCTACCCCCAGGTCATGCAGATTGACCCCCTTGTAATCGCGCCACTCACAGGGAAACCCTGGCGGGGTCCGCAAGCGCACTTTCCCCCCGTCAATGCTCATTTCTTCAATGACTTCGGAAGCAGAAGCTGTCGGCAACTTACAGGAAGGACTGGGCGGACTGGGCTCTTTTCCTTGAGTCGGGCTTATTTCTTCTTGGGCTTCGGAGGCAAGAGGCAACTCTTTGGAAGGACCGGGATCGTTCCCTTTTGGAGGGCTCATTTTTTCTTGGGCTTCGGAGGCAAGAGGCAATTCTTTGGAATGGCGCTGCACCAGTCGTTGCTGGGTTCCCCGGGAGACGGGAATCCCCGTGAGCACCTTAATATCTTCCTCGGCGTGTTCATAGGAAGAGTTCGCACTCAGTAACAAGCAACATTTCTCCAGATAGGGGCTCCACTGGCTAGAGGGTAAAACATCAAAAAATGCCGCTTGTTTGGAGGTAATTGCAATCTTGCCCAAAATGCTGTTTAAGATTCGGACTCGCCCGGCAGTGGTGCCACTGCTGTTTTGGATAAAAAAAGGGCAATTTCTGGACTGACGTATTGGAGTAACTGCTCACGGACAGTAGCTTCAAGTCCTTCAAGCGTTTTCAATTGTTCTGGAACAGTCGCTTGAGCCTCCTCATACAACAAGGCAGCGATGCCCAAAGCATATGATTGAATTTGAGCCAACTTCTCAGGATTCATAATTTCAGGGGTAACGTTTGCCTACTCTGTAAGCCTAACACGATCTCGAAACTTCATCAACTCAGCATTTATACTTATTGCCAAACTGGGATGCACCCTGACGGTAACGGTTGAGGATCCGGCGGGAGGCGTGGTAGAAGATGAATTTAATATTGCGGTATCGTCTTCCACCGACTCCAGCACGGACACTCTCGATTTTTCGGTCGTTTCGGGAGCACCCACCATGTTGTGTCGCATCTTGCGCACAACATGGGTGGGTGCTCCGGAAACGAAAGTCTGCAGACCGTAGACGACGATAATTCTCTCAATGCAAATGATTATGCAGCCCCGAAGGCTCTCTATAACAGTACTTCTGGGGGAATGTTGGCGACAATGTCGGGAATGTCTGGGGAAATGTTGGCGACAATGTCGGGAATGTTTGGGGAAATGTTGGCGACAATGCCTGAGGAAATGTTAATGTCTGGGGAAATGTCGGCGATAATGTCGGGAATGTCTGGGGAAATGTTAATGTCTGGGGAGGTGAAAACTTCAACCTCAATGTAAGCGAGAACTTCGGCGACATCAACGACAACATTGCTCTTCTAGGCGCCAAGGATGTGCCATTAGGTTTAACCATTGACTCCACTAGTGGGGCGATATTTGGCACCCCTACTAATTCGGGCACTTTTACCGTGACGGTAACGGTTGAGGATACGGCGGGAGGCGCGGTAGAAGATGAATTTTATATTGGCATTGACGTTCTCAATGCCAATGATTATGCAGCCCTGAAGGCTCTCTATAACAGGACTTCTGGGGATAATTGGACGAACAATACAGGCTGGGATTTCAGCAGCGAAACTCCCCCTCTGCTTCTGTTGTTGATGGCTGGTATGGGGTGGTGCGATTCGTTCCGGCGTAAATCAGCAATGGTAAAAGTCGGGTCCGGTTCCATTAGCCGGATAACTTTGGTACTCATGGGGGTTTAATTCCCTCCCCCAGGTACGGGGGTGACACCGGTCCTTAGTGCTGAGGAGTAACATCACCTCGGTGCGGAGCAAGGACTTAAATGTAGGATAACTGACAGCCTAAGTCGGTGAGTCCACTAGGAAAGATGTTCAGGGTTAGAAAAAGCGAACCTATGTATGTAAGCCTCGTCATCCAGAACCAGCGGAATAAGGCTATTACGCTGGCCCAAAAGGGAAATGGTAGTTAGTGTTAACCGTCACCCCTGGTTAGCATCGTACTCGAATAACTCCCGGGGTATAGTAGGGACCTAAAAGCATCGAGAAATGAGACCAAGGAACGAAATAACTTCTCGTGTGCTGTCCTACTCAGTAGGAAGTAGGACAAGTTAGATGTTTTGCGCAAGCCACGAGGAGAGGGATGTCCTAAAAAGCCAATGCCCGGGGTAATGCCTGCGGATATGCTGACATAGGACGGTGATAGTTGGAAGCCACGGCAATGAGTACCCCTAATAAAGCACGGAACCCTTAGAGGTATGTTTGACCGTCAATCGGCGGGTAAGGGGCGAAAAGAGGAGTGGTAAGGGTCAAGGGGAGAAATCCCTAGTAAACCTACCTATGACAAAGAGCCAACTACCCAGTAGCCGGGTGCGATGAAAGTCGCAAGCACGGTTCCGAAAGGGAGGGTTGACAAGCGATTGTCAGCTCGACCCCGACCACGGTAGAGGCCGCTCGGGTGACGAAAATCGATCTGAACGAGAACTCCCTGAGCGGTACCCTCCCCTCTGAGTTAGGCGACCTCAGCAATTTGCAAAGCCTCATCCTGGACAACAACTCCCTGAGCGGTTCGCTCCCCTCCGAGTTAGGCGACCTCAGCAATTTGGAAATCCTCTGGCTGCAAAGAAACTCCCTGAGCGATACGATCCCCTCAACGTTCGTCTCCCTTAGCAATTTGCAAGACGTTTACCTGTCCAACAACTCCCTGAGCGGTACCATCCCCTCCGAGTTAGGTTCCCTCAGCAATTTGCAAGACCTCGACCTGTACAACAACTCCCTCAGCGGTACGATCCCTTCGGAGTTAGGCTCCCTTAGCAATTTGCAATATCTCGACCTGTACAACAACTCCCTCAGCGGTACGATCCCTTCGGAGTTAGGCTCCCTCAGTAATTTGCAAATCCTCTACCTGAACAGCAATTCCCTGAGCGGTACGATTCCCTCAACGTTCGTCTCCCTTAGCAATTTGCTAACCCTCTACCTGGACGAGAACTCCCTGAGCGGTCCGATCCCCTCCGAGTTAGGCGACCTCAGCAATTTGCTACACCTCTCCCTGAAGAACAACTCCTTGAGCGGTCAGATCCCCTCAACGTTAGGCGACCTCAGCAATTTGAAAAGCCTCTACCTGAACAACAACTCCTTGAGCGGTACGATACCCAACAGGATCGACGCTTTGTCAGCAGACAAACAATTGGAAAACCCGCCCTATGTGGAAACTCAAATTCCCGACGTCAATGCTACTTCCGGTGAAAACTTCAACCTCATCGAAAATGTAAGCGAGAACTTCGGCGACATCAACGACAACATTATTAGCTACGGCGCCAAGGATTTGCCAGACGGTTTAACCATTGACTCCACTAGTGGGGCGATATTTGGCACCCCTACTAATTCGGGCACTTTTACCGTGACGGTAACTGCATCAGATACGGCGGAAGGCGTGGTAGAAGAATTAAACTAAGCCAGGCTGTCGCCAGCCCGACTCGTCTTCAAAACCGGACGTGAGACTTTCACCTCATCCGGCTCCTCAGCCTTCCTATCCCGTTTCCGGGTGCGGCTCCCCTTACTGCCATCTGTCCTTGATTTCTCATGGTGGCAATAGTCATGTAGGAGTTGTAGGTTTGTGTACCAGTCCTTACCGCCTAATGATTTCGGCAGAATGTGGTCCACTTCCCACTTGTCCCCGTCCTTAAACAGCATTCCGCAATGTGTGCATTTGCCTTTTTGTCTGTTCATGAGCTTTAACACTCTTGTACTTATTACCGGGCTCTTGCGTAATCTCTTGCTCCAGTACACCAGGTTTCCATCCATCGGGCTGGCTGTCCCTTTCACCTTTACGTGCCGTACTATTTCCGTTTCCGAGTGTAAGAGTAGTTTTGCCCCTTTATTATCCATGAAGTTCCACTGTCTGCCGCCTTCGGCTTTCCAGTATTTCTTCGTTATCCATGCGTCAGTTTTGTTTGGATGTCTTCCGCTTGCCCATTTCCACGTTATTTCCCACAGGTATCTATCCAGTTTTCCGAATATTTCCTTACTTACCACCGTCCTGTGATAGTTGCACCATCCCCTTATTATTGGGTTTAGTTTGCTTATCAACGCTGCCTGTGGCGCGGCTTTGTGATTGTCTACCACAGTCTTCAACTTTTCTTTGTGGGCCTTGATGGATTTGGTGCTGGGTTTTATTAGGGTTTTGAAGCCTTTTCCTGTTTTCCCGCTTCGGGATTTTCCCACCTTGTATTGTCGGACATTGAATCCTAGGAAATCCAATCCTGGTTCTTTTCCTTCTAAGGTGTGGGCCATTCGTGTTTTCTCAGGTTTTAGCTCTAATCCTATCCCTTTCAGCCATTTGTTGACGATTTCCTTTGCTGCCTCAATTACCTCGCGGTCTTTGTGCATTATTACGAAGTCGTCCGCGTATCGTACTACTCCTAATTCTCTCTGTTTTACGGCATTGTTTGGCACCACCTTTCTGACTTCCATTTCCATTCCATGTAAGGCCATATTTGCCAGCAGCGGGGATATCACTCCTCCCTGTGGTGTTCCTTCACGGGTGGGTAGATAGTCTTGTTTGTCCATCACCCCGGCTCTTAACCATTCACGGATTTTTTTCCGTATAGGTGTGGTGTTATTCAATTTTTGGAGTAGTGCGTTATGGCTGATTCGATCGAAGCATTTTGCAATATCGGCGTCTAACACCCATTTGGGTTTTTGACTAACACTAGCGAATATTGCTGCTATTGCATCGTGGCATCCCCTCGGGCGTCTGAACCCATAGGAGTTTGCCTCAAACACCGCTTCCCATTCGGGTTCTAGTGCTATCTTGACCAATTCCTATCCCTGTAGGGCCCTATCATACACTGTTGGTATCCCCAATGGCCTCTTTTCGTCTTTTCCAGGTTTTGGTATCCATACCCTACGGGTGGGTTTGACCTTCTTCCCATCATTGACTTTAAGCTGCCTTACCAGTGGTTGTCTTTCGGAGGGTTTGAGCGCAATCACGCCGTCCATCCCTGCCGTTTTCTTCCCTTGGTTTTGTTGGGTAACCTGTCTCACCGCAATCATCTTTGCGGACCATGACCTTGTCAATAAACCCTGGAGCTTGCGTACTAGCTTCCTATTCTCACTTTGGGCCGCTCTGTAGATGCGCTTTTGAATCTTAAATACATTCCGTTCCAACTTTCGCCAGGGGACTGCATTCCAGTCATATACTTTCCTTTCGGATGTACACCGTGACATATGAAATTCTACTAACCTCCACATTTTGGTTAATCGTGAGGGCGTCAGCTTATCCTATCTATTACGGATAGGCTTGCTTCTCCACTCAATCTTTCCCAGTTGTGACCTGCTAATGAATTGCAGATGTTGCGCCTTCGGTGGCTACTCAGCAATCGACCTCACTGAGAGTACATCAACTGGTTTACTTCGTTCCTGTAGATGATTGTTTGCGACCTTAGAGGGTGGCCCTACGCCGGGTTTATTGTCGGTGCTAGTTGGTCAGATAGCTACCTGCCAACGACCTATATCCTATCCCTTTTTGGGCCAGTGTGTAAGCCTTATTCCACTGGTTAACGGTTACGACGCTGCAACACTTCGCTTTATGCTCCTCATAGCCACTTGCTCGACGTTGACCGATTTTAGGCTATTAGTCATTGACGCCAAATCACCCCGCTTTACGGATTGATGCCATCGCGTCCGGGAGCACCCACCCTGTCATGTCGCTCCCGCGCATGACATGGGTGGGTGTCTCCGGACGCGAAGCTACCGTAGGGGTGATGCTTTTACCCCTGCACCTGGGGAGAAGGGCTTGCACCTTCATCATCTCTGGGTTTCGCCGGTTCCTAAAGATGTCTCCACCGGTGGCCTGCTTACCCTAATTAAACTAAGCCAGCCCGTCGCCGGGCCGACTCGTCTTCAAAACCGGACATGAGACTTTCACCTCATCCGGCTCCTTGGTTTCCCTATCCCGGCTTTTCCGGGTGCGGCCTTCTATACTCGTTGGGCCGCTCTGTAGATACGCTTTTGCAGCTTGAATACTTCCCGCTCTAGCTTGCGCCAGGGGACCGCATTCCAGTCATATACTTTCCTGTTGGATGTACTCCGTGACATATTGACTGCTACTAACCTCCACACTTTTGGTTAACCATGAGGGCGTCAGCTCTATCCCGCCCATTACAGGCGCTCATTTGCTTCTCCACTCAATCTCTCCCAGTTGCGACCTGCTAATGGTTTGCAGATTTTACGCCTTTGGTGGCTACTCAGCTCTCATATCACTGAGAGTACGTCAACTGGTTTACCTCGTTCCTGTAGATGATTGGTTGTGACCTTAGAGAATGACCTTACGCCGGGTTTATTGTCAGTGCTTGTTGGTCAGTAACTCGACCTGCCAACGACCATTATCCTTTCCCTTTTGGGCCAGTGTATAAGCCTTATTCCACTGGTTTCCTGTGACGACGCTGCATCATTTCGCTTTATGCTCCTCATAGTCACTTGCTTGACGTTGACCAGTTTAGGCTACCAGTCATTAACGCCTTCTCACCCCGCTTTACGGATTGATGCCATCGCGTCCGGGAGCACCCTTTCGTTTCCAGAGCGCCCACCCATGTCGTTGCCTGCTGGCGAACGACAGGGTGGGCGCTCTCGGAAACGACCCTGTCATGTCGCTCCCGCGCATGACATGGGTGGGTGTCTCCGGACGCGAAGCTACCGTAGGGGTGATGCTTTTACCCCTGCACTTAGGGGAGAGGGACTTGCACCCTCATCATCTCTGAGTTTCGCCAGTTCCTTTTGATGTTTCCACCGGTGACTGACTTGACCCTACAAGTTTCAGGACCAATGATATCCTGCATGCGGTCTCGGTCAATAGGCTTGTGACATGGTCATTGACCCTCCTTGTCCATTCTGGATCTTTACGCTAAACGGGTCGCACCAAGTTATCAGGACTGATGAAATCATGTTAGCGGTCTCGGTCCTATGGCTTGTGACTCGGTCATTTGACCTTATTTAGTCCATTTTGAACCTTTACGCTAAACGAGTCGCACTGAATTTAATATTACGGTATTGTCTCCCACCGGCCCCATCACGGGCACTCCCGATTTTTCGGTCGTTTCCGGGAGCACCCACCCTGTTGTGTCGCATCCTGCGCACAACATGGGTGGGTGCTCCGGAAACGAAAGTCCGCGGACCGTAGACGACGTTCTCCAGGGCACTGCCAGCGCAGAAACAATCCAAGGTTTAGCAGGCAAGGACAGGCTTGAAGGAAACGGGGGCAACGACACCCTCTCAGGGCACGAGAGTAACGATACCCTCATTGGCCATGATGGAAACGATAGCCTCTCAGGCGGACCTGAACACGATAGCCTTTCAGGGGGTAAGGGACGCGACACGCTTGAAGGAAATGGGGGCAACGACACCCTCTCAGGGGACGGGGGACACGATAGCCTCTCAGGCGGACCTGAACACGATAGCCTTTCAGGGGGTAAGGGACGCGACACGCTTGAAGGAAATGGGGGCAACGACACCCTCTCAGGGGACGGCAGTAACGATACCCTCATTGGCCATGATGGAAACGATAGCCTCTCAGGGGATGGGGGACACGATAGCCTCTCAGGCGGACCTGAACATGATAGCCTTTCAGGGGGTAAGGAACGCGACACGCTTGAAGGAAATGGGGGCAACGACACCCTCTCAGGGGACGGCAGTAACGATACCCTCATTGGCCATGATGGAAACGATAGCCTCTCAGGGGATGGGGGACACGATAGCCTCTCAGGCGGACCTGAACATGATAGCCTTTCAGGGGGTAAGGGACGCGACACGCTTGAAGGAAATGGGGGCAACGACACCCTCTCAGGGGACGGCAGTAACGATACCCTCATTGGCCATCATGGAGACGATAGCCTCTCAGGGGATGGGGGACACGATATCCTCAAGGGCGGACTTGGAGACGATCGACTCTCCGGGGGTAAGGGACGCGACAGTCTTTACGGCGATGAGGGCGCGGATACTTTTGTCTTGGCCCAGGGCATGGACCAGGATATCATCTACAACTTTGAGGATGGCACGGACTCTATCCAGTTAGGAGGAGGTTTGAGTTTTGCTGATTTAACAATTGCCTCTAGGGGCAGTTCGACTAGGATCGCGGCTTATGGGGAAGTGTTGGCAATTTTGTCGAGAATTGATTATCAGCAAATTGGTGAGTCTGATTTTGTTTTACGGTAACGCCGTTGTTCTCCCTGGGGGGCTTCTTTCTACAAGCTGATACCAGTAGTGAGGCAGTATGTGATATCTTCTATGCAGGGATATCTCGCTCCCAGACTCATCCTAAAACAGGAGGCATCTCGATTAATAACTTGTCATTGCGAGGGGGGCTCCCAAACCAACATTGTGAAGAGCCCAGTTTTGATCCCCCCTCAGCAATCTCATGGGTCGTCGGGGAGATTGCTAGCCCTCCTGGCGTCGGGCCGCTACGCTAACGGGGGGGTCAACTCGTAAAGAATAAGTTAATCACTACGTCCCCCCCCCCCCGGCGTCTTCCGCATGCTCTTGTCCTGAAGGACATGCGCTGCGCGCCACATCGCGCAGCGTGGCGGCAGCCATGCGCAGCGCCATCGGCATGCTCCAGACACCGCCCTCGCAATGACAAATAAAATATCTGCGATCGCCCCAGTAAGCCCCAGCAACATGTTATAGTCTAGAGATGATTCAATTCTCAATCAGGAGGTCCGAGAGGATGAAAACATTGGCAGAAATTAAAGAAAGCCTGAGTCTGTATAAATCCATTGCTCTCCGAAAATACCAAGTGACGGACTTGGGAATATTTGGCTCCTATGTCAGAGGCGAACAGAATGCCGATAGTGATGTCGATGTTCTGATAGATTATATAGAAGCTCCTGATCTGATCGAACTCCTGGAACTGGAAGACGAACTCAGCGATCGCCTAGGGGTGTCAGTGGATGTGGTGACCAAAAATGGATTGAAACCCAGACTCAGAGAGCGAATTTTGTCTGAGGTCGTTTATGTATGAATAAGAGAGATTTGACAGAGTCGCTTCAAGATATTCTGGCGGCTATTAGTGCGATAGAAAGATTTATGACAGAGGTAGAGTTTGAGGATTTTGTCCAAAATGAAGAAAAACTATTTGCGGTAGTGAAAGGGATTGAGATTATTGGTGAGGCGGTTAAGAATGTTCCTGACTCCATCAGAAGCAATTATCCGGAAATATCTTGGAAGCGTATAGCCGGAATGCGAGATAAGTTAGTCCATGAGTATTGGGGTATAGATGTTAATATTTTATGGAAAACAACTCAGCAGAGAGTGCCCGATCTTAAGGTGGAGATCGCCAGGGGAATGGAGGATTTACAACAGCAAGAGTGAAGTTGATGCTGTTGGGTTGAGGCACGAAACCCAACCTACAATTGTTCGATTGAGATGCATTTTAATACAGGGATAAACTCAAGGTAAATCCCGGTAATATCTCTTCACCCGATAACTCTGTGGGCAGATTTCTAACTTCCAATTCCGGAAGTTTATATAGGTTCCCGATCGCAGCGAAGTAGACAGCGGGACGTTGAGGGTTAATTAACCATCCTAATTGCACCCCGGCATCCATATATTCCCCCATTTTAACATGCAACATTTCTAAAGAGTCTGTTGCTGACCTTAACTCAATAACAAAATCTGGTGCTATGGGTGGAAATTTCCGCCGTTGTTCGGGCGGTGTCTTCCGCATGCGGAAGACGCCGGAGTTAGAGATTCCCAGCGTTTCCGCAGAACCCAAGCGGCATCAGGAGAGCGATCGCCCCCATTGGGTAACTTAAATATGGTGGAGGAACTGGTCGTGTCCAGAGACGCCCCCCTGTCGCTCGCCTGCCCTCAATGTGCTCCGCGCGCGGAGCACCGCACATCGCAGCGACATGGGTGGGCGCGAATGGCTGGCGCCACGCTGCGCGAATGGCTGGCGCCACGCTGCGCGAACGGACACGAAAGGTATAACCGAGACCGGTTTGTCGATTCCAGATGCCCAAATCGATAATTAAGTCCGCTTCTCGATTGCCACTTTCCCCACCAACCGGTGACATAATAATTAATTCTCCTATAGGCGATCGCTCAAATTTCAACTCGCGGTTATTTTGACAGATATCATAGAACTGTTCGTCTGTCAGGTGAACCTTGTCTAAATTTAAGGTCAAAGGACTCATAACCATGCTCTTATGCTTTCATTTTCCTGGGATGGTGGGGACGACAGGGGGTCCCCCAGCAAACTTGACCGGAAGGCAGCGATCGCAAGACAGTGCTGCGGGTTCCAATCACGGAATTCGCCCCAATGTCCACTCCCGGACCGACAAAGCAGTCCGTGGCAACCCAGACCCCATTACCAATAGTAATGGGAGCAGTAATCAAACTAAAAGCCCGGTCTAGGGAGTCATGACTGCCAGTACAGAGATAACTTTTCTGGGAAATAACCGAGTGCTGACCGATGCGGATATAGTCTTGACTATAGAAAACCACATCATCTCCGATCCAGCTATAATCGCCAATTTTCACTTTCCAAGGAAACGTGAATCTAGCAGTAGGGCGAATGACAACGCCCCGACCAATTTTCGCCCCAAACAGTCGTAGCAAAGCACTCCGCAAGATATTGAAGTTGTGCAGAGTTAAGGGGAACGCCACAGCTTGCACTAACCACCAGAGAAGCACAAACCAAGCTGGGCGTCCCAGCGAGAACCAGGATTGGTCGTATTGGCGTAAATCGACCCAGGGTGCTGCATCCAAAGTCGCCTCAACTGGATCTGGAATTGACGGGGGATGGGGAAACTGTCGATTCATCTGACTGAGGAATAGCTATTGCTGTCATCTTTTTTCGGGTTCATCTGACCCCCAAACTTGTGAGGGGGTGAGGGGGTCGTTTCCTCTTCACCCACCCTGTCGTTCGCCAGCTGGCAACGACATGGGTGGGTGGATCGGTAAACGATAGGAGGGGGAGGAAAGTCAAGCGCCATCAACTTTTGAGGCTGATAAGGTGTTATACCCCCCATTTGATTGCCCCACAGTATCTTCTAAGATCGCGTGCTCGTGAACTTCGTTGTCGCCAGTTTTATAAACTCCCATGGCTGCGCCACGCTGCGCGATCGGTTCCTAGGTTTTCGTAGTGACCTTTTTCGTGCTTGAACAGGCGCAGATTCCAGTCTGGATACCTGCCACCGTAACGAATCCATTTTCCTAGGAAAATCACTTTCCGGTTGAGGTAGTAACCGTTGTAGTCTGGATTTCCAATAGCAGTAGCAATCTCGTCCCATAGTTCGGGGGTAATGCGCTCATCACAATCAACTATCAGCACCCACTCGTTGCGAAAGGGTAGGTTTTCTAAGGATCAGTTTTTCTTTTTCTGCCAGTGCCCATTATAGTAAAACTGAACCACTCTCACCCGCGATCGCTAGCTTTTCATTCTGCTGATAGGCTTGGGTTTTGAACCCTCAGCCTGGGACTGGCAACGGCATCGTCGTCCAGGGGCGTTCCCAGGCAGAGCCGTGGGAACCGGGAACGGGGGATCTCGCCCGTTGTCTGGCCTGCGCCCCTGTTCCGCGCTACGGATAGACCCAGGACTGGCTCAAAGACATACTGGAGGCGCGGATCGGATAGTCTCGATCAAGCCACTTCACGGGGGGTGTAATTAAAAGTGACACTTAATCATGAACCGGTGATGTGGTCAAAAGTAGTTGGTCGGGCAGTGCCGGCAGTGCCAGCACTGCCTCAATATCGCCGGTGAACGAAGGCGCAATATTGACGCCCGAGATTGATATATGTTCAGAACGCGATCATGGCAGAAAACTGATGTTGAGAAGGTAAGAGCCTCAATAATTGTTAGACTGCTTAGGTAAGGGACGAATTTTCTGGGTTTAAATTTAGCCAATAGGATTGCCAATCATCATTAACTCTTAATATCCTTAAAGCTAACATATCATTAGCGTTTTCAACGGTCCACCAAGAACCTGTTAATTTCAAACGTTTTTGAATTACATAACGATGTGCGCTCTCAATCTTTCCAGATCCAATTGGTAAATTAGCATCAATCGCATCTTTGTAGTTCATGTATTCAAGCCGGTTTTTAATGTATCGTACACCGACTCTGACGGGAGCAAATTTATCAGCTATATGTTCTGGTTCCAGGCGAGTTGATAAATTATTTAATACTTTGAGAACCTGATTGTTTTTGAGAGCTTTTTTTTGTTTTTCCAGCCATTTTTTTTGTTGTTTTTCATTAGCTCCAGGAGCTGCTGCTGCTAAATATTCACATAGATGATAAAAATATATTAGATAGCTAGCACGTTCTCCAAACAAGCCCATTACCTGATTAACAATCCAACTGGCTCCATCTCCGATCGCATGAACTTTAGTCTTTTCACCTATCCCAGCCCTTATAGCGCTATGCAGTCATTTGTTTCCTGCGGAGTCTACGGTACCTACTGTACCTCCAATAATTGTTTTTTTCTGAGTAGGGATTTCCACAAGTGATAGACGAGCTTCTTTCCAACAACAAGATCTGGTTTTTCGGCGATCGATAATTTTATCATCATTGGTCGGAGTTTTTACAATTGGAATCATCGTGCCATCCATTTCTGCAATTAGAAGCTCTACTCCATCTCTATCGGTAATTTTTTCTGCTGGTTTTTGAGATCCTTTAACCGCATGTGCATGTTTTTGAGTAATAGCTTGGGCCGAACTAATCGGCACAGTTATACCGTAATGTTCTTGTAGCTTTTCAGGAATTTTTCCAAATGGCACATCGGCTCCAAAATCCGTAATTGCTCGTTGCAATGGCAAAGAATAACCTCGACAATGTATTTGGGCAGATGATGAAAACGGTCTTCGAGAAATAAAAGTTTCTTCTATAATTTGGATAGTTCCCAACAGACTATGCCAATATAGTTGCTTTTTTCTCTGACGGCGCATCCCCGGAGATTTTTCACAAGCTAAGGCTTTTTTTTTCTCTTGCGAATTGGCCCAATCTTGAAGAGAATCATTTCCCAGTTTTTTGAGTTCCGAGATAATTTTCAACTCGGTACTGCTCGCTGTTTCACAATTATTATCCGGATTTTCCACAAGATCTAGCAGAGATAAAATACGAGCCGATATATTGGGATGAGCCTGCAATCTTAGAGCTAATTCCGAAGCGCTGCTGGTTAGTTCAACCGTTTCATCATAATTCATGAATTCAGACATATAGGGCTTTAGCTCCACGATCAACTTATAAATAAAATTATATAACATAAGGGTAAAAAAATCTCCCAATCAAGGCAGATTCACTATTTGAGTTGTTCCATCCACTGTGGGGCCATCACCGGCGGTATCAGAACTCCGCCAGTGATACAGAGGTAGAACTACCGGACCGGTTAATAATGCCTAAGTGTCACTTTTAATTACACCCCTTCACGGGTGCGATCGCTCGATCCATTATCTACCACCAGGACTTCAAAATCGGTAAAATCCTGGACTAGCAAGCTATCTATGGCTGCTCCCAGATAATTATCCCGATTGTGAGTACAGATAATTGCCGACATTTTCGGGTCAGTCATGATTATTCCCTATGCTTCACGCAGTTGCCCGTGCAAAATTATCAGGGCTTCAGATAATTGGGTCAGACGAGATTCCATATCTTGCTTGCGACCGAGCAGTTGTCGCAGCTGGTGATAGCGGGCGATCGCCACCGAGACAGTGGCCACCTGGTCTGGAGGACAGGGACAGAACCACAACTTGCCGTCCGACTCTAGTCTGCACAGGCGATAGCCCGCTGATTCATCCTGCTGACCTCCTCCTGGCGGATTGGACTCTAACCACCCATCCACTATCGGTCCTTCTCCGTACAGGTCTTGAATTTCTGCATGTACTTGCTGCAAATCCCGCTGCCAGCCAGCGACTACCCCCTGAATTTCTTGCAACAGGTTGATCGCCAGTTCTGGGTTAGCTGCGTTTTGATGAGAGCTCAATCTAGGAGTTTTCAGCTTGGGCAGTGCTGGCGTCTTGGACCGGTTCTCTTGCGACAAGGGCTGTATGGGAGGGATTGTCGCTTTGATTTCTGGCGGGGTTTTGGGTAGTAAGTCAAAGGAGTAGGTCTGATTTTTCTGAATAGCGGACCTTTTTACATTATTGTTTTGCTCTGCTATAATTTGAGCCAATGTAGCCTCAATCCGCTCCAATTCCAGTTTCATGCTGCTATTTGTAATGAGGGTTCCTTTACTGTTATATTAGATATTGCCCAGTGCGAAACGTTCAGGTGTAAACAAATCCCCCTTTAAGAACTTGTGACAACTCAAATTAGTATTATTAGCCGGAGAACTGTGGAATCCTTGTGGGTCCAAACCCCACCCTCCGGATACGGGAGGAACACCGGTCCCAACTGCTGCGGAGTGACATCACCGGCGGTGGAAAGCAGGGACTTAAATGTAGGAGAACTGGCAGCCCAAGCCGGCAACTCCGCGCTTGTTAGGTGCTCATGGCCAACGATAAGTGAATCTGTATAAGCCTCGTAAATCTAGACCAGCGAAATAAGGCTGATACGCTGGAACCAAAAGGTGATGGTAGGAGTGGATAGTTGTTGGGTATGGCTATCCCGTATCACTAAAATCCTCCCGGGGTATTGCAGGGGCCTAAAAGCATCAATATGGATTCTATGGAACGTTATAACCCCTGTTGAGCAATCCATGGACCGGCGAAACCGTTCCGATTAGACGACTAACCGACCAGGGGATAAGCTAGATGTTAAGCGAAAGCCATCAGGGGAGGGATGTTCTAAGAAGCCAACGCCCAGGGTAATGCCTGGGATATGCTGACATAGGACAGTGATAATAGGAAGCGACTGGAACAAGTAAACCTGAATACATCACGGAGGCCCACAAAAGTGAGGCTATGACTTTCTGGTAAAACGGCCTAGTAAATAGTGATACTAAAGGTTTGTCGGCAGCGCCACTCACAGCCAGAATAGGGAAGAAAGTATCAGGTCGCAAGGCAAAATGGGGGTAACCCTAGTACAGCTACTCAAGGACAAGAGCCTATTACCTAGGAGCCTCCTGCGGTGAAAGTCGCAAGTCCGGTTTTGAAAGGGAGGGTTGGGAAGTGATTCCTAGCTCGACCCCGACCAAAATCTCTCCCAAATTACATGACATCTTCTCAGGCAAGGCAATTCATCCTGGTGACGGGACCGGCCCGGTCTGGTAAGAGTGAATGGGCTGAGACTCTGGCAACGGGTACCGGCAAACAGGTGGTCTATGTGGCAACCGCTGCTACTGACCCGACGGATCGGGAGTGGCATAATCGGATTGTACTGCACCAGCGGCGGCGTCCCCCTACCTGGAAAACTCTGGAAGTGCCGATCTCCTTGGCGGCCACAATTGATCTATATGGGCCGAATAGCTGTCTATTGATCGATTCAGTGGGAACTTGGCTGGCAAATTTATTGCACCAGGATGATGTAAGCTGGAATCAGACGCAGCAGGCAATGATTTCCAGTTTGCAGCGGACTGCTGCTGATGTGATTTTGGTGGCTGAAGAGACAGGGTGGGGCCTGGTTCCTGCTTATCCCATTGGTCGGCTGTTTCGCGATCGCCTCGGTAAGCTGGTGCGCCACATCGCTGCCGTAGCCCATCCAGTTTACCTGGTTACTGCTGGCCATGTCCTTAACCTCAGTCAGCTAGGCACTCCCTTGTCAGGAGCGATCGGGCGATAACTTCACATTAATTTAAGTTTCCGATGCCCAAAGGCGGGGATGCCTCGTTACAATAAGTACATAAGCTTGCATTATTTTTATATTTATCGAGCGAGCAAATCTCAGGGAATTTAAATTCCAGCAAACGCTTATGTGATAATGTTTTCAGATCTAATTATCCTGCTAGATCGCGCCTGAAAAAATATAAAAATAATTGCAAACAACTACTTATTAGCAATAGGCAATGCTCAGATAACCTAACCTATGGCATCACAAACGCAAGTAAAACAATATCTTGCCTATTGGCTACAGTTGGGCAAAAAGGTGATTCTCAATGGGAACGAAGCTTTGCTGCCTCAACCAGTCGTAAAAGGCGATGGTTATAGTCAGGAGTTTGAAGACTGCTGGCAGAAAATTATGTCCCCTGACTCCGGAGACTGCTACCTGGAAGGTACTGACGAAACTATTGCTCAACTGTTGACGCCGGAGTGGGAACTGGTGATGTGTTCTCGTTGTGAGTTGCCTCTCCCCCTCCCGACTGCGGGCCTGCCACCTCAGTGCTGTCCTTGTAATAATTTACTTTCGTGGCCGAATCTAGATCTGCCAAAACCCCGTTTACCTGTCAATAATCAAGCAACACTGGGCAATATTCGCGATCGCCTGCGTTCGATGATGGCTAGTACCAGAGAAACGGCAGAAAATCGTAGCGAAAAAGTCAATCCGGCTAAGATGTTAATGGATCTCCTGATTTGTGATTGTACCGTTCCGGAAAAATCGGGAAAACATGGCTGCCAGCTCCCCGGGTAACGACCCCTCCGCTACGCAGTACGCGATCGGGAAAAACTTAGTTAACTCAAATATCGTGCAATAGGCGAGCGCCGATCTCGGGCAGTGGATCGTAATGGCGCTGCGCAGCAGCATCGCTGACGGCATTCCGATTTTTCCGGAACTGTTCCTGCCGTTCGTAGTAAGCACTAAAGTGCTTCCCAGGCGCGAAAGAGCCTAGGAGCATTATTTGACTTGGCCGTGCCCCGGTCGTTTCCAGAGATGCCCACCCTGTCGTGTCGCTCCCGCGCACGACATGGGTGGGCACTCATGGCTGGCGCCACGCTGCGCGAACGGAAACGAGTCAGCAATTAGCAATTAGCAATTAGCAATGATGCACAGCTTCATCCCCCCAGAACGCTTTTTTCCCTACCTCAGCTGGACAGAGATCCAGGCAATGCCAGAGAAGGAAAATGTGCCGATCGTCCAGCCGATCGGGGCAATTGAGCAACATGGCCCTCATTTGCCGCTAATCGTCGATGCTGCCATTAGTGTGGGGGTTTTGGGAAAGGCATTGCATCAACTAGATCCTAGCATCCCCGCTTATGCCTTGCCTGCCCTTTATTACGGCAAATCTAACGAACATTGGCATTTCCCGGGTACAATTACTCTGAGTGCCCAAACGCTATTGGCAGTTATTACCGAAGTAGCAGAAAGTATTTACCGGGCAGGTTTTCGCAAGTTGGTGTTGATGAACTCCCACGGGGGACAACCCCAGGTATTGGAAATAGCAGCGCGGGATTTGCACGTCAAGTATGATGATTTTATGGTGTTTCCCCTCTTTACCTGGCGCCTTCCTAATATTACTCAGGAATTACTGACAGCAAAGGAGTCAGAATTGGGTATCCATGCTGGAGATGGGGAAACTAGCTTACTCCTTTCCCTGCTACCAGAACAGGTGAAAATGGAGGCGGCAGTAGCTGAATATCCTCAAGGTTTGCCGAAAGATAGTATGCTGAGCATGGAAGGTAAGCTGCCTTTCCCTTGGGCGACGCGAGATTTAACGGCCAGTGGAGTCCTGGGGGATCCGACAACTGCTTCCCCGGAAAAGGGCGATCGCATCTTAGCATCCCTGGCCAATAGCTGGGTACAGGTAATCAAAGATATCTACGCTTTCCGTCAACCTCAAATCTGGAAAAAGTAGGCACCGATGCCTGAGCGATGCCTGAGGAGTTTTTGCCATGCATCCCGAAGGCATCGTAAGGTTGCCTGCGTTGCATCCCGAAGGCATCGAAGCGCCAGAATAAGAAACCCTGTTTTTCTGAAAAACAGGATCGGTTCGATCGCCTCCTGCTAGATAATGCTAGAGAAAAGGGCGTTGAGGTTCGCGAACAACACCGGGTGAAAAATTTGGTTTGGTCGGGCGATCGGGTAACGGGAGTTGTGTTTGGCGATGGTAACGGTCGTGATATTGTGGCAACTGCCCGTTTTGTGGTAGATGCTTCGGGACATCAAAGCAAAATGGCCCAGCAGGTAGGCGATCGCCTCTACTCCCAGTTATATCGCAATATAGCGATATACGGCTATTTGGTTAACGGCAAACGCCTGCCCGAACCAGACAGCGGAAACGTTCTCTTTGAAGCATTTGACGATGGGTGGTTGTGGTACATCCCCCTTGACGATACTCTCACTAGCGTTGGCGCTGTATTGCCTAAAGAACGGACTGGCATCAAAGAAAATCAAGGAAATTTGGCCGGAACTCTGCAAGATTATATTGCAGCTTGTCCGATAATATCAGAATATTTGGCAGGGGCGCAGCCAGCAAGGGAAACTCCCTATGGGGAAATTCGCATGCGTCAGGAATTTTCCTACTGCCATTCCCATTTCTGGAAACCAGGTATTCTCTTGGTTGGTGATGCTGCCTGCTTTGTTGATGTGCTGCTTTCCTCAGGGGTACATCTGGCAACCTATGGCGCCCTGTTGGCCGCCCGATCGATTAACACCGCTTTGCGAGGCGAAATAGATGAAGCTGTTTGCTTGCATGAATTTGAACTCCGCTATCGCTTGGAGTATAGCAGGTTCTATCAATTGCTGTCAGGGCTTTATGATATGGGAAAAAAACGCCCGACTTACCATGCCTGGTTGCGGAAATGGCTCAGAGATACCAACGCTTTTAGCTTGGAACCTAAGAAGCAAAATGTAGATCGTCTGATTCGCGAAAAACGCCCCCTACCCAAAAATCTGTCCTCAGTTGAGTTCCTACGCCAGATGAATAGGAAAATGCTCTTGACCGCAGCAATCACCCATATGGAACAGGTGGAATCTTTACCTGCTATAGAAGGCAATCTCGTCCCTTCGCCAGATCGGTTACACTGGTTGGATTGAGGTAAGCAAATGAAGGAGCTAATACCAGCAGACAATAGGGCCCTGGAGGAGTTATTTTCAGATTTAGGCATCGAAATAGTTTCCGAACCCCTCTTTGATTACGGGAAACTGTACTCCCGGGAAGACCCATACCCGGTCATATTTCCCTCAACCCCAGAGCAAATGCAGGCGATCGTCGGACGGGCCAGAAAACATCAAATCCCTCTGCGAGTAAGGGCAAGCGGTCATACCTTTAACGGCGTTTCCTTGCCCCAAAAGGGCGAGTTGCTCCTCCGCCCGGACCGGTTCGATGGTTTTCGCTTTTCCGAAGAGGGAACTGTAACAGCGAGTTGCGGTGCTTTGGTCTGGGATGTCCGAGATTTAGTGCGGGATTACGGATTCGACCTGCCAGTTTATAATGGCGGATGGGCAGGTCCGACTCTGGGAGGATATATTAGTGCCGGTGGGTTTGGTAAGGGCGGTCTTTCTCACGACTACGGCGGACTTTGGGAAAATGTCCGGGAGATTACTTTAATTGACGGTGAGGGAAGTTTAAGGACGATCGCCCGCCAGGACCGGGAATTTCCCTGGATTTTTGGCTCCTACGGTCAGCTGGGTTTCTTAATGGAAGCCAAACTCAAGTTAATTCCCAAGGAAAAAGGAGAAACTCCCCCTTACCCCCTGGGCGCATCCGGGAAAATAGTCAAGCGGCAAACAGACGATCCGAAAGAGAACGATCGGCCTCCCCAAAATGGCAAGCAAAATAGACTTTTTTGGTTCAGCTTATTAGTTTCTCAAAAGGAGTTAATGAAAGCCTGGATCGACCTTTATAAGTTCGTCAAAGCTCACCCCCATGAGATAATCCCTGAAGGTGGATGGGCCGGTCCTGTCTTTAAGGGTGCGCCCATGGGATATTATTATTTCATTCGTTTCTTCCAGTTCAACCCGCCTTTAGTCTATCCCCAAGCAGAACCATTTCTGGTCATTGGAGTCATGTCTAGAATGTGCACGGGAGACCGGGCAAGTAATCAGCGGACCTTACAGGTGGAAAAGGCTTTTATCGACCTGGCCAAGAAAGGCGGCTATAACCTCTATCCCCAGGCAGAGAACTTTGGCAAAAATCAAGATTTTTGCCGTTATTATGGAGAAGAGATTTACAATGCTTTTCTGCAGCTGAAAAGGCAGTTCGATCCGGATATGATTTTCAATCCAGGTGTAGTGTTCGATCGCGTAGCGTGCGCGCAGCGCAATCGCCCTTCGGTAAGGAATAATTAGAACTATGAACCAATCGCCAATCGCAAGTCAGCAGTCAGCAGCCAAGATCAACGGTTTTCTGGCCCGGGGAATCAAAAGCTATCGATTGGGAAAATCTCTCCCCATCGCCATGTCAAAAGGGGCATCGGGAGAATTATACCTCGAAATTTCTCAGGAATTAATTCAGGAACGATTGTCCCCAGCAGAACATCAGGTTTACGTTACGGTGCGGGATTTAAGCCGCACCGCCGCGCAGCTAGCCAGACAATCCCTGCTAGCAGAATCCCGAAAGCATTTCCAACGGGCATCGGAGTATCTAGAGAAACACGCAACTTCTGAAGAATTAAGTTTGCTAGGAAAATCTCGCCTTGCCCAAGCAGAAGCCTATTTGGAATCCCTGTTGAAAAATTGGCAGGAATCTCAAGCCTGCATTCATACAGCCCTAGAAAGCGATGAAATTCTGGAAAGGGAATACGGCTACGATATATTTCATATTCATAGGATTCACATGCTTTATCTTCTGATGCGGGTTGAATCGGGTGCCGAACTGCATGAAGAAGGAATTAACATGGCAGATAACATTATTCAGTATCTGCTATTCAACAGAGAAAGTCTTCCGGTTGGCAAAGGCTGGAGTCCGGAACAACTGGAAAAAACTCCCCTCGTGCTCCGCAACGGCATGCTAGCGAGAGTGGCGAGTGAATACAGGATCCTGCTAGCCAAAAAAACAGCAGCCCGAAAATTTTGGCAATTGTGTTCTGCTTGGAAATTATTTGAATATCACCCTTCCCTGAGAGAAATATATGAATGGGGAGAAGCTAAAAATGCTTTGTTATCTGGCGATCTGCCGGGGTTTCTGGAAAACTGCGCCAGTTTTTTGGCAGCGGGTCGGAGGGAAACCCTATTGTGGTATACAATGGTATTGGATTTCTGTACCTGCTGCCAAGAATTGCGTCCCCTGCAGACCCAAGTATTTCTGAGGGAAGTTGCTGCCGATGCCGAACGCATGAAGGTGCTGCCCGATAATTTGCTGCCATCGGGACTGCGAACCCTGTTAGAAAATGTCAATTAAACCGCGCAGCGTTGCGAGGCACGGAGCAATCCCGAACTACGGGCGGAGACCCGCGCAAATCAACCATTACCTCGCCGTTTCCAAGCCTATAATTTAGGCTTGCCCAGAACCGGAACTTCTCCTATTGCTACTCCGTTCGGAAACTACCGCCCGACAACAGAATTTATGGAGCGGGAAACAGTCGAACAAATCGTCGCTTGGCACCAGGGACAGCTAGACCATCGGGCCCTGGGCGAGTACGTCCTGTACTGCGATTGCGCTGCGCGCACGCTACGCGATCGTCAGGGATGTTTGGAAATGGATTCTGCTAGCTTCAATCATTTTTATCTCGATATTTTGTTTTCCCAGGCCAAATTTGTTTTCACCATCAGAGGGACGGGGTCGAGCTGGGAATCACTTCCCAACCCTCCCATTCAAAACCGGACTTGTAACTTTCATTACACCCGGCTCCTAGGTAATAGGCTCTTGTCCTGAGCAGCTTATGTCAGGGTTACCCCAGTTTAGCCTTACGACCTGTTCCTTCATCCCTATTCTGGTCAAAAACAGTTGGTACGGGGAGATTCTCGCGGGGTGCGAGTTGCCTGAGGAGAGTCCATCTATCAAGTTATGTCATAACTTGCGCAAGAATGCCAGTCGCCCCTACAGGGTATCCGACAGCTGGGAGGGCCCATAAACGATCGACGGGTTTTGACCACACCCGGTGAAGACCTTGAATAGATCTATTCCGACCGAGAATAAGTTTATTTTTGCCAAAAATCGGCTTACTTTTGCCAAGAATAAGTCAATTCTCTCTCACGTGAAGCTCACTTTTGCCAAGAATAAATCAATTCTCTCTCAGCGGAGATATTGCTTTTCTCAATGGCACCATCAAACAGGCGATCGCGAACAACTGGGTAGACTCCTCGTTCATTTGTGCAGTGTCCGCACCTAGTAGTTTAGCAGTGTCTCTGGCCCGGGAATTCAATATCACTTTAGTGGGATTCTTGCGCGAGCAGCGGTTTAATGTTTATACTGCCATAGAACGGATCTGTCTCAAGTGATATAGAAATGACGCTCGCCGGACCGCTATCCCCCGTTATTTGAAGTTTTTTTAAGTAATACTAGAGAAAGGAAGGACGGACAGTTCATGTTGCCCGTCCCTAGGTGTAAATTCTGAGGCGACAAGGGGGCAAAATACCATGACGCAACTAAGTCCATCTAAAATAGCACAAAGTTTTCTATTAGGCAAGCTTTGGCCGCAAGCAATTCTGGTAGTAATTCTTATGGGGACGGCAGGTTGCGGCACGATACCCAAACAGCAAGCAGAAGCAAGGTCTAACCCCCGAGGACAGAGTCTAGCAAAAGGAAGATACCTGTTGATGTGGCGATCGCGTCCGAGAGCACCCACCATGTCGTTCGCCAGCAAGCAACGACATGGGTGGGTGTCTCCGGACGCGAAGCCCGAACGGGATCCCTATCGGCAGGGTTAGAGTACACCGGCACGACGGAACCCATACAGCAAGTATCCGTGCGATCGCGAACGGAGGGACAGCTGCTGTTTCTGGGCGTAGATGTGGGGGACAAGGTAACTCGCGGTCAAGTTCTGGCCCAGCTGGATAATAGGCTTCCGGTGGCGGAGGTGATGGAGGCCCAAGCGGAACTATCCGCACGGGCAGTAGAAATAGCTAGGGCCCGAAATCAGGTATTAGAAGCAGAAGCGCGAGTAGAACAAGCGCGAGTAGAATTGGAACAGGCAAACGCTGATGCCCAGCGACTGCAAACCCTCTTTCAAGAAGGAGCAGTTTCCCAACAAGATGCCGAGTTAGCCCAAACTGCTGCTCGCGCCGCTCAACAGATCCTGCGTTCTGCCCAAGCACAAGTCAGCATCCAGGAAAAAGCTGTCGCAGCGGCCCGCAAGCGCGTTGTCGCCCAACAAGCAGCGATCGCCCAAGCAGAAGAACGCCAGTCTCATGCCAAACTGATTTCTCCGATCGCCGGTATTGTCAAAGCCAAAACCACCGAACCGGGGAACCTAGTGCGTGAAGGCGATGAAATAGTCAAGCTGGGGGACTTCAGCCAAGTAAAGGTAGCAGTAAATATTTCTGAATTGCAACTGGATCAAATTAGCATAGGACAGTCAGTGCGCCTTGGGGACGACGAAGATGGAAGCTGGACAGTAGATGCAAGTCAAGCTGGACGCATTTCCCGATCGAGAATTTCCTGGTAGAGTAACTCGCATCTCCCCCGCCGCCGATCCTGCGGCGCGACAGGTGCCCGTAGAAGTTACCATTCCTAATATTAACGGGCGTTTGGGCAGCGGACTGCTAGCACGAGTCAGCTTTACATCTCAAAACAGTCAGGGAGTAGTCGTTCCCGCCACAGCATTGTCAGACCTTGAAGGCAATGTAGCCACCTTATTTGTAGTCAGTGGAGAAGATCGGCAGGCACTTGCAGAGGCACGTCAGGTAATTATAGGCGATCGGGCGGACGGACAAGCATCGATCGCCGAAGGCTTAGAAGCAGGAGAAAGGTTTGTCGTCCGCAGTAGCAAACCCTTACAAGACGGGGATGCCGTGCAGTTGAGCATTCTTTCTGAAAGCAAATAATCAAGCCTATCGTTCCTAGGCGACCCCTGGGAACGATAACCGAGACAAAGCCTCCAGAGGCACTAAACCCACTCTCTATATTAAGCAGCAGTTAACTCATAATGCAGAACTAAAAATTCTTCTGCTTTTAAGATTGCCATCGCATATTCACAGCCTGTTTGGTCAGAAAATTCTATCAGATATTGGCAACCTTCTGCTCTCTTGTAGACTTCAACGATCGTCCCTACTTGCCCGGGCGGTAAACTTATGGCTGCACGCTCCGGGCCCCCTCCGCTACGCAGTGCGCGATCGATATCTTCGCAATCATCATCAACTAAAGTCAATCTCGATCTCGGAATTTGGTTGAGTACCGCCACTGTATCCAACAGGTTAAAATTTTTCATCTTCTTGACTTGCTAAAGGCAAGTTGAGTCAGGACAATAACGAACCTCATGCATAACTTGACATTTGACAATATTCAATCATTTGTGTTAAGTGATGCGGCAGTCAAGTCCGTGTGCCGATAGTTGCCCTGACAGCTGGACCACATCAACGAGGGCCCCAAAGAGGCGATCGCCTTGGCGGAGCAGCACTTCATGCGGACTGGCGATCGCCTTGGCCCAAGCTTAATAATTATATCCCTTAATCATAGATATAAATCAATCTTGTTTGTTTTTTTTAATAAAACAATCTATAATAGGGAGCAAGCCATAGACTTTTAGCAATGCAGTACCAGACAAACCCAGAAAAAAATCTATCGTTTGCCCTCTGGTTTATCTATGTTACTGGGCTATGGCGAATGTTTCACCCCTATGGATCGCCCATTCGGAAATGGATACCTTTAGTCAAACCATTTGGTTAGTCCCGCTATACGCCCTCCTGGGTGCAGTGCTGACGGTGCCCTGGTCGCCGGGTATGATTCGCCGCTCTGGCCCCCGGCCAGCGGGCTATGTGAATCTGCTGATGACTGTTGCGGCTCTGGTGCATAGCATCTTCGCCTTACGGGAAGTTTGGTCGGCACCGCTGCATTTTTCGGTCAATTGGCTCCATGCCGCGAATCTCGATATTGCCTTTGATGTGGAGGCTTCGGGGGTCACGGTGGGGGCCCTGGTCGTAATTTTGGGCTTGAATGCCCTGACCCAGATATATGCGATCGCCTATATGGAAATGGACTGGGGTTGGGCGCGGTTTTATGCTCTCCTGGCCATCTTTGAAGCCGGGATGAGCGCCCTGATGCTCACCAATTCCCTCTTTTTCAGCTACGTGATGCTGGAAATCCTGACCTTGGGAACCTACCTATTGATTGGTTTTTGGTTCAATCAATCCCTGGTGGTGACGGGGGCCCGGGATGGCTTCCTCACGAAGCGGGTGGGTGACTTGGTGTTGCTGATGGGAGTGGTGGCCCTCTATCCACTGGCAGGCACCTGGAACTATGACGAACTGACCGCTTGGGCCAATGTAGTAGAACTGGATCCAACAGTTGCCACCCTTCTGGGTTTAGCCCTGCTGGCTGGCCCCTTGGGTAAATGCGCCCAATTCCCCCTGCAACTCTGGCTCGATGAAGCAATGGAAGGGCCAATGCCCGCCACGGTGCTGCGGAATGCGGTGGTGGTTTCAACGGGGGCCTGGGTGCTGATTAAGATGCAGCCCATTCTCGCCCTCTCGCCCCTGGTGGCAAATGCGGAAATTTGGGTCGGTGCCTTTACCGCCGTCAGTTGTGCCG
Organism: Hormoscilla sp. GM7CHS1pb; assembly: GCA_014323675.1. Lineage (GTDB taxonomy): Bacteria > Cyanobacteriota > Cyanobacteriia > Cyanobacteriales > Desertifilaceae > Hormoscilla. Next base: position 1,883,302 of record JACONN010000002.1, on the reverse strand, counting down.
CGATCGCCCTGGCCCAGGTGGATATTAAGCGGGTCTTTTCCTATGCCACCAGTGTCTATCTCGGTATAGTGTTCGTCGCTGTCGGGACGGGACAGAGTGAAGGGCTTAGCTTGATGTTGCTCTTGACCTATGCGATCGCCATGGCCCTGATCCTGATGAGCATCGGTGGCATCATCCTGAACAATATTTCCCAAGATATTACCCAACTGGGCGGGCTATGGCAACGTCGCCCCATTTCCGGGATCTGCTTTGTAGTCGGGGCTTTGTCCTTAGTTGCCGTGCCGCCCCTCGGTTGCTTCTGGGGGCTGGCAACAATTGCCAACGGTTTACCCCCCCTATTACTAACCCTGTTGTTACTGGTGAATGGGTTAACGGCGTGCAGTTTGGCCCGGGTCTTCGGTCAACTCTTTACCGGTCCAGCAACGGATTGGACGCGGCGATCGCCCGAAGGCTTGTGGCCATTGGTCTTGCCGATGACGGTGCTACTCGGTTTTGCCCTCCATCTACCGCAGTTGCTAGCTGCATTGGGTATATTGCCGGATCTGGCACTGGTGACGCAACCAGCCACGTTATTAATGATGGGCTCAACCATCATCGGTGCGGGAGTGGGTCTATTCCTCTATGCCCTACCCACAGTACCTAAACCAATCAGCTTGCCCGTGCCTGCCATACAAGATTTCTTCGCCTACGACTTATACACGGCGCAACTGTACAAAATAACGGTCATTGCCATAGTGGGATTTGTGGCTAAGGCGATCGATTGGTGCGATCGCCTCCTTGTGGATGGTGCCGTGAATTTGGTCGGACTATTTACGATGGCCAGCGGTCAAAGCCTGAAATACAACACCACTGGACAGGTGCAGTTCTATGCCCTCTCGATCCTGCTGTGTACGATCCTGTTTGGGTTGGTACTCTGCTACCCCGTTTTGTCTGCTTTGAATCTATCCATCTTGTAAATCAAACCCTTTTAACACCATTACAACAGAATTGAATTTTGAAACAATAGTGGGATGCAGGTGGGTTGTACCTAAGCCCAACCTACAAGTGACAACATAATTTAATTCTGAATTTTGAATGAGATAATTGACAACCCATGCTAACGCCATTACTTCTGATCCCCCTGCTGGGCACGATCGCGATCGTGCTTTACCCCAAACCCCAAGCCAGTCGCGCGATCGCGACCATTTTCAGCCTGGCCAGCTTTGGGTGGACGGTCTATCTCCTCAGTCAGTCTTTGATCCCCTCAGCGGGGGGCGGATTCCAGTTTACTGAATTCCATACCTGGGTAGAGCCCATCGGTCTCAACTACAGCCTCGGAGTTGATGGGCTATCCCTGCCCCTGTTGGTCTTGAATAGCCTCCTGACAGTTATCGCCCTCTACACCAGTGGCGATCGCCGCTCCCGATTCCGCTTCCATGACAGCCTTATCCTGCTGATCAATGGCGGGATTGCCGGGGCACTCATAGCCCAAAACCTGCTCCTATTCATCATTTTCTATGAGTTGGAACTGATTCCGTTCTACCTGATGATTGCCATTTGGGGCGGTGAAAAACGGGGCTATGCTTCGACCAAATTTCTGCTCTATACTGCTGTTTCTGGGTTACTCGTAATCGCGGGTTTCTTGGGCATTGCCTTCAGCGGTGAATCCCCCACCTTTGAGTTCAGCGCTATCGATCTGCAAAACCTGGATCTGATTCCCCAACTGTTTTTGCTGACCGCATTACTGGTCGGTTTCGGGATTAAAACGCCCCTCGTGCCCCTGCATACCTGGATGCCCGATACCTACGTTGAAGCCTCCCCGGGAACGACAATTTTACTCGGTGGCATTTTCGCTAAGTTGGGCACCTACGGTCTCTTACGCTTCGGGTTGCAACTCTTCCCCGTCACCTGGCAGCTGGTTGCCCCTGGTTTGGCCATTATCGGCACGGTGAGTGTCATCTACGGGGCTATGAATGCGATCGCCCAACGGGACATTAAACGCATGGTGGCCTACAGTTCCATCGGTCACATGGGCTATATTCTCGTGGCCGCAGCGGCAGGAACGGAGTTGAGCGTGCTGGGTGCGATCGCCCAAATGATTGCTCACGGTTTAATTCTGGCCCTGCTGTTCTTCTTGGTGGGAACTGTAGAACTGACCACCGGAACCCGGGATCTGGATATTCTCAACGGGTTAATGAATCCAATTCGCGGCCTTCCCCTCACCAGTGCCTTGCTAATTCTCGCAGGCATGGCCAGCGCGGGAATCCCCGGACTGGTTGGGTTTGCGGCAGAATTCATCGTTTTCCAAGGCAGTTTCGCCACCTTCCCCATCCCCACCCTCCTCTGTATCATCTCTTCTGGGTTAACGGCAGTGTATTTTGTCATCCTCATTAACCGTACTTGTTTCGGCAGGCTGGACAATGCCCGCGCCTACTACACCCGCGTCACCCTTAACGAACAATGGCCCGCCTTAGTGATGACTGCAATCATCCTCTTTTTAGGCGTGCAACCCAACTGGTTGCTGCGCTGGATGGAACCTACTGCTACTAGCCTCGTAGCCCAATTGCACAACCCGGCGATCGTGTCCGAGAGCACCCACCATGTCGTGTCGCTCCCGCGCACGACATGGGTGGGTGTCTCTGGACACGACGTTCAAATGTCTCACTTCGCTGTTAGCCCGCCGTTAAAACCCCCGGCTAAAAGCTCAAGTCGGTTAAAACCGACTAAGAATATTATTTTGACAAAATGGTATTGACAACTTGATGTCCCTACTCCCAACTCCAATATGATGTCTGCAACTGTTGATTCGGCAACCACACAACCCCCTCCCTCCACTCACAAATACGCCGAGGTAATCCATCGCCTGGAAGCAGGCGGATCGATGTTACCAGATACGCCAGAAAACTTAATGCAAATTATCGGCATTTACAAAGCCTATGCCGTGCCCATGGATTTTTACTGGCGCAATCTGCTCTACATTGCCGAGCGGGTTTTTCTCAATCCTTTACCCTTCTTTAAATACTTTCTGCCCCAGGAGTATTTAGACCTCCCCAACCACTATGCAGGGGATACGGCAGATTATCGCGTGTGGCAAACAGGCTCATCCAGCGCTCATCCGGAATTGCTGGAATTTATCGAAAAAGGAGAGTTAAAGAAAAAACTCCCCAGATTCTTTCATCACCTCTGGCACGATCGCATTAACATGGAATTTGCCGAAGCCTGCATGCGGGCCATGCTCTGGCATCAGGGCATGGGCGGCCAATTCAACGACTACCTGGAAAGCGAAGAATACATCGCTAACGCCGATCGGGCCATCAAAGCCTATTTCAAATTCAACCCTTTGATGCTGGGACTGTATAAACTCTTCCCGGAGATGTTTTATGAAAAGGTCCGGGAACTCTCCTACTATGCCAACTTGGGGCTGTTTTGGGAAGTGATGGCTCCGGTATTCTTTGAAATGAGCGATCTCTACGATGCCGGGGAATTCAAGACGGTCCCTGATGCGATGAATTTTCTGGTGAACGGGATTTTCATCGCGGCAGGAAGGCCGATTTATCACCATGCTTACATTTGGGGTGAATGTTATGAAATTATCCCCAAATCCAAGGGTTTTATGTGGCTCTATGAAGCAGCATTACCCTACGTAGAAGCCATCTTTTATCGGACATCTCCCTTCCGAGGGACGAAATCCTACAACGCCCAAGCCAAACAAGTTCCCGACGAGCAAAAAGATTTCCACTACGGCATTCTCTACGCCGATGTTTTCCCAGTGGGGACAGCAGGAATTCCTCCCACACTGTTAATGCAAGATATGCTGCACTTTTTGCCCCCCTATTTAGTGGAATATTACCAACAGTATTGTCGGGGGGAAGATGATATGTTGATTCAGTTGGGCATTACCTTCCAGCGATCGATGTATAACGTGACATCTGCTGTAATTCAAGCCTTGCGGACAGCACTGCTTTATCCCTTAGACGATCCCAACCTCGAACATCGGCTGAAAAATCGCCAATTTTTTGAAGACCAACTCGATCGCTTCGGGCGTCCCGAAGCACGGCTTGGTGATATTCAACGTCAAGACTATCGTTAATCGGACATTAGTCTAGTGATTTAGATAGAGAGAATAGATCTTCTATTCTCTTATCATTTTCTGTGGTCAAGATAAATAAATTCAGGTGGAGGCTATGCCCAATATTGTAGAAATTGCTGTCAATAATGATGCGTTTCAAACATTGGTAACGGCGGTGAAAGTGGCCGGGTTAGTGGAGGCATTACAGCAGCCAGGGCCCTTCACAGTTTTTGCTCCCAATGATGATGCCTTTGGGAAGTTATTACCCGGAACGGTGGATACATTAGTGCAAAATGTTCCCCAACTCCAGCGCATTTTAACATATCACGTTGTAGCGGGTCGTTATCCAACAGCAGAATTGCAGGATGTAGGGATGTTAACATCTCTGGAAGGTTCGCCAATTCCGATTCGGTGTGGCGAACCGTTTGAAGTGAAAAATGCCACAGTGGTGGCTGCCGATATTGAGGCGAGTAACGGCATAATTCACGTGATTGATACGGTGATTTTGATGGGCTAGTCGTTTCCTCTTCACCCACCCTGTCGTTCGCCATCTGGCAACGACATGGGTGGGTGGATCGGTAAACGATAGAGTCAGGGAAACCCAACCTGTTGTTGGGTTTCGTGCCTTAACCAAACCTACAATAGAATTTTTATTCAAGCTGTGAGCCAAAGGAATGTCAATATATTTTTATTGGGGAGAGGATGACTATGCCATTGAAAGAGCAGTGGCACAATTGCGCGATCGGGTACTGGATCCCAACTGGGCCTGTTTCAACTATACTACCTACTCAGAGTCAGGAGCAGATAGCGTCATCAAGGCACTCAATCAAGCCATGACCCCAGCCTTTGGGACCGGACAGCGTTTAGTATGGCTAGTGAATAGCAATCTATGTCAGCAAGCCTCCCAGTCCCTATTAGCAGAACTAGAACGTACCCTACCGGCGATCCCGGAAACCTCGGTGCTATTGCTAACCAGCAGCAGCAAGCCGGATGGAAGACTAAAATCTACCAAACTATTGCAAAAATATGCCCAAGTGCAGGAATTTTCCCTCATTCCCCCTTGGAAAACAGACCTGCTGGTGCAGCGAGCCAAGAAAACTGCCGCAGAAGTAGGAGTGAAACTAACTGATGAGGCGGCTGAACTGTTAGTCTCTTCTGTCGGTAATAACACGCGGCAACTGTTTAATGAATTGGAAAAATTGCGGCTTTATGCAATTGATAGGACAGTAGATGTGGCCGATGTGGACGCTTTGGTGAGAGATAATGCTACCAATAGCTTGCAGCTAGCCAGCGCGATCGCATCTGGGGATGTGGGGTTTGCCTTAAGCTCGATCGCCAGTCTGATCGAGCGCAACGAGCCAGCTTTGAAGATAGTAGCCACCTTAACAGGTCAGTTCCGCACCTGGTTATGGGTGAAACTGACGATCGCCGCTGGGGTGCGGGACGATCGGGAGATAGCACGAGCTGCAGAAGTCCACAACCCCAAACGCATCTACTTCCTGCGCCAAGAAGTTGCTGGGCTTAACTTGTGGCAACTGCGACAGACTTTACCTTTGCTGCTAGAATTAGAAGTCAGCCTCAAGCAAGGAGCCGATGAGATGTCCGCTCTGAGTAGCAAAATTATCGAACTCTGCCTGCTTTACCAGTAGTTTGTAGTTCCACGTTGCCTGTTCCCGCGCGTGGAAGCTCGCTTCGTGCTGACTACGAACGCTGGCCGATTCCGATTTTATGGCTGCGCCTGCCGTAGGCGTTCGGTCGTTTCCGGGAGCACCCACCCGGTTGTGTCGCATCCTGCGCACAACATAGGTGATTCCGGAAACGAAAGTCCGCGGGCCGATCGGGGCTGGAACTTATAGTCGAAAAATAGTTCCTTTAAGTTGAGAGTTCTATTTTTGTTACACAAAATCATGATCGATTATCACCTTGAGAGACCGGAACCCAAGCAGATGCTGTCAAAATCTCTGATTGTCGGTGCTCTTTCTACTGTTGGTTGGCTTTTGGGACTGGTTCCTGGCTTGGATGTTAGCCCATCGCCAAGCTTTGCCACCATTGAGTTTGAGACCTCAGCTTATGCTCAACAATATAATCGGCAACAGGTGAATGCTTTTGCGCAATCTATCCTGGAAATTGAGCTAGCGCGGGAAGCCGCTCTGCGGCAGAACCCTGGCACTGCTCAGGATTTTGAATGCGATATAGCATCGGGCAGAGTAATCAACATCAACAATTTCTCTAATGAAATTCGCCAGCCAATTCAGAGTCTGTGCAATCAGTCTCAATCCATTTTACAGCAAAATAGATTATCCGCAGCTCAATTCTGGGAGATGAAGAACAGATACGATCGCAACCCGCAGCAATATCCCCAAATTACGGCAGCCTTTGGCAGGCTGTGCCAGCAGAATAAATATAAAAAGCTACAAGTTTGCAGCTAGGAGTCCGACTAGGGCTGTTGCGGGAGTCGTTTCCTCTTCACCCACCCTGTCGTTCGCCATCTGGCAACGACATGGGTGGGTGGATCGGTAAACGAGCGGACTAGCTGATAAAATCGGATGGATGAGCTTCGAGAGCGCAATGACCAACCAATGCGATTGTCAGACACCGCCGACATCCAGTCCGAGAGGGTCGGTCAAGAAACCGGGTTTCTTTGGTCAGAACATTGATATCTCCTTCATAACTGCACCAGAAACCCGGTTTCTTCCAATACTTGACAGATGTCCACGGTCCGCGGACTTTCGTTTCCGGAGTCACCTATGTTGTGCGCAGGATGCGACACAACCGGGTGGGTGCTCCCGGAAACGACCGATCGCACAGCGTGGCGCAGCCATAAAATCGGCTTGGCGTACACTGAGCCTAGGAATACTAGCCAGTATCGCCTCTATTGTATCTGGATGTACCTCCGCCCCACCGCCGCCTGTGGGGCTGGAAGTGCCGCCCCCGCCCCCGCCGGTTTTTCTCACCGATGAGGAAGTCACAAATTATGCCAAAGCTGTGCTGGCGATCGAGCCCTTCCGACGGGCCGCCTACAATCAAGTTGAGCAAAACTCAAGCAAGGTGCCGCTGATTATTTGCAACCAGCCTCAAACTCTAGCCGATCTGCCCTTAGATGTCAAAGAGATTGCTGTCAATTATTGCACTAGATCTCAAGAGATTGCCCAAAGAAATGGATTCACGGTTACCCGTTTCAATGATATCACCGCTAACTTGCCAGCCGATCGGGAGCTCAGACAACTGCTGGAAGATGAATTACTCCGCCAACAAAGAAACTCTTTCACTCAATAAGGATGCTGACTTTCACTAAATGTCTACCTGCAGATCCTGATGTAGCGGTCAGCTTTACTCTAGCACTCACGGCAACTGAGCGCACCCGTAGCCGTCACCGCTTGGAAACACCTGACGATTGCGCTGCGCGCAGTGACCGTGTTGTCTATCTGCGTTTACCTAGAGGTACGGTACTGCGGGATGGCGATTTATTGCAAACGGAAACGGGCGATCGATTAGTGCGGGTAACGGCCAAACCCGAACCCGTGCTAAATGTAACTTCCCAGAGGTCATTAGATCTGCTGCGGGCAGCTTATCATCTGGGAAATCGCCATGTTCCCCTGGAAGTCACTCCCACCTATTTGCGCCTCGAATCAGATCTGGTATTGAAGACAATGCTAGCACAAATGGGTTTAGAAGTAACTGAGGCTGTTTTACCTTTTCAACCAGAAACGGGGGCTTATGGACATCACCATTAGTTTGTTGTTAGTTGTTAGTTGATTGCCCATTCAGTCATTCGCATTTCTCCTAATGTGTGAAAACAGTAGGTATTACGACCTTTAGCCTCGTTACCTGGCTCCCGCTTGGTAACGCTTTGATAAAGGGCTTTATCCGCAGCAGCTACTAGGTCTTTTTGGTAAGGTTGATGATGGGGAAAGATACTAGAAATACCCATGCTCATGGTAACATATTCACTCGCAGAGGAAGATGCATGCACGGGCGGGAGTTGCCCCAAATGCCCCCGTCCATTATACTGGGTATTCGTCCTGAACATCTCCGCCTCGCCCGCCCAGAAGACCCTCAGAAGATTGAAGGAACAGTAGATTTGGTGGAAAATTTGGGAATGCACAATCTCATCAGGCTTAGAGTTGAGGGTGCAGATGGGTTAACTCTGCGAGTATTGTTGCCTAATGATCGAGCTTGGGAAGGAGAACGACTTACCTTAGCTGTGCCGCCCGATCGGATTCATTGGTTTGATGTCCAAACTGGCGATCGCCTTTAATATGCAGATGCAAAATGGAGCAAGATAGTCCTATCTTTGCACGATGTGCGATTAATGTGCTGCGCGCAGTGCGATATGGAGCGCGCTGTGTCTCCCTGGGTAGTGCGACTACGATGTCCCCCGGGTAGTGCGGTTAGCGCTCCCGGGGGACATCGAGCTCCCAGGAGACACAGCAGCAGAGCACATCGGAGCTGCGGTTGGACGAATCAGATATGAAAGCAGCTGACACCAGGAGAAGGGGCAGAATTCGTGATCGCGATTCCCATTCGCCAGTCTTCCGTGCAGAAACGGAAGGGCGATCGGAGTTCCGTTACCCCGCCGGGGGTTCAAACCCCCTCGTTACCTGGCTCCGCCAGGTAACGAGGCTAAAGTCGGTTGAAAACCGACTAAAAACGTTGCTAGATCTACGCCTCCCAGAGTGACGCAAGAGCGATATTTACGCTTAAATAACTGAGGGAGTTGTTTGATGCCAAGTAGTGGACTGCTCGTAGGCATAGGCAACTTGCAGTATAACTTCCTCCTGTAAGACATTACCGATTATTTGTAATCCAATTGGTAACCCTTTGTTATCGAAACCACAGAGGACACTCACAGCAGGTACTCCCGCAAGATTTATTGTGATAGTCATAATATCAGCTAAATACATACTGAGGGGATCGATCGCCTTTTCTCCTACTTTGAAGGCTGTACATGGAGAAGTGGGACAAACTAAAACATCAACTTGTTCAAAAGCACGCTCAAAGTCTTGTTTTATCAAGGTTCTAACTTTTTGAGCTTTGAGATAGTATGCATCGTAGTATCCTGCTGATAAGGCATAGGTACCAAGCATGATTCTGAGTTTAACTTCAGTACCAAAGCCAGCAGAACGAGTGCGGATATACATTGACTGTAAATCTTTGCTATCTTCTGCCCGGAAGCCGTATTTAACGCCATCATAACGAGCAAGATTAGACGAAGCTTCACTGGTTGCAATGAGATAGTAAACGGGTATACCATAACGAAAGTGCGGACAAGAAATTTCCCGGACTTCCGCTCCTAACTCTTCAAGCTGTTGAATAGCTTGATTAATTGTTTGTTCTACGTCAGAGTCTATACCTTCGCCAAAAGACTCTTGGATTAAGCCTATAGTTTTTCCCCTTAACTCTGGAAGGAAAGACTTGGTATAGTCAGGGATATCCACTTTCAGACTTGTAGCATCCCTAGAATCATATCCAGCGATTCCCCCTAATAGAATCGCAGCATCCTCCACTGTACGAGCTATGGGACCAATTTGGTCTAAAGATGAACCATAAGCTACCAGACCATATCGAGAAATAAGACCATAGGTAGGTTTTAATCCAACAACTCCACAAATAGATGCTGGTTGACGAATGGAGCCTCCTGTATCTGTACCTAAAGCAACTGTACATTCTGCTGTTGCTACTGCTGCTGCCGAACCACCAGAAGAACCACCTGCTACACGCTCTAAATCCCAGGGATTGAGGGTAACCTGATATGCTGAGTTTTCTGTGGAACTTCCCATTGCAAACTCATCACAATTAGTTTTTCCTAGTACGATCGCTCCTGCCTCTAACAGCTTTTCGCTTACTGTTGCATCATAGAGAGGTACAAAATTTTCTAGAATCCTTGAACCGCAAGTAGTTGTTATTCCCTTTGTACAGATGACATCCTTAATACCTAATGGAATTCCTGCAAGGAGACCAATTTCCTCTCCAGAGGCTATCTTAGCATCTACCTTTTGTGCCTGTTGTAAAGCATGTTCAGCAGTCACACACAAAAAGCTATGTAACTTCGGTTCTAACACTTGAATACGTTCCAACATAGCTTGAGTAATCTCGGTTGCCGATCGTTCTTTACGAACCAGTTGTTGGTGTATTTCTCGAATTGACATAATTCAGTAATCTCTTCTTTAACTTAGATAGACAAATCATCAATTTGAATCATATTACTACTATCATCGGGATTTTTTGTAGGTAAAACGTTGTTTGTATCTACTTCATTTATCTTGTCTAACCAATTAAAAATCTTACTCAATTGTAGAGAATAATTTTCCTCTTCCTCTGCTGTTAACTCTAGATGAGTGTAGCTGGAAATTTTACGAACTTTATCACGAGCAATCATAGATAGCTAGTGATTATTTGCTAATAAGGTAAAGTAAGGTGTACCTCACAACTGAGAGAAATGCGATAGTTCACCGCATTTGCTTTTGATTGACTGATTCAGCCAATGAAAATGCTTTTTCAATATCGCTTATCAAGTCATCTACATCTTCTAAGCCAAAAGACAATCGGATTACAAACTCATCAAGTCCAATACTTCTTTTTTCATCTTCACTCATAGATAAATGACTACCAGTCCACGGATTAGCTACAGCAGATGTCACAGAAGCCATAGAAGTACCTTCATCAAACAATTCAAGGTTACTCATAAAAGTCTTGACTGTCTCAAAAGATGTGGCTTTTAAGTGAAAGAAGATTAAACCACCGTAATTAGTTAATTGTTTACCATCAATGTCAGGAAAAAATACTCGATCTACTAAATTGTTTTGCCTTAAATGTTCAGCAATAATAGCAGTAGATTTAACTTGTCTTTCTAAGCGAACACTTAATGTTTGTAAACTTCTGCGTAATAACCAAGCGGAAAAAGGATCTGGTAAACATCCGTTATAGAAGCGGTAAGCAGCAATCTTTTCACCAATTCCTGTATTATTGGTAATTGCTATGCCTGATATAATATCACTATGTCCTCCATTAAATTTTGAATTGCTATGTAATGAAATATCAGCCCCAAATTTTAAAGGTTTTTGGAATAATGAAGTTGCCCATGTGTTATCAACCACAACTAAAGATTTAGGATTAACTTTTTTGACTCTGTCAGAAATTTCCTGAATGTTGATAGTTTTAACAAAAGGATTCCTTTACAGCTGGCGAAGAGCTGATTATGCCTGAACTTTCCGGAAGAGACCTTGCCACCAAGAAACCTTCACAGACGAAAACAAGCTAACAGCTTGTCTCAGAATTGTGCGCTTCGCTGCACACAAGAGAAACAGTAGAACATCTCAGAACAATTCAGATCACGGGCCCTACAAAGTAGAACAATTCGGGTCACGAATCTCGAAGACCAGCTGCACCCAGTCACTTTAGCCAACAGCAGCCACAGTGAATGCAAAGCAGCTGGAGGGTACGAGAGTCGTGCAATGTAGGTTTCTGGTCCCTGCCCCAGGGTGCGAGGAACAGGGAACAGACTTTGCCCAACTCCACCATACCGTGGGGTGGTACAGTCGTCTATACCTCTTTAGATAGATTTTTTCTGTACGACCATTGGATGATAGCGGGAACGAATAGGGTGTCACGATCGCACACGGTGTAGGTAAGCTCAGCAACAAGAACTGTCTACGCTTCTGTCCCTTCCGGATTCCTTTGCAGCTGGCGAAGAGCTGATTATGCAACGAACTTTCCCAACAGACCTTGCCACCAAGAAACCACAGAGACGAAACAATCCCTACGGGATTACAGATCATATCACAAAGACTCAGACACCAGTCACAGACCAGACTACAGCGGACAAGGTAGAACATTTCAGATCAAGCTCGGGCCCGCGCAGCCTATCAGGAACTACCACAGACTCAGACACTGACTCCACTCCTGAACCTGGAGAAGATTCTGATAGGCAATACTGGCAAAACCCCAGAGCTGAAGAGGCATTGGTCTAGAAGTTTCATCCACACCATTCCTAACAGGAACTAGAGTGGCCGAACTTGCCACCCGGATCCCGTCAGGAACAATCACCGGCAGGTCAAGCCTCGACCACCGGTGCATACACGTCATCTTGCTACCAAACTTCATGTTTAATCTGCACCTTAATCCCATGTTCGTCAATGCTAATTAGGATAAAGACCTTACGGGACAAGACTTTGACTATTCGTCTATAGCGTCTAACCAGTGCTAGCCAAAGTTTGCGAATCATAAGTCCGAATCTATGAGCCCAACAATCAAGTCAATGCCAGCACGACCTGTGACCTTTTCCTTGGTGGTCAAGTCTATAGAGATTATCTGCTGCACTCTATGGTATTTATGCTCTAGTCTCTCGACGATAGCCTCAGCCTCTTCAAGGGATCCAGCCAGTCAGCAGTAGGTTGCTTAATGGTCTTCATGATAAAACCCGCCACTTGGAGTGACGGGATAGTAGGTTTACAGAAGCATTACAGAAGTCTTGGGAATCCCATGGGAATCCCATGGGAATGAGCTGTATATGCCTAAGCGAGTCTGGTCGGTCAAATGATAAATCCCTGGGTGAGTGACGCCATATTGGTTAGCTGCGTCTAACTTGGCTCGAAGCTGAGGGTTAAGCTGCTCTTCTTTTTCTTTCCCTCGCTTGATTTCGCGGGCAGGGTCCCAAGAGTTGTAGTTCCAGGGAGTAAGAGTATCACCGTAGCCGCCATATCCGCCAACTAAGTGATGATGCTCAGGCAACACAACATCATCAACGATTCCTTCTGCTTCATCAGGCTGGGCATCCGGGACAAGCGGCTCAGGCTCTGGGATTGCCCAACCTTCATTCTCAAAATCCGAACCCCCATTGGTGACAGGATCGTCCAAGACTGCACTTATAGGTTGTGCGCCCAAAGAAAAGTGCTCGGTCAGACCAGTGACTGGATCGAATGCTACTTGAGAACTGTCCCAATGCATGCCAAAGGCTATTCCTGTGGTGGGAGTTTCCGCAGGTTCGGTAGAGTAGTTGACATCAAAGCTGACGCTCGTGTTTGGTTCTACTGCTTTGGTCGGTTCAGAAGGGGTGATTTTCAGTGTGGTGTCTTCGTTGACGTCGTTGATGTTAATGGTCAAGTTCTCTGAGTAACTCTCTCCGGAGGGATCGGTAGTTTGAACTCGGATGCTGTAACTGGACTGAGTTTCAAAGTCTGGGGAACTGTTGATTTGCAGTTTGTCCCCGACAATGGTGAAGGCAGCGTTATCCGTATCTCCTGCACCCGCTACCAACTGGTAGGTAAAGGTATCCCCTGTCTCGGGGTCGGTGGTCGAGAAGGTGCCGACAACGTAATTGCTCAAGATCTTGGTGGTGAAGGAATATGGGTACTGCCGGTACTGCATAGTTACTCGGGCCATCGGACTGGAGTGAACAGCCCTTGTACTGCCTCGGAATGCCTAACAGGACAAGAGCAATTTTTGAGGAGCGAAAACTTCTCAAATGCTTACGGGGTGGGGGGTTTTGACCTCGAAGTGGTGAGTCGGCAGCCGAGCGCCCGAATATGCAGTTGAGATGCGCGACAGCTGATTTTTTTCAAAATCCCGCGCCCAGGGTTGACAAATTCGATAAATAAGTAGTAAGTTGGAAGACATGACTAAGAATTGGCTTGCTGACCTCGACCAAGACACAGAGAATCTCGACCCAAAAAGTCGGGAAGTTTTGCAGCGGTTACTCAATTACCTAGAAGACCTATACAGCCAAAACCTTGAATTGAAAGCTGACAATCAACGATTGAGAGATGAAATAGCCGCGCTCAAAGGGCACAAGGGAAAACCTGACATCAAACCTCAAGCCAAAGCTGATACTTCTAAAGCTGATACTTCTGCGGAGGCCAAACCAGAGCAGCCCAATAGTCGAGAGCGAAAAAAGAAAAAACCGAAAACCCCCCCCAGGAACGTCGCCAACTTATTCATATTGACAGAGAAGAGGTTATCAAACTGGCTCGGAGTAACTTGCCGTCAGATATCACCCATAGAGGCTACCGAGAAGTAACAATTCAAAATATTATATTTAAAACAGACACGGTTATTTATCGACTAGAAAGACTCTATTCACCTAGTACGGAGAAATTTTACGAAGCCCAGTTGCCGCAAGGATTAAAAGGCAAATCTTACGGGAGTGAACTCGAAGCATTTGTTCTCACTTTGTATTATCAGTTACGAGTGCCAGAAGAAAAGATTCTTAAATTGTTGCCGTCTCAGGGAATAGTAATCTCGGCGGGAAAAATATCTAACTTAATAACTCGGCAATATTTAAGAGAATTTACTGAAGAACGAAATGCTATTTTAGAAGCGGGACTGGGCAGTACCAGTTATCACCAAATTGATGATACGGGGATGCGGGTTAATGGGAAAAATTGCTATGTATTCACACTCTGCAATCCTTACTATAGCAGTTTTTTTACCAGAGAGCGCAAAAACTCTGAAACAGTTCTCCAAATGTTAAACGAATTGCAGTTGGATCCAACTGAATTAGCAGTTGTTCAATCAGATGATTTAGTTGACAGTATTTTGCCTGACAAGAAGAAAAAGCAGCTCGGGGACTACATAGATATTTTGGTGGCTGATGACGCGGGACAATTTCACAACCAGACGAACCATCGTAGTTTATGCTGGATTCATGAAGGACGACACTACGAAAAGCTGACTCCTCTGGTTCCCTCTCATCAAAAAAGCCTGGCACAATTTCTCTCTTATTTTTGGATTTACTATTATCAACTCAAAGCCTATCAACAGCAAAGCACAGAAGAGCAGCGACAACAAAAACTGTTGCTTGAAACCGAATTTGACAAATTGTTTTCCCGTCAAACCGGATACAGTGCTTTAGATCATAGAATTGATTTAACAAAACAGAAGAAGCCTTATTTACTATTAGTTCTAGATTTTCCTGAAGTTCCTCTTGACAATAATGAGGCAGAGCGGACAGTCCGGGAGTATGTGATTAAGCGCAAAATCTCCAATGGAACCCGCACTCTACAGGGGACTCAGGCGTGGGAAGTGTTTTTGGCTCTGGTTGACACCTGCCGCAAAAACGGAGTGAATTTTTATTCGTACATTAAGGATCGAATTTCCAAATCTTTCAAGATGCCAGCGTTGTCCACGCTAATTCAACAGATGCAGCCGCCAAAACCAACATAAACATAAACCATTGACTCCAAGTCTCGCTTGTGTAGTTTCCACCTAAGCACCAAGGGTGTTACAGCTCCTTGTTATAAAGGACAGACTCATTAAGTGCGACATCAGCTCCTGTTTAAAAAGCTGCAGGAGCTACTCTCGTGTGGAAATCACTCCCCACCAACATATTGAGCAACTTCCCGACAACAGTGTTGGCTGCGACGTTTTCGTCGATGCTGTTGTTGCTGAGGTCGAGGTCGGTGGGGCCTTCATTAACGTCGTTGATGTTAATGGTCAAGTTCTCTGAGTAACTCTCTCCGGAGGGATCGGTAGTTTGAACTCGGATGCTGTAACTGGACTGAGTTTCAAAGTCTGGGGAACTGTTGATTTGCAGTTTGTCCCCGACAATGGTGAAGGCAGCGTTATCCGTATCTCCTGTACCCGCTACCAACTGGTAGGTAAAGGTATTATCCCCTGTATCGGGGTCGGTGGTCGAGAAGGTGCCGACAACAGTGTTGGCTGCGACGTTTTCGTCGATGCTGTTGTTGCTGAGGTTGATATCCGTGGGGTGGCCCAAGTCCGTGGGGTGGCCCAAGTCCGTGGGGTGGCCCAAGTCCGTGGGGTGGCCCAAGGACAAGGCGAGGTCAAAGATCTGCCTTTCAAGATCTTCAACTATACTTTGTATTTTCCGAGCTGTATGCGGGTTGAGCGTAGTTTCCTTGTGGGAAAGCATCCTTTCGCGATACTTAAGCAGATTCTGCAATTGTGCCGATTGATACGAAGGGGTCATTTTGTCTCTCCTGTTGTCTACATTCAATACTCCAAGCAATCTATCTTCGGGAGCCAACTGCGATCGCCCCCATTCTGCCGGTTATCTCCCAGATTTTGCCAGCTCTAGTATACACAGCCCAGATCCCTCAGATTTACCGAAGGCACGCCTAATGATGGCCGACGCGAATGGCCAACGAAGCCAGCTTGCCTACAACCGGCGCTCTATTCAGTGTAGCCCCAGTCTTTAGGCTGGGGGGGCTGATGCTGCGGTAACCGCACTTTTGTTCTTGACACTGACCAATCTCACCTGCTCGACGTTGACCGACTTAGGCTGTCAGTCATTGACGCCAAATCACCCCGCTTTACGGATTGATGCCATCGCGTCCGGGAGCACCCACCCTGTCATGTCGCTCCCGCGCATGACATGGGTGGGTGTCTCCGGACGCGAAGCTACCGTAGGGGTGATGCTTTTACCCCTGCACCTGGGGAGAAGGACTTGCACCTTCATCATCTCTGAGTTTCGCCGGTCTCTCCTGGTGTTTCCACCGGTGGTTGACTTACCCTAATTAAACTAAGCCAGCCCGTCGCCGGGCCGACTCGTCTTCAAAACCGGACATGAGACTTTCACCTCATCCGGCTCCTTGGTTTCCCTATCCCGGCTTTTCCGGGTGCGGCCTTCTATACTCGTTGGGCCGCTCTGTAGATACGCTTTTGCAGCTTGAATACTTCCCGCTCTAGCTTGCGCCAGGGGACCGCATTCCAGTCATATACTTTCCTGTTGGATGTACTCCGTGACATATTGACTGCTACTAACCTCCACACTTTTGGTTAACCATGAGGGCGTCAGCTCTATCCCGCCCATTACAGGCGCTCATTTGCTTCTCCACTCAATCTCTCCCAGTTGGGGTGCATCCCACTTTCGCAAGTGATATCCTGCTAGCGGTCTCGGTCAATAGGCTTGTGACATGGTCATTGACCCTCCTTGTCCATTCTGGATCTTTACGCTAAACGGGTCGCACCAAGTTGTCAGAACTGATGAAGTCCTGCTAGCGGTCTCGGTTCTATGGCCTGTGACACCGTCGTTTGACGCACTCACGTCCATTTTGGACCTTTGCGCTAAACGAATCGCACACTTTTATCTATTCTAGCTTTTGCTTAGGGAACTGCCAAAAATAAATTCTCCAATTTAAGGAGTTGACCTGCTTGTTTTACTCCCCCTGCTCTGAGCATTCTCCGGTATTGGTGATTTTTTTATTTGGAAGTCTCTTATAGCTGATTTATAAAGTAAATATTAAATTTTATGGTCTGCGATCGGATTTGAGATTTGATATTGGGAAACTAGCTCCAATCTGTGACTTATGAAATATCCGTCTGTGGAAATATTTTTTAGATACTATATGAAGGGAAGGCTTGAATCATTTGTGCGGATTTTAGCTTTTGGAGCGATCGCGGCTGAAACCCTTGCACAACTCCTGCACGGCTTGCTATAGTAACTACAGTAGGATAATTGGGTAAAATGACCAATGACAAACTATTGTATATACTGCAGCTGGCTAGTCCAGCCCTGCCAGTAGGTGCTTATAGCTATTCTGAGGGGCTGGAGGTGCTAGTTGAGACTGGGGCGATCGCCTGCTGGGAAAGCCTGAGACAATGGTTACGGGCAGAATTGCGCTATGGGGCAATTTCTATAGAAGCGGCAGTAATGCTACGGGCCCTTTGGGGGCGGCGAAAGGAGACAAAATGGCATTGAGTTACTGGAATGCATGGGTGGCGGCGGCAAAGGAAACGGAAGAGTTGCGCCAACAAAGCTGGCAAATGGGGCGATCGCTTTCACGGTTGCTGCGAGAAATGCAACCCGAACTGAAGACATTGCTGGATGCTTGTGGGACTGACTGCCATTATCCGATCGCCTTTGGCATAGCAGCATATCACTGGCAGATTTCCCCCTACGATGCTATACTTGGTTACTTGCACAGTTGGGCAACTAATCTGGTCACGGCAGGAGTTAAACTTATACCCTTGGGTCAAACTAGAGGGCAAAAGCTACTGCTAGACTTACATTCAGATATTGCTCATGCCACTCAAAATATTTTATCCTTAGAAGATGACGACCTTTGTAGTTGTAGTTGGGGACTGGCCCTAGCAAGTATGGCTCATGAAACACAATACACGCGATTGTTTAGAAGTTAAATTATTGATCGACATGAATGCTTTGCGAGTCGGAATTGCCGGACCAGTAGGTTCGGGGAAAACAGCCTTAGTTGATGCCCTTTGTAAAATTATGCGCGATCGATACAGCCTTGCGGTGGTGACCAACGATATTTATACCCAGGAAGATGCCCAGTTTTTAGTGCGATCGCAGGCGTTAGAGAGTGAGAGAATCATGGGTGTGGAAACAGGGGGATGTCCCCATACGGCCATTCGGGAGGATGCTTCCATAAATATAGTAGCAATAGAAGAAATGGAAAGCAAATTCTCCGACTTGAACTTAATGTTGGTCGAGAGTGGCGGGGACAACCTGGCAGCAACCTTCAGCCCGGAACTGGTAGATTTAACAATATATGTAATAGACGTAGCGGCGGGAGATAAAATTCCCCGCAAAGGAGGACCGGGAATTACCAAATCAGATTTGCTGGTAATTAACAAAATCGACCTCGCCCCCCAGGTAGGTGCAGATTTAGGTATAATGGAACGGGATGCGAAAAAAATGCGCGGGGACAAACCCTTTGTATTCACCAACTTGAAAACTCAGCAAGGACTGCCAGCGGTGGTTGAATTTATCGAATTGAATATGCTAAAATAAATCGCAAACGATCTCCAACTCAGTGAATGTAAATTTTGAACCCAAGATTCTCAAGCAGTTAGCCAAACGCGGCTGGACGGTAGCGATGGTACAGGCGACTATTAACAACCCATACTGTACAGTTGCTACAAATGACACGCGATATTTGTCTGATCGCGCAGCGTGGCGCCAGCCATAGGAAATAGGAACAACGATCCGGCGACTGCTTACATTAACCAAGATAACAGTTATGTCGTTCGCAATGACAATACTGGAACTGTTGTCCAAATATCAAATCGCAATGACTCCAACTGGAAGTCTCCGTTTTAAGTGAGGATATAAATGCTGTCAGAAACAGACATTTTAGAACAATATTCCGCGCAAGGATTTGTGCTAGGTGGGGAACTTTATCTATCCCTACCACAAGCTTTTAATTTGATCGCAGATTGTTATCAAATTAATCTAGCAGTTATTGGATAGAAGGGTTTATCTGTGAGAAAGGAATGCTGGAACCGCAGCTAGATGCGATCGCCGATTTTTCCAGCAACAATTCCGATAACTGGGACTCCTATCGCGATATCTGTTATCAATCGAGTCGTGATTTTCTTCATCAGGTCCATTCTCTCAAAGGACTTGTTTTCTCTTTCGTTATTTTATCGGAAAAAGAATGGATATCATCCGATCGCGAGTCTGATTTTGTGGAATATCAGAGTATTGGTTGACGGGCGATCGCCTCTGGGGAGTTGACAGGCGATCGCCAAACTCCCTAGCAACAAACTTAAGTCTTCTTTTTACTAGATAACTGAAGCTTCTAGGGTATAACCCGTGTTATCGTCAGCCTCTTGTGTGAAGACTCCAATCCAATAAGTACCAGGACTGTCGCTGCGCGCAGCGCAATCGCGCAGCGTGGCGCCAGCCATAGGTGCGATTGATTTGTCTCTGTGACTTGAATTCCTAATCTTGTTTTTTGGCTTTCCCCGTCGATCGCCTGTCCAGTTTCATAGCCCTTGCTGCCTTGTCTTTCTCTTCTCTTAGTTGGACTGCGCCAAGATTGTCATAAAAATATTATTGTCTTAATATGCCGTGACTTTTGTACATAAAAATTAACATTGCCAGGGTACAGCTCAAAATCAAGTGCAGCGATCGCACGCGCGTCAGTGGTAGCTGGTCACTGCTACAAGGTGGTACAATGTATCTGCGTATACACCGGCATCGGTAAATCCAGATTGGGGCAGCCAGATAGTAGTATGCTATCATCCAGAGATGAGCAATTTTGCTATGGATATTATGCCTCGCAGTCATACAATCAAAATACACGATCGCGCCGAAGGAAAACTAGAAACAGTCTCCGTACCAGAAGACCGGTATATCCTCCATAGCGCCGAAAACCAGGGAGTAGAGTTGCCCTTTTCCTGCCGGAATGGCGCTTGCACCACCTGTGCAGTCAGGGTAAGATCGGGGGAACTGTATCAGCCAGAAGCAATGGGACTTTCTCCAGAATTGAAAAAAAAAGGCTATGCTTTACTGTGCGTCAGCTATGCCCGTTCAGACCTGGAGGTAGAGACTCAAGACGAGGATGAAGTCTACGAACTCCAATTTGGCCGCTATTTCGGGAAAGGAAAAGTCAGATTCGGATTGCCACTGGATGAAGACTAATTTACCCAAGACTATCATAGGTCCGATGCTGTGCTGCTTGCTGTTGCTGGCAAGCTGTTTTGGGTCAGCAACGCCCCAAGGACAGATGGTACTCGTCAAGCAAGTGGTCAGCGGTCAGACGATCGAGGTGGTAAGTGCCAGCACTCCAACAGCAGACCCCAGGCGAGTGTACCCAAGCCTGGGCCCGAATAATGAATAATGGGCGTTGTGGAACCCGGAACAACCCTCTGTGCGAACTGACTCGACCGGCGATCGCGGTTAGAGATGACGATCTGCTGCGCCTGCGCCTGGGTGAATGGATCGATGAGAATAAATGATCTCCTTGGGCTTTTGTGATAAATTTTACTTATATTATACGCCAAATCAAGGCTTTCAGCCTTTTTGGTTCTCCTAAATTTACACCATGGAGAGCCAGAATAAAGAACCTGATGTCACCTTGATAGAGGAACATGCTATAGTGAGATGTCTCTAGAAATCAATTCAGAAGTAGCCCATAAACCAGATGTTACATCAAAATGGCTCTCCTGGGTTTATGGACTAAATTGTATACTGGGATACAATTTAGTCCAACAAAAAAGGCTGAAAGCCTCGAACTGGCGTATATAAGTAAAACTTATCACCACAACCCATCAAAATTTCCATGCAGATGCCAGATATCTCTTTCATTGGCTATAATAAGTAATATTTAATTATACGGTACGATTGCTATTGCACGACATTTTGTATTACGTGACAGATCTGACAATTTAGCAAACACAACGTATAAATATTTATACCTATATGAGGTTTGATGTTCGCAAAATAACCAATCTATTGTAATTATTCCGTAATACATTTTGTCGTGCGGAATGTAGGATCCAAGGTTTAGCAGGAAGCGACAAGCTTTACGGAAACGGTGGCAACGACACTGTCGAAGGAGGCGACGGTAACGACATCCTCTATGGCAAGCCTGGACACGATCTCCTAGATGGGGGTTTGGGGAAGGACAGGTTTTACGGAGGCAAGGGCAAGGATACTCTCCTGGGAGGAGATGGCAACGACATCCTCCGTGGGCCAGGATGGAGGCGACCTGCTGGATGGGGGTGCGGGGAAGGACAAGCTTCACGGCAATGCTGGCAGCGATACTTTTGTCTTGGCCCCGGGCAGGGGCCGGGATATTATCTTCAACTTTGAGGATGGCACGGATAAAATCGGGTTAGGAGGAGGTTTGAGTTTCAGCGATTTAGAGATAGTCGGGAGCGGCAGTTCCACTCGAAAATTATGCTGTTTCAACAATTGATCTACCACGGTCACACTCACGTTAATCTCTTCTTCTTGGGCGAGTAAGTCAGCAATTTGCTGACGGGTCAAATGGGTCCTAAAGAGCGATTCATCCATTGGCGAACCCGCTGTATGAGCCGCAACAACTCGAAGGAATGCCTCATCTAATCCCTGTATCTGCTCCAATGCTTTTTTGCGTCCACCCCCGACGAATGCGCCTAGCGTTCATCCCTTGGTCATCGGACAACTCTTGGAGCCCAAGGCGAATGGTGTGGGCATGGCAACCCATCAGTTGACTGATGTAGCTTATGCCACCGTAGCCCAGCTTAAGTGCTTCGATGGCAGCATAGCGGCGGCGGTCCTTCTCTGACAAGGACTTGTAGTATCTCTGCATCTGTTCGGAGATATCTTCCGGATAGGGTTGCATCGTATTGTGGTTTCCATGTCGAAGTAGGGTATAAGCTAATTTTAGCGCCACATCCCGCTAGTTTGACACCTTATTAAATTCTCATTCCTAACAAGGGTATACCGACTCCCATGCTTAGCAATTAAAATCCCTGAACCCCCAGAAGTTCCATTTAGGACTTTAACCGTAAAAATCTTGGCCCTCTGACACATCTCCTTCTGAGATAATACTGGCAAAGTGGTCTTGGAGAACAACTTATCGATCTTGGTTCTAGCCAAAGTTAGCACAATTTTTCTGACTTGGCGCTAGGAATAATACTAGTAGCAAACTGCTAGCACAAACTCCAATTGTTCTTAGACGAATCTTCATATTACAATTCAAGTTTTGACTTCCTACACCCAGATGTTCTCCAAATCACCTCGTCCATTTCTGCTTATAAGTGATTTTGGCAAATTATTTTCATATCGAATCAAACTATGGCTCGGCATGAATCTCCTATATAATAATTTTGCCCGGCTACTTATATTTCAGCTTGTCGATAAGTTGCAAATCGATCTTATTGACAAGCTCCCCATAAATTACCGCAATCTCTTGTACGAGGGACTGTTATTGTAGGAGGGACTATTGTAGGCCTTGGCACGGGTTGTCTTGTCTGATTTACCACTGGCGCTCGTTCTAGTTGCGCATTTACATTTATTACTGGACGATGATTGTGAATTTCCAGAGAAGTATCATCCGACTCATGGAGCGGATCGCTATTGCTATCTAGCTCATTAAACGAAACAAGCTTGCGAATTGTTCGATCCCCAATATCTCAGTTGCATCCCAAATCCCAGATCTAAAAATAGCATAACACAAAGGCAGTCATGCTGAACGCAGTTATGCAATTTCCCCAAAAAAAAATTCCTGGGGACTGGGTAAGTGCCAGTGCGCATGCAGGTAAGAAGAAGCAGTAGCAGATTGGCCATTGCTACAGGATGCCGTAGATAGAAGGTAAACCAGGCCCGCGATCGCCGGTAACAAGCGCTCCGTATTAATGGATCTGGGAGGCGATCGCCCTTATTCCGGCCCTCAGCATAGGGGGCGATCGCCAGTTCCGCCAGTTAGCCTTACTTGAAATTACCATCACCTCGCCTTCCCAGGAGCGGAAAATTGCTGGTGCAGCAGTCTCGGGATGTCACTGTTAACTAGGGGATATCGTCAAGGGAGGCAACCGTTTATCTTTTATCGTCACGTGATGGTGAATGATAGGGAGATCGTGGTACAAGTAGATTTTCGGGATGGGAATATTCAGGAACTGGTACTTCTCACCGTACTCAAAGAATACAGGATCTGCGCGCGCGGAAAGCTCGCGGTGTCGAAATTGTTGGCGTGCTTCCGGAAGGCGGGATAGATAATGCTCGGGTAAGAGTGGCAACAATTGTACCATTTTTGGTGATGAAGGGAATGGCGCTTTACGATCGCCTCAAAGAAAAGGATGCTTGGGATATCTATTTTTGCCTGCGTAACTATCCTGAAGGGTTAGATGCGCTAGTGAGGATGTTTCAACCGTGCGTTGGCAATAGGTTGGTGCGGGAAGGGTTGAGTAAAATTGGGGAGAAGTTTATGTCTTACCAGCACGTGGGACATAAGTTTGTAGCGGATTTTGAGGAGTTGATTGACTCGGAAGCGCGAGATATTACAACGAGATGCTTATGAGCGCGTCAACTATTTATTAGAACAGTTGGGGATTAGATAGTTAATTTTTATAGTAATTACTCTCTGGATAATACAATAGCTAAGTAAACTGATAAGATATTATCTCAGGTAGTAGATCTTCAGCACCAACACCAAAAAACTGGATATGGCCAATATTCTCAGAGATTTAAGTTATCGCTATCAATGGCTCTATGATGCGATCGCGCAACTATCTGCCCTGGCAGTCGGGGGAGAGAGCCGATTCCGTCAGTTACCGCTACAAGATTTAACCATCACCTCACAAACCAGGATACTAGATCTCTGTTGTGGTAGCGGTCAGGCAACTAAATTTCTGGTGCAGCAGTCCCAGGAGGTCACCGGTTTAGACGCCTCGCCCTTATCCCTGAAACGGGCCCAGCAGAACGTTCCCGCTGCCTCGTATGTGGAAGCCTTTGCTGAAAACATGCCCTTGGGCGACAATCAGTTTGATATCGTGCATACCAGCGTCGCCCTGCACGAAATGGAAAGCATGCAGCTACGGCAGATCCTCCAGGAAGTATACCGGGTGCTGAAACCGGGAGGCATCTTTGCCCTGATAGATTTGCACGCCCCCAGTAACTGGCTATTTTGGCCAGGCTTATCCATATTTATGCAATTGTTTGAAACCGAAACAGCCTGGCAGCTGCTGCGCACTGACTTACCCCAACTCCTGGGCGAAATTGGTTTTCAGGTTCAGCGCCAGACACTCCACGCCGGTGGCAGTCTGCAAGTAATCCAGGCCCAAAAACCCTAATTAATACCGATCGCATGGCTGATAGTCATACCCCATGAGGTCTTTATCTAAAGACCAGATAAACACGCGAAGATAGGGTGTTCTCTTCCTTGCCTTTTTCCATTCTTTAATAATCGATATATCTGTGCGATTCGTTTAGCGTAAAGGTCCATAATGGAAGTGAGGACGTCAAATGGCGGTGTCACAGGCCATAGGTCCGAGACCGCTAGCAGGATTTCATTAGTCCTGATAACTTGGTGCGACCCGTTTAGCGTAAAGATCCAGAATGGACAAGGAGGGTCAATGACCATGTCACAAGCCTATTGACCGAGACCGCATGCAGGATATCATTGGTCCTGAAACTTGTAGGGTAAAGTCAACCACCGGTGGAGATACCAAGGAAGACCGGCGAAACCCAGAGATGATGGAGGTGCAAGTCCTTCTCCCCAGGTGCAGGGGTAAAAGCATCGCCCCTGCGGTAGCTTCGCGTCCGGAGACACCCACCCATGTCATGCGCGGGAGCGACATGACAGGGTGGGTGCTCCCGGACGCGATGGCATCAATCCGTAAAGCGGGGCGAAAAGGCGTTAATGACTGGTAGCCTAAACTGGTCAACGTCGAGCAAGCGGCTATGAGGAGCATGAAGCGAAGTGATGCAGCGTCGTAACGATTAACCAGTGGAATAAGGCTTACACACTGGCCCAAAAAGGGATAGGATATAGGTCGTTGGCAGGTAGCTATCTGACCAACTAGCACCGACAATAAACCCGGCGTAGGGCCACCCTCTAAGGTCGCAAACAATCATCTACAGGAACGAAGTAAACCAGTTGATGTACTCTCAGTGAGGTCGATTGCTGAGTAGCCACCAAAGGCGCAACATCTGCGAATCCATTAGCAGGTCACAACTGGGAAAGATTGAGCGGAGAAGCATGCCTATCTGTAACGGATAGGATAGGCTGACGCCCTCACGGTTAACCAAAATGTAGAGGTTAGTAGGATTTAATATGTCACGGTGTACGTCCAGAAGGAGAGTATATGACTGGAATGCGGTCCCCTGGCGAAAGCTGGAGCGGAACGTATTTAAGATTCAAAAGCGCATCTACAGAGCGGCACAAAGTGGGAATCAGAAGCTAGTACGCAAGCTCCAGGGACTAATAACAAGGTCATGGTCCGCAAAAATGATTGCGGTGAGACAGGTCACCCAGCAAAACCAGGGAAAGAAGACGGCAGGTGTAGACGGCGTGGTTGCGCTTAAACCCTCCGAAAGACAACCACTGGTAAGGCAGCTTAAAGTCAATGATGGGAAGAAGGTCAAACCCACCCGTAGGGTATGGATACCAAAACCCGGAAGGGAAGAGAAGCGACCACTGGGAATACCCACAATATACGACAGGGCCCTACAGGGGTTAGTCAAGATAGCGCTAGAACCCGAATGGGAAGCGGTGTTTGAGGCAAACTCCTACGGGTTCAGGCCGGGCAGGGGATGCCACGATGCGATTGCGGCAATATTGGCGAGCATCAGTTCAAAACCCAAATGGGTGCTGGACGCGGACATCGCGAAATGCTTCGATCGCATAGACCACAAAGCACTACTGGAAAAACTGAATAACTCATCACCTATACGGAAGAAAATCCGGGAATGGTTAAAAGCTGGGGTGATGGACCGGAAAGCATACCAGCCAACTTACGCAGGAACACCACAGGGGGAGTAATATCCCCACTACTGGCGAACATTGCGCTACATGGAATGGAAGCAGAGGTAAGAAAAATCGTTCCGGCAAACGAAAAAAAGCAGAATGAACTAGGGGTAGTGCGATATGCAGATGACTTTGTAGTGATGCACAAGAACCGCGAGGTAGTCGAGCAAGCAAAGGAAGTCATCAGCGAGTGGCTGGCAGGAATAGGGCTAGAGCTAAAACCTGAAAAGACCAGAATGGCCCATACTTTGGAAGGAAAAAAGGCGGGATTTGATTTCCTCGGCTTTAATGTTCGACAGTACAAAGTAGGTAAACACCGAAGTGGAAAAACAGGGAAAGGTTTCAAAACCCTCATAAAGCCAAGCGACAAGACCATCAGAGACCACAAAGAAAAGCTAAAGGCTGTAGTAGATAGTCATAAGGCCGCACCACAGGCCGCACTGATAAACAAGCTGAACCCGATAATAAAGGGTTGGTGCAACTACAACAGGACGGTGGTGAGCAAGGAAATATTCGGAGAACTGGATATGTACTTGTGGGAAATAACAGAAAGATGGGCTAAGAGACGGCATCCCAACAAAACAAAAAGATGGGTGTACCAAAAATACTGGAAAGCTGAAGGCAGCCAACAGTGGAACTTCATGGACGCTAAAGGGGCAAAACTAACCCGACACTCCGAGACGGAAATTGTAAGGCACGTAAAAGTAAAAGGGACAGCTAGCCCGATGGGCGGAAATCTTGTTTACTGGAGTAAGAGACTACGCAAGAGCCCCAATATAAGCACCAGAGTATTAAAGCTCATGGGCAGTCAAAAGGGCAAATGTGGACACTGCGGAAGGCTATTTATAGACGGGGATAAGTGGGAAGTAGACCACATCCTGCCGAAATCATTAGGCGGTAAGGATAGGTATGACAATCTGCAATTGCTCCATGACTACTGCCATCATCAGAAAACGCGAATAGATGGTAGTCAATCAAGCCGCACCCGGAAACGGGATAGGGAAACCGAGGAGCCGGATGAGGTGAAAGTCTCACGTCCGGTTTTGAAGACGAACAGGGCTGGCGACAGTCTTGTTTAGTTTAATCCCATCCCTACCCCTTGCATCGCCGAATCAGGAAATTCACCCAACCAGATGCCAATTTCTGCAACTGTTGGAACTTGCATGATTTGCCAAGGGGCATCTCAGTTAATTGCTTTGTGAACTTGCTCAACAAAGAATTGAGCAAAACGGCGACGGTTTCCCCCATCAGGCAATTGAGCGATATGATTACCTGTTTCGTAAACAGCAGCCATCGGTAAAAGAAATGATGTCTCGTCATTGAGAAGCCTTTCAAATTCATTCAAGACTTCCTCTCTTGAATCGTTCATCTTGGGAATATTCAGGAACTCACAAAATATAGAGGTGTCAACAATTGCAACAGCTTTCATAAACTAATCTCAATCTCAGCCGCGAATATCAGCTAACCATTCCATTGCTTTTCGCTTCTTCTCTTCACTTCCGGGATGGTATTTCACAAACCGTTCTAGCAAACCCCCTGTCATCAGCTGTCCGACAGTACCTCGAGCAATCAGTTCGGGGTAGTCTGGAATATCTCGCAATCGTACAAGTTGACTCGAACCATCATCGGGACTGCGATAGCAAAAGACCGTTTCTGGCACAGCCTCATCAGGTAGAGCATCAAGCAGTGCCGGATTATGGCTGCTAATTAGAACTTGCAAATGGCGTGTTTGTGCAATATTATAAATGCGCTTAAGTAAACTTTCTGCTCTACTGGGATGCACGCCGTTATCAATTTCTTCAATAACAACAATGCTTTGTTCTGGAGCCGAAAACATGACTGCTGCAATTGACAGAACTCGCAATGTCCCATCTGAGAGGGTTGTTGCATCATAGACAGCGGAGATGCCACCAAAGGTTTCAGTTAGCTGCAACATAACTTCCCCACGAGCAGTTTCAATAAAGCCGATATCTTCAATATCTTGTTCGGGAAGACTTCTAACAAATTCTAATATCTCAGCCTTAATATCTAATTTTTGGCAGAGATTATAGAGAACGCCGGAGATATTTTCTCCATGTTCTTCGAGCAATCGATCGGCTTTATGACCGTAATCGCGCATTGCATTAGGTTCGGGCTCCAGAAAAACAATACCACTCAAGTAACGAACATAATTATCGGCAATTCGAGGAATTTTTTCTCGACTCTCTCGATCTTTTGAACGAAAACGAATCTCACTCAATAACTGTGTAAAAATTGCCATGTGGCTACTGCATGGAATTTTTGGCTTATTCCTACCACGTGCAAAATTTTCTACTAAAACATCGCTACCTGCCCCTTGAGGTTCGCTGGTAATTTGGTATAGGGGAACCGTCGATATTGGGGCGATAATTTTTTCTTGAGTGACATGGCACTCTCCTTCATTATTAAGCCCCAGTTCGATCTCGAAATGATTCCAGCTTTCCAACTCTAAGATTTCAAGATCGCAGGAAATTTGAAATAATTTTGCTCCTCGGTATCCAAGATTATCAAATTTACCTCTAAACGGCATTTCACTCTGTTGATGACTGTTGCCCAGAAGGCTCAATCTCTCGCCTTTGGCAAGTATTTTCAGCAATCTGAGGGCTTCAATGATGTTGCTTTTACCTGATGCATTAGCTCCAATCAAAACGGTTAAAGAAGCCAATGGCAAAACTCCAGATCGATAGCTTTTAAGGTTTTTTACTTGAATCTGGGTAATCACTTTGATGGCTCCATTTTTATTGATATTACTCAAATATTGAACGGAAGCATCTCAATTTTTTAAAGATAAAAATTGAGATGCTTCCATCTCCGTCATCTACGCCTGCCCTTTAGCGGATGCACCGGTTGGGTCTCCGGACGAAACCCAACTTACGCACTGCCCATCATGGTGGTAATAAACCGGTTTGGTTTCTTATGTTAACAGGTTGGGTTTCGTTCGGAGACCCAACCTACGTCTAAACGGAGAGGGGGGATTTGAACCCCCGATAGGGTTTTAGCCTATAACGCATTTCGAGTGCGCCGCATTCAACCGCTCTGCCACCTCTCCAGGTATAGTTATTCTACTATTTTACTGATTTTAACCCAAGGGACGCCCAAAATCGGGCTGCTTGGTACAATCTGTTACTCCACTCCTTGTCCCAATATCCTATCACAGAAATATCATAGGGCGTTGCACAATTACGGGATGATGGGCATAGTTGCAGAAGTCTTAAACCTAGACTACAAGCCAGTTTAAGTTATGTGCATGCGTAGGCATCATCCCCAAAATGTGCAACGCCTATCATAGAAATATAGAATTTGAGGAATTTGTCGTGAAATACACATTTGACATCCTCGGCGTATCGCCAGTTTGGCATTTTTTTAATCACCAGCAAGAGAAGCAGGAACACCAACCCCGTGCTGGTGCGGAATATGTGGGCAGCTACCATTGTACCCTAGATGCCTTTCTGGAATCGGTCGAGACAGTGCCTCGGACTCGCGGTTGGGAATTCGATCGCGTGGTAGACAGCGTCATCGGCTATTGGATGAAAAACTCCGATAGCATCCGGCATTGGAAGCGGCGCTTGCAAGATTCCGGCGATCGTAACCTGTTAGTGGCCCGGGTAGCCGACGTTCATTCCTTGAAGACTGAGTTTGAATCACTCTTGAATGGATGATGGGCGATCGGGTGTGCAAAGGTATTCGGCGTTGCACAATAACGGGATGATGGAGATAGTTGCAGAACTCTCAAACTTAGACTACAAGCCATTTTCAGTTATGTGCAAAAAAGGGCATCATCCCCAAAATGTGCAATGCCAGGTATTCAATCAATTATGAGGTAGAAACCAGGTTTCTCACCAGTAGCCCCCAGAAACCTGGTTTTTTCCATATACCTGGTTTCTTAATTCTCGATCTCATCGAACTATACCGCTGCCGCCGACTGACTCAATGCTTCCTTCAACAACTCAGCCTTATCCGTTTGTTCCCAAGGCAATTCCAGATCCGGGCGACCGAAGTGGCCGTAAGCAGCCACATCCTGGTAAAAACGTCCGCCGCGTTCCCCTGGCAGGTTGCGCAAATTAAACGTCTGAATAATTCCTGCTGGGCGGAATTCAAATATCTTCTTCACGGCTTCCAACAGGCTATCTTCATCTACCTTGCCCGTACCAAAGGTCTCAATCAACATGCTCACAGGACGGGCCACCCCGATCGCATAGGACAGTTGCACCTCACATTTTTCTGCCAACCCAGCAGCCACAATATTCTTCGCCGCATACCGACTAGCATAAGCCGCACTGCGGTCTACCTTTGTGGGGTCTTTTCCAGAGAACGCGCCGCCACCGTGACGGGAATAGCCACCATAGGTATCGACAATGATTTTACGCCCCGTCAAGCCCGCATCCCCTTGGGGACCGCCAACCACAAATTTCCCCGTCGGGTTCACCAGAAATCTGGTTCGATCGTCAGGCTTCACATTAATATCTGCGAAAGTGGGTTGCACCACAGCTGACCACAGGTCTTCTTTAATCTTTGCCTGCACGGCTGCTTCATCAGTAATGCTACCAATGGTCGGTGCATGTTGGGTAGAAATCAGAATCGTATCGATCCCCACGGGCCGTCCGTCTTCATAGGCGACTGTCACCTGACTTTTACCATCGGGACGCAGGTACGGCAACTGTCCAGTTTTACGCACCGCTGCCAGTCGCCGACAAATCCTATGGGCCAAACTGATCGGTAAAGGCATCATTTCGGGAGTTTCGTTGCAGGCGAAGCCAAACATCAAACCTTGATCTCCAGCACCCACAGAGTCCAGTTTCTCTTCTGAAGACATCTCCCGTTGTTCCTGGGCGCTGTTCACCCCTTGGGCAATGTCAGGAGACTGTTCATCTAAAGCCACCAAAACTGCACAGCTATTGGCAGAAAAGCCACTATCGGCACCCAAGTAACCAATCTCTGTTATTTTTTTCCGCGCTAGATCGATAAAGTTGATTTGAGCTTTAGAGGTAATTTCACCCGTAATCAAGACTAAACCCGTGTTGACCGCAACTTCCGCTGCCACCCTACTGGCTGGGTCTTCGGCCAATAATGCATCCAATATCGTATCTGAGATTTGATCGCAGATTTTGTCTGGATGTCCTTCCGTAACTGATTCCGAACTAAATAGATAACGACGTGTCAAGGATCTCTCCTTTCTTTGCTAAATTAAATTTTCTTCTCAACCGCTGGGTGGTTTTCCCTCTACAGGCGATCCCACTTTACCTTATCACTTGCATTTCGTCTACGCGGGCGATCGCCACCTCTGCCTTTTCCAGATTTACCGTACCGGTCCATCCCCAGCTGACCCCTACCACTCCTGCTGCACCGGCTACCCGTCCCAGTTTGAAATCCGCCTGAGAATCTCCTACCATCAAGGTCTGCCCTGGTTCTACGCCCAACTGCCTACAGGCTTCGAGAAATACTTTCGGGTCCGGTTTACTCAAGCCTGGAAGCACTCCCATCTCTAAGCTTACGTAAGACTCTAGAGCGTATGTCTTAACAAAATCTTTAACATTTTCCGTGATATCTGACGATACAATCCCCACCTTCACCCCAACTGTCCAAAGAGATTCCAGCAGTTTCGCAATACCCTCAAATATAGGTGTCTCCAGTGCCTTCCGCTGCATATACCTGTCAGCTTCTTCAAAGGCGGAACCGACAATTTCCAGAGATGCAATCCAATCACGACCGGTTTCTGCCACGTAAGCAGCCGCAGCTATTTGATTTTCCCGACGGCTGCCCACAGCCATTAACCCCCCTGGGTTCAATTGATTTTCCTCCAGTCCGAACGCCATCAGTAGCGGTTCCCCCACACCCGGAATTTGGGCATCTATCAGGCGAGCGCGTTTCAGGCCCAGGTTGCGCAAAAAAGCTTCTGAATTTGCCAGGGTGCCATCCTTATCAAAAATCACTGCCTCGATCTGAGGGAATGTTACCGCACCACATTTAATTGTTACCAATTAACTTACTCCACTCAAATAGCTCAAAATAAGTAGGGTGGCAAGCAATGCCCACCCTACTTCCAAGCTATACCTACTCAGCCGAAACCAGCGCTGACTCCTTCTGCTCCGTCGCAGCGGGGAATTCTTCTGTCCCAGGGGGGATTTCCTCTGAAATCTCATCTGATGTCTCATCTGATGTCTCATCTGATGTCTCATCTGATGTCTCATCTGCTGTCTCATCTGCTGTCTCAGCTGGCGTTTCCGCTGCTGTCTCAGCTGGCGTTTCCGCTGGCGTTTCCGCTGCTATCTCATCTGATGTCTCTGCTGGCGTTTCCGCTGCTGTCTCATCTGATGTCTCTGCTGCTATCTCATCTGATGTCTCTGCTGGCGTTTCCGCTGCTGTCTCATCTGATGTCTCTGCTGGCGTTTCCGCTGCTGTCTCATCTGCTGGTTGTTCACCGTCCTGTTGAGAGCGCAGTTTTTGGCGATACTTTTCTGCCATTTCTTCTGCCTTATCGTAAACCACTTGAGGATTTTTCACCATATCCCCCGGTTCTGGCTCCAACTGTTTGGTAGAAAGTGATATCCTGCCCCGTTCCGCATCCAAGTCAATGATCATCACCTTGATTTCATCATTGACATTGAAGACGCTGTGAGGGGTATCGATGTGGTCGTGGGAAATTTCCGAGATGTGCAGTAGGCCGCTGACACCGCCAATATCGATAAATGCACCATAAGGTTTGAGTCCCCGCACCGTACCGATGACCACTTCGGTGACTTCCAAGCGGTTCATCTTCCGTTCCACTAGCGCTCGTCTGTGACTCAGCACTAGCCGGTTCCTTTCTTCATCTACCTCCAAAAACTTCAGAGGTAGTTCTTCTCCCATCAGATCGTCTTTATTTTTGCGGGTACTGATGTGAGAACCGGGAATAAAGCCGCGCAACCCTTCTATTCTGACCAATGCTCCGCCCCGGTTGGTGGCAAATACTTGCGCTCGCACCGTTGCATCTTCGGTCTGCAACTGTCGCACCCGTTCCCAAGCCCGCATATACTCTATCCGGCGAATGGAAAGGGTCAGTTGTCCATCTTCATTCTCATCGGTCAGGATAAAAAACTCTCGTGTCTCATTTGACTGCAACACTTCCTCTGCGGCTTCTATCCTGTTGATTGACATTTCCTGAATTGGTATGTATGCAGCTGTTTTAGCACCGATGTCAATCAGAGCGCCCCTCGGCTCCAGACTAAATACCGTTCCCGCGACTATGTCGCCGGGACTAAAGTGATAGTCGTACTTGTCGAGTAGGGCTGCGAAATCTGCATGAGTGAAGCCTATGTCTGTAGCCGTTATTTGCTGATTGACCATGCTTATTGTTTCCTGGATGATTCTACTCCTTATTTTTTTGGTGTCTTTTACTTTCTGGACGCTTCTCCGATTTTTCGGGCCGTCCGCGGACCGTGCGCATCCCGGAGCTTCGACGTAGGTCGAAGCGGAGAGGAGAGCAGCCGCCCCAGCCATTAGTCCAGACATATTATCATACCGTAATTTACCCGCTGAGTGCAAGCTTTATAACTCAGCGGGTAGAATTTTTGCCAAATAATCTTGTCCTAGGTCTGTTTTTCCTTGTCAACCGCTACCTCAGTTAACGATCCTGGTGATGAGGCTGGCAGAGTTCCAGTTGTGACATTGCCATGATAGATGTGAGCATCTGCCGATTTTTCCGGAACGGGATCTTTGAGCAGGCGCATCAAACTTGCCATTTCCAGAGCACTCATGGCATAATCCCAGCCGAGATTGCTTTTGATGCCCGCCCGTTCCAAGGCTTGCTGCATGGTATCGGTGGTCAACACGCCAAATATCACTGGCACTCCCGTCTGTAAGGCCGTGGCCGCAATTCCCTTGGATACCTCAGCCGCGACATAGTCAAAATGGGGAGTTTGACCCCGGATCACTGCACCCAAGCAAATTACGGCATCATAGCGATCGCTCAGCACCAGTTGACGGGCCACGATGGGGATTTCCCAACTGCCAGGCACCCAAGCATAATCTACTTGAGTGCCATGAGGATTGATATCGACCCCGTGGCGTTTCAAGCAATCTTGACATCCAGCTAACAGCTTGCTTGTGACCAGGTCGTTGAAGCGACCGATCACAATGGCAAACCGTAATGATGAAGTCCGTGAGAAGGTTCCCTCGAAAACTGTCATGTTATTTGTTCGCGGTCAGTTGTCCGTAGCGTAGCGACGTATGAGCGTGTGTAGTCCGGGCGCCCCTGATGGATCGCTGGTCACTGGTCACCGCTAGTCACTGTGTACTGGTCACCACCGATTTTTCCGGAGCGGTTCGCACGCGGCTACGCGCTAAATTGCTCAAACCACCAAAAAATTCAAGGCACCGACAATAATTACTAGGATTACCCAGATCCCAGAGCCGAGTAAGATCAGGTTTTTGGATTGCTCGGAGTCTTCCGGGGAAGCATAGGCGACGGGTACACCCACCACCATGACGAAGGACATTATTACCAGAGCAGCTAGTGTAAGTTGAAATATGATTGTCATGTTTGGTCTCCTAACAACAGCGTCTGACTGGACTATACCAGTACAGCTATTAATCGATCGCTACCAAACAATGATACCCCTCACGGTGAGCGAAGTCGAAGCGCGATCGTAGAACTTGTCCCTGGCCACATCTGGTTTTGCCGTCAGTTGTTAGTTGTCAGCGGTCAGTTGGAACGCGGTCACTCAGTCTGGTACGGGGTTTGGCATTAACCGGTGGGTGTAGAACAGGAATTCGGAGCGGCATATGGATTTAATTTTGTGCCATACCACGGCTGATTTTGACTGTTTAGGGGCAGCAGTGGGCCTAACAAGACTGAAACCAGGGTCAAAGTTGGTGCTTACTGGCGGTTCTCATCCGACTGTGCGAGATTTTTTGGCACTGCATCGGGATGAGTATGCCCTGATCGAACGTCGGGCAGTTAATCCCAAATTGATTCGTTCTCTATCGGTGGTGGATACCCAGCAGCGCGATCGCCTGGGCAAGGGGGCGGAGTGGTTGGACTTACCGCAACTGTCGGCAGTAGAAGTCTACGACCATCACCGGTCGATCCGGGGAGATATTCAGGCTACTTATATTCAGATTGAGTCAGTAGGGGCAACCACTACTCTGATAGTAGAACAGTTGCAGCGAGCACAGATTAGTCTCACCCCAGCTGAGGCCACGGTAATGGCCTTGGGGATCCATGTGGATACGGGTTCTCTCACTTTTGACTCTAGTACAGCTCGGGACGCTTTGGCCTTGGCCTGGTTGATGCAGCAGGGGGCCAGTTTATCTGCGATCGCGGATTATGTTTCTCCTAGTTTATCTGGCCAGTTGCAAGAGTTGTTAACGGTAGCGCTGGAAAACTTGCAAGTGGAAACGGTAAGCGGTCACCAGGTAGCTTGGGTGTTGCTGTTAACTGATGGTTTTGTGCCGGGGTTGTCTAGTCTGGCAACGCGACTGCTGGAGTTAACCGATGCTGATGCTTTGCTGCTGGGATGTCGCTATCCTGCTAGGTCTTCGGGAGAAGAACGCTTGACCTGCGTCGGGCGATCGGGCATATCCGGCACGGATCTCAATGAGATTTTCGGGCCTCTGGGAGGGGGTGGTCATGGCCAAGCGGCCTCTGTAACCTGGCGTGGAGAAGATTCTCAGACAATTTTCGCGCAATTGGTAGACCAATTGAAAGCCCAAATTCCCCAACCACTGACGGCCCGGGAGTTAATGTCCTCCCCAGTCCGCACAATTTTACCTCAAACTACGATTCGCGAAGCCAGTAGAATTCTGCTCAGATACGGTCATTCCGGTTTATTCGTGGTGGACTCTTCCGGTCAGTTAGTGGGAATTATCTCCCGGCGAGATATCGATCTTGCCCTGCACCACGGTTTTTCTCATGCCCCAGTCAAGGGTTATATGAGCAATAATCTGAAAACAATTACTCCTGATACCGGACTTAGGGCGATCGAGTCTCTGATGGTGACCTATGATATCGGGCGCTTGCCTGTTTTGCAAGCTGGTCAGTTGGTGGGCATTGTCACCCGCACCGATGTGTTGCGCCAACTGCATGCCGAACAGATCCAGGCCCAACAAACAGAAACTTTGCCCTTGCAAACATGCTTGCTGCCAGAGTTGCGATCGCGCCTCACTCCACAACTCTGGCATATCCTAAAGATGGCGGCCAATGCTGCTGCTAGTCGCGGTTGGCATCTGTATCTAGTCGGTGGTGGAGTCAGAGATTTACTCTTAGCAGACACTACCAATTTAGGGGTGCGGTCAAAAGTAGTTAATCCCGGGATCCCCCCCAAACCCCCCTTTTTAAGGGGGTTTGGGGGATCCGGCGACTGAGAGGGTCCATGAAAGATCAACTGGTTTTGACCACACCCCCAATTTAGTCATGCTACAGGATATTGATTTAGTTGTGGATGGCTTTCACCGTTCTGCCGATCCTGGTGCGGGAGTAGAACTAGCAAAAGAACTACAACAACTCTACCCAGGGGCCCGTTTGCAAGTGCATGGACGTTTTCAAACTGCTGCCTTGCTGTGGCACAAAGACCCAGAATTAGATAATCTATGGGTAGATATTGCTACGGCCAGAACTGAATTTTATCCCTATCCTGCGGCTAACCCAGAAGTAGAGGCAAGTTCGATTAGTCAGGACCTCTATCGTCGTGATTTTACCATCAATGCTTTGGCTTTGCGGCTCACGGCACCCCGTGCGGGCGAATTGTTAGATTTCTTTGGCGGTTTGCTAGATTTAGATGCTAAGTTAATTAGAGTTTTACACGCGAATAGCTTTATTGAAGACCCCACTCGCATTTATCGCGCTGTCCGGTTTGCTGTCCGCTTGGGGTTTGAAATTGAATCCCAGACTGAAGCATATATCCATTATGCCATAGAAAGTGGCGTTTACGATCGCGCTAAAAATAGCCGAGCCCCAGCATTAGAAACCAGGCTCAAAAATGAGTTAAAATACATCTTGCAAGGGCCTTACTGGAAACCGGCTTTACGGATGTTGGGTGATTTAGGAGCGTTACGCTGCATTCATGCTACTCTGGAATTGAACGATCGACTCTGGAAACAGATGCGCTTGGTCGATCGCTGTTTGCGCAGGTTCAGCAAATTAAATCCCCAATTACCAAGTTGGGAAATGCTGCTAGAAGTTTTGATTACTCAGATATTACCAGAGGAACGGGGGAAGGTTGCGACAAATCTCCAGTTACCCGATCGGACTATTGAACGACTCAGTCATCTGGACAAGGTGGCAGCAGTTGTGCTAGAAAAATTGCCAGAATGTCAGCGTCCTAGTCAGATACTGCAATTGTTGCAACCCTTAGATGTGGCTACTTTAATTTTAATTGCAGTGGGGAGTCCGAGAAGCGTAAGACATAAAATTTGGCGTTATTTAACGGAATTTGCACAAGTTAAATCTCCCTTGAATGGAAATGACCTCAAGCAGTTGGGCTATCAAAGGGGCCCTCAGTTTAAGCAAATGCTGGATGCTTTATTGGTGGCGAAGCTGGATGGCATAATATTGGGCGATCGGGCGTCAGCGGAGGCTTATCTAGCAGAACATTTTCCGCTGAAATAAAAAAACGTTTGTAGTAGTTCGTAGGTTGGGTTGAGGCACGAAACCCAACCAGACGTATCTCATTTTTTGCGTAATAGTATTATAATGATATCGGCTAGCTTTGCGCTCAGCTATCGTCGATACTCGTAACCCAGCTATGATGAATTTAGCTAAATGGTCGGTGTCCGACTATCATCGCATGATTGCAGCAGGAATAATAGGCGATCGCAATCTCGAACTTATCGGTGGAGATATTATTGAAATTAGTCCAGAAGGTCCATTACACAGTTCGCGCATTAGAAAAGGGGCTAACTATCTGCGCCGGATTTTCAATGATTTGGCTCTAGTTTCAGAAGCGCATCCCATTACCCTGTCAAATTCGGAACCAGAACCGGACATCGCGCTCATCAGGCTGCCAGAATCTCGATATGACGATCGCCATCCCGCCCCCGATGATATTTTATGGTTAATTGAAATTGCCGATACCACCTTACATAAAGACTTGAACGAGAAAAAACATCTTTATGCGCGATCGGGAATTAATGAATATTGGGTGATGGACGTCAACTCCAATTTATTGACAGTCTTTCGGGAACCTATTGGCGATGATTATGCCTTCCAGCAGGAGTACGATCGGGGAGAGATTGCTTCTTTGGCATTTCCTGATATAATCGTGTCAGTGACTCAGTTGTTTAGTTAATTAGCTACCACCATTAAGATTAAGAATCCTGGTTTATGGCTGGCGCCACGCTGCGCGATCGGGAAAGCCAGGTTTCTGGGCATTCGATGTGAATACTAAAAATAATCTCAAGATCCCGATCGCTCGAACTATCCCCCGCTTTGTTTTCCAGTATTTTTTTCGACAAGCAGCTTGAGAATGTCCACAATCTCTCCTTGACGGTTGTCCAATTTGTTGATTACCTTGTACGTGTTGGCGGTAGTATCGGCTTGAGCCTTGGCTAAATTAGCCAAAGCATTGTTGACATTAGCCAAAGCATTGCCTTGAGTCTCTGCTAGACTAGCTAAGGTTTCCCTTAGATCGGCCATTTCCTGCTTCGCTTGGCGATCGATCTCTTTAAATTCTGCCAGAGAATCTTTCAAAGCAGCAATAGCACGAGCGTTAGATTCGATTAAATTTTTCAGTTCGTCGTTATTTTCTTCTGTCATCCTCCACCTCCGGACAGGCGAGACGCCCGTCCTACGCTCCCCCTCCGGACAGGCGAGACGCCCGTCCTACGCTCCACCCCGGACAGGCGAGACGCCCGTCCTACGCTGAACCCGGACGCCCGTCCTGCGGCTCCTGTTATGCCGGTATGGGCTGAGGTTGGTAGTTCCAATATTGTGCAGGTATCGACATTCCTAGCAACTTCAAATTTTGCAGCCGATAGAAAAATGCCGCACCTGTCATAATATGCATGGCTGGCGCCACGCTGCGCGATCGGCTACATCAACAACTCGACGGTTCTGCGGATCTTCCAAGTAAGAACCCCTTACCCAGTCGTTAAAACTACCCATCGCCGGACCGCACCAGATTTGATAATCTGCCTCGCGGCCTTTCTCTCCCGAATTAGACCAGCGGGAAGATAGCCCTAAATAGGAGCGAAAAATTAGTGCCATTTTGCGCTATGGCTGGCGCCACGCTGCGCGATCGGATTATCAGTCGCCCTGATGATTTGATTGGGATCTCGTCGCTGAAAATAATTCACCGTATCTTGCCAAACTTCCTCTAGACTCTTCCGGAATATTTGTTTTTCAATCTTATCTCGTTCCCCCTGGGGAATTTCCTCGATCGCATTATAGCTGACGTATAAGTCATAGAGTTTTTGCGCCCGCACGGCAAACATCGTCCCGCGTTTGAGTACCTGTAATTTTACCCCCATTTCAAACATATCTGCTGCCGGTGCCATGCTCACATCCGTCATACTCGCTTGGGCCAGTAAGTTTTTAGTATGGACAGAAGCCCCAGCCTCCAGACAGGCTTGATTAACTGAGCCAGTCACTACATAGTGGGCTCCCATGATGAATGCCCCTAAAGCTGATTGTGGGGTGCTAATCCCTCCCGCTGCACCCACTCTCGCGGGGATTTCATAATTATATTTTTGCGCTCATTTCATCCCGCAGTGCGATAATTGAAGGCAGCAGACAGGGCAGGGGACGATTATCCGTATGACCGCCAGAATCTGCTTCTACCGTGATATCGTCAGCCATCGGGATTTTTGCGGCTAAAGCAGCTTGCAACTCAGTCACGAGACCTTGAGAAACCAGTTCCTTGACCATTTTCTCTGGTGCGGGTTGCATGAATTTCGCTCCTACTTCCCGGCGAGAAATCTTGGCAATTATTTTGTTCTTAATCTTCAAGGGCAAACTCAAGGATAGTACAGAGGTAAAGCTAGGCCGGCACTCCGAAACTGAGATAATCAGACACGTTAAAGTGAAGGGAAAAGCTAGCCCTATGGATGGAAACCTTGTCTACTGGAGTAAGAGGTTACGAAAAAGCCCGGATGTGAGTACGAGAGTTATAAAGTTGCTGAAAAGGCAGCAGGGCAAATGCGAGCGATGCGGGTTGACGTTTAGGGACGGCGACAAATGGGAAGTGGACCATATCCTACCAACCTCATTGGGAGGAAAGGACTGGTACACAAACCTGCAGTTGCTACATGATTACTGTCATCACGAAAAATCAAAAACGGACGGCAGTAGAAGAGGTCGCACCCTACGGGGGGTGTAATTAAAAGTGACACTTAATCATGAACCGGTGATGTGGTCAAAAGTAGTTGGTCGGGCAGTGCCGGCAGTGCCAGCACTGCCTCAATATCGCCGGTGAACGAAGGCGCAATATTGACGCCCGAGATTGATATATGTTCAGAACGCGATCATGGCAGAAAACTGATGTTGAGAAGGTAAGAGCCTCAATAATTGTTAGACTGCTTAGGTAAGGGACGAATTTTCTGGGTTTAAATTTAGCCAATAGGATTGCCAATCATCATTAACTCTTAATATCCTTAAAGCTAACATATCATTAGCGTTTTCAACGGTCCACCAAGAACCTGTTAATTTCAAACGTTTTTGAATTACATAACGATGTGCGCTCTCAATCTTTCCAGATCCAATTGGTAAATTAGCATCAATCGCATCTTTGTAGTTCATGTATTCAAGCCGGTTTTTAATGTATCGTACACCGACTCTGACGGGAGCAAATTTATCAGCTATATGTTCTGGTTCCAGGCGAGTTGATAAATTATTTAATACTTTGAGAACCTGATTGTTTTTGAGAGCTTTTTTTTGTTTTTCCAGCCATTTTTTTTGTTGCTTTTCATTAGCTCCAGGAGCTGCTGCTGCTAAATATTCACATAGATGATAAAAATATATTAGATAGCTAGCACGTTCTCCAAACAAGCCCATTACCTGATTAACAATCCAACTGGCTCCATCTCCGATCGCATGAACTTTAGTCTTTTCACCTATCCCAGCCCTTATAGCGCTATGCAGTCATTTGTTTCCT
The DNA here is from genome assembly GCA_014323675.1 of Hormoscilla sp. GM7CHS1pb. Taxonomy (GTDB): domain Bacteria; phylum Cyanobacteriota; class Cyanobacteriia; order Cyanobacteriales; family Desertifilaceae; genus Hormoscilla. Next base: position 1,842,014 of record JACONN010000002.1, on the reverse strand, counting down.
GCGGAGTCTACGGTACCTACTGTACCTCCAATAATTGTTTTTTTCTGAGTAGGGATTTCCACAAGTGATAGACGAGCTTCTTTCCAACAACAAGATCTGGTTTTTCGGCGATCGATAATTTTATCATCATTGGTCGGAGTTTTTACAATTGGAATCATCGTGCCATCCATTTCTGCAATTAGAAGCTCTACTCCATCTCTATCGGTAATTTTTTCTGCTGGTTTTTGAGATCCTTTAACCGCATGTGCATGTTTTTGAGTAATAGCTTGGGCCGAACTAATCGGCACAGTTATACCGTAATGTTCTTGTAGCTTTTCAGGAATTTTTCCAAATGGCACATCGGCTCCAAAATCCGTAATTGCTCGTTGCAATGGCAAAGAATAACCTCGACAATGTATTTGGGCAGATGATGAAAACGGTCTTCGAGAAATAAAAGTTTCTTCTATAATTTGGATAGTTCCCAACAGACTATGCCAATATAGTTGCTTTTTTCTCTGACGGCGCATCCCCGGAGATTTTTCACAAGCTAAGGCTTTTTTTTCTCTTGCGAATTGGCCCAATCTTGAAGAGAATCATTTCCCAGTTTTTTGAGTTCCGAGATAATTTTCAACTCGGTACTGCTCGCTGTTTCACAATTATTATCCGGATTTTCCACAAGATCTAGCAGAGATAAAATACGAGCCGATATATTGGGATGAGCCTGCAATCTTAGAGCTAATTCCGAAGCGCTGCTGGTTAGTTCAACCGTTTCATCATAATTCATGAATTCAGACATATAGGGCTTTAGCTCCACGATCAACTTATAAATAAAATTATATAACATAAGGGTAAAAAAATCTCCCAATCAAGGCAGATTCACTATTTGAGTTGTTCCATCCACTGTGGGGCCATCACCGGCGGTATCAGAACTCCGCCAGTGATACAGAGGTAGAACTACCGGACCGGTTAATAATGCCTAAGTGTCACTTTTAATTACACCCCCCTACGGGATAATGAAACTGAGGAGCCGGATGAGGTGAAAGTCTCACGTCCGGTTCTGAAGACGAGTCGGTCCGGTGACGGACTGGCTTAGTTTAGTCTACCCCACGCCGTTCGATCGCGGCTTCCGCCGGACTGTGAATCAGATTAAAAGCGTAAGGACCGTATGGTACTGCTTCCTGAATGCGGTGAATGGCAGCTTCCACCCGATCGGGAACTAAACCAGCAGCACCAAAGGAACTGAGAATTCTTTCTTTGCTTAAGGCGATCGTCAATTCTTCTGAGGCAATGCCATTGGCCATTGCGCCAGTAGCGTAGGCATATTTGACGCCGTGAAAATCGAGAAAACTTGGGTCTCCCAACTGTTGAGGTAACAGAGGCGGCACCGCTGTGAGAGTCTCTACCGACGCTGTTTTGCCGTTGTCAGCATCGGCAACCGCACCCAGATAACCATCGTTGGTAATGCCCATTCGACCTTTAACTCTCAGGAAGTAACAGGGTTTGTCTAAATTCAATAGTTTAGTCTTGATACCCTGTTCGTCAAAAGCGACAGAATTCAAATCTCCCTGCCAGAAGGGATTTTTGCTGTTGGGTCCAGAGAATCGCAGTCCGTTCTCTTTAACTATCAGAGGTTCTGCTACCATCCATTATTCCTCAAATTTGCCGTCATAACCATTTTACTAGCCTGTCGTGTCTGGGCGACTTAGTTCATTTAGCCCCACCCCGCCCCACCCCTCGTTCCCACGGGTGTGGTCAAAACCCGTCGATCGTTTATGGGCCCTCCCAGCTGTCGTATACCCCTGTAGGGGCGAAGCAGATGACGCAAATTATGACATAAATTTACAGATGTCCTGTCCTCAGGCAACGCCAAGCACCCCGCGAGAACTCCGGCGTACCAACTGTTTTTGACCACAACCGGTAACGAGGTGCGGTGGGCCCGTCTGTTACAAAACCTCCCCGATCGTTGATTATTTAGTCAAATTTGCGAGGTATCTGAAAAATGGCTGAAACAACGAGTTTTCGTGGGATCGCTCGCTCCCTTGACCTGTAAGGGTTTCAGCCATTTTTTAGGGGTCATGGGGTAGGAAAAAGGGTGCGAAGTCCCCACTCGCTGGGACGGGAATTAATGGAAACATCTTCTAGGTGCTCAACTACAACCCTCTCTATGGTTGTCCCCACTCGCTGGGGACGGGAATTAATGGAAACTTACAGCATTGTCAACTGTAAGATCCTGGGGCCCTATAGCCGGTCCCCACTCGCTGGGGACGGGAATTAATGGAAACCTCTGAACGAGCTGAGTGCTGGTACAGCAGTACCTAATGTCCCCACTCGCTGGGGACGGGAATTAATGGAAACGTTGTCGGGAGAATGTTCTAAAACTATTCACCTGGGTCTGAGGTCCCACTCGCTGGGGACGGGAATTAATGGAAACGACTCTATATTCTGTAACGGCTGGCTAGTATAAATACCTGGTCCCCACTCGCTGGGGACGGGAATTAATGGAAACGTTAGTACACTTGAAGGAGCTTTGTGGGGCCATCTAGAGTTTTTACGGTCCCCACTCGCTGGGGACGGAAATTAATGGAAACGCCCGAGGGGGGAAGGGCTTCTTGCTATTTAGCTACTCCCCGGTCCCCACTCGCTGGGGACGGGAATTAATGGAAACCCATGATGGAGCTTCGATCGCGCAGGCTACGTCTCGTCCCCACTCGCTGGGGACGGGAATTAATGGAAACCTGGCGAATTATGCGCGGATTCCTCTGCCTTTGATCGTCGCATAGATGCGATCGCCATCTGCCTGGGCGTCTTCCAAGCGCTTGAGCACCATCATTCCAACCCCTTCTCCCAGCATCATCCCGTCGGACTGGGCGTCGAACGGCCTGGGCTGTCCTTGTTTGGACAATGCTGGCGTTTTGCTAAAGCTCATATACATGAAGATGGAGTTGTCAGCGTCTACACGCTGCGCTGCCAACAATCATCATGTCGCTGCGGCGCTCTGTCAATTCGCTCAGGCCCATCCGCACCGCTGTCAGGGAACTAGCGCAGGCGGCATCTACAACGCAATTCATGCCCCCTAGGTCCAGACGGTTAGCAATCCGTCCAGCGATCACATTGCCTAGCATGCCCGGAAAGGAGTTTTCTTCCCAGCCAATGTAGGCTAGTTTGATTTTCTCGATAATCTTTTGGGTGTCCTCGTCAGAGAGGCCACTGTTTTTCAGAACTTTCTCCCAAATGGGGTATTGCAGACGACTGGTCAGGGGTGTTATCAGCTTCTGGCCGCCGCCGACGCCCAGCACTACACCTGTACGCTGCCGGATTGATTCGCTGGCTTGCTCGTAACCGGCATCCTTCATTGCTTGCTTGGCTACTACCAGGGCGAGCAGCTGGGCGACTTCAATTACTTCTAGAATATTGGGGGTAGCCCAAATTCTATGGGGTTAAAGTCGATCTCGGGGATGAAACCGCTGGCGCTTGCAATAGGTTTTGTCGGGACTGGTAGGGTCTGGGTTGTAGTATTCATCAATTTTCCAGCGCGAGGGAGGCACCTCTGTTATACAATCTACCTTGCCAATGATATTTTCCCAGTAGGCTTGCAGAGAACTGGCTTGCGGGAATATACAAGCCATGCCGATGATTGCTACAGGGGTTTGTTGCAATTGGGTAACTGAGTTTTGAAGAAGCCAGTCGTCATAGTTCATGTGATTGACAAAAGATCTGGGATTGCCATATCTTTATATAGTGCTCCTAAATCATTTGTGTAAACATTCTGCCAGATCAGCGCCCAAACCATTGGGGGGTAAGGATTTCAGCCCCTAGACCCTCGTAGGACGGGCGTCTCGCCTGTCCGAGTCCTGCATCTCCCTCGTTCCCAGGCGTCTCCTGGGAACGTGCGATTAGCGCTCCCAGGAGACGCCGCACCAGGAGATGCCGGGGAACACAGCCCGAACCAGATATTGAGACTCTTCACCCCGTCCCCTTGGCTTAAGTACCATTGCCCCTAAATACTTTTTTCCGTGAGCCAAGTAACTATAGAGTTGCGACTAAGTGCCTATAAACCTACGCATCTCTCATATTTGAGGTCAAGTTAAGTCAAGTTAAGTACATGATGAACTAATAAATGTAATCAAAGTATTGCTGATTACCGTATTTTTACGCTTGGCAGTCGGAGTTATGTTGTGTGTATAGTCATAAATACAAAGTTAATGAAGCTAATGCAGTGCAGCAAAAACGACCATTGACTTCTCAAGTATAAATGAAGTATGAATATCAACCCCCAACATGGGAGTACATCGGTGAGTCCCTTAGAAGGTAAGAAAGAGAAGGAAAAATAACGTCGCACAGGACAGGAGGGCAGCGCAGTTTTCTCAAAAAATAAATCATCATATTTGCAGGCATCAAGTTGCCAACTACAATTGTTTGTTATGCAAGAGTCTAAAGCTATTCCAAACTTGACGATTTTGAGCGACAAGTTGAATACTGGCGCCTCCAATACGAGGGCGCAGAATTTATTTCAGAAATTGTCGTCTGGCTCAATTTTAGACGGCGAAAATTTAAGTCCATTTTGGAACGAATTGTCAAGCAGGATATCCAGCGGCTTATCGTTGCCCACCGCGACAGATTCTGTAGATTTGGATGGGAACTGGTTGAGTGGTTATGCAAAGACAATGCAGTCCAACTCGTGGTTCAAAACGTTCAGCAGCTCAGTCCAGAACAAGAGTAAGTTCAAGATATGTTGTCCATCTGATGTTGCGGCAGTTGTAGGCTATGCGGCAAGTGAAAGTATCTCACAGAAGAAAACCAGGTGCTACGGGAAGAACCCGTTGCGACAAAGTAATAAGCCAAAACCAAACAACGTACTTAAGATTCCTCTTTTTCCCGATCGACAACAGCATCTGATTTGGAAAAAATGGTTGGCTGCTTATCGCTGGGTTTACAATCAGTGCGTAGAATTTTACAATCAGGGTCGGTCCCTGGCTCCTAAGCAGTCGTTAGATCAGTATATACAGCAGTTGCAAAGTTTACCTTTAAACGAGTGGACTAAGTGCTTAGGAAATACCAGACAAGAAGCTGTTTGTGAAGCGCTTTCTGCAAGTCGTCAATCCAGGAAAGCTAATGGTGGCAAGTGTTACCTACGTTTTCGCTCTTGTCAAAATAAATCTCAAACTATACAGTTCAATCCCGGAGCTTATCGTAATGGTAAATGGTTTTCTACTAAGGTAGAAGGAACAACATTTGCAGTTGCTAAAGGTCATGAACTACCACCGAACTGTGAATATGGAACAAAGCTCGTTTATCAAAACGGGCAATGGTTCGGTTGTTTCCCTCAACACATACACCGGTACGGTCAACTAGCTCAGATAAAGTAATTGCACTCGATCCAGGTAATCGCACTTTTTTAACTGGCTATGATGGCGAAAATGTCTTAGAGATTGGCAAGGGAGATATCGGGCGTCTGACGAGGATGTGCCTGCACCTTGACAAACTCATCGGCAGGAAAATCAAAGCTAGTCGAAAAATCAACAAACGCCTGCGGTATAAATTGAACAAGGCAATTGCTCGGCTCAGAGTCAAGATTCGCGCATTGGTGGATGACCTGCATCGGAAGGCCGCTAGTCTACTTGTCAATAACTATAAGCTGATATTTTTACCGACTTACCAAATCTCGCAAATGGTTGTTAAAGCCAATCGTAAGATTAACCGTAAGTCGGTCAGAAATATGCTGACTTGGGCAATGGGGCGGTTTGCCTCTCATTTAGAACAGGCTGCTAAACGTAAAGGGGTGCTCGTAGTGCGCTGCAATGAAGCATACACTAGCAAAACTTGCCCCCAATGCGGCCATGTGCATAAAAAACTTGGTGGATCTAAAGTCCACAAATGTCCCAATTGTGGTCATAAAGCCCCGCGAGATTGGGTAGGCGCTCTCAACATTATGCTGAGAGCTTTGCAGGCTGTAGCCTTCAGCGTTCAAGATGATTAAACTAAGCCAGTCCGTCACCGGACCGACTCGTCTTCAAAACCGGACGTGAGACTTTCACCTCATCCGGCTCCTCAGCTTCAATTTCCTGTAACCAGGTGCGTCCCACCATGACTCCCATCTTCAGCCGATTTGGCGTGATGGCAGTAATCATGTAGCAACTGTAGGTTCCTGTACCAGTCTTTCCCTCCCCGTGAGGTCGGTAGGATATGGTCCAATTCCGGAAGTTCGTATAGGCACTACACTACAACAGAAAGGGAACCAATATCCTGTCCGCATCGTTCGCATTTGCCCTGCTGCCTTTTCAACAGCTTTAGCACCCGTGTACTTACATCCGGGCTCTTTCGTAACCGTTTACTCCAGTACACGAGATTTCCATCCATGGGACTGGCCATACCTTTCACTTTTACGTGTCTGATTATCTCAGTTTCGGAGTGTCGATATAGCGTTATTTCTGTTCCGTTTTTGCGCTTGCCGGTGAAGTTCCATTGTCTGCCATTTTCGGGCTTCCAATACTTCTTGGCTACCCATTTTGCTGCCTTATTCGGATGTCGATTTCTTGCCCATTTCCATGTCAGTGTCCCTAGAAAGTACTCCATACTGGAGAATATCTCCTTGCTAGCCACCGTCTTGTAATAGTTGCACCATCCTCGAATTATCGGGTTCAGTTTGGCTATCAAAGCTGACTGTGGTACGGCTTTATGGCGTTTGACCACATCTCGCAGTCTGTCTTTATGATTTTCTATGGCCTTTTGGCTGGGTTTGATGAGTGTTTTGAATCCGAGTAGAGTGCCGTTTGTATTTTTTCCGCTATGATATCGTCCTTCCCTGTATTGTCTGATGTTGAATCCGAGGAAATCAAATCCCGGTTTTTCCCCATCGAGCGTGTGGGAGATACGTGTCTTTTCGGCCTTGAGTTCAAGCCCTATATCGGTTAACCACTTTTGTACAACTTCTTTGGCTTGCATGATTACCTCTCGGTTTTCATGTATAACCACAAAGTCGTCGGCATATCTTACCACTGTTAGTTTTTGTTGTTCTATTCTTGACTTCGGAACCATCCCTTTGATTTCAGTCTCTAACCCGTGTAGCGCGATGTTGGCCAACAGCGGGGATATTACACCTCCCTGTGGGGTACCGGCTTCCGTTGGTTGGAATAGTCCCTGGTCCATCACTCCGGCTTTTAACCATCCCCGTATCAAATTACGGATTGGTGATGTATTATTTAGTTTTTCAAGCAATGCCGTGTGGTTTATTCTATCAAAACACTTGGCAATATCCGCATCCAGAACCCATTTGGGTTTATACCTAATGCTGTTGAATATTGCCTCAATCGCGTCATGACATCCTCGTCCTGGTCTAAACCCGTAGGAATTCGCCTCAAACACTGCCTCCCATTCGGGTTCGAGCGCTATCTTGACTACCCCCTGAAGGGCTCTGTCATACATCGTAGGTATTCCCAGTGGCCTCTTTTCGTCTCGTCCAGGCTTTGGTATCCAAACTCTACGAGTCGGGTGTACTTTGTTCCTTTTCGTTACTTGAAGCTGCTTAACCAAGGGCTGTCGTTTCGAGGGTCTGAGCGCCGTAACGCCGTCAACCCCTGCCGTTTTCTTTCCCTGATTCTGCTGAGTTACCTGTCTGACCGCAATCATCTTTGCGGACCATGACCTCGTTAATAGTCCCTGGAGTCTGCGAACTAAGCGCTTGTTGCCTTCTAGGGTCGCTCTGTAGATTCGTTTTTGCAGCTTAAAGACTGTCTTCTCCAGCTTCCGCCAGGGGACGGCCTTCCAGTCATACACTCGTCTATTATCGATGTTCCGTGACATATGCACTGCTACTAAGTTTCCACATTTTTGAAACCGTGAGGGCGTCAGCTCTATCCTGTCCATTACAGACAGTCATTTGCTTCTCCACTCAATCTTTCCCAGCTATGACCTGCTGATGTGTTGCAGATTTTGCGTCTGTGGTGACTGCTCAACCTAATCGACCGTGATTGAGAGTACATAACTGGTTTACCTCGTTCCTTCAGATGATTGATTGTGTCCTTAGAGAGATTCTCTACACCGGGTTTATTGTCAGTGCTTGCTGGTCGAAATCCTATTCGCCAGCGACCATTATCCTTCCCCTTTTGGGGCCAGCGTTTCAGCCTGATTTCGCTGGTTTATGGTATCGATGTTTACGAATCTTCGCTTCCGCTCCTCATAGACACTTGCTTGGCGGTTACCGGCTTTAGGCTGCCAGTCATTGCGCCTTTCATACCCGCTTTACGGATTGATGCCATCGCTACCGTAGGGTAAGTGCTGTCACTCCTGCACCTGGAGGGGTGGGCTTACACCACCATCATCTAAAAGTTGTCGGGGCTAATGAAACCCCGCTACCGGTCCTTCACTGGTTGATCGCCGGTGGTTTGCGGTAAACGAATCGCACGGGTAATTTCCATAGTGGATGCTGATGTTGTACTTGCACAATCTCCGAAGTGAGGTTTGTGAGGGTTAAATACAGCAGTTGTTCATCCCGTCAGAAACTAATCGATTGGGTAACCAAGTTATAATAACTTTTGTTAAGATACCCCAAACACCACTGTTGATGAATAATCCGGTTGTTTACGCATTTTTAGTTGGCAGGGCCCTAGCAGAAGCTCTCGGCGAGCAGCTACAATATACCCTGACAGATGCCGCCAGTGCCCTGGGTAAGTTCGATGCCGAGCAACGGGAACGCTGGCGCAACTTTGCCGAGCAAGTGATGGCGCGAGCCGACCAGGCCCAAGCAACAGCAACGGTTCGGACAACTCCGATAGCCGTTGCCCCCAATGGTACCCAGCCATCGGACCTGCAAGAGATAATCGATAAACTGCGGGCAGAAACCGCTCAGTTACGAGCTGAGTTGCAACGCTATCGCTCGCGCTAGCGCATAAACTCGTTCTCTCTGGACACAGACCAAGCATTTTGAAACTGACCGAACCCATGGAAAAAGCCTATAACGAACGGGCTTATCGGTGGAATCGCCCCAAATATTCTCGTCACCGGCGATTCCTGGATATCTGGACCTTTGTCTGGCTGTTACTGGGCGGATTCTGGCTGAACGGCAAACCCTGGAGCTACCGGGTGGTATGACTTCCGACAAGAAAAAGGTCAGACGCCGCTCCCAAGCGGTCTGGATCCGCGAGAGCCTTTTGGATTTGGGCCCTACGTTTATCAAAGTAGGGCAGTTATTCTCCACTAGAGCCGATCTATTTCCCACTGAATATGTAGAAGAACTCTCTAAACTCCAAGATAAGGTGCCAGCTTTTGGCTACGAGCAGGTGGAGGAGATCGTCGGCCAAGACTTAGGTAAGAATATCACCGAACTATACCGCAGTTTTGACCCCATACCCCTGGCAGCAGCTAGCTTAGGTCAAGTCCATAGGGCTATGCTACACACCGGCGAAGAGGTAGTAGTAAAGGTGCAACGACCGGGGTTGCGGCAGCTATTTACCATAGATTTGGGCATTCTCAAGGGCATTACCCGCTACTTTCAAAACCATCCTCAATGGGGTAGGGGTCGCGACTGGCTCGGCATTTATGATGAATGCTGCCGGATCCTCTGGCAAGAGATAGATTATCTTAATGAAGGTCGCAATGCCGATACCTTTCGCCGCAATTTTCGCTCTTGTAGCTGGGTGCAGGTTCCCAGAGTCCACTGGCGCTATACATCAGGCCGCGTTCTCACCTTGGAGTACATCCCGGGAATTAAGATTAGCCATTACGAAGCACTAGAAGCGGCCGGTCTCGATCGCAAGACTTTGGCCCAACAGGGTGCCAAGGCCTATCTGATGCAAATCCTCAACAATGGCTTTTTTCACGCCGATCCCCACCCGGGTAATATTGCAGTTAGTCCAGAAGGGGAGCTGATATTCTATGATTTCGGTATGATGGGGCAGATCCAGGCGATCACGAGGGAGAAACTCCTAGATACCTTTTTTGGCATTGCCCAAAAAGATGGAAACCGGGTGATGAATTCCCTGATCGAGTTGGGTGCCTTAGCCCAAGTCGAAGATATGGGACCGGTGCGGCGATCGATCCAGTATATGCTGGATAATTTTATGGATCGGCCCTTTGAAAACCAGTCGGTCAATCAAATCAGTGATGACTTATATGAGATCGCCTACGACCAGCCTTTTCGCTTTCCGGCCACTTTTACCTTCGTGATGCGGGCCTTCTCTACTTTAGAAGGTGTTGGTAAGGGCCTAGACCCGGAGTTTAACTTTATGGAGGTAGCAAGACCGTTTGCCACGCAGATTATGACCAATGGAAACTCTACGTCAGGAAATGACCTGTTTAGCGAACTTGGCCGTCAAGCTGCCGAGGTGAGTAATACGGCCTTGAGTCTGCCGCGACGCCTGGAGATGACCCTCGATAAGCTAGAACAGGGAGATATCCGCCTGCGGGTCCGTTCTACGGAAACAGATAGGCTGATTAGACGCCTCAGTAGCGTTAATATGGCAACTAATTATGTATTGTCGATCGCTGCTTTGACATTATCAGCTACAATACTCTTTGTCAGCGGTTATCCAGGGTTAGCGGTGGTGGTGGTGGCTGGAGCGACAATATTAGCAGTCGTCCTGTTCCGCCTGCTCCGCTCCATCAGCAGTCTGGATCGTATGCCTTGATATTGTTAAATTGCTGTTTTCATCTGCCAACTCTTATTTATGAAACGCTTCTTTAAAGGTCTAACTGATACAGGAGTTGTCCGTTCTGTCAATCAAGACCATTACTATTGCGATTCCGAAGGGCGATTTTTTATCGTGGCAGATGGCATGGGAGGCCATACGGGCGGTCAAGAGGCAAGTCATATCGCTACTGAGACTATTAAAAACTATCTGCAGGAGAAGTGGTCTTCTGACGATGCATCTCCAAAGCTCCTGGAGGAGGCGTTAAAAAAGGCAAATCGAGCAATCTTGCTCGATCAACAGCAGCATCCAGAACGATCGGATATGGGAACAACGATCGTGGTGCTGATGTTTAGAGAAGATCAACTCCGACCCTGGTGTGCTCATATTGGAGATTCTCGCCTCTATCGGTTGCGGGGACATGGCCTAGAGCAAATTACTGAAGATCATACTTGGGTGGCCTGTGCTGTGAGTTCGGGCGCCCTCAGTCCCGATCTGGCCCGGACTCATCCTTACCGTCACGTATTGTCTCAATGTCTGGGTCGCGATGACTTGGGCGAAATCGAAGTCCAATCCCTAGACGTGCAAGCAGGCGATCGCGGGTGCATCCCAGTTTGGCAATAAGTATAAATGCTGAGTTGATGAAGTTTCGAGATCGTGTTAGGCTTACAGAGTAGGCAAACGTTACCCCTGAAATTATGAATCCTGAGAAGTTGGCTCAAATTCAATCATATGCTTTGGGCATCGCTGCCTTGTTGTATGAGGAGGCTCAAGCGACTGTTCCAGAACAATTGAAAACGCTTGAAGGACTTGAAGCTACTGTCCGTGAGCAGTTACTCCAATACGTCAGTCCAGAAATTGCCCTTTTTTTATCCAAAACAGCAGTGGCACCACTGCCGGGCGAGTCCGAATCTTAAACAGCATTTTGGGCAAGATTGCAATTACCTCCAAACAAGCGGCATTTTTTGATGTTTTACCCTCTAGCCAGTGGAGCCCCTATCTGGAGAAATGTTGCTTGTTACTGAGTGCGAACTCTTCCTATGAACACGCCGAGGAAGATATTAAGGTGCTCACGGGGATTCCCGTCTCCCGGGGAACCCAGCAACGACTGGTGCAGCGCCATTCCAAAGAATTGCCTCTTGCCTCCGAAGCCCAAGAAAAAATGAGCCCTCCAAAAGGGAACGATCCCGGTCCTTCCAAAGAGTTGCCTCTTGCCTCCGAAGCCCAAGAAGAAATAAGCCCGACTCAAGGAAAAGAGCCCAGTCCGCCCAGTCCTTCCTGTAAGTTGCCGACAGCTTCTGCTTCCGAAGTCATTGAAGAAATGAGCATTGACGGGGGGAAAGTGCGCTTGCGGACCCCGCCAGGGTTTCCCTGTGAGTGGCGCGATTACAAGGGGGTCAATCTGCATGACCTGGGGGTAGCTGCTTTCTTTCGGGACAATGCTGGACTGGTCAAATGGGTCAATCAGCAGCCTTTGGCCAATCCGCTGGTGTGTCTCGGAGATGGTCATGATGGTATCTGGAATCTATTTGCCGAGATTGGTACGACCATCTTTCGTCAAGAAATCCTCGATTGGTATCACTTGATGGAAAACCTGGAAAAAGTCGGCGGGTCCAGCTCTAGACTAGCACGAATAAAAGCCCTCTTATGGTCTGGTAAGGTAGAAGAGGCCCTCAAAGAATTTGATGATTGGGATCATCCACGGGTGGAGAATTTTAGGGCCTATGTGACCAAGCATCGCCACCGCATTGTCAACTATGGCTATTATCTTGCTGTTGGCATTTCGATTGGTTCGGGAGATGTAGAATCAACGATACACAGAAGGCAGCACGGATAAAGATTTCAGGAGCGCAGTGGAAAGCCGCCAATGTCCCACAGGTTCTACGGCATCTCGCAGCGTAGGGGGCCCGGAGCGTGCTTATCTTAATGGAGTATTCTCCAGGTGAGTCAAACAAGACATTACTTGATGACGACTAATCATACTGCCACCGAACGTGACCGCTTGTATCCTGAGTATTTTTACCGATTGCAAAACTGGGATGCACCCGCTTCGATATCCCATTTTTGGGTGCGAGCGCAGTCGGGAATCGGCAAAAAAATTGTGGAAATCTTTACCTCCTGTTTATCGGCAATGTGCAGTTTTTTACACAGATTTTTGGGAAGCTTATAACACAGTAATCCCCAAAAAACGTCATAAACCAGTAGGTAAAGAAACTGGAAAAACTAATCATATTGAAAGGCTAAACAACACATTAAGACAAAGAATTAGTCGTTTGGTTCGTAAAACATTATCATTCTCCAAGAAACTAGAAAATCACATCGGAGCTATTTGGTATTTTGTACATTATTACAACAAATGTTTATCGGGATAGATAATGCATCACTACATATTTATCACCACCGGTTCGTAAAACATTATCATTCTCCAAGAAACTAGAAAATCACATCGGAGCTATTTGGTATTTTGTACATTATTACAACAAATGTTTATCGGGATATAATGCATCACTACATATTTATCACCACCTGAATTTGAGCCAACTTCTCAGGATTCATAATTTCAGGGGTAACGTTTGCCTACTCTGTAAGCCTAACACGATCTCGAAACTTCATCAACTCAGCATTTATACTTATTGCCAAACTGGGATGCACCCGGCGATCGCCTACTTATTTGCAGTGACGGATTGACTGAAGAACTCTCTGACCACCAGATTGAGTCTAAACTCAAAACCATTCGCGCCAGTGAAAAAGCTGCCCAAACTCTGATTGACACCGCGAAAGACAAGGGCGGACGGGATAATATCACTGTAGTAATTGTGGCGATCTCCGACGAATCTTATTGATAATTCTTGTTAATAAGGGCATGATAGGGGTTGTTGACGATCGGTTGATGGTCATAAATATTTATATGACTAGACGATAGTCTAACGCTACGCGCACTTCTTGTTAGCAATTAGCAACCATCATCCCGAAAAGACGGAATTAACCCCAGAAACGGATTGTTTCTGGGGTATTTTGTTCGTTATGAGCATCTTTACTCATAACAACTTGCTAAAACTAAATTAGTTGCTAATATCGAACTATGGTCAATATGTCAAATAATTGTTATATTTTGTAATATGAAGAGCTGAGTTGACTGCGGCCATAGGATTGCTGAGCATCATTTCATTCTTCAGAGCACTCCAAACTGGATTTCTTATACTCGACTCTCTAGGAAGCTACCGGTGTATCGGCAAATCAGTAACGCCAGTGGCTTTGGCTATTTAGGAGAGCAAGCGGTGCATTACCAAGCATGTAAATCTGATGGGAGAAAATCATGAATCAGCCTATAGAACTGTCTTTGGAACAGCAATTTTCCATTCGCTCTTTCCAGAGCCAAGTGCAGAAAATGAGTCGGGAGCAGGCTCAGGAATTCTTGGTCAAGCTCTACGAGCAAATGATCGTTCGAGAAAATATGTACAAGCAGTTTCTCAAGTACGAGTGGGGACTAGAACCGCCTGCTCCGAGATAGAGATTGGGGTGATGGCGTTGCACTCCCGACGGGATGATAGGCTGCCGTTGCAATAGTTTGAAACGTAGACTAACAAGGACGTAGCCTGTGCCAAAAGAGTATCATCCCCCGTGCAATGCTGGGGTGATAATGTAGGGGAGTCCGAAATTTACCAAACCCTAAAATTGTAGCTCCTATGTTTAAGCGTGCTTTAATCTCTACGGATTTATCGGACGGTTTGCATCGGCTAGTAGATTTTGTGCCAGATCTGGCTGCCAGTGGTTTGCAGCAAATTGTTTTCCTGCATGCTGTGCCCCTGTGGCAGGAGGGGAGAATCCCCAGGGAAGACACCGAAAAATTACAGAGTGCGAAATCGCGCCTGTCAGTGGCACAAGTTCCTTCCGGAGTTGATGTCAAAGTTGAGGTCTTCACCTCCAATAAACCTCATGAGGCGATTTTGCAGACCGCCGAAACCTACCAGTCAGATATTATTATCTTGGGTGCTTCTACCCAGAATCTGCTGAACGAAAAGCTGTTTGGTTCTACCAGCGTGACTGTATCTCAGCAAACGGAAACGCCCTTGATGGTGCTGCGCCCCCGGCTGGTCTCTATCTACACCACCGAGGAGCTTTCCCTGCGCTGTCAGCATCTGTTCCGCTATTTGATGATTCCTTACGATGGCAGCGACTCAGCTGATTATTTGGTCCAACAGATTAAGCAATACGCCCAAGACCGCCCGGCGTCGGGACTGTCCCATTGTCTGCTCGTCTGGGTAGTTGAGGAGGGGGGATCAGGGAATTGCGCAAGCATGAAGAATTACAACATGCCCGGGAAACCCTCGCATCAGTTAAAGCAGATTTGTCACAACTAGATTTGGAGGTAATTGTGGAGATGCGGCAAGGAGATCCCCTGCCGGAGATTTTTAATGCGGCTCTGGAACATGATATCGCCGCGATCGCCATCTCTTCTTTACGGCACAACAAGTTACTGGACTGGTCAGTTCCCAGCTTTAGCAACCAGCTGCTGCGTAGCAGTTGGCATCCGATCGTCTTTTTCCCGCCCCCACGCGAGGGCCGTCATCGCGGTTAGGAATTGCCGGGGTCCGAACCTAGGGAAAAAGAGCCCGAATCACCCGATTCCAGTTTGAGCAGAATCTGCGGTTGCAGCTTGTCAAGCTCATGCTTGAGGAGCGCTTTGCTCAAGCATGGTTGGCTCTCTGGCAATAGCCTGCTCTTGTTGGCCCAGTCTAGCAGCTGGCTGCACTGACCCTGGTTGAGGGTTATCGTCATCACCTCAGCACAGGTATGGGGCCCCTCCAAGGGAAACAATAGCAGCCAGTAGCGACCTATTTTCCCTAGCTGTCTGGCCATTTCCTGTCCCTGAGCTGTCTTTAAATCCAGATAGCAAGGTAGCCATCTCGGACCCTGTCGCTGGTTGTAGAGGACTGTCAGCCACAGCACCATGGGATGGGGAGCCATCGAGCAGAGAAAGTTTTTGTAGAGCTTATTGTAGAGTTTGTGTACCTGACGCTGCTCAATTTCCCGTGCAGATAGCATCGCCCATAGGGTCGCCAAGGTCTGGCACCCTCCAGAACCCACTTGGATCGAGTGGGGAAAAACAATTTGAGCAATGGGTTTATTCTTGGGCCAAGACTGGGCCTGACAGATTTGAACTGCCCCAGGTATATCCTCCCGTTGCGGCTGAGCTACGATTAACTGGGCCGATTTTTTCGGAACGGTGGGGGCTTTGCTAATCGGTTGGTCCTTTGGCTGGGACGGGGCGCGAGAGAGGGTTTTGCTAATCTGTTGCTCCTGTGGCTGCTCCTGTGGCTGCTTCTGTGGCTGCTCCTGTGGCTGGGACGGGGCGCGATCGGCTTTTTCTAGGACTTGTAAAGTATTGATAATTTCTCTGGCGCTTTGGGGACGAGACTTGGGGTTTTTGGCCAGACATTTCATCACCAACTTTTCTAGTTCCTGGGGCAGATTTAAGTTAGGAGCTACCGACTTAAAAGACCGAGAGGCTTGAGATTTATGAGCTTTATACCAGGCCCAGAAACTGTGGGTTTCTGCCATTAAGGGCATTTTTCCCGTTAGCATTTGGAACATCATCACCCCCAGACTATACAGGTCTGAGGCGCTGGTTAATTCCTTGCCATCCATCTGTTCTGGGGAAGAGTAGGCCAAAGTCCCCATGAAACAATTGGTCATTCCTCCGTCTTCTTGGAGCAGCTTAGCAATGCCAAAGTCTAGTATCTTCACTAGCTCCCCTAAGGTCGGGTCTTGACTTACCAGAATATTGCTGGGCTTAATATCTCGATGGATGATGGGAATGGTTTTGCCCTCTTTTTGGATGCCTGCGTGGGCACGCTCTAAACCCAAGGATATTTGGCGGGTTAGGCTCAAAAACAGAGGTAATAATAGCGGTCGTTCACTGATAATTTCATTCAGGCTATCCCCCCGCAGATATTCCATTACGTAGAAGGGGATTTCTTCGCTGACGCCATAGTCCGTCACCCGGACTATATGCATGCTGTTCTGCCCTAATAAAGCGCTCGTCTTCGCTTCGGTTTCAAACCGTTCGCGCATCCTTTTGTTCAGCATCGCCTGGGAGAGGAACTTGACGGCAACTTTTACCCCTCCCACTCTCATATCCTCGGCCAGATACACCTGGCCCATTGCTCCGCGTCCTATCGGCTCTACTAGCTGATAGCGATTGAATAGTATGCGGCCTATATTAGAGTCAATGGGCATGTAAGTTGTTAGTTGTCAGTTGTTAGTTGTCAATACAAGCATTTTGCCTGCGGTCAGATTATCTGCCAGCTACCTGTTGTTTAGGAAGGCGACGTTCTATAATTGCTTCCATCGTACTGGTCAGATGATAACCGGACATCATGCCACCATCTAGGCGTCCCTGATATTGCAGGGAAATGTCTCTGTTTCTGGAAATTATAGCTTGGTTACCATTGTAAACCAGTCATCTCGCACCCATTTTATTAATGTTTTACCTTGTACTGGGATTGGCATTCCCTGCCTTTCTAGCCAATCTCCCTGTAATGTCCAGCGTCCCGCCTCGATTAAAAATGTGTGAGCCACAGCTAATTCCTTTACTTTATCGCCTGCCTATCTGCCAGTCAACTGGGGTAGGGGTCGAACTGGGAATCGCTTCCCAATCCTCCCGTTCGGAACCGTGCTTGCGACTTTCACCGCACACGGCTACTGGTTGGTAAGTCCTTGTCATGGATAGCACTATCAGAGTTACCTCCTACTGGCCTTGTCTTGTGAGATTTGGCCCCCAATGGTTGTCAGTAGACTGTTTTTAATGCCTTAGCTCCGGAAGGTTCGCAGAGGATATACCCGATAAAACCTTGAACCTGCTCTTTACTAACTTTTAGCCGTAAAATTTGGTTGGCCTCCGAGTTTTTACCCGGCTAAGGTCTTCTAGTCCATAAATCCGACTTTTGGGATTTCTCCCTAGTAACTGGAAAAATGGGGTTAATTTCTCCCTTGACTTCTTACCATATCCGTCCTACGTCAGCTCTGGTTACCCAGTATCGCCTACATTACTATAGGCGTTATCCCAAGCATTACCCTGGGCATTGGCTTCTTAGGACATCCCTCCCCCGACGGCTTGCGTTTATCATCTAACTGGTCCCGAGGGGGACAGCACATCGGAGGTTACTTCGTTCCTTGGTATCATTTCATGATGCTTTTAGACCCTTACTCTCCCCCGGGAGTTCTGTGGACGCATTGTTAACCAGATAAAACGGTCAACACTAACTACCATTTCCCTTTTGGGCCAGCGTATTAGCCTTATTCCGCTGGTCTAGTATAACGAGGTTTAAGCGTAAGTTCGTTTTCTCTAGTCATGAGCATCTTTCCTAGCGGCATAACCGGCTTAGGCTGCCAGTTGTCCTACATTTAAGTCCTTGCTCTGCACCCCGGTGATGTCACTCCGAAGCACTAAGGACCGGTGTCACTCTCGCGCCAGAGAGGAGAGGAATTGAACCTCCATGAGTACCAAAGTTGTCCGGCTAATGGAACCAGACCTGACTGTTCACCGCTTACCCCGATTTAGTCGGTATTGCTGGTTTAGGTCAGAACGAATCGCACTTCGTCTATACTATCCTATCATTATCTGCTTCCACAGCATCCACCTATATGGATTTCCCCTAACAACATCTCCCGCATCGCACCTGTCACCCTAGGAACGTTACCTGCTATACCATGGTAGCGCCAGTAGGCCAAGACTGCAAAGGCGATCGCTTCTTTATATTCGGCATTCAAACCTACTTCATCTGTTGTTAACACGGGTATTGTCCCTAACTGCTTTTGCAAACGCTGTCGCAGGTATAGATTGCGGCTACCTCCTCCACACAACAGCACTTCCTCTGGCATTTGCGGTAAATATTCCCGGTAATTCTGGACTATTGATGCTGCTGTCAGTTCTGTCAGAGTTGCTAGTAGATCTTCTTCCTTAATTAGATCGTGTTCTTTGGCATCTGTCAAACATCTCTGTAAGAAATCGCTGCCAAACTCCTCCCTGCCCGTTGATTTGGGGGGTGCTTGTTGAAAAAAGCTGTATTTTAACCACTGGTTTACCAGGGCGCTACAGGGTGTTCCCCGTGCTGCCCAGGCACCATCACGATCGTATGTCAAAGCGCCACCTGTTAACTGCTGCACTGCTAGGTCTAGTAGCATATTACCCGGACCTGTATCCCACCCGCAAACTTTTTCTAGCTGCCCGACTGGCCCTGCTGGCAGATAAGTGAGGTTGCCTATGCCACCTAGATTTTGGATACAGCGGCTAACCTTGGGATTTCCCAATAAATAGGCATCTACTCGCGGTACTAGTGGGGCGCCCTGTCCGCCTGCGGCCAGGTCTGCCTTGCGGAAGTTACTCACTGTCGTTATCCCTGTCTGATGGGCGATCGCCTCTCCTCTCCCTAATTGGATACTATAACCCAATTGGCTGCTTGTGCCGGACTGGCGACCAGTTGTTTTTCTGGGAGGGCGATGATATATTGTTTGACCGTGGGAACCGAGCAATTCCGCTTTCCCATTCCCTGCTTCTAGGGTTAGGGCTGCGATCGCGAAGGTTTCGGCGATCCGATCGTCTAATTCAGCTAATTCTAGCATAGTCATGGCTGCTCCGCCAGCCACTGCCATAATTTTCCCTTGCAAATCTACTGGATATGGATAGGTTTGAGCCGCTATTAGCTCAAAACCCAGATGTTGTTCATTCCCCGAAATATCTACCATTGCGGCATCTATGCCATCCACTGATGTCCCACTTATTAGACCTATTACTCGCATATTTTCCCTTAACCATAAATTGGCAATCTTTTTATGTCCTTATTTGCACCTATTAGCACCATTTTTTGCTCCTTGACGGAGTCTTTGAAAACCCGTGGTATTGATTTCCAATTTATCGTTTTCACTCAGGGCGATTAAGTTGAGTCCATAATGGTTTCTCAGTTGAATTTCTGCTAGGGTTTTTCCCTCAAATTCTCTTGGCACTAATACTTCTACTATGCTATAATCTGGGTCGATTTCAAACCGTTCGAAAATGCTTGGTTGGGTAAGAAATCTGGCCAATTCGCAACCCATTTCATATTCGGGAAACAGTACCAAATCTGCTCCCACTTTCTTAAGCAGTTTTTCGTGAATCTTTGACGAAGCTTTGGCCACTACATAATCCACCCCTTTTTCCTTCAAATTCAAAGTTGTGATTACACTTTCTTCAATATAGTTCCCTATTGCTACTATCACCGTATCAAACTCAAAAATTCCCGCCTGTTTCAGGGCCAACGGGTCGGTTGAGTCTAATTCTAGTACGTGAGTTGCGATCTCATCGTTCGCTGCTTTATCCACGCACTTCTCAGATCTGTCAACCCCCATTACCTCATATCCCATGCCATACAGCGTAGCACAGACTGCTCGACCAAACCGACCTAAACCAATGACTGCAAACTGCTTACTCTCTCTGCGCCGACTGCGGAAGAAACTCATAGATGACAAATTCACTTTCTCACCTCTTTTTAATACGGACAGGCGAGACGCCCGTCCTACGAACATTTACCCGATCAATAAATTTTCCTCTGGGTAGCGGACGATCTGAGGTTTTGTGTTTCCCCGAAACGCCGCCATCAGCAATAACACTCCGACTCTTCCCACATACATTGTTCCGATCAGTACCAGTTTAGCACCCAGGGGCGCACTCGCTGTAATCCCTGTAGATAGACCTGTAGTCCCAAAGGCCGACACTACTTCAAAAAAGCTATCTATAAAGTTAAACCCTTGCTCTCTCGCTGTCAGGGTAAATAAAGTGGTGGCCAAAATTACCACTAACATGGAGCCTACTACTACACCAACTGCTTTCAGAATCAATGTCGTGGGAATCTGCCTTCTATAGCATATCACTTCTTCCTCCCCTTTGAGTGCTGCTCTGGTGCAACTGACCAATATTCTGGATGTGGTGGTTTTTATCCCACCACCAGTGCTGCCCGGACTCGCCCCGATCGACATTAGGGCTATGGTAATAAACAGAGATGTTATGGTCATGCTGCCCATGTCGATCGTATTGAACCCTGCCGTGCGACTGGTGACCGATTGAAACCACGCTGCCATTATTTTTCCCCCTAAGTTTAGCTGGCCTAGGGTTGCGGGATTGTTAAATTCTGTTTGGAAAAATGCGATCGTCCCTAATATTAACAGAAATATCGTGGTATTGGTGACTATTTTGAAATGCAAGGAAAAACAAGGGCTACTACGGACGTTTTGGCACCATCTATATAGTTCCATTATCACTTGATATCCTAAACCGCCAAAGATAATTAACATAGTTATTACCAGGTTCAGTATTGGCGCCCTCACATACCCGACCAGACTATCGCTAAATAGACTAAATCCCGCATTATTAAAGGCGCTGATACTATGAAATATTGATATCCACAGCCCCTGCTT
This sequence comes from Hormoscilla sp. GM7CHS1pb, assembly GCA_014323675.1. Lineage (GTDB taxonomy): Bacteria > Cyanobacteriota > Cyanobacteriia > Cyanobacteriales > Desertifilaceae > Hormoscilla. Next base: position 1,820,961 of record JACONN010000002.1, on the reverse strand, counting down.
AAATCCATAATCAGGCACAAATACTAGCAGTAACCCAAATACTCCCGTTAATTCAAAAATTAGGGTGACGGCTATAATTGACTTGACTAGCTTTCCGACTCCCGCTATTCCTTCTACATCCAGGGATTGTTGTAGGGCTACCTTATCTCGCAAGCCTAATTTCTTCCCTAGCAGTAGCAAGAGAAATGTGTTCGCGGTCATGTACCCTAACCCGCCAAATTGGAATAAAATGCAAATAAACAGTTGCCCCCAAAATGAGTAATATTGGCTGACATCTACGAGAGATAACCCGGTGACGCATACAGCTGATGTAGCGGTAAATAGCGCTTTTACCAGGTAATCTAAGGGGCCTGCGATCGCCGCATCCGGATTAATGGCAAATGGCATCATTAACAGACCGGTCCCAAAGGCGATCGCCCCCATAAAACTCAAGCAAATAGTTCTCGAAACAGTCATTAGTTGTTAGTTGTTATAACATTTTTTCAGGTTCTACAGGCCCGACTAATAGCTGAAGTCGGTTAAAACCGACTAAAATTCTTATCTAAAAAGCCCTTGGTCAACTGAGCGTGGACTTGAGCTTTTAGCCGGAGACTACCTTTGGCGACAGGTGCAAGATATGATTTAAACCCGACTAATAAGATAATGTACAACAATTGCAGCATGGTTTTGACAAATTGGTATTATTTGTTAGTTGTTGGGTTGTTAATTGACTGCTCCTGACCTCTGACAGGATCGCGTTTTATTGTACCATAAACTATTGACAACGAACAAAGAACCTAGAATGCTGACAATTTCTGAAGAAATTAAGTAATTTTACGATGCTTCCTCGGGTCTGTGGGAGCGGGTTTGGGGAGAACAATTGCAGAAGTTCGGACAGATACTAGTCACCAAGTGGAGACTGCAAGTGGACTAATTGCGCAGCGGAGGGGTCCCTGCGCACTACCCAGGATACACCGACCAGCAAACCAGGTTGGCCGCTGACGGCGGACGAGCAAAAGCATCTCGCCGAATTTTCTCGCGTCTATTGCTTACCAGAAGTGATTTCTCTGCCGGAATATCGGGCGATCGCCCAAGTATGGTTTACCTTATATCGAAATTCCATAGGAAAAAGCCCGGTTTCGGAGGAGAAACCGGGCTTTTTTATCGGCAAATATCTAACCGATCGCCTGGATGTGGACCAGAAAATCTAGCCAACCGGTTAGAAAAAAGAGTCTCCAATGCCCGATCTTCAGCCAGCAATCAACCGGCGATTTTCAGTTAGGAGCAGCCCCCAAATGGGGGCAGTCCAGATTACAGCATTATAAATTCGAGAGTGATGGCCATCGTCAGTTCATCAGGAGCCTTGGTCTGCTTAACTTTGAGCCAACCACGCTAAACGAATCGCACCTGTAAATTTATGTCATAATTTGCGGAAGAATGCCAGTCGCCCCTACAGGGGTATACGACAGCTGGGAGGGCCCATAAACGATCGACGGGTTTTGACCACACCCTTGGCGATCGGCAAAAGGAAGCTAAGGGGTTTTTGGCTTTGGGTTTTGTCGGCTATTTAATTAAGCCAATTACAGAATCTAAATTACTTGAGGGGATAATAAGTAGTCAGACAAAATTAATTACATAGTTATTCCCAAATTCTTTGAGGATTTTTTCAACAGATGCAACTAAGGTTTTCCAGCAAGAATAAGCATCGATTTCAAGCCACGAGTATTTAATAAACCGCCACAAGATTTCAATTAAATTCAAATGATGGGAATAAGTGGGTAGTCTAAAGAGTTTAATATTGCGTTCTTTCCATTCTTCAATCTTATCTTGAATAGCATCACTGGTATGGGAGGCTTGGTCTGCTACAATTACTGTTGGCTTTTCCATTTTTTTGGGAAAAAACGCATCAATACAAGCGATAACTACATCAGAATTAATACTTTCAGTAGATACATAAGCTTCTAAATGATTGTGTCTATTCATGATTCCTAATACATTTAATCTGCGACTACTCCGACTAGGAACTTCTATATATTCTCCAATGTTTTGCCATCCATAAGGCACACAATGAATTAAATAAAACCCACTTTCATCTAAATAGTACAAGTTGATTTCTCCCAAATCGTCTAACAGTTTCAGTTCTTTAAGTTGTGCTTTTTTTTCCTCATACTCTTGACGGGCTTTTAGCTACCCCTTTACGCATCCGATGCCAACTCATATTCATCGTTTTCAAAATTCTCTGAACAGTTTTAACAATTGCGGAAGTTCGTATAGGAACTATACTACAACAAAAAGACACTTTTTTTAATTGTCTCGGTTCCTTTTCAGTCCCGACTTTAATTTGTTCTTTTTGTGGCTCTTCTCAATCTAGTATGCTAGATTGAAGCTAAAAGCACCAGGAAAGGAGACTACGCAAGCGAAAATTTTCAAAATTTCTGAATCCATATCCCTTACGTTTAATTAACTTGAGACGGTTATTTATTCCTTCCACAGTCCCTTGTTATCATAATAAACCATAATTATACTTGCTAAATCGGTTAATTACATACAAATTTTGAGGCCAAAGATAAGGCAAAAAGCAATGTTGAGCAAAGTTTTTTAAAAAACTATGTATAATCAAGGCTAAGTATAAATTAATTAACCTCGATCCCATATTACGCACCACAAGCTGTAACATGCTATGTAATACTAAATTGCTCGGGACGATTGCCGTTGTCCTACGTTTTATAATACAAAACATATCTAGCAATTTGGCAAACACAAGGTATAAATATTTATACTGATATCAGCTTTTAGGTTTGCAAAATCACCAAGCGTTTGTAATCATTCCGTAATCCATTTTGTCGTGCGGAATGTAGGTTGATTAATTTGGACTGGAGGCAAATAGTCTGCTTAGTAAAAGTAGAGCAATTTTGGCTCTCTGTTGACGATCTGGTGCCTCAAGCATGGCGATCTGGACTCATGTATGGCGGACCAACGCTAGCCAGTAAACACTAAAGTGTTTACTACGAACTATAGTAAACACTTTAGTGTTTACTACGAACGGCGAGACTTACAATGGTAACAAATCTGGAGATAATACTATAGCCGAGCTGATGACCCCTGAGATGAAATCTGCAACTACCCCCGATCGAGACAGTAACATAGAATCGACTGCTAACCCTGAGATTGACGATGAATATCTTGACGAACTGCCAGATGATGTGGAGATGTCCTTGTTTGACCATTTGAAGGAGTTGCGCCAGCGGATTTTTTATGCTTTAATTGCTGTTCTCCTGGGAGCGATCGCCTGCTTCGCGACGGTAAAGCCGATCGTCGGGTTGCTCGAAATTCCCGCCCAAGGTGTAAAATTCCTCCAGTTGGCCCCGGGTGAATATTTCTTTGTTTCTCTGAAAGTCGCAGGTTACAGTGGCCTCTTGGTAGCTAGCCCCTTTGTCCTCTACCAAATTATTATGTTTGTCTTACCCGGACTCACCCGCCGGGAACGAAGGCTCATAGGACCGGTGGTTTTAGGATCCAGCGTGCTGTTTGTCGCAGGATTGGTCTTTTCTTTCTTGGTTCTCCTGCCAGCTGCTCTGAATTTTTTCATTAACTATGGCTCCGGTGTGGTAGAACAGTTGTGGTCGATCAACCGCTATTTTGAATTTGTCCTGCTGCTGATGTTCAGCACGGGTTTGGCCTTTCAAATTCCCGTGATTCAAGCCCTACTGGGCCTGCTGGGCATTGTCTCTTCCAAACAAATGCTCTCTGGTTGGCGCTACGTTGTCCTAGGTGCAGTCGTTTTGGGTGCTATTCTCACTCCTTCCACCGACCCGGTAACTCAAAGTTTACTCGCCAGCGCGGTCCTGGGTCTCTATTTTGGCGGCATAGGTTTGGTGATGGTGCTGGGACATTGAAATTTCCGACGATGGCGATCGATCTCGTCTGGACCCGGACAGCAAGCACTTTAGTGCTTTAATTAGACTGACCAGTGCCGGGCAATGGCCTCTCGCTTTAACTGGCTATACTGGGGAGATGTTTTCTCACTGCCGCCGGAAGTGGAGGAGATGCCGATTTTTCAGGACTGGACTTCAAGAGCGCAGGCGGCCAAAGTGACTTCGACCTTCTGGGAAGGGGTGTGGTCAAAACCAGTTGGGTTTGTCGCGCGTTCCCCAGGCAGTGCGAAAAAAGAACTCAAAAAGAAAAGAATCATCTTGTTTTGAGTATATAATATTAATTTAACATACTTTCAAATTTTAATGGGTAACTCGATCGTAAAGCAGGTTTTACCCTCTCCACTTTCCACCTCGATCGTCCCACCCAAGCGGCCAACACGTTTCTGAACTAAAGCTAAGCCTAAGCCAGTGCCGCCCTGCTTCCAGGGGTCAGTACTGGGGACGCGGTAGAACTTATCAAAAATGCGTGGCAGTTCATTGGCAGGAATGACCACCCCATAATTAGTCACTCTGAGAATAATTTTATCCTGGTGACTGCGTGCAGAACGTAGAATGCGTTCTCCGGGTGGAGTATATTTGCAAGCATTATTGAGCAACTCGCGTATTACCCCTTCCAGAATAGCCGGATCGGAGATTACAGGGGGCAGTTGGTCGTCCAGATCTACCTCTAGGACTTGTTGACGGCTGCTGGCCCGATCGATAAACGGTTTTACCAGGGTCCGGAGCCAGGACTGGAATTCTATGGCTTCGGACGCTATAGGTTGTGATTGATTCTCCAGTTGCTGCAAATCTAGCAGATCGTTAATCAAACTAATTTCTCGTTTACATTCATCTTGGATAATCTTCCAATAATGATCCACCTTTGAAGGCTTACCCTCTGGAGCTTCCGTCCCTGGTGCGGGCAAAACTCCCGCCTGACGCAGACCGATCGTCAACATTTTAATCGCCATGGTCATGTTGGTCATCGGCGTCCGTAATTCATGTTGCACCGTGCTGACGAACTCATCCTTGAGGCGACTGAGCTTTTGTAGTTCTTCTACCTGTGTTTGGGCAGCTTGGTAGAGTCTAGCTTGGCGGAGGGCGATCGCGCATTGATTTGCGACCTGCTGCACCAAGCGAATCTGCAACTCACTAAATACATAATCTGCATGATTGATCAGCCAGAGATCGCCCAAAACACCTTGGTTATCAAAAATGGGGCAAGCGAGCATTGCCACCCTACCCCTGTCTGGGTTAGGGAGCAAAGAACAAAACTGAAAATACTGACCCTGCAAGAGCTGCTGCTGGTAGATTTCCGGGAATTTCTTCAGCGCAGCAACTCGTCCGACCCGCTCTTGATTAATCATAGGACCTTTACTATAGGCTGCACTGATAATGGATGTTCCTTTTTCCTGGTCGTACAGAGCTGCATTACAACCCCGGATGCCCAGAACTTCAGTTACTTCCCGCACTGCTGCTTGCCAAATCTGGGTTTCATCCAGACTATCGCGGACCTTATCCGTGATGCGTTTGAGCATCGCCTCAAAGTTCAGTGCTTGTTCCAGTTGGGCCGTGCGTTCCCGTACCTGGTTTTCTAGAACGCTGTTCAGGTTTTGAACCTGTTGGTAAAGTTCCAATTGCTGAATGGCGATCGCCACCTGTGTTGCCAATTGTTCCAGGGCATCCATTTCCAAGGGCTGCCATTTTCTGGGGCCATTGCACTGATGTACCATTAACAAACCCCACAACGAATCTCCCACCCGCAGGGGCACGCCCACCTTTGCCACTACCTGACTCGCCGAGAGTAACTGAACTTGAGACTCTTGCAACCCTGCCCTATATATATCCGCGATCGCCTTAATTTTCCCTTCCCGGTATTCCTGCACCTCTGCGGCTGGTATTAATCTCTCATCTACCTGCAATCCTAACATACTTTCCTTAGCTGTTGTGCCGGCTGACACTATCACCACAAACCCGCTTTTTTCCTGATTACATCTGTAGATCGTGACTCTATCTGCCTTGAGGAACTCCCGGACTTCCCGAACAGTTATGCTGAGAATTTCCGGCATTTTTTCCTGACGGTGGATGCGTTCTTGCATCATCGACAGCGACATCTTTTGTTGGAAAAGATCCTGGAGAGTTTTTTCCGCTTGTTTGCGGGCCTTTCTATCATTCATAACCAGCTATTCACCACTATCTCGCCCTTATCTCCTAGGATGACAGGGAAGATAGTCTTCCTATCATCCCATTGGGAGTGCTATACCGCCTTCTCTTCCATTAAAGCATCATCCCTCGATCGACGGCCAACTATTTTTCACCTTCTCTCCTGTAGTCTCCTGACTCATCCGATTTTCCGGAACGGTAGAGGCTGCCACTGATGATTGCAGCTGGGCTAGCTGCTGGGAAATCATGGGGTCGTAAAGTCTGGCGTAGTTCCAGTAGTTACCAAATACCGATTTAACATAGCCTTTGGTTTCGCCAAAGGGGATGAACTCGACAAAACGGTCTGGGTCGCGCAAACCAAATCTTTCTACCCATCTGTCCACATTAGTCGTTCCCGCGTTGTAGCTAGCAACTGCTAACATGGAGTTGTTTTGATATTGCCAGTGGGTGAAATCCAGATACCAGGTGCCCAGTTTAATATTGTCATTGGCCTTGTTTAATTTGTAGTCAGTCAGATTGATTTGATCGGCAATCCATGCTCCGGTCTCTGGCATCACCTGCATTAAGCCAGTGGCACCAACAGGGGACTCGATCTTTTCCATAAACCGGGATTCTTGACGGATTAAACCGACCACCAAGAGAGGATTGATCTGGTATGCTTCTGACCAGGATAATATCTGCTCTAGATAGGGAAAGGGATAGAGGGCCTGCCAATAAGCCAGTTGTTGCTTGAGCATCTTTACCTGTTCGCGTTCTGCCGGTTCGTCCCGCCAACTGAGGCTATTAATCATAAAAATGCCTTCCAGGTGCTCCCCGATCGCTAAACGTATGAGCGCATCTGTAAACTGTTCTGCTACGGTGCGGCCAGAGCGATTAGTAAATTCCACCTGCCAGAGTTTCCAAGCATCCCTGTCTTGACCTAACTGATAGAGTTCTTTGAGGGTGTTCGATCCTGCCGGCAGTACCGATCGGACTGGGAGCCGATCTAATTGGGGTTTGAGCTTACGCACAGTCTTAAAGTTCCCCACATCCCAGCCCAATAACACCGCCGAGCGCCAGGCATAATAAGACTCTGGGTAGCGCATTATTACATAAGCAAAGGACTGCTGGGCATCGTCTGTCCGCCCCAGACGTGAAGCCCATTTCCCCACCCAAAAGGCTGCTTCTGGAGCTAGGGGACTGTCGGGGTTTTCCCTCGTCAGCTGCTGGGCCCATTGCCACGCTTCCGTCAACTCTCCACCTTGTGCTCGCTTTTGTGCCAGTCTCCATCGCAGTTGAGCTGCCTCGTCGGAATTGCTATATTGAGTCAGGAGCGATTCCCGGGCCACAAAAGCCGCTTTAGCACTTCCCAGACTATTGAGAACTTTTGATTTCTCTAATAGAGCCTCTGCTGCGAAGTCAGGGAACTGTGTCTGCACTTTTTCCAGATAGTCTAGGGCATATTTCGGCTCCGAGAGTCTTGAGAGGTGCAGCATCCCTCGGGCGGTTATTTTAGCGTCGGGAAACTCTTCTATTAGTTGTTTGTATGCTCCTACGCTATCGTGTTTTTTCCCTCCCAGTTGCAGCCCTCTGCCCGCACGGTAACGATTTACTGGCGTTGCTGGCGCTTTCCTATAGGCTACACCGGCTTCTCCGTAGGCTTCTTTTTCCCAGTAACCAAAGGCGATCGCCTCCCAATCTGCGGCGGTCAGCTGCTCCTTATATTTGCTCACTAGCTGATTGAGGAGCGCTGTATAATCCTGTCTGTAATGGGCATGTTTTGCCAATAGCAGCAACAGCGGCAGTTGGTCGGTATCCTCTTGAGAGAGTCTTCGGTAGGCCATTTCCACTGTCCCTGGATGGGCCGGAAATTGGGCGATCGCTTTTTCCCAGTATTTCGGATCTGTCGAGCCCTGGGCCAACAGTGCTTCCGCTGCTACTGGGTCTTGGGAGTACCGACGCTGCAAATCTTTCCAGGCCGATATCGCACCCAGGCGATCGCCCATTACCTCGTAAGCTTGGGCGCGTTTGAGAGCGATGTGAGAGCCTAAAACTGGGTAGTCCCGCTCTAGTTTTTCTAGCAGGGCGAGCGCCTGTTGGCCCTGCTGCTGCTCTATCAGGTCTGATGCCAGCAAATAACGAGCGCGTAAGCTCTCATGAGAGCCTGTCTCTTGGGCTAGCGCTTGCAGTTTCTGCTCCCTGTCCCTGGGTGCCAGTTGCACCAACAGACCTATTACCGAATTTTCCCGAATGGGTGTCAGCCGCAACTGCCGCGACTGATCAGCCGATGCCGACCATTGAGCCAGCCTTTGGCGTAGTCCATCTACTACTGGCGTTTTGTGTAGGGTTACTCCCATCAACAGTACGCCAATACCGGCACAAGCCGCCCAAGAAACTTGATTATTTCTCTGTCGCTTCTCCTTAAACATGGCTCTTCACACAGAAGGTCTACTTCGATCCCCTTGAGACTCTAACAGTGCTGATAAAGTTCAACCTCTGGGATATCAGGTCTGATTTTTGCTCTTTCCTCTTGACGAAAGCTAAACTGTTAGATTACAACTATATGGATTTTTCGAGCTATACTTTTACTCATCAACTCAGCCACGAGCCGCCAATTGGCCCTAATTGTCGCTATTGAGTTTGGTTTCTGACAGCTGCTGCCGACGGGTGTGGTCAAAACCCGTTGATACGGAGAGCAAACATTCCGTTGCCAACAAATGCATGACCACACCCGCTGCCGACTTAACTTTTGTTATTAGCTGTCTTATCCCCTCTAATAGACGATCTACAATTCGGACTGGCTAGATCCCAGGGCAAACGATCGAAAGAGATACAGATAAACAGATGGAATATAGAGCAATTGACACGCCACGGCTTAACTGGACTGGGGACGCCCTGGTAATTGGTTTTTTTGAGGATGCCGTTGATTTGACAGGCGATCTCCGGCAGATGGACGAGCGGCTGAACGGGACCATCAGCGAACTGTTGCAGGAGACGGAATTTAAGGGTAAAGAGGGCACCAGCGCTTGCACGCGCACTGGCGTGCGCGACGGAATCCGCAAAATTATGCTGGTGGGTATGGGTAAACCAGACTCCCTTAATTTGGATAGCTGGCGTCGTACTGCTGCTACTGGGGCCACTTTGGCGAAAAAGGAACGATGTAAAACCTTGGGGATGAGCCTGCCAGTGTGGAATGATGACCCAGAGGCCACCACTCAGGCAATAGTAGAAGGTATAGAGTTGGCTTTATACCAGGATAACCGTTTTAAGTCAGAACCGGAAGATAAACCGAGCAAATTAGAGCAAATCGATTTGCTCGGGCTTGCCGGTCAGCAAGAGGCCATATCCCGTGGGCAGATTATCTGTTCTGGCGTGTTCCTGGCACGGCAATTGGTGGCAGCACCGGCAAATGAGGTAACGCCGATAACTTTGGCCCAAACGGCCCAAGACCTGGCCCAAGCCTATGGGATGGATGTAGAAATCTTGGAACGAGAAGATTGTGAAAAGTTGGGGATGGGTGCGTTTTTGGGTGTAGCGAAGGCTTCGGATCTGCCCCCGAAGTTCATCCACCTCACCTATAAGCCAAAAGGCACGCCCCGGCGCAAGTTAGCAATTGTGGGCAAAGGTCTGACTTTTGACTCTGGCGGTTATAATCTTAAGGTTAGCGGTAGCGGCATTGAAATGATGAAGATCGACATGGGTGGAGCTGGGGCGACCCTCGGTGCAGCAAAGGCTATTGGTCAGCTGAAACCTGATGTTGAGGTTCACTTCATTTCAGCAGCAACTGAGAACATGATTAGTGGTCATGGAATGCACCCAGGAGACATTCTTAAGGCTTCTAATGGCAAGACGATCGAAGTTAACAACACGGATGCGGAAGGTCGTCTAACTCTAGCAGATGCTTTGGTGTTTGCTGACAAGTTGGGCGTTGATGCTATTGTAGATCTGGCGACCCTGACAGGTGCCTGTGTGGTGGCTTTGGGCAATGATATTGGCGGGATGTGGAGTACAGACGATATTTTAGCACAAGAGCTGAGTAAAGCCGCTGAAATTTCCGGTGAAAAGTTCTGGCTCATGCCCATGGAGGAGAAGTATTTTGAAGGCATGAAGTCCGTGGTTGCTGATATGAAAAATACTGGTCCGCGTCCTGGTGGTTCGATTACGGCAGCTCTGTTTTTGCAGCAATTTGTTAAGGATACTCCTTGGGTACATTTAGATATCGCTGGACCAGTTTGGACCGATAAAGAAAATGGCTATAATGGGGTTGGCGCTACGGGTTTCCCGGTCCGGACTCTGGTAAATTGGGTGATGGGTGAGACTGATTAGTCGGAGCGGGGGCGATCGCGGCGATCGCCCCTTTTACCGACCAGGCGCAGCTTTTCCCAGATAAATTTGCTTAGAATTTTTGGGAATGTGAATCCAATCAATATCTTGCAAACGGTTTGTCAGATTAGATATAGTGACACCAAGCTCATCTTTTATAGCGTAAAGATGAGGCCATTTCGTTAAATCGCGTCCCTTTTGAACTTCTTCTAGCTTATCAACAGGCATCAATAAACAACTAGCAAAATACTGAGCTTGCCATTCAATCCCTCGCTGAATGGTATCGCTACGACATAAAAACGGCGCTATAATAGTTTTTTCGATACCATCCGCCCTGCGATCTAAAAACTTCCCAACCGCGTTATGGTCAATATGAAGTTCCCAATGTCCAATTTCATGGGCTAATGTTGATTCGCCAAAGCCTCCATGTATTGCTGAAATATCTTCATTTATTACAATTTCACTTTGAAGCGGCAGAATCATAGCTGCAATTGGCCCTTCCTCATCAGGCTCTATTCTGTCCCAGACAACACCTAGATCCAAAAAGTCAGCCACGCGAGTAGCATCAAAAGGCCATTTGGGTGCCAAATTTTGCGTCGCCTCCATTTGCTTGAGAAGGTCATTAGCCTGACGCTCAATTTCCTCCTTGGGAATGAAGCGATAGGGCTTGATTACATTCAAAATGGCTCCTCCTCATTTTCTACTTGGGTTACTTCCTGAAGTAATTTTTGGGCATAATCAGGATTGTCCCGTATGCGGCGGAGCAAAGCAGGCATCTGTTTATACCTCTTGATAAGTTCTTTAAAAATTTCCTCGTCTTCTGGCGCAATCCTGCCAGCTAAGTATTTTAGCTCGACTTCGTCCAATTCTAGATGACGCCCTAAGGACTCAATGACCTCCTCGCTAGGAGGATACCCAGCGTGGTCGTTCTCTAGCTTGGATAGGTAGGTATAATTCACCCCTATCAACTTGGCTAGCTCGCGCTGGCTGTATCCCTTGTCTCTGCGGGCTTGACGAATAACCTTGCCAAACGTCTGATTCACGGTTTTTTCCCTACTTACTTACTAATCATACTAAGGGTTGACGATATAAGTCAACATGAGTTAGCATCGGAGCGTGTTGGCTAAATTAGTCAACATAACGCCGGTGGGTGACTACCTCAACAAGGGCAGCTTGTATTTGGCCCCTATGGCCAGGTTTTCATCCTCGGGGTTGACTATCTTAGTCAACATAAGTTAGCATCGAAGTAGGTTGGCTAAATTAGTCAACTTGACCGGTGGCTACCCCGGCCCGGGCAGCTTGTGCTTGGCCATCGGGCCAAGTTTTCATCCTCGGGGTTGGCGATTTTAGTCAACATAAGTTAGCTAGCATCGTCGCTAGTTGGCTAAATCAGTCAACTAGACGCCGGTGGTTTGCTACCTCGGCAAGGGCAGTTCATACTTGGCTCTATGGCAACTTTGAGACCAAAACCCTCTCCTTTTCATGCTGGAGCGTCTGTTCAGCTGTTCAGCAGAATTGGTTGACAAAAAAAGTGAGATGTGATATACGATCGAAAAATCAATGTAGGTGGGAGCTAGCCCCCTGTTGAGGCAAAGAAACTCAACCTCTAAGTAAAAACCCTCAAAGGAGTTTAAACTTATGAAGAAAATTTGGCAATTTGCCAGTTATAATCTCTGGTCTTTGTTTTCCCCACCAGTAGGACAGGAATACTGGCACTGTGATATGAAGCGGGGTTTCACTAAGGCTCGCAAGAAAGAACCCCAAGTTAAAGCGCTCTTGGAACAAGATAACACAGCTCAGCGGATTGGCATTCTCGCCCAAAAGGGGGTTTACGAGTTTCATCAGAACTCCCCGATCTTGTACCGAAGAGATGCTGTGGAGCAAGTGGCAGAGATCTTACAATTGTCTCAAGAGTCAGCTACAGTTCAGGCCCGAGTGACAGCCATCCTCAAAAAGTACGGTGAAAATCCTATTCTCCTTGGGAAGAACATCGTCAAGCTGATCCGAGGTGATGAGGGATATCCCACACCTATTTTAATCCGGGAAGGGAACTATGTCTTTAACCTCTTTGCCGCGATCGACTGTATTTTTACTGAGCCTGACGGCACGCTGCATATTTTAGACTTCAAGACGGGTAAATCTGATTTTGACCGCCGACAGGCATTTGTTTACCTGCTAGCCGCCCGCTATCTCTATCCCCAACAACCAGCGATCGCCTCTTTCTATAACTTGGAAACTGGTAAAGCGTCTGAGGATATTAAGGCGACAAATGTCCAACTGCGAGCCATTCAGAGCGAGTTGACCCACATAGCCAAACAGCATCAGCAAGATTTGAGACGTTACCGACAAAACAGACAAAACCCTGCCTGCTTCACGGAAATTTTTCCGCCAAACCCAGGTTTTGCTTGTCGGTACTGCGCCTTTAATTCCATTTGTAAATTTTCTGTTTCTGAGGTTTCCGCATGACTACTCAAGTTCAAGTTCAGACATCTCCCAGATTTTTGAGCGAGATTTTCCCCTTAACTATCTCGCAGCCGAATTTAATCTGTTTTCGACTGACACCTGAAGTGGAACGGCAGGAGGGAAACCGCTTAGCTTTCCGGTTTAGTCGCCAGTTTCCCGATCTAGTTGCTATCTGGAAAAAATCATATTTTTGGATTTTAGCCAAACCAGGTAGTACTATGCCAGACAAAGCTGAGTTGAAAAAGGCACTAGAAAATATCCAAGAAGAGTTAAAAGATGAGATTGGCGATCGCTACTGGTCATTTCAATGGGTGCGCGAACCAAAGGCAACTCCTTTAATTATAGCTCAACTGGCCGTTCAAGTCTTAAGGGAGACGAAATTCCAGCAACCTGTGGTTTTCTCTGACAAAGGAGTTGAAGTCAGGCGCGAGGTTGATATTTGGTCAGAAACCATCGAACTCGACGGTAAATTACAGCCTGCTGTAACTATAACGGTTCGCAGCAGTATTCTCTATAAGGGGAACTTGGCTGATTTCTACAATAATCATCCCTTCCGGCAAAATACTCAAGAACTTTTAATTGGTTTGAAAGTTCAAAACATTGAATCTGGAGGTAGCGGTACTATTAGCGCCATTGTCGGCAAAATTGGAGAACACCGGGAAAAATTAATCGCAAAGGCGACAGGTGCAGTCAGCAAACAAGCACTGCGAGATTCGCCTGACAATCAACCCTTGGTGGGGGTACAATTTGGCAAGAATGGGAAGCAGTATCACTATGCAATGGCGGCTTTACGCCCTTGCGTTACCCCTGAAACAGCTGCGAGTTTTGAGGTGGAATATGGAAAATTGATCGAGAAAACTAAAATTTCCCACGAAGAGCGAAAAAAAACTATTAAGTTACTTCAAGGAAATAGCTAACAAATCTCTAGAAGTCTATGGCTTTGAGCTACAGCGTAGTATCAACAGCAAATATTCCCCATCTTTGTTCTGGCAACCATCGACTCCCCTGGACCAAACCCCACTTCTTTTCGGGAAAAATGTTACTCGCCCATCAGGTGAAATTCTCAAGGGTTTGTCTACAGGAGGTGTTTATCGCCGTCACGATCGATACCAAGATAATCGGCGATTAATCCGCATTGCAGCTATAAAATTATACGATCGCACGCTGACTCCATTTCTCAAGAAAGTTGGAGAACAGCTAAAACGCTATGGTTTTGAGAGCGAAATCATTAATACGAAGCATTTGTCAGTCAATAATTTGAGTGCAGCAAAGGCAAAAGCGGAAGTAGAAAAAGCGCTTGACGAATTGCTTGTGCCGACGCCTGACATTGTTTTGACCTTTTTGCCAGAGAGCGATCGCCAGGCCGATCGGGAAGAGGACGGCAGTCTATATTATTGGGTATACTCGCGGTTGCTTCGACGCGGGATTGCCAGCCAAGTGATTTATGAGGACACCTTGAAGGTGCAAACAAACTTCGTTCTCAATCAGGTGATTCCAGGGGTTCTGGCAAAACTGGGTAACTTACCTTTCATTCTAGCTGAACCTTTAGAGGTCGCGGATTATTTCGTTGGCTTGGATATTTCCCGAGTTGCCAAAAAGAACGTAGCCGGAAGTAACAATGCCTGTGCAAGCATTCGTGTTTATGGACGGCGAGGAGAGTTCATTCGCTACCATCTGGAAGATGCGATGATTGAAGGAGAAGAAATTCCAGCACAGCTTTTGAACACCTTGCTACCTGCATCTCAACTCCAACGCAAAACTGTTCTGATCTACAGGGACGGACCTTTTTGTGGCAATGAAGTTGATAATTTAGTAAAATGGCAAAAGGCAATTGACTCGAAGTTTATTTTAGTGGAGTGCAGAAAGTCTGGCGTGCCTCGACTATACAACCTGAAACAGAAAGCAGTGACGGCACCGAAAAAAGGATTGGCACTTCGCAAATCCTTACGGGAAGCTATTGTCATAACGACTGAGGTTTCTGCTAATGTTGGTTTGGCGCGTCCCCTGCGTTTGACCGTACATGAGCAAGGACACCAAGCATCGATCGAAACTGTAGTAGAAGCTACCCTGAAACTGACATTGTTGCATCATGGCGCGTTAAAATCGCCACGCTTGCCCATGCCACTCTATGGATCCGATCGCATGGCTTATCTGCGGTTACACGGGATTTCTCCCACCGGTATGCTCTCAGGGGATCGGCAGTTTTGGCTATAATAGGCCAATTTTTCGGG
Source organism: Hormoscilla sp. GM7CHS1pb (assembly GCA_014323675.1). GTDB lineage: Bacteria > Cyanobacteriota > Cyanobacteriia > Cyanobacteriales > Desertifilaceae > Hormoscilla. The sequence goes on along the minus strand of JACONN010000002.1, from coordinate 1,805,909 downwards.
AGCATCTCACTTTTGTCGAGGTTATTGCGAATAAAAGGAACTAATTGCGAATGGGAAAAAGAAAATGGAAATAAACAAGTCGATGTTAAGAAATGTAAACATGCATGAACGTCTTTTTGGGAGATGTTTGTAGCTAACTTAACGAAAAGTTACATAGATTTGTTGAATTCCCCTGCTCGGGCAGCGAAAATATTGGGCGATCGCCCCAGGATCGGCCCTGGCGCTAGAAGGCGCGAAAATTTTTGCCAGATCGGGATTTCGGTGGCAAAATGGTAAACAAGCCATATCCCAACCAGCATCCATCGGCCTATGAATAACTTACCAGATTTCTCCAGCCACAACTATCAAGTCGAACGGGAACTGGGGCAAAATCGCACTTGTGGTCGCGTTACCTACCTGGCGAATAGAAGTCCAATTTCGCCAGAGACCCCACAGGCACTGGCCCCCAGAGGCTCGCGTTCTGACGCCGTGGTGATTAAACAGTTCAATTTTGCTCACTCAGCCTCCAGCTGGTCAGACTACGACGCCTATGAGCAAGAAATTCGGGTACTACAGCAACTCAATCATCCCAGTATCCCCTGCTATCTGGATTCTTTCGCCACCCCAACAGGCTTCTGTATGGTGCAGGAATACAAACAGGCACCATCTTTAGCCGAACCTTACCCCTGGACACCCCAGGAAATTAAGCAGATTGGCTGTGCTATATTAGAGGTGCTGATTTACTTACAATCACTGAACCCTCCCATCATCCATCAAGATATTAAACCGGAAAATATCCTGGTCGATCGTTGGCAAAACCTCAAGGTTTACCTGGTGGATTTTGGCTTTGCCCGCAATGGAGGCTCCGAAGTGGCCGCTAGTAGCGCTGTCAAAGGCACTTTAGGATTTATGCCTCCAGAAAAGCTGTTTAATCGCCAGCTGACTGCGGCATCGGACCTTTACAGTCTGGGTGCAACCCTGATCTGCTTGCTGACTAACACCAAATCAACGGAAATCGGCAATTTAGTTGATGGGTCTTTTCGCATCAACTTCAAGAATTTGGTGCCAAGGGTAAATCGTCAGTTTATCCGCTGGCTAGAAAAAATGACAGCACCTAACCCCAAGCATCGCTTTGCTAATGCCGCAACTGCCCTGGCAGCACTGCGACCTATTGATGTTGTCGGCCCTAGGTACTTCCCGAGGCATGCTAATCAACAGCCTCCAATTCTCTACCGGAGCCGCTGTGGTCGGATTAGCCACCCTGGGGAGTTTATCCCTTCTGGGTCGAACTCCGATGATGTTGCGAAACGAACCGGCTTTATATGAAACAGGGCTACAGATTCACAACGTCCAACAGCATCACAACCATCTGACAAGCTCGGGAAATATCCATCACCGGTTGCTGTCCAATCGTCAATGTACCCACTGCGATCTCAGAGGTGCTAATCTCCGGGGTATGAAACTAGCCGGTGCTAACCTAGCTGGAGCTAATCTGCGAGGCGCTAATCTGCGAGGCGCTGACCTTGCTGGTGCCAACCTGCAGGGTGCGGACCTGGGCTCGGCCTATCTTACAGGAGCCAATCTGGGAAATGCTAACCTCCAAGGTGCCGATCTGGGAAAAGCTGACCTTCGGGGTGCTTACCTCGGAAATGCTAAACTCCCAGAAGCCTACCTAGAAGATGCCTACCTGAAGAATGCAGACTTAGTAGGTGCCAAATTATGGCGTGCCAATTTGGAAGGGGCTCATCTGGAGGGTGCTAAACTAGGGCGTACACAGCTAGGGCATGCGGACCTCTCTGGTGCCGACTTGCGGGGTGCCGATCTCAAGCGGGCTAATCTCAGCAATGCCGATCTTAAGGGTGCGGACCTGCGACGTGCTCACTTATGGGGTGCTCGTCTCCAGGGTGCTAACCTTGAAGATGCCCACCTCCGGGGTGCTGACTTTGAAGGTGCTCATATTAAAGGTGCTATCTTGCCCGATGGTCATATCCATCCCTAGTGTCAGTGACCAGTGGTATCAAATCCTGGTAATACCCGTAATCTAAGGGAAGTTGTTGCGCTTTAGCGCCAACCGCAGAGCATATAGGCGCTATGTGCGCAACTACGAACCCTAATTTCGGCAATGATCTACTGATGTATCTGAAATATAGCGTTTCTCAGATAGATTAGGTAAGTAGTTGTGCAAAATGATTTTTAACCTAAGTTGCAACAAGATAGAAAATCAACGTCAAAATCAACCCATACGATCCGATATTGCCTTGTAAATTACCCCAAAATGGCATTTTTGTGGATAAATTTGCCAAAAATGGCTGTTTCGGACGTGGAAATTTTTATCTGATATTCTGGGCTATCTGGCGGCAGGCGGGCTGAACCAAACATGGTAATTTTGCGCCCGATAGGGATAAAATATTTGAAACCCTCGATCCATGTCTTGCATGGATGCTGTCAGGATTTTCCAATCCAACAGGTCTATTTCGGATCCAGCCATCTGCACCAGTGTGACTAGGGCATGCTGGATCCATTTGCCATGCTGTAAGGAAGGCAGCTAGTTAATTAATTGGGCCACATCCGCCTGGAGAGATGCCAGTTCCTGAGAATTAGATGATGATTTTACCATGCTGTGACAGTTCCGATTTTTCCGAAAAGCGCCTCGAATGCGCTGTATAGCTTCAAGGCGCTTACGCAACTGGGCGAGTTAGAAGCACTCTTTCCCGACCAAACTGGTGGTAGCTACTCCTCATCTTTTTTAAGATGCTTTTCCAAAGTATCCGCCAGCGTACTCTTGGGCACAGCACCTACTACCATATCCACTCGTTGACCACCCTTAAAGATCATGAGTGTGGGAATACTGCGGATCCCATACTGGGTAGCGATGTTGGGATTATCGTCTGTATTAACTTTAACGACCTTCACCTTTCCGTCGTACTGTTCTGCTATTTCCTCTACCACAGGTGACACCATCCGACATGGTCCGCACCAAGGAGCCCAAAAATATACTAAAACGGGAATTTCACTGTCTAGTACGTCTTTCTGAAAGCTTCCGTCTGTAACTTGTGTGGTTGCTGACATTCCTGGCAATCCTTTCCTATCTTGCACTTATAAGGTTTATCTTGACATTTCCCTGGATCGAAGGGGCTTGGTGAAAACCTAAGAATAGGCTTTTTCCCACTTTAACCTGTGCGACCGGGAAAAGTCAAGAGTCTGATGGCACTCTTGACTTTTGTTTGCGGGCGTTGCACAATCACGGGATGATGGGCATATTTGCAAAGGTTTGAAAGCTAGAGTATAAACCACTTTCAGTTATGTGCAAAAAATGATATCATCCCCAAAATGTGCAACGCCTGTTTGCGCTTGCGGCATCTAGGGTTGCTGGCCCGATCGCACATCTGGCCCCCAAGTTGCTTCTACCGGTGACGGTAGACTCCACAACCATTATCCCCTGCTTGGGGGCAGTCGCGATCTATTGCCCCAGATAAAGAGATGATATATTAGGTGGGAGTTTGACTGCCGATAGCTGGAGCGGGACTCCTCTATCCATCGTCATGTTCCTACTTTAGCATATTTTAGCAAAGTGGTTTGTTTATATCAGCCGAATCGCTGAAAGCAGCCGATCGCCCCTAGAAAAGAAAGAACCGCCCGAACCGCAGTTCAGACGGAGTGTGGTGTGAGGAGTGAACGGAAACATGCGTCTCCGCTATCTCTATTTTAGACCACGGATTTGGTTTTGCCCCCGATTTTTTCAATCGGGTCATCTGGTAAGTCTATTTACCCATGCCTAGCTGCTGGGCTTTTTGATAGACTTTCCCTTCGGTCAGCAAGGAGGGTGCGATCGCTATCTCTACTTGCTGCATTTCTTTGATATTCTTCGCTCCCACTGTGCCCATGCTAGTTTTTAAGGCCCCCAAGAGGTTATGGGTGCCGTCATCCAGTCTTGCTGGACCGGTGAGGATTTCTGCTAAGGTACCGGTTGCGCCGACGCTAATGCGCGTGCCCCGAGGTAAAACGGGACTGGGAGTGGCCATGCCCCAATGATAACCCCGTCCGGGGGCTTCTTTGGCTCTGGCTAGGGGTGAACCGATCATGACGCCGTCAGCACCGCAGGCTATGCATTTGCAGATGTCACCTCCGGTAATTAATCCGCCATCGGCAATTACTGGGATGTAGTTGCTGGTTTCCTGGTAATAGCTATCCCGGGCCGCAGCACAGTCGGCGATCGCCGTTGCTTGGGGGACTCCCACACCCAGTACGCCGCGAGAGGTACAGGCTGCACCAGGCCCTATACCGATCAGCACCGCTGCGGCACCTGCTTTCATCAAATTCAGGGCGACTTCATAGGTGACGCAGTTGCCCACAATCACTGGTACTGGCATTTCCTGACAAAGTTTGACCAAGTCTAGGGGTGTAACTGACTCCGGCGACAGGTGGGTCGTTGAGACTACCGTTGCTTGCACGAAGAATAGATTTGCACCCGCCTCTGCTACTATTGAGCCATATTTGCTCGCTCCTACTGGAGTCGCACTGACTGCTGCTATTCCATGCTGACTTTTAATTTCTCCAATCCGCGCTCGTATTAGTTCTGGTTGAATTGGTTCGGCATATAGCTGCTGCATCAGGGAGACAAACTCTGTTTTTCCCACAGAAGCGATCTTGTCTAGCACTGGTGCTGGATCTGGGTAGCGAGTATAAATTCCTTCTAAGTTCAGCACGCCTAATGCCCCTAACTGAGATAGGGAGACTGCCATCTTCACATCTACTACACTATCCATCGCACTGGCGATGATGGGAATTTCTCGCTTGATGCCACCGATGCGCCAGCTGGTGTCTGCCAACTTCGGATCTAAGGTCCGAGTTCCTGGCACTAAGGCTATTTCATCGATTCCGTAAGCTCTACGAGCTGTTTTGCCCCGCCCAATTTGAATGTCCACCTTTATTTTCCGTTCCCAAGAGTATTTTAGCTAGCCTATCAAATCGTAGGACTTGTCTCGCCTGTCTGGGGTTAGGCGTAGGACTTGTCTCGCCTGTCCGGGGTTAGGCGTAGGGCGGGCCCATGGGCAGCGAAGAGGAATGCACCATAGTATCGGTTTGCACACTTTGACTATCGAGAACCGCCTAGAGCGTCGGTCCAGTAGAAGTAGTTGACAAAAAAAAGAAATGTGCATGTGCTAAAATTTGTCGGTTTGTGAGACAATTTTGAACAAAATTACGAGATCCAGAGGGGCCCTAAGTGGAGAGCGGGAGACGAACTGGAGAACGATTTTCCGTCTATGCACAGATTGAACAATTTGTCAAGCTTTATTAGTGGACCGACGCTCTAGTCACGGACTTTCGGGACGACCGGCGGCCGCCGGAGTCCAGCGGAGCAATAGATCCCTAATATTACGAAAATATTTATATACAGTTTGCCATGCCGGGAAGTCGCAGGGTTTGTCCCTCCACTTGCAGCCATTGCTGACAAATCTCTGATTAAAATTTCACGTCTTGATGCAGTTTATTTGTATTTCTCCACAAATAGGACCTTGTATTTTTTCATCAGCGAATTTGAAAATAGCTTACCTCATCAATTATAGAGCAACTTTCAACAGTTGCATTGGGAAAATTCAATAATTTATCGAGATTAAAATCCATTTCATAAATCGTCAAACGGTAACACCGTATACATTTTACAGGAAAAACCCAGGAGAGCCGCCAGGGTTTTTACAACGAGAAGAGCTTCGTCAATTATGACTAACACCCCATCTAATCCTAACTTCCGACTCAAACCAGATGTGCATTGGATCCAGCACCCAGACTGTTATTGGCTCCTGGGGAAGCCGTTCTGTTGGGAAACGGGCGGGTTTGGACGATTTATTCAATCCGTGCGCTCTGCAAGCCCGCTTGTGGTTTGGCAAGCTCCTCCCTTTTCGGAGGAGGCGGAAGTTTCAGCGCACAGTAGCAAAAACCTTGGGTTGTTGCCATCTTTTGGGTCAGACGAAGCGGGTTCGCGGATAGCAAGTATATTAAAACCTGCGTTGCGAAGCACCCGTATCCATGTCTCAATAGTGCGATGCTGAACAACGACCGGTTCGGGGCGGCCGAACCAAGTGAAAACCCGGGGGCCTTCATCGCAATACCCATCGATGATTCCCTGGCGGCGCATGGCGTCAGTTGGATGCGGTCGCCAACGATTATGTTCCGCAGATGTGCGCCACGGATGTTCAGTAGTGACAATTAATCGCCCCCCTGGCTTTAAATGGGAGGCAATTAAACGCATCACGGGCGGAAGGTCAACGACATAATGGAGCGACATCAAAGCCATCGCGACATCAAAAAGCCCATCAATCGGAGCATCTTCAATGCCCGACTGCAACAGCCGAAAGCGGGGGATTTTTTGTGCATTTAGCTCGCTGCACATTTGGGGCGACGGTTCAACGCCAACAACCTCTGCGGCGTTTTTGTTAATAAGCCGGGCGGCCCATCGCCCATATCCGGAACCAATGTCCAGAATCCGGGCAGAACGCAACAAATCGCCTGTCGGCAGAAAGTCCCATACAATTGGGTCCATTATGCCGTGATCTCTCAGATTACCGCTCCGCGATTGCGCAATATACTCCTTCACAAATCCGTCGTTGGTATAGGCGGATTTTTGGGAGCATCCCAAGGCAGATTCCGCATCTGACAGAAATTTGGCAACAGGGCCCGCACGGATTATCCACTGTCCCCATCCAGTCCGGGCGATTTGCGGCACTGTTCCCTGGGATATGCAATACAGGCAAGGCGAAGTCGGCTGCCGATCCGTCGGCTATCACTATGCCACAAACATTTTTTTTGCCGTTGCGCTCATTGACGACATTAATCCGCCCGTTGCTCCAGCAATTAATCCGCATTTCAAGGCTTTCGTAACGCCGCGATTCCAAAACATCGCCGCAAAGGACGACAACTCCGCGCTGCGGATACATCTCGCGCCGAGAGTCAAAAGCGTCCGCTTGAATATGAGGGATAAAAGCGGCGTCGAGCGCGGCTATATAGGCCGCTACGGGGTTGACCGATTCGTTAACTCGGACAAAACGGGTGGCGTTCCCGGCGCTTTTTATTAGTGTTTCCAATTCAATATCGCCGCATCCCCGCATGAAGACAACATCGGGGGGAACGGGCGATAAGCCAAGGCATATTTGCAGAGGCTTGGTCGTTTGCCTGCCTGAGGGATTGCGGACAACGGAGCCAACAATAAAATGCCTGCTGGGCTGACCCAAAGCATGAATTAGACTGTCGAGCAGTATACGGTGCTCCACCTCCCCAAGCGTGCCGCCAACTTCAACTCTCTCTCTAGTTATGCAATACCTCTTTCAGTTTAACCTATTTTCTCCGAGCGCAGATTTTTTTATTTAATTTTTGTGAATTTTTGTGAATTAAATTTAATCAATCTGCTATCAGCATCTATGGTATATAGCGTTTCTCTCTCTTGATGTAGTACAGAACAATCGCCTACTTGTGCACCCCCACGGGTGAGTTGACATCATAATTATTGCCAGTGCTGTTACTAATTTAATCCCTCAAAACTAATGTTAATTTGCATTTCGGTCGTAAATCCAGGGCAGACGCAAGAAAAATTGGCTTATTGTTGGGCTAAAGCCCCACCCCAAGTCGGGCTAAAGGATGGTGACAACGAACTGTGGCTTACTTTGGCTTAACGGACTTTTGCAAGGCGAAAAACTGGTAACCATAGTAATCATGGTATTCCCGGTACATTTCAAGCTCGCGCTGCTCGTTTTCCAAGACAGTCAACGCCTCTGAACCATTGCCGTACAACTCCCGCAGGCGATCGATTCTGGCTGCCAATGGCTGATAGTAGTTCCACCAAGCCTGTTCTGGAAGGGTAAAGTGCCCCACTATGTCGTATCCACACTCGGGAATCAGGTTTAATAGCTGCTCTACGGTCGGCATACCAGGATAGTTTTGCTGCCAAAACTCTTGGATTATTTTCGGGGGGTGCTGCTGCAACCAAACCAGTTCCGACGCTACCACATAGCCTCCCGATTTTACCAAAGGACGCCATTGCTTCAATCCCCGTTCAAAGCCCATGATATAAATCGACCCTTCCGCCCATAGCACGTCAAACGTCTGGTCGGGAAAAGATAGGTCAAACATCGATCGGTTCAAACAGGTAATCCTGTCCATCGAACCCGATGCTGCTGCTGCGGCTTCCAGCCGATCTAAGAAGGGTTGATGGGTATCGATCGCGACAATCTTCCCGTCAGTCAACCTGGCCAGTTCTAGGGTTTGAGATCCGGGACCGCAACCAATATCGAGAATAGTCGGCTGGGATAATAAGGGAAGCATCCCATATGCCTGGCGAGTATACTCGTCACCACCCGGGCTTTCCTTGGGTAAGTTTGAGTGAATTTCAAAGAAGATTTCCATACCGGTTTTGGTGGGCGGTGCCCACCCTACTGAATTACAACTTGAGGAATTAACAAGATATTATTCTCTTCATTCCCCAGCTTGCCAATGCCTAATAAACGTCCATCCTCATGTTTTACTCTTACTATTTTATCGCCATTTGCATCAGATATATTATCAATTTCTGCGACATTGTTTACCGTTAAACGTTGACCATTACACCAACGACGCCCTTGGTCGGCCCGGAGTTCTATCGCCCCAAGTTGTGCCAGGGCGACATCGGGGGATATGGGGTAAAGATCTGCCGTTGCAACTGAGATTCAAACTCATCAAAGGTCAAGCTATCTGCTAAACTGAAGCCACTGCTATAAGTGCGATCGAGGGCAGCGAGGGTGCCACCAACCTGCAAAGCAGCACCCAAGTCCCGCGCGATCGCGCGAATATAGGTGCCCGGACCGCAGGCGATCGCCACATCCAGTTCTGCAAACTCCCCCGGTCGCCAAGCCAAAACATCTATATTATAAACTTCCACAGAACGGGCCTGAACCTGAATCTTTTCGCCACTCCGGGCCATATTATAGAGGCGTTTACCCTGGACCTGAATGGCGCTATAATTGGGAGGCACCTGCTGAATCTTACCCTCAAACTGCTTCAGGGCCGATCGCACGGTATCCAGGGTTACATAGTCTGCCCCTTGAGAATAGATAACCTCCCCTTGGGTATCATCAGTAGTAGTAGTAACGCCCAGGCGAATAGTGCCATGATAAGCTTTATCTTGAGGGAGAAACTGTAATAGTCGGGTCGCCTTAGAGAGGGCGATCGGCAAAACCCCAGTGGCCGCCGGGTCTAAAGTGCCAGCATGACCCACCCGCTTGAGGCGCAGCAAGCGCCGCACCCGGGCCACACAGTCATGAGAAGTTAAACCTGCTGGTTTATTTAAGTTAAGAAAACCTGTCACAGTTAGCAAATGGATAATGGATAATGGTAATCAAATTTAAAAAAACGCGACGGAAAAGCCACCCTGGAAAATAATTCCATCCGATCATTTGTAGCATTATACCATTTTTTTAATATCTGATATACTTGACGGGATCGAGGATTATAAGGAGGCGGGAGCCTCAGAAGATCGTTACCAGGTTCTACCTGGTAACGAGATGGTAGGTTTTTTCTCTATGACAACATCAAATAAATTGGTATTATTTTTTCTAAATGTATTAGTCGGTTTTTAACCGACTTTAGCTATTAGCCGGGGTTTGAACCCCCGGCGGGCTAACAGCGAAGTGAGGGAATTACCGGCTGAGACTGTAGCAATATTCAAAAATAGTGCAAGATATCAGAAGAGCCCAACAAAGCGCGTATATATTTTATGAAAAGAAAAATCATAGCAGCGGCGACATTGTTGACCAGTATAGCCTTATCAGCCCCCGTGGCCGCCGAAAATCTCGTCGAACTCACCCAGTTGCTAGGGACAAAAACCTGTCCGGGATGCGATCTCTCTAACGCTGGTTTGTACTTGGCAAACTTGCGCAAAGCCGATCTCAGGGAAGCTGACCTATCAGGTGCTAATCTGGATCGAGCAAATCTCAGCCGTGCCAACCTCAGCGGTGCCGACCTGTCCGGTGCAGTTCTTTTTGACGCCAACCTCAGCGGTGCCGACCTCAGCGGTGCCAACCTCATGGGTGCCAACCTCAGTCGCGCCAACCTCGCCAATGCCAATTTTACAGGCGCTAACCTCGCAGGTGCCAACCTCGGTCATGCCTTTCTCGGAAATGCAATTTTACAGGATGCTGTTTTGGAAGGGGCGAATTTGCGCGGCACTATTGCCCTTCCCAGGGGTATCCTCCAGCCTGAAGACCATTATAAATTGGCGATCGCAGACGTGCAGCTGGGAGACCATAGAGGCGCGATCGCCAATTTCGAGCAAGCATTAGATCTCAATCCCGAATTTGCCCCAGCATACCTAGGTCGCGGCCTCAGTCACCTCCAGTTAGGAGATGCCCCCAGCGCCATAGCAGATTGGCATAAAGCTAGCGAACTGTTTGAACTCCAACAAAACTCCCAAGGCTACGAAATCTCCCAGGAGTTTGTCAAAATCACCGAAGAAGCGATCGCAGAAACTCGCCGCGCCGCCAAACGCCAGCGCTTTATGAATGCTGTCGGATCGATCGCCTCCATGCTGCTCCAGTTTGTCCTCTAAGGGATGTAATACTGAGCATAGGGATGGAATCGCGGATGCAGCAGTCTGGCTACGGGTTTACCATGGAGTAAATGTCGTTCGATCACCTCTGGCACATCTTGGGGCTGAACTCGGCAATACCAGGTTTCCTCTGGCAGCACCCGCACCGTGGGACCAGTGCTACACTGTCCCAGGCAGTTACTGCCGGTGACCTCCACTCCCGGAATTTCTCCTGACTCGAACGCTGCCAGCACTGCTGCGGAACCGTTTTTCTCACAAGACCGGTACTGGCAAACCAATACAGAATGTTTAGTATCAGCTTTGGGATTTACTGTCGAGCTGCTGGTTGGAGAAAAATCCTGTTCCTGTGGAGTTATTGAATTCACGACTCGATTTTATATAGGTGCCAGTTAACTTGCATCTTAGCACTACCGTACCCTCTAACCGCAAGTATATTTAGTTCGTACCGATCGCACTCTCAGGGGACACTAGCAGATGCTGGCCATGTAGCTTTACATTTAGTAACATAGTCTTTAGATTATCTTAAGAATCCTGATAGGCATACAACCGGCCCCAGAGCCAGTCAAAGCAACGCAGAAGACTTGACAAAAAAGAGGAAATATGCAAAGGACGATCGAGAGAGAGAAACAGAGATCGGGCTGTCGGGACCTGGGACAGTCGGAGGAAAGGCAGATCGGGCCTCTGCAGGAGCAGCTGGCAAGGCAGACGGCGATCGCACAGCTATCAGGGCGGGCCTTGAGTAGAATACCCCTGGCAACGCTGCTATCGGAAGCGGCAGATCTGGTGATGGAGACGCTCAAGGTATCTTTGGTGAAGGTGCTAGAACGGGAATCTCAGGTCTGGGAAGTGCGTACCAGTGTAAGCCAGAAATATCCAAATATAGTAGGAAGGGAAAGAGAAACTGCTACAGAAAAAGAATATGATTGTTGTCTGTTACCTTTGGCCTCTGGAGAAGCTCAGATGGCCGACTATATTCTCCAGTTGAGCAAATCAGTGGCGATCTCAGACTTGTGGCAGATGCGCGGTGCAGAATCTCAAAAATTGCGCGATCGAGGGTTAGTCAGCTGTGCGGGGGTGGTGATTCCCAGGACGGAACAGCCACAGCCTTTTGGAGTATTATTGGCTTGCAACCACCAAAGGCAAAATTTTACCGATTATGACGTACAATTCCTAGAGGCGATCGCAAATATTCTGTCCCAGGCGATCGAGCAGCACCGTTCCCAGGAAGAACTGCGACTGTTGGCCTCAGCAGTACACAATGCACAAGATTCGATCCTGATTACCAACACTAATCTCAAGTCACCCGGTCCAGAAATAGTATTCGTCAATCCCGCCTTCACCCGGATGACCGGTTATAGCCCTCAAGAGGCGATCGGGAAGACGCCCCGGATGCTGCAAGGTCCAGACACGGACCCGAAAGTGTTGGATCGACTGCGGGAAGATTTATCAGCAGGACGGGTGTTCTATGGAGAAACGATCAACTACCGCAAAGATGGGACAGCATTTTACAACGGGTGGCACATAGAGCCAATTTACGACAGTAAGGGGGAGGTAACTCACTATCTGGCCATTCAGCGGGACATAACCGATCGCAAGAAAGCAGAGGAGCAATTATATTATCAAGCATTTCACGATGGACTGACAGGGTTACCCAACCGAGAATTATTGAGGAAACAACTGTGGGCAGCAGCGACCCGACTCCAACAGGAACCAGGATATCAGTTGGCGCTGCTGTTTTTAGACCTGGATCGATTCAAACTGATTAATGACAGTCTGGGACACCTGGCAGGGGACCAACTGCTGATAGCCATTGCCAAGCGCTTGAATTTCTATCTCAACCCCGAATATCTGGTGGCCCGAGTAGGAGGAGATGAGTTTGCGATCCTGCTAGAGAATGTTAATCGAGAGACGGCGATCGAGGTAGCGGAATTAATCCAGAAGGAATTGAGCTTTCCCTTGCTGATTGACGGACAGGAAGTATTTACTACTGCTAGCATTGGTATAGTTCTGGGTGTCTCGGAGGGGATGGATCGATCGGGATGGAACCTAGATTTATCCGGAAAGATGTACTCAGAACTGTCACAAGAGTTACTGCGAAATGCCGATATTGCCATGTATCGTGCCAAGGCAGAGGGTGGGGCAAAAGCCGTAGTGTTCGACCAAAAGATGCACGATGTCTGTGTCTCACGCCTGCGCTTGGAGAACGACTTGCGACAGGCAATTGAGCAGCAGCAATTACTACTTCACTATCAGCCCATTATCTCACTCCAGACGGGTCAAATTACAGGCTTCGAGGCCCTGGTCCGCTGGCAGCATCCCAGTCGAGGTCTAATTTCTCCAGCCCAGTTTATCCCCGTAGCAGAGGAGACTGGGTTAATTATTCCTTTGGGTTGGTGGGTATTGCGAGAAGCTTGCACGCAGTTGGCCCATTGGCAACAGCGCTTTTCGACCGCATTAACTATGAGCGTAAATCTGTCTACGAAGCAGTTTTCTCAAGCCGATCTGATCTGGCGGTTGGATCAAATTTTGCGCCAGACCAAGTGCGATCGGCACAGCCTGAAGCTGGAAATAACTGAAAGCGCGATCGTGGAAAATGATGAATTGGTAGTCTGTACCTTGGAAAAGATAAAATACTTGGGAATAGGACTGAGTATTGATGACTTTGGTACGGGCTACTCTTCTCTGAGTCGCCTACACAAATTGCCAATACATACCTTAAAGATTGACAAGTCCTTTGTGAGTCCCATGCACCTCGATCGGGAGAACGCCGAGATCGTGAGGACGATCGTGTCTCTGGCCCACAACTTAGGGATGGATATTGTTGCCGAAGGAGTGGAAGTAGCACAACAGCTAAGTCAGTTGAGAGAATTAAAATGCGAATATGGCCAGGGCTATTTCTTTTCTAAGCCTACCGATAGCATAGCTGCTAGCAAATTGCTTGCCAAAATGCCCCAATGGTAATGTAGGGTGGACACCGCCCACCACCGCCCACCACCTCTCTTGAATATCACTATGAAAATTTTTCAATCCTCATCATTCTGGTTTTTCTGCTTTACAGTGATAGCGCTTCTCACCCTTAATTTTAGGTCTGGGGGACAAGACATTTCCTTGTCATTCTTAAATCTGCCCACCTGGTTCTTATATTTGGTCGGCTTGCAAATTGTCCTGACTGTTGCTATGCTGATATTTACATTGCAATTTTGGAAGACGGAGGAAAACGACTGATGTCAATAGAGTACCTGATGCCCTATCTGGCGATCGCCCTCTATTTGTTGGGGACGCTGTGGGTAGGAATAGCGGGTTATCAAAAGGAACAGAATACGGTAGAAGGCTATTTTCTCGCCGATCGCAAAATTAACCCGATCGTCCTTTTTTTCACCCTCAGCGCCACCAATTTCAGCGCCTTCTTTTTTCTGGGATTTGCCGGATCTGGCTATCGCATCGGCCTGAGTTATTACCCGATGATGGCCTTTGACACGGGTTTAGCAGGACTGGGTTTCTATTATATCGGCTACAAAGTATGTCAGTTGGGCAAGAAAAAAGGATTAATCACTCCCCAGAATTGATTGATGTTTGCTTCCATAGCAAAGCCCTGAAATTGCTAGTGATGGCGGTGATGGTAATTTTCACCCTGCCTTATTTAACTTTACAGCCGATCGGGGCAGGGTATCTGCTATCAAGCTTGACTGACGGACAAATTCCCTACTTTGTGGGGGCGACGCTTTTAACATTGATTATTGTTTTCTATGTCTGCGTGGGCGGGATGAAAAGCGTCGCTTTAACCGATGTTTTGCAAGGAGTGTTAATGTTTGTGCTCATGCTTGCTGCCTTCGGCGCGATCGCCAATAGCCTTGGGGGTTTAGGGACAGCTAACAGCAATGTCTACGAGATTTCCCCAGAACTTTTATCTCGACAGGGAGTCAATAATTTTTTCACGCCGAAAAAGTTGTTTAGCTATATTATTCTCTGGAATTTTGCCCTGCCGATGTTACCGCAAATGTTAATGCGGTTTTATGCAGCTAAAAATGCCAAGTCCCTGAAAGTTTCTACAGTATTATATCCAATTGTAACAACAATCTTATTTATTTGCCCCGTGATGATTGGGATGTGGGGGCATATAGCTTTTCCGGATCTGGTAGGAAAAGAGGCCGATCGAATTTTGCCCATGATGCTGGAACAATATGCTCCCATATGGCTGAGTTCCTTTGTGATGGTGGGGGCCTTAGCAGCATTTATGTCAACAATGGATTCCCAGTTGTTGGCGATTAGTTCAATGCTGACCCGGGATATTTACATATCCTACTTCCGGAAAAATGCTTCTCTCAAAGAGCAAACCCTTGTGGGCAGAGTGCTGATTGTTTTAGCAGCCATCGTTGGTTTGATCCTCGCCTACAAACCGCCAGCTTCAATCTTGGCCATGGCCACCCAAGCCTTTACGGGATTATCGGTACTCTTCCCGACGGTGATTGCTGCCTTGTATGGCAAAAACATTCACCCCCTGAGTTGTATCATCTCTATTGTAGCGGGAGAATTGGTGCTGCTGGGCTTTCAATTGGGTCTGATTCCGCCAAGCTTGACCTTTGGGTTTCTCCCCGTTGTCCCGATCGTCGCTCTTTCGGCCCTGATTATTGTCCTGGGAAATCCGATTATTAACCAGCTACAGGGCGCACAGCCCGAACCCTAAAGGGTCCGGCTACATGAACGAAGCCCGCCTGCGCGGGCTAGATTGCTGGCATTAATTTACCGCGCGATCGCACCTTAGCCGCCCGAACCCTAAAGGGTCCGGCTACATGAACGAAGCCCGCCTGCGCGGGCTAGATTGCTGGCATTAATTTGCCGCCCGATCGCACCTTATTCAAGCCATACCTAAGCGCCGCTTTACTTCTGCTAGGGTAATTCCTCCTTCTGCTTTCAAACTTGCCCTTTATTTTGCTCAAATGGCTAAAAACTCGGGGTTCGTGCTGAGACTGATTGTCTCCCTATCAATATTTTCTGGCATAGCTACTTCTGTTTTTTGGGTAAGTCCAACTTTTTTCATAGACCCTTAATCCTCATTAGCACTGATCAGTTCAGATATAGTTTCGGCGATGCGCGATCGCCAATCTTCATTTTGCTCCAAAGTCAGGATTATTTTCTGGAAAGACTCCTCCTGAAGTGACAATACCAAGTAATCCCGATCGTTCGTCACGTACCAGAACTCCTTACCGCGATTACTGTAATAGGTTCCCGCCTTGATTATACCGGGAAAGAAAGTTCCGGGAGCCCGGATTTCAGTCCAACTGCTAGCTGGTTCCTCTGTGGTAACTGCTTGGATATGACTTAGGGGAATTTCCCAGGTTTTTTCCAGGTTTGCTCCCCATAATTGCTCGTACCATTCCCACTCTATCTGCAATTTGTCGCCTACTATGTTCAGAATCATTGTTTTCTTCCTCCCTTGTTGATTATACCATCAAGTCTCTGGTTTCTGCTTAGGGATTGTCAGAAGCGTTAGTTTCCTGTTTCCTGCAATCCTACTGTAGACAATACTTGATTTACCCAGGTATCATCAGCAGCTGATAAAGCAGGTGTCGGCTTTTTTTGATAATCGACTCTCAAATCGTAGCTTCCCCGATCGTACAGAGTATGTAATAATGATTGGAGTGGAATCAGCGGTTCTTCATCTTCTTTTTGCAAGGGCAAAGGAATAGATGGTATTTCTTGCTGCAAATTAAAGGCATAGAGATCTGCCCTAGGGAGGGTGTAGCTGCGGTTCACCACAATGCGGTAGTGAGTCTTCAGATCCTGATTTAACATGGGCATGGGCTTGCCCTGGCGCAATAAATCAATTTCGATCAAATGGGTTGAACTACCCAGAACTTTTTCGCGTTTTTTCATGTAGCTTTTCCTTCCTTCTCCCGCTTGTTTATTTTTCGGCGAGAGTATTTCAATCACGGTAATGACTTCCTCTGTCCCCACTTCTACCACTTCTAGATACCATTCCTTAACTGTTAGCATACCATCATCATCTTCAGTTGTTTTATACACTCGCTCCTCAACAGATACCCAATATTTGGGGCAGATTTTCTGATTCATGATTTCGGCAATCAATATCGTTAACCATTTATGGATTTGATGCCAAAAGCGGGGGTTTTCCAGATAGGGGTTCATTCCGGGAAATGGTGATGGCATGGGGGGCTACTCCCAATCGACTCTTTTTATATTGTATACCATGCTGAGAAAATTCTCTAGAGCTTCGTCGGTCAAGAAACCGGGTTTCTTTTTGCGAAAATACCGATATTTATTTGCTGGCTTCATGAAAAACACGGTTTCTGACAATAGCTGGCGATCGCCCAATGCTTTCCTGCTGTCTCCAGATCGCTATCGCCCTTAATATTTAATAATTTTTGATATATTCTATTACCAATAAACGGAGATAGTTCAATTTCTCTACATAGCGTTTTATCTGTGGATAATGCAATTCAATCGAAAAATACCAATCTGCAAAATACGGAATATCAAATATGTTTAATTGATGTAAACTATCGACAATATTTTCTTCTAAGCGAGCGTCCGCAATAGCTTGAAAAGCATATCCTCGAATATCAGTCGCAAACATTTCGATCGCACCTAAGATAGTAAACTCTTGAGTCTCTTCCCATACTGCTAGCTGCTGTCTTTCTGATGAAGTTGTCTGATAATCAGTTAGTAGCTGATTTAACACTCGCTCAAGATATTCCTTGGCCGTTTTGGCATTGCGGGCTTTATCTTTGACGTCTAAGTTCTGCATTTTCTGCTTAATTTTCTCCGTATATCTGAATTCTCTGTCGCTACGGGCAACCACCGGTGTCTAGGCGACCCTTGATGTTTGAGGGCGATCGATCGCCCCCGGGCCTCAGTATGAAACAAATTTTTTCCATACTATTCTATTACATTTCAACCATTACGGACTTGCTGCTGAATCCAACTTCTCAAATCTCTCTCTGCGTCCATTTCATCCGCGATCGCCGCTTTCAGAAACTCATAAAGTTTTGTTTTAGACACCCAGTCGGGAAAAGTCGGACTATTTTCCACTTCCACATATCGGGAGTCCTGCAATTGATAAATCCGCAGCACTTCCCCATTATAGCGCCACAACTCGGGAACCCCCATTGCTGCATACAGGCGAGGTTTGTCGATGTTGGTATAAGTGATATCCACCTCCACAACTAAGTCTGGTGGAGGATCGGTTTTCAAGTCCACTTCCTTGCCCGCTACTAATGGTTGATTCTGAATGTAGTAACAATTATCTGGTTCCGACCCTTTTTCTAACTCCGGATAATTCAGAGTCGTTGAACCCATTGTTTTTACCTTCATCCCTAGTTCAAAAACTAAGTTACGGATGAATTGTTCAATCATTCTGGTAGTATTTTCATGTTTTTCTGATGGCATGGTAATTTCTAATGTCCCTCTGTCGTAGGTTAATCTGGCAGCACGATCGTCTCCCACTATCTCCAATATTTTCTCATACCCTTGCCAACTGATGTTCTGGAAAAATACCCGTTGTTCTGCGGGGACGGGGATGCGATCGCCCTTTGTTTCCGCCCTTTTTTCCACCTTTTTTTCCGTTTTAGTTATTGCTACTGTCACCTTATCTCTCCTTTTCTCGACCAAAATCATCCTGCGCCCATTATAGCACAGATTATCAGAACGCCGCATCTTACTTTGCGGCAGAAACCCGGTTTTTTAGAAAAACCGGGTTTCTTAATTCAATATCGCCCTTAAGTTCATCGAGAAGAAATAACCCACTTCGTATCTAGGTCTCGGAGGTAGTAAAGGGTGAAGCAAGCAGCTAACATAGGCCAGGCGGCGAAGAAGAGAATATTGCTATCTTGATAAGGTGCGAGGTATTGTTTGTAGCTCGAAAAGGTAGAAACAGCATGGAGAAACAACACCGCCAGGTAAGTCCATCGCTTTTGAAAGCCGATCGCAAAGCCGATAATGATTGCCAGTTGTACCACACCAACCACATAGATAGCAATGTTGCCAAACCCTCCCAGGAAGTAGAACTTCTCAAATATTCTAGCTGCTCTTTCGGGCTGCACGAATTTAATTAGCGTCCAAACCAACATGACTAGAAATACACTCAGTCTCAGCAGCAGTAATGCTGTCGCTATTCGCCGATCGTCTGACATTATTTTATCCTACTTAGCTTCATTTTTCATCTCATCTGAGGCAGCGTAGGGCAGGCGAGACGCCCGCCCTACGCGGAACCCCGGGCAAGCGAGACGCCCGCCCATCCTACGCCTTACGATCTAAGAAGCGACTTTAGCAGTAGGACGGGTACGAGTGCGTCGAGATTTCACTGGACTGTCAGTTTCCGCAACAGTGGGGAGAGTTGGGGGGACATCAGGAAAATATAGTTTTTGGAGTAACAAGACCAGCATAGGCTTACTTTGCAGCAAGCGTCGCACAAGCTTACCCAATGTCGTCTCTAACTGAGCTTGGAGTTTTTCCCAGTCAACTTCCACCTCCCCATTCTCGAAGCAATAAGAGAACTCCGAAAATCGATCGCGCAAGATAGTTTCCATAGACTGAGTCACGGAAGCTTGTAAATGGGTACTTTCCAGGTCAGTGACCACACCCCGCAGATGTAACTGAGGCTGAGCGACTAACTTTCCATCCCAACCGATCGTAGCCGCGATCGTGACCACCCCATCTTCTGCCAGTTGCTGGCGTTCCTTCAGCAGGCGATCGTGGAATAATCCCGCATTATCCACCAAGACAATACCAGAAGAGACCTTATTAGCGATGCGAATAGAATCTGCCGACAATTCTACCACATCCCCATTATCAACTATGACCATATTTTCCTGGGGAATGCCCAGACTTTGAGCAGTTTGGGCATGTTTAATCAGCATGCGATGTTCGCCGTGAACTGGCAAGAAAAACTTAGGGCGAGTCAGACCCAGCATCAACTTTTGGTCTTCCTGACAGCCGTGACCGGAAACATGAATCCCCTTATCTCGCCCATATACCACATTAGCACCCAGCTTCATCAATTTATCAATCGTGTTCACCACCGAAATTGTATTTCCCGGGATCGGGTTCGCCGAGAATACCACCGTATCCCCCTTACGGATTTTAAGTTGTCGGTGAGATTTATTCGCGATCCTAGTCATGGCCGACAGAGGTTCCCCTTGAGAACCCGTAGTCAGAATCAATATTCGATCGTCGGGCAGACTGCGTATAGCATGTAAAGGTTGCAGTAAACTCTCCGGGCACTTGATATAACCCAGATTGCGTGCGTGGGCAATCACGTTCAGCATCGATCGTCCCAGGATCGACACCAACCGGTTATTCTTCTGGGCCAGCTGCAAAATGATATTAATCCGATGCACCGAAGAAGCAAACGTCGTTACCAGCACCCGTCCCGGCGCTTGAGAAATCACCCGATCCAGATTAGGATAAACAGAACTTTCACTAGGAGTGAAACCCGCTACTTCCGAGTTCGTCGAATCACTCATCAAGCAGAGAACGCCCTGTTCCCCATGTTCCGCCAACCTATGAAAATCAAAATATTCCCCATCTACTGGCGTATGATCGATCTTAAAATCCCCCGTATGAATCACCACGCCAATAGGGGTATGTATCGCCACCGTAAAGCTATCCGCCATTGAGTGAGTATTGCGCATAAACTCCACCAAAAAATGCTTGCCAATGCGCACCATATCCCGAGGTCCTACCGTTCTCAACTCCGTGCGATCGGCCACTCCCGCCTCTGCCAGTTTATACTCCAGCAAAGCCATTGCCAAGCGGGGACCGTAAATCACTGGAATATCAAACTCTCGTAGGTGATAGGGAATACCGCCAATATGATCTTCATGACCGTGAGTAACGATCATCCCCTGAATGCGGTGACGATTTTCTCGCAGATAGCTGATATCTGGCAACACGATATTGACACCATGCATTCCCTCAGTCGGGAAACCCAATCCCGCGTCCAGCAGCATAATTTCCTCATTAAACTCAAAAACGCAGGTATTTTTGCCGATTTCGTGTAATCCTCCTAGGGGAATAATTTTTAGTTTTGGTTTCGAGCCGTTTTTAGTCATAAACTACCTCTACATTCATTTATTTTAAGTCATTAGGAGTCTGTGTCATTAGTCTGCGGATGACTAATGACTAACCCATGACAATTGTTAGTTTTTAGTTGCGTAGGACTGGGGGACTACCTACAACTGAATATCTACAATTGACAATTCCAACTATTAAGTTGTACTCAAAACCTTATGAGAGTAAATTTAATTCAGTCAGAACATTTTTTATGGTTTGATTGACATGTTCTGGCGGTTCTGCAAGGGGAAGACGAGTCGAACCCACCTCCCAACCTTGCAGTCTGAGTGCCGCCTTAACGGGAATAGGGTTCGTAGTGGTAAACAAAGCTTTGAATAAAGGGAAAAGTTGCAGATGTATTTGAGTCGCCTTTTGAGTCTGACCCGCCCCCAAAGCTTGAATCATCTCTTGTAACTGATTTCCTACCAAATGAGCAGCAACACTGACCACCCCTTTTCCGCCCACAGCTATTATCGGGAGAGTGAGAGAATCATCCCCAGAGTAGATCTCAAATTCCGGTGGAGTCAGACATCGGATCTGACTGACCCAATCTAGATTACCACTCGCCTCCTTGATTGCTACGATATTATCTATTTCCGCCAGACGCGCGATCGTCTCTGGTTGCATATTCGTCCCGGTCCGACCGGGTATATTGTAGAGCATCATCGGCAAGGAAGGGCAACTATCTGCGATCGCCCGAAAATGCTGATACAGCCCCTCTTGAGGCGGCTTATTGTAATAAGGCACCACCTGCAAAGAACCATCTAATCCTAGCTTAGCAGCTTTTTCCGTAGCCGCGATCGCCTCCGAGGTCGAATTCGAGCCCGTGCCAGCGATCACCTTAGCCTTACCTGCCACTGCCTTCTGGACCACCTGAAACAACTCGTGTTCCTCATTCCAACTTAAAGTTGGAGACTCACCCGTCGTACCGCAAAGCACCAAACTATCCGATCCGTTTCCCACTAACCAGGATGCCAGCTTTTCAGCAACAGCGTAATCTACCTTGCCATCTGCTGCGAAAGGCGTCACCATCGCAGTTATCACTCGTCCAAACTCTCTCACAATTCACTCCTCATTGCTAACTCTCTCGGCAGTCCAAGCCGAGCATTTTCGGACTACCTAGCAGATTGTTTTCCACCAACAACTCCGCAATTTGCACGGCATTCAAAGCTGCCCCCTTCCGAATTTGGTCGCCACTCAGCCACAGATCCAACCCACAGGGATGAGAAATATCTTGACGAATCCGACCGACCAATACATCATCTTTACCCGTCGCCTCCATCGGCATCGGGAAATAGTTTGCCTGCCAATCTTCTACCAGACGCACCCCTGGTGCTGCTTTAATAATTTCCCGCGCCCCTTGTACATCAAAAGGCTGGGCAAATTCCAGATTCACCGCTTCCGAATGGGCCCGGAGTACGGGCACCCGCACGCAAGTTGCTGCTATTCTCATCTCCGGTGCCCCAAAAATCTTCCGCGTCTCATTCACCATTTTCATTTCTTCCTCACAATACCCCCGATCGTTCAACTTGGAGTTATGCAGGAACAAATTAAAAGCCAAGGGATAGGGAAACGCCGACCCCTGGGGTTCTTCACCATTTAAGATCGCTTGGGCCTGAGTTTTCACCTCTTCCATCGCCCGCGCACCGGCACCGCTAGCCGATTGGTAGGTCGCCACCACCAAGCGCTCCACCGGTTGGACCTGATGCAAAGGCCAGACCGCAACAGCCATCAAAATCGTCGAGCAGTTGGGGTTGGCAATAATCCCCTGATGTTTTGCCGCTGCTTGGGGGTTAATTTCTGGAATTACCAATGGTACTTGGGGATCCATACGGAAAGCACTAGAGTTATCCACCACCACTGCCCCAGCTGCTACTGCTTTGTGCGCCCAAGTTCTTGAAATCGCACCTCCTGCTGAAGCTAGCACCAAATCCACATCATCAAAACACCCATCTCCTACCGCCTCCACTTCTATTTCCCTGTCCTGAAACCTCATATAACGACCGGCACTCCTCGGTGAAGCTAGCAGCTTCAGATCTGCAAGGGGAAATTTTCGCGATGCCAATAATTCCACTAACTCGGTGCCCACTGCACCCGTCGCTCCTAAAATTGCTACTCGGTAATATATAGACAAAGCCCCTCCTTCTACAGACAAGTATTAAGTTTGAGCACAAGGCGAAAATCGAAAATATGAACGAACTATAAGTTTTTAGATTCTAGCAGGTCTCGGATGTAATCTATCTTAATCTAACTAATAGCAAGTTAACACAGTAGCGGGGATCGCTCCGTAGGCGCAAAGGGCCTGAGTTAGCCTGGCAGCCTGGGTTTTAGGGTCTTGAAAGTTATCGGGCTGATGTATCCGCCCCGATTTTTCGGGCCGTCCGCGGACCGTTCGCGGACAGGAACTGTATGATAGGAAAGCAATCGGCAACTGCATGCAGCAGCGCCACAACCGGCAGGCGTCTAGGGCGCTGCTGGTAGGCTAGGGCGCTCGGGCCGACTGCGAACAAGTAGGAAGAACAAGTAGGAAATATTGGTCAAGAACAAATGAAAGTAACCCAGGAAAAGCGTCCAAACAGCCAGATGGGTCTGGAAATAGAAATAACACCGGAAAGGTCCAAGCAGGCTTACGAGCAGGTGCTGGCAGATTACAAGCGGAAGGTAAACATTCCTGGGTTTCGGAAAGGAAAAGTGCCCCGTCAAGTGTTGATCCAGCGGTTGGGCTCCCAGAACCTGAAAGCAGTGGCCCTGGAAAAGCTGATCGAAGAAGCGGCATCAGAGGCGATCGCCCAAGAGAAGATAGAGGCTTTGGACAAACCCCAGTTGGTATCAGAGTTCGAGGCATTAGTCAGCGAGTATAAGCCAGGACAACCGCTGACATTCGAACTGGCGGTTGACATACCGCCAGAAATTCAAATCGAACAGTACTCGGGCTTAACCATAAAAGTAGAGGAAGTAAAGTACGACCCCGCCACAGTAGATGGAATATTGGAAGAGCAACGTCACAAGCAAGCGACTCTGATACCAGTAGAAGACCGTCCGGCCCAGATGGATGACATCACGGTGATCGATTTTGTCGGACGGATGGCGAAGACATCGTCTTCCGAAGGGGAAGAAGGGGAAGAAGAGGAAACAGAGATTCCCGGAGCCAAAGCGGACGAGTTTGAACTGGAACTGAAAACGGAAGGGTTTATCCCCGGATTTGTGGAAGGCATTGTCGGCATGCAGCTGGGGGAAACTAAAGAAGTACCGCTCCAGTTCCCAGAAGACTATCCTCAAAAGGACTTGAGGGGTATTCAAGCGGTGTTCAGCATTACCCTCAAGGAGATTAAAGAACAAGAGTTGCCAGAATTAGACGATGAACTAGCGGCAGAAGTTAGTGAGTTTGAAACCCTAGCCGAATTGCGAGCCGATCTGGAAAGCACATATAAAGAGCGGGCCGAACGTCAAACAGCAGCTAATAAGTCCCAAGCTCTCATGGAGGCCCTGGTAGAGCAGCTGGAAGTGGAAATTCCGGCAAGTACGAGATCCTCTGAGATTGACGAAATGGTGACTCAGACAGTATACGATCTGGCTAGCAAAGGGGTAGACGTGCAAAAGATGTTGACAAAAGAAATGGTCACCGACCTGCGCCAGAACTCACAGCCCGAGGCGATCGCACGGATTAAACGCAACCTAGCAGTAACGGAAATAGCCAAACGGGAATCCATTTTTGTCTCCCCAGAAGCCATAGAGGCGAAAATGACAGAGATATTGGCTCAATACTCCCCTCAGGAGAAGGAGATATTTGACCGAGAAAAACTCAGAGAGGCGGTCGAAATAGACCTGGTGCGAGAAAAAGTCCTCGGTTGGGTAGAAGAACATAGCACGATAGAACTGGTCCCAGAAGGAACCCTACAACCACTAGCAGATCCAGACTCCCAAGAGGCGAGCGGCTCCTCGGAGTCGGAAGGGGTTCCCGAGGAGACAGCACCAGCAGGGCCTGACTCCCAAGAGGCGAGCGGCTCCTCGGAGTCAGAAGGGGTTCCCGAGGAGACAGCACTAGCAGATCCAGCACCAGCAGAGGAAAGCTCTCCAACAGGGCCCGAAGCACCTATGGAGTAGATCGGCCCATTCGAGTCCCCAGAGTAAGATTTTTGTGGGATTTTCCCCCAAACCCCACTAGATTAGGTCATAATGGTCTACAGAGAGCATGGTATTAGCTGACCAGAACGGGCAAAGACAGACTAGGCAACTGACAACTGACAACTGATAACTGACAACTGACAACTGACGGCTTTATGCTTGTATCTCAAACCAAAAATCACTCGCCCGAAAGCAAGCTCCGCTTTGATGCCTACTCTATGAATACCTTGGGCGTCATCCCGATGGTAGTCGAACAGTCCGGTAGAGGAGAGAGGGCCTTTGATATCTACTCGCGGCTATTACGCGAGCGGATTGTCTTTTTGGGAACCCAGGTGAACGATAATGTAGCTGACTCCCTAGTGGCCCAATTGCTGTTCCTGGAAGCAGAAGACCCAGAAAAAGACATCCAGTTGTACATCAACTCCCCGGGAGGGTCGGTGACGGCTGGGATGGCAATATATGACACGATGCAACAAATTCGCCCAGATGTGGTGACCATATGTTATGGTTTAGCTGCGAGTATGGGCGCATTTCTGCTGACGGCAGGGGGCCCAGGCAAGCGCATGTCTTTGCCGAATTCCCGGATCATGATTCACCAGCCATTGGGTGGGGCTCAAGGACAAGCGGTTGACATAGAAATTCAAGCCAGAGAAATTCTCTATCATAAGCAGACTCTGAATGAATTGCTAGCGGAACACACGGGTCAACCCTTGGAAAAAATAGCAGCAGATACGGAACGCGACTTCTTTATGTCGGCAGAGGAAGCCAAAAATTATGGTCTCATAGATCGCGTAATCTCCCGGCAAAATAGCCCAAACAAGGTCAAACCGATCGCAGTAGTGAAATGAGAGGCAGAGTATGTCAAAGTATGACTCCCATCTAAAATGTTCCTTTTGTGGAAAGTCTCAGGAGCAAGTGCGCAAATTGATAGCTGGGCCGGGAGTATATATTTGCGATGAGTGCGTGGAACTGTGTAACGAGATTTTAGACGAGGAACTGTTTGATTCAAGTTCGACAGCAGGACAGTCGGCCCAGCGGCGAGAACAACCGGCTCCAAAGCGGCGGAAAAGTACGGCAAATGTATCGTTGCATCAAATTCCTAAGCCGAAAGAGATTAAAAATTACCTCGACGACCATGTAATAGGTCAAGAGGAGGCGAAGAAGGTACTCTCGGTGGCGGTATATAACCATTACAAGCGTCTCAGCTTTATCCAGGGGAAAAACGACGGCAAAGGTTCTAATAAGGATGATGCTGTAGAATTGCAAAAGTCGAATATCCTGCTGATCGGGCCGACGGGCTGTGGCAAAACCCTGTTGGCTCAAACTCTGGCAAAAATGCTGGATGTACCCTTCGCAGTGGCAGATGCGACGACTCTGACGGAAGCGGGGTATGTCGGTGAGGATGTGGAAAATATCTTGCTGCGCCTGCTGCAAGTGGCAGAGTTTGATGTGGAAGAAGCTCAGCGGGGTATCATTTATATAGATGAAATTGACAAGATTGCCCGTAAGAGCGAAAATCCGTCAATCACGAGGGATGTATCGGGTGAAGGCGTTCAGCAAGCTTTGCTGAAAATGTTGGAGGGAACTGTAGCAAATGTGCCTCCCCAAGGGGGACGGAAGCATCCCTACCAAGATTGCATTCAAATAGATACGGGTAATATCTTGTTTATTTGTGGCGGTGCGTTTGTGGGCCTGGATAAGGTGGTCTCCCAACGGACGGGGAAAAAGTCGATCGGGTTTATTCAGCCTGGAGAAAATACGCCTCGCAAGGAACAACGGACAGTTGAGGTACTGAAAAATCTGGAACCAGATGATATGGTCAAGTTTGGCATGATTCCAGAGTTCATTGGCAGAATACCAGTGGCGGCAGTGGTGGAACCTCTGGATGAAGAGGCCCTGATGGCAATCTTGACGGAACCGAAAAATGCTCTGGTAAAACAATACCAGAAACTGCTCTGGATGGATAATGTCCAGCTGGAATTCCGACCGGAGGCGGTAAAGGCGATCGCCAAAGAAGCATACCGGCGCAAGACGGGAGCGAGGGCCCTGCGGAGTATCGTGGAAGAACTGATGCTGGAGGTGATGTACGAGTTGCCATCCCGCAAGGATCTGACTCGCTGCGCCATCACTAAGGAAATGGTTGAGAAGCGATCGACTGCTGAGTTGTTATTGCATCCATCTTCTCTGCCAAAGCCAGCTTCTGCTTAACTCGATCGGGGGATAGAGAATATAGTGCAGGGTGAAGTCTACTCCGATTTCACCCTCTATTGTTTTATAGGATTATGGGAAAGATAAAGGTTCGTGGGGTAGAACATTATTATGAATGGGTGAAAGAGGATTCGACTTCGTCAAGTAAGTCCGTGATGGTGTTTGTCCATGGCTGGGCGGGTTCGGACCGGTACTGGGAATCCACGGCCAGGGCGATCGGGGATAAATTTGATTGTCTGCTATATGATATGCGGGGGTTTGGCAGAAGCAGACTGCCGGAACAACCGGTGGAAATTGGCTACGAAATGGAAGCATATGCCGAAGATTTGGCAGCATTGTTAGATGCTTTGCAGCTAGAAAAGGTGTATATTAATGCCCATTCGATGGGGGCGTCAGTGGCGGTGCTGTTTATGAATCGCTACCCGGAATTGGTAGAAAAGGCGATTTTAACCTGTAGTGGGATTTTTGCATACGACGAAAAGTCATTTACGGCTTTTCATCGGTTTGGCGGGTATGTGGTGAAGTTTCGCCCCAAGTGGCTGACGCAGATTCCCCTGATGGATAAGATGTTTATGGCGAGATTCCTTTATCGTGCCATTCCCTCTGCCCAAAGTCGGGCTTTTTTGGAAGATTTTCTGTTGGCAGATTACGAGGCGGCATTGGGTACGATCTATACTTCTGTGAGTAAGGATGCAGCGGAATTTATGCCAGAGGAATTTTCTAAGTTGTCGGTTCCCTGTCTCTTGGTTGCTGGTGAATATGATAAGATTATTCCAGCCGAGATGGGGAAAAAGGCGGCTGAGTTGAATGATTTGGTAGAATTTGCTATGATTCCCAATACGGCTCATTTTCCGATGTTGGAGTCGGCTGATACTTATCTCCAAAGGGTGCTGGAATTTTTGTGAGGGGCGATCGGGCGATCGCGAGTAACTAACGTGGGCGATGTAAACCATAGGATTAAAGGAGATTGAAAGTGAAGAAAAAGGGAAAATGAACCAGCCCCTAGATATAAAGTTTCCGATAGCCAAAGCAGAATATTTATTAACCTGTATAGCCAAACCGGGCGAAGGAGGCGATAAGCAAAACTACTGGCAAAATATTCTTGGTTTTGACTCTGCTGAATCTATTCGTCAAGCCATCTTAGCCGAAGTTTCTCTCGATCGACTTCAACCAACAGGTAAACATCCTTATGGCGATAGCTATGTAGCTTCAGTTCAAATTGATACACACGCTCTGGGCCCCCTCCGCTACGCGGTAAACGGACGATCAAAACCTATTAAGACCGTGTGGTTAGTACGTTTCGGTGAAAATATTGCCCGTTTTGTCACTGCTGTTCCAGAACATAAAAAAGGAGATTGACCGTGAATAATCAATTTCATCTCTTTGCTACTGTTAAATTAACCCAGGATATAGAATTAACTGAAGGTGGGATAGCTAGTTCAGAAACGATCGGAACGATCGTCGAAGTTTATAACAATGGCGAAGCTTACGAAGTGGAACTGTTTGGCAACTGGGTAAAATACGATCAACAAGGAAATTTTATTGAGAGTCATAGAGAGGAGCCTGACTCTTTTGTAGAAAATATAGGTATTGAAACTGTTTATCCTGACCAAATATACCTGGTTAAACCAGCTAGTGAAACTGTTGGGGTTCGGGCCAGATTAGCAGCTATTTTAGATGAACTTTCAGAAGAACGTCTGGGACAACTTGAAGAGTTTGCTGATTTTTTGCGCCAGCGCCAGAAACAAGGTCAAGTAAGTTCGTAGGTTGGGTTTCGTGCCTCAACTAAACCGGTGTCAGTGCATCTCATTTTTAGGCGCAGCCGTGTAAGGATCCAGCGGGAGCAAGCAACTCAAGAGGTTAACAATAGCTGGCACTACCCACCCAACCGCACAGCTATCATGAACACCGAGTTCAGCCGACAACAATGCCGCACGTTCTTCGCGTTCTGACTCAGGAACCCTCCGCCACGCAAGATCCCCGGCACCATCTTCCCATCCCCATAATTCATCTGTGTGCGCCCAAATTCTCGAAATCGCACCTCCTGCTGAGGTTAGCACCAAATCCACATCATCAAAATCCCAGGGTTCAAATGCAACGCAGGGGACTGGCAGCAACCTGCACTTAGATACCAAGCAGTCCTCAAGGCGAACACCGCTCGTTTTTCCCGATCGGACTGCTTTTACCTCACCTAGAATATCCGTCCTCAACTGAACCAAGCGCTGGAACAAATAAGCCGACGACTGGCCTGCAACTAGCTTGTCCTTCACAGCCCCCTTAATATTTCCTAACGACGCATATATATTGTCGAGACTACCATAGCTGTTTAGTAGATTGGCCGCCGTCTTACGGCCTATTCCCTTGACCCCAGGAATGTTATCAGATGGATCCCCGCAGAGCGCTTTATAGTCAGTTACCTGGACCGGTGCGACGCCTAGTCGGTCGATGACTTCTGCCTCACAGAATTCCGAGGGGGCGAGAACCTTAGTTATGCCCATCAACACTTTCGCCCTGTAGCCCTCTTGATATAATACGCTAATATTTTTGCTGTCGTCTACAACCGCAAATAAGTCCTGGTCGCCCGTCAACACTTTCACCCTGTAGCCCTCTGCGCTCCCCACAAGCGCTAATGTTGCCAATACATCATCTCCTTCATATCCCGCAGCATTCACTATTTGTAGATTTAGAGCCTGGAGCAGTGCATAAAGATGGCTTTTGGCTGGCATAAGACCAAAAATCGTTTTTTCTGGGTCTGTTACACCCTTGTAACCAGGGTATTCGTAGCATCGAAATATTGGGGTGTTGCTTCCCATCGCTATGACGATCGCCTGCGGTTGGTGCTTGACTACGACGTCCAGTAAGCCCACCATAAAACTAAAACAGACACGAGTTTCGTACTCTGTAGAAGGTTCTGGTCCAAAAGTGCGGTTTTGCCAAGCAGCAGCCCGAAAGGCCAGCCAGCTCCCATCTATCAAGAGCAACTCTTGCTTTGTAGTAGTCATTTCTCTTTCCTATCTAACCCATGCCTGTAGACAAAGAAAACGTGGTAGCTTCACAAAAGACCTAAACGATCGCGCAAAATTTCGGCTTGTTTTTCCGACTCTGCTAGACTCATCCGGGCCCCTTCTACCACTTCTGCTGGGGCTTTGTTAACAAAACCCGGATTATTGAGACGGCCTTCCAGAGATTTAATTTCTGCTTCTATCTTACCCAAATCCTTCTGCAACTTAGCACGCAGGGCCTCCACATCCACTACACCTGCCAAGGGAATTAGCACTTGTACTGTCCCCGTCACCCCTGCTATAATCTGCCCAACTTCCGCCACAGTCTCGGTAATGGTCAATTTCTCCACTTTACCAATCTCTTGCAGATAAGTTTCCCCGGCCTCCAGGATTTCTCGTTCCCTGACGCTTTCACTCTGCAAGATGGCGTCCACCTGCACTCCGGGTTTCACATCCGCCTCCGCCCGCAAATTCCGGAGCGTGCGGATCGTGTCAATTATCAGGTCAAAGTCTTCTTCCAGCTTACGATCTATTATACTTGTCTGGGCCTGGGGATAAAGTGCGATCGCCAAACTTTTCCCTGCCTCTGCTTGAGTGAGAGTCTGCCAAATTTCCTCGGTAATATGCGGCATAAAGGGATGCAGCAGTTTCAGTACCCCTTCTAATACGCAGGCCAAAGTCTGCTGGGCCACCACCCGGGAACCTGGTTCCCCATCTTGACGCAGCCGCGATTTTACCAATTCAATGTACCAATCGCAGAAGTCCCCCAGATGAACTCATATAGTCCCTTCGCTGCTTCTCCCAAACCATAATTATCTATGTAGTCCCCTGTCTGCTGTACCACTCGATCGAACCGAGACAAAATCCAGCGATCGCAAAGTTCCAGGGCCTCCATTTTAGGAGAACCCAATGTTTCTGGAGTTTTCCCATCCAGGTTCATCATCACAAACCGGGCCGCATTCCACAACTTATTAGCAAAATTGCGGGATGCTTCCACCGATGCTGACTCATCCGTCTTGCGGTTATATTCCAAGCGGATATCTTGACCTGCACCTGCCACTTCCTTAATCAAAGTATAACGCAGGGCATCCGTACCGTATTTCTCAATCAGCAGCAGCGGATCGATGCCGTTCCCCGCTGACTTGGACATTTTTTTGTTGTTCTCATCCCTGACCAACCCGTGAATATAGACATCCTTAAAGGGCATCTGACCCGTAAAATGTCTTGCCATCATCGTCATCCGGGCTACCCAGAAGAAAATGATATCAAAACCCGTTACCAAGGTTGTCGTCGGATAGTAAAAGTCTAAGTCAGGATGGTCTTTTTCCGGCCAGCCCATTGTCGAAAATGGCCATAGTCCCGAAGAAAACCAGGTATCTAACACGTCGGGATCCTGTTTCAACTGGACATCTTCTCCAAACTTGGCTTTCGCTTTTGCTTCTGCTGCTTCGCGATCGCCTGCCACAAAGAAGGGGGTAGTATCAGTTATTTCGCCCCCAGTTTCACTCACCGCATACCAGGCCGGAATTTGATGTCCCCACCACAGTTGGCGGGAGATACACCAGTCTTTCAATTTTATTAGCCAATCCCGATAGACCTTCGTCCAGCGATCGGGGACAAACCGAGGGGAATTTTGTGCGTCCAAGAATTCCAGAGTTTTATCTGCGATCGGGCGAATTTTCACGAACCACTGGGTAGAGAGGAGAGGTTCGACCGGCACCTTGCCCCGATCGCTATAGGGGACAGCATGGGTATAATCTTCAACCTTAACCAGGAAATTTTCCTCTCGCAACTGTGCCACCACATTTTTGCGGGCGACAAAGCGGTCAAGTCCGTGAAAATGTCCCGCATTTTCATTCAAGCTGCCATCCTTATTCATAATATTGATGAAGGGCAACTGGTGGCGCTGGCCCATCTCAAAGTCATTGGGATCGTGGGCGGGAGTCACCTTCACGCAACCCGTCCCGAAGGAGCGATCGACCAATTCATCGCCAATAATCGGAATTTCCCGGTTCATAATTGGCAAAGTGACTGTTTTGCCGATTAAATGCTGATAGCGTTCGTCTTGGGGATTAACTGCCACCGCCGTATCCCCCAACATAGTTTCCGGTCGGGTGGTTGCCACCTCCACATAGCCGCTACCATCTGTGAGAGGATAGCGAAAATGCCACAGATGCCCATTTACCTCCTTACTTTCCACCTCCAGGTCAGACACCGCCGACTGGGAAGCAGGGCACCAGTTAACCATGTAGTTGCCGCGATAAATCAGTCCTTGTTCGTAGAATTGGACGAATGCTGTTAATACCGCCTTCGACAAACCTGCATCCATAGTAAAGCGTTCCCGGGACCAGTCCACGGACACCCCCAGGCGTCGCAGTTGGTTGACGATCGTCCCCCCGGACTCCGCTTTCCACTGCCAGGCCCGTTCCAGAAAGCGATCGCGGCCCAGATCGTAGCGAGATTTGCCTTCAGCTTGTAATTGTCTTTCCAGAATAGTTTGAACAGCGATGCTAGCGTGGTCAGTGCCGGGCAACCAGAGAGTATTGCGTCCGCGCATCCGGTGGTAGCGGACCAAAGTATCGATGAGGGAACTTTCAAAAGCGTGACCCATATGGAGACTGCCCGTGACATTAGGGGGCGGGATAACGACACAGTAAGGTTCGCCGCCTTTTGCGGGGTCAGCTTGGAAGACCTGATGGTCTTGCCAATATTGTTGCCACTTGGCTTCGGTGTGAGAGGGGTCGTATTTGCTGAGCAGAATGGTCTCGGTCATTAGAGATCCTGGACAGATGATGGGACATGGGATTTATTCTAAGATCTTCTGGGCGCTACTGCCAAGTCCGGGTTCGTAGTAAGCACTTTAGTGCTTCCGGGTTCGTAGTAAGCACTAAAGTGCTTCCGGGGATAGATTGCGTATTATTAATGCAATACAAAATAATACAAAATAGGAGTTATACTCCAGTTAACATGTAAAATCAAAATGGCCACGGCGTGAGTGGCCATTTTAGGAGATGATTCCCAGATTTATCTGTTGAAGCTGTCCTACAAACGTGATATACTTTCTAAAAGTCTTTCATGCTAAGGGGTTTCAGATAATGAGTGTCAACTATTTTTTTCAAAACCATGAAAATCAAACTATAATAAGAAAACTAAATTCCCCTATGCATGTTAATAAATATGCATTAACATTAAATGAAGATGTCTTTCAATTTCAAAATATTACCGGTTTTGGTATTAAACGAATTAGTAAACCTGCTATATTCCCGTTCAAAGTAATATTATTCTTTTTCCTAATTGGGCTAGTATTATTATTATCTGAAAATACTTTGGGAGGTTGGGGGGCTTTATTAGCCTTTGTAATGCAATGCATAAACTGGTTGCATCAATCTCGTAAATTATGGAGTTTATTCATTTACTTACCGTCATCTGAAAATCAAGCAATATTAAGTGAAGACTGGGATGGTTTGACGGTTATAACCTATACTTTATGCAAACTTATGGAAAGTAAAGATGATGAAGCTAGCTATGTAATCAATATAAATCAAAAACACGCTGACATTGTAGACAAAAAAACCTGGGAGGGGCGGGAGGGGCAATATGCTAAAAAGTAGGGTGGGCACCGCCCACCAACGCTAGGAGGCAGGATACCCCAAATCACATTGCATTTTGCTCGCCAGGCAGCATTACATACGGCATCTCTTTTTCGGACAAGAAACAATCTTTCGCGATCGCCCTCTTCTTTAATTCGGGGCGATCGCCTCTCATCGGGTGCGCTCAAAAGTAGTTGCGGCGGATCCCCCCCAAACCCCCCCTTCCGAAAGGGGGGGCTTCCGGAAGCCCCCCTTTTTAAGGGGGGTTTGGGGGGATCCCACGACTGGGAAGACCCATGAACGATCAACTGGTTTTGACCACACCCCCTCTCATCCTACTTACAATTATATCCTATATTCTCCATTTTTATCCTTTATCCTTTCTTGCTGCACTTCTCCATTGTCAATTCTCCATTTTAAATCCATACACCAGTCTCTCAAATTATATTTGGCCCAGCATGTAATCAAAATTTCCCTCTCCCACATTATCTCTTAAGGTCTTGATAATTCGTTCCGGTTATCGTGGGGACCGCTGACATATAAAGGTTTCCCCTCGCGACCGAATGTTAATTGCGGTTCGCCGTTCCACTCGCCCAAATGCTCCCGCCCGCCTTTTTCAAAGTCCTTATGGGGACTCAAACCTAATTCTTTCGCGTAGTTAACTGCGCCTAAGACAATAGCTTGGGCTTGTGCTAAGGTAATTTTCTGCTCCTGCTCATTAAATGGGCTGAAAGACCTGGCCAGTAATTCTTTGTATTTCGTGCCATTGAGTTTGCGCGGACCATTCATGTCTTTCACGCCCAAGCACCAATAATCAACTAGGTAGGTACATAAGATAAACTTATCTTGCCCTGTGGTCCGTGCAACTGCAACTAATCCCAAGCCCCCCACTCCCGAATCTTCTGCTGCCTCTCGCTGACGTTTGTCCCCAAATAAACTGTCGAAGCAGCTAGCGTTCACCAGGCATTCTGCTATGGGGTCCAGAGCCCCACTAGCTGCCCTTTCCAGAGCTACCTGTTGTGCTTGACCCTTGATGAACGCACTTACTTCCGATACTTTCAAGCCCAATTTCCGCGCAATCAGTTTGGGAGTCAGATTTTTGGCACGTAACTCAATTATTTCTTGTTCTTGTTCTGGAGTCATGGTTCTCTATCTGCAAAACAATGTGTTGCTATAATATTATCATGGCTTTGGGAGTAGCGGTTGACCACGAGTCCGCCGACCGTTCCTGCTGCCGGTCCCCCAGAGCAAAACCTAGCCCGTTCGGTAAATCCATGTTATCATATTTCTATCCACCTGGGAGGCTATCGGCCTTCCTGAACTCATCTGATACAGCTATGGAATTAAGAAATTATATCACAGCTAAAATTAGTCCGGGCGAACAACAAGGTTATGTAGCCGAATGCCCGGAAATTAATGTAGTCACTCAGGGGAAGAGTAAAGAGGAACTTGTCAGCAATCTGCAAGAAGCAGTTGCTTTATATCTAGAGGATGAAGATCCGACCGAATTCGGTTTAGTTGCTCAACCTACAGTCATATTTACATTCGAGAGACAACCATAATCTGCCTATAATTAGAATATTATCTCCGAACAGAATCAGGCTAGACCATCGCCCTTCAAATTGCGAGAAAAGAGGCAAGGGCCTGTCTCCGAAGATGCGATCGCCATGTCAAAGTCAAAAATAGCTATCCATAGACAAATACTCAAATGGCAATTTTCAATTTGCAATTCTCCTCTTACTAAAATCTGTCAGAATAGTTAAGGCAAACATATCGGAACTTGTCATCGTGGCTTATAAAATCGGTTTACTGGGATTGGGTACCGTTGGTGGGGGGACAGCAGAGATCTTACTCGACCCCAAGGGACGCCATCCCCTATTGCAGGAATTGTCAATCTATCGGGTGGGCCTGCGGGATCTCTCCAAACCTCGCCCTGTCAAATTGCCTGCGGATATCCTGACAACGGATCTAGAGGCAATTGTCACAGACTCCGCAGTTGATATTGTCGTAGAACTGATCGGGGGACTGGAACCCGCCCGATCGCTCATTCTGAAAGCCATTGCCCACGGAAAGCATGTGGTCACTGCCAACAAAGCAGTAATTTCCCGCTACGGCGATGAAATTTACACGGCGGCCAATAACGCTGGCGTCTACGTAATGCTAGAAGCGGCGGTGGGAGGTGGCATTCCCGTGATTGGACCCTTGAAACAGGCATTGGTAGTGAACCGCATTCAATCTGTAATCGGCATTGTCAACGGTACGACCAACTATATCCTGACTAAAATGCAACGGGAAGGCATTGATTTTGCCGATGTTTTAGCCGAAGCACAGCAGTTGGGTTACGCGGAAGCAGATCCTACTGCCGATGTAGATGGTTTGGATGCTGCCGATAAAATTGCTATTCTGGCATCCTTAGCTTTTGGGGGACGCTTGAAACTAGAAGATGTTTATTGCGAAGGCATCCGTCATGTAACTGTAGCAGATATTGCCTATGCCGAAAAACTCGGGTTTGAAATTAAACTGCTGGCGATCGCCCAAGGATCTGTAGAAGACTCCCTGCAAGTGAGGGTTCATCCCACTCTGGTTCCCCAAATTCATCCCCTCGCTAGCATCAGCGGCGTTTATAATGCCATCTTAGTCGAAGGAGAACCGATCGGACAGGTAATGTTTTACGGACGGGGTGCGGGTGCTGGTCCCACTGCTAGTGCCGTAGTTGCCGATCTAATGAATATTGCCGCTATTCTGCAAACGGAAACCGAACCCATACCCCATCCCTTGCTCTCCTGTCACCATCAACATTATTGCCCGATCGCCCCAATAGAAGAACTCCAGACCCGATTTTACGTCCGCTTTCTGACCAATGACAAACCTGGCGTCATCGGTCACTTGGGCACCAGCTTCGGCAACAATAATGTTAGCCTCGAATCCCTTGTCCAAATCGGCTTTAAGGGTCAACTAGCAGAAATTGTCGTCCTTACCCACGAAACCCGTGAAGGCAACTTCCGCAATGCCCTCAAGGAAATTAATACTCTGGATGCTGTTGATAGCATTCCCAGTGTGATCCGAGTTCTTTAGCTAGTTGCTAATTGCTAATTGCTAATTGCTATGAACAATTAACAATTAGCAATTAGCTATGATAATATATTTGTCGGTAATCCGTCAATACTGGTTTTATTCTTCTTTTCCCAGTATTGAGTAATTCCTGTTTCCCCCTTCTTTTGGGCCCAAGCTTTCAAGGTTGGTCTTTCGCCCTTAAACTCATAAAGGGGAACCCCATAACCACAAGATGTCTGGACGCTTTCAATTGCTAAAACCATAATTTGCCTTTCTCCAGGCAGCTTTTCAAACAGGGGATATAAATCTTGCCACTCTTCATCTCGGGGGAAAATTACTCTCCCTTCTCCGTAGAGGCGCAGGATTAACGGATCCCGATCGAAGCTACAAAACATCATTGTCATTCGCCCATTTTCTTGTAAATGGGCCGCTGTTTCATTGCCACTTCCGGTTACGTCTAAATAGGCAACTGTCCGGTTATCAATACACCGAAAAGTATCCATCCCCTTTGGGGAGAGATTTATTCTTCCCTTTGACGGCGCCGTTGCTGTAAAAAACATCTGCTGTGCCGCGATGAACTGCCGTAAAGAGTCATTCAATTGCTCGTAGAATTTAGCCATCCCCTTCGCTGATAATTTGTGGCACCTTGAAGAAATCACCATCTTGGTCCGGCGCACATGCTAGAATAGCATCCCGGTTAGGGTCCGGTTGCAGTTCATCTGGCCGCGTCAC
The DNA here is from genome assembly GCA_014323675.1 of Hormoscilla sp. GM7CHS1pb. GTDB lineage: Bacteria > Cyanobacteriota > Cyanobacteriia > Cyanobacteriales > Desertifilaceae > Hormoscilla. The sequence continues at coordinate 1,768,575 of JACONN010000002.1, read as the reverse complement.
GTTACTGACATCTATTGCCCGTGTTGTCGGCGGCACATCACTGGTGTCTAGTTCGCTCAACTGTTCAAAATAGTCCAGAATACTGCTCAGTTGAGTAGTAAACTTCTCCTCCTCCTCCGCAGTTAATTCCAAACGGGCCAGATGGGCAACTTTGCGGACTTGTTCTAGATCGATCTTCATCGGGATTTCCTAATTCTTCTTGTTAAATATACAACCTCCGGACAGGCGGGACGGACAGGCGGGACGGACAGGCGGGACGCCCGTCCTACGTTATTAGAAAAATATATCCATTTCCGATCGCCCCGTATTTTTGAGCCAATTTTGAGCTTCAATGTAGTTATTGGGAGCCAGGCGAATTGCTTGCTTCCAATACTCAGCTGCTTTATCAAACATAGCTTCACCGGCGTCATCATCACCAGCTTCCTTTGCCTTTTCCCCCTTGTAGTGGTAAATCACAGCAACATTGTTCAGCGCTTGGGGGAGGCGAGCATTTTGTTCTAGGGCCTGCTGATAATAATCTAGGGCCTTCTCATGTTCGCCGTTGCTGGCATGGATCAATCCGATATTATACAGGATATAGCTGCGATCGTTCGGATCTTCTTCTATCTCCAGCGCTTCATAGTAATTTTCCAATGCTTCCGCGTATTCTCCATCTGCTTGAGCTGACATCCCATCCCGGTAATAGGCAAAAGCTTCCTTCGCTTTTTTGTTCGTCGGCATTATCTTGAGTATGATATCTGCCATTACCGTAAAGCTTTTGTCAATGAAATTATCGTTACGTTGTGTTCTGGGCATGCTTCCCTCCCTTTTTTCTGACTAGATCGCATTTAGGTAAGGACTAAAGTCCTTACTACGAACGACGAACGATGAACCACGAACTGCGAGGCTACTAACGGTAACGCTGACTTGCTTGGGAATTAGTTAATTGTAGTAATTTCTCATCTCCCAACTCCTGCTTGACCGTCGGTTTCGAGGGGACCACTCCCAAGGCACGTATAATCTCTGCGCCCAGGGCCTTGGCCAGCAATGGCGGTACCGAATTCGCTACTTGCCGGAAGCCGTGCCATTTCGTTCCATGAAATCTAAACCAGTCCGGGAAAGAATGCATCCTTGCTGCTTCCCTGACTGTGATACATCTGGGTATATAGGGATGAATTGGTCTGGGGGCCGTGAATGAACCCTGATTCCTGTCCGTCCCCCCCGGAGACTGTTGCATATTCCTTCTGGATGCAGCTTTTGGAAACGACTTATTTTTTCCCTTTGACCCTCTTTGGTATTCTCAAATCGTTTAATCGATCGCAATGAATGTTTGGTCAGCATGCTGGCCGTGAGCAGTTGTCGATCGTATTCCCGCTCGTAGGCATAATTATCTGCTAAAAAGTCCCGATCGCGCAGTATCCTGGCATAATCGCTAGGCTTGCCGTACTCGGCCTGGGCCCAGTCCTGCTTGAACAATTCTGGGTAGTTTTTCGCTTCTGGCAGGTCTGACAATGCATCCCATACCGTGGGACCGGGGGCAGATCTGAATCTCGATGCCGATCGCGCAGCTTGGGTTTTGCTGGTTTCGTCGTTAGCGGGGATATTTCGGCAACTTCCTGTCTGACCGGCATCCTAGCAGAAACAATCGTTCCCTCGCCTCTGGTACCCCGTAGTTGGCAGCATTGAGAGATTTGTAATCCTCTTGTATTTGATAACCTGCTTCCTTCAACTCCTTGATCAAAGTCTTCAGTCGCTGTTTTTGCCTCCCGATCGCCAGTCCCCGGTCATTTTCCATCACGAAATATTTCGGTTGTAGCTCCACAACCAGTCTGTGAAAATGATACAACACCGAGTTCCGCTGTTCCTCTGCCGCCCGTCTGCCCGTGGGAGCCAATCCTTGATATATTGGTAACCCTGCCAGCACTACGTCTATCTCCCGATCGCCTATTTGCGACCCCGACCTTATTTCCGCTTCCGTAATTTCTACTATATTCTGGCAGAAAACCGACCAAAAGGGGAAATTATACTCGTGGATAGCGCAGTGTATTGGGTCTCTGTCTACAGATGCCAGCACGTCAAACCCTGCTTGTTCAAACCCCAGGGTCATCCCTCCTGCACCTGCGCACAAGTCTACTGCGATCGGTCGTTCTTTGTTTGTCTCACTACTCATGTTCTTCTTTTTTCATCATTTTTGCCTGTTCTGGTCCGGACTTCTCGGTCTGGGGGGCAATGTCAGGCATTTTACCATCTCCTTGCCGAACCCGCGATGCCTTGGGCCCGATCTACCACCGATCGCGAGGATTTTTTTACTCTAATGCCCGATCGCTTTTTTTTCAATCCCTTTTCTACCCCGATTCTCTCCGGTGGCGATCGCCCCCTGCCCCGAACCGGCGATCGCCGGTTGGACCCCCGGGCTGACGGGGTGGCGATCGCCTGCTGCAAGGATGGGACTCTTGATTGTATAATCTACCCGATGCACCCGATCGCCCAGCCCGATCGTACCAACTTACCACTCATCACTGACTACCGACCACTCACCCATGAAAGAAATATCTGCACCCAAACCGATTAACCCTTGGGATTATAAGCCTTGGTGGTGTCAACCTTGGTCAATTATCCTCACTGGTATAACTATCATCTATCTCAGTTGGTTCCTGTTGCGGACCATCTGGATCTCAATTATTGTCTCCGTGCCCGTGTGCGCCTGGATGGGCTTTTTTCTGTTAATCTGGCCGCCACTGATGCGCCGGATGCTAGCATCTTACCAGGAATCATCACATTCGGCGATTCCTGGCGATCTGGACTGATGGCCAAGTTTTCAACGGTCGCGAAACTCAAACCCATTCGCTTCTGCATAACGGTGCAAAAACCGCATCACTCGTTCAAAAGCCGATTCTGAGTTTACTTCAAATGTACAGAATGCTTTTGACAGTTCATCTTCTTTTTCAAAGATAAACTTAATGCCACTGGGGATCACGCGAATCTCCCCTTCTTCATCCCGCAGCAACAGGGCGTCAATTTTTTGGGTCAAGCTCCGAAATTGCTCGATCGCCCGCATGCGGTCGAAGGTTAAAACCACAATCTTGGTTTCATCATTCCGGCGTTTGCGCAAGCTAATGCCAGCGATCGCCTCATCCAGTCCCTCAATAAATTGTACGGATACAGTCACAGCAGATCCCCCATTCTCGTTCTAACTTAGTTTACCAGTATCTGACATTGACTGCAAAAACTGGGCGGGAATTGAGGGGAGTCCTCCCCAGTGGAGATGAATGTAGGAAGCATGTAGTTGATACAACTGCCATCCTTCCGTACCTGTTTGGCCTTGGGAGTCATATCCGGAGATCCGATATAATGGTTCTTTGGGTGCTTTGGTCAGCTGGGAACGGTGAAACTCATGTCCCCGCACAACAACGTCCGTCCGCAGCAGGGGACTATCTCGCAATGCTATTGCTTGTCTATATCCTAAGGTTAGCCTTTTGGTCGCGATCGTCGATGTGGGCAATACTCCTACCATTGGCCAGGACTTGCCGGCAAAATCAACTAGAAACTCGCACAAATACATTAAACCGCCGCATTCGGCATAGGTAGGCATTCCTGTCAAGATTGCCGACCGCAGGGCCTGGCGAACGGGGATGTTTTCTGCTAGCTGTTGGGCAAACATTTCTGGAAACCCGCCTCCAAAATATAATCCCTGCACTCGGTCTGGTAGACTCTTGTCTGCTAGGGGACTCCAAGGGATTAATTCGGCCCCTAGCTGTTCTAATAGGTCGAGGTTATCCTGGTAGTAGAAGCTGAAAGCGGCATCCCGGGCGATCGCCAATCTGGGGCGCGATCGCTGCATGGGTATTGCTGCATGTCCTCGTTCCCTGGCGACCCCTGGGAACGGTATGGGGGATTTGGGGGAGCATTGCACGAGTGGGATTAGCTGTTCCCAGTCAAAGCTATTTTCTCCCAAATGGGCCAGTTTGTCAATTATTGCATCCAGTGCGTGAATTTCGGCGGTGGGGACTAATCCCAAGTGCCGATCGGGGATGGTAATATTATCCTGTCGCCGCAGCACTCCTAAGATTGGCAAATGCAAGGGCAGTAGAGCTGCTTCGAGCAGTTCGAGATGCCGATCGCTCCCTACCCGATTTAATACTACACCTGCTATTGTAATCCTGGGGTCGAAAGACCGATACCCGTGGGCGATCGCTCCTACGGAACCCGATAGCCGACTACAATCGATTACCAATAATACGGGCAAATCCAGTAACCTAGCGATATGGGCCGTACTGGCAAAATCAGTTGTAGACTCGAAAGAAATGCCATCAAATAGTCCCATCACTCCTTCCACCAGGGCGAAGTCCACTGCTCGAGTATGGAGAGCAAAACATTGCTGTACGTACTCTGGGTCAGTCAGCATCGGATCTAAATTCCGACAAGGGCGACCCGTGACATGCTGATGAAACATCGGGTCAATATAATCAGGACCGACCTTAAAAGATTGCACTCCGTAGCGTTGCAAATATGCTAGCATACAGAGAGTACAAGTTGTTTTCCCGACGCCGCTGCTAACGCCCGCAATTACTAAAGCCATTTCTGTTTAACAACGAGCTCAAAAAAAAGATGTTGTGCTATCATTATATCATAGTAGAAGCCTAGGCTTACCTAAGAGGAAAGCCCCGGTCAGCCCCGGCTGCTGACAAGGAGATCGGTCCCAATTGATGGATAATGGAGAAAGCAGTAATAGCATCCAAGAAAATGAAAGAACTTGATGTAGAAAAGACCAATGGCCAGCTAAAGCAGATCATGGAATTTGAACTGGCAGGGGTCGTGCGCTATACTCACTATTCCCTGATGGTGACCGGTCCTAACCGGATCCCGATCGTGAACTTCTTTAAGACTCAAGCTACCGAGTCGCTGCTTCACGCCCAGCAGGTGGGAGAAATTCTCACGGGTTTGGAAGGTCATCCGACCCAGCGAATCGCGCCGATTGAGGAAACCTATAAGCATTCTGTCAAGGATATTCTCTCAGAAAGCCTCAACCACGAGAAAAAAGCCCTGGAACTGTATAAGGACTTACTAGATACAGTAGAGGGTGCTAGCATTTATCTGGAAGAATTTGCTCGCGGCATGATCGGTCAGGAAGAAATGCACAACATCGAAATTAAAAAGATGTTGCGCGACTTTAGTTAATGGTTCGTTAGCCTCGTTCCGGGAACGAAATTAGCAATAAGCAAGAAAATGATGGATTTGACTTCAGCTTTACCAACTTTTTTAATCACCCTCAGAGAAGGGGTGGAAGCCGCACTGGTGGTGGGAATTGTTTTAGCTTGCCTGAAAAAGGCCGAACAGAGTCAGTTGAACCCTTGGGTTTATGGTGGCATCGCGGTGGGAATTGTCGCAAGTGCCTTAGTTGGGATATTGTTTAGTTGGGGAATGGCGAGTTTAACTGCTAGTTATCCCCAGTATGAGGAGGTGATAGAAGACTCTCTGGAAGGGGGATTTAGTTTGGTCGCGATCGCCCTCCTGAGTTGGATGCTAGTCTGGATGACTCAACAGGCCCGAACGATGAAGGCGGAAGTTGCAGGAGCGGTGAAAACGGCGATCGAACAAGATAATGCAGGTTGGGGGATCTTTACTTTAATTCTGATTGCTGTCTTACGAGAAGGCTTTGAAGCGGTTTCCTTGGTGCTTGCTTACTTCCAATCAGGGTTAGTGCCAGCAGTGGGGGCGATCGCAGGCGTGGTGATGGCGGCAATAATTGGCCTGGCGATCTTCAAATTGGGAGTCAAAATCAACATTCGCGCCTTTTTCCAGGTGATGGGTGTCTTGTTGCTGCTGATTGTTGCTGGTTTAGTTATCTCTGCTTTAGCACATTTAGACGTTGTTGTCAGTCAACTGGCTCAGATGAATTCCCAAGCAGGGCTATGTTTCTACGGAGACTTGGCGACAAACAGTTCATGTGTCTTAGGACCAATGGTTTGGGATGCCTCCAGCATCCTCCCCCAGAAGCAATTTCCCGGAATTCTGTTGAAAATATTGTTTGGCTACCGGGAACAGATGTATACTGTAGAAGCAGTGGGTTACCTCCTGTTCCTGGTTACCGTGGGCGGGCTGTATTTGAACAGTTTAACGGGTCGGCCAAAAATTGCCCCTAGCAATGCTAAATCAGTTGAAAGTTCTAATTAAAGTAGGGTGGGCGGCGCCCACCTTCCCTTAAGGCGATCGCTGCTATCACTCGCCCGTAGAGTACGTATTCCTTCGGAGGAAGCATGCCAGTACGGGCAATGCCGCGATCCAAATAATACATTGGGCGTTGCACATTTTTGGGATGATAGCAGCCAATAGTTGAAAATTGCTAATTGCAAAGAGTAAATCAATCTATTAATGACTCTATCTAGATTAACCTTTGAGTATTAGCCATTAGCAGCCCTTATCATCCCGTGATTGTGCAACCCCCAAAACCCTTATATTCGGAGCATCTGCGTGAAAGTCACATGACCAATATTAAGTTGCGTGACTCGGCGTTAAAGTCGCGTGACTCGGCGTTAAAGTTGCGTGACTCGGCGTTAAAGTCGCGTGACTCGGCGTTAAAGTCGCGTGACTCGGCGTTAAAGTTGCGTGACTCGGCGTTAAAGTTGCGTGACTCGGCGTTAAAGTCGCGTGACTCGGCGTTAAAGTCGCGCAACCCTACGTTAAAGTCGCGCAACCCTACGTTAAAGTCGCGCAACCCTACGTTAAAGTCGCGCAACCCTACGTTAAAGTCGCGCAACCCTACGTTAAAAATGAATAGAAGGCAACTCCCTGGCGAAAGCTGGAGAGGGCGTTGCACATTTTGGGGATGATAACTTTTTTGCACATAACTAAAAGTGGCTTGTAGTCTAAGTTTGAAGCTTCTGCAAATATCCTCACCATCCCTACTTGATTGAACTTCTGAAGAACAGCGATTCAAACAAACGCGATGGAATAGCATGGACTCTGGCCCGTTCTGGTAACTTCGATCCGTGCGAGATAGTAACCGGTGCAGATGAACACCTGCGAAGGTGGATAAGCTATATTGTTGGATACGGCAAAGACCATTTCGATCGCGTAGCGTGCGCGCAGCGCAATCTTGCTAGCGTAGAAGCGATCTGTAATGCAGATCCTGAAGTATACTTTGCTGCCAGTGTTCTGTGGCAGATTGTCGCCAGTTGGGTCTATAATCTGAAGGAATATTAATGATGAGAAGTAACCCGCTTTATCACACAACAAGAGGTCAAGCCTACGTAGGTGATTCCCTTGAACTCCTAGCAGAGTTGCCAGACAACAGTATCGATCTTGTCATGACTTCCCCGCCTTTTGCCCTGCGCCGCAAGAAAACCTATGGTAATGTCGAGGAAACCGAGTATGTCGAGTGGATAAAGCCATTTGGAAGAGAAGTTTTCCGGGTTCTGAAGGAAACCGGGAGCTTCGTTTTGGACTTGGGGGGAGCATACCGATCGGGCATACCCTCTCGGTCATTGTATAACTTTAGAGTCCTGCTAGCATTTTGCGATGAATTAGGCTTTCATTTGGCTGAAGATTTCTACTGGTTTAATCCGGCCAAGCTGCCATCACCTATTGAATGGGTCAACAAGCGCAAAATCAGGGCAAAAGATTCAGTTAATACGGTATGGTGGTTCGGTAAAACAGAGTTGCCAAAAGCTGATGTTCGGAAAGTATTAGCGCCCTATTCCGACCGCATGAAAAAACTTATTGAAGACCCCAAGAGCTTTTACAAACCGAAAAAACGACCTTCAGGTCATGATATCAGCGCGGGTTTTGGCAAGGATAACGGTGGTGCGATTCCATCCAACCTCTTATCCATTCCAAACACCGATAGCAATTCCAACTACCTCCGCCTGTGCAAGGAACTTGGATGGCAGCGCCATCCGGCTCGGTTTCCGGCAGAACTGCCAGCGTTTTTCATAAAAATGTTGACCGACGAACAAGATGTCGTCCTAGACATATTTGGCGGTTCAAATACTACCGGTTTCACTGCGGAATCCCTGAATCGAAAGTGGCTTACCTTCGAGATCGATCGGGAGTATCTGGCATCCTCCGCGTTCAGATTCCTTGACGGTTACGATATTGAGGAGATTCAGGGAATACTTGGCAAGATTCAAGACGGTCAATCAAATTACTTTCTCGGAAATATTCACGGCATCCTTGGAAAGAACCCTTTACTTCAGAAGCAGACTGGGTTGTAGGGAAGGGAATGCATGAATTATCCCCTGATTATTCAGATAAAGAAGCCGATCGGGGTGAAAAATGCTTATTATTTCCCGATCGCCAGGGCACGGAGACTTGGCGACAAACGGATCTTGTGTCTTAGGACCAATGGTTTGGGATGCCTCAAGCATTCTCCCCCAGAAGGAATTCTCCATTCACAATTCTCCATTTTCCATTTTCAATATTTTTTACCGAGCAACCAATAAGTAGTCATTTCTCCTTTACCTTTGACGCTAATCTTGCCTCTTTCCTCAAATAGGTACTTATCTAATAATAGCTTGTAGGTGGCTGCTGTTACTTGAATTCGGTTCGGTTCTCCAGATGATTCCATCCGAGACGCAACGTTAACCGCATCCCCCCACAAGTCATAGATAAATTTCTTGATGCCAATTACTCCTGCTACTACTACCCCACTGTTTATTCCTACACGAATTTGGAACGAGTTGCCAACTTCTACTTGGAAATTGTTCACAGCAGTTTGCATTGCTAGTGCCATGTCCGCGATCGCCTCTGCATGATCTGGCCTCGGTATCGGGAGTCCCGCCGCTACCATGTAGGCATCGCCAATGGTTTTAATCTTTTCTAAACCCAGTTCTGACGCGAGCGCGTCAAAGGTGGAAAATATTTTATTCAGTAAATTTACCAATGCAATCGGTTCTAGTCGCGCGGATAGGGGCGTAAAGCCGACAATATCGGCAAACATGATCGTCACTTCCTCAAAGTTTTCGGCAATATGTTCTTGGCTTTGTTTGAGTTTGGCCGCGATCGGCTCGGGCAAAATATTCAGTAATAGCCGCTCGGATTTTTCTTGTTCTAGTCGCAGTGCTTGCTCGGCAGCATGTCGGGCCCGGGCGATCGCAATAATCTCCCCGACTAACTTGAGCATTTTAATATCTTCTTCAGTCCAATCCTTTGTTGAACCGCAATCTAGACCGATAAATCCCATCAGTTTATCTAAATGAAGCATGGGCACGTGGAGCGTGGCCTGGATCCCGTACTGCTCCAGCAATGCTTTTTCAGCATCCGCCTCGATGGGAGGGAAATCAGCAGGAGAGCAAATTTTTATGGTTTGGCCCGACTGGCACTGTTGGTGAAACCAAGATAACGCCGATTCGGACATGCCCTGAACTTCGTCAATTAAAGGCTCAATTCCCGCTGCCCGCCATCCGTGGGTGACGCTGTATTGGTTTCGATCGTAGCCCATGACATAGCTGCGATCGCACTCTGTGAATTCCCCCATGAGTTGTAGCGCCAAATTGATTGCCGTATCCAGGTCTCGGTCAATAAAAGCGCGAGAGATTTGACTGAGCAGATAATCTCTCGCTGCTTCGAGTGCCAGTGCCCGTTCTGCTTGCTTGCGACTCGTGATATCCCGCGCTACCCAGATAACTGAGTTGTCTGAGATCGGCGTTATACTAGCAGCAGACCAAATTTCTCGTCCGGAAACCGCCAAGGGATACTCCACGTTCAAAGTTCGCTTGCTGGAGAGTGCTTGTTCGATGTAGCCCAAAAAACTGTCAACTATTTCCGGTGCAAACACCTCAGACAACTTCTTGCCCAGCCGTTCTGTATAAGATTCATAGAATAGGGATGGATTGATCGAGGCAATTTTCAGGTGCCGTCCTTCAGCATCAAATACGATCACCAATTCCGTCATCGCTTCAAACAAACCCCGCAACTCGGCTTCTGCGGCAGCAAGTTGGGCCGTCCGTTCTTCAACTCGCTCCTCTGATTGCTCTTTGCTCTCTTCTAGGGCTAAAAACGACTGACTCAACTGCATTGCCATTTGTTTAAAGGCATCGGCCAGCGATCGCAGTTCCGTGATACATACGGGGCGATCTTTATAAACCTCTAGGTTTTGCTTGATTCCCTCCCTAGCAATGGTGCGACTGGCTTCGCCCAAGCGCTGGATGGGCTTGGCGATCCAGCGAGCAGTCAAAAGTCCCAGTAAGGTGGCGACGCCTAAAGCCGCCACGCACAGTCCAATGGTTGTGCGGGTGTTAGCATTGATTCGTGCCATGAAATCGGCTTCGGGAACCACCACCACGATCGTCCATTCCAGCCCCCACTGGTCTCGATAGGGCGTTACCTGCACTAGCTGCCGATCGCCCTTGAACTCAAATTCCAGCTGCTTTGTTTCATCTATCTGGGTAAAATCGTCAAATTTTGCTTGTAGATGTGCTGCTGTCGATTTAATCAAAGCATTATCTGCCTCGATCGCTTGCAGTCGCTGCGGTTCGCCATTGTCCGTGATAAAGGGCAGTTGGGAGGTTGAAGTTGCTACTAACAGTCCATTTGGCTCCATAATGAAAGTCTGGCCCGTGCGACCGACTTTCAAACTCGCTAGAAAATGACTAATATCTAACAAAGACAAATCTACAGCAAAAACCCCTATCATCTGTCCTGGGGCTTCGTAGACAGGCCTTGACCGCAGGCAGGGCTACATTCGGATAGGGCGCTGCCCAAACATATATCTCTCCCCACGCGGCTTTTCCAGCTTTCAATGCTGCTCTGTACCAGGGCCGATTCAGCACTTCATTGTTCTCAATTACCGATATAATTTTCGCGCGATCGCCTTGTTCGTTTGTCCCGTAGGTATAAAACCCGCTCTGAGCAGATTTTCCATCCCAGTAGCCAAGATTTATTTTACCGTCTGCTGCTCGTTCCGCGCCGCTGGATAACCGATGTTTATCGCTACCGAAATAAATGTATCTTGCCCAATCAAATAACTCTATCTGCTTATAAAAGTGCCGTTCCAAACCACTTATTTCTTGCAAATTCAACTTGCCGATTTCAAGATCGTTCGCATTGATTTGATTAATCGCGTGGGGCTTACTCAAGTAACTCTTGAGTCGATCTTGTATGCGGTTAACTATCTCCTGACGCAACTGAGTTTCCAGGTCTTCAACTGATTGCTGACCGTTTCTAAAAGAGAGATATCCTACAAGTCCCACGGCTGTCAATATTTGCAAGACAAACGGCAGAACCATGATGATTCTCAGAGGGACTTTTCCCGAAATTTTCTTAATCAACTGGTTCATAAATATCAATACAATTGATTAAATAGAGATTGATTAGCTAATATGACCCCTCCGATTTTTCCGGAACGGTAGGAACCGGAGCATCTCATATGCCTATGTATTATAAGTTATAGCAGCGACGGTTGCAGCTTTATCCGAATAAAGCTAATTGCTGAGGCGGCGATGAAAATGCAGTACCCGCATCGAGACAAACCAAAGCTTTATGGATATTCTCGCCCAGCCGTCGAGCGAACTCCACTGGCACGGCGTTGCCAATTTGTATCATAATCGATCGTTTGTTATTGCCCTTAAACTCCCAATCGTCGGGAAACGTTTGCAGTCGTGCATATTCTCGATGGGTGAAGGCTCTCAAGCGTGAGGCTGATATGCGCCAGAGCTTTGCGTTGGCCTTCGGATTTCGGATATACTGACCGTTAATACGGTCTTTTACTTGACGGCTCGCTCGTACATTGCCCTGGGCCCAACCCCACACTGTTGCCGTGTCGATCGCGGGGAAGGGCCGATCGTAACTGCGAATCGGATGACCGTCGGATGCGGTGCGGGAAAAGCGTACTGGCAAGACGCAATCAGTTGGATCGAAAGGTTCGCCAGTTTCGATGTGAACTGCGCTCTTGAATCCCCAGACGGGATCGTGGTTCGGTACAGTTGGTACGGGACTGAAGTTGTGAGCCAGGTCGAACAGAAAGGGGCGAATGGAAGTCTGGCACTTGTCGGGTTGAGGTAAATAATAGCCAAGTGGTGGTGGTTCGCAAAAGGCGACGAAGACAAAGCGGCGGCGGGTTTGCGGGACACCATAGTGACACATCTTAAAAATGTCGTGAAAGACGGTGTAGCCACAGCGTTCTAAATCCTGCGTAATTTGCATGGCTACAGGGTTACCTGTTTCCGGCGATTTCATTGTCCGTAGGTTGAGGACGTTTTCGATCGCGATGATGCGCGGTCTTCCTTGCCGCGCAATCCGTAAAACCTGTTTATAAAGCTGATTTCTCGGATCGTCATCCTGACGGTTACCGCCCAGAGAAAAGCCCTGACAGGGAACTCCTGCTAGTAAGACATCCGGTGAAATCACCGAATCTAATTCAAATTCTCGGAGGTCTGCTTGGAGAACTGGCCAGTGGGGACGATTGTGCTTGAGCGTGGCGATCGCCCACGGATCCAGATCGATCGCCTGTCGGTGCTGAAAACCTGCTAACTCGAACCCCAGGTCTAGTCCTCCGGCACCCGCACACAATCCAACGACAGTGAAGTTCGATTGACTCATCGATCTTCCTCCTGACGCAGCGTTACAGCGGGTTGGTGAGAGTGACGTGATGAGCGATATGCAATGAAATGGTGCTGTTGTCCTGCCGATGGGTTTTCGGTATAGGTAGCCTGTAGCTTATTCGTCGTCAGGTCGAAATAGTATCCAGTCATCAGGCGATCGGTCTCCGTCCTTACGAGTTCACCCACAGGGATTAAACTATCCGACACAGGCCATGCGGCGGGTAGGATCGAGGTCATTTGTCGTTCCACGCCATCCAACAAGCCAAACGGAGTCGGTGCAACGTACATTTTGCGATCGCGCAGTAGCAAGTCACCAAAGCTTCCCATACCGCGAACGCTCTTGTTTTTATGAACGTAGCTATTGTCAGCATTGAGAAATGAACCGTGACAGAGAACGAGATCGTATACACCGTAACTATTTTCATCAGGGTTAGCTGGATAACGTCCGAAAACGTAGATAATTTCGCGACCGCGATAGACACCGTGCGGGATCTGGCTGTTGCAATCATAGTCGTTGACTCGTCCGGGATACCCTAGTCCTTTAAGTTCGTAGCCCAGCGGTATATGCACGAGACGAAAATCAGGATACATGTTGCGACCGGGTTCGTCAAAGTCTATCTTTCGTTCCTCAAGCCGTGCTTTGAACCAGTTTTGAAAGGGAAATTCTTTGTCGCGGCGGGATTGACGCGAGATCGGCTTGCCGTCGTCGATCGCTGTCTCACAAGCAATCAACATGGCAGTCACTTCGGCACTCAGGACTTGGGGAGGGTTTGTCATTGACATAAGTTTAACATCGATCCCAACCTACTACCGACGTCTCCTGCGTTCGCGCAGGACCGGTAGCCTGTCGGTGCGCACGCTCCGGGCCCCCTCCGCTGCGCGAATCGCTAATCGCACTTCTCCGGGAGACACTGCGCGTTGGGGCCTGGGGCAACTTCGCGCCCCAACACCTGTGTAAAAGCCTCAAGATTGTAGGAACATCTAGGTTCGCCTAATCTTGGAGAAACTGCACCAACTGTTCCAACTTGGTCCACGCAGCACCACTGGATAGGATATCCTTAGCCACCTTAACACCCTCTGCATGAGCCTGAAGTGGAACAACTTCACCCACCTGAAGGGCCAAAGATGCATTCAATGCCACAGCATCCTGCTGGGGCCGCTGTACCCTTGCCTTGCAGTACATTGGACATAATCTCGACATTGTCTTTAATTTCGCCCCCTCGCAAGGCATCGACCGTTGCTGCTGTCAAACCCAGTTCCTGGGGATTGATTGCGGTTATCTGTACCCGACCGTCGGACAATATGGCCAAATCTGTTAAATCTCCTAACCCCGCCTCATCTAGTTTTTCCCGTCCGTGGAGGACGATCGCCTTCTGGGTTCCCAACTGCTGCAATGCTTGGGCGATGGTTTCCACCAGCGCCCCATCGAATACCCCGATCGCCTGACCTGTCGGGCCCAAGGGATTCACCAGCGGACCCAAGAGATTAAAGACAGTTCGCACCTTCAGAGTTTTCCGCAGACTCACTACCGCCTTCATCGCTGGATGCCAACCGGGGGCAAATAGAAACGTGATTCCTACTTCATCCAGGGCGGAGACAACCTTCTCAGTCGGTGCATTCAGCTTCACCCCCAAAGCTTCCAACACATCCGCCGAACCCACCTTACTAGAGGCCGAACGATTGCCATGTTTGGCCACTTTCACCCCAGCTGCGGCGGCCACAAAGGCAACAGCAGTAGAGATATTAAAGGTGGAAGCACCATCTCCACCCGTCCCGCAAGTATCTATTACAGGGGTCGAATGTACGGTTTTGGGGTATGATTTAGATTGAGATTGCAATACCGAAGCCATGCCCGCCAGTTCTGTTGCTTCTACTCCTTTAGCTTGGATGGCCGCTAAGATCGCACCTGAGAGTACCGGCGGAATTGTCTCACTTAACCATCCCTCCATTAAGGACTCTGCTTGGGCCCGTGAGAGCGATCGCTTATCTAGGAGTTGTTGTAGTAACTTGGACCAGTTGGGGATTTGCTCGTCAATCGCTCGCTCCTGAGTCATAATTGTTGCCATTTGACTATTTTCAATTGGAGATCGTCATGGGTTATTCAGTCAAGTCCTGATGTCGATTATAAATATGGTATAATCATATCGTAAACTTCTAGGATTGTTGGCACTGGTTCAGTTTGATTAATCAAATTACTGAAATCATTACAGGGTATGTGTTTATGTCATTGAGGCTAAAAGATATATCCCTTACCCAGTAAGGGTTTCAGGCGATATTTAAATTAGACTGAACCAGTGCCAGATGGTAATATCTTAATACAAAAGGAAAACCAATGGAATTATATCCAAGCTACAGAGTACATAGAAAGCTACCTGTAAACTATAAAACTGAAGATCGTCAACTTTTCGAGCATGAGCTTGAAAAAGAATTCCCAAAGATCGACTTGCTAGTTTTTAATAGAGTGACTGCTTTCCCTGAATCATACTTAATTCAGGGAAATAAAGAACTAACAAATGTTGAAACAAGAATTCATCCACAAAAAAATCTTAGATTAATAATCAAGAAAATACAAAAGAAAAGTATCCATATTCCACAGGCAGTTTGGATTATGGATTTTTACAGCGCCAATTACTTTAGTGAAAGCTCCAATTACTTTCATTGGTTGACTGAGGTTCTCACAAGATTATATTTTGCACAGAAAGAACTTGCCGGTGTTCCAATTATATTACCATCACATCTCAAAAAAATCGAACATGTCGTTAAATCACTCGCAGCGTTTTCTAAAACACCTATTATTTGGCTAAACAAAAATGAAAAAGCCGAAGTAAAACAGCTCTATTATATTCCTCATACTGCACCGTACGGCAATTACAATGAAGAGATTTTAAGGGAAGTTCGGGAAATATTGCGAAATTATTTCCAGCTTAAACAGGATCCAAAGTTGAATATTTTCATTAGCAGAGAGATTGCGCCCCGTCGAAAGATAATTAATTGGGGTACGCTTCAGAGTCTTCTTAATCAAAAGCAGATTATTCCTGTTATCTTCGAGACATTAGATTGGCAACAACAGATCCAATTGAGTTCCACCACAAAATTTTTAATCTGCGTACATGGTGCAGGCTTGACTAATATGTTCTTTCTACCGCCAGATAGTCACGTACTTGAACTTAAACGTAGAGGAGATAAAATTAACAATTGTTATTTCTCATTGGCATCGGCACTCAACTTATCATATTACTACTTACTGTGTGATGTCGATGATGAAAATAAGCGAACTCAGGAGAATGATTTTTTTGTTAATCAAGAAGAATTAGAAGACATTATAAATTCCATTATATGAAAGCGTTATTTGAGGTTCCCATTCTATTCTTAATCTTCAACGGCAAGCTGTAAGATGGGGGTTTACTCCGCCATAGATTGGTTTCCATTAATTCCCGTCCCCAGCGAGTGGGGACGGCCACCGGTGGGCTAGCCCTGGTGGAAGGAATAAAAGGTTTCCATTAATTCCTGTCCCCAGCGAGTGGGGACAGGGGATGCCCTACATGAAAGCTATTGCATGCTTACAATAAGCTATTGCATGCTTACAATAGCTTATTGTAAGCATGCAATAGCTTATTATATGTTTATAACAAGCTATTGTATGCTTATTGTAAACATTGTATGCTTACAATAAGCTATTGCATGCTTACAGTAAGCATACAATGCTTACTGTAAGCTATTGTAAACCTATGTTACAATTTTCTGACGCGCCAGCAACGGCTTTCAAGGTCGCCGTGCCCGGCACGGCAACCCCTTGATGCAAAGCTTATCAGAAACATCCCCCCGTGGGAATCATTAACTTAGAGGGAAAAAGTAAATCCCATTTTTCCCTCCCAGATGCTGTCATTGTCGCTGTCGCTTTCTGGGTTAATCAGTACGGACAAACTAGAATCCCATCTTATCCGGTCAGTCAAAGGATAGCGATAGGAGGCTTGAATGTTGAACCCAGTATCAGGATCTATACGTTCGGAAACGTCATTGCTGGTCACCTTCGGTTCCATTTTGAACAGGAATCTTAACTGAGCGCCTAGTTTACCTACGTCTGGAAAAGCCAGTGCGATCGCCCAGTGCCAGATCTCGGCTTCAGCACCCCTCGTTCCTGCAAAGATTCCCTGAGATCCAGGAGAACCTTCTGCCTTCGCCTCAGTATAACCCACCCAAGCGCCAGCGATCGGGCTATCGCCGAACCGATAGTTAGCTTCTATGCCATAAGCATTTGCTGATGTTGCGGTATCTTCACCAAAAGGTGCTCCCGCAAAGCTGCTGCCACCACGCCCAACATTAGGGCTATTAGGAGCGTAGTAACGCGCATAGGTAAGACCGATACCCAGGCGATCGTTCGGTGTCAAAGTCACCTGAGCTAAAGCTCCAAATTGACCGTTAAAAAGCCCTTTCCCCTCACTGGGATCCGATATACTATCATCAGAACCGAAATAAGTTGCCCCAATTTCCAGCCAATCATTTAATTGATAGTTTATCCCCACGCCACCACCAGAACTGAGCCCGTAGATGGGGCTGCTGGAGACGGGATTTAATGAGGGAACAACGCTTGTTGCCGACTGACCCTTTGCCACTAAGTAGAATTGACCGCGAAAGCCCAGGGGAAATCGATAGAACACCGAGCCCCAACTAATCTCACCACTGCCGGTGAGCCCAGCTCGCAGCAGGTCTCTACCGGTGAAACTGCTGTCAAAGTTGAGAGTTGCCGAACCTGCAAATGTGGGATTTTCCTCTGGATCTTTGTTCCAGCTCTCGGTAAAAGTGAAGTTAGCTGACCCAAATAGCTTTGCCGTAGTCGAGAACTGATTCGCTTCCAGTTCCGCAGTCAGGGCTTCCAGGGCATCTACTCGACCCCGCAGAGTTGCCAGTTCTGGGGCATACTCGTCTTGCAGCCGTTGCAATCTATTTATGTCTTCTCTGGCCAATACATTGCTTGTCGCACTGGCAATCAGTTCATTTATCTTGTCTAAACAGGCATTCAATCCCGCCGCAAACTCATATCTGGTTAAGGTCCGATTCCCCCGATACCTGCCATCGGGATAACCCCCGACACAACCGTAGCGTTCTATCAATGATTGTAATGCTTGGTATGCCCAATCTGTTGGTTGGATATCAGATAGTTGAGACACCGATGTTGTCTGCTCACGCTGCCGGGAATCTCCAACATTCTCCCCCACATCAGAAGATAATTCTTCTACTGAGGTGAAGGGACTCCCTAAGCTGCTATTTATCTGGGCCAGACCTGCATCGGATATCGTCAAGCTCGGAACCAGTATTGCCGACGCGATCGGCAATAGACATTTTTTCACCGTCTATTCTCCTCACACAACACATCCCTCGATCTCTGGTGATATAATATCAATCACCCCCTGTCAAGAGACCGAGCAACGTGCACTAAGGTACAGCACTGCCTATAATACAACTGACCACTGAGAATTCACAATGTCCTAGGGACTAATCGTGATATTGTTATGGATGTAATCCCGCAGCCGGGACGCTCAGAAGGAGAAAGTGCCACGTAAAATAGCTCAGTGTTAATTTCTGGACCTCTACTCGTCACCCAACTGACGAAGTCTTTAATTGCTTGAGCGATCTCGGCATTGGGGTACTTCTGGTAAAATATCAGCATACTCGTACCAATAATCGGATAGCCCTCATCTGGATCGTCTATTTTTAAGAGTGTGAAATTCTCGTCCCACTCTGTTGTTAGCAGCGCTTTATGTGACTCGTCAACAGTAGGTCGGACATATTCACCCTTTTTATTTTGCAGTCGGGCTGTCGATAAGTTGCGGCTGAGGGCATAATTTGCCTCTACATAGCCGATCGCCCCATCATTTAGGGCCACCGCCGAAGCCACTGCCGCATCCCCGTCACGACTCGCAAACACATTGAAACCCCACTCTGGGTTTTTCGTAGCCTCTATTTTACCTTTAGTCAGGGCACTCAAGTGACGGGTGAAAATAAAGTTCGTACCGCTTCCCTCTCCGTGGACAACCACCTGAATTTTTCTGTTTGGCAACCTCGGGCTCACCTGATTCCAGTTGCCTATTTTCCCTGTGAATATTTTCACCAGCGTCTCCCGAGATATCAAGATATCCGGGGGTGCCTCTCTGAGATTGTAAATCACCGCCACCCCGTTGCCTACCGTGGACAGCAATAGCAAACCCCGACTCATCCTTTCTCTTTCTGCACCTGTTGGCGGTGCATCGCTAGCAATGAAGTCAACCGACTCATCAATAAATCTCTCTATACTACCAGCGCTACTCCTGACTGCGTAATTTACTTTTACACCGGTTTCTTCCGAGTATTCTTCAAAATAACGCCGGTACGCTGGGAGACCAAAACTTGTTACTACACCGCTAATACTTTGCGCTGCTGCTGTAGTCAGCCAACTTAAGGAAAGCCCGATCGCCAGGCTTGTTGCTGTTAAGGCTCTACGCCAACTGCTTGCTTTCACCACCATCATTCGCTATTTTCTCCTCTCTTGGGTATATCATTATAGCCCTATTCTCTGTGCACTTGTCAAATATTAAGTATGATGAAGTCCGAGACCTGACATGGCCTACAGGATTTCACCGATCTTACCAGACTAGCGGTGTCTCCTGGTCGGGAGATGTCTCGTGACACAGCCGCCTAATCGCACTTCATAGGAGACACCGCTGCGCCATTATTCATTAACTATCATAGCCGCAGCAACCTAAATCAAGTTGTCAATGTTCCTTGACAGGTAGCAGGGCTGGTGTGGTAAGATGGACTTGTCGCGATCGCCAGCGTATGGCTGCACAGGCTACACGGCTACTGGGGATGACCCTAGTATAGCCCGTGGGCTCAAAATTTTGGATCGTGGAAAAAGAAAATGGTAAAGTAAGGAAAAGCTTAGATATTTGTTCTCAAATTTTTCGCCAGAATTTTGAATAAAGAATTTTGAATTGCTGATTATGACGCTGCCAACCTGGATTACTTTTTATCGTTTGCTGGGGGTGCCATTTATCCTCTACTTTTTAACAGCGCCTACTCCAACCCAGCGCTGGATATCTCTGGCAATCTTTCTAGTTGCTGCTGGTACGGATTGGTTAGATGGCTATTTGGCTAGGAAACTGAATCAAGTTACAGATTTGGGCAAGTTTCTCGATCCCTTGGTAGATAAGTTGCTTGTGCTTGGGACTTTGCTTTGTTTAATTGATTTGGGGCAAGTTCCAGCTTGGGGCGTGTTTATGATTTTAGCACGAGAGTTGGCGATCGCAGGTTGGCGGGTTAATCAACCCCAAATCTCTGGGGCGAATATCTGGGGTAAGCTGAAAACTGTCAGTCAAATCGGGGCCTGTGCCCTTCTCATCGCCCCCACTCCTGATAGCTGGGAAATCCCTTCTCTGATTGTCTTCTGGGTTGCTGTCGCTCTCACTTTGATTTCTGGTGCTATCTATCTATTGCCCAAAAAAGCTAACAACTATGCAGAAATTAACAATTAATCATCTTTTTTGGCCGCTGGGCGATAAATGATCTTGTTCATCACAGTTCCTTGGGTATATCTCTGAGACCCGAACCAAAAGCAGGCTGTGGCTGCTTTTGGGCGGCTGCTGAACTTGATCGTGCTGACAAAAATGCTATCCTCGAAGAGCTGGTCGAGCAGTTGAGGTTCAATATCCGCTATGCTGAATCGGCGGTTAAGCGGGATGATAATAAGTTGAAGCTGCTTGGTTGGGGAGGACGGGCTCAAGCAAGTTCTTTACCGGTCCCCCGGCCCGCGCTTTGGAAGCTACCCGCGTTAGTCCTGGTGTTGTCAGCAGGAACTGGATACGGTCTCGCGGTGGCGGTAGGGTCGCTGCTTATGAGGTGCAAAGGTTCGATGGGGTTCATGAAATGTGGCAAAATGTGGCGACTGCGATTAAAACTGAGACTCTGTTAGTCAATCAACCGGTGGTTTTGTAACTGCTTGTGCATGTCGCGGCTTTTCAAGGCTCTCTGTTGCTCCCAAGCTCTATCATACTCCCCGATTTTTCGGTCGTTTCCGGGAGCACCCACCCTGGTGGGTGCTCCGGAAACGAAAGTCCGCGGACCGATCGGGCCCCGTTATCAGATGTGAATTTTATCTATTTTTTGTTGGAGTTGAAGATGGAAAATCTTAGGGATAAAAAGCTCAACTTACCAGATTGCAAATTTTTATTTGACAGACAAATCCTGCCATATCTAATTATTGCTTTTGGCGTGGCAGTGAGGTTGTTTCAATATTTGTCCAATCGTTCTCTCTGGGCGGATGAAGCCGTTTTTGCGGGAGCATCCCAGTTTTGCCCTAAGTAATTGTACTTAGATAAAGAGCGCCATTAAGATAAGCACAGCGTAAGCGAAGCATTTGGTTAACTGACGTTGGAAGCCATTGAGCCCCAGAGAGCTTGAGACGAGAACCAATACGCTTGACTACAGACTCTACCTCCCCAGAGCCAATGGACTTAGGGGCCGCCATCTCCCAACCGAAGGAAATTTGCACAAATCTATAGTACATGAGTATAAATACTCATTTCAAAAGTGGGATGCTCCCGTTTTTGCTTTGAATATTGTCAATCGTTCTTATCTGGAATTGCTCCAACCTTTGGATTATGACCAAGGTGCGCCGATTGGTTTTTTGATGGTGGAAAAGTTTGCCGTTCAGATCTTGGGCAATAACGAGTATGCGCTGCGGTTATTTCCTTTGATCTGTGGTGTTGCATCCTTGTTTTTGTTTTATGAATTAGGCAAAAAATTGCTTCTTAAATCTGGAGTTACTATTAGCTTACTTTTGTTTGCCTGTTTGAAATATTTAGTTTACTATTCCGCAGAAGTGAAACAGTATTCTAGCGATGTGACGATCGCCCTCCTATTATATTTATTATTGCTGCCTCTGGCGAAGCAAAAATTGAACCGGGGTCAGATGATTAAATATTGTCTAGTAGGAGCGATCGCCATTTGGTTTTCCCATCCATCCATCTTTATATTAGCAAGTATTGGGAGTATTGCATTGCTAAGGAGGCAGAAAGACCAAAATCAAACCAAAAAGTTGTTAGGCATTTACTCAGCTTGGATATTCAGTTTTGTCATCTTTTATTTTGTGTCTCTGAGCAACTTAACTGGCAATGAAACATTAATGATCTCTTGGGGTAATGCTTTTCCCGATACGACCTTTGATATCATCTGGATGCTAGATGCTTTCGGGAAATTTTTCTATAAACCTTTAGGCTTTGGTAAATGGATAGATGGATTAGCCATAGTCGCTTTTTTAGTGGGTTGTGTTTCCTACTGGTTGCGAAGAAAAGAAATTTTGTTGCTGTTGTTATCGCCATTATTGGCAACCTTTTCCGCTTCATTTTTACACCAATATCCGTTTCGCAGTCGTTTAGTTTTATTTCTCACACCATTCGTGATTTTTCTCATCGCAGAAGGGGTACATTACATGTTGAGTAAACCTCAAGATCGACGGATAAAATTTATCAGTATTTTCTTCGCGATCTTATTGCTATGGCAACCTTTAGCAAAAGGGATTCATCTAATGAAAAACCCGCGAACTTACTCAGAAATTAAACCGGTATTGAATTATATCAAAGCACATCAACAACCAGGAGATATTTTATATATTTATCAACGAGGTATATATCAGTTCGAGTATTATGCCGAAAAATATGGTTATCAAGAAGGTGATTATATTATTGGCGTGGATGACTTAGATGAATATGATGGGAAAAAACTATCAATTGCGGAAATTGCCAGATATAAAAAGGACTTGGATAGACTGCGTGGGAATAAAAGAGTTTGGTTATTATTTTCTCACAATCATATTCCAGCAGAAAGGAGATTTTTCAAGGCTTATCTAAAAGAAATTGGCCTGAGAATAGATCGGTTTGTAGAAAAAGGATCTTATGTAGTTTTATACGATCTTAGTTACAAAAATGAGGGTGCAAATAATGAGTAAAACTTTTGATGATTGTAAATTCCTGTACCTCCGAGGGAAAAATTGCCTAAAAAATCACAATGTGGCCAGATGCGATCGCCAATATCAATCCGGGGCAATGAAAATCAGGGGCACGGCAGGATTAATATTTAGGTTGATATATTGATTATTGATGCCGTGCCCCTACCGCGATTTTTCGGGCCGTCCGCGGACCGATCGCCAATAATTTTATCATCTACAGAAAGGTGGATCTAGGGCCCTAGGTGTAGATATATTCATCATCTACAGAAAAATCAACTTCCGCCTTATCTTTACCCTGAGTTAGGTAATCATTCTGGAAGGAGTCTTTCAGACCAGAAAGCAGGTCAAATTCTGGCCGCCAGTTGAGTTCGGTCATGGCTTTATGTACGTCAGCGAAGAAATGCTGCACTCGCAGGGGGAAGGCTTTGCGCTTGCCGAAATCAAACTTTTTGGGGTCGTAATGTACTATATTAATGCTATCAGCTGATTTGCCAGCAGCTTGTGCACAAGCACGGGCTAATCCATCAAAGGTGACGTAACGATCGCCCGAAACATTATAGATCTGCCCGATCGCCCGAGAGTTTCCCAAGACAGCTGCCATAGCCCGGGCCAAGTCTTGACAATGTCCCAGTTGGGTGATATGATAGCCATTACTGGGGATAGGAATGGGGCGATCGCGGACAATCCGGTCAAAGAACCAGGATTCCAAAGGATTATAATTCTTGGGTCCATAGATATAGGTAGGACGAATGGCAGTAAAGGGCAAACCAAGTGCTTGGAGATATGCTTCCGTTTCATACTTACCCTTGTGGCGAGAATTGGGGTCGATCGCATCTGATTCTACATGGGGCATTTGGTCGGATTTGAGATAGACTCCGGCAGAACTCATGTAGACAAAACGCTGGACCTTGTCCTTAAACATATCGGCAAGGGGTTGAGTGTCGCTGAGTTGGCGGCCATTGTTATCAAAGATAGCGTCAAACTTTTCCTGGGAAAGTTTTTCCTGGAGTTGGGCCGGATCGGTGCGATCGCCATGAATCTGCTTGACCCCCGGGACTGGTGCCGGTTGATTGCCGCGATTAAACAGCACAACTTCATGACCTTGTGCGACCAGAATTGGCGTGAGGTAAACACCGATAAACCGGGTGCCACCCATAATTAAGATTCTCATGACCTTGTTGATTGTTAATGGTTAAAGGTGAATTGCCAGCTTCCCGAGAAACGGAAGGCATTGGCAATCTGGTAGAGATTGTACTCCAGAAAGTAAAATATACTGAAGCAGGTTTGATAGGTGAGGTTGATGATGATGGCTGCGGCTCGTTTTTGGCGGAAAATCAGGGCATTCGGGCAGAAGGGGAAAAGAATGATTTTGGCCTTGCTACTCATGCTGCTGTGGTTGACACTTTTAGGGCCAGCATGGGCAGAAAAGCCTCCAGAAAAGGCAGTGGTGAAGGTGCCAGTGATGCTGGATGGTAGGGAGTTGTTTCGGGTGAGTGATTCTGGAGAGTTCACTGCCGCCGAACGAGGGAAAAATATTAATGCCCTACTAGAGGAAAAACTAGATGGGACATTGAAATCGGGTAGGTCTCTGGAGGTAAAAATTGCCCAGCAAAACGAACAAATCACCCTGCGGATCAATGACCGGCATCTGGTGACGGTGACGGCACGAGATACCATTCCAGGCGTGACATTAGCAGAACAGGCGCAAATATGGCAGGAAACTCTTCAAGAGGCGATCGCCAGGGCCAAATATGAGCGGACACCTGCTTACATGGGTCTGGCGATCAAACTGACTCTGGGGAGTATAATAGGGGCGATCGTCCTACAATGCGCAATTGTCTGGATAGATAGGCGGTATAGACGCCGACAGCTGCGACGGGAAAGTGGCGAAAGAGGATCTTGGCAATTATTAGTGCTGCTGCTACTGCGGATCGGGGTAGGGATAGCAGTTGCTGGTTATATCGCCAATTTATTCCCCTGGACTCGTCGCTGGCTATACAAAGCCTACCAAGTTTTAATAACCACATTTTCAGCTAAGATTTTTACTTTAGGAGAAGAAGCAGTTTCACTCAACCGACTGCTGCTGATGGCTGTCTTAACACTGGGACTGTGGATAGGGGTCGGTTGGTTGACCAAATTGCTGAAATCTCAGATCTTACCCTTAGCGGGAGGAGACCAAACTGTCCGAGAGTCGATCTCCTATTTCCTCCGCTACGGGTTAATTTTCTTTGGTTCCCTGCTAATCCTCACCGTTGGCGGGTTTGATTTTCGTTCCCTGGCCATTATAATTAGCGTCCTGGGGGTAGGAATTGGCTTTGGACTGCAAAATATTGCTAAAGACTTCATCAGTGGCTTGATCATGAGCTTCGATCGTCCGATAAAAGTCGGTGAATTAGTCCAAGTCGGGGAATTTCAGGGTTTAGTCCAACGCATCGGTCCGCGCGTTACCGAGATTTCTACCATAGAACGAGTAATTGTGATGATACCCAATTCTCGGTTTATCGAAGGGGAGGTGCAAAACTGGAATCGTAGCGGACTGACTCGCGTGAAAGTCTATGTCGGGGTCCCCTATGGTGCGGATATGGAATTAGTGCATAAAGTGCTCTTAGCTGCTGCTCAAGCTGCTCAAGCTCACCATCCTGATATTTTACGCCATCCTCCCCCCAAGGTGAAGTTTCGGGGGTTTGGCGATAGCGCCCTCAATTTTCGGGTGGTGGTGTTTATTCGCAACCCCCTGTCCGAACCAAAGGTGAGAACTCTGGTTTACAATCAGGTGGAAGCTTATCTGCGCCAATATCAGATCTAAATTCCTTTTCCCCAGCGTTCTTTACAGGTAAATATTCCTCAATTTAAGGAACTGGCCGCAACTTGGCAAAAGCAACCAGCTAAAGGAGATCTTGACTATCCCGATCGGGTCAGGGACAATGATATCCCAGCACCCCCGGTCGTGCAACCAGAATATGATTGGCAGGCGATCGTTTCTCAGATGCGGGGACCGTCCGGAGTAGAAATTAAAGATCGCCGATCTAATCTGAAGTCGTTCGACAAATGCTTTGTCGGGTCCGAAGCAGTAGACTGGTTGATGGAGTATGAAAAAGCTACCAGAGAAGAAGCGATTCTGATGGGAAAATTAATGGTCTCCGAGAGGTTAATTCACCATGTCTTGGACGAACATGGCTTTAAAGATGGACCCTTATTCTATCGCTTCTATGCTGATGAAGATACCACGTCCAAGCCAGACCAATCCAATTTTCAGCCCACAGCTACCGTTCCGGAAAAATCAGAACGCGATCGGGGTCTAGACAATGACGAAGGTCGAGACAGCAAGGATGGAGAATATTCTGGGGGAGTTATCGATGACTAAAGGCTAAGTTTGGTAACGGCAATGTTACCATAAAAACAAACATCGACATCCGTGCCAGCAGCCCGATCGCGCTTACCATATTCTCCGATATAATAATATTGGTCTTCCTCAATCCGATATTGTACAGGTAAAGGATGGGTACTGGGTTTACATAAAACTAGATCGGGCTCAGCCGCACCTGGTTCAAGATGAGGTAAATTCACGTTCCAGAAACTACCCGGATCGAGGGGACGAGAGAAAAGGTCCGCTAATAGCATAGCAGTCCATTTGGTCGCCCGCTCCCAATCAATTACCAAAGGTTTTTTGATCCAATGGGAAATAGCAATGCCGGGGATACCGAAAATGACAGCTTCTCGGACAGCAGCGACAGTTCCAGACATATAAACATCAACTCCCAAATTGCCCCCCGCATTAATCCCAGATAAGACCCACTCGACATCAGGACAAAGATGTGTTATGGCCAGACGAGAGCAGTCTGCGGGAGTACCGCCAACAGCATATTCTGTGTCTGATTTTTCCGGAACGGTGGGACGGCCGACGTGAATTGGTCGATCTGTGGTAACTTGGTGCCCGCAGCCCGATAAATGCTCTTTAGGTGCGACAATGATACCATTGCCATCTAGCGCCCGCTGTAGCGCCCGGATGCCTGGGGCATCTATGCCATCATCGTTGGTTAGAATTAGGGTCATAAAGTTCAGGGTGGAAAGGATATGAATGCAAAGGACAGCATTAACTATAATAGTGGAACGAGTGCTGGGGGAGTGGAACAAGTGCTGGGGGAGTAGGACGAGTGCGGGTTGGATAATGACTGTCGCCCGTTGAGCAGTGACCTGTGCGGGTTGAGCAGTGACCAGAGTTGGGAAAGTAGCATAGCTGGTTCGGATTGCTCGATTTTTCCTCGCACTCTCCAGTATAATCGAATCAAAGTTTATAATAGAGTAAGTTACCAGATAGGATGAGATAGATGTATGGCCATTGACGACCAAAATAATTTGTCCGCAGAAACACTAATCCGGCAGCTTCCCAATTTTCACGATCGGACGCTGAAACAGGATTATCTGAATTGGCTGGCAAAGACAGAACCAATAGCACAGATTTTGTCGCAAGCATCCGATCGGATCCAGGTGCTGCGAGTGGTGAAGCTAGCCTTAGAAGTGGATCTGAGGCTGGGGGCAAGGTTAGCAGGGGCGGTGAAGCCAGAGTTTCAAGAGCAAACGGTGGGTTTAATTGCGCAGTTAGAGGTGCCTCCCTTACTCAAGACTAAGCTTTTGGGCATGACAAAATCAACAGTGGCAGTTCCTATGCTGTTAACAGCTTTGTCAGATGCAGATGAGTTGGTTCGCAGTAGCGCCGCAGAGGGATTAGGATATATCGGTGATGAATCGGCGATCGGGCCTTTAATCAAAGCTTTATCCGATCGAGAAGAGTCGATGGTCTGCAGTGCAGTTAAGGCTTTAGGAGATATCGGCACCCCAGCAGCGATCGCGCCCCTGGGAGAAGCATTAGAGGATGAAGCCCGGCAGGTGCGAGTCCTGGCGGTGGAGGGGTTAGGAAAGATTGGCAGTAATGAGGCGATCGGGCTGTTGGGCCAAGCCTTAGAAGATGAAGAACGCTTTGTCAGAGAGAAAGCTGTGGAAATGTTGGCGAATATAGGCACTGAAGCAGTAATTCCAGTATTGCGACAAGCCTTGTACAATCAAGTAGAAGACTCCTCTACGAGTGAAAGTGCCGCCGCTGCTTTAGGGGCGATTGGCAGTCCAGCAGCAATTGAGGTGCTACGGGAGGTTGTCTCAGATGAGAGTCATTCGGCTCACAAAATGGCTACCGAAGCCTTAGTGAATATCGGCCATCAGGTGATGGTTGAAAAGCTACAGCAAGCCTTGTCAAGTCCAGACAGTTGGGTGCGCCGGTCAGCGGTCGAAGAGTTGGTGAAGATTCCCATCCCAGCAGCGGTGCCAGCTTTACAACAAGCCTTGACAGATCCGGAATTACATATTCATTATACTGTGCTAGAAACATTAGGAAAGATCGGCAGTGACGAGGCGATCTCGGTGTTGCTCAAAGCTTTGCGATCGCACTCTGACGAATACATTTGCAGTGCAGCGGCTGAAGTCCTCGGAACAATTGAATCGTCCGCAGTAGTTGACGAACTAATTGAGGCTTTGTCCGATGAAAGCGAAGAGGTTCGTTGTGCAGTAGCGTCGGCTTTGGGAAATATTGGCTCGGAAGAATCAGTTAAGGTGCTGATCGCGACCTTACAGCAAGATACAGATGAAGATGTTCGCAGCAGTGCAGCCGAAGCTTTAGGTAATATTGACTCCGAGGCAGGAGTTGAGGCTTTAATTGAGGCTTTGCAGTCCGATGCAAGGGAGTTAGTGCGAGTCTATGCAGCAGAAGCATTAGGAAATATCGACTCTGACGCCGCAGTTGCGGCCCTGATCGAAGCAATGAGACATGATGATGAGGAAAATGTGCGCGGTATGGCGGCTGAGGGATTAGGAAAGATCGGCTCCCAGTCGGCAGTTGCAGCCCTCCAGTCAGCCTTGTCAGATCCAGACCTTTGGGTGCGGAATACTGCTGCTGAAGCCTTAAATAATATCGGCGGCAGTCAGGGAAAAGCCCGATCTCACTTCGGGCAGTTCCCAATAGATGGCCGCGCCGAGGCAGTGATTGCTGCTCTCATACCGGTGGTGTCAGAGCAAGAATTATATCTAAGCTGGAAGGCGATCGAGCTACTAGAGAATATCGGCACCCCAGCAGCCATTGCCGCCCTCCAACAAGCTTTTTCCAATCGGGATCTAGAGGTGCGGCAGAAAGCTGTTGAGGCTTTAGTGAATATCGGCACCCCAGAAACGATAGAGGCCCTGAAACAAGCTTTGCTAGATCCAGAAATCAGCGATCGGGCGATCGTCGAGATATTAGGGGAGATGGGGACAGATGAAGCCATAGAAGTGCTGAAGATCGCCTTGTTAAATCAAGACTGTCCGGTCCAGATGAAAGCGGCAGAAGTACTCGGAAATATCGGCAGTAATAAGGCAGTTTCAGCCTTGTTAGAAGCAATATCTTGTGACAATCAAGAGGTTCGCAGCATGGCAGCTGAGGGATTAGCGGAGGCATTAATAGAGCAGGCCGCTAGTATCTCATCAGAGGAAATTTTACCATCACTGGTCGCGGCCTTAAAGGATGAATACGAGCGCGTGCGCAGCAATGCAGCTGAGGCCTTAGGGTATATCAGTTCTCCCGAAGCAGTGTCGGCATTGATTGCGGCCTTAAAAGATGAAGAACCTTACGCGCGCAGGAGTGCAGCTAATGCCTTGGGGAAGATCGGTTCGCAAGTAGCAGTGCCAGCATTGCAAGACGCCTTGTCAGATCCAGAGCAACTGGTTCGCAGTAGCGCTGTGGAAGCTTTAGGCGCGATAGGCACGGAGTCGGTGATTCAACCGCTGTTTTCGGCTTTGTCAAATCCCAACCACTCTGTCCATCGAGAAGCAGCTGAAGCTTTAGGAAATATTGGGACGCCAGCAGCAATTGAAGCCTTGCTGCAAGCGGGGTTAGAAGATAACTTGTGGCATTGGTCGGTCATGCAAGTGCTAGAAGAAATCGGTACAGAAGACTTGCTTCCCCGTCTGTCAGATATGCTCTTAAGCGCTAACTCTGTGCAAACTCTCAGCCTTCTGCGAATGATTGATGTGATTCAAGAACGCTGTCAGTTCTACAACTATGCGATCGCCCTAGCTTGCTGCCCCTGATGCCGCAAGTAGCCTAGGCGATCTACCTAAGTAAGATTACTGATGAGCGTCATCCCAAGTACGGGTTGTCCTCTTGTCATCCTCAAGAAAGAATCCGTAAGGGCTGCAGTGGGGATTGCGCTGCGCGCGGCTACACGCGAACGGAGGCGATGGGAAGTAAAGTATGATAGAATTTATCAAAAAGTGGCAGATGGGGGAATGGCGAAAATCAGTACCCGGGAGATCCAAGATGAAATGGATCGGACATACAGTTCACCGACTAGGGTGTTGACAGATGTGGCGAAAGCTGAAAAAGAAAATTGAGCAATGGCGTGGAGTATTCCTGATCGGGACGGGGGTGGCAGGAGTGACCATCGCTGGCAGCATAACAGGAGTGTTCGGGGTACTGGAATGGGGTATCCGCGATCAATTCTTTAGCCTGCGGACCACCGAACCAGTTGACGAGAGGATCGCGATCGTCACCATAGATGAGTCGGATATAACTAAGGTGGGCCTTCGCGGTACGATACCCCCTGAGTTAGGGAACCTCGGCAATTTGAGGCACCTCTGGCTGGACCACAACTCCCTGGGGGTACAGTTCCCTCTGAGTTAGGGAACCTCAGCAATTTGACGTTCCTCAAGCTGAACGTGAACTCTCTGCGAGGTACGATACCACCTGAGTTAGGGAACCTCAACAACTTGCAAGAACTCTGGATGAGCACCAATTCCCTGAGCGGTACGATCCCATCTTCGTTAGGGGACCTGACCAGTTTGCAAGGTCTCTATCTGAACGATAACTCCCTAAGCGGTACGATACCCTCTGAGTTAGGGAACCTCAGCGCTTTGCAAAATCTCAACCTGTACAACAACCCTCTGACTCTGAGAGGTACGATCCCCTCTGAGTTAAGAAGGCGCCTAGGAAGGTACTTCGTTATGGGAGAAAAGCCTCCCTATGTGGTAACTGATATTGAGGACGTGGATGCTATTTCCAATCAAAGCCTCAGCCTCAATATCAGCGCTCACTTCGGCGACATCAACAACAACATTAGCAGCTACAGCGCCAATGGTTTGCCAGACGGTTTAACTATTGACTCCACTAGTGGGGTGATCAGTGGCACGCCTGCTACCACGCCTGAGGCTTCGGGCACTCATACGGTGACGGTAACTGCATCGGATGGGAATGGCGAGGCAGAAGATATATTTAATATTACGGTATCGTCGGTATCGTCGGGCACTGAAGACGCCGACACACTTTCCGGAGACAGGGGCAACGATACCATCAATGGGGAAGGGGGAGACGATACCCTCAATGGGGGTAACGGAAACGATTTCCTCAATGGGGGTAACGGAGACGATACCCTCAATGGGGGTAACGGAGACGATACCCTCCGTGGGGGAGATGGAGACGATCTACTCTCCGGGGGTGAGGGACGCGACATCCTTTACGGCAATGAGGGCAGGGATACTTTTGTATTGGCCCCAGGGCATGGGCGAGGATACCATCCACGACGGTAATTAACCTCCACTATATCCATAATCCAATTGCTGGTAAGCTTCATAGTTTTGGAAATGGCGAGGTGCGCCATGCCCACCCTACGATTCCTGTTCATCAGCAAGCATTTTAACTAAATATTGGCTGTAAATCTAAGATCAAACCCGGCAAAACATCCTCTCCTGATAAACTGGTGGGTGCAGTTAAAACTTCTACTGTTCGATCGCGTCGATAAATCTCCACTACTTTATTTTTAGGGTCAATCAACCACCCCAAACGGGTTCCGTTATCTAGATATTCCTGCATTTTCTCCCGGAGTGATTTCATCGTATCAGTCCTAGAACGTAACTCCACCACAAAATCCGGACATAGAGGCGGAAAGGTTTCTCGTTCTTCCGGAGTGAGTTGCTGCCAGCGTTCTTTTGTTACCCAACTTATATCAGGAGATCGATCGGCGCTATTAGGGAGTCGAAAAGCAGTAGAAGAATCAAAAGCAACGCCTAACCCTGTTTGACGATTCCAAGCTTGGATTTGAAAAGATAAATCGATATTGCGCTTGCCAGTATTTCCTCCCGTAGGTGGCATGATAATTAGTTCTCCAGTTGCATTCCTTTCTAAACGTAAATCTCTGTTAGCAGCAGCTAGTATTTTAAATTGTTCCTGGGTAATCTTGAAGTCGATCGGGATCTCAACAGCATTCATCGCCATCACTCTTTCCTCTCACATTTTGGTGGGCACCGCCCACCCTACGATTCTACTCTAGTACAGGATCTAAGCCCGCGCAGGCGGGCTTTGTTTGTGTAGCCCCAGTCTTTAGGCTGGGGGGCTAGGGGTAAGCGCCATTATTTTACATTTCACATTTCGGTGGGCACCGCCCACCCTACGATTCTACTCTAGTACAGGATCTAAGCCCGCGCAGGCGGGCTTTGTTTGTGTAGCCCCAGTCTTTAGGCTGGGGGGCTAGGGGTAAGCGCCATTATTTTACATTTCACATTTCGATGGGCGGTGCCCTACGATTCATTTGGTGGGCAATGCCCACCATACAATTCTACTCGTTTCCGGCAATAGGTGCAAACCCTTGCCGCTGGATATTCTCGGTAATCACGCGCGGTTCCAAAAATTGCAGCAAGTAATCAGGACCGCCTGCTTTGGAACCCACTCCAGACAGCTTGAAACCGCCAAAAGGTTGACGACAGACGATCGACCCTGTTATGGATCGATTAATATAAAGGTTGCCGACTTCAAATTCTGCCGCTGCTTGTTCGATGTGACTGGGCGTGCGAGAATATAACCCACCCGTCAGGGCATAATTGGTGCCATTCGCCATCTCTAACGCTTCCTGGAAATTCTGCGCCTTCATCACCGCCAACACGGGACCGAACGCCTACGGCAGGCGCCAGCCATAGATTTATTCCTGGGCAATTTTTTTGCCAAGGCGCGACATCTTTGAAAATGGTCGGTCCGACAAAATAACCAGTATCGGGGGCAGGCATTTCCAGGGCGAGTTCCGCCTCTTGTTTCCCGGTTTCAATATATTCTTGAATCCGTTTTTGGGCGGTGGCATCTATTACCGGACCCACTGTCATACTGGGCAATTCTGCTGCACCGATATTCAGGGATTTCGTTGCTTCTATCAACCGTTCCACAAAGGGATCGTACACCGGAGAAAGGGCGATCGCCCGGGAACAGGCCGTTCGCGCAGCGTGGCGCAGCCATTCGCGCAGCGTGGCGCAGCCATACATTTTTGTCCGCTGTAACCAAAGGCGGACTGCACCACCCCTGTACTGCTAGATCCAGGTCACAACTTTCATGGATAATAATTTCGGCGTTGCACAATTACGGGATGATTTAAATAGGTACCGGTACAGAATTATAACGTCGATAGTGCAATAATAACTTAATTGAAAGCCTCAACATTTCTTCCGACTTTGAGTAACATAATGTTTTTCTTTTTAATCGAGCTAGATAATGTCTTAATCGACAATTTTCACATTCAACACGGGTCATGTAGGTTTTGCTGACTATATGGTCAATATATTCAATAAACATTGGATAAACAGGCCATCCATCAGTAACGTCTAAAAAGCATTGCCAACATTTTCTAATATCCCACATAGGCTTAAAAGTTTCTGCAGAACGATCGCCTAATACCCATGTTATAATCCCTGGCTTGAAATGATTTACGACTGTTCATAGCCACTTTTTATTCTTTTTTTCATTGACATAAGTATGCAACTCGTCAATTTCTGCAACCTCCGGAATATCGTAGTTTTCAGGGATTGACGGTAATTCTTTAGCTGCCTGTTTTACCCAATCAATTTGAGTATTATGGCTGACACCAGTTATCCTTTCAATACCTCGAAATCCATTGCCATTAACGTACATTGTCAAACAATTTTTCTTGACATCTTCTGAATAACCGCGCGGATAATAATGTTCGAGAAACTGGCGACGACAATCCTTACAAATTAAATTCTGTTTGCCGCGTCTGTGACCATTTTTATTGATGTTTTCAGAACCACATCTGGGACATTTCATGTTCGACTCCTTTAGCTAATTCTTTCGCCTTACTATCCATGATAACACATATTATGACTAGGTCGAAAACAAACATCATACTATACATAAATTCTGACTGTAAAATTGCAGATTATCATAATCTGCAATAACCCATCATCCCGAAAATGTGCAACGCCATAATTTCATTCTTCACCCCCTCGCGCAGGACAAGTTATATCCCCCTCTCTAGGCTCCAGGGGCTAAAATCACTACTTATGACCCACTACCGGGAGATTTATTGGTGGTGGCGATCGCGACTACGCCATAGACGGAAATTCCCTGACGGCGCAGGACACGAGCGGCTTCGCCTACAGTAGTACCAGTAGTGTAGATATCGTCTAGCAGCAGCACCCGTTGCGGTCGCTTTTGAGTTAAGCTTTTACCCACACTCAAGGCGTCAGCCAAAATTTGTTGTCTTTCAGTAAGGGACAAACCAAACAGGGCCTCCGTCGCCCGCACCCGTTCTAAACCTTGGCGGTTCAAGGGTAAACCCGTATATTGGCAAAAGCTTTCTGCCAGCAGTTCTGCCTGGTTGAAGCCGCGTGCCAATCGCTTATCGGCGTGTAGGGGGATAGGTACAACTACTGGTTTAACCTGAGAATGGGGCGATTTCATCCAAGCCCCAGCTAGCCAAGTACCGAGGGGACGAGCTAGCTGGGGCTGATTTTCATATTTGAGGGCAGCGATTGCTTGCTTGAGCAGGCCGCCGTATCGGCCCCACACAAATACTGGCAGCTGTCCTTCCCAAAATTGACTGCGATGTACTCGGGGAGCGCTACCCCTCGCACATCGCTCGTTGGTAAACTGGCACCGCAGCAGCGATCGCTCGCAAGATGGACATAATTCCCGATCGGCTGGACGCCCGCACAGAGGACAATTGGACTTGAGAAACAGATTCAAAAAGCTTTTTACCCATTGAGTCGGGCTACCCATCTTCCATACTCCTGCTGACGAGAGATTATTTACATCTTAACTGTGGATCTTTACTGGCTAGAGAAAATTCAACCAACGGACCGGGCCCTGGTAGGGAATAAAGCCTTTTACCTGAGCCAATTAATGCAGCGTGGCTATCCGGTAGTCCCGGGGTTGGTGGTACACAGCGGACTCTGGCGGCAGTTTCTGGAAACTCAAGACGGGTTAGAATATGCAGCCTTGAGAGTGGATAACCCCCGCCAACTGCAAGCAGAAGCCAGACGGAGACGTCAGCTGCTTGCGGACGCCACCCTACCCCCAGAATGGTTGGCAACCCTTTCTCTCGGGATTGAACAGTTGCAAGTTCCCACAGTAATTTTTCGCCCTTCTGTCCATGTCAAGTCTCTCAGTGGCGAGGCAAACACCCCACCCTGCAGCCCGCCCGGAAGAACACCCGGATCGCCCCCCGTGGGGGCAGCCATGACCAGATATACTTCCGCAATTGTAACTGTTGCTGGACTTTGGCAATCTCATGTCAGCAGGACCGATAATGATGCGATCGCCCGCACCCTGAAACTCGCCTGGGCGGAGTTATTTAGAGCCCGCAGCTTGTTTTTCTGGCAGCGTAGAGGTATTAGCATCGTACAGATTAACTGGGCGATCTTGGTGCAACCGATCCAGAATGCGATCTCCTCTGGGGTCTTAAGGGCCAACCGGATCTGGAGCATCCAGGGACTTGGGGGTTAGGAATGTCCCTGGTAAAAGGAGAAGTCATCCCAGACTACTGGGAAGTGGAGGCGTCCACTGGCGAGATCCGAGATCAGGTACCCGGTCAAAAAAGCATTGCCTATCACTTAGTTTCCGACCATGATAGCCCGACTTCGATGTCTACCGTTCCGGAAAAATCGAGCGCATCCCGTTCGCGCCCCCGTGGGGGCAGCCATTCGCCCCCGTGGGGGCCAGCCATGCCAGACCAGAAGTTATCAGAGAGGCCAGAACAAAAGCCCTCAGACATCGCCTTTACAAAGCTATACAGTCAGCGAGGAACTAATCGCAACCAATTCCCTAGACCAAACTTACCTGCAACAGCTAATTGCTCTCGCAACTAGAATAGCAGCAGACTTTAGTCCTAGATTTACTTTAGAATGGACGGTCCAGGCTTCACTCGCACCAGGTAACGACCCGCAACTTGTGCTGACGCAAGCAATTCCCAGAGTGCACGCGCAGGGACCCCTCCGCTGGAGCCAGATCAGAAGTTCGTATAGGGACCGCGAAAAAACAAAGGAGCGCACGCGCAGGGACCCCTCCGCTGCAAAAACCCCTCAGACATCGCCTGTACTCCCACCCTCTAGTCCCAAACCTCAACTAATGGATAATCAGAAATCTCCTACGTTAGTCCTCAGAGGACTGGCCGCAGCGGCCGGACGCGCGATCGCTCCTGCGACGGTGCTTTCCCACCCCGGAGAGCCAGTCCCGGGGGGTACTATTTTAGTACTGCAGGCAATCACTACTGATTACTTGCCTCTACTCAAACTTGCTGCTGGGGCGATCGCCGAACAGGGAGGACTGACTAGCCATGGGGCGATCGTTGCCAGAGAATTGGGTATCCCAGCCATTCTCGGTGTCAGTAATGCCACGCAAGTAATTCCAGCTGGGGCCAGATTACTGATCGATGGCAACAAAGGTGAAGTTTATCAGGTTGAGTCACGAGACAACTTTGTGGCGGGAGAACAGGTAAGCAAAGAAGAACACAAGCACTTTCCAGACCCCATTGCCACGCAACTGCTAGTCAACCTGTCTCAACCCAGTTCTCTGGAACGGGCCAAAGACCTGCCCGTGGATGGGGTAGGATTATTGCGATCGGAACTAATGGCCCCAGAGGTGCTAGAAGGCAAGCATCCCAGGTGGTGGTTGCAGCAGGGGCGCGGGGCCGAGTTGATCGATGGATGGCATCAGATCCTGCGGGAGTTTGCGGCTACCTTTGCCCCCCGACCGGTATTTTATCGCTCTTTTGATTTGCGGTCTGACAGCGATAGAAACGAATTAGGTTTGCGAGGGACTCTCAGCTATCAGCTAGATCCGACTTTATTCGATCTGGAACTAGCTGCTTTGGCCAGGTTACACCAGGAGGGTTTAACCAATGTTAACTTAATTTTGCCCTTTGTGCGCAGGGTAGAAGAGTTTTCCTTTTGTCGCCGTCGGGTAGAGACCTTGGCTTTCACTTCTCTACAAGTCTGGATCATGGCCGAGGTGCCTTCTATCTTATTTTTGTTGCCCGAATATGTTTCTGCTGGAGTCCAGGGAATTGCTATTGGCACCAATGATTTGACTCAGCTGTTGCTGGGGGTCGATCGGGACTTAGGTCCCCTGGCAAGTAATCTTAATGCTAGTCATCCCGCTGTCATGGGGGCGATCGAGCAGTTAATTACCATGGCACGGCAAGCTGGAATTCCTTGTTCTATCTGCGGTCAGGCACTGGCGATGTATCCCGAATTAATAGATGCTTTAGTGCGCTGGGGTATCACCTCCATTTCTGTAGATATTAATGCCGTCGATCGTACCCAGCAGGCGATCGCCCGTGCGGAACAACGCCTCCTACTAGAAGCTGCTCGTCGTTTATAATAAAGACTAAAGTTGTGCGATTCGTTTACCGTAAATCACCGGCGATAGGCTGGTGAGGGACCGGTGGCAGGATTTCATTAGTCCTGACAATTTTCAGATGATGGTGGTGCAAGCCCACCTCCCCAGGTGCAGGGGTTAAAGCACTATCCCTACGGTAGCGATGGCATCAATCCGTAAAGCGGGATAGAAAGGCGCTCTGGCTGGTAGCCTAAACTGGTCAACGTCGAGCAAGTGGTCATGGTGAGCATAAAGCAAAGATTTGCAGCGTCGTTACTTTAAGCCAGTGGAATAAGGCTAGCACACTGGCCCCAAAAGGGGAAGGATATAGGTCGTTGGCGGGTAACTTACCGACCAACAAGCACTGACAATAAACCCGGCGTAAGGAATCCACCTAAAATCACGACCAATCGTCTGGAGAAACGAGGTAAACCGGTTGTAGAGCGAAAGGAACGGACATGAGGCAGAAGGGAGGGAAACCCCAGAAGCTACCCGAAAAGGCCTGTTACCCAGGAGCCGGATGCGGTGAAAGTTGCAAGTCCGGTTCTGAAAGGGAGGATTGGGAGGCGACTCCCAGTTCGACCCCAACCCCTTCCCCGTTTGTAGTAAGGACTTTAGTCCTTCTCTGTTTTTCATTCTGAACTCTTAACCCTCCGTTCGCGCAGCGTGGCGCCAGCCATGAGCGCAGCGTGGCGCCAGCCATGAGCGTCGGTCCAGTAGAATAAATTTTGGGTAAAATGATGAGGGAGTGAGGGGGCGATGATAAAATGTTATTAATTTTTCGTGTTCTGCACATATCTTATAATTTGTCAAGTATTATTAATGGACCGACGATCTAGAACATAGAGTATTGGCAATACCTCTCGGTTAAGCTATAAATTATCGGGCTGTCATAATTTTATCCATATACAGTGCTACAAATCAGATCCTGAAAGTATTGCCCGCTCGTTGGTTGATGTTATCTGGAAATCTGATAACTGCGAACTGCGAACTGCGAACTGCATTGAGAGTATTGGCTATTCCGGGTTTCTCGTGAGGTGAGCGACGAAATATCGACATTTACCCCAAAAGAACCCCGGTTTTTCGATCGACACTCTAGCAATTATTCTGAATTATTCCGCTACAATTGTTAACTCCTTGGGCTGACATTTCTTGATTTGGAAAGCCGTGATTTTCGCACCGTTCTAAATACTCAATGTAACCTGGCAGTTCAACTTGAGCTTCCTTGAATCTGGCAAATGGTCCAAAGTAGTAGATACCTTGGGGAAATTCAGTCTTTATTTCTATCCATTCTGCTGATTGAGACTGCGTTGATTCCACATACTGTTCGCCTTTGCTATCAAATTAATGAAACATGCTTCTTTTCCTTCCTCTTTATTCCCATTAGGCAATTTTTAAGCGGTCTGGCGATCGCCAACCCGCTCCCAAGCAGGAGAACTGCATAACTCGATCGCCCTATTATTATGGCTGACTTCATCAACAAGCAAGTACTTGCAGGGAATAATATCTGATAGAGTTGTCCCATCCTGGTTGTGCTGATGAATTTCTAGCTTAGCTGTTGGCGGTGCTGCAAACAACAAGCGCTCTTTGGGAAAAACCACTCGCTCAAAATACCAATTGGGAATATTGGCGATCCGTTCGCGCAGCGTGGCGCCAGCCATTCGCGCAGCGTGGCGCCAGCCATTATTTTTCGGGTCTGATTCAGATGTCAGAAAAATGAAAGGGGTATTTGCTGTAGTCGCTTCTTCGCGAATTTTCTGGAGCACACCATAGCCATTTACCTTAGGCATATTAATGTCACACAGGATCAGATCTGGCTGTATATCTTTTGCTAACTGGAAGCCAATCAAGCCATCTATGGCTGGCGCCACGCTGCGCGATCAGCACCAATGACATTAAACTCTTCTATTTCTAGCAGTTCGCAAAAATTATCACGCAGCATCTCATCATCTTCTATTAGCAAAATTGTTTGACTCATGCTTCTATTCTCCTTTATTTAGCAGTTATTCACTGTATCCTGGACCACTGTCCCAGGACGATCGCAGTTAGCACACGCTCCGGGCCCCTCCGCTGCGCGTATCCCCATCGCGCAGCGTGGCGCCAGCCATAGCCAGTTGCGGGGTTGACTGTCATAGTTGATGGCGGATATTGCTCCATCAACAGCAAATACAACCGATAACTTATCTGGCTACAATTCTAGCTTAGGGAATAATTGTGAGGATTGTGTGAGCTGATCGAAAAATTTTTCAGCAATTGCGGAAGTCTATAAAGGTGCCAGCCTATAGCGAAAAGTTCAGCAATTGCGGAAGTCTATAAAGGTGCCAGCCTATAGCGAAAAGTTCAGCAATTACACTATCTACTACCCACCAGGTATCAGACCCACCAGGTATCAGGCCCATTCTGATAAAATTATTACAAAATGATGGTAAAACTCAACAGAAAATTGCATAATTCACCGGTTGTTGCAAGCGAAAAGTAGCTTTTTGGTGTCTTCACGGCGATCCAGATAACTTGGATAGTTTTAATGATATAAGAATGGAAGGTAACTATCGCAAAGCGACCGATCGCGCAGCGTGGCGCCAGCCATGCAATATATTAATTTACTGCTTGAAGTTATAGAAAAAGAGCCGGAGGAACTGGGGTATGAATTTGGCAATTGGACAAAAAGAGAAGAGTTGAATTTTTGCCCAAAAGTGATGGCGATAATTTTTATTTGGTTCTCAAAAATTTTTATGACGAAGTTAAACATGAATGGGCTGGCCAGGAGAAAAAGATCGAGGATTTTGAGAAAGATGGACCCAAAATTGTGATAGTTTTAGATAACGCTAGTTTTCATAAGAAAAAAGAGATAATTGAGAGAATTGAAGCCGTATCCCTCACTCGTTTCCAAGAGGAAACGACCATGGGATGGTCGATTAATTTTGCAATTTTGCTAATGGCTAATCATAGTTAGTTACAATTCGCAACAATTAACAATCAACAATTGACAATATTCGCAAGTAAAGGAGCAGCTTGCAACAGAGTTTGAGTGTAAGGGTGCTGAGGGTTGGTAAAGATATCGTGAGTGGAACCGAGTTCGACAATCTTACCTTGGTTCATCACGGCAATGCGATCGCACAGAAACCTGGCCACCCAGAGGTCGTGAGTAATAAACAGATAAGTAAGGTCAAAATCTCGTTTTAGTTCTAACATCAAATCTAGCACTTGGGACTGGACGCTGGCATCTAGCATGCTGACAGGTTCGTCGCAGATCAGCAGTTGCGGACGGGTAATTAAAGCCCGGGCGATCGCGACTCGTTGCTGCTGTCCTCCAGACAACTCACCGGGATATCTATGATAATCAGCAGTTGGAGTTAACCCGACTCTTTCTAACATGGATATTACTCGTGCTTTGGCCTCAGCAGGGGTAGCCAACTTGTGGATAAACAGTGGGTCTGCTATACTTTGTCCCACGGTCATCAAGGGATTTAGACAAGCATGGGGGTCTTGAAATACCATTTGCATTTGTCTGCGCCACCCCCGCAGACTGCGAGGTGAAGCTTTCGTTAAATTAACTCCAAGAAACTCGACCTTGCCACCTGTGGGGCGAACAAGCTGTAAAATGCTGCGAGATAGGGTACTTTTGCCGCAACCAGATTCTCCGACTAATCCCAGAATCTCCCCAGGATATAATTCTAAGCTGACTCCATCCACTGCTTTAATTACAGGAGTGTTTTTTCTAAATAGCTGTTCGACAAAATTGCCCTCCAAGGTATAATGCTGCTGTAATTCGTTAATCCGCAGTAGGGGCGAATTGTCAGTTTTGACTTCTGAGATTCTATCGGAGACGGCTTGAATGTGGAGTGCAGCTGCCAAGAGGGATCGGGTATAGTCATGTTCGGGATGTTGCAGCACTCGAGAAGTGCTGCCCATTTCCACGATCTGACCGCCATACATGACCGCAATGCGATCGCAATACTCTCCGATCGTTGCCAGATCGTGGGAAATTAACAGCAGCGCCATTTCCCGTTCTTGACAGAGGCGCGTCAGTTCCTGGAGAATTTGTGCCGCTACCGTCACATCCAAGCTAGTAGTAGGTTCGTCGGCGACAATTAGTTTTGGGTTCAGCACCAGCGCTAGGGCGATCGCCACCCGCTGTCGCATGCCACCGCTAAACTCGTGAGGATACTGTCCCCAGCGATCGGCAGGAATATTTACCGCTTCTAAAGTATAAATTGCTCTTTGCTTTGCTTGACGGCGGGAAAGTTGGGGTTCGTGCGATCGCAGAGTTTCCAGACAATGGTCCCCGATCGTCATCAAGGGATCCAGACGAGTCATCGGGTCTTGAAACACCAGGGCCACCGCTTCTCCGCGAAAGCGGCGCAACTGTTTTGGAGAAAGGTCAAACACCGAGTCACCCGCAAAAGTTACCCGTCCTTCCAGGCGAGAACCAGTTGGTAAAAGTCGCATCACCGCACGTCCCAGAGTAGACTTACCACAACCCGATTCTCCCACCAAACCCAATCTTTCTCCAGGTTTGAGAGTGAAAGAGACATCATCCACCGCCCAACTATGTGTTCCGTGAAGTTGGGGATAAGCGACTCGAAGATTTTCCACAGAAAGCAGGACTT
The DNA here is from genome assembly GCA_014323675.1 of Hormoscilla sp. GM7CHS1pb. Lineage (GTDB taxonomy): Bacteria > Cyanobacteriota > Cyanobacteriia > Cyanobacteriales > Desertifilaceae > Hormoscilla. The sequence goes on along the minus strand of JACONN010000002.1, from coordinate 1,726,794 downwards.
CAATCATTATTTGTCAGTTTTTTTTTGCGTAGGGCGGATCGCATGCCCATCTCCGGTTTAATGCCCATAATATAAATTTCAGTAACTGTAGGTTGGGTTTCCGCACGAAACCCAACTTACTAAACTCAATTCTCCATTCTCCTCGTTCCCTGGGGACCGCCTGGGAACACGCTGCGCTATTGGAAATTGCTCAATTCATTACCCAGAATACTTGCCAGTAAAGCCTTTTGCGCGTGCAACCGATTTTCCGCCTGGTCCCATATTCGCGATCTCGAACCTTCCATCACCTCATCAGTAATTTCTTCTCCCCGATGGGCCGGTAAACAATGCAGCACGATCGCCTCTGGAGCTGCTTTAGCTAACAGTTCTTTATTCACCTGATAAGGCTGAAAAACTGGCAGGCGATCTCCCGCAGAAGCTTCCTGTCCCATACTAGCCCAAACATCAGTATAAACCACCTGACTGCCCGTTACTGCTGCCACTGGGTCTGTGGTTATCATCACTTCCGTGCGTCCCGCCGCCATTTGACGCGCCTGGGCCACAATTTCACCATTCGGCTCAAACTTCGGCGGCGTCGCCACTCTCACATTCATCCCCGCCAGTGCACAACCTAACAGTAATGAGTGCGCCACATTATTTCCATCTCCCACATAAGTTAAAGTCCTACCTTCCAGATTGCCAAAGCATTCTTTGCTCGTCAATAAATCAGCCAATATCTGACAAGGATGCTCTCTATCTGTCAGCGCATTAATCACTGGAATCTTAGCATATTCAGCAAAGGTTTCTAAATCTTGCTGCTCAAAAGTTCTAATTGCCAAAACATCTAGATACCGGTCTAAAACCCTTGCTGTATCGATCAGCGGTTCTCCCCGACTAACTTGGATTACATTAGGAAGCAGGTCAATTACCTGACCTCCTAATTGATACATTGCCACAGTCAAACTCACCCGAGTCCGGGTAGAAGCTTTAGAAAATAACAGTCCCAGCACCTTATTGCAGCGCCATTGTACCTCACCCTTTTTCAGTTGCGCCGCCAGTTCTAACAATGAGTTCAATTCGCTAGCACTTAGGTCTGCCAAACTCAATAAATCTCGTCCTTTTAATGATTCCATTTTTTATTCTTAATTCTCCTCGTTCCCACGGCTCTGCCTGGGAACGCAATTCTCTATTCTCAACTCTTCACCTTTTCCTCTTTCAAATATGTTCCCCCTGCTACCAACAGAATAATTATCAAAGCACCAATTCCGATCGGACTGGGAACCCAGAATATCGTTTCAATATGATTTAGTTTACCCTGTTCCAGTGTCCAGACTAGCTGATGAGACGATCTCCCTACCAGGGTATCATCGCCAATTATTTTTGCTCCCCAAGGAGTAGCCAGACTAAATTTCAGATCCAAAAAATTATCCGGACTCAGCAATACCTTGTCATTAGCTGAGACAACAGCAAGCGATCGCAAATCTAAATCCAGCTGCAAGTGATTGCGGATCGCCAAGATAAAATTATTTTGGGCCACATCCAAATTTGCTGAAAGTAAAGACAAATCAGCCTCATCATTATTCGAGTAGGGATTAAAAAACTTGTTAAACTTAACAGCCAACTCCGCCCCATTATTAAAAGGAATAATTACCTTCAGAGTCTGGTCAGAAAGCATCTCAGTTTTTCCTGACAACTGGCGCACCCGTTTGGCAATGCTATCTAACCATGTTTGCAGTGTCGCACGACTAAAAAGATTGAGCTGGTCTTTCAGCTGAATCTGCTGTACTATTTCCCCATGAGTCTGACTATTCATCTTGACCCCAATGTCATATTCGACGCAACCTGTCAGCATTGTCAAAAGCAAAATATAAACCGGGACCAGAAAACGGATAACTGACTTTTGCCTCTGCACGATCATTACCTTTTCCCTTCCTACTAACTTAGCCAAATAAAACCGCAGATTGTCAGACTTGCTACAATCAGAGCCACCCAGATAAATCGATTATCTTCCCTATTTACCTGAGTTAAATCTACTTCCGGTTCAACCCGCCCCTGGGATGTGCTGCTTTTAGCAACACCAGCACCCCGCCGATATTTTACCTCACTTTCCGACATTGAGCCTAAATCGGGGATTTTACTCATCCATGCTTCCGGTCTCTGGAGCTGGGGTGCTTCTAGAATATAGAGTAAGCGCTTACCTTCTTTGCGGGCTTCCAGACTGGGATGAGATTGCAGCTGCTGACAAACCGCCCGCGCCTCTGCTTGCTTACCGGCAGCCTCATAGGCGATCGCCAGCCACAGAAGCACATCTCCTCCCAGTTGAGAATTGGGATTAACTAGGCCACTCGCTTTTTCCAAATACTCAACTGAGGCGCTGTACTGACCGCGCTCAAAGGCATTTTTGCCCGCCTCGTAGTTATCCTTGACAATCTCTAAACTTTCTGTCTTCACCCTACGCTTCTCCCTGACGGCTTTCGCCGTCCTACACGGCCCCCGGGGGCCTATTAACTCATGAATTCCGAGGCAACGATCATCGAGCCGATCCCAGAGTCAGTAAAGATTTCCAGCAACAGAGCGTGGGGCATGCGACCATCGATAATGTGAGCAGCCCGCACACCTTGAGCCAGACTCCGCACGCAGCAATTCACCTTAGGAATCATCCCACCAGCCACCACCCCTTTTTCTATCAGACTTCGCGCCTGTTGAATGTCTAATTTATAGATTAGGGTTGATGGGTCTTTATAGTCCTGCAAAATTCCAGCAGTATCCGTCAGCAAAATCAGCTTTTCCGCCCCCAGGGCCGCCGCTAACTCCCCGGCCACCGTATCAGCATTGATATTATAAGCCTGTCCCGTTTCATCTGCTGCCACACTTGAGACCACGGGAATATACCCACTGTTGACCAGGGACTGCAATATTTCGGTATCCACGCTGCTGACTTCCCCGACAAAACCGATGCCTTCATCACCTTGCGGGCGAGCGCAGATCAAATTACCATCTTTACCGCACAGCCCGATCGCCTTTCCCCCAGCCGTATTAATCAGAGAGACAATTTCTTTATTCACCCGCCCCACCAGGACCATTTCCACAACTTCCATCGTGTCCCCATCCGTCACCCGCAGACCATTCTTAAATTGTGGTTCAATGCCTAGTTTACCCAGCCAGGTATTAATTTCCGGACCGCCACCATGCACCAACACCGGACGCACGCCAACGCAGGACAAAAATACAATATCCCGCATCACCTTATCTTTGAGAGTGCTATCTTTCATCGCCGCACCCCCGTACTTGACCACCACAGTCCGACCCGCAAACTGTTGCATATAGGGCAGCGCTTCACTCAGCACTCGCACCCGCGCACTAACTTCAAGCTGCAAATCTTCATTTTCTTTAAGCATATGTCTAATGGGTATTATTTACTCACACAAATAAATTGTTAATTTAGTTAAATTCCCGATTCTTTACTTCTGGTTTGATAATAGTCGGAATTTCCTCTAGCACGCGCCTTGCTACCCCTTCAGGGGTTTCTTCTCCTGTCATAGTAATGTGTAAATCCGCTTGACTGTATAGGGGTTGCCGATCGGACAGGAGCGATCGCAGTTTTTCCAAGGGGTCTGCTTCTTGTAACAGAGGGCGGGTCGTATCTCCTTGCAAACGCTTATATAATTTTTCTACCGGTAAATCTAGCCAGACAACGATGCCGTGGTGCAGGTAACTCCAATTTTTCTGCCGCAATACTATCCCTCCACCCGTAGCCACCACTGATTGCAGATAGGCTGACAGCGAGCGCAACACCTGACTTTCTATCTCCCGAAATCCTGCTTCTCCTTCCGTTTTGAATATTTCCCCGATCGCTTTTCCTTTGACTCGTTCAATCAGCACATCCGTATCAAAAAAACGATATTCCAGTTCCTTTGCCAATAATTCCCCCACCGTCGTTTTCCCTGCACCCATCATCCCGATTATATAAATACTAATTCCTCTTAAATTGCTCATCTTTTTTCTGTTGAAAACCAATCATCTCATTAAGTTTCATCTTCATCTAATCCCCAATCTTCATCATTTTCCCCGGCGTCACTCTCCTCGCGAACCGGAGGAATTATCACCCGATAATTCGCTTCGTAGACATCCTCAGTTTTCCCCGAATTCCCCTTATCCTGGGAGCCATAGGAGTAGAATGAATCTTGAGTTTCCTCCTGACCTGCTTTGGCCTTATCGCCCTCGTTCCCACGGCTCTGCCTGGGAACGTGCTCCGTGCTTGCGGACGTTACAGCATCATCCCAATCCTCAGATATCTTGTTTTCCTGTTCCCAATCATCATTATTCGATGCTGCTGAAGAGGGGGTGCGATCGCCCCTCGTTCCCACGGCTCTGCCTGGGAACGTCGGGACTGCCGCCTCGTTCCCACGGCTCTGCCTGGGAACTGTTTTTCGTTCGCGCAGCGTGCGCGCAGCGCAATCGCCTATGGTATCAAAACCGTCCCGTCGCTGATGGTCATTGTACGTGGTTTTACTACGTCGAATAAAATCCGTTTCGCTACCTTTCGACTCTTGAGGAGGCCAAGAACCCGCAGGATAAGCAGATCCTCCCTCGTAGGACCGGTAGCCTGTCTGTGGGCGCTCTCCGTGACCCCGCACATTGCGTGCCTCTAGATAACTGTACCACCTAAACAAGGCCGCGATCGACAACCCAGTCATCACTCCAGCAGCCAGGCCCAGCAATATCCAGACAGCCAGGGGTAAGGGAAGAGTTGGCGAGCCTAAAAACACCAGGGACAAGGAAGGCGACCAGTTTTGCAAAGCAAACAGAGTCAACCCTCCGACAATGACTAGCAGTAAAACAAGGCTAATGGCAGGCATAACTTTAAGCTGTACCTTCACTCTTCCCAGCGGTTAATCGGCACACAATCAATATCCAGTTGGTCCAAAGCACGAGCCACCACAAAATCTACCAGATCCTCGATCGTCTGCGGCTTGTGGTACCAAGCAGGAATTGCTGGAACAATTTTAACACCTGCTTGAGCCAAAGCCGTCAGATTGCGCAAGTGAATCAGACTCAAGGGAGTCTCCCGGGGGACGATCGCCAATTTCCGACCTTCTTTGATCTGGACATCAGCGGCCCTTTCTAGCAGATCCGAACTCAAGCCTGCTGCCAATTTGGCCACGGTACCCATACTGCAAGGGATGATAATCATCCCCCGGGTGCGGAAGGAACCACTGGCAATATTGGCACCAATATCTTGCCAGGGGTGACAGCGCAGTTTCCCGGCAGTTTCTACCCTAGCTTGCAGCCGCCAGAACTCCGACTGCTGTACTGGCTCCGCTGGCATGCGGATATTTTGCTCTGCCTGCCAGACCATATAAACTGCCTTCGAGGCAACTAGGTCAATAGTGTAATCTGCCCAGAGCAAAAATTTGAGCGCCCGCACCGCATAGATTAAACCCGATGACCCCGATACTCCCATAACCAGAGTCTGTCTCACTCGATTTTCCATTTTTCCTTTGGCCTTGTCCTCATCGTTTACCGATCCACCCACCCATGTCGTTGCCTGCTGGCGAACGACAGGGTGGGTGAAGAGGAAACGACCCCCTCGTTCCCACGGCTCCGCCTGGAACGGCTCTCAGACAAAATCACCTACCGACGGGGATAGCGCTAACAGCTAACAACTGACTGGCAGCTCTTGTCGCCCGCCCTACGAACTCACATGCTCCCCCTAATCTTCATATTCATCGGGTTCAAGGTCGGAGGGGTCATCCTCCCATTCCGTGCCAACGCTACCCCCGCTAACAGCAATCAGGTCAATTTGCTGGCGGTAATAGTCAACGCTTTTCACCTGCACCTCCACCCGTGAGCCCAGTCGGTATTGATTGCGGTTTTTGCGAGCCACCAGCATTTGCTGTCGGGAGCGATATTCATACCAGTCATCTTTCAGGGAGCTTACATGTACCAGTCCTTCTACCAATACATCTTCCAGCTCCACAAAGAAACCGTAGGACTGGACCCCAGTAATCACCCCACTGAATATCTCCCCTGTATGTGCCTTCATAAATTCCGCTTTTTGCAGTCCGTCCAAGTCCTCTTGGGCTTCTTGGGCGATCCTTTCTTTCTCACTCAAGTGAGCAGCAACTGAGGTAAAGTGATCCTCGAAGTCCTGAAGGATGTTTTGGGGGAGAATCTTCCAGTTGATTTGATTGTGGCAACTGCTGTGGCGCAGGTTAAAACTTTCTTTAGCACGACTGGTACGGCGATCGCGTCCCTGTTCGAACACCGCATGCAATATCCGGTGAACCAGCAGATCGCAGTAACGCTGTAGAGGAGAGGTAAAGTGAGTGTATGCCTCGTCCAGGGCCAGTCCAAAGTGAGGTTTAGGGGTAGTGCTGTAAGCAGCCGGCTTCAAAGTAGACATCAAGATATTGGTGAGTACCTTCTGGGCCGATGACTGGGCAAACACCCCGGTGAAAGCTTTATAATCCGCCGGCGTCACCACATCTTCTTCTGCCAGTTCCAGTTCAATCTCCAAATTACCCGCCAACTTAATTAACTCTTGCACCTCTTCCATATGAGGGGTCGGATGTACGCGGTAAATTAACGGCAAAGATAGGGCCTGCAAATGGGTTGCCACCACCTGGTTTGCCAGAATCATCAACTCCATTACGATCGATCGCTCTGGCAGTTGGGGCGAAACTACCAAAGCCCCAAGGTGCCCTCATCATCGTAGTGAATTTTTTTGTCTGGCAAATTCAAATCAAAGGAACCCCTCTTCAGGCGCTGTTCTCTCAATCCCTGAGTCAATAGCAACAGTTCGGACAAAGTTTCAGCTACCTTTCTCGGAAATGATTTGGTCTCTTTATTAATAATTTCTCTTACCTGCTGATAAGACAGTTGGTAATTAACTCGCACGATTGTCGGTTGAAACTCAAACTCAATCAACTGCCCATCACTGTCGAGGGTCAAGAATACAGATACAGCTAATCTATCTGCTTCTGGCACTAAGCTGCATCGAGCAGCCACCGCCTCGGGTAGCATCGGCAGCACCTTTTCGCCCAAATAGACCGAGGCCCCTCGCTTTGAAGCTTCCTGGTCGATATAATCATCTGGTAGGACATACTCAGCTACATCGGCAATATGAACCCCCACGCGCCAATATCCCGCTTCAGTTCGATCCAGGCTGAGCGCGTCATCTAAGGTCTCAGGGCGACTATCCTTCGAGGCGCCTGGTTTGATGGTAATTGTCAGCAGCTGGCGCAAATCCAGCCGTTTTCCCTCCGATCCCGGCGGGGACATCTCCTGAGCCGCAGCAGCTAAGACCTCAGGGGGAAACTCTTTGGGCAAGTTATGTTTGCAGCGGACGATTTCCGTATCAGCTGCCTCTTCAGCATTGCTACCCAGGACTTGCGTAACTCTGCCTATGGGAGGATGCTGACCGAGAGGATAGCGGAGGATTTCCACATGTACCAGGTGATCCACCGCTTCTTCCAGGTTTTGAGCCTCCTGTGATTTAATGTCCAGTTCAAACAGCAGCCGGTCATCCAGAGGCACGGCTTTGTAATCCCCGTTCGCACGCTTCACCCGTCCTAGTACCGAAGTAATTGCTCGGTCTAGAATCAGCTGTACTTCTCCTTCTGGAGAGCGTCTGCGACTGCCTTCTTTGAGGATCTTCACCAATACCCGATCGCCGTTCCATGCCGTAGAGAGATTACTTTCTCGGATATAGATATCCTCAGTATCTTCTGCATCTTGGATAGCAAAGCAAAAACCCTTGCTCGAACAGCGGAGTTTACCTTCGACGAAGGATTGCTTGTCATACACCCTTTTATATCTGCCACGGTCTTTGACTAAAATCCCAATTCTTTCTAGGGCGCCTAAGGCAATTTGGAGTTTGCGCAGACTTCCATTTTCCGTAGCGCCCAGTTTTTTCTCCAAAATCTTAGGCGCTACCAATTTTTCATCTTCAAAATTCGCTAGCAGTGTTGCGATTGAAAATTCCATGTAGCGATGATTCCTCTCCTTGAACAATTGTCAATCCCATACGCTTCGCTACTTGACAGGGGTGAGACGACAGGATCTCACCCTGTGTCAAGTGATATCGCCAGATCATCACGTCTCCAGGCATCATGGCCACTTCCGTAGGTTGTGTGTCACCATCTTTTGAAAGTCGATGATTCGAGATCTCTGCCAGAGATCTTGTCCCAGGGGACATGGACGGCACACAGGAGACATTGATGATACAATACGGGGCGGCACCGATGTCCAGCATGGCCACTCGCGCAGCGCGGCGCCAGCCGTACCCTTTGCTGTTTTTCCCACCTCGTACAGTTGGTATCGATGTCAATTCACACCTAGAGGGAACAGGACAACCAAGAGGTCAATAGCGCTGACCTGTGACAATGTAAGCTACTCGTTGTCCAATATTAGTAGCATGGTCTGCCATGCGTTCCAAGTGACGGATGACTAACACCAGTAGCATAGTCGGTTCCACCACCCCCTGAAGATCCTTTTGATTGGCCAGTTCGTTATAGATGATCAGGTAGTCTGAATCTACCCGATCGTCTTTCACCTTAACTTCTAGACCCGCCTGGGCATCCAGGTCCGACAGGGCCCTTAAACTCATTGCCAGCATAGCTTGAGTTCTGTCTAACATCACCTGAATTTTTCCCATGCACTTATGAGGCGGATAAGCAAACAGTTTCACCGCGATTTCGCCTAAATCCTTAGCATAATCACCTATGCGCTCCAGGTCTCGTACTAGCTGCATCAGAGCACTGATTAACCGCAAGTCTGGGGTCACCGGTGCCTGGAGTGCCATCGTGCTGACGCAGTTTAGTTCAATTTGTCGGTAAAATCGATCGATCTGTTTATCTTGCACCGCGATCTCTTTGGCCGCTGCCAAATCCCGATCGCATATAGCTTTACGGGCCAGCCAGCAAGACTTTTCTACCAGGGATCCCATGCGTAATACGTCCCCCTGTAAGCTTCGCAGCTGGCGAGCCAAGCTAGTTCTGGTAATTACTCTTGGACCTGGAACAGGAGCATCCATTAGCTTTAACTCCGACTCTGAGATCGCGCAGGCGGGTTTGCAGCCTTGTAGCCATGTGCGTGTAGATACCAACCCAGATTTATACCACCCCGGGCTAGGCCCGACCCAGTATAGCGACTAGCCTGTCCTCTAGTTTTCCCACTTCTTCATCGGCCACTATCGTCCGGGCTAAGTATATCTTTATATAATAACTCATCTCTCCTGCTCTTTGTCAAGTTATCAGTTGTCAGTTGTCAGTTGTTAGTTATCACTGGTGGGCCTGGTCCTGGTCACGGGGTCGTGTCCAGAGACGCCCACCCATGTCGCTGCCAGGCAGGCGAGCGACAGGGTGGGCGCTCACGGTCCGCGGACGGCCCGAAAAATCGGACACGATCGGCACCATCCCAGTCCAGAGGCGATCTCGTCTGCTGGCAAAATATGCATCCTACTTATCTGGACATGCTCCGTCTGACTCCTGTTCTCCTATCACCATTACAACCGGTTGTCATCAGCCATAATGTTAAGTTTTGTAACAAACCCCTTCCAGTTTTGCCCAATTTGACCGAAAGTGGTGAGAAACTACCATTATTTTCAGGAGTTTGATAACCATGAGTCTATCGGATGTTCAAGTCTACACAGCTCTAGCAATTGCATTGTTTCCGTTGGTATTGATGTACCGGCTAGGAACGGAACTTTACAAGTAGGGTTGGTTGGTCGCCAAGAACTGAGGACTTACACAGCTATGGCCCAGCCGTTTCCGATTTTTCGGGCCGTCCGCGGACCGTGAGTGCCCACCCATGTGGTGCGCAGGAGCTTTCGTTTCCAGAGACACTCACCCATGTCGTTGCCGAGTAGGCGAACGACAGGATGAGTGCTCTTGGAAACGAACGACAGGGTGGGCATCTCTGGAAACGGCCAGAGGGTACTGGCAGGGTTTGTTGGGACTTGCTGCGTAAGGACTGGGGCTGTATGGCTTGCTGGTGCAGAAAAAACAGCCCCCCTTGGCGAACCAGCTCCCCGGGTAACGCCCCCTCCGCAAAGTCAGTGGTCAGTAGTCAGTGGCTAGTTGTATTAGAGGTAGGCGATCGGTGGTCAGCAGCCAAGGAACAACGAGCAACTAACAACTAACAACCCACAACTAACAACTGACAACGCAGTTCTGTTGTAGATTGTATAGGAGCAGGACTCTCATTAGCGACATCTGCTTGGGACTGTAATCGGTGTAATGTCGGCGATTTATAAGTTTGATCTGTAAATATGATGCCATCAGAGCAACATCGACAAGAAAAACCGCTCTTGCTGTCACGTCGCCAACAGCGTCTCCTGGGAACGCGGAGAGGAGAGCAGCCGTGGGAACGAGGGGGGGGCACAACCCCGCAGCACCGGGGGAAACAGGAGGCCAGGGTATGTTGCGGGCTGAAAAAGCAAGGGCCCTGGAAGTAACAGTTAGGCTAACGGTGAATTTGGTACTGGCGGCGGCAGCAATTTTGGGGCTGATGCGCTTATTGCCCTTATATCAGTCTGTACAGGAAAAGTCCGGAGTTATCCAAACAGAGGTGAAGCGTACAGAAGAACGTGTAAACCGCTGGCAAAGGGATTTTAACCGGGCTTTCGATCCAGGGCAGGCGAAAACGGTGATGCAGGAGGAAAGTCACAGAGTTGCTCCCCAACGCCGTCCGATCGTTCTGATAGAGGAAAATAAGTAGTGTTCTAAGCTAATAGGGGTCGTCCCAAGTCGTTTAACCAGGCTTCTACCCGGCGAAGCTGACGGGCTACGGCTGGCGCCGCGCTGCGCGATCGGGGCTGTTAGCAGGGGGGTGGAGTTCTCTGACGGCGTAAATCTGAGCTTCGAGGCGTCCCATCCTTAAGGCGAAGTCCAGGTTATCGAGGGAGAGGTCGTACTGGCCGAGATGACGGTAGGTAATGCCCCGGTTGATCCAGGCGCGACCATTGAAAGGATTGAGGTCAATGGCTTGGTCATAGTCACTTAGAGCCATCTCTAGCTGTTTATGAGCAGCGTAGTAATTAGCTCGGTTATTGTAAGCCTCAGATAGCAGGGGATCGAGTTGTAGGGCTTTGGTATAATCGGCGAGGGCTTTTTGATGTTGACCGCTCTTAAAATAGATGAGGCCGCGATTGTTATAGTTGATGGCATTGTGGGGATGGATGGCAATGGCGGCGGTGAGAATATCAATGGCGGCGGTGTAATCTCCAGCGGCAGCTTTGGCTTTGGCTTGACGCCGCAAGGATTCTTCTAGTAGACTGGTGTAGTGTGATTGATGCTGTTCGACAGGTGCAAGGAAACGCTACGGCTGGCGCCGCGCTGCGCGAACGGACGCCGGATTTTCAGTCCCTCGGCTCCCAGAGGAAAGAGTCCTTGGGTTGTGGCGGCAAAAATAGTGGGAGAATATGTGCTGGGGGAGTTGTTGTTCATTTGCTGTAAGGCGGTATAGATGGCTGAATACATTTACCCTATTTCTTGCTCGTGCCACCGGGAACGGACATTGTGTCAGTTGCTGAAGTGGTTGCTGGCTTTGGCCCCACAGATGCCGCCAATAATAAATTATACGCTTCTTGGCATCTTGATTCCAGAGATAGTACGGCTGGCGCCGCGCTGCGCGATCGGGCAAGAGGTGACGTGTTTAGGGACGTGTATTATTGCTAAAAAGTTCAATTGAGCTGGAAGTTGGCTCTCAAAACCTGGCCCGGTGAGATTGTGCCAGTAGCTTAATTGTCACAAGGATGAGTGAGTGGCGCGCTCGGTATGTAAAAGGCTATATAATTTGGTACTCGGCAAGGGATAAGGCGGATTGTGATGACAAGTACAGTGGTATATGCAAAGGCTCCGGAACTGTCTAAAGATGACTATTTGGTGGTGGGCTTGGCTACCTGTTTCATTAAGGAAGAGGGAGAGGTCCATGAGGTGAAGGTGGTGGAACCGATACCTTCGGCGGCCCTGGAAGCAATTGTGAAGGGAATTCCCACTTCCTATAAAATGGCTTGGGGAACGACTTTGGGCAGGGTGCTAGCTGGTGAAACCCCGCAAAGACTGGATGATTTCCCATCAATGGCCCAGTTTCCAGATGAGTTCGCGTCCAGGGCGATCGCGGCGACTCGCAGCTATAAGAGTCGTCCAAGTGCGAAAAATCACATCCCTCTGGGCACAATTCGCAATGATTTTAACCATTCAACGGCCCGCAAGCGGGTGCTGAATGCCGAAAATATTGTGCGGAAGGAGGATAATGTGAAGCAACACGAGTATACTCACAAGGTTTTGTAAGATGTTGAAATTATACGGTGGGGCCCGCGAGCGGGCGTCGATTGTCCAGTGGTATTTGGAAGAACTTGAGGTTCCTTACGAGTTCGTGTTGCTGGATCTACAGGCGGGAGAACAAAGGCAACCGGAGTTTCTGGGGATCAATCCGATGGGGAAGGTGCCAGGGATCGTGGATGGGGATTTTAATCGTAATTGCTCAAGATCTTGGTGGTGAAGGAATATGGGTACTGCCGGTACTGCATAGTTACTCGGGCCATCGGACTGGAGTGAACAGCCCTTGTACTGCCTCGGAATGCCTAACAGGACAAGAGCAATTTTTGAGGAGCGAAAACTTCTCAAATGCTTACGGGGTGGGGGGTTTTGACCTCGAAGTGGTGAGTCGGCAGCCGAGCGCCCGAATATGCAGTTGAGATGCGCGACAGCTGATTTTTTTCAAAATCCCGCGCCCAGGGTTGACAAATTCGATAAATAAGTAGTAAGTTGGAAGACATGACTAAGAATTGGCTTGCTGACCTCGACCAAGACACAGAGAATCTCGACCCAAAAAGTCGGGAAGTTTTGCAGCGGTTACTCAATTACCTAGAAGACCTATACAGCCAAAACCTTGAATTGAAAGCTGACAATCAACGATTGAGAGATGAAATAGCCGCGCTCAAAGGGCACAAGGGAAAACCTGACATCAAACCTCAAGCCAAAGCTGATACTTCTAAAGCTGATACTTCTGCGGAGGCCAAACCAGAGCAGCCCAATAGTCGAGAGCGAAAAAAGAAAAAACCGAAAACCCCCCCCAGGAACGTCGCCAACTTATTCATATTGACAGAGAAGAGGTTATCAAACTGGCTCGGAGTAACTTGCCGTCAGATATCACCCATAGAGGCTACCGAGAAGTAACAATTCAAAATATTATATTTAAAACAGACACGGTTATTTATCGACTAGAAAGACTCTATTCACCTAGTACGGAGAAATTTTACGAAGCCCAGTTGCCGCAAGGATTAAAAGGCAAATCTTACGGGAGTGAACTCGAAGCATTTGTTCTCACTTTGTATTATCAGTTACGAGTGCCAGAAGAAAAGATTCTTAAATTGTTGCCGTCTCAGGGAATAGTAATCTCGGCGGGAAAAATATCTAACTTAATAACTCGGCAATATTTAAGAGAATTTACTGAAGAACGAAATGCTATTTTAGAAGCGGGACTGGGCAGTACCAGTTATCACCAAATTGATGATACGGGGATGCGGGTTAATGGGAAAAATTGCTATGTATTCACACTCTGCAATCCTTACTATAGCAGTTTTTTTACCAGAGAGCGCAAAAACTCTGAAACAGTTCTCCAAATGTTAAACGAATTGCAGTTGGATCCAACTGAATTAGCAGTTGTTCAATCAGATGATTTAGTTGACAGTATTTTGCCTGACAAGAAGAAAAAGCAGCTCGGGGACTACATAGATATTTTGGTGGCTGATGACGCGGGACAATTTCACAACCAGACGAACCATCGTAGTTTATGCTGGATTCATGAAGGACGACACTACGAAAAGCTGACTCCTCTGGTTCCCTCTCATCAAAAAAGCCTGGCACAATTTCTCTCTTATTTTTGGATTTACTATTATCAACTCAAAGCCTATCAACAGCAAAGCACAGAAGAGCAGCGACAACAAAAACTGTTGCTTGAAACCGAATTTGACAAATTGTTTTCCCGTCAAACCGGATACAGTGCTTTAGATCATAGAATTGATTTAACAAAACAGAAGAAGCCTTATTTACTATTAGTTCTAGATTTTCCTGAAGTTCCTCTTGACAATAATGAGGCAGAGCGGACAGTCCGGGAGTATGTGATTAAGCGCAAAATCTCCAATGGAACCCGCACTCTACAGGGGACTCAGGCGTGGGAAGTGTTTTTGGCTCTGGTTGACACCTGCCGCAAAAACGGAGTGAATTTTTATTCGTACATTAAGGATCGAATTTCCAAATCTTTCAAGATGCCAGCGTTGTCCACGCTAATTCAACAGATGCAGCCGCCAAAACCAACATAAACATAAACCATTGACTCCAAGTCTCGCTTGTGTAGTTTCCACCTAAGCACCAAGGGTGTTACAGCTCCTTGTTATAAAGGACAGACTCATTAAGTGCGACATCAGCTCCTGTTTAAAAAGCTGCAGGAGCTACTCTCGTGTGGAAATCACTCCCCACCAACATATTGAGCAACTTCTTTTAATCTCTGGGAGTCTGGGGCGATCCTCTTGTATCTGGCGGAGAAGCACGGACATCTGCCAGAATCTCTGGAAAAGCGTTCGGAAATAACACAATGGGTGCTATTTGGCAATGCGACTCTGGGACCGGGGATTTTTATCGAGGCGAGTCGCGATCGGGCGATGTCCCAACTTCTCCCACCGCTGAATGAGATTTTCAATCGGCAACCGTTTTTACTGGGAAATGAGTTGACGGTGGCGGATGTGGCAGTGGGGTCCCTTTTGGCCTACGTCCCGATCATGCTAAAGCTGGATTTGAGTGAGTATCCGGCAGTGGTGGATTATATTAAACGGCTTTCGGAACGACCGGCTTTCCAGAAGACGATCGGGGGACGCGGTTAAAGGCGATCGGGGAAACGCGCTTCGCGTTTACTACGAACGGGGAAACGGGCGATCGGGCGATCGGGCCGATCGCCCGTGACGTTCTTATTTAAACCCAACGGCAGCTTGCCAGACGAAGGCCAGCAGCAAGAAAAAGAGGGGAATAACGGGCATAACGTCTACCACGGGGTTGAAAATTGAGTAAGCTTCGGGCAATTTGGCCAAGAACAGCACTGCTTCCATCTGTAAATTTACCTCTCCTAGTTGGGGCTCTCATAATTTAAATAAATTTTAACATAGTTCCTCAGTTAAGCTCAGACAAATTTAAACGGCATTTTCTGGAACGGGGGTAAGCAGGTGGGAAAATTCCCTGGTGAAGCTGTCCCGGATGATGGCATCCCTGATCCTCTGGGTGAACCTTATTAGTTCCGTCAGGTTGTGAATGGACAGTAGGGTATAGACTAAGAGTTCCCGCGATCGCCAGAGGTGGTTGAGGTAGGCCCGGCTGAAGTGCTGGCAGGTGTAGCAGGGACATTCGCTGTCCAGGGGGGCGAAGTCTTCGGTAAATCGGGCGTTTTTGATGTTCCAGCGCTCCCCTCGGACGAAGACTGCGCCGTGACGGGCTAAACGGGTGGGTATGACGCAGTCGAACAGGTCTACTCCTGAGGCGATCGCCTGGGCCATTTCCCGATAGGTGCCGATGCCCATGAGATAACGGGGCTTGTGGGGGGGTAGCAAGGGGGCGGTTACTTTGACGATCTGGGCGATGAGGGCTTCTGGTTCGCCGACGCTGACGCCACCGATGGCATAACCGGGTAAGTCTAATTCTACTAGGGATTTGGCTGCGGCTGACCGCAGGTCTGGATATACCCCTCCCTGGATGATGCCAAATAATGCTTGATCTGGACGTTTATGGGTCTGAAGGCAACGTTCTAGCCAGCGTCTGGTCCGTGATGTGGCTGCTTCCACTACTTCCCGGTTTGCGGGGTAGGGGGGACATTCGTCAAAGGCCATGATTACATCTGCCCCCAGTTTATTCTGGATCTGGATCGATCGCTCGGGGGTGAGGTTAATGATCCGTCCGTCACGGGGAGAACGAAAGGTGACGCCTTCTTCGCTGATGGTGCGTAACTCAGATAAGCTGAAGACTTGGAAGCCGCCGGAGTCTGTGAGGATGGGGCCATTCCAGTCCATGAATTTATGTAATCCTCCAGCTTTGGCGATCAAATCTTCTCCGGGTTGGATGTGGAGGTGATAGGTATTGGCTAGCACCATCTGGGCACCGGTTGCTAACAGTTGGGCAGAGGTGACGCCTTTGACGGTGGCGGTGGTGCCTACGGGCATGAAACGGGGTGTTTCTACTATGCCATGAGGGGTTGTAAAAATACCGGCCCGGGCTTGGGTGTGGCTGCATTCAGCCTGAGATTGAAATGTGAATTGATTCGTCACTGGGCGATTATCTATTATGACCTATGATTGCTTCTCGACCTGGGTTTGGGGGCGAGTAGTATGGATTATATATGAGAGGATGCCCAGCAGGGATTCGAGATTGTTGATGAAATGCTCTCCGGGCTCGATCGCGACCTGTTTTTCTGCCAATTTCATAAATTTCCAAATACTTCCTGTTGTGACTATACCATAGATGCTGGGAATGGGATTATTTTTCTGTTGGTTAAATATTTGAGCTGCTACCATTTCGGCAATGCACTGGCATATCCCCGATTTGATGTTATCATTTTTTGCCTCCACGAGGGTAGCTACGGGGGCGGTCACGGACAACTGTCTGGGAGAATGGCTGATGATAAAGTCACATTTCCCGCTTAGTCCTTTACTGCGATCGACGTTGAATTCGGTCCCGGAGAAAACACTAATTTGACGCTCGAATTGCTTCCTCATTTCTACCAATATTGGCGCGACGATCAGTTCCGATCGGGCTTTTTCTGTATCTATTGCTAAGGCGAGGGGAATGTTCCCTGCTAGTAGTTCTCTCAAGAGTCCACTCGGCGGGACTGGTTCTACGGTGTCAAATAATTCCACTTCTTCGGTAATTGTTAGTTGAAATTGGCTTTCTAGTTCTTCGAGGGTGAATTCGCTGTAATACATAAGTCTCTTTCCCGATAACCCGCCGGGGGTTGCAAACCCCCGCGTCATAGCTAAAGTCGGTTTCAATTTCAACCGACTAATATAATTTGGAGAATATTTCTTTGGGAACCGTTTTCAGCTCAACTTGAGGCAATATTTGCTGAAGGGCTGTGTAGTCGATCGCCTGAAAAGAAGAGATCGCATCATTAATTTCCTCTGGGTAAGTTTCAGCATAATTGAAAGCTGCCTGCACCCACTCTAAGGTTCGCACTAAATGCTGGGCAACTTTTTCACAGTTCATATCGTAGTTCTGGGCAAGCATAATTACTTGCCATACTGCTAGGTTGGAACCTTTCATGTATGCTTGCCTACCTGTGGATGTATTGCGAAATTCAATATGGGACATGTTTGGCTCCTGCTTGCTGTTGGGACAGCAATTACATTATAACTCATGGTTGCGCTCTTGCACAAATATTTTGTCGGCGATCGCTTATCCACTTTTTTTCAACTGCCGCTATATAGTTGTAGGGTGGGCACCGCCCACCACCGGTTCCAGATGAGCACTCGCCTTCCCGATCGCGTCAAGGCAGATCGGCAGGCAAGGGAATTGAAACGATTTTCAGATATAATCAGATTATCGGTTGTAGTGAGGGAGGAGATGGCAGAAGAGATCCCATTGCTCCCCATTGCTCCAAGTGAGAATACCTAAACAGCTACAGGATCGAATTGTCGATCCAGATGCAGGGCTCGGGAATATTGAATTTATACAGGAGTAGTTCATTTGCCGACGGAAAAACAATCAAACACTGCTATCTTCATTTGTCAAATGCTGTCAAATTTTTACCAGCCGATAAATGTTTTTCGTTATGACATAACAGTAAAGACATTGTATATCCAGGCGGGTAGAAAAGACGAATTTGCAATCATTGTTAAACAAGACGGAACTTGGGATTTGGTTCTATGAACCAGCAACTAACAGAAATGAACAATTATGAGTTGAAACAGTACCTTTCAGCTCACAGAAACGATGCCGAAGCTTTCAGTCAAGCATTGCAGGTTGCCTTAAGTCGTAGGGAAGATGAGGCTAAAAGCTACCCCTACCCTTACGATATGTCTACTGAAGAAGTTGTCGCTATATTTAGAGAGAAGTTGAATCAGAAAAGTTAGGAATTGCCGGGCACCGCCTACCACCGGTTCCAGATGGCCGATCGCCCTCCCGTACTGTCAGGGGCGATCGGCAGGCAAGGGACTGGAAAGGATTTTCAGATATAATCAGATTATATGTTGTAGTGAGGAATGAGATGGCAGAAGATAGTAACATAATTGGCGCCGTGCATAAGGTGGCCAGAAGCATTGTTCGAGAACAGGATGCGATCCATTTAAACGCTCGGGATAGTGCTTTTTTCGCAGAAGCTTTACTCAACCCGCCAGAACCGAGTGAAAAGTTGCGTGCTTCTGTTCGACGTTATCAGCAGTTGATCGACAAAAAGGGAGAGTAAGATGCGATCGCCCTCCCGTCCTGTCAAGAAAGATCTGTCGAAAGCATCATTGAGATATCCCGTTCAGTTGGCATCTATTCCCGACCACAATTGAGCAATGGGTAAGCGTTTTCCCTCTTTAGCTTCTGCTAAGGACCGGCGCAGACTTGCTTTTACCGACTCTCTGCTTTCATCGTCTGGATCCTCTGCGGTTTCTGGAGTTATCTCTAGGGGTTTGTCTAGTGATATTTGTCCGGACTCGTTCATAATTCCTGTTGCTTCGATCGCTCTCATCTGGGATCTCCTACAGATTTACTTATTTTATCCGCGATCGGGCTTTCTGGTACGGGTGCATCCCAATAATGGGGCGGGGGCACTAGGTCACGCCCCCGCCCCTACAGCATCATCGCACCAAGCATTTTCCCGAGTTTAATCAATTTTATCCGGGTCAATTCCAGCCGCGATCAGCAACTCTTTTAACCTTTGATTTTCCCGATCTTTCAATTCGAGTTCCTGCTGTGTCTGTTCGAGTCGTTCCTCTGTCTGTTCGAGTCGTTCCTCTGTCTGTTCGAGTCGTTCCATTATTTCCGAATAGGTCGCAAATGCTTCCCCATTCGGACGGTACAGTTGTAAGGACTCTCCCGACATGTCGAATCGAATTTGCAACCGGGGACTTACCCAACCATCCATCTGGTCTATTACATTTAAACCCCACTGGGAACGTAACCATCCACTCAGATCGTTCTTCTTGGGATCGTACAGGTAATATTCTTCCACGCCGTGGCGGTTGTAAAATACCCATTTCCTGTCCATTTCCGTTTGGGTGTTGCTAGGAGAACGGATTTCAAACACCACCTGCGGTACAATATTTCCTTCGTTCCACTGCCGATAGGAACTCCGATCGCCCTTGGGACGCCCGAACACTACCATCACATCCGGTGCTTGGCTCGTTCCCCGATCATGTTCTACTGGATACCATAACAAGTCCCCGGCTATAAATACGTTAGGATTGTCAGCAAATAGCCATTCCAGATTATAATATGACCGTTATCCAGCGGAACTGCACCGTATTGTCTGCCATTGGTTTTCCATCGCTTTCGGGATAGATTATCTCTCTGGCTTTGGTTGCTTGCATTACCATGACTGTTACCTCCACCAACCCTGTTTATCTTTTATTATACACCTGATGCGTGTAATGTAGGGTGGGCCCACCCTAGGGCTACATGCGCTACCGGTACAATCATGGTATTACGGAGTCTGTGAATGCCGATCTAGGAGGGTCTGAATTAAGTGGGATGCTTTTTATATAATGTTTTCAGTCGGTTTTAACCCAATGCTACTAAGAAATCAATTTTTATGGCAATAAGAAGCAAATTCTGGTATGGCCATGAGCATTATTACCTAAAAAACTCTCGAACCTATGCCAGTAAATGATTTCAGCCAGAACACTTGACATTGGTAGGCGACAGATGATATAGTAGAGGTAAAAGAACATTATTGAGCAACCATTATGACATGCGATCGCTCCCCCGCTTGGGTACAACGACCAACTACAACCGTCAAAGCATCGATTGAAGAATTATTAGCCATTTTTGGAGAAATCTTCTCACGCACGGTTATTAAACAATGGGTAAAAAAATCACAGAAAGGTTCCTTATATAGTGGTCAAGAGTCTCAGGTAATATGGAAAGCAGAACCAACAACAAAAGTTGAACCAGGACAACCCAAAGATACTCTAAATGGGCGAATAATTTACGTGCAGTACGTTGAGTATTTAGGCCGATAGATTTATATTTATTTACAAATTTGATGGCTCCGGAAGTATACTCAATTAATGAATTAGTAGAACTCTATGGAGAGAGGTGGCAAGTAGAAGTAGATTACCGCTATATAAAAACTACCTTAAATATGGAAGAATTTGATGTGAAAACAGCAGAAATGTTTCGCAAAGAACTAGCAGCAGGTTTATTAACTTATAATTGTATTTGTGCTTTAATGACAAAGGCGGCAATCAAAGCAGGTATCAAACCTAATAAGTTAAGTTTTAGTTGCTGTTGGAGACGGGTGCGAGACATTTGGCTCCAGGGTGTTCCCCAATGGGTGATAACAGAAAATAAATTAGAAGATTGGCTGATGACGAGATTAGCGAAATGCCGATTATCTCACCAGCAAAATAAAGTGAAACATGAACCTCGGAAAGTAAGGAGGCGACCTCAAGTTTTCCCAGCTCTCAAGCGCTCACGCGATCTGGCTCGCAAGCAAGTGGCGATCGGGGACTTCCACCAAATGGTCAGCTATGCAAAAGCAACAAAATGTTACGAAGCAGTTTTAGTCTATCCAAAACCCCTATGCTTTCCCCTAGACGCCAAGAATGACGATATCCGATTTTTCCGGAACGGTGTCCGCAGTCTGACTTTCTCCCTGGATGGCAATCTTAATGACGCTGGCAATACATTTCTGCAGGATTTGCAGAGGAGACGGTAAATAATTGTTAATTGACGTGAAAAGTTTTTGTAGCAGTCGGGTATGATAATGAGCAAGCATCAATTAGCGCTCGACAATAGTCAAGTGCCAGAAGGTTATAAACAAACTGAGGTTGGGGTGATTCCTGAAGATTGGCAAGTCAATAAAATTGGTGAGATAGCTAACGTAGATCCAGAAAATTTAACAGCCAAAACTTATGCGGAATATCAATTCAAATACATTTCATTGGAAGATGTAGATAGAGGTACTCTAAAAGGATATTCTGAGCAAGTATTTTCGACGTCACCTTCTCGTGCTAGGCGCGTTTTAAGGTACGGTGACGTACTATTTTCGACAGTTCGCCCTAATCTTAAATCTCACTTGCTTTTCAATAAAGATGATGATGATTGGGTTTGTTCAACAGGATTCTCTGTTTTACGCTGTCAAAATAATTTGTCAATAGCGGCCTTTCTATTTTTTCATCTCTTTAGTGGAAATATAAATAAGCAAATTGAGACGTTAATAGCAGGTTCTAATTATCCGGCAATTAATAGTAGCGATGTTCGGAAACTTGAGATGGCGGTTCCAGAAGTAGAAGAACAACGCGCGATCGCCCAAACCCTATCGGACGTGGATGGCCTGATTGCAGCACTGGATAAGGCGATCGCCAAAAAGCGCAACATCAAAACCGCCACCATGCAGGAACTCCTCACCGGCAAGAAACGCCTGCCGGGGTTTGGTGAGGGGAAAGGTTATAAAAACACTGAGGTTGGGGTGATTCCTGAAGATTGGAGATGCTTACGTATTTCTGAAGTTGTGGTAAATATGACCTGTAAAGGCCATAGATAACCGCCCTTACACTCCCAGCCCATAGCCGCTGATTGCCCATCGCCGGGGCGACCGGCATAGAAGTCGGCATAGAAGTCGGCATAGAAGTCGGCATAGAAGTCGGCATAGAAGTCGGCATAGAAGTCGGCATAGAAGTCGGCATAGAAGTCGGCATAGAAGTCGGCATAGAAGTCGGCATAGAAGTCGGCATAGAAGTCGGCATAGAAGTCGGCATAGAAGGGGGTATTGGAGAAGGTGGATATATGGCTCACAGGAATTAATTTTGGGCGTTGCACAATTACGGGATGATTTAAATAGGTACCGGTACAGAATTATAACGTCGATAGTGCAATAATAACTTAATTGAAAGCCTCAACATTTCTTCCGACTTTGAGTAACATAATGTTTTTCTTTTTAATCGAGCTAGATAATGTCTTAATCGACAATTTTCACATTCAACACGGGTCATGTAGGTTTTGCTGACTATATGGTCAATATATTCAATAAACATTGGATAAACAGGCCATCCATCAGTAACGTCTAAAAAGCATTGCCAACATTTTCTAATATCCCACATAGGCTTAAAAGTTTCTGCAGAACGATCGCCTAATACCCATGTTATAATCCCTGGCTTGAAATGATTTACGACTGTCCATAGCCACTTTTTATTCTTTTTTTCATTGACATAAGTATGCAACTCGTCAATTTCTGCAACCTCCGGAATATCGTAGTTTTCAGGGATTGACGGTAATTCTTTAGCTGCCTGTTTTACCCAATCAATTTGAGTATTATGGCTGACACCAGTTATCCTTTCAATACCTCGAAATCCATTGCCATTAACGTACATTGTCAAACAATTTTTCTTGACATCTTCTGAATAACCGCGCGGATAATAATGTTCGAGAAACTGGCGACGACAATCCTTACAAATTAAATTCTGTTTGCCGCGTCTGTGACCATTTTTATTGATGTTTTCAGAACCACATCTGGGACATTTCATGTTCGACTCCTTTAGCTAATTCTTTCGCCTTACTATCCATGATAACACATATTATGACTAGGTCGAAAACAAACATCATACTATACATAAATTCTGACTGTAAAATTGCAGATTATCATAATCTGCAATAACCCATCATCCCGAAAATGTGCAACGCCAAATTTTGAAAGCGACTACTTGAACTAAACTTTTATATACTACACTAAGATTACAGATTAGTCCACTTATTTTGGAGAAAAAAAATCATGCCTACATTACCACGCACCTCAACCAGCGAAATGGAAGTCACCAGCATCCGCTTGGAAAGGGAACTGAAGAATCAACTGAAGCGACTGGCTGGAGGTCAGGGCTATCAAGCAATGGTACGCAATATCCTCTGGAACTACGTCCAGCAGAAATCCGGTCAATACAGGTCCGAGTTGCAACTCCATGATATCCGCAGCAGTATTGATGCGATCGCCCGCAAGGAGGAGCGATGCGCGATCACCGGCGATCTCATTCGACCGAATGAGCCCATGTTATTGGGCCTCACGGCTCACGGAGACTTGGTGCCCCTCAGTATGGAGTGTTTTGCCAGATAGTCCCCTCATTGGCATTGCACCGCAGATAAGATTGTTGGGGCGATCCGCTGGCCCGATTTTCGGTGAACGGTTCGCGATCGCCCCTATAAACGTTTGTCTTAATTTTGCTGCTCTGGCACCGGCAGCAGCCAGTTCCGCTGGATATGTACTCATTTCCATCAACCTGAGATCTTGCACCATTCTCGATAAGCCTCATGATCCGCCGGGGGTTCAAACCCCCGGCTCATAGCTTAAGTGGGTTTTAACCCACTGTCCGCCTTGTCGCTAAAAGGATGCCCGCCATTTTTGTAGACTTTTGTTCTTAGCCTCTGGTTTTAACCAGATGCCGCTTGTTGCTACAGGTGCAAGAACCCGGTTTTTTGCTCGTACCGGGTTTTTCTCGATCTCTGGTACTTTAAATAATGCAACTGTAGGTTGGGTTGAGGAACGAAACCCAACACGCTTCGCGGTTGTGTTTCATCAGTCCGTCTCTCGTTAAAGATAGAGAAAATGCCTTGGGTCAGTATATTATATGCTAATATCCTGGCACGAGTGGAACCCGATCGCATAGGTGCATTTCAATGCCAGATATCTTGGAGCATCTCATTTTTGTCAAAGATAAAAATTTCCTCTTCTATCTTCGTCATCTCCGTCCTTTTCGTCATCTACGCCTGTCAAAAATGAGATACACTGGTTGGGTTTCGTGCCTCTACCCAACCTACGAACTGCCATTTGAGAGATACACTGGTTGGGTTTCGTGCCTCTACCCAACCTACGAACTGCCATTTGAGAGATACACGGTTGGGTTTCGTGCCTCTACCCAACCTACGAACTGCCATTTGAGAGATACACTGGTTGGGTTTCGTGCCTCTACCCAACCTACGAACTACGAACTGCCATTCGGGAGATACACCGGTTGGGTTTCGTGCCTCAACTCAACCTTAGCACCGATTGTATTCGACTCAAAACAGGAGGTAATAGTAGAATGAATACCGTAGAGGCATATCGCCGGCTCATCTACCAAACATTGTCAGACTATGCTAGTATACCTTACAGTCACGGTCAGATAAACAGTATTGTCATTGAAAGTCTCGATCGCAACCATTTTACGATCGTCAAGGAAGGGTGGAATTCCCAACAGCACATTCATCACTGTCTGGTTCACGTTCAGATCAAAAATGATAAAATATGGATTCATTTTGACGGCACGGAAGACAGCATTACCGAGACATTGGTGGCCGCTGGAGTACCCAAAGATAAAATCGTTCTCGCTTTCCATCCGCCCCACGTCAGAAAACATACAGAATACGCGATCGCTTAATTTTGACGACAGAAAACATACCTTGCTGAGAGGAGAGTGCAAGTGACAGCCCTGCCACAGATTACCATGGAAGTGATTGACGATCGCTCCCCCTATTTGCCCACAGTCGTAGCCCTTGGTGATGCCCATAAAAAAACTCTGAGCTTTTTTCCCGAAGGCGCTTTTATCAGAAAAGCTGCTTCGGGCCATATAATTGTCGCTCTCGATCGCAAACAATGTATTGGCTATTTATTATATTCCCCTTCTAATTCTTTCGATCGCGTCACTCTCGTTCATCTGTGCGTCGATCCATCATATCGCGGTTATGGCATAGCCAAAAAGCTTGTGGACCATCTGGTCGGCATTACCAAAGAATATCGTGGCATTGGGTTAACCTGTCGCCGGGATTATCACTTGGAAAATTTTTGGCCTAAGTTGGGTTTTGTCGCTCAATTTGATAAAAATGCGAAAACTCCTAAAAAATTAAACACCTATTGGTGGCTGGACTACGGTCATCCCGATCTTTTTAATTATGCTGCCCTTCGTCAACGGGAAGATAAGTTATCTGTAGTTATAGACGATCGCATTTTTTTCGAGCTTTATGATGATGAGAACACTGCCGAATCTCAATTGCTATTAGCTGATTGGTTACAGGATGAGTTGAACTTGTGCTTGACTGATGAAATTTTTAATAAAATTAATAAAATTAGTAATCTAGAGGAGAGAAAGGTCAAGCACAAATTTGCCCAAAGATTTACTCGCTTGCCTTGCGAGCGCCAAAAATTAGATAATGTTTATGATTCCCTGAAATATTTTTTTGCTGAAAAAGAAAGATTCTCCGCATCAGATATGCGAAATATTGCTAGAATTATGGCATCAGACGTGCAGATTTTCCTGACCCAAGATCGGAGAATATTGGATCTGGCGGACGAAGTATACGAACAATTTAAGTTATCTATTCTCTCCCCTACGGATCTAGTTATTAAATTAGATGAGGTCCGCAAAAATACGGACTATCAGCCCGTGCTTCTGGCCGGAACTTTTTTAAGGCATGTTCGGATTAACAGTGGCAAAGAAATTATTTTATATGACTGCTTTCAAGCTGTTAAACAGGGTGAAACGAAAGCAGAATTTCAGCAGAAGTTACGTCGGTTTGTGGCAGAATTAGATAAGTTTGAATGTTTGGTGGCCACGGAAGGAGAAAATCAACCAATTGCTTTAGTAGTCCACGATCGCCATAAGCAGCAGGAGCTAGAAATTCCCATGCTACGAGTTGCCGATCGCCCGATCTCTTCTACTATTGCCCGTCACCTAATTTTTCTGGGGACATTAATTTCCGCTAAGGAACAGCGTCAATTTACCAGAATAACCGATCGCAACTTGCCGGAAATAGTGACTGCAGCTATTCACAAAGATAATTTTGTGAATGTAAAGGATGGCTTTTTGAGGGTAAACATAGCTGTTGCGGAAACAAAAAGGCAGTTGGCAGAGCGACTGTCAGATTTAGCTAATATTGGGGGACAGGAATATAATTTTTGTCTAAATTTTGCTAACATTATTAGAGAGGAAAAAGAGCCCCAAAATATGTGGGAGATGGAAGGTTATCTATTTCCTGCTAAAATTATTGATGCAGAAATACCTAGTTTTATCATTCCCATTAAGCCTTTTTGGGCCCATAACTTATTCGATGTGAACTTAGCTAATCAAACCTTGTTTGGAGCGAGGAAGCCGGATCTGGTAATTAACCGGGATGCGGTTTATTATAAATCCAAGAAGGGACCGAAAGAATTAAAGCCGGGGGTAAATGGGAGAATTCTGTGGTATGTGAGCGATGATAAAGACCGGGGATATACGGGGGTAAGTGCTGTGCGCGCTTGCTCCCGGTTGTCCGATGTGGCGATCGGCAAACCCAAGGAGCTATATCGGCGCTTCCGGAACTTGGGCATCTATGAATGGCAAAATGTATATAATGTAGCTCGCTGTAATCTTCAGCAGGATATCATGGCGATCGCATTCAGCGATACGGAATTGTTTAGCCAACCGATACCATTGAAAAAAGTTCAAGAAATTATCGGCAAAAAAGTGCCCATGCAGTTGCCTTATTATATATCTCCGGAAATTTTTGCTATCATTTATCATATGGGCACTGAAAGTTAGGTTTAAGTTAATGAAAAATACGGTATTATTATTGTCGATGCAACCAGAGTATGCTAAAAAAATATTTAATGGGGAAAAGACGGTAGAGCTGCGTCGGGTTCGTCCAAAATTAATTGCTGGCGATCGCGTTTTAGTCTATGCTTCTTGTCCTCAAAAGGCTTTATTAGGTTTATTTGTAGTAGAAGAAATTATTGAAGAGTCTCTAGAGGATCTTTGGCAGATGGTAAAAAATAAAGCGGGGATAGGCAAAAATAAGTTTTATAGCTATTATCAAGGTAAGTCGGTCGGATTTGGAATTTGCTTGCGCCAACCACAGCGCTTTAGCAAACCGGTAAAGTTAGAACTTATTAGACAGCATTGGGCGAAATTTTATCCGCCCCAAGGTTATCGTTATCTGAAAGCTGGTGAAGTCAGTATTGTTGAAAGTTTGGCTGAATGCCAAATTGGGGAAAGTTATAATTTTAGTGAGGAAATTATCTCGTGATCGGTAAAAGCAAGTTGATCGGGCTATTTCAGGAATTTATCAGCTCATATCTATACACCCCTGATGGTCTCAGCCAAAAAGCCGCCTATGAAAAGCAGCGTCAGCAAATAAGTCATCAGTTGCAAGCGATCGCATCAGCATCAGCATCAGCAACATCAGCATCAGCATCAGGGGGAACTGAACCCATATTATTACAACTGTTCCCCGATACTGATTTGCAATTGACTGATGTAAACCAAGTAATATCTTTGCATATTCCAGCATCCCCCGATCGCCAGAGAGAGTTGCTGGCCCAGCGGACGAATTTTAATGTTTGTGCGCTCAAAATTATCCAGATAGTAGGAAAAAATTTAGTCAATTTTTTCAGTCGCTGCCATAGCCATCCCCATCAGCTATCCGCAGCTTGTATCAAATTTTACCAAAATCCATACTCTCAGAGCTTTTCCATCCCCATGATTGCGCCGATCCTGAATGGACTGCAACCCGATCGCTTTCTGGCGATCGATCGTCAATCCCTACAGGTAATTAACTATTTTGGCCAGAAAGGTTATAGTGAAAAGATAACAGATTATCCTCCAGTTAATCAGCTAGGACGGAAGATAATTGCTCAATTAGCTCAGGAGATGGATCGACCTGGGGTGTTAGCACTGAAAAATTCCGATTTGTTCGATATGTTTTGCCACTGGCTTGTGGATGTGAAAAAAATAGCAGCAAATATCCCCTCCGGGGGAAAGCTTTCGGGGGATAAAATTACCTATTTAAGTGACAGATTTACTGCCGGAACTGTGCCCTCACCTCGGAGTAAGATGCAACCGGAATATACTTTAGCCCAATGGGCTGAGGAAACTGGCTTGACAATATCAGAATTAGAGCCCTGGGTACGGGCGATCGAGCGTAAAAAGCAAGCCATTTTATCGGGAACCCCGGGAACTGGAAAAACTTTCATTGCTCAACAGATGGCCCAACATTTAATCGGCTGTGGTGATGGGTTCTCGGAACTGGTCCAATTTCATCCAGCCTACTCCTATGAAGACTTTATTCAGGGTATTCGTCCCCAAAGTGAAGCTGGAGAACTCACCTATCCCCTGGTTCCCGGTCGCTTTCTAGAATTCTGCCATCGGGCGAAATATAGATCCGGTCGGTGCGTGATGATTATTGATGAAATTAATCGCGCTCATCTGGCTCAGGTGTTTGGTGAATTGATGTACTTGCTGGAGTACCGCGATCGCACCATTCCTTTAGCTGGTAGCAAAGAACCTTTTGCCATTCCCGCAAATGTCCGCCTGATTGGTACAATGAATACTGCCGATCGCTCGATCGCCCTAGTGGATTATGCTCTGCGCCGCCGGTTCGCCTTCATCGAACTGCGCCCCAACTATCAGGTGCTGCGGCGGTATCACACCAATACCGGTTTTCCGGTGGAGGGCTTGATTGCTATACTGGAACAGTTGAATCAGGCGATCGCCGACAAGCATTACGAACTGGGAATCTCTTTCTTTTTAACAGATAACCTAGCCCAAGAACTTCCCGATATCTGGCTTCTGGAAATCGAACCCTATCTGGAAGAATATTTCTTCGATCGCATGGAGCAAGTTAACGAGTTTCGCTGGGATAATATTCAGCAGAAAATATTTTCCCGAAACGGGTAGTTCGGGCGAACTTCGGTACGTGGGACGAGTCTCTCGCCTGTCCTATGACCGTGACACCGGTACATCAAAAGCATGGACTAGACTCGGCATAACCCTCAAACCCCTTTCCCACGGACAGAAACGCAATAGATCGAGACCTGGTTGACGATTTCCATGTCAGATGGTAGTATATTTAATAGTAGCTATTCATAAGAAAGATGACGATAACTCTCAAACCAGAGCAAGAAGCCTTTGTGCGCCAACAGCTACAGAGTGGCAAGTATCGCACGATTGATGATGTAATAGTGAAGGCGTTTCAACTGCTAGCAGAACGAGACAGAGAATATCTCCATTGGGTAGAAGAAACTCGCGCCAAAGTTGAATTAGGTATAGAACAATTGGATAGAGGTGAAGGAATCGATGGAGCCGAAGTTATTGCTAGACTGCGCGATCGATTACACAAAGCAAGTCAACAAAACAACCAATGAGTAACTACATTATATCTCCTTTAGCCAGTCGTGACTTAGATGGAATTTTTGACTATTTTGTCAGTTGGAATATAGAGGCAGGGGAACCGTTTGTAGAGTAATTTGAGAAAAAATGCCGGAATTTAGTTGAGTTTCCCAATATGGGACGCAGTTATGCGGAAATAAAACCTTCACTGCGGGGGATTCCCATAGAAGGTTACATTATTCTGTATCGAGTGATTGAAAATGGAGTGGAAATTGTTCGTGTAGTGAGTGGATATCGAGATTTACCATCCCTGTTTTTTGAGTCTGATGATGGTTAACGAAGTAATTGAAACAGTACGATTCTTAGGGTGCATCCCAGTGAAAGCAAATTGAGAATAGAGAATGGAAAATAGAGAATAAAAAATAGAGCATTGGGCTATTTCCCATTCGACCTAGCGCTACGCGCACTGCGTATACACCATTCTCCATTCGCAATTCTCAATTTACTTGCGGGAAAGATTCACCGATCGCACCATCCCTCGGGCAGGCGAGACGCCCGCCCTACGATAATAAAATATTTTCCCGATCGATGCCCCATGAAAACGATCTTCCTGACAGAACATAAATCCCTATCCCTGCCCCGGGAGGATCTTCCCCAGTCAGTAGTTGACCAGTTGCGGCAAAAGTACAGCAGTCAACTAGATGTGAAACTGCAAGATACCCCAACAGGCGATCGCTGGCAATTTACCTCAAAAGGATGGGTTGGTTATATCCCCTTGACGCCAGAATTCAGCATCGTCCTGCATCCGAAAGTGCCATTGCACGACTTATTTGGGATGCTGGCCTATGCTTACAAGTTAAAGAGCTTTCGGGTACTCGAAGGTCTGATTGACTGTCAAACCATCGAGGAATTATACGAGCAATTAGCTTATCTGCTCGCCCAGGGCATCCTAGACAGATGTCGTCAAGGATTATATCGGGCTTACTTGCCGAAAACTCAGCAACTGGCTTACCTGCGGGGGCGCGTGCTACAATCGATCTCCTCCCCTGGTAATGTCAAGCTCAACTGCCACTATCAAGAACCGACTAGGGATATCAAGGAAAATCAGATTCTCGCTTGGACAATGTTGCTCCTTTGTCGCAGTGGTTTGTGTTCGGAACGAGTCTGGCCCACCGTCAGAAAAGCTTATTATACTTTATCAGGTTTGGTGACTATGCTACCCTGTAGTCCATCGGATTGTCTGGGACGACAGTACAACCGTTTGAATCAAGATTATCGACTTTTACATCATCTCTGTCGATTCTTTCTGGAAAATACTGGACCCTCTTACAAGCAGGGCGATCGCGCCATGGTACCATTTTTAGTGGATATGGAGCGTTTATACGAACTTTTTGTCGCCGAATGGCTGAAGTACCATACAGCCAAAACATTTTTAGTCAAGCAGCAACAGCGCGTCGCCCTGGATAAAAATCGGCATTTTCGGATCGACTTAATCCTGTCTGACCCTCAAACAGGTGCAGCACGCTATATCCTGGATACTAAATACAAGACTGGCGATAAAGTGGCGATCGGGGACTTCCACCAAATGGTCAGCTATGCAAAAGCAACAAAATGTTACGAAGCAGTTTTAGTCTATCCAAAACCCCTATGCTTTCCCCTAGACGCCAAGAATGACGATATCCGAGTTCGCAGTCTGACTTTCTCCCTGGATGGCAATCTCGATCGAGCTGGCGTTGCATTTCTGCGGGATTTGCTGGAGTAATGTAAAATGAAGAAACCCGGTTTTTACTCCATACCGGGTTTCTGGGCAAAAGCGCGATCGCCATTAGTTCCGCTAATATTGACAAAGGAAAACTAGCCATGAAACTCAAACCAGGTTTATTTCAAATAATCGTCGTAGTAGCGATTTCCTCCCTTCTTGTAGCCTGTAACCCATACTCCTTCTCAAGGAATCGGTCAAATTGTGACGACAGAACAGTACGGCGATCAGATGACTGCGACCCCGGAGGTCCTAGCGGCGGGGGTGGGACTCCGGGTAGGGTGGGGCGTCCCGGGAGAACTGGTACAACAACTCCTTCCGCGCCTAGAGGAGGTCGTGGAGGCTTTGGCAGTTTTGGTCGCGGTGGCGCTAGCGGATAAAGGAGAACTCTAATGAATTACAATCCCTTTGACTGTCCTCAACGAGACCGGTTGTTTAACTCTTCCATGAGAATGACATGGTATAATCTTTGTCCGATCGACGGAGAAACGGGTTTACCCATAGCCAAACAACAAGTACCTTACGCCCTTTATCACTGTCATCAAGTATCCCCCCAGACTGTACGAGAAATTAAGCAAGCTTCCGAGTCAGTCGGTCGGGTTTTGATGTCAACTTGGGAAGTCATTCGCACTCTTGACGAAGAAGCATTACTTTACTATGGCTTTCCCCAGGAAGCTGTTAAGCTAGTTAAGCATGACTCTCTGGCACCCTTTTGCATGCGCCTTGACTGGTGCTGGAACGAAGCGACTGGCATTAAAAAGGTTGTCGAAGCTAATCCCCAAACTCCCAGTTTTTGGTTCGAGTGTGCAGAAGGAAATCGTCATGTGGCTTCAGAATTTTGCTGCCAAGACCCCGACCCAGAGTCTCAAACACTTTTAAGGATAACTCTCAATCAGCAGCTCCAAAGGGCAGCTTTACATCTAAATAAACCCCTAGCTGACTGTCGGGTGGCCTTTACTACCTTGAACAATCCTGAAGACATGGGGACTATGCAATGGTTGAGCCGTCACTTGCAGCACCAGAGTGCTGTTTTTCCTCTGGAATATCTGCGCATTCAAGATGGCAATTGCCTGTTTGACGAAAGAACTGGAAAACCTATAGATATCCTGTTTATGTGGTATCCGATCGAATGGGCCATCTATGATGAAGATGAAGCCGGGAAAAGATTGTGGCCGGCCCTAGAGCAACTAATTCTGGAAAAAAAGGTGGTAGTTGTTAACTTTGCTTCCGCTTTTGCCCTGCAACCCAAAGGGGTATTTGCCCTGATTAATGATTTGGGTACTGATTTTTTTGATGCCCGAGATGCTGCAACTATTTTTGACTATTTTCCCAAAACTTCTCTGTCTCCAGATGCGATCGGGCCTGACTACTTTGCTAAACCTATTCTGGGCCGCCAAGGTGAAGGTTCCTTTGCTGTTCGATCGGGCGCGATCGCGTACCGGAGCAATAATAACGATCCCTGGTATACAGAACAAGAGTATGTATACCAAGAGCTGTTGGACTTTCCTCAGATCGAAATTGCGGGCCAGTATATGACTGCTGTTTGGGGAGTCTGGCTGTACAATAATGGTAACAATGAGTTAGTCTCTGGAGGATTGGGAATCCGAGTTTCTGAAGGAATTATTACCGATGACTTCTCCTACTGGTGTCCCATTGGATCGTGAGGTGATGCCCGAGCGCCTTCTCCCTCGGTGCGGATTAATTATATCAAAACCGGGGGCGATTTCCCTGGGGATATTTACGAATGATTACGGAAAATATACTTTAAGGTTAGTTGAGATATATTTGCTTGAGACTTTCACAAGCTTTCCCCATTGGTGCAGTATCATAGTAGGTAACCGATAAGAAAGACAGTTTTGATAAATTGCCATGACTAGCACCAAAACCATAATCCCTGGCTACAGCAACCTGCAACTGCTGCACTCAAGTCAGAGAACCATTGTTTATCGGGGACTCCGAGGTGATGAAAAGCAACCGGTAGTAATCAAGTTACTCAGGTCAGAGTATCCTACCTTTAACGAACTGGTCAATTTCCGCAATCAGTACGTCATAGCCAAGAATCTCGACCTGCCAGGAGTGGTCAAACCCCTGGCCCTGGAAAATTACGGAAACGGTTTCGTCCTCGTAATGGATGACTTTGGAGGGGTTTCTCTCTCGGACTACAAAGTATATGGAATATCTAAGAATAATCTCAAAAATATTTTACTACCTGTTCCTGGCAAAAAAGAACAACGCGCGATCGCCTCTATCCTCTCGGACATGGATGCGGAAATAGCGGCCTTAGAAAAGCGCCGCGCCAAAACCCAAGCCATGAAGCAAGGCATGATGCAAGAACTCTTAACCGGAAAAACCCGACTGGCGGTGAGCGTAGTCGAACCGCTCATCGATCCCAACAATACTTAAACCGCAAACTGCTATCTAAAACAACCAGGATAAAACGTCGAACAAAGTGAATTCACTACTCAAAAACGAGTTATGGAACTCTTGACAACTGACAACTGACAACTATGGCTCCTACAGTTTTAATCACAGGTGCGTCTCAAGGCACTGGCAAAGCCACAGCACTTCTGTGGGCACGAAAAGGTTACAATGTCGTGTTAGCGGCTCGGAATGGCGATCGCTTAGGGACAGTGGCCCGAGAAATCAGAGATATAGGCGTTTCCGCCTTAGCTATTCCTACTGATGTGGGCGACGCCGAACAGGTAAAGGCGCTAATTAACAAAGCGCTGGCTTTCTACGATCGCATAGACGTACTCGTTAATAATGCTGGCATCTGTCTGACGGGAACAATGGCTCAAACTTCCTTAGAGGACTGGCAACAAATAATGAATACCAACTTTTGGAGTTACGTTTACACGATTAGGGAAGTGCTACCCCACTTCCTAGAAAATCAAGCTGGGAGTATTGTTAACGTGGGTTCCTTTGGCGGGAAAATGCCTCTGCCCAACATGACAGCGTACTGTGCCAGTAAGTATGCCGTGACGGGATTAACCCAAACCCTGAAGCTGGAATTAGCACCCCAAGGAATTCATGTTTGTGCAGTGCATCCGGGAGTAATCAACAGTGATTTCATGGAACGGGCCTTGTTTCGGGGTTCTGACGAAACCGAGTCGGAAAGTCGTCGCCAACAGATGCAGGCAATGTTACAACAATCTTGGGTTTCTCAACCAGAAGACATTGCCCAAACAATTTGGGATGCGGTTCAGTTCAAGCAGTCGGAGAAAGTAGTTGGTTCCATATCTCTTGCCACTGAAGCTTATCGGTTGTTTCCTGGTTTAACTCAGTGGCTGATGGAGCAAGCTTTAATTGCTAATAGGTAATGGGCCAGTAGCCCAGAAACCTGGTTTTTTGGAAAAACCAGGTTTTTATTGCTCGTGACCAGGTCACGTCCGATTGAGGCTCTGCCTCCTGGCCTGGACTAACCAAGGAACTCACGGTCGCCGAGGGCTACTCACTTGAGGCTTCGCCTCGTACTGCTCGTCCTCCAGGGACTGCTAACTCGTTCCAATTCAGCAACATCTTCGGGACTCAAACTCCAGCCCAAAGCCCCCGCATTCTGACGCGCCTGTTCGGCATTTTTCGCCCCCGGAATGGGCACCACACCTTTAGCAATTAACCAGTTAAGAGCCACTTGCGCGGGGGTCTTTTCATACTGTTCCCCCAACTGTTTTAATAAAGATAGTACGGGGACGATTTTCCTCAAACCCTCCTTGCCAAAACGGCGATCGAGCTTGCGGGCACCTGTGGGCACGTGTTCGGCGGTATATTTACCAGTAAGTAAACCTTGAGCCAAGGGGCTATAGGCCAGAATTGTCACTCCTAAGCCTTGGGCCGTTTCCAGAATGCCATTGCTTTCAATTTTCCGCGCTAGCAGAGAATATTGTACTTGATTAACTGCCAGGGGAACGCCCTTGTCAGCCAGGAGTTTATGGGCTTCTCGCATTTGGTCGGCTGGGTAGTTACTCACTCCCACTGCTTTTATTCTACCATTTTTGACTTCCTCTGCTAAAGTATTCATCAAGGTTTCTTGACTCATGAAGAAGCCGAAAGGTTGATGCACTTGGTAGAGTTCAACTTGTTCTACCTGGAGGCGTTTTAAGCTAGCTGTCAGGGCCTCGGAAATAGATTGAGGGCTGAATCGCCAAGGTAGGGGAAAATATTTGGTGGCAATTTGGGGGCGATGCCCCGTCTCTTTCATAAACTGACCGATGAGGGATTCTGACTCTCCGAAGCCGTAAACTTCAGCAGTGTCAAAGAAGCTGATGCCGCTATCTAGGGTAGCATCAAAGGCAAGTCGCACTTGAGTAGCATCGTAATCACCGCCGTAGCCCCAAAATAGCTTGTCGCCCCAGGACCAAGCGCCAATCCCCAGTTGGGTGATGGCTGGACCATTCGGGCCTAAGTTAATAGTCTGCATTGTTTTGGACCTCTACTGTTTAACCTAAGTTGCTACCTACAGAACCCCAACACGCTTCGCTAAAATTAGCCAAAATTAGCCAAAAGAGCCTTGTGATTTACTCCAAAATGGCATAATGTTGGATATCTTTGCCAAAAATGGCTCTCTGATCGCGCAGCGTGGCGCAGCCATGAGGTCGAAACTTTTATAGGTAGCAACTTGAGTTAGTTTAAGGTCGGGGTCGAGCCAGGAATTGCTTCCCGACCCTCCCTTTCAAAACCGGACTTGCGACTTTCATCGCAGGAGGCTCCTGGTTGGTGAGCCGTTGTCTATGGCTGCGCCACGCTGCGCGATCGGCAGCCGGTGTTTGGATTGCTCCATTCTGGCCTTATCATCTGGAATTTTGCCCCTTATTCGTACCTGCTAAATCACGTCAAGCCTCGGGCGGTGGATAACGGGAGAGCTGCCAACCTAAATGTCATCCTTTCCTAACGTGGTCCTTCCCTGGCATTGCTGCTGGGCTAAAGACCGCAAGCCACAGGTATTGTTGGCTAATGGAACCACATTTCCCGCTTACGAACGTTTCGCACAACTCCATTTATACTACATCTCTAACCGCAGTCGAGTCAGTTCGAACAGAGGGGGAGTTGATCCTTGAATAACTGCACTGACAGTTTGACTTCAAGGACCCGGTTCGCCTCGCTTATTCCCTTAAAATCAAACAGATAGGAGATGCGGTTGGCTGCGATACTGTAAGCACCACCCAAATTAGTGTACATGTCGATCGAATCGCGATCGCCCAAACTCTGTATTTTCTGGTAATCGCTGGCGTATATGCCAATAAATACCCCCGTATTTGAACCAGCCAGATTTTCTGGCCTTTGCCCTCCATTTTCCAGAGCCTCCCAGGCGGCCTCCAGGAGCCACCGTTGCTGAGGGTCCATCTTACAGGCTTCTCGGCGTCTTCCGCATGCTCTTGTCCTGAAGGACGCGGCATGCTCCAGACACCGCGCGGAGATATGCCGAAAAACTCGGCATCAAATTGATCTAGGTTCTCCACGAAGCCACCCCAACGAGTGCTGATTTTACCTGGTTTCCCCTCTGGGTCGTAGAAACTATCCACATTCCAGCGGTCTGCCGGCACTTCGGTAATGGCATCAACCCCATTGGCGAGCAAGTTCCAGAATGCTTCGGGGCTATTTGCACCGCCAGGAAACCGGCAACCCATGCCGATGATGGCAATAGGTTCTTTTGAAGAGTTATTTTTGCTGTCTGTGCGCTCCTGATTCATGCTCTGATTCCTATCTTCTCTATTTAATGCAACAATCGATACCAGGATGATTACGCATCACCAACATAATATCCTTCAAGGAGGCTAAAATTAGCCCTGAAAGGCTAATTTTAGCCAAGAGGTTCTGTAAGTGTTACACTAAGCCAGAGAATCACATCAGGGGATTTAGCAGAAGCCATTGGCCAAAGTATGCCGCATAAATTACAGCCACACCAGCTCCCCTAGGGAGCGAGAGAAAATGAAAGGCTTAATCGTAGATGCCGTTGTTCAAGCGATCGCCCCTTGGGTGTAGACATCGGCAACAGCGGTGACAGTGAAGTTTTCCAGGTTTGCTTGCAGCCTTTCTTTCTGGCCATCGCTCAATCCCGGAATATCCAGAACATCCTCTACCTGCTGGTAGGGGGCGTACTTAATTATTTTGCGACCCAGCACCGGGTAAAAACCGCGATACTTCATAAATGCTCGCAGATTTGTGTTGTTCAAATCGATTTTATCTTTAATCTCTGCTAGCTTATCGTCAGCCTTATTGCGTACTGGGACTTCAGCCACCACTACCGGCGATGACTGCCAAAGCAGATCGGTTAAATCAGCCGCCTGCGCCCGAGGAGCATTTCCCAGACAGGCCAACAACAGCACCAAGACCGGCAACAAGCACAGTAATCGTTTCATCTTTCCGTTCCTACCTAATTTTTGAGCGTATTTTAACTGGACTACAGCATTTTATTTTATTTTATCTGTGTGATTTAATTTTTTATCTAGGATATCAGTCCAGTAATAAAACTTGAGAAATAGCAAAGTCTGCGATACAATGAACAACTGACGGTGGGTTAGTCAGTTGACCAGTTCATGAGACGCAGCCAGTCAGGGCCGGGTTTGCAAAAAACTATCCAACTCAGCAAAAGAGCAAGCATAGGTCAAAGTTGGCGTCTTGTAGCCCTTGAGGTTAACGGTAAACTGCTCAAACAGAGGAGGCGAAACTCCCAGGCTGGAGAGGTATTGATAGGTAGTTTTTCCTAGGGCAACATCTCGACTAATTTTTTTGGTGCAAGATTCCAGGCGAAAGGCGGCATTGACTGTATCTCCCAGGGCTGTGTAATCTGGGCGATCGCCACTACCCATATTGCCAACCATAGCATAACCTGTATTATGCCCGATCCAATGCGCAAGGGAAAAGGCAGGGGAAAGTCATCCGCCAAATCCCGAGTCATCTTGTGTAATTTGTTGAGGGCACCGAGGACCTTCAGCAGTTCGGTAAAGCTGACTCCTTCGGTGCCATGAAACCAGACCGCCATGATGGCATCGCCAATATATTTATCCACCCAGCTACCTTCAGTACGCATTATTTCCCAGCATGGCGGAACCAGGTGCCAATCATAGCGGAGAGCAAAGTGTCATCCATTTGCTGAGTCAGACCTGTAAAATTGCGGATATCCACCACCATCACCGAGATTAAGCGACGGACATGCAAGGTTGCCGTGACGTTATAATCTGCAGAGTCGTTACTGGTGGAGGCATCATCCTTTTGGGCAGAGGGACTGTAGAAATTCAGTTGCGTCTGACCAAAGGTAAGGAGATCGCCATTCCGCAAGGTTACCGGAATGTCGCAACGGCGTCCATTGACAAAGGAGCCGTTGCGACTGCCTAGATCGATCAGATAAAATTCGCCCGTCTCGGTGTATTGCAGCATGGCGTGGTTGCGTGAAATCCAGGGGTCTGGCAGGATAAAATTGTTGTCATCGGTCCGACCTATGGTCCAGCAATTACTACCAACCAGGGGGAGATAGCGATTCCCTGACTCTGTCTGAAGTACTAAATGAGGATTGCCGATCTTACTCACTGCAGGCTTAGCCTAAGAAGAATATTTCCACTCTCATGCATCCTGAAAGATAGATTGGAGTCTGTCTGGGTATCTGTGCGGTGTTCAGAGAAACTCCACAATGCAGCAATCACTCTATCGCGCAGGCGACTATCCAGAACAAACTGTCTACTAATATTGTACTCAAGACAGCTCCGCTAAATGCCCACCAGTGTAGCTGCCGGGTGCCCAGAGGTAAAATCCCGGCAACTAAGAGAATTACACTTAGAACTACTGCCCAGCTGATTCCCCAAGGGGTCTGAATCTGGGCGATCGCACTTTGCAAGACTGGCATTGCCAGTTCTGGGGACACCTGCATCAGCTGACGCCAGTGAGGAATCAAATCCACGATATAGAAATATATATCTGTGATCGCCGTGCCCAATAGGGAACCGAGGTAGAATAGGTTTCCCACCATTGCCCAACGACGCCAAAGACACCAGATGGCCACTGGCAGACCTATAGCTTCAACTGGCAAATGCCACAAGGGTTCCCAGCGCAGCCAACCCCAATATATGGAACCGGCTAGCCAACTCCAACTAAATCCTAGCAGTAAGTCTCCCCATAGTCTGGTTGACTGACGAGCGAGCAGCTGGATACTGCCACCAACGAGGCCAGCTGTCATTGCTAGGCTTAACCAAGGCAGTTGCCGCACTAATGGAGCCTGGAAAAATACTGGCACACAAACCAGAAACACCGCTACTGTGAAGGTCGCCCAAGTCCAGCCGATTCTCTCCCATAATAGGGTAGATAATTTGCGCTCTGACTTGACCCCTAGTGGTAAATAAGACAAAAAACTGTGGTTAAACAATGTTTTTGAATTTTTCTTTACTTAACTTCATCTTTCTTAATATATCAGAGCTTGCCATCATTGCCATCAAAAGCCAGTAATGGGGGATAGGGGACTGGTGATGGTCGTGGGGGCAGGGGAGCGATAGCCCTCATGTTCTGTAAAATTACCTTGATTTTCTAAAAAAAGTAACATAAAATACATAATTATAGTATAAATATTTAAACAGGTTGTAAGTTATAGGTTGTAAGTTGTAAATTGTAGGTTGTCAATTGTAGAACTAACAACTAACAAATAACAATATTCAGCATACCATGTCAATCACCAAAAAATAAATTGCTTAAATTCGCAGGGGTAGCAGTTGTCAGTGCTATACTGACGATGCCCACAAAAGCGATCGGCCAAGCTATTCCTTCACAGGTGTCGCAGATGAATGTATTTCAGGCTGCGGTTTTAGGTATGGTGCAAGGGATGACGGAGTTTATACCGATCAGCAGTACGGCACACCTGAAAGTGGTGTCAGTGGCGCTGGGATGGGGGGATCCGGGTGTTGCTTTTACCGCTGTGATTCAGTTGGGAAGTATTGCGGCTGTGCTATGGTATTTCTGGGGGGATTTGAGTCAACTGAGCAAGGGTGTTGTGTCTGCTATAGGTAAGTCGGATTATCAGTCCCAGGATTTTCGGATCGCTTTAGGCATTGGTTTGGGCACAATCCCGATCGTCTTTTTCGGGTTGCTGATTAAAATATTCGTGCCTGACTACGATCATTCCCCTCTGCGAAGTCTGCCAGCGATCGCGATCGCCTCAATTGTAATGGCTATTCTGCTGGGAGTTGCCGAACGCATTGGCAGTCGCAAGCGGGATTTCGATCGCCTGGATATGCAAGATGGGGTCTGGATGGGATTAGCCCAAGCAATGGCGATCGTCCCTGGCGTTTCTCGGTCTGGTTCGACGATTACGGCGGGGTTGTTTATGGGTTTAGAATGGGCAACGGCGGCTCGTTTTTCCTTTCTCTTGGGCATTCCCGCGATTACCATAGCTGGGTTGGTTGAGTTTGTCGGTGTCCTGAAAGATGGCATGGGTAGCGCTGGGTTGATACCCCTGATTGTGGGTTTGATTTCTTCGGGGGTTTTCTCTTATCTGGCGATCGCCTGGTTGATTCGTTTTCTGCAATCTCACAGTACCTTAATCTTTATCTTGTATCGGCTGATATTTGGAGTAGGGATCCTGGTCTGGCAAATCTCAACTGGTTTGTAGTAATACCATTTTGATTTAATGATGATACAGTTAGTAACTTCGCTGTTATCCCGCCGGGGTATGCTCGGCTAATAGCTAAAGTCGGTTAAAACCGACTAATAAATAATATTTGAAGTAATTGTAGCATTGTTTTTTCAAAATGGGATAAGACAGACTTGACGGCTTCGGTAGGGTAAGGACTAAAGTCCTTACTACGAACAATAAGAATAATCAACAATGAGCAATATTTCTATTCGTCCTGCTAGGATTACTAAAGTTCTGCCCGGGTCGATCGCGGCGGAAATTGGCTTTGAACCTGGTGACGCGATCGTTGCTATTAACGGCGAGCGGCCCCGGGACTTGATTGACTATCAGTTTTTGGGCGCGGATGAATTTCTGGAACTAGAAGTATTAGATGCTGCTGGTCAAAGTCATCAGATTGAAATTGAGAAAGACTGCGATGAAGACTTAGGGTTGGAATTTGAAACCGCCCTATTTGATGGCTTGATGCAATGTAATAACCGCTGTCCTTTTTGCTTTATCGACCAGCAACCACCCGGAAAGCGAGAAAGTTTATACATGAAAGATGATGATTACCGTCTGAGTTTCCTTTACGGGAGTTACTTGACTTTAACTAATCTTACCCAGGGAGAATGGGAGAGAATTGAGCAAATGCGACTATCTCCTCTCTATGTTTCCGTCCATGCAACTGAACCAGATGTGCGAATTCGCTTGCTGAAAAATCCTCGTGCTGGTTTAATTTTACAACAGTTGGAGTGGTTTCAAGCACGACGGCTACAAATTCACGCTCAAGTGGTTGTTTGTCCTGGGATTAATGACGGTCAACATCTGGAAATAACTCTGCGAGATTTAGCATCATTCTACAGCAGTGAAATTCCCGCTGTAGCATCTGTAGCAGTTGTACCAGTGGGATTAACCAAGTTTCGCCCCGCTGAGGATGAATTAATCC
Organism: Hormoscilla sp. GM7CHS1pb; assembly: GCA_014323675.1. Taxonomy (GTDB): domain Bacteria; phylum Cyanobacteriota; class Cyanobacteriia; order Cyanobacteriales; family Desertifilaceae; genus Hormoscilla. The sequence goes on along the minus strand of JACONN010000002.1, from coordinate 1,685,219 downwards.
CTGTAACACCTGAAAAGGCACGGGAAGCGATCGCACAAGTACAAGCGCTTCAGGCAGAATTCCGCCACGAGATGGGGTCTAATGTAGTTTGGTTAGCGGATGAGTGGTTTTTGATTGCTGGAGAGGAATTGCCACCTGAATCCCATTATGAAGATTATCCCCAAATTGGTAATGGTGTGGGTTCAATTCGCCTGTTTATTCAAGAATTTCAGGAAATTGCTGAGGAACGATTAATTGCATCCGTGCGATCGCCGCGCCAGTATGCTTGGGTGGTGGGCAATGCGGTGGAAAAGGCATTTCAACCCCTGGTGGCACAATTAAATCAGGTGGCAGGATTAAAGGTAAATCTGGTGGCCCTGAATAGTCAATATTGGGGACAGGAGATTACCGTGACTGGGTTGCTGACGGGTGAAGATTTGCTGCAAGGTTTACAAGGACGAGATTTAGGAGATGGGATTTTGCTGCCTTCTTTGATGCTGAAGCATGAGGATACTCTGTTTTTAGACGATCGGTCGGTGGCGGAATTAGAGTCAAGGTTGGAGACGAAGATTTTGCCAGTGGCAGGAATTGCCGAGTTGATTGAAACTTGTATGGGAAGCATGTCAAGTTTGAGAGATTGAGAATGGAAAATTGAAAATGGAGAATTGCGTTATTACTAATGTCAGCATATAATCATGGCGCGGCCTACAAATAAACAATGTGACATTATATACTGAGAATACACGGTCCTCCCGATACTTGGTGAGCATATGAGCACCGCCGCCAATCTTTTGCTAGACTAGAGATCAGAGTTTGGAGTTGATAGAGCTATGGTTGCAAGTAGCAAGCCCGATGTGCTAGAATCTCGCCCTAGTAAACTTTTGAGTGATGAACCTCCCTTGGAAACATATCGCCATCTTAAACAAATCATGCTGTTACTGTTGTGCCTGGAGTGGTGGTGGCGCGATCGCCCGGAGGCCCCGCCAGAGCGACGGAACAATTTCTTTGCAGCAGGCAATTTGACGATATATTACAGTGGTCGCCAGCGCCGGAACGAGCACTTCCGAGGTCCAGATTTTTTCGTAGTATTGGACACGGAGTACAGAGAGCGTACAAGTTGGGTAGTCTGGGAAGAGAATGGCAAGTATCCAAATGTGATTATAGAAATCCTATCAGAATCTACTGCGGAAACGGATAGGGTTACCAAGAGAGAACTATACCAGAATGTATTCAGAACGCCAGAATATTTTTGGTTCGATCCCTACAGCATGGAGTTTCAAGGATTTCGCCTTTCAGGGCCAGGGGGAACATATGTAGAAATAACTCAGAATGGGCGGGGATGGATGTGGAGCCAACAGCTAGAGTTGTTTTTGGGAATAGTAGAAGAACAGCTGAGGTTTTTGACGGCAACGGGAGAGTTGGTTCCGGCTCCCACAGAGGCAGCTATCCAAGAACGGTTGCAGACAGAAGCGGAACGCCAACGGGCCGATGCGGAACGTCAACGGGCCGATGCAGTAGAGGCCAAATTAGAAAAGTGGCGAACTCGGCTACAAGAACTTGGGATAGACCCCGATGAATTGAATTAGGAGGCTCGCTCTTTCATGGTCCATCGATCGCCCATGGCAACTGTCACCACCGGTGGACTGACCGAATTATTTCTGCCCCTGATGTTCGTACCCGCAGCAAAAGGTTTATCATTGAAACAATCTACCACAAGCACGGGAGGAGCGATCGCCGCCTGTGGGAATGCCCTCGTGGATGGTCAGCGCTTCCAGGAGAGAATCTGACTACAGAGGGCAAATATTTTGCTAGACTAGAGATCAGAGTTTGGAGTTGATAGAGCTATGGTTGCAAGTAGCAAGCCCGATGTGCTAGAATCTCGCCCTAGTAAACTTTTGAGTGATGAACCTCCCTTGGAAACATATCGCCATCTTAAACAAATCATGCTGTTACTGTTGTGCCTGGAGTGGTGGTGGCGCGATCGCCCGGAGGCCCCGCCAGAGCGACGGAACAATTTCTTTGCAGCAGGCAATTTGACGATATATTACAGTAGTCGCCAGCGCCGGAACGAGTACTTCCGAGGTCCAGATTTTTTCGTAGTATTGGACACGGAGTACAGAGAGCGTACAAGTTGGGTAGTGTGGGAAGAAAATGGCAAGTATCCGAATGTGATTATAGAAATGCTGTCAGAATCTACTGCGGAAACGGATAGGGTTACCAAGAGAGAACTATACCAGAATGTATTCGGAACGCCAGAATATTTTTGGTTCGATCCCTACAGCATGGAGTTTCAAGGATTTCGCCTTTCAGGGCCAGGGGGAACATATGTAGAAATAACTCAGAATGATCGGGGATGGATGTGGAGCCAACAGCTAGAGTTGTTTTTGGGAATAGTAGAAGAACAGCTGAGGTTTTTGACGGCAACGGGAGAGTTGGTTCCGGCTCCCACAGAAGCAGCTATCCAAGAAAGGCTGCGGGCCGAAGCAGCAGAGGCCCAATTAGAAATTTTGCGCAGTCGGCTACAAGAACTTGGCATAGACCCTGATGAATTAAATTAGGAGGCTCGCTCTGTCACGGTCCGTCGATCGCCCATCGCAACTGTCACCGTCCGGTGGAATTATTTCTGCCCCTGATGTTCATACCAGCAGCAAAAGGTTTATCATTGGAAGCGACTCTCAGAGGAGAGCAGCCTAGATCAGGGTCTCCCCGCCCGGGTCTGAGGGTCTCCCCGCCCGGGTCTGAGGGTCTCCCCGCCCGGGTCGGGAGGAAGAACTAACTCACTGGACCGTAAGGCTTAAAGTTGTAGAGTTTTCGGGCAATAGCGCCGCTAATAGCGATATTGCCTCCACTCCCAAGTCAATCATAGCGGGCGAACTGGTGAACAGTAACGACCTGTTCGGCAACCGATTCTTCGGCACCACCCACGAGACAGCTTTCTCCCCCACGGACCTCAACCTCAGCAACAACAGCATTGATGAAAACATCGCAGCCAACACTGTTGTCGGCACTTTCTTGACCACCGACCCCAACAATGGAGATACCTTTACCTACCAGTTGGTAGCGGGTACAGGAGATACGGATAACGCTGCCTTCACCATTGTCGGGAACCAACTGCAAATCAACAGTTCCCCAGACTTTGAAACTCAGTCCAGTTACAGCATCCTCGTTCAAACTACCGATACGGGAGGGCTGAGTTACTCGGAGAACTTGACCATTAACATCAACGACATTAAGGAAGTCTTCAACTTGCAACTGGAATTTGCCTTAAATATCGGCAGTGCCAGGAATGAAATTGGCAGAAGCATAGCCTACGACAGGGATGGGAATCTGTGGGCTACAGGACGTTTCCAGGACGATATCTATGATTTGACCAATCATGGCGGTAATGATAGCTATGTAGCCAAGTTCGACAGCAATGGTAATTTGGTCAAAGCCTTAAATATCGGCGGTAGCGGTTATGATCAGGGCAATAGCATAGCCACCGACAGCAATGGTAATGCGTGGGCTATAGGATTTTTCTCCGACAGCATCGACATCGACAATGGTAATGCGTGGGCTATAGGATTTTTCTCCGACAGCATCGACATCGACGGAGACGGCGAAAATGATTTGATCAGTAATGGCGATCGAGATGGCTATGTAGCCAAGTTCAAAAGCAATGGTGATTTGCTCTTTGCCAAAAATATCGGCGGTAAGGATGATGACCGGGCCTTTGGCACAGCCATCGACAGCAATGGTAATGCGTGGGTTACAGGATTTTTCTCCGGCAACATCGACATCGACGGAGACGGCGAAAATGATTTGATCAGTAATGGCGATCGAGATGGCTATGTAGCCAAGTTCGACTTTGAGGGTAACTTGGTCAAAGCCTCAAATTTAGGCGGTAGCAGTCATAACTGGAGCAATAGCATAGCCACCGACAGCAGTGGTAATGCGTGGATTACAGGATTTTCCCAAGACAGTGAGGATAGCGTCGAAAATAGCTATGTAGCCAAGTTCTCCCCTGATGGTAATTTGGTCTTTAAATCAAATATCGGCGGTAATAACCAGGGCATAGCCATAGCCACCGACAGCAAGGGTAATGCGTGGGTTACAGGAGTTTTCTCCGGCAGCATCGACATCAACGGAGACGGCGAAAATGATTTGACCAGTAATGGCGGTCAAGATGGCTATGTAGCCAAGTTCTCCCCTGATGGTAATTTGGTCAAAGCCTTAAAGATCGGCGGGGAATTTTATGACCGGGGCGAAGGCATAGCCACCGACAGCAATGGTAATGCGTGGGTTACAGGAGCTTTCCAGGGCAGCATCGACATCGACGGAGACGGCAAGAATGATTTGACCAGTAATGGCGGTGTTGATACCTATGTAGCCAAGTTCTCCAGCAATGGTAATTTGGTCAAAGCCTATGATTTCGGCGGTAGCGGTGATGACCGACCCTTTGACATAGTCACCGACGCCGACGGTAAGACGTTGTCGGTTACAGGAGTTTTCCAGAACAGCATCGACATCGACGAAGACGGCAAGAATGATTTAACCAGTAATGGCCTTCGAGATAGCTATGTAATTAAATTTTCAACTAATTTCTCCCCCACGGACATCAACCTCAGCAACAACAGCATCAATGAACACGTCGCAGCCAACGCTGTTGTCGGCACCTTCTCGACTGGCGACCCCGATACAGGGGATACCTTTACCTACCAGTTGGTAGCGGGTACAGGAAATACGGATAACGCTGCCTTCACCATTGACGGAGACCAACTGCGAATCAACAGTTCCCCAGACTTTGAAACTCAGTCCAGTTACAGCATCCTCGTTCAATCTACCGACCCCGGTGGGCTGAGTTACTCGGAAAACTTGACCATTAACATCAACGACGTTAATGATCGCCCCACGGACATCAACCTCAACAACAACAGCATCGGCGAAAACGTCGCAGCCAACGCTGTTTTCGCCGATCTCTCGACCACCGACCCCGATACAGGGGATAATACCTTTACCTACCAGTTGGTAGCGGGTCCAGGAGATACGGATAACGCTGCCTTCACAATTGTCCAGGGTAGCCGGGGTGTCTGGAACCGACTGCAAATCAACATTTCCCCAGACTTTGAAACTCAGTCCAGTTACAGCATCCTCGTTCAATCTACCGACCCCGGTGGGCTGAGTTACTCGGAGAACTTGACCATTAACATCAACGACGTTAATGATCGCCCCACGGACATCAACCTCAACAACAACAGCATTGATGAAAACGTCGCGCCCAACACTGTTGTCGGCACTTTCTCGACCACCGACCCCGATACAGGGGATAGCTTTACCTACCAGTTGGTAGCGGGTACAGGAGATACGGATAACGCTGCCTTCACCATTGTCGGGAACCAACTGCGAATCAACAGTTCCCCAGACTTTGAAACTCAGTCCAGTTACAGCATCCGAGTTCAAACTACCGATATCGGCGGAAATCGTTACTCGGAAAACTTGACCATTAACATCAACGACATTGATGCAGGCTTGATCGAGCTCTTCCCAGTGGAGAAGTACGGTTTGCAGAAAAGGGGTAGCGAGCCTCACTATGAGGTGGACGATGATGGGGTACGTCTCGTTGTCGGCACCGATAACCCCGATCGCCTCGACTGGGTACAGTTCGAAGGTGGAAATGAACTCATGTTCGGTGGCAATGGGAACGACAAAATCTGGGTGGAAAGGGAAACGACACCTTGTTGGGCGAATGGGGAACGACAGCCTCTGGGGTAGTCTCGGAGATGACACTCTGGATGGCGGGTCGGGAAATGACTACCTGGACGGCGAGCCAGGAAACGACCACCTGTACGGTGGATCGGGAGAGGACTCCCTCTTCGGTGAACGTGGAGAGGACCACCTCCTTGGAGGTGTGGATGATGACTTCCTCAACGGTGGTGAGGGAAGTGACACTCTGGAGGGCGGAGACGGAAACGATACCCTAGAAGGTGGGAAGGGACGCTCTGGACACGACTCTCTGGAGGGCGGAAGTGGAAACGACTCTATCTGGGGTGTGGGGGACACGACACCTTGGATGGCGGATCAGGGAGTGACACCTTGATCGGTGGTACGGGAGACAACGAAATAACCGGCGGGAGCGGGGACGACTCTCTCAAGGGAGAGTGGGGAAACGACACCTTGGATGGCGGATCTGGGCATGACACCTTAACTGGTGGTACGGGAAACGACAGCATAACCGGCGGGGACGGGAACGACTGGATATACGCATCGCATTCGGACACATTGGTGGGCGGGGAAGGCAGTGATGAGTTCGTGTTAGGAGTGGGGGTGAAGCGTGTGAAGGTTAATGACTTTAATCAGGATGACACCATAACCTTTGAAGACGCGCAAGGAGATTTATTGGTGAATTATTATGCACCGAGGTGGGGTCATAGGGTGGAGAAGAGGAAGATTGGGGGATGGACGAGTACTTTCGTGAGGAACTACTGGATTGAGGGGTTTTATGAGTTGTCTTGGAGTGGTGGATCTGCTGTGGTGAATGATGGGGATGGGTGGAGTTACAATCTCATTACAGAGGATTGGTTGAACAGCAGTGGAGAGGGATGGACGTATTTGGAGGACGGAAGCTACGTAAGCCAGATGTGAGGAGTGCGCGAGTGATGGGCCGTGGAGACGTGATATTCCCAACCAGTCACCTTAGCCCCCGGGTCTAACTTAATCCGATGAGGTTCATCGCCAGGAGATTCAACAGTTTTTCTGAGGATAATCGTAAACGGATAAGTCCTAAACACCGCCGCCTTTCCCCGCGTCAAAAGCTTTCTTGCTCTGGCCTACAGGAACGAAGTAAACCAGTTGATGTACTCTCAGTGGGGCGGCTCCTCAGCCCGCCGCCGCCGTCCGTCGCCGCCCCCACCGCCTGCGCCTCGCCTGGGGACTTTTCCCGGGCGTTCTCGAGACCGATGACTGGGATCCCCGGGCGTTCTTGACCGATTATTCCCCAAGCCTGACAAAGAGTCAAGTTTTTTTCTTTTTACGTAATTCGATACCATGCAGCCCGCCCCATTTGCAGCTTTGGGGCTAACTAGGGAGACTAGTGCAGATCCATGGGTGCATAAGTATGCTGGATGGGCGCCTGAGTAGGCAATTTGTTTATCATTAGAAGCTTGTGGAGGTTTTTCGCTCGTTTTGGTAGAATCGAAAGTCGAAGGGGCATTCCCGGGTTAGAAAGGCCATTCAGTCCTCCGAAAGGAAGACCGCCAAACCCCGATGCCACAACGAGGTGCGAAGGGTAGTGCGAGTAGCGCTCCCGAGTACCTCGAAGGCAATGGGTCGCATCAGTTATAGTTCAGGCACCGACTGTTCTTTATTTACCTTGATGCCAATCTTCGCCCCCTGGTAACTGAGTTAAATAATCATTAATAACTAGGGGTAACTCCTTTTTGGAATGGCTGTATGTCAGATCCAGTAAACTCTCAGCCCTTTGCACGATCTCACTTCTATCCACCATTTCTGAAAGTTGAGATGGACTGTAAGCTCCATTGCTAACTTCAACCGTCGCTGTCGCGATCGCAGCTTCCAGTTCATCCTCGATCGCCGACGGCCATTCATCCAACTTAATGTAATATGAGGTTTTATTATCTTTGAGATTCAGCTTGTGAATTTCTCGTACTGAATCTCTAATTGAAGCTGCCCAAGAATTAGTTAATCGCTCTTCTACTTGGTTTTTAATCAAGTGAATCAGCATCCTGATTAAAAATGATTCAATATTGCGCAATACTGCCTGTTTACTCATTCCCTCTAGCTCATCGACAATTGCTAAAGCATCCATGTAACGCCCCTCTAATATACTCGTTCTTAAATCCATTAGCTCTTGAGTCATATTACCGAATTCCTCATTGACTATCTGCTGCAATTATCGCTTTTTTCAATTGAGAAACCAGGTAATTACTTTAAACCCTGGTTTCTGGCTACAGGAGGAGCGGTCCTAGGATCTATTCGGCTCGTAAGACCCCTTCAATTGACCGTATTGATCGTATAGTTCTAGGGGAATATCTGCGTTATCGCTGATCGCTTGCAGGGCCGCTCGCAAACTGTCCATATGTTCGTCCATGTTTACTAATGTATCGTAGTCGCCCCTATTCGCCGCCGTGATAAAGGTCTCTTTCACCGCGCGGACATATTCTGGTTTCAACTGCACCGTGATTAAATTTTCTGTCACATTATATTCGCAGATCGTTGGTATACCCGTACAGGCACGAGATAGATGGGCGCGGGCTGTTTTTAAGACTAGGGCGACTCTTAATTTGACTTCCGCTGCTGCTAGGGAAGCGCTGTAGGAACTGATTAGCCGTTGCGCAACTGGATAGTGAAAACTGTCTTTGTGTACCTGCTGGGCATAGGTGAGGGCTAGACGCCAGTTGCTTACCGCTTGCGCATATTCCTGCTGTTCGGAGAAGCTTTTGGCTTGTTTTGCTAATCTCAATGCTTCTTGGTATGTTGTAGCAGAAAATTCCTCTCTCGTTTGCCGATCGCGTGCCGATGCCAACCCCGACTGATATGCTACCCATAACTGCTGGGCCTCTAGATCTGCCATTGTCCCTTTGTTGACAGCAGACAGCTTATTTACCGCTTCCGACCAGGTTGCTTGCACTAGAATCCAATTTTCTAGAGTTTGGGCTATTCCCTGACGCGCTGAAGCAATGCTTGCTAACTCCTTCGCTGCTTCTAGTTGTCCCAGGGCCTCTTTCTCTAATTGCAATCGCTTATCGATCGCCACCAAGTTGGCCCCGTATTCCTGAAGTTTTTTCGACCGCAGTTCATGCACGTAGCTGTCTGGAGTTATGATTGATAGCAGGGCGATCGCCTGCTGCCAGAGTAACTTCATCTCTTGCCATTTTTCCACAGGATGGGGCGGATCTTGACTCATAATTGCCGCTGACATGGCCTTATCCATGCCCCGGACCATCAAGTCCAAATTCTGCGCCTGCCGTTGGTTACTCTCTAACATCTGTTGGGGCCCTAGCGTGATGGCCCGACCAGAGGGGAATCTTTTCCAAGTCCTGCGTCGCCGTTACCAATTTTTCTAGCGCTAATTTCAGTCCGGCAGTATTCTTTTCCGACTCAGCGGTTGCTGCTGCTGAAGAGATTAATTCCGAGGCTGTTTCTATGGGAACGCATCGCCCCCCGATCGCGTAGTGTGCGCGTAGCGCAATCGCGCAGGGACGAGTTAAAGCATAAAATGCCCCCAGGAAAGACACAATGCTAATCCCCATCCCTGCTACTAACAGCAATAGCTCCAACTTATATTGAGGAAGCCGTGATTTCTGCCTAACCCGCGATCGCGAATCCCTTTTAGCTAAAACTTTCTGTTGCATTAACAAATTATTGCCTGTCAATCTCAAGCCTTTGTGCCGACTGATTTTGAGATGATTAATTATATAACTCCCCCAGCGCAGCGTCCCGAGACTTGATGAGTAACTTTGCTGTAGACGTGATAAGAAAATAACCGTAAGGTTCTGCTGCTTTCTCCCTGGCGAGACCTTATAGATAATGGTAAAATTTCGCTCGGCATAAGGCTGCTTTTCCCCAGCCACTCTCAGGAACATTTTCACCTGGCGGACAGCAGGGAGAGGCTGGGCGAGTAGGGCCTGCTGTAGGATATAGAAGGTTTGTTGCCTATCAACCGGTTCTGCCCCGTGTTGCACCAAAACTAGCAAGGTTTCCTGCTGGAGTTTGCACCACACCTGCATATCCGCAGACAGTCGCGACTGCAACTCCTGCTGTACTCTCTGTTGCCAATTGTGTAACTGATCCTGACGTGCTATTGTTTCCATAAGCTAACTAGGAATTAAGTCTGACTCTGTTCGAGTTATTCTACTTTAGGACTATGCCAGCTAAATTTACTGGCAGTTTTTCACCAAACAGTTGAACGAACCATGATGCATCCTAAACTCCAGAGTGCCTTTGCCCTTCGAGGCTCTGTACTCAAGATTATCAGTGGCTTGACTAATTTTAATCCCCAAAAGGTCGCTGCTACTGTCAAGGCGGCTGACTTGGGCGGTGCTACTTGCGTTGATATTGCTGCCGACCCAGACTTGGTGCGCCTGTGCCGTCAGATCGGCAACTTGCCTGTCTGCGTCTCCGCTGTGGAACCGGAGAAGTTCCTACCTGTGGTGGCCGCTGGTGCTGACTTGATTGAAATTGGTAACTTTGATGCTTTCTATGCCCAAGGACGGCGGTTTGAGGCCCCAGAGGTGTTGCAGCTGACTCGCCAAACCCGATCGCTCCTTCCTGATATTACCCTCTCTGTTACGGTCCCTCACATCTTGCCCTTGGACGAACAGGTGCAACTGGCAGAAGACTTGGTGCAGGCGGGGCTGATATCATTCAAACGGAAGGCGGTACTAGCAGCACCCCCACTCACTCGGGCACCCTCGGGTTACTTGAAAAAGCTGCTCCCACTTTAGCTGCTGCTTATGAAATTTCCCGCGCCGTTAAAGTACCAGTCCTTTGTGCTTCCGGTATCTCTAGCGTTACCGCACCCCTGGCGATCGCCGCTGGTGCTGCTGGGGTCGGCGTCGGTTCTGCCGTTAACCGCCTGGATAGCGAAGTGGCAATGGTTGCTGCTGTCCGCAGTTTAGTGGAAGCCCTGGCAACTGTCAAGCCAGCATCCCCCGTTCGCGTCTAAATTTTGGCCTCGTTGGTGGCGGGCATGAGCCCGCTACCAACGCCGGAGTGTTATATTAAGTCTGAGATGTTTATTGATGTTTATCAAATAGTTGAGAAATGAGTATTATATGTGAACTTAAACGAATTCCACCAGAAATACTTGATGAGTTCAAGAATAATCCGTCTCAAGTGGACTGGTTCGTTAAATCAAGGTGGGACAGATCTGTTTCTCCCTTTGCCTCAGAGTGGGATGTTTCTCCTTTAGACTTACACAAATACTGGGACGATATGACAGTACTGCTAGCTGGATATGAAACTCGTTCCGGTTGGAGTGTTAAAGATGCCAATGTAGGGTGGGTTAGTAACCGTTCGTAGTGAGGACTAAAGTCCTCAACCTACCTGCAGAAGGACTAAAGTCCTTACTACGAACCTAAGTACGAGAACCGGGAAAATGTTACGAGATATTCGATAGAAAACTACCGCAGAAGGACTAAAGTCCTTACTACGAACCTAAGAACGAAAACCGGGAAAATGTTACGAGATATTACGATAGAAAACTACCGCTGCTTCAAAGATTTTACCATCACAGGATTAGCGCCAGTCAACCTGATTGTTGGTAGTAACGAAATTGGCAAAACCAGTTTCATGGAAGCAGTATATCTGTTAGTTAATCACCGTAAACCAGAAAGTTTGCTGTCACTGCTATCTAACCGAGGGGAAATATTGCCCGCAACACCAACTCGCTATCACGTCCGGCATTTGTTTCGCGGTCATCAATTGAACTTTTTTCAGAAAATATGCCTAAAATCTCAGCAAGAGCGATCGCGCCAACTGGAAATCAAATTGTCTCCCTTATCGCCACCAAACCCGGAAGAGAAAGTCGAACATGATGCCCCGGTATTTGAATTGATCTGGTTCTCGGAAGATGCTAAATTTAAGTTTCCTGGCAGTCCAGATGGATCGATCGGGGGGAAATTCTGGCGCTATGGCAAAACTGCCCCGGTGGGACTCGTAGTTGATGCCGATCGGGACGTGGCAGCGCGATGGCAAGCGGTAGGAAATCGATTAAGATCCGTTGGTTATCAAAACATTCCTTCATCTCCACCTGCTGAAGGTTGGGTCGATCGGCAAGCAGAACTGCCTCAAGTAGAGCTTTAGCCGCTAGGCTTAAAAATTCCGCTTTGCTGGAAATTTCTCTACGTTAGAGGGAGAAAATGCTGCTTGTTCCACTTCCGCAAAGTAATTTTCCGGGTTGCGATCGAGCACCAGGTTCCCGATCGCAACCATCGGATAGTCCTTATGGGGCCAGACCTTCGTCAAGCCGAAGGGATCGAAGCGGTAAGTCGCCGCATCTTCTAAAGGCACGATCTGCACTTTCACAGTCCAACTGGGGTAGTTCCGATCGACGATCGCCTCTAGGCGCTTCCGACTTGAGAAGCACTCTTCGTGCTTACTACGAACCTTCACCCCTGGGAAGCCGTAAAGTTGGTCTTAGGTCGAACTCTTGACTGTCTGATAATTGCATGCAATGTCTGACAATTGCTTACAGTGCCAAACTCAAACTGCCTCAACACCGGCACAGCAAGAATCTCAGCCACAGCCTGCCACACCGGCTCAAACCCATCGCGATCGCTACCCGCACTGATGAAAATCGGCTAACTGATGTTTCCATTAATTCCCGTCCCCACAGGGACGCTAACAGAGATCCTAGACCGATATCCTATCCCTTGTCAAGCACTACGCCAAAGATCCATAAACTTCAGCTTATATGAAGCATAAGAAAAAATGAATTAACAGGGGTTGCAAAACTCAACCGGGTTGGCTAGGCTGTATTCAGTTCCAAAAGACGAGGAAAAGCCTATGACGGCTATCAATGCCACCGACTATTTAGGCATAAGGGCCCTGTACAATCAGACCGGCGGACAAACTTGGTTAAACAAGCAAAACTGGAACGTCGCCAGCGACACCCCCCCCGATGCTGATGTCGTTGCCACCTGGCATGGGATTACGGTTGAGGATTCGCGAGTAACGGAAATCAAACTCGACGACAACAACCTGGTCGGCAACATCCCCCCTGAGCTGGGTGGACTTGACCAATTACGAAATCTCAGCTTAACCAACAACTCCCTCACCGGTACTATACCGTCTGAGCTGGGTGAGCTGAGTAATTTAACGAAACTCCGGCTGCACAACAACGAGATCACCGGCACAATCCCGACCGAGTTGGGTGAGCTCGCCAACCTGCAGATCCTCGGGTTGTCTGCGAACGCCCTAACCGGGACCATCCCCCCTGAGTTGGGCAATCTAACCAGTTTACAAAACCTGTACCTGTGGCAGAATGAGCTCACCGGCGCAATCCCGCCGGAGCTCGGCAACCTCACCGGTTTGCGGAACCTCTGGCTCCAAGGTAACCACCTAACCGGCGATCTACCCGCAAGTGTCGAAGCTTTATCGGCAACCAAACGGTTGGAGAATCCACCCTATGTTGGAGTTCCGATCGAGGACGTGGATACTGTCGTAGAATACGACAGGAACTCCACTCGCAATCACAACCTCAGCATAGATGTCAGCGGGAACTTTGGCGACATTAACGATAATATTACCAGTTACAGCGCTAGCGGTTTGCCAGACTGGTTAACCATTGACTCCATTACTGGGGTGATTAGTGGCACGCCTGATTGGGATACTGCTGCTAATGTTGCTGCTGATCCTGATGATAGCAATTCTCTTGTAACCGTAACTGCATCAGATGATGCGGGAGGCTCCGTAACGGATAAGTTCAATATCTCGGTGTCCTTTAAGAGCTCTAGTGCTGGGCTTTACCTCATCAACGCCAGCGATTATGGAGTCCTGAAGGATATCAATAATGGCCATTGGAATCTCAGCACCGACCGCGAGCACATGCCCGTCAGTGATGAGGAACATGGTTCCGTTCCCCTTGCTATAAAGGTTAACGGGTTGGATGGGGTGACAGCCGAGAAATCCCGAGTGACGGAACTCACAGCCGGGGTGAGCCGTGCGCTCCCTTCTGAGTTAGGCAAGCTCACTGCCTTGCAGAAAATAGAACTGGACCGCAGCGGCCTGAGCGGCACCATTCCCCCTGAATTAGGGGACCTAGACAACCTGACACACCTGTGGTTGGACCACAATTCCCTAACAGGTAACATTCCCCCTGAATTGGGGAACCTACGTAATTTAACGTGGTTGAAACTGAACAAGAACTCCTTGAGTGGTTCGATTCCCCCTGAATTGGGGAATCTCAGCAACCTACAAGAATTATGGATGGGGAACAATTCCCTGAGTGGCAGCATCCCACCGGAATTGGGGAACGCCACCGAGCTGCAAAACATTTACCTGGACCATAACAATCTAACGGGGACAATACCTTCCTCGCTAGAAAACCTGAGCAACCTAACAAAACTGTGGTTGCAAAACAATTCTCTGGAAGGTCCAGTACCACCCGGGCTGAACGATATAAATGACTTCAACGTCCAAGGAAATCCTCTCATATAATCCGGATAAAGCGGAAACCGAGGGAGGATAGTAACAGGTTGGGGGGGTGGGGATTGGGAGAGGCAGAAGAGTTAACCAAAGAGGAGGTTCAAAAAGATGGAATCAACAGTAATGGATCAGGTTGCCTTCCAGATCGGCAGTAGCGGTGTGGGGGAGGAAGTCAAGGACATAGCCATCGACCGCAATGGTGATGTCTGGATTACAGGAGAGTTCAGGGACAGCATCGACCTCGACGGCGACGGAGAACATGATTTGATCAGTAATGGCTCTTTCGATAGCTATGTAGTCAAGTTCGACTCTGAAGGGAAGTTGGTTCGGGCCTATGATTTCGGCAATACTGAGATTTTACTCCCAGACAAGGGCATAGGCATAGCCACCGACAGCAATGATAATGCGTGGGTGTTAGGAGGGTTCCATGGCAGCATCGACATCGACGGAGACGAAAAGATGATTTGACCAGTTCAGATCGTGATGGTCACTATTTAGCCAAGTTCAACTCGGAGGGAGACTTTGTTCAGGCCTTAGAGATCCACGGACGTTATACTGATCACACTGAATCGGGCAAGAGCATAGCCATCGACAGCAAAGATAATGTGTGGACTAAAGGAAGTTTCTGGCGCCACCTCGACATCGACGGAGACGGAGAAGATGATTTGACCAGTAATGGCGGCCGTCGAGATAGCTATTTCGCCAAGTTCGACTCAGAGGGGGATTTGGTCAACGTCTTCCAGATCGGCGGTAGCGGTGATGACGTTGGTCATGGCATAGCCATCGACAAGGATGATCATGTGTGGACTACAGGCTCTTTCTCCGGCAGCATCGACATCGACGAAGACGGCAATAATGATTTGACCAGTAATAATGGCAGCAGAGATGGCTATGTAGCCAAGTTCGACTCGGAGGGGGCTTTGCTCTTTGCCAAAAATATCGGCGGTAGCGATCGGGACTACAGCCTTGACATAGCCACCGACAGCAAGGGTGATGTGTGGGTTAAAGGACAGTTTCAGGGCAACATCGACATCGACGGAGACGGCACCAATGATTTGACCGATGGCTCAAAAGAGTATCCTTTTCCCATTGATGAATATGTAGCCAAGTTCTCGAGCAATGGTGATTTCGTCAAGGCCTTAAAGATCGGTGAGCATGGCGAAGCCGACCATACCGAAGCCATAGCCATCGATAGCAATGATCATCTGTGGGTTACAGGACAGTTCCGGGGCAGCATCGACCTCGACGGAGACGGCAACAATGATTTGACTAGCGATAGCTCTTTCATCGATAGTTATGTAGCCCAGTTCGACTCTTCGGGAAATTTGGTTCAGGCCTTAAAGATCGGCGGTAGCGATGGTGCCGTTGGCGTTGACATAGCCGCCGACAGCAATGGTAATGTGTGGACTACAGGAGAGTTCTGGGACAGCATCGACATCAACGGCGATGGCAGCAATGATTTGACCAGTAAAGGCGTTAATGCTATCTATGTAGTTCAAGTTCAGAAGGCAACTACAGAAGAAGTCACTCAACTGAAAGTCACTCCTTCAGAACCGACCAAAGCAGTAGAACCAAACACAAGTGTCAGCTTTGATGTCAACTACTCTACTGAACCTGCGGAAACTCCCACCACAGGAATAGTCTTTCAAATGCATTGGGACAGTTCTCAAGTAGCATTCGATCCAGTCACTGGTCTGACCGAGCATTTTCCTTTGGGCGCACAACCTATAAGTGCAGTCTTGGACGATCCGATTACCAACGGGGGTTTGGACGGCGACCCCAGCACAGACAAATACATCCTGCAAGCTTGGGTAGATGCTAACGGAAATTGGCCCAACAGTCCTAATCCTACCCTTTACACGGCCAACTTCACAGCGCTACCAGGGTTTTCAGGGACACAGATCAACTTTGGTGCCAACTCAGATGACCTGCCTGCAAATAGCAACTTTGTCCCCAGTTCCATTGCATTAACCTCCCCCGCTCCATCACCTGCTCCATCACCTGCACTGGACATTGATGGGAATGGAGTTATAGATGCGTTAACTGACGGCCTTGTGGCCATACGTTATCTCTTCGGGTTCAGGGGAGAGACTTTGACTGAAGGTGTTGTAAGTGAAGGTGCCACTCGCGATACATCAGAAATTGTTACCTACTTGGATGAAATGGGGGACATAATGTTAGATGTAGATGGCAATGGCACGGCAGGAGCGTTAACTGATGGCATTTTATTCATGCGCCATGCTCTCGGGTTCTCTGATCAGGCTTTGATCTCGGGTGCAGTAAGCGAGGATGCCACTCGTACTACGGCTTCGGCAATTAATGAGCACCTGCAATCTTTCGGCATGATGTAGCCCGTGAGCGCGATGGCCTTCAACCAGTCCATTATCGACTCACAAGGTCGCGTGATTCGATGGCTAAGAAAGCGGCTCCCCCCTCTCTGCAAGGGTGCGGTCAAAACCCGTTGGTAGGAGACCTCTCCGCCGAGGGGTCCGGCTACAGGAACAAAGCCCGGCCCCGTTAGCCGAACGGGGCTCTACCGTTCCGGAAAAATCGGCTAACGCCGCGCGGGCTATACATGTATCTGAGATGCACGGGTGTGGTCAAAACCCGTTGGTAGCCCTCACCCTAAAGGGCCCCCGGCTACATGAACAAAGCCAGGGGCTAGCCAGGGGCTATTTTACATGCATCTGGGCAGCGGAGGGTTCCCGGAGCCTGCATCCAGCTATCACCTCCTATAAGTTACCCAGTCAATCGGAGCCGAAACCCTTACAGGGCAAAGGTTTGAGTGCTGAACGACATCTCAGTAAAATTTGTAGTTTTTATAAGTAACAAAATATTACAAACACTTGCATGAGCATTTTAGACGTTATATATTGGTTGTAGTAGAGCAAATGCCCTAGACAAGTTTCATTCGCGATCTGCAAAGCAGACTGCGCCTTTATTAAGACCCGTATCTAGGCAACGATCTCATTCTCCCATCTCTAGGGTCCATTGTTGGCAATACCAAATGTGGAGCCCCCCCAGATGTGGCGAATGGGGGCGTGGGTATTTCTGCTTGCTGGAAGATTCGCGGGCTAGATAGAGGGATTGGCTTTTTGTCAAAAAACCTCCCTCAAAAGCGTCTCTTCCTTAAGTCGCCGGTGGAACGCTCTGGGCTGCTTGAAAATGAAAACGAAGCAATTTTCGCTAAATGGGTTGCATTAAGGAGAAAAAATGTCCAACAGTACGAATCAACTTCCCTCTAGCTTTCTGGAGAAAGCTTTACAGCTAGGCCACGATCCCGAAGTGATTAAGGCAACTGGGATAGAGTATCAACTAAAGCAGGTCGAGAACCCGGACGGCATACGCAAATTGCTGCTGCCAATGAACGACGATTTGCGGGAGTGGCTGCGTCAGTCTTTGAGGAAAGATCGGCAAAGGCTACCTTATACCGATAACGTGCATTTTATGATCTGGCATATCGTCGGCGGCATGGGCATGTCAAAACACCAGCACGAGGAGATGAATGCCTTCTTTCCCCGGAAGGTTGAAACCCTTTCTATGACTGACAAGGTTTTAGGGCCTGGGGAGGTATGGGATGTTACTCCTGACGACACGGCCGCACCAGCAATAATTAATCTCAACAAGCTGACAATGAAGGCGGGCTCGAAAATTGTCTGTCGAGCTGCCCAGTTGGACATGCAAGTGCAAGAACTGATTAAAGATGGCAGTTCGGCAGACGAAGATACTGACAATCAAGACATCCATCGGCTCGGTGACATTAACATAGTTGGGGAGACACCGAAAAAGGCTCAAAATGGAGGAGGCGGCGCAGATCGGGGATCCGCCAATGACGGCACGAATGCATCTTGTGGCGGCATGGCGCACTGTACTACCTATGCTACTCCCGGGAGTAACGGAGACAACGGCGGTAACGGAGACCACGGAGATACTGGGGCCGACGGCTTGGAAGCAGTGTATTCCCGGATTAAAGTGCATAGAATCGAGCTGCAAAATGGGGGTTCTAACCTGTTTGTCTATACCCGTGGCGGCGATGGCGGCGATGGCGGCGATGGCGGCAAGGGCGGCAATGGCGGCGATGGCGGCAAGGGCGGCAATTCATCAGCCTGTGGCTGCACTACTTGCAGTGCCAAAGATGGCGGCGATGGCGGCAATGGCGGCAAAGGCGGCAATGGCGGCGATGGCGGCAACGGCGGTCGGGCTATGGATATAACGGTTGAGATCGCACAGGGCTACAGGCATCTCGTAGAGGGACGAAGCGATGCCAGCCAGCCCGGTGTAGGTGGAGAGGCCGGCGGTGCAGGCGGTCCGGGCAAAGCCGGTGAGGGAGGCAGCGCAAACGGAAAAAATACGTCGGGCGCACAGGCGGGCAGTTCGGGCGAACCTGGCGAGCCTGGCAATCCGGGCAATCGCGGCGCCCTGGGAGGTTCTGCGGGTCAGATAGAAATCAGAGAATTCTAAAGGCTGCGGGGCGACCCGCCCCAAGCGAAGCAATACGGCATATTGCAATACGCATTAAGGTTAGGGCAAATGTAAGGGCGAACGGCCGTTCGCCCTTACGAACCCCTTGTCCTAAGCCGTCTTAGTAGTACAATAAAAGGGGCGACCCGTCGCCCTTGTGAGGCAATCTTTCGGAAAATCGCTATGACAATTGAAACCAGTGCTTCTCTGATTACAGTTGAAGCAGAGTCAAAACAACCGGCTATTCGATACGGCCAATTAGATGGAGACGGTATCGGGAATATCCACGAAAGCGTCAATATGTTTCAGGGGGAAATCGCCCTGCCGATAGACCTGCTTTCGGTCAGGGGCAGCGGCGGACTGGAAGCTGCGATTTCGCTTCATTACAGCAGCAGTGGAGTTCGCGAGGCGGCGCGCACCTGGAATATTGAATCTCCCACCGGCATCTGCGGACTGGGCTGGTCTCTGGGACATGAATTAATTTATCTGGATAACCACGGCTCTGTCTCCGCCAATAACGACATCTACTATTTGGCGCAAAGTAATGGCGGAAGAGTTCGCCTGCATTGTATATCGCAGACGGCGACGGAATGGCTCTTCGAGTCGGAAAGCTATGATTTTTCCAGAATAGTCTATCGGGTTAACGATAATCTCTGGGAGATTACCGGCACGTCTGGCACGGTCAGACGTTATGGTACGAACGAAAAAAATCGTCTTAAGGGCGTCAAATGGGGAGGGTCAAAAGGTAACTGGTCTGATGCGAGCAATCGTTTCGGACAGACTAATTTTTATTTTGGCTGGATGCTCGAAGAAATTGTCAATCGCTACGGCAAAAAAATAACTTTTGACTACGAACAGGTTGAAGTAACCATAGGAAGCGATAAAGAATATACTCGGGCTATTTACCTGAATAAGATTCAGACCCAGAGCCGTCACGTCCGCTTTTCCTACGCCGAAAAAAACAACAATGACGAGATCCAGGAGTATCTAGCTCCCCATACGGGGACTGGTTCTGAGGCTCATCAGGATCGATTCCAGACCAAGTATCTAGATGCCATAGAGGTGGTAGCAGAAGACCCGGAAGCAGTCGTGCTGCGAGTGCAGTTCCTCTACAGCGTAGAAAATGCAATAGAGAGCGGGGGGAGCAAAAACCCACTGCTGTATAAGCGCTATCTAACTGGTTTGACAATTCTGAGCGCCGATGGTGCGGTTCCTCCAGGTTTGCTGTTCGAGTACGAGCAGGCAGCCCCGCCGCAGCCCACCGGAGTTCTCAAGCGCATTACCTATCCCCAGGGCGGTACTGCAGAGTACGGCTTTAGGAAAATCGATATGCCCGATAGCGCTCTGTCTCTAATTCTGAGGACTGCAGATACTGGTGGGGGAAAGCCTCGGGTATGGTTTGGCCCAAATTATGTGGCGATCGCCCGCTATGACGAATCCGCCAATCCTTCTATTAAGCTGTCAGTCTATGAATGGAACGGACGCTGGATGGGGGGAAATGTCTCTTTGGCCTCTTCCATAAGACAGATTGACCTAGCCACTCTGAATGTAACGGCATACGGCCAGCGATTTATTCTCAGCTTTCGAGAAAGGGATGGTTCCACGAGGAATTTGCGTGCCTTTGCAGTCGAACGCCGTCGCGGGCGCTATGGCGAATGGGAGGCGACGGAACTGGATATGCCCCGCCTGGAGCATAGCAGCCAGGGCTATCAGATTGTCTCTGGGGAAGAGTATGTGGTGGCGGCGGCCGATGGCGGGCGTCAGCTCTATCGCTATGCTTGGAATCCGCGATCGCGCAGTTGGGAATTCGATCCTTTGACTCTATCGGAAGCAGCACAATACGTTCTGGCTGGGGGTCCCAACCAAGTGGCAGTCTGTGCCCAAGTAATGGGGCAACAGCGAGCCGATTATTTGCTCCAGGTGCTAGACATAGCCAGCTTGGAGTGGAAGAGCGTGCAGCTAGAAAGGGGAGTTTCTGCAATCTGGGTAGATGAGATAGCTCGCACTAACTGGGCGATTTCACCCACCTTTGCCGTAGCCAGTTTTCCCATTCAGATTGAAGCTAGCGAAGATGAAGACCCTCCCTACACCTTCAAAATCCAGGCATATCGCTGGAACCAAGACCACGAGGATATTAGAAAAGACGAACTGCTGACCGAACGCATCGATCGCCCGGATGGATTTGCCTCTGTGAAATTGTTCGCTAATGGCAGTATGGTCGCCAACAGAAGGCATGCTTTTCGCTTCAACGGCGAAAGCTGGGTTTCCTATACTTCCACCCTGGTAATAGAGACAGTAATTGGCTCCATCATAGATCGCGATTTGCTAGCTTTTGACGATGGCAATAACGTCCAAATCATAGAGTATTCAGCCTACGAGAACGATTTTATCACTCGTCTGGAGAATGTAGCCACCGCAGCCCAAGGTTTTTCCACCGGCGGTGGCGGCTATGTGACAGTGGATAACGATCTTTACTACCGACAACCAGATGGAAATCTGCAATCGATTGACCGCTTGCCACACAATCTTGAAAAGGTTGTCAATGTCGGGCCTTATTATATAGGCTATCAGCTCGTTACTGGGGATGCCTATATCCAAATGGTAAGCAACGGTGAAATTGTCGGGACAGCTACCCAGCCCGGTGGCAAGCTGGTGCCGGAACCTTTGGAGGAAGCAGGAAGCGGGCGGTTACTGGTCAATCCCTATGCCTTTGTTTCTTATACCGGCAATAATTTTGAGTCCGCCGAAACCCTATACCTACACCGGGTTTTGAATTTCAGCTACAGCGGCCCGATAGAGCATTTTGCTCTCAGTAGCGTAACCATTGACGATGCCATGGGCAACCGGGCGGTAACGAGCTTTGACTACCCCGGCGAGGCCGCCACGGATCCTGCGGGTCTCTCCAGTCAATACAGTCAGGTAATTCGGATCCGGGGTTCGGCAGACAAAAATACAACTCCTTATGGCACGGAGGTTATCGACTATCACAACGGGCTGTTGCCGCCGGAGCCGGGAAATGAGATGCCGACCTTTCTCAACGGCATGGTCAAAAAGCAAGAATATCGAAATGCTAATGGCGAACCCGTAAGAACCGACAGCTATCAATACGAAGTCTATACTACAGCCCAGGATACGGACGGCAATAATATTAATACGATAGGCCAGTATGTGCGGACTGTTGGGGAAACAGAAGAGCATATCGATGGCGATAATAAGCTGACTGTCCAACGGAATTATGTTTACCACGAGGCCAATGGCATCGAAAAAGAAATGCAGGTGCAAAATGCAACCCTCGATGGCAGCGAGGAGCGGGTGCAGCACTATACTTTTGCTTTTGAAATTCCAGCCTATAAGGAGGATTTAGTCCGGGATTATTGCCTCGAACCAGTCGCGCAGACGGAGCGATTGACGAATGGCAATGCGGTTAGCCGAGGAGCTACAGTCTGGAAAAAATGGTCAGTCCAAAACGATCGCGAGGTATTGGCACCCCATATTTATTATCAGGCGCTAAGTGCCAATGCCAGTATGCGCGATAGCGACTGGGATGGTACTACTACTCCACCTGGGGATATGTGGCTTCAGCGATCGCAGATAGAGGCTCGCAACGAAGCCGGCGAAATTCTAGAGGCTCTAGATAAAAAAGGTCTGCGGCATTCCATCCACTACGATCGCCACGAGAATTTCGAGGTCGCCGAATATCCCAACGCCAGTCGCCAGGCCGGTCAGGCTACCAGTATTAGCTTTGAGGATTACGAAGATGCCGACGGCTGGCAATTAGATGGCGACGAAGCCGGACTTTGGCAGGCACGGATTCTCAATGACTGTCATGCCGGAAGCTACAGCCTGCGTTTGACAAACCAGACCCTCCGACGAGCAAAGTCTTTCACCGATCCAGAGGCTAGAAAATATCTGCTGACCTGCTGGATCAAGACTGAAAGCAACTACGGTACGGGGGGCTTTGCCCGCTGGAGCGCGACCCTGGACGGGATACAAAGCTTGCCGCTGAAATAGAACCTACCGATGGTGTCTGGCGCTACCATCACTGGCGCTTCGATTTGCCCGCTACCAATTCCGCTAAGGAGCTGGTTTTAGAGCTGACTGGAGTTTCTGGTGCGGCTGTATTGGTAGATGGAATTCGCTTTTCGCCCGTAAAGTGCGATTACCTGAGAAACTATTACGAAAGGCTGCACCTGGAACTGAGCGATATTGAAAAGCTCGGCGGAGCTACAGTGCGATCGCGCGAAGTAGAGGATGGCTCGTTTTCCTGCGAGGTTATGCCCGAAGAACGACCCCTGAGACTGTTAGCAACTTACCAAGCACGGCAGTCGGGAGATTTCAATCCCGCAGCACCCAATCACAGTTTGAGTCTCTACAGTTGCGGCTGGAGTAAGTACCAGCGTTTTAATAGCGGAGAACTGGATGGGGCAAACTGGGAAAGCAACGATCTGACGCAGTGGACTACTACGGAGGCAGCTCTTGTTCATACCGCAGGCCAGGAAAAGTGGATTCTGTATAAAGGGGCTCCGGCAGCAACGCGCTATGCGATCGCAGTCAGCGCCCAGGCAGAAGAAATCCAGCACCGCCTCGGCCTGCGCTGGAGCGATGGCAGCACCCTGACTTGGAATCCGGCTGCGGCTAAATGGAGCTTTACTCCTTTCTCGGGTACGGCTCGGGAGTGGGATGCGCCGGCTCGCCTGAAACTGGGTGCGGACAAGCATGCTGGAGACCTTGATGCCGGGAACGTTAGCGACGAGTTGCGAAAAGACTTGGCAGCAGAGGGACTGCCCCTGGGCGAGGCAACAGTGACGGCGATCGAGAGCGGTCAGTTCTGGATAATCAACAGCGGTATCATTTTGAAAGGTAAGGCAATCTGCTACTACCTGAGTCGCCACGGAAACGATATCTGGACTCTCGAAGCACCGCGAAGCTGGCTGGCAATCGTCGATGGCAATCGTTTGGCCTTTTTTGCCGACGGCGCTCGGATAGGAAGCTGGGAAGTTTCTTCTGCCCTTAACCCCGTCGTAGGTGTAATCGCCACCGATGCAGTGTCTTTCCGCAACTTTACGATCGCTACCGATATGGCGATAGAGTTGAAGTTCAAAAACGGCACGGGTCAGGTAGTCCAGGAACAGGCCATAAGCACCAATGAGGTTCTAGCCCGGGCTGCGTTTTATGACGATCGCGGTAATTCAGACGTGCAGAGCCTCTTTGCCCGCCTGACCCCCGGTGCGGAGGATATGTATAAACAGATTGATAATCTGGCGACTCTGGATCGATCTAACTACCAGATAAGCGGTCTGGTTAAGGATCAAAACCCGAATGCAGGGAATTTTGCTTATTCGCGCAGCAAGTATGAAGATTCGCCCTTGTCTCGGATTATCGAGCAGGGCTGGCCGGGAGCGGAATTGGCGATCGGTGACGGCCATACAGCCCGTCGCAGCTACGGTATCAATGGCAGCGAGTTTGGATTAACTCCCAATACTTTCCATCGCGAAACAATTATTGATGCCGATAATGGCGAGACGATTAAGATTTCCGACAAGGTGGGTCGCACGGTATTGCGAGCGCGGAAAATTGAAAGCGATCGCTATTTGATTCATCGCTTTTACTACACGCCCCGAGGTGATGTCGCCCGCATAGAATATCCCAAAGGCAATACTACCGAAATGGAGTATGACTTCCTGGGATATAAGATACGCCAGCAAAGCGCCAACCAAAACGAGATGAGCTTCATGTATGACAGCGCCGGTCGGATGCGCTTCCGCTATATAGAAGATGGCGGCAGCAATGTCGTCCGGTACTGGAAGTACGATATCTATTCGCGCATTGTGGAAACCGGGGCTGTGGTACATCCTTTTGACGACGAACTCAAAAGCCATGTAAACGATCCAAATTGGCCGAATACCCCCCCTACGATCGCCTATAGTTATGACGGTTTGGAAACTGAAGATCCCGCTCTTTTGGGACGGCTGCATACCAGGGTGGCGGCCAACCAAATCGCGCAATCCGGTCAAACAGACCCATGGGAGATAGAAACCGAATACGGCTACGACGAGCGGGGCAATAAAATCCGCAAAGGGATTGCAATTCGCGGGGAGCTGGAGGCAAGTTACGAACTGACTTTTGGCTACGATGGTATAAATCGCCTTATCTCCAGCAGGGTACCGGACGAAGGGGAAACCCTAGAAATCGTTTACCAGCGAGATCCATTCGATCGCGTGGAGCGGCTGGAAGTCAATGGCTCTCCCCGACTGGAATACAGCTACGACAATAACAGCCATTTGACCGGCCAACGCTTGCTCGGAAATGACTGGAATGCAGAGCGCACCTATACCAGTACCCCGTTCGGCTGGCCAAAAAGCGTTAGCGGACCGGGCTTCAGCGAGGATAAGGAATACTTTACTGGCGGTTATCCCGATGACCGGGGCTATTATACTGGTCGCCCAGCCAAAATTGTTACGGCAGCCCGAGCGGGCCAACCTGCTTATACCAGGCGGATGCGTTATAATCCCGTCGGCTGGCTTACGGATGTTGACTATGGCTCGAATGAGGTAGAAAACGATGCCTACGACGATAATGGCAATCCGACTGTCAGGGCTGAAAAAACTCTGCGCTATGATGCGGGCGATCGCATTGAGGAAACAGTAGAAGCAGGCAAAACTACTAGTTATCAACATGATGCCCGGGGAAATGTATCCAGGGAGCAAGGAGACGATCGCGATCGTTCTACTACAGTGGATTGGGCAATAGATCGCCCCTTACAGGTGACCCTTGGGCAAGCAGAGACAACCAAGACAATAGATTATCGCTACGACGGGCAAAAACGGCGGGCGATCGCAAAAGTGAAGGTGGGAGACAACGCCGAAACCCACCGCTTCTACCTGCGAGATCCTCAAGGTCGCCCCCTAGCAATCATCGAGCCATCGAGCGGTAAAACTACTTGTCTTATCCACGATTCTTATGGTCTGGCTCTAGCCAAAGAGGGAAGCAATCTCTACTTTGTATCTTTGGATTCCACTGGTTCTGTACGGGCAGCTCTAGATACTGGCGGAAGCTTAGTTGCCAGCTACGACTATCGCCCCTTTGGAAAACTACATGCAGTAGCAGGTAGCAATCCCGAGCTGCTATCTTATCGCTTTGCCGCTCGGGAACTTGACGAAAGCGACCTCTATGACTTCTCGGCGAGGCTGTACGATCCAGAGACCAGCCGCTTTGTGTCGATAGATCCCAAGCATCAAGATGGTAGCCCTTACATTTATGCCAATAATTCCCCGTTACTGGTAGTAGAGAAAGAAGGTGAATTAGGAATAATCGCGACTATCCTCATAGGAGCAGGGATAGGAGCGGGAGTAGGAGCAGCATCCGGTGCTATCTCTGGGGGAATTGCGATCGCTCAGAACAATCTCAAAGGCGGGGAGGCCGCAGGGGTATTTTTTGGCTCTCTGGGAATTGGAGTAGCTGTGGGAGCAGCCACAGGTGCTGTATCTGGTCCTCTCGGATCGAAAGCCAGCAGCTTAGCCTCTGCAAAGGCCACTGGCTCAGTCGTAGGTGCTTCCAGCGTAGCTAAAAACGTTACAGCACAGACAGGTATATATGCCCTGAGTGCGGTAGTTGAAACTGCCGGCTCTACTGTCTCAAATGTAGCCACAGCAGCATTGATGGGTGAAGATATTGGCGAGGCAGTCTGGAAAGGAGCTGTGGTGGGCTTCGCTGCTGCCGTGCCATCGATAATCGCGGGTGGCTTATTCAATAACTTTAGTCACAAAATAAGCGCTTCTAGTAGTCGAGGACGGATAGACGTGAGTGGTCCTGATGGCAATCCTAACAGCATTACTGGTGACTTGCGGTTCCAAACAAAAAGCAAAATTATAAGGACTAAAGCATTTGGAATCGCTACTGAGGTAGGCGTTGGCAGCGTGGGAGCCGTAGCCGGCGAATTTGTCAGAAGCTCCCTCGATTCTGAAGAAGGATTCTCTGTCGTGAGCGTGTTGCAGGGCTATCTCCATGACAGTGATTTCCAGTGCAGTAACCAACGGCATCGATGGTTACATAGAATACCAAGAAACGCTTAAAAACCCAGATCCCCCACCTGTGGACCCGATACGGCCTGACCTAACGCAGGAGTCACAACAACCGGAATTAGCTGCTAGTTCTAACAGCCCTAACGAATCGGTAATGGAAGAAACTCGGTTGTAAAACGCTTCTATATAGTGTCACAAAACATCGGTTGTGACACGAACCGGACCCAGAAACCCGGGGTTTCAAAAAACCCGGGTTTCTTAAAACTCACATCGATCGCTAGTCTCCCGTAGGACGGGCGTCTCGCCCGTCCCTAAACGCTCAGGACAGGCGAGACGCCCGTCCTACGGTAAGGCATTTTTTAAGGGATTTAATATTATTAAGCAAATTATTCGATAGTGTTTCGGCTAAAAAGAGAGCGACAATAAATTAAATAACCTATGCCCATTGAAACTTGGTTTCCCTTAGCTATCTATTACACGGATTTGCCCGACGCTGCAGCTCATCGCGACTCGCTCTTGGAGGCTGTTCTAGCATTAGAGCAGGCTGGCCATGAAAGACGAATAACCGAGGAAACAGCCTGGACTGGCGACATACATGGGGTAGAACGGATTCACGACGACGCAAATTTTGGTTGGATTGTCGAACAACTAGAAATACAAGCATCAATCTATCTCAAAGCTCTAGGGGTTGACTTAAACAAAATCGACCTTTACATTCAGCGTTCTTGGCCTATTATTTCTCGCCCAACTCAGCGTATTTTAGATCACAGGCATCTTAATGCCCATCTTAGTGCCGTTTACTATATTGCCGTTCCTAAAACTGGCGACTCTGGGGGTCTTGTCTTTTTCAACGATACCAAGATGAATGAAGTTGCTCCCGGGTTATGGGCGGATTATTCTTCTGGCTTAGCGGAGTCAAATACTCTCAACTTTGAGACGGTGACTTATGCCCCTATAGAAGGGCGACTGGTAATGTTTCCGGCCAAACAGCGCCACGGAGTAGAAGTTAACCAGACGGAGGAATTGCGAGTATCTTTGTCTTTCGATATTATTTTGACTTCTGCGGAAACCAGCGACGCAGGATTGTATGAATTTTTGTCGCCGCCGCCCAAGCAGTGGAAAAAGCTGAAGCACAAGCAGGCTCTTTAACAGATTCGCGAAGCAACAATCTAAGGAATTTGCAAATAAATATTTCTCCTTCGTATAGTCGTAGGACAGGCGTCCGAAAAGTCCCTCGGCACCGGACAGGCGGGACGCCCGTCCTACGAATTGGGTAATTTATTTCTTGGAGTACCCATCTGATATCCAACGAGGATAGTTGGATGCAACTGTACACCGGTTCGTAGTAAGCGCTTTAGCGCTTACTACGAACCGGTGGCAACCGCTCAAACGAGCGCAAAACTATCCAACCAGTGTAGTGGGATGCGGCTGTACACCGGTTGTATATCAACCCGCCCCATCCACTTGTAATAGCCGGGTGCCGAGACGCGATGCATGTAATATAGCCCGCGCAGGCCGGGTCTGTGTTCGGAGTAGCCGGACCCTTTAGGGTTCGGGCGGCTTATCCCTTAGCTGTCACCAGTGGCAACCCCAAAGATTCCCGCTGTTCCAGGTAAAGTTGAGCCACCCGTCTGGCCAAATTCCGAATCCGGCCAATATAGCGAGTCCGCTCAGTGACCGAAATCACCCCTCGGGCATCCAGCAAATTAAAACTGTGGGAACACTTCAAAACATAGTCAAGACTCGGCAACACCAGGCCCCGCTGAGTAAGTTGCTCAGCCTCCTGCTCGTACAGGCCAAACAGAGTAAACAGCAGATCCGGATTAGAAGCCTCAAAATTATAAGTACATTGCTCCACCTCCCCCTGGAGATGAACATCACCATAGGTAACCGAGTCAGTCCAGCGAATCTTAGTAAAAGCATCCGTCTCCTGGAGATACATCGTCAGTCGCTCCAGGCCATAGGTAATCTCAATCGAAACCGGACGACAATCAATCCCGCCGCACTGCTGGAAGTAAGTAAATTGGGAAATTTCCATCCCATCAAGCCAGACTTCCCAGCCCACGCCCCAGGCCCCCAAAGTCGGAGACTCCCAGTTATCCTCCACAAACCGGATATCATGCTCCTCCGGACGCACCCCCAAGGCCCGCAAAGAATCCAGATACATCTCTTGGATATTATCCGGTGAAGGCTTAATCAGCACCTGGTACTGGTAGTAATGTTGGTAGCGATTGGGATTTTCCCCGTAACGGCCATCCGTAGGCCGGCGGCAGGGCTCCACATACCCCACCGACCACGGCTCAGGCCCGATCGCGCGCAAGAAAGTATGAGGACTCATAGTGCCAGCACCCTTTTCCGTATCGTAGGGCTGGGCGATCAGGCAGCCGCGATCGGCCCAGAACCGGTGCAAAGTAGCAATCACCGACTGAAAATTCACAGAGAAATAGCCTCCCCGAAAAAAAATTTCAAAACAAATTTTAGCCCAAAACCCGCTCAGGGACTATGTTTCAGAAATCAGCGAACCATCGCGTCCCAACCAGCAATCAGCAACCATGATTTCAAAAGATGGTCAAAGCCTCGCCAAGGGGTTATCACCGGCGATTTGGACAGCCTTTCAACAGCCTCCGGAACTTTTGGGCTTCAAACCCAAGTATTTCAAGCTTTTCAGCCTTATGACCCACCTTACTGGCTCGCGATCGCCCGTCCCTGAGAGCACCGGTCTTCGTCAGCACACACCGGTCCATAAACTGTCACCCTCGCAGCACCACCGGCAATCAGCCAGCAGGATTTCAGGAGAGGGTCCAAGCCTAGCCAAGGGGGTAAAACCGGCGATTTATCCAGCATATCAACTGCCTCCGGAACTTTTTGGGCTGTTTTTCAGGAAAATTTTATCGCCTCAAACCCTTACCTGGTCAACCTTTTCAGACTTATTGACCATCCGAAGGCCCTCGCCCCTCCGGAGAGAGCACCGGTCTGACTCAGAGCACATACCGGTCCAGAAGCTATAACAATCCCATCACCACCGGCAATCTGAGGAGTTTTTCTCGTCTTTTCACCGGCTACTTACCTCGGGCCATCAGCATTTTGGGTCCCTTGAGGGCAGAATTCGTGAGTTATTACCTACTAACATCCTCCAGAAACCATGATTTCTCCCAGGGGGTTTCACCGGCGATTAATCAAGTATTTCAACCGCCTCGGGAACTTTTTTCGCTTTTTTCAGAAAAATTTTATCGCCTCAAACCCTTACCCAGAAAGCATTTCAGAGATATGGGAAAAAAAAGTTTTCCAAAAACTTGAAAAAGGGGTTGACACTGGGAAATCTAGTTGTTAGATTAGAGAAGTGCCCAAAAGAGAGGTCGCCCTGAAGCGGCGCTCCCAAGGCGGACCGAACCTAGAAAAGAAAATAGTTTGAAAGCTAAGAAGCTTAAGTACCTCGTCAAAGAAAATTAAGTTTCTGGGGAAACCTAGTAACTATAGTAAGAGAAAGAGCCGCAAACGGCATCTGTATTATCACGGAGAGTTTGATCCTGGCTCAGGATGAACGCTGGCGGTCTGCTTAACACATGCAAGTCGAACGAAGTCTTCGGACTTAGTGGCGGACGGGTGAGTAACACGTGAGAATCTGCCTTCAGGTCGGGGATAACAGTTGGAAACGACTGCTAATACCGGATGTGCCTACGGGTGAAAGATTAATCGCCAGAAGATGAGCTCGCGTCTGATTAGCTAGTTGGTGGGGTAAAAGCCTACCAAGGCGACGATCAGTAGCTGGTCTGAGAGGATGAGCAGCCACACTGGGACTGAGACACGGCCCAGACTCCTACGGGAGGCAGCAGTGGGGAATTTTCCGCAATGGGCGAAAGCCTGACGGAGCAAGACCGCGTGAGGGAGGAAGGCCTTTGGGTTGTAAACCTCTTTTGTCAGGGAAGAAATTATGACGGTACCTGACGAATCAGCCTCGGCTAACTCCGTGCCAGCAGCCGCGGTAATACGGAGGAGGCAAGCGTTATCCGGAATCATTGGGCGTAAAGCGTCCGTAGGTGGCCAGGTAAGTCTGCTGTCAAAGACCACAGCTTAACTGTGGAAAGGCAGTGGAAACTGCAGGGCTAGAGTGCGGTAGGGGTAGAGGGAATTCCAGGTGTAGCGGTGAAATGCGTAGATCTCTGGAAGAACACCGGTGGCGAAAGCGCTCTACTGGGCCGAAACTGACACTGAGGGACGAAAGCTAGGGGAGCGAAAGGGATTAGATACCCCTGTAGTCCTAGCCGTAAACGATGGATACTAGGTGTAGCACGTATCGACCCGTGCTGTATCGGAGCCAACGCGTTAAGTATCCCGCCTGGGGAGTACGCGCGCAAGCGTGAAACTCAAAGGAATTGACGGGGGCCCGCACAAGCGGTGGAGTATGTGGTTTAATTCGATGCAACGCGAAGAACCTTACCAGGGCTTGACATGTCGCGAATCTGGGGGAAACCTCGGAGTGCCGAAAGGAACGCGAACACAGGTGGTGCATGGCTGTCGTCAGCTCGTGTCGTGAGATGTTGGGTTAAGTCCCGCAACGAGCGCAACCCTCGTCTTTAGTTGCCATCATTAAGTTGGGAACTCTAGAGAGACTGCCGGTGACAAACCGGAGGAAGGTGGGGACGACGTCAAGTCAGCATGCCCCTGACGTCCTGGGCGACACACGTACTACAATGGTGGGGACAGAGGGCAGCCAACTTGCGAAAGTGAGCTAATCCCGAAAACCCTGCCTCAGTTCAGATCGCAGGCTGCAACTCGCCTGCGTGAAGGAGGAATCGCTAGTAATCGCAGGTCAGAATACTGCGGTGAATTCGTTCCCGGGCCTTGTACACACCGCCCGTCACACCATGGAAGTTGGCCACGCCCGAAGTCATTACTCCAACCTTTCGAGGAGGAGGATGCCGAAGGTAGGGCTGATGACTGGGGTGAAGTCGTAACAAGGTAGCCGTACCGGAAGGTGTGGCTGGATCACCTCCTTTACAGGGAGACCAACTTGGCACACCGAAAGCAAGAATTTCTTAGGTGAGGCACAAGCAATCCCAGGTCGGTCGAGGTCAAAAAAAGCATTAGCTTTCAAACTAGGTTGGGTTCGGCGATGGGCTATTAGCTCAGGTGGTCAGAGCGCACCCCTGATAAGGGTGAGGTCCCTGGTTCAAGTCCAGGATGGCCCAGCTGAAAAAAAGAGAAAAGTGGGGGTATAGCTCAGTTGGTAGAGCGCTGCTTTTGCAAGGCAGAAGTCAGCGGTTCGAGTCCGCTTACCTCCACTAAGAGCGGGCAGAATATCCGCCCTACGAGAAAAACTTCAGCAACTCATATCCGTGATTGGACGAGTGAGCCTGCTGGAGGGAAAATCCAGCATGAGAACCTTGAAAACTGCATAGCAACAAACCAGGTAGAGAAATCTATCACAGACATTAAAAAGATCAAGCTAAAAAGGGCTGACGGTGGATACCTAGGCACACAGAGGCGAAGAAGGACGTGGCTACCGACGAAACGCTTCGGGGAGCTGGAAGCAAGCTGAGATCCGGAGATGTCCGAATGGGGCAACCCTTTGTACTACCTGCTGAATATATAGGCAGGAAAGAGCGAACCGGGCGAACTGAAACATCTTAGTAGCCCGAGGAAAAGAAAGCAAAAGCGATTCCCCTAGTAGCGGCGAGCGAAGCGGGAACAGCCTAAACCACTAGCTATAAGCTAGTGGGGTAGTGGGACAGCACCACGGGAGATGGCGGACTAGACGAAGCAGTTGAAAACTGCACCCGAGAAGGTGAAAGTCCTGTAGTCAAAAGAACAAAATCCCCAGCTGAATCCCGAGTAGCACGGGGCACGTGGAATCCCGTGTGAATCAGCCAGGACCACCTGGTAAGGCTAAAAACTACTGTGTGACCGATAGCGAACGAGTACCGCGAGGGAAAGGTGAAAAGAACCCCGGGAGGGGAGTGAAAAAGAACATGAAACCGTCAGCTTACAAGCAATGGGAGGACGATTAAACGTCTAACCGTGTGCCTGTTGAAGAATGAGCCGGCGACTTATAGGCGATGGCAGGTTAAGACGGTGAAAGTCGAAGCCAAAGCGAAAGCGAGTCTGAAAAGGGC
>JACONN010000002.1:0-1647500 GCA_014323675.1 Hormoscilla sp. GM7CHS1pb | reverse complement strand
GTTTGTAACTTGATAATGGCATTTTCATCCGCACCCAGTTGCTGACGATTAATAGACAAAATCACGTCCCCAGCAGCGATACCAGCGCGGGCAGCAGGCCCATCCCCTGATACTATCTGCGGTACGAGAACTCCTGGTTGATAATCAAGTCCTGCTGGTATTCCCTGAACGGTCAACTGCCCACTAGCACTACGTAAGCAAAGACCAAATTAGCAATTACCCCAGCGCTAATCACGATCGCGCGGTCCAGGATCGGGCGATTACTTAATAAATTGGGGTCATTGGGAGGGATATCACTATCTGGATCATCATCGGGAAAACCCACAAAACCCCCCAGGGGAATGGCGCGGATGCCATACTCAGTTTCTGTACCCTGGTACTTCCACAATATGGGACCAAAACCCAGGGAGAACCGGTTGGCATGGATGCCTTGCAGGCGAGCTGCCATGAAATGACCTAGTTCGTGAACAACTATCAGCACCGCCAGAACTGCTATCGCTCCTAAAACTGACATATCTCCTTACCTTTCGCTACACACTTCTTATTGTAGGCTGCTGCTTGTAATTTGACCGGAATTAAAGCCGGTCGCGTCCCAGGTAAGGTTGCAGGGCTTCTGGTATAGTAACAGTACCATCAGGTTGTTGATAGTTTTCCAGAATTGCCGCCATCGTCCGGCCTACTGCCAAACCAGAACCATTCAGAGTATGCAGGAACTGAGTGCCTTTTTTTCCTGCTTCCTTAAATCTGATGTTACCGCGTCTCGCCTGAAAGTCGCCACAATTAGAACAGCTAGAAATCTCGCGGTATTTGCCCGAACTGGGCAACCATACTTCCAGATCGTAGGTTTTATTCGCTGAAAAACCTAAATCTCCAGTACAGAGTTCGATCGCCCGATAAGGTAACTTTAATGCTTGCAAGACTGCTTCGGCATTCTGGACTAAACTTTTATGTTCTTGTTCAGAACTATCGGGATGGACAAATTTGAATAATTCCACCTTATTGAACTGATGCAAGCGGATCAGTCCCCGGGTATCTCGCCCATAACTGCCAGCTTCCCGCCGAAAGCAAGGACTGTAAGCGCAGTGATAAATGGGCAATCGATCGGCGGCGATAATTTCATCCCGATATAGACTGGTAACCGGAACTTCTGCCGTTGGAGTCAACCACAAGTCGTCCCGATCGCATTTAAAGCTTTCCGAAGCGAACTTAGGCAACTGACCGGAAGCCGTGAGAGACTGACTGTTAATCAGGAATGGCGGCATCACCTCCAGATAACCAGCCAGACGATGCTTCTCCAGCATAAAACTAATCAGGGCCCTCTCCAAGGCCGCCCCCGCCCCGATCAGAGTCACGAAACGACTTTGGGCAATTTTGACAGAACGTTCAAAATTGAGAATTCCCAGTTTTTCTCCCACTTCCCAATGGGGCAGAATATCGGGGTTCTGGGGTATATACTCGTCCCCCCAGCGCCACACTTCCACATTTTCTTTGCCCCCTGGAGTAGAGTCACTGGGCAAATTAGGAAGTGCTCGCAGTAAGTCCTGTAACTGCGCTTTCAAGTCCTTTTCCCTTGGTTCCAGTTCAGCTAGCTGACTTTTCACCTGGTTTCCCTCCTCTCGTAGTCCTCGCACCTCTTCTGAATTTGGGGGTACGCCGGATTTGATCTTTTGACCCACCAGTTTGCCAATCTCATTACTGCGTGTTTGCAGCCCCGATCGCTGCGTTTCCAGTTCCCGCTGCTGATTGTCTATGGCCAAAACTGGCTCCAGATCGTAGCCAGAACCTCGGCGATGCAGCAGTTCTTGGACTTTTGCGGAATTTTCCCGGATTTGTTTCAGGTCAAGCACAGATTTTCCCAGTCTCTATATCCAACCAAAATATTACCATAATTCTTGAGGTGCTTAGCGATCAGTTGTATTAGAGGTAGGTGGTCAGTTGTATTAGAGGTAGGTGGTCAGGGTAAGCGCAAGAATCAATAAGGGGCATCTATTCTCAACTATCATGATAATGATTGCCAGATTATTGCCAATCTTGCACACTATTGAGAATGAGCATGGCTCCATATCACATTTTGGCACAATTTTTCTTGCGCTTGCCCTGGGTAGGTGGTCAGTGGTCAGTTGTATTAGAGGTAGATGGTCAGTTGTATTAGAGGTAGGTGGTCAGTGGTCACTCGGCCTGGTACGCGGTCACTGTTCACTAGACCTCTTGCAAAAGTCCCAGGGGGGGGATTATAGATGGACTTAGCTTGGGCCAATCAATGGCTGGCGCCACGCTGCGCGATCGGGTGCATCCCAGTTTTGCAGTGAGGATGTATAAGGAAATAAGAGTCTGATCGCGCAGCGTGGCGCCAGCCATGAATTTGCCATTGAGATAGGCGCAATGATGGAGTAGAACTTGACTGCTTTGACAGGGTTTACCTTTAGGAGTGCGCAGTCGAACTTTCCCACCTGTATAACTTGACAAGCATGCAGACGATATTATCTCATGCTTGTCAAGTTATACAGCCCGTCGATACTCCGGAAATTCAATCTCTTGCGGTAACTCAAATTACTGGCCCTGAACTAAAGGTTGTTGAGTGCTATGACCAACTGCCATTTCATTTAAAGCGATCGGAACTTGTTCGGCATTTTTATAGGATTCATTGGCACTCAGTAACAAGCAAAAAATTTATCAATCCGGACTGATTTGTGCAGGTATTTTAACGGGAAAGTTATCGGTTTTTTTATTGGTAATTTTTAACTTCCAAATAATACTTTTTTCCTATGGCTGGCGCCACCCTGCGCGATCGGAGACAGCCTTTGTTATGGTTGGTTTCAATAAAATATTTCTGGGGGACAAAAACAACGAGTGGCGATCGCCCGTGCTTTAGTCAGTCATCCCGCCTTAGTATTGGCGGACGAACCCACAGCGGCCTTAGACAGTAAATCTGGTCGTAACCTTGTCGAACTGATGCGGCAACTGGCCAGAGAGCAGGGGTTGATGGTAACTCACGATCGTCCCATTCTCGTTCGCGTAGGACACGTAGCCCTGTGCGCGCAGCGCAATCTTGCCGATCGCCGGAGGAGCGCATTGGCCATAGGATGATTTTTATCCACCCATCCCCAGACGCTTAGGGCATTTCTGTTATTTAGTTTAATTTTTTTTCCCTGACAATGCTCCATTAACAATTGCTCCATTCTCTTAATATCGAATCCTCGGATCGATATAAGCGTTTAATATATCAATCGCAATACTAGCGACTACCACAATTGTAGCGAAGAACACTACTAAACCTTGGACTGTGGGATAATCTCTGAGGGTAATCGCCTCATACAGTCTATTTCCCAACCCGGGCCAGGAAAAGGTCACCTCTGTTAACACCGCCCCTCCCAGCATAGCTGCCAAGGTCAGCCCCAAAATCGTAATCACAGGGATCAGGGCATTTTTCAAAGCATGGTATACTAGAATTCTCAATTCCGGAATTCCTCTTGCTTTGGCCGCTTCCACATAATCTGATTTCAGAGTTTGCTTCAGGTTCACCCGGACAATGCGCTCAAAAATGCCACTCAGGAGGATCCCCAGAGTTAAACTAGGCAGGGCCAGATAATGAATCGCGGTGAGAAACTGCTCCAGATTACCTGCTAGAATACTATCAATCGTATATAAACCCGTCGGACCCCCAGGAGGAGTTAAGGCTAAAGAAAAGCGCGTTCCCAAGGGAAACCATCCCAGTTTCACGGCAAAAATTAACTGTAATAGCATCCCCGCCCAAAAAGCAGGGATTGAATAGGTGATAATGCCAAATAATCGGCCCCCAGCATCCAGAATAGTATTCGGTCGGGAAGCCGCGATCGCCCCTATAGTAATGCCCAGAATCAGGGCGATCGCCATACTACAGATGGCCAATTCTGCCGTAGCGGGGAAATACTTGCCGATAATTTCCCATACTGTCTGTCCCCGACTGGTTAAAGAACTACCCAAGTCAAAAGAGAGCAAACTACCGATATAATTAACATATTGCAGCCACAGGGGCAAATCTAAACCTAACTGATTTCTCAATTCTGCTTTTGCTGCTGCCGAGGCCCGGGCACCGTAAATAGCATCGACAGGATCTCCCGGTGTTGCCCTGAGCAGCAAAAAGACTAAAGTAGTAATTAGCCATAGCATCAGGGGCGCTAACAGCAGACGGGCAAAAATATAATATTGTAAAGCGAAAGCACGAGACATGTTGTCAAATGGTTAATGGTCAAAGGATAATCGCGAATGGCTGGCGCCAGCCGCAGGCGTTCGGCTTGTCGGGTGGGCATTGCCCAACATCCCCTTGGTTATCATAATGGTATAACATAATTATCCTTATGTTACCATAAGTGGGGGCCTAGGGCCGGACTTGCTATATTGACATTGGAGCAATGGCGAACAGCGTTTTGTTACTTTTGGTATATTACAAGGTCGGGTAATCGCTGTTGTCCATACAGAAAGAGATGAGTTGATTCGGATTATTTCGGCAAGGAAGGCGACTAAATATGATCGAAGAATCTATTTTGAGCAAATCTCAAACTGATTGGCAACGGATTGATAGGATGGATGATGGCGATATAGATTTATCGGATTGTCCAGAAGTTACAGAGCAAATGTTTGCTAAGGCTGTGGTGAGACGGCCAGCATTGAAAAAAGCAGAGGTGATGTTAACGATAGATCGTGATGTTTGGGAATGGTTTGAGTCCAAAGGTCAGGGCTATGAACGGCAGATAAATGCTTGATTGCGAGAAGATATGGAGAGTCAATTGGTAATGGAGAATTAAAACTTGAAGGTTAGTATAGCGACGCTCAATATTTGTGGGTAGAGAGGGTGATTATGGAAGAAATACAACTGAAATTATTGCAAGGCTTTAATTTCAGCCTCACCAGATTGCCCAAATCATTACCAGGCAAGAGGATAAAAATATTGCGTGTCATCCGTCGGAAGGGAAAAACTCCCTAGCCCAGAGAACAGGATATGCGCTATACCACCAAGGACAGGCTCAATATGGGAGAGCCAGTTCCCCGGGTAACGACCCCTACGCTGGTAGCAGGGCAGAATCTGGTGGGGCGATCGATTGTATTGTATGTGCAGCAGGACTTACCCATCTTGTCCTCTTAGAGATTACCGCCCTTGTATCGGTGGACGGTCTCCCATGCCTGCCCCCTCTTCAGCCTCCAGTATAACTTGACAGGCGCGAGCGGAAGTTATGATAAGATAAGAATTATGGTGGTCAGAAGAAAAGAAGATGAGTAACGATGAATGGTAAGATATATGCATTGCGTGCGGTTCGTTTACCGTAAATCACCGGCGACAAGCCAGTGAGGGACCGGTAGCGGGGTATCATCAGCCTCGACAACTTTTAGATGATGGTGGTGTAAATCCACCCCTCCAGGTGCAGGAGTGACAGCACCATCCCTACGGTAGCGATGGCATCAATCCGTAAAGCGGGATGGAAAGGCGCAAGGACTGGTAGCCTAAACCGGTCATCGTTGAGCAAGTGGTCATGGTGAGCATAAAGCGAAGATTTGCAGCGTCGTTAATATAAACCAGTGGAATAAGGCTCATACACTGGCCCCAAAAGGGGAGGGATAAAGGTCATTGGCAGATGTAATCCTGACCAATAAGCACTGACAACAAACCCGGCGTAAGGAATCCACCTAAAACCACGAACAATCATCTGAAGGAACGAAGTAAACCGGTTGCAGTACTCTCCATCACCGGTCGATTAGATGGAGTAGCCACCGAAGGCGCAACATCTGCCATCATTAGGCAGGTCTCAACCGGGAAAGATTGAGTGGAGAAGCAAACGACTGCTTGTAATGAGCAGGATAGAGCTGACGCCCTCACGGTTTCAAGAATGTGGAAACTGAGTAGCAGTACATATGTCACGGAACATCACCAATAGGCGAGTGTATGACTGGAAAGCGGTCCCCTGGCGAAAGCTAGAGAAAACAGTTTTCAAGCTGCAAAAACGAATCTACAGAGCGACCCAACAAGGCAACAAGCGTCTAGTTCGCAGGCTCCAAGGATTAATGACGAGGTCGTGGTCCGCAAAAATGATTGCGGTCAGACAGGTGACCCAACAAAACCAAGGAAAGAAAACGGCAGGAGTGGATGGCGTTACGGCGCTCAAACCCTCAGAAAGACAGCCATTGGTCAGGCAACTTCGAGTGGAGAAAAGGAAAAAGGTACAACCCACCCGAAGGGTGTGGATACCAAAGCCCGGACGTAATGAGAAGAGGCCGCTGGGAATACCGACGATGTATGACAGAGCCCTACAAGGAGTAGTCAAAATGGCACTAGAGCCCGAATGGGAAGCGGTGTTTGAGGCAAACTCATATGGGTTCAGACGCCCGAGGGGGTGTCATGATGCCATAGAAGCAATATTCACAAGCATCAAGATAAAACCCAAATGGGTACTAGATGCGGATATCGCCAAGTGTTTTGATAAAATAGACCACAGAGTGCTACTGAAGAAACTGAATAATACATCACCAATCCGTAACGTAATACGAGGATGGCTAAAGGCCGGGGTGATGGACCGAGGACTATTTCAACCAATCGAAGCCGGTACACCGCAGGGAGGGGTAATATCCCCACTACTGGCGAATATCGCGCTCCATGGATTGGAGGCCGTGGTCAAGGGAACGGTCCCGAAAACGATAAACGATCAAACAAAACTAACAGTAGTAAGATACGCGGATGACTTTGTAGTAATACACGAAAATCGGGAGGTAATCGAACGGGCCAAAGAAGTCATCCAAGAGTGGTTATCCAAGGTAGGACTGGAACTAAAGGCCGAGAAAACACGGATATCCCACACGTTGAACGGAGAAGAACCAGGATTTGATTTCCTAGGGTTCAATGTCAGACAGTACAAAGTGGGGCGATATCACAGCGGCAAAAACACACACGGAAACCTACTAGGATTCAAAACGCTTATCAAGCCCAGCCAAAAAGCCATAGAGAGACATAAAGAAAAACTACGGAATGTAGTGAAAAGCCATAGAGCCTTACCACAAACTGCGCTGATAGCAAAACTGAACCCGATAATACGGGGATGGTGTAACTATTACAGAACAGCAGTCAGCAAAGAAGTGTTTGGAGAAATGGACGAATTCTTATGGAGATTGACTTGGAGATGGGCAAAAAGACGACACCCCAACAAAGGGCCCGCATGGGTTGCTGAGAAGTACTGGAAGTCTGAAAAAAATAGGCAGTGGAACTTCAAGAGCAAACTCAAAGACGGTACGGAGGTTAAGCTAACCCGACACGATGAAACTGAGATAATCAGACACATAAAAATGAAAGGGACAGCCAGCCCTATGGACGGAAACCTGGTCTACTGGAGTAAGAGGTTAAGAAAAAGCCCCGACGTAGGTACGAGAGTAATAAAACTGCTGAAGAGACAAGGGGGCAAGTGCGAGCGATGCGGATTGACGTTTAGGGACAATGACAGATGGGAAGTGGACCACATTCTACCAACCTCATTGGGAGGGAAGGACTGGTACACGAACTTACAGTTACTACATGACTACTGTCATCACGCCAAGTCAGAAACGGATGGCAGTAGAGGGGGTCGCACCCTACGGGATATTGAAACCGAGGAGCCGGATGAGGTGAAAGCCTCACGTCCGGTTCTGAAGACGAGCCGGCCCGGCGACGGGCAGGCTTAGTTTAATTAGTTGGAATCGACAATTATGCAAAATACCCCCTATCCGGTTGCGTGAACGACATCACAGCAGTGGAAGAGTATCTGCGCGATCGCATCCCAGAGACAAGACTACAGCTAGTCAAGCTGATCGATGCCGAAACGACGCGCCAGAAGATAATCGATGGCTTTACAACACATCTATGTCAAGCAGGCAGTGAAGATGTGGCATTATTCTACTATGCCGGTCACGGGTCCCAAGGGTGCGCTCCCGAAGAACATTGGAATATGGAGCCCGATCGGCTCAACGAAACGATAATATGCTGGGACAGTCGTACAGAGGGAGTCTGGGACTTAGCAGACAAGGAACTAGCTTACTTGATAGATAAGGTAGGGCCAGGGCGACCCGCACATGGTGCTGATCATGGACTGCTGTCACTCGGGTTCGGGGACCAGAGATATAGATGCAGTAGTGCGGCGGGTTGATGAAATAGACAAGCGCGATCGGCCCTTGAACAGCTTTATCTTTGCCCAAGAGTCGGCGGATATAGCCTCTCGGGGCTACCAAGAGAATAGCGCTTGCTGGCAGAGCAAGCGCAAAAATCACATTCTGCTAGCAGCCTGTCGCAGCGACGAACTGGCGAAAGAGTACAATGGGGACGGTCAAGCACGGGGGGCCTTTTCCTACTTTCTACTCCACAATCTACAGAAAGCTAATGGTAACTTAACCTATCGGGAATTGTTTGAAAGCACCAATGCCCTAGTACGGGGTAAGGTTAACGACCAGTCGCCCCAGCTGGAAGCCAGAAATTCCCGAGACTTAGACCAACCTTTTCTGGGAGGGGCGATCGCCCAAAGAGAACCCTACTTTACCGTTAGTCATGACAAGCAATATGGCTGGATCGTCAATGGCGGTGCGGTGCATGGTCTGCAAAAACCCTCTAAAGGGGGAACTATCTTAGCCCTGTTTCCCTTTGGCACTGATGGGGCACAGTTAAGAGACCCAGAACTGACCACTGGTACAGCCAAAGTAA
The DNA here is from genome assembly GCA_014323675.1 of Hormoscilla sp. GM7CHS1pb. Lineage (GTDB taxonomy): Bacteria > Cyanobacteriota > Cyanobacteriia > Cyanobacteriales > Desertifilaceae > Hormoscilla. Next base: position 1,638,811 of record JACONN010000002.1, on the reverse strand, counting down.
CTCAAGTCAGGCAGCAACTGAGCAAGGTAGAGATCTCTGGGATAGAGAATTTAGCAGAAAATCAGACCTTTAAGGCCATTCCGATCGCCCTCCCCCTACCCCGCTTACAAGTTTCCTTTGAGGGGGAAGAGACAGGAGTGGAACTGGCACGTCAGGCACTCAAGACGGCAGGACCCCTATATCGACCTTCATTATATATCAGCGCCGTCGAGAACTCAGAGGAGATCGACATAGTCCTGGTGGCGGACAAGGGACAGTATATAATCAGGCGGCCAAGGGACGATCGGCCCCTAGTAGCGCCCCTGCCGTTAAATAGCTCTCACGCCGGTTACACGGGGGATGACGCCTTAAAAGTAATTCGACGTTTAGAACATATTGCCCGCTGGACAAATACCTTAGAACTATCAAGTCCAGCGGCCAGTGGACTGCGTCCGTCCGACGTAAAAATGGAATTTGTGCTGTTCGACACAGAAACAGCAAGTACAGCTATGGCTGGCGCCACGCTAGCGCGATCAGCAATGCGGCTGGAGTATGAAGAATATAATGGGGAGTTAGTACCGCCGACCTTAAAGATCAGACTAACGAATAGCAGTCAGCGTACCCTTTATTGCGCAGTCTTAGACCTGGCTGAGAATTTTTCGGTGAACAATCCCTTCTTTGATAGTAGCACGGTGAAGCTGGAAGCAGGAGAAAAAATTGAGGGCAGGTGGATAGATTTAGTTGTGCCCGACGAGTTGTGGTCCCAGGGGATAACAGAGTACAAAGATATCTTCAAACTGATTGTCAACACCCAGGAATTTGATGCGAGAATCCTGGAACAAGAGGCCCTGGACTTGCCGACCAGATCCCTAGGAGATACATACCAAAGTCTCTTTAATAGCAAGAGCAATACTCGGGATGCCGTTGCGTCCCGTCGGGGCCGCAGCTATGATGATTGGCTTACAAAAGAAGTAGCGATTACCAGTGTCAGACCCCAAGCTGTCCAGTCGGTGAGGTCGGACAGCAGCATCGGACTGTCTCAGATAGTGGAGTTGCAACCCCATCGGCACTTAAAAGCAAAAGCATGCCTGAGCACTGTGCCCCAGGCGACGAGAGATTTAGGGAATCACATCCTGCCTCCCATTCTCAGAGAAAATCCTCTCTTAATCCAACCATTCAAATTCACAGTTACCCGAGGTGCAGATCCAGGCTTGAGTTGTCTGGAACTGACGGAAGTAGAAGATACTGCTGTAGTCACGCCAGAGGCCCCCCTGAAGTTACTGGTGGACCGCCAGATCCAGGAAAACGAAAGAATTTTACCTGTGGGCTACGATGGAGAATTCTATTTACCATTGGGTCGGTCTGTCAGCAGAAACGATGGGAAAATAGAAATCAGGCTCGATCGCCTACCAGAACCGATCAGCAAGCAAACTCGCAGCGTCCAAGGAGCGGTGCGCATCTTCTTTCAGAAAGTGATATCTCAGAAATTGGGAACGTCCTTTGAATACCCGCTCTTAGCAGTGGCGTCCGTTGACCCACAGGGAAAAGTAAGTTATCAAAAGGATATAGAGTCAGTTAAACAGAAAGTGGCTGGGGCCCAGAAAATTATCCTCTACATCCACGGGCTGACAGGAGACACCCAAAGCCTAGTCCCCAGCGTGCAAACAGCGACAGTAGAAATAAACGGACAAAAGCGAGCGCTGGGCGAATTTTATGACCTGGTGCTGATTTATGACCATGAGAGCGTGAACACTCGGATAGAGGAGACAGGGCGGAAGCTCAAGCAACGGTTAGAAGCAGTAGGTTTAGGCGCAAATCATGGCAAGCAGTTAGATATTATAGCCCACTCAATGGGAGGTTTGATCGCCCGTTGGTTTATCGAGCGAGAAGGCGGAAATCAAATGGTGCAGCACCTGGTGCTTGTGGGCGTGCCGAATGCAGGTTCTCCTTGGGCCACATTACAAGATTGGGCTTTTACTGCCATCGCTTTCGGGTTAAATAACCTCTCGGCAATGTTCTGGCAAGCTTCGGTATTGACTAAATTACTCGACTGTATAGAGCAGATTGATATTTCCTTCGATCAAATGCGGCCAGACTCAGATTTTATCCAACAAATGGCTAACAACCCAGACCCCCAGGTGCCTTATACAATTATTGCAGGCAACAGGTCTTTAGCAAAAGCGGCGATGGAAACAGGGGAGGAAAATTCACGACTACAGCGACTGATGCAGAAGCTGTTTGGGAAGACAGTAGATGCAGTGGTAGAACCCGCTTTCTGGTACCAAGCAAACGATCTGACAGCGACTGTAGCTAGCATCAAAGATGTTAGGGACGATCGGGATCCGCCGCCCAAAAAGCTGCCAGATACGCCCTGCGACCACTTAACATATTTTACAGGAGAGGCGGGGTTGCATGATTTGGCGATCGCCCTATTTCCCCTGATTCATCGCCGGTTATCCCGCCAACTCCCCAACCGCAACCGACTCCTAAGGAGCAACAGATTCCCGAACCGCCTGAGGAAAAGCCAGAAAAATCTTTCTGGGCCAAACCCTGGTTGATTGCGATCGTTATCTTACTGATTGCGGGAGTAACTACTTACTTCGTGGCTGTCCACCGGTCTCAAGAAACTGAACGGGATACTTCGATGAAGGGCGTGAGGGGATTGGTGATTGATGAAAGGCGATCTGCGTGAGGGAAAACCTTGCCTGGTGGGTGGTACTCTGGGCTTCGCGTCCGGAGACACCCACCCATGTCGTGCGCGGGAGCGACACGACAGGGTGGGTGCTCCCGGACGCGATCGCCACCCTACCACGAATGCTCCTGAAATAATCAGGCAGTATACTCAGTAAACCACTACGCGGATCTAGTCTGACAGCTGAATACAGGACATGGTAAAAACAATCGTCATGGCTAATATGTCTTAACAATTGCTCAATTAATAATTGCTGAATTAGCGATAACAACTTTCCTGACAGCTAGCCAAAGTAAAGTATAGTTAACTTATATTGCAGCACAGAATATTTACCATGTCAATCCCCGAGTTTAACCGCAGCCTAGCAGTAATTATCGGTATAAATGAGTACAGTAATTGCATTCCCAGGCTGAAGACGGCAGTGAATGACGCCCAGACCCTGGCGGATCTGCTCAGAGAAAAATACAAGTACGAAGTGTTGCTGCTGCTAGACAAAGAGATGACGCGCGATCGCTTGGGTGATTTATTGACAGCATTCAAACAGGGCAGGATACCTTGGACCAAGGGCAAAACCGTGCAAGTAGGACCAGATGACCGATTATTGTTCTACTTTGCGGGACATGGAATAGCCCGGGATGGACTGGACAGTAAAGAGGGGCCAGCGGGATATATTTTACCCCAGGATGCCCAACGGGAAGACGATCGCAGTTTTGTACCTATGCAGGAATTGCACGACGCCCTGATCGCACTGCCTTGCCGTCACCTCTTGGCGATCTTGGACTGCTGCTTTGCCGGGGCATTGCGCTGGTCCGGGTTTACCAGAGACGCAGTCCGATCCCAGAGAGTATATGCCGAAAGGTACGATCGCTTCATCAACAGTTCGGCGCGGCAGGTAATTACCTCTGCGGCCCACGATGAAAAAGCCTTAGATTTTATCTCCCAACTGGGCGATCGGGGATCTGCTGCTGGCGGTCATTCTCCCTTTGCCGAGCTGTTGTTTAAGGGGCTGTATCAATATGCCGATTTTACTGAGGACAATTTGATTACCGCCACAGAACTCTATCTCTATTTATATACCAAGTTAGCAGAGAAAACCGAAAAACAAACCCCCAGTCTCTTTCAACTGAAAACTCATGATAAAGGGGAGTACATCTTCCGGGTGCCCGGTCGTCAACTGAAATTAGCAACAGCACCACCACTCGATTATGACAGCAACCCCTACAAGGGTCTCGAACCCTTTGAGGAAGCAGACAGCGATATCTTCTTTGGCCGCCAACGGACGATCGACAAGCTGTGGTCCCACCTACGGGAGAAAAATAAGCCGCCTTTGACTGTATTATTAGGCGATACAGGCAGCGGCAAGTCGAGCTTAGTTAAAGCTGGTCTGCTGCCCCTGTTAAGAACAGAAAACTGGCATATCCTCGGTCCTATGCGCCCGTGCAACTCTCCCTTTACAGCTCTAGATACTATCATTATCTCTAATGGGAGTCAAACAGAACAAACCTTAATCGAGAAGCTGAGAGAATGGAGACAGAACAACCCAACAACCAGGCTACTCCTCGCGATCGACCAGTTCCACGAACTGGCGACCCTGTGTCCCCGCCAGCGAGAACAAAAGTTCATTGCTTTGCTGAGGAAATTGCTGACTGATAAGGCGATCGACCTGGAGATATTGATCGTCTTGCGATCGGACTTATTGCCTCATTATAGCAAAATACTCTCAGATAGAGAACGCACCTTGTTAACGCTGTTTTTGGTGGAGCCAATGACACAGAATGAATTACGGGAAGTGATTGAGAAGCCAGCCCAAGAACGGGTATTATATTTCGAGCCGCCTGAGTTGGTAGACAAGTTAATTAATGATGTGGTGCAGATGCCGGGGGCCTTGCCATTACTATCCTTTACTCTCAGGGAACTTTATCTCAAGTATTTGCAGCGCCGATTTTACGCCCCGCGGGCGGGAAACGATCGCACCATGAGGGAGTCGGACTATAATCAACTGGGTGGGGTGATGGGTGCCCTGACCAATAGAGCCACGGAAGAATATGAAGCGTTACTGAAATTAGACCCCGCCTATGAAAAAACCTTGCGCTGGCTGATGTTGCGCATGATTGCTATAGATGGGGGAGTTTCAACTAGGCGGCGGGTGCCCCGATCGGAATTAAGATACCCAAAATCCCAGGACGATCGGCGCGTCAAAACGGCAATCGAAAGCTTTTCTTCAGCCCGGTTAATTGTTGCAGGCAATGAAACCGGAGGAGAACCTTATGTCGAGCCAGCTCATGATGCTTTGGTGACAGGATGGGATCTGCTGCTCAATTGGAAGAATGAATATCAGGAAGATCTCACTTTACAAAGAATGGTGAATAATGCGGCGATCGCGTGGCAGGATAATCAACGCCAGGTGAGAGACCTGTGGGATGAAAACTCTCGGCTGCCGAAATTGCAGGAAATCCGGAAATCGCAGGATAATTGGCTCAACCAGCTTGAAACAGAATTTGTCGATCGCAGCATTAAGCAGAAACAAAAATATCAGCGACGTTTCTTTCTATTTGTAGTGGCAATGATTGCACTCATTATGGGGTTGGGTGGTTTGTCTTTCGCCCGCTGGGTCCAAGTAGGAATGGCAGAAATTAGTATTTCTCTAGCTAACTCAGAAGTTATGTTTGCCAATAATCAACAGTTAGAAGCATTACAAGAAACTCTCCAGGTAGGAGCGAGATTAAAGCAATCATTATGGCATACTATTTGGCCAGAAGTGCACAGCAAAAATCAAGTTACTAAAACTCTGCAAAAGATGGTTGATGGCGTGCAAGAACGCAACCGCATAGAGGGGGATCGCTACCAACTGTGGAGCGTCAGTTTTAGTCCGGATGGCAGCAAATTAGCTACCGCCGAATCTAACGGCACGGTGCATTTATGGGAGAAATCTGGCAAAGAATTGTCGGTCTTCACAGGACATACAGAGAAAGTACACAGCATCAGTTTTAGTCCTAATGGTCAACTGCTAGCCACTGCTGCTGATGATGGCACGGCGCGTTTGTGGGACTTATCCAGCCAGAAGTTAGTGAAAATGATTAGGCATCAAGGCAAAGTATTGAGTGTCAGTTTTAGCCCCGATGGGTCAGCATTAGCCACCTCGGGAAGCGACGGCACTGTGAGTTTGTGGGACTTATCAGGCCAGCAGTTAGAGCAATTTCAGGCCGATCGAGGCTGGGTTTGGAGCGTCAGTTTTAGTCCGAACGGCAGTCAACTCGCTACCGGTTCGGGAGATGGTACGGCTAGTTTATGGGATTTGCAAGGCCAAAAGTTAGCTGAATTTCAGGGGCATGAAAGGCGAGTTAATAGTATCAGTTTTAGCCCGGATGGCAAGGAGTTGGCAACCGCAGGCTCTGACGGGACAGCACGCTTATGGAACTTGCAGGGCCAACAGTTAGCTGAATTAAAAGGACATCTTGGTGCTGTCTTGAACGTCAGTTTTAGTCCCAATGGCAAGCTTTTGGCAACCGCAGGAGCCGACAGCACCGCCCGCCTGTGGTCCTATCAGAGCAAACGGCAATTTGTCCAGCTTCTGGGCCAATTTAAGGGACATCAAAACTGGGTGACAAGTCTGAGTTTTAGTCCGGATAGCAAGGTACTAGCCACCGCTTCCTTAGATGGCACTACCCGCTTCTGGGACTTGCAAGGCAAACAGGTGCAGAAGCTCGCAGCACCAGGTAATCACCCCATCAAAACTGTCAATTTTAGTCCAGATGGCAAGGTACTGGCTACAGTTGGGTCTGACGGTACTGCCCTTTTGTGGGATATAGAAAACCGACAGCAGCTGAGGGAATTGAAAGGACATCTTGGAGTAGTCTGGAATATCAGTTTTAGCCCCGATGGCCAGATGCTAGCTACTGCGGGTTCTGACAGAACTTTCCGTTTGTGGGACTTGCAGGGCAATCAGTTGCTGATGGTAACAGCATATCAAGGACAAGAGATCCGCAGCATCAGTTTTAGTCCCGATGGCCAGCAATTGGCCACTGTAGGAGATGGGGGCATTGCTAAGTTATGGGACTTAGAGGGCAATCAGTTGGCTGAATTTAAGGGGCATCGAGGCAAAGTGTTGAGCGTCAGTTTTAATCCTAAGTCTCGGCAGTTGGCGACCGCAGGAGAAGACGGCAGCTTCCGCTTGTGGAACTTACAGGGGAAACAGTTGCTGAAGGTAAAAGCCTATTCTGGTTGGATCAATAGTATCAGTTTTAGCCCCGACGGTCAAAAATTGGCTACCGCTGGAGATGACAATGTTTTCCGTTTGTGGAACTTGCAGGGCCAACAGTTAGCAGAAGGGAAAGGCCATATTGGCTCGATCCAAAGGATAGTTTTTAGCGCTGACGGTCAGCGATTAGCTACCGCTGGCAATGATGGCACGGCCCGCTTGTGGGACTTGCAGGGAAATCAATTGGCTGAATGGACCGCCCATGCTGGGTGGGTGACGGGCATTAGTTTGCACCCCGAGGGTACTTTGCTTGCTACCGTAGGAGATGATGGTATTGCTAAGTTATGGTCCATTGAAGAATTCGATCGACTCCTCCGTCGGGGTTGCTATTGGCTCAGTGATTATCTGGAACATAATCGGAATGTTAGCGAGAAAGACCGCCAAGCATGCGATCGCATACTTGGCGCTGAAGATTCAACTCTCAAGGGGAGATTCCTCAAGCTATTTTTTGGGTCCTAAAGGGCGATCGCCTGTTATGAGATCGCTACCGAGTTCTCCTAAGTCACCCGTGGGTTCTCCGAGATATCCTGTGAGTTCGAGGAGATTACCAAAGAGTCCTCCAGAATTTTGATTGCCCAGTCCGCCGAAAATCCGATTTCTCGGACTGTACTCAGGCCGATCGCCGAGTCTTAAAATATCATTACCAATGCCTGCACCCTGAGAGCAGTCCTAACCCTAAAGCTTCACCCAGGGCTATAGGTTGATAGTTAAAGGCTGTCCGCTGTGTCTTGAATGCTAAACGCTGAGAGCAGAAGGCAGAGCCTCGTTCTTACGTTCCCTGCCAGAGTCAGGGAACGAGAGAAGTACAGTATAATCGTTACACCAGAGGCAAAGCCTCGTTCTTACGTTCCCTGCCAGAGTCAGGGAACGAGAGATATCTTTACCCTCACTCTGCCTCTGGTCTAGTATGAAAGATTATAGCAAAGGCGATCGGTTTTCTCGGGCAGGCAAACGAGCGGCCCGACGTTTTCTTCATACTGTAATAGGGAAACTGCTGGGTTGGTTCTATCGTTGCTCCGGAAATCCTTTTCTGGGCGAAAATGTAGTCTTTATCTAGCCATAAGGGGATAAAGGGTACCTCTTCCGCCATGATTTCTTGTATCTCAATCAACATCGCTTGACGTTTTTCTGGGTTCGCTTCTTGCCGCTGTTGGTCGATTAGCTCATTCACCCGATCGTTGTAGTAAAATGATCCGTGATATTGGCTCGCTCCTGTCTGGCAACCGGCGATCGCCGAACCCCGATCGCAATCCATAAAGGGCTGAATGTAGTTGTCCGGGTCAAAGAAGTCCGCATACCAATCTAGTAAGAATGTCGGATACACTCCTTTGTCCAGATTGTCAAAGGCTGTTGTTGATTCTACACTGTGCAGTTCTAGCTGCATCATCTCATCCATTTTCTGGTCCGCGATCGCCTTTATGGTACTGGCAATCACGCCCCGTTTGGTAGAATTGGAAGCATACCAGAGTTCTATTATTGCCGGGTTAGCTTGGGAATATCCCGCCTTTTGCAGCAATGCTTTAGCTTTGGCTGCATTGCCATCACCGTATTCTGTTTGGAAAACTGGTTTATAGACATCAAAAGAGGTAGGAATCAAACTATAGGCTGGTTGGGCCTGATTTTGCAGCACTCGCTGATTCAGAATTTGCCGATCGATTATCGCTGCTAGGGCCTGTCGGACCTCTAGTTTATCCAAGGGGGGAGAGTTTACATTTACCACGATATAGTTTAAGGTATTGCTATCCGTTGTAATTTGCTGCCAGCCAGTTTTCGGAGCTTGTGAAACCAGGGCCTTAATTTGATCCGAGTCCAGAGAACCAGCAGCTACATCGATCGCCCCCGTGCGAAAAGCATTGAACAGGTTAGCGGAACTGGAGAATATCTGCATATCAATGCCAGGGTTTTGGGGTTTGCTGCCCCAATATTCGTCAAAGACATCTAAGCGGATGATATCAGTGCCAAACTCGGCTAATTTGTAGGGACCGGTACCGACAAAGCTGTTAGGTCGGAATTTTCCCGAACCTATTTCATAAGCTTGGGGAGAAACGGCGCAGGCACCTGAAAATGCTAACAGGGCCGGAAAGGCGGCAAAGGGTTGTTTTAGTTTGATAGTAAGTTCGTACTCTCCCGTTGCTTGGATAGATTCTACTACGTCACCTAGCAAGAAGGAAGGCGGGCCTTCGTTTTCGATGAAGCGCCGCAAGGAAAATGACATTGCTTCGGCGTTGAAAGCCGTGCCATCATGAAATTTTACCCCTTGACGCAAGGGGATAATGTATGTGAGATTATCTTTACTGACTTGGGGTAATTCTGTGGCTAGTTGCGGGACCAACTGGGTCGTGCCTGGGGCATAACTGTACAGGCGATCGCCCAGATTATACAGTAAATTGCCGGATGCCAGTTCGTAAGCATCTGCTGGATCGACGGTCCGCACCTTCAGGGTTGTGCCGATGATAATGCGATCGGTATTCGATCTCGTTGTAGCAGGAGGGTTGCTACAGCTAACGACTAGCAAAAAACATAAGCTAAACAAACCTAGGAATTGGAGCACCGGTCGTAACTTTCTCGGGAAGCGGTTAAATAAGTTCATCGGTCTTGTCATTTGTGTTATACTTTCTTATATTACTACACTCTTGGGAGAATAATGTCAGCTAAAGACAAATTTCACTATGCTGTAAAGCGAGGTCTCGAAAAAGAACAGTGGATAATTACGCAGGATCCGCTGACGATTAAGTTTGAGGATAAGGATCTGGTTGAAATTGACTTGGCAGCAGATAGACTCTTGGGGGCTGAAAGATCGGGAGTAAAAATTGCAGTTGAAATCAAAAGTTTTTTAAATGACTCACCGATGTATGATTTTCACCTAGCGTTGGGACAGTTGTTGAATTACCGTTTAGCCCTAGCAGCGAATGAACCAGATCGCATTCTGTACTTGGCAGTTCCGTTTACTGCTTATGAGTCTTTTTTCAGACGACCTCTGCCTAAAGCATCGATTCGCCAGCATCAAATTAAGCTGATTTTGTATAACCAAGTTGATGAGGTGATTGTCAAATGGATCGACTAGATTATTATCGTCAATGCATTCAAAAGCTGCTAATAGAACGCAGTAGGGGAACGGTGATTAATGCCGAACTTGAGATTCAAAGGATTTTCGATCCGGAACGCGATCGCTATTTAGTTGTCTATTTGGGGTGGGACAAACATCTGCGCATCTATAATTCGCTTATGCATTTGGATATTAAAGATGGCCAAATCTGGATTCAGCGCAATGAGACCGATCGCCCGATCGCGGAAGAACTGGTAGAAATGGGCGTTCCCAAGGAGGATATTGTGATTGGAGTTCAACCGGTTGATTCACGTCCCTATACCGGTTTTGGCGGTGCCCCCTCGACAACTCCATCCTCTGTCTGAGGAGATAGGCCATAATCTACTCGACCTTGCGATCGGGACACGGCATCTGATATCTTGACAAATTGATTTCCGGTCATCGCCGTGCCCCGAATACATGCGATCGCCCCCAAGGATCGCTATCTTACCCATTCCAGATTTGACTGTTGGCGAACAATTGCTATATTTTTCTGGAGAAAATTATCTATTTCCGAGATCACAACTGCTTGCTGGATATTAACTCCTAACACTTCTGCTACTTCTATTACCTCCAAAAAGCTGGCACTTTCATAATTATTCCGTTCGTATTCCGTAATCTTTTCCACGGGTATTTGGGCGAGACTTGCTAACTCTGCTGGACTTATTTTAGCGGCAATTCTGGCTTTAATCAAGAACTGCGCGATCTTGTCTACAGTGAAGTTCGTGCGGCCAAAGGCGAACTTATTGTCAGAATGTGCTTTCAGAGTTTCGTACTCCGCTATTTCTGACCGCAGGGCCGCTATATGACTTTCATAAGACTCTTGCAGCAGTTTCGACCAGGTTTGCTGCTGTTGCCTGTGTTCCAGGGATGCTATCGCCTGTTCAAATTTCTCCACCCAATCTTTGCTTATCCGATACTGGCGATCGTTTTTAATCATGGTTCCCATCTCCTTAAATCTATAGCAATTATGCCTTTGGGGTTTTGCTCTCTGTCTCGCTGAAAAAAGTCGATTGACATTATATTCTCATCTACTGGCTGGTCTGAGGGGAAAATTTCGCCTCTATATCTTGCTTTTTGGGCGGCCCGATCGTCAATTTTTAGTAAAGTCGGGGCATTCTTTCTCAGGAAGTCAATATCAACATCTTCTCGATCCCAACAGGCATCGAAGTCACCCGGGTTGGCAGCAACAGTTACAAAGCTACCATTAATGTAGATAGTGCGACATCCAGCTGCTTGTAGCTGTTCCATTACTTCCTGTAGTCCGTCCATAAGTCGTTTGCGACGAGAGTTAGTGCAAAATCTTTCTTGAAATTCTGACCATTCCGCCCAATGGATACCTGGGGGAAGATTACCGTTCTCGTCAAAAGGGGGTATCATTATCTAAGATGGGTGGTAATTTGAACACTAGGATAAATTACAGGCGATCGAGACCCTACCATTCGATCGGATATTATGTCTTCTGGACGAGTCGTAATTTCTCATGCCTATGATTATAGCATTACCTCGGATACTGTGAAGATATTGCTTGTTTGTTCTCCTTAGCGATTCTAATCAAAAACCTTAGCGCCTCATTCACTGATTCTGAATTGGAAAACACTTCTGCTACGTCTGGTTCTAGATGAATTATCGTCTGGTCAAAAATTTTTCTTCCAGGACCTACTTTCCTGACACGCAAACGCCGCAAATCGTACTCTATACGAAGTTCATCGGACATTTCCATTTCCACCCTCCTCATATAAAAAGCAGCGCGTTCCCTGTAGAAACAGGGAACGATAAGATCGCGATTTTATAGTTCAACGTCCTCTAGTTTAACACATCGTCCAGCTCGGATGCTTTCTCTAGCAGACTGAATGCGACGCCGGAAGCGCGGATCCCCCCCCCAACCAATTCTCCCTTCCCGGCTAATTCAGCCACTAATGGCTTTGACTGTGACAGACGACTCACCGCCAAGATCGAAAATCATAAAATATTACCTTCTTCATCCACCATTTCCATCACCGCATCGTTGTTTGTTTCCTGCATATAACCTGGTTTATCTGAAAATATCACTTCCAGATAGTCTCCTTCTTTGTCATACCATACTTTTACATTTGAGGCCATACTTCCAGATAATCTGTTAATATTTTCATTGCTTTCCTTTCATTCTTTACCGTCAGGGCGATCGCCCTCTATCTGATTCACGATCCTCCTTGACTCTTAAGGGATACTGCGATCGCCGTTCTCTTTGCTAACGCTCGTCAACCTAGCTGCTTACAAATTATACATTACCTCGGATACTGCACAAGGCCGCCAAACAATAACCCCTTGTTGGCTGATAATTAACTATTGCTGGCTTACATTAATTGCTGGCTTACATTTGTTCAAGGTAATCTTACATTAAGCTATTGCTGGATTACAATAAGCCAATGTTATCTTATTAGTTCTAATGTAAAATTAAATTAATGTTAATTTACATTACGTTATTGCTAGTCTAAAATAAATTAATGCAAGTTTACAATAGCTTATTGTAAGTTTACAATAAGCTATTGTAAACGAGTGTGTAGGAGCAGTTCTGTACTCCGAGCCCCCCAAACCCGCAGTTGGGGGTTGCTGCCCATGGCCCGCTGCATCTCGGGGGCCGGGGCGAACTGCTTGACTACGGAATTGGCATTCATCCGATGGCCGTCAGTGGCCCGATAGGTTTTGCCAAATCCTCCTTCCCCCAATCTTTCCTGGATCGTGAAGCGGTCCTGCAACTGCGGGATTAACTTGGCGCCGCAACTCTGGCAAAAGCGATGGTTATCGGGATTTTGGGGCTTTAAGCAGTTTGGGTTCAGGCAGTAGATCATGATGTTCCTATGGATTTCGGAGTCGCTGTCAAGATGATATCTTAACATACCATAAGTCTCACAGCCCGCCGTTCAAACCAGAGCGTTACCAGGCGGGAGCCAGGTAACGAGGCTAAAGTCGGTTGAAAACCGACTGAAAATATTATCTTTTTACCCTCGCTCTTGAGGCGAGTGCCAGGGAACGAGTTATCGAGGAGACGCCTCTAGTCTAAAATGGTGTAAGATATGAGTTTTAACCCACCTGAGCCTCGTTACCTGGATCCGCCTGGTAACGCGGTGGTTCAAAACCAACGGCGGGCCTTTCTTGACAAGGCGAAGAAGTGGGTTTTAACCCACTTCAGCTATTAGCCGTGGGTTAAAACCCACGGCGGGCCAGGAGACTAATTGACTAATTGACAATTGCAATATTTCAGTTAAAACAGACTAAAAATGTTGTTTGTCTCCGGCGGTCCTTACGCCGAAGTTCGGGGCCCAGGAAGCCTGCATGTTCCTATTATAATTCTCCATTACCGGCTAATTCAGCCACTAATGGCTTTGACTGTGACAGACGACTCACCGCCAAGATCGAAAATCATAAAATATTACCTTCTTCATCCACCATTTCCATCACCGCATCGTTGTTTGTTTCCTGCATATAACCTGGTTTATCTGAAAATATCACTTCCAGATAGTCTCCTTCTTTGTCATACCATACTTTTACATTTGAGGCCATACTTCCAGATAATCTGTTAATATTTTCATTGCTTTCCTTTCATTCTTTACCGTCAGGGCGATCGCCCTCTATCTGATTCACGATCCTCCTTGACTCTTAAGGGATACTGCGATCGCCGTTCTCTTTGCTAACGCTCGTCAACCTAGCTGCTTACAAATTATACATTACCTCGGATACTGCACGACGCCGCCAAACAATAACCCCTTGTTGGCTGATAATTAACTATTGCTGGCTTACATTAATTGCTGGCTTACCTTTGTTAAAGGTAATTTTACATTAAACTATTGCTGCCTTACAATAAGCCAATGTTATTTTATTAGTAATAATGTAAAATTAAATTAAGTAGATGTAAACTTACATTATACTATTGCTTGTTTACAATAGCATAATGTAAACAAGCAATAGTATAATGTAAGTTTACATTATACTATTGTAAACAAGTGTGTAGGAGCAGTTGTGTACTCCGAGCCCCCCAAACCCCCCCCGTGGCGGCGATTGGCGAGGCAATGTCATAGCCCCCCTCGTTCCCAGGCTCTGCCTGGGAACGCAAGCGGTCCCCCCCGCATCTTCAGGGACGTGAGGAGTGACAGTTACTCTCTCGCCCGATCGAGGTCTTGTCGATCGAAATGCTGGCCAACCCGCATGATTACGTGACCTAACGGAGAACTACGAACTCAAACCCGGGGTATCCGGCGACTGGGAGGGCCCATGGAACGATCGACGGGTTTTGACCACACCCATCTTCGAGTGCTTCAGCAGAGAGTACAATCATACCCATGCAATGATTTTAGATTTTCATCGCCCCTTGTTCTAGTAACCCACTTTACGGCTTGCCTACATTTTACTGCCAAAATGCGATCGCCTGCGGCGATGAGGGAAAAGGGCAAGAGGGCAAAAGGGCCAAGGGGTTAAGGAGTCCTCACCGGGAATACACGCAAACAACACGCAAACCGAAGAAGTCGTTCCTGATGCCCGGCCCATAGCTGAGGCGGTCGGCACTGCGACAAAACCTGGGATTGTCGAACCAATCGCCGCCGCGCAGCATCCGTCTTGAATCATCTCCACCAGACTCCCAAACCCTGCCATCAGAGGGCGCACCCTGATAATCTTCATGCCGAGGGTCGGCACACCATTCCCAAACATTTCCATGCATGTCGTACAATCCAAAAGCATTCGCTACCCCAAAACTGCCGACAGGAGTTGTTCCCCTTCGATAAATTCCCTTTGGTCCAGCAGCATAGGTTTCGCTACCATTGTATTGCGCCAAATCTGTAGTGATGGTCTCCCCAAAGTGGAAGGGAGTCGTGGTGCCAGCGCGACAGGCATATTCCCATTCCGCTTCGCTGGGGAATCTGTACTCGCGTCCCGTCTGGCGAGACAAGCGCTGACAGAATTCTACCGCATCATTCCAGGATACATTTTCTACAGGCAGATTATCGCCTTTGAAATTTGATGGATTAGCATTATTCATCACGGCTTGCCACTGGGCCTGAGTCACGGTGAACTTGCCCATGAAGAAAGGTGCTATAGTTCTCCGATGCTGCGGACCTTCACAATCAGACCGCCCTTTTTCACTTGCAGGGGAACCCATCGTAAAGGTGCCCCCCGGAATAGAGACCATCTCCAGTATCACGCCATTATCCAAGTCTTCCCGATAAAACTCGGCCCGCAGGAGACGAGTCCTCGTTTTTCTCCCTCGCCCATCATCTACAGTCACTACCTTAAATTCAAAGGTTGGTAAAGTACTCGCCCCCGAACTCGGTTGCTGGTGGACGGTGCCCGGGGGCATGGAAATAATAGTTGATAATGGCACCGACTGGCCTGCCTTGGGAGGGGAGGAGACGCTGGAGTTTAATGCTACTAACACCTCAGCGGCTGACTGATAACGGTCCTTCGGTTTTTCCCGCAGCAGGCCATCTATCACCTGAGTTAACTGGCGACTGACAGACTTGCCTTGCAAAGGCAAGCTTTCTCGCCACAACCACTGACTGTCCATCGGTTTGAACAGAAAGAAAGGATTTTCTCCCGTCAGTAAATGAATGCAAGTTGCCCCCAGGGCATAAAGGTCGCTAGCAGGATAAGCTTTGCCGTAAAGCATTTGTTCCGGTGGCGCGTATCCGGGTGTTCCCGCTGTCGTCTTGCTACTTCCCGTAGTGCCAATGGTATTCCGGGGTTGCAGAGTCGTTCCCGTTGCTTGCTTGGAAACGCCGAAATCAATTAACATTAATCTGCCGTCACTCCCACGCCGCATGATATTATCGGGTTTGATGTCCCGATGAATCACTTTCCGAGAGTGAATCAAGTCCAGAATCGGTAACAAGTCAGCTAATATAGACCTTACCTCAGCTTCGTCAAAAGCTTGTTTCTGTGCCAAGGTTTGCAGTAAATTCTCCCCCTCCACATACTCCTGGGCCAGATATAAATAGGGATATGTCCCTGCTGGCAATTCCAAGTCTGCTTGAAAGTAAGCAAACAAAGCGGGTATTTGGGGATGCTGCCCCAATTCTAACAATTGAGTTGCCTCCCGCTCAAACAATTCCAGCATTTTGTCCCGCAGTTGGGGGTTGCTGCCCATGGCCTGCTGCATCTCGGGGGCCGGGGCGAACTGCTTGACTACGGAATTGGCATTCATCCGATGGCCGTCAGTGGCCCGATAGGTTTTGCCAAATCCTCCTTCCCCCAATCTTTCCAGAATAGCGAAGCGGTCCAGCAACTGCGGGATTAACTTGGCGCCGCAACTCTGGCAAAAGCGATGGTTATCGGGATTTTGGGGATTTAAGCAGTTCGGGTTCAGACAGTAGATCATGACTGTTCCTCTGAATGGTCTGGGTCGCCGTCAATATGATATCTTAATATGGGTAAGACTGAATATCACAATTATCTCATGTCCGATTGTCCTCGCTGTCACCAATCTATCAATTCTCAAGCTGTTTTCTGTCCCCATTGCGGTCTGGTCCTGAAAGCATACGGTCATCCGGGCATCCCTTTACACCGCGCTACGGGGGACGAACCTTTGTGCAACTGTTGCACTTACCACGCCGATGATACCTGTGACTTTCCTCAGCGCCCCTCTGCTAGAGATTGTACTCTCTACCAAGATATTTACGAACCAATTGTTGAGTACAATCTTAATAGAAATATCTTCAGCAGTCAAGGAATTCAATTCTGGGTCAGGCGGAATATGACCTGGTTAGTGCTGCTGGGGTTGGTAATCTTCAGCTTGCTGATCTCTTTGTAATCATTTCTCCTTCCCTGTCTCTGGCAGGGAACGTAAAAATGAGGCTCTGCCTCGCCGGCAATCTGCTTTGAACGATCGGGCATTTCAGGTTCAGCAACCTCTGGTGAGGTACGAAACCCAACCTACAAAAACCCGGTTTCTTTGCCGTTATGCGCCTGGATGCCTTCTGCCCGATCGTTCCTAGCATTATTGACTGCCGAACTGACTGGATATGCTACTATCTATGTTATATGTTAGCATTTTGCTCGAATAATGGCAATAGTTCTTGAATATTCTTGTTCTCGGGATATAACCATTGAGAGTAAGCTGCTGGGGACATAATTACTGGCATCCGCTGATGAATGTGACCCACCCGTTCGTTAGCAGCAGTTGTCAAAATCGTACAAGAGACGATCTTGTCTCCCTCCCTAGACTGCCATGTATCCCATAAACCCGCAAAGGCAAATAAGGCCCCGGAATCTCTAAAGCGATTACTACGAACCTCGGAATCGCTAAAGCGATTACTACGAACCCCGGAATCACTGAAGTGATTACTACGAACCCCGGAATCACTGAAGTGACATTCCGCCCTACGATACCTCGGATAAATAAGATTCCCGCCCTATAATTACATCTTCTCCCGATACCTGCTTTTCCCGATATACTGCTAAGTCGAACCAGAACGTAGTCCCCACTCCTACTTCACTCACTAACTGGATCCGACTGTGATGCTTCTCCATTATATTCCGGACGATCGACAAACCTAATCCCGTACCTTCGAGAGTGTGAACTCGGTTTTTCCACCCGGACAAATCGATCGAATATCGCTTGCTGGTCCTGTTTGTCAATCCCAACTCCTGTATCTGATATCTCTATTCGCACCGCTTGCCTTTTATGTTCTATCATTAGTTCTGGGAATGCATCTTCTAACAGATAGGCGCGAATCATCACTCGTCCCCCTGACTCGGTGAACTTCAGCGCATTCCCCACGAGATTGGTAAATACCTGCAGTAAGAGATCGTAGTTCCCTAATACTGGGGGCAAATTAGCTTCGATATCCTGTAGCAGTTCAATTCCCTTATCCTTAGCATGCAGCTGATAATTCCGCAAGGTTTGTTCTACCGGTTGCCCGATGTCTACGGGATTAAAATGATAGATCCGACAGGATGTTTCTAGTCTCGACAAGTCTAACACGTCGTTCACCAGGCGCGTGAGGCGATCGGTCTCGTGATTGGCGGTTTCCAGGAAATCGCGACGTTCCGCTTGCGTCAGTTCTTCGCCGTACTCGTAAAGAGTCTCGATAAATCCTTTAATATTAAATAGAGGCGTCCTTAACTCATGAGAGACGTTGCTGATAAACTGGGACTTGGCTTCATTTAATTCTACTTCGCGAGTAATGTCTTGCACCGTGATGGCAATGCCCTTCAAGCTTTCCCGGTATTGCTCAATTATATGATTGCTGGCATGATGTTCGTAGAGGACGCATTCCGTGACATGGGGACGATCGGGGAACCTACAGGTATCCTCCCGATCGTGGAGACAGCTTTTACAGAGGGACTCTTCTCCCGTCGCCCGGTGGGAGAGTAAAGTCGTCAGTAAAATCCTGATTGTACGGTTTACTGGTTCCGTGAGAGTGATGCGAAACTCGGCACCATCTCTAGTTGCTGTCGGCATTTTGCCAGCGGCAATTTCATGTAGGGGTCGCGTCAGTTTCACCTGCACTAGGGGCGGCAGTTTATCCAGTACCTTAGAGCCTACCACGGATTTATCTTCCCAGCCAAAAATTCGTTGTGCCGTGGGGTTAACTAGCATCACCTGTAAATCTGGGTCTAGCAACACCGCCCCATCGGCGATCGTGGACACTAGGGTTTCCAGCTTCACTTTTTCGGCGGTCATTTCTTCAATATTTTGTTCCTCATACCGTTCTAGTCGTTCCGCCATTTCGTTGAAACTGAGGATTAATTCCCCCAGTTCCCCACTCAAAGGTAGATCGACTCGCTGCTTGAAATTCCCAGCAGCAATGTTTTTTACCCCCACTAGCAATTCTTTAATCGGTTTGGTGATCGTCAAGGCATTAAATACTCCACCCAGGATTACCATTACCCAGATCGAGACAAAAACCGCGATCGTCACATCCCGGGTAAGATGGGAGGAAGTGACCACAGTCGGGTTAGGATTAATGCCCAGGGCCAATACTCCCAAATTTTGGCCTGAGTGGGTAATCGGAACGAAGACATCAGTGACTTCTCCGGAAGGAGTTTGATGCTGTCGGACAAAGGGAAACTGGGCATCACGACCGAACTCTGCTGGTAACTGCATGCGCCGCTTAATTGTCAGGGAACTATGCACTTCCGACTCCCAAAAAGGTAATCCGAAGAAAATATTGCCCTCTTCATCGGCGTACAGCATATAGCGAATATTATCAGTATTTTCATAGAAGCGCTGGGAAAAGCGAGCCACTTCTGTGAGATTGCCTTCTGCGATCGGGGGTGCTATATTAGAAACTAGGAGTAGACCCAGGTCGCGACCAAAGCGGGTATCACTCAGACGGGCATCCTGTTGAATGCTATTGACCGCCCAGAATGTCAGACCACTCATAATTAAACTTACGGCCAAGGTGGCTGCTGCCATTAATCTGGTTTGCAGGGTAAACTCGGACCACCAGTTGGCTATAATTTCTCGAATCTTCTTGATTAACGCGATCATATCTGTCAGTTGTTAGTTAAGTAGGGCGGGCCGTCTCGCCTGCCCGGGTCAAAACGTAGGGCGGGCGTCTCGCCTGCCCGGGTCAAAACGTAGGGCGGGCGTCTCGCCTGCCCGGGTCAAAACGTAGGGCGGATGAATACATCACGGTAGTCATGCTTTAATCACGCGGTGACCGATATCCTGTCTATAGTACATACCTTCAAACCCGATGCAGTCTACCGCAGCATAGGCGCGGGCAAAGGCTCGATCGAAGGTTGAATCCGTTGCTACAATGTTGAGGACGCGACCGCCATCTGTGAGTAGTTGTTGCCCTTGCAGTCTGGTGCCCGCTTGGAAGACAATGGCCCCCTTCTCTTCCGCCCGCTCGATCCCTGCGATCGCTTTACCTTTCTCGTAGGTTCCCGGATAACCATTAGCTGCCAGGACAACACAAGCACAGACTTCATTTTTCCAGGCGATGCTGCGCCCAGACGGGCCTAGTTCTGCCAAGCGTCCCGTGGCGGTAGCGTATAGTATTTCTTCTAAGGGAGTTTCTAGGAGGGGGAGAATAGCTTGAATTTCGGGATCGCCAAAGCGACAATTAAATTCGATTACCTTGGGGTCCCCAGAGGGGGTAATCATCAAACCCGCGTAGAGAACGCCTCGGTAAACTATACCCCGATCGGCCATTGCCCGCACTGCAGGGGAAAGAATTTCTTTTTCAATGCGTTGCATCAGGTTTGGGGTGATAATGGGAGCGGGGGCATAGGCACCCATGCCACCAGTATTAGGGCCCGTATCTCCTTCGCCAATGCGCTTGTGGTCTTGGGCGCTCAATAGGGGTATAATTGCTTGACCGTCAGTTAAAGCGAGAATCGAGACTTCTTGACCATATAGGCATTCTTCAATCAGGATCTGGGAACCCGCCGCCCCAAATTTACCTGAAAAGGCAGTCTCGATCGCGGCTTCTGCTGCTGCTAAAGTAGTAGCAACCGTGACGCCCTTACCAGCGGCCAAACCATCTGCCTTGACGACGATCGGGAGTTTTCCAGTTTGCACGTAAGCTTTAGCCGTGTTAGCATCTGTAAATACAGAAGCGAAGGCCGTAGGGATGCCCGCTGTTGCCATCAATGCTTTTGCCCAAGCTTTGCTGGACTCAATTTGAGCCCCGGCCTTGGTAGGACCGAAAACAGGAATTTGTTGCTGTTGTAGGTAGTCTGTAATACCCTGGGATAGGGGCAATTCCGGACCGACTACTACCAGGGATATCTGATTATCGGAGCAAAATTGTCCGATACCGGGGAAGTCATCCACCGTCAAGGCCAGGTTCTGACAGCGGTCAGTAGTAGCTGTGCCGCCATTGCCCGGTACGCAGAAGACTCGTTCCACCTGGGGCGATCGCAATAAAGTTCTGGTAATGGCGTGTTCTCGACCTCCACTGCCAAGGACTACAATTTTCACCTGTGCCTCGCTTTTACTATTCAAAATGCTTATATTATGACATAATGTTAAGCAAAAAGCGGGGTCTGGTAAAATCTACTGAGGAATGGGCAATGAAAGGGCAAAAACTGCTGGGCTTGACGTTGGCAATGTTAGTTGTGAGTTTTGCCGGATCTCCAAGGGTGTCGGCCAAGAAGCGCGATCTGCCTCCCAGTCCGTTGGAGATGACTGAACCAGACCCGCTGCTGCCTCAAAAACCAATGTCTCCTGGGGAAAAGCAGGATTTCCTGGCCCAGCTGGACGGGTTGCATAGATCGGCCATGACCCAGTTAGATAGAGGTAATAGGCAGAAGGCGTTTGAGATCTGGTATCGAGAGTTGCGACTGCGACGGAGTTTGGGGCCGATGGCGGAAGTGGAAGCATTGGGGAGAGTTGGGGCGATCGCCTGGGGGGAAAATCGGTCGGAGGAGTTGTTGGTAGTGAAGGGGCGGTTGCAGTCGGTGCAGGAACAGGCGTCATCGTCCCAGAATATGGTGCTATTGTCGGAACTGGGGTCCGCTTACGAACAGATGCGATCGCCCGATCTAGCCCTGTCCGTGTATGCAGAAACGATCGCAGCAGCAAGGCGATCGGAAGACAAGGGGGCGATCGCGGAGATGTTAAATAAGATCGGCCAACTGCATTTGAGTTGGTTTGATTATGTGGAGGCAGCAACAGCGTATGGAGAGTTGCTGGCGTTAAAGGTGTCAGAGGGCGATCGGGCGAGTCAGTTAATCTATGGGCAGCAGCTTGCATACATTTACGACCGAGGGGGAATGCCAGATCGGGCGATCGAAGTCAAAAACCAGCTAGTGGAATTATACCTGGAAGGGGACAATTTAACAGAGATTCCGGAATTGCAAATAAGCATTGGTTCTGACTATGTAGCTACGGGGAAAATGGCAGCAGCAGCGGAATATTATCAAGCAGCTTACGAGTTAGCAGAATCCTTGCAGCAGTTTAGCGATGCAGCGGTAGCCTTGTCAAGGTTGGGGCAACTGTATCGAGAGTCCGATCGGGCCGAGTTTGCCTTAGCGGTTTACAGGCAGTTGCTGTATGTACACGATCGCTCCTATGATATGTATGGTAAGATGAAGACTTACGATCTGATTGGACAGATTCACGTAGATCGAGAAGAATATGGGAAAGCATTAGAGGCATTTAAGGAGGGATTAGAGTTAGCTTCAGAGTTGAGAGTCGATTCAGAATATTTTACCGTGCAGATAGAAAAAGTGCGATCGAAGACCCCGGGTTCGTAGTAAACGCGCTTTGCGTTTGCCGAGGTTCGTAGTTGATAAAGACATTCGTAGGTTGGGTTGACGTTAGGAAACCCAACAAGTCCAGCGCCAACAACATATCGCGGGTTGGGTTTCGTGCCTCAACCCAACCTACGACATTAAAATTTTTGCAAAGATGAGATGCACCCCATCAAATTTGCGATCGGAGATAATTTTCATGGAAGTTTATTGATTATTGACGTTGATAAAGTTGCCGATCGCCTCAGTACCCAGAAACCCGGTTTTCCCGAAAAACCGGGTTTCGCCCATTCTGGCATTACGGGATCTAATTGCCGATCGAAAAGCCCCGGGGTGTGGGTCGATGTTCGGCCAACAGGACCTCAAAATTCACCCGATCGCTTTTTTCTCCAGCTTTAACTTGCAAAGTCCAGTCACCGGGCTGCAATGACCAGAATAAATGATTGGATGGTCCGCTGGCAAGTTGTTTCCCATTTAACCACCATTCTACAGGTTCATCCTCTATGCCAGCGAGTTTGAACTCGACCCGGGATGCAGGTTCTAGCAAGAAAACATCCCATCCCGAGGGGAGACAATTTTTAAGTCCGTAGCAAACAGGGCGGGCGCGTGCTGCATGGCGACCCATTCGTCGTATTCTGGAGGCAAGTCGATCCTATACTCGAGATCGTCACTCTCATCAGATACCAACTGATAGAAACTGTCGAGATGGCGATCGTACTCTGCCAAGTCTTCGGGATAGAAATATTCTCGCACTACAGCGGGACAAGCTGGAGTCGGTCGCAACCCGGAAAGGGCGCAGATCGGTCGTTGAACGAGATGTTCCGGTGGGGGAAATGCTGGGGGTGCCGATGTTTCGTGCAAGTGTAACATAATCCGCCGCCAAAGTGGGGCTGCTCCCGTAACCCCGGATACCTCTTGCATGCGATCGCCATTAAAATTCCCGACCCAAGTTGCCACAGTATAGTCTTTAGTAAACCCTACTGTCCAGGTATCGCGATAATTAGAAGATGTCCCGGTTTTCACTGCTGCGGGGAAGGGTAAGTTCAATACTGAATCTACACCAAATTCGATCGCCCGGGCGTGGGGGTCACTCAGCATATCTGTAATTAATCCCATTGTCCCACGCCTCAAAGGTGAATCTTCAAACTCAAGGTTTTCAGATGTTTTTACGGGGATAACGGATAACCCGATCGCATCTCCGAGTCGGGGGAGGGTAAGGTAGGCGCGGGCCAACTCCCAGAGACTGACTTCGCCGCTACCGAGGGCCAACCCCAAACCATAATATTGTGGAGATTTGTCTAGATGTGAAAATCCTAGCTGATGCAGGCGGGTGAGGAAATTTTTGACTCCCACTTGTTCCAAGACTCGGACTGCGGGAATATTCAGAGAATTTGCCAAAGCGACCCGGACTCGTACCGGTCCGTGAAAGGTTTCGCTGTAATCTAGAAGACTGTAGAGTTTGGCACCGGGAATGGGGTAATGGGTGGGTACGTCTGCTAAGATCGTATTGGGATGGATCAGACGTTTTTCTAAGGCCAACTCGTACAGAAAAGGTTTGAGAGTACTGCCCGGTTGTCGCAAAGCTTGCACCCCATCATTGCGACCTAACTTGCCTGGGTTATTGTAATCTGCAGAACCAACATAGGCTAAAACTTCCCCAGTATGATTGTCTATTACTAAGGCGGCAGCATTGCGAACGTTATGGGAGGCGAGACCGTCAATTATTTGCTGCACTTGCGCTTCCACAAACTGCTGCAAGGGGCGATCGATGCTGGTTCTAACTACAGCAGGATGCTGCTGAGGGAGTTGCTGGGCGACAAAGAACAGAAAATGGGGGGCGGCGATAATTCCTTTGTTGCGCGGTTGCAAAGAGATCTTTTCCCTGAAGGCCCGATCGCCTTCTGTGGGGGTAATGTACCCGTCCGCTACCAGGCGATCGATCGCGTAAGCTTGTCGTTGCTTTAACCCTTGCCAATTACTATAAGGATTGAGGTCAGTGGGGTCATTAGGAATAGCTGCTAGGAGAGTAGCTTGGGCCAAATTCAACTCCGCAGCGGGAATGCCGAAATAAGTCCGGGCCGCTGCTTCTACTCCATAGATATTACCACCCATTGGCAATCTATTAATGTAAGCTTCCAGAATTTCCCCTTTACTCATCCCGGCGGTTAAGCGCCAGGACAGCCAAATTTCCCTAATTTTGTTGGCTATAGTGCGGGGACTGGGGTCTAGCATCCGCGCTAATTGCATGGTAATTGTCGATGCACCGCTGACGATCTGCTTTGCTTGCATCGCTTCTAACAGAGAACGGGCGATCGCCTGCACGTCCAGGGCCCCATGTTGATAATAGCGCTTATCTTCTGCGGCAATTATTGCGTGAATAAAGTAATCCGATACTTGCCCGAGACGAACGACTGCGGTATTTTCCTGGTTGCGAGTCAGAAGGGTTCCCAAAGCAAGTCCGTTGCGGTCCGTAAACTCGATCGCCTGTTGATTTTGCTGGATATCGCTGCTATGGATAGGGGCGAGATAGGGGAGGGCGCGTACTGTCAAGCAGAGTAGTAGCAACCCCAGGATCGGGCGCCACCGCCAGCGCCTGAACCAGCGCCTTACCTTTCGCTTAATCCTGTAGATGAATGATTTTTTCCTGCGTCTCATCTGTTTACCTCTGGTCTTATCTCATTCTAACTATTTATATCCTATTTTTTACCCTCCGGCAACATTTTTTATATTTTCTTCAGTAAGTGGATCGCAAATTAATCGCCAAAAGGGTTGACAACTTCCGATTTTAAATGCTAGACTATGGGAGTAAGTTTGGTAGGAGGTAATCATGCCTGTAGAGTTACTCAGACGGATGTTTACAGTAAAAGACTACCACAAAATGATGGCAGATGGTGTCTTAACAGAGAGCGATCGAGTAGAACTAATCCGAGGAGAAATTATCCAAATGTCCCCTATGGGTCCCCGTCATACCGCTTGTGTGAAGCGTCTGAACGAATTATTCATGTCGCGTTTAGCAGGAAGGATAACTATTGGAGTTCAAGATCCTGTGGAATTGGATGACAATTCCGAACCGCAACCAGATATATCTTTACTGCGACGGCGTGCTGATTTTTACGCAACGGGACATCCTCAGTCAGAGGATATCTTCTTGTTGGTGGAAGTAGCTGACAGCACTGTTAATTACGATCGAGAGGTAAAAGTTCCTCTCTATGCAGAAGATAACATCAGGGAAGTCTGGTTGGTAAATATCAACGATGGATGTCTGGAAGTATATCGAGAACCTGCTGAAAACGGTTATCAAAATGTACGGCAGTTCCAAGAGGAGGAAACTGTGACAATACAAGCTTTTCCGGATGTAGTATTTACTGTAGACGAACTGTTGGGGTAATGTCAAGCAGTTAATTTGGCTTAATTTGGCGATCGCCTTCTCAGAAATATGCCTGACGGTTTTCTGCTGAGAAGGCTTTTTTATCTTCTGCTTTTTGCTCACCTAAGCTTCCACAAACTCCGCATAGTATGACTTCATGTCGTCATGAGATATGACATTAGTTGATTTTTGCGCCGGTTCCAAGCCTTGACGAGCGTTGAGCCAAGGAGTTTCTGATTTTGTCAGATCCTGAAGGCGTTTAGCACTTAATTCTCCATAAGCATTCCAGACTTTTTCTAGCACCTCTATTTCATCAGATGCTAACTCGATATCTAGATCTGCTGGCGCGGGAATATCTCTATATTTATAAGCCAGATATTCATCCCAGACATCCCGCACAACTGGACCAGAAACCCAGGCTTCAATATCTTGCACAAAAAGGGGTTTATTTATCAATACTAAACTCCATGCTTGAGCGTAATATACCAACTTTTGCAGCTTGAGGGGAGAAATGGGATCCCCCGCCTCTCTGTCTACGCGGCGCAGAAAGTAACCAGCAATGTCAAGTGCGTTTTTCATGATTTGTCACAGATTATAATTATCCATTATACATGATATATTCCTGTAGGACATGTTTGTAGTAAGCACGCTTCGTGCTTGCAGCGATCGGGTATTGGGCGCGAGCATGTGGTCGGGGGGCGCGGTTATTGCTACTATACCAGATAGGAGGATCTGCCTCCCGCTGGCGTTCCCTGCCAGAGACGCCAGAGACCATGTTAGAATAGAGTAGGGGTAAAAAATCCATCAAAGCAAAAAAAATCCATGAACAAATCAGAGCGCATGAAAGAAAATCAAACGGAATTGCCGGAAAGTCCCAGTGGGGTGATCCGTCTGAAGCCCCAGCAATTTATTCACATTCTCGATAATAATACTGGGGTAACCAGGCTGGAGGTGGGACCCCAGAAGATTACCCTTCAGGATCACGAACGGCTGGTATTAAAACCATCCCCGGCGATTGTAGTACCGCCTCAGCATTACTGCATGATGGCCAATCCAGTTATGCGAGATGAAACGGGCCAACCGATCGCCGACGAGTACGGACAGATAAAACTCCGGTACGGCGATCGGGAAATTCGCTTAACTCAAGATCCCTTTCCCTTTTATCCCGGGGAAATTATATGGGAAGATGTCAGCGAACTGGAAGTAGTCGATCCCAATGAAGCCCTGCGCTTGAAAGCGATTCGAGATTTCGTCGAGACTATAACCGTAATGGTTTCTGGAGAAACCCAGACCCAAACTATTAACCGTTTGGCGGGGGACGAGTGGCTGTTTGCAGGGCCGAGAACCTATATTCCCCGGGTGGAAGTGGAGGTGCTGGAAACCATTACGGCGACCACGATTAAGCCCAATCAAGCGCAAGGCTTGATTGCCAGGCGAAATTGCACCGATGCCCGTGGAAACCAGCGGCGATCGGGGGAAGAGTGGTTGGTGCGAGAAGAAGGGGCATATTTACCCGGAGTTGATGAAGAAATCGTGGGGATTATTGATGCTTACGTTTTGACAGAACGAAAAGCATTGCACCTGCGGGCCAAACGCACCTTTGTAGATACTGCGGGTCGCCAGCGCAAAGCCGGAGATGAATGGTTGGTTACCTTCGAGGATGCGGAAATTCATATTCCCGACGTTTATGAAGAAGTGGTGGGGGAAGTAGAAATTACCACCCTGAGCGATCGGGAATGGTGCATAGTCAACGATCCGATCGACGAGTCGGGGAAACCGCAACTGGGACTGCGAGAAGTGCGCCAGGGGAGAACGTCATTTTTCTTGCATCCGGGAGAATCCCTGGAGTCAGGCATCGAAAGAGTCTATATACTCGGGGAGAAAGAAGCCCTATTGTTGCGGGCCAAAGAAGCCTTTACCGAGGGGGAAGACGCGAACCAAATTCGCCATCAACCGGGGATTTGTGGACGATCTTTGGACCTCGCGATTATATTCCCCGGGTGGAAGTGGAAGTGGTCGAGAAACGAAAAGCTATTCCCCTGGATAAGAATGAAGGCATTTACGTGCGGGACATTCAGACTGGCGAACTGAAGCTGGTCAGCGGTCCCCAAGCATATATGCTCACCCCCTATGAAGAACTTTGGGAAAAAGAATTGTCGCCAATTGTCGAGGAACTGCTGACCAAAAAAATTGACCCCCTTTCCGACCGGGGTCGGTATCATTTTGTCAAAGGAGGCGATCGGGAAGACGAACAAGATGAACTTCAGGCAATCATAGATTCACTCTCAGACTCAGAACGGGACAAAACTAAAGCGGTGGTTTTTCACGTGCCTCAAAATGCAGCAGTGCAGATCCACGATTATAAGGAAAGAACCGCTCGGACTGTCTTTGGGCCGGATTTGGTAATGCTGGGGCCGGACGAACAATTTACGGTGTTGAGCTTGTCCGGTGGCAAGCCGAAACAACCCCATGTAATTAAGTCCCTGGCTTTATTATTAGGTCCTGATTTTATGACGGATATTTTCACCGTCGAAACATCAGATCACGCCCGCTTGCAGCTCCGGTTGTCCTATAATTGGTATTTTGACGTGGATCGCAATGATGAAGAAGCGGCAATTAAATTGTTTCAGGTGCCAGATTTTGTGGATACCGCTTGTAAGGCGATCGCATCCCGGGTGCGGGGGGCTGTAGCGGGGAAAAAGTTTGACGAATTTCATCGCAATTCGGCGCGGATAATCCGGGAAGCCGTATTTGGACTGGACTCCGAAGGTCATGTGGGAGAGGAACTGCGCTTTAGAACCAATAACCTGGCGATCACTAATGTGGATATCCAGTCCGTGGAACCAGTGGATGAAGAAACCTTGAGGAGTCTGCAAAAATCGGTGCAAATTGCCATTCAAATTACTACGGATGCTCAAGAGGCCGCCGCCAGGCACGATGCCGAACGGCTGGAACAAGAAGCGAAGGCCCGACTGGAACGGCAGCAGATCGTCGATAAAAGTGCCGCCGAAGTCGAACGGAAAAATTTGCTGGAATTGCAGGCGGAAAATGCAGCGATCGAATCTACGGGTCAGGCGATCGCGGAAGCGAGGGCGAAAGCAGAAGCGGCACAGATACAAGGGCAATTAGAGGTGACCATGGCCCAGCAAGAAGTGGAGGCCGCTCGGATACGTGCCCAAACAGAATTAGAGCAAATCAGGGCTCGCCAGCAGGCAGAGTTAGCCCATCAAGAAACCCTGAACAATCTGGAAATAGCAAAAGCCCAGCGCATGGCGGAAATTACCAGTACCGAATTCGCCCAGAAAGTAGCGGCCATTGGCCCGGATACCCTGCGGGCGATCGCGCAAGCTGGTCCAGAAATGCAGGCGCGGCTTTTGGAAGGACTGGGCATCCAAAGCGTGTTGATTACCGACGGTAAAAGTCCGATCAATCTGTTTGGGGCGGCCAACGGTCTCATCGGTCCCATGACCCCAGGCCAGGACAAATCCCAAAGTCAAGATTGAGGTTTTCATTCGTAATAAGTACCGTTCGTAGTAAGCACTAAAGTGCTTGCAGTTAGGGCGATCGCATGTGGTAAGGGCACGGCGCGACGATTATTGCGGCGATCGGGTATTGAGGCGATCGGGTATTGGGAGGCGAGCGCCTGTAGTCTGGCACGGCGCGACCATATTTAATCCTCAATCATGCCGTGCCCCCATACTGTAACCCGCAAACCGTCGTTACTGCTCTTGACAGATATTACCTTTTGCGCTTGACGTCGATCGCCGCCAGTGTAATTGGCAAATTGGCGATCAGTCTTCTGGAAGCTAGCGGCGAAATAAGTAGGTGTGCATTGGTAAACTGCTGAATGTAAAATACATGTAATTTTTGGCAAAAATAACTGATTGATTATCACAGAAAGAGGTTCTGCTATGTTGACATTCCAACTTCAACAAACTACGAACTACTTGCCTACGAACTACGAACTACTTAACGACGGCCCAAGTAGGACCGGTCGAAGATGCTCCCGAGGGTACATACAGTCAAGCAGAGTAGTGCCAACCCCCAGAGTCAAACGAATTTGGCGCTACATCTTGACAAAACCATTTCCGAGAGGCTACTATAGATCGCGAGCCTAAATCATAGGTGTCAAATTATGGGGGAAGCACCTCCCAACGGCTACCAACTTAAGCCGGGACAGCCCACGTTACAAGGCTTCCAGCCCACAGCGGTTTACTGCCAATCGCTGGAGCGAATTTGTTCCGCGTTACGTTGGTAGCCCTCCCAACCCCTTGCCGGGTAATAATTTGGGCCAAACCAGATCTCCCAACAGCTAAGGGCCAGCGATGAAAAGCCCACTTCCGAGACGATCGACAAGAAGAAAAATGACTTCAGAATATCGTTACGCCACTCTCAAGCCAAGCAAACCTAAAATAGATGAGTATATTCATCAAACAACAGAAGGCGGTAGCATTTTTATTCTGGAATTATTCCAGAATAAGGTTCTTCAAAGCAGCAAAAAGATTTATGATTGTGGTTGTGGATTCGGTAGGCTTTTTCCTCATCTTTCCCAAGCAGATGTAATTGTTGCTGCGGAGTTAGACCCGCATCACTTTAAGCATTCAGTCTTAAAAGCCAAGGCGATTGTAGAAAAAGATTCTCAATTGGAGGCTTGGCTGGACGAAAAGGAAAATAAATACGACACCCTGCTAGATGAAATTGACAAAAAAGAATATCATTTCGGCAACTTCCATCTGTTCAATAATAGTATGACAGAGGTGGAACCGGTACGGGAATATGGTCCCTTCGACACAATAATTTCGGGTCAGGTTTTTCCTCACGTGACATTTGATTTGGTTCAGGGAGCACTATCAGCGTTCTACTCTTTGCTGAAATCAGAAGGAATTTTGGCAATATTCACAACAAAAACAAAGGGCGAACCATTGGAACACCTAAAGAGTAAGAGAGATGGTTCTCCTTTGTTAAAAATTGGCAGAAAGGAATTTGCCGACGTATTTAAGTCGGAAGTGGGAGAAGTATTGCCAATCAGATATTACAGTTTTGAATTGTTTAATCAAATTCTGCAAAACACTTTTGCAGAATCGATGAGGGAAATTTTTGCAGAGGAATTCGCGGCGGCGTCAACTGAAGTGAGTCCATCATTCCAAATCATTGACTGGGTTGTTTATCGAGGGGAACAGATAAACGGATTTTATGACGATTATGAAAGGGCTCAGAAGTTACTGGGGATTCAGTGTCCGATTCAACCAAGGGACTTGGCCACAGCCGGTTGGGATGAGAGAACGGCAAAATTAATCAGGAGTTTTGCTGCTTGGGTTGAGTCAAGGATCAATCAACAAGATGATTGGAAAGAAGCTTTGCTTACAGATATGATGATTCTGGCGAAAAAAGCGTCCCTCTAGGGAGTTGACTTAGGTCAGGTCCCGAAGCGCTTCCCCACCGGACTACCAGAGTTGACACAAATGATTTGAGCTAGCTATATGGCTCTCCTGGGTTTATGGGGTAAAATGTATACCACAATACATTTTACCGAGAACAAAAGGCTGAAACCCTTAATTTAGCGTGGTGATAAGATTTACTTATCACCCAAAACCCAGGAGACCAAACTATATAGTAGATAGCCCTTCTTCGCCTAAAGACCAGTTAGAGAGTCTCGATGATTTTCCAGCAACCACCTAATTATCCGATCGACAAGGAGAAAAATGACTTCAGAATATCGTTACAAAGGTATTATACAAGGCCAGACTTATGTGGAGGAGTATATTCACCAAATTACAGTAGGCGGTACCAGTTTTATTCAGGAAGAATTACAGAAAAAGGTTCTTCAAAGCGGCCAAACGATTTACGATTGTGGTTGTGGATTAGGTAGGCTTTTTCCCCTTCTTTCCCAAGCAGATGCAATTGTTGCTGCGGAGTTAGACCCGCAGCGGTTTAAGCATGCAGTATTAAAAGCCAAGGCGATTGTAGAAAAGGATTCTCAATTGGAGGCTCTGCTGAACAAAAGGGGAGATAAATACCAGACCCGGCTAGATGAAATTGACAAAAAAGAATATCATTTCGGCAACTTTCATCTGTTCAATAATAGTATGACAGAGGTGGAACCAGTGCGAAAGTATGCTCCCTTCGACGCAATAATTTCGGGTCAGGTTTTTCCTCACGTGACATTTGATTTGGTTCAGGGAGCACTATCAGCTTTCTACTCCTTGCTGAAATCAGAAGGAATCTTGGCAATATTCACAACAAAAACAAAGGGTGAACAATTGGAACACCTAAAGAGTAAGCAAGACAATTCTCCTTTGTTAAAAATTGGCAGAAAAGAATTTGCTGACGTATTTAAGTCGCAAATGGGAAAAATTGTGCCAATCAGATATTACAGTTTTGAATTGTTGACTCAAATTCTGCAAAACCCCAGAATCGATGAGGGAAATTTTTGCAGAGGAATTCGCGGCGGCGTCAACTGAAGTGAGTCCATCATTCCAAATCATTGACTGGCTTGTTTATCGAGGGGAACATGTAAACGGGTTTTATGAGGATTATGAAAGGGCACAGAAGTTACTGGGAATTCAATGTCCTATTCAACCAAGAGACTTTGTTAAAGCTGGTTGGGATGAGAGAACGGTAAAATTATTAAGGAGTTTTGCTGCCTGGGTTGAGTCAAGGATCAATCAACATGATGATTGGAAAAAAGGCTTGCTCACAGATATGATGATTCTGGCGAAAAAAGCGAAATAATATCATTGACTGAGGTCCGGTGGGGAAGCGCTTCCCCACCGGACTACCAGGAAAACACATCTGCTTGGTCGATCGCCGCCTACTGACGAAATTGACGAGGGGTCTTCCAGCAGCTAGCCCATGGGAAAATAACGGCGGCCGGCCAGTGGTGACCGGTCAAAGAGGCTCTTGAGAGTAGGTACTCTCAAGAGGTGAAATGCTCTATAAAGAGGCAATAAGCGAGATTTTTCGCATTATCTTGACAAAACAATTTCAGCTCGACTACTATATAGCAAGCTGAAATGAGTTGTGCTTGCTGAAACTGAGCAAACCCTTACTGGGTAAGGATTAAGCGCGGATATATCCGCGAGGCTGTTGACACAAATGATTTGGCCTAGCTATATAGTAGATAGCCCTTCTTCGGCTAAAGATCAGTTAGAGAGTCACGATGTTTTTTCACCAACCACCTAATTATCCGATCGACAAGGAGAAGAATGACTTCAGAATATCGTTACAAAAGTGAGACACCAGGCCATCCTTATGTGAAGGAGTATATTCACCAGATCACAGAAGGCGGTAGCATGTTGATTCTGGAAGAATTACAGAATAAGGTTCTTCAAAGCGGCCAAACGATTTACGATTGTGGTTGTGGATTAGGTAGGCTTTTTCCTTATTTTTCCCAAGCAGATGCAATAGTTGCTGCCGAGTTCGACCCGGTGCGGTTTAAGCATGCAGTCTTAAAAGCTAAGGCAATTGTAGAAAAGGATTCTCTATTGGAGGCTCTGCTGGAGCAAAGGGGAGATAAATATGACACCCTGATGAAGGAAATTGACAAAAAAGAATATCATTTCGGCAACTTTCATCTGTTTAATAATAGTATGACCGAAGTGGCACCGGTGCGAGATTATGCTCCCTTCGACAGAATAATTTCGAGTCATGTTTTTCCCCACGTGACATTTGATTTGGTTCAGGGAGCACTATCAGCCTTCTACTCCTTACTAAAATCAGAAGGAATCTTGGCAATATTCACAACAAAAACAAAGGGCGAACCATTGCAACACCTAAAGAGTAAAGAAGACGGTTCTCCTTTGTTAAAAATTAGCAGAAAGGAATTTGCTGATGTATTTAAGTCAGAAATGGGGAAAAAATTGCCAATCAGATATTACAGTTTTGACTTGTTTAACTTAATTCTGCAAAACCCTTTTGCAGAATCGATGAGGGAAATTTTTGCAGAGGAATTCGCGGCGGCGTCAAGTGAAGTGAGTCCATCATTCCAAATCATTGACTGGCTTGTTTATCGAGGGGAACATGTAAACGGGTTTTATGAGGATTATGAAAGGGCACAGAAGTTACTGGGAATTCAATGTCCTATTCAACCAAGGGACTTTGTTAAAGCTGGTTGGGATGAGAGAACGGTAAAATTATTAAGAAATTTTGCTGCCTGGGTTGAGTCAAGGATCAATCAAC
Organism: Hormoscilla sp. GM7CHS1pb; assembly: GCA_014323675.1. Lineage (GTDB taxonomy): Bacteria > Cyanobacteriota > Cyanobacteriia > Cyanobacteriales > Desertifilaceae > Hormoscilla. Next base: position 1,605,072 of record JACONN010000002.1, on the reverse strand, counting down.
ATGATGATTGGAAAAAAGGCTTGCTCACAGATATGATGATTCTGGCGAAAAAGGCGAAATAATATCATTGACTTAGGTCCGATTGGGAAGCGCTTCCCAACCGATTGGTCGATCGCCGCCTACTGGTGCAAGGAAGTTGGCGAGGGGTCTTCCAGCAGCTAGTTTGTGGAAAAATAACGGCGGCCCCAAGTGGTGACCAGTCAAAGATGCTCCCGAGAGTATCTACTCTCGGGAGGCGAAATGCCCTATATAGGCAATAAGCGAGATTTTTCGCATTATATTGACAAAACCATTTCAGCTCGGCTACTATAGTGCATAGCCCTTCTTCGGCTAAAGACCAGTTAGAGAGTCTCGATGATTTTCCACGAACAACCTCTAGATCCGATCGATAAGGAGAAAAATGACAAAGGAATATAGTTACGTCAGTCTAAAGCCAAACAGACCCTTAGAGGAGTATAAGTCTAAAACTTTTCAAGCCAGTAGCATGTTTATTCAGGAAGAATTACAGAAAATGGTTCTTCAAAGCGGCCAAACGATTTACGATTGTGGTTGTGGATTAGGTAGGCTTTTTCCCCATCTTTCCCAAGCAGATGTAATTGTTGCTGCGGAGTTAGACCCGCAGCGGTTTAAGCATGCAGTCTTAAAAGCCAAGGCGATTGTAGAAAAGGATTCTCAATTGGAGGCGCTGCTGGACCAAAGGGGAGATAAATACCAGACCCGGCTAGATGAAATTGACAAAAAAGAATATCATTTCGGCAACTTTCATCTGTTCAATAATAGTATGACAGAGGTCAAACCGGCGCGAGATTATGCTCCCTTCGACACAATAATTTCAGGTCAGGTTTTTCCCCACGTGACATTTGATTTGGTTCAGGGAGCGCTATCAGCGTTTTACTCTTTGCTGAAATCAGAAGGAATCTTGGCAATATTCACAACAAAAACAAAGGGCGAACCATTACAACACGTAAAGAATAAGCGCGACGGTTCTCTGGTTGTAAAAATTGGCAGAAAGGAATTTGCTGAGGTATTTAAGTCGGAAACTGGAGATTTTTTGCCAGTCAGATATTACAGTTTTGACTTGTTTAACTCAATTATACAAAACCCTTTTTCAGAATTGATGAGGGAAATTTTTGCAGATGAATTTGCGGCGCCGTCAAGTGAAGTGAGTCCATCATTCCAAATTATTGATTGGGTTGTTTATGGAGGGAAACAGGTAAACGGGTTCTATGAGGATTATGAAAGGGCGCAGAAATTACTGGGGATTCAGTGTCCGATTCAACCAAGGGACTTTTTTAAAGCCGGTTGGGATGAGAGAACGGCAAAATTAATAATGAATTTTGTTCCTTGGATTGAGTCAAGTATAAATAAACATGGTTGGAAAGAAGAGTTTCTCACAGATATGATGATTCTGGCGAAAAAAGCGTCTCTCTAGGGAGTTGACTGAGGTCCGGTTGGGAAGCGCTTCCTAACCTAACTACCAGGGAAACGCATCTGCTTGGTCGATCGCCGCCGCTTGATGCAATTATGAAGTTTGCGATCGGTCTTCGGGAAGCAGGCGCGTGGGAAAATAACGCTTGAGCTTCAAAATCGGCTGTTCTAGGCAATGCCAACTCAACAGTGATGCCATCAGAGTCAAAAATCCGCAGCAGAACAGCATCAATAAATCGCCGAGGAGGTAGGAGTTGTGAATCTCAACAGGCAGGAGATGACGCAATATAAACATAATCGGCAAGTGATAAACATAGAAACCGTAACTGATGCGACCGAGTTTTCTTAATGGAGACCAGTTGAGGAACCGGACGAGGGGGTGAGTTTCTGCTGCTGCTAGAGATGAAACTAACAGGGAGCCGAAGCAAATAGCTAATAGAGAATAGCCAATTGATGGCACAACTGGTTGACCTGCTCTCAAACCTTCTGGTTGGATAACCCAAATTATCCCAAGAATACTGCTACTCAATATGGCAACTAGCGGGCACAGCCGCAGTAGCAAGGTCCGCCAGCGGTCCGATCGCATCAACAGGGCGATCGCCGCACCGCAGGCGAGGGCATCTACTCGAGAGAGGCTGTTATAATAGAAAATTTGCGATAGTGAGTCAGTGAAGGGATGAGTTAGCAAGATCGCATTTCTAACAATAGCTGGACATAAAATCAATATACCCACTAACCAACCCAAAAATCTCCTGGGCACCAGATAAACAATTAAAGGCCATAGGAGATAGAATTGTTCTTCCACTGCTAGACTCCAAAAATGGGCGATCGGACTGATCTCAAATCTGGGGTGGAAAGTCCATTCCCAGTTTTCTAGGTAAAGCCAATACCAAGCCTGGTAACTTTCTAGGCGATCGTAAAACTCATATCCGCTCAGAACCGGGTACAAAAGGACAAATAAGATTAATAAAGTCACATAGTAAACCGGAAAGATTCTCAGTAATCTTCTGGCGTAAAAATTTCTGAAGTAATGGGGCTGTTCGCGGGTATCAAGAAGAATTCCTGTAATCAGAAATCCCGAAAGAACGAAAAAAGCATCTACGCCACACCACCCCAATAAACTCATTTTTTTGCAAACAGCATATAGTAAACTTGGAACTTGATCTGTTAGTCCATCCCCAAATGAATGATCCAGTAAAACCAGCAATATTGCTATAGCACGATATCCATCTAACATAGGGCTTGCTGAAAAAGGCTACAGGGGGAATCTAGACGTCATACAGCTTACTACACGGTCAGTCTAGCAGGAGGCTCCAAGCAGTAACCCCCACCAAATGCATAGATGTTGAGTCCCCCCAGCAGCAAAACCTTGCACTTTTTCAGTAAAAAAAACGCCAAAACCCTTACCCAGTATGAATTACAGCTTTATTCAGCAAGCCCTAACATAGGCATATAACCTCGTAGTAGATTAGATATTTTGTCTGTATTTACTTCAGATATTTTTAACCTTCTCTGAATAGCGAGTTTACAAGTAGTAATATTCATGTTATTCTTGCTGGATAGTGCTATTTTTTTACAGAAGATAACCTAGCCTAAAAGCTGAAACCATTACTCTGCTGAGACTGTCGGCCCGTAGTATCCCGATCATTGCCCTCCGAGGTCGGATCGGGCTACTAGCCCTTAATAAGCCCAACTATCGTACCATTTTACGGTCCCTTGCTCTGTTAAAATCCAGCGGCGGTTGACCATATTTTCTCGCAGAGGCGGTGATTTTTCCCGCAACAGGACATATTTATAAGAAATTGTCTTCCCCGCGCTCTCATTAAAGGGAATCTCCCCGAACCAGGTATTTTGATTAATATGCTCCAGTCGATATGCTTTGCTAATATCCCAATTGCCCAACTCCGGACAATCTCCCGTCACCGCCACCGTTTCCCCTATTTTAGTTGTCATCCCATTTAACTGCGCCTGCACGATCGTTTTCCCCATGACTGGCTTGCCAATATAACTGAGGACGATCGCCTGCTTCGGCTCCAATTCCAGTTCCAAAATATTACCATCCTTGATTGCAAACCGGCGATCGGTAATCAGGCAATTATACTCTCCATCTTTCAACTCTGTGTTCTCTACAGAGAACGTGGCCCGATGTTCAGTCTTATTCATCGCCACCAAGCAGCGAGAATCCCGGTAACGGCGCAGATAGCAGTAGACATCGGAAGTGATATATTTTTCTAAATGACTTCCCAGAGACACCGCCGGGTTTACTCGTCGCAACTTGGATAGCAACCGCAAATCTTGATAAAGCTGAGTAGAACAGTCCCACTTTTCCATCATCGGACGATTGTAAGGTTCTCCTCCGCCATCGGTATCGTTGTGGAGATACTGTTCCGTCCCGTAGGTAATGCAGGGAATCCCCCGACAGGTCATAATCAGAAGCACCGCTAGCCGTAATATCTCTGGATCTCGATTAATACTCTGAAATCGGGGGATATCGTGATTGTCAATGAAGGTAATTAATTCCGTTGCCGCGTTATAGTGATAATCTCCCTCAAACACATTGTGAATCAAGTGAAACCCCCTGTCGCATTTTGAGCTAAGGCCGCCCGAATTGCTCCACACAGACAATAATCCAGAATCGACATTTCCGATTTATTCGCCAAGTTAGCTGACTTGCCATCCCAAGGGTGACATGGTAACCCGACTTCTCCAAAAATGAACACAGAGGGTTTGTGGGCCTTAATATCGCCAACAAATTCCTGCCAAAACCAGAGGGGCATATGCTTGACAGTATCGATTCGTAAAGCATCCACACCCTTATCTAGCCATTTTTTGATTGCCGATTTAATGTAATTGCGATAGTCAGGATTTTCTTCATTAAAGGTCGCCAAACCAGATATTTCACAGTAAAGCTGCTGCCATTCGTCGTGCCAATCTGTAATTGTTTCGTTGTGATGATACCATTGGTTGACATCGTTATGGAAGTCCGCAATTTTTACGCCATCATCGTATAACTCTCCTTTGCGACCATTGATATCAGGACTGCTATGGTTACACACAATATCCAGGATTAGCTTCATGCCCCGAGCGTGCATTTCGGCAATCAAGCGATCGAATACTGTATAATCGTCCAGGGAATTGGAATCGCCCTTGTTAAGAAAACGCTGATTCAGTCGCTTAAAATCACGCGGCCAGTAGCCATGCAGGGCTGTCATATCGCACCACATCCCTTCTACCTGTTCAAATAGGGGGGAAATCCAAATGGCCGTGACTCCCAGATTTTCTAAGTAATCGAGTTTGTCAATAATACCTTGCAAATCTCCCCCCAATACTTGCACCAATGTTGCCTATCTTTATCGTAATATTCTGAATTTAAATTTGCGTACTTTGTCCGATCTGCCTCATAAAATCTATCTACCAAAAGAAAGTAAATTGTTTCTTTCCTAAACTCTATCGCTCGACTAAATATATACTCATATCCGACAGCATAATGATTTCCTTTTGCATCTTCTTCCTGCTGAAAATATGCATTGATTTTGGACTTTACCGATTTATTCTCCCGATCTTGTAACAACATTTTACCTCTCCCTTAGTTTTCCTACTACTGAAGTCCTGGCTCCAACTACATCTCGATCGTTAGTTATCACCCGTTTGCACTGTCCATAGATTCGCATAAATTCCCTGTCGTGCGAGCAATTCTTCATGATGTCCAGATTCTACTATTTTGCCCCGTTCCATGACATAGATACAATCGGCATTCCGGATAGTAGAGAGGCGATGGGCGATCGCAATCGTCGTCCGATTTTGGGTAATGTGATCGAGCGAGCGCTGAATTGCCGCTTCTGTCTCATTATCCACCGCCGACGTCGCCTCATCCAAAATCAAAATCGGGGGATCTTTCAACACCGCCCTAGCGATCGCGATCCGCTGTTTTTGTCCTCCTGACAGCTTCTGGCCCCGTTCCCCGACAATCGTCTGATAACCTTGAGGCATTTTCATGATAAACTCGTGAGCTTCAGCAACCTTTGCCGCCGAAATTATCTGTGCTTCTGTAGCATCAAAACGACCATAGGCAATATTCTCTGCCACCGTGCCTTGAAATAAGAATATATCCTGGCTCACTAACCCAATACAGCCGCGCAGATCCTGGAGTTGCAACTTTTGTAATTCTATGCCATCGAGGGTAATACTTCCCGAGCGGACTTCATACAGGCGCAATAATAGCTTCACCAGGGTGCTTTTACCAGAACCCGTCGAACCCACAATCCCAACAGTTCCGCCCTTCGGAACATGGAGAGAAAAATTATCGAGCACTGGCGGACTGTTGCGGTAAGCGAATGTCACTTCTCGAAACTCTAACTCTCCGAGTACCTTTTCCATTGGCAACTGAATTTCTTCTGGATGAGTCATCACTGGCTGGGACAGCAGGGCCATCACGCGCACCGTTGACGCCATTGCCCGTTGGTAAGTATCCAATATATTTCCTAACAAAACCAAAGGCAAGAGGATCCGCTGGGATAGTAATATTAACACGCTGTAGGTTCCCACAGCCATTTCCCCTTCTATTACGTCCATCCCACCAAAGATTAGGATCCCTATAAAAGCAGCGAAAACAACTATTTTAATTATTGGTATAAAGGCCGCAGACAAAGCGATCGCTCTACGATTACTTTGCCGATAAGCTTCGCTTTCTTCTGCCACCCGCTCTGCTTCATATTCCTCTGCGGTAAAGCTTTTTATCGTGGTAATTCCCGCCAAATTATTAGCTAGCCTACCGTTTATGAAACCCACTTTTTCTCGCACCTCTGCGTAACGCGGAGCCAAACCGCGTTGAAATTGGATCGAAATCCACCCGATCGCTGGCATCGGCAGGATTGCCATCCAAGCAACATCAGGAGCCACGATCGAGAAAGTGACGACGACAAAGATGACGGTTGTGGACATCTGGATGATTTGATTTATACCCTCATCCAAAAAGCGCTCTAACTGGTTAATGTCGTCACTCAGTACCGACATCAAGCCTCCCGTACTTTGCTCTTCAAAAAACTCCAGTTCCAGTTGCTGTAGATGCTTATAGCTATCTATCCGCAAGTCATGCTCAATCCTTTGGGCCAGATTCCGCCATAACCACGCATAAGCATACCCAAAGCCAGATTCTAATCCCCAGATTATTGCTGCCAGCAGCGATAGGATCAATAGTTGCTCGAAGGGAGCCGTGACTCCCAACCTTGCAATCAGAGAATCCTCTTGCTTAACCATTACATCCACCGCCGCCCCTATTACTGCTGGCGAACTCAGGATAAATATTTGGCTGAGTATCGAGCAGGCGCTTGCCAGCCATAATTGTAAGCGGTAGTTCTGTGCATAGTCAAATAGGCACTTGAGGGGATTGCCCTGACTACCGGAAAACACCTTCGCTTTTTTATTTTTCCAGTCTGCTTCTATTCCTAATGCCTCCATCACCCTTCCCTTTTTATCTACTATCACCTATCCCAACTATCCCGCCACTTTACTCTACCATGAGTAGCCCAAATCCAGTTTCCCATATTTTCCGAGCCCGCTGGCTTTTCTTCCCGCGATCTACTTACGAGCCTGTACTAATACTCTCATTAAAGGCGATCTCTGTCAAGCAAGTATGCATGACTAATTTACTCTCGTCAAGAGGCTGATCGACCTTCTTCCCACCAAGCAGGATGCCTCCGGGTAACATCGCCTATAGCAGTATACATCGGAAGCGATCTACTTTTTCACCGAGACCTTGCGGGGTCATGCATGTGGGGTTATACCGGTAGTTTTTTTCTCCCCTGCACTGGCGATCGCTCCCAGGCGATCTCAGGGAGTAGGGAGTTCTGCTTGCCTGTGGTTGCAGCTGACAGAGTCGAGCTGAATGCTTGACTGAAGACCAATGGGCCAATCTTTTTACCACCACTCTGGCGATGATTTATACCACTGCAATCTCCCGACTAAAAACCAGCAGAATATTTCTCGTAGTACTGCTTCGCCAGCGATATGAAGCTTCCCTTGTATCTCCAACTCTACTGGATTGAAGTTGCCTTTGACTAGATCCACGGCATCTTTTGAGGAAACGGTAACGGTACAATCAGCCTTCCCATTCTCTCCGCATTCTAGATGATTACTGGGCTTAGTCAAGTCGATCGTCCAAAGTCCACCCCCAACACCCGTGACTATTATTTTATAGATGACCTTGCGACCTTGCAGTTTGTCCCTCAGTTCCTTGATTCGTGGGGTAAGGTAGCGAGTCAAAATCTCCTCTACGTTCAAAGTAACGTTATCTTCCTTTGCTCCCGAATCTCTAGGAGTATACAGTGATGAGGCTGTATCCCAATCAGGTCCAACAGGAGGATATTCCAGTTCTTCCAGCAGTTTGTTCATCTCCTTCAGCAGATGCTTGGGAATGTATTTAAGCTTGATGCTCGTTCCCTTGCCGATCGAATTTTTGTGAATCCGCTGGGAAAATTTCACTTTGTGGTCTTCCGCACCTTGATCGTGCTTAACTGAGAATACAGAATCCAATAGTGAGGCATCCCAGGTCACACCTAAGAACTCAAACATGGGTGACAATGCTTGGGTCTGGTTTAAAATGTATGACTCATACTTAATTCGGAAACATCGCTCCGGAATCTCACGCTCAAACTGCAATAGTTTTCTGGTTTTATCAATCCAATTTTCAACCATCGCACCCACAATATTTCCCGAATTATGACACAGGTATGTCAATTGATCTGGCATGAACCCAAACCGAGTTATTTCCATACAAGAGTGTACTACATCCATTGCATGACGATGCAAGCATATATATTTTGACTCCGGAAACACCGATTTAATAAACTCAACATTTTGCAAATTACTTGGTGACTTCTCGCACCACATGCGTTTCTTTTTAGCTATGACATAGCTGTCCATTAAATCTGATATTATTCTGTTTACTTGATCTCCTATAATGCTTTTCTTTTCTGTTCGATCTGCAATATTCAAAACTTCTCCAGTTGTTCCTTCCACAGCGTAGTAGAGACATTTGCACAATTCGCCTAAATTTAGTTCCGCAGGGCTAGCTATTTCTGGATGCGTGTCTATTATGTAGCGCAGCAGTGACGAACCCGATCTCTCGCAGCAGAGAATGAAAATTGGAACTGCTGCGGTTGTCGATTCTTCGCAATGCATTTTCATTTCTTCTTGGGTCTCCTTTTCTTTTGGTGATAAGTAAAACTTATATTTACGCAAAATAAACGCTTAAAGCCTTTATTTTCATGTTTAATTGTATCATAAAATACAATTAACACTTCAAACCCAGGAGATCCTTCTTATTTGTTTTATTCCTCACTCATATCCTATCGCTTGAGCAATTTTTTTTAGGCCAAATTACACTTCTACTTCCCTAAATAGTAGACCACCATCCGGTGCGCACTATTCCAGTTAGGAGAAAACCAACTTATCTAATGCTAGCATATCGGTAACCTGACTGTCAAGTACAAGTGCGAGGTTTTGACCGCAGACAGAAATCAACAGGTCTGAACAACTTCTGTTTTAGCTCAGCAGAGCAGTAAACTATATACCATTACGGTCAATCCTGATGATATCAATAGCTATTTCCCCCCTCAACGCTCCTGTTAATATCATCAGGGAATGGGCCATCAGGGATTAAGAATTGGTCCCAGACCACCCCAGAGAATTCGATCGCCACCGGTACCCATAAACAAGCGATCGTCACGCTGCCAACAGCAAACAGGATGTCGTTCCCGTGGCCCTCAACTACCACCGGCAGCCACCAAAGCATTCAGACGGCCATTTCCGTTTTGACCGAAGATGGGACGTAAACTCAGGATCGAACCAGATTATATAGTAAACCGAGTCAACGCGAAAGCCAAAAATTAGCTTTTTTTCATCGATGCGCATTTGGTGATAATTTAGCATCTTTGGGTATATTGTCAGGCATTGGTGGATGACTGCCGATCAGCTTATAACCAGTCCCTACTAATTCCCCGCGTTTTTTCGATCCATGACCTTTGATCTGTGCCCAAGTATACTTTTCAATTTTCTGGAGTCCGGCAATGTTGATTTCTTAATACTAAACTCCATGCTTGAGCGTAATATACCAACTGTTGCATCTCAAGAAACTGCCCCCAGGGATAAACACCATTTCCAGACCTCCAGCACCAGCGGGGCGGGTCTTTTTTTACCAACTGGTTTTGACCATACCCTATCCTTGGGGGCATCGATCGGGTAAAACTGAGATCTTGCATTTGTCCCATTAACCCGCGCGGGGTTCAAGAGGCACGGCATCATATATTTCGGTGAGGATACAAATGTTATTTCCGCCCCACACCCGGGCGTGATCGCTAATAAAACATATCATTGACATAATGCGATTACCCATTTTTTACCATCGATCTTAGGGGTACGCCATCGGAAAATTGTCGGATAAGGATGTTAATTATATCCTGCCGTGCCCCGGCCCTAACGCTATTGCCAATCAAATATTCACTTCGATAATGCGATTGCCTCATACATGGGCTTGCTCCATACGCCCCATACATGCCATAATTATTTATTATCCATTACCTACCGATTTCCAGGATCGCCTGTGGAGAGGGGTGGGACCGTATTTTTGCAAAGCTGCTTTGTGACGAGGCGTAGGGTAACCTTTGTTTGCTGCTAGATCGTATTCTGGATATTTCTCCGACTCCTCGACGATCAGGTTGTCTCGCCATACCTTGGCGATGATACTCGCACAGGCGATCGCCTGATTGAGTTTGTCTCCCTTAATTAGAGTTTCTTGCGGAAATTGTAGATCCCGAATAGCTTGATTGCCATCAATTAAACAAAGATCCGGTTGGACAGTTAGTTGGGCGAGCGCCCGCTTCATGGCCAGCAGAGAAGCTTGCAAAATATTCAGCCGTGCAATTTCGGCAACCGATGCCGTGCCGATCTGACAGTCTAAGGCGAGCGCGCGTATTTGTGTCACGAGGGAATTTCTTTTCTTGCTACTAAGTTGTTTACTATCCGTGACCCCCCATTGGGCGGTAATCTGCTGGGCAGAATCTGGAAGAATCACCGCTGCTGCGACTACAGGACCAAATAAAGCTCCTCTACCGACTTCATCTACACCTGCTATAATTATATTATGCTTTTTCATGGCCGATCGTTCATATTCATGCCATCTGTAAGGATAACATAATTTACTCTTCGGGGAAAATTCGCGAGACTATTAAGAATTGTGACAATCTTGCATTACCACCCCCTATATATGTTAGAAAATAATTCTTGTCACAGGAGGAAGTATGCAAGAAAACAAAATCCTCAGAATTGCCTGGAACTGCCTGCTTGTCCTTACCCTGATGGTAGGGATGGCAGGCTGTGGAATATTAAACATCGCCAGGGGACCGGAACCATTACCAGCGGTTTCCCCTTTACCCCTGCCCGAACTACCGGACTGGATCGAAGAAATTAGTCCCACGGGGGAAGCACAACCTCTCAATCAAATTAGAATTCGGTTCAAACATCCTCTGATTCCCGTGGAAAGTCTGGGCAGCGATCGCCAGCGTTCGCTATTGCAAAGCTTTGAGATTATGCCGCCCTTACCCGGTCATTTTCGCTTTTTGACGCCCCGCATGGTAGGATTTCAAGCAGATAAAGCTTGGCCAAAAGCTATCCGCATTAGAGTTACCCTGAAAGCGGGGTTGGCGGATATGGAAAATAATAGTCTCGATCGGGATCTAGCATGGACCTTCCACACGGAAGAGATCCAGTTAACAAATTTGCCGGGAAAGACTTTAACATCCCAAAGGCGGTACCGGGATAGGGATGAACCCATCGATCTGAAACCAACTCTGGAATTCACCTCTAATGTAGAATTAAATCTGGATTCTCTTTCCGATCGCATCCAACTGACTCCCCAGGGAAGCGATAAGCAAGTGCCGCTGGCAGTGGCCCTAGCAGAAGATCGATCGTCTCAGTATAACCGACCTCAGTCGGAGTTTGACCCTTCAACTCGCAATTGGATCTATACCATCGCGCCCCGGTCAACTCTGGCCAAAGCAACGACTTACCGCTTAGAATTTACTCCTGGTTTGTTACCAGTGCGGGGTAATATGCCAAGTGAGATGCCCTTTAGCAGTCAGCTAGAAACCTATAGGCCCCTGAAGTTTGAGGGCATTGAATTGGTGGGCAAACCTGATGCGGGGCGAATTTACGGACGCTTTGTCAATGGGAATCTCAAGCTGAAATTTAATAATGGTTTAGTCGCCGACTCGGCGATCGAGAATATTACGGTTACTCCAGCGCCGAAAGCATCTCCTCAACTCGTCCGGGCCTATGAAAACTCCCAGTTTGTCAGTCTGAATCCTTGGGCCTTAGAACCAGCAACCAGCTATACAATTACCTTGGGTAAAAACCTCCAGGACCGCTACGGACAAACTTTGGACAAACCCGCCACTATTAAGTATGAAACGGGAGATGTGGCACCGGATTTGTGGGCCCCTTCGGGTCTGAATATATTCCCTGCTGGGACAAACTTGCAACTGAATTTTTCCACAGTCAATCTGCCAGACAAGCAGTACAAAGCTGCTTATCGGGTGGTAAAACCGACGGATTTGGTGTATGCTGATTCTGCTTATCCCAGGGGTGAAGAGAATGATTTGTTGCCCGCTGTCAATGCTTGGCAGAGTTTCCCAGTATCGGGTCGGAAAAATCAAACTACTGAGGCGATCGTCCCTTTACGGGATAGACTGGGAGGTGATACGGGTATGCTAGCTTATGGGGTGCAAGCAAAAACCAATCCCTATGAGAGAGAAGGCCGGCAACAGTGGCGGGAAGCTAGTTACTATGGTATGGTGCAGTTGACGAATTTGGGAGTCTTTGCCCAATTCTTTCCGGAGTCGGGGTTAATAAGAGTAAATCATCTCTCAGATGGTTCTCCTGTGGCAAATTCACCCGTAGAAATTTATCAGTCGCAATTGTATGCCAAGTCTCGCCCGCAACCTCAAGCTTGTGCCCGGGGGACAACCGATACCACGGGATCTTTACCGCTGAATTCTGTTTCTTTGCGCCAATGCATGGGAGGCGATCGCTTTTTGTCACCGCCGGAATTACTGGTAATTGCCCGGGAAAACAAAGATTGGGCCTTCACTCGCATTCGGCGCTATAGCGGTGCCTATGGTTATGGCATCTATCCAGAATGGGATAATGGCAAACCTCGATCGCGAGGAGTAATTTTCTCGGACAGACAGCTTTACAAACCGGGAGAAAAAGCAGCATTTACGGGTTTTGCTTACTACCTGGAAAATGGCAATCTCCAGCAGGACAAAAATGCCCGTTACGCGGTAACTCTCCGAGGTCCGGATGGGAAAAAGACCGATCTGGGCACCCAGATAACCAATGAATTTGGCACTTTTTCTCTCGAACTGCCCCTGGACCAAAGTCAAGCTTTGGGTAACTATTATCTTAGCGCTAAAGGGACAAAGGGAGTAGAGATATCCGGACGATTTCGCGTGGCCGAGTTCAAACCGCCCAACTTTAAGGTCCAGTTGCAACTGGACAAAGAATTTGCTTTCATGAAGGACGAACTGGAGGCGATCGCCCAAAGCAACTATCTGTTTGGGGCCCCAGTGGAAGGGGGAAAGCGCAATATTACGTAACCCGGCAGCGAAAGGATTTTGTTCCCCAAGGTTGGGAGGAATTTGAGTTTGGACCCCAGTGGTTTTGGCCCGAAGAAACCCCTTCTGTTTCTAGCGACGTATTGCAGCGGATCGCCCTGCTAGATGATAATGGTAAAGGTCGGCAAGTATTTAAGGTGGACGAGGACTTGCCCTACCCCATGGAATATCGCGTGGATGTAGAAGTAACGGATGTTTCCAATCTTTCGGTCGCTGATTCTCAGAGTTTCGTGGCCTTGCCCGGCGATCGCGCGATCGGACTGCGCAGCAAATTCGTAGGAGAAGCAGACAAACCCTTCCCGGTAGAAGTAATAGTCACCGACCCCACAGGAAAACCCATCAAAGGTCAACGGGTAAAAGTAGAACTGCAACGGATGAAATATAGCAGCGTGACGCGGTTAGTAGAAGGAAGTCAGCAGCAGCAGAATCAGGTAGAATACCAGACAGTAGCAACGGCAGATGTCAAGTCTGGTAACAGTCCCCAAACTGTGAAACTGACTCCCACGGAATCTGGTTCCTATCGGATCCGGGCTAATTTTGTCCGTAGCAAGAATGAATCAACTGCCACGGACAAGCAAATTTGGGCCACAGGAGGGAGTGCAGTATTTTGGGGTCATGGGAATGACGATCGCCTGGAAATCAAACTGGACAAGGACAGCTATAAACCGGGGGAAACTGCGACAGCTTTAATTCAATCACCCTATGAGGAAGGGGAATTATACTTTGCCATCATCCGCGACCAACTCATCTATCAACAGGTGACCGAGGTCAAAGGTGGTGCGCCAGAAATTAAGTTTCAGGTGACTCCAGAAATGCTGCCGAATGCCGCAGTGGAAGTAGTTTTGATGCGTCAAGGAAAGGATCTTTCCCAGGCGGAACTAGAAAAGGTGGAAGATCTGGTGAAAATTGGGTTTGCGCCTTTTCAGGTCAACAAGTCGGACAAGTATTTACAGGTGGAAGTGACGCCGACCCAGGAGAAAACTCAACCCGGGGCCACCCAAACAGTACGCTTGGCATTAACGGATACCGAAGGGAAACCAACTCCCGGACAATTGACAGTTATGGCAGTGAATGAAGCAATCTTGCAACTGACTGGCTATCGTCCGCCAGATCTGGTAGAAACAGTATACGCCCAACAGCCGATCGCGACCCGTTTCAGCGATAATCGTCCGGAAGTAGAGTTGCGGATGGCAGCTTCTCCCTTGAGAAAAGGTTGGGGTTATGGAGGCGGGCGATCGTCCGGTTCGGCCACCCGCATTCGCAAGAACTTCCAAGCTTTAGCTTACTACAATGGTTCGGTGTTGACAGATAGGAATGGTAAGGCGACTGTCACCTTTAACTTGCCAGATGACTTGACGACCTGGCGGGTGATGGCTGTAGCTACCGATGGGAAGATGCATTTTGGGAATGGGGAAGCAACCTTCCTGACTGCGAAACCGCTGCTAGCTAATCCCATCTTGCCCCAGTTTGCCAGGAAAGGCGATCGCTTTTTGGGCGGGTTATCGATAACCAACAATACGGGTAGCAAGGGGACGATAGAAATCATTGGTTTGCCGAGTGGTAATCTAGAGTTTATCGACAAAAACCGTCTCCAGACTCAGATCGACAAGGGGACTCGGGCCTACCGCTTTCTGATGCAAGCTACTGACATTGGCGAGAGTAAAGTGCAGTTATCAACGCGCTTGAACCGGACAGCAGATGCTTTTCAAGTGCCGCTGGTAGTGAAGCAGCAAGAGGTAACAGAACAGGTAGTGGAGTCCGGGACGACAGAAGATAAAATCCAGATGACGCTGAATGTGAATAGCAAAGTTGTCCCGGATGCGGGAGGCTTGCATATTTCCCTGGCCAGTACCCTCATCCCAGAAATTATCGCCCCGGCCCGACAAGTATTGCAAGAAGATTCATTGCCGTTCTTGGAACCGGCGGCCAGTCAGTTGGCGATCGCCTCTAGCTTGCAACAACTGGGAAAAAAATATTCTCAAGCATTTACGGAGTTTAATCCGAAGCAGCAAGGGATGCAATCCTTAGAAATATTCCAGAAACTCTCATTGCCCGATGGCGGTTTTGCAGCGTGGCCCGGACGGCAACAATCAGACCCCTTTGTCACTGCCTACGCCGCAAAATCTCTGGCGATCGCCCGTCAGGCATTTCCAGGTCTAGTAGATGCAGGGATGGTATCGCGGGTGAAAACTTATCTGGAGAAAATCCTGGCCAACCCCGGACAATACCGGTATTGCAAATCCCAACTCTGTAAAAACCAGGTGCGCTTAGAAGCATCGATCGCCTTAGCAGAACTGGGAGACCGGCAGAATAAATTCCTGGCGGACATCTATCGGATGCGGGACCAACTGGATCTGGTAATGCAGATTAAACTAGCGCGTCACCTATCTCGGTTTCCAGCATGGCAGCAAGAAGCAAAAACCATGTCCGATGGTTTGCAGCAAACCATCTATGAAACCGGGCGGACTGCGAAAGTAAATATGCAACCAAGTTGGCGCTGGATGAGTTCCCCCACAACGGCCCAAGCACAAGCATTGCGTCTATTTATTGCCCGGCAAGCGCGACCGGAAATACTAGATCGCCTGCTACAAGGACTGTTAGCATTGCGGCGGGACGGTACCTGGGGCAATACCTATAGCAATGCCGAAGCCCTCATAGCTTTAGTGAACTATAGTAACTTGCAACCTACCCCACCCAACTTTACCGCTAAAATACAATTAGGTAGCAAGCAGCTAGCAACAAATCAGTTTGTCAGGTATCGCAATGCCAGTCAAGAATTGCAAGTCCCGATGTCAGAACTACCGCGCGGGAACTTCGACCTCATATTGCAGAAATCTGGCGACGGCACCCTGCATTACCTGGTAGCCTATCGCTATCGTCTCCAGGGAAATCAACCCGGACGGTTCAATGGCCTGCGAGTGACGCGAGAAATTCGCCCTGCCAATAACAATGAAGTATTGCGCAAAATCGGACTATTTGCCTCTGACGACTCCTTAGAACTGCCCCCAGGACAGGTCTATGATATTGGTCTGGAAATTATTACCGACCATCCCGTAGACCACGTGATTATTACAGACCCCCTGCCCGCTGGGTTGGAAGCAGTAGATACCAGTTTCCAAACCTCTACTTCAGCAGTTCAGGCCCAGCGAGATAGCTGGCAGATAGGGTATCAAACCATCTATGCCGATCGGGTAGTTGCCTATGCCTCACGCCTGGATGCGGGAGTCTATCGCCTGCATTATTTGGTGCGATCGGTCACCCCCGGGACATTCCAGTGGCCCGGTGCCGAGGCCCGTCTACAATATGCCCCAGAAGAGTTCGGGCGATCGGCTTCTACCCTGTTAGAAGTGAAAGAGTAAATCTCCTCGTTCCATCACACCCGAATGAAACAGACCTGCTGGCCTCTTGAGAGGTTTTAAGCCTCAACCGAGAGGTCCAAAACCCCAACTGAGAGGTTTTGGACCCCAACCGAGAGGTTTTAAACCCCAACCGAGAGGTTTTACACCTCAACCGAGAGGTTTTAAACCTCAACCGAGAGGTTTTAAACCCCAACCGAGAGGTTTTAAACCCCAACCGAGAGGTCCAAAACCTCAACCGAGAGGTCCAAAACCTCAACCGAGAGGTCCAAAACCCGAACAGTGGGGCACGGGTTTGCATCTGGTAGGTGCCAGTTGCGGTGGCGACGCAAATATGAGATGCACCTATGTGATGTGAATTTATTGCCAAGGGAAGATCGCCCATGTTAAACTAGCAGACAACAGTTCTACTGGCAAGAGTGCGATGGCTATCCTAGATATGGACGAAAAATTAACCTTTGAATACGATCGCGAGGGAGACATCCTCTATATTGACAAGTGCCCGCCATACCCAGAGTAAGAATCGGAAGAAATTGAGTATGGGGTAATTGCACGTCTGAATCCTGAGACAGAGAAAATCGAGAATCTGGAAGTGCTATTCTTTTCTAAACGGCTGTTATCGTCAAAGTAGGCAGCAAAAGAATGTTATCATGTTAAATGCGATCGGGAGGAAAAACTATGAGTCAGGAGAAAAAGAGGCAAATCACCATCGAGATACCAGAAAATGTGGGGCGCTATATTTTGCTCGATCTACCGGCTGCTATTGAACGTCTGCGACAAACAGGATTTCGGGCGATCGCATCGGCACCCACCGCATTCTCACTCGTAACGGTCCCATACAAGTGATTACGCTGCCGTGGTTAACTCGCGCTGGTTTACTCACCACTCCCAAAACCGAAAAACTATCTCTGTCAGAAATCAATCATTGCCCTTTTCTCTGCCGCAGGCGATCGAATTTTTTTTGTAATTTAGGGTAATCTTATAAATTACAGATAATACATATTTTTGAATTATGCGTGTTATCGTAGTATAAAGGAATCTTATAGATTACAAATAATACAAAGATTTTGAATTATGAGGATTATATCGTAGCATAGGAGTAAGAGCAAGCGATCGATCTCTCGGACCAGCTTGACTGAAGCCATTCACCGCTAAGGCCAACATCACTAAAATAATCAACTCTCCCCATATCAAAGGGAATAGAAAAACCAGTTATAAATCAGCCAATCATTATACTGACCAAACTGTCTGTGACTCCCATCACACCCAGAGACCGGAATGCATCACCTGAAGAAAGATGAATGATCACAGTTCTATACCTTACTACGTCACTGTTTTCTCTGGCTTTTTGGGAGATAGTGTAAACATAGAGTTCGAGGAAAAACCATGGGATTTACCGTTAACCTTCTCCCCTTCGGAATCAGCGAATTATTTGCCCAAGTTAGTCAAACTTGTTCCATCACTGAAGCTGACCGTTACGGACTAATGGCCGCCATCATGGATGATACTATTACTGAAGAAGAAAAGCAAGCAATTGATAGATTGCTTCATGCTGTCCGCCGAGGACGGTTGCAAATGGTCAATGAAATTTCGGCTGTGATGTAAGATATTTGCAGGTTTTATACTTGAGATAGAGGCATTAATCTTGCTTCGGGTGCAAAAAATTCAGGAGTTTTAGCATCGCTTTTATTACTCGGGAGCATTTATAGCTAAGTTGCCCTTGCTTTAGGATACCTTTTTTGCGCTTGTTCGGGAAGAGTAATTAATGACAGAATTATTGCCGGTTGGGGATGGGGCGATCGCGAACCCAAGAGACCCTTAACTCTCCATTAATCCTATTCTGGTTCCGAGGCTCTGCCTTGGAACCCTGGTGGGAGGCTCCGCCTCCCGAGATGATCTAGCTCGTTACCAGTTTAAATGAGGTAATCTCAGGAGGCAGATCCTCAAAAATCCCGTTCCATGCCGGAGTCATGGAACGAGGAGATTTCACGAGGCAGAGCCTCATTATTTCGTTCCATGCCAGAGTCATGGAACGAGTAATACTTTTTCTGGTTCCGAGGCTCTGCCTTGGAACCCTTGGTGGGAGGCTCCGCCTCCCGAAAGGCGCGATTCGATGCCTCTCGGGAGCGCCTTAAGCACTACCCGAGAGGCATCGGGGTCTCCTATGAAGTGCGATATCCGAAGTTCGCGGAGCGCACTGCCTATCCTGCGCATTCCCAGGAGACCTCTCGCCTGTCCGGGGAGCCCACTCAGCGATGCTGCTTCGGTAGTTTTAACTCTGTATAATAACTAATTTTAGTGCTTAAGGCAATGGAGATTCTCAACTGATATAATAACTTGTCAATCAGCTCTCTTTGATTGAAACAACTTCGGTACGAATTCCCGAAATATTTCGCAATTGTCAATTTAGCAAATTAATTGCTAATTGCCTCATTTTGATTGGGACTGACGAAGGCACAAACAGCCAAAAAAAATTCAACTGTTTGGCCATTGTTTACCCTCACCTTGACAGGGCTGGCAATGCCCGCCCTACAGAAACTACAGAAACAATTATTGGTGGGCATCGCCCTACTAATTGAAGCCTATACTCTAGTACACTTCTAGGTGCCAGCGTTTCTCCTTCTTCAGTTGCTTCTGGTAATCATTCCAATCAACATCAAACTTAGACGCCGCCGCCGACATCCCCTCATTGATGCCGCCTTCCATTCCCTTCAAACCGCAGATGTAAGTGTGGGTTTTTGGATTTTGAATTAACTGCCACAGTTGATCCGCGTGTTCCTTAATCCGGTCTTGGATATACATCTTACCGCCATCAGGATTCTTCTCTTCGCGGCTGATCGCATAGGTCAAGCGGAAATTATCCGGGAATTTGGACTGCAACTCCTCCAACTCCTGCTTGTACAGAATATTGGCAGTATAGGGAATGCCAAAGAACAGCCAAGCAAGACCTTTGAACTTGTAGTCTTCGTGCTGTTCGAAAAACATCCGCCACAAGTAGGCCCGGAAAGGCGCAATACCAGTTCCCGTCGCCATCATGATAATCGTGCTATCCTCGTCGTCGGGCAACAGCATTTCCTTCCCAACAGGACCAGTGATTGCTACATCCGCCCCAACTTCCAAATTGCACAGGTGAGTAGAACAGACCCCATAGACCGTTTCTCCCGTTTCTGGATGCTTGTACTCTAACTGCCGGACGCATAGAGAGACTGTCTTGTCATCCACATCATCCCCGTGGCGGGTAGAGGCGATCGAGTACAAGCGCAACTTGTGAGGCTTGCCCTGGTCGTCAGTTCCGGGGGGAATAATGCCTATACTTTGACCTTCCAGATACCGCAAAGAGCTGTCAGCAATGTCAAACTTCAAGTGACGCACGGTGCCCGAGCCACCTTCTGCTACCAGTTCTTCATTACTCAGACATTTACCAATATAGGGATTTTTAGGACGGTAAATGTTAACGGGAATGTTAGCTTTGGACTTCTTCGGCTTTTCTGTTGCTGTTGGCATTGGAGGCTGTGTTTGGGATGTGGCTTGACTTGCTGCTGGTGTCCCAGGGCCACTCCCATTCAAATGCTTGATGCTGACAATTTTGCCGCCCAGGCGGGTAATTCGCTGCATCTCTTGGTTCATCCGGTTGTATGGCACCTTAATCAACGTGCTGCCACTTGAACGGATGGGGTAGGACATGTTGTCAGTATTTTGGCTCTGACCCAAACCTACCACTTCGTACAGAAATACACGGCTACCCGCTTGGGTATTGGCAGCACTACCAGCTGCAGTCAGATTGTACATGGCTTTTATCTCTCCAAACCCAATATGAAGCTACCACCTGCCCTGAGTGGAGCCACATCACCCCAGGTCTTGGGGCCAATGTGGATGCTTTTCCTTTCTCCGGGCAAGGCGCGATCGCGATATCGCGCCATTCGGGCAGAATTTTTCTATTGTACCTGGCGGGGCAACATAGTATGTCACAGACTAGCATCTCGGTGGAGACTTGGCGAACATAGGTGGACACCAGCTGAATCGGTTCAGTCTAGGGAGTCTGCCACAGCTAGACTGTTGCCGCCATCGTCAATTTCATCTTTTCTTAAAAACCGATCCGCCGTATTCTTGGTATTGAGGTCGATGGACTTGCCCTCCTTGTGCGGGAGTTCGAGTTCTGGTAGAATTCACCTAAGCTCCTAGGACTAAATACTTAGTTCGAGCTTGGCCCGAGCCCGAGTCGGACTGTCCCCTGAGACGGACACCGACGATCGATTTCATCCCATCTTTGGCGTTCTGCTAGCACGGGACGTCATCCCTTCGCGGAGGCAATCCGCTCAAACATAAGCAAGCTAATCATAAGATCGAAAGAGGGAATCTATGACAAAGCCCGATCGCGTGGTATTAATAGGTGTAGCCGGAGACTCCGGATGCGGTAAATCCACGTTCTTGCGCCGCATCACTGACTTGTTCGGAAAAGAATTAGTAACAGTAGTCTGCCTGGATGACTACCATTCTCTAGACCGGAAACAGCGTAAAGAGACTGGGATCACGGCTCTTGACCCCCGGGCCAACAACTTTGACCTGATGTTCGAGCAAGCAAAAGCGCTCAAAAATGGTCAGGCGATCGATAAGCCGATCTACAATCACGAAACGGGCGCGATCGACCCGCCAGAGCGAATCACCCCGACCCCGATCGTGGTGCTAGAGGGGCTGCACCCCTTGTATGACGAGCGAGTGCGCGATCTTTTGGACTTCAGCGTTTACCTGGATATCAGCGACGAGGTAAAAATTGCCTGGAAAATCAAAAGAGATATGGCAGAACGGGGTCATAGTTATGAAGACGTGCTGTTTGCCATCAATGCCCGTCGCCCAGACTTTATGGCCTACATCGACCCGCAGAAAGCTCACGCCGATGTGGTGATTCAAGTTCTGCCCACGGAGTTGATTAAAGAGGACAAAGAACATAAAATCCTGCGGGTACGCATGATCCAGCGCTACGGAGTAGAAGGTCGCGATCCGGTATATCTGTTTGATGAAGGGTCAACGATCAACTGGATTCCCTGCGGTCGCAAGCTCACCTGCTCGTACCCTGGCATCAAAATGTACTACGGACCCGATAGCTATTACGGTCAGGAAGTCTCCATTTTGGAAGTGGACGGTCAGTTTGACAATTTAGAGGAGATGATTTACGTCGAAGGTCATCTGAGCAACACGTCCACTAAATACTACGGCGAATTGACCCATCTGGTGCGGGAGCATCAAGAGTATCCGGGTTCTAACAATGGTAGTGGACTGTTCCAAGTGCTCACGGGTCTGAAAATGCGGGCTAGCTTTGAATATCAGATGGCGCAGGAAGAAAAGGAAGAAAAGGAAGAAAAGGAAGAAAAGGTGCCTGTTAGCGTGTAAAGTGGTAAGCCGCCCGGATCCTTTAGGGTCCGGCTAGGAGAACAAAGCCCGCCTGCGCGGGCTATACACCCATCTCCGACAGCAGATCGCACAAAGGAAGAGAACTGCTATATCAGCTTTTGCCTGACAATCTTCACCAAGGGCGAGGGGCGGTACTCGCCCTTTTTTTATTTTTCTCAATATCCCGAGGGTTAAGCAGGAGATTGCGCTTTGGCTGCGCAGCGGCTGCGGGTTCCGGGGGGTATGATAGTTTTAATCCTACCTTGCGCAGGACAAAAGGTATTCGATTAATTCGATTAGCCTCATGGCCCGCTGTGGGTTAAAACCCCGACATTACCAGACGTGAGCCAAATTTCGAGGCGAAAGTGGGTTAAAACCGGTTAAAACCCACTAAAAGCATTTTACCCTCGTTCCCTGGCGGAGCCAGGGAACGAGTTATCGAGGCTCCGCCTCTGGTTGAAAATGGTGCAAGATATGAGTTTAATCCTACCTTCCACGCTCTGAGAGACTTGACTCTGCACGGATGGGTGGAGGCTGGAGCCTCAGAATACCGTTACCAGGTTCTACCTGGTAACCAGAGAGGGGCGTTTTTCTCTATCACAACTTTACCCTCGTTCCCTGGCGGAGCCAGGGAACGAGTTATCGAGGCTCCGCCTCTGGTTGAAAATGGTGCAAGATATGAGTTTAATCCTACCTTCCACGCTCTGAGAGACTTGATTCTGCACGGATGGGTGGAGGCTGGAGCCTCAGAATACCGTTACCAGGTAGAACCTGGTAACCAGAGGGGAGCGTTTTTCTCTATCACAACTTTATCCTCGTTCCCTGGCGGAGCCGGGGAACGATTTATGGAGGCTCCGCCTCTGGTTGAAAATGGTGCAAGATATGAGTTTAATCCTACCTTCCACGCTCTGAGAGACTTGATTCTGCACGGATGGGTGGAGGCTGGAGCCTCAGAATACCGTTACCAGGTAGAACCTGGTAACCAGAGGGGAGCGTTTTTCTCTATCACAACTTTATCCTCGTTCCCTGGCGGAGCCGGGGAACGATTTATGGAGGCTCCGCCTCTGGTTGAAAATGGTGCAAGATATGAGTGATTTGGCGAACCTAACTCTTGTATGACAGGTGCAACTAAACCGCAGGATTGATTGACACGCAGAACTATGAAACTATCCTATAAAATACCGGCAGCGTTACTTGGTGTGGCGGCTACTTTTGCCCTGGTACAGCCTCAAATCGCTGTGGGGTTATCTCCCGAGGAAGTGGGCAAAATTGCTCAAGAAATTACTGTGCGGATCGATGGACAAGGTAGGGGATCTGGCGCGATCGTGGGCAAAGAAGGCAATACTTATACTGTCCTGACCAACTGTCACGTAATCGAAGAACCGGGAACCTATATTATTGTTACTCACAGGGGCAGTAGCTATCAAGTGGAAGCTAATC
The DNA here is from genome assembly GCA_014323675.1 of Hormoscilla sp. GM7CHS1pb. GTDB lineage: Bacteria > Cyanobacteriota > Cyanobacteriia > Cyanobacteriales > Desertifilaceae > Hormoscilla. The sequence continues at coordinate 1,581,791 of JACONN010000002.1, read as the reverse complement.
AAGAGATGTGTCAACCTGGGGGGATAGACTTAGCAGTGTTGCGTTTTTCTAGCACCCGAAGTTACTCCGTGGCAAATTTAGGGGATTCATCGCGAATAGTTGTAGGTAGGAAAGTCTATGCGTCAGGTTGGGTTGGTATAGATCCGGTTAACCCAGAACGGGGATATCGGTTTCAACAGGGCAATATTACCGGAATTCAGCCCCGCGCTCGGGAGGGCTATACTTTAGTCCATACAAATCAAAGTAGACCAGGCATGAGTGGCGGTCCGATACTGGATGAGGAAGGGGATGTAGTGGGGATTAATGGACTCGGCTTCCAGGAGCCGAATACTGGAGAATGGGAGTTTTTTGGAATTCCAATTAATACCTACAAAAGCTGGCAAGTGGCAGTTCTCCCGCCAGAAGAACGATCGACTCCTCCCCCGGATAACCCATCAGAAGGTAGCAGGAATACACCGCCACCATCCCCTCTCCCGCCGCGCCCCAATTCTGATAACCAAACTGCCTACTACTCTCCCACAAACTACGTTCTAGCTGACACCCTCAAAGGTCATTCCGACGTGGTTTATAGCGTCGCCATTAGTCCCGATGGGCAGTTGTTAGCTAGTGGCAGTGATGACAATACCATCAAGATTTGGAATCTGGGAAGCGGCAGGTTACTGCGTACCCTCACTGGTCATTCCGGCGATGTTAATAGCGTCGGGCAGGCTTGGGGTCCCGATGGGCAGTTGTTAGCCAGTGGCAGTGGTGACAGGACCATCAAGATTTGGAATCTGGGTAGCGGCAGGTTACTGCGTACTCTCACTGGTCATTCCAGATGGGTTAGGAGCGTAGCCATTAGTCCCGATGGGCAGTTGTTAGCCAGTGGCAGTGATGACAGGACCATCAAGATTTGGAATCTGGGAAGCGGCAGGTTACTGCGTACTCTCACTGGTCATTCGCACTGGGTTAATAGCGTCGCCATTAGTCCCGATGGGCAGTTGTTAGCCAGTGGCAGTAGGGACAGGACCATCAAGATTTGGAATCTGGAAAGCGGCAGGTTACTGCGTACCTTCAAAGGTCATTCGCACTGGGTTAATAGCGTCGCCATTAGTCCCTATGGGCAGTTGTTAGCCAGTGGCAGTTATGACAGGACCATCAAGATTTGGAATCTGGAAAGCGGCAGGTTACTGCGTACCCTCACTGGTCATTCGGACTGGGTTAGGAGCGTCGCCTTTAGTCCCGATGGGCAGACAATTGTCAGTGGTGGTGGATGTAGTTTGCCAGAATGCAACAAGGACTATGATATCAGGATTTGGAGGGTGCAGGGGCAGTGAGAGGCAAGGGGACAGAGTCCGATGGATTTTTTTGGTCTTATCGGGAGTTTGCCAACCACGGATAAGTACGCGGACAGAAATATTTCCCTTCCCTATGCATGCAAAAATATCTGTAGGGGCGAAGCATTCCGGCGACAATCTTTGAGATAAATTAACAAATCTCCTATCGGAATGCTAGCGCTAACGCGCAGCTTCGCTAAACGCCCACCCCGTAGTGAGATGCGCCCGATATCGCCCCATCCCCGATCGATGTTAGTGTTGGTCATAGACAGTATCTCATTAACGGGCAGGGCGAAGCATTCGGGACGTAAATCTTTCGCTTGCGTAGATAATTTATTCGCTCCTTAACTTCGCCCCTACAGTTATGTTGGTGCATTCGGATGCCCATTTCGAGGCCAGTCCGAACATCGACGCGCGATCGGCGAGGTTTCCCTTCGTTCCCAGTGTCTCGCTGGGAACGGATTTAGGAGGCTCTGCCTCCCATCCTACCACAGGAGGCAGAGCCTCCAACTAGCGCTCCCAGGCGGAGCCTAGGAGCGAGAAAATATCATTATGTTAATTTGCGCCCGCCCCGGCCACATCCGCTCCTCACCCGATGCCCGATCGCCAATCAAATGTCATCGGTGGAGATCGCATCCGATCGCGCCGGGGCACGGCAATAGATATCTTTTAGTTTATATCCTAATTCGCTAAACGCCCACCCCGTAGTGAGATGCGCCCGATATCGCCCCATCCCCGATCGATGTTAGCATTGGTCATAGACGGTATCTCATTAACGGGCAGGGCGAAGCATTCGGGACGTAAATCTTTCGCCTTTGTTCATCATTTACTCGCTCCTTAGCTTCGCCTCTACAGTTATGTTGGTGCATCCGGATGCCCATTTGGAGGCCAGCACCTTGGTCCGAACATCGACGCGCGATCGGCTATGTTAAAATAGGAAATATTGAGTTGACGAGATGTCAAACCGATGATACAACTAAGCTACAGCAAAGAGGAATTCGCTCGACGCGGGAATGAAATTTACTCAACCCAGGTGCGTCCTCAAGTTGAGGAGGGAAATCACGGCAAGATAGTCGCGATCGATATCGAGACAGGGGCCTTTGAGGTTGCTGATGATACGATTACCGCATCTGAAGGATTACTGAAACGATACCCTGATGCTCAAATCTGGCGGGTTCGCATTGGTTATAAAGCCGTTCACCGCTTTGGAAGAGGTCGCCTGCTGTAATATTATGATGCATGGAATTGTCAATCAAAATGGCGAGGCTACGATTCGGTTAGTCGTAGGCAATGGCAATGGCCAAAGGCAAATGATTGATGCTGTAATTGATACAGGGTTTACAGGTTTTTTGACCCTGCCTATAACAGTTATTACCAACCTCAACTTACAGTTGTATAGCCGTGAAGATGGAACATTGGGAGATGGAAGTGTGTGTATTTTTGACGTGTACCGTGGCTTTGTCATTTGGGACGGAGAATGGAAACGAATTGATGTAAATGCAGCCGAGACAGTACCTTTGGTTGGTATGAGTTTGCTCTACGGCTATCGGATGCAGCTTGATGCGATCGAGGGTGGTACGGTTACAATCCGGTCATTGAGCAGTTTGAATTGTGAGGAAGATCTAACAACGGTCCCATCTCAATTGTGAATTACCCTCGTCGATCGGGTTCCCTCGTTCCCAGCGAGACACTGGGAAGGTAGTTAGAAGACTCTGCCTCCCGTCCCGGTCACAGGAGGCAGAGCCTCAAAATAGCGCTCCCAGGCAGAGCCTAGGAGCGAGAAAATATTCAAAATAGGCGAGAAAAAATATCCCCTCGTTCCCAGTGTCTCGCTGGGAACGGATTTAGGAGGCTCTGCCTCCCATCCTACCACAGGAGGCAGAGCCTCCAACTAGCGCTCCCAGGCGGAGCCTAGGAGCGAGAAAATATTATTATGTTAATTTGCGCCCGCCCCGGCCACATCCCGATGCCCGATCGCCAATTTAATGTCATCGGTGGAGATCGCATCCGATCGGGCCGGGGCACGGCAATAGATATCTTTTAGTTTATATCCTGATTTATGGATACGCTAGCGCTGTGCCCCTACCATACGGGTTTCGTTTATCAACTAATGCATGACCACGGACAATTTTCCATAATGTCAGCGAATCAAGGTCAAAGCATTGTCATCGTTATAGATAAGGTTAAGGTGGGCGATTGCCCACCCTACAATAACATCCTCTCACGATTCAAAAGTGAGCAGTCCTGGAGCCTGTTGAAAGCAAATCTTGAATCTATCAAAAATTCCCCTCTTTCCCAAGACATTAAAATCCACACCCAGTTGCTGAGAAAATCCAATTGGACAGCTAAATTTTTCTGTTCCTAATTGGACATCTAACTCATGCAAATATATTTGGATAAAGCTCCCATCTCCCACTTGCAAACTTATTCTGTTTCCCGTGCGGTAATTGAACCCAACTATATCGGCAATCTCAGCTCTGAGAATGCTGTATTCCGATCCTGAATCTACATAAAAATCAAATGGATACCACTTATTTTGCAGCTTCAAACCAATGGAAATTATTGGCTGTAAGCTACCCTTCACTTGTTGGTATTGAAATCGAATCTGTGTCATGGGCTAGATCAGAAATCCATCAGCTAAATCATCTGGGTGCGGCACTTTTAAGACCAACGGCATTACCGATCGTTCCTCTTTCAATAAAGGACGGTATACCTCGCCATAATCAATTCCTACCGCGATCACTTGACCATCTTCAATTGCTACCACTTTTCCTGGGTACTTTTCGATCAGTTCATCATAATGTTCTGCCATGAAGTCATTATGCTTCTGCAATATCTCCGCTAATTCCTCTACTCCTACGTCACTCATCGCGGGTCTCCTGTTAAAACAACGATCGCCGGGTGCATTCATCCCCAGCCACTTTCTCATTATACTGTATCCTTGACAATCTGGTTTGCGATCGCGAGACAGTTTACCATCCGTCTAGGACCCCCAAACCCCGATCGGGCGCTGATGCCCATGTGGATGCCAGCACCAAGGTCCGAACATCGATACGGAACACCTGTAACCGAGAGGTTCCCAACCCCGACGGAGAGGTTTTAAACCCCGACGGAGAGGTTTTAAACCCCAACCGAGAGGTCTTAAACCCCAACCGAGAGGTCTTAAACCCCAACCGAGAGGTTTTAAACCCCAACCGAGAGGTCTTAAACCCCAACCGAGAGGTCTTAAACCCTAACCGAGAGGTTTTAAACCCCGACGGAGAGGTTTTAAACCCCGACGGAGAGGTTTTAAACCCCAACCGAGAGGTTTTAAACCCCAACCGTGGGGCACCGGTTAGCAGTTAGACGGGTGCGGTCTCGGTGTGGTCTTGCACAAGTATGTTTCCGGTCGGTAAATATTATGATGTTAAATTTGCGCCCGCCTCGGCCACATCCGTGAGTCCCCCGATGCCCGATCGCCAATTCAATGTCATCCATCCGATCGGGCCTCGCGTTGGGTGTGGTCTTTCCCAGGCGATCGCCCATGCCTATAAATCATGTTAACTCAAATACTGGGTACAAGCTTGGAAAAGAAAGCGAAGTAATCCTAAGACAGTTCCCATTTCCCCGACAGCATGGGGGAGAGTTTGATAAACATTACCATCAACAGTCAATTTATAAAACTTCCAGGTATCTCCGTTGGTAACAATACCCAACACATCAATTTCTTTACCGATCTGTTGATTTTCCCACTGACAAGCTTGCATTTCCACTAAACATTGGGCTAAACCTTGCTCGAAATCATCCTTTTTGGCCTCAACAATACACAAATATGGGGCTTCTAAATAAGCTTTCCTTGCCGCCACAAGGTAATCAACATTGCCATTGGTTTCGTCAGTTTCTATACTTGCACCTTTCCATATCTTTAAAGTATTAAATTCTTGAATAGCCTCTTCACAGATAGCGTCGATTACAAGTTTTCTAGACTCTTCATAACTCTGCAAGTCAAAGCATTGTAGTCGTTCTAGGCGTTGCCGAAAGAAATCACTGATGGGAACCGGTTCTACCTCAAGATCCCAGAGCAATAATTCAGTTATATTAAGTTGCTTGAATGCTTCTTTATACTTAAAGCTGGAAAAGTTCTTTTTCTTCTTGTTTGTCTGCTTCATGGTTGATATTGAATTAGTTACAAAAGTTAAGGTGGGCGATGCCCACCCTACCTTTACGGGATGAAGAGCCTAGTTACACCCTTATAGTTTTCGATGTCAAGAACGATCTCCATCAAGCGTTCTACACAGCGTTTTCTATAATTGGATTCCTTCATAATCCGATCGGCGTTTCCAATTGTCACCACAGGCAAAGAGGTGGGTGTATTTTCTTCGCGCAGCACTTGTTCTAATGAATCCTCTCCTTCCATGCTGCGATTCGCTGTCAGCAGAATCATCTGATTTGATTGGGCAAATCGCCAAACTACTCGATCGTTGCTTTCAATTGGCAATTTCATTTCTGCAAAAGTGATAAAAATAACTGGAGCCCAATCTAGCCAACCTTCGTTAGCAATGGTTTGTGAAAGCATAAAAGCTTGCCCATCAATATTATGATCGATCAAAAAAATCATGACTGGGATTCCAATTCAGCTTTATTTCTCGCTTTAAATTCTTGCAACTTTTTCCAAGCAGCCTCTTTACCAGGTGGTGGCGGCATCTTGGCAATTGCAGCTAAGCGATCGCGATTGCGTTCTTCCCAATACTGCCTGATTTCCTCAGCGTACTTCAATACCATCTCATACTCAGCCTCCACTTCGGAGCGATTATTCTCAATGTATGACAAAGCTACGTTTATTTCCGACTCTGTCAGGTTGAGAATATTGCGAATAAACTTGGGTGAATATTCAGCTTTCACATAGTCCATCAAGTCGTACAGGGTAATGCGCTTGCCGTTGATCGAGAGTCCTCTTTCCGTGCGGACGATCGCCGCTGGTTTGGCATCATGCATGTTTATTTTATTGTGAACTTTCAGCCCTTGCAGCCTTTTCCAAGCAGCCTCTTTACCAGGTGGTGGCGGCATCTTGGCAATTTTTACTAATAAATCGGGATCGCGTTTTTCCCAATCGAGCCTAATTTCTTCAGCCTCCTTCCATAGCATCTCATACTCAGCCTCGACGGCCTCGCGATTATCCTCAATGTATGACAAAGCCGCGTTCATTTCCGACTCGGTCAGCCTGAGAAGATCGACGATCATCTGGGGTAAATAATCATCTTGCAAGTAGTCCATCACGTCGTACAGGGTAATGTCCTTACCTGCGATCGTGAGTCCTATTTCCGTGCGGACGATCGCCGCCTGTTTTGCATCATTCATGTCTGTCATTTCCGGCAATTTTTATCTTTTTTTTGATTTCCAAATGGTGGGCGATGCCCACCCTACCTTTATGGGATGAAGATCCTAGTTACACCCTTATAGTTTTCGATGTCAAGAACGATCTCCATCAGGCGATCGACACAGCGCTCTCTATAGCTTGCTTCATACAGCAGGCGATCGGCGTTTCCAATTGTCAACACGGGCAAAGAGGTAGGAGTATTTTCTTCCCGCAGCACTTGTTCTAATGAATCTTCTCCTTTACTGCTGCGATTTGCTGTCAGCAGAATCATCTGATTTGATTGGGCAAATCGCCACACTATGCGATCGTTGCTTTCAATTGGCAATTTCATCTCGGCAAAAGTGATAAAATTGATTTGTTCCCAATTGAGCCAACCTTGCTTAACAATCATTCCATACATGAGCACAGCGTGTCTCTTAATATTATGATCGATGAGAAAATTCATGCCTGTCCGTCAATTTTTGCTTTAGTTCGCGCTTTCTGCGCTTGCAACTTTTCCCAAGCAGCCTCTTTACCAGGTGGTGGTGGCATCTTGGCAATTGCAGCTAAGCGATCGCGATTGCGTTCTTCCCAATACTGCCTGATTTCCTCAGCGTACTCCAATACCCTCTTATACTCAGCTTCCACTTCGGAGCGATTATTCTCAATGTATGACAAAGCTACGTTGATTTCCGACTCTGTCAGGTTGAGAAGATTGCGAATAAACTTGGGTGAATATTCTGCTTTCATGTAGTCCATCACGTCATAAAGTGTAATGCGCTTGCCGTTGATGGATAGTCCTCTTTCCGTCCGGACGATCGCCGCTGGTTTGGCATCATGCATGTATATTTTATTGTTAGCTTTCAGCTCTTGCAGCCTTTTCCAAGCAGCCTCTTGACCAGGTGGTGGCGGCATCTTGGCAATTTTTTCTAAGAAATTGCCATCGCGTTTTTCCCAATCCTGCCTAATTTCTTCAGCCTCCTTCCATAGCATCTCATACTCAGCCTCGACCGCCTCGCGATTATCCTCAATGTATGACAAAGCCGCGTTCATTTCCGACTCTGTCAGCCAGAGAAGATCGATAATCAACTGGGGTGAATAATCATCTTTCAAGTAGTCCATCACGTCGTACAGGGTAATGCCCTTACCTGCGATCGTGAGTCCTATTTCCGTGCGGACGATCGCCGCCTGCTTGGCATCATTCATGTCTGTCATTTCCTGCAATTTTTATCTGTTTTTTGATTTCCCAATGGTAAGGTGGGCGATGCCCACCCTACTTTTATTATACTTATGCACCCCCGCGCAATTTATCAAGCACGCTGCGGTCTTCTAAAGTAGAAGTATCCCCAGCAATTTCTTGACCGCCAGCTAGCGTTCGCAGCAACCGGCGCATAATTTTCCCAGAACGAGTTTTGGGCAAAGCATCAGTAAAGCGAATTTCTCCCGGACGGGCGATCGCGCCTATTTCCTGGACCACATGCTGCTTGAGTTCGTCCTTGAGTTGGTCGCTAGCATTTTGACTGCCTTCCAAGGTAACAAAAGCCACAACATCTTCCCCTTTAACTGGGTCGGGCTTACTCACCACAGCAGCTTCTGCTACTGCTGGGTGAGACACCAAAGCTGACTCAATTTCCATCGTGCCCAAACGGTGTCCTGCCACATTAATCACATCATCAACGCGACCCATCACCCAGAAATAACCATCTTCATCCCGACGGGCACCATCCCCAGCAAAATAGAAATACTGCCCATCTTTGGGCGCAATATGTTCCCAATAGGTGCGACGGAAGCGATCGGGGTCGCCATAAACAGTGCGCATCATGCTGGGCCAGGGATGGCGAATCACTAAATAACCGCCTTGATTATCTGCTACTGGGTTGCCTTCCAGATCCACTACATCTGCGATAATGCCAGGGAAAGGAAGAGTCGCAGAACCAGGTTTTGTCGGCGTTGCGCCCGGTAGAGGAGTTAGCATAAACCCGCCAGTTTCTGTTTGCCACCAAGTATCCACGATCGGGCAGCGTTCTCCACCAATAATGCGATGATACCAGATCCAAGCTTCTGGGTTAATGGGTTCGCCCACAGTGCCCAGCAAGCGCAGGTCCGAAAGATTTCGGGATAAGGGATGATGTTCTCCCATCTTAATAAATGCCCGAATTGCTGTGGGTGCAGTATAGAAAATATTCACGCCGTATTTTTCGACTACATCCCACAAGCAACCAGGGTTAGAAGGACGGGGGGCACCTTCATACATCAGGGAGGTAGCGCCATTGGAAAGGGGACCGTAGACAATATAACTATGTCCTGTAATCCAACCCACATCAGCAGTACACCAATAGACATCCGTATCCTGAATGTCAAAAGCCCATTTTAGGGTCATGTGAGTGTAGAGGTTGTAGCCTCCAGTGGTGTGGACGACACCTTTGGGCTTGCCTGTAGTCCCGGAAGTGTAGAGAATGAAAAGCATATCTTCGCTGTCCATCGGTTCGGCGGGACAGTCAGGGGAAGCAGTAGCTTGCAAGTCATGCCACCAGTGGTCGCGTCCGGGTTCCATCTTAATCTCTTGGGCGGTGCGCTTGACTACCAAAACGTTTTCTACTGAGGGGCACCGTCATTGGCCAAAGCTTTGTCTACTTGCACCTTTAAAGGCACGATCGCATCTTTGCGCCAACCGCCATCCGCAGTCACGACCAATTTGGCTTCTGCATCTACCAGCCGGTCCTTGAGGGCTTCGGCGCTAAAACCGCCAAAAACTACCGTGTGGGGTGCGCCAATGCGGGCACAGGCTAGCATGGCGATCGCGGCTTCGGGAATCATGGGCATGTATATCCCCACCCGATCGCCCTTTTGCACCCCCAACTGCTTGAAGACATTAGCCATTTGGCAGACTTCCCGATGCAGCTGGGCATAGGTAAGAGTGCGGGAGTCTCCCGGTTCCCCTTCCCAAATCAGGGCCGCCTTATTCCGGCGCCAAGTGGTCAGATGCCTGTCAAGGCAATTGTAAGAAATATTCATCTTGCCGCCCACGAACCACTTCACAAAGGGGGGTTGCCAATCTAGAACCTGAGTCCATTTTTCGAACCAATGCAACTCTTGTGCGGCCAAGTCCGCCCAAAACCCTTGGGGGTCAGCTTTCGCTTGCTCGTACAGTTGCAAGTACTGCTCCAGGCTTTTGATATGAGCATTTTCCGAGAACCCAGCGGGGGGCTGGAATAGGCGTTTTTCCTTCAGAATCGATTCTATTGTCGGCCTTTTCATGCTCTGTATTTCGATAAGGGCAATTAAACTATTTTGAACCCAGAGCCGCCCAAAAACATCAATAACCCGGTTTTTTGGCAAAACCGAGTTCTGGGCTACTACCTAAAGGGGGATGCTGCTGCATGTAAGCCAAGCGATCGCACCTCAACCGAGTGAGTCGAGGTCAATATTCAGCTCGCGCAGTTTTGCTGCTAACCGTTCTGCTTCCTGTTTGGCTGCGGCTGCTTCCTGTTTGGCTGCGGCTGCTTCCTGTTGAGCTGCGGCTGCTTTCTCATCAGGAGTCAGAATCAATTCTCCATCAATGGTAAACCATCGTAGCCACAGCCGGTCAATACCTTCATAACTCCCTCGCCACAAGCCTAAACTCAGTTCCAGTTGGGGAATGAGCAAACGCCCATTACTCAGCGGTGCTGGTTCGTATCGACCGCCCACCAGATGAAATGTCTGAAGTTCATTCGTATAGCGACTGAAAACAATGTAGTAAGGCACGCGCAGAATTTGCTCGTACACTTCCCACTTGGTCGGTGGGTTTCCCGCTTGGCGCAGAGTTCGTCCTAAATCTTCATTTTCCGTGCTGGGTGACAATAGCTCAACTATGACAAATGGACTGACAAGTTCTTGCCACATCACATAGCTATCTCGCATATCGTGACCGTCGTAGAGTCGTTCCACTCCCACTACCGCAAACCAATCAGGACGTTTGTACCAATTGAGATTGCGGCGATCGTAGTAAATGTTGAGGTCAGTTCCCACAAACACTTGCTCCAAGGTAAAATTCCCAGATAGGAAAGTGCATCGCAACAGAAATGACTGTAGCCCGTGATATTCATCTGGCATTCTAATCTCCTCTGGGTCTTCACTAGGCAGGTCATACATCGTCGGCAAAGTCTGCCGAGGTGAAAGAGGTGGATTGGATGAGGGCGGTAGCGTTGCTAGTTCATTCATTGCCAATCTCCTACTAGGGGTTCTTCTCTATTATATCATTTGTCTAACGGATGGAGCGCGCTCGCTCTATTATTATATCAACAAGAACACAATTTGCAAATATACGATCGAATACTAGTATAACCTGAAATGGAGGATTGTTCATGATTTCCCTTCCCTTCCAGAAAAGCTAGCAGAACAGATAGCAGAACAGGCAGCACGCTATAACAAAATCAGTTGTATTTGGGAGGATGTTACAGAAAAATGGAAACAGATATTGCACCAACCAATTGACAAAGAAACTGCAAAGTCAGCAGTCAAGCAGTTGTATCAGTTAGCGGAACGGGCTACGCCAACTTTCGAGTTCGTCCCTAGCCGGATGGCGGCAATAAATTTAGCCAATAAACAGTTCTCCCTCAAACTTGGCGTTCTGAATGGTTATTATCAGAGGAAAACGCGGAACTCCGACGAATGCTAATTCAGCAAATTGGCTACGAAAAAATTTGCCAAGAGTTGCAAGCAGTGTCAATTGATTCTTGGCAGGAATACAAACTTATAAAAATTGACGCAGATGTCGATGAAGAACAGATATATCTGTTAAAAATGAATTGTCCGAGTACCGGAAAAATTCATGCCTTGCTCGTTGGGCCTGACTTGCAAACTGCCAGAGAAGCGATCGGGTGGATAAATTGGGGCATCCAGAAAAAATTGCCGTGCAGATTTAAATTATTAAAGAAGTTCGTTGTTGCGCTAAAGCGCAAACCGCGCGCAACAACCGAACATGATATTAGTCGGGGTTTTAACCCCCGGCGGGATAACAACGTAGCGAACCAATTTGGGAACTATTAACGATACTTGCGAATAGGAGTTCCACAAGGATAGGTGGCTACGGGTTCGGGCACGGTCTCGCCAACATTCACCAGTGGCTTTTCTGTAGATTGAATCTTAGCAGCTTGATAGTCTTGGCGCAGTTTGGCCATCATAGCTGGAAGCCGATCGTACAGTCGCTTCAGGGGACGGGGCGCAGATTTTTTCATCACATAGGCAGTCAAGATCGGGAGGGCGATCGTGCTATCGGTGTAGCAGACAATGGTGCTGGGTAATTCATCGGGGTCAACTTTACCCCAACTAACCGCTTCGCTGGGTGTGGCACCAGATAAACCCCCTGTATCTGGACGGGCATCGGTAATTTGGATAAAATAATCGTGACCCCGTTCTTCCAGTCCCAAGACTTCATGCAGTTGGGGTTGAGTTTGCAGCAGGAAGTTTTTGGGAGAACCACCGCCGATAATCACTGCGGCACTTTTGCCTTCGATGCCAGGAATGCCAGCAGCACGAGCCCCGTAGACGATCGCCGCTGTTTCATTCACATCGATGGACGGATCGATGAATAACTGAGAAGCTTCCAGGGCCATTGCTGCCACATTCATGCCAATGGAACTATCCCCAGGAGAAGAAGTGTAGATCGGCAGACCGCATTCATAGGCCGTAGCCAACAGGCAAGAATTCTGAATTCCCAAGCGCTTTTCAATCTCCCAGACATACTTACCCAGCAGGTAGTGAAACTCCGCTGTACCCATCCGCTTCTGAAACACGGGTGCCCGTAAAATCTCCCGAATGAACGCATCCGTTTCCAGCAGCACGTCGTAGTCAAACACAATATCGTAAATGCGAATGCGTCCCTCTTGGCGCAGCTTCACATCATCCACAAACGGACTACTCGCATAGAGACTCATTCCCAACCCGTAATGCAGGTCGTGATACAGATTTGCACCAGTGCTGATTATCCAGTCAATGAAACCGTGGCGCACTAGGGGTGCGAGAATACCCACGCCAAAACCCGCTGGTGTCATGGCACCAGACAGACTCACGCCGACAGTCACGCCCTCTTGCATCACCTCTCGACTCAGTAGCTGACAGATTTCCCGCAGACGCGCCGAATTGTAAGCCGTGAAATAGCCGTCGATTAAATCAACGACAGTAATTTCATTGGGCATGGGGGCGGGTGCGATTTTGTGGTTGAGCAATTGTGACATTTTGATACTCCCAGAAACGCGAACAGCATAAAAGACAGCAAACGTACATTCCACAAATAGCTAAATCATGGCTTTCCGGGACTTTGCCCCAAAAGCCGCATGAAACCGAGCCATTGAAGCAAGACTCACTAAAAGTACGTCTGCGTCAACAGCCGATATTTCTTGCCAGTAAGCTATGAACTGGCTATGTTGAAAATTTCTACTCTTAGTAGATGCATCCTCAGAACTTGACCGACCCAGTTCGCGGATCCAGCAGGTAACGGGAAATAGCGAACCTTCACTTGCAGGTCGGTCAGCTCATACTAGGCGCTTCACAGCGATCGGTCCAAGACAGCCCCGGATCGCACTGGCGCTTGCGCTTCAATTTCATTTCCAGATACCAAAGACCTCTCCAAGGGTATCCAGTTAAAGCTGGGAAGTCCAATTCTGTTTTGTCCCACCTAATATCACTACGAGCATTTTCACTTTAACACGGGTGTGGTCAAAACCAGTTGGTAAAGAAAAGGTCATATCTGACTATTTCACCGGTTGATAAGCGGCTCCCGCCTGGTTTTATAATACAAAGCATTATGTATAATACTAAAATTAGTACTATATGTCCTACAGTGTAATCAGCTAGGGCGGCTGGTTTTATAGTATAACTCAAGTTGCGACCTATAAAAATTGAATACAAAAAGCGATGATAAAGAGAATTATTTTCAATTCAAATCCTTTGGATGTAACGGCATAAATTGACTTGGGAAACAAATTAGTTATCCGACTAAAACATGTTTCAACTTGTTTTCTAGTTACCTGTGAGGCTACCAACGGGTTTTGACCGCACCCCTTGGCTTCCGGGCTACCAACGGGTTTTGACCGCACCTCTCCAGGCTAAAGATAAGCTCAACTTATTAGAGGTATAAGCAGAAATGAATTAACAGGGAAGCAAAAACCTGGTAAATGATTACCAAAGTGTACTAAGATTGTTATTAGTGATTGGAGGGAGAATAAACATGTACAGAGCGCAATCGTGGTCATGGCAAAATTATTGGGTTAATGAGGTTTTATTCTCAATAGAGGTTGGGAGGACTCAGAGCCCAGGTGTACATGCTGGACACCCCTTGGATCCAAGGGCGGGCACCCACTTAGGAGATAGAAGCAACACAAACGCTACCGGCACTGCCGGAGACGACACGATATACGGCGAAGGCGGCCATGACAACATTCGCGCCTTAGCTGGAGGGCCCTGGGATAGACGGGAGATTCATCGGTCGAACGCTGAGATAGTGGAGGATTTTATGGAGAGGGCTTTAATTTCTTCAATTTCTTCAGAATCTCTTCAGAACTTCTAGGGGAGGTTTGAGTTATGATGATTTAAGGACTGGAAGCATGTGCGGTTGGGGGTTGGGGGTTGGGGGTTGGGGTTGGGGGTTGAGGGTTGGTAGTGGGTTACGAACGAGATGATATCTGACTTCCAGATCCTGCCTTCAGAGGGCGTTCCCAAGTTCGACAGAAAACAAGATGTTCAGACAGGATGAGGTTCAAAAAAAATGAAATCTATGGAATATAGTGGTGTCTTTAACTTTCAACCGGTTGCCTTCCAGGCCGGCCGTAGCAAGTTGGATCAGAGCAGTAAGATAGCCATCGACAGCAATGGTAATGTCTGGGTTACAGCAGCTTTCGAGGAAATCAATGGTAATCTCTACTTTGATAGCTATTTAGCCAAGTACTCCAGCAATGGGGATTTGGTTCAGGCCTATGAGATCGGCAAGGTTGGGACCAACGACGAGATCATTGGCATAGCCACTGACAGCAATGATAATGCGTGGGTTGTAGGAGGTTTTGCAGGCAGGCTCGACCTAGACGGAGACGGCCGAGATGATTTGACCAGTATTCCGTCGGTTGGGTTTTTAGCCAAGTACGACTCTGAGGGGGATTTGGTTAACGCCTTCAAGATCACTGAAAAGAGTACTCATCATACTGATTTGGCCACTGATAGCCAGGGTAATGTGTGGATTACAGGATATTTCGAGGACCAGCGAGACTACTACGGCCTCGACAACCTCAACAACCCCCTCAACAGCCTCCACAACCCCGACCCCAACCTCTTCCGCTACGCCGGCGGCCTCGACCTCGACCTCGACGGCACCTTAGATATGACCCATCATGACGAGGATGATAGCTATGTAGCCAAGTTCTCCGAGGAGGGGGATTTGCTCTTTGCCAAAAATATCGGCGGTAGCGGTAATGACTATGGCGAAGCCTGGGAAGGCATAAAGGTTCCCCTCCTGGGAGGGCATAAAGGTTCCCCTCCTGGGAGGGGTTAGGGGTGGGTTTGCATAACCTCTAAATAGCTAACCCGCTGCATAGCACAATAAAAATATAATTTTGTATCGAGGGCTACTAAAACCCTCAAAATATCTGTAAAGTCTAAGTGGGTAATTCAGATTTTTTTAAATAGGTCGCAAGTTAGGTTAGTATAAGATTATGTATAATACTAAAATTATTATTACGTGCGCTACGATGTAATCTGCCAGGGCGGCCTGGTTTGACAAGACAAAGTATTATATAATACTAATTTTTAGTATTACGCGCTACGATGTAATCTGTCAGCTTCGATCGCAATCCTTTTGGCCAGGATATCAACTACTTTTGACCACACTCCTATATTACCCTTCATGACCATGAAATTACTCATAATTTCAGCCGGGGATGTCCGCGAAAATAGGTACCCCGCCTCTTTCATCCTCAAGCAGGCGGTGACCCGATCGTTATTTCCTTGACAGATTTATCGTAGCAATAGTATACATCAAGACCGAAGCAGACAAAAATTACCTGCCCGATCGCCTCCTTGCTTTCGGCGAACTGCTTTACTTCCTTGAGTGCGATCGGGGCTGCCCGCTCTACTGGGAATCCATAAGCACCGGTGCTTATGGAAGGAAATGCTATTGTTTTTATATTATAGGATTCTGCTATTGTCAAGCAACTGCGGTAACATCGTGCTAACAGTTCTTCTTCTCGGTTGTCGCCACCCCGCCAGATGGGACCGACTGTATGAATCACCCATTTTGCTGGCAGGTTATAACCGCTAGTAATCTTGGCTTCACCAGTGGCACAACCTTTTAACTGGCGACATTCTGCCAAAAGTTGGGGTCCAGCGGCGGTGCCGCCTCCCAAAAGAGAGCTATTGGCAGCGTTGACAATGGCATCTACCTGTTGTTTGGTAATATCCCCTTGCACAATCTTAATTCTTTCTAGTACCATTTGACAATTATTAGATAATCGGTGATTCTATTATTATAGGTCGCAAGAGGTAATGTAGGAAATTGATGGAAACCAATACCCAGACAGAACAGCAGTTGACTGCCGATCGGTATCGGCGGAAGATGGAACGACGCAAGCAAGTGCAAGATGAACGAGTGGCGGCGGCGTCCCAGGAAAAGGGGTTGATCGTTGTTAACACGGGCAATGGTAAGGGTAAGACTACGGCGGCTTTGGGTATGGTAATGCGATCGCTCGGTCATGGCTATCGAGTGGCGATCGTCCAATTCATCAAAGGAGCCTGGGAACCAGCAGAAAAGCAAGTCTTCAGTCATTGGGTTCCCCACCAGCTAGAATTCCACGCTCTGGGAGAAGGCTTCACCTGGGAAACTCAAGATAGAGAGCGCGATATCCAAATAGCTCAACAAGCTTGGCAAAAAGCCCTCGACTTTATCCGTAACCCTGAGTTTAAGTTAGTGCTGCTCGATGAAATTAATGTTGCTCTCAAACTCGGTTACTTGAGCATCGAGTCGGTTTTGGCTGGGTTAGAGCAAAAACCAGCTATGTCTCACGTTATCCTCACGGGTCGAGGGGCCCCAGCACCATTAATTGCCCGAGCTGACTTGGTAACCGAGATGACTCTGATTAAACATCCCTTCCGAGAACAAGGCGTCAAAGCTCAACCGGGAATTGAGTTTTGAATGAGGGGAGGATAACGCGCACAGTAGTTTGTTGACCGGGGATGCTTTCGATAATTAATTTTCCTCCGTGTAATTCAGCCAGACGTTTAGCAATGATTAGTCCCAACCCCGTTCCTTGTTGTTCGTTAATTTTACGATCGAATTGCATATAGGCTCCCACCTTATCTATATACTCTGGTCCGATCCCCCGTCCCCGATCGAGGTTCTCGAGAGTAAAGTGATTATTTTCATTTCTACTAACGACGCGCACGGGAGTTTCCTCGGCGGAAAACTTAAATGCATTTTCTACCAGTTCTTCGGCAATCTTTTTCAGCCTTGTTTCTGAGATATTTACTGTACTATCTTGCAGATATAACTGCAAGTCTGCTTCCCGGTTGGCTGCTATAGCTTTAGCTCTGCTCACCTCTGCAATGATAGTTTTGCTGTTGTTAATCTCGTGAGAGTGCAGCATTTTAAGTCGTTCTGGGTTGCTTGCCATGAGTTCCAGTTCGGCGTACAGCAAAAAATTCTGGATCAGCCGATATAAGCGTTCGCCAGAACTCTTTATGTGCTCTCCCATCTCTTTTATTTCTGATCGCGGCAGCGCGGCGCCAGCCGTGGGTTTTAGCTCCTCTGCGTCGTAGATCAAAAATTCCGAAAAACCCATAATTCCCTGTAGGGGAGTCCGCAGCTCGTGGGGGAGTGATAGAGCAATATTACTACGCAACTCCTCGATTTTATCCTGTGTACTTTTCTGGAGTGCTGCCTGTTTTTTCAGTCTCGTCTCGATCGCCTCGATCAGTTCCTCTTGGGTACAGGGTTTTGTCAGATAGTCATCTGCGCCTAGTTCCATTCCCTGACGCATATCTACCTTGGTGGCTTTCGCTTTCTGGGTAGGAGCGCAATTTCTGCAACACGCCGTAACCATCCAATTCTGGCATCATGACATCACACAAAATCAAATCCGGTCGCTCTTGCACCGCCAGTTCTACCCCGATCGCACCATTTTGCGCTTCCAGACAATCGAACTTCTTATCTAAGAGCAGTTCTATAATGTTTTCCCGGATAAAGTCCTCATCTTCGATTACTAAAATTTTGGTCATTGCTTTCTACTTCAACTGTCTTTAAGAAAATAGTAACTGTTGAAACCCTTTAGCCGTCAAGGGACGACTGAACAAGTATCCTTGCATTTCATCGCAATGCTGTTGACACAATAAATTTCGTTCCGCTTCCCTCTCCACTCCCTCAGCTATCACCTGGCCGAGGACTTCATCCACCGTATATACCTTTGACATCTCTTCTAAGCTCTTGCCACGGTCGAATGGTAGGTGACCTTTACTAGGATGCCTGGTTCCGTATTCTTTGAGGTTACTATCTCCCTTGATTTCCCGCTATATCCGTCCTATGTTTGCATATCCTAGGCATTACCCTAGGCTTTGGCTTTTTAGGACATCCCTCCCCAGTCCGCTTTCGCTTAACATCTAACTTGTCCGTGGGGACTGCTGGACTGAGGTTATAACGTTCCGTAGAATCAATTATCGATACCTTTAGACCTCTGCTCTACCCCGGAGGGATTATGCAATACGGGATAGCAAGTAATTACTACTATCCGCTCCCACCCTCTCCTTTTGGAGCCAGCGAGCAGCCTTATTACGCTGGTTTAGAGTAACGAGGCTTAAACAGATTCATTTTGTTAGTCATGGGTATCTAACAAGCGCGGAGTCTCCGGCGATAGCTGCCAGATATCCTACATTTAAGTCCTTGCTCTTTACCATTCCTTGCGGATTAATTATCAATGCGCTCGTAACCAATGCTTTGAAATACGCTTTTCCCGATCGGATGCAGGGCACAGTGACGATCGCCCTCACTTCGGTTAATGACGAATTTCACCTGCAGATCTCTAATGATGGGGTGAAATCACCAGAACCTATAGACTTGCACCAAAATTTGGGCATTCAGTTAGTCAAAGCTTTAGTGAGACAACTCAAAGGTAAAATTGAAATCGATCCGAGTCGGGGAACGGCCTTCAAAATTCTATTTACCCCCATAATCAATAGGAGATAAACAATCCAAAATTCTTGCATTGACAACCCACAACTGACATAAGATGGCCGAGCTGCCACCGCGATCGCAATCACATGATGATGTAATTCACTTGTTGGTGCATAATAATAGTGTAAGATTACCGCTGATGAACAATCAAAAATGAACAAAGGATGAGGATGACAAAAAAAGCTATTATCCTAGTTGTTGAGGATGAAAGCGTAGTGACATTGAACATATAAAATCGCTTGTCATATCTGGGATATGAAATTGCAGCTGTTGTCACTACGGGAGAAGAAGCGATCGCGGCGGCGGCAGAAAAGCAGCCATATTTGGTACTGATGAATATTCATTTAACAGGAGAGATTGATGGCATTAAATTCGCGATCGCTGCAATATTCCAATAATATCTGACAGCCTATGGAGATGAAGAAACTTTGCAGCGGGCCAAAATAACAGAACCTTACAGTTATATTATCAAACCTTTTGAAGCCATAGACTTAGGATCTGCCATAGAAATATCGCTCTACAAACACCGCCTAGATGGAGAAATAAAAAATCTAGAGCAATGGTTATCAACAACTCTCACAAGTATCGGGGATGGGGTGATTACCACGGACAAAGGCGGTTCGATCGCTTTTATGAATCCGGTAGCAGAGAAGTTAACTGGGTCAGAAGCCTTAGGGAATCCCTTGTCGCAAGTATTTATAATTATTGACGAATGCACGGGAGAATTGGCAGAAAATCCAGCAGACAAAGCCCTGGGTTAAAGGTAGCTTTAGGAAATACCATCTTGAGGGCAAGAGATGGCAGAAAAATACCTATAGATGATAGTGCAGCTCCCATAAAAGACGAAAAGGAAAATGTGACGGGGGCAGTGTTAGTATTTAATGACATTATTGAACGTAAACAGGCAGAATGGGCGGTGCGGAACAGTGAAGAAAGGTTCCGCTCCATTTTCGACCAGGCATTCAATTTGATGTGGCTGCTGCAACCCGATGGCACCCAGAATATATCCAAATTTTGGTGGAGAACCTGTTCCGCTCCTACGGCGCGCGTGGCGTAACCTTTAAGGTAAACATAGAAAAAATATCACTGATACCGCCATTCCTGTGGCTCGATCGTCAACGAGCTAGTTTCCAACTCCCTCAAGTACGCCTTCCCAGAGGGTCGCAGCGGGTGGATTTGCATCAGCCTGACCACCAGTGCAAGAGCTTGCAGCTGGTGCGGAAACTGACCAATTAGTTAGAAGGTGAGATTTCACTCCATCGCAGCCAGGGAACTGAATTTAGACTGATACTTGGTAAACTAACACAGAAGTAAGCATAGGTGAGAACCATGCCCGATATCAAGATCCTGGTGGTTGAAGATGAAGAAGTCGATATCGAAACTACCCTGACAGACCTAGGCTATGAAGTGCCAGCGGCAGTCGCCTATGGCGAAGAGGCAATTGAACAAGCCGGTGAAATCCAGCCCGATTTAGTCTTGATGGATATCAGGCTGAAGGGAAAAATGGATGGTATAGAAGCGGCAGAGGAAATCAGCAGGCGTTTCCAGATACCGGTGGTGTATCTGACTGCCAATGCCGACCTCGCCACCCTGCAACGAGCTAAGAACGCTGAACCCTTTGGCTATGCGATCGAACCATTCCAGGGAAAAGAACTACAGACAACAATTGAAATGGCTCTTGCCATCAGGCGGAATCAAGAATACGCGAGGCATGGATAAAAGAAAAGGAACTCTCCGAACTGAAATCCAGGTTTATTTCGCCGCAATAGCGCTACGCGCACTTCGTATATGCAATTCGCAACCATCATCCCCTTTAGGTGTAACGCCTAGAACAGATATCCCCATAAACATCAATGAGTGAGTATGAAGCATACATTGTATAAAATAAGACAAAAAACAACAGTAACCACAAACCAATTTCTACAAGCTTAAGCCATGAGGATATAAGCTTTTGGGCCGGATGCTTCCGGCTCAAGCTATATAAGTGTGAAGTGACTAAGTGACTAACTGCTCTCCGGAAAATAAAGTAGCTAAGGACAAGCAAGTATGATATAATGTATAGGCTCTCAAATCTGTTTGTTACCACCAAGACGATGGCACGGGTCGCTCAGATCTGATGGCATAAGAGACAGGCAAAAATATCATAGCATTTTGTCAAGTATCGCTTGCATTTGGTACGCTTCAGCGATGCTCTCCAATATGAACATCTGGCGTTGCACAATTACGGGATGATTTAAATAGGTACCGGTACAGAATTATAACGTAGATAGTGCAATAATAACTTAATTGAAAGCCTCAACATTTCTTCCGACTTTGAGTAACATAATGTTTTTCTTTTTAATCGAGCTAGATAATGTCTTAATCGACAATTTTCACATTCAACACGGGTCATGTAGGTTTTGCTGACTATATGGTCAATATATTCAATAAACATTGGATAAACAGGCCATCCATCAGTAACGTCTAAAAAGCATTGCCAACATTTTCTAATATCCCACATAGGCTTAAAAGTTTCTGCAGAACGATCGCCTAATACCCATGTTATAATCCCTGGCTTGAAATGATTTACGACTGTCCATAGCCACTTTTTATTCTTTTTTTCATTGACATAAGTATGCAACTCGTCAATTTCTGCAACCTCCGGAATATCGTAGTTTTCAGGGATTGACGGTAATTCTTTAGCTGCCTGTTTTACCCAATCAATTTGAGTATTATGGCTGACACCAGTTATCCTTTCAATACCTCGAAATCCATTGCCATTAACGTACATTGTCAAACAATTTTTCTTGACATCTTCTGAATAACCGCGCGGATAATAATGTTCGAGAAACTGGCGACGACAATCCTTACAAATTAAATTCTGTTTGCCGCGTCTGTGACCATTTTTATTGATGTTTTCAGAACCACATCTGGGACATTTCATGTTCGACTCCTTTAGCTAATTCTTTCGCCTTACTATCCATGATAACACATATTATGACTAGGTCGAAAACAAACATCATACTATACATAAATTCTGACTGTAAAATTGCAGATTATCATAATCTGCAATAACCCATCATCCCGAAAATGTGCAACGCCGAACATCTTTCATTGGTATAATCGCTGCACCACTGATACATCAATTGCCCATCGGCTTGTATAAAATTGTAGATCCAGGATTGAGAAAAAATGGAAAAAAGGCCAGCGAAAATCCTAGTAGTAGATGACGAACAGCTGATAGTAAAGCTGTTTAAGATGTATTTTATAGAAAAGATTAAAGCCAAGGAATATGAGTTAATTTTTGCTCGCAATGGCAAAGAAGCCATAGCTAGACTCCAAGCTGACAGTGAGATAGATATGATCCTGACGGATATTAATATGCCGGAAATGGATGGGCTCACGTTGCTAGCTAAACTGAATGAAGAAAAGATGAACATTAAAACGGTAGTGATATCTGCATACGGACATGTAAAAAATATGAAAATAGCGCAGAAGTTTGGTGCTTTTGAATTTTTAAACAAGCCAATCGATTTTAAGCAGTTAGAAGGTATTATCACAAGAGCATTAGAAGAGGAGAGGTGAAGAATTAATGGTATAGATCGTTCGGTATTTACGCATCTTCAGTGAGATGGATGGCATAATAATGAATCAAAAAAGGAATTATGATGATGGCGATCGCCGGATATGAGATTAGAGAAAAAATCTATGAAAGTGCCAACTCTCTGGTGTATAGGGGCTCCAGGCAGTCGGATAACCAACCAGTTATCCTCAAGATGCTCAAACAGGACTATCCGACAAGTGCGGAACTCACCCGCTATCAGAAAGAATATGAAATAATTCGCTCCCCGAAGATAGCAGGGGCGATCGCGGCCTATGAGTTGCAAAAATATCAGAATACTTTGGTCCTAGTATTGGAGGATTTTGGCGGCAGCTCATTGAAACAATGGCTGGGCGGTGTCTGGAGCATGCCGATCGCGGCAGCGCGGTGCCAGCCGTGTCCTTCAGGACAAGAGCATGCGGAAGAAGCCGGAGATCGGCAGTTGAGTATAGCAGAGTTTCTCACCATTGCCATTAAGATTACGGCGGGCCTGCAGGGAATCCACGCTGCCAACGTTATCCATAAGGATGTGAACCCGGCTAATATCGTATTTAACTCAGAAACCGGGCAATTAAAATTCATCGACTTTGGTATTGCCACGGTATTGTCGCGGTCAAACTCGACCCTGGCCAATCCCAATGTATTAGAAGGTACCCTTGCCTATATATCGCCGGAACAAACGGGAAGAATGAATCGATCGCTGGATTACCGGACGGATTTGTACTCCCTGGGAGCAACCTTTTATGAATTGCTCGCCCATCAGCCACCGTTTACAGGTAACGATGTCATGGAGTTAATCCATTCTCAGATCGCGATCGAACCAGTGCCACCTCATCTTCTGGACAGTGAGATACCCCAAACAGTCTCCCAGATCGTGATGAAATTGTTAGCGAAAACACCAGAGGACCGATATCAAAGTGCTTGGGGAATCAAAGCTGATTTAGAAACCTGTCTGCATCAGCTGCAAGAGACAGGAGAAATTGCCGATTTTATTCTGGGTCGCCAGGATATTTCATCCCAATTTCAAATTCCCGATCGACTCTATGGCCGGTCTGGGGAAGTGGAAACCTTGCTGACAGCCTTTCAGCGCGTGGGTCAGGGTAGTTGCGAGCTGATGCTAGTTAAGGGCTATTCGGGCATCGGTAAGTCAACCCTAGTGCAGGTAATCTCCAAACAGATTGCCAGAGAGGGGGGGTATTTTATTACTGGAAAATTTGACCATTTTCAGGGAAATATGCCCTACTCGGCTGTAGTCAGAGCCTTTCAGGAATTGGTGCGGCAGTTGCTCGGCGAAACTGAAGCTGTACTCAACCGCTGGAAAGAAAAACTCCTCGCAGCTTTGGGTCCCGACGGACAGGCGATCATCGATCTAATTCCGGAAGTGGAACTGATTGTGGGCCCCCAGCCTCCCGTACAGTCGGAGGCACCGGTGCCTCCTGGGAGCGCTAGGTCCCACTTCATAGAAACCCCAGGGTCATCGGAAAACCGCTTTTTACTGGTATTGTCAAACTTTATCCGGGTATTTTGCTCTCGGGAACATCCCTTAGTTATCTTTCTGGATGATTTACAATGGGCTGACGGGGCGACTCTGAAATTAATAGAATTGCTGCTCGCTCCGGGCTCTGGGCAATATTGTTTGGTGATTGGTGCCTATCCGGATAACGAGGTTAACTCTAACCATCCCTTGGCCATCGCCCTTAAGGCGATCCTCTCTAATGGAGCGATCGTTAACTATGTTCCCCTATATCCTCTCGGGATCGAGCATATTACCCAACTAATTGCGGAGAGCTTGCATAGGGACGCCCAAACAGTAAAACCCTTAGCCGAACTGGTGCTGCGGAAAACAAACGGCAACCCCTTCTTTGTGCATCAATTTCTCAGGCTCCTGTACTCGGAAAAATTGCTGACCTTTAACCAGCCTCAGTCGGAAGGCTCTCCAGGAGAGTGGCAATGGGATTATGCTAGAATTGAGGCCAAGAGCATCACAGATAATGTGATTGATTTGACGATCGCCAAGTTACAGCAGTTGCCAGCAGGGACAAGGCAGGCTTTATGCTTGGCAGCTTGCTTGGGCAATAAATTCGATTTAACTACTCTGTCAATTATATCGGAAAAATTTGCTCCGGAAACATACCAAGACCTGGTGCCAGCCATTCAGTCAGGACTGATTATCCCCATTTCCGATTTAGACAATATCCAAACGGACTTGCTGGAGGTGCCCCTGTTAATCCTTAATTATCAATTCCGGCACGATCGGGTGCAACAGGCGGCTTACGATTTGATTGATGAGTTGGAAAAAACAGCAGTGCATCTCAAGATTGGCAGGCGACTGCTCCAGCATCTAGATCGGCAGTCACGGGCAGAAAGAATATTTGAGTTGGTCACCCATCTGAATCTGGGTCGGGCCTCGATTACAGATTCCCAAGAACTAATGCAGTTGGCACAGTTGAATTTAGCAGCCAGTCGCAAAGCGACGGAGGCAACGGCCTATAGCGCCGCCCACTCCTATTTAATGGCAGGTATGGCAAGTTTACCGGACAATAGCTGGGAGGCAGATTATGACTTGACTTTGGCTCTCTACAGGCAAAGGGCTGAGGTGGAGTACTTAAATGGCGATTTTGAGCAGTCCTTAGCCTTGATTAATATAATTCTGATGAAGGCAAAATCTGTGCTGGAGGTGGCAGAGGTTTACAAGCTGCTGACTGTGCAATATACTCTCCTGATGCAACATGCAGAGGCGATCGCCACCAGTCGCCAGGCCCTTTCTTCTCTGGGAGTTGAGTTGCCATCGGATGACTGGCAAGGGGCCCTGGAGGTAGAACTGGCCGCAGCTAGAGAAAATTGGCCTCCCCGGGTGGGTGATTTGCTCGATCGCCCAGAGATGACAGATCCGTCCCAAAAAGTGGCGGTGCAGGTGTTGTCCAACCTGATCGTAACTGCTTACCAATCAGATGGAGAGTTGATGAAGTGGATTGTCGTCAAAATCGTTAATCTTTCTCTAGAATACGGTCATACTCCTGAATCTGGTTTGGGCTACTCTGCTTATGGCATGCTACTGGGTTCATTGTTTGGGGATTATCAATTAGGGTATGAGTTGAACCTGCTGGCCTTGAAACTGAGTGAAAAGTTCAATAACCTGGTGGAAAAATGTAAATATTGCTATATCCTTGCAGGTTGCGTGAATCATTGGGTTCGCCCCCTCAAAGGGTTTTCTGCTATTAGTGATGAAGGGTATCAAGCCGGTTTAGAGTCCGGAGAATTACAATTTGCGGGATACATACTGTTTCAGAAGCTATTCGGACGTTACTCTCTGGGAGAAAATTTGGCGGAGATTTTGGCAGATAGTTTAGAAATATTGCGCTTCAGCCAAAAAACTAAAAATATTCAGGTAACGGAGGCAGTCTGGGGATGCCAAATTATCATCTGGAACTTGAGTGGCATGACGCAAGAAAGGAGATATTTCCACAATGAGGAAATGGGCGAAGAGCAATATCTGTCAAATTGTTATGCTGATAGAAATTATGGGGGTCATCTGCCATTATCAGATTCTGAAATCCCAAGTTTTATATCTGTATGACCAGCTAGAATCAGCCCTGAGCTGTGCAATAGCCGCCCAAAATCTGCTCGGGTATATTTGCGGTCAGTTCGCGGTGGCCGAACATAATTTTTACTACTCCCTCATCCTCACGGCTCTCTATCCATCAGCAACACCGGCAAGGCAAAAACAATACTGGCAGAAATTACTGGCCAATCAACAGCAGATGCAGATCTGGGCGGATAACGCGCCGGAAAATTTCCGACAGATGTATATGTTGGTGGCAGCAGAAATGGCCCGGATTTCTGGGGATCGGTTAGAGGCCATGGAGTTGTACGATCGGGCGATCGCAGAGGCCAGAGAGCAGGAGTTTATCCAGAATGAAGCCTTGGCGGCGGAACTGGCAGCTAAGTTTTGGCTTTCTTTGGGTAAAGAGGAGTTTGCCAAACTATACATGTCTAAAGCCTACTCTGGCTACAGACTTTGGGGCGCGAAACGAAAAATGTCCGATTTACAGACTTTATATCCCCTGTTAATTGTCAAAAGCTCGGCAACGAGTAGCATGGCAGCTACTTTAATCATGTCTAACACCGGGGACACCCAGATTATACCTGGGGGTCTGGATATTGCCACAGTGATGAAAGCCTCTCAAGCCATTTCTGGTGAAATTGTGCTCGCAGAATTGCTGAATAAGTTAAGGAAAATTATGCTAGAGAATGCTGGGGCTCAATATGGCGCTCTCATTGTCAACCGCGACGGGAAACTGATAATAGAAAACGCGGGTAATATCAATTATGCCGATGTGGAATTATCAACTCCGGTAGAAAACAGCGACCATTGGCCAGTATCGGTGCTCAATTATGTAGCCAGAACCTCAGAAAAAGTGGTATTAAACAATGCTCTTGATTCGGAAAAGTTTGCCACCGATCCTTATATAAAATTGCATCAGCCTAAGTCTCTATTATGTATGCCGATCGTCAATCAAGGCAAGCAGATCGGGATCCTGTACCTGGAAAATAATCTGACGGAAGGGGCCTTTACCCGCGATCGCCTGGAACTATTAAACCTGCTATGTTCCCAGGCTGCCATCTCGATGGAAAATGCCCGCTTCTACCAGCAGTCGGAAGAGTCCGCCCAGCAACTCCAGCAGTCCTTGCAGCAGTTACAACAGGCCCAACTGCAACTGGTGCAGAGTGAAAAAATGTCCAGTCTCGGTCAGTTAGTAGCTGGTGTTGCCCATGAAATCAACAACCCCGTTGGTTTTATTGCTGGAAATTTGAGCCACGCCCAAACATATATCCAAGACTTGATTGACCACTTGCAACTCTATCAGCAGCAGTTGGCAGATCCGGGAGAGAAAATTTTAGACCATGCAGACCAGATTGATTTAGAGTACTTGCTCACAGATTTACCGAAACTCATCTCGTCCATGCAAGAGGGGACTGACCGCATTCGCGATATTAGCGCCTCTATGAGGACTTTCTCCCGTGCGGATACTGCAAAAATGGTAAAATTCAATATTCATGATGGCATCGACAGCACCTTGCTGATTTTGAAACACCGGCTGAAAGCTAAAGCCCAGCGTTCTGGCATTGAGATTGTCAAAGAATATGGCGAATTGCCACATATCTTGTGCTACCCCGGACAACTCAACCAGGTGTTTATGAATCTGATTGCTAATGCCATTGACGCCTTTGATGAGTATAATCAAGGGCGAGATTTGGCAGAAATCAACGCTAATCCAAATCAAATTACCATTCGCACGGAATTTTCCTCCTACAAAAGGAGTGTTATCGTTAAGATTAAAGATAACGGTCCCGGCATGTCAGCAGAAGTGCTACAGCGGCTGTTTGACCACTTGTTCACCACTAAACCTCCCGGAAAAGGCACCGGGTTGGGGTTGTCGATCTCTCGTCAAATTGTCGAGGAAAAACATGGGGGCAAGTTGAGCTGTACTTCCGCACCCGGACAGGGGGCAGAGTTCGCGATCGAGCTACCAATGCATGAAGTTGATAGTTGCTAGTTGATACCTTGATTCCCAGAGGGAGTACGCGGCAGTGCCTGGAAAATGCCGCGTACTTCAGGGCAAGAAGCGGTTGAGCTTTCGCCACGGACAGCTTTTGTCGCCCGACGGACGGACAGGCGAAACATCCTATGCAACGGATTGACAAAGGGATACTTTGAGAGTAATATCTATGAGGTAATAATTCTCAGAAGAGGAAAATGACACAATGGCGAATTGCGAATGGCGAATTGAAAATGGAGACCGGAAGTTCGTGTAGGCCCCTGAACTAATATCAAAAGACTGCGGGGCGGGTATGGTATTATAGATAGCCATCTACAGTAGCTGAAAATGGAAATACTCTCGGTTAGTCTGAAGAACTTTAAGTCTCACCAGGATAGGTGTTTTGAATTCGAATCGGGCACGAATGCTATTTGTGGCGAAAACGGTGCCGGGAAGACGAGTATCTTAGAGGCGATCGCCTGGACTTTGTTCGCCTACAGCGACTACAGCAAGGATGATTTGGTGCGCAAAGGGGCCAAGACGGCTCAAGTGACAGTACAGTTTATCTCTAGCTTGGACGGACGCACCTATCAAGTACAACGCTGCACCCGCCAGGGTTACAAACTCTATGACCCTCAGCTGAATCAAAAGCTGGACTGCACTAAGCTGGATGACGTACAATGCTGGCTGCGATCGCATATGCGCCTAGCTGCCGATACGGACCTGCCGAAGCTGTTTGCGGAAACGATCGGGATCCCCCAAGGCAGCTTTACGACGGACTTCTTAAAACGGGCAGGCGATCGCAAGAAGGTCTTTGACCCAGTTTTAAGAGTAGAGGAGTACAGGCAAGCATTCAGCCAGTCTTTGGATCTGGAAAATTATGCCCAGTCTCAAGTAACACAGCTCGAACGGGAAATAGCAATATATGACACACGGCTGCAAGACTGGCAAGAGTTACAACAGCAACAGGATCGACTCCAGGATAAAATTAAGGAAGAGTCAGCCGAGTTGGAGCTGCTGACTGTAAAATTGGAGGAGATACAGGGACTCAAAGACCAACTGACGGCAACAGCAGAGCAAATTCAACAGCAAAGGGACCAGTTACAAAAGCTGGAAAATGAGATTAACAGGCAAGAACAGGCCAAGAATTTTCTGCAACAATCCCTCCAAACTGCTCAGTCAGCAGCTAGTTTGTGCGAGAGTAATCTAGAAAGCTATCGCGCCTATCAACAGGCGGAGTCTGTACTCCAAGAACTTGATGCCCTTGGTGCGGCAAAACAGAAACTTTTGCGGGAACGGGAGGGTTATCAACAGAGGATAATTAAAAGTCAAGCTGAACTCACTCAGTTGCAGCTTAAACTGGAGAAGTTGCAGGATGATGAGGTAAAAATTGAGCAGCTAAGACCGGCGATCGCCCAGCAAGAGGCCCTAGAGTCACAACAGAAAAAGATCGCAGCACAGTTACAGCAACTACAGGCCGATCGACTGGAACAGCAAAGTTTGGGCACGCAGGTGACGAAACTTCAACAAAAGCTGCAACCCCTATCGGGAGAGATAAAGCATCTACAGAGTTTAGCACCTGTAATCGATCGGATTCCGGAACTGGAACGCCATCGCAACCGCTATCGGGAACAACTGAGTCGCATAGAAGCAGCTAAACAGTTTGAAGCCGATTTGCGGCAAATTGTCAAGTCCGGAGAGGAAAAGCGCGATCGCTACCTGGCCCAAGCTCAGAAATTGCTCTTCATGCTGCATAATGGAGAGCAGGTAAAGGTAATACGTGAGATACTTCAGATGGGTGCGAGTCTGCATGGGGAAATGCTGGCGTCTTTAGGACAGATTTTGCAAGATATCTCAGGGCAAGTATCAGTCCCACAGTTACAGCGGCAACTGCAAGCATTGCAAGGTCAACTGGATCGAGCTTATCAATCTAAGGCGTTCTTTGCTACCCTAGAAGGGAAGCAGCGGGAGTCAAATCAACTGCGGCAGGAAATTCAACAGCTGCGCGATCGCATCTTAGAACTAAATAAATCCCTGAAAGCTGACTCAAAGCTGAAAACAGAGCAAGGGGAAATAGAACAGCATCTGCAAGCTTTGAACGACCCCCGCAGTCAGAGTAAACTATTGGCAGCTCAATTGCAAACAGCAGCTGCCATCCGGGCCAAGTACGATCGACTTCAGGAGGGGGACAGGGAAATTAGAGAAAAAATCGCTCGGATCGATGGGGAATTGGCCAATTTTGCTGACTTGGAAACAGGCATGTCCTCCCAAAAGCAACTCCAACAGTTGCACCGTTCTGGTTATTGGAGCTATATTAAGCATGAGGATCGGGCCAAAAAACTGCCGACTCTAGAGCGAGAATTTCAGGAGGCGATCGCCCAACTAGAAACCCTATCAGCGCAGCGGGTGGCTGCGCAAGCAAAACAGGACCAATTGGCCCAAAGCTACAATCCGCAGCGGTTACGGGAAATCGAACAGGACTATAATACCAAAAGGCATCGCCTGGCCCAACTGGAAGGCAGCTTGCCTCCCAAGGGCCAGCAGTTAACGGTACTCCTGGCACAGTTAGCCACTCGGCAGCAAGTAGCATCAAAGCGCGATCGGGCCAAAACCGAACTAGCCGAACGCCAAAAAGTCAATCAATTCATCCGCCATTCCCGTCAGGTATATAACCAGGCATCGCCGCGCATTACCAAGTACTATTTAGATGAGATTTCCCGAGAAGCAGATCGGCTATTTCGCGAACTGCTCGACCGCCAAAATGTCGCCTTGGAATGGACGGAAGATTATGAAATTATGGTGCAAGAGGCCGGATATCGGCGGGGCTTCAAAAGTCTCTCCGGCGGCGAACAGATGTGTGCCGCCTTAGCTGTCCGCTTAGCCTTGCTGAAGATTTTAGCTAATATTGATGTCGCCTTCTTTGACGAACCGACTACCAATATGGACCGGTCCCGTCGCCGACAACTAGCAGATGCGATCGCCAACATCAAAACCTTCCGGCAGTTGTTCGCGATCAGCCACGACGACACCTTTGAAAACATGTCTAACATCATACATGTCCAGCCCCATGACCCACGATAGGGGCGATTGCGCTGCGCGCGCACGCTACGCGAACGGGCCTGTAGCATTCAGCTATTCCCTGATACTATTTCCCTAGCATCTTCGGAAATGGTTAACTGCCGATCCGGCGATGGACTAGCGGCGATCGCCCTCGGACAGGCCCAATTGGTGGGCAGCATCGCCGGCCATCCCCGGCGTAGGGCCTCGGGACAGATGGTATGAATTGTCAACTGGCAGTCAATTAGCTGCAATCCCGATTTTTCCGCCTGCTTGAGACCTTGTTTCAAGATCGTGTCATTTTTGAACTCCAGGGTTTGGTTGCACTGCACGCAGACGATGTGATGGTGGTGATGGGGGTAAGGATGGTTGAGTTCGTAATGCTTATGACCTTCTGCCAACTCCAGTTCTCGCAGGATGCCCATGCGGGTCATCAACTTCACCGTCCGGTAGATCGTGGACAGAGATATCTGTTCTCCCCGCTGTTGCAACATTTCGTAAAGTTCTTCAGCACTCAGATGGTTGCCTCTGGGGAGATTTTGGAAGACATGCAGAATCGTTTCCCGTTGCGGCGTCAAACGCCAACCCTTGGAATTTAACTCTGCTTTCAGAGATGCGGCCGTGTACAGAGACATCTTAACTAACCTTCTCAATAAATTATCTTTGTTGATAATTATAATTCTTTCTTCAGCAAATTGGCAACAAAGATGTATAATTGAGAATTAATGTTATTAACCCAGACCCTCGCCGGAGTGCTAGCTACCGCTGTTATCTCTACCCTCTCGTTCCCAGGTAGAACCTGGGAACGGTCTTCTGAGGCTCCTGCCTCCTGGTCAGGAGTGCCTAGTCAAGTCTATCTCTTTATTGATGTAGCCTAGCCAGAAAACCTGTTTTTTGGAGAAAACAGGTTTCTTAATTCTTTCTTGAGATGCACCCGTGGAGAAGCAATAACTTGCCGTGAGGGGATGGGTGTAAAATAAAATCATAACATTTTTACAGTCATAGGGAGGCGAACTATCATGACAAAAACCCGGACCCTCGCCGGAGTGCTAGCTACCGCTGTTACCCTCTCTGGCATTATAGCCTGTTCTCCCCAGGAAACAGCAGTAAACCCTGAGTCTCACGAGCCGACATCCGGTGGTGATAAATATGTAGTGATGCATTATCTATCCCGATAAACATTTGTTGTAATAATGTACAAAATACCAAATAGCTCCGATGTGATTTTCTAGTTTCTTGGAGAATGATAATGTTTTACGAACCAAACGACTAATTCTTTGTCTTAATGTGTTGTTTAGCCTTTCAATATGATTAGTTTTTCCAGTTTCTTTACCTACTGGTTTATGACGTTTTTTGGGGATTACTGTGTTATAAGCTTCCCAAAAATCTGTGTAAAAAACTGCACATTGCCGATAAACAGGAGGTAAAGATTTCCACAATTTTTTTGCCGATTCCCGACTGCGAGCGCCCACATAAACTCCAACTATTTCTCTAGTTTTTGTATCTAACGCTAACCAAATCCATTGCTTATTTTCTTTATTCTCCACAAAAGACCACATTTCATCACATTCAATAGTCGGTAGTGGGTCACAAGTAGTGATGTTAGCACAAGAAAGCTCAGACGGAGATCGCAATAGTGGCATCCAACGGCAAGTCAAATAACGATATTTCAGGCATTTCAGCTCCCAGCCGAAAAATTGAAAATGCCACATCCCCACACCTATTGGGACAGACTAGCCATCACATCACTACATGTTTATCACTACCCAATAGTCATTTTCCCTTTTGGCTTGTCTAAAACCTTTATCTCACGCGGAGTTTCCGCAGATTTTTTATTAACATAATCTTGGAGCAAAGTTTTGGAAACTCCAACTTGACGTGCAATTCCAGCTAAATAAATTTTCTCAAGTAAAAGGCCATCTATTTTCTTTTTTGTTTCTGATGATATCGTTTTATTGGTAGGGTTTTCAACAAATTGCCTGCCACAGTCTTTACACTTATGTTTTTGCTTTTTGTTATGGAGGGGCGAAGCCTTCGGGCAAAATGACGGCAACGGAGACGAAATTTTTAGCCCCGAATGCTTCGCCCCTACCGTTTTTTACTGTTCGCTCACTTTGACAGTGGGGACAAGAAGGTCGCAAGCATAAATCTGATGATGTGTTCATAAATTTAGACATTGTTTTTACCAATAACAATATAGCATTGTGACAAATAATTATACATGATTATCTCTGATATTTTTGATAAATTAAACTTATCAATGGTAATGAAAAATGTTATATTATCCCTTTGAAAAGCAAGGATTAATAGAGGGATAAAATGTTATATCACTACATATTTATCACTACCCGAGGGCGGCTGGGCCACTTTTGCCCAAAGAGGTACTGCTATTTCCACTGTCCCGATGATCGCCTGGAATACTACAGAATTTGGCAATGATTATACACCGGATGAACGCTGTCGCATTGTTTCTCAACGCTTTACCATCGCGATGGCTGACAATGGGGGCAAGTTGAGTCATTTGGATCTAACTACCGGCACGTTAAATAACTATGCAGTGGTGTGCTTTGTCCTCAACAGGTCATCTACCTGTAATGATAGTAATCTTCTGTTCACTCTGAAGCAGGAGAATGCTCAAAACCCCAGACTGGTTCTGGCAAAGTTGACTAATTTTGGCCGGGGCCAAGCAGGTTCTTATGTCACAGTATATGAAAAAGAGCCACCCCAGTTCATTTCTTTGGAAAAGTTAGTTAATGATACCTTGCCTACTGATACCGATACCAGTTGGTAAAGAGCGGACGTAGCCGCGCCCTCACCCGTTCGGGCGGGGAGGCGTCCGGGTGTGGTCTTGCGCCCGTTGGTAGCCCGGAAGCCAAGCCCGGAAGCCAAGCCCGTTCCCAGGCTTCGCCGTGGGAACGAGAGGCCCGGCTACATGAACAAAGCCCACGCGCGGATCTGGGATTACATCATGCCCATGCCGCCCATGCCGCCCATGCCGCCCATGCCGCCCATGCCGCCCATGCCGCCCATGCCATCCATTCCGCCAGGAGGCATGGCAGGTTTGGGTTCGGGCTTCTCTACCACTAATGCTTCCGTGGTCAAGACCATGCCCGCAATGGAACCGGCATTCTGTAAGGCCGATCGCACCACCTTGGCAGGGTCGATGATGCCAGCAGCAATCATATCTTCATACTCATCAGTGGCAGCATTGTAGCCGACATTAAACTCAGTCTCCCGCACCTTCTCCACGATCACCGAGCCTTCCACGCCAGCATTATCAGCCATCTGACATAAGGGGGCTTCTAGGGCCTTGGTCACGATGGCCGCACCGATGGCCTCTTCATCATCTAACTGACCTTTAATGCTATCGACCTTTGTGCTCAGGTGAATCAGGGTCGTGCCACCACCGGGCACAATACCTTCTTCCACAGCAGCTTTAGTGGCGTTGAGGGCGTCTTCGATCCGCAGTTTGCGGTCTTTGAGTTCCGTTTCTGTGGCCGCACCGACCTTAATCACTGCTACCCCGCCAGCCAGTTTGGCTATGCGTTCTTGCAGTTTTTCCTTATCGTATTCCGAGTCCGTTTCATCCAACTGCCTGCGAATTTGACTGACCCGTTTTTCTACGTCCGCCTTGGTTTCGCCACTAGCGACGATCGTGGTGGTGTCTTTAGAGATCGTCACTTTGCGGGTAGTTCCCAGCATGTCCAGATCGACAGTGTCCAGAGACAAACCCACTTCTTCGGAAATCACTTGACCTCCCGTGAGCACGGCAATGTCTTGCAGCATCTGCTTGCGGCGATCGCCAAATCCCGGTGCTTTGATTGCTGCTGCATTGAGGACCCCCCGGGCTTTATTCACCACCAGGGTTGCCAGGGCCTCCCCTTCCAGATCTTCGGCGATAATCAGCAAGGGTTGACTCGCACGGGCCATTTTCTCCAACACTGGCACCAAGTCTTGGATGGAGCTAATTTTCTTATCGACGATCAGCAGGCGTGCATTCTCGAACTCTGCCACCATGGCTTCATTGTCGGTGATGAAGTACGGCGAGATGTAACCGCGATCGAGCTGCATCCCCTCGACCACTTCCAGTTCCGTGGCCAGGGACTTGGACTCTTCTACCGTGATCACCCCGTCTTTGGTGACCTTGTCCATGGCCTGGGAGATCATATCCCCTACTTCTGCATCGTTACCAGCAGAGATCGTCGCCACTTGGGCGATCGCCCCTCCTTCTACCGGCTTCGCCACTGTCTCAATTTCCTTCACCAAATGGGCGATGGTTTTCTCAATCCCCCGGCGCACCGCCACCGGATTAGCCCCTGCGGCCACATTCTTCAGCCCTTCCTTGATCATCGCTTGGGCCAGCACCGTCGCGGTGGTCGTGCCATCACCAGCGATGTCCTTAGTTTTCGATGCCACTTCCCGCATCAACTGGGCACCGGTATTTTCCAGGGGATCTGCCAGTTCGATCTCCTTAGCAACCGTGATGCCATCGTTGACGATCTGGGGTGCGCCAAACTGCTTCTCCAGCAGCACGTTGCGCCCCTTCGGTCCCAGGGTAATGCGCACGGCGTCGGCCAGGGAGTTGACACCCCGTTCTAAGGCCCGCCGAGATTCCTCATTAAATGCAACTGTTTTAGCCATATGCAATCTCTAAATGTTTCCATTAGCTACTTTAGCACTCTAACGCTCAGAGTGCTAATGCTTGACAGGAACAATTGGCGTTGCCTATTTTGGGGATGATAGTTGCTCATCCTATAGTGATATATTCCCATTTATTTACATTTATCCCCGATCGGGAGCCTCTCTGCATGGTCCGGGCAGGGTTCCGATGGTCCCGTGGAAGTGGAACTGACGGGGATCCCTACCATGTCGGTTTGGGTTTCCCCCTCGAAGGGGACGGGTTGTATCCCGCCGACCCTATGGCGTTCTCTCCCCACTCTTCACAAAACATATGCGATCGCCCATATCAAGTGGTACTGCCAAGTAACTTGAGCTGAGATCTTGCACCATTCTCAATTGGTCTCCTGGCCCGCCGTGGGTTCAAACCCACGGCTAATAGCTGAAGTCGGTTGAAAACCGACTGAAAACCTTATGGAAAAGGTATTTTACCCCCCTCGTTCCTAGGCTCCGCCTGGGAACGGGTTCTAGAGGCTCTGCCTCTAGTTGAGAATGGTGCAAGATCTGAGTTGAGGCTATAATGGCAGAGAAACAAATTATTTATTTTTGACCGATGGACGATTTAAAACTATTAGAACGGATTTCTGTCAACCCCAAAATTTTTAACGGCAAACCGATTATTCGGGGTCGTCGTTTGGCAGTAGAACATATTTTAGGAATGTTAGCGGCAGGGGACGCTCCAGAGACCATTTTAGAGGGTTATGCTTGGTTAGAAGCAGAAGATATCCAAGCTTGCCTGGTCTATGCCTATAAATTAGTCAGTCACGAGCGCGTGGAACCATTACTGATAGAAAGCAAATGAGCAAACTGCTACTTGACACGTGCGTTTGGCGTGGAGTTCTTAGTTAATTATCAGCAAATAATTATGATTCATATGTCGATTGTTAGAAGCATAGTATTTTTTCCCTTAATACAAAAGACAATTGATTAATCTGGATATTACCTTAATCTGAGCGCTTGATTGTACCGCTGCCATAGGAATCCAGATATAACTACCGCAAGGAGAAGAATGGCAGAGATAATGTGAAAACTTGCTTGTTCTCCAAACACTAAAGCCTCAACTGGCGCTGTTGTCACTGAAAATGGGGTGTCTGCTGGGAGTTGGCTAGCACTTAAGCGCGAAAACAGAATGCTTATCAGCGTTATACCCATAACCTGACCTAAGGCTCGTGAAAAGAACCAGAGTCCGGAGGCAACACTGAGATATTGTGGAGGTACGCTGCCCATAATCGCACTTTGGTTAGGGGGTTGGAACAAACCGATACCAATTCCAAAGGGGATTATGCGCAATAAATAGCCCTTAACCGTCAACTCTTGGCTAAAGGTGCTGATTGTCAAGCAGCCGATCAGTAATAATGTCATTCCGATCGTACTAATGCTTCTTTCGCCAAAACGATCGGCCAGGGAGCCAGCTACAGGGCCTACACAGATTCCTAATATAGGTAGCACCGCTATCAATAACCCCACTTGTTGTTCGGAATAATGCTTAACGAGTTCCAGAAAAAAGGGCAAAATGAAAATTACACAACTGTTAAAAATATAGCCAATAAAACTTAACAGTAGACTGAAACTTAATTCCAGCGATCTAAATAAACTCAGGTTCAGCAATGGTCGATCTGATTGCTTCTGAGACCACAAAAAACTAACGCAACCAATTACCGCGATCGCCAGTAAAACCAGGGTTATATTACCACCTAAATCCTCTTCTTGTAGGCGTGTCATCCCCAGTAAAAAACAGATCAAGGTTATCGCCAAAAGCAACGATCCCCAAAAATCCAAATCCTTTTTTGACCTATTGCTACTGCCCCTGGGAACTGTCAGCATCGCCAACAGTAAGCCGATCGAACAAATTGGCACGTTAACCAAGAAAACTGAACGCCAACCCAAGTGCTCTATAAGCACTCCTCCTGCCGTCGGTCCCAATGATACGCCCGCCCAACCCGTGCTAGTAATAATCCCCAGGGCTAGTCCTCGCTTGGCATCAGGGAACACCTCTGTCACGATCGCGGGCGAGAGTACTGCAATAAACACGGCTCCAAGTCCCTGAAATATCCGTGCTGCGATCAATAAGTAAATTGTCGTGGCGGTTCCACACACCAATGAACTGGCGGTAAATGCTGCGAGTCCAATTATATAGAGCCATTTCTTGCTCCACATGTCCCCCAAGCGAGCCACACAAAGCACTAGGACCGCCAGCACAAGGGAATAACTTAGAGGAACCCACTCAACCGTGGCAAAATCGCTATGCAAATCCTCTACCAGTGTTGGCAAAGCCAAATTGACAATATGCACATCTAGCGAGAACACGAACGTTACTAAACTCACAGCAAATAGGAGCCACCATTGTTTAGATATTGCTATTTCACTGTCTTGCGTACTCGTCATATACTGTCAGTAAGTTTCACGTATAAAGCTGCTATTGGGTATGGTCTTGCACCAGTTGGTAAAAACAAGACCAAACCGGCTACTGGTGGGCGGTGCCCACCCATGACGAACGCAACGCATGCATGACCACACCCGCTGCTATTTGCCGATTAATTCTGATTGACGTACAGATCGAAACTGACTCCATAGTTTTGCGGAAAATATGCCCATACTTTGGCAAAATTACGATCTACTAGGTACTTGTCAATTTCTTCCGGGTGCGGACAATATTCATAGCGAGATACCAGACTTTTTTCCAGATAGATTGCCTGGAGGTGAGGGAGTGTTTCTTTAGCCCCTTCCAAAGCTTTTAATTCGCTTCCTTGAATGTTCATGCAGAGAAAATCAAACTCCGATATCTCTCCTGAAGACTCTTCTATTATCCTGTCAACTGTTTTGAGCGGGACCATGATTTTGTTACTTACTTCTACCTCTGAATAAACCGTTTCCTCATTGAACACTTCTGCTTTTGGTTTGAAGAGCGAACTTAGCTGCGTTTTTGATGTCACATACAGTTCGGCTTCCCCATCTATAGCACCAATGGCACTCTGAAAAACCTCGATCGAGGTAAATGGATCGCCGTCAATCAGCCTATCGTAACTACTTAACAATTGAT
This sequence comes from Hormoscilla sp. GM7CHS1pb, assembly GCA_014323675.1. Taxonomy (GTDB): domain Bacteria; phylum Cyanobacteriota; class Cyanobacteriia; order Cyanobacteriales; family Desertifilaceae; genus Hormoscilla. The sequence continues at coordinate 1,543,056 of JACONN010000002.1, read as the reverse complement.
TGATTACAGTAATCCGCTCTTGGAGCTGCTTAAATAATTCCGGTTGTGGCTCGACTACTATAATTTTCTTGAATCCTAATAAAACTAATGCTAACAGCATTTCCCCCTTATGTCCGCCCAGATATATCGCTCCGCGACGCTGACATCCGTACTTGCGTAACAATCTGTCATAAAGCAGAACGTCATAGCAGATTGCTTCATAAAGCCTTGTCTTCATTCTTGGTTCTGCAAAGTATCCTGGCAATACCTTCTTTTTTAAATCCAGGATTTCACTAATCAGTTCTGCTTGAAATTCGATATCTTGTACCATTTCCATTTCCCTCCTTTATATTTACGAACCCTGTTAGCCATTGGAGACAACTGTTTGCTGCCTATCCCCCTGCCAGCGGTCTGTCCGATCGCTTCTGAGCGCGGTGTACTCACTCTCACAACCAATCGATTATGTCATCGGATTGTCCTACCTTTTCTTTTCTTAATCTTTTTTTTATCAATCCTCTCTCAAGCCGCCGCCAGCACCCGATCGCATGCAATCGGGACTCGATCGGTGCTGACGCGATCGCCTTGAGCCTGAGACTAGGTTTTTCCAGGTCTTTTTCACTTCACGCCGACAGCAAAGGGGCCAAACCATTTGCGAATCTCCTCACTGGTGGCACCAAAAGGAGGTTTATCTTTTTGCTCCAGAATATGAGCAACCATTGCCGAAGTGCGCGAACAGAGGAATAGTCCCGTTCCATAGGGGGGTCTCATTCCCAGAGACAAAAATACTGCAGCGCTAATGCTATCAATGTTTGGATAAATTCCCAGTTTCTCGTTTAAAAACTGTGCCGTAATATCGTAAATTTGAACAAACTCCGATCGCAGATCGATCTCCGATATAATTGACCGTAGACGAGGGTTTCTTGAATCTACCTTAAACATTGGGTGTCCAAAACCGTGGATCTTTTCCTTTTTGGCCAGGCGCTCTGACAGCATCTCGATCGCCACTGCTTCTATATCTCCCGAACATTGTTTGTGGATGGCAGTGAAGAACTCCATTGCTTTTTCGCAGGCTCCCACGTGGGACGGTCCTGCACCAGTAAAACCGGCTGCGATCGCTTGGTGGATAGGAACCCTGGTACTGGTGGCAACTCGGGGTAACATGACTGAGGGAGCAAGAAACCCCCAGCCAGCGTGCAAGCTAACCATAATATCGTTGAATATTTTTCTCTCAGTTGAGTTGCTAAAATTTCTGTTAGTACAGAGCGTAAATACAGCTTCGATATAGTCTTTATCCCCAGTCAAGTTAACTATTTTCGCATCACTAATCCACGGGTTACTTTCGAGCGCAATAACCATTAAGGAAGGAATTAGACCGACATAATATAGTCCAATAGGACTGGCTCGAGCCAGTCCTATTGCCTCCAGGTCAAACTCAGCGATCGTCTGTTCAAATGAGTTCGTTTTGTCAACCATTAACCCGGCAATAATTGTCTGAGAATAGGTTGCACCTGAGGCGACTACAGTTTTAATTACTTCTATGACTGCATCATCCTCTGTTAAAGAAGAAAGTACACTGGCAATATAGCGATCGAGAAGTTGTTCTTGGAATGGAGTCGGATCTTTGCCCGTCAATAAGTGATAGATGGCCCCGGTAAATGTCAAATTACCAATCAGGTCGTTCAGGTTTCTATTGCGAACGTACAGTTCCTCTGGATTGAGGGTAGGTCCATCTATATCTGTACCGTGATATCGATATTCCATGTTAGAGTATTTGCTCTGAGTTTATGACTAAGTTTACGTTTAACGAACGGACGGGGGGTAGTGATAAATATGTAGTGATATAACATTTTATCCCTCTATTAATCCTTGCTTTTCAAAGGGATAATATAACATTTTTCATTACCATTGATAAGTTTAATTTATCAAAAATATCAGAGATAATCATGTATAATTAGTTGTCACAATGCTATATTGTTATTGGTAAAAACAATGTCTAAATTTATGAACACATCATCAGATTTATGCTTGCGACCTTCTTGTCCCCACTGTCAAAGTGAGCGAACAGTAAAAAACGGTAGGGGCGAAGCATTCGGGGCTAAAAATTTCGTCTCCGTTGCCGTCATTTTGCCCGAAGGCTTCGCCCCTCCATAACAAAAAGCAAAAACATAAGTGTAAAGACTGTGGCAGGCAATTTGTTGAAAACCCTACCAATAAAACGAGATCATTAGAAACAAAAAAGAAAATAGATGGCCTTTTACTTGAGAGAATTTCTTGAGCTGGAATTGCACGTCAAGTTGGAGTTTCCAAAACTTTGCTCCAAGATTATGTTAATAAAAAATCTGCGGAAACTCCGCGTGAGATAAAGGTTTTAGACAAGCCAAAAGGGAAAATGACTATTGAATGTGATGAAATGTGGTCTTTTGTGGAGAATAAAGAAAATAAGCAATGGATTTGGTTAGCGTTAGATACAAAAACTAGAGAAATAGTTGGAGTTTATGTGGGCGACTTAGGCTATCAGTTATCCTACATTTAAGTCCTTGCTCCGCACCGAGGTGATGTTACTCCTCAGCACTAAGGACCGGTGTCACCCCCGTACCTGGGGGAGGGGAATTAAACCCCCATGAGTACCAAAGTTATCCGGCTAATGGAACCGGACCCGACTTTTACCATTGCTGATTTACGCCGGAACGAATCGCACCTCCCCGTACCAACTGACGCATGACCACACCCAAATTAATTGCGGTTTGTATTGAAGTCCTTATGGGTTACGATCGGGAACTACAGGCGGGGGCTATTGCTACGGCATCACAAGGAAGGCTAAGAATTCGCAGTAATTGAAGTTAGTTGTAGTAGAGGAGGTGAGGGTGGCATTAATTTTTACGGTGGAAAACCTCATGCAGATGTGGATAAGCAGCGTTTGATTTAATAAACGCGCCTTGTGAAAAATCTGCTTATATCCTTTTTCCCTTTCCCAATTTCCATACCCCGGCAATTCCTATTTACCCTGGGATTCACAACCATAACCAGCAGCCTTTTGCAGTATGAAAGTCGCTAAAATAGGGCTAATCAGCAGAATCAGCAACATCCTGGTCATCTGCATCGCTAGCACTAACCCAGAATCACCACCCAGCTGGATAACAGTAGCTATCATGGCAGTTATCCCTCCAGGAGTGCAACCTAACACGGAGGTCATTGTATCAACTTGCGTGACCAGATGAAACTCATATCCCACTCCCAGGCAAATCAGAATCAATACTATCACCAAAGCTACCTCCAGCAAAACCGCTTTGAAAAGTTTGCGGGTGGTTTCCCAGTCAAACTTGAGACCAACGGAGAGTCCCACTAGCAGCAGTCCTGCTGAGAAAAAGACATCGGGCATCTGTAACTGCTGTGGCAGGGTCCAAACTGCGACTAGCCCTGCCAGAAAGGGACCTAAGAACATCTTTGCGGGCAGGCGTAACCAGCGTCCCCCCCAAATTCCCAAGCCGCCGCAGGCAACTAGGACCAATAGGTTCAACCAGATTACTAGGTGGCTTTCTGTTGGTATGGTTGTTACAGATGGGGCGATGGCGTCGATGGGAAAAAATAAGCTAGCTAGAGTTGGTATGATTAAGCTTACTAGCAACACCCGTATATACTGAAGTAGGGCAACTGCGATCGCGTCAGCCCCCATTTCTTCACTCATGGCCACCAGACTATGACTGGCACCAGGGATAGAACCCAAAAAACCCGTAGCCCAATCAATACCAGCCCAGCGCCATAACAGGTAGCCGTTGCACAAACTCAGGCTGCCCGTGATTATAATACATAGCAGTAGCGGTAGGGCATAAGTTGTTGCCCTTGCCAATGTCTGGTAGTCAAAGCCCGCAGCAGTGGCGATCGCAATTACTGCTTGCCCCACGCTCATAAAAGCTGCTGGTAGCGGTTGGGGGTTACCCTGGATCAGAGCATAGGCAATTCCCACCACCAGGGGACCGATTAGCCAACCTACCGGAACATGCAGCCAGTTGCATAGTAAGCCTGCTACAATGGCAACTGCTAGCTGCGTGCTAATTTTTGCGATCTGTGGTATACTATCCCATCGCCTTGGATGTGATGCTATCAATATGGCCAACAGATGCCGATTAGCTTCAAGCTTCATAGCCGATTTTCCCAACCACACCATTGCTCATACTCTACAGATAATCTTCACCCAACCGCCTCGAATAATTTTCTCAATCTACTTATGAATATTAGCAGGATATCTTCAAAAAAATGTATCTGGTAATAAATTAATCAAGCAATGTCCTCAAAAAAACGTCTCCGAAGCAGCAGGTAAGTTAAGATAAGGAGGAAAGGAGCGATCGTGCTCAGAAAAATAACTGGAAGTAATGGCGAACTGTATGGTGTTTATTATGTCGTGTTCGGTTCTCTAGCAGGATATGACCGGTTAGTGAAGGAGTATTTATGGTCCGGTCCCTACGATCGCCTGAAAACGGCAGTTAATCAAGCTCAGGAACTAAGTCGTTCTCACCAGAATGATAACTCCTTCGTAGTCAGAAAGTATAAAGATGAAACATGAGTTGCTGAGGGGCAGAAAATCTATGCAGCAAAGTAATTATGAAATCTATGGCCAAGCGGATTTTAATCAGCCGAGTTATTATCCCTTAAATCAGTCGGTAGACGGGAAGCAATATCTAATTCGGAGTACGGTTCTTCGTCGGATGGGTGACGAACAGGGAGCAAAGGAAGACTCCCTCAAAGCTAATGCCCTGAGGACCGCTCAGATGTTCGATCGGTGTCTTCCGCATGCCGAGTCCTTCAGGACAAGAGCATGCGGAAGACGCCGCAGGGCTAACGAAGCGTTGCAACAGAACCCGGCGGGATGCCAATGCTTACCTCACACGTGCTCGCGCAAATATGATGTTACAGGACTACGAAGAGGCGATCGCCGATACCAGTCAAGCCATCCTCAAACCAAACTTTCCCGCAGCCATACCCAAAACAGCAAGATGTTTATTCCCTGGGATAAAAATTGTTAATTGCATGACATCGATCGGGGCAGAGTGGTATGAATTATCTATGAGAGAATACCGAGCAGCAATTCTATATTACCAATAAAATGTTCTCCAGCCTCAATATAAACAGTATTTGCTTCTAATTTGAGAAATTGCCAGAGACTTCCTGTTGTCACTCCACCATAAATACAAGGAATATTATTCTGCTTCTGTTCGTTAAAGATTTGAGCAGCGATCGTTTCCGCAATGCACTGAGGGATTGCCGATTGCAGATTATCATTTTTGGCCTCAACTATCGTAGCAACAGGTGCCGTAACTTCCAACTGTCTAGGGGAATGACTGATGAGAAAATCACATCTACCGTTTAATCCTTTTTCTTTATCTATATTAAAATCTCTTCCTGAAAATAAGCTGATTTGCCGTTGAAAAATTTTCCTGATTTCAATTAAAACTGGAGCCACAATCATCTCCGATCACGCTTTCTCTGTATTTATTTCTAAAGCCAGAGGAATATTTTCTGCTAGAACCTCTTTCAAAATTGTACTAGTATTGACAGGTTCTACTGCCGGAAACAATTCTACTCTTTCCTGAATAATCAGGTTAAATTTATTTTCCAGTTCTGTCAGGGTAAAATCACTGTAAGACATAGTTTTATTGTCAGTTAGATTTGGTAAGTTATGCAATTTTAGGCAACAGTTCGGTCGCAAATTTTTAGATAAATTTATAACAGTCACGATGGCAACAGCATACTTACTTGTTTTAAGTGAGTATGCTGTAGAAAAAACTGCCAATATCTCCCTACCCTTCCCCTACCACTTCCTGAATCCGCTTTACGGTCAATTTCAGCCGGAATTCTTCTGTTGCTTTTTGCTTTTCAACGGCAGTATTGAATGTCTCAATGCAGAGATTCATCCGCTTGATAAACTCTTGAGTAGTCATAGCCTCAATGTAGGCGAACAATTCAGCAGGACTCCCGAAGTCGCAGTAGTCCAAGAAACTACCCTCGGGGAAATCCTCATAGATAGCATTCCCCTGACCGTAGTAGATGGGCAAACATCCTCCTGAGATTGCATCCCATATTTTCTCACTGCAGTAGTATTCCCAAGTCGTATTCTCGAAGGCAAGATTGAAGTTATAGCCTTGGAGTATTTTTAGCTTCTTATTTCTCCAATTCCCACGGCGAGATTCCCCCTTCCTAATCTCCAAGGGCCAGTCCATACCATAAACATCCACTACTCCCATCCGATGTCCTTCTAAGGCAATCTGGGTACGCAGATAACACAAGTCAAGTTCCCTCCCCTGATGTTTTCGGCTCCATTTCCGACGATTGTTTCGGTAATTCATCAAGGCCACTACTCTACGATGATTGAACTCAAAATTAGTTATGGGCAATAGGTTAACATCCTTAGGCACCCAATAGTAATTATGTGTGAAGATACCTGTGTAGACATTGAGAATGTGTAACTTGGGCAGCAATGGGTAATGCACGACACTCGTAAAATGCCTGTCAAGTAGAGGTTCATCCGTCCAGAGTAAATACTTCTTTCACGTACCATGTTTGAGCATCAGGGGCAACATCCGCTTGAGAGTAGCTGAGATAATCAACTCAGCTGTAGACTCATCAGATACTACAATCCCCTCGCTTTCTAAGGCACGCAGACCATAGTCTTTAATAAAATTTAAATATCGCAAGTAAGATCCTCCGATTGGCAAAATTTTGATCATGGTTCAGTGGATATGTATTTCCTTACAAAAATTAATCACAGGCAATGATATCTCGAGGCACTGGTTCAGTCTAATTAAAAGGATCGCCTGAAACCCTCACCCAGTAAGGGATATAGCTGTTTTATCCTCTATGGCAGAAACACCTGCTCTGTAAGGGTTTCAGCAGTTTTGTTAATCAAACTGAACCAGTGCCGAAGCAAGTGGACAAGCGCTCCGGAGCCGCTGACTCGATCTTAACCTATTCCTAGCTTAGTGGACTTGCGGCACTGGTGGCACTGGTTCAGTCTAATTAAAAGGATCGTAACCTAGTTCCTTTTGGGAAGCTGGTCGCCGTGGCGTAATCAAGACTACTAGTTCCGGTTATTTCCTATTATCATCGTACTACGTTAGCATATCCCGGACATTACTCCAAGCTTTAGCTTCTTAGGAAGTTGCTCAATATGTTGGTGGGGAGTGATTTCCACACGAGAGTAGCTCCTGCAGCTTTTTAAACAGGAGCTGATGTCGCACTTAATGAGTCTGTCCTTTATAACAAGGAGCTGTAACACCCTTGGTGCTTAGGTGGAAACTACACAAGCGAGACTTGGAGTCAATGGTTTATGTTTATGTTGGTTTTGGCGGCTGCATCTGTTGAATTAGCGTGGACAACGCTGGCATCTTGAAAGATTTGGAAATTCGATCCTTAATGTACGAATAAAAATTCACTCCGTTTTTGCGGCAGGTGTCAACCAGAGCCAAAAACACTTCCCACGCCTGAGTCCCCTGTAGAGTGCGGGTTCCATTGGAGATTTTGCGCTTAATCACATACTCCCGGACTGTCCGCTCTGCCTCATTATTGTCAAGAGGAACTTCAGGAAAATCTAGAACTAATAGTAAATAAGGCTTCTTCTGTTTTGTTAAATCAATTCTATGATCTAAAGCACTGTATCCGGTTTGACGGGAAAACAATTTGTCAAATTCGGTTTCAAGCAACAGTTTTTGTTGTCGCTGCTCTTCTGTGCTTTGCTGTTGATAGGCTTTGAGTTGATAATAGTAAATCCAAAAATAAGAGAGAAATTGTGCCAGGCTTTTTTGATGAGAGGGAACCAGAGGAGTCAGCTTTTCGTAGTGTCGTCCTTCATGAATCCAGCATAAACTACGATGGTTCGTCTGGTTGTGAAATTGTCCCGCGTCATCAGCCACCAAAATATCTATGTAGTCCCCGAGCTGCTTTTTCTTCTTGTCAGGCAAAATACTGTCAACTAAATCATCTGATTGAACAACTGCTAATTCAGTTGGATCCAACTGCAATTCGTTTAACATTTGGAGAACTGTTTCAGAGTTTTTGCGCTCTCTGGTAAAAAAACTGCTATAGTAAGGATTGCAGAGTGTGAATACATAGCAATTTTTCCCATTAACCCGCATCCCCGTATCATCAATTTGGTGATAACTGGTACTGCCCAGTCCCGCTTCTAAAATAGCATTTCGTTCTTCAGTAAATTCTCTTAAATATTGCCGAGTTATTAAGTTAGATATTTTTCCCGCCGAGATTACTATTCCCTGAGACGGCAACAATTTAAGAATCTTTTCTTCTGGCACTCGTAACTGATAATACAAAGTGAGAACAAATGCTTCGAGTTCACTCCCGTAAGATTTGCCTTTTAATCCTTGCGGCAACTGGGCTTCGTAAAATTTCTCCGTACTAGGTGAATAGAGTCTTTCTAGTCGATAAATAACCGTGTCTGTTTTAAATATAATATTTTGAATTGTTACTTCTCGGTAGCCTCTATGGGTGATATCTGACGGCAAGTTACTCCGAGCCAGTTTGATAACCTCTTCTCTGTCAATATGAATAAGTTGGCGACGTTCCTGGGGGGGGTTTTCGGTTTTTTCTTTTTTCGCTCTCGACTATTGGGCTGCTCTGGTTTGGCCTCCGCAGAAGTATCAGCTTTAGAAGTATCAGCTTTGGCTTGAGGTTTGATGTCAGGTTTTCCCTTGTGCCCTTTGAGCGCGGCTATTTCATCTCTCAATCGTTGATTGTCAGCTTTCAATTCAAGGTTTTGGCTGTATAGGTCTTCTAGGTAATTGAGTAACCGCTGCAAAACTTCCCGACTTTTTGGGTCGAGATTCTCTGTGTCTTGGTCGAGGTCAGCAAGCCAATTCTTAGTCATGTCTTCCAACTTACTACTTATTTATCGAATTTGTCAACCCTGGGCGCGGGATTTTGAAAAAAATCAGCTGTCGCGCATCTCAACTGCATATTCGGGCGCTCGGCTGCCGACTCACCACTTCGAGGTCAAAACCCCCCACCCCGTAAGCATTTGAGAAGTTTTCGCTCCTCAAAAATTGCTCTTGTCCTGTTAGGCATTCCGAGGCAGTACAAGGGCTGTTCACTCCAGTCCGATGGCCCGAGTAACTATGCAGTACCGGCAGTACCCATATTCCTTCACCACCAAGATCTTGAGCAATTACCTTCTTAGTACATCCTTCCCTCAATAGCTTGCGCTTATCATCTAACTTGTCTACCCTCAAGACATTCCAGGCGGACAGCATATTGAAGGTTACTTTGTTCCATGGTATCATTATGATGCTTTTAGGCCCCTACTCTTCCCCGGGAGTTCTTTGAGTACGATATTAGCCATTGAACAAGACTAATACTAACTACCATTTCCCTTTTGGGCCAGCGTAAATAGCCTTATTCCGCTGGTTCGTGGTCACGAGGTTTACATAGGTTCGCTTATTCTAACCATGAGCATCTTCCCAAGCGGCGTTGCCGGCTTTAGGCTGCCAGCTTGCCTACATTTAAGTCCTTGCTTCACACCACTGTCTCGTGTCCGAGAGCGCCTACCCTGTCGTGTCGCTCCTGCGCACGACATGGGGGGGTCGCGTCCAGGAGCACCCACCCTGTCGTGTCGCTCCCGCGCACGACATGGGTGGGTGTCTCCGGACGCGAAGTTTCCTCTTCGCCCACCCTGTCGCTCGCCTACTGGCAGCGACATGGGTGGGTCGTCTCCGGAAACGAAAGTCTCTGGACACGGGCCAAAGATTTAATTTCCCAGTGGCAAACCCTAGCTGGTTCTAATCCCAACCGGAGTTTACTCGCGAATAAATTACAAAGTATTATTAATCAGTTGGAAATAGTGCAGCCAGGAACCACAGCAACTGCTGAAGCTAAAGAATTGCTGAAATTTGCCCGGGCTGGAATTGCAGTCCGACTAAACTGTCAATTTCTGTTCGTTAAAGATTTGAGCAGCGATCGTTTCCGCAATGCACTGAGGGATTGCCGATTGCAGATTATCATTTTTGGCCTCAACTATCGTAGCAACGGGTGCCGTAACTTCCAACTGTCTAGGGGAATGACTGATGAGGAAATCACATCTACCGTTCAGTCCCTTTTCGACTGTTGGGAGCCGTTGCTTCCTGGCCTTCGGTATTGCGGGCATACTCTCCCAGTTTTTCCATCGGACGCGCCAGGTCCCGTGCCAGAATTAGGGTTGCCACCAGATTAGCCGCGATCGAGAGTAAGATCAGACTTTGCAGGATTTCTTGGAGACCAAACAGAGCGTTATCCAAACTGGTGACAGCTAAAATCACCCATTTGCCGTTAGTCCTATCTGTGGGACTGTCGATCGCAGTATACCCTACCAGTAATTCTAAGCCGCTATCATCAAAACTAGAGACATGCTGAAAATATTGTTCCCCCCCGATCGCATTTCTGACCAGACTTTCAAGTCTTTTCCGGGTCTCCTCATTTTTCTCGGAGGCAATATTTTGCCCCACTCGTTCTAAGTCGGGATGGCGAGAATAGTGCCATTTCGGTCAATCACCACCGTATAGCCTGTCAGAGACTTGGGAGTATCTGACGCAGCGGCAAAACCGACTCAACCACTAACTGAAAACGATCGTTCCCCTGCTTGTCAGAGACAGGCGCACTCAAAATCAAGTCAAGTTGGTTTTGCCAATCAATCTCACTCTTCGATGCTGTCTCTGGGAATACTACCCGTACCGCTGCCTTGTCTGGAGGCGACAACTTCACTGGGGCGATAGTCCGATCGCCACAGGTACTAGCGGCGATCGCCCCCGTCTTGATATCCTGTAATTGCAGACAGTCCACTGGCCATAAAGATGCCAGATGCTTTAAGTATTGTGCAGATGCCTCTAGGTTACCAGACTGCAAGAGTGAGGTTTTCATCCCTGTCAGCAGGTTGCTTTGCCAAGCGGCGATCGCCTCTTCAATACGACTACCCTCTCCGATCGCGCTTTCAGTAATATTTTGCCGGGCTGTTTCCAGCAGCGTCGAACGGGCCTTTCTGTAGGTCACGTATTGCCCGAGCAACAGCACTGGTATACTCAGCAGTAAAATGCGCCACAGTAAGATGTCGCGAAAGGATATTTTACCAAGCCTTGCATTGCGTAGATATTTCAACATATAACTCGCCTGCGGTGTCCCTTGAGGCTATAATTTTCTCATTATATCATCCCTGTCAAGGGCTTCCTTCTCGTCAGCCCCAAACGCCCGCCCTGCCCGATCGCCCGTTCGGTGACCGACGCTGGTTGCCCTATGAGCAGCTGTCTTGAGAGCGCCAGTACTCAATTCACAATTGACAACTGGCACGGTTATAAATGCGGTTGATATTCTATCGATGAAATAATAAACTAAAAATACTTTCATCCACAAGAGCAGTAGGAGTGAAATCGATGTCCCGTCTGAATAAGCGTGCTTTTGAAATCCTGCGAGCAGAAGTTGACCAATGTGCTGGCACAGATCAGTTAAGCCAAACCGAGAAGTCAATCGTGATGGAGCGCTTAGAAAAGCTGCGTTTGCAAAAAGGCGACCCCGCCCAAGAGGAAGAACTGCGAGACACAGTTGTCGATGTGTTTCCCCAGTTTAGCGAAAAAGCCCTGAAAGCAGCTGCTAAAGCTAACCGTCCACCGTCGGCCTTGAGCAAAATGAAGTGGCCAGCGGCCCTGTTGTTGGGTGCAGCTGGGTTGATCTATGTAGTTAACTTGCCTTATCCGATGATTAGGGACTTGCGCAGAAATAAAGTACCGAATAACCTCAGTCGTCTTAAGACGACTTAAGCTGATTAGGCGGGGGTTTTGAACTTTAGCCGGGCCGTGCTTGCAAGTTTAACCCAGACAGTCCAGTAGCGAAGTCGTTGGTACATTATTAAACCGCAAGTCCCTTGCATCGGGTAGTACACCAACCAGGATGATAAACAAACCCTAAGCAATTCAAGGTGCTCATAGGAGGGATGATTATACTGAACTCGTCTACCTAATCACCCTAATAGGGACGTTAGGCTGGCGTATTTCCACCTAAACACCTAAATCGGGTAGTTAGGTAGAAAATTTGCCACCTAATCCCCCAAATAGGGGTGTTATGCGGAACAGTTCACTCCAATAACGAGTTAGACAACATACCGGTACAACGATGGGTTACCGAATTGCACCTTAGCTTTTGAGTGCTCGCCGTGCTCGCCCGATAGGAATTCAGCAGCACGAGTTCATTGACATCCCCCACTTTATGGACTACTTTATGATCGTAGCTCCTTGCATAGCGTTGATTTGGGAGACGATGCCAATCCTGATTTGCCTGAGGACCTCACGGGGCGATCTGCAAATAGAGCGGCCCATTTACGGAAGAAAACTTGACACCTTCGAGAAGTAGATCATGAAACGAATCCTTATCCTCCTTATCCTCCTATCCGTAGCTTTGGTTCAAGTCGTAGGAGGACCTGAACCAGCATTCGCCGATAGCCTGGAAACGCTTCGGGCCGAGGTGGCCCGTATCGCCCAGACTGTGGACGACGAAGTACCTGAGCCAGTGGACAGCGGTGTTGGGGCGAGCATCGCCTTTGCAGGAGAAGAGCCGATCTCGCTCATCAACGGCGATCATCGGTTCCCGATGATGAGCACCGTGAAGATACCCGTTTCGATGCAGGCGCTCGACCTTGTTTCGCAAGGCAAACTGACGCTCGAAGAGCAGATCACCATCACCGATGAAGACTTGTCCGTGCTGTCGCCGGTGAACCTGACGTTCCCGCAGGCGCCAACGACGACCAAGCTCTACAATCTCATCTGGACGGCCATTGTTGACAGCGACAACACCACTCCGAACACGATGATGCGCCTCATGATTGGCCCCAAAGGCGTCGAGGCGTGGGTGCAAGAGCAGGGTGTCAATGACATCAGCGTTGAACGCAATTTGAACCGCCTGTTCATGGATGTCTACCGGCTTGACAGCTTTGACGAAGTCATCGAGTTCCTCGATGAGCAAGACCAGAAGCTGGGCGGTGCGCAGGGCTTCTTCATTCGCCCGTTCGAGAGTCCCTTCTGGGATGACCCGCGCGACACGATCACGCCGGACGCCATGGCGCAGCTCTTGTCGCAGTTTATGGCGGGTGAAGTTCTCGATGCAGAGCGCACCGAAGTTCTCATCGACATTATGGAGCAAACCCGCACCGGCAAAGCCCGTTTGCAGGGCATGTTGCCGCCGGGCACTGTTGTGGGTGACAAGACCGGAACCGGTCATGACTCGGTCAACGATGTCGGATGGATCCGCCTCCCCGATGGACGGGTTCTCGTCATCGCGGTCTACAACTGCAACAAGGCGTCGTTCGACACGAAGGAGCAGGTGATTGCTCAGATCGCCCGGGCGGCCTACGATTGGGCGATCTACGCTGCCGAGTAGTAGTAGCCTCTGCTGCCCAGGCGGACTACCTCCTGGGCATTTACAAGAGCGCTTCCTAGACCTTTAGGGACTTGCGCAGAAATAAAGTACCGAATAACCTCAGTCGTCTTAAGACGACTTAAGCTGATTAGGCGGGGGTTTTGAACTTTAGCCGGGCCGTGCTTGCAAGTTTAACCCAGACAGTCCAGTAGCGAAGTCGTTGGTACATTATTAAACCGCAAGTCCCTTAGGTGGCCAGTGGCACGGACTGCCCCAATTTTGCTGTTCCCCAGTTATATGAGCATGGATCGTAATTATCGGGGGGCGATCGCCTCTATTGAGCAAGTCGATCAGCTAGTTAACAAAGCCACTAGCGCTGCCGATTTTGAATTGGGTGTCCAGAAGATAAAACAGGCACAAGCCCATCTGGATGCCTTGCCAGTTTGGTTTCTCGGCTATTATCCCCAAAGATACTGTACCTTGTTTTGTGTACTTGGCAGTTCACCCTCGACGAGTTTGAATCAGCCCGCAAACGGGTGGGGCGAATGGAAGCTAAGGTTTATCAAGAACAAAATGCACAGACTCTGCTGACAGCAGGAACCGCAGCAGTCAATGATGCCAAGCAGCAGTATCAACAGGCCCAGGATGCCGCAGAAAAACAAGAGGCGATCGCCGCTTGGCAAGCAGGAATGGATCTGCTCAATCAAATCCCCTCCCAAACCCTAGCAGGAAGGATGTCCCAAACTCAACTAGCTGCCTACCGACGGGATTTTCAGCAAGTTTCCAGTCAAGCAACTGCCAGTCAGCGCAGCTATAGCTTAATTGCAGCGGCCAAGCAATTTGGCTGGACAGCAGCTAACGCGGCCCAAAACCCACCCCACACCGCCGCCCAATGGCAAGAAATTGCTCTTCTGTGGCAACAAGCGATCGATCGCCTGAAACAGGTGCCACTCGCCGATCCTGCCTATGTCGATGCCCAACAAAGACTAGCTCAATATCAGCAAAACCTGGGGGTAGCGCGAACTCGACGACAAGCCGAACTTGAGTCTGTGAGGGCACTCCGACGGGCCAAAGATTTAATTTCCCAGTGGCAAACCCTAGCTGGTTCTAATCCCAACCGGAGTTTACTCGCGAGTAAATTACAAAGTATTATTAATTATTTGGAAATAGTGCAGCCAGGAACTACAGCAACTGCTGAAGCTAAAGAATTGCTGAAATTTGCCCGGGCAAAAATCCTGGAATTGCAGTCCGACTAAACTATCAATCCCCCGGACAGGCGAGACGCCTGTCCTACGCAACTAATTACTGACAATGGAACCTACTATCAACTGCGCTGAAGCCTGCGTCAACGGCTGCATTTTGGGAGATCGATGTCCCCACCGCTCATATGCAGAGTCCGCGTCCAAGTTCATCAAAGATACTTCCTTGGATACAATGCTGGAGATGGCTGACGAAGCGATCAGGAAAAAACGCCTGCAACCACCCCAATGGGTGATTCCTGACTTTACTGAATAAAAGCCGATCGGGGATGCCCTCACTAAGCATCCCCTTTCGGTATCCCTTGCCAATCATCCATCTGACTGGGACTGCTGCTTCTGCTCCCCATCCGGCAACATAGATAAAACTCCCTGCTGCATCTTCAAAAAAACATCTCGCATACCGATCAGTTCATGGGCGATCGTTTCCAAATCTTCATTCGTCTGAGTTTGCGATTGTTCCAATCTTTTCAAAATTTCTTTGACGATCTCTCTAAACTCCTTGAGAAGTTCCTGTTGTTCTGAAAGCAATTTTGTCAGCATTGCTTGTCCATCTTGCAGCTGACATAGAACCTGAGTCAGATTCCCGATCGCTTTACTATTGGCTTTGATCAGCTCCTTATCCGTCTTTTCCGTATCTGTCACCTTCTCACCTAAAGCCGCGATCGCTCGACTATTGGACTCAATTCGCTGACGATTTTCCCGGCGTTCTGATTGGACTCGATCGGATAAAGCAGCGAGGGCACGGCTATTCGATTCAATCAACCCCAATGCTCTGATCCATTCGTTATTATCCAACATCACCTTACTAGAGCTTCGATCCATAAATCCTCATCTTTGCATTAACTTGTCAGTATAATAATGCTATAAATTCCCACATCCAGATGGTTAAATGACAATAGTTGACACAGTAAGGCAAAACTTATGTCTGACTAGACTCTAAACAATCATAAACTGCGCTTTTTGAGGCAATTAAAGAATGTCATTGCGAAGGGGAGAATAATTGAGATATCCTTGTGCTTTTTGAGTAACTTCCCCCCCCGCTAACGGGGGTCTGACAGTTGTGCGAACCTTCGTTGCTGCTGCCAGAGCCCCCGAGCAATGACACCAACAATGCCTCTTTCGCGCAAGTCTCTCCCTTTCAAAGTATATTAGGCATCATTTTATCTGATATTTTCAACCATACCATACTACCATCATCATTTGGCAAAGATAACAACTGGCTATCTATCCAAGGATAGCACCAACCGTTGGTAGTGCTGCGTTTAACCCTCACAAATCCAACAAGTAGATCCGCGCAAGTATAACGGAGCGCATAAGATCGGCACGATCGGGCAAGGCTCGTGCAAAGCTCTCGTAGCGGAGGGGGCCCGGAGCGTGTAACACGCTCACAGGCTCCCGGCCCTCCCCGCTGCGAAAGCGCTTATAGTTAGCAGCCAGGGCTAGCCATCCACTGCTTTTTTCTAGCTTAGTGAACTTGCCTCACAAAAAGCAAGTAATATACCGGATTTGCCGCTCTCAAGATAAGACTCAGCCTGCTATGGCAATAATACGCAACTTAGAGAGTATTTCGATCGCCGCCAAATAGTCTGATCGTACTGAGGATTCCCCCAAATATGAGAGATGTGTAAGTTTTTGGGCACTTAGTCGCAACTCTGGGCAGCTACAACAGACACGGTACCGCAATCAATGCATGGAACTACATCCGATTGTTCTGTCCGACTTCCTGGGAAAAAGTGACCCCAGTTGTGGCAATCTGAAAAGTAGAGATAACATCAGCAACTCATGCAGACCCTGACCAAACCCACAACCACCATATCCAGTCCACCCAGCTTTGACACCACCATCCACCGGCGAAAAACCAGGCCAGTGAAAGTGGGCAACGTCACCATCGGTGGAGGCTATCCCGTCGTGGTGCAGTCCATGATTAACGAAGATACCCTGGATATAGAAGGATCGATCGCCGCCATTCGTCGCCTGCACTCCATTGGTTGCGAAATCGTCCGCGTCACCGTTCCCAGCATGGCACATGCGGTAGCCCTAGGCCAAATCAAGCAAAAACTGATTGGGACTTACCAACAGGTGCCACTGGTGGCCGATGTCCACCACAATGGCATGAAAATAGCCCTGGAAGTAGCCAAACATGTCGATAAAGTCAGGATTAATCCCGGCTTGTACGTGTTTGAAAAGCCCAAGTCAGATAGAACAGAATACACAAAGGCGGAATTTGAGGAAATAGGCGAGAAAATCCGCCAAACCCTAGCACCCCTGGTGATTGCCCTGCGAGACACCGGCAAAGCCATGCGCATTGGCGTTAATCACGGTTCCCTGGCCGAAAGGATGCTGTTTACCTACGGCGACACCCCAGCAGGTATGGTAGAATCAGCTATAGAGTTCATCAAGATTTGCGAATCTCTTGATTTTCGCAATCTGGTCATCTCCCTGAAGGCCTCTCGGGTACCAGTCATGTTAGCAGCCTATCGCCTGATGGTTAAGCGCATGCATGAACTCTTAATGGATTATCCCTTGCATCTGGGTGTCACAGAAGCCGGTGACGGCGAATATGGGCGGATTAAGTCCACAGCAGGAATAGCCACCCTGCTAGCCGATGGAATTGGCGATACAATTCGTGTTTCCCTCACCGAAGCTCCGGAAAAAGAGATTCCTGTATGCTACAGTATTCTACAAGCCCTGGGGCTGCGGAAAACAATGGTCGAGTACGTTGCTTGTCCCTCTTGTGGTCGCACCCTGTTTAACCTAGAAGAAGTGCTCGCGTCTGTGCGAGAAGCCACCAAACATCTGACAGGTCTAGATATAGCCGTTATGGGTTGTATTGTCAATGGCCCCGGAGAAATGGCAGATGCAGACTACGGCTATGTAGGCAAACAGCCCGGATACATTTCTCTGTATCGTGGTAGAGAAGAAATCAAAAAAGTCCCCGAATCAAGCGGTGTTGAAGAATTAATCAACCTCATTAAGGCAGACGGTCGCTGGATAGATCCTTAAAAAAGATCGGACTTAGACATCCACTCCCAGACATGACAGGCGAGGGACTCCTATCGGCAATTGGCGGTTCGGAAAAAATCTCAAACTCGTGCTAGACAAATGACCTCTCAATTGCCGAATAGGAATACTTGTAGTAGGGAAAAATTATTCACCGAACCCGAAAGCAGCAGCAACGACCGCCAGCCCAATTAAGGAGAGCAAAAATAGCCTGTGTTAAATTGGAATTAAATCCCCCTAAAGTAGATCAGGTTCTCTTAAACTTATGACAAAGACAACACGAGGACTCGTTGTAGGTGCAACGGCAGTGATGCTAACAGCAGTAGCGGTTGCCAGTGCAGGTATTCATCTGCGCGGTCAAGCATTCTTTCAGGACAGCCCGAAAGAACTCGTAGATGAAGTGTGGCAGATAATTGACCGTAACTATGTCGATGGCACATTTAATCAGGTCGATTGGATCTCGGTGCGGACCGAGTACCTGGATCGCAATTACACGACCCCGGAAGAAGCATATAAGGCGATCCGGGAAATGCTAGAGCAGCTGGATGACCATTATACCAGGTTTATGGATCCCGAAGAGTTCAAAAATATGCAAATTGATACTTCCGGGGAACTGACGGGTGTGGGGATTCAGCTGTCACAAGATGAAGAAACTAAAAAGCTGGTGGTGGTATCTCCGATCGAAGACACGCCAGCTTTTAAGGCGGGTATTATTGCCAAGGACTTCATCATCAAAATTGATGGTCAGAGTACCGAGGGCATGGATGTTAATGATGCGGTGAAGTTGATCCGGGGGCCAGTGGGATCGTCGGTGATCCTGACTATCCTCCGAGGAGAGGAGGAAATAGATTTTCCGATCAAGCGGGAACGAATTGAGATTCATCCAGTAAGCTACAGCTATCAGCCCGAAGCAAACGATCGGGGCATCGGTTACATTCGCTTGAAGCAGTTTAGCAACCGGCGGCGCGGGAAATGCGAGATGCGATCGAAGATTTAGAAGCACAGAATGTGTCTGGCTATATCTTGGATCTGCGTTCAAACCCCGGTGGGTTACTCGAAGCTTCGGTGGAAATTGCCCGGATGTGGGTGGAAAATGGTAGAATAGTCTCGACGGTTAACCGTAAAGGAAAAAGCGATCTGCGGTGGGCGAGGAGTCGCGCTCTGACGGATAAGCCTCTGGTAGTGCTAGTGGATGGCGGTTCGGCCAGTGCGAGTGAGATCCTCTCAGGAGCATTGCAGGACAATCAACGTGCCCTGATAGTTGGGACACAAACTTTCGGCAAAGGTTTGGTGCAATCAGTGCGGCCCTTGGGAGATGGTTCCGGTCTAGCAGTGACGATCGCCAAGTATCTCACCCCCAGTGGCCGGGATATCAATAAGTTGGGCATAGCGCCGGATGTGGAGATTGCCCTGACAGACGATCAGAAGCAACAATTGAGACGAGATCTGACTTTAATTGGCACGAAGGCAGACCCCCAATATGCTAGAGCATTGGAAGTGTTAAATCAGGAAATTGCCAAAGGGCGAGAAAATCGCGCTGAATCAATTGATTTTTAATGTCATCAGATAGGTTGACATTTACCAGATCGAATCAGTCCGACTCGCTTGGCGATCGCCTCTTGTGGGGAAGCAAAAGGCCCCCAAGAGGCGATATAATCCTGTTTTTCCGATGAGCGTAAGGTGGAGTCTGGGAGCATCGGGACAATGTCGCAGTGACCGTCGGAGCCCTTGAGGATGTACCAGGTTTCTTTTGGGTTTACCATAATATAGGATAGCTCAAGGATAATTTCTCAAATTAATGTGGTACAGTTGTGATAGCCTATTTGTCATTGCGAGGGGGGGGGGACGTAGCGATAACTTATGCTTTATGCGTTAACCCCCCCGAAGCAATCTCCCCAACAGCAGATCGCGCTAATCTGAGAACTGCTATATCAAGGAGCAAAATTGACAATTGGCAATTGACAATTGGCAATTAACAGTTTATCCTTTATCCTTATAAATCGTCTTCTTCATTTTATGACATCACCAGAAAAGCAAATAGAAGATACAGCCTTCTGGCAGCGGGTATGGCGTGAACAACGGGAAAATCTCGCGATCGTGGTAATTGCCCTGATTATAGCGCTGTTGCTGCGGACATTGGTGGCGGAACCCCGCTACATCCCCTCGGATTCAATGGTGCCAACTTTGAGAGTGGGCGACAGGCTTGTAGTAGAAAAAGTATCCTACCATTTTCGTCCACCAGCGAGGGGTGAGATAGTAGTCTTTGAACCGCCCAAACTGCTGCAAAGACTGGGATACACTACAGATCAAGCCTTCATCAAGCGGATTATTGCAGAACCAGGCCAAACTGTGGAAGTAAAAAATGGTAAAGTCTACCTGGATAATCAACCCCAGGAGGAAGACTACATTGCCGAGTTGCCAGAATATTCCTGGGGCCCTGCCCAGGTTCCGGTTGACCAATTATTTGTGATGGGAGACAACCGCAACAACAGCAATGACTCCCACATTTGGGGCTTTTTGCCCAAGCAGAATATCATTGGTCGCGCCTGCTTTCGCTTTTGGCCACCTAACCGCATTGGTCTAATCTAATGCCTCTGTTGGCCTATCTAAATATTTATACTTAGACAATAGAGAGGGCGATCGTTACACGCAGAGAGCATCTCAAGAATGAATTAAGAAACCAGGTTTTTCCCATATACCTGGTTTCTGGGCAAAAGAGTGAATATGGCCGCAGCAAAGCATGAGATGCACCCCCTGTCCGACGCGGATGATACGGAAAACCGCATTTTCCCGAAACGAAAGGCTGCACTAAAATATGAGTAGATGCACAGTACCGCGCACTACCGCTCAAGCAAATCAACCTCAAGAACAATGGGATTTTTTGATTCTGATATAGTCCAGGAAGAAGCCAAGAAGTTGTTTTCCGATTACCAGTCTCTCGTCCAACTCGGAAGTGACTACGGCAAATTTGACCGCGAAGGCAAAAAATTATTCATCCAGCAAATGGAAGCCTTGATGGAGCGCTACCGCATCTTTATGAAGCGCTTTGAGCTTTCCCAAGACTTCATGGCCCAGATGACGGTCGAGCAGTTAAAAACCCAGCTGGGTCAATTTGGCATCACGCCCCAGCAAATGTTTGACCAGATGAACCTCACCCTGGAACGGATGAAGTCTGAGATTGAAAAGCCATCCTAACAGACTATTGTGATACCCGCTACAATCATCCTAGCGCGGGCGGGGAAATTCCTGAGCTTTGCGGAAAGTATGCACTGGTTCATTGGCCAGGGCTTGCCGCATAAAATCGCGCCAGATCGGTGCGACATACTGGCCACCAGTAGCTTTATCTCTCAGAGGTTTGTAGTCATCATTGCCCACCCAAACAGCAACTGAGAGCTGGGGCACATAGCCGACAAACCAAATATCTCGCGAGGAAGAGGTAGTACCAGTCTTGCCAGCAGCAGGACGCCCCTCCATTTTAGCTGCCTTCCCGGTTCCGTTATTAATCACACCCTGCAATACGTCATTGAGAGTAGCCACAGCCCAAGGGTCGAGCACCCGTTGCGGTTCGGGCGTGTTATCTAGCAGGACATCGCCATTACTGTCAGTTACCTGGACTATAAAAGTGGGATCCGAATGCCAGCCATTGTTGGCAAAAGTCGCAAAAGCACTGGCCATTTCTAAAGGCGTCAGATCGACCGCACCCAGAGGCAAAGAAATCACCGGTTCAATCGGACTTTTAATCCCAAAGTCCGAACGACCTCAATCACCTTATCGAGTCCTACGGCCTGACCGATCTTGACAGCGGGAACATTCAGGGACAGTTCTAGAGCTTTGCGAATGCTGACTGGACCAGAGTATTTCTCGTTGTAGTTTTTGGGCGTGTAATACTCCTTGCCATCCCAATAGGTCTTCTTCGTATCATCGACAATAGATTTAGGCGTATATCTGCCGCTAGCAAAAGCTGTATAGTAGACAAAAGGCTTGAAAGCAGATCCGGGCTGGCGTTGGGCCATGAGGGCACGGTTGTAGTTACTTTCGGTAAAATCCAGGCCACCGACCATTGCCTTGACAAAATGAGTGCGCGGATCGACAGCAACTAAAGCGATTTGACCTTGATTGTAGTTGTAAAACACTCCTTGGTAGTAAAGCTGAGTATGCCATTCGCTGACTACTCTCTCGGCCATCCGTTGAAAATTGAGGTCGATCGTGGTTTGAACCCGCATGCCGCCGTTGAGCACGGCGTCTTTACCAAAGCGGTCCGATAGCTCCTTGACCACTGCATCTGTCAGGTAAGGAATCTCGCTCTTGCCAAAGGATGTTGGTCGGCCCACGAGCAAGGGTTGGGCTCTAGCTTCTGTTTCTTCCTCTGCGGTAATCCAGCCCAATTCTTTCATCCGGCTTAAAACTAGAAACTGGCGCTCTTTAGCCAGTGGGTAATTAATGAAGGGGCTAAAGCCTTCGGGTGCCTGAATGATACCTGCCATCAGGGCTGATTCGGCTAGGGTTAAATCAGCAGCTTTTTTGTTAAAATAGCTCTGGGCTGCGGTCTGTACCCCATAGGTGTTGTGACCCCAGTAAACCTGATTCAGGTACAGCTCTAAAATTTGCTGTTTGGTGAGAATTTGTTCCAGTCGTAGGGCGAGTACGGCTTCAGCTACCTTGCGAGTAAAGTTACGGTCTGGAGACAGAAACAGATTTTTCACCAACTGCATGGTGATCGTGGATCCGCCTTCAACTACCTCTCCCTCTTCCCAGTTGGCGATGAAGGCGCGGGCCACGCTGTTAGGATTGATGCCAGGGTGATCGTAGAAGCGGGAATCTTCAATTGCTAGCACTGCTCGCTTGAGGTGGGGAGAGATTCGATCTAGGGAGACTACCTCCCGGTTGGCTTCATCATGGAGCCTGGTGAGGACTTGGCCTTTGATATCGTAGATATAGCTAGTTTCTTCGGGTACGTAGTTGCGGAGTATCCTGACATCTGGCAGGTTCCGGAAGCTCACTGCTAAGCCCACCAGTCCTCCGGCAACCACAGAACTTGTCAGCATGGTCAGACCAAGGATGGTGCCGGAGGCTACTTTCACTACTCCCTGCACAAAATTCTCTATTGATGGTGGGATTTCTAATTGTCCGTGGTCGATAGTATTAGAGGACACGGTTGATTTCACTTCCTTACTGAAAACTTCTGGTTATATACTCAAGCAAGTTTTTCCGGGTGCATCCCACTTTCGCAAGGGCTTTGCAAGTATGTTAACAGGTGATAACGAAATGTAGCCCGAAGCAAGAACGATGACTGTCTTACAATCAATAACTATGGATCCAACTTTGAGGTGGCTGCGCCGGGGAATCAGCGAGATTTTTCCGGACCGACCTGAGTCTTCCGACATTAATGAAAATCTAGAACAGCGGTTAATTCAGACCGATCGCCCTTTGCGGGTGAAGTTGGGAATTGACCCGACCGGTACCGATCTGCACTTGGGTCATAGTATCGCAGTTCGGAAGCTACGGGCATTTCAGGATGCTGGTCATACGGCGGTGCTGATTATTGGTGATTTTACTGCCCAAATTGGCGATCCAACGGGAAAATATGAGGTCAGGCGTCAGCTGACTCCTCCGGAGGTGGCCGAGAATGCTCAGACGTATCTCGACCAGATACGTCCTATTATAGACTTTGATACGCCCGGGCGGCTGGAAGTGCGCTATAACTCGGAGTGGCTCTCTAAGTTGGATTTGGGAGAAATTCTCCAGTTGTTAGCCCGGATGACGGTGGGACAGATGCTGGCCAAGGAGGGGTTTGCCGAACGCTTTGGGCAGGAGACCCCTATTTACCTGCATGAGTTCCTTTATCCTTTGATGCAGGGTTATGATTCTGTGGCGATCGCGGCTGATGTGGAGTTGGGAGGGACTGACCAGAAGTTTAATATTGCGGTGGGGCGGGATTTACTGCGCTATTTTGGTAAAAGACCCCAGTTTGGCTTGCTGGTGCCGATTTTGCTGGGGACGGATGGGACGCAGAAGATGTCTAAGTCTTTGGGCAATTATGTGGGGTTGTCTGAAGATGCTCTGACGATGTATTCTAAGCTGGAGAAGATTCCCGATGATTTGGTGGGTTCCTATTTTGAATTGTTGACAAATTTACCGCTGGACGATCTGCCGGAAAATCCTCGGGAACGGCAAAAATTGCTAGCTGTTAATATCGTGACCCAATACCACGGGAAAGAAGCGGCCCTGGAGGCTCAAAAGGCAGCCCTGACTTTGGTAACCGGAGATGCTAAACAAGCGGAGGCGGTGCCGGAATTTTCTCTAAAAGATGTGCAGTTTCCTGCTAAGCTGTTTTATATCCTGAGTGCATCTGGTTTATGTAAAAGTGGTAATGAGGCCCGCAGGCAGATTGAAGGGGGGGCGGTGCGCCTGGATGGCGATCGCATCTCGGACCCGAACTTGACTTTTGCCGATGCAGATGAACTTTCGGGACGGGTTTTGCAGGTGGGTAAGAAGAAATTTGTCCGCCTAGTAAACAGTACTGAGTAACTAGATAGTGAAGAGTGAAATTATCGTTCCTTTGGATGTTGCTAGTCAGGGGGAGGCGATCGCCCTGATGGACTCTTTGCCGGAAGTGGGCTTTTGGAAGGTGGGGCTAGAGTTATTTGTTAGCTGCGGTCCCCAGATTATCCAAGTTCTCAAAGATCGGCAAAAGCGGATATTTCTGGATCTGAAGTTTCATGATATCCCTAATACGATCGCGGGTGCCTGTCGGGCAGCAGCAGGTTATGGGGTAGATTTGCTGACAATTCATGCTACGGCTGGACGCAGTGCCCTTGCGGCGGCGGTTGCGGCTGCTGGTGAGGGGGCTAAATCTGCGGGCTGTTCGCCCCCCAAGCTGCTGGCAATTACTTTGCTGACGAGTCTGAATTCCCGGGATTTAGCTTTTGATTTGCGGGTGCCGATCGAGTTGCCTGAGTACGTGTTAAAGATGGCTCTTTTAGCACGAGAGACGGGCATAAATGGGGTGGTTTGTTCTCCCCAGGAGGCGCAGCAATTGCGACAAATTTGTGGAGATGATTTTTTGCTGGTTTGTCCGGGAGTCCGTCCGAAATGGGCTTCGGGGGGCGATCAAAGACGCTCTAGTGCTCCATCTGAGGCGGTGAAGGCGGGGGCAAATTATTTGGTTATTGGACGCCCGATTACTCAGGCGGACGATCGGGCTGCGGCTTGGCAGCGTATTTGTGAAGAATTAGCAGCTGTGGTTTGATATATGCTGTGGCGTTTGGTTGGAATTATAAGTTTGTTGGTGGGGATGGGGGTGGGCCCAGGGGATTTCCCCAAACGATGTCAGAGGAGAAAATTCTCAATCGGGTTGTCCGGTTGAATTGGAACCTCTGATGGATAGATTGATCGAAGATTTACCTGGTTATGCTAATCGCGTCATGCAGCGCAATCGTAACGGGGGTGACTCTTTTCGACCGAGTAATGTGATTTTAGCAGGACGTGCTGAGTTTGAGCCTTTACCTCTTAGTCCTGGTAAACCGATTCCAGAAGATCCGCGTCAAGTCTTTATTACTACTCTGGAACGCACTTATAGTCGGAACGATCAGTTGCTGGAAATTCAGCACTTTCATTGGCTGTTTTTGACGAAAACTCAGGATGGATGGCACTTGGCTTTGATGTTTTCTAGTATTGATGGTGCTAGAGATGGACGCCCTCCCTCCCCTCCTCGGGAAAATAGTCAGGGGGCGATCGCCCAGGCCATTCGTAACTGGTTGCGAGATTGTCGGACCGCCCGTCCCCCACGGGCGCGATCGTAGCCAGGAAATCCGGTTTTTTATCTCCTGCACTAGAATAATCGAGTTAAATAATTGTAGCATTGTTTTGAAAAAATGGTATAATAGATAGTAGAGGTATAATAGATGGTAGAGATGATAACAGCAGAGCAAGGGCTATCACTGCTCCGCCAAGCCCTGGATAACCCAACTGCTAACTTTAGAGATGGGCAATGGGAGGCGATCGCGGATCTGATCGAGAATCGATCGCGACTTTTGGTCGTCCAGCGTACAGGTTGGGGGAAAAGCTTAGTCTACTTTCTGGCTACTCGCATCCTGCGCGATCGCGGATCTGGTCCCACCCTTCTGATTTCACCGCTACTCGCCCTGATGCGAAACCAAATTGCTGCCGCAAAACGAATCGATATCGAAGCGGCGACAATTAACTCCAGCAATGTAGAAGAATGGGAACTGGTCAAGACTCAATTACTAGCAGGACAAGTAGATATTTTACTAATATCCCCGAACGACTGGCAAATGAAAAATTTCGGGACGGCATTCTCCTACCTATTGCCAAAAAAATTGGCTTATTTGTCGTGGATGAAGCTCATTGTATCTCGGACTGGGGACATGACTTTCGCCCCGACTATCGACGCATTGTCGGCATTTTACAGACCCTGCCCCAGAATATTCCCGCCCTCGCAACTACCGCCACAGCTAACAACCGCGTAGTTGATGATATCAAAGCGCAACTAGGGTCTTCTCTGCGCCTATCCAGAGGTCCTCTAATTCGAGAAAGCTTACAACTGCAAAATATCTGTCTTCCCAGTCCTGCTGCCCGCATGGCCTGGTTAGCAGAACATCTTCCCAATATCTCCGGTAGTGGCATTATTTACACTCTCACTGTTAGAGATGCCAAACGAGTTGCCGATTGGTTGCAGACTCAGGGAATTGATGCTTGGGCATACTACGGCAAGCTAGAAGAACGGGAGGTATTAGAAGACCAACTGCTGCAGAATCAAATCAAAGCCTTAGTTGCTACCACGGCTTTAGGCATGGGTTTTGATAAACCCGATCTCGGATTTGTCATTCATTACCAACGTCCTGGTTCGGTTGTCCATTATTATCAACAGGTGGGACGGGCCGGAAGAGCAGTAGAAAAAGCCTATGGCATTCTCCTGTGTGGCAATGAAGATGAGGAGATTACTAAATATTTTATTCTTAGTGCTTTCCCTCCCGAAGCTCATACGGAACAGGTATTAAATGCCCTTAACGAAGCAGATGATGGCTTGTCGGATCCGCTCAAAAGCTGGAGCAGCTACTCAATCTTTCTAATAGCCAAATCGCTAAAGTTTTGAAAATGCTGTCTCTGGAGTCTCCAGCCCCGGTAACTAAACGAGGAACAAAATGGTATGCGACGCCGGTTTTTTATCAACCCGATCGCCAGAAAATCGAGCAGTTGACAAGGATTCGCTACCAAGAACAAGAGCAGATGGGGGAGTACATGGAAAGTCAAGAATGTCTGATGGCTTTTCTAGCCAGAGCCTTAGATGACCCGGATCCAACTCCCTGCGGAAAATGTGCGGTATGCCAGTAACAGCCTTTGTTACCGGAAACCTACTCCCAATCTATGGCCGTTCGAGCTATTCAGTATCTACGTCGGAACGAACAGGTTATTGCACCTCGCAAGCAATGGCCGCCGTCAAAAGCTTTACAGATTTATGATTTTTCTGGTAGAATCAAAGAAAATTTCCAAGCCGAGTCAGGACGGG
Source organism: Hormoscilla sp. GM7CHS1pb (assembly GCA_014323675.1). Lineage (GTDB taxonomy): Bacteria > Cyanobacteriota > Cyanobacteriia > Cyanobacteriales > Desertifilaceae > Hormoscilla. Next base: position 1,515,915 of record JACONN010000002.1, on the reverse strand, counting down.
CATTATCTCTCTGGGGTGATGCGGGTTGGGGAGAATTAGTGAAGCAGGGTAAATACAGGGACAATCGCTTTGATGAGGCCCTAGTGCGGGGTGCTGTGGAGATGATTCAGCGCTGGCAACCCCAACCCATGCCAACCGGGGTCACTTACGTGCCTTCCTTGTATCGTCCCGAATTAGTGCCGGATTTTGCCATGAGACTGGCTGAAAAGCTGGGTTTACCTTTGCTAGAGGTAGTGCAGAAGGTGCGGCACAATAAACCCCAGAAGAATATGAGTAACAGTTACCAAAAAACTCGTAATTTGGATGGTGTCTTTGCAGTTGATGCTGCGAATGTCAGGCAAGAACCAGCGTTCTTAGTTGACGATGTTGTCGATTCCCGTTGGACATTTACGGTAATTGCTGCCTTGCTGCGTCGTGCTGGAAGTGGTAAGGTTTTTCCTCTAGCATTAGCCCTTAATTCTTTAGAGTAGATGATAAGAGAAATTATGGACGATCGCCAGTTTTCGCCAGATACTGAAGCTATTCTCCTGTTGTGCGCCCATTTCGGACAGCCTCGGCAAACCAAACCGCAACCTCTGACCCTGGGCGAATATAATACTGTAGCGGATTGGCTGCGGGAAAATCAAATGAGTCCAAAGGATTTGCTGGAGTCGATAAAGATAAATTCCTTACCTCAAAATACCATAGGCAAGGTAGATACAGCCAGACTAGTGGCGCTACTAGAACGGGGGATGATGCTGAGTTTGGCAGTTGAGAAATGGACAAGTCAGGGGCTGTGGGTGCTGGGACGGGGTGACGCCAGATATCCCCGGGTTATCAAGAAGAAATTAAAACAGTCAGCCCCGGCTATTTTCTATGGGGTAGGCAATATGGAACTGTTGAATAAGGGAGGGCTAGCAGTTGTCGGTTCTCGCGATGTCTCGCCAGAAGAACTAGACTATACTCGGCAAGTTGCCCAGACTTGCGCAGCACAAGGAATGCAGGTAGTTTCTGGTGGGGCTCGTGGGGTAGATGAAGCGTCGATGCTGGGGGTATTAGAGGCAGGTGGAACTGCTGTGGGCGTGTTAGCTGACAGCTTGACTAAGGCGGCAGTGAGTGGCAAGTATCGGCAAAGTATTAAAGAGGGCAGATTGACTTGAATTTCTGCTTACGATCCGAATGCTAGCTTCAATGTGGGCAATGCGATGGGGCGAAATAAGTATATCTATGGCTTAGCCGATCATGCCTTAGTGGTTAGTTCTGCTTTTGGCAAGGGTGGGACTTGGGCAGGTGCAGTAGAAGCTCTAGAAAACATAAAGGATATGCCAGTTTTTGTGCGGGTGCAGTTGCCCCAGGGAAAGCAGGCGCTACTGGAGAAAGGAGCAAAGAAGTTTCCAGAACTCCCTGTAAATGAGGATTTGAGAGAACTTTTGGCAAAAGAAACTGAGATGGGGGCAAATCAACCATTAGGTGAAGAATATCGAGATGTTTTACAGACTGAAATTCAGGATAATAAGCCTAGTATTTATGCAACTGTTTTACCATTGATTCTCGATCGGTTAGATCGACCATTAGATGACAACTCTCTTGCAAAGGATCTGGATGTCCAGGTTGGACAGATGCGGAAGTGGTTGAACAGAGCCGTGGCAGAGGGTAAAGTAATAAAAACTAAGAACCCAGTGAGATATGTTGTCAATGGTTCAGCTATTCAATTGTCTCTGTTAGAGGAATAGCATTTTTTTAAATATGCGGCAATTAGTTGAAGATTATGCTATTATTCAGTTTTAAATCACATCTTGCACCAATCGCTTCGGACCCGCCTCCGTTGAAGACCGGAGGCTAAAAGCGATTGGTAAACTAAAGTTGACTAAACGCTTTCTCGATAAGGTAGAGAGTCGGTTTTCAACCGACTGAAAGCCTTGTAGAGAAAGGATTTAGTCTACCTTGGTAGACTTGCGATTTTAGCCTCTATTTTCGATCGGAGGCTGCTTGTTGCGACAGGTGCAAGATATGAGTTAAAACAGACTAATACTATTTATAAAACTTCGCTACAAAATCGTCAAATATGTTTCCGTGGGGCTGATGGGTAATGGTTTCAAAGTTTGATTTTTTAAGTCTATTTCTAAACCTAAAGATTCTAAAGGTATGACTCCTAGCAGCGCGTCGCGACCTCCGGGTAATTCCAAGCAATCGAAGATTCCTTCTCTCTCAAACATCGATATTTTGGCATCTTGGAAAATTCTGGCTTTTCCAATACCTGTTGCTACGTCTACTTCTTTCAGGATTTTCAGTCCTAGTTGCGCGATCGCCTCCGCTGGTAAACATAATGTTGTTGCTCCCGTGTCTACCAAGACATTTCTGAGAGTTATAGAACGGATTTGCTCTGGTGAAATTGTCCCATCTTCTGCCCGAATTTGATCGGCTCGATTGATAATTGTTACGGTGGTGAAAACTTTTCCCATTTCCTTGTTGCTTTGCACTTGCATAGTTGCCTCCTAATTGTAACATAATTGTAACATTTGGGGAGTGCGATCGCCAAAGAGTGATTATAACTCACATCTGGCCTCTCCATCTGACAGGAGGCATCCGCCTCGAAGGGTGGTTCGTTGCTAGCTAGAAACTAGCAACGAGGGGGGTAGATAGGGTGGCGATCGCGTTGGTATTGTACTGCTACAGCTTGCCGATCGCCTTCAGAACTTGCAGCAGTTGTCTGGTGCGATCGCCTTCAAAAAAGCTGATAATTGGCATAAATTGATAAGTAGGAGGATTTCCCTGTTGGATATAGACAAAGCGATAGTCTAAACCATTTGCAGTCAAGCCCCAAACCGAAGCTTGACTTTCTAGGCTTTTGAAGGCATAGGTGAGTAATTGGGGCAAACCTGTAGATTCCGCTACTGCGCTGTTTTTACTTTCTATGACCAAAATCCACAGAGGAGTATTACTTGCTGTAGATTTCTGCTTGTTCGCCGCGACGATATCAAAGCGCCCGGTAATATAGGTATCCTCATCATCAACATAAATTCGGGCAATATCTTCTTCAACTCTCAGCTTGATGGGGGGCTGGTTAAAACCGGCTAACCGCAATAATGGTGCAACCGCTATAACGCGCACCTGTCCTTCCGTGACTTTCCCCTCTTTCCAATAGGCGAGAAACTCATTCTGGATGCGATCGAGTTCCTGTTGTTCGCTGTCAGTCAGGGGTTCTAGGGTTAACATCCCGGTAAAGGAACCGTTGTATCGGGCTTGAAATCCGAGCAAGCGTTCCACATCTTGTAGAGAAAGCTTGCGAGGTATTGTAGTCATAATATAGGATATAATTGGGATTGTCTATCATTATAGCACCTATTGTCACTACTATGACATCGGTCCCGAAACTCAGTTTTGCCGTAATTACCGGGTTTATAGCTTCTTGAGGAGCAACGCTTTTGCCACCGGTCGATCGCCCCACCTCCATTAGTGTTATATTAGTTATACAGGTTGCTCATGAACTCTACCAGGTTTAGCACTAAAACCGATGCACGAAATAGACTCCAACAGATGGGACTCCCAGAAGCGCAAATATCTGCTGCCAATAGAGCCATAGGTCGTGCTACCGTTAATTCCACTATAGAACTGATTAAAGACGGGGAATTTGTTATAGTGCGCTTAGAACGTCCGGGAATTGACGGTCGCCAAGTCATGGAGTCCATTATAGATGCCACAGGTAATAAAATTAATCTTCAGAAGGCTTTTAATGCCTCCGATCGACTCGTTCATTTCGACCCCAAAACCCCGGTATCCCAAACAAATGTGCGAGAGGCACTTATACAGATGCAACTCTCAGAAACGCAAAGGGCAGTGGCCAATAGGGTTATCGAGCAAATCACCCCGATTCCACAGTAGATATTACCAAAACAGGAGAATCTGTAACAGTCAGGATTTTTGCTCAGGGAATCATCACCGAAACTACTATAGATATCACTGGTCAAGAAATCGTCATCAGGAGAGAACAACCATGAAGCCAGAATCTACACCAACAAATGTTATTCTTGCCGTAATCAGGGGCGAACTTCCTTTGAGTACCTTATCAGAAGTAGGAGTTCCCGTGGCATTCACTGAGCAATCTTGCGAAGTGGAAACGGAAACATCACTCGTTGTTACCCCCTCTGCTAACGATATTGTCTGCGGTTTTATCGCCCACAAAGACCATCCCCATGACTTGAAACAATGGGCATCCTTTGTCATGGCAGCTTCACAGCTTGTGGATTTTGAGAAACTCGAGCTGCACGAAGACTGCGATCGCTTAATAGACGCCCTTTGGGATGCTAGTTTTGCAGGCAAGTTCGATCGCAGTATTATCCTGAGTCTGTCGATGATGGGCTGACAATGAGGGGGATATAATGAAGGTATCAGGGTGATGGTGGGCGGTGCCCACCCTACCCATTTACGATTTACCATAATTGCTGACTATTTCTTCTCCCTCCTGTTCGATCATCTCTACTAATTGCTCCGGTTTTACGACCTTCACTTTGCCCCCAAATCCTATTATCCAACGCTTCAAATCTACATCCCTGATCGACCATTTCGGTAATTTGACTTGGAACCGGTTCGGAAATTCCCGATCGCCACTTTTCTCTAGCGTATATAGCGAATGCTTTTTGGCAAAACGTTGATTCCCTTCGATGAAGAATTGGAATATTTCGTCCCCCATCCATAATTCTACTTTCATTTCTACTGATTTCCGCCGCTTCGGATCCAGATACTTCCTCTGATCTTCCGCACTCTTCCCGAGGAAGATTCCCGGACTTGCTTTATATAGCGTTGTCAGGCGATCGAGTGCTTGCTTTTGTTCGACGGGCGATCGCGTCTGTGATTTCTTGGACAACAAGCATAATTTATCCAGACGTTCAAATTCCAGCAATCCTGCTTTTTCTCCTGCTGTCACTTCATAACCCAGATACCACCCGATGTTATGAAACACAATTTGGATCGGATATGCTAGGAATTGCCCTTCTATCTGTCCGGCAAATCTTGAGGATCTGGGTCTTCTGGCTAATTCTAACAGTTCCCCGGCCAGAATTGCTTTCTCTAAGGTTTCTAAGTGCTTCGATAGGGCACTTTCTGGTAAGTTCTCCGGGTTGACTATGCCCCGATTGCCGATTACTCTGATCGGATATGCTGCTTCTACTTCTAGCAGTTTACTCGCTTCTATCCGTTCCCGGAATTTTTGCAGCATCTCTACTGCTACGGGGTATTGCAAGTGCATCTTTTGCGACTGGATTAATCCGTATAATTTCTATAGTTCCCATTTTGTAAAGATCCCCGTGCCCACAAAATATCCTCGTTTCATGGGAAAATATGAGATGATTCGATAGGGTTTTAATGCTTCTTGCACGTCCCTTCTGAAGTTGTCTTGTTCCTCTACTGGCAATACTTTGTTCCTTACTAATTATTTGATGAATTCTTCCTGTTTCCGATGCTTGAACGGGTGATGGGCTATGTAGCGAATTGTTTTCATTAACCTCCCGAATGGTTCTCGGTCTGAATACCGGTGACAAGGATAGTTTGAACGAAGTTGCTCAATATGTTGGTGGGGAGTGATTTCCACACGAGAGTAGCTCCTGCAGCTTTTTAAACAGGAGCTGATGTCGCACTTAATGAGTCTGTCCTTTATAACAAGGAGCTGTAACACCCTTGGTGCTTAGGTGGAAACTACACAAGCGAGACTTGGAGTCAATGGTTTATGTTTATGTTGGTTTTGGCGGCTGCATCTGTTGAATTAGCGTGGACAACGCTGGCATCTTGAAAGATTTGGAAATTCGATCCTTAATGTACGAATAAAAATTCACTCCGTTTTTGCGGCAGGTGTCAACCAGAGCCAAAAACACTTCCCACGCCTGAGTCCCCTGTAGAGTGCGGGTTCCATTGGAGATTTTGCGCTTAATCACATACTCCCGGACTGTCCGCTCTGCCTCATTATTGTCAAGAGGAACTTCAGGAAAATCTAGAACTAATAGTAAATAAGGCTTCTTCTGTTTTGTTAAATCAATTCTATGATCTAAAGCACTGTATCCGGTTTGACGGGAAAACAATTTGTCAAATTCGGTTTCAAGCAACAGTTTTTGTTGTCGCTGCTCTTCTGTGCTTTGCTGTTGATAGGCTTTGAGTTGATAATAGTAAATCCAAAAATAAGAGAGAAATTGTGCCAGGCTTTTTTGATGAGAGGGAACCAGAGGAGTCAGCTTTTCGTAGTGTCGTCCTTCATGAATCCAGCATAAACTACGATGGTTCGTCTGGTTGTGAAATTGTCCCGCGTCATCAGCCACCAAAATATCTATGTAGTCCCCGAGCTGCTTTTTCTTCTTGTCAGGCAAAATACTGTCAACTAAATCATCTGATTGAACAACTGCTAATTCAGTTGGATCCAACTGCAATTCGTTTAACATTTGGAGAACTGTTTCAGAGTTTTTGCGCTCTCTGGTAAAAAAACTGCTATAGTAAGGATTGCAGAGTGTGAATACATAGCAATTTTTCCCATTAACCCGCATCCCCGTATCATCAATTTGGTGATAACTGGTACTGCCCAGTCCCGCTTCTAAAATAGCATTTCGTTCTTCAGTAAATTCTCTTAAATATTGCCGAGTTATTAAGTTAGATATTTTTCCCGCCGAGATTACTATTCCCTGAGACGGCAACAATTTAAGAATCTTTTCTTCTGGCACTCGTAACTGATAATACAAAGTGAGAACAAATGCTTCGAGTTCACTCCCGTAAGATTTGCCTTTTAATCCTTGCGGCAACTGGGCTTCGTAAAATTTCTCCGTACTAGGTGAATAGAGTCTTTCTAGTCGATAAATAACCGTGTCTGTTTTAAATATAATATTTTGAATTGTTACTTCTCGGTAGCCTCTATGGGTGATATCTGACGGCAAGTTACTCCGAGCCAGTTTGATAACCTCTTCTCTGTCAATATGAATAAGTTGGCGACGTTCCTGGGGGGGGGTTTTCGGTTTTTTCTTTTTTCGCTCTCGACTATTGGGCTGCTCTGGTTTGGCCTCCGCAGAAGTATCAGCTTTAGAAGTATCAGCTTTGGCTTGAGGTTTGATGTCAGGTTTTCCCTTGTGCCCTTTGAGCGCGGCTATTTCATCTCTCAATCGTTGATTGTCAGCTTTCAATTCAAGGTTTTGGCTGTATAGGTCTTCTAGGTAATTGAGTAACCGCTGCAAAACTTCCCGACTTTTTGGGTCGAGATTCTCTGTGTCTTGGTCGAGGTCAGCAAGCCAATTCTTAGTCATGTCTTCCAACTTACTACTTATTTATCGAATTTGTCAACCCTGGGCGCGGGATTTTGAAAAAAATCAGCTGTCGCGCATCTCAACTGCATATTCGGGCGCTCGGCTGCCGACTCACCACTTCGAGGTCAAAACCCCCCACCCCGTAAGCATTTGAGAAGTTTTCGCTCCTCAAAAATTGCTCTTGTCCTGTTAGGCATTCCGAGGCAGTACAAGGGCTGTTCACTCCAGTCCGATGGCCCGAGTAACTATGCAGTACCGGCAGTACCCATATTCCTTCACCACCAAGATCTTGAGCAATTACGTTTGAACCCGATGCCCGATCGCTTTCTTCCTTGATTTCCGCATCCACTTCCCGAGTCCCTATTATCCCATTCCTCTCTAACCATTCTAGGTCGATCGCCAGTTCTTGGGGGTTGGCATAGATTTGCCCCCGCCTTTTACTGACGATCGCTGTTATTTCCTCGATCGCGGTGGGAAATTTGGGTACTGTACGGAAGATATTTTCCAGGATCTGCGGTGCGGTTGTTTGCAGGTTGCCGATGCCCGGATATTCGATCGTTAAGGCGATTAAATGCATCAAGCGTTCAAAGTCTCGCAACCGGGAATAGCGATGCAAGGTGTATTTTGCCGTGCGACTCTTGCGGTTGGTGATGCTGCGCGGGATGCTTTTTATTTTCTCCCGAATTACTTCCCCGATCGCTTTTTCTTGGGCGGGGTTAATTTGATGAACGGCCACAAATCCTTCGGCCACATCGGGGGAAATTGTGCTATTGATGATGACATCTTCTCGATCGCTATCTCCGGCACCTGGCGCTGGCGAGATTTATTCCATTTCTTGCAGGTTTCTACTGGTGTACTTAGATACCAACATACAGATGCAAACTCTTTCCCTGTTGCTGCTGCTATCTTTTCTAACCAGTCCATTCGCCACGGTCGCTTCGCGTTCGTCGCGTCGTAGATGATATATTTGCCAGATGCGATCGCCTTTTTGATGCGGGACATAACTTCCGCTTCTACTTGACGCCAGTCTCCCTGGACTATCTCATCTCCGAATAGCTGTTCTCGAATTTTATCTGTGGAGACGATCTCGTGGCACGAACCCTCTATCTCTGCCAGTTGTTGGGCGAAGGTGGACTTGCCGCTGGCCGGTAGTCCGATCAGAAAATGATGGAATTGCTTGTCGTTCATGTTATTAAACTAAGCCATCCCGTTACCGGGACGACTCGTCTTCAAAACCGGACGTGAGATTTTCACCTCATCCGGCTCCTCGGTTTCAATGTCCCATAGGGTGCGACCCCCTCTACTGCCATCTGTTTCAGATTTGGCGTGATGACAGTAATCATGCAGTAATTGCAGGTTAGTGTACCAGTCCTTACCCCCTAATGATTTGGGCAGCACATGGTCCACTTCCCATTTATCACCTTCCTTGAATGTTAGTCCACATCCTGCGCATTTACCCTGCTGTCTCTTTAACAGGTTGAGCACTCGCGTGTTCACGTCAGGGCTTTTTCTCAACCTAAGACTCCAGTACACGAGGTTTCCATCCATGGGGCTGTTCGTACCTTTCACTTTTACGTGTCTGATTATCTCAGTTTCAGAGTGTCGGTATAGTGTGACCTCCTCACCGTTCTTTAGCTTGCCGATGAAATTCCACTGGCGGTCTTTGGTGGAGGTCCAATATTTCTTTGCTACCCATTTTCCTGTTTTGTTGGGGTGTCGTCTCTTTGCCCATTTCCAGGTTAGTCTCCATAGGAGTTCATCCATCTCTCCAAACACTTCTTTACTCACTACCGTTCTGTAATAGCTACACCATCCTCGTATTACCGGGTTTAGTTTGGCTATCAGCGCGGCTTGTGGTAGTGCTCTATGGCTCTTCACTACATTTCGTAGCTTTTCTTTATGTCTTTCTATGGCTTCTTGGCTGGGCTTTATCAGCGTTTTGAATCCGAGTGTGTGGCCGTATGTGTTTTTACCGCTACGGTATTTTCCCACCTTGTACTGCCTGACGTTGAACCCTAGGAATTTAAACCCCGGATTTTTCCCGTCTAGTGTATGGGATATTCGCGTCTTTTCGGCTTTGAGCTCTAGTCCTATCTCGGCTAGCCACTTGTGCACTACTTCTTTGGCCCGCTCAATTACCTCTCGGCTTTCGTGCATCACCACAAAGTCATCTGCGTATCTTACTACTGTTATTTTCTCTTGCTCCTTTTTGGTAGGAGCCATTCCTTTGACCGCCGTTTCCAGCCCATGAAGCGCGATATTGGCCAGCAGGGGAGATATTACCCCTCCCTGTGGGGTTCCGGCTTCTGTTGGCTGGAATGCCCTTTGGTCCATCACCCCGGCTTTTAACCATCCCCGTATTATATTACGGATTGGTGATGTATTATTCAGTTTTCTCAGTAGTGCCTTGTGGTCTATCTTGTCGAAACACTTGGCGATATCCGCGTCCAATACCCATTTGGGTTTATATCGAATGCTGTTGAATATCGCCACGATTGCATCATGACATCCCCTCGGGCGTCTAAATCCGTATGATTTTGCCTCAAACACTGCCTCCCATTCGGGTTCTAGTGCCATCTTGACTACTCCTTGCAGAGCTCTGTCGTGCATTGTTGGTATTCCCAGCGGCCTCCTTTCGTCTCGTCCAGGTTTTGGTATCCATACCCTACGGGTTGGGTTTACTTTCTTCCCTTTTTCCACTCGAAGTTGCCTGACCATTGGTTGTCTTTCGGAGGGCTTCAGTGCAATTATGCCGTCCACTCCTGCCGTTTTCTTACCCTTGTTCTGTTGGGTCACCTGTCTGACAGCAATCATTTTTGCTGACCAGGACCTCGTTATCAGTCCCTGGAGTCTGCGAACTAACCGCTTGTTTCCTTGTTGGGTCGCTCTGTAGATTCGTTTTTGCAGCTTAAATACTACCCTTTCTAGCTTTCGCCAGGGGACAGCATTCCAGTCATACATTCTCCTTTCGGTGATGTTCCGTGACATATGCACTGCTACTAAGTTTCCACATTCTCGAAACCGTGAAGGGCGTCAGCTCTATCCTATCTATTACAGATAGTCGTTCGCTTCTCCACTTCATCTCTCCCGGTTATGACCTGCTGATGATTTGCAGATGTTTCGTCTGTGGTGACTACTCAACCTAATCGACCTTTGATTGAGAGTACATAACCGGTTTACTTCGTTCCTACGGATGATTGGTTGTGACTTTAGGTCGATTCCATACGCCGGGTTTGTTGTCAGTGCTTGTTGGTCGGTAAACAAGTCCGCCAACGACCTATATCCTTACCCTTTTGGGTCCAGTGTGTCAGCCTTATTACACTGGTTCTACTTGACGACGCTGCAAATCTTTGCATAACGCTAACCATGGTCACTTGCTCGACGTTAACCGACTTAGGCTGCCAGCCAGAGCGCCTTTCCATCCCGCTTTACGGATTGATGCCATCGCGTCCGGGAGCACCCACCCGGTCGTGTCGCTCCCGCGCACGACATGGGTGGGTGTCTCCGGACGCGAAGCTACCGTAGGGATGGTGCTTTTACCCCCGCACCTGGGGAGTAGGACTTTCACCTACATCATCTTTGGGTTTCACCGGTTCCTTCTGGTGTTTCCACCGGTCGTCGGTTGACCCCGTAAGTTGTCAGGACTAATGAAATCCTGCTAGTGATCACGACTCTATGGCCTGTGACAGGTCACAGGCCACCTGAATCCTTTACACTAAACGAATCACACTGTTCCCAGTAGCTATACTGCCTGCTATTTTCTAGTAAAACACATTTACAGAATCTTGACCGGGCATTTCCCGCGCGTGACGAGTCTCAGCGAATGAGTACTAGTATATCATTTGTCAGTTATGTCCAGGGCACGGCATGTTGATTAATTGATTCCCCAATAATTATTAATCCGTGCCCCTACACATTAATTTGCGATCGCGTTGCCTATATTTATATGATATGCGATCACACTATGCTATAATAAATATGTACCAAAAATATTGGTGGTTAAGGATTAATAATTACGGTCCGCTAACTGCCGAAGGAGAGATGACGAGATTCATTTACGACCAATTTCATAAAGATTATCTGGACGAGTTTCTGAAAAACTGTGGGGAAGTCCAGATAGATATGAGGGTGCCCTCAGAGGTGAGGGAAATAGATGTTTGGTTTGTGCCCAACCCGGAAAAATCAGCACAGCGCCAAACTTTGGGATTGCTGGGAAGGATGGCGGCCACTAGCGCGATATTTGAACCATTCCATAGTGCGGCAACGGCAGATGAAATCTGTGATTGCATGGTCAAGTTGCGAGATGTTTGTCGCCAGGAACAGCGATCGGGTCGTCGCCAAGGCCAGAAGGGAACGGAGTTACCCAGATTATGGGTGCTCACCCCCACTGCATCGACAGTACTGTTATCTGAATTTGGTGCTAAACTTGATAAAAGTTGGCTATCGGGAGTCTATTTCCTGCCAAAAAAATTGAGAACGGCGATTGTGGTCATTCATAAGTTACCATATATCCCAGAAACACTTTGGTTGAGGCTCTTGGGTAAGGGTCGGATACAAACTCAGGCAATAGACGAACTCAAGGCCCTGCCACCAGAGCACCCGAACCGGGAGATGACGCTGAAGTTGTTGTTAAACTTTCATCAAAATTTGTCCGCACGTCAAGATTTGGATTTAGTCGGGAGGAAGTTTGTTATGCAATTAGCACCTCTTTTGGACATGCAGTTAGAAGAGAAATTGCGCGAAGGCATCCAGCAAGGCATCCAGCAAGGCATCCAGCAAGGCATCCAGCAAGGCATCCAGCAAGGCATCCAGCAAGGCATCCAGCAAGGCATCCAGCAAGGCATTCAGCAAGGCATTCAGCAAGGCATTCAGCAAAGTGCCCAGCAAGAACGTCGTCAGACGATCGAGAATTTGTTGAAATTTCGGTTTGGTGACATAGATGCTTCCCTGGTAGGCGTGGTCGAACAAATATTGGCTTTGTCTTCAGAAGATTTTGCTGGCTTGATTATGGAATTGCCTCAGTTGTCCCGATCGGACTTGGTGTCCCGTTTGGCTTCACTTGACGATTAGTTAACTTTGGGGCAGTTTTTGCATGGGCGATCGCCTGATTTATCTTGGCGATCGCCTAATGAAATATTCCGCACAAAATCTGCTAAAAATTCAGATTTCGTATTTGTCCGCACGTCAAGATTTGGATTTAGTAGGGAGGAAATTGGTTATGCAATTAGCACCCCTGTTGGATATTCAATTAGAAGAAAAATTGCGCGAAGGTAGCAAAGCATTCAGCTCAGCAAGGTGCCCAGCAAGAACGTCGTCAGACGATCGAGAATTTGTTGAAATTTCGGTTTGGTGACATAGATGCTTCCCTGGTAGCTGTGGTCGAACAAATTTTGGCTTTGTCTTCAGAAGATTTTGCTCGCTTGATTATGGAATTGCCTCAGTTGTCCCGATCGGACCTGGTGTCCCGTTTTGATTCACTTTCTGATTAGTTAACTTCGGGACCGTATTGGGCGATCGCCCAATTTACTGTACGCTACCAGACATGGGACATTTTGATTTTGTCCCCACGGCGGATATTGATTGATGCAATTACCCGATAATTAATTGATGCTGTGCCCCTACATCTATACATGAATTTACAAATTTCCAATTTGGGCGATCGCATGACATTTGCGAGGACCAAGTAGGTGTACGGCATCCAGAGATTATCGGTAAAGATGACAATGTGATGACCGCCGTACACCGGACACGTGCGATCGGCCAATCTCCCGTGCCTCTACTGGACTACAGGTGATTCTGCCAAAAATAACATGCAGTACGATGTGTTCCCCAGAAGACCTTCAAGGACCAGGATACAGGGATAAAATATTTAGGCGATCGCCTCACTTTGGAATTACTTTTCTACTCCAAAGCTTTCTCTCCTTATGGCTATAAACTGAGCAGCAGTCACAATTTGAATCGAACCGTGAGTTAACAAATTCAGTAGATCTCGATCGCCAGAGATAATGTAGCTAACCTCAGCAGCTATAGCGCAGGCGTCATCATCGGGATCTTCGACAACAATTGGTTCAATTTCTGTTACTATTACTACTTCTGTTAGAGCAGCATAACCATCTACAGTTTCTCGGACATTATCTCCTCTTAATGCCAATTTATTCGCAAATTTCGGGCGACTCAATACATTCATCCAATAATGCTTGAGAAGTACAGATAGTTATTTGCCCCGATCTTGCCAAATCAAGTATCCGGCGGGGATGACCTCCCCAAAAAATGCTGGAAATCACATCGTTTCTCTGCTCGGTAAGCCTCTATTTCTGCTTGTATTTCTGACTCGGATATACCTATAATATCCTTCACAATTACCTGACGATCGGCAATCTCAAAGAATCGCCTAATTTTTTCTTCCTTCGATCTTGGTTCCACTGGTTCATGTTTCTCAATTGGCTTGAGCACAATTACTTCTTTGTTCCAGAAAACGGCTATTTCTGGCTTGTCCATCAGGGAATTTTGCAGCTCCTCGAGGAGCACAAATGTTCCTGATGACGACATCGGTACTATTTCGATCGGCATAATCTCACCCTGGCAATCACAAAATTACTATTCCACTTGTAATATAGCATATTTAGCTGTTTATTGGGAGCATGTTTTTTGGCATTAACAACTGCTAATTGCGAATTGAGCATGGCGAAGACTGTCGGCTCCGATACCTGCGATCGCATTACCTTTTTGGCGATCGCATGGGACGGATATTTCCGAGCGCCAGTACCGCATCGATCGATTATCGGTAAAGACGATCCTGTGATGACCGCCGTACACCGGACACCTGCGATCGGCCAATAACTGTACGGCCACAGGCGCTGTTTTGATGTTGTCCCGGTGTACGGCGTTTGTTAATTGATTCGATTACGTTGGGCGCCTTCGCAAAAGAAAATAGGAGAAGTGACCGTTGCCGCAACCCCAGTCTAAAGCTTTCATGTTGGGCTCGATGAAGCGGCTGGTGAGACGATAGATCGGAAGATATTGGGAACCTGTCACCAGGTTACCAAACTGCAGGGGCCGAATGTTGTCCGGTAAGGCGTTAAGCTCGCGGACGATGTCGCTATGCTTTGTCATGGAGGCGATCTATTATTTCCGATATGGCAGTTCAGATCATTAATTCGCGTCCCCAGCGAGGGGTGTGGTCAAAAGTAGTTGATAGCTGGGTGCCAGCTCCCCGGGTAACGAACCCTCCGCTGCCCAGATATGTAATATAGCCCCTGCACGCTCCAGGCCCCTTCCACGCTCCGGGCCCCCTACGCTGCGAGGGGAGGGGGTCGTTTCCTCTTCACCCACCCTGTCGTTCGCCAGCAGGCAACGACATGGGTAGGGTCGATCGGGGCTATGATACCCCGGACCTCCCTTTTAGATCTGGACGTGCGAGTTTCCCCGCATCCAGCTCCCGATAATCTAGTCAAGTGACTTGCTCATGTGGATGTAATTATGACACGACTTATGGACTGCCGTCAAGTTTTTCCGTTTCCAATTGTCGTGATTTCCATCGATGTGATGGAGTTGTACTATTTCACCTCCTGTTAATTTCAAACCGCAATGTCCACATGTGTGTTGCTGTCTTTTCTGGGTAACCTGGTCTAGCTCCTCACGGGCATCCAGGCTCGTTTCCATTAATTCTCGTCCCCAGCGAGTGGGGACGCGTCAGACTCTAAGCCTTGAGCCTGGGACAGTCAAGTTTCCATTAATTCTCGTCCCCAGCGAGTGGGGACGGGGAAAGAGTTGCAAGATAGGCCCCAGGCCCTGGTAGGGTCGATCGGGGCTATGATACCCCGGACCTCCCTTTTAGATCTGGACGTGCGAGTTTCCCCGCATCCAGCTCCCGATAATCTAGTCAAGTGACTTGCTCATGTGGATGTAATTATGACACGACTTATGGACTGCCGTCAAGTTTTTCCGTTTCCAATTGTCGTGATTTCCATCGATGTGATGGAGTTGTACTATTTCACCTCCTGTTAATTTCAAACCGCAATGTCCACATGTGTGTTGCTGTCTTTTTAACGCTGCTGCTAGGGGACCGTCGTAGTATTTAGAGTTTCTTTCACTCCAGTAGGTTACATCTCCATCGAAAGGTGATAAATCACCCTTAACTTTGACGTGATTGTGTTCGCGGTAGGGAACGCATGGGAATGCTTTATCGATTAAGTCATCTACCTGATACCGGTTAAGTTTTTGTTCCTTCGCGAACACCTTCCAAGCCCTATGAGTCAGGAAGTACAGGGAAAATCTGCTTCCACTTAGTCGGCAATATCGGTGGTAATTTCTCCATCCGCGTACTAGATTTGATAGCTTCTGCGCTTTGACGACCGCACCATAATTATAGTTGTTGACAACGTGCTTAACCTTCTGCCGGAAAGCTTGGTAATTGTCCACTGAAGGAACGCATCTTAACTTCCCATTTCGCTGCGCCTTAAAATGCCACCCAAGAAAGTCAAACCCATCTGTCGAGGCTACTAGCTTCGTTTTGCTTGCTTTTATGTTCAGCCCTCTATGTGCTAAGAATTCTTTGACCTGTTGCAGAATAACATCAGCATCATCCCCTGGCTTAAGTCTGAACACCATATCATCGGCGTATCTCACCGAGTAGTGGATGTTCTCGATCCCATCTAGCGCAATGTTTGCCAGGACTGGACTGACCACGCCGCCCTGTGGTGTTCCCTGTGATGGGAACTCGGGATTAACTCCCGCTTTTAGACATTTCCATAACCCTAGCTTCACGCATTGAGGGGCTATGGTTTGCTTCATCAGGTGGTTGTGGTCTATTCTGTCAAAGCACTTCTCGATGTCCAATTCCATAATTCTCTTATCTTTTCCGTGGCAAAATGACCTCAGGGCTAGATACAAGTTTTTCTGGCAATCATGAGTCTCCCGACCGGGTCTAAACCCGTAGCTTCTCTCATGAAATAGTGCTTCGTGGGCAGGTTCGATGACATATTTAATCAGACATTGCCAAGCCCTGTCCTTCATCGTCGGGATTTTGAGCATTCGGGTCGTTCCGTCCTTTTTGGGGATTGGTATTGACCGTAGGCGACTGTGGGACCAAGCACGGGCTTGATCTTTTAGTAGCTTCTCTAGCTCTAACCTTTGCGAAAAACTCAGGCATTTCATGCCATCAACCCCCGCCGTTTTCTTTCCGGCGTTAAGCTGAGTTACCTGACGGATAGCCATGTATCTTGCACTCCGGGATTTCAGTATTAGTTTTTGCAAGCTATTCGCTCGTGCCTTGTCGCCAGCTCTAATAGCTTTCCATACTCGACATTGTAGGCGGAATAAGTTGCGTCGGAATTTCTTCCATGGCAGCCCACTCCAGGATTCACTACGGTTTTTATTCGTGTGTCTAATCATGCTCTACGCCATCTCGTAAGTTCTGATTACCTCGAAGCAATTACGCTCCGTCCTACCCGCTGCTGAGACTTCCGCTCCCCGTCCAGCCTACTGCGGTTTCGACCTATCCGCAGACTCAGAACAGCGTTTTTATTCGTTCCGACCTTAAGATTGTTATGACAGTTTAGGGCGATCCAATTCGCCTGACTACTACTCGGAGATGACGGGCAGGTGGGAATGGGCTAGCCTGTGCTGCTAGAGCGTCAGACGACAGCTCCCCTTGCGGTAGTAGGTTAAGTCTTCTCCCACTCCCAATATCATTATAGGAAAAATCTCATCTTTTGTCAAGCTCTATGCAAATTTTTCCTGCAACTGCCGCATTAATAGAACATTTCTACTAATTTGGCCTTAGCGTTTCCATTAATTCTACTTCGCCGGCGAACGGAAAAGTACATATTTGGCAACTATTTACGATCTGGCACCGGTAGGCTCCCAGATTTCCTCCGGTTCCAGCGCTGTTTCTTGCAGATCCTGGGAAGGGGCGATCTGCCTGGTAATCACCGGCAGTTAGACGGGCGATCGGGGCTTCACCCACCACTGGCAGTTATCCAGCGCTACTTCGCCTGCAATCTTTCTGTATCCTATCCCCGATCGGCCTCATGTCAAGTATTTTTCCCGCGCACGACGAATTCGATGTCAGTATAGTTCGATCGCCCAGTAAGTGCGATCGCTCTCATGTCAAGCATTTCCGGCGCACGAGGAGTACCCAAAAACCCGGTTTCGAGAATCAACCGGGTTTCTTAATTCTTGCATCCTTGCAATGACAATTGGGTGTCAGTGCTATTTAGACTACAGAAATCTCTGGCCGATGTCAAGCATTTACCGCGCAGGACGAGTACCTATAAACCAGGTTAAAAAACCCGGCTTATTAATTTAATTTATATGTCCTTGCTACTGGTTCTGACAATGCGGTGCGACCCGTTTAGCGTAAAGATCCAGAATGGACAAGGAGGGTCAATGGCCATGTCACAAGCCTATTGACCGAGACCGCATGCAGGATATCATTGGTCCTGAAACTTGTAGGGTCAAGTCAGTCACCGGTGGAAACATCAAAAGGAACTGGCGAAACTCAGAGATGATGAGGGTGCAAGTCCCTCTCCCCTAAGTGCAGGGGTAAAAGCATCACCCCTACGGTAGCTTCGCGTCCGGAGACACCCACCCATGTCATGCGCGGGAGCGACATGACAGGGTCGTTTCCGAGAGCGCCCACCCTGTCGTTCGCCAGCAGGCAACGACATGGGTGGGCGCTCTGGAAACGAAAGGGTGCTCCCGGACGCGATGGCATCAATCCGTAAAGCGGGGTGAGAAGGCGTTAATGACTGGTAGCCTAAACTGGTCAACGTCAAGCAAGTGACTATGAGGAGCATAAAGCGAAATGATGCAGCGTCGTCACAGGAAACCAGTGGAATAAGGCTTATACACTGGCCCAAAAGGGAAAGGATAATGGTCGTTGGCAGGTCGAGTTACTGACCAACAAGCACTGACAATAAACCCGGCGTAAGGTCATTCTCTAAGGTCACAACCAATCATCTACAGGAACGAGGTAAACCAGTTGACGTACTCTCAGTGATATGAGAGCTGAGTAGCCACCAAAGGCGTAAAATCTGCAAACCATTAGCAGGTCGCAACTGGGAGAGATTGAGTGGAGAAGCAAATGAGCGCCTGTAATGGGCGGGATAGAGCTGACGCCCTCATGGTTAACCAAAAGTGTGGAGGTTAGTAGCAGTCAATATGTCACGGAGTACATCCAACAGGAAAGTATATGACTGGAATGCGGTCCCCTGGCGCAAGCTAGAGCGGGAAGTATTCAAGCTGCAAAAGCGTATCTACAGAGCGGCCCAACGAGTATAGAAGGCCGCACCCGGAAAAGCCGGGATAGGGAAACCAAGGAGCCGGATGAGGTGAAAGTCTCATGTCCGGTTTTGAAGACGAGTCGGCCCGGCGACGGGCTGGCTTAGTTTAATTCTTTTAATGCATTTGACTCAGACAGAAGTGATTCTGCGGATGAGGGCAAAGCATCATCCTCGAACAGTTCTGGGCTGGAATTTGTCAGATTTTCCAGAAACTGCTTGGTAGTAATCTCTGCGAAATGCTGGCGAATTAGCTCAGCACATTTTTGGGCGTCTAGCATTATTGAATTCCTCCTTGTAATGCTCGCGCGATCGCTCTCATGTCAAGCATTTCCCGCGCAGAACGAGTACCCAGAAACCCGGTTTTCCCGATCGCGGTACGGCGGTATGACATCGATCGGATTTGGATCGCAGCCCGTCGTGGGTTTTACCCACGGCTAAGAGCTGAAGTCGGTTAAAACTCATATCTTGCACCATTCGCAACTAGAGGATCCGCCTCGATAGCACGTTCCCTGGCGGAGCCAGGGAACGTGGGGAAAAACGCTTTCTAGATAATGCTTTTAGTGGGTTTTAACCCACTTTAGCTATTAGCCTCTGGTTTGAACCAGAGGCGGGCTTTAGCTATTAGCCGGGGGTTTGATTTGAACCCCCGGCGGGCCATGAAGCCAATCGAATTCTTGCATCTCAAGGGCCATTAAAAGGCCATAATTGCAGGTAATGGTCAGCATTATCCTTCAACTCCCTGAGATACTGCTGACGCCGCTTTGCACCCGCCCCAAATACAATCACTACCTGATATAAACCTAAATCGGCAATCAAAACTGGAGAAGGATTACTCTTGGCATCGCCACATAATTCCTGATCGTACTTATGATCGCCTCGATGTGCGAGTTTGTGCAATATCCGTAAGGCAAAAGGTTTATTCGGATCAGTAGGATCGAAATCGCCATCGTCCCGACAAACAACAATCTTACAATTATTCCCGACGAACTCGCGGAACTGCCCAGAAGCAGAACGTGGGTTTTTAGGAGAAAGCGATTGTTCGGAAAGTAGTTTCAGGGCGTCATAGAAATTCTGTAATTTCTCCTGAAACAATACCTTAAACTGAGGAAGTTCATCTGGCAAATCCGGCCAATGGCATTCCTCCGATCTTACTAATGTCGCCCGCAACTGACAACCGCGATAGTAAGGTTTACTATTGCGCTTATGCTTAGGTCGGCGGGCCCCTTGTCCCACGCCGCCCAGGTGAAAGGCCAACCAAGTCAAGTTACAGAACAACTCACGAACCGCATCTTCCTTTTCTGTAGCTATTCCCTCCGAGAAACTCAACTGCAATCTTCCCTGCTGAGATAAACATTGGCGATCGTTCTGTTCTTGACGGCGGGGTTTCGGACTTTTGACTTCCTCCACCCGACATTTTATCGCACCTAGGGTCTGGGGTTCAATGGCCCCAAATAACTCCGGTTCCAGGCGATCGCGCACTTCTTTACAGTCGAGAACCCCCAAGGCCAAAGCCCGAAACCAATAGCGCAGCATGGACTTCAGGGCTGGGGAACGGACTTCCGCTTCCGTCTCCCGATTATAGCGTTGTCGCTGACGGTCCCAAGTAACATGTTGATAGCTGTGAATCAACTGTCCCGTCAAGGTAAAACTAACTTGCAAGAAAGGTTTTGGCGGTGTATAACCCTTAATTTGCATTTCCCCATAACCGGAGTTCACCTGAGCTCCGATACCCGCCTGCAAACCTTGTATTAACCAGCTTTTAACCAGATCGAATGTCCGATCGTCACAGCGCCTGGTACGCCGCAAACCCACCAAAAAAGTCGTTTTTTTCAGAGACAAAAACAAATTGGGGTTAGGCGCATAGGTCGGTTCCGACTTTTCCCACTTCCAGATACTATTGGCAACATCGATCGCCAACCCGCCTTCCTGCTGTCCCCAAGTTTTCGCCAAAGGATAAGCATCCAGAAAAATCACCTTACCCGCCCGGTCTTTCTCCGGGGCACCCAAGCAACTTTCTACCTCGGCCTCTGATTTTTCTCGCAGACCCCAAACGCGGGCCACTCCCCGCAAACTGCTAGCAGGAATATAAGGCATTCCCGCCGCATCAAAAGCAGGAAGTAGCATATCTTCGGGACCTCTCATTCCCCCCACGCGCACCCGCCAAGTGCATTTTACTTCAAAAGTACGATCCGCAATTAACTCAGTAGCGTCATTTCGCCCCTGAAAATATTGCTGATAATTCCGGGACTTACCCACCGCCTCTTGCAACAGGATCGCCTTCGTATCATTATCATGATTATCCTCTAATGTGGGCGAGGGCGATCGCATCCAGCGGAGATACTCCACAAAACTCGCATGATTATCGAGTTCCAGTGATTTTTTCTCCCGCAGAAACACATTATTCATTCTTTTTCACCTCCCTTAATATCCGGATAAATAGCATCCGCCCAAAAGCTAAATTCCCGGGCCACGGCCAAAGCGATACCAGTCAAACCCAAATAATCATCCATCTTCATGGCATTCAGGGTATCGATCCCATTAATGCTAGCCAAATTTTGCTTTGTCGCCACCCGTTCCAAACACTTAAAGAAGCAGTCTAACATTTCCCGTTTTCCATTCTGAGTAATCTCAGAATACTTCTTCTCCTTATTGCCAGACATTTCCTCGGCCCGCAAGCGCATCAACCCCCAAGTTGCCAAATAGGTATAAAGTTCTTGGGCTTGACTTTTTTGTTCTCGCAAACCTTTATTATATTCCTCCTCTTTCACTGTTCCACATTCTTTAGCTAGATCGTAACCTTTGCGTAGGGCACACAAAGCCTCATAAACTCGCTTGTTAATACTGCGCGGATCGAAGGCATTGATCGCCGATTCTTCCTGTAATTTATTACTCATCATTTTACCTCTTCTTTAACTCGTTCCCAGACTCCGGCTGGGAAGGGATGGTCTGAGGCTCTGCCTCATGCTATTATACTATAAAGCCATCAGCATAAAAAGAGGCAGAGTCTCGGGTTTTCGTGACTAGGTTCTACCTAGTCACGAGTAAAATAATCTCTAGCCCGCGCAGGCGGGCTTTGTATGTGTTAACTCGTTCCCAGACTCCGGCTGGGAACGGATGGTGTGAGGCTCTGCCTCATGTTATCATCCTATCAAGCCATCAGCATAAAAAGAGGCAGAGCCTCGGGTTTTCGTGACTAGGTTCTACCTAGTCACGAGTAAAATAATCTCTAGCCCGCGCAGGCGGGCTTTGTATGCGTAGCCCCACCCTTTAGGGTTGGGGCGGCGGGTTGGGGCGGCGGTGGCTAAGAAGTTGCTCAATATGTTGGTGGGGAGTGATTTCCACACGAGAGTAGCTCCTGCAGCTTTTTAAACAGGAGCTGATGTCGCACTTAATGAGTCTGTCCTTTATAACAAGGAGCTGTAACACCCTTGGTGCTTAGGTGGAAACTACACAAGCGAGACTTGGAGTCAATGGTTTATGTTTATGTTGGTTTTGGCGGCTGCATCTGTTGAATTAGCGTGGACAACGCTGGCATCTTGAAAGATTTGGAAATTCGATCCTTAATGTACGAATAAAAATTCACTCCGTTTTTGCGGCAGGTGTCAACCAGAGCCAAAAACACTTCCCACGCCTGAGTCCCCTGTAGAGTGCGGGTTCCATTGGAGATTTTGCGCTTAATCACATACTCCCGGACTGTCCGCTCTGCCTCATTATTGTCAAGAGGAACTTCAGGAAAATCTAGAACTAATAGTAAATAAGGCTTCTTCTGTTTTGTTAAATCAATTCTATGATCTAAAGCACTGTATCCGGTTTGACGGGAAAACAATTTGTCAAATTCGGTTTCAAGCAACAGTTTTTGTTGTCGCTGCTCTTCTGTGCTTTGCTGTTGATAGGCTTTGAGTTGATAATAGTAAATCCAAAAATAAGAGAGAAATTGTGCCAGGCTTTTTTGATGAGAGGGAACCAGAGGAGTCAGCTTTTCGTAGTGTCGTCCTTCATGAATCCAGCATAAACTACGATGGTTCGTCTGGTTGTGAAATTGTCCCGCGTCATCAGCCACCAAAATATCTATGTAGTCCCCGAGCTGCTTTTTCTTCTTGTCAGGCAAAATACTGTCAACTAAATCATCTGATTGAACAACTGCTAATTCAGTTGGATCCAACTGCAATTCGTTTAACATTTGGAGAACTGTTTCAGAGTTTTTGCGCTCTCTGGTAAAAAAACTGCTATAGTAAGGATTGCAGAGTGTGAATACATAGCAATTTTTCCCATTAACCCGCATCCCCGTATCATCAATTTGGTGATAACTGGTACTGCCCAGTCCCGCTTCTAAAATAGCATTTCGTTCTTCAGTAAATTCTCTTAAATATTGCCGAGTTATTAAGTTAGATATTTTTCCCGCCGAGATTACTATTCCCTGAGACGGCAACAATTTAAGAATCTTTTCTTCTGGCACTCGTAACTGATAATACAAAGTGAGAACAAATGCTTCGAGTTCACTCCCGTAAGATTTGCCTTTTAATCCTTGCGGCAACTGGGCTTCGTAAAATTTCTCCGTACTAGGTGAATAGAGTCTTTCTAGTCGATAAATAACCGTGTCTGTTTTAAATATAATATTTTGAATTGTTACTTCTCGGTAGCCTCTATGGGTGATATCTGACGGCAAGTTACTCCGAGCCAGTTTGATAACCTCTTCTCTGTCAATATGAATAAGTTGGCGACGTTCCTGGGGGGGGTTTTCGGTTTTTTCTTTTTTCGCTCTCGACTATTGGGCTGCTCTGGTTTGGCCTCCGCAGAAGTATCAGCTTTAGAAGTATCAGCTTTGGCTTGAGGTTTGATGTCAGGTTTTCCCTTGTGCCCTTTGAGCGCGGCTATTTCATCTCTCAATCGTTGATTGTCAGCTTTCAATTCAAGGTTTTGGCTGTATAGGTCTTCTAGGTAATTGAGTAACCGCTGCAAAACTTCCCGACTTTTTGGGTCGAGATTCTCTGTGTCTTGGTCGAGGTCAGCAAGCCAATTCTTAGTCATGTCTTCCAACTTACTACTTATTTATCGAATTTGTCAACCCTGGGCGCGGGATTTTGAAAAAAATCAGCTGTCGCGCATCTCAACTGCATATTCGGGCGCTCGGCTGCCGACTCACCACTTCGAGGTCAAAACCCCCCACCCCGTAAGCATTTGAGAAGTTTTCGCTCCTCAAAAATTGCTCTTGTCCTGTTAGGCATTCCGAGGCAGTACAAGGGCTGTTCACTCCAGTCCGATGGCCCGAGTAACTATGCAGTACCGGCAGTACCCATATTCCTTCACCACCAAGATCTTGAGCAATTACGTGGCTAAGACATCCATTGTTTAACAAAGCCCCGTCCCAAACTTTCCTGTCCGCCCAACTGCAAAACATCACGTCCCTTTAATAACTCTTGAAAATCCTCATCGTAAGGCTTCTGCAACTCCTTAAAATCATCATCATAATCCTGGCGATCGATTTTAGTTTGGGTAGTCAGGCCCCAAGAGAAGTACATCAGGGCGTCAGGGGGAATAGCTTCCTCATAACGAAAGCTGCCATCAGTTACCACCTTATTTTCATTTAATTTTACCTTAACTTGCCGCCACAAACTCATTTCAATCAAAATTTTGCAATAGCGATCGGGAACCACCAGCACCTGCTTAATGCTAGTTTCTCCCGGGACAAAATCTTCCCAAGTCTTCCCCTGGGGAAAATCCTTTAACTTGCTTCCCGGAATGGAAGCATCCTTCAGATAAATCATCCCCTTCTTATCCAGATTACTACTCAATTCCGCCACATCAATCTGTTGACCAAACTGCAAGCGACTCCAGCGTTCCAACAGCAGGGGACAGCTAATCCAAATTAGCCCGTGACTGATGGAAGAAATAGGAATCCATAAAAGCGAAGCATCTCCGATCCAAATACTCCCCTGTTCCAAATTTCCCAACGTACTATTGGTAGCGATTTGATAATCCTCTACAAACCCCCGATCCTGAAGATCCTTCAAGTCCGGTCCAAACAACCGAATGCGACGAATTCTGGCTTTAATGCTAGCATCTGTATCTTCTCGATCGCAATCAACTTCCGCCCGCAAGCGTCCTCGGATACTACTGGAAGGCAGATAGGGGAAATTAGTATGGACTTCCCGGGCGATACCCACAACATTACCTTCCTGACTCACCCCACCAGTATGGAGTGGCGAGAGCAAATACAGATAAACAAGATTAGGCGTCATTTTTATTTCCCCACAAAAGCATGCCGTAATGTAACTTCCTGAACGTCTCTAACCAAAATTTTCCCTGACTCTGATTGGGCAACAAACAAGCATCAGATTCTGGTATACTCTTAAATAAATAGACTGTACCCGGTGGCACGAAAGCCCGTTGGGGAAGCAAAGCAAATTCTGGATCCACCGTCTCTTGCCCACCCACCGACAGTTTGCGTCGGATCTGGGAAACACCGCCCCAAAGTAAGGCCCGATCGCTCACACAGCCTGCCAAAATTTTCCTCCAAGAACTGGGATAAACCCCATATCTTAAAGCTTGACCGTTCTCTTCTATTAACCCCAAGCCCGGAGTCAGCAAATACGCAAATTTACTCGATGTTTGCTGATTTTTATGTTTTTCTAACTTTTGCCATTGCCGACTAAACCTAGAACCTTCATCCAACCGAGAAATCATCACCCGATGTCCCTCACCACCCAAGCGTACCACATTAGGAGAATTTAATGTAGTGCTAATTCCGGCCACCAGACGCCACCCGGGCTTTAAGCGTATTGCCACCTCCGTAAAATAGCCCTCTTCATCCTTAACCTGTCGTTCCCCAGACTTCATGTGAATGTGGGGAAGAATTTGCTTACCCCAGGGGTCGTCGTGAAAGTCAGAAGGGTTATTGGGATTTTCACCTCGGAGATATTGACACAGGGCATTGGCCTTTATCCACGGATGAGGTCGGAAGATAATTTCATTATTTGACAGTTTGTCAAAAGGAGCAATCATCGGCGGCAGACTCTCCCGGTCAAAACACAAATGCTGCCAAATACCTTCCGATCGCGGAGCCGGTTGTAAGCGCAAAGTTCTGTGCCAATCATCAGTATAATCATCCGAGTTATCTTGCTGTTCTGTCTCTGTCTCCGTGGGCTGCCGTTTTTTGATCGCCAACAAATCCTTGGGAGTCGGTAGCCAAAGATTCTCCCCACTATCCAAAAGGAAAGGTCCGACAAACTCGAGATCGCGCTTTTTATTTTTTTGGCCTTCCCCATATAAATTTAAAGCAGACCTAAACGCCTGAAACACGGTTATGGGCAGAGGAGGAAATAGTCCCTTCGCCCAAGAACCATCTCCAGGACTGAAAGGTTTGGCGTCTCGGAACAGCAGCACGTCCAAAGGTTCGATCGCATACCAATACATTAATTCTACCTCCATTTGTGCTGTTGTACCATCTTGTCCGTCCAGAAGGCGCTAAACCGGAGCAACTTGCCCAAATCTTCCGCATTACAGCCCAAATTTTCCCGGTTGCCCCAAGCCCACCGGTCCCATTCCTCAAGCCAAATCAACAAAGCTTCACGGGTAGCAGGATCTAGGTTTTGTCCGGTCTCGCTGCGGTCTAGAATAACCATTGCCGCCTGGCGAAACAAGAACAAATTCTCCGTCACATCCCCATGACGTGGAAGTTCCTCCGCAAGGCGATAGAGTAAAGGACTCAGGTCAATTTTTTTCTGAGTGACAGCTTGCATAAAATTCCACCAAGGTTCCAGCAAAACTCCCTTCATTAGAGCCTCCATAATATTGCCACCACCATAAATAACCCGGAAGCACAAACCATCCTTACCAGGAATTTTCTTAGCACGTTCCTTCTCAGCCACCCAGAGATTCTCCAAGACCGTAGGCAAAGATACGCTTTTGTAAGCAATGACAATGCCCATGCTGATGGTAGCACCCTCACCCATAGTAAAGTAAGGACGATCTTTTTGCAATCCTTTTAAATTTTGGGTTGGATACCAATATCCCCCCTGACTGCGGAACTCTCCTGCGGGATCTTCACTGCCAGACCAAGCAGTGCGAAGACTCCGCAGAAATTCTGGCAAATCTCCTAGGGGCAAGACAGCCATGACATCATCACCACCGCTATAGACCACCTTACCACAGAAGCGCTTTTCAGTCAGATAAGGCACCAGGCGATTGGAAAAATCTAACAAAGCGCGGTTGAGTCCCACGTGAGTAGCAGGTCCCATGCGCTTGCGAGTAGCAAGCAGAGCAAGCAGTTTCTCCCACTCCTCAGAACTCTGAGAACTTTCCGATACTTGTTCGTGAATGATATAGTGTTTGTACTGCTTGAGCTTGCTTCCCGAAACATACTTACCCATCCCGTCTCCATCAGCAAGGACGATCGCCCACCAATCAGCAGGAGAACCGTCACCAAAACCGCAATTTTGATGTGCTTTATCTACCAGAGTCCGCAGGGTATTAACCTGTTGTCCCTGCAACCCCATATCCTCTGCCAACCACTTGCTGGAAAACATGACACCGTTGTAATCTTTACCCTTTGTACCCTCGGATCTGTCAGTTTTGGGAATCTGAAAAGGACGGCGAGTTTTGGCACGAAACCTTTTCTTCTGTTCCGAGTCAAAGTTTCCTTGCTTTTCGATTAACTTTCTGAGTATTTCCCAATATTCCTTCACCTTCTGACGGTTTTCACAGGCAAAGCGGGCAGAGGCGATCGAACTGAGATTGGGGAAACGCATCCAACTCTCGTAATCTTCATCTTCCTCTGAAGTATCTGGGTTTTGAATACCCAAAGATGCCGCCACCCCACCATACTGCCAGGCCATGCGCTTAGTAAGTTCCAAGGCATTCAGCTTTTCCGAACCATTAAACAAACCGGGATAAACATCAGCCATCACCCGCCAAAAAATGCCCATAGAGCGAGCAGGCATTCCGGCCCCTTCTCGAAATTTATCGTAATGCAAAAAAGGATGTAAAGCAGTAAACTGACCCGAGAGAGTAGAACGTTCCCCTGGGGCGACAGCAATTTGCCAAGTGCGAGTATTTTTCACAGATTGGATTAACTGACCTGTACGGGCCTGTACGTTTCCCCACCAGGTGCCCACATTCAGAGTCTTATAAGCATGTTCCTCAGCCTCAGTTGGGGTAGGTCGATCGGAACGACTGGGCGCGATCTTTTCTGTGTTATCTTTCCATTCTTGAGGAAAACGAGAATCTATCTTTTCTATCTTTAAATTTTGTTCGGGGTGACCCAAAGGGACAGCGGTCCAGTAACTCTGCCAGGTATTTTCTATTTGAGCGGACCAGAGTTTATTCCACTCCCAGCATCCTCCTTGTCGTAACTTATTCAATTCAAATTCAATTTGCTCGCGCACCTCATCAGAAGAGTCCGCGTACCACTTCTTGAGGAAATTATTTGTATTTTCTGACTCCTGGGCCCATTTCATCACCTCAGATTTTACATGTTCTCGCACCTTCTCGGCAATGGCACCCCATTCCTCTCTGAGGCGCTTTCCCAACTCCTGCCCCAATTTTTTTGCGGCCTTTTTTCCCGGCACCAGGGCAGTAATCACATTAGGAAAGCCAGCGGTAGATAAGCTAGTTGAGGTGCCCGAGTTAAAGCGATCGACCGGCGTGCCGTTGCTATAATTGCTAAAACCATTCTGAAATGGGACATGGTCTGAAAACTTCCGAACAATGAGGGCATCAATAATTTCCTGGCTCCAAAGGGAAGGAGTAATCACGGCATCAGGACCGTATGTTTCAGCTATATGCCAACAAACTTTACCACTGAGGTAGTGCAGCATATAGGAACCCGCCCATAAATCCAAGAATTTGCGGGAAGCTTGGATAAACTCCTGCACCGGTGAAAAGGTGAACAATAACAAGTAAGGGTGTTTGCGGTCATCGCCCGATCGCCATTCTGGAGGAAACAAAGC
Source organism: Hormoscilla sp. GM7CHS1pb (assembly GCA_014323675.1). Lineage (GTDB taxonomy): Bacteria > Cyanobacteriota > Cyanobacteriia > Cyanobacteriales > Desertifilaceae > Hormoscilla. Next base: position 1,487,430 of record JACONN010000002.1, on the reverse strand, counting down.
TCCAGTAATAGCGGAAACGGTAGCCCGATAAGAATACTCAGGACAGTCAGGAATAATTTGATGAGCTGGTTTCAGTAAAGCATGAGGGTTAGTTTTGGCGATTATTTCTGGATAAAACCGCCAAAACCACCAAAAGACTTTTTCCGGATCGGTTTCAGCGAGGATATCGTGAATGGCCGTTTGGAGACCGGGAACAGATGGATCGATTTCCTGGGATTGACCGCTGATGGGATGTTTGACAATAGTATTATTCTGACCGGCAGCATGGCCACGGCCTTCTAAGTTTACCCGATCGGAGGATGACGCGATATCTGAGATTAGCGTTACCATGTCCGACTTCCAGGAGTCATCCAAGCCTTGAAAAAAAACAGCCCAGTTAGTAGGATCCTGTAGCAAGGCATAAAGTTTACGTTTATAGAAGTCACTCATGTTTATAGTATGATAGGGTGAAAAGAGAATCAAAACCGACGCAGTGCTGCGGTTAGGACCGGAGCACTTGCGTATGTACTATTTAAGAGTCTATCTTAGCGGCAAAAGCATGGCAAGGGATTTGGCGCGAACGACAAATTTACCTCTAGAACTGGCAGAATCTCCGATCGCACAAAGGATGAGAACTGCTATATCCGAACAGATAAGAGAGACTCCGACGGAAACCCCATTATAGCCGTCCTACCCTCCCTGTAGGTGACGTACATCACATTCACCGTGTGACGTTACATACCTGAACCGAGACCGAGCCGAGACCGAGCCGAGACCGAGCCACACCCGAGCCACACCCGAGCCACACCCGAGCCACACCCGAGGCATGAGCGAGGCATGAGCGAGCCGTAGTCGAGCGATACCCGAGCCCAATGGGTTGGGATAACCCGGAGCCGCTCTCAGGGCACTAGAAGCGCACTGGAGTCATATCCTCACCGTACCCTCGCCGTACCATATACCCTCGCCAGGGATCCCTGGGCGACAACCGGCACCCCTAACCCCTTAATACGGGTGTAATTAAAAGTGACACTTAATCATGAGCCGGTGATATAGTCAAGTAGTTGGCAGGATAGATCCTCAATATTGCTGGTGAACCAAGGCGCAATATTGAAGCCCGAGTAAGAAGGCTGTTCAGAGCCATATCATGCCAGAAAACTGATGGTCGTCTGGTGAGAGTTTCAATAACTGTTAGACGGCTTTGATAATGGACGAATATTCATTACTCAAATTTAACCAATAGGATTGCCAATCATTATTAACTCTTAATATCCTCAAAGCTAACATATTATCAGCGTTTTCAACTGTCCACCAAGAACCTGCCAATTTCAAACGTTCTTGAATTACATAACGATGTGCGCTCTCAATTTTTCCAGAGCCAATTGGTAAATCAGCATCAATCGCCGCTTTGTAGTTCATGTATTCAAGCCGGTTTTTAATGTATCGTACACCGACTCTGACGGGAGCAAATTTATCAGCTAGATGTTCTGGTTCCAGACGATTTGATAAATCATTTAGGACTTGGAAAACCTGATTTTTTTTGAGAGCTTGTTTTTGTTGTTTCAGCCATTTTTTTTTTGTTGCTGTTCATTACCTCTAGGAGCCGCAGCGGCTAAATATTCGCATAGATGATAAAAATCTATCAAATAGCTAGCACGTTCTCCAAACAAGCGCATGACTTGATTAACAATCCAACTGGCTCCATCTCCCAGCGCATGAACTTTAGTATTGTTATCTATTCCAGCCCGAAGAGCACTATGCAGTAATTGATTTCCTGCCTCGTCTACGGTGCCTACTGTACCGACAATAATTGTTCTTTTCTGGGTAGGTATTTCCACAAGTGATAGACGAGCTTCTTTCCAACAACAAGATCTGGTTTTCCGACGATCAATAATTTTATCATCCGTCGTTTTGACAATTGGAATCATTGTGCCATCCATTTCTGCAATTATCTGCTCTATCTTATCTTTATCGGAAATTTTTTCTACCGATTTTTGAGATAATTTAACCGCTGAGCTCAGCTCAGGACGTGCATGTTTTTGAGTAATAAATTGTGCCGAACTAATCGACACAGTTATACCGTAATGTTCTTTGAGCTTTTCAGGTATTTTTCCAAATGGCACATCGGCTCCAAAATCCGTAATTGCTCGTTGCAATGGTAAAGAATAACCCCGACAATGTATTTGGGCAGATGATGAAAACGGTCGAAAAACTTTTCTAGTTTTTTGGCAAATAAAAGTTTGTTCTATCACTTGAATAGTTCCCAACAGACTATGCCAATATAGTGGCTTTTTTCTCTGACGGCGCATCCCAGGAGATTTATCACACGCCTGAGCTTTTTTTTCTCTTGGGAATTGGCCCAATCTTGAAGAGCATCATTTCCTAGTTTTTGGAGTTCTGAGACAATTTTTAATTCCGCAACGCTCGCTGTTTCACAATTATTATCGGTATTTTCAACAAGATATAACAGATATAAAACACGAGCCGATATATTGGGATGAGCCTGCAATCTTAGAGCTAATTCGGAAGCGTTGCTAGTTAGTTCAACCGTTTGATTATGATTCATGAATTCAGACATAGGACTTTAGCTCCATAGTAAACTTCTCAATAAAATTATATAACATAAGGGTTAAAAATATCCCAATCAAGGCAGAATTCACCATTTGAGTTGTTCGAGCCACTGTGGGGCCATCACTGGCAGAGCTCTGATACCGCCGGTCATACAGAGGTAGAACTCTAGGACCGGTTAATAATGCCTAAGTGTCACTTTTAATTACACCCCCTTAATACCATTTTGTCAAAACAAAGCAACGATTAGTTTTAGCATTATAGTATTAGGGACTTGCAGGTTATCAATGTACCTTCGTGGTGATATTGCCAAAAGCTTGACTTTGTCTAGGAATCAGGTTATCATAGATAAGAGACCTCAAAAAAGGATCCAAGCCCATGAACATATCTCTGACAGCCGAACAGGAGAAATTTATTCATCAATTAGTTGAGAGTGGCAAATGCATATCTGCCAGTGATGCAGTTAGTCAGGCGGTGAGACTGCTACAGGACCGCTATCTGGTCTACCAGGGGCGTCTTGCCGAACTGCAAAAGGAAATTACCATTGGCATTGAGGCTTCAGAACGAGGAGAAGTATTTGATGGCGAAGAAGTCTTTGCCGAACTAGATCTGGAGTTCGACAAAATTTATCAGGTGAAACAATGAATCGTATAGTCATTACAGACCCGGCAAAACAAGATTTGCTAGATATTAGCAGATTCATTGCCCGCAACAATCAAGATGCTGCTAGGCGAATTAATCAGAGGATTAAACAGGTGTGCCGTACTCTAGCTGATTTCCCTAATATGGGGCGTAGATGGGATAATCTTGTTCCGCCATTACGCAGTTTTCCAGTAGACAGTTACTTGATTTTCTATCGCCCCATTGCTGAAGGGATCGAAGTGGTGCGGGTAGTTAGTGGCTACCGTGACATTGAGACTTTGTTTTCCAGTCAAGATGACGACTGAATGTAACCATTGTCAACATCCCATAGATAATTACCTAGATGGCGAACGCAGGCAACCAGATCGCCTTGGTGGGGCGCATCCCGAAATACGAGCGCCTTAGCGAGTATGGAGAGGAGAGCACTCTTGCACCACCAGACTAAGCAGGTAAACACAAATAAACTAGGGCGTGTCATCAGTTAAGCCAGATAACTGTAGCAGTGAGATAGATGGCCCCCAAGAAATTACTAGCTGTTTTGTCGTAGCGGGTGGCAATCCCTCGATATTGTTTCAGTTTGGCAAAAAAGTTTTCGATAAGATGCCGTGCTTTGTACAGATATTTGTCGTAAGGATATGGCACTTTCCGATTAGCTTTTGATGGAATCACCGCACTACATTTGTCTTTCTCTAATCGCTTTCGGACACGCTCGTCAGCATCATAGGCCCGATCGGCGGCGGAGGCAGAGGCCTCAATCCCTTCGAGCAGAACATCTGCACCGGCCAGATCGTGAGTTTGGCCCCCTGTCAGGTGAAATCCTGTGGGATTGCCCAGGGCATCGCAGATGGCATGAATCTTCGTACTGAGTCCACCTTTGCTACGCCCGATGGCTTGATCACTACCATCGTCTTTTTTTTGGCCCCTGCACTATGCTGATGAGCCCTGTCGTGTCCAGAGACGCCCACCCATGTCGTGCGCAGGAGCGGCACGACAAGGTGGGCGCTCTCGGACACGAGACGATGGTAGAACCTCAGTGCATCGCATATTCGTTATCGGCATCATCCGCTAAAACCTGAAAAACCCTTTCCCAGACACCACTTTGGCTCCAACGGCTAAAACGAGTGTGAATTACCCGAAAGTCGCCAAAGCGTTCGGGCAAGTCTCGCCAGGGGATCTCAGCTCGATAGCGATAAAGCACCGCCTCCACAAAGAGTCGATTGTTCTTCGCTGTACCGCCCACATGCCCCTCACGTCCAGGGAGCAAGTCTTTCATCCGTTCCCACTGGTCATCGCGGAGTGCGTATCGGTGCATCTTTCACCTCTTTTTTGCTAACTACTATAGCATCTTTTTTCTAACTGATGACACGCCCTAGCTTATGTTAAGAAATGTAAAAAGATGATCTATTTCTGGGAGAGGCTTTCAGCCAATTTAACAAAAATTTACATAGTTGAGTTTAATTATGCACACCTACTTATGTAACTCGACAGACGCGATCCACGGTGCGATCGCGTCTAGAAAATTACGCAACCAAGTCCTTAATGCCGGGCAGGCGTCACGGGAAGATTTTCCCAAGGCGCTGCTGAAGCATCTCGGGAAATTTGGCATAGTATTTTTCATTCAAAGGCGATGGATGGGGCAGAGGTAACAGCGTTACTTGCTTTTCATGGGGCTGTCTGAGGTTATCTACGGCTTTCAGGGTTACTTGCAAGCTGGCAGTGTAGCGATCGTCCCGTTGGAAAAAGCCAGTCACTTCTCTTTTAGCGCCATAGGGAATAAACCATATCCGAACAGACAAGAGAGACTCCGAGGGAAAGCCCATAATAGCCGTCCTACCCTCCCTGTAGGTGACGTACATCACATTCACCGTGTGACGTTACATACCTGAACCGAAACCGAGCCGAGACCGAGCCGAGACCGAGCCACACCCGAGCCACACCCGAGCCATGAGCGAGCCGTAGTCGAGCGATACCCGAGCGCAATGGGTTGGGATAACCCGGAGCCGCTCTCAGGGCACTAGAAGTGCACTGGAGTCATATCCTCACCGTACCCTCGCCGTACCATATACCCTCGCCAGGGATCCCTGGGCGACAACCGGCACCCCTAACCCCTAATACCATTTTGTCAAAACAAAGCAACGATTAATTTTAGCATTATAGTATTAGGGACTTGCAGGTTATCAATGTACCTTCGTGGTGATATTGCCAAAAGCTTGACTTTGTCTAGGAATCAGGTTATCATAGATAAGAGACCTCAAAAAGAGAGCACTCTTGCACCACCAGACTATGTAACTCGACAGACGCGATCCACGGTGCGATCGCGTCTAGAAAATTACGCAACCAAGTCCTTAATGCCGGGCAGGCGTCACGGGAAGATTTTCCCAAGGCGCTGCTGAAGCATCTCGGGAAATTTGGCATAGTATTTTTCATTCAAAGGCGATGGATGGGGCAGAGGTAACAGCGTTACTTGCTTTTCATGGGGCTGTCTGAGGTTATCTACGGCTTTCAGGGTTACTTGCAAGCTGGCAGTGTAGCGATCGTCCCGTTGGAAAAAGCCAGTCACTTCTCTTTTAGCGCCATAGGGAATAAACCATTTGCAGGCTTCAGTCCCCAGGGTAATGATTTGATTTCCTTGCCAGTGAATGACCAGCAGACGCTCGATAAAAGGACGAAATCTATTTTTGACGCCAGCTAGATAGGCTTTATTACCAGGGGGTTTGTAAGGTACAGTGTTAGTGAGGAGGACGTGGTCGCAGACAGCTAACAATTCTTCATTTTGGCTGGACTTTTGGTGATAAACGGCGCGGTAAACCCCCTGACGCACTAACCGGCCAGCGGCACCGTATAGCGGTTGACGGGCGTGAACTTCATCAATGCCTAGATCCCGGCCAAAAAAGCACAACTGACTTGCCAAATTGCCAGCATAGAGAATAGGCTGAGTTGGTTTTAAGTTGGCAGCCTGATATACTGGTTCGTCGATGGGAAAGCTAGTACGTTCCGCTTCGGACTGGATCTGGGCAATTAATTGTTCGATCGCGTAGCGTCTTCGCAGACGAATCGATGTCTCCGGAGGTAGTGCACGAGTAGCGGAGGGGGCCCTGTTCTCCGGAGACATCGAAGCAGATGTTGCTGGTGCTGCGGTCCAGCTCAAATTTGAGCGGTCAAACAGACTGGGTTGTTCTTCGTTAGCCATGAATTTCTTGAGGTATGATTCGATCGGTCCGCGGACGGCCCGAAAAATAGACTCAGAGCAGCAAAAATGAGCCAAAAATAGAAATAAGCCCATCTGGTGCCAAAGCTTATGTTACCTGATTTTATATTTGCCGATCGCCAGGATGCCGGACAGCAGCTAGCTGAAGTAGTTGCCGTCCAGATGGCCCAGTTGCATCAGGCTGGGGGAGCACCGCCCAGCACAATTGCTTATGCCCTACCTCGGGGGGTTTGCCAGTTGCCGTGCCGATCGCCCGGACTTTGGGTTGTCCTCTGGATGTGGTGGTGGCGAAAAAGATTACCAAACCCCAAAATCGGGAGTTAGCTATTGGTGCGGTGACTGCCTGCAGACAGGTAATCTGGTCTACACAACTCGTTATAGATGAACCTAGTTTACGGGAAACCCAGCAGCTGCAAGCCCAAGAGAAAGCAGTATCTCAACTGAGCCAACTGGCCCCTAACCGCCCTGCTGTATCCCTTGATACGGGCGAGATCCTATTAAATCACTCCCCATTGCCCAAACAGGATCTGAGTCCGACTGGGGCGATCGCCCTTTTAGTTGATGATGGCATTGCTACGGGGATGACGATGGCAGTAGCGATTAAGGCCCTGCGACTGCAAGATCCCGCCCAAATCTGGATCTGTGCGCCGGTGGCACCCAAGAGATTGCTGGAAGAACTGCACGACTGGGGCGATCGGGTGATTGTTTTAGCCACTCCGGAACTTTTCGGTAGTGTCAGTCGCTTTTATGCCTCCTTTCGGCAGGTGCAGATGAAAGATGCCCTTGCTTGTCTGGAAAAACAACTCGATTGGCTGTTAAAATAATAGATGATTGTAGGTTGGGTTTCCGCACGAAACCCAACCAATACATGTGATGATGTTGTCTATTTATCTCTATATCAGATGGTGGGTCGATGTCTCCGGAGTAGTGCGAGTAGCGGAGGGTTCCCTGCGCCTGCTCTCCGGAGACATCGAAGGTGCCCCTTACAGGGGTATGTTTTTTACATTTCAATTTGTCTGAGGGGGTAAACCTCCAGATCGAAGGGATAATTTTCCAGGCAATTAATGACATAAATTTGTTCTAGCTCCCCCACTCTCCCACTCTCCCCCTCACTTGCAGAAGGTAAATATTAAAAACATACCCTTGAAAGGGGCGGTGCCCACCCTACAAATTATTAATCAATCAATGCTTCCACATCCTGTCGGTAGGCGAGCAAGGCGTGGTTTCCCTTCTGCTCTTTTAAGAGAGGAAGGATAACATCAGATATTTCTGGGGACACGATCGTCTTCAGCTCAAAATTGCTATTATAGCCAGGGATATCACCCATGCGTTTGCCGTGAGAGCCTTCTCCTTGCACTTGATTGATGGTATATCCGGTGATACCTTGCTGTTTCAGTAACTTGACTATCCTTTCTCTCAATACTGTCTCGCTAATGATGGTAAGCAAAACTGCGGGTTTGACGGGGGTTACTACAAAATCTGACATAGGATACTCCACTATCATAGGTTCTCTATTTAGTATCCGCTATCAACTCCACGAGATTTGATAAGTTTTATTACAGGGCGATCGATCTCTGGTACGATATAAGTATGAAAACAGGCCAAATCATCAAATTCTGGGCTTACTCACTGTCCATTATCCTCCTGTGCTACCTGCCAGTCCATGCCCAGGAAGTCAAAGACCCCCTGCCAGAAATGCCAAACTCCCGATCGCAGATATTACGGGAACTAGGGAAGGCCGATGTGGTCTATCTGGGGGAAAATCATGACAGTCTTGAGGACCATCAAGCCCAGCTAGAGATTATTCAACAACTAACCCAAAACAATGGTAAGGTGGCGATCGCCCTAGAGATGTTCCAGCGCCCCTTTCAAAAGGCGATCGACGATTATCTGGCAGGTAAAATAACAGAAACCCAGTTGGTTGCCCAAACCGAGTATCGGGAAAGATGGGGTTTTCCTTGGAAATATTATGCGCCCATTCTCCGCTTTGCTAAGGAAAATAATTTACCGGTATTAGCCATTAATACACCCACAGAAGTCACCCGGAAAGTTGCTCGTTCTGGTTTAGAAGTCCTGACTCCTGAAGACAGGCAGTATATTCCGCCTTTGACAGAAATTAGAACTGATAACGCTGCCTATCGGCAAATGTTGCTAGATGTATTCCAACAGCATCAAGCAGGGGGGCACGGGAATAGCGATCGCTTTGAGCGGTTTTTTCTGGCCCAAGTTCTCTGGGATGAGACCATGGCAGAAGCTATTTCTCAGTTTATCATAACTAACCCAGATTATCAAGTTGTCGTCCTCGCGGGGCAAGGTCATATTGTTTACGGACATGGCATTCCGACCCGCGTGGCGAGAAGGTTAAATCATCGCCCGCTGGTGCAGCGTTCTGTCTTGCTAAATCCTGCTGAAGATATCTTAGCCCCGACAGATAAACCGATCGCCGATTACTTCTGGCAAACCCCCTGAACCTTCCTTCACTTCAAAGGAATTGCAATTGCAAACTCAGTGCCTTTACCCAGTTCTGAAGTACAGGTTAAAGTTCCCCCATGTTTATCTACCACAATTTGATGGCTGATTGATAAGCCTAAGCCCGTTCCTTTGCCTACCGGTTTGGTAGTAAAAAAGCTATCGAATAGTTGAGAACGGACTGTTTCTGTCATGCCAATCCCATTATCTTGAATGCGGATGATAACTAGATCGCGATCGCCCACTTCGGTCACAATCTTAATCCTGAGTTGCTCCGTTAACATTCCCTGACTAGCGGAGTCGGACAAGGCATCGATCGCATTTGCCAAAATATTCATAAACACTTGATTTAGTTGACCGGGATAGCACTCCACGAGGGGCAGGTTGCCGTACTCTTTAATCAGTACAATTTCAGGACGTCCAGCAGTAGCTTGCAAGCGATGCCGCAACAGTAACAGGGTGCTATCTAAGCCCTGATTGATATCGGCAGCTTGGCGATGGCCTGCATCGGTGTGGGAGAAATTCCGCATACTCGAGATTATCTCTTGGATGCGATCGGTTCCCACTTTCATTGAACCAATAATTTGGGATAAGTCTTCACAAATAAACTCCAGTTCCACTGCCTGCGTCGGAGTAATCTTCTTCGTAGTAGCCTGTCGAAAGGCTACTACGAAGAAGATTACATCGCTCTTGAATTTCCGGAGCGGGTTCGAGATAGTATTGCTCATAGAGCTGCAGCATCTCTATCAGACTCTGGGTATATGCATCGGCATGAGCGAGATTGCCGACAATAAAGTTGACGGGATTGTTAATTTCATGAGTAATTCCCGCTATCATCTCTCCCAAGCTAGACATTTTTTCAGCTTGCACGAGTTGTGTTTGGGTCTGTTTGAGTTGATGCAGAGTTTCCTTTAGTTGCTGATTCTGTTGTTCGAGGATCGCTTCCGACCTTTTCAGTTCTGTTTGCTCGAAGGACTGCACCTGCCAAAGCACTGCAATCATCGTCACCGCTAGTCCTAGCACTACCAGGGCAATCAGATCCAAAAGTCGCAGTTGGGATTCGATATTGGCACGAGGAATCACTAAAGCAACTGACCATTTAGCTTGTCGCAACGGCAGATAAGCAACATACTTAGAACTGCCGTCAAGTTCGATTAATTCTATACCCTGCTGTCCCTTGACCATCCCGGAAGCTACTGCGGCTAAATCTCCATTGGCGCTTGACATAAAACTGGGTCCAAGTCTTTCTTTCGTTGACATTAAATTAGGGTTGGGGTGCGCGATCGCTCGACCCTGAGAGTTCAGGGCAAAGGCATAGCTCCCGTAGCCGTATTGCAGTTGCTTCACCACCTCAACAATTCTTTCTATGGTAATCCCGCCGCTCAAGACTCCTACGGGTTGAGCGGCAGATCCGATTGGCGAGGCAACATTAATTTTGGGAATTCCCAATGACAGACTGATGAGGGGATCTGACAGGTTCGCTTCACCCCTAAATGCCCGCTGCACCCAGAGTCGATGGCTGACATTTTTACCTATAACCAAGCCTCCTGCTGTGGCCGTGTTATAATAGAAGCCATCTGGCTGCACGTAGATAAAATGGTGAAATTCTTGGGAACGCCCGACTTCCGATTCTAAGTAAGGTCCGGCCACTGTCCATTGTCCCTGTTATGGTACTGGCCGCGAGCGTTGCTACTTCCGCTTTTCTAACTGCTAGCCATTCATCAAGTTCGTTAACCCCTTCCTGCACTTTCGAGAAGGCATTTTCTTTGATATTTTCCAGTCCTAAATTACGTACGAGTTAATAGCTCCAGTAAGCTGAGGCGCTCACCAGCAAGGTAGCGCATCCTATTATCAGTCGGATCGGCAGATTGATACGCGATCGCCGCTCTTGTTTGGGAAACAGTAACTGCATGGTTGGCTTTGTGAATGCAAGAGTTTCTCCATTTTGCGTTGCACAACTACGGGATGATAAGGGTTGAAAATTGTGAATGATCAATTGAAATAGTCATAAATGTTCTAGACTATATTAGCTTATTCAATTTTACTCGTGGCAATTTTCCTCCTTCCCTGGCTCCCGCCTGGGAACGGCAACCATTGACTGCTATCATCCCAAAAATGTGCAACGCCCTCCATTTTATTCTACACGGAATGGAACTGACATCAGTCCTACGATAGTATTGTATTGATTTATGGTTTGGCAATAAATTCCACCAAAGGTTGAAATACACTCACCAATTCCGTCCGACTCACCACTAAGGTGGGATAGGAACGACTGCTGTAATCTTCTCCTACGGTGAGGGGAAAGATTGCTTCTTCTTGCAGGGATATCCACTCTCCCCAGCAGCTTGGACAATGGCCCAGACTGCCGCTATATCCCAGATTTTGGGAGTTGCTTCTACCCCACCAATGGTAACTCCCGCTGCTACCGTTAGCAGGTTATAAGTCGCAACCCCTAGCATCCGGATTTTACAGGGAAATGCGGGCGATCGCCTCAGGACATCGGTACTCCTAGCACAGAGATTAAAGAAGTGATTGCTGCTAGGACTATCCCCGCTGGTGCGGATGGGACGCTGATTCAGAAATGCTTGATTTTTCGGAAGATATATTTCTGGACGTTTCCCCCAAAAGCCGTGAAATGCTTGCCCGATCGGGGGCAGATATACGTAACCAAACACTGGCGTTCCCCGGTAGAGTAAACCCAGAGAAATTCCCCAAATCGGAATCCCCCGGGTAAAATTAGTAGTACCGTCGATCGGGTCAATAATCCAGCACCATTCATTATCGGGAAAAATATGAGCCGTTTCTTCGCTTAACACCCCGTGACTGGGAAATGCTGCCGCGATCGCCTCTGTCAGTTCCCGATCGGCCCATTTATCTGCTTGGGTAACTAAACTACCATCTGCTTTTTCCGATGCGGTAACCCGTCCAAAATCCTGCAACAGACGATGTCCCACTCTCACCGTCGTCTTTTGAGCAAAATATAAAATTTTCTTCCAAAAACTGTTCATTTGTGAATTTTGATTTGTGAATTGACAACTGACAACTGATAAAGTCGGAAATGGTGACCATTAGCACTGCTTATCGATCGCCACCTAGATAATTTGGGCGAGTGGTCCGAACTATATGTGAAAGAATGCCCAGGATAGATTCCAGATTTTCCAGATAATGTTCCCCTTGTTCAATATAAACTGTAGTTGCTTCTAATCGCAGGAATTTCCAAATACTGCCTGTAGTTACGCTACCATAAATACAAGTAATCTCCCTATCGCTGTTTTGATTTAATACTTGAGCTGCTATCATTTCGGCAATACATTGACCCAGGCCAGATTTAATATTATCATTTTTCGCTTCCACAATAGTTACCACTGGAGCATTAATGGATAATAGTTCGGGAGAATGACTGATGATAAAGTCACATCTGCCATTTAATCCCCGACTTTTATCCACGGTAAATTCCGAACCAGAGAATATACTTATTTGGCGCTGAAAACTCTTCCGCAGATCGACAAGAATAGGAGCAACAATCAATTCCGAACGGGCTTTTTCCGTATCAACTCCCAAAGCAAGGGGAATATTTTCTTCTAGGATATCTCTGAGCAAGGGGCTGGGATCGACCGGTTCTATTGCTGGAAATAGTGCCCCTTGCTCTTGAATAGTCAAATTGAATTTACTTTTTAGTTCCTCTAGGGTAAATTCACTATAAGACATGATTTTTACTCCTCTGCTACCAAGATAACAAAACCAATATTTTCATGGAGCGATCGCCTTTTATCTGTTACCATTTCTCCTCCGACGATCGCCTCAGCTTTTATGCTATAGTAATATCGACCGGTAATATCCCATGATTGTTTGTTTGTTCAATCGAGATCGCTTTCGAGTACAGCAGCGATCGCATCTTTAGCATTAGTTTGAAACTCTCGGACGTTCACCTGCTTCAGCAACTGGGTTGCGAGTATCAGTCCCGTTGCTTGCACTGCAAAAACAAATCCGTAAGCCATCACGGGCATTGTAAACAGCATTTGACCCAAATTCAACATTGCCCCACCGAACACTGTCGCCAGTCCTCTGGCCATCGCCTGGGCTAGTCCCCAAGCACCAATAAATGTACCAGCTGTTTCCGCCGCTGTCAAGTCCAGCATGAGGCCGATCGCCCCAGCAGTCAGCACTCCAGAAGTCAGCCCAAACAATAGTAAGCTAGTCATTAGCATACTGGGTTGAGCTGTAAATCCCGACATAATCAGTAACCCGAACAGACTGCCGTGCCAATACAGCCCAAAAAACAAGTGTTCCGCTTGCCCAAGCGCGGTACAATCAAGAAACCTGTAGAACCGATACCCACCAGGATCCCCATCCCGAAGAAAGCATTTAGTTTGGCGGTTTCCGAGATTTGCATGCCAAACACTTCCCCCCCATAGGGTTCCAAAACTGGATCTTGCATGAACAAGCTGATACTCATGAATAGCAGGAAGCTAAAAAATATTCCCGTTTGCCGACTGGCGGTTAACACCTGCAGGGCCCGGCCCAAGGTAATGCTATCTTCGCGGTTGACTAGAGTCGATCGCGTGGCGTAGAGAGAATATTTTCTTCTCCACCCCAGCTGTTGCTAGCAAGGAAATGCATAATACGCTCGCCGGAACGATGATAAACAGCCTATTTATCGATGCTTTCAATTCTGCTAACGGGGCATCTAAGGATAATTGTTTGAGCAATATACTGGTAATGATAGCACCAACTATAATGCCCACCATCAGCATGGACCAGACAATACTGATTAATTTCGATCGCTTGTCATCATCAGAGACATCGAATAGCAGGGCCGCAAAGGGGGTGGAACTGGCACCGAGAGCTAACCCATAGAGGGCAAACATCACCGCTAGCAGGACCGCCCAAGCGTAGGTTACGGGACTCCAACCCGTCGCCGTTGCACTGTCCCCCAGTTGCCAGACCACTTGCAAGGCCAGAAAAGATGTGACTGTAAACAGCGCCGTGCCGATCCAGATATAGCCCGTCCGGTGGTGGCCTGCGATCGGCTTCGCGTCCGACATCTGACCGAACCATACTCGGGCGGGGGAGACAAACTGGTGCATGGCGATCGCCCCTGCTGCGATCGACGCTGGAACTCGCAGTTCGTCAATCATCACCCGGTTAAGCACCCCCAGGGTCAGCAGCGACATAATGCCCAGTCCCATCTGGAATAACCCCAGTCGAAACATGGTAAACAAATTGATCGGGGGAATTGCCTCCCGGTTGACTTCCAAAGCTAGCTGGGGCTTGCCGATATCACCAGTTGCCATTTTTTCACTGAAACTAAAGGTTTATACCGCTTTTCAGAATAAACCAGATCGGAACTGGTTTTGACCACACCCCTCCAGGCCAAAGATCCATAAACTTCAGCTTATATGAAGCATAAGAAAAAAAATTTCTCAAAACCCTTGACAAAACGCAATCGAGTTAGCTAGGCTGTATTCATGCTCTTTCAGACCCATCCTTGGAGGAAAAGCCTATGACGGCTATCAACCTTGCGAAAGTGGGATGCACCCCGGTAGAAGGATCGCGAGTAACCGAAATCTCAGCTTAACCAACAACTCCCTCACCGGTACTATACCGTCTGAGCTGGGTGAGCTGAGTAATTTAACGAAACTCCGGCTGCACAACAACGAGATCACCGGCACAATCCCGACCGAGTTGGGTGAGCTCGCCAACCTGCAGATCCTCGGGTTGTCTGCGAACGCCCTAACCGGGACCATCCCCCTGAGTTGGGCAATCTAACCAGTTTACAAAACCTGTACCTGTGGCAGAATGAGCTCACCGGCGCAATCCCGCCGGAGCTCGGCAACCTCACCGGTTTGCGGAACCTCTGGCTCCAAGGTAACCACCTAACCGGCGATCTACCCGCAAGTGTCGAAGCTTTATCGGCAACCAAACGGTTGGAGAATCCACCCTATGTTGGAGTTCCGATCGAGGACGTGGATGCTGTCGTAGAATACGACAGGAACTCCACTCGCAATCACAACCTCAGCATAGATATCAGCGGGAACTTTGGCGATATCAACGATAACATTACCAGCTACAGCGTCAGCGGTTTGCCAAACGGGTTAACCTTTGACCCCATTACTGGGGTGATTAGTGGTACGCCTGCTAGGCCTACTGCTGTTATTGATCCTAGAAATTCTGCTACGTCTGATAATGGCAACTTTCTTGTAACCGTAACTGCATCAGATGATGCGGGAGGCTCCGTAACGGATAAGTTTAATATCTCGGTGTCCTTTAAGAGCTCTAGTGCTGGGCTTTACCTCATCAATGCCAGCGATTATGGAGTCCTGAAGGATATCAATGGTCCCGGTAATCGCTATTGGAATTTCGACCGCGACTCCAACCATATCCGCGTCAGTGATGAGGAACATGGTTCCGTCCCCCTTGCTAGTGCTGTTAACGGGTTGGATGGGGTGACAGCCGAGAAATCCCGAGTGACGGAACTCACAGCCGGGGTGAGCCGTGCGCTCCCTTCTGAGTTAGGCAAGCTCACTGCCTTGCAGAAAATAGAACTGGACCGCAGCGGCCTGAGCGGCACCATTCCCCTGAATTAGGGGACCTAGACAACCTGACACACCTGTGGTTGGATCACAATTCCCTAACAGGTAACATTCCCCCTGAATTGGGGAACCTACGTAATTTAACGTGGTTGAAACTGAACAAGAACTCCTTGAGTGGTTCGATTCCCCCTGAATTGGGGAACCTGAGCAACCTACAAGAATTATGGATGGGGAACAATTCCCTGAGTGGCAGCATCCCACCGGAATTAGGGAATGCCACCGAGCTGCAAAACATTTACCTGGACCATAACAATCTAACGGGGACAATACCCGACTCGCTAGGGAACCTCAGCAACCTAACAAAACTGTGGTTGCAAAACAATTCTCTGGAAGGTCCAGTACCAACTGAGTTGAACGGTATAAATGACCTCAACGTCCAAGGAAATCCTCTCATATAATCCGGATAAAGCGGAAAGCGAGGGAGGATAGTAACAGGTTGGGGGGGTGGGGATTGGGAGAGGTAGAAGAGTTCACCAAAGATGAGGTTCAAAAAGATGGAATCAACAGTAATGGATCAGGTTGCCTTCCAGATCAGCAGTAGCAGTGGGGGGGCGGAAGACAAGGACATAGCCATCGACCGCAATGGTGATGTCTGGATTACAGGAGAGTTCGGGGGCAGCATCGACCTCGACGGCGACGGAGAAGATGATTTAACCACTAATGGCTATGAAGATGCCTATGTAGCCAAGTTCGACTCTGAAGGGAATTTGGTGAGGGCCTATGATTTCGGCAATACTGGTTACGACGAAGCCAATAGCATAGCCATTGGCAGCAATGGTAATGCGTGGGTTCTAGGAACTTTCTCCGGCAGCATCGACATCGACGGAGACGGCACCAATGATTTGACCAGTAGTAGCGGGATAACTATTTAGCCAAGTTCGACTCTGAGGGGAACTTTGTTCAGGCCTTAGAGATCTACGCTCCACATACTGAATCAGGCAAGAGCATAGCCATCGACAGCAAAGATAATGTGTGGATTAAAGGACGTTTCTTCTACCACCTCGACATCGACAAAGACGGCAACAATGATTTGACCAATAATGGCGATGATGAGTATGATAGCTATTTCGCCAAGTTCGACTCAGAGGGGGATTTGGTCAACGTCTTCCAGATCGGCGGTAGCGGTGATGACGTTGGTCATGGCATAGCCATCGACAAGGATGATCATGTGTGGACTACAGGCTCTTTCTCCGGCAGCATCGACATCGACGAAGACGGCAATAATGATTTGACCAGTAATAATGGCAGCAGAGATGGCTATGTAGCCAAGTTCGACTCGGAGGGGGCTTTGCTCTTTGCCAAAAATATCGGCGGTAGCGATCGGGACTACAGCCTTGACATAGCCACCGACAGCAAGGGTGATGTGTGGGTTAAAGGACAGTTTCAGGGCAACATCGACATCGACGGAGACGGCACCAATGATTTGACCGATGGCTCAAAAGATTATCCTTTTCCCCTTGATGAATATGTAGCCAAGTTCTCGAGCAATGGTGATTTCGTCAAAGCCTTAAGGCTCGGTGAGCATGCCGAAGCCGATGGCGACGATACCGAAGGCATAGCCATCGATAGCAATGATCATCTGTGGGTTACAGGACAGTTCCAGGACAGCATCGACATCGACCTCGACGGCAACAATGATTTGACTAGCGATAGCTCTTTCATCGATAGCTATGTAGCCCAGTTCGACTCTGAGGGGAATTTGGTTCAGGCCTTAAAGATCGGCGGTAGCGGTAATGCCGTTGGCTTTGACATAGCCGCCGACAGCAATGGTAATGTGTGGGCTACAGGAAGTTTCCGGGACAGCATCGACATCAACGGCGATGGCATCAATGATTTGACCAGTAATGGCCCTAGTTTCAGTAAAGGCGTTAATGCTATCTATGTAGTTCAAGTTGAGAAGGCAACTACAGAAGAAGTCACTCAACTGAAAGTCACTCCTTCTGAATCGACCAAAGCAGTAGAACCAAACACAAGTGTCAGCTTTGATGTCAACTACTCTACTGAACCTGCGGAAACTCCCACCACAGGAATAGTCTTTCAAATGCATTGGGACAGTTCTCAAGTAGCATTTGATCCAGTCACTGGTCTGACCGAGCATTTTCCTTTGGGCGCACAACCTATAAGTGCAGTCTTGGACGATCCGATTACCAACGGGGGTTTGGACGGCGACCCCAGCACAGACAAATACATCCTGCAAGCTTGGGTAGATGCTAACGGAAATTGGCCCAACAATCCTAATCCTACCCTTTACACAGCCAACTTCACAGCGCTACCAGGGTTTTCAGGGACGCAGATCAACTTTGGTGCCAACTCAGATGACCTGCCTGCGAATAGCAACTTTGTCCCCAGTTCCATTGCATTAACCTCCCCCGCTCCATCACCTGCTCCATCACCTGCACTGGACATTGATGGGAATGGAGTTATAGATGCATTAACTGACGGCCTTGTGGCCATACGTTATCTCTTCGGGTTCAGGGGAGAGACTTTGACTGAAGGTGTTGTAGGTGAAGGTGCCACTCGCGATACATCAGAAATTGTTACCTACTTGGACGAAATGGGGGACACTATGTTAGATGTAGATGGCAATGGCACGGCAGGGGCGTTAACTGATGGCATTTTATTCATGCGCCATGCTCTCGGGTTCTCTGATCAGGCTTTGATCTCGGGTGCAGTAAGCGAGGATGCCACTCGTACTACGGCTTCGGCAATTAATGAGCACCTGCAATCTTTCGGCATGATGTAAGGCCTTATTCCTCTCCTTCCCGGGCTCCGCCTGGGAGGGCGCGGTTGGGGAGGGGGGGGGAACATGCCAGGTACGCGAGTGCTTAGTTTAATTCTTTGAGAGGTTTTTACACCCTCGATCCCCGAAAATCCGTAACTTTCACGAATTTTGTACCTATTCCTACTTATGTTCCCTAACTTTTTTCTCCAAGAGTCCACGCTCCGGGCCCCCTCCGCTGCGAGGATGAGAGTCGGACCAGCTCATGGCTGGAAAATTGCCCAAAATAGATAATGTGTTTTGTAGTAAAATCAACAGTTATTCCCAGCCCAGTCAAGCAGGCTCGTCATTCGCTGGTGACGGTGCGACGGCAACAACTGGGCGGGGAAATAGTAAACCACCACAAAATGCAGTTTTGGGAGAGCAGTTACATGCAGGACGCAGTCACAAGCTTGATTTCCACTTATGATGTTACCGGTCGGTATCTAGACCGAGATGCGATCGACCGGCTGAAAGCATATTTTAATAGCGGTCTGGCACGAGTGCAGACAGCGGCAGTAATCAATGGTAACGCGGCTAATATTGTGAAGCAGGCAGCAGACCGGTTGTATGAGGAAGTGCCAGAACTGCTTCGCCCTGGCGGTAATTCCTATACAACTCGCCGCTATGCAGCCTGTCTGCGGGATATGGATTATTATCTGCGTTATGCCAGCTATGCTCTAGTGGCTGGCGACTCTGACGTGCTGGACGATCGCGTACTCTTCGGTCTGCGGGAAACCTACAACTCCCTGGGAGTTCCCATTGGCCCGACCGTGCGGGGAATCCAAATTATGAAAGAGATTGTCAAAGAACAAACGGCAGCCGCTGGGGTGGAAAATACGGATTTTGTAGACCAGCCCTTTGACCACATGACCCGCGAATTCGGCGAAAAGGACATCTAATGCCGCTGCGCGGAATTCAAAATTCTTTCTTCAAAATTCAAAATGCTTTTGGAGCAAAGCTTTAGCCACAGCCACTATCCAGCTAGTGGATTATTTCTGCCGCACTGCACTAAGCGGGAAGGAAAAAGCGCGTAGCGTTGCCAGGTTTGAAGCAATCTAAAAGTAAAGAGTAAAAAGTCTTTTGAGATCGGGCTTTCGACCCGCCGTCCGGGAGGGTTGATTTACTCTTTGTGCTGTAGTAGCATAGGTGTAAGCATACAGCATACAGCGGTCATCTGTATGCTGTATGCTTGCCTATACAGCATAAGGGGTCGAAATAATATAATGAACTTTTGTTCTTGATATCGCTAATTACGGGATCCTAGATATACTTCCGGGATTGTGGGAGTTTGAACCGATAAAAGTGATTAATTGTCTGGATAATTATCCCGAAAGTCTAAAGGTTTACCCCCTGGTAGTAATAAATATGTAGTGACACGATCTTTAGGTGATGTTGCATTTTGAAAGGTGATATTTGGGGGTAGGTATATAGTTGAGCAACCAAAAAATCGAAGTATTGTCCATTAAAGACAAAAAAAGACTAGAAGGAAAACAAATAACGCATTGCACGTTGTATTCTTGTTATCAGCGAAGAGGGAAGATCTATAAACTTCCGCAATTGTAAAGACTGTGGCAGGCAATTTGTAGAAAATTCTACAAAAGACCTCTCCAAAATAGAAACTTATGCTAAGATTAGATTAGACAAATTCAATTTTGGGACTGAAAGTCATGAGTAGTTATACCTGGTAATGCAAGAAAATCGTAAAGAAGCGAAGCGACTGATCGGTATCAGCTAGGAAAATTTAATACAACTTATAACTTTGGCCAAAAAGTTGGATGCAGCTTATAAAGAAGACCTAGAAAAACAAAAAAAAGATTGATACGTCCTGGAGGAGGAGCTAAACCTAAATTATTGGCGGAAGATCAAATCGTTTTAACTTTGATTTATCTCCGTCAAGGGTAACTTTTAAATAGGCCCGGTAAACACTAAAGTGTTTACTACGAACGACGCCCGGTAAACACTAAAGTGTTTACTACGAACGACGCCCGGAAAGGTGGGCGATGCCCACCCTACCGTCATCACTCTGGGAAATTAAGCCTCATCTAAGGCAGCAATTCCCGGGAGAACTTTTCCTTCGAGTAACTCCAGACTAGCACCCCCACCAGTGGAAATGTGACTCATCTGCTCCGCTACCCCTACCTTTTCTACCGCTGCCACCGAGTCCCCGCCCCCGATGATCGTCGTAGCGCCTGTCTTCGTCAGATCCGCTAGCGATCGGGCGATCGCCTCAGTACCAACCGCAAACTTATCAAACTCAAACACTCCCATGGGACCATTCCAGATCACCGACTTGCAGTCTGCCAGCGCTGCTTGGAAAGTCTTCACCGAGTCAGGGCCAATATCCAACCCCATCCAACCATCGGGGATGGCCTCAACGCTGACAGTTTTGGCATTAGCATCAGCAGCAAAATTATCCGCTACCACCACATCCGTGGGCAACAGCAGGGCCACGCCCTTTTCCTTCGCCTTCGCATCCAGTTCCTTGGCCAACTCCAGCTTGTCCTCTTCCACCAGAGATTTACCTACACTCAGTCCCCGGGCCTTATAGAAAGTAAAAATCATCCCGCCGCCCAGCAGCAGCTTGTCGCATTTTTCCAGCAGGGTCTCAATTACCCCAATTTTACTGGAAACCTTGGAACCGCCAATAATGGCCACCAGGGGACGCTGGGGATTTTCGATCGCCGCTTGCAGATATTGCAGTTCCTTCTCGATCAAGAACCCGGCCACGGAAGGACTCAGGTATTTGGTCACCCCCTCCGTGGAAGCATGGGCCCGGTGGGCGGTACCAAAGGCATCATTCACGTACACATCCGCTACCGAGGCCAACTGCTTGGCAAATTCCGGGTCATTGGCCTCTTCTCCCGGGTAGAAGCGGACATTTTCCAGCAACGCCACGTCACCATCCTTCATTCCGGCCACCGCTTTGGCCACCTCGTCACCAATGCAGTCATCCGTCTTGACGACCTTCTGGCCCAGCAACTCCGAAAGGCGATCGGCCACCAGATTCAGGCGCATGTCCTCGTTCACCTTACCCTTGGGACGCCCGAAGTGAGAGGTGAGAATCACCTTCGCACCCTTACCGTTTAAATCCTGAATTGTTGGCAAAGCTGCCCGGATGCGAGTATCATCAGTAATGCTGCCCTTATCTACTGGCACGTTGAAATCCGCCCGCATTAGCACCTTCTTGCCGGATAAATCAGACCTAGATAAACTTGCTATAGTTTTTTTGGACACAAAGCGATCTCCTTTAATTAATCTGTTTGTCAGATCCAAATAGTTACCTGCAAACAGTTCTCGGCGTCTTCCGCATGCTCTTGTCCTTCAGGACATGCGCGGCGCGCACGCTACGCGATCTGCATGCTTCAGACACCGCGTCAACATTTTATCGGAGTACGTGTCCCGGAGGTAATTCATGTTTCAGACAGTCCTATTTTCCGTCAATGACAGTAGCGAGTCCCGCGAAGCTGCTGAGGTGGTAGCCAATGTCGTACAAAAGTACAATAGCCAGTTGGTGCTGCTGTCCGTCCTAGTACCGGTGGCCGACGAAGCAGCCTCCCAACATTCCATGTCCGACCATGAGGCGATCGCCAAGCTGCTGGAGGGGGCCAAGGCCATGTTTGCCCAGCAAGGCATCCAGACCGAAGTGATGGAACGTGAGGGCAACCCAGCATTCGTCATCTGCGATGTAGCTGATGAAATTGATGCCAATTTAATTGTCATGGGCAGTCGGGGCATGGGCTTGACAGAGGAAGGGATCAGTGATAGCGTCACCAATCGGGTGGTAAATCTATCTCCCTGTCCAGTCCTGATTGTTCCTTAGATGCGATCGCGCGTAGGGCGGGCGGATATTATGCCTGCCCGAGAAGGCGTAGGGGCGGATATTATGCCCGAGAAACGTAGGGCGTTAGCAAAGAACAAACAATGACAATCCAGTGGTATCCCGGACATATTGCCAAGGCAGAAAAAGCACTCAAAGAACAACTCAAGCGAGTAGATGTAGTGCTGGAAGTCCGGGATGCCCGGATCCCCTCAAGCACTGCCCTTCTACTGGCCCATCCCCAAGTTCCAGAATGGGTGGGAGATAAGGGGCGGGTATTGGTACTCAATCGTCAGGACATGATTTCTCGCCAAGTGCAGACCCTCTGGGCAGAGTGGTTTGCTGCCCAAGGGAGTGCAGTTTATTTTACCAATGCTAAGTTGGGTAAAGGGATAAAAGTTTTGGCAGCTGCGGCTACAGCGGCGGGGGCCGCGATGAACCAAAGAAGGCGCGATCGGGGGATGCTACCCCGTCCAGTGCGCGCAGTGGCGATCGGGTTTCCCAATGTAGGCAAGTCAGCATTAATTAACCGCTTGCTGGGACGGCGGGTAGTAGAAAGTGCAGCCCGTCCGGGGGTCACCAGACAGCTGCGTTGGGTGCGGATCTCCAAGGAAATCGAATTGCTAGACGCACCGGGAGTGATCCCCGCGAAATTGGACGATCGGGATGCGGCATTTAAATTAGCCATCTGTGACGATATCGGCCAAGCGTCTTACGACAATCAACTGGTAGCAGCTGAGTTAGTAGAATTGCTCAAGCAGCTGGACGACGAGGTTAATAGTTTAGATGCTGTGCGTGGGCGCTATGAACTTGACCCCCGAGAGATCGCCGGTGACGAATACCTCCAGGCTTTAGCTCAGTTGCGCTATCAAGGGGATGTCGAACGCACCGCACGTCAGCTGCTGACCGACTTTAGAAAAGGACAGCTAGGCGCTCACGGTCTGGAATTGCCGCCTCCTATCCAAACCTAGGGCAGCTTACCGTTAATGCATATCACATCATTCGCTAATCGTCAAGATCTCAACGATAGTAGAAGTTTGATAGAAAAACATCATATACTGTCCACCTCTGCCCCGACTCTGGTGGAGAGGTTCTCGAACTTGTTGAGCCTCCCGAGAAGCTAAACTCCGGGAATATTTGGGGCACAGCTGCAGCTCGACCCCCCCGTGAGTTACTATCGCGTTAGAGTCATTTAGGGGAACATTGTATATTATCAGTTGTCAAGGGTACACAAGTAAATCACACCGAAAACGTCCCTCTCTTCGGCAGGCGCAAGATTTAATTATAGGGCTTGCAGGAGTTGAAGAATGCCTTGGTCGCCAGAGTTCAAAGAGGGTTGGGAGTAATGACGGAACTTTCGCTGCGTCTACAACTTGAGGGAAATACGGAAGCTACGGTTAAGGTGAATTTGGAGCAATTTACCCTGGGGCGATCGCCAGACTGCGACCTGCAATTGCGGAAGTTTATAGGTCTTCCCTCTTCGCTGATAACAAGAATACGACGGGTGCAGTCATGCCCGCCTGTTCAACACAACTGAACAGAAGTGGATGATTGAGGATCTCGGTAGCCTGAACGGAACGCTATTGAATCAATTTCCGGTGACAGCCCCTCAACAGATCCGTCATGGTGATGTGATTCAAGTGGGGGTGGTGTTTCTGAATGTAGTGTTGGTTGGGGCGACGCGGCCTAAGAAGACAGCCACTGATTACGTCACTGACGGAACGACGATCTTGCGCAATGTCCAGGACCTGCAACAACAATGGATATGGGCTGATACTGGAGAAGAGACTGCTGGCAACCACCGCAAAGCCATTGCCCGTCTTAAAGAGTGGACTATACGGTGTTAGGATCGACAATTAATCTGGCATCGCGGATGGAAGGTATTTGTCCCCTCGCAATGACAAATAGGAGATTTTGGCGCTATGTCAGTGATATTCGTATGAGGGTAGCTGGCCTGATGGGGACCAGTCGGGTTCGGTAAAATCTCGATCGCCTCGGCGACGAACAGCTATACTGGAGAAGAGCAATTGACTGCTCGCGGAGTTGACGGAGGGTGATATGACTAGCAAACACTTACAAGTCCTTGTGCTGACGGGATTGGCACTGGCCCTAGGTGCGACGACAACTATCTACTGGGCCTAGCGATGCTTTAGCCCAGCGGTTCTTCTGCGGGAGGGATATCAATTCTCGATACGGGGAAGTGCCGGCAAGTATGGCTCGCACTGCCCGGGGAGATGTCCCCATAATTCACTGGGTTTCCACTTGGTCCAGCGGTTCGGGATGGACCCCCCAGCGCCGCTGCGATCCTGTATCCCAGAAATTCCAGCGGTACCACGAAAATGGGACGCTCGAGTACATGAGAACCGGGTAGTTCAACGGTTATCCAGTCATTTGCATTGCCAGTCGCAAGGGCGGTTATTGTCAGGAACAAGATATTCTCGTTACTCTCCCAAAGGGGGGTGATGCTGCTGATACCCTACAGCAAATGACAGATGTGCGCACTCGCATTCGGAAGGAACCTTTGATGCTGAGTGATGACCTCATTTTCTATGAGAATGGGGAAGCTTACGTTGATATGGATGTGTTTCTCAATAGGGGAACTGTTCAAGAAGTTCAAGAAGTTCAGGAAGTTCAGGAAACACCCAGTGCTGAAGAAGAACTCTGGTAAAAAATATCGACCCGGTGGGGTTGGCAGAAAATTCCGGGCAATGATGCTGTTAGCCTGTATCGGCAGTTTATTAATTGCCATGCAAGCTTCTGTGCCAAATGCCCGGGTCTTGACTACCAATGAAAGGCGCGATTACCTGCGATCGCGCCGGGTATTCGATCGCCTACGCAGGACTGCTGAGGCGATTACAGTTAAAGTGCTTTCGGACCGCACTTTAGGGTCGGGAATATTGATTCAGCAGCAAGGTTTAGTCTATACTGTTGTTACCAATAGCCATGTACTGAGAGCAGGGGTGGCTCCCTATGAGATTAAAACTGCGGATGGCCAGATATATACGGCGGAAGTCGTGGAAACAGTTAACTTTGAAAAGTATGATTTGGCTCTATTGCAGTTCCGCAGCAGTGTTGTCTATGAAGTAGCCAAGCTGGGCCGTTCGTCAACTCTGCAAATAGGAGATGAAGTATTTTCCGCCGGGTTTCCGTTTGCAGTTGCAGAAAATCAAGAGTTTACAGGATTTGCACTCAGAGAAGGTCGCGTATCGGTAGTGCTGGACAGGAAATTAAAAGATGGCTATCGCATCGGGTATACTAGTTAGGTGCAAAAGGGCATGAGTGGAGGACCGCTGCTAAATTTGAAAGGTGAATTAGTGGCGATTAATGGCATCCACGCCTATCCTCTCTGGGATGCGCCGGAATATTATCAGGATGGCACGGAACCTTGTCAAGCTTTACAGGAATTTATTGCCCGTTCTAGCTTCGGCATTCCCATTGAAACAGTGATGGAGAAGGCTCCAAAATTTACGCTCAAAGACGTGCAAATTTCTCCAGATGATTCAGGATGGCGAGAGAGGATCGGAGAGTTATACAGGAGGCAGCGGAATGTTCGTGACTTGATTGGGAAGATGAGAGATGAGGCAGAATCAGCAACAAGTTGTATTGAGTAGTAGGTTGGGTTTCCGAACGAAACCCAACAAGGACAACGGAGAAGCTTAAAAGGAAGAGGTAGATGCCTACTGACATGCAGTTAAAGTGCTTGTACCGAATTGGCTATTAACTAACCTATGTGATGTTTCAGCCGATTCACCTTATTTGTATTGACGATCGCACTCAAAATTTATTCATATTGGCAGGTAACAACGAACAACTTGAATTTGAAGTCACTCCACAAGGGGAGGTACTGTGATGAGTAAAATTGACTATGTGACAATGTCCGACCAGCAGTTAAGGCAATACTTTCTCGAACATCGTCACGATGAAGCGGCATTCAAAGCTTACCTCGATCGCCGCAGAGCGCGATCGCCTAAAATCATCACAACCGCGAACGACCCCGACTTTGATGCCAAAATTATAGCTGCAATTCGTCAGCAGATGAGCGATAATCTTGATATACCACAGCAATAGGGAGCCCTTACATAATTGAGATGTACCGAGGAACGAAACCCAACAACGACAATGGAGGTATAACCGTGAATTTTCCCTAGAGACTGTCAGCAGCGTTAGTCGGTGCAGCAATGGTAGCAGTGCAACTGCCATTCTCTGTAGCAGTAGCGCAGGATGTCAGTACCATTGCCGAAGCAATTACCGTTCGCATCGATGGACCAAAAGCAGGTGGATCTGGAGTAAATTCATTTAAACACTGTAAAAAGATCATCATTCATCGGCTCGTCAAAATCTTCACTCATCCACATTTCCCCTCGGTTTAAACCCAGGACGCAACCTTCACCAATTTCACCAATGGTTGTCCGTCCTTGGCGATAATGACTTCATTTCCGTCCAAAGCGAGTGACAGCAATTCAGATAGCTGCTTTGCTGCTTCGGAAACATCCACGATTTTGGCGTTCATCTGTGTTTACCCGACTAAAAATCAACGATACTTGTTCGGTGAAACCAGAAACCGGGTTTCTTTGATAATTTTAGCATCAATACCGAGATTTAACTCAGAAACTCTCGACTCTCGCGAGATCGCCTTTGGATAATATCGGGACAAGGAGGGTATCAGAATCTCAACAAATTGTAATTAATAGTGAAATAAACGCCATTTTCCTGCCAAGTCCTGCCACTAGAATCAACGTCAGTCAGAGGGATCCCCCAATCCAGACGGGCATTCAACCGATCGCCCATCTGCCATTTTAAGCCCAAACCCACACCCAGCAAACTATTCGGGTCGGCGTTAGGTCTACCGGAACTATTCCAACCCCAGCCAAAATCAACAAAGGATACCAGATGCAATATACCATCCAGCTTTTTCACCCGGAGAATGGGAAACTGCACCTCTGCGGAAAACACAAGTCCATTATCAGTCAGCAGCAGGTCCTGGCGATAACCCCGGACACTGCGAAGACCGCCGATGCCAATTTGCTCCAAAGGTACGAGGGTCTAAGTAGCTAGTTGGGTATCGGAATGCAGGATCAGTAAAGTGTCGGGAGCCAAAAGTCGGACATACTGGGCCTGTCCGCGCCAGAAGAAGAACCGACTATCGGGAGGTTCGGAATTAACGGTCGCATCAAACCAACCAACTCCCACATTGAACTGAGAATGAGCCGAGAAGACATCGGCAGCAGTACGCTGAGTCCAGTCCTGGAAAAAGCGAATGGCCGATACGCGAGTTTCCCCATCTTCATTGGCCCCCGGGGACAGTTGAAAATCCGTGCCCAGCAGTTGAGTCTGACTTGACTGTCTAGTCAAGATCGCGCCCAAAGCTAACTCCCGAGTCGGAGTTTGGATAACCGGTTGGCGCAAACTCAGCTCGTAATACTCGGAGTCGCCGGTAATATCTATGCGATCGAAAGGAGATTCGACCAATTCAGTCTCATTAATCCGAGTGGCTAGAGAGAGAGTACCATTGCGGGCATTAAGAGGTATAGTGTATCTGAGATCGAAAGCATTACTACCATCGGTATTGGTATAGGTGAAATTTAAACCATCTCCAAAACCGAGTAAATTCCCCTGGTGGATCTCCACGCCCCGTCGCCAACTACCGACGCTGGGAGTACGACCATTATCTGTAACCACGACAAAGTTAAAATTGTCCGCTGAAGTGACATCAACTTCCATAAAACTCAACTCCGGGCGCAGGCCAGCAGAGAGTTGGGCCGATATATTTTCAATCAAAGGGTTCATCTGTAACAATTGCATCGCCTCCAACAACCGGTTTTGATTCAGAGGTTGTTTCGCAGCGATGCCCAAGCGCGATCGGACATAATTAGGATTAAGTCGTCCCTCACCCGCACGTCAATATCTGCCACTCCCCCCTCAACGATCTGGATTGTGAGGATAGAGTGCGATTCGTTCTGACCTAAACCAGCAATACCGACTAAATCGGGGTAAGCGGTGAACAGTCAGGTCTGGTTCCATTAGCCGGACAACTTTGGTACTCATGGAGGTTCAATTCCTCTCCTCTCTGGCGCGAGAGTGACACCGGTCCTTAGTGCTTCGGAGTGACATCACCGGGGTGCAGAGCAAGGACTTAAATGTAGGACAACTGGCAGCCTAAGCCGGTTATGCCGCTAGGAAAGATGCTCATGACTAGAGAAAACGAACTTACGCTTAAACCTCGTTATACTAGACCAGCGGAATAAGGCTAATACGCTGGCCCAAAAGGGAAATGGTAGTTAGTGTTGACCGTTTTATCTGGTTAACAATGCGTCCACAGAACTCCCGGGGGAGAGTAAGGGTCTAAAAGCATCATGAAATGATACCAAGGAACGAAGTAACCTCCGATGTGCTGTCCCCCTCGGGACCAGTTAGATGATAAACGCAAGCCGTCGGGGGAGGGATGTCCTAAGAAGCCAATGCCCAGGGTAATGCTTGGGATAACGCCTATAGTAATGTAGGCGATACTGGGTAACCAGAGCTGACGTAGGACGGATATGGTAAGAAGTCAAGGGAGAAATTAACCCCATTTTTCCAGTTACTAGGGAGAAATCCCAAAAGTCGGATTTATGGACTAGAAGACCTTAGCCGGGTAAAAACTCGGAGGCCAACCAAATTTTACGGCTAAAAGTTAGTAAAGAGCAGGTTCAAGGTTTTATCGGGTATATCCTCTGCGAACCTTCCGGAGCTAAGGCATTAAAAACAGTCTACTGACAACCATTGGGGGCCAAATCTCACAAGACAAGGCCAGTAGGAGGTAACTCTGATAGTGCTATCCATGACAAGGACTTACCAACCAGTAGCCGTGTGCGGTGAAAGTCGCAAGCACGGTTCCGAACGGGAGGATTGGGAAGCGATTCCCAGTTCGACCCCTACCCTCTTCCGGAGAGAAGCTTTGGTCAGCGGGGATTGTCGCCCCAGAATTAATATAGCCTGCATCATTATAGAGCTTGGTAACGGCAGATTCCACTTCCAGCAGTTCCGCGAAGGTCAGGGGTCTGCCAGTGTAATCTTGAGTTAATTTCGCCAACTCGGCATCGCTAAAAGCTGTATTGCCCTGAAAGATAAACTCTTTAACAATGATACTGTCAGGAATGGGTGCAGGGGTGCTAGTCTGGATCGGAGAAGCTTCTCGTGCTATTGCCAAAGGAGTAGTCCCCACTACCATTAAAACCACTGGTGCTATCAGCCAGTTCCGATAATATTTTAACAACACTGTCGCTCACATACTCTCATAATGTTGTAACATTGTTACACCCTCTTTGCCATCGGACGTCACTTGCAAAGGTAAGGGGATAAAGTACGCTCACCCAGAGAGCAAAGCCCCACCACAACTAGAACCCGAACCCGCAGTACAACCATAGCAATAGTTAGCCGTTTGCACTTGCTCGATCGCCTCCAAACTTCCTGCCGCCAACAACTTCGCCACAGTCAGCTTTTCGGCATCAGCAGTTACAGCTCGCTTCCCTGACATCTGATTAAAATCGCAATCATAGACATTGCCCAGATAGTCGATCGAGAGTTGATTGCGGCACATCAAATTATCTACTGTGGATGTATTAAAGTTATCTGCTAAGAAATGCAGATAAGGTTCGTGCAGTTGGCGCTTTTGGAGATGTAACTTCGTCCGCCCGATCGGGATATTAGTAATCGTCAGCAGTTGGTTAAAGGCAATATCAAAATGTGCTTGCAGATAAGCTTTATAATCCAGTTCCAACTGATGCTGATCGGGAGGAAGAGAGAAATTTATGTCAGTCGGTATTTTCGGATTATACACCAGATCCAGGACTAACTGCGGGTCTTGACCATAGCCCAAGCGATTCAACCATTGTAGCGCCCGAATCGAATCATGATAAACCCCAACGCCGCGCATTTTATCTACATTATCTTCTAGATAGCAAGGCAGAGAAGCCACCACTCGCAGCTGATGTCGAGCAAAATATGCAGGTAAATCTTCAAACCCCTTGACAAAGAAAATAGTCAGATTAGAACGGACGATCGTCTCCTTTCCAGCGCTGCGGGCCGCTTCCACCAAGGGCTTAAAACCATAATTCA
This sequence comes from Hormoscilla sp. GM7CHS1pb, assembly GCA_014323675.1. Lineage (GTDB taxonomy): Bacteria > Cyanobacteriota > Cyanobacteriia > Cyanobacteriales > Desertifilaceae > Hormoscilla. Next base: position 1,457,302 of record JACONN010000002.1, on the reverse strand, counting down.
TTTCCGGCGCACCGCCAGTCAAGTCAACAGTTTGAATTTGCGGAAATTGTTGAATCAGTTCAATCAATTGGCGACAAACCTCTGGAGAAAGTTCTTCCGTCCGTTTCGGCCCAGCTTCCACATGGCAATGGCTACAGGCCAGATTACAACGTTTCCCCAAATTAATTTGCAGAACGGCGATCGGCTTTTTCTTTAAGGGTTCGCCCAGCTGCCTTGAAAAATTCGTTAATGCTGTCTGCATCATCTTTAACCTTCACTTCAAAATTTGCTGCTCTGATATCATAGCATAGCCCTTGGCTATGCCTTGCCCGGGACAACTGCTTTTGACCCTATTTGTTTTGCCCCATATCATATTAAAATGGCCTATATCGTCTCTGTCTCAGGGGATGCGTAGCCTTCACCTGCAAGGATAGTCTGTAGATCGCTCAAAATTTTCAAGGCATTATCATCAGGTAGCAAGGTGAACGGCAAAGTATCGCAGTTCCCGCCAACAGAAGAGTGCAGATCGCCGGTTCCCAACTTTCCTGCGATGTCTCCTCTGTGCCATGTCCCCTGGGACAATCTGGCAGAGACATCGAAGCGGGCTATTACATGCCTCCGGGCGATGCACCCGGTTATCAACTACTTGTGACCGCACCCTTAAGACAGCGGAACTCCACCTTTTCGTCGTCGGACTTCACCGTTGGGTTAGACTCTGTGCGAGTAGTAGCATAGCTACTGCTTCCCACGTACCCCTGCTGCCAGTACCGCCATTAATGATTTATACAATGTATTCATCATCTGGCTAACAGCAGGTTTCGGCATGGGGTTATCCTCTAGACTGTGCTATTATAACCAATTGCTTTCCCCCGCAACAACCAATCTGCATTTTCTCTGCAACCGGCGTGGTAGCCTAACTGTTGCTTCCCAATTCGCCATTGGAAATTCGCCATTAATCTAACCTCTCCCTCACCTCTCCGTCAACAATTTCATAACCCCAGTTATAATTGCGGTTTGCCAGTAGCTTGGCCGCGTCGGACTCCCCTAAGCGACAAAGTTCTGCCAACAGTTGATAGTTTGATTCTTGCTGTTGCTGAATTTTCTCCTGACGCAGTTTTTGGCGTTCCTTTGCAGACAGAGGAGGACGCCCGGCGGAACTCAAGCCATCAATATCCTTAAAATGTCTCATGTTTCTCCCTCTAAAAAGGAATTGAGTCTACCACGTTTCCGTCAACTATTTTATATCCCCATTCCGGGTGTTCCGCAATTTGTTTTGTGACAAGAGAACGCCCGATCGCAGTTTGGCACATCTCCTGCAAAGTAGCAAGAGGCGGAACATCGGATGCTGATTTGTTATCTTTCTCATCTGCTGCTTTTTCCTCCGCAGCTAAGATGCGTTCGTTCGGGGAGTCGGAACCAGATGCTTCCTTGGAAAATTGCGGGTTAACTGCTGCTAGCTTCTGCATGACAGTTTCCTTAGTAATTTCCTGTCTCTCGGTAAAGGAAGAGGGCAGATAGGGTGTCTGTACCCCCATTTTATTCGCTGCTAACGCCTCGTCAGCGATGCGATCGCACTTTCTGAGGAACCCGGACCACAAATCTTTTCCCATAACGGGGTTTCTGAGATCGTGACGGGCTTTAGAGACAGCAGCTTCTAGGGGTTCGCCTTTGCTAACGTAATATTGAATGCGTTCTTCTTCAAAGGCGGGATAAGGAACGCCAGGTTCTATTTCCCAGTCCCGCTTAACTTTCTGACTTTCACCTAAAGCTATTCCGGCCACAAATTCATCCCAAAAGGGAGACAATAACCCTTTAGTCATGCCATCGATCACCTTAAATACCCATCCTGAAGGGTTAGGATACCCTTGGATCTTAGCATACTCTAATAATGTCCGTTGAAATTCCTCCAATTGAGCGGGAGACTCCCAGGGACCGCTAAATTGATAATTCGGAGTGACTTGCACGGCAATAGCTTGACGCCGCACCGGGAAATATTTATCTTCTTTAATTGTTCTGGGAGTTTTATCTCGAACCTGAATTAGAGATGCTCGAGATTCCTCTGGTGTAATGAAATTATCCTCTAATCTTTTTTCTAGGGCCTCCAGGTCTGGCCAAAACTCCAGGGCCCTACTTTTCCCCCTAACTATTCTCTCTTTCAAGAGCGATCGGGCCTTAAGTTGGCGGCGGGCCAGTTCTTGTTCCGAGGAATTTAGACTGGTTTCCGCCTCCATTTGCTCGACAGTAATAGATATCCATTCTTGAAAATTACTCAATGACTGACTCTGACACAGATGACAGAAAAACACGGCAGATGTTACCCCACCAGTAACCTTTGCTATCTGAGGATAATATACCATTGGTTGACCTATCTGTCGCCAAAATACTCCTAATTTCACATTTATTCTCCTTCTCTTTATCGTTCGCTTCGTTGTCATACCGCCGTTCAAACCCCCGGCTAATAGCTAAAGTCGGTTAAAACCGACTAATACCAATTTATCAAAGTTGTGATAGATAAAAAACCTACCATCTCGTTCGCTTCGTTGTCATCAGTCGGTTAAAACCGACTAATACCAATTTATCAAAGTTGTGATAGATAAAAAACCTACCATCTCGTTCCCAGGTAGAACCTGGGAACGGTCTTCTGAGGCTCCCGCCTCCCGATCATCTCTGCTACCGTCAAGTCGATCGTATCTTTAAAAGATGGTATAATAGCATAACGCTTCTATTGTAGCATCTTCTTATCCCGCCTCATGTGAGAAACAAATTGCTTCTGCTTCCACCTCAACCAGCATGGCCGGGTCTACCAAAGCGCTAACTTCAACCATTGTATTAGTTGGGGGATGTTCTGCAAAGAATTCGCGATGGGCCTGAATAAACTCTTGGGCGCGACTAATATCAGTCACAAACAAGCGTACCCGGACAACATCGCTACAGTCAGCCCCCAAATCCTGCAAAGCTTTTTGGATAATTGACAAGCAATATTTAGTTTGGGCGTAAGCATCTCCGGGGGCGAATACGCCTCCAGATCGATAGGTGCGGTCCCGGAAACATAAATCTGATTTCCCACTCTGAGGGCGCGACAGTAACTCGCTTTTTCCTCCCAGCTCGTTCCGGAAAATGTCCTAATAATTTCTTTCTTCTCCATTCTCAATTCTCCCTTTTCAATATCCGCAACATCTGGTTACCGCCGCGTTGAAATTCATAATCCACCAGCAGGGTTTCTACACGATAACCCTGCTGTTTTAATTCCATTATAGTACCTGACAGGTATAGAGAATGTTCTCCAGATATATCTAGCAGGGGGAAGATGCGGACTTCCCTAGCGACTCGACATAGTTCTAGTATAGCATGGAAATGGAATGCTGCATCAAGTTGGTCGGAATAAAGAAATAATAGATGAGAACAGAGGGCTAAATCAAATTGTCCCCGATCGAAAGGCAGTACGGGTAATTCCGCTGTGACATAACGTCCTAACTTTTTTCCCTCGGTAAAATCTGCCAGAAACTGCTGCATAGCTGCCATTCTCACTTTTCCCAACTGAGTGGGAGAGGCAATTTCTCCTTGCCAAACATATTTATCTCGATGGGTCTTTACTCCCTCGACAATAACTGAATAAGTTGCTTGAATGCGTCGGGCAATTTCCTCAGCACTGAATTGATAAACTGGATCGCAGGAAATCACATTATTGTTGCCCCGGCGATACATTTCCGCATTAAAGCTAGCGGGACCGCCACCACAATCAAGGATCTTTAATTCTAATTCTGGTATAGTAATGTCGAACATTCTCTGGTATTCAGCGCGCGATCGCCCCCATGGTACTACGTTATCTAGCTTTAATCCCATTGTTTGGCCTCCGTAAACTGGTTATTTTGTATCCCCGGCGACTGTCCTGGTAAATTATATACAAGACTGAGGCAAGTTGTCAAGCCGAGTCCGATTAGCTTCTGGTGGGCGGTACTGAGTTATGATATCATAAGCCTCACATCCGCCGGTGCGATCGCCGGACATGAGGATCGTTGGAGAGATGTAGAATTGTAAAATTGAGGACATTCCCATGAACGCTAAATTAATGGGAAAACCATCTTCACTGATGCAGGGCATTAAGCCGCGATGACAATTGTAGACTATAATATACAGATAGGATGGAATATTCCCAAATTAGCGCCGAAGCAGAAAGACTGCTGGAGATACCTACCAACGGATTTTGACCACACCCTCGTGACCTGGGTCTCCCCGGTCACGTTCCGTTGAGGCTCTGCCTCCTGGCCTCGACGGCGGAGCACATAGGAGTCCCAGAAATCACAAGCTCATAAGAGGCTCCGCCTCAGATTGCTCGTTCCCTGGGAACGAGAGAAGAGTCTCCTACCAACGGGTTTTGACCACACCCTCGTGACCTGGGTCTCCCCGGTCACGTTCCGTTGAGGCTCTGCCTCCTGGCCTCGACGGCGGAGCACATAGGAGTCCCAGAAATCACAAGCTCACAAGAGGCTCCGCCTCAGATTGCTCCTTGCAGGTAGTATTGCTCAGGACCCGCTCAGACAGAGTGGAAACAAGCAAGTCTACATCCAGGTGGATATCGATCGGTTCCTCCGCACGGCCCCGGTTGAAGAGGAACCATAACTACTCATTTCCTCGTTCTCGCAGTTCGTAGTAAACACTTCAGTGTTTCCCCGTGCCCCGTTCAGGGGCACGGAGGGTTCCCGGAGCGCGCACCCAGCCATCAACTATTTTTGACCACACCCAAAGGAGGGTGGTTAGCTAGCTGCTAGCAGTCAAAGGAGGCAGAGCCTCTGGCGTGCATTCCCAGGCGGAGCCAGTGGGAACGAGATGTACGGGTTCTGGCTGGAGGTGAAAGGAGGCAGAGCCCGGGAACGAGATGTTAAAGCTGGGGTTCCCAGGGGTCGCCAGTCGGAGGCTCTGCCTCCGGCGTGCGTTCCCAGGCGGAGCCAGTGGGAACGAGATGTACGGGTTCTGGCTGGAGGTGAAAGGAGGCAGAGCCCGGGAACGAGATGTTAAAGCTGGGGTTCCCAGGGGTCGCCAGTCGGAGGCTCTGCCTCCGGCGTGCGTTCCCAGGCGGAGCCAGGGAACGAGAGGCAGTTTAAACGAGATGTTAAAGCTGGGGTTTCCAGGGGTCGCCAGTCGGAGGCTCTGCCTCCGGCGTGCGTTCCCAGGCGGAGCCAGGGAACGAGAGGCAGTTTATCGGATAGGGAGGATATGAAGATGAATGGCAAAAAGTTACTGCTGATTTCTGCTATAGGTTTGTTGCTGCTGCCAGGATATAACTTCTCTATGGATATCTCGGTCCCCAAGGTGGCCGATCGACAACTTAACCCTCAACTGACGGAAGCGCGATTTACCCCTGATATGTTCGGGAGAAGATCCCTTGCCCATTTTAGGTACAATACCCCAACTGACTGTAAACATGGTAATGGCGATGCGGAGTAGGCAATAAGCAATGGTTCACAGCAAAAGAAATGTAGGGGCGATGTCTCTCGGGTAGTGCGACTAGCGCTCCCGAGAGACTCGGTTAATCTTATCAATGTAATACCGCCGTGCCCCGGCCACCGCCCCGGTCAAGCGTTGGGAAACAATGTTCGTATGCATCCCGATGATATCAGAATTGCTGCGACTTATGTGACCTTTGAATGGCATAAGTTACTATATGAATTAGAGGGAATAGTGATTCGACAAGTCAGACCACCATATAATATACAGATTCCAAAGGAGAGAGAATGGTGCTGTTGAAAGATTTACATATCCAAAGCAGATCCACAAGGAAAGCCCCAGCAAATATTATTTTCAATTCCCGCAGTCCAGTTTGCCACAAGGATCTTGGGCATTGACAACAGGATATCCGTGGAAAAATTGTCCTACAGCTTCAGGGCCAATGGCAACAGCTACAATTTGGCATGAATTGCATTTCAGAGCAAGCTTATGATTTAATCGCCCAAGGGTATGAGATCCAGCGGCTTCCCGGTCAGAACTGGCCACTCCCACCCCCAGTCAAAAGTTACGCATTCCCCGATCGCGTCAATGCCTACTATCAGAATGCCAGTTTCTTGTCCCAATGAGTGCTAACATTCGAGGAGCTATTTAGCAGGATATTATCTGGGACCATTGCGGGATTATCCACCACTGCAACTCGATCGCTTCGGCAAGATCGGCAACTGGCCAGAAGGTTTTTTTGGAGACGAACTGGGAGAGTTAGCCGCGATGACAGAAGCAGCTACGAGCTGCCAGATGGCAGCTCAAATATCCTGATGTACGTTATTGTAGATACCAATCGATCAGTTGTAGCAAATGGACGATCGTCCCAGGCATCACCCCAGCGCGCGATTAATTGTCTGCGTCGGTTACGCGAAATTCAGCCGTTCGAGAGATTTGGAATTGTAAAATTGAGGACAACCCATGAACACTCAATTAATGTTAAAACCCTCTTCACTGATGCAGGGCATTAAAATGAAAGAATTCGGGAACATTTATCTGTTTGCTTTTGCTAGCGACCTACAGGCGAAACTGGAAAAACTGCTAGAGAAAAAAAAGACAGATTTGTTAAACTCTGAGGAAGAAGCGGAATTAGCTGGAATATTGGAATTGCAACGCATTTTTACCTTTATTAACGCCCAACTAGCAAGTCAAGCAAAATGGTGCCCTCTCAATCCCGACAACTGGTTCGACGACGAGCCCGATTCCTCTGCGAATACTGCCACTCTCCAGAATACATAAGTCCCGATCGCTTTACCATCGACCATATTGTGCCACAGTCTCTCGGAGGGTCAGATGAACCAGATAATCTGGCTCTAGCTTGCAGTCGCTGCAATGGTCGGAGATACAATTTTACAACAGGAATTGACCCAAAAACTAAGATTGAAGTCTCTTTATTCAATCCGCGCCAGCAGCAGTGGGCTGACCATTTTATCTGGAGAGAAGATGGTCTTAAGATTTTAGGAACAACCCCAATTGGTAGAGCAACTTGTGCCAGACTGGACCTGAATGACGAACGTTATGATGAGGATGATTCGATTCGGAAAGTACGGCAGTTTTGGGTACTAAGTGGTTGGCATCCCCCTGATGAAGACCCGCGACAAGACTGATGCTACAAAAACGCGATCTGATATAATAAATGAAATCGAATGGCATGAAAAATGGCACTCGTTATTACCCTAGAACTCCCCGAACCCCCTAGCCCAGCAGGCAAAGGATATTGCGGCGCTAAAGGAGCAGCGACTTGAGGATGTCTTAGTAGAATGGATCGAGCGAGCTATTACAGAACTTCCTGTGGAGTCACTACCGGACGAACAGGTTTTGGATCTGTGCGATCTACAGATGGAGACTTCCGAACAAGAGATTTTCAGCGACCTTTTGGCTCGCAATGCCTCCGGACAGCTAATGGTCGCTGAAGTCCGTCAACTCGACGAACTGATGCAAGTTGATCGACGGGGCATGGTGCGTAAGGCCCGAGCTTTGAAAGTGGCGATCGATCGGGGATTGAAACCAGCTCTAACTCAGGTTTAAGAGGATGGTATAAGATTAAGGTTGGTTTGGGCAAGAGGATGATTAAGTTCCAGTGCTCGGGTAGAGGGCCGTGCCGTGACCGTTCCAGGCTTCGCCCAGTTCGGGAGCGATTTGCAGGGCAGTGGTAAAATCTTGGAGGGCTGCGGTAGGGTTGTCAAGTTGGAGGAGAATGCAGCCTCGGTTGGTATAAATGACTTCATTCATTTCCTCTTCATTTTCTGGATCGAGTTCGAGAGCTTTATCACAGCTTTGGAGGGCAGTTTGGTACTGGTGCAGGTAGTAAGCGGGAAAGCTCCGGTTGCTCGTTCCCAGGGAGACCCTGGGAACGAGAGAAGAGTCTCCTACCAACGGGTTTTGACCACACCCTCGTGACCGGGGTCTCCCCGGTCACGTTCCGTTGAGGCTCTGCCTCCTGGCCTCGACGGCGGAGCACATAGGAGTCCCAGAAAAGCTCATAAGAGGCTCCGCCTCAGATTGCTCGTTCCCAGGGAGACCCTGGGAACGAGAGAAGAGTCTCCTACCAACGGGTTTGACCACACCCTCGTGACCGGGGTCTCCCCGGTCACGTTCCGTTGAGGCTCTGCCTCCTGGCCTCGACGGCGGAGCACATAGGAGTCCCAGAAATCACAAGCTCATAAGAGGCTCCGCCTCAGATTGCTCGTTCCCAGGGAGACCCTGGGAACGAGAGAAGAGTCTCCTACCAACGGGTTTTGACTACACCCTCGTGACCGCTGCCCGAAATCGCTGTGGTTACTGCTTGAGTCCTCAGCATTTGGTGATGGCACGTGATTGAATTGAGCATATCGTTCTAATTTCTCAAGATCGTCCCATCACCCCCTCAAAGTCGGAAACCCCCATTCTACGGTCGCAACGAAAAAAGTGTCCGAAGTACTGTAAAGTCTTCGTCGGGACTAATTTCATCTTCTTCCGCTAAACCCATTGCCATTTTATAAAAATACTTGTAAATTTCTATTAACTCTTCTTTGAAACGATTGTAAACATTGGGTGGATTCAGTAATTTAGCATAGTCAATCAACTCTTGTTCTCCTCGATCCCCTTTGAAAATATTAATAACCAATGATTCTCTAGATTCACCTTTTCCAAAAATAAATTTTCTGTCAAGTTCGCCCAAAGCTTCAATGCAAGTCTGTAAAATTAGTTCGTTATCGCGTTCGTACTCGTCTGTTAAATAACGATCATTGTCTTTAAAAAAAATAGTAATAACGGTCAACCATAATTTTTTCTACATCATTAAAGAAGTCTATTCCTTCTAAATGATATATCCAGTCACAAGGACCCCATCGCAGGCTGTTCATGTCACTATTATGACCTCTTTGAATATATTCAGTATATTTTTGGAGTAAGCCTTCCTCTGTATTTGCTGTTGGACAAATATAACCCCATCCGTCGGGAGTCGTATAAAGTCCAAAGGCATACAATGACTCACCTTCCGTTACTTTTTTAACATGAGCATAACATGAGCAAATGCTTGTTCTGTAGCTCTAATTATTGTCTGTTTTAGATGATCGTAATCCAAATTATACATTTTGGTTTTCTCTAATTAATGATGCCGACTTTTTGCCTGCATTAATACCAATATACACTACTCGCAGCAAATGGCGAGTGCAGGCCAGCAGAATATCCGTATATTGGGCATCCTGAACGCTGATATCTTCTTCATCCGCAGCAAAATAGACCACCACATGACCGTTCCCGGTAGCCCGAATATAGCTGGTAGGTAAAAGCCCGCGATCGCCCGATCGTGCGTCCCAAGTCCTCAACCACATCCTCATCGCCGCGCACCGATCGACAGTCCACATAAGCCGGATCTCCCGGTTGCAAGGGTGTAGGGGTAAAAGCGTTGTAAATCTCATCGAGGATATCTTCCATATCTGGGAGGCTAGTCATAGTTCGAGATTATGTGTTGACTAAGAAAATGGAGAGCTTATATTTTTTTTAATACTACAAATATTTGCAAATTATCCTCCTAGTCGGTTTTAACCGACTTTAGCCTCGTTACCTGGCTCCCGCCTGGTAACGCGGGGGTTTTAACCCACGGCGGGCTATGAGACGGCTATGAGATTAAGTGTAGCATTTTTTTGTAAATGTATTCGACCAAAAATTTTTCCTCTGAGGCCAAAGGGAAGTTGCCGAAGCCCCACTACCATTAAAGCACAGTCTCTGTCCCCTGGTTCTGATAGCCAGGCCATCGAGTCGCAAGCGTGAAACCAGGTTTCCGGTTCATCTCGAACGAGATATCAACGATCTGACGAGATCGACCCTGTTTCTTCACCGGCGTTATCTGCCACTCCCCATACCGCAAAATTCTCTGATTTTTTTCCGCAGCTATTGCCATGTTTTTTCATTTACACTATCATGGAGTAATTAAAAATAGTTATCAGTAAGCACCGGAAGTAACCGGGGTTACTGACCACAAACCTATTGTCAATGCGGAGGGGATACAGACGTGCAGCCATTAACCTTCAAACAGGTAAACCAGGCAGACAGATGGCGGGTTTATCAACGCCTGCAAGAATTAGATATCGCTTGTGAGTGTTCCATCAATCAGCCCTTGAAGGTTGATATCCACAGTCCCACAGCAGCCATTCAACTTCAGAGCGTCATCAAGCAATTTACCGCCGATCGCCCAGCCCTGGTGGAATGGTTAGAACGCTGTTGGCATAGCGAAATTTAAACTTATATCCCGCCGGTGGCAATAATGGTGTTTTGTTGATAATAGACTTCAACAAAGGAGGTGCAATTGCCAAAATCCTCACCCCAAGATTCTACCAATGCCATGCTAGCGCCGCGTTACCAGGCGGGAGCCAGGTAACGCGGCTTGGGGGGAGGGCGGCCCCATCAACTTGCAAAATTGAAAAGATAAAGGCAATAATGATTTTCAAGATTCTATTGTCCGACTGGTGTCTGTAGCCAACGATTAGAATTTAGCGAAGCGTGCATTTCCCCTGGCCCTAAATACTCAACAAACTGATTTTCTTTGTTAACAAGGATCATCTTCGGATCGACGGGTGTACTTGTAACTTGGAAAGACATGACTATCAGGCAGTTACCCTTCCTGCTCAGCCTAGCGGCGGCTCCCTGTATCGAGCAGACGCCCGATCCCCGTTCTCCCGCGATCGCGTAGGTCTCAAAGCGATTGCCATTAGTCACGTCGCAGACTAGCACCTTTTCAAAATTCCAGATGTCTGCCTTATCCATCAAGTCGGCATCAATGAAAATACTTCCGATGTAGTCGGGATTAGCATCAGTCACCCAAACACGATGGATCTTCGACTTCAGGACAATTCTCATTCTCTTCACCTCTGCAAATATAAGTTGCTTCCTGCACTAGCGTTTTACGATAACAGGATAATAAGCTGTTGTGCAACGCCGGAAGGGCAATGCCCGATCGAGCATTTAACCCCAGACAATCTTCTCTGCCATGCTAGGGCCAAAAATAAGGGGGCGCGATCGCGCCCCCATCAACTTAGACAAACTGGATAATCGATACTGCTAGTTGTTGCAACAAAAATTTAGACCGCAACAGGAGTCTTCGTCACGGCAGTCAGTTCGCCCTTAGCATACTTAGCAGCAAAATCATCCAGAGTTACCTGCTCGATCTTGCTAGCATTACCGGCGGTCCAGAACTGCTGATAGCGATCCAAACACACCTGCTTCATGTACTTGATGGAAGGCTTCAGGAAGTGACGAGGATCGAAGTTAGAGGGATCCTTGGCCGCAGCTTCGCGAATAGCAGCAGTAATAGCCAAACGGTTGTCCGTGTCGATGTTCACCTTGCGGACGCCACTCTTAATGCCCTTTTGAATTTCCTCAACCGGTACGCCGTAGGTTTCGGGAATGTTACCGCCGTATTGGTTGATAATTGCGATCAGGTCTTCCGGTACAGAGGAAGAACCGTGCATCACCAAGTGGGTATTAGGTAGACGTTTGTGAATTTCTTCAATGCGGCTGATGGCCAGAATTTCACCAGTCGGCTTGCGGGTAAACTTATAAGCGCCGTGACTGGTCCCGATCGCCACTGCCAGGGCATCCACTTGGGTCTGTTCCACAAATTGCACAGCTTCATCTGGATCTGTCAACAACTGTTCGCGACTCAGGACACCTTCTGCGCCGTGACCATCTTCCTTGTCACCCATGCCAGTTTCCAGAGAACCCAAGCAACCCAGTTCCCCTTCCACGCTAGCACCGATCGAGTGAGCCACTTTCACCACTTCAGCCGTGACCTTCACATTGTACTCGAAGCTCGCAGGGGTCTTAGCATCGGCTTCCAGAGATCCATCCATCATGACGCTGGTGAAACCATTGCGCATGGCCGAGTAGCAGGTGGATGGTGCATTACCATGATCTTGGTGCATAGCAATGGGGATATGAGGGTAGGATTCCACCGCTGCTAGAATCAGGTGGCGGAGGAAGTTTTCACCTGCATATTTGCGGGCACCCCGAGAAGCTTGTAGAATTACCGGACTGTCAGCCTCATCCGCAGCCTGCATGATGGAGATAATCTGCTCCATGTTGTTCACATTGTAAGCTGGAATCCCGTAACCGTTTTCAGCTGCGTGATCCAGCAGCAGACGCATTGGTACCAGTGCCATGTAATCGTCCTCCTAACTTTGTTGTCGCGTCGTTTTTACTAGACAAGTTTAACCTTTACAATAATCTTAAGATATTTTGTCTGTTTTGCCAAAAAAATTTTTTCTCTTGTATGATTAACTCTATTTATCTACTCGCATTTTTGGGTCTATCGGGCTAAAACCCCCATCTGGTAAAGCTTCTGAACTTTTTCCGGACCCCGATATTTAAACCATGAGGGCAAGTAGCCCGACGAGGCTACTTGCCCTCTTCGGAAAATAGTGTTATAATAATTACTTTGCGGAGCCATTAAACAGCTCAAATATCTGGCGGCAAAACTGTTTCAGCTTTTCTGCTACCTCCTGGACCGGCGATGTAGCGCCCACAAACTGCCAATTCTCTACGGTGGAAAATCGCCACTGTTGTCCTTGGTGGTCGTAACCACCGGCTTCTACTCCGATCGCCCTCCTATGTCCCTCCAAGGGGTCTTGATGGAAGCGAATCTGAATCAGGATACTGCGGCTTTGGAATGACCGGCTTCTGCCGGGAAAATGAAAGCCAATATCAATAGAATCTGGATCTACATGTTTTCTAGTATCCGGGTCGTTCATCCAAGGTTTTAAATCCACTTTGACATCGGGAAACTCATACTTAAAGAGATTCACCACAGCGGCAACCTTGCCAGCAACTTCAAAATTATTTACCTGTTCGGCTGCGTTCATCGATCTCGCTCCTAATAGTGAAGGATTATTAGATTCTAGAGTTTGGGTAAAAAACTATCGTTTACCTTCTCACAAACTCAATCAAAAACTTAACTTTAATTTTAGATTCTCTCCAATTAAAAATTGCGAATTGCTAATGGTAAATTGTCAGAATAATTTAACAATTAACCAGAGATAGTTGTTAGTTGTGGGTCGATCGCCGCTGACAACCTGGAGATCGCTTACCAGGAGATTATTAAGGCTAACAAGACAGCAACGCAGGCCCCGATCGCGGTATTGAGAATATTTACCACCTCATTGGTGAGCCAGGTAAATCGCGATTGTAGGGTAGCACCGATCAGACTCTCCAAGTTGGTGGCGATAAAAGCAGATATAACACATAAAAGCACGCCTGTCAAGTTCATCAGACCGACGCCCCAACCCAAAAGGGCGATCGCCACCGAAGCGACTATTCCGGCCAAAGTTCCTTCCAGACTGACAGCCCCTTCCGTGCCCCGGGCCACTGGCTGTAAAGTGGTAATCAGAAAGGTGCGCTGACCGTAGGCTTTTCCCACCTCGCTGGCGCAGGTGTCGGAGAGTTTAGTGCTGAAACTGGCCACATAGGCTAATAATAGTAAAGACACGGCAGCCTGTGGTTGTCCGAGAAAGTCTACAACCAGGACTCCCACAGCACAGATAGCAGCAGTCAGGGCCGAACCCCAGACATTTTCCGGTCCTCTGGCGCCGGAACGTTTTTCAGCAATTCCCGCTGCTTCCTTTTCGGCCATGCCGATGCGGGTGACGCCAGAACCTACCAGAAAATAGAAAGCAACGATGACATAGCCTTGCCAACCCAGAGTCCCCCAGATCAGCACTCCCAGTACCCAAGCATGGAAGATGCCAGCTAGGGTAAGCAACTTCTTAGGGGCAAACCAGACAATAGCTAGTAAAACTGTGTTTAATGCAACGGCAACGATCCAAGGATTGAACAGAAAGATAGTATCAAGCATGATTAATAATTATTCGCTGATTTTGTTTTACCATTAGCCATTAGCCATGAACCCAGTATTATTTCATCTTGCCTTCCCAGTCACGGACATTGCCAAAACTAAAGAATTCTATGTCGAGGGCTTGGGGTGCCAAGTCGGTCGCGAAACCCGCCAGGCGGTGATTATGAATTTGTACGGACATCAAATTGTAGCTCATATGACATATGAACCCCTGACCCCTCAACGGGGAATTTATCCCAGACATTTTGGCTTGATTTTCACTGCTTTGGAAGACTGGGAAGCTTTGTTGGAGAGGGCGCAACAGCAGCATTTACAATTATACGAGCAGCCAAAGCACCGCTTTCCCGGTCAGTTGACAGAACATCGTACCTTCTTTTTAGCCGATCCCTTCGGTAATTTGATGGAGTTCAAGTATTACAGTCATGCAGAAGCTATTTTTGGCGCTCGCCAGTTGACCGCCATAGGCGATCGCACGCCCTCCGAATAAGTCAGGTAAGGACTTTAGTCCTTACTACAAACGGCTTTGTAGCTTCTTTTTAGCCGCTCCCTTCGGTAATTTGATGGAGTTCAAGTATTATAGTCATGCTGAAGCGATTTTTGGCGCTCGCCAGTCGCCATAGGCGATCGCACTTAGGAATAATGGAACAATAGTCCGGACAGTTTTGAGACTCACCTTCATACTACACTAGCTAGTAACCTTCAAGTAATACGTATTTGGTGGTAGGCGCGACCCTCGTCATATGTTCGTAGTTCGTAGTTCGTAGTTCGTAGTTTGTTGAATTTGGAATGTAAATTTCTGGGAGAGGATTTCAGCGATTTTATCAAAAGTTACAAAAATTTACATAATTCAGTTTACCAATGCACACCTACTTACTCACATAATTCTTGACAATCTTGAAAGCCAATTGGCGCAAGGGTTTCGATGCTTTACGTTAGCTTGGGGCTTGACTTTTACCGCGATCGACGTGCTCCCCAAAGTTGACTTTGGTCTCGATTTATGCTAAACTAAGGTATCTTGCTAAAATGAAAAACTAGCTAAATCCACTAGGAGGAAATGAAAAAATTGGCAATTATCGGTGGTGGCCCGGGAGGACTGATGGCTGCCTACTTACTCGATCGGAAAAGTTCCTACTCTCTCGAAATTACCCTATTTGAAGCGAGCGATCGCCTGGGAGGAAAAATTATTTCCCAACAATTGAAAAAGGTTCCCCTCCTCTTTGAAGCCGGTGTAGCAGAACTGTACGATTATTCCCAAAACGGGTTCGATCCCTTACGAGAATTAATCGAAACACTGGGTTTACCTGTCATACCCATGTCAGGAAAAACGATCGCATTCGGCGATCACTTCATTACGACGGAAACCGATATCAACCGCTATTTAGGCGAAACTACGCGAGGGGCGATCGATCGTTTTTACGATCGCATCTACTCCCTTATAAGTCCGACTGAATTTGCCAAGCCAAAGGAGCCTCGCAACAATGATTTTATCTGGGCAAAACGCTCTTTTCAATCCGTACTCGACGAGATTCCCGACGCGAAAGCCCGACATTACTTTAAGGTTCTCTCTCGCAGCGATCTCGCCACCGAACCCCATTTAACAAACGGTCTCTATGGTTTGGAAAACATTTTTATTAGCGAGCCCAACTACGTTCGGTTGTACTCTATTGAAGGCGGAATCCAACGTTTAGCTCAAGTGCTCGCTAAAGAAATTTCTGCTGGGGTCGAACTCAACTCTCCCGTAGTGCGGATCGAGAAAGGCGACCGCGACACATATCGCGTTTTCTATCGTCGCGATCGAGCCATCGAACTGCAAGAATTTGACGGAGTTATTGTCGCCTTACCTATTTATTGGTTTCCCAGTATTGAATGGGGAGAAGCTCAATTGAATATGGCCATACAAAAACACTACGAATATTACGATCGTCCCGCTCACTATCTGCGGATATCAATGCTATTTGAATCCCGTTTCTGGCAAGATACGATCGCAGATTCATACTTCACATCAGATGCTTTTGGGGGCTGTTGCATCTATGACGATAGTTCTCGTTACAATGCGGGAGGATATGGCGTTCTCAGTTACTTATTAGCTGGAAACGATGCCCTCGTGCTGAACAATTTTCAGGATAGCAAACTTATTGAAAAAGCCCTTGCTAACCTGCCAAAATCATTTCTATCCGGTCAAAAACAGTTCTTAGAAGGTCAGGTGCATCGT
The DNA here is from genome assembly GCA_014323675.1 of Hormoscilla sp. GM7CHS1pb. GTDB lineage: Bacteria > Cyanobacteriota > Cyanobacteriia > Cyanobacteriales > Desertifilaceae > Hormoscilla. The sequence goes on along the minus strand of JACONN010000002.1, from coordinate 1,441,295 downwards.
TGGGTGGGAACCATAAACGCTTTACCCGGCGGTCGCCCAATTAAAAGTTTAGAGGAGCGACATTTACCAGAACCCAAAAATCATCCATTCTTGTTCGTTGTTGGGGATTATCTATTCGATTCGACAATGACTGGTCTGATGCACTCAAGCAATTTTGTCACTACTGAAATTCTCAAGCAATTAGGTATGCGATCTGGTTTGACAAAAGAAGAATAGATATGGCAATACTCCGGACAGTTTTTCAGGGGAGCTTGGCTTCCAGGGCCTCTACCACAGCCTCCAGAGCCCGAGCATCTCTCACCATCATAGCATGAGCAAATACAGGCAGCTTGACATTTTTGCCCAAGGGCATTTGCGAACTTCGTCCCGGTACAATGATAAAATCGTAGGGAGTCCAAATCGAAGTAAAATTCACCTGCTGCAAAACCTCAACATCCCCATTCAGATCCTCCAAGAATGTACTTGATGGACGCATCTGCACGCAGCCCCTACAAGGCAGCAAGTAGGCCATCCAAGTGCCATGATGGGGTGCGGATATTGTCATATAACGCTCGACGCGATCGATTCCTCCCAGGCGCTGCATGTAATAGCGAGTCACCAAACCCCCCATGCTCAAACCTACCAAATCTATCTTCTCATCTGGGGGAAAGTTGCTATCCACATAATCAGCCACCTGAAGCGCCAACTCATCTAATCCTAAGGTAGCATTATTCGGTTGCAGATTAAAGCGGTGAACCTGCCAACCCCGCCCGGTGAGATGGGCTGACATTTTGTTAAACACGCCCAATTTTCTAAAGATACCGTGAATCAACAATACTTGATTACGCTTCATATTTATTCCTTAAAGGTTCCATCAACTCCTGGGCCACCAACCTCAAACTCTGGGAGTCTCTCACCATCCAGGAATGGACCAAGATCGGCACCGTTATCTCCTTACCTACTGGCATAGAGGAACTATTAGCTGACAAGATCATCAAATCAAAAGGCGTCCAGATGGAGGTAAAATTTAACCTTGCCAACATAGCCGCATCTCGATTCAAATCTTGGAGAAAATCACTGTTAGGACGCAGCTGCCTGCAACCTGGGTTTTGGCGTGCATATCCCAACCAACTGCCGTGATGGGGAGAAGATATAGTAATGAAGCGTTCTACCCGCGAGATTCCTCCCAGGCGCTGGACGTAGTAGCGACTGATAATGCCTCCCATACTAAAGCCAACCAAGTCAAAAAGCTCATCTGGCCGAAAAGTTTTCGTCACATAATCAGCCACTTGCCGTGCCAACAGGTCCAGACCACAATCGCCATTACAGGGAATCAAGTTGAGACTGTAGACATCCCAACCCCGCTGCTTCAGGTATGCAGACATTGTATCGAAGACAACTACCGTGTCGTCAATGCCGTGGATCAGCAACACTCGATTGCGCTTCATAGAAGAGTTTACCGTTTTTCTCGTGCCATCTCATAGCGCTACCCTCGTTCCCAGGCAGAGCCTGGGAACGAACTTCTAGAGGCTCCTGCCTCTAATGCCATATCTCAGTCTAACTGATGTCGGACGCGAAAACCGACCGATCTAGGAGGACTGAAGTCCTCACTACAAACAGCATTTTCAGCACATATGTCAGTATAATCAACAGTGACAGCAGTTTCAAGCCCAGAGCATTATCTAAATATTTATACTATAATCGAGATAAAAGTAAAGTTTTATAAAGAAGTATCAACTTTTCTTGTCTGCGTTCCCGGTCGGGCTTGATAATTGAATGAGTCTGCCACCGCAGTCACCAACTCAATGAGAAAAAGCCATAGGAGCATTTGTAATCATGGGACCGTTAAAAAATCTGTTTGGTGGAAAAAAGGGAAAATCTGGTAAAGACACCAAGTTCTCCGTTAAATTCGGCGACCAGGGGCAGTCAGCTGAACCGGCAGCGCCAGCCACAGCAGAAACAACCCCAGCAGTGTCACTAGCTACAGCTGACAAAGCGGATGCTGCTAAGAAAGCCAAAGCGGAGGCTCTCCAGGCAAAGAAAGCCAAAATGGCGGCGATCAAAGCTGAAAAGGCCGCAGCCAAGAAAGGCAAAATGGCGGCGATCAAAGCTGAAAAGGCCGCAGCCAAGAAAGGCAAAACTGTTGCACCAAAGCAGCCTCAGCCAACTGCTGCCAAGACGGCGGCGAAGGCTCCCGAACCGGAGATCGCCAATTTTGCTCCCACATATTTAAACCCTGCCAACGCCCTGAATGCTGGACGCCGACGCCCGGGTCCCAGCATGAACTCGTTTATGACCATGGCACGTCAGGCGAAAATCCCCAAGGTAACACCCAAGCTACCCAAAACCAAAAAATAACTGGCAAGTGGTCAGCTGACAGCGATGTTCCTCTCGTTCCCTGACGAAGGCTCATGTACTCTAGAGGATCTCGCCCTAGCTCGTCTGGGCTAAAATGGTCGGGCCAAATGTTTTTCTGAAGATAGAGCATATTGGCTCGAAATGTTTGCTAACCATTTTAAGCTAGACGAGCTACTGCGCTTGGTTAACGATGCTGTAGAGTTTTGAGAAAGACCAGAGCGCTGTATAACTGAAAGGCAGGATCCCAATCAGTTTCCGATCTGCGAGAGATGTGAATGTGGGAGGTAATGCCTCCTAGCAGTTCTGTAGGGTCTACAAGTATTTTGGCTTGCTGGAGCGCCATCTCGCCAAAGCTGGTGAAATCAGACCAAACTGGAGTCTCTCTTAACTGGGTGTTTAGCAGATCGATTAAGTTATTCCACTTGAGGCGGTTACTCACTTCTTGCCTCTCGTCTGCTGTGAGTGCCAGGTCGTCCTGAAATTGATAGTTAATGTTACATAAGCGTAGCAAACATTTTCTGTTAGGGAGGTGCAGGTCGCAAACCTGGACATAGTCCTGAATTTGTTCTTGGCGTTGCTGTCTACCACGGGCGTCCAGAACTACGACTGATTCAAAGATGGGTAACCGCCCTTCTACCCGTTGGGCAACTTCTGACCAGTCAAAGCCGATCGTCCCGACTTGACCTGATTCATTTTGACAGATAACAGTGGGCTGGGGAGAAATTGCCTGAAAGTAGTTGACTTGAAAGACGCGGAGATTCTCTATTTCTTCTAGGGATGCCCAGAAAGCGGGAATGCCAGCTTCGCGCAATTCCTGTCCGTAAACTTGCAGTTCTCCTAGGGGTCCAGTACGGTGTAGACGCCAGTGGCGACTGGGTAGCTGTATCTGGGCAGTGTAGGGATCTAGCCCGACGATCTTAGCAAACTGTTGAGCGATTTGACGCCTGTTTTCTCCGGTAACGGGCTCGATAATTAGGACTGCGCTTTTGGTATTTTCTGGCTGGCTATTGGCCCTAGCGATCGCCTGTTTGAGTCTTTGCTTTTCCCGCGTTTCCAGGCGCTGAAGGCCCGATCGGGCTTGGGCTGCAATTTTGGAATTAATAGCATTACGCAGCAGATGTCGATATATATTTTCTGCCAAGTCTCCCTTACCAGTTTCTTCGTAGAGGCGTGCTAAATAAAGCCGCCCCCAGGGATGATCTGGCTCCTGTTTGAGTAGCTGTTTGAGTAAACTAGCTGCGGTGCGATAGTCTTGGCCCTTAAAGGCGTCAGCAATTTGTTCGATCATGGGACTGGTGAGAGTCGTAATATTCCATTAATAGTTGTAGTCTGCCCAGGTGGTGAGAGTCTGAATAGCCGCAGTCCGGTTCAGTGCCCATAGGCAGAGGTCAGGAAAACGACGTGGCGATCGGGCGGGCCATCGGGGGGGCAGCAGGATGCTTAACAAAATTTAACAATCGTTGAAAGTATTGGTAGGCAAGGGTTTGAGCAATATTATCTCACTGATAGCAGGAGATCTGGGCAGATGGGGAGTCCTACGCAGTAGATTTGTGATAGCATCGAACTGTCGTATGATGGAATAAACTGGATCTTCGGGATAAGTACATCAGTTCCGCAAAAGCCTTGTTTATTAGAAGTGGGTGATTCGCCCGCATCGAATTGTTGCGAGAGAGAAACTGATTGGGACTCATTGCAATAGGATGTTCAAATACCCTGACAGTTAAGACCGTTGTGGACACTGAAGACAAGCAAGGAGTGTTCGTTATGAAACCCCAAAAAGCCTTTGCATTAGCCTTCTTAGTTAGCTCATGTTTTAGTGTGTTGTGCTAACAGACATGCCCAAGCAGATTGTACAAGGTGGCATCCTCATCACTGTGGCGTCAATGATATAAGAAGAGAAATTGATAATTGCATCAATGGCGGTGGGTGTTCTCTACCTGCTGATGAAGCTTGGGGTGAAGCTGGCAGGATTGCATATAGAGCTGCTCAAGAGGCAATAGCAGCTAATAATTTTAGACTGCCCGCTGAGTCTCTTGATTCTTTTCAGAAAAGACGTCTCCGACCCCACTACGGAGACTTAGTCGATCAAGTCAGGGTTAAATATGGAGCCACTACTTTAGATAATTGGAGAGCTGGTGTTTACAGGATAAGTACTCCTTCTGATGGACAAACCTTTTGTAACGATATTTATATTACAAGACGTTATCGTCCCAATGATTTTGACCTCCTGGAGTTAATTGCTCATGAAATGATGCATAGCTTACAGTGCCAGAGATTAGGTGGAGCATCTAATTTTGGGTACCACTACTTCAAAGAATATAAGAGGGCAAATCAAAATTATAGAAACAATAAACTTGAGAGAGAAGCATATGATTTTGTGGCGAGTATTGACTTGCGTACCTTCATTTAGACTTGCTATGCAGTCAGACGGTAATTTAGTCATTTATGGAAGAAATAGTGCAACTTGGGCCAGCAATACTGATGGAAAAGGGGTTGGCCCCTTCACATTAGTCATGTAAAACGATGCGAATCTAGTGATTTACGATTCCAGAGGTACTCCAACTTGGGCTTCAAACACATGCTGCCGCTAAGTATCCTATCGGAGTTACTCGCAAGAAAACAATAAAAATGTATTAGTCCGTAGATTGGGTTGACGCCAGGAAACCCAACACATATCTCAGCTATAGGTTGGGTTTCGTGCCTCAACCCAACCTATAGTTTACTAAACGATGTTCCCGATCGGCTGCTTCTTCAAGGCAGGCCAGAATGTCTTGCTCTGTCAGTTCAGGAAAGTCCTCTAAAATTTCAGCATAAGACATTCCGGCTGCCAACCAGCCAAGCACGTCATAAACAGTGATACGCATATACAGGCTTACCTCCCCGCTTATCCGGCTCAATTGTAATCAGGTCGCGAGAGCGCATGGCCCATAGATGTTTAGGATCTAGTCTAGCTTAACACATCACGGCACTGACAATTCATGTCTCATTATACATCTCGAATAAATTGCTATACAATAGAGCCAAGGTAACTGATTAAGATTATGGCAACTCAACTCCAAGCCCGCCAAAAGAGTCTCTATGAAACTGATTTTGTCCGTTGGGTGGAAACCACAGTAACACAACTTCGTGCCCAAAACTACTCAAGGGTAGACTGGGCCAACTTAATCGAAGAAATTGAGGATATGTCGAGAAGGGAACGGAAAAGCCTGAAAAGTAACCTGATAGTGATTCTGCTGCACCTGCTCAAATGGCAATATGAACCAGATTATCGCAGTGGTAGTTGGCGAGGCAGTATTCGGGAACATCGCAGACGCATTCAGGATGACTTAAAAGATTCGCCAAGTTTGAGACCCTACCTACAGGAGATATTTGAGGAGTGTTATGAAAATGCCCGATCGCGGGCAGCAGATGAGACAGGCTTGGCCTTATCAACTTTCCCTGCTGATTGTCATTATACCTCAGAACATTGCCTGGATTATGACTTTTTACCAGAGTAAATAAATCCACGCATTCCCTTACTTAATTTCTCGTTCCCTGCCTCTGGCAGGGAACGTCAAGATTGAGGCTCTGCCTCCTCTTTCAATTCTCAAGTTTAGACTCCCAGGCGGCTGCTACAATGGATAAAGCCACGATCGGGGCTGTAACGGCTCTGAGAATGCGCAGTCCCAAGGACACTGGTTGGAAACCAGAGTCGATCGCCCTTGCAACTTCTGCTTCCGTCCATCCCCCTTCCGGTCCCGTCGCAATGACAATTTTCTCTTGCGAACAGTCCTGCAAGCTATCCAATAAATGGGGATATTCGCCCCGCGCCACGCAAATATATTTTCCCTCGTTCCCTGGCTCTGCCTGGGAACGCAAGAGATTATTTTCTAACTTGGCTGAAGTAAAATCTGACAAAGCTGTAGCGAATGCCACAGGTTCTAAGAGCCCGGGCAGGATCTGACGTTCGGATTGTTCGGCGGCTTCATCAGCGATCCGCCGCCAGCGGGAGAGCTTTTGGGAACTGGGTTTGAGTAAAGTCCGATCGCTCACCACTGGGATAATGGAACTGACTCCTAACTCCGTACAGCAGCGCACCACATCGTCAAATCCGTTACCTTTGGGCAAGGCAACCATCAGGGTTACTGCTACTGGCAACTCAGTTTGCACGGGAATGGATTCTAGAATCTTAGCAGTTGCTGCTGCTAGGAGTTCGCACAGCCACCAAGTCCCCTGTCCGTTCATTGCAATAAAGCGATCGCCCGCCTGCAAGCGCAAGACTCGCCCCAGGTAATGCTGTTGCTGACCGGTCAAGCAAACCAGATCGTCTTGTATCTGTGTCGGCGCGATCGCCAACCGTTGCAGTCGATCGTGATTCATGACTAATGGCTAACTCGCAATAATACTCTCCTTTTCCATTCTTCATTAACCATTTTCCCGCAAATAAGCCTCGATCGCCTCTGTTGCCAACTGAGTCATGGACTTACCTTGCTGAGTAGCAAGATCCTTGAGACGCTTATATGTGGTATCGCGCACTCCCACTCGATACCGCGCCTTACTAGCAGTAGCGGTCTTGCCATTCACAGGAGTTTCCCCTGGTTGATAGCTAGCAGCAAAGCTGCGCAGGGCCTCTAACCCCACGCGATGACAAAAATCTCCAAAGCTTTCTGGTACTAGCCCTGGTTGGCGTGACTGCTTAAAATAGACAAACAAAGGTTCTAAAGTCGCTTCTAGAGTTGACTGGTGCATCTTATCGAGATATACTTGAGCCAAACGGTTCTGATTTGGGTCAGCACCCAGCCAAACCTGATAGGACTCTGGTGCTTGACCGACAAACGCTAATTCTGCCATATAAGGTCTCGCACAACCATTCGGACAGCCCGTCATCCGCACCACAAAATGCTCTTGTTCTAACCCTAACTTATTCAGCAGCGATCGGATGCGATCTAAAATACCAGGTAGCGCCCGTTCTGATTCCGTAATCGCCAAACCACAGGTGGGCATAGCTGGGCAAGCCATGGAGTAACGGACTAAGCTATCAATTTTACCTGGATCGACTTCAACACCATTTAAGATCAAAATTTCGTTGATTTCCAACTGCTGTTGGGGTTCAATCTCATACAAGATGATATTGTGGTTAGGCGTCAGCCGCATGGGCAGGTCAAATTTTTGCACGATATCGCGCAAAGCCGTTTTCAGATTAAACGTTCCTTCATCTTTGATCCGACCATTTTCAATCGAGATGCCCAGGAAAAGGTTCCCATCTCCCTGTTCGTGCCAGCCCAGATAGTCCAGATATTTAAATTCTGGCAGCGGTTGGAATGGTGCTAACGGTTTACCGAAGTATTCGGACACCTTGCTGCGGAATTTATCTACTCCCCAGTCGCCGAGGAGATATTTCATTCTCGCATGACGCCGATTCACCCGATCGCCATAGTCCCGCTGAGTTGCTACAATTGCCTTCACCAGATCGTAAACATCTTCTTTGGCCACATACCCGATCGGGTCAGCTGTTCTAGGGAATGTCTCCTCTTTCCCGTGAGTGCGGCCCATACCGCCCCCAGCATAGATATTAAACCCTTCCAATTGACCGCTGTCATCTGTCAGGACCACCAAACTTATATCTTGGGTGAGCAGATCGACTGAATTATCCCCGGGCACCGTCACCGAGATCTTAAACTTGCGGGGCATATAATGTTCCCCGTAAATCGGTTCTTCCTTATCAGAGAATATAGTACCGTTACCATTCCGCTGCCGCGCCGCTTTCACTTCTGGGGCTTCCGAAGCCCCGATCGCCTTTTCGCCATCCAACCATATTTCATAGTAAGCTCCTGTTTGGGGCGTCAGCAAGTCAGCAATATTATTAGCGTACTCCCAAGCATACTGATACTCGGGGCGATCTTTATATGGTGCCGCTGGGGCCATGACATTGCGATTCAGGTCGCCACAGGCTCCCAGAGTTGACCCCATACTGTTGATAATCGAGGCGAATACCGTCTTGAGATTTTGCTTGAGCACCCCGTGGAGTTGAAAACCTTGCCTGGTGGTTGCCCTGATTGTCCCGTTGCCATACTCCTCCGACAGGCGATCTAGAGTAATATACAACTCTGGGGGAATAAAGCCCCCCGGAGAGCGAGTGCGCAGCATCATTTGGTAGTCTTTCGACTGTCCCATCTGGCGGTTATCCCGGTTATCCTGCTGATAGGAGCCGTGAAATTTGAGAATCTGGATGCCGTCTGCCGAGAAATGATTTGTGTCCTCTAGCAGTTCCGAGGCTACTGGTTCCCGCAGATAATTACTGCGTTCCTTTATGCCTTCTAACTTGGAAGATTTTTTAGCTGTGGGGGGATTTGTCAAAGATGAAACCATTGTCACTACCATGCAACCATAATATTTAAAACCCACTCACCGTACTGGCAGTTGGGTGTGATTAGACTGGTTATAACCTAGTCATCCAGTCTTAATTTCGGTCAATTCTCCTATTTTATCAGCCAGGATCCAGCGCTCGTCAACACTTAGATTTTCTTAATAAGTCGTCATACATAAGTTTTTGTACCTAGGTACGAGACGATTTTAAGTAGCTGAAACCCTTTAGCTGTGAGGATTTCGGGCATACAGACAACAGACAACAGAGTTGTGACTAAGTGCCCAAAAACCTACACATCTCTCATATTTGGGCGAAAACTCAGTACGCTAGGGTTGGTAAGCAGTAACAAAAATATTCTCTAATTCCCGGATTTTTGCTAAACACAGCCTAATTTGGTTGTAGCTATAGTTAGAAAATCAAGCTAATGAAACTAATGCAATCGAACAAGAAACGAGCATTGACTGCTCGCAAATAAATGAAACATGAGTATTATACCCCAGCCCAAGCAGCTAACCTTTTGGGAGTACATCCAGAGTCCCTCAGAAGGTGGGAACGAGAAGGTAAAATCACATCGTACCGAACGCCAGGTGGGCAGCTACGATGTCCCCCGGGAGCTTTCAACTGTTTGTTATGCAAGGGTCTCAAGTTATTCCCAACGTGACGATGCAAGAGCTGACAACTTGAATATCTGCGCCTCCACTATCCAGAGGCGGAATTCATTTCAGAAATTGGAGTCCAGCTTAATTTTAGACTGCGTAAGGGCTACGAACTGGTTAAGTGGCATTGCTTATAGGGCGTTGCACATTTTCGGGATGATGGGTTATTGCAGATTATGATAATCTGCAATTTTACAGTCAGAATTTATGTATAGTATGATGTTTGTTTTCGACCTAGTCATAATATGTGTTATCATGGATAGTAAGGCGAAAGAATTAGCTAAAGGAGTCGAACATGAAATGTCCCAGATGTGGTTCTGAAAACATCAATAAAAATGGTCACAGACGCGGCAAACAGAATTTAATTTGTAAGGATTGTCGTCGCCAGTTTCTCGAACATTATTATCCGCGCGGTTATTCAGAAGAGGTCAAGAAAAATTGTTTGACAATGTACGTTAATGGCAATGGATTTCGAGGTATTGAAAGGATAACTGGTGTCAGCCATAATACTCAAATTGATTGGGTAAAACAGGCAGCTAAAGAATTACCGTCAATCCCTGAAAACTACGATATTCCGGAGGTTGCAGAAATTGACGAGTTGCATACTTATGTCAATGAAAAAAAGAATAAAAAGTGGCTATGGACAGTCGTAAATCATTTCAAGCCAGGGATTATAACATGGGTATTAGGCGATCGTTCTGCAGAAACTTTTAAGCCTATGTGGGATATTATAAAATGTTGGCAATGCTTTTTAGACGTTACTGATGGATGGCCTGTTTATCCAATGTTTATTGAATATATTGACCATATAGTCAGCAAAACCTACATGACCCGTGTTGAATGTGAAAATTGTCGATTAAGACATTATCTAGCTCGATTAAAAAGAAAAACATTATGTTACTCAAAGTCGGAAGAAATGTTGAGGCTTTCAATTAAGTTATTATTGCACTATCTACGTTATAATTCTGTACCGGTACCTATTTAAATCATCCCGTAATTGTGCAACGCCGCTTATAGAATGCAGTCCAACTCGTGGTTCTCAATCTCACATAACTCAGTCCGGCTAGCAATCTCCGACAGTAGTACCTGAGTTCAGCGCTCGGGCTCTCCTGGGTTTATAGTGTAAACTGTATACCACAATACATTTTGCACCGAAAGAAAAGGCTGAAACCATTTACTTTGCGGGGATGGTAGCTATATATGTGGTTGTCACTGCTATTACCGTGGGCGTAGGGTCTCTATTGCTAAACAGGGCTTGGCCGGACGAGGTAGGGCAGGCAACTCCCGAGTATCGAGTGAAAAGTTGGGTACGATCTGCCTTACCCATGATGTTCATGGGAGGGATGCAGATTATTAATAATCGCACTGATATCTTGATGCTGGGCGCTCTCAAGGGTGCTGCCGCCGTGGGAGTTTACGTAGTAGTTAACAGGTGTACGCAACCGATTACTTTTATGTTGGGCGCGGTTAATAGTGTCATGGCTCCTAATATTGCCAGTCTGTATGTCGAGGGGAAGAGCGAGCAAATTCAACGGGTAGTTACTAAAATAACCCGGCTGATAACGCTGATCTCTCTTACCTGTGCTACAATACTAATTATATTTGGCGAATCAGTTTTATCACTTTTTGGTTCGGACTTTATCCAAGGCAGAACGGCGCTGGTAATTTTGAGTATGGGACAGGTTATCCATGGGGCTACAGGTTCAAATGGTTTGTTGCTGACTATGACTGGGTACGAACATTATTCAGCTATGATTATGGCTACGAGTGCCCTCTTGAATGTAATTGGCAATGCTATATTGATTCCAAACTGGAGGATTGAAGGGGCGGCAATTGCTACGGCAAGCAGTACCATAATAGTGAATATATTAAGAGTAATCTGGGTGCGCAAAAAGTTAGGAATTGACTCGACGTTTTTGGGTAAACTAATATGAAGAAGATGTTAAAAAGATTTTGGCGCTGGCACGGTTCCATAGGACGAATCATTGTTATTGCAGGTAGTCTGGTGATAGTGGCCTGTGAACCCATAGCTATAGAAAGGGTGGAGTCCCTAGAATCACAACAGAAAATGAACTTGACTCGGGACGATCGGCAGCACGGGGAGCAAGCTTATCAATTACCAGCTTGGTTTGAAGAGAATCGCGTGCAGGGACATACACGCTTGTCTGTGAAAAAATGGTTGGGTACGCCAGAGTTTGCCAATGGGGCCACAGGGTTTGCCCAGCTAGGGGCAGTGGTTTTTTCTCGTCATGTGAAAACTGGCCAGGAAGACCCCTGGTGGCCGAGTAAAGTCCCGGTGGTGAATGGGCGGCCCTTGTTGATAAATCAACCCAATCATATTAAACAGATGATCGAAGAGGGACGTGCCAAAGGAATGAGGATGCTCGCCTATTACTTTCACTCCACGGATAAAACGATCGCGATCCTACATCCAGAATGGGTCTGCAAACAACCTGATGGGAAGGTGGTTGCTCACCGTCGGCGGGGAGACTACTTGGATATTACCTCACCCTATCGGGAAATTGTCCTGCAGCGACTGTTGGAACTGGCGGAAATGGGGGTGGATGGTTTCTTTTTTGATGAGGTGCATATGCCCTATGATGGGTGCTGGGGTACGCCTTTGCAAGAGGCTTTTCGCCAAGAAACAGGTCGAGAAGCACCCACAGTTATAGACGATCGCGATCCCGATTACCGACGGTATTTGCAGTTTACAGCCTCTCAGGTGGAGGAAACTTTCGCTTACTGGCGCGATAGCGTCCACCGGCAGTATCCGGAAGTGGTATTTGAGGTGAGTACCACGACAGTACCGGCTTTGATTAATCCTCGGATGACAACTAATTTGGTGCGTTTGGCAGACTCGTCGAAGAATGAGTTCTTTCTGGCAACCGCGAAGCGGTTGAATATGAGGGTATTTGAGCAAAATTCATCCTTAGCACAGCCGGCAGATGATATACGCATGGCCTTGGGGTGGACGCTGTTGCGAGATGCAGCAGATGGCAGACCTCCCCGGATTTATGGAGGGGGAATGCCAAATCAGGAACAGGCCCTGGCCTTTGCCTCGGCCTTAGTAACCTATGGGGCGATCGCCAATATGGGTGTATCGGAAGTGAATTTACTCAGTCAGAAAAGCTCTGACCAAGGCACGCCCAGAGAAGCGCTCAAATCAGCTTTTGCCCTGGGCCGTCTCCCCCTATCTGAGTCAGAGTCGCCCTGTCCGCTGGGCGGCAGTTCACTATAGCGAACGATCGCGCGATCGCCGTGGAGTAGATCTGGTAGCTGCCTGGCGGCAGGTACTCTGGCCATTGACGGGAGCTTTTCAGGTCTTGGTCCGAGATGGGGTGCCGGTGGGCGTAGTGGATGACTACCAGCTGCAAAAAGGAGAGTTAGATGGCTACAAGCTGTTGTTTCTGCCCAACCCAGATGAATTAACTATCGATCAACGTCGGGAAGTCGATCGATTTCAAGCAAAAGGTGGTATAGTGATAGAAAATGACCCCCGCTGGACTTGGAGCCAGCCCGGGGAGACCGGCCAGGCGATCGCGGCTTTCCGCCAGGTATATTCTGAGTATAGAGATACTGCCCCAGTGCGTGTGACCGGCGGTCCGGAAAAAATGCACGCGGTGGCTTTTCAAAACCCAGACAAAAACAGACTAATGGTTGCTATTACGAATGATTTTACTTGGATTCAGTTTAGGAAGAATATCGGCAAGGGCAAGCAGAGTCTAAAATCACCGCCCCCGCAGATTAGGGATGTAGAGGTGGAGATTAAGGCTAATCGCCCTCCGCAGCGAGTAGTTGAAGTGATTACTGGACAAATACTTCAGCCAGAGGCGATAAGAGGAGGATATAAAGTGCGATTACCTGAATTTTCACCCATGGCAATGTTGGCGATCGAGTAACGGGATTTGTCCGAGGAAATAAGACTATGGTCATGCCTAACTTTCTAATTATTGGCGCAGCGAAATCGGGAACCACTGCATTATATAATTATCTCAAGCAGCATCCCGAAATCTATATGAGTCCAGCCAAGGAACCCCGTTTCTTTGCTTTTGAGGGGGAAAAGTTGAATTTCCAGGGTGTCACTAGCGGGATGAAAAATTCGATTACTAATCTGGCAGATTACCAAGCCCTATTCAAAGGAGTATCCAGGGAAAAAGCGATCGGGGAAGCATCTACTATATATCTCGATATTCCCAAAACTGTCGATCGCATCAAGCACTATATCCCTGATGCTAAACTAATTGCTATCCTGCGCAATCCAGTTGACCGTGCTTACTCGCACTTTTCTATGCAAATCAGAGAAGCCCGCGAACCTATAATGGATTTTTCTAAAGCTTTGGCTTGCGAAAGGAAGCGGATACAGGATAATTGGATTCCAGGCTTCCACTACGCGAGCAAAGGACTTTACTACAGTAAAATAAAGCGCTACTTTGACGCATTTAATCGAGAGCAAATAAGAGTTGATTTGTACGAAGAGTTAAAAACCGATTCCCTTGGTCTAATCCAAGATATTTTCAGTTTCCTGGAAGTAGATAAAACATTTGTACCAGACACATCTATCCGATTTAATGTATCTGGAATACCCAAGAATAGAATGATACATAACTTTTTAGGCAGACCAAACCCCATTAAAAAGGCTTTGAAGCCTTTGCTTCCTAAAAAATTACGTAATCGCCTCTCTGCAAGCATAAAGCAGCGCAATCTCACGAAACTGCCACCAATGTCGCCAGAAGTTCGACAGGAATTGATAGAAGTATACAGAGAAGATATTTTAATGCTGCAAGATTTACTGGAGCGAGACCTCTATTCTTGGTTGGAATAATAAATTGCTGTTGTTTGATAATCAATTATGGGAAGCATGTAGTGCGAAAGTTGATAATTATTTTTGCTCTCCTCCAGAATCACCTGCTATAGGGGATGATGCTGACAACTGACATGATTTTCCCGGGGTGTATATTATGACAATGCCAAATTTTCTGGTGATAGGTGCAGCGAAGGCTGGCACAACTGCACTTTATCATTACCTACAACAGCATCCACAAATCTACATGAGTCCCATTAAGGAAACCAACTTTTTTGCATTAGAAGGAGAGACTCCTAATTTTGGGGGTCCGGGTTCTGAGGAACAGATTAACCGCTACTCTATTGCTAAACTTGAAGAGTATCAAGCACTTTTTCAGGAAGTCAACAAGGAGATAGCAATTGGTGAAGTATCTCCTTTTTACCTATATCATCCTCAAGCCCCCGAACGCATAAAGCACTACATAAAAGATGTCAAGTTAATTGCTATTCTCAGAAACCCTGTTGATAGAGCTTATGCGAGTTTTATGCAAATGATTAGGGATAGTCGCGAATCCATTACCAATTTTTCCGAAGCCCTGCAAGCAGAAAAAGAAAGGATTGAGCGTAACTGGGATTGGATCTGGCATTATCAAGCCATGGGATTCTACTACTCTCAGTTGTCATCCTATTTTGAGATGTTCGATCGCAAACAAATTAGAGTATATTTATATGAAGACTGGCATGTTAGTAATATCAGAATCTTACAAGATATATTCATATTTCTCGATGTTGATGAATCATTTGTACCAGATATGTCGGTAAAACCTAATGTATCTGGGATTCCGAAAAATCAAGCCCTGCACAAGTTACTCAAAAAGCCAAATTCCATCAAATCTATGTTAAAACCATTCTATAAGTCATTGCTACCGACAAGAATGCGCCAACGCATCCGTTTTGCCATCCAAAATCCCAACCTCGCGAAGCCACCACCAATTTCAACAGCAGTGCGACAGCAACTAATTGAGGCATTCCGGGAGGATATTATATAGCTTCAAGACCTAATTGAACGAGATATTTCTCACTGGTTGACGTGATTATTTTTAGTTCTTGGGGAGGGAAAAACTTAATGAACCTATTTACGAACCCAAAAGTATCCGTAATTATCCCGGCATACAATACCGAACAGTACATTGCCAGAGCCATAGAATCTGCTTTAGAGCAAACAGAGCAGAATCTGGCCAGGTCGATAGCTGGAAAGAAGAATTCACAGAAAAACACAAAGAGCAGATAGAAGCTGTGGCAGGGGATTTGCTGGGCGAACTGGGTTATGACAATTGCCCGAATTGGTAAACATCGGAAATCGGGTATCACCCACCCTCACCGGACGTCAGCATATCCATAAGAGTTACTTTAGGCATTAGCTTCTTGGGCCATCTCTCCCCTCATGGCTTACGCTTTACATCTAGCTAGTTCAAATGAGAACAGCTCATGAGAGGTTACTTCGTTCCCTGGTTTCATTTCACGAGGCTTTTAGGTCCCTCCTCTATACCGGCAGTTCTTTCGAGTACGATACCAGTCAAATGGTAAAACTGATACACAACTGCATTCCCTTTTGGGCCAGCGCTTAAAGCCTTTTCGCTGGTTCAACATAACGATACTTACAGAGATTTGCTTGCTCTAACCATGAGCCTCTTTCCTAGCGGAGTCGCCCCTTTAGGCTTGGAGCTATCCTACATTTGAGTCCTCGCTTAGCACCACAGTGATGTTATTCCGCAGCACCTCACGCGGTCACCCCCGTACCTGGGGGAGGGGAATTGAACCCCCATGATAACCAGAGTTTCTAGTTTCCTAGACCAGCGTTCCGTGCTTTACCACGTTAGACTAGAACGAATCGCACACCATAATTGTTGTTATAAGCCTTGAAGAAATCAATATCGCCCATAATCAGAGACAATGCAATCCCAGTTCCTACCAGAGAATGCCACTCAGCCAGCAGTTGCTAAACTTACCCAGACAAGGAGACCAAATGCCTGACCCCTTAATGTACCAACAGGATGCCTTTGTGGTTTTAGAGCCTGACCTTCCCGAACAATACCTCGCCGCCGATGAGCTGCTAGAAAAGTTAAAATTAATTATAGCACATCGGCAGCAATATTTGCCCAGATCGATACAAAAATTTACATCTATCGCATCCCAAGCCCAGTATTTACTGGAAACTTACTGCGAATTAGACCTGGGTTCTGGAGAGTTTTTACAGTGGTATGCTGTGCGCCTGGAAAAGTGAGTTGTCAGTGGTCAGTTGTCAATGCCAGAATTTTGAATTGTTATTTGACTACATCAGCTCTGGCGTAGCGGGGAGACTTGCGGCCGGTAATCATGCTATTGCTGCTCCTACTAGTCTGTCAAAGACATTATGCCGGATAAGATAAGAGAAGAGAACAAAGAGTGAGAAACCAACCATGCTAGCCAAACGATATATAGTTTCCCTAACAGAAGAAGAACGCCAAAGTCTAGAAAAGCTATAGCAGTTCTCAGATTAGTGTGATATGCTGTCGGAGATGGATGCATCTCACTTCTAGCCCCTGCCAGCTCCCCGAGTAACGAACCCTCCGCTGCGAGGAGGGGGTCGCGTCCAGGAGCACCCACCCGGTCGTGTCGCTCCCGCGCACGACATGGGTGGGTGTCTCCGGACGCGAAGTTTCCTCTTCGCCCACCCTGTCGTTCGCCAGCAGGCAACGACATGGGTGGGTCGTTTCCGAGAGCAATCGCGGAAGTTTAAAGAGATACTAGACTATAGCGAAGAGTCAGCAATCGCGGAAGTTTTTTAAACTTCCGCGATTGTCTCTGGAAACGAAAGCTCTGGAAACGAAAGTCTCTGGAAACGATAGGAGCGTGGGCTAAGTTCTAGTAGCCGGACCCCTCGTTCCCACGGCTCGGGCGTCTCGCCTGCCTTCGTAGGGCGGGCGTCTCGCCTGCCTTCGTTGGTAGGAGACCTCCCCGCCGGAACCCGTTCCCAGGCTTCGCCGTGGTCCGGCTACTCGAACTAAGCCCGCCCTACCGTTCCGGAAAAATCGGCTAACGCAGCGCGGGCATGATTACATGCCTCGGGCAGCGGAGGGTTCGTTACCCAGTTGGCTCTCCTCGCAGCGGAGGGGGCGTTACCCGGGGAGCTGGCTTCGGGTTATCAACTACTTGTGACCGCATCCTGTGTAAAGTGACAGGCTCGGCTGATATTAAGACATCAGACAAATTGCTTATCCCATTGGCGGAGAATGAATTCGGCGATCGCCATATCTACCGGTGTCGTCACCTTCAGATTCGTCTCCTCCCCCTGGACAACCCGAACAGGCAACCCACACCTTTCAAACAAAGCAGCATCATCAGTAACATGCCAACCCAGATCCTGCCCCTTTTGGTGACATTGCCGCAAGAGAGGCACCTCAAATCCCTGGGGTGTTTGGGCGGCCCACAACTGCTTGCGGTCAGGTGTATTCTGAATCACTCCAGTCTCATCCACTACCTTAATCGTGTCCTTCACTGGCACCGCCGCAATCAAACCCGAACATTCCAGTAGGGCCTTCGCACAGCGATCGAATAATGTTGGGGTAGCCAGACACCGGGCCCCATCATGAATTAACA
Organism: Hormoscilla sp. GM7CHS1pb; assembly: GCA_014323675.1. Classification (GTDB taxonomy): domain Bacteria; phylum Cyanobacteriota; class Cyanobacteriia; order Cyanobacteriales; family Desertifilaceae; genus Hormoscilla. The sequence continues at coordinate 1,423,535 of JACONN010000002.1, read as the reverse complement.
CCCGCAGCGCATAGTCAGGTAAAGCCTGCAAACCATTATAAACTGACTCCTGGCGGGTCGCCCCGCCTGCAATCAGCTTTACAGGCTTACTCAGCGATAAACTAGCGACAATCTGCTGAAAATCATCCCAGTCAGCAGGTTGTCCGATAATTCCAATCCAGCTAATCAGGCCAGAGAACTGGGCGGAACGCAGAGTCCAAGCGATCAAAGGTTCGCCCAACAAACTCAGGAGTAGCTTATTGCGATTACTCCCCATGCGCCTGCCCATCCCAGCTGCTGGTATCAATAAATGCACGGTAGTGTCTCCTGTTAGAACATAGACGCTTATAGCTAAAATATTAAGTATTGTTACTGATAGGAGCACAACAAACCCCTCAAAAGCTTACTAGATAAGGCTTTGAGACCCTGGTAGATATTGCATCTACTTGGCATAACACGCCCACGGTACGTGCAAGGCATTACAAGGCGGATCCTTGTAACGAGGAAAAAAGGAGGTAAAAGTACATAGCACTCGCCGTCGCAATGCAATACGTATACGCGCTCTCAATATGTTGAGGGCATTGCAGGCTATCGCCTTTAGCATAGCAGTGATGGTGTAATTACCATTTCTAATGCTGATGTTGTAGTTGCCCAAGGTTGTTAACCTTGTGAGGCTTAAATAACACATCACCTTCTATTAACTCATGGGAATTAGGCAGTAGAATAAATGGTTGGTAAATTAGGGAGAACATCATGAGAGTAGTAGCTCTTGTCCCTGGCGGAATTGGCGACCAAATTCTATTCTTCCCCACCCTGGAGGATCTCAAACAGTCTTACCCGAGCGCAACGATCGACGTGATTGTCGAACCCCGCGCTAAAGGAGCCTATCGAATCTGCAAGTCAGTCAACGAAGTCATCCCCTTTGACTTCAAAGACCGCAACTCTGCCGCCGACTGGGGCAACTTGCTGGGTGTAATCCGCGATCGGGAGTATGAAGTGGCCCTGTCCCTAGGACAGCGCTGGGCCGTAGGACTACTGCTCTGGCTGACCGGCATTCCCACCCGGGTTGGCTATAGCGGTCCCGGTTCCCTGTTTCTCACCAACCCAGTCCCCCTGAAGACCGAGCAGTATGCAACTAGTATGTACCACGACCTGCTGCAAGGTCTAAGTATAAATCGGCCCTGTCAAGAACTAACCATTAGCCTGCTCCAAAAAGATCTAAAATGGGCAGAAGCTCAGCAGAGGAGACTAGAGATTGCCGAAAGCGGCTACCTACTGATCCACGGCGGTTCCAGCGAACTAGCGCAAGCTAAAGGCATTGACAAAATCTACCCCGTAAAGAACTGGCAACAGATTATTCAGAACCTGCAACAGCAGCAACCAGACTTACCTATAGTAGTACTTCAAGGACCAGAAGATGCTAAATGGGTAAGTTCTCTGTTGCAGTCAGTACACAATTTGAAAGTTACCTCACCAGGAGATGTGGGTAAACTAGCGGCAATAATTGCCAGTGCCGACCTCATACTCTGTACCGACAGTGCCCCCATGCATCTAGCGATAGGGGTTAAAACTCCCACCATTGCCCTCTTTGGTCCGACGAACCCAGAAAAACTGTTACCCAACTCTGAGAAATATATAGGCATCAAATCCCCCACGGGCAAGATGGCAGACATCTCACCGGAAACTGTTCTGGAGAAAATCCTAGGTGGTTAATTGCTAATGGTAAATGGTTAATTGTCAATTGTGAAGCCAATCGCAAATAATTTTCAATTAACCATTCACAATTTTCACAACAGCGTCGTTCCGCACTGCACTGCTAATACAATTGAGGTGTTAAAAAAACGTGTTTGCCCCCATTTACGCGAATGCTGGGTTATCCCGCTGGGAACAAGATGCCGATGAAAGTAGCGGCGATGGAAGATGTACTGGATATTTACCAGAGTCCTTATGACGCCAAAGTGCCTGTTGTCTGTACGATCGTCGGGTACGCGAGGCTGCTGTAACGATCTTATACAAGGCCTCGCATTTGGCATCTGACTCAGGTCTGAAGAAGCCAGATCGACTTGCTACTTTAGCCATTGAAATATTGCTCCATGCTTTCGGCTATCTTCTTAATCGCGCCTTCATTCTGGCTTTGCCATGACAAAAATAATTTTTGTGCCCCGTTTATTTTATTGACTGTTTCTTCATCTGTCCTGCAAGACTCCAAGTCCGAAGATGCCTTTCGTTCTGCGAACTATACCACAATTATTGCCACTTCTGTATCCGGTTACATAACCATCAGAGTGGCAATAATTTTATATTAACGTTTTGTCTATTTCTGTTCGTCCTCGCTAACAAAGAAGTCATCATCCAGTTCATAGCCGAACATCTGTGCCATCGACTTCAGCCGGGATTGGCTCTCAATGCCCTGCCGTGCCATCCAATCCCTTAAAACGAAAATTTTCGCCATCACAAAGATTTCCAGGGCTTCTGGGTTATACTGGATGCCTTCGGTGCGATGAAACTCGTGGGGTACCAGCATGGCCGCGTAACGGGCCAGTTCCCCAGCTCTCCAATCTAGCAGAAATGGCAACCAAGGATAAACTGTATCTAGGCGAATAAACCAGAGGCGCACTTCGGGAATTTCTGAGAGTTCTCGTGGGTCTTCTGGAGAACGGGGATAATCGATTTGGAAGCTCAGTTGCTGTTCCGAGGAGGCGTGAGCCCCTTCTGCCAGCAGCTGCTCTATCACCTTTTGCACCGGTGATATCTGCAATTTATCGATCCACTCAGCCGGAAGCGTAATTTTGATTGCCATTAATTTTTTTTCTTATCAATCATTATCAAAGTAGTTAATTGGTCTCATTATGTCACGCCGTTGTCATACTGGTTTTCGGGCAATAAATGCTGCACGGGCTCTTTTCTCGGAGGGGGTAAAGAAAGCAGGGAGCGAAAAATCGCTCCGGACATTAGCCCAGTGAGGAGTAAGTACGTCCATTACGATCGCATAACTCTACTTCAAATGCATTACCATCTGCAAGAATGTCAACCACTGTCCCAACTTGTCCAGTCCACAAATTTGCTTCAGGTATATCAACCGTAAGAGCGACTACATCTAACAGTTTGATTTTCTTCGTCATCATCTTCGCCCTTCATACTCCCAACTTTAACTTTTTTCTCGTGCTTTGGGTCGTTATTCCGCCGTTTTGAAGATAAGTTCACTACCTGTCTTCCACTTGCAGCTTCCCGCCTCTGCAAGTCTGCAAACATCGCATCGAAGTCATAGTTGAAAGACTTGGCGTGTTCTTCACGAATTCGATAGATTTCTTCGAGAATCTCGTCCTGCCACATAATTTATTCTCCCATTAACTCGTAAGGTGTACAAATCCTCGGTAAATTATACCCGAATTCAATGCTAATCTCTGACAGCTTATTCTGAATCTGAGCATTGGCAATATGCTTACAGTTCCATGTTAGCAGATAATCCATGACATGCACTGTAGCAGCCGCAATATGAACTGTATCATCAGCAGCGAAGGATGGCAAATTGCTTCTTGCCTGGAATTGCGCTGCCAAATCTTTCACATCCTTATTCAATTCTAGTAAAGGAAAATCACGCAGTACCTCCAGCCGCTTGGCGGCCATCTCGGCATCGCCCTGCCTTGCCTCTCTTAAAACGAGTTCTGAGATATAAACCGTGAAAGCACTGCGACGATATTCCCAAGTCTTTCGTTACTTCCATATTTGCAGCAACGATCGAGTTCTTGCTCGATCTTGCCGTAAGGTAGCCGACAAAACTGGTTTCAATGTAAGCAGTTTCACTCATGTGCTATTATTTGATTTCTTTCCCCAAAGTGGATCGAACCTCTACAGGTTCGATCTATCATACCAAGCCGTCAGCCCGATCGCTCACTTACAGTACTCGCCCGTCACGCCAGTCCCACTAACTTTTCGCTCAACTCCCACAGGCGCTTCGCTTTGTCATCATCCAGCGCTTCGTCCGATACCTCTTGCACGAAGGACTTCCGATCTTTCTTCTGTCGGTTCCCCCAACTCCAATAAGCCCCTGACTTATTATACTCTGGATCTGCTACTACCGCTGCTACCCGATCGCCCGCCAATTCCTCGGACACGTACCCTTTCGTTATATTCTTCTGAAACAGGGGGAAGATTGTCCGAAACAGGGAATAGTGATTGCGGAATAGAGCCGTTTCCGCCACGCATCCCGGATAAAGGGAACTGAAAACAATGCCAGTTTCATCGTGATAGCGCCGATGCAGTTCCCGCATCGTCAGCACATTGCACAGTTTGCTATCCTTGTACGCTTTCCCCGGCTTAAATTTCTTGCCGTTAATCATCGCGATCGGATCTTTAAACCCCTCTTCAAACCCCTTCAAGTCTCCCAAGTCTGGAGGCGCGGGAATGGGAATCTTTCCTCCCAACTCCTTCGGGTTAGCCGTCACCGTGCCCAAAATCACCAACCTCGGTTCCGCTGCGGCTGAATTTTTCAGATCGTTTAACATCAGATTACAGAGGAGAAAATGTCCCAAATGATTTGTAGCAACGCTTAACTCATAGCCATCAGCGCTGCGCAACGGTTCCTTTAATAAAGGCATGTACACCGCCGCATTGCACACCAAAGCATCCAAAGAACGACGACTTTCCCGAAAAGTCTGCACGAAAAGTCGCACCGACCCCAAGGACGCTAAGTCCAGAGGTATAATACTGTAGCTATCTTCCGGCATTCCCACCTCTTGGGCAACCCTTCCCGCCTTTGTAACATTCCGACAGGCCATCACCACATGCCATCCCCTTTGGGCCAGTGATTTTGCCCCGTACAAACCGACTCCCGAGGACGCACCCGTAATTATTACCGTTGACTTCCGATCTTGTTTCATGCTATTCCCATTCTGTCGATCTTTTTTGACTGTCTTCTCTATTTTACAATACTTTTGTCAGCAGCACGTGCAAAAATTAGGTTAGGCGGTTTCCCTAGATACTGATTTCTTATGCAAACCATCAACTGTTCGGGACCCATCATCAAATTATATCCTATTCAAATTTTTTCCCCTACAGGCTACGCTACAAACAAGAGAGTATCCCTGCTTTAGCTGCCATCAGTTTAGCATAAAGTTCGGGAGCCTCCGTCTGTAAGGGCTGAGGCATAGAATCAAATTTTACCTCTTCCGCTTCCAGATAAGCGTCAATTTCATCACAATTTGCCAAATAAAAAGCGATCGCACCGTAAACCTGTTCCAGAGTCAGCAACGGGAAGGACTGCACAATGCTTTCGGGTGAGAGTCCCTTTCGGAAGGCATAGACAATGGAATCAAGGGAAATTCTAGTACCGGCGACCCAGTAGCCCTCATTTCGATACTCTATATAATGCTTAGTTGCTACAGCTGGCATAGTTCCTAAAAGCCTCCTCAAATACTCTTCCTATAGTATAGCAGATCTCTCATCTATTGTCAAGACTTCTTTTGACTAACTGCTTCTGCCTATTTTATGCTATTATAGATAAAATAAGAGTAATCAGCTTATCTTAGTTGTTGGTTGACCACCTCCGGGCATTTTACTGACTGCTTCTCACATCTGGTGCCTATTTTATGCTATTATAGATAAAATAGGAGTAATCAGCTTATCTTAGTTGTTAGTTGACCACCTCCGGGCAGGCGAGACGCCCGCCCTACGTTTCCCGGGCAGGCGAGACGCCCGCCCTACGTTTCCCTAACATTAAATTATCCCATGTGTCGTCTATTAGGATATCTCGGAAAGCCCATTCAACTGTCTCAGATACTTGACAAACCAGAACATTCTCTGATCGTCCAAAGTTATGAACCTCGGGAGATGACTTCTGGAGTAGTGAATGCAGATGGATTTGGCATTGGTTGGTATCACCCCCAACGGGAGACAGAACCCTTTACCTATAAACATATTTTACCCGCCTGGAGTGATGTTAATCTGCCCCAACTGAGTCGCTATATTGAATCGGGCTGTATCCTGGCAAATGTCCGCAGTGCCACGCCGGGACAAGCTGTAGATTTGAGTAATTGTCAGCCCTTTGCTTATCAGCGCCTGCTGTTCGTTCACAATGGTTTTATCCAAAACTTTCGCCAGAGTTTATATCGACCAATGCGCGATCGCCTCTCGGACATGGCCTACAAACTAATCGGCGGCAGTACGGATTCCGAACATATTTTCGCTCTTTTGATAGATGCATGGCAAGCATCTCCAGGTATTACCCTAGAACAAGCATTGCAGCAAACCTTAAGGACTCTGCATCAATTGGCGGACAAGCATCAGGTAAAAGCCTCAGCTAATATCGTTATTACCGAGGGACATCGCGCGATCGCATCTCGCTTCTCCACCCAGTCACCGGCACCGACTCTATACTGGCTGAAGGACGATCGGACATATCCCGAGAGTATCATCATTGCATCGGAACCCCTATTTGTGGGAGAATGGATCCCATGTGCTGACAATAGTATACTGACCATAGGAGTCGATCGTGAACCAGACATCCACCCAATCCTGTAGAGATAAGATATATCAAGACTTCCAGCAATGTCGGCTGAAAACGATGACCTTGTTTGCAGACATAGATGAGGCCAGCTTTCGCGGTCAAAGTCATCCCGAATTCAGTCCCGTAGGATGGCACCTGGGGCACATTGGCATGACAGAAGGCTACTGGATTTTAGAACAACTGGCAGGGCAGCCGCAACTGTATCCAGAATACCGCCAACTGTTTGCCGCCGACGGCCTGCCTAAATGCGATCGGGGCCTCTTAGTGCCATCATTTCCCGAAGTCTGCGATATCCTCAGCAGCATTAGAACCAAAGTCTTCACCTACCTGGAAGCGGCCCCCCTTGACGAACAAGAACGGTTGTGGCGCTTTATTATCCAACATGAAAGCATGCACAATGAAACCATCGCCTTCGTGCTGCAAATCCAAAACCTGTTAGAGTCAAGGGATAAAATACCCGGTCAAATCACCGATGGACATCCCGTGGCAGCGGAAATGCTGGAAATTCCCGCCGGGGAGTTTGACATGGGCAGTAATTCCATCGATGCTATGGATAACGAACGCCCCGGCCATCGGGTTTATCTGGATACTTACTGGATCGATCGCTATCCGGTCACCTGCGGACAATACCGCCAATTTATCGCCGATGGCGGCTATCAGAAAGAAAGTTGGTGGTCCCCAGATGGGTGGAAGTGGCTGCAAGAAAATCCCGTTGTTCAGCCCCTATACTGGCATAACGAGTCCGAATGGAAAAATCATCCCGTTTGTGGAGTCAGTTGGTATGAAGCAGACGCCTATGCCCGATATGTCGGGAAGCGGCTACCCACAGAAGCGGAATGGGAAAAAGCCGCTAGCTGGGATGCAGCAGCAGGACGCAGTCGCACCTATCCTTGGGGAGAAGAAATGCCCAGTGGCAAGCAATGCAATTGCGATGGTATAGTAGGACAAACAACTCCCGTGAATGCCGCGTCAGCAGGACAGAGTGCCTATGGTATGGAGGATGCTTTGGGTAATGTCTGGGAATGGACGGGAAGCTGGTTTGATCGCTACGAAGGTTTTGCCTGGTATCCCTATCGAGGTTACTCTCAAGCCTACTTTGATAACCAGCATCGAGTTATCAAAGGTGCCAGCTGGGCAACTCGTCCTTGGGTCATGCGTGCCAGCTTGCGCAACTGGTATCATCCGGGAGTGCGGCAGATATTAGCAGGTTTTCGTTGCGCTAGTAGTCAGCCATAATAGATTGGCATTTTTGTCAACAATGCGATCGCTAGGGATCTGGGAAATTTTCAGATTCATGATGTTCAGCTACTCGTACTCATAGCGTGATATAACGGTTGAGGACCGTTTGGCTGCTTGGGATATAGAAATATTCCAGGCCGTGTGGTTGTGCAGTTTTACCAGAAAGCTTGACGTGAGGAATATAACTCAGGATACCGCTGCCGGTTCCCGCCTAGGGCAACGGCTAACAATTGAGCATTTGCTCGATCCATTGGCCATGACAGGGGGAACTGACGCGATCGCGGGATTAACTCAAACTCCCAAAACCCTGCCGGCGAAATATTTCTATGACGATCGGGGTTCTCAACTGTTTGAGGATATCTGCGAGTTACCAGAATATTACCCGACCCGGACAGAAACTGCAATTTTGCAAGAGTTTGCGGGTCAAATTGCGGGGATGACCGGTCCCTGCGAACTGATAGAATTAGGCAGTGGCAGTTCCACGAAAACCAGGCTGTTGTTAGATGCCTACCAAAAATTGGGAGGTGCGATGCGCTATGTGCCCGTTGACGTGAGTGCTGAGATCCTCCAAAGCAGTGCCGAACAGCTAATAGCTGATTATAGTACCTTGCAAGTCCACGGTCTGGTCAGTACTTATGAAATGGCCCTAGCTGCCCTGCCACCCACTCAGCTGCAAACCCGGACGGTTGCCTTTCTGGGGAGTAGCTTAGGCAATTTCCCTCCCGACAAATGCGATGCTTTCTTTGCTCAAGTGATAGGGGCCTTGGCAGAGGGCGAGTATTTCTTATTGGGAATAGACTTGCAGAAGCCCAAAGAGGTGCTGGAACCCGCTTATGATGACAGCCAGGGAGTGACAGCGGCCTTTAATTTGAATATGCTGTCCCATTTGAACTGGCGCTTTGGCGGCAATTTTGACACCGGGCTATTCGATCATTGGGCCTTTTATAATAGCGAACAAAACCAGATCGAGATGCATCTGCGGTGTTTGCGATCGCACTCGGTCCGTCTCGACGCCCTGAACCTCAACGTAGACTTTGCCGCAGGGGAGACAATACATACGGAAGTCTCGCGCAAATTTGAACTCAAGGCCATGCAGGAGTACATGGAGAAACAGGGGTTAAAAACCCTAAAAGTTTGGACAGATGCCAAAGGATGGTTTGGCTTAATTCTCTGTCAACTGGAACCGATTAATTAATTTGTAGGGTGGGCATTGCCCACCCCATCTGTGTACTAAACTGCTGTCTGCTATGCTGTATGCTATAGTAAGCCTAAAGAGAGTTATGCAACTGGCTCTGGGTAATACCCTTATCCGGCAATGGTTTGAGTCGATCGGGAGGCACTGTTTCGCCTGGAGCTAAATGAGTTTCCCAAAAAGTAAATCTTGAAGAAATAATTTTGTAGTGCGAAATATGGCTGATTTTATTCTGATTACAGGGGATAAAGCGATGTTTAACCCTACCTTTGGGGCAGCAACTGTGGTGCCCCAACCCGGTACGCTAGTGGGTTCTGGCAAAGACATGATTAATGGCAAGCCCATATGTGTGGATGGCGACGAGAAAAAAGTGATAGTACCCGGTTGCATCTATATGACTCCAGTATACAGTATACCAGGCGTAGGCACTCTCTCGATTCAATCCCTGGGAGGCAATCAAAAAGCTAAAAAAAACAAGTCTGGTGGCAAACCAGTTTTGCTCAAAGGCAGCACTTTCACTGCTAAATTTCAAGTGATGACGCCAGCACAGCAACCACCAAAAGGTCCAACGCCGCCAATTCCCGACGCTACCCCCCAATACTCGGGCACTGGCAGTTTCATGACTACCAATCTCAAAGTTAAAGGTGCCTAATAACCAAAATTAAATTGATTGTCCTCTCGATCGTAGCATGAGCTGGCGATCTTGCTGCTTTCATGTCATTCGTTACGGCTCTCGATGTCACTTTTTATCACTATTTAGGGTTTGCTGAAATTAGCTATAAACTCCGGCAGAGCGAGGCTTCAAGCCTTTTTGAACCTCAAAAAATGCTCTCAAGTTGGCTCTTCAGTCTGAAAATGGTTACAATTTCACCAAAATGCTCCGGAAAATTAAAACAACCTGCCATCAGCCCAACCTTCCCTATTCCCCATCCCCGCGTCAGAGCGTCCCCGCGTCCCCCCGTCAAACCCCCACTCACCAACTTTTTCAGCAAGCCCTATTTATTCCATGCTTGTGCAGTTTTTGGTACCTCCTTTATCTCTATTCGCTGTTTACTGCTACCCTTTAATTTATACTCACATTGGAAGTTTTCCCGAACTGAATATGGAAGCGGTTAGCGGTTACCCCCAACCCCCAACCACGCCTTCCCAGGTAGAGCCCGGGAAGGAGAGGAATAAGGTTTTACAGCACGTCGAAGGATTGCATCTGATCATTAATTCCCGGAACAGTAGTAAGGGTGGTATCTTCGCTTACTACACCCAAGAAGGATTGCAGGTGCTCATTAATTGCCGAAGCAGTAGTACGGGTGGCACCTTCGCTTATTACACCCGAGATCAAAGCCTGATCTTCAAACCCGAGAGCATGGCGCATGAATAAAATGCGGCGTTGCACAATAACGGGATGATGGAGATAGTTGCAGAACTCTCAAACTTAGACTACAAGCCATTTTCAGTTATGTGCAAAAAAGGGCATCATCCCCAAAATGTGCAATGCCTGAATTTTTTTCTGCTTATACCTCATATAAGCTGAGCTTATCTTTAGCGTAGTGCTTGACAAGGGATAGGATATAGGTCTAGGATCTCTGTTAGCGTCCCTGTGGGGACGGGAATTAATGGAAACATGATTTTTGTCAAGTAAACCGCTGGTGCATTTGTTCCTCAGATCCGGGCGGGGAGACTGTCAGATCCGGGCGGGGAGACTGTCAGATCCGGGCGGGGAGACCGTCAGATCCGGGCGGGGAGGCGGCTTTTTGTATTCAATTTTTATAGGTCGCAACTTGAGTTACTTAGCAAGATCGCGTTTGAAGTGGGTTGACGATATGCCTCCCGCTCGTCAGGCTCTCCTGGCGCAAAAGCAGTCAAACCCTTGCCCTGAAAGAGTTTCAGCTAGTTTAGCATAAGAGAGCGGTTTGTGGCAAATAGTTCGTACAATGCTGTCCAGTGCCAGTTACTCATGGGTTTTTGTGTGGCTACCACCGGTTATAACCCTGTTATTTCTAAGCCAAAACAGCCGCAGTCGCCATCCATTACTACGGCGCGCGCCACTCTACGGCTATAGTATAAATGAAGAGACAGTAGCATCCCGACTACGGCGTCGTTCTTGACCAGCTGTCAGCCTGGCAGAGCACCAGCAGGGAACTCGGGCAGTGGGGGCAGGTGCGAACGGGAGTTATAGGAGAGTTAGGCTCTTTCCGGTGATTGCCAGCTAGTTTTTTGATTTAGCCAGTGATTAATTATGTCAGCAAGTCCACCAGTAGCGATCGCTCCGGAAAGAAGCTTTAATCACCACGTTGGCAGCGATCGCATCATTGCGGCCTTACAAAAAATCAAACGAAATTCAAATCAAAACCTATGGAATGATGAGCGCTCCACTTGACGAACAGGCTCAACAGGAAATTTGGGAGTGGATTGCTTCGACCATGATGGTTAGCAACTCCTAGATCGGGCAAGATCCAGACAGCAACTGGTTTGAGTATCTATAGGAACAGGCGGCGCGGGAGCGCTAAAAGCACTACCCGAGGGACGCCAGCAGCATCAGGGGCCAGCAGCAATAGTGATTGACAAAAAATCGGTTATGACCGAATATAAAAAGAGTGCTCTGTACGGAGACCACAGCTTAAATGGCCAAAATTGCGGTCTGGCCTACTGTTGCAAGACTGCTCTTGTTGGTTCACAAATCTTAACAATGGAAGAAAAGCTATTGTCAGGAGGTAGATTATGGTCCATTCGCCCAATCTATTCGGGTTCGGTTGGTTGCTGTTGTTGGCAAGCGTTTTGCTGATCGCAAAAATTTCCGGTGCTGATACAGATGCTGAAGAGAGGATGGAACTCCCCCATGACTCATTGCTGCGCGATCGCCTGAATGAGTTAGGTATTGCTAACTGGAAAGAGTTGCGGAAAAAAACAGGGTTAAGTACCCCACGCCTGTTGGAGGCCCGTCGCGGTTCTCTGGAAAAGCTGACCTTTTCCGAAGTAAATCGGTTGGCTTCTACTCTCAATTGGACGCCAGCAGAATTAAGATCCAGTTTGGGTTTTGCCTCAACAGATGACGAGCAGGTAAAATCTCTGTCAACGGCAATATCGCAATTGCAGCAGCTGTCAGATCGAAAAACGACGGAAGTATCGCAATTGCAGCAAGAACGGGAGCAACTGCAGCAGAAATTGCAGCAGATGGAAAGCGAGAAAACAGCGACAATATCACAATTGCAGCAAGAAGGGCCAGGGACTGCGATCGCAATTGCAGCAACTGGAAACAGAGAAGCAGGCGACCCTGGCGGAGTTCCAGCAAGAACGGGAGCAACTGCGCTCGCAGTTACAGCAACTCTCTTGTGATAAAACGACAGAAATATCACAATTGCAGCAAGAACGGGAACAACTGCGATCGCAATGCTCACAATTAGAGCAACTAGATAGTGAGAAAACAGCGGCAATATCACAATTGCAGCAACTAGATAGTGAGAAAACAGCGGCAATATCCGGTCTACAGCAAGAACGGGAGCAACTGCGCTCACAATTAGAGCAACTAGATAGTAAGAAAACAGCGGCAATATCACAATTGCAGCAACTAGATAGTGAGAAAACAGGGGAAATATCCGGTCTACAGCAAGAACGGGAGCAACTGCGTCAGCAATTAGAGCAGATGGAAAGTGAGAAAACGGCAGAAATAACCGAGTTGCAGCAAGCATGGGAACAACTGCGCTGGCAATTAGAGCAGATGGAAAGTGAGAAAACGGCAGAAATAACCGAGTTGCAGCAAGCATGGGAACAACTGCGCTGGCAATTGCAGCAGCAAACGGCAGAAATGATTGAGTTCCAGCAAAAATGTCAGCGACTGCAATCCCAATTGCAACAGCAACCAAGTCAGCTAAATGCCGATTTTCGCGACTCGACTTTCGCGGAATTACAAGCTTTGCTGACTAAGTACCCCAGTGCCCGCCAAATTGCCGAAACGAAGCCCGATTTGCCAGCAAAGAATATGATGAAGCTGTTCACGCCCTTAGAGAACATGCTGGAGAATTGGGGTTATGAACCGATCGCTTCCGTTTGGGAACAGGTTCGTTATAATCGGAACTTGCATAAGGCGGATACTGATGATATCCAGGAAGGAGAGATGGTTTATGTCCGGTTCGTGGGATATAAGTCGGGCGATCGGGTAGTCTGCCCAGCTAAGGTCAGTCGCACTCTCCCCGCGGGAATTAAGCCGAAGAACTCATGACAGTTCTTGTCTAGGTTAACTAGCAATAGGGTTGTCTGTAATTGTTCATGGTATGGTCACCCATTTTCCATTCGCCATTCGGAACTAGCCCTTGTGGTTCCGAAGGCATCGGCAAATTAAATTTTTGGTTTGCTGCGTAGCGTTCCTAGGAGTATATCGTTTGCGATCGCAGTACCCAACAAAACCAAACCACAGCCCAACATCATTGACACAGTTACAGCTTCTTTCAGTACGATCGCCCCCAGAGCATCGCAAATAGGGGAATGAGATAAGTGACAGTTAAGGCTTTAGTTGAGCCAATTTTTTGAATCAGTCTGAAATAGAGAATATAGGCAAAGGCTGTTGATAGCATAGCCAGAGCAAACACCGCCACCACTACAGCAATGAGCGGTGTGTGTTGAGGTACTGTAAACGGTAGCGCAGGTAAGAGTAAGAATGCTGCACTGAGCTGACTTCCAGTTGTGACGACTAATGAAGGAACACCTACTAGATTTTGTTTGATATAAGGAGCGGCGATCGCATACATCTAAGATTCTCACGATCGATCCTTTCCTAGGTTCTGATTTCGACTGGCTTCCCAACCCAGAAGAGCAGCCTTACGTTCTAGTCCCCACCGATAACCGCCCAACTCACCTGATTCGAGAATCACCCGATGACACGGGATTAAGTATCCAACTGGATTACTGCTTAGTGCCTTACCTACAGCTCTAGCAGCAGTTGGATAACCCATTGATTCTGCCAACCCTTTATAGGTGGTGATGCCTGCAAACGGAACTCTCAAAAGCGCGCGCCAAACTTGAATCTGAAAGTTAGTTCCTTTAACATAGAGAACCAAGGGAGAAATATTAGCTGCAACTAGCTGGAAGATGCGATCGCTGATTTCCCTGGTTGCCTGCTGATTGTAGATAATTTCAGCATTTTCCCATTCTGTACGGAGATGATATTCAGCTGCTTGTTCGTCTATTGCGTTCAGGAAATGCAGATTACAGATGCCACGGGCTGTTGTGGCAATCAGGCAATAGCCAAAAGGAGTTTCATGAACTCCATACAAAATCTGCAACCCCGCGCCTCCTGCCTTAAATTCACCAGGGGACATCGCTTCTAGCTTGACAAACAGGTCATGTAACCGCCCTGGACTTGATAAACCAGCATCCATAGTCAGCTCTAAAAGGCTTTTAGTTTCAGTAATTTTTGACTTGGCATATTCAACCGTGAGGTATTGCCAAAAACGCTTAGGACTAATACCAGCCCATTTCGTAAACAATCGCTGAAAGTGATACTTGCTCAGATGTACGTGCTGAGCAATAGTCTCCAAGTCAGGCTGGTTCAAATAATTTTGACCCATGAAAGCGATCGCTTTGGCAATGCGTTCATAGGTTTCGCTATCGTCAGCTGTGGCTTCTATCAAGGGTTTCATGCTGTCAGCTCATTGACACGTCAATCGATCGCCTCTCAATGTATCGATAGCAGTGGTTCAATGCCACCCGTTTCTTGCTATCCATGACAGGATCTTGCCCAGTCAGCAGCCCAACAGGTCACGGCGATATCTTTTGGGAGACATCGCCGCTTCGTTTAGTCGCTCTAACAACGCCGTGAAGCAGACGATCATTTGGTATAATGACTCGGTGTCCGGGACACAGCTCATATCTTACCTAATCTTGGAGTCCAAATATCTCACTTTTGATTCTTTTGACCGGACTTGTAATTTCAAAGAATTAACTTCCCGATTTAAGTCATCCACTGTATTCTGTAAGCGCCGGAAATCCCTTACCTCCTCTAGTGTTGGCGCGGGAGGTGGTGCAGCGGAGCGTGTCCCCCGGTGCTGGTTCAGCCTGCTGTGGAAGAGAGTTTCCGACTGTCAATAGCAAAAGACACATCGCTATCAAGACCAGAAATAACATCAGCCCAGGATTTCTCATATCTCTACTCTCTGGTTGCCCGCTCGAACATGTATCTTATAGCATAAATTGAGGAAGTTGGGGAGCAAGAGAGTGAAACCATGTACCAGCGACAGCTTTTTTTCTCTTTATGCAATTTAAATGGGTGATAGCTGAGGATATTTTTGGGGGCGATTTAGTCAGTTGCTCTCAAGATAGGCTAAACTAGATAGAGGAACAGCCCACCCCCGATCGGATATAGGTGCAGAGGAAAAGTGTAATATAGAAAGGTTGGGTATGGGATATAATTTGAGAACAAAAGAAGAACGATGAAATTGAGAATGATTCTGCCCGCAACCCTATCGATCGCGGCGACATTAGGAACGATTACTCATTTCAGTATGGCCCAAGCGCCACCCCGATCGCAACAGGAGATCGCGCAGATGACGAAGGCAACGACCTCGGATGCAGAACGGCCAGTGGGTGGGTTATTTATCCCATCACAAGAGCAAAATCAACAGGTGTTTCCCCTGAAACATACCCAGGTAAAGGCCAAAGTAGCTGGAAATGTCTCCCAAGTGGAGGTGACGCAGCGGTTTGCTAATCCCTATACTACGGCCTTAGAGGCGGTTTATGTCTTCCCGTTGCCCGATAATGCAGCGGTGCATGATATGGAGATTAAAATAGGCGATCGCCGGAGATCCGGGGAGATCAAGAAACGGGACGAGGCCCAGGAAATCTACGAACGTGCCCGGGAAGAAGGACGGACAGCGGGACTGTTAGAGCAAGAACGGGATAATATTTTCACTCAATCCCTGGCAAATATCAAGCCCGGAGAGGAAATTGAGGTAACAATTCGTTACACAGAAAATCTCAAATTTGCCGCCGGGGATTACGAGTTTGTGTTTCCGATGGTAGTCGGTCCCCGCTATATTCCCGGCGATCGGATTTCCGGTAGTGGAGGCGATAGCGATCGAGTCCCAGATGCTTCCCGGATTAATGCGCCGGTGCTGAAACCAGGCACCCGATCGGGGCATGATATTAATGTAACAGTAGAAATTGATGCGGGGGTGCCAATTAATGATGTGGTTTCTCCCTCCCATCAAATTATAACTCAGGGCCAGGGTAAAACAGTACGGGTGCAGTTGGCAAAAACAGACAGTATTCCCAATAAAGATTTGATCCTGCACTATCGGGTAGCAGGGGAAAATACCCAAGCGACAGTCTTAACTCAAGCAGATAAACAAGGCGGTCATTTTGCGGTTTACCTGATTCCGGCGATCTCATATGCGAGGAAGGAAATTGTCCCCAAAGATGTGGTGTTCCTGATCGATACTTCCGGTTCCCAACGGGGAGATCCCTTAGGGAAATGCCAGGAACTGATGCGCCGGTTTATCGCAGAATTGAATGCCGACGATACTTTCACAATTATCGATTTTGCCAATACGACGACGGCATTATCTGCCGTCCCCTTGGCGAATACACCAGCAAATCGCGCCCAGGCCTTGGAATATATTAACCAACTGAAGGCGAAGGGGGTACGGAGTTAATTAATGGCATTAATGCAGTGCTGAATTTACCAGCGGCGCCAGCGGGAAGGTTGCGGAGTATCGTGTTGCTAACGGATGGTTATATTGGCAATGAAAATGAGATAATTGCCCGGGTAAAGCAGGGACTGAAGCCGGGAAATCGCCTTTATAGCTTTGGGGTGGGGAGTTCGGTGAATCGCTTTTTATTAAATAGCCTGGCGGAAGTGGGCAGGGGCACATCCCAAGTGATTCGTCAGGACGAACCGACTCAAAAAGTGGCAGCAGAGTTTTCCCGCAAAATTAATAATCCCGTGTTGACAAATATTCAAATTAGTTGGGAAGGCAGCGGGGTGCGACCGGAAATATATCCAGCAGCAGCACCGGATTTGTTTGCCGAACAGCCTTTGGCGATCTTGGGCCGGAAAGGCGATCGGGCTAATGGGAATCTGCGGATTACGGGCATGACAGCTGGAGACAGAAGATACGATCGAGTTATCGGCGTGAATTTTAATGGGGACAACCAGGCGATCGCTCAGCTATGGGGTCGGGCCAGAATTAAGGAATTGACGAATCAGATGTTTGGCGGCGAGACCAAAACAGGTGTGGCGGCAGTGACGAAAACAGCTTTAGCCTATCGGTTATTATCACCTTACACTGCTTTTGTGGCAGTCAGCGAGGAGGTGCGAGTTAATCCCGATGGCACCAGGCAGCGGGTACAAGTGCCAGTGGAGTTACCTGAAGGTGTCAGTTATGAAGGAATTTATGGCACGGGGGCAAGAGGAAATCAAGTTGGCGGACAGCTTCCTTCTAGCCCACCAGCGAGGGGTGCTACTAGGGGAATGACCAGCGCTAGAGTTGCTGCACCAGGGCCTTTGGTGCAATCTGCTCAATTTGAGTCTGATGACGAGTTGGCACCAGAAAATAATCGCATTGAAGTGATTAGTGCGTCGGGATTGGATGCTGGGGCCCGTGACTCTCTCACCCGAGAATTAGGATGGGTGGATCTGCCATCTGGGGTGAGTGGGGAAATTGTCTTTGAGTTTCGCGTGAGTAATGGGCGAGTGGGGCGAATCATCTTAGACGATACAGTCTCGACGCTGCAAGCAAAAGCGGTGCTGGATGAGATCCGGCAAACGTTAGCTATCTGGAATGCGCCTCGGTCTGTCAGTGGAAATGTTCGCCTCAAGTTGCGCATTAAACTTTGACAATGTAGTGAGGCAGAGCCTCCAGAAAACCTCGTTCCCTGACTCTGGCGACTCTGGCAGGGAACGGGCCTCTAGAGGCTCTGCCTCCACTGTCGCGCTCGCTGAGTCTACTGGAGGCCGAGCCTCGGAGGGGGTTCCAAGGCATCGCCTCGAAGGAACCAGGATCGCCAGGATATCTGAACCAGACCAGGGCCTTTCACCTCGTTCCCTGCCGGAGTCAGGGAACGGGCCTCTAGAGGCTCTGCCTCGTGGGAGCCTCGGAGAGGGGTTCCCTGCCGGAGTCAGGGAACCAGAGAGAATCTTGGAACCTGACGAAAACAGCTCATGCTAATCTAGAAACAGAGTCTCACTTCTACTAATAAATCGCAATGGGACGTTCACGCTACCGCGTACTGGAAAATCAGCTTCACTTTCTTGACGATCGGACTTTCTCATGCTGACCCGTCCGTTGACAATCCCATGCATTTTTGGTATATTAACCTAAGTTGCGACCTATTTAAAAAAATATGAATTACCCACTTAGACTTTACAGATATTTGGAATTTTTTGTAGTTTTTGATACAAATTTTTTTTTGTGCTAGGCGGCGGGTTGGCTGTTTATAGGTTATAATGTACTAAAATAATAGTTAATTGCTGATTCTGTAGATTATGGAAGATATGATTACAACAATTTTTGTTCTTTGTGACCAGCTCTTAAAAGATTTAAATATAAAAGAAGATCCACAAGTGAAAATGAACAATGCCGAAGTGATGACAGTCGGATTAGTTGCTGCATATTTTTTCGGAGGACACGCTTCGCTACGAGCGCTCTTGTAAATTTATGGTCGAACACAATTATCTAAAAAATCTGTTAAGGAAAAGTAGATTTAATCGTCGATTACATAATATTGGTGAACCAATTTGGATGTTTTTATTCCAAGTCAGAGCGCAAACATTTAACGAACTCAATCCGGGTCAAGAATATATTCTTGATAGTTTCCCCGTGCCAGTCTGTGATAATATTAGGATTGATAGATGCCAAATTTATAACAAGGAAGAATATCGAGGGTATATTGCCAGCAAAAAACGTTATTGCACTACAAGGAAAAGTTAGGACGTATAATCAAGCAAGGAACAGCGATGGAGGAAAACTCAGATGCCGGCCCCTTATAGCTATGACTTTCGGAAAAAGGCCATCGAAGCCTATAAGCGAGGAGAAAGAAAAACCCATATATGTCGTGTGCTGAAAATTATTCGTAATACTTTAGACTTATCGCTAAAGAAGGAGGGAAAAACGGGAGATTTTCGCGCCGAGAAGATGGGAACAAAAAGCCCCTGTCGAACAATTAAAAATGAAGAATATTTTCGCGAATTTCTCAAAGAAAATGGAGGGAAAACACAAAAACAAATGGCCAAATTATGGCCGGGAGATGTGACACAACAAACCCTAAGCAAAACAGAGATGGGGTATTAGTCGAAAAAAAAAGACATATGGATATCGGGAAAGAGACGAAAAAAACGTCAAGAGTTTATGAACTTACTCTTGACTATCAACCCGAAAAAGCGGATATATGTAGATGAAGCAGGTATAGATAATAGAGAGGAATATCCTTATGGCTACTGTAAAATTGGCGAACGGTTTGAGGCTCTAAGATCGGGAAAGCGAACAGAGAGAATCAG
Organism: Hormoscilla sp. GM7CHS1pb; assembly: GCA_014323675.1. GTDB lineage: Bacteria > Cyanobacteriota > Cyanobacteriia > Cyanobacteriales > Desertifilaceae > Hormoscilla. The sequence continues at coordinate 1,404,137 of JACONN010000002.1, read as the reverse complement.
TTGGATAGCTGCACAAAGAGAGGATAGAGTTTTTGCCCCTTTCACTTTTTGGATGTAATAGAGATGTATTTGAAGCCTAGGTAGAACTATGTCTAATACCACAATTAGAGTCTGGAGATGTAGTAATTATTGACAATGCAAGTTTTCATAAATCGCTCCTTGTTAGAGAATTAATAGAAGAGGCAGGATGCCAATTGTTATATTTACCCACCTATTCTCCAGACTTAAATAAAATCGAACGTTGGTGGTTTATCCTAAAGAACTGGATGAAGCAGAGAATGGATGAATTTGAGAATATACAAGACTGCATAGATGCGGCGTTTCAACAATGTCCTAACGTTTTCGCGTAGTGCTATAGCAACTTGAGTTAGATAACTTCGCCTTCGATCGTTTCGGGAGCGATGATATTATTGCCATCTGCAAATATATCAAAAAGACGATCAAAAACGCCGGCGACTTGGTCAATCCCCTCATAAACGGTGTTATTGAGAATCAAGATGGAGTCTTCCGAATAGTCAGACATAATCTCCTCTAGGTCGGAGTTGTCCCATGCTTGAATGTGGTGTTCCCACACTGCTTCTGTTTCCTCCGTCGTGTCTTCGTCAGCCATATAATAAGCTAAGACATTGGAGTTTACGATCGCTTCGGAATTGGGAACGGAAGCATCTGCAAGGGCTGGAGCATAAAAACCGACAAAGCAAAGCCCGATCGCGGTTACGACCCATACTTTTAGCCTCTTCACAACTTCCAAAAGATTCATAGACATCATTGATCGTCTCCTTAGAACTCATCAACAAATTGACAGTAACTCGAAACAGAACCCTAAGTTTTCTAGGAGAGCGAGTTGGAATATAGTCCCTATATTCCAACTCACCCTAACACGGAGACGCGATCAAGTTAGGACTTCTTAACCAAACTCGATCTTACACATACTCCGCCTTGATGGTAATCGATGAGTTGTTATCGAACACTTTGATGAAACTGATGTTGATGTCCACGTTGTAATACCAGGCGTTGCTGCCAGAATTATTGATAACCTCCGCCCGTTCATGGGGATAGCCATTGAGAATCGGTTGCAATTGTTGCCCGCCGATGCTAACGCTCTTCAACGGACCATTGCTTCTCTTCTGTTCCCCCGGATCGTGCAATACTGCCACGAAGAAATACTTCTCGAAGGGCGGCGTATATCCATCGTGGACGCGCTCCACTTTAATTTCCCGCGTCTTTTCGCTGGTGTAGCTGTGGCTAATCTTGGTCTCGCGATATTCGTCGTTGGCGTTGGGATCTTCCACTTCTGCTTTGGGGGCGGAAGAACGGCTCACCCCATCGTCCAAATACATGTGGTATTCCCCTTCCTTCCCTGGATAAATATTCAGAGTAATGGGATTGGGCTTACCTTCTGCATTCAATTGTCCCACATATTGTTCCACTTCGATGGTCGGAATGATTGCCCCTGCCCGGACGTGGATGGGAACGATAAAGTGAATGTGATCGCCATTGGTATTGATGTTGGCATCAAAATCCCGTATCGTTGTGCCCCCTTCTACCGCAGCACCAAGAGGCATAACGTTGTCCACAAAGCAATACCAGTTGCTACCTTGGGGCAGATAAACATCCCGCCGGCCATTGTTGTTGTCTTCAGATTGAGGGCGCAACACTGGAGCAATCAGCAGATCCTTGCGGACAAAGAATTCGTCGTTCAGGAATTGGTCTTTATCATTGTAGAGGGATTGGTCTTGGGGATCGTTGAGGAATAAAGGACGACAGATGGGCATCCCATCCAGGGTGTTCTCAAACAAGGCATCATAGAACAACTGCATCAGTCGGTAGCGCAATGTAATGTAATGCCGGCAAATGTCGGGAACCATGCGGTACAAGTCTTGGGGTTCTGGGATATTGCCGCCCTTATAGTTATTAAACCACTCTACATACTGGAAGGGTTCTTGGAACTCTTTGCGCCCTTTGCGAACGTAGTGATTGCGGAACCAGGGTAAGAAAGCCCCTGCCGCAGTCCAGCGAATCACCAGTTCTGGACTCGCCCACTTGCCGCCATCATAAGCTGCCTCTTCAAAGCCGCCGATATCTTGACCCGTGATTGCCAAGGCGTGCATACCTAGAGACAGGACTTGGGAAATATTCATCTGGAGGAAATCCCAGTCCGAAGAGTTATCCCCAGTCCACAAGCCTGCATATCGGTGAGAACCAACATAGCTGCCCCGTCCGATGATAAAGTTGCGTGTGTTCTCCCGTCCGGGCAGTTTATTGAGTCCTTCGTAGGTGGCTTTGTGCAGATTGTAGGAGTACAAGTTCCAGACTTTGAGGGCTGGCTTCAACTCCACTTTTCCTTCAAAGTCGCTGTTCACCAGCAGTTTGAAGGGTAAGCCCTTCATATCCCCACGGTTTTGGCGGATCGCCGGGGTGGTCATATCCTGCCAGACAAATTCTAGCCCCTGATCGAACAGATATGTATATTGCTTGCCCCACCATTCACGGACTTCTGGACGGGCTAAATCGGAGTAGTGACCTGGGCTTCCCATATCGTGGCCATTGGCATCTGGTCCGTAGTACACTTCACCGATGTAAGGTTGGCCGCTGTTGTAACTGTCACCTTCAACCCAGCCATTATTGGGACAGCCTTCCGTACCAGGACCATAGAGACCCCACAGTTGGTAGTATTTGCTGTCGGGATTGTTCGCATCGTACCGCTGGTCCGTGATAAAGTATCCGAGGTCTAGTCCCTCTTTGTAGGTTGTGTATTCGTTGCCAAATTCATCATATTGGCGATTGCTGATCACGGGAGTAATGTTTGTGCTGCACTTGACACCTTGCGATCGCAACCAACCGAACATGTCCTTGTGACTGCCGAACGTTTGCTCGTAGGGCCAGTTCTTATTAGTTTGGTAGTCCGGCTTGATGGTGAAAGTCCGGTAGTTATTTTGGATATCCACATCGACTGCAAGACCATCAAGGGGAATTTGATACTGCCGATATTTTTCCACAGCCCACTTGAGGTCTGCCGCACATTCGTACCCATAGCAACCTTGGTGATATCCCAGGGCGTAACGCGGTTTCAACTCGGCGCGGCCAACAATTGCGGTAAAGCTATCCAAGATGTTCTTCGGGTCTTCTCCCAAGAACAGATAGTAGTCAAGGTCCCCAAAGCGGGAGCCTAACATATAGCGACTGGAGTTGCTATAGCCAATATCGATGAAGACTTGAGAGGGGTTGTCCAGGAGAACGGCATTGACGTTCTTGCTGCCGGGAATGCCATTGAACTCGTAAAAGAACGGCTCCGAGTGGTAAAGAGGCTCGCGGTTATCTAAAGGTCCGCGATTGTAGACCTGCCGATACCGCATATTATCGAAGTTGAAATAATTCAACTGGTCCTCATTTTTGCTGAGTTTGGTCCCCCCCTGTTCGCCAAACCCAATGTATTTGGCATTGGAAGGCTTCTTCACCGCTTGGATGATGGCATAATCCTCCGGGTTATTGGGGTCTAGTGAATTTGGAGTGTAGTAAATTCCGGTGTCTACGGTTTGCCAGACTGGAATTTCCTCATATTTCAAATTGGATGGGGATTTGTTGAAGACTTTGATTCCGAAGGGAGCCAAGGTGACAAACACTTTCATCACGATGGAGTTAAATTCTGACTTCGTTGTCAAGACGATCTGGCCTTTGTCTTTGTCTTCTTTGCAATGTAGATCGAAGATATAGTTTTGCCTCATTTCCTCGTCGTGGTGTTCCAGCAACTGACTGAAACTGCTGTATTCCGCCGGGTGCATCCCACTTTCGCAAGGGCGAAGCATTCGGAGAGTCCATCTGTAAACTTATATCATAATTCGTCGCCCGAATGCTTCGCCCCTACAGCTATCTTTGCAAATCTGGGATGCACCCTATTCCGCCTCCGTTGATTTGGTTGGGTTAAAGCGCACCCGCAAGGCATCGTTCTGAAGCACCTCGATCAACATCAGGCAATCGCTGCTATCCGCATTCTTAAATTTAAGGCTCAAAGTCTTTGCATTTTTATTGAAGGAATGACCTACCGCTGACCCCAGTTTTTCCCATTCTTGGTAGCGGCCAAAGTATTCCTCGACCTTGAGAAATTTATAAACGCGATTGCTTGGAAAAATATCGCTTGACATTACTTCACTCCTCCTCTTAGTTAGAATTTTTTTTTGGGTGATATTCAATCGCCATCCAGATGCAATCCGTATCCGAATAATATTGATGCCACGGATATGTATATTGCTGGTTTTCGTGAACCTGGCAGAATGGCACTATCTGGGTGTATCCCTCAGTCATCACGAGGTCTTCATAGAGACTCTCAAAATTTTTCACCTTGAACTTCTGCATCCTTCCCTGTCCGAAGACTTGCGTATGAATCTCCAGAAAGTCATGTTGGTTATGGATTGCACAATCGGTATGGGAAGGGGCATACCAGAGGTTCACTTTCACAGAGAACTCTTCTTTGTGACCAGGGGTACTCGATTGCCTGGCCATAAAATAGGGATCGACTTCTATGATTCCCGCCTCGTCTTGGGGAGACTTCCATAGCTGTACGTCTTTGGGAAAGTCCGTGTCTGGGAAATTACCTAATAAATCCCACCCAGGCTCAAAGACAATATTGCCGATGTTTTTGGTCTCTACCACCTCAAGCAAAAGCAATGACTTTGCTTTTTTGATAGTAGTATCTTCCAGGATGGTGGATGAGAAAGACGGAATAATGCTGACGTTCGCTTCGTTCAGGTAAGCATCAGTTTCTTCTGGGTTAACGACGATAGTACGGCGTTCAATGGGATATTTTTCCACATTTTCAACGTACTTCGCGTCTATGTACGCACCAGAAAAGTTAATGACTTTAAATTTGTTAGTTGACATTTGTTTTTAAGAGAGATTATCAAGACCCTTTTAGGCCACTATAACTGAACCGATCGCGCGATCGCTGGCTTAACTGCCCTTATGTTACCGGCTGCATCAAGAGCATTGTTCATCAGGGCCAAAGGTGCCTTTCATGAAATGAACCGACCGCCAGTTCAAAGGGTGCATCTCACTTTTGTAATGTAGCCCCTGCGCAGCGGAGGGGGCCCGGAGCGTGGGCTTTGTTCGTGTAGCCGGGCCCTTTAGGGTGAGGGCGGCGAGGCAAATATGGGATGCACCCAGTTCAAAAGCTGCTAGCTTTTGCCCAACAACGAGCCTAGGGCTCATGTGAGATGCACTGGACACCCTGTTTCTTGTCATACTATCACAGAAAATGTTTTTTTTCTGAAAAAACCACAGAATTATATTAGATATAATTATTATTGCTATAGAAAATAATCTATGGTAAATTTCAGATGCCAAAGTGAGATGCATCCCTGTGGCAAGGAAAATTACTGGCGCTGAACTAATCGTTGTTGAGTGCCTTTTGAGCAAGTTGCCAAAGACGTGAAGGGTTAGATGTGCGCAGTTTGAATATTATTTATATCGATGGTAACCACTTGTACGAATTTGTGAAGCAAGATTTGGAGTTATACTACCGCACGGTCAAGGAGGGTGGGTTAATAACAGGTGACGACTATGGCGATGGCGGTTGGTGGCAAGGAGGTGTGAAAAAAGCAGTCGATGAGTTTGTCGCCAAGGGATTTGTGGAGGCGATCGAGATTAAAGGTGGACAGTTTATCTTGAAAAAGAAGAGTATGGACAACTCTCAAGGATCGGCAAAGTAAGTAGCACATGTGGGTGACCTCGTTCCCTGCTAGAGTCAGGGAACGGGATTTACCTGTTCACCAGGGAGGGAACAATCGGCGGCATCCGTGCCAGAGAACTACAAGCAAGAAAAACAGATTTCTCGGCAAAATTCCCCAGACTGCCAGTGCCACGGCAGTTTGTTTTATCTCCCGATCGCGCACTGCGGCCAATCTTTGAGCAACTGCTTCCATCCACTCAACTGTTCGGGGCCATTCCCATAAATTATCTAGCCATGCTTGCGGAATGCCTTCTTTCCCAACTCCGGCCCCGATAATTCCTCCTAAAATTGCTGCCGTTGTGTCTGCATCCCCTCCCAGGGAAATTATTTCCCCGATCGCCCTCTGATAGTCCCGTTGATGTTGCAACCAGACCTGAATTACCACGGAGACGGTATGATACACGTAGCCGCTGACCCCCTGACTCTTGCCTATGCTTGCAGAAAATGATGCTGCTGTCTCCCGACATGCGGCACTGTCGGCAGCTTGCTGGATTAATGTCAGAAATTCAGCAGCTTCTGCATCCAGGATTTCTGCTAGCTTTTGATAATATTCCTGGGGGGTAACCAGGGTTTTTTGGCTGGAAAGAAATGCCGCTATCGCCACTGCCAGGGCCTCCCATTCTGCTTTCGGGTCGGTATGGGTAAGGCGGATGGAAACCTTGACTAGCGATCGCATTTTGGGGAGATTATCCCCGTAACATAGGCCAATAATAGCACTGCGCATGGCGGGACCGTTGCCGGCAGAAAAAACGCCACTGCGACGGTATGAATATCCCAACCATAACTTTAATATTGCCCTTAAGGTTGCGAAGCCCACTCCTGCGGGCAAACCCAGCAACCATAATTTTAATCTCCCAGCGAGTTCGCGAGCAAAAATTCGTTCGTCACCTGCTGAGACGATTAATGATTGGGCTACCATGCAAGTATGTTCTGTATCGTCGGAAATCATCCCTTTGCCAAAGCAAAAGTGATGTTTGTTCGGGTGACGATATATTTTCTGGAGTCGGCGCTTTGACAGTCCTTCACAAGGAAGTCCGATCGCATCTCCTACAGCCGTTCCCAGCAAGCACCCGATCGCCGCATCTGTTTTTTCATTTGATAATACCTTCACTTCGCTGTCATCCCGCCGGCGTTTCAAAGCGCCGGCTAATAGCTAAAGTCGGTTGAAACCGACTAATGACATTATACCATAATATTAAAAATGCTTGTTACATTTAAGTTCTAAAATTGTAGAACATCATAGGCTCATTTTAGTTCTATTGATATCGCCTCCAGCATATATTTATATTATAGAGCAAAACGGGCGATCGCATTTTTTCCTTGGATAACGCTATAGGTTAGGCATTGTATTTTTTCCGCTGAACTATGAGACAATTATAGATGCCATGCAATACAGTTAAAACATACTGGTCAGATTATGAATACTGTAGTCACGCGACCCTCATCCTTAATTGGCAGAATCCAGTTGGAAAAAGTTGACCAACATACGCTGTTCAAAAGATGATCGGGAGGCAGGAGCCTCCGAAGGGGGTTCCAAGGCGGAGCCTCGGAACCAGGTAACTTATTTGTGCCCCTACCGTATTGCTGCTGCTCGACCGCACCGACAACCGGCGATTGCCCAGGGCAGGACCAGTAGCCCCGCACCGACAGGCTACCGGTTCTACGCGATCGGGCTTCCCAGAAGTATAATTGAATAGTGAAGCCAGTTTACCTCTGACGATGGCGATCGCCCTTGCTGCCAGTGGAACATATTTTTATTTGACGATCGAATTTATGCAAAAATATCAAATTATATGCTAGACTTACCGAGTAGCTGGTTAGAGATTCAACCCGATCGGGTATATCAAACAAGTAAGGGGCGCTTAGTTTCCTTTTCTCAGACTCAAATAGAACTAGGTAAAAAATACGATCCCCAAAACAAGCATCTCAAAGCTATTGAAAAAGGAGAGGTTCCTCCTAAAGGTAATATTGGTTTAGTCCCTTCCAAAAAAGAAGGTTATCATCTCAAATCAAAAGTTTTAGGAAAAGGAGGTAATTATCGTTTTCATGCTCAATATTGCTGAATGTTTGAATCTTGAAAGCGAAGAGCAAAAGGAAGACGTCCTCTATATGGTCTTACACTTTACTCGGTTGATGACCAAACATTAATTAAAGGAAACAACCATGCTGAAATCAACAATTAATCAGACTTGGGAAAAATTGGAGAAATTATCGATATCCTCTCTAGAGTCAATAGGAATAGAGCATTTGCAATACTCTAATTTTACCATATTTGGCTATTGGGATGAGCAGGATAATTTCTATGAAGAAGTGATATTCAAACAGCCTTTATCCGTAGAATTATCCAGTTATGCTCTCGGTAAAAAATTGCAAGAAAATCCAGCGGAATATTGGATCGAACTGAAATATGCTAAAAAATAACTTGTCTGTAGAGTCAGAAACAAAAATCAGCCCAGATAATCCGATTGGCGAAATGACTTTAATCTTGGATGCCAATTTTAACTTTATTGATGAAAATTGGTCTCTCGATATAGACTCTCCTTTGATTACCGCTAAACTGGAGAAAGAAGAAGGGATAGATTAAGGTTACCATCCTCAGCGGGCCGCGATCCAAATCGATTAATGGGATGATATTGACTCAAGACGGGCCGTGAGACCTCCCCAAAGGTGCTCCGAGTTGATAGAATGTATTTGCCAACCCTTGTCAGCCGCAGTTGTGATTCAAGCAGAAACTTTAGAACTACTGGAATGGCCCCGCCTGTGCCAGCATCTATCTACCTTTGCCGCTACTAAACTGGGGGCGGTAGCAGCGCGTCATCTGGCAATTCCGGAAACTTTAGATCGCAGTCTCGCCCTCTTAGCTCAAACTAAAGAAGTATACCAGCTAGAAAGTCAACTGACTGCGGTACTGTCTTTTGAAGGCATTCAGGATATTGGCGCGTCCTTAGAACGGGCCGAACTGCAAGGCATCTTGTCGGGTGCGGAACTCTTACATATCGCTACTACCCTGGCAGGAATGCGGCGTTTGCGACGCCAGATCGATGGCCAACCAGATGTGCCAGTGCTGATGGAACTGCTGGCGGATCTGCGCACCTATCCCGAAATTGAGCAGGAAATTAACCGCTGCATCGACGACCGGGGTAAAGTCACAGACCGCGCTAGTCCTAAACTTAACGGTATCCGCAGTCAACTTAAAGGTTTGCGAGACCGCATTTATCAGACTCTGCAAGGGATTTTGCAGCGGAAGTTCGCTGCGGTGCAGGAAAATACGATCGCTCAACGGGGCGATCGCTTCGTGATTCCCGTCAAAGCACCCCAAAAGTCCGCCATACCCGGCATCGTTCACGATACCTCCACTACGGGTGCTACTCTCTACGTGGAACCTCACGCGATCGTCCCTTTGGGGAACCAACTGCGCCAACTGCAACGCCAGGAGGAAGCTGAGGAAGAAGCGATTCTCCGAAGTTTAACAGAGAAAATTGCCGAAGTCAAGGAGGACCTGGAAAGATTATTGGCGATCGCGACGGCCCTGGACTTAGCAACAGCCAGAGCGCGTTATAGTTTATGGTTGGAAGCAAACCCGCCCCGCTTCATAGATAGAGGGGGAGGAGAAAGCATAACCCTGCGACAACTGCGCCATCCCCTGCTAGTCTGGCAACAGCAGCACGAACAAGGTCCGACGGTAGTTCCAGTAGATTTAATCGTAGCACCGCCCATAAAAGTAGTGGCGATTACAGGTCCCAATACGGGTGGGAAAACCGTGACTCTGAAAACCCTGGGGTTAGCAGCATTGATGGCCAAAGTCGGTCTCTTCGTGCCCGCCCGAGAACCGGTAGAGTTGCCCTGGTTTGACAAAATCCTCGCCGATATAGGGGACGAACAATCTTTAGAACAGAGTTTATCTACTTTCTCCGGTCACATTCGTCGCATTACTCGGATATTACAGGCATTGGGCAATGGCGAATTGGTACTATTAGATGAAGTCGGTGCGGGAACCGACCCCTCCGAAGGCAGTGCCTTGGCGATCGCCCTTTTGCAATACCTGGCCGATAACGCCCAGCTAACCGTTGCCACCACCCATTTTGGGGAACTGAAAGCGCTCAAATATGAAGACGATCGCTTTGAAAATGCCTCAGTGGAGTTTGACAATCAATCTCTGCAACCCACCTACCGCCTGCTATGGGGAATACCCGGTCGTTCCAATGCCTTAACCATTGCCCGCCGCTTGGGATTAGATCGGGAAATAGTCGAACTGGCGCGAGGTTATGTAGGGGGTAACGAGCAAGATGTCAACCAAGTGATTGCCGGTTTAGAAGCACAACGTCGGCGTCAGGAAAGGAAGGCCAAACAAGCGTCAAAATTAGTCACCCAAGCAGAACGCCTGCATGAAGAAGTCTCCCAGAAAGCATCAGCTTTGCAAGCACAAGAGCAAAAGTTGCGACAGCAGCAGGAACTCGCAGTCCAAGAGGCGATCGCGGAAGCGAAGAAAGAAATTGCCCGAGTAATTCGCAAGTTACAGCAAGGACCAGTGCTGGCTCAAAGGGCCCAAAGAGCCACGGAGGAGATAAATAAAATTGCCGAAATTCATCTGCCCTCCAAAACAGCGCCACCCAAACCCAAACCCGCTTACAAACCGCAAGTAGGGGACAAGGTGCGCATTCCTAGCTTAGGACAAACCGGCGATGTTTTGAATGTTTCCGAAGCAGACGGGGAAGTAACAGTGCGGTTTGGTTTGATGAAGATGACGATCGCCTTTACGGAAATAGAATCTCTGGACGGACAAAAAGTAGAGCCCCCACCCAAACAGAAACCCGCAGCAACTGTTCCGCCCCCCAAACCCGGTCCCGTAGTGCAAACCGAAAGCAATACCGTGGACTTGCGGGGGAGTCGGGTGGCAGATGCTGAGGCAGTCTTGGAAAATGCGATCGCCAAAGGATATGCTTCGGGAACGGGTGCCCTGTGGATTATTCACGGCAAAGGTACGGGTAAACTGAGAGAAGGAGTACAGGACTTTTTGCAGCGACATCCCCAGATCGATCGGTTTGAGTTAGCGCAGCAAAATAGTGGTGGCACGGGCGTCACCATTGCCTACTTCAAATAAGAGGCGTAGGACGGGTGACAATATCTGTCTGTAGGACAGGCGTCTAACCACAATTAGCAACCTCTATCATCCCGTAGTTGTGCAACGCCCTAATTCATAGCTTAAAGTGGGCAGTGCCCACCGCAGTGCCCACCCTACGAACTAACTAAAAGTGCAACTGGGAAATATTGCAGAATTTCACCGACTGATAGCGCCGCGTTACCTGAAATTTCCGCGTTCACGATCGCTTCTATCCAGTTAGACTGTAAATGGGCAGGAATTTCCAAGCGCGTATCTCCCCAAACTTCTGTACCGAGGGGATATTGTTCCGGTCCGATGACGCGCGCGAGCAAGCGGGGGGCAACTGCGATCGCGGTCTTACCCTGATAGTGTCTCGCAAAAGCCACTATATGGTTAGCATATTGACCCGACACCTGTAAAGGCAAATAATCTCCTTCCTGGAAAACTGGCAAATATTGTTTTCTCGCCTCCAAGGCGCGGGCGATCGAAAATAGCTTCATCCGTCCGTCGGCCCGGGTTGCCTTCAAATCAGAAATCAAACTCATCATTCCCGTCTGGCAGCGGCGTTTAATCTCCTGCAAAAATGACAGTCGATCGTCATAATTGACTGGACGGCGGTTATCGGGGTCCACCAGACTCAAATCCCACAGTTCCGTCCCCTGGTAAAAGTCCGGCACTCCCGGCGAGGCAATTTTCAGCAAGGTTTGGGACAGAGAATTGAAGCTGCCGTAAACCGCCAACCGCTGCTGGAAGGCTCGAAATGATGAGAGAAATTCGTTCTCTTCACCAGGATTTAATATCTGATCGACAAAGGCAACAAAACCCTCCTCATATTCTGTATCCGCCCGCAACCACGCCGTATGGACTTTGGCTTCCCGCACCGCCTTGATGACGTAATCTTTGATCCTCCCGACAAATTCAGTATACTCCTCTGTATCGATCCCCTCTAACCCCTCGTTCTTTAGTTCCACCTGACAACGCAAAGGGAGAACTGCTTCGGGAAATGCACCCAACATATTTTGATACAGGAAATACTCGTCGTTGCGATCGGGAATGCTGCGCTTCCCTACCACAGTTTTCTTATCCCGGTTCATTTCCCGCCAACTTTTCACCTGCTGTTCCCACTCTTCCGGCATTTCCGAAAGCACGTTAATGCGCAACCGGGTATCTTCGCTGCGTTTCGTATCGTGGGTGGAAGTGGCATTCATGGCGTGGGGCCAATCTGCCAGTTTTTTCTGATTATACTCGTGAAACTCGGAAACCGCCAAGCCAAATCGATCCGGATGGCCCCCTACCTCGTTCAGAGATACCAGTCGGTTGTAGACATAAAATAGAGTATCCTCAATCCCCTTTGCCATCAACGGACCAGAGAATTGCTGAAATCTCATACTAAAATGCAACCACCGTTCCCGTTCTGATTCTGAAAGCCACTCGTCGTACTCCAGCAATAGGAACTTTTCAATTAAGTTGATTTCATTCAGTAACTGCGGAATCTGACTTTTGGTTTTTTCGATCGCCTCTTGCAAGTATCCCCGTGCCCGATCGCTCACTCCCTCCCTATCGATATAAGTACAATAGATCGGAAACTGCACCAATACTTCTAGGATTGCCTTTCTCAACCCCTCCAAGGTAAAATCCCGTCCGTATCGGTATCCACCGGCAATTCTTTTCAGCAGGTGCGCCAAATTATTCACATCTCCGACTAAATTCGTTTCCGCAATCAGCCGCTTTTTGTCCGCCAGCATTTCCTCATATACTGGTCTCAAACCCGTCAGGCGCTCGTATAGATCGGTAAAAGCATTTTCATTTTCCTTCTGACAGAAAATGCTATTCACGTGATTGAGAAAATCATATCCTGACGTACCTTGGAGCTTCCACGAACTCGGCAATTCCTCTCCCAGTTCCAGAATCTTCTCGGCGACAATATATATATCCCCCATTTTTGCACGGAGACGTTCCAAGTATTCCGTGGGAGCATAGAGTCCATCAATGTGGTCGATTCTCAGTCCTGTCAACTTCCCTGACCCTACTAGCCGATCGATCAGAGCGTGAGTTTTCTCAAAAACCTGCGCATCTTCTATGCGCAGACAAATCAACTCATTCACCGTAAAGAAACGCCGATAGTTGAGTTCTTCTGCTCCTACCTTCCAAAAGGACAGGCGGAAAAACTGCTCTCCCAGTAGATCGTCCAACAGGTCAAAACTTTCCGGTTTCCCCACCTCTCCGTTAAATCTTTTCAAGTTCTGGTCAATAAACCCTTTCACTTTCTGGTTATCATTGTATAGTTCCCAAAGCAGTCCCTTGACAAATTCAGCCTGCTCTTTCCGCTCTATCCCCGCAGTTTCCGATGGGATATTCTTAACGATATATAGAATCCCCAAAATTTTGATCGCATCTGGATGACTGCGTCCCAGGGATCGAGACAGTCGGACAAAATCCTGATTCAGAAAACTCGCGTATGATTCTATCCTGAGGGGGATTTTAAGACCGTAGTAGTTAACACTCAGCCCCCTTTCGTCATAGCTTAATTTAATTTCCCCGTTTTCCAAGCATTGGCCGTAAAAATACCCCATCATCGGCGTCAGCACTTTGCCTCTGATATCTTCGTAGGGGTGTTCCCAATCAATATCAAAAAACTCACAGTATTCCGAGTCCTGTCCGTGAACCAAAACATCCATCAAGAATTGATTTTGGCTATCATAAGCCATGTGGTTAGGCACGATATCTTGTACCCATCCCATTTCTCGTTCCTGCAATTGGACCATCAAAGCTTCAAATTCTGCTTCCGTTCCCAGTTCCGGGTTAATTTGATTTGTGTCTACCACATCGTAACCGTGGATACTCCCCGATCGGGCTTTGAGTATCGGGGAAGCGTAGATATCTGATATCCCCAATTCAGCCAGATAAGGCAGAATTTTTTGAGCTGACGCAAAGCAAAACTCCGGACGGAACTGAAGTCGATAAGTCGCAATTGGCACCCTCATTTTTTTCTCCTTTGCTTCTGTGCAATTTTACTTAGATTTGACTTTCCCCCGGGTGCATCCCACTTTCGCAAGGGCGAAGCATTCGGAGAGTCCATCTGTAAACTTATATCATAATTTGTCGCCCGAATGCTTCGCCCCTACAGCTATCTTTGCAAATCTGGGATGCACCCCTTTCCCCCTTTCTTCCACTCATCTTTCCCTTCTCACCATCCCCCACCTTCGGTACGCAACACACCGATTTTTCTGAAGTGTGCCTTAGAGTGCGTGACAGTGGAGAATGCTAGTGGCCGCCGCTGCCACCTGGTGCGCGATCGCGGTGCGTTACCCTCTCGAACGCCCACCCGCAGAGTACTATGTCCCTTGCGATCGGGCAAGTGGTCGCAACCCTGGATCTCGGTGCGTTACCCTCGGGTGCATTGAGATGCAAGCCTCGCCACCACGCTCCGGGAACCCTCCGCTGCCAGGTCACCCGTTCCCAGGCTTCTTCGATGTCTAGCACTATTCGTACTGCCCTTTAGACATCGCCGTGGGAACGAGGGGGCCAGCGCGCGGTTGAGCACTGCGCGGCTGTGGGAGCACATTAATCGCACATTGATGTCTCCTGTGTTTGATATCTTTTGCCGTGCTCTTGTCCTGAAGGACTCGGCACGCAAAGATATCACGAGTCCCCTGGGACAAGAGCAGAACAGGAGATATCGAAGCCGAGACATCGAGGGCTAGATGAAAAAATAGAGATGCTCCCCGTACCGTCACACTACCGTCACACTACCGCTCACCCACCCGCAGAGTATACCCCGTTCCTGGCGCTGGGGCAACGTACCGTCACCTTACCCTGTTCCTGGCGCTGGGGCAACGTACCGTCACCTTACCCTGTTCCTGGCGCTGGGGCAACTGACCGCAACCCTCGAACCCGGTGCGTTACCCTCTCAATCGCTCACCCTACAGGATACTTTACACCTTTTCTTCCCAGTCAACATTCCCCTGTTCGTAGATCGCAAAACTTTGGGGTGGCAGGGTCAACTCTTGGGGTGGTGTTAGGGACTCTGGTAAAGTAGAGCCATCGCCCAACCATTCAGCAGCGCTGGAATCTAATCGCTTATTCCCCTCTAGATATGAGGTATATTTTACCTCTTTGTCGTTGAAATTCATTATACAGGCAAATTGCCTTTCCTGACTCCCACGGCGGAAAATTAATATCTTCTCCTTTTCTATTGCTAATACTTCCAGATTTTTCCGATCGCGTAGCGTCTTCGCAGACTTCGCAGACGAATCGCCAGACCCTTTCTGGCGGCGCAACCCAATTAACTGCCGATATAATTCTAGTAACACTTGATGCTTCCCTTGGCTGCGCTGCTCCCATTTAAGGATGCAGCGTTTAAATGTCTCCGGACTCGCTGCATCCGGCGGTTCTCCCACCTCATGAAATGCCTCGAACTCTGCTTTTCTTCCTCGCCTGACTGCCTCAGTCAGATCCGAGTCTCCGTGGCTGATAAAATAGAGGAAAGGAGACTCTTCGCCATACTCTTCGCCCATGAACAGTAGGGGAATGCAAGGAGAAAGCAAAACCGTTGCCGCCGCCAGCTTCAGCGCTGCAAAGGATACCAGTTGCGAGAGGCGTTCCCCTAACATTCTATTGCCAACTTGGTCGTGATTTTGGCTGCACACCACAAATTGCTCTGGGGGGCGATCGCCCGCATAGCTGCCGTGATAGCGCTGGCGATGGGGCGAATAATCCCAAGCATAAACAAAGCGATCGCGCCATGCTTTCGCCAACTGTTCGCATTTGCCAAAATCTTGGTAGTAACCCTTTTGTTCTCCTGTCAGGACTGTATGCAGGGCGTGGTGAAAGTCATCACTCCATTGGGCGTCGATCCCGTAGCCACCTAGTGCTTGAGGTCGAATAACGCGCACGTCATTCAGGTCGCTTTCCGCTATCAAATAGTAAGGGCGATCTTCCTGCTGGGACAAGCTTTCGACAGCTTCTGCCAATTCTGCCAGGAAATGCTTGGCCCCAAAGTCGTAGATAGCGTGAACTGCATCTAAACGCAGGGCATCTACATGATAGTCTTGCAACCAATATAGAGCATTTTCCACGAAAAAGTTCCGCACGCCCGCACTGTAGGCATCGTCAAAGTTAATCGCACTTCCCCAAGGAGTATGGTACTTCTCGGTAAAGTAGGGAGCAAAATCCCGGGTGTAATTGCCTTCCGGACCGAAGTGATTGTAGACTACATCCAGAATCACTGCCATTTCCGCTTCGTGACAGGCATTTACCAACTGCTTGAGTCCGGACGGACCCCCGTAGGAATTCTGCACCGCGTAGGGATAGACTCCATCATAACCCCAGTTGCGACTTCCCGGAAACTGGGCCACTGGCATCAGTTCGATCGCATTTATGCCCAGTTCCTTTAGCGCCTGCAAGCGGGGAATAATCCCTGCGAAGGTTCCCTCTTCTGTAAAAGTACCGACATGCAACTCATAGATAATCCAATCTGCCAGGGGCGGACAGCGCCAGGTCCGGTCTTGCCAGACAAAAGCATGGCGATCGATCACCTGGGATGGTTCGTGGACGCTACCTGGCTGATAATATGATGCCGGATCGGGGCGAGTCTTGTCGCCATCCAATTGGTAAAGGTATTCTGTTCCTGGAGAAATGTTATCGGCAGTCACTCTCCAGTAACCCCCTGCTGACCGTTCCATAGGGATCTGGCGCGGTGCGGTCCCCACTATATTTAGAGTGACTTCCTTGAGTAGCGGTCCCCACACTATAAATTCACAGCGATCGTTCCCTAGGTATATAGCACCTGGTCTCATCTTTTCCTCTCAACGCATTCTCAGATTATAATGCCATCTGGGAGCGCGTGCGAAGCATTCTTTTTCCTCTCTTCTTCCCCTCACCTGAGAGATTAAACGCCCAAACATTATCAACTGTCAAAACTGCCAACTCATTTTTTGGGAATAGGATAACAGAAGCAAAAACTCAACAGAATAGCAAAAAAAACAAATCGAGAAAAAGGATTTACCTGCAAGCAAAAGGGATGACAAACCATGAATTATTTTTGGGAAATAAATTATCCAATTCCGGAAGTTCGTGTAGGTACTATACTAAAACAAAAAGACTGCAATGAGACCAAAAAAGTTTGACCTGGCCACAGTCATGGATGAAGTACGAGATGTGGTAGCATTTTCCGACTCATTCCGCGTTGCGGCCAGTATCCTACTAGCATTGGGTTTAACTGCCTACAGCCTCCAACTGCTGAATAAATTTTACTCCAGTCAACCACCCAGCATCACTACAGCAGCCGCGAATAGCCAAAAAATTAGCCCTCAAGAGTCTCAAGAAATACCTAGACAATCATCGCCAGAACTGCCATCACCTCCGGAAGCAGACACAATGCCATCTGTGGAGTCTGCTGTCGATCGGGAAACACCTGCGACTACTCCATCAGTTTCTAGTCCCCCCAGTCCATCGCCACCTGACGCTGATGCTGCTATAACGAGGAGACAACGGGCGATCGCCCCACCGCCACCGCCTCGACCGCAAATCTCCCTGAGGCGAGACGTTATTGCACAACCACCTCTAACTGCCAGACAATTGCCGCCAGCTGAGACATCCGGTGGTAAGAATCGTCTGCGAAGACGCTACGCGATCGGGCCTAACCCTTATAGTAGCAAACCTCCAGTCCAGTCAAGGAATACGCCTGCTACAGATACTGGGTATGTCGAGGAGATTCGGCAAGTAGCAGAAGTGAAAGAATATTTCCAAAAGCGCTGGAAGCCTCCAGAAAACCTAGATATCAGTATAGAATACCGTCTGGTGCTCGATCGGGATGGGACAATCAAACAGGTTACCGCCCTAGGAGAAGCAGCAGGCAACTATCTCGATCGCACAGAAATGCCACTGTGGGGTGAAGCATTTGTCTCCCCCATTGAAGGAGAACTGCAACCGACAATTCGGGTAGTGCTCAATCCCAATGGCACGGTGCAAACCTTTTTAGAATCCTTAGTCAATTGAAGTAGATCGGGCTGAACCCAGCTGGAGCATTCTGTGGTACATTTCAACTCCTAGAGCATCGGTCCAGTAGAGGGGGGTTGAAAAAATGTGTATATAATACCTCCTACCCTCGTTCCCAGGGTCTCCCTGGGAATGGGAAGTCCGAGGCAGAGCCTCCTGGGGTGAATTCTACAAAAGTCGCCTCAGGGATTACCGTGAGTTCCTAACAACGGTCGTCTATTGAGGCCAGGAGGCAGAGCCTCAACCGGAAGTGACCGGGGAG
Source organism: Hormoscilla sp. GM7CHS1pb (assembly GCA_014323675.1). GTDB lineage: Bacteria > Cyanobacteriota > Cyanobacteriia > Cyanobacteriales > Desertifilaceae > Hormoscilla. The sequence goes on along the minus strand of JACONN010000002.1, from coordinate 1,386,050 downwards.
ACCCCGAGAGAGTCGGTCCAGTAGAATATTTAGTTGGTAGCAGAGGCTACATACGTACTTTTTAAACTTCACGCATTGCTATTATACCTAGGGTTTGCGCTCATAAAGTCAGCAGAGCGAATAAAGATGCCACACCGCGCCGAATTATGGTAGTTTCGTCGCCAATGAGACCCAAGAAACCCGACGATTTCCGATCGATTGTGCAAGGATTTTGAGTCTCCAGGTGTCATAACAAGGCACTTGGAGGGCCGTCAAAATGCCTGAAACCCTTATCGAGTAAGGCTTATACTCTTTTTCAGCAAGCCCTACCTAGTTGCAGTCAGAAAATTACATCAATTTCTGAGCAATTTTCCAATATTTACCTAGATAGATCGCTAAATTTGGTAACTGTTACTAGCCCGCGGAGGCGGGCTTTGTTCTGGTAGCCCCACCCTTTAGGGTGAGGGCGGAGGTTCCGGATGCTTGCGGTTTCTCTTGATCTGTTGCAGGCGGCGGTTGCTCGCCGCATGACTAGCGGGAAATCCAGGGACGGGTATCACTTGATACTTCCGTTCTGCTTCCAGCCGCTTGAGCTGCGTGTAATCTACCCAGTGGATGCAGTCAACAGGACAGGTGTCGATCGCTTCCTGAATTAGCGCTTCAGAGTCGCCATCTTGCCTGACTACCCGCGATCGCCCGTAATCTGGTTCGATGTAAAATGTATTCCGGGCTACGTGAGCGCAATGTTTACAGCCGATACAGGTAACTTCATCGACGTAAACGCCCTTTTGCCGCAAGACTCCACCTAGTTCGGGCTCGAAACCGGAACGTTCCGGTAAGTCCCGCCATACCCCTCCTAATTCTGGCTCAAAACCAGAGCGTGAGGAGTCTTCTGCGAGTACACAAAAAGCAAAATCATCCATTAGGAACTCCAGCGTTGCAGCACTAAGCGGATAGAACCATCTTCATTTTTCTGTTGTTCGGCCAGTTGAAAGCCCTGCTTTGCGGTTTCCTGGACCACGGTGTGGTATGCGTAACGCTGGGTAATCTGCTTCAGGAAACCGTCCACAGACAAGTTTTGCTGCCAGAACTGCATGTCGGAAACCATTTCATACTCTTGACCGTTCCAGCTGAAGCCGATATCGTATCCATTCTCTTGCTCGATCGCCACTTCCGCATTGTAAGTCTGTCCCCGATAACCCCGCACGGGGACTGGACCCGGTTTCCAGTCAATGTCCAGTTCTGTTAAAGCAGCAAGCAAGGATTCCAGGTTACGGATTTTCGTTTTGATTTGGCTAAAGTGTGACATTTATCTTCTAATTGGTTGTTTTGTACAAAAAAAGGACATCCTCCTGTCAGGAGGCCGACCGGTGCGACCCGCAGGAACCTACCACTCGCTAAAAGTCGCTTGAGTGGTAACCGCCTCATGCTGTTGATGCACTTTGGCAAAAAACTCAGAAGTCTGTTCTTGCTTGAGCACTTGACCCAGCTGGGCTTCGATGGCCGCAGTTACTTCCGCGCAGGAAGTGCCCACAATGCCAGTGACTTTCTCCAACACCCGACCGTCGGGGTAGATCACGAACTCTAGGGTTTCCATAGGCTTCGCTATCAGGTGAGGCGCTGTATCTCCTGAAAGCGCCTTAAACGCTACTCAGAAAACACGGCAATGTTGTTGGCCCATGCACCGCTTGGCGATGGGACTGGAATCTAGTTGCTGAGGGCCTGTTCACTACATTCCTAGTAAACAATCGCAGCATAATGATTTAAATCGTAACAAAAGTTAGTATACAGTATAAGCAGTATTCTCATTTATATGTCAGTTTTACTTATATTTTCTATAGAGTTAAGTCCACAGTAGGGGCGACGAGCGGCTGTCTCGGGTAGAATGAGCATCGCAGCAATCAGCTAGGAGTCTGGCAAATGAGTACAACGCAAGCGATGGATAGGTCGGCACCGGTTGTAGGCGATTGCGCTGCGCGCACACGGCTACGCCTACGCGAACGGGCCTTAGATCCCATACGGGTGGGGATCCTGGGTTTTGGCGGTTTGGGACAAGCGGCGGCTAAGGTACTGGCCCCGAAACGGGAGATGCTTTGGGTCGCAGTTGCCGACCGCCAGGGTTATGCTTACGATCGCAATGGGTTAAATGTCGATAGCTGTCTGGCGAATGGCAATAATGGAAACTCTGTCAAGAGCTTCGCGTCCGGAGACACCCACCCATGTCGTGCGCGGGAGCGACACGACAGGGTGGGTGCTCCCGGACGCGATCGCAGCATTTCCGATTTAATCGCCACGGGGACGGAGGTGGATGGTTATTTTCTGGCCTTGCCGAATTTGCCGAATACATTTATGGCGGATGTAGCGCGGCAGTTTATCGCTTCCGGTTGGCGCGGGGTGCTGGTGGATGCCCTGAAGCGTACCAGTGCGGTAGAACAACTGTTGGAGTTGCAGTCGGATCTGCAAGCAGCGGGGATTACTTACATGACTGGTTGCGGTGCCACCCCCGGGTTATTGACAGCAGCAGCGGCCTTGGCGGCCCAGAGTTATGCAGAAATTCACAGTGTGAAGATTACCTTTGGGGTGGGAATTGCCAATTGGGAAGCTTATCGGGCCACTATTCGGGAGGATATTGCCCATATGCCCGGTTATGACGTGGAGAAGGCGAGGGCGATGAGTGATGCTGAGGTGGCAGCCCTGTTGGATAAAACTAATGGGATCTTGGCCCTGGAGAATATGGAACATGCCGATGATATTATGCTGGAATTGGCGGGAATTTGCGGGCGCGATCGGGTTTCGGTAGGTGGTGTTGTGGATACGCGCAATCCCAAGAAGCCTCTGAGTACGAATGTTAGAATAACGGGTCGTACCTTTGAAGGCAAGATTTCTACCCATACCTTTACCTTAGGGGATGAAACTAGCATGGCCGCCAATGTGTGCGGTCCTGCCTTTGGTTATCTGAAAGCTGGGGTTAAGTTGCATCGGCGGGGTATCTATGGGTTGTTTACTGCTGCGGAAGTGATGCCCCTGTTTGTGCGGTAGCCGCCGTCACCCGTCGCCCGCACCCGTTCCCAGGCGTCCCCGTGGGAACGAGGGGTGCGGCTACAGTTACAAAGCCTGCCTGCGCAGGCTTGATGGAAACTCCTTCCCAGGCGATCGCTCCTTCCCAGGCGATCGCCCAAATAAAACAATCTCAAGGGAATATGGGCGATCGCACCTGAACCACAACCTGGCATTCTTTTTGCTTGTAGTCAGCGCTTTGTCCCTGGTTTTTCGCCTGGACCATAGCTAGTTTTTGACTGTTGATTTTTGTCAATATTTCTTCCTTGAACTTAGCAGCCCGATCGCGCACTGATATAATTTCCGTACCAGCAACCCGCTCTGCTTCACTTGCCAATTCCAGCGCCTCTTGATAGTTATTCTTTCTTATGGCTGGCGCCACGCTGCGCGATCGGCTAATTTAGCCATTTGCAGCAGCACTCCTGCCATCATATCTGTCCGACTGATTTTTTGGCCCCTCTGCAAACATTCTTGATAATACTTTCTCGCCCGATTGGGAATCGAGAGAAACGAGAACCTGTTAAACTAAGCCAGTACGTCACCGTACCGAGGAGTCTTCAAAACCGGACGTGAGACTTTCGCCTCATCCGGCTCCTCGATCGAGCCATCCTTTTCATGGATACGGCAACTACCATCTCTGGCAGTCTTTCTATCGACAGTTTAGACGTATATCCTTTCCCCTTTTGGGGCCAGTGTATCAGCCTTATTTCACTGGTTTCGAGTAACGACGCTTACAAACCTTTACTTTCGTCCACCATAGCTACTTGCTCGACGATAACCGGCTTAGGCTACCAGTCAGGGCGCCGTTCGTAGTAAGCACTTTAGTGCTTCGGCGCCGTTCGTAGTAAGCACTTTAGTGCTTCGGCGCCGTTCGTAGTAAGCACTTTAGTGCTTCGGCGCCGTTCGTAGTAAGCACTTTAGTGCTTCCCAGGCGCCGTTCGTAGTAAGCACTTTAGTGCTTCCCAGGCGCTTTCGCGCCTAGACGTTCTTTGTACACCTATTACATTATATAGCCTGGTGGGCGGTGCCCATCCTACTAACCACTTTCATTCATTCTACCTAGTGCAGAAGTCAATCTTCCGCCTTTATACTTTCGGGATACAAATATATGGCTGGCGCCAGCCGCAGGCGTTCGGCGTTGCACATTTTTGGGATGATAGCAGTCAATGGTTGCCGTTCCCAGGCGGGAGCCAGGGAACGGCAATTTTCAACCCTTATCATCCCGTAGTTGTGCAACGCCCAAATATTCCGTAGTTTCTTCTTCAATAGCTGGACGCAAGGTTTGAACCACAAAAGGTAGGTAAGCACCCTCCAGGCCGCGCTTAATCCGTTCCGGTGTTTCTGCGAACACCACAAACAAAGGAAATATCTGCTCAGATCCCTCACCGAAAATATGTTTATAGCGAGGAGGCATCAACCACTCATAGCCCCGATCCAACCATACCTGGGTATGACGCCAGCGACCTAATAGGTCAGAAAAATCTTCATTCCGACGATGAATAAACACAAAAATCTCCGTCCCCGTTTTAATTTTCCACTCCGGATCGCACATCAAAATTCCTACCTCGCATGGCAGACATGTCAACCCCGACGGAGTCTGATTATATCCTTTCTGGTCGCTAGGGCGGATGCGCACCACTGGCAATGGCTGGCGCCACGCTGCGCGATCGGAATTGTAATCAAGCTTTCGTCCGATCGGCGCATACTAGGAATCATTTCCAAGTATGGTCGGTACTGCTTCAAGAGTTCGATCGCCGCTTCCGTGTTACTATATTCTGCCAGTAACGCTTCGTAATGATTTTTTTTTACCGCCATTTTTCTGACTTAGCTCCGATAATCATACTTACTTAATTCACTATTCTTACAGCGATTCAAACACCTTAAACATGGGCAGATACATCGACAGCAAAATCGAACCTACCATCCCGCCAATTACCACGATCATCACTGGTTCCAGCATACTGGTAAGTGCTTTGACAGCTTGTTCAACTTCATCCTCATAGAAGTCAGCCACTTTCATCAGCATTTGGTCTATCTGCCCCGTTTCCTCACCAATCTTCATCATCGCGATCGCCAGGGCTGGAAATACTTTATCTCTTTCCAAAGCCACGCTGATCGTGCCCCCGCCCTGAATTTCCTTGCGGGCCGCTTCCACCGAATTTGATATCGCCTGATTCCCCGCCGTATCCCGGACAATTTCCAAAGAAGTTAGGATTGGCACTCCCGCGCGAGATAACGTCCCAAACGTGCGGCAAAAACGCGCCGTCGCTGTTTTTGTTATCAGTTCTCCAAACAAAGGTAGCTTCAGGAATATTTTATCCATTATCAACTTCCCCACCGGAGTTTTGTACCATCGATCGTAAATCAACTTGAGCGCGAACAGTATTGCCCCTAGTCCCAAGGACTTTTTGCCATCTATCAGAAAGTCACTAATTCCCAGCATGAACTGGGTGAAGGCTGGCAGTTCTACTCCTATGTCTTCAAAAATAGCCGAAAAAGTAGGCAGCAGAAAAACACACAGACTAATAAAAATGATCGTCGCCAAGGTTCCTACCGTCACTGGGTAGGACATAGCTGACTTCATCTCGTTTTCCAACCTGGCCGCATCTTCTAGCAACTTTGCCAGACGGTTGAGCACCTCATCTAGTACCCCCCCTACTTCCCCTGCCGATATCATCGCCACGTATAGATCGCTAAAGCAAGCCGGATGTTTGCCCATTGCCTCCGACAGATTTGTTCCCTCTTGCACCTCGCCCGAAATTTTCTTCAGAGCATGTTTCAGCTTAGGATTTTCACATTCTTCTGTTAACACCCCCAGGCATCTAACTATCCCCACCCCCGCATTTACCATTGCCGCAAATTGACGCGAAAATACAGCTATATCCTTAACCGTGATACTAGATGTCGCAATGGTAAATGCTTCATTTAGTTCGTCGAAGTCAATATCCTTCAGGTTGAAACCTGCTTTCTTGATGTCCTGCACCGACAGTCCCTTATCGATCAGAGAAGTACGTGCTGCCTGAATATTGTCTGCCGTTAACTTTTCTTTTTTCTGCTGTCCTGTTGAGTCCCGAATACTAGCAATAAAAGTTGGCATTGCTGTTCTTTGTTAGTTGTTCTTTGTTAGTTGTTAGTTGTCCTACCCTTAACAACTAACAACTGTCATTCCTTTGCGGCACTCCGACTGTGCTAGCTACTTTTTTGCCCCTGCTTTTACCCCTGGTCCAATAATACGATTCAGCTCATCTATTTTATTGCAATTGCCGATCGCGTCTTCATAAGTTACCTTTTTTTCCTGTACCAGTCTTGCTAAAGCCATTTCCATCGTCTGCATGCCCATTTTTGCCCCGGTTTGGATGGCCGAGTAAATTTGAGCAGTTTTCCCCTCACGAATCAAGTTCCCGATCGCGGGAGTATTCACCATGATTTCCCGAGCTGCACACCGACCGCCGCCGATTTTATTTATCAGGTTCTGACTACAGACCCCTACCAAAGACCCTGATATTTGGGCCCTGATTTGGGATTGTTGAATTGGCGGGAACATATCCAGCAAGCGGTCGATCGTCCCTGCTGCCGAGTTAGTGTGCATCGTGCCAAACACCAAGTGACCCGTTTCTGCTGCCGACACCGCCAGACCGGTCGTCTCCAAGTCGCGCATTTCTCCCACTAGGATTATATCCGGGTCTTCCCGCAGGGCTGCCCTCAGCGCATTAGCAAAGCTCTTAGTGTCTTCTCCCCTTTGCCGTTGGTGAAACAGACTCTTGATATTCGGGAATACATATTCGATCGGGTCTTCCACCGTTATGATATGCTCTGAGCGGGTGCGGTTGATCAGATCCAGGATCGCCGCTATTGTCGTCGTCTTCCCACTACCGGTCTGACCCGTGATCAACACCATCCCGCGAGGTCGTTCTGAGAGTTCCCGCATTATCTCTGGCACTCCCAGCTTCTCGAAATTGGGAATTTTAAAAGGCAAGGCCCGCAAGCAAGCCGCAAAGCAACCACGTTCCCGGTATACATTTACCCGAAAGCGAGCCAATCCTTTTACCCCATAAGCACAGTCTAGCTCCCAGTTTTGCTCCAGAGCCTTGCGCTGGTTATTATTCAGCATACTAAATATCAGACGCTGACAAAATTGAGCATCCAGTTCTTCGCCAAATTCGGGCTGAGGAGTCAATTTCCCACTGATCCGGAAGTAGATCGGCGCACCTGCCTGGATATGCATGTCCGACCCACCCTGCTCGATCAGAGAATCCATTACGTCTTCGATCATTAATTCCATAGCGCTGTCTCCTTATCTAAAGTCACATCAAAACTGTTAATCAGTAAAGCGAGGTGTCATGCAGTATGGACATTCTAGCCACTCCTGCTGCAGTCCCGCGCTGCAAGTTTTACAGGTCAGACCCACCTTCCGCTTTGCTTTCAGTTCTGCTTCCAAACCCGTGTCCGTATAGGTCACCCGCTCCACTTCTTCCAAGGTGGTCTTACCTTCCCGTACCAGGTTTAAGCTATAGGCCAGTAATGTGACCATTCCCTCTTCGACAGCTGCTTCCTTAATCCGCTCCGTCGGGGCCCCTGCATTGATCAGCACTTGGAGGTTTTCTGTCACTTGCAGTAATTCATATACCCCGCAACGACCCTTGTAGCCCACGCCACTACATTTGGGGCAGAGTTCCCCTTTTTCCTTCAGATCTCCCCGAGCATCAGGAGGAATCGTCTTAGCTTTATAGAAAGTCACCCCTGCCTCTTTAGAAGCAGACAGGCCGTAGCGGGCTAGTTCTTCAAGCGTGGGGGTATAGGCAATGCGACATTCGCTACAAACCCGCCGCATCAAGCGTTGGGCCACCACACCCAGCAATGCCCCGGAGACCATGAAAGGTTCTACCCCCATTTCCTCCAAGCGGGCGATCGCCCCTGCCGCGTCATTCGTGTGTAGAGTCGTCAGCACCAAGTGTCCCGTCAACGCCGCTTCTATTGCCGTTTTTGCCGTTTCCTTATCCCGGGTCTCACCCACCAGAATTATATCCGGGTCTTGCCGCAGGAACGCCCGCAGAATCGAGGAAAAGTCCATATTTTTTTCCCGAATCACCTGCACCTGATTAATCCCCGGTAACGCATACTCGATCGGGTCTTCCGCCGTGCTAATATTCACCCCCGGATCGTTTCTTTCTGCCAGGATTGAATACAGGGTGGTAGACTTACCCGAACCCGTTGGTCCCGTCACCAAAATCAGTCCAAAGGGACGCGACGCCATTTCCCGGACTTGAGCGAGGGTCTCTTCACTTGTGATTAACTTATCCAACCCCAGCTGGGTTGACGAGTTATCCAAGATCCGCAGCACGATCTTCTCCCCGTATCGTGCTGGCAGAGTATTCACCCGGAAGTCCACCTTCCGTCCTTGGAATTTCCTGCTGATCCGACCATCTTGGGGTTTCCGTCGTTCAGCGATATCCAAATTGGAGATAATTTTGAAGCGAGAGGTCAGGGCGTTAACAATTGACTTCGGGAATCTCTTAAAAGGCTCTTGCAGCACCCCATCCTTGCGGAAGCGCACCCGCAAATCTTTTTGCTGAGGTTCCACATGGATATCCGACACCCCATCTGTCAGTGCCTTTGCCAGGATTTTATTCACCAATTTTATGACTCGGGGACTTTCCGCATCTTTTAATTCCTTATTCAGGTCAACATCTGACTCTTCATCGTCCCCCTCATCCGCCATACTGGTTTCCAGATCGTTGAAATCTATTTCTAGGTCAAACTTTTCCTCCTTTTTCTTTGGTTTGGACTGCCTTTTCACTTCTTCGTCCAGGTATTTGGAAATGATTTGCTGGTAATCTTCTTGGGTAATCACCATCCGCTGCATTTCCCAACCATGGGGGCGCAGTACCAGCTTCAGGTCGTCCAGCGCTGCCAGATTATCTGGATCCACCATTGCCACCAATACCGAAGGCGGATTAGTTTTTTTCGACAGTGGTACCAATTGATAGCGACGACATATATCTATAGGGATGAGGGTGTTAATCAGTTCGTCTACCTGGGTCGTGTCGATCTGAGATATTTCCGGATCTAGAGAATCTACCCCGTAGAGGATCTTCAGTTCAAACAGCTGCTGTTTCTTGTACTCGCGAATTAAATCTGGCGGCAGTTGCTTACCTGTCAGCCCTTCTAGTACCTGCGTCAGTGGCTTGTTTGACTGGCGGCTTTCTATCAAAGCCTGCTGCATCTTATCCTTATTTACAAACCCTGACTTGACCAGTTTGTTGCCAAACGGAGAAAGGTTATTTTGTACAATAAGCGCACGCCGCGCTGTTGGGGATTTCCTCATAACTTACGTATTTTTGCTGGTTTTTTCACTGATTTCGTCAAGCATTGCTTCTGGGCCAACTAATCTGCCGCGAAGCCGACGTTCGGGTGCATCCCAGTGAAAGCTTCTTGAGAATCGAAAATCGAGAATCGAAAATTGAGAATTGGGCGATTTTCCCTTTTCCATAGCGCTCACTGCGTATACGCAATTTGCTCTGAGCAATTAGCAGTATTTAATGCTAAAATGCTTGCATTGAGATGCTCCCCGACGTTCTACTATTATTACTCAATACCAAACAGTTAAAAATATGCAGCCGATCTACTTGCTAGGCTGGCCAATCTGCGCAAATGGCTGCGCTCCCGCAAGGGATACGGCGATTATACTGGAGGCAGTCCAATGGCAGGGGTCAGGGCAACAGGCGACTGTCCCAAAACATAACCCAATATCACAATTTCAAGCCTGGTAGCCTCGTTACCTGGCTCCCGCCTGGTAACGCAGGGAAACCACGACGCGATATCTCCTGAGATATCGGCAGGGCCATGCCGCCGGATGACGATGGGGATCGGCGATTGGCCGGGACAGGGGATAATGGTCAAATCAAAACAGCAAGTGGTGTGGTAAATTATTGATAAGATAACCGGCAGGGCTAAAGTGCCGCCTGAGACCTAGCTTCCCACAGCGCCAGATCGGACGAGATGCAGCAGCATCCAGACTGGCAGGGTGGCCCAAATGAACCATCCAGAAGGTAGGGCGACCAGCAAAAAAAGCTAAAATATTGCGTGTTGGTCCAAAAAAGGGATGTCCAGAAGCTAGGCTAAAAGCTTAGTGGTCCTAATGAAAACAGGGGCATCGGGTGTAACTGGCTCCCTGGTAGTAGTCTTGCAGTGTAGAGTAAGAGTATAATGATCGACGAGTCAAAGCAATTAGAGAATATGATTAGGGATTCGGAATCCTCGCCAGAAGTGTCAGAGGAAATGCAGGATCCGACAAGGTCGGCTGAAAATATAGCAGCAGAAGTGGCATCAGAAGCAAGTAGCCCAGGGCCAGGGCCTCAGCCGACAGAGTCATTAGAGATAGAGTCGGCTATGGGTTCAGAGTCGTCCGCAGCAACAGGGTTGTCAGAACCGAAAGGAACGGTGGACGAAGCATTGTTCGTGGAATTGGCGACGAAGGAGGCCGAAATAGAGTCTATAAAAAATCAGCTCAGAGAGGTAAAGAACCAATCAGTGCGGATAGCGGCAGATTTTGATAACTTTCGCAAGCGCACTTACAAGGAAAAAGAAGAAATGGAGCAGCGCATAAAGTCTGCGACAATTAAAGAGCTGCTGCCGGTGGTAGATAACTTCGAGCGGGCGCGATCGCAGATCAAACCGCAAACAGACGGGGAAAAGAACATCCACAAAAGCTACCAAGGGGTATACAAGCAATTGGTAGACTGTCTCAAAGGCATCGGAGTGTCGGCCATGCGTTGTGAAGGAGAAGAGTTTGACCCGAACCTCCATGAAGCGGTGATGCGGGAACAAACGGACCAATATCCAGACGGAACGGTGATAGAAGAATTGATGCGGGGGTATATGCTGGGCGATCGGGTGCTGCGCCACGCTATGGTAAAAGTAGCAGCAGCGCCAGAAGAACCGGTGGAAGCTTCAGCACCTGTACTGTCCGAGAGTGAGGAGAGTAATGAAAGTATTGAAAATTAGGCGTTGCACATTTTTGGGATGATAGCAGTCAATGGTTGCCGTTCCCTGGCTCCCGCCTGGGAACGGCAATTTTCAACCCTTATCATCCCGTAGTTGTGCAACGCCGAACGCCTGCGGCTGGCGCCAGCCATAAATTAAAGGGGTATAGTAAATATAGGTAAGGCGCGAGTGGCGTCTGGTGCTCGCGATAGAGTGCATAACAGAGTAGACACTCAGTCAAATAGCTGAGAGTGTATTCAGATATTGTCAACATTAACCGCCGCTAGCTATGGGAAAAGTCATTGGCATAGACTTAGGGACGACCAATAGTTGTGTTGCTGTATTGGAGAGCGGTCAACCAGTCGTCATCTCTAACTCGGAAGGTGGACGTACTACCCCGAGTATGGTGAGCTTTGGGAAGGCAGGGGAGCGCTTGGTAGGTCAACTGGCAAAGCGACAAGCAGTCACCAATGCACAAAATACCATATTCAGCATCAAAAGATTTATAGGTAGACGCTGGTGCGATACGGAAGTAGAACGGTCTAGGGTGCCCTATAATTGTGTAACAGGTCGCGACGAGACAGTAGATGTCAAAATTAGGGGTCGCAATTACACGCCGCAAGAAATATCAGCGATGATCCTGCAAAAACTAAAGCAGGATGCCGAAAATTATCTGGGAGAACCGGTGAGTGAAGCGGCGATCACGGTGCCAGCTTACTTCACGGACGCCCAGCGGCAAGCGACAAAAGATGCAGGCACGATCGCAGGTCTAGAAGTGCAGCGGATTATTAATGAGCCGACGGCGGCTTCATTATCCTACGGTTTAGATAAGCAGGACAAAGACCAGCTGATTCTGGTGTTTGACTTGGGTGGTGGGACTTTCGATGTCTCTATTCTCCAGCTAGGTGATGGCATTTTTGAGGTGCAGGCTACTTCGGGTAACAACCATCTGGGGGGTGATGATTTTGATAACTGTATAGTAAACTGGATGATCGATAGCTTCTCCTTGGAGGAAGGTATTGACCTGTCAGTGGACAAAATGGCCCTACAACGCCTGCGTGAGGCGGCGGAAAAGGCAAAAATAGAGTTGTCTAACATGGTGACGACTTCAATTAACCTGCCATTCATTACGGCTGATGAAACGGGACCGAAACATCTGGAGATGGAGTTGAGTAGGGCTAAGTTTGAAGAACTGAGCAAAGACCTGATCGAAGGAACGCTAAAACCGATGACCCAGGCGCTCAAGGACTGCGATAGGAAAAAGGAGGATATTGACCGGATAATTATGGTGGGTGGGTCTATCCGGATACCGGCAGTGCAAGAGGCAATCAAAAATTACTTTGGTGGCAAGGCACCGGATAGATCGGTAAATCCAGATGAAGCGGTGGCCCTGGGGGCGGCAATTCAAGGTGGGGTGATCGGTGGCGAGGTGAAAGACCTGCTGCTACTAGATGTGACGCCTTTGTCCCTGGGAATAGAAACCTTGCGCTCAGTGTTCACTAAAATCATTGAACGGAATAGGAAGATTCCAACGAGCAAAACCCAGTCCTTTTCGACGGCAACAGATGGGCAAACTATGGCTGGCGCCACGCTGCGCGAATGGTGGAAATTCACGTACTGCAAGGGGAAAGAGCTCTGGCGAGGGACAATAAGAGTCTGGGGAAATTTGAGCTAACGGAGATTCCGCCAGCACCACGAGGGGTACCCCAGATAGAAGTGTCCTTTGAGATAGATGCTAATGGTATTCTGAAAGTATCGGCGCGAGATAAAGGAACGGGGTCCGAACAGAGTATTGAAATCAGCAACACAGGCTCCTTGAGTGCCAGGGAAGTGGAAAAAATGCGGATGGAGGCGGAAGTATACGCCGAGAAAGACCGCAGGCGTAAGCAGCTAGTAGAACTGAAAAACCAGGTAGATAGCCTATTCTATAGTTATCAATCGACGCTAAAAAACCAGGAAAAATATGTCAGCTCAGAACTGAAGGCCCAGGTAAAACAAAAGGTGACGGAGATCAGAGCGGCTTTCGCTAATCCGGTAATCAGAGTAGAGGAAGTAAAGGGAAAGATAGATGCTCTACAACAACTCCTATTTGAGATTGGCACCTATGTGTATGAACAAGGTGATAGCACTCAGCCTGAAATGGTGCCAAGCGCGGCAGGTTCGAAATTATCAACTTTAAAGGATGAGGTTGATTCCGCGTCGTCCCCAGACTCCGATGATGACTTCAGTTTTGATGATTCGGAAACTGTTACAGCTGACTACGAAGCGATCGAATAGAAAAATAGCGGATAATAGCACAAGTAGCATAAACTAGCGCTCTATGGCCGATTATTATGAAGTTCTAGGGGTCTCCCGGGATGCAGACAAGGAAGAAATTAAGCGTGCCTACCGTCGCTTGGCCCGCAAGTATCACCCGGATGTGAATAAGGAACAGGGGGCGGAGGAACGATTTAAAGAGATAAATCGTGCCTACGAAGTCCTATCAGAACCGGAAATGAAGGCCCGTTATGACCGATTTGGCGAAGCTGGAGTGAGGGGTGCCGGTGCGGGAGCCGGTGGATTCCAAGATTTCGGCGATATCGGTGGGTTTGCGGATATATTTGAAAGCTTCTTTAGTGGGTTTTCCGGTGGAATGGCGGGTCAAACGGCTCGCAGAAGGGGACCGGTGCGTGGGGACGACCTGCGGCTGGACCTGAGGCTGGAATTCACAGAAGCGGTGTTTGGTGGCGAGAAGGAAATTCGGATCAACCACATGGAAACCTGTGGAACCTGTAAGGGGACAGGTGCTAAGCCAGGAACGAAGCCAAAAACTTGCCCTACTTGTGGCGGTTCGGGCCAAGTACGGCGGGCCACGCGGACGCCTTTTGGCAGCTTTACCCAAGTGTCGGCCTGTCCGACTTGTAATGGGACGGGACAGGTGATTGAGGAAAAGTGTCAGACCTGCGGTGGCAGTGGTAATAAGCAGGTGACGAAAAAGCTGAAAATTACGATCCCAGCAGGGGTGGATAATGGTACGAGGTTGCGGGTCTCAGGAGAAGGAGATGCGGGTGGACGCGGGGGGCCGCCGGGGGACCTGTACGTGTATTTGTTTGTCAATGAAAACCCGGATTTCCGGCGAGATGGCATAAATGTGCTGTCAGAGTTGAAGATTAGCTATCTGGAAGCGATTCTGGGCAGTCGCAGAGAAATAAAGACGGTAGATGGCACGTCGGAGTTGGTGATTCCAGCAGGAACCCAGCCGAATACTGTTCTAACTTTGGAAAATAGTGGGGTGCCACGACTGGGAAATCCGGTTTCCCGAGGGAATCACTTGATTACGGTGTTGGTGGAGATTCCGACGCGGATAGGGGCTGAAGAACGACAGCATCTGGAGGAGTTGGGCAAGATTCGCGGGTTACGCTCTGGTAAGGGTGGGATGGAAGGTTTCTTGGGAGGACTGTTTAACAAATGAAGCCTGATGTCGAGATGGATCTGCGGGGTACTCCTTGCCCGATTAATTTTGTCAGAACTAAACTGCGGCTAGAGCAAATGGCTCCGGGGTCTTTGCTGGAGGTGTGGCTGGATCCGGGTGAGCCAATTGAACAGGTGCCCGATAGTTTGGCGATGGAGGGTTACGGGATTGAACTGATAGAGGATCGGGCAGGGTTTTTTGCGCTGCGAGTGCGGCGTCCTCTGCTTTGATTGACTCACAACCGGCGCAGTGGCTGGGGACGGTGATGGCTGTGCAAGCGAATTTCTATCAGGTTCGCTTAGCAGATGCTCTAGGGGCCTGTTCCTCTCTGCTATGTACTAGACGATCGCGCCTGAAAAAAATTGGTCAGCAGGTGATGGTGGGCGATCGGGTGCTGGTTTGCGAACCGGACTGGGAAGGCCGACGGGGGGCGATCGAGAAAGTGTTACCCCGGGCCACTGAACTCGATCGCCCTCCTGTGGCCAATGCTAATCAAATCTTACTGGTTTTTGCTCTGGCAGAACCAACTTTAGACCCTTACCAGTTGAGTAGATTTCTGGTGAAGGCGGAATCTACGGGTTTAAATGTGTGTTTGTGCTTGAATAAATGCGATCTGGTCGCGCCCGGTCATATGGGCGGATGGGATGAGAGGTTGCAAGCCTGGGGCTACAAAGCGATATTTATCAGTGTTTCTACCTTTGATAATATTGGGGAACTGAGTGATAGGCTGCGCGATCGCATCACGGTTGTGGCCGGGCCTTCTGGGGTGGGGAAGTCGAGTCTGATTAACCAGCTAATTCCGACAGCTTGCTTGCGAGTGGGAGAGGTTTCTGGAAAGCTGGGTAGGGGACGCCATACTACCCGCCATGTGGAATTATTTGAGTTACCTGGTGGGGGATTGTTAGCAGATACTCCTGGTTTTAATCAGCCTCACCTGGATTGTTCTCCAGAGGAATTGGTGGCTTATTTCCCAGAAGCTTTGACAAGGTTAGGGACGGGTAGCTGTCAGTTTAGTGACTGTTTGCATAGAGATGAGCCTAATTGCGTTGTCAGGGGAGATTGGGAACGCTACGAGCATTATTTGGATTGTTTGGAAAAGGCGATCGCCCGTCAAGAGCAGTTGCATCAACAAGGGGATCCTGACTCAACCCTGAAGCGGAAAAGTAAGGGGAAAGGGAAGAGTGAGTACGAACCGCGATTAGAAGCAAAGAAGTACCGTCGGATTTCTCGTCGGACTCAGCAGCAGTCCCTTGAAGAATTCTATCAAGATGCTGATCTTTGATAGGGGGATGGGACTATTCAGGTTGCCAGGGTAGCCAGTCTTCTAAGAGCGCCTGTTCCAGGGTAAAACAGGGTTGTTCGGGGATGAGATTTGCCTCAAGTCCGCTAGCTTTGAGGAATATCTTTCTCCCTTTAGCATATTCCCGAGCAAAATTTTCCTGGAGAAAGTTTTTGAGGCTGGGGCTATCTTTGAGAATATCCATAATCTCAATGCGAAAATTGATAATCTCCAAATTCCAGCTTCTAAAACACAGTTCTCGCTCAGATTGCCAATATTTAATCTCGAGCAAGTGTTCGCAAAGTCGCCTTAAAAAGCTAGCAATTGCGCGTCGATCGCTTTGACCCAAAGTTTCTATCTCCTCAATTAAATTATCTAGATCTATATTGGTAAAATCACCCACTCTCAACTGCGCCAGTATTTTCTCTAGCCACATTTGGTAGTCGGTTTCATATAGAGATGTTTTCACCTCAGTTTCCATGCTCATGGGTTTGTCTCTCCTTTTCATACAATACACTTTACAGGTCAGGGGTTATGGGGGCCGTAGGTGGTCTGCTGGGTCATTCGGTAGCTCTGGTGATAACGATCTGAGTCAAATTATAACAATTGCAAGAGTTAGTTATCAAATCCCCGGAGCAAGTCCATGAGAGATTCAATGCAGCTGTTCCGCTTGCGGTGTTGTGAGGGCCTCCTGTGAGTGGTTGAGACATAGGTGCGGATGGGTGAATGAGTGGAATGGGTGAGGATGCGGTTATTCCGGTTGCCCGGGTAGCCAGTCTTCCTCTAGGGCCTCTTCTAGGGTAAAACAGGGTTGTTCGGGGATGAGATTTGCCTCAAGTCCGCTAGCTTTGAGGAAGATCTTTCTCCCATTACCATATTCCACCAGAAAATTATCCTGTAGATAGTTTTTCAAACTAGGGCTGCTTTTGAGTCTTCTTTGGATTTGCAGCCGAAAATTGGCGATCTCCGCCTCCCAGCCTCTCAAGCAATTTTCTCGTTCAGACTCCCAGTACTTCACCTTGAGGAGATGTTCGCAAAGCCTCATTAAATAGCTAGCAACTGCGTGCTTTTCACTTTTTCCCAAGTCTTCTATCTCCTCAATCAAATTTTCTATATCGATATTGGTAAAATCACCCACTCTCAAATGCACCAGGATTTTCTCTAGCCACATTTGGTAGTCCGTTTCATATAGAGATGTTTTCACCTCTGTTTTCATCATCACGATCATTCTCTCCTTTTCATACTGTTTACAGGTCGATCGCACTTTTTGCATAGCAGGGGATCGCCATACTCGTCATACTTGCCCTCCCCGACAAATTGCGAACTGCTAACAATGAGATGCATCGGTTGGGTTTCGTGCCCAGACCCAACCTACGAACTACTCTGTTTTCCATTCTGTTTCTGGAATATTGGCGCTCACCATAATATTGCGTAGGGTGCCGATGGGGAGATCTCGTCCTTTGTGATAGGGAACGATCGCCTGAAGTTTGTATTCCGGATTTCGCCACTTCCGATGACTCCCTTTCTGGGACACTAGCTCAAATCCATATCGCGCCAATATCCGTTCGGTATCATCTGCATTCATGCGTCTAATACGAGTCATCCCACCGATACCTCTCGTAAAACCGCACCTGATTTTAATTCTATGGGATCTGGTTCTAGATAAAGAGCGATCGCCTCGCGAATATTTTCTAAAGCTTCTGCTTCCGTTTCCCCAGCGGAAACGCAACCGGGTAATTCCGGACACCAAACCGCCCAATCCCCTGTTTCCGAATCTTTTTCAAGAATTACACGCCATTTCATAAGCTTTGTGCATTTGCATCAAGTTAAAACTTAGAGCTTTATCGCCACGATTAGCGATCGCACCGCCCGAGGATAAGCGATCGCCCTGTCTCTGCTTTGACTGGCATCCGATCGGAGCCCCGTCTTTTCTTAGCTTAACCCATGGGACTGCCGACTGTCAAGTGCGAAGTATAACTCGGAACTCACTTTTTTGACAATGAGGATTTATTCCTGTAATATTGCAATTAACTTAGTGACTATCTCCGTTGTTTTATCAGAGCTTAACTTCCCTGCTTTATAGGCAATAATTCGTTCATTGGCAGTAAATAATCGATTAGATTTGACGTAACTCTTTCTATTCAAGCTGCCTGTTTCAAAATCATCATCCTCGATCGCAGTTGTGTAATCATCATCTGCCGGCTGACTTGTAATCAAGCAGAGAGTTAAATCGTTCTTTGGTAACTCCGCAATGACTAGAGTCGGTCGTCGTTTAGTGCTCGTTAAGTCTGAGAATGGAAAAGGAACGATAACCACATCACCTTTTACAAATGCTGCCATGCTTCATCCTCTTCAGTAGTTAACCAATACTCTGCCAAACTCGCTTCACTCAACAAACTTATCTCCAATTCCTCTTTTTGAGTTTCTCTAGCTTCAAGGAACAATAAAAAATCTAAAACTTCCTTAAGTATCGATTCCGATGTTTTTTCTATCTTTGTTAATAATACTTCCTTAACTGACCTAGTCACGCTCGTCTCTCCTTAAACACAAAATTATGGTTCATCTTGTTGTAACTGGAAATAGAGTCAGTCGCTCTGTTTACAGGGAAGCCTGTCTAACTTGGCTTTGAGTAGCAGAAGCTCCGATTTTTCTGACGTGCGATCTTCTTTTCTTAGCTTAACCCATGGGACTGCATTCTGTCAACTGTATGACAAGAAATTTTTTCTTATTTTCTGGTCTGTTTGACGATACACTGTAGTTGGATTTCATACAAACAGTGAGTTCTGCACTACATTCTGCTTCTTGTCTTTTGGTCGATCGCTGAGGCTGTTCCGCTCCCAAAACACGCCGTCAGCATATCCCTGGATAGACGAATCTTCTTGAGCAATTGCCAGGCGCTTCAGAGCCCAGCAGCAGTATTCTCGATCGATTTCCACGCCCACAAAGCGCCTACCAAGTTTTCTGGCAACTACCGCAGTAGTTCCACTACCTAAGAATGGATCTAACACCATCTCCCCGGATCGGAGCTTGCTAGCACTAACTTAGCAATCAGTTTTTCTGGTTTTTGGGTGGGATGCTTGGTATTCTCCGGCATTGACCAAAAGGGAATTGTGATATCTGTCCAGATATTTGATGGATGGGTGAGGCGGAAATTACCTCCCGCTTCTTCTTGCCAATCTTTGGGACTTCCATCTGCTGTACGATAGGGAGCAATAACCTTTCGCTTTAGCTTTACCGCATCAACATTAAACGTGTATTGCTCGGAAACTGTACAAAACCAGATGTCTTCAGTGTTATTTTTCCAGTTAGATTTTGCCCCTCTCCCTTTTTCTCTTTCCCATGCGATCCGATTTTGGATGCGGAACTCCCCTGTAAGTACCGGAGCAATTAATACAGATGTTCTCCAATCAGAGCAGACGTAGACTGTTGCTGTGGGCTTCAGCATTGGTTTTAAAAGCCTAACCACTCCCGCAAACCACTCCTGATATTCCGAGTGCTCCTTGGCTTTGAACAGGTAACCATTGTAGTTTTTGGAAAGATTGTATGGAGGGTCCAACACTAGCATATCCACAAACCCGATCGGCAAATGGGGTGCCGCCTCGAAAATATCTTGGTTAATTATTTTATTTTCAATTGTTTTGAGCGATATATCTGACATCAGATAAACCAGTTCTCTACTGAGAGCGTAAATCTCTTGCGGGGAGCAATTCAGTGTTCTATTTCTGCTTCGTGATTTTGTCTGTATCACTTTCTCTCTCATATTGGTCTAACTAACTTTCAACCCCCTTTCTGCGGGCTAATTACCGAGTATTGTCTTAGCTTAACCCATTGGACTACCTCCTGTCAAGTGGGAATGGGAGAAAATTTTGATAATTTTCCGGTCTCTGTGGTTGACGATACAACGTCCTTTAAGGTCAGAGATATGCTCTGCAACCCAACTAGCAACTTTCAACCGTCCGCTTTTCATACTGTTTACAGGGCGATCGCACTTTTTGCATAGCAGGGGATCTTCATACTTGCCCTCCCAGACAAGTTCCGAACTGCCAAGAATGAGATGCATCGGTTGGGTTTCGTGCGGATACCCAACCTACGAACTAGCTCAGTCAGCAGTTGCGACAGGGAGTTCCGACCGTAGGCGGTCTGCTGAGTCATTGGCTTCAATATCCGTGAAAATTTCTTCTAGGGTAATTTTATTAAGTCGTTGATGCCGCTCAGTAGTGTAGTCCCCCTTGCCCGGATCGAACTGACGCAAAAATCTAATCGTGCCATCAAAGCCAAGAGCATTCATAAGTGCCTCATAGCCCATGCGATTAATTTCAATAGCGGTCTTCATTTTCGCTTCCCTCCTCGTTTTGGTTGATTGCAATGAGCCAATATACAGGATTTTGAACAGAAGTCCTCAAATTACCTAAATGTCGTTGAGCATTTCGGAGCAGGCGATCGTCCGTTGTGAGAAAAACATCAGCGTTAGCTGCTTCTGCGCTAGCAATGTGAGTCGCATCAAACGGCTTAAAGCCAAGCTCAACCAAGATTGCAGCTCTTTTTTTGATGGTATCGTCTAATTTAATTTTGGATTTGGCAATTGCTAATGCAGCCATGAGCAACTCCAGTCTTTGGCGATCGGGCGTTTTGCGTAATTCAGCTTCAACAATATCACTACTCAAAAGCATCCATATTCCCAACCGGAAATTTTTATATATTAGCAAAACCGCCTCTGCCTCAAGCCGAATTCGCTCCTGAGAAAAATCATCAAATGGACGATTCCAGCAACATACATCCAGGTAAATTCGATATTCAGGTGGCATAGTTTATCTTGTTGTAACTGGAAATAGAGTCAGTCGAGCTGTTTACAGGGAAGCCTGTCTAACTTGGCTTTGAGTAGCATCGGCTCCGATTTTTCTGAGGTTTTCACTACAAACCTCAGTGCAAGCGTCTTTTCTTAGCTTAACCCATGGGACTGCCGACTGTCAAGTGCGAAGTATAATTCGGAACTCACTTTTTTGACAATGAGGATTTATTCCTGTAATATTGCAATTAACTTAGTGACTATCTCCGTTGTTTTATCAGAGCTTAACTTCCCTGCTTTATAGGCAATAATTCGTTCATTGGCAGTAAATAATCGATTAGATTTGACGTAACTCTTTCTATTCAAGCTGCCTGTTTCAAAATCATCATCCTCGATCGCAGTTGTGTAATCATCATCTGCCGGCTGACTTGTAATCAAGCAGAGAATTAAATCGTTCTTTGGTAACTCCGCAATGACTAGAGCCGGTCGTCGTTTAGTGCTCGTTAAGTCTGAGAATGGAAAAGGAACGATAACCACATCACCTTTTACAAATGCTGCCATGCTTCATCCTCTTCAGTAGTTAACCAATACTCTGCCAAACTCGCTTCACTCAACAAACTTATCTCCAATTCCTCTTTTTGAGCTTCTCTAGCTTCAAGGAACAATAAAAAATCTAAAACTTCCTTAAGTGTCGATTCCGATGTTTTTTCTATCTTTGTTAATAATACTTCCTTAACTGACCTGGTCACGATCGTCTCTCCTTAAACACAAAATTATGGTTCATCTTGTTGTAACTGGAAATAGAGTCAGTCGCTCTGTTTACAGGGAAGCCTGTCTAACTTGGCTTTGAGTAGCATCTGCTCCGAGGGAGCGAGCGTCTTTTCTTAGCTTAACCCATGGAACTGCATTCTGTAAACTGTATGACAAGAATTTTTTTATTATTTTCCGGTCGTGCTTGACGATACACCCTAGCTATATTTCCTACAAACAGTAAGTTCTGCACTACTATTTATCCTCTTGTTGTAACTGGTTAGCATAATCTGCCATCCCGACTTCTGCTAGTTCCCGATCTTCCTGAGCAAATTCTTGGTATAGCGTCGCCAATTGATTCAGATCCGTCACGCTTTTCTGGTATCTAGTGTGAAATTTGATTAACTCAATAAATTCTGCTATTTCTTTCAGTTGCTCCTCGTTAAATTGTTCTATTTCCTGCTTGATACTTTCTATTGTCACTTGCATATTGCTTCTCCCAAAGATCTAATTAAACTTTTTTTGCTGTTACCATGCCAATCTAGTAGATTGATTTTATCAAATATTTTATTGTTACTCCGGCCCCTTCGGTCCAAAGGTGGAGTTATCCAGATAGCCATGATTGGTAATCAAGGCAAGAATCACCCCACCTGTGCGACGATCTGTTTACATGGAAGCTGATTACATGGAAGCTCACTCGTCTAACAAAGCTCTTTGCCAGTAAGAGTTGCAGTCTTTACTGCGTCGCGAGTAAGAGTTGCAGTCTTTACTGCAACAACGGCAGTTTTCTTTAGGACAGATGAGGCGACCACATTCTTCACAGGTTTCATGTTTACCTACGATCAGAGGACTATATCCACACTTTCCTTTATACTTTCCTTTTTCCTTTACCCAGCCACCACAATAGGCTATCAGTGTTGTTCCCCTATCTGACTCGGCGCGTTTTCTCCTCTCGATATTCCCAGAGAGTTTGCAGTGTATTGCAAATGTCTTTAATACTGTTCAAAGGATCGTAGATTTTCAGAGGATGCCGGGAATCATAATCATTATACAAAATTTCTAGATATTCTACAGGACTATAATCAGAGTTATTATCTGGTTTAAGAACTTTAATAAAAGTATCAACTCCAAATTTGTCAAACTTTTGTATGACACTGACCTAATCCAAAATCAAATAAAACGCTTTTCTGCTGGTGGAACTGTTGGCACATACACAATTACAAATGCCAGCAGGACAAAAATTCCCTTGCCACCGCTGGAAACCCAAGAGCGGATAGTTGCCGATACCCCGCTCATCTACCCGTTTAGCCAGAAAACGCACGTAGCCGTTGAGTATATGGCGCATGACATCGTAAAAGAATATCTTCTGGCTCGGCGAAGCCCATTAACACCAATTTTAAGAATCTACCACGAAATAGCCAACCTCCTAAACCAAAACAGCCCCTGCCAAACATGTTTCGCGGGGACTGCCCGAAACATTCACCTAAAAAATATATTCGGTGAATGCTCATTGAACCTTCAGGATGTGACTAAGAGCACTATTTGTTGCGGTTCGGATTCATCTGCTTACCCCTGTTGCCTTGATTCTGAGCGAACTGCTTGTTTACACCATCCATACCCTTGTTGGGGTTCTGCTGGTTCGCACTATTGTCCTCCGGCTTGATTTTCTTCTCCAACTTTCTTACCTCCTTTCGTGAATATTAAGTATCTAACAACCTACTAGACATCATACCATCATGAGGGATCCAAGTCAACCTCCATCGCCATCTGCCGACAGACACGTCTCCTTTCCGTCATTCCCGACCTCGATCGAGAATCCCTCCCTCCCAGGGTTGGGTTAATGGCTGCTTATCTGCCTAATGCTTCATGTTTCTACCTTACCTTAAACGCTTCTGGGTTCGGATGCCAACCCCTTGTAACAATTCTTTACATTTCCTGACCTTAAACACACAACAGCACCCGGTTCGTCCGACCGATTGACCTCCTCTCTACCGGTGATTTTAGCTGGAGTTGCACTGATAACTCAGTTCCCTTGCTCCCAACTCTCTATATTGAGGAAGTTTCCGCCTTTTGCTTGGGTGCTGTTGTGGTTTGACGAGACAGATTTAATTTAAACAGCTTTTTTCTTCTTTTCTCTCAACGTGAGCAGACTGCTAGGCGCGTGTTTCTCGGACAGTATCGCGCTGCGCCTGGCGATCGCGATTAGCCACCTATATCATCTCTCTCGCTGGTGCCGGTCCCCTTTTCCAATCCCCCTTCGCCAGTCACCATTGCAGAGGATCGACATCTACCATGATACTAACAGAAGAGGGACAATGGCTGCGCAACTCCATCAAACCTGGTAACTGTACGGGATTTACTGGAGAAAACTTCAGCAAAATTTGCCAGCGATAGCGATTAGCTACCCGCAGAATAGTAGCTGGTGCTGGTCCCAACAGTTGGTAATCATCATTCTCGGGAGTCAGCACCTCTGCCAACTTTTGGGCAGTTGCTTCCACCTCCCCTAAATCTAAACCACTCAGTCGTAATAAAATCAAGCGTCCGTAGGGAGGATAATTGAACTCAGCCCGTTCTGCTAATTCTCTATCCACGAAAGACCAGTAATCATGATGCTGCACCGTTTGAATTACTGGATGTTCTGGCGAATAAGTCTGAATAATTACCTTACCAGGATCGTCATCGCCACGACCCGCACGACCTGCCACAAGTGTCGATTCCGATGTTTTTTCTATCTTTGTTAATAATACTTCCTTAACTGACCTAGTCACGCTCGTCTCTCCTTAAACACAAAATTATGGTTCATCTTGTTGTAACTGGAAATAGAGTCAGTCGCTCTGTTTACAGGGAAGCCTGTCTAACTTGGCTTTGAGTAGCAGAAGCTCCGATTTTTCTGAAGTGCGATCTTCTTTTCTTAGCTTAACCCATGGGACTGCATTCTGTCAACTGTATGACAAGAAATTTTTTCTTATTTTCTGGTCTGTTTGACGATACACTGTAGTTGGATTTCATACAAACAGTGAGTTCTGCACTACATTCTGCTTCTTGTCTTTTGGTCGATCGCTGAGGCTGTTCCGCTCCCAAAACACGCCGTCAGCATATCCCTGGATAGACGAATCTTCTTGAGCAATTGCCAGGCGCTTCAGAGCCCAGCAGCAGTATTCTCGATCGATTTCCACGCCCACAAAGCGCCTACCAAGTTTTCTGGCAACTACCGCAGTAGTTCCACTACCTAAGAATGGATCTAACACCATCTCCCCCGGATCGGAGCTTGCTAGCACTAACTTAGCAATCAGTTTTTCTGGTTTTTGGGTGGGATGCTTGGTATTCTCCGGCATTGACCAAAAGGGAATTGTGATATCTGTCCAGATATTTGATGGATGGGTGAGGCGGAAATTACCTCCCGCCTCTTCTTGCCAATCTTTGGGACTTCCATCTGCTGTACGATAGGGAGCAATAACCTTTCGCTTTAGCTTCGCGATTTTGTCTGTATCACTTTCTCTCTCATATTGGTCTAACTAACTTTCAACCCCCTTTCTGCGGGCTAATATTGTCTTAGTTTAACCCATTGGACTACCTCCTGTCAAGTGGGAATGGGAGAAAATTTTGATAATTTTCCGGTCTCTGTGGTTGACGATACAACGTCCTTTAAGGTCAGAGATCTGCTCTGCAACCCAACTAGCAAATTTCAACCGTCCGCTGCATTTAATTTGTTAGCCCGCGCACTGGACTTGGGTGGCTGAGTACTCGTGCTATGGAAAACCTTACGCAAGGCTCTCTGGATGCGTCTGCTCACAGTCGATTGAGAAAGTCCTCCTAGTCTTTTAGCAATTTCCATCTGGGATAGTCCCTCTATAAAACGCAGTCTAATAATATTTGCATCCATAAGTTCTAATTTTTCTAAAGATTCTTTCAATAATTCCATGTCAGACTCTTCTTCGGCGACAATAGCGGGATCTACATCAATCATACGACCCCTATCTAAATATTGAATATTATCGTAAAAATTGTCATCATATTTTTTTGTGATTTTTAATAACTCTATAAGGAGATTGTATACAGCGTCTTTAATCCAAGCATGTATATTTTGAAAGGAGCTTCCGGACAGTATTTTTTTATAACCTCGCAGATAAATTTCGTTTAAAATATCATGAGCTTCTATGATGTTACTTAAATTAAATTGCAGCAATAATCTATCAACAAAAGGTAATATATAAAACCCTGAGTTTGCTGGGTCCAAAAGCATTTCAAACTCCGAGTCAAATACTGCTTTTTCATAGCTAGCTATAGCCTCCCGATCTCGACCTAAATCGATCAGAACATCCCCTCGGTCTTGCCAAGCTAGGGAGAAGTCAGGTTTAAGTTTAATTGCCTTGTTATAACTTGCAACTGCCTCTTCATGTCTGCCAAGCTTATTCAAAGCATAACCACGGTTATACCAAGCAATGTAATTATCTGGTTCGATCTCGATCGCTTCTTCATAGCTAGCGATCGCATATTCGTAATTGCGAGCGGATGCCAATAAATTCCCTTGTTCGACTAATAGCTTAACCTTAAGCTCGGGAGATTTATTAGGCTCCCTAATTAATTCTTGAAGAGTTAAAAGTTTCTGGTTTCGTTCTTCAGAGCTTAAATCACAATACTTCTGATAACTTCCTTCTAATAAGAGTTTGCTTGCTTCCCGTTCTATCAGATCTGATTCAGTAGGAAACTGGAAAACTCCCGAACTCCAGTCAAAAAAGTCAGGGGCACGACGGCTGAAATACTTGATGGCAAAAACTGGCAAAATAAAGACAAAATTGATGTTACTAAAATCATCTCTAAAATTTTCTCTCTGTTGGTTGAGATGGCTTAAAATTACCGGTACTGTATCTAAATTATAGTAATCGCCATCACCTCCATAACCAGGTTTAATGTAGTTTTTCAATGAATTTTCAATGCCTCGGACAAAAAGAATGTTGATATCATCTACATTGGCAATATTGGCTACAATCTCGTAGAAATTATCAATTGGCTCGGTCAGTTTCAAAGATTCAATATTCTTCTGCGGTAGCTCCTGTTTAACACGTTGAATCAGACGCCTTGCTGCCGCTGGCGAACATTGTATAAATGTAATTCCAAACCCTTTTCTACGCCGTAAAGATCTGAGAAGAGCTTGATAAATCTCTTCTGGTGAGGGCGGGGAATCTGGAGAGGACGTAGTAGTAATCATTTTCTTTAGCTGGAAGTATTTAATTTCTCCAAACTGTCTTGAAACTTGGGAATCCCTTCTATTAGAGGATGCACGTTACACCAAGTAACAAGTTTTTCATCATCTTGCCCTTCATTTTCATAGTATCGATATTCTAAAATACATCGATTGAGCAGTAAGCTCAAGTGCTCTTCATCATTGTCCCTTTGTTTTTGAGAATAAACTTTTGCCAAAATCTCCCATTGATGCTCCTGAACAGTTCTTTGCTCGTATGTTTCCCGAGCTTCGGCAATGGCGCGACGAACGGCCCGTGCAGTAATTGGTAGTTCATCGACCCAGTCCATGGCTTTTTGCAGCATTTGCATTAAATTTCTAACATGTCCACCACTCATCAAACAAAGTTGCTTTACTGTTTCCGGACTATCAAATACTGGTGGATAATTTAATCCTTCCACGGCACCTTCCAAAGTTCGAGTTAAGTTGGGCTCGATTAGAGAAACTCGCTGACAAATGAGTTCTCGCAATTTGGCTAGTCCCTTAGTATTTTCACTGCCATCTGGATTTCTTACCATTACCATTGGCAACACATCAGGTTGATCGTAATTGTCTTCAAGCTGGGTTGCTCGTCCTGAATAAACCATTGCAATGGGTACGGTATAAATTACATGGCAAGCTAGTCCCCGGAGGATCTCACTACGGTTCAGATATATCTCCTCGTAATTACTGGGTTTACCTTCTTCTTTTGTTTCAGCAATCCGGTCTAAATTGTCAGCAATCAACACAATCCCGTTACAATCTTGGGGTAGTTTCGTACCCATTTCACTAATGAATTCATTAAGTGCCTCAACTAGAGATTGAGTATTGGCGTTTAGACGTTGGCGAAATTCTCGTCGTTTGTCCGGCACGGCGCGTAGGTTACTGCTAATCTTGGCAAATTGAGTGATTTGAGCTTCTAGACTTAAATTCTCAAACTCATACTCAGTGAGAGCAAAGTCCTTAAGCCACTGCCAACGCGATTGCATCCATTTTAAGAGCGGATTTTTTTCTTGCTTTATTTCAACGGATATCACTAGATTCCGAACGCAGGCGAATAATATATCTGCATACTCTGTATCTTGAGGTTCGATATCCTCCTTATTTGCAGCAAAGTAAACTCCTTTATATTTCTGCCTTTCCAAGTAGTCCTTAAGTCGGAGAAGTTCTGTGGATTTTCCTACACCACGATGTCCAGAGTAAAGCTGACAAGTTGGTTTCTTCTTAGAACGCTCGATCTTGCGCCCTAACTCTCGAACGACTTCCCACCCACCACGAACTTCTTGGCAATCTACATAAGCTTCTTCTGGTGGAGGCTGAAAAGGATCAAACAAATTGTAAATCTCTGTTAATAACTCTAATGACATAGCCTTGATCGAGGTAACTAACTTTTAAAATAACCCGCAGATGCGGATTCCCCAGTCAAATCTTATCTTAACTAATTTTTGGGCCTCCTGTCAAGTATTCCTCAAGAAAATTTTGATAATTTTCTGTTTCCGCTTATCCCTCTGGTCGCCATAATCGCCGTCCGGAATAAGCGATCGCCCTGTCTAACTAAGCTTTGACTGGCATCTGCTCCGAGCCCAGTCTATCCTTAGCTTAACCCATTATCCTGCCTCCTGTCAAGTGTATGACAAGATAATTTTGATATTTTCCGGTCTGATGGGTTGACGATACAAGGTTTTTTCGGACAATTTATACGTACATCCGGTCACCATTGAATAGGATCGACATCTACCATGATACTAACAGAAGAGGGACAATGGCTGCGCAACTCCATCAAACCTGGTAACTTTACGGGATTTACTGGAGAAAACTTCAGCAAAATTTGCCAGCGATAGCGATCGGCTACCCGCAGAATAGTAGCTGGTGCTGGTCCCAACAGTTGGTAATCATCATTCTCGGGAGTCAGCACCTCTGCCAACTTTTGGGCAGTTGCTTCCACCTCCCCTAAATCTAAACCACTCAGTCGTAATAAAATCAAGCGTCCGTAGGGAGGATAATTGAACTCAGCCCGTTCTGCTAATTCTCTATCCACGAAAGACCAGTAATCATGATGCTGCACCGTTTGAATTACTGGATGTTCTGGCGAATAAGTCTGAATAATTACCTTACCAGGATCGTCATCGCCACGACCCGCACGACCTGCCACTTGCGCTAATATTTGAAATGCCCTCTCATTAGCTCGATAATCGGCAAAATTTAACAAGCCATCTGCGGAGACAACCCCCACCAGAGTTACTGCGGCTATATCTAGTCCTTTGGTAATCATTTGCGTTCCCAGCAGGATATCTGCTTTCCCATTGGCAAATTGGGCGAGCAATTTCCGATGGGCATCTTTGGTCCGAGTGGTATCGCTATCAAATCTGATGCACCGCAGGGATGGGTAATGTTTGGCTAATTCCTGAGCAACTTTCTGCGTGCCACTGCCGAAATGTTTCAGGTAGGGAGAATTACATTCCGGACATTGCTGAGGTTGGACTTCGGTATAATTGCAGTAATGACAGCGCAACAGTTGGGTTGCCCCGGACTGGGTGTAGTGATAGGATAAGGAGACATCGCAATGGGGACATTCCATCACGTACCCGCAACTGCGGCAAGCAACAAAGGTACTGTGTCCCCGCCGATGGATGAATAAAATTCCCTGTTTCTGTTCGTGGATTAATCTTTGTAACTCTTTTTGCAGGGAACGACTAAATATGGAGCGATTTCCGGCCTGGAACTCTCGCCGCATATCAACTATTTCTACTGGCGGCATGGGCCGCTGGGCAATGCGTTCTGGTAGAGAAAGGTAATATTTAGGAGTGGGTTCCTCTGGACTCTCCAGTCCTGGAAAGGAGAGAAATTCGGCGCTGCGAGTTACACTTGCCCAGGTTAACAAAGATGGTGTGGCGGAACCGAGGAGGAGGGGACAATTTTCTAATTCTGCCCGCCAAGCAGCTACAGTGCGAGCATGGTAAGTGGGACTGCGTTGGTCTTCCTTAAAGCTGCTGTCATGTTCTTCATCCAGGATAATTAAACCTAGCTTGGGTAAAGGGGCAAAAACTGCAGATCGCGTGCCGATCGCGATTTGAGGAACGCCCGTTAACATTTGTCGCCAGGTATCGTAGCGTTCCCCATCGGAGAGGGCGCTGTGATAAACAAAAATTTTCCCCGAACCAAAACGGGCCCGAAATCGATCGGTCAGTTGGGGGTAAGTCCAATTTCGGGAACCAGCACTAGGGCCGATCGCCCGCTATCTAAGATGGGGGCGATCGCCTGCAAGTAGACTTCAGTTTTTCCCGAACCGGTAACGCCGTGAAGCAACAGCAGGGAGTATCTCGTTTGTTTAGTAATGATATCAAGGGCTTTGGTTTGAGCTTCGGTAAGGACTTTGGGGCGATCGCGTTTTTGGGGGACTCCCAGATCTCGGCGCAACACTTCCCGTTCTTCGATCGCAATGCAACCCTTTTTTTCCAGGGCCTTTACTATAGTAGAACTCGTCTTAGATATCTGTAGCAACTCAGGCAACCACAACTCGCCACCCTGCTGTCTGAGAACTCCTAAGACTTCCTGTTCTCGCTTCGTCAACTCCGGAGTAAAAGGATCGCTAGTCAGAGTCACGGCTTCTTGCAATTTGGGGCGGGGGGTTTCGGCGGTTTCAGGTAGCTTTCTACCCAGCCACGCTGTAATAATGACTTCAATGAGCCATTAGCCCCTTTCACCTTACCCTGGAGCGCTTTCCAGGAAAGATCTTTTGTTTTGCTCGACTCCAACACCTCCAGCAACTGCCGCGCCACTGGTGTTAGCAAGGTATCATCGGCGATCGCCTTTCCCCCTGGGTAAGAGGGGGTGAGGCGGATCCGACGCTGCGATCGCCGCAACAGTCCCGGCGGTAGGGCTATTCTAATCACCCGCATCAGTTCCGTATGGTAGTAAGAAGCTACCCGGTTTAATAGCTGCCAATAGGTAGGCGGGAAGAACCCCGGGCTGACGACATCTCGAACATCCCGAATTTTCTCGGGGGCCAACTCTGAGGGGGGACTATCCAGCAGCCTAATGGCGATCGCCCCTAACTGTTGCGGTCCAAACGGCACCTGCAATATATCCCCCGACACTATTGACAAATCTGGCGGAATGTGGTACGTATATAAATTTGGCGATCGCCCGGGTGGCCCGTCCACTAAGACTTCTACCCACCTGTCAGTCGGAGTGTCTGTTCCAGAGTGGTAGTCCGATTTTTCTGAGGTTTGTAGTGAGGACTTTCCGTCCTCACTACAAACCTCAGTAGCCTCTGAAGCTACTACTACCGATGATGGACTACGGTCCGAATTATACATACCACCCCATAGAATAATTGATGCTGTGCTATTCTATCAAACTACGGACCCTATCGCGCTGAATCGGAATGTCTATTATAAATTCTGTGCCTTGTCCCGGTTGGGAAATACAATGCAACAACTGCCCTCCATGCTGGTGATAATTTGGTAACTAATTGATAACCCCAGTCCAGTTCCAAAACCGACTGGTTTGGTTGTGAAGAATGGGTCAAATGCCTGGACTGGAAGATCCCGTTGGTGAGAATATGCATAAACACTTGATTTAGTTGACTGGCTGATTGCTAGCCCTCCTGGCGTCGGGCCGCTACGCTAACGTTCCTCGCAAATGGACTGGCGGGAGTTTCCCGGGGTGTGGTCAAATTAAACTAAGCCAGTCCGTCACCGGACCGACTCGTCTTCAAAACCGGACGTGAGACTTTCGCCTCATCCGGCTCCTCAATTATACCATCCTTGTCATGGATACTGCTTCCCGGTTTTACCCGGTTACCGCGAGGCACTGTTTCAGCCCGCTTAGTGCAGAGACTGCCATCACGCGCAGTCTTTTCATCGTGACAATGTTTGTGCAACAAACATCGACTGCAGCTTGGTAAATTCTCTTTTGCAACTTGTAAACTCTTCGCTCTAGCTTTCGCCAAGGAATTGTCTTCCATTCATCCATCGGTACCTGGGGCGCGATCGCCTTTGGTTCCGTGTCTATGACATCTGTATTGCTACTCATGACTTTACCATTGATACAATCGTGAGGGCGTCAGCATATCCTGCACATTACATGCAGGCATCGCTTGGACACTCAATCTTTCTCAACTGTTACCTGGCTTCGGAAACCAGATGTTGCGTCTTGAGTGACTACTTCACCGAGCGACCATGGGTGAAGAGTAAACAGTTGAGTGAATTCGTTCCTTCAGATGATCGATCGTAGGCGGGTACTTTGCGCCGGGTTTAATGTCAGTGTTTACTGGTCGGTAGGTTATCCGCCAGCGACATATCCTTGTTCTTTTGAACGCGGCGTTGAGTATAGAACTCTAAGCCTTATTCCGCAGCTTTACCGTCACGACGTTTACATACCTTCAATTTCTTCACCATGACTACTTGCTTTGACGTGTACCAGTGTCGGTATTACACCTAGGCTACCAGTAAGAACGCCTTTTTCTTTCCCGCTTCAAGGATTGATGCTCAATCTCTACCTTGGGGAAATTGCTTTCACCTTAAACACCAAAGGGGGCGGGCTTTCCTTAAGAGTTTTAATGAACTCACCTACTGTCTGTGCCGATCGCGCAGCGTGGCGCCAGCCATGGGCTCGGTAGGCGTTCACCGCCATCATCTGAAAGTTGTCTGAACTATAATTGTCCAGCGGCTAGTCCCCTATGTCACAACAATTTGTGACCAGTTTATAGCCAACGAATCGCACAACCCGTTGGTAGGAAACCTCGCCGCCCGAACCCGTTCCCAGGCGGAGCCGTGGGAACGAGGGGCTCGGCTACTAGAACTGCGTTAAAGTCGCGTAACTCTGCGTTAAAGTCGCGCACCTCTGCGTTAAAGTCGCGCACCTCTGCGTTAAAGTCGCGCACCTCTGCGTTAAAGTCGCGCACCTCTGCGTTAAAGTCGCGCACCTCTGCGTTAAAGTCGCGCACCTCTGCGTTAAAGTCGCGTAACTCTGCGTTAAAGTCGCGTAACTCTGCGTTAAAGTCGCGTAACTTTGCCATAGAGTCACGTAACTTTGCCATAGAGTCACGTAACTTTGCCATAGAGTCATATCATAATTTTTGATTTCCTGCGAGATTTAGCGAAGATGGTGCATGGTAGGTAGGTCGTGGACCGGTAGATATAGCAGTTCTCAGATTAGTGTGATATGCTGTCGGAGATGTGTGGTCAAAACCCGTTGGTAGGAGACGGAGTACCTCCCCGCAACAGATTGTTGAAATCCACCGGTGCTCGGGTGCCCACATAGGTTTCAAAGTTAGTAATTTGCCTCTCTTCCTTTAAGATAGCCTCCAGGGAGTTGACTATTCTATTAGTCTGGGCTAAACTGGTACCGTTGGGGGCATCCAGCTGCACCAAAAAGGTATCTTTATCTGCTTTGGGCAACATGCGGAATTTAACTACTTGGGTTAGGGGCAAGGTCAAGCTAGCCAAGAGCAAACTAGCGATAAATAAGAGTAGGAAGCGACGGCGAAAAGCAGAGTTCAATAAAGGCTCCATCACTAGGGTATACCATTGAGATACCCTAGTACCTGTTGTGCTCCTCTGGGGAGGTTTTACCTTCAAAAACCGCAAGGCTAAGAAGGGAATCACGGTGAGGGCGAGGATAGTGCTAATAACCATAGCCACGGGAACGTTAAAAGGAATTGGTCCCATATATGGTCCCATCATACCAGTGACGAAACCCATGGGTAAAAAAGCTAGGATAACGGTAATAGTAGAGAGGATAACGGGGGATCCCAATTCACTCACAGCGGCGATGGCTTCCTGGGCTTTTTGAGCGAAATTCATTCCCGGTTGCTCAAACCGTCGATGGATGTTTTCAGTAATAGCAATAGCATCATCTACTAGAGTACCCAAAGTTAGAATCAAGGCAAATAGAGTAATGCGGTTGATGGTCTGACCTGCTAACCAGCCTACCCCCAGGGTACCCGCAAGAGTGAGGGGAATGACAAAAGCCACAATGGCAGCAGATCGCCAACCCAAGAAAGGTATCAGCAGTGCCACTACAATAACAATAGCGAGGAAAAGACTGCGATACAGATCCTTCACCGCACCACTAGCAGTGACACCGTCGTTGCGGGTGACGGCAATTTCCACTCCGGGAGGCAGTTGGGTTTTTAATTCTTCTACCCTTTTAAGGATATCCCGGGCTACCTTCACCGCATTGGTACCTGGCTTTTTGGTAATACCAAGGGTGATGGCGGGCTGAGTTATAAATGGTCCCCTTGGCGTGAGATCGGGATCTGGATGAGAATAAGTGATGTCCGCGTCTTGGCGATAATTAATGCGGGAGATGGTGGTGCGATCGCCAAAATCATCCTTGACTGTAGCTGCGTCTTCTAGATAAATAGGAGAGTTCTCAGCCCCAAAACCAATGATTGTGTTTTTGACATCGGCAAGAGATTGAAATAAATTTCCTCCCTGGATAAAGAGGCGATTTTTCCCTAGAGAGATATCCCCAGCAGGTAATTGCACATTTTCTCTTTCCAGTTCTCCGGCGATCGCCAATAAAGAGAGACGGTAGCCAGCCAACCTATCTGGATCTATATCTATCACTATGGTGCGAGGTTGACCGCCAGTAATGGTCAAATTAGCGGTGTTAGGAACGCTGCGTAAATCAGCCAACAGTCTTTCCCCCACCCGACGCAGCTGGTTATCCGTATAATGCTCTCCTGTGAGGGTTAGGGTGACAATGGGTACGTCATCCACACTGATGGGTTTGATGATATAGGTTACCCCAGGGGGCAAAAGTTGGTCTTGATAGCTAAATAGTTGATTTTGCAGCTTGAACAGACTCTCTTCCCAGTTTTGACCCACAAAAAACTGGACCGTAATCCTAGCCCCGGAGTTAGAGGAAGCAGAATAGATATGCTCTACCCCGGTTACTTCCCTAATTTTGGCTTCCACTGGGGTGGTTAAGGTCTTCTCTACTACTTCTACCGGTGCCCCGGGATAACTCAAATAGATATCTGCTACCGGAACAACAATTTGAGGGTTTTCTTCTTTGGGAGTAAATAGTACTGCCATGAACCCAAATGCTAGCAGAGCCGCGATTAGCAAGATGGTAACCTGGGAGTTAATAAAATAGGCAGTAATCTTACTTGTTATCGTGTTTTTCATAATCTGTTTTTTTGAGCTTGTCGGCTGGGTTTCCGAAGGAAACCCAGCCAAACTGCGCTGTTGGGTTACCCTGTCCCTAACCCAACCTATCGGACTGGACTTCAATTCGACAGCTATAACTGCTTGACAGGTGTATTTCTGTGCAAATTGGAGTCCGGTCCCTCAATCACCAGTCCCCCAGGCTTTAGCCCCGATAAGACGTGCGATTCGTTTAGTGTAAACTGAGATGACACAAGTCAACTCAGGGGACCACTACCGGGGCATCATTAGCCTCGAGAACTTACGGATGATGACGGTGCAAGCCCGTCTCCCCAGGTGCAGGGGTAAAAGCACCACCCCTACGGTAGCTTCGCGTCCGGAGACACCCACCCATGTCGTGCGCCTGGGGTAACGCTCAGGATAGGATGCAAACTGGAACCGAACTAATCGACCAAAGAAAAGTTGCGATTCCAGTTAGCCGCTGACGTCGGACGGATATGGTGAGAAATCAGAGGGAAAAGTAGCTCTAAATGATACGGTGCCAGCGGACCTGTCCATTAGGCATATATACGAAAGCTAAGAGTTCAAGTGAGGTAAAAGCTCGCGGTACTCAGCCCAGCAGAACGCCAGGGAGGGACCACGTTAGGGAAGGATAGTAAATAGGGTGGCAGCTTCCCGGCTATTCACCGCCCGAGGCTTGACGTGTTTTAGCGAGAAAAATAAGGGGCAAAATTCCAGATGATAAGACCAGGGCGGAGTAATCCAACCAAAGGTTACCGGAGACAACGGACTCACCAACCAGGAGCCGGATGCTATGAAAGTAGCAAGTCCGGTTTTGAAAGGGAGGGTTGGTACGCGAGTACTAGCTCGACCCCGACCTAATACATCACCAATCCGTAAGTTAATACGAGAATGGTTAAAAGCCGGGGTGATGGACCGAAAGATATTCCAGCCAACAGAAGCTGGAACACCACAGGAAGGAGTAATATCCCCACTGTTGGCTAATATTGCGCTCCATGGGCTGGAAGCTGCGGTCAGGGAGATAATCCCAAAAACAATAAGCGAACAAAAAAAAAACTAGCAGTAGTGAGATACGCGGATGACTTTGTGGTAATGCATGAAAACCAAGAGGTAATCGAGCAAGCCAAAGAAGTCGTTCAAAAATGGTTATCGGAGATAGGACTGGAACTCTTGGCCGAAAAGACACGAATATCCCACACGCTTAACGGGGAAAAACCAGGATTTGATTTCCTAGGATTCAACGTTAGACAATACAAAGTGGGTCGTTACCACAGCGGCAAAAACACAAACGGTCAAATACTCGGATTCAAAACACTGATAAAACCCAGCCAGAAAGCCATAGAGAGACACAAAGAGAGACTACGTGATGTAGTAAAAAGCCATAGAGCACAGCCACAAGCCGCGTTAATAGCCAAACTAAACCCGATAGTACGAGGATGGTGTAACTACTACAGAGCGGTAGTAAGCAAAGAAGTGTTTGGAGAAATGGACGTATTTCTATGGAGATTAACTTGGAATTGGGCAAGAAGACGACACCCTAACAAAACAAAGAAATGGGTAACGAAGAAATATTGGATCCCCACCAAAACTCGCCAGTGGAATTTCACGACGAAGTTAAAGAACGGTGAGGCGATTATACTGTACCGACACTCTGAAACTGAAATAATCAGACACGTAAAAGTGAAGGGAACGGCTAGCCCCATGGACGGTAACCTCGTATACTGGAGTCTCAGATTAAGGAAAAGCCCGGAAGTAAAGCAGAGAGTCTTAAACCTGCTTCAGAGACAGAAAGGCAAATGCGCACGATGCGGACTAACATTTAGGGACGGCGACAAATGGGAAGTGGATCATATTTTACCAACCTCACTGGGAGGAAAGGACTGGTACACTAACCTACAGTTGCTACATGACTACTGTCATCACGCCAAAACAGAAACGGACGGCAGTAAAGGGGGGTCGCACCCTATGGGAAATTGAAACTGAGGAGCCGGATGAGGTGAAAGTCTCACGTCCGGATTTGAAGACAAGTCGTCTCGGCGACGGGATGGCTTAGTTTAATCTCCACCCGATCGCCGTAGACCTTACCTGGGGCGATCGGTATAAATTGAGGACGATCGTTTGTAACGGTAAATACACCAGTAATACCCATTCTTTTAACCAAAGCGGTGGTGGGAATAGTTATAGCGGTGTGGGGTTGGGAAATTTGCAAGCGCCCAAACATGCCTGCCAGAACATTTGGGTGCTGGTTCAGAGCAATTTTAACGGTAAAGTTGCGGGAAGTGGGGTCTCCTGAGGGGATAATTCGATCGACCCGACCGGAGATGGTATCCCCGATCGCATCTAGATTGACATCCAGGAATTGTCCCTGTTGCACTTGACCTATTTCCGGGAATTTCCACAGTAAATCGCAGGCGGTTCTTGCTTTCCAAAGTCACCAGAGGTTGTCCGGGACCTGCGATGGCTCCCACCTCGGCCTGTTTCTGAGTGACAATACCCGTAAAGGGAGCCACCACCGTACTATAGCTCAATTCTGCCCCAATTCCCTCCCATTCTGCTGTAGCTTGAGCCACCAATGCTTCAGCTTCTTTCACTCCTGCTTCAGCTCGAGCCACTTCTGCTTTTGATTGCCGTACCTGCTCAATGGCTTGTTTTACCCGAGCTTCAGTTTGCTTAACTATAGCAATAGCTCGGTCAATGCTTGCTTGAGTTTGGTCCCTCCGAGCCGATATTACCGCCACCCGAGTATTTGCTTCATCCAACAGAGACTGACTCACAGCACCGCCAGCTTGCAAGCTTTTCATGCGGTTTCTATCTCGCTTCGCTTCTGTTAGTTCAGCCTCTATCCGCTCTAGTTCTGCCTGAGTTTCTACTAGTTGCGCTCTGTCTTCTTGGAGTTTAGCTTCAGTTTCATTCCGACGCCAAAGAACTTGATTCATTTGGGATTGAGCCGTCATTTTAGCAGCCCGTGCTTGGGTTAAAGCCGCTTCTCTTTGGCTCCTCACCCCCGCTGCTCTACTCCGTTGGGCTTGGATATCCCTGACTTCTACCACTGCGATCGCCTCCCCCGCTTGTACCACATCCCCCAGCTGTACCGACAGCCTCTCAATACGTCCCCTGACTCGGGTGGTGAGGGTGACGGACTCAACTGGTTCCACCGTACCCGTGAAAGTGCGCTCTCGCAGAACTGTTTCTGGAACGATGGCGATGGTTTGCACCGGGGTTGGGGTTATATCTGACGCTAATGCTGACCTTGAGTCAATCTTATCTAACTCCTGGGAGCGCAACCACCATCCCCCTATTCCACCTAGCGCGAAGAATAGTAAACTGGCAGCGGCATAAAATGGTCTGATATTCCGAGCTAGCTTTGGTTTCCTGGACTTTTGGGGAGGGGGAGTGGCAAAACCCGGCAGTTGGTCAAAATCGAAGCGAAAGTTCTGGGGGAGGAACTCTCCTGAGGACTGTTCCTGGTGGTATTTACCCTGCCATTGCCCGCGGGCGATACAGGACACTGCCTCCACCAACCTCTCTACATCCTCTTCAGTATTGTGAATACCCAGACTAGCCCGCACCGCTCCGGGTACATTAACTCGAACTCCTTCCAGAATCTCCTCTTCAAACTCACGCTCCTGTTCCCGGGAAATGTGGAGTAGTTGCTTCACTAGGGGGTGAGCGCAAAAACAACCGTGGCGCACCGCAATACCCCACTCGTAGGAAAGAATAGCTCCCACCAAAGCATGATGAAGTCGGGGTATCCTAAAGCTCACCACTCCCACTTTGATTTCCGGGTCCGCACTCCCAAAGATTTCTACTCCTGGTATAGAAGACAGCCCTTCGAGCATTAGCTCGGTGAGGTACTTTTCCCGCTCCTCTATGGTAGACATGCCCACTGCTTCCATAATTTGAATTCCTCGGGCTAGAGCTAAAATACCGGGAATATTGGGAGTACCTGCCTCCTGTTTTTCCGGGGGTTCCGCCCAGATGATATGGTCTAAACTCACGGAGTGGACCGTACCGCCCCCAGATTGATAGGGGGGGGCGTCCGCGAAAATGTCCCTTCGCCCT
This sequence comes from Hormoscilla sp. GM7CHS1pb, assembly GCA_014323675.1. Taxonomy (GTDB): domain Bacteria; phylum Cyanobacteriota; class Cyanobacteriia; order Cyanobacteriales; family Desertifilaceae; genus Hormoscilla. The sequence continues at coordinate 1,347,341 of JACONN010000002.1, read as the reverse complement.
ACTACCGCTCCAACCCCAAAAGGGCAGTTCATTTTGTGACCGCTGAAAACCACGAAATCGATGTGACTCAAGTCTCCGTGGGCTCTCATGTCAAAAGAGCGGTGGGGAATTAGCTGTGCTCCATCTACGATGACGATGGCACCATGATTATGGGCTAAAGTGGCAATGTTGTGGATGGGAGTGACTATTCCCGTCACGTTGGAAGCTCCCGTGACGCTCACCACTCGCACTCTGCCTTCCTTGGGATTTAACAGTTCTTCCAATTTATCCAATTGTAGCTTACCGTCCCCATCGCAGGGGATGTAATCTACCTTAGCTTTGCTGCGCCAGGGCAGATCGTCGCTGTGGTGTTCCGACGTGGTGGTGATGACCCTGTCCCCCGGTTCAAAAGGGATGGTATGAGCCAAAAGGTTCAAGCCTTCGGTGGTATTGCGAACCGGAACTACCACATCTTTTTCAGGATCGTAGCCGACAAACTTACCAATAATCTCCCTAGCTTCCTCGTAGCGTTCCGTGCAGAAAGTGGAGTCGAACCCCGTACCGCGATGGATATTAGAGTAGTAAGGCAGAATTTCTTCCAGAAAGTCGCCAACGGCTGCAAATGCCTTGGTACTAGCTGCATTGTCCAAGAATACCTGCTCCACCCTCCTTCCGTCCAGGAGGGGAACCTGTCGTCGAATACCCAAAACTTCTGGACACTGAAAGGACTGGATGGATTTTTCCATCATTTTTGATTTCTTCGGGGAGTGGTAGCGTAAACTGCTCATCCATTCATCCATCATTTCTTGACTTTTATATTAGGTAGTGGTCAAGATGTAGTGATTTGACTATACTCCATGGTTTCAGGCGCTAAAATCCCTACTTGCGACCCGCTACCCTTACTAACTACCATCTTCCTATTCTCTTCCTATTCTCTTCCTATTCCCGAAGGATGATTCTCCAGCACTCTTCTATCGAGCTGTCGCGCTCGCCGGTAACCATTATTATAGTTTGCCCGATTGGATCCCTTAGTTGAGGCTCGAAAATAACCGCCCAAATCCCCAGCCAATAACGATCGTCGCTTGATGCGCGGGTGTTTGAAAATATCGGCATATCATTAGGGGTGAGGGGTGAGGGGGTGAGGGGGTGAGGGGGTGAGAGGGTGAGGGGGTGAGAGGGTGAGGCAATTCCCTACTAAGTAGTTAGGCAAAATTAGTTTGATATTTTTTACCAAAGTCTCGAAACACATCTTCTACCGCTTTAAATAAACTTTCCAAACTCTCATAGGCCTCAATATTTAACCACTCAGATTTAATAAAGCGCCAGAAAATTTCAATAATTTAACTGTGGAGAATAGGTGGGAAAATAGAATATTTTTAAACCTTTTTTTTCCATTATTCTTGTTTATTTTTGACTGCATTGCTCATATGAATAGACGCATTATCCATCTCTAACACTGTTTTTTTGGCGAAACTGGCACCGCAGGCAATGGCGGAGTTGGAAAAACAGTATCACAGACTCCCAAATTTGCGCCTTGTGGTTTGTCGAAATCGCGAGTCAACAACTTGACCGTTGGATCGTCTTTTTTCTGGTGTTCTCTAACATTTATTCGGATTTTGAGTGACGTTTTTCTTTCTAATCGAGGGAGATAATGTTTTAATCGACAGTTTTCACTCACGAAGTTGGGTGTGGTCAAAAATAGTTGCATAGGGTATCCCGCTGCAACCATTTTTGACCACACCCGTTTTGAGAACAACATTTTCAGCAAAAGAGCGAGAAACCGTTGTTCTTCCGCAGAAATTTGCACATCGTGGTCCAAGCAAGTCCCGAAGGGAGACGCCCGTCCTACACAGTGGCTGTATCGGTTGTCAACACTAGGCGTTCTATACAGTAAGGTTTATGCTAACGAATGTACTGTGCCCCCCGGAAGCTTTCGGTATCCCCTGGGAGCTTGATGTCCCCCGGACGCTATTAGAAACCCGGGGGACATCATCTGAGCACTACCCAGGGGATACCGAACTCGCACCCGGGGACACAAACGGCAACTCAGGCCGCTAGAACATACACCTGTACCCCAGGGTAAGACAAGAGAGTAGCATGACAGTAACTGTAGAACGCAATCCCAAAATCTTCCAAGGTCTAACGGCGGCGGAAGTGGAGTCCTCTCGGCAAAAATATGGCTCCAACCTCCTGACACCACCGGAACGAGACCCTTGGTGGCAACTGTTTCTGGAAAAATTTGAAGACCCGATCGTCCGCATTCTCATGGTCGCCGCTTTCCTGGCGATCGTGGTGGGGATTTTCGATGGCAATATTACCGAAGGCATCGGCATTGTCATCGCCATCCTGCTGGCAACCACCGTGGCCTTCTTTAACGAATACAAGGCCAACGAGGAATTCGAGATCCTCAACCAAGTCAACGATGAGGTTCCCATCAAGGTCATTCGGGAGGGCAACTTTACAACGGTCCCCAAGAAAGACCTGGTGGTGGGAGATATCGTATTTCTGGAAATTGGTGAAGAAGTCCCCGCAGACGGTCAAGTCCTGGAAGCGGTTTCCCTGCAAATAAATGAAGCTAGCTTGACAGGGGAAGGGGTTCCCGTCACCAAGGTGGCCACAGAAATGGCTGACAAATATGCCGCCGAACATGAAACGGCCTATCCGGCAGATAAAGCCCTGCGGGGCACCATTATTGCCGACGGACGCGCTACCCTGGAACTGACGGCGGTGGGGGACGGCACGGAAATTGGCAAAACCTCCCAGGCGGCGACGATTGAGTCGGACCAAGATACGCCCCTGAATATCCAACTGGACCGCCTCAGCAGACTGATCGGAGTTCTGGGCTTTGCAGTGGCAGTCCTGATCGACATTGCCCTGATAGTACGGGGCATCCTGACCGGAGATCTAAATCTGACCCCGGGACAATGGTATTTTACAGGACTGCTCGCCGTGAGCGCGATCGCGATCGGGTTAGTTCGGGTTTGGTTACCCATTGTCTACGATGCGATCGAACTAACGGGGGGAGAAGCGGAACCCCCAGAATGGCTGGAAAATGAAAGTCTGTTAGGATGGGCGATCAATATCGGTTTAGCATTAGCCGTCTTTGGTGCGGGCATAGGTCTGGGTTATGCTTTTAACTGGATACCCCAGTCTCCCAGCGATTGGATCCCCACTCACGTGGCCACGGAATTTCTCACCTACTTTATGATCGCGGTGACGATCATAGTGGTCGCGGTCCCCGAAGGTTTAGCCTTGAGTGTCACCCTCTCTCTGGCCTACAGCATGCGCAAGATGACCCAGCAGAATAACCTGGTGCGGCGGATGAATGCTTGCGAAACCATCGGCGCAGCGACGGCGATCTGTTCGGATAAAACGGGCACCCTGACTCTGAATGCCATGCGGGTAAGCGACATCAAGTTTCCTTACCTGACTGAAGAAATTACCGCAGATACTCTCAAGGATGCTGGCAAGCTAGTGGTAGAAGCCATTACTGTCAACACGACCGCTAATTTAGAGAAAAAATCTGACACGCGCAGGAACCCCTCCGCTGCCCAGCCAAATGTCCTGGGAAACCCCACGGAGGGGGCCCTGCTGTTATGGTTGGACGATCGGGAAGTACCCTACTTTGAAAAGCGGGAGGAGTTTCCCATTACCTATCAATGGACTTTTTCCACGGAACGCAAGTACATGGCAACCCTGGGAAATTCCCTGGTTACGGGTAACAGCATCCTGCATATTAAAGGTGCCCCGGAAATTCTCCTCGATCGCTGTAACTCCATTCTCACCCCGGACGGCATTCAGCCCCTAGGGGAAAAGCAGTCCATAGCAGCAGAACTCAACTCATATCAAGAACGGGGGATGCGGACCTTGGGGTTTGCCTATCGGGAAAATGTGGAGTATGTTGAAGGGGTCGAGATCGATAACCTGGCACGAGATTTGATCTGGCTGGGGTTTGCCGCGATCGCGGATCCGGTCCGTCCCGACGTACCTGCTGCTGTGGCTGTCTGTCAAAAAGCAGGAGTGATGGTAAAGGTAGTCACTGGAGATATCTTACCCACAGCTAAGGAAGTTGCCCGGGCGATCGGCTTAGCAAAGGAAAACGATCCGTCCGACTGCTTCCTGACCGGTCCGGAATTTGCGGCGATGGACGATCGAACCGCTAAAGCTGCGGCCATGAAGTTGAAGGTCTTAGCCCGATCTCGTCCATTAGACAAGCTGCGGTTAGTGAAGCTGCTGCAAGATAGCGGTCAAGTAGTAGCAGTGACTGGAGACGGCACCAATGATGCCCCAGCATTAAATCAAGCCCAAGTTGGTTTAGCAATGGGCAAAACTGGCACTTCCGTTGCCAAGGAAGCCAGTGATATCATTATTCTGGATGACTCCTTCGGCAGTATCGAAAATGCCGTCATGTGGGGGCGATCGCTGTACCAGAACATCCAGAAATTCATCTTATTCCAGTCTACCATCAACGTAGCTGCATGTTTCATCGCCTTATTAGGGCCCTTCATCGGCATCAACTTGCCGTTGACCGTAGTGCAGCTGTTATGGGTAAACTTGATCATGGATACCTTTGCGGCCTTAGCCCTAGCAACGGAACCACCCAGCGAGAAAGTAATGAACGATCCCCCACGAGATCCAGAAGCCTTTATCATCTCCAAACCGATGGCCGTGAGTATATTCAGTGTGGGCATCATCTTTCTGGTGTTTCTAGTTGGCTTCCTGCTGAAGATCCAGCAAGATGGCGATGTTAATCCCTACGAACTATCCCTGTTCTTCAGCACCTTCGTCATGTTACAATTCTGGAATATGTTCAATGCCAAATGCTTTGGCTTGAACAATTCCGCCTTCTCCAAGGTATGGGAAAACCGAGGGTTTATCACCATTGCCTTACTGATTTTCGTCGGTCAAATATTGATGGTGCAATTTGGGGGCGACTTTTTCCGCACCGTACCAATATCCTTGCATGATTGGTTAGTAATTATCGGTGGCACTTCCGTAGTGCTGTGGATAGGGGAAATCTGGCGGTTGATTTCTCGCCTGACCAAAAATTCCGATTCTGCGACTGCGGCGGCGACAAGCTAATAGCATTTGTCTTCGCTGTTAGCCCGCCGGGGGTTAAAAAAACCCCCGGCTAATAGCTAAAGTCGGTTTTAACCGACTAAGAGGATGATAAGAGGACGAGCGTCTGATGATAAGAGGATGATGATAAAATAATTGTAGCATTCTTTTGCCAAATACCAAATATTAACTATTTAGTGCTATGAACGTGACTTGCAAAACAACATCCGATCGGGTACTCTTGAACAACATCAGTTGGCCAACCTATGTAGCCATGCTGGCAGAAATGGGGAACGAGCGCGTCACTAGAGTTGCTTACGAACGAGGAATGTTAGAAATAATGAGTCCTTCATTCCGTCACGAAAATTGGAAAAGATTGATTGAAAACCTGATAGTGATATTAGCTACCGAATTAAAGCTGAACCTGAAAAAGGTAGGTTCAGTTACCTGTAATCGTCCAGATTTAAGGCGGGGGGCGGAACCAGACTCGGGATTATACATTCAGAACGAACCGCTGATGAGAAACAAAAAAGAACTTGACTTGACCAAAGACCCCCCTCCTGACTTAGTGCTAGAAGTAGATTATACAAGCTCATCTGTTGACAGACAGATAATTTATGCCGCTTTGGGAGTTCCGGAACTGTGGCGCTACGAGGAACAAGTAGCGTAGGGTTCGTTACCCGGGGAGCTGGCAGATTTACCAAATGCAAGCAGGACGATATGTACCCTGCACGGGATCTCCTACCTTTGCCAATCTGCCCCTGAGGGAAATACCTAGGAATAAGAGAAAAAAGTTGGGAAATTGGGGAACTGCCCTAGACGCGAGTCTTTCAAAACTTGGGTCAGACAGCAGTTGGCAGAACTTCCATGAAATGTGCTAGCCTAGATGGGGTTAAGCTAAAGAATAAAGCAATTCGGAGCCTTGGAGCGATGCCAAGTCAACAGGACACAACGCAAGTCACATTTTATTATGACAATGGAGAGTCAGAAGCCTTTAATTTACCAGTTCCGCCAGCCGAATTCAAGAAGCAAGTCAATCTGTTGTTGGAAAGACCCTGGTTGACATTCCATCTGTTCGATCAAACAGTATTCGTCTGCATGGCCCGGGTGGTGAAGGTGGAGGCTTCGCCTCCTCTGTCGGAAATAGTGGGAGTCGGGGTGTTCCCGAAGGCAGATCGGGTGACGGCTATGCAGCGCGGTGCTACCGGCAGATTTGTTTAGTTTGTTGTTAATTATTGTGGAAGTTTCATTATGTCTACTGTCAGTTTAATTCGGGCCGAGTCCTATGAATTGCAAGAACTGCGGCAGTCTTTGTTAAAGCTGCTGGAACCTCTGGGAGGGATAGAGGCCATTGTTAAACCAGGCGATCGGGTGTTGCTGAAACCCAATTTGCTGACTGGTTCTCGTCCGACGAAGGAATGCATCACTCGCAAAGAACTGGCGTACTGCGTTGCCGAACTGGTGCAAGCAGCTGGAGGCAAGCCGTTTTTGGGAGATAGTCCCGCATTTGGCAGTGCTAAAGGTGTGGCGAAGGCAAATGGTTATCTGGAATTGATGACAGAATTGAATTTGCCCATTGTGGAATTTCACGGCCAGCGCTATGAGACGGTCAGCGAGGAATTTAATCATCTGCGCCTGTGCAAAGAGGCGATGGATGCTGATGTGGTGATTAACTTGGCCGTTGCGTAAAATCTCACGGGCAGTTGACCATGACGATGGGGGTGAAAAACCTGTTCGGTTGCGTGCCAGGGAAGATGAAAGCTTGGTGGCACCTAGAAGCAGGCAAAGATAGCGCCCGCTTTGGGGAAATGTTGGTGGAAACGGCGCGGGCAATTAACCCAGATTTGACGATTATTGATGGTATCATTGCTCATGAAGGTAATGGTCCGATTAATGGCGAACCCCGTCATCTGGGAATTTTGGGTGCTGCTACTAATGTGTTTGCCATAGATAGCTCAATGCTAGCAATTCTTCAGGTTGACCCCGCAGTTGTGCCGACCGCAGCAGCTTGCCAGCGACTGGGACTCTGGCAGGCGATCGGGGATATTGATTTTCCCCTGCTGCACCCCGAGGAACTGCTTGTTGATGACTGGAAATTGCCAGCATCTCTCGTCCCGATCGATTTTGGGCTGCCTCGGGTGCTCAAGTCTACCTTCAAGCATCTCTATATCGGCTTTATCAAAGAGCCAATCGGTGCTTATGCTGGTCGCTAAAAGGTAGTCCAGAAACCCGGTTTCCAAACTCACATCTTGCGCTTTTCCCGATAGCCCGCCGGGGGTTGCAAACTCCCGCGTTCCCAGGCTGTCCCCAGGTTTCGAGGCGCCAAGTCTGTTTTAACCGACTGAAATTATTATAGAGAAACTGTGCGAGTCAGGAGCATTATTGCATTCATTTTATTATACCCCATGAAATGCCCTGAAAAACAAATCCCGGAAAACTTTTCTCGCAGCAGTGGCCATCATTGCTCTGAATGCTACTGCCTGCCAGCAAGGTTCGTCCACTACTAAAGAAGAGACTCCGCTGCACACAAAACGCTACCCCTGTTTATTACTGCGATCGCTCTCAAGACGGTACCGACCTTTGCCAGAACCACGAGAGATCCGCTAGCATTGAATTGCTGGAAATCAGAGGCTTTCACCGATGCGGGCTATCCACCGGAAAAGAGGTGCGATCTAGTATCGGCAAAATTTGAGAAATACAGGTTAGAGGGTATCCTCAACTATATTACCACAGGAAAGGAAAATGGTAAACATGTTATTTGCGTCTCCAGTCAGTACGGCGGTCGTTGTCAGGGAACCCTCTGGACTCCGATCGCGCGATCGGCCATCTGATGATAGTATTTGATTTAATAGAGAAACTGTGCGAGTCAGGAGCATTATTGCATTCATTTTATTATACCCCATGAAATGCCCTGAAAAACAAATCCCGGAAAACTTTTCTCGCAGCAGTGGCCATCATTGCTCTGAATGCTACTGCCTGCCAGCAAGGTTCGTCCACTACTAAAGAAGAGACTCCGCTGCACACAAAACGCTACCCCTGTTTATTACTGCGATCGCTCTCAAGACGGTACCGACCTTTGCCAGAACCACGAGAGATCCGCTAGCATTGAATTGCTGGAAATCAGAGGCTTTCACCGATGCGGGCTATCCACCGGAAAAGAGGTGCGATCTAGTATCGGCAAAATTTGAGAAATACAGGTTAGAGGGTATCCTCAACTATATTACCACAGGAAAGGAAAATGGTAAACATGTTATTTGCGTCTCCAGTCAGTACGGCGGTCGTTGTCAGGGAACCCTCTGGACTCCGATCGCGCGATCGGCCATCTGATGATAGTATTTGATTTATATGTCTTCTAAAGAATCGCTAAAAAAATATTAAGTTCGGGAAAATAAATATCAAAAAGGAGTTGAAAATGCTAAAAGAATGTGTCAAGATAAAAATCTGGTGTAATTGGCTATTACAAGTAGGGATGCAAGCGTTCAGCAGCCAGACATTTCTGGTGGGGATTGTTAGGACTTTCGTCCTGGCGATCGGGTGTGACGGCGATCGCCAGGCAACCGGTTAGAACAGGCGATCGGGTATATTTGGGGTTTCGTAACCGCCCAGAAGGTGATAGAATAGAGATGCTTGACTAGAGGCTCCGCCTCAAATTGTCGTTCCCAGGCGGAGCCTAGGAACGAGAGAATTTCAGCCCGCGCAGGCGGACCCCTCGTTCCCACGACTCTGCCTGGGAACGGGTGAGGGCGTTCTAACAAAGAGAAGAAAGATGAATCGTCGTACAATAGTACTGATAGCATGTATAAGCAGTTTATCCTGGGGACCGGTTGGGCTTTATGGCTGTAATGCAATACCGGGGGTTTCTCAGCAGGCGGTGGAGGTACTCTCCCAGGAGGAACTGCATCAAATCGCTGAATCAATTACTGTTAAGGTATGGGCGGGTGATGCTCGTGGTTCGGGCACTTTGATTATGAAGGAATCCGGGCGTTATACTGTTCTTACTAATGACCACGTCATCGCAGTGGGTTCTCCCGATCGCATCGAGACGAATGATGGGAAAATATATCCAGCGACTGTGGTGGAGAAGGTGGATTTTCAGGGGAAAGATTTGGCCCTGTTGCAGTTCAGCGCCGAGGCTGATTATTCCATAGCTTCTTTGGGTCATGGCGATCGCATGTTTCCCAAGCAGCAGGTGGTAGCTGCGGGTTTCCCCTACCAACAAGAGGAGTTGGTTTTGTCAGAGGGGTAGATCACACTTTTGCCAGATAAAGCTTTTGAAGGGGGCTACCGCATCGGCTACAGTAATGATATCCAAAAGGGGATGAGCGGCGGTCCGGTTCTGAATGGCGCAGGTAAGATGATTGCTATCAATGGGATGCACGCCTATCCGTTCTTCGATCCTTATGTATATGAGGATGGTACGAGACCCGAGGATAAACGGGAACGCCAGAATATCCGCAGCTCTAGTTGGGGCGTTCCTATTGCGACTTTTGCTCAGTTAGCTTCTGATTTCGTGCCCTAGACTCTGGCACAGGATATTCAAGATATTGCCGAACAAATTACCGTGCGGATTGATTTTGCGTCGGGGAATGGTTCTGGGGTGATTGTTGCGAGGAAAGGGAATACTTATTAGCGACCTGTCCTGATTGTCAAAGTAAACGAATTGTCAAAAATGGCAGTATTCACCTGAGGGGGCGACATGAGCACTCAATTGACCATTCTTTCATTTTTATGAAGCTCAAACCCTTATAAATACGTCGTCTGTCGGCCCAAAACAGCATGGATTTGTTGGAGATTATGGGCTGAAATCCTTACTGGGTAAGGATTTCAGCTTGGATGTCGCCCTCCCAGAGGATTCACAACAAGAAGCAAAAATATAAGTATAAAGATTGACCATAATTAGCCGTCCCCAAGCCTGCCCCACCAAGAGAAATTGGTTAAGCCTCTCATCAACTCTTTGAGATTCAAGAGTTGACGGCAGCGCTCAAACAAGAGTTCTGACAACTCGTCAAGGACATGCGATCGCTACGATTTGCTATCGGTTCATTGGTCAAAGGCCATAGTCTTTCTGCTAGTTGTAAATAGGAGTGAATGTGGCGGAAGACCTGGTACTCTCAATCTATAGCGAACCTAAATCATTTGTGTAAATTTTCGGGAGGGGCGAACGCGGCGGAAACCGCAAGCCTTGTAAGGATTTCATTTAAATTACCTCAGTTATAGAGAGTGCGAAGTTCTCTGAAAATAGGACCTATCCTAAAAGCTGAACCCCTTGCTCCTCATGATGCCCGCGAATTGCTCATCGGAGGTCTCACGGGCCCAAACCCGCTTATGACAAGCAGTTCCCCAATCGCGTAGCGTGGCGCAGCCATAGAACTTCGCACTGTCCAGTTACAATTACTAATCAACTAATCATCCAAACCAAGCCGATGAGCGGATTTGAACCGCTGACCTTTCGATTACGAATCGCATGCTCTACCACTGAGCTACACCGGCACATACTTTTCACTAGTATAGCACGCTTTTTGCTATTGTGTGCTTCCTGAGAAAAATTTACCAGACAATATTAACCTAACAACAACAGATGAAACCTATAACAGACCCAGCAGGCTCAAACAAGCCAACACCGAACCCACCGACCGGCTCCTCGGAACCCTTGACAGGCATGAGAAACTACGATAGAACGCATGTAAGGGGACACGGCAAGCTGAGTCCGGAAAAATCTGCTCGACTCAAAGCAGAAGCGAAAGCACCTTACCGAGGTCTGCGGCAGTTTGTCTATGTAGCTTTCGGGGCTTCTGGCTTCATCGGTGCCTTAGTCTTTTTAGCACAATTGCTGGCAGGGCGCAATGTCGGAGCCGCCCTACCCAACTGTGCCCTGCAAGTCGGGGTTGTTGCTCTCATGGTTTGGCTGTTTCGTCTGGAACAACGGGCCTCTCGCCCCAAAAAACCCTAGGCGCGGTCGATGTCTCCTGTGTTTCGTTTCCCGAGACAATCGCGGAAGTTTAAAAAAATTCCGCGATTGCTGACTCTTCGCTATAATCTAGTATCTCTTTAAACTTCCGCGATTGCTCGTGGAAACGACGAGTCCCCTGGGACAAGAGCTCTGGCAGAGATATCGAAAACATAAGCAGGATCTCGGCCTGGACTATGTTCTCCAACCAGCAAGGAGCTCCTGGGTAAAATGTATTGTAATATACATTTTACCGCTATAATCAAGGCTGAAACCCTTGATTTGGCGTGACTATAAGCTTTACTCATCACCCAAAACCCAGGAGACCCACCAGCAACCATTAACAATAAACAATAAACTAGATATAGATGTTCTGGTGAGAGTAGTTATGCGCTTAAAAATTTTATGGTTCCGTTATGGATTATTTTTGGTAGGCTGCGGCAATATCTTACTATCGACGCTCCCCGCAGAAGCATCTGAACAGGTAGTAATGAATTATCAGATTTTCCAGCGTTCCGTGTCCGTTAGCGAATTAACTACCTTTGCCGATACTGGAGAACTCTCTAACCAGCTGGAAGCCTATATGGACACCGCCGAACTAGACCCCGATAATCTTCGCCGCACTCTCACTACTCCCGTCCCCGTCGATCTGATTTTTCTCGATCGGGTACTCAATAGCCAGATGGGCGAAGCTATCCTCGATCGCCTCAGTTTAGCAGTGCATACCCCCTCCCATCAAGCATCTCGGCAAGCCTTACGATCGGCCCTGATCCTCTCTGCCAGTGACGACGGTCAAATCACACTCATGGAAACTATTCAAAAGTATCCTACCCAACAGGTACATGTAGAGGGCGATCGCCTCACTGGTGCTTACAATCAGCTGACCCGCTTAGCCAGACCCATCCAAGGCATCTTGAATATTATCGATCTTTTCTGATTAACATAATAATTCCCATCCCCGAACAGGGATGGGAATTACCACCCTCGTTCCCTGGCTCCCGCCTGGGAACGGTAAGCCTTAGTAAGCCAGAGTTTCTAAAGTTTCCCGCAGGTAAATGCGCACCTGCTGCTCTTTACTCAGGCTCTGGATCTCGGCGTCTGCACTGCGTTCGCTTCGCCAACGCTCAAACCCCGAACTAGAGGCGATCGCACCGTTGAGGTTTTCCCATATTTCCGCATCGTTTCCACGAGCACTCACCCTGTCGTGACGCGAATGCGCACGACATGGGTGAGTGTCTCGGGAAACGAACGACTGCGCTGGTGATAAAGTCAAACTCGACATAAACTCCTCCTAGCTAGTGAATGTACTATGAAAATCAACTCATATTAAAAGCATTCGCACTCATGGAGCGCTTTCAATGTTTTTGTTGCACTTCGGACGGGATGATGGAGATAGTTGCAGAACTCTCAAACTTAGACTACAAGCCATTTTCAGTAGCGTAGCCTGTGCAAAAAAGGGCATCATCCCCAAAATGTGCAACGCCTATTTTTATTTCCTTTTAATATAACTTAATTTTCAATTAGCTTCTGTCTCATCGATCACATTTTTTTCCCTAGCCAGCAGCTATCAGCCACAAATTCTGAGCCAGTCTTCCCTGTATTCCGAGGGGGCGTATCCTCTTGAAGCATCCATCCCGGTCAGATATCCCGCTCATCCCTCTCTAAAATGAAGGACATTCCCCCTGCCCCCTGCCCCCCAAAGCGAGCGATGCGCCCATCCCGTTCGCGCACTGCGTGGCGGAGGGGGCCCGGAGCGTGCAGCCATGGGAGTTTAAGCTCCGGTAGCCACACAGTTACTACCGGAGCCCAGCCATCTACCGCACCAACGAGCGCATGCCTATTTTGTTGAGAGAGTACGTCGCTTAGTCACCATCCGGTAGGTTTTGATGATATCATTTTCCGCCCAGTCATTGAATTTGTCAACACCGATCCCACACTCGAAGCCAGCACTAACCTCCTTAACATCATCCTTCATCCGTTTGAGCGAGTCGAGAATGCCTTCATAAATCACATTCTTGCTGCGATAGACCCGCAGATTACAGTTGCGCACCGCCTTACCAGAGAGCACATAGCAGCCAGCGACCACACCCTTACCCACATTAAATACAGCACGCACTTCCACAGAGCCCAGTTCTTCTTCGACCATTTCTGGATCCAGCAGACCTTCCATCGCTCCCTGGATATCGTCCAGCAGACTATAGATGACATCATATTCGCGCACGTCTACACCCGCATCGTCAGCAGCAGCTCGGGCCCCACTGGCCAAATTCGTGTTGAAGCCAACGATCACCGCATCTGACGCCGCCGCCAGATCCACATCCGTTTGCGCGATCTCCCCCGGAGCGGCCAACAGCACTCGCACTTGCACTTCATTTTGAGGCAGCTGTTTGAGCGATCCCAAGATCGCCTCCACCGAACCTTGAACATCTGCCTTCAAGACCAGGTTTAGCTCCTTGAGTTCGCCCTCTTGAGCGCGGGCGCTGAGACTATTGAGAGTGACTCGTCGGGATGCCATTGCCTGTTGCCAACGAGATTCCTGTTGTTCGAGGATCCGCGCTTGGGCGATCGCCTTAGCTTCTTTTTCGTCAGCAAACACCAGGAACTCATCCCCCGCAGACGGCACATCCCCAGTCCCAAAACCTCCACCGCACAAGAAGGGCCTGCCGTTTCTACCCGCTGACCGCGATCGTCTATCATTGCACGGACCTTCCCGATCGCCGCACCTGCTAGCAGAGTATCTCCCACCCGCAGCGTTCCATTTTGCACCAGTAGCGTCGCGACTGGACCTTTCGCCTTATCCAGATGCGCTTCTATCACCGTTCCCTTTGCCACCCGGTCTGGGTTAGCAGAGAGTTCTTCTATTTCAGCTACCAACAGAATCATTTCCAAGAGCGTATCCAGATTTTCTCCCTCGATCGCGCTCACCGGCACCATTATCGTCTCGCCGCCCCATTCTTCTGGCACCAGACGATGATCCATCAACTCCTGCTTCACCCGATCTGGCTGGGCACCCTCCTTGTCAATTTTATTAATTGCCACCACCAGCGGCACTTCCGCCGCCTGAGCATGACTAATTGCCTCAATTGTTTGAGGGCGCACCCCATCATCAGCCGCCACCACCAGAATCGCAATATCTGTAACTCGTGCCCCTCGCGCCCGCATTGCCGTGAACGCTTCGTGACCCGGAGTATCCAAGAAAACGATCTGAGCTTGAGACCCTCCATGTTCCACATCCACATGATAGGCACCAATATGCTGAGTAATCCCACCAGCTTCTCCCTGTGCCACCTTAGTTTTTCTAATCGAGTCCAGCAAAGTCGTTTTTCCGTGGTCAACATGGCCCATAATCGTCACCACCGGTGGACGACGTTGCAAGTTTTCCAAGTCTGCCTCATCCAGCATCTCCGTTACTTTCCGAGCCTCAGACTCAGCCGACGCCATTTCCACCTCCACCCCGAGATCTTGGGCTACTAGACTTGCCATCTCTACATCCAGGGTTTGGGTTACCGTCGCCGCAATTCCTTTATAGAACAGCCCCTTGACAATCTCCGGAGACGGCACAACTAGGAGACTCGCCAGCTCTTGCACTGTCAGTCCACCTTTAAGCACAATTTTCGATGGCTTTTCTTTTGAAGCCTGTTCCCGATGATTGCGAGCCGATGTTTTCTGACTCTTTATTCCTTCTTTCCCCTTGTGGCTCGAAAGTCGTGCTGCCGAAGCTGCCAGTTTACTTTGATGAGTTGCACTTCCCTTCGGTTTTGCTGGACGCACCAATGACAAACTGACTTCCACAGGGGCTAGCAGATCGTCATCGGAATCTAAATCGGAATCTAAATCGGAATCTAAGATGATTATCGGACGCCGCTTAGCCTTTGCTAGCGCTTTTGGGACCTTTTTACTTTCTATCTGTTCATCCTCTTCCTTTTCGGACTCCCGTTTTTTCACTCGCTTAGGTGGACGTGGTACAGGTCGCTTCAGCTCCCGATCTTTAGTATTCTCATCCGCCTCTGAGCTGTCGGACACGTCTTTTCGTAATACCAGCGATGACGATAATTCCTCATCCGAGCGATCTGTTGGGGCTGTCGTTGGACGCATCGGGCGGGGCCGTCGCAGTTCTAATACCGGTTGCGTCCCCGTTGAGGATGCCTCATCTCGTAGTCCACTACGACTCTTGGAGCCTTCCCGCGATGCCAGTCTGACTATTTTTTGGCTCTCTACTCGTTTTAATGGCGGTTTATGAGGCTCTGTCCAATTTTTGCTTGCCGATTGTTTCTCAGACGTATCCTGTTTCTTCTCCTTATTTTTGGACCGTTTTATTATCGGTCGATTAGACACAATTGTCTCCGCATTTTCCACCCCCTTTCCTTTCCGTTCTGATGAGAACCTCGGAATATTCTTGCCTTCTTCCTCTGCGATTTCCTTGGACTGATTAAATTTCTTGTGGTATTGTTCTTTCCGGTACTGCTGCTTATTTTCTTCCCGATTCCTTCGTCCCTTTGGCTTTTCCGACCCTTCACCAATAACGCTTATGGCTGGCCGATTCTCTGTTTTTATTTCTTGTCGCTTTACTGGCGGACCAATTAGTTCCGGCTTTTCTTCCACCTGCCTATCCACTATCAATTCCCGAGTTGGCTCCGACGTCGGTCTTTTTTCTTCATTCCGCCCGATTGATTCGGCAGCACCTCCTTCCGTGCGGGGTTTGGGGGGGGACGGAAGTTCAACATTCGCCGCCGATAACTCACTACTTTGACTTGGATGCTGATGAACTGGTTTCTTCGGAGCCCTTAGCTTCTGAGGCTTCGTTGCCCCACTCTGATTATGAGAACCATTAGCATACATCGGCTTACTATTTGGGCGAATTTCCAGAATTTCTTGCCGTTTTTTTACTGGCGGCTGGTCTGGTGCTGATTCTGTGTCAATTGATGCCGAGCTGACACTGGCAGGTTGAGATGAGTGGCTGACTAATTCTTCTGGGTGTTTTTCTGCGTGGGCACGAATGCGTTCAGCATCTGATGCTGATATTGTGCTGCTGTGGCTTTTCACTGTGATGTTTAGCTTCTCGCAAACTTTCAATATGTTCTTATTCTCCGAATCCAATTCCTTTGATAGCTCGTAAATTCTTACTTTGCCGTTGTTCATCCACTCTTCCTCTTTCCTACCTACCAGTTTTCACATCATGGCCTGCCTCCCGATCGAGAAGCGACTACAATTTTTTTTGCTCCTTATCACCAGTCTCGCGCCCTAGTCGTGAGTTCCTGATTTTACACAATCTCCAGGGGCCGAGTACGTCAAGCGCTCGAACCCTAATTGCCCCTCTGCCAGTAGACAAGCAAGATCCAAGCGGACTCATGCTTGTCTACCATATTACCAGCAGTCTCACTTTTGGGTTCCTGGCTCTGCCAGGAACCCAAGCAGACGCTGTTTTCCTTGCCTCTGGGCTATCATCAGATGAGACAGCTTTCACTGTCTGCGGACTGGGGGCCCCTTGGGACACCGTCGATTGCATACAAACCTTTTTGCTTTCCTTTCCACCCGCCATGAGGCAATAAAGTTTACTTCCTTTTTTTATTTTAATACCATCACAGCCATTTGGATCGCCACTCATCCGGGTGAGCTACTGGTCCCAAGGCAAACGGTGCCAGACTCCCTTATCCCAAATGCATAAAAAAATGCTACAAATGAGAGACTGAAAGCGTCGCCCTGAGCGGGTTTCCTTTCTCGGAGATTTTTCAAAATGGTTAAATCCCTTTCCAGTCACCGCCACCCATGCCTGCCCCTCCTCAGACAGTTGCTCATCTGCAGTCAGGCTGTTTCGGGGATAGATCTCCTGGACCAGCGGCCGGTGTCTCCTGGGTAGTGCTTTTAGCGCTCCCAGGAGACACCGCCCCTAAGCGTTCCCACAGAGTTTGGTATATTTCTTGGGGGACTCTGGCTCTCAGGGCCTTCCCCAAGCGATTTTTCTTCTGAGCTGCTTTGAGGCACTCCTGCTCTGGACATAGATAGGCCGAACGCCCCATGCCCAGATCTAATTGTAACTGTCCAGAAGGATATACTCTGACAATGCGCCAAAAAGCTTCTTTGCTAGCTACCTTCCGGCAACTAATACAACGGCGAAAGTTGGGTAACATGATTGGAAATGGAGATTGGGCAGTTATGGATGGAAGACGTTGTCAGTCAATAGTTATCAGCCATCCATCACCAATCATCAGTCTCCGGAAACGGTACTGATGGATCCACAGCTGTCTCTACAACATCTGCTTGGTCGTCAGCGGCCACCCGATCTGGGTCTGATGTTGCTACCGGTGAGAGTGAATCCGGTTCAACTTCCAGTTCCAACTCTTCGTCCGAGGCGAGATCTTCAAGTTGACGAGCCTCTACTATAGCTGCAATCTTGAGGCTTTCGGCTTCATAGTCGTAAGAGGCGTTATCAAAGATATCAATTTTCCAACTGGTCAGGCGAGCGGCCAGACGGACGTTCTGTCCTTCCTTGCCAATGGCTAAACTCAGCTGATTTTCCGCCACGAGGACATGAGCTTGACGAACATCCGGGTCTACTAAATACACAGCATCGACACGGGCGGGACTGAGGGCGTTGGCAATATAGGTAGCTGGGTCAGGGGACCAGCGGATCACGTCGATTTTTTCCCCCCGCAATTCATTGACCACCACTTGAATGCGCGACCCTCGGGAGCCGATGCAGGCTCCTACTGGGTCTACATCTCGTTCGAGAGTATCAACAGCAATTTTCGTGCGGGGGCCCACATAACGAGAAGGAGGATTTGCTTCCCGCGCTACTGCCACAATGCGCACTATTTCATCCTGAATTTCTGGCACTTCGTTGTCGAACAGATACACCACTAAACCGGCGTCAGCTCGCGACACTAGCAGCTGCGGGCCTCGGTGAGAGCCGGAGCCCACTTTTTTCAGATAAACCTTGAAGGTGGCATTAGCTCGATAGTTGTCGTTGGGCAGCTGTTCCCGCTTGGGCAGTTCCGCTTCTACCTCTGGCTGGCCAAAACTACTACTAACTGCCATGATCGCTGATTGTCTTTCAAAGCGCAAGACTCTAGCTTGTAGTACTGTCCCTTCCAGGTCTTGGAACTCTTCTTGAATCAGCTTACGCTGTTGATCTCGCAGTTTTTGAGCCAGCACCTGCTTAGTCTGGATCGCCGCCATCCGACCAAAATCTCTCCGATCTGGCGTGACATCCAATATCACGGTATCTCCCAACTGGGCTTCGGCAGCGACTTCTTGCACTTCTTTGAGTGAAATCTGATGATCTGGGTTGCTGACCTCTTCGGTAATACCTTTAGTGGACAGGATTCTAAATCCTTCCTCCTCGATGTCTAGTTCGATTTCAAAATTGTCAAAGTATTCTTCATCAAAGTTGGCGCTATTCAGCCCTTGAGTGCGACGATAGCGCTCATATCCCTTCATCAGCGCTTCTCGCAGCGCCGCCTGGACAGCGTGTTTCGGTAAGTTGCGCTCTCGACTGATACTGTCGATCATATCTTTTAGTTTTGGCAGATTTACCATTGACATTTTTTGTTCTGTCTCCCTAAAAACTGACGGCTCTTTGATGATTGTTAGCGGCTTTCATCTAACTCCACCCTGGTAATATCCTGGCGCGAGATGGCGATGCTTTTTCCTTTTTGATTCAAGTAAACTGCTGTCTCATCCCTACGCAGCAACTGCCCTCGCCACTCCTTTATACTTTCGGCAGCAGCTTTTGTGCTGACAATGACGGCAAACCCTTTGAAGGCGATAAATTCTCGATCGCTCGTCAGCTGTCGTGATATGCCAGGACTGGAAATCTCCAGAACGTAAGCATCTGATAGAATTTCATTACTATCTAAGGTTGCCGACATCGCTCGACTCATTCGTTCGCAGTCATCTAAACCGGTATCTTGTTGAAGATTCCGGATGTCTACACGCAGTACTGGGGGCTTTTGGTTCGTCTGAAAAACTGCTCCTACCACTTCTAATCCCAGGGTAGATGCCACTGGTGTTGCCAAATCCAGAATTTCTGGAATTAAAGGATGATTCATCTGTCAACCCCCGCAAAACAGCTCTAACTTCCATTAAAAAAAAGCGGGTATTTACCCTCATGGTGAGCAGCGTAGGGTTCCCTGCGCGTGCCCACACATTTGGTAACAGACCCACTTAGGCGTGAAATTATGCCTGACCTCCACGACGCCGTTCCACATCATTACGGGGCTACTAGCGGCCTAGTCCCGTGGGTGCCTTCGAGTTATTTTCTATCATAACATTCCCGTTCGTAGTTAGCGCTTTAGTGCTTCCCAGGCGCTTTCGCGCCTAGAGAGGGGGGAGAGGATCTCAGATATATTTTCCTATATTATCACATAAAAGTTTATTTGTCAAGTTTTATTTATGGACCTTCGAGACGGATATCTACTGGCGGTAGTTAGCAGGATCTGGCGATATCCTCCACCGACCGACAGGCGAGACGCCTGTCCTACGCTGGGCTAGGATTTGCTACCTTGCTGGAGTTGCCTGGTTTGTTCCAGAATTTGCTCGATATCTTCCTGGGATAGGTGCTGGACGTAATTGATCTTAACCTCTTCCAGGAAGTCGTAAATCAGGGATTCGAGTTCTTGCAAGTTTTGCTTTTGTTGAATTTCCGAGCCTAAAGCTTGGCCGAAATGCTGCACTAGCTTGTTTGTCAGTTCACCACCGACGGGGTCGTTGATGATGGCATCGTAGAGTGATTGGGATCCTTCTGTGAGCAGCTTTGAGACCTGTGTCGCTATCTGTAAGGTTAACTGAGCGGGGAGCTGATTCAAGCCTGGTAAGGCATGCAGACCTTGGTACACAGGAGATTGACTGAGGATGCTTTCTATGTTATGGTTCAGCCAGGCTCTTAAGTCTGGCTCTATCTCTGGCAACACTTCGTAGAGAGTCAGTTGCACTAGACGTCCTGAGATCGCTTCTGCTTCGTTAATGTTGTTCAGGTCGATGTAGGGGCGGTTGACACTCTCAAACACCTGCCGTGCTAAATCACCACTCTTGACTGACTTTTGTACCTGGTTTATCGTTTGCACGATCGCGACTTCTGTTAGCTCTCCAGCAAAGCTAGCCACAAAACCTCGACTGAATTGAGCGCGGACTGGTTCGAGATCGATTAACTCTGCGTCGTTCAGCCGAATAGTCACCGGTATGACTCGTAGCCAGCGGAAAAATGGCAAAAACAAAAAGATATCGTACCAGCGCCACAACATGGCCTCTTGCCAGCCAATGCTGGTATACTGGCGGCTGATGTAAAAGGTCCGCGCCAGAAACTCTAGGATAAAAAGTATAGCAAAGGGTAAGTCTAGTTGCCAGAATTTATCGGTAAATTCTCCAGTTTCGTCGCTCGACCGAAAGTAGTTGGTTTCGATCGGGGGACGAATCTCTTCCTCAAAGAACCCTAGTCCTTGTGCTGGCGATGCTGTAGCTAAATATTCTTGGCTCCAGAAAGTCTTGAATGCTTCTTTGGATGAATCCTGTTCATTGTCAATTAGGTCGCGCATCCTATTTTTAATCTTTTCCAGGGTTCCACTCTTATTGGCTACCTGAAAAGGATTCTCTTCAATCATTTTCACGCTTCTGACCCGCAGTTCTTCCAAGAGAGCTTCTGAGGAGGGCGATCGCACTCCTGTTTTCCTTATTTGAGCTTCTAGCGCATCCACCCGCTGGAGATACGCCGCGGTATCTCGGTGGGGTTCAATCCCCTTAACGGGGTCATACCAAGAGGTGACCGGTGGCACGGGAGCTTTAATGGTGCCGCCAACTATAGGAATGG
The DNA here is from genome assembly GCA_014323675.1 of Hormoscilla sp. GM7CHS1pb. Classification (GTDB taxonomy): domain Bacteria; phylum Cyanobacteriota; class Cyanobacteriia; order Cyanobacteriales; family Desertifilaceae; genus Hormoscilla. The sequence goes on along the minus strand of JACONN010000002.1, from coordinate 1,326,555 downwards.
GAATATTACCCTGTAGCCAGAAATTCCGCATGCGGACGTAACTCATATCGAAGGCCACCAAGGTCAAGTTCCCCACCGCTACGATCGCCATCAATCTCTCAAACCAGAGGTTGCGGCGGCGCCGTTGTTTGCCTTTACCAGTAGGTTTGCCAGACAGTAACGGTTGGGATGACATAGCGATCGCGGTTATTTGTAATGGACCAGGTCTGCTGCTCAACTGTAGCTAAGATAACTATACTGCGAAGGATACCTTTGCTCTTAGGGCCATATCTTGCTAACAAAAGCGCTAAGCAAAAACAATGTAATAAAGTGCAAGTCGATCCCTTTCAAAGTATACCAACTAAGGAACTACCCAGATGGTGGCAGTTCTTCTATGATTGTGAATCTGACATGATTGATGGCTAAATCCCCAAGGACAATTCCGGAAGTATATAGGTCATCGGTAAAACTATGCCATAAATGTAAGGGGTGATTTCCTGAAATCAAAGGAAATTCCTTTGCCTATTTCTATATGATACCATGCTAATCCCATGAAAAATCGGGTCAGGTGGGGACCTTCTTCGACATCATCGGGATTTGATTCCATCGGCACCCAGCCAAACCCGGGGATGTAGAATTCTAACCATACACGATCGTGCGTCTGGTATCAGCGGGACTCCTTGCTGGGACGGGGTTGCTGGACATTTATACCGACCGATCGTCCGGCAGGCTATGCCATTCAAGCGTGCTAGTCCTAGTAACACGCCGACGTACTCCCCGCAGGAACCGATGCCTCGTTCTAGGACTATATCTGGACGATCGATCTTTGGTTTGATCCCGTAGGATAGTCGATCGTAGACGTAGTTTCTAATCGAGATCATCTGCCGCAGGAAGTTTCTTTCCCTCCCGATCGCAAATGAATATCAAGCCCTGAGGGCTCTCTATCAGAGTACGAATGGCAATAATTGGAAGAACAAGACAGGCTGGAAAGACTGGGATTTCAGCAGCGAAACTCCCCCCGATGCTGATGTTGTTAAGAACTGGCATGGGGTGGTGCGATTCGTTCCGGCGTAAACCTGCGATGGTGAAAGTCGGGTCAGCTTTTTGTTTGCTGATCAAGCTTTGGTCTTCATGGGGGTTAAATTCCCCTCCCCCAGGTACGGGGTGACACCGGTCCTTAGTGCTTCGGAGTAACATCACCGAGGTGCAGAGCGAGGACTTAAATGTAGGATAGCTGGTAGCCTGAACCGGTGACGCCACTAGGACAGATGCTCATGGTTAGAACAAGCAAACTTATGTAAGCCTCGTCATCCAGAACCAGCGGAATAAGGCTATTACGCTGGCCCAAAAGGGAAATGGTAGTTAGTGTTAACCGTCACTCCTGGTTAGCATCGTACTCGAATAACTCCCGGGGTATAGTAGGAACCTAAAAGCATCGCGAAATGAGACCAAGGAACGAAGTAACTTCTCGTGTGCTGTCCTCACTTGGACAAGTTAGATGTTTTGCGCAAGCCACGAGGAGAGGGATGTCCTAAGAAGCCAATGCCCAGGGTAATGCCTGCGGATATGCAGACGTAGGACGGATATGGTAAGAAGGATCGGGAAAATAGCTCTTATAACACGGAACCCAAAGAGGTATGTTTAAGGGGCAAAATTTCATGCTCCAAGGGCCAGTAGGGGGAAACCCCGATAGTGCTACCCTTGACTTGGGCTTACCAACCAGTAGCCGTGTGCGGTGAAAGTCGCAAGCACGGTTCCGAATGGGAGGGTTGAGAGGCGACTCTCAGCTCGACCCCTACCACCTCTGAGCACTCATGGGTTTGGTCAATCAACCTGTCTGACAACGGCCTGAGCGGTAAGATCCCCTCTGAGTTAGGCTCCATCGGGTATTTGAATTACCTCGACCTGTCCCACAACGGCCTGAGCGGTACGATCCCCTCTGAGTTAGGCTCCCTCAGGAATTTGAGTTACCTCAGGCTGTACAGAAACGGCCTGAGCGGTACGATCCCCTCTGAGTTAGGCTCCATCAGGGGTTTGGCAGGTCTCTTGCTGTCCACCAACTTTGACCTGAGCGGTACGATCCCCTCGGAGTTAGGTTCCCTCAGCAATTTGCGACACCTCTACTTGAGCGGCAACGACCTGAACGGTACTATCCCCTCGGAGTTAGGCTCCCTCAGCAATTTGCGACACCTCATCTCGAACGGCAACGACCTGAGCGGTACTATCCCCTCGGAGTTAGGCTCCCTCAGCAATTTGCAAGAGCTCTGGCTGGACGGAAACGACCTGAGCGGTACGATCCCCTCGGAGTTAGGCTCCCTCAGCAATTTGCAAAAGCTCTATCTGCACGGAAACTCCCTGAGCGGTAAGATCCCCAACAGTATCAAGGCTTTGTCAGCCTCGAAAGGATTGGAAAACCCTCCCTATGTGGAAACTCAAATTCCCGACTTATATGCTACTTCCGGCGGGAACTTCAACCTCAATGTAAGCGGGAACTTCGGCGACATCAACAACAACATTCGTCGCTACGGCGCCAAGGGTTTGCCAAACGGTTTAACCATTAACTCCACTAGTGGGGCAATATTTGGCACCCCTACTACTTCAGGCAGTTTTGCCGTGACGGTAACAGTATCGGATGCGGCGGGAGACGTGGCAGAAGATGAATTCAATATTGCGGTATCGGATGAATTCAATATTCCGGTATCGTCTCCCGACTCCAGCACCGTGGGTAAGGGTTTCCCCCTCAGGCGCGAGTTTACCAATTTGCACATCGGCGACTTTAATGGGGACGGTCTTAGCGATATACTCCGTCAAGAAAAGGGCCGTTGGGACGACGATGCCCATATGACTGCTCAAGTACTCTTATCCCAAGGCAACGGCAACTTTAACCCCATCTCCCTGGATGAGAATTTCTCTCTCAAGGGCGACCATACCAATTTGTACATCGGCGACTTTAATGGGGACGGTCAAAGCGATATACTCCGTCAAGAAAAGGGCCGTTGGGACGACGATGCCCATATGACTGCTCAAGTACTCTTATCCGAAGGCGACGGCAACTTTAACCTCATCCCCCTGCATGAGCATTTCGGTCTCAAGGGCGACTTGACCAATTTGTACATCGGCGACTTTAACGAGGACGGTAAAAGCGATATACTCCGTCAAGAAAAGGGCAGTTGGGACGACGATCCCCATCTAACTGCTCAAGTACTCTTATCCCGAGGCGACGGCAACTTTAACCTCATCACCCTGCATGAGCATTTCAATCTCAAGGGCGACTTGACCAATTTGTACATCGGCGACTTTAATGGGGACGGTCAAAGCGATATACTCCGTCAAGAAAAGGGCCGTTGGGACGACGATGCCCGTATGACTGCTCAAGTACTCTTATCCCAAGGCAACGGCAACTTTAACAACGACAACTTTGCCCTCATCACCCTGCCGGAGAATTTCGTTCTCAAGGGCGACTTTACTAATTTGTACGTCGGCGACTTTAATGGGGACGGTAAAAGCGATATACTCCGTCAAGAAAAGGGCCGTTGGGACGACGATGCCCATATGACTGCTCAAGTACTCTTATCCCAAGGCAACGGCAAGTTTAACCGCATCACCCTGCCTGAGAGTTTCTCCCTCAAGGGCGACCTTACCAATTTGTATGTAGAAGATTTGGATGGTGATGGCAAGGATGAGATTCTGGTTCAAAAAAAATCTGCCCGAGGGGATCGGTCCCGCACCAGTCGGGTATTGTCCTTGAATGATGGGCAAAATTTCACCGAATATCTGCTCCCTGAAGCGCTTCAGGTTGACGGTCAAAGCGGGCAACTGTATATTGCCGATTATAATGGCAATGGGCAAAACGATGAGATTCTGGTTCAGCATTCTGGAAACAACCAAGCGCTGCTATACAGCCTGGTGAGCAATGACTACCTTCAAGGGGGAGCCGGAAACGATCCCCTCTCAGGGGGTAATGGAAGCGACGGGCTTTACGGACACGGGGGCAACGACTGCCTCCTTGGGACAGCGGTAATGATACCCTCCATGGCGGAGCTGGAGACGATATCCTTTCAGGAGGTAAGGGACGCGACATGCTTTACGGCAATGAGGGCAGTGATACTTTTGTCTTAGCCCAGGGCATGGGCCAGGATACCATCTACGACTGTGAGGATGGCACGGACTTTATCCAGTTAGGAGGAGGCTTGAGTTTTGCTGATTTAACAATTGCCACTCAGGGCAATTCGACTTCCATTGTAGCTTCTGGGGAACTGTTGGCAATTTTGCCGGAAATCGATTCTACGCTTATTGGTGGGACTCAGTTTGTTTAGTTACGGTAACGCCGTTGTGAGCCACGTTTAGCGTTTACTACGAACGGCAAACGCTAAGAGGCACGCTCCGGGAACCCGGAGCTGCCAGGCTTCATAATAATTTTCAATCATCTTCTCTCCCGAGAACAGCTCTTATTTCCGATCGAGTAATACCACAGCAATTGCTGCTATTCCCTCTTCTCGTCCCACAGGACCTAACTTCTCATTAGTAGTAGCTTTGATGCCAATTTGGTCCGGTTTTACTGCCAGAACACCTGCCAGGCGATCGCGCATCTGGGCAATATGGGGCTTAAGTTTCGGACGTTCCGCCACCACCACCGAGTCAATATTTCCCACCTGCCAGCCCCGATCGACAATTAACTGATTTACCTGCTCGAGCAAAACCAGACTATCAGCCCCCGCCCACTGGGGGTCAGAAGGAGGAAAATAATGACCAATATCTCCCAGACTCAAAGCCCCCAGCATCCCGTCCATAATTGCATGGGTCAGGACATCAGCATCAGAATGTCCCAGCAGTCCCAACTCATGGGGAATATTCACCCCTCCCAGAATCAGCGGGCGTCCCCCACCCAGCTGATGGATATCGTAGCCGTTGCCAATTCTGATATTCATTCAGTTATCTTTTCCCTCAAGCAAAACCTAGTTTAATTTTACAATGCCCAGTTACCAGTGAAAATTGCGAATTGCGAATTGAAAATGGCGAATGGCGAATGACGAATTGAAAATGGAGCAATTCTGAATTTTCTCTCAATTTTCAATTCTCAATTCTCAATTGTTCGGAATCAACCGTGCCGTAGTAGCGCCGAGCGTAAAATAAAGAGAGTAACTCGCCATCAAAAACTATCATGGGCAAAGTCGTAACCACCCTGACCATCACCAACCGCGCCGACCAATCCGCCGCAGCGCGAGGCTTGATCCCTGAAGCACAAATCCGCTCGATCGCCCTAGACAACGTACTCATCGATACCGGTGCTACCACACTCTGCCTGCCCCCGCAGGCGATCGCCCAACTGGGACTCGACCTCCTGAAAGAGGTTGATGTCATCACCGCCGCAGGACTCAAAAAAGCCAGAATCTTCCAAGACGCCAAAATTTCCTTACTGGGACGAGAAGGTACCTTTGAATGCTTGGAACTACCAGGAGAAGGAGATCCCTTATTGGGCGTCTTTCCTCTAGAAGCTCTTGGTATCGAACTAGACTTGCGCAACCATCAACTGAAAGTCCTCCCCACCGAATCGAATCAAACCTATCTGACCCTCGTTACCAGGCTCCCGCCTGGTAACGCTAACTTAAGGTTGGTCCTGCACGGGAGCCTCAGAACCATATTTTTCCAACCAAGCAGCATATAGATCTGGACGCCGTTGGCGGGTGCGTTCCAGTTGCTGCTGATATCGCCAGCGCTCAATCTGGCCATGATGTCCTGAGAGCAAGACATCCGGGACTTTCCATCCCCGAAACTCAGCTGGTCTGGTATACTGGGGATAATCTAGCAATCCCGACTCAAAGCTCTCAGCCTTGAGGGATTCTGACTTGCCCACCGTCCCGGGTAACAACCGGACCACGCCATTAACGATCGCTAGTGCCGGTATTTCCCCACAAGTCAGGACAAAATCCCCCAAAGACACCTCGCGGGTGACTAGATGTAGCACTCGCTCATCGAAGCCTTCGTAATTACCGCAGAGGATTATCAACTGATCGTAAACACTCGCCCATTCCTTCAACAAGTGCTGAGTTAGGGTTTGACCTTGGGGCGTCATCAGGATAATATCTCTTTGGGGCAACTCCGGTAGGGACTCCACCGCAGCAAAGACCGGTTCTGGTTTGAGCAGCATGCCAACGCCGCCGCCATAGGGCGTGTCATCCACTTGGCGATGGTTATCGGTGGTAAAATCCCTAATATTGACCAACTTGACTTGCGCGATATTTTTCGCTAGGGCCTTACCCAGCAGTCCAGAACTGAGGGGCGAGGTGAAAAAATCTGGAAATAAGGTGACAAGATCGAATCTCACAGTACGGTCACTTGACAAGCAGGATGTCTTATTATATTCATAATAGATCATATTTAGCAGAGGAGTTGCCGACCTACGATGCGCGAGTGACGCGCCTTACGCACTGTCCCTCGCGAGATATTCCCTGGATGGCGGCACGCTTCATTATCCAGCTGGGTTATGGAATAAAGCAAAAAAGACTGCAAGCAACAATGAGCGATCGCACCAGTATATTGGGAGTGGAACTGGCCTGCGATAAGGAAGGTACGAAAAGAGTGCTAGAAAATGCCTGCCAGTGCCCCAGGGAACGACGATATCCTACCTGGAAGACTATGCTCACAATCCCCATTCTTACGAAGCCCTGGCGGGTTTTGTCCGGAATTGGCCTGGAAAACGGATTGGTGGGAGGACCGGGCGATCGCCGGGACGAGGATTTCGTCACCCTGGGCAAGCTATCGGCCCAAATGTTCGATCGGATTATTGTCAAGGAAGATGACGATACCCGGGGCCGTCCGCGCGGGGATGCGGCAGATTTGATCTCCGAGGGAATAGAAGCAACTGAAAGTGATTGTCGGTATGAAACAATTCTGGATGAAGCAGAGGCGATCGAGACAGCTTTGGATATGGCCAGCAAGGACAGTCTGGTAGTAGTGCTGCCGGAAATAGTCAGCCGTGCCATTCGCTTGATAGAGGTCCGACAGCCCCAGGTATGGCTGGCGCCACGCTGCGCGATCGGGATAAATCTTCGAGATCGGATTAGGAATAACCTCCAAACAGGGTTGCTCTTGTATAAGAGAAACCCTGTTTTTTGAAGAGATTTTAGGGGTGCATCTGGCGTGCAAGGTTCTTGAGTAATTGAAAATTGCCGTTCCCAGGCGGGAGCCAGGGAACGAGGAAAATTGAGCAGAAGAAATTGAGAATTACTCCATTTTAGACTTCCTTATCCGTCTCAAGTGAGGAGGCAATGGCTGGCGCCACGCTGCGCGATCGGTGGTTTCAGGCTTGTTCATCTCATCCTTGAAGCCGCGCAAAGTTTGGCCCAAGGCTTTACCCATCTCGGGAATCTTCTTGGGACCGAAAATAACAATAGCAGCTATGGCAATTACACCTACTTCGGGCCATCCGAGTCCAAACATAGCATTCTCCCATCACTAGACTGAGTTAAGTATAGTATACTAATATAAACAGGTTGGGCTTGTGAATTGGCGATCGAGCACCATCTGATCGCGCAGCGTGGCGCCAGCCATAAGTTGACGATCTTCAGGAGACTGTAGAACAGGAACGGGGGACTTACTTTGCCTTGATGGGGGACGCTAAACAATTGCTAAATTCTCTCATTCAAAATTCAAAATTGGGAAAGCCATTGAGAACAAGGGTTGAGCGCGTTTCGGCTTATGCAATTTAAATGCGCGACAGCTTATTACCCGTTTTGAACAAGAGAAGCAGATTCTCTATTATACCTGGGCACCCCTATGGCTGAATACTGTTTTGAAGAACGATCGCGTAGGGCGGGCGTCTCGCCTGCCCGGGGTTGAACGTAGGGCGGGCGTCTCGCCTGCCCGGGGTTGAACGTAGGGCGGGCGTCTCGCCTGCCCGGGGTTGAACGTAGGGCGGGCGGGTCCGATGTAGTATGGCTGGGAGTCCCCTTTATCTCTTTTCCAAAAGACCAATCTAATCAACAGAAAGCAGCCATAGTAGATGGCAAAAACCTAGGATTTCGAGTCAATCAGATGAGAATATTAGGTTGCTAAAAAAATTATGGATGCTAACCCGGTAGCCCGACGCTTCTTCCAACAGGTTGAGATACCCATTGCTGATGTCAACGACCAGAACTTGCGGATGCACAATGGTGAAGATAAGGAAGAAGATATCCGTCGTCATGCCGAAGAATGGGTGGGGGATAATCAAGAACTGTTCGATCGCTGGGTGGCTGATCTTGAAAAGCAGGTCAGTAAGTCGGGGGCGATCGCGTGAGGGCGGTGAAACTGGCCCGCAGTGGGTTAAAACCCACTGGAATCCTTGTCTAGATAAGGATTTCCTCTCGTTCCCAGGCTGCGCCTGGGAACGAGTTATCGAGGCGCAGCCTCTAGTTGAAAATGATGCAAGATATGAGTAGCCTGGGTGCCGTGGCAATACGAGGAGGCGTGAGATGCACCCAACCGCGATCTGGGAAGAGTTCCCTTTCCCTCTCCGGTCCGTCCACCGGTAAGATGCGCTTCCAGGGATAAGGCGTTGTTGAGTTTGCAGGTCCCGGGCCAGCAGGGTCGTCCGGCATTTCGGCCCAGTTGTATGGCTGGCGCCACGCTGCGCGATCGGAGATCTCATAGCGATCGGCCAAAACTCTACCAATCATTATTTCTGCTATCCTAGTGAGCTGATATGCTTAATCCTAGATGCCCGAGCTGCTGGATTGACCTATTTTAATCATTTTTTGTGATGTCACGAACGTTAACTACTTCCCTGCGAGAACAACAACATCCTCTGATGCGCCAGCTAGCTGACTGTCTGGAGGGCGTCTGGCGCAGTCACCTGAACCTGAGTCCTTACCACCTACCCGATGAGTTGGGCTATGTGGAGGGACGTTTGGAGGGAGAAAAACTGGTAATCGAAAATCGCTGCTATCAAACCCCCCAGTTCCGCAAGATCCACCTGGAGTTGGCGAAGGTGGGGCCAGTCCCTGGATATCTTGCATTGCGTCATGTTTCCCCACCCTAATTACAATCTACCCATGTTTGGCTGCGACTTGGTGGGGGCCCGGGGACAAATTAGTGCGGCGATCGCCGACTTGTCTCCTGTCAGTCCCAACCGGACCTTACCCGACCCCTATCGCGAGGCCCTGGAGGCCACCCCTAAACCTGAATTTTCCCAACCCCGTCAACTTCCGCCCTGGGGAGAGATATTCTCGGAGTTTTGCTTGTTTATCCGACCCGCAGACTCCCAGGAAGAGGCCCTGTTTCTCCAGCGGGTGGAGACCTTTGTGGATATTCATTGCCGGCAAGCGGCGATCGCCCAACCAGTGGAACCCTCGCAACAGAGTGAAATCCTCGCCGGTCAGCGCTATTATTGCACTCAGCAGCAGCAGAACGATAAGACTCGCCGGGTGCTGGAAAAAGCTTTTGGTTCGGAATGGACCGATCGCTACATGACTTCAGTGCTATTTGACTATGTTGAATATCTGGCCTAGCTGCTGGGATGGTGAAGGGCGAACAATTCCCAATTGACAACTGACAACTGACAATTGATAATCATTGACAACCTATAACACTTGTCAATTAGCAATTGGCAATGAATGGGTCTCCTGTACTTATAGTGATAAGCAAAACTTATATATACGCAAAATAAAGGGTTTCAGCCTTTTTCGACCACCGATTTTGTATCCGGCGATACATCGATCGCCAAAAGTCCAGGAGAGCCCAATGAATAATAATTGAACTGCTGTTTTCAGGGATAAAATCATATAATGGACGAGCTGTTTTTGAATACGCTTAGCTTCCTGTTTGAGACGATAGAATTTATTCAGTCAGAAGAAAAGGAAGAGATACCCGATCGAGACATAATTTGTCTGCAGATAGAAAAACTGATTAAGAAGCTAGAGAAAGAACAAAAAGTTACAGAAGATATCAGAGTAGAAGTAGAAGCATTGAAGTCAAAGCTGCCTGTTGTTGAAAAGTGGTATGAAGATGATGAAGAGTATTATTATGAAGATGATGAGGATGAAGATGATGAAGAGTATTCAGAAGAAGAGATGAAGATTTAGATGATGAGGATGATTTAGATGATGAGGATGATTTAGATGATGAGTGCGTTCTAGGGGAAGATGATGAAGATTGGAATGAGTACGATGAGTATTATAGTCGTTTTAAATAACAATGAGACAGCACTAAATAGCACAATAATCCCGGATAACTTCATCCAAAGATGTGCCTACAGGTGCATACATTCTGGCTCTCTTTAAGGCACTAAAATCATGCTCAATATCATTGAGGTCGGGAGAGTATTTTGGCAAAAATAATACTTTATGACCTGCTGACTCTACTAAATCTCTAATCACGTTCTTTCTATGAATAGGTGCATTGTCCATGATTAATATTGAAATAATTTTTAATTCCGGTAATAAATATTTTACTAACCAACCGATCATACCATCAGCATTTAGACTACCTCTAAATAACATTGGCGCAATTAAATCTTTTTCTTTTTTTCTTCGTCCTGCTACTAAATTTTCTCTGGTTCCCCGTTTCCCTTGTTTTTCTCCATACACTTTTTTACCTTTTTTCGACCATCCATAAATACAAGACTGAATATCCTCAAACCCTGACTCATCAATGAATACAAGACTTTCACTTCCATACATTTTGATAAGGCAAAATTCTATAATACTTTATTCTTTCTTCTCTGTTTCTTTCTCGATACCGGAGTTCTTTTTTTTTTCGGGTAATTTGTATTTTGTTGAGTGCATACCAGATAGCAGTCGGGTGGACTCCAAATTTTTTAGCTCTCTCTATCAATTTGGCATCAGGATTTTCTTGGACATCTTTTTCTAATGCTTTCCAATCCAGTTTTCTCTGACGTCGTTCCACCTTGGTTGGCTCTAGGTTTTGACGATTTAACCATCTGTATATAGTGGCTCGTCCTATTCCAAAAATTTTCGCTGCCTTCGTAATGGAGCCACCATTCTCTAGATAAGTTATAACTTTTTGCCTTAAGTCTAGACTGTACGACATTGTTATCAATCCTTAAAAATATCCTCTTTTTATTTTAGCTTACTTCTGTCTCTTTTTTAATTAAAATGACAATACTAGGTCAATAGTTGATTAAAAGGACAAGAGGATTCATACTTTCCCTTTACAGTTCCTTTGTATGCTTCACAAGGATTTGCCGACTGTGTCGGCAAAGGTGACAAACATTTTTATTCTGCCTGGGATAAGAGGGCCTGTATTCTGGGATGTGCTAGCAGCTTTTGCGCGTCTGCTAGCAGTTTTTCGCCCCAGAAAGATTTTTCCTTGAGATATTTCAAATCACTCACGCCCTTATCCAACTTTAGTGCTTCTTCCGCTGTTGCTAAACCTCGAGCGATATCACCCCGATCGTAAAGCGCAACTGCTAGCGCCATTTTAATTCTTGCATGTTTTTTGTCAATTGCAACCGCTTTCTGCCACTGATTGATGGCTTCTACTTTTTCTCCCATTTCGTATTTAATTAAACCAACGATCAAAAGCGCAGACCCATCTTTTTCATTTAGGGAAATAGCTTGGTTTAAGTTGGAAAGCGCTGCGGGATAATCTCCCTGTCTATGGTGGACAACACCACGAACAAAGTATGCTTCGGCGAAGTTATGGTTGAGTGCGATCGCCTGGTTTGCATCTGCTAGCGCACCTTGATTGTCTCCCAAACTTAAGCGGACCGAACTCCGGGTGCTGTAAGCTTCAGCCATATTAGGAGGGTTGAGTGCGATCGCCTTGTTTGCATCTGCTAGCGCACCTTCAGCATCTCCCAAAATTAAGCGGACCGAACTCCGGCTGCTGTAAGCTTCAGCCATATTAGGAGGGTTGAGTGCGATCGCCTTGTTTGCATCTGCTAGCGCACCTTCAGCATTTCCCAAACTTAAGCGGACCGAAATCCGGCTGCTGTACGCTTGAGCCATTATATGAGGAGAAGCGTGTTCGATCGCCTTGTTTGCATCTGCTAGCGCATCTTGATTGTCTCCCAAACTCAGCAGAATTTGGCTCCGGCTGCTGTAAGCTGGAGCCAATTTAGGATCTATTTCGATCGCCTTGTTTGCATCTGCTAGCGCATCTTGATTGTCTCCCAAACTCCGCCTAATTTGGCTCCGGCTGCTGTAAGCTGGAGCCAAATTAGGATCTAGTTCGATCGCCTTGTTTGCATCTGCTAGCGCACTTTGGTACTCTCCCAAATTCTGCCTAATTTGGCTCCGGTCGTTGTAAGCTTGAGCCCAGTTAGGATCTAGTTCGATCGCCTTGTTTGCATCTGCTAGCGCACTTTGGTACTCTCCCAAATTCTGCCTAATTTGGCTCCGGCTGCTGTAAGCTTGAGCCCAGTTAGGATCGAGTTCTATCGCTTTGTTTACATCTGCTAGCGCACCTTCAGCATCTCCCAAAATTATGCTAGTCAACGCACGCAGATTGTAAAACAGGTATTTTCTCCTGCTATCGAGAGGGCTTTCAATGGCTTCATTGCAGGCATCAAGCCCATCTTTGTAACGATTTAATTTTTTTAAAGCCACGATTCGCCAAAAATGAGCAGCAGAGTCCTTGCGATCGAGGGCGATCGCCTTTTCCAAGGATGCCAGGGCATCTTCGTATTGTTTCACTGAGGATAGCACTATACCTCGCCAACGCCATGCTGGTCCAAAATCTTCCTTGCCTTGAATCGCTCTATCAAATGATTCAATAGCTTCTTGCTCTTCATTGTATGATAATGCTATTCCCCGTGCATACCAAACTTGATAGAGACTGGGCATCAGTTCAATGGCCCGGTCAAAAGCTGCGATCGCCTCTTTTTCTCGGTCTATCCGCCACAATTGATTGCCATAATTCAGCCAATCAATAGCGTCATTGCTGTCCTTTGGTTTTGCTTCTGCGACTAACGTTTCCTGAATTGAATCTTTCTCTTGCTCAGTCAGTGACGGTGGTGACGATGTATCTATTTTCAACCACTCTGGAGCTATTCCCACCTTGGTCGCTAGATTCACAAAGCTGCGAACTGGGACACCCAGACTAAAACCTAGATAAATGTTACGACGTGCATCCAAGTTAAATTCTCCCTCTGCTCTTCCATGAATCCCGACGACACGCCCACTGGCATCTAATACTGGTCCACCGCTTACCCCTGGCTTGGCAATATTGGTATAAACTAGCCCGTAACCATAGGTCAAAGAATAACTATCCTTAGCCAGCCAAAGTCCCAATGTTTTATTGAAAAGAAGCCCAGCAGTGAACAAACGGCTGAATTGACCTTTATCTGACCCCGGCCACCCAGAAACGAAAACATACCAGCCTTGAGTTAAATTTGTGAGCCGCCCTCTCAAGTCATAGTTTCCTAGCCTTGCCACGCGATAATCTTTGTCGCTGTCGAACTGCACTACCGCCAAGTCTACCCCTGGCAGGGTTCTCACGGTTTTTTCATTCTTCGTTACTGGATATCGCGCCCCATCCGGGGTGACGATTTCAAACTCGTTCCTTCGCACTACATGCTCATTAGTGAGAACTGTATAGGTGTTCCCCTGCTTGGCAATAATAAACCCCGACCCATTGCCCTTTTTACCTTGAATCAATACTGTAATCTGGCGGGCGATTTCATTCATCACATCAGCAATGGGAGACACAGTTGAGGGCATGGCATCTCCTGGCATTGCCTCTGGCGAGGCGTATTGGGGAACCAACTGAGCAAAGGTTTGAATGGGAATTCCCCAACTCAAGTGATTCATTGCAGCTCGCATTGCCTCACTCGGTGGAGTGCCATCTTCATATCTATAAGGATCGCCCCAGAGGGGATAGGCATGGATGCCATTGACGCCGATGACCTTTCCTTCACTATTGAGAATCGGTCCGCCACTCATGCCCTTTTTGATATTATTGCTGTACCCAATCTGGTAGCCTTCCTGCAAAGAACGCTCTGGCACCATTAACACTTTCCCGGTTGAGAGAATAAAATCTTCAGAGAGTTCCGCATCAAAAAGATACCCCGCCCCATAAACGGGAGCATTAATTGCCACCGTTGATAAATTAGCGAATCTTGCCACCTCATAGTCACCAGCAGAACGGAACTGCACTAATACCAAATCTTTGCCTGCGAGGTTGGCCTCTGTCACCACCTCAGCAGCATGAGTGCGACCATCATCAGTTTGGATGCGAGCCTGTTTCCCGCGCTTGACCAAGTGTTTATTCGTCAGCACCGTATAAACCTGACCCTGCTTGCGAATCAACGTACCCGAACCCTTACCAGTTCCCGATATAATCTTGACCGTGATAGACAGGGCCAGTTGTCGCAGTTGTGCTGGGGATAGGGCGGTAGTTTGAGCTAAAACTTGGGGAGGATGCAGGTAAGCAGCGGTTACGGGCTGCATTAACAAGGTGCCGATACCGATAACCAATGGGAGTGACTGATATTTTCTCATGGTACTGGTGACTGGTGACTGGTGATAAATCTTTGTAGGTTGGTTGAGGCACGAAACCCAACAAGCGTGATTTTCGTGGCTTTGCCTTCGTTGGGTTTCCTCACGTCAACCCAACCTACGACTATCAAACCTTGTCGGTTGGGTTAAGACACGAAACCAAACCAATACATCTTATTTTTCTTGATGCTGTTGGGTTGGGTGCATCTCACTTTAGCACGGGCGAAGGGGTGTGGTCATGCGTCAGTTGGTACGTCGGAACCGTCGCGAGTGGCCAGAAACCGGGTTTCTTGGGGCGAAGCACCCGTGCCCACCCTACTCCTGTGCCTTACGTTGTAGCAATAGTTCTATATCATAGTAGGCGCGGGGGACCGTCATCAGATTGAGAGATCGGACCTTGAGTTCTATAACCGACACCAATCAATTCTTTAATTACCTCGTTATGATCGTCGGCACTCCTGATAGTGAATAGGAACTTGCGGCAATGCCCGCCATATGCTTCGGTAGCGCAGATTACATTGTAACCGTGCAGCTGGCCGCTAGTTATGTATTTCAAGACACCTTGAGATTCGGCTTCCTGAAATCTCGGGGAAACTTGCCGACAGCGGATTTCGCGGGTATATTCTCCACCCCACTTTCGTTCCCAACGAATTACCGGTATCCGATCGCCATTTGGAATTTGAGCGAAGGTTGTGAAGACCCCATCGGCACTTTCTGCGCAAAAGTACCGATTGCTTTGAGCTGCACTTGGCTCAGGCCGCGTGGCAATAGTGCCTCCTGCCAGGGCGATCGCGGCTAAGATGGACGCCAATGGTTTAAGTTTCATGGGTTAGCCTCCTGGTTCTGAGCATCCGAAGGTATAGTTGGGCGATCGATCTTAAGAGAGATTATTATAACCTAAGTTGCTACCTATAGAACCTCAAAACCCAAATTAGCCAAAATTGGGTGATTTACCCCAAAATGGCATTTTTGCGGAGAAATTTACCAAAAATGGCTGTCTGGGACGTAAAAATTTTTATAGGTGGCAACTTTAGTTATTATACATCATGAACAGACAAAATGAAAGAAACAACTGCTCAGGCCATGCCACCTTGTTTTGACAGATGGTGCCGTCGCGAAAGACGATTTATTCGCTCCGCCTCTTGTCGGTTTGTGCGCTGGTTAGGTAATAATGTTGATGTATTTGCCGCTCACAAAGCGAGTTTTGGCCCCTTAGCAAGGTGCTAGCAATTTCAAAGGTCAGTTGTTTGAGTTCCCCAAACCAGGTAAAGCTACCCATACTTTCCCATTTTTCCAGATAGCTGAGGGTAATGTAATTTGCTAAAGGACCGTGAAAAGCGGGCATTAGCAGCTTCCGGTGTCTCCCCCTCGTTCCCACGGCGCAGCCTGGGAACGTGCGACTAGCGCTTCCGGGAGACATCGAGATCCCAGGAGAGACCAGGTAGATCAAAGTTGTTTGGAGGTAAAGGTTTTTCTCTTTTTGTCATATCGCGAGTGCTATTCGTGCAATTTGACAGCGGTTCTGATAATCTGTCCTGCTAACATGGCCGCCCCGAAACCATTATCTATATTAACCACGCCAATTCCAGCAGCGCAAGAATTGAGCATTGCCAACAGGGCAGCTAAACCGTTAAAACTGGCACCGTAACCTACACTGGTAGGCACGGCAATCACGGGACAATCTGCCAAACCCCCGACTACACTCGGCAAGGCCCCTTCCATTCCTGCTGCTACGATTAACACATTAGCAGCATCAATAACTTGGCGGTTACTCAACAGGCGATGGATGCCAGAAACCCCCACATCCCAGAGGCGCTGCACTTGAAAACCGCCCAGTTCCGCTGTTACTGCGGCTTCTTCTGCTACGGGTAAATCTGCTGTTCCTGCTGATAATATCCCTATTTTACCCGGATGCTGCACTTGAGGCGTCCCGAGAGCACATATTCTGGCAGTCTGGTAATAGCGTAAGTCAGGTACTTTTGATTGTACTTCAGCATAGACATCTGGTTCGATCCGCGTTGCCATCACTACAGCAGTGCTATCGCGCATCACCTTGATAATCTCAGCAATTTGTGCTGGAGTTTTCCCTAGTCCCCAGATTACTTCTGGAAAACCCGTTCTCAAACTGCGATGATGGTCGATGCGGGCAAAATCTCCCACAGGTTCAAAGTCAAAATACTTGAGCCGATCTAAAGCGTCACCTGGGGTTATTTGACCAGCTGCGACTGATTCTAACAGAGTTCGTAAGGCTTCCGGTTGAGTCATGAGATGGTTAATGGTTAATGGTTAATAGAAATACTCACTTCGCTGTTAGACCGCCTCGGGTTCAAACCAGAGGCTAATAGCTCAAGTCGGTTAAAACCGACTAATACCATAATGCTTAAGCTAATTCATGTAGGGTGGGCACTGCCCACCTTACTGTTACTGTAGCATGGAATTGGGTAACGGGCGATCGGGCACTGCCATCCGATCCACCTCAAACAGCTTTTCAGGTAAAATGATAGCACAGTGGTTTGACTCCAAACTGCATACAACTTACATTTTGCACCAGAAGTCCTGATAGAGGTAAATTGTCATGAACCAACAGACGATCTGGATTATGTAATTTTACCTGACCGGTGTTCAGACAACGAATCCTCAACTTTCAAAAAACTCTTTCAATAGGTCATAAATATCACCAATATCGTCAAGCCACTCTTCTTTCACAATCCTCACGAATGGCGATCGCATTTCTGTATCTATCGTAGCTATTTTAAATAACTGGTTATCCTCATCTTCTTCTATCAAACCTTTCCTGAGAATATAATAATGAGGGGAAAGCTTGAAAAATTTTATAGTATCCAAATTTATATTGTACGCCGAGTGTAGGGAGCATCCAAGAATTAAGATAGAAGCTATAAACCGGGTTTCTACTGTCGCGAGCAACGAGAATGCTTCGACCAGAGAAACCAGGTTATCAGCTACCAAGCTCTAGGAATTCCACATCCTTAATCAATTTTCACTTCATAGATATTCCAGAGTCCCCAACTAGGCAGTCCCGAGTATTTTAACCCCGTGACCCGATCGCGCACTGCCATCATCGTCACTTCATTCACCAAGAATATCAGAGGCAGTTGCTCCTGGACGAGCTGCTGAAACTCCGCATATATCTTTTTGCGCTTTTGTTCGTCTAACTCCCGAGCCCCTTTGACAAACAGTCTGTCTATTTCCCGTTCCCAGTCGGAAACTTGCCAAGCTTGAATGGATGTTTCTCCTGGTTGCGGTCCTTGATTGAACAGATGGGAACCGCCGCTACTGGTCCAAAGATTGGCGCCATTGTGCGGCTCTACCCCACCCGTAAAACCGATTATATGAGCTTCCCAATCCCTGGTGTTGGTCAACTTGCTGACCAGGGTGCTGAAGGCGATCGGGCGAAAATCCACCTGTATGCCTATTTTACCCAAATCTTGCTTGACCTGCACCCCGATCGCCTCGCGAATTTTATTTCCTGCATTTGTCAGCAGGGTAAAGCGCACCTGATTTCCCTCTGCATCCAACAGTAACCCTTGTTTGTCATACTGAAATCCTGCCGATCGCAGCAACTCTTGCGCCTTTTCCAGATTGTATTCATAAACTTTTAACCCCGCTTCGGGAGAGAGAAAGTAAGGACTTTGCACGGAAACGGGAGAGTTTTCCCGGACCCCTATGCCGCGAAAGATGTTATTAACCATCCGCTGGAGATCGAGTGCATGAGCAACGGCCTGTCTAAATTCCTTGCTATTAAACCAGCGGGACTTGACGGGGTCTACAAAATGTTTCTCCTTTTCATTTTTAGCTTGATTAAGATTGAACGCCATAAAGGTCGTACTCGAGGACGCTCCGCCAATCTCAATCCTAAACTTGCCGCGCTTTTCCTCGCGCTTCAGCAAAGAGAAATATTCCGGACGCAAGGGACGGGCATCTCCCATAATATCTAATGTCCCCGATCGAAATTGCAGCAGTTGGGTTTCCGTCGATTCTACCACTTGCCAGACAATCCGGTCAATGTATGGAAGTTGATTGCCCTCTGCATCTTGACGCCAGTAATAAGGATTGCGGGTAAAGATTACTCGTTCGCTGGGATTATAACTTTCTATTTTGTAAGGACCGTTGACTACAATCTCTGATGGTTTCGTACCCGTATGCCAAGTGGAAGTAAACTGAGGATTTCCCTCCCCATCCAGGGAATTCACTGATTTTTGGAGCACGTGAGCTGGTAAAATGCTCACTCCAGTCGCTCTCAGGAAGGGCGCAAATGGTTCGGGAAGGGTAAATTCCACCAGGCGAGGATCGCCCAGTTTTCTGACTGTAGGAAATGAGCGCCTTTCCCCTATGCGCAAGGGATCTTTAGCATCCGTAGGAATGTCCGGGTTAAAGACTACCTCCTTGTAGGTAAAGACAACATCATCCGCTGTCAGTGGTTGACCATCAGACCATTTTAATCCTTTTCTGAGGGTAAAAACAACCCGTTTACGATCGCGGGATATTTCCCAAGATTCTGCTAAGGCGGGTTCTATTTCCCCCGTTATGCCATTTTCCCTAGTCAACCCCTCAAAGGTGAAGATAAAAACATTGGGAAATTCCTGATTCAGTGCCGGGTTAAAGGTTTTGGGGTCGCCCAGGGTAGCAAGCACCAGTTGGGATTTTCTAGGTATTTCCCGTGGAGTGCAACTGACAATACTTATCTGGGTGATTATAATTAGGGCGATCGCGATCGCCCCATACCGCCTCAATAAATGGATCATCTAATTCTGCGTTTCTTGCTCCCGATCGTACCACATAGCCATTACTCTATCATGGATTTCCGCTGTTACGGGTACACTGCACGACGCGGCGGGCGTTTAGCGCAGCAGCGGCGCAGCTGCTAGCATTCAGATAGTTCCATCTGTCAATTTATGTCATATTTTTTTTGCCTGAATGCTTCGCCCCTACGGCTAAATTTGTAAATAACAATTTTGAGCCTCCGGAGCGAGACCCCACAGAGCCATAAGTGAGGGGCGGGAGACGAGCAGAAGAACGATTTTCTGTCTATGCACACATTTTTAAATTTGTCAAGCATTATTAATGGACCGAATGGACCGACGCTCTAGATTTCGTAATTTTGCTCAAAATCCTATGGCTACACGCTATCGCTACGCTGCGCGAACGGAAAGCAACCAATTTTAGTGCATGCACATGTTTTTTTTGTCAACTACTTCTACAGCGACCAAGCTCTAGGCTCTGCCTCCAGAGTTAGTTATAATTACTGCTATTTATATTTGCTCGTAGAAATAACATTTGGTAAGCGGGCGATCTGTACTATAATAGTAAATATCGGATGTCTGTCAGCTAATGGAGGAACAATTGATGGAAATAAGGGAAGTTATGACAAAACCTGTAGATTTGCCTGTATCAACATCTCCCAAAGCATCAATTAGAGAAAAATTTCGTCAAGAAATTGAACAAACTCCCGAGGAAATTTTGTAGCCTTAGAGTTTCTTCTCTTTCTCAAGTCTCGTACTTCTTCCGAGTCAATAGTAAAACAACCCCCTGAGACTCTACCCTACCGTCCAGCTTCAGGAAAATCTCTGGTAGACTATCAAGGCGGGTGGGAAGGAGATGATTTTGAAGAGTGTCTGCAAATAGTCCGTGATACCCGTAGCCAGATTGATTTTTCTAAGTATCAGCCCTAAGTATCAGCTCTTGTAAAATATGTATTTACTGGACACTAATGATTGTAGTTATCCGATCGCCAAAGAAGCTACGGTCTCTAATCGCGCGATCGCGATCGGTACAGAGAACTTGGCAACTTGCTTCATTGTGCAGGGTGAACTGGTGTTTATGGCAGAAAAATCGGAACGGAAGCAACAAAATTTAGCAAATGTTAACAATTTTCTCCAGTACCTCAGAATCTATCTTGCTAATGAAATTACAGCAGTGATTTATGGGGAACTTAAAGCAGCACCGATCGATGAATTTGCTCCTAAGGAGAAAAACCAGAGAAGAAGAACGAAAATCACAGATATTGGTTTCGATGACAACGATCTATGGATTGCTGCAATTGCTATCCAACACGATCTTGTTCTTGTTTCTGCGGATAGTGACTTCCAACGCATCCAAACCGTGCGGGATATTCCTGTAGAAAATTGGTACAACAATCAAACCTAATTCATAACTGAATATAGCGGTTTTCAGGCTAGTGAGGTACAGAATTTTTTTCACCCTTAATAGCCAAGAGTGCTAAGTTCGTACCTCACCAGGGTGGAAAAAGGCTAATATTACCCATTCCCCATTCCCCATTCTCCTCGTTCCCGGGAGCCCGGGAACACGCTGCGCTATTACCTATTCGACAATTTGCAGTTCGTGAATGTTCCAGAATGCACCTCCAAGGGCGGCGTATTTGATTGGTTGAATGCGATCGCGCACCGCAGTCATGGACAGAGGATTAACCAGATAGATAAAGGGCAGGTTTTCCTGAGTTATCCGTTGAGTTCGGGCATAAATTTCCTTGCGCTTAGCTTCATCCAGTTCCCCAGCACCTTTAATATAAAGCCGTTCAATTTCCAATTCCCAGTCAGAAACAGTCCAACCATCTATAGGAGGTTGACCCTCTTGGGGGCCCATATTAAAAGTATGCAACCCACCTTCAGTTAACCAGAGATTTGCGGCCGCATTTGGTTCCACGCCACCGCCACCAATACCGCCAATGTAACTGTCCCAGTTTCGCTGACTGTAAACCCTGTCCAATAGAGTATTAAAACTGATGGCTGTGAAATCTACCTGCATGCCAATTTTACCCAAATCTTGCTGAATTTGCACCCCGATCGCCTCCCGGAGTTTATTGCCAGCATTAGTCATGACTGTAAAGCGGACCCGATTTCCCTGGACATCAAACAACTCTCCTTCCTGATTATACTTAAATCCTGCCGAACGCAGCAACTCCTTAGCTTTTTGAGGGTCATAGTCATAAACCTTCAGACCTTGTTCGGCACCAATATAGTAAGGACTTTGCTTGTAAATGGGGGAAATTTGCGGTTCTCCCAGTCCCCGGTAGACATTGTTAATCATTTTCTGGCGATCGATCGCGTAAGCGACTGCTTGGCGAAACTCTTTAGTATTAAACCAGCGGGACTTAACTGGGTCTACAAAGGGTTCGCCTTTTTGATTTCTTGCTTGATTGAGATTAAACACCAAGAAAGTCGTAGTCAGAGTCGGGCCGCCGAGATAGATAGTAAACTTGCCTCTATCTTCTTCTTGCTTCAGCAGAGAGAAATATTCGGGGGAGACGCTGAGGGAGTCCAACCCGCCAGAACGAAATTGCAGAAAGGAGTTATCTGTTGATTCGACAATTTCCCAGGCCACTCGCTCAATATAAGGCTGAGAATTTCCCCGATCGTCTTGACGCCAGAAATAAGGGTTACGGCGAAAAGTGACTCGTTGACTGGGAACATAGCTCTCCAGAGTATAGGGTCCATTGCAGATAATTTTAGCAGGATCGGTATCCGTTCCCCAGGTAGAGAGAAACTTCGGGTTTCCCTGAGAATCATAACTGTATACTGCTTCTCGCAAAGCATGGGCGGGTAAAATCGGCACCCCCGTGTTGCGCAAAAACGGAGCAAAAGGTTGAGGGACAGTAAATTCTACCCGCCTGTTATCCAATTTTCTCACAGTCGGGAGCGCCCGTTCTTCACCAATTTTGAGAATGTCTCTGATATCCGTGGGAATTTTTTCGTTTAAGTAGATATCATTGTAGGTAAAAACTACATCATCTACGGTCAGAGGCTCTCCATCCGACCATTTCAGTCCCGATCGCATTGTAAAAACGATCCGCTGATTATCTTCCGAGATTTCCCAAGATTCCGCTAAAGCAGGTTCAATTTTCCCCGTGATGCCATTTTGACCGACTAACCCTTCGTAAATCAGCCCAAAAACATTCGGTGCGCCTTGACTGAGGACATAGTTAAAGCTATTGGGATCGCTCAGAATGCTCTGCACCAAACGGGGTGTTTGAGCAGCTGCGGTTGTGAAGTAGGTCGGGTTGCAACCGCTAAGGGCGATCGCCGTTATCAATAGGAAAACCACAAGTAAGGTCCGCAAATTATTAAACATCATAGTCAAGTATATCGTCATCTAGGTTTGAGATTGTAGCCAACCGATAAAATCTTGAGTCCGACTGAAATAATCACTCACTCCCGCCTGACTCAAAGCCTCTCTGACTTTCGGCGTACCAAAATCTTTAACATTGCCACTTAGGAACACTTTTCCCGACCTAGGATGCTCGCGTGCGTGTCCCAAGATGCAGTGTAAAATCAAGTTATCAGTACGGTCTTCAATGATAGTTCGACTCACGCTTGACTGTAGCATCTCGCCAGTTAAGGCTATTAGCTCTACTTGACTAGCTATCTGGTGGTTAAATGCTTGAAATAGATGCTCCTCAGTTTCTCCAATTAGCGTCTGATTATCATCGCGAACCTGTCGTAAATGGAAGAGGATAGACTGCGCCGTAGGCGAGATAACATTTCGCTGTGCCCTGTTGATTTGAAGATCCAGTTCTTGCTCAAAAATTTTCCGAGACTTTTCCTCCTGTTCTAACACGGATAAAGCTTCCAGACAGCAAATGCATGGAATTGCTATCTGCACTGACTCTGGCGGGTTTTGCAGCAGAGTCAATGCTTCGGGGTCGCGTCCTGTGGCAATGCTCATCAGGAAGTTAGTTTCTATGTAGAATATCAATTCTAATCTCCACATCTGATTTTGTCTGTCCACCGTCCAGCAGCGGTAATAAACCGCTCGCTTCCATTTGTTCTGTTGCTGGAGGTATTTCTGACTTCCAGCGATAGGCCAAGTCATCCAGCCACGATTCTACTTTTCCCACAAGGTAGCGAGCATTCAAGTAGTAGGGCGACTTCTGCTTGTTACCAATTTCTGGGTCATAACGACAGAGCACCTCTACTACTTTCAGCGTACAAATTGGTTCGTACAGGTTGGCACTGTCTATAGCATATATCTGAATCTCTTCTTTGTCAACCATCATCCCAAAGGGAATTACCCCTTGAGCTGCTTTCAGGTAGCCAATGAACTCCTCTTTGTCCAGTTGCGTTATCTCTCTCCCTGGGGATTTAATTAACATGATTACTCTCTCCTCAGAGTCGATCGCCACGCTTTGAAAGACCCGGCGCAGGGCGATTTCCCATTTCCCCGATCGGCCATTATATCCATTTACCGTGCTGGTTGCCGGGAGCACAATCCGAAATTTCGTTCGCCTCGCCGCTTCCTCATAAGTTTCCATCATTTTGTCTCCTCATTGCTGATGCTAATATTCTATCATATCCTGTCAGGTTTGAGATTGCAGCCAACCCAGAAAATCTTGAGTTCGACTGAAATACTGATTCACCCCAACATGACGCAAGGCTTCTCTAACTTCCGACGTGCCAAAATCGTTAACATTGCCACTACAGAACACCTTCACTTCCGTAGGGCGATCGCGGGCATGTCCCAAGATACAGTGTAAAATCAAGTTGTCAGTACGGTCTTGAATGATAGTTTGACTCAAGCTCGATTGTAGCATATCATTCCTCAAGGCAATTATTTCAGCCAGGGCCGCCATCTGGTTAAGGGCTTCAATTAGGCGCATTTCAGTTTCTCCAATTAGCATCTGATTAGCGTCGCGAGCCTGATCCAAATAGAACGGTAAAGACTGGGCGGTAGGTGAGGTTATATTTCGCTCCGCCTGGTTGATTTTAATGTTAAGCTGTTGAGCGAAACTACGACGATATTTTTCATCCTCTTGCAAGACGGATAATGCTTCCAGACAGCAAATGCCTGGAATTGCTATCTGGACTGACTCTGGGGTATTTTGTAGCAGAGTCCCTGCTTGAGGGTCGCGTCCCGTCGCAATGCTCATCAAAAAGTTAGTTTCTATGTAGAATATCAATTCTAATCTCCACATCTGATGAAGTTGTACCACCTTCTAGCAACTGCAATAAACCGATCGCTTTCATTTGGTCTACCGCTGGGGGTATCGGAGATTTCCAATTATAGGCCAAGTCTCGCAGCCACGATTCAACTTTTCCAGTCAAGTAAGACCGCCCCAGACCAAAGGGCGACTTCTGTTTGTTGCCAATTTCTGGGTCATAACGACAAAGCACCTCTACTACTTTCAGCGTGCAAATTGGTTCGTACAGATTGCTACTGTCTATAGCATATATCTGCATCTCTTCTTTGTCAACCATCATCCCAAAGGGAATTACACCTTGAGCCGCTTTCAAGTAGCCAAGGAAATCCTTTTTGTCCAGTTCGCTTATCGCTCTACTTTGGACGTCAATTAACATGACGATTCTTTCTTCAGAGTCGATCGCCACCCCTTGAAAGACCCGGCGCATGGCGATTTCCCATTCACGCGATCGCCCTTCTATCCCATTTGACGTGCTTGTTGCAGGGAGAACAATACGGAATTTCGTTCGCGTCGCCGCTTCATAATAATTTTCAATCATCTTCTCTCCTCATTGCTGATGGTGATATTCTATCATATTCTGTTAGGCTTGAGATTGCAGCCAACCCAGAAAATCTTGAGTTCGACTGAAATACTGATTCACCCCAACATGACGCAAGGCTTCTCTAACTTCCGACGTGCCAAAATCGTTAACATTGCCACTACAGAACACCTTCCGTAGGGCGATCGCGGGCATCTCCCAAGATACAGTGTAAAATCAAGTTGTCAGTACGGTCTTGAATGATAGTTTGACTCAAGCTCGATTGTAGCATATCATTCCTCAAGGCAATTATTTCAGCCAGGGCCGCGATCTGGTTAAGGGCTTCAACCATGCGCATTTCAGTTTCTCCAATTAGCATCTGATTAGCGTCGCTAGCTTGCTCTAAGTGCAGCTGCAAAGACTGGGCTGTGGGCGAGATTTCTCTCTGTTTGCCTGATTTGAATATTAAGCTGTTGTTCTAAACTGCGGCGGGATTTTTCATCCTCTTCCAAGGCTGATAATGCTTCCAGACAGCAAATACATGGAATTGCTATCGGCGCATCCCGAAATTGGTTCCTTATCGAACCATTCTTGAGAAGTATAAGCTTCTACGGGTAGAACGGGCATGGTTTTTGTACTGTTCATCTTGCCTAGCCTCCTTTAAGTAAAAGTTGTGGGTTGTCAGTTGTGGGTTATCAGTTGTGGGTTGTCAATGCAATAATTTTGAATTTTATTGACATTGGAACTCATGACGAGGTATACTAATCTATAATACTTCTTTCTCAACCTGACAGTAAGAGGAACTGGTGAAATGAATAATCTTTCATGTCGTTGAGTCGCTTGACTATTGCCCAAGCCTGCCCGATCGCCACTTGCTGTATAATTATTACTACCCATAAACGGGCCCAATCTGCTAAAAACTAACAACTAACCACTGACAACTAACCAAATCGATGTTAATCTCAATAACTCGCAATACATTTGAAGAACTGATTCCTACATTTGCTACTGGCAGCCAGTACCAATATTATTGGGGAAAATTTCCAGATTTTCTCAGACGCCTGTTAATTTCAGTCATTGGCGTCGTGATTGTCTTTTTTGTACGCATCTCGCCTTTTGGTCAAAGCCTTGGGATCCTTATATTTGCCGTTGGCATTACAGTGGGAACTTATTGGCTGTGGGGTCCCATCTTCTGGGCAAGTCGGAGGAATATAATGTATCGGAAATACTCCTACAGCGGCTTCTGGCAAGGTCGAGTACTCGATGTTTTTGTCACAGATGACGTGATCGGCACCGAGGAAACGGTGAACTCACGGGGAGAATTAGTGATCGTAGAAAACCGGGAGCGCAGGCTAAACTTGGAAGTGAGCGATGAGTCTGGTTTCCAGAGCCAGCTACAGGTTCCCATACGCCGCGAATATCGATCGATCGACGTGGGGATGGTGGCCCAGATGCTAGTAGTCTCCAATAAACCAGACCTCAGCCGCATTGCCAAGACCTCAGATATCTATATTCCCAGTCTTAATCTGTGGGTGAGTGACTATCCGTACCTGCGGCGGGACCTGTTTGTCGAAGTTAGTCGCAAACTGCGGTTGCGATCGGGCAGAGACTCCCGCCGCCGTCCGAGTAGAACATCATCCCAGCGGACCAGGATGGAATAGAAAATTAACTCATACCTACGCCTTCTTGGCTATAAGCTTGCCACGCGAGTTCAACCAATCCATTGATAATAGCCGCTGCCACCACAGCACTACCTTTACGTCCTTCTATGCGAATGTGAGGCACCTGGGAGTCATTCAGCCGGTCTTTCGTGACATCCACTTCCACAAAGCCAGCTGGTGCCCCAATCACCAAAGCTGGTCTAATCACCTCAATCTCAATTAGTTCTACCAAAGCCGATAGGGCCGTCTGAGCCTCACCGATCACAAATATCCCCTCTGGGTATCGTCGCGCCAAGGTTTCAATGCCCCAAGCGGCCTTAGTTTTTTCCCTTTGGGGGCGCGTCAGAGTTTCCATGCTGCAATAGACAGGGTTAGCAAAGGTGTTCTGGATAGTATGTACAATCCCTACCTGTACCATCGGCACATCTACCACAATAGTAGTACGAGCCGCTAACGCAGCGGCCCCAGACTGTAAGGCTTGGTCAGAGAATTTGATCAGCGACTTATATTCAAAGTCAGCTGTGGCATAAATTACCCGGCGGATAATCTCGTACTCCGCCGGTGAGAAGCTATGGGATCCAATTTCTCGGTCAATAATTGCCAGACTTTGGGCATCTGTTATGTGCCATTCCATATAGCGATTAATTGCCAGCTATCAGCTACTAGCTTATCAGAGCCTGGATCTAGTTGAGCATTCAGGTTTCAGATGCCGAAGATTGGCTAATGGTGGGGGAAAGGTAGGCAACCATTACACCAAGCAGAAAACCCATCACATTCCGAAGTAGGGGCAGCCAATCCGTCGTCCTGGCTATCACCGGTCCTATGCCGAAGGCGATAAACAGGATGCCCCACAGGGGTGAGAACATCAAAGCCCACTGCCATGCAAACACCTGTCCTGGTTTCCGGGGAATAGCGGCCACACCACAGACCAGTCCGCCAATCACCGAGGTAATCAGGGTGAGAATCCATTGTTCTCTGGGTAGTCCTGGCACTACTCGGCAACCTCCCCGAGACAAACAAGTTTTGACTGATTCTAGAGATTGAATGATGGATTGGTCTTCGCCATTCTCGCGCACGAAGAACTGGTTGCCATAACGGGTTTGCAACTCCACCCAGAAGGTACGAGGTAGGAGTTTGTAAACCTCATCGCCGAGGTTAAAATTGAGGATATTGCCGCCTCGTAAGTCGGCAACCAGCAGCACAGTTTTTTCATTCAGGTCCCAAAAATCTGCGATCGCCCGCCCCGGAGTGCGGTCAAATTGGGTCAAAACTCGCAGTTTCCAGCCTGTTGACCTTTCAAATGCTTCTAATTCCTGGACCAGTCTTTCTTCTTGTATATCGGTCAGGGTTTTGCCTAAGTCTATTATCGGAGTCTGGCGATCGGGGAGTAATTCGGGATTATTATATGCACCGGCGGTTGCGGGGGCGTGAGCCCAGATTGACAAACCCAGCACACCTGCCATCAGCGATACCAAAATTCTCTTAAAAAACTGCTTTTGCATAGGAAACTCGATCATTACTTCAACAACACCCAGTGTGAGTCGTCGCCAAATTCCCAGATTTGTTAACGAAACTTTACACTTGTTTACTTGATTTTAATATTTTTTGCTGTGAGTAACGACTTCGTTCAGGATTCATCCCGCCGATCTACAGGTGCAGGCGGTGTCTCCTGGGCAGTGCTCCGTTCGCGTAGCGTGCGCGCAGCGCAATCGCTCCCAGGAGACACCGGTTGAGATGAGGGTCGGTCTGACTCTGGCTTCGGCAAATATTGACTGGGCAAATAGTCAGCCTCTCGCCGCGCTTGCGATCGCTCTGCACCTTCTAGATCGCCGGTGCGTTTATGACCGTCAGCTGGCTCAAAGTCGAGGGCAGTTCCAGCTGACGAAGGCAGAGGATCGGGAGTGTGGCGATATTTAATAGCAGATTTTTTCTTTTTTGTCAAGGTTTTCCAGCCAGCCTTAAGGCCAGCCCAGACGCTTTTGGTAGTTACCTGGACTTTTTGTGCTTGCTTTTTAGCAGTATCGATGCTGTCATCGACTTGTTGGACTACCTGAGAGGCACTTTGAACTCCTTTGTTCACCTCATCGGTGAGATCGCTGATTTCCAGACCGGTCAGACGGATGGACTCTAGGGTGGGGGGCAGTTCGCGGCTGAGAGTGTCAAAGAGCTTTTCGGCACTGCGAGCAGCTCTGGCCAACTCCTGTAAGGCGGGCAGGGCCGCCACCAGCACAGCGGTGAGGCTGACGGCAACCAGTAAGATAGATAGTCCTAGCCAAAAGAGGGGATCGAGCACAAAATTGACCTACAGCGATGGTTCCTGTTGTTGAGAAAAAAGTCTATCTATCTCTGATGGGGTGTCCCCAGGCAGTTGTTCATTAGGATCGTCGGACAGATCTTTGGGATCGGAGGCATACTCCTGAGAGAGTGCTTCCTGTTCCCTGGCTCCCGCCTCGATCGCCACCGCGATCGCCAGTCGGAGTCGTTCGAGAGTCTCCTCCAAATTGCGCAGTGTTGCTTCTGAGAGCTGGTCTGCCTGAATTTGGACATTTGCCGAGATATCCTCTGCCAACTCTGGCAGAGCTTCAGCTGATTTTTTCAATAACTGCCGCGTCTGTCGTCCGGACCGAGGTGCCATCAGGATGCCAGTTACACCTCCAATCACAGTACCTAACAACAGACCCCTGATGAATTTTCCAGAACTGTTTTTTGACATCTTAGGGCTAAGCCTCGCTGTACTCACATTGATTTGGGGACTGCCGCAGTCGGAGAGCGCCTTCTGCATCTCTTGGGAGCGCTACTCGCACTACCCAAGAGATGCAGCCCACCCCCTTCTAACTTACTTCTATCTTCTGCGATCGCAAGTGCGTCTGTGTATGGAAACCGAAATATCTCAGCGCCAATGCTGCTTACCTACAGCTGGTAAGCGGTAATTGGTCCGATTTTTCGGGAACGGTGGGGCCCGCCTACAGCCCCGATGGCCAACTCCCAGGACCAGACTGACAATGGCTAAAATCTGCTGCACTTGCTTGACTTGATTCATGAGACTGCGATACTGCCGCCGCAGGGCTGACGTGCCTCGTTGCCCTTTAATAATGCTATGGGGAGCAGGCTGGAGTATGGCATGAGTTTCGAGTTCGGCTGAGATTAACGCATCTGCCACCCGAGAGAGAGTTTGCCGCAGTCGCCAAACTCGGAAGGCAACGAACAGGCAGAGTAATGATATCAGTAGATTCAGAGCTATGACTATGTAGAACATTTTTCACCCTTACTAGCGGCAGCAATGCTTTTATATTTTAATTTCCCCGAAGAGTTAATCAGCCTACCGTAACGGAATATGTTAATATTTTCCAGGCAGCCGTTTCCGAGAGTGCCCACCCATGTCGTGCGCAGGAGCGACACGACAGGGTGGGCATCTCTGGAAACGGCCCGACCGTCGCGACAAAATAATGGTCAAATCTATGCTTTATGTTAATCCCGCTACTGGCAATGACAGAGGTGCCGGTAATCAATATTCTCCGTTTAAGACCCTGACCAGGGCACTCCAGCAATCGAGGGGCGAAACTAGGATTCAACTGGCACCTGGGGTCTATAATCAAGCCAGTGGTGAGATTTTTCCCCTGATCGTGCCAGCTGGGGTGACAGTTTTAGGGAATGAATCGGACAAAGGCAAGGGGATTGTAATTGAAGGCAGTGGCAGTTATTTCTCCCGCAGCAAAGCCCGTCAAAATATTACCATAGAGCTGTCCGATGATGCCCAATTGCGGGGAGTCACTGTGACTAACCGGGCCGGACGGGGGACGGCGGTCTGGATTGAATCTACGGCCCCTTACGTGGCTAACAATACTTTAGCGAATTCGGCCCGGGAGGGGCTGTTTGCTACTGGTACGGCCCATCCCGCGATCGAGGGTAATCTGTTTATTAGAAATAACGCTAACGGGATATCGATCGCCAAAAATGCGAAGGGCGAGATCCGTGGTAATGTCTGTCAAGATACTGGTTACGGGATTGCCATTAGCGATGATGCTGCGCCTGTGGTGGTTGATAATCGGATTTTTGCCAATCGCTCTGGCATGGTACTTTCTAATCGATCGCGTCCAGTCCTGCGCAATAATACAATTGAGAATAACTCGAAAGATGGTCTGGTTGCGATCGGTGATGCGATCGCGGATTTGGGCAGTCCTCAAGATAATGGTGGCAATATTCTGCGGGGTAATGGTCAATATGATTTGCATAATGCTACTAGGACTAAGTTGGTCTCGGTGGGAAATCAGATTAATCCTACCCGCGTGAAAGGGTTAATCGATTTTGTAGCTGCCGATCTCCCGATCGCCCCTACTCCCACTCCTACTCCCACTCCTACTCCCACTCCCACTCCCATTCCCACTCCGGCACCACGGGAAACGGGATTGACAGATATTGGCCGACATTGGGCGGAAGTCTTTATTGCTGCTATGGTTAGTAAGGGCTTTATTAGCGGTTTCCCCGATCGCACTTTTCGACCGGATAAAAGCATTACTCGCGCCGAGTATACTGCTTTGATTGCGAAGACTTTCCCCTTGCCTTTTAAGCGATCGGAGATTGACTTTTGGGATGTTGACCCGCGTTTTTGGGCCGCCGGGGCGATCGGGCAAGCTTCGCGCATGGGATTTATCTCTGGTTTTCCCGATGGTTCTTTTCGTCCGGGGCAGAATTTAACTCGCGTGCAGGCGATCGTGTCTTTGGTGAATGGTTTAGGTTTAACTGGGGGCAATACTAATTTACTCTTTGCTTATCGCGATCGGGTGCAGATTCCCAGCTATGCTACTGATGAGGTGGCTACTGCTACCCAAAGGTGGATGGTGGTGAACTATCCTCAGAAGAATGTACTTAACCCGATGCTGGATAGCACTAGAGCTGAAGTTTCCGCCTTTATTTACCAGGCTTTAGTGGCCACCAACAAGGCTCAGAGAATTTCTTCTCCTTATATTGTCGAGCCTAACTTTTAAGCTACCACTGGCAAGCATCGACGGACTGAGAAACCAGGTTTCTCGCTGTTTAGCCCTCTGGCTTCCTGGGTTCTTTCTATGACCGGCCGTCCTGATCGATGGATAGCGGACTCTGGATCTGGGATTTGTGTAAAGGATCATTACAAACAACCAAAATTGTTGCGTAAGACGGATATTCTCAATCTAGTATGCTAAATTGATACTAAAAGCACTAGGAAAGTAGACTACGCAAGGGAAAATTTTTCCAGATTTATGAACCCATATCCTTTACTGGAGAGTGCGAAGTTCTCATACAATCCGACGATCCCAGATGAAATCCATAAGGACCGCAAGTACAGAACTTCTGCACTTATCTAACTAAACATCAGTCTAGGATTGTCAACTACGATATTTACGCCGCGTGCAACTTTTTCCAACCAACGAGATTTAGGGAGTTTTGAGAACAACATTTTCAGCCAAAGACCACCAAACCGTTATTCTTCCGTAGAAAGTTGCACATTGCATATATTTATCAATCTTTGGGCATTCCGATGGAGAGGTTGAGTCTACGGTCAAACGCATTGCCTCTCGTCTCAAGCTCTCTGGGGCACAATGGCTATACGTTCGTCAGTTAACCAAATGCTTCGCTTACGCTGTGCTTATCTTAATGGCGCTTTTTCTATCAGTACAATTACTTAGAGCCAAACTGGGATGCTCCCTTCTCTACTTCCTTCGCGAGATTATTGAGATATTGGTGGATAAACGCTTCAAGGTTAAAAAACAATTTCGCCAATATGCGAGCCATGACCGAGGGGTAGGTGAGGGCGTAGGATTCTTCTATCATGGTTCCTGTGCTATTTTCCGAAAGTACAACGGTGTAGGTGCCTTGCACGGGGCCCGATAATCTGAGTTCCAGATTAGTCGGTCGCACCCTATTCAAAATAGTGAAATGTATCGCTTCGCCTTTTTTGGGGTATTCAATGAAGTGGGTGTTGTCAACAATTTCAACTCGATTTAGGTCATTTCGCCACTCAGGTTGCTCCGACCAATTTGTCATTACTTCCCATACCCTTTCAATAGGGGCGTTAATTTTTCTTTCTACCCGTAGGTCTTGGTGTGCGGGTAAGGTTCTGCCCTATAGATAAACAATGGCAACAAATATCAGTATGGATAGGATAATGATGAGGGTGATTTTCATTTGAGCTAGTGAGGACTAAAGTTGGACACAGGTTAAGAACTTGACGAGAATTGAACCGTTATCTAGTACTAGTAGCATCTGACAGTGGGCAGGGCCCACCCTACTTTTCTGACCATTCGCCATTCGCAATTAGCAATTCGCAATTATACTCCAAACGGTCAGAAACTGAGCTTTTTAGGGCGGTAACGTTCTTCTTCCTCGTTCCCACGGCTCTGCCTGGGAACGTGCGCTCGTCGTTCGCGTAGGACACGTAGCCCGGTGCGATCGCAGCGGAGGGGGCCCGGAGCGTGCAATCCCTTTCAAAGTATAGTAATTTGCAATTATACTTTGATATTCGCAATAAAGCGGAACGAGAAACCATTGTGCCTGCAACAGGTTAAGATGCTAGTCTGACAACCCCTAAACCGGAAAGTGTAGATGGCAGAAACATTATTCTTCAACGCCCTGCGGGCAGCTATAGACGAAGAAATGGCCCGTGACCCCTCAGTACTCGTGCTTGGAGAAGATGTGGGACATTACGGCGGCTCCTACAAAGTTACCAAAGACCTGTACCAAAAATATGGCGAACTTAGGGTTCTCGATACCCCGATCGCGGAAAATAGCTTCACTGGTATGGCAGTAGGTGCGGCCATGACTGGGTTGCGTCCGATCATCGAAGGTATGAATATGGGCTTTTTGCTCCTGGCCTTCAACCAAATCTCTAATAATGCTGGCATGCTGCGCTATACCTCTGGCGGAAATTTCAAAATTCCCATGGTGATCCGGGGTCCTGGTGGCGTCGGGCGTCAACTGGGTGCGGAACATTCCCAACGACTGGAAGCTTATTTCCAAGCAGTCCCGGGTCTGAAAATCGTGGCCTGCTCCACTCCCTACAATGCTAAAGGACTGCTAAAATCAGCCATTCGCGACGATAACCCCGTACTCTTCTTCGAGCATGTCCTGCTTTACAACTTGAAAGAACACCTGCCACAACAGGAATATCTGCTACCCCTGGATAAAGCGGAAGTGGTCCGCACTGGCTCCGATGTGACTATTCTAACTTACTCCCGCATGCGCCACCATGTCCTGCAAGCCGTGAAAACCCTGGAACAAGAGGGTTTAGACCCAGAGGTGATAGACCTATTATCTCTCAAACCCCTAGACTTTGAAACCATTGGCGCTTCTGTCCGCAAAACCCATCGGGTGATTATCGTCGAAGAATGCATGAAAACTGGTGGCATTGGCGCAGAATTGATCGCCTCCATTAATGAACGGTTGTTTGACGAACTGGATGCGCCAGTGCTGCGGCTTTCTTCCCAGGATATCCCTACCCCTTATAATGGCACCCTGGAAAACCTGACGATCGTCCAACCCCCGCAAATCGTAGAAGCGGTACAGAAAATGGCGACTTTACAGATTTGAGTTGGCGATAGTTCGTAGTAAGCACTTTAGTGCTTGCGCTCGGGAAGCACTAAAGTGCTTACTACGAACATTACTCTAAACGGGATATCATATCTTTTATTGCAGACAAGTGGTAGTATGCGAAAACAACGTTCAATATTGGCTCTGATTCTGGTGCTGGTAGTTGCCGCCATTACGGTATTGGTGCAGTTTGAAACCAGACTGGGATTGGATCTGAGGGGGGCGCTCAACTAACCCTCCAAGTTAAGACGACCGAGGATGTGACGGAAATAACTCCGCAAGTCCTGGAAGCGGTACAGCGCGTCGTGGAAGGACGGGTGAATGCTCTGGGTGTTTCCGAGTCTGTGGTGCAAACAGTAGGTTCCGAACAGCTATTAGTGCAACTGCCAGGGGTGAATGACCCGGCACAGGCAGAACGAGTCTTGGGTGGTACGGCCCAGCTAGAATTTCGCCAGCAGAAGCAGGGAAGTGAAGATGAGTTTGCCGCTCAATACCAGATCCTCAGAATATTAGAATTACAACAGCTCGAACTCAGAGAAAGTGATGATGCTGAGGCGATCGCCCAAAATCAAGCAGCGATCGACAGCGCCAATGAGGCGATCGCGCCTTTGTTTGAGCGCATCGGTTTAACTGGCAACAACCTGGAGGATGCTTTCGCCCAACCCCGTCAGGGTGGCAGCAGTTGGGAAATTATTATTCGCTTCGATAGCGCCGGGGGCGATAAGTTTGCGGAAATGACCAAAAACCTGGCGGGTACGGGTCGCAGCATTGGCATTTTCCTGGACGACAGGCTGATCAGTGCGCCCACGGTAGGAGTAGAATTTGCCGAAACAGGGATTATCGGAGGCAGTGCCTCGATTACTGGGAATTTTACCGTCGAATCAGCCAATGACTTGGCAGTACAGTTGCGAGGTGGGGCTTTACCCGTCCCCGTAGAAGTGGTGCAAAACCGGACTGTAGGTGCTACTCTGGGACGAGATAGTATTTCTAGCAGCATTAAGGCCGCGATCGCAGGTCTGGTGGCAGTGTTAATCTTCATGGTGGCCTACTACCGCCTGCCCGGTCTGATTGCAGATGCAGTATTAATTGTCTACGCCCTGCTGACCTTTGCCGCCTTCAAGCTATTGGGTGTTACCTTAACCTTGCCCGGAATAGCCGGTTTTATCCTGAGTATCGGCATGGCAGTTGATGCCAACGTGTTGATTTTCGAGCGCACTCGTGAAGAACTGCGCAGCGGCAAGAGCTTATATCGTGGAGTAGAATCTGGTTTCTATCGGGCCTTCTCCAGCATTTTAGATGGCAACGTGACTACCTTGATTTCCTGCATAGCATTATTCTGGTTGGGGTCAGGTCTGGTCAGAGGTTTTGCTCTGACTCTGGGACTGGGGGTGGTGGTGAGTATGTTTACTGCCCTAACCTGTAGTCGGACCCTGATGCTCTATGTATTGCAATTTCCCGGGTTGCGCAAGCCAGAACTGTTCTGTCCTAATCTGCAATTGTCCGCGAAATCCCAATCAGGAGCAACGTTATGAGATTAAAGATTATCAAACAACGGGGGCTCTGGTGGTCAATTTCGGCGGCGATCGTCCTGGCCGGGATGGTGGCCATGGGCATTTCTTGGACGCGATCGGACATCGGCGCACCTCTGCGTCCCAGTCTGGATTTTGTCGGCGGTACTAGGCTACAACTGGAACAGGACTGTTCTCAACCCAATAACTGCGATCGGGCCATTGACCTGGCCGCAGTGCGAGGGGTGATGGCAACTCAGGGTTTGGCCAATAGCAGCATCCAAATAGTGGGCGAACGGGGTAACGCCCTCAGCATTAGAACCAAAGATTTAGATGTTTCCGAACGCACCCAACTGCAAACAGCCCTAGAGGAGGAGATCGGGGAGTTTGACCCCTCTAAAACCCAGATCGACACTGTCGGTCCGACCCTAGGACGACAGCTGTTTACCTCTGGTCTGTTAGCCCTGCTAGTCGCCTTCGGAGGCATTACAGTTTACCTGACTTGGAGATTCCAACTAGACTACGCCTTTTTTGCCTTCGCGGCCCTGTTCCACGATGTCTTTGTTACCCTAGGGGTATTCTCGATGTTGGGTCTAGCGCTGGGATTAGAAGTGGATAGCTTGTTCGTTGTGGCCCTGCTGACGATTATCGGCTTCTCCGTTAACGATACTGTCGTGATCTACGATCGGGTGCGGGAGACGATCAAACTCCACCCAGACCAGCACATCGACCAAGTGGTAGATGATGCCGTCAATCAAACTCTGACTAGGTCCATCAATACCACCTTAACTACCCTACTGCCATTATTGTCCATCTTCCTGTTCGGCGGCGAAACCTTGAAATACTTTGCCCTCGCCCTGATAGTTGGCTTTATCTCAGGTGCCTATTCTAGTATCTTCATCGCTAGTACCCTGCTAGCTTGGTGGCGAGAAAGCACGGGTCAAGCTATATTGGCATCAGCGGTTACTGCCGAACAACCCGATGGGCTAACCTCTTCTGATGAGGCATAACTATAAACAGATGGAAACTGCAAAAGAGACTTCATCCCTGACAACGGATGCTATCTTTAAGGCGCAAGTCCAAAGGTTACACCACCTGACAGTGGCTCTCAGGTGTTTGGCGATCGGGTTGCTATGGCTAACTGTCGGTTCCCTGAGTCTCTGGAGCTTGCGATCGGAGATTGACCTGTTGCGATCGCATTTCACCTGGGCAGCAGTGCGCTACGGTATGTATTACAACCAGATACCAGCTCTAGGTCTGGGTTTTTGTATTGCCACCACGACAGTAGTCCTAGTTTGGCAAAGCCGTAATATTCTGCTGGGAATGCCACCCCAGTACAAAAAGAGTCTGGAGATGGGGGTTTGCCGCATTCGCAAGCAGGGTCCGACTCACCCCTTGTGGAAATGGGTTTGCCAAAAATGAAGTCGTCAGTTGTTAGTTGTCCGTTGTGGGTTGGTAGTTATCAGTTTACCACTAACCGCTAACTACTAACTGCTAACTCCTAACCACTGATGCTAACCACTAACAAATCACCAATATCATGAATAAATTTTTACCATTTGCTTACTTTCAGAACCAATTTGTCCCTTTTGCTGAGGCTAAGATTTCCATTGCAACCCATGGGTTGCATTATGGAACTGGAGCCTTTGGTGGGATGCGCGGGATAATAGATCCGCAAAATCCGCAGCAAATACTGCTGTTCAGATTAGACCGCCATTGCCAAAGGTTAAGTAATAGTGCTAAATTCTTGCACTACGACTTGCCAGCGGATAAAATTCAATCAGTTATCCTTGATTTGGTCAAAAAAAATCAGCCGACAAAATCTTTCTATATTCGACCCTTCATCTACACGTCAGGCTTGGGAATTTCTCCCAGACTGCATAAGATTGAGAAAGACTTTTTTGTTTATGGGTTGGAGTTTGGGGATTATTTGTCCCCAGAGGGAGTCAGCTGTCGCATTAGTTCTTGGTATCGACAAGAAGACCGCAGTTTTCCTCTCCGAGGTAAGCATAGTGCAGCCTATATTACTTCTTCTCTGGCTAAGACGGAAGCTTTTGAGTCTGGCTTTGATGAAGCGATTTTAATCAATTCTCAAGGAAAGGTCTGTGAAGCGACGGGAATGAATATATTTATGGTGAGAAATGACTCACTGATTACCCCTGGGTTTGAACAGGATATCCTGGAAGGAATCACCAGAGATAGTATTATTAAGATGGCGACGGACCTGGGGATGAAAGTCACAGAACGCCCGGTGGATAAGTCGGAACTCTTGATTGCGGACGAGGTGTTTCTCTGCGGGACAGCTGCCAAGATTACTCCGGTAAAACGGATTGAAAATTATCAATTGCCCGCAAGCAAACCGATTACGGAAAAACTGCGAGAAAAACTGACGGCGATTATGGAAAATCGCGATCCTAATTACCGAAACTGGATCTACCCAGTCTTTCTAGTATAAAATTTAAAGCACAGTATTTGAGATTGGTGGATGTAGGATATTTCTGGCGTATGGGGATGGAAATTACAAATTCTGTTCCCTGGCCGGGCTGGGAGATAAACTGCAATTGATTGCCATGTTTTTCGACGACTATCTGATAGCTAACTGACAATCCTAAACCCGTACCTTTGCCTGGTGGCTTGGTGGTAAAGAAGGGGTCAAACAGGTCTGATGCTTCTACTTCTGACTGGATTTCAGGTACGGGCTGCTGATAGTGATGCCAGTAAAGGTTTCCCAAGCGTAACAAGTCTTGCCTGTATCCTTTGACGTGAGTCAGATTGCCAGTAATGAAACTGACGGGGTTGTTGATTTCATGGGCAATGGCACTACCCCACTCGCAGCGGAGGGGGCCCGGAGCGTGCGAAAAATCGCACATCGATCTCTGCTTGGTAAAGTGTTAATTCCCCCAGGGTTGATTCTAAACTGAGTTGCGACTCTTGTTCGGTGTCTTCCCTGACTGAAAAACTATCTTTGAAAAATCTGTGATGCACTATACCCATTTGACATTTACTAGTCTATTAGCTGCGACATATCCAGCTTTTTCAGCCATATTAGCTAGATTGACACAATTATTATAGTAATACTAGGAGGATCCAGAGCGAGCAAATTATTCCTTTGGGACGATCGTCCCTCAGCTGGAGGATAGGGAATTTCCCTAGCCTCAGTTTCCGAAAAATACCAGGTAATCATCAGGGAATGAACTTATCGGGAATTTGCTGTCTGTCCGACAAAAGGCGATCGCACTAATGATTTCCTATTCAAGTAATTTGTATTTCTGATAATCATGCCCCAACTATTCACATATAATCTCCCCCAAACATGTTTGTTCACAGACTGCGATCGGGGCATCAGTTATCAGTTGTCAAGACAACTAACAACTAACAACTAACAACTAACAACTGATAAGTAACAACAGACTACGACTCAGCATTAGCTTGGTTAGGTTGTATCTCGGGACTGGGAATAGGTGGATCCTGAGGGGAATCGGCGATCGGGGTTTCACTGCTTTCGGTTGCATCCTGGTCACCAGTCCATTTGTCGAGAATATCTTCGATCAATACTTCTCTGAGCCAGGTTTGAGCAACAACAGCCAGGGGCAATGCTAAGATCAGCCCTAGGGGACCGAAAAAGGCGGTAAATGTGATTTGAGCTAACAGGGTTACAGCAGGGAGTAGGGAAACCTTTTTCTGCATGACAGTGGGACTCAGCCAGTAGCTCTCAATATTCTGAATCACCAGATACAGAATCAATACAGCACCTGCCTTTCCCAGAGGATTCTTGTCCAAAAGGGCGACTGTCAGCGGGGAGATCACGCTTAAGATGGGTCCAAAATTAGGAATAAAGTTGAATAACCCAGCTAACAGAGCATGAGCTAGCACTAACCTTACTCCTAAGAACCACAAACCGATGCCACAGGTAGTAGCAACAAAGAGCGAATTGATGACAATGCCTCCAAACCAGTTTCCCAAGGCCTCTTCACATTCAGAGAGAATGTCATCTACCCGGCGGCGATAGAAGGAAGGAAACAGCCGCACAAATACCTTTCTGTATGGCTGGGGATTGATCGACATCATGATTGTCAGCACAATCACAAGCAACAGTTGACCTACCGCAATCAGGGAATTGGAGAAAAAGTCATAAAAGTTCCCCAACAGCTGAGTCACAAAGGGCTGTAGTTCTTGGATTAAATTGGAAAGGTCTGGCGGTTCTGGCATCCACTCCGGGCGGTTACGACTCAATTCATCCAGCAGGATACCAATGCGTTTCAACCCGTTAGGTAATAGGTCGATCAAGCTTTGAATTTGCTCGATAAAGGGTGGCACAACTAGCAAAAAAAACAGCAGGAAAAACAGTATGGTACAGCTCACGATCGAGATAACTGCCATGTTCCGGCTCAAAGGAGTATATCTCTGTAACCGCAGCACGCCACGATTTAATGCTGTTGCTAATACTACGGCTGTAAATATCAGCAAAATAATATGTCTAATTTCCCAGAGAATATATAGGGATAAAACTAGACTGAAAAAGCCCAGCCATTGACCGATATTCACAAATATATACGCCTCCTCAACTTTCACTTCCTCTCAGGTGGGTTAATATCCGATTATCACAATAACAATGTGGGTAATCGGAAGCTGTCGGGTGGGCACCGCTTCTGGACCGACTAAACTAAAACTTAGAGGACCGCTACTATTCGCCAGCCTAAAGAAATCTGGTTAAATCGAATTCCTGTTCTGACTGCTGTGGTTTATCCCGTTCAGCTTGCATAATCAATAAAAGTTGTTCGGTATAATCTACTACTCCCCGCAATTGTTCTCGCAATACTTCTAGTCCGCCATTGGCATATTCTTCAAATATTTGGATGCGTTGTGACTCATATTTGGGGTCGCCCGAGGAGAGGATTTTGGGGTCTTGGGTTTCCACGATCGCCAGTATTTTCATCATCACATCATATCCTCTGGAGGCAAATATTTCCAGTCCGATCGGGCCCGGTTCTTTTTTTGTCGCTACACCCAGGGGCGATCGCTTTTTCCGCTTGGCCCCCAAGGCGGCGGCAAAGGCCATCACATCAGCATAGGTCTGGAATGGTCCGGTGGTCTCGCTCTCGTCTAGTAAGGCTTTCACTAAATTAGCCTTGTCTTTAGCAATCTTGATTTTGTTAGTGGTCATTATTTTAGGTTATGGTTTATGCTAATATTAGCATAAAGATACCGTTCGCCGCCATTGAATCTAAAAAACTAGGATTTGTGCTGAAAAACACGATCAGAACTATGCCAATCACAGAAAATCACCTCTCGGAAGATATGTTGTCGATCGAGGATGCGCCTATTGTTTCAGCAAGCTTTACGTGTTTGGGGACAGCCTCTCGGATCCGGGCAACCAGCTGAGGGTCACAACATTCGTGCAGCCGTTAGAGCCGACTTTAGGGATCGACTTCCCGATCGACCCCCCGACTCCGCCCTACTTTCAGGGACGTTATTCTAACTTAAGTTGCTACCGTGAGGGAGCGTTCCTATGGATGCCACAGCTAAAGACCCTGGCAACGATAACTAGTTGACCCCCTCAGGATCAGGCATAAATTACTCAAGAGGTCGGTGATGCAGTCTCCCCGCCCGGGTCAGAGGGTCTCCCCGCCCGGATCTCCTCCCCTCCCCGATCGGATGACATAGCCCCCAGGCCAAAGATCCATAAACTTCAGCTTATATAAGGTATAAGAAAAAAAATTTCTCAAAACCCTTGACAAAACGCAATCGAGTTAGCTAGGCTGTATTCATGCTCTTTCAGACCCATCCTTGGAGGAAAAGCCTATGACGGCTATCAACCTTGCGAAAGTGGGATGCACCCCGGTAGAAGGATCGCGAGTAACCGAAATCTCAGCTTAACCAACAACTCCCTCACCGGTACTATACCGTCTGAGCTGGGTGAGCTGAGTAATTTAACGAAACTCCGGCTGCACAACAACGAGATCACCGGCACAATCCCGACCGAGTTGGGTGAGCTCGCCAACCTGCAGATCCTCGGGTTGTCTGCGAACGCCCTAACCGGGACCATCCCCCCTGAGTTGGGCAATCTAACCAGTTTACAAAACCTGTACCTGTGGCAGAATGAGCTCACCGGCGCAATCCCGCCGGAGCTCGGCAACCTCACCGGTTTGCGGAACCTCTGGCTCCAAGGTAACCACCTAACCGGCGATCTACCCGCAAGTGTCGAAGCTTTATCGGCAACCAAACGGTTGGAGAATCCACCCTATGTTGGAGTTCCGATCGAGGACGTGGATACTGTCGTAGAATACGACAGGAACTCCACTCGCAATCACAACCTCAGCATAGATGTCAGCGGGAACTTTGGCGACATTAACGATAATATTACCAGTTACAGCGCTAGCGGTTTGCCAGACTGGTTAACCATTGACTCCATTACTGGGGTGATTAGTGGCACGCCTGATTGGGATACTGCTGCTAATGTTGCTGCTGATCCTGATGATAGCAATTCTCTTGTAACCGTAACTGCATCAGATGATGCGGGAGGCTCCGTAACGGATAAGTTCAATATCTCGGTGTCCTTTAAGAGCTCTAGTGCTGGGCTTTACCTCATCAACGCCAGCGATTATGGAGTCCTGAAGGATATCAATAATGGCCATTGGAATCTCAGCACCGACCGCGAGCACATGCCCGTCAGTGATGAGGAACATGGTTCCGTTCCCCTTGCTATAAAGGTTAACGGGTTGGATGGGGTGACAGCCGAGAAATCCCGAGTGACGGAACTCACAGCCGGGGTGAGCCGTGCGCTCCCTTCTGAGTTAGGCAAGCTCACTGCCTTGCAGAAAATAGAACTGGACCGCAGCGGCCTGAGCGGCACCATTCCCCCTGAATTAGGGGACCTAGACAACCTGACACACCTGTGGTTGGACCACAATTCCCTAACAGGTAACATTCCCCCTGAATTGGGGAACCTACGTAATTTAACGTGGTTGAAACTGAACAAGAACTCCTTGAGTGGTTCGATTCCCCCTGAATTGGGGAATCTCAGCAACCTACAAGAATTATGGATGGGGAACAATTCCCTGAGTGGCAGCATCCCACCGGAATTGGGGAACGCCACCGAGCTGCAAAACATTTACCTGGACCATAACAATCTAACGGGGACAATACCTTCCTCGCTAGAAAACCTGAGCAACCTAACAAAACTGTGGTTGCAAAACAATTCTCTGGAAGGTCCAGTACCACCCGGGCTGAACGATATAAATGACTTCAACGTCCAAGGAAATCCTCTCATATAATCCGGATAAAGCGGAAACCGAGGGAGGATAGTAACAGGTTGGGGGGGTGGGGATTGGGAGAGGCAGAAGAGTTAACCAAAGAGGAGGTTCAAAAAGATGGAATCAACAGTAATGGATCAGGTTGCCTTCCAGATCGGCAGTAGCGGTGTGGGGGAGGAAGTCAAGGACATAGCCATCGACCGCAATGGTGATGTCTGGATTACAGGAGAG
The DNA here is from genome assembly GCA_014323675.1 of Hormoscilla sp. GM7CHS1pb. Classification (GTDB taxonomy): domain Bacteria; phylum Cyanobacteriota; class Cyanobacteriia; order Cyanobacteriales; family Desertifilaceae; genus Hormoscilla. Next base: position 1,283,453 of record JACONN010000002.1, on the reverse strand, counting down.
TTCAGGGACAGCATCGACCTCGACGGCGACGGCGAACATGATTTGATCAGTAATGGCTCTTTCGATAGCTATGTAGTCAAGTTCGACTCTGAAGGGAAGTTGGTTCGGGCCTATGATTTCGGCAATACTGAGATTTTACTCCCAGACAAGGGCATAGGCATAGCCACCGACAGCAATGATAATGCGTGGGTGTTAGGAGGGTTCCATGGCAGCATCGACATCGACGGAGACGGAAAAGATGATTTGACCAGTTCAGATCGTGATGGTCACTATTTAGCCAAGTTCAACTCGGAGGGAGACTTTGTTCAGGCCTTAGAGATCCACGGACGTTATACTGATCACACTGAATCGGGCAAGAGCATAGCCATCGACAGCAAAGATAATGTGTGGACTAAAGGAAGTTTCTGGCGCCACCTCGACATCGACGGAGACGGAGAAGATGATTTGATCAGTAATGGCGGCCGTCGAGATAGCTATTTCGCCAAGTTCGACTCAGAGGGGGATTTGGTCAACGTCTTCCAGATCGGCGGTAGCGGTGATGACGTTGGTCATGGCATAGCCATCGACAAGGATGATCATGTGTGGACTACAGGCTCTTTCTCCGGCAGCATCGACATCGACGAAGACGGCAATAATGATTTGACCAGTAATAATGGCAGCAGAGATGGCTATGTAGCCAAGTTCGACTCGGAGGGGGCTTTGCTCTTTGCCAAAAATATCGGCGGTAGCGATCGGGACTACAGCCTTGACATAGCCACCGACAGCAAGGGTGATGTGTGGGTTAAAGGACAGTTTCAGGGCAACATCGACATCGACGGAGACGGCACCAATGATTTGACCGATGGCTCAAAAGAGTATCCTTTTCCCATTGATGAATATGTAGCCAAGTTCTCGAGCAATGGTGATTTCGTCAAGGCCTTAAAGATCGGTGAGCATGGCGAAGCCGACCATACCGAAGCCATAGCCATCGATAGCAATGATCATCTGTGGGTTACAGGACAGTTCCGGGGCAGCATCGACCTCGACGGAGACGGCAACAATGATTTGACTAGCGATAGCTCTTTCATCGATAGTTATGTAGCCCAGTTCGACTCTTCGGGAAATTTGGTTCAGGCCTTAAAGATCGGCGGTAGCGATGGTGCCGTTGGCGTTGACATAGCCGCCGACAGCAATGGTAATGTGTGGACTACAGGAGAGTTCTGGGACAGCATCGACATCAACGGCGATGGCAGCAATGATTTGACCAGTAAAGGCGTTAATGCTATCTATGTAGTTCAAGTTCAGAAGGCAACTACAGAAGAAGTCACTCAACTGAAAGTCACTCCTTCAGAACCGACCAAAGCAGTAGAACCAAACACAAGTGTCAGCTTTGATGTCAACTACTCTACTGAACCTGCGGAAACTCCCACCACAGGAATAGTCTTTCAAATGCATTGGGACAGTTCTCAAGTAGCATTCGATCCAGTCACTGGTCTGACCGAGCATTTTCCTTTGGGCGCACAACCTATAAGTGCAGTCTTGGACGATCCGATTACCAACGGGGGTTTGGACGGCGACCCCAGCACAGACAAATACATCCTGCAAGCTTGGGTAGATGCTAACGGAAATTGGCCCAACAGTCCTAATCCTACCCTTTACACGGCCAACTTCACAGCGCTACCAGGGTTTTCAGGGACACAGATCAACTTTGGTGCCAACTCAGATGACCTGCCTGCAAATAGCAACTTTGTCCCCAGTTCCATTGCATTAACCTCCCCCGCTCCATCACCTGCTCCATCACCTGCACTGGACATTGATGGGAATGGAGTTATAGATGCATTAACTGACGGCCTTGTGGCCATACGTTATCTCTTCGGGTTCAGGGGAGAGACTTTGACTGAAGGTGTTGTAGGTGAAGGTGCCACTCGCGATACATCAGAAATTGTTACCTACTTGGACGAAATGGGGGACACTATGTTAGATGTAGATGGCAATGGCACGGCAGGGGCGTTAACTGATGGCATTTTATTCATGCGCCATGCTCTCGGGTTTGAAGATCAGGCTTTGATCTCGGGTGCAGTAAGCGAGGATGCCACTCGTACTACTGCTTCGGCAATTAATGAGCACCTGCAATCTTTCGGCATGATGTAAGGCCTTATTCCTCTCCTTCCCGGGCTCCGCCTGGGAGGGGATAGGATAGGTGTCTAGGATCTCTGTTAGCGTCCCTGTTTGTTAGGGACGGGAATTAATGGAAACATCATCTCGAACGTCAAATCGCGGAGCCTCGACGGGGACAAAGGAAACGACACAGTAGAAAACAAGATGTTCTGTTTAAGTTAAATCTGTCTCGTAAAACCACAACAGCACCCAAGCAAAAGGCTGAAACATCCTCAGAGTAAAGAGTTGGGAGCTTTGAACTCTACCGCAATAGCCCGATATGGCGATAGAAATGGTAGAATAAGTTCAACTCCAGATAGGCTCAAACAAGGGAGGAAGTCACTCGGTCGGGCGAACCGGGTGCTGTTGTGGTTTAAATACGGGAAGCAGCGAAAAAGAATTATGGCAATAATTGCTCTGAAAGCATGGTATCTTAAAGAGTACGAACCGATAAGAGAGCGGATCGAGCGTCCTCCAGATATCCGCTTGAGTAAAAATAGTCTGCTAAAATCTGCTCTGCGAGCAGATTTCTTGGAAGATAGCGAAGAAGTGAGAAACTCAGAGTGGTTTGGACGCTATCTGGAAGGAGATGTCGTAGAATTTTACATTGAAGGCAGTGGCGGGTACGCAATCTCCAATATAGACCTGACCAGTCACGAGATCTATTTCGCGAAGCAAGAGGTGATGGGCCATTTGGATCCGATAATATTCCTATGCTATCAGACGGATTACCCGACCTCAAGTGAAGCTATCTCGGAAGAACTGGATCGAGTGGTATCCGATATCAATGGGCGATCGCGCCTGAAAATCGCGGTGGAAGGATCCCATCGCCCCAGCAACGCACCCATTAGATTAAAAAGCAAACTGATGAGACGGATCCGCAAGAGTTTGCTGTTTGTGGCAGATGGGACCGCGATCGCCCAGATGGCCCGGGAAGGGGGCCAGCAGCTGATACCCAGTCCGAATGTATGTGTAGAAATGGGTTATGCTCTCAAGAGCAAGCGATGGGAACAGATATTGCTGGTACAGCAAGAACGAGAGGACATGCCCGGACAGTTTCCCTTTGACTTGCCCGGTCAGAATCGCCTATTATACAAAAATAGGCAAGAACTACAGCAGATGCTGCCCCAGACGATCGAATCACTGCTGTTGCGGTTCAATTTGCTTTCCTAATCGAGTAGAAGATCGTTTCGGTAGAATACAGAATGATTTGCAGCTGCAAGCATCCCATAATGATGTCGGTGCTTTGAGAGAAGACTATGCCAAGAATCCCTGATGAATTTGTCGTACACCTATTGCTCGAGGGCGGTCACCGGGAGACAGTGCGTTTCCTGACGATTAAAGAGTTTCAAAAATGGTACGCTAGCGATGTCGTGCCGAAAGCAGATGACGGTAGCTTCATTAATGTACCGATGAAAATTTCCCAGGGTGAGTATATGGTGGTGCGTCCCCGCAGCATCCTAGCAATTCGGGTAGAACCGGTGTACACCTCCAGTATTGACCGCATGCCAATGGAATAAGGAACTGGCGTTAACCTGTGGTGTCGATCTCCAGCAGCAGAGAAATGACAGGTTTGATGAACAAAACATTAGCTTGTTTGGGTCTGACTTTATCAATGGCCCTATCGATACCCGGTATCGGCATGACCGTGCCCTTGCGCCCGATCGGTCCAGACCAGTCAGTTACCGGTGACAAGCTGGGTTGGGACGAGCAAATTTGGGGGCCGTGTCTGGAGGGTAGTGCGAATAGCGCGCCCTCCAGACACGGCAGGTATCTGGAACGTGCCGAGTCCTTCAGGACAAGAGCAGGTGGAAGATGCCGGTGGGGCAGTCAGCTAGCAGATAAAGAGGCCCTGTTAGAGGCGATCGCCCGCAGTCTGGAATATTTACAGACCCCAAGCGCAGCGGCAGCTTATCGCCAATATCCGGTATCGGGAATAACGCGCGATCGGGTGATGCGTTCTTTGGAACGTTTTCGCGTGCTGCTGCTATCATCCCAGACCCCAACAGAACTACAAGCAGCAGTGCAGCGGGAATTTGTCCTGTACAAATCCGTAGGCGAAGATGGTGAAGGCACCGTTGCCTTTACTGGATACTTTGAACCTACCTATGCTGCCAGCGCCAGGCCAACTGCCGAATATCCCTATCCCCTCTACCGACTGCCTCCGGACTTTGCTAATTGGTCTCGTCCTCATCCTACCAGGCGGGAGTTAGAAGGTGCCGATGGTCTATTGGGAGAAAAAAGTCTCTTGCGGGGATTAGAATTGGTCTGGTTGCGCGATCGCTTTGAAGTCTTTTTAGTTCACGTCCAAGGTTCGGCCCGGTTGCAACTGACAGACGGCAGCGTGATGACTGTGGGCTACGCGGGCAAGACCGATCGGCCCTACACCAGCGTCGGCGGAGAAATATACAGAGATGGTATTATGCGGCTGGAAGACATTACCCTGCCAGCGCTGATTTCCTATTTTCGCGCCTCACCCCAGGCCATGAATCGCTATTTACCCCGCAACCGCAGTTTTATCTTCTTTCAGGAAACCAACGGCACTCCAGCTACCGGTAGTCTAGGCTTGTCAGTCACAGCGGAACGTTCCATTGCCACAGATAAATCTCTCATGCCACCAGGGGCATTAGCCCTGATTCACACCCAGCTACCCTATGCTAATGCTAGAGGTGAACTCGAGTTTCGCTCTGTCAGCCGCTACGTACTGGATCAGGATACTGGCAGCGCTATTAAAGGTGCTGGACGAGTTGATATCTTTATGGGCACCGGTAGGGAAGCAGGCGATCGGGCGGGATTGATGAATTCCACCGGGGAGCTATACTACTTGTTGCTAAAGCAGTAGAATCAGTGGTTAGTGGTTAGTGGACAACCGACAACTGACAACCCACAACCGACAACTGACAACTGACAACCCACAACTGCAAGAATTAGGAGACTAAAGATGGTTGAACCGCTAATTTCAGGCATTGTGCTGGGCCTCATCCCGGTCACCCTCGCTGGACTGTTTGTCGCTGCCTATTTACAGTACAAGCGCGGCAATACCCTGGGAATTTAGAACGGAAGCATCCCTTAAATGTAACATTTCAAAGCCCGCGCAGACGAGCGCGCTCGTGACTTCCCAATTTGACGGCATATTCATGTTGAAAATCTGAAGTACGAGGTTTGAGACCGGAATATTCATGTTGAAAACCGCCAATGGCGCAGTCTTGCGGTCGACGCTGCTGCAAGCTTTAAATTTTGTGATATCATTGGATTTGGAAGTTTTTCACAAATGTTTGGGAGCTCTGAAAGTATCACAACTTTTATGAGTTCCCTTTTTTCTACAACCTCTACTGAAATGGCAATCGCATCGGCGATCGGGATGTGTAGCAGCGATGTCTCCTGTGTGCCGGCGCTGCTGCGCGCAGCAGCGCCGGCACATTGCGTAGCGGAGGGGTCGTTACCCGGGGAGCTGGCAGCCATGTCCCCTGGGACAAGAGCACAACAGGAGAGCAGGGAGCAGGGAGAGGGGAGCACCCGATGAGACAGCATAGATGGCGCGCGTTACCAGGCGGGAGCCAGGTAACTAGGTAAGCCCCCTGCTGTTTTCAAACTTCGAAACCTTTGCCCCATAAGGCTTTCAGAGATGGAAAACTAAGGAAAAGGCTAGAATCAGGGGGAGAGCGAGAAAAAGATCAGTGATTATACCGATGATAAATATAGAGGGAATATGTTTACATAGAAGTATAGCTAGGGTATGAGATGGAAAACTGCGGACTGGGAATTGGAATAGACTTGCTGGGACCAGATTAAACCATAGTTGACACAAATGATATTGCTATAGAGGGAAAAAGGGTGAGCGATATATTAATGGTTCCCATACATCTAGATGCCTTATATCTCAAACGGGATACGTTGGTGGCGGAGGCGATGGCAGATTTTACGCGCCTCCCCTACTTTGACGGGCAGCGAGATGTGAATCCCGATATTGCCAATATTAGCGAAGATATCGTTATTCAACCCTTTCAGGATAAGAATTTCAATCTCAAAGCTGGATTGCACCTGCATTGGGCCTTGCCGGATGCTTTGACGAAGACAATATCTATTCCCAACTCGCGGTCAATCTCAAAAACTATACTCTCTCCTGTACTATTCTGAGGATTACGTAGAAAACCAGGACACACATTCATTCGGAGTAACAACATGAATCATCAAGCCATATTTGAAAACTTCATCGAATCCTACAGCGACAGGCAATACCAGTATCCCACCCTAGTTCGCCACAAAGGCACCCTCATCGCCTTCGCCATGGACCACCACCAGCGCCTCTACTAAGCCGTCCTCGACCTCAGCGCCAGCGACAAAGACAAAGGTCCCCTGGATGTGAAATACTGGCCCCAAAACCCCAGCCGCCTCAACTTCACCCACGAAATTGTTCAGGTCGGCTACGCCCTGGCTGGGGCCACTCCTATGCCCACTGTCAAGGAAGCCACAGCCACCGAAGCCAACCCCGAAGACCTTCAGCCCAACGAAATCGACCCCTTCCTCTCCACCACCGCTCGCCTCACCGCCGACGCCCTCTTCCAGGTGCTGTCCGACGGCCAGTACCTCTACCTCTTCCGTCAGGCCATTGCGCCCCAGAAAGCCGATAACACCGAAAACCCCAACATGGTGTACAAACTCCAGTCCGGCGGCAGCTCTGGCAAGAAGGACCACTCGGACATCCTGCACGCCAACGGCAACCCCGTCCCCATTGTCGATCGCACCCTGCTGCTGGACCGCTTCGTGCTCAACGGCACCACCCTGCAGCCGAAAATGGAAGTCCGCTACAAACGCAGCCGTAACAAAACCCGCCCCGCCAACCGCACCGACAGCCTGGGTGCCAAAGACATCAACGGTAACCCCTTTTACGAACCCACCCAGGAACTGGACTTCGTTCGCCAGCTCCAGCACGGCAGCTTCCAGGTACTGCTGCTGCCCACCCAGGTGGCCAACCTACAACGCTGGCAGATATTCGCCCACAACGGCGCCACCGACAAAATCGACACCTTTAACGTCGAACGCGCCGCCGACGGCCTCTTCAACCCCAAAGGCACTATCCTTTACACCAGCCCCGATCCGGAATACCAGGACTCGGTCTACGAACGCCGACCGGGCAAATGCCCCTTCACCCAACAGGATCTGGCCCCCATCCTGAGCACTGAAGGTAGTGCCGAATCTGCCCTCCGCTTCGATGGCAGCGATGATTATGTCGATTTAGGCACGCCAGCGCACCTGAAAATTGCAGGCAGCCAGACCCTCGAGGTTTGGCTCAAACCCGTGTCCTTCGAGCCGCGCCAGAGCATCCTGGCCAAAGTCTACAACGGCGAAGGTGCCATCACCCTGGAAGTAGACGGCAAACTCTCCTACTACTACGGCAGCGGCGGCAACAATCCCGCCCCAGCCGCCATGGATGCCCGCACCTTCCAGGGGATTCTCAGCGATTTCGGCCTGGTGAAAGGCGAATGGTCCCATATCGCCATCGTGCGGGACTGCGAAAACAAAAAACTATTCTGGTACATTGACGGCGTTGCCGCAGGCGAAGAAGACATGGTGTTCGACGCTGCGGTTGCGGGGGACGAGCACCTCTTCCTGGGTAAAGGCGATGCTAGCTACTTCACTGGCTCCATCGACGAAGTCCGCATCTGGAACCGCGCCCGCAGCCTCAGCGAAATCCAGCGCGATCGCCACCATCGCCTCATCGGTCGCGAACCTGGCCTGGTGGGCTACTGGCGGCTCGACGAAGCCAGCGGCACCAAAATCTATGACCAGACGGACCTGGCCCAGAACGGCACCATCCACGGAGCCACCTGGGAGACCTCCGACGCCCTCATCGGCGACCACCCCGGCCTCAGCCGCAGCAGCTTCTCCTTCTCCGGACGCACCCTGGCCCCAGGCATCACTGCCGTCCAGTACTTCCAGCAAGAAGACACCGCCCCTGCCAGCCAGCAAGGCGGCAACGGCCAGACGCCCCCACCCAAACCGCTCAAAACCAGCGGTCGCGTCATGCTCGCCGTCCCCACCGGAGGCCCTAATCCGGTGGACGGCACCTCAACAACCAACCAGTACATTGCCGCCCTGGATTTCGCCGTTTCCCGCGAAGGCCAGCTAGCCCAGGTGCCCGACCGAATTACCCTCGAAATTCTCCATAAATCAAGCATTGACCTGGATGCCATTAGCCAGGAACGTAAAAAGTTATCATCAGAGAGCGAGAGCCTCAAAGAGAGAATCGCTGCTCTCCAAAGCATAATTAAAAAACTGAAAGCGGGTCTCCAGTCTGGTACAATATCTAAAAGTGATTTCTTTATTAAGGATCTTCTGAATTACAACTGGGATAAAAATAAGGACATTGACAGAAAAAATCTGGGTGAGAAAATATATCTAAATATCTTGATTAATCAAGGAATGTACAAGACTAAGTTTGGTAATAGTTATTTAAATGATTGGTGGGATGAGCGTTTGCCATACGCTCAATACGATCAAGTTGATTATCGGAAAATCTGGGATACGAGAAGTTATATTTCAGGTCTATTACAGAGAGTATCTTCCTCTGATAAAGGTCAATTCAACACTCAATGGAAAGAAGAATCGAAAAAGCTGATAGAAATGTTTCCTATCTTTTCCAGGATCTTTAAAAGAAGCGAACAGCTTATAAGAATCCTGGGTGATAAAGAATTGTGGCATCAGCAAGCGAATGAAGCGTATCAACAACACATCGAGGACCAGAAAGAAACACAAACAAAAATTAAAACTAACGAAAGCGAATGTCAGAAAAAACAACAAGAACTTAGGAATAAACAATCAAGGCTTCAGGAAATCAAAAATATTGACAAAAGTGGGACTGCTCTCTATATGTCTCTATTAGACACTGACCGCTCCGGTTTAACTGTTTCCGGAGCCTTGCTTGGTTTCGCTTACACCCAGGCCCCGCCCCAACTGTTTGACAGCGCCACAGGCAAACTGGGCCTCTACTTCCAGGGGGCCAACCAGCAATTCTTCACTGCATACTACGATACCAAAACCGCTCGCTCTCAGCAGGAACTGGCCATCGCAAAGCAGCCCCCGGTCCGGTTTATTGCCCGCTCAGTTGGCCCAGATGCCGACGCCACCATCATTACCATCAGTGCAGATACCAGCACTCCCCCCAGCACCGATCGCTGTACCGTCACCATCGCCAATACCAAGCAGGGCATCCACGAAACCTGGGCAGGGGTACCGCGCGCGCCCCAGCAGTTTGCCCGGGTGCTGAACGGACAGGCCAACCCTCTTTATGTCGGCAAAGCAAACCCCATCACTGGCACAGTCACCGCACTGACCCTGGTGGAAGCCACCAATCGAAAGCTCTCACCCGGAGACATTCTGCAAATTGGCGATGCCCAAGTCACCCCTTCTGCCGCAGTAGAAGCCAAAGCAACAACAATTCCCATTCACAGCGCCTATCTAAACTTGACAGATTATACTCCTGTCTATTGGGTGCCATACGACTATGGTGCCAATGCCAGCATCGCCGCCTCGGCCCTGTCCTTAAATGGCACGAGTGACTATGTAGAAATCCCAGCCCACAACAACCCTACCCAGGCTCTGACTGTCTCCCTGTGGGCCAAGAGCGCCACAGACACATGGAGCAACTATGGTTGCCTGCTCAGCAAACGTTCCGCTTATATCCTGCACCCCACCAAGGGAAGCAAGGAAATCGCCATCCTGATGCGCATTGATAGTAAGGATTACTCTGTTGAGCATACCCCAACCATCGATCTAAAGCAATGGCATCATTATGCTGCCAGCTTTGATGGTAAAACCATTCGCCTGTATATTGATGGGCAAGAGGTTGCTGCGGAGGAGCATGCAGGAGCCATTAAATCGGACAACGGGATGTTGTTGATTGGGAAGGATGAGAAAGCATATGACCAGCATGAGGACGATCGATACTTCCATGGTCAGATTGATGAAGTCCGCATTTGGGATCGAGCGCGGAGCGCCGCAGAGATTAAAGCCGACATGAAGCGACGGCTCAAGGGCAATGAACCGGGTCTGGTGGGCTACTGGCACTTTGAAGGTGGCAACGCCAGAGACTACAGTCGTCAAGGCAATAATGGCATCATACACGGCACCCCTGACAATATCGCCTCTCCTATTCCGTTCCTGAACAATCCCTCACTGTCATTACACTCGCGGCACTTTTTTGTGACGACGGAAGCCAATGCAGGTACTATTGCCAATGGAACTGCCCATTTGAAGAATGCCACCCCCGCCTGTCGGTGGGTCGCAGATGCCCCCGGTCAGGCATTGAGTTGGCCCGCAACCAATCGCTTTTTAGCCCTGCCCGACGCCAAACTCGCTTCAATGGCAGCTGTCAGCCACCTGACCGTAGAAGCCTGGGTCCATCCCGTTGAGGTGCAGCAGATCGCTCGAATTGTCCATTATCGATCCTCCGCAACCAACCAATATACTCTGGCACTGCAACAGCTAGCCCCAGACGCATCCCCAGACTTGAACTCATCCCTACGCTTTAATGGTGTGGATAATTATGTTCAGGTCAACTTAAGTCTAATCAATACTTTAGACACGGGTTTCACCCTGGAAGGCTGGATTAAACCGTCAAGCTTGAGCAGAGGTAGTTTATTTGGTCAAAACGACGTCATTGAATTTGGCTTGGATGGAAACAAACTTAGCGTATGGACAGAGCGCGGTGAAGTGGAAACACCCTATCCTGGTGATGGACAATGGCATCATGTTGCGGCTGTGGGGGATGAGACCCATTTAGCACTTTACATTGATGGGGTAGAAAAACAACGGAAAACAGACCTCAGCGCCAAGACGAATGTTAGCTCTGCCTCTAAGTTCCAAATCGGTGCTGGCATTTGGAAACCGACTGCCAATTCCGATCGCTATACTGGTCAAATTGCCGAAGTTCGCGTCTGGAGCGTAGCGCGTAGCGCGGCGCAAACCCAGGTGGATATGTATCGCCAACTCAGTGGCGACGAGCCAGGGTTGTTGGGATACTGGCGTTTTGAAGCAGGGATTGCCAGAGACTACAGCGGCAACGGCTATGATGGCGAGTTAAAAGGGAATCCCCAGAACGGGACTAACCCACCCCTCAGAATGTATTATGCGATGGCTGGGGTGGGCGATCGTTGGCTCAAGACCCGGGAACATCTATTCTGCGGTACCTGGAACCATCTGGCCTGCAGCTACCACCAATCCTATGCCCTCCGGTTCGATGGCAATGACTCTCTCGACTGCGGCAAAAACCGCATGCTCAATCTTTGCGACGACCTGACCATCGAAGCCGTGGTGCAACTCCCCGGGACATCAGGTGCGATCCTCAGCAAAGGGCAACCCGGCGCGGGCATCGAAAAAGAAAGCATGCCCTATGCCCTGCGAATTGACAATGGGAAAGTAATTTTCAGTTTTGAAGACAGTAACGGCACCCTGCACGAACTCACCTCAACCTCGGCAATTCGATCTAAAACTATACATAAACTTGCCGTCACTCGCAAGAAAATCACGGAAGCCAACGACAGCGGTGCCGATCCCAAAACATGGGGTACAGAAGGAATTAAAGACATCACCCCAGCTACCCTTGACAGCAAAGACAGTGACATTGAAAAGGCCATGAAAGCCGACTACGTGGCCTCCAAAAAACGGGGCAAAGATCTCAAGGAGCAGCTAAAATCGCAGCAGGCTTCATCCAGGAGTAGCGACGCCCCCTCCCCCTCGTCGCTCATTAGCAAGCAGACCCAGCAGTGGCTGGAACTAGCTCTCTATGTGGATGGCAAACGGGTGAGCAGCGCCGTGCTTGAACCTGCGGTTGCGCCCGCCGGGAACAGCCAGCCCCTGGAGATCGGTAAAGCTGGTAGTCGCTATTTGCAGGGGATCCTGGCGGAAGTGCGGCTCTGGAGTCGGGCATTGGAAGGCGGCGAACTCTCTCAAAAACTCACTGGCCAGGAAAAGGGGCTGGTGGCCTGGTGGCAATTTGAAGAAAACGAAGGCAACCTGGCCAACGATCGCAAAGGTGGCAACCACGCCCAGATAAAAGGTGCCACCTGGTGCAAAAATCCCGATCTGCCCGCCTCGGAGTTACTCCTCTACGTCAACGGCATTCCCCAGGCCACGGAAGCCCTCGCCACTGACGATGCCCTCAGAACCAGTTGGGGGGCCGAGCAATTTACCCTGGGGGCCTGCAAGCAGGACGACGGCACCTATACGAACCATTTTCAGGGCACCCTGGAAGAGGTGCGGGTCTGGAAGGTGGCGCGTACCCAGGAGCAGATCCTGGACAATCTGTTCACTCGGCTCAAGGGCGAAAAACGAGACCTGCTGGCCAACTACACCTTTGACGACATCGACGACACCGAAGTCAAAGATTCCAGTCTGGCGGGCAACCACCTGCCTCTAGGGGCAAAAGCGCAGCGGCCCGATCGGGTGCTATCGGATGCACCCATCAGCAACGACACCGCCCAGGTGCGCTCCGCCCTGGCCGGGATCCATACCGCCTTCCACGAGACCATTGACAGCAGCCCCGCCGTGGCTGAGTATGGCGACATGCAATACGACAGCCAACAAAACCTGATTGGGGTGTTTAAGCGCTGCTATACCTATATCCAGGATGGTAAATGGCAGCTAAATACTGGCTACAAGGTGGGCAACCTGGTGACAGAATGGGTCAGCCAGGTGCAGTTTGACCCGCAGATTATTGGCTACATTGAAGGGGCTCCGCCCGTGCCTAGCGAAAACCTCACTACCGGTCCGATTACGGCTGCCGAAACCTACGCCGATGCCAGCAGCGTTGAGTTGATTGAAGCGGACAATGTCGCCTACACCTTTTCCAGCTCCAAAGAAAACGGCTTCAACTCCTCCTTTGAAGCCTCGATGGCAGCGGGGGTGGAGCTGGATTTACGCACCTTGCTGGCCCCCCTCGGATTTGGGGTTTCCTTCAAAGCCGATGTCAAGTTTAGCGTCAACAGCGAGGCTCGCTTTGATGCGTCGGGCAGCTGGACCGATGAGAAGAGCGCCAGCCAGGGACGCAATGTCAGCCGCAATATGCGGGCGTCGTTGCGCGGCTATTGGGAAGATCGGGATAACCCGCTGAATCTGCGGCTGGGACCGCGCTATGTGCCTAACAACCGGGGCTTTGCCCTGGTGCAATCGGAAACGGCGGATGTGTATGCCTTGCGGTTGGCCCATAACCACGCTCTGATTTCCTATCAGTTCCAGCCCAACCCGGATATTCCCAAGGATTGGAACATCATCTCGTTTCCGATTAACCCCCGCTATACCAAGCAAGGCACCCTGGATGGCAAGGTGGGCCTCCAGCCCGACGGCAGCGTTCAAACCGACCCGGACTATCCCCAGGCGACCCAGTACGGTCAGTACAGCTACTTCAAACCGATCGAAACCTATGCCCTGAAGCGACAACTAGACCGGGAAGCGGAAGAACTGCGAACCTATTACCAGACCTACAATGCCTCGCCCCTGTCCCAGGGGATTCTGAAAAATGTCATGGGTACTAATGCGGGGCTGCTGGCCAGCGCCACAGCAGCGGTTCCCATTGGCGGCATCGGTGTGGGCGCAGGGACCACCTTCGGCAGTCTGGCGGATGCCCTGACCAAAGACCAGAGCTTGCCGGACAAGTTTGCCACCCGCAATCTGGCCAATACCTATGTCTGGACCGCCGATGGCGGCTTTTATGCCGAAACCACCGATATTATGGCGGTGCGCTAGGAATCGGCCAGTGGCTCCTATTCTTTTAATACCAACTTTAAGGGGGACTGGAGCTGGAGGTGAAGGCGGGGGGCTTTTTTAAGGCCGATGTCGATGGCAGTTTAGGCGGCCATCTCAATATGACGCAGTCGAAAAGTGCGGAAGCGTCAGAGTCGTTCCGGGTTGAAGTGCAGGTCAATCCCCAGGGGAATTTGAACCAGTATGAAATTGCCTTGAACCAGCAAGATTGGGACACCCCCAATGTAGATTATCTGTTGCAGTACGATCCCCGGGGACTGCCGATTAAGGTGCCGGGTAAGGTGGATGCCTATCGCTTTATGACCTTTTACCTGGAACCAACAAGGGAAAACTTTGAGGACTTTTACAACAAGGTGGTGGATCCGATCTGGATCGCCCAGAGCGACCCCAATGCCAAAGCGCTGCGGCAGGCCCAACAGAGCGACAAAAAACCTGCCTGCTGGCGGATCTTCCATCGAGTCACTTTTGTCAGTCGCATCCTGCAACAGTTCACTGATGACGATGCTTCTGAGTTTGCCAAAGCGGCCCGGTCACTGGATATTGAAAGCAACTGGCAGTTGATCCAGACCCTGGATCCGCTGGTGAAACAGAAGACCGAGAGTTTTGTCCAGTTGGCGGATGCGGTGCGGCAGGCCCTGGAGGAGCATTTACCCGAGTTAGTGCCTCACAATCGAGATATCATTGATTATATGGCGCAATACTATGGTCTCTCTGAAGACAGTTAGCAGACGAAAGCAGATACGAATGAGACAGGTTTCTGGATAGCCAATTCTGTGACGGTCTCATTCAGTCTCGCAGTTTAAAACCGCAATGACAACTGACCTCAAATTGAGGTTCTACTATTTTAGGAGAATGGAAAACTATGCCGAATCAAATCGATCTATCCGACTTTGACAAATTTAAAACGTTCATGCAAAACCTTGTCGCAAAACTAGATGGGTTTAAGCCAGATGAACTGCAATTGTTAGAAATGCAGCAGCGTTCTGCGGCAAATCGAGCAACAGAGTTGGAGTCCACAGTGTCTCAGTTGGAGATAAAGGACAAGTATGTGCAAACGTTAATCGAAATTGAGCAGCTTCAACAGGAAAATAAACCTGAAAACGATTCGATCGTCAAGGAGAAAACAGCTAATGCTAAATATCTGTTAAATTTGTTGTCTCCACTTACTAAAGACAGGGTGCTTGATGGTAAAACCCTATCCCAAGCAAAAACTGAGTTTCAGAATGCTTTAAGGGAGAACCAAGCCAGTTACACTAAGGCATTGAAGGAGCGGGGTAAACTGGCAAAACAGATACAAGACCTCAGCCAAAAACTTAGGCAGCCGCTGCAAACGTTGAACGAAACGAGGGCGACCATTACCCAACAGTTGAGCGCCCTTAGCGATCCCCCCACACGAGAACAAAAACAGGCGTTATACCGTTCTTTCGGTGTCCTGGTGGACAAAACGCCAGACCAGTTCTACCGGCGTACCCTGACCCTGCTGGATATTAATATCCGTGCGGGGTTATCAAACCGGATAGCTCAGAATATCCAACAACAGCTACGCCAGCAGTTGCAGGGACCGCTCAGTACAGCGGGTAACAAGGAGGATCTTACGGTTAACCTTAACTTAGGTGCAGAGTTCAGTGTATTGGCACTCATGCCCCCTAATGTCGCGTTGGGTGGAGAGTTTTCTTATTCTGTCAGTGTTGGCAACGATCGGCGGATTGCGGTGACTAAGCGCAAAGTCGTTTCTTTAAGCGGAGGGTTGGGCAACGATGATTCGCCAGGGCAGGTAAAATTGAAGGGAGATTTGCAATCTGGTCAGATACGTATATTTAACAATCTGGATGATTTTATCAAGGAGGAAGCTAACCAAAACAGCAGAGCCTTTTTAGAATACAGTTTGAGTAAAAATCCATTGCACTTAAAGGCATTTGTCGATTATGGCCCACAACACAGAGCTATTAACCTTCGCGAGACAGCACGTCTGAATGAGCACGATCTCAATAACCATGCACGATTATTGGGTTTAGTTGACAGCGATGCGAGTCTGACTGTGCCCCAAAAGCCTCAAGTTAGTTCTCTGACCACAAATTTTCGCGGCATAGCTGGTAGCACAGAGGCGAGTCTTCAAGTGGCTTCAGCGATTAACCTGGGGATTGGCCGACGAGATGAACTGCTCAAGAAAACGGACACTCGTACTGTTAATTTTCTGGACAATTTGCAAGCACACGGAGCGTTGCCGCATATCTACGCTCAGGCTCAACCGCGCTATGTCCGTTTTACAACGGGATCCTTTGAAGAGGATACGTATCATGGTCTGCATGGCGTTGAAACCATGGACTTGATGCGCAACAGCATAGTGGCTCGAAAATTGCAACTAGAAAGGTCACCTGAAGAGCGCACACAGGCAAAATTAGCCTTTGAAAGAATACGCTGGAGACTAAAAACAGCCTTGACTAATTTGGAGCAAGAGTATACGGAATTTGCACAACTGGCAAACCGAAAAGATGCTGAAGGTGCCCCCGGTGAAGTGGGACAAAGACTAGAGAGGTTGAAAAAAGATCGCGGTATAGTCTCTCATCCCCAACTCTTCAAAGGTGCAAGTGTGGGAAGCCATGCGGAATATTTGAAAGCTGTCAGTATACAATATGCGCAGTTGGTGGGGTTGTATAACGAGAGCTTTCCAGGAAACGCGAATCCTGTTTCAGATGATTTAGAATTTGCGAATGAGATGGATGCGTTTAAACTCGCTCTCAAAAATCCGCCATTTTATATTCCTCAAGCGGATCTGGATAAGGTCTTTAACGCCAAACAGATTGCTAAAGGTACAGAAATTAATCAGAGCTTTTCGTTCACTGTGGGCAGTGATTTAATTCCGCATATCGGTGAATCCTTCTCTGTACAAGTATTGCATAACACAGTACAAAATACCTCCAACGAGTACAATGAAGGTCAAGCGATGTCGATTACAGCTCAACTGTCGGGTAGTGTTGGCTTGCAGGATGCCATAAAAGCGATTGTCCAAACGCTCAATACTAAGGGATATGCGATTGATGAGTCGGTTGTAGAAAATGCCATTGGCAATGAACAGATTCGATTGGTTCCGGATCTGGAAGCTGGCTACGGCGGTACGTTAGAACTCTCTTTTGTGAATAAAGAGGATTTTGTGGATCGGGATAGCGCGCGCGGGAAGATTTTTCCCTATAAGTTGATGTACGCTCGCTTGTCTGATGAAAGAACCCTTGGGGTTGGGGGTGATATCCCCATTGATACGGGCCATGGCGTTACCCTCAATATAGGCGCTAGCGTTGCCAATACCCATACCCGCAATCGTTGGGAGTTCATGGGTGACGATACTCTCCATTATGTGCGCGATATTTATACCGGGTTGCACCTGGGAGAACAGGCCGATCGTTGGGAGAGTTTTAAAAACGAGAATCGTTCCCTTGTCGATTCTTTTTTTAAGAGATTGTTTCTAAAGTTGAGCGATCCTGACTCTAGTATCGCGAGAGAAATGGGCGCGGAGCTGGATCATATCGGCGATTCAGCTTTGAAATCGCAGTGGGATCAGGCTATTGATGCATACGGGAAAGATGCGGTAAATAGCACCAAACAAGACCGTGTTATGGACCTTTTCGATCGAGTAATGGCCAAACGCTTTGAGAAATTCAAGGAGGAGTGCAACAAACGCTTTGTTAATCGCTTGAGGACAAAAGACCTGAAAACGTATTCAGAGGCACAACTTTCTCGTGCAGTCCAGGAATTTGTTCGTAGGTATAAGGTGCCCACGACTGTTCAACGGGATATCCCACATCTCCTGGAATGGGCGAAAAGTGAGTATGAGAACAATGCAACCGATCCGGATGCCGCGTTTAACATGCTGAGACGTGCCTATGGTCTAGACGATGCCAGTCATTTTTTAACCGATCTGGTGAAATCGGAAGATTATACTGAACGCAAGGGTACCTTGCTGCAATGGCTTGATGACGGTGTTGAAGGCATGCTTGAAAATCCTAAGATTTACCTTGAAGCTGGGATCCGTGGAAAACTCGTACAGCGGTTTGATGTTGGGGGTATGCTTATCTGGATGTTGAATTTGATGATAGTGTTAAGCGGACAGACAAAGTAAGAGAGCTAATCGGCCAGAAACTAGACCGTGCTGAGGGGAGTCCCTCAAGCGATCTACCTGGCAGGTTACCAGACAATTTAAGAGCTGTTATGGAGCACCGCTTCCAAGGAGACTTTTCAAAAGTCCAAATTCGAGAGGGGACAGACCCTCCCAAGATTGATGGAGACAAAGCTACTATTTATTTCGAGAAGGGTACTTACAATTCTAGGAGCAAGGAGGGAGTAAAGTTAGTCGGTCGCAAGTTGGCAGATTTGGTGAAGACAAGAGATGGAGGCAGCGGTGGACCTGACAATGACTCTCTGAAGAGAATATTAGAAGGAATCGATCGAGATGTTAGCAGGGGAATATTCAGAGAGAAACCATTGGGTGAGGCGGAAGGAGGCATGAAGCGGCGCATGTCTAGACGTAATATTCTGAGGCCGGTTGTTGATGAACGTGAAAAAAGGCGACAACAACGGAGGGAAAGAGCGGTACGCCCATAACTCTTTGGCTACAGTAATTGGAACACAACAGCGATGTTAATTAGTCACAGCCATTGGTAACAAGTTAAGGCTGCGATCCAATTGTCAGGGGGGTTGAGAAAACGGTTGGAAGAAAAATTGTGACGGACTTCGTTGCCTGTCAGGAAAAGGCAATACAATTAGTTTGACATTAGGTTTTCGCTGCTGTTTGACAATCCCTAAATCTTGGTTTTCCGGGGCGGCAAAATACTTAACTGGATCGTCAGCTAGTCCCTTGTGATGAGCCATATAGAAATGATAAAGACCCCGATAAATCATCTCTGAAGAAATGCGATCGAAGGGTAAAGAAAGTTTATCAACTACGGCATCACCTACAGCGGAATTCTGCGAATATAGAATACGTGTTTGACATGGGAAGCCTCGGAATATCTGGAAGAAAGGTGACGCGACAGCCAGGACGGTCGATATGCAAAAATTAGCGCGATCGATCTACGATGGGCTACCGACTGAAGAGCAAAAAAAACTTGTATCTCCCCACGAAAACAAATTCGAGTCATTTGTCTCCGCACAATTTGCATTAGAGGCTATTGAAGGAGTCCAGATGGTTAAGTTTAAAAAAAGAGGGAGTATAGGTCTAGGAACAGAAAAAAAATTTCAAACAGCAGAGCCAGTAGGGTGGACATTGCCCACCCTACAGACCTCAAACACCGAAGGCTGACAGGCGATCCACCCTAGGGCAGCGCGGCAGAAATAATCCACTAGCCAGAGCGTGGCTCAAAGCCTTGCTCCAAAAGCATTTTGAATTCTGAATTTTGAATTTTGAATTGCTTAAGTGCCCCGTTTGATAGATGCTTCTACCTGCCGGAATTCTTGTTCTAACCGTTTCTTGAGCTTTTCGGGGACCGGACGATTAGGATAGGAACTGTAATGTCCAGCTAGACCACTCAAGGCCGTGCGCATCGTGGTGAAGGACGGCAGTTTAGATACAGAGCTATCCCGCCGGTAGCGAGAGGCAAAGTCATTAATCAGATCGCGAGCTTTTGCCTGAGCTGGTGCTTTCTCCGGGGAATCATCGGGGAGTGTAACCGCAGTTCTGAGACTCTCTACCACCATCAGGGTATCTTGGGAATAATTACCGGTAAGCAGACCTGATTTACCGCCAGACGAACAGCCTACCAAGGCGATCGCGACCACCAAAACCAGGGGGAGGATACGTAAGACTAAGCGCTTCATAAGCTTTTTTTCACATCCTATAGCAATCAAATTACAATTATCCTACCCTGAATTGGGATCCTTAGCTAAATTTATCCGAAACGTCCGCTCACATACTGTTGCGTGGCTTCCTCCTGGGGACATTGGAAGATGGTTTCCGTCTTGTCATACTCAACCAGATAACCAAACCGCTTGCCACCTTCTGCTGCCTTGGCATTGAAAAATGCGGTCATATCTGCCACCCGCGAAGCCTGCTGCATGTTATGGGTAACGATGATGATTGTATAATTTTGCTTTAGCTCGTTGATCAACTCTTCAATGGAGAGGGTCGAAATCGGATCCAGGGAGGCACAGGGTTCGTCCATCAGCACCACATCAGGATTGATAGCTACCGTCCGGGCAATACACAGACGCTGCTGTTGCCCCCCCGACAGGGAAAAACCACTTTGCTTGAGCTTGTCTTTTACCTCATCCCACAGCACTGCTTGCTTGAGCGATCGCTCTACCAACTCATCCATTTCGTCCTTGGACTTAGCAATTCCGTTTACCCTGGCACCATAGGCGATATTATCATAAATCGATTTTGGGAAAGGGTTTGGCTTCTGGAAGACCATGCCGATCTTCCGCCGCACCTCTACCGGATCTATATTGGCATCGTAGAGGTTCTTTCCTTGATAATATATTTTACCCTCTAGCCGAAAGCCATTTACCAAATCGTTGAGGCGATTAAAGCTCCGCAGTATCGTACTTTTTCCACAACCTGAAGGTCCGATAAAGGCAGTAACTCGCCGCTTAGGAATCTCTAATGATACACCCCGGACTGCTTGGAACTCCCCGTAATATATATTGATGTTTTCTGCCTGGAGAACTGTCTGAGTTTGATTGGTCTCTTTGGTTTTTACTTCCATCATTACTGCTACTCCTGAGTCGAATTGACATCAATACATTTTATTACGAGTTGCCCAGCGAGAGAGAACGCTAGTGAGCAAGACTAAAAACACCAGCACCAAGGAAGCTGCCCAGGCTAACTCCTGTAACTTGGTATCGAAACTCGTGGCAAAGTTATAGACTAAAACTGAAAGGGATGGGGTGGGATTCATTAACCCTCGCGGCCAGAAGTTGGAATTGAGGGCTGTGAATATCAAAGGGGCTGTTTCTCCCGCTGCTCGGGCCACAGCTAGGGTCACTCCCGTGAGAATAGCAGGCACCGCTGCTGGCAGCACAATAAATAACACTGTTTGGTAGTTAGAAGCCCCCACTCCTGCCGATGCCCATCTGATATCTTGGGGGATAATCTGTAGCGCTTCGTCCGTGGTGCGGACGATCGTCGGTAACATCAGCAATGACAGGGCAATTCCTCCCGCTAGGGCCGAGAATGTCCCCGTCGTCAGCACGATCAGACTGTAGGCAAATACCCCGGCAATGATCGAAGGCACCCCACTCAGGACGTTAGTAGCAAAGCGAATCCAGCGGGCTGTCTTGCGATCGCTAAACTCTGAGAGATAGACTGCTGCCAATACGCCAATCGGAACCGCGATCGCCGACGCTATTCCCACCACAACCAAAGTGCCGATAATTGCATTAGCAATCCCACCTCCGGTCTGACCGGCGGCTGGGGGCAGCTTAGTAAATAAGTCCAAATTCAGGCGGGCAAACCCTTTCCCCAAAACATACAGCAACACCGCAAACAAAGGCAGGATTGTCAGTCCGATACAAGCACCTGCCAATGTCGTCATTACTATGCCGAATAATGCTCGTGGACTTGAGTTATTCCGAATCAGACTGCTACCGCCATTATCCAAATATTGTTGATTCTGGACCATGTCAATTGTTAGTTTTTAGTTGCGTAGAACAGGCGGATCGCCTGTCCGGGCCTAACGTAGGACGGGCGGATCGCCTGTCCGGGGCCTGGCGTAGGACGGGCGGATCGCCTGTCCGGAGGGGCTGAAAACTTTGTTGTCAATTTATTCCCCCATTTTTAATTTTGAATGAGAGAATGAGAGAATTGCTTAATATTTGGCTTTTACTTGGCTGACAATCCACTCGGCCAACATATTCACCACCAGGGTCATGGCAAACAGAACTAGGCCAGTATACATCAGCGCCGCCACTTGCAGACCCGAAGCTTCGGCAAATTGATTCGCCATCAAAGAGGCGATCGTATTTGCCGGGGCGTTGAGGGAGAGATCGATTTTATTAGCATTGCCGATTAACATAGTAGCGGCCATAGTTTCTCCCATCGCCCGACCCAGTCCGAGCATGATACCCCCGACAATACCGGAAAATGCTGCTGGCAGGAGCACCCGGAAGATCGTTGTCCAGCGGGTGGCCCCCAAACCCAGGGATGCCTGCCGCAGATCGGGAGGCAGACTGGCCAGAGAATCCCGGGAGATGGCTGTAATAATCGGCAAAATCATAATTGCCAATACCATCCCTGCGGGTAACATCCCCGGACCCACTGGTTCGCTGGCAAATAGGGGCAACCAGCCCAAGATATTGTGCAAAAAGCTCCCTAATGGTCTGCTGATGAAGGGAATCAGGACAAAAATACCCCACAGACCGTAGACTACGCTGGGAACAGCCGCCAACAGCTCTACCAGAAACACCAGTACCGTGCGAATTTCTAGGGGATAAAATCCTCACTTAAGAATATCGCCGTTCCCAAACCCAGTGGCACCGCAATCAGCAGGGCGATCGCCGAACTTACCAGAGTCCCATAGATCATGGGTAGGGCCCCATATTCCTCCTGCCCCTCAACTGGATTCCAAGCACTGGTGAACAGAAATCCCAGACCGTATTCCCCGATCGCGGGCATTGCCTTCCATGCTACCGTTACGGCTATCCCCACCAAAATCGCTGCTATTAAGAACGCAAAGATTTTGGTTAGCCAGATAAAGCTCCGATCTAGAGTCTTTTCCCCTGGAGTTCTCCCGCGACTTTCTCCCCGAACATTATTAGCTTCCGCAACCATGATTTACTTCAATGTGGTTATTTTTCTGTTTTTTTTGCCTCATACGGACAGCCTATCCCTTGCCTCATCCCTCCCCCGTCAGTTTTTCTCTCACCACCATTCCCCGTCCCCTGCTATTTGCTCACATCTATCTCATAGTCTGGACTAATTTGATTAGCCGCTTGGGCAACTTTTTCCCGAACATTTGGAGGTAATTTAATATAACCAAGATCCGAACTTACTTTTTGACCTTCTGTCAAACCATATTCAATTACCTCTTCCACTGCTTTTGCTACCTTCGGATCGTCATACTTCTTGTATGCCAGTAACCAAGTGTAGGTAACAATGGGGTAAGATTCTGCCCCTTCTGGATCTGTAATGAAGGCCCGGAGATTTTCCGGCAGTTTCACTGCCCCCAGAGCTAATGAAGCTGACTCGTCTGTCGGTTTAATAAACTTGCCCCCTTTATTTTCTAGGGAAGCGACATTCAGTTGACTGGACTTAGCGAACCCGTACTCTACATAACCAATAGCCCCTGAGTTCTGCTTAATTTGGGCACTAACACCCTCGTTTCCTTTCCCGCCTATTCCCGTGGGCCATTCTACAGTTTTCCCTTCCCCAACCTTGTTTTTCCACTCTGGATTGATGGCACTCAGATGTTTGGTGAACACTCCTGTGGTACCACTGCCATCAGAACGATGTATCACTGTAATCTTCTGGTTGGGTAGCTCGATCCCTGGATTGGTCTTAGTAATCTTCGGGTCATTCCACTTCGTGATTTTACCCAAGAATATACCCACATAAGCTTCCCGCGATAGTTTCAGGTCTTCTACGGGAAGATTGTAGGCCAGCACAATGCTGCCAGCTGTCATTGGCAACATGAGGACACCCCTGTCGATCTTGCTGATTTCGGCATCCTTCATGGCCACATCGCTGGCTCCAAAGTTCACCAGCTCTTGAGTAAACCGCTCCACCCCCGCGCCACTACCAACGGACTGATAATCCACCAGTAGGTTGGGATTTTGAGTGCTCAGATCCTGAAACCAACGCTGATACAGGGGTGCTGGGAATGATCCTCCGGCTCCAGTTAGGTTGACGCTCTCCTCAACACCGCAAGATGCTAGACCCAGGGTGAGGGCGACTACGGAAATGGAAACCGCTCTACGACCAAAGCTTAAAACAGACTGCATAAGAAGGGGATATGTTTCGATAATTTATCACTGGCAGCAGTTTAGCGCCTCACCTTAAATCTTAGGTTAACATTAGGTTAACATTAGGTTAATTTATATTTAATTCCGATTGAATATGCTCTCCAAAACCATCTTTTTCTGTTAATTTTGGGCAAATTTTAAGGGCTTTAGCCCCTTACCAATCTCGATTATCCAATGATATTTACAACTTCTAGCACCTTAAGCTTCACATCTAAGAACAAAAGAATATATCCTAAAAAGGGGCTGTATGTTTGACCTGCGGTCAAGGCCCATTTCAGCACTTGCTGCAAAGCTCCTGCCTTACGGCGATCGGGGTAGTTTTTGTAGCCAATTGTTGAAAATTGCACTTTGGCTAATTGCTAATTTAAAAGAGGAAATTAATCTATTCATGACCAAACATGACTATCTGGATTAACGATTTACAATTAGCAATTAGCAATTAGCAATTAGCAACCCTTATCAGTCGTTGTGCAACGCCTTTCATCGTCGCACAATTAGGGGATGATAGGGATTGTTGATGAGTGATTATTGACGGTGATATGTCTATTAATTTCGCTAATTGCCAATTAACAATTAACAATTAGCAATTAGCCAAAGTGCAAAAGTGCGAAAATTATCAACCATCATTCCGAGAATGTGCAACGCCTTTTACATTTCGGTTTTTCATCAGGAGTGAGGGGATGAGGGGGTGAGGGGGTTCCGATCGCGCAGCGTGGCGCCAGCCATAGATTGAGCAGTGATTATATTTATATTGTTAGATACAATTATGACGCAAGGGCAGATCCCACTCTCACAGGGGTAGGTTTTTTACATTTCGGTTTTTCATCAGGGGTGAGGGGATTCCGAAAATTGAGCAGTGATTATACTTATATTGTTAGATACAATTATGACGCAAGGGCAGATCCCACTCCCCCACTCTCCCCCTCGCGCAGGATCTGGTCAAAATTAAAAACCTACCCTTGTAGGGGACTGGTGATGGGAGCATGTCCAGATAAGTAAATAAACGGACAAAGGACAAGGTCGAAAGCGATCGAAAAGTCACCGGAAACAGATCGAGTAGTCTAAACTAGTATTAAAATAGTCAGATTTGCACTCGGACAGGGTAGAAAATAAGCACTACTGGACTTGGAGACCCGATAGATAATGCAGCCGATTCGGACATTTAAGGTTTCTCCCGCTCTGCCAGAGCGACTGAAACCATTACGTGAACTAGCTTACAACCTTCATTGGGACTGGAATGCTGAAACCAAAGACCTATTTCGACGCCTAGACCCAGACCTCTGGGAATCGACGCACCATAATCCGGTGCTGATGCTAGGCATCATATCTCAAGCACGGCTGAATGAAGCGGCTGAGGATGAAGGCTTCGCAGCCCAAATGGACAGGGCCGCCCGCCAGCTGGAGGACTACCTTAATGGCACCTCCTGGTATGCCAAACAAAAGGGATCGCGCCCGGAAGGTGAATGCTACGCCTATTTTTCCGCTGAATTTGGTCTGACCTATTGCCTACCGATATACTCGGGTGGCCTAGGGGTGCTAGCTGGCGACCACCTGAAGTCTGCTAGCGACTTGGGTATACCCCTGGTGGGCGTGGGCTTACTGTACCAGGAAGGCTACTTTTCCCAGTATCTCAACGCTGATGGGTGGCAGCAAGAGCGCTATACGATTAACGACTTTTACAACCTGCCTCTGCATCTAGAACGAGATGCGAATGGACAGCCATTGCGCATTCAGGTAGATTACCCCGGTCGCCAAGTCCATGCCCAGATCTGGCGGGTACAAGTGGGAAGGGTGCCCCTGTACATGCTGGATACCAATATTGAACCCAACATTGACTACGACCAAAGCATTACCAGTCGGCTCTATGGTGGCGACCAGGATATGCGCATTCACCAGGAAATCATGCTGGGCATCGGGGGACTACGGGCTTTGAAAGCCTTGGGGTTGAAACCGACAACTTATCACATGAATGAGGGCCACTCCGCTTTTCTGTCCCTAGAACGGATGCGGGTGATAATCCAAGAAGAGGGACTCAGCTTTACGGAAGCGCGGGAAGCGGCCCGCTCGTCCCAGATATTCACGACTCACACCCCAGTCAGCGCTGGATTCGACCTGTTCCCCGGTGACAAGATGATGTATTATCTGGGGCATTATGGGGATGTTTTTGGTCTGCCACGGGATCGGTTCCTCGCCCTGGGACGTGCCAATACAGGTGACTTGAGTTCCCCTTTCAATATGGCCACCTTCGCCATTAAAATGAGTTCCTTTGTTAATGGCGTCAGCAAGCTACATGGGAAAGTTAGTCAGGCTCTATTTCAGAGCCTCTGGCCGGGGTTGCCGGTAGACGAAGTTCCCGTTGCCCCGATTACCAATGGCGTTCATGCTCGCAGCTGCGTGGCTAAACCGACCCAGGAACTCTATGACCGCTATCTGGGACCTAAGTGGTCGGAAGCACTGGCTTCGGACCGACTCTGGAAACGAGTTTTGAAGATTCCCGATGAAGAATTGTGGCGCAATCACGAGCAGCGTCGCTCGGATTTAGTCTTGTTTGTCCGGGAGCACCTACAACAAGCATTGCGGGAACGGGGTGCTTCCCCCGGAGAAATTGCCGCCGCTGGTAATGTGTTGGATCCCGGAGTGCTGACGATCGGGTTTGCCCGTCGGTTTGCTACTTATAAGCGGGCGACTTTGTTTTTGCGCGACATGAACCGGATTAAGCGCATTCTGCTGGATGATGGAGCATCGACGCCGAGCAAGTATTCTGTGCAGTTCGTAATTGCCGGGAAGGCTCACCCGAAGGATATGCCCGGAAAGGAACTGATTCGCGAGATTATCCAGCGCATACGCGAGGAAGGACTGGGCGATCGGGTGGTGTTTGTGCCCAACTATAACATCTACATGTCGCGGCTGCTGGTAGCTGGTTGCGATATATGGCTGAATAACCCTCGGCGTCCCCGGGAAGCTTCGGGAACTTCGGGAATGAAGGCTTCGATGAATGGTCTGATGAATCTGAGCATACTGGATGGCTGGTGGGATGAGGCAGATTATGCCCGTACTGGCTGGTCAATAGGTGCTGGTGAGGACTATTCCGACCAGAATTATCAGGATGATGCGGAGGCCGGGGCAATCTACGATGTTCTGGAGCAGGACATAGTGCCCCTATTCTACGACCGGGATGCGGAGGGTATTCCCCGTGGTTGGGTGGAAAAAATGAAGGACGCAATTCGTCGGAATTGTCCTGTGTTTAATACCGCCCGGATGGTCCAAGACTATGCCCGGTTGGGATATTTCCCGGCGAGCGATCGCTGCTTTGCCATGGGTGCGGACAACTACCAGCCGACGAAGGAACTGGCCCGCTGGCGAGCTAAATTGTTTGAGCACTGGTACGACATCAAGATCGAGGATCTCGATCTTGCTGAACCGGCTGAGATGCTAGTAAATCAAACTCTGCCAGTGAAGGCGCGGCTCAACCTGGGTCAATTAACGCCAGATGACTTGCTGGTGCAACTCTATCAGGGGTCGATCGATGAAAATGGCCAAATTGTCGATGGGGTGCCAGTGGAGATGGAATTAGAGGGCAAAACAGGTGATAACCAAAGCATTTACACTGCTAATATCACCTACACTAAGAGTGGTTTACAGGGTTTATCCCTGCGGGTCTTGCCCAAACATAAATATCTTAGCAGTCCCTATCTGCCGAGGTTGATTTTGTGGGCTAATAGTTAATAGTTGGTTTCCGTATCCCTCACGGGGGCGCTAGCCGTGCGCAAACACTAAAGTGTTTACTACGAACCGTTTGTAGTAAACACTTTAGTGTTTACCAGGGACTATGATGGCTCGGCATTTTTCCGATAGTTGGTCTCGCGCCGCTAATCTTGAGGCCGTTATCCGGCATGGACATAGAGTTGGTCAGTGAGGTGTTGTTGACAGATTTTTGTTTAATCTTTTTGGCGCGATCGCATTCACTCGCTCGACTCTGCGAGCCGATAAATCCTGAGACTGGGATAGGAGCCGCCAGTAACATTCATTGGGTATGGGAAGAGTGCGATCGCCGCCAACGTGGTGATTAAAACCCTCGTTCCCACGGCTCCGCCTGGGGTGCGCGCAGCGCCATCGCCCTTCAATCCAACAACTATAGTAAAAAGGTAGAAAAGAGATCCAGGCATTTAGGGAGAATAGGGAAGGAACGATCGCTTCCCTATTCTCCCAACCGCTGCTTCAGATCCCGAATAGCGGCGCTAGTATTGCGCTGGTAGGCAATTTGCAAACATCGACCGATCGCCTCCTCCAGGTTGGGCCTCTGGAAAATACCGACTTTGCGATCTGAGATCGTATCCGTCGCCCTGAAGTTGGTAGATTGACAGTTGTTTGTTGCGAAACAACCAGACTTCCGGCACCCGATAGGGAATATAATCGCTTACATCGGAATAGCTGGTCACATCAATTTCCAACACCAGATCCGGCGGTGGGTCGTTACGCCAGTCAATCCGC
This sequence comes from Hormoscilla sp. GM7CHS1pb, assembly GCA_014323675.1. Classification (GTDB taxonomy): domain Bacteria; phylum Cyanobacteriota; class Cyanobacteriia; order Cyanobacteriales; family Desertifilaceae; genus Hormoscilla. The sequence continues at coordinate 1,255,118 of JACONN010000002.1, read as the reverse complement.
TCTTTACCCGAAACTGCTTCCCAGCGATCGATGTAAAAGCAATAGTCTGGCTCAATCCCGCTTTCTTCTGGCAGTTGCATTGTCACTGGGGTAAACGAATCATACTCCCGCCCTATGCGATCGAGCAGCACTTTGATGATGTCCGCGATCGAACTGGCGTCTCGTCCGTGTTTTGGTAAGGGTGACATGAGAAACACTTTTCCAGAACGATATTTGATCCGGGGAATGGAGCCATCCCCTCGCCGATCGCACAATGCTTGATACTCCTGCCAGGTGGCAGGCGATCGCACCACAGTTCCCGTCGATAGGTAAATTTTTTCGGGCGAAACGACAGCCAACATAGCTTCCTCCGCATATTTCAGAGCTTCCTATCTATCTATAGCACCGATCGGGGGGGGGGAAGTGAAAGTGCCTCTCAATTGAGGAGGAAAGTCTAGATGGTTTTTTGGCGTTGCACAATTACGGGATGATGGGCATAGTTGCAGAAGTTTTAAACCTAGACTACAAGCCAGTTTCAGTAGCGTTTTGCTGGTGCAAAAAAGGGCATCATCCCCAAAATGTGCAACGCCAAATAAGTTCCGTAGGACAGGCATCTTGCCTGTCCCGCTCGATCGGGAGCTGTCGGGCGGGTGCATCTCACTTTCGCCAATGGACATCGATAATACATGTATTATCGCCCGCGCAGACGGGCTTTGTTCCGGTAGCCCTACCCTAAAGGGTGAGGGCGACGCAAATATGAGATGCACCCTGTCGGGCATTACTAATTACCGTCTTTGCAGGACAACGATCGAGCGGGCATTAACGGGAACTACAGTATCGCCAATGTAGCGTTTGCCAGCTTCGACAAAGCGGGCTTTCTTCGTATCAATGACCACCGACCACTCCCGTTCTTTCAAGCGCTCTGGCAGTACAAATTCAATAGTTTCGTAGTGAGCATTGAACAAGACTAGGAAACTATCATCCATCACCCGCTCTCCATAGGGCCCGCGTGCGACAATTTCTTCTCCGTTCAGGAAAACCGCGATCGCCTTAGCATAGCCTTCTTGCCACTGTTCTTCTGTCACTTCCACGCCATCGGGATTAAACCAACCCAGGTCTAACACATCCGAGCCATAGATAGCGCGACCCTGAAACCACATGCGACGACGGAACACGGGATGGCGGCGGCGGAAGTAGATCAACTGGCGAGTAAAGTCTAGTAAATTAGCATTTTCCTCCTGCAAATCCCAATCCAGCCAGGAAATTTCATTATCTTGACAATAAAGGTTATTATTACCTTTCTGGGTGCGTCCCAGTTCGTCACCACTCACCAGCATGGGAACCCCTTGAGACAGCATCAGAGTCACTAAAAAATTGCGTCGCTGGCGATTTCGCAATCGCAGCACCTTGGGATCGTCCGTTTCTCCCTCCACACCACAATTCCAGGAGCGATTGTGGCTTTCCCCATCGCGATTATCTTCCCCATTCGCTTCGTTGTGCTTGTCATTATAGCTGACCAAATCATTGAGGGTAAAACCATCATGGGCAGTAATAAAATTAATGCTAGCACTAGGCCGCCGTCCGTTAAACTCATACAAATCCGAGCTACCCGTGAACCGATAAGCAAATTCCCCCAATTTGCCTTCCTCGCCCCGCCAGAAATCTCGCACCGCATCCCGGTAACGACCGTTCCATTCCGACCACAACAAGGGAAAATTTCCCACTTGATAGCCACCATCGGCAATATCCCAGGGTTCGGCAATCAATTTCACATTTGATAGCACTGGGTCTTGGTGAATGATGTCAAAGAAGGCTGCCAGACTATTCACTTCATAAAGTTCTCGTGCCAGGGCCGAAGCCAGATCGAAGCGGAACCCATCCACATGCATCTCCAACACCCAGTAGCGCAGGCTATCCATGATTAACTTTAACACCTGGGGATGGCTGACATTGAGGGAATTGCCGCAACCGGTAAAGTCCATGTAGTAGCGGCGATCGTCCTCTACCAGGCGATAGTAAGTAGCATTATCAATGCCCCGCAGAGACAGGGTCGGACCTAACTGATTGCCTTCCCCGTGTGGTTATAAACTACATCGAGAATCACCTCAATCCCCCCAGCATGCAGGGCCTTGACCATGCGTTTGAACTCGCGGACTTGCTGTTCGGGGTTCTTGGTAGCGCAGTAACCGAAGTAAGGCGCTAAGAAGCAAATCGAGTCGTAACCCCAGTAGTTTTTCAAGCCTTTGTCCACTAAATGTCCCGGTTGGGAGAGGAAGTGATGCACTGGCATTAGCTCGACGGCGGTGATGCCCAGGGATTGCAAATAGGCGATCGCCGCCGGATGTCCCAGACCCGCATAGGTGCCCTGCAGGGATCGTGGAATATCGGGATGCAGCTTGGTAAAGCCCTTAACATGCATCTCGTAGATCAGGGTCTCATGTTCTCGAATGCGCAGTAGCTTGTCATCTCCCCAGTCAAAGGACTCATCTACGACGATCGCCTTAGGAACCAGATGAGCGTCATCCAATTGAGAGAAGGCCAAATCTTGTTCGGGAGCATCCCAAGGATAGCCAAATATCTCCTGACCGTAGCCAATTTCCCCATCAAGGGCCTTAGCATAGGGGTCGAGCAGAAGCTTGTGGGGATTAAAGCGGTGACCTGACTCTGGGGCGAAGGGACCGTGAACGCGAAACCCGTAGCGCTGACCCGGACCGATCCCCGGCAGGTATCCGTGCCAGACATAGTTCTTGAGTTCAGTAAGAGAAACTCTGGTTTCGCGATTTTCGCTGTCAAACAGACATAGTTCGACCTGGGTGGCGTTTTCGCTATACGGCGTTGCACAATAACGGGATGATGGAGATAGTTGCAGAACTCTCAAACTTAGACTACAAGCCATTTTCAGTTATGTGCAAAAAAGGGCATCATCCCCAAAATGTGCAATGCCCGCTATACAGGGCGAAGTTGGTGCCTTTGCCATCCCAGGTCGCTCCCAGAGGATAAGACTTGCCAGGCCATACTGGAACATACATACTCAATCTTCCCTTTTAAGTTACCGATCGTAGCCCTGATATTTGACCTGCTATTGCTCTTGCATCAAGCGCAAGTACTCCTGCTTTAATTGTAGATTAGTTTGAGCCATCCGTTCTGACAGCTCCTTTTCCACATCACAGATTTGCTGCCAAAAGGTAGCTGACCGGTTGGCCGCCAGGAATTCCTTCCAGAGAATATCCAGCAACTCAGCTACTTGGGGGTTTTCTGCCCCTAGGCGATCGCACAGCTGCGCAAATTCTACAGATGCTTTCGCCCCATCTGAGATATCCCTGGCCCGTTCCACACAGGCTCGCAGTTGGGCCGCGTAATCGAGAGACAAAATTTGTTTCATTTGTCTAGATAAATATGCTTATTTATTGATTGACTGCCAATACTAAGTATTATAGCTTAACAGAACTTCAAAAAAATTCAAATTTGCCCTACCTAGAGTAAGATATGTTAAAGGCGTTGCACATTGGGGACATGATGATGGCTAATGGTTAATAGCTAATGGCTAATGGCTAATGGCTAATGGCTAATGGCTAATGGCTATCTTAACACAAATAATGACATTCATTCACCCGAGTCGGTCACTATGTATGGTGAATGTCAACATACATAGGTGTTGTTGTGCAACGCCATGTTAAAAAAGCTGGGGAGTAGGGTAAGCATCTCAGATCGGCTGGGGTATTACAAGTATAGTTAATGTAGTACAAGGGCAGCTTGACGATCGCAAAGAACTATTTATGAGTAAGCAACGCATTCTTTCGGGGGTACAACCAACTGGCAATCTCCATCTGGGTAACTATATCGGTGCCATTCGCAACTGGGTAGAAGGACAGAACCAATATGAAAATTACTTCTGCGTGGTAGATTTACACGCGATTACAGTACCTCACAACCCAGCGACCCTAGCAGCTGATAGCTATACTATAGCCGCGCTATATCTAGCTTGCGGCATAGACTTAACATATAGTACTATATTTGTCCAGTCCCATATATCGGCTCACAGCGAACTCGCCTGGCTGCTAAACTGTATTACACCGCTAAACTGGCTGCAAGACATGATCCAGTTTAAGGAAAAAGCAGTGAAGCAAGGGGAAAATGTCGGCACGGGGTTGCTAGACTATCCCGTACTGATGGCAGCGGATATCTTGCTGTACCAAGCGGATAAAGTGCCAGTGGGAGAGGATCAGAAGCAACATCTGGAACTGACTCGGGACATAGCGGTCAGGTTGAACCACCAGTTTGGGAATGGTCAGACAATTTTGAAATTACCAGAACCGCTCATCCGTAAAGAAGGGGCAAGGGTGATGAGTTTGACAGATGGGACGAAGAAAATGTCCAAGTCAGACCCCTCAGAACTAAGTAGGATCAACTTGCTAGACACAAAAGAGGCGATCGCCAAAAAGATTAAGCGCTGCAAGACGGATCCGGTGCGTGGTTTGGAGTTTGACAACCCGGAACGTCCAGAATGTCATAACCTGTTGACACTTTATATGCTGCTGTCTGGAAAAAGTAAGTCAGATGTCGCCGCAGAATGTCAGGATATGGGATGGGGTCAGTTTAAGCCCTTGCTGACGGAGACGGTAATTCAGGCGTTGCAGCCAATTCAAGAAAAATACGATCGCATAATGGCCTCAAAGGGATATCTAGAGTCAGTGCTGCGAGAAGGACGCCAAAAGGCAGAGGCGATCGCCAACCAAACCCTGGCCGAAGTGAAAGCAGCCCTAGGTTACTCGCAACCATTATAAAGTATGTAGAGCACCGTCTAGCTGCCACCATTGAGGATGAAAATATAAAAAGTAGCAGAATGACCGATTTAAGTCACAAGTTGAAACCATCTTTTCGTGCAGCAGTTGCAACTGGAGAATTTCTGATCACCGCAGAGATAGCGCCACCCAAAGGGGGGGATCCTGCACATATGGTGAAAATGGCGCAACTGCTCGAGGGTAGAGTGCATGCAGTCAATATTACCGATGGCAGTCGCGCCGTGCTGCGGATGTGTCCCCTAGCAGCATCGGTGATTTTATTGCAGTCCGGAATTGAACCAGTATGCCAGGTTGCTTGTCGCGATCGCAACCGCATAGGTTTGCAAGCTGACCTCATGGGCGCACATGCTTTGGGGATTCATAACATTTTAGCCTTGACTGGGGACCCGGTCAAGGCGGGGGATCATCCTGATGCTAAAGGAGTATTTGACCTAGAATCAGTTCGCTTACTCCAGCTGATTGATAAACTCAATCACGGCGTAGACGCCAATGAAAAGCCACTGACAGATGGTGCTTTAGACATATTTGCAGGTGCAGCAGTCGATCCACAGTTGAAAAGCTGGTCGGGTTTACAGAGTCGGTTTGAAAAGAAGTTAGCAGCGGGGGCCCAATTTTTCCAAAGCCAGCTGATTACCGATTTCGATCGCTTAGAAAAGTTTATGAATCAGATCGCCGCTGGAGTTGACAAACCGATACTGGCAGGAATATTTCTGCTAAAATCAGCGAAAAACGCCAAATTCATCAATCGGAAAGTTCCCGGCGTGCAGATTCCTGATGAGATTATAGACAGCTTAGCAGCAGCAGCAGATCCTCTACAGGAAGGGATGAAAATTGCAGCCGAACAAGTGCTTCTAGCACGTCAGTTATGTCAAGGCGTCCACTTGATGGCAGTCAGGCGAGAAGATTTGATTCCCCAAATCCTTGATTTAGCAGGAATTCCGCCGTTGAGTAATGCTGATCGCGTAGCGTGGCGCCAGCCATAGAGTAATTGACATTCCCCGGCGGTTCCAGTAACAACTAACAACTGACAACTGACCTTTAATTCCAATTGCCAATAACGGTGAAAGCGGACCAAAAGTAGGGATGAGAGAGAGTAGTCAGGCCGGTACTGGCAATTTCTTCTGGGATAGGGATAACCCGATCGGGCAGTTGTAACTGTCCATCTTTAATGAGGACTTGTTCTTTAAGCATAGCCAACTGAGTTTGTCTCAAAGCCTCAGTTTTCAGGGGAGCAGTCTTCAATTGATGATAAAATTCACTCATCAGTGCCAGGGAACCCCGATCGCTGACATACCAAAGGCTGCCTATTGCTGTCTTCACGCCTGCTTGTAAGGCTAAACCAGCAAATCCCAATTCTGCTTGTTCATTTCCCAAGGCCGTTTTACAGGCACTCAGAACCAGCAGTTCTACCTTTGGATCTGCACTCCACTGGGATTTTTCTGACAGTTGCCTGAGTCGATCCAATTGCAATTTTTCGTTCCAAAACTGAATGTAAGAATTCTCAATTTTACCGGGTTTAAATTCCGCGTGAGTTGCCACATGGATAATGCTATAGCTTATGGCTGCGCCACGCTGCGCGATCGGCACTGTTTTGCAATTCAAAGTTAGCCAAAGTCGCTGCTTGATTGATAAATTCCTCCCCAAATATCCCTTAATATGGGCAATTCCACAGCCACAGCAGGTAAGGGAGTCTGTCTCTGGGTACTTTCCGTTCGCGCAGCGTGGCGCAGCCATATCCCTCACGGGAGCGCCAGCCATAACACCAAAGGCCAGCAGGCGTGGGTTTTCGAGCGGACGGTAACGGGTATCTGTGAGGCTAAAACTGGGAATCAAACCCACAGCATACTTTTCAATCAGAAACTGTTCGCCATTGTTGAGGGCAGCAATAGGAAAAGCACGCAGACCTTTGTTCATTGAAAAAATCAAAGTATCTATTTGATTTTCCGTTAACTCTGGTTCTAAAGGCGCAATCAGCAATTCATAAAGCTGTTTAGCAAAAGGGATGTAGCTTGTAGTTCTAATTTTTCGCGGATTTCTAACTTGAACGCGCAACTTATTGGCGATACTTTTAACAACTCGGCGATTGACGGTAACTACTTTTCGCACATACTGAGTGCTATTTTGTTTAGCAAAAAATTTACCATCTTTAGCAGTCGGGAGAACTAGCAACAATTCTAATTGTTGCTTTAACAAAACAGGATAAATAAGTGCTGTATTTTTACCTATTTGTGTAAATAAGACATCTAAAGACTCAGCAATTTCGCCGTAGTCGTTTGACCAAAGAACTCGATATTAAAGTGTTGAGCATAGCTGAAGGCTTGCATCTGTTCAAATTGCTCGACAGCTTGATTGAAATCAGCTTTGGAAAAGCGATTGTCAAAAGTATCGCGATCGACGGGCTTCGGGTGCATCCCAGTTTGGCAATAAGTATAAATGCTGAGTTGATGAAGTTTCGAGATCGTGTTAGGCTTACAGAGTAGGCAAACGTTACCCCTGAAATTATGAATCCTGAGAAGTTGGCTCAAATTCAATCATATGCTTTGGGCATCGCTGCCTTGTTGTATGAGGAGGCTCAAGCGACTGTTCCAGAACAATTGAAAACGCTTGAAGGACTTGAAGGTACTGTCCGTGAGCAGTTACTCCAATACGTCAGTCCAGAAATTGCCCTTTTTTTATCCAAAACAGCAGTGGCACCACTGCCGGGCGAGTCCGAATCTTAAACAGCATTTTGGGCAAGATTGCAATTACCTCCAAACAAGCGGCATTTTTTGATGTTTTACCCTCTAGCCAGTGGAGCCCCTATCTGGAGAAATGTTGCTTGTTACTGAGTGCGAACTCTTCCTATGAACACGCCGAGGAAGATATTAAGGTGCTCACGGGGATTCCCGTCTCCCGGGGAACCCAGCAACGACTGGTGCAGCGCCATTCCAAAGAATTGCCTCTTGCCTCCGAAGCCCAAGAAAAAATGAGCCCTCCAAAAGGGAACGATCCCGGTCCTTCCAAAGAGTTGCCTCTTGCCTCCGAAGCCCAAGAAGAAATAAGCCCGACTCAAGGAAAAGAGCCCAGTCCGCCCAGTCCTTCCTGTAAGTTGCCGACAGCTTCTGCTTCCGAAGTCATTGAAGAAATGAGCATTGACGGGGGGAAAGTGCGCTTGCGGACCCCGCCAGGGTTTCCCTGTGAGTGGCGCGATTACAAGGGGGTCAATCTGCATGACCTGGGGGTAGCTGCTTTCTTTCGGGACAATGCTGGACTGGTCAAATGGGTCAATCAGCAGCCTTTGGCCAATCCGCTGGTGTGTCTCGGAGATGGTCATGATGGTATCTGGAATCTATTTGCCGAGATTGGTACGACCATCTTTCGTCAAGAAATCCTCGATTGGTATCACTTGATGGAAAACCTGGAAAAAGTCGGCGGGTCCAGCTCTAGACTAGCACGAATAAAAGCCCTCTTATGGTCTGGTAAGGTAGAAGAGGCCCTCAAAGAATTTGATGATTGGGATCATCCACGGGTGGAGAATTTTAGGGCCTATGTGACCAAGCATCGCCACCGCATTGTCAACTATGGCTATTATCTTGCTGTTGGCATTTCGATTGGTTCGGGAGATGTAGAATCAACGATACACAGAAGGCAGCACGGATAAAGATTTCAGGAGCGCAGTGGAAAGCCGCCAATGTCCCACAGGTTCTACGGCATCTCGCAGCGTAGGGGGCCCGGAGCGTGCTTATCTTAATGGAGTATTCTCCAGGTGAGTCAAACAAGACATTACTTGATGACGACTAATCATACTGCCACCGAACGTGACCGCTTGTATCCTGAGTATTTTTACCGATTGCAAAACTGGGATGCACCCGTCTATTATAGCTTCCGATTACTTGCGGCCAGATCCCATATCGATATTTTGCCGAACGGCTGGCGCCGGGCGCAGCCATTCGCAGCCAGGTCGAGCAGCCGCATATTACATTTTGTAACTCAAAACATAAATATTTGACTTCGGCCGGGCAGAAAAATCAAATTGGCCGTATAGTGGTACGGGCTATGGATCTGACCAGGCGCGATTGCCCCCAAGTGATGCTCGACAACTGGCCGGACATAGTACATAGGTTATACCATTGAGTAGCCAGGAAGTCTCTCCCAGAGCTAGTTTGGCAATACCCAATGCAAGAGAGCCCGAATTACCTACCTTTTGTTAATGTAGTCATACATAACCCGATGGCGTAAAATAGCGGTCTTAGTAAAGGAGTAGCTGCTGTGACAGATACAAACAACCCAAATAGCGAGTTCATCGACGATGATATTGACATATACGAGGATCCCTGGAACGATGAAGAAGAGGAAATAATCATCGAGTCATTTGACCCGGCCCTGATTAAGGTTGACACTAGACCAATGACCATCGACCTAGTGCTTTCACGCATTGAGTACGAGGAACTGGACTTAGCCCCTGATTTTCAGCGTCAAGCGGGAATTTGGACTCAGGCTGCTAAAAGCCGGCTGATTGAGTCGATCCTGATCCGCATCCCCCTGCCTGCTTTTTACATGGATGCGACTAATGAGGATAAATGGTTAGTCATAGATGGGCTACAAAGGCTGACTGCCATCAAGCAGTTTGTCATTGATGGCGAACTTAAGCTGAAGGGACTAGAGTTCCTCGCCCCCCTTGAGGGCGCAAGCTACAAGGAACTACCCCGTAATTATAAGCGTCGGATCCAGGAAACTTTGCTGACCGTCTATCTGATTGAAAAAGGCACCCCTGCGGAAGTTAAATTTACTATCTTCCGCCGGATTAACCGAGGTGGTTTGCCTCTGTCGCCACAAGAACTCCGCCACGCATTGAATCCCGGGAAGGCACCCAAACTTTTGGCTAGACTTGCAGACTCCTTAGAATTCAAGGATGCAACAGGAATTAGAGATTGGCGGAAAAAACGCATGGTCGATCATGAGTTTGCCCTGCGCTTTTTAGCTTTCAATATTACCAACTACAACAATTATACATCTAAGAGTTTAGATGTGTTTCTCAATCAAACGATGGCGGATATAAATAAAATGGCTGATGCCGAAATTGAGCTGCTGGAAGCAAAGTTCAAGTGGGCAATGGTGGCGGCATTTCAACTTTTTGGTAAATCTGGTTTTCGGAAACGAGAAAAAGCTAATCCTGAGAAAAGGTATTCACTGAATAAAGCGTTATTTGAAGCTTGGTCATTTAATCTCGGTCAGCTGGACGAGAAACAGATGGAAACTCTGAAGGAGCGCAAGTCAGATTTAAACGATAAATTTATCGATATGATGGAGAATGACGAAGAATTTAAAAGTTCTATTTCTCAGGGGACTAGCACGGTGAGTAAAGTTAAGTATCGCTTTAGTGCCATTGCAGATATCATCCTAGAACTCCTGTCTTAATGGTTAGTCGTAAGGACTTTAGTGCTTCCAGAGAGCAAGCACTAAAGTCCTTACGACTAACCATTAATTCGACACTTCTGCCATTTCAATCACGCGACATTCTAAATCTTTTACTAAGAAATTCAGTGGTTTGTCGCGGCGAATTTTGTGTTTAATCGCCCGCAGTTGAATTCGCATCAGCACTTGTTCTAGACAATCGTGGTCAAAACAGACCTGACGCTGGCGATTTTTGGCTCCCAAACTTGCCCCAGAAATCACGTGCAACTGGGTATTCTTTTTAAGATTATACCACAAACCATCAGGACGGTCCATGGACGTAGCAGTTGTACTTCCCATACCAGATGATAAGTACAGAGGATCGATCCCCGTTGCACCTAAAGTTTGCTCGTAGTTGTAATAGTAGTGCAGGGGCACATCTGCTACTGGTAAATCTAACAATTGTTCGTAGAACTGTCGTGCTATTTCCAGATCCGATACCATGATCGTGTGAACTTTCGGCGCACTGCTGAGGAACATCCACATGGCACCTGCATAGGCCATCAGCAGCATTACCATGATACCCTGAGTAGAAAACAGGCTATCCAGGGGTAGAACAGGAAAGAATGAACCTACATAGAAGGGTGGAAGTGAGTCAGAGATAACACTAGCTGCTAAAACCATTTACTTAACTTAGATGAAGAACCGAATATATATTTACCGCTGTTGTAGCTGTTGTTGTAAGCTGTCGCGCTTCGTAAGCTGCACAGTCATGAGTTGGCCATTCTTAACTATGTAATTTAAATGCGCGACAGCTTATAGCATTTCTCAGATTAGTGTAATATGCTGTTGGAGATTGCTTCGGGGGGGGTAATTGAATGGGATCATAAGCTAATCGCTACTTTCCCCCCCCCTCGCAATGACAAATAGGCACTCCCAAGCTATACCACATCAATTTGAGAAACGCTATATAATAATTTTAACAATTTACTCTTGATGTGATAGATGTCCGCTGACCAGCTGTGGCTCGCGCTAGCGATCGGGAATTCGCGGCTGCACTGGGCAATATTTGTCGGTGCAACCCTCAAGTCAATCTGGGATATCGATCATCTGCCGGTTGATAGGGGGGCCCAGATGATTCAGCAATGGGCTGCTGGTGAATGGCCGGAGGCTATTTTTCCACCCAGCTTAGTTCCACAATGGCTCAGAACTGCAACCCACAAAGGCCCAATACCCCTTTATCTGGCTTCCGTTGTTCCGTCTGGAACCCAACTCTGGCAAACTTATCCCTACAGTCGAACGATCGCCCTAGAACAATTGCCCTTGCTAGGACTCTATTCTACCCTAGGTATCGATCGAGCCTTAGCTGTCTTGGGTGCGGGAACCGAGATGGGGTGGCCCGTGCTGGCGATCGATGCTGGTACTGCTCTTACTTTAACAGGTGCTGATGCTAATCGCCAGTTAGTGGGAGGAGCCATCCTGCCCGGATTGAGATTGCAATTACAGTCTCTAGCAGCTAATACTGCGGCATTACCGGTTGTCCGGACTAGACCCTCTCTACCGGCACGGTGGGCTAATACTACCGTAGATGCTATTTCTAGTGGCATTGTCTACACCCTCTTGGCTGGCATTCTTGATTTTATCGCTGATTGGTGCCAGCAGTTTCCCGATACCGCGATCGCTCTGACTGGGGGCGATCGCGCCATTTTGCTCTCCTATCTCCAAGCTCATGCACCGGCAGTAGCAGCAGCAATAATTCCCGATCCCCATTTAATCTTCTGGGGCATGCGCTCTATTGTTAATGGTTAAATATGGTTACGATTCAGATGCGATCGGCACCTGTCGTTAATAGTAAAAACATTGAACAATCGTCATATGATCGTTAGTAATGGTACTGCTGTTCCTTTGGGCGATCGCTTTGGTCTGGAGAGCCAGGCGATCGCCTCGTTTGTAGTTCTACCCGAGTTAAGTAGTTATGCAAAATTTATTTAGGATTTTTTACAAAAGTCTCGAAACACATCTTCTACCGCTTTAAATAAACTTTCCAAACTCTCATAGACCTCAATATTTAACCACTCATATTTAATAAAGCGCCACAAAATTTAAATAATATTTAACTGTGGAGAATAGGTGGGCAAATAGAATATTGTTAAACATTTTTTTTCCCATTCTTCTTGTTTATTTTTGACGGCATTGCTCATATGAATAGACGCATTATCCATCACTAACACTGTTTTTGAGGCTAAAGTCGGTCTTATACCGACTAATAGAATGATGCTTAAACCAGTGTAGCATCGTTTTGAAAAAATGGTATAATTTGGTGGTCATACATTTTCATGTTATATCACAATCGGCAGTCAGAGCATTGATATATCCTTGATAATTACAGCAGAAACCTGGTTTCTCGCTTCTACTCGATGCTCTAGGTATTGATGAGAATATTGAACTTGGGCATGTGGTATGATATAATTATGGTAGTGCGATTCGTTTAGCGTAAACCAGTTGGTGCAAACCAACAGGGGGACCGCTAGCAAGGTGAAGAACCTTGACAACTTACAGGTGATGATGGTGAAGGCCCATCCCTCCCGCGAAAGCATTTTCCCTACGGTAGCGATGGCATTAATCCGTAAAGCGGGAATAAAAGGCGCTCTGGTAGCCTAAACTGGTTATCGCCAAGCAAGTAGCTATGATGAACGTATGTGAAGACTGTGGCTTCGTTAATATAAACCAGTGCAATAAGGCTGACGGCCCAAAAGGGGCGAACCTGTTTTTTGCTGCTCGGTTTGCTCCGGCGCTCCCAGATCCATATCCTTCTTTCTCTCAACTTGCTGATGACGAGTCTATCCAAGCAGCGTCATCGATCGCCGATTTATCGGAATCGATGTGGGAAAATTTCAAACTCATTTTACCAGAATCAGTATTGGAAGATGCCGAACTCATGCTTTCCTTTCTTTGCGACCAAGCCTCAAGGCCGCAGGTTTGCTCGTGGAAAATTATACCTATGAATTCGTCCCAGGAGTAGATTAGAGATATAATCTAGCGCGGTAATTTCTATTGTCGAGAAGTTGAACTCAACTTCTCGACAATTGTGAAAAAATCAGGAATTAAAATGACACCCAATCAATTTATCGGAACTTGGCGATTGGTATCTTTTGAAATCAGAGATGCAAATGGTCAGGCGATCTACCCATACCGTTCCGGAAAGATCGGGAGGGTGATGCATACTATCCCCTCTTTCACCGATCGGATCGGGATAGTTATTGATAGTATTTCTATCTCTTTTTTTTGAGATTTTCTTTGATATTTGGCGAGCTTTTTCTTGCTTAAACAAGGTGATTTACTAAACTTATATATTTAGAGAAAACCACAGCCAACTATTGTGCTGTGGATGTCTGCTTAATTTTTATTACTTTTCTATCGCACCCGATCGCTTTTATACCTTTCATCGTAGTTTTACTCAATTTTTATAGCGCCTTAACCTGAGTAATAACTACTTAATTATTTTCATGATTTCCGGATATGTTGTAGCTGCGTCTGGTTCTATCTGGACTACTAAGGCGGGTAATTTATTGGCTATGGGAACTTTCTGAAAGTTGTAATGACCAGAAATTAGAGCTAAGGCGATCGTTAGGGCGATCGCATGCAGGGCGGCAGAACTTTTGTCCAATGAGCCAGTCATAGCACTTGCACCTCAAACATTGATATATCTACTATCGCATCCCGGTTGCGATCGCTGCTGTGACCGTTCCTTCCGCCTTCAGTGATTTTCCTCACTCACATCACTGGTTGTTAGCGTTGGAGAAAGTTGCGCGGTCCGGTATATCCAGACAAATCAGCCAGTTTGGACAAGGATTGCACGCCGGAATATAATTGGCCGTTGATTTCCCAAGTCGGAAAGCCCGTTATTCCAACGGTCTTGCAGAGTTCTGTCTGGGAAGAAAGCCCATCGGGCGCACATTCTATATAGTTGAGCAGACTCGCGGCTTCCGAACCAAACATCTGTTTCTGCTCGTGGCAGTGGGGACACCAGTAGGCACTATACTTTTTGGCCCCGATGTTTTTCAGATGACGGGCCAGAGCAATTTCTGCTGGTCCGGAAGTGGTAGTAACTATTGGCGGTGCCTTTCGGTCTGTGACTGCGGGATTATTAACGATGGTGGGATTATCAACGTTGGCATAGACCCCTAAGGCCCCCACTAATGTCACAATACCTACTATAACTCCAGTAAACAATAGCTGGCCGATGTCTTCCCAAGGGCGGCCAACCAAGGTCAGGACCAACATGCTCCCAGACAATAAAGCTGAGACAACGCAGTAAGGACAGAAAGCCTCAATCTTGAAGGCCATGATATACATTAGGTAGCTGCTACCCACCGCCATCGCCGTGGCCCCCCCAAACAGCAGCAGCCAAGTCCAGCGTTCCAGGTTTTCCCGTAGTTCCTCGTTTTTGTCTGCATTAACTAGCAGGGGAGCGATCGCCATAATGGCCATGCTGGTGTAGCCTAGAAAGCCAAATAGGGTTAAAGGCTGTCCCAAAACCGTGGCATAGGGACTGGAAAGGACTTCCTTGCAGCCACTGGTAGGGCAGACAGCCGCAGCAGTTCCCGTCAGTTCAGCTACCGCGAGCAAGGCAGTTTCTAAGGCTCCTATTATGGCGATCGCCCCGAGTAGCGGACGTGACCGACGATGCATTGGGTTTGTAGAACGAATCCGTCTCATAATCCTCTCCTAAAATTGGCGCGATCCCTGGTAGCCTGATAAATTTGCTAGTTTTTCCAGAGATTGCGTGCCCGTGTAGAATTTGCCATTGATTTCCCATGCCTCTATCTCAGCTGCTTGGCAGACCTCTGCTGGGCGGGCGATCGCCTGTTTGCCAAACATTTGCTTCTGCTTATGGCAGTGATGGCACCAATATGCGCCATACATCTTGGCTCCTATCTGCTGGAGATGTTGCGCCAGGGCTATTTTAGCAGGACTTGAAGTTCTCCTAATGGGTTTTCCTCTATATCTGGAAGAGGATGCCACCGCCGGCACCCCCACAGGGAGTTCCCATACTACCGTACCGCCCAGGGCGATCGTCCCGAGGGCGATCGCCCCCATCGATAGCGAGTTCCACTGGCGATGGCGATTAATCCAGCAAGTGAATGGTCGATTTTTCCCGCAGCGTTCTCCCATAAGTTTAGTCCAGCACGAGCAAACAAATTTTCCTCAATCATTATAACACCGGCGAAATTCAACTATTCGCCACGGCACTCGACGCGGGAGCATCTCTATCCATTTCCAACACCCCGTGACGGGAAACTCTCTCTGGGAGAGACTTACAGGCTATCTACTGTAGCAGCAGTCCTAACTTATGTTATAGTTGTTTGACAAAAGGGTATTAGGCATATACAGTGAAGTGCGAAGTTCTCACACAAGCAGTTCGCACTCAGAACTTCCCACTGTCGAGATGATATAAAATAGCAGATTAAGTAGAGCGGGTAGGAGCTGGCTATGAATGCAGATTTACAGACTTCAGATCCAGATGTGTTTGCGATTATCAATCGAGAAAGCCAGCGTCAAAGAGATAACATTGAATTAATTGCCTCGGCTAACTTTACTAGCCGTGCTGTTCTGGAAGCAACCGGTTCAATACTGACCAACAAGGTGGCTGAAGGGTATCCCGGACGACGCTACTTTAGTGGCTGCGAGAATATAGATGAACTGGAAAACTTGGCCATTGAACGAGCAAAACAATTATTTGCAGCTGCCTATGCTAATCTCGAACCATACACCGGTTCCCAGGCAAATCAAGCGGTTTACCTTACCGTACTCAAAAGGGGCGATCGCATCTTAGGGATGGATCTAGGTCATGGGGGTCATCTGAGCCATGGTGCGAAATTTACCATGACAGGTAAGTACTATGACTGTCATTTTTATCACGTAGATCCAGATACCGAGCGTCTAGACTACGATCGGATTGAAGCCAAAGCCAAAGAGATTCGTCCTCAACTGATTATTGCTGGTGCCAGTGCCTATCCCCGCATCATTGATTTCCAACGCTTTCGGGAGATTGCTGATGCAGTGGGCGCGTTTTTATTGGCTGATATGGCCCACATCTGCGGATTAGTTGCCACTGGATTACATCCTTCTCCCATTCCCCACGCTCATTTCGTCACCACTAGCACCCAGAAAACCTTGCGCGGACCGCGCAGTGGTATGATACTGCTGGGCAAACATTCCGCACCAGACTTTGCTCGCAAGATTGACAGTGCCGTCTTTCCTGGGGTACAAGGCGCCGTTCACGTCCATGCGATCGCTGCTAAAGCCGTGATGCTAAAAGAAGCCATGTCTGGCAGCTTTGCGGCCTCTCAACTTCAAACTCTCGAAAATACCAGGATATTAGCAGAAGATTTGATGGCAAGGGGATTTCGCCTGGTTTCTGGCGGTACGGATAACCATCTGATGCTTCTGGATCTACGGGATAAAGGCATCACCGGTAAGGAGGCTGAAGATCGCTTAGCTAGCGTCAGGATTACCGTCAATAAAAACATGCTTCCCTACGATTCCCAGAAGGCTACAGTATGCAGCGGCATTCGGGTAGGAACAGCCGCAATTACAACTAGGGGATTTGGTTCCGAGGAAATGCATTGCATTGCCGATCTGATCGATAAAATGCTGAGCGGCGAACCGACGGTTAGCACCATCACCAAGGTTCGAGAGAAAGTCAGTCGATTGTGCCGCCAACATCCTCACATCGATTCGATTTACTCAGAAGAGGGGGCAAAATTTACCCTCGAATCCCAATACCAACTTCAAAGTTAATCCCTTTCCCCAGTTCTTCTTTGCTTTGACTGCACATCGAAAACATCAGAGATAAGTAGATTCCATGACCACAACAGCCAACTCCGAACAAGCCAAAGAACGCGCCCGAGTACATTACAATAGTGAAAATGCTCGGAATTTGTATGAAATTGCCATTGGCAGCGACACCTTAAATTTAGGCATCTACGAGGACGATCCAGACCGATCCATTGCAGAGGCTATGGCCAAAACCACTGAATGGATGGCAGAACAAGCGGAAAACCTCAGTGCAGATTTCCGCGTCCTCGACCTAGGCGCCGGATATGGACCGGCGGCACGACATTTGGCCGGGAAATATGGCTGTCACGTCACCTGTCTCAATATTAGTGAAGAGCAAAATCAGGAAAATGAGCGGCGCAATCGCGAACGGGGTCTTGATAATCTGATTGACATTGTGTTCGGCAATTTTAAGGAAATTCCTTTTGACGATGCCAGTTTCGATCTAGTATGGTCTCAGGATGCCCTGTTTCACACTGACGGACAAGATCGAGTCCTAGAAGAAGCCTATCGGGTGCTAAAACCAGGGGGACAGTTACTGTTCATGGATATTATGCAAGCGGATGATTGTCCAGATGGAGCCTTAAAGGATTCACTCCAACGGGTCAATATCCATCACGAGCGTTTGGGGTCTTTCCAATCTTATACGAGTAAAGCCCAAAGCCTGGGATTTGAATCCATCAAGACGATCGACAAATCCTATCAGTTGCTCGTCCATTACACGAAATTGAGGGATTCTGTAATAGATCGTTACGAGGAACTCAGCAAAAAATGTACGGCGGAATTTTTGGAGTCTTCTAAGAATGGGTTATGTCAATGGGTGGAATCGGCTGAGAAAGGTATGTTTACATGGGGTCTATTTCATTTTCGCCGTCCATAAGTAAGTTTTTGTCGCTCAATAGGTAATTGTAGGGTGGGGAATGCCCACCATACTCCCTGTGGTGTATTTTAAGGTAAAGAACATGAATGCTCGAGAAGTTGTCAAAAGTCATCAGAACTTGAAATACCAGTACGATAATGACATAGCCGATGTGTTTGAAGAGTACCTCCAGACCGACTATCGGAGGGCCGCAAAGGAGCTATTTGTGGCAGCGGTTGGTGATGTGGAGGGTCAACGGGTACTAGAGCTCTCCTGCGGAACCGGAGCCATCGCACGAGGACTCAAGCAGGCTTATCCTTCGGCAAGCATTCTTGGCAGCGATATCAGCAGTGGAATGATCGCCTTGGCACGGGAAATCGAAGCTGCCGAGCCTTTGGGGATTCAATATCTCGTGGGCGATGCCATGACCCAGGGAGCTGTGGACGGTGGCAACTATGATGTTGTGGTTGCCCACTGCCTATTTTGTTATGCCAAGGACAAGACTGAACTCCGGAGTATGGCGCAAACTTGTTATGAGAACCTCCGTCCTGGGGGACGTCTGGTTTTAGCGGTTAATAATGATGTATGGACTCGAACAAGCATAAAGCGACCTTACAGAGCGGGCGTTTCCATCTTTCAGGCTCCCATCAGCGGGCGCAACCCTGTGGACACCCAGGAAGGTGAGCAGTGCCAGTGTAATGTGAAGCTAGCAGATGGAAAGACGGAGACATCTTGGCATTATCACTGGGGAGAGCAAACCTGCCTACAGATGCTGGAAAGCGTCTGGTTTTCCCAAGCAAAGCTAGAACCTTTCACGTTGGAACTTGTGCCAGATTCTCAGAGGTTCGATAGTGGATATACATCCTTTGTTGATTTTCCGTTCTCGAGTATTCTTCCTGCGTGGAAACCAGAGTAGTAATCAAGAACAGGACTATTGCCCAACTTCGGAAAAAATGATATAGCAGTTCTCAGATTAGTGTGATATGTTGTAGGAGATTGCTTCGGGGGGGTAACTCTATAAAAGCATAAGTTACTCGCTAGTCTCCCCCCCCCTCGCAATGACAAATAAAGGATTATGCTGTACCACATCAATTTGAGAAACGCTATAACCAACCATCAATTAGCAGAAATTGCTTAGAAATACTGTAATGAACGCTGAAGAAATTGTCAAAACTCATCGCGATCGCGTCTTTTTTTCCTGGGTACCTCAGAAAAATATCCAAAATCCCATAGTTATGGATCGTGCTGAGGGGGTTTACTTCTGGGATAAAGACGGCAAAAAGTACCTGGATTTTTCCAGCCAGTATGTCAATATGAATATTGGCCACAGTCACCCCAAGGCGATCGCAGCCATAAAAGACCAAGCCGATCGACTCGCGTTCGCCCATCCGGGTACGGCCACAGAAATTCGTGCGGCAACAGCAGCTAAGTTAGCTGAAATTACACCAGGGGATCTGAGCAAGGTTTTCTTTACCCTGAGTGGGGCTGAAGCGATTGAAAATGCCATTAAAATAGCCCGTATGTATACGGGACGGCATAAAATAGTTACCCGATATCGCAGCTATCATGGCGCTACCCTCGGTGCCGCGATCGCGGGAGGAGACCCCAGACGCTTAGCTCACGAACCTACTATTAGCGGGATAGTTCGGGTTCACGACCCCTATGCCTACCGTTGCCCTTTTGGCTACGCACCGGAAGGAAATCCCCAAGTTTACATCGATCACGTGATTCAAACCATTGAGTTTGAGGGGCCCGAAAACGTGGCGGCGATCCTGATGGAAACTATTACTGGTTTCAACGGCGTTATTATTCCCCCCGATGGTTACTGGCAAGCCCTGCGGGAATATGCTGACCAGCACGGCATCTTGCTCATTTGTGACGAAGTTATAGCAGGATTTGGTCGCACGGGGAAAATGTTTGCGATCGAGCATTATGGAGTAGTTCCCGATATTATGGCGATGGCTAAGGGACTCACCTGCGGGTATATTCCTATGGGTGCGGTGATAGTACGACAGCAAATCGCCGATTATTTTGAAACCAACCCCTTTGTTTGCGGGCTTACCTTTAGCGGTCATCCCATCGGTTGCGCTGTTGCCCTGGCGACAATGGAGGTTTATGAAGAAGAAAATCTGGTGGAAAATAGCCGGCTTATGGGAATACGCATGGCAGAAAAGCTAGAGGAAATGAAGGCCAAGCATCCATCGGTGGGAGATGTCCGCAGCTTGGGACTGTATGGAGTCATAGAATGCGTGAAGAACCGAGAAACGCGAGAACCGATGGCCCCTTGGAATGCCAAACCCCACGAAATGGTGGTTATGGGTAAAGTTGCTGCCCGTCTTCGGGATCTGGGTCTGCACGGTCTCGTGCGCTGGAACTGGGTGTTTATGTCCCCCCACTTTGCATCAATGAAGAGCAGCTTGAAGAAGGCTTTGCTATAATTGACGATGCTTTGAAAATTGCTGATGCCGCCTACGTTGGTTAATAAGCCCATCACGATATGAAATAGGAGAGTGACCATGCGGATTGGATTTATTGGTCTTGGTAATATGGGCAGTGGGATGGTTGCTAATCTGCTCGATCGAGGGTTTGATGTTTTGGTGTACGACATCCAACCAGAAAAAGCAGAAGCCTTAATAGCAGCTGGAGCTGTTTGGCGCAATTCTATCCCGGAGGTGACAGAGGATGCTGATGTCATTATGACCAGTCTGCCAGGACCAAAGCAACTGGAATCTGTGATGTTGGGAGATGCTGGAGTTATTGCTCGCGCAAGATCGGGAGCGATTTGGCTCGATACTGGAACCAATTCAATAGAAATCATGGAAAAGATTTCGACCCTTGCTGGAGAACGAGACATCTCCTCTATTGCTGCGCCTGTTTCAGGGGGGGCAAAGGGGGCTGAAACTGGTACTCTATCCATGTTTGTTGGCGGCGATCGAGAGACTTTTGACAAAATTAAAGGGATATTGGAAGCCATTGGTTCCCAAATTTATCATGTGGGGCCACTTTCCCATGCCATCCTTTCCAAGTTGTTGATTAATTATCTGTGCTTCATTAATACCAAAGCCCTGGGCGAGGTACTGTCCTTGGGCAGAGAAGCAGGAATTGACCCGCAGCAACTGACAAAGATGATTCAAGCGGGTTCGGGGAGTAGCTGGGTGGCAGAAAAATTGCTTCCTTCTATTTTAGAAGGGAATCCAGGACCTGCTTTTACCTTGAACTTAGCTCACAAGGATGCCTGTTTGATTGATGAACTCAATCAAACATTTAAAACATCTTTAGAATTTTCAGAGCGTCTGTCTGAGGTATTAGAACAGGCTTGTGGGGCCTATGGTGGGGATAAAAGTTTTACTCGAATGATGGACTTGCAGCATTAGTCCAGTCGCTTTCCCGGGTACTTGCAACTTGTAAACTTGTAAACTTGTAAACTTGTAACACAATTTCAGAATGTCATGAAAACTAAACATATTGCTATGTGGGCTTGTCCGAGAAGTCGTTCAACTGCAATAACACGAGCATTTGAGCAGATTGATGATTGCATTATCTATGATGAACCTTTATATGGTTGTTGCTTTGTTAATAGTTTTACTGACTACGATCGGCTTTATTATGCACCAGATTATTTATCAAGATATCCCGACACTAATTATTCAAGCATCGTTAAAAAACTAACTGGCGATCTGCCAGAGGGAAAATCTTTTTCGTTTCAAAAACATATGTCAAATCATCTACTTCCAGAATTTGACAAAAGTTGGATTTCCCAAGTTAAAAATTTCTTTTTAATTAGAAATCCAAGAGAAACAGTTCTTTCATACTGGCAAGCCAGAACAGCTAGCGGTTTTGCCTGGGAAGAATCGGAATCTAGAGTCTGTTGGGAAGAACATTATCAACTATTCAAAGAAATCGAGAACATAACAGGAGAAAAACCTTTAGTCATTGACTCAGGCGATTTGGTGAAAAATCCTCAAAAATATTTGAAAGTTTTATGCAGTAAATTAGGGGTAAAGTTTTCAGAAAAAATGCTTAATTGGGAGCACAAAAAAACGAATATTTTATCGTGGGAAAATACAACTTTTGAAAACTTTAGTGAAAAAGTTATTAATTCTACTGGTATTCTTCAGGAATCTCAAGAATACATTAATAATATTCCAGATATTTTAGAGCCATGTATTAATAAATGCATGCCATTTTATGAATAGATGTATAAATATCGCCTCATTGTTGAGGATTAGCTTAGTTCATTTATTTAGGAATTTCAATGAGAAGTAAATCTGAACGATACCAAATCTCCAAAGTTCAACAAGACCAGAGAAAACTGTTTGTCTATTGGGGCGACGGTCATCGCAGTACATTCCACTATCTTTGGCTTCGGGACAATTGTCATTGTTCTGCGTGTGGCGACCCCAGACATGGAGAAAAGCGTTTTCGGATCGTGGATGTTCCCTTAGACATAGAACCACTGTCAGTTCATGTAGATAGTAACAACACAGTTAAAATCTCATGGTCACCCGACAACCATAACAGCGTTTATGATGCTCGGTGGTTGCGACAGCACTGCTATTCTGCTACCGAGAGAGAGCATCGCCAGCATCGACCCATTCTTTGGGATAGCAAGATTGTAACTAGCCTGCCGCAGATTGCCTATGAACAAGTCCTCGGTGGAGATGCGGGTCGGTTGCAATTGCTAGAACATCTGAGAAATTATGGGATTTGTTTTGTGCGAAACGTACCTCCTCAAACGGTCGAACTCGAAGGATTCGCCCAGTCATTTGGTCCCTTATTAGAGACTAATTACGGACGTATGTTCGAGATTGTTGTAGACCCAGAGTCAAGCCAGAAAAGTGTTGCCAACTCCCAACTTGACCTCATACCCCACACGGATGATGCCTATCAATATGCACCGCCGGGAATTATTTTCTTCCATTGTATAATGGCAAATGACGATGGCAGCGGTCAGTCTACCTTTGTGGATGGCTTTAAGATAGCAGAGGTACTACGTCAGGAGGATTCGGAGGCGTTCGATCTACTCTGTCGTTACGAAGTTCCTTTCCGAAAACATTACAGCGATCGCATTGATATGCAGTTTAGCAGCCCGGTTTTTGGCTTAGATAGTGGTGGTAATTTGAAGGAAGTTCGGATTAGCAATCTATTTCCCGCTCCCTTGGACTTGCCAGAGGAGATTATCGAGCCATTTTATGCCGCATACAGAAAGCTAATGCAGCTGATTACCGATTTAAGATACTGCCTGAAACAAGGTATGCAATCAGGAGACCTGGTGATATTTGATAACCATCGTATCCTGCACGGGCGCACTGCAATCGGGAGGCAAAATCAGCGCCGCCATTTGCGCTACTGTTCGGTAGACTGCGACTATTTCCATAGCTGGCGACGACTTCTTGAGAAGAATCTCAGCTTTCGGGGATAGGTTGCAAATCGGGAATGGCTTGGCGGAGTTTCGAGAAGGACCAGGCACCTTCGCGCAATAGCCGAGCCGTTGACCCTGTAAAGTCAACAAGGGTAGAAGGTTGTTGTTCCGGGTTTGGCCCTCCATCCAGAACCAGTGGAACTCGCTCTCCCAATTGTGCGGCAACTTCAGGGGCTGTTTTCTGAGTCTCCATCCCTGAGATGTTAGCACTGGTTACGGCCAGGGGATCGCCAACCCGACGCACCAATTCCAAACAAAGCTGATGGTTGGGTATTCGGACTGCTACAGTATTCTGACCTGATGTCACAAATGATGGGACAATTTCAGTCTTGCCGAAGATGCCAGACATGGCCCCCGGCCAAATTTTTCGGAGTGAGGAAAGCGTACTTTCGGGAATTTCTTGGGTCACTTGTTGCAGTTGTTCAAAACTGGCTACATAAATTATGAGCGGTTTCTGGGGCGATCGGGATTTCACCTCAAAAATCTTTTTAACGCCCGATTCCCGAGCTATGCTGGCTCCAATCCCATAAATCGTATCGGTTGGGAATACGACCACATCGCCCTTTTTCAGCAACTCCACTGCCTTGCTTACGGCTGCTTGATTATCAACTGGTAAAATTTCTATCATCTCTTCTCCTTACCTTAATAGAATAGTCAGCCACTGGCTTGGATGATCGATCTTTTCTATGGTTCAGCAGTTTGACTCTGCCGCGCGGCTTCCACAAACTGGCTGACTCGGATGGGATCGATCGGTTGGTCGATTTTACCGTGCCGCTTCAGGGAACTGGAAACTATCACCCCGTCTGCTGCTGGCATCAGGGTGGAAATATTTTCCCAGTTCGCCCCACTACCGATGAACACCGGGGTGCCTCGAGCAGCTGAATATGCTACTTCCAAGTCTGACTGACTCGGAGGGCTGCCAGTTGTCTCGCCAGATATAATCACTCCATCTGCTAAACCCCGCTCGATCGTTTCTTGTACCACTGCGGTCAAAGAAGGCGTACCCAAGGGACTTCCATGCTTGACTAATACATCAGCGAAAATTTTCACGTCACTGCCTAATTCTCGCCGGTAGCGCAGCAGTTGATGAGCTTGCCCCTCAATTAAGCCTTGGTCGGTTGCCATGACGCCAGTGAGGACGTTGACGCGGATGAACGAGGCATTTACACAGGAGGCGATCGCCATGGCGCTGCGAGCATCATTGCGCAGCATGTTGATGCCAATTGGCAGACTCACCAAGTTCATCAGTCGCATCACTATCATAGTCATAGCGCTCACTACCGCCGGATCCACTCTGTCTTTGGTAAAAGGCGCATCAAAAAAGTTCTCTAGGATGATTGCGTCTACCCCACCTGACGCTAATGCTGCCGCCTCTTGCTCTGCCCTAGCTATAACTGCTTTCAGGTCGAAGGACCACCGGGCCGACGTGGGTAGAGGCTGTAAATGTACCACACCAACGATCGGGTGCGCTGTGTTAAAGGTCTGAATCAAATCCATCTTTATGGTATATAGCGATCGAGGCTGATTGGGTCATCAATATTTAACCAGGGCTATCACCCAGCTATCAATATTCTCATAGGTTGTCAGTTGTGGGTTGTCAGCACCATCTCCTATAACAGGTGATTATTTATAGCATTTCACACAAATTACGGTGATATGGGAAAATCGCCCTCAACCCTTATGCTGTCTGCAATTTCCCGTACCTCATTAATCTGATATCGGATCGCATCTATCTGAGAAACGCTATTTTTAAGTAAAAATACTTATTTCACGATCTGGACATGCTCCCACATAAGCTGTCACGCATTAAATTGCATAGGTCGAAAAGCGTACCGAGTCCTTCAGGACAAGAGCAACGGAATACTGTGTTGGACTGAACAACTTACAACTCACAACTCACAACTCACAATTCACAACTAACATTTTATGACATTACTTCTACAAAAGCTGTATTTTTAGCATGTTCTCTAAACTCGACACGTTTTACTCTAACTCTTCCTTTTGTTTCTGCTTGTACGAACTCATCCAGCTTTTGGAAGACCAACTCGGCAAATTTCTCGGCTCCCACTGCCAGCACAACTCTCAGCTGGATCAAACCTAGACTTTCTAACTTGTAAAACTCGTCAAGCTGTGGATCGTCTTCTGCAACTATTACTGTATGATCGAACATGTAATCCATCCATTCTTTAGGATTCATCCCGTCTATCTTACACTTCGCTCTTTTCATTCCCCCAAATTCCCATACCCAGTTACATTCATCTAACTCTCCTTCAAACCAGACTTTGAAAGATACACCGTAACCATGTAAGTATTTGCAATGGGTTCCTGACGCTTTCCATTGTCGAAAGCAAGTTGAAAAGCCATCGAACACTTTCGTCGATACATACTTGATAACAGGTTTTTTATTTGTAGAGTTACTTGCCATTATTTCCGGTTGAAAATGTTATCAATATACTTATCACTTGGGTGCGATCAAAACCAGTTGGTAAAAGAAAGGTAAAGTCATGATTATCTCACCGGTTGATAAGTATTGATTTTCTCCTCTATAACTACTTTCGATCGCATCCCTTTCAAAGCTTCATAGAACCGCCCATATGTCATTGCCAGGGGGGCCTATTGAGAGATGCTTGTGCGAGAGGAAGTAACCCCCTGGCCCTTCGCAGCGGCAGATTGCTTCGTGTCTCGCAACAAGCTCCGGAGGTTTTCCCGGCAAAGACGTTATAGCTGTTTTCCACTGAATGATGTGCAGCTATCAGCAGTTGGGTAGCTTGCAGATTTTCGGCAGTAGATTTCACCTCTGGCCTTTCAATGGTCGCAGAAGAGCGTGCCTCCCATTTGCCGAATCACCGCAGCATGATTGTCCCGGTAGATTTTCTCTTTTTCTCTGAATTTAGCTGTTTCTTACAATGCTTTACTGCCTTGATTTTTGCGAAACCACCCGAGCATTTTGATGCCAGTTGCGATGAGTCCGAGCAATCCCAAGCCGACTAACAAAACATAAATCGGTTTCAATAAACTCCCCAGATAGGATCCTTGATGAATTGTCATGAAAATTTCGGCTTGTTCGCTGGACATACCCAACCAACTTTTGCCAAGGCGGTAGGAAATTCCAGAAAGAGCGCTGACGACTAAAGGGAGGAAAAAAATCGGCGCAAGCAGGCGATGTATTTTGCGCACGTCGATGGCGCTTGGCGGGCGATCGCTGCTGAAGCGGCGAATCATGGTGAAGCCGCTGACTATCATGCCGATGAGTCCCAAACCAAGTAACAGCACGTAAATCGGTTTTATTTGGTCTCCCAAATATTCTCCTTGGTGAATCACCATGAAAATGTCTGCTGTTTCACTGGACATGCCAAACCAGCTTTTGCCAATTCGATAAATAATTCCTGTGAGGGCACTCAGCAACAAAGGAATGAAGATAATTGGCGCGAGTTTTCGGTGAATTTTCCGAAATAATACTCTATTCATTGTCTTTTATTCGTTGGACGAGCGGCAAGAGCGCAATCTCCACAAGTGTGAGCTAAGTCGAACCGCACACTGGGCCTCTGATTGCTAGCTGCTGCTCTAACGGTGGGTCTGATAGAAAAGCATACCACAGTTACTGCGGAAGGTTTCCCCCCTCGCTCCGGACATCAACAACTCCAAGAAGCGCAAGTAGATCCAATTCAGAAGGATATCAACTAATGCATGACCACACCCTTATCACTTTGATTGTAACATCAGCATTCAGTTTATGTGTTCCAAACCCAAGCGCTAAAGCGCTTACTACAAACCCAAGCGCTTACTACAAACCCAAGCGCTAAAGCGCTTACTACAAACCCAAGCGCTTTAGCGCTTACTACAAACCCAAGCGCTTACTACAAACTGAACAGGTCTACACCGAGGAGATCGAACCGGAATAGACAAAACCCCGTTGCAGATCCAAAGTCACGATCGCCCCATCTCGAATGATATCCGTGGCTTGGGGAACCCCCACCATCACCGGCACTCCCAACCGCATGCCGATCACGGCGGCGTGAGAAGTGAGACTGGCATCCTCTGTGACTATTCCAGAGGCTTTGCGGATCGCATCAATAAAATCAGCACTGGTAGATTTGGCCACCAAAATTTCTCCGGGGTGGAAATGGGTCACATCCATGCCGTTGTGAGCTACCCGGGCCCGACCGCTGACTAAACCCTGACCCATGCCAGTCCCCTGAGCGAGAACTGCGGTCACTACTTCAACTTTAATCAAATTGGTCGATCCGGGGACGCCTTGGAGCGCCCCTGCTGTCATTACCACCAAATCTCCTTCCTGGAGCAAATGCTTCTCCTGAGCCACATTTATAGCTGCTTTGAAGGTTTGACTTGTAGAGGGCAAATCCAATACCAGTAGGGGTTTGACGCCCCAGACTACCTGCAAGCGTCGTGCCACTTCTACATGGGGTGTCACGGCCAAAATTGGCGTCTGGGGTCGGAACTTGGAGACATTTCTGGCCGTATCACCTGTCTTGGTCAAGGTCATAATCGCAGAGGCTTCCAGCTGCGCGGCAATCTGGCTCACCCCTTGAGAGATGGCGTTGGGAATAGACCGCTTGGTATCTGCTTGAGCGTGGCAAGTATTGCTTTCTCGTTCAATTCTGACCGCAATGCGTGTCATGGTCGCCACGGCTTCTACTGGGTACTTGCCGATGGCTGTTTCATTGGAGAGCATGACGGCGTCTGTGCCATCCAGAATCGCATTGGCCACATCAGAAACTTCCGCTCTGGTGGGTCGAGGGGAGTTTACCATACTGTCTAGCATCTGGGTTGCCGTAATCACGGGGATTCCCAGTTGATTGGCGGTGACAATCAGTCGCTTTTGCAGAATGGGAACGTCCTCAGCTGGCAGTTCCACTCCTAAGTCTCCTCTCGCTACCATCACCCCATCAGATAAGCTCAGAATGGCCTCTATCTGCTCGATCGCTTCGTGCTTTTCTATCTTGACAATTACTGGCACTTGCTTGCCAGCATTGGCGATGATTTCTTTGATTTCCAGCACGTCTTGGGGGTTGCGGACAAAGGAGAGGGCTACCCAATCTACCCCTTGATCTAAGCCAAACAACAAGTCTTTGCGGTCTTTTTCAGTTAGAGCTTTGATTGACAGGTAGACGCCGGGGAAGTTGACCCCTTTGTTATTGGAAAGCTTGCCGCCGACTACCACCTGGCAATGCAGTTGGCGAGCCTGACGGTCTACTTTCTCTACGAGCATTTCTAGTTTACCATCATCTAGGAGAATGGTGGCTCCGGCGGGGACTTCATCTGCTAGGGGTTCGTAGGTGACTGAACTTATCTCTTGGGTGCCGGGGACGCGATCGCTGGTCAGAATGAACCGATCGCCCCTCGATAGGGCGATCGAGCCCGACTCGAACCGTCCCAAGCGAATTTTCGGACCTTGCAGGTCTTGTAAAATCCCCACAGGCTGATTTAGCTCAAAGGACAGTTGCCGAATTAAGCGAATGCTGCGCTGATGGTCTTCATGGGTGCCATGGGAGAAATTTAACCGCAGGGTTGTGGCACCGGCTTCAATCAGGTTCCGCAATACCTCTGGAGAACTGGTTGCAGGACCAATGGTGGCGACAATTTTTGTCCGACGCTGGGAATTTTGCATGGATAGAGCCCTCGGGAGTCAAAAGATACAGGCAAGAGACGATCATATCTTATACTTCGTCTGAGAGCGTCTTTTTCCCGGTATTTCCCGATGCCGTCGGTTGCACCCAGCCACATTTTCTAGTGAAAGATAAAGAATATGTTAAAAAAGCACTGTTAACTCGATCTGTGGTCTTATGGGAAAGGAGATCGCCTTCGGAAAGGCGATCTCAGAGTTCGATGTCGCCTTTGAGTATAACCGGAGTGAAGACGCGGCCTATTAAGCTAGGGAAAGTGAAGTAGGTTGACAGGTATGATAGAATTGGATGTGGGAGATGAACCGCGGGGAGTTCGTTGTGCAGCGGCTTTGGAAAAAGTGAGCCGGGGAATTAAGCCTGGGGGTGCGATCGCTTTCTCTGGTAAAGGCGTTAATGGCATGGTGATTAGATGGTTCACGGCTAGCCTGTACAGCCAGATCGCCATTGTTATGGATACCGATCGGCATTGTACTACCCACGGTACTATCGCGATCGCAGAAGTCTCAAGTTACACGGGTTTACTCGATTTCAGAAATGAAAAATGCAACTCGGGAGTACAAATTCACTATTTGTGGAATTGGATAAACGCTTATCGAGATTGCGGACTTGCCGATCTAGAAGTCTAGGAAGCATTCCGGACTGCGCAGATACAACTCCGGGCAACTGTGACCACACAAGATGAAGTAGGTTCCTTAGCGCTCGCCCTCAATCAGTTGATTCAATGGGTAGGAGAATATACCGATGAATTAGAGCGAAGTCGCGAGCGAGTCTCCGAACGCACTCAGGAACTGAAGCAAGCATTGCGGTCACTGAAAGAAACTCAAAGCCAACTAATTCAAACCGAAAAAATGGTGGCTGGGATAGCCCATGAGATTAATAACCCCGTCAGCTTTATCTATGGTAACATATAATATGCTAGAGAATATACTCAATAATTGCTGAATTTACTGGAGCTTTATCAGCAGGAGTACCCCGAAGATACCCAAACAATTCAAGATTGAATTGCAGCAAGTGAGATAGAATATCTGGTAGAAGATTTGCCGCAAATATTAAATTCGATGAAAAGGGGGAAAAATTGTCCTTTCTTTGCGAAATTTCTCACGGACGAGTCCGAGATGAAAGCAGCGGATCTTAATGAAGGTATGGATAATACTTTGTTGATTCTTAATAACCGGATGCAGCAAAGAATTGCAGTTAACAAGGATTATGGAAATTTGCCAGTAGTCTATTGTTACCCGGCCCAAATGAATCGAGTATTTCTGAATATTCTTGAAAATGCGATCGATGTTAGAGTCATCAAATATAAAAAATCCGCAGATTGACATTCGGACAGAGAAAAAGGGCGATCGCCAGGTAATGGTAAGAATTAGCGATAATGGTCGGGGAATTACAGAAGAGATTAGATCCAAGCTCTGCGAGCCGTTTTTTACGACCAAAGAGGTAGGAAAGGAACGGGAATGGGACTGGCGATCGCCTATCAGATTATCGAAAAGCATCAGGGAAAAATTGAGGTAAGTTCCGAACCGGGAAAAGGCGCTTCCTTCGCGATCGTTATTCCCATTCACCCCCAGGATCCAGGGGCGATCGCTCGTCAAGTCGGCAGCAGCAGCAAGGATATGGAAAAAAATTGTCATGGTAATGTGATATAGTAATTTGAGGCTCTCCTGGGTTTTCGGTGATAAGTAAAACTTATATATAGGCAAAAACTGTATTCTCGGATACAATTGACACGATCGACCCAGGATATCCTAATTTGAGGAACATGGCAAATTAATCAAGGAGTTTCATGAGACGCAGAGCTTGGCTGTACGTCCTACTTTTTTTGTCCGTCCCGGCGGTGGCCATTGCTGAAGATCGGGCGGCGGGTCAGAGTTTCATGGCCAGCATTGATGCAATATTTTCCCAAATAGTGGCTGCCATATTCAGCGTGCTATTCTTTAGCATCGGCGGTTTCCCCCTGATCGTGCTGTGGCTGATCGGCGGTGGGGTATTCTTCACGATCGGGATGAATTTTATCAATCTGAGGGGGTTTAGACATGCTATAGATGTGGTGATGGGGAAATACGATGACCCAGAAGAGGCAGGAGAAGTATCCCATTTTCAAGCCCTAGCGACAGCACTCTCAGCTACGGTAGGACTGGGGAACATTGCCGGAGTGGCGATCGCGGTGAGTGTGGGCGGACCGGGTGCGATATTCTGGATGAGGCCTGGGGGGTCTGTTGGGAATGACCAGTAAATTTGTAGAATGTACCCTGGGACAGAAATATCGGATTGTTAAGTCAGACGGGACGATCGCAGGCGGACCGATGTATTATCTGTCAAGAGGCTTGGCTAGTATGGGACAGGAGAGTCTGGGCAAGGTTTTAGCGATTCTGTTCTCGGTCTTTTGCCTGGGTGGGGCATTTGGTGGCGCGAATATGTTTCAGGCTAACCAGTCCTACGGTGCAGTTGCTACTGTATTACCTTTCTTACCTAAGTGGCTGTATGGTTTGATTCTCCTGACTTTAGTGGGACTGGTAATTATTGGTGGCATCAGACGCATTGCTCAGGTAGCAGGTACGATCGTTCCTGTCATGTGTGGATTGTATGTTTTAATGTCCATCTTCATTCTGCTGACCAATTTTACCGCCATTCCCGGGGCGATCGGCACCATTATCTCGGAGGCATTTGTGCCCCAGGCAATAGCAGGTGG
Source organism: Hormoscilla sp. GM7CHS1pb (assembly GCA_014323675.1). Taxonomy (GTDB): domain Bacteria; phylum Cyanobacteriota; class Cyanobacteriia; order Cyanobacteriales; family Desertifilaceae; genus Hormoscilla. The sequence continues at coordinate 1,223,506 of JACONN010000002.1, read as the reverse complement.
TATGATTGGTACGATCGTCCAAGGATTCAGGCGATCTGCTTTTTCCAATGAGGCAGGTATAGGATCGGCGGCGATCGCCCACTCGGCGGCTAAGACTTCTGAACCCGTTCGGGAAGGCATTGTCGCCCTGCTAGAACCCTTTATCGATACGGTAGTTGTCTGCAACATGACCGCCTTGGTAATTGTGATTACAGGTGCCTACAATAATCCTGCGTTTTCCGATATCAGGAACCGGGGTGCAGGTGCAGAACTGACTACAGCTGCTTTTGGAACAGTAATGGCATGGTTTCCTATACTGGTGGCGATCGCTGTCTTCTTGTTTGCCTTCTCCACGATGATTTCCTGGAGTTACTACGGCGAACGTTGCTGGGAATATCTGTTTGGTGCTGGCAGCTTGATGCTCTACAAGGTATTATTCTTGATAGCTATCTTAATTGGCTCGGTAACCAAACCAACGACGGTAATAGACTTCAGCGATGCCATGATCCTAGCGATGGCATTTCCAATTTGCTGGGTGCCTACTTCCTATCTGGTCAAGTGGTAGCAGACCTCAAAGACTATATGCGTCGCCTGAATTCTGGAGAGATGACGTCAGTTTAGGAAAATGGCGAATGGCGAACTAATCAGTCCCTGGCGGCAGTTGCGGCTGTACTGCCATTCTTCGCAGATAATGGCTGGATCTATGGCTTAATTCTGGTTAGTTTGGTGGCATCGGTCATCCTCGGGGGCATCCAACGCCTTGCCCGGGTGGCAGGGGCGATCGTGCCCCTCATGTGTGCTATCTATATTTTGGCATCCCTATGGGTGCTGCTGACCCATTTAGGTGCTATTCCCGGGGCCTGCGATCGTCTCGGACGCCTTTTGTTTTCATGCAGTCGGCGGGGGCTTTGCTGGAGCAATGATACAGGGGTTGAGGCGTTCTACCTTTTCTAATGAAGCTGGGTTGGGCCTAGCGGCGATCGCCCATGCCACTGCGAAAACTTCCGAACCCGTGCGGGAAGGTATTGTCGCCCTCCTAGAACCTTTTATTGACACGGTCATTATCTGCAACTTGACTGCCTTGGTCATCATCATTACTGGAGTCTATCATAATCCTGATTTGGCGGGTTCTAAACTTGCATCCGCTGCCTTTGGTGAAGCGATCGCCTGGTTTTCTTATTTATTGGCGATCGCAGTTTTTTTATTCTCCTTTTCCACGCTGATTTCTGTAGCTTACTACGGTCAGGTTTCCTGGGAATATCTCTTCAGTTCCAGAGGGACAATTATTTTTAAGGTCTTGTTCTTGGCAGCGGTCTGGTTGGGGTCGATCGCTTCTCCCCAGGCCGTGCTTCAATTCGGCGATGCTATTTCATTCGCAAAGGCTTTCCCCAACCTGTTGGGTATTTTCTTGCTCTCCAACCAAGTCGCTATAGACCTAGAAGATTATCTTCACCGCCTCCATACTGGGAGGATGCATCATTCTTCCTGATGACGTGGCCTCAGCCATAGGAACCGTTGCAGTTCAAGCGGCCCCAAGCCTCTGTATTTTTTGAGTTTTTTAGATTATAATTAAAGTAGAATCAAAAATTAATTCAGACAAATAAAGTCCATCCCGAAACGGAGGGCCACAGCTATGAAGGAGACAATCGGTGGGAACCTGACTCGCTACCGCAAAGGTTTAGGCTTATCCCAGGAAGCCTTAGCCGAGAAGGTTGGGGTCACTATCGAAAGGATCGAGAATTATGAAAATGCTAAAATTCTACCAGACAGTAAAACCCTGTCTGCCCTTGCCCGTGCCTTGGACGTAACCTTGGATAATTTGCTGCGTTCCCAAAGCTTTGGGGATGCAACATCCTCATCGATGGAACTGCCTGATTTTCGTTTTCGCGCCCATGGCAGTTTTAAGGAAAACCCTCAATTTACCGCCAGAGTTCGGCGCATGCTAGAAACTTACAACGCTATAGAAGCCGCAGTTGGAGTTCCTCCTTTTGCCCCAGAAACTCTCTCGTGCGATCGCCTCGAAGGCAAGGAAAAATTAATTCAAGCTACAGCTACTCGGTTTCGCGGTAGTTTTGGATTGGGTGATATTGCTGTTCCTAACCTATTTCAGGCGGTGGAAAAACTCGGATTAAAAGTTTTGCGCCAACCGATCGAGATTCGCGGTTTTTTTGGAATTAGTGCTTGCAGCTTGGCTCGCGGTGCGTTTGTTATCGTCAACACCCACGACATTACTATCGAACGGCAGTTGTTTACCCTCGCCCACGAACTCGGACATCTGATATTTCATCGAGACGAGTATGGAGATAACCTCATGAAAAAGGGAAGTAAAGAAGCCGAAAAAGCACGGGAGAAAGTGGCAGATTACTTTGCCAGTCATCTGCTGATTCCCCAAACTGAATTCGATCTCGTCTATCAGTACGATCGCAATATACTTCAACTCAAGCAGCACTTTCGCGTCAGTTACCAGGTCATCTTAACTCGTCTGGCAGAAATGGGAGCGATCGACTATCAACAAGAAATTAATAAAATTCGCGCTATTTACAAAAATAGACATGGTTCGCCCCTGAAAAATTCAATGGAGTTACCGCCAGCACTTAAAGCCGAAGACTTTCCCGAAAATCAACGCTATCGACAGCTGATCTGGCAAGTTCTTGATAAAGGTAAAATTTCCGAACTGAAAGCGGCAGAACTACTCAACCTCACGGTGGAAGAACTGCGAATACTTCGTCAAGAAGCAGAGGTCTATGCTATCTCTTAATGGAACTATTCTCGACACCACCGCCATTATCGACTTTCGCTGGCTGAACGAGTGGGAGTGGTTAAAACAAAATTACAGTCCTCTGTATGTCGCCCAAGAGGTTTTGGACTCGGACAATCTCGAACTGCCTACCCGCCAAGCAGCCAGCGAACATCTAATGCCCCTAACTCTTGACAGTGAGGAAATGTTTGTCAGTTTTCTGGAGTTTGGCACTCAAGCGCCTTTACTTAGCGAAGCCGATCGCTCTACCCTCGCCCTTGCCCGCCATCGTTTATTATTATGTGCTAGCGATGACGGGTTAGTTATTGAAACTTGTGAGAAATACGGTATTACCTACACTCGAATGTTACGGTTATTGACAGAGATGGTGCAGACTGAGCATAAAACTGTCGCAGAAGTTAAAGCGATGGTGCAGATTTTAATTCGCGATCGCGCCAAACGAATTTCTCCAGCAGTTTTGGCAAGTTGGGAACGGAGTTTAGAATAGGATATGGGGTAATATCAGATCCGTTTTACCCTCGTTCCCAGGGTCTCCCTGGGAATGGTCAATCATTGGCTCTGCCTCCTGTGAATGAGCAAAGTCATGACTCTCGTGAGTGAGGAACAAGGGTGGTCTATTAGGCCAGGAGGCAGAGCCTCCACCGGAAGTGACCAGGGAGACCCTGGTCACTAGAAATGGCACAAATTAATTCAAGTCCGTCCAGACCGTAGCCCAAGCGCACGATCAACTCGGCGGGAAATCCTTCTGTAAAGAGCAGCTTCCATTCATAGGTTCCCGGTTGCACTGGTTTACCCAGGCGATCGAGTCCATCCCAACTGATGCTATGGGTTCCAGCTTTGTACTCATTACCCCGTAGCAGTTCCCGCAGCATTTTCCCACTTTCTTTTTCATAACAGCCAGGGATACTTTACCATCTCTACTGAGGGTAAAGGTTATTTTCCCCGGTTGGGGCGATATCGGGGGACTTCCTGCCAAGCAAATGGCATATTATCAAAACTCCATTCCGGTGCTGCTGTCCGGGCCGAAACCACAGGCTGCGATCCTGTCTGACAGGAGGCGATCGACAGTAACCCTGGTAAAATTAACAGCAATGAGTACAGCTTGATTTTAACAAGGATACGATCGTCATCTTTTTACTTAATTTTCCCCAATAAATGTCCTCCAACTATAGCCCAGGCAACTAATGCAAGAACATTGAATTTTAACTGGGAATACAATCTATTGTACTCAATCTTAGTTGTCCAAGGGCGGGCGATCGCCTTTATATAAATCGGAAGGGGGGCGCTGATCGCTCCAGGCCCACCAAGCACAGCCGCACTGACAGTGGTAAAATTCCTGGAACTTGCGGCGATGTCCTTCTGTGTAGACAGGCGATCGCCGATTTAGCCAGACGCGCTGGGCTTCCATAGAACTAGATCCACACCTGGGACAGCAGAACTGCAGGGCGTGAGTTGCTGATTTAGTCCATTCTGGCGAGTTGACATCGAATGCTTCCATAATTATTCTGTTCTCAGGATTCCGATCTGATTGCGATTTTTATTGCTGGCTGTTTAATCTTCTCATTGGTGGCCGCCACCGTCTGGTTGGAGGTACAAGATATGAACTTGACATTAAACTTGATTTCGTTTATAGGCATTTTTGGCTTATGTCTGGTGGCTTGGCTGGGTTCTGAGAATCGCCGCATTATCCCCTGGAAGACGATCTTTGCTGGCATTGGCCTGCAACTGGCGATCGGGCTATTGCTATTCCAGGTGCCCGGAACCCGCCAATTCATTGTACTATTGAATGATATCCTCAATCCTCTCATTGATGCTTCTGAGGCCGGAGCCAGATTTATCTTCGGTTCTGGATTTGTCCCCGATCCGGCATCGGATCCTGGACCGGGACCGGCGGCCCGCTGGATCGCCAGGACTATTACTTCGCCTTACGCGCCAGTACCGGGCGATCGCCTGGGTCCCGATAACCTCAACTTAGGATATATCTTTGCCTTTCGGGCCCTACCCCAAGTGGTGTTCTTTTCAGCTATAGTAGCATTGCTGTACCGGATGAATGCGATTCAACCGATTGTCCGGGTCTTTGCCAAGCTATTTCGCCAGGTGATGAATCTCAGCGGTGCCGAGTCCCTCTCCGGTGCTGTTAATATTTTTGTGGGCATAGAATCGGCGATCGCAGTCAAGCCGTTTCTATTGGATATGACTCGCAGCGAACTCTGCGCCATCTTAACATGCTGCTTTGGTTCCATTGCTTCCACTATCCTGGGACTCTATGCCAGTCTGCTGCGACCTACCTTTCCTGGTATAGTCGGTCATTTGATGTCTGCTTCTATCCTGACTATTCCCGCCTGCTTCGCGATCGCTAAAATTATCGTACCAGAGACGGAGGTGCCGAAAACCTTGGACGGGGTGCCCAAAGAGGAAGAAGACCCCAAGATCCGCAAACCCAGTTACATGGATAGTCTAATTATGGGGAGTTGGGACGGCGTCAAAATGGCAGTGGGAATCGCCGCCGTCCTGATCGCTATTCTGGGTTTAGTAGCCCTGCTGAATTCCTTTTTTGCCTTTCTCGCTACCTGGCCCGCGATCGGACCAGTCTTTGCCGTGGTAACTTTAGATAATATCTTTGGGGCCCTGTTCTTTCCCTTGACTTTCCTCACTGGTGTCTCCCTGGATTTATCGGAACTCTGGCAATGTTCGGTGCTGATCGGGCGGCGGGTGCTGCAAACGGAAATTCCCTCGTTTATCGCCCTCAATCAACTTTCCGCACGGGACGCTTTGAGCGATCGGGCCTTGTTAATAGTCAGCTACGTTCTCTGCGGTTTTGCCCATGTCGGATCCCTAGGAATATTCGTGGGCGGTTTGACGAGTTTGGTGCCTCAACGGCGAAAAGATATTAGTTCCGTAGCCTGGAAAGCCCTCTGGGCCGCTACCTTAGCCACCTTGATGACTGGTTGTATTGCTGGGGTATTTTATTTCGGTGACTCTGCTGCTATTTTAGGTAGGTAAATATGAAACGTAACCGCTTTTGGCTAATTGGTTTGATGCTGCTGACCGCCCTGGTTCTGATTATTTGGTCCCCATTTTCCCAGACAACTACCTCCACCTGCTTTGAGTCGGAAACCTTTTGCGATAACAGAATACTCCCAGCAGCATTGGCCACAACGCCGACTGCATCTTTATCTCTGGGGGGAACTTATCAAGACCCTGCCGGACGGTTTCAGGTGGGCATTCTGGAGGGATATAATGTCAGTTCTGCTGGTGTTTCTCCTTTATTTTCATCCCCTGATGGAAATTTGGCCTATACTGTCCTGGTGCGATCGCGCAGCAGTGGCAGACTTTTGACTGCTGCTACTCTGGCACAGATCGCGATCGATACTTTCCGACGAGGGGAGGGATTTATCCCCGATCGGTTTCGACCTTTGGGGCCGGGAAGGGTGCAAGTTCCTTGGACTGGTAGTTTAACTATGGGGGGCAATACTCAGCCAATGAATGGGATGATTTTGGTCAGTCAGCCACAACAGGATATACTCATGCTGTTGATTTCGGCAACTCAAACAGGGCGCGATCGGGTTGATACTGCTGTTGCTACCCTTGCTGACAGTCTTCAACCTCTGTGATAACTAAGTTGCTACCTATTTGGGCTAATTTTAGGTAGTAACTTCAATTCTTATAAGGAAGATAAGTAAGTTTTCACCTGTCTTTGATAAATTGGATAATATTGCAACGCTATCGAGATAGCGGTATGTACTTGCACTGGATCGATTTCTTCGTAAAGATGAACCAGTCGATTGCGTGTACTTCCCGAAGGTGCTAATACCTCTGCTAACTCCGGTGTAATAATTCCGCAGTTGCCAACCTCTATAAATGTTGCAAAATTACTCTCTGGCTGTTCTATTTGAAGTTGCTTGAGTAAATATCTATTGATATCTAGCGCCACTTGAATAGTTAGCTGTAACAGTCTTTCTATAACTAATTGCTGATTTTGATTGCTTAGATAGTCTGACAGAGTTACAGACTCAAATTCAGCTAGTTTGTTGAGATATTTATCCAAAAAAACTAGCTTATTCAGAACAATTTTGGCTTCTATTTCAGTCATACACCCCACCTTTGTAAATTTTTTTCAACCTGTTCTTCAAGGGCCTTGCGAATGGCTTTCAGTTCGGCATCACTCTTTAATGCCCTTGACCGAAAAGCATCAAATAGACCTACTTCTTTTTCATATAAGAGGATACTATCACGTGCGACGTAATGGGCTATCAGTAACGAACATTTATTGAGATCGACGACATCAATCATATCGGGATTGAGTGCAAAAGCTTCCCCCAGCAAATGCGGCACTTCAAACCAACGAAAACCATTATCTTTAATCTGAAGATAACGAATTAGATCGTCGTAAACTGCGGCAAAGTCCCAATCACTTTTGCCATGGGTATCGCCCCTGGCTCTCGAACCAAATAATACTAGCATCTTCAGGTATGGGATTTTCTCCGGAAGCGCGATCGACAGATTCCTGAGTTTTGAGATGTGGGCCATATCGGGACTGTTCGCGAGATGTTTCATAGTTACCTTCGTAGTAAGACACACTTGGCGGCTTGCAGACGGGGTAACGGGACAGATGCAAGATATCAGTTTAGGTAAATTATATCACAGAGTTGACACAGTTATAAAATTTATGCTAAAATTTGGGTATCATCAAGAAAAGAGTGAGAAGAGTATGGCATCGCGACTCTGGAAATTCTTAAACACGGACATTCGAGACTTGTTCTCCGCCGAAACCATCACCGAGGGCACGGAAGCAGCCTCAGCTGTCTTGGAATTGGCCAATACGCTGCAAGAAGAAGGTCCTAATGTCCAACAATTAGCGCCATTAGTGGGAAAAATTTCTACCTTGCTGGATGTTTTGAACTCGCCCTTGGGGGAAATTGTCGGGGCGGGACTGCCTTTTGTCTCGATGGCGGCGAAACTGCTAGGGTTTTACCTGGAAAAAACTCAAAAGCCGCCCACCCTCGAACAATGCGTTGCCCTTGTCAGTCAAGCAGCTTATCTGGAAAGCTTGAAGAGATTTCTTAAAGATGAGGATCTGTTAAGTCGCATCTGCCAAACTCCGGTTTCTGCACCCGTTCAACAACAAATTAAACAGTTGTCAGAGTTGGAAATAGATGAAGAAGACGCTAGGAAAGCAGTGGTTTGCTTCCATGACTGTAAATTGGCAGAAGCATTCGGTCAAGTGCTGTTGGCGCGATTACAAGATGCAGAACTCGATGAAGAAGAAGCTAAGATTTTAACGGCACGAGTAGCTTGGAATACTTATCGCTACATGATGTCAGCGTGGAAGGAGTCCAGAGACGCGGTCCAACATCTGGCCCAACCCTCGTTGAGCGAGTGGCGTCAGGAATTAACGAAATACCAAAGTATTGATGATTATCTTACAGAACAGATTGCTACCAAACCCCTGGAGAAAGTTTTTGGGGAAGACTTCACCTTCCGGGATATATACGTACCCCTAAAAGCCAAACCTCTAGATGGAAATGGTAATGAAATTGACGATGCGGAAGCTTTCGATCTAGAAAGTTGGGCGAAGGATGTCCTCTAAGATCCCCAAAAACAGGATCTGGTAATGTTCGTGCAAGGGGGACCGGGACGAGGTAAGAGTGTCTTTTCGCGGATGTTTGCTGACTGGGTGCGAGAAAAAATTTACCCTATTTGGATACCGGTGTTAATTCGCCTGCGGGATATCCCCAAGTTGCAGGAGAGTTTTCCCAATACATTGCGAGATGCTGTCTCGGCCAAGTTTGCTGGCGATGATTGGTTAAAAGACCGCAATACCAAATATTTGTTTTTACTAGATGGTTTTGACGAGTTGCTGATGGAGGGCAGAACTAGCGGCGGTTTAGAGCAATTTCTGCGGCAGGTGAGTCAATTTCAGCGAGATTCCCAGCGGGACAAAGATATGGGACATCGGGTGTTGATTACCGGGAGAAAGTTAGCGCTGCAAGAAATTAAAGAACAAATGCCTGATAACCTGTCCCGGGTGAGAATTGAGGTGATGGACTCGGAAAGACCGCAGCAGTGGTTGGGAAAATGGGAAGCGATTTTCGGTAGGGAGAAAAGGGAAGCATTTGAGGCATTTTTGCAAGACAGGCGCTGTCCGAAACTGGTGCAGGAAAAATGTGGCCAGGAACCGCTATTGTTGTATCTGTTGGCAGCGATGCACCGGGATAGGAATTTGCAAGTAGAAGATTTTGAAGGTGCCAGCAGTACAGTTGCGAAAATCAAGATTTACGAGCAGTTTTTGAATTGGGTACTGACAAAGCAGCGTCCCGAATGGCTGACTCGCCAACTTACGGAACAGGAAATAGATGATTTGCAGCGCATTCTTTCGGAAGCAGGGTTGTGCGTGGTGCAGTCGGGAGGCGAATTTGCGTCTGTAAAGGCGATCGAGTTCCGTCTGAAACAGGATGAGGGGGCGAAGGCGTTGCTGGAAGAGGCACAAAAACGCCTTGGCGACGATCCTTTGCGAAATGCCTTGGCGGCCTTTTATCTTCAGAAAGGCAGTTCCGAAGGTTCGGTGGAGTTCGCCCACAAGAGTTTTGGCGAGTTCTTATGTGCCGATCGCCTGAAGGAAAGTATAATTGAGTGGACAGAACTGGGTAAGAAGCGTAAAAGGTTTAACATCCAAGAGGAACAACTGCATTGGGAAATATACGACTTGCTGGGGTACGGGGCCCTGACGCCAGAGATTGTGGAATATCTGATGGGGTTGCTGACTGCTAGCGAGGAGTTTTGCCCGGTAAAGTTATTTGAGCGGTTGAAGGATTTCTATTTCCGCTGGTGCGACGGGGAATTCATAGACGCGCCGCCAGAAAATCTGCCTCAGAAAAAGATGCGGCAATTGCGCGAGCAAGGAATTGAGCTAGGTTTGCGACAGGTAGACGTATATGCTGGGCTGAACGTGATGATTCTCTTGTTGGAGTTGCACCGCTACGGTCAGGAGAGGGAGGATCTCAAAGACGCGATCGTTTTCTATCCCTGTGGGGAACCAAACTCTGAAGGCAAACTTGACGATCCAACGCTGTTGTTTCGCATTATCGGTTACAGCCGTTGTATTGGGGATTTGGGCTTTCCCAACACCGTTGGGCAATTTCTTAATGGCGCAGACCTCAGAGGCGCATACCTCAGTGGCGCAGTCCTCAGTAGCGCATACCTCAGAGGCGCAGACCTCAGTGGCGCAGACCTCAGTAGCGCATACCTCAGAGGCGCAGACCTCAGTCGCGCAGTCCTCAGAGGCGCAGACCTCAGAGGCGCATACCTCAGTGGCGCATACCTCAGAGGCGCAGACCTCAGTCGCGCAGTCCTCAGAGGCGCATACCTCAGTCGCGCAGTCCTCAGAGGCGCAGACCTCAGAGGCGCATACCTCAGAGGCGCATACCTCAGAGGCGCATACCTCAGAGGCGCAGACCTCAGTCGCGCAGACCTCAGCAATGGAATTTCTGGGAATATCCTATGGGATGCCGATACGAACTGGGAGAATGTTCTCGGGTTGGAGACAGCGGTTAACGTGTCCGAAGCTTTGAGGCAACAGTTGGGACTGTAGACAGCAGCAGCAAGTCAGTCTCATAGCCCGCCGTGGGTTAAAACCCACGGCTAATAGCTCAAGTCCACTTTAGTGGACTAAACACTTTTTCAATTAGGTTTTCAGTCGGTTTTCAACCGACTTGGCGCCTCTAAACCTGGCTCTGCCTGGTAACGCGGCGCTTTGAAGCGCCTGGGGGTCATCAGCCTAATCGAGAATGATGCATGAACTCACGTTATCATAAATGGAGGTAATAGCTCCGACTCTTAAATAGGAGGCAAATATGCCCAATCAAAGCAACAAGGAAATGGGAAAAGTTTTCACCAGTTTGACGCTCATTAATCGCGCCGACCAAATTCGGGCAGAAGATGGCAATATTTCACCAGACCAAATCCGGTCGATAATCCTCAATAATGTCTTGGTAGACACGGGAGCAACTACCTTGTGCTTGCCACAGGACGCGATCGCCCAATTAGGACTGAAACTCCTGAAAGAAGTAGACGTAGCAACAGCAATGGGCATTGGCAAAGCCCGAGTTTTTCGAGATGCAACCATATCCATGTTTGGGCGAGAAGGAACATTTGAGTGCTTGGAGTTGCCTGAAAGTGGAGATGCGCTTTTGGGAGTAATTCCTTTAGAATCTTTGGGTTTAGAAATAGACTTGCAAAATCAAACCTTGAAACCATTGCCCATCAGTCCAACAGAAACATATTTGACGATTTTGTAGCAAGGCAATCATTTGTAACTGCCATGCCATGAAAAAAGAGCGATCGGGTATTATTATGTCGGCGAAATCAAAGCCATTGCTTGACTCATCACAACTTCAATGTTTACCATCTCTGCCAAGTCATCGGCATCGTAGCGACCTGACGCCACCTCCAGAGAAGCCTTATCTAGGGCATCTTCGTAAACTTCTTCTAGAGTTAAGCGCAACTCTTCTGGTTTCAAGTAATAGCCTCCTGCCTTGCGACGCTTATTCTTTCTCTGAATAGCCCTTGCTGAGTTTCTGATGGACAAATCCCAAGAACGAGTTGTGCGATTTTCAACTTGCTGCTTAATCAAATGTAACAGCAGAATCACGGCATAACTGCCAATGGCGGTAATTTTATCGTCACGACTCATCTCTTCTAGTTCTTCTGCGATCGCCAGGGCCCCTTTGATATCACCTTTTATCAGTAGGTCTTTGAGTTCCAGTAACTCTTCCATAGTCAGTACCAAATCTGTACTTATATTATACTCAAAACTTGCCCCGTGTCTCCCCTTTAGACTCAAACCATTCTGCTTTTTTTTGCTGACAGTCTGACCGCCGATCGAACATTTGGGCCGTCACTTCTGGACCTTCGGATAAATCTATATCCCGATCGTCCATTTTATCAATACGTTGCCAATCAGTTTGAGATTTGCTCGAAATAGATTCCTTGCTCATATTTAGTCCTCTTCCTTGCCGAAATAATCCGAATTAACTCATCCCGATTTATTCTACTAATTATTTATGCTCAATCTCCTTCCAAACATCCTGGTTTCTTTCTTCAACAAGTGCGGCCACTTGCTGTCAATTTGCTTTCAGATCGCATCTAACTTCCAATTATCCAAAAATCTAGTCAAGGCATCCATATCGATCGCCTCTCGATTAAACCTCACAACAATATCTCGATCTTAAACAGAAATGCTGTAACTTATTGGTTGGGACATTTTATTGTTCCAAGTTGTCATTTTTATATCGTAGCATCCCATAGCTATCCTTGTCAAGTCCGCGATCGCTTTTCCTATCCGTATTGACAAAATCAGCTTGGTATGTTATGTTAATTAAAATTCACAACTTCGCTGTCATCCCGCCGTTAAAACCCCCGGCTAATAGCTAAAGTCGGTTAAAACCGACTAATAACATTTTATTAAGGAGAACTGGAAAAATGGCGAATGGTTTGAAAAATCATAACAGTTTTTCGGCAATGAATCTACAGTTTGGGAACTGTTGAATGGCGATCGCCAACTCGCGGACAATATAACCCAAGAGTTAGCAGATTTTTTCCATATTTCTCCATCTATGTTTTAGCAGCGAATACGGAAGACCCACCGGAGGCAGAGCCTTCGGTGGACGAGAGAACGGTTATACAAGTAACAAACAACAACTAATATGAATCCCGATCGAGAAATTAGCCACCTGTTAGACCTGATGCCTGCCTCCGGTAGAATGATGAGCAAAATTGTCAGCAAACCGGAACAACCATTGGTAATTGATTGCAAATTTCCCCTACCTTGGCATCGATCTCGACCTATTTACATTAATTTCGATCTGTGGCAGCAAATGTCACGACCCCAACGAGATTTGTTGCTGTTGCGCACTGTTAGCTGGCTTGGTAATGTAGTTTACCTGAAACCGGATATTTATCAAGGTTTGGTGGCCCTGGGAGTTGCGGGCACTGCGATCGAACTCCTGCAAGCTGATGCCGTGGGCATAGTCGTCGCTGGGGGACTGACCGCGATCGCATCCAGTCAAGTTTGGCGGATGAACCGCCGCAGTCAATCCCAATTAGAAGCAGATGAAATGGCCCTTCGCGTGGCCGGACGCCGGGGTTACAATGAAACTGAATCGGCCAGACATCTCTTGGGCGCGATCGAGTCTGTTGCTAAAATAGAAGGACGACCGAGTTTGAATTTTATCGAACTGATCCGCTGCCAGAATTTAAGGGCGATCGGGAATCTCTCGCCCCTGGGAGTTCCCGAAAGCATCAGGCGAGATTGACATGCATGTTTAGAAACCCGGTAACTCTTAACTTACCGGGTGTGGTCAAAACCCGTTGGTAAAGAAAAGATCATATCTGACGATTTCACCGGTTGAACTTCACCGCCAATATGTCATTGCGAGGGGGGGCGATCGCGATCGCATACCAGAGTTATATCCCCCCTCGCAATGACACACCCTAACTTACCGGGTTTGGAAGCCTACATTCCGACTTATCTTGGTTCCATTATTCCAGAAGCAAGATTGTAGGGTAGTTTTTCTTTAGCTTTTCTTTATCATGTAGTTCGTAGTAAGCGCTAAAGCGCTTACCGGGGTTGTCAAACCAATGTTGAGAGTGATAAGATAGTTCGTAGTAAGCGCTAAAGGGGAGCATCTCGATGCAAGTAATCTAGCCCCTGCACGCAGAGCGCCCCTTCCGCTGCGAGGAGGGGGTCGCGTCCAGGAGCACCCACCCGGTCGTGTCGCTCCCGCGCACGACATGGGTGGGTGTCTCCGGACGCGAAGTTTCCTCTTCACCCACCCGGTCGTTCGCCAGCAGGCAACGACATGGGTGGGTGGATCGGTAAACGATAGGAGTGTGGGCTTTGTTTGTCTAGCCCCACCCTAAAGGGTGAGGGGGTGGTAGCATAGCAAAAGTGAGAAGCACTGGGAGCAAATCAATGAGTCAAGAGCTAGTAGATTTAAGAATCAGTATCCTGCAAGGGCGCTATCAAGATGCTTTGGCCATTGTGGATGAACTGGAAGGAATGAGTAGAAAATTAATTTTGCGGAACATTAAATCATTTTTAATCAGGATGCTGATTCATCTGGTTAAAAACCAAATAGAGCAACGCATGACTAATTCATGGGCCGCGTCTATTAGAGATTCACTGATGGAAATTCAGGATTTGAATCTCCAGGAGAATAAAAAAGCTTACTATATTAAGCAAGATAGTTGGGAAACCCCATTAGCAGAGTCAATGAAAAGGGCGGTTTCGACAGCGAGTGTGGAACTGTGCGACGGTGCTTACAGTCCCTTTCAATTGCAGGAATTGGTAAAGACACCAGATATTCTGGAAACAGCAAAGGAGTTGTTGGATCTCATCTACGAACATGAAGCACAGGACTTACCTGATATAATTAATGAATATCTGAGTCAGTTACCAGGTGGGAACGACTGGAAATTCGGAGGCCGACAGTAAGGGAGCTCGATCTGCTTGAATTAAGAAACGAATCAAGAAACCAGGTTTTTAGCGCGACAGCGTCAGCGTGTCGCGAGCACGCGCAGGACCGGTAGCCTGTCTGTGCGGCACTGCGTATAGGAAAAACCTGGTTAGAGGGCTACGGGATCCTAGACGCTTTCGCGCCTGGGAAGCACTAAAGTGCTTACTACGAACGGCATACTGCTAGATAGAGGAAATCATGCTAAAGACAAAACTGCCAACTGATACCTGGGTGAGAGCCACTTGGGATGAATATATTCAGGAAATTGCTGACCCTGCCTATCAAAAAGCCAAGTGTTACTATCACAACATAAAATGGAGGATTGAAATGTCACCGCCTGATGACAAGGGAGAAAAGCGACTGTTGTATGAAGATTGAAGGGTAAAAGAATACTGGATCGCTGACGTGCAGAACGTGCAAATTATTGCTTTTGCCATCCAGAACAATGGCAGCCAGCGAATTACCGAGTCTCAGATGTTGCCAGGCTTGGCAATAAATTTACTCCAGTCTGCTTTGCAACGGACGAGTCAGATGAATCAAAGCCAAGTTATTGCTTATCCCAATTTCAGCCAGGATAACAATCTCAGCTACAACTCATAATTAACTCACTCTCGCCTCACAGGTTGATTGTATCATCGAAAATAAAATAACAAGTAAAGAGCAAGTGAGATGTTCAATCAACGGAAAAAAGGGCGATCGAGTCGCCAAATCAGACGAATTGTGAGTTATTGCCTAACTGCTATCTTAGTGGCGATAGTAATTATTGTAGCGAAAGAGTTCCAGGTGCAAGAACTATTAAGGAGGGCCTTAGCCTGGATAGACAGTCTTGGTCCTATTGGACCAGTAGCTTTTATTATTATTTATAACCTGGCTACTGTACTATTCATACCAGGAGCGCTGCTCACCCTAGGAGGTGGTGTCATATTTGGGGTAATTTGGGGCTCGATCTACGTCTCGATCGCCGCTACCTCGGGTGCGATAGTTGCATTCTCGATCGGACGATATTTATCTCGCGGTTGGGCGTGCAAGCAGCTGGAGGCGCACCCTCAGTTGAAGGCGATCGATCTAGCAGTTGCCAGGTCAGGATTTAAGATAGTATTTTTAACGCGCCTTTGTCCCATATTGCCATTCAACCTGTTGAATTATGCCTTTGGCGTCATGCAGCTTTCCTTAAAAGACTATATCTTGGGTTCCGTTGGCATGATTCCAGGAACAGTGATGTATGTTTATCTGGGTGCTTTAGTGGGCGATATCGCCAAGATCGGGACAGAGGTTACTCTCAGTCCCCAAGCAGAAGCCCTGAAGTGGGCGATCAATATTATTGGTTCGATCGCCACAGTTGCCGTAACAGTCTATGTCACCAAACTCGCCCAGAAGGCTTTAGCAGAAACTGTTTAAGATCGAACCTGTTGTAGCTGTCGAGTTATGGACTGAAGTAAAAGTGCTTCATTTGAGTGGAGAAAGAAATGATCGCCTGGAAGCATTCGCAGATCGAAAGCAGCAGTCGTATGACGATCCCAAGCTGACAGATCCTCACGACTGGCCTTGAAATCTGACAAGCCACCAAAAGCAGTGATGGGAAAATCAAAAGCAGGCTCATTTTTGTAAACATAGGTTTCAATCAGCTCAAAGTCTGCCCGCAAAATGGGGAGAAACAGTTGCATCAGTTCTGGATTTGCTAACACCTCTGAGGGAGTACCGTTGTAACAACGCAGTTTTTCTACAAATTCAGCTTCTGGTAGGGCGTGGATGGGCGGTTCTGGATCGGGAATTTGCGGGGCGCTGCGACCGGAGATCGACAGGTGCGACAGCTGGCGATCTCCTCGTTCCCTGGCTCCCGCCTGGGAACGCCGCAGTAGACGGGCCAATTCAAAGCTCACCAGTGCGCCCATGCTATGACCGAAGAAAGCAAAGGGTTTGTCCAACTCTGGCAGCAAGGCAAGAGCGATCGCCTCTACCAGAGGTTCCATCCTGGTGAAAGGCGCGTCCTTGATCCGAGTTCCCCGTCCGGGAAGTTCCACAGCACAAACCTCCACGGTCGGTGGTAGACTATCCGGCCAGGAACGGAACACCCCCGCACTGCCACCAGCGTAGGGGAAGCAGAACAGCCGCAGCTGGGCCTTGGGATTAGGCTTGAGGTATTTAATCCAGGGGTTTTTGCTTGGCCTGCTTGTCATCATGCAATTAATCAGCTATACTTGGACATCGGCATGCAGCGGGAATGGGTTTCCACTCCTCTAACCATACCAGTAAATTATCAAATAGTCAAGTTTCGAGATCCTATTTTATTATCATGTTGACAGATATTTCAACTGACGCAGAGCCTTTTGGGCCTCTTGGGTACAACTCGAACAGCAAGCCCGATAATATAGCATGCAGAATGCGCTGCGCGCACACTACGCGATCGGGGAGTTGCGGTGCTAGTTGGATAGCTTTGTAGAAAGCCTCTTCTGCTTCCGCAAAAAAATTGTCATTGCGAAAAATCGCAATGACATATTTAACCGCACGTTTTCAGGCAGAGCTGTGGGAACGAGAGTGTAAGGATATCGCGTTGCGGGGTATCTATTCGTTCTTGCTAGCTGCCGCTTGCTCCATCTGCTTCCGGAGGCTGAGGGGTCGCATGTCAGTCCACACTTCCTTAATGTAGCTCAAGCATTCTGCTTTTGTACCACTTTTGCCAACCGAACGCCAGCCTAGAGCATTTTCCTTATCTGCTGGCCATATGGAATACTGCTCTTCATGATTGACAACAACATTGTAAATTGTCTTGTCTTCTTCGTCTTGGTTCATTTTCCCTCCTGGTTCGTAGTAAACACTTTAGCGTTTCCTTATCCCGTGGCGCGATCGGGCCTACGAACGGTCCGATCGCATGGTTCCCATTCTTTGAATAATTTGTAATACCTCGGACTGCATTTGCACTGAATTATCTGGAGTCAGGAGAGGAACGTGGACAAAAAGACAATTGCTGGATATATTATTTTCGGCGATCGCCTGCAAAACCGAGTAATAAAGTCCTTCGCAGACAAATCTCCCGGCATCGTGACTGATTTGTACGTCATCTAAACCTACTAACAATTTATCCAGATTTATGGGCGTTTTCAGCACCGTCTCTCGCCTAGCGTTTGATTCCAAGCTGAGGGAAGTGCGACCCTCGGCCATCCCGCAACAGACGATCGCATCCGGTTGCAACTGGTCGATCTGGGCCAGCACCCGATCGCTTGCTGCTCGAATATCCACTGGCAACTGCCGTAATAGGTTCAACTCATAGGGGATATCATCTAGTTTAGCAACTTCGATTAAGAGATCGTCAGAAGCATTAGATTTGTGATGGGGCAACCAGGTGTCAAAGGAGGTGAGCAGGATTTTGCGGGTCATGGGGATATGGGGTTAAGGATGAAAATATTATAATACAGAGAGTTCAGTGCGGTTCGTTCATCGTAAATCACCGGCAATAGACTGGTGAGGGACCGGTGGCAGGATTTCATTAGTCCTGATAACTTTCAGATGATGGTGGTGCAAGCCCACCTCCCCAGGTGCAGGGGTTAAAGCACCATCCCTACGGTAGCGATGGCATCAATCCGTAAAGCGGGATGGAAAGGCGCTCTGGCTGGTAGCCTAAACCGGTCAACGTCAAGCAAGTAGTCATGGTGAGCGTAAAGCAAAGATTTGCAGCGTCGTTATTGTTAAACCAGTGGAATAAGGCTAACACACTGGCCCCAAAAGGGGAAGGATATTGGTCGCTGGCGGGTTGATCTCCGACCAGCAAGCACTGACAACAAACCCGGCGTAAGGAATCCACCTAAAACTACGACCAATCATCGGAAGGAACGAGATAAACCGGTTGCAGTACTCTTCATCTGGTCGAAGATGAAGTAGCCACCGAAGGCGCAACATCTGCCACCAAGGCAGGTCTCAACCGGGAAAGATTGAGTGGAGAAGCAAAGGACTGCCTGCAATGGGCAGGATAGAGCTGACGCCCTCACGGTTTCAAGAATGTGGAGACTGAGTAGCAGTGCATATGTCACGGAACATCACCAATAGGCGAGTGTATGACTGGAAAGCTGTCCCATGGCGCAAGCTAGAGAAGGCGGTTTTCAAGCTGCAAAAACGAATCTACAGAGCGACCCAACAAGGCAACAAACGTTTAGTTCGCAAGCTCCAGGGATTAATGACGAGGTCATGGTCTGCAAAGATGATTGCGGTCAGGCAGGTGACGCAGCAGAACAAAGGGAAGAAGACGGCAGGGGTGGATGGCGTCACGGCGCTCAAGCCCTCCGAAAGACAACCATTGGTCAAGCAGCTTCGAGTGGAGAAAGGGAAGAAGGTAAAACCGACCCGTAGGGTATGGATACCAAAGCCCGGACGAGACGAGAAGAGGCCGCTGGGGATACCGACGATGTATGACAGAGCCCTACAAGGAGTAGTCAAAATGGCACTAGAGCCCGAATGGGAGGCGGTGTATGAGGCAAACTCATATGGGTTCAGACGCCCGAGGGGATGTCACGATGCAGTCGCAGCGATATTCAATAGCATTCGATATAAGCCTAAATGGGTATTGGATGCAGATATCGCCAAGTGTTTTGATAAAATCAACCACAAGGCGCTACTGGAAAAACTGAATAATACATCACCAATTCGTAGTACAATACGAGGATGGCTAAAGGCCGGAGTGATGGACCAGGGAGTGTTTCAGCCAACGGAAGCAGGCACCCCGCAAGGGGGAGTGATATCACCAGTACTTGCAAACATCGCGATACATGGACTGGAGGCGGAAGTGAAGAGGGCATTCCAGAAACAATCAATAACAGTAGTAAGATATGCTGATGACTTCGTGGTTCTAAACGAAAGCCGTGAGGTAATCGAACGAGCCAAAGAGGTCATCCAGAAGTGGTTAACCAAAGTAGGACTAGAACTCAAAGCCGAAAAGACACGTATATCACACACATTGGAGGGCAAGAATCCGGGGTTTGATTTCCTGGGATTCAACGTCAGACAGTACAGGGTGGGACGGTATCATAGCGGTAAAAACACAAATGGAAACCTACTAGGATTCAAAACGCTTATCAAGCCTAGCCGGAAAGCCACAGAGAACCATAAAGAAAAGCTACGGAACGTAGTGAAAAGCCATAGGGCTCTAACACAAACCGCGCTGATAGCCAGACTGAACCCTATAATACGGGGATGGTGTAACTACTACAGGACGGTAGTCAGTAAAGAGGTGTTCGGAGAAATGGATGTTTTCCTGTGGGAACTAACCCGGAAATGGGCAAAGAGACGGCACCCTAGAAAGTCACAAGGATGGATAGCCAGGAAGTACTGGAAGCCTAAAAAGGGAAGACAGTGGAACTTCATAGGCAAGCTCAAGGATGGAACGGAGGCGGAATTAACCAGACACTCTGAAACTGAGATAATCAGACACGTAAAAGTGAAAGGGGAAGCCAGCCCCATGGATGGAAACCTAGTCTATTGGAGCAAGAGACTAAGGAAAAGCCCCGACGTAAGTACAAGAGTGATAAAATTGTTGAAGAAACAAGGGGGCAAATGCAAGCGATGCGGATTGACGTTTAGGGATGGTGACAAATGGGAAGTGGACCATGCTTTACCAACCTCATTGGGAGGAAAAGACTGGTACACGAACTTGCAGTTACTACATGATTACTGTCATCACGCCAAGTCAGAAACGGATGGTAGTAAAGAGGGGACGCACCCGGAAACGGGAAATTGAAGCTGAGGAGCCGGATGAGGTGAAAGTCTCACGTCCGGTTTTGAAGACAAGTCGGGCTGGTGACAGCCTGGCTTAGTTTAATGCTTTCAAGGAAATCGAGCCATGTCATTTATCGCCGTGGTAGACTACGATATGGGAAATCTGGTGCGATTCGTTTACCGCAAACCACCGGCGATCAACCAGTGAAGGACCGGTAGCGGGGTTTCATTAGCCCCGACAACTTTTAGATGATGGTGGTGTAAGCCCACCCCTCCAGGTGCAGGAGTGACAGCACTTACCCTACGGTAGCGATGGCATCAATCCGTAAAGCGGGTATGAAAGGCGCAATGACTGGCAGCCTAAAGCCGGTAACCGCCAAGCAAGTGTCTATGAGGAGCGGAAGCGAAGATTCGTAAACATCGATACCATAAACCAGCGAAATCAGGCTGAAACGCTGGCCCCAAAAGGGGAAGGATAATGGTCGCTGGCGAATAGGATTTCGACCAGCAAGCACTGACAATAAACCCGGTGTAGAGAATCTCTCTAAGGACACAATCAATCATCTGAAGGAACGAGGTAAACCAGTTATGTACTCTCAATCACGGTCGATTAGGTTGAGCAGTCACCACAGACGCAAAATCTGCAACACATCAGCAGGTCATAGCTGGGAAAGATTGAGTGGAGAAGCAAATGACTGTCTGTAATGGACAGGATAGAGCTGACGCCCTCACGGTTTCAAAAATGTGGAAACTTAGTAGCAGTGCATATGTCACGGAACATCGATAATAGACGAGTGTATGACTGGAAGGCCGTCCCCTGGCGGAAGCTGGAGAAGACAGTCTTTAAGCTGCAAAAACGAATCTACAGAGCGACCCTAGAAGGCAACAAGCGCTTAGTTCGCAGACTCCAGGGACTATTAACGAGGTCATGGTCCGCAAAGATGATTGCGGTCAGACAGGTAACTCAGCAGAATCAGGGAAAGAAAACGGCAGGGGTTGACGGCGTTACGGCGCTCAGACCCTCGAAACGACAGCCCTTGGTTAAGCAGCTTCAAGTAACGAAAAGGAACAAAGTACACCCGACTCGTAGAGTTTGGATACCAAAGCCTGGACGAGACGAAAAGAGGCCACTGGGAATACCTACGATGTATGACAGAGCCCTTCAGGGGGTAGTCAAGATAGCGCTCGAACCCGAATGGGAGGCAGTGTTTGAGGCGAATTCCTACGGGTTTAGACCAGGACGAGGATGTCATGACGCGATTGAGGCAATATTCAACAGCATTAGGTATAAACCCAAATGGGTTCTGGATGCGGATATTGCCAAGTGTTTTGATAGAATAAACCACACGGCATTGCTTGAAAAACTAAATAATACATCACCAATCCGTAATTTGATACGGGGATGGTTAAAAGCCGGAGTGATGGACCAGGGACTATTCCAACCAACGGAAGCCGGTACCCCACAGGGAGGTGTAATATCCCCGCTGTTGGCCAACATCGCGCTACACGGGTTAGAGACTGAAATCAAAGGGATGGTTCCGAAGTCAAGAATAGAACAACAAAAACTAACAGTGGTAAGATATGCCGACGACTTTGTGGTTATACATGAAAACCGAGAGGTAATCATGCAAGCCAAAGAAGTTGTACAAAAGTGGTTAACCGATATAGGGCTTGAACTCAAGGCCGAAAAGACACGTATCTCCCACACGCTCGATGGGGAAAAACCGGGATTTGATTTCCTCGGATTCAACATCAGACAATACAGGGAAGGACGATATCATAGCGGAAAAAATACAAACGGCACTCTACTCGGATTCAAAACACTCATCAAACCCAGCCAAAAGGCCATAGAAAATCATAAAGACAGACTGCGAGATGTGGTCAAACGCCATAAAGCCGTACCACAGTCAGCTTTGATAGCCAAACTGAACCCGATAATTCGAGGATGGTGCAACTATTACAAGACGGTGGCTAGCAAGGAGATATTCTCCAGTATGGAGTACTTTCTAGGGACACTGACATGGAAATGGGCAAGAAATCGACATCCGAATAAGGCAGCAAAATGGGTAGCCAAGAAGTATTGGAAGCCCGAAAATGGCAGACAATGGAACTTCACCGGCAAGCGCAAAAACGGAACAGAAATAACGCTATATCGACACTCCGAAACTGAGATAATCAGACACGTAAAAGTGAAAGGTATGGCCAGTCCCATGGATGGAAATCTCGTGTACTGGAGTAAACGGTTACGAAAGAGCCCGGATGTAAGTACACGGGTGCTAAAGCTGTTGAAAAGGCAGCAGGGCAAATGCGAACGATGCGGACAGGATATTGGTTCCCTTTCTGTTGTAGTGTAGTGCCTATACGAACTTCCGGAATTGGACCATATCCTACCGACCTCACGGGGAGGGAAAGACTGGTACAGGAACCTACAGTTGCTACATGATTACTGCCATCACGCCAAATCGGCTGAAGATGGAGTCATGGTGGGACGCACCTGGTTACAGGAAATTGAAGCTGAGGAGCCGGATGAGGTGAAAGTCTCACGTCCGGTTTTGAAGACGAGTCGGTCCGGTGACGGACTGGCTTAGTTTAATCACTCCGTCTGTAAAGGACTGGAGAAGGCAGGTACAACCCCGAAAATAACTGATTCCGCCAGAGAAATAAAACTGGCAGATGCGGTGCTATTGCCAGGAGTGGGGGCCTTTGACCCACTGTGCAAAACTTGCGATCGCGCGGGTTAGAGGATCCTATCAAGGAGGCGATCGCCAGCGGGAAACCGTTCTTAGGCATCTGTATGGGTTTGCAAATCTTGTTTGACAGCAGCGAAGAAGGCAAAGATCCGGGTTTAGGCATTATACCAGGTAAGGTGCGCCGATTTCAATCGGAACCAAACATCACTATACCACATATGGGCTGGAACCAGCTAGAACTTACTCAACCAGATGTTCTTCTCTGGCAAAATCTCCCTGCTAACCCTTGGGTTTATTTCGTGCATTCCTATTATGTAGACCCAGTTGACCCCAAGGTCCGCGCTGCAACTATTACCCACGGCAGTCAAACCGTAACTGCCGCGATCGCCCGTGACAACCTGATGGCAGTGCAGTTTCACCCGGAAAAGTCCTCTACCATTGGGTTGCAAATGCTTTCTAACTTCGTAAGTCAATTGCCAAGCAAGATTGCTGCTTAATGGTAAGTAGGGTGGGCAATGCCCACCTTACGATTATACATTACCTACCGTAAAATATGAGCGTGAGAATATACGGCAACCGCCAATTAAAAACCTTACCCGGACAAGCAACTAGACCGACAACAGGACGGGTGCGGGAGGCATTATTTAATATCTGGCAGGGTAAAATAGCTGGTTGTAGGTGGTTAGATTTATGTGCTGGGAACGGTTCAATGGGTGCCGAAGCTTTGTGTCGGGGGGCCGCCTGGGTGGTGGGAATTGAAAAGTCCTCTCGCGCTTGCAGTATTATCCGCCAAAATTGGCAAATGGTGGCATCCGATCCAGAACTATTTCAAGTATTGCGGGGAGATGTCCTCCAGCAGTTGGAAAAACTGGCCGGACAACAGTTCGATCGCATCTATTTCGATCCCCCTTATGAAAGCGATCTATATCAACCAGTCTTTGAGGCGATCTGCCATTACCAGGTCTTAGCACCCAGCGGCGAGATGGCAGTCGAACATAATTCGGAGCGATCGCCCTTTGCCGGAAATGAAACCTTAGAAATTTGTCGCCAGAAGGTTTATGGCAATACCGGTTTAACTTTCTACCAAGGGTAGGTAAAATGAGTGCATCTGGAGTATCCATCTATTATCTCGTGGGAGCAAGTCAGTCATGGAAACCCAGACGCAAATTGACAAGTGGGGCAACTCATTAGCACTCCGCATTCCCCAACATATTTCCGATCGGTTGGGACTGAAGGTAAATGACACGATGATTTGTGTGGTAGAAAATGGCAAACTGGTGCTATATCCAAGGTCTCATTCTCCAGAATACTCCTTGGATGAATTGCTAGCAGGTGAGATCGAAGATGGCGGAGAAGAAATATCTTGGGGTAAGCCAGAAGGAGAAGAAGTGTGGTAGACTATTCCCCAACGAGGTGACTTTATTCGCCTTAACTTTGATCCCCAGGCAGGACATGAGCAGATGGGGACCCGCCCTGCGCTTGTTGTCAGTCAAGATAAATTTAACCGCAAAATGGGATTTGTCTTTGTTTGCCCTATCAGTAATACACAACGGAAAAACCCGTTTTACATTCCCATTCCCGATGGGGAAGCGGTGACAGGTGTAATCATGGCTGACCAGATGCGATCGGGTGTGGTCAAAACCCGTTGGGAACGAGCAATAGGTTGTCATCTCTCGTTCCCAGGGTCTCCCTGGGAACGAGCAATCTGAGGCGGAGCCTCTTGTGAGCTTGTGATTTCTGGGACTCCTATGTGCTCATTAATCAAGGCCAGGAGGCAGAGCCTCAAAGGAACGTGACCAGGGAGACCCTGGTCGCGAGGGTGTGGTCAAAACCCGTTGATAGGAGACGGAGTAGCCTCCACCCGTTCCCAGGCGGAATCGAAGCCAGGAGGCAGAGCCTCAACGGAACGTGACCAGGGAGACCCTGGTCACGAGGGGCCCGGCTACATAAACAAAGCAATATCATTGCGATTTTTCGCAGGCTATATACATGTATCGGGCAGCGTCGGGTTCCCAAAGCGTGCATCTGGCTATCAACTACTTTTGACCACACCCGATGCGATCTCTTGATTATCGCGCTAGACAGGCAAGTTTTATTAGTGAATGTCCAGAAGGTTTACTTGAAGAAGTATGCATCACCGATGCTCTCCTCGCAGCGGAGGGGGCCCGGAGCGTGCTTCGGGCTATCAACTACTTGTGACCCCACCCCTTCTGAGCCCGAACCCGTTCCCAGGCAGAGCCGTGGGAACGAGGGGCCCCGGCTACATGAACAAAGCCCGCCTGCGCGGGCTAGATTACATGCAGCGGGCCCGGAGCGTGCTTCGGGCTATCAACTACTTGTGACCCCACCCCTTCTGAGCCCGAACCCGTTCCCAGGCAGAGCCGTGGGAACGAGGGGCCCCGGCTACATGAACAAAAACCCACTGAAAGCCTTATGGAAAAGGTATTTTACCTTCGTTTTACCCTCGTTCCCTGGCTCCCGCCAGGGAACGAGTTATCGCCCGGAGCATGCTTCGGGCTATCAACTACTTGTGACCCCTTCTGAGTTGACCCTCGGCTCTGCCTCCCGTTCGGGCCATAGTCGGCAGAGCCTATAACTCTCGCTCCCAGGCAGAGCCGAGGACCGAGAGAATATAGAACTCTCGTTCCCAGGCTCTGCCCTTGTCATTAGCTATTTCAACAGCTAGGACCAATAAGCCATTGTTGGCCTACAATAAACTATTGCAGGCTTACAATAAGCTATTGCAGGTCTACAATAAGCTATTGTAAATTACAATAGCTTATTGTAATTTACAATAAGCTATTCTTTGTTTACAATAAGCTATTTTTTGCTTACAATAAGCTATTGTAAACCTATTGTAAACCTATTGGGTGTTACAATTTGGGATATCATCGAGCGAGTTTCCCGCTTCCCGCTCCCCTCTCCTTTATAGCCACCGTTTGGGGTGGTGTCGGCGGTCTTTAACTCGCTCCGATAATCGGAGCACTCGTAATGATATAATCAAGTATAGAAAAAGCAGCAGCTAGAGGAAAAGCAACAATGACGACTTCACGTTGGAACGATGAAAAATTAGACCGTCTGGCAGACCTAGTGAGCGGCATAGCCACCGATGTGCAAGGTTTGACCCAAAAACTAGAAGAGACAACCAAAATAGCCAATGGTAACGCTCGTGCCATTCAAGCTATAGCTGATGCTATGGCCGAAGCCGCTGAAGAACGGCGAGCAGCCGCTGAAGAACGGCGAAAAGCAGCAGATATAATCAATAGTAACGCTCGTGTAATTCAAGCTATAGCTGATGCTATGGCCGAAGCCGCTGAAGAACGGCGAGCAGCCGCTGAAGAACGGCGAGCAGCCGCTGAAGAACGGCGAGCAGCCGCTGAAGAACGGCAAGAAATCCTCGGGATTATTATGCAACAACAATCAGAGATTCACGGCATGCAAACAGAAAATCAGCGGACATGGGAGATGCTGCGGGACCGACGCAACAAAGAGGATAACCCAAATACCTAAGCAGTCAAGGAGGAAAAAACAATGAGATGCAATTTCTTGGGGAACATCGATCGTAGACCTGGACATCTATCCTACCCCCAACTTAGTCATTGAAGTTGCCAAAACATCTCTAGCGGATGACACGAGGGCAAACTATATGAAGCAATGGCAGTTGATGAATACTGGATCGTAGACGTGGACCACGTGCAAGTCATCGCTTTCACCATCAAAAATCAAAGCAGTCAGCGCATTACAGATTCCCTTGTCTTGCCAGGATTAACTGTTTCATTGCTAGAGGAAGTATTGCGGCGCAGTCGCAGGATGAATCAAATGCAAGTTGGTGCTTGGTTGTTGGTTGTTAGCCCATCTGCAACAGTAATTATCACCCAGAAACCCTGTTTCTCGGAGAAACAGGGTTTCTTATACGATTTTGGAAAAACAATGCTACAATTACTTCAAACATTATTTATTAGTCGGTTTTAACTCACATCTTGCACCATTTGCAACTAGAGGCAGAGCCTCTATAACTCGTTCCCAGGCGGAGCCTAGGAACGAGGGTAAAACGCTTTCTAGACAAGGCTTCCAGTGGGTTAAAACCCACTTCAGCTCTTAGCCGTGGGTTTTAACCCACGGCGGGCCATGAAGCCAATCTCCAATGGTGCGGGGTTAAACTCCCGGCGCTCCCGGCGGGCGATCGGTAAAGGTTCCAGTTCTCAATTCTAACCAACGTTTGAGCGACTTCTGACTTTCTCCTGACGGGTGACCGAGAATGATATTCTTGATACTAATATCTTCATCCAAGTCAGGCCAGTGTATTCCCTCTTTACTACCTGTTAATCGCCAATTATTGCGTTCGTCCTGCGAGCCATGCAAGAGCCGAGGATACCATGCTAATGGTACGGAAATGATTCGACCGTCCGACAGATTTACTGTTAACAAATCATCTGTAATTACCACTTGCTGTACTTGGGTAATTTTCAGTGTGTCAATCATTATTGAAGAAGTCATACCAGCCCTCCAGTAACTGATTTGCGATTTATTCTTTAGCAGAAAATCCTTTGTTGTCTTGCAAGCGGACTGGACTGAGCCAGAACTTGGCCTCTTTGTCATCACGCTCAACATGAATATGAGGTGGCTCTTCCCGATCGCCGGCATAGCAAAAGAAACGGTACGGTCCTAGCCGAAGTAAGCTTGGCATTCAAAAT
The DNA here is from genome assembly GCA_014323675.1 of Hormoscilla sp. GM7CHS1pb. Taxonomy (GTDB): domain Bacteria; phylum Cyanobacteriota; class Cyanobacteriia; order Cyanobacteriales; family Desertifilaceae; genus Hormoscilla. Next base: position 1,196,166 of record JACONN010000002.1, on the reverse strand, counting down.
GATAGTTACGACAATTTCATTATACCCCTTAGTCCGCGCAGGCGGGCTTTGTATCCGTAGCCCCACCCTGAAGGGTGAGGGCGGGCGGTGGATATTCCAGCAATACCGTGAGGTATATACCTTTCCAATCATGAAGAAAGGAGCAAATCACTTCCGGAGTAAAATTTTGCCCCCTAAAGAACTTGAAATTCTGGGTATGAACATTCAGGAAAAAGTGCAAGATGTTGCAATGGTCTTTTACTCCCAGCGGGCAATCCCCGTGTTTCCAATTGTCCACACTGGCAGCGTAATTGGCGATCGCTTCCAGTGCCGGTTCTATCTGGGCGGCATGCTGTTGGCACAAATGCAGTAAATTTGCAGGTTCTTTGCCTAAGTCACAGAAAAGCTCGATCGCCTCGCAGGGAAGATTTGAGGGTTTTCGTTGTACCGTATCCAAAGATTTACAAATTTCTAACGCTTGCAGGAATTTTTCGGCAGATAATTTATTCATTGATTCTCTTGTTGTTTGAGAAGTATCGACCAAGGATATCGCGCTTGAGCCAGTTCATGTGCATCTCTTTGATTCATTCCCTGATTAACTACCAGGTCTGATTCAAAAATTTCATGCCTTAAGAAAATTTCGTCAATGTCAGTCTCCTCTCCTGATGCTATTCTCTTCCAGGCTTGTGCCATATTGATATCGGGAACAAACTCATGTTCGGATACTCCGCTACCAAAGGCATAGTCTTTAGCACGTTGAACGTTGTCCACACTCAATCGATAGCGACTGGCAATTCTAGGGACGTCATCTGTTACTTGCATGATTTCATCATAGGCTATGACGATCTCTTGGACGTATCTTCGCTCATATTCATCTAGATGTGACCATCTGCTACCGGAAGCTGCTTCTTGCTGTCATTGATAATTTTAGACCAAAATCGGAGTAAATTTTTTTCGCGCCAACCCTCAGTAAGTCGAACTCCGCAGCAAGGAAACTAGGGCGACTCCCGTCAGTCCGCCGACCACCAACCATGCTATAGCCAAACCCAGTACATCTCCCAGAAAAAAGTTCGTCGCCAGGCGCAACATTCCCCCTACACCCCACCCGATCGCCAGTCCTATGGCCCAACTTACTGTACTTACCAATGTCCACAACCAAGCCCGAGGCACTTTCCGACTGATTACCAACCATTGTAGCGCTCCCAGCCAACATCCGATCTGCACCCCGTCCTTAAACCCAAATATTAATCTCAAAGGAATTTGCATAGTTCGCGGTGCCACCCACCCCAAGGCCCCAAGATCGCTAGCTCCTATTAATCCCCAGCTGACAATACTCGCCAAGATCCACCACCAAGCTTGGGTTATTCTCTTTCTGAGCACAAACCATTGCCCTAACCCGATCGCCCCTCCCCCGATCGCACCGGACCAAACTCCCATATCCGGTCGTTCGCCGATTTCAATCAACAGCAAACTCAGCCCAAAACCGCCAACCGTCGCCAATACCCACTGTAACCATAAACCTGATGCAATCTTCACCGCAATTCCTAATTTTACCCTCGTTACCAGGCGGGAGCCTGGTAACGCTATTCAAGAGGCAGAGCCTCTTGAGGATATCAATAATCCCCAGTAGCCCAGAAACCAGGTTTTTCCCATATACCTGGTTTCTTAATTCCAGCATTGGAACTCTGAGGTAGAGTAGTTTTAGAGGAGAAAAGTTCCTGGAAAGCCCTGCGCCGTTCGCGGGGGATTCCGGAGCGATATAACCCCACAAACTCTCCCAGTAAAAGAATGATACTCCATCCAACCCCCGATCGCGCACTTCCTGCACCTGGGAGGCGATCTGCGCCATTGCCACAGGAGTCTTCAAAGTCCCACTGGTAATTCCCACGGCTACAGGAATTTTGCGGCGAGCTACCTTTACCGCTGGTTGTGACAACTCCCCTCGAAAATCGGGCAATTTTCCTCGATATACCTCAAGACTAACTCATCTATTAAACCCCGTCGTACCCAAGTCTGCCAGTCTTGGAGATAATTTCTATAGGCAAACTCCTGGGAGTTAGGAGATAAAGAAACCAGACTGTCTGGTTTCATCTCCTTGACAGTATCGAACAGCTTTTGCATAAAATCAGTAATCTTGTTAGCTCGCCAATACATCCACTCCGGATTGTGATAATCTTCAGGAGGACTTTTACCCCCATGTTCCTGTTGATAAAGCTTAATAGTAAAATCATCATAACCATACTCCGAGGGCATACCAAAATGGTCATCTATTTGAATGCCATCTACATCATACTTAGTCACCACTTCCAGAATCAGATCCAGCATCAATTTCTGCACTTCCGGGTGGAGAGGATTGAGCCACTCCAGGTTAAACTTGTTATGTATCTTCATCCCACATTGGCTGGCAGTCAGCCAATGTGGGTGACGCCGCACCAGTTGGGAATCACTCGGTGCCATGAAACCATACTCAAACCAGGGAATGACTCTCAATTTCCGATCGTGTCCCAGTTTAATTATCTCGCCTAAGGTATCCCCTCCCGGTCTGGCCCAACTCAGTAGAGGTTCCTGATACCTCCCCGTAACTTGTTTGGCGACCTTACTGGGATAAAATGTATGACCTCGATTCCAAACTACAGGATATACTGTGTTAAAATTGAGTTGGGAGAGTTGCTCGATCGCCCGGTTAATGCCCCAAGGGGAAAATAGCACGCCACTGCTAACATTAGTTAACCAGATTCCTCTGATCTCGGGCGCTGGCTGCACCGACGGTAGCAGGGGCGAGTCCTGGATTAATACTGCCAGTGCGATCGCCAGACCCAAACAGCACAAAGAAATAGACCATAACTGCGCTCTATTATACATAAAAAATATCCCTATCCTGTAGGTTGGGTACGAAACCCAACCCTCCTCTCACTTAAAATTACCTGGCAACGATTATCTGGAGGCTCCCGCCTCCAATCAGCGCATCCATGCCAATTCAAGTATGGTAACATGGCTATCGATGCGAGACTGGGAATAGCGATCGCGCGACGATGGTACAGGCGAAACTCGAGGCAGAGCCTCTATTAGCCGTTCCCAGCCTGAGACTGGGAACGAGGGTATTAGGGTTTTTGGTATGTCTAGCCTTTAGCAGCCATTGACAGAATCAAGTCAACCATACGGTTAGAATAGCCCCATTCATTATCGTACCAACTGACGACCTTGAAGAAATTAGAGTTTAACTCAATTCCAGCTCCCGCATCAAAAATACTGGAATGGGAGTCGCCAATGAAGTCCGAAGAGGCCACCGGATCTTCGGTATAACCCAGAATACCTTTCATGTCTCCGGAGGCAGCTGCCTTCATTGCCCCACAGATGTCCTGGTAGCTAGTTGCCTTTTCCGTCCGGAAGGTCAGATCCACCACCGATACATCAGCAGTTGGCACCCGGAAAGCCATACCCGTCAGCTTGCCTTTCAGTTCCGGCAATACCAGAGTTACGGCTTTCGCCGCACCTGTAGAAGCGGGGATAATATTCTGAGCCGCACTGCGTCCGGCCCGCAAGTCCTTCTTACTCGGTCCGTCCACCGTTGGTTGGGTGGCCGTCATGGCATGTACCGTGGTCATCAAACCTTCCGCTAGCCCAAAATTGTCATTTATGACTTTGGCAATGGGCGCCAGGCAGTTAGTAGTGCAGCTTGCGTTAGAAACAATGGTATGCTTGCTGGGGTCATATTTATCGTGATTGACGCCCATCAACAGGGTAGGCACTTTCTCCGGGTCTTTTTCCTTGGTCGGCGCCGAGATCGCCACCCGCTTGGCCCCCGCCTTCAGGTGCGCTGAAGCCTTTTCATAATCTGTGAATAGACCTGTAGACTCGACGACATACTCGACACCGTATTTGGTCCAAGGCAGTTCCTCTGGGTTCCTGACCGACAGGCAGGGGATTTCCTTACCGTTGACAACGATCGCCTGGTCTTTTGCCTCCACTGTACCCTGAAAGCGACCGTGGGTTGAGTCATACTCGAGCAAATAGGCAATCCCCTCTGGTGGCACCAGGTCGTTAATACCCACGAACTCGATTTCTGGCCGTTCCAGGGCCGCGCGAAATACTAATCTACCGATGCGACCAAATCCATTGATGCCTACTTTAACAGTTCCCACGCTCTCACCTCCTAAAAAGTAATGTTTTTGCAGACTCTCATCCTAAGGACAAGAGGGTCGGGGTCGAACTAGGAGTCGCCTCCCAATCCTCCCTTTCAAAACCGGACTTGCGACTTTCACCGCATCCGGCTCCTGGTTAACGGTCCCTTGTCATGGGCAGACGGTGATTGAGTTACCTCTCCCTGTCCTTATCTCGTGAAATTTCACCCTTCTGTGATTATGCTTAAGATGCAGATTACTTTAATGCCTGGCTCCGGGGGGTTCGTGCGGGAGAAGACTTTAACCCTTGAATGCACTCTCTACTAACGTTGACCCTATTGTGGGCCGCTTTTCTTTTTACCTGGCCGAGGTCTTTCATCCACCGTGTAGACTTTTGGTATCCAAAGGGCTCTTGCCACTGCTTGAGTGGTAGGTGACTTAATTAAATGCCTAGTACCGTACCTTTTGAGGTTACTTTCTCCCTTGATTTTCCGCTATATCCGTCCTATGTCTGCATATCCTAGGCATTACCCTGGGCTTTGGCTTTTTAGGACATCCCTCCCCAATCCGCTTTCGCTTAACATCTAACTTGTCCGATCGCGCAGCGTGGCGCCAGCCATGGGGACTGCTGGACTGAGGTTACAACGTTCCATGAAATCAATATTTGGTACCTTTAGACCTCTGCTTCTACCCCGGGGGGATTATGCAATACGGAGTAACAAAGAGCAAATGTTACTCGCTCCCACCCTCTCCTTATTTTGGAGCCAGCGTCAGCCTTATTTCGCTGGTTTAACTTAACGAGGCTTGCACAGATTCACTTGCGTTAATCATGGGTACCTTTCCTAGCGGCATCTCCAGCTTAGGCTGCCAGATTGTCCTACATTTAAGTCCTTGCTTTCCACCACCAGTGATGTCACTCTGTAGCAGTTAGGACCGGTGTACCTCTCGTATTCGGAGGGTAGGGTTTGGACCTACAATGATTTCACAGTTCCCTGGCTAATGAAACCAGTTTGGGCTGTTACATGATGACTGATGGAGTCACTCTTGCTTACACCCGAACGTTTCGCACTGCTCTAGGTTTATATGCTCTCAACAATCTATTACGCTCTCTGCCTTACGCCCACAAATACATAAATTTTTTAGGATCTACCCCCCACGCTCCGGGATGGCCTCAGACTTGTTGTTCGTGTAAAATTGGCTTAAACCCTTTATCTGTCTGGATTTCGGGCAGATGTGAGCAGATGGAATGACTGGGAACAACCGATATTGTACGATCGGAGACGGAATGGGGCATGACGCACGAGGCGATCGCCTCCTTCCCAATCTGAGGGTCGCCAGGGCATACTCAGACTAACGGTCACTAAGCAGGGCTGTTCTGGACGATAGCCCAACTCCAAACGTCTGGTAAATATCGGGTCGGTAATGGTTGCGGTGAGTCTTTTCCCTTTATCTGTCACCAAGTCACCTTCCCATTTCTCACTCCCTGCAAATCGCTGACCTTTAGCCCTGGCTGAGAATTTTACCGCTTTCACGAGTTGGAGAGTGATTCTCCGTTCTCCTGGTAAGGACTGCAACCAATCTACGGTAACGTAGCGACGGTCATTGTGCAGAATTTCTGGGTCTTGGCTGCAATATTGACTCGCCTCTTGGGGAGTCACCTGTCCGATTTTCCGCCATTTCCCGGGCAAGATGTCTTGATTTTCACTTTCAAAGCCAAAGTCTTCTCCTGTTTCGGCCAGGGGGATTTCCAGCAGGTCTAATAATGCTGGTTCTCTCCTGTTTATCTGGCGCATTTCTTTGGGAACGCGACCGTCAGGTAAACGGGAAGTTGGCCGCACCCATTTGCCGGTCCGGGGATTGATGCCGGCAATGCATCTATCTCCATGTTTCCATGAATTCGCCAAACAGATTATCCTGGTTAAAGATGACATATGTTAACATTCCCCCATTTTTCCTGCAAGTATTCTGCTACTAAGCGGCGATGACAGTGATGCGGTTGGGCTTCGCTGCACAGCAAACAGCTACTTTCTACTATCTCTGGGGAGATTTTATCTTCTATTTGCCGTGACTCTATTAACTCCAAAAATCTTTGCTCGTAGGTTTCCCAATCACCTCCTTTTTTCTTATATTCCTCTAGCATTTCTTTGGTGGGGGCTAAGTCGATCGCGTGTTGGTACTCTATTTGACAGATAGTTTTGAGGAAATACTCTAGGTCTTTGCGCTTGGCAAATCCTGCTAGTTGGGAAACGTTATTCAGTCTGGTGTCTAGCAATCGTTTTACCCCAGACTTGCTCAAGCTTTCAAAGAATTCTCGGGCTGTCTTCTTGGTAAAACCAATGGTGTATAGGTTAATGGCATCAGTCATGGTATTTCTCTACGTAGGCAATGCGATCGCTCTGTTGATGGTAAGCTAATTTCAGCCTCTCAGAACGGGAACGAGCGTCTTTTTGGGGCTGTTCAAAGAGGGACAGTTGCTGGGGTTTATTCAACCTAGCATCATCTAAACTGTGGGCAGCTAACAACCGATTTTCCAGTTGCTGATGGGATTCTAATTTGCCATCTTTAAGGATATGATTGATGTCCAAGTCATCTTTTGGTAGATGCTGGCAAACCAGAATGGCCCGATGGCAGGTCATGGGGTCTTTCTCCGCACACATGAGGGCGATTCTATAATTTTGCACCCCCTTGAGGAGGCGCTGAATTCCTCGGCTAAATTCGGGGGTGGCGGCGATGCGATCGTATAAAGCTTTACCATCTAGGTAACAGTCGGGGTTGTCAGGTCTGGCCCCTAACTCTTGACCCAGAAAGACATAACCAATGTCGGCCTGCTTCAGAGATGCTGCTAAGGGAGACTTGTTAAAATGGGATAAATGGCGGCTGTAAGGATGCGATCGCACGTCGGCCAAGGCAGTAATGCGATGTTGTTGCAGCAAAGCCAGGAAAGCATCCAGGCTATGATTAGAGTGACCGATAGTAAAAACTTCCTTAGTCATTTTTGCTCTCCAAATACCGATTTTTCCGGAACGGTAGGCCCCAATCATGCATGGCATAGATAATGGGTTCGAGGGTTTTGCCCAAGGGAGTCAGGGAATATTCCACTTTGGGGGGGACAGACTTCTCGATGGATAATAGCATCTTGTTCCAGTTCCCGCAACTGCTGGGTAAGCATTTTCTGGGTAATGCCGGTCAGGGCCCGATGGAGTTGGCCAAAGCGCTTAACGCCGTCGAACAGTTCCCGCAGGATCGAGACTTTCCAGCGTCCGCCAATGACGCGGATAGTAGTTTCCACCGCACAGGTGAGGCGAGAATGAGGTTGGGTTCGATCGTCCATAGTCACCTTTGGGGTAGGGGCGAAGCATTCGGACGACAATTTATGACACAAAAAGAAAAATATTCTGTCCGAATGCTTCGCCCGCCGCGTCGTGAGATGCACCCGATAGTAAGAAGTATCGCAGCAGGTGAAATCAGATGAGTAACGCAACCCTGAATCAGAAGCATCTAGCCATCCGCAAAGGGACAGAAAGAGGACAGGCCGATCGCGGTTGGCTGAAATCATACCATACATTCTCCTTCGCGAACTATTACGATCGCAATTATATGGGATTTCGGGATTTGCGGGTAATCAACGAGGACCGAGTCCAACCGGGGAATGGATTTGGAACGCACCCCCACAGGGACATGGAGATCCTCTCTTACGTGCTAGAAGGTGCCCTAGAACACAAGGATAGCATGGGCAATGGTTCGGTGATTGAGCCCGGTGACGCCCAGATCGTGAGTGCTGGTACGGGCATTACTCACAGCGAGTATAACCATTCTGACAGGGAGTTGGTGCATTTTCTGCAAATCTGGGTGCAGCCAAATGTGACAGGACTATCCCCCAGGTACGAACAGAAGTTTTTTCCAGAAGAGTCAAAACTCAATCAGTTGCGACTGATTGTTTCCACCGATGGACGGGACGGTTCCATTACTATTCATCAAGATGTGAATATCTACGCTTCTCTGCTGGAAGCTGGCCGGGATATTGTCTATCAGGGGAAACCCGATCGCTATGTGTGGGTGCAGGTGGCCCGGGGTAAAATGATGCTGGATGATGAGTTGCTAGAAGCTGGCGACGGTGCGGCGGTGAGTGCCGCAGAATCTCTGCAACTTGTGAGTAAGGAAAAGGCGGAATTTCTGCTTTTTGACCTCGCTTGATCTTTCTCGCTTTCCCGCTTTCCCGATAGCCCGCCGGGGGTTCAAACCCCCGGCTAATAGCTAAAGTCGGTTGAAAACCGACTAGAAGCATTGTCTGTTAAGTTCCGATCGCCCGGGGGTTGCAAACCACTCGCGTAGGCCAGAAACCCGGTTTTTCCGAAAAACCGGGTTTCTTAAATTATCATCATGCGATCGCCCTTTCGATCGCATGATGATAACAACCTTGCCATCCCCAGTTATACTATTCATTGCTGAGGACGGTTAATTCTAATCAATTTTCCTCTTAAGGTTGACTCTATGGAAATTGCCTCATTAATGCGTGTGGCCAATCTTTCAAAGTTGGAGTCTTCTGTACAGACAACGATTCCTGCATGGTTAGGATCTAATCGATGCAGTCGAATAAAATGGCGGCGATTTCGTGTCAAAACAGCGCGATTCTGGCTGACGGCGCCCAGCCAGAACTTCCTCATCGGGAATGCTTAAATTAGCATTTCCTGCTGCTTTTGCTGTTAAGACATCGTGACCTAAACTACGGAGTAATTCCACGACTGGCAGGGGAAAGTTTTCATCGGTGTAAAAATCTGCCACTGGTTAAATTTCCTCCGACTCAAGCATCGCTTCTTCGTTTTCTCGGATGGCCCGATCGATCTCTTCTGGATGGGCCTCAGCATAAGCCCAGGCATTTACTAAGTCCGCTGCGGTTAGATCCGGGAAGGCTGCTAAAATATCGGCATCACTCATCCCGAGAGTGCGATCGATCGCCAGGGACCAAACGGGAATGCGAGTATTGCCAATACAAGCATCACCCCCACATACGCCAGGGTTTTTTTTTATCCCCAACGACCCGTTGGTTAATGTTTGCGTTAAGGTCTCGATCGCGGATGCCTTTTGGGAGGGACTCAAGGCAAGTAGTTGGTTTTTGAGTTCTGTCACTGTCATAGTTCTCTGGCATAGAAGCATCGCTATCCTTGCTTTCTCCTCACATATTACACCTTTTTTCACTTTGCAGCTTCTCCACTTTCCCGACAGCCCGCCAGTGGTGATGAGATAGGGCAGCGCTACCCAACCGGGTAAAATGAGGTTTACCTCAGTGTTATCTCAATTTGGGAGTCAATAGCCCGCCTCTGGCTCAAACCCCCGCGTTCCCAGGCGGGAGCCAGGTTTCGAGGCGCCAAGTCGGTTGAAAACCGACTACAAACATTCGCATCTATGGGGCGATCGCGTCTGGCCGGGGCACGGCGCGAGAAAATTGACTGATTTTCCCGACAATTTATGTGACGCCGTGCCCCGGATGTGTGTAACTATCGCGCGCGGGTAATCGTTCGGGCAAGATTGAGAATGTTTATACTAGAGTTGGCTCTTTCAATTGTAAGGTCTGAAGATTTAAGACTAAATGCCGATCGTCCAGCAAGCGAATCAGCAAATCATCGTCCTTGACTGTGATATCGGCTGCAATTTCTGGCAAACCCTCCAGACAACGAATCGAACAATCAGAGTTATTAAATAGTAACAGATCCAGTTCAGTCAAGACAATGGTGCAGTCATCTAAAGCTATAATGTCAAACAGGGGAGTTAGCAGAGACAGGGATAGTGTAATATGACCATCTTGCAGGTCTATTGCTGCTAACCTTCGATCGACTCCCACCCAAAGATGGAGCCCATCTTTGTCAATAGTAGTCACTGGTTGAATAATGGCGCTGCTTCTCCAACTGAGTCCGTAAGGCCCTATGCTTTGACCTAAATCTAACAAAGCAAATTGTCTCGGGTGGTCGTGAACGATAACCCGCCGCGCCCCTTCTAGCTGCTTGAATTCGGCTTCACTGATGGGTTTAATTTTCATCTTTACTCCTGGTATATCTTGGTAATTAATGTGGTTACTTCTGGGGTTGACTCTAGATCGTTATTGCGGTACAAGTAACTGACTTCAATTGCTCCTCGCACCTGCTGGTAGCAGGAAGCAAGGAGCATAGCCAGCCTGAAACTGCCGGCTGGAGAACAGTTATTGTTTGTCGAAGCCAAAACAATAAGCACTTGTTAGCTGAAAATTAACTATGGCTGGCTTACATTAAGCTGTTGCTGCCTTACATTAAGCTAATAAAAGTTTACATCAATTTGCAGCTACTTTACATTAAGCTCATGTAAGTGTTTTATACTAATGCAAAGTTTACAATAAGCTAATGTAATTTTACATTAAGCCAAGTTAAGCTTTACAATAAGCTTTGTAAACGTAAGAGCTGTACTACGAGCCCCCCAAAACCCCCCGGGCGATTGGCGAGGCAATGTCATAGCCCCCTTCGTTCCCTGGCAGAGCCAGGGAACGCAAGCGGTCCCCCCCGCATCTTCAGGGACGTGAGGAGTGACAGTTACTCTCTTGCCCGATCGAGGTCTTGTCGATCGAAATGCTGGCCCGCATGATTACGTGACCTAACGGAGAACTACGAACTCAAACCCGGGGGGATCCGGCGACTGGGAGGGCCCATGGAACGATCGACGGGGTGCGGTCACAAGTAGTTGATAACCCGATCGCCCGCCGGCGGTTTTGAGAGATATTGCATCTGTCCCGTTAGCCCGCCGGGGGTTCTAATAGCTAAAGTCGGTTGAAAACCGACTACAAACATTATTTTTTAAGTTCCGATCGCCCGCCGGGGGTCGCCAACCATTCGCGCAGGCAATAAACCAGGTTTTTCCGCCTTGTTTCTTGAATTATCATCATCTGATTAAACGGGCGATCGCACCCTTTGCTGAGACCTTATCATCCCGCCCCGCCATCAATATTCGCAATTGTTGGTCACCATCTTAAGCGCAACGCCACCGGGTGAATTGTTATTTTTTTTCGTAAACTAAACTTACAACTTATTCCTCTATTCCCATTTGTTTCTAGTCGGTTTTAACCTACTTAAGCTATTAGCCGGGGGTTTTAACGGCGGGTGGACTGAGTCGAGGTCGCGGGAGTTATTTCGATCTTCCCAATAGCGCCTGATTTCTTCACCTTGCTGGATTACCTGTTGATATTCTCGTTCTACCCGATCGCGATGATCCTCAATATAAGCTAGGACATCGGCCATTTGATTATCTGTCAAGTTAAACCAATCCCGGATCAGTTTTGGCGGCCAATCCTCATGCAGATAATCGAGGATGGCGTACAAGGTGATCCGGGTTCCGGCTATTGATAGACCGCGACTCGTGTAAATTACTGTGGGCTGCTTGCGATCGGTCATTGAGTTACTACATCTCCTATCTGACTGCTTAATTGCTTATTTTAGCTAACTATCTGCTAGTTAGCTACTCATCACAGTTGAATTACAACTTGTTGGCGAGGAACTGTCAATAAATTGACTGCGATCGCCTCGAGCGTCTGCTTGGGGTTGGGTTTGATTATTTGCTAGCCCTGCTCTATTTTAGCACGGGGCTGTACTATTCAAAGAAAATCTTTACTGCTTGACGCCAGGAAAGATTGTTACCTACGGCTATCTACTGCTGAAGTTTTCTGAGGTTTTCCTGTGCTGTTTGGCAGTAAGGACTCCCTTGTGCGCAGAAGAGTTGTACTGCTTTCTGCATATCCTCGATCGCCCCTTGCTTATCTCCCAATTTATAGCGTGCAATCCCCCGGTTAACGTATGCTTCCGCAAAGTCTGGCTTAATTTTTATCGCCCTATTGAAATCTGCGATCGCCTCTTTCAACTCTCCCAAGTCACGGCGTGCAGTCCCCCGGTTGTTGTATGCTCCCGCATAGTCTGGCTTAATTTTTATCGCCCTATTGAAATCTGCGATCGCCTCTTTCAACTCTCCCAAGTCACGGCGTGCAGTCCCCCGGTTGTTGTATGCTCCCGCATAGTCTGGCTTAATTTTTATCGCCCTATTGAAATCTGCGATCGCCTCTTTCAACTCTCCCAAGTCACGGCGTGCCAAACCCCGGTTGTTGTAGATAAATGGATGGGGTTTGATCTTGATTGCTTGACTGTAAGCCTCCACTGCTTCTGCGTAGCGTTCTAATTCTTGCAGCAGATCGCCTCGCGACCCATAAAGTATGAAATCTTTGGGATTGAGAGCGATCGCCTTATCAAAAGATGCCAGCGCCTCCTCGTATTGCTTCAACAAGTAAAGCGCCTCTCCTCGTTTACGCCAAGCCTGATAGAAGCTGGGATTAATTTCCGTCGCTTTATCAAAAGATGCCACCGCTGCTTGATATTCTTCCTGCTCGATCAGTGCCAAACCCCTTGCATACCAAGCTTCCTCGAAATCTGGATTCAGTTTTCTCGCTTTGTCAAAAGCCGCAACCGCCTCTTTGAACTCAAACAACCGCCACAGTTGATTGCCATAATTCACCCAATCCTTTGCTTTCGCACCTTTAGAGGGTTTCTTCGCAGTGAATAAAGCCTCCCGAATAGCAGTAATTTCTCCTCTATTCAGTCGTGGTGGTACTTCCGACTCTACCTTTAACCACTCTGGTGATATCTGCGCCCTGCTTGCCAAATTCAAAAACGTCCTGACAGGCACTCCCAAACTATAACCCAACTGAACATTAGATACTTCTTCTCCCTCCGCTGCGGCGTGAATGCCAATCACCCGTCCGCGAGAGTCTAACACGGGTCCACCACTCATCCCGCCTAGAGTAGGATTAGTATAGACTAGCTCATAACCAGTTGCTTCCGTTAAAGAGTAAGAGTCTTTCGCCGCAATAGCCCCCCTTTCCTTACTGAAAACCCGTCCAGCAGTAAGCAGCGGATAAGGTCTTCTGACCTCTCCTAGTTTCAACCCCGGCCACCCTGAGAGGAAAACCCAGCGTCTTTCCTCAATTTCCAAATCATAATTTGCCAGAGTTGCCACGCGATAACTTTCCTGACTCTGGAACTGCAACACTGCCAAGTCCACCCCCAGTGTCTGTACCGTGCTATAGTCCACCGGGTATCGCTTATCATCATGAGTGACCGCCTGATATTTCTCTTCTTTGTCCACTACATGCTTGGCAGTCAGGACATAGTAACTGTTTCCCCGCTGGGCGATAATTATTCCCGAACCATTCCCCCGCGATTGATCGATTCTCACCGTAATCTCTTGGGCGATCTTATTTACTTCCGCCGCCACCCCAGTCAGAGAAGCATAGAGGGCAGTCTCCCCAAAACTCGGTTCAACCTCAAGCAACCTCCCAATGGGTATCCCCCAACTGACGCGGTTGAGGTCTGCCAGCAGTGCATCAGTCGGAGACTCGCCATTCTCAAACACGTAGGCCGTCTGCAAAATCGGATAAGCGCTCAAACCATTAATGCCAATCAACTCGCCACCACCATTCAGAATGGGACCGCCACTCATACCCTGTCGAATCTCATTCGAGTAGCCAATTTAGTAACCGTCTCGCAAAGCTTGTTTGCGCAACGACATGGTCCAAGAAGGGATCTTGCCCTCAGTAAACAGCAACCCATCGGCATCATAAGGGAACCCAGAAGCAAAAACAGGCTGTTCGCCAACCAAAGAAGTATTTGCAATAGATGCCACTTCATAGTCATCCGCAGCAGAAAACTCCAACAGCGCCAAGTCCAGGTTGTAGCCGCCATCAGAACGGTTATTATATTTAGCCATCAAAGTCGCCGGATGGGTTTTGCCATCGGGAGTAACGATGCGATAGGGTTCGCCAGGGGTGAGGACGTGAGCGTTAGTGAGAACAGTATACAGTTGCCCATCTTTTCTCATCAGGACGCCAGAACCAGAATTGTCATTAGCATGCACCTCAACAGTAATAGCAGTTGCGATTTGGCGGAGACGTTCCCCAGAGAGTGCCCTAGAGGTAGACTCTTGCTCGAGCACCTTGAGCCCTGAGACATCATCCCAAGAGATACAGCCGGGTAGTAGTAATATAGATGCGACTAGAATTAGTCCATAGCGATTCATCTGTTGTTACCTCCTTTGTCGGGTGGGCACCGCCCACCGGTTAGCTTGCGCCGCGATACTATAAATTGTATCGCTACATGGACAAAGCCTGCGCGGGCTTACCCCTGGCGCCGCGATACCTGAGGCTCCCGCCTCTGGGGAAGATCCCGTTCCCTGAGAAGATCTCGTTCCCTGGGGACCGCCTGGGAACGGGCCTGCTGAGGCTCCCGCCTCTAGTTCGAGATCGTTTCCTAGCATTGTCCTTACCCAAAAAAGCTACATTCGGGTAAATCTCTCCTATTGCTAGGACGAAATTACTTTACCTACAAAATCTGTCTTCTACACACAAGAGGCCGAGCCTCAAATATAGCATTCCGTGGCCGATCCACCGAACGAGTAATACCCGTGGATTTATCTGTGACTGGTACTGGTGGGCGATGCCCACCCTAGGGCACAAATAATTTCAAGAAGTTGGGGAACCGCCATTGGGAGTTTGGCGCATCAGATATTCCCATATTTGCTCGATCCGCGCTTGCGCAACAGTAGTATTGCGTATTAAATTCTGGACATTTAGACCCATAGCATCGACAGTACGAGACGTATTATCCACCTGGCGGGATAAATTATCCATAGAGGTTTCCAGGGCAGCGAGTCGCCTGTCCGTTTCTGCTGCAAAGCGATCGAGGCGAGCATCTATGCCGGCGATCGCCTCTGCATGTTGTTCGGTAAAGCTTTCGAGGGCAGCGAGTCGCCGTTCCGTTTCTGCTGCAAAGCGATCGAGGCGAGCATCTATGCCGGCGATCGCCTCTGCATGTTGTTCGGTAAAGCTTTCGAGGGCAGCGAGTCGCCGTTCCGTTTCTGCTGCAAAGCGATCGAGGCGAGCATCTATGCCGGCGATCGCCTCTGCATGTTGTTCGGTAAAGCTTTCGAGGGCAGCGAGTCGCCGTTCCGTTTCTGCTGCAAAGCGATCGAGGCGATCGTCTATGCGGGCGATCGCCTCTGCATGTGCTTGCTGCATCAGAGCAGTTTGTGCGAGAATCTGTTCTATCTGGTCAAGTTTGCTCGTCATTTGTTATTTTCCTTTTTTCAGTTATTTTACCTTGTGACTGGCGCTGGTGGGCGATGCCCACCCTAGGGCACAAATCATTTCAAGAAGTTGGAGAACCGCTATTGGAATTTTTGCCCATCAGATATTCCACGATCCGATCGATCTCCGCTCGATCGACCTCAGCCTTGCGCATAGATTTCTCAAGCTCTAAACCCGCAGCCTCGGCAGTACGAGCCGCTCGCTCGACATTACGATTTAAATTCTCCATAGCGACTGCTCTGGCTGCCATTTGCCGTTCCCTTTCTGCCGTAACGCGATCGACCGCTGCGTTTCGCCATTCCGTATTTTCGTATAATTGAGAAATCGGACAGCTAAAATCAACGCTAGTCAGGTTAATTTCCAGTTCCGTTTCTGATAGCGTACTTTCTTCAAGAGAATAATGAGTCAGTTCCCATTTCCCTCGATCGTTCAGGCGGTAGCATTCCACGCTCAGGCTATCGGCACTAATCAGTACATATTCTTTGAGAGTGCTGATGCGGCGGTAATGGGTGAATTTATCCCCCCGATCGCGTGCTTCCGTACTGGGAGAAAAAACTTCCACAATCAGGCAAGGATATCTTACCATTTTAATTGCCTTTCTGTCCCGTTCGTCGCATGTTACCATCACATCCGGGTAGTGAAATGGACCTTGTTCAGAAATGCCGAGTTTAGCATCTGCCGATAAAACTAAACACCCTTTGCCTTTCAGGTGATTTTTCAGCGCATTCGTCAGGTTAACGGCAATTATATTGTGGGGAATAGTTCCGCCCGCCATAGCATAAACGTAGCCATTGACGTATTCGTGCTTGATGGGTTGTTGTTCTTCCCATTCCAGGTACTCCTGGGGACTCATCTCTGGTAATCTGTCTGAAATTGCTACCATCTTAGTTATCTTTTACCTCTTATCAACATTGGGAACGCACGGTCTGATGCGATCGGGTGCGACTCTGCTCTCCGCTAACGCGCGGGAACTCCGGGTGGCATCGGCTTTACCGGTAGGGCTCTTTGCCTTGTGACCAGAGGCGCAGCCTCTGTTCTGGGTGACCAAGTTTCGCCCACCGAACGAGTCAAATATGCCGCATATCATATTTGCTCTGGCCCATATCATATTTGCTCTGGCCCATATCATATTTGCTATGGGCCATATCATATTTGCTATGGCCCATATCATATTTGCTCTGGCCCATAGCAAATATCATTTGTCGCAAAGCAATTATCCCACCAAGTCAAACAGACCCTCAGCGCTCGTCCAGTAAGTCATCCGTCATATCCCATAGTGCCGAGGCCCGGGTGTGGTCTTGCGCCGGTCGATCTAACATGGGCCCTCTCAGTCATAGGATCCCTATGCAACAAATGCATGACTGCACCCCGGAACGCCGAGTCTGAGGCTCTGCATCCTTGATTCTAGACACTTGAGGCAGAGCCTCAAAGGTAGCATTCCGTGGCCGATCCACGGAACGAGGAACTAAGGGTTCGTAGTAAGCACGAAGCGTACTTACCATCCATTCTACTCTTTATCGGGGGCATTACGGAGAAAATCCTCCAGATCCACCTTGATATAGATTTGGTCGGAAACCCCAGAATCATGTCGCGCGGGCTTACTACTATTATCTTGAATAATCTCGTTGAGTTGAGCGAGAATTTTCTGGGAATCATCTTTATGCCGCAGGGTGAATAGCAGCGTCTCACAATCCCCTCCTAAGACACTCGCCGCACAGATCACCGGTTGATCCTTGCCATTCTTACCTTTCCAAGTGCCATTAGTCATGTAATTGAGAGTGCCTTTATCGTAGGCTTCCTGAAAGCGAGGCGAGACTTGCTCGCACCGCTTCTTCGCAGAGTAGCCCATAGCTTATCACAAATTGAGGAAATGTTCCAGGGCATCCACCATTAAAGGAGGCCAGCGACGAACATTGCGGACCCAATCTAAATCTTGATAGCGCTCATCGAGGCCCACAACTGCCACCCAGTTACTTTCAGCAGCACCTGCTTTACCTTCTGCCCAAAGTACCGCTGTTAAGGCTGCCCGCATATCGGCAAATTGCGGATATTTTCTCACTAAGTTCCGTATAGTGCGCGTCGCCTCTTCCTGGTCCCCTGCTTGATACAATGCTAGGGCGTAATTTGCCCGGGCCAAGGCATAATCAGGATCTAACTCAAAGGCTTTTTGGAAATCGGCGACTGCACCGGGCCAATCACCCAATCCGCCTTTAGCATTACCCCGGTTATTATATGCCTCAGCATCATTAGCGTCCAGTTCCAGCACCCGATCGTAATCCGCGATCGCCTTTGACCAGATACCCAAGGCTTCCCAAGCGATACCGCGATTCAGATAAGGGTCCGTAACATTGGGAGCTAATTCCACAGCCTGATTATAATCAGCCAAAGCCTCATCTAGCTTATTCTGGCTCAGGCGGACATTCCCACGGTTACTCAAAACAGCTGGGTTATCAGGAGCTATTTCCAGCATTTGGGTCAAATATAGCTCCGCCTGGGCAAAATCGGACTGGGCGATCGCCCCAAAAGCCTTTTGATTTAAGGCATCCAGTTGGATAAATTGGGATTGAGAGATGCTAGACTCGGCCAATGTAACTGGCCCGGCCAATCCCACGACCAATAAAATCGTGAAAATTGTCAGAAAGAAACGTTTCATTGCGAATAATTAATGGTGAATAACGGCAATCTATTGGGATTATCGTAACCCAAATGTTCCCAAGCAGCGGCAGTTGCCACACGTCCTCGGTGAGTGCGCTGCAAGAAGCCAATCTGCAACAGATAAGGTTCGTAAACCTCCTCAATATTATGGGCATCTTCTCCTATTGCCGCCGATAAAGTTTCTAAACCCACGGGTCCGCCATGAAAATTTTCAATCATCGCAGTCAGAATCAGTCGGTCTGTCCAGTCGAGACCGCAAGAGTCAACATTGTACATTTCTAAAGCCTCACCAGCCAGTTCCTGAGTAATTGGTAAACTAGCTTTAACCTGGACATAATCTCGCACTCGTCTCAAGAGGCGGTTAGCAATGCGGGGAGTACCCCGGGCGCGACGGGCAATTTCAGTAGCCCCCGAGGGGGTAATTCCAGCCTGCAAAATATTAGCAGTTCTCAGTACAATCTGAGTCAGTTCATCCAGATCGTAGAAGCGCAGTCGGTGCAGCAAACCGAAGCGATCGCGCAAAGGAGAAGTCAGGGAACCCACGCGAGTCGTCGCCCCCACGAGAGTAAAAGGTTTCAGGGGAATAGTGCGAGTTTTAGCAGATTTCCCCTTACCAATAGTAATTTGCAAGCGAAAATCCTCCATGGCCGGGTAAAGCAGTTCCTCAGTTACCCGGGACAGGCGATGAATTTCATCCACAAACAGCACGTCACCAGGCTGCAAACTCACCAGCAAACCCACAATATCGCGGGGACGTTCCAAAGCGGGTGCCGCAGTAATTTTGCAATTAACACCCATTTCCGAGGCGATAATCAAAGACATGGTAGTTTTGCCCAAACCCGGCGGACCGTAAAGCAGCAGGTGATCCAGACTTTCCTTTCTCGCTTTAGCTGCTTGCATGGCAATATTCAGAATATCCTTCAGTTCAGTTTGCCCAATATAGTCAGCCAGTCGATGGGGGCGCAGTTTTTCTTCCTGCTTTTCCGTCTCCTCCACCTGGGCTTCCGGCTGTAATAGCTGTGACTCGTCATTGCCTGGCGGTTTCTTTTTATCCGTCTTGCGCTCTTTCGGTTTGCCAGACTGTTGGTAAGAAGATTGGATTGCCATGATTACAATAGGAATATACCAGATATAGCTTAAACTACAATGGCTGATTCTACTTTGACCATCCCCGACAACGTCACCTTTGAAGACGCGATCGCCCTCACCCAGACTTTACTTACCATGCTAGAACGGGGTAAATTATCTTCAAGCCAGATCCAAGATGCGATCGCATCTCTAGTCAGCACCTTACCTGGTGCTCGCGGTTTTTTTGTAACTTATTTAACAGACGAGCGACCTTTTGCAGATAATCCGACTCCTGCGGTGATTGAGGCTTTACGTCATAATACGGAAACAATATCCGATTTAATGGTAAAAAATATCGCCATGTCAACAGCCACGAGCATTACTCATCAACGGAATCAAGACGAGAAAATGGCCGCCAGTTCCCAAAGAGTGCGATCGCGCAGCGCCAAGATAATAAAACTATTACAGTTGCCGGAGGTGCAAGAGCGATCGCAGCAGTTATATGCCAGCGCCACCACGGGCAATGGCAGTTACCAAGAATTTTTGTCACGCTGGGGTTACGACCAAGAACAGCGACAGGCGATCGCCCAGGCATTAGAACCTCTAATCAGTTAAGCAACCCATTGCCAGTAACGCACCCAACGAGGAAACAAACCGCAATTAGAATCCATCTGAGAATATAGAAGATACTTCAAACAGGGTGCGTTAGACAAGTAAGAGGAATAAACCCATGCTGAAGATACGTCCTGGGATAATTTTAACCACAATAGCGGCAATGATGTTCGTTACTGCTGCCCGAGGGAACCCAAAAGTCGTGCAAGTCGCGCCCACTTTTGAACCAGATCCACTAGAACTGACTAAGGGGACATCTATAGGATCGAGCAGTAACAACTGTGCTAACCTTGCTTCAGAGCCTAATATCGTCGTCCAGCTCACGCAAGACATTAGTTCAATGCGTTTTATTCTCCAAAGTGCAGTCGGTCAACCAATCCTCAAGATTGACGGACCCAATAGCATCCCCTGCCTGATGGCGGACGGTTTCTCTGGGGGTAAGATAGAAGTGCCGGGATATTGGTCCCAGGGGACATACTCTATTTATATAGGCGATCGGGCGTCCGGCCCTCAAGACTATACCCTGTCCATCTCTTCCCAATAAAATGAAGTCAGCAAGGAGCAAGTGTCAGGATGAACAGAGAATTTAACGTCATCATCGAGAAGGATTCTCAGGGCTATTTAGTTGCTTCTGTGCCAAGTCTTCCTGGGTGTCATACACAAGCAAAGTCTTTAGATCAACTTATGGAACGTATTCAAGAGGCGATCGAACTTTATTTAGAAGTAGAGACAGACTTGGCATTTGACAACTGACAACCTCCGGACCTCCGGACAGGGATCCGCCCGCCCTACGAATCCTCCAGCTGTTTAACTGAGACAACATCCACATCTATTGTGCCGCTAGGGGTCAGGCGACTAAAACGACCTTTTTCCACCAGGAGAGGTTCCCCACAGTTAGGGCACTGGCACCGAGTCCGATTCAAAGCCATGAATTCATGGCCGCAAACGGGGCACCGATCCGATATCAGGTTGCGTTTCAGCCACCAGCGGGCCCCCAGAAACAAAATCACTGGGGAAATGGAAATCAAGGCGATTAAAATCAAGAATGAGTTGACCAACCAGCCCAGACCAACGGCACTGAGTAACCAAAACACCCCAAAGACAGCAAGCCAAAAGCCAAGGCCAGAAAGATTGAATTGAATATTCTTGAAGCCGTCTCGGTTCACGATCTTCTCCTTTGGGGTACATGCATCTTCAATTATTTCTATCCTAGCTAGATTCGTCGCGATCGAGCAGTTCTGCTAATCGCTTGGTGAAGGCCCCTTTCCCAAAGGCCCCGATCGCCTCTTGTCGCAACCACTCCCCATCGCAGCGGATAAGTAGTTGTGCAAAATTATTTTTATATTTTGCCTAGGGGATAAAAACATGCTATAATTAAGGAAAAGTTCATTCAGACATTAGGTGAGGTGAAAATTAGCCATGAGATTTATAAAGGGATTAAGCCATGAAACAATTAATCTACTTAAACGGATTTATGCACAAAGTAAATATTCTCACGTTAGAAGACGAGCACATTGCATTCTTCTCTCGCATGAAGGTTATCAAACCAAAGAATTGATGAACATATTTGACGTGTCTATTGTGACAATATATAATTGGTTTAATGCTTGGGAAGAGCTAAATTTAGTCTGATTATATGATAGAAAAGGACGTGGAAGGAAACCGAAATTTAATTCGGAACAAAAAGAGCAGATAGTGGCCTGGACTAAAGAATCTCCCAAAAAAATCGAATTGGTGAAAGAAAAAGCCAAAGAAAATTGGAACGTGTCAGTGAGTAAAGACACTATTAAAAGGATATTAAAAAATGAAAATATGTCGTGGCGACGGATCCGAAAACGGGTAGGAGGGGAGCCAGAACCCACGGAATATCAAGAAAAAAAGAAAGAATTAAAAAAGTTAAAAGAACAAGAAGATAGAGGCGAAATTGATTTAATATTTTTTGACGAAACCGGTTTTTGTTTAAATGCATATGTCCCTTATGCATGGCAAGAACATGGAGAAGTTATTGAGGTAAAAAGTAAAAAAAGTAGAAGATTAAATGTCTTGGGATTTTTGAACCGCAAGAATGAACTAGATCCTTACTTATTTGAGTGTCAGATTAATAGTGAGGTAGTTATATCATGTATAGATGATTTTTGTTCAACACTAAAGAAAAAAACCGTGTTGGTGATGGATAATGCTTCCACTCATACGAGTAATGCCGTGAAAAATAAACAAGAAGAATGGGAAAAAAAAGAGTTGACAATTTTTTATTTGCCTACCTATTCTCCCCAGTTAAATATTATTGAAATTTTGTGGCGATTTATTAAATACTCATGGCTAAATACTGATGCCTATGAGAGTTGGAAAAGTTTAGTTAAAGCTGTGGAAGATGTGCTTCGAGATGTTGGAAAAAAATATAAAATTAATTTTACATAACTACTTATCCCCTCCTTTCAGGATTTCGATACAAGCCGCCGCCATCGCTTCCGGGTCTCGGTGAGGCACCTGCCAGCCCAGGCGTCCATCCTGTAAGGGGTCAGCCGAACCATCAGCATCTCCTGCTAGCACCGGCACCCCGCAAGCCATTGCCTCTAGATATACGATACCAAATCCTTCCTGGGATGGCATTATGCAGGCATCTCCCACACAATCAAAAGCTGCCGCTACCAATTCTCGCACAGTCTGCAGTTTCCCAGTACCAATCACATATTCTTCTGGAACATCGGCTTGCAGCATCCGCCACATCGCTTCCACATGATCGACAGCATAGCCCCAGTCTAGTTTTGCGTCCAGGTTGCCCATTTCCAGTACCTCGCTTAACCCTAACTTAATTGACGCCGCCGCCATTGACACCTTGCGAGTCACGAAGCTAGGAGGTCTCCTGGGGGATTCATGATTGCCACAAAGAACTCCCTGCTCTCAAGGACCAATAAATTCTCAATTTGTATTTGATATCACATCCATTCCCTAAGGGACTTGGCTACTCTTGAAACGGATATACAGATTTTCTCTACTCCCATCGGAGTACTTGCACCGGGAGGGCATGCTCTCCTTTCCCCGACTATTCTATCGAACCTTCTATATCACTTCTGTATTATATGTAGGATATTGCTAGCGATACAGACCGATAATAGGGAACCGATCGCTCCCTGGTATGATGGCCCGAGATCGTCTCTCAAAAACTCAGAACGAGTGTAATCAGCCAATGACAGAGAGTGAAGAAATTGATTTTAATTGTCGATGACGTCACCAATAATTTTTCTGTGCTATCACAGACCTTTTGAAAAGCGCTGGGTTTAAGTTCCGGGTGGCAATTGACCGCGCGAGCTAATCAAATATAACAGGCAAGCTATGATTGTTGGATATTCAGATGCTGGGAATTGACTGATTTGAAACTTGCCAGATGCTGAAGGCAAATCCCAAGACGCAAGACATCCCCTGGATAAAGTCAAAGGTTTGTCTATAGGTGCAGTAGATTACATCACCAAGCCCTTTGAGTCAGAGGAAGTATTAGCCCGAGTGCGGGTACAGTTAAAGCTGCACTCTTTAAGGAAGACCCTGGAACGGCAAAATCAGCAGCTTTATGCTACTCTGGAACAAATCTTGTTGGTAGCCGCCGAGTCGCGCCTTCATTAATATTATCGAAAATGCTTGCTATGCTGTCCGTGCTAAACAGGCTCTTCTCAATCTAGTATGCTAAATTGATGCTAAAAGCACCAGGAAAGTAGACTACGCAAGCGGAAATTATCGAAATTTCTAAACCCATATCCCTTGCGCTTAATTAACTTGAGACGGTTATTTATGCCTGACACAGTTCCTTGAGTTGTCCCTGACTCAAAATAACCGACAACTTCTCCGAACCATCGAATAATTGTCCTCACACTCTCGGGGAAAAACTCTTTTGCCTCTAGGAGCCAATCTATCAAAAGTAAAGTCGGATTTGCATCTTTTTCCAATCTCTCATAAATATCGCGAAGCTGTTCTTTTAAACGATGCATTTTACCGAGCACTGGGATCTTTTCTTGAATTGATTTTAGCTTAATTTTCTGATCTTCTTTGAGATCTTTCTCCTTCTTAAGTAATACATATTTGCTTTGGTTCAATGCCGATATTTTGGCCGATTTTTGGGACTTGTTTTTGATCTTGTTTGCTTCATTTTTAGAGTTCTTACGACCTATGTCTAGTTCTTCATTCACCTGTTTGAACACGTGAAAACGATCGGCGACAACATCAGCATTCGGCATCAACTCTTTCACTAAACTTTTATACGGTTTCCACAGGTCTATACTCACTTCTTCTATACCATTTAAAACCTCAGAACCCCATGATAGCAATACTTTCCGCAAATATTCTTGTCGTCGAGAAGGAACTATTTCCAAAAGTTTACTATTAGAAATGTCTACCAAAACCGCTACATAATTTCCTTGCCCTTTCACCAATGCAATTTCATCGATACCTAGCTTTTTTAGTTCAGTTGATGGCGGTTGAATTTTTAGCTTGACCACAGAAGACAACATTTGTCGCGTCGGATTCTTTTAAGTCATATCTCGCTGCTACATTCAGAAGATCTCCATTTAATACTTCTCGAACCACTTGTTCTGCTAGCCTATAAGTATATTTGCGCCGACTTGCTACATATTCTAATTCCTCACTAAATGGTTTAGAGCAGCATTGGCACTTAAATTGTCGGCGATTTATTTTGAGAAAAACTTGTTTTTCATTCCAGGGCAAATCCTTAATTAAATAAGTATGATTCTGATGTAAATGCTGACTTTTATGATGACATCTAGGGCAAATAGCTTCTTGTTTTTCAGCCTCAATCGTCAGAATCAATTCTTTTAAATGAGCCTTTGTATTCCCGACCACTTTTACGCCGGGAATGTTTAACAATGTTATTAGCATTTTATTATTCGAGCGTGGCATAAAATAAATTCCCCCTTGTTTTTTCTATAGAGCGCAAGAGCGATTATACCATAACTAGAGGCTGAATGTCAACCCTGATAAGGTTTTCCCGTTTTTAAGAGCTCCCGTTGAGCTCCTGCATCAATGCCCATTCAAGACCTATTTTTAGCATACTAGATTGAGAAGAGCCCCTAAACAGAAAGAAATCAGACCAACATTACCCCCATGCTGTGGCTCAAAACTCTTAACCAGGGGGAAGAGGTAGAAATAGGCATTCGTGATAACGGCATTGGCATAGCACTAGATATCTGCGATCGCATCTTCAATCCCTTTTTTACCACTAAACCGACAGGAGAAGGCACGGGTTTGGGGTTATCCTTGACCCATGATAATTGTCGGACAGCACCGAGGCAGTAGAAAATAAACTGGGAGAAATGACATAATTTATTCTCATTTTACCTACAAATGGGGCTTATACTTAAGAACGAGAATCTAAATGCAGTAGGAAAAAGGCTATGAAACCAGCAAAAATCCTCGTCGTGGATGACCAGTTAGAGTTAGAACGTTTAATCAAACAGCGATTCCGAAAAAATCTCAAAGCTAAAGAGTTCGAGTTTTTCTTTGTTTATAATGGGGTAGAGGCACTGCGAAAATTGGAAACGGAACCGCAGATCGATATGATCTTGACTGATATCAACATGCCCGAAATGGATGGTCTCACCTTATTAGAAAAAGTCCTCAAAATCTATCCGAATATCAAGACGGTGGTGATGTCAGCTTATGGGGAGATCCAAAATATTAGGACAGCGATGAACTTTGGTGCTTTTGACTTCCTGATCAAGCCGATCGACTTTGAGGATTTAGAAATTACTATCAAAAAAACTCTGAAGTTGGTGGAGCAAATGAAGGCACAACAGCAGCAACTGCAACAGGCGATGGCACAACTACAATACCAGGCTGCTTACGATCGACTGACAAATCTGCCCAATCGTTATCAGATGCTAGAAGAGATTCGCCAATGTCTCGAAGACTCACAGCAGGGTTGTCTATTCGCAGTTTTATTTCTGGAGCTAGACCACTACAGGAGGTTTAAATACAGCTTTGGTCACGAACAAGCCGATCGCTTATTGGTGGAGGTGGCTAGTCGGTTAAAGACCTGTGTGGGGCCTAAAGATAGAATAGCTCATGTAGGGGAAAATGAATTCGCCATCTTCCTGAAGGATATCCAGGAACAGCAGGCTGTCCAAAAAGCTTCCGATATCCATATGGCCCTGGAATTGCCTTTTAACTTCAACGGGACTGTGATGTCATCGACTACCAGTATGGGAATTGTTTTCAGCAATATCGGTTATCACCAACCGGAAGAATTTCTGCGGGCCGCTGACACGGCCATGCATTATGGGAAGATGCCCTCCTTTGCTAGCACGGTTCTATTCGATCTCAGTATGCAGACAAAGGCGATCGAGCGCTTACATTTGGAAGCGGACCTGCAACGGGCCATTAAATTGCAACAGTTGCATCTCAATTATCAGCCCATTGTCTCGCTGAAAACTGACGAGATTGTGGGTTTTGAAGCCCTGGTGAGGTGGGATGATCCCACCAGGGGACTGGTTTCCCCGACTGAGTTTATTCCCTTGGCAGAAGAAACGGGACTGATTATTCCTCTGGGTGAATGGGTATTGTCAGAAGCTTGCCGACAGTTGAGTATCTGGCGCGATCGCTTGCCCGACCATTTCCGTGTCAGTGTCAATCTCTCTGGCATGCAGCTATGGCATCCCCTTTTACTACAGTTCCTGGACGACTTGCTGCTGACCCTCTCTTTGAGTGGGTCCTGTTTGAAGCTAGAGATTACGGAAAGCATTCTGATGCAGAATAGTTCCGCTGCGATCGCCTTGCTGGAGCAATTTAAACAAAGACAGATACAGTTGTCTATGGATGACTTTGGCACTGGCTATTCTTCTTTTTCCTACCTGCAACGTCTGCCGATCGATACTCTGAAGCTTGACCGTTCGTTTGTTGACAACATTGAGGGGCATGGCAAAGACTTTGACATAGCCAAAGCTATTATTACCCTCGCTCACTCTCTGGGATTGGATGTGATTGCCGAAGGGATAGAGACACCACAGCAGCGGGAGATCCTGCGATCGCTCGACTGCGAATACGGACAGGGATACCTTTTCTCTCGACCACTCGACGGCCAAGAGGTAATCGAATTCATGGCGACCATCAATCCCCAATATAATGACGGGCGTTGCACATTTTGGGGATGATGCCCTTTTTGGCACATAACTGAAACTGGCTTGTAGTCTAGGTTTAAGACTTCTGCAACTATGCCCATCATCCCGTAATTGTGCAACGCCTAATGACGCCTGCTTATGTTGAGCAGACCTACATCCGCACCAAACAGCAGGCGTCAAGTCAGTTTTTTTAAAACAGACCGAGAGTAAAGGATTCATCGATCGGGAAAGCCGCGCCAATACCCAACCAGAGGGTAACGAGGGTGCCAATCAAAAACACAGTCGTTGCCACCGGACGGCGGAAGGGATTTTGGAACTTGTTAACGTTCTCGATAAACGGAATCAGCATCAGACCCAGGGGTACCGAACTCATCAGCACGACTCCCAGGAGTTTATTGGGAACTGTCCGCAGAATTTGGAACACCGGATAGAAGTACCATTCTGGCAGAATTTCCAGAGGGGTCGCAAATGGGTCTGCTGGTTCGCCAACTATTGCCGGATCTAATACTGCCAGGGCCACTATACAGGTGAGGGTTCCCAGCATCACCACCGGGAAGACGTACAGCAGGTCATTCGGCCAAGCGGGTTCGCCGTAATAGTTATGACCCATGCCTTGTGCCAATTTGGCCCGTAGCTTCGGATCGCTCAGATCTGGCTTTATTTCTGTTGCCATAGTTTTTGTTCTCCTTTTCTATTGTTGGCGAGTTTTCACCTCACCAGTCACCAATATGATTACAACGGACCAGAGATGCCCTGCTTGCGAATCATTAAGAAGTGCAACAGCATGAAGACAGCGATCATCCAGGGCAGAACGAAGGTGTGGAGACTGTAGAAACGGGTCAAGGTCCCTTGACCGACGGCGGTACCACCGCGCATCAGTTCCACGATCATCGATCCCACTACTGGAATCGCTTCTGGTACGCCGCTGACAATCTTCACAGCCCAGTATCCCACCTGATCCCAAGGTAGAGAGTAGCCCGTTACACCAAAGGAAACGGTGATCACGGCTAGTACTACCCCCGTTACCCAGGTCAGTTCCCGGGGCTTTTTGAAACCACCGGTGAGGTACACCCGGAAGATATGCAGGATCATCATCAGCACCATCATGCTGGCAGACCAACGGTGGACGGAACGGATCAGCCAGCCGAAGCTCACCTCATTCATCAGGTATTGCACTGAGGTGAAGGCTTCGGCTACCGTTGGCTTGTAATAGAAGGTCATGGCGAATCCAGTGGCAAACTGGATTAAGAAGCACATCAGGGTTATCCCCCCAGGCAGTAGAAGATGTTGACGTGGGGAGGGACATACTTGCTGGTGATATCTTCGGAGATCGCCTCGATTTCCAGGCGTTCTTGAAACCAGTTGTATATTTTTGATTCTGTTACCTGCTTGGTAAACATGAAGCCAAGGATCCTAAATATTTATCTTCTCAAACTGTAACATAGACGAAAGCTTAAGGGGAGATTATGTATAAGCGACTTGTCTGGATGGGATTTTTACTCGTACTGCCACTGGCGATCGCCCTAGCCTGGTCTCCAGCTGCTGAGGCTCTGACCGATAACCAGAAGCTGTTCAATGAAGTCTGGCGCATTGTCAATCGCGCCTATCTGGATGATAGCTTCAATCACCAGAACTGGTGGCTAGTCCGTCAGGGAACGAAGAGGTCATCTCTGGCCACAAGAGAGCAGACTTATGAGGCGATCGACAAAATGCTCGATAGTTTAGGTGACCCTTATACCCGATTTTTGCCATCTAATGAGTATAAAAGCTTAGAGATTAGCACTTCTGGAGAGCTGACAGGGGTGGGGTTACAGATAGCAATGGATGGGGAAACGGGGGTGTTAACGGCGATCGCCCCGATCGCGGGTTCGCCAGCATCCGCAGCGGGGCTGCAACCACTCGATCGGATCCTGAAGATTGATGGGATGTTAACCTCGTCCATGACCTTAGAAGAGGCGGCTAACCGGATGCGGGGACCGGCGGGTACTCTGGTGACACTGACAGTAGAACGTGAGGGGGAGGCAATATTCGATGTCGAACTGGTGCGCGATCGGATTACTCTGAACCCTGTAACTGCCCAATTGCGGGTAGTAGAAGGGCAGGGAAATAGCTTGAATATCGGGTATATTCGCCTATCCCAATTCAACGCCAATGCCACCCAAGAGGTATCCGATGCGATCGATCGCTTGGAGGAAGAAGGTGCTGCTGCTTACATTTTGGACTTGCGGAATAACCCCGGTGGTTTGTTGACCGCAGGGATTGAGATTGCTCGTCTCTGGCTGGATGATGGTACGATCGTCTATGCAGTGGATCGCCAAGGAATGTTGGATAGCTTCGATGCGACGGGTTCGGCATTGACTGACGATCCTTTGGTGGTGTTGGTGAATCAAGGCACTGCTAGTGCTAGTGAAATTCTGGCTGGTGCTTTACATGATAACCATCGGGCCCTGCTGGTGGGAGAGAAAACCTTTGGCAAAGGTTTGATCCAGTCTGTGTTTGACTTGTCAGATGGTTCTGGTTTGGTAGTGACTATTGCCAAGTATGAGACTCCCGATCGCACTGATATTAACAAATTGGGAATCCAACCAGATAAAATAGTGCCTCTGAACCAAATTACTCTCGACCAATTGGGGACGGAAGCTGACCAGCAATATCAGGCGGCTGTAGAATTGTTGACTTCTGATATGATGTTGGCGGATGCAGCATAGTGGACACCGCTTGAATTAAGAAACCCGGTTTTTAGATCCTACCGGGTTTCCACCATCGCCTCTTTTTGGATACAGAGCCAGTAATTTATCTCGTGTCGCTAAAACTATGATACCATAATACCGACGTTTGTCTTAACCAAAATGTCAACTCATGCAGTCGGATCCCATATATCCCAAACTGTCACAATTTACAAAGCCCCTCAAAAGGGGAAAGCTCAAAAGTTACTGCAGGAAGGATTTACACCTGCTGATTTTCCTTATAATCCTCCTTATACTGATGGAAGTTGTTACTTTGCCGGACCCAATGACAGAAGTATTGCCGAGGAATTCAACCAAAGCTACAAAGATGTAATTCTTGAAGTTTCGATCGATAGGGAAAGTTACGATATATTTCAAGCCACTTGAGTTTCGCTATGATGAAAAGAACGAGCGCGAACGAATTGAGGTGGTTGTTCCTCAAAACTTATTTACGATACTCAACCAATTTCTACGAGTTCTCAAACCAAGGTAAACAGCATGGATAGTAACAGTTGGCAGCAAATTAAATCCAAGTACGAACTAGGTGGGTTCGTGCAAGGTAAGGTCGAGTTTCATGCGCCTTTTGGCGTTTTTGTTGATATTGGCGAATCTTTAGTCAAGGGGCTGATTAAAATTCCTGACTTTTTAGATTCGGGAGAGATGAGTGAAGAAATGTATCCCGAAATTGGCACAACTATAGGGGCTGTCGTGGTTGGATACAACGAGAGTAATTGCCGCGAGATATTTGAACGCCAAGCGAGCGCGTTCTACACAAAGCTCTCGTTCCCCTGAAAATTCCGACTTTGGTTGTCATTGGGCGTATCGGTGAGGTTGGGGGAGGAGGAAAAGGAAGACAAGGGGGACTGGTGAAGACAAGGGGGACAAGGGGCGGAGTTAGGGGTTAGGGCAATGCTTTCCATAACCTGCTTGGTGGGGCCATCTATGATGCCTTATTTTTGGTACTCCCCGCTCATATTGGATGCGCCCACTCCCTACTCCCCAGGACTTCCCAGGAGGAATTTATGGCAAAACCTTGAAGTATTGTCTCGGCACCCGGCTATCAACTACAAGTGAGCGCGGTTCAGCGCGGTTCTACCTGGTAATGGCCTTCGCGAGGCGATCGCCCATCTGACTGGAGGCGAATGTAATCTTACATTGGGGTAAAGTAATTTTACATTGGAATAAAGTAATTTTACATTAATGTAAAGTAATTTTACATTGGGGTAGACTATATATAACGGCAGTAGTGACAGTTACTCTCTCATGATGAGGTCTTTATTCTCACGTTCGATCTTGCACCATTGTCGAGAACGCCTCATGGCCCGCCTTCCGTGGATCGTGGGAGCGCTACTCGCACAAAAGACGAGACACATAGAGTTCAAACCATAAGGCTAGAGGCTCAAATCGGTTGAAAACCGACGCTCAAGGGGCGCATCGCTCGCTTTGGGGTAGGACTAAAAATAAGGCAGGACGCTGCGGGTTAAAAATGGTTTCGGAGCGGGGCCTACCAGACCGTATGGGGATACAACTGAGTCAACTTGAGCATACGCCGTTGTCTTCACCAGTCCCCTTGTCTTTCTTTTCTTCCTCCCCCAACCTCACCGATACGTCATTCCTAACACAGGATCGGCAATACAATGGGCAAACTATGCGGATCCGTCCAGAGCCCTTGGGGTGGTTATGGTTCGTCGAGGGGCGAGGCGATCGTCCCAAAGGAAAAAATCAAGCATCGCACGTCGAAGTTTGTGCTAGCATCAAGGAGCGCGGTTACCATCACAGAAATGAATATCCTCACAACTCCTACTCCGACAACCAGCGAGACCGTGACGATCGCGGTGACGGAAATCATGGGCCATAATTTATGTATTGCAAATGTTGATGGCCAAAAAGTATGCGAAGCGATCGCTGGGGCTTTGCGGTCTGGTAAGAGAGTCATTGTTTCCTTCAAAGATGGCGAAGATATTACCTCCGCTTTCTTGGCAGATGCGATCGGTCATCTGTACGCTTTATTTCCCGAAGACTTTCTGGAAGCTAACCTCAGGGCGATCGACATGGAGCCAGATGACGCGGCAGACCTTACATACACGGTTCGCTGGGTGAAAAAGTACCTCAAAGACCCAGAGAGATTCATCGCAGCAGCACGGGATGCTTTCGGGGATGACTATGAGTAACCAAGTTTATCGGATCGAAGATTACAAATTTAGCAACAGTGATGAGGTGTTATTTGATGCCAATGTCTGGCTGTATATTTATGGACCAACCGGGAATAGATATCCTCGATTAAGAGCCAAATATACTTTGGCTCTGCGACAAATTCGTAGCGTCGGGGGGCAGATATTCTTAGATGGTTTCGTGCTGTCTGAATTCATTAACGCTTATGCTCGATTTGTTTACAACGAATGGCCATTAGCAACGAAGCCAGAGCAATTCAAGTCCTTTCGTAACAGCGATGAGTTTAAGCCAGTTGCTAAAGAAATTGTCACCAAATCCCGAAGGCTTCTCAAAAAGTGCCAGCAAACGGGCAGCGGTTTTGAATCAATTAATCTGGATCCAATTTTTAGTAAGTATGCTACAGGAGGTGCTGATTTTAATGACATGATGTTGGCCGAACTTTGCCAAACAAAAGGTCTGAAGCTGGTAACGCACGATTCTGATTTTAAGGACGACAATTTGACAATTATTACCGCTAATCGCAAGTTACTGAACTGAGGTTGCGGTCGTGGTTTGGGCGATCGCTCTCCAAAGGCGATCGCCACAGTAATTCCTAACACAGAATCGGCAATACAATAGGCAAACTATGCGGATCCGTCATCCATAAAGAACTTTGGGTATTGCAAGAAGACGGAACCGCGAAATTACGTGAAGATGATTTTGAAGCTATGGGCTAATAAACTACCGTTGCAAATGCTAGCACCAATTCTTGTTAATGGTGCTACAGATTTGGCGCCCGACAGCCTAATGCTTGTAGACTAAAAAGCCGGAAATGGCATCTAGCAGGGCTTCCGGTTCGTCGGCCCGCACCGAATGTCCGCTGTTTTCAAAGATTCTGAGGTCGGCATTGGGAATTATGTTGGCAATTTCTGCTGATAATTCTGGGGGACAGATCCAGTCATGTCGGCCTGCTATTACTAAGGTGGGGGCTGTGATTTTATGTAACTGGTCGAGGATATTGTACGATCGCAGAAACCCGCCAAAGGCAACATTGATGGCATCGACGGAAAGCATGGTTCTTTCCCAATCTTCAGCAGCTTTGGGAGGATCGTAAGTTAAGGAGTACATTGGTTCCATTACCTGAAAGTATTCCCGCAGTTGGGCTTCATTTTCAAAGGAACCCTCCCACAAGCGCTGGGCGATCGCCTTTTGTGCCGCTGTTCCCCTAGCAGCTAAGTTCTGCTGGGCCAGTTGCAAAAACCGGGAACTGGCCGCTGTGGCAATCGCGATCGCAGATGCAACATTCTCAGGATAGCGTACTGCATAACTCAGGGCCACCATGCCACCATAGGAAGTTCCCATGAGTACGATTTTTTCTATACCCAGGTATTGACGCAGTGCCTCCATGTCCTCTACATTGTTTTCTAAGGTATAGGTCTCTTTCGGTCCGCGACCCGATCGCCCCTGTCCCCGATGGTCGAAATAGACCAGTTGCAACTTATGACTGAGACGAGAAAATGTGGGTTTATAGGAATTATGGTCGGCACCGGGACCTCCGTGAATCACGAATGCAACTGGTTTCTCTCTCATCCGAGGACCATCTGGGACTAACCCCGCACCTTCTATATCAAAGTAAATTTCTGTATCTCTGATTTTGGCTCGCATTTTGATTTACTCATGGTTCAATGTTCATTCCCATTATATCAAAACTCTCACCCTAAAGGGTGGGGCTAGACAAACAAAGCCCGCCTGCGCGGGCTAGATTACATTGGAAATCGTTGCTAGTTAGAAACTAGCAACGAGAGTAATCACGGTTTACCTCTCGTTCTCTGACTCTGACAGGGAACGAACATCTTTGCTGCCTACGGGCGGTACTGGTCGGAGGTTGTCAGTGGTTAGTTGTCAATGGTCAATGCTTTCATTTTTAATTTATGTCTGACACGGGTGCGGGTGTAAAATGAATGGCAAAAGTCATGGCTATCAATATCAATATCTCTACTTTGACATTAAAGAGTTATAGTGATAAAATTGTCGTGTTTGGGCCGCAGACTTACGGTTGATGACATTTAAAGGATTATCACTAATGGAGTTGAACAAAAGAAGCAAAGTCGTAACCCAGGGAGTGCAGCGATCGCCCAACCGGGCCATGCTACGGGCAGTAGGGTTTGGGGATGACGATTTCACGAAGCCGATCGTAGGCATTGCCAATGGTTATAGCACAATTACGCCTTGCAACATGGGGCTAAACGATCTGGCAGTCCGGGCAGAAGCGGGTGCGCGAGCTGCCGGTGCTATGCCGCAGATGTTCGGTACGATCACGGTCAGCGATGGGATCTCGATGGGGACTGAGGGGATGAAATATTCCCTGGTGTCCCGGGAGGTGATCGCAGATGCGATCGAAACGGCCTGCAATGGCCAGAGTATGGATGGGGTACTGGCGATCGGGGGTTGCGATAAGAATATGCCGGGGGCGATGATCGCGATCGCCAGGATGAACATACCGGGGATATTCGTTTACGGCGGTACGATCAAACCGGGAAATTACGAAGGACGGGACTTAACCGTTGTCAGCGCCTTTGAAGCAGTCGGAGCATACAGCGGTGGTAAGATCGATCTGGCGGAACTGACGGGAGTGGAACAGAATGCCTGTCCCGGTGCCGGGCCTGTGGGGGCATGTTTACAGCTAATACCATGTCTTCGGCCTTTGAAGCAATGGGGATGAGTTTGCCCTATTCTTCGACAATGTCCGCTGAGGATGCGGAAAAAGCTGATAGTACGGAAAAATCTGCTTTTGCCCTGGTCGAAGCAATTCGCAATCAGATTCTACCAAGTCAGATTCTCACCTGCAAGGCATTTGAGAATGCTATTTCTGTAATTATGGCCGTGGGCGGATCCACAAATGCGGTGCTGCACCTGCTAGCGATCGCCTCAGCAGCGGGGGTAGACTTAACCCTGTCGGACTTTGAAACCATTCGCGATCGAGTCCCAGTGCTGTGTGACTTAAAACCCTCGGGTCGATACGTTACTGTTAACTTGCACCAAGCAGGCGGCATTCCCCAGGTAATGAAAATGCTGCTAGCCCATGACCTGTTACATGGTGACGCCCTGACGATTACAGGCAAGACTATTGCTGAAGTTTTAGCAGATGTACCCGCAGAACCTCCAGGGAACCAAGATGTGATTCGTCCCTGGGATAATCCGATGTACGATCGAGGACATTTGGTGATTCTGCGAGGCAATTTAGCTACTGAAGGTGGGGTGGCGAAAATCAGTGGGGTCAAGAAGCCCAAAATTACTGGTCCAGCGCGGGTATTTGAATCGGAGGAAGCTTGTTTAGAAGCAATTCTAGCAAAGAAAATTAAAGCCGGGGACGTGATTGTCGTCCGCTATGAAGGGCCCAAGGGCGGTCCGGGAATGCGGGAAATGCTAGCTCCCACTTCCGCTATTATTGGAGCTGGATTGGGTGATTCTGTGGGATTAATTACCGATGGACGTTTCTCTGGCGGCACTTACGGCATGGTCGTGGGTCACGTGGCACCAGAAGCAGCAGTCGGAGGGGCGATCGCCCTTGTAGAAGAAGGGGACCGCATTACAATTGACGCCCCAGGAAGATTATTGCAACTGGAAGTATCTGACGAAGAATTAGCACGACGCCGTGCCAACTGGCAACCAAAACCACCTCGTTACACCAAAGGAGTACTAGCGAAATATGCTAAGTTAGTATCTTCTAGCAGTGTCGGCGCGGTGACAGACAGTTAACAGCGATCGGTAACAAAAAGCCCGCCCAGGCGGGCTTTGCGATCGCCACCGTTTTGTCTGATATATCGGTGCGATCGTAACATAATTAACTCAAGTATTGAAAATGCAGTCAATTTAGGAAAACAAACAATGACTACAGAACCTGGGAATGATGAAAGATTAGATAGTCCGGCAGACATAGTGAGCGGCATAGCCCAAACTATAGATGAGACGAACAAGATTGTCAATAGTAACGAGCGTCTGATAGAAAGTCTGGGCCAGAAAATAGACGAGACGGCCAAGATTGCCGATCGGAACGAGCGTGTCGTTCAAGCTCTAGTTGATGCTATGGCAGAAGCAGCAGCAGAACGGCGAGAAAACATCCGGCTGATTATTCAACAACAGTCAGAGGTTCGCGACCTGCAAATAAAAAATTACCGCATGTGGGAGATTCTGAGGGACCGACGAAACCAAGACGATAACCCAGATGCATAATACCATTTTATTAAAGATATGATAAATTGGAATTTGAACTCCTGCGCTTATTGGATAGGAGGCGGGAGCCTCAGAAGACCGTTCCCAGGTTCTACCTGGGAACGAGGTTACGGTAAGTCAGTACAGCAATGCATGTACCTATTACTCCTGCGATCGCACCTATTATGCCTGCGATCGCCCCGATCGGAAAGATAGGATGAGAGTTGCGGTTATTTTGGGACATAGTCGGCACCGAGTAGAGAGTAGGCTCTGGTCAGAGTGGATAGAGCCCGAAGCTATTATATTATATCCTTGCGTGGATTGCCCGATCGCGATCGCCCTTTGGCATTAACATGTAAAATAACATACGCTGAAACCGTCAATGTTTTTAGTCGGTTTTCAACCGACTTTAGCTATTAGCCGGGGGTTTGAAGATACTGTGGGGTAATTAACTGGGGGTGGAACCCCCCAATTCTCCCTAACCACCAGAAATCAATGATTTCACCTTTCCCCTCTCCCTGCTCCCTACTCCCTGCTCCCTGCTCATAGCGTATGATCTGGTAATTCGCCCACAGCATCTTTGAACCCCCGGCGGGTGAAGGGGTGTGGTCAAAAACAGTTGGTACGGAGAGATCCTCGCGGGGCAGGGCGAAGCATTCGGGAAGGACATCTATCTTGTGATGTCATCATTTGCGCAAGAATGCCAGTCGCCCCTACAGTTATCGGCGACAAATGACTATCAACTACTTTTGACCACACCCGACATGCGCTGCGCGCACGCTACGCGATCTGCATGCTCCAGACCGCGGCCTGGTGGGAACGGGTTCCGGCGGGTCCGCCGAGTACCAACGGGTTTTGACCACACCCGATCCTTTTCCGCTATGAGAGAAGATCCTTTCCTCGGCGAGAGAAGATCCTTTTCCGCTATGAGAGAAGATCCTTTCCTCGGCGAAAGAAGATCCTTTTATCGCCGAGAGAAGATCCTTTTATCGCCGAGAGAAAATCCTTTTATTCGCGATAGAAGATCCTTTTTCGCTATGAGAGCAGAACCTTTTCCCTTGAGGGAGCGGTTTTTTGTCATAAGTGTCTATTATCTAGCTAGGTTGATTACCTTTTATAACGTGAGTTCGACAGCTACTCAAACCCTGATTTCTCGTCAGCAACAAAATGCCTCAAACCCTGATAATTGCGTTCTTGAGATCCCCAACTCCGAACTCCGAACTCCGAACTCCGAACTCACGTTTTTATACCCCCTCACCCCGGATCTGCCCACTACCGGTTAGAGTCGCTCATTGCTTTACTCTATCAACTACTTTTGACCACACCCCGGGTGAAGTGCGAAGTGAAGGATCTTCCCGATCTTCCCGATCTTCCCGATCTCCTGATTTTGATCCTCATATCGTTGGGTTTCGTTCCTCAACCCAACCTACGCTGAAACCGACATTTTTTTTAGTCGGTTTTCAACCGACTTTAGCTATTAGCCGGGGGTTTGAAGATACTGTGGGCTAATTAACTGGGGGGTTCCACCCCCATAGACCCCAAACCACCAAAAATCAATGATTTCTCCCCTCTCCCCTCTCCCTGCTCCCTGCTCCCTGCTCAGAGCGCATGATTTGGTAATTCGCCCACAGCATCTTTGAACCCCGGCGGGCTGACAGCGAAGTAACATTTAGAGGTAATCTAAAAACTGGGAAGGTACGACATACAACTCACCCGACATTAACTTATCAATCTCCACCCATAGACCCAGCTTTTGCCGATTTTTCTTCTCCACAAAAGGGATCTGTTGCAGTTGGTAAAACTTGGGGTCAACAAAATCGCATCCATAGAGTTGGATAATTTCGTGACCCGGCTTTCCCTTGAAGACAAAGATGCTTTCCAGACAGCCCTGATAACGAATGTTAGTTAATTCAGCCTGAATTTCTTCTTGAAATTCCCGTTTCAAAGCCTCCAGACTCGTTTCCCCAAACTTCACCCCCCTCCCATCGCCCGATAGAAGGGTTTTTTCCGATCCGGATCGTACCCTTGGCCGATAAAAGTGCGATCGCCATCTGTAATCAACCCCAAAGCTATTACCCTAATTTTCTCAGATTTAGACATAATAACCATCCCCAAAATCTTCCTGACGACCTTCCTTGGGAATGGGCCAATCTTCATTTTCCCCGCCCACGATCAGGGTTTCGATATTGACATAATCCTTGCTAAATTGTAACAGCGCATTCACCAGAACGTCAAGGGCGATCGCATCACTGGTGCCCAGATCGAACCAACAACGACCCCAAAGACCCTCATACTCAAAATCTCCCATATTATGCATCAGGGCCATCATCGTATCATCACCCGCCTCAGCATCATAATCCATGTAACTCAGGTCTAGACCTTCCTCCTGCACCTGAAGATTTTCCGCATTAAACCCACCCAATTTTCCCAAGTAAAACCAGGTGTTAAATACTTCTTCAACGTACATCCTTTCCATCTCGCTGGGCACCGTACTGAACTCTACCCATATCCATAAATCAAAAGTATCGATCTCGCGAAACTGTACTTGCATAATTAATTGCCAATTGTTAATTGTGAATGGAGAATTGCGAATGGAGAATTGTGAATGGAGAATTGCGAATGGAGAATTGCCATCGGGATATAGGGATTGTTAATTATTAATTTTTGATGGTTATATGAACAATTTTCAATTTTCAATTTTCAATTCTCAATTCTCAATTTTCAATTCTCAATTTTCAATTCTCAGAAAAGTTGAGGTAAAGTTTCTGGACCCCACCAGGTATCATTATCCTCCTTTATCGGGTCTCGCAGGTCGTCGCAATCGCGATTTATTCCATCAATCTTCCTTTGATTTTTGCAGTATTCATAAAACATTTGCGCCACAATCACCTTCGGGAGTTGCCGCGATCGGGCTAAAGCAGTCTGGAAATAATCCTGGGCTAATTCCCGCTGGCCCAGCTTCACTAAGATTTGGGCTTTCAGATAATGTAACTCAGGATGTTTCGGGACAGACGCCAAAGCGATGTCAGCATACTCGTTCGCCTTCTCGTAATCCTCCAAATCTCGGTACGCGATCGCAATTCCCCAGTCAGCGAAACTAGAGGGCGCAGCATACTTGTCCAAACGGGCGATCGCGTCAGCAGGGTTAGCAAAGGGCAAAGCCATAGCCAGCATTAAATCCATATATCCCTTAATTAAGTTAAGTTCTGGATCCTCCGAATCAATAGCATCCGCCTTATCCAGAAAATTATACACCAATTGCAGTTTCCTCAAGGCTTGGGGGAGACCTCGGACGATACCTTGCCGTTGCAGATTATCAGCCCCTTCTAATAAATGACCGACAGCAATATAGAGATTGCCCCGCAAAGGTTGAGAAGCAAGGATATTCTCAGCCATCTCGCGAGTTTTGGTAGCATAGGGACCGAGGGATTGCCAATCTTGTTTAACATAGGCCATAGAGGCAATCATCGCATAGGTCAGGGGATCCTGGGACTCCCGAGTTTCGGCCAGGCGCAGAAACTCAGCAGCTTGGGGATAGTTCCCCAACTCAAAAAACGATCGGAAAGCAGCTTCCGTCTCCTCTCCCATATCATAGAGACTGTTAGGGCGAAAGGGGTCTCCCGCTTGAGAGGGGCTCACCCAGAGGTTAAAAGTCACGACCAGAGTAGCAGCAGCGGCACCAAACAACCGCCGGGGGGCAACAAACCATTCTCTCATTTGAGGCTGCATCGGAGTTCTCTCAGTTGGCTTTATCAATCCTACTGTAATCACGATCCTATGGGAATGTCTCTAGCGCCCGATCGCCAGTCACCAGTTCCTTATCAATTATCACAGCATGCTCTATCTGAGAAACCTAGTTTATCACCCCGCTGCAAGTCCCACCGCGATCTTGAAGTCGATCGACCTGGAGTTAAGTCCCCAACAATTGGGACTAATTATCGGACCGAGTGGCTCTGGCAAAACCACCTTAATGGAAATTTTAGCAGGGTTGGCCACCCAAACCGCTGGTCAAATCAAATGGCGCGATCGGCAACTCACCCCCGAAGAATTGCAACAGCTAGCAGGATTGGTATTTCAGTTTCCAGAGCGGCATTTCTGTGGAAGTACCATTTTAGAAGAATTGCGCCTCGGTCATCCCGAGTTAGGGTACGAGCGAGTTCGCCAAGCTCTAGCGGAAGTGGGACTGGAAGATATACCTCTGCACCGTCCCCCCCACGCTCTCAGTGGCGGTCAGCAGCGACGCATCGCTCTGGCCGTGCAGCTAATTCGTCAGCCTCATATCCTCATGTTGGATGAACCTACCGCTGGGTTGGACTTCTCTATCCGCCAGCAGTTGGTGAATCTCTTGGCCAGGCTGAAAAGTTCTTGGACTATGTTGATTGTGACTCACGATCCGAGTGAATTAGTCAGCATCGCCGACCGCTGTTGGAGCCTTAACCACGGCGAACTGCGCTCCGTGGAACCAGCAACTCTCACAGCCGCGCCGGAAGCTTGTTCCCCCTAGGCGCGAAGCGCCCCCGAAGCACTAAAGTGCTTACTACGAACCCCCGAAGCACTAAAGTGCTTACTACGAACCCCCGAAGCACTAAAGTGCTTACTACTAACGGAACGACGAACCTTACTAAGAAAATGACAGAACCGCATCCACAGCAAGTGCTGCCCCAGATGACCGATGTTTGGCAGCAAACTCTCCATTGGCAACCAACTGCTACACAACAACAACTGTTTCAATCCCTTTATCAACTGATTCTGACCGGTAATGCTAAACTCAATTTAACTCGCATTACCGACCCGATCGCCTTTTGGGAGAAGCACCTCTGGGATTCTTTGCGGCCCATGGCCCCTCTGTTAACCGATGATGCCCTCAGCCCTAACAATGCACGGACGATCGATATTGGTACAGGTGCGGGGTTTCCGGGGTTGCCAGTGGCGATCGCCTTTCCTCACTCCTCACTCACCCTCCTCGATGCCACCGGCAAAAAGATTGCATTTCTGCAAACCCTCTTAGCACAGATGGCCATCGAGAATGCCACCACTGCGATCGGCAGAGCCGAAACAATTGGTCAACAACCCCGGTATCGAGAAAAATACGACTTTGCGCTCCTGCGTGCTGTAGCAACGGCTACCGTTTGCCTAGAATATGCCCTGCCATTTCTCAAAGTTGGCGGTTTAGCCATTCTCTATCGGGGTCACTGGACGCCGGCAGAAGCAGAGGCTTTTGCCGGCACCGCTGAAGCTTTAGGTGCCTGCATTGAGTCTACTGTTACCTTTACTACTCCCATCAGTCACGCCACCCGCCACTGCCTCTATGTACGTAAGTGTGATTAATGTCACTAATTTTTCCGTGTCAAGTCACCCTAACAGAACTTTACAAGTTGTTACATTTGTTTACAGAAGTCAGAAGCAGGAGAAACAACCATGTACACCACAACCAACGAAAACGGTATCCTTAACAACTATCCCATCGCTCCGAAAATGTACTATAGCTCCTATCCCGACGGGCTGCAACAACGCCGTTACCTCCTGCAAGGGTTGCTAGCGACAACCTTCGTCGGTTCCTTGCTGTTGATGGCATTGGCCTGTAGCTAACTCTACCTCTATGTATGCAAAGGTGATTAACATCACAAGCACTTCCGTGTAAAGTCACCCTGACCTAACTTTACAAGTTGTTACATTTGTTTACAGAAGAAAGAAGCAGGAGAAGCAACCATGTACACCACAACCAACGAAAACGGTATCCTTAACAACTATCCCATCGCTCCGAAAATGTACTATGCCTCGTATCCTGACGGACTGCAACAACGCCGTTACCTGATGCAAGGCTTGCTAGCGACAACCTTCGTCGGTTCTTTGCTGTTGACGGCATTGGCCTGTAGCTAACTCCACTTCTAAGTATGCCAGGGTGATGAACATCACAAGCACTTCCGAGTCAAGTCACCCTAACAGAACTTTACAAGTTGTTACATTTGTTTACAGAAGAAAGAAGCAGGAGAAGCAACAATGTACACCACAACCAACGAAAACGGTATCCTCAACAACTATCCCGTCGCTCCGAAAATGTACTATGGCTCCTATCCCGACGGGCTGCAACAACGCCGTTACCTGATGCAAGGCTTGCTAGCGACAACCTTCGTCGGTTCCTTGCTGTTGACAGCATTGGCCTGTAGCTAACTCCACTTCTAAGTATGCCAGGGTGATGAACATCACAAGCACTTCCGAGTCAAGTCACCCTAACAGAACTTTACAAGTTGTTACATTTGTTTACAGAAGAAAGAAGCAGGAGAAGCAACAATGTACACCACAACCAACGAAAACGGTATCCTCAACAACTATCCCGTCGCTCCGAAAATGTACTATGGCTCCTATCCCGACGGGCTGCAACAACGCCGTTACCTGATGCAAGGCTTGCTAGCGACAACCTTCGTCGGTTCCTTGCTGTTGACAGCATTGGCCTGTAGCTAACTCCACTTCTAAGTATGCCAGGGTGATGAACATCACAAGCACTTCCGAGTCAAGTCACCCTAACAGAACTTTACAAGTTGTTACATTTGTTTACAGAAGAAAGAAGCAGGAGAAGCAACAATGTACACCACAACCAACGAAAACGGTATCCTCAACAACTATCCCGTCGCTCCGAAAATGTACTATGGCTCCTATCCCGACGGGCTGCAACAACGCCGTTACCTGATGCAAGGCTTGCTAGCGACAACCTTCGTCGGTTCTTTGCTGTTGACGGCATTAGTTATCAGCTAACCCATTGGCAACGCACATCGCATCGGACATAATTTCAAGGAGAAAAACTATGATGACCATCGTAATTTCTGTATTGATCGTCGGTTGGCTTGCAGGCTCCATTATCGGTACTCAAGCCTACTTCCGGGGCGAACAGTCTAAGCCCATCCACGAACGGAACTGGAACTCTCAGGAATTTGAACAGCTAGCTAAGTCTGTCACGGGCACGGAGACTGACTACAACCAACGTACCCCAGCCTACGGGATGGATGCTTATGCTAGCAACAACCTGTAGAACTATACTCCCATCAGTCACGCCACCCGTCACTGACTCTATGTATGCAAGGGTGACAAACATCACAAACAGTTACCCGTTTAGTCACCCTGACATAACTTGAAAACTTGTTACATTTATTTACAGAAGGCAGAACCAGGAGAAAAACAATGATGACCATCGTAATTTCTGTATTGATCGTCGGTTGGCTTGCAGGCTCCATTATCGGTACTCAAGCCTACTTCCGGGGCGAACAGTCTAAGCCCATCCACGAACGGAACTGGAACTCTCAGGAATTTGAACAGCTGGCCTCCTCTGTCACAGGCACTGAGACCGACTACAACCAACGTACCCCTGCCTACGGGATGGATGCTTATGCCAGCAACAACCTGTCGAACTAGAGTATCCGTCAAGTATTCGGTAGAAACCGGGTTTAGCCTGCGGTTAAGACGATGTCCAGCCCTACAAAAACCCGGTGACCGTGAGCCCGACTTATCAAGTCAAAAGTTAAAAAAAATTAAATATAAATATAGTTTGGCTTTTGACTTTTAACCTGAGAAAGGAGACGGTACTTTATTTTCATATTTTATACTTCATAGCTTGTGCGTGACTGTTAAGTTACGTGCTTACATTTTATTTTTTAGTATCATTGGTTACAATGGGTGTGGTCAGAAGTAGTCGATCGCGTCCGGGAGCACCCACCCTGTCATGTCGCTCCCGCGCATGACATGGGTGGGTGTCTCCGGACGCGAAGCCAGGTAAGTAGTTGTGCAAAATTATTTTTATATTTTGCCTAGG
Source organism: Hormoscilla sp. GM7CHS1pb (assembly GCA_014323675.1). GTDB lineage: Bacteria > Cyanobacteriota > Cyanobacteriia > Cyanobacteriales > Desertifilaceae > Hormoscilla. The sequence continues at coordinate 1,152,571 of JACONN010000002.1, read as the reverse complement.
GGATAAAAACATGCTATAATTAAGGAAAAGTTCATTCAGACATTAGGTGAGGTGAAAATTAGCCATGAGATTTATAAAGGGATTAAGCCATGAAACAATTAATCTACTTAAACGGATTTATGCACAAAGTAAATATTCTCACGTTAGAAGACGAGCACATTGCATTCTTCTCTCGCATGAAGGTTATCAAACCAAAGAATTGATGAACATATTTGACGTGTCTATTGTGACAATATATAATTGGTTTAATGCTTGGGAAGAGCTAAATTTAGTCTGATTATATGATAGAAAAGGACGTGGAAGGAAACCGAAATTTAATTCGGAACAAAAAGAGCAGATAGTGGCCTGGACTAAAGAATCTCCCAAAAAAATCGAATTGGTGAAAGAAAAAGCCAAAGAAAATTGGAACGTGTCAGTGAGTAAAGACACTATTAAAAGGATATTAAAAAATGAAAATATGTCGTGGCGACGGATCCGAAAACGGGTAGGAGGGGAGCCAGAACCCACGGAATATCAAGAAAAAAAGAAAGAATTAAAAAAGTTAAAAGAACAAGAAGATAGAGGCGAAATTGATTTAATATTTTTTGACGAAACCGGTTTTTGTTTAAATGCATATGTCCCTTATGCATGGCAAGAACATGGAGAAGTTATTGAGGTAAAAAGTAAAAAAAGTAGAAGATTAAATGTCTTGGGATTTTTGAACCGCAAGAATGAACTAGATCCTTACTTATTTGAGTGTCAGATTAATAGTGAGGTAGTTATATCATGTATAGATGATTTTTGTTCAACACTAAAGAAAAAAACCGTGTTGGTGATGGATAATGCTTCCACTCATACGAGTAATGCCGTGAAAAATAAACAAGAAGAATGGGAAAAAAAAGAGTTGACAATTTTTTATTTGCCTACCTATTCTCCCCAGTTAAATATTATTGAAATTTTGTGGCGATTTATTAAATACTCATGGCTAAATACTGATGCCTATGAGAGTTGGAAAAGTTTAGTTAAAGCTGTGGAAGATGTGCTTCGAGATGTTGGAAAAAAATATAAAATTAATTTTACATAACTACTTACATCTGGTGATACATGTATATAGCCCGCGCAGCCCCTGCGCATCGGAATGGGCCCGGAGCGTGGGCTTTGTTCATGTAGCCGGGCCCTTTAGGATTCTGTTGGCGAATTAACTGGGGGGGGTCATACCCCCCCAGTTAATCCAGCATCAGTTAGGTCAGTTAGGTTTTGGCAGCATGCAATAGAGCCGCAAATGGAGTTAGGCGACGACTGACCACAGGGCGCCCGGCCCACCAATCTCGCAAACGGCTTAAATTAATGGCGATCGCCACTGCTATATGCTGCAAATTCGTTTTGGCTAAACCTTTATAACGACTTCGACGCAAATCAAACGCTCGAATGCCTTGTGAGATAGTGGCTTCACAACCAGCTCTTTTAGCGTAGTTATGTTTAAACTCATCGGTAGTTTGACGCTGTCGGGCCGCTTGTAAAGCCTGATGTTGCTCGGGCGGTCGGAGTTTCAGCAATCGGGGTGATTTAAGAGAGTGGGTACAAAGCTCTCTGGCTGGACAATCAACACAATCTGCTCTTGCAAAATGAACTTCAATTACTCGATTCTGGTAGCAATCAGTTCGGTTTCGCCAACTGCGACTCACGTTCCCTTGAGGACATGTCACTTGATGTCGCTCCCAGTCTATAGCAAAACAAGATATATCAAATCCAGTTTGATTTCGCGCTTGCCATGAAGTGTCCGGTAGCACTTTACCTACAAGTTCGACTTGATAGTCCGCTTGCGAAGTCACCAAATGCTCGGCATCAACATAAGCGCTATCCAATAAATGCTCCTTTGGGAGTAACTGCTTGGCCGCCAACTTTTCGTGAATGACTTGAGTCATGTCTCCATCCACCGTGGGAGCCGGAGTTGTTTCCACGTTCGTGATTATATGAGGACTATTTTCATCACAAGTTTCGGTGAGATGAACTTTATAGCCAGTCCAGTTCGTATCCCGTTTTGTGGCGTTTCTCGCCTCCGGGTCGTAGGGGGATTCTATGAGTTGTTTATTGGGTGCCATTCCCGTAGTTTTTCGGTCTCGCCATAGGAGTTTTCCTTTGACAAAAACGTACTGTTGCACCCAGACAGAGCGCAGAATTTTTACAGTTTTTAGTTCCCGTAATTGAGGTAAATTGGTCGCTTCATCAACCGCCTGGAGAATGTGATGCCCATCTGTTCCAATAGTCAAAGCCAGTTGGGAGCGTTCTGTTTTATCTTTCGGTAAACGATACTCATCCAATCTGGAGCCATAACGGTCAAACCAATCTGTTCCTATTTGAGTAAGCAGCCATGTCGGAGCGTGGGTTGCGAGTTCATTTAACGCCTGGCGCAAGGTTTCTCCGACTAACTCTAAGCGATTAAGGTGTCGAATGGCTGCCAAAACGTGAGTAGAATCAGTCCGCGCTTGTCCTCTTGCTTTTACCAGCTTTTGGGAGCTTAATATTAAGAGCATTTTTTCCAGCAGGAGATTTTCTTTTTCTTTGGCAATTAGTCGCTCCCGAAATTCCTTCAATATTGTATGGTCAAAGCCAGAGTCAGTTATTTCTAACCCTAAAGCATACTTCCAATCAATGCGGGAACGAACTGCATCGGCTGCTTGTCTATCTGTTAACCCTTCGGCAAATTGCATGACTGTGACTAGGGCTAACTTTGCTGGAGACATGGCTGATTGTCCACATCTGGGATAAAGAGACTCAAAGTCGTTGTCTGTGTATAGCTGTCCTAATTGTTCATACATTTTTATGTATATGTTCCCTTTGGGAAACGATGCTTTAGCCACCGCGACTGTTTCTGGGGGCACAATCCATTGCTGTGAGGGATGAAGGGTCATAAGTAATTATACGGTTATGCGGTATACAGCTCACTGGGCGTGGTCTTGAGTCGTGAGTTTTTCTATCCATTGTAACTCTTCTGAGCTCGTAGGAGCAGCATGGGGGGTAAGACCCCCCAGTTAATTCGCCAACAGAATCCTTTAGGGTTCGGGCGGCGAGGTCTCCTACCAACAGGTTTTGACCACACCCGTTTACAACAACCCATCGACCGGTTTTCGGGTCTCGATAGGTTGTGAAGGGGTTGGGTTTTAATGGTGCGCTGCAAGTTTTAGCCATTTCATTGTCCTTTTCTTTCATAGATCTTGATTCCTGTTCCGGCAAGTTAATTTACAATTACCACAAGTCCATTGGGTTGTGTATATTGGTGATACCCTCCACCGCTTCGATGTCTTCGGAGAGCTCGATGTCCCCGGGGATCGCTCTTACGCACTACCTGAAAGACATCGTATTCGCACTACTCCGAAGACATCGCCGGATCACTCATAGTTGCTCAACAATTTCTCTCCAATAAAGTATAGGGTTATTCTGGCAGATTTCCTCATCGCTGGTAACAGCGCTTTTTTTCATATCTAGCCTTTTTAAGTCAAATTTACTCACTACATTGTAGATATGAGAAAACTGCTCGGCGATCGCCTGATAGGACCAAAGGTATGAATTATCTCATCTCATATTGCTCTTGGCTTGGGGTTAGATTGAATAATACAACTGCTCGCAAAATAATCGAAACCGCAAAATCCGAGATTTTTAGATAAGTAATTGCACGTAACCTAAATTACGTAAATCTTATGAGGTAGTTGTTTGCCGCCAGTAGGGCTTGGGGCGGCTGTGTCATCTCATTTGAGATTGTCGAACTGACGAACGGGCTCGACATCTGTAGCTTCCTTGTTTCAAAATGGTATCAGCAACCTAGTTGTGAGCATAATTAATTCAATGAGACAATTTTAAATTTATGTCTGAGTGATGAAGTTCATATTAAATTTTACAATATCATTGAGATTCAGGACTAGACGGTGGGGAGATCGCTCCTGATTACCCTATTTCAATATGGGACCGTTTTGGCTGTACGTATCGGGCGGTCGCGCTACTCGCCGTACCCCTTGTCGCGCATCGCAGCGTCAGCCTTTCACGATAGTGAATTTTAGGCAAGTTAGCCCTGGGGCAGACATTGAAAAAAATAAGGCGCGAAGGGCTGCAACCCTTGTGTTGAGGGTCTAAAAACTGTCCGGAGTATTGTATTGTCAGACTTTTGTCTGTAGTCTTCGATACTAATTTAGCGAAGCGTGCGTTTACCCTGTTGTCAAGGGCGCTCGGGCCAGTAGCCTACCGGAAGACAAGAACCAAATGGGAGAACCTCGTTACCTGGCTCCCGCCTGGTAACGCGGGGGACCAGGCAGCTATCCCAAGTGTTTGAGAAGAAGCCAAAACCGCCCAAGGAAGAGATACCAGAACCAGCAGCAGCGCCAGAACCAGCAGCTTGCTGATGAAGAAAGGCGATCGCCCCAAGCTTGACTAAAGGGCGATCGCCGTTTTTCTTTTACTCGCACAAGACAGCAGCATGGTGGCGGATGTGGTCTGCGACGAAGGTGGAGACAAAGTAGTAGCCGTGGTCGTAACCTGCTTGCATGCGTAAGGTTAGGGGTTGACCGACCTTTTGACAAGCTTCGGAAAATACTTCTGGTAGCAGTTGGGGGAGATATTCATCCGCCGTTCCTTGATCGATCAGAATGGGACGACTATATTTAGCCGTAAGGATTAATTCGCTGGCATCGTAAACCCGCCAGGTTTCCTGCTTGGTACCCAGGTAATTGGTAAATACCTTCTGTCCCAAATCACTGCGCATCGGTGCCGCGATCGGGGCGAAAGCGGAAAGTGACTGATATTGTTCTGGGTTCCTCAAGGCACAGACTAGGGCCCCATGTCCGCCCATAGAATGACCGAAAATTCCCTGTTTTTCCGGTATCGCTGGAAAGTTTTCGGCTATGATTGCAGGTAATTCGCGGACCACATAGCTGTACATTTGATAGTGGGACGCCCAGGGTGCCATTGTCGCATCAACGTAGAAGCCTGCACCCGTACCGAGATCCCACTCGTCGTTTTCACCCTGTATGCCAGTATCCCGCGGACTGGTATCTGGCATAACTAACATTAACCCCTGTTCTGCGGCGTACCGCTGCGCCCCGGCTTTCATGATAAAGTTCTCTTCTGTAGAGGTTAAACCAGAGAGAAAATAGAGGACTGGCACTGGTTTTGATTTTGCTTGGGGTGGTTGATAAACTGCAAAGTGCATTTCGCAGTTACAGGTCTCCGAATGATGGCTGTGAAAACTGACTTGGCCGCCGAAACAGGCATGTTCGGAAATAATGTTGACTGATGTAGACATAATTTGCTAATGGGGAATAACAGGGCCGTAAATTATTCGCGATCGCGATCGCCGTCACCCGTTCCCAGGCAGAGCCGTGGGAACGAGGGGTGCGGCTACAGGGACAAAGCCCGCCTGCGCGGGCTAAAGATAGGAATTGCCTACCTTTGCGCCCAAGCGTCATTAATTTGGTCGATCGGCATGACGTGGGTAATCAAGTCATCGATGTTAATTTTACCTTCCATGTACCAATCAACTGCTGCTTTTACGTCCATACTTCGCGTTTAGAAAACTTCTGATTATAATAGACTCAAATGGTGAATTGGAAAAGTGCTATGGAAACTACAATCAGAGAAGCTATCGTCGATGCTACCGGTCAAGGTCGTTTTCTGGACGATCGGGAACTGGAACTGGTTGCCCAAAGGCTGGAACGGGCAGCGGCTTACTTTGCTGGGGCTAAGTATTTGGCAGAAAATGCCTCGGTTCTGATGGAGGGTGCAGTGCAAGCGGCCTCATCTATTTTGCCCGAGGATGCTTGTGGACCGGAAGCCAAGGAAAAGTACCTGCGTGAGGTGGCATTTTATCTGCGCCAGCTACAATACCGTTTAGTGGCTCAGGCGAGGAGTATTGAGCCGAATTCGACCGGGAGTTGGCAGACGATCGGCTATAGTTTTTTTTGATTTGCCGATTGATGGGGCGATCGCGGCCCTCAAGTATCTTCAAGGCGATCGGGGTTTGCCGACTTGGGCGGCCAAACTTGTGAACGCCTACATTGACGCCAGCTTGGAGAGCCTGAAAGCACTCCAAGAGAAGCACCTGCTGATTGATGAGACTGACAACGGTAAGGTAATTTCCCTTGAGCTGGAAGAGAAACCTCTCTAGAAACGACTCATGGAAATAGGTGCGCGGGTTCCCGACGAAGAATGGGCTAAACTACCGAGGGATTTGGCTCGCAATTTTGAACATTATATGTATGGAGCACCGAAAGAAGAATGAGGCGTATTTTTCTCTATACCTCCTATCTCGTCGCACTCGCCAATCGAGGTAGTGACTTATATTAGCATGTAGAACCATTATCGCATTATAATAGATGGACATGATGAATACCGAAAGTGCTATGGAAAATCAAATCAGAGAAGCCCTCGTAGATGCTACAATTCAAGGTCGTTTTTTGAATGCTAACGAACTGGAACTGGTGGCCCAGAGGCGGGAACAGACAGCGGCTTACTTTGCTGGAGCTAAGTATTTGGCAGAAAATGCCCCAAATTTGATCGAGGGGGCAGTGCAAAGGGCCTGCGCAATTTTGCCCGACTCCGCTTGTGGGCCGGAAATGAAAGAGAAATACCTGCACGATCTAGCTGGTTATCTGCACCATTTGCAATACTACTTAGTTGCTGAGGCGACGAGTGTTCAGTCCAATTCCCTGGGTAGTTGGCAGACGATCGACTATAATTTTTCTTTGCCGACTGATGGGGCGATCGCGGCCCTCAATTATCTTCAAGGCGATCGGGGTTTGCAGACTTGGGCAGCCAAACTTGTTAACGCCTACATTGACGCCAGTTTGGAGATCCTGAGCGCACGGAAAGAGAACCACCTGCTGATTGACGAGACTAACAACGGTAAGGTAATTTCCCTTGAGTCGGAAGAAAAACCGTTCTGGAAGTGGCTTATAGAGATTGGTGAGCAGGTTCCCGACGAAGAATGGGCTAAACTACCGAAAGATTTGGCTCGCAATTTTGAACATTATATGTATGGAGCACCGAAAGAAGAATGAGGCGTATTTTCCTAGATACCTCCTATCTCATTGCAGTCATCGATCGAGGCAGTGACTTACATCAACGTGCAGAAGAGTTATCCCAGGAGTTAGGTGTCTTTGCTGCGGTCACCAGTGAGATGGTTCTAACGGAGTTACTCAACTATTTCTGCGAAAGGGGAAGCTACCTTCGTCACATAGCTGCGACTATCGCTACAGGATTGCCTGCTAAACCCAACACAGAAATTGTCCCACAAACTCCCGAACAATTCCGTCAGGCACTTGAGTTATACCAGAAAAGGATGGACAAGGGTTACAGTCTCACTGACTGCGCCTCAATGCTAATTATGGAGGAGCGGAAAATTAAGGATGTTCTCACCCACGATAAACATTTTACCCAAGCAGGGTTCAATGCTTTGTTGAGATCGCCTTGAGAATGACCAATAGACCTCTTGCAGAAATGCTAAAATTGCTGCTTGCTATTGCGGAGCAATAATTTACTTTTGCAAGAGGTCTAATGCTCAATAATCTCTTATCCTGTCTTAAAATAGGGCGTTGCACAATTACGGGATGATGGGCATAGTTGCAGAAGTCTTAAATCTAGACTACAAGCCAGTTTAAGTTATGTGCATGCGTAGGCATCATCCCCAAAATGTGCAACGCCTAAAATAGTATCAGACCCAGATTTTTTGATGACCCTGCACATGATGAAACTGCCAGAAATTACCGATCGCAACTTGCGCAAGCGTGCCTTGACCCATTCATCATACACCAACGAACATCGCGACTGTCCCGATAATGAACGGCTGGAATTTCTCGGGGATGCTGTCCTTGGCTTGATCGTCGGCGATCTGCTGTATCGCACCTATCCCAATATGAACGAAGGTGATATGACAATCCTGCGCTCAAAACTGGTGGACAAGTCCCAGTTGGCTACCTTTGCCCGTCAGTTTCGTTTGAGAAATCGCCTGTACCTCGGTCACAGTGTCAAAAAAGACAGGCGCAATAAAGAAACCATACTCAGCGATGCCTTTGAGGCGTATATCGGTGCATTGTATATCGATTCTGGATTGGACAGAGTACGCAGCTTTATTGAACCCCTGATACAAGAAATCATCAATGATGGCGATGGAATTGCTGTGCAAGTCGTGGATGAGAAAAGCCAGTTTCAGCAACTAACTCTCGCCCGTTTTGGCATAACGCCAACCTACAGAATTGTGAATGAATCGGGCCCAGATCATGCACGTAGATTTAAAGCTGTGGCCTGCGTCAAAGGTAAGGTCTATGGAAGGGGTACCGGTAAAAAGAAGCAAGATGCAGAAAAGGCCGCTGCCCGTAATGCCTATCAAAAACTCAGTGGCGATCCGTGAGAGTATCCGTGGGAGGATGAGTGGGAGGATGAGGATGAGGATGAGTGGGAGGATGAGTGGGAGGATGAATAGGGCCACAGGCATCACAGTTGTTTCCATGGGACCAGCAAGACATCGGTGCTGCCTTCGAGACGATCGTCACGTACCCCTGCAATAAAGTCGCGTGACTCTGCAATAAAGTCGCGTGACTCTGCAATAAAGTCGCGTGACTCTGCAATAAAGTCGCGTAACTCTGCAATAGAGTCGCGTGACTTTGCAATAAAGTCGCGTAACTCTGCAATAAAGTCGCGTAACTCTGCAATAGAGTCGCGTGACTTTGCAATAGAGTCACGTGACTTTGCCATAGCCATTCATCCGCAAAAAGACATCCATTGCCGCAAACGCTGTCCGTTTGTTGCCATCAATAAAGGGATGGTTCATTGCCAAGTGATAAAGGTAGGCTGCTGCTTGCTCGTAGATCGTTGGGTGCAGGAGTTCCCCAGCAAATGTAGCTTGGGGTTGAGCCAAGGCCGACTCCAGCAAACCCCGATCGCGGATGCCCGCAGTACCTCCAAACTTCTCAATTTGTCTGGCATGAATCTTGACAACCATAGTTTCGTTGATAAAATCAGGAATTAGCAAGGCGACGATAAACCTCCTCTCTCTCACGTTCTGAGTCCAGGTATGCCTGCCATACCCGGTCGTCTATGTTCAATTGCTGCTCATTTTTTAGAGAACGCACAAACTCCAATACCTCCAGCAAGGCTGACTCTGGCACCTTGTCAATTTCCTCAAGGATTTGTTCTTTGATTGTCATCACCACTTAGTTTGATTCTACTCTTTCTTTATTATACCGTAAATCTGTACCTTGTGGAACTGGGTTTGTTAAGATTTTTAAAATTTCAGCAACCATGTTTCTGGCAAGCCGATCTCCAATCCAATTTTACTGCTATAATGTAGCCAAACTTTGGTCGCTTAAGAAGTTGAACATGAAAGCATTCCGAACCATAGCTGGTCATTCCAGCCTTTACGATCGAGACTACTATCTTTGGCTGCAAGGGACGGTTAAGCAGTTAGATCGAGGTAAATTTGCTGAGTTAGATATTGCCAATCTCATTGAAGAACTCACAGATATGGGAAGAAGAGAACGAAGGGCGCTAGAAAGCAATTTGGTTGTGCTATTGATGCACCTCCTTAAGTATCAATATCAGGTCGAAAAACGTTCAAATAGCTGGCTGGCAACTATTTTTGGACATCGTCGGCGCTTGAGAAAAGCCTTTCAAGATAGTCCCAGTCTGAAAAATTACTTCTTGGAAGTATTTGATGAATGCTATCTTGATGCCAGACAGTTAGCGGCTTTAGAGACTGGTTTACCCCTGGATACTTTGCCAATGTCGGCGACTTTTTCCCCAGAAGAAAGTCTCGACCCTGAGTTTTTGCCTGATTAAATATTATCGCTCGTCGGCTGACGAATTGCAGCTATGATTTTGGCATCAAAGTCGGGGTAGTTCGCGGTTGTTATGACTTCAGTCGATCGCCCAGCCTGCCCGGCGATCGAGGTAAGCTTTGAGTGCCGCTTCATCGTGACGATGTTCGAGAAAGTATTGCCTTAACTGCTGGTCCGACATTGTCACATACTCAATTTTACTCATTTAAGTACCTCCCCTTGTGTATTATCCTGGCTATTAAACAAGTCAATTGACGGTGGGCGATGCCCACCCTACGATTAAACAATAGGTCAACTCGTTAGCGATAGATGACTTAAGCCGAGTTCAGCCATGAGTTGCTCGCGGGAGATGTTGTTTTTGCCCTCATGCTTCTGATAACTTCGATCGGTCGGAATATCAGCTAGAGTTAATACGGGCAGCATTAATGCTTCCTGGAAGGACTCAATATCTTTGGCTAATTATTCTGGCGATCGGCCCCAGGGTTCAACTGCATTTTCCGTGCAGGCGAGAATCTCGCCATTTTCTGCATAGAAGACTTCCCGAATGATGTAATCGCCGTTTGCTTCTTGAAATACACGATAGTTACAAGTTAACATCACATATCACTTGAATTTCATAGATCGAATTGTCTGCCAATGGATGGGTGGGCGGTGCCCACCCCAATTTCTACACTTTAAACTTCTCGGTAATCCGCTGCGTCGCCTCTTCTACATTCTCCCGACTATTAAACGCCGAAATGCGGAAGTAACCTTCCCCTGCGGCACCAAACCCCGAACCGGGCGTTCCTACCACATTGCAGTTATGCAACAGCAGATCGAAGAAATCCCAACTGGACAAACCAGCAGGGGTCTGCACCCAAACGTAAGGTGCATTCACCCCGCCATAAACTTGCAATCCTGCTGCTGTTAATTTAGCACAAATAATCTTAGCATTCTCCAGATAGAAGCTGACTAATGCTTTGATTTGTGCCTGTCCTGCTTCAGTATAGACCGCTTCTGCCCCCGTTGCACGATGTATGATACGCCATTGAACTTGGTGCAATGACGGCGGTTCCACAGCTTCCACAATTCTACATCAGAACCATCGGCGGCTTTCCCTGTGAGGGCCTTGGGCACTACCGTCAGGGCACAGCGGGTACCCGTGAACCCGGCATTTTTGGAGAAGGAACGAAACTCGATCGCGCATGATTTGGCCCCGTCAATTTCATAGATAGAATGGGGCAGATCTGCATCTGTTATGAAAGCTTCGTAGGCGGCATCGAATAAAACGATCGAACCATTAGCATTAGCATAGTCTACCCACGCTTTCAGATGTGATTTGGTCGCCGTTGCCCCAGTGGGGTTATTGGGAAAGCACAGGTAAATTAGATCGACTTTCTCTGAGGGAATCTCTGCGGTAAAGTTGTTGTCTGCGGTAATGGGCAGATACCGTATACCCTCATACTTGCCTGCATCGTTGCCGGGTCCAGTATTGCCTGCCATAACGTTGGTGTCGAGATATACGGGATATACGGGGTCAGTAATGGCGATCGCATTATCATGGCCGAAGATATCGAGAATGTTGCCCGTGTCGCATTTGGAACCGTCGGAGATGAAGATTTCCTCTGCATCGATGTCGCATCCCCGGGCTTGGAAGTCACTGGCGGCAATTTTTTCCCGCAACCAGGGTAGCCCTGTTCGGGACCGTAGCCTTTGAAGGTGGTCCGATCGCCCATGTCTTGAACCGCCTTCATCATAGCGGTGCAGCAGGCTTCTGGTAGGGGTTCAGTCACGTCGCCGATACCCAGCTTAATAATCTTAGCATCAGGATTGGCCTGAGCAAAGGCATTTACTCGGCGAGCAATTTCGGGAAACAGGTAGCCAGCTTTGAGCTTCAGGTAGTTATCGTTGATCTTTGCCATAGTGCGATTGTTACAAAACTCCTCAACCAGCTTACCACCGTTTGTAGTAAGCGCTTTAGCGCTTATTTTATCAATTGTCAGAGGGATAGAATGTTAAGGAAATGGCGATCGGAGTTTTTTGATGGGACAGCGGTAATCAAAATGATCGAAACAACAGACATGCAGCAAGCAGTATTGGAAAAACTGCGCAACCACTCTGACGGCGTCACTAAGCCCCAACCGACGATCGTCCCTAGGTGAGATTGGTAACCTGACTTTGGGCGCGTCGGGTTCAACTGCACGGTAAGACGAGTGCAGTCGAGTAGAATTACTGTCAGGGGGCGTGAGCGATCGCTCACCTGTCCCCATTCGTCCCAATAATAGTTCAAATGCAGGACGTAATCGCCAGGGAGTTGCCAACCCATGTTTAACAACTCAGCTATGGCTGCGCCACGCTACGCGATCGGTAAAGTCATACTGCTGCCAAATCTGTTGAAAATTCATAAGTGCCGTGATGTGTTAAGCTAGACTAGATCCTAAACATCTATGGACCATGAGCTACCACGATCTAATCACAATTGAGCCGGATAAGCGAGGCGGTAAGCCTTGTATCAGACGTATGCGTATCACTGTTTATGATGTGCTTGGCTGGTTGGCAGCCGGAATGTCTCATGCTGAGATTTTAGAGGACTTTCCCGAACTCACAGAGCAAGACATTCTCGCCTGCCTTGAATTTGCAGCCGATCGCGAACATCGTTTAGTTGCAATGGAAGTGCTTCTTGAAATTACTATTCGATCAAGCTGTCACCTGGAATGTCTTCTAGCGCGGACGGGGAAGCTACGTATACAAATCCTTCAATCAGTTCGGCTTTTTTAATGTCTGCGGTGTAGCGACGCTCGAACTCTGCCCGTGTCAGGCGATCGCCGCTTTCGAGAGGGGGTAGGTCGATGAGGGTACTTACAACCATAGGAGTAAAGCAATTGCTAGGCAACTATGTCTATTTATTTAAAGCTAATTTCAGGAAGTTCGCTTACCTTTCTCACTTTTCTGTTGCGGCAGTTGTGACAACTCCCGCACTCTGTTAAAAAGTAAACTTGCTCTTTTATCTAGAAAACTTTCAAAATCATTGTTTAATAGTTCATGAAGAACTTCAAAACAGAAATGACTTTTCAAGATTTTGTCTTTAGATATTTTGGATATATATTCACTTGGAGGACTATCCTTAATTTCGTTATTGTCTGTTCTTGAAAGAATACAAAAATTTGCCAAGCAGTTTATTTGATTGTCACTATCCTCCTTTAGACCCTTTTGTAGATAAGCTTTAGGGAAAATATGATGGAATTCCTTTCTGTTACCTTGGGACAAAACATCCTCTAAAGATATTTTTGTTCCCTGAATAAAATTTAAAGGTTCCTTATCTGCTAATATAAGAATAAAAGTTTTTGTAGCAATCGAACTCATTCTAAAATTATTTTGCAGAAAGTAATTTTTATCTATAGGTATATTAATTTTTTTTCCTAGCTCACTATCCTGACCATTTTTCAGCTTCTGGATCTCCTCCAGATCTACTTCAATATTTTTTCCTCCTCTGCGATATCTTTCAGAAAAGCATGAACGCCAAAACCACTTCTTTATACACTCATTTTGCTTTTCAGGTACAGTACCGGCCTGCTTTTTGGAAGAAGCAAAGAAAGAAGAAAGAACAACTAATATATTTTCCATAGGTAGTAGTTTCAAAGAAAAAACTCTCAACTCTGTCTTGAGAAAATCTATAGCTCTAAATATTCCTGTTTTTATTTCATTAAATTTTTCTCTTACTTCATCGCTAGGCATGTCTAAAAAATCTTTAGGATCTGCACTATTTTTTATCACTGCAGAGCAACATTTGAGAAGCAAATCAGATTTGCTTTCGTTGAAATCAAAGTATTCTAGTTCCTCTAAAATTTCTCGAAACTTTTCTTGCAGGTCGAAATCTTCGCTCCAATTCCACACTGACAATAATTCAAATGTATTTAATTCCAAACCCTGCCGATTAATTCTTTCAAAAACAGTTGCGACATATTTTCTTTCTTCTGTCTCAAAACGTTCAACTGGTATATTTGCTTCTTTGAACCTATCAACTAATCCCTCTATTTTATCTGCATATTCTTCATCCATGTCTCTAGTAACCTTGTGTCTACCTGAACCAAATACAAGCTTTAACGGAAAATATTTTTTCAAGTCAGGCTTTTCATCACTGTCTAGGTAACAAAAAGGTATAGACTCCTGACTATTAATTTTAAAATACAGATCTGTCCAATCAGTTTTTTCATTTTTTTCGGGAGCTATAATGTTCTGAAATATACCAAAAATAGATGTGATTCTTTGTTGACCATCTAGCACATAATCTATCGGATATTCTGGTTCGTTATCAGGTAGCTTATAAGGTCCAAGATTTCTTTCTATTCTTAGGGGAGTTCTTGTTCGCCATATTAATACGGACCCAAAAGGAAACCCCTTATATATACTGTCTATAAAGTAGAGAACTCTATCCCGATCCCAAACAAAACCTCTTTGGAAAGATGGAATTCTAATTCTACCCCTTTCTATATCATTAATTAAATATGCAATTGATAAGTATGGTTTGTCGATGTAGCGGTTGTCAGACATTGGAATAACCTCCTGAATCTTAATTCTCCCGACTATTAAACGCTGAAATCTTGAAAAGTCCCAACTGGACATATTCTCCCACGTTTTCACTCAGGCTTATGATGTATTAACACCACTATAAGTCCTAAAGGACGCTACTGTCAACTTCTCGCAAAGAATCTTAACATTCTCCAGATAGAAGCTGACCTGCTACTTGCGCCGGTCCTTCTCGTGATAGACCGCCTCAGCATTGCGCCACCAGTCGCCTCACCTCAGCTAATGCTTCTTGCCCCGGAATTTGCCCAACTGCGCCGCCATTGAACAAGTCCCAACTAGACAAATTCTCCCGCGTTTTCACCCCCAGGCTTATGATGCATGAAGACAACTTTAACCCGTCAATTCTGCTACTGTCAACTTTTCGCAAAGAATCTTAACATTCTCCAGGTAGAAGCTGACCTGCTACTTGAACCGGTCCTTCTTCAGGATAGACCGCCTCAGCATTGCGCTACCAGTCGCCTCACCTCAGCTAATGCTTCTTGCCCCGGAATTTGCCCAACTGCGCCGCCTCGGATGTTCTCCCGACGCTTCTTGGCAACGACGATCGAGCTTCTGACGAATTTCTTTAATTGCAGTTTTTCCATCTACTACCTCACCCCGTGACGATGCTTCTATTCCAATCATCACCTCCCTTTTGAGTTCTTCAAAGCGCCCTTTGTAAATGCGATCGCCCTCTCGTTCTGGCTTCATGGCTCCCTTCATAACCGGTTACTCCTTTCTTACATTAACATGCGTCCTAATTATCATATCCTGATTCCGGCTTCAGCGCGTCCAATGTCTTCCGAGGCAACTCAGCCTGCGCAGGCAGGCTTTGTTCCTGTAGCCCGACCCCTCGTTCCCACGGCTCTGCCTGGGAACGGGTTGGGGCGGCGGGGTTGGGGCGGCGGGGTTGGGGCGGCGGGCGGGCTATTATCTATTCTACGGTCACGGACTTAGCTAAATTCCTCGGCTGATCCACATCCAATCCCCGCAGCGCCGCAATGTGATATGCTAATAATTGTAGCGGAATTACTGTCAAGATTGGTGACAATATTTCCTCTACCATCGGCACCGCTAACAAGTCGTCAAATATCTCTGCTGCGTATTCTTCCTTCGGCGTTACTCCAATTAAACGGGCATCCCGCGCCTTCGCTTCCTGGGCATTCGAGAGCACTTTCTCGTAAATGCTTCCCGGCATCGCGATCGCCATCACCGGCACCTTCGCATCCAACAGGGCGATCGGGCCATGTTTCATCTCCCCAGCGGGATAGCCTTCGGCGTGAATATAACTAATTTCCTTCAATTTCAGCGCCCCTTCCAGGGCAATAGGAAAATTAATCCCTCGCCCCACAAAGATAAAATCCTTAGTTTCGTTAAACTCGCGAGCTAATTCCTCAATGTAGCCCGACTGAGTCTCCAAAGTTAATTCAATTTCCCTGGGCAACTGGCGCAAACCATCGATAATTTCTTCCAACTGCGAGGCAGATCGCACTTGACGCCGATAGGCCAAATCCATAGCCAGACAGTAAAATGCCATCAACTGGGCCACAAAGGTTTTTGTCGCCGCCACCCCAATTTCAATTCCCGCATGGGTGTTAATAATATGAGACACCATCTGGGCTAGGGAACTTTCCGATCGATTAGTAATTCCCAAGATGCGCGACTGATATTTGGCTTCCCCACCCGCACGTCGCTGTTGTTCCATACCCAAAGCTGCCAAAGTATCAGCCGTTTCCCCAGATTGGGTCACCCCAATTGTCAGGGTATTTGCCGTTATCGGCGGCGGCGCGTAACGAAACTCGGAAGCATATTGCACTTGCGTCGGTATCCCCGCCAACTGTTCCAGCAAGTATTTGCCCACGAGACCCGCGTGCCAACTCGTCCCACAGGCCAGAATTTGAATCATCTCCAAATCCTGGAATAATTCTTCTGGTAAACCCAGATTTACGGGATTGCCGATGGGTGAATTACTACTTGCTTGGGGGTGCTTCTCAGTCTGCAAATAAGCCTCCAGACAATTGCGTACTACCCCCGGTTGCTCGTGAATTTCCTTGAGCATGAAATGCTTGAAGCCCTGTTTTTCCACCTGCACGGGGTTCCAGCTCAGAGTGAAGGGATATTTTTTCAGCCTGTCCCCGGCAAAGTTATATACCTCCACTCCCAAAGGCGTCATCCGCGCCATTTCCCCATTTTCTAGGGGCAACACCGCCCGGGTATGGGGCACCAAAGCTGGCGTATCCGAGGCACAGAAAAATTCCCCTTGCCCAAATCCAATCACTAATGGAGCCTGTTGTCGCGCTAAGATTAATTCGTCCGGATAGTCCCCAGACAGAACCGCGATCGCGAAGGCTCCTGACAGTCTATTTACCGCCTGTCGTAACGCATCTAAAAGCGATGAAGAGTTCGTTGATAAAATTTCGGCGATTAAGTTCGGGATAACTTCCGTGTCTGTTTCAGAACGAAACTCGTATCCCTTTTCCTTGAGTTCTTCGCGCAACGATGCATAGTTTTCTACAATTCCATTCTGCACCACCGCCACTTGTCTGGCCATGTCCGTATGGGGATGGGCATTGTGTTCGGCAGGTTTGCCGTGGGTTGCCCAGCGAGTATGTCCAATGCCTATCTGGGCCGGGTTTTCCACATTAGTCAGTTTATCTCGCAGATTCTGCAATTTGCCTTTCGCCCGCACGCAGTCAATTTTCCCTTCCCAGACTGTGGCAATGCCAGCGGAATCATAACCCCGATATTCCAGTTTTTCCAATCCTGTCAGCAAAATTTCTGTTGCCCTTTGGGTGCCAATATAGCCCACTATTCCGCACATTTTACTTTAACTCCTACTTGGCTATTCCTATCGATCTTAACAATGGTTTTTGACTGCCTTCCGGATAATTTAATTGTTTCTTAATTATCTCATATTCTACCATTTGTCAAAAAACTAATTCTTTCACTTCGCTGTCAGCCCGCCTCTGGTTCAAACCAGAGGCGTTACCAGGCGGGAGCCAGGTTTCGAGGCGCCAAGTCGGTTAAAACCGACTAATAGGATGACTCTTAAACTAATAGTAGCATTTTTTTATAAAATGGTATCCGTCACTTCTATTATTTGTCCGTCCCCTGAAAAACGGCGATCGCATCTTTACCCTGGGTTATTTTACCTAAGAAGCAGAGGTAATTCGATTTTTCTTGGCTTCCAAAAACTGAGCGACGATAGCGTTTGTGCGCATGTCCGCACAGCACTAATTTTGGCTGTAATTCTTCTACTATGATTTATGACTAAAAAGCTTGGATATGGCAAAAAAGCGATCGATAACTCGTACAAGAGCGCATCCCGGAGCACGAGCTTTTCAAGTTCCTCTCCTAAATTATCCAAACATACACTAGCCCAGAAACCCTGTTTTTGGTAAAAACAGGGTTTCTTTATACGCAGTGCGGATTGCTTCATTCTTCGCAACACGGGCGACCGTATCCCTCACGGGAGCGCCAGCCGTTCGCGCAGCGCGGCGCCAGCCATGCGCCTCGTTCCCGGGCTCCTGCCTGGGAACGCTGCATTGAGATGCTCTCGCACAAAACAGGGGAGCGAATGCTCCCCCAACCGATGTCAGTGCGCTGGATTCTAGTACGCCAGGCCCATGCTGCGGGTGGTTTCCGCTCCCAAGTACACCCGGATGCTCAGAAAGTCCGTGGGACAGGCAGTTTCACACCGCTTGCAACCGATACAGTCTTCTGTGCGCGGAGAGGCAGCGATCTGACTGGCTTTGCAGCCGTCCCAGGGAACCATCTCGAGAACGTCCAGGGGGCAGGCGCGGACGCATTGGGTGCAACCGATGCAGGTATCGTAGATTTTGACTGAATGAGACATAGAAAAATAACTCCCAAACTTGAGACACAACAATAGTGTCGATTCGACAGGGTCTAAGTTAGTTTACCGCAGCCCGCGATCGGTCCATCCCATTAGGAGAGAAAAGTTTAAATAACTTGACATTTGCGCTGGCGGTCGCTACAGTCAGCTGCGGTCCAGTGTCTCCTATGAAGTGCTCAAGGCGCTCCCATGAGACACTGGAAAGCGCATCCCGGAGCTTCTCCTGACGTCGAAGCGGCGCATCCCGCAGCTCTCGCAGCGGAGGGGTCGTTACCCGGGGAGCTGGCAGCAAGAGCGGAGAGGAGAGCAGAAGAGAGCACAGGCATGCTTGTATAGAGAAGCAATATAGTCGGTGACTGGTGGAGCAGCAATGGTAGCAGTAGCAATTCTAGCGGCTGGACGGGGGACGCGCATGAAGTCCCAACTGCCGAAGGTTTTACATTCCCTGGCGGGCCGTACCCTCATTGCCCGGGTACTCGACAGTAGTCGTTTGCTGTCGGTCCAGCGCCGTCTGGTCATTGTCGGTTATCGGGGAGATTGGGTGAAACAGTCCCTTTCTGACTATCGGGACTTGGAGTTTGTCGAACAGACTCAGCAGTTGGGGACGGGTCATGCCATTCAACAATTATTACCCCACCTACGGGACTTCACCGGCGATCTGGTGGTTCTGAACGGGGACGTGCCTTTATTGCGACCGGAAACGATTCAGCAGCTGATGGCAACCCATAAGGCATGTCAGAATGCAGCTACTATTCTAACTGCTCAGATTCCCAATCCCAAAGGATACGGTCGGGTGTTTTGCGACCAGGACAATTTTCTGCAACACATTGTTGAAGACCGAGATTGCACGACGGCCCAGCGGCAAAATCGCCGAGTTAATGCTGGAGTCTACTGTTTCAACTGGCAACAGCTAGCACGGGTGCTACCTCAGCTACAGTCGGAAAATGACCAGCATGAGTATTATCTGACGGATGCTTGTAGCTTGATGCATCCAGTCATGGCGATGGATGTGGAAGATTATCGAGAGATTTTCGGCATCAATGACCGCAAGCAGTTGGCGACAGCCTATGATATTTTGCAAGACCGGGTGAAGGATGATTGGATGGCCCAGGGCGTGACCCTGATTAACCCCGATAGCATTACCATTGATGATACTGTGCGCATCGGGTCAGATGTGATTATCGAACCGCAAACCCATCTGCGCGGCGATACAGTGATTCAGTCGGGGAGTCGCATTGGACCGGGTAGCTCGATCGAGAATAGTCAGATTGGTGAAAATGTCACGGTGCTGTACTCGGTGGTGACTGATAGCGCGGTCAAGGCGGGGACTCGTGTCGGTCCTTATACTCACCTGCGGGGTCACGCGGAGGTGGGAGAGTCCTGTCGGGTGGGGAATTTTGTCGAGATTAAGAATACTAAAGTGGGCGATCGCACCAATGTGGCCCACCTTGCTTATCTAGGGGATGCCGAGTTAGGGGAAAGAGTTAATATCGGTGCTGGCACGATTACTGCTAACTACGATGGGGTGAAAAAGCATCGGACTGCAATAGGCGATCGCTCTAAAACCGGTTCCAATAGCGTTTTGGTTGCGCCCGTGACCCTGGGGAAAGATGTGACGGTAGCAGCGGGATCTGTAGTGACAGACGATGTCGGGGATGATGCTTTAGTCATTGCCCGATCGCGTCAAGTAGTGAAACCGGGTTGGCGGTTGCAGAGAGAAGAAGAAAGCAAATAGTTGTCGATTTTTCCGGAACGGTGCGGATGGAAGAACTGCTATAATTTAGGCAATTCCTTCATCAAGGCAAAGGATATCTGGAAGCAATCATATCCCAAGGAATTGAGTTGTTGAAGCAAAATCGAGCCATAATGATTAAAAAGGAAGGTAAACAATGACCACACAATTGTTAGAAAAACCAGCTATTCAGCCAGTCGATTCAAATATTCTCACATTAAATGGCATCACTTGGTCTGAACCTGCTGATAGAAGCATACATGAGAGAGAAAGGCATTCAGTTTTATGCTCTCGGGGGCTTTACCATTTCTGAACCTGGGTATGCATCTGGGATACCAGATGATGCTTACAGTTTTGGCAGTCGCAAGCAAGTTCCAGATATCGTCCTTGAAGTCATAGTCACGAGTGGTACAATTGACAAACGGGAGTTATATAAGCCGATCGCGCACTGCGCAGCGGAGGGGGCCCGGAGCGTGCCAGCCGTAGCAAGTACCGGAAGTCTGGTTCTGGAAATCAGACCAACTCAGGGTCTTTTGTTTGAGAGAGGGCGAGTATGAAGAAGTATCTCGCAGTACCTTGCTGCCAGATTTAGATTTATCTCTGTTGCAACGCTATTATCTCGAAAGACATCCCGACCAGTACAAGGCGGTGAACGAATTCCTACAGGCGATCCGATCGCGCAGCGCGGCGCCAGCCGTAAAGGTTAATGGCAATTAACCATTAACCATAGCGTTACGCGCACTGCGTAAAAGCAATTACCCGAAGTTTGTCGATGCCCACAGAACGAAAGGGAGAGTGAAAAAACTCATCAGCGTCGAAACAACAACAGTGCGGGCGGCACGGGGAGCATCTCCCCCAAACTCGGTAACTAACACAACTGTATTCACTGCCGTAGGCATGGCCAAATCCAACACCAATACTTGCACATCTAACCCATCCATGTCCAGCAAATAGCGACCGACAAAATAGGCAATTAAAGGTGATACCAGCAAACGCAGGACAGCAGCACTTGCTTCATAAATTCCCACAGCAAAGCGGGTGCTAGCTAATTGCATGCCCAGAATAACCAAGGCAATGGGGATAGATGCATTTCCTAGCATTTCAACGCCTTTATCCAGCTGCCAAGGGAGTTCAATAGCGAAAATTCGCAGGATTAATCCGGCCAGCATTGCCCAAATTAGAGGCAGCTTGAGTGTTAAGCGCACCCCAGCAAGAAAACCACCTCCCTCGATCGAGGCTGGACCTGCAGAAAATAATATTATAGCGGCTGCTATCAGACAGACAATGGCTCTTTCCAGTCCGGCTTCTCCTAAAGCAAAGGTAATGAAAGGAAGACCGAAATTTCCTGTATTGGGAAACAGAGTGCTAGCAATCAGGCTTTTTTGGACGGGTGGCGATAATTTGCAGAGTTTGCCCAAT
Organism: Hormoscilla sp. GM7CHS1pb; assembly: GCA_014323675.1. Taxonomy (GTDB): domain Bacteria; phylum Cyanobacteriota; class Cyanobacteriia; order Cyanobacteriales; family Desertifilaceae; genus Hormoscilla. Next base: position 1,131,219 of record JACONN010000002.1, on the reverse strand, counting down.
CCCTGAGTCGCCAGGTAAACTAGCCAAGAGGTAATGGCAAATCCAGCAATCAAAAGGACAGTACTTTCGGCAGACAAGGTGGTCCGGTACAAGCTGGAGGCAATTAAAGCTGGTGAGAGGATGTAGATGGCTAGTTGAGAAAGGGTTTGCTTCTCTAGGGTCAAGGTGCGAGCAGCGATGAAACCAATGATAATGATAAAGCCGACAGGAACTAGAGCAGGTAAAACAGCAGTCATGCGATCGCGCCCCAATGAAAAGGTCTTGTAGATCTTAAACTAGAATATCTCACCCATTCACATTCACCGAGAGCGATCGCAGTATCCCATTGATGCGATCGCCGCTACAGTTCTTTCTTGTGGCCTTGTCTCTCGGTGCCATGGCCGATCGCCACAACTGCCACCCCTGCGAGCAAGAGAACAGCACCAGCAAATACCTGTATAGTAGGAACCTCGCCAAAGATGAGGTAGCCTCCGAAACTAGCGCCAAGGGGTTCAAAGAGGATAGAGAGGGTAACCAAGGTGGGGGACATCCAGAGAACAGCCCAGTTCAATCCAGAGTGGCCGACCAACTGGGGCAAAATCGCCATCAATAGAATATAGAAATAAACTGGGGGAGAATGGCCCGCGTAGGTGCCGCCGAATAAGAACGGCATTGGCAAGAGAACTAAAGCGGCAGTACTGTAGGCAACTGCCATATAGCCGCCCAGACTTATCCCTTGACGCTGGGCCTCCCGACCGAGAAGCAAGTAAAAGCTAACTGCCCAAGCCCCGATTAAAGCTAGAAAATTCCCTAAGATGGGATTGCTTCCCAGGTCGCCGCTGCCAGCATCCCCAAAGCCAATCAGGATGCCCCCAGCAATGGCGATCGCAATTCCAGTGGCACTCGTCGAGGTAATTTTTTCCCGAAACCAAATCCAAGAAAGAAGAGAAACCCAAATTGGATTAGTAGTCACCAGAGTCGTGGAAGCAGCAATGGAAGTATAACCCAGGGAGGTAATCCAGGCGGGAAAATGTACGGCCAGAAACAGGCCAGCGGCAACAGCTAACCCTATTGCCCGGGCAGATTGCTGGCTCAGTCGGACTTTACCCCAAGTGGGCAGCAAAATTAGGGCCGCCAGGGTTAAGCGGGAGGCTGCCAGTACCAGGCTAAACCCTAGGGCCCGGGTGCCCGCAGCCTCAAAAGCCAAGCGGCTGAAAATAGCGGAAGTGGAAATCGCCAAAACGGCGATCGCCAAGACAAGGGTAATTTTCCAAACTGGAGGTTTCATGGGGGACAACCCTGAAAGAACTTACGACCATACTGCCATCGACCTTCATTACTTGTCCAGTAATGTTGACAGGAGTTGCGGTCACATGCGGTAAGCTGAAAAAGTGCCTTTATTTTATAGCGCTATTAGAGGATGACTTGGAGAAAAGCTAGATGGCGGAAAAAACTATAAAAGTTGCATCATGGGCCGAGATCCGGGAGTGCCCTACAACTGGGAGCAAATCCCTGCAAGCCACCGTCGAGTTTATGCCCGGACAGGTTCTCTGTAAATTTGGCGCAAAAAATATCCTATATTGCCCCAATTATTTAACCGTCAAAATTGGCGATCGCCAACATATTATGCTCGACCCATAGTTTTTTGCAGTATATCAATCATAGCTGCGCTCCCAATGTATTTTTTGATCCGAGCGATCTCTTGTTGAGGGCCCTGAGTAAAATTGAAATTGGCGAGGAACTGACTTTCTTAGAATTTGATTGTCTTTGTCAAAGCAAAGATTGCCTGGGAAAAATTAGAGGGGCGGCCTACTTGCCCTTAGATATATTGACAAAATACCAACTCGCGCAGCATATAGAGCAGCGCTTGGCGAAAGAACATTGATGTCAAAAAAAATTGCTTGAGGAGAGCTAGGACCATGAATCGATACGATGACATTGCCTAGTATTATGACTTAATTATGGAGAGTGGGTATTACAACTATAGGAAAGAAGCTCAGTCTCTCGACTCGATCCTCAAAGGTCGGAAAAAAATTCTCGAAATAGGGGTAGGAACGGGACTGCTGGCAGAAAAAGTGCTGGAACTCAATCCCAATTATGAGATAACTGGAATAGATTTTACTCCGGCTATGTTAGACCGGAGTAAAGCTCGTTTGGGAAATCGGGCAAAGGTGGTAGAAGCTAATGTATTATCAATGGATCTGCAAGAATCTTTTGATGGGATCTATTCCCATGGAGGCCCGGCAGGTGTTAGTCGGGTTGGTAAGGATTACCATTTATACAGTTTTCTGCCAAATTGGGAAGACAGCGTTAAAATGTTAAACAATATTGCCCGCCATTTAGTTGACGGGGGCTTGTTGGTACTTAGCATTCAAGGAGAGGAAACCGATGCAGATGGCGAGCAAGACATTGGCAAGGGCATTGTTTACGAGCAGCAAAAGCATCTCTCTTTCCTAGAGAATCAAGAAATGTAATTTTGGGAAAAAGACTATATTTTCAAGAAAGATGGGGAGAGCGTGGCTCGCGATCGCCATAAGTTCTTAATGCTGCACGGCCAACTTCTAGAAGAGACGATGAAGGGAGCAGGGTTGAAGTTGAAAGAAGTGAGTGCCGACGATTTATATATGGTTTACCAGAAAGGGATGTAAAAAAAAGTTGTTTTTAGCCATCAGACAGGAACGAGATCCGGTAAAATAGCAGTCATGCGATCGCACCCCAATGGAAAACATATTGTATATGTTAAACTAGAATCATCGATCGCATGCACATTCTGGAGACAATGACAGTATCCCAAGGTTCTCGCTTCGTAATTGTCGGTGCAGGTGTTGGCGGTCTGGTGGCCGCCCGATCGCTTGCTAGTGCTGGCGTCGAGGTGTTGCTAGTTGACCGCCACAACTACCACAGCTTCGTGCCTCTAATCTATCAGGTAGCGGCTGCGCAACTGCCACCAGAGTTGATTGCCTATCCCATCCGTCGGATATTACGGCGACAGAATAATGTTCATTTTCTCATGACCGAAGTGAAGCAGATTGATTTTACCGATCGGGTTCTGGAAACCGACGGGCCAACAATTCCCTATGATTTCCTCGTACTAGCTACAGAGAGTCAATCTCAATTTCTCGGAGTTCCCGGTGCGGCAGAAAATACCCTACCATTGACAACTATAGCAGAAGCTCTCACCCTACGCAACCACTTTCTCCATTGTTTTGAACGGGCAGTTGCTTTTCGGGATCCAGCGCAACTCCCCCAACTCCTTACCTTTGCGATCGTGGGTGGCGGTCCGGCAGGTGTAGAATTAGCAGGTGCTTGGATGGAATTGATTAAAGGTCCATTAGCGAAGGATTATCCTCATCTAGATTGGCAGCAGGTGCGAGTGATAATCTTGCAATCTGCAAACCGTTTACTTCCGCACCTGCCTAGGCGCTTGGGGGAGTACGCACAAAAGCAACTGCGGAAACTGGGGGTGAAGGTACATTTGCAGGCCAGGGTGAGGGAAGTTACTGCCGATGCCGTATATTTAGAAGATGGTACGATTATTAATGCCTCGACGATCGTCTGGACAGCAGGGGTGGAAGCTCACTTTCGAGATCCTACTGCTGTCGAACCTACTCTCCAGTTGCCAGAACATCCCGAAGTTTATGCTATTGAAGATCTAAGCTTACTGGAAGGGCAAGCATTAATTGGAGTTGCCCCGACAGCGCAGCAACTTGGAGTTGCGGTGGCCCGAAACATCCTGTTGCAGCTAAAGGGAGAAGATCCTTTACCTTTTCAGGATTGCGCTGCGCGCACGCTACGCGATCGAGATATTGGTAGGGCGGCTATTATTAAGCGTAATGCTGGGGTGGCTAAGTTGGGAAAACTGAATTTGACTGGTTTTCTCCCTTGGTTGCTTTGCTTAGGGGTTCGCTGGTTTTATCTACCTGGTTTCCGCAACCGCCTCGCCGTGCTATATCATTGGATCTGTGACTATCTCTGGGGCGATCGCCCTTATCGGCATATTTTGCCATCTCCAGATGCGATCGCATCTGAAATCCCGGATATTGTCACTGAAAGTGAGAAAAGCAGCATTCCTGAAGGAGGAAAATAAATGAATGAAAGCCACCAGCCAGAGCCAGTTAATATTGAGGGGATAGAAAACCTTTTAGCAAAAGCAAAAGCTCTCGAAGTACATCCGCACGAAGCAGCCTTAGCTCAAATCGCGATCGCCTACGGCGCGCGCGCAGCGCGATCGAGCAAGCTCTGGACAATGCCAGACAGACTTCTACTGCTCCTGGTCTTTCACTTGCCGCCGCCTTTGACCTGATTGTTGCTGTCGAATATTATACCAAACTAGCTCATAATGGATGGCTTTATTGTCCCGGCGACGAGTATCCTCTTTTGCTCTACCCCTACACGAACACTTGCCCGCGATGCGTCCTTAAAGGTAACTTTTACTTTCATCAAGCTAATAAACTGCCATCTGGAATTATTGGCAAAACTACAAGTCGTTTGCTTTGTGTATTTCTCCAGCATTTGTTTAACATTTATTCGCGCAATTTAACTATTCATTATGGTTGCGAGCCAGTTGATGTTATCATTCATGATGAAACCGAAAACATAGTATTGCTTGCGGAAGTCAAAGCGGCTCCACTTACTACACTAGCCCTAGCAGTTCCTGCTGAGGTTCAAAAGTCTATTGAAGATGAGGACGAATTAGTTGCTTGCGGACATGCAGCTACAAACAATCCGTTTATGGCATCATCCGAACTGCATATTCTGCTTCCGAAACTACAAGAAAGAACTTGGGGCTACGATCTGGTTTATTTAGGGGTCAAAGGTAAAGAAAATTATGCCACCTGGACCTATCAGCAAATTGGCAGAGTCCTCAGAGAAGACGAGCAATTATTTTATCGTTATTTCCAATTTTGGCATATGGCTTATTCTGCCTATAACAAAAACCTCTGGTCAAGTAATATATTACCTCAACCAGTATATTGGTTGACTAATGCTTGCGGGCAACCCATGCCTAGACCTTCAAATTGGCCGCGTCGAAAGAGTGGCAAGGGCTACGAGTCTGTTTCGGATGGAAAATCTAGTGTGGGAATGGATAGAACTGATGACATTAAGAAGGGAATTTATCAAGTATTAAAGATAGCAGCGGCAGGGAAGCCTAAACCAAGTAAGATGACAGTTAAAACCGCTCTGCTTTCCAACATTCATGCGGTGCGGCATTATGACGAGTACCTGCGCGATCTTCAGGATATTGTCTGGACGCTAGACGAAACGGGGAAAGCGCAGCGAGTAGCTGACTTACCACCAGAAAAAGATCTATACAATCTGTTTGATGGTATAATAACGTTCACCCATAGCTATGTAAGAGATGAATGGATTGCACGCAACTTCCAATTCTAATACTCCGTGCCAAATCGTGGTAAATCACGTGGCTCGCCGCGTGGGAGCCAATGTGCAAAGACGGATCGATGCTCTAAAAATCGGGCAAAAAATGCAGGATTTGCCCGAAGAGCTTTGGCACGAGAGCTTTAAATTCTACGTTAAGCATGACTCAACCCGGAAGGGAGGACCAAACCTGAGAATGATTCGGGTCGATCCCGATCGACCCTCCTTGACTGTGACGGGCTATATCTTCAATAAATTTGTCCACCCCTACGAAAATCGCTTCATTACAGTGCGAGAGGCAGCTCGTTTACAAGGTTTCCCCGACGAGGTTAAATTTGCGGGGACGCTAACAAGTACGCAGCAACAGGTAGGTAATGCCGTACCCGTGCCTCTAGCCAAGGCCGTGTTCGAGCAGGTGGTTAAGGCTGCACGGGCCTTGGGATGGCGGACTCTGAAAGCTTTCAGTTTGTTCAGTGGGGCGGGAGGAATGGATATTGGAGCCCAATATACAGGCAGCATAGATATTCGCATTGCTCTCGATAGTTGGCAAGATGCTTGTGCTACCTTAAGCGGTTTTTTTCAGGATCCTGTCTGCGTTCTCGAACAAGACATTGCCGCTGTAGAAGATCCATTAAGTCTATGGCAGGAAAAATCTGGTACAGTTGCAGGGCCCGATCTGGTATTTGGAGGGCCGCCCTGCCAAGCTTTTAGTCAGGCGGGCAAGCAGAGAGGTTTACAAGATTGTCGAGGGAGAATGATCTTTGAGTTTTTGCGGTTTGTAGAGCAGTTAAATCCGCCCTTCTTTGTGATGGAGAATGTATCTAATCTGAAGGGGATGAGCGGCGGCAGCCTCTATCAACAGATTTTGCATCAAATGGGGGATTTAGGCTATAATGTATCGGTGGGTGTACTGCTGGCTGCGGATTTCGGGGCTCCCCAGTTACGGCGTCGCTTGTTCTTTCTCGGTTGCCGCCGGGATCTGGGAATGATTCATTTACCGCTGCCTACTCATGGTTCTGAGTTAGAACTGTTTCAGCTTAAGCCCTATGTAACGGTTGGCGAAGCATTTGCTGGCTTACCAGAAATTGTTGGGATAAATTAGTAAAGATGAAAGTACCCTCAACTGGACTACAGTCCCTGACTCAGTCGCAACTTGATGCTTGGGTGATGCAAGCACAAATCCATGCCCGATCGGGGGGTAAACTACCAGATTATATCCCTGGGCTAGCTGAGGCCGATCCGGACTGGTTAGCCGTGCAGATCCGCAATGTTAATGGTGATATTTATACCTCTGGAGACCTGACCCTGTCTTTCCCGTTAATGAGTGCGGTCAAGCCCTTTGTTTTGCTATACTTGTTAGAGCAGTTGGGTGCAGAAAGGGTATTTGACCACGTGGGCATGTTACCGAGCGATCGCCCCTTCAATTCCCTGGCCCAACTGCGTGCATATGAGGGTTTCCCGCGCAACTCCATGCTTAATAGTGGGGCGATCGCTCTCATGTCCCTACTCCCGGGGACAGATGGTTCGTCTCGCTGTGAAAACCTGCGCCAGTGGCTGAATAAAAACGCCGATTGCCATCTATTTTTAGATGAGTTAATATTAGAATCGGTGCGCAGTCTCCAGAATGAAACTAATATCGCGATCGCCCGCGAACTAGCTGATTCTGGTTATCTGCAAGCATCAGTAGCGGTTACTATAGATACCTATAATCAGCTATGTTGTCTGGCTGGAACTGTTGGGGATTTAGCAAGTTTGGGCATGCTGCTAGTACCATTTGGAGATCGAGTATTAGCAGAAAACTGCCGCATTGTCAAGGCATTAATGACTACCTGCGGCTTGTATGAAAGATCTGGAAGCTTTGCAGTGCAGGTGGGACTTCCCACTAAGTCAGGAGTGAGTGGGGCGCTATTGTCAGTTGTGCCAGGAGAGGGAGCGATCGCTTGTTACAGTCCCCGATCGATGCAGCAGGAAACTCTGTCGCGGGTTTGTTTCTGTTAGAACAACTGGCACGAAATTTGCATCTGAGCGTGTTTTAAGGCTTAAACAGGAACAGGAATAACCTGGAAAACACGGGCCAATTTCGTTGCTGTGGTAAGATCGCCTTGACGAAGTGCCTCGCGGACTTCATCCAACTTTTGAGCATCCTCTAAAGATAAGTAGGGCGACCATCCTTCAGGGGGTGCGATCGGGAAGATGTCAACTTCAGCTAGATATTCTCCTTCATAGACGAGTTTTGTTTGATGCTTTTTGGTCATATTTTTTTCTCCAAAAGATGGTAATGTTGCAGATTTTATAATCGATCGTAGTCCATTGCTTGCGCCTTTCCTGCCGCTATTTCAAGTCGTGCTTGTTGAGCAGCATTAATTAATTTACTTTGCGTTTTCTGGACTAAACTATCCCACTCAAGCTCGTCACGCAGATTTTCGATATATTCTCGGAGATGCTCGACAAGTTGCGCTCGAGCAGCTTCCGGTAAAGATTCCATCATTTGAATGACTGTGGTAATGTTTTCTGACGACATATTCAGCAATCTCCGCTTAACTTAACCGATCTGATTATACGTGCGATCGGCCATTGCCTGGGTTCCCATATATTATCACAGAGCTTGCAAAAATTGCTTGAGGCGATCGAACCCAGGGCTATCCCAGGGCAAATAGCCAGCCTTCGCAGCTTCTCCCAGACGTTTGTCCGGCTCCACCTGTGAGGACAACCATGCATGTACCCGTGCTTTTGCCATATTTTTCGGTTGTTGTCGTTCCGCTATATTATTAACACACTGGAAATACTCATCTATACATTGCAGAACTGGATCGGTACGAACTGCTTCTAGACAAAGATCTTCCAACATGCCGGGGTTTTCATCATCTGGAAGAATCATTACGCTGACTTGGGGACTGTTGAGAGCAATTTCTCCAGACTTACTCGGCACAGGTAGTCCAGCACGGTTTAATGCTCCACATACACTCTGAAATGCACTATGAGCAGAATCATCTGCGTCCCGCGCGATCCCCAGGGAAACAACTTCCTGATAACCCGATCGCACCTTCAGGGTTTTAAGATAACGACCAAAGCCTTGTTTTCCTCCGTACTGTTCGACTTGCACGTCGCTGATGTTAAGATGGGCCAGAAAGGCATTTAAGAATAGCACTTCTTCCCTTCCTTCACCAATAAGTAGTTTCGGTTTACAGAGTTTGTTTGAGCTGCTAGTCATCAGCGCATCTCCAAGTCCATTTCATCAGAGGTGGCCAAGGTTTCCCTGTCGTAAGTGACTGCTTGAATTTCATCCTTGACCAGTTCGAGTCTGTGGTAGCGAAAATCATAGGTTTCCCTAGTATCGAATGCCCTGTGAGCTGCGCGAATGCATTCCTGACTGTGGGTGGTGGCAAATATCTGCGCATCCGCGCGGCGGGCAGCATCGGCGATCGCCTTCCAAACATCCGTCATGACTGAGTAATGCAAGCCATTTTCAATCTCGTCAATGAGAATTGTACCACATTGAGCCTGGGCGATCGCTAATATAATTGAGAGCAAACGTCCCACTCCTTCTCCCATTAGCGGTAGGGGCACGAGTTCGCTCATCCCGAGATCGCCGTGGATAATGGGTTCGCCATCAACAACCAGTAAGCTCAGTCGCTGTAGGCGAGGTTCTAGTAACCGTAGAGTTTCTAAAACTTCTGCTTGTCGCCCTACTCGTTCTAGCTTACTAAAACGTTCCGCATCTTCTTTTGGAGAGCGGGTGCTACTCGTAATATATATCCCTAAAGGAAATTTTTCTCGTCGAATTTTCCGGAACGATGTCTCGCGGCCCTGGTATCCTGCTTGCCAATATACGCGCGATATGTTTTTTTCATCAGTTTTGTCTTGATACTCCAGCACTAACCGATCGTATGACCTGACTTCTGTTGTTAGTGATTGATTCGCGGGAAAAATACCGGGAATATTTTCATCCAATACACTGGTATACTCGGGATTATTTTCGGAATTTGATTCAGCTAAAAAAATATGTAGAGAACGTGCTCTGTCTTTCTCCTCTACCGTGCTAATTTCAATAATTTTGTTTCTCTCTTGGTCGAAGAAAAATCCTCTCATTGCTTCAATAGCTTCAAATGATCCTTTACCCGGGATACCCCGCAGGCGATTAACCTGAAATAGCGCTTCGGGATTGGTTGGGTTGATGAAAATAAAAATTGCCTCTAGCAGTGAGGTTTTGCCAAGGTTATTCTTACCCGCAATTAAGTTCACCCGTTCCAGGGGAGTGACAGTTAATTGCTGAAAGCAACGAAAATTATTGATTTTCAACGATCGCAACATAATTTCGGACTCTATCTGTAGTCAAGGGCAATCCACAAGCAAATTGCCCGATCGCCCCTTGCATTTTCCCATTTTACCCTAATTTTATCCTACTGAAACAACTTCGGATAAATACTCTTCCACGCCAGCACCGCAAACATCCCCGTCCACAGCAGCATCCCGATCGGGGCCAAGTACCAAAACTGCGACAGTCCCAAGGGCCAGCGTAACAGATCGACCAAAGGTGATAGGGGCAAAATACTCACCACCTCCTGCAAAACAGGCGGTAGGGTTTCCCTGGGAAAATAGGTGCCGCAAAGGGCGAACATCGGCACGAATAACAGATAAATTGGTATATTAATTTGATCGATCTTCTGCACCAAACCGGCGCTTAGCAGTCCTGCCCCACCAAATAGCAAACCGCCAAGGATAATCAATGGTAACGATACCAGCAAATGCCATCCCGAATAAAGCCCAAGACAACTGCTACCATACCCGTTAAGGTACCACCTACTATCCCTTTAGATGCTGCCCACAACCACTCTCCGAGAAATACTTCCGTAAAACTTAAGGGGGCTGTGAGCAAAGACTTCCATGTCCCTTGAAAGCTCAGGCGAATAAAACTACTATATGCTCCCTCACTAAATGCTTGAAACAGCACCCCAACTGATATCATTCCCGGGGCGAGAAATTTCAAATAACTCACGGCTTCCCCGTTATAGATAACCTCTCCTACTAGGGGGCTGAACCCGTAACCAAAGCCCACCAGATAAATTATCGGTTCGGAAATTGGCAGTAGGAAGTTAATCAGCCAGGTTTTTTGATAAACCTTGGCGTGACGATGCCAGACCGTGTAAACTCCCCACAGCGTTACATAATTGCCTTTCATTCAATACTCCCCTGTCAGTTGTATAAACACCTCTTATAAAGCGGGGAAAATCTCATGTTTGAACTTGTTTTGGCAATTAAAAATCGTAAATTGCCATTCAGGCTTCCAGAGACTCCCCTGTCAGTCGCAGAAACACGTCTTCTAAATTAGCACGACGCCGCTTTAAACTTTCCGCAGCAGCCGCAGCAGTTAATTGTTCCCAAACTTCCCGATCGCTGTCTGATGGTAATCCCAGTAAGTAAGCATTGCCAAAAGGACTGTACCAGGTTTGATACTGACTTGCCAACTGTTGTAGGAATTGTTCGGACAGACCCTCAACTTCTGCTACTTCTCGCCCCACCGTGCGATCGATCAGTTCGGATGGACTACCTTCGTCTATGACTTTACCCCTTTGCATCAATAAGAGGCGATCGCACAATCTTTGCGCCTCATCCATATAATGAGTGGTCAGCAACACCCCGGCACCATCGAGCTTTAACTGGGTCACCAACTTCCAGAAATCCTGACGGGCATGGGGGTCCAGTCCCGTGGTCGGTTCGTCCAGAAACACGATCTGGGGCTTGTTAATCAATGCCCTAGCTAGCACTAACCTGCGCTTCATGCCCCCTGAAAGTTCGTCAACCCTATTTTTACTATAATCCTGCAATCCCACCCGTGCCAGCAATTCCCCCGCCCGTAACCGCGCCGCCTTGCCAGTAATGCGGTAGTGATGGGCAAAATCAACCAGATTCTCAAATACGGAAAAATCTGGATCGAGATTATCTTCTTGGGTGACAATGCCCATATAATAGCGTGCTTCTCGACCTCGATCGCGGATTTGATATTCTCCCAGCTTAACAAAGCCCCGCGTGGGAATTACAGCACCGTACAACATTCCTACTGTCGTCGTTTTCCCCGCCCCATTGGGACCCAGCATTCCCATAATTTCTCCTGGCCTCAAGGTAAAATTTACCCCACAAACCACTGGGTTCCGTTTATATTCTTTCCACAAATTATCGGCGATTAACGCCATTTTTTCAGTATGCTTTTCCTTCATTTCATCTCTTGAGTGAATATTAAATATTAGCTGACTACTACATTGATAGCAATTGTAAATTGTAAATTGTAAATTGTAAATTGCTCCATTTTTCATTCGCAATTCTCAATTCGCAATTTACAATTCGCAATTAGCACCCATCAACAATAATTCCCGAGCATTTCTAGATGCTTGGCCAAAGGGGCCAGGGTATTGGCCGCGATCGCCCCACTAGCGGCCACTGCTGGCATGCCAATGCCGGGAAAGGTAGAATCACCACAGCATAGCAGTCCGGGTAATGGGGTAGTGGGACCGGGAAAGAACCCCACTCCGGCAGGTATTGCGGGACCATAGGAACCCCGGTGCCGACGCAAGAAGCGTTCGTGGGTTAAGGGCGTACCTACCAATTTTATTTCGCAACGACTGCGAATGTCTGGTATTATCCGCTCTAAAGCTTGCCACATGACTTGCGATCGCGCTTCTTTTTGTTGATCGTACTCCTCGCTGGTGCGATCGAGTCCTTGCCAAACTGAGTAAGGTTCGTTTCCTGGAGTATATACGTGAATGACATGCTTTCCCGGGGGGCGAGTCCGGGGTCTAGCATGGAAGGAATGGAAACTAACACCACATTTTGAGGGGCAGTTATGCCCAAATTCCAGTCATTGACGACAATATAATGACAGGCTAAATTATCAGACAATCCCGTAGCATCAATCCCCAGATGGAGATGCATGAAACTATGACATGGGTCAGTGGCACTTCTTTGAGAAATAAACTCTTTTGGCAGGGCCTTTTCTGGCAATAGTTTGAGAGTATCCCAGATAGAAGCATTGGAGACCACCGCCCGACGGGCCCGGTAGATCCTACCATCCCGCAAACGCACCCCAACAGCACGGTTGTTCTCGACTATAATTTCCGACACGTGAGCATTCAACTGCAACTGACCGCCATATCGCTGCATTCCCTGCACGAGGGCATCAACTAATGCGCCACTGCCTCCGATCGGATAATCTAACACTACCCCTGGTCGATACCATTCGGCAAACATAAATGCCATCTCGGCGGCAATGGTTCCCGATGCTGGCAGTCCCGACAGCAGGAAACAGAGCAAGTCCAACCAGTTGCGAATAAAGGGATCTGTGATGATATTATCGATGATGGGACTGAAGGGTCCTGTTAACTTGCCCATTTTCGGTAAATGGGGCATCAATGATGGAATATATCGACCTACTGTTATCGCAGCACCCAGATCCCAGCGCAGGGCAATGGGCGGAAGGGCGATCGCGGCCTGGGAAAGTGGCGCGATCGCGTGCTGGAGCGATCGCCATTCGGTCACCGCATGTTTTCCCCGCAGTCGGGCCAGGACTTGACAAAATTGGTCCGCCCCCACTTCCGTCAGAAAGTCACCTTCTGGCAAACAGCAACCCCAAGTGGAGTAGTTCGCCCAAGGCAGATCGGACCCGATCGCATCTAGGACTTGTCGGAGAGGATTGGAAGAGGGACTATAGGATAAACCCGAGTATAGGGATGGTCCGGAATCAAACTTAAATCCATTGCGTGTAAAACCATGAGCAGCACCGCCAGGAATTGTATGACTCTCGCAAACCCTCACCGAAAAGCCATACTTTCCTAGGAGTGCCGCGCAGCTTAAACCCCCTACCCCACTCCCGATCGTGACTACATCTGTCTGTTCGTCCACTTGCTCAAAGAATCCCTATATCTAATACTATTTAGATATAGTGTTGTACAAATTGTCAAGCAGAAAGTCCTGCACAGAGCAAGTTTACCGAAATCTCTCAAACATGGCTAAACTCGAAGACCTCACCCTGGGTGCAACTGTTAAAGGTATCCTCCCAAACCACAATATCACCGTCATTAATGCCAAGTGGCACGGCAGTGATGTGGTTGAGCTCACTTATAAGGATACGATCGGGCAGCCCCACACGGAAATTCTCTATCGCGATCGCGAACCGGATCTGGAAGTAGTAGTAGTCGGACGACCTTGGAGTTTTGACGGTGATGGGGCTTTGTTACGACTGGTAATGGAAGCCCACCGCATTCGCTTGGCCCACCTCTTCGACCCGCTGCTGGCCGTCCATACATCCCTCGTGGAACCCCTCCCTCACCAAATTACCGCAGTTTACGAGGAAATGCTGACCCGTCAGCCCCTCCGCTTTCTGCTGGCAGATGACCCCGGTGCCGGGAAAACGATCATGGCCGGGCTGTTTATCCGCGAGTTGCTGATCCGGGGAGATCTGCAACGCTGCTTGATCGTTTGTCCTGGTAGCTTGGCGGTGCAGTGGCAAGATGAGTTATCTCAGAAGTTTCATCTACCCTTTGAGATTTTAACGAACGATCGCCTGGAAACAGCACGGACGGGAAATGCTTTGGCGGAAATGTCCCTGGTCATTGCCCGACTGGATCAGTTGAGTCGCAGTGATATCTGCCAAGCTAAACTTGACCAAACAGATTGGGATCTGGTGGTTGTGGATGAAGCCCACAAGATGTCTGCCTCGTTTTATGGTAATCAAATCAAGGAAACTAAGCGCTATAAACTGGGGAAGCAACTGGCTACTCTCACTCGTCATTTCCTGTTGATGACTGCAACTCCCCACAATGGCAAGGAAGAGGACTTTCAACTTTTCCTGGCACTCCTGGACGGCGATCGCTTTGAAGGACGTTTTCGGGATGGGGTGCATTTCTGCAATAGTTTAGACATGTTCCGTCGCCTGGTGAAGGAAGATTTACTTAAGTTTGATGGTTTACCCCTTTTTCCCGAACGTCGCACCCATACGGTCCAGTATGCCCTCTCCGATCTAGAATCAATTCTCTACAAACGAGTCACTGAGTACGTGAGGGAAGAGTTTAACCGGGCGGAAACTCTCACTAATAATGGTCGCAAAAGTACGGTAGGTTTCGCCTTAACTATTCTACAGCGTCGCCTCGCTTCTTCTCCGGAAGCTATTTATCAATCTCTGAAACGGCGACGGGAACGACTGGAAAAGAAGCTACGGGAGGAGGAACTGAAAAAGCGGGGTACTTTAGCAGAGTTGGAGTTTGATTTGACCATCGACCTGGAAGCTTGGGATGAAGATTTTTATGACTCCACCGTTCCGGAAAAATCGGGAGATGAACGGGAAAAGATCGAAGAGGAGGTGGCAGATCTCGCCACTGCATCCCGGACGATCGCGGAATTACAGGCAGAAATTGCCCATTTAAACAGACTGGAAAACCTGGCCTTGGAAGTCAAGCAAAGCGGTAAGGACCGGAAATGGGAGGAACTATCGAAACTTTTGCAAGATCAGGCGGAGATGTTTGATGCTGGGGGACATCGGCGCAAGTTGGTGATCTTTACGGAACATCGAGATACCTTAAACTATTTGCGCGATCGCATTTGCACTTTACTGGGACGTCCGTCAGTTGTGACCACAATTCATGGTAGCATGGGTCGGGAGATGCGCAAGAAGGCGGAGGATATTTTTAAGCAAGATGTTACCGTTGATGTTTTGATTGCTACGGATGCAGCGGGGGAAGGGATAAATCTGCAAAGGGCCCATTTGATGGTGAATTACGACCTCCCCTGGAACCCGAACCGCTTGGAACAGCGCTTCGGGCGTATTCATAGAATTGGACAAACGGAAGTCTGTCATCTTTGGAGTTTGGTTGCTGGGGAAACTCGCGAGGGGGACGTTTATTTGTCCCTGTTGAAAAAACTGGAAATTGAGCAAAAAGCACTTGGTGGTAAGGTTTTTGATGTCCTGGGAAAGGCGATCGCGGGAAAGGAACTGCGGGAACTCCTGATCGAAGCTATTCGTTACGGCGATCGCCCGGATATCAAGGCCAAACTCGACCAGGTGGTAGCCGATCGCTTCGACCGATCGCGCCTACAGGAATTACTGGCGGAACGGACCCTGGCTCACGATTCTATGAATGCGATCGCAGTGCAGGAGATCCGGCAGGATATGGAACGGGCCGCAGCGCGAAAGCTTCAGCCCCACTTCATCGTCTCCTTTTTCTTGGAAGCCTTCGGACGCTTGGGAGGGACGATCAAACAGCGGGAACAGAGGCGTTATGAAATTACCCGCGTCCCGGCCACGATCCGTAACCGCCATATAGGCATCGGTCAACCAATATTACCGCGCTACGAGCGCGTTTGCTTTGAGAAAGAATTGATCGGCGTTCCCGGAAAGCCTTTAGCAGAGTTCATTTGTCCGGGACATCCCCTGCTGGATGCTACTCTCGACCTGATCTTAGAACGTCATCGCGACCTCATGCGACAGGGAGCAGTTCTGGTAGACGAAAAGGATCTCTCAGAAGAAGTGCGGGTCTTGGTTACCCTAGAACATTCTATCCAAGATGCCCGCACTACAGATACTTCCAGTCGCCGCATTGTTTCTCGCCGGATGCAGCATGTCGAAATTAATAGTGAGGGTGAAGCCAAGGTGGCCGGTTATGCCCCCTATTTAGATTACCGACCCCTAGAAGGAGTGGAGTCAGTAGCCACGCTTATCCAAGGTTTGGGAGTCCGGGACGAGATAGAAAGCAAAGCTGTCAGCTACGCCATTACCAGCTTAGTGCCACAGCACATCCAGGAGGTACGGACACGTAAACAGGAACTGATTGACAAAACAATGCGGGCGGTAAAAGATCGGTTAACCAAGGAAATCAACTACTGGGACCACCGGGCAGCGGATCTGCGGTTGCAGGAACAAGCGGGCAAACCTAATGCTAAACTAAACTCGGCAAAGGCCCAGCAACGGGCAGATGAATTAGCCGATCGCCTCCAGAAGCGCCTATCGGAACTGGAACAGGAACGCAAGCTTTCTGCCATGCCTCCGGTAGTTGTCGGCGGGGCGCTGGTAGTGCCGATGGGACTATTGCAGCGACTGCAAGGGAATCCCCCATCTACGAACCTTACCAGAGAAAGGAAGCGGGTAGAACAACTAGGAATGGAAGCAGTCATGGCAGCGGAAAAATCTTTAGGATATGATCCACAGGATGTCAGCGATCGCAAGTGCGGATATGATATAGAATCAGTTAGACCGGAAACTGGACAACTGCGATTTATTGAAGTGAAGGGTCGGATAGAAGGGGCAGATACCGTCACGGTGACCAAAAATGAAATCCTCACTGCCCTCAATAAGCCAGATAATTATATTTTGGCATTGGTGCAGGTTAAGGGCGAAAATGATCCTATCCTGCGCTATGTGAAAGAACCATTTCGGCGGGAGCCAGATTTTGGAGTTAGTAGCGTCAACTACAGTTGGGAGGAACTCTGGAACCGTGGAGTTGATCCCCTAAAAACTGTTTCTCAATAGAGGCGAGTCATGAGTAAATTAAAGACCAAAATACCGATTGAGACCTGGGTTACCCCAACCGAGAGGTTTTAAACCCCAACTGAGAGGTCCAAAACCCCAACCGAGAGGTTTTAAACCCCAACTGAGAGGTCCAAAACCCCGACCGAGAGGTTTTAAACCCCAACTGAGAGGTCCAAAACCCCAACCGAGAGGTCCAAAACCCCAACTGAGAGGTCCAAAACCTCAACCGAGAGGTCCAAAACCCCAACCGAGAGGTCCAAAACCCCAACCGAGAGGTCCAAAACCTCAACAGTAGGGAAAGGCAGGGCGCATGGGTCAGCAGTTGATGGCGATCGTTGTGGAAGGAGAAAAGGGCAGAATTTATTTATCACCGACTTCCGTACAGGAAAAGATTGCGTTTTCTGCTCAACCAGAATGGAAACCCGAAGCAGAATTGCCTACAAATTCTCGAGACATAAGACCTCCTATCTATGGGATGACAAAACATGGCGATCTCTTCACCGATCGCCAATTGATTGCCTTAACGACATTCAGTGACTTGGTAAGTGAAGCAAAAGAGAGGGCGACCCAAGATGCGAACGCAGCGAGTTGGCCGATTTTTCCGGAACGGTATGATGACGTGCCTTTGAATGATGGCGGCACTGGGGCGAGGGCTTATGGTGAGGCGATCGCCACTTATTTGGGATTCAGCATAGACAGACTAGCAGATAGAAATTCAACAATTTGCTCTTGGCAGATCACTGCGGATAAAATTCGCAATACATTTGGAAGACAAGCAATACCAATGACTTGGGACTTTGCAGAAGCAAATCCATTCAGTGATTCTACAGGAAGCTTTAATGGTGCCATTGAGTGGATTACAAAAGTTCTTGAAAAGAATTTTCCTAACACCTATGGCCAAGTTACTCAACATGAAGCGACATCCAACCATAAAGATGACTCTACAGCCAAACTAATTTCGACAGATCCTCCATATTACGATGCGGTACCATATGCTGATATATCAGATTTTTTCTATGTGTGGCTGCGCAAATCAATCGGCAATATTTATCCAGACATATTCAGCACCCTATTAGTCCCCAAAGAACGGGAAATGGTTGCCGATAAGTTCAGACATGGCAGTCGCGAAAAGGCAAAAGAGTTTTTTGAGTCTAGCCTGATTAAAGTTTTTAATCGCCTTAACAAAATCAACCATCACCATTATCCAGTCACAGTTTATTATGCTCTCAAACAAACGGAAACAGATAGTAACGAGCAAGTCGCTTCGACAGGTTGGGAAACGATTCTAGAAGCGTTAATGCAGGCAAACTTTAGCATTGGTGGCACCTGGCCACTGCGAACAGAAAGGAGTGGCCGAATGCTTGCACAATCTTCCAACGCCCTCGCATCATCCATTCTCCTCGTCTGTCGCCCGCGCCCGGAAAACGCGCCCAAAACTACCCGCCGCCAATTCCTCAGCGAACTGAAACGATCGCTTCCCAAAGCCCTCAAAACCCTGCAACAGGGCAACATCGCCCCCGTAGACCTCGCCCAAGCTAGCATCGGACCGGGAATGGAGGTTTTCTCCAAATATGCTACCGTCCTGGAAAACGATGGTTCCCGGATGGGGGTCCGCACGGCCTTACAACTGATCAACCAAATTCTCGACGAATTCCTCAGCGAACAGGAAGGGGAATTTGATAGCGATACCCGCTGGGCCCTCACCTGGTTTGAGCAATATCAATACAAGGCAGCGTCCTATGGAGAAGCGGAAACTTTATCCAAAGCGAAAAATACCAGCATTCAAGGTATGGTAGAAGCAGGCATGCTAGAAGCGGTAAGCGGCAAAGTGCGCCTGCTGAAGCGAGAAGAACTCCTTACAGACTGGGTTCCTAAAGACAATGTGCCAGACTGGGAAATAACCCAATACCTGATCCGCGAACTGGATAAAAAGGGCGAACAGGGTGCTGCGGAACTCCTGGCCAAACTAGGGGACCGGGGCGAAATAGCCCGAGACTTAGCCTATCGCCTTTACAACCTGTGCGACAGAAAAGGCTGGGCGCAAGAGGCCATTCAGTATAATAGTCTGGTGATTTCCTGGCCAGAAATCAGCCGCTTGGCAAGAGAGTTTCAATCTCAGCAGCCCGTTCAATTAAACGTACTCGAACAGAAGGAGGAACCTATAAAGACATGCTAGCCTTTTGAGAGGTTGTAAACCTCAACCGAGAGGTTCAAAACCCCGACCGAGAGGTTTTAAACCCCAACTGAGAGGTTTTAAACCCCAACTGAGAGGTCCAAAACCCCGACCGAGAGGTTTTAAACCCCGACCGAGAGGTTTTAAACCCCAACTGAGAGGTCCAAAACCTCAACCGAGAGGTTTTAAACCCCAACTGAGAGGTCCAAAACCTCAACCGAGAGGTCCAAAACCCCAACAGTAGGGCACGGGTTTGCAGTTGGGTGCCGGTTGAGGTCAAAGTATCCTCCCCAGAACTAAGACTCAGGCTGTTGTGACGCCCCACCGCTGGACTTGCGGGCAAACCGTGTTGCACCCCCTTGGAGGCAGAGCCTCCGGTGTTCGTTCCCAGGCGGAGCCTGGGAACGAGTAAAACTATTTTGACCACCCAAACAGAAGGAGGAACCTATGACAATAAGCAACCACGAACCCACGGAAGGACAACCCCTTGCTGGACTCAAACCCTGGCGGGAAATTGCCACACCTCACCCCGATGTTGCCTCCGGTCGCTTCCAGCAGGCCGAATTCGCCGCCGACCTCTGGCAGGTTTATCTGGATGAAGGTTCCGATGAATACCGGGACCCCACTGAGTTTTACCGTCGCACCTATCTCACGGAAGGGTTGAAACAACTCCTGAGTAATGCCCTACTCCGGTTGAGTGGTAAGGGCGGCGACCCGGTGATTGAACTGCAAACCAACTTCGGCGGTGGGAAAACTCACGCCATGCTGGCCCTCTATCACCTCTGTCAGGCCCGACTAATCTCCGATCTTCCGGGTACAGAACCGATCTTTCAAACAACCCAGTTAAAAGAACCGCTTCAAAACATCAACATCGCGGTTCTGGTGGGTAATAAACTCCCACCCAGCGGCATCACTCCCTACAAACCCGAACATAAAGAACAAAATCGTCCTGAGATCAAAACCCTTTGGGGGGAACTAGCGTGGCAACTCGGTGGGGCGGAAGGTTACCAGTTAGTTCGCAAGGCCGACGAAACCTCAACTAACCCCGGTGATGCCTTGAGGGTACTGTTTAATCGCTTTTCTCCCTGTCTGATTTTAATAGATGAATGGGTCTCCTACGCCCGACAGTTAAACGAACAAAGCGATATGGCGTCCGGCAGTTTTGACACCCAGTTTACCTTTGCCCAAACCCTAAGCGAGTCAGCTAAAAATGCCCGGAATACCCTGCTAGTGGTTAGCATTCCGTCCTCCGATATTGAGAAAGGTGGCGAAAAAGGACATGAAG
Source organism: Hormoscilla sp. GM7CHS1pb (assembly GCA_014323675.1). Taxonomy (GTDB): domain Bacteria; phylum Cyanobacteriota; class Cyanobacteriia; order Cyanobacteriales; family Desertifilaceae; genus Hormoscilla. The sequence continues at coordinate 1,110,894 of JACONN010000002.1, read as the reverse complement.
CTACGGAACGGTTGAAAAATGCGATCGGGCGAGTGGAGTCTCCCTGGCAACCTGCGAGTGCAGAAGAGAGTTTTGAAATTGTGCGACGGCGACTATTTCAGACTACGGAGTCCCATCAGTTAGTCTACCAGGATGCGGTGGTCCGGGCGTTCTCTGAAATGTACCACACTCAAAGCCAAGAGTTTCCCAATAAATGCAAGGAAAGGAAATACGAACAGCGAATGAAAGATGCTTATCCCATCCACCCCGAACTGTTCGATCGCCTCTACTCGGACTGGTCCAGCTTAGAGAAATTCCAGCGCACCCGTGGGGTGTTGCGACTAATGGCCAGAGTGATTCATAATCTGTGGGAACGAGATAACACGAGTCTGCTGATCATGCCAGCACATATTGCCATGGACGATCCGCAAGTCCAGTCGGAACTAACCCGCTACTTAGAAGATAACTGGACTCCCATCATCGAAAAAGATGTGGATGGTCCCAACTCTTTACCCCTGGCGATGGACTCCGAAAATCCCAACCTGGGTCGTTACTCCGCCTGTCGCCGGGTGGCCCGCACCATTTATATGGGTTCAGCCCCCACACTGCGTGGGGCCAACCGTGGACTAGAAGACAATCAAATCAAGCTGGGTTGCGTTCAACCAAGGGAAAATGCTGCTATCTTCGGAGATGCCCTGCGAAGATTGACCGATCGGGCAACATACCTTTACCTTGATGGTAACCGCTACTGGGTTTCCACCCAACCGAATGTTAACCGCACAGCTCAAGAACGGGCCCATCAGTTCCTGGATGAGAAGGAACGCATTGAGAAAGAAATTAGCGATCGCCTGAGAAAAGATAAATCAAAGGGAGAGTTCTGTGCAGTCCACATCGCACCAAAGGAGAGTGCCGATATTCCCGATGACCCCAGAGGAGTGCGACTTGTAGTAATTAATCCACAGTATCCCCACATAAGCAATAGCAATGATAGCCCAGCCCGCCAATGGGTAGAGAATGTCTTGAACCGCAAAGGTAGCGGTCAGCGTTATCACAAAAACACCCTATTATTTTTGGCACCAGACAACAGCAAAATCGAGAACCTAGAGCGAAATGTCGCTCAATACCTCGCTTGGAACTCCATAGTTAATGATAAGGAAGTGCTCAACCTGGATGTTTTTCAGGAAAAACAAGCAACTACCAAGCGCCAGCAATCTTCCCAGGATGTCGATCATATCGGACGGGAGACTTATCAGTGGCTTCTGGTGCCCAACCAGCCAGACCCCCAGGGGCCGATAGAATGGAAGGAAACCCGACTCCCAAAAGGACAGGACTCCCCGATCGAGCGATCGAGTAAAAAGGCAGTCCACGAAGGGGATCTGCTGGACGAATGCGCCGCCAGCATCTTACGGATGGAAGCCCTGGACAGTTTTCTGTGGTCCGATAGTAACCACATTTCACTCTTACGCCTCTGGGAATGTCTCACCCAATACCCCTACTTACCCCGCTTAAAAAATCAAAACGTCCTACTTGCAGCCATCAAAGAGGGCGTTGCATCCCCAGCTTGGGCTAACAATTTTGCCTACGCGGAAGGATTCGATTTTTCGGGCCGTCCGCGGACCGATCGAGCCAAAGATCGGTATATCGGTCTCAAGGCAGGAACAGAGATCGACCCCACCATCAGTAACGAAAGTCTCCTCGTAAAACCTGCGATCGCCCAAAAGCAGTTAGATGCTGAAGTTGTCCCGCAAGAAAAGGCGATCGCCTCCCGTGGAAAGACTACAGGGGCAGTCAGGGAAGCCGAGGCAAAAAATTACCCGTCAAGTAGCGATCGAAGTTTAGAAGAACAGGGAGTTGGGCAAACACCGGTACTGCGTCGTTTTTATGGGAATATTGAAATGGATGCCCTGCGAGTGAATCGAGATGTCCCGGCGATCGCCAATGAAGTCATCCAGCATCTAACATCTCTGAATGGATCAAACGTAAAAGTCACCTTAGAAATCGAAGCAGAAATTCCCGATTTTTCCGGAACGGTAGGATTTCCCGATGAAATAGTCCGTACAGTCACAGAGAATTGCCGAACCCTAAAATTTAAGACTCAAGAATTTGAGGAATAGTTGGATAAGAGATTTAAGAAGGTTAATTTTTGACGTGAGTCGTACCCCCCTTCAATACTTCTCGGTAGAATCATAGTCGCCCAATAAACAAGCGATCGCCTATCCCGTGAAACTGGAAAAACGTCGTGGCGATCGCCCCCAATAGGGGCAACTCAAAGGGCGATCGGTCGATATCCCGCACAACCATAATTCCCTTGTTCCTCAGTCTTGCACATCATCTGGATGCACAGCGGTAACCTCTGAGTAACGAGCAAAATCTCTGAAATTGAAGGTAAGGATGTGAGTCAAACCATGAACCAGCATGGAGGCTACCAACTTAGCATCATGGACCTTAACTCCTTTGACCGCATAATTAGCAACAAGCCTTCGCCACTCTTGATACATCTGGGCCCGATCGAGCCGCATAGAAAAAATGCGCTCAATTTCTCTTACTTCCGCCTCTGCTTGTGCTGCGGTCATCCCTAAGCCATTACTCTCTACAGGACGAGTACAGACATTCCAAAATTCAATTATGTTTTGCGGCACAATACAAAGATCCTCATCCCTTGCCAATAAAATCCTAATTGCACTGACCCCAGAAGAGTGCATTGGGTGATGAGGTTGAACATTCCTGAGCAAAACATTCGTATCGATAAGAAACGCCATCAGCCCCGCTCCAAGTATATACTCTCCCGACTCACCGCCGCATCGTCTAGAAGCGGTGTACTATGACTGTGGCTTTCTACCCAGTTAGTAAAAACTACTGCTTTCTCTACAGAAGTTAAGCTTTCTGTTTCCTGGCTTTCTGAATATAGCAGCCTCATTTTAATGGCTTCGGTTACCCACTCTTGAATAGATTTACCATCCCTAGCTGCGATCGCCTCACTTCTGACCTGTAGCTCTTTCGGTATTCTCACTTGGAGCAATGTTATCTCTTCTGCCATTTCATTTCCGTCCTTTTTGTACTCAGCGCTGCTGACGAGGTGGGCGGCGCCCACCCTACTGTTTACTTCTACTTGAAGTATTTAATAATCGCGTCAGCAAACTCAGAACATTTCAGGGGTTCCACAGGGGGTTCCATTAACCGGGCCAAGTCATAGGTTACCTCACCATTAGAGATCGCCTTACCGATGCCCTCTTTAATCAGATCGGCAGCTTCCTGCCAACCCATAAATTCTAGCATCATCACCCCGAGAGAATCAGAGAACCAGGGTTAACTCGATCCAAACCAGCATGTTTGGGGGCCGTGCCGTGGGTAGCCTCAAAAATAGCGCATTCATCGCCAATATTAGCCCCCGGTCCCATGCCCAAACCCCCGACAATGGCCGCCCCCGCATCCGAGAGATAATCTCCATTCAGGTTCATGGTCGCCAGGATGGAATATTCTCCCGGGCGCGTCTGGATCTGCTGGAAGATACTGTCCGCAATGCGATCGTTCACCACGATCTTATCCTTCCACTTGCCATTCCCGTGGGTATCCCAGATTTGATCGAGAACGCTTTCCACTTCCGATCGCGCTTCGGCCTGCTTTTCTGGGGTCAGGGCGTCGTATCCGGGTTCCACCTTGCGGGCATTTTCCTCCAGAGTAATGGTTGGGTTATCTTCTTTATTACCGAGAATCGAAGATTCTCGTTCCGTAACGCATGAGGCCCGAAATTCCGTCGTCGCCAGTTCGTAACCCCAGTCTCGGAAGGCACCTTCAGTATACTTCATGATGTTGCCTTTATGCACCAAAGTCACCATTTGCTTGGATTTGGGTAGTCGCAAAGCATTCTGGATGGCGCGGCGCACCAGACGTTGACTTCCCGTTTTACTAATGGGTTTGATGCCAATTCCAGAGTCGAGGCGGATCTGCTTTTTTCCATGTTCGGGAGTAGCGGGTATCAGTTCGCTGTTGAGTAGTTTAATCAACTTATCAGCCATTTCCGTACCCTGACACCATTCTATCCCCAGGTAAATATCTTCGGTGTTTTCCCGATAGACAATCACGTCCAGTTTCTCCGGAGTTTTGTGAGGAGAGGGGGTGCCCGGGTAGTAGCGACAAGGACGGACGCAGGCGTAGAGGTCGTTAATTTGACGCAATGCTACGTTTAAAGAACGGATACCGCCCCCGATCGGGGTTGTCAGGGGGCCCTTGATGGCAATCCCATATTCGGCGATCGCATTAAGAGTATCTTGGGGCAAATATTGAAACTGGCCGTACTTGTCGCAAGCTTCGTCCCCAGCATAGATCTTAAACCAGGTAATCTGGCGCTTACCGCCGTAGGCAGCTTTCACAGCAGCATCAAACACCTTTTGGGAAGCAGGGCCACAGGTCCACCCCCGTGCCGTCGCCGCGAATGAAAGGCACGATCGGGTTGTCAGGGACGATCGGTTGACCATCTTGGAAGGTAATTTTTGCACCCGTGTTGGGGGGAGTAATTTTTTCGTACATAACTCTAGCTAAGCTGCTTTTCTAGGCTATCAGATCCCAGAGTGATTATTTTGTAGCTAGCTTTAGCTTTTTGTCGGACTTCTACTATTTCTTAAGGTTTGTCCTTGCCCTTCGAGGTGTTACGGGACCACTGCGGCGGGCGATTGCGCTGCGCGCACGCTACGCGATCTGCCTGTCCTACTCTTTTGGGGCGAGTATAATTCCAGAAACTCTGGCACAGAGTATACAGTCGATAAAGTATCCACCACACAGGGCCATATCTTGTCAAAATGCTTGACAAATTCCGCTGCCAACATCTCACTTTGGACATTTTTCCCGATATCCAGGAGAATTTCTGTCTGGGGCGAACTTCCCAGTTTCGGGATAATGTTTTTTATTTTCGCTTCTAGTTCCGAACCTGACAACTCTTCTTCTGGGTTATATATCACCCATAGAACCCCAGCATCATTATTGTACAAATATCCGTCATAGATCCCGTCGTCAGATTTTTCCGCACCGCAGGTCTGGAGAAACTGTATAAATTCTGACCGCGTTATCTTCTCCTTGGATACTAAAACAACTGGTCTTGGCATTTAATTACTCCTTAATTTTTGCATTTCTTTCAGCAGTTGTGACTGGTCTCTCACAACAATTCCCCCAATTATAGTCACCGCCTCTCCTGCACCCAATGTAATGTTAGGTGCGTAGAGGATAACCGGTTTTCCGGTTGGGTTCAATGTCGGGTAAGTTATTAATTTTTGCACTTGCCCCGCCTTCCTCCCTGTTTTATTTGTTACCTCCAGAATTGCTTCATTTACTTCCACGTCAATTTCCCCAATCGGATTTTGACCACCGGTTCTAGGATTTATGCTGTAAAATAAGGCGTTAAACCTGATTACTGTACATCCCTCTTGTTGGAGATATCTGGCAACTGTTGCTTCTAACTGCTTATCGGGATCCGGCGATGCAGTAGCATTTTCAATTGCCTCATTGATATCAACGGGGGAAGTGACATAAATCTCCCAACCCTTGGCATCCACGCCTATGTTAATAGTTTCTGTGGGCCAGTCGCCCTCAAAATATGAATTATTCAGACCCTCGTCTCCTCTGTTCAGATTTTTTCATTATAACTTTTTTTTCCAGTCTGTCAAGCGATCGTCCACCCTACAATTACGCTAGCAACATTTATTACAATGCCCCCTCCGAACCTTTCTCTGCGGCTAGATTACATGCATCGCGTCTCGGCACCTGGCTATCAAATACTTGTGACCGTACCCAATCGGGGGTTGGGTTTCGTGGTTCAACCCAACCTACAGGTGATGCAATTTTTATGTTAGGGCATTCGATCGGACATGATATTACAACTGTTCGGGATCGATGCCCAGTTCTTGCAGTCGAAGGTAAAGCATTTTAATTTTCGCTTCCGCCTGTTCTTTGAGTTGCCGTTCCTGTTCTTTGAGTTGTCGTTCCTGTTCGGCACGTTGTCGTTCCTGTTCTTTGAGTTGTCGTTCGAGTTCGGCCCGTTGTTCTTCGCGTTCGGCCCGTTGTGCCATTTCCGAATAAGTTAAAAACCGAACGCCTGATTCTGTGAATATCTGTAGTTCGGGCCCTGTCAAATCAAACCGCACCTTGAGTCGGGGACTTACCCAACCATCCATCTGGTCGATCGATTGTAATTTTCCTTCCCTACGCCGCCAACCGGTCAACTTGACTTTGTCTGGATCGTAGAGGTAGTATTCTTCCACCCCATAGCGATCGTAAAGCTCGAATTTCTTGGTCATTTCTCCAGGGCGGTTTCCTGGAGATAAGATTTCAAACACTACCTGGGGGGGGATGTTATCTTCTTCCCATTGTTTGTAGGAACCCCGATCGCCCTTGGGCCTGCCAAAGACAACCATGGCGTCCGGTGCCATTCTAATCTTATTATTTCCTTCAACCGGATACCATAGCAGGTCTCCGGCGACAAAAACATCGGCATTGGCCGCAAACAGGAATTCGAGACTTTCCTTGATGGTTACGATAAGGCTCCATTGTGTGGTATTATCTGCCATTGGTTGACCGTCGCTATCGGGATAGATAATCTCTGGCGCTTGTGGAGTTTTGAGCTTTTCTAGTTGTTGTACCATATCTACTGTACTCCTACCTGAAGACTATGTTGAAATTGTATCCTATGAAGGTGCTTGACAGCAAGCTGGCTTTCGGGGCCGGACGGAGGAGTTCCGCTATGAACTCCTCCCTACTCTCCAACGGACCCGATATAAATTGCGATCGCCTACTTACAACTGTTCGGGATCGATGCCCAGTTCTTGCAGTCGAAGGTAAAGCATTTTAATTTTCGCTTCCGCCTGTTCTTTGAGTTTTCGTTCCTGTTCGGCACGTTGTTGTTCCTGTTCGGCACGTTGTTGTTCCTGTTCTTTGAGTTGCCGTTCCTGTTCTTTGAGTTGTCGTTCCCGTTCGGCACGTTGTTGTTCCTGTTCTTTGAGTTGTCGTTCCCGTTCGGCACGTTGTTGTTCCTGTTCGGCACGTTGTTGTTCCCGTTCGGCACGTTGTTGTTCCCGTTCGGCCCGTTGCTCTTCGCGTTCGGCCCGTTGTTCTTCGCGTTCGGCCCGTTGTGCCATTTCCGAATAAGTTAAAAACCGAACGCCTGATTCTGTGAATATCTGTAGTTCGGGCCCTGTCAAATCAAACCGCACCTTGAGTCGGGGACTTACCCAACCATCCATCTGGTCGATCGATTGTAATTTTCCTTCCCTACGCCGCCAACCGGTCAACTTGACTTTGTCTGGATCGTAGAGGTAGTATTCTTCCACCCCATAGCGATCGTAAAGCTCGAATTTCTTGGTCATTTCTCCAGGGCGGTTTCCTGGAGATAAGATTTCAAACACTACCTGGGGGGGATGTTATCTTCTTCCCATTGTTTGTAGGAACCCCGATCGCCCTTGGGCCTGCCAAAGACAACCATGGCGTCCGGTGCCATTCTAATCTTATTATTTCCTTCAACCGGATACCATAGCAGGTCTCCGGCGACAAAAACATCGGCATTGGCCGCAAACAGGAATTCGAGACTTTCCTTGATGGTTACGATAAGGCTCCATTGTGTGGTATTATCTGCCATTGGTTGACCGTCGCTATCGGGATAGATAATCTCTGGCGCTTGTGGAGTTTTGAGCTTTTCTAGTTGTTGTACCATATCTACTGTACTCCTACCTGAAGACTATGTTGAAATTGTATCCTATGAAGGTGCTTGACAGCAAGCTGGCTTTCGGGGCCGGACGGAGGAGTTCCGCTATGAACTCCTCCCTACTCTCCAACGGACCCGATATAAATTGCGATCGCCTACTTACAACTGTTCGGGATCGATGCCCAGTTCTTGCAGTCGAAGGTAAAGCATTTTAATTTTCGCTTCCGCCTGTTCTTTGAGTTGTCGTTCCTGTTCTTTGAGTTGTCGTTCCTGTTCGGCACGTTGTTGTTCCTGTTCTTTGAGTTGCCGTTCCTGTTCTTTGAGTTGTCGTTCCTGTTCGGCACGTTGTTGTTCCTGTTCTTTGAGTTGTCGTTCCCGTTCGGCACGTTGTTGTTCCTGTTCTTTGAGTTGTCGTTCCCGTTCGGCACGTTGTTGTTCCCGTTCGGCACGTTGTTGTTCCCGTTCGGCACGTTGTTGTTCCCGTTCGGCCCGTTGTTCTTCGCGTTCGGCCCGTTGTGCCATTTCCGAATAAGTTAAAAACCGAACGCCTGATTCTGTGAATATCTGTAGTTCGGGCCCTGTCAAATCAAACCGCACCTTGAGTCGGGGACTTACCCAACCATCCATCTGGTCGATCGATTGTAATTTTCCTTCCCTACGCCGCCAACCGGTCAACTTGACTTTGTCTGGATCGTAGAGGTAGTATTCTTCCACCCCATAGCGATCGTAAAGCTCGAATTTCTTGGTCATTTCTCCAGGGCGGTTTCCTGGAGATAAGATTTCAAACACTACCTGGGGGGGGATGTTATCTTCTTCCCATTGTTTGTAGGAACCCCGATCGCCCTTGGGCCTGCCAAAGACAACCATGGCGTCCGGTGCCATTCTAATCTTATTATTTCCTTCAACCGGATACCATAGCAGGTCTCCGGCGACAAAAACATCGGCATTGGCCGCAAACAGGAATTCGAGACTTTCCTTGATGGTTACGATAAGGCTCCATTGTGTGGTATTATCTGCCATTGGTTGACCGTCGCTATCGGGATAGATAATCTCTGGCGCTTGTGGAGTTTTGAGCTTTTCTAGTTGTTGTACCATATCTACTGTACTCCTACCTGAAGACTATGTTGAAATTGTATCCTACGAAGGTGCTTGACGGCTTGCTGGCTTTCGGGGCCGGACGGAGGAGTTCATAGCGGAACTCCTCCCTACTCTCCAACGGACCCGATATAAATTGCGATCGCCTACTTACAACTGTTCGGGATCGATGCCCAGTTCTTGCAGTCGAAGGTAAAGCATTTTAATTTTCGCTTCCGCCTGTTCTTTGAGTTTTCGTTCCTGTTCGGCACGTTGTTGTTCCTGTTCGGCACGTTGTTGTTCCTGTTCTTTGAGTTGCCGTTCCTGTTCTTTGAGTTGTCGTTCCTGTTCGGCACGTTGTTGTTCCTGTTCTTTGAGTTGTCGTTCCTGTTCGGCACGTTGTTGTTCCTGTTCTTTGAGTTGTCGTTCCTGTTCGGCACGTTGTTGTTCCTGTTCTTTGAGTTGTCGTTCCCGTTCGGCCCGTTGTTGTTCGAGTTCGGCACGTTGTCGTTCCTGTTCGGCACGTTGTCGTTCCTGTTCTTTGAGTTGTCGTTCGAGTTCGGCCCGTTGTTCTTCGCGTTCGGCCCGTTGTGCCATTTCCGAATAAGTTAAAAACCGAACGCCTGATTCTGTGAATATCTGTAGTTCGGGCCCTGTCAAATCAAACCGCACCTTGAGTCGGGGACTTACCCAACCATCCATCTGGTCGATCGATTGTAATTTTCCTTCCCTACGCCGCCAACCGGTCAACTTGACTTTGTCTGGATCGTAGAGGTAGTATTCTTCCACCCCATAGCGATCGTAAAGCTCGAATTTCTTGGTCATTTCTCCAGGGCGGTTTCCTGGAGATAAGATTTCAAACACTACCTGGGGGGGGATGTTATCTTCTTCCCATTGTTTGTAGGAACCCCGATCGCCCTTGGGCCTGCCAAAGACAACCATGGCGTCCGGTGCCATTCTAATCTTATTATTTCCTTCAACCGGATACCATAGCAGGTCTCCGGCGACAAAAACATCGGCATTGGCCGCAAACAGGAATTCGAGACTTTCCTTGATGGTTACGATAAGGCTCCATTGTGTGGTATTATCTGCCATTGGTTGACCGTCGCTATCGGGATAGATAATCTCTGGCGCTTGTGGAGTTTTGAGCTTTTCTAGTTGTTGTACCATATCTACTGTACTCCTACCTGAAGACTATGTTGAAATTGTATCCTACGAAGGTGCTTGACGGCTTGCTGGCTTTCGGGGCCGGACGGAGGAGTTCATAGCGGAACTCCTCCCTACTCTCCAACGGACCCGATATAAATTGCGATCGCCTACTTACAACTGTTCGGGATCGATGCCCAGTTCTTGCAGTCGAAGGTAAAGCATTTTAATTTTCGCTTCCGCCTGTTCTTTGAGTTGCCGTTCCTGTTCTTTGAGTTGTCGTTCCTGTTCGGCACGTTGTTGTTCCCGTTCGGCACGTTGTTGTTCCCGTTCGGCACGTTGTTGTTCCCGTTCGGCCCGTTGCTCTTCGCGTTCGGCCCGTTGTGCCATTTCCGAATAAGTTAAAAACCGAACGCCTGATTCTGTGAATATCTGTAGTTCGGGCCCTGTCAAATCAAACCGCACCTTGAGTCGGGGACTTACCCAACCATCCATCTGGTCGATCGATTGTAATTTTCCTTCCCTACGCCGCCAACCGGTCAACTTGACTTTGTCTGGATCGTAGAGGTAGTATTCTTCCACCCCATAGCGATCGTAAAGCTCGAATTTCTTGGTCATTTCTCCAGGGCGGTTTCCTGGAGATAAGATTTCAAACACTACCTGGGGGGGATGTTATCTTCTTCCCATTGTTTGTAGGAACCCCGATCGCCCTTGGGCCTGCCAAAGACAACCATGGCGTCCGGTGCCATTCTAATCTTATTATTTCCTTCAACCGGATACCATAGCAGGTCTCCGGCGACAAAAACATCGGCATTGGCCGCAAACAGGAATTCGAGACTTTCCTTGATGGTTACGATAAGGCTCCATTGTGTGGTATTATCTGCCATTGGTTGACCGTCGCTATCGGGATAGATAATCTCTGGCGCTTGTGGAGTTTTGAGCTTTTCTAGTTGTTGTACCATATCTACTGTACTCCTACCTGAAGACTATGTTGAAATTGTATCCTACGAAGGTGCTTGACGGCTTGCTGGCTTTCGGGGCCGGACGGAGGAGTTCATAGCGGAACTCCTCCCTACTCTCCAACGGACCCGATATAAATTGCGATCGCCTACTTACAACTGTTCGGGATCGATGCCCAGTTCTTGCAGTCGAAGGTAAAGCATTTTAATTTTCGCTTCCGCCTGTTCTTTGAGTTGTCGTTCCTGTTCTTTGAGTTGTCGTTCCTGTTCGGCACGTTGTTGTTCCTGTTCTTTGAGTTGCCGTTCCTGTTCTTTGAGTTGTCGTTCCCGTTCGGCACGTTGTTGTTCCTGTTCTTTGAGTTGTCGTTCCCGTTCGGCACGTTGTTGTTCCTGTTCGGCACGTTGTTGTTCCCGTTCGGCACGTTGTTGTTCCCGTTCGGCCCGTTGTGCCATTTCCGAATAAGTTAAAAACCGAACGCCTGATTCTGTGAATATCTGTAGTTCGGGCCCTGTCAAATCAAACCGCACCTTGAGTCGGGGACTTACCCAACCATCCATCTGGTCGATCGATTGTAATTTTCCTTCCCTACGCCGCCAACCGGTCAACTTGACTTTGTCTGGATCGTAGAGGTAGTATTCTTCCACCCCATTGCTGGCTTTCGGGGCCGGACGGAGGAGTTCATAGCGGAACTCCTCCCTACTCTCCAACGGACCCGATATAAATTGCGATCGCCTACTTACAACTGTTCGGGATCGATGCCCAGTTCTTGCAGTCGAAGGTAAAGCATTTTAATTTTCGCTTCCGCCTGTTCTTTGAGTTTTCGTTCCTGTTCTTTGAGTTGTCGTTCCTGTTCGGCACGTTGTTGTTCCTGTTCTTTGAGTTGTCGTTCCCGTTCGGCACGTTGTCGTTCCTGTTCGGCACGTTGTTGTTCCTGTTCTTTGAGTTGTCGTTCCCGTTCGGCCCGTTGTTGTTCGAGTTCGGCACGTTGTCGTTCCTGTTCGGCACGTTGTCGTTCCTGTTCTTTGAGTTGTCGTTCGAGTTCGGCCCGTTGTTCTTCGCGTTCGGCCCGTTGTGCCATTTCCGAATAAGTTAAAAACCGAACGTCGCTATCGGGATAGATAATCTCTGGCGCTTGTGGAGTTTTGAGCTTTTCTAGTTGTTGTACCATATCTACTGTACTCCTACCTGAAGACTATGTTGAAATTGTATCCTATGAAGGTGCTTGACAGCAAGCTGGCTTTCGGGGCCGGACGGAGGAGTTCCGCTATGAACTCCTCCCTACTCTCCAACGGACCCGATATAAATTGCGATCGCCTACTTACAACTGTTCGGGATCGATGCCCAGTTCTTGCAGTCGAAGGTAAAGCATTTTAATTTTCGCTTCCGCCTGTTCTTTGAGTTGTCGTTCCTGTTCGGCACGTTGTCGTTCCTGTTCTTTGAGTTGTCGTTCGAGTTCGGCCCGTTGTTCTTCGCGTTCGGCCCGTTGTGCCATTTCCGAATAAGTTAAAAACCGAACGCCTGATTCTGTGAATATCTGTAGTTCGGGCCCTGTCAAATCAAACCGCACCTTGAGTCGGGGACTTACCCAACCATCCATCTGGTCGATCGATTGTAATTTTCCTTCCCTACGCCGCCAACCGGTCAACTTGACTTTGTCTGGATCGTAGAGGTAGTATTCTTCCACCCCATAGCGATCGTAAAGCTCGAATTTCTTGGTCATTTCTCCAGGGCGGTTTCCTGGAGATAAGATTTCAAACACTACCTGGGGGGGATGTTATCTTCTTCCCATTGTTTGTAGGAACCCCGATCGCCCTTGGGCCTGCCAAAGACAACCATGGCGTCCGGTGCCATTCTAATCTTATTATTTCCTTCAACCGGATACCATAGCAGGTCTCCGGCGACAAAAACATCGGCATTGGCCGCAAACAGGAATTCGAGACTTTCCTTGATGGTTACGATAAGGCTCCATTGTGTGGTATTATCTGCCATTGGTTGACCGTCGCTATCGGGATAGATAATCTCTGGCGCTTGTGGAGTTTTGAGCTTTTCTAGTTGTTGTACCATATCTACTGTACTCCTACCTGAAGACTATGTTGAAATTGTATCCTACGAAGGTGCTTGACGGCTTGCTGGCTTTCGGGGCCGGACGGAGGAGTTCATAGCGGAACTCCTCCCTAACGGACCCGAATTAATGGCGATCGCCTACTTACAACTGTTCGGGATCGATGCCCAGTTCTTGCAGTCGAAGGTAAAGCATTTTAATTTTCGCTTCCGCCTGTTCTTTGAGTTGTCGTTCCTGTTCGGCACGTTGTCGTTCCCGTTCGGCACGTTGTTGTTCCTGTTCTTTGAGTTGTCGTTCCCGTTCGGCCCGTTGTTGTTCGAGTTCGGCACGTTGTCGTTCCTGTTCGGCACGTTGTCGTTCCTGTTCTTTGAGTTGTCGTTCGAGTTCGGCCCGTTGTTCTTCGCGTTCGGCCCGTTGTGCCATTTCCGAATAAGTTAAAAACCGAACGCCTGATTCTGTGAATATCTGTAGTTCGGGCCCTGTCAAATCAAACCGCACCTTGAGTCGGGGACTTACCCAACCATCCATCTGGTCGATCGATTGTAATTTTCCTTCCCTACGCCGCCAACCGGTCAACTTGACTTTGTCTGGATCGTAGAGGTAGTATTCTTCCACCCCATAGCGATCGTAAAGCTCGAATTTCTTGGTCATTTCTCCAGGGCGGTTTCCTGGAGATAAGATTTCAAACACTACCTGGGGGGGGATGTTATCTTCTTCCCATTGTTTGTAGGAACCCCGATCGCCCTTGGGCCTGCCAAAGACAACCATGGCGTCCGGTGCCATTCTAATCTTATTATTTCCTTCAACCGGATACCATAGCAGGTCTCCGGCGACAAAAACATCGGCATTGGCCGCAAACAGGAATTCGAGACTTTCCTTGATGGTTACGATAAGGCTCCATTGTGTGGTATTATCTGCCATTGGTTGACCGTCGCTATCGGGATAGATAATCTCTGGCGCTTGTGGAGTTTTGAGCTTTTCTAGTTGTTGTACCATATCTACTGTACTCCTACCTGAAGACTATGTTGAAATTGTATCCTACGAAGGTGCTTGACAGCAAGCTGGCTTTCGGGGCCGGACGGAGGAGTTCCGCTATGAACTCCTCCCTACTCTCCAACGGACCCGATATAAATTGCGATCGCCTACTTACAACTGTTCGGGATCGATGCCCAGTTCTTGCAGTCGAAGGTAAAGCATTTTAATTTTCGCTTCCGCCTGTTCTTTGAGTTGTCGTTCCTGTTCTTTGAGTTGTCGTTCCTGTTCGGCACGTTGTTGTTCCTGTTCTTTGAGTTGTCGTTCCCGTTCGGCACGTTGTCGTTCCTGTTCGGCACGTTGTCGTTCCTGTTCTTTGAGTTGTCGTTCGAGTTCGGCCCGTTGTTCTTCGCGTTCGGCCCGTTGTGCCATTTCCGAATAAGTTAAAAACCGAACGCCTGATTCTGTGAATATCTGTAGTTCGGGCCCTGTCAAATCAAACCGCACCTTGAGTCGGGGACTTACCCAACCATCCATCTGGTCGATCGATTGTAATTTTCCTTCCCTACGCCGCCAACCGGTCAACTTGACTTTGTCTGGATCGTAGAGGTAGTATTCTTCCACCCCATAGCGATCGTAAAGCTCGAATTTCTTGGTCATTTCTCCAGGGCGGTTTCCTGGAGATAAGATTTCAAACACTACCTGGGGGGGGATGTTATCTTCTTCCCATTGTTTGTAGGAACCCCGATCGCCCTTGGGCCTGCCAAAGACAACCATGGCGTCCGGTGCCATTCTAATCTTATTATTTCCTTCAACCGGATACCATAGCAGGTCTCCGGCGACAAAAACATCGGCATTGGCCGCAAACAGGAATTCGAGACTTTCCTTGATGGTTACGATAAGGCTCCATTGTGTGGTATTATCTGCCATTGGTTGACCGTCGCTATCGGGATAGATAATCTCTGGCGCTTGTGAAGTTTTGAGCTTTTCTAGTTGTTGTACCATATCTACTGTACTCCTACCTGAAGACTATGTTGAAATTGTATCCTATGAAGGTGCTTGACAGCAAGCTGGCTTTCGGGGCCGGACGGAGGAGTTCCGCTATGAACTCCTCCCTACTCTCCAACGGACCCGATATAAATTGCGATCGCCTACTTACAACTGTTCGGGATCGATGCCCAGTTCTTGCAGTCGAAGGTAAAGCATTTTAATTTTCGCTTCCGCCTGTTCTTTGAGTTGTCGTTCCTGTTCGGCACGTTGTTGTTCCTGTTCTTTGAGTTGTCGTTCCCGTTCGGCACGTTGTTGTTCCTGTTCTTTGAGTTGTCGTTCCCGTTCGGCCCGTTGTTGTTCGAGTTCGGCACGTTGTCGTTCCTGTTCGGCACGTTGTCGTTCCTGTTCTTTGAGTTGTCGTTCGAGTTCGGCCCGTTGTTCTTCGCGTTCGGCCCGTTGTGCCATTTCCGAATAAGTTAAAAACCGAACGCCTGATTCTGTGAATATCTGTAGTTCGGGCCCTGTCAAATCAAACCGCACCTTGAGTCGGGGACTTACCCAACCATCCATCTGGTCGATCGATTGTAATTTTCCTTCCCTACGCCGCCAACCGGTCAACTTGACTTTGTCTGGATCGTAGAGGTAGTATTCTTCCACCCCATAGCGATCGTAAAGCTCGAATTTCTTGGTCATTTCTCCAGGGCGGTTTCCTGGAGATAAGATTTCAAACACTACCTGGGGGGGATGTTATCTTCTTCCCATTGTTTGTAGGAACCCCGATCGCCCTTGGGCCTGCCAAAGACAACCATGGCGTCCGGTGCCATTCTAATCTTATTATTTCCTTCAACCGGATACCATAGCAGGTCTCCGGCGACAAAAACATCGGCATTGGCCGCAAACAGGAATTCGAGACTTTCCTTGATGGTTACGATAAGGCTCCATTGTGTGGTATTATCTGCCATTGGTTGACCGTCGCTATCGGGATAGATAATCTCTGGCGCTTGTGGAGTTTTGAGCTTTTCTAGTTGTTGTACCATATCTACTGTACTCCTACCTGAAGACTATGTTGAAATTGTATCCTACGAAGGTGCTTGACGGCTTGCTGGCTTTCGGGGCCGGACGGAGGAGTTCATAGCGGAACTCCTCCCTAACGGACCCGAATTTAATGGCGATCGCCTACTTACAACTGTTCGGGATCGATGCCCAGTTCTTGCAGTCGAAGGTAAAGCATTTTAATTTTCGCTTCCGCCTGTTCTTTGAGTTGTCGTTCCTGTTCGGCACGTTGTTGTTCCCGTTCGGCACGTTGTTGTTCCCGTTCGGCACGTTGTTGTTCCCGTTCGGCCCGTTCCTCCATTTCCGAATAAGTTAAAAACCGATCGCCTGATTCTTTGAATATCTGTAGTTCGGGCCCTGTCAAGTCAAACCGCACCTTGAGTCGGGGACTTACCCAACCATCCATCTGGTCGATCGATTGTAATTTTCCTTCCCTACGCCGCCAACCGGTCAACTTGACTTTGTCTGGATCGTAGAGGTAGTATTCTTCCACCCCATAGAGATCGTACTGATCGAATTTCTTGGTCATTTCTCCAGGGCGGTTTCCTGGAGATAAGATTTCAAACACTACCTGGGGGGGATGTTATCTTCTTCCCATTGTTTGTAGGAACCCCGATCGCCCTTGGCCGGCCAAATACAACCATGACGTCCGGTGCCATTCTAATCTTATTATTTCCTTCAACCGGATACCAGAGCAGGTCTCCGGCGACAAAAACATCGGCATTGGCCGCAAACAGGGATTCGATATTTTCCTGGATCGTTACGATCCAGCGATATTGTGTGGTATTATCTGCCATTGGTTGACCGTCGCTATCGGGATAGATAATCTCTGGCGCTTGTGGAGTTTTTAGTTGTTCTAGTTGTTGTACCATATCTACCGTACCCCTACCTGAAGACTATGGTTAAATTGTATCATACCGATCGCGCATGTCCGGTACGAGAACACCGGAACCTGCCCCCCCGATCGCGTGCAGACCCCCTACCGGGTTTCTTCGCGCTTGTGGAAAGATCGGGGTCTGGGCGATGTGGCTTGGTGTTGCATTGCGGAAGAAAATTTGTCCGTGGGTATCTTCCCCGATCGCCCCAATGCTTCACCCCTACAAAAACGATCTGGGTCTGGGCTGGCAGGAGGGACAGGCGGCCCCGTGGTAGCGGAACTCCAGAAGACCGTGAGGGCGGGCGCTAGCAAACGGGATATCAAACTTTTCCCCCCGTGGTAGGGAAGGCCGTGATACAATTGGCATTACTGTAGAAGTGGGGATGAAACGCTATGTTCATGAGCAAGGAATACAGAAAAGCAAAGCAGCGCATTGACCGAGCACGGCGAGATGGATCGACAACACTCCGTATGGGCCTCACGAAGGTGCCAGAGGCGATCGGAAAACTCACAAACCTACAAGAACTTAACCTCTCGTACAACCAAGCAGCCTGCCAGAAGTGCTGGGAAAACTCACCTCGTTGCAAAAGCTTTACCTCTCGGCAAACCAAATAAGCAGCCTGCCAGAAGTGCTGGAAAAACTCACTTTACCTCTCGGCAAACCAGATAAGCAGCCTGCCAAAAGGGCTGGGAAAACTCACCTCGTTGCAAAAGCTTTACCTCTCGGCAAACCAAATAAGCAGCCTGCCAGAAGGGCTGGGAAAACTCACCTCGTTGCAAGAGCTTGACCTCATGGAAAACCAAATAAGCAGCCTGCCAGAAGGGCTGGGAAAACTCACCTCGTTGCAAAGGCTTTACCTCTCGAGAAACCAAATAAGCAGCCTGCCAGAAGGGCTGGGAAAACTCACCTCGTTGCAAGAGCTTGACCTCATGGAAAACCAAATAAGCAGCCTGCCAGAAGGGCTGGGAAAACTCACCTCGTTGCAAAGGCTTTACCTCTCGAGAAACCAAATAAGCAGCCTGCCAGAAGGGCTGGGAAAACTCACCTCGTTGCAAGAGCTTTCCCTCGACAAAAACCCTCTCAACCCCGAACTCGCTGCTGCTTACGAACAAGGCACCGCAGTAGTTTTGGAATATCTGCGCTCTCAGGCACGATCGCAGCAGGTAGAGTTAAACGAAGCAAAGCTAATTCTGGTAGGCGAGGGAGAAGTAGGTAAAACCAGTCTGTTGGGGGCCTTGTGTGGCGATGAATGGGTAGAGAACCGACCCACGACTCACGGCATTGAAATCAAATCATTCACAGTAAAAGTTCCCGACAGCGGTAAGGAAATTAAATTAAATGGTTGGGACTTTGGCGGTCAGCCCGTTTATCGACCTACCCACCAGTTGTTCTTCAGCGCTCCCGCAGTCTATCTGGTACTGTGGAAACCACGGGAAGGTCCGCAGCAGAATTTTATTGAATACTGGATTAACCTTATTAAACATCGCGCACCAAAAGCAAAAATCCTGGTTGTTGCGACTCACGGCGGTCCCAACGCACGACAACCCGATATAGACAGCGACGATATTACCACCCGCTTCGGCGGGGATACAGTCCTGAGATTCTTTCACGTTGATAGCAAACCCGATGCCACTGATAATCATATCGATGAATTGAAAGAGGCGATCGCCCGGGCAGCGAGTCTTCCGGAAGTAGGACGGAAAGTCCCCGCCAAATGGCAGCAACTGCGGGAAAAGTTGCAAACCACTGCCAAAGCTTACCTTTCCTACGACCAGGCGATCGAACTCTGCGCCGAACAAGAGTCCGAAGCCAACTTATTCCTGGGCATCTCCCATACCTTGGGTCATCTAATCCATTACCATAACGATAATCTTCTGAAAAATATCGTCATACTCAAGCCGGACTGGCTAGCAAAAGCGATTAGTTTCGTCCTGGACGATAAGGAAAACGGGGGTTTAGTGAAGTTTAGCCGCCTCAAGCAGTTGTGGAACGACCCCCAACGGAACGCTATCCGTCAGAGTTGCATCCCATCTTTCGGAAGTTGATGGAATGCTTCGACCTATCCTATCGCGTCTTTCTCAATGGGGAACGCAGCGACAGTAGCTTGATCGCGCAGTTAGTTTCCGACAAGCGCCCAACCGAGTTACTAAAGCAAAACTGGAGCAACAAACCGACAGCGGGTAAATCAGAAAAGCAGCTAATTTGTCGCATTGTCGATGAAGGAGGAGCTTCCGCCAATGCCGAAGGACTGTTTTACCTGTTAATCGTGCGCCTGCATAAATATTCCCTCGGCAAAAAAGACTACCGTAAAAGCGTACATTGGAAACGGGATCTGATGCTGGATGATGATTACAATGGTCGGGCGCTGCTAGAATATAAGGGTACGAACCTGTGGATAACGGTACGAGCAGCTTACCCGGAGTTTTTGATCCACGAACTGAGCAAAGAAGTTAAATGGCTAGTAGAATATTTCTGGAAAGGGCTCAGGTGCCAGGTGATGGTGCCCTGCATCGATCCTTGCGGGAAAGGCGCACCCGGCACGGAATTGTTTGATGTCGAGAAACTGATTCAATATAAAAGTTATGGAATGCCGTTTCTTTGCACGTTACAGGGTTGCGATCGGTTGCAGGATATCGATCGTAACGCGCCATCTCAACAAACTACCTCTCAAATTCCCTTCGACCCCCAAGCACTGATAGAAGCACTAAAAAAACTCGACAAAATAGACGCCGTGCTGGAAAATTTAGACAAAATCAACGAAGACCAGCAGGAATTACGGAGTAAAACTGATTACCAATTTGCTGCCCTCAAGCAGATGCTCGCGGATGAAGCGAAAGATGGTCCGCGCCTGTTCAGTTTCCAACCCATCGAGCCGGGATTTTGGGATCTGGATAAATGGGTGAAGGCCAAATTTAAGTTAACGCTGTGGTGCGAACACTCTCGTCGGCCACTCCCGGCCTTAAATTCTCCAGGGGATAAGCGAGGAGTATATGAGTTAGAATTAGAACGAGAATGGTTTGTTAAGGCAAAGCCATTTCTCAAGTTGATGGCAACAACCTTGTTTTTATGGACTCCAGTAGCAGGCGCGGCTGCTAAACTGGCTTTAGATAATTATGAGGACATAAAAAAAGAACTCGAACTCGGTCTAGAGGTTGTTAAAGCAGTCGCGCGAGGGAGTCAGGACGCCCTGAAGGGCGGGGGAAGCGATGCACCAGCAGATTGGGTAGGGGGAGACCAGGGTTCCAGACGGGCAGAAGGGGCGACGCTGCGCCAACTACACGCCATCTTAAAGGAAAAAGACCCAAGCTTTGGGGGATTAGTTCGGGTGCAAAACAAACGTCACGAATTTCTCTGGGTACACGAAAACTTTAAGGATGAAGACGAGTACAGTTAAATCGCGGACCTGGGAGTCGGGCGATCGGGTTTCGATTAGCCTCCTGGGCCCGCCGTGGGTTAAAACCCACTGAAAGCATTTTTCTCGTTCCCTGGCGACCCCTGGGAACGCACCGCTTTCGAGGCGGATGCCTCCAGGTGGGTCCGCTGTATTACCTGGGGAGTTGGGCGATCGCCCCTTGGTGGGGGCGGCGACCATTGTCAGGGAAGCATGGCACGACAGGCGATCGCTATTCGGTGCGAAGAAGAACATTCGTAATCCTCAGGTATGGAACTGGAAGCAAAGCAAGTCAGTGCTATGATAAGCTATACTTGGTGTAGATATGGGAGTTGCAGTTTGCCAACACAGCAACAGTTATACCATTTTGTCAAAACAATGCTAAAATTCCTTTGAACATTATTTATTAGTCGGTTTTAACCGACTTCAGCTATTAGCCTCTGGTTTGAACCAGAGGCGGGATAACAGCGAAGTGAGAGAACTTTCGCACAATAATTGTAGCAACATTTCGTACAAATGGTATCAGCCCATTCAGGTTTTTCGTTATGACCGCAGGTTGAAGACGATTTACATACAGACTGGAGTAAATGATGAAATTGCCCTTGTAATTGATGAAGATGGAAGTTGGGAGTTTGTGATCTGATGAAAAATCTGTACCAAATGACAAATACTGAGCTAAAGCAGTATATTTCTCAACATCGAAATGATGAGGATGCTTTTCATGCTGCAATGAAAGTTGTGATGAGCCGTCGTGACCCCGATCGACGCCATCCCTATCCTTTGGAACTCAAAAATCATGAAACTGAAGTTGAAGCAATTTTGAGGGAAAAGCTGGCGCAGACTGAGTAGCGATGGTCGTCCGAGGCGATCTCAATATCCATACAGGAAAAATCCTAATTCGCGACCCTTGGGATGCTACAAGTTATAAAATGGATAGAGAAGAATTTAGAAATTATTGGAATAGTCAAGCCATTTATTCATTGAGACAATGAAAGTAAAAGTTTTGTCTATTAAACCTGCCCAAGCTCCCAACTCCCATGAGGTATTATTATCCATTGGTGAAGAGCGGCAAATCTTCATGTTTACAACTGAAGTTAATCGAGTGGGTGCTTTTCAACTGCAAAATACTCATGCAGAGCCACGGTTCTCAGACTTGTTTAGATTTAATCAACGAGTTGCCATGAATGTGAGTGAGTTGGTGGTTAAATGTTACAAAAAAGAAGTAGTTGAACTGCCCGCATATGTGGGAAATTTTGTCACTCCTGAAGAAGCCTTATCGAAGAAGCCCTTTGAATACAATCGTAAACAAGCAATGTCCGATGGCAGCAAAGAAGGTTTAATTAATCGAGAGCAAAAATGAATCATGACATTCGTCACAAGGCGATGGCGTTAATCGAACAGTTGCCGGAAGATTTACTGGATGAAGCAGTTATTTTTTTGGAATCTTTGTATGTTAAGGCTAATAATTGAGAGTAGCGCTCCCCATTCTCGATCCCTAGAGGAGGACAACCGTGAAAAGATTGATGAGATTCCGAAGGGCGATCGGGCGGGGGCCAGAAACCGGGTTTCTTTTACCAAATCTGGTTTAGGAGCTAAAATTATCCCAGAAACCCGGTTTCTTGGTCTTAGCGTCAGGGGCGATCGGGTGCCGCCCGTGAGGATCGTGAGGATTTGTCAAAGATATATTAATTAAGCACTAGGGGGTTGAAAATGCGAAAGCAACGGATAGTATACACATCACCTTTGGATGCGCTAATTGCGGTAGCAAAGCGTCTGAGTTTGTATGAAAGTCAGCACAGTATGGATTCTGAGGAGTTTTTCGATCGCTATAGCAAGGGGCAACTTGCGGATGAAGTAGCGTTTGTAGAATGGGCAAATGATTATCGCCACTTTTTGGTGTTACGGCAAGACGTAGAAAAGCTGTTACAAAATGTTGCATAAAACACTGGATGACTATCTCCTGCGGATTGAACAGATACTCATGGCATTAGAGAATGCCTATATCGAGCGCTATGAGGAAGAAATTTTGACCCCACAGCGCGCAAATTTGCGGATTCGCGTTCGTTTTACAGGAGGCTATTTGTTGGAAATTAATGAGGCGATCGCGGTTGATAACGATGTTTTGATGTGGCTAGATTATCGGTATCACTGTCAGGATGAGCAAAATAACTTGATTTTTCGGTATGATAGCACTCCTCATTTTCCTGAGTTGTCCAGTTTCCCGCATCACAAGCATTTACCCGATGAAGTAATTGCTTGTCAAAAACCGGATATTGGTGAAGTTATACAGACAGTATCACAAGACAATTTCGCCATAATACGATCGCGATCATGTCTTGCGAGCCTGGTTTGAATCTACAGTAAAACCTGCCTGTTTTCCCCAAGCAAAAACAAGTGGTTCCATTCGCCAAAATTATCGCCCCAAACCGGGTTTCTTGTCTGGTCCAGGACGGGGGCGATCGGGCTCTTGCCAGAAACCCGGTTTCTTTTACCAACTCTGGTTGAGGAGCCCAAATTATCCCAGAAACCCGGTTTCTTGTCTGGTCCCGTCTTGACAGGAGGATCTCCAATGGGTTAGGATAACAAAAGACTGGGGAATTGACACCGAAACTGTCAAAGCTTACCGAGACACAGGCGATCGCTTACCCATGGCACGACCGGCGGCGGATGCGATCGCGACCAGAGGGAGTTGTCCGAAAAGCACTAAAATTAGGAAAAAATTTTTGAGCAACACTTGACAGGAGACAGTTCAATAGGTTAGGATAACAAAAGACTGGGGAATCGGGAGATGCTGGTCAAAGCTTACCGAGACAGGGCGGCGGTGACCGTAGCCCGCGAACAGTTGAAAAAGTTGGCAGTGCTGATTTACAAGGAGCTATCTGAAAATGAGCGCAAACCTTCAAAGGATACAGATAATTGGACTATATGGTACAAACAAATGTATTGATGCTCGGATTAGAGACAATACTTTAATTTTAGTTGGCGAAAATGGTTCTGGGAAAACCACATTTATTCGGATATTATTCAATATATTAGCGGGACGTTGGCGCTCATTAAGCCTCTTTAGCTTTAAATCTGCCATTCTAACTCTCGATGGTAAAGACATAGAAATTTCTCACGCATATGTCAACCATTTGATGGAAAAAATTGATAAGAAAACGTTACTAAAATTACCTCGCCACTTACGTCAAACAATTGTAGAGATTGTCGAATCTGGTGAAGCTCGGACAAGACCGGAGTCCATTCAAAGAATTACCAGTAGATATGGTATTCCGATGAGCTACCTTGTGGAGCAGCTGAGTTTATTTGATGACGAAGACAGTGACTTTCCACAGCAAGCTCATGAAGCTTTGTCGGATATTATTGAGAAAATTGATGCTCAAGTTCTTTATTTGCCGACATACCGCAGGATTGAACGAGAGCTTGCAAGCGTAGTTGACTGGATCGATCCTGACGATCTACGTCGGCAAAAGACGCGGCCATTGAAATCGGAACGTGATCAATCTTATATCGAACTCGTAGAATTTGGTATGCGGGACGTTCAAGATTCTATAAAAGCTGAACTTGACAGATTAGAAAAATTTCAAAGCGAAACCCTTAATGTACTAACTATTCAACATTTTGGTGACATAGTTTCATCAGCGTACCAAAAAGAAGATATTCAAAGGGTTTCTAATCTGTCCGAGGATGAAATAAAATCTGTACTCGCTCGCGTTGATGAGTCTATTGTAAGTAGTACCCAGCGTGATGAATGGCTCAGAGCAATCAAAAATGCTCGCTCGACAAAAACGCCTTCCGATCGAGATCTGATTATTTGTCACTATTTTCTCAAAATTTTTGAATTCCAGAAGTCTTTACAAGCTAAAGAGGAGAATATTTCGGCATTCTGCAAAGTTTGCTCGGAGTACATTCAGGATAAAGAGTTTGTCTACGACAGTGCTTCCTTTAAGTTTTACATCCGCCCAAAGTTTGAATATCATGGCGGGAAATCAGTCAAGCTGAGTGATTTATCTTCCGGAGAAAAGCAGGTAGTTTCACTATTTAGTCATTTATATCTTTCCGGGAAGTCGCGCTACTTTGTTTTAATTGACGAGCCGGAGTTATCCCTCTCAGTGCCCTGGCAAAAAAGATTCCTTGTTGATATAAGAAAAGGGGATTTTTGTGCAGGTCTAGTAGCCGTTACCCATTCGCCATTTATCTATGATAACGAGCTAAAGCCTTATGCTCACTCTATAGGGGAGTGAGCATCACTATGACGGATATAAATCCCTCAATGTTGGAAGTCCACAGTCAAGCCCTTGAAGATGTTGATGAAGCCTATCATGAGTTTCTATTGATTTATCGTCAAGATGATCGATGCGTGTATGGATTTGTTGAAGGTAAAGACGATCCGGTTTTCTATCGTCACCTAATAGAATATCAGCTCCCTGAAGCATGGTCAATCAAGTTCATTCCAACTGGAAGTAAGCAAAAGGTACTACGCTCCTTCCAAAGCATCAACTGGATTGATTTTTGTAAGAGAAGAGTTGGCTTCTTTGTTGACCGAGACTTGCAAGACTTTCTCGGAACGCCGCAACAGGAAGAAACTAATATCTACATTACGGATGGTTACTCAATAGAGAATTCTGTTTTACAATACCGAGTCCTCAGCACGGTGCTTTCTGACGTTTATCAGATTACGCTACTGAATCCGGAAGAGGAAGACTTGATAAAGCAGATTATTCAGAAGAACATGAATAATTTTTTTGAAGCGATTATGCCCTTGATGGGGCAGATATTACTCTGGAGACGATTGGGTGCTAAGGCAAATTTATCCAACTTAAAGCTCGATCGCATTTTCTCATTCTCGGAAGCAAATTTTGGATCTCATCCCCGGGATGTTGTACTACAAGTAGCTGCTAAGCAAATGGGTTGTGACCTTTGTGACGACAACGAGATCGCAGTCGCGGAAAGGGAGATTCGCAGTCATGCTAATTCGTGGATGATGATTCGCGGCAAGTACGTTTTGTGGTTTTCGGTGAAGCAGTGTGAAGCCCTATGGGAGGCGATTCCAAAGTTATTGCCAAGGTTACAAAGTAAGCCGAAGAAACGAACAGAGTGTGGGTTGCATAATGCAATAGTTATCTTCGGTCCTCGGGGCCGTACACCAGAAAGTTTGAAACAATTTATTGAACGGAACTACTTATCATTTATTAGTGAGGTAAAAAATTCCCGATCGGGCAGTATTTAACATGGAAATGGGTGAATTGGGAATAGTTAGTTACGGTGAGATCTTTATGCCGCACCGAGGACGGCTCCGGTTCGATAGCAATTACGTCCGCTACGGGGTTCGCTCTGCCGTATTGTTAGGCGAACAGGGGCAGAGGCACTCCAGGGGAGAACGATCGCGCGCGATCGGGGGTATCCCTCTGAGTGTGGTCAAAACCTGTCGATCCTCACGATCCCTCCGTTGTCGCCGGATTCCCCCTGCGATGTCTCAGCACCCTCGCAGGGAGATGAAGAGTTCTTCTGCGTCGGGCCGCGTGGGCGCAGTGCGCGTGGTCGGGTGAGCGTTAGCCGAAGGGTAGCACTACGGGGGGGTTTGGGGGGATCCCAGATGCAACGGTCCGCATCACCGTTGTATCCCTTGAAGTATTGGAAACGGAAGAGTCGTACCAGGGTACGGAAGAGTCGTACCAGGGTACGGAAGAGTCGTACCAGGGTACGGAAGAGTCGTACCAGGGTACGGAAGAGTCGTACCCGAGTACGGAAGAGTCGTACCCGAGTACGGAAGAGTCGTACCAGGGTACGGAAGAGTCGTACCCGAGTACGGAAGAGTCGTACCAGGGTACGGAAGAGTCGTTCACATCGGGAGCCTTACCTGTCAAGCAAAACAAAGTTTAACACAGATGTAGGGGCGAAGCATTCGGGCGATAAATCATGACATAAGCAACAGACATCCCCCCCGAATGCTTCGCCCTGCACCCTGCGAGGGTCTCCCCGTACCAACTGTTTTTGACCACACCCCATCGGCCGGTCCGCCGGTGCTTGGTGACTTATTTCTACCAGATAGCGGGCGATCGCCCCCCTGGGGCTTTCTCCCGACAAATGCTATCCACCATTTTGTCACATCGAGAGCGCAACCTGTCAAGCAAAACAAAAATTAACATAGATGCCAATAGCAAAGGGGGCGGTAGCTGTGATGCCCTATCTGCTGCCGGTGAGTCAGGGTGTGGTCAAAAGTAGTTGCGGACGACTGGGAGGGCCCATGAACGATCAACGGGTTTTGACCACACCCTATCCCTCTCGAGAGGGTTACGATCGGAAAAAATTAGGATTTTTTTGAGCAACACTTGACAGGATGCGATGAGTTAGAATAACATTGGAACGAAAAATATCCAAGCAGAAAAATTATGAATCAAGAAAAGCGACTTAAACTGAGCTATATTAAACTTAAGGGTTTCAAATCTATAGCGCCAGAAGGACAGACTATAGATTTTCAGGATATTACCGTGTTGCTTGGGGCCAATGGGTCGGGAAAGAGTAACTTGGTATCATTCTTTAGCATGCTTAACTATATGATGACTGAGGCCCTGCAAATCTATATTGGGGAAAATGGGGGAGCGGAAACGCTTTTATATTATGGCGCCAAGAAAACTAATCGCGCGATCGCGGAAATGGAATTTACCAATCCGAAAGCCAAAGATATTTATAAATTTTCTTTGTCTCATGCAGCAGGGGATATAGTTATCTTTACTGAAGAAACAATTAGTTATCAGCAGCAAGGGCGAGAAAGTCCATATACATTTACATTAGACCCCGGTCGGAAAGAGTCGGGATTGCCAGAGCGAGCCAAAGATCGTAACAACAGAACAGAGCGAGTTGTATTTGAGCTTTTAAGGCGCTGCCAGGTTTTTCAATTTCACGATACATCAAAAGCAGCAAAGATCAGAAATAAGGGATATATCGACGATAATATATTTCTGAGAAGTGATGCTGGTAATTTAGCAGCATTTCTCTATGCCATGCAAAACAGCGATGCAACAAATAAATATTATCGACGAATAATTAGATATATTCAACAGATAATGCCTCAATTTGGAGATTTTGAATTAAAACCTTCCCGCCTGAACGAAAACTACATTATGCTCAATTGGCAAGAGAAAGGGGCCGATTACCTATTTGGACCCCATCAGATTTCCGACGGCTCCTTGCGCTTCATGGCAATTGCTACCTTACTTCTGCAACCCCCAGAAACATTACCGGCGGTAATTGTTCTCGATGAGCCAGAGTTAGGATTACATCCTTCAGCAATTGCAGTACTTGCTGGAATGGCAAGAACTGCAAGTATAAATTGCCAAATCGTGATGGCAACCCAGTCTCCTCGATTAGTGGATGAGTTCGAGCCAGAAAATATCCTCATTGTGGAAAGAAATAGCGATAATAGTTGCAGTGAATTTAAATCTTTAGATTCCGAAAAGTTAACTGAGTGGCTCGAACGATACAGCCTGAGCGAACTCTGGGAGAAAAACGTCATCGGAGGACAACCGTGAAAAGGTTCATTAGATTACATATCATTGGTGAAGGTCAGACAGAGGAAAGATTTGTAAAAGATACCTTGGCAAGCCATCTTGGGTTGTTTCAAATTACGACTGATATTAGAAGAGTTGTGACCAGTAAGGATAAAATAAAAAATCAATATCATCGTGGTGGGCTCGTTAATTATGAAAAAGCTAAAAAAGATATTCAAACTTGGTTGAAGGAAGATAAACATCCCGAATCATATTTTACAACTATGTTCGACCTTTATGCTCTACCAGATGATTTCCCCGCTTATGAAGAGTCAAAAGCGATTCGCGATCCTTATGAACGAATTAGAGTTTTGGAAAAAGCATTTCAAGAAAATCTAGAGAGTCAGCGATTTATCCCATATATTCAACTGCATGAATTTGAAGCCCTGGTTCTGGCAAACCCGGCAAATCTGGAAGCCGAATATTTTGAACATCAAGTGGCAATTGAACGCTTGCAAAAGGTTTTACGTGAGGTTGGGGAAAATCCCGAGCTGATTAACGATAATCCTACAACAGCCCCGTCAAAAAGAATATTGGAGGTTATCCCTGAATATGATAAAGTGAATGTGGGAGCGAGTATTGCGGGAATAAATCGCATTGATTTTCTTAAAAAAAAGTGTCCCCACTTTTCTGAGTGGTTAGATAAACTTGAAAAGCTCTCCGATGATGCGCTCTAAAAAATCTGGTTGATTCGCCCGATCGCCCCAAACCAGGTTTCTTGTCTGGTCCCGGACGGGGGGCGGCGGGGGCGGTGAAATGGAGTTTCTTTTACCAAATTTGGTTGATTCGCCAAAAAGATCTCCAGAAACCAGGTTTCTTGTCTGGTCCCGGACTGCCTTGCGTTAGGATAACAAAACTTGAAAAATTGGCTGCGGTAGGGGATGGGCCAATGGCGATCGTGTCTTCCCGAGAAAAGGCAACCTCTGTGTTAAGATGGAGCTAGATGTTCATTGTTATTAGCCTATGGTGATTCAAGGTATCAAACGGGGACGATCGAGTTGCTCTGGGATCTGGATATTGCCGACGGTGAAAAGGTGATCGTTGAGGTGCTCCCGCAGCAGAAACCGGGGAATTTCTGGGAGGCCATGCTGAAGTGGCGTGAAGAATATGGGGTCGAAGAACTGGATATCGATCCGGATGAGATTTGGGGAGACGTTCGCGATCGTTCCCCTGATGGAGGTCGTGATTTTAGCTGGGATAACTGATGCGCTTTTTACTAGATACGAACGTTCTATCTGAATTAACTCGTCGAGTGCCTAATCCTTTCGTTCGTGCAAATATCGATCGATTCGCCGACGATTTGGCCCTGCCAAGTGTTTCACTGCATGAAATTCTCTACGGTGCGCTACGCTTACCTGAGTACTGCAAAAATATCTTATGTCAGAAAAAACCGAGAACCTAATTTTGCGTTCAGCTACCCCAGATGATGCGCCAATACTGTTTGAACTGATTAAAGCGTTAGCAGAGTATGAAAATCTATCCCATCAAGTTGTGGGCAACGTAGATGCCTTGAAAGAACATCTAGAAGGCGATCGGCCCTTAGTGGAAGCTATCTTAGCTGAAGTAGAAGACAGAAAAGCTGTTGGGTTTGCCCTATTTTTTCAGAATTATTCCACATTTTTAACCCAACCAGGAATTCATCTGGAGGATATATTTGTGTTGCCAGCATATCGGCGTCAAGGTATCGGTAAAGCCCTGATTACTTATCTGGCGAAACTGGCCGTTCAGCGCCACTGCGGGCGGATGGAGTGGGCAGTTTTAGACTGGAACGAACCCGCGATCGCATTTTATCGCCATCTCGGTGCCGAGATTCTCCCAGACTGGCGAATTTGCCGTCTGACTGACGAAGAA
Source organism: Hormoscilla sp. GM7CHS1pb (assembly GCA_014323675.1). Classification (GTDB taxonomy): domain Bacteria; phylum Cyanobacteriota; class Cyanobacteriia; order Cyanobacteriales; family Desertifilaceae; genus Hormoscilla. Next base: position 1,081,301 of record JACONN010000002.1, on the reverse strand, counting down.
TTATCTCGATTTGCTTCAATTGTTGATTTTTAGCATCAACAGCCAGCTGACGTTCAGTCACGTCTAGAACTAACGACAGGATAGAGACCAAATTGCCTGAGGAGTCTCGCGAATTATACCACTCGCAATGAACCACAGCACCAGCGGACGTCAAGTTGCGTCAATAGCCGAGGATATGATGGAGGCGTCGCAGTTGGGAGGCGGTGCCCATACAGATCAATAAATCGCCAGCTTGTAAGAGAGTGTCCCCCGTAGGACCGCCCAGCAGGGTGCCGTCATAGCGGCGAATGGCTAAAACCAAAGCCCCGGTTTGCGATCGCAAATTAGTTTCTTGGAGGGATTGGCCGAGGAAGGGACAGATTTGGGGGTCAATCAGGAACTCTTCCAAGTAGAAGGAGCGATTCTTACCTGTAATCATCCCATCGACAAAATGCATCACCTCGGGTCTGAGGGCAGCGGTCGCCATCCGCCGTCCGCCAGTAATATAGGGCGAGACAACGGCATCTGCGCCCCCCCGTTGCAGTTTTTGGATGGCTTCTTCAGAACTAGCACGGGCGATCGCCCGAATGTGGGGATTAAGAGTCTTAGCAGAAAGTACAGTATACAGGTTTTCGGCATCCGAGGGCAAAGCGGCGACTAAACAAACCGCCTGTTCGATCTTGGCGGTCAGCAAGGTTTCATCCAGAGTAGCATCTCCCTGGAGCACCACACAATTTAGCTCCTGGGCCTCCTTTACTGAGTCCGGGTCTGAATCTATGACTACAAAAGAGATGCCTTCTGCCTCAAATTCTAAGGCAATTTGCCGCCCGGTGCGACCAAATCCACAGAGGATGTAATGTGAGTTCAGAGAATCTAGCAAGCGATGAAACTGCCTCCTTTTGATGCCTTCTTGAAAGTAGCCCTCTATCAGGGCTTCTGTCAAGCGATTGACAATGTAACCGATGCCAATCACCCCCATAAAAATCAGGGCGATCGTGAACAACCGCCCCCGATCGCCCATCGGATGGATTTCCCCATAACCTACTGTCGCCAGGGTAATCACGGTCATGTAAGCCGCATCTGACCAGGACCAGCCCTCAATCACCGCGTACCAGAAGGTGCCGAGGGCGAAGACCCCGGCCAGGGATAGGGCTCCGGCAATTATTTGGGTTTTGAGGCGGCGAGATTTCTGCTTGAAAGTCGAGTACAATGCTAGTCACCAATTGTAAATTGCAAATTGGAAATTGCAAATCGAGTAATGCAACAGTATTGTTGAAGATCCACCTGGGAAATTGTTACGATCTACTGACATAAAATCTACTTGACAAGGTTTTGAGGATATAATTGTCAACTCAGGCTCAGTCGCCAGGCGATCGGCTGACCTAAAATGTTTTCTGTAAGCCGTTAAGCAAAAGGATAAGCCAGTGAGTCAGATGAGCGCTACGTTAAACCCGCCCATTACCACGGAGTCAACTCCGGTCCAGTCAAGTGCTTTCAATGAAGCAGAGTTTGATAATTATGTGATGTCCACCTACGGGCGCTTTCCGATCGCCCTGACACGGGGTGAAAAATGCCGCGTTTGGGATACTGAAGGACGGGAATATCTGGACTTTGTAGCTGGCATTGCTACTTGCGCCCTCGGACATGCTCACCCAGCACTGGTGGAAACGGTGACCCGTCAAATCCAGACCCTGCATCATGTTTCTAATCTTTATTATATTCCGGTGCAGGGGGAACTGGCGAAGTGGCTAGTGTCTCATTCTTGTGCTGACAAGGTGTTTTTCTGTAACTCGGGGGCGGAGGCGAATGAAGGCGCGATCAAGCTGGCGCGGAAATACGCCCACATAAAGTTAAATATTGATGAACCGGTGATATTGACGGCTCATGCCAGCTTCCACGGACGCACCCTGGCAACGATTACCGCTACAGGTCAACCCAAGTACCAAAAGAATTTTAGCCCATTAATGCCTGGGTTTCATTACGTGCCTTATAATGATTTTGAGGCAGTAACCGAGGCGATCGCCTCTCTGGATGCAGACAAACGTCGGGTAGCGGCAATACTCCTAGAACCCTTACAAGGAGAAGGGGGGGTGCGTCCGGGGGATGTAGATTACTTTGTGCGCCTGCGGCAATTATGCGATCGCAAGGGCATTCTGCTGATCTTAGATGAAGTCCAGGTGGGCATGGGGCGGACTGGCAAGCTTTGGGGTTATGAAAATCTCGGCATTGAACCGGATATCTTTACTTCTGCTAAGGCTTTAGGGGGCGGGATCCCCATTGGGGCCCTGATGTGCAAGCAGTTCTGCGACGTATTTGAGCCCGGAAATCATGCTAGCACCTTTGGGGGCAATCCCTTTGCTTGTGCAGCGGCTTTGACTGTTTGCCAAACTCTGGAAAATGAGCAGATTCTCCAAAATGTCCGGGAACGGGGTGAACAACTGCGCCAGGGGTTGAGGGCGATCGCCGCTAAATATCCCGACAAGATCGCTGAGGTGCGCGGTTGGGGTTTAATTAACGGTCTGGAACTTGCGGCTGACATGGAACTGACATCTGCTGATGTCGTTAAGGGGGCGATGGCGGAAGGCTTGCTCCTGGTTCCTGCTGGTCCCAAGGTGGTCCGGTTTGTGCCACCCCTGATCGTCTCCGGGTCCGAAGTAGACATGGCACTGGCAGCAGTCGATCGGGCATTGTCCTAGTCTGGCCTGGATAATCTAATTTGGCATTGAGAAACCCGGTGTTGACTCCATACCGGGTTTCTGGGCTATAATCGCGAACCAGAAAGATAACATTTTCTTCGATCCGATCGCACAAGCATGGGAAAAGCAGGTAAAGCGCTCAAACAAGTATTAAATAATTACGGTCTCAGCCAGAATAAGTTAGCAGTGATGCTGAAGATCGAACGTGGCAACGTTTACCGGTGGGTACATGAAATTAGGGACCCGACAGCGGAAACTGTTGCTGAAATTGCTGAAGGGCTTTATCATATAAAGCCAGCAGCAGCGGATGAATTTGTCAGACTCTACCTGGGTAATTTTATCCAGAAAGAACAAGTCCCAGATGGCGAACGGTCATCCCCGCGATCGGGAGTAGAGATAGCTGACAAGGGAACAGGATCCTGCGATAATAGTTAGCGAAGTCGCGCTCTACTTTAATTACTGAAGGCTATGCTGCAAAGAATATATTTACACAACTTCAGATGTCTGGAAAACTTTGAACTGACTCTCAAGGAGATGTCATCGGCGCTGTTAATCGGCAAAAATGGCACGGGGAAATCAACCATTGCCAGTGCCTTAGAAGTGCTTCAGAGTATCGGTCGAGGCATAAATCGAGTTGGAAAACTTGTCCAATCAAAGGATTTCGCTCGTGGCAGGGATGATGTGCCGATCCACTTTGAAATAGAAGTATTGCTTGACGATCGACTCTACAAATATGTCATTGCCTTTGAGTTACCAGAAAACTTTAGAGAACTGCGAGTTTTTGAAGAGCAACTTCTAGTCAAGGGAAATCCAATTTACTCTCGCCAAGAATCCCAAGTCACTCTTCATACAAGTTCGCGAAATCCTGAAGCTCAGTTTATGGTAGATTGGCATCTTGTGGCCCTTCCAATAATTCAAGAGCGCTCCGAAACCGATCCACTTCATATTTTCAAGACCTGGCTCGCACGCATGATTATTGTAGCCCCAATCCCCAGCTTAATGACCGGAGAATCCAATGGTGAAACTTTGGAGCCAGAGCGAGATGGTTCAAACTTTGGAGAGTGGTTTTCTGGGTTACTCAGTCGCTATCCCGCTGCCTACACTCAGGTGGATGGATATCTCCGAGAAATTATGCCTGACCTTAAAGATTTTCAGAATGAAATTATCGGCAAAGAATTCAAAAGCACGATTGTTAGGTTTGAAGAAAAAAGTGCCAAGCTGAATGTTTACTTTCAGGATTTATCGGATGGTGAAAAATGTTTTTTTCTTGGGGCTGTTGTCTTGGCTGCAAATAAATCCTATGGACCGCTTTTTTGCTTTTGGGATGAGCCTGATAACTATCTTTCTCTATCAGAGGTGGGACATTTTGTCATATCATTGCGACGCTCATTTAAGAACGGCGGACAAATTTTAGTCACCTCCCATAATTCTGAAGCCATCCGACAATTTTCAGATGAAAATACCTTTGTGCTAGATCGCAAAAGCCACTTAGAACCTACTATCATCAGACTGCTCAGCGATCTGTCTGTTCGAGGCGATCTGATCGATAACTTAATTTGTGGCGATATAGAGTTATGAGCATCAATAAATATAAACCGCATCTTTTTGTATTGCCAGAAGATGATGCTAATCACCATATTGCTAACGGATTTAGTTGCAATCTCAACCTCAATAGCCGTGCTATTCAAGTCCTGCCCCCTGCCGGTGGTTGGCACAAAGTTGTAGATAAATTTCAGGAACATGATGTTCCTGAAATGCAAAAAAACTTACAAAGAATGATTGTTTTGCTGATTGATTTCGATGGGCATGAAGAACGATTGAGTTATGTAGAAAGCAAGATTCCAGAAGAGCTAAGAGATCGGGTATTCGTTCTAGGCGTTCTATCTGAACCAGAGAGTTTAAAGAGAGACATCCAAAGGAATTGGGAAGAAATTGGAGAAGCACTTGCAAAAGATTGTTACGAGAATAGGAATGAATTATGGGGACACAATCTTCTCAAACACAACAGAACCACCTTAGATCGGATGATTTCATCTGTAAAACCATATCTGTTTAATTAAAGCATAGGTGTGGGGTACGACCTACGGACCGACAACCGTAACAGCGAAGCCTGTGAGAAAATCGAGTTTTGGGGGAAGTGAGCTTGACAGGCAAGATTCGGGAAGTATAGAATGCAGTAGTACAGATCGGAAGATCCCGTGGGTGAGTTGGGGCGATCGCACCGCTGCCAAAACCTGCGATACGGGGTGGACCCCTCGCCGGTGGGTGGACCACAATGCTTGTAGGTAAAGCACCGTCCGACAAGCACTACGGACGGGATGAGAAAGCTTTTAGGCTCTAGACATGGGGCAGAAAACTGGCGATTCGGTGAGGTCTGGGGACAGACCATCATCAAATCACTACATGGGTAGGGGTCGAACTGGGAATCGCTTCCCAATCCTCCCGTTCGGAACCGTGCTTGCGACTTTCACCGCACACGGCTACTGGTTGGTAAGTCCTTGTCATGGATAGCACTATCAGAGTTACCTCCTACTGGCCTTGTCTTGTGAGATTTGGCCCCCAATGGTTGTCAGTAGACTGTTTTTAATGCCTTAGCTCCGGAAGGTTCGCAGAGGATATACCCGATAAAACCTTGAACCTGCCCCTGAAGAAGTTATTCAACTGAAGATCACTCCTTCAGAACCGGTCAAAGCAGTAGAACCAAACACAAGCGTCAGCTTTGATGTCAACTACTCTACCGAACCTGCGGAAACTCCCACCACAGGAATAGCCTTTCACATGCATTGGGACAGTTCTCAAGTAGCATTCGATCCAGTCACTGGTCTGACCGAGCATTTTCCTTTGGGCGCACAACCTATAAGTGCAGTCTTGGACGATCCGATTACCAACGGGGGTTTGGACGGCGACCCGAACACAGACAAATACATCCTGCAAGCTTGGGTAGATGCTAACGGAAATTGGCCCAACAATCCTAATCCTACCCTTTACACGGCCAACTTCACAGCGCTACCAGGGTTTTCAGGGACACAGATCAACTTTGGTGCCAACTCAGATGACCTGCCTGCAAATAGCAACTTTGTCCCCAGTTCCATTGCATTAACCTCGCGTGCTCCATCACCGACATTGGACATTGATGGGAATGGAGTTATAGATGCGTTAACTGACGGCCTTGTGGCCATACGTTATCTCTTCGGGTTCAGGGGAGAGACTTTGACTAAAGATGTTGTAGGCGAAGGTGCCACCAGCGATACATCAGAAATTGTTACCTACTTGGACGAAGTGGGGGACATGATGTTAGATATAGATGGCAATGGCACGGCAGGAGCGTTAACTGATGGCATTTTATTCCTGCGCCATGCTCTCGGATTCTCTGATCAGGCTTTGATCCAGGGTGCAATAAGCGAAGGTGCCACCCGTACTACGGCGACGGCAATTAATGAGCACATGCAATCCTTCTCAGGTGTAGTAAGCGAAGATACCACCCTTACTACTGTTCCGGGAATTAATGATCAGATGCAATCCTTCGACGTGCTGTAAAACCTTATTCCTCTCCTTCCCGGGCTCCGCCTGGGAAGGCGTGGTTGGGGAGGGGAACTGGGTCCTTGGGCTTTTGTGATAACTTTTACTTATGTTATAAGCCAAATCAAAGCTTTCAGCCTTTTTGGTTCTCCTAAATTTACACCACAGAATAAAGAACCTGATGTCACCAATTATTCGGGCTGCAAAATCTGTTGTAATTGATCTATCAGGATGGGGATGTCATCTTCAATTACTTCCCAAATTATCTCCCAGTTAACTTCATAATAGCCATGGACCAAGCGATTTCGCATCCCCTTCATCTGATTCCACGCAACTGAGGGGTAACGTTGGGGAATTTCTGGGGCGACTTTCATCAACTTATCAGTAGCTTCGCCAATGGTGATGATTTCCCGTTCCACTGCTGCCATTCTCATTTCATCTGCTAACAAGGAATCAAAAGTAATAGACTGGGTGAAACGTTGGATTTTGGCTGCTGCTGTTAGCATATCGTCAATATAGACTCGCCAATCTTTGCGCGGTTGTTCTCGTGACACAGTTGGATATACTCTTACTTGATTTTTATTCTGGGGAAAAATGGGAATTGCTTCGGCGAGGATGCGGCTTTCCATGCGCCGGTGCAGGCGATCGGGGTTTGCCAAGTCCACAGTTGCATCCAACCAATTTTCTAGCTGTTCGTAAAAGCCAAAAAAAGCCAAGCCCTTGGGTAACCTTCCCGGTTCAAATTCAATCAGCAAGTCAACATCGCTATCCTCTCTGGCCCTCGTCCCGGGCTACGGAACCAAACAATGCCAATGATTTTACCCCCAAAGCTGTCAGTTCGGTGGCGTGGGCTGATAATATTTCTATTGCCCGATCGCGTCGCATAGCTTTAATACCTCAATAGCTTACTATTTAATAGTTTAACATAGGATGCCAGACCAGAAACCCTGTTTCTGCGAGTATTTCCCTATCCCCACAGAGATCTTCAAAGAAACCCGGTTTCTCAACTCCCATCCGCATAATTCAGTCCGACTCAAACCTGCTGCAAATATTCCTCAAACTTCTCCTGTAGTTGTTCGATCGCCAAATTCTGAGTCCAATACTCCACCAATGCGTGGCCCAATGCCCAAGCATTTTGTTCGAGAGAACCGGTATTTTCTTGCAGCAGAGGCCAGAGTTGAAGCATGTCAAAGTTCAGCGGGTTACTATCACTATTCAACAGGGAAAACAGGTCATAAGCCATCTGGAGTTTCCCTATTACTACAGGTAACTGTTCCACAGGTATTTTCTCTGCTAGCACATATGCCAGGGCCGGACTACCAGTTGAAATCGTGGAAATGAACTGCAAAACAGGACTTTTCAGTAATGTCGTCAGTTGCCCTGTAATTGCCATCTGAAAAGTATAGCGATCGACGATCTTCGCAGCAGCAATAGTTCGCGCTTCCCGATCGCGCAAAAAGCGGGCCAGGCGCAGTTGCTTTGCCGGCGCGATCGCCTCTACCAGGGCCACGGATAGGGCCTCCACATTCCAGGCAGTTCTCCCGGTTTTAATGTCCCCCGTTACTACGGGTAAAACCCGATCGCAGGTATCTTTTAACAGTTCAGCCCGATACTCCGTAGCTGCGCGAATATTGCTTTCTTTAGTACCCGTACCCCTTGCCAGTTGTAGGGCGGTTGCCACTCCCGCACCGGACGCAGGCGATCGACCTGAGTAACTATAGTAATTACGGGCAGGTCTGTCACATTCCCTTGCAGATCCTGGAGAAAGTCCACATCCATTTGCAAAGCCGGATCCAAAGCCGGAGTAACTAGCAGCAGCAGATCGGCATTAGTAGCATAGTCTAGCACGAGTTCTCGCAGTTCGCCACGGTTTACCTGTTCGTAACCGGGCGTATCCCAAAGAGTGAGAGTTTCTGTTTTACTCTGCCAATGGTAATTGGCAATGCGATCGGTACTGGGCAAGACATCAACTGCGGCCATTTCTGCCTGAAATAAGCTATTAATCAAACTGCTTTTCCCAGACCCCGTTCGTCCCACTAAAAGAATATTAACAGGTTTTTGCTCGACGGCATCTTCCGGTTCCGCTTGGGCGATAATATCTCCCAGAGTTTGAGTTTTCGCCTGCGGGAGAGTTGCTTGAGAAACAGCGAATGATTCTGCTGGTAAACTGGTGCCGCTGTAAAGGGCGATCGCCTGCCGACACAAGTTCCGCAAAGCAGTTTCCCGCAACAGTCCCGACAAATTGACCAGCAATTGCTGATTTGCCTCCGTACTATAGCGCTGACTCGCTCGTTTTGCCAAGGCCGCTACTGGGTTTAACAGCCACTGGGCCCAATTCCAGACTTTCCATAGTTTCCGAGCCGAAGGTTCCAGCTTCTGATATACTTCATATGCCTGATATGCTTGTCCCACTGTTACTTGATTGAGGGCCGGAGATAACTGTGCCATCCAGCGATCTAAGTCATCCATTGTGCCTCGCATCAGGGCGTAAGCTTGGGGAATGTAGATGTTCAACAGGGGATATTTCACCTCTGGATAATAAATGTTGGCGACTGCCACCACCACCGACTGACATCGCTGCCAAAATGTTTGCCAGTCCTCCCAGATCGGGCGATCGGTCCTTATCTTCTCCAGGATCTCTTGCAATGCTGCTTCTGCTTTTTCTGTAGATTCATCTCCTACTATGCTGCTATCATCCGCTACAGATTCCAGTTTTTTGCCTACCTCCGCCACCGCCACTTCTACCTGGTCTAGTACAGGTCGAGTCCATTTTGCCAGCAGCCAGCGCCAGCCCACAAATACCAGAATAAAGATACCCCAGATCCAGCTAATGTCCCAATGGTGAATTTGCAATCCCGCCGCTAACATCAGGAAAATCGCGATCGCTGCGATCGGGGTTACCAAAATGAGCCACTGCCATAACTTTAATCTTACCATTACCTTGCGTCCATCACTGCTATGATTATATAATATTTTGTCTCAAGCTCCCATCTATGTTGCCAGACCTGTGGTACGATATAACAATCTAGTCTATAATAGCAAAACAGCCATGAGGAAGTCAGCTATGCAAACCCTGACAGACATTGGTACAATGATTGTCAGGACGCCAGGAACCTGCGGCGGGCGTCCCCGGATCGCTGGAAGCCGGATCGCGGTTCAGTTCGTCGTTAATGAGATCTCCGCAGGTATCACTTCTGAAGAAATTATAGAAGATAAGCCCCACCTGACCCTTGCAGGTATCTATGCGGCTTTAGCATACTACTACGCAAATAAAACAGCAATGGATGCCGAATTTGCCGCCTATGAAGAAGAATGCCGTCGCCCTGAAGCTGAGTTGAGTATAGAATAACATGTAGGTTGGGTTGAGGAACGAAACCCAACAAAGAATACAATACCATAAAAAAATGCTAAAATTATTTAAAAAATAATTTTGTTAGTCGGTTAAAACCGACTTTAGCTATTAGCCTCTGGTTTGAACCAGAGGCGGGCTGACAGCGAAGTCAAGAAATTCCAGGCATGAGGTAAGATGAAGACATAAGTGGTTTTATAGTCGCAAAAATAAACAAGAAAATTGATAAATGGGAACTGAATTACTCTATTCTCAGAAGTTGTCTGCTAAAACCACTGGCACCTGGTTCGGGATATAAACCAGATGTAGCGGTTCTGGATAGAGAATTGATTAAAGAGGAACCTCTATGGCCAAAAGCATCGGTCATCCAAAATGGCAAAACAGTACCTTTAGTCATCGAAGTAGTCAGTACAAACTCGCGAGATGACTACGGGCACAAGTTAGTAGAATATGAAACAATGGGTATTGCCGAATATTGGATTGTAGATTATCGTGCTTTGGGTGCAGTCCGTTACATCGGTAAGCCCAAACAACCAACTATAACAGTGTGTCAGTTGATGGAAGGCGAGTACCAGATGCAGCGCTTTATTGCGGGTCAGCCCGTGCAAAGCGTGAGATGCACTCGACTTCAGAAAAATTTCCCGAAAGCTAGACTATGGGGTATTCAATCTGGTAAACTCAGAGTTCGAGAGATGGTTATTTAGGAAGGGAAGTGGCTCAAACCACGAGAAACGTGCAAATGCAGGAACAACAGATGCGTCCGAAGGACTTTTCATGGCCGTTCTGGCCTGCCGTACCACTTTACCCTTATGGCAGGCGGCGGACTCTCCGCCATGAAGTCGTTCCTGACAGGGTTTGGACTTTTGACCAGCTTCAGGGCATCTTATATGTTGTCGTGCCCATTCGCATGACGATCGCGAAACTGGATGCGGGGGGTCTTCTCGTCTATGGGCCCGTGGCGCCGACCCCGGAATGCGTGCAGTTGGTCAGGGAGTTAGAGACAAAACATGGCCAGGTGAAGTACATCATCTTGCCAACTATTTCTGGTTTAGAACATAAAGTATTTGTCGGTCCCTTTGCCCGACAGTTTCCCCAGGCCCAGGTGTTTGTGGCCCCCCATCAATGGAGTTTTCCTCTTAATTTGCCCCTGAGTTGGCTGGGTTTTCCCCCCAAACGCACTTCACCCCTCCCAGAAGATAGCAGCAAAACTCCCTTTGCCGACCAGTTTGACTATGCTATGCTGGGCCCGATCGATCTGGGGCCGGGTCTGTTTGGGGAAGTGGCATTCTTAGACAGGCGATCGGGCAGTCTCCTGGTCACGGATATAGTAGTTTCGGTGCCAGAAGATCCCCCGCGATCGCGCAATTAGATCCCTACCCTTTGCTATTCCATGCCAAGGACAGTGCCTCGGATCTCAGAGAAGATAATTGGGCCAACCGTCGCCAGGGATGGCAGCGCATCTGTCTGTTTGCTTTCTACTTCCAACCCAGTAAATTGTCCGCAATTAACTGGTCGGATGCCTTTAGCAAGGCCAAAACAGCCCCCGATCGCTCGTTAAAAGCCTATTTCGGGTTATTTCCCTTTCAGTGGCAGGCAGACTGGAGGCGATCGTTCGATGCCTTGCGAGGAAATGGTCGTCTGTTGGTGGCACCAATTCTCCAAACTCTGATTCTCAACCGGGCCCCGAGGAAAACTCTGGACTGGGTTAATCAAATCGCGAGTTGGGATTTTCAGCGGATTATTCCCTGCCATTTTCAAAAGGCGATCGCAGTCGGACCAGAACAGTTTCGCCAAGCATTCTCCTTTCTGGAAAAACAACCCGATCCTTTATGTAGTAATTATCCCTTGCCCCAGGAGGACTTTCAACTTCTTCAGGACATCAATGCAGGTTTACAAAAGTTTGGCATCTTGCCCCCCGCCCAGGATAAGGTTTAGCTTGTCATCAGTCAAGCCTGGTTTCGGGCGATCGGGCTAATATATAATTGTAAAATTCTTGCATATCGAGTGGTTTAGATGCGTTACCTGTCCGAATATAGAATTTAGGATCTTCGCCTTTTTTCCATTTCAGAAATGCATGTGTAGCAGCTTTACTCACTTCTACTGCACAAATATCTTTGCCCTCAACCCGTTCAAACCGAAGTTTTACAAATTGGGTAAAGTTAGCACCCAGGCTATTGGATATCAGTTGCATTACGTCTATTTCAAACTGATCCAGGGTGCCTTTTGACATTAAAGAAAGGTCTTTTTCTAGACCTAAAATATTGCCGTCATCTTCTACGCCGATAATTAAAGTGCCGCCTTCCGAGTTCAGGAACGCCGCAATAGTTTTGAGGACGTTAAACTTCAAATCCTTATTTTTACAGTTTTGTCTGACATCCCATTGATATGTACTCTTGAACTCCAAACGCGAACTTTCTGGTAACTTCACCAGTTCGGAGATGGGGCGCAAATCCCCGATTTTGCGAATAGTAGTTAAAAAGCGACGTAACTTTCGTTCTTCAATGCGTTGCCAGAGGGCAGCTTCAGTATCTGCCGCCTCAATTACATTCTTGTTAATCACCGCAATATACTGACCAAAATATTCCCGTTCCAGGGATGCCAAATTTTCATCAATCCACTGTTCATTTTGGACATTACCCCAACGGTTGAAATAGGTAATGGCCCCGCATACTCTTGGAGATATAGTCCCAGACCCCCTTCTTGAAAGCAGTGCGGCAATCTTTAACGGTGTCATTAGCTGTCAGAATAATAACCACAGAGGAGAGATTTCTCGCTTTCACTTCGTCCATAACAGCAAAACCACTATCATCACTTTCCATGCGCATGTCGGCAATGATGACATCAAAATGATCGTTGTTGAGTTTTTCTTTTGCCTCGCTAGTATTGATTGCGGACACAATCTGGCGATAGCCGAACTCGTCCTGTAACCACTGCAGCAGTTCATTCAGGTAGCGGGGGTTGTCTTCCACTAGCAGTAAGTGAACGTTTTCAATCTGCATTGCTTCCGTCTCCACGATCAAATCTCTTCTTTTCTGTAGGGGATATAAATTTCAAACCTGGCTCCATTATATCCTGTTTCTCGAATATAGCCTTTCATCTTGGTCACGGTTTTGCGGATAATAAATAATCCTAGTCCACTGCCTTTATCGGAAGAGGTAGTTTTCAGGGGTTGAAAAATCCAGTCTTTTTTATCCTCGGGAATGCCTTTACCATTATCGGTAAATTTGATGAATAGGTACTTCTGCTCACCTGGAATCGTCATGGCTCGAATTGCCTGCGGGTTGATCTCATCTTGGGAAGTCATCCGCATCCTCAAATTCTTCTGCTTGTGATTGTGCTTCAGTGAGTTCCCCACTAATTCGTTCAGGATACTCTTGATTTTTTCCTCATCTCCATAGAATTCGGAGTTGCCGTTTCTGATATCCAAAGCAATGTTAGCATGTTCAATCTGAGGTGTCACTTCCCATTTTTCAAACAGCTTTTGCACCGGAAAGTGGCTATTTCTGATCTCGATGCCCTGATTAATTGCTTTCAGGTCGTCGAGGGCGGCCTGAGTCAGTTCCAGTTGTGCTAGCAACTTCTCGAATTGGGCATAACGGGCTTCATATGGTTGCAATTTCCGCATCGCCAGTCTAGTTTGAGACTCGATGACGGGAAGCTCGTTATTGACAAAGTCAGAGATGTAGTGTGCTGTTTGGGAAATGACGGCCAGAATGCTATGATAGTCATCTTGAGGAATCTTCTCGATCTGAGACTGTTGCTCTGCCTTGCGCTCATTGACCTTTTCAAACAGATCCTCTATATACTGAATAATCCCATTGAGTGACTTATCTTCACTCTTGGTCAGACGTTTAATCCGATAAGCTATCCCCTTCAGGATGGCGATCTCGTTAGCGATTTTGTGATACATCGCCCGGTTGATCATTTCTGTGTCATTCAACCCACTCTGGGCATCTGCTTTGACCATTTCAAAGTAGTCTTCTTCACTTACATTCAGAGTTAGCATCTCCCGTGCCTGGATGTAGCGCGAAGATTCTTCGGTGATTTCCCGTAGAATCTCAACGGCTTTCTCACTGTAAGGGTCACTGGCAAGAATGCTTCTGGCACTGTAGAGCCGTGTTTTCTCTTTGTCATCCGAGTTGGCAATTGCTCGATCGAAATATTCGTTGCCTTTATCGGGCTGTTTAATCAGATAATACAGTCTTCCCATGCTAGCTAGAATTATACTGGCATGGCGCTGAGTAAGTTTGCCTACCGCAATAGTTTCTAGTTGAGATATTGCTTCTGGATACTCACCTAATTCTTCTAAGGATATAGCGTAGTGATATGAGATGTAGTCATCCCGCTTTATCTGCCAATTTTTACTAAATAATGTCACAGCTCGTTTGTGCAGTTTTCTCGCGGTTTCAAACTTTCCTGCTTTGGCTAATGCACTACCATAGCTACTCATAATTATAGCATTTTGGGGTTCTATTTTAAGCGCTTGTTCAAATTTTTCAAAAGCCCGATCGTATCTCTTTGCTGATGTGAGAGCATTAGCAAAGCTCGTCAAAGTTATTACATTGTCTGGCTTAAATTTTAGCGCGTGTTCAAATAATTCAAATGCCCGCTCGTATCTACCTGCTGATGTTAATGCCGTCCCATAGCATGTAAATGTTATATCGTTATTAGGTTCAAGTTTTGATAGCTTTTCTGAAATAGCAAATGACTCCTCAACTTTTCCGGCCCGCAATAAATACTTCCTATAGCTGCTTAAAGTTTTTACATTCTCAGCTTCTATTTCTAAAGCCTTGTCAAAAATCACAAACGCCCGATCGTGCATACCTCGCTCTGCAAGAGCAGTGCCGTAATTTCTCAAAACGTCAACATTTTCAGGTTCAATTTTCAGAGCTTGTTCAAAAACTTCAAATGCGTCTTCATATCGTTCACTCTTTGCTAATATTTTCCCATACTGCCTCAAAACCTCAACATTTTCAGGCGCGATCGCACGAGCTTGTTCTAAGATAGGTATTGCCCGATCGTACTCTTTTCTCTTCTCCAGGTCTTCCGCCTGGTTCATCAAACTTTCCAGTTGTTCTGCACTCATCTTAACATACCGCTGGATATCCCCGCCATCCCCTAGGCGGGTAAGAAAGCGGGGCCAACCTCACCGCTTTCCTGTTTACAATACTCCGACCCTTTCCTGGACCGGCGCTTCTCTCTACCTAGTACGCTATAATTATATTATAGCATCATAACTTAGAATCAAACATCTTTTTTTTGTAGCCGAACTACCGGTCATATCAACCATGTTTCCACCTTCTCACCCGTTTCCATCATAACTCCCCGACTCCCTATCTGTCAACTTCTCTACCTAACCACAAGAGCGATCGCTCCCACCGGTCCCACTCTCTACCTTCCGATCTCCGATCGCTATAGGATCGTAACTCAGGTGAACTCTTGCGTCAAATATTTGCTAGCCCCTCGACACCCGATCGCCCGATCGCTCCCTACCAGGCTGTAGGTTCCCATCCCGATCGCCCATCTCCGGACCTGCGATCGGCGCCAGTCATCTCATACATGCCTGAATTATACCTCTTCCGATTGCCATCTTGCAACCAACTTGCCAAATATCTCTACTATTTTGTTCGACGTTGTACCGGATATGGTACTAATATAAGTACGGGAAACATGAAACTTCAACATATTAGTCAAGCAGGATACGATCGGATTGAAGGAGTGCGTCGGATAATAGTTCATGACTGCCCTCATCAATTTGCCCTCCTAGATTTAGGCGAACCCTTGGGGCATTATGGAATCAGTTGGAGAAGTTCCCCCATCATTCAACCGGTTATTATGCCATCAAAGGATGAGCTTACCCTCTGGCTAGAAGTGGACCCAATACTTCTCGGTTAGGGAGAAGGGAGAACCCGTCGGTGTCTTCACCTACAGTTTTCGGGAGGCCACTCCCCACTCCCCACTCTCCACTCCCCACTCTCCACTCCCCCACTCCCCCCCGAGGAATTTATTGCAAAATCTATGCAGTATTGAGGGGCCCTCCCAGTCGCCGGATCTCCTCCACGGGGGGGTTTGGGGGGCTCCTTGTGCAACAACTGCCCTTACACAAGAGTTTACATTAAAAGAGTGTAGCTTTACATTAAGTTAGAGTAAGCTTACATTAAAAAAGTGTAACATTACATTGAATTAGGGTAAAAATTACATTTAGGTAGAATAAACTTACATTAAATCATGTAACTTACATTGAATAAATGTAAGCCAGTAATAGTTCGTTGTCAGCCAGCAATGGCTTATTGTCAAGCTGCGTCTATGCATGCGAACCCATACATCTGCCGTTTCCAAACCAACTGGTGCCAGACCAGATCCTGGTCTTGTCGGGGCACGGCATTTATAACATGTCGCGCCAGGGCACGGCGGTATGACATCCATCGGATTTACCGATCGTCCAATACCTCAAGGGATAGCAGGGAGCAGGGAGCAGGGAGATTGCTTCGGGGGATTGCTTCGTGCCTCGCAACGCTGCGCGACTCAATTGAGCAGGCCGTTAATCGCTACGTACCCCCCCCTCGCAATGACAACCTAGATCCTTAACCGAGAAGTTTTGGGAGTTGTACCGGCTCTGGTACTAATATCAGTTATAGCATATATTATAATAGTATAGGATACCAACAGGACAAGCAATGTGATTCAGGGAGAAGGATTTACCATCAACGAAAGCAAATTTGATTTCTTTTTCGGGCGCGTTATATCTAGTCCAGACAATACACGACGTTCGAGAGATAACTTAGAAGGATTGCGTCAACTAGGGATTGAAGAAGCTGCCGGTGGCAGGATACGGCTAATGCAAATATTTCAAGAAGGCTTAAATGCTCCGATAATCAAAATCAAACGCAAGCAGTATGGAACCACAATCCTGAGACAAGTCGAGATCGGCGGCAGAGAAGTCCCAGGGGCTATTGCTATCAGCTACTTTTACCCAAACAACAACCTGAATGCAATTCCTGAAATTACGTCAATTATCCCCAAACTATACCCAGAACAGCAAACATGAAACTTCAACATATTAGTCAAGCAGAATTCAATCAGATTGAAGGAGTGCGTCGGGTCATAGTCCATGACTGTCCTCATCAATTTGCCCTCCTAGATTTAGGCGAACTCTTGGGGCATTATGGAATCAGTTGGAGAAGTTCCCCCATCATTCAACCGGTTATTATGCCATCAAAGGATGAGCTTACCCTCTGGCTAGGAGTGGACCAACATTTAGCAGCAATAGATTTGCAATCTGGTCGCCTTCGTTTATCTATGGCAATGCACGAAAATATATTCAATATTTTCACCATGGAGTTTCGGACCATTGTCCTCACAGAACTGGAACTGTTACTTTTCAACAATTATGATTGCTCGATCGAGTCGATCGAGGACTTACCGGAAATAGCAGCAGGGATGACAGTTGCAGGTTCCGATCTAGTAATTGGATTAATAGATGGACGGAGCTTGACATTAAATCTAGAAACCTGTAAAATGCAAGAAGCGACCCTCGTACATAAATAGTATAGCCGTTTTCACCCACGTGCTTGTACATCCGGAACTTAGTCGGAGCCAGTGATGGCTGAATGCCAACCGCTATAATGTACCTCATCAGCGCAGAATTACGCTATAATGTTTGCGATCCACTCAAGTCCGCCCATCGATCGCCGAAGTCAGCGGGCCCGATCGTCCCATACATATTACTATAGATAAGATGAAAAACTCACGAATTGGTGTTTTCAACGAGGATCGCGTTTATGAAAGTTTTGTGCGTGCATCACAAAGGTGGTGTCGGTAAGACAACAACGGCAATTCATATCACGGGGGTTTTTCTCAGCAAGAGAAACCGAGTTCTCTTAATTGATGGTGACCCCAGGCTGATAGCTTCAAGTTTTTCAGCGAAGGAGCAGTGCCGAAACCCGGTGGTGAGCGTCTGGCAACGCAAGAAGGTATGCTTACAGTCGTGAGTGAACGCGATGCTCGCAATCCAACCCGTTGCATCTGAACGATATGCTCTTAGCTCTAGACCTTGCTCGCTCTGTTATTGGTGCTCTACCTGTGAAGGTAGTACCGATCGGAGTCCAACAGTCTAAATTTCAAGAATTCGTTGACAGCAGCTTCAGTAACTACCAGGTACTTGAACCAGTTGATTGGTTACCGATGGAAGCGGGCAAGGCAGTTTTCATCAATTATGACTATTTGTGGAACCAACCTGGTTGCGAGCACCTTTGGAACTATTACAAACAAGTAGTAATGGAGTAACCTAATGACAGAAATAAAAGATAACCAATCAACTTTACCACCACTAAAAAATCGAGCTCCATCCTTAACTGGGCGGAGCAAAGAGGAGTTGCTGCTCAGACAGTACTCGTACATTAGGGAAACTGTAAAGTCGTCTGCTCGCGAGTCTCTGCGTCAGGGAAAAATGATTCCGACATCAGTACGTATTGGTCGAGAAGGAAAAGTAAAGCTACGGGAACTGCAAGAACTATTGGGTGCAGATATGAAGGTATTGCTGAACATGGCATTTGCTTATGCTTACAATCAGGCAAATCGCAATCAAGTATCAATTAAAGAACTAAAATCAAGGGTTGAAGCTAGAGTACAGGATGAAGAAAATGAGTTGTTTGAAATTGATGAAAATACTCTCAACATGTTATTTGACTCTCGAAGTGAAGATGCCAAATTTATTTATCTGAATGCCGGAATCGATCTGCTATATTTTCGTCTAGTTAGGATGGAGACCCTATCGGATATCTGGCAATAATTGAACTATGGAGCAGTATATCGCCTACAACCTGGCGTTAGGAATTGTAAATGTCAGCCCCAAGCGGAAGCAGGAACTTGGTCGTGCTTTCGCAGAAGTCTTGGGTTTTCACCCTGGTCCTCTCGGTCCAGATGGTGGCATAGATGGCGTGCTGTTTCGAGAGGATGGGCGCTTAATACATTTTCAGAGCAAGCTCAGTCAATCGAAACTCGATGTCGATCGGGCAAAGCAGTTGTATGCTGACATAATGTACCATCGTGCCGCAATTAGCATAATGCTAGCAGGCATAGGATACAAAGAAACATTACCCTTTAGGATTCGGGCGACGACGCAAATATGAGATATATGAGATGCACCCGCGATCCTAAACGTTCAATAACAAAAACATGGCACAGTCAAACCAACCCAGAAAACAAGAAAATAATCAGCGTCTCCTCTCAGCATCCCTTTGGATCCTGTCAGCAATCTACATTTATATCCTGTTTTTATCGCCACCGGGGCAGCTAGTTCCCGGGGAACCGGTCTGGGCAATTCAACCCCAGACAATCAAAGAGGTGCTCGATGAATCAATCAATTTCTTTTTCATTCTGCCCATCTTAAATGCTGTGGGCATTAAATACATGGAATCTCCAGTGGAACATCCGGCATCCGAAGCCCTATTTAACTTCGCTGAAGCCTGGATATTCATGTTTTTGCCACTGCTGCTGGCCGATCGTCGCGGTCGGGAATTTTCTAAGATCCTAATTTGGGGTTTTGCAATGTTCCTCACCAATAGTTTCCTGGCTCCTTATATGGCAGTGCTGACAACTGCTACTCCCGAGGAAACCGACAACCGAACTAGCAAAGGTTTATTAGCTCGCATATTTGGTTGGACGGGACTGATCGTGGGGAC
Source organism: Hormoscilla sp. GM7CHS1pb (assembly GCA_014323675.1). Classification (GTDB taxonomy): domain Bacteria; phylum Cyanobacteriota; class Cyanobacteriia; order Cyanobacteriales; family Desertifilaceae; genus Hormoscilla. Next base: position 1,062,075 of record JACONN010000002.1, on the reverse strand, counting down.
GGGAGCCTTAATTTGGGGAATGCTGGGCCGACCTGAGTTTGGGGACTTGACCCAGAGAGCACAATACTTTATCCAGTCCCTTCATACAAACAGACTGACAGTTGCTTTCTGTGTAGATCTATTGCTCTTTAGCATCTTCCAAGCTATGCTGATTGGCAAGATTGAGCCACCCGATAGTGGAAAACGTTGGTTAAGATTTATTCCCTTCTGGGGTCTGGCCACTTGGCTAATTGTGTGAAATAATTTCTGGCGGCGGCGACGTACCCTCATTCCCAGGGAGACCCTGGGAATGAGCGATAGTAAAAACAGGAAAGATTGAATATGGAACAAACAAAGCAAACACTCTCCCTGCCCATCATGGGGTGCGGGACTTGGGCCTGGGGAAACAGGCTGCTATGGGGATATGATGAAAGCATGGACGACCAATTACAAGGGGTCTTTAACCTTTGTGTCGGAAACGGCGTTACCCTATTCGATACCGGTGATTCCTATGGCACCGGGAGACTCAACGGACGCAGTGAAATGTTGCTGGGACGCTTTTCTCGGGAATATCTTGGTGTCAACAAAGACAATATTTGTATTGCTACCAAACTGGCCGCTTATCCCTGGAGATTGACCAGAAAGTCAATGGTTGCTGCTGGCAATGCCTCCGCTCAACGCTTGGGCAGAAATGTGGATCTCGTACAAATGCATTGGTCTACGGCCAACTATGCTCCCTGGCAAGAAGGTCCCCTATTGGATGGCCTTGCCGATCTCTACCAACAAGGATTGGTCAAGGGAGTCGGTCTATCCAATTATGGACCAAAACGGCTGCAAAAAGTACAGCAAAAGTTTCGCGATCGGGGAGTGCCGATCGCCACCCTGCAAGTCCAATATTCCCTGCTATCCACCTATCCCGTCACCGAACTGGGAATTAAACAAGTATGCGACGAACTAGGAATCAAACTAATTGCCTACAGTCCCCTAGCCTTGGGCCTATTGACCGGCAAATATTCCGAGAATGAGCGCTTGCCCAAAGGTATTCGGGGTCTGCTGTTTCGGCAACTATTGCCCAAAGTTAAAACCCTTTTAGAAACAGTGCGATCGATCGCCCAGTCAAAAAACAAGACCATGTCGCAAGTAGCAATTAACTGGTGCATTAGTAAAGACACAATTCCCATTCCCGGGGCCAAGAACCTAGAACAGGCCCAGGAGAATATTGGAGCCCTAGGTTGGCAATTAGACTCTGGCGATCTCGCCGAATTAGATCGAGAAGCTGCCAGAGTAGATAAAAAGATGGTGCAAAACATCTTTCAGACCAAATAATACCAATTATGGTATAAATTCTCAATTATCAAGAAAAGGTGGATTGAAACCCACCGATGCTAAAATTGAAATCTCAGACTAGCTAGTAATATTTAGATTCTGGTTGTGGTTGCAGCATAGACATGTCAAAATTAGAGCGATCGTACAGAAAGCGAATAGCTTCTTCCTCTAATCGATGCAGATGAAATGGTTCGAGCGTGCTAGAGTGCCTCAAGGCAGCTAAATAGCCATCCAAATATAGGCGCAAATCATCAAAGCGATAACCCTGGTTCCACATTTGGACGAAGGCGTCAGTTAGTTTTTGGTAGAGGCGGATGGTTTGAGCATTCTGAAGCATTGTAGGAATCTCCTAATTAGAATTAGTTACTGAGTTAAGTCAGGGGGGAGTAAAAAGCTGACCAACTGTCCGAAAGGCTCTTGCAGCGAGAACCAACATCTACCCAACCCATAGCTAAATCCTTCTATATCTACTTCACGTAGTCCGGATCTTGTTACAACTCCTGGTACTGCCGACCGGATGCCATGCCATAAAATAGAAGTCGAGGCATACCTCCCAGCCCCGACCTTTACTTTCTACTCCTGTCAGGCAGCAGCCCACCGCAGAGCCGATGCGAGCAGGCCGTGGGGACATTCGGGTTCCCCAGGCCCGTTCGGGACTGGTTGTCAATAGAAGGTATAGTTCTGGAAAAATAGGTCATTAGATCAACCCTGGCTACTCGATCCCATTGTAACGAAACTTTACCTACTGTTGTCTGCCTTGGGAACGAGAGCTTGATATGACTTACCCGGAGCCCTCGTTACCAGGCTCCGGCCTGGTAACGAAATTGCAGAGGCAGAGCCTCCTGTGGCCGGAATGGAGGCTCTGCCTCCTAGTTCGTCAGTCAAGAAACCGGGTTTCTTTTTGGGAAAATACCGATATTTCGTTGCTCGCCTCAGTCCAAACCCGGTTTCTGACAATACTTGACCGATGTCCTAGGAGAAATTATCAAATTTAATATGTATATATACCCAAGAACAAATAACTAGGAAATATATACTACGAATTCCGAAATATAACTGTAGCAACAGATACAATATTCGGAAAAAAAATTGTTAACATACCAGGAAAAATTGAAGGGAAGTCGCTATTGTGGGATCTCTGGGTATTCAGATAATAGAAGGAAATCTGATGCTGCGATCGCTCATAGCCTGGTACTTGCAGCAAGCCGGGCACCGGGTGCATCAATCAGCTGAATTGCGTCAGGCCAGAGAGACATACAAACAGTACCAACCGACTCTGGTAATTCTCGACTCTGATGCCGATGGCGATGGCCTCCAGTTTTGCCGGTGGCTGCACCAGCAGCAAGAATCGTTAATTTTGATCCTATCTGCCCGGAACACAGAAACAGATATTGTCACCGGCCTCAAGGCTGGCGCAGACGATTATCTCGCCAAGCCTTTTGGCATTCAAGAGTTTCTTGCTAGAGTAGAAGCGCTGCTGCGACGCCAGAAAAGTCCGGCACCACCGGCAATGCTCGACTACGGCCACCTGAAAATTGACTTGGTGCAGAGGCGCGTATGGTTAAAAGGAGAGTTGATCGATTTGACGCCCCAAGAATTCAGTCTCCTCTATGCCCTAGCTCAGGTGGGCGGACTGCCTCTAAGTCGTACAGAATTGCTGGAAAGAGCTTGGCCAGAGGCCATTGATAACCCCCGTACCGTCGATACTCACATACTGTCCCTGCGTAAGAAAGTGGAAGCAGACCCCCGGCAACCGACTCTGATCCAGACAGTACGCAAAGTCGGCTATCGGTTCAATCAGGAAATTCTCAACCCTAATTCAGCACCGAAGTCCAGCCTCGATCGGAAACAAGCCTGAAATGGCGATGGTCAATTGTAAGTCAATGGTGAATGGTCAGCGGCCATTCACCAGTAGGCCAAAAACCCGGTTTTTCCAAAAAACCGGGTTTCTTAATTTACAATTGAGATGATCCCCAGAGGCAGGGCAGAGTAGGGTAGAAGATTAAGGTATGATTATGCAATATCAAGATAGCCCAAGAGAACTGGAATCGGAAATTGTCCAGATCCTGGAGAGGATGGCAGATGCATTTTTCCTCTTGGACAAGCAATGGCGGTTTACCTATCTGAATCATCAAGCAGAAATAGCATTACAGCAAAGGCACGAAGAGTTGCTGGGCAAGAAAGTATGGGATGTCTTTGATGCCGAAGACCCGTTTTTTACAGCATATCAAAAAGCAGTTACCACTCGATCTGTGGCAGAATTTACAGCTTTTCATGCCCCGACAGCCAAATGGTTTGAGGTCCGCGCTTATCCCAGTGAATCTGGGTTATCAGTTTTCCTTCAGGATATCACAGAGCACAAGCAGAATTTAGCACGACTAGAGTTATTAGAAGCAGCGATCGCAGCTAGCAGTAACGGAGTAGTGATTAGCGACATATTAGCAGCAGACCAGCCGATCATCTATTGTAACCCGGCTTTTGAACAGCTAACAGGCTATGGACCGTCAGATATTATCGGACGCAACTGTAGATTTTTGCAAGGACCGGATACGGACCAAACTGAAGTAGATAAAATTCGCGCCTGCATCCGGGAAGGCAAGGACGGGAGAGTAGTCCTAAAGAATTATCGCAAAGATGGCACGCCGTTTTGGAATGAGCTGATGATTTCGCCAGTGCGAGATAAGAGCGGTCAAGTGACTCACTTTATTGGCGTGCAAAAAGATATCACCGCCCGCAAGCAAGCAGAAGCAGCACTGCGCAAAAGTGAAGCAAGATTCCAAAGACTAGCAGCTAACGTACCGGGCATGATTTATCAATTCCGACTCAATGCGGATGGGTCAATGTCTTTCCCTTACTTGAGTCCTGGTTGCCTGGAACTATTGGAAATAGAGCCAACAGTAGGCCAGTCTAATATATCTCTAATGCTAGATGTAATTCATCCGATCGATCGCCAAAGTTTTGACGATTCTGTAGCAGTCTCCGCTGCTACCCTGGCACCCTGGCGTTGGCAAGGACGGTTCATCACTCAAGGCGGTAAGCTTAAGTGGCTGCAAGCTGCTTCCCGTCCGGAAAAGCAAGCTAATGGAGATATAATTTGGGATGGTTTGATGATCGATATTAGCGATCGCATATTAGCAGAAAAGCAACTGCGCAAAAGCGAAGCAAACCTGGCAGAGGCCCAAATGGTGGCACATATAGGCAGTTTTGAATTAGATGTGGCTACAGAAGCAGTGACATGGTCGGCAGAAATGTTCGGCATTTTCGGACTAGATCCAATGGCAGCAGCACCAACATTCTCAGACCGACAAATTCACCCAGCGGACAGAGAGTTGTGGCTCGAAAGGATGCAGCAAGGTTTGACAGAGGGAAAACCTTACGAACTGGACGTGAGAATTATCCGACCGGACGGCCAAATTAGATACGTGCAAGCTAAAGGAAAACCGACATTAAATGCAGAAGGTCAGGTGACGAAGCTGTTTGGCACGGTTCTGGATATCACAGAACGCAAGCAGACGGAAGCAGCTTTGTGGCAACATATTCAGATGCTGGATCTGGCTAATGATACGATTATGATTCAAGAGCTGGATGGCACGGTGGTTTACTGGAATCATGGTGCCGAGCAGCTGTATAGTTGGAATAAAAAAGAGGCGATCGGGGCGAATGTTCACAGCTTATTGCAAACAGTCTGGCCACAAGACTCCCTAGATGCGGCTAAAAACAGATGTATAGAGAGAGGATATTGGCAAGGGGAACTGCTACATACCAAACGGGATGGCCAGCAAATTACGGTGGCCAGTCGCTGGACCCTGCAACGAGACGAGAACGGCGATCCTTTCGCCATTCTGGAAATTAATAATGATATTACAGAACGCAAGCAGGCAGAAGAAGCCTTGCGGCAAGCTTCTCAAAGGGAGCGCGAAAAAGCAAAGCAGCTGGAGAGCACTTTACGGCAGTTGCAACGCACTCAAACCCAGATGGTGCAAAATGAAAAAATGATCAGTCTGGGTCAGATAGTTGCGGGAGTTGCCCATGAAATTAATAACCCCATCAGTTTTATCTACAGCAACCTCACCCATGCGGATGTCTATGCTCGGGATATGCTGGAGATCCTACAGCTCTATCAGCAGTACTACCCAGACCCCGAACCCGAAATAGAGGCGATCGCCTCGGACATAGAACTAGATTTTGTCACAGAAGACTTTCCCAGATTAATGGACTCAATGAAGGTCGGGGCGGAACGGATCCGCCAGATCGTCCTGAGTCTGCGCAACTTCTCGCGGTTGGATGAAGCTGAGTTCAAGGAAGTCGATCTCCACGAAGGTCTAGAGAGTACCCTGCAGATCTTGCAGCACCGACTGCATGGGGTAGCAGGTCGGACAATACAGGTGATTAAAGAGTATGGCGACCTGCCGCCGGTGCAATGCTACCCTGGAGAGCTCAATCAGGTATTTATGAATATCCTCAGTAATGCCATCGATGCCTTAGAGGAATCCCAGAAAATCCCCAACCCCCAGATCCGGATTACCACTCAACTTATAGACGGAGAATGGGCGCGTCTTTCGATTGGCGACAATGGCCCGGGCATGACCGAGTCAGTACAGTTGCGCCTATTTGACCCCTTCTTTACCAGTAAACCGGTAGGCAAGGGCACCGGTCTGGGGTTGTCAATCAGCTACCAGACGGTGGTGGAACAACATCGGGGCAGTCTCAGCTGTGTTTCCGCACCGGGCTTGGGAGCTAAGTTTATCATTGAGATTCCCCTCAAGCAAGAGTCTCCCTAGCTATCCTATCACTGGCCGTTACTTGATGACGATCACAGTTTCAGAGATTTTAGATCACACTACCCCTCGAAGATCGTCACGTAATATTAATACTGCGATCACGGGAAGATCTAGAGCAAGAGCGCATACTTAAAAATATAGGATCGAAAACCAGAGTTGATCTAGGAGATAGTTGCCATGTTGTCCCAATCAAGTCAAGACGATCGCGTTCTAGCTCAAGACTTTTATCGAGCTTTATTTAATCTGTTCTATGAGTCTTGCGAAGCTTCCATTCAGCGACTTCTGAAACTCTGTACCTTTGGCATTGCTCCCAGCGAGGGCGGACATAGAACATTTTTTATCATTGCTCCCGACCAGGAACTGGCCGAGGAACTGGTCGAAGAGATTGACAGCATTGTGAACCAAGTCTCCCGCATCACTGTGGGAGTGAAGCAGACCGCCATTTGCTTTGTGCCAGAGGAAAAACAGTCCGCTTACCGTGCGATGAACTACGAACCCAGTCAAATTCCATCTAATTTTCTCCTGGGTCAAATCTTCGACAACTATTCTTGGGTAGAAGAAGATATACTCGATTAATTGGTACTGGTAAATGACGAGGAGTTGTGAATTTGACAATTTTTAATGTCAGCACCTGCTTCTCGCTTGACTATTATATTTTTCCTGTCAAGCGATCTATTTAAATTCTGTCTTTTTACTGCTTTTGCATTACTGCGATCGTCATCTAGGCAGATAATGATATTTGGGGTCGCCGATCGTTACATTAAACATAGGAAAAATACTGCAAATTAACTATAGCAAGTTTTTTATTTGTGAAATCAAATATGCCCATAAACCAGGTTTATCAATTTTTAAACCCGATTGGAAATTGAGACAATTGTCGCGCATTTAAACTGCATAGTCAAAAATAGCTATTATGGCTGAAACGCTTATTCATAGAAGGTTGCCACGATTTAACCCGATAGGCAAATATGCAATGAATGATGCATCACCGCTTACTATAAAGCAACAGTTTTGACGGTTAAATTACTGAATGGGAGAACACAAAAAAGCAGAAAGTTAGAAAAACCTGGAAAAAAATATCATGTCTGATTAAATGCCCATAATAAAAATTGCATCAGCTGTAGATTGGGTTGAGGCACGAAACCCAACGTTTTGCGTTCCATTTGAGATGGTAAAAGTCCGAAGTTATTAATTGTGGGTAATTTGCTGCTACTTGATATGACAAATCATTTTTATGCACTTACCATGGTAATATGCAGGCGATCGCCCCGTCATCTCAGATTATCGACTGTAAAAATTACCCGATCTGGATGGAGTCTGGCCATAGTTGTCCGATACCGGTTTCTGCTGTCCTGGCAATAAATTTTTTCAGTAATCTCGCCTTTTGGGTTTCCGAGAAATGGTTTTGCCAATCTCCCACTTGACCTTTACGAATGAAAGGAATATCTGCTGGACGTTTGCTCGACCAACGACTTTGATTTTGGCTCATCTGTTCAAAACTACTATGATGTAGTATCCGATCGAGAATTTCTCCATCTTTAACTTTTGACGAATATTCAGGTCCTAAAAAATCAGCAATTTCAATAATTGCTTGCCGAGTATTTGCCTTCATCTGTTCATAAGTGAGGAAAAGGACATTTTTATCCGCTTTACGATCGTACCAAGCAAGGAGATGATCGAAGTAATCTCCCCCATCTACTTCTCCTCGTATAAAGCATTCAAAAAATTGTTCAAATGTTCCTGCTGCAAAGTCATAGTGTTTCACGAAGCCCTTGGTGTGATAGTAAAAAGAAACAACACAATCAAAAGGATTACGAGCCACATAGATATATTTGGCCTCAGGATGAAAGGGTGTTAATTCATAGGAAAAGTGGGTTTTGATAAATCTGGGATCCGGTAAATTTGCAACAAATTCAGCACTTACTTCTTCCAAATGAGGAATTTCCAAGTTAATATCCTTGCCCACAGGTAAGGGTTGCCCATTATGGTGGAGCATCCAAATAATATGCTGAGTCCAAGTGGTTCCACACTTAGGATAAGTTACAATAAAGGCATCTCCTGGTTGAGCTTGATAGTTCAAAGCAGATTCAAAATGCTCTACAGGAAATCCCATCGGTATCCGAAAACCTTGATAGATTTTGTAGCGTGGTTTCTGTTGAGGTTCTATCATAATTGTGAATTGTCAATGGAGAATTGTCAATAACAAGAAGCCGAGTGCAGCGATCGAGGAAATCGGTATATGAAATCCAGCTTTTGGACTACGAGATGTATTATCTAACACTCCCTGCCAACTTTTCGGTTGACAAAGGTTGATAATGTAAAAGCATTAATTGATTTTCAGTTAATGTTTCAATAGCATAGGAACGTCCCGTAGTATCGCTAAATTCCACTTCAAAAACACCCGGTTCGTATTCTTCAACAATGGTTCCGACTTGACCGCAATATAAACCTATATCTGGCATATCATCCAGCAAAGCAACGATATCGAGTAATTTCATTTTTGTAACCTCCTAATCTAAAGAACATAACAAGTGACTAAGTACGGAAGTTGGTCGGAGTTTCTTACTATCCAGACGCTGTGAATAATAGCCGTTTTATTTCCGCGATTCATGGAAAAATCAACAATGTATTTTTGTCCGTACTGGTTCGCTTTATCTGGAATTGCATCATAACTTTTTACCGCATTTAATAACGCGGCTTTGAGTTCTTCCACATTATCTACATTAAGATCGAGGGCTGCTTTAAATACACGCGCTTTGTGTTGACCATCTGCATGATTTTGGTTGAGACAATAACCTGTAAGTTTGCGAGGATCGATGACGGCTTTTTCAGAGTTTGTAAGTTTCATCTTATACCCCCCGGAGTGCTAGTTGCGATCGCGAACCCATGTAATGTTAAAACAACCAGATCTTGACTGAAATCTTCTGCATAAGCATATAAAGGCTTAGAAGTTGTTGAAAGTTCGATCGTTTTCATCTTAATTATACCTCTTGTCTCGTTCCCTGACTCTGGCAGGCAACGTCCTCCTCTGCCTCCTGTGAGGACGTTTTACATTAAATGGGTTTGTCCTAGTATCGTTAGATTGCTCTCCTGTCATCATAAGTTCTATCATCAATACTTTTGGGATTGTTCGCTCTAAACAAACTTTTAAACATTGGTTGATACTTTTTATCCCTTTCCAAAGCATTTATGTTTATTGCATAATTACAAACCGTAAGTAATCTGTCATTTATAAAACTGCGGTAATTTTCGGTTTCATATTCAAAATACGCTACCGCCACTCTAATTCCTTGCTTCATCAATGCTCTTACTAACGGGACAAAATCTCCGTCACCTGTTACCAACATCTATATGTCCTTCAAGTCCCACTTGCAGAGCATCAACAGCCATTGCTACGTCTACCCCTTTTTCTCCCTGTGATTGAGACATTGGCACGTACTTTGGCTCAATTCCTGTCCTGCATGGATTAAATCTAAATGACGGTTTCGATCTACTCTCCGTTGATGATCGTTAGATTGATTAGAGCTATGTAAGCCTTGATACCATCCTGAATAAACTACTTTGTAACTCGTAAAACCTTGTTCTTTTTCTCTGAGCAAGTTTGACAACAAAGAGTGAAATGGTCCAAATATTAACCAACCTAAATCTCGCTTAAAAAAATATAATTGATCGTAGACAAAGAAAGAGCCATCATAGAAAACCCCGATTCGACATAGAGATTGTGCTGTCATTATCAGATCTCCGTATTTGATAATCAACTATAGCAGATGAGCGATGATATCGCCCTTAATTATAGCCTCCCCAGGCCGCCTTTGTTTGTGTAGCCACAGGTTTTAACCTGTGGCAGATTTCTATCGCGAACGGGAGCATCAAATTTAAACCGATGGTGGGTCTATATCTTCCGAGACATCGTCATCGCACAACCGGTGGAGACCACAGCTCGCTGGTCCTTACGCACAAAAGGGGGGACACAGACCGATTTTTCTGGAACGGTACCCGTGCATGGTCCGGCTACTCCGCAACATTGCCTGCCTGCGCGGGCTGTATTACATGCATCTCGTCTCGGCACCCGGCGGCTATCAACTAGAAGTGAGCGCACACAATCTAACCGGTGCCCCACTGTTGGGGTTTGAAACCTCTCGGTTGGGGTTTGAAACCTCTCGGTTGGGGTTTTAAACCTCTCGGTTGGGGTTTGAAACCTCTCGGTTGGGGTTTTAAACCTCTCGGTTGGGGTTTGAAACCTCTCGGTTGGGGTTTTAAACCTCTCGGTTGGGGTTTTAAACCTCTCGGTTGGGGTTTGAAACCTCTCGGTTGGGGTTTTGGACCTCTCGGTTGATGCAACACGGTGGCCAACCGTTCATTAATCATATTGTAATTCTCATTCCCGAGGCGAAATCAAATCACACTTGGCAAAGACTCCCCACTCATCGCTAACAACTGACCGAAATCAAAATCTAAGGTTAACACAATTCGTCCTTCAGTACGCGCCTTAACCAAAATTTCATCATCTGGCAGGGTTTCTAACCCTTCTTCGTAAAGATGCACCACTTCATAACCTGCATCCCGCAGCCACGCTACCGTCCGCAGAGAAATTCCCATATCTGCCAATAATTTCATCCGATTTTAGCAGCCCCTCCGATGGCATAAACCTTCTCTTTTGTCAACCAGGAAGCATACAGCAAAGATTGTTTAATATCTTCTGGTTCTAGATCGGGGTACTCTTCTAAAATAGCCTCCACCGGTTTACCATTAGCCACCAAATTCACTATCAAAGACACGGGTATTCGCATTCCCCGAATGCAAGCTTGTCCCGCCATTATCCGGGTATTAAATGTGATTCTGTCAAATCCTAACATCTGTTTGTTCCTCCTCCAAAGACACCGAGGGTGGCACCCTACAAAATCATAACTGGTGCAAGACCACGGACCACGGTGGGCACCGCCCACCCTACTACTGAGTGCAGCGATCGAGTAAATGTCAATTATAACAATTCTCGCTTCATTTCCGACAAGGAGATAGTTTTACCTGCCTTAAATTCATCCCTTGCCTTCTGGATAATTGCTAGAAACTCGGGATTTGTACTAAGCGATAATGACTCTGGATCGATATCTTTTATAGAAAATACAGTTGCAATAGCTTTACCATGTAATGTTAAAACAACCATATCTTGACTGAATTCTTCTGCATAAGCATATAAAGACTTTGAAGCTGTTGAAAGTTCAATCGTTTTCATTTTAATTCTACCTCTTGACCGCCAATAATTAATTTATTCCCCTCTTTTCTACCTACCGCTAGTATCCGCAATATATCTGGCCGATCGGGAAGCCCTTCATAGAAAATGCGCAAATAATCAATGCGTAATTCCCAAGGTGCAATTGCATTTGGACGTAACAGCTTTCGGTTGCGCGTCTCAACCAAAGGTTCGTAGGTCAGTTGTTCCTCAATAGCATCAAAGACGATGGAGCGCTCTCTGGCAGATAAGTCCCGAAGTTGTTGTTTAACCGACTCGGCAAATTCGATAATATACGACATATATGGATTATAGCTCAAATCAGCTCGGAAAAAAGCGATCGGCTTCAATTATAGCCCGCGCCGGCGGGCTTTGTTTGTGTAGCCACAGGTTTTAACCTGTGGCAGCTTGAGACGCCCTCAATTATAGCCCGCGCCGGCGGGCTTTGTTTGTGTAGCCACAGGTTTTAACCTGTGGCAGATGGTGGGCGGTGCCCACCCTACGCCTTCACAGCAACTTTCTCAGTAACCGCCTCAGCAGTAGCTTCTGGACTATCCGCTTCACTTGGAGGCACTACTTGCCAGAATAGGGGCAAAAACTTCTCCCAATTCTCCAAAATCATCTTCGCCTTCTGACTGCCCGTGCGATCGCGATGCATTTGAATCAACTCTTGCAGTTGTCGTTGGCCAACAGGGGAAGACACCCGCTGAATCTTGACAATTTCAAGATTAACCTTTTCCGGGAAACTGCCATCTTCATCCAAGAAATAGCCCATACCGCCAGTCATGCCAGCAGCGACATTCCGTCCCACCTTACCCAGGACTACAACTACACCGCCAGTCATGTACTCGCAGGTATGATCCCCAGCGCCTTCAATTACCGCTTTACCCATGGAGTTGCGCACAGCAAACCGTTCTCCCGCCGTGCCATTCACGAACAGGACTCCGCCAGTAGCCCCGTACAGACAGGTATTGCCCACAATCACATTTTCCGCTGGGTTGTAGGGAGCATCTGCTGGTGGTTTAATGATAATTTCCCCACCATGCATCCCTTTGCCTACATAATCATTCGCTTCTCCTTCTAGGATCGACTTCATTCCCGGTAAATTGAAGGCACCAAAGCTTTGACCCGCACTGCCAGTAAAGTTGAGATTAATCTCGCCTTCAAAACCGCTGTTGCCGTACTTTTTGGCGATCGCCCCTGCCAGGCGGGCCCCGACGCACCGGTCCGTACTGACAATTGCCAACTGCTTGGTCGCAGAACCTTGGTTGCTAATAGCTTTTTGAATGTCCGGGTCTGCTAGCAACTGGTCATCTAAAACGGGGCCATTGCTGTGAACATCTTCATGGTTTAGCCAACTGCGATCGGAACGGCTATCGGGCAACTCCAACAGGCAATTCAAGTTTAAGGCCGAAGTCTTGGTCAACTGCACCCCTTCCCTTGCTTGCAGCAGATCCGCCCGACCGATAATTTCCTGAAGACTGAGGTATCCCAGTCGCGCCAACAACTGCCGCACCTCTTGGGCCACGAAATAGAAGAAATTGACCACATGTTCGGGCATACCAGTAAACCGCTGGCGCAGTTTTTCCTGCTGAGTCGCTACCCCCACTGGGCAATTATTGGTATGGCAGATCCGGGCCATAATGCAGCCCTCCGCAATCATGGAGATAGAACCAAAACCATATTCTTCCGCCCCCATCAGGGCCGCCATCACCACATCCCAACCAGTTTTCAAGCCACCGTCAGTACGCAGGATAACCCGATCGCGCAGACCATTTTGCATCAGGGTCTGATGGACCTCAGTCACGCCCAACTCCCAAGGCGCACCCGCATGCTTGATCGAACTGAGAGGGGAAGCACCGGTACCGCCATCGTGACCGGAAATCTGGATAACATCAGCATTGGGCCTTGGCCACCCCAGCAGCGACAGTGCCAATACCAATTTCCGCAACTAGCTTCACCGATACCTTGGCCTGGGGATTAATTTGGTGCAGGTCAAAAATCAACTGGGCCAAGTCCTCGATCGAATAGATATCGTGATGGGGAGGAGGGGAGATCAGGGGGACGCCGGGTTTAGAACGCCGCAGACTCGCAATATAAGGACTCACCTTTTTACCCGGTAGCTGGCCCCCTTCTCCGGGTTTCGCCCCTTGGGCAATTTTAATTTCAATCTGCTTGCCATTCATCAGGTACTCCGGCGTCACCCCAAAGCGACCGGAAGCTACCTGCTTAATGGCACTCGATGCCGTATCCCCATTCCGCAAACCCCGTAGGTGAGGCAAAGTCGGGGACAAACCTTTTCCTGTAACATCAACATCATCCAGAACCCGGAAGCGCAACGGGTCCTCCCCACCTTCACCAGAATTAGATTTACCCCCTATACGGTTCATGGCGATGGCCAGGGTTTCGTGGGCCTCCCGGGACAGGGATCCCAAAGACATGCCCCCGGTACAGAACCGCTTGAATATTTCCTCTACCGGTTCTACCTCTTCAATGGGAATAGAAGTGCGATCGGCCTTCAAGTCCAGTAAATCTCGCAGGGCCGTCACCGGGCCTTCCGCCAAATGTTGCTTGTATACCTCGTAATGGTCGTATTCCTTACCAGTCACCGCCTTATGGAGGGCCTTAGCCATTTCCGGGCTATTCATGTGATATTCCAGGCCCACGCGGTACTGAACGAAGCCAAAATTCTCCAGTTTCTTCACGGTCAGTTCTGGGAAAGCCCGTTTGTGGAAAGCCATCACCTCTTCGGCCAACTCCCGTACAGAAAGACCACCCAAACGGGAAGTCGTCCCCGTAAAGCCCAGGGCCAACAAGTCCTGTCCTAGGCCGATCACCTCAAAGATCTGGGCTCCGTGGTAGGAAGAAAGGAGAGAAATGCCCTTCTTAGAGATAATCTTGAGCAAACCCGCACAAATGGCCTTACGGTAATTCTGCTGGGCCTCGGACATAGTCATAGCCGGGATCTTGCCGCGCTGCATCATACTTTGGGTCTTGGAGTCACTCCACCAATGGCGCACAGTTTCCAAGGCCAGGTAGGGACAAATAGCAGAAGCGCCGTAACCAATCAAACAGGCAAAATGATGGGTACTCCAGCATTGGGCCGTATCAATAATAATGGATGCCCGACAGCGCAAACCCTCCCGGTTGAGATAATTGTGAACCGCACCCACAGCCAGCAGCGGCGGAATGTAAGTCATCAGGTTCGTAAGGTTCGTAAGGTTCGTAGTAAACGCTAAAGCGTTTCCCCGGTTCGTAGTAAACGCTTTAGCGTTTCCCCGACCATCAAAGCGATCGCTTAAAACCAGGATCTCCGCGCCCTCGCGCACGGCCTGGGCCGCCTCTTGACAAAGCCGATCTACCGAAGTTGCTAAACCATCAGGTTCCGCCTTACAGTTCCACAGAGTAGACAAAGTAGTTACCGAGAATTTATCTGGCGCAGAACCATTACCTATAGCATAAGAACCATTCAACAGCCCTTCCAACTCCGCCTCATTCAGCACGGGGGTTTCCAGTTCCAAATGACGGGCAAATTCCGGCTTTTCGGCTAACAAATTTCCCCGGGAACCCAGCAGCATATGCAAAGACATCACCAAACCTTCCCGCAGGGGGTCGATCGGGGGATTAGTGACCTGAGCAAAGCGCTGCTTAAAATAGTCATAGAGGACATGAGGCTTAGAAGAAAGTATCGCTAGAGGAATATCATCTCCCATACAGAAAGTCGGTTCCTTCCCCGCCTGGGCCATGGCCTGAATTACCATCTCCACATCTTCAGAGGTATAGCCAAAAGCCATCTGCTGGCGCAGGAGATCTCCCGTTTCCATCTGCTTGTCCGAGACAAAAGATCCAGCAGGTAAAGCTTGACGGTAGCGTTTCAGCCACTCACCATAGGGCTGTTTGCGTGCGACCCGCTGCTTAATCTCCCAATTTTTCAGCACCTCATGGGACTCTAAGTCCACCGCAATCATCTGTCCGGGACCCAAGCGACCCTTTTCCACAATATCAGCCGTCGGTAAAGGAATTGCTCCTGCTTCCGAACATACCAGCAGATAGCCATTGCGAGTCATGCAATAGCGAGCCGGACGCAGGCCATTCCGGTCCAGCATCGCCCCCACCCTATGTCCGTCACTGAAAACGATCAGGGCCGGGCCATCCCAAGGCTCTTGCATGCCGCTGTAATATTCATAGAAATCCACAATTTCCTGACGATCTGCCAATTCTGGCTGATTTTTGTAAGCTTCCGG
This sequence comes from Hormoscilla sp. GM7CHS1pb, assembly GCA_014323675.1. Lineage (GTDB taxonomy): Bacteria > Cyanobacteriota > Cyanobacteriia > Cyanobacteriales > Desertifilaceae > Hormoscilla. The sequence goes on along the minus strand of JACONN010000002.1, from coordinate 1,046,515 downwards.
CACTAGCATCATCATCGCTTCTGTAGGAGAACGACCCGATAGCACCAGCAACTCCATGACATTGTCCAAATTCGCCGAATCACTCTGGGCCTTATTGACAATGGGCAGCAGTTCCGAGAGGCGATCGCCCCACACATCACTGTCAAGATCTCCTTGGCGGGACTTCATCCAATTAATATTGCCCAGCAGGGTATTAATCTCCCCATTATGTCCCAGCATCCGTAGGGGCTGAGCCAGGGGCCATTTTGGCATAGTATTCGTGCTGAAGCGGCGGTGGAAAATTGCGTAGGGACTCTTATAGGCAGGGTTTTTCAAGTCCAGATAAAACTCACCCAGCACAGCCGATCGGACCATGCCCTTGTAAACAATTTGGCGACTAGAGAAAGAGCAAACATAGCAATCAGGAATCCCATTGCTAATCCGCTTCATAATTATATACAACAACCGTTCCAGATCTGCCCCCTTACTGTTCGGGGACTCAACCACAACCTGTTCAATTTGAGGTTCATTTTCCCGCGCTTGCACCCCCAGTAACTCCGGTCGCGTTGGCACTACTCGCCATCCCAGCACCTGCAACCCTTCCGCAGTAATTATTTCGGAGATCGCCTGCCGTGATTTGGTAGCCAATGCCGGGTCTTGAGGCAGAAACATCATCCCCACCGCCAGACGTTCTTTTGCTGGCATTTCCAACTGTTCCGGTGCAAACCAAGCTTGCAGCAACTCCCAAGGGATAGCCGTCATCAGTCCCGCACCATCACCGGAATCATTATCTGCACTACAAGCACCCCGATGTTCCATGCAAATCAGACCCGACAATGCCTCTACTATTATATCATGCCGAGCCCCACCTTGGGGGTTAGCCACTAAACCCACCCCACAAGCATCTCGTTCCGTTTCATTTGCTGTATCCCGATCGATTTTTCGCGCAGGACACGCAGCCCTGTGCTTTTGAACCTTATTCATCATTGTATTTATCCTGAATATTTGCTGTTTATTCATTTTTTTTTCTACCAATTCATGATAATACGCTCTTCTTTTTTACTTCATTTTTCGATAAATAATGTACCGAGTCATTACAGTTTACTCTCTTGTCGTGACTTAAGGAGAGAAGATAAATAATGGCGATCGTCGAGCCTGCCAGGGGCAGGACTAGAAAAGTTAAAGGAGCGATCGCCCCATCACAGCCTTCAGGAGTTTACCTGCAGACAGCAACTCAGATTTTTCGCACGCTCCGGGCCCCTCCGCTGCGAGTGGGATCGTCGTGCTCTATGTTTATCAATCATAGCTCATGTACCGTTCCTGAAAACCTATAGAAACTTAGGCACGTAGATCGAACAGTCTTATCTACGATTCGAGCAAAGGAATCTCGCCTTTGACCAGAAGTGTCACGCGGACTTGCCAACAATCCCACCGCTGGAGCTACAGCTCGGGGGACGGATCAACTGAAAGCTTGACCACTGGTTCGCTGTTTGCGACTCTGGAGGTGAAAAGATCATGACGACGGAACGGCAGACCTTTTCGTAGCGCATTCCAATGCGACCAGACGTGCTTAGAGGTGTCAACTTGTCCCCCTAAGGCGTTCCTGGAAGGAATGCGCTCCTTAAGTCCTAGACCACGTCTAGCAATGGCTAGAGCTGCTGCGGTGTCGGAAGATAGACCATACATTGACATGAATTTCACCATGCCTATGGTGCTGCTATAAGCCGGATTGCGATGCATCAACTGAACGCCGAAGCGGTCGCACCGACTCAACAACATTTGGTCAAACTTGGAATAAGCAAAGTTCGAGAGCATACGGCTGTAGCGAGTGCCTTGCTCCTTCATCGTTGCTTTCTTTTTGGAAAAATCTAGTGTTTCTACAACTATGGGACACCCCCAAGTTTCAGCTCGCTGAACAATATGCTTAACTAGATCACCTAAAATTGCTTCGGTTTGCGCGGAAGTTTGATCTTGTAGATTGACTTTGAACTGACCACGATCTACAAGATTACCCTCAGCATCACAGTAGGCCCAACCAACAACACCTGGGTTAAGGTCAACACCAATGGCACCGTTACGCCTAGAAGAAATAAACGGGACTTCAGGACGGTCGGTAGTAACGAATAAGTACCATTTGTCGTTTTTCTGGGCTATCCGGTAGGACAGCGATTGACCACCGTCTTGGTTGAGAGCGGCGATCGCATCATCCTGCCCCCAGTTGAAGTTGATACCGGAAGCGGTCACATATTGTCCATGCGCTCCCTCTAGTGCTTTGGGAACACGAATCTTGATGTTCCCTTCGGTATCTAATTGGAAAATCTGACAACCAGCAGTTTCGTCCTTAGAGCCGAGGTAGAACGATTGAGAGTTACGGTGCTGTTGCCAATCCTATGGCTGGCGCCACGCTGCGCGATCAGCCATTCTGAGTGATTAGCGTATCCATTGGCCTCAAGGTTAAACTGTGCATTCCAAAGCTTACGGCCACCAAAAATGATAGTAGGCTCAGTCTCTTGCAGTTTCTTGAGGCGCGAGGAACAAGTTACTAGATGACGTTTTTTCTGGTGTTGCTGGAACTTCAACCACTGCTTGACCGTGTAGCCTTTGCGCTTGATAGGGCACGCCTTAGGAGCTTTCTTGATTCCCTTGGTCAGGGACTTGATTTTCTTTTTAAGTCCAGTGATACGCTGCTTCAGTTCCTTGATTTGTCGCTTGTGACATTCCTTGCGGCTTTTAATTTTGCCTTTGAGAACAGCATGAACAGAGTTGAACTGACGCGCATTTATGCCGAACTCTACCTGGTAGCGACGCTTTAAGTCTTTCAAAGCCTCACCTGATTGCAGGTCAACATAGAGGCTGCGCTCAACCTCAGACATTAGATTGCCCATGGCTACCCCAAACGGTATTAAATTGTCAGGCAATCGGGTCTGATAGGTTGCGCTTCCCATGCTCTACACCACCTCCAAAGGCTTCTTGTTTTTCTTACACCTCTATAGTATAGCAAGGTGCTCACTAATTTTCAATATCAATCTACAGATTTATACAAGATTTTAGTCAACTATTCTTACCCGTTCGCTCGTGGCACAATCAAGTGCCACTTGGCAGTAGATTCACAGAGAAGTTAAAATATCAGGGTTTTATTAGGCCCGATCGTCTAGAACATGGCTGCGCCAGCCGCAGGCGTTCGGCCGAGAACCCCACCGGTAGGAACAGACTAACTATGGTACAACTTGCTGTAGGGGCGGTTAGTCAAATTCAATCAGTTCGTTGCCGTTTGGGTTGAACCGGTGCAAGCTGTTGTACTGTAAGGGTGATGTAAAGGTAAAATGGTGTAATATGAAGATTTGATGTGGAATGGCTTCCAGAGCAGGATCGCGGATGACACCCGGCCGGGATCGTCTGTTATGTTTGGGTTAGTAGACCAGGTACAAGCGGGTGGTGGAATGGAAATCATGGCGGATATGGCATCAATCTGATGCCATTGTCACCAGATTATCTCAAGGAGACATATAGATGAGCACACTACAAGAAACTACTCTTCATAAGGCCCTACCATTACCAGCAGCAGCACCCAAAGGAGTTGCGGCCACAGAACTGCGACCTTGGGGTTCCTTCACAGTGCTAGAAGAAGGGCGGAGATATAAAATTAAGCGGATCGAAGTCAAGCCAGGTCACCGGCTGAGCCTGCAAATGCACCACCATCGCAGCGAACATTGGATCGTAGTCTCAGGTACGGCCAAAGTGACCTGCGGCGAGCAAGAGATGATGGTCGGCAGTAATCAGTCTACCTACGTCCCCCAATGTACAGCTCATCGCTTAGAAAACCCAGGAGTCATACCCTTGGTACTGATCGAAGTCCAGAATGGTGAATACCTCGGAGAAGACGACATCATCCGCTTCCAAGATGACTACGCCCGCACCGAGTCCAAAACCCGCAAATAAAAGGGCGCTACAGATAGAACTCGCTCTTATTATACCTTGCGCAAAGCTAGATAGAGCGCAAGGGAAAAAGTATAATAAATCAAATGTAGCAAGAAATATAGAAATCATGATAAAATTGAGTCCAGCAGCAGCCGTAGAAATAAAGCGGATGAAATCAAAGCATAACAGCCAGAAGGCGTTCTTGAGGCTGGGAGTAATAGCTGGCGGTTGTCAGGACTGGGTTTACACAATGGAGTTATCCGACCAGATGCAAGAGTCAGACAAGCTATATGAATGTGAGGGGATGCAAGTGGTAGTAGATGCCGGCGGGACCGAATACATAGATGACCTGACTCTAGATTACTCGGAAGACCTGATGGGGGAGGCTTTCGCTTCCACAACCGGAAGGCGACGCAAACCTGCGGCTGTGGGCACTCTTTTTCCATTGAAAAAAAAATTTGACACAGCGCCGAGGAAATCGTTATAATAAGCAATTGTCGTGATGATTTACCGAAAAGAAGCCAGATACGGCGTAACACATGCCCACTATACAACAATTAATTCGTAGCGAACGCCAGAAAGTCGAAAAGAAGACGAAATCACCGGCTCTTCAGAGTTGTCCTCAGCGTCGCGGCGTCTGCACCAGAGTTTACACAACAACTCCGAAAAAGCCAAATTCGGCCCTCCGCAAAGTAGCGCGGGTGCGCCTGACATCGGGATTTGAGGTGACAGCATACATCCCAGGAATAGGTCACAACTTGCAAGAACACTCAGTGGTGATGATTAGGGGAGGTCGGGTGAAGGACTTGCCCGGTGTAAGATATCACATCATTCGCGGCACCCTGGATACTGCAGGTGTGAAGGACCGCCGTCAGGGGAGATCGAAATATGGAGCTAAACGTCCGAAATAGACCTTCCAACGGGGTTGCGGGCTGAATAGCGCACCAGGGCAGGGCCTGGCAGTATAACTTGACATGGGTGATAAGATAAGATCGCGCGATGTTAAGTGATACTGGTAGGAAAGACTCCAGGTCTGCCGGGCCATTTGGGTCCGGTAAATTGCGAGCGAACGAAAGGGTTCAAACTGTATTAATGAGAAAAAAGAAAGGCTAATTATGTCTCGTCGTGGTGTAACGAAAAAACGTGCTGTCCCCCCAGATGCGGTGTACAATTCGCGCCTGGTAAATATGATGATCAGGCGGATAATGAAGCATGGCAAAAAGTCCCTGGCCTCTAGAATAGTATACGGGGCCTTGAAGACAATAGAAGAAAAAATGGGGACAGAGCCTCTAGAAGTGTTTGAAAAGGCGGTGCGGAATACGACGCCTCTGGTGGAAGTAAAGGCGCGGCGGGTGGGTGGTGCTACCTACCAAGTGCCGATGGAAGTGCGCGCAGACCGGGGCACAAGTCTGGCCCTGCGCTGGTTGATCAGATTCTCCAGGGCCCGATCGGGCAAATCAATGGTCAACAAGTTGGCAAACGAACTGATGGATGCCGCGAACGAAACGGGGAATGCCATACGGAAGCGGGAAGAAACCCACAGAATGGCCGAGGCAAATAAGGCTTTTGCCCATTATCGGTACTAAAAGGGAAGGGGACTGGTGAATGGGTCGGTGATGGAAAATAACAAATCCCCAATTACCAGTTTGGTGAAAAAAAGTATAGAATTGTAAAGAAGCAGTAAGAAAGAACGCGATCGAAGGAGGGAATTGTGGCACGAACACCGCTGGAGCGAGTGCGGAATATGGGAATTGCCGCCCACATAGATGCGGGCAAAACGACGACAACAGAGAGAATTCTGTTTTATTCGGGCGTGGTTCACAAAATTGGTGAAGTCCACGATGGCACCGCAGTAACAGACTGGATGGCCCAAGAGCGCGAGCGAGGGATTACCATCACGGCGGCGGCAATCAGCACGAACTGGAGGGATCATCAAATCAATATTATTGATACCCCCGGTCACGTAGACTTCACGATCGAGGTGGAACGCTCCATGCGGGTGCTAGATGGCGTAATCGCTGTATTATGTTCGGTGGGAGGCGTTCAGCCCCAATCAGAAACGGTGTGGCGGCAGGCAGATAGGTATAGTGTGCCTCGGATTGCCTTTGTCAACAAAATGGATAGAACAGGGGCAAACTTTTTTAAGGTATACGAGCAGCTCCGCGATCGCCTCGGTGCCAATGCAGTACCCATTCAGGTGCCGATCGGCAGCGAAGGGGAATTCAGAGGCATTGTAGACTTGGTGCGAATGCGAGCCAAGATATACACGAATGACCTGGGCACAGATATCGAAGACGCGGAAATTCCAGAAGAAATTATGGAATTGGCCCAAGAGTATCGTGCCAAGCTGATCGAGTCGGTAGCAGAAACAGATGATGCCCTCACAGAAAAGTATCTGGAAGGGGAAGAACTGACGGAAGCAGAAATAGCGACGGCCCTGCGGAAAGGTACCATAGACGGTACGATCGTGCCCGTGCTGTGCGGTTCTGCTTTCAAAAACAAGGGGGTGCAATTACTGCTGGATGCAGTGGTAGACTACCTGCCAGCGCCAATAGACGTGCCAGCAATTCAGGGAACATTGCCAGACGGGCAAGTAGTAGCTCGCCAAGCAGACGATGAAGAGCCGTTCTCGGCTTTGGCGTTCAAAATCATGGCAGATCCCTATGGTCGCCTGACCTTTATCCGGGTATACTCCGGCGTGTTGAAGAAAGGCAGCTACGTCCTCAACTCAACCAAAAACAAGAAAGAGCGAATTTCCCGCCTGATTATCTTGAAAGCAGACGATCGCATAGAGGTAGACGAAATGAGGGCAGGAGATTTGGGAGCAGCTTTGGGGTTGAAGGACACCTTTACAGGAGATACCCTCTGCGATGAGAAGGAACCAGCGATCCTGGAGTCTCTGTACATCCCAGAACCAGTAATATCGGTGGCAGTGGAGCCCAAAACCAAGCAAGATATGGAGAAGCTATCGAAAGCACTCCAATCTCTGTCGGAAGAAGACCCCACATTTCGGGTAAGCGTGGATGGAGAAACCAACCAAACCGTGATTGCGGGGATGGGCGAACTACACTTGGAAATTCTGGTAGACCGGATGCTGCGAGAATTTAAGGTGGAAGCAAACGTAGGGGCTCCTCAGGTGGCATACCGGGAAACAATTCGCAAGGCGGTCAAGGCTGAGGGTAAATTTATCCGCCAGAGTGGTGGAAAAGGTCAGTACGGTCACGTGGAGATCGAATTGGAACCAGCAGAGGCAGGGAGCGGCTTTGAATTCGTCTCTAAAATAGTTGGGGGGGCAGTGCCGAAAGAGTACATAGGCCCAGCAGAACAAGGGATGAAAGAAGCTTGCGAATCGGGAGTTTTGGCAGGGTATCCAGTGATAGATGTGAAGGTGACTCTGGTAGACGGGTCTTTCCACGAAGTAGACTCCTCGGAAATGGCATTTAAAATAGCTGGCTCGATGGCTCTCAAAGAGGCAGTGACCAAGGGATCGCCGGTGATGTTAGAGCCGATGATGAAGGTGGAAGTAGAAGTACCCGAAGACTTTATTGGGGATGTGATTGGAGACTTGAATTCTCGTAGGGGCCAAGTAGAAGGGATGGGTACAGAAGACGGGATTAGCAAGGTATCTGCTAAAGTACCATTGGCAGAGATGTTTGGCTATGCGACAGATATCCGGTCGAAAACTCAAGGTCGTGGTATATTCTCAATGGAGTTTAGCCACTACTCGGAAGTGCCTCGGAATGTGGCAGAAGCGATAATCGCTAAGAATAAAGGTTCGGCGTAGGGGAAAGGCTCTGGGGATGAAGTATTTTTGCTAGAAAAAAAGTAAAATAAGACTTCATCCCCGGGAAAAAATCCCGCTCGATAGCATAATGATTATACATTGGTTAATTCATCAGTATGGCACGCGCAAAGTTTGAAAGGAATAAGCCTCACGTAAACATAGGTACCATTGGTCACGTTGACCACGGGAAAACAACACTAACCGCCGCAATAACCATGTCCCTGGCGGCCCAAGGAAAGGCAAAGGCGAAAGCTTACGCCGAGATAGATGCAGCACCGGAGGAAAAAGCCCGGGGTATCACGATCAATACGGCTCACGTTGAGTATGAGACAGAGGGTCGGCACTATGCTCACGTGGACTGCCCCGGTCATGCTGACTACGTGAAAAACATGATCACTGGAGCGGCTCAAATGGATGGGGCAGTCCTGGTGGTGTCAGCGGCAGATGGGCCAATGCCCCAGACCCGGGAGCACATCCTCCTGGCACGTCAGGTAGGAGTTCCTAACCTGGTGGTGTTTTTGAACAAGCAAGACCAAGTGGACGATGAGGAACTGCTGGATCTAGTGGAATTGGAAGTCCGGGAACTGTTGAGTGATTATCAATTTGATGGTGATAATATTGCCATTGTCGCGGGGTCAGCATTAGAGGCAGTGGAGGCTCTGACAAAAAGCCCGAGCATTGGCAAGGGTGAAAATGAGTGGGTAGATAAAATCCTGGCACTCATGGATGAAGTAGACTCTAATATCCCCACCCCAGAGCGGGAGGTGGATAAGCCGTTCCTGATGGCGGTGGAAGATGTCTTCTCGATCACCGGTCGGGGAACGGTGGCAACCGGTCGGATCGAACGGGGCAAGGTAAAGGTAGGCGAAACAGTGGAACTGGTGGGCATCAAGGACACCCGCAGTACCACGGTGACAGGTGTGGAAATGTTCCAGAAAACCCTGGATGAAGGGATGGCCGGGGATAATGTGGGACTGTTGCTCCGGGGGATTCAGAAGGAACAGGTGGAACGGGGTATGGTGATAGCTAAACCCGGTTCGATCAATCCTCACACGGAATTTGAGGCGGAGGTGTACGTGCTGAAAAAGGAAGAAGGTGGTCGGCACACTCCTTTCTTCTCTAACTACCGTCCTCAGTTCTACGTGCGGACTACGGATGTAACGGGTACGATCAAGTCCTTTACGGCAGATGATGGCAGTGCGGCAGAAATGGTGATGCCCGGCGATCGGATCAAGATGAACGTGGAACTGATAAATGCGATCGCGATCGAGCAAGGGATGCGGTTTGCGATTCGGGAAGGCGGTCGCACGATCGGTGCGGGAGTGGTCTCGAAAATCGTAAAGTAGACCGCAAGAATAGGGTACTGGGCGGAGTATTGGCGCAGAATAATCATGGCTGCGCCACGCTGCGCGAATGGCTGGCGCTCCCGTGAGGGATACGGCAAATGCTTCGCTCACTGGCAGTACCCACCGAACAGAACCTTGAAAAGTTAATCAGAGTGAGAAAATGGCAGCAATAGGGCAGCAGAAAATAAGAATCCGTCTGAAAGCATTCGATATGCGTTTATTAGATACGAGTTGCGAAAAAATAGTAGATACAGCAAATCGCACTAATGCGACGGCAATAGGGCCAATACCGCTACCAACGAAGCGTCGTATATACTGCGTACTGCGATCGCCCCATGTGGATAAGGATTCCCGGGAACACTTTGAGACTCGGACCCATAGGCGGATTATAGATATATACCAGCCATCATCGAAAACGATAGACGCGCTAATGAAGCTGGATTTACCGGCAGGTGTGGATATTGAGGTAAAACTGTAGGGATGCATCTGGCGTTCCCAGGCAGAGCCAGGGAACGAGGAAAATTGAGAACTGAGAATGGCGTTCCCAGGCAGAGCCAGGGAACGAGGAAAATTGAAAATTATGAATTCGCAATTAGCCATTTGCCATTGGCAAATACCAAAGTGAAATGTTCCCAAATGTACGGTCCCGTTTAGTTTTGTTAAAATTACAATTCATGATAAACCATTACCCGGGATGGAAAGAAAAATGACATCCTCTTCATCTATAGGTGTCCGAGAACTGCCGCTGTTTCCCCTACCGGAAGTTGTGCTGTTTCCCGGCAGACCCCTGCCACTGCAGATCTTCGAGTTTCGCTACCGGATGATGATGAACACGATCCTAGAGGAGGATCGCCGCTTTGGAGTGTTGATGTGGGATCCAGTGGAAGAGAAAGCCGCAGCGGTGGGGTGCTGTGCAGAAATTTTACAATATCAACGGTTGCCAGACGATCGGATGAAAATGTTGACCCTCGGACAGCAGCGATTCCGGGTGTTGGAGTATGTGAGGGAAAAGCCCTATCGGGTAGGGTTGGTAGAGTGGATTTCGGATGAGGCCGCCAGTAAAGGATTTGAGACCGCTGGCGGCTTCGGTAAATCAGCTGCTAAAGGATGTGGTTCATCTATCGGCAAAGCTGACTGATAAAGAAATAGAATTGCCCGATAAGATTCCTGACTTACCGAGAGAATTGTCTTATTGGGTGGCTAGCAATCTATATGGTGCGGCGGGGGAACAACAAGCCCTACTAGAAATGCAATCCACGTCGGATAGACTGGAACGGGAAGCGGAAATTCTGAACAACACTCGCAATCAGTTAGCGGCCCGCACGGCGCTCAAGGACACATTCAATGAGTTTAATAATAACGAAGAAAATTGAGAATTGAAAATGGAGAATGGTTGCATAGTCAATTAACAATTCTCGATTAGCAATTAGCAATTCATAATTCATCATCGATCGTTGGTAAAAATTTGAATGTTGTAGCTGCCAAAGATTTTCAGGATTTCAGTGTAAGCTGTTAGTTCGGCAAGTGCGGCTTGGGTTGATGGGGCTTTGGCGTCGGCTTCCAGGTCCAGAAAGAAAACATAGTCTCCGAGCGATCGCTTGCTGGGACGGGATTCTATGCGGCTGAGGTTGATACTCCGACTGGCAAAAGCCTGTAGGGGTTTGACTAAGGCTCCCGGAACATTGGCCGGAACGCTGAAGGCGATCGAGGTATGACTTTTATCCTCTTCGGTGGGGCCGAAGAAGGGAGATGGTTGTAGGCTGAGCACCCAGAAGCGGGTACAGTTGTCGGGATGGTCGTTGATAGGGTAGGCTAATATGGGTATCTGGTAGAGTTCCGCTGCCCTTCGAGAGGCGATCGCGCCTGCTTGACGATCTGAGTCTAGATACTTTAATGCTTCGGTGGTCGAGTTAGTGGGAATTAACTGCACTTCTGGGAGGAAATTTTTCAACCACCCGTGGCACTGAGCTAGGGCCTGGGGATGAGAATAAACTGTTTTGATTCCCGACTGGTTGCTGGCAAGTGATAGCAGTGCATGAGAAATTGGCAAGACATAAGCCTGCTGGATTTGCATCTGGTCCAGTTGCCATAGGGTATCTAGGGTAATAGTGACAGTACCTTCTAGAGAATTTTCTACTGGCACAACTGCAAGCTGGGCCCCATCTGCTGCTGCTGTCTCGATCGCCCGGGCAATACTGGGACAAGCACATAAAAGCGTTTCCTCTCCGAGATCGTGCAGCGATCGGGCACAAGCTAGAGCAGCAGCTTCTGAATAAGTTCCTGTAGGCCCTAGATGGGCGATCGATACTGCCATAGAAGAAATTGCGGAAAATTTTATATTACTTATTGCTTATTGCAAATTGGCTGATTATTTCTGTTCGTGGGCGAGTTGGCCCAAGACCGGAAGTTCGTATAGGAACCAGAATAAAACAAAGGCATGGCTGCGCCACGCTGCGCGATCGGCAGAAGGACAGCAAAGAAATATCCGCCCTATGCATTAATTATTACTTCGCCCTACGCCCGCCTTACGCACCCGGGCAGGCGAGACGCCCGCCCTACGCACCCACAACTGACACTGAGTGAGATAAGCTTAAAAATTGTAAAATATTTACACAAGGTAACTTACTTTAACAGATCTCTCATGTATACCAGGTTTTTTGCTTCCCAATCGGTTGAACTGGCGGTACCGGATGAATCGGTTTCGATTCGGCATTATCTGCGCAAGCCCAAGCGCTTGGTGGATGCCTTGACCTGTTCTAGTCAGATATTGCAGATGAGCGAGGAATATTTTCGCCTGAAAATGCGCCCGCTGACCTTCATGATTTTCTCGTTTCAACCAACGGTCGATATGAGAGTGTGGGCGGGGGACAATGGCACGATTCACTTGCAGTCAGTAGCCTGTGAAATTCGTGGGATCGAGTATATCAATCAACGATTTGCTTTTAACCTGGTAGGGAAACTTTATCCTGAAGAGCGACATGGCCTCACTTACTTGAGTGGAAAGGCGGATTTAGAGGTGAAGGTAGAAGTGCCTCCTCCCTTGAATCTCACGCCTGCGCCAATTATGGAGGCATCGGGAAATACTTTGCTGGCAGGTGTTCTATTGACGATTAAACAACGATTGATGAACCAGCTGCTATTGCATTATCGCCAGTGGGCACGCTCTCAGGGGACGGGATCTGTCTATTCTCCTCAAGAGAAGCTATCAGCAATTAGCTATTAGCGATCCGATTTGATTGGGTGCATCTGGAGCCTTTGCGTCGCCGCCCGAACCCGTTCCCAGGCGGAGCCGTGGGAACGAGGGGTCCGGCTACTAGAACTCAGCCCACGCTCCGGGCCCCCTCCTCGCAGCGGAAGAGGCCTGGAGCGTGCAGGGGCTAGATTGCTCCCGATTTTTTTTGCGAACTAAAAGATGCCCAGAAACCCGGTAACTTCTGCGAAACCGGGTTTCTAAACTTCTCAATCTGTTCTACGCAACCCTCACGATCGCCTAGATTGTACCCTAACTACGAACTACGAACTACTTCCCTCACGTTGGGGAGTTACTTTCTGGCGGTAGAGGCTGATAATTCGCTCCGTTACTTCATTAATGCTGAGATTATCTGTTTGGATTTCAATGGCGTCAACTGCTTTTCTTAACGGCGCTATGCTGCGACTGCTGTCGAATAAGTCCCGATCGCCTATTTCTTTCTCCAACTGTTCTAGACTAATATTATCGGCTGCTTGTTTGGCCAAATCTTGCTGACGCCTGCGTGCCCGTTCTCCGACAGAAGCTGTTAAAAATATTTTCAGTGCCGCATCGGGGAATACATTAGTACCAATGTCCCGCCCTTCGGCAACTATGCCTCCTTTTTCGCCCCAGCGCTGCTGTTCTTTAACCATGACTCGACGCACGGCTTTTTGAGCTGCGATCGCGGATACATGGGATGTCACTTCTCTGCTACGAATTTCTTGGGTGACGTTATGACTATCGATCCATACTTCTGTAGGAGTTAGTGAGATCTGACAGTTGCCGACCAATTCTGCTACCCCTGGTTCATCTGTCACATCGATACCCGATCGCAGCACCAACCAGGTTACAGCCCGGTACATGGCCCCAGTATCAAGATAAAGTAATCCTAAACCCTCAGCCACCAGACGGGCGACAGTGGATTTTCCGGCCCCCGCTGGACCATCGATCGCCACTATTGGCTGGCGTACCCGCAAGACAATATTATCGATCAAGCGGGTGGAACCGACCAGGGCGGCGCAGGCTAACAGTCCTTTATCTTCTATTTTGTCCAAAGGGATCAGGGTATCTGGGTCAACTAAATCAATGTACTCCAACCGTACCTGTTTTTCCTCTGCTACTTGGGACTCGAATGCTGAGAGTAAAGCTTGGCGCGATCGCTCTTTTCCCTTAAATACCCGTTCGGCTTGCTGCAAGCCGCGATATAATACTGAGGCAACTTCTTTTTCCGACGCTGTCAGATATTGATTGCGGGAACTATATGCCAGTCCCGACTCTTCTCGGACGATCGGACAAGCAACAACGGACAGTTCTAAGTTAAGGTCGGCTACCAGACGGCGGATAATTGCCAGTTGCTGGGCATCTTTCTGACCAAAATAGGCCCGCTGAGGCTTGACGATGTTAAATAGTTTAGTCACGATCGTCGCTACGCCCTGGAAATGACTCGATCGAGAGAGACCGCACAACCGCTTAATCATAGAGTCAGGGGGAACCACCGCGATCGTGATGCCATTTTCGACTCCCATTTCCACAGCAGTCGGGGCGAAAATTACATCCACCCCTGCTTGGGCGCATAGTTGCTGGTCCCCTTCCAAATTGCGGGGATACTGTTGCAAATCCTCCGTCGGGGCAAATTGCAGAGGGTTGACAAAGATGCTGACTACACAGATATCATTTTCTCGCCTCGCCCGTGCGATCAAGCTCAGATGACCAGCATGTAATCCTCCCATCGTCGGTACTAGGCCGATCGAGTTATGCCATCGGAGCTCATTATCTTTGCTTTCGCCTCCGCATCGCTGCTGTTCTAAGTAACAGCGCAGTGCCGCAACCGTCCTATACAGGCGCACTTTTTTTCTCCCTGTCAACTAATGACCGATCGACTTTCCTAGGTATACAGAAGTGGGTACCTGCTTTCATGATAGATGATAGTTGAAAGAGGCTACCTACCCAGAACATCTACACGCACTGGAACCACCCCAGACTGTCGCATCCTTACCTCCTGCGCTGCTGCAGCGGAAACATCAATGATCCGACCTCGTATATATGGACCCCGATCGTTAATGCGAACCACGACGCTATGGCTGCGCCACGCTGCGCGATCGGTTATTATTCAGATTTGTCACCCGCACCCAGGTGCCAAAGGGTAAGTTAGGATGAGCAGCTGTCAGATCGTACTGGTTGAATCTTTCACCACTAGCGGTAAGATTGCCATGTAACCCTGGACCATACCAGGAAGCCCAACCTTTCTGGCTATAACCCTTTTCCCCCGATCGGGCGATCGGGTGAGCGATCGCCTCTGAGGCTTTTGCCGACAATTCCGGAAGTCTATCTAGTCTCGGGTGTTTTTCCGGGCGGGCTGCGGGATGGGGTGCGTGATTCCAGATTACGAGCACGGCAAATCTGAGAATTCCTGTAGATGCAACCGCTATTTCGTTCTCTTTCTGTTTCCACCTTGCGGAAAACACCTGTCATTATTGACCGTTAAATCTTTTGGGTGTTCTATCTTTAGATAGATATTTAGCATTCATTAATATTTTTGCTAAAACCAATACAAAATACTGCGCTCTTGCCAGAGCAGTTATGCAAAAATGATAAACCTCGATTATCATGATAATTAGTTATAGTTATCATGTAGAGGCAGTAAATGTGTTATTATGTGTTGGCGAGGTATTAAGTAATAAAAGATGGTTTACGAGTCAATTATGACACGGGGAAGAGAGTGAAAAAGATAGTTGTATTTACTATTACAGGATCGGGAGGCAGATTCTCTAATAAGCGTTCCCAGGGAGACAGAGGGAAAGAAAAGAATAATGGGTGCATTGAGATGCATGACATTCGTAGGTTGGGTTGACTGAAACCCAACAAGGGCAACAAAACCTACGACATTAATATTTTTGCAAATATGAGATGCACCCAGAATAATAAACATAGATAGAAAAAAATATGGACTACAAACAAGCTGGTGTAGATGTAGAAGCTGGTCGCGAGTTTGTCGATCGCATCAGATCGATGGTGTCTAGCACCCAGCGATCGGAAGTGTTAGGTGGACTGGGAGGTTTTAGCGGGTTATTCGCCCTACCCAGCGGCTACAAAGAACCGGTTTTAGTCTCGGGAACGGATGGAGTCGGCACCAAGTTGAAACTGGCAACGGCACTCGATCTCCACGAAACTGTGGGCATCGATCTAGTCGCTATGTGTGTGAATGACGTGCTGACTTCAGGGGCGGAACCGCTGTTTTTTTTGGATTATTTAGCAACCGGGAAATTAAATCAAGCCCAGTTAACTCAGTTAGTAGCAGGGATCGCCGCAGGATGCCAGCAGGCCGGGTGTGCTTTACTGGGGGGCGAAACGGCAGAAATGCCCGGTTTTTACCCCCCAGGTGAGTACGATATGGCGGGTTTTGTGGTGGGCATTGTGGAAAAAAGTATGATTGTCGATCCCTCTCAGGTTCTGCTGGGCGATAGGGCGATCGCCCTATCTAGTAGTGGCGTCCACAGTAATGGCTTTAGTCTCGTGAGAAAAATAGTAGCAGAGTCTGGCCTGGGCTGGGACTATTGCCCAGAAATGCTATCTGGTCCCAGCTTAGGGGAAGTTTTATTAACACCGACTCAGATTTATGTTAAACCAGTGTTAGAGGCCCGTCGTGTAGGACTGGACATTCACGGCATGGCCCACATCACTGGGGGCGGTTTACCAGAAAACTTGCCCCGCTGTCTGGGTAAAGACCAGTCCGTCCGCATTGACGCCAGCAGTTGGACCGTCCCGGCAATTTTTGATTGGCTCGCCCAGGCGGGTCGGGTTAGTCCCGATGCCATGTTTAATACCTTTAATATGGGCATCGGGTTCGTGCTGCTGGTACCACCTGACCAAGTAAACGAGGCAATTTCCTGGTTTGCTGGCTATAATATTAATGCTTGGGCGATCGGGGAAGTAGTTGCGGGCACGGGTAGCCTAATTGGCATCCCCTCAGCATCAGGCTAAAGGATAAAAAGTTGTGATTGAGATTCTCTTTTAACAGGTCTAATGGACATTGAAGCAATACGAGCAGGTAAAATCAAGCAGCTAGCAGGTACAGATTTAGAAGACGAAGATATTTCTGGAAGTCAGCTAGAACGAGTTAATCTGGCAGGTGCAACCCTAGTGGGGACGGATCTTTCTGGTTGTAACCTGAAAGGGGGGCGTCTAGATGGTGCCAACATGATTGGGGCCCAGTTGGAATCGGCAGATTTACGAGCAAATCTGCTGGGTGCTAATTTGATGCAAGCGGATTTAACAACTGCGGACTTGCGGGGTAGTAACCTGCGCGGCGCTAATTTCATGGGGGCAAAACTGACTCAGGCATCTTTAGCAGGTGCCTTTTTGAGTGGTGCGAATTTAATGGGCGTGAACTTGCAGGGAGTTGACTTGCGAGGTGCGGAGTTGCGGGGGGCAAATCTCAATAATGCTAACCTCAAAGGTGCGGATTTGAGTTACGCTGATTTGCAGGGGGCTTCTTTGAGTGAAGCAAATCTAGAGGAAGCTGATTTGCGGGGTGCTAATCTCGCAGGTGCTGCTTTGATGGGGGCAAATCTTCTGTGTGCGGAGTTAGAAGGTGCTGATTTGACTGGTGTTAATCTCGATCGGGCTTGCGTAATTGGCACAAGTGTCGCCCAGCTAGCTTCCTAATACCACAGCGGGTTGGGTTTCCTAACGTCAACCCAACCTACGAAAAAGAGCTGTAGGTTGGGTTTCGTGCCTCAACCCAACCACCCAACCTCATGTTGATCGTTGGGTGTCCTAACGTCAACCCAACCTACGAAAAAGATTGGCAAAAATAGTTGAGCGGATTGGGTTTCCTAAGGTCAACCCAACCTACGAAAGGGATTTGGTACGAAATAAATTTGGTGCGAAAATCTAATACAACATATGGGATCTTGTTATGACGATCGCACTCTCTAAGTCTCAAAGCTTGGCAGATTTCTTACAACTACCGGATATTGAATCATCGCCTGCCTGGGAATTTATAGAAGGAGAAATCTGTCAAAAACCTATGTCTGGTGGAAAACACAGTCGCCTGCAAGTACGCTTGGCAAGTGCTATTAATATAGCTGTCCAAAGCTATGAAGCATTTCCCGAACTGCGCTGTACTTTTGGAGGCAGATCGATCGTACCAGATCTAGCAGTGCTTGCTAGCATCCGCATCCCGATCGACGAAAATGGAGAAATAATCAGTGCCGGAATTGATTTTGCACCAAGTTGGGTAATAGAAATTATTTCTCCAGACCAGAGTCATACCGGAGTCACCCGCAATATTTTGCATTGCTTGCGTCATGGATGCGAGATTGGTTGGCTAATTGACCCGATCGATCGGGTAGTCCTAGTCTATCGGGGCGATCGGCTGCCCTCCGAGTTCACCGGCGATATGCTACTGCCTTGTCTGGAGGAAGTTAGCTTAGAGTTGACGGTAGACCAGATGTTTAGTTGGCTGAAAGTAGCCCGAAATCGCTGAGGCAACTTCGGGCAATGTTTTAGATATTAAGGGTTTGGGGTTATGGGTGACCAGGGATTCGAACCCTGAGCCAATGGATTAAGAGTCCAGTGCTCTACCGTTGAGCTAGTCACCCACTAAAGTTATTGTACCTTACTTAAAACAGTATAACCACATTTTGCCAGGTTGGGAGTGAAAAAATTTTCCTCTTGTCGCCGATCGTGCTACCGGTAGGATACGATCGCCGGGTCCGAAAGGCGCAAGTGCTTCGTCTCTAAAGGATTAAGCTTGACAGGAATTGACCAACATTGTCAAAATTTGGAGAAATCACTGCTCATATCCGGTTCACAAGAGTCCAGTGTAGGGGAGACAGCCCACCTGAACGCTACCGGTAGTAGACAACCTGTCAATTTGCCTCAGTCACTGGTCACTGGTCACAGAAGATCGCCCGATCGCTTATGGCAAAATAAATAAAGCTGCTACTAAAGGTGAATATCATGCTGGTGTCGGGAACAACGCTGCGGAATCGCTATTACATCATCAGACTGCTGGGAAGCGGGGGATTTGGGGACACCTACCTGGCTGAAGACCGAGATTTACCTGGAAATGCTCAGTGTGTGGTCAAACACCTGAAGCCGAAATCCTCCGACCCAGAAGTTTTGTCAGTTGCTAGACGCCTTTTCGACTCAGAAGCACAAGTTCTGCACAAATTAGGCAATGACAGCGACCAAATTCCCCGACTTTTCGCTCACCTTGAGGAAAATGGGGAATTTTATCTCGTCCAGGAATTCGTTGATGGGCAGGATCTGAGCCAAGAACTCACCCCTGGCAAGCGGTTGAGTGAGAATGAAGTGGTTAAACTGTTGCAGGACATCCTGGAAGTTTTGAGGGTTGTCCATGATAACAATGTCATCCACCGAGATATCAAGCCCCAAAATATAATGCGTCGCCAGAAAGATGGCAAGATTCTACTGATTGACTTTGGGGCTGTTAAGGAAATCAGCACTTTAATGCCTAATCATCAGGGGCAAACGGTAGTATCGGTTGCTGTTGGCACTCCTGGCTATATGCCGAGTGAACAAGCATCGGGTATGCCCAAATATAGCAGCGATGTCTATGCTGTGGGAATGATTGGTATTCAAGCCCTTATAGGCGTAACGCCTAACCAATTACAAAAAGATCCTAACACGTTGGAAGTCATTTGGCGCGATCGGGTACAGGTTAATCCCAAGCTAGCAGATATTTTAGACAAAATGGTGCGCTATCATTTTAGCCAGCGTTACCGGGATGCAGCAGAGGCGTTAGAGGCGTGGCAATCTCTTATCTCCACTATTCCATTACCAACTTCACCGCCTTCTGCCATATCCACTCAAGTAGTCTCGCCAAACAATCCTCAATCTCCAAACAATCCCAAATCGCCACCGTGGAAGGTTTTGATCGGATCGGGAATTGGATTGTCAATAGCAGCAGTTGGCATTTTTATTATACTTAATCTACCAGAACCACCACAAACAGAACTGCCACAAACAGAACCGCCACAAACAGAACCGCAACCAATATCATCAGATGATATCAAAAAAGCAAATAATTTGTATGAGGAAGGCAAGAAGCTATTAAAATTGTCTAAATACGAAGAAGCAATTGCAGCTTTTGATCGAGCCATTGAAATTAACGAAGAACTATTCGATGCGTGGCATAACAGAGGAAACGCACTGAGAAAATTGGGACAATATGAAGAAGCAATTGCCTCCTACGATAGAGTATTTAACATAGCTCCACAATCTTTTTGGGCTTGGAATAACAGAGGCTTGGCTCTCAGGGAGTTGCAACGGCACGAAGACGCGATATACTCCTATGAGAAAGCCAATGGCTGCGCCACGCTGCGCGATCGAAATCAACCCTTTCTTCTATAATTCTTGGTTTAACAAGGGCATTTCGCTGTATCACTTGAAGCGATGTCAAGAAGCGGCGGATGCCTTTGAGAAAGCTTTACAAATCAAGGCTGATGCTGCCGAAGCGGCAGCATGGCGAAAAAAGGCGCAAGATGAATGTACAGAATAAAGTTAGCTTTCCTTTGCGCTGTTTACATAACAGTTGTCGTTATCATACATGTTGTCATGTATGATAAAATAAAATTGAATTTCCTCGAAAATTGAATAAGTGAAAGCTGCTTTGGATAGCAATATTTGCATCTAGCTCAAAAGCTGATATAATGGAGATAGAGAGATATCAAAGAGGTGAGAGATATGACAAACACGCAAACAAGCACTGGCTTAGGTGGGACAGGATCGGTGGCGATCGCCTCATTGCCAGACTCCCCAGAACCGAGTAAACATAAACCCGGAATTAAGGAATTACTGGCCCAGTTGCAAGACGCGATCGCATCGGAGTCGAACCTAGACGAAGAGGATAAAGAGAACGCACTCTCACAGTTGCATAACCTGGCAAAAGCTGTAAAAAAACCGGGGGACGTCGGCAAAACTTGCACCGGCGTAGCCAATTTAACCCTCGATCCAACTGAAATAGAATCTCTAGAAAAGTTGTACAGCTTCAAGGAACCCCAAGCAGTCTATGATTTTCTGGAGTCAAATCCATTTCTGGTTCCCCTATTACAAGAAGCCCACGGTCCAATTCGCAAACATTTTCCCAACTCACGGCTGTTTCTGCAATATATCACCGATCCGGAAATTTATAACCCGCAGCTAGCAGTCTTTCTTACCAGACCGGAAAATCTTGATGCGGAAGAAAGGATCGATCTGCTGGAACGCATTGACGATGATTGGTGGTTCGATGCTGAACCTCGCTCTCAAGGAAAAATGATTATCTGTTTTGAGTAGAAAATGAGTTTTGATTGGTCGCAATATTTGCATCTAGCACAAGAACTTGCAGAAGAAACTACAGATGAAGCCAAAATGCGATCGGCTATTAGTCGCGCCTATTATGCTGCTTTCATCAAGGCCCGAAATTATTTGCAAGAACGGGAAGGTTTGACAATTCCCACCCAAAACACCCACCAGTATGTGATCGACCAATTCAGGAATAGCGAAGAACAAGTGCGGAAAAATATCGGTAACAGGTTGAACAGATTGCGCCTTTATCGCAATCAATCTGATTATGATAATACATTTCCCGACTTAGCTAATAAGACTCGGGAGTCCTTAACCTTGGGTAGGCGGATTATTTCTGGGTTGGGTAATCTCTGATATTGTTAAGAAACCAGGTTTTGCCGGCAAAACCTGGTTTCTGGTCTACTGGTGAATAGGCCCGCAGCTTAAATCTCAATCTCCATTTCATGTTATCCTCTATGGTCTTCGATCTCCTTGATTCTATCTTTGTCTTTGAGTAGACTTTCCAGCATCCAAGCTTCTCCCATCCACTCGTCAAAATCTAATGTATGCTGAAACTCATTATTGTTGAAGCGACGCAGAAAATCCTCTGTAGATAACTCATACTTAGCTTCAAATTCTTGCAGGCGAATGGCTGCGCCACGCTGCGCGATCGGACGTGCGCCGGATACCTGCTTCCGGAGATTGCAGTGCTGCGGCGATCGCCCCTTCGATGAGGGTCCGTAAGTTAGGATGCTTGGAGATTAGCTTAACTTCTTCCATGTTATACTCTCTGGTAAATACGATCTATGGTAATGGCGTTGACGTACTATATTTCTATCCAAAACTGTAAACATGTGCTCGAAAGATATGCTTTCTTCCATTATCAGGTACAGTAAGTGTTCAGCAGGTTCATATGGTGTGTTCGACTGATATCGAAAGTATAAAACACCAACGGGAGAGGGCATCCCCAGTCGGTAAATTAATTCACCGTAGTCTCGATCGAAAGTGAGGATAAAGCGCCCTTCACGGACAGCGCGTTCCAAAACTTCTGCATCTTCTACTCCCGGTGAATCTTCCTGCACGGATACGACATCTATCCCTCGATCGCGCAAAAGCCTTACACTAGGTAAAGGAAAATTTTCATTCGCCAGAAACTTCATTATCCTCCCTTGGTGAGATAGCATAAAATGACAGATCGCGCATACAGTCAGCCGCAAACGCAAATACAGCCCGTAAACCTTCAGATGTCAATCCTGGATAGCTTTCCAGCACTTGTGTTTCTGTCCATCCAGCAGCAAACAGCCCCAGGAGGAACTCCACTGATAGCCGAGTTCCTTTCACGACAGGCTTGCCTACCAGAATGTTAGAATTAGAATGAATGTATTCTTGCCAGTTCATTTTCCAAGTTGCCTCCAGGGTCCGTAAGTTAGGATGCTTAGAGTAAGGCTTAACTTCTTCCATGTTATCCTCTCTGGTAACTGTGAGATATACTGTAGATTATATCAGGTGATAATGAGAACGTCAAGGTGGTGGTCTGTGGGTGGCATTGTATCGCCTAGATATCATCCTTAGAAAAAAAGCGATCGCGCCCAAAGAGATCAACCCCACCAACCCAGCCAAAGGATTACCATCAATACCAGTTACCCAGGTAGGGACTTGTGGAGAATAGGCCAGCAACTGACCGACATTAACGATATAATAGCCCCAAACTAACCCCCCGTGGAGACCGATCGGGAAACCGAGGCGTCCGCGAGTAGAACGTTTCGCCCAAACCAAATTCAACCCCAGCAGCAGCAAACCCGGAAACTGGGCCCCTGTCCGGATCATCTCCGCAAGTGGTTTAATAAAGTGCAGCAGGGCAAATAAAAAAGCGTCAAGCCAGAGTGACGCCTCCATCCTATAATCTCTCTGTAACTCATCCAGCAGCCAGCCTCGGAAGCACAACTCTTCCGCAAAGCCCACTGCCAAACCCACCAGTAACCCTTCGGGAATTATTACTGGCCGGAATGTACTGGGTAGCCGCCAAGAAAGCCAACCCAGGAGTTCCTTGACAGTCAACATAGACAGGATGCTAACCAGGCCCAGGCCGAGTCCTGCTAGCAGTTCTAAACCATTCTGTCTAGTTAATTTCAGACCATAGCCCTGCAATACCCGGGGTTGTCCGTAAACCCTCTTACCCCACAGCCTGACTAGAAAGATAAATTCCCCGTACAGCAGGGCCATCGTGATGATGCTGACCCCATTGCGATCGCCCACCCATAGATAAATGGGTGCTGCCAGGGGAACCCAAAGCAACAGTAAAATCAACAGGAAGATAGCCATCCGCACCGGGGCCGGATAGCCAGCTAAATGGCTAGTCCTCTGGTTCAATGGTACTGGTCAGGCCGTGAAGCTTCAAATTTTCGCAATAGAACTCAGCATGTTCCAGGGCACAGACTATCACCAAAGCAATCCCATTATTGTGGGCTTCCATCGTAATACTGACAGCCTGGGGTTCAGTCAGACTGCTGACCGTCTTCAGCAACACCTCCACCACATAATCTATACGGTGGAAGTCGTCGTTATGGAGTAGTACCCGATAGCGGGGGGCAAGTTTACGAGTAGTCTTTGGCTTCTCTAGAGTTTGTACCGACATAATGCTTCACCTCTTTGAGTCTCAAATGTCATGCGATCGCGCCATCGGGTCCCACCCTGCGGCTTGCCGTCTTTTAGCGGTTGACATAATAATCTTTTTATGGTAATAGCTGTTCACCACTAAGACATTTACAGCTTGGAGGTGGAATCACTCCCATGGCGATCGGGATTAACTTAATATTTTTTATAGCATTCAATTATGGGATCTGACAGATATTTGCGGTACATTAATCGATATAACCGGAAATCACAGTCCCACAGGGGGTTACCCCGACGAGACATCAGAAACAGTGAAGATGAATCGCGAATTTCAGCCCCTAGAGATCCTCTACCTAGAATCAGGGGGCGCCAGGCTGTATGCAGAAGTAATCCAAATAGTCAAATCTCGCCAGCTAGCCTGGGTGCGCCCCCTCATGCTTGCCGATGCTAGCCTCAATCCCAGCGAAACGCCAACCTTGTACGACATGCGTAATGGTGCCGATTTACTTTGGCCCATAGCTTTATTCCGGCCAGCCCTGGATACCGAAGTCATTCCCCTGCTAGTCCAGCTGGAAGTTCACCAGACCGATAAGCTAGGACCACCACCAGCTGCTCAACAACTCAGAGCCTTTGTCGAGCAAGTTTGGCTTGACCACCAAAAGGTTTTTCAATAATTCCCCATATTTGCCAGCATGAAAATAATTATATTCACAAGATTTTTCCCCCCAGACATCACTAATTTTAGCACCCTGATTGCTTGAGAGCGAAAATAATTTCCCACCCAAAACTCTCATCAATATTACCTGCTATCTAGCTTATGGGCTAGGTACTAATTGAATCCGACCAGCATCCATCTCAGCCATCATCAGTTCCAGGGCCTCGTAATCAACATCAGAGATATAACCCAGTCGCGTCAGTTCGGTATTAATTTCATTCTCGATCTCAGGGGTAAGTTTCTTGATGTAAAGGACTCGTTCTACTAGCTGACGAATAACACCTGTCGCTTTCATGGTAAAAATCCCAACTCATTTACTAAAATAATCTTCCAGACATGAATATGTTTAGCACCCTGATTGCTTGAGAGCGAAATTAATTTACAATCACAAACTCTCACCAATATTACATGCGCTCTCGATTATGGGCTAGGTACTAATTGAATCCGACCAGCGTCCATCTCAGACATCATCCGTTCCAGGGCCTCGTAATCAAGATCAGAGATATAACCAAGTCGCGTCAGTTCGGTATTAATTTCATTCTCGATCTCAGGGGTAAGTTTCTTGATGTAAAGGACTCGTTCTACTAGCTGACGAATAACACCTGTCGCTTTCATGGTAAAAATCCCAACTCATTTACTAAAATAATCTTCTTGCTATACTTAAATTATCTCCTGAATAATTGCCATTAAACGTGATCTATTGCGGAGATATAAAGTGATGTTCATCACAGAAAACAGAGAATTAAAGAAGATTATGTGGTAAAATGGAGGGAGTTGCAGTAGCATGCAATACAAGACATCGGCAGGAGGGCCTCATGACTGGTCGGCAGACCCCTTGCCGATAAACAGGGCCCAGGCCGTAGAAAATAGACTAGAATAGCTAAACTGGACCAAAAGCACCAAGTCAAGTAGAACCGGTAGGTGCAACTCGTTCGGTGCAGCTATGATAGTGAGAGAGTAGTGAGGTTTGTTCGTGGCAGTCCCAGTCGAAAAGTTATTGACCCCAGAGATAATTAAGCCAAGTCGTTACCTGGGAAATGAATTAAACTCAGTTCACAAGCCTTGGAACTCGGCAGATGTGTACTGGGTGCTGACTTATCCAGATTTATATGAGGTGGGCGCTTCCAGTCTCGGGCATGTCATCCTCTACAATATTTTGAATGCTATGCCTCGCCAACTGTGCGATCGGGCATATCTGCCGGCACCAGACCTAGCAGCAAAACTGCGCAGCACCCAAACACCGCTATTTGCAGTGGAGTCCCGCCGTTCGCTGAGGGACTTTGATATTATCGGATTTAGCCTCAGCTACGAACTGGGTGCCACGAACATCCTGGAAATGCTGGACCTGGCGGGCATACCCCTCACCTGGCAAGAACGGCGACAGGGGAACTATCCCCTCATATTTGCCGGTGGCCCAACGGCAACCTCTAACCCAGAACCCTACGCCGACTTCCTGGACTTCATCGCCCTGGGAGATGGGGAAGAACTGCTACCAGAAATAGGTAATGTATTAGCAGCAGGTAAAACTCGCTCCCTGGACCGGGAAGCACTATTGCTAGACTTGGCCCAAGTAAATGGTGTATATATACCTGAGTTTTACGACATGGCCCCAGATGGTTCGGTCCATCCCAACCGTGCGGATGTACCCAAGCGGATCCTGCGGCGAGTAGCCACTCCCATGCCAGAATACTCAATAGGACTGGTTCCCTATGGAGAAACAGTCCACGACAGGCTGACGATCGAGGTGCGGCGGGGCTGTACTCGGGGCTGTCGTTTCTGCCAACCGGGGATGCTGACCAGACCGGCGCGAGATGTGGCACCGGACAAGGTAGTAGAGGCAGTAGAACGGGGCATGCTAAAGACGGGTTACAATGAGTTTTCCCTCCTGTCCCTCAGTTGTTCGGACTATCTGGCATTGCCAGCAGTGGGCATGGAAATCAAAAATCGGCTCAAAGATAAAAATATTTCCCTGTCCCTGCCCAGCCAGCGGGTAGACAGATTTGACGAAAACATTGCTAAAATCATCGGGGGTACCCGGACTAGCGGCCTGACCTTTGCGCCGGAAGCAGGCACCCAGCGGATGCGGGATATCATTAACAAAGGCTTGACTAATGCAGAATTGCTCAGAGGGGTGAAAACTGCCTACGAGCAAGGCTGGGATAAAGTTAAGCTATACTTTATGATCGGGTTGCCCGGTGAAACGGATGTAGATGTATTGGGAATTGCCGAGACGGTCCGGTGGTTACAGCAGGAATGTCGCGGTCGGGGTAGAAAACGCCTACTGGTTAATCTGACGATTTCTAACTTTACCCCCAAACCCCATACGCCTTTTCAGTGGCATTCAGTGTCAACCGCTGAGTTGGAACGGAAGCAGGAGTTACTGCGGGCAGAGTTTCAGTCCATGAAGGGCCTGAAGGTGAATTTCACCGATGTCAGACTCTCGGCCATGGAAGATTTTCTCGGTAGGGCCGATCGCCGCTTAGGACCGGTAGTACGTCGGGCTTGGGAACTGGGGGCTGGCATGGATGCCTGGTGGGAAAGCTTAGACCGCGCTTTCGCAGCTTGGACGGAAGCAATAGATGAGGCGGGTCTGAGTTGGAAATACCGGCAGGTGGAACGGGGGGAATGGAATGCCTGCGAGGGGGAACAAGGGGATCTGGACATTCCTTTGCCTTGGGACCACATAGATACGGGGATAGATAAGCAATGGTTAAAAGCTGATTTCCAAAAAGCTTTGGCCGCAGCGACTGTTCCAGACTGTTCCTTTGAGGGATGTTCTCACTGTGGTGTTTGTGGCACAGATTTTGGTCATAATATTGTTATCAAGCCCCCTCCAATACCGGAATTTGCCGGCCACTATACTCCCAACCAAGAAAAACAACAGCGGTTGCGGGTCTGGTTTGGCAAGCAGGGAGATATGGCCCTGGTTAGCCATTTAGATTTAGTGCGCATGTTCGATCGGGCGGTGCGACGAGCCTCACTCCCGATCGCCTATACTGGGGGATACCATCCGGGACCGAGGATTATGATAGCTTCTGCTTTGCCTTTGGGGGCAACCAGCAGTGGCGAGATCGCGGAGTTTGAACTGACAGAACCCATGTCGGTGGAAACTTTTCGCGAAAAGTTGGTAGCGCAACTACCTGAAGAGATTCCGGTTTACGAGGTATTGGATGTAGATTTGAAGATGCTCTTGGCAACGAGAGAGTTGGACCAAGCAGAATATTTGATTACAGTAGATGCTGGAGATGCAGCATCGGATTCAAGTTGGAGAGAATGGATTGAAGCGGTTAAAGCAACTGAGGTAATATGGTTGGAGGGCACTACAAAATCTGGTAAGCTCAAAAGGGTGAATCTGCGATCGCGCCTGGAAGCATTGGAAATATCCGAGACAGGCCCAGAGAATAGCGCAGTCTTCCGCTACCGAGGATCCTGCCGCAATGACGGCACCTTGTTGCGACCCGCTGAGGTAATTTATATGCTCGAACAAGTTACCCACCGCAGCTTTTCTCTACTGCATATTCACCGCAGTCGGTTGATACTAGGTGGGGCGGCCTCATAACTTGCTAATTAATTCGCGATCCATTAGCCTAAAATCATTGGCAAAGGTAATCGACAGGCTATAATGGCAAGTTATCAAAGCCTTGGATGCTCCCCAGGCCCGATCGCAAGGAATTGTACAAATTAATTCATCAAATCTTGTCTGCTACCAATTCGGGACTGGAAATGTGTGATACCATTTTGGAAAAAAGGTTGCTACAATTCTGTGCGAGAAATTCCCTCACTTCGCTGTCATCCAGCCGGGGGTTAAAACCCCGGCGTCATAGCTAAAGTCGGTTAAAACTCATATCTTGCACCATTCTCAACTAGAGGCTCCGCCTCGATAACTCGTTCCCTGGCTCCCGCCAGGGAACGAGGGTAAAACGAAGGTAAAATACCTTTTCCATAAGGCTTTCAGTGGGTTTTAACCCACTTCAGCTCTTAGCCGTGGGTTTTAACCCACGGCGGGCCATGAGGCTAATCGAGAATGGTGCAAGATCTCAGTTAAAACCGACTAATAGCATTTAGATTAAGCGGCGTTGTATAGTGCTCCTAAATCATTTGTGCAATTCCCATGGGGAATCAGCGCTGAAACCCTTGCAGGGCAAGGATTTCAGCAGACCCATATTGCGCAACACATTGAGGCTTGCTATAGCATTTTTTTTCCAAAATGGTATGAGTTCGGTGGTGATAGCGGATATATTTTTAAGAATTGTCAATGTGGAATGAGGAAACTGTAAATAGTTTCGCATCGGAATGCTTTACTGAGTGCTTAAGTGCTTATAGAAAGTGCGGGTAGCACTAGAGCTTTCTTTGGGTTTTGGTAATGAGTAAGAAGACAGAGGAACCCATTACCAATAACAAATTACCAAGGATTTTTGAGGAAATTGAATGCCGAAGCAAATCATAATCGCTGAGCAGCATCGTCTTGCTGCTGTATTTAGTTCAGATCAAATTCAAGAACTGGTAGTGGCTACGGGTAGCCATCAAGTAAGTGACATATATCTGGGCGTTGTCGAGAATGTCTTGCCTGGAATAGATGCCGCCTTTGTGAACATTGGAGATGCCGAACGGAATGGATTTATTCATGTCACGGACTTAGGACCTTTACGACTAAGGCGGACCTCCGGTGCGATTACGGAATTATTAATGCCGCAGCAAAAAGTCCTAGTCCAGGTGATGAAAGAGCCGACGGGAAACAAAGGTCCCCGGCTGACAGGTAATATTACCTTGCCCGGTCGCTATTTAGTGCTGATGCCTTATGGGCGAGGTGTAAATCTCTCCCGGCGGATTGTTTCTGAGAACGAACGCAACCGTTTGAGAGCACTAGCAATCTTGATCAAACCTGCGGGTATGGGTTTGCTAGTGAGAACGGAAGCTGAAGGGATGGCAGAAGAAGCCATCATGGATGACTTAGAGTTTCTGCAAAAGCAATGGGAAACGATTCAACTGGAAGCGAGTTCCACCAAGCCCCCAGCGCTACTCAATCGCGACGATGATTTTATTCAGCGGGTGCTGCGGGATATGTACAGTAGTGATGTCAATCGCATTGTGGTGGACTCCCAGACCGCAGTCAAGCGGGTGAAGCAGCAAGTAATGATGTGGAATGGGGGTAAAGCACCCCAAGGCATTTTGGTTGACCATCACCGCGAGAGGGCTAACATCCTGGAATATTTCCGGGTCAATGCGGCCATTCGGGAAGCCCTCAAACCCAGAGTCGATTTACCATCAGGTGGCTACATTATCATCGAGCCCACGGAAGCGCTGACTGTAATTGATGTGAACTCAGGTTCCTTCACCAAGTCTAGTACTGCCAGGGAAACTGTGCTGTGGACTAACTGCGAAGCGGCAACGGAAATCGCTCGTCAGTTGCGCCTGCGGAATATAGCTGGGGTGATAGTTGTGGATTTCATTGATATGGACTCGCGACGGGACCAGTTGCAAGTGTTGGAGCATTTTAATAAGGTTCTCAGCGCGGACAAGGCCAGGCCCCAGATCGCCCAACTTTCCGAACTGGGCTTGGTGGAATTGACTCGCAAGCGCCAAGGTCAAAATATTTACGAGATTTTTGGTCAGACTTGCCCCAGTTGTAATGGGTTAGGTCACTTGCTGCGTCTACCGGGTGAATCTGAGAGTTCCCCACAGGCTATTATCGATCGTTCTGCGATGCCAGCTAGCCACGCAGTTCCAGAACTGCGCCGGGCGGGGAATGGGGCACCTATCTTGCCAGGGGACCAGGAAGATCGAGTCCCTCAGGAGAATTTGTCCGATCCTGGCCTCAGACTGGATCCGAACAATGCCTATGATGCACAAGAACTAGATCTGACCAATCATCCCAGCTATCAAGAGCGTGGGGTTCTCAACAATAACCGTCGTCGTCGTCGTCGCATCGGGGTGAATGGTGAATCAGAAGCTCCCGCACCGCCGTTGCTGGATAAAGGGGCAAGCGATCGTGAAGAGGGGCAATTCCCGGAGGCTAAAGATGATTGGGAAGAGAAAGCTATTTCTACGGAACGGTTATCGCCGAGGCTGAGGCGTCAACTGCATAAAGCTACGGTGGAACCCAAACAGGTGATAGAAGTAGAAATGACACCCTTGGAACAGGATGTGTATGCCTTGATGGGGATTTCGCCCCTAATGTTAAAGGACCGCAATGAGGTGAAGAATCCTAAATCTGCGATCGTTTCCGTGACCCTGCCAGGGCAAAGCAGAGTAAGTACCGCCTCCCAGAGCGATCGGGGTGAAGCAGATTTGACGGAAATGGAAACAGGGTCTGATGAGAATATCACATCATCAGCGCCAGTAATAGAGGAATCTGTAACTGATGATGAAGCAGCTTCGGGGGAGATGCCCGAGGTAGAAAATGCCGAGGTAACGCCTAGTTCTGAGATAGTTAAGGAGCAAAGCACGGAATCAGAAACTGGTCAAGAAGATTCTGAAGCCGAAGATGCCGATAGTGAGGTCAAGAGTGAGCCAGATGTTCGGCGTCGGCGTCGGCGTCGTTCATCTGCCATTGAATAAAGAATCGTAGGTTTGTAGTAAGGACTTTAGTCCTTGCCTAGCCGTAGGTTTGTAGTAAGGACTTTAGTCCTTGCCTAGCCGTAGGTTTGTAGTAAGGACTTTAGTTCTTCTCTAGGAAACGCGCTTTGGACGGGTGTCTGACCTGTCCGGAAAGTAACGTAGAAGGACTAAGAAACCCGGTTTCTGGATATTCTACGACAAGGACTATAGCGTATTCGGCGCTGATGAGGTACATTAGAGGAAGAATATTGTGAAAACAATTGAAACCATTGCCACCGTGAATGCAGACAGGAAAATCACATTGCAATTGCCGCCGGAGATTTCGCCAGGAGAACATCAAATACGGTTGGCGATCGGGGAAAAGTTAGTGGCAGAGAAACCAACCACAAATAAAGAACGTCCACCGCTAGACTTTCCTGCGATTACGGTAGGAACTTGGCCTGCCGATCTTTCTCTGAGAAGGGAGGATATGTATTAATAATGGGCTAAATTGGTGTCTTTCTCGACTGCAAGGACTAAGAAACCCGGTAACTCCTGCGAAACCGGGTTTCTGGGTACTCAACGACAATGTATATCAACATGCCAGCGGACATGATATAGTAAATGCTGGTAATCTAGAATTAATAGGGAGAACGAACGAGAAGGTCAAAAACTTTCTCTTCCCGATCGCTCTAGCGATCGCATCCTGCTTCTCCATTCAGCCACCTTTTCTGGTCAGGAATGTGCTGAAGTCCTGCAAGCATACTTTCAAAATTACCTCGGACAAAATCATGTTAATATTGAGCAAATTCCCGATATTGATTATGAATTGGAAGAGTCTGGATCTCCTCTCGGGCAAATGGCAAAACTATTACGACAACGCATCCAGCAGGCTCAAGAGAACAGTTTAGTTACCCTGGCAGCAACGGGTGGCTTTAAGGCACAAACAATGGTAATGGGACTGGTAGGTAATGCTCTTGGTGTACCTGTTTGCTATATTCATGAAGCCTATAAAACTCTTGTTTATTTACCCTATATCAATACTAGCGGACAGCCTATATCAAAATCTAATCGTTTTTATGGGAGTAAGTTACCAGAATCAGGCCGATCTCGCGATCGAGTAATCCAAGTCCAAGCCGAAAAACAAGGGCATCACCGCCCGAAAAGCTGGAAAAAAATGGAGAAAATTCTCAAAGTATTGGCGCTTCGTTCAATAATGGTTTCATAATTTTCTGTTGTTCAGTAGTACTGCAGCGGCGATCCTCTTTGGAGTAGGTAGGCTAAAGAGGTTAATGTTCAATAGCACCCGATCGCTCTGAGGAAATAAAAACCTATGGCTGCGCCACGCTGCGCGATGGGGCCCGACATCGTTTACCAGGCAATCGGTTGTGAACATCTCAGAAATAGCAAAATCGAAATGGTTGGCCGCATTGACGAGGCAGCGAATCTTGTCTCCATCGGCATAGACCAAAAACTGAGTGCGATTAGCTTTTTTTTCAGACTTGCGTCTAGTTTCTGTTTTCTTTTCTCGAAACTGCTCGCTGTTACCTCCACATCTAGATAAATTATAACTCCTGCGTTCCCTCGATTGGGGATCCGATAGGTTAAAACCGACTAAAAACATGATGCTTAAAATGATTGTAGCCACCCTTGACTGACAAAATTGTCTTATAACTGTGCAGATGACTGTTATTCAAAATTGCTGAGCACCACTTGCGCACTGAGTTGACGACGTGGATGCGATCGCACTTTGGCAGAGCCTCTAGGGCGATCGTTTGTTCCCGGACTTTTCCCCGTGCGAGCAAATGGGCGCGAAAGGTACCGGGCAACAACCCGCACTTGACTGGCGGCGTCAGCAGTTCGCCGTGCATTTGCACGACAATATTCCCAAAGCAGGTTTCTGTAATCTCGCCCCGATGATTGTACAAGAGAACATCGTCGCAGTCAAGACCAGCAGAACGGGCCCGATCGTATACCTGACGATTAGTAGTTTTGTGATATAAAAATGGATTAGTAGCATCAACTGGGCTTGCAGCTAAACTCAGTCTTACTGGTTCAGTAGTTGCATCTAAGGTCGTCGCCTCCCAGGTTATATTACCATCTTGGGCTACTTGTAGCCGGACCTTATGGGGTTCATGGGGCAAGGATGTTGCCAATGTATCCAGCTGATTTTTCACCTCTTCGAGCTCGCAGGAGATGCTAAAATAAATAGCTGAATCTTGCAGGCGTTGGAGATGATAACTTAGCAAAAAGTAGCCAGTATCCGGCGTCCATAGCATGGTCTCTAGCAGAGAGAAGTTGGGGCGATTTATCGTGAGAACTCCCGCCTTTACCTGACATTCTACATACTCCTCCTGACTGACTGAGTCCCAGACAATGCCACTACCAACACCATATTCGGCTTTGCCTGCTTGTTTGTCAATCAATACAGTTCTAATAGCGACGTTAAATTGAGCCTGACGCTGGGGAGAGATAAAACCGATACATCCGGTATAGATCCGACGTGGTGTCCTTTCCAAATCGCGAATAATCTCCATGGTGCGGGATTTAGGTGCTCCGGTAATAGAAGCGCAAGGAAAAAGAGCAGCCACGATCTCATCTATTGAGGCACTTGCGGTCGCTGTCACAGTGGATGTCATTTGCCAGAGAGTCGGGTAGCGTTCCACATCAAACAAACTGGGAACTCTCACGCTGCCGATCTCTGCAACTCGCCCCATGTCATTGCGGATCATATCCACAATCATCACATTCTCAGCCCGGTTTTTCTCGGAATAAGCCAACCACTCCGCCATCATGTTATCTTCAGTTAAGGTCAGACCCCGTGCTGCTGTCCCTTTCATCGGACGGCAGGTTAACTGCTTGCCTGATAGACGGAAAAATAGTTCTGGGGATGCCGAACAGATGGCAAACCGATCGGTCTCCACATAGGCGGCATAATTGGCCTGCTGCGATCGCGCCAATTTGAGGAACAATGAGTAGGGGTTCCCCGCAAAAGGGGCATGGAGGCGGAGGGTATAATTTACCTGGTACGTTTCCCCCGGGCAATCTGTTCCTTGATAGTTGCGATCGCCCGATCGTATGCTTCCCGACTGACTGAAGGATACCAGTTCAGATGATAATTTCCATAAGCTTCTGGAAGTTGAATGACTTCCGGTTTCTGGTAAAGTCCAAACCAGAGTAAGGGAAATGAGTCCAGAGAATGGGTATGGAGAGACTCCTCAAAGGCGGGTGCAGCTTCATAACTGATAAAACCCGCCCCATACATCTGGCGAGCGCGGATCCTTGCATTTACTTCCGCGAACTTCGGCACTACTTCTGACAGGCTATCGGCCCTCACCACCATTTCCGGAGATCGGAAGCGCAGCCATTGCTTATTTTCGGCATCATAAATTACTAATTTATTGCTCATTTCAACATTTTAGATCGCAGGAGATTTTTCTGAAGTATAATTTATACCAATTTATTTGGCGTTGTGATAGAGAAAAAACTGCTACCCTCTCGTTGCTACCCTCTCCTTCCACGGTCTTCTTCCCGCCTCCTATCCTATCTATGCATCCGTGCAGAGTCAACTCACCGAATATGTTTAATAAAATAGTATTACACTAATACTTTAGGTTGAGTTGAGGCACGAAACCCAACCGCGCTTTTTATCGCAAGCATAATTGATAATTCTTAACAATATCACTCTTCATTTGCCAGCGGTTAAAGTAACAAGGATGCCTAACAACTCATCTACAGGAGTTAGATAGCGATCGTTCAAGTCTACCATAGCCTTCAGATCGTTTCTCAGAGCCAATAATCGCCACAATAGCGGAAGTAATCTAGTCTTGGGTGTTCTTCCAAAATGACTGCGGATATTTTAGGTTGAGTTCAATTTGGGTTCTCCCGATCGCGCCAGTATTGCCGCGTACATTGTAGCAAAACATTGAGCCAATCCCCTCGTTCCCTGGCTCTGCCTGGGAACGTATTTTCATTTTTCGCCGACACCACCGCAACCACTGGAGCGTCAGCTTATCTGGGTTATCTGTCAGCATTTCGTTTCCCGAGACACTCACCCATGTCGTGCGCATTCGCGTCACGACAGGGTGAGTGCTCGTGGAAACGAAGTCAAAATCTCCAGCCAGCCCCTTAGTTGAGTCTACGTTAAAGTTTCTACCGGAAAATAGACTGAGTCTAGAGTCGATCGCGGTACGTTGCCCCAGCGCCAGGAACAGGGTAAGATGACGGTACGTTGCCCCAGCGCCAGGAACAGGGTAAGATGACGGTACGTTCGCTCAAAATAGGAGCAATTGAGCCTCAACAGTAGTTGTTATTACATCAATGCCACGACGGCATGAAACCTGATTTTCTCACTCACCTCGAATAGCCCTCAACTTTTCTTGAAAACGGGATGGAGGACTATTCCGTCTCATTTCTTCTACCAAAGCTTCGCTTTCTGCCGTGCGGCGATCGATCTCTTCCCGATGGTCGTAATAGTAGGCCATCGCTGCATGAACTGATGCTATAGATAGATCGTACTTAGCCGCAATCTCTTCTAGAGATTCTCCCATCTCCAGATACTTTTCTGCAATAGCCGCTACATACATTCTGGTGTTGATAATGCGCGGCTTCCCAAAACAATAGTCCGGATGAATGGCAATGTGTTCTTTACTTACTCGTTCCGTGTCATCCCCGATCTCATAACTTTTGCCTGGTTCCAGTTCCAGTGGTTCGGACGGTCGCATAACTTCACCGTCAAATACAGCCGTTGCGATTTTGCTCATAGTTCTAGTATAGTTTAGCTAATCAACAAGAGATCTATTTTGCGCCTAGGACAGGCGAGACGCCCGTCCTACGCACTCTCCGGAATCGTATTTTTCGTAAGCGGCCACGATCCGCTGCACGAGGGGATGGCGCACCACATCCGCCTGAGTCAGCTTACAAAAAGTAATTCCTTCCACATTTTGCAGGATTTTCTGCGCTAATCCCAACCCTGACATTTGGTTCCCTGGCAAATCTGTCTGAGTAATATCCCCCGTTACCACCATTTTAGAACGGAAACCCAGCCTTGTCAGTACCATTTTCATCTGAGCGGGCGTAGTATTCTGAGCTTCGTCTACAATGATAAAAGAATTATTCAAACTGCGACCCCGCATATAGGCCAGGGGCGCCACTTCTATCACCCCTCGTTCCATCAAATTCGCTACTTTTTCGGGCTCGATAAATTCATACAAAGCGTCGTAGAGGGGACGCAAGAAAGGATTTACCTTCTGCTGCATGTCCCCAGGGAGGAAGCCGAGTTTTTCCCCAGCTTCCACAGCGGGACGAGTCAGAATCAGTCGTTCGTACCGATCCTCTAGCAATGCTTGGACGGCGATAACTGCTGCTAAATAGGTTTTCCCCGTTCCCGCCGGACCGATGCAAAAAGTCATGTCTTGGGTGCGGACTGCTTCTACATACCGCTTTTGAGCAAAGGTTTTGGCGCGAATCTCTTCCCCCCGACGGGTACGGGCCAAGACATTTTTCTTCAGGTCTTGATGTTCGTCTTGGCGTCCCGTATCCAATGCGTGACGCGCCGTCAGGATATCCGCCCCCGAAATCATCTTACCTTTGCTCCAGAAATCCGCAAGCGATCGCACCAATACCGAGCAGATTTCCACCTGTTTGGCCGTTCCCGAAATCACCAAATCCTGTCCCCGCAGCACCACCTGCGCCCCCGTTTGCTTCATCAGGGTTTTGAGATTTTCTTCTCCATACCCCCCCAGGGCGATCGCGCTATCGGGACTATTCAGCTCAATTATTGCCCGTTCATCATTGTCTGTATTCATCACCCTGATGGACTACTCCGGGGACTGGGACCTGCGAGAAGGCTTAAGAATTGGCGCACCACGACCTTGAGGTTTGGCAACCGTTCTACTTTTGGGCATAATTGGCGCTGCCGAACCATTATTTTCCTCAGCTTCCTTAAAGCCACCATACACATCCAGGTATACAGATTGGCCAGATGCTCGGGCCACAGCGGTCAGCACCTGGTTAATTGCCTGTAGATTGCGTCCGCCTCTGCCATAGACTCGTCCTTTATCAGCGACATCAAAAGCCAGACGAATCCAAACTCGCGGCCCACTCGATGATATTTCGCAATCCACCGATAATGCCTCTGGTGACTCTAGAAAGGGTTCCACTAAAAACCGGACGAGTTCCTCGTAGTCTGGGCCTCGGGACTGGGAAGCCATCTTCTTATCCTTCTGCGGTAGTGGTAGTGGCTTTGACTTGTTCGAATACATGGGCTTTTTCCAGGATGCGACGGACAGTATCGGTTGGTTGAGCGCCTTGCTTGACACGCTTCACCAGTCCGGGGACATTTAGCCTGGTTTCGTCCGTTCTGGGGTTGTAGAAGCCCAGTTCTTCTAGGGGACGCCCGTCCCTGCGGGCCCTTGAGTCGATCGCCACTATTCGGTAACTGACTTCCCGCTTTTTGCCGTATCGCTTTAATCGGAGCTTGATCATGTTCGTGCTTGAGTAATGAAAATACCTTGAACTAACTATTTTACCATGTTCGGTGCAGCTATATGCGTTAGTTTAGCGGATGATGGGTCGATATATCCACTCTTTTGTGCGATTAGCGCCGTGGATATATCAAAGGTGCCCTACTGGCGATCGATTAAAAGCTGCCGAAGCCTTTGTTCTTCTTGCTCTTTTTCTTTTTCTTCTTGGGAGTCCCGCCGCTGTAGCCCCGCCATCCCTGCTGGGGCCGTCCGCCCATTCCACCTCCGGCCATTCCCCCCATTCCTGGCATTCCTGGCATTCCCGGAATGCCCCCTCCCATGGTCATTTGCTGCATCATCGATCGCATGCGTTGGAACTCGCTGACTAGCTTGCTAACATCTGATTCAGAATGACCGGAACCCGAGGCGATCCGGCGTCTGCGGCCTGGAGAACCCGATAGCAATTTTGGGTTGCGACGTTCTTCTTTGGTCATGGAGTTGATCATCGCCTCCACCTGTTTCAGCCGCACTTCTCCCTGTTCCAGTTGATCGCCGGTCAGCTTATTCATGCCGGGAATCAGCTTCATCACATTGCCGAAGGAACCCATATTCTTCAGCAGGCGCATTTGCTTGAGGAAGTCGGTGAAGTCAAACTTGGCTTCTAGAATCTTCTCCTGCATCTGCATGGCGTCTGCCAAGTCTACTTCTTCTTGGGCCTTTTCTACCAGGGTGAGCACGTCCCCCATGCCCAAGATCCGGGACGCCATGCGATCGGGATAGAATGGCTGTAGCGCTTCCACCTTTTCCCCCACGCCGACAAACTTGATTGGCTGACCGGAGATCCTGCGCACTGACAAAGCCGCACCACCGCGACTATCTCCATCCATTTTGGTCAAAATCGCCCCAGTAATGCCAATCTGTTCGTGGAAAGTCCGGGTCAGATTTGCCGCCTCTTGCCCCGTCATGGCATCTACCACTAATAGGGTTTCGTCTGGCTTGACATTTTCCTTGATTTGTGCTAACTCCCCCATCATCTTTTCGTCGATCTGGAGGCGTCCGGCGGTGTCGATAATCACCGTATCGATGCCCGTAGCTTGGGCCTCTGCCACCCCTTGACGAGCTATTTCTACCGGGTCGGCGTCCGAGCCCATTTCAAACACCGGCACGTCTATTTGCTTTCCCAGGGTCACCAGTTGGTCGATCGCCGCTGGACGATAGACATCTGTTGCCACCAGCAGACAGGTACTATTCGACTTGCGCAGGTGCAAAGCCAACTTCGCCGAGGCTGTAGTTTTCCCCGTGCCTTGCAAACCTGCCATGAGTATAATGGTGGGAGGGCTATCGGCTCTAGCGAGGGGAGCATTAGTTTCTCCCATCACCGCTACCAGTTCGTCGTAGACAATTTTGATAAACTGCTGGTCCGGGCCCACGCCAGCGATAACTTCCGCCCCCTGGGCTTTAGTTTCGACTTCGGCGATAAAATCTTTAACCACTTGCAGGTTAACGTCCGCTTCCAGCAGGGCGCGACGGACTTCTCGCAAAGCCTCTTTAATGTTGGTCGCAGATATTTTGTCTTGTCCCCGGAGTTTTTTCCAGGCATCTTCTAGGCGATCGGCCAGGGCGTCAAACATAATCGGATATGGCGTACTATTCTTTTGATGTTACCACAAGTCCATGAGCTTGCCTGTACTAATCCCACCAAGCTCTGAGGTAATATGGATCCAGGTCGATTTCGTCTGGATCGCCGACAAATTCCTGGAACTCCACAATCAACTGATGTGGGCAACTGCCATTAAATATAATCCCATCAATGCTGACCCGATAATCTTCACGGTCTGGACTAACTGCGTAACCCTCAAAATTGAAAGCAAACCCTTTCTAGCTTGTTGCTGGGCGAATTCCATAAATTCCCTAATTGTGGGAGAGTTATTATGTCCTGCTTCGGGATCTGCAAATCTTTGGTCTATCAACTGTTGCAATTTTTCCAGACTCAAATTGGAGAAATTCTTGACTCCACCGTAGGTTTCTCCCCATTGAACCGAACCCCCAAATATCATCCCGTCTCTGGTGTCACTATCGGTATTGTAGATAAAATCCCGTCTGATGCCTGCTGGCGGATGGTTCCTCTGGGTTCTGCGGTGGTAAGGTCGAGCATTGATTTGCAGTTCTTCCGGTTTTACTCCTTGATTGAGGTAATAAAGCTTAATTTCCTCCATCCTGTTTAGGGGTGAATTTTCTAAGCATTCATCCAAGTTGGGGCAGTTATATACTATCCCCGTCATGGATTTACAGTCAAGTTGCATTGGACAGAACATGGGCTTACGTGATTGATGATTGGTCTAAATCAAGGTTGATACAAGTCATTTCATCCTATGGCTGCGCCACGCTGCGCGATCGGGTCTCGGGCCGCTAGACCTGTTCTCTGGTCCGCAGCAGGTCTGTCTCTATAATTTCATTATATAGGATCTTGTCGGAAGCTGATTATCTCCCCTCTTTATTTGCTGCTAGCACCGGTTACCCTCTGCCCGATCAGGCTTGGCTCTGGGAAGGTCTAGGTATGGTATAATGCCGCCACTGCTGCCTGACTCTTGGCAGGAGCTAGATTGTGACAGATCTTTAGTATAATACTAGGGTAAACAAGCACGGATATTCATATGTCTCCGGAAACAAATTCACCAGGGCGCAGCGTGCAGTCGATGAGGCGATCGCCCAAGGACTGGACCTGGACTGTTCCCCCATTCCCCCTGCTAAGCTGGACCTGTATCATAAAGTGATGGCCTTGGAGGCGGGCAGGCAGCGCAGTGGGGTTTCCAATACCATGCGATCGCGCATTGTCCGCATTGGGGCGAAGCACATTGGGCAAGCAGAACTGAATCAAATGCTTCTGGACGCCGACTTTGCGCCCCTGAAAGACAAGGAAATTGCTTTCTACTATGGCGGTAAGTAGGATAGAGAATTGAGAATGAGGAAAATTGAGAGTTGAGAATTGTTGATGTTTTATTCATGTCAATTCGCAATTTTCAATTTTCCGGACTTTAGCGAGATAAGGTAAAAGAGATGGCGCGTAAGGTTGGCATCGAAGGGCTATACTACATAACTCATTTTGGCAATGTTATTTCAATTTTGCAAAAGTGAATTTTTTCTCATGCTTTAGTTGAGAAAGAAAATCTGTCATATCAAAAAATATATAATCTTGAAATTGTCAATCGTCGTGCTACCAAAATTGTAGAGGGTGAAAAAAAATTATGGGATTTTGCCAATCTTTATTTCCAACCTCGCAATGCCATGCTATATTATTTAAAGGATCGAAAAGATGAAATTGCAATTATTTGCGTAAAAAAAAGTATTTTGAAGAAGTCGAATATTTTTATTACCACTGGAAATGCTGCCCATAATGAGTCGCAAATAATTCGGAAGGGAAAGGGTGAATGTCAAGAAATTTTACCTAAGATTAAGGATGAAATTGATAAAGAATGGTGGAACGCGGAAGATGGATCGAAAAGGAAAATGATGGCTGAATGTTTGGTGCCTGACTTGGTCCCAGCAAGCTATATCCAATCGATCTATGTCGCTAATGATAAAGCGAAGTATAATTTAGAAAAATTTATTAGTGATTCGGGGGATACAAATATCCAGAAAATCCCCCTTGTGGTCGAACCGAAAAAGTTCTTTTTGCCCGATTTGAGAATTTCTTTAACTAGCAATGTATTTCTGATTCGCGGAGATATGTTCTTTTCTACGATGCAAACTCTGACTGTGAGTGTTAACTGCGTGGGAGTTATGGGCAAAGGACTGGCCTCGACGGCAAAATATCGGTTTCCAGACCTTTATGTTAGATATGAGGATTTATGCAAGCAAGGTATCCTGGAAATGGGCAAACCCTATCTTTACAAACGGGAGTCTTCGATATTTTACGAACTAGCTGAAGAAGGGGTTTATTTAGAAAACGGCAATAATCATCATACTTGGTTTTTGCTATTTCCGACTAAAAAGCATTGGCGAAATAAAGCGGATATGCAGGGAATAGAAAAGGGTTTGCAGTGGATAGTCGAAAATTACCAAAAGTCAGGAATACAATCTTTAGCTTTGCCGGCCCTGGGATGTGGTTTAGGTCAGTTGGAGTGGCAGGATGTTGGTCCTTTGATGTGCAAGTATATGACCGAAATTGATATTCCTGTTGCTATATATTTGCCTGGGGAGAGGGAACTGGCAAGAGATCTGCTATCTCCAGAGTTTTTGCTATCTAAGTAGAGGAAACCCAACTAGCGATTTAGGGGCACATTTGTCATTGCGATTTTTCGCGTGGGGGGATCCTGGCGGCGATCCCTACAATGTCGGTTTGGACTCCCCTCCACTCGCAGCGGAGGGGGCGTTGGGGAGCTGACGAAAAATCGCAATGACACGTTATTGTTATTAACCGAGAGATATTGGGACAGGCAATATGCGTCCTATGCCGATCGCC
The DNA here is from genome assembly GCA_014323675.1 of Hormoscilla sp. GM7CHS1pb. Taxonomy (GTDB): domain Bacteria; phylum Cyanobacteriota; class Cyanobacteriia; order Cyanobacteriales; family Desertifilaceae; genus Hormoscilla. The sequence continues at coordinate 1,005,173 of JACONN010000002.1, read as the reverse complement.
AGTATTGCGTTCCCCACTGATGCTGTTGCAGTTGATGCATGTGATTGAACAATTTCCAGCAATACTCCTCCGAGAGTCCGCAGGTAACGGCACCCCGCATCACGACATGGAAATACCAGTCGTTGGGGGCCAGTTCTTGTGGCAGTTTCTGCACCACGACATAGGTCCGCACGTCTTCATATATCTGCCCGCCACATTCTACCGCGATCGCTTCCCGTCGATAGCCGTTACGGGGAATTTCCGTATCGTTTACCGATCCACCCACCCATGTCGTTGCCTGCTGGCGAACGACAGGGTGGGTGAAGAGGAAACGACTCTTTCGTCCAGGCGATCGGATCGCTGAGTCGCCAGGGCAGCTGATAAAGTACGCCTTCCACATGGGAGGTGGGGTCTGGTACGATATCTAGGGCCCCACATTGGCGACGAAGGGAACGGCGACTAAAGCGCAGTCGATAGCCTGACAGTTTTGCTGGACCAATTACATAACTCTGGGTATTTTCGCTTGTTGGTGCGCTTTAAGTCTACTGGGCACATACAGGAACCATAGGCAAAGTAGTAGAATGTTGGCTCACTCATCAATTCAGCTACTTTTCCTTGTGAATCGTGCAGTTGTTCAGCATGAATACTCATGAATCTCTCTCCGTGCTAACTTGCATCTTATCAGAGTATTACTGACTATCTGGAAATAACAGTATCCTAATAGACAAAACAGAGATTGAAAATCAATCTCTGTTAAGAAATGTAAAAGGTTTGTAGTAAGCACTTTAGTGCTTGTCTCGTGGCCCGCCGTTCAAACCCCCGGCTAATAGCTAAAGTCGGTTTCAACCGACTAAGGAAAGATCGTGTTAAACTAACTGTAGCTGAAAGTCTCGTGGCCCGCCGTTCAAACCCCCGGCTAATAGCTAAAGTCGGTTTCAACCGACTAAGGAAAGATCGTGTTAAACTAACTGTAGCTGAAAGTCTCGTGGCCCGCCGTTCAAACCCCCGGCTAATAGCTAAAGTCGGTTGAAATCGACTAAGGAAAGATCGTGTTAAACTAACTGTAGCTGAAAGTCTCGTGGCCCGCCGTTCAAACCCCCGGCTAATAGCTAAAGTCGGTTTCAACCGACTAAGGAAAGATCGTGTTAAACTAACTGTAGCTGAAAGTCTCGTGGCCCGCCGTTCAAACCCCCGGCTAATAGCTAAAGTCGGTTTCAACCGACTAAGGAAAGATCGTGTTAAACTAACTGTAGCTGAAAGCTAATAATAATCGTAGGCAAGGCACCGAAGACCAACTATTTGGGTGCCATTATATCCGACATGACATTAGATTTTTGTACAGGTGGGCAATGCTATCGATCGCCCTTCTCAAGGACTCTCAAGGACGAGGACTAAGAAACCCGGTAACTCCTGCGAAACCGGGTTTCTGGGTACTCGACTACTCGACTGCAAGGACTAAGAAACCTGGTTTCTAGGCTACTGGTTTGGGTTCTCTTATTCTGTGCAAGATGTGATTTAAACTCATATCTTGCACCATTCTAAACTAGAGGCTCCGCCTCCATAACCCGTTCCCTGGCTCCGCCTGGGAACGGGTTCTAGAGGCTCTGCCTCCTCCCACCACCTGGGTGGCGGATAAACTTCCCTACCGCAATGCTTCATCCTGTTTCGGGAAGGGAATGTTGTGACCTCCTGTCGCGGGGACCGGCGTAGAGATGCACTCATTGGGTTTCGTGCGTCAACCTAACCTACGGATAGCTGGGAACGGAAGAGTCGTACCCGGGAACAGAAGAGTCGTACCCGGGAACGGAAGAGTCGTACCTGGGAACCGAAGAGTCGTACCCGGGAACGGAAGAGTCGTACCTGGGAACGGAAGAGTCGTACCGGGGAACGGAATAGTCGTACCGGGGAACGGAATAGCCGTACCGGGAACAGAAGAGTCGTACCCGGGAACAGAAGAGTCGTACCCGGGAACGGAAGAGTCGTACCCGGGAACGAAAGAGTTGTTTCCCCTCATTCCCCTCGTTCCCTGGCTCCGCCTGGGAACGGGTTCTAGAGGCTCTGCCTCCTCCCACCACCTGGGTGGCAGATAATGTCGTTTGTGGCCACCGGAGGCAGAGCCTCCCGGGGCATTCCCAGGGAGACCCTGGGAACGAGGGGTAACGAGGGGTACGAGGGGTACGATGACTATTGCGGCCACCGGAGGCAGAGCCTCCCGGGAGCGTTCCCAGCGGGACACAGGGAACGAGGGAAAATGGAATATAGTGGATTTGCCCTTCCAATTATCCTTCTAAACTACAATCTAAAATGATGATAATATCTTCTATAGATAAACCGACATCCTGAACTCGGACAATATCCACGCAGTAGTCCCTAACAATGGTGTTATCGAAGTTTTCATCACTCAGCAGCTTCAACATGCTTCTCTTTCCACTTTGCGAGCAAGTAATCGATCGCGTAAGCCTTGGGGATCGAACTTAGCCTCATTCATCTTACGAACTTCTCGGGCTTGCTGCTGCCGTTGCAGTAAGTAGGCTTCCACTTCTTGCTGATGGTTGAGATAGAAGGCAATAGTCCCGTAAACATCAGCCAGCTTCAGTGGCGGATAGCGATAAACAATTTCTTCTGCCGTTGTTCCTTGTTTGAATACCGCAACTACCGTGTCAAGGGTTACGCGAGTTTTGCCTACCCGAACGACATTATCAGCGGTAATTTTTAGTGGTGCAGGTTCAGCTACAATTGCGAGTACCATAAGCAATACCAATACATTATAATTTTGCTGCTATCCGACTGGTGAATTAAGAAACTCGGTTGTTTCGTAAAAACCGGGTTTCTAAGTTAACATCTGACAGTGGGCACGGCCCACCCTACAGGGAATGTCACTGATTTAAGCTGAAATCTCCTAGAAGTCATTGCGATTTTACGCCCTGCGGGCAGGGGGGATGCTAATGCAAGATGATGATTTTTTCGCTTTGGCCTTTCGTTTCCCGAGACAATCGCGGAAGTTTAAAAAACTTCCGCGATTGCTGACTCTTTGCTATAGTCTAGTATCTCTTTAAACTTCCGCGATTGCTCGTGGAAACGACCCCCCCACTCGCAGCGGAGGGGGCGTTGGGGAGCTGGCGAAAAATCGCAATGACATTAACAACTTTGTTCCTTAAGTCAGTGCCATTCCACCCTACAGCTTAAATGCTGCTCCAAAACTCTCGCCGTAGCAGACTTTATCTAACCCAAAGCGTCCGCCATACAGCTTAAAAGGTTCCTTCGCATAACCCAAAGGTAACAGACAGCATACATCCACCTCTGCTGGAATATTAAACGCTTCCTTTACCTGCGCTGCCACAAACCCTTCCATCGGACAGCTGTCAACGCCAAAGCTTTTCGCTACAATCATGATATGGGCAACCGCTAGCATTGTATGGCGATTTGTCCAAGCTTCTATCGACTCAAAGCAGGGGTGATTCTCAAATAGCTGGGGAATAGATCCGCGCATAAATTCAGCGTACTTATCATTCACCGCACCAGTTTCTTTCCCCAGGGCGATCGTCTCTTCAATATACTCGCTGCTGTTTACCCGCCGATCGCCACAGCAAATCAGCACCACCGGCGCTTCCGTCACTTGAGGTTGATTGAAGGCACAGGCCCTCAGCTTTTCCTTATTCTGTGGCTCCCTGACTAGCACAAAACGCCAGGGTTGTAAATTGAATCCAGAAGGCGATCGCACCCCTAAGCGCAGAATTTCTGTTAAAGTATCTTGGGGAATAGGATCCGGGCGGAAAGAACGAGCCGCACGGCGCTGTTCGATCGCCTCTTGTAAGCTAATTGCAGGCTGTTGTGTCATAATCACTCCCATTTAGTCCAAACCTAGTTCGCGCTGCAGTCGTTCGATCGACTGAGAATCGATATAATTCTCGCAGGGATAGATCCGAGGAGCGCGAATAATGTCCTCTCTGGCAGCGGCCACCGCAGCCTTGACGGCATCATAACTCGCCATATCAGTAACGATCGCTTGGGCACCGCGAGCTATAGCATCTAGTTTATAGTTATCTTGGGGCTGAGCCTTCATCACATATATCTCATCTCCCCTGAGACTATTAATGATCACCTCCGTGGCTCGCAGCACGCCAGCACTAAGGCAGACGATTCCCAAACAGGTATTTTTGGGTAAGCTTTTCACTAGCTTAATTTCTTCAGCATAGTCATAGATATCCACCGGAATCACCCGCACAGATTTGGGAGCCGCACAGATCAGGGCATCTCCAATAAAATACTTGGTAGTTACCACAGTAGCAGAGGAAATCCGATCTAGCACCTCAGTCAGCTCCTCTAAAGGCACCAGTTGCACCGGTATACCCAGTTCTTGTTCCAACTCCTGGGTCATCAACTCCCCGACACCGATATCATTGACGCGGTGCAGTCACCAGTACCCGGGCACTAGAACGCAAGCGCCAGTCAATTTCTGCCAAAAACAACTCTCTAGCTTCATTGAGAGAGCAACCTTGCTCTAGCAGCTCATTTAAGCTCTGTTTCACCAGATGTTCGGCATCTGGGTATTTTTCCAGCAGATAAGACTTGTGTGGCGCTTTTCCGTCCAGTCCTTCGGCCCGCACGAAAATCCCAGAACCCGCTTGCGCTTCCACTAGACCAGTTTCTTCTAACTGTCGATACACCTTGTTCACCGTGTTGCGGTGCAAACCAGTCTGCATCGCTAGAGCACGGGTGCTGGGGAGCCGGTACCCCGGGGGATATTGCCTAGAGGCGATCGCGAACCGAATTTGATTAAAGAGCTGGTTGGATGCGGGGATGTCACTATCTAGCTGAATCTGAAACTGCACCATTCCATAACCTCCAGGCTAGCTGAAAGAGTAATTATCTCTATAAAATAATTGGCATTGCACATTTTGGGGATGATGCCCTTTTTTGCACATAACTGAAAATGGCTTGTAGTCTAAGTTTGAGAGTTCTGCAACTATCTCCATCATCCCGTTATTGTGCAACGCCAAATAATTATGCCTTTTCTGCTGCATGGATAGAGTTTTCCCAGCTAGCGCGATAAAATCGATCTAGTCGTGCGATTCGTTTAGCGTAAAGGTCCATAATGGAAGTGAGGACGTCAAATGGCGGTGTCACAGGCCATAGAACCGGGAACGCTAGCAGGATATCATTGGTCCTGAAACTTGTAGGGTAAAGTCAACCACCGGTGGAGATACCAAGGAAGACCGGCGAAACCCAGAGATGATGGAGGTGCAAGTCCTTCTCCCCAGGTGCAGGGGTAAAAGCATCGCCCCTGCGGTAGCGATGGCATCAATCCGTAAAGCGGGGCGAAAAGGCGTTAATGACTGGTAGCCTAAACTGGTCAACGTCGAGCAAGCGGCTATGAGGAGCATGAAGCGAAGTGATGCAGCGTCGTAACGATTAACCAGTGGAATAAGGCTTACACACTGGCCCAAAAAGGGATAGGATATAGGTCGTTGGCAGGTAGCTATCTGACCAACTAGCACCGACAATAAACCCGGCGTAGGGCCACCCTCTAAGGTCGCAAACAATCATCTACAGGAACGAAGTAAACCAGTTGATGTACTCTCAGTGAGGTCGATTGCTGAGTAGCCACCGAAGGCGCAACATCTGCAATTCATTAGCAGGTCACAACTGGGAAAGATTGAGTGGAGAAGCAAGCCTATCCGTAATAGATAGGATAAGGTGCGATTCGTTCTGACCTAAACCAGCAATACCGACTAAATCGGGGTAAGCGGTGAACAGTCAGGTCTGGTTCCATTAGCCGGACAACTTTGGTACTCATGGAGGTTCAATTCCTCTCCTCTCTGGCGCGAGAGTGACACCGGTCCTTAGTGCTTCGGAGTGACATCACCGGGGTGCAGAGCAAGGACTTAAATGTAGGACAACTGGCAGCCTAAGCCGGTTATGCCGCTAGGAAAGATGCTCATGACTAGAGAAAACGAACTTACGCTTAAACCTCGTTATACTAGACCAGCGGAATAAGGCTAATACGCTGGCCCAAAAGGGAAATGGTAGTTAGTGTTGACCGTTTTATCTGGTTAACAATGCGTCCACAGAACTCCCGGGGGAGAGTAAGGGTCTAAAAGCATCATGAAATGATACCAAGGAACGAAGTAACCTCCGATGTGCTGTCCCCCTCGGGACCAGTTAGATGATAAACGCAAGCCGTCGGGGGAGGGATGTCCTAAGAAGCCAATGCCCAGGGTAATGCTTGGGATAACGCCTATAGTAATGTAGGCGATACTGGGTAACCAGAGCTGACGTAGGACGGATATGGTAAGAAGTCAAGGGAGAAATTAACCCCATTTTTCCAGTTACTAGGGAGAAATCCCAAAAGTCGGATTTATGGACTAGAAGACCTTAGCCGGGTAAAAACTCGGAGGCCAACCAAATTTTACGGCTAAAAGTTAGTAAAGAGCAGGTTCAAGGTTTTATCGGGTATATCCTCTGCGAACCTTCCGGAGCTAAGGCATTAAAAACAGTCTACTGACAACCATTGGGGGCCAAATCTCACAAGACAAGGCCAGTAGGAGGTAACTCTGATAGTGCTATCCATGACAAGGACTTACCAACCAGTAGCCGTGTGCGGTGAAAGTCGCAAGCACGGTTCCGAACGGGAGGATTGGGAAGCGATTCCCAGTTCGACCCCTACCCTGACGCCCTCACGATTAACCAAAATGTGGAGGTTAGTAGAATTTCATATGTCACGGTGTACATCCGAAAGGAAAGTATATGACTGGAATGCAGTCCCCTGGCGAAAGTTGGAACGGAATGTATTTAAGATTCAAAAGCGCATCTACAGAGCGGCCCAAAGTGAGAATAGGAAGCTAGTACGCAAGCTCCAGGGTTTATTGACAAGGTCATGGTCCGCAAAGATGATTGCGGTGAGACAGGTTACCCAACAAAACCAAGGGAAGAAAACGGCAGGGATGGACGGCGTGATTGCGCTCAAACCCTCCGAAAGACAACCACTGGTAAGGCAGCTTAAAGTCAATGATGGGAAGAAGGTCAAACCCACCCGTAGGGTATGGATACCAAAACCCGGAAGGGAAGAGAAGCGACCACTGGGAATACCCACAATATACGACAGGGCCCTACAGGGGTTAGTCAAGATAGCGCTAGAACCCGAATGGGAAGCGGTGTTTGAGGCAAACTCCTACGGGTTCAGGCCGGGCAGGGGATGCCACGATGCGATTGCGGCAATATTCGCTAGTGTTAGTCAAAAACCCAAATGGGTGTTAGACGCCGATATTGCAAAATGCTTCGATCGCATAGACCACAAAGCACTACTGAAAAAATTAAATAACTCATCACCAATACGGAGAAAAATCCGGGAATGGTTAAAAGCTGGGGTGATGGACCGGAACGAATACCAGCCGACTTATGCAGGAACGCCACAGGGCGGAGTAATATCCCCTCTACTGGCAAACATTGCACTGCATGGGATGGAGGCAGAAGTGAGAAAGATAGTTCCGGCAAACATAATCAAACAGAAAGAACTAGGAGTAGTGCGATACGCTGATGACTTTGTAGTGATGCACAAAGACCGCGAGGTAGTTGAGCAAGCGAAGGAAGTTATCAGTGAGTGGTTAACAGGAATAGGGTTAGAGCTAAAACCTGAAAAGACCAGAATGGCCCATACTTTGGAAGGAAAAAAGGCGGGATTTGATTTCCTCGGCTTTAATGTTCGACAGTACAAAGTAGGTAAACACCGAAGTGGAAAAACAGGGAAAGGTTTCAAAACCCTCATAAAGCCAAGCGACAAGACCATCAAAACTCACAAGGAAAAGTTGAGGGCTGTAGTGGGTGTAATTAAAAGTGACACTTAATCATGAGCCGGTGATATAGTCAAGTAGTTGGCAGGATAGATCCTCAATATTGCTGGTGAACCAAGGCGCAATATTGAAACCTGAGTAAGAAGGCTGTTCAGAGCCATATCATGCCAGAAAACTGATGGTCTACGCCTTCTTTGGCATGCAGGACGCCAGCATCCCAGCTGCACAAGTCGATCTTATAGAGGCCGAACTGCAAAAACATCGAATTTCCCATCGCATCTTTCGCTACGATGGAGCAGACCACGGTTTCTGCTGCGACCAACGTTCTAGTTATAATTGGGAAGCTGCAACTGACGCCTGGAAGCAGGTGCAACAGCTATTCTCCCAAGCACTAAGCGCAGCCTAATTTCTTCTGAGTACAATGAATTCCCAAGAAACAGCACCTAACCCCACCAAAGAGTCATTCTCAATGGATGATTTCGCCCAGGCCCTAGAAGCACATGACTACAACTTTCAAAAAGGGCAAGTCGTGCGGGGCAAGGTAGAAGTATACGATGAGGATGGCATCTATGTAGAAATTGGTGCTAAGTCCACAGCATTCTTACCCATGAGCGAAGTTGCCTTTGGCAGCTTAAAGGATAAGGATATCAAAGAAGTCCTGCCCCAAGAAGAGGAACTGGACTTCCTGATCGTCCGCGAGCAGAATGATGAAGGTCAGGTGACCCTCTCCCGCCGTCAGCTGGAAATCAAACGGCTATGGGAAAAGCTGATCGAGATCGAGGAAAATAAGCAATCACTCCAGGTGATTGTTACGGGCTCCAATAAAGGCGGCGTCACTGTGGACGTGGAAGGGTTGCGCGGCTTTATCCCCCGATCGCACCTGATCGATCGAGATAACCTGGAAGCTTTGAAAGGAGAATCCCTGAACGTCAGCTTTTTGGAGGTCAACCCGGAAACGAAAAAACTCGTCCTCTCTCAGCGGATAGCAGCTCAGTCCGCTAGCTTCAGCGAATTAGAGTTGGGGCAGTTGGTAAAAGGGAAAATTGCTAACATCAAACCGTTTGGCGTATTTGTAGATTTGGGTGGTTCGACAGCTCTGCTGCATGTCAAGCAAATCAGCCAAAATTACGTTCCCTCCCTGTCAGACCTGTTTCAAATGGGTCAGGAAATTAAAGCGATGATTATTAATCAGAATGAAGGCAGAAGTCGCATTTCTCTGTCAACCAAGGTGTTGGAAAATTACCCAGGAGAAATGATAAAAAAAATGTCCGAAGTCATGGCAACTGCAGAGGCCCGTAAAGACAGGGCGGCGAAAAAGATATTGGAAAAGAAATAAGCACGTTCCCAGGCGGAGCCGTGGGAACGAGGCTAATTGTTACGATCGGGCAATTAGCAATCAACAAATAGGGATTAACAATTAGCAATGGGAATCATCTGGGAATTAGATTTCTACTCGTGTCCAATTTTAGACGATAAAAACAAAAAAATCTGGGAAGTTATACTGTGTGAGAGTCCTTTGAATATCCACCGAGAATCGCTGTTTCAATACTCTCAGTATTGTTCGAGTAAAGAGGTGAATTCGGTGAAGCTGCGCCAAGTCCTGGAAGAGGCGATCGCCCAAGCAGGAAAAGCCCCCAGCCAAATTCGCTTCTTCCGGCGTCAGATGAAAAATATGATAACAAAAGCCTGTCAGGAATTAGATATTCAGGCGGTGCCGTCGCGGCGGACGATCGCCCTCAACCAGTTGCTAGAAGAACGAAGCAAGGAAGTGTATCCCAGGAGACTGGATACGACCCCCAGGCTGTACCATCAGCTCGCGTCCAGGAGCACCCACCCGGTCGTGTCGCTCCCGCGCACGACATGGGTGGGTGTCTCCGGACGCGAAGCTATCAACCCCCAATACCTCAACGGCTACCAGACGCCCTGAGGCCCAAGCAATGGGCCTTTGTCAGCTTAACAGCGGGGGATCTTCAGGAAATGTCGGAGTGGGATATTTCCTTTGGCGAAGCATTTCCAATACCCCAGGAGGTGACAGCAGAAACCCCTATTCCAGGAGTAATTTTATTCTCGCCCCGGGCCCTGCCGATGGCGGGTTGGATGTCAGGTATAGAACTGGCGTTTTTGAAGTTTATCCCCGAATCTCCGGCCGGTGTCTCGGTCGCTACCGCGTCCTTCAGGCATGAGCTGTCTCCAGACGCCGCAAAATTAATCTTGGAAACGGGGGCTAGTGACAGTTGGATTTTAGCGAACCTGAAGAATAAGCAACTCATCACAGAAGCAGCAGGATTTGAATCAGCAAAGCAGGAAGTGCAGCAAATCCATTTTTTAGCTGTCCAGTCGGATCCGCAGTCCCAATCCTTTGCCGGATTTTGGCTGTTACAAGAACTGTACGCTCCGGGAACCCTCCGCTAGCAGATAAAGGCTGTATTGACAAGAGGCTCTGGCTCTTGTAAGACGTTCCCTGCCAGAGTCAGGGAACGAGACAATAAAAAAATGTAGGTTGGGTTGAGGTACGCAAACCCCAACAGTACCAAAAATAATTTGAGGAGAAGAGGAAGGCAGCGAGTGACAGATACTGATTTTTCCGGAACGGTGGACAGAGAACAAGAAAAATTGGCGGATAAACTATTAGATATAGCAGGGAAAAATGGCGCAGAAGCAGCAGAAGTATTTCAAGAGCGATCGCGCGAGTTATCAGTGACCTTCGAGGCGAACCGACTCAAGGAACTGACGAACAGTGAATCAGCAGGTACGGCCCTACGACTGTGGGTGGACGGGCGTCCGGGTTTGGCAGTAGCCTACGGTCCAGTGGACCCAAAAGCGCTGGTAGAACGGGCGATCGCTCTCTCCCATCTCAATCCTCCAGGCAGGATAGAATTAGCCGATAAGGTCGATGAGGATGTCGAGAGCAATATGGGAAAAAATGTGGCAGCAGAACAGCTGGTAGCTTGGGGTAAAGAGGCGATCGGCAGGGTCAGAGATGCCTATCCAGAAGTCATCTGCAATAGCGAATGGGATTGTGAAATAGAAACAACTAGCATCATCAACTCCAAAGGACTCAACCGTAGCTATACAGACCGCACCCTCAGCTGCTATCTAGAATCAGAATGGGTGCGGGGGGATGATTTATTGGGCGTGAGTGAAGGTCAAACCCAGCGGGACAGCCTAGATCCCAAGCTAATAGCAAATACATTATTACAGCGATTAGACTGGGCCAAAGCAAACGTGCCGCCCCCCACAACAGGTCGCCTACCAATCTTGTTTACAGCCAAAGCAGCAGACCTATTCTGGGGAATTATTAGTAGCGCCCTCAACGGCAAACAGGTAGTAGAGAAAGCATCTCCCTGGAGCGATAAATTAGGAGAACGGGTAATCTCCACCCACATCACCATTTTCCAGCAACCAGAAGCAGGTCCTTACAGTTGCCCCTTTGACGATGAAGGCACGAGCACCCAACCCTTAGTATTCATCCAAAATGGGATCTTAGAAAACTTCTACGCCGATCGGACCACGGGCGGCTTGCTAGGCAAAGGAACGACAGGTAATGGGTTTCGCCCCGGTTTAGGGAGTTATCCCAAACCGGGTCTGTTTAACTTACTAATTAAACCCGGAACTGGTCAACTGCGGGACTTAATTGCTCAGCTAGAGGATGGACTGGTAATAGATCAAATCCTGGGGGATGCGGCGGTGTCTGGAGCGTGCCGAGTCCTGAAGGACAAGAGCACGCTCCAGACACCGCAGGGAATTTCTGGGGAATTTTCCATCAACGTTGACCTGGGATATCTTGTCCGTGACGGTCAAATAGTCGGTAGAGTTAAAGATACGATGGTTGCAGGTAATGTCTATCAGGCCCTGAAACAATTAGTGGCATTGGGAGGCGACGCCGACTGGAAAGGTTCCTGCTATACCCCATCCTTGATTGTTGATGGTCTTTCCGTTACCGGAAAAACAGATTAAGTCAGAAATCCCCAAAGAGATAAAATCGCACTGTACTCTACCGTTCCGGAAAAATCAGAACAGCTACCGTTCCGGAAAAATCGGTAAATTACCCATAATCTGAATTCAGAATGATTCTTTATGAGGAATACGCTCTGATATCATACTTTAGTTGCCTATTGTGCAATTGATGTGATGTTTAGCCTGAGCCGCTTTCTATCGCCCAAACGCCGCCTAGAAAAGGCAAGTACCTCTCGTGCTGGCGCGAACGTAGAAGCTTGCATAATTGGTTTGGTATCGGGATGCAGCGCAGTTTTACTCAAAAATGGCATCGGGCTATTAGGACCAGTCCGCATACAGGCGTCTAACTACCTGCCAGTTTGGTTCGTTTTACCAGTTATCGGCATCAGTTTTGGCTTCATTGCTGGCTGGTTGATAGAGCAATTTGCACCGGAAACTCGGGTAGCGGCGTTGCCCAAGTTAAGTCAGCCCTGACTGGTGGCTCCATCGTGCTGAACTGGCGCGTCGCCCTAGTCAAATTCTTGAGTACCCTATTATCTGTCTCCTCGGGACTGACTCTGGGTCGCCAAGGGCCAACGGTGCAAATTGGGGCCGCCCTAGCAGCTAGCTTAGCCCGCATAGTTCCGACTTCTCCTCAACACCGACGCCAGATGATTGCCGCTGGGGCGGCGGCAGGATTAGCTGCGGGTTTTAATGCCCCCATTGCCGGAGTTCTATTTGTAATTGAGGAACTGCTGCACGATGTCTCAGGACTTACCCTGGAAACAGCGATCGTTGCTTCCTTTGTGGGTGCGGTGGTCTCGCGGTTGCTAGGGGTGAAAACTTTAATCTCAACCGGGAAATCAGCGACTCCCTTACCAGTTTCTCAGCCCCAGAAATTCCCTCCTTCCTGTTGTTGGGTATCCTCGCTGGACTGCTGGGGACTCTGTTTAATCAAGGGATTATTACCTCTCTGACTCTCAATCGCCGCTTGCCTCTAACTTTACCAGGGCGAATGGCCCTGGCAGGATTAGTTTCGAGAATGGCGATCGCCCTCCTGCCAGATTGGTTTAACAATAATGCGGGTTTGCGAGAAATATTGCTGGCGGGTGACGTGACGATCGCTACTGCTACCCTGGCCTTTGTCGCGCACTTTCTGTTCACCTGCATCGCCTATGGTGCGGGCACGCCGGGAGGACTGTTCGCCCCCACCCTAGTTTTAGGAGCTGCTCTCGGCCACCTGGTGGGCACCTGGCAATACTATACTTTGGGAGTCGCTGCACCCACTACCTACGCCCTAGCAGGCATGGGGGCTTTCTTTAGTGCTGTGGGCAAGGTGCCGATCACTAGCATTGTGATCGTATTTGAGATGACTGCTGACTTTAATCTCGTGCTACCCCTGATGATTGGTTCTGTGGTTGCTTACCTGGTTTCTGGCATATTAACGGAAAGCTCCCTCTACCAGCGCCTCTTGGAATGAAATGGTATTCAGCCTCAAGCAGAATCTACGCTCCGGGCCCCCTACGGATTGCTGCCCGAGGTGAAGGCCGCAGACGCGATGCAAAAAAAGGTGGAAACTTTACCCAGTCAACTCACCCTTGATGAAGTGGTTAAAGCCTTTTCCCGTTCCCATCATCGCGGTTTTCCCGTGGTCAAGAATGCCAGGCTGGTTGGGATTGTGACTCAGAGCGATCTGGCTAAGATCCCAGCCCAGGGATTGACGGGCGATCGACCTGTCAGCGAGATTATGACCACTCAGCCTGTCGTGACTGTCAGACCTACAGATCATCTCTCGGATGTGGTCTATCGGCTCAACCGCTATCAACTTAGTCGGCTACCCGTGACTGAAGGTCGCAAACTAGTGGGGATTATTACTCGCAGCGATATTATCCGCACGGAGGGCGATCGGCTGGACGGCAAGATTGCGGCCACCTTTGCTACTGGACGTTCCTATGTGGTTTACCAAACCAAAGCCCCAGCGACGGGACGGGGCAGATTGCTCGTACCCCTGGCCAACCCGAATACAGCTCCAATATTGTTACAAATGGCTCTTTCGATCGCCATAGAGAAGGATTATGAAATCGAATGTCTCCAGGTGCTAATGGTACCTCGCAGCAGTCCCCCGGAAGAAACACCAGTAAATATCGGCAAATCTTTAGTCTTGCTAGAGAAGGCCAAGCGCGTTTCCAGAGACTTTCGTTTCCGAGAGCGCCACCCATGTCATGCGCGGGAGCGACACGACCGGGTGGGTGCTCCTGGGCGTGCCCCCCCCTATCTCGTTGCCAGCAGGCGAACGACAGGGTGGGTGCTCTCGGAAACGCGCGGATGGTACCAGATGAGGTTGTGCCAGTCCATACTCAGGTGCGGGTAACCCACGACCTCGCCCAGGCAATTTTGGAAACGATCAAAGAACGCCACATTGACCTCATGCTGATGGGTTGGAAGGGTAGCGCCGCTACTCCGGGTCGGATTTTTGGCGATGCTATGGACACTCTGATCCGGCAAGCCCCCTGCGATCTGGTCCTAGTCAAATGGGCTAATTCCCAGTTGGGAGCTAATAAATCGCTCAATCTGCCCAATCCCTTGTCGAAAAATCCCGCTCCTAATTATTGTCCCGTCCCCCTCTTTAAACGCTGGCTATTGCCGATGGCGGGTGGTCCCAATAGCGCTGCGGCGGTGCGACTTCTCCCCGCCCTTGTCAAAGGACAGTTTTCTCCAGAAATCCGCTTGTGCCAGGTTTTTGACCCAGAACTGGACAAGGTCGATCGCCTGGTGATCGACCGGGCGAGTCAGTTTCTCAAGCCGAAACTGAAGAGTGGTTTTGTCGCTGCCACAGTGCTGCGATCGCCTTCTGTTCCCGAAGCCATAATTGACCAAGTGTCTAATGATAACACCGATGTGGTAATGATGGGTGCTAGCCGCGAGGGTTTGCTACAGCAGGCCATTAAGGGCAATATCCCAGAGGCGATCGCCTCTGGCTGTGATTGTACTGTGATTCTTGTCCGCAGCAGCAATCCTAGTAGTTCATAGTTCCTATGGCTGTACGCTCCGGGATCCCTCCGCTACGCAGTGCGCGATCAGCAAGCGCCCCCGGTGCATGCTGAAGCATCTAGGACAACATGGCTACCACTGGTAGCTACGCGCACACATAGGGGGGGTCATCCGGTCTACTAGGGTAATTTTCTCCACCGTTCCGGAAAAATCGGAGTGCTGTTGTAATTCCAAGTTATACTTGGTCAGGGCAATTGCTGGCAGGCGATTCTTTTGCGATACCGATAATCTGCACTCTGCTGTGCCCTTACAGAACATTTCCCTGCCTTTGTAATGCCGTCTGGGCGCAGTATCGCACTTCTCAGGTCAGGACGTTCTGAATCACGTTATCATCGATTACCAGGCTATTCGTGCCATCAGTGTAAGTGGTGAAACCGTCAATGCTGTTAGTGCTGAAATCAGGTAAGTTAGCATTCACGGCATTCCTAACAGTTCCCATCACTGTCTTGCTGCTTTCCGAATCAGAGATATTTTGCAAATCGCTGACTTCCAGGGTTAAATTGTCTCCAACGGTGGCGTAATTATGCTATTTCGGATAATTGACTCAATAGTTGTTGGATCAGTTGTTGGATCTAAGTTTTCCAAAATAATCTTAAATGAATTATGAGTAGAAAGCTTAATCGTAGCCATGCCATCATTGATTGATTCAGTTTCAATCTGTACATCATCAATAGAGACTAATGTTCCCGAAGCTATCTCGAAGTCAAGCTGGATTGCATCCTCTGTTGGATTGAAGTCAACAATAGAATCGCCGGGTTCGTTGCGTGCATTTGGGTCTGCACCGCTGTCAGCTACGCTAT
The DNA here is from genome assembly GCA_014323675.1 of Hormoscilla sp. GM7CHS1pb. Lineage (GTDB taxonomy): Bacteria > Cyanobacteriota > Cyanobacteriia > Cyanobacteriales > Desertifilaceae > Hormoscilla. The sequence continues at coordinate 989,617 of JACONN010000002.1, read as the reverse complement.
TGTACACAAATACATCAGCACCTGCGCCTCCTAACAAAACGTCCGAACCACGGTTACCAGTTATGGTATCATTCCCAGTGTCACCTTCTAGGGTTTCTCGTTGTCCAGTAGTGGTGTAGAGATTATCATTACCAATAATCTGCTTTCCCTCAACAGTGTTGGCCGGGACGTTTTCTCGATTGATATCCATGGGGACGGCATTAGCTGAAAATTTAATTACATAGCTATCCAGCTTGCCATTGCTGGTAAAATCATTGTTGCCGTCTCCATCCATGTCGATGCTGCCGGAGAAACGTCCTGTAGTCCACACATTACCATTGCTGTCGGTGGCTATGCCAAAGCCTTTGTCATCTTCGCTACCGCCGATATTTAAGGCAACTTCATGTTGCAACGGAACATCCCCATCGGTTTCCTTTGCGATCGGGGCTTCTTTCGGCACCGTTATCGTCACAGTTGCGCTGTCGGTTCCGCCATTGCCGTCACTAATACCTCTTTGAGATGAAGTTTCAGAGAAAGCTGTAACTGACAGAACTTCCCCCAGCGTTATCGTCGCAGTTGCGCTGTCTGTTCCGCCATTGCCATCACTAATACTGTACTCAAAATTTCCAACATAAGAATTTACCTCCCCTATTGGAAAAATATTATTAGTCAAGATCATACTCTTACTATCGCTGCTGATCTCGAGCGTAGCTAGGCGAAGAATATTAATGAACTCAGACAATACAGGGTCTAGAGAGAAACCTGTAACTGACAGATTATCCCCATTGCTATCGATGTCATTTGCCAAGACGTCAATTGTGCCAGTGGTTCCCAATCTCACAGTGGCCTCGTCATTTACAGCCGAGGGGGCTTCATTCGGCACCGTTATCGTTACTGTTGCGCTGTCGGTTCCACCATTGCCGTCACTAATACTGTACTCAAAACTGTCAATACCGCGAAAACCATCTGCTGGAGTATAGTGCAGACTATTACCATCGCGGGCGATCGTAACTCCTTGAGATGAAGTTTCAGAGAAACCTGTAACTGACAGATTATCCCCATTGCTATCGATGTCATTTGCCAAGACGTCAATTGTGCCAGTGGTTCCCAATCTCACAGTGGCCTCGTCATTTACAGCCGAGGGGGCTTCATTCGGCACCGTTATCGTTACTGTTGCGCTGTCGGTTCCACCATTGCCGTCACTAATACTGTACTCAAAACTGTCAATACCGCGAAAACCATCTGCTGGAGTATAGTGCAGACTATTACCATCGCGGGCGATCGTAACTCCTTGAGATGAAGTTTCAGAGAAACCTGTAACTGACAGATTATCCCCATTGCTATCGATGTCATTTGCCAAGACGTCAATTGTGCCAGTGGTTCCCAATCTCACAGTGGCCTCGTCATTTACAGCCGAGGGGGCTTCATTCGGCACCGTTATCGTTACTGTTGCGCTGTCGGTTCCACCATTGCCGTCACTAATACTGTACTCAAAACTGTCAATACCGCGAAAACCATCTGCTGGAGTATAGTGCAGACTATTACCATCGCGGGCGATCGTAACTCCTTGAGATGAAGTTTCAGAGAAACCTGTAACTGACAGATTATCCCCATTGCTATCGATGTCATTTGCCAAGACGTCAATTGTGCCAGTGGTTCCCAATCTCACAGTGGCCTCGTCATTTACAGCCGAGGGGGCTTCATTCGGCACCGTTATCGTTACTGTTGCGCTGTCGGTTCCACCATTGCCGTCACTAATACTGTACTCAAAACTGTCAATACCGCGAAAACCATCTGCTGGAGTATAGTGCAGACTATTACCATCGCGGGCGATCGTAACTCCTTGAGATGAAGTTTCAGAGAAACCTGTAACTGACAGATTATCCCCATTGCTATCGATGTCATTTGCCAAGACGTCAATTGTGCCAGTGGTTCCCAATCTCACAGTGGCCTCGTCATTTACAGCCGAGGGGGCTTCATTCGGCACCGTTATCGTTACTGTTGCGCTGTCGGTTCCACCATTGCCGTCACTAATACTGTACTCAAAACTGTCAATACCGCGAAAACCATCTGCTGGAGTATAGTGCAGACTATTACCATCGCGGGCGATCGTAACTCCTTGAGATGAAGTTTCAGAGAAACCTGTAACTGACAGATTATCCCCATTGCTATCGATGTCATTTGCCAAGACGTCAATTGTGCCAGTGGTTCCCAATCTCACAGTGGCCTCGTCATTTACAGCCGAGGGGGCTTCATTCGGCACCGTTATCGTTACTGTTGCGCTGTCGGTTCCACCATTGCCGTCACTAATACTGTACTCAAAACTGTCAATACCGCGAAAACCATCTGCTGGAGTATAGTGCAGACTATTACCATCGCGGGCGATCGTAACTCCTTGAGATGAAGTTTCAGAGAAACCTGTAACTGACAGATTATCCCCATTGCTATCGATGTCATTTGCCAAGACGTCAATTGTGCCAGTGGTTCCCAATCTCACAGTGGCCTCGTCATTTACAGCCGAGGGGGCTTCATTCGGCACCGTTATCGTTACTGTTGCGCTGTCGGTTCCACCATTGCCGTCACTAATACTGTACTCAAAACTGTCAATACCGCGAAAACCATCTGCTGGAGTATAGTGCAGACTATTACCATCGCGGGCGATCGTAACTCCTTGAGATGAAGTTTCAGAGAAACCTGTAACTGACAGATTATCCCCATTGCTATCGATGTCATTTGCCAAGACGTCAATTGTGCCAGTGGTTCCCAATCTCACAGTGGCCTCGTCATTTACAGCCGAGGGGGCTTCATTCGGCACCGTTATCGTTACTGTTGCGCTGTCGGTTCCACCATTGCCGTCACTAATACTGTACTCAAAACTGTCAATACCGCGAAAACCATCTGCTGGAGTATAGTGCAGACTATTACCATCGCGGGCGATCGTAACTCCTTGAGATGAAGTTTCAGAGAAACCTGTAACTGACAGATTATCCCCATTGCTATCGATGTCATTTGCCAAGACGTCAATTGTGCCAGTGGTTCCCAATCTCACAGTGGCCTCGTCATTTACAGCCGAGGGGGCTTCATTCGGCACCGTTATCGTTACTGTTGCGCTGTCGGTTCCACCATTGCCGTCACTAATACTGTACTCAAAACTGTCAATACCGCGAAAACCATCTGCTGGAGTATAGTGCAGACTATTACCATCGCGGGCGATCGTAACTCCTTGAGATGAAGTTTCAGAGAAACCTGTAACTGACAGATTATCCCCATTGCTATCGATGTCATTTGCCAAGACGTCAATTGTGCCAGTGGTTCCCAATCTCACAGTGGCCTCGTCATTTACAGCCGAGGGGGCTTCATTCGGCACCGTTATCGTTACTGTTGCGCTGTCGGTTCCACCATTGCCGTCACTAATACTGTACTCAAAACTGTCAATACCGCGAAAACCATCTGCTGGAGTATAGTGCAGACTATTACCATCGCGGGCGATCGTAACTCCTTGAGATGAAGTTTCAGAGAAACCTGTAACTGACAGATTATCCCCATTGCTATCGATGTCATTTGCCAAGACGTCAATTGTGCCAGTGGTTCCCAATCTCACAGTGGCCTCGTCATTTACAGCCGAGGGGGCTTCATTCGGCACCGTTATCGTTACTGTTGCGCTGTCGGTTCCACCATTGCCGTCACTAATACTGTACTCAAAACTGTCAATACCGCGAAAACCATCTGCTGGAGTATAGTGCAGACTATTACCATCGCGGGCGATCGTAACTCCTTGAGATGAAGTTTCAGAGAAACCTGTAACTGACAGATTATCCCCATTGCTATCGATGTCATTTGCCAAGACGTCAATTGTGCCAGTGGTTCCCAATCTCACAGTGGCCTCGTCATTTACAGCCGAGGGGGCTTCATTCGGCACCGTTATCGTTACTGTTGCGCTGTCGGTTCCACCATTGCCGTCACTAATACTGTACTCAAAACTGTCAATACCGCGAAAACCATCTGCTGGAGTATAGTGCAGACTATTACCATCGCGGGCGATCGTAACTCCTTGAGATGAAGTTTCAGAGAAACCTGTAACTGACAGATTATCCCCATTGCTATCGATGTCATTTGCCAAGACGTCAATTGTGCCAGTGGTTCCCAATCTCACAGTGGCCTCGTCATTTACAGCCGAGGGGGCTTCATTCGGCACCGTTATCGTTACTGTTGCGCTGTCGGTTCCACCATTGCCGTCACTAATACTGTACTCAAAACTGTCAATACCGCGAAAACCATCTGCTGGAGTATAGTGCAGACTATTACCATCGCGGGCGATCGTAACTCCTTGAGATGAAGTTTCAGAGAAACCTGTAACTGACAGATTATCCCCATTGCTATCGATGTCATTTGCCAAGACGTCAATTGTGCCAGTGGTTCCCAATCTCACAGTGGCCTCGTCATTTACAGCCGAGGGGGCTTCATTCGGCACCGTTATCGTTACTGTTGCGCTGTCGGTTCCACCATTGCCGTCACTAATACTGTACTCAAAACTGTCAATACCGCGAAAACCATCTGCTGGAGTATAGTGCAGACTATTACCATCGCGGGCGATCGTAACTCCTTGAGATGAAGTTTCAGAGAAACCTGTAACTGACAGATTATCCCCATTGCTATCGATGTCATTTGCCAAGACGTCAATTGTGCCAGTGGTTCCCAATCTCACAGTGGCCTCGTCATTTACAGCCGAGGGGGCTTCATTCGGCACCGTTATCGTTACTGTTGCGCTGTCGGTTCCACCATTGCCGTCACTAATACTGTACTCAAAACTGTCAATACCGCGAAAACCATCTGCTGGAGTATAGTGCAGACTATTACCATCGCGGGCGATCGTAACTCCTTGAGATGAAGTTTCAGAGAAACCTGTAACTGACAGATTATCCCCATTGCTATCGATGTCATTTGCCAAGACGTCAATTGTGCCAGTGGTTCCCAATCTCACAGTGGCCTCGTCATTTACAGCCGAGGGGGCTTCATTCGGCACCGTTATCGTTACTGTTGCGCTGTCGGTTCCACCATTGCCGTCACTAATACTGTACTCAAAACTGTCAATACCGCGAAAACCATCTGCTGGAGTATAGTGCAGACTATTACCATCGCGGGCGATCGTAACTCCTTGAGATGAAGTTTCAGAGAAACCTGTAACTGACAGATTATCCCCATTGCTATCGATGTCATTTGCCAAGACGTCAATTGTGCCAGTGGTTCCCAATCTCACAGTGGCCTCGTCATTTACAGCCGAGGGGGCTTCATTCGGCACCGTTATCGTTACTGTTGCGCTGTCGGTTCCACCATTGCCGTCACTAATACTGTACTCAAAACTGTCAATACCGCGAAAACCATCTGCTGGAGTATAGTGCAGACTATTACCATCGCGGGCGATCGTAACTCCTTGAGATGAAGTTTCAGAGAAACCTGTAACTGACAGATTATCCCCATTGCTATCGATGTCATTTGCCAAGACGTCAATTGTGCCAGTGGTTCCCAATCTCACAGTGGCCTCGTCATTTACAGCCGAGGGGGCTTCATTCGGCACCGTTATCGTTACTGTTGCGCTGTCGGTTCCACCATTGCCGTCACTAATACTGTACTCAAAACTGTCAATACCGCGAAAACCATCTGCTGGAGTATAGTGCAGACTATTACCATCGCGGGCGATCGTAACTCCTTGAGATGAAGTTTCAGAGAAACCTGTAACTGACAGATTATCCCCATTGCTATCGATGTCATTTGCCAAGACGTCAATTGTGCCAGTGGTTCCCAATCTCACAGTGGCCTCGTCATTTACAGCCGAGGGGGCTTCATTCGGCACCGTTATCGTTACTGTTGCGCTGTCGGTTCCACCATTGCCGTCACTAATACTGTACTCAAAACTGTCAATACCGCGAAAACCATCTGCTGGAGTATAGTGCAGACTATTACCATCGCGGGCGATCGTAACTCCTTGAGATGAAGTTTCAGAGAAACCTGTAACTGACAGATTATCCCCATTGCTATCGATGTCATTTGCCAAGACGTCAATTGTGCCAGTGGTTCCCAATCTCACAGTGGCCTCGTCATTTACAGCCGAGGGGGCTTCATTCGGCACCGTTATCGTTACTGTTGCGCTGTCGGTTCCACCATTGCCGTCACTAATACTGTACTCAAAACTGTCAATACCGCGAAAACCATCTGCTGGAGTATAGTGCAGACTATTACCATCGCGGGCGATCGTAACTCCTTGAGATGAAGTTTCAGAGAAACCTGTAACTGACAGATTATCCCCATTGCTATCGATGTCATTTGCCAAGACGTCAATTGTGCCAGTGGTTCCCAATCTCACAGTGGCCTCGTCATTTACAGCCGAGGGGGCTTCATTCGGCACCGTTATCGTTACTGTTGCGCTGTCGGTTCCACCATTGCCGTCACTAATACTGTACTCAAAACTGTCAATACCGCGAAAACCATCTGCTGGAGTATAGTGCAGACTATTACCATCGCGGGCGATCGTAACTCCTTGAGATGAAGTTTCAGAGAAACCTGTAACTGACAGATTATCCCCATTGCTATCGATGTCATTTGCCAAGACGTCAATTGTGCCAGTGGTTCCCAATCTCACAGTGGCCTCGTCATTTACAGCCGAGGGGGCTTCATTCGGCACCGTTATCGTTACTGTTGCGCTGTCGGTTCCACCATTGCCGTCACTAATACTGTACTCAAAACTGTCAATACCGCGAAAACCATCTGCTGGAGTATAGTGCAGACTATTACCATCGCGGGCGATCGTAACTCCTTGAGATGAAGTTTCAGAGAAACCTGTAACTGACAGATTATCCCCATTGCTATCGATGTCATTTGCCAAGACGTCAATTGTGCCAGTGGTTCCCAATCTCACAGTGGCCTCGTCATTTACAGCCGAGGGGGCTTCATTCGGCACCGTTATCGTTACTGTTGCGCTGTCGGTTCCACCATTGCCGTCACTAATACTGTACTCAAAACTGTCAATACCGCGAAAACCATCTGCTGGAGTATAGTGCAGACTATTACCATCGCGGGCGATCGTAACTCCTTGAGATGAAGTTTCAGAGAAACCTGTAACTGACAGATTATCCCCATTGCTATCGATGTCATTTGCCAAGACGTCAATTGTGCCAGTGGTTCCCAATCTCACAGTGGCCTCGTCATTTACAGCCGAGGGGGCTTCATTCGGCACCGTTATCGTTACTGTTGCGCTGTCGGTTCCACCATTGCCGTCACTAATACTGTACTCAAAACTGTCAATACCGCGAAAACCATCTGCTGGAGTATAGTGCAGACTATTACCATCGCGGGCGATCGTAACTCCTTGAGATGAAGTTTCAGAGAAACCTGTAACTGACAGATTATCCCCATTGCTATCGATGTCATTTGCCAAGACGTCAATTGTGCCAGTGGTTCCCAATCTCACAGTGGCCTCGTCATTTACAGCCGAGGGGGCTTCATTCGGCACCGTTATCGTTACTGTTGCGCTGTCGGTTCCACCATTGCCGTCACTAATACTGTACTCAAAACTGTCAATACCGCGAAAACCATCTGCTGGAGTATAGTGCAGACTATTACCATCGCGGGCGATCGTAACTCCTTGAGATGAAGTTTCAGAGAAACCTGTAACTGACAGATTATCCCCATTGCTATCGATGTCATTTGCCAAGACGTCAATTGTGCCAGTGGTTCCCAATCTCACAGTGGCCTCGTCATTTACAGCCGAGGGGGCTTCATTCGGCACCGTTATCGTTACTGTTGCGCTGTCGGTTCCACCATTGCCGTCACTAATACTGTACTCAAAACTGTCAATACCGCGAAAACCATCTGCTGGAGTATAGTGCAGACTATTACCATCGCGGGCGATCGTAACTCCTTGAGATGAAGTTTCAGAGAAACCTGTAACTGACAGATTATCCCCATTGCTATCGATGTCATTTGCCAAGACGTCAATTGTGCCAGTGGTTCCCAATCTCACAGTGGCCTCGTCATTTACAGCCGAGGGGGCTTCATTCGGCACCGTTATCGTTACTGTTGCGCTGTCGGTTCCACCATTGCCGTCACTAATACTGTACTCAAAACTGTCAATACCGCGAAAACCATCTGCTGGAGTATAGTGCAGACTATTACCATCGCGGGCGATCGTAACTCCTTGAGATGAAGTTTCAGAGAAACCTGTAACTGACAGATTATCCCCATTGCTATCGATGTCATTTGCCAAGACGTCAATTGTGCCAGTGGTTCCCAATCTCACAGTGGCCTCGTCATTTACAGCCGAGGGGGCTTCATTCGGCACCGTTATCGTTACTGTTGCGCTGTCGGTTCCACCATTGCCGTCACTAATACTAATATCATCCATAAAATCAACGACAACGAACTGCTGGCTAATAATATTATTACTAGCGTCATTGTAAAAGGTAACATTAAAGGAAACACCTTCAAACAAATGCATTTCCCGAGAGGGAAGACCTATTAGCATCCGCAGGTACGCTACAATATGCTCAACTTGCCTCCGCGTTAGCGATCTAGCAACAATCCCTTTCGTCAAATCCTCACCGGTAAACCCTAACAGACATTGCAAAATAATTCTGTCAGTCAATGCGTCTATATTATCATTCACATCTATATCCAACTCGTCATGGATGAATAAGAGATATTCATTTTTCTCATCTACTGTCATTTTGGTTGCATTGAGCGAGTTTCCGATCAGATCCTCGCTGGCCAACTCGTTAGTCAGTGCGGATAACTGGTCATTGCCGTCTATATCCCAATTCATATGCTTATCCTCTTAACCGAAACATCCTTCTCAATTATAAGCAAAGAGAATTAGATCATCAGATCATAAAGCCTTATTTCGCTGGTTTGAATTAACGAGGCTTATACAGGTTCACTTATCGTTAGCCATGAGCATCTAACAAGCGCGAGGTCACCAGCTTAGGCTGCCAGCTACCCTACATTTGAGTCCCTGCTCTCCACCGCCGGTGATCTCACTCCGCAGCAGTTGGGACCGGTGTACCTCCCGTATCCGAAGGATGGGATTGACTCTGCTAATGATATCATTACCCACAAGGATTACACAGTTTACCGACTAATAATATCGGCTTGGGCTGTCATAAGTCTTTGAGGCTTATTTACGCCCGAGCGTTTCGCACGCTACGATCTTCATTATAGCCTCGATTTTTTGAAATAAATACATCTGAGTATTTATTTTTTATGGGTAGCAATTTACTGAAGTACCAGCCATTGACGGCCCCTTGCCAACTGGCGATCGCCAGACCAGGCACAAGAGAGGCAGTAAATTCTAGTAGCCAGCACCAAAGTTAAGAATAAAATCATCACGCTAATCCTTCATAACTCGATAAATATCATGATTGTAGCAAATTTACGAATTCTCTAGGTACTGATGCCGCATCACACCGGACTGCGGGGGCCCGATCGTGCAGCGAGGCGCCAGCCATAATCTCCACCTGGTATCGCCGATCGCATTTGGTCCCCATAATCAGCGCCAGCTGGACGAAGCGCTTTTTGGGAACATTGGAGTCATTGCAAGCCATCGGGGAGGAAAATTATATATCAATGGCCAATGTAAAAGAGAGTTGGGCGAATAGATAAAAAATACTGAGTAATAATTTCAGCACCGAAAAAGCGACCGTTAAGCCGAAATGGCAGCTATGATATCATAGGAGAGAGCGACAGAAGCCCGATCGTCCAGTAAAGATTATTGTCAGATAAAGAGAGAAGGGACAACAGCAAGTGAAGCGAGTAGGCGTGATAGGAGGCGGACAGTTGGCCTGGATGATGGCGGGTGCAGCTAAATGTTTGGATACAGAACTAGTGGTGCAAACTCCCAACAAGTCAGATCCAGCAGTGGCAGATGCTGCCGATGTCATCTTGGCACCAATAGATAATGCTGCCGCTACCGCCCAACTAGCAGATCGCTGTGATGTAATTACCTTTGAAAATGAGTTTATTAACCTGGAGGCCCTCAAACCTATGGCCACCGAGGGTGTTTGTTTCCGTCCCGGACTGGAGAGTCTCGCCCCACTGCTAGATAAGTACGATCAGCGCTGTTACTTGCAGCGACTGGGTTTACCTGTCCCTAAGTTTATTCCCCTCAATGGAAAACTAGATCTTCAAAATTGGTCTTTCCCAGTGGTAGTCAAGGCCCGACGCCACGGCTATGATGGTCAAGGGACTTTTATCCTTAAAGACCGTCAGGCCCTAGGCTTAACTTTACAACAACTGGGACAAACCCCGGCATTGCTCGAAGAGTTTATCCCCTTTGAACGGGAGTTGGCCGCGATCGCGGCCCGTTCGGTCGCCGGGGAGGTGGTGGTCTATCCAGTGGTGGAAACCCAGCAGGAAGACCGAGTTTGCCGTCGGGTACTGGTGCCTGCCCAGATTACTATAGCTGTCAGAGAACGGATAGAAGCGATCGCCCGCACCCTTTTGGAGAGTCTGGAAGTGGTGGGGGTCTTTGGCATTGAGCTATTTTTAACCAGTTCTGGCAAGCTATTGGTAAATGAAATTGCCCCTCGAACCCATAATTCCGGCCATTTTACCCTGGATGCTTGCGTTACTTCCCAATTTGAGCAGCATCTGAGAACGATCTGTCAGTTGCCGGTGGGCAACCCGGCCTTAAATTGTACTGGTGCTGTCATGATTAATTTGTTGGGTTATGAGGTGGCAACGGGCGACTATTTTGTTAAGCGTCAAAAGTTGGCCGCCATCCCCGGCTCGCGGGTATATTGGTACGGTAAGACTCAATCTCGTCCCGGTCGGAAGTTGGGTCACGTGACCGTGCTGCTGGACACCCCCAACAGAGATGAGGCATTGGCGATCGCCCAGAAAGTAGAATCGATCTGGTACAACTCGTAGGGTGGGCACCGCCCACCGGTGAAGCACTAAAGTGCTTACTACGAACGGATCTCAAGCACTTGGGAAAAATAAGCAGCCACAAAAGTGAAAATCATGCTACTATGGGTAACAGGTTCTACTGCGGTGTTGGTGACTGCCAATAAAGTTTTATGATCTATGCCTTGAGATAACGGGAACCCCTGTAGTTCTAGCGGCAGTATGCCGGCCAGTAACCGGACACGAAAGCTATCGAACCTGGGTACCCACCTGGTGCAACCAGGTCAAAAACTGAGGTAAGACGACACTGCGGTAAACCTAACCCATTGGCCCTTGTATCCATTACAAGGGTATTTTTGTTCCGGGTGCGGCTCATTTGTAGTTGTTGCACCGATCCCCCCCAAATCCCCCTTGCGAAAGGGGGCCTCTTCGCCCCCGAATTGCACGGTCCCCCCAATCTAGCGGGGGTTAGGGGGGATCCGGGGGTTTGGGGGATCCGACGACTGGGAGGGCCCATGAACGATCGACGGGTTTTGACCACACCCTTTTGTTCCCGACCCCTACCAATTCTTAAATTATTCATTTAACTGCCAATTTTTCTGGGCGATCGTGAAAAAATCAGCAGATGTAGTTTTGTAACAGGCAGTTGCCCACCAGACCAAGTTATGCCTCAGACTTATAGCGTCGAAATTAATCACCAAGGCAATATCCATACCCTGCAAGTACCAGAAAATAAGAAGATCCTAGAATTTGCTGAGGAGGCAGGACTGGAGTTGCCCAACGCCTGTAATGCTGGTGTTTGTACTACCTGTGCTGCCATACTAGAGGCAGGCACTGTAGAGCAAAGTGAGGGTATGGGACTCAGTCCCGATTTGCAAAAGGAAGGTTATGCCTTGCTCTGCGTATCATACCCTCGCTCGGACCTGAAACTTGTTACCGAAAAGGAAGATGAGGTGTACGAGCGCCAGTTTGGTCGTCCGGAAAAGTAGCCCTGAATATTATTAGTGAGAATTACCCGATGACAACCCATTTTATTACGGCAGAGATTGATTTGCAAGCAACGCCATCCCAACTGCATCAAGAAATTGAAGCTGAGTTGCAGCGCCGGGGCGAACCCCTACGCTGGGCAGTTACTAGCGTTGACTCCGAAGGGCAAACAGCCCAGGTTGAGGCTATTGTGACGGTAGCATCTCAGCAGTCTGCTGTATCGAAGTGAACAAGCGTCCTTACACGGTGGTGCTGATCGTGCCTACGGGGGTGGGGGCCGCAATAGGCGGCTATGCTGGAGATGCTTTGCCCGTAGCTAGGGCGATCGCCCAAATCTGCGATCGCCTGATTACCCACCCGAACGTGCTTAATGGTGCCCAACTGTACTGGAATTTACCTAATGCCTTCTATGTGGAAGGCTATGGTCTTGACAAATTTGCGGCAGGATGCTACGGTCTGCGACCGGTACATCAGAACCGGGTGGGTTTAATTCTCGATGGGGGGATAGAACCGGATCTGCGCCTGCGGCACCTGCAAGCAGCGGACGCTACGAGAGCAACTTTGGGTCTGTCTCTGACGGACTATGTGGTGACGGACGCACCGTTACAGGTGGAATTGCGCAGCTCTACCACCGGTGCCAGTTGGGGGACTATTGCCAATCCCGATAGTCTGTTGCGGGCCGCAGAATTACTGATAAGTCAGGCCCAAGCAGAGGCGATCGCGGTGGTGGCCCGGTTCCCGGACGATACGGAAAGCGAGGCGTTGCAAAACTATCGCCAGGGACGGGGCGTGGACCCGATCGCGGGTGCGGAAGCGGTAATAAGTCACCTGGTGGTGCGGGAATTCCAAATTCCCTGCGCCCATGCACCGGCACTCTTACCTTTGCCCCCGGATCCGCAACTGTCCCCCCGCTGCGCTGCCGAAGAATTGGGCTATACTTTCTTACCCTGCGTGTTGGTAGGACTGAGTCGCGCCCCTCAATTTGTAGTTAAGGGGGGGACTCCCAACCAGGGGTGTGGTCAAAAGTAGTTGCAGCGGGATCCCCCCCAAACCCCCCCTTGCAAAAGGGGGGCTTCCGAAGCCCCCCTTCTTAAGGGGGTTTGGGGGGATCCGGCAACTGGGAGATCCCATGGACGATCGACGGGTTTTGACCACACCCCCCAACCAGGGGACATTTGGGTAGATGGAGTAGATGCAGTGGTAGTGCCGGCAACTGCTTGCGGCGGTAGTGGCCTGCTCAGTTTCAGTCAGTCTCGGGCAAAGATTATTGCGGTGACCGATAATGTAACTCGGATGAATGTGCCCCAGATGCGCTCGGAATCAATGCTTTGCGGGTAAAATCGTATTTAGAGGCATTGGGCGTCTTGGTGGCCGATCGGGCAGGCATTAGTCCTGATGCACTTAGCCCTAACATATCATCATTAAATTGTTTATCCACCATTAGCGATAAATGCCCAGCCGACAGCTAACAAATAACAACTGACAAATGACAAATGAGAATCCAGAAATAGAACCTATGACGCGCACGCAAGTTTTGATTGCGATGGGGGTAACGGCAGTGATATTGCTGATAGTGGCAAAGGTGTGGCTACACTTCGATCCCGTGCCGCAACTGCCGCTGTTCTGGAAACCGGAATTTTTGCTCTTGGGTGTGGGAGTGGGACTGGGCGTGACCGGGTTGAGTGCGATCGTTTATAAAATTTGGCCAGCTTACCGGGAAAGTGCTGATTTATATTTAAGATTAGTGCTGGAACCTTTATTCTATGTTGATTTTATTTGGCTGGGATTATTACCGGGATTGAGTGAGGAATTGCTCTTTAGAGGCGTGATCCTGCCAGCATTCGGGTTGAATGTTTTAGGTTTAACTGTATCGAGTGTCTGCTTTGGGGTATTGCACTTTAGCGGCATGGAACGATGGCCTTATGTGATTTGGGCGACGGCAGTGGGGTTGGTGCTGGGATATGCTGCCTTAGAAACTGGCAATTTGTTAGTCCCGATCGTCGCTCATATCATCATTAATGTAGTTTCTAGTCTGACTTGGAAGCTGGGTGAGGAAGTAAAAAACTGGGTAATGGTGAATGATGAATTGAGAATTGAGAAGGGTGAATCTCTCGATCGCTGGCGTTGCCCCATTCTCCCGCTCTCAGGGTCTGCCTCTCGATCGTCACCCAGAGTTCTCCGACAACAACCGCCGGTGTATATCCGAGCACGTGACCGATCAGCTGTACAAGCTCACCCACGGCATGACTAAGAAGAAACTGGCCGAATCCCGTGGGTACAGTGAAGAGACAGACTTTCGCTCTTTCCGAGCGCGATCGGGAAATTAAGAGCCCGGACAGCATTGAATATCTGACGGCGCGGACGATTGTTTACATTTCTTAACATAGGCTAGTTTATTTGCGCCTACCTACTTATAAGGGTTTGAGCAACATAAGGCTTTTTTGGCCTGGGACTTGACGATTGCTAATTTTGATTAAGGTTTGCCTCGGCGATCGCGACTCTGACAGGAGATTGTTCTGGTCATCCGCATCACCAGAACAAATCCCGGAAACCCTCACTGTATGGGAGTTCTGGCAATCCTGTTCTAGCTAGTCATCCACATTACCAGAACAGCCCCATCATCCAGAGCCGAATCGCTCCCTGCCTTGCTCAGGGAACGAGAGAACCCACCTGAGAACTAGGACTGAAGAGCCATGGCGGGGAAACTAACTTTAGTGCCACCCAGACCGCAATAACCATTGGGGTTTTTGGCCAGGTACTGCTGATGGTAGTCCTCCGCGTAGTAGAATTCGGGTGCGTCAATAATCTCAGTTGTGATTTGACCCTTACCTGCCTTGCTCAGGGCTTGCTGATAAATGTCTCGTGAGGCTTCTGCGAGTTTCTTTTGGGCATCGGAATAGACGTAAATGCCCGATCGATACTGGGTGCCGGTGTCATTGCCCTGGCGCATTCCTTGGGTGGGGTCGTGACTTTCCCAGAAGACTTGCAGCAGGGTTTCGTAACTGATGACTTTGGGGTCGAACAGGACGCGCACTACTTCATTGTGCCCCGTCATCCCAGTACAGACTTCCCTATAGGTAGGGTTGGGAGTTAAACCTGCTGCGTAACCCACTGCGGTGGTGAAAACTCCTTCTTGTTGCCAGAATTTGCGTTCTGCGCCCCAGAAACAGCCCAGACCAAACATTGCCATTTCCAGTCCCTCGGCATAGGGAGGTTTGAGGGGGTTGCGGTTGACATAATGTTGAGAGGGGACGGGCATCGTCTCTGTCCGTCCTGGCAAGGCGGTTTCGGGAGTGGGAAGGGTGAGTTTTTTTCTGACCGAGTCCAAATAGGGCCATAATTGTTTAGTTGTTGGCTGAGTTGTTTACTTTTCTTAATATTCTAATACACAAAGGGGCATCTCACTTGGGCACGGGCGAAGCATTACGACAGGTAATTTGTCAATTTATGCCAGAGATTGTCGCCGTAATGCTTCGCCCCTACAGATATAATATCTGCTTCTATGAGATGCACCCTATACAAAGGCTGTCATGGGGGCTGCGCGACCGTACTGAGGATGGTCATGGGACCGCAATCTTTGAGGATCTGCATTTGCTGCTGGTTGCGGACCAACAGGGCCCCGGCAAATCCCAGGGAGTTAACTGATATTGATTGGAAATCTTCGCGCGATCGGGGGACGACGAGCATCCATTCCCTGGTAGCGAGGAGATTGTAGGCACCGGATTGCCTGTTGCCAGTTACCTCTAATCCTACAGCAGCTAACAGAGTATGATAGCACTCCCGGGTAATTTTACCAGCCTCTTGGGGGGATTTTACTAGATCCGGGTCGAAACGGGCGATCGCATGTCGGAAAGGAAAGCTTGGTGTCCTGCCCACAGTATCGTCAAATGTTGCCGATGCGATCGCCTCATCGATAGGTGTTTGGGGTTTGTTATTCAGGGGGAGGGGGACAATTTGCAAATGCTTGTGTCGCTGACTAGCACCAGCAATTTTCCCACCATTATAAAATGCCAAGCCCTCAAATTCCGCCATGCAAGCCCACAGAGCCTGAAAATCTGGCTCTGTGAGCCAAGTTTCCTGTTCTTCAAACGATCGCGTGACGATCAGTATATGACTATCGACAACATTATATTTGTTTAACAGACATAGGTGAGTCTCAGAAATGTCAGCAACAAACAGATCCTCCTCGTAGGGAAGGAAGGGGTTAAATTCCTTGGTTTTCTTATCCTGGTGCTTTTTGGCAGCATCTTTGCGAGCGAGGTTGGACAAGATGCGCAATAAAAAGCGAATACCAGAGTCTTCCACGAACTCGCACTCTGTGGGAATGGGTTGGAGGGCACCGCAGGCGAGTGCATGGGCGGTGCGTTCCGTTATCTTTTGCCATAATGTGCCTGGTTGCAGCATCAATGTGTCCCGTATAATTGGTTTTGACTCGGACATAAAAGTTAGCCCGCCGGGGGTTCAAAGTCGTTGCATTCGTAGGTCGTTTCCTCTTCACCCACCCTGTCGTTCGCCAGCAGGCAACGACATGGGTGGGTGTCTCTGGAAACGATAGGGCACCGCCCACCAGAAATGGGTGTGGCATCTTTTTACCAACTGGTGAAATTATTGTAGCATAAATTTAATGTTTTATTGTGGAACATTTTTTCAAAATGGTATTACAATGTTGTCGGCAACCAGCGCAATTACAAATTCACAATTACAAATTCACAATTCACAAACCACGCTGCACTACTAATGCTTCTGATTTTCGCAGCTGTCCGCTCTGGTAAATTTGCATCAGGGCTAGTAGTTCCATTTGTTCTGCTTCAGTCAGTCTTGCAGCTTTCCCCCTTGCTTGCAGTTCGCCGAGGTGATCGTTTTGCACGGCATCCATCTTAGCATCGGCTAATGTCAGTACCAGTTTTTAAACAATCTCGAACATCTTGAGATAAATTGAGAAGAATTAAGCAAATTATTGAGACCTTCTATCAGCGATTCTTGATAGGCTTTACAAGAACTAGTTAGTCTGAGTCTTATTTTTGGGGGCACCAACTGCTATAATGGGCTTTAATCTCCAGATTAGGGGGCAACTCTGCCCGTTCGTAGTAAGCGCTTTAGCGCTTCTGCCGTTCGTAGTAAGCGCTTTAGCGCTTCTGCGTCACCAGGGGTAGTCAGGTTGCCCCCAGTCACGTCAAATATTACATCATGGGTGCGCGACTTAACTCTCGAAGGCATCGGGACTACGAATCGTTTATTTGTTATTATAACTCAAGTTGCTACCTATAAAAATTTCGACAGGCAAATATCCACCAAAATACCATTTTGGAGTAAATCACAAGGCTCTAAAGGCTAATTTTGGTATTGGGGTTCTGTAGGTAGCAACTTAGGTTATTATAGAGGAATCGCACCCACGGAGGTAAGAACTGTGACCAAGGATGAATTCCAAGCGCTAGAACAGGCACGCAATGCTAGATACACTATAGTTCTCCAGCGGATAATTGAGGCAGAATGGCATCGAGTCAGTCGCCAACTAGACGACCTGGATATTGATTCTGATGATGCGATCGCAGCAGCGAATCTAGCTGGACAATTTCACATCTTGGACAAACTGATGGCAGCTTTATCTGGAGGCAGCTTAAGTTCCGATTATGAAATAGAAGCCGAATGGCGATCGGAATTAATTGAGAGGGTGGTGGCAGGATTTAACTTAAAATTCAACACGAAAACACCACCGCGCCGATACAAGAGTCTGGCCCAACGAGTAGCAGAAGCCTGTGAACTAGAAGTAATCCAAGAGTAAACGAACCCAAATAAGAGGCGATCGAGAGAAACCGGGTTTCTGGGGCTACTGGGATAATCATGAATTATAATCGTTCATATTTAGCAGCAAGTTCCACAGGAGTAGTCTGTTCGTAAAATTCAAAAGGCTGATGAATCCAAGGACTGTCAGGGAGATAATCAACATAATAATCAGGGGCGATCGCGGAGCAAGCCTTGTACCAGAGAACGGCAGTTTTGATATCCTGAATCCGATCGGGATAATGGGATTGCAACCAGTTAATCGCCTCCTGGAGAGAAACACCAGAATCAACCAAATCATCAACCAGCAGCACCCGACTACCTAAATTATCAGCAGTCATAGTCAGGTGGCGGGAAAACTTGATGCGACCTCGGACGCGATTATCTGGCCCAGTATAAGAGGAAGCCGATAAAATCGCCAGTGGCCGTTGGAAGAGGCGACAGAGGACATCACCAACTCGCAGTCCCCCCTTAGCGATGCAGACAATTTGATTAAACTCCCAGCCTGATTGATAGATATTGACGGCTATACGCTCAATTTTTTGGTAATACTCCGACCAAGAGACGTATAATTCCTCCATGAGTAAGATCGAGAGTTATCTGCTTTCGACAATAGTACAACTAAAGTCATTAGTCCACTAACCCCTGACAACTAACCATTGACCACTGACAAATGACAACTGACCTATCTCAAATTGAGCCGGAAAGCGAAAAACTCAGCTTCCTCACCAAACTAGCCTATGGCGCTGGTGACATGGGACCAGCCATCACTGCCAATGTCCTAGTATTTTTCCTGTTGCCTTTCTTCACCGATGTCGCTGGGATTAGCGCCGGGTTAGCAGGCAGCATTCTGATGGTAAGTAAGATATCTGATGCCCTGAATGACCCCGTAGTCGGCTTTCTCAGCGATCGCACCCGTCATCCCTGGGGGCGTCGGTATCCCTGGATCGTCTTTGGCGGCATTCCCTTTGGGATTATCTTCTGCTTACAATGGGTAGTACCGGGCTTCAGCGAATGGGGGCTATTTTGCTACTATGTCGCCATTGGGGTATTATTCAACATCGCCTACACTGCCGTCAGCTTACCCTATACCGCCCTCACCCCAGAACTAACCAAAGACTACAACGAACGCACCAACCTGAATAGCTTTCGGTTTGCCTTCTCCATCGGCGGCAGCATCCTCTCCTTAGTTCTGGCCACATTCATTTTCTCCCAAGTGCAAGATACTGGACAACGGTATTTAGTCTTAGGAATCGTCTGTACTGTTATTTCTGTCCTACCCCTGCATCTCTGTGTCTGGGGAACGCGAAAGCGAGTTGCCGCTGTACAAAGGCTTAGAGTTGAGGATCCAGAAGACTCAGAGGCTTCCCTATCCTTGCCAGAACAACTGCGCGTCGCTTTCAGCAATCGACCTTTCCTCTTTGTGATTGGAATTTACCTGTGTTCCTGGTTGGCAGTACAGGTAATAGGGAGTGTAATGAAATATTTTGTGGTCGATTTAATGGGTCTGGAACCGCAGATATTCCCTCAAGTTGCCCTGACCGTACAGGGAACCGCCTTCTTGATGCTGTTTGTCTGGACTCGGGTCAGCGATCGCTTTGGCAAAAAAGCCGTTTATTACATGGGCACAGCCCTATGGCTGATTGCCCAGATAATACTGTTATATCTCCAACCCGGTCAAGTAGGACTGATGTACTTTTTAGCAGTAATAGCTGGATGTGGCGTTGCTGTCGCCTATCTCGTCCCCTGGTCAATGCTACCTGATGTTATCGACCTAGACGAACTCCGTACAGCTCAGCGTCGTGAAGGGGTTTTCTATGCCTTTATGGTACTGCTGCAAAAATTAGGTTTGGCAATTGGATTATTTTTAGTGGGGCAAGCCTTAGATTGGTCTGGATATATAGAAACTGTAGCAGGAGAGCCCATCCCAGTCCAGCCCGATTCGGCATTGCTTGCCATTCGTCTGTCGGTCGCCGTCCTGCCAGCTATCTGTTTGCTAGGGGGAATTGTACTCGCCTATTTTTATCCCATTACCCGCGAAGTCCATGCCGACATCTTGCTCCAACTGCGGGAACGTCAGCAACAAGATGATTTGTGAATTGCCAATTGCTAATTGTTAATTGCCATCAACAATCAACAATCTTACCACCTTGATTAGGAACCTGATATAATCTGATTGCCACTGTCTTCTGTGCAGCAGTTGACTAGGGGTTCTTCAGCTATATCTGACAGTTGCACTCGCTCGTGCCTTAAAAGCCTCGCCCACTCAGCAGCTAGCAGTAAATCTCCAGGGCGATCGCGGCGGAGTTCTGCCAGAGTTTTTAACAGATCGAACCACATCCCTTCTTCAGCATACAGGTCCACCAGATCGCGTGCCGACTTTTGTTTCAACCCCATCGCCAGAGCGTCACTTGCTTCGACTCGTTGAATGCGAGATTCTACATAATGAATTGACGACCTGTCTGAGGGTTGTTTTGCCAATCACAAATCACATGAAAATACCAGATATAATTCTTGCCCACCTTTAGTTTGGGTGTATCCGGGGTAGAGGGGATGCTGACACTAACAATACCAGAATATGACGGGAGGGCGATCGCATCCGAGTAAATCTCATTGCCATTTTCATCCTCTATCCCAAGCTCTGCCCCCTTGACAGGGTGTAATTAAAAGTGACACTTAGGCATTATTAACCGGTCCTAGAGTTCTACCTCTGTATGACCGGCGGTATCAGAGCTCTGCCAGTGATGGCCCCACAGTGGCTCGAACAACTCAAATGGTGAATTCTGCCTTGATTGGGATATTTTTAACCCTTATGTTATATAATTTTATTGAGAAGTTTACTATGGAGCTAAAGTCCTATGTCTGAATTCATGAATCATAATCAAACGGTTGAACTAACTAGCAACGCTTCCGAATTAGCTCTAAGATTGCAGGCTCATCCCAATATATCGGCTCGTGTTTTATATCTGTTATATCTTGTTGAAAATACCGATAATAATTGTGAAACAGCGAGCGTTGCGGAATTAAAAATTGTCTCAGAACTCCAAAAACTAGGAAATGATGCTCTTCAAGATTGGGCCAATTCCCAAGAGAAAAAAAAGCTCAGGCGTGTGATAAATCTCCTGGGATGCGCCGTCAGAGAAAAAAGCCACTATATTGGCATAGCCTGTTGGGAACTATTCAAGTGATAGAACAAACTTTTATTTGCCAAAAAACTAGAAAAGTTTTTCGACCGTTTTCATCATCTGCCCAAATACATTGTCGGGGTTATTCTTTACCATTGCAACGAGCAATTACGGATTTTGGAGCCGATGTGCCATTTGGAAAAATACCTGAAAAGCTCAAAGAACATTACGGTATAACTGTGTCGATTAGTTCGGCACAATTTATTACTCAAAAACATGCACGTCCTGAGCTGAACTGAGCTGAGCTCAGCGGTTAAATTATCTCAAAAATCGGTAGAAAAAATTTCCGATAAAGATAAGATAGAGCAGATAATTGCAGAAATGGATGGCACAATGATTCCAATTGTCAAAACGACGGATGATAAAATTATTGATCGTCGGAAAACCAGATCTTGTTGTTGGAAAGAAGCTCGTCTATCACTTGTGGAAATACCTACCCAGAAAAGAACAATTATTGTCGGTACAGTAGGCACCGTAGACGAGGCAGGAAATCAATTACTGCATAGTGCTCTTCGGGCTGGAATAGATAACAATACTAAAGTTCATGCGCTGGGAGATGGAGCCAGTTGGATTGTTAATCAAGTCATGCGCTTGTTTGGAGAACGTGCTAGCTATTTAATAGATTTTTATCATCTATGCGAATATTTAGCCGCTGCGGCTCCTAGAGGTAATGAACAGCAACAAAAAAAATGGCTGAAACAACAAAAACAAGCTCTCAAAAAAAATCAGGTTTTCCAAGTCCTAAATGATTTATCAAATCGTCTGGAACCAGAACATCTAGCTGATAAATTTGCTCCCGTCAGAGTCGGTGTACGATACATTAAAAACCGGCTTGAATACATGAACTACAAAGCGGCGATTGATGCTGATTTACCAATTGGCTCTGGAAAAATTGAGAGCGCACATCGTTATGTAATTCAAGAACGTTTGAAATTGGCAGGTTCTTGGTGGACAGTTGAAAACGCTGATAATATGTTAGCTTTGAGGATATTAAGAGTTAATAATGATTGGCAATCCTATTGGTTAAATTTGAGTAATGAATATTCGTCCATTATCAAAGCCGTCTAACAGTTATTGAAACTCTCACCAGACGACCATCAGTTTTCTGGCATGATATGGCTCTGAACAGTCTTCTTACTCGGGCTTCAATATTGCGCCTTGGTTCACCAGCAATATTGAGGATCTATCCTGCCAACTACTTGACTATATCACCGGCTCATGATTAAGTGTCACTTTTAATTACACCCCTGAAGGATAGCTATGTAGCCAAGTTCGACAGCAAGGGGGATTTGGTCTTTGCCTTAAATATCGGCGGATGGAGGGATGACTCTGGCAATGGTATAGCCACCGACAGCAATGGTAATGCGTGGGCTACAGGAACTTTCCAGCGCAGCATCGACATCGACGGAGACAAGATCAATGATTTGATCAGTAATGGCTCAAAGGATAGCTATGTAGCCAAGTTCGACAGCGATGGGGATTTGGTCTTTGCCTTCCAGATCGGCGGTAAGATGGATGACGAGGGCTTTGGCATAGCCACCGACAGCAATGGTAATGTTTGGGCTACAGGATCTTTCAACGGCAACATCGACATCGACGGAGACGGCAACAATGATTTGATCAGTAATGGCCGTCGTGATAGCTATGTAGCCAAGTTCTCCAGCGATGGGGATTTGGTTAAAGTCTTCCAGATCGGCGGTCGTGAGGATGACTCTGGCTATGGCATAGCTCCCGACAACAATGGTAATGCGTGGGCTACAGGAGGTTTCTGGGGCAGCATCGACATCGACGGAGACGGCAACAATGATTTGACCAATCGAACGTCGTGGGATAGCTATGTAATTAAATTTTCAGGTAATTTCGCCCCCACGGACCTCAACCTCAGCAACAACAGCATCAATGAAAACGTCACAGCCAACACTGTTGTCGGCACCTTCTCGACCACCGACCCCGATACAGGGGATACCTTTACCTACCAGTTGGTAGCGGGTACGGGAGATACGGATAACGCTGCCTTCACCATTGTCGGGGACCAACTGCAAATCAACAGTTCCCCGGACTTTGAAACTCAGTCGAGTTACAGCATCCTCGTTCAATCTACCGATACGGAAGGGCTGAGTTACTCGGAGAACTTGACCATTAACATCAACAACGTTAATGAAGGCCCCACGAACCCCAACCCAGGAGATGGAGCTACTGACCCTGGCGATCAAGTGATAATTCCTGCTCCTGAAAATGTGAAAATCACCCCTTCTGAATCGACTAAAGCAGCAGCACCAAACACGAGCGTCAGCTTTGATGTCAACTATTCTGCCGAACCTGCGGAAACTCCCACCACAGGAATAGCCTTTCGCATGCATTGGGACAGTTCTCAAGTAGCATTCGATCCGGTCACTGGTCTGACCAACCGCTTTTCTTTGGGTGCACAACCTACAAATGTAGTAGAGGACGATCCTGTCACCAATGGGGGTTTGGACGGCGACCCCAACACAGACAAATACATCCTGCAAACTTGGATAGATGCTAACGGGAATTGGCCCAATATTTCTAATCCTACCCTCTACACGGCCAACTTCACAACGCTACCAGACTTTGAAGGGACGAAGATCAACTTTAGTCCCGACCCAGATAACCTACCCAATTTTGTCTCCAGTTCAATCGCATTAACCTCGAGTCTATCTACACAGGACATTGATGGCAATGGAGTTATAGATGTGTTAACCGACGGCATTATAGTCATACGTTATATCTTAGGGTTTAGCGGAGAGACTTTGATTAAAGGTGCTTCCGGCGAAGGTGCCTCCCGCGATTCTGAGAAAATTGTTACCTACTTGGACGAAGTGCGGGACAGGGACATCTTAGATATAGATGGCAATGGCAGGGTAGAAACAAATGATGGCATTTTATTCCTGCGCTATGCTTTCGGATTCGGTGGAGATGCTTTGATCGAGGATGCAATAAGCCCAAATGCCACCCGTACCATTGAGCCTGCAATTCTAGAGCACCTGCAATCCTTCTAGGTGCTGTAAAACCTTATTCCTCTCCTTCCCGGGCGCAGCCTTCTCGGCCTTGGTCAAGGCTAGTATTTCTGTTTCTAATCGTTTGACAGTCATTTTTTTCCCTCAGTACGGCGATAATATCTAGGATTGTCTAGCAAGTCGAAATCATTAGCTAATCTTACGAAACCGATCCGATCGCAGCCTTTAAGTTCATAAATTGCCCGATAGAGAGCCATTGTCCGCCCCAGGCCAACAATAGCGAAAACCCATTGCCGCATTACCAACCTAGCAGCAAACCTGACGGACTGTTCGCGGGCGATGGTGAGTACCGTCACCATACAGGGTAACAACGTTAGCACCGAGAGCGCTACAGAGGCGGAATTCTTGCCAGGACAGATTTCTTGAGGGGTTCTGGTCGTTCCGACCAGGGCAACATGCCATCTAGTTTAGCATAATATTGACTGGCACAAGTTAGCACGGCAGCAGCAGTTTCCGGCAAGATTTGCAAATCGCCGAATACATAAGTGTATTTGTCATTAGCGGCAAAGGAAACTGCACAATGATGACTGCAAGCGCTCAGGCATTTAACTTCTTGAATGGGAAAACGATCTCGTAATTCCCAGTCGGAGTGCATTGTTTGTAGTTGTTCGAGGAACCGCTGTCCGCCACTAATTCCTTGGGGTTTTCCATCTTTCCAAACAGTGGCACAGGTCGTGCAAACAAATATGGCGTGTTTTGACATGTTCCTTGAGCTAATATTAACTAATTGCGTTGTTACTGCGCGGGCGCCCAGAAACCAGGTTTTTACAGAAAACCTGGTTTCTTAATTGCTAATTAACCCAGTATGGAGCCAGCCATAAAAGCTGCACCGGCACCGCAGATGGTAAAGCCTGCAAATCGCAAATTCAGCAAGGGTTGCTCGATAAATTTCTGCATCCAAAATTTACCAATTTTGTAGGCGATCAGAGCAACAATTAGCTGGATGATGGTAAAGCCTGTTAAATATGCTACCAGGGGAGTCATTTCGGCTCCGACAACGGACTCGCCGTAGGCATATCCGTGGAAAATTCCCGCGATCGCACCCAGGACCGCTAGGGCGATCGCCTGGGGACGGTCCTTCATTGCCAGCATGATACCGAAGGGCCAGGACGGAAGCGGAGATGACTACCTCCGGAAGTGGCAGATCCAGACCCATCAAATGCAGGCCCGTTCCCCCTATTGCTGCCAAGACAAAGGCCACTGGAATTAAGAAACCTTGCTTTTCGATCGCTGATAGCAACCCCACAGCTACTACGAAGGCAAAATGGTCCAAACCGATGACCGGGTGTGCCAGTCCCGAGAGAAACCCTTCAAAGAAATTGGTGGGTGTTTGGCCATCAAAAGCATGGTGGGCGATCGCCGGTTGCGCCCAGAGCGCCAGTCCGATGACCGATACTAGGGCGACTAGGGCGATCAGGGATAGGCCCGATCCAGCATAAATCTTGATTTTTGGCATTGACATTATCTGTTATCTAACGGGCCGATTTTGGGCATGATTCACCAAAGTAGACAGTAAACTGTAAGCGATGTTACAATTTAGGAGAAAAAGTTAGGTCGCAACTTGCTTCTTCATGAGCAATTGTGTTTATAAGGACTAGGGTCGGCTTCCATGTCTGGTAAATTTGTCTTTATTTGTCATAATTTGAAATATAAATCGAGCCATGTTAGAAGCAAAACTTACTCCTTGTGCTAACCTGATGTACAATTGGATGATAGGGCGCTCTGAAGGAGATCGCCAGCTGAAAGTTGATTTGCAGGACTTCCAAGCTTGGACAGGGGAATATCGGGAAAAAGCCTATAGCGATCGGGAGATTTTCATTGCCCTGCAGCAGTTAAAGCAACTTAAGTTAATCTTGGTTGCCAAAACGGAAGTAACAGTCAAGGTCAATCGGCATGTGACTGGCACTAGCTTAAAACCACAAGCAGCAGAAATGTTGCTGTCCGATAGCGATATATCGAGATTGAACGGGGAACGGCACCGGCAGCATCCATTAGGACTGGTTTCTCTGGTCACCTTATGTTCCTTGACTTGGGGGTTAATTCCGATCGCTGTTGCTAGCAGTTTGACTCAGACAGTAGAGTGGACCCCAACTAACGCCCATCCCTGGACCGTCCTGGCCGAAAAGCCCAACTGACTGCATAGCAGACCGCAAAGGAACCAGTTGCACCCCCATCTGGCGTCATCTCTCTATTAAGTCTGGGTAAAGTGGTCTGGCGTTCCTAGCATCGGTACTTGCAGAGAAATATGCTAGGCGATCGCCTGAGTCGCACCAATAGAAATTCACTTATGCTCATCATCCGTACCTCGCAGATGCTTAATTTACTGTGCATTGCGTCGGCGGGCCTTCTGACTTACAGACTGACTGGTCTGATTACAGCTGCGGGACAGCGTCGGACTTGCACCGAACTTTCCCCGTTACCCCTGATGGCCGTCCCCCATCAAAACCGACTACATTAGGTTACGTTAACACAGATTGGGAGAATAGCCAATAGGATTGATATCAAGTCCTTAGTAATTAACCGCAAAACGATCTCCCCGGTACCCCGAGCAAGATATCTCAAAGCCTTATACAGTCTGGCTTTGAGCGAGATAGCTTCACCAAAACCAACATATTCACCGGTGCAGTCAAGCTAGAACGCCTCGCCGGTGGACATTCTTACTTGTGAAATCATGATTAAATTACAGTAACCTAGGCTTCTGGCTGAGCTAGAATCAATCAGAGGAGTAGCAAAAACAACTACCGATTGAGGAAATTCGCAGCAATGGCTCTGTCAGTTTCGCACTCTAGAAGATCCCAGGGGTGCAGCATCCATTTCTGAGCATTGTGATAATTCGGAGAATCCGAACCATAGGCGACGAACAGGGTAGCGTACCGGGGACACTCAGCATTGAGGATGACGCCACCCCGCCCCAGATTATCTTAATTGACTACAACCAATCCCAAGCCACTCGCACCCAATTAGCAATGCCAGAAGCTTGCATTCCCTATCTGAACACGGGAAATGTTTCCTGGGTAGACGTGCGGGGGTTAGGGAGTGAAAAAATATTAAAACGCCTGGGTGGGGTATTTAACTTGCATCCCCTAGTGCTGGAAGACGTGGTGAATGTGCCTCAGCGTCCCAAACTGTCGGTCCGGAGGTGCTTATTTATCTGCGAGACTGTTACGATCGTGCCATTCAGGTGATGGATATCGTCGAAACTTACCGGGAACTGACTTCCGGTTTAATGGATGTATATCTGTCGTCAGTCAGTAACAAGATGAATGAAATCATTCATCTGTTGACCGTGATTTCGACAAATTTTATTCCCTTGACTTTTGTAGCGGGAATCTATGGGATGAATTTTAATCCGGAAGCTTCCCCCCTGAATATGCCAGAACTGAACTGGTATTGGGGGTATCCGGCTTGCTGGGGGGTGATGGTGGCGATCGCCTCAGGACTGATTTACTTCTTCTGGCGGCGAGGCTGGTTTGAAAATACTTCCGCTTTTAAGGACGATTGACCCAGCAGGGATTACACTAGATATAGGGAAGAGTAGGGGAGGTGGTTGCAGATGGACTCTTGCCGTCTGTCTGAGGAAAGTCCGGGCTCCCGAAAGACCAAACTTGCTGGGTAACGCCCAGTGCGAGCGATCGTGAGGATAGTGCCACAGAAACATACCGCCATTTATGGTAAGGGTGCAAAGGTGCGGTAAAAGCGCACCAGCAGCATCGAGAGGTGCTGGCTCGGTAAACCCCGGTTGGGTGCAAGGTCGAAGGAACCACGGTTGGTCTTTTACCAGTTCCGCAGCAAAGAACCGCTTGAGGCGTCTGGTAACAGGCGTCCCAGATAGATAACCGCCATCGAGGGTTGCACCGCAGCCCTTGACAACAGAACCCGGCTTACGACTTACTCTTCCCTTTTTCCACTTGTCAATTGAGATTAGCGATCGCGCCCCAATGCCCCCACGAGCATGTGACAAAATGCTCAAGCCCCGCCCATACATGCTCACGCCCCAATGCTCTCACGCCAATGTCCATCCGGGGCGGAGATAATCCTCTCGTTGCGTGACTCGATTAACTGATGCCGTGCCCCTTGTATGCTAAGAGTAGTCTAGTGGAAGAGGAGGAAAACACACTCTCCACTTCGGACAGGTGAAGCTGGCGTGCCCCTAAGATGCCTAATGGCGAAGTCTGTTGTGTAGATTAGCTCCCTGTACCGAATCGTGACTGGTGTGAGCCTGACACTGGACAGTATCTTAGGCCAATTACTGTAGTTAAGCCTGCATTCACAAGGTTAGTTGCATTGACCAGTCAGCACCCGATTAAGTGTGCTATCCATTAAAATTGAGGTACAGCGCTATGAAACACACGGTTCTAGGCATCGATATCAGCAAAAAGACATAACATGATGCTCTGATCGCGCAGCGTGGCGCAGCCATTGCTTGAGAACGACAACACCAAACCAAAAGCAAAAGTCTTCTCTAATAACGAAGTCGGGTTCGACCGGTTAATCACCGGGCTAAAAAAATATCAGGTGACTCAAATCCATGCTTGTATGGAAGCTACCAGCATATATGGTGAAGCACTGGCTGATCGCGCAGCGTGGCGCCAGCCATATTTCTGTATGAAGCTGGTCATATCGTGAGCATAGTGAATCCGGTGAGGATTAAAGGTTTTGCTAAAGGAGAGCAGCGCAGCACCAAAACCGACAAAGTAGATGCGGCTCTGTTCGCGTAGCGTCTTCGCAGACGATTCGCCCGCTTCTGTGAGGCCGTCCGTCCAGTGGCTTGGGTGCCGTTGTCCCCGGAAGTCAAACAACTACAGGCGCTATTAAGACGTTTGGAGTCTCTGATGGAGATACAACAGCAGGAAAAAAACCGTCTGGAAACGGCAACCGATGTCATCGCTCAGTCGATTCAAGGCCATTTCGTTCGCGTAGCGTCTTCGCAGACGATTCGGCATCCGGACCTGAAAGCACAGCGAGACCTATTGACAACGATCCCCGGAATTGCAGAACATAGTGCTGCTGTACTGCTAGCAGAGATTGGCAATATTTCAGCATATAAAAGTGCTCGTCAAGTCGCTGCTCATGCCGGGTTAACAAGAGTTGCGATCGAGTGGTTCTTCAGTACATGGCAAACCCAGGATGTCCCGGTCGTGTCCGAGAGCACCCACCCTGTCGTGTCGGGACCGCGCACGACATGGGTGGGTCGCGTCCAGGAGCACCCTTTCGTTTCCCGAGACACTCACCCATGTCGATTGCTGACTCTTCGCTATAGTCTAGTATCTCTTTAAACTTCCGCGATTGCTCGTGGAAACGACCCTGTCATGTCGGGACCGCGCACGACATGGGTGGGTGTCTCCGGACGCGAAGTTTCCTCTTCGCCCACCCTGTCGTTCGCCAGCAGGCAACGACATGGGTGGGCGAAGAGGAAACGAAAGTCTCTGGACACGGGATGGGCAATGCCCGATTACGCAATGCTTTGTATTGGGCCTGCTATTGTCGCCATGCGACATAATCCCTTGCTCAAAGCGTTCAGTGACCGGTTGTTGGGTCGCGGCAAAGTCAAGATGCAGGCGATCTCTGCGGTGATGCGTAAGCTGTTACATATGGCTTTTGGAATATTAAAGTCCCAAAAGCCCTTCGATCCGTATCCCTCACGGGAGCGCCAGCCGTATCCCTCACGGGAGCGCCAGCCGTACTTTTTATCGGCAACCCCTTGACAGTTCGATACAGTATCTACATTTTTTTTGCGATCGCATATTAAATTTCGGTCCAAGGTTGGGTTATACCAAATTTTAATTTATTTGTCAACTACTTCTACTGGACCGACGCTCTAGCCGCGTCTCCCTCAATTCCTCTATTCCTAACATGGCTTGCAATTCCTCCTGACTACAATTTGCCAATTTGTACAAAAGGATGGTTTGGATCAATTCTAGCACCTTTTCCGTCTCTCGGTCATCGGTTAGTGATTCCTGGGCTTCAGCATTTTCGGTAATATGCCAATTTCTGGGTCAAGATTACCGGGGGCTGAAAAGCCCGCTGGGTCTATGTTTGACAATTTTTGTAAATTTTTTTGCACTTCGGTTTGAAAATCGGTATATCGGTGGAGTTACCATTTGAAGCAAAGATAAGGTAAAATATAGGTAATATTAACCTGGGGAGGAGGAGCATATCACTTTTGCAAATATAGCTGTAGGGGCGAAGAGTAAATCACCTATTCAAGCAAAAGGTTTACTTCCCGCCCTTGCGACAATGGGATGCACCCGTGACAATCAACTTAACTATAAATGTTCGTGGCTCTTTAACAAACCATGCATCTAATTAGGATAAATGGTGAGCGATCGCTTTTATGTATTCAGTAGGCGATCATTTGTATTTCTTAATTAAAAGGTTATATTTATGTAGGATATATCTGCCGATCGCACTCTCGCCCTTTTTGAAATGCATACAAAATAGTCAAATACGTTTCCGTTGGACTGATGGGCAATGGCTTCAAACTTTGATTTTTAAAGTCTATTTCTAAACCCAAAAATTATAAAGGAATTACTCCCAAAAGAGGATCGCCACTTGACGCCAACTCCAAGCACTCAAATGTTCCTTCCCGCCCAAACATGGATATGCTTGCATCTCGATCGCGCAGCGTGGCGCAGCCATAAAATTCTGGCTTTGCCAATGCCCATTGCCGTTGCTACGTCTACTTCCTTCAAGAATTTTAGTCCCAATTGGGCGATAGCGTCCCGTGGCAAACACAAAGTAGTTGTTTTCCTATCTACCAATACCTGGTTGAAGGTTATCGACCTAATTGCATCTGGTGAAATTATCCCAGATTCTGCTCTAATTTGGTCGGCGCGATTAATGACGGTCAAATTTGTGAAAAGTTTTCCCATTTTATTGTTGCTTGGATTTGGCATATTGGCCTCCTCATTAATACCATTTTAAGAATATCTGATAGACTTGACGGTAGCACGGATAATAAGGAGGCGGGAGCCTCAGAAGATCGTTCCCAGGTAGAACCTGGGAACGAGAGAGTAGGTTTTTTCTCGATCGCAACACAAAATAAATTGGTATAATTAAGCCCCTGCCAGCTCCCCGGGTAACGAACCCTCCGCTGCGAGGAGGGGGCCCTGCGCGTGGGCTTAGTTCGGGTAGCCGGCCCCCTCGTTCCCTGGGGACCGCCTGGGAACGGGTGAGGGCGTGGTAGCTTCACAAAGAGTCCGATCGCCCCTTGAAACATAGGGGTTATGCTGGAGATAATCGGACAACCAATAGCAACCATGCATCAGCAGGTTTTCTAGTGTAACATCGGCCAAATCCCACAAAATTACTGTCCCGTCAGCACTAGCGGAAGCTACTCGACCCTTGGGACCGAAGCTGACGCTAGTCACTCCTTTATTATGTCCCTTCAAAGTATACAGCAGTTGACCATCAATGCTCCAGATCCTGACCGTCTTGTCATTGCTTGATGTGGCGATCGCCTGACTGTCGGGGCTAAAACTGACGCCGGAAACCAAATTAGTATGTCCCTGCAAAGTAGAAAGGGGCCTTCCCTCGCGACTCCAGATGATAATCGTGCGATCGGCACTAGCGGTGACCATCAGTTGACCGTCGGGACTAAAAGTCACCTCCCACACCCCATCAGTATGCCCCTGCAAAGTATCGAGTAACTCACCATCTATGGTCCATAATTTCACAGTGTTGTCTTCACTCCCAGAGGCGATCGTCTGGCCATCGGGGCTGAAACTCACCCAATTGACAGGTCCATCATGTCCCTCTAAAGTGCGAAGCAACGTGCCGTACTCTTGCCAGATTTTCACGGTTTTGTCCCGACTAGCAGAGGCGATCGTCTGGCCATCGGGGCTGAAACTGACGCCCAAGACGGAATCTTCATGTCCCGCAAGGGTTTGCAATATCTGGCCATCTCTCTGCCAGAGTTTGACAGTTTTATCCTGACTGGCGCTAGCGATCGCCTGACTCTGGGGGCGCCAAGCTACAGCATTGACTCGTTCGGCATGTCCCTGGAGAGTCCCGATTAAAGTGCCGTCTGGTTGCCAGAGTTTAAGGATATTATTTGTGTGAGCAGTAGCAATCATCTGACCATCGCGACTACTGGGCCAGGGTAGTAATGTTCTCTGCTTGCAGTTGATAGCCCACTACCTGTAACTCTATGGGGCGAACTTCTCCCCTTTCTCCTGCTAAGTCCTCGACCAATTCTTCGATCAGAGATGCTTCTAATTCAAAGTTAGCTTTCTTGGTTAAGCTTTCGATCATGGGCACGGTTCGACAGCAACAACATCAAAATCCTGGATCTGGATCGGACTGGCAGCCGCTGACTTTAAGGGCTCATGCTACTTATAAGTTAAATGCGCCCCGCTGGGAACGTGCAGCCTGCCCGCGATCTGGTAGGGTACAGTTCCGCATAAGCTTTAGCTACCGAACTGCTGAGATCCTAGAAATATTGAAGTGTATGACCCCTAGAGGATATGACAGAACATGTATCGTACAATAGAATCAGAGTCAGGACAGCAGATGGTAGAAGAGAAAGTTGTTTATCCGCGCAGACAGCGGGAGTTAGAAAGCTTAGTACAGAAACTGGGATTGCCAGATCGGGTGCAACTGAAATGGCCTTTACTGGACAAGGCGCTGACCCATCCGACATTTTCACCAGCATCAAACTACGAACAGTTGGAGTTCCTAGGGGATGCGGTGGTGCGGATGGCAGCGTCTGATTTGCTATTAGAAATCTATCCCGACTGTTCTGTAGGGCAGTTTTCGGCGATCAGAAAAGTTCTAGTGAGCGATCGGGTGCTGGCCCAGCTAGCCGATCTATATGGATTAGAGCGATATCTGCTGATCGATCGCAATGCGGCCAGAGACGAAATGGGGCGTCAATCACGGGTAGCAGATGCCTTTGAAGCGGTGTTAGGAGCCCTCTACCTGAGCACTCACACCCTAGAATTAATCCGACCTTGGTTAGACCCCCACTTCCAAAGGTTAGCAGCAGAAATTATCGCCGATCCAGCCTATCTGGACTATAAATCAGCATTGCAAGAATGGACTCAAGCCTGCCACAAAGTTTTGCCAGAATATCGCACTAGGCCCACTCAGGATAATGGTAAGGATCAATTTACAGCTGAAGTCTGGCTGTTGGGTCAGCGGTACGGGACGGGAAAGGGCCGATCGCGCAAAGCTGCCGAACAAGCAGCGGCCAAAGAGGCTTTATTATCGGTGCATGAAAACCAAAAAAAGACAAAAAAAGCATGACAAATCAAACAACAATTGCCGTACTGGGGGCTGGTCGTTGGGGAAACCATTTAGTGCGGAACTTCCACCAACATCCCCAAGCGCGTTTGCTAGCTGTGGTAGACCCCAACTCGGAACGCTTGGCAGCAGTGCAAGAGCGTTATAATTTAGACGCAAGGGTCACGTTAACATCTGATTGGCAGTCAGTCTTGCCGCAAGTAGAAGCAGTGGCGATCGCCACTCCCGCCTCTACTCATTATAGCTTAATTAAGGCGGCTCTGGAACAGAACTGTCACGTTTTGGCAGAAAAACCTTTAACTCTCGACAATAATGAATGCCGCTCACTATGTCATCTGGCAGACCAGTTGCAGTTACAATTAGTTGTGGATCACACCTATCTATTTAATCCAGCAGTAGTGCGAGGCAAAGAGGTGGTATCATCGGGATGTTTGGGAGAATTGCGCTATGGTTACGCCGCCCGCACCAACCTGGGACCGGTCCGCCAGGATGTTGACGCCATGTGGGATTTAGCCATTCACGATATTACCATTTTCAATAGTTGGTTGGGAGAAATTCCCGTCAGGGTTAGAGCATGGGGAACTACTTGGTTGCAAGCAGGTTTAGCTGATGTTGTCTGGGTGATATTGACTTATCCTAGTGGCTTTCAAGCAACTATTCACGTCAGTTGGAGTAACCCGGATAAACAGCGCCGTCTCGGTGTTGTGGGGAGTCAGGGAAGTTTAATTTTTGATGAAATGCTGACAGAAACTCCCCTGAGAATCGAGTATGGTAGCTTTGCTCAAAAGGGCGATCGCTTTATGCCGGTGGATGTGAGAAGAGAAGTGGTGCAGGTAGAAGCTGCGGAACCCTTGGGAAAGGTTTGCGACCATTTTCTGGCCTGCGTGCACGCAAATAGGCGATCGGACATCTCTTCCGGACAGGTGGGCGCTCAACTGGTAGCCATTCTGCGGGCGATCGCTGAATCACTCAATCAACAAGGGCAACCAATAGAGATCTCGGATTGTTAGATGAGCGTTCTTGTGCTAAGATAAGTACAGTATCAAACGGAGGGTCCGATCGTGCAATACCTGTTACTCTACCCAATTGCCATATTCCTGTTGTGGAAAGTAATTACCTTTCTAATTAGTTTTGGGCAAGTATCAAAGATAGCGATGCAGTACGAAAAGTATGAAAGCAAGGAGATCGAAGAATTTCCCGGGCATCTCAAACAGCTATTTAAGCATCCGGTTCGAGAACTGAAACAACTCGGTTTTAAGGGCTGTTGTTGCTTACAGATTGAGGAAATGTTCAGTGTCGATCTGCCCAAGCAATGGGGGGTATTGCTGTACAACCAGGAATTCAAAACCGGCGTTGCACAATTACGGGATGATTTAAATAGGTACCGGTACAGAATTATAACGTAGATAGTGCAATAATAACTTAATTGAAAGCCTCAACATTTCTTCCGACTTTGAGTAACATAATGTTTTTCTTTTTAATCGAGCTAGATAATGTCTTAATCGACAATTTTCACATTCAACACGGGTCATGTAGGTTTTGCTGACTATATGGTCAATATATTCAATAAACATTGGATAAACAGGCCATCCATCAGTAACGTCTAAAAAGCATTGCCAACATTTTCTAATATCCCACATAGGCTTAAAAGTTTCTGCAGAACGATCGCCTAATACCCATGTTATAATCCCTGGCTTGAAATGATTTACGACTGTCCATAGCCACTTTTTATTCTTTTTTTCATTGACATAAGTATGCAACTCGTCAATTTCTGCAACCTCCGGAATATCGTAGTTTTCAGGGATTGACGGTAATTCTTTAGCTGCCTGTTTTACCCAATCAATTTGAGTATTATGGCTGACACCAGTTATCCTTTCAATACCTCGAAATCCATTGCCATTAACGTACATTGTCAAACAATTTTTCTTGACATCTTCTGAATAACCGCGCGGATAATAATGTTCGAGAAACTGGCGACGACAATCCTTACAAATTAAATTCTGTTTGCCGCGTCTGTGACCATTTTTATTGATGTTTTCAGAACCACATCTGGGACATTTCATGTTCGACTCCTTTAGCTAATTCTTTCGCCTTACTATCCATGATAACACATATTATGACTAGGTCGAAAACAAACATCATACTATACATAAATTCTGACTGTAAAATTGCAGATTATCATAATCTGCAATAACCCATCATCCCGAAAATGTGCAACGCCTTCAAAACCTATGCGATCGTAAAGATTCTTCGTGCGGCAGAACCTTTCTACTGGTTTAACATTCAATTTTTCAGTTTCTTTAAGGACAACACCCTGTTGGTGACGATGAATGGGGAAGCACATGGGATCGTCGGCGAGATTCCCAATACTACTGTTGAAGACCCCTATACCGATCGAACTGAAGTGCATTGGCAGGCTCATCGAGATAAATTAGAGCAATTGATTGGTTCTAAACAGCCCTGCAATCTAGCATCAAACAGCTTTTTGAAAGCTATAGAAATTCTATTCAAGGTGTATATCGATACTCTTGCCAAGTCAGGGAAAATATTACCAATTGAGGGAACACAACTATTCAAATTTAGTTTGCTAACAGCCCTCAAAACAGCAATAAAAGTGGGGTCGGGTAATAGCAAAGTAAACAAAATAAAGAAGCAACGCCAGGAACTTTTTAAAACAGATCGGACAATAGAGGTAGACATTCCAGTAGAAATTGAGGTTGAGAATTTTCTTTCGATGCAGCAGTTTGAAAAGGGGCGGGTTAAGCCCAAAATGGCAGGCCCGATCTTGGTGGGGAGTCTGATGTTGTTTGCCATCTCGCTTATCTTAAGGTTCTCATCGACCGGTTTTTTTCATCTGCAATATTTGCTGATTATTATCGGGGTCATATTTCTGCACGAAGCCGGTCATTTTCTGGCGATGAAAGGCTTTGGCTATCAGGATAAGTCTATTTTCTTCATACCGTTCTTTGGTGCAGCAGCCACAGGAGATAAGGAAGACGCTACTCTCACGGAAAAGGTTTGGGTGCTACTGGCCGGACCCCTTCCAGGGTTAATCATGGGCATCGGACTTGCTATTGCCATCTACGGGAAATCTGAAGTTCCAGAATGGCTAACAACAGCTAGCTGGATGTTGATTAATCTTAATTTTTTTAACTTGCTGCCTATCTATCCATTGGATGGTGGGAAAGTCGCTGACCTGTTATTGTTTTCTCGTTATCCCTACACAGACGTGCTCTTCAAGCTGTTTGCGGTGGTAGTGCTGCTATTGCTGGGAATGGGATATCAGATGCTGCTGTTCGTTGCCCTTGCCGTTGGTCTGACCATTCCCGTGAGTTTCAGAAGTGCAGAACTTGATGTAAAATTGCGAAAAGAACTACCTCAGCTATCATCTTTAGACAAAAATAGTCGGCTGCATTTAATCTATCAAAAAATTAAGCAGTTTGGCTATGGAAAACAGCCTTTTGCTCAGCGGTATCAGTTAGCCAAAAACCTGCTCCAGCGGCATCAAGAAGCTCGGAGCAAATGGACGACGCGAGTTTTGCTCATAGGACTGTATTGTGCAAGCTTGCTGGGAAGCTTGGCGGGAACTTTTCAGGCAATCAATCCACAGTGGACAAGATATATAACGGCGATTACAAATCATGAAAAATTTCAAGAAACAGTCATTAAGGAGCGCATAGAGAGTGCAAATCAAGCGTTGCAAGAGAATCCTAATGATGTCAGTGCTTACATCGAACGGGGGAGAGCAAATATGAGGTTGAAAGACTACGAGAGCGCGATCGCCGATCTGGATCGAGCAATACAGCTCGACCCCAACGAGACTGAAGCTTATTGGATTCGGAGTACGATTCGTCGTCGGATGGGTGACGAACAGGGAGCAAAGGAAGACTACCTCTGCTCTCACAGGCTAACGAAGCGTTGCAAAAGAACCCAAATGATGCCAATGGTTATCTCAAACGGGCCAGAGCAAATATGCTGTTGCAGGACTATGAAGGGGCGATCGCCGATACCAGTGAAGCCATCAAGCTCAAACCAAACTTTTCCGCAGCCTATCGGCTCCGCAGCCAGGCCCGCCGTCAGTTGGGAGATGAAGAGGGGGCGATCGCCGACGTGCAAAAAGCTCGGGATCTGGGAGGAGCATCTCAATTTTGAATTAAGAAACCAGGTTTTTGTCAAAACCTATCTCAGCTTTTTGGCCTATGCAATTTAATAGCACGACAGCTTATGCCGATGGGAGGGCAAAAATCATGTCGGGATGTCAAGGGAAATAGTAATCCTAAAATGGTAAGGAACCTAGGCATCCGAGTAAGTCACCTGCTATCCAGTTTGGATGGTAAGAGCCAAAAAGGTGTCAAAGGTATACATGGTGGATGAAGTCCTAGGCCAGGTAATAAAGTATTGGGCTCCAGATAAGCCAGATGTATGAAAGGAGTGCATGAACGGGTTTTGTCTACTTTTTCCCGCACGAACCCCCGGAGCCAGGCATTAATGTCGTCCGAATCGGAAAACCACGGAAAGATGAAACTTCACAAGACAAGGGTAGGGAGAGGTAACTCAACCAGTACCCACCCACGGCAAGGGACCGCCAACCAGGAGCCGGATGCGGTGAAAGTCGCAAGTCCGGTTTTGAATGGGAGGGTTGGGAAGTGATTCCCAGCTCGACCCCGTCCAGGGCAAATAAACTGTGTCCAACACAGTGAATCTCCCGTGTTGGGTAGCGAACAGTCGGCGTTGGGTAGCGAACAGTCGGCGTTGGGTAGCGAACAGTCGGCGTTGGGTAGCGAACAGTCGGCGTTGGGTAGTGAACAGTCGGCGTTGGGTAGTGAACAGTCGGCGTTGGGTAGTGATCTGTGCCCGTTGGATCTTCACCTGTGCCCGTTGGATCTTCACCTGTGCCCGTTGGATCTTCACCTGTGCCCGTTGGATCTTCACCTGTGCCCGTTAAGCACAACGAGACCGCGTTAAGCACAACGAGACCCCGTTCCCCTAAACAAAACCAAGACCTTAGGGAACAACCGGTCATGTTAAAAGTAGTCTACTGTTATCCTGTTTCACCGGTAGCCCAGAAACCGGGTTTCTGGACCGCCCTCAATACTTCAAGGTTTTGGATTTTATTTGTCATTGCGAGGGGGGACACAGCCCCCCTTTTGTGCGATTAGCGCGCTGCGTCTCCTGAGTAGTGCGATTACGATGTCCCCCCCTCGTTCCCAGGCAGAGCCGTGGGAACGTGCGGTTAGCGCTCCCCGGGGACATTGAGCGACTGGGAAACATCGAGCGACCAGGAGACATCGAGGGACCGGGGAACACAGCCGGGACATTATGCAAGTTACAGATGTGCAGCAATGTCGATATATCTGGTTCCTGGGGTTTTCGATGTCTCCACCAAAACACTACTCACACTACTCCCGATATACTCTACGCGCGCTATATGCGCTGCGCGCACAGACAGGCTACCGGTCCTGCGCGATACGCACTACGCCGAGCACCGATACGGAGACATCGAGGTCTGGTGGGGTCAATCAGAAAGATCGCAGCCACCACAGTAGTAACTTCAGCAGCAATTTGCACGTCTCCTCCTTGAGAACCGGGCAGCATAAGGGAAACCTCTAACCCCGTTCCTTGTTGAATTTTTTGTCCCGTGGTGCCTGTCGCCATCAATTTATAACGGGAAAGCACCAAAGCATGTTACTTGGGCAAACGATATTCTCTTTTTGGCTGTCGTGGGCAATCAGAGCGATCGTTGGTTCCATTTCTTTTCATTATGTTCGAGATTTTTATTTCGTTCCCAGTCTCAGACTGGGAACGAGGGGAATGGGATGGGAAGGGACCTAAGCCATCACCATGCCGCCATCGACATTAAAGACTTGACCTGTAATATAGGCAGCAGCAGGGTCAGCTGCCAGGAAGCGCACCATGCCAGCAACTTCGGAAGCTTGACCGAAGCGACCCAGAGGAATGTATGGCAAAATCTCATCAGAAGAGATGTCCTTAGTCATGTCTGTGGCAATAAATCCCGGTGCCACAGCATTAACTGTAATCCCACGACTGGCCAGTTCCTTGGCAACAGCTTTGGTAAACCCGATCGCCCCAGCTTTAGCAGCAGTATAATTAGCTTGACCGGCGTTACCCATGAGACCAGAGACCGAGGCAATATTAATAATCCGCCCCGCCTTTTGTTTGAGCATGATTTTACTCACCCCACGGGTGCAGAGAAACACGCCAGTCAGGTTAAGGTCAATCACCCCTTGCCAGTCTTCCGGTTTCATCCGCAGTAGCAGGTTGTCGCGGGTAATGCCAGCATTGTTGACTAAGACATCTACACGCCCCCATTTTGCCATCACCGCCTTCAGCAGGGCGTCTACCTGGTCAGCTTGGGAGACATCCGCTGAAAGAGCAACTGCTTTAGCGCCCATTTCCTCTATTGTCGCCACAACCTCCCCTGCTGCGGCAATAGAACTAGCATAATTGACCGCCACAGAAGCCCCCTCAGCCGCCAAGGCCAAGGCGACGGCGCGACCAATTCCCCGGGAAGCCCCCGTAACAATAGCAACTTTGTCCTGCAAGTGCGTTCCGGCCATGAAAAATTCCTCTCTAACCTTATAATCGATCTAGGTTCGAGTAATTTTGCACTATAATCAAGTTATAGACTTCATTATTTCTCATTCGTTATCTCGTTACCGTGGCTCCGCCCGGTAACGTCAGTTGTGGGTTGCCTTCTCCGGACGTACCCCATATATCAATTCTAAATTTTCAATTCCCAATTTTCAATTTGCAAGTAAAATGGCAGTTAAAAAGCAATTCAACAACTTTCAGGACTTAATCGCCGAGTCCGAGAAGCCAGTCTTGGTAGATTTTTACGCTACCTGGTGCGGGCCTTGTCATATGATGGCAAAAATTCTCGAGCAGGTGAACGCACAGATGGGAGATCGCCTGCAGATAGTAAAAATCGACACCGATAAATATAACCAGTTAGCTTCTCAGTATAAAATTGAGGCGTTGCCAACCCTGGTCCTGTTCCAAAACGGCCAGCCAGTTGATAAAATCGAGGGCGTCCTCCGAGCCGAACAGCTGATGGGGCGCTTGCAAGCCTTAATTTAATGTACTTTGCTACAACATTAGTAGGTTGGGTTGTCCCGCGTTACCCAACCTAAAGTTGCTTGAGATCGGAGTAATATAGCGATTACCACTTATCAGCCTGCTGTAGCACATAGGCAGCGACATTTGCGATCTGCTCTTCAGTAAACTGCTTGCCAAACTGTGGCATAACACCTTTGCCACAGGTCACCTGCGTGATAATTGCCTTGGCAGAATACATGTTATACTTTTCCAAGGCATCTGGCTTGAGAGTCTTATTCCGTTTAACGATATTGCCACCATTTCTATGACAGGCTACACATTTGCCGCCGAATACTTGGGCACCGGCAGCGGCATCGCCCTTGGGGAAGTTGGCTAAGTCTGGCGGACATTCGACAGCGGCGATCGCCTGAGAGCCTAGGGCCAGGGTAAACAGTACTACACCCAACAGTATAACTGCAAGTAGCTTTTTCAATATTGTTCTCCTCTCGTCAAATCCGACTGGCGACACTATCACTTGACATGGGTGATAAGATATTATATCGCGTCATGTCAATAGATGATCGTATCGGAGATCGTAACGTACCATGCCCAACAGTACCATGCCCAACAGTACCATGCCGATAGCGCTCGAAAGGGGTCGAGCCATGCGCTCCGCAGCACAACCCAGTCGCCCTAGTACCATGCCTTTCAGGTGATAAATATCTATATGTGGCTAAATATCTGAGGTTAGCAATTCTGAATTTTGAATTAGCCTCGTCGCAACCATCATCCACATCTGTACAACGCCAACAGTGGAGGGTTGACAGTTAACCGTTCATGTCTTCGCCAGTCAACTGCCAACCCTCCTGTCAATACTGATGAAGCCGTCAGCAGTCAGCCGATCGCGCAGCGTGGCGCCAGCCATAGCCTTTCGCTTCACCATTAGCGACGATCGCCATAGCTATTACTACCAGCCTTGATCGGCTTGCTCTAGCACATAGGCAGCGATATTTGCGAGCTTCTGCGGCTTCCACCTCTTGCCCAAGGCTGGCATGGCACCTTTGCCACATTTCACCTGGGTGATAATTTTCATGGCATCATACATTTCGTACTTCTGCAACGCATCTTTCTCTAGGGTTTTTTCCTTCTTAACGTTGTTTTTACCACCAGCATGGCAGGCAATACATTTGGAATTAAATGTTTTGGCACCCTTAGCAGCAATACCGGCTGGATAGGAAGCGTCTACCTCACAGCTGGCGGCGAGGGCGGGGCTGCTCAGGGAAAAGGTAAACAGTGCTACGGCCAGAATAATTGCAAGTAGCTTTTTCAATTTTGTTCTCCTCTACTCAAAATAAACAAAAACCACGAGTTCAACTTTTTATTATGAACTGAGTCTGTGACAAAGTCAATAGACAAATGGAAGGATAACCCAAAATCTACCACATTTTTGAGAATATCGACATGACTCCCCTACCTGATTACTCTCCGATGTGCTCTGCGTAGTGCGATTATGATGTCCCCCGGGTTTCGCCGATGCCTGATAGCGCTGCGCTGGGGGCGCAGCCATGGGGTTTTTGCGCTAGCTGAGTGCCGTGGCGAAGCAGCAGCTAGCATCCCTCCGCTGCGAGCAATCGCCTGGACACGGCTAGTTGGGAGCAACTAGAGGCGATCGCCCTGAAGGCCATTCGCCGGGCCGGGGAGGGACGGGAGTAATGCATCCGATCGTGGTGCTAAAGGATAGAAGCCCTGTTGGAACTGGCAGATACTACCCCGCAAGCTAGCAGTTGGTCTTGGAGTTGGGTGCTGTGAGTCTTTTGCCTTTGGTAATGGTCCCCTTTCATCAGTGACTGGTGCGGGACCGATCAAACGGACGGTAAATCCTTTCGGACGACCGAAGCTTATCCGATCGGACTCCTGGTCGAGGGTCAGCTCAAATTAAGTGTCACGCCGGCAGGTTGAGACATTAATATATAGAGGGCAGCAGCACTTTCCGGACCGATCTCGTCGCTGCTTTCTCTCGCGCGATCGGGCAACGCCTAGGCTGTTCACACTTGAACTCTGATGGCCCGGCCAAAAACTTCCTGCACTTTTTGTGCAGGGACGTGAGAGGGAGGATCGATTGCTCTATATGGCTTGTGGGCGATCGCGTATAACTCGATCGCGTAGCGTCTTCGCAGACGATTCCCGGCATGAACGATCGGACCCGAAAAATGCCCAGAATAAACAGCCTAGGCAACGCCATTCTACAGTCATATGGTGGAACTTTGCCTATCCAGATCGCTAGCACCAGTACCAATTAATATGTAGTTGACACGGAACCGACAATGGCTCATCTACAAAAATTGCAGAGCGAGCAGCTTAATGTTCCCTGCGATCGTCAGGGAAGGAGGCAAAGCAGATTAATATTTCCTAGGAAGGATGCGAATATTATCTTTTTCACGATAAAAATATTGTGAGATCTGCTTTGGGGATCTGCTTATATGACGCCCGATCGCGCCAGCTTCGATGTCCCCCAGAGGGGACGCGCTACATGCGCACTACCCCAGAGAGATTGATGACATGTTGCTGGCGTTGCGAAAAATGTTGCAGGTGTCCCGATACCCGCAACATCTCAAAACTGTGAGTAGGTGCGATGGACGGTAAAACAGTGGTGAAAGCCCCCGATTGGGTTTACATACCGCACATTCGCGTGGCGAAAAGGAAAGTTAAACGCAGCTACACCCCTACACACAGGGAGAGCTTCCAGTAGTGGTATTAGAAATCCTATCGGATACCGATGGGTCAGAATATTCGACGGAGAGCAAATATCCGCCGGGGAAGTGGTTTTTCTACGAGCAAATTCTGCAAGTCCCGAACTATATAATATTCGAGCCAGACAGCGGTAGATTAGAAGTATATCGAAGGGAGCAGTCGGGGAAATATAAATTCAGAGTACCTGATGAAAATAACCTTTACTGGCTCCCGGAGATGCAGTTATTTATCGGAGTCTGGCAAGGAAGGCTCGAAGACCGTGATGGATACTGGTTGCGGTGGTGGGATGAAGTGAAAAATCTGCTCCTCTGGAGATCGGAGTTACTTTAGCAGGAGCAACAGGCCCGGGAAGCAGCCGATCGCGCAGCGTGGCGCCAGCCATACAAAAAGCTCTCAATGAGCGACAGGCCCGGGAAGCAGCCGATCGCGCAGCGTGGCGCCAGCCATACAACAAGCTCTCAGTGAGCGACAAGCCAAGGAAGAACTCCTT
The DNA here is from genome assembly GCA_014323675.1 of Hormoscilla sp. GM7CHS1pb. GTDB lineage: Bacteria > Cyanobacteriota > Cyanobacteriia > Cyanobacteriales > Desertifilaceae > Hormoscilla. Next base: position 946,214 of record JACONN010000002.1, on the reverse strand, counting down.
AAACGAATAGAGGAATTGGAAAAACAACTGCGATCGGGCGATCGGTAGCGATCGCAATTTCCCAACCCGGTATAACCCTCAAGCCGGGTTTGTGGGAATTTATGCTAACAGCAAATTAGCTGCCCCTTCAATCCGTTCCAAGGGGGTCACGGAACGGGGTAAAATCGGCAAACGCACGATCGCCCGATCGCCAAAAACACCAGCAGGCAATTGGTCGGCAGCATCAAAGCCATTATGTACCACATAGCGCTGAGAAATACCCAATGCCTCTAAAGACTCATTTAATCGCAACTGCTCGGCAATAATCGCCGCTCGGGCTTGAAAAACCCCGATAAAATCAGTATGTTGAGGGTCTTTCAACTGCTTCTGGGCGTTAACTGCACGTTTGCGCAAAGTCCGCAGACGGCCCATAAATTCCGTCCGACCTAACACATCTTGATACTTAATCCACAGTTTAAAAATCCAGGCCAGCCAGTCAGATCACCGCTGGATTAGTCCCTACCCTCAAGTCTCATACTGTGGGCGATCGCGTTACCTTACCCGTAGTTCTGCGAGTTTACAGAGATTGGGTGAGAGTATTAGGCAAAACTACGATCTCAGCCCTGAAAAAAATTACCGATTTCCCCTTGCCGGAGAAATTATATTCGACATCAGCTATTCTGGAACTGTTACGAGAGACCGAACAGCGCAATCTGTTAACAGTCCTCATCTTTGACCAGTTTGAAGAATTATTCGTAGTGCAACAAGACCCAGAAGCGAGAAAATATTTTGCCGAGTTTTTGCAGGCATGTTTAAATATTACCAGCCTGAAAGTCATCATTTCCATCAGAGAAGACTATCTGCACAACTTATTAGAACTTGAAAGGCAGATGTACTTAGAGGAAATTAACTGCAACTTGCTGGATAAAAGCAATAGATACCCTTTGGGCAATTTATCGCCACAGGATGCCTATGAAGTGATCGAAAGCTTAACCAAGAAAGCTAACTTTGAATTAGAAGCATCTCTGATCGAAGAATTAGTCGAGGACTTAGCAGGAGAAAGGGGAGAAGTCCGCCCCATAGAGTTACAGGTAGTGGGATATCAACTGCAAGCAGAGAACATTACCACCCTGTCCATGTATCGGCGAACGGGACCGAAGCAAAGACTGGTGGAGCGATTTTTAGAAGAAGTAGTCAAGGACTGTGGCATAGAAAATCAACCTCTGGCTAGACGAGTATTGTATTTACTGACTGATGAAAATGGCAATCGTCCCCTGAAAAGTCGGGCGGAGTTAGCAGCAGACTTAGCAAATTCAGAGCAACTAAATTTAATCTTAGATATTTTAGTTGGCTCAGGTTTAGTATACTTAATTCCCGAATTGCCAGCACCTATATATCAGCTAGTCCATGATTATTTAGGCGAATTTATCCAACAGCAAGAAGAAGTATTGTTAAAAAAAGAAATGAATGATTTGAGGGTGAAATAAGAAGAAAATAATCAGTATCTAGAGAAAATGCGTCAGGAAATAGCGGTGCTAGCAGAACTGGCAGACGAACGCTATAAAATCGTGCAAGAAGACCTAGAAACTTATATTCCCCAGAGTAAAGATAACGATAAAAAAGGGTCGAAAGCAGAATTGTTATTAGCGCGAAAGCGGGAAGAACTCAGCAATGTTTGGCTGGAACAACTGCGCCAAGAAAAAGAGTTACTGGCCGCCCTGGCAGACGCGAAGCAAAAGCACAGGCAAAGTGAGAAGCAGCGCAAGGTTTTTCTCAGCCTCGCCCTAGCTGGTTCAGTGGTAGTAATATTGACCTTAGCGGGCTCGAGATTTCAAGCCGTATCTCAATTCAGACAAGCGGTAATCAACGAAATTAAAGCAGTGAGTGCATCCTCAAAAGCATTGTTCGCCTACCATAAACAGCTGGATGCATTGCAAAAAGGGATACGGGCTGCCAAGAAACTGGAGGCTAGCAATTGGGCAGATGCCCAGACAAAAGCTCAGGTGCAGACGGCTCTCCAAGAGGCAGTATATAAAATCAAAGAGCGCAACCGTTTGCAGGGTCATACTCATGGAGTTTATAGTGTCAGCTGGAGTTCAGACGATCGGCTGATTGCCTCAGCCAGTGCAGATAATACGATTAAACTCTGGGGGACTGACGGTGAATTGATTAAAACGCTGTCCGGACATGGCGATCGGGTCACTAGCGTCAGTTTCAGCCCGGATGGTAGACTGATAGCATCGGCTAGCTGGGACGGAACTGTCAAAATCTGGCGGCGATCGAGTTTGTTGCAAGCAGGGAAAAAACTACAGCCTTTCACCTTGCTAGAGGGGCATGATGAGGAGGTTTTGTCTGTCAGTTTCAGCCCTGATGGTCGGGCGATCGCTACGGCCAGTCGGGATGGCACGGTTAAGATCTGGCGGCGGGACGGTAAGCTATTGACAACCCTAGAAGGACATGCGGGACCCGTGACCAGTATCAGTTGGAGTCCCGACGGGCAGTATCTGGTCTCGGGAAGTGCGGATAAGACAATCAAGGTCTGGCGACGCAACGGCGATTTGCTGAACACTTTAGAGGATCACGGCGATCAGGTCACCAGTGCAGCCTGGAGTCCGGTAGGCGATCGCATTGCTTCTGCTAGTTTGGATAAAACGGTCAAGCTTTGGAGTCCCCAAGGCGAGTTGATAAACACCTTCAGAGGTCATGACGATAGCGTCTTCTCTGTGGTCTTTAGCCCGGATGGCAAGACGATCGCCTCTGGGAGTAGAGACAATACGGTCAAACTCTGGAGTCTTCAGGGTAGGTTGCTGTACACTTTGATGGGACATAGTGATTGGGTAAGTAGCGTCACTTTCAGCCCGGATGGTAAAACCTTAGTTTCAGCTGGTCGGGACAACACGATCGAACTTTGGACAATAGATAAAACCTGGTTGACTACTTTGAAGGGGAGGGCTGGTGCGGTTAATGGAGTCAGTTGGAGTCGCGATGGTCAGATGATTGCTACTGCTCACACAAATAATATCCTTAAACTCTGGCAACCAGACGGCACTTTAATCGGGACTCTCCAGGGACATGCCGAACGAGTCAATGCTGTAGCTTGGCGCCCCCAGAGTCAGGCGATCGCTAGCGCCAGTCAGGATAAAACTGTCAAACTCTGGCAGAGAGATGGCCAGATATTGCAAACCCTTGCGGGACATGAAGATTCCGTCTTGGGCGTCAGTTTCAGCCCCGATGGCCAGACGATCGCCTCTGCTAGTCGGGACAAAACCGTGAAAATCTGGCAAGAGTACGGCACGTTGCTTCGCACTTTAGAGGGACATGATGGACCTGTCAATTGGGTGAGTTTCAGCCCCGATGGCCAGACGATCGCCTCTGGGAGTGAAGACAACACTGTGAAATTATGGACCTAGATGGTGAGTTACTCGATACTTTGCAGGGGCATACTGATGGGGTGTGGGAGGTGACTTTTAGTCCCGACGGTCAACTGATGGTCACCGCTAGTGCCGATCGCACGATTATCATCTGGAGTCGCGAGGGAAGGCCCCTTTCTACTTTGCAGGGACATACTAATTTGGTTTCCGGCGTCAGTTTTAGCCCCGACAGTCAGGCGATCGCCACATCAAGCAATGACAAGACGGTCAGGATCTGGAGCATTGATGGTCAACTGCTGTATACTTTGAAGGGACATAATAAAGGAGTGACTAGCGTCAGCTTCGGTCCCAAGGGTCGAGTAGCTTCCGCTAGTGCTGACGGGACAGTAATTTTGTGGGATTTGGCCGATGTTACACTAGAAAACCTGCTGATGCATGGTTGCTATTGGTTGTCCGATTATCTCCAGCATAACCCCTATGTTTCAAGGGGCGATCGGACTCTTTGTGAAGCTACCACGCCCTCACCCGTTCCCAGGCGGTCCCCAGGGAACGAGGGGGCCGGCTACCCGAACTAAGCCCACGCGCAGGGCCCCCTCCTCGCAGCGGAGGGTTCGTTACCCGGGGAGCTGGCAGGGGCTTAATTATACCAATTTATTTTGTGTTGCGATCGAGAAAAAACCTACTCTCTCGTTCCCAGGTTCTACCTGGGAACGATCTTCTGAGGCTCCCGCCTCCTTATTATCCGTGCTACCGTCAAGTCTATCAGATATTCTTAAAATGGTATTAATGAGGAGGCCAATATGCCAAATCCAAGCAACAATAAAATGGGAAAACTTTTCACAAATTTGACCGTCATTAATCGCGCCGACCAAATTAGAGCAGAATCTGGGATAATTTCACCAGATGCAATTAGGTCGATAACCTTCAACCAGGTATTGGTAGATAGGAAAACAACTACTTTGTGTTTGCCACGGGACGCTATCGCCCAATTGGGACTAAAATTCTTGAAGGAAGTAGACGTAGCAACGGCAATGGGCATTGGCAAAGCCAGAATTTTATGGCTGCGCCACGCTGCGCGATCGAGATGCAAGCATATCCATGTTTGGGCGGGAAGGAACATTTGAGTGCTTGGAGTTGGCGTCAAGTGGCGATCCTCTTTTGGGAGTAATTCCTTTATAATTTTTGGGTTTAGAAATAGACTTTAAAAATCAAAGTTTGAAGCCATTGCCCATCAGTCCAACGGAAATCTATTTGACTATTTTGTAGTGAAGCATTTCAAAAAGTAGGGTGGGCACCGCCCACCTTAAAGTGAAACCATTTCCGCAGATCGAGTAAGATGTTTCCATTGCGCAGGTAATAGCATTTATCAAAAATATTGCTACAGTAATTACCCGATCGTGGCTTCAAACTCCTTCACTAAGCTTTCATATCGCCGGGGGGTCAAACCCTGATCATTAAGCTACTCTGGAACCATTAGTAACAGGTTGAGTGGGCTGAAGAAGTATTGTTGGACCATCATTTTGGACAATACCAAGGACAAGAACCTCAGATTTTACTCCTGCTACTCTTTTGGGAGGAAAGTTAACCACTGCAATCACCTGAATACCAACGATATCCTCTGGTTTGTATGCCTCGGTGATTTGAGCTGATGTAGTTTTGATGCCTAAAGACCCAAAATCGATTTCGAGTATGTATGCAGAAACTCGGGCTTTTTCATTAAGTTTAACACTTAGAACAGTTCCTGCACGCATGTCTACTCGAAGAAAGTCGGAAAACTCAATAATCTCATTTTCGAGCGACACTGTCAACCTCCTTAGCTAAATGTTTAATGGATTCGCACCAATTATAATTTAGTGCGTAGGCATCGCTAAAATAATCTACAAAGCGTTGAGCATCATTCTCAGAAATAGTATTCTGTATCATGCGCTTTCTCTCGTTCCCAGGTAGAACCTGGGAACGATCTTCTGAGGCTCCCGCCTCCTTATTATCCGTGCTACCGTCAAGTCTATCAGATATTCTTAAAATGGTATTAATGAGGAGGCCAATATGCCAAATCCAAGCAACAATAAAATGGGAAAACTTTTCACAAATTTGACCGTCATTAATCGCGCCGACCAAATTAGAGCAGAATCTGGGATAATTTCACCAGAGGCAATTATGTCGATAACCTTCAACAAGGTATTGGTAGAAATGAGACTCCATGTTTGGACAGATTGGATGCAGCTTTTTCTCGATCGCACTCAAATTTCATAGTCGGTAGTGCTACTTCACACTCAGAAAATGGCCAATTCGCTCATCTTCAGATTATCTGGTTCGGATCTCGGTCCTGTTGGGTTGAGGCACGAAACCCAACCTACATACTACAAAATCCCAAAAATTTCGATCGCCTGCGGCGAAGAGGGAAGAGGGGAAAAGGGCAAAAGTACCAAGGGGCTCAAGAGACATCACCGGGCAAACACGCAAACTACACGCAAACCGATGTTGACGTCACTGAGGCCCGGCCCAAAGCAGTAGCGGAAGGCGCCGCGACAAAGCCTGGGATGGACGAGCCAACTGCCGCCGCGCAGCAACCGGAGTGAGTCATTGCCGCCAGATACCCAAGCGCTGCTATCTGAGGGCGCACCCCGATAATTCTTATGAAAAATATCGGCGCACCATTCCCAAACATTCCCGTGCATGTCATATAAACCGAAAGCGTTAGGCGGAAAAATGCCCACATCGGTCGTTTGTTCGCGCCAAACACCCTTGTAACTGGCAGCATAAGTATCGTCACAACAGTAGTTTGCCAAGTCTGGGGTAATAGTTTCCCCAAAATGAAAAGGGGTGGTCGTTCCGGCCCTACAGGCATATTCCCACTCAGCTTCACTGGGTAATCGATAATCCCGTCCGGTTTCTCGGGTGAGTCTAGCACAGAACTCTACTCCATCTAACCATGATATTCTTCCTACGGGTCGATTTCCTCCCTTAAAATAAGATGGATTTGGATTTAACTTCTCCTTGACTGGTGGTAAACTGGCGACAGCAAGCCACTGGTCCTGGGTTATGGGATATTTTCCCATGTAGAAGGGGGGGACGGTGACTTGATGCTGAGGACTTTCATCTCCCCACCACTCATATTTTTTCAATTCCTCCTTGGTGGGTCGTCCTTCCTCAGTTTCAGGGGAACCCATCACGAAGCTGCCACCCGGGATAGATACCATCTCTAATATTATCCCATTTCCCAAATTATCGGCAAGATATTCTGCTTGCTGGGGGCGACAGTTAATCATTTTACCCTGTCTGTTGACCGTAACCACCTCAAATGCAAAGGTCGGCACTTGAATAACCGGTGCTTGGGGAAAAAGCAACCGCAAAAATTCCTCAACCGACTGGGGCCTGTTTTCCGGAGACAACTCCATCCCCATTAATATCCCTTGATTTATTCTATCACTTATTTGGGGATTGTGTTGCTGGGGTGGAATGAGAGCAACATTCTGTTCGCGAAAGTTGGCCGGGAACGGTACCTGATTGGTAAGCAAATTATATAATGTCGCTGCCAAAGCGTAAACATCGGTGAAAGCACCGCGTTGCGCCTTGCGTTGGTATTGTTCTATGGGGGCAAAACCGTAGGTAACTCGATTGGTCTGAGTCAGAGTCCTATTATCGATATACTCCCGGGCCAGACCGAAATCAATCAATACTGCTTGGCGGGGATCCCGGCGCAGGACAATATTTGCGGGTTTCACGTCCCGATGCAAAAATCCTTGGGAATGAACGTAACTCAATGCTTCCCCCACCTGGCGGATAATGGGTAAAGCTTCAGCTTCTGAGAAGAACCTCCGGTTTTCCAGATGATTTGCTAAATCCTTTCCGTCAATATATTCCATGACCATGCCCCAGAGTTCCCCTTCTCGGACGACCTCATAGATTTCGACTACCTGGGGATGCTTGCATTTGGCCAGAGATAGGGCCTCATTAACAAGTTTTACCTGTTGTTGCTCAAATTTAGACTCATTGTCGTAATGTAGGGCGTTGAGGGTTTTGATGACCACTGGCCGTCCGTCCTTCGAGCTGGCCAGATAGGTAACGCTGAAACCGCTGCCGCCCAACCTTTTCTGAATGACATATTTACTATTTGGGAGTGTTTGTCCGAGTTGCCAATACATCTGCCAGTAGCTGATCCGCGAGATGACATTGATTTATTATAATCTAAGTTGGTGCCTACAAGCTTAACCCACAGGATCTCTTTGAACCCTTGGCGGGCCTTGAGATACGGGGGTTTGAACTCTCGCTGTCTTCGCTGTCTCCCGGGTAGTCTGAGATCTTGCACCATTCTCGATAAGCCTCATGGCCCGCCAGCGGACTAACAGCGAAGAGAAGGAGTTTAACAGCAATGAACGATATATTTAAAGGGTTCGAGCAGCTACTGGAACTGGCCAAGACTCTAGAAGAGAAAGTCGATAAAGGAGAGATGAAGACCGAATTCACGGTCAGATCCTTGAGCAGTATTCCCCATCAAGGCAATATTCCTCGCAGTAGTTCGCGCCCTACACAGGAGGTAATAGTCACTCCACCTCCTCCAAACCATACGCCCGATCGCACCACTGCAAATTCCCTAAGTCAGGTGGGTGGGTTAGATGAGACGATCGCGGAACTGAGGGAACTGATAGAAATACCCCTCAAGCGTCCGGAACTGCTGGCAAAATTGGGTTTAGAACCGCCCCGGGGGGTGCTGCTAGTGGGGCCCCAGGGACGGGCAAAACCCTGACAGCTCGTTGTCTGGCAGCTCAATTGGGCGTAAACTATATTGCGATCGCGGGACCAGAGGTAATGGGCAAATATTACGGAGAAGCGGAAGGGCGCCTGCGGGAAATTTTTTACTATTGCAGCCAATTCGGCACCCTGTTTGATTTTTATTGATGAAATAGACGCCCTGGCCCCCGATCGCAGCAAAGTTGAGGGAGAAGTGGAAAAACGGGTCGTGGCCCAATTATTGGCATTAATGGATGGTTTTGCCCATGCTGAAGGGGCGATCGTCCTGGCGGCCACGAACCGACCGGAACATTTAGATCCGGCCCTGCGGCGTCCGGGAAGATTCGATCGGGAGGTGCAGTTTCGCGTACCCTCACAGAAAGGACGCTTGCAGATTTTGCAGATTCTCACCTCATCCATGCCCTTAGATTCTACTGTGGATTTACAGGCGATCGCCTCTGTAGCCGTAGGATTTGTGGGTGCGGACTTGAAAGCATTAAGTCAAAAAGCAGCATACATTGCCCTGCGCCGCCAAGTGCCGAACTTAGAAGCGGAAGTACCGGATAGTATGACAGTAAATCAGCAGGACTTTAACCAGGCCCTAGGGGAAATTAAACCTGCCGTACTGCGGTCCGTAGAAGTTGAAAGTCCGACAGTTTCTTGGTCGGAAATAGGCGGACTCACAGAGATCAAACAGAAGCTGCAAGAATCAGTCGAAGGTCAGTTACTGTACTCAGAACTCTATCACCAAACTCGCGCCCAAGCCCCCAGGGGCATTTTACTCTGGGGACCGCCCGGAACCGGGAAAACCCTGTTAGCAAAAGCCGTAGCATCTCAAGCAAAAGCCAACTTTATTGCCGTTAGCGGTTCGGAATTACTCAGCCGCTGGGTGGGGCCTCCGAACAAGCAGTGCGAGAATTATTTGTCAAGGCCAGACAAGTAGCCCCCTGCGTGATTTTTATTGATGAAATCGATACCGTCGCAGCGGCGCGAGGCTCTCATGTCGGCGATTCCGGAGTGGGCGATCGGGTAATTGGGCAGTTGCTAGCAGAACTGGATGGCATCACAGATGCCACTAATATCATATTAATCGGTGCCACCAATCGACCGGAAAGTCTGGACCCCGCCTTGCTGAGATCCGGGAGATTAGACCTACAATTGAAAGTAAATTTACCAGACATGGAGAGTAGATTAGCAATTTTGCAAGTCCACAATCAAGACCGCCCCATAGAAGGAGTAGATTTAGACAGCATCGCCGTGCAAACAGAAGGATGGAATGGTGCGGACTTGGCACTTTTGAGCAATCAAGCGGCGAAGACAAGCAATTCGGCGGTATCGTCCTCTGGGGAAAGAAGACCCCACTGAGATTAAAATTGCCGCTGAAGACTTTAGTCGCGCCTATCAACAGTTGGCAAGTCAAAAATCCCAATAATTAAGAAACCCGGTTTTTTGTCAAAACCGGGTTTCTGGGCTACAATGAGTAGGGTGGGCATTGGATGGGGTCTACCGGTAGCATGATATGTCCGATCTCGATAGCTGACATGCTATACTGCTAAGAGATTAAACCTTTCGCCGGTAGTGATAAATATGTAGTGATATAACATTTTATCCCTCTATTAATCCTTGCTTTTCAAAGGGATAATATAACATTTTTCATTACCATTGATAAGTTTAATTTATCAAAAATATCAGAGATAATCATGTATAATTAGTTGTCACAATGCTATATTGTTATTGGTAAAAACAATGTCTAAATTTATGAACACATCATCAGATTTATGCTTGCGACCTTCTTGTCCCCACTGTCAAAGTGAGCGAACAGTAAAAAACGGTAGGGGCGAAGCATTCGGGGCTAAAAATTTCGTCTCCGTTGCCGTCATTTTGCCCGAAGGCTTCGCCCCTCCATAACAAAAAGCAAAAACATAAGTGTAAAGACTGTGGCAGGCAATTTGTTGAAAACCCTACCAATAAAACGATATCATCAGAAACAAAAAAGAAAATAGATGGCCTTTTACTTGAGAGAATTTCTTGAGCTGGAATTGCACGTCAAGTTGGAGTTTCCAAAACTTTGCTCCAAGATTATGTTAATAAAAAATCTGCGGAAACTCCGCGTGAGATAAAGGTTTTAGACAAGCCAAAAGGGAAAATGACTATTGAATGTGATGAAATGTGGTCTTTTGTGGAGAATAAAGAAAATAAGCAATGGATTTGGTTAGCGTTAGATACAAAAACTAGAGAAATAGTTGGAGTTTATGTGGGCGAGCGCAGTCGGGAATCGGCAAAAAAATTGTGGAAATCTTTACCTCCTGTTTATCGACAATGTGCAGTTTTTTACACAGATTTTTGGGAAGCTTATAACACAGTAATCCCCAAAAAACGTCATAAACCAGTAGGTAAAGAAACTGGAAAAACTAATCATATTGAAAGGCTAAACAACACATTAAGACAAAGAATTAGTCGTTTGGTTCGTAAAACATTATCATTCTCCAAGAAACTAGAAAATCACATCGGAGCTATTTGGTATTTTGTACATTATTACAACAAATGTTTATCGGGATAGATAATGCATCACTACATATTTATCACCACCCTGCCATTCTTCTGTTTGCGGGCGCAGCGATGGCAACCATACGCCCTGGGTTTCAGGCAAACATTGACGCCCCATCCCCAACAATATTGGTTTTGGTCCTATTTCTAGAAATAAATCATATCCTTCCTCCAGCAGAGTTTGCATACTCTCGGCAAACCTCACTGCTTGTCGAACATGACCGGTCCAATATGCCGCTGACGCGATCTCATCTCCCACTTGGCGCCCGCTGACATTAGATATCAGTGCTATCTGAGGCTTGCTATAGGTTACTTCTTTAGCCGCAGCTTCAAACTCTGCCAACATCGGTTCCATCAGAGGGGAAGGAAAAGCGTGAGACACCTGTAGTTGTTTGCTTTTGATGCCTTTTGCTTCTAGGTGAGTCACGATCGCGTTTACTGCTTCCGACTCCCCGGAAATTACTACACTTTCTGGTCCGTTGATGGCCGCGATCGCCACCTTCTCGGCGTAGGGGGCGATCGCCTCTCGTGCCTCATCCTCAGAAGTCATGAGGGAAACCATCGCCCCACCTGCAGGCAACTGCTGCATCAACCGCCCCCGCATGGCTATTAATTTCAGACCGTCTTCTAGACTAAAAACTCCTGCTATGCAAGCCGCCACGTATTCACCCACACTGTGACCCATTACCACCTTGGGTTTAATACCCCAAGATTCCCATAATTTAGCCAGAGCATATTCCAGAGCAAACAGCGCTGGTTGCGTATAAGCCGTTTGGTCTATCAACTGGAGCTGTCGTGATAATGCACTTTCTTTATTCTCTAAAACCCCTTCTGTTTGACTATTCTCTGGATAGAGTACATCTAATAGAGGCACTTCTAGATATAATGAGAGTATTTGATTGCATCGGTCGATATTTTTTCTAAAGGTGGGTTGCGTCTCGTATAACTGCCTTCCCATTTGTAGGTATTGAGACCCTTGACCCGTGAACATAAATGCTATCGGGGGACTTTCTGCTAATCCTTTCGCCACGCTGTGTCTTTTGGGACCGCTACTCGCACAAAAGGGGAGACACAGTTCAACACTAAAGAAAAAAACCGTGTTGGTGATGGATAATGCTTCCACTCATACGAGTAATGCAGTGAAAAATAAACAAGAAGAATGGGAAAAAAAAGGGTTAACAATTTTTTATTTGCCTACCTATTCTCCCCAGTTAAATATTATTGAAATTTTGTGGCGATTTATTAAATACTCATGGCTAAATACTGATGCCTATGAGAGTTGGAAAAGTTTAGTTAAAGCTGTGGAAGATATGCTTCGAGATGTTGGGGAAAAATATAAAATTAATTTTGCCTAACTACTTATCAAACCCTTTCACCGAGCCACATTGGGGTCGTTCGGGTCTGAATCTCCGCAAGCTCAGGGTTTGCTGCTATTCTATCTCCTTCGACGTCAAACCCCCTCTGCGTGAGGGCTTGAGCGGTTTTGGGCTCGGTCAAATTCTCAAGTCCCGCGGTTGTCTGGTGGGAACTTGAGATCTGGCCATTACGTGCAAATGCCGTTAAGTCTTCAATGGCGTGGCCATTGCTCGTTCGGCTAGCCTATAGGCCAGTTGGGTGGCAGTGGCTTCAGACTCGGAAATCATCAGCTTAAAGCCTTCTCGATCCAGTGCTACAACTTGGACAGAACCCTCGGTTTTTGCCCGCACGGTGGCAGTGCGAACGCCCCCAGATAATACACCAATTTCACCAAAATATTCTCCCGGACCCATTTCTCGAAGCAGGCGAGATTCACCGTTAGCATCGAGAATGACCTCAACTTTTCCCCGGGCAATAACGTAAAAGCGATGGGCTTGGTCTCCCTGACGCACGATCGCGGATCCAGGAGCATAGGTCAAGGGTTGTGCAATGGCGGCCACTTTGGCCAGCAGATCCGGTTTCAGCCGAGGTAAAGCTTCCCCGAGAATTTCCTGACTATTGATTGCAGCCAGGACTTCTCGATCGGGATGTTGCGCAATTTGGATTTGATTTCTCATCTCATCCACGGAACCTTGAATTGCTTGAATTTGCTGTTGTAAATTCTCGGTAATTTCAGTATTTTGCCCTTGTAACAGCTGACCAATTAAATCTGCCATCACAGTTCTGACGGGACGCAGTAACTCTATCCAAAGTTGTTGTTGCTGCTCCAGCAGTTGAATATAGGTATCAAAGCTATGGGGAAAAGGAATCCCTCCTAAAAACTCCAGGGCCCCACCAAAATTGAGAGAGACACCTTGAGACCCTAAACCTGTTACAGTATGAACCTCGCCAACACCTGCATAATCACCCAAATAGAATTCTCCCACTCGGATGCCGCTGCCCGTAATCAGATTGAGGGGGAAGGGTAAAGGGAGGGGAATACGGGGAGACATATCTAAACTGTTTTCGACCCGATAGCTAAAACCCCTGCCAATTTCTCGATCGTAATAATCAGCAAAAAACTGATTTCCCACCTTAGGCGTACCAAAGGTATAGACTTTGGGGTGTAAACGATCGTTTTTGATTTGCTGCTTTAAGGATAAAGCACAAAGGTTTGCCAAACATCCCCCTAAACTATGTCCCGTGACATATACCTCAAGGCAAGAGGTAACTGGCCCTAAATCAATCAAAGACTGTTCTAGGTCGAGAGTCGATTTTACTCCATTGTTGTTAGTATTGTTGCTAGTGTTGCTAGAACTCTTGCTGGAAATTCCCTGATTTTTTAATCCCTGGAAAATCGATTCTCGAACTTGCTGGCCAAAACTCGCCCCTAACCGCACTGCTCCCGCATCGGCGATCGCCCCCACGCAAGCTAAGCGCCGTTCAATGTTTAGCTGTTTGAGTTCCTGAAAGTCTTCTGCTTCAAGTTGCCCAGTCAAGGTTTTGAAAAATATCTTAATTTGATCTGCTACGGACTCATAAGCTGCTAAAAAACCTTGGACCGCACGATTTTTAGGAGAATTAGTGGCCGCATATTTTACCAACTCCCACTGAACATCTGTGGCCATATCCGTCAGTTCTAATAGGCCATTTTCTGTCAAAATTGAACCTCGGAAAACCACAGCATACTGATGGTAACTCTGGTGCTTAAAAATTAAGCCTCGGATATTGGTATCGTTATTGCTAATAATGTGAACTAGAGCCCAATCCTCTTTGGGATAAAGCAAGTTATATAGTTCCAGCAGTTCCGTGCCTTCGAGACTCTTTTTCTGCTGAAATACCTCATAGACTTCTTTGGAGAGTTTGGCTAGAAATATAGCCTCATCCCAACTAAATTCCGAACGCATTTTTTTGGGTAAATTCACTATCTCTTATCTCCCTTGAATTACCATTTTTACAAATTGCCTAGTTGGCGGCTGACTGACGAAACGCATCTCAGTTTTGCTTCTCGATCAATTGAAAATTGAAAATTGCTCCATGTTCCCTTCCCTTATTCGCAATTATCCCCTCCAAATTCGCAATTATTCATACAAAAGTGAAATGCTCCCATTGAGATTTGGGCTATTTTCCATTCTTTATTCGCAATTAGCAGGGCTTAATGCAAAAAAGCAAAAGTGAGATGCTCCCAACGCAGAGTCCATCAACCTTGTCCAAATTCGCCCTTGCACGGGTGATGATACCAATTAAGAGGTTTAAAATTGAAAATTGTTCGTACATAGATGACTACTTATGACTATTTCAATTGACTGTCAAGAATTAACAATTAACAACCCCCATCATCGGTGTTGTTGTGCAACGCCTGTTATTTTAAGATAACTCAAGTTGCCACCTATAGAACCTCAAAACCAAAATTAGCCAAAATTGCCTTGTGATTTACCCCAAAATGGCATGACGTGAGAAATTTACCAAAAATGGCTGTCTGGGACGTAAAAATTTTTATAGGTGGCAACTTGAGTTAAGATACTGCCTGACGCAGGGCACAGGTTAAGGCCGGGATTAATTCGGCAGCTCTGTGGCAGTCAAAGCTGGTAAAATTATGGGGCCGATCGCTCGTCAGTCCTACCAATTCTAGCATTTGATGACTCTGAATGCCCTGCTCAACTGCTAACATGTCTAGGGGAATCAGCAATAAAGAGCGCACTCCCAGATATAGGAGCGATCGCTCGCAATCGGTTTGACAATCCTGGCTCAAATCTGGTATATTAGATACTCGCGCCGCTTTGGCCGCCCGGAAAAAGTGAGAAGCTTGCAGACACTCGAGGTTATAAATGCTGCGGTTTAAGCTGTGGTAATCCGTGCCGCTCGCGCAGCGTGGCGCCAGCCATTCGCGCAGCGTGGCGCAGCCATAGGACAGTTGGGCCTGGCTACTCTCGGCTCTGATAATCAGCATGTTACTGGCTCGAAACAGCGATCGCAACTGTTGGTTAATCTGCTGAAATTTTTGGGGATTTACTGAATCTTCCTCATCCTGGGTCATCTCTAGATCCTGCCCCTTTTGTTCGACCTGTTGTTTTCTGACTTGATGCCAAATGTGACGCCGATACAGTTGTTGGAATAGAGATTGGTCCTTTTCATCGAACAGATCCAACAACTGGGACTCTACTACCGATCTACCAATCAGATGGCAGAAGGCGTCGTTAGCGGAGGTAATGGTAAAGGTATCGGGGGATATCGCTGGGCAGGAGTGGACAGCCGCGTCGATCGCCACGAGTGCCACAATGCCTTTCCATTGCGTGAGGGCAGTGCTACCAGGGCCACAGCTTCCTTTGAGGAACTGGCGTTGTCAGTAACCTGGGCAGCGATCGTCTGCTGGCTATTCTCCAGATTGGATATGGATTTTGCACTACACATAGCTCTACGGGATATTATTAGCTTCAGCACCCGACCTTCCCCCCAGTCTCTGGGTGTGGGGTGTGACCCCATAAGTATAGCTCATGCCATAGATGGGAGTCGCCATCGGCATCGATTAACATTTTTTCCGGATTTACCACCATCTGCTGGTATTACGGAACAATTAGGTGCGCATCTATTTGCGTCGCCGCCCGATCGCGCAGCGTGGCGCAGCCATACCCGTTCCCAGGCGGAGCCGTGGGAACGAGGGGTCCGGCTACTAGAACTTAGCCCACGCGGAGGGCCCCCTCCTCGCAGCGGAATGGGCCCTCCGCGTGCAGGGGCTAGATTACAAAACACCAGATGCTCCCAACAATTAAACCCAAGCCTTCAGTCTATGCGCGTACCGACTGTGACTATTTTGACTATGGCGGCGATCGCAGCTCCGGATGTTAATTCTCAGGCTAGCCCGATCGCGTCTTCTCCTTCTCCTGATTCTCGCCCATCGGCAGCATCGGATATGAATCGCGATCGCATATCCCCTGCACCCACTTCTATTAGCCCTCCAGAAATGATCGTATCTCAAGCTGCCAGCCCGGCAGGAGATTTGTCCGAACTCAAACAAGTTATTGCCGAAACTGTCGAAGAAAAGCTGGAGTCCGAACGGGTCAAGCAACGTAATTTTTGGCGCGATCGCCTGTCCGAAATCGACCGTACCCGGACGCTTCTGAATGCTTTTATTTTAATTTTTACTCTATTTACCATCGGGGGATGCAGCTTGTTTTGGCTTCTCTATCGCCGGGTAGTTAATCAGCTAGTCGAACAACTTAGATCCCAGCTAGATAAAATCGCTCAAACCGATCTTCACCTCCAGAATACTACCGAAACTGCTCGTCAGTTAGTTACCGAACTCAACCAACAAATAGATGTCAATAGATGCCGCCCAAAGAGAGAGAGAAATGTGAGTGGTATCAAACCCAAGTGGCAAGAATTCAATCATTATGCTGACAATATTAATGATTTTCAACAGCAAATTAGGCAGCAAATTGAAGAATTGAGCATTAGCTTTCAACAGCAATTCGGCAAAATTATTCAGGAGCAAGTATATCAGTTGGAATCAACTGATAATTATCTAGCAGATTGTTTTATGCCTGCAACTAAATTAAATGAGCCGAGAAATGAAAATTTGGCTGATAATTTGGTCGCCCAAGCAAAAAGTATGGCTTTTGAAGGGAAATACGAGCAGGCGATCGCCATTTATGACCGGGAAATTAAAATTAAACCTGATTGCTATGAAGCGTGGTATAATAGAGGAAAATTATTGGCAAGATTGCAAGATTACGAGTCGGCTCTAATAGACTATGATAAGGCGATTGCAATCGAACCAGAAAAATATCAGGTTTGGTATAGCCGAGGGTTGGTATTGGAAAATTTGCAACGGGATGCTGAGGCGATCGCGTGCTACGATCGGGCAATTTCTCTGGAACCAGGCAAGTACGAACTCTGGTACGAACGAGGTAAGGCTTTGGAAAGATTGCAACGCTATTCGGAAGCTTTGGTTTCCTATGGCAAAGCTACTGCTATTCGACCCGATGACTGCCAATTGTGGTACGATCGGGGGGTGTTGCTTTCCAAAAGTCAGCGCTATGAAGAGGCGATCGCCTGTTACGACCGAGTAGTTGCTCTCAAACCAGACTATCCCCAAATTTGGCACAGTCGCGGTGTCGTTCTGGAAAAAATGCAACAGTATCAAGAGGCGATCGCTTCCTACGAGCGGGCGATCGCCCTCAACCAGCATGATTATGAATCTTGGCGCAGTCGCGGCACGGCCCTGGCAGGTTTGCAAAAGTATCAGGAGGCGATCGCCTGTTTTAGCAAAGCGATGGAAATCCAGAATCAGTTAGAAACAGCAGCAAACGTTTCTTAGGCGTAGGGCGCCGGATGTATGCTAACCGAGACAAGCTGCTAAATCTTCATCGGGAGTCCCGATCGCCTGTAAATTGTACTTCTGCGAGAGCAAATTAAATACATTCTCAGAGATAAAAGAGAAAATGTCCGCGTTGCTGCCCGATCGGGCGATCGCATCCAAGGCCACCTCTAGACCTTGTAGGACTAAGCTTTCACTGTAGTCTGGTTCAAAGCATGACAGGCCAGACCATTCTATATTATTGTCTGTAGCTTCCTGAATTTTGCCTTTCAGGTTTTCCCGGTAAGCGATCTCCCAGCGGATGTACTCTGCAAACCGCTGTTTGTGAAAGTTTACATTGGTCATGGTGGCAAACAGGGCCTATCTCTTGTTTTTGGGCGATCGGACGGCGATGAGATAAAATTAGATATGACGAAGGGTCAGCTAGCAGCTTTTTTAGGGACAATTCCCGAGACCCTATCCCGGGTCTTTGCTAAACTGAGTCAGTCCGGGATAATTGACGTTAATGGTTCTCGGATTACTTTATTAAACAGAGAACAGCTACAGGTTTTAGCTGAAGGCAGAAAAATTTAGATTCAGTTACTTGAGATGAAAATTAGTTATGAAGCGAGATGAAGCATTAACTATTCTGACAACCCACGCCGAGGAAATTCAAAACTATGGCGTGAAATCTTTGGCAATGTTTGGTTCCGTGGCCCGGAATGAAGGGAGGCCAGATAGCGATCTGGATCTCTTGGTAGAGTGGGAGTCTGGTAAGCAGATCGGGTGGTCTGATTTTGTGGAAATTCAGCAATACCTGGAAAATATTTTGGCATGCCAGGTGGATCTCGTTGTTCCTAAAGAGTTGAAACCCAGACTGCGCGATCGCATTCTCAGGGAAGCTTTACCCGTATTGCCGGTTACCAGTCAGAAGGTTGTTACTCAGGAGGTTGCTTATAATATGCCGCGCAAAGATTGGAAAATTTACATTGAGGATATTCTCGGGTCTATTACCGATATTCAGAGTTTCGCTGTTGATTTCGACTTCGAGACTTTTATAACCGATAAAAGGACGGTAAATGCAGTGCTGCACTCTTTCATGATTATCGGTGAAGCGGCGCGGAAAATTACTCCAGAAGTTGAGACTCGCTATTCCCAAATTACTTGGCCGCAAATGCGGGGAATGCGCAACCGCATTGTGCATGAATATCGCGATGTGGACTTGGAAAAGGTTTGGGATATTATCCAAAATGAACTGCTACCTCTGGTGCCGCAATTACAATCTTTATTGGATGAACCAGACTAACAAACCGGGCGATCTTCAGGTACGAGATATATTTATGCTCTGGGAGTTACCCCTGATGTAGAATCGGCTAGGGAAGCGATAAAATGGGTGAATTGGGGAATTGACCCAGATGAGTTTTCGGTGCAGAGTTAGTAGGCATCGCCCGCCAAAAGGTTGGCGACACAGATTTAATGTTAAGATAGAGAAAATGCGATCGCCTCTTATTTGGTAAAGAGAAGGAGAGAGAAAATGGGAGAAGTAAAAGTAAAGGTGAAACTAACCAATGCTGTGGATCTGGGGTTAGTGCGGCAGCGGAGGGGGCCCGGAGCGTGGACAATGCCCATAGGAGAAGTTCATTCCTATGAAGCAGATGCTTTAGTTGATACAGGATGTATTTCATTAGTGCTGCCATCCCATGTAGTCAGGAAATTGGGTCTGGAACGGCGCGGCAAACAGGTGGCCAGGTACGCAGATGGGCGGCGTGAAGAAGTGGATGTGACCGAAGCAGTAGAAGTGGAGATCGCGGGGCGAACTGTATTGCAAGAAGCACTGGTATTAGGCGACACAGTTCTAATTGGACAAACTATTCTCGAAAGGATGGATCTGCATGTAGACTGTCCGGGACGGCGATTATTGCCAAACCCAGAACATCCGGATCAACCAGTGTTAAGGGTATAACCAGGGGATAATAGGCGAAAACTCCCCAAACCGGGTTTAAAAGAGAAACCCGGTTTCCTTAGGGAGCATCTCTTTAATGAAATTTAGCCCCTGCGCTTTGTTTGTGTAGCCCCAGTCTTTAGGCTGGGGGCTGGGGGTGTGGTAGCGGAAACCGGGTTTCTTGGCCGGGACTCATCAAAAAAGTCCCGATCGTCTATATGATAAGGAATGTTAAGTTGACCTACCCACACTCTTGGGATCGTAAACAAAACCTCATAGAACCTATGGATTTTGCTACACTTGCTGCCCAGCTCAACGCCGGGACGATTTTGCCAGAGATGATCGTGATTATCACTCTCCTGGCGGTATTGATGGCTGACCTGATAGCTGGCAGATCCTCCTCTCGCTGGACTCCCTATCTGGCGATCGCGGGACTGGGACTGGCGATCTTTGCCCTGCTTTTCCAATGGGATACCGAAAACCCGATCGCCTTTCTGGGAGGCTTTAACGGGGATGCCCTCAGCGTAATCTTTCGGGGTATCATCGCCCTGTCAGCTTTGGTGACTATTTTAATGTCCGTTACCTACGTGGAAGAGACGGGCAGTGCCTTGGGGGAATTTATCAGCATTTTGCTCACCGCCACCCTGGGAGCCATGTTTCTCTCCGGTGCCGACGAGTTGGTGACCATCTTTGTCTCCCTGGAAACCCTCAGTATCTCTTCCTACCTGCTGACAGGATACCTGAAGCGCGACCCCCGTTCCAATGAAGCGGCTTTGAAATATCTGCTGATCGGCGCGGCCAGTTCCGCTGTCTTCCTCTACGGCACCTCCTTATTATACGGTTTGTCTGGCGGCGAGACCAAACTGGGCGCGATCGCTTCCCAGATGGCAGATAGCAGCGGCGGTTCTAATATCGGTTTAGTCATCGCCCTGGTGTTTGTTATCGCCGGTATCGCCTTTAAGATCTCGGCGGTCCCCTTCCACCAATGGACGCCGGACGTATACGAAGGGTCTCCCACCCCGGTAGTGGCCTTCCTCTCGGTAGGTTCCAAGGCCGCAGGTTTCGCCCTGGCCATCCGTCTGCTGCTGACGGCCTTTCCCCTGGTATCGGAACAATGGCATTTGGTCTTTACGGCCCTGGCGGTTCTCAGCATGATCTTGGGGAACGTGGTCGCCCTGGCCCAAACTAGCATGAAGCGACTATTGGCTTATTCTTCTATAGGTCAAGCTGGTTTCGTGATGATTGGTTTTCTGGCAGGCACCCAAGCGGGATATTCCAGCATGGTCTTTTACCTGATAGCTTACCTATTCATGAACTTAGGGGGCTTCACCTGCGTGATTCTCTTCTCCCTGCGGACGGGTAGCGACCAAATTAGCGCCTATTCCGGTTTATATCAAAAAGACCCGCTGCTGACTTTGGGGTTAAGCATCTGTCTGCTTTCTTTGGGAGGGATACCGCCTTTGGTTGGTTTCTTCGGGAAAATTTACCTGTTCTGGGCAGGTTGGCAAGCAGGACTTTACGCCTTGGTGATTCTGGGGTTAATTACTAGCGTGGTTTCCATCTACTATTACATCCGCGTTGTCAAGATGATGGTGGTCAAGGAACCCCAGGAAATGTCCGAGGTGGTGAAAAATTACCCGGAAGTGCGCTGGAATATTCCCGGTATGCGACCTTTACAAGTGGGTTTGGTGCTGTCTTTGATTGCTACCTCTCTGGGAGGTATTCTTTCTAACCCCCTCTTTACCCTCGCTAATGATTCTATCTCTCAAACTCCCTTCCTGCAAGCCGCGATCGTCCAGACAGAATCTGTTGCTTCTCTACCTGTAGAACCAGATTTATCTTTGACTTTGTCTGAGTCTGAGTAGTTAGCCCGCCGGGGGTTCAAACCCCCGCGTTGGCGGGACCAGACGAGGCAAAAGTCGGTTTTAACCGACTGAGGAAAGATAATGATTAAAGGATTGTCATTTTTTTTCAAAATGGTATTAAGAGCGTACCCATTATAGTCTATTATTAACATGCATTGGATTTGCAAGTAAACATAAGAATAAATTTATTATCCCATAAAGTATGTCAAAGGATACATTTCACGCAGCCGTCAAAAATGCGTTAATCAAAGAGGGATGGCAAATCACCCACGACCCATTTCCTATTGTTTATGGAAACGTCAATATGTTAATCGACCTGGGGGCTGAAACTTTAATCGCAGCGGAAAACAGCCAGGAAAAAATTGCTGTTGAAATCAAAAGTTTTTTACCGCAAGCATCGGCGATATCTGAATTTCATACAGCATTAGGACAATACATAAATTACCGAAGAGCCTTGAGCGTCAAAGAAGCTGAAAGAAATCTTTATCTTGCGGTACCGATAATAGCATATAACACATTTTTTCAACTAGAGTTTCCCAAACTAATGATTGAAGAGAATTCAGTTAAGCTAATTATATACAATCCTGAAGAGGAGGCACTCGTCCAATGGAAAAACTAGAAGCATATCGTCATTGCATTCAAGAATTATTATTAGATTACAGTCAACACAAGCCCGCCCACGGCGAAATAGAAGTTGAAACGATTTTCGATGTCGAACGGAATCATTACCAAATTGTTTACCTGGGTTGGGAGCGGCAAACATGGATACATAGTTGTATAATTCATTTGGATATCAAAGATGAAAAAATCTGGATTCAGTGGAATGCAACGGAGATAGACTTGGCGGCTGAATTAGTAGCAAGAGGCGTAGAAAACCAGGACATTGTTATCGGGTTTCATTCTCCGTTTATGAGGAAGTTTACTCCCTACGCTGTTGGTTAGATTATCTCTTCTCTGCCGTGGCGAACCACGTTTCCCACTTTTTCCTTTTAGTTACTTACTCCTGCCCGCCAAATCTTGATAGTATCGTCTTGACTGCCACTGACTAAAGTCTTGCCATCGGGCTGAACGCGACGGACGAGACAGAGCCTGAATACTCGGTGAGGGTAGCGATTTCTTGGAATGTCTCCAAACTCCAGATTTTGACAGTAAGGTCATTACTGCCACTGGCTAAAGTCTTGCCATCGGGGCTGAACGCGACAGACAAGACCTCGAGCGATATGCGATAATTGTTGCCTCATGTCCCGAGATCCCGAAAAGAAACAAAGATGATGGCCGACCGCCCGATCGCCGCGATCGGATAGATTCCGATTGGAGTTACGATGATTTTGGGACATGGTTGGCTGCCGAGTAGGTGTATGCTTCGATCGGGGTCGTTATGTTTCCTCAGAATCTGTATCCCCAAACCCCAACCAGAACAGCAAAGCCTCTTCGACTTGTGCTAGCCGATCTGAATTTAACTCACCCAGTTTCCTGATAAGCTTTGCATGGGGAATTGTGATGATATTCTGAACATCAAACACTCCTGGCTTCAGGAATCTAGCTTCCACATCTACCTCAAAACGCGAACCTCTTGGGCTTGTAGTGTGAGGTACTACAGTCGCTAACGCTCGATCGATGTTTAGAACTGGGATACTGACTACTAAGCATGGTCTCACTTTTGCAACATAGCCCAGATCTACAAGCCACACTTCGCCACGATTAGGATTACTCACGATCCGCCTCTTGTCGATCTAATGCTAAAAATAGCTCTTCCGCATTTAAGACCAAGTCCTCGTCTGTCAAGGGTGTCAGGTCAAAATGAACGAGCCGTCTCAATATCTCTCGCCCAACCTCCAGTTGTTCTGGGGTGGGCAGCTTATCAAAAGAATTAAGAATTTCTTCAGCTAAAGCAGTCATTTCTTTAACGGTTGAAACTGATCGTTATGGGTATTCTATCACAACTGGTGGTTTGTTTGGGGGCAAAAAAGTTATCATTACCAGTTTTAGACCGACCGTTGGGCCCAACCTAAGGGCGAAAGATGGTGACATGAGCATGGTAGCATAGCGTGTTGGGTAAGGGATGGCCCAACGATCGGGAGCACATTTTCTCATACTGATTACTCCCGCAGTAGCAATGATTATGCCTGCGATCGCCCCGATTGGATAGATTCCGATTGGAGTTACGATGATTTTGGGACATAGTTGGCTCCGAGTCGTAGGCTTTGGTCAGGGCGGTTTCCATGCCGATGAGGTCATGACACAGATTCTATCACAGGCGAGCAGTTTACAGTTATCACCTGCCAGTCCGATACCTGCGATGTCAGTTATAAAGTTGTAAATATTAGGGAGAACGAACAATCATATGAGCACTGATACTCTTCAAATCAAATACCCAGATGGATTTGAAAACGCGGTTAAAATGACCAAAGATGAGATGGTACAACACATCTGTTTAATGGCTGCATTGAAAATGTTTGAGCTGGGGAAGATATCTGCTGGAAAGGCGGCTGAGTTAGCAGGAATGTCAAAACTAGCTTTTTTTGAGACTTGCAGCCGATATCGAGTGAGTGTTGTTAATTATCCAGATGAAGAGGTCGAAGCGGAACTTAGACGGGATTTAGATGTGCTTAGGAATGCCGAAAAAGCATGAAAATAATTTCAAATACCGGACCAATAATTATTTTAGCAAAAATTGGCAAGTTAGGTTTGTTGAAAGAATTGGCATCAGAAGTATTGATTCCGCTTACAGTTTACCGAGAATTATTTGCTAAAGTCGGAAGGGAATCCCAAGCAATCGATCGAGCTCTTGTTGATTTTATTCGCGTAGCAGAGGTGACGGAGATTAATTCCGAGGTAGAAATTGCCATAGCTGGTTTAGATGAAGGGGAAAAAACATTAGAAATTGTCTTATTACTCGACGACCTTGCAGGTAAACGAGTGGCTCAACAACTTGGTTTTTCTACTATAGGATCAATTGGAGTTTTGCTTCGCCTTAAAGAAAAACAAGCGATTGAGAATGTAGGAGTGCTTTTATCGGAAATGAAAAGGCAAGGATATTGGCTTTCGGACAGAGTGATAGAAGATGCTAAACGACTGGCCCAAGAGGATGATTGATTTTTCCGACGGATCCCAGAAATAAGGTTAAGAAACCGGGTTTATTGTGGGGAAAATCCCCATATTTAGTCGATCGCCTGACTATCTATAAACCCTGTTTCTGAGAATATTCGATATTTGCGGTTTGTGGCATTGACTCAATTAACGCCCTTAACACCTTATTAACAGATTCTGGAGTTGTAAAAACTCTAGCTACGTCTTCATCTAAAACCACCACTTTTAACCGTTGCTTTCCAGCAGAAATAGCAAAGCGATTAGGTTTCGCCTTCTTGTAATCAAAGTGGTACTCAGCCTCTAGCTCGTCATCTAAATTATCTGTATGGTCAAAATTCGTTTTATTCATAATCTTCACGCTCCCATCGAGTAGCTAAACGGGCACTGATAATGCGAATAGCATCATGTCGAAGTGTAAAAGAAATCAAAAGTAAGCGATTGATTCGGGAGTGCCCAATAATAATCTCTCGCTTCTCGCCAAATGAGTGAACTTCATCATCAAAAATCATTGCCAGCGTGTTATCAAAGACGGTTTGAGCTTCTTCAAAGCTGACACGGTGTTTCTTTAGGTTAGCCCTTGCTTTTGACTCATCCCACTCAAACTGCATGCTCAAATTATAGCCGATCGCTTGTCAATATGGTACTCAGAGGCAGTGAATCTGAATGGTCAACTTCAGATTTCATGTCGGCTAACGGCGAGCATCACTATTTTGCGCTCTCATACTATTATAGGGGTAGTTAGACAAATTGTCAAGGGGAGACCCGATCGCCAATTTCAAGTCTGTCTAAAAAACGCGCGACATCACTCTTCATGCTGTTGCAAAATTTCTTGAATGGGTTGGCGAACTGCTGAACCTTGTCCGATCGCCCATGACATTCACCTTTTGCGGGCAACCTGAAAGACTGACAGATATGAGAGTTGGATATTATTGCCGCAGTTCTTCTCTAGGGTTTCCCTCAAACCGGCAAACAACAAATCTCGCTGCTGGGACTCTAGGTTGATGTAGGGGGAGTAGGTACTCAACAGCGCCAAATAATCATCAATGCTATAGGTCACTTCACATGGTAAATATTCGGACTTCCAGTCCTGGAAATAATCTGAGTCCTTCACCTTCTGGACAAACTGGTTCAGGTTGGCTAACTGAATTTTTCTGTCTTCATATCGTCCCAGAGATGGAGCGTGGATCTGATAGACTTCATCCAACATTGGGTAAACTTCATAGGGGGGCTGGGCTGACGTGTTCCAGAGTAAAATTAGAGCCCCTCTGGCTTTTAAGGCCGCAGTCACTTTGGGATACCCTCTCTCGGGCGCAACCCAATGAAAAGCAGTTGCTGCTAGCACTCCATCAAATCTCTCAGGCTCTAGCTCCCATTCCTCAAAGCTGGTATTCTTAATCTCGACATTGGCATACCGATCGCAGTTTTGTCGCGCCAACTGACATGCTGACTCACTCGGTTCTAGAGAGACCATTTGAAAGCCTAATTTCCCAAAAGCTTCCGTTGCATTCCCCGGACCGCATCCTATTTCCAAAATCCTGGCATCCTCTGGGAGTTGGGCTATCTCCAATGCCCGTGATATCATAGTTTTCGGATAGCGAGGTCTGGTCCTGTTGTAGGCAGAAGCTACCGCACTGTACCAGCTTTTTCGTTGTTCTGAGGTCCAGGTATCCGCTACTTCCCTGTACCAGAAAACTGGTGACGAATCTTTCATAAATGGTTGCTTGTGAATGGTAACTACTCTTTTATTGAGGTGAGATGGTAACATCTCCCTCGACTCTAACGTCTCATGTCCGGTTCTGAAGACTCCTCGGGGGGGGTGACCCTCTGGCTTAGTTTAACTCTTTCCTCCTGTTTTTTCAATTGGTTGTACGGGGGCATGATGCTCATCAGCGCCAACACTACTACAATAACAACGGATCTCATATTGCCTGTCGGGCTTCAAAGGAGGAAGCATAATAGATGATATCACTTTGGCGTGAATTTCAGCCCCTAGCTGCGATCGCCGTCACATCCACTGCCACTTTTCGCCTTCAGTTTGTTACGAACCTTTGGGTGCCAGCATCTTTAGGTAATATTCCCGGGACGCGAGTTTACCAAGGTTCTCTCAAAGAACATCTTGCCACCCTGTGGTCAAACCATCGGGCTTTGATCTTCTGTCTGGCAACTGGGGCAGTTGTGCGCCTCATTGCTCCCTTGCTAAAGGATAAATCTCGCGACCCCGCTGTCATAGTTATAGATGAAGGGGGAAAATTTGTCATCAGTTTGTGTAGCGGACATCAAGGGGGCGCTGACAAATTAGCAAAGTTAATTGCACAGCAACTGGGGGCAACTCCTATCTTAACAGGGGCATCTGCTGCCTTACAATTACCAGGAGTAGATATGCTGGGGGTTCCCTTTGGTTGGCAGCGGGGCCCAGGGGACTGGACGGAGGTAAGTGCAGCAGTTGTCAGGAGAGAACCGGTCCAGGTAATGCAAGAAGTAGGCACAACCCTTTGGCAAAAGCATCTTCCCGAAGGACATCAATTCTCTTTTCACTTGGATAATGATAAAATATCCCCCAAAGGGAGAATATGCGTTACCCATCGCCAATTATCGCCCGAGTCGGATATCCCCCAAGTGCAATGGCATCCGAGAGTTTTGTGGGTGGGAATAGGTTGCGAACGAGGAACTTCACGTCAGCTAATTGAAAGGGCAATTACAGAAGTGATGCAGGCCCATGGTTTGGCAGAAGGGGCGATCGCAGGCGTGGCGACAATTGACCTCAAAGCTGATGAATTGGCGGAACTCTGTCGCGATCGCCTCTTTCCCCTACGCAGTTTCCCAGCAGAAATGCTGCGTTCCGTAACTGTACCTACCCCTTCAAATGTAGTCGAAAAAGCAGTAGGAACTCCCAGCGTAGCCGAAGCTGCTGCTTTACTTGCTGCGGGTGCAGAACCGGAAGCATCTCTATTAGTTGCCAAGCAAATTTTCCGAACAGCAGGGGAACTAGGGGCAGTCACGGTGGCGATCGCCCGCGCTGCTGTAGAATATACAGGACGCAGGGGTAAACTATTACTTGTCGGTATCGGACCGGGACAATTAGACCAAATCACCCCAGCAGCTCAAACTGCGATCGTTAGTGCCGATGCGCTCGTCGGTTATTCTCTCTATATAGACTTAATTGCCCCTTTACTGCGTCCTGGACAAATTGTCGAAGCATTTCCTATTACACGGGAACGCCAACGGGGAGAAAGGGCGATAGAACTTGCGAATTGGGGTTTAACAGTAGCAGTAATCTCTTCAGGAGATTGCGGCATTTATGGCATGGCCGGATTAGTCATGGAACAATTACGATCGTCTGGCTGGGATGGGGAAATACCCATAGTGGAAGTATTGCCAGGAATTACAGCCATGCAAGCAGCAGCAGCGAAGGTGGGTGCGCCGTTAATGCATGATTTCTGTGCCATCAGTTTGAGTGACTTGCTGACCCCTTGGGAGGTAATCGAAAAGCGCCTGCACGCCGCCGCCCAAGCTGATTTTGTGACCGCACTCTATAATCCGAAATCGGCCAACCGGACTCGGCAAATAGTCACGGCCCAGCAGATATTCCTACAATACCGTAAACCAGATACTCCTGTGGCGATCGTCCGTTCGGTATACCGAGAATCAGAACAAATTACCCTGACAACCCTTGACAAATTCTTGGAAATACCCATTGATATGCTGACTACAGTGCTGATCGGCAATCAAAGTACCCAGACCCACGGTGATTGGATGATTACTCCGCGCGGTTATCTATCACAAAGTCCCTAGTTAAAGCCCGATCGCCCTTATTCAATACAATCTCTGAAGTGTGCGGCTTCAGCTTCTTGAGCTCGGGCTTCAGCCTCTTGCGCTCGGGCTTCAGCCTCTTGGATTCGGGCTTCAGCCTCTTGCGCTCGGGCTTCAGCCTCTTGGATTCGGGCTTCAGCCTCTCGGGCTAGGGCTTCAGCAGCATCGGGGTCAACACATACCCGTAGCTTTTCTGCTAATCGTGCGGCCTTATCTACAGCCTCTTGGACTCGGGCTTCAGCCTCTTGCGCTCGGGCTTCAGCCTCTTGGACTCGGGCTTCAGCCTTTCGCGCTCGGGCTTCAGCCTCTTGGACTCGGGCTTCAGCCCCTTGGACTCGGGCTTCAGCCTTTTGCGCTCGGGCTTCAGCCTCAAAAGTTCTTCGTCTTTCCAATGAGGCTCGTTCCGAATCAGTTAACAACAAATTTCCCTGCAAATCCCACCAACGCAGCGGAAGCTTGTTCCAGCTATTCCCAGGGCTGACTCCCAACTCTACTTCTAATGGCTCGATCGGATAGTGACCCCGTGAGTTCGGCTCCAGCTTATGATAAACAAAATCTACCAGGTGATAGAACTCTAACTGGTTATTGCTAGATTGAAAGATGCCATAGTAAGGAATCCTGATAATCTTCTCATACACCCAAAACTTGCCCGGTTCTTGCTCCGCCCCGTCCGCAGCAAACAGAGGAGTTGTATCTCGCGCCTCTTCAATATCGCCCCAAGAAGGGGAGAACTCCAAAGCAATCAAGGGTGCCTGGTATTCCCGCCACATCTCGTAAGAAGGGCGAATTTCACCATTCGGCCCTGGGGGGACATTCGGGACATAGAACCAATTATGCACTCGGGTAGGGAATCTTGGCAGGATAGTTTCCCGCCAATAGATGGGGCAGTCTTGTCCAATAGCATACTGTCCATCGGGATGAAGTCGCTTCAGAACGGGACCAATGGACTCAGTCAGAATCGACGTTTGGGACCGTGTAAAAAAGTTGCGTTTTTGCATTTGTCCAAAAGGTTGCTACAATGTTGCCGAATTGGCTGCTATGATATCATAGGAGAGAGCGGCAGTTGTCCGATCGGCCCGGTTAAGATTATTGTCAGGTTAAGAGAGAAGGGACAACAGCAAGTGAAGCGAGTAGGTGTGATAGGTGGCGGACAGTTGGCCTGGATGATGGCGGGTGTAGCTAAATGTTTGGATACAGACTCGATCGTGCGCATGTATTTCCAGATTCTTCAGCATCGGGGTCAACTCAGCATGCCCGTAGCTTTTCTGCCAATCGTGCGGCCTTAGCTTCAGCCTCTTGCGCTCGGGCTTCAGCCCGAGCAGTTCAAGTACCCAGACCCACGGTGATTGGATGATTACTCCGCGCGGTTATCTATCACAAAGTCCCTAGTTAAAGCCCGATCGCCAGCCCGCGCAGGCGGCTTTGTAACTGTAGCCGCACCATGCACGGGTGCGGCTATTTGCCTGGGAACGGGTGACGGTCTCGTTCCCACGGCTCTGCCTGGGAACGTTATTCTTCAGCATCGGGGTCAACACCCAATGCCCGTAGCTTTTCTGCCAATCGTGCGGCTTTAGCTTCAGCCTCTTGCGCTCGGGCTTCAGCCCTTGCAGTTCTTTGTTTTTCCAGTTCGGCTCGTTCCGAACCAGTTAACAACAGATTTCCCTGCAAATCCCACCAACGCAGCCAGGACTGTGTTTGATTCTGATAGCTTCCCTGCCAGAGTCCCAACTCTACTTCTAATAACTCGATCGGATAGTGACCCCGTGAGTTCGGCTCCAACTTATGATAAACAAAATCTACCAGGTGATAGACCTCTAACTGGCTATTGCTGATTTGAAATATGCCATAGTAAGGAATCCTGATAATCCTCTCATACACCCAAAACTTGCCCGGTTTTTGCTTCGCCTCTTCCGCAGCAAAAGCCAGAGGAGTTGTATCTCGTTCCTCTTTACCATTGCCACTAGCGAACTCCAAAGCAATCAAAGGTGCCTGGTATTCCCGCCACAGCACGTAAGAACGGCGAATTTCACCATTCAGCTTAGGGGGGACATTCGGGACATAGAACCAATCAGGCGCTTCGGCACCTTTTTCTGGCGGGTCAGTTTCCCGCCAATAGATGCCGCAGTCTTGTCCAATAGCATACTGTCCATCGGGATGAAGTCGCTCCAGAACGGGACCAATGGAATCAGTCAGAATCAAACTTTGGGGATGTTCTTGAAAGTTTTTCACAAACGTACCATCTTCTTCGGGTAGTTGCGTGTGGTCGGGAAATTGAGGAGGCAGACCTATTTGAGCTAATGTTTCAGTCATACTCCGAGAAAATATTACTTCAAAATTTGTAGGGTGGGCGGTGCCCACCATCGAAGCTAGTAGGGTGGGCGGTGCCCACCACCGATCGCGCAGCGTGGCGCCAGCCATAGCACTCTTCGTGCTTACTACCTTACTACTAACGAATCACCTTAAGCCTCGCCCGGGCTGACAATCGGGAAATTGAGGAGGCAGACCTATTTGAGCTAATGTTTCAGTCATACTCCGAGAAAATATTACTTCAAAATTTGTAGGGTGGGCGGTGCCCACCATCGAAGCTAGTAGGGTGGGCGGTGCCCACCACCGATCGCGCAGCGTGGCGCCAGCCATAGCACTCTTCGTGCTTACTACCTTACTACTAACGAATCACCTTAAGCCTCGCCCGGGCTGACAAGCTGGTTTATCAACCCAGAAACCACAGACAAAACGATCGAACCAAACAAGGCCGGGAAGAAACCATTAACTGTAAAACCGGGAGTGAAGTATCCGACCATCAAAAGACCGATCGCATTAACCACCAACAGAAACAGACCCAAGGTCAAGATCGTTAACGGCAAGGTGAGAATTGTCAGAATGGGTTTGACGATCGCATTAACCAACCCCATCACCGCCACACCGATGGCTGCGGCCTGCCAACTGGCGATCGTCAGACCTGGAACGAGATAGGCTGTAATTGTTAGGGAGATAGCAGTCAGTACCCAAGTTAAGAAGAAATTCATCACGCTAATCCTTCATAATTCGATAATTATCATGATTATAGCAAATTTCCGCCCGATTATCTGGGTACTAATACAGTTTCACCTCCGGACCAGCGCCCTATCTCCCACTGATCTCTGCTAGCGCTTTAGGAACTCCTATTAAACAAGATGCTCATGCTATCCCTTCACCCCAGCCATGAAGCCATAAAGTATTGTCAGCGCGCGCGTTTCAGACGAGTTTTACAGATACATTTAACCCGGAAAAATCTGGTAATTGCCCGAAATTTCTGAGTATGGCACAATCTGGAATGAAGCGATCAGGCCAGATGCGGAGGGATCTCTCAAAGCCTTCAACATTTTGTTGAAAGCGCCATTAATATCACGACTAATAGTGTGACCACATGAGGGACAAATAAATCGTTTGTTGCCTCCTAACTTTATGTGAATGTGCCCACATTTTGAGCAAGTTTTGCTGGTGTACTCTTCCGTCACGTCTACTACAACACAGCCGTATTTAGCTGCTTGATGCTTCGCGAGAGGTTCATTGTTCCGGTGTAGAAACCAATGGCACAGAAGCTCAAATATTTTTCATAGCGACTGACAAGGTTTTCGCCAGCTAGCTCAATAGCTTTGCTCCGATTTTCTTTTAAATTTTTGAGCCAGACTTTTAGCGTTCGTTCATAGTGCTGGCGATCGTTCCGCATCACGATAATCTCAAAAAGTCCCTGAGTTGCTTTAGCGATTTCTGAAAGATGGGGTAGATCTGATTCTGGAAATATTTCTTCGCCCATAAACTTACTGAAAGTTTCCACATTTGCATTTTCGTAAATTATGGTTTGCAGAGACATCCATCTCCCAGCTTTTAAACATTGATGGCATTTTTCAAAAAAACAGCGGTATGCTTCGATCTTTTCAGTTTCTGAAAGCCCTAATTTGGCAAATGCTTCAAACGCAGCAACGGAAATGATGGCATCGTAGGGTTCGGGTGGACAATGATCGCACCAATTCTCCAAACGAATGTCAATCTGAGGGTTGTTAAAAGATTGAATCCAGTCTAATTGAGCTTGACTCAGGGTGAGCGTTGTCACTTGCTTGACATCATGCACTTCCACCAGACGTTTTGCCATGGATCCCCAGCCAGAACCAATTTCTAACACCCTCTCTACTGCTTTGGCTCTAGCTTGTTCGATATAGTAATCTAGCTTTCTCAGTTGAGCTGTTTCCAGACAATCATTGCTATCGTGTTCATCCCACAACGCACAGCTATAGGTTAGGGTACTATCCAGCCATAGTTGATAAAATTCATTACCAGCATCGTAGTGATGCTGAATGGCTTGAGCAGAAGCACCTTGGTAATTTGTCGGGTAATTTTGGCGATGTTCTAACAAGGGAACATTATCTTTTAGAGAATTAGCTTTTTTCATTGTTTCTGTTTTTGTAACGTCTTTAAGTCTGGATTCGTCTCAGACATTAATCTGAATTTAAACCCAAATCATCACCAAAATAATTACCATGGAGTCCAGTAGAAATCCCGTTCGTCAAATTTACGGTCCGTTGAAGCTGGTAAGCCATTATATTGGCTATTAACTTCTCGTAGGCTGTTGGCTGAGGAAATTCCTTATAAAAATCGCGAGCGAGGGTCTGGGAGATTGTCGTATGGAAAGATTCATCTAAGCTATGGTAACGAGATATGGCTGTTGCTACGGGGATGTCCTCTCCCTGCTTTTCTAGCTGCTTAAAATAAAGGGAATGGCGGTGTTCTTGTATATTCCTGAGCATATTTGCCATTAAGCGTGAGAAGTATACGCAACAGGCTAGGAAGGGAGAACTGCCATAGTTTAAGGTCATAAAATACGTTAAGCGATCGGACATAACTCGCTTATTCCAACCGCTTGTGGGGATGAAAATTGCTCTTCCTTGCTGTTCCAATTCTCGGAAATAATGAGAATAAAACCGTTCTTGCTTCCTCAACATTGTCTTTACGAAAAAACGGATGGCTCTTTCTTGGTAATCTACGTTCCGAGAACTATCCCCGTTAAAATCAAAGGATTTTTTCCTCTTCTTGGTTGCATTCGAGCGATCGCCTATATTAGCTGACTTTTGATTGATAAATTGAGTCAATCCTTTCTTCCCAAGCAAAGCCATGTTTGTTTCGCGACATGCCTTTTGAAATGCCCGAATATGTTCTTTTTCTTGGTTAGTTTCTAGGTCAAGTTCTTTGCAGAGGGTTTCGTAATCGCCGGCAGCTTTAAAAACACCTGCCGTAATTTGATTGTAGAGAATTGCATTGCTTTCTGAAGACGCCGATCCCGAGTAAAAAATCGTCCAGTACAAGTGATTGAGGGCCATTTTTTGTGCAACTGACGCCCCGGCAAAAATCGGCGTTCCGTATAGTAGGGAAAACTGGGGTTCGCTCCAATAGCGATCGCGATCGTTGTTGTATTTAAATTTTTCTCCGAGGGCGGCTATTTTCTCCGTGTAGTCAGACTCTGTATTTTTCCGGTAAGTGGTCTCGATTAAAGTCAAGTGCCTGTTTTTTTTCCGTCGATCGAGTGATTTTGTCTGGATGTCTTGCTCGACTACGTTAGTCATAATTTCCTCTCTTATCTGTGTAAATCTGATTTCTGCAACCCGTTTTGCTCCCTTCTGCCTTGAAATCGCGTCGGATTTTTCCCTCGTTTGTTCTCGAACTACTGGTTGCCGACTATTCTGTCTGCTATTTTACTTCCTCAGCTAAATGTTTGGCAAGAGTATTAATAGTGGGGAACTCGTACAGCAATGTCGGATCTAATTGGCGTCCCAACCATGCTTCTAGATCTACGGTCATACCCACAGCCGCTGATGAGTCGAGATCGTAGCTATCGAAAGGCAGATTAGCATCAATATCGTCCCCATCCATGTCTGTTAATTCCGCCATATAGGCAATTAACCAAGCTTTTATTTCTGTGACCTGAGCACTCTTGCTTTCCAAACTGGTCGTGTCTTCTAGATCCTGCACGATCGTATTTTAAACCTCCACAATTTTGCCGTACAATTTTAAATGTGCAACTGCTTGCTACAGTTTAGTTTTCTTCTGCTGTCCCCGCTAAACTGCGATATTGGCAGAATGTGTTTCCCCCATCCTGTCACACCCCATATTTTAGCTCAATTAGGCAATCATTGAGAAAATCATGTAACGCATCAAACCCTGGGCACTCGCCCACTCTGACAAGTCAGTTGTCAATTTAAACTCTGCTTGTAAATCAAATCGCACCTTTGTCGCCGTCACCTCCATTATCTGACGGAAGAAGGGATAAGTTGGCAGGGTATTCACTGTTATATCATATTCTCGCAAAATTTTCAAGCCCGACTCTCGGGCTAATCGATGATAATCTGTCAAACTGTAGCTCAGATCGCATTTCCCATAAATTATACTGCTCAATCCGCTCAGGTTCCATAGTTTCAAAAACGGTTGTAAAATCTCTGTGGGCACGTAGTCGCTAATCCCCAGACGACCGCCCGATCGCAATACCCGTTTGGCTTCAGCAAAAAAGCCCTCGCGGCTCGGAAAGTGAAAAATACATTCATTTGCTAATACGACATCAAAAGAGTCTTCTGGAAATGGGAGCTGACAGGCATCACCCCAAACAAATTCTACCTGGTTACTCTCAGCTGCTTTCACCTCATTTCTGGCTCTTTCTAACTGACGCTCGTCAATATTTAAACCTACAAGTTTCATGTTTGTAAACCCTTCGTTGATGCTGGCGATCGCACCTCCAAAACCACAACCAACATCCAGAACTGATTGACCATCTCCTACATTTGCAGCAACATATACTTGACTGCACATATCCTCAGCCGCCTTCGCAAAATCAGAGCCGGAACCATTTGCCTCCGTCGGGGCTTCCCAATAGCCCCAATGAGCATGTCGTCCAACACTCTTAATTAACTCCGAGTCTCCTTCCTCAAAAGCCTCTAGGAAAAAGTCCATGTAAGGAAGTTCTATCTGTTTATTTGTCATCACAATTATCCTAATTATCGATTTCCATCTTCAGATTTATTCATCAGCAGCGTTTCTAATTCCGTCAACAGTGCCTCCAACCGTTCTTGATTTTGAGGTTCTTGCCAAATCGAGATATTTTTTTTCATACTGGTTTTGATTTGTTTGTAAGTTTCATCCAGACGGGTCAATATAGCACTTGGGGACTGGGTCGCTTTTTCCCCCATCTGAGATTTTATCCGTTCCTTGATTTGCTTGAGAGACCATCCGGAGGCGATCGCCTGGGACAATAAACGACCGCGTGCTTCGTCATCCTTGACCCGCGCGATCGCTTGTGCTTTCGTGTATTTGATCTGATTTTTTCTCACTGCATCCAGAACATCGGCTGGCAAATTCAGTAACGAAAGTCTAGTTTTGACAAATGATTCCCAACTCATCCTGTTGAGACTTTCAAATACCGACTTCACCTTTGCCAACTCTACGGTCATTCCTAGCCAAATATTATTGTCATTCTCTGCACCAGCATTTTCATCCTTGGGCAAAATGTTTTGCCCCGACTCGGTCGAGTCCCTTGACGACTTATCTACATGATGCTTCAACTTGTAAAGGAGCTGGGGCACCTTCTGGACCTCATATTCGAGAGTGAGAGCTATAAGTTGCAAAATCCCTTCTGTCTCCTCAATAGCATTGAGGTCTTCTCTGTGGAGATTCTCCAATAGGGCCAGTTCTGTCGCCTCCTTGGCACTCAGCTCTTTGATTACCGCCGGTACTGATGTCAGTGAAGCCCCTTTGGCCGCTCGATACCGCCGCTCTCCTGCCACTAGCTCGTATCGCTCTTTGCCCACAGGTCGGATCAGAAGTGGCTGCAGAATGCCATGTTGCTTGACACTGGCGGTTAGTTGCTGCATACCCTCCTCATCAAAATGTTGACGAGGTTGATATGGTGGTAATTCGATCTGGTCTAGTGGAACAGCTATGGCCGACCCATGCAGCATTTTACCGTTAGTCCCCTTATTCTCACCAAGAGGCAAAGAGTAATTGGTACCGGTAGATGATGAGTTAGAACTCTGGTGTTTCTGTGGACTCATTCTGTTTAATCAGCTTTTATACCTTAAACATTTATACTCATATCAGGTCTTGTTTCGCACTACTAACCTTCCGAGCCTATCTTGGGAAATGTCAACATGGCTAAACCTCTCTTTGGGAGGGGTTTTCAGCCAATTTAACAAAACTTGACTCCCCTTGACTTTAATTGCGATCGTTTATTTAGTATAGGAGTTACAAGTAAAGAAAAAGGAAAGATGCTCTGTCGATCGCTCAGCTACCGATAACCATTGCTGGGCAGGGAGTGCGCTACTCGGTTACTCCACACAGGATTCATGAAGGGGCGATCGGGCTCGGACCGGTACAAGCAAGGTAAATGATGAACGATAGAAAATATTATAGCAGAAATTATGGGGTCTCCTGAGTTGAGAGTGATAAGTAAAACTTATATTTCCACAAAAAAATAAATGGTTTCAGCCTTTTTGAACTCAGTTTTTTGTATATTACGATACAGTTATCCCAGACACTCAGGAGAGCTAAATTATGGATTATCACGTTATTTACGATGGCAATTGCAATCTCTGCGTCACCCTGGTGCAGCTTCTGGAAAAGTTGGATCGAGGTCAACTGTTTGATTACATCCCCATGCAGGATGAAGATACCCTCAAGCAGTTCCATGTCACCCAGAATGATTGTCAAATGGGAATGATATTAATAGATGGGAAAAAGCCCGAACGACGCTGGCAAGGTAGCGATGCCGCAGAAGAGATAGGCTATCTCTTACCATATGGGGAAGTTTTTGTCAAGGCATATCGCGCCCTGCCGGGGATGAAATGGACGGGCGATCGCCTGTACGCCCAAGTCCGGGACAACCGTTACGCCTTATTCGGCAAGCGGGAAAGCACCTACAAATCTGCTTACCCCGTGGGTTGCAATGCCGTGGGCAAATAAAGAGACGATTTTTATGTTGCCGCATTAAAATCGAAACAGGAAGTAAAATATCGTCAAGCAGTCAAGCAATGGCTACACCTTGTCACATCATCGTCGAAGGCAATCCCGCGATCTTGTACGCTAGTAGAAACGGCACCCCTGCCAAGGTTCTGCCTCGACTTAACAAATTTCTAGATATATTTTCTGAAGAACGAGAAACAGCTGGTGAATACTGCGATACACCGGAGTGCTTGCTAGCTCAAGTTGTCGTCCGCTTTGGCTTTGAAATATGTGAGGACGATTTCTCCAACTTGCGCGTAGGCATCCATTATCATCCAGATGTAGAATACCTCTACTCGATCGCCTCAGATTACTCTGTCACTATTTGGCAGGCAGAGGCCCAATATCGCCAAAATCCGAGTCAGGGACTACAGGCTTGCCGTCAGGTGGCCAGTGAAGTTATGGCCGAGAACGCCAAGGTTACCGGGTTAAGAGCGTCAGATCGTTGATATCTCGTTAAAGATGAAGCAGAAACCCGGTTTCTTCTGCTCGATCGATTAGGGCAAACGGCAGAAAGCGATAAATTAGACAAATCTTTACAAAGTTAGACAAAAAAAGCGATATAATGAGTTCATGTCTAACTTTGTGCGCTTTTAGGGGTCTCTACTAAAACCATTCGTCGCTAGCCGGTCGATGGTTTATCTCGTACAAGGTTGATGTAGAGCCCCAGCCCGTAGAGCATCCCTATGGATGCATCGGCGTAGATCTAGGTGTGAAAACCCTGGCAACCCTGAGCGATGGTAAGACCTTTCCGGCAGTAAAGGCATATCGAAAAGCTAAACGAAAAATAGCTCGATTACAACGGTCTGTTAGTCGGAAAGTCAAAGGATCCAATAATCGTAGCAAAGCGATTTTGAAGCTGCAAAAGGCGCACCACCGCGTTGCCTGCATCAGAAACGATGCCACGCACAAGCTAACTACCTACCTCGCTAAAAACCACAGCGAAGTAGTCATAGAAGATTTGAAAGTTAGCGGCATGATGAAGAATCACCGCTTGGCACAGGCGATAGCGGATGGCGGCTTTTATGAATTCCGGCGTCAGCTATTGTACAAATGCCAATGGTACGGCAGCAAGCTAACAGTAGTCGATAGGTTTTTTCCATCATCTAAGACCTGCTCCCACTGTGGCCACATACATAAAGGCTTGAAATTGCGCTCCAGAACGTTTGTCTGCCCTAACTGTGGATTTTCTTCGGACCGCGATTGGAATGCAGCAATTAATTTGGCATTGGCGGGAAGCTCTCCCGTGTCGGCCTGTGGAGCATCAAATCAACGATCTGCCTCGGCAGGTCGGAGGCGTCGAAACAGGAAGAGAACGCATGACGTTGGCCACGTCCAGCAATGAGATGGATTTGGACAACTTTGGGTAAGTTTCTTGGAGCGGTAGGTTGCTAATGTCTCTACAGCGATGGACAGCAAAAGTAAACAATTGAGGGCAACAGAACATGAGATCCAGAAATATTTCTTATGACAATTCTAAAACAATTCTCTCCATTGGCGGGGCGGTAGTGGGAGGACTCTTCATCTTGATATTGGCCACGGCCCTGAAGCCTTTTGCGATCGTTAATGCAGGCACAAGGGGTGTAGTGATGAAGTTCGGCAAAGTTCAGGATGTTATCTTGGATGAAGGTATCCACCCAATTATGCCAATAGTAACTACTATCAAAAGCCTCAGCGTGCGGGTGCAAAAGAACGACATTCCGGCTGCTGCGGCTTCCAAAGACCTGCAAGATGTCAAAATCAATGTAGCACTCAACTGGAGTATTGACCCCACGCGGGTGAATGAAGTTTTCCAGCAGATCGGAGATGAACAACAAATCGTACTGCGAATTATCAATCCGGCGGTAGCTGAAGTGGTGAAAGCCGCTACTGCTAAAAAGAATGCCGAGGAAATTATCACCAAGCGGACGGAATTGAAACAAGAAATTGACAATCAAATCAAAGAACGCCTCGCCCCTTATGGGTTGCTAGTCCAGGATATCTCCTTAGTTGATGTCACCTTCTCCCCAGAATTTGCCAAGGCTATTGAAGCCAAGCAAATTGCCGAACAAGAAGCTAAACGCGCTGAGTTTATCGCTCAGAAAGCTACACAGGAAGCTCAGGCAGAAATCAATCGGGCTAAAGGCCCAAGCTGAAGCCCAGAGATTGGTCAGGCAAACTATTACCCAGAACTGCTGCAAAAGCAAGCAATTGAAAAGTGGGATGGCAGGTTTCCCACAGTGATGACTGGAAATGGAACTTTGCCCTTTATTCATGTTACTCCGCCAGCTCGCTCTGGCAAAAAGTAGAGTTGTGGTCAGTGGTAAACTACAACTGACCACAACTGACAACGAACAACTGACAATTATTGGGGTTGCTGTAAACAAGTTTGGAGGGTTTCGGCCAGTTGTTGGACGTGGGGCGATCGCAACAAGGTGAGATGACGACCCGGTAAAAAATGGACTTGCACCGTTTGGGTAGAGAATTGCTGCCAGCCCAAGATTAACTCTTGAGCCCGATCGCCACCAAGAGAGCGATAAGTTCGCAACAGGGTTATTTCCCCATCGTAGGAGTTAGGGGTATAGCTGAGAAAGGCCTGCGTGTTGGCCTGAAGCACGGCGGCTAGGGGACGGATTGATGCGATCGAAGAGGAAAGTTTCTTCGTCCTCTGGACAATTGCTGTAGGAATGACATATTTACG
The DNA here is from genome assembly GCA_014323675.1 of Hormoscilla sp. GM7CHS1pb. GTDB lineage: Bacteria > Cyanobacteriota > Cyanobacteriia > Cyanobacteriales > Desertifilaceae > Hormoscilla. The sequence continues at coordinate 906,490 of JACONN010000002.1, read as the reverse complement.
ATCGCCTTTTTTACGGAATTGGTGAGGGGCGCTGGCAGATCGATCAACACGAGTCGATCGATGATTTCACCCTCTTGTTGCAATTGCCAAGCCATTTCAAAAGCGATCAGACTGCCCGTTGACCATCCCCCACCCGGTAAGGGCCTTGAGGTTGCAGAGTTTTGATGGCAGCAACGTATGCAGCAGCCATGTCGGAAATGCTTGTCAGGGGGGTCTCGCCAGGATTCAGACCCAGGGATTGCAATCCGTAAAAGGGCTGATTGCGGCCCAAAATCCGAGCCAGTTCGACATAGGGAAAAACCATGCCAGCGTGGGGGTGAACGCAGAAAAAAGGAAGCCGATCGCCCTCGGATTGGAGAGGAACTAAACAGTCTGGGACTGTTGGGGCAGTTTTTCTGACAGGATGGACAGTGGAGTTCCCCTCATGACCTTGGGTTTCATCTTCCCCGGGTGGCAGGTCTTGTTCGGGACTTAAATGTTGGGCTAGCTCCTGTATGGTTGGGAAAGTAAACAGATCGACTATTGACAGTTCTCGCTTCATTATATCTTGCAATTGGTTGCGAACTTGAACCAGCACTAATGAATTTCCTCCCAGATCGAAGAAATTAGCGTGAATCCCCACCTTTTCTAATTTCAAAACATCCTGCCAAACCCCAGCAATAATTTTCTCAGATTCTGTCTGAGGCATGACATCAGAGATTGCCAATTCTGAACGCCTACTTGCCACCGGGGAAGGCAGAGCGCGGCGATCGACCTTGCCATTGGGAGTGAGAGGCAAGGCATCAAGAAGCACGAAAGTGCTAGGCACCATATATTCGGGCAGTTTTTGCATCAGGTATTTGCGTAACGTTACCGAAATTGCTTCCCGGCCATTCTGATACTCAAACCAACTTTTAGTTTGCTCGACATCGATTTTACCGCCCAAGAAACTGTATAGCAACACCTGAGATGATTCTAGGTTAAATAGCTGCCGCATTTCCTCAAATTCCATCGCACCTATCCGACACAGCCCTATTTCCTGTTGCGGCGCCGCCTTCATCAACAACTGACCTATATGTCCTGCCTCTAGCAGACAAAAATCCCTTGCCATTTCACCATACATGGGACTTATCGCTTTCATTTCTCCTATTAATAACAGAGAGAAGGCTGACTGCTCGTAAATCGCTTCATTCCCCTGGTAGACATCGCCCTTTATACCTGTGCTACTTAATAACACTAATCGGTGGTCCCTGGGCTGGTAATAGTAAATGCCTGCTTCTACTCCTTCGATCCTGTGAGGCTTAATCAATAGATAGGTCTGTACTGGATAGAGACTTCCGGCCGAAGGATATTGATATTTTGGCAAAGGATAATCCTCCAGCTGCCTAGAAAGCAGACAGCTTAAAAACTGAGAGAACTGCTCGAAGGAAATGGGTCGGGTCTGAAATTGCCGATAACTTTGGCGTTCTAGATAAGCTCTTCTCAGACCTTCATCAAATTCTGGTAAAGCCAGATCGAGGGTGGATTGAGTCGTGAGGGACTGTCGCAATCCCGGTTGCTTGAGCCTGAATTCCATCCGTGCTACTGGATCGAGAATCACTCCTTCAAGCTCCCTCGGATTGTGGGCTTCTGCCGTCTTCGATCCATCCTGATGGGAGACCACATAAGCTACCAGTTGCTTGTTGCCACGCTCTGGGCCCACCGCAGTAACTACCGCTTCCTTTACTGCTGGATGCTGCTTCAGAGTTATCTCAATTTCCCCCAGTTCAATGCGGTAGCCATTGACTTTGACCTGAAAATCTTCCCGTCCCAGAAACTCAATATTCCCCGAGGGCAAATACCGCCCCAAGTCCCCTGTTTTATACAACCGCTCCTTAGTTACTGGATGAGTAATAAAGCTAGACCTTGTCTTCTCAACATCCAGCCAGTAGCCTGTTGCCAGTCCCATTCCCCAATATAAAGCTGTCCTGGTCCCCACACTGGCGCTGGTTCGAGTAACTCCGAAAGGACGTGGAATTGTTGGTTTTTCATCGGCTTGCCATAGGGAATACTCTTCCAATTGGGGTCCACCTTCTCTATCCGATAGAGTATGGACCAAATTGAAGCTTCCGTTGCTCCTCCCAAACTCACAACCTCTGCCTTTGACCACAGGGCTTTAATTAGTTCGGGTAATTCCATCGGCAGCCAGTCCCCACTCAACAGAATCAAACGCAGGGAGCTTGGAACTTTTTCTGGTTGTCTTGACAGATATTCTACCAACATCTGCATGAAAGCCGGAACTGAGTTCCAGAGAGTTACTTGGTTCGTGCTCATCAACTGAACCCAATGTGCGGGGTCGCGACGACGGTCATCTCCTGCTGGTATAACTACCGTTCCCCCTGCTGCCAGAATCCCAAAGATGTCGTAAACAGACAAGTCAAAGTTTAACTCCGACAGCGCCAGTACCCTGTCGCCTACTCCCACCCCAAAGCGCTCATTGATATCACAGATGGTATTAACTGCTCCCCGATGGGAGATGGCCACTCCTTTGGGCAGTCCTGTCGAACCCGAAGTGTAGATGACATAAGCCAAATCTTCGGGCTGTTGCACCCACGTTAAGGGCGGCAGATTTTCCCTTAGCTGGGCTATCACCTCATCGAGAACCAGCACTGGCCGTGAGGAGAAGCACCCTAGGGCCGACCCTAGCGCCGCATCGGCGATCGCCAGATGGGCCTGGCTTTGTTCGAGAAGCTGCTGCTGTCGTTGCGTCGGTAGCTGCGGGTCGATGGGCACATAGGCCGCACCCGACATCAGCACGCCCATCACCGCCACCACTTGCCGCCAGCCCTTCTCCAGGACAACCGCCACTAATTTATTGGGCATAGCCCCCTGCTGTCGCAACTGATGAGCCAGCTGCTGCGCCAACTGGGCCAGTTCCCCATAGGTGAGGCAGCGATCGGGAGTAATCACGGCTGGTTGCTGGGTCCGTTCGGGCAATTGGTCCGCGAACAAGCCGTGGAGCAGAGCTTCACTCACAGGGACAGCAGTGGCATTGACCCTGGCTCGCTGTTGCTGTTGGGCCATAGGCAACAGGTGCTCTCGTCGAACCTGCTGCCAGACTGTTTCGTCTGTGGCCAGTTGCTCCAGCCAGTGGCAATAGGTAGCAAACATCTCATCGACAAGCTTTGCTGGAAACAGCGATTCAACCACATCCCAGTAGAATACCAAAGCACCTTGTTCTTCAAACACCTGATGGTCGAGCCACACCTGAGGGGTTTGGGAGATGCCGTAGACAATTTCCCCAAGCTGGCGAATGGCATCCATAGACTCGCCAGCTTGGGTCAGGCCAAGGGTGCTGGTGAAAACTACTGGCATGGCGGCTTGACGGCCATGGCCGCGACGGCGCGCTAGCTCCCGTAGCACTCGAATCCCGCTACATTGACGACGATCTAAGTCCTCAAACAGTTGTTTCTGCAATGCCTGGGCACGCTCGGAAAACGGCAATCGACTGCGGAAATCTACTTCTAACAGCGTCAATGAGGTAAAGTCGCCGACGATCTCGTTAATATCAGGGTGTAGGGGGAAGCGATTGAACAACGTTAGATTCAGGGTGAAGTGGGACCGACGACTCCACAGACTTAACACTTCAGAGAAGGCAGCTAGCAGAACTCCAGAGGGGTTAGCCCGGCTTGCTGCCCGCGGGCTTGCAGGGCTCGCCAGTGGTCTGGTGCCAGGCGATAGCTGCGCCGTCTGAAGCGGGGGCGTTGAATCTGACTCGGATGCAAAGCGAGGGGTAACTCAGGGGCAGCCGGGAGGCTATCGAGACGAGCGAACCAATAGCGCTCGGCCTGTTGATACCACTCACTAGCATGTATTGCCTGTTCTGCTAGCACATAATCCCGGAAGGACAAGCTCAAGGGAGAAAGAGCCTGGTCGGGATGGTGATATAAGTGCATCCACTGCTGAACCAACATTAGTAAGCTAGCGGCATCAGCAATCAGTAAATCAAAGCTCAGGTGGAGGCGGGTTTGCTCTGCTCCCAGTTTTGTTGCTCTCAGCTCGAACAAGGGCCACTGGTTCGCTGGCAGTATCTGATGGGAAAGCTCATCTCGAATCCTTGACAGCTGCTGGACCTGACTAGCGGCATCTTCGGCAGATAAGTCTGTCAGGGCAATCTCATAGGGGGGTACCTCGACCAGAATCTGTTGAGTCCCATCGGACAGGATGATGGCTTTGAGCATGGGGTGATGGTCAATCAAGCGCTGCCAGGCCTGGTTCAGACGACTCAAATCTAACCCGTGACAGTCAATCTCGACATAAACATGAGTGGTCACATTGCCCAGCTCAAAGAGCGCGTTACGTCCCAGCCAGTAGGCTTGTTGGATCTCGTTGAGTGGGAAGGGAACATTCCGCGCCTCTGGCGCGGGGGCGATGGTGGGCCAATCAATGCTGGAGCCAATGGACCCGAGACTTTGCTCCAATTGTTGGCTGATAGCCTCTTCCAGATTTGAGATATTTGCCTCATCCATCAGTTGGGAGATAGGTACATCTACACCCAACTGTTTTTGCAACTGATTTCTCAACTCAACCGCCATCAGGGAATCCATCCCCAACTCGAAAAAGCCTGTTTCTTCACCAATCCCTTGCCAGTCAGCAATGCCCAATACTTGGCCCACTTGCCTCTGTACATAGGCAGTCAACATTTTCTTCTGCTCAAGAGCAGACGCGGCACGCAACTGCTGCACAAACTCTGACTCCTGAGCCACCTCTTTGGCTTTTTGATCGCCAGTTGTCCAATCCGACAAATAGGGCCAGTCTAGCCATCCCTGGGGGAGCTGCTCATTAGACCAATTAATGGGCACCAACCCCACTTGTGCAACATCTGGATGGTGCAACAATCGCTCCAATACATCCAACACCTGCTGGGGATTGATCGCTCCCATACCCTGCTGTTGCACCCTAACATCCGCTCCCCGCTCGGCGGCTTGTCCTACCTGGGCCACTGCTCCCAAATTCAAACTCTGACCTGGCAGACCCAACGACTGTCGGTAGTAAGCCAACCCATCCAAAAAGGCATTGGCTGCCGAGTAGTTCCCTTGCCCAGGAGAACCAAGCATTGAAGCTGCCGAGGAAAACAACACAAAGAACTCGACCTGCTCTCCCTGAGTCAATTGATGTAAATTCCAAGCTCCCTGAACCTTTGGTCCCATGACTGCGGCAAACCTCTGCCAACTGAGTTGCAGCAGTATCCCATCATCCAGCACCCCTGCCGCATGGATAATGCCCCTCAGAGGGGGATGAGATTGCCCGATGGAGTGAATCACATCTGCCATTGCCTCATAATCCGACACATCAGCAATCGCTACCACCACCTTCGCTCCCTTCTCGGACAACACCTGGATCTGGGTCTGAGCCTCCTCACTTGGTCCTCGCCGACTGACCAGAACTAAATCTGTGACTTGGTGTTCGACCAACCAATTAGCGACTAGCAGTCCTAAGCCCCCTAATCCTCCGGTAATCAGGTAGGTGCTCTCCCCACTAAGCTTTACTTCTGTTCCAGGTCGGGGTTGTCTCCTGACCACAGGCATGCTCGCGGACGACTGAGCAGATGTTACGAAAAACTCTTCGCTGCCAATCAAACGAGCCACATACCGCTCTTCCTGTCGCAGCGCCACCTGGTCTTCCTTATCCCCAGACCATACTTCTGCCCAGAGACTGGCAGCTTGGTCCGACAGGCTAGCATTGGCATCAAGATCGATGCGGGTACATCGGAGTTCGGGATGTTCCAGAGCTATTACTTTTCCCATACCCCACAGCGATGATTGACTCACTCCTGACAGATTCACCTGACCTTTCCCTGCTGCTGGTTGGGCCCCTCGGGTTACTATCCAGAGTCGAGGTGACGCTTCAGCACTGCTGGTCACCAAAGCCTGCACCAAAGACAGCACTGTCCCACATCCCAGACGCGATGCAACTTCGAGAGCCATTGAGTCCATCTCTTGGGGAGCGGGTCCATCCAACCCCCAACAATGAATCACTCCTCCCAAAGCTGGCATCCGCTCCTTCACCACCGACAGCATCTGCTGGTAGCCCTCTGCATCATCTGGTTCCAGACTCAACACAACTGAATCCTCTAGTTGGGTGCGCTGCCCAATCTTTACGAGAGTGCATACCTCTTTTTGCTCTCGCAAGCGCTCTGCCACCTGCTGGGCTACTCCCTGGGAGTCTGCCAGAATCAGCCAGCCTCCCGAAGAACTCTCCTTCTCTTCGGAAGACCCGATGAACTCAGGCGCTTCCAGGTTGCCAAACCGGGCTTGACTGCGCCAGGACACCTCATACAACCAGTCCTTCCAGACATCTGGCTTCCTTACCAAGAGAGCTTCCGGGGTGACTGCTTGTAACCGCAGACCCTCTAATTGGGCAATTACCTCTCCTGTCTCATCCATCAGGGTCACCCTTGCTGTCAATTGAGAGGCATTATTCCCTGCTTGCCATTCTCCCAAGGCCCACAAGTCCAATCCCGGTCGGCGATAGACTTCAAAGCTTTCCACTGCCACGGGCAGATAGGTAGTCGATTCTGAGTCGGTATCAACCGCCGCCAGCACCTGAAGCGCTGCATCCAAGAGAGCCGGGTGGATCCAATAGTCTGGGGTTTCTCCCGCTAATACTTCAGGTAGTTGCAACTGTCCGAGAGCCTTGTCAGTTCCTTTCCACAGTTGTTGCAGCCCTTGGAAACTGCTGCCATAGTCAATATATAGCTGTCGGCAATGGTGGTAATGGGCCTCAATATCATACCGAACAGAACAGGAGGCTTGATAGCTAGCCAGAGACTCCACGGGAGCAGAATCCCCAAGAGCCGACAAGCGAATGATACCCTGGCTATGCAGTTGCCATTGGGGATCTTCTCTGGGTTCAGCCGGTGATGTAAGACTGAATATTTCCAAGGAGTAGGTATCGTCCGCTCGCTTACCGATGATAGTTTGAACTCTCACCGACTCACTCTCAAGGACCAGCCCCCGGACAATCAGCATCTCTTCAATGGTGAAGGACGACATCCCAAACAGATGATGACCCGCTGCCAGAGCCATTTCCAGATATCCCGTGGTGGGGAAAAGAGCTTGGTTGAACACCCGATGGTCCCTGAGATAGCTAGGTCTTGTTTCGCTGAGACTCGATTCAAAATAGAGCCCAGAGCCTGCCATGGAAAGCTTGTGACCCAACAAAGGATGAGTTGGGACAAGGTTATCTGGACTCTCGCTGCGCGAGGGTGCTCTTGTTTTAGTTTCCACCCAGTAACGTTGTCGCTGGAAGGGATAGGTGGGTAGGGTGACTTTGCGCCGTTGCCGATAGTCTTTGTCAATTCCTAACCAATCTATCTTTGTTCCCTTTACGTATAACTGTCCCAAACTCTCCAGCATCTGCTGCCATTCTCCTTTTTCCGGGCGCAACGACGGCAACCATACTCCCCTATCTGAGGCCAAACATTGACGCCCCATCCCCAACAAAATTGGTTTTGGCCCTATCTCCAGGAATAACTCATATCCTGACTTCTCCAGAGTTTTCATACTCTCGGCAAACCGCACTGGTTGTTGGATATGACGGACCCAATATTCTGCCGACCCTATTTCATCTCCCACCTGGAGTCCGCTGACATTTGATATCAGTGCTATTATCGGCTTGCTATAGGTTACTTTTTTTGCTACTGCTTCAAACTCTGCCAACATGGGTTCCATTAACGGTGAATGGAATGCATGGGATACCTGTAGTTGTTTGGTTTTTATTCCTTCTGCTTCCACACTGGTGACGATCGCCCTTACTGCTTCCGACTCGCCTGAAATTACTACGCTTTCGGGTCCGTTGATGGCCGCGATCGCTACTCTAGCTGCGTAGGGTGCGATGAGCGATCGCACCTGGGACTCAGATGCCATGAGCGAAACCATCTGGCCACCGGAGGGTAACTGTTGCATCAACCGTCCTCTGGCGGCGATTAGTTTCAGGCCATCTTCTAGACTAAAAACTCCTGCCACACATGCAGCTACATATTCACCTACACTGTGACCCATCACGGCTGCCGGCTGAATGCCCCAAGATTCCCATAGTTTAGCTAAAGCATATTCTATAGCAAATAAGGCTGGTTGGGTGTAAGCAGTTTGGTCAAGTTTGGAATTATCTGTAGTTTCAGGATAGATAATTTTTACGCTTAGGCTGTTCTAGTTCTGAATTGAGAATGTAGTTACATTGGTCTATTGCTTCGCGGAATACAGGCTCTTGTTGATAGAGTTGCAGTCCCATGTTGATATATTGAGAACCTTGACCTGTGAAGAGGAAGGCAACTTTGGATGAATTCGTTTTGTCCTGTTTTCCATAGAATACTCCAACTACTTCTTCTTCTGCTTGGTACTGTTGCAGTTTTTCTGCCAATTCTTGTTTGTTAGCAGCGATAACTGCGAGTCTATGGTTGAAATGGGCTCTGCCTATGTTTGCAGTATAGCATATATCTGCTAGTTCCAATTCTGGATGCATTTCCAGATAATTATGATAACTACTCACTAGCTTTTCCAGAGCTTTTTCTGTCTTGGCGGACAGAGTTAATATATGCACCGGACGTTGATTTTCAACTTTCAACTTTTGAGTTGTAACTGGTGCTGGCGCTTCCTCCAATACAACATGAGCATTAGTCCCACTCATGCCAAAAGAACTAACCCCTGCAATTCTCGGTTTCTCAGATCGAGGCCAAGGTCTTGCTGAGGTGGGAACCACCAGAGGCAATGCATCCCACTCGATGTGAGGATTTGGCGAAAGATAGTGCAAATGAGGAGGTATTTCCTCGTGATGCAGTGACAGCACTACTTTAATCAGACCCACAATTCCAGCCGCCGCCTCTAAATGACCGAGATTGGTTTTCACTGAACCGATCGCTAAAGGATTAGAGCCCGAACGATTGGCACATAAGACCGATGCCAAAGCTCCCACTTCGATCGGGTCTCCCAGAGATGTACCGGTACCATGTGCTTCCACATAACTGACTTCTGTTGGGTCTGCCTTAGCATTGGTCAGGGCTTGAGCAAGCAATTTCTCCTGAGCTGTTTGATTGGGAACAGTTAAACCACTACTCGCACCATCATGGTTAACTGCTGAACCTCTAATCACAGCCCAAATTTTGTCTCCATCTGCGAGGGCATCCGATAGTCGTTTCAAGATAACCACTCCACAACCCTCACTACGACCAAACCCATCTGCACTAGCATCAAAGGTCTTGCATCTGCCATCTGGAGAAAGGGCCTTCGATCGCGATAAAAACATTGTTATTTCTGGAAATAGCTGGAGGTTCACGCCTCCAGCTATTCCCAAATCAGACTCTCCAGTACGCAAACTCTGACATGCTAGGTGTACTGCTACCAAAGAAGAAGAACAGGCTGTATCAATAGGCATATTCGGACCTTGCGTGCCGAGAAAATAAGAAAGACGACCTGATGCAAAAGACAAACCATTCCCCGTGCCGTCATAGATACTTAGCTGTTCGTGGCGATCTCCGTTGGCTAGTGCCAATCTGCTATATTCAGTTTGTGTAATGCCAAAAAAGATTCCTGTCTGGCTATTTTCCAAATTTTGGGGCGCTATGCCACCGTGTTCTAATGCGGACCAACTCACTTCTAACAGCAAGCGGTGTTGAGGGTCAAGGCTAATAGCTTCTCTGGGAGAAATGCCAAAGAATTGAGGATCGAATAGATCTATATCATGTAAAAATCCTGCATTTCGCGTGTAAATTTTGCCGGGAGCTTCTGGATCGGGGTCATAGTATTCATCAATATTCCATCTGTCTGGTGGAACTTCAGTTATGGCATCAACTCCATTATGTAAAAGATTCCAGAATTGCTCGGGACTGTTTGCATCTCCGGGAAAGCGACATCCCATACCAATAATGGCTATTGGTTCCCGTCTTGCATATTCTATTGCTTCGACGCGAGCTTGCATATTTTCTAACGCTTGCAGAGCTCGTTTCATCGCCGATGAAACCTGATTTTTTTCTGTAGTCATAATCTTTTGCTCAATACCCCAGCTTATCTAATACGTTTAGCAGTGATTTTTCTGTTTCCTCATCAGACAAATCCTCTATATTGGACTGACTGGTTACCTGAACCTCCTTGGGTTCTTTCCGCTTGACTGTCTGTTCCTCATCTGTTTCTACCCCTAACAGCAACTCAAATAAATAATCTACTAAAGCATTCGTGGTTGGATATTTAAAGGTTAAAGTCGATGGTAAATTGCAGCCCAAGTTTTTTTGCAAACGATTCCTCAACTCCACAGCCGTTAACGAATCTATTCCCAAGTCAAAAAAACCCTTTGTTAAATCAATATCTAGAGCTGAACTGAAGCCTAATACCTCTGCTACTTGACTGCGCACGTGACCCACTAACATCTCTCTTCGTTCGCTCTTGACCGCCTGTTTCAACTGCTGTATCAACCCTAATTTCCCAGTCTCAGCAGTTGCCGTGGCTGTTTGTTTCCACTCTGCCAAAAACGGCCATTTTGCCACTCTGTCTTGCCACGCAGACCAATCAAGAGGTACCACCGCTACTTCCACACTGGCACTACCCATTAGCAGCTCTAGTGACTCTAGCACCTGAGCGGGTGCGATCGCCCCCATCCCCTGCTGCTGGAACCTGACATCTGCACCGCGTTCTGCTGCTTCTCCTATTTGAGAAATCGGACCCCAATGTATGCTCAACCCCGGTAACCCATACTGCGACGATAATGGGCTAAACCATCTAGAAACCCATTCGCTGCCGAATGATTTCCTTGACCTGCTGAACCCAAAAGCGATGCTGCCGAAGAAAACAGTACAAAAAAGTCCAATGGCTGGTTTTGGGTTAATTTATGCAAAAGCCAACCACCTTCCACTTTCGGAACCATCACCTGGGCAAAACTCTGCCAACTCTGGTTTTGGAGGACGCCATCCGATAACATACCTGCCCCATGCATCACCCCTGCTAAGGGAATCCTTGACTGCTCTATATTCTGCAGCACTCAACTATCGGATTCTACATCTGACACGTCTGCTTTTTCCACTACCACCGAGGCTCCTGCTTTTTCTAAGGAAGTTATTTTCTGCCTAGCAGCAGCATCCGGCGTACTGCGTCCTACCAATACTAAATGCTTCGCTCCCCGTTCCACCATCCAACGGGACACCAGCAAACCTAAACCTCCCATACCTCCCGTAATCAAGTATGTAGCATCAGAGCGGAAACTCAAAGGCTTTTCACTGGCACCATCATCAGGTCCTGCTGTTTGAGTGACCACAATCTTACCAATATGCTTGGCTTGTTGCATGTAACGGAAGGCGTCGATCGCCGACTCTATGGGGAATAGCTTTAATGGTGGCGGTTTTAGCCAACCCCGATCGAACTTCTCTATCAACTCCTGGAACATCGAGCGGATTAACTCTGGTTGTTCCCGAGCTATTTTGGTCATATCCACTATCGAGTAGGCTATCTCTGACTTATTCTGTTTCATTTGCTCGGCGTCCCAAATATCCCGCACCGCTAGTTCCACGAACTTACCTTCAGGGCTCAGGACTGAGAGGCTTTTGCTAATAAATTCCCCTGATGTCAGAGAGTTTAGTACGATGTTTACCCCTTTTCCTTGAGTGCTTTCCATTATTTTGTCCGCAAACTCTACTGTGCGGGAGTTCATTACATGCTTTACTCCCATCCGTTGCAGAGTTTCCCACTTGGGTAGACTCGCCGTTGCAAACACTTCCGCCCCTGCGTTCTGGGCAATTTGCACTGCCGCCATACCCGTCCCGGACGCTGCTGCATGGATTAAAACCCGATCGCCTGCTGATATCTCAGCTAAATGATGCAGAGCATAATAGGCTGTTAAAAAATTAACTGGAATGGATGCCGCTTCTGCAAAGCTCATCTTTTCTGGTTTGAGCGCGACTGACGTCGCATTAATGGTGATGTATTGACTAAAGCTTCCCAGAGCCATTGCCATCACCGCGTCTCCCACCTGAAACTCTTTAACTCCTGGGCCCACAGCCACTATTTCCCCCGCACAATCTCCACCCATTATCGGAGTTCCCGGATATATATTCAAAGCTATCAGCACGTCGCGAAAATTCAGTCCCGTGGTTTTAACTTTAATTTCTACCTCTCCTGCTGCTGGAGCAAGCCTGGTTAATGGCTCTAGGGTTAAGTTGTCTAAATTTCCCCTCTCTGACATCGCCAGTCTGAAAGGTTCTGATGGGATTTTCAGTTGCCGATGTCTTCCGGGTTTTTGCCATGCATCCGGAAGACATCGGACTGCTGCTGCTTGACAATGATGACTTGCAACTAACCGAGGCACGTAACGAGAGTCTCCTCGCAATGCTACCTGGTCTTCTCTATCGGACGACCAAACTTCCTGGAAAAGTACATCTGCTTGCTGCTCTACCGTCTGGTTTGGATCTAAATCTACCCGCCTGCAGTTTAGCTCTGGGTGTTCCAAGGCGATCGTTTTTCCCATTCCCCATACTGAAGATTGACTGACTCCTGGGATTACCGGGATATCTCCGGGTACTGCTTGAGAGCCTGACGTCGCTAACCACAACCGTGGCGGTTGGGACCATCCCCTTTTTACTAATGCTTGTACCAAAAATAAGGTAGTGCCGCACCCCTGTTTTGATAATTTTGCCAATTCCTGAGAGTTAATATTTTCCCCCACTCCCCCTTTCGTCGTCCAACATTGGACTACTCCATCTAGAGACTGATTTTTGGCTGCGAAGGTCTCTACCACTTGCTCCATTTCTTCTGGGTTATCGGGGTTAATGGTAAATTCTTCTGCCCCTATCTGTTGATATTGCTCTCCTGCAAATACCAATGTACAAACTTCTCCCACTGAGCGCAGTTGGGACGCCAACTTTTTGGCAATGCCTTCTTTATCTGCTAGCAGCAACCAACCCTGCTTCTCCTGCCAACTCTTGGGGTAACTTTATCTGCGCTAGCGCTTGGGAAGCACCCGTTCGCAAACTTTGAATGCCTTGGAAACTGCTGCCGTAGTCAATCCCTATTTCCCGACATTTTTGATAATGTTGCTTGACTTCTATGGCTCGATCGCAATCACCTCTGTACTTTTCTATGTCTACTTTACTTTCCTCAGCCTGCAAGGGTTTTATTTTCCCTTTTGCATGGGAATGCCACAGTTCACTCTCTTCACTTTCACTTGACCCCTGGCTAAATATTTGCAATTTATAACCTTGTTTATCTAAAGGATTCAATATCGTCTGCACTTTTTTTTGTTCTCCGGAGGACAAACTCAAGCCACGTTCAATTACTAGGTCTTCTACTAAGACACTCTCAGTCTTAAATCTGTCCCTGGCTGCTGACACTGCCATTTCCAAATATGCTGTTATGGGAAATAAGGTTTTCTCGAACACCTTGTGGTGGCTGAGGTAGCTGGGTTCCTTTTCCTCTATATATGTTTCAAAAACCTGTTGTTCTCCTGCAAAATTAAATCTTTCACCTAACAGAGGGTGGCTTTTTTTCGACAGATACCGCCTTTTCTGATTTTTATTTATATTTTCTATCCAATAACGTTCCCTCCCGAATGGATAAGTAGGCACTGCTACTTTCCGACGCACGTAATCTCTGTCAAACCCAGACCAATCTACTCGGAAGCCCAGCACATATAACTGTCCTAAACTGGACAGCATCTGCTGCCATTCGGTGGTGATAAATATGTAGTGATGCATTATCTATCCCGATAAACATTTGTTGTAATAATGTACAAAATACCAAATAGCTCCGATGTGATTTTCTAGTTTCTTGGAGAATGATAATGTTTTACGAACCAAACGACTAATTCTTTGTCTTAATGTGTTGTTTAGCCTTTCAATATGATTAGTTTTTCCAGTTTCTTTACCTACTGGTTTATGACGTTTTTTGGGGATTACTGTGTTATAAGCTTCCCAAAAATCTGTGTAAAAAACTGCACATTGCCGATAAACAGGAGGTAAAGATTTCCACAATTTTTTTGCCGATTCCCGACTGCGCTCGCCCACATAAACTCCAACTATTTCTCTAGTTTTTGTATCTAACGCTAACCAAATCCATTGCTTATTTTCTTTATTCTCCACAAAAGACCACATTTCATCACATTCAATAGTCATTTTCCCTTTTGGCTTGTCTAAAACCTTTATCTCACGCGGAGTTTCCGCAGATTTTTTATTAACATAATCTTGGAGCAAAGTTTTGGAAACTCCAACTTGACGTGCAATTCCAGCTCAAGAAATTCTCTCAAGTAAAAGGCCATCTATTTTCTTTTTTGTTTCTGATGATATCGTTTTATTGGTAGGGTTTTCAACAAATTGCCTGCCACAGTCTTTACACTTATGTTTTTGCTTTTTGTTATGGAGGGGCGAAGCCTTCGGGCAAAATGACGGCAACGGAGACGAAATTTTTAGCCCCGAATGCTTCGCCCCTACCGTTTTTTACTGTTCGCTCACTTTGACAGTGGGGACAAGAAGGTCGCAAGCATAAATCTGATGATGTGTTCATAAATTTAGACATTGTTTTTACCAATAACAATATAGCATTGTGACAACTAATTATACATGATTATCTCTGATATTTTTGATAAATTAAACTTATCAATGGTAATGAAAAATGTTATATTATCCCTTTGAAAAGCAAGGATTAATAGAGGGATAAAATGTTATATCACTACATATTTATCACTACCCTTTCGCCTTGGTGGTGGCGCACCATTTTATCGATAATATCCGCCAGGCGATCGCTCACATGAGGTGCCCGATCGCGCCAGACTACTTCATTATTAATATCTTTTCCCAAATTAGTAAGGAGTAACCCAGTGAGGGCCTGGATAGCAATCATCCCCACAGCATAGATATCATTACAGAAGCTAGGACGACCGTGGGATTGTTCGGTCGGCATGTAACCGGGAGTACCAATCAATATGGTACTAGGTACCTGTCCTTGAGGGTTAAGTATTTGGCTGCCAATTTCTTTAACCGCCCCAAAATCAATCAGGACAATCTTGCCATCCTGTCGGCGCATGATATTGGCCGGTTTCAGGTCGCGGTGAATGGCATTGTGTTTCTGGACCCATACTAACACTTCCAGGATCTCCCGCAATAGGGCGATCGTCTCCGCTTCACGCCACTGCTGACCCGGAGTAATTTCGTGAGAGAGTTCCTTTCCCTCAATATATTCTTGTACCAAATAGAATTGCTGATTTTCCTCAAAATGAGCCAGCAGTTGCGGCATCTGGCGGTGACTTCCTAACTTTTCCAGCACCGCTGCTTCCCTGTCGAAGGCATTCTTTACCTACGGCTGGCGCTCCCGTGAGGGATACGGCAAGAGAGACGGAGGAAAACTAGATAGCTTGAGTTGCTTGACAACGCAGTGGGGATGACCTGGTCGTGCCCGAGAGCGCCCACCATGTCGTGTCGCTCCCGCGCACGACATGGGTGGGTGTCTCCGGACGCGAAAGTCTCCGGAAACGAAAGTCTCCGGAAACGAAAGTCTCCGGACACGAAGTTGCCCATCGGATGCCAGAAAAGTTATCCCGAAAGTTCCCTCTCCCAATTCCCTAAGGATCTCATATCGCCCGCCGATAATCATGAGTCTGTACCCAGTCTTGGTAGTTGGCCGCAAAATCTGCCCTTGCTGCGATCCATTTTGCCACAAAAATTGCTTAACTGGAAGCGCTAGTATAGAAGCGCAATGCCAACCGCCAGAAGGCACTCGCTGCCCAAAACAGTCCCAGGGCCAGGGCCACACTCCCGATCGCCCAGGTAAACTCCCCCCGCGCGAGCATCATCTCAGCGGGGACAGTCGTTAAAAATGCTACCGGAACTACGAAAGTAAAGAAGAAGCGGTAAACAGCCGGATAGGCTACTAGAGGGTATCTCCCCGCTTCTAGCAGACTTCTGAGCATTTCCGTCACATTGTATATTTTCACGAACCAGATGCTAGTAGCTCCCAGCATAAACCACAGGCTGTAGAGGCTGAGAATGCCGCATAAAAGCGGCACAATCGCCAGTAGGTAATTGCTAACACCAAGTTCTAAATGTTCTCCCGCATAAACGATGATAACTAGACCAAAAAACAAATCTGGCAACCCCCACAGGGAAAGGGTGCGGGTGGAAAGCCAGAATTGAGAACTAATCTGCTTCAGGAGTATAAAATCTAGCGTACCTTCCTGTACGTAGTTGACTATATCATTCAGGTTGGGAATGAGGAAGGTAGCAGAAAGGCCCTGAAGTAAAGTAAAAATACCCATGACTATGAGAGCTTCGGCCCAACTCCATCCGTCAAAAGTATAGCCAGTGCGGTAAAATAAGAAGAGCCCAAATAAGCTGCCTGCCAGATTACTCAGGCTGCTGATGGCGGCAATGATAAAGTTGAGTCGGTATTCTAGCACAGCCGCGATCGCGGTTCCCCAGAATAGTCCTAATACTTTCAGAGAGCGCATTTTGTGGTAAGTTATTAGTGGTTTGTAGTGAGGACTTTAGTCCTCAACCGCTAGTTGACGAGGCCAGGACTAAAGTCCTGACTACGAACGGACGAGGCCAGGACTAAAGTCCTGACTACGAACGGATAAGAACGGAGGCAATGAATTATCCTAACTTAGAGGAACTGGCAAACCAGTTAGAAAGCAAAAATTCTCGCGATCGCCTGCTAGCATTAGTCGCCCTGCGGGAGGTACCAGCAGAACAGGCCGTGCCTTTAATCAAAAAGGTATTGTACGACGAAATCCTGCCCGTGCGCTCGATGGCAATTTTCGCCCTGGGAGTCAAACCCACATCGGAATGCTTTCCCATCCTAGTACAGTTGCTAGAAACAGATTCAGACTACGGCATTCGTGCTGATGCTGCGGGTGCTTTAGGCTACTTAGAAGATGCCAGAGCCTTAAAACCCTTAGTGCGGGCATTATATGAAGACACCAGTTGGTTAGTGCGCTTCAGTGCCGCAGTTTCCCTAGGTAATCTCAAGGATAGCAGAGCCCGTGAAGTTTTAATCCAGGCTCTCGATAGCACGGAAGTAGTGCTCCAACAAGCCGCGATCGCCGCTTTAGGTGAAATAGGCGACATAGAATCAGTCGCTCGGCTGCTAGAATTTGCTGGATCTGAAGATTGGTTACTGCGGCAAAGATTAGCTGAAGCCCTCGGCAACCTGCCCGTTTCCAAGAGCATTTCTGCCCTCAAATACCTGCAAAAAGATAGCAATATTCCCGTGGCTCAAGCAGCAGCATTTTCTCTCCAGCGCCTGTCGGAATCGTAGGGCGGGCGGATCGCCTGCCCGAGACAATTCACAATTAGACAAACTCAAGCTTACCAGTATCAGCATCCAGGTGAACGGGGACACCTACAGGCAAAGCAGCATTAGGGCCATTGTGGCCAAAAGGGAGGTCAGAGACGATCGGCAAGTTGAGATTACTGAGGCGATCGTGCAGGACTTCATCAACAGTAAAACTAGGAATACCGAGAGGGGACTGACATTGACTAAAACGGCCCAAAGCAAGGCCGCGAACTTGATGTATCGCCCCAGTCATGCGCCATTGAGTCAGACATCTGTCAAGGCGGTAAGGAACCTCAGAAACATCCTCAAAAGCCAAAATCACACCTTCTAGTTGAGGTTGCGCGGGCGTTCCCAAAAGATGAGTCGCCACAGTTAGATTTCCTGGCAACAGCATACCACTAACCTGACCGCCCCCCAACCGCGACCAAACAGAGGTAACAAAGGGCGTCCCTCCACCCAGCCAAATAAGCGATCGCGAGACCACTGTGGTTCGGCGGCCAGGGTCGTTAGTACCGGACCGTGAACGCCAGAAATACCAGCGGAGTATTGACTCCAGAGTAAAGCAGTAATATCAGAAAAGCCAATCAACCATTTAGGATAGCCCTCCCGAAGAGATTCCCCCTGTCCGGGCCAAGTCCAATCTTCCAAGAGTCTGGTGCTACCGTAACCCCCTCTGGCGCAGAGAATAGCGCGACATTCTCTATCCTTGAAGGCGTCCAGTAACTGCTGACGGCGGTGGGCGTCCGTACCTGCCAAATAGCCCCATTCTCGTTCGCGGCAGCGCGGCGCCAGCCGTGCAAATTCGGTGCCCAACTCTACCCGATAGCCGCGTTTTTTCCAAATCTCCACACCCTGAAAGAAAGCCATCATATCTCTCAAAGCACCACTAGGAACAACTACCCGCAGTAGATCCCCCGGTTGTAACCATTTAGGAGTTAGCACTAAGTATGAATTCGTAAGCTGGTATCTCGGTGAAATTATCTTTTCCAGTATATCATGGCAGAGGTGGGCGGTGCCCACCCTACGAGTATGCCCTATCTTCATTTGACATAGCGAGAAAAGCGCTGCAATCTTTCATTTGCTTGTCTCAACTCTGCTTCTACTTGCTGACGTTGTCTGATTTCCTGTTGCAAAACGTTGATTTTGACCTGAAGTTTTTGCAGGCGCATAATCAGATGAGTCTTGACACGGGCTAAAACCTCTTCAAACTGAAAAGGTGTTAAACTAAGCCTGGCTGTCACCAGTCCGACTCGTCTTCAAAACCGGACGTGAAACTTTCGCTTCATCCGGCTCCTCAATCTCAATTTCCTGTACCCAGGTGCGACCCTTATGACTACCATCTTCCGCTGACTTGGCATCGTGACAATAGTCATGCAATAGCTGTAGGTTTGTGTACCAATCTTTCCCACCTCTTGATTTAGGCAGGATGTGGTCCACTTCCCATTTATCTCCATCTATGAATGTCATTCCGCATCGTTCGCATTTACTCTTTAGCAGATTGAGCACTCTCGTACTCACGTCCGGGCTTTTTCGTAATCTCTTACTCCAGTACACAAGGTTTCCATCCATTGGGCTGGCTGCGCCTTTCACTTTAACGTGTCTGATTATATCAGTTTCCGAGTGTTGCCGTAATGTGACCTCCTCACCGTTCTTCAGTCTGCCAATGAAGTTCCACTGGCGTTCCTTAGTGGGGGTCCAATATTTCTTGGCTACCCATTTTTCGGTCTTATTTGGATGCCTTCTTCTCGCCCATTTCCACGTTAACCACCACAGATATGCGTCCATTTTAGTGAACGTCTCCTTGCTAACCACAGTCCTGTAATAGTTGCACCACCCCCTTATTATCGGGTTGAGTTTTCCTATTAATTGTATCTGTGTCTTCGCTCTGTGGCGTGTAACTACCTCTTTCAGTTTTTCTTTCTGCCTTTTTATGGCTTTCTGACTGGGCTTGATAAATGTTTTGAATCCTAATGGGGTTCCGTGTGGACTTTTGCTGCACTTGTTCTTCCCCACTTCATATTGTCTGATGTTGAAGCCTAGGAAATCAAATCCCGGCTTTTCACCTTTTAATGTGTGGGATATACATGTCTTTTCAGCCTTGAGTTCTAACCCCCTTTCGGATAACCACCTTTCTATGACTTCTTTTGCTTGCACGATCACCTCCCGGCTTTCATGCAAGACTACGAAGTCATCCGCGTATCTCACTACTGTCAGCTTACCTCTTTCGTTTATTGTGTTCGGGACTATTTCCATCACTTTTTCTTCCAACCCATGAAGCGCTATATTTGCCAGCAGTGGGGATATGACTCCCCCTTGTGGTGTTCCGGCTTCTGTTGGCTGGAAGAGTCCCTGGTCCATCACTCCGGCTTTTAACCATCCCCGTATTACTTTACGGATAGGTGATGAGTTAGGTCGGGGTCGAGCCAGTACTCGCGTACCAACCCTCCCTTTCAAAACCGGACTTGCGACTTTCATCGCAGGAGGCTCCTGGTTGGTGAGCCGTTGTCCTCGGCAGCCGGTGTTTGGATTGCTCCATTCTGGCCTTATCATTTGGAATTTTGCCCCTTATTTTCTCATTTCGTACCTGCTAAATCACGTCAAGCCTCGGAAGGAAAAGCGGTGAATAACGGGAGAGCTGCCAACCCATATTGTCATCCTTTCCTAACGTGGTCCCTCCCTGGCGTTGTTGCTGGGCTGAGAACGCGAGCTTTTACCTCGCTTGAACTTTAGCTTCGTATATATGCCATATGAACGAATCCACTGGCGCCGTATCGTTTAAGGCTACTTTCCCCTCCGATTTCTCACCATATCCGTCCTACGTCTGCGGCGTTCTGAAACCGCAACACCCCATTTTTGGTTAGCTCGGTTCCAGCTCGCGGCTTATCCTGAGCATTACCCCAGGCATTAGCAACAAGCGACATCCCTCCCCTGCTGCCTTTCGCTTAACATCTCACTTATCCCCTGGTCGGTTATTCGCCTAATGAAAACGATTTTTTCCGGTCCATGGATTGCACAGCAGAGGTTATAACGTTCCATAGAATCCATATGATGCTTTTAGGTCTCTGCATTACCCCGGGAGGATTATAGTGATACGGGATAGCCAATTGAAACAACTATCCACTCCTACCCTTACCTTTTGGTTCCAGCGTATCAGCCTTATTTCGCTGGTTTGGGATCACGAGGCTTATACAGATTCACTTATCGTTGACCATGAGCATCTTCCCTAGCGGATTTACCGGCGATAGCTACCAGCTCTCCTACATTTAAGTCCCTGCTCTCCACCGCCAGTGATGTCACTCCGCAGCAGTTGGGACCGGTGCAACCTCTTGTCGTATCCGGAGGGTGGGGTTTGGACCCACAAGGATTCCACAGCTCCCCGGCGTCGGATACCGGTTAGGGCTGTCATAAGTCCTTAACGGGACTTATTTACGCCCGTACGTTTCGCACTTCAATTTCCCCAGTAGTGTCTGGTGGTCTATCTTATCAAAACACTTCGCAATATCTGCATCTAAGACCCATTTGGCCTTTTGTTTGACGCTGTTGAATATTGCTGCTATGGCATCGTGACTCCCACGTCCTGGTCTGAACCCATAGGAGTTCGCCTCAAACACTGCTTCCCATTCGGGTTCGAGCGCTATTTTGACTACTCCCTGTAGAGCCCTGTCATACATCGTCGGTATTCCCAATGGCCTCTTTTCGTCCCTGCCAGGTTTTGGTATCCATACTCGGCGAGTTGGGCATACCTTTTTCCTTTTAGTTACTCTGAGCTGCCTGACTAAGGGCTGTCGCGCTGATGGTCTGAGTGCCGTAACACCGTCCACCCCAGCCGTTTTCTTCCCTTTGTTTTGTTGGGTTACCTGTCTTACCGCAATCATCTTTGCGGACCATGACCTTGTGAGTAAGCCTTGGAGTTTGCGAACTAACCGCTTGTTACCTTCTAAAGTCGCTCTGTAGATTCGGGGTGTAATTAAAAGTGACACTTAATCATGAACCGGTGATGTGGTCAAAAGTAGTTGGTCGGGCAGTGCCGGCAGTGCCAGCACTGCCTCAATATCGCCGGTGAACGAAGGCGCAATATTGACGCCCGAGATTGATATATGTTCAGAACGCGATCATGGCAGAAAACTGATGTTGAGAAGGTAAGAGCCTCAATAATTGTTAGACTGCTTAGGTAAGGGACGAATTTTCTGGGTTTAAATTTAGCCAATAGGATTGCCAATCATCATTAACTCTTAATATCCTTAAAGCTAACATATCATTAGCGTTTTCAACGGTCCACCAAGAACCTGTTAATTTCAAACGTTTTTGAATTACATAACGATGTGCGCTCTCAATCTTTCCAGATCCAATTGGTAAATTAGCATCAATCGCATCTTTGTAGTTCATGTATTCAAGCCGGTTTTTAATGTATCGTACACCGACTCTGACGGGAGCAAATTTATCAGCTATATGTTCTGGTTCCAGGCGAGTTGATAAATTATTTAATACTTTGAGAACCTGATTGTTTTTGAGAGCTTTTTTTTGTTTTTCCAGCCATTTTTTTTGTTGCTTTTCATTAGCTCCAGGAGCTGCTGCTGCTAAATATTCACATAGATGATAAAAATATATTAGATAGCTAGCACGTTCTCCAAACAAGCCCATTACCTGATTAACAATCCAACTGGCTCCATCTCCGATCGCATGAACTTTAGTCTTTTCACCTATCCCAGCCCTTATAGCGCTATGCAGTCATTTGTTTCCTGCGGAGTCTACGGTACCTACTGTACCTCCAATAATTGTTTTTTTCTGAGTAGGGATTTCCACAAGTGATAGACGAGCTTCTTTCCAACAACAAGATCTGGTTTTTCGGCGATCGATAATTTTATCATCATTGGTCGGAGTTTTTACAATTGGAATCATCGTGCCATCCATTTCTGCAATTAGAAGCTCTACTCCATCTCTATCGGTAATTTTTTCTGCTGGTTTTTGAGATCCTTTAACCGCATGTGCATGTTTTTGAGTAATAGCTTGGGCCGAACTAATCGGCACAGTTATACCGTAATGTTCTTGTAGCTTTTCAGGAATTTTTCCAAATGGCACATCGGCTCCAAAATCCGTAATTGCTCGTTGCAATGGCAAAGAATAACCTCGACAATGTATTTGGGCAGATGATGAAAACGGTCTTCGAGAAATAAAAGTTTCTTCTATAATTTGGATAGTTCCCAACAGACTATGCCAATATAGTTGCTTTTTTCTCTGACGGCGCATCCCCGGAGATTTTTCACAAGCTAAGGCTTTTTTTTCTCTTGCGAATTGGCCCAATCTTGAAGAGAATCATTTCCCAGTTTTTTGAGTTCCGAGATAATTTTCAACTCGGTACTGCTCGCTGTTTCACAATTATTATCCGGATTTTCCACAAGATCTAGCAGAGATAAAATACGAGCCGATATATTGGGATGAGCCTGCAATCTTAGAGCTAATTCCGAAGCGCTACTGGTTAGTTCAACCGTTTCATCATAATTCATGAATTCAGACATATAGGGCTTTAGCTCCACGATCAACTTATAAATAAAATTATATAACATAAGGGTAAAAAAATCTTCCAATCAAGGCAGATTCACTATTTGAGTTGTTCCATCCACTGTGGGGCCATCACCGGCGGTATCAGAACTCCGCCAGTGATACAGAGGTAGAACTACCGGACCGGTTAATAATGCCTAAGTGTCACTTTTAATTACACCCTCTGCTGAAAGCTGGCAAAGCCCATGAAGCCAGCCCAGCTATATGGATTTTAGCAGCAGTGTTTGCCATGAGATTCGCGATTGTGGCGAGGATGTTTGTAGCGGATTGTGCTACAATACTCGGAAAACAGATAACCAGTAAAAAGCATGAAATTAAACTCCAGTTATATTATAGCACTGGGACTGAGCAGTACAATGTTACTGCTTAAGCTAACTCCCAGTTTAGCTCAAATAATTCCGGACTCCACCCTACCTAATAACTCACGAGTCACCCAGAGCGGCAATAGCTTTATGCTTGACAGGGGAACGACCTCGGGCAGCAACCTGTTCCATAGCTTTCAAGAGTTCTCGGTGCTAAGGGGCAAAGAAGCTTTCTTTAATAACGCCACCAATATAGATAATATTATCAACAGACAGTATATTTTTATCAGCAGATAGTGCGATCGCGGCGAGTTCTCAACTCGGGATAGATGGCATCGTGGAAATTAACAACCCAGAAGTTGATTCGACCCAGGGGTTAGTCGAGTTGAAGAGCGCAGTTCAAGACCCCTCATCCGAAATTACCACAGGTTGCACGACTGGTGAGAATAGCTTCAGAGTAACGGGGCGCGGCGGGTTAGCAGACAACCCGACAGACACTATCAGAAGCAGTACCCTGTGGCGAGATCTGGCAGATTATACAACTGGTCAGCCTACTTCCGAGAGACTACAGAGAACTGAAGAAATCAGCTCGAAACCTGCCACCCGTCTTATTGTGTAAGCAACAGGTTGGGTCATACATCCCGACGGGACCATAGAATTGGTAGCTGAACTGCCTCATCAGCAAGAGTCAAAAACTGTTAATTGCGCCATGCTACCGTTCCGGAAAAATCTGCCCGATCGCCCTTGACCATAAATACTTTTTTTCTGTATAATAGCCTTTTTGAATGTGGAATTGCTTATGTCTGACTTACCACCATTGAATACAGAGACAATTTGGGCAATCATTAACGATACCATTGATGATGCCATCGTGAACAAACTGGTTTGGCATTGCCTGGGTTATCGCTACGAGGAGGCGACGGGCAAATGGAATAGATCGCAGGTTGTAGGTGACTGGTCCGAAACATATCCTGAACCACCGGATTTTATTGCCAACCGCCAACCAACGGTAAAGCTGACTCGTTCCATTCCCAAAGAGAATAAGCAGTTATTGAAGGAACAGCTGGGGTTTAAGGGCTACAAGATAGGTGAATTTGGTCCCAGGCAGACTCGGCGGGCAACGGCGGCTAACTGGCTGTTAAGCTATATGAAAGATCCCGATATAACTGGTTAAGAACAGGTTCGTAGTGAGGACTAAAGTCCTCCAGGTTCGTATATCCGGATGTGATATCATTGGGATAATAGACCTTAATACCGTAAGTTTGGTTGAGCTAAACGCAAAACCCAACAGGCATTGGTGCTGTTGGGTAACGTGGGGAAACCCAACCTACAGTTGCTACAGTTGCGCTCATTTTTGATTATGGGAATTTAACTGTATTTGATATGATTAGTCATAATAAGCTCCGGTTGGGTTTCACAGCCCATGGGCTAAGGAAACCCAACACACTCATGGTAGCGTTGGGTAACTTGGGGAAACCCAACCTACAGGAGGCCATTTTATATTACGATCATTTAACTGGACTTGATATAAGAATTAAAGTCCTCCAGGTTCGTAGTTCCGATTATATTGAGAGGGATTAACGAAAACAGAAATATCGAACAACTTCAAAGGACAGAATCAGATAACGAGACAGTCCCAAGCGGTTAATCAATTCTGCCATAGCCGTTACCCTCTCCGTCGCCATGTCTCCCATCTGACGCTGTAGTCTCCGTACTACCGGGTAAGTTGGCAGGGTGTTGGCCGTGATGTCTTCGGAATGACGGAGCGAGAATTGAGTAGTTGCAGCTAGACTCCGGTATTTAGACAGGGTAAAGTTACTGTTAAATGGTCCGTAGGTGCTAGCCACAGCAGATTTGATAAAAATATCCGCTAGCCTGCTAAAAAAGAGGTGTACTGGCAGGGGCACAAAGTCGCAGATGGCCAATCTGCCTCCCGAGGCCAGAACTCGCCGCGCTTCTTGAAAAAAGCGCTCTCGACTGGGAAAATGGAAAATGCACTCCACTGCTAGCACCACATCAAAGGAGTTGTCCTCAAAAGGCATTTCGCAGGCATCTGCAAGTATAAAATAGATCTGATTGCCATTGCTCGGTTGCACTTGTTCTCTGGCCCTGGCAAGCTGGCGATCGTCAATATTCAAGCCAACTAGTTGTTTGTGGGAGAAACGATCGTTAAGACTGGCGATCGTGCCGCCGAAACCGCAACCGCAGTCGAGGATGCGTGAGCCAGCATCCACCCCACCAGCATCGCACACCCGCCTGCACAAGCTTTCAGCCGCAGCAGCAAAGTCTGCCACGGTACCATCTGCTGCATTGGGGTTATCCCAGTAGCCCCAATGGACATGGCGACCAAATGCGGTGATCGCCTGCTCGTTCCCTTTGCCAAATTCTGCGAGCAGCCCGTCAAAATAGGGCAATTGCACGTTAGTTTTTACCATATTCTCTGTCATCCTGTTTAGGATATAATCATTGAGCACTTATACTATTTTGGGTAATGCTGTCAACGGATCCTTATGAATGGCTGGAAAAATCCCTGAAAACCATTCACCGCGCTAACTGGTATCGTCAGGTGGTGACCATTGACAGTACTCCGGGCCCAGTGGTACAGTTGGCAGGAAAGTCGGCGCTCAATTTTGCTAGTAATGATTATTTGGGACTAGCAGGAGACTCACGCCTGATTCAAGCTGCTGTTAACGCTACCTCTAAATGGGGAACGGGTAGTACGGGTTCGCGACTGCTAAGCGGACATCGACAGTTGCACCGAGACTTGGAAAGGGCGATCGCCTCCTTAAAGCAAACAGCAGATGCGATAGTATTTAGTTCGGGGTATCTGGCCAACCTGGGGGCGATCGCCGCTGTAGTGGGCCAGCGAGATTTGATTCTTTCTGACCAGTACAATCATTCTAGTCTCAAAAATGGAGCAATTCTCAGCGGTGCGAGGGTGCTTGACTACGCCCACTGTAACCTGGAGGATCTCAAAGCCAAGCTGCATCAGCACCGACTGTTTTACCGCCGCTGTTTGATCGTCACCGACAGCGTCTTTAGCATGGATGGGGACTTATGTCCTTTGCCCGAGCTGCTAGACTTAGCAGAAGAGTTTAGCTGTATGCTGCTGATAGATGAAGCCCACGCCACGGGAGTATTGGGTGCGACGGGTGCTGGTTGCGTAGAACATTTTGGCTGTCAAGGGCGAGAACTAATACAAGTTGGCACGCTTTCCAAAGCGTTGGCCAGTTTGGGCGGGTATGTAGCTGGCAGTGCTCAGATGATCGATTTTCTCAGAAATCGCGCCCCTAGCTGGATCTATACCACGGCTCTGACTCCAGCAGATACTGCTGCCGCGTTCGAGGCGATCGGGATCTGCCAACGGGAACCGCAACGGCGCACTCAACTATGGCAAAATGTCACTTACCTGAAACAGCTAATTTCTCAACAGCTGCCCCATCTGAAACTTTTACCCTCTGAGTCTAGCATACTCTGCATTAAACTAGAGAATGCCGCTCTTGTTTATTGGGTGGGAGAGAAACTGAAAGCTGCGGGGATTTTTGCCCCAGCTATCCGCCCGCCTACCGTCAGTACCAGTCGCATTCGCATCTCACTCATGGCAACTCACGAACCAATTCATCTGCATCAGCTAGTCGATGCCCTCCATCATATCTTACCCTCTTTATGAATTCTTTGTAAAGAATCATTACGGATGTGATAATTGCTGATATTCAGATTAAACTAGACAAGGTCTGTTGTTGGTGCTTTAGCGCCAACAACAAACAATCGGTGATGAGGGGAGGATGTGGCCGAAAGTGGATTTGCGATCGTGCCCAAAGCAGGTACTCTGGGCTTGGGCGCAGATGTGGTAGGACAGATTACCGCATCTTAATGGTGGAGTTGGGGTAAGCGGCTTGGGGATAGATGTAGAAGTCAGTTCAGATCGGATTGATTATGATGGAGATGTGACTCTGGAAGGTATCCCTCTGTTGCTTGATTGGTATCCTGCCAAGAGTGGCTTCCGCGTCACGGATTAGTCATCAACAAAAACGAGGTGGATTTGGATGCTGAGAGTAGCGATCTGGACAGGACTATTACAATCGGCGATCGGTCCTTTACGGTTAGCGATGTGGGTGATATAGAGGGGGAGGTTGAATTTAAAGACATTGCGCCGTACATTGGTTTTGGCAATCCTGTAAAACCGGGAAGACAGTGGGGTTTTACTGTGGATTTGGGGGTTAGGTTTTAAGGGAAAGTAGATGTAAAAGTAGTATTGAATCTCGGACTTAATGCGTAACTAGAAAGGGAAGAGAGGAGGTTCAAGATGAAGTTGATAAATTTCAAATGTACCAGATATTGCAGATTGGGGTAACATAAGTAGTTAGGCAAAATTAATTTTATATTTTTCCCCAACATCTCGAAGCACATCTTCCACAGCTTTAACTAAACTTTTCCAACTCTCATAGGCATCAGTATTTAGCCATGAGTATTTAATAAATCGCCACAAAATTTCAATAATATTTAACTGGGGAGAATAGGTAGGCAAATAAAAAATTGTTAACCCTTTTTTTTCCCCATTCTTCTTGTTTATTTTTCACTGCATTACTCGTATAAAGTAAGGAACTAGTTCATTCTTACGGTTCAAAAATCCCAAGACATTTAATCTTCTACTTTTTTTACTTTTTACCTCGCACAGTTCTCCATGTTCTTGCCATGCATAAGGGACATATGCATTTAAACAAAAACCGGTTTCGTCAAAAAACATTAAATAAATTTCGCCTCTATCGTTCTTTTAATTTTTTAATTCTTTCTTTTTTTCTTGATATTCCGTGGATTCTGGCTCCCCTCCTACCCGTTTATGACTGGCGCCAGCCATATTAAATTTCGGTTTCCTTCCACGTCCTTTTCTATCATATAACCCGACTAAATTCAGCTCTTCATCGTTTACCGATCCACCCACCCATGTCGTTGCCTGCTGGCGAACGACAGGGTCGTTTCCACGAGCAATCGCGGAAGTTTAAAGAGATACTAGACTATAGCGAAGAGTCAGCAATCGACATGGGTGAGTGTCTCGGGAAACGAAAGGGTGAAGAGGAAACGACCCAAGCATTAAACCAATTATATATTGTCACAATAGACACGTCAAATATCTTCATCAATTCTTTGGTTTGATAACCGCGAGAGGAGAATGCAATGTGCTCGTCTTCTAACGTGATAATATTTACTTTGTGCATAAATCCGTTTAAGTAGATTAATTGTTTCATGACTTAATCCCTTTATAAATCTCATGGCTAATTTTCACCTCACCTAATGTCTGATCGCGCACTGCGTAGCGTCGGGGTCCCGGAACGTGCAGCCATATGAACTTTTCCTTAATTATAGCAGATTTTTATCTCCTAGGCAAAATCTAAAATAATTTTGCACAACTACTTAACAATTTTGATGGAGTTCGTAGTAAACGCTTGAGCGTTTGCCGGAGTTGGTAGTAAACGCTCAAGCGTTTGCAGGGGTTCGGATCTGATTTGTAAAGAATCATGACAAACGCGATAGTTGGGAATATTAAGAGATTAAAGTAGAGTCAGAGAGATCGAACAACCAAGCTTGAGGTGATGAGGAGTACAAAAAACATGATTCGGTATGTCAAGCTGCTGCAAGTAATCCCAGCAACAATAGTTAGCTGGGGAATTTACTCGGGCTTGACAGCGTCAGTGGTATCAGCTTCGGAGTTGACTCCACAGCAAGCCCCCGTGGAACAACATCAGATACCCGAAATTGACAGTATCAAAGCAGAAGACTTATTGATGCCTTCTGAAACAGAGATATTACTGTCGGAAAGTTGGCAATTCACACCGTTCCGGAAAAATCAGAAGATTGATGACCCAGAAGAGATCGCTCAAATACCGCTACCGCTTTTGGGCGTCAGTGGATGAGCGATCGTGCCGAAAGCAGGAACTCTGGGATTAGGTGCAGATGTAGTCAAACGGATCGTCCCAAATGTGAATGGCCGAGTCGGGTTAAGCGGCTTGGGAATAGGAGTAGAGATCAGCGATGATAACACTGATTATGACGGCGATGTCAATCTAGGTGGTATCCCGCTGTTGGTAGATTTTCATCCATTTTTTAGTAGCTTTCGGGTCACGGGTGGATTAGTCATCAACAATAACAAGATTGATGTGGATGCCAAGGGTCGCGATGAAGACAGGACTGTCAGAATAGGCGATCGGGATTTTACAGTGAGTGATGTGGGTGATATCAAGGGGAGGTAGAATTTAACGACGTAGCCCCGTACATTGGGATTGGATTCGGCAATCCAGTGAGACTGGGAAAAAGCTTTGGTTTTTCAGTATATCTCGGGGTAATGTTTCAAGGTGCAGGAGATGTAAGTCTGAGGGCGACTAATCCGAGTCAAGCAGGAATAGATGCAGGAATTAACGCCCAACTGGAAAGAGAGGAAGATGACCTTCAAGATGAGGTTGATCGGATTCAAGTATACCCGATATTACAGATTGGGGTAACATACCAATTTTGAAGGGGGTTCGTAGTAAAGGTTCGTAATAAACGCTTTAGCGTTTGCCTCCGGTTCGTAATAAACGCTTTAGCGTTTGTCGGGGGTTCGTAGTAAACGCTAAAGCGTTTGCCGGGGGTTCGAGATCGCAAAGCGCGTTGATCTCGAATAATGATATCATGCTAGAGGAAAATTAATAAGGAGCATTATTCGATGAGCCTGACAGTAGGTACAGTCGCGCCCGACTTCACGGTAAAGGACACCAACGGCAACACCGTCAAGCTGTCCGACTTCGCGGGCAAAACAGTCGTGCTATACTTTTACCCCAAAGACGACACTCCCGGCTGCACCAAGGAAGCCCAAAGCTTCCGAGATAGTTATGCGGAGTATCAGAACAAGGATATGGTCGTTTTGGGAGTCAGCACGGACGACGAAGCATCCCACAAGCAGTTTACCGAGAAATTCGGCCTGCCGTTCCAATTGCTGGCCGATACCGACGGTGCAATTACGAAGGCTTACGATGTCGATGGTGGCGGCTACGCCAAGCGCGTCACTTACATTATCGACAGTGAAGGCAAAATTTCCCAAGTCATCGACAAAGTGCAAACTGCAACCCACGCCCAGGATATTTTAACGTCCATGTCCTAAAAAAAGCCGATCCGGAGGGGCCCTGCCGCCCGTCCGAGTTGAACATCTCGTTCCCAGATAGAACCTGGGAACGTCTATCAGAGGCTCAGCCTCCAGTACTACGGGAGGATCTGTTTCTGGAAAGATCATCGCGAGGAGGCAGAGAGATCCTCAAAAGCGAAGTCATCAAGAGAAAATCACCAGTACGACGCAAAGGAAAAGGAGGATTCATATCACTTTTGGCTCTTCCAGCGATATACCCGATCCCGAAAGGCTAACAAAAAATCTCAACTGGCAAACCAACTAAATCTACCTGTCACAGAAATCCGCAAGGCGATTCATAAATTAAAAAGGGATCGTTTACCTAGAAGTGGATCTAGACGGAATCCAGACGTTATGGTAGATTCTGAGACAGGTGAAGTTTATCCTGAAATAGAGGGTGGAGGAGTTGGCGACTCGATTGGAAATATCTTTGACTACTTACTCTAAATTTGTGAATAATGGACCAATACATGGACCAAAAATGGAATTCTGCATCTCTGCGGATCGTTAGCAAGACTATAACTCCAGCAGTAATTACTAAAACTCTGGGAATAGAACCAACTTGTGCTTACGCGATCAAAACACCTGTCAATCCCCGTAACCCCAGCGGTAAAATTAGGCAAGAGTCATCGTGGATTCTCGAAAGCGGCCTAGATGAATCGGAACCGCTCAAGTTACATATTAGCGAATTATTGTTGTTGATTGAGTCATATCAAATCCGGTTAATTGCACACACTATTAAGTCTCAGGCCACCAGTAAAAGTCGGTTAATCCACGAATCAGATCACACTGATTGAGCAAGGCTCGGCAACGCTGAAATAGCACTTCCTCCAATTGTCCTAATATTTCAAAACACTGATTGGCGATCGCTTCATTAGTCAGGGGCCATAAGCGTTCGGCTGGCTGCATTTCCGGACAGTGAGAGGGCAGGAACATGATGTGCATGCCCTCTGGGATTTATACTTGAGAGCTGGTATGCCATCCAGCCCGATCGCATACCAGAATTACCCGTTTTTGTTTGCCGATACCAAAATGTTGAGCGAAGTCGGCCAGGACTCTATTAAACAGGTCAATTCGCACATAAGGGAGGATCCACCAATAGGTTTCTCCAGACTGGGGATGGACAAAACCATAAAGCCATAACCACTTATACCGCCAGTTTACAGGAGCGATGGGCTGCTCTCCTTGGGGAACCCACACTTTTCGCAGTACAGGCTTGAGCCCTAGGCGATGGGAATCCATTGCCCAGACTTGAACGTCGGCGTCGGGATAAGACTGCTGCACCTGATTCGTCTGAAGAGCCAATTTTTTTTTCCACGCCTCTTGCTCTTCTAGGGAAGGTTCTTCATGGTGTGGTCTGGGAGTTCTAATGCGATACTCTAGCCCTTTGAGGTAATCCCATCCACCTTGGGGTGACACATCCCGTCCCAATAACTCACTTATCCACGCTGCTACTTTGGACCCATTCCATAACCCACCATCTGCCTGCGCCGACTGTAAAGCTTGGCAGAGTTGGGCAAGCTGTACATCATTGAGCAATGGCTTCGCCCCTCGATTCTGGCGTCTTAAGTCTCCTAGACCATTAACTCCCATTCGGTTATAACTGCGGACTATCTCATAAATCCAATTCACCCCATAGCCAGTTACCTCTGCCACCTCTGCGGTGGTTTTACCCTGGCTCAGCAACCAGATGACTTGGTAGTGAGTGCGGGCGATCGCACCGGGAGCTTGACGATATCCTGTTTCTAGCTCCTCCAAGCTCAGATGGGGGTATATAGTCAGTTTTCTGGGCATTTTCACTTAGTCCTTTGAGGTCTTCCCTCATTATACCATGTGCAATTAACCGGATTTTATATAATTACTAAAACTCTGGGAATAGAACCAACTTGTGCTTACGCGATCAAAACACCTGTCAATCCCCGTAACCCCAGCGGTAAAATTAGGCAAGAGTCATCGTGGATTCTCGAAAGCGGCCTAGATGAATCGGAACCGCTCAAGTTACATATTAGCGAATTATTGTTGTTGATTGAGTCAAAGGTTGAGCGATTCAAAGAACTAATGTCGGTATGCGACATAGAAATATTTTGCGGCTTTTCTTCAGAAAATGGTCAAGGCGGATTTGTGCTTGATGCTGCACTACTCAAACGGATCGGCCTCATCCCCCTCGATTTGGTGTTGGATTTGTATCCATCATCATAGCTATAGGCTATACTGAGTAGTATATATTAGCTTGCTTGAGCCGTCCCAGGGCTTCCCCTAGCCGATCGCACTGGTCGGAGATCCGATCGTTAATCTCTGCCAGTAACCGGGAGTCTGCTACTGCGATCGCCTGCCGGGTGCTGTTCAGTTTAGTGTGGAAACCCAACCTACAATTTCTGTCTTCATCTAAGGCTATGATCTTGTTGACAGGTACCTTATTCAACAACATCATCAATCATCCCCTAATTATGCAACGGCGCAACACCAATATTTATACGCAATAATTTCCCAACTACCCATATTAAGTATTACTTAGCGTATTACGGATGACAAACTGCCGACAATTCCTGCGTTACTTAGCATATTACAAATTGACGTGCGGAACATGGTTTAAATGGGTTTACCCTGGGTTAACTCCTTAGCTAAAGCCTTGAACCCATGAATCACACGACCTTTGAGACCAGCTCTGAAAAAATAATTGAATGGAGCCACTGGCAACTTCGCAATCAGTTCTCGAGCCAAAGCTTCTTTCTGGCCGGGCCCTCGTAAACGAAACTGGGTGGCCTGGGTTGCACCATATACCATGCGCAGCCAGAGGCGAGGATGTAAGAAAAAGTATTTCCACAATGGAGGTTTGCATCCAATTAAATCAGCCAAGTCATCCATGTAAATATGATAATCAACCAAGCTGCGTATGCGCTCGGCATTATGTTCAAGCTGTTCTAAATATTTCTCTCGATCCCTAGATGCTACCTCCTCCATTTCTGAGGAAGCCGGAAGAGTTTTTTCCCCAGTACAAATCAAGGCCAAAAATCGTGCTTGCATTTCCATAATAGGAAACTGACTTCCAAAAGCTGGACGTGCCCAGCCAATCCAAACGATTTTGTCCCGATACTTTGAATGAAACATATGTTTGTAAAGATTCCGGATGTCAATTTCCTTCAGTTCATCAAGAAGAAAAGAGACCTGGTTTTTGTAGCCCGTACAAAAAACCACCGCATCTACGTTGGAAAGGACTTCTCCATCTGCCGCGATCAATGTTCTGCCGCCATCTTCTACCCTCAAGATTTCGCCAATTACTTGACATCCATAATGCACAATTGCCTTGGGTAATGAAAAAGTTTTAGTTCCGTATATCCCCCAGACGAAGTTGCTCAATATGTTGGTGGGGAGTGATTTCCACACGAGAGTAGCTCCTGCAGCTTTTTAAACAGGAGCTGATGTCGCACTTAATGAGTCTGTCCTTTATAACAAGGAGCTGTAACACCCTTGGTGCTTAGGTGGAAACTACACAAGCGAGACTTGGAGTCAATGGTTTATGTTTATGTTGGTTTTGGCGGCTGCATCTGTTGAATTAGCGTGGACAACGCTGGCATCTTGAAAGATTTGGAAATTCGATCCTTAATGTACGAATAAAAATTCACTCCGTTTTTGCGGCAGGTGTCAACCAGAGCCAAAAACACTTCCCACGCCTGAGTCCCCTGTAGAGTGCGGGTTCCATTGGAGATTTTGCGCTTAATCACATACTCCCGGACTGTCCGCTCTGCCTCATTATTGTCAAGAGGAACTTCAGGAAAATCTAGAACTAATAGTAAATAAGGCTTCTTCTGTTTTGTTAAATCAATTCTATGATCTAAAGCACTGTATCCGGTTTGACGGGAAAACAATTTGTCAAATTCGGTTTCAAGCAACAGTTTTTGTTGTCGCTGCTCTTCTGTGCTTTGCTGTTGATAGGCTTTGAGTTGATAATAGTAAATCCAAAAATAAGAGAGAAATTGTGCCAGGCTTTTTTGATGAGAGGGAACCAGAGGAGTCAGCTTTTCGTAGTGTCGTCCTTCATGAATCCAGCATAAACTACGATGGTTCGTCTGGTTGTGAAATTGTCCCGCGTCATCAGCCACCAAAATATCTATGTAGTCCCCGAGCTGCTTTTTCTTCTTGTCAGGCAAAATACTGTCAACTAAATCATCTGATTGAACAACTGCTAATTCAGTTGGATCCAACTGCAATTCGTTTAACATTTGGAGAACTGTTTCAGAGTTTTTGCGCTCTCTGGTAAAAAAACTGCTATAGTAAGGATTGCAGAGTGTGAATACATAGCAATTTTTCCCATTAACCCGCATCCCCGTATCATCAATTTGGTGATAACTGGTACTGCCCAGTCCCGCTTCTAAAATAGCATTTCGTTCTTCAGTAAATTCTCTTAAATATTGCCGAGTTATTAAGTTAGATATTTTTCCCGCCGAGATTACTATTCCCTGAGACGGCAACAATTTAAGAATCTTTTCTTCTGGCACTCGTAACTGATAATACAAAGTGAGAACAAATGCTTCGAGTTCACTCCCGTAAGATTTGCCTTTTAATCCTTGCGGCAACTGGGCTTCGTAAAATTTCTCCGTACTAGGTGAATAGAGTCTTTCTAGTCGATAAATAACCGTGTCTGTTTTAAATATAATATTTTGAATTGTTACTTCTCGGTAGCCTCTATGGGTGATATCTGACGGCAAGTTACTCCGAGCCAGTTTGATAACCTCTTCTCTGTCAATATGAATAAGTTGGCGACGTTCCTGGGGGGGGTTTTCGGTTTTTTCTTTTTTCGCTCTCGACTATTGGGCTGCTCTGGTTTGGCCTCCGCAGAAGTATCAGCTTTAGAAGTATCAGCTTTGGCTTGAGGTTTGATGTCAGGTTTTCCCTTGTGCCCTTTGAGCGCGGCTATTTCATCTCTCAATCGTTGATTGTCAGCTTTCAATTCAAGGTTTTGGCTGTATAGGTCTTCTAGGTAATTGAGTAACCGCTGCAAAACTTCCCGACTTTTTGGGTCGAGATTCTCTGTGTCTTGGTCGAGGTCAGCAAGCCAATTCTTAGTCATGTCTTCCAACTTACTACTTATTTATCGAATTTGTCAACCCTGGGCGCGGGATTTTGAAAAAAATCAGCTGTCGCGCATCTCAACTGCATATTCGGGCGCTCGGCTGCCGACTCACCACTTCGAGGTCAAAACCCCCCACCCCGTAAGCATTTGAGAAGTTTTCGCTCCTCAAAAATTGCTCTTGTCCTGTTAGGCATTCCGAGGCAGTACAAGGGCTGTTCACTCCAGTCCGATGGCCCGAGTAACTATGCAGTACCGGCAGTACCCATATTCCTTCACCACCAAGATCTTGAGCAATTACCCCCAGACTCCGTTTTTGGACTTAACCTTTTTATTAAGATTAACGGCAGTTTCATCAACTGGATCGTTGTAGCTCAACCACTGTCGGGAGATAATTTGGCTCAAAGTATGTCCGTATTCCCTTGGTAACCCGTATATGCCCCGATTAGTAGCAATGTCGTTAGCACATTTACCTCTCTGGCGGGGTACTACCCACCCAGTTGAATTACGAAGGCTGACCCAGCAATTCTTGGCGACGCGAGATATCTCTAGCGCTATGTCTGAACCTGACTCACCTCCGCCAACTACTAATACATTTTTTTCCACAAAATTATCAGCATTACGATATTCCTTGGAATGGGGGTAGTGATAAATATGTAGTGATATAACATTTTATCCCTCTATTAATCCTTGCTTTTCAAAGGGATAATATAACATTTTTCATTACCATTGATAAGTTTAATTTATCAAAAATATCAGAGATAATCATGTATAATTAGTTGTCACAATGCTATATTGTTATTGGTAAAAACAATGTCTAAATTTATGAACACATCATCAGATTTATGCTTGCGACCTTCTTGTCCCCACTGTCAAAGTGAGCGAACAGTAAAAAACGGTAGGGGCGAAGCATTCGGGGCTAAAAATTTCGTCTCCGTTGCCGTCATTTTGCCCGAAGGCTTCGCCCCTCCATAACAAAAAGCAAAAACATAAGTGTAAAGACTGTGGCAGGCAATTTGTTGAAAACCCTACCAATAAAACGATATCATCAGAAACAAAAAAGAAAATAGATGGCCTTTTACTTGAGAGAATTTCTTGAGCTGGAATTGCACGTCAAGTTGGAGTTTCCAAAACTTTGCTCCAAGATTATGTTAATAAAAAATCTGCGGAAACTCCGCGTGAGATAAAGGTTTTAGACAAGCCAAAAGGGAAAATGACTATTGAATGTGATGAAATGTGGTCTTTTGTGGAGAATAAAGAAAATAAGCAATGGATTTGGTTAGCGTTAGATACAAAAACTAGAGAAATAGTTGGAGTTTATGTGGGCGAGCGCAGTCGGGAATCGGCAAAAAAATTGTGGAAATCTTTACCTCCTGTTTATCGGCAATGTGCAGTTTTTTACACAGATTTTTGGGAAGCTTATAACACAGTAATCCCCAAAAAACGTCATAAACCAGTAGGTAAAGAAACTGGAAAAACTAATCATATTGAAAGGCTAAACAACACATTAAGACAAAGAATTAGTCGTTTGGTTCGTAAAACATTATCATTCTCCAAGAAACTAGAAAATCACATCGGAGCTATTTGGTATTTTGTACATTATTACAACAAATGTTTATCGGGATAGATAATGCATCACTACATATTTATCACCACCGGAATGGGAAAACTCTACCTCAGTTAATAAGTCTTTCCACTGTGGATAACTGGGGATGCTGTTGTTGCCGATCGCTAAGGCCACTCGTTTTGAGAGTAGAATATCTCCAGATGCTAGTTGAACTTGCCACCCTTTATTGTCTTGCGGTTTATTGTCTTGCGGTGTCACCGCGACAACTTGGGAGTTCAAACGAATTTTATCCTCTATGTCAAAATGTTTCGCATAGCTCTTCCAATAATCAACCGCTTCGTTTTTAGTCCAGAATTCGTGCTGCTTTCCATCACCTATCCAAAAGTCCGAAAACATACTATATGTGCAAGAAGAAGTCAGGACTAAATTGTCGTAGGCATTCGTATAAATGCCACCTACCTCCTTGCCTTGCTCCAAACATACTACCTCCCGCACACCTCGCTCGAGTAATTCTTTGGTCGTAACCAGACCTCCAGGACCAGATCCAATTATAATGCAATCCCACATCATTTTTTCCTTTTATCTGTCTTCTACTCGTCGCTCAAAAATTTTTTGGCGTTGCACAATTATGGGATGATGGGCATAGTTGCAGAAGTCTTAAACCTAGACTAAAAGCCAGTTTGAGTTATGTGCAAAAAAGGGCATCATCCCCAAAATGTGCAACGCCAAATTTTTTTTGACTGGTGTTGTCTCAAAAAATCCCCGGTGTCATGATTCCCCTAAGGTCTGTCTGAGCCTGGACCTGCATCAGGGAGATCCCACTTGGATATTATCCTAATTCAACATCTGAGCTTTTGTCATCAGTAATCTTACTGAATAATGTTTCCTTTGTCATGTCGTTCGCAACTTTAAGTAATCGGTATATAGCCAGTTCTAGAATTCCTGTACGGGGTTGCACAACTACGGGATGATTTGGGACCACTTCCGCCAGGCCACGCTTTGAGGACAAAACATTCTTAATGACTTGTGACAAATTAAAATACAACTGACAACCTCCAATTGACAACCATTATCCCAAAAATGTGCAACGCAATCTGTACTATACGGAAGAACGCACTCAACCGCAAATCCAGTCTGGATTTTATCGTACCATATCATAGCACATTGAGCGCCTTGATTTGCTCATTATCCGGCTATTGCCGGAAATTACCTTCTTTGGCGTTGCACAATTAGGGGATGATAAGGGTTGTTTATGCCAATCGCGTTTACGGTCATAAATATATATCTCGCTATATATCATCTCAGCCATTAGCAATCAGGTTGGGGCAATTAGTAAAAATTACCCCAAACCAGATCCCGAAAATATGCAACGTATTTTATCCAAGAGCATCATAGCTATGGGCTATACTGAGTAGTATATATTAGCTTGTTTGAGCCGTCCCAGGGCTTCCCCCTAGCCGATCGCACTCAGCAATCAAACTAATTCTCACATAGCCTTCACCAGCAGCACCAAAAGCATTTCCCGGGGTCACCACCACTCCAGTCCGCTGCAAGACATCCAGGGCAAAATCTGTCGAACCTACTCCAGGGGGACAAGGAACCCATAAATACATAGTGGCTTTAGTTTTGGGTACATCCCACCCCAACTCTGCCAAACCTTGAATCAGAAAATCCCGGCGAGTCCGATAGCGTTCCCGGACCTCCTCCAAATAGGAATCAGGTAACCCCAGGGCGGTTTCGGCTGCAACTTGCAGGGCCGCAAACACGCCGTAATCTAAATTGGTTTTCAGGGTCCTTAAACCTTGGATGATCTGAGAGTTCCCCACCACAAAGCCGATGCGCCACCCGGCCATATTATAGGTTTTGGACATGGTATGAAACTCAACCCCAATTTCCTTGCCACCGGGAATTTCTAGTAAGCTAGTGGGTTGATAGCCATCAAAGGCTAATTCTGCATAGGCGAGGTCGTGAACCAGTAAGATTTCGTGGCGACGGGCAAAGGCGACAATTTCTGTAAAAAACTCCCGAGGCGCTGTCGCGCAGGTGGGGTTACTGGGATAGTTAAAATACAATATCTTGGCAAGTTTTGCTACATCCTCGGGAATG
Organism: Hormoscilla sp. GM7CHS1pb; assembly: GCA_014323675.1. Lineage (GTDB taxonomy): Bacteria > Cyanobacteriota > Cyanobacteriia > Cyanobacteriales > Desertifilaceae > Hormoscilla. The sequence goes on along the minus strand of JACONN010000002.1, from coordinate 867,471 downwards.
GCAGCTAGATCGATCAGCCAGTCGTTTTCTGCTTTCAGAACTAACGTGTGGACCTCTCCACCCGCGATCGCGGGGCCGCGAAAATGGGCCGGATAGGCGGGAGAGGGGACTAAAATTAAGTCACCCGGATTGATGTAAGCTAGTGCTAGATGGCCGAGTCCTTCTTTAGAACCCAGTAGAGGTAAGGCTTCGCTATCTGGATCCAGTTCTACTTCGTAACGACGTTTATACCAGCTAGTAATGGCGCTGCGGAAACTAGCAGTCCCTTCAAAGGGAGGATAGCCGTGATGTGCGGGATTTTGTAAAGCCCCGATCGCCGCTTCTACTACCGGTTGAGGCGTGGCCCCATCCGGGTTTCCCATGCCCAAATCTATTAGATCCAATCCCTGTTCTCGGGCACGTGCTTTCAGCTCGTCCAGGCGGGCAAATACATAAGGAGGCAAGCTTTTCAGGCGTTCAGCTGGGCTTATCCAATCTAGATTCATTGTTCGGCGTTGCACAATTACGGGATGATGGGCATAGTTGCAGAAGTCTTAAACCTAGACTACAAGCCAGTTTAAGTTATGTGCATGCGTAGGCATCATCCCCAAAATGTGCAACGCCCATTGTTCATTCCTCTGCAGCCACTAGGAAACAGGCCAAGCCGTCCCGAAAGACTTCCGAAATCCGAAACCATTGCTGCCATCAGTTGGTCGGGCCCCACCTGGAAGGGGAGTCGGTGAATGTCAGAATTAGGGGAACAGGCAATGTCCGCTGCTTTACGCAACTCTGCCAGGGTGACGTTCCCCAGTCCCAAGTCATCCAGGGTTTTCGGCAGGCCAATCTCCGTGTAAAACTGTAACAGTTGTTGTCTGGCCGTAACTGCCAGTTTGTTTCCCTGCACCATCTCTTCCAAGCGTAGCTGCACTAGAATCCCATAGGCCACTTTTTCTCCATGTAAAATATCATGGGCCGCCCGAATGTGGGTTAAGCCATTGTGGACCGCATGGGCCGCTACCGTGCGACATTGGGCACCTCCCAGTCCCCCGATCGCCCCTGCTAGCAGTACTGTAGCATCTACCACTTGCCGCCAAGTTTCTCCTCCTGGTTCTTTGAGTGCCTCTGCTGACTTTTGGAATAGAATATCTCGCAGGATCCTCGCCTGTTGGACAGCAGCAATAATCGTGGTTTCCTGGGAGTGACCGCTACTGACCGATGCTTCATACCATTTAGCGATCGCATCTCCTATGCCTGCCACCAGAGTCCGCCGTGAAGCTGTAGCAATCAGATTGTAATCTAGCACTAGCAACTCCGGACACTGGGCGAGACTGACATCGTATAGAAAGGCACCTTCGGTCGAGTATACATTAGAAAGGGCTGACCATGCGGCACAGGTTGCCCCTGATGTCGGAATAGTTACCACTGGCAGTTGACAAAAGTGACCTACTAATTTTGCTGCATCCAGGGCCTTCCCGCCGCCGACGCCAATAATCAGATCGGCTGCATGGCTACTGACAGCTTGCTTGAGGGACTCTAAAGATGCTTCGCTACAATCAGGAGAGTAGTCCGCCCATTCAGCCGTTAGTTGCTGCTGTGCCAGGACTGGTTGCAAGCGGGGCCGCACCACCTCTAAAGTCCGATCGCCCCCTATTATCAACGGACGAGAACCCAAACGGGCGATCGCCTCCCCTGCTTGGGACAGACAGTTTTCCCCCCGCATCACCCTGGTTGGGGCAACACTCATGCATATTAAGGGCGTCATTGCTGTGGCAGCTGCTAATTTAGGTAAAGCTCGATCGGACATAATTGTGGGATATTTTTCCATTCCGTCATCGGGGTTAATCTCCTATTCTTCATCGGAGGGATAATTTTGGCAAGGAGGCTAATTTTTCTGAGTCTATGAATATCTCCATATTATCGTCTTCTCGATCTCTGAGCGATCGCTTAACATAACCCAGGTACAGTGGTTTTGAGACATTTTCCTCTGGATGAATTATCGTCCGGGCCCTGATCGTCAGCTGGGTACTTGTACTGCTACCGCGTCCTGGCGAAAACAGATCGTAAGCTGCTTGACGGAGGGTAGCTTCCAGTTGGGGTTCCGTAATCTCCGGTGGCACTGCGATCGCCGTTTGGGCTGCGCCATTATCGTATACCAGAGAGAAGGGCACCGCACCTGGTATTTTTATCTGGGGGACTGCCGCTATACTCAAGGTAAACAAACCAGCGGTCAAAATCACCATAAAGCTAGTAACGCCCACCAGTCTGAACCTGATGCCCCATTTTAGCACCCAGCTGAGGACTGTCACCACAGCACAGACGGCAGTAGCAATTCCTACCCACTTAGCTGCTAGCACAAATAAAGCTGTTGTTGGCATGAGATTTTGTCCGATGTTTTTGGTTTTTTATCTTGACAGAAGAGCGATTATGTGTTAATCCTGTTCATTGCTGACAAACCCTGCTTCTGGCTGAGTGCCTAAGGGATTTTCTAGGGCTGCCTTGAGGGTATGCCATGTCAGATTAGCACATTTGATTCTGACTGGGAACTGAGAAACGCCTTGCATGACGTTCAACTTCCGCAGTTCTTTGGGAAACTCTACCTCTCCTTTCATCATCCCTTGGAACCTTTCTACCATTTCCAGAGCAACTCCTGCCTGTTTTGCCGATGCAGGCCCCCGCCATCAAGTCCGCCGACGCCCGAAGCGATCGCGCAGCCTTCCCCAGAGAATTTTACATCACAGATGCGATCGCGTGCATCATTCAGTTGCAGAGTCAGCTCGATGGTATCCCCGCAACTGGGGTTATGTCCCCGCTGGGACCGATGCACCGGTTCTGTTTTACCCCGATGCCGATCGCGCAGCGTGGCGCAGCCATGGCAACTTGATATGTTCTAGAATAACTTGTTGATAGAGGTCGCGCAAATTTCCCAGAGACATAGTTATCGTTTCGGACCCGGTCCGACATGAACATTGCTTAGTGTTAATTTAGCATAACATCTGCCTGGTGGCGCGGCCCGAGAGGATAGAACATTATCTGGGTCTTCGTCGTGGGACCAACTTACTATACTTGGGAATGGAAGCGAACAAGATACTGCACCACCTCAAAAGCTTGGTCAGCAAAATTTTGTGCAACTGCTACTTTCTCCTGTTGTTCTATCACGCGGTCTGAGATCTCAATTGCTTTTACCAGTATCTCGTAATCTGACTGTGTGAGGAAGCTGCAAGCAAAGAATGTGAGAGCAAGTTCTGTGGGACTTTGCGTTTCAAAGTCAATTGAGTGATGTTCTGCTATCATCCGCATCACTACTTTAGCTATAAACACAGCACCACAAACAGCTGCATCAAAATCTCCTTTTGCTATTATATCCCCTGCTCTCGACAGATATATGGAAATATCTGTCAAATCTCTCACCGGGTAATCATATAATGTTGGAATTTGCTCGCCAATCGTCTGCGAAGAAGCTACGCGATCGGATACATCTTTTACTTCAGGCGTAATCTCTGGAGGTTTTAAGGCTACAATCACTGCCGTTTTTTCTGCGTGGATAATGTCATCTAGATCCGCTCTGGAAATAAATTCAGTCAATGGAGCCACGCGCGGCTTCACTAAAACTCTATAACCTTGCTGTCTATAGCGATCGGCAATTTCGTCGCTCATAGGATCTGACAATTTTGATAATGCTGTAGTCATTCGCTTAACTCTGTTATCGCAGGTGCTGTATCTATTTTAACATGGACAAACTCTTGTCCCTTTGCTAGGGCTTGAGCAATTATGCCGGACCTTGTTTGAACCCTCGTTATTTTACGTCGTCTGACTGTCAGATCGGTAATCTGCCTGTCATCAATGTATATTAAAAGATTTAAGCCATCTAGAATCGGCTTAATGATATTATCGATATCTGGTGGTCTACTCTCATAATAGTGAGTAATAATTACTTGTACTGAATATGTAATTAGCGATGCCATGGCTGCGCCACGCTGCGCGATCGGCTGGCCAGCCCTCGACCGCAGCTTGAGATACTTTAGCTTTCCACGATTGCAGGAGAGTCCGATTATTTGACTGTAAGGAAACTGGTTTACCCATTACGATAAATTCATGCATGAATCAATTGTTTTGACGATCGTCCTCTAACGCCGGTCTAGTAATCGCGTTCCTAGCTGGGTGATGGTCGCGCAGCCTTCCCCAGAGAATTTTACATCACAGATGCGATCGCCCGCCGCATTCAGTTGCAGAGTCAGCTCGATCGTATCCCTTGCGTTCCCAGGCTCTGCCTGGGAACGAGGGGGTTATGTCCCCGCTGGGACCGATGCACCGGTTCTGTTTTACCCCGATGCCGATCGCGCAGCGTGGCGCAGCCATGGCAACTTGATATGTTCTAGAATAACTTGTTGATAGAGGTCGCGCAAATTTCCCAGAGACATAGTTATCCTTTCGGACCCGGTCCGACATGAACATTGCTTAGTGTTAATTTAGCATAACATCTGCCTGGTGGCGCGGTCCGAGAGGATATAACCTTGTCGGGTTGGCGGCGATCGCCCCTCGACCTTATAGGAAAGTGCCCGTAGCGCTACAGCACTGTTTTTGAGCGCTGTTTGCAGTTGTCATGCAAGTCCGCCAGTCAGCACCTACCCCGCGATCGCCTCATATCCTCCCTGTCGATTGAATTTCTACCCGATCGACAACTTCCATCTGTACTTGAGCTAAGGAGATTTCCTGATAAATCTGGACATTAGCTTGGATCGCTTCAAAGCTAACAACTAGAGAATAGGGAACGCTAGCATCAGGATCGTTGTTCCAACCTTGATGTCCAACCACTGAAATGCAGAAAGATTCTCGCAGTTCAAATGACTTGACAACAGTCCAATCCTTCTGAATAGTTCCTGCACCCCGAGAAACATCTTTAATTATTCCGTAATTCTTTTGCTTTCCCAGGGTCCACTTAAAAATATCTTCTCCCGGTTCCGCATCCTCTGGGGCGTCACGATCTTTCAAAACTCGGGCAAGAAAGCTTTTGGGGTCTTCTCCTCTCTTACTACAATCCCAGTCAAGCCAAGTTGAAAGATATTTGCGTCGATGTCGTCTGGTTCGACGGGGTTGAGCTTTGTATGACAGGGTAACTTCTACTAAAATCTCTAACTCATCTCCTTGAGAACGCAATGAATTTGGTAGCTTGACTTCATAAATCTGAGCTTGTCGAGCTTTAATGCGGCGTTCTTCTCTAGTAATCATGGTGATCCGATTGGAAGAATTGCCTAAACAGCGTTCAAGATTGGGAATACCATAACCTATTTGACGCAATACATGCAGTTGATCCACATTATCTGCCATTGTCCATTCTGGCCAGCGCGCTGACTGAACTATTAAGGCGCGGTACAAAAGACAACTCTCCTCAGGTAACTCAGAGGCGAGACGAGCTGCAATATGGCTGACTTTTGGCGCTGCAAATGAGGTTCCTACTTGGTCTGAGGCAATTGCAGGACCACCGTTTAATGTAGATCGCACTAATTCGGGACAAATGCTTTTATTGCAAGTAAGTTTAGGTGGTACACTCTCATCCTTTACCAGATCGCCCCCATATTCAACAACTTCTGGCTTGATCGTATCCCAAATTCCCAATCCCGAGCACGAGAACGCTGAAGGCATATCTTTCTGCGCTATTGAAGAATAAGACGGGGCCTGATAATAATTATGAGCAATCGATCCCACGGTTAAAGCTTGGAAACTTTGTGCCGGGTTCGCAATTCGGCACGCCGCCTCTAAAAGATAATCTGGATAAGGTCGGTTTGCTGCCAGATGTTCTGCAATCGATAATCTGGTTGGACCAATTCTGCCGTATGAAGGCAAGTTACCAGCCGCCACAATCAAGAGAATATCCTTTTGCCACGTCAGTTGATCGATCGCCGCTGCCCAAGCACTCATGGAACGGGTGCGACATGGAAGCGATCCGGTAATAGAATGATTAAATATTCTCGTTCCTTTATATAACTCTACAATCTCCCCCAACATATTAGGGGGAAATAGATTTTCAGGTGGTTTGCAGTTATCATCAAGGACTCTCGCATTTTGAATCCAGCAAATAGCTGGTTGCTTCCCACTCCGAGGTATATTCCGAGGATAAAGCACCGCCCCAGCGACCCTGGTTCCATGTCCTCCATTCCTAACATAGTCAGCAGTTTGTTGATTTCCAGGCAACCAAGATTTTGAGTTCCCTGAATCAATTGCTGCTTTCAGAAGAGGATGTCTTTCCTGAATCCCACTGTCAATAACACAAACCTTGGGAGCATTTGGGTCAGGTGGTTCTAGCTGAAAAGGGGAGTCTTCACCATCAGATAAACCTTGCTGTTGCACGAGTTCCGCAAACTGATCTGGTTCGCTGACATCAAAAATATAGGGAAAGTTATAAACTAAGTCTTTTAACCCCTTACCTGATATTTGTATGCGACAGGAAAAACTATCTGGTAACTTGGCAGACTCGGGAATCCGATCTTCCTCTAAACTAAGTAAATTTCCGTTATAATTAGATATAAACTCTTCCAATTCATCTTGTCTTTTCAAATATAGTTCATCCCACTTTTGATATTGTTGATCGCGTTTATTGATCCAGTTATTTATTCTTGTCACTAATTCTTCATTACTTTCATCCGGTTTTTGCTTTGGAGGGTCGGAAAGCTTAGATTGAGGTCCTAAACAGGCAATCCCTACATCAATAGTGTATATCTGTTCGTCATTAACTTTATCCCAATGATCCCATAATTCAGGAGACAGAATAAACTCCGGGCTTTTAATTCCATCAATTAGCTCCCCATCTCTCGGATATTTATTGACTATTATCTGTGGGAATCTCGGGCATTCTTATGCTACTCACATACAACTGACAACTTAACTTGATTATTGTGCCGCTGACTGAACTACTTAGTACATAGCGTCCGACTCCATATTCACGCTGAAAGCTGTTGGTTTTTCCAGCGTTGTAGTTCCCGTCTTCAAAGAATACGGCAATGGCAGAGTCGTCGCGCTCGACAACTATACTGGACGCGATATTGTCGTGACCATATCACAAGTATATAATGATTTTTCTCACAATATCGAACAAATGGCAATCTGCTGATCTAAGAATTTAGATCAGCAGATTCTTGGTTTACGATGATGCGTCTCTTAGCAATGATGGGGTTTACACGAATGATTGAGCATCTATCCCACTTTGGATAATTACATCTTTTATTGTGCGATAGGATTCATCAGAAGTGGAAACAGAATGCAACACAGATCCAGATGTTTTAAGGTTTAGTTGAACCATGTAGTCATTGTTTTCATCACCTCCTAGAGAAATTTTAGCCACAAGATCATTAATGTAAGTTGATGATGAATCTGGTTCTGATGATGAATCTGGTTCATTTTTGTTCACAATATCTATCACCCATGCTCCAGGTTCATTATCGAAAATTTTCAAATAATCGTGAACGATTATATCGTTGGTAGCAGCTACATCAACTTCAAAGTCTTCGACGACAATATGTGTTCCAAGATGGTCAAAATGGATTCCAAAAATATCTCTGCCAGACCCTCCATTGAGGTTACCCCTCCTTGCACGAGATATAAGGTAATCATTTCCCTCACCTCCATAAAGGTGTTCTCCTCCGGCAAAGTCAGTAAGTGTATCATTACCTGAATTGCCAAGAATAGTATCATTTCCTCCAGCACCAACCAAAGAATCACTGCCATCTAAACCTATAATAAGGTCATTTTTGCCACTTCCGATCAATGTATCATCATCGTTAGTTCCTATTAGAGTAGCAGCTTTTTGGAGAGATGCCAAAACCCAGCTTCGAAGATTTGGCCTGTTTTCTACATTTTGTAAAGTGACACCCCATCCAGATCCAAAATTGATATACAAATCTCCGCCTTTCTCTTGAAAGGTAGTACGACTCAGATCTGGCACTGAATTATCACCGAATGGGAATAGAAGATGATCTTCAAAAATCTCAAAATCCGTCACCGTGTTGTATGTATTGCGTGAAAGAATAAACTGGTCTATCCCTTCTCCACCGGTAGCCTCATCGCGACCAGGTCCAAGCACAATATAATCATTACCATCTCCACCAAACAAGAGGTCATCTCCTGTGCCAGCAGTTAAAGTATCATCTCCAGCTCCACCATATATGGTATCGTGCCCTTGATGAAGTTGCTCAATATGTTGGTGGGGAGTGATTTCCACACGAGAGTAGCTCCTGCAGCTTTTTAAACAGGAGCTGATGTCGCACTTAATGAGTCTGTCCTTTATAACAAGGAGCTGTAACACCCTTGGTGCTTAGGTGGAAACTACACAAGCGAGACTTGGAGTCAATGGTTTATGTTTATGTTGGTTTTGGCGGCTGCATCTGTTGAATTAGCGTGGACAACGCTGGCATCTTGAAAGATTTGGAAATTCGATCCTTAATGTACGAATAAAAATTCACTCCGTTTTTGCGGCAGGTGTCAACCAGAGCCAAAAACACTTCCCACGCCTGAGTCCCCTGTAGAGTGCGGGTTCCATTGGAGATTTTGCGCTTAATCACATACTCCCGGACTGTCCGCTCTGCCTCATTATTGTCAAGAGGAACTTCAGGAAAATCTAGAACTAATAGTAAATAAGGCTTCTTCTGTTTTGTTAAATCAATTCTATGATCTAAAGCACTGTATCCGGTTTGACGGGAAAACAATTTGTCAAATTCGGTTTCAAGCAACAGTTTTTGTTGTCGCTGCTCTTCTGTGCTTTGCTGTTGATAGGCTTTGAGTTGATAATAGTAAATCCAAAAATAAGAGAGAAATTGTGCCAGGCTTTTTTGATGAGAGGGAACCAGAGGAGTCAGCTTTTCGTAGTGTCGTCCTTCATGAATCCAGCATAAACTACGATGGTTCGTCTGGTTGTGAAATTGTCCCGCGTCATCAGCCACCAAAATATCTATGTAGTCCCCGAGCTGCTTTTTCTTCTTGTCAGGCAAAATACTGTCAACTAAATCATCTGATTGAACAACTGCTAATTCAGTTGGATCCAACTGCAATTCGTTTAACATTTGGAGAACTGTTTCAGAGTTTTTGCGCTCTCTGGTAAAAAAACTGCTATAGTAAGGATTGCAGAGTGTGAATACATAGCAATTTTTCCCATTAACCCGCATCCCCGTATCATCAATTTGGTGATAACTGGTACTGCCCAGTCCCGCTTCTAAAATAGCATTTCGTTCTTCAGTAAATTCTCTTAAATATTGCCGAGTTATTAAGTTAGATATTTTTCCCGCCGAGATTACTATTCCCTGAGACGGCAACAATTTAAGAATCTTTTCTTCTGGCACTCGTAACTGATAATACAAAGTGAGAACAAATGCTTCGAGTTCACTCCCGTAAGATTTGCCTTTTAATCCTTGCGGCAACTGGGCTTCGTAAAATTTCTCCGTACTAGGTGAATAGAGTCTTTCTAGTCGATAAATAACCGTGTCTGTTTTAAATATAATATTTTGAATTGTTACTTCTCGGTAGCCTCTATGGGTGATATCTGACGGCAAGTTACTCCGAGCCAGTTTGATAACCTCTTCTCTGTCAATATGAATAAGTTGGCGACGTTCCTGGGGGGGGTTTTCGGTTTTTTCTTTTTTCGCTCTCGACTATTGGGCTGCTCTGGTTTGGCCTCCGCAGAAGTATCAGCTTTAGAAGTATCAGCTTTGGCTTGAGGTTTGATGTCAGGTTTTCCCTTGTGCCCTTTGAGCGCGGCTATTTCATCTCTCAATCGTTGATTGTCAGCTTTCAATTCAAGGTTTTGGCTGTATAGGTCTTCTAGGTAATTGAGTAACCGCTGCAAAACTTCCCGACTTTTTGGGTCGAGATTCTCTGTGTCTTGGTCGAGGTCAGCAAGCCAATTCTTAGTCATGTCTTCCAACTTACTACTTATTTATCGAATTTGTCAACCCTGGGCGCGGGATTTTGAAAAAAATCAGCTGTCGCGCATCTCAACTGCATATTCGGGCGCTCGGCTGCCGACTCACCACTTCGAGGTCAAAACCCCCCACCCCGTAAGCATTTGAGAAGTTTTCGCTCCTCAAAAATTGCTCTTGTCCTGTTAGGCATTCCGAGGCAGTACAAGGGCTGTTCACTCCAGTCCGATGGCCCGAGTAACTATGCAGTACCGGCAGTACCCATATTCCTTCACCACCAAGATCTTGAGCAATTACCCCTTGATTGCCCTCTAGATAATCATCTTCATCTCCGCCATCAAGATAATGATGTCCTTTGTGTCCTCCTTGACTAATCAAAGTATCTGTTCCACTTCCGCCAAACAAGCTAGCACTTCCCTTGCTGCCATAAACTTTGCCAGCATAAAGAGTGTCATTTCCTGCACCACCCAGTATATAGTCGTTTCCCTGTTCGCCATTTAGATAATCATCGTCACCTCCGCCAACCAGAGTATCACTCCCCATGCTGCCGAATAGACTATCTTTGCCTTCTTCGCCAAAAAGAGTGTCGTCTCCCTTACCCCCGAAAAGTTTGTCATTTCCGTCACCACCCAGGATAAGCTCCTTTCCGCCATCAAACTGCCTCCAGTTAAGAACATCATCACCAGAAGTACCATCTACATAACGTGTGTTGTCATCACTGCTGTAATGATATAATTGTCCTGTCCGGCGATTTCGGGAGCTTTCCCAATCAGCAATTTTTGTCCTTGCGTCATTTCTTACTCTTGTCAGCTCTGTCTGCACCTCGATCATGCTCATTATATGCTCCTTCGTAATTTACGGGTTATTTTTAACATAGGGCTGGGTTTCGCCGGTTCCTTTTGATGTTTCCACCGGTCGCTGGCCTGCCCTAGAACTTGTCAGGACTGGTGGAATGCTGGCTTTCGACTCGGGTATGGGGTTGTTTCCCTACCTGAATACAGCATAGCTAACTTGATTGCGTTTTGCCAACCCTGTTAATTAATTTATGCGGCGTTGCACAATTACGGGATGATGGGCATAGTTGCAGAAGTCTTAAACCTAGACTACAAGCCAGTTTAAGTTATGTGCATGCGTAGGCATCATCCCCAAAATGTGCAACGCCATTTATGCTTATACCTCTAATAGAGTTGAGCTTATGGATCTTTAGCCTAGTGCTTGACAAGGGATAAAATATAGGTCTAGGATCTCTGTTAGCGTCTCTGTGGGGACGGGAATTAATGGAAACATCAGTTAGCCGAGTCCTCTATCTTGTCATTTCCTAGGTCCGACATACCTCAGAGGGTATTGTTGTGTAGACGGAGCTTCGCAAGCCAATGAGGGTGCCCAACCAGGAAGGAATGGTGCCGGTCTGGTTGTTCTGCCACAGGAAGAGCTCTCGCAAACCGGTGAGACGATCCGACCCGGCCGGTGAGGCCGTCCGATCCGGGCGGGGAGGCCGTCCGACCCGGGCGGGGCAGTGACACATTCAATGCCTATAGAAGTCCGCTGGCCACCTCAATAGTCCGGGTATGGGGACTGGGAAACCGCCACGACTGCGACTGTGGTCGTGAAACTTAACCGCTTCTTGCCGAATTGTGGTATATTTTATCAAGGCGTAATAGTGAGCGAGCGAAGAAAATTTAGCAAGCGGGAATGGCAAATCCTATTCTATGGGGCTTTTGGTAGGTGCGCAATGTGTGGACAGCCATTAGGCCGCGACTTTCATGCTGACCATCGCATTCCCTACTCCAAGGGTGGGAAAACCTCGCTGGATAATGGTGCTGCGAACGCTTTACATTTCTGGATGGGCCATTTTGCTAGGAACGACAATTCGATCGAACTCTACTTCCGACACATACCCCAATTCCAGACAAGCTTGCTTTAAGGTCATGTCTTTTTCCAAGGCGAAGTGCGCCACTTGGGCCGCTTTGTCGTAGCCAATGGTCGGACTTAATGCCGTCACTAGCATCAATGACTGTTCTAAATAATACTCGATTTTCTTCCGGTTCGGTTTTAGTCCCGCTAGCAGAAAATCAGTGAAGTTGTTGCAACTGTCCGCGATCAGATTGATGGATTGAATTAGGTTAAACACCATCATTGGTTTATAGGTGTTTAACTCGAAATGTCCTGACGAACCCGCGATCGCGACTGCGGTATCATAGCCTATCACTTGTGCTGCTACCATTGTCATCGCTTCGCATTGGGTGGGGTTCACTTTCCCGGGCATGATCGAAGAACCGGGTTCGTTTTCTGGTAAGATCAGCTCCCCTAAACCGCAACGAGGACCACTTGCTAAAAAGCGAATGTCATTGGCAATTTTCATTAAAGCACCAGCGAGAGTCCGCAAGGCAGCGCTGGCCATCACGATCGCGTCATGGGCCGCGATCGCCGCAAACTTATTGGGGGCTTCTCTAAAGGGTAATCCGGTAATATTGCTAATGTGCTTAACCGCAGTGGCAGCGAACCCTTTCGTCGCATTCAATCCCGTGCCCACCGCCGTTCCCCCGATCGCCAGTTCGTAGAGTTCCGGCAATACCCGATCGATCCGCTGCAAAGCAGCATCCAGTTGGGCTACATAACCGGAGAATTCCTGTCCCAAAGTCAGAGGTACGGCATCTTGGAGATGGGTGCGACCGATCTTGACAATCTCGGCAAATTCTTCCGACTTTTGTTGCAGGGCGTCCCGCATCTTTTTCACCTTCGGAATCAATCGCTGATTGCATGCTACTGCGGCAGCAATATGCATGGCCGTCGGGAAAGTATCGTTGGAAGACTGAGACATATTCACGTGATCGTTGGGGTGAATGGGGTTTTTACTTCCCATTACCCCCCCCGCCAGTTCGATCGCCCGATTAGAGATCACTTCATTCACATTCATATTACATTGGGTGCCGCTACCCGTCATCCAGACATGCAGGGGGAAATTACCATCCAGCAAGCCCTCAATTACTTCCGATGCTGCCTGCACGATCAGTTTAGCTTTCTCTTCTGGTAGTTTACCCAATTCTGCATTGCTGAGGGCTGCCGCTTTTTTCAGAATCCCGAAGGCCGCGATTACTTCCGCCGGTATCAAGTCTTGCCCGATCGAGAAATATATTAGCGATCGCTGGGTTTGGGCCCCCCAATAGCGTTCTGCGGGGACTTCTATTTCCCCCATACTATCCGTTTCTTTGCGTGTCTTTGTCATTTTCACCTGCAACATTAGCCGCTAACCCGCCAGAGGTGTCATTTTCACCTGCTTCCTTCATCCGCTAACGCTCTTCTGTCAGTCCGGGATATTATGCTAGCCAATCTCTGAAAGCCTCATCAGCTAAATATTTTAGCGTCAGGTTAAGGATAGAAATGTTCGTAAAAGAGCTTTATAGCGCAAAGCGCCATACAATAAGGGTTTCAGACAATCGTGATGCCCAGTTTGACTTGATAGCGCTAACCCGCCTTCAAACCCCCGGCGAGGGGAAAATGCTCCCATCTCTCGTTCGGTTTCGTTTCCCGAGACACTCACCCATGTCGTGCGCATTCGCGTCACGACAGGGTGAGTGCTCGTGGAAACGAGGAGGACACCGAACGTAATGCGCGAGGCTTTTTGATGATGTCTATTTGCTTCTATGAGATGCACCCGATGATTAGAGGCTCCGCCTCCAGAAATCGTTCCCAGTCTCTGGCGTCTCAGCTACAAAGTTTGGAACGAAGGTGGCCAGCAACAGTCCTATCCCGGCTGTTTTTTCCTATTCTACGGATCCCGTTTCCCAGTCTGCCAAGTTAGACAATACCGACCTTACCGACTGGTAGCGCTGCTTGCTATCAGCATCCACCATCCTGTCCAAAATCTCGATCAATTTAGGATTTGCCTCTGTCTCTTTGTGCCAAAAGGACTCCTGGTTGTCTTTCTCTCTCAAATTGGACAAGGACTCTACTGTTCTCCCTGTCAGTGCCCGAATACATACCAAGACTATAGATATCGCTATTAAATTGAGCCTGTCCCAGGTCTTGCTCCGGTGCTATGTAAACAGCCGACTCCTTCGTACCTGTCTGGAAGTTATGATGCTGCGATCGCATCTGTCAAAGGCAACCAGACACGAAAAATACTGCCAACTCCTTCAGTAGACTGGAAAGACATCGTACTCGCACTTTCCCAGGCAGAGACGTGGGAACGAGGGGAGACACAGCGTCGCCATAAAATTAACATACAAGAATATGAGGGAGTTAAAAGATATTCATGAAGACTTAATGAAGTTGGGAGAATGGTGGAAAGGAATAGAAGATAGAGTCTTTTAATCATTGGCAAAATACATGTAAAAAATGATACCAAAACCAGATGCTATCGCCTCGATATAATTGAGAAAATATCTCTCAGTTAAAGAGCGATCGCCCTTTCGGACAACAACATTTGAGATTGAGGGAGATTTTCGTGATGATTCATAAATAATCTATTTTTCAATATTTGTTTGCTAAGTATATATACTGAGTAGAAGCCGAGAGAGAGGCGGGACTGCTTGAGTAAGCTAAGCGTAAAAATTAAAAATTAAAAATTAAAAATTGACCACTGACTACTGTCCTCTGAGTACTGACCACTCACCAAAATCCTGATAAAGTTTCAGTGTAAGCTGTTGCTTTCAAAAATACCGCTGCCCACCAACCATGCCTAAAACCAAGACAAAAACTCAAACCAAAGACAAAATAAATCTGGACGATGCGCAATATTACTTCAACCGAGAACTCAGCTGGCTAGAGTTTAACAACCGAGTATTGCACGAAGCCCTGGATGAGCGGACACCACTGCTAGAGCGTCTCAAGTTTCTGGCCATATTCAGCAACAACCTAGATGAATTCTTCATGGTGCGCGTGGCCGGTTTGAAGAAACAGGTAGAAGCAAAAGTGAATAAGCTGACCCCCGATGGACGCACGCCCACCGAACAGCTAGACCAGATTAACCAGCGGCTGCACCCGCTAGTTAGGCAACAGCACCAGCACTTCCAGCAAATTCTCAGACCCCTGTTAGCGGGAGAAGGAATCCATCTTCTGGACTATATAGACCTCAACCAAGAGCAACGAATTTATCTGCAAAACTATTTTGAGCAGCAAATCTTTCCCGTGCTCACCCCTCTAGCCGTTGACCCCAGTCATCCCTTTCCCTACATTTCTAACCGCAGTCTGAATCTGGCAGTAGTAGTGGTTGACCCGGAAACTGGTGCAGAACATTTCGCCCGGATCAAAGTCCCCAAAGTCTTGCCTCGATTTGTGCCCCTATCAGAAGAGTTACAGTTCGAGTCCGAAAACAGCCCCGCTTTCTGGACTGGCGTTGCCTTGGAACAGGTGATTGCCCATAATCTGGAACCTTTATTTCCAGGGATGAAAATTCAGGAGTATTATCCTTTTCGGATTACTAGAGATGCTGACCTGTCCGTACAAGAAGATGAAGCCGACGATCTGCTGCTGGCCATTGAGCAGGAATTACGCAAACGCCGCATTGGTGGGGACGTCGTCCGGATGGAAATGCAAGTTAATACACCGGATCTGGTGCGTGAAATGCTGATGCGAGAGATGCGCTTGGCAGAGATTGATGTCTACGAAGTTGAAGGCTTGCTGGGGTTAGGGGATTTATTCAGCTTTATGGCACTGCCACTGCCAGAATTGAAAGACCTCCTGTGGACTCCCGTCGTGCCTGCTCGCCTGCAACGCCTTCCTAACCCAGAGACAGAGTCTTTCCCCATAGAGACGGAAGACGCAGAAGAATTTTTCGCCACCATCCGCAAGCAGGATCTGCTAGTTCACCATCCCTATCATTCCTTTGCCGCTACTGTCGAGCGCTTGATCACTCAGGCGGCTCACGACCCCCAGGTACTGGCAATCAAAATGACCCTCTACCGCACCTCTGGGGATTCACCTATTATTAATGCCTTGATTGCCGCAGCCGAAAATGATAAGCAGGTAGCCGTTTTGGTGGAACTCAGGGCCCGCTTTGATGAAGAGAACAATATTAACTGGGCCCGGAAGTTAGAAAACTCAGGGGTGCATGTCGTCTATGGTCTGGTGGGCTTGAAGACTCACACCAAAATTGCCATGGTGGTGCGCCGGGAGTCAGATGGCATTCGTCGCTACGTTCACATTGGCACGGGTAACTACAATCCCAAAACGGCAAAGCTTTACACTGATTTGGGCTTGTTGAGCTGTCGTCGGGAGTTGGGAGCCGATTTAACCGATTTGTTTAACTATTTAACCGGTTATTCGCGGCTGCGGTCTTACCGTAAGCTATTGGTTGCCCCAGTCAGCTTGCGATCGCGCATGCTAGAGTTAATTCGCCGCGAGATCGAACATTGCCGCAATGGATCTCATGCTCGCATTGTCGCCAAAATGAACTCCCTGGTAGACCCAGAAATGATTGCCACCCTCTATGAAGCCTCCCAAGCCGGTGTCCAAATCGACTTAATTGTGCGGGGAATTTGCTGTCTGCGACCTGGTCTGGAAGACATCAGCGAAAACATCAGCGTCGTCAGTATTGTCGGTCGCTTTTTAGAACACTCGCGGATTTTTTACTTCCATAACCAAGGTCACGACGAAGTTTATATTGGTAGTGCTGATTGGATGCCCCGCAATTTAGACCGGCGAGTAGAAGCCGTAACCCTAGTAGAAGATCCAGATCTTGTTAAAGACCTAGAAGAGATCCTCGGGATTATGCTAGCTGATAACCGCCAAGCCTGGGATCTACAGCCCCTAGGCACTTACATTCAGCGCCTAGGGGCTGACGATGCCAGAGACCAGAGTTGCCAAGCCATCTTCATGACGATGGCTAATGCTGAGACTGGTGTTTAGCTTGCTTGAGAAGGAAAAGTACGATTTATATCATCAATCAGGTCGTCAATTTCCTCCAACGCCTGATTGACATCAATCCGCATCGTTCCCAGGTCTGGTTTCTCTAGTAGCCGCACCAAGGCTAACCGTTTGCTGGCGATCGCCCTAATCTTGTCTCTAATACTCTGACGGTCCATTGACTGCTCCCTTTGCCTACTCACTTCTGTCACCAATTGTCACATGTCTATGCCTTACTGGAACTGCTGCTGCTGGCTACTCAAATAGGGGTCACTCTCCCACCAGCTAATCCCCATTTCCTTCGCCTTGTCAACCGAGGCAATCAGCAAACGGTATTCTGCTGGATTAGAAGTAAATATAGCACGAAACTCGGGATGGGCCCGGATGTATTCCATGTTTTCGTTACCCGGGGGCAAAACCAACAGTTTTTCTTCGAGTAACGAAAGCAGGACGTTGTTTACTTCTGGTCGCGATCGGTTAAATTCGTCATATACCAGAGTAAATCCTTCCTTTGCGGCCAGGGTGAGTCGGGAATCTACCCATTTTTGCCGCATTTCATCTTCCATTTTGACCACGCTGTGAATGTAGTTATCCACCACTTTTTTCCGCGAATAACCGGTTTTATTGCGGATCAGATCCGATATATTCAGATCGTCATCGCCAAATATCAGCAGGATGGGGCGACCCCGCAGCTCTGCTATATGCAGGGCCAAGGTTGTCTTTCCCGTACCCGCCGGTCCTCCCAGGGCATTGAAGGTATTCCCATGGCAGTGCAGACTCATATTTTCGCCGCGCAACCCGAAGTCATGACAGCAGTAGCTGCAGCGTGAGCAGCTACTGCTTTGGGCGTCAAAGGTCCAGGTGGTTGATTTTCGTACCTGTTCAAAGATCTGCCCGGGCCCGGGCGGCTTATATAATTACTGCTAGGGGTATGTCCATGTTAAAATGATGGATAGATAGATCGCGAAAGTCTTGAGATATAATCTTTTCAGATAAAATATCCATCAAAATTAACTTGACAGACAGACCCCTAGTGAAGGTGCTAATCTGCATTTAGCAGACTTTTGCATCACGCCCCCATTCCCGCTAGCTGGTATATTCAAGCCCAGCGGTTTCGTACCTGGTATCGCGATCGCCTGCGAGAAGTTTTCGACAAAGTTGACATCATCGCCCCTACTGTGTCTTTCGGGAGACACAGCGCCTTAATTCTGCGGGTTGCCGCCGTGCTATAATCTCAGGGTGTCATTGCCACACCCGCACGCAGTATCACTTGACATGCGTGATAATTTTATATCACGCTGCGGTGTCTCCTATGCATGTGCGACTACGATGTCTCCGCCGTGTCTCCTGGAGGGGGGACATCGAGATCCCAGGAGACACCGCAGTCAAGTGATACTGGTGACTAATTACGATCAAAAGTGGTAGCAACTATAAAAACTTATATGAAAACTTACGATTGGATCGTGGTCGGTGCAGGCATTACTGGTGCGGCCCTAGGATACGAACTCGTGAAAAAAGGCTTTTCTGTGCTGCTAATAGAACAACAGGCAACACCTGAAAATGCCACTCGTTATAGTTATGGAACTCTTGCTTACTGGTCTGGTACTTCTGATATTACCAGGCAACTATGTCTTGAAGGAAAAGAACGTCATCAGATCCTCTCAGCAGAATTAGACGCTGATACCGAATTCCGCGAGTTAGACTTGCTCTTAACCATTGACAGGGATGATAACCCCCAAGCTGTTCTCGCTGAATATGAGCACTGTGCCATCAAACCACAGTTACTATCTACTGCAGAAGCTTGTAGCTGGGAACCGCTGCTAAATCCAGATGCAATTAGTGGTGCTTTAACTACCAAGACTGGTCACATCAATCCCCAAGCAACGGCCAAAGGCTACTGGGAAGCAATGAGAAGAAATGGCGGCGCGATGGAAATTGCTAAAGTGCGGGACTTACTAAGAGATGGAAGTCGCATCACTGGGGTAATTACAGATAGTGGAAGCTATTACGGTGCCAATACCGTTATCTGTGCTGGTGGTTTTTCGCGCCGGATGCTAAAAGTTGCTGGGATTTTAGTACGATTGTATTTCACCCACGCCGAACTGATTGAGATTGCACCTGTCCAGATTCAGCTGAGAACAATTGTAATGCCTAATTTACAGCGGTATGGCTTAGAAGCCAAAACCTGCGAACTTGACAGCTTGTGGGACTACCCGGGGCACGAACCCGTACCACCAATTCTCGATCCTGGTGCAGTTCAGTTCCTTGATGGTAGTATCAGGTTAGGTCAGATGAGTCGAGTATTGACTGACCCCGAGGCTAAAGTAGACTCAGCTGCCAGTGAAGCCGCTATTCGTACCCATGTAGGGAAGATTTTACCAGCTTTAGGACAGCTCCCAGGAACTTGGCACAGCTGCTTAGTCGCCTTTAGTGGGGATATTATGCCGGTAGTTGGCCCTATTCCAGGCATGACAGGCATCCATGTCTTCTCCAGTTTCACTTATCCAATGGTATTTGTGCCACCCATTGCCCAGAGATTTGCTAACCATATGGCTGGCGGAGTTCCCGATGACTTTATCCCTCAGATGTCTCCGACAAGATTTGGCTTATCTTAATTGTTAATTGGTGATTTAAGCTGATGGCTGTATAACCACGGGCCAACCGCAGCCAGCTGTAGATGTTGTCAGCTCACATCACAAAACTTTACAATTTATCAAGAATATCCTAGACTACCCAAGTAATAATATACATCATCAGGAGTAGAATAAAATGTCGGAGGCGACCAAGCCCCTGACGGTTCCCAAAGAGTTTCTCGGTCCAACTGGCGGCTTCAATCCCAATTTACTGATGTTTCTGGTAGCGGTAGGAATGGTAGTGCTCTCCACCTACGGCTACTGGCGTTGGAATTGGCCAGACTGGTGCTGCTTTGGCTTGAACGTGGTTGCCTTACACATGGTGGGAACCGTAATTCACGATGCCTCTCATCATGCAGCTCATGCTAACCGCGTGCTGAATGCTATCTTAGGACATGGCAGTGCGGTGATGCTAGGTTTTACCTTCCCGGTGTTCACGCGGGTACATCTACAGCATCATGCCCATGTCAACGATCCGGAAAACGATCCAGATCATTTTGTCTCCACTGGCGGTCCCCTCTGGCTGATTAACGCCAGATTCTTTTACCATGAAGTATACTTCTTCCAGCGTCGGCTGTGGCGTAAGTACGAGTTACTCGAATGGTTTTTGAGTCGCGCTTTCCTAGGGTCGATCGTCTTGCTTGCTTGTCAGTACGGCTTTATCGGGTATATTCTTAACTTCTGGTTCGTCCCTGCTGGGGTGGTGGGACTGGTCCTGGGGCTATTTTTCGATTATTTACCCCATCGTCCCTTTCAGGAACGCGATCGCTGGAAGAATGCCAGAGTTTACCCCAGTCCCGTGCTGAATCTGCTGATTGGCGGACAGAATTACCATCTGGTTCATCACCTCTGGCCCTCCATACCCTGGTACAAATATCAGCCTGCCTACCAGGCTGTCAAGCCCCTACTGGATGCTAAAGGCTGTCATCAAACCTTGGGACTGCTGCAAGCAAAAGATTTGGGGAACTTTCTGTACGACATTTTTTTGGGCATTCGCTGGAACGGTCAGGCCAAACAATAACATGTAGGGTGGGCGATGCTCACCTTACAATTGAGGAGTTGGGGTCCCTCGGGTAGTGCGTTCCCAGGCGTCCCCTGGGAACGAGGCGATCCCGGGGGACACCGATTGTGCCTCTAGCCAATCCGGTCGCAATTTTTGAGCGTGGCGCAAATAGGGATGGTAAACCACCTGCTCGGCTGGCATGTTAACGTGAAGTAGGAAGCGAATGCAGCGTAATAATGCCGACTCTACATGCATGTGCTGCACGTCCAGTAGGGGTACCTGGTCCCATCCGGGACGCAAGCGGGCAACCGCTGCCGGGAAAATCGCATCCAGATCGCGAGTCGCCGAAAAAGTCACGCTGATTATCTGGTCTGGGGAGATCGGATTTTTCTCTTCCAGTTCATCCAGCAGTTCCGTCACTGCCAGAGTTATTTCCTCGACAGTATTTTCTGGGACCGTAATTGCCCCGCGAATTGCCCGCACTCGCCAACCCAAACCTTTGTCCTCCTTCATATCGCTTATGGTCGATACAGCCAAAGTGCCAGACCATTGGTAGACATTTCCCACTCTACCCAGTCAATAGCTGCTGATAGTTCAGATTTTACCTTACTCTCCCCTGATATCAAGCGACTCCAGAAGGGTTTTGGTGCCTCGATCGTATTACACTCAGTTTTGAGAGGATCCAGCCCCACCAGTTCGGCTGCCCATCGCCTGGCGTCCGCTTCTGTCCCCAGTCGGTCCACAATCCCCAATTCTAAAGCTTGCTGACCTGTAAAAATCCGACCGTCAGCAAAATTTTTCACTGTTTCGACTGCCAGTTGGCGGCACGAGGCGATTGTTTCGACAAATTGTTGATAGCTAATGTCGATTAACTGTTGCAGTATATCCTGTTCTGCTGAGGTTATTTCCCGATCGAATGCCAAAATGTCTTTATAGGGACCAGATTTGATCGTCTGGAATTGGACGCCAATCTTTTCTAGCAGCCTCTCCAGATTATTTCCTCGCACAATCACCCCTATGCTACCGGTGATTGTGCCCGGATTAGCCACGATATATTCAGCCCCCATACCAACGTAGACTCCTCCGGAAGCAGAGATATTGCCAAAACTGGCGACGATCTTCACCTTCTCTCGCAGACGCATCAGGGCGCTGTAGATTTCTTGACAATCTCCTACTGTACCGCCTGGACTGTCTATCCGCAACAGTAAGGCCGGAAATTTTTTCTCCTCAACCATCTCCAGCGCTTCTAGTACCTGTTTGCTCGTGGAAGCAGCGATCGCCCCGGTAATTTCAATCCTAGCTATTTGTTTCTTGGACTTGCGCTTAAAAAACCAAATCATAGGCAATTGCAATGTAAATTAAAAGCATTAAATTGATTTAAAATGCGCAAAAATTTAGGCATTATCATGTCGATTATAGTCTATTATGAGCAGGGGGGTGAATTATAGTTTGCCCGCTCGACAGTCTTGTGGCTTAAATTTTTGTATCATTACCTTAACAATAATACATATACTATAATTAATCTTAATCATATGGCAAGGAATCATGGCATGTATGTAAAACTGACAGAATCAAGAATCCCTTTTGCGCCAGTGCTACTGATCGCGCCCTTTTTTCTGTGGGGGACAGCGATGGTAGCAATGAAAGGGACGATCCAGAATACCACGCCCTTGTTTATGGCCGGGGTGCGTTTGCTGCCAGCTGGACTCCTGATCGTGGCCGTAGCGGCGCTGATGGGACGCCCGCAACCCCAGGGATGGCGGGCATGGTTGATGATTAGCTTATTTGCCCTGATCGATGGGAGTATATTTCAAGGCTTTCTGGCAGAAGGATTGGTGAGAACTAGCGCTGGCCAGGGGTCGGTGATAATAGATTCTCAACCCCTGGCAGTGGCAGTATTGGCCCTGTGGCTGTTTGGAGAACGGATCGGGTTTTGGGGCTGGTTGGGATTAGCTCTGGGTATAGTGGGAATTTGTGCGATCGCGCTGCGCGCGGAGTGGATTGGGAGTATATTTACTGAGCAGACATCTCAGATAGGTTTGTCTGAGTTGTTTGCCCATGGGGAGTGGCTGATGCTAGTATCAGCCCTGTCGATGGCAGTAGGGACGATTATGATTCGCTACGTCTGTCGCTATGCTGACCCAGTGGCAGCTACAGGCTGGCATATGATTTTGGGAGGGTTGCCCTTGTTTGCCCTTTCCGGCCTTTGCGAGTCGGGCCAGTGGGTGCATATGGACCTGGGTGGCTGGATGGCACTGGCCTATGCGACAGTATTTGGTAGTGCGATCGCCTACGGATTATTCTTTTACTTTGCCTCCAGCGGCAGTCTCACCAGTCTGAGTGCCCTCACCTTTCTCACCCCAGTATTTGCCCTGCTGTTTGGCAATCTCTTGCTGTCGGAAGTACTCAGCCAGCTACAATGGATGGGTGTCAGTCTCACCCTGGTCAGCATTTATCTGATCAATCAGCGTGATACAATCCCATCATGGTTGGCTAAAGGTAAAGCAACTTCTACTGGCCAGCCAGAAGAGGACTCTTTAGAAGCATCTGATGCTGAGCAAGCTTTGATACTGAGTAAAATAGGAGCATCGAAATGAAGCTCTGGGCTGAAATTGATTCTGGGCGTTGCACCTAACGCAGAACAATTTGCGCTTTTTATCTACGATGCTGCTGGAGCAGGGATATGAAGTGAGGAAAGCGATCGACGGGCAGATGGCCTTAAAATCGGTGCATTTAGAGCCACCTGATTTAATTTTGCTGGATATTCGGATGCCAGAGATGAATGGTTATGAAGTATGTCAACAACTGAAAGCATCTGAGCAAACTAAGGAGATTCCGGTAATTTTCTTAAGCAGATGAGCCAATGGACAAGGTGATGGCTTTTGATGTCGGTGGCGTAGACTATATTACTAAGTGCGATTCGTTTGCCGTAAATTACCGGCAGTAGCCAGTGAGGGACCGGCAGCAGGGTTTCATAAGCCCTGACAACGTTCAGATGATGGTGGTGGGAGTCCATCTCCCCAGGTGCAGGGGTAAAAGCACCACCCCTACGGTAGCTTCGCGTCCGGAGACACCCACCCATGTCGTGCGCGGGAGCGACACGACATGGTGGGGGCTCCCGGACGCGATGGCATCAATCCGTAAAGCGGGGTGGAAAGGCGCTCTGACTGGTAGCCTGAGCTGGTCAAGGTCGAGCAAGTAGATATGGTGAGCATAAAGCGAAGTGTTGCAGCGTCGTCAAAAGTAACCAGTGGAATAAGGCTTACACACTGGCCCAAAAAGGGAAAGGACAATGGTCGTTGGCAGGTTTATCTCTGACCAATAAGCACTGACAATAAACCCGGCGTATGGACACTAAGTAGTTATGTAAAATTAATTTTTTATTTTTTTCCAACATCTCGAAGCACATCTTCCACAGCTTTAACTAAACTTTTCCAACTCTCATAGGCATCAGTATTTAGCCATGAGTATTTAATAAATCGCCACAAAATTTCAATAATATTTAACTGGGGAGAATAGGTAGGCAAATAAAAAATTGTCAACTCTTTTTTTTCCCATTCTTCTTGTTTATTTTTCACGGCATTACTCGTATGAGTGGAAGCATTATCCATCACCAACACGGTTTTTTTCTTTAGTGTTGAACAAAAATCATCTATACATGATATAACTACCTCACTATTAATCTGACACTCAAATAAGTAAGGATCTAGTTCATTCTTGCGGTTCAAAAATCCCAAGACATTTAATCTTCTACTTTTTTTACTTTTTACCTCAATAACTTCTCCATGTTCTTGCCATGCATAAGGGACATATGCATTTAAACAAAAACCGGTTTCGTCAAAAAAATATTAAATCAATTTCGCCTCTATCTTCTTGTTTTTTTAACTTTTTTAATTCTTTCTTTTTTTCTTGATATTCCGTGGGTTCTGGCTCCCCTCCTACCCGTTTTCGGATCCGTCGCCACGACATATTTTCATTTTTTAATATCCTTTTAATAGTGTCTTTACTCACTGACACGTTCCAATTTTCTTTGGCTTTTTCTTTCACCAATTCGATTTTTTTGGGAGATTCTTTAGTCCAGGCCACTATCTGCTCTTTTTGTTCCGAATTAAATTTCGGTTTCCTTCCACGTCCTTTTCTATCATATAATCAGACTAAATTTAGCTCTTCCCAAGCATTAAACCAATTATATATTGTCACAATAGACACGTCAAATATGTTCATCAATTCTTTGGTTTGATAACCTTCATGCGAGAGAAGAATGCAATGTGCTCGTCTTCTAACGTGAGAATATTTACTTTGTGCATAAATCCGTTTAAGTAGATTAATTGTTTCATGGCTTAATCCCTTTATAAATCTCATGGCTAATTTTCACCTCACCTAATGTCTGAATGAACTTTTCCTTAATTATAGCATGTTTTTATCCCCTAGGCAAAATATAAAAATAATTTTGCACAACTACTTACCTAAGTCTATAAAGAAATCGTCTGAATGAACGAGGTAAACCAGCTAAGTACTCTTACCTATGGTCGATTTAGGTAAGTAGCCACCACAGGCGCAAAATCTGCAACTCATTAGCAGGTACTAGATGGGAAGGATTGAGTGGAGAAGCTTCCGGACTGTCTGTAACGGACAGGATAGAGCTGACGCCCTCACCACTGATAACGTCATCGGAGTTAGCACTTTCATTCTTGATACCAACCATCACGGGATCCTAGATATACTTCCGCGATTGTATGACTGGAAGGCGGTCCCCTGGCACAAGCTGGAGAAGGCGGTCTTTAAGCTACAAAAACGAATCTACGGGTGTAATTAAAAGTGACACTTAGGCATTATTAACCGGTCCGGTAGTTCTACCTCTGTATCACTGGCGGAGTTCTGATACCGCCGGTGATGGCCCCACAGTGGATGGAACAACTCAAATAGTGAATCTGCCTTGATTGGGAGATTTTTTTACCCTTATGTTATATAATTTTATTTATAAGTTGATCGTGGAGCTAAAGCCCTATATGTCTGAATTCATGAATTATGATGAAACGGTTGAACTAACCAGTAGCGCTTCGGAATTAGCTCTAAGATTGCAGGCTCATCCCAATATATCGGCTCGTATTTTATCTCTGCTAGATCTTGTGGAAAATCCGGATAATAATTGTGAAACAGCGAGCAGTACCGAGTTGAAAATTATCTCGGAACTCAAAAAACTGGGAAATGATTCTCTTCAAGATTGGGCCAATTCGCAAGAGAAAAAAAAGCCTTAGCTTGTGAAAAATCTCCGGGGATGCGCCGTCAGAGAAAAAAGCAACTATATTGGCATAGTCTGTTGGGAACTATCCAAATTATAGAAGAAACTTTTATTTCTCGAAGACCGTTTTCATCATCTGCCCAAATACATTGTCGAGGTTATTCTTTGCCATTGCAACGGGGTGTAATTAAAAGTGACACTTAGGCATTATTAACCGGTCCGGGGGTTTTACCTCTGTATGACCGGCGGGATCAGATATCCGCCAGTGATGGCCGGTGGATGGAACCACTTCTTAGGTGAATTCTGCCTTGACCCTTGAGATTTTTTTACTCTTATGTTATATAATTATTATAAGTTTACTATGGAGCTAAAGTCCTATGTCTGAATTCATGAATCATAATCAAACGGTTGAACTAACCAGTAGCGCTTATGAATTAGCTCTAAGATTGCAGGCTCATCCCAATATATCAGCTCGTGTTTTATCTATTTTAGCTCTTGTTGAAAATCCGGATGATAATTGTGAAACAGCGAGCGGTGCGGAATTAGAAGTTGTCTCGGAACTCCAAAAACTGGGAAATGATGCTCTTCAAGATTGGGCCAATTCCCAAGAGAAAAAAAAAAGCCTTAGCTTGTGAGAAATCTCCCTTGATGCGCCGTCAGAGAAAAAAGCAACTATATTGGTATAGCCTGTTCGGAACTATCCAAGTTATAGAACAAATATTTATTTGCGTAAAAACGGAAAAAGTATTTAGACCGTTTTCATCATCTGCCCAAATACATTGTCGAGGTTATTCTTTACCATTACAACGAGCAATTACTGATTTGGGAGCCGATGTATCTTTTGGAAAAATCCCTGAAAAGCTCAAAGAACATTACGGTATAACTGTACCGATTAGTTCGGCACAAGCGATTACTCAAAAACATGCACATGCGGTTAAAACATCTCAAATTTTAGCATCCGAAATCCCCGATAGAGATGGAGTAGATCAGATAATTACAGAAATGGATGGCACGATGATTCCAATTGTGAACACGACGCCAGCAACCGATGATGTTCAAATTGTCGATCGCCGAAAAAACCGAAAGCTTAGTTGGAAAGAAGCTCGCCTATCACTTGTGGAAATTCCTGGCCAAAAACAGTCACTTATTGGAGGTACAGTAGGTACTGTTAATGATGCAGGAAACCAATTACTGCATAGTGCAATTCGGGCTGGTATAGGTAGCAATACTAAAGTTCATGCCATTGGAGATGGAGCCAGTTGGATTGTTAATCAGGTAAGGCGCTTGTTTGGAGAACGTGCTAGCTATCTAATAGATTTTTATCATCTGTGTGAATATTTAGCCGCCGCTGCTCCTGGAAATGAACAGCAACAAAAAAAATGGTTGAAACAACAAAAGCAAGATCTCAAAAAAAATCAGCTCCTCAAAGTATTAAAGAATTTATCAACTCGTATGGAACCAGAACATCTAGCTGATAAATTTGCTCCCGTCCGAGTTGGTACACGATACATAAAAAACCGGCTTGAATACTTAGACTACAAAAGTGCTATTGATGCTGATTTACCAATTGGCTCTGGAAAAATTGAGAGCGCTCATCGTTATGTAATTCAAAACCGTTTGAAATTAACAGGTTCTTGGTGGACAGTTGAAAAAGCTGATGATATGTTAGCTTTAAGGATATTAAGAGTTAATAATGATTGGCAATCCTATTGGTTCAATTATTATCAAGAGACTCCCCTCATCGGCGCCGTCTAACAGTTATTGATAGGGTGCATCCCAAAGTTTTCATAAGTACAAATACTTAGATGGAAGAGAGAGGCTTTTATGATAATTTACAAAAGTACTCCTCATCCTGGTAGAAGTCATGAACCCAAAAATCCAAGCCCAAATTGAAGCCCATGCTCAAGCCATCGCGGCCCTCCTCCACGAGCAAGCTTTGGCCACCGTACCGGAACAACTCACCACTCTTGAAGGAATCGAAGGGACGGTCCGCTCACTTGTTCTCCAATATGTCAGCCCTGAAATCGCCCTTTTTTTATCGCCAAGGAGAGTGGGACAAGGGCAGGACACCCCCGCGCCGTCAAGAGCATTGTGGGGGAACTGAAGCTCACCAGTCAGCAAGCACAGTATTTTGAGGTCAAAGCCTATAGTCAGTGGAGTCCTTACCTGGAGAAATGTTGCCTAGAGTTGAGTGGGAATTCATCTTATGAACAATCGGCAAGGCAAATCAAGTTACTGACGGGGATGAAAGTCTCAAGAGGAACACAGCAACGACTGGTGCAGCGTTATGAATTTTCCTCAGGGCAAGTGTCACACCCCGTGCAGGCATTAAGTCTGGATGGGGGAAAGTGCGGTTACGGACCGAACTGGGAGAACCCTGCCAGTGGCGAGACTACAAAGCCGTGAACTTGAATGGGGAGTGGGTAGGGGCATATTTCCGAGATAACGAACGACTGGTGGACAAAGTCAACCAACAAACCCTAGAAGTACCAGTTTTCACCCTAGGAGATGGTCATGATGGCATTTGGAACATCCTCAAGAAAATCTCCAACCGGGTAGAAATACTCGATTGGTATCACTTAATGGAGAACTTAGAAAAAGTCGGCGGCTCTCAGCAGCGATTGGACCGGGTGAAGGAACTCCTGTGGAAAGGCCAGGTGAAGGAAGCCAATCGTAAGTTTGAAGATTGGGAGCATGAGCGGGTAGACAGGTTTAAGGGCTATGTGGAGAAGCATCAGCATCGCATCGTCAACTACGAGTACTATCAGGCAGAGGAGATTCCCATAGGATCAGGGCAAGTCGAATCAACGGTAGGCCGAGGGGCAAGGGTGAAGTTATCTGGAGCTCAGTGGAAGGAGGAGAATGTCCCCCAGGTTTTACGACATCGTTGTGCTTGCTTGAACGGAGTCTTTACAACACTCAGGTTAGATGAGTAATAATACTTACCTTAAAACTGGGATGCACCCTATTGATACTCTCACCAGTCACCAGACGACCATCATTTTTCTGCCATGAGAGCGCTCTGAACATATATAATATAAATCTCGGGGGTCAATATTGCCAGATATTCACTGGCGATATTAACGCTTGATCCTACCAATTAGTTTTGATGACATCGCCGGTTCATGATTGAGTGTCACTTTTAATTACACCCATTGCAACGAGCAATTACGGATTTTGGAGCCGATGTGCCATTTGGAAAAATTCCTGAAAAGCTACAAGAACATTACGGTATAACTGTGCCGATTAGTTCGGCCCAAGCTATTACTCAAAAACATGCACATGCGGTTAAAGGATCTCAAAAACCAGCAGAAAAAATTACCGATAGAGATGGAGTAGAGCTTCTAATTGCAGAAATGGATGGCACGATGATTCCAATTGTAAAAACTCCGACCAATGATGATAAAATTATCGATCGCCGAAAAACCAGATCTTGTTGTTGGAAAGAAGCTCGTCTATCACTTGTGGAAATCCCTACTCAGAAAAAACAATTATTGGAGGTACAGTAGGTACCGTAGACTCCGCAGGAAACAAATGACTGCATAGCGCTATAAGGGCTGGGATAGGTGAAAAGACTAAAGTTCATGCGATCGGAGATGGAGTCAATCTCGGGCGTCAATATTGCGCCTTCGTTCACTGGCGATATTGAGGCAGTGCTGGCACTGCCCGACCAACTACTTTTGACCACATCACCGGTTCATGATTAAGTGTCACTTTTAATTACACCCTTCAGCAGAGGATAGGTAATCAAGTCTACTGCTAATCCTTCGGCAATGGAAAAACTCAAAGGAATCAGTAAGATGGTTAAAATGCCGGAATTGACTCCGCTGGATCCTCCTAGGCTGCCAGATTGTGCTACATTTAAGTCCTTGCTCTCCATAACCAGTGATGTCACTCTGTAGGACCGGTGTACCTCCCGTATTCGAAGGGTAGGGTTTGGACCTACTTAGATTTCACAGTCTAGTTTATTTGTGTTTACCGGCTTATAAGTTATCAGCCAAAATTAAGTAGGAGGAAGTTTTTTATAATGATTAAAGAAACCGACATCGATCTCAGCAACAACAGCATTGATGAAAACGTCGCGCCCAACACTGTTGTCGGCACCTTCTCGACCACCGACCCCGATACAGGGGATACCTTTACCTACCAGTTGGTAGCGGGTACAGGAGATACGGATAACTCTGCCTTCACCATTGACGGAGACCAACTGCGAATCAACAGTTCCCCAGACTTTGAAACTCAGTCCAGTTACAGCATCCTCGTTCAATCTACCGACCCCGGTGGGCTGAGTTACTCGGAGAACTTGACCATTAACATCAACAACGTTAATGAAAACTTGCAACCAGAAATTGTCAAAAATATCGGCGGTAGCAGTTTTGACGGGGGCTATGGCATAGCCACCGACAGCAATGGTAATGCGTGGGTTACAGGATATTTCAACGGCAGCATCGACATCGACGGAGACGGCAACAATGATTTGACCAGTAATGGCAATTTTGATAGCTATGTAGCCAAGTTCGACCGCAATGGTGATTTGGTCAAAGCCTTAAATATCGGCGGTAGCAGTCGTGACTATGGCAGTGGCATAGCCACCGACAGCAATGGTAATGTGTGGACCACAGGATTGTTCAACGGCAGCATCGACATCGACGGAGACGGCAACAATGATTTGACCAGTAATGGCAATTTTGATAGCTATGTAGCCAAGTTCGACCACAATGGTGATTTGGTCAAAGCCTTAAATATCGGCGGTAGCAGTCGTGACTATGGCAGTGGCATAGCCACCGACAGCAATGGTAATGTGTGGACCACAGGATTGTTCAACGGCAGCATCGACATCGACGGAGACGGCAACAATGATTTGACCAGTAATGGCAATTTTGATAGCTATGTAGCCAAGTTCGACCACAATGGTGATTTGGTCAAAGCCTTAAATATCGGCGGTAGCAGTCGTGACTATGGCCGTGGCATAGCCACCGACAGCAATGGTAATGTGTGGACCACAGGATTGTTCAACGGCAGCATCGACATCGACGGAGACGGCAACAATGATTTGACCAGTAATGGCAATTTTGATAGCTATGTAGCCAAGTTCGACCACAATGGTGATTTGGTCAAAGCCTTAAATATCGGCGGTAGCAGTCGTGACTATGGCCGTGGCATAGCCACCGACAGCAATGGTAATGTGTGGACCACAGGATTGTTCAACGGCAGCATCGACATCGACGGAGACGGCAACAATGATTTGACCAGTAATGGCAATTTTGATAGCTATGTAGCCAAGTTCGACCACAATGGTGATTTGGTCAAAGCCTTAAATATCGGCGGTAGCAGTCGTGACTATGGCCGTGGCATAGCCACCGACAGCAATGGTAATGTGTGGACCACAGGATTGTTCAACGGCAGCATCGACATCGACGGAGACGGCAACAATGATTTGACCAGTAATGGCAATTTTGATAGCTATGTAGCCAAGTTCGACCACAATGGTGATTTGGTCAAAGCCTTAAATATCGGCGGTAGCAGTCGTGACTATGGCAGTGGCATAGCCACCGACAGCAATGGTAATGTGTGGACCACAGGATTGTTCAACGGCAGCATCGACATCGACGGAGACGGCAACAATGATTTGACCAGTAATGGCAATTCTGATAGCTATGTATTTAAATTTTCTGAGGCAACTAATGCCGCCCCCACGGACATCGATCTCAGCAACAACAGCATTGATGAAAACGTCGCGCCCAACACTGTTGTCGGCACCTTCTCGACCACCGACCCCGATACAGGGGATACCTTTACCTACCAGTTGGTAGCGGGTACAGGAGATACGGATAACTCTGCCTTCACCATTGACGGAGACCAACTGCGAATCAACAGTTCCCCAGACTTTGAAACTCAGTCCAGTTACAGCATCCTCGTTCAATCTACCGACCCCGGTGGGCTGAGTTACTCGGAGAACTTGACCATTAACATCAACAACGTTAATGAAAACTTGCAACCAGAAATTGTCAAAAATATCGGCGGTAGCAGTTTTGACGGGGGCTATGGCATAGCCACCGACAGCAATGGTAATGCGTGGGTTACAGGATATTTCAACGGCAGCATCGACATCGACGGAGACGGCAACAATGATTTGACCAGTAATGGCAATTTTGATAGCTATGTAGCCAAGTTCGACCGCAATGGTGATTTGGTCAAAGCCTTAAATATCGGCGGTAGCAGTCGTGACTATGGCAGTGGCATAGCCACCGACAGCAATGGTAATGTGTGGACCACAGGATTGTTCAACGGCAGCATCGACATCGACGGAGACGGCAACAATGATTTGACCAGTAATGGCAATTTTGATAGCTATGTAGCCAAGTTCGACCACAATGGTGATTTGGTCAAAGCCTTAAATATCGGCGGTAGCAGTCGTGACTATGGCAGTGGCATAGCCACCGACAGCAATGGTAATGTGTGGACCACAGGATTGTTCAACGGCAGCATCGACATCGACGGAGACGGCAACAATGATTTGACCAGTAATGGCAATTTTGATAGCTATGTAGCCAAGTTCGACCACAATGGTGATTTGGTCAAAGCCTTAAATATCGGCGGTAGCAGTCGTGACTATGGCAGTGGCATAGCCACCGACAGCAATGGTAATGTGTGGACCACAGGATTGTTCAACGGCAGCATCGACATCGACGGAGACGGCAACAATGATTTGACCAGTAATGGCAATTTTGATAGCTATGTAGCCAAGTTCGACCACAATGGTGATTTGGTCAAAGCCTTAAATATCGGCGGTAGCAGTCGTGACTATGGCCGTGGCATAGCCACCGACAGCAATGGTAATGTGTGGACCACAGGATTGTTCAACGGCAGCATCGACATCGACGGAGACGGCAACAATGATTTGACCAGTAATGGCAATTTTGATAGCTATGTAGCCAAGTTCGACCACAATGGTGATTTGGTCAAAGCCTTAAATATCGGCGGTAGCAGTCGTGACTATGGCCGTGGCATAGCCACCGACAGCAATGGTAATGTGTGGACCACAGGATTGTTCAACGGCAGCATCGACATCGACGGAGACGGCAACAATGATTTGACCAGTAATGGCAATTTTGATAGCTATGTAGCCAAGTTCGACCACAATGGTGATTTGGTCAAAGCCTTAAATATCGGCGGTAGCAGTCGTGACTATGGCAGTGGCATAGCCACCGACAGCAATGGTAATGTGTGGACCACAGGATTGTTCAACGGCAGCATCGACATCGACGGAGACGGCAACAATGATTTGACCAGTAATGGCAATTCTGATAGCTATGTATTTAAATTTTCTGAGGCAACTAATGCCGCCCCCACGGACATCGATCTCAGCAACAACAGCATTGATGAAAACGTCGCGCCCAACACTGTTGTCGGCACCTTCTCGACCACCGACCCCGATACAGGGGATACCTTTACCTACCAGTTGGTAGCGGGTACAGGAGATACGGATAACTCTGCCTTCACCATTGACGGAGACCAACTGCGAATCAACAGTTCCCCAGACTTTGAAACTCAGTCCAGTTACAGCATCCTCGTTCAATCTACCGACCCCGGTGGGCTGAGTTACTCGGAGAACTTGACCATTAACATCAACAACGTTAATGAAGGCCCCACGGACATCGATCTCAGCAACAACAGCATTGATGAAAACGTCGCGCCCAACACTGTTGTCGGCACCTTCTCGACCACCGACCCCGATACAGGGGATACCTTTACCTACCAGTTGGTAGCGGGTACAGGAGATACGGATAACTCTGCCTTCACCATTGACGGAGACCAACTGCGAATCAACAGTTCCCCAGACTTTGAAACTCAGTCCAGTTACAGCATCCTCGTTCAATCTACCGACCCCGGTGGGCTGAGTTACTCGGAGAACTTGACCATTAACATCAACAACGTTAATGAAGGCCCCACGGACATCGATCTCAGCAACAACAGCATTGATGAAAACGTCGCGCCCAACACTGTTGTCGGCACCTTCTCGACCACCGACCCCGATACAGGGGATACCTTTACCTACCAGTTGGTAGCGGGTACAGGAGATACGGATAACTCTGCCTTCACCATTGACGGAGACCAACTGCGAATCAACAGTTCC
Organism: Hormoscilla sp. GM7CHS1pb; assembly: GCA_014323675.1. Taxonomy (GTDB): domain Bacteria; phylum Cyanobacteriota; class Cyanobacteriia; order Cyanobacteriales; family Desertifilaceae; genus Hormoscilla. The sequence goes on along the minus strand of JACONN010000002.1, from coordinate 833,729 downwards.
CCAGACTTTGAAACTCAGTCCAGTTACAGCATCCTCGTTCAATCTACCGACCCCGGTGGGCTGAGTTACTCGGAGAACTTGACCATTAACATCAACAACGTTAATGAAGGCCCCACGGACATCGATCTCAGCAACAACAGCATTGATGAAAACGTCGCGCCCAACACTGTTGTCGGCACCTTCTCGACCACCGACCCCGATACAGGGGATACCTTTACCTACCAGTTGGTAGCGGGTACAGGAGATACGGATAACTCTGCCTTCACCATTGACGGAGACCAACTGCGAATCAACAGTTCCCCAGACTTTGAAACTCAGTCCAGTTACAGCATCCTCGTTCAATCTACCGACCCCGGTGGGCTGAGTTACTCGGAGAACTTGACCATTAACATCAACAACGTTAATGAAGGCCCCACGGACATCGATCTCAGCAACAACAGCATTGATGAAAACGTCGCGCCCAACACTGTTGTCGGCACCTTCTCGACCACCGACCCCGATACAGGGGATACCTTTACCTACCAGTTGGTAGCGGGTACAGGAGATACGGATAACTCTGCCTTCACCATTGACGGAGACCAACTGCGAATCAACAGTTCCCCAGACTTTGAAACTCAGTCCAGTTACAGCATCCTCGTTCAATCTACCGACCCCGGTGGGCTGAGTTACTCGGAGAACTTGACCATTAACATCAACAACGTTAATGAAGGCCCCACGGACATCGATCTCAGCAACAACAGCATTGATGAAAACGTCGCGCCCAACACTGTTGTCGGCACCTTCTCGACCACCGACCCCGATACAGGGGATACCTTTACCTACCAGTTGGTAGCGGGTACAGGAGATACGGATAACTCTGCCTTCACCATTGACGGAGACCAACTGCGAATCAACAGTTCCCCAGACTTTGAAACTCAGTCCAGTTACAGCATCCTCGTTCAATCTACCGACCCCGGTGGGCTGAGTTACTCGGAGAACTTGACCATTAACATCAACAACGTTAATGAAGGCCCCACGGACATCGATCTCAGCAACAACAGCATTGATGAAAACGTCGCGCCCAACACTGTTGTCGGCACCTTCTCGACCACCGACCCCGATACAGGGGATACCTTTACCTACCAGTTGGTAGCGGGTACAGGAGATACGGATAACTCTGCCTTCACCATTGACGGAGACCAACTGCGAATCAACAGTTCCCCAGACTTTGAAACTCAGTCCAGTTACAGCATCCTCGTTCAATCTACCGACCCCGGTGGGCTGAGTTACTCGGAGAACTTGACCATTAACATCAACAACGTTAATGAAGGCCCCACGGACATCGATCTCAGCAACAACAGCATTGATGAAAACGTCGCGCCCAACACTGTTGTCGGCACCTTCTCGACCACCGACCCCGATACAGGGGATACCTTTACCTACCAGTTGGTAGCGGGTACAGGAGATACGGATAACTCTGCCTTCACCATTGACGGAGACCAACTGCGAATCAACAGTTCCCCAGACTTTGAAACTCAGTCCAGTTACAGCATCCTCGTTCAATCTACCGACCCCGGTGGGCTGAGTTACTCGGAGAACTTGACCATTAACATCAACAACGTTAATGAAGGCCCCACGGACATCGATCTCAGCAACAACAGCATTGATGAAAACGTCGCGCCCAACACTGTTGTCGGCACCTTCTCGACCACCGACCCCGATACAGGGGATACCTTTACCTACCAGTTGGTAGCGGGTACAGGAGATACGGATAACTCTGCCTTCACCATTGACGGAGACCAACTGCGAATCAACAGTTCCCCAGACTTTGAAACTCAGTCCAGTTACAGCATCCTCGTTCAATCTACCGACCCCGGTGGGCTGAGTTACTCGGAGAACTTGACCATTAACATCAACAACGTTAATGAAGGCCCCACGGACATCGATCTCAGCAACAACAGCATTGATGAAAACGTCGCGCCCAACACTGTTGTCGGCACCTTCTCGACCACCGACCCCGATACAGGGGATACCTTTACCTACCAGTTGGTAGCGGGTACAGGAGATACGGATAACTCTGCCTTCACCATTGACGGAGACCAACTGCGAATCAACAGTTCCCCAGACTTTGAAACTCAGTCCAGTTACAGCATCCTCGTTCAATCTACCGACCCCGGTGGGCTGAGTTACTCGGAGAACTTGACCATTAACATCAACAACGTTAATGAAGGCCCCACGGACATCGATCTCAGCAACAACAGCATTGATGAAAACGTCGCGCCCAACACTGTTGTCGGCACCTTCTCGACCACCGACCCCGATACAGGGGATACCTTTACCTACCAGTTGGTAGCGGGTACAGGAGATACGGATAACTCTGCCTTCACCATTGACGGAGACCAACTGCGAATCAACAGTTCCCCAGACTTTGAAACTCAGTCCAGTTACAGCATCCTCGTTCAATCTACCGACCCCGGTGGGCTGAGTTACTCGGAGAACTTGACCATTAACATCAACAACGTTAATGAAGGCCCCACGGACATCGATCTCAGCAACAACAGCATTGATGAAAACGTCGCGCCCAACACTGTTGTCGGCACCTTCTCGACCACCGACCCCGATACAGGGGATACCTTTACCTACCAGTTGGTAGCGGGTACAGGAGATACGGATAACTCTGCCTTCACCATTGACGGAGACCAACTGCGAATCAACAGTTCCCCAGACTTTGAAACTCAGTCCAGTTACAGCATCCTCGTTCAATCTACCGACCCCGGTGGGCTGAGTTACTCGGAGAACTTGACCATTAACATCAACAACGTTAATGAAGGCCCCACGGACATCGATCTCAGCAACAACAGCATTGATGAAAACGTCGCGCCCAACACTGTTGTCGGCACCTTCTCGACCACCGACCCCGATACAGGGGATACCTTTACCTACCAGTTGGTAGCGGGTACAGGAGATACGGATAACTCTGCCTTCACCATTGACGGAGACCAACTGCGAATCAACAGTTCCCCAGACTTTGAAACTCAGTCCAGTTACAGCATCCTCGTTCAATCTACCGACCCCGGTGGGCTGAGTTACTCGGAGAACTTGACCATTAACATCAACAACGTTAATGAAGGCCCCACGGACATCGATCTCAGCAACAACAGCATTGATGAAAACGTCGCGCCCAACACTGTTGTCGGCACCTTCTCGACCACCGACCCCGATACAGGGGATACCTTTACCTACCAGTTGGTAGCGGGTACAGGAGATACGGATAACTCTGCCTTCACCATTGACGGAGACCAACTGCGAATCAACAGTTCCCCAGACTTTGAAACTCAGTCCAGTTACAGCATCCTCGTTCAATCTACCGACCCCGGTGGGCTGAGTTACTCGGAGAACTTGACCATTAACATCAACAACGTTAATGAAGGCCCCACGGACATCGATCTCAGCAACAACAGCATTGATGAAAACGTCGCGCCCAACACTGTTGTCGGCACCTTCTCGACCACCGACCCCGATACAGGGGATACCTTTACCTACCAGTTGGTAGCGGGTACAGGAGATACGGATAACTCTGCCTTCACCATTGACGGAGACCAACTGCGAATCAACAGTTCCCCAGACTTTGAAACTCAGTCCAGTTACAGCATCCTCGTTCAATCTACCGACCCCGGTGGGCTGAGTTACTCGGAGAACTTGACCATTAACATCAACAACGTTAATGAAGGCCCCACGGACATCGATCTCAGCAACAACAGCATTGATGAAAACGTCGCGCCCAACACTGTTGTCGGCACCTTCTCGACCACCGACCCCGATACAGGGGATACCTTTACCTACCAGTTGGTAGCGGGTACAGGAGATACGGATAACTCTGCCTTCACCATTGACGGAGACCAACTGCGAATCAACAGTTCCCCAGACTTTGAAACTCAGTCCAGTTACAGCATCCTCGTTCAATCTACCGACCCCGGTGGGCTGAGTTACTCGGAGAACTTGACCATTAACATCAACAACGTTAATGAAGGCCCCACGGACATCGATCTCAGCAACAACAGCATTGATGAAAACGTCGCGCCCAACACTGTTGTCGGCACCTTCTCGACCACCGACCCCGATACAGGGGATACCTTTACCTACCAGTTGGTAGCGGGTACAGGAGATACGGATAACTCTGCCTTCACCATTGACGGAGACCAACTGCGAATCAACAGTTCCCCAGACTTTGAAACTCAGTCCAGTTACAGCATCCTCGTTCAATCTACCGACCCCGGTGGGCTGAGTTACTCGGAGAACTTGACCATTAACATCAACAACGTTAATGAAGGCCCCACGGACATCGATCTCAGCAACAACAGCATTGATGAAAACGTCGCGCCCAACACTGTTGTCGGCACCTTCTCGACCACCGACCCCGATACAGGGGATACCTTTACCTACCAGTTGGTAGCGGGTACAGGAGATACGGATAACTCTGCCTTCACCATTGACGGAGACCAACTGCGAATCAACAGTTCCCCAGACTTTGAAACTCAGTCCAGTTACAGCATCCTCGTTCAATCTACCGACCCCGGTGGGCTGAGTTACTCGGAGAACTTGACCATTAACATCAACAACGTTAATGAAGGCCCCACGGACATCGATCTCAGCAACAACAGCATTGATGAAAACGTCGCGCCCAACACTGTTGTCGGCACCTTCTCGACCACCGACCCCGATACAGGGGATACCTTTACCTACCAGTTGGTAGCGGGTACAGGAGATACGGATAACTCTGCCTTCACCATTGACGGAGACCAACTGCGAATCAACAGTTCCCCAGACTTTGAAACTCAGTCCAGTTACAGCATCCTCGTTCAATCTACCGACCCCGGTGGGCTGAGTTACTCGGAGAACTTGACCATTAACATCAACAACGTTAATGAAGGCCCCACGGACATCGATCTCAGCAACAACAGCATTGATGAAAACGTCGCGCCCAACACTGTTGTCGGCACCTTCTCGACCACCGACCCCGATACAGGGGATACCTTTACCTACCAGTTGGTAGCGGGTACAGGAGATACGGATAACTCTGCCTTCACCATTGACGGAGACCAACTGCGAATCAACAGTTCCCCAGACTTTGAAACTCAGTCCAGTTACAGCATCCTCGTTCAATCTACCGACCCCGGTGGGCTGAGTTACTCGGAGAACTTGACCATTAACATCAACAACGTTAATGAAGGCTCCCCACGGACATCGATCTCAGCAACAACAGCATTGATGAAAACGTCGCGCCCAACACTGTTGTCGGCACCTTCTCGACCACCGACCCCGATACAGGGGATACCTTTACCTACCAGTTGGTAGCGGGTACAGGAGATACGGATAACTCTGCCTTCACCATTGACGGAGACCAACTGCGAATCAACAGTTCCCCAGACTTTGAAACTCAGTCCAGTTACAGCATCCTCGTTCAATCTACCGACCCCGGTGGGCTGAGTTACTCGGAGAACTTGACCATTAACATCAACAACGTTAATGAAGGCCCCACGGACATCGATCTCAGCAACAACAGCATTGATGAAAACGTCGCGCCCAACACTGTTGTCGGCACCTTCTCGACCACCGACCCCGATACAGGGGATACCTTTACCTACCAGTTGGTAGCGGGTACAGGAGATACGGATAACTCTGCCTTCACCATTGACGGAGACCAACTGCGAATCAACAGTTCCCCAGACTTTGAAACTCAGTCCAGTTACAGCATCCTCGTTCAATCTACCGACCCCGGTGGGCTGAGTTACTCGGAGAACTTGACCATTAACATCAACAACGTTAATGAAGGCCCCACGGACATCGATCTCAGCAACAACAGCATTGATGAAAAGTTGCAACTGGAAGTTTTCAAAAAGATCGGCAGTAGCCGTGATGACATTGGCTATGGCATAGCCACCGACAACAATGGTAATGTGTGGGCTACAGGAGATTTCCGCAGCAGCATCGACATCGACGGAGACGGTAACATTGATTTGATCAATACTAGCGAGGAAGATAGCTATATAGTCAAGTTCGACAGCAAGGGTGATTTGGTTAAGGCCGAAAAGATCGGCGCTAGCTTTGTTGACATTGGCCGTGGCATAGCCACCGACAGCAATGGTAATGCGTGGGCTACAGGATTTTTCATCGGCCCCGTCAGCATCGACGATGCTGGAGTCGGCATTATTAATAGTGGTAGCTATATAGCCAAGTTCGACAGCGACGGTAATTTGGTCTTTGTCTTAGATTTCGGCGGCAGTGGTCAGGACATTGGCCGTGGCATAGCCACCGACAGCAATGGTAATGCGTGGGTTACAGGAGAATTCCGGGGCGGCATCGACATCGACAGAGACAGAGACGGCACCATAGATTTGACCAGTAATGGCTCTTCTGATAGCTATGTAGTCAAGTTCGACCGCAATGGTGATTTGGTCTTTGCCTTAAATATCGGCGGCAGTGGTCAGGACATTGGCCGTGGCATAGCCACCGACAGCAATGGTAATGCGTGGGTTACAGGAGATTTCATAGGCAGCATCGACATCGACCTCGACGGCAAGAATGATTTGACCAGTAATGGCTCTTCTGATAGCTATGTAGCCAAGTTCGACCCCAATGGTGATTTGGTCTTTGCCTTAAATTTCGGCGGTAGCAATCAGGACTCTGGCAGAGGCATAGCCACCGACAGCAATGGTAATGCGTGGGTTACAGGAGATTTCATAGGCAGCATCGACATCGACGGAGACGGCAAGAATGATTTGACCAGTAATGGCTCTTCTGATAGCTATGTAGCCAAGTTCGACCCCAATGGTGATTTGGTCTTTGCCTTAAATTTCGGCGGTAGCAATCAGGACATTGGCCGTGGCATAGCCACCGACAGCAATGGTAATGCGTGGGTTACAGGAGATTTCATAGGCAGCATCGACATCGACCTCGACGGCAAGAATGATTTGACCAGTAATGGCTCTTCTGATAGCTATGTAGCCAAGTTCGACCCCAATGGTGATTTGGTCTTTGCCTTAAATTTCGGCGCTAGCTTTGTTGACATTGGCTATGGCATAGCCACCGACAGCAATGGTAATGCGTGGGCTACAGGCTCTTTCGGCGGCAGCATCGACATCAACGGAGACGGCAAGAATGATTTGACCAGTAACGGCGAGAAAGATAGCTATGTATTTAAATTTTCTGATACTGTCGCGCCCAACACTGTTGTCGGCACTTTCTCGACCACCGACCCCGATACAGGGGATACCTTTACCTACCAGTTGGTAGCGGGTGCAGGAGATACGGATAACGCTGCCTTCACCATTGACGAGGACCAACTGCGAATCAACAGTTCCCCAGACTTTGAAACTCCGTCCAGTTACAGCATCCTCGTTCAATCTACCGACCTCGGTGGGCTGAGTTACTCGGAGAATTTCACCATTAACATCAACGACGTTAATGAGACACTAGGTCTGATGAACAGGATGGCCCAAAGTCCTCCCTCTATGAAATATAGATGATAGTGTGATTCGTTTAGCGTAAATTGACTTGACACCGGTCAAGAACTGGAACCGCTAGCAGGGTTTCATTAGCCCTTTTTTTGTCTTTCCGCAGTCTCTCTGTTGTAGTCTAGTATCTGTACGAACTTCAGAAATCCCACCCCGACTCTGCAGGAGTGACAGCGCCCTCCCCACGGTAGCGATCGCATCAATCCGTGGTGTAGGGGATCGGCGGCGATCGTCCACCCATCTGTTTCCAGAGCTTTTTTGACTAGATTATGAAAGAGGTCTTTGGCAGGCATTGCAACTGGCCCAACAAGATTGAATGATTCTGACTCTAAGGGTGTATCTTACTTTTGCTGCGACCATTTCACTCTTTTGCTCCGAAGACAGGTATGAGCGTAATTACCTGGTTTTGAAAATTGCTTGCATTGACAAAGAGAACAGCCGCGAACCATCAAGAGTTAAACTCGTAACTGAGCACTTTAATCTCCGAGCCATTTTCTAGCAAATCAGCAGCACTAAGAGCGATCGCCTGGCCATCAACGCGGCGCACTGAGATGCCATCCATCAGGGCCAGAAATTCATCCACTGTAACAATATTGCAAGTATCATTAGCAGCAGCAGTGCGGTAATGGGTCGGAATGACAAGCTTCGGGTTCAGCACCGTCAGGGCCTGCTTTGCTTCCGAGGGATTATAAGCTTTGGGACCGCCTCCTACTGGGATGAATACCACATCGGGAGTCCCCATGAGAATCTTTTGCTCGATCGATATTGGTGCTGCTACCCCTCCCAAATGTATAATTTTGATTCCCGCTTGGTTCCAGCGCCACGCCACATTAGTTCCAAACCGGCGTCCCCCTTCCCGATCGTGGTCAGTTTTAATTCCTGAATCTGTATCTGAGAACCTATATTATAGGCTCCAGGCTGATATAATAACTTCGGCTTGCCTGGGAGAGATTCGATCGCCCCTTCATCCAGTAACTGACTGCTAATCAACACCACATCCGCCTCTACATTAGGAGGACGATATCCCGCCGTGCAGCCGAGAGTGCGGAAAGGATTTACCAGGATGCGTCGCCCCTCTCCGGTAAACATAAAACAAGTGTGACCCAACCACTCAATTGACAAGGACTCTGCATTTGTAACTGCAACAGAAGCCTGGAATTGCGCAGTCCAAGCCGTCCCCACAGCAGCGAGTAAACTTGCACCCCCGTAGCGCATCAACTGTCGCCGTTTCATCATCATCAATTTCACTAATTTCGCTACTATTACTACAGCTGGTTCAGGAAATTTCGCAGTAACTGCTTGCCAGCTTTTGTGAGAATACTCTCCGGATGGAATTGGACGCCCTGAATGTGAGGATATTGCCGATGTCGGACACCCATAATTGTCTCATCTTCTACCCAGGCTGTAATTTCCAGCACCTCCGGACAAGTCTCCCGGTCAATTACCAGAGAATGATAGCGCGTCGCCATCAATGGACTTTCCACCTCTTGGAAGACCCCCACACCTGTATGATGCACTGAAGATGTCTTGCCATGCATCAACACTGGAGCCGAAACTATCTTACCACCAAACACTTGACCGATGCTTTGATGTCCCAGACAGACCCCCAGAATTGGTAAACTCGGTCCCAACTCTCTAATCAAATCTAAAGAAATACCCGCATCTTCCGGACGGCCCGGTCCTGGAGAAATCACCACCGCATCTGGTTCCATCTGACGAATCTCTGCCACCGATATTTTATCATTCCGGTAGACCTGAATATCTGCAGCTACGGGCAACTCATTGCCTAACTCTCCCAGATACTGTACCAGGTTATAAGTGAAACTGTCGTAATTATCGATAACTACGATCGACATACCCTACTCCTAATATCTATTGTGTCATTAACTATTTCTTGTTTCCCGCATCTGATTTCTAGCCCCATGTTTTTACCATCATGGCTATCAGGGGAGGAAACAGCAGCAACCCCGCCACCACCATAGCTGCAAATGCCGAAATCAGCACCGCACCCGCAGCGCAATCCTTAGCTATTTTAGCAAGTTCGTGGTATGTTTTATTTACCGTTAAGTCAACAACCGCCTCCAGGGCCGTATTGAGTAACTCCATCGTCAAAACCAGTCCACTTGTCAGTCCAATTACAGCTATTTCCACTAACTGTAAATGCAAAATTAAGCTCCCAAGCATCGCCAGTGTGCCCAGCACCATATGAATGCGAAAATTGCGTTGGGTCTTAAAAGCGTACCTTACTCCCTCCCAAGCATATCTGAAACTAAGGAGGATGTTTTCAGCCACCTGCCAGGATGATTCCCGGTTGGGTGTTAGAGCCTGATGAGAGTTGTTTTGAGTCTGCTTCTCTAGTTTTGCAATCATAAGTCAACAACCTGATAACTTCACAATTGTACCGTCATCCCATCAGGGATAACATTCCTAGCAATTAGAGCTTTTTGCAACAGCATCTCCTGCTGTTCCAACATTCTCGTGAGGTGCTCTTCGTCAGGATGATCCCAGCCCAGCAGATGGAGAAAACCGTGGGCTGCTAGCCATGCTAGCTCATAGGAGAGAGAATGTCTTTGCTGTTGCGCTTGTCGCGCAGCTGTCTCGACCGAAATCACGATATCACCCAGAATCACAGGATGCAACTCATTGTACTGGGGAAAGTCCACTTCCAAAGCTGCGAAAGCCAAGACATCTGTCGGCTGATTTTTCTGGCGGTACTGGGCATTCATTGCCTGAATTTCCCCATCGCTAGTCAGCATCAAACTCAGTTCATAGCCCTGAGCTGGTGGCAGTATTGTCTGCATTTTTTCTAACCATAGAGAGAACCAACTCACCCAAGTGCGATCGTCAATTGGGCAATTGGTACCAGCAAAATGCCTCTGAATACTCACGTCAACTTCCATTCTGGAGTTCCCTCATACTATTCGTTCGTTGTTGCGCTTTAGCGCCGTTTCTTAACGAGTCAGGTATGACAAGAGGATGAGGATGCCTAAAAGACCAACAGTTGTCAGGGCAAAATGCTTTAAGGAAGTGCCGCCTTTGCGCACCATGTTGCGCATCGCCAGCTTGACGTAACTTGGTTGGGGTTCTGTTGCTGCCGGTGCTTCCTGGTCCACCACCGGTTCCGCATTAACTGGCGCTTCTACCTGGTCAGATGATTGGCTCATAAGCTGAGTGCAAACACGTTCTCTCTAGTGTAACGTATCATTACATTTTGTTAAGTGAAGAGCACAAAAAAATATCTCCACCGCCCGCCGGTGTATTGCCGAATAGGGGAGAGGGTGATCGCGCCCCATCCCCCTTTCCTTCTATTAGGCAGTAATACTCTCGACTAGCTGGTTTTCCTGGCGGAGATAAGCTTGGATGAAGGGGTCAAGATCGCCGTTCATCACATCTGTAATGGCTGTCGTTTCCGCAGTAGTACGGAGGTCTTTCACCATTTGGTAGGGGTGGAAGACGTAATTACGAATCTGGTTGCCCCAGGCTGCTTCTACCATATCACCCCGGATATCAGCAATTTTTTGGGTGTGCTGTTCCTGGGCGATCACCAGTAGCTTCGCCTTCAGGAGGGCGATCGCCTTCTCCTTGTTTTGCAGCTGACTGCGTTCCTGGGTACAGCGCACGGCAATGCCAGAGGGAACGTGAACCACTCGCACGGCAGTTTCCACCTTGTTGACATTCTGGCCGCCCTTGCCCCCAGAACGAGAGGTAGTAATTTCCAAATCTTTTTCCGGAAGGTCCAGCTGCACCTCCTCATCCAGGATGGGCATGACTTCCACCCCAGCGAAGCTAGTCTGGCGCTTGCCATTGGCATTGAAGGGAGAGATCCGCACCAGTCGATGGGTGCCTTTTTCTGCCTTCAGGTAACCGTAGGCATAGGGACCGGAGATTTCCAGGGTGGCCGACTTGATGCCCGCTTCATCCCCTTCCGAGATTTCGGCTAAATTTACCTGATAGCTGTGGTCTTTGCCCCAACGCTCGTACATCCGCAGTAACATTTCGGCCCAGTCTTGAGCGTCCGTGCCGCCAGCACCAGCATTAATCGTGAGGACCGCGCCTTTTTTGTCATAGGGGCCCGATAGCAATCTTTGCAATTCCCATCGATCTAATTGGCCGCTTAAGTGGGAAATATTAGATTGGGCCTCAAGGAGCAGCGACTCATCGGCTTCTAACTCCAGCAGCTCCAAAACTGCCCTCAGATCTTCTATGCTAGCTTGCCATTGCCCAAACTGTACCCAGTGAGATTTCAACTCGTTTAGTTCTTGCAATGTTTGCTGGGCGCTAGTTTGGTCGTCCCAGAATTCTGGTTGTGCTGCCAGCTGTTCTAAGTCTTGGATTTTTGCAGTCAGTGCGGGAATGTCAAAGATAGTCCTGGGTTTTACCCAGACGCAAGGACAAGGTTTCGACTTCCCGCTTAATGTCCAGAAGTTCCATCATGGTTTGGATGCTTGAATATTTGGCTTCTTATCTCTGTCGTCGATCTTAGCTTTTTTTTCATAGGTTGAAACCTGGGCCAGATTTGGGCACCACTTACCATGCTGGAATGGCACTGGCTTTGTTGTGAAAAAGTTGTTAATGTCATTGCGAGGGGGGGTCCCAAAGCGGAGAATCATCATCTTGCACTGGCATCCCCCCGAAGCAATCTCAACCAAGAGCTGTTGGTGGGGAGATTGCTAGCCCTCCTGCGTCGGGCCGCTGCGCTAACGGGGGGGACTGTTGGTGGAGTTCTCCACCATCTCGGTTTGGACTCCCCCCCCCTCGCAATGACAGCTTAAGTCAGTGCCATTCTACCATGCTTGGAAGTTGGCAAATAAAAAATGGCAGGCAACAGCCTGCCATTTTTGCTCTATTCGACTACCGCTTTTTAGTCGCGACTACCACCACTAATGGCAATCAGCAACCGCAGGATGAAGATAAACAGGTTGATGTAGGTCAGGTACATCGACAAGGCAGCGGATAGATACTGGTCATCGTTATAGGTCCGGGGCAGAATGTAGAAATCCACCACGGCAACACCGGCAAACAGAAAGATGCCGAAGCCGGAGATGGCAATTTCTAGCCAAGTAGGCGTGTAGACCCCGAAGATGGCAAACAAGAATTGGCCAACGATGACTATGAAGAAGCCAATCATTGCCATGGAGATCGCTTGAGTCCAGGCCAGACCGTCGGTATCTGAGAGATTGGATCCTATCTGTCTGGCGACCACAAAGGTGATCCCACAACCTGCGGCGGCCATGGCAATTCCTTCCGGGCCAACTCCCTGTGTCCCCAGGGCTACATAAATTAAGCCGCTGAGGGTGTAGCCGGACAACAGGCTATATAGCGCCAGCAGGGGCAGGGCCGTGCTGTTATTACCTTTTTGTGCCACCCCACGGGCAATAAAGAACAAGGCTAGCTCGGCAATCATGGCCACAATGAAGGTGGGCATGAACAGCCCTGGGTTGCTCTTAATCATACCAATGCCCCCGTAGCTGCCAACTGCGGTTAACAATAGACCGCCACCCACGTAGGGCAGGGCGTTGGGGATGACATTGGGGCCAATTATTGCCTGGCCTTGGGCTTCGCTTATCGCTTGCCGGAAGTTGCTGCTATTACTCATGATACTTCCTCTTTTCCTCTTTTTGACAAACCACTTTACTACGTGACTTTTATGATAACACAGATCTCCAAGATTTGAGCTGCGGCACGATCGGGTCATGACTCCTTGTCACCTCTTGGGGAGCGGCTCCCTTGATTATAGTATTTTTCTCTCACTCAATCAACTCTGCCCGATCGCAGCTCTCAATCTCTCTCCTTGTGTTGAGATTCAATTATCATTTGTACTACTAACATTTAATTTTCCTAACATCAAGTATGGATCTCCACCCTATTGGTAGTAATTGCCCACCATTAGGCAAGCGATCGGTCCTACGGTGCCCATAAAATTACCAAAGGCGCACCGGGATCTCAATGAAAAATTCCGCTCCTTTACCAGGTGCGGAAATGCAGGATAACTTACCACCATGACGCCCGACCACGATCTGGTAGCTAGTAGATAACCCCAACCCTGTCCCCGACCCCACGGGTTTAGTGGTAAAGAAGGGATCGAATATTTGTTTTTGCACCGACTCGCTAATGCCAGGACCATTATCGGCTATTGAGATTTGCACTCGCTCATCTTTAATTAACAAGGTGCGAATGATAATTTGCGGAGAGGGGATGTTCGCCAGAGCGTCGATCGCATTGGCGAGCAAATTCATAAACACCTGATTCAGTTCTCCGGCGTAGCACTCCACTAGAGGTAACTTGCCGTATTCCTTGACCACCTGAATGGCTGCCCGATCGGGCATAACTTGCAGACGGCTTTCTAGGAGCATTAAGGTACTATCAAGTCCCTCCTGTAGATCTACTGCTTTAAGTTCCGCTTCATCCAACCGGGAAAATTTCCGCAGGGACTGAACAATCTCCCGAATGCGTTTAGTGCCTATTTGCATCGAATTAAATAGCTTTTGTAGGTCTTTTATTATAAAATTTATGTCTATTTCTTCTATCATATCTTGAATTTCTGGAGCCATGTAATTGGATTGATTTGCATATAATAATTCTAATAGGTCTAGCAATTGTTGAGTGTATTGCCTGGCGTGGAAAAGGTTGCCGTGAATAAAATTTACTGGATTATTGATTTCGTGGGCCACCCCTGCCACCAATTGCCCCAAGGAGGACATTTTTTCACTATGGACTAACTGAACTTGAGCTTTTCGCAGTTGGAGGTGGGTACTTATCCTGGCTAAAACCTCTTCGTTTTGAAAGGGCTTGGTGATGTAATCTACTGCCCCTATTTCCAACCCTTTAACTTTATTCTTTACATCCGCAAGCGCTGTCATGAAAATGACTGGTATTTCTTTTGTTTTAACGTCCTCTTTCATCCGGCGGCAGGTTTCAAACTCATCTATTCCTGGCGGCATCATTACATCTAGCAAAATCACGTCTGGTAATGTATTTTCCAGCCTTCTGATTGCACTTTCACCACTCTTAGCTACTGAGACTTTGAACCCGGCACGATCCAACACCTCAAACAGCACCTTGAGATTCATTGGGTTATCATCCACAATTAAAATAGAGCTTTTTTGAGCCTTTTCCATATTTTTTACTCTCTCGATCGGATTGCCGATCGTATTGCTTAACGTGAGTTCTACAGTTACCCAAACCATTCTTGCCAATTTTACCCGACACTCCGGCCTGGCAACCCTAAGGCGATCCTACGTCGCTCACTGCCTATAGGTTTGGATGTCTCTAACTTCCGAATTACGAACAGGGTGCATATCTCTTTTGCGGCAGCGCTACGGGCACTAGCTGCTGCGCAGCACTAGCACTACGCGCACTTCGTATAAGTATACGTAAAAACGCTGCTAAGCAGCCGCAGCCACCATTTTGAGAAAAATTTGTCTATCTATGACATGATTGGCAAAATGCTAGCTGCTGCGCAGCCGCTGCGCTAACGGAGGACGCGATCGGCACCCCAGACAACTGGCACAGCTCGTCATCTTGACCTCGAAAGGGGAGGAAACTTTTGACGAGTTGCAACTGGTCTTAAGGGAGTATTGAAGCGGTTAAGGACCAAGTCAAGAACATCTGTCAAATCGAGCATTCTCACCACCGGAGTGTCTTCAACTTCTTGGTCAACCTGCTGGCTTGGTGGCCTACAGCTAGGCAGATAAAAAAGTGAGCCTCGCTCGGTTTGGAGCTTCTTTGGCTTACCAGCACTACCTCCTGCTATTTTCTAGTTTCGTCGAACTCACGTTGGCTTAACATCAGGCAATTGGGGTGAAACCCCCATTAATTCGCCCACAGTATCTTTGAACCCTGGGCGGGCTATGAGATTAATCTAGAATGGTGCAAGATATGAGTTACATGGCACTGTAGCCACCATCTACCATCAAAATTGCTCCTGTTACGTAGGAAGCTGCCTCAGAAGCCAGGAAGATCGCCGGTCCTACCAGTTCCTCTGGTTTCCCGCGTCGTTTCATGGGAATTACAGCGTTTAAGTGCTCCTGGTCCTCTTTTGGCGGGCGGCGAAAGTTTTCTGTACCCTCCATAATATTATCTATATAGCCGGGACTAAAAGCATTGACTCGGATATTGCGATCGGCCCATTCTAATGCTAGAGATTGCACGAGCAAATTCACCCCACCTTTGGATGCTGTATATGCAGCAGATTCCGCAATTCCTACCACTCCTCCGATGGAAGAGTTCATAATAATTGAACCTCCAGTTCCTTGTTGTATCATTTGTCGAGCCGCTAGTTGGGCGCATTGAAAATAGCCTTTGAGATTGGTGTTGATAATATTATCCCACTCAAACTCTTCTAAAGCGATCGCCGGTTTAAGTATGTCAATGCCTGCATTGCAAAGCATTATGTCTAACTGATGATATTCTGCTACCGTTTGCTCGATCAGGCGATCGCATTCTTGACGGTCCCTGACATCAGTGGGAATGGCGATCGCCTGTCCACCCGCATCTCGAATCATTTGTACGGTGTTTTCGGATCCTTCTACGTTAATATCAGCGACAACAACTTTTGTTCCTACCGCTGCTAATTCTCGCGCCAATACTTTACCAATACCGCGTGCGGCTCCCGTAACAATAGCTACCTTACCCGTTAAGTCAAAAAGATATCTGTTCACAATTATTTATTGTTTGTTGTTAGTTGTCAATATATCGCTAACTACTGATTACAGATCGCACCTGCTATTTCAGCGATCGTAGGCTGCTCGAACAGTCTATCTACTGAAAGATCGACTGAGTAAGCTTCTTGGATTTTTGCCAGCACTTGCAATAGTTGCATAGAACATCCTCCCAGAGCAAAAAAGTTGTCGTGCGTACTGATTCTCTCGATTTCTAACACCTCTTGCCATATCCTTAGCAATGTAATTTCTGTGGGATTTGCTGGTTCTCCCCAGGTCTTGGTTCCGTGCAATTCCGACCTAAGGAGAAAATCGCCGATCGCGCGATCCCGCCCTCGCGCCGTCTGACGAGACTGTAGTATCGGTTCTGTCGCTCGTTCTAAGCTCGATCGCAGTTGTGTCAAAGTCCGATCGGGGTCTGTAACTACTGATTCTAACAATACCTCGAATTGCCTGACCATAAGCGCGATCGTCTTTGCTGCAAACAAATTAGTTCTATAGAACAGATTGCCAGCAATGCCTGACTCTGTTTCTGCCAGGTAGAGATTCAAATCAAATTCTGCTATGTCTCGTCCATCACTTTTTTCCAGGTTTAAGGGCTGAACTGTCATATTCGCCAAACTTAAATCTTGCTCTGGCAAATTTAACAAGACAAACATCACTTGCGTCAGTAGGGTATAGTGCCGATCGCGCCTTGGTTGCAGTCCCTCTACTAGCTTGATAAACGGCATTTCCTGATGCGCGTATACGTCCAAAACTCCCGATCGCACCCGCCGGAGTAGGGTTATAAAACTGGGGTTCTCTCCTAAATTGGTTCGCAAGGGTAATAAGTGAACGAAAAATCCTATCGAGTCTCTGATTTCTGCTTGCAGCCGATTGGCAATGGGACTGCTGACTATAATATCTTCCTGACCAGTATAGAAAAATAGTAGGATTTTGAAAGCTGCCAATACAGTCATGTAGGAAGTAACGCCTTCCTGTTGACAGAGTTTCTTCAGCTTACTCACTAGGGAAGATGAAAACTGTACCGGTTCTCCAGCCCCTGCAAAAGTGCGCCGAGGCGGACGCGGATAGTCCGTGGGGAGTTCCATTACTGGCGGTGTTACGCCGAGATGCTGTTTCCAAAATGTCAGCTGCTCTTCCAATCCTTTTCCCTGTAGCCATTCCCGCTGCCAAGCTGCAAAATTGGCATACTGCAATGGTAACTCTGGTAACGGAGAAGGTAGGCTTTCACAGAAGGTGGCGTACAGAGCAGACAACTCTTGCAGCAAAACCCCAAATGACCAGCCATCAGCCACGATATGATGGGTGGCTATCAAAAATAAATACTCTGTTTCATCCAATTGCCAGAGTTGACTGCGCAGGAACGGTCCTCGGGTAAAGTCAAAGGGTTGTTGTATGGCAGCATGGGCCTGTTGCTGGGCCTCGGCTTCTCGTTCCCCTGGCGGTAGTTCTCGCAAATTTACGATTGAGAAATCTAATACAGGTTCTGGTACTACGCAACAGATAATTTCCCCATTCACGCATGAAAATGTACTCCGCAAGGTTTCATGTCGCCGGACGATTTCTCTTAGACTCTCCTCTAAGGCTTTGAGATTGAGTTTGCCAGTCAGACGATAGACTAGGTGTAGGTGGTACAGTTGGTTCCCCGGATATAGCTGCTCGAAAAACCAAAACTCCTGTTGTGTATGAGAAATGGGACTGTACCCCGATCGCCCTCTTTCCCTTACTTCCGCCTGGGAACGCGGTTGCAGCACGGGTTTATGCTCATCTTGCGTGCCGTAACTCGCCGTTTCCATGTATTGGGCTACTTCCGCGATCGTGGGTGCGGCAAAAAACTCCTTTAGGGGTAATTCTGCTTGGAATGCTTTGCGACTGAGGGCGATCGCCTCCATTGCCCGCAAGGAATGTCCTCCCAAGTCAAAGAAATTGTCGTGGATGCCAACTCGTTCCTTACCTAACACGTCCTGCCATATCCCCGCCAATATTTCTTCTGTTGGCGTGCGCGGAGCCACAAATGTTTGCTCCAGTGACGGTCGCAAGGCAGTCGGTTCTTGCAGGACTCTACGGTTAACTTTCCCATTGGGCGTCAGGGGAAAGGACTCAATCTCTACAAATGCTGACGGTATCGTATAGTCTGGCAACTTTGCTTGCATAAATTGCCGCAGTTCTTCAACTAGCAGTTTCCGTCCTTGCTGGGGGATGAAGTAAACTACTAAATATTTTTCTCTCGCACTTTCTCCAAAGACTTTTGCTACTGCTTGACTTACTTGGGGATGCTTGCTCAAAACTGCTTCTACTTCTGCGAGTTCAACCCGAAATCCTCTCACCTTGACTAGATCGTCGCTCCGTCCCTTATACTCAATGTTGCCATCGGGTAAGTAGCAAGCTAAATCGCCCGTTTTGTAAAGCCTATTGTTTTCTGGATCCTCACTGAAGGGGTTAGGAATGAACTTACTCCGAGTGATTTCGGGACGGTTGTAATAGCCTCTTGCTAAACCGCCGCCACTGACGTATAGTTCCCCCGGAATGCCTATGGGTACTGGTTGCAGGTTGCTATCTAATATATAGACTTTGACGTTCGCGGCTGGTTTGCCGATGGGGGGATAGACTGGCCAACTGTCAACGCGATCGCTGAAACGATAGGCGGTCACTAAATCGGCTTCGGAAGGTCCGTAAAAATTGTATAATCTACAATGAGGTAGCCCCTCGAACATTTCGAGCGTGGGCTGGGTGATTTGCAACTGCTCCCCGCAGGCGATCGCCTCCCGCAGATTTGCAAACAGATGCGCTTGCGTGCCGTATATTTCGGCTATTTGCTGCCACAATACTACAGGCAGTATTACTTTGGCAATGGGGTTATTGGCTAAAATCTGGATTAATTTATCAATGTCTTTGCGCTCGTCTTCAGATATAATATATAGCGGACCGCCAAAAGCCCATGCTGCTACTATTTCATGATAACTTACGTCAAAGCTGAAGGATGCAAATTGCAAAACTCCGACGCCTGTTGTCATCTCGGCTTGATGATATTCGATTAAGTTGATCAGAGAGCGATGGGGCACGGCAACGCCTTTCGGAGTTCCCGTCGATCCGGAAGTATAGATGATATAGGCTAAATCTTCTGGTTTGACTGCCCGGTCGGGATTGATATCTGTAAGGTCTGCAATTTCCTCCCACTGCACGATCCGATGACATTGACGATCGATCTGGAGATTGACATCCTCCTGGGTTAATACTACAGGCGGTTGACTATCTGCTAGCATCAAGGTTAAACGTTCTGGGGGATAGCTGGGATCTAAGGGTACGCATATCCCTCCTGCTTTTAACACGCCCAGGATGGCAACCGCCATTTCCAGAGAGCGTTTGTAGCATATCCCTACAGGTACATTACTCCCTACTCCTAAACTTTGCAGGTAATGTGCTAACTGATTGGCTTTCTGGTTTAACTGTTGATAAGTTAACTGTCGATCTGCATAAACTACCGCAGTTGCTTGGGGATTTTTTGCTGCCTGCTGTTCTAATATCTGATGTATGCATTGCCCTATCGGCTGTTTGCTCTCTGTCTGATTCCACTTTACTAAAAGTAATTCTCGCTCCGATTCGGTCAGTATAGATAATTCTGCTGGGTTGGCCTCTGGATGAGCGGCAATTCCTGCCAGCAAAGTTTCCAAATGTCCCAACATGCGGTCGATGCTGTCTGCATCGAAGCGATCGCCCTTATGTTTAATTCTCAAGCTGAGTTGTTCCCCTGGAATGGCTAGGACTGTGAGGGGATAGTTTGTCATTCCGATATCTTGCAGATCGCTGATACGCAAATTATCGGGAAGTTGTCGCGCGGTTGTGGGATAGTTTTCAAAAACGACCAGACTTTCAAACAGTTGTTCTCCCGGAGGAATGTCACTCCAACTTTGTATATCCGCTAAGGAGGCGTAGGCGTACTGTTCGCGATCTATATGCTGTTTTTGTAGTTTCTGAAGCCAGGACAATGTATTGGTTGTATCGATTTTTAACCTCGCTGGAATAGTTTTAATGAACAACCCCACCATAGATTCTACGCCAGCTAACTCGGGGGGACGACCCGATACTGTTACCCCAAAAACAATATCCGACTCTTGACTGTAACGACTCAGAAGCAGACCCCATGCTGCTTGCACTAAGGTGAAAAGTGTCAGATGATTTGTTGCGCAAAAATTTTTTAAGGTAGTCGTTGCTTCAATTGAGAGATCCCGATACTGCATTAAGCAGGTTTGCGTCTGTTCGGGTTTATCCTGACTTAAATTCTCTACTACTAAAGGAGTAGATACTGTAAACCCCGAAAGGGCTTCTCGCCAAAATTCCTCCGCCCGCGCCATGTCTTGTTGCTGTAACCAAGTGATATAGTCTCGATAAGGACGCAGTGGCGCTAAGTTTAACGGGCGATCGCCTTTAATCGAAGAGTAAAAAGCCCAGATATCTTTTAGTAAGACTGGCCAACTCCAACCATCTAGTATTATATGATGAAAACTCCACACAAACTCGTACTTTTCCTCTCCGACCCGCATGAGTGCGCATCGCATCAATGGCGCTTTGTCCAGTTCTACTCCCGAGTCGCGATCGGATGCCAAAAAATTATCCATACTGACTTTTTGCTCTTCAGGTAAGAGCGATCGCCAGTTATTATACACCCAAGTAAGCTTGACTGCTTTACGCACTACCTGAACTGGCTGCTTGCGGTTCTTCCAAACAAACAGCGTGCGCAACACCGCATGTCGTTCTACAAGCATCACCCAAGCCCGTTCAAATGCTACAGGATCTAGATTCCCGTGAATGACAAACTTAAACTGGTCGAAATATTCCCGAGATTCTGGGTTGTAAAGAACATGAAATAATATCCCTTGCTGCGTGGGAGAGATAGGATATATCGCTTCAATATCTTTGGTCTGATTTTTACTAACAACCATATTCTTATTTTTACTCAAAAAGCGGATGACGACAAGCCACCATCAATTGCTATCGAAATTCCCGTTATATAGCTAGCACATTCCGATGCCAGAAATGTTACTAAATTAGCAACTTCTTTAGCTTCACCTCGACGACCTTGGGGAATGCGCTTAATCAAATCCTCTTTGATTTCTGTTTCTGTTTTATTTCCTGCTTTCGCAAATATCTCTAAATATTCTTGATGTCTTGGTGTCTCTATCATACCTGGATTGACACAATTGACCAACACGTTATACGGTGCTACTTGGGTAGCCACTGCTTTGGTAAAATTTATCAATCCTGCATTGCTTACTCCCGATCTGATTAGATTCCCCGAAGGTTCTTTACCTGATGTTCCGATAATATTAACGATCCGACCCCATTTCTGGTCTTTCATCGTCGGTAACACCAACTTGGTCATTCTAATGTATCCCATTAACTTCCCTTCCAAGACCGCCTGCCAATCGGCATCGGATATATTTTCCACTGCATCCCTAGCAAATTTCGCTCCTACTGAATTGTTTACCAGGATATCAATTTTCCCAAATTTCTTCAGCGCTGACTCCACCACTGCTTGAGAGTCCTTTGCTTGCTGAACGTCAGCACTAATACTCAGAATTTTTCCTTCCTTAGCTGCTAAAGATTGTTCCGCCTGCTTGAGGCGATCGCCATTTCGACCGCAAATAATCAACTTGCATCCTTCCCAAACTAGCCTCTGGGCTACAGCATAGCCGATACCGGCACTAGCACCCGTTACCAAGGCAACTTTTTCACTTAATCCTAAATCCATTATATCCCAATCTCAATTAAACAAACTTCTTGACTTGATTCATTGTACCCCCTATAAGAAGACCCAATGGGCACATAATAAATTTTCCCGTATTCTATCCTTTGCCGTTCTTCTCCTACCGTCATTACCATTTGACTATTAAGAATGATTCCCATGCGATCGCGTACTGATTTTTTTACAGGCATTTCTCCACCAGGAGGTATTTGAGTCATTATCACATCAAACCAAGAACCAGTTCCTAATTTACGATCGAACCCAGTCACTGCATCTTTCGCGGGCCAAAGTTTTAAAAATGCCTCACCTGCTTTGTCCTTTCCAGAACCACCTGGTTTCTGGCTCACCGGTTCATCTGTCTGTACGATCCGCTTGACATCAAAACACAGCACTGTTTCGGAAGAAGTATTAACCGAACCATGGGGAACATTAGCATCCGCCACATATACATCTTCTAGGGGAGTCAACATTACTTTTTTCCCATCTACATTTATCTCCAAACCCCGATTGAATACCATACCCATTTGACTTTCTGGATGATGGTGTAGATCGAATATAGCACCTGGATAAATAGTAGCTAACTGTATAACTGTATCCTGACATTGAAATGCCAACAACTCTACCGAAGATTTTACTTGAATATGTTTACCTATTGGAAAATATACAGACATAATTTGCTATTTGTTCGTTGTAGGTTGTTATAAATATAGTTATGGGTTATCAAAAAATTATCTTCTTTATGCTTAAAAATAGACCAACTCATTTTTATCTCTCCATAGGTTCTAATAAACTCTAAACCATATTTTTTCGCTGCTTTCTCATTGGTTAACGCTAGTTCCGCTAATCCATCACTGACCTCTTTTGCTGCTACACTGGTGGAATCAACTAATTTAACTTTAATATGTTTTTCTTTTTCATAGTCTGGCATGAGATACGATAGCAACGGTAAGGGCGCTGGATGAGTTAGTATTGTACAATTGTTCATGTCAAATTTGGCTATCGGCTTCTTTGCCAAGCCATAAATCGGTGTCGGATAAATGAAAATAAAGCTCAGTTCAAAACTCGGCTCCATGTAAAAGTCGTTAATATTATGGTAGGCATGAGGAACCAGAGCAAGATTGACTTTTTCTGACAGCAATGCTTCCTTTAATTGATCGAAATTTTCAAATAACTTCGTAGTAATCGTAACGGCTTCTAATTGCAATTGTTCTACTACATATTCAAGTACACTTTCACTGCTCGTTCCCGACGGTCCCAAAGTCCCGACTACTAATTTTTGAGAGATCGGGATATCGTAATTAAATTCAATTGCGAATTTCAGCATGATTTTAGATCGAAATAGCGCCGTGACACGAAAAGCTAGATATTCATTACCGGTTGGAGCATCCCAGAGCTTTTGAGAGATACTATATCCTTATTTCCCGTGCAAAATAAAGCTGTTTCTAACTCGGCAATTAGAATATCGGCAAACTCATCGAGTTTTTCCTCTGATACTGCTGCTGCTTCTAAAAAAACGCGAGCTAAACCTGCTAGATCGGCACCTAACGCGATCGCCTTTGCTACATCCAGTCCATTCCTCAGTCCGCCAGAAGCAATCAGAAGAATGTTGGGGGCGATCTTCCTTATACTACTAATACATTCAGCAGTTGGCAACCCCCAGTCAGCAAAAGTTTGTCCCAGACGACGCTGTTTATTATCTTTGGCCCGTTGACTTTCGACTTTTGCCCATGATGTTCCACCAGCACCTGCTACGTCGATCGCCGCCACCCCTGCCGCGATCAAACGTTGGGCCGCACCCGCAGAAATGCCATTTCCCACCTCTTTGACAACCACCGGAACTGGCAATTCTTGACATAGTTGCGCAATTTTAGACAATAATCCTCGGAAGTTAGTATCTCCCGGGATTGCACGCATTCTTGCAAAGGGTTAAGATGTAAAATCAGGGCATCTGCTTCCAACAACTCTATCATCCGCAAGCATTGTTCCAGACCGTAACCATAATTTAACTGGACGGCCCCCAAGTTTGCTAGTAATAGTATATCTGGCGCAACGGACCTGACGGCAAATGTCGGTGCTAAATCTGGTTGTTCGACAATAATGCGCTGAGAACCAACTCCCATCGCCAGGCCATAGCGTTGAGCAATCTTTGCTAATCTTATATTAACTAAGCGAGCAAATTCAGTTCCTCCCGTCATCGAAGAAATTAATATCGGGGCCTGCAACCTTTTTTCTAAAAAGCTGCTTGCTAAATTGATTTCACTGCGGTCTAGTTCTGGCAGACCGCAATGGGTAAAGCGATAGCGTTCTAACCCGCTAGTCACTTGCCTAAACTGTACATCCTCTTCTAGGCAAACTCTCAGATGCTCTGCTTTACGGGCCTCTATTTCTGTATTCGACTCGATCGACTGTTCTCTCGCTGATTTTTTGTCTGTAATATTCACGTTCTAACAAGTTGAGATGGTTTCTGAGGGTAAGAAGTCACGGGAACATTTATTTGTACTGCCTCCTGAAATTTTGCCACATCCCATTCGGCAATGCTGAATACTCCCAGTTTCTCAAACAATTGCGATGTCACGCTATCTTGAGTAATGTAGTTGACGCGGATATCTTCATGTAAGGATTCTATCAGTAGTTGAATGTTTGCCTGTTGTGCTGCTTTAATTATTTCTGTTTCCGGTGCTGCGGGATCTAGCACCGGACCGTAACTTCTCACGTGAAAGCGAGCTTCCCTTGGTCCTCCAGGTACGATCGCAAAAGCTTGTACGTGTTCGGGGAAGACGCTCAATGAAAATGGCATTGGCATTTCTTCCTGGGCGGCCATCGAGCAAAAGGCCGAATAGCACAAGGGTTCTGGCAAAAAATGCCGCTCTGCTGCTATAGCAGCAAGTTCTTTCTCCCGGTCCCAACCATGTCGCCCTAGAGTTTTAGCGCATTCATAGTATTGTTGCTCGATCGGCTTTAATTTGGGCGAAGCGGGATCGCGCATGGGAATAATCATACCATTAATACCTTCGCAATCGCTCGATACCCCAAACCTGAGGGTCAGTCCTTTATGCATCATCGGAAAATGGTAGTCTTCCAAGAAGTTTTCCCACAGGAGTTTGTAGTCTACCTCTACGGAAATCTCGTAATGACCGTCGGGACCGTCGATCAATTGCAGTTCTTCTAGTTTGTAGGGTTCTAGTAAACCCGGTTGATGCCAGATGTCTTTTAACCTCGGTCCCTGGCGCAGTAACCGAATAAAGATAAAACCGTAAAATACTTCAATGTCGATCGGTTCTAAACCATAGTCTGAGGCAGCGCGTTCTAACTCTTCACCTTCTAAACATTTTCCCCATTGCCCAAGTTGCCCAATGGGTATCTCTAAACTTTCCACCCCTTTTCTAAGGGGGTTAGGGGGGATCGCGATCGGGCGTCAACATGCTTGAGTTTACCCGCAAACAGGTCGCCGTTTGCCGTTCTGATCGCGTAGGCGCGTTCCCCCACTATATCCAACCAAGTATATTGATGCGGTCGCGGTATTTCGCTGACGTGACAGACAAATTGCCAAGTAGGCGCGATCAGATGTTCTATTTCTAAAGCAAACAGTTCGGCATCCCCATAGGTCCAAATTGGTAAGGCGATCCTTCTTTCTTTCACGCGATCGCCCCTCTCCGCGACTTCTTCTTCTAAGGCGGGGACTGGGGCGATCGCCTCTTGGGTCTCTTCTGTAACTGCCCGAGTACCCGATCTCTCAACTCCTTCGAGAAGATCTTCTAGTCTTAACGATGTCGTTTCCCCTTCCACCATCAACAGCAGCTGTCGCAGTTCCGCCATTACCGACTCTAGCAGTAATTCCCGATATTGGGTCTTTTCCGTGGGGTTGACATTAATGCCTGACAAAATTTCCTTTGATGTTATCCCGCGTTCCCTGGCGATGGGAGTAACTAGATGTTTTAGCTGTTCTCCTAGATAACCAACCTTAATCCAGAGGCGAATTTCTTCCGGTAGAGTTGCCGTTATCCCGAACTCGTACCCCGGACTTACCTCTTGTAATAATTCCGCGATCGCCACTCCAGCATTCTGTCCGTTTATGCTCCCATCGGCATACACCGGTTGCACGGTACTAGCATCCGTTGTCTCACTTGTCACCAACTTGGCAAATACAGCTTGATTTGCATCTATGCTCACTTCACAAGACCGCAAACTGTAGTTTTTCAGGTCGAAATCATCGCCAAACTCGCCTCTGTTTGCTCCTGGCGCGTTAGTGCATTCTCCCTTTTCACTAAAGCCCCAACCGTGATAGGGACATAATATCGGTTTATCCACCTTCATACAACCAGTTCTTTCAAACACCAGACATTGACGATGCGGACAAACATTCAGAAAAACTTTTATCGAACCATCCCCTTGGCGTACTGCAACTAGAGGTTCGCAGAAAAGCTGCACTGTCACAAAATCTCCCGGGTTGGGTATTTCCGTGTCGTGACAAATAAAATACCATTTATCTGCCAGTGCTGCTGCTTTCAGCCTGACATCTCGGACAACTTTGGCTACAATATAATACTGTACTGCTTTTAGATCGACTGGGTTTATCTCTGTACCGCAATTTGTATAGTGCCGTTCGTACAGCTCTACTGCTTCTTTTAACGGGCGCTGCACTCTATCGAATGCCGATCCTCCTGACAATAAATTAACCGCAAACTCATACCAGTCTTGCTGCGATTTATGGGCGATCGCGTTCCCCTCTACTACCAGTGTATGTAGCTGCCGTCCCACTTCGATTAACAATTGCGAAAATTCTGTTTGCTGCTGTTGATTCATTTTTTGATTGCTTTCAAATACTTTTCCCATTTTTTATTTTTAATTATCTATTATTTATTTTAGTTTCCATTCGTATAGGTTGGCAAAGGGGTTTTGGAAAGCCGAGTATTTTACCCCTTGAATGCGATCGCGCACTGCTACCAGGGATAATGAGTTTACCAGATAAATAAATGGTAGATACTTCTGGCCGAGCTTTTGGGTGGTTGCATAGATCTGCTTGCGCTTTGTTTCATCGATAGTTGCGGCTCCTTCTAGATAGAGATCGGCAATTTTTTGCTCCCAAGCAGCTACTGTACGCCTCGTAACTGATGTTTGTCTTGCTTGTGGTTGACGATTGAAAAAATGCCAATTACTGTCAGTATACCAAAAATTTACATTATCATGGGGTTCTATTGTCATCGGAAAACCCTTAAGGATTTGGCACTCCCAATCCATTGTATTCATTAATTTGTCTACAACTAATTTGATTGCCTGGGGCTGCAAATCTACCTGAATGCCAATCTGACTTAAATTCTGCTGAATTAGGGGGGCCATATTCTCCAACGTCCGATCGCTTACATTATAGGTTAGGGTAAATCGGACTCTATTGCTAGCCCTATCCAATAACTGACCTTTCTCATTATATCGAAAGCCCGAGCTTCGCAGCAAGGTTTTTGCTTTATGAATATTATATTCGTATACTGGCAAGCCTGCTTCTGGAGAAAGATAGTAAGGACTCAGTTCGGCGATCGGGGAATTTGGCAATCCCCCTAAGCCTCTAAAAATAATTTTTACTAGACCATGACGATCGATGCTTAAAGCCACAGCTTGGCGAAATGCCACGGTATTGAACCAACGGGATTTAATGGGGTCCACCAGGGGCCGACCATTTCTGATTCCCCTGTTTAAGTTAAACATTATAACTGTGGTTCCTGTTTGCATACCGCCATTATAGATGGTAAACTTTCCTCTCTTCTCCTCTTTTTTCAATAAGGCAAAGTAATCTGGATGTACTTTCAGAAAATCTAGAATTCCCGAACGAAACTGGATTAAAGCGGTGTCATCATTATCAACTGTTCTCTGAATTATTCTATCTATATAGGGCTGACCGTGACCCCGATCGTCTTGACGCCAGTAATAGGGATTTTTGCTAAAGGTTATCCGTTCCCCAGGAACATAGGATTCTAACCGATAAGGACCGTTGCTAATGATTTGCTTTGGATCTGTATCCGTGCCCCAGGTGGAAATAAACAAAGGTCTACCGGCAGAGTCTTTTTCTATAATAGACGATCGGAGCACGTGGGCGGGTAATATTTCCATAATGGTTGTCCGCAGGAAGGGAGCAAATGGTTCTGGCAAGATAAACGTAACCCGCCGATCGTCTAATTTCCTCGCTATCGGGAATTTACCACTTTGGCCAATTTGCAAGAAATCCTTGGCATAGGAGGGAATGGCTGGATTTAAGTAAATCTCGCCATAGGTAAATACAACATCATCCGCTGTGAGGGGCTCGCCATCCGACCATTTTAGCCCTTTTCGCAGGGTAAAAATTATTTTTTTTCGATCGCTCGAATATTCCCAGGATTCAGCCAGCGCCAGTTCGATTTCCCCGCGATCGTTTTCCCGAACCAGTCCTTCATAAAGGTAAATTAAAATTTCCGCTCCTTCCTGCATCAGTTGTGGATTAAAACTGTTCGGTTCTACAGAACTACTGACAATGATTTGAGATGTTAGTCCTGCTATCCCTGCCATCTGTGAAGCGCGTGGTCGCAGACAACTGACTAGGGCGATCGCTAATATAAAACAGATTAACGTCCGATATCGACGATTCCAGATTTTCTTAAGTGCGATCGGTATTCTCATCCTTAGTTTTTCATTACATCATTCCCAAGTCACTATTCTTCATTCTCAATAATCGGCTCGGGAATCACCGGTACTGGATGATCCAAACGATAAGCATCCCACGCCTTTCTAAATCTTGCTTTCCTTACCTCTGATAGTTGGTCTAGTTGTTGATGAAATAAATGTTCATAGTAGTACAAATCTTGCTTGAGATAGTATGGTGCCTTTTCTCCATACACCTTAACAAACATGCGGTAAGTGTTGTAATGTTTTGCCTCGACATCCTCTTTGTATGACATTAGATCGTCTTCTATGTCATTGAGCACTTCCAGGGGCCACATCAAGCTCAACTCTTCGTTCAACTCTTCTTGGTTATAATTTAACCCCAACATTTTCAATAGGGTACAATGAAGAACGCGATAGTCGGAAGAACGCAACTCTGCTGCTTGAGTAATCAAAGTATGAGTCACGTGCTTCGCCCTCAATAATTGACTCTCTAATTCGAAGTACTCTCCCAACTTGTTCAAGTATGATTCTACTTTAAAGTGGCGCAGATCCTTCTCATCTAATACTTCCAAGATTATCTTTTGCTTCGCGAACCAAGGTGATGGCATGTCTGGTTCGTAACCCCTATGCTGAAGTTGTTCTACTTCTTCGTCTGTTTCGTACACCAGTGCCTCGATGAAACCCAAAATGGGCGAAAATTTGAAGAAGTCGCTCATCGGGAGATTGTACAAGGGAAAATAGTAAAGTATAAACTCTCGCAATACCCTACATGACCTGTACATACTGTTACAGGAAACACAGGATATGTCGGAAGCGTTTTGCTTGCTTTGCGCGAGCGGATCGAATAATTTTACTACTGATGCCATGATTGATTGCTAGTTTTAGCTAATAAGCGCTAATTGCTAATAAAGATTTAGCATAGCATTTCACGAAAAATCAATATTTCTTATATCTTATGCTCAATTCACAATTTTAAATTCACAATTCTTCATTTACAATTCTTCCAAAAGTTCATCCAATTTCGCTTGACTCATCTGCATCTCTGGGAAGTCGGATGGTGTATAACCTCCAGCTTCTGATGATAAGCAGTGGTCTATCAGTCTGTCTAAAGCACTCATGTAGGCATTTGCTAAATTCTCGATCGTCCTCCCGCGATGAATTTTCTGACTGTAGTGCCATTCTAACTGCAATTGACCCGCTGCTACTAATCCATTTACATTCAGTAAATGACTGCGCTGTCCCTGGAAACTGTGCAGATCTCCAGTATCGTCTGAGGTGTATTTCCATCCCGCAGCTAACTCCATCTGGTCAAATTGTCCCAGATAATTGAAACTGACCTGCGGTGCCGGAAGCGATCGCAGTCGATCGCCTGCATCAGGACTGAGATAACGGAGGAGGCCATAACCAATACCCCGCTGTGGGATTTGCCGCAGTTGTTCCTTAATTGATTTAAGGACTTCTCCTGGATGCTCAATTTCTTTTATATCTAATAATACGGGAAAAATACTTGTAAACCAACCAACTGTACGAGATAGATCGACTCCCGCAAATAAATCCTCTCGTCCGTGTCCCTCCAGATTCACCAAGAGTATTGTACTGCCGGTCCACTGCTCAAAACTCTGTACGAGAGCCGTTAATAGCACGTCGTTAATCTGAGTTTTATAAGCTGATGGTACATCTTGTAGTAAAGCACGAGTCCGTGCCTCTGTCAAGGTGCGAGATATTGTTGCGCGATCGGCTACTAGATTTGCACTGACAGCAGGCGTCCCCGCTTGGGCGGTAGGCGGAGACGCCTGCCCTACGGGATAATCTGCCGGTAACTCTACAATTGGCGACTGCACGGGACGCAACCAATAGTCCAACTCAGAATGCAGTTGAGATTCTCGGGCATATTCGCGACATAGAACCGCCCAATCCTTGAAGGATGTAGTTTTCGCCGGTAGTTCGATCGCCTTTCCCCGTTCTAACTGTTGATAGGCCAGGGACAAATCTTCCAGCAATATCCGCCAGGAAACGCCATCAACCGCTAGGTGATGAATCACGATTAACAAACGAATGGGGGAAACACTAAGGTGTTTGCTACTAACGAATAGCGTTACCCGCATCAACAGGCCCTGGGAAAGGTCGATCGCCCGTTGTTCGGCATTGGCCTCGTCGCACAACTGCCGTTCAATGTCAGAACTATTTGACAAATCAACCACTTGGAACGGTACTGTCACCGACCCATCGCCATGACTCTGCTGCCACCCTCCATCTTGCCGCACGAACCGCAACCGCAAAGCATCGTGATGCAGGTACAATTGCTGCACCGCCTGCTGCAATAATTCCGGTTTAATGTCTGCTGGGACTTCTAACATTACAGCTTGATTGAAGTGATGAGGTTCTGGCGAAGGCTGTTCAAAAAACCAATGCTGGATCGGGGTAAGGGGAACGGATCCGGTAACCACTCCTTGTTCTGCCGAACTGGCAGTCCTGGTGACGGCGACTGCTGCCAGTTCCGCAATCGTCTGATGCGCAAATATTTGTTTTGGCGTTAGCTTGAGTCCCTTTTTATTGGCCCTCGTGATAATCTGTATAGCCAGAATCGAGTCTCCACCTAAAGCAAAGAAATTGTCATAAATGTTGACTTGACGCAGTCCCAATACATCTTGCCAAATTTTTGCTAAAGCAGCTTCATTTACTGTCTTCGGTTCGCTATCAGCAGTATTCGACTCTAGAACTGGTACGGGTAAGGCGCGACGATCTATTTTCCCGTTGGGCGTCAGGGGAAACGATTCTAAAATCGTGAATGAATCTGGCACCATGTAGTTGGGCAGCTTCTTTTTGATGAACTGTTGTAAATCCTCTGGCTTGAAATCGTCTTGTTTGGGAACCACATAGGCAGCTAGATATTTAACACCGGGTCGATCCTCTCTGAGTAGCACCACCACATCACGCACTAGAGGATGCTGAGTTATAGCCACCTCTATTTCTGATAGTTCAATGCGGAAGCCACGAATTTTGACCTGGTTATCCAATCGATTGCCAAATTCAATATTACCTTCAGGTAAATAACGAACCAAGTCTCCAGTTTTGTATAGTCTCCCAGCAGGAGTAAAAGGATTGTCAATGAAGCGTTCGCTCGTTAGTTCTGGACGATTCCAATACTCCCTCGCTAAGTTAGCTCCTCCCACATACAGTTCGCCCCAAACCCCGATTGGTACGGGTTGGAGATGACGATCTAGAATATAAACGCAGCAGTTGTCAATTGGACGACCGATGTGAGGATGGCTATGAGATTCTCGGACTGGAACAATGCTAAACGTACTGAGGATCGTATTCTCCGTAGGGCCGTAAATATTAACCAACTTAAATGGAATTGAGGCTGAAGGGTAGTGGTGAAGCCTGTCACCTCCTGTTATTATTATTTGTGGTGCTACAGCACCAAACCAATCTAGCTCCAACATGATTTCTAACAGTGGTGTTGGCATAAATGCAATAGTAATATTATTAGCAATTAACCAATCTCGAAGCTTTTCCGGCCATAGGCGGGTTTCTTCATCAACAATATGAAGACTAGCTCCTACTGTGAGACAAGGCCACACCTCCAACGCTGAAGCATCAAAAGCTTGACTGGCCAGTAGGGTTCCACGATCGCCCGATGTAATTGAGAACCATTGTTGATGCCAAGCGATTACATTAAGCAACCCTCGATATTCGAGCGCAACCCCTTTGGGAACTCCTGTAGATCCAGAAGTATAGATAATATAGACTAGGTTGTTCGAGCTAACCGTACTGCGGGGATTTTGCTGAGGGTACTGTGAAACAATGGACCAGTCTCGATCTAAGCAGATAACCTGTAATGAGGAGCGAGGTAGCCGATCTAGGACTGTTGAATGCGAGAGAAGTAAGGCAACATTAGAGTCTTCTACCATGAACGCAAGACGTTCTGACGGATAATCTGGGTCTAGCGGCACATAAGCACCACCGGCTTTGAGAATGCCTAGCAGTCCCACAATCATAGCGAGCGATCGCTCTACACAGATACCCACTAAAGTTTCTGTAGTTACGCCCAAGCTTTGCAGGTAATGGGCTAGTTGATTTGCCCGAACATTTAATTCCCGATAAGTTAGAGATTCAGTTGCGTCAACAACTGCGATCGCGTCTGGGTTTTGGGCTACTTGCTCTTCAAACAACTGGTGAATGCACTTGTCATCGGGATAGGGACGCTGGTTATCGTTCCATTCCACCAGTAACTGATGGCGTTCTGCTGTCGTCAACAACGGTAACTCATCTATTCGCTGTTCTGGGTTGGCGACAATACCTGCCAATAATGTCTGAAAATGTCCCACCATCCGGGTAATGCGATCGCGATCGAAGAGGGAGCTATTATATTGCCAGAACCCCTGTAGGACAGCCGTCCCCGCCTGTGCCTGGGAAGACGCCTGGGAAGTTTCAGCTTCCCACAGCATCAGGGTAAGGTCAAATTTGGCGCGGAGATTTTCCACCTCTAAGGGGGCGATCTTCAGTTCTGGCATAGACAAAGGTTTCGCGGGCGCATTTTGGAGAGCAAACATCACCTGAAACAGAGGAGAATGACTCAAACTCCGGGATATCTGCAACTCATCCACCAATTGCTCGAAGGGCACGTCTTGGTTAGCATAAGCAGACAGTGCCGTTTGTCGTATTTCCGCCAAAAGTTCGACAAAGGTGGGGCAGGCGTCCCCGCCTGCTTTTTCAAGTCGCGATCGCATGACTAAAGTATTGACAAAGAAACCGATAGAGGATTCGAGTTCCTGTTGATTTCGGTTGGCGATCGGGGTTCCCACCAGGATATCAGTTTGGCCGCTGTAACGGTAGAGCAAAGTTACCACAGATGCCAGCAAAGTCATAAACAGAGTAGCACCCGACTGTTGACTGAGGGTTTTCAGTTTTGCAGTCAAGTCCGAGTCAAGTGCAAAAGCAACGCTGCGACCGTCGAAAGTTTGTACTGAAGCACGGGGTCTATCTGTCGGCAATTCTAGCAAAGGCGGAGCATCAGCTAACTGCTCTTTCCAATAGTTAAGTTGCCCTTGCAGGTGCTGGCCTTGCAACCACTGCCGCTGCCAAACGGCAAAATCAACATATTGAATCGGCAGTTCTGGTAAAGGAGAAGGAGAGTCCGTCAAGAAAGCTTGATAAAGACGAGACAATTCTTCGATTAAAACACCCAGAGACCAGCCATCAGCAATAATGTGGTGCATTGCCAGCAGCAATATGTAAGACTCCGACTCCAGATGCAGGAGGGTCGCGCGCAGTAACGGACCTTTCTCTAAGTCAAAGGGTTGCAGTTGAGCCTCTCTTATGAGTCGTTCGACTGTAGCTGACTGTGCCGTTACGTTCGGTAAGTCTATGACGGACAAAGTGAGAGTCAAGTGGGGCGCGATCGCCTGTCGGGGCAGGCCATCAACAGTAATAAAAGTAGTCCGCAGCACTTCATGGCGACGGATAATTTCATTAAGACTCCGTTCCAAGGCCGACAGGTCGAGCCTACCCTTCAGGGTTAAGGCTTCAAACATATTGTAAAAAGGGCTATCCGGCTCCAACTGAACCAAAAACCAGAGCCGTTGCTGAGGGAAGGACAGAGGAAAAGACGCAAGTCCTCGTACTTCTTGCAGCAGGGGGATAGCATTAGGCTTGGGTTTGTACCCCAGGGACTCTGCTAGCTGCCAAGTTTCATCTCCAAGTTCATCAAAGAGGCTTGCTTGCTGCCAACTTTCTGCCACTTGCGGATCGATACCTTGATGTTGGTGAAACTTCACATCTCCCACCATGCGCGACATGTCCGTCAACCCATCTGTCATGCGCTGCTGTTTTTCCTTATAGGGTTCCAGCATTTCCGGGTGAAACTCTACGCCCAAGAAGTTACAGAGATTTTCCACGGTGCTTTGGGGTTGCCGCACCAAGTCTTCAAAGCTGATTTGGTACTGGCGTTCCGGGGGAACCTGCCGCAAAAATTTGATAATATTTTGATGAGCGAGCAGCCAAACCAGTTCCCCTAGTTCGCGCCCGGAGAAAGGATGTTCTTCTACAAGGAATACCTGTTCTAGTTTAATTTCCTCGCAGGAGCGAATTACACCGTAAGGGTGGCGTAGCAGATGAATGTAGAGGGGATTGTCGAAATAGCTTTCGGCACGCTGTAGCGTTTCTATATTTAGGGTATAGGAGGGCGTTTTGTCAACCAAAATGCGATCGCCTTGCAGTAAGCGGTAGAACTGCTGAGTAGTAGTTTGAGACGCTTCCAACTCAGCCATCATGGCGATCGCCTCTTTCGCCGCGATCGATTTAACCTGCATTAAAGCCCTCACAGCCCCTTCTCGCCAAAAACTATAGCGTCCGGCAAAAGCATCTTTTCGCTGTTGGAGGGTATCAAATGCCAACAGTTCCAACTCTGGCGGTGCAAAAACTTTTGGATGTCCTCCCAGGACTACCCGCAGCAAAGTCGAACCGCTACGGTAGGGAGACAGAATAAAAATTGCCCTTGGGTTCTTTTTGGAGTGGCCGTCCCTGCCTGTCGCCATTGGGAGTTTAGCACGAATCAGATTCTGGAAATACGCGACATGTTGGGAATTGATTTTTTGTCGAGGTACTGGGGCTATCGCCGTTTTTCCCTCTCCCAGGGTCTCGCCCGTTTTTAGGTTAGCGATCGCCTGGGGATAGTGCCGTTCCAGATAAGCGGCCAGTTTCGCCACCGTTTGATTATCTAACAGAACTACAAATTGGATTATTTCATTCAGTTTTTTCTGCAACTGATTGATTAAAATCGCCCCCCGGATAGAGTCTCCTCCCAGTTCCAAGAAATCATCATCGACCCCCACCCGATCTACATGCAGCACATCCGCAAACTGTTGCGCGATCGCTTGTTCTAAGGGCGTGCGCGGGGCCACGAATGGGGTAGCAAGCTGCGGACGCGGACGGAACGAGTACGATTTAATTTGCTTGAGAATCTCTTCGGGGTTGTAGAGACTGTTAGCAATCTCTTCAAAGGGGATATTGGCGATCGCATTCCCATTTTTATTGGTGCTTACAGGTGCCTTGTCTGCGATCGCTGGCGCCACCTGGGTTTCTTCAGGATTAAATGTAAATGTCGCGGCCATTGCGCTGGGAAACTTAAAACAGTATTCCCCTTCATTCTCCTGAAGCACTTCAGCGCTTCCTTCCTCAGAAACGCTGAAGTGTTTGCTACGAACGCTACTTTCCAAGAAATCTCGGGCAGGTTGATTTTTAGCCGTCGGTCGATAATATACTTCTACCCAACTCAGTCCCCGTTCCCTGGCGATCGCCCCCAATTTCGCCAGCATTTGATATTCTACACCGCGACCGAGGACTCGACAACTGAGCAAAAAACTGTCCGTTGCGATCGCATCCGACCCGATCTCAAATAGTAGTAAGCCAACTATACCATAATCGCCAAAGCGGTCTTGCACCTGCACCACCCAAGCTTCCCACCCTGGAGACGAAACTAATTCTTGAATTTCTGCTTCCGAACGTCGGATAGTCGTTAAATTAAATTGATTAGTGCGTCGAGTGAGTTCTGCAACCCGCTGTAGTTCTCGGGGTTGCATTGGTGCCATCTCCACTTCTAACCGAAGTCCTGCTATGAAATCAGTAAAACTCAGAGATTTTTGTTCAAACTGCGATCGCCGTACATTCTGTTGATATAGTTCAGTACGCTGCCGATCTGCTTGGGTGACTTTCAACTGGTCAAAAGCCCAGATATGCCGCAAAAATGTCTCAATCCGATCCTCTTGGGTTGGCAGTTGCAGAGTCAAGACTTCAGGACAGTTTGCCCTCACCTCCATACATTCTACGGGGTTATCGTCAATAAAGATAAAACTGTCTAAACCTAAATTCAGTTCTGCTGCTAAAGATTGGAGGTTTTGAGATTTTGCTTGCCAGTTAATGCGCCAAGAGACTAGGTGATGGCGCTTCAGAGGCATCTCCCGATGGCGATCGAAGACAGCAAATACATCTTCTTCGTTGTTTTTGCTGCAAAGACAAATTAGTTTACCCCCTTGCTGCTGTTCGACAACAAACTCTTGCAATGCTTGACGCGATCGATCTATTGTTATCCCTGCCGGGCCATCTTCACCGCAAACCCCCTTCCAAAGCGTATTATCGCAGTCGAGAACGATAACCTTGTAGCCTACAGATGCGATCGCCCGCAGCTTCCGAGCGATCGCCGTCCCCAGGGCAGCAAAAAAAGTAGGAGTATAAGGTATATGGCCGTTACCACTTGAAGCTTCATAATCTACCGTCGGGTATGTAGCTTCTAATTCCCTTGAAGCGAGCAAATATAAACCGCTAACCCCGTTTAATTCAGAAATTAATTGTTCTTCCAGCCTGTCCCCGCCTGCCCTGTCCTCGCCTGTCGCCGGACACAAACAAACCAAGTAAGGTATTGTCGATCGCGCAACAGCTTCTTTCAAAGCACTGCCCAATTCTCGGACAGTTTCTGCCATCTGATTTCCATTTTGGAGTGATGCGCCAGCATTTGCAGATTGTTTTTGCCCAGGACGGGTTGCATAGATATTGTACAAACCAGAACCTTCCAGCAAGGTTTCTGCTTCCACTACGAAAGAAAAACCTTTATCCTCAAGCAGTTGCGTGACGCTACCAAGAGTAGCGCCATCTTGGTCGTGTACCTCCATAACAATCTGTTTTATTCTCGGCCAATGCCGGGCTTCAATCCCTTGGAGAATAGTTAATTCACTTTTTTCCGCATCCAGCTTTAGTAAATCTATTTCCTCGATATTATATTCATCAATAACGCTAGATAGAGTGCGTAACTGCGCCCGATATGTTTGCCGTTCCATGCGGCCAGCAATAAATTCATCAGCCACAGCATTAAGCGCCGCCTCATCTAATTCATTATAGCGCCGTAACATATTCAAAATAATCGCCCGCAGCGCCCGCTCATCTTGGGTTGTATCCGCAGCAAAACTAGAAAAAACCGAAGAATTAGGATAGAACGTGAAAGTTGCTGTTTGATTTTTATCTCCCAACCCGCAGTTCAAAACAGTTGCCTGGGGACAGTACAACTTAGCATTAGCTTCTAATTTTTCAAAGGCATGTATGGCCGGTTCAAAACTATAGATAGTAGCTTGAGAGCATTGCTGTTGAACGAACAGAGTAAACAAACCTATGTTCGCTCCGATATCAATGACACAAGCTGAATCTTGCAGAGTAATTCCGTGTTTTAAGTAAGCCCTATCTATAAAAATTTCTTGATATAAATACTCAGTTTCGTAGCGGTTCAAATGAGCTACTTCTAAATTATCCGGCAAAATGTAGCGGGCTATACCATTTAATATAGTTTCTTTCTCTTCTGTCTCTACCGTCGGCATCAACGCCTGTTGACTTTTTTGCCAATCCTGTAACCTGAGCAAAATTATATTTATGCCGTCCCGATTTGTATTTAAGTGGCTACCGGGGTTAAGCAGTTCTTGAAAAACTTGGTTGTATGGTGCAAACTCGATCTGGAATGGCCAATCTAACTTTTGACTCCAAAAATATAGTGATTCTGCGATCGGTTCGCTTGTAAACGTGGCAGCTACGGCCAACTTCAGATTTTGTTGCTCAATTTTTCGATCCATACCAACTATCTCGTTTCCTTGCTCCATCATAGCTTTTAATTGAACCCATTGTCTACTAATTTTCCATATTTGTAACAAAATTTCATGTTTGTAGGACTTAGGCAAAATAAGGCATTTCTGTCATTGCTCACGAGATGCGAAGCAATCTCAAACATTCGTTTTTCATCCTACTGAAGACTTGACCACTTTTAACCCTAGTAATTAGGGCGGGCTATGATTACAATAGAATTAATAATTATTGTATTCTCTCACAGAAAAAAGAACTGTAATGCTCAAAAAAGAACTCTGGAAAAATCGGAGCTATTCTAAAGTATTGGCAACAACTGCGTACAGTAGTATTTTTGTCATTACATTAACAGTATTTTTTGTTTTTGTCAATCTAATTGCTCCTTATCCCGATATCCCGGATAATCTTGGTTTAATTAGTCTTAAGCTAGACTACTTTGCTAAACACAAAGATGAATACAATGCTATTTTTTTAGGTCCTAGTACGACCTATCGCGGTATAGTTCCTAATGTATTCGATCGGTTAATGGCAGAACAAAACCGAGAAATTAAATCCTTTAACTTTGGAATCGATGGGGCAATAGCAGCAGAGACGGATTTTTACTTAAAAAAGATAATAGCCTTAAAACCAGCTAAATTAAAGTGGTTGTTTATCGAATACCCAGAGCGGACATTAGAGCCATATATCAATGATAATGCCAATTCTGCCAGAGGAATGTATTGGCATACACTTCCACAAACTTTATTAGATTTTCGGTTAATCATAGAATTACAACAAAATCTAATAGATAAGTTTTTTGCAGGCTATGCAACTTTTAAAAGTTGCCTGTTTAGAAGTTTGTGGATGGGAAGATTAGCTAACTTTTTCAAAGTCAAGATATTAGGACTAGAATTATTTTCAGATGAAATGCCAGACTATTCAAGATTAGCACAAGAGTCTGGCTATTACGCTCAGGATTGGCAAGCCTTAGATAAACATAAGTCTTGGCATCAATTTTTCCTAGATAATCTCAAAGATGATTACTATCAAGATGTAGAGCAGTTAAGGCAAAGCAATATTTCACCAATAAAACCCTATAGCTTAAAGGTACTCAAAGAAATGTGTCAGTACATTAGCGCTCATGGAATCAAGCCAATTCTTTTTATTTCTCCAATTGTACAAGAAAGAGGAGCGACAGCAATCAACTTATATAAGCAATCCGATGTATTGCCCCTATTTGCCTTTAACGATCCTGAAGCTTTCCCCAATTTATACCAACTTGACCGCAGATTTGATTTTTTACATCTAAATCACCAAGGGGCAACAGAGTTTACAACTTCTTTAGCAGAAGAATTTGCTCAATATTTGAAAAGGGAAAAGATTGCAGCAAGCCCTATTTAGAATTGCCACATCATTAAATTAGAGATGATTTTTACAGAGTTTCGCTTTATCTTTTTTTTTATAACAGTTTTCTGCGTCTATTGGATATTACGCAAACACCACCATCGTAAATTTTGGTTACTAGCTTGTAGTTATCTTTTTTATGGTGCTTGGGATTGGCGATTTTTATCGTTAATGTTGGCTTCTACTGTCCTTGATTATATCATGGGTTTGATGCTGTCTAGGCCTCTACACGATCAAATTCAAGACAGTGAGGAAATTCAACCCTTTAATTGGGATACTATCCTCTCCAAACCTCAAAGCACCCAACAACGTCAAAGATGGCTGATCTTGAGTTTAGTGGGTAATCTTGGTATCTTAGGCGTTTTCAAGTATTATAGCTTTTTCACAGATCCCTGCATCAACCCTTTATCTACTTCCAATTTTAAATTCTGAGTGTTCATATTGACGGAAAAGAGCGAGTCGTCTAAGGGGTACATCTCACTTTTGCATCTTTGACCTTATTTTTGTAATTATTGCGTAATATATTTGGTCGTGCGTAATGTAGGTTTTAGACATTTTAGAAGAATTGGTAAGGCTAGATTTATTTCCTGTTCTAAAGTCATAGAATCAGCTAATCTTCTTCCAGCTTCACCGATTTTATGTGCCAAACTATCATGTTCTTTTAAAAACAAAACTGTTGATTCGAGGTCTGATAAATCAGCTTTAATGGGGACAAAGTTCTCCCAAGGAATAAGCCGATTATGGTACCATTGTCTGAATTTTCGCTCAGAATCAACTTTGAGTACTGTACTCCCCGTTAATAAACGCAAAAAGAGTCCGGTCCAAGTACTAGCGTGACCATCAATATCAAGCAAATATTTATACTTGACCTGATCTATAGCGGCAGAAAATGGTGCAATAAAACCACTATTTTTGATTTCTTCAATCACCTCTGGAGAAGAAAATCGGTTCGTAATCCGGGTAATTTTCATATCAAACAAATCTTTATTTTCCAGATCTGTAACAAACTGACAAAGCCGAAATCTTGCCATCATCCGCCACTCTCGATCGCTTATTTTATCCCCTGTGGCAGAACCACGCCAGTAAGCAATAGCTTGGCGATTTTCCCAAGGTATCCAGTTGCTGTCTAATTGTGTTTTAAATTCTTGATATGCATTGCGGTAAAGAAAATCAGAGTCTTCCAGACGAAGGTGACGATCGTGATTACTGTCATAACAGAGTACAGGACATTCCCCTCTTCCCTTGTCTCCATGAGAAAAAGGAGTAATACCAGAGACATAAGGATATTGTTTCACAAACCGGTCGAAAATCATTGCCAAGGGCAAAAATCTTGGCAAAATTAAGTTAAGATTTTCAGCTACATTAATTTCTTCCTTTAGAAGAAAAGGATAGTTCTCTGCTTCTTCCACTTTCATTATAAAAAAGGAAAAACTTCCATCCCCATCAACCCGAATAAACTGAGTAATTTGCTGATTTAATAGGTCTTTAATAGCTGGGATAATCCGAATTTCTTTGAGGTTAAGAAAATAAGGATATTTCTCAAGTAACTGTTGACTGTAGTCATGAACTCGAAAACATTCGTTTTCAATTAGAGCAGTTTCAACCAAGGTCAGTAAATCTCAATCGAAGATTTCCATCAGGTAGATAGAACCACGAGGTTGATTAATCTCCTTTTCAGGAGCAATAATGTGAAAACCATCTTTGTCTTTTGTTTTCATAATTGTTAAAGAATTAAATCAAATTTAGGTGCAATCCAAAGGTTAAAGACCTACCAGCGATGAAATTGAGGAGTTCCGGTCTTTGCTAATTTTTGCCTAGTTTCTTGCCATTGCAAATCCCATTGAATCGGATCTTTCAGTTCTGTTTCAGGATGGAGACGACTACGAGCAATAAAATCTGGGAAGAAATCACGTACTTTCGGTTGATGGGTTGGAGTATAACGGAGGTCGAAGCTCCAGCGTATTTTTTCACTTCTGTTGGCATAGGAGGCGTGAACCGTACATTTATTCATCAATAACACTCCACCTTGTTTGACAGGAACAGGGACAGCTTTGCCAATTTCCTTCAAAAATTCAGTGGGAATGCGGGGTCGTCCTCGGTCGATACAATGGGGAAGCAATCCCAAATGATGACTACCAGGCCAAACGCACAAACAGCCATTTTTCATATCTGTATAATTCATGGGGAACCAAACCGTCAACATATCCGTTGCATCAGCTTCTGGAAGAATGCCTGCATTGTCCTGGTGAATGGGGGTTTTATCAAGCTGGATGTGTCCGCGATCGTCACGAGGTGTTAAATTTTCTGGGGGTTTAATGCGTACATGGAGAATGGGAGTGGCACAGATTTCTGAGCCAATGATAGACTCGATCGCGTCTAAGAGACGGGGATGTCGTAAAGTCTGAAATAGGTTTTGTCCTGCCCAATAGGGAGTGTCTTCTGTAAATCCATCGGGGGGTAAAGAGGTATTAAAGTATTGACTGTGAACTTTCCCACTCTCTTGGTAAATGGCGATTAATCGTTCTTCAAAAGGCAGATTAGCGTATAGAGAGGAAATTTTTCCTTGGGTATAGAGATCCTGAGCAAGACGATTTAAAACCTCAGCATATTCCTCCATTAAGGGAACTGAGCTTGAATTTCAATGGTACTACCGAGGAAAATGCGTTCCTCTTCGTTGCCCCAGATTGGAATCAGGAGTTTGAGGTTTTCTACCCGCACGGGATTAGGCGCGTTCAGATCGAGTAAACGCCAATTATAGGTTGACATGTCTATGTAGGACATGTGGGCTTCATGACGCTGCAGGCGTCGAGCAATTTCCCGCCACGGCTGTTCGAT
Organism: Hormoscilla sp. GM7CHS1pb; assembly: GCA_014323675.1. GTDB lineage: Bacteria > Cyanobacteriota > Cyanobacteriia > Cyanobacteriales > Desertifilaceae > Hormoscilla. The sequence continues at coordinate 791,361 of JACONN010000002.1, read as the reverse complement.
GGCTGCCGGTAGTCCAGAGGGAAGGTCTAAATCGACATAGTAGTAAGCATGGGCAAAGGCACTAATAATGGCTGAAGCCCTCAATACCATGTCATCGGGAAGGTGCTTTTCATCTGCCATCAAGATTGGCATTTGGTCTAAGCACTGACGGACTTGTAGTTTTCGACACAAATCGGGTAATTCAGCAGCTAAATCATCCCAAATTTTATGAGTTGAAGACAGAGCAAGTTTTGGTACTGTAGTAGGAATAAAACCGTGAGTATCTGATAAAAAACCTAGATTTTCATGACCTAAAAGCTTATTGATTTCCATGGCGTTGTCAAGGACTTTACGCGCAGGAATAATTTGATAATTATTCATCTTCTCATCATCTCTTTTAGAAGTTCTAACGGCGCTTTGACTACATCCTTTGATTCTACCATTTTTATTAGTTGTGTCAAACCCTGAGTCGCGATGCTAGCGACTTGATTAAATATGTTTCCGAAGATAGTATTGTACCAACAGAAAGCGGCGATCGTTTTAAATATTCGCTAATTCCTGTCAATGATTACTACAAGGAGTGTGAACAAAAAAACTACGGTTAAGGTTTAAGAAATTGCAAGATTAGCTGAATTGAAGAGGGGAACAAGTATTGATATTTCCTATTTCTCCCCTCTGATGTTAGATCGTGTCTGGTTAAATTGAATACGCGAAAGTAAGGCAGAGGGCAGCTATAAGGTTTTTGAGCGCTAATTATCCGCACATGATATTAACTAAAAATCGGGATTTTTTACAGCTTTTGATACTCAGCCAATAATTTTTGACTCAATTGTTCCCAGGAAAAGTTTTCCTCAAGCCTTTTACGTCCAGCTTTTCCCATTTCTTGACTGAGATTTTCTTCCCTCAGAAGGCGTAAAATCGCCTCAGCTAAAGCATTAGCGTCACCTCTTTCAACTAATAGAGCGGTTTTTCCCTCTTCTACAATTTCTGGAAAAGCTCCCCCTTGAGTCGCGATCGTCGGCAATTCCATTGTCATGGCTTCCACAACGGGCATTCCAAACGGTTCTTGCCAAACTGAAGGAAAGACGAATATATCTGCTTGTTGATAATATTGGATAATCTCTGCGTGGGGAACTTTTCCGATAAAAAAGACCTTATTAGCGGCATTTTTAGATATTTGCTGTTGCAATAACTGGCGATATTTGCCGCGAAAATAGGGCATGAGCGATCGCACTTTTGGGTCTTGTCTGTTCGGAATATACCAGAGTAGCACTGCATTTTCTGGACCCACTATTTTAAGCTCTACGTTGGGATAACGAGACACAACTCGGTTAAAAGCATCGATTAAGACATGAACGCCTTTTTCCGGCGATATTCTGCCAACAAAGAGGATTTGTTTGGGAGTTGATTCGCGAACCGTGGGAGAAAAATCCGATCGATCTGAAACGATAAAGCGATGTATATCCACACCATTGTAAAGAGTTTGACAGGGAATGTGTGGCAAATATTGTCGGACTTGATTAGTAATATAATCGCTGCATCCGAGAACTAAATCCGCTGAACTGAGACAATGTTCTACGAATGCTATATCGAACTGCGGTAGTAATTCGCTGTGAGCATGGAAAATTATTTTTGCTTGAGGATTAAAAGCACGCATCAGCGGCACAAATTGAAAGGCAACATGCAGGTGAATCACGTCACACTGCTGTTGCTGCATATCGCGAACCATTTTTTTATATGCACCGCAGTAAAACCATTTTGAAGCGTAGAATGGACGTTGAGGATTCGATAAATTCCACTCATCGAGGTAGTTAAGAGGTTCTAACACCGAATCAATCCAGGAGGCAGTGATTCTCCGATACCGAATACCTTCTTCTACAGATTCATCGGTTTGATGATGGGCTGCTTTCGCACCATAAAAAAGCACTTCATGCCCTAGCTGAACTAAACGGCGAGCTAAGGCATAGGAAACGAGACGAACAGCTCCTGATTTTGGTGGTTCTGCTGGTATGTAAGGATAATCAGCAAAGGCTATTTTCATATTATTAATTCGCTAGGGAAGCATTGTCAATAGTTGTCGATTCCTTGAGTTCTGGTTCAACTCTCAAGTCTTCAATATCTACAGCATCGGGCAACTCTGTTTCTAGTAATCGCAAGCGGGGATACCAACTGGCGAACAGAGTTACTAACAAACTCATTGCGCCTAATAGTATCAGTAAAAGCCCCATACCGCGACCAACCCCCATGCCAATGAAAGTGCCAATCCGGTTGGCCCAAAGACTATCTGACATCATCATGGGTTCAAAAACTTTCTCTGCTAGGGGTCCGACAATTACAAAACCCGCAGGTACTGCGATCGCATCTAATGCCGACTTTAATGAAAATACTCGACCTTGGAAACTGGGGTCAACTTTATTTTGCAAAAGAGTTTGGGTGAAAGTATAAAGCACCGGGCGAATTAGGGTAAATAGGGTAACACTAATGGTAAAAACAACCAGAGATGACGACCAACCCGCAAACACGAGCAACATTCCATTCACGATCGTACAGCTATAAATCGCCTTCATGTAGCGCTCGGGGCTTCCCAAAAAGGCGATCGCCAAGCTACCAATTATAGTACCTGCCCCAAAACAGGACAGAATGCGGCCCAAAATATCATGGGAAGCGACTGTTATTACTAAAGGAGTTGTGATGACATTAATCGAACCCATTTGAAAAAAGGTAAAGCTCGAAATTAGCAGTAATCCAATTAAACCAGGATAAGTTTTGAGATACTTTAGACCGGATATCAGATCTGCCATCAAAGAACTTTCAATGGCGCTCTCCTCTGTTTTCATCTCGGGAAAGGCAATTACCAAAAGGGGCAAAATGCCAATTACAAGGCAAACAAGCTGTAAAAACAGTACGCCTTGGACATTAATCCAGTCAAGAAACACTGCACCGAGAAGCGGTCCCAAGATTCTCGCCATACCGATTAAAAAACTCATTAAACCATTAGCTCGACTCCGATCTTGTTTTGATACTAACAAACTAATGGATGCATAGAGGGCAGTGCTTTGAAACGCGGCACAAGTCCCTTCCAGGGCGTTAAAAAGATAGATATGCCAGATTGCTAGTTGACTGTATAGAACTAATAAAGCTAAAGCAAAAATCCCCAACGTAGCACACAGATCGCTAATTACCATAATCCAACGGCGGTTCCACCGGTCGGTTACAATTCCAACTACAGGAGCGAGCAACACGAAGGGAAGGGTAGCAAAAACACTAATCAACGCAAATTGAATTGCAGATTCCGTGCGCTCATAAACCCAAACGTTCATGGAAAAGCTCGTTATAGCAGATCCAGTAGCAGCAAAGAGTTGACCTCCCCAAATAAACAAGAACAATCGCATATCTTGAATAACTTTGAGAAAGGGCAATTGTTCTGATAAGACATTCTTCATAATTCAATTATCAAGGAGATATTAATGCTTCTTAATATTATATATTTAGCGGTAGCATCTTAACTTAGCGAAGTAATCCGGATTATCTACTTCCCAAATAACTGAATAGATACCAGTAAACTTATCTAAAAATTCTTGATATCCATTTTGAGGTAAATAAATCACACATCTATTTTTACGAACAAATTCTTCTTCATAAGATACATTAACATGGTCTAGTTGAGGATAATTATGAATTTTTTGGTAAAACTCATATAGGACATAAACCTGATAACCAAGAATGACGAGGTAATTCGGATGATTTTCGGCCACAGTTTCTAAAACATCATCAAACCCATAACTTTGAAAATAGTTAATACTTTTCTTGGGATAAACTATAAAGTAATCTTGTAGATATAAAATAGACTGAAAAAGCAGAATAAAACTTATTAAAATAGTCAGAATTATTGTTATCGTTTTTTTACTTGTGGTTTTAATATAATAATTATTTTTTTGTATAAGTATCTCGACACCGTAACAGGAAATTACAAAAATGAATAGACCTAGTAAAAGAGAACGGAGAGAATGAAATTTATCTGTGGTTAAAGCTGCTGCTAGAGGAGAAAGAAAAAGGTTAATACAAATAAATGCTACAAAGCTATCAGACAATATCTTTCGCTTGAACAATATAAATAGCAACCCAATCATAAAGAAGACAAAAACTCCTATTGTTATTTCCCCACCATAACCAGTATGATGTCTCAAGTTAGGGTCTCCTTTGAACAAGAGAAAATGCGGAGTTAAATAGGAGATGTAGTTAATTAAGAATTTACCAACTTTATCAAATAGTGAAAGAGATTCATTAAAGAGGTAGCTGATTTGGCGAAATCGATTCGCTAACGCACCGGGATTGTTAAGTAGAAACAACAGGTAAGGCAAAATCGTCAAGCTATAGGAACCTAATAGAATACTACCAGTTGAGATTACTTTACTTTTTCGGGAAAAGTTTTTGGCAATATAGATTGCTATGAGGCTATCTATCATTAAGAGGGAAAGAAGCCGCGATGTGGAATAAGAGTAGATAGAAAGACCCAAAAAAAAGCCTGAGAAAGCTGGATTAATTAACCACCAACGAGGATAATTTGTTTCGTTGAAAGTACGCTGAATAAAAACTAGAGCTAAGACAATAATAGTTAGCTGAGATATTACTTCAAAGCCAATCCGAGATAGATTAAAAAACCAAGGCAATGAGCCAAAAGCGATAACAATATAGAATTGAATTATGATGTTTTTTCTAAAAACTTGTCGTATAAGTTGTAGAATAGCAATTAGGGCTAAAGCAAAAAAGATAAAGCTGGTCAGCCTTAGGTTAAAAACTGATACTCCAGCAAGTTTAAATATTAGAGCTGAAAGATATATATAGATAGGATTCTTATATTCGCCAAATGCTTTAAAGAACAACGGCAAAAATTTACCATGTTCGTCATATCCTGTTTCAGCTATAGTAGCTGCATTAAGACCAATTGAGGCTTCATCAATATAGATCCCTTGAGGGTCTTGGTTAATTTTAATTAGGTGGAGTGATAAAATAGCCAAGATGCAGATAACTAAGCCTAAGTTAGAGTAAACTCTACCTTGGTTAGAGTCTGAGTCAAGAATAAAATTTTTCATGTTGCCAAAATTTACTGGATCGTAATATTATGCCTGAATTAAGCTGTTCTGCATCGTTCATTGTAGCAGCAAGCGGTCAGCTGTCAGCGGTCAGCTTATGCGCTATACGCGAAGTGCAGGCAACGCCGACTTAGCCTCGGGAGATAATGGCAAAATTGAGATGCTCCCTGCACCCATTCTCTATCTACTTAATCTACTTAGTACTGCGTTTTTAATTTCAATATCGCTAAATCCTTCAGGTGTGAAACCATAAATATCTTGCACTAGATAGAGGGGACGCCCTTTTACTTCCTCATAGATTCGTCCTAGATATTCTCCCAAGATACCAAGTGTAAGTAGTTGAATACCTCCAAGAAACAGGACTGACACCATCAAAGAAGCATAGCCAGGAACATCAATACCCATAACTAGGGTCTGTATTATCAAGAAAAAAGCAAAGGTAAGAGCAATTAGTGCTATAACTAAGCCAATGTAAACCCAAATCTTTAGCGGGAGCAGGCTAAAAGAAATAATGCCCCCCACCGCAAAATTCCAGAGCTTCCAGTAGTTCCAAGTCGTTTTCCCTTCGTGGCGTGGATCGCGATCGAACAATACAGAGGTTTGCTTGAAGCCAACCCAGGCAAATAACCCCTTCATGAAGCGCGTGCGTTCTGGTAACTGTTTGAGAGCATCAACCACTCGGCGATCTAGCAAACGGAAATCTCCCGTGTTGGCAGGAATAGAGACTTGGCTCATAAGTCCGATAACTTTATAGAAACTGCCTGCTGTCAGCCGTTTCAGCCAACTTTCCCCTTGGCGCGATCGCCTGGTTGCATACACCACATCATATCCTTCGCGCCACTTGGCGACTAGCTGCTTTATTAACTCTGGAGGATCTTGTAAGTCAGCATCCATCGGCACAACAGCTGCCCCCTTAGTATAATTTATGCCTGCGGTTAAAGCAATTTCTTTGCCAAAGTTACGAGAGAGGTTCACTATTTTAATATTAGAGTTTACTTGATGACACTCTAATAATTTTTCCAGGGTGCGATCCTGACTACCGTCATTGACGCAAACAATCTCATAGGACATCTGTAAATCGTCCAAGACTTTTCTCAGGCGATCGAATAGACAGTCAATATTTGCTTCCTCGTTATAGAAGGGAATAACAATAGACAGTTCCACTTTACTAGAGTATAGCTCCATAGGTTCAATTCTCGTTTTGGCTGTTAAATCCACAGTCTTAAAGTCTAGATTAATATTGTATATTTTGGGAAACAGATTGTCGTCGATGGCGATACCAAGCAGAACCGCCAATTAGTATCCCCGTCAAGGTCAAAGCAGAGATCAGAGGAACAATGTTTCCCCTTTGCAAAGATTGCAATCCAGAACCCATCATCACAAAGGGAAGGATACCTGGGACTGTACCGAGAATAGTTCCTAGCAGGTAGTCCCGAAAACTAATAGAAGTCAAACCAGCTGCAAAGTTAACTATTGCGTAGGGAATGATTGCTTGCAGTCGGATGGCAAATATATAAAATAGACCACCTTGAGCTACTTCTATATCGATTTGCTCCCAACGTCCTGCTAATTTATTGGCAATAAATTCCCGTCCTACGGTGCGGGTAAAAACAAATGCAATTACCGCTGCCATAACTGCTGCAATTAGGGTCCAGAGTGTGCCTAACCAGAACCCGAAAATTGCACCGCCGCTCATGTTAAGGGGAGTGGATGGTAAAACAAATAGGGTTGCTATGGTGTATAAGACGATATAAATAATTGGCGACCAAATACCAGCTTTTTCTATGTAAGATTGAATCCTAGCTTCGTCAATACCTCCCAAGAGCATAATTCCTACCGTGGTAGCAATAATGGAGACGCTAATTATTAGCAAAATGGTTATTTTAAGTTTTGAATTTGCTTTTGAATTAACTAGAGAGTTCATGGATAATTATCCTTTAGTAACTTTTCTGTTGAAGCGATCGCACGATCTTGGAGTCAATCTGCCTAGTATCGTCAAGTCTTGTCGCTAGATTCAACACTTATAGTCTGCGTGCTACTCTCTGCAAATTTAGCCAAGTCTTGAGCCCGAATATCGAACACTAAATAACTGTAAGCTATACGACCAACAGGTTTGAGATTGTCTCTAAGAAATTTGGTAAATTGGGCCAATTTTGGATCTTCTGCTATGCCAACCAACATATTTGCTCCCAATGTCACCAATCCTACTTGAGGTTGCTGAATGTTAAAGATTTGGTCAGTCTTAATTTCATTCTCCAACAATTTTCTGGTCATTGGGTTAAAATCTCTTACATATTTTATTTCGGGATTCTTTTGAAGATAATTTACTACATAAACTACATCTTGACCCCAGTCTAAGTTTGAATCCGCCAGAATTGTATAGCCCATTTTCCTATCTAATAGAAATTCATTAAAATATGATACGTAGTGAGGAAAATAAGACAGATTAGAAATTAGTAAATAAGCAACCATACTGACTACTAAGACACGAGTCCTAGCTTTTGCTTCTTCTCCAAATACTGTGACTCTACTAGCTACAACAAAGAGAAAAGGAAAAATCATCAGTATGTAGCGAATACCTAGCTGAGAAGCTGTCAAACTGAGAGTACAAAAATAGAAGAAAAAAGGCAATAGTAAGAAAGCTTCATTCTGCCAAAACTTGATTTCTTTTCTATCTCGAATTAAGCACCAAATGGCTAGTATTATAAGTAATTGAGTTGCAATTGGGACTTTGTAAAGAAAAGCAATTAAGTAATATTCCTTAAACCCCTTAAACCCCTTAAAATCGTATGGATCGGGACTTCTTTCACCATTCTTTAAGCCTAATCTACCCATAAGATAAGAAGGACCACTACCAAAACCTGTTTCTTGCTTAGACTTACCAAAGTCTAGACCACTGAGGTAAGCATAGGGAAGTGGTACGGGTAATTCTTTTAATAGTGGCTGAGATTGCAGAGAAATAAAAGCTTTTACTGGCAAAATCATAATCCCCTAGTTTTGTAAAGGTCTTATCAAAGGAAAGACCAATATTTATAATCAAGATTGTAGCAAGCAAACAGGCCATAGTAAACTTGCCGAAATTGACAATCTTTGTAGTAATGTTTTTCCAGTCTCTGCCTCGAATTAGATTGATAATAGTTGAACTATGAAATCCGAGAGTTAGTAGTAAATATATGGGCACCAAAAAGATTGCCGTATAGCGTGTTATTTGAGCAATTCCAAAAGTAATGATGCTCAAGATTGTATTTTTGCGTCCCCCATATTTTAAGACTCTCCAGAAATAGTAAGTGGCAACAAATACGGAACAAGCACCCAATATGTCTTGATGAACTAAACGGGAATGAGCAATTATATTAGGGTCGAGTATGTATAAAATTAGGGAGAGAAAACCCGCGTGCAAGCCATAGAGTTCCCGAGACCATATAAATACATAAATTGCCGCAATCAAAGATACAAAAATGGTTGCTAACTTTCCCACATATATCCGAGCTTCCCGATTATTATTGTGAAGTATGGAATCTTCATAAAATATGGAATCTTCAGAACTTTCTCCTCCTTCTGCCAATTTTGACAAGATTTTTTCGGGAATAGCTTCGCCAACTGAAGCATTTAAAGCTAAAGCAGGCATAATATTACGAGCGGCAACTCCTTGTTTCCCCACTTCAGATGGTTTACCTGAGAGAATAGCCAAGCCACTCTCATAGTAAAACCTCTCATCATAAGTTAGTGCTTCTCTGTGAGGCAAAAATAAGCTTCCTACACATAGAGTTAAAAACAAGAAACACAAGCTACTCAAGAGGGTTATTTTGATCCGTTTGCTGTAATTTCCCATGTTTTTCTCAATCTATTTATTCTAGCTTTGAATGCTGAAATTTAATTTTTTTTTGCTTTTTATAGCTTGGCTTGAAATCCCCGTTCGTAATAATCATGGGTACTAATCGGGAGATATTTTGGCTTTTCATTCGGGGCTAAACAGGTTTCTAGACAAGCAATTGCAGCACGATCGTCGGGGGCGGGGAACAACCCAAAGGAGTATCTTTCCTTCATTGCATGTTGCGTTGTTGGCATAGAAACGCGATGCTTCGTGCCTGGATATTTATCATTTGTCCAGCGGGACATTATGTTACCCAATATGGTTATGGGAGTATTTTCAATCGGCGGCACTGCAATCCAGTCTCCGGCTTGCGTACATACTTCTAGCCCGCCTATTTCATCCTGAAACAACAAGCTAAGGCTACCGTAATCTATATGTTCCTTATTACGCAAGACATTTGATGCTAAGGTTGGGTGCAGAACTGGATAGTGGTGCAGCAGCATACTATCATTTTGCTGACCATGAAGTTTTGTGAAATAATCTTGCGGCGCATCTAACGCGATCGCCATTGCCCGGAATACGATCTCCACTGTTTTTTGAAAACTCTGATATGCGCGGCTCAGGGGCTCGCACAATTCTGGGTGTTCTTCAAACCATTGGCTGCGTCGATCGCGGACTTCCTCTACCGGGTTTTGCAAAAGACCTAGGGTTATACTTAATTTTTCGTTAATTATCGTTTCTTCTTGCCGTTTAACAATATAGCCGTGATAGGAGCCATCTGGGGCATGAGTAATTGTTCTTTTTCCTCTTGTGGTAGAGCAAAAAAATATTGGCAGAAGGTGAATACTTGCGCTACTTGCTTTAAGGAAACAGCAGTATTAGTCAGGTAGAAGCATCCTACTTCTCGCATAGCTCGTTCCAGCTTAATAGCAACTGCTTTCTGAGTCTGTAGGTTCCCCATAATAAACGGTTGAAAATCTATAATCGGAATCGGATTTGATACGTTCGACCCAGACCTTTCATTTGCTAATAAGTTCATCGTCTAGTCGCTCCTCAAGTTTTTTAATAAGTTTGGGTTTCTACCACTCGACATAGGCAACCTACATCACTTCTCTTCTGGCAGCAACAACTCCAACTCGGCCAGTAATGATTTTAGCTTGTCGCACTTCTGTGGGTCATCCCATGCCGTAAACTTTTTAGCTCTCTTAAATATCTTCTCCATCTCAGCTTGCAGTTGGAATTCTTCTCTGGGAGGTTTCTTTTCCCTGACCATTTTCTGCACCTGTCGCAGGCTCAGAGATTGTGCGATCGCTTCTGGAAGAAGCGCCACCCGCTCTTCGGAGGACTCTAGTTTAGCAATTGCCTTAGCTTTAGTCCACTCTATGCGTCCTGCCCGAAGATATTCGAGGATTTCTGGAGGTAGTTTCAGGAGGGGCAGTCTGGTGCGGACGAACGTTCGCCAGTTCATTCTACCCAACTCAGCAAATACCTGTTCTACTATTTCCCGGTCTGATTTACCCGAAGCGTCATTACTATTTTCTGAGGAAGTTTCATTTGCCGAATTACCCGAAGCGCTTGGGGTAATTTTACCCTTAGCAATATTTTCCAACCGGTAAAGCCCGGTCACAACATCAGCTTCGTTGCATTTTAGTCGAAAAGCTAATAGTTGCAGAATCCCCTCTGTCTCTTCTATTGGATTCAAATCCTGGCGCTGCAAGTTTTCCACTAGGGCATATTGTAGCGCTTGGGAGTCAGTCATCTCCCGTACCGTTACCGGAACCTCTGTTAGTCCAGCGGTCCGAGCGGCCTCTAGCCGGCGTTCCCCCGCTACTAATTTATACTTATCCCCCAGAGGTCGCACTAGCAATGGCTGCAAGATGCCGTTTGATTTGATGCTGGCGATCAATTGCTGCATCGCTTCTGCATCAAAATAGCGCCGGGGTTGGCGATCGGGGGAGAAAATCCTGTCTAATGGAATTGATTGTATGTCTTTTTCTGATTTGGAGCCATTTGACTCAAAGCTATTTGGCTGGAGTCTGTGGTTTTGTGGTTGGATTTGCTTCTGCTTTGAAATCATCCTTAAAAAATATCGCTTCTTTTATTTCCACAGGTCAAGGTCCATTAAATCCTTGGTGTCGCACGCTGGCGGGGATAATAGCACCACGGGATAATAAGCCCTCGCGCGTACCATGCCGAATGTTCCTTGCGTACTATGCCGAATGTTCCTTAATGGATATTAGCGCCCTGTGCAACTTTTTCAAGTCGGCTGGATGAGCGGGAGTTTTGAAAACAAGAGCAAAGAGCGTGAAACGGTTGTTCTTCGGTAGAAAGTTGCAGATCGCGTATCGCTGTAACAAAAGCGGTATTTCCCGCAGAGTAATAAATAGAGGAGCAAGTCCCGACTAAGTTGGATTCTATATGTGCCGGTCTATACGGCAGCTTTGTTACCTGGTACGGGCATCGAAGGCTACAGACACAAGTCTGATAATAAAATCTTGAAAATTAATATTGTCTTTTTGTTATCAATAAACAAGATATTTTTTCAATAAGCTGATAGACTGGTTGCTTGAAAGACAGCTCAAGCATTCAATATGTAACTTAATACAATATTAAAGTATATTATCCTTAATATTGTATTACTTGTATATTTTTAATATACAAGTAAATTCAAATAGTGCTTATAAGCTTTTATTCAATTTATTGAATAAAAAATGGTCTAAGTGTATTTTTTATGTTATCAGTTATACAAAATAATATGCGCTTACGGCACTGGTTCAGTCTAGTTAAAAGATCCCTTGAAACCCTCACCCAGTAAATGATATAGCTATTCGAGCTTACATAACCGAAACTGCTGCCCTGTAAAAGTTTCAGCAGTTTTCTTAATCAGGCTTAACCAGTGCCGCGCTTACCCCGATCATAAAAACCAGGAAAATTCGCTCCATCCTACTAAAATTAGTTCAACTACATTCTATACAACTAGCCATCAATGATCGACAGATTTACTGTTGAATAAAAAATCAATATTTGGCACTAGCAGAATTGTTTTAGATTCTCAGTTATTATACCTGACTATCCTGGCATGGAGAAATTATGTTAAATAGTTTCTTCCATATCTGTTAATTTTTTATTTATTTGTCTAAAAAAAATTAAGAAAATGGTAGTAAACAGCAGTAAGTTGGGTCAGATAGTCCTAGAGAGTAAATCTTGGCATTAGGGGTGTTTGGGAACCGTCACAAAGAAGACGTATTCCACCATACCCACCTCAAACACACACATATCAGAGCTGGAGAACCTGTGGTACTGATAATTAAAAAATCTTGGGACCAGTAGTTTACTTAACTCTTTCAAAAGCATGACTAGGTAGTACTATAGGATTTATTCTGATCGTGAGGTACCGCATCCAGCAGTAAAATCAGTGAAAGCCTTGCTCTAACTGTACATCACCTCATTTGTAAGTGCTATAGTGCGGCTAGCAAGTATGGCGAGTTAAGTCAGGTTTTCAGAAAAAAAGATAGCAGTTCTCAAAGTCATTGTGATTCAGGGGAAAACATATGAAACAATTACATTGTTTACAAATTACGGTTCGTTATCTGAGAACGAACCTAATGTATCTGCTCGATGCAATAAATGGGTTGAGAAAGTGGCTGTTGCTTGAAAAATCAGCCAGCAGGACCAGCAAGCAAGTTAGTTAGCTGAGTCAGGGGTATGACTGTAAAGTGCCTGCGAAGATGGCTAAGCAAGGTTTCAGAGGCTGTTTTAAAAGTAAAAATGGACGTAAAAAAGCCCACATGGTTTATACTAGAGATACGCAAATCTGCAGTGCCATATGAGCCATGACTAAAGCATACACCAGTGATCTGACAGTTGAACAGTATGAATTGATTAAACCGCTGATTCCAGCAGCGAAACCTGGAGGTCGTCCCGAGAAGTCTCTATGTGGTACGTTCTCAATGCCATTTTTGATCTGGTTACCCAAGGGTGTAAATGGCGAGATTTGCCTAGTGATTTTCCTGCTTGGCAAACGGTTTACAGATATTTTCGTAATTGGCGCTTTGATGGGACATGGCTAGTCATACATGATCGTTTGCACAGTTGGACCCGGGTTGCTGTTGGTCGAGATGAAAGTCCTTTTGAGGCAATTCTTGACAGCCAAAGTGTGCCAACCGATACAATGGTGCATGAAGAAGTTGGGTTTGATGGAGCCAAAAAAGTTAAAGGACGTAAGCGCCATATGACCGTAGATACCTTGGGTTTGGTCTTGCGCGTGTTGGTTACTGCTGCTAGCATTCCAGAACGAGAGGGGGGACAACAAGTATTGGAGAAAGTTAAACAAATGGGTCAAAAAGTTAGTCGTCTTTATTTGGTTTGGGTAGATGGGGGCTATAGTGGTAATCCTTTTGTGCAATGGGCCATGGATACATTGCACTTAGTGATCCTGGTCCTGTTGCGACCAGAGCAAGCTAAAGGCTTTGTTTTACAGAAAAAACGTTGGGTTGTTGAACGCACTTTTTGCTGGCTGAATTGGTATCGCAGACTGAGTAAAGACTATGAACATCTGCCTGAAAATTCAGAAGTTATAGTCTATATTGCTATGATTCAACTCATGGTGCGACGCTTAGCCTAATTTTATACCTTCAGAAACTTTTCAAACAGCCTCTAAGTCTCCAAATTTAAGTTTTCTAATCTTATTATAGCAGAAATTTCTATTTTCAAAAGGTCTATTTGCCCTCTCTACTTTCTCTCGCAGATATCAAGAGCATTGAAGCTCAAACCACGTCATAAGATCAAGAAAAATACCTGGCTAACTCAAAATCGTTTATACCTGCAATTTGGACTGTTTTATCTGGGCTTAAATTTCCGCATTCTCTTTGTTAATGCAGCCGGTCCAGCTTTAGGTCTATTTCTGCTGTTTACTATCCTGTCAGCAATAACGATCGTTTACCTCTATGGCGGACGCAGTTGGTGTCATTACGTCTGTCCCTTTGGCATGGTGCAGATGGTCTTCACGGGCCCGCGAGGACTTTTCGGTACTAAAGCCCATGAAGCGCCGCCGCGCAGTATCACCCAGTCCATGTGTCGCACCTTTAACTCCAAAACTGGTCGAGATAAAATCAACTGCACCGGCTGTAACTCAGGCTGTATGGATATTGATTCGGAAAAAGCTTACTGGCACCACTTAAAAAAGCCGGGGCGGAAATTAGTCCAATACGGTTACTTAGGACTGGTGATTGGCTACATTATTTATTACCGCTTGTACGCAGGAAACTGGGATTATTACTTTTCCGGTGCTTGGACCCACGAAGCCAATCAATTATCAACTATTTTTAATCCCGGTTTTTACATTTTAAATCAGCCAATAGCTATCCCAAAACTGATTGCTGCTCCCCTAACTCTTGCTGCTTTTGCCGCGATCGCTTATTTCATTTGTATTAAAATAGAAAAGCAAATTTTCAGCTATTTAAAGCGGAAAGACCCCGGCATCAGTCACGAACTGGTTTTGCACGGAGTCTTTACCATTTGCAGTTTTATCGCGTTCAATGCATTCTTTATCTATGGCGGACGTCCGGAGCTGATGCGGTTACCCGCCCCACTGCAACAAGCTTGGCAATGCCTAATAGTTTTAGTTAGCACTCTCTGGCTCGATCGCACCTGGGGTCGCAACGCCGAACTATACAGGCGAGAGAGTCTGGCATCCAAATTACGCGGTCAACTGAAAAAGCTGGTGCAAAAGCTACAGATAGACCTCACCAAGCTGCTCGAATGTCGCTCTCTTCCTCAACTGAAACCGGATGAATTATACCTGCTAGTTAAAGTCCTACCAAATGCTACTAAACAAGACAGATTGCAAGTTTATAAAGGTGCGATCAAAGAAGTATTTGAAACAGGTACTATTAAGACTAATTCAAGTTTCAAAATAATTCAACAGGTGCGAGAGCAACTGGAAATAAATGACGAGGAACATAATGCAGTTTTAACAGAGGTAAATATTGAAGACCCAATTCTGTTAGATCCGCACCAAAACCTTGGCTATGAAAATCAGCTCAGAATCGAGAGTTACCGCAAAGCCCTGGAATGGCAAGTCTGGGATTTATTCCAAAGTGGAATACCTTTATTTCAAGTGCTCGAACTGAAAAGCTCGCAAATTATAGCTTTGAAACGCGATTATAGCATTACGCAACAAGAGAGCGATCGCATCTTTGCCAAAATGTTAGATTCCCACGGGGAACTCAAGCGCAAATCAACAGCCTTGCTAGCACAGCTTCAGCTATGGACAGCTCGCTACCAGACTCTCAAATATCAGGTATCTCACCATGAAGCCACAGTTTTGGCATTGTTGCGATCGCTTCTACAACCAAAACTCAAACTTATTACCGAGCAGTTGCTGAGCATTCTGGAAATTCAAGGTGTTACCCCTGAGGCCATAAATTTAGCTCAAGGTCTTACTGTGCTGGCTAATCCCCTGCTACCAGAAATACTACAACATCGGGCATCTAAGTGGCAACAGCGTCTCAGTCCCAAAGTAATTGCTTTGCTGAAAGCTAACTGCGATTCCACTCAAGTTTGTCATGTCTCAATGCATTCTGAAGGAATAATTGATGTTCTCAAAACCCTGCTCCAAGAACCAAATCCCCTCACTCAAGCTGCAAGTCTCTACGCCTTGTATCGCTTAGATGTTCGACAGGGTCGCGAACAAGCACAGTACATCCTCTCAAGTCAATTCCAGAATGATTTACTACAAGAAACTGCTGAAAACATTCTTAAAGAAATAGGATTAGAGGGCACAATAGAGAAGCTATTACAGCTATTAGAGACGGACTTTTTCAAATCAATAGCAACTCTGAAAATTAGACTAAAAAATAATTAATTGCCTCGTAGGAACGAGATGAAACCTACAACCAGGGCATCGGTTAAAGTTTGTCAACTGCTTGAGATCTTGCTGTTGGTCTGCGGAGGAGGACGTTCGTCCTCACTACGAACGACTATGAGAACTAAAGTCCTCACTACGAACCGGACTTCAGATCGGCGATCGCCCCCTTGGTCAGCCCCGCGATCGCCTTATCCGTCGCCTTGGGCAAGTGATAATATTTCCCCCCGGCTGTTTTCGCCAACTCCTTCGCAAACCCAGTAGAAATAAACTTATTTTCCGTATCGATCGCCAACAGTTGTATGCCCAAAGCTCTAATTTTGGCAGCAATTTCCAACAGTTCCCCTTTAATATCTGGTTTTTCTCCTGGTTCCATCCCTTCCCCCAAAGAACGGGCCAAGGGAATATTCCCCCGTCCGTCGGTAATGGCCACTAGCACTACTTGCCCGATATCTCCCGACTGTTGAGCATTCACCCCCACCCTGACAGCAGTAGTCAAACCATGAGCTAAGGGGGAACCGCCACCGCAAGGCATCACTTCCAAACGTCGCCGCGCCGCCGCGATCGATCGGGTCGGGGGTAGCAGCACCTCCGCCTGTTCTCCCCGAAAAGGAATCAAGGCCACTTGGTCGCGATTTTGATAAGCTTCCGTCAGCAGTTGCATCACCGCCCCCTTGGCCGACTGCATCCGGTTGAGGGCCATCGAACCGGATGCGTCTACGAGGAAAATCACCAAAGCACCCGCCTTTCTGACTAACCGCTTGGCACGCACGTCCCCCGATTCTACAATTACCTTCCTACCCGGTTGGCGCGATCGCCTGGCCTGCTGATAAGGTGCCGCTGCTCTCAAGGTCGCATCCACGGCAATGCGGCGCACCTTTCCTTTCGGCAACATGGGTTTCACGTACCGTCCCCGATCTTCAGAAAAGATCGCACTGCGACTGCCGGACTTACCCTGCCTTTGTGCCATCTGGGCAAAGTACAGCACGCTGTCATCCAGAATTACTCCCTCGGGATCGAAGACAAACTCTTCGGGAATGCTAGTTTGTTCTTCTTCTGGTTCTTCGGGACTGTCCTCATCCTCTTCGTCCTCCTGATCCTCTTCATCCTGCTGTTCGTCAGACGGTGGCGGTGGTGGTGGGGGCGGTGGTGCCTCATCTGGTGGCGTTTGCACGACTGTGGCCCGGGGGACGATTACCAATTCCACCGCACTGCGCAAATCTTCTGCGCTGACATAGGTCCGTCCCTCCAGTGCCGCGCTAGCTTTGGCCACCTTCACGGCAAATAATTCCGCCCGATGTCCCTGCACCCCCGCCCGAATGGCCTCCTCTACTAGATAGGTAATTTGTTCGCTGGTAATGCGGACATCTTTGAGCCATTCCCGCCCCAGGAGAATTTGAGTTTTCAAGTCCTCCATGTCCTCGCCGTACTGCTGGAGAAATTCTCGGGGAGATTTGGCGTAGGCCAGGGCCCGATCGACCGCTTGCACCCGATCGTCCAATCCCAACACCCCATCAGCGGAGAGGTTAATGGCAATGCGATCGAGCAAATGGCGGCGCAGGGGACCTTCTTCCGGGTTGTAGGTAGCAATCAACAGAGAATTGCTCTGATGTTCAAAACTAATCCCCTCCCGTTCGATTAGGTTCCGTCCTTCACTCAAAACCGTTAGCAGTTGGTTGCCAATTTGGTCATCGAGTAAATTAATTTCATCCACATACAGGACGCCCCGGTTAGCAGCGGCCAGCAACCCCGGTTGAAATACCGTCTGACCTTGCTGCACCGACTTTTCCACATCCACTGAACCTAAGAGTCTGTCTTCCGTCACCCCCAGGGGAATTTGCACGAAGGGCGCAGGAATTATCTCTGTTTCCTGACTTTCTTGGGTTGGTTCTTCATTACTGATGGCCCCTTTCGCCACTTCAATGGGTGGCAGTAAGGCGTGTAAAGCCCGTGCCATCACTGATTTTGCCGTGCCCCGACGACCCGCGATCGCCACTCCTCCCAATTCCGGGTCGATCGCCGCTAGCAGCAGCGCTAATTTGATTGCTTCTTGACCGACAACAGCCGTGAGGGGAAAAGTCTTGATGGTAGACGAGATTGCAGCCATAATTTGAATAATTGCTTTTCCGTGCTAAAAGAGCATAGCAATATCGATAATATCATCTTTTCTCCTTCCCTTTCCGACTGGCAATGATCTCTTCTCTCTGTGTCCCTTGAATTGAACAGTCCTCTCATCATGTCCTTCGAGACGATCGTTTCCAGAGACGCCCGTCTCTTTCTACTTACCGCTGGGTCTTTTTATTCCCACCGCTTCGTTTCCGGAACACCCACCTATGTTGTGCGCAGGATACGACACAACAGGGTGGGTGTTCCCGGAAACGACCGATAGATTATCCCTCCCTATAAATTTATCCAATAGCATATAAATCATCTTACCCATGGAATTAAACTAAGCCAGGCCTGTCGCCAGCCCGACTTGTCTTCAAATCCGGACGTGAGATTTTCACCTCATCCGGCTCCTCGGTTTTGATATCCACTGGGGTGCGACCCCTTTGCTACCGTCTTCTATTGACTTGGCGTCATGACAATAGTCGTGTAGTAATTGCAGGTTGGTGTACCGGTCTTTTCCTCCCCTTGAGGTCGGTATGACGTGGTCCACTTCCCACTTGTCTCCATCCATGAAGGTTAATCCGCATCGTTCGCACTTGCCCCGCTGTCTTTCTAACAGCTTAAGTACCCGTGTACTTACGTCTGGGCTTTTTCGTAGCCTTTTACTCCAGTAGACAAGGTTCCCGTCCATAGGGCTGGCTGTTCCTTTCACTTTTACGTGTCTAATTATCTTCGTCTCGGAGTGTCGGAACAGCTTATCCTCTATTCCATTCTTGAGTTTGCAGATGTTGTTCCACTGTCGGTCCTTGGTGGGCGTCCAGTACTTCTTTGCTACCCAGGTTTTTGTCTTGTTGGGATGTCTCCTATTAGCCCATTTCCAAGTCAGTGTCCACAAATATACGTCCATCTCCCCAAAGGTTTCTTTGCTCACCACTCCCCGGTAGTAGTTGCACCATCCCCGTATTATCGGGTTCAGTTTGGCTATCAATGTGGTTTGCGGTAAAGCGCGATGGCGTTCCACTACCTCTCGTAGTTTCTCTTTATGCCCATTTACGGCCTTTTGACTGGGTTTGATTATTGTTTTGAAGCCTAGTAGTGTTCCGTGTGTGTTTTTCCCGCTACGGTATTTTCCTACTTTGTATTGTTGGATGTTGAACCCTAGGAAATCAAATCCTGATTCCTTGCCTTCCAACGTGTGGGATATCCGTGTCTTTTCGGGCTTGAGTTCTAGTCCTACTTCGGCTAACCATCTCTGTATGACCTGCGAAAGCCTGTTCGATTACCTCTCGGCTTTCGTGCATTACCACAAAGTCATCGGCGTATCTGATTATCGATATCGTTGTTCCTTTTGGGATGGGGGTGTTTTTGATTTCCTCCTCCATTCCGTGCAGGGCAATGTTGGCCAGCAACGGGGAAATGACTCCCCCTTGCGGCGTTCCTGCCTTTGTGGGATGGAAGGCTCCCCCATCCATTACCCCGGCTTTTAACCATCCCCGTACTGTCCTACGGATGGGTGATGTATTTTTCAGTTTTCGTACCAACGCCTGATGGTCAATCTTGTCAAAACATTTTGCAATGTCCGCATCTAGTACCCATTTGGGCTTATACCTGATGCTGAGGAATATTGCTTCAATTGCGTCATGACATCCCCGTCCCGGTCTGAACCCGTAGGAATTCGCCTCCATCACTGCCTCCCATTCGGGTTCGAGTGCCATTTTGACTACTCCCTGTAGGGCTCTGTCATACATTGTGGGTATTCCCAGCGGCCTCTTTTCGGTTCTTCCGGGTTTTGGTATCCATACCCGACGGGTTGGGCGCACCTTTCTCTTTTTTGTCACTCGAAGCTGCCTAACCAGTGGCTGCCGTTCTGATCGCGCAGCGTGGCGTAGCCATGGGCTTAAGCGCCGTAACGCCATCTACCCCTGCCGTTTTCTTGCCCTGATTCTGCTGAGTCACCTGTCTAACCGCAATCATCTTTGCGGACCATGACCTTGTCATCAGTCCCTGGAGTCTGCGAACTAACCGTTTATCGCCTTTTTGGGTCGCTCTGTAAATACGTTTTTGTAGCTTAAAGACCGTCTTCTCCAGCTTCCGCCAGGGGACTGCCTTCCAGTCATACATTCGCCTATTTGCGATGTTCCGTGACATATGCACTACTACTCTGTTTCTACTTTTCCAAAACCGTGAGGGCGTCAGCTCTATCCCACCCATTACAGGTGGTCGAAAGCTTCTCCACGAAATCTCTCCCAGCTATGACCTGCTGATGAATGCAGATTTTGCGCCTGTGGTGGCTGCTCAACCTAATCGACCTTGGCTGAGAGTACATAACTGGTTTACCTCGTTCCTTCAGATGATTGGTTGTGACTTTAGGTGGACTCCTTACGCCGGGTTTATTGTCAGTGCTTGTTGGTCGGGATTCAAACCGCCAACGACCTATATCCTTTCCCTTTTTTAGGCCAGTGTGTAAGCCTTATTCCACTGGTTTATGTTCACGACGCTGCAAGTCTTTGCATAACGCTCACCATGGTCACTTGCTCGACGTTGACCGACTTAGGCTGTCAGTCAGAGCGCCTTTCCATCCCGCTTTACGGATTGATGCCATCGCTACCGTAGGGATGGTGCTTTCACCCCTGCACCTGGGGAGGTGGACTTTCACCACCATCACCTGAAAGTTATCAGGGCTAATGGAGCCCTGCTACCGGTCCCTCATCGGTTCATCACCGGTGATTTACGGTAAACGAATCGCACTAAATCATCCAATAGCATATAAATTATCCAATACCAACGCGAAGTATCCCACCCATGGAGCAATCGTTTCCGATTTTTCCGGAACGGTGAGCGCCCACCCTGTCGTTCGCCTGCATGGCTGCGCCACGCTGCGCGATCGGCAACGACATGGGTGGGTGCTCCTGGACGCGACCCACCCATGTCGTGCGCGGGAGCGACACGACAGGGTGGGCGCGAATGGCTGCGCCACGCTGCGCGAATGGCTGCGCCACGCTGCGCGAACGGAAACTTCGCGTCCGGAGACACCCACCCATGTCGTGCGCGGGAGCGACACGACCGGGTGGGTGCTCCTGGACGCGACCCAACCATTAGAAATCAATGTTTCTCGCCTCTTCCTGCACCGTTCCGGAAAAATCTGGTACTCTCGCAGTTTGCTATGGCTGGCGCCACGCTGCGCGATCAGAATGGTAATTCGCCAACAGAATCCTTGAGAGTGGGGATGGGTGTGATCCTTAATTACAGAAAACTGTCACCGCCAGTGGAGCCCTGGCGTTTAATGCCAATCACCGTGGGCAGCGGCGGACCATCCGCATCCCCCTCAATATTACTCGGCCAATTACTGCCTCGCGGTACTCTGCGAGTCTGATTAAATACGCGACCATTCAAGTTCAACATCTCAATGTCGCGATTCAGTTGAGTTCCATCCCCGATCGGCACATCTTCTCCTGGATGCTGCACTGCTATGATGAGGGTATCCCCTACGAAGGTAGGACCAGTCATCTCACAGCGCACGGGACCGTAGCCAAAGGGGATCACTGCTCCCGCATCTGGTCCGCTAGTAGGAATGTAGAACAGCCAATTATTGCCGAAAACTCCCACCAAGGCATCCGCATTGCCTGTTTGCGCGTGGTCGATCGTCCGTTCTTCGGGATCGGGACCAGTGCGAAAACCATTATGTCGGCTAGTGGACATATCCGTGACACCCCAGACATTTTCAAAGTTGTCAAAGGCTAGGTTATCCACGTTGGCAAAACCAGCTCCTAAAACGGCTCCCTGTTCTCCGCCTTGGGCGAAGCGTTCCCAACGGAAGCTATTACTCCTACCGTTGGCACTGTTTTCCATAATTTTGTACAGTCCCCCCGACTGCTGAGTCGCGTTCGCTGCTGCACTGAACTTGCCGACCTGAAAAATCCGCGAGTCAGGATAGCCGTCGCTGCCTGGCGTGCCGTCGGTATAGGCAATGAATACTTCTTTGGTAGTGGGGTGGACTTCCAGATCTTCTGGACGGGCCGTGGGAGTTCCGCCCACCAGATTAGCAGCCAGGAAAGCATCAACCAAAAGAGCACCTTGGCTGTCATAGAAATCCCTCAGCCTCTTACCCCGATAATCGGATAGTGCCGTATCCTCATTGGTCAGGTCTACCACAAAGGGACCGCCATCTTCAGTTTGGCCAGCAATCCCGCTGCGCTTCGGCAGTTGTACGTGACCGTTTCTTTGCGCTTCTCCTAGGGCGGCCAGTTCCCGCGAGGCAATCTGTGACGGGACATGGGATTGGTGGGAATATTAAGCAGTAAGGGAATCCATGCCCCCGTACCGTTAGCATTCAAACCGGGCACAATAGAGAATGCCATCTTCCAACAAGCGGCTATTGTTCGGATCGCTCGGATCTCTGACTACGCCATTACTGACAAACTTCCAGGTGTGACCTCCCCGACGATCGTCTCCCATGTAGGCGATCAACCTGTTGCCTGCTTCTACCCGGAAGGCAATATTTTCATGACGGAAGCGACCCAAGGCAGTGTGTTTCCTGCCCCGTTGTCGGGGCCGCAGGACCGGGATTTCTACCATCCAGCCGTATTTCTCTCCCACTAGACCGAATATTTCCCCGATCGAATCTTCAACATAGCCTATCTGGGTGCCATCAGGCTTGACATCCTCATTGACAACACTCTGAAAGTTTTCCTCTGCCGTCAGGATGGTTCCCCAAGGTGTTGTTCCCCCAGAACAGTTGTAGGCCGTGCCGATAATCCGATTTCCCAGTCCATCTGAGTTTACTTCCTCAAAGACCTCGGTGGCAGCAGGTCCAGTCCCTATCAGAAAGTTGCGGTCCCCTCGCCTTTCGCCCCAGGATATGACCCGCCGATAGCGGTCCGTGCGCTGGCTGTTAATCAATAAGCCTGAAAGACCGTGGATGCGGCGATTAAAGCGACCCTCACTCACCACTTGAAAGCGACCTGCTGCATTCCTTCTCACCCGCAGGATAGAACCGCCCTGGTTATACATAAATTCTCCCAGAGTAGCGGGATTTACTTGCGACAAATCTTGGCCAAGCACTAACTCATCAGTTGTGGGTAATCCTGCATATTCTTCAGGTTCTTCAACTAGCAAAATGCTCATCGGGTAGGAGACGTACTCGTGATTCACCCAGAGGAAACCGTTATTATTGCTGCCGAGAATGGGAATGTAACTCGTGAAGTCGCAGTTGTAGCCCACGTAATCTTCTGGGTTCGGAAATACCCGATCGCCCCACTTGACTATCACGTAACGTTCGTATTCTGGCGGCACCACCACGTCATCTATGACGTTGTAGCTATCTAAGCTAGGATCTGCTACAGCTGGCAGAGTTTCGCCTGCACCATCAATTCCCGTGGGCAAGAAGCTTTCCTTATCTTGGTAAATCTCTAAAGGATGGGGCAAGCGCACCGGGGTGAATGACAGATCCCCTTCAATTGCTTGGGCTATGTTGCCGCCAGTGCCCAATATTTTTCGTTCCAATCCCCCATCTGCTACTACCGCTGCTGCTGCACCGCAGCCAAAGAAAATCAGCAGTTCTCTGCGAGTTAATTTAGACATAAAACCGTCTTTTGTTCTCCTCTACATCACATTTTTGCTCTTGATTCACCGAAACAATCTTCGCATTTGTAAGTCAATCAATAGAAGCGAGGGTGATTTCCTTTACTCAAAAACTACCATACACTCTACTTTCATAATATTAAGTTTTGGTAATTACCTAATTAAGGTTTATTTGTCTTTTGCTTAAAAATTGCTATCTGACTATTAATTGGCGTTAAAAAATATTGACTTGAAAAGATAGATGTGATAGTTGGCAATTCCCAATCAGTTGTGAAAATTGAGAAACCCGGTTTCGCTTTAAAACCGGGTTTCTGGACATCTTTACTGTGGGACAGGCGGAACCCTACAAGCGATGAATGGCTACAACGGCGGGTTTGGGCGGGTCGTCCGGACCTTTACCGGGCCAGTTGGAACCGATCGGCCCGCGGACGGTCCGAAAAATCGGCACTTTCCGTTCCTGGATAAATTCCTGACCGTCGGGTAGTCTGATGGCAAATTTACGGACTTCTGCGGCGTGTCCAGAGACGCCCACCCTGGTGGTTCGTTTCCTCTTCACTCACCCTGTCGTTCGCCTACGAGCGCTCCGACATGGGTGAGTGGATCGGTAAACGAAAGCTCTCGGACACGGCGGCTCCATTTTGACGCTGGCCATTCTTTCCCCCTGGATGTTGCAGGGAGATGAATAATGTCTGTTGATCCGGGGTGAAGCATGGTCCGCAGGTTTCTGTCTCCATAGGCCCGATCGCGAAGGGGTATGCTTTGCCAGCATTAGGACCGGAGGAGGGAATAAACCAGGTGCCATTGTTGCCAAATACCCCCAGGATTTCATACTGGTTGACAGGGGCTACCGTCAGGTTTCACTCGACTGGGCAGGGGTCTGTTCTGACTGCCAGTAGAGAGGTCTGTTACCATCCAGATATTGCTATCCCGGTCGATCTCCAGGTTATCGGGATTGGAAAAACCCAGACCGCCGGAGGCCGGTTCGCCCCCTAGGGCCAGCATTTCCCAGCGGAAGGTCATGGCAGAAGGTTCTAACCCATCTTCCCGCAGCTTCACGATCCAGCCATACTCGTAGGGAGACTCGCCGTTGGGTCCGGTGAAGATATCCTTCTCAGCACCGCAGGCTACTGCCGGGACTCCCCGAGGTAAAGGCAATGTAAAGAGTGCCGTCCCTAGCAACATCGGTGTCTTCGGGACGGGCCGTGCAGGTGATCCCAGCTGCATTGGCCGCGTAATGGGCATCGATCAGAATTGCCCCTTGTTTTTCTATATAGTTGCCGAGGTAGAGATCCCCCAAGGTCTGATACCGCTTCCCAAAGGCGATCGCCTGGGCATCGTTGTCGATCTTGACCGCGCCCCCGACGATTTCGGGGTTGGGGAGAGTGACATTGTACCCTCTAGTACCCAATACTTGACTGGGCAATACTGGATATACGGGAGTATTGGGTTTGAGGGCTATCCAACGACCCGTACCATCGGGATAGAACTTGGCACCGTAAAGCATGCCCTCCGTCATTAGCCTGCTGTTGGCCTTGTCTTGCGGGTTGCTGACTAATTTTTGGCTGAGGAATTTGTAGAGGTGTCCCCCCCGCTGGATCGCATCTGGAATATACAGCCAACTGCTTTCCTGCTACTGCCCTGACTCCGACGGCTTCGTGACGGAAACGTCCCAACCAGGTATGCTTGGTGCCATAATCATTGGGGTTGGCTGGATCTACTTCTACCATCCAGCCATACTTGTTCCCTGCCAGACCGAAGACATTCCCCTGGCCATAGATCGCACCAGGGTTGATGGCAAAGCCGTTCAGTCCGGGGTTCATTGAGGAACCATCGGCAAATACTGGTTCCGGTACCTGGGCCTGGAAGTTTTCTTCTGCACTCAGGACTGTCCCCCAAGGGGTGGTCCCGCCAGCGCAGTTGGCAAAGGTGCCGATGATGCGCGAACCCAACCCGTCCTCGTAACCTCTCTTATTCCTTTTCTCGAACACGGCCACTACACGTAAAGTTCTTGGCATGGGGATCTGTCGGGGGTCTAGATATACTTCTGGCCTGCTTGCCAACCCGAGATACCTGTTATCCTGCGATCGGCCTCTGAAAAGGTGCGCGCCCACTTACCATCGGAGTTGCGGCCCAGGGAAATCACCCCTATTCCCTGGTCTATTAAACATTCCTGACAGATTTCCCGGATTTTAGCTTTCAGAGGGTTATCTTCAAACAAAACAAAAACGTTAATATCACCCCGGGTTGCAGCTATTACTTCCTAAAAAAATAAAGATCGCCCGATCGCCTGTCCATAGGTCTGCATCCAGGTAAAGCCACTGATATACTCGAAGTTGATCGTCAAGTATCCTCGATCGGGGCCTGTTTCCACAAATGCTAGATAATCATTGTTATAGCCGCAGCGCCCGTCACCTATCTTGTCACCCCAAACTGCGATCGGGTCATAGGTGAACCCTTCTGGCAGTACGAGATCGTCTACAACTTCGTAGCTGCTATAGGCGGCAATTTGTTTGGCAGCTGGCTGGTCGTCTATCTCTAGGGGAACTGGCACTTTAATGGGTTTAAAGCTCATGCCCCCTGAAGGGGGGCCCTGGTTAAAGGGCATAGATAATTTCTGTCCCTGGTGCTTGCCGCAGGCACCAAAGGCAATGGTGGCAGCCCCCGCACCGAGGAACATTAAGAACTGTCTGCGTTTGACATTCATAATCGAGCTGTTGTAAGATAAATTAAAAAGTGGATTTCTCATCTATGGCAAATCACAAATAGAACAGAACAATGAAGCGAAGCTCAATTTTTGCGGGTCTGGTAGCTATTGTACTGGTGTTGTCGATCGGCGCTGGCGGTTTTTACTGGTGGAACTCCCACGGTGGGACAGTGGCCGAACAGGATAGCACAATGGCAACTCCTACAGCAGCAATGTTCGTGCCGAAAACGGCCACGGCGATGCTGTCGCTGTTGGTGAATCCCGATCGGTTGGAGGCGTTGGGACTGTCAAATGGCAAGAGTTCTGGTGCATACCTGGATCTAGTTAAATCATCCCTGCTAGCCGCCTCGGGTTTAGATTACCAGGAATATATCGCTCCTTGGGTGGGAGATGAAATAACTCTAGCAATTACTTCTCTGGATATCGATCGGGACGAGAAAAATGGGCGTCAACCGGGTTATCTGTTGGTAGCTAGGACTAAAGATGACCAGCTCGTGTCCAGAGACGCCCACCCTGTCGTTCGCCTGCCCGGCAACGACATGGGTGGGCGTTCTCGGACACGAAAGGCCCGGGAACTCTTGGAACTGTTCTGGCAGCGTCAGGGGGTGGAGGGAAAAGATTTGGCATTTGCATCCTATAATGGCATTGAGATTGTCTCCTGTAGTCAGCCATTGGATATCGCTACGGCGGTAGTGGGTGGGCAGGCTGGGTTTGTCTTGTTTGCTAACTATCCGAAGGTGCTACGGGATGCTATTAATAATGTTCAGGTGGCGGAGAGAAATATCACTAATTTTGCAGGTTTTCAGGCTCTAGATTTAACTAATCCCAAGATTGGCTTGATGTATCTGAATTTTCCTCGCAGTCAGCAGGGACAGGAGCTTTATACAAGTATGGCGATCGCTCTAAAATCAAGCCAGCAGGGATTACTGGCGTCAACAACTTTGTTTGCCCCAGGAAACCAGAAGTTGCTGGGGACAGCGCCAGCCTTTTCTCAGCCAGTGGAGGCGTTACAATATATTCCAGAGGCAAGTACGATCGTAGCTGGGAGCAAAGACTTGGCACGGCTGTGGGAACAGTTACAAAGGGGAATATCGGGTTACGAGTCTCTGGAAAATCTGGTCGGTCAGTCGATCGCGGACTTGCAAACTCGCTGGGGGATTGATTTACCCGCAGACCTGTTTCAGGCGGTGCGCGGCGAGTATGCTGCGGGATTATGGCCTCGGGAAGAGGGCCAGGTAACAGATTGGATTTTTGTGGCGGAAAAGTCGTCTGGAGAGACTCCCGCGTTGATGGCAAGTTTACAGTCGAGGGATCGAGAATATAATATCAAGGAATTGCAGGTGGCAGGTATACCAGTTTCGGCCTGGATAAAGTTACCAGAAAATGCCGAAGTTCCCGCAGCAGAGTCGGAATTAAACGAACAAGTAAGTGAGGTGAGTGCTACTGTAGAAGAACAATTAAAGGAGCAAGTGAGTGAGGTTAGCGCTACGGCAGATGAGGAATTAAAGGAGCAAGTGAGTGAGGTTAGCGCTACAGCAGATGAGGAATTAAAGGAGCAAGTGAGTGAGGTTAGCGCTACGGCAGATGAGGAATTAAACGAGCAAGCGATCGGGGTTAGCGCTACGGTAGGAAAGTACGAGATATTTGCTACCTCCCTGGAGGCGATGGAGGCAGCAATTAATGCCCCAGAAGCTGGTTCTATACTGACTGCGAGCAATTTTCAGGAGAGTATTGCGCCCTTGGCCGAGTCCAATGATGGCTATTTCTATCTGGACTGGGTGGATGGTAAGGAAATCTGGGAACGTCAGGTGCCTTTGTTGAGGTTGGCGGAAATCATCGGCAAACCCCTGTTCGAGAATTTGCGCACTCTCACTATTAGCAGCTACGGTAGCGAGGTGGGGGAACGGAAAGCGGATATCTTTTTCCGTCTGGGAAAATGATTTATGGCCGCCACTGCCGAGAAACCGGGTTTCTGCGATCGCTTGTCGAAGAGCGAACATTGAGAAAAGAAACCCGGTTTCTGACTGCTGCCTGCCAATCGCGTAGCGTGCGCACGGGCCCCCTCCGCTGCGCGAATCGCATCCCATCGGGTCGGGGGACAGTAGGCGATCGCTAGTTGCAAGATGGGGCTGTTGTTGACCGGTTTGTAGTAAACACTTCAGGAGAGCAGAGAGCAGCCAGGGAACAAGGATAATTGGTAAAGCGGACAATAGGAGATAATCTCCATGCAAGTAATCTATCCCGCCCTTTCAAAGGAGGGTGAGAACTATTGCACCTCATCCATATTTTCCATTCACAATTCACAATTCACAATTTTCAAGATTTAGAGATTAAAGGTTCCCAATGGGAACGGGTTCGAGATCGTCAGCAGGAGTAAAACCGAAAACCCGCGAGTAGAAGTAAAACTCCCCATCCAGAGAACGCTTGATATTCTCAGCTTTGCGGAAACCATGCTGTTCCCCGGGAAAAGCAACATAGGGCCACAGGTAAACCCTTGGCTTTCAGGACATCAACCATCATTTCCGCTTGGTTGGGTGGGACAACTTTATCTTCGAGTCCTTGGAAGAAAATTACCGGACAGGATAGGCGCTCGATGAAGTTAATGGGCGATCGGGCTTCATATAAATCCTGACGTTCTGGATAAGGACCGATCAACCCATCCAGATAGCGGGACTCAAACTTATGAGTATCCCTGACCAACGCCTCTAGGTCGCTAACCCCGTAGCGACTCGCCCCCGCCTTAAAGGTATCGCGGAAGGTCAGGGCTGCTAGAGTAGTGTAGCCCCCCGCACTGCCACCCGCGATCGCCAGCCTGTTTCCATCCACCAAACCCTTCTGGGCCAGATACTTCGCCCCATTCACGCAATCATCCACATCCACGATACCCCAGCGGCCCTGTAGCCGCTGACGATAGGCCCGGCCATAGCCACTACTACCGCCATAATTAACATCTAGCACCCCAAAACCGCGACTCGTCCAATATTGAATCTTCAAACTAAAAGCACTAGAGGTAGCTGCTGTCGGTCCTCCGTGACTTTTAACTAGCAGAGGAGGTTTTTCCCCAGCAGGTGCAGTGTAATCCTGATTTTGGGGCGGATAAAAGAAACCAAAAGCAGTCAGTCCCTTCTCCGTCAGAAACTCTACTGTTTGTGGCACCGACAGATATCCCTTGTCAACTTCCAGCTGAGTTGACTGACGCAATACCTGAATATGCTTGCTAGACAAATCTAGCCGGGCGATCGCAGTCGGTTGGGTGGCCGAACCCCCAAGGAACACCATTTTCCCCCCTGCTACCTGAGGAGAAGAGATATTTGTGTAGGGAGTCTCAATTACTTTTAGCTGCAAGTGCTGTGTATCCAGACTTGCCAAGTACCAGCGACCCGCTTGAGTGTAACTGCAGATAATCCGACTTTCCGAATCAAAAGCATAGGTGGACATGCCAAACACCCACTGGGGAAGTCCAAACTCCGCCGTCTTGTCGTATAAGGGTTCCACCAGACCATCTTGGTAGCGGTAGAGATTCCACCAATTACTGCGATCGGACACAAAATGCAAAATGCCCTGGGGGGACCATTCCGGTTGAAATATCGACTCATCAGTACCCCCAGCAACCAGCGTTCCTGCTGCCAAACTGCCATCTGCCTGGATCTGGGCAGTCCATAATTGGGTGCCATCCCAGGGCATATGGGGATGATTCCAGGTTAACCAGCACAACTGAGAACCATCCGGACTCAGGCGAGGCGACGAGTAAAAATCATTTCCCTCAACCAGCAGCCTACTCTCTCCAGTTTCCAGATTAATGCTAGCGATCGTATTAACGGGTTCCCCCTCTCCGGAGTGGTCTTCCTGGACGCAGATCAGACGATTTCGCAGCTTGTCAACGACAGTATCAGCATAACGCAGGGGCGCATCTGGAGTTAGGGGTTGTGGTTGTTCGCCGACAGTCTGGCGGTAAAGACGCTGATCGGCGAAATTCGAGAAATAAACCACACCCTCACTGACAAGATAGGCGCCGCCGCCATACTCGTGAACGCGGGTACGGACATTAAAAGGAGATGGCGTCACATCAGAGACTTGTCCATCACGAGAGTAGCGGACGATCGCATAGCGTCCCCCTTCAGCCGGTCGTCCTTCAATCCAATAGACATCCTCCCCATCCAGGGTAGGTGAGGCCAGTCCCACAACCCCTGCCACAATCAGATCTGAGGAGATAGGAGATTTCCAAGCACCATAGGGTGCTACTTGCGCTTTTCTCATATTGCCACAACATTTACAGCTATCAATCCATCTTCTCACATCTGCAACAGGAGAGTTGCCCGCAAAAATACTACCTCTGCCTACTTAAAAAGATGTATCCTAGTATAATACTAGATAATTGAGATAATCGCCAAAATGACAGATAGTAGCCAGTATACAGTTGTATCCATATTTTCTGGTGGTATGGGTCTCGACCTCGGACTGAAATCTACAGGACTGTTTAGAATCTTAGCATGTATTGAGAAAGATAATGCCTGTACAGAAACGATTCGTCGCAATCAGCAATCGGGCAAACTAGATCGAAATATGAAAGTCTTCGAGAGAGATATTTGTGCTGTTAGCCCGTCAGAAGTATTAGATGCAATTGGTCTTCAGCCCGAGGAACTAGACCTGATAGTTGGTGGGCCACCCTGTCAGTCATTCAGTACAGCAGGAAAGCGTCGAACAGTGCAAGACCCACGGGGTACTTTACTTTGGCAATACCTGAACTTTGTTGAAGTTATCAAGCCCAAATTCTTTCTCATGGAGAACGTGCGCGGGCTGCTCTCCGCAGCCCTTCGCCACCGCCCGATCGCCAAACGTCCAGAGAAGGGAGGTTTAGCATTAGAACCTGACGAAGAGCCTGGTTCTGTAGTTAAGCTTTTTGCTAGTGACTTAAAAAATATTCCCGGAGCTTCTTACCACATGGACTGTTTTGAAGTCAATGCCGTTAACTACGGTGCGCCGCAGCTCCGGGAGAGAGCACTCTTCATCGGTAATCGCTACAACGCAGTAGTTGACTTTCCCGACCCAACACGCGGCCCATCGGAAGAAAAGGAAATGCAACTCTCTCTTTTTGGTAATGAGTCTGACAGAAAACCTTGGGCGACCTTAAGAGACGCCATAGGTGACCTGAGAGAATATAACCCAATTGTAATGGACTTTAGCCCTCGAAAAAAATACTACCTCAGCCTGGTTCCAGAAGGGTCAAACTGGCGGAGTTTACCTGTTGAAATCCAGAAAGAATCAATGGGGAAAGCCTGGTATGCTAAAGGAGGACGTTCCGGTTGGTGGCGCCGGCTAACATTTGATTTACCCTGTCCGACTCTAGTGACCATGCCCAACCATGCTAGCACTTCACTCTGCCATCCTACGGAAACGAGAGCTTTATCTGTCCGAGAGTATGCTAGAATTCAGGAGTTTCCTGATGATTGGGAATTAGCGGGTTCTGTTGCTCAACAGTATGCCCAAGTTGGTAATGCAGTTCCCACCAGACTCAGTCAGGTCGCAGGCACAGTTATAGCCGAACAACTAGATCGACTTGCTCAAAGAGGTTGGAAGCCTTACAAAGAAGAGCAACAGGACTATCGCGTCATATATGTTCAATCTCATGTAAGAACTAGACAATGGTTCAAAGCCGGTAAGACATATATTTGGTCCGATCGGTCTGCGGACGGCCCGAAAAATCGCGATTCTAATAGTCAAGCAGCTTACGGAGCACCAAAAACAACGCGAAAAGTAACTATCATAGACTAAAAAAATGTAGCATTGCTAAATGATGTGAGATTTTTATGGCAAAAGCGCACCCAGGATTACCACAGGTAAATAGCAGGGTAATCACAAAGTCAAGTCTTTTAGCAGGTTTAGAACTGGTTGACTCTCGGTCAGAGTCAACCAAGCGAGTCCTGGCGATGGAAAATCAGTTTCGCGATCGAATCAGGCATCACGTTGCTTCTCTCCCTGCTGAAGACGCTAAATTTAATAAATTCAATACAAGCCCTTTTGTCTTGATGATTCACTGCTTTCATCGAGGCTACAGCCGCATTAGTCAGCTTGAACGTGATATACTCCCGGCAAAGCAGTTTTCTTCAATGGAAACTGCTGCTGGTCGGATGGTAGAGGTTGTGGCACTACCTATTTATGGTTGGGAGGCTGTTTTGAGCGAGATGCACACGACAAATTCAGCATTAGATGGGAAACGTATTGAAGGTGATATTCTCAAACTTGCAACCCTCAAAAGTGGACCTCGCTGCCTTAACGACCAGATTAGTAAAAACTTTGCAGATGCTATCTTAGATAACTTTGGGAAATGGGCTACAGAAGCAGGAGTCAAGAGAGTTGAATTTAACTATGGGGTTCTGTATGGGACGGAAAAGCAATCTAACAAGAAGGACTGGCACATCCTTAGAAACATAAAAGACAAGCTTCCAGAAGGGGCAATGATACTCCCACCTGATAATCGATGGGAGTGTGAGTTTGTGAAGGACGGTGTAGAAGTCCACGTTGCTGTCAGGATCGGTACTGACTGGTGGCAGTATTTGGGTGGTTCCAACTGCTTTATAGAGCTTTGCATTGCTCTGATTCGAGCCTGTGTGAGTCCCGGCGATCGCGACTCAGTCGGCTATGAATATGCGATATCAGATCTGGATCGGATTATATCGACGCGAACAGTCCCTGATGAGTTTAATATCAGCATTCTCCAGCGCAGCCAGCTTGAGTGGCTGTTCTTCTTTGCTCGGCATTTTTGTGATGATATATTGGACACATAACTATTGCACCGCCATCTCATGATAACTCGATCGGCTGAATGCTTACACAATACCCTGTGAGTAATGGTAAGGCTAAGTTGGGGGGTTGGGGGGATGATCCATCCTTGTGCCACAAATGACCACATTTAGGTGTGGGAAGACGATCAACCTGACCAGATTCCTCTCTTCCCAGGGGTGGGAAGACGATCAACCTGACCAGATTCCTCTCTTCCTAGGCTAGGTTGATGATCAACCCGAGCAAATTCCTCTCTTCCCTGGGCTGGGAGGACGATCAACCCGAGCAGATTCCTCTCTTCCCTGGGCTGGGAGGACGATCAACCCGAGCAGATTCCTCTCCACCCTGGAGAAATTTACGGTCCTCCGACTAAATTTTCCTAAGGCCGTAGCCGTAAAGTTCCACAAGTTCCTCCTTCGTAAGATTCACCGAACTGGTATATGGCATCTTCAATTTTTCAATTTTTCAATTTGTTCGGAAGTAATTCCAGATTCTAACAGTAAACTTTCTAACTCTTTGATATCCTCGCTGTCTTCAATTGTAAAATATTCTCCAGAAACCATCTTTAATGTGTAAGTTTTATTCCCATTTAAAAATGATCCCGTTATTGATTCTATGTAATTCACATTAATCAAAGCAGAATAGTACCTGTTTGATCTGTTTATTCTCGTTGTCCTCCTCACCCCGGATTTAAAAATAAATTTCATGGTTCATGCTCCAATTATTTTAGGTACTTTCTTCAAGATGAAGGAGATGCAATTATTTACCATGGCTAGTAGCCTGGATCTGGATCTGCACCGGCGGAGTTACGGACCCAACTGATAGATAATTATAACGCAATCAGAGGACAGATGGCAAACTTCATCCGATTTTTCCGGAACGGTTCGTCAATCTCTGCTCTCTGCTGTATCTCCAGAATGTAATTAAGCCCGCCTGCGAAGGTTGCCACGCTGCGCACGCGAAAAATCCCAATGACATTGCTTTGCACCGGTCCGGAAAAACCGGTGTAGCCCCACCGGTGGTAGCGCAGCGTGTCGTGGTTTATAAATAATTAACCCCGGGACAAAATCGGCACTAACTTAACCCCATATTCCGCTTCAAAAACTGCCTTCTTCTCATTCAAGCTCCATAATTCTAATTCACAGTTATCATCGGGAGAAGCAGGGTGCAGGTGCAGGCGCAATTCTTTTTTCTTTGAATTATATTCACACCGCACTGCTTTAATCGCACCAATTTGACGCCGATCGAGGGCCACAGCTAGTCGCAGCAGGGGACTTAATTGCGCCACCATCTCCCGATGCTTGTGACTGGCTAAATTGTTGTAATTTTCGTGCTTCTTCTTCGGCGGACTCTTGCGGTGATACCGGGCTAAATTAGCAATTACTTCTACCTCAGTTTCCGTATAACCCAGCAGTTCCCCGTTACGGATCAGATAATAAGAATGCTTGTGATGGGCAGCATGACTGATATAAACGCCACAATTGTGCAAAATTGCCGCCGCCCAAAGCAGTTCCCGTTCTTCCGGTCCCCAGCTGTGTAAAATCCCCTGAATTTGGTCAAATAGACTCAGAGAAAAATCGGCACTTCGCTCAGCAGATTCGAGCTGGACCTGGTATTTATGGGCAACTTTGATCGCGCTGCGCTGACGCACCTCACTCTGGTAGCATAGCTTATCAGAAATTAAGCCGTGGGCAAGCATCCAATCAACAATAATCCCTTCTCGGAGACTGCGTTCGCAAATTGTCACAGAATCAAGACCCAGCAGCCGCATGGCTTCGAGTAAAATTACCGCCCCCGCCAGGATAATTTCCGATCGCTTCTCGGACATGCCCGGAATTTTCGCCCGTTCGGAGTCGGAAAGAGTACGCAAGCGATCGACTAATGCGCGCAGGTGCTTGAAGCTCAGTTCATAGCCAGTGAGGGGACTTGGCTCAAGGCCCAGCTGATTGTAGGCAGAGATCGTGCCCAGGGTTTCGATCGTACCGGAAGTTCCCACTAAACGAGGTCCTTCCCCAGGCTGTAAATGAGCCTGTAATTCCTCAACCGGACGTTCTAGCCTCCCCCGCACGTATGCTTGCAGATAGAAAAATTCCCGATCGCTGATGGGGTCAGTGATGATATACTCAACAGTGAGTCGTACCGCACCCACTTTGGTACTGCTCAAGGTGCGCGGGTCCCGACCATCTCCTAAGATTAATTCTGTCGAACCGCCGCCTATATCAATGATGATATGGGGTTTACCGTTGAACTCCATCGCCGACAAGACACCCAGATAGATTCTTCTGGCTTCCTCTGGTCCGGAGATTAAGTTGATGAACAGCCCCAACTCTGATTTTACCTGTTTCAGGAAGTCGCGCCCATTGGGAGCCTCTCGCACCGCACTGGTGGCTACCGCGATCGTCTGTTGGACCTTCAGGCTTTTGGCAATTTCCAGAAACCGTCTCAAGGCGGCGATCGCCCTGGACATCGGTTCCGGTTTCAACTTACCCGTCTTGGGTTCTCTATCCCCCAGTCTGACCGTTTCCTTTTCCCTGGCAATAATCGTAAACGCTGGCAGTTTCGGTTGGATCTCCACTACCACCATATGAACCGAGTTAGTCCCGACATCGATCGCCGCCAGCACTATTTCTGAATCCACCGGCTGTGAATTCTGCCTGACTACCTGGTCTTTACTCTCTAAGATTGAATCAAGCATACCTACCTATTGAAGAGTGACAATTTCCTAGCCAGTAACAACAATATAGCAATTGGCATTTACCTATCAGCCATCGATGCGCGACAAGGGGTACGGCGAGTAGCGCTACAACCCGACGGCATCGAAAGCTTTTTCTGCTAGATATTGTTCAGGTATTTGATATTTTATCTCAACAAACACAAACTCGCTATATTAAAAAACATCGGAAGCATGTCAAGTAAAAATACTTGTGCATCGAAAGTTTCCCGCTACCACTTCTTAAAATTGGTAACAGTTAATAATTAATGGTAAGTTACAATTAGCAATTATCAATTAGCAATCATCAGATGATAGAACATATTGTTTTATTCAAGTGGCAGCCGGATGCATCCCCAGAAGCGATCGCCTCTGTGATGGATGGTCTTCTTCGGCTGAAAGCAAAAATCCCGGAGATTATCGACCTCTCCTGCGGGGAGAATTTCTCAGAAAGGGGGCAAGGGTTTCAACATGGCTTAGTAGTGCGATTAGCTTCCCGGGAGGCCCTCAAGAGCTACCAAGACCACCCAGCCCACCAGGAAGTCAAGCAAAACCTGATCTTACCCATCTTGACAGACAACATTGCCGTGGATTATGAAATAATGTAAAGTTTAGGCAAAATCAAGAAGGCTTATGCTAAGCGAGCAACAACCAGAACCGACCTGGCAGACTGTCATCCGACTGTTGAGGTGGGACAAGCCAGCAGGACGCCTGATTTTAATGATACCTGCCCTGTGGGCGGTATTTTTAGCAGCGCGGGGAAGGCCACCCGTGCTGCTGGTGGCTGTGATTGTCTTAGGGACTTTAGCTACAAGTGGCGCTGGGTGCGCGATCAATGACCTCTGGGACAGAGATATTGACCCGCAAGTGGAACGCACCCGCACCCGTCCCTTGGCATCCCGAACGCTGTCGGTAAGGGTCGGTGTAGTAGTAGCCTTGGCAGCATTAGCCTGTGCAGGAATACTAGCACTATGCCTGAATCCTTTGAGTTTTGGGCTATGCGTGGCAGCGGTGCCAGTCATCGTTTTCTATCCTTCAGCTAAGCGCATCTTCCCAGTTCCCCAGCTAGTGCTATCAATTGCTTGGGGTTTGCCGTGTTAATTAGCTGGAGTGCAGCTGCCGAACGCTTAGAATCACCTACTTGGATCCTCTGGGGTGCAGTTGTCCTCTGGACCTTGGGCTTTGATACAGTCTACGCTATGGCAGACCGGGAAGACGATCGACGCATTGGGGTGAACTCTAGCGCCTTGTTTTTTAGCGATCGGGCAACTGAAGCCGTTGCCATATTCTTCGCGGGTACAGCTATACTCCTAGGATGGCTGGGCCTGGCGATGCAGCTGCACTGGACTTTTTGGCTAGCCCTAGGGGTGGCGATCGGGGGTTGGACAAGGCATTGTTTTGGGCTACATCAGGAGGATATTCCTAGTTCCCTCTACGGTCAAATCTTCCGCCAGAATGTGGGGATTGGCTTTATCTTACTAGCAGGAATGATTGCAGGCACTCTGTTATAGGGTTATGGGAAGGAAACCACTATGCAAGCAACTGTACAATCAAAAGCCAAAGCTTTGACCGTAGCAGCAGCCTGTACCCGGTTGCTGCAAGTAGAATTTGGGGCGAAGCGGGCGATCGTATTTGGTTCTTTAGCGGGACAGGGCCCTTGGCACGATCGTTCCGATATTGACATAGCCGTAGAGGGACTCCCGCCAGGAGAATTTTTTCGGGCCTACTCCGCTTGCTGCGATCTGCTGCCTCCGGGGTTGAACTTGGATCTGGTGCCCCTGGAGCATGTCTATCCCGAGATGCGATCGCGTATATTACAGGAGGTAGAAATGCCTGACGATCCGATTTTAGCCTTAAAAGGTCTAGTTGAAGACGAACTGATTACCTTGTCAAGAGTAGTCAACAACACTACCGATTTTATGGAGAGGCTCTCAGATCCTCCAAGTCAGCTAGAACTTCGCGGTCTTGCTTCTTATCTGCATGATTTCTACACGGGAATTGAAAGCATCTTCAGGCGCATAGCAGTGCGGTTGGATAAGAACTTACCTGGTGGAGAATTTTCCCACGTCAACTTATTGAATCAAATGTCCGATTTTTCCGGAACGGTGCGGTATCCCCGGGATACCGGATTCGTGAAGGTATCAGACCAGCTGTCATCGACGAACAGCTCAAGCTCAGGTTGAGAGATTACCTGAATTTCCGGCATTTCTTCCGCCATGCCTACGGCTACGAACTCAACTGGAACGAGATGCACTTGAAGCTAATAATTATGCCAGAAACTATAGAAATGCTGCGCCAGCAATTAATGAGTTTGTTTGACGAATTGGCATCACCATAAAAAAATTTCGGGTGAGCATTGCCCACCCGACAAGTGTGGTTGTTTTAATGAAAGCTGAAACAGAGTAATGCCAACAACCCGTTAATCAGATAAAACAGGCCGACTACTTGAGTTTCTAACCACCCAGATAGTTCTAAATGGTGATGTAGCGGTGTCATCTTAAAC
This sequence comes from Hormoscilla sp. GM7CHS1pb, assembly GCA_014323675.1. GTDB lineage: Bacteria > Cyanobacteriota > Cyanobacteriia > Cyanobacteriales > Desertifilaceae > Hormoscilla. The sequence continues at coordinate 753,224 of JACONN010000002.1, read as the reverse complement.
AGTCGCTTGCCCACGCCGTCCGGTCCTTTGGTAGCCTTGAAGTAGCTTACCTGTGCCATCACGGAAAGTGTTTCTACTAAGAATATCCCGCTGAGAATAAATAAACCCCAAATGTTACTACTGAGTAAGGCAACGGCTGCTAAGGAACCTCCCAATGCGAGAGAACCTGTATCACCCATGAACACCCGGGCCGGGTTGCGATTGAAGGCCAAAAATCCCAAACAACTGCCGCTCATACAGGCACAGAATATCATTAATTCTGGGGAACTATTCCCAATTAATGCCCCTAATCCTAAAAAGGCGATCGCACTTGTTCCCCCGGCCAATCCATCTACACCATCAGTCAGGTTAACAGCATTACTTTCTGCCACCATCGCCAAGCTAGCAAGCAGCCAGAATAGCATTCCTAGGGGAATAGCTAGACCAAAAGGCAATATAATGGTGGTGATACTTACTGGTTGACTCCAAGCGAGCCAGAGACAAAATAGAGCCGCAAAACCCGTCTGCCATGCCAGTTTCTTGCGAGGCGACAAACCTTTAATGGCACTACGGTTGATGATTTTCCAATCATCATAACAGCCGATGGCCCCATAGCATAGAGTCACGCTTGATAGGACAAGCACATTAGAGTTAAATCCTGACAACAATGTAGCGCAGATTACTGCTGCCGGAATAAAAAACACCCCACCCATTGTCGGAGTACCTGCTTTTTTCAAATGGGCTTGGGGACCATTAGAGCGGATCACTTGACCAGCTTTCAGTCTCCGCAGCCAAGGCACTACCCAGTAGCCAAGGAGCGTCGTTACCGAGGCGCACAACCAAAATGGTACCGTCAGGGATGAGAACCCTTCGGTTCCCAGGCGTCCTGCCATCCCATCCATAACTATGGCTGCAAAACCTAGCCCCGTCCCTAACATCACAAACAGACGAGTACCTGTATAATTCAAAGGCCAATCAACAGATAATTTAGCTTCCACGACAATTCTCCCATCACTCCACTATATTTTCTATTTGACTGTAGATCGAGTAATTTTGATTCCGGTGGGTGACAGATTCCCACCGTCCCCTGACGAGGGTAAGCTGTAATGTATTAAATTACATATTGACCATGACCATTCTGGCTGAAACGCTTATGGGTCAAGGGCTGCCACTATTTTAGGCGATAGCCAAATATGCAATGAACGATCGATGTACTCTGCGCAGTGCGAGTAGCGCGCGCAGAGTACATCGAACGACAGCTTACTTAATCTTCATCTCCGGTTTCTTCGGACTCCTCGTACCTGTCGAAGTTACTATCCATCATTTCTCCCACTTCGTCTTCCGGGATGAATTCTGTATCATCATTGCGTTCTGGTGCCGACATCCGCCCCGTGGCTTCCAACCAGTGGATCAGGGAAGAGTCTCGGTTCACGGCTATGACCTCAGCTGGTTTCCAACGGGGTACTTCCCGCAGAGATGGGTTGTTCATATCGAAAGCTCCTGCAAGTCTGTGAAACTTTACCACCAAATCAATATTTAGTCTATCACTATAAAATACCTTCTACTTAGAGGACGTATGCCGAAATCCGATGGTTTCTCCTTATTTTTCTAGGTGGTAAGTCAGTATGTAACCGTCGATACTGGCGGTGGTATGATATTGTTGGGCCTTTGTGAGGAGTCTAACCCCACAAATCAACAACCTGAGAACAGATATTTCTCTTTTTATTTTGGAGGTCAGCATCATGATCGGGAAAGCTACCTTGCTAGAGGCGATCGCCGGTAAGAATCGCGGCTTACTGGCAACAGAAACGGATAAGCTGGCCATTCTGGCAGCTATTGCCCAGCTAGAAGATCGCAACCCTACCCCTCAAACGACTGCTGCTGGCGATCTGCTGGAAGGCAATTGGCGTCTGCTATACACTAGCAGTGCCGAGATTTTGAGCATTGGTCGGCTGCCATTGTTCAAACTTGGTCAAATATATCAATGTATCCGATGCCAAGAGGCTAAACTCTACAACATTGCCGAGGTTCAGGGCTTGCCCTATCTTGAAGGCATCGTCAGTGTTGGCGCTCGCTTCTCACCGGTGGGCGATCGCCGGGTGGAGGTAAAATTTGAAAGGTCAATCTTGGGATTGCAGCGCTTGGTGGGCTATGATTCTCCGGAAAGTTTGATCGCCAAAATCGAGAACGGCCAAAAATTTCCGCCCTTGGATTTTAGCATCGAGAATCGCGAACAACAAGGCTGGCTAGACATAACCTACTTAGACAATAATTTACGCATTGGGCGAGGAAATCAGGGCAATGTGTTCGTTTTAACTAAAGTTCCCCAACCCATTAGCAATTAGCCATGAGCAAATGACAATGTTCCGCTTATCTCAAGGGCAGTTAAATCTTTTAGAAACCTGCCCCCGCAAATTTCAATACAGTTATTTAGAGCAGCTGGCGGCACCGGCAACCCCAGAACAACAGGCTTCAATGGCTTGGGGAAAGCGCTTTCACCTGTTAATGCAGCAGCGAGAACTGGGTTTGCCAGTAGAATCCCTGATTTCCAAAGAGGCCGAGTTAGGACGTTGCTTGGAATCGTTAAGGACTGCGGTACCAGAGATTTTTCCCACCACCCTTTCTACTAGCCAGACCTTCCGGGAGAGCGAACATTGCCGCACTCTCAATATCAGCGGCTATTTGTTGACTGTTGTTTATGACCTATTAATTTTAGATGACCTGGACGCCCAGGTTTTGGATTGGAAAACCTATCCCCGTCCTCAAAACCCCGCGCGGTTAGGAAAAAACTGGCAAACTCGTCTGTATCCCTTTGTGCTGGCTGAAACTAGCGAATATTTGCCAGAGCAAATATCCATGACTTACTGGTTTGTCCAGTCTCAAGCTTCCCAGACTGACAAACCTGAACCTCAAAGTCTCAAATTCGCTTATAGTGAAGCTCAACATCAGCGCACTAAAGCTATTTTGAGCAAACTGTTGCGTCAGGTGACTGATTGGTTGCAAGATTACCAAGCCGGGATTCCTTTTCCTCAAGTCCCAGAAACATCGCCTCTTTGCAAATCCTGTCAGTTTGCGGTTCGCTGTCAGCGCACTAAGGGCCCTCTGTCAGCCTCACGCCACCACTTGCTTTCTCTGGCTGAAATTCCCGAAGTTTCGATGTGCTCTGCGTGCGCTATTCGCACTACGCATCGCACATCGCTCTGTGATTCCTCAGAAAGATTAAGTTTTAATTAAAAAATTAGATAGTCGGCGATAATTTTTGCTTCAGGCTCCAGAAAGCGAAAAAATGGAGTATAATGATTCCAATTGTTGGGTAGAGTGGGGAAAAGCGGATGATATGGGGTCAGAGTCAAAAAAGCCATAGAAGCTTGGGCGATCGCCACTCAAAATTATAGGAATGAAAAACTCCGGCAAACCATCAAAGAGTTCACCGTTCTGGAAAAATCGGAGATAAAAATGGCCTTGGAGCAAGCGGCGATCGTAGGGCACGAGGAAAAATTAATAAAAATAGGTTCGAGATCGGATTATATCATCGGATTATATCATCCGTGCCTTTCTTCTTTTTTTCCGGCGGTTATTGACAGCAGCTTTGAGAACTCTGAGGCGATAATGATCGGCATCGGGTGCATCCCAGTTTGGCAATAAGTATAAATGCTGAGTTGATGAAGTTTCGAGATCGTGTTAGGCTTACAGAGTAGGCAAACGTTACCCCTGAAATTATGAATCCTGAGAAGTTGGCTCAAATTCAATCATATGCTTTGGGCATCGCTGCCTTGTTGTATGAGGAGGCTCAAGCGACTGTTCCAGAACAATTGAAAACGCTTGAAGGACTTGAAGCTACTGTCCGTGAGCAGTTACTCCAATACGTCAGTCCAGAAATTGCCCTTTTTTTATCCAAAACAGCAGTGGCACCACTGCCGGGCGAGTCCGAATCTTAAACAGCATTTTGGGCAAGATTGCAATTACCTCCAAACAAGCGGCATTTTTTGATGTTTTACCCTCTAGCCAGTGGAGCCCCTATCTGGAGAAATGTTGCTTGTTACTGAGTGCGAACTCTTCCTATGAACACGCCGAGGAAGATATTAAGGTGCTCACGGGGATTCCCGTCTCCCGGGGAACCCAGCAACGACTGGTGCAGCGCCATTCCAAAGAATTGCCTCTTGCCTCCGAAGCCCAAGAAAAAATGAGCCCTCCAAAAGGGAACGATCCCGGTCCTTCCAAAGAGTTGCCTCTTGCCTCCGAAGCCCAAGAAGAAATAAGCCCGACTCAAGGAAAAGAGCCCAGTCCGCCCAGTCCTTCCTGTAAGTTGCCGACAGCTTCTGCTTCCGAAGTCATTGAAGAAATGAGCATTGACGGGGGGAAAGTGCGCTTGCGGACCCCGCCAGGGTTTCCCTGTGAGTGGCGCGATTACAAGGGGGTCAATCTGCATGACCTGGGGGTAGCTGCTTTCTTTCGGGACAATGCTGGACTGGTCAAATGGGTCAATCAGCAGCCTTTGGCCAATCCGCTGGTGTGTCTCGGAGATGGTCATGATGGTATCTGGAATCTATTTGCCGAGATTGGTACGACCATCTTTCGTCAAGAAATCCTCGATTGGTATCACTTGATGGAAAACCTGGAAAAAGTCGGCGGGTCCAGCTCTAGACTAGCACGAATAAAAGCCCTCTTATGGTCTGGTAAGGTAGAAGAGGCCCTCAAAGAATTTGATGATTGGGATCATCCACGGGTGGAGAATTTTAGGGCCTATGTGACCAAGCATCGCCACCGCATTGTCAACTATGGCTATTATCTTGCTGTTGGCATTTCGATTGGTTCGGGAGATGTAGAATCAACGATACACAGAAGGCAGCACGGATAAAGATTTCAGGAGCGCAGTGGAAAGCCGCCAATGTCCCACAGGTTCTACGGCATCTCGCAGCGTAGGGGGCCCGGAGCGTGCTTATCTTAATGGAGTATTCTCCAGGTGAGTCAAACAAGACATTACTTGATGACGACTAATCATACTGCCACCGAACGTGACCGCTTGTATCCTGAGTATTTTTACCGATTGCAAAACTGGGATGCACCCATCGGCATCTTTGCGCCAATATAGACGATAATTATCGATCGTAGCACAATGTGCTTCCAAACATTGCTGCCATCCCTGACGGGTGCCGATCGCAGATAAATCATCTAAAAGTCCCGGTAGTGATAAATATGTAGTGATATAACATTTTATCCCTCTATTAATCCTTGCTTTTCAAAGGGATAATATAACCAAAGTCCCCAGTCTGCTTCCAGTTGGCTGAGTCGGGCGAATTTTTCATAATTGGGGTAATCTGGTCCTACTAACTGGTCTTTTTGATGTAGAATGGGAGGGTTATGGACATGCTTGTAGTCTTGATAATTGACGCTTAAATCCCGCAGGTCGATCTGCATGCAGGTCTGTAAAATGGGATGAGGGTCGGTATCGAAGTCGGGATAGAATAGATAAGAGATTTTCGGCGTGTTAGTATGAAACTTGATGACAGTCGCCCCATCTAAGCGCCCAATGGTGCGGTTGGCACAGCCTTCGTAGAGTCGCAGTCGGGGGTCGAGTTGCTGCAGATAATTGACATGCACGCAGAAAGCATGGGGGCCCTGCTTGCCCACAGGGGAATGTTCACAACATTTAGTGATAAAATTGAGGTCGCCAATGCTGAAGAGCATTCGATCCGCAAGCAAACAAGCAGATTTGTAGCTGCTCAGTAATGCTTTGATGTCGAATTTTACTAGAGGTGCCAGGTTTCGCCCCTGGGGGCGACCGGTAAAGTGCGTGAGGGCAATGTAGACTAGCAAGTCCTGACGTCGCTTGTCCGCGATCGCATCCCAATCTTCGGGGTCAGTAACCTGTAAAATCACCTTAAAAGCGCGACGAAAAGTTCTAAACTCTGCTAATATTTCCGACTCAGAAGCAAGTTCTCCTCTGACAGGAAGACGTCCCCGCTTAGTAAAGAACTCCATCAAAGGAATCAGCATGGTTTGATAATCTGCAAACTTCTTATCGGGTAAGCGAACTCTGGGGGTTCTGGCCCGGGAATAAAAGCGAGAGGCGCGGAAACTCTCAGCTTGTGCTGCGTCGGAGAAGACAAAATAAATTCCCAGGGCCACGGGAACTGCATCTACACCCAGGATCTGGTCAATATAAGTTTTCAGTTCTTCTTGTTCAAAATATTTCTGAAAGGTATTGCGCTTGGTAATGATGCCATCACCATAGGCGACTTGTCCGGCATTCCGGTCATTAATCAAAACTTGCGCCGATACCAGTAAAACTTTCTGGGTGAGTTCCCAGGCTTTAATTAATGCTTCCCGACGTTCCTCCTGACATTCGATTACATTGATCGCATAACCTAAGTTGACAATATCCGCACTCACTAAAGGGCGATCGGGGCAGTAATAGGGATCCCAACCGGAACTGACATAGCCTTTTTCGGCTATGCGTTGGATATCCCCCTCATATCCACAACCGTAGTCAAAGAAAGTCGTATCTGGGGTGAAGAGTTCCGCTTCTAAAGCTAAACGGACAGGACGAGAAAGATCCTTGCGGACCATGGCAGCTTTGTGGCGTTCGATTTTTGGCGCTACTGATGCCCTGACAAAATCTGGTCCTTGGATAACACGGTGATTTTCGATTTTCACGCCATGGGCTTCTAAGCAGTCTAGCCAACTTTGCAGCGTCCCGATGGAAAAACCCCGACCCAAGTCCTGTAGTCCTAACTCTTCTTCCTCTCGGGTCAGTTGGGCAAATTCTTCATAATAGGGATAGTCCGGGGTGACAAAAGCATCTTTGCGGTGGAGAATGGGAGGATTATTCCTAGTGCTATAATCTCGGTAGTTGCTTTGGGCTTGACAAAAGTCAACCTGGATACTAGCTTCGAGTAGAGGATGGGCGTCCCTGTCGAAGTCCGGGTAGAATAGATAGGAGATTTTCTGTTTGTCCAGGTGGAATTTAACGATCGTGGCCTCCGAAACGTCCCCGGCAATGTCCCGGGCGCATCTTTCGTAGAGCCGCAGCAGGGGGTCGAGGGCTTCTATTGCTGTAACATGGACGTACAGAGCACCTGGTAGCAGTTTGCCAATGGGACTCTGTTGGCAGCAGGAGGCAATGGCATCCAGTTGTTTGAGGCGCGAGACTAGCTGACAAGCAGCTGCTTGTATGTCCGGGGCTAAGTCTTCCCGAGAGGCGATCGCCCCTTGTTGCTGGTATTGCAAATAGGCCAGGTGAACGAGAATATCCTCTGCCCTTTGCTCATCCTCTATCTCTGGGAGTTGTAAACTGGAATTAGCCATTTATCCCTATGCCCCGTAATTATTATTGCTCTTTTCCAGAATCACTAGCTTAAGAGATGGTGCTGACAACGCCCCGGACAGGCGGGACGCCCGTCCTACGCAACTGGACAATCTTTGCCAAACTTGGCTTTCATATAGTCAAACGGGCTAATATGTAGCCAGTCGTAAAAATAAAACGGAATAGTGAAACTGGCAGATTATGCCCGTGAAGTGGGCGTCTCATACAGAACAGCTTGGCGCTGGTGGAAGTCAGGATCCCTCAACGGTTACCAGTTGCCCAGTGGCACCATTATTATCAACGTTGACACGGAAACTTCGGCGGTAAAGAATACTGATACCAAGAAGTCTGGTGCGAAAAACCGTGACAACCAACCAGCGGATCCCTGGCAGAAGTCGGAACCACCCGGCATACGATCGTCTAGTATGACTTTAGCACAGCAGGAGTTTCTGCAGTCGGCGCTCTTGAGGCTGGAAAACCGGTTGAATAAGTTGGAAGCCGCTTTGCAGCAGGGGGAGATCGAACGCCAGGAACTGAAACAGGAACTGGAACTCGCAAGTTCTCAAAGAGTAGAACTTATGTCCATGCTCAAAGAGATCTTAACAAAACTGGAATTCTTCAGTCCTGGGTCTGCAGAAACTAGCTAGCAGTCTGAGGTAGGGATGGACTATAGTCAGCTAGGCCAGTTCCTGGCCGCAGGAAGATGGCAAGAAGCTGATGAATATACCTGGCTAGTAATGCTTATTGTAGTCGATCGAGAAGCTGAAGGCTGGCTGCGCTTGGAAGATATCGAAAATTTTCCTTGTGCCGACTTACAGACGATCGACCAACTCTGGACCGAGTATAGCGGTGGACGCTTCGGCTTCAATGTGCAGAGGCAAATATTATCCAGCCTGGAGAACAATTATATGGATTTTTGCGATCGGGTGGGCTGGCGCCAGTGGTAAACTGGCTCAATTATGATGAACTGAGTTTCTCTGCTAATGCTCCGGAAGGACATCTCCCCGCGATCGCCTGGCGGCGACGCGCTTGTTATGGTGTGGGTACATCTACCGCCGCAGATAGTCTGGTGGCGATCTCCCACAGACTGGAACAGTGCGAAGAAATGAGTGATATCACATCTGGATAATCTTAATACTGTAGGTTGGCTTAGCACCGATCGCGCAGCGTGGCGCAGCCATAGAACACAGCTTAAACCCAAACCCTGTCCCCGGAGACAGGGCCCGGTCATCAGTAGCACAGAAACCCGGTTTTTCCAAAAAACCAGGTTTCTTAATTCATTTACTTATGTCGGGATGTACTGATAATTGAGGCGGTCGATCGTCAATTGACTTTTATTCTGAGGGTGTAAGGACTAGCAGCCCTAACGTTGATTTTATATTTCCCGGTTATCGGTAAAGGTTCATTTTCTCTCAACAAACCGCCGCTGGGTGTAAATACCTCCGTTTTTACCTGACCGGACAAGCTGGTAATTACAATTTGCTGGCCTTCTAAGGCGATTATATTGTAGTTGAGCTGGGTTGCGCCTTCACCAGAAACATCCAGATAGTCGGTTCCTAGAGCAAATACTACATCCCGATCGGGCAAGGATTGATAAAACTCAGGTTCTTCTGAGACTTTTTCTGATAATTTTTCGGAGATGGGTATTACCTCCTGGACTGGAGGAGTAGGTTTTTCCCCCGTGTTAATAGTAATATCCATAGCCGGAATGGGTGGAGTTTTGATGTTCCAGACGCCTTCGGTGGTTTGGGTAATACTCACGCCAATAGCAGCGGGCCAGTCCTGCAAAAAATATGCCTGTGGTGACTAATTTCATAATGAGCTTCCTCTCTTTATTATAGTTTGGGCGTTGCACATTTTTGGGATGATAGCAGTCAATGGTTGCCGTTCCCAGGCGGTCCCCAGGGAACGAGGAAAATTGAATAAGCTAATATAGTCTATTCTAGAACATTTATGACTATTTCAATTGACCATTCACAATTTCAACCCTTATCATCCCGTAGTTGTGCAACGCCATAGTTTGACTGTTTGGGACGAGCGCTTTGTGCTGTCCTCTGTATATATTCAATGTAAATAGCAGCCCGATTGATTAGATAGCGAAGTGGTCACTTCTGCAATTGAACCTTGGATTTGTCCTGATTCGCAACGCCAACGCGGTAAATTACCAACACCGACCGCCTCAACCAAAGGCCACCACTGAGAACTGACCACTATAGCTTGACCTTATGCTCCTGTTTGGCGTCTGAGGCTGAAATCCTTATCTTGTGGGCTTTTCAGCCACCAGCGCTCTTCCCTCCGATCGCGCAGCGTGGCGCAGCCATACGGCCCGTCCTGGGATTCGGACAGGCGATGGGCCCGTCCTATCCCCACTTGCACTTGCTCGAATAAAGCCACTTGCGCAATGCCCCCATTAAGAAGAAATAGGTATAAGCGCAGTTCTTCGTAAGCTCTTTAGCGCTTCGGGGAAGAATGAAGACTAAAGTCCTCACTACAAACTTAACACAAGATGAGGACTAAAGTCCTCACTACAAACTTTTTTTCAATAAAATTGTTGTCATTGATTCATTATCTAATGAGACAAGGTTCGTGACCCTCCTGCCTAATTAACTAGAAAGAGGTCAACTATAAAATTTGAAATGTTTTCATAAGTTACACTGCTCTCAGATATTCCTGAGTATAATTGGCATCAGGGTATTTCGGCAATCATAGTGGATTATTGTCCGAGACCAGAAGGACAAGAAGATGGCTACGTTTTAGAGGTATTGGACGAAAACCGGAATGGTTTTGAAGTGATTGCTGTCTCAGCTGCACAAATTAAACCAGTAGCAGCGCCTGTTTCTCTGTAAACGCTAAAGCGTTTGCTACGAACCCCCCAGCAAACGCTTTAGCGTTTACTACGAACCTCCGAAACAGTTTAACTGGCAGCAGGAGGCTGTTGTTGCTGCGGCTGCATAAACATCGGCGGTTCCGTGATGATCCCAATTAAATTTTGGCTAGTAAACCACAAGGCTTGCTGCTTCCCGTTGATGGGCAGCTGTAGTAATCTGGAAACGTTCTGGTTTTGCGGATCCGATTGAGCTGCAATCAATTTTAACAGGTTCAACAGTAGCTGTGAATCTGATTTCATCGGCAGAGTATACTGATGTCCTCCCGCTAGGAGAATCGTCACTTTTACATCCCTGGATTCACCTTGCGGTGGTGTTGTTGTACTTTCCATGTATATTTCCTAATGCAAAAAATGTCTCGTTCCAGTCAAGACCATTACCAATCCTAATTCATTGGCTGCCGTGATGGAATCTTTGTCCCGGATGCTGCCCCCAGGCTGGATAATGGCGGTAATGCCAGCAGCAGCTGCGGCACGCACGGAGTCGTCGAAGGGAAAGAAGCCATCGCTGGCCAATATCCCTCCCTGGGCCTTGTCCCCTGCCTGTTTCAGGGCAATCTCTACTGCACCGACGCGGTTCATTTGACCTGCCCCGATGCCTAGGGTCGTCCGATCGCGCGTAACTACGATCGCGTTCGATTTTACATGCTTGACCACTTTCCAGGCAAACAGCAGTTCATCCATCTGCTCTGGGGTAGGTTTGGCCTCGGTCGCGACTTGCCACGCTTGGGGGTTCTCCACCTCCTCGTCCGACCCCTGGACCAGAAAACCTCCCGCAATCACTTTGACAGTCTCCTTTACTCCCTCACCAAGACGGGGCAAGGTCAAGACCCGCAACTTAGATTTGCCTGCGAGAATTGATTTGGCCTCTGGTTGGCAGTCCGGGGCGACCACGCATTCTAAAAAGGTCTGGACCATCAGCTGGGCCGTGGGGGCGTCGATCGCCCGATTCAAGGCTACTATACCACCAAAAGCGGATAGCGAGTCAGCAGCGAAGGCGAGTTCGTAAGCTTCTGACAGCGTACTGCTGCACGCAACGCCACAGGGATTAGTATGCTTGAGGACAGCTGCTGCTGGGCTGTCTGTAAATTCACTAATCAAACGACGGGCGGCTTCTAAGTCTACTAAGTTGTTATAACTCAGTTCCTTGCCTTGCAGTTTGGTCGCTGCCGCCCAACCACTCGAAGATGTCCCAGTTTCATACCAAGCAGCCGGTTGATGGGGGTTCTCTCCGTAGCGCAGCACTTGCAGCTTTTGTCCTGATAGGGTAAATTGTTCGGGTAGTGTGGTTTCTGTTTGCGCCGCTAGGTAGGAGGCGATCGCCCGATCGTACTCCGCCGTATGGGAGAATGCCGCATAAGCCCGTCCTTGACGAAACTCCAGAGAAGTTTTTCCCCCCCGATCTCGCAACTCCTGCAAATAGGCATTATAATCAGCAGGATTGCACAACACGGTCAGGTGAGCGAAGTTTTTCGCAGCGGCCCGCAGGAGAGTCGGTCCGCCAATATCGATTTGCTCGATCGCCTCTGGTAAGGTAACATTATCTCGGGCGATCGTCCGTGCAAAAGGATAGAGATTGACCACAACCAAGTCGATCGGGCGAATATCGTGACTTGACAAATCCGCCTTATCCTGTTCGAGATCCCGCCGTGCCAGGATACCACCATGAATGCGAGGATGCAAGGTTTTGACGCGACCGCCCAAAATTTCGGGAAAACCAGTGTAGTCAGCAACTTTAGTTACGGGTAAACCCGCCTCTTTCAGGGTCGCCGCCGTGCCACCACTGCTAATCAAATCGAAACCAAATTCTTGCACGAGAGGGCGGGCCAAGTCAATCAGCCCAGTTTTATCAGAGGTACTCAGCAGTGCTAGAGGTGCCATCGCTATACTATGAGGAATCATCCATAATTGTGCCTTCACCAGGATAAAGGCGATCGCCCCAAACTACCTTCCCAAGTTGATTTTTAACCCCCTCCTTCCCAGGCTCTGCCTGGGAAGGCAAGGGTTTTGTCTCCATCGTGAAAGAAGCAAGTCGGTTCGTTTTGATAGCGCCCTGAGTTTTACCGCCCGGTTCCACCAACTCCACCCGGGGGGACGCAGAATCTAGCCAAAAGTCATGAAGCGGAGATTCTCGGACCCTGCCGCGTCGTCTATAGACCAGCAAAGCCCCACTGTTGCAGCGGGGGGGTCCGGGAGCCTGCGACGGATTGAGACTTTAGCAGAGGTGACCGTTTACGATCTAGAAGCAGCTGGCTGGGGGGGAGAGCCCAAACCGACATTTTAGGGCTTACTGCCAGGATACCCCCTCGCGCAATCTCATATCCTCCAAGAAGTGCTATAATAACACGCGCGTAATTCAAGACTTCGCGTATTATCTGTACTTTTTTGTATTATCAACCCGACCCTCCACATCGCTCAATTTTAGATCGCCGTCTGCAGGTGGAGCAGCGTCAAGCTTACCAATGTCCTTCGATCCTCCAAAACCAGATCGTGACGGAAACACGCCGGACATAATTGACCTCCTGGGTTTATATCATGGTGGCTAACGGATCTACGATCGCTGTCCGAGTAACTTCTCTCGCAGCTGCTTGAGGCGATCGCGATATTTGGCCGCTTTCTCAAACTCCAGATTCTTTGCAGCTTCCTTCATCTGTGCTTCCAACTGGGTAATCACTTCGGGAATTTGTTCTAAGGACAGATCGGACAACTGTTCGGAAACTGCTTCTAACTCCCGCACATTCAAGCGCCGGGAAACATCCAGAAATGCTAATATCGCATTACTGGATTTCTTCACAATCGGTTGGGGAGTAATTCCGTGCATCTTATTATATGCCATCTGAATCCCTCGACGCCGATCGGTTTCTTCTATGGTCCGCTTCATGCTATCGGTGAGAATATCTCCATAGAGGATCGCCTGTCCGCGAACGTGACGGGCCGCGCGACCGATCGTTTGGATCAGAGAACGTTCTGCACGCAAAAATCCTTCTTTATCTGCATCCAAAATTGCGACCAGGGAAACTTCTGGTAAATCTAACCCTTCCCGTAACAAGTTGACGCCAATTAGCACGTCAAAATTACCTAACCGCAAATCCTGCAAGATTTCAATCCGTTCAATTGATTGAATCTCGGAATGCAGATAGCGCACCCGAATTCCTCTCTCTTCCAGATAGTCCGTTAAATCTTCCGCCATCCGCTTGGTGAGAGTTGTCACTAACACCCGTTCCGACTTTTCCACCCGGTCTTTAATCTCCCCTAGCAAGTCGTCAACTTGACCTGCTGTGGGACGGACAAATATTTCCGGGTCGATCGCCCCTGTAGGTCTAATTACTTGTTCGACCACGCCATCTTGGGAAATTTCCAGTTCCCAATCTCCTGGGGTCGCCGAAACAAATATACATTGATTCACCTTTTCCCAGAATTCCTCTGCTTTTAGGGGACGGTTGTCGGCGGCGCTGGGCAGGCGAAACCCATGTTCTATCAATACCTGCTTCCGAGACCGATCGCCATTGTACATCCCCCGAATTTGCGGTACAGTAACGTGAGATTCATCCACGACTAATAACCAATCTTTGGGGAAATAATCAACCAAACATTCTGGAGGTTCCCCTGGGTTCCGTCCTGCTAAATGGCGGGAATAGTTTTCCACGCCGTTGCAAGTCCCCACCTCAGACAGCATGTCGATATCGTATTTTGTCCGCTGTTCTAGACGCTGAGCTTCTAATAATTTACTAGCATGTTCTAATTCTGTCAACCGTCGTTGTAATTCTGCTTTAATCTCCTCACAAGCAGCTTCCAGTCGGTCGGCGGGAGTGACGAAGTGACGGGCCGGGTAAATATTTACAGCCTCCAGATTCTGGATCGTTTTACCCGTTACCGGGTCAACATAGAGAATAGCGTCTATTTCATCCCCAAAGAATTCTACTCGAATGATGCGGTCTTCGTAAGCGGGTCCTATTTCTAGGACATCCCCTTTGACCCTGAATTTTCCTCGACCTAGGTCTATATCATTGCGGCTATATTGGATCGTAGCTAAATCTCGTAGCAGTTGACGTTGGTCTATTTCCGATCCTATCCTGAGGGGAATGGATGCTTTCAGATATTCTGCAGGAATTCCTAATCCGTAAATGCAACTGATGGAGGAGACAACTATGACATCCCGCCTTTCAAACAGCGATCGGGTGGCGGAATGGCGCAGCATGTCAATCTCATCATTAATTTTCGCGGTTTTTTCAATGTAAGTATCGCTGACGGGAATGTAAGCTTCCGGTTGGTAATAGTCGTAGTAGCTGATGAAATATTCTACCGCATTATGGGGGAAAAATTCGCGCAACTCGTTACATAACTGGGCGGCGAGGGTTTTGTTGTGGGCCAGAATTAATGTCGGTTTGCCGATTTTTTCGATAACGCAGGCCACCGTGTAGGTTTTCCCCGTTCCCGTCGCCCCCAACAGGGTTTGATAGCGGTTTCCTCCTTGGATGCTGGCCGCTAGTTGCCCGATCGCCCCTGGTTGGTCTCCCGTGGGTGCAAATGGTGCTTGAATCTGAAATGGGGTCATAATTGGTAGTTTAATATGGATGCATCCCAATCTAGCGGCGGGCGAAATATTAAATTTGTCCATAAGCTATGCTTCGCCCCTACAGGTTAATTTGTAATTTGTATAAATGGGATGCTCTCGTTTATTATTTTAGGCAGCAGGTCTATCGTATAACACTATTAGCTGTTCTGCCCGGAGTGCCAAACTGGCGTAGGTGCAGCCATCATTGTCGCTGAATTCCACTTCAAAAACATTTGGCGCTAAAATTTCGACCACTGTACCAACTTGCCCTCGGCGCAAATCCAGATCGGGCAAATCATTAGTTAGCACTACGACATCAAGCATCTGGATGTTACTATTCATTTAATCTCCTCCTTGTTTCAGAACATAACAACTGGTTAGTCGCGGGAAGTCTTCTCCTGGGCGAATGATCCAACTGCTACGAACTCTTGCCTGTCCAGCTTGTCTGCTCATTTCCAAGTCTAACCTGTAGCGTTGACCATATTCATCCCGTTCAGTAGGAGTGGCATCGCCAGTACGGGCAGCTGCTAACAACTCCTCTCGCAATTCTTCAGCATTTTCAGCAGTCAGTCCTAGTATAGCAGCAAAGACACGGGCTTTGTGCTGACCGCGTCCGTGATTGGGGTTCAAACAGTAGTCGCGAAGTTTCTCAATATCTACAACTGCACGTTGAAAGTTTGGTAGTTTCATCCGTCACGCATTGCTTCTCCGCGAGGAATGTCTGGCGACTGGTAACCATAGTCTGTCACCATCTTGACCCACAAAAAGGGCTGACATTACCCCCATCGCGTCAACCATCGGTCGATAGCCAGTCTTCTAACTTCAGTCCCGGAACCCGCAGCATGTCAGAATCGTGAGAAACTAGAGTTAAGTCCCGGGCGATCGCCGTTGCCGCGATTAAAATATCTACATCTCCTATCGGCGTCCCCCTACGCTTTAAAGCCGCATGGATCGCTGATGCTCTTTCTACAATTTCCATGTCATCCAAGAATAAAACTGTCACTTCTTGGCAAAACCTGTTAAAGATAGACAGCTTTCTGGTGGCATTAACGGCTAGCAGTTTTTACTTCGTAGTAAGTTATGCAACTAATTGATACATCTTGCCCTAAACTATCCAACTGCCGGTATTTTTTCTTTACTGGTTCGTTGTTTTTGACAATGGCCGTCACTATGTTCGTATCCAACATATAACCCATTTTACCATCTCCCTTCTACGGCAGCGTCAAAATTTTCCATTTGTTCTGGACTGAGCTCGTCTAACATTCCCGACACTAACTCTAGCACCAGCATTTTCTTGATTCTGCGGGTTAGTTCGCGATCGTCGATCGCATGTAATTGCTCCGCCGACAAATTTTCTTCTATTGTTGTATAGACTATTGAAATCATTCCCTCTGGATCTAATTACTGCTGAAATTGGCTATCTTCTTGAATCGCCTTTTCTACGATCCCGGATATCCGGACAAATATGGCGTTTTTGCTTGCAGCTTCGGTAGTCATACAATCCTCCTAATTATTATTCAAGACAACAAGTGTTCTGGGCCGCTTTCTTCTTTATATCAGATAACTTGGGATAATGCCTGTAGGAATTCTGCTGCAGTCTTAAAATGGATCTGTGGCTTGTCAATTAGGCCCAGGTCTATTACTTCTGCTAGATCCTTGGGAAGGAATGGATTTCGCTCTAATATGGGCACCGCATTGGTCTGCAATATTACTAACCACGGTTCTGGTTTAGCATCAAAGTTGCGCGGGTAGGTTCCTGCTAGCATATAATATAAAACTGCTGCTGCTGCCCACACGTCAACTTCTGGTAAGGCATTTTTGAAATCCGTTACTTGTTGTCGGGGCATAAAGCAGGGTCCACCGGCTGCGGTGCCCATGACCGTCAGTCCGCTTAGTCCTGCTAAATCGAAGGATTTCGATAACCCGTAGTCGGCGATCTTCGCCATGGGAGAACCATCAATATTGGTAAGTAAGATATTACCTGGTTTCAAGTCCCGATGCACCAATCCTCTACCCGTGTTAACGCGGCTATTTGCTAGTTGTACTTCGGGAAGATAGACGTTGTGGGCGTATGCTAATCCTTTCAAGACTTGCTTGATAATGGGGATAGCTGTTTCCAGGTCGAGTTTACCTCCCCTGCGCCAGATGAAGTCTGCCAAACTGCCTCCTTCACAATATTCTAAAGTAAAGAAGAAGATGTCTTCGCTGTAACCCGCGTCCTTTAGCTGCACCACGTGGGGATGGTTTAATGCTTTCGTGTTCTGGGCTTCCCGCAGGAATTTATCGATGCTTTTCTGAGCCCCTAAGACTGCGGGCAACATAACTTTTAAGGCCACTTGCTCCCCCGTGCTTTCCCGCTGGGCCAAATATACTGCGCCCTGTGCCCCCTCTCCCAGTTGTCTGATGATACTGTAGCCGCGAATGGCGATGAGATCCTCATTTTCCCTTACTTGCGATCGCCGGAGTAAATTCTGGAGTTTTTCCCACAAGTTGGGCTTTCTGGAGGGGATGGTAGGAAGAATCCCCCCTTTGGGTTGCTGGGGTGACTTTCAGGGTGGGGGGTATTTTTGGGGATGTTGATGCTAACCTGGAATATGGTATTCCCCACCTTGATGATATCGCCAGCTTTTACATCATGTTCGGGAAAATTCATTTGTGCAGCGTCTTCTGGAGTTTGATCCTTTTGGCGCTGTCCAATTTTTTCCCCATTCAGGTAAGTGCCGTTTTTGCTGCCAAAGTCTCGCACCCGGATGCTGGGAGGGTTGATGTCTAGCAAACAGTGATAGCGGGAGATGCTGAGATGCTGTTCGTCATTGGGTATTTTAATCTGGCAGTCTTGGGCCCGACCGATGATGCAGGTGGTGCGTTCTGCAAAGATATATTGCTGTCCTTGTAGGTCTCCTACCGTGATGGTGAGGGTAACTTTGGCTGACATCTCTTCCTTCCTAATTCACAATAGAGCTTGCGTAAATCCCATTCGTCAATTATAACTGTAAGGATACGGCATGAAGGGAGCTGGAATACTTGACTTCACCAAACGGCGTGCAAGGTAATATAGTGCGGGGTGTGGTTCCGAAGTAGTTGCATTAGTAGTGGGCGGCGTCCACCACCAGAGCAGGTGTAACCAACAACAACCAACGGACGCAAGACAGGTGCGGTCAAAACCCGTCCATTACCGGTCCCCAGGCACCCGTTTTCCTTCACCGGTCCCCAATCACCCGTTTCCGTTCACCAGTCATGACTAGCTTTCTTTACAAAAGTTTACATAGATTTGGGTTTTTATTAGACATTGTAACTTACAATAATTGTAGTTAAACTTTCTTAAATATTGTAGAGAGGATAAATCTTGTACCCCCTTCCCAGCGGCGATCGCCTGCTTGGGCCGGCTGCAAATAAAAACTCACGGGCATGCATTTAGGGTTACGGGGCCGTGCAAACCCCTGGCCTGTGCCACCTGAGAGACATGACATGCAGGGCAAGGCCACCACCACCAAGGGCAGGAAAAGTGAGAAAAACAGCAACAATAGATAACCTTGAAATTAATGTCAAAGGTGATATGAAGACAACAGAGAATGGAGTTCAACTCAATACTATGTCCGAAGAAACCGAAAAGTCAGTACCTTTACCCCCTCTCCCAGGGAACCGCCCCATTGAATCAAGCAGTCTGGAGGTGCGCAATACTCTGGATCCGAGGGAGAAACGCCCGATCGTCTCCAGCAAAATGGAGGTATCTCAGACATATATGGTCTCGGGTAACCGCCCCGTTGCTCACAGTAATATTGATTTTGACAACAGATTGACCCTCATGGGAAACCGCCCGATCGCCTCCAACCAAATTGATTCCGAAGACCTGATGGGTTATCTAGATTAAACCCCTAGGGGGAATAAGGAATCATTTTCCTCATTTTTAGCTAATTTGAATGAGTAAAATTTAACTGTTAAGAGAGAACAGGGAAAGAGGTAATAGGATAATGGGATTTAACTAGACGCCAACGTCACCAACAATTAAAGCATCAATACGTCCTATCGCGCCGCACCATGCTAGAGCTGATGGGATTTGCCTGAGCCCCGGGTCTGGAAGCATAGCTGACCTATAGCAATGAAACCTCAAGACCTACTGTACCCAGAAATCGGCAGATCCCATCCTTGCCCCAAAGCGATCGACTTATAGCCAGACTAAGACGTCAACAGCAGCTTGATAAAATTACCCCCAAAGCAGACCGATTTCTTACTAGCCCCATCTCCCTCTATATAGCCGATCGCCGCAACCCCCGATCGCCCTTGATTCCCATTGCGATCCAGCTGGGACAGGTACTATAAAACCAGGGGAGATGTCCGTCAGGATGTTGAGCTGCAAAATTGGCTCCAAGCTTTACGAACCCCCATTAGCGATAGCGGTTTGGGAGTAGTGTCCCTGCCAGAACGTCTGACTAATCGCAACCAGTTGATAAACCAGCTCGCGCAAATCATTTTTACTGTTGGTCCTCAACACTCAGCCATAACCTGCCTGCAAGACGATTACTCGACCTTTGTCCCCAACATGCCTGGACCCATCTATCAGCCGCTCCCTAACGTCAAAGGAACAGTTGGTGAAGCAGATCTCAGTGGATCCCTGATACAGAATTAACTCTTGTTCAGCAGCAAGTCCTGATACAAGTCGGCATCAAGCTCGATCCAAATGCATTTACAAATTTTGGCGATCGCAGTTTTCAAGACCCCCGGGCCATTCAGGTTCTGAGAATGTTTCGACATCGTCTCGAAAAAATAGAAAAAGTAATCAAACAACGCAATCAACGTCGAGGGGAATGCAACCCCGGATTTCTACCCTCTCGCATGGCTAACAGCACAAGTTCATAGCACGACGCGCGGTAAGGACTAAAGTCCTTACTACGAACGACGCACTACAACAGTCTAGGCCGTGACCAATTCTCTTACTACGGGACGCTGACTATGGCGAATTCCCTCGATCGCCTCGGCATAATCGGGGGCTTTGAACACCGCAGAACCAGCAACAATCGCATTGGCACCGACTTCCAACACTTGCCAAGTATTACTTACCTTCAGACCGCCATCCACTTCAATCCAGGGATCCAGTCCCCGATCGTCGCACATCCGGCGCAGCTTGCGGATTTTATCCACCACCGAGGGGATAAAACTCTGGCCCCCAAAACCGGGGTTAACACTCATGATCAGCACCAAATCGCAGAGATCCAGGACATACTCAATTAATTCTAGGGGAGTCGAGGGATTGAGGACCACACCCGCCTGCTTACCCAGTTCCTTAATCTGACCGAGAGTGCGATGCAAGTGCGGAGAAGCGTTATGCTCGGCATGGACGGAAATAATATCTGCACCGGCTTTGGCAAAATCGGCCACATATTTCTCCGGCTCCACAATCATCAAGTGGACATCCAAAGGCTTCTCCGTCACAGGACGCAGAGCATCCACAATCAGGGGACCTATGGTTATATTAGGGACAAACCGACCATCCATGACATCCACATGAATCCAGTCAGCACCAGCTGCATCGACAGCTTGCACTTCCGCTCCCAGACGGCTAAAGTTGGCTGATAGAATAGATGGGGCAATAACAATGGGCTTGGACATGGCAATAGATGTTCTCCTGCTTTCTAGATGTAAGTTTAACAAAATCTTTAGGATTACCCGGAAAAAAATGTAAATTCTCCCTATGCACTCACCTCGAGCAAGCCGTTCATGAGTTTTGCGACTGGGATATTTCAATGAAAGCCTTGCCAGATAAGGGTTTCATCCGCGATCGCTGCCAGGCCAAAATTTACACAATGAATTAGATTCGCTATAAGTAGTAAGGCATAATTATTTTAGCCCATCAAATATGTGTAATTAATTTTGTCATACTACTTACTTAACATGTGGGAGGATCTGATTTGAACGGCCAGAAGCTATGGAAAAAACTAGCATCCCTGATTTTGGGACTGAGTACAGCGTGGACTGTACCTGGGCCAGTGCTGGCATCAGAAGATTTATCAGTAGGATCCGCCGGGATCGATGCCCTGCGCCTGCACGCAGCGCCCTATAACTTGCGAGGTCGTAAGATAGCGATCGGTCAAGTGGAGATTGGCAGACCAGGCAAGTTTGGCCTCGACAAAGCTGTAGCCCAAAACCGTGTGGTTTGGCCAGCGCGGGTGTTCTTTCAGGATGATGAGGCCCAAACTAATAAGCATGTCGATCGCCACGCCCAAAACGTGGCCAGCATCATGATCAGTTCAGATAAAGCCTTTCCCGGCGTGGCCCCAGCAGCGAGGCTATACTCAGCCGCAGTAGGTCGGATCAGACGCAGCGGACAGCCCCAGGAATGCTTGTCAACTCAACATCTAGCGATGCAAAATAGTGGCGACCTCAGAGGGATAAACTTTAGTTTTGGCGAATCTCTGCGTCAAGACCCCCGAACAAATGCCGTTCTGGATGGCAACGCCCTGCTGACCCAATGTATTGACTGGTCAGCTAGGGTTCACAATGTCCTGTATGTGATTGCTGGCAATCAGGGCCGAGGCGGTATTTCCATCCCTACCGATAACTACAATGGCATCAATGTGGCCTTTAGCAGGCGGGAACGGGGACGGTTTGCCAAAATCGACTTTGCCAATATCGGCGACCCGGAAGTCGGGATTGCCAAGCGGATTATCGGTCAGGAGACTAACATAGACAATCGGCGATCGATCGGTTTAGTAGCACCGGGCAATCAAATCCCCTTAGTGAACCTAGACAGTAGCATTAGCCGCGCCAGCGGCACCAGTTTTGCCGCCCCCCACGCAACTGCTACCTTGGCCCTACTACAGGAATATGGAGACAGGCAAATAGCCACTTCAGGCCAAACCTCAGTTCAATGGACTCTGGATGCCCGCCGTCACGAAGTCATGAAAGCAGTAATGCTAAATTCTGCTGATAAAATAGAAGACCGGGGTGACGGGTTCAACCTGGGTATGAGTCGCACCCTTCTCGATCAAAATCACCATTCTTGGTTAGCCTCCGAAGCCTTTTACAATCAAAAAATTACCCTGGATATTCAAGTAGGATCCGGTCATCTAAATGCCTATCGTGCCTACCAGCAATTTAGTCCCGGTCAGTGGGGTCCAGAAGCGCCAGTGCCCCCGGTAGGCTGGGATTACAATACAGTAGAGGGGAATGACAGTACCTTTAAGGATTATATATTAGATCGACCCTTGGCGTCTGGGAGTATGGTGAGTATCACCTTAGCATGGAATCGACGGGTAGAACTAGAAGATGCCAACAATAACAGCGAGTATGACCTTGGGGAAACATTTCAGGATAGGGGCTTAAACAACCTGGAACTATACCTGATGCCAGCAGCAGAAAATGACATCAGAAAAAGCATTTGGTCCTCAGTTAGCCCAGTAGACAGCGTAGAACATATTTTCCACCGCATTCGGACCGCAGGCCGTTATAAAATCCGCGTCCAGTATCGCCAACAGGTTAACGAACCAGAACAACCCTATGCCTTAGCCTGGTGGACAGTCCCATCACCACCTTAATGAAGAAACCAGTAAGAAACCAGGTTGTTTGCGAAAACCTGGTTTCTGTAGGATGCAGGTGAAGATGGCAATCGTCAGAAGAAATTTGTTGCTAAAAAAGTAACAAGTTCGTGATTAGATAGCGTTTACAAAATATTTGCTAGACTACCGCAAAGCTTCAATCGAACGGCTACAGGAAACCAATTTTTGGATATCATCTAGCTTGCTTCAATCCCTTCTGGAACAGAACCGGTCTAATCCCTAAGCAAGAGTTTCGTAGTTATCGATCTGATGCTTATAGTAGTTATCTTGCCTGTTATGAAGGAAAAGCTTGAAATTATTATGCTGTCTACATTTCTGGAGAGTGCGAAGTTCTCATAAAAAACGACTGACTATCAAGGCTGAAACCATTGCTTGGCTTACAGTAAATTCAATTCAGGACTTTGGTCCTCTCGCCTTTAGATCGCTGAAACCCTTAGCATACAATAGTTATTCAAGGGTGTAGTACATTTTCCGTGCCACATAAATTTGAGAAACTCTATATGTAATCAAGGTTATCTGAGAATAAAATAACATATCAAGTGGGAAGATGAACAGAAAAAATGTGAAATTAGGAAGAGCGATAGCCTGCGTGATATTGGTGCTAAGTTTATGGGGATGTGTAAAAATAGGAGATGTTGATGGCTCAAATGCTAAAGTGGACTGGACTCACATCCGGAAACAAAAACAGGCAGCAGAGATGAGAGAACAGAAGCTGATAGAAGCAAATACCATATTTGGTTTTAAGCTGTTTCAGGAAATTATCCAGACGGAAGGCGAACGGCAGAATATTTTTGTCTCCCCAACCAGCGTGGCGATCGCCCTTTCGATGCTATCCAATGGTGCAGAAGGTACGACCTCAGAAGCAATGGCAAAAACTCTGGAGATACAGGGTATAGGTGAGATTAACAGAGGCTATGGGGCCCTAAAAGCAAGCCTAGAAAACCCCGACCAAGATGTGCAGCTAACCATTGCTAACTCCCTGTGGGCAAGGCAGGGGGTGCCCTTCAAAGCAGAATTCATTCAGAAAACCAAGCAATTCTATGGTGCCAAGGTAACAGATTTAGATTTTGGGAACAAGGATGCAGTAAAAGTAATTAACCGCTGGGTGGAAAATAACACGCAAGGCAAAATCAAGCGGATAGTAGAGGAAGTAAAACCAGATGATGTTTTATTTTTAATCAATGCTATCTACTTCAAAGGCAGGTGGGAAAATGAATTCGACCAGTACAAAACAGTCCCTCGACCATTTTATTTAGGGGATGGCAGCCAGAAAAGCCATCCGAGGATGTCCCAGACAGACGAATATCGATATTACGAAACCGAGGAGTTTCAAGCAGTCAGCTTGCCATACTCTCAAAGACGCCTGAGTCTGTATGTATTTCTGCCTCGGAAGCAGAGTAATCTGAAAGCATTTTACCAGCAGATGAATGCTCAGAATTGGGAAAAATGGATTGTGAAGTTTAGCAAACGAGATGGGACGATCGAGCTACCGTGCTTTAAAATAGAGTATGACATAGAACTGGACAGGGTACTCAAAGCCTTGGGAATGTCGGTAGCTTTCGACCCCAGGAAGGCGAACTTCTCAGGGATGAGTGAAATCAAAACGAACATCGATCGAGTCAAGCACAAAACCTTCGTGGAAGTGAACGAAACAGGAACAGAAGCAGCAGCAGCGACATCCATAGGTATTGCAGCTACATCAGCACAAATACCATTAGAACCATCATTCCAGATGATTGTCGATCGCCCCTTCTTCTGCGCTATCCGCGATAATCAGACTGGCAGCATCTTGTTCATGGGGTCGATCGTCGATCCAAAGTAGAGCAGTTCGTAGTAAGCACTAAAGTGCTTCGGGGTTCGTAGTAAGCACTAAAGTGCTTCGGGGTTCGTAGTAAGCACTAAAGTGCTTCCCAGGCGCTTCGCGCCTAGGGCAAGAGGAAATGGGGAGCATATCCAGAGCAGAACGGATGCATATTGGGTCTCCTGGGTTTGTGGTGATAAGTAAAACTTATAGATCCGCAAAATAAATGGTTTCAGCCTTTTTTATTGCGCCAAATTGTATATGACAATACATTTTCCGCTATAAACCCGGAGAGCCTGCGTATTTTAGCTGGAAGACAGAAGCACCTGCTATGGGGATGGTGGTGACAACTGACAACTAACAATTAACAACTGACAACTAACCACTGACAACATTAAATTTTATGAGCAGGAATGGGGATCCGTTTGAGAATAAAGACCTCAAGCGATTACAACTATTTATTTATCTGATTCCAGTGATCGGTTTCTTCCCCGCCCTCTGGACCCAGTACTGGCGCACAGGCGATCGCCAGCAACAAGTCGTGAGTCGTTTAGCAGTGGTACTGGGTTTGCTGTGGGTAGTCAGTCATGGGTTGGTGGAAACTGGAGCGAGCACTTTTGAGTCATGGAGATTACCTTGGTTATTAACCAGTAGTCTGCTGACTTCGAGCTATTTTATGATATCATTCTGGCTGATGGTACGTCTGTGGCGACGCCAGTCCCCGCGCTTGCCTGGAGTGAGTCCCTTAGGCGATCGTCTTCCATAAGATCGTAGCTTGCCGCATTATGTAAATACCTAGTCCGAATTATATACGGCAAGTGGCAAGGCTTACCTTGGCATCAAAGGGAAAAATAATGGGGTTAAAGGAAAATCAGGGTACTAATTACAGTAAAAACAGCCTGTGAGGAAGCAAGTGATCGCTAGAAAAATTATCAATCAGAATCATCTGGTATCTACCTATTTAGAACGTGCTGGGATAAAATTGGCTCAAGCCAGTACAATCAAGTGGATATCGATCGGCTTGGGATTAGCAGGCACCGCCATGCTGTCAGCAACAGCAGGAGCATTGCTAGCAGTATCTCTAGTCAGTACGCCTCTGATGCAAGCCAAGCTGAGTCCCCAAGAAGCGAAAGTCTTTAACAGTGGAGAGCGCATTGCCAGTGGCGATAATTTGCAGCTACCAAAACTGGATCGTCCTGTCAATATTTTGGTGTTAGGGATCAAAGTCCTGACCTCAGACCTGGACGAACCACCAGAAGTAGACCTAGGATACCATGCTCTAGTTAACAGCTTCGAGGGTCTGAGCGATACCATGTTATTACTCAGGTTTGACCCCAAGAGTCAGAAGCTAGTAGCGCTTTCAATCCCCCGGGATACTCGTTCCTGGGTAGAAGGATATGGTATGCGCAAAATCAATGTAGCTAATGAATTTGGCGGTCCGGCCATGTCAGCAACCTCTGTGAAAGACCTGCTAGGAGGTGTAGAGATCGATCGCTACATCCGCGTGAATATCAAGGCAGTGGAAAAACTGATTGATGCCTTAGGTGGGGTGACGGTCTACGTGCCTTACGACATGAAGTACCAGGATGATAGCCAGCATTTGTACATTAACCTGAAAGCCGGAGAGCAACACCTAAATGGAGAGCGGGCGCTGCAATTTTTGCGTTTTAGAAACAACTATTTAGGGGATATTGGTCGCATTCAGCGGCAGCAAATACTGATGCGGGCGTTAATGGATCAAACTATTAACCCTCAAATCATCCCCCGATTACCCAAAATTATGGAAGTGATCGAGTCTGACATCGATACTAACTTGAGCATCGAAGAGTTACTGGCGCTAGTAAAGTTTGCTAGCCATACAGACAGATCGAAAATCCAGATGTTGCTGACTCCCGGCAGATTTAGCGACCCCAAGGAATACAAAGTGAGCTACTGGTTGCCAGATTATCACAGCATCGACCAGATGATGCACCAGCATTTTGACTTTGGCGATCGCGCTTCTGAATCAGAAGAAATAGATCCAGCTTACCTACAGGTGGCGGTTCAAGACAGCACGGAGGATTGGGCAGCGGTTGATGATTTTATCGACACCATGTATGATGAGGGCTATAGTAACATCTATGTCAGTGGTTCTTGGACTGAGCCATTAGAGGTGACTCGGATTATCGCTCAATACGGAGACATCGATAGTGCGAAAGCTATTCGTCGCCGACTGGGTTTTGGAGAAGTGCGAGTTGAGAGCATTGGTCATTTGGAATCGGATGTGACAATTCAATTGGGTCGAGATTGGCTTGCGATCAAAAACGAGTTGCTCCGCCAATCCGATGCTTGGTAAGTAGGCGGGTATAAATAAACTGAGCATCCAAAAACCCGGGCTGTTTCATTCTTTCCGACCACCCACGACGATGGTATTAGTCAGAAATTTGCGGCTTCGATCCAATCGAGTAAAATCGGATTAACGAGCGGTTAAGGATATAGGTTGTCCGGAGCGAGGGGGGATCTACCGCCAGGGTAAGCGAAAGAATCATGCTTGGGCCATCTATTCTCAAGTTTCATGAGAATGATTGCCTTCTTCGCACCGGAGAAGGCACAGTCCACTCGCAATTTTCGTGGCTCCATACCACATGCACAATTTTTCTTGCGCTTGCCCTGGGTGAATGTGGTTAGACATTGGGGTATATTGGGCATTCTAATGGCAGCAATGAAAGCGCTCCTACTCTTGGTACAGAAGCGTAAAGACATCTCTGTCCAGAGAGCCCATACAGTACGTCCAGTAGAGTAATCCTTAAGTCATACCCAAACAGTATGGAGCCGGTGGTATGCAGTTTAATTCTTGCTTTTTTACATCGATCGGCCTCTACACCTGTCAACTGTTTTAGTTCACTGAAAGTCAAGCGAACAAGAAAAAATATTTTAATTTTGATTTTTACCTTGCAACTCCTCGATCCAATCGAGTAAAATCGGATTAACGAGCGCCGGTGCCTCATCTTGGGGGCAATGTCCCACACCTGCCAGGGGAATAAACTTCTCTACTGCTGGAAATTCAGCTAACTGACGCCCCAGGTCTACCGGTTCCCACGGGTCTTCCGTTCCCCAGAGGATCAAAGCGGGACATTTCAGTTCGGCTAAGAGATCTTCGGGAAGCGGCCCAGTAGAATAGCGGGTGAAGGCGACAAACACATCGACAGCACCGGTATCTCTGGCGGGTGCCATCAGCAAGTCTACCAGTTCGTCGGTGACAGCTTCTGGACGCTTGTAGGCTTGTAGGAGAATCTTGCGCACAACTTGGGGCTGGGCAATTTGATTGAAGAATAGCTGCCCAATACATTTGACTGCTAGCAGATTTTGCAGGATGGGGGCTCCAAATCGTTGATGCCATGATAGCTGGTGTCGTCTGCGCTCGTGCAGCCGCCGCAGGGAACAGTCGATCAACACCACTCCATAAGCCAGATCTGGATAATCTACAGCTGCCTGCATCAGGGCAATACAACCAATGGAATTGCCTACCAAAAAAACCCGATCGCCCACGACTTCCTGACAAAAATCAGCAATTTGCTCTCCCCAGGTGGCAAAGGTATAGTCGATATCTACCCCAGGAGTAGGTTTGGCGGAACCGCCAAAACCGATCAAGTCGATCGCATAACAACGGCAAGCAGTCCCCAGCACTGGCAAGTTTTTACGCCAGTGGGCGCAGGAAGCCCCAAAGCCATGCACCATCACCACAGCAGGTCTGTATTCCCCGGGAGCGCTACTCGCACGTTCCCAGGCAGAGCCGTGGGAACGAGGGGGGGACCGGTAGTTCCTTGAGTTTGATAGCGGATGGGAAAACCTCGCCAGATCCAGGTATGAGTAGTAGTACTGTCTACAGATATAGTGGTCATGATAGCGATCTATAATAAATTCAATAGGCAAACGCTAAAGCGTTTACTACAAACGGCAAACGCTAAAGAGTATAACCTAGAAAAGGGGGAGTACAGAGAGGCTTTGAGTCACCTCGTGGGCTGAAATTGCTGATAACTGGTCGCTAGCCCACCGTTCCGGAAAAATCGGAAAAATCACAAACCCCGAGCACATTGGCGCGAGGAAATTCCATGCAAAAAACTGCGGCAAACATAAACTGCCCCAATCCAGATTGTCAAACTCCAAATGACGAGAAAAATAATTTCTGCTCCCAATGCAACAGTAGGATACCAAAACGCTATCTGTGGGCTGTCAGCAAAGAACGCTGTCCATCGACTTTGGGTGACGGACGTTATATACGTAAAGTAGATCGGATTTTTCTGGACGCCAAACCCGGGGAACCGCCGGAAGCACCCCCAGATGAGATTCCCTCAGGGGCAGTACCCTATCTGAGACTTTTCCCCTATCGGCTGCATGTCCCCCAAGCCTATGCACTGGTATCAGCAGGTTCTGGCTCCGGAAAATCGATCCTGCTGCTGGAAAAAGGACCGATCGACATCTCGAAATTAGAGTCGGCTGAAACTGATAACCCATTATTGCCAGAATTAACTAAGGTCTGGAAGCAGGCAAGTGTCATGCGCCAGTTGAATTGGCTGTGGCAGATAGCCCAGCTGTGGAAGGCCCTCAGCAATCAGAATGTAGCTTCGACATTGCTAGAGGAAAATCTGCTGCGGTGCCGAGGTCCCTTACTGTGTCTGTTGGAGTTGAAATCAGACCAGAAATCTCTTAGCAGTCTGAAAAATTTAGGTAAGCTATGGTCGAAATGGGCCCCCGATGCCCAACCAGAAATTGCCGAATTTCTGAAAAAACTATCTAGTCAACTGAGCAAAGAACAACTGGAATGGCAGGAACTGAGAGCGCAGTTAGATTATGCATTAGCTTATTGCTCAGCGGCCCAATCTATCCAATACCAGATTGCTACCCTCAGCGATAAGGGCCCCACTCGCGGACGCAACGAAGATGCCTGTTATCCATCCAGTGGTAAGGTACTAAAGCCAGCAGACTCGGACAATGCTTTGACGAAGGAACTAAAGCCAGCAGACTGGGACAATGCTTTGACGATCGTCTGTGATGGCATTGGCGGACATGAAGGGGGCGATGTGGCCTCAAATCTGGCGATCGACACCATCAAAGCTCGAGTCAATCAGCTTGCCGAAGCGAGTGGGAACCGGTCAAACCTATATCAAATACTAGACCAGGCAATCCGAGATGCCAACGATCGGATTAGCGATCGCAATGATAATGAAGACCGGCAGGATCGGCAACGCATGGGCACAACTGTGGTGATGACAGTAGTGCAGAATTATGAAACCTACATCGCCCATGTGGGAGATTCTCGGGTCTATTGGATTACAGAAGATGGTTGCCATCAAGTAACCCTAGATGATGATATCGCATCTAGAGAGGTACGTTTGGGCTATGCTTTCTATTGGGATGCCTTGCAACAGATTACATCCGGTTCCCTGATCCAGGCATTAGGTATGAGTCCCTCTCAGACGCTGCACCCGACAGTAGGGCGGTTGATATTGGAGTCCGACTGTGTTTTTCTGCTCTGCTCAGATGGGTTGAGTGATAACGATCGGGTAGAGGAACATTGGCGGTCAGATATTCTGCCAATTATACAGGAAAACGCCGATCTGGCAAAAGTTGCCAAGCGTCTAGTAGATATTGCTAACACTGAAAATGGTCATGATAATGTTACGGTGGGGTTAGTCCATTGTCAAGTGCAGCAAACAGAGCGAGTTGTACAGCCTTTAACAGAGCTAGGAACATCAGCTCAACTCTCTCCCTTCGAGGATAACGCGGCAATTTGGCAAGCTTCTCTATATAGAAACTCGGATCCTACTGGTGCGACGACTTCTATAGCGGTAAAGGACAAAATTCGCGATCCCCGAACTGGTAGATGGGCTATATTAGCGGTTATTTTACTCTTGATGGTGATAATAAGTGGGGGAAGCATCTGGACTTACTTAAATTATCAACCATTCAAGAAATTAGTTGACGAGTCAGCTGAAATGATATCAAAGTTCGATCTGCTGAAAAAGAAACTTCAAGATTGATTATTACCCGCAGAGGATTGACCTGATGAA
The DNA here is from genome assembly GCA_014323675.1 of Hormoscilla sp. GM7CHS1pb. Taxonomy (GTDB): domain Bacteria; phylum Cyanobacteriota; class Cyanobacteriia; order Cyanobacteriales; family Desertifilaceae; genus Hormoscilla. Next base: position 723,096 of record JACONN010000002.1, on the reverse strand, counting down.
ACTCCACCACCAGAAGAACTACCACCAGAATAGCCCCTACCAGAAGAGCCACTGGATAATATACCACCACCCATATCAAACTGATAGTTGTAGTGCATGGTGGGCGCTTGGTTGCTGGCCCTACATTTAGCTATGACTGCAAGTCAATGGGCAATAACCAGATTAAGATTTAATGCGAGTGGCAAAATTATGCGATCGGGTAGGAGAAAGTTCCCTAGCCTTAAGAATAGCTGCTGCTAAGAAGGCATAGGACAAAGCTCCGACTAAAGCCAAAACCCAAGAACCCAAGACTCCCGAAGAGTTCCAGAGAGCATGCAATATTGAGGCACTTAGATAGCCAATTAAAAGAATGCGCCAACGCTTTTTAGGTCTCAAAACACTCAGCCCAATAAAATACCCGAAATAGCCGCTGTATGCCATATGTCCGGCAACGGAACCTAAAACTCTCGGAATTAGAAGTTGCAAACCTGCCAATTGTCCGAATCCTTCCCCTGCCTGTCGTGTCACTTCAATGACAATACCCGGGACATACTGTCCTAAAGTTTCTATCAGGGTAAAGCCCACCGCAGAAGCACTTCCCAACAATATGCCATCCAGGGGTTCGCAAACGCCAATCCGTTGTCGCCAGGGGTAACTTAACAGAAGTCCGAGGAAATAGGCAGCAAACACTGGCAATGCTTTAAGTAACTCCTCTAGCAAACCCGCCCCAAAAAAGTGAGCGATTAAGTTAGAGAAAAAATTAGCATTTGAGGGCAAGCTAGCGACATCGCCGGGTAATAAATCACGAAAAACGATGATAAAAGCATGCAGAACGGGACTCACTATCATCAGGATAGTGAGCAGGGCGGCAGCAAGTAGTAGCCACCAAGGCTTATATTTGCCGCATAGTTGGTAGACAAAGTAGAAAGCTGCCCCAGATAAGTAAGCTGCTAATAATAGGGCGAAGGCGACGAAGTTGCCGATCGTGGCAAACATCGACACCACAAATACCACTGTGACAATACCAGGCACTAGATAAGCTTTCGCGATCAGGGAAGGTCCAGTTGAGATAATTGGCAGAAGCTGGGTGAGAGACACTGAACCTGTCGTTCTCGGGGCTGATGCTTGAGTAGGAGGGGATGTCCCTTGCACCTCGAAGACTAACTCGGCGATGTTCTGACCTAGCACGATCCGATCGCCTGGCTGCAAAATTTTGCATCCTGAGATCCGTTGGTTATTTACATAAGTACCATTAGCGCAATTCAGGTTGTCACAAATTTCCTAACTGCCTGCCGCTGCCAGGGGACAGACGGCAGCATGACGCCTAGAAACATCGCTATAAATAAGTGAATCAAGAATAATCTGGCAGCTAGGGTCTCGTCCGATCGCAACCTCCTGACGGCTGTTCAGCTCAACCGTCTGTGACTGATCGCCAAGGCTGGTCACAAGTCTTATAAATCCTTTATCAACTGGATAGTTCGTCATACTAATTTTATATTTGATATTGCTGAGCAACTCAAGGATCCTAATTTTATGTTCTCTTTTTGCTCTTTATATATGCAACAAATGTCGGAGATTAACTAGATCGTACCATCGGCCCGGTAAGCCGTGCTAGTACCTCGGGCTAGTGCTATGGCTGCGCCACGCTGCGCGATCGGCGCCGTGTTCCCCGGATAGTGCGAGTGGCGATCGGTGTCCCCTGGGTAGCGATCTTAGGGGTCGGGGGACACACTTCGCTGCCCGGGGGAGACTGCCTGCCACGTGGTCACTTGATATGATAATATTTATATACCATCTCTGACAACTGTATATCTCTATGTAAACTGTAGCTTTCCTAAATAGAGATGGGTCACCATCTAATTCTTTGGTAGACTGATAATTGAATTTGAGATAAATGATATTAAATGTCTCAGTTTGAGTATCCGACCCTCAGTATTGCGATCGCCCGGATGATGGCAACGGCGGAGAGTTTCAATATAGAATCGGCACATTTTGCCATATGGGTGCTCAAGGCTCCTTATTCAGCGGGCCACGTTCACCATGACTGTATATGGCCAAAGGAGCTGAGCCGAACCTGGGAAGAATGGCAGGAGATGTTTCAGATGCAAGGATTGCCTCAGCAGATCCACGTGCCACCAGTAAATGTGCCAGAAATGGAATCAATCCTAGAGGCAATTTCGGACTCCAGGAGTGAGAAATCAAGCTCTAGTAGCTGGCGGATGCAAAAGCTGGGGATGGGACTATGGCAGTGGGTGCATAATAATTGCCAGATTCAGAGTAGTTTCTCTCAAAGTCTGGGCATTGCCATTGGCCAAAATAAACCACTGCGGCTGCGGCTGGAAATCAGAGATCCAAATCTAATCGCCCTACCTTGGGAAATTATGCAACGTCAGGCGGGAAAACAGGTGATTTCCCTATCTGAGCAATTGTTATTTAGTCGCACGACTAGCGATGTTGACCCCCTGCCACCCAGACGCAACGACCAAGCATTAAACATTCTGCTGGTTTTTGGTCAGTCAACACCGACAAGCACTCAATCCCGGCAGCAGGGGGATGGACAGAGAAAAATATTACCAGACTGGCCTTGGCAGCAAAAATCAGATCGACCGCTCTTGCAGCTGGAGCAGGAAGCAGCTGTAGTGGCTGAAATTCTGCAAAAATCAGGAAAATATCAACTGGCGGGAGTTGGCATTTTGCCAGTGCCCTGTAATGTGGATACCCTAATTCAGCCTACCCCAGCTGAATTAATAGCACGTCTGGAAACAAAAGCCTACAATGTGTTTTTCTATGGAGGTCACGGTGTCCCAGCTCCAGATGGTGGGTTGCTGTTTTTACAACCGGATGTTACCATGTCCGGCACGGAACTGGCTCAAGTATTGACTCGCTCTCGGGTGATATTGGCCGTGTTTAATGCCTGCTGGGGCGCTCAACCGGATACTGACGGAGATCGGGTGATTCCCCGTAGCAGCTTGGCGGAGGTACTGTTACATCATGGGGTGCCAGCAGTTTTGGGAATGCGTGAGGAAATTGCCGATCGAGAGGCCCTCAGTTTTATTCAGGCTCTTGCTGGGGCCTTGGCGAATCGCCTGCCGATCGATGGGGCGGTGGCAGCAGCGCGGCAGCAGTTGGTCACCCTTTATAAGTTCAATCAACCTGCTTGGACTTTGCCAGTTCTGTATATGCATCCGGAGTTTGATGGGGAACTAATTATGCCTCTAGAGGAAGGGGTGACTGAACTACCAGAAAATTCTCTGTCCTGGAGGCAAAAAAATCAGCCGCTCGCGCTCCTCCGGTCTTTAGGAGATACAGCCCAGGTATGGCAAGTTACAGGGGGACTGATGCGAGTAGGCAGGCGACCGGAGAATGACATCGTCATTGGAGAGAAGTGGGTTTCTCAAAAACATGCAGAAATTATCTGCCGCGAACCTGTAGGCAATGGTAAGGGGGAACGGACTTACTGGCTGCGAGATTTTTCTCGCTATGGCACCTTGATTTGTGAGTCGGATGGCTGGAGAAAAATCCATCATCAAGAATATGAACTGAAATCTGGAGTCAAGCTGAAGTTTGGCAGTTCCCAAGGTCAAATGTTGGAGTTCGCGATTTCAGCGACCAGTGGCCAGTAACCAGCTCCTCGCGTCCAGGAGCACCCACCCTGTCGTGTCGCTCCCGCGCACGACATGGGTGGGTGTCTCCGGACGCGAAGGTCAGTTCGTAGGACCGGCTCGATGTCTCCTGGGGCTCTGTATCTCCTGGGAGATCGATGTCTCCACCAGAGCGCTCTTACGCACTACTCCGGAGACATCGTAATCGCACTACCCAGGAGATACAGAGCGCTAATCGCACGTTCTCAGGCTCCGCCGTGGGAACGAGGGCGACATACCTCGCGCCTTACGCACTACCCAGGAGATATCGCTCGCCTGTCCGAGTCAGTTGTTAGTGGTCACGCGGTCACTTGGCCTGGTACATGCTTAAGCACCCGCCCGCGTCCGCCATGCTGGGGCGATCGGTTCTGATATCTTCATAAACCACAGGCGATCGCCGCAGGTGAAGCAGATAGCTGCTGTGGCGGCGCAAGTTTACTGTTGCATCTATCTTCCTAATTAAAAAATATTATGGCTGCGCCACGCTGCGCGATCGGAATCGGTTCGGAAACAACGGTAACTAAGATGTAGCTACCCATATCCAGTTAATAGAGCAGTGCCCTCATAGTGTTATGAACGATAAATATCTCCCCTCAACCAACTCCCTTGAAGGAGGCGAAAGAAGATTAAATAATCTTTCTCAAGAAACACAACCACAGGATTGTTTATCTTCTCGATCTGAAGCTGAGATTGAATTATTGCAAGCCCTTTGCGTTACCGAATATACTTATCCCTGGAGTTCGCTGACCAGAGAGTCCCAAACCTATTTTACTGAACTCGAAGCATCTACCGCAAGCTTGACAGACAGACCAGAGCCAGAAGTGGCGGCGGGTGCGCAAAGATTTTTCGCCCATCTCGATCGACTCTGGGATGCTGCGACACCCGAGACAATGGCCAATGTTCTGGAAGAGCAGTTTGCGAACAAGATCCCCGCAGCTTTACTACAGGCGATCGGCCACCAGGTGAAGCAGCTAAAAAATTCCTCTCTTACTCTGGCAGAGCAATTAGTACAATGTACCTATGAGATAATGCCTAAGTGGGCAGTAGAAGACTTGCAGGTTTTAGCCCGTCCTTTTGCTTACGCTATGCGGGGAACTGATACTGATGCTGCCATTGAGGCTATTCAGGGCTTGGTGGCGAAGGCTAATTGGACTGATTTATCTGAGATTGAACAGGCCCGCTTGTGTTTAGCTTATACTCGCTATATTTTGGCAGATCGGGATTAGCTTCTGCGGGTGAGCTTTATCCCATTAAGTAATAATTATACCATGAATTGCTATCCTCGCGCAAGCACTTTAGTGCTTACTACGAACGGCAAGCACTATTGATTCGCCTTGGCATCGCGAACGGCGGCATAAAACATTAGACCCTGATTGCTTGACACATCTGTGTGAAAACTAGGCGCTAAGGGTTCTACACTGTAATGACCGGATAAGCGAAAACCATATTTGGTCGTAGTAATCATACTCGGCTTTGAAGGAAGCAAAGCATGGTTGGGTAGTGGATTCCCGTCTCCCGGGGAACTCAGCAACAGCTGGTGCAGCGCCATGATTTTGAGTTACCGACGGTCTCCGAGACCATTGAAGAAATCAGCCATTCACAAGAGAAAGAGTCTGGCGGAGAGCTTGAGTGGCCGACGGTCTCCGAGGCCATTGAAGAAATCAGCCATTCACAAGAGAAAAAGCCCGGCGGAGAGCTTGAGTGGCCGACGGTCTCCGAGGTCGTTGAAGAAATCAGCATCGACCAGGACAAAGAGCGCACCCCTTCCTTTGAGTTGACTCATTTGCCAGAATCCCTTGCCAATCTCGGTAGAACACCCAAGGCTAGATATACTTCCGATATTGCGCTTACGGACTCCCCTTGGTCAACCCTGTGAGTGGCGCGATTACAAGGCTGTCAATCTGCATGACCAGGGGGTAGCGGCCTTTTTTCGAGACAATGCAGGACTGGTCAAATGGGTAAATCAGCAGCCCTTGGCGAATCCGCTTGTGTGTCTCGGGGATGGCCATGATGGCATCTGGAACCTGTTTGTCGAGATTGGTCCGACCATCTTTCGTCAAGAAATCCTCGATTGGTATCACTTAATGGAAAATATGAAAAAATTGGCGGGTCCGGCCAGCGACTGGCACGAGTGAAAGCCCTCTTATGGTCTGGCAAGGTGCCAGAGGCCCTCAAGGAATTTGACGACTGGGGGACCATCCACGGGTGGACAATTTTAGGGCCTATGTTACTAAGCATCATCATCGCATTGTGAACTATAGCTATTATCAAGCCGAGGGGATTTCCATTGGTTCGGGAGAGGTGGAATCAACGGTACACAGAAGGCGGCACGGCTAAAGCTTTCAGAAGCGCAATGGAAAGCTGTCAATGTTCCCCAGGTTCTGCTGCATCGCTGCGCTTATCTTAATGGAGTATTCTCAAGGTGACGGTTGCGCAATGAAGTATTTTTACCCATTGCTAAACTGGGATGCACCCGAGAGGCAAATCTGCCCATAGCCCAAGTCAACATATTTCTAACCGACTTCCGATTAATCTTGCGGTTGGCTTTAACAACCATTTGAGAAGTTTGGTAAGTGGGTAAAAATATCAGTTTTTAACTGTTGACAAGCAGGCTAGCAGCCTGACGATGTAGATCATCCACCAGCGCTCGATTGCTTTGTTCAACTTGTACCGAAACCGCTTGTTTACTTTACCCGTGGCTTTCATCTTTTTTCCAACGAGTTTGTCGAGGTGCAGGCAGAGCCTCGTCAGCCGCCCAATGTCTCCCTTGCCGGGTGCATCCCAGATTTGCAAAGATAGCTGTAGGGGCGACTGGCATTCTTGCGCCAATTATGACATAAGTTTACAGATAGACTCTCCGTATCCCTCACGGGAGCGCCAGCCATATCCCTCACGGGAGCGCCAGCCATATGCTTCGCCCTTGCGAAAGTGGGATGCACCCCCCTTGCCAATCTCCTCCTGTTTACATTTTTCTAGGTTTTTCTATTATATACACATTTGCGTTTTTTGTCAACCCCCTCTACTGGACCGACGCTCTAGAAGTAGTTTTCTGGCTTGTAATTATCCAGCAAGTAGTGGCGAGCCGGTATGCCCTAAATTCCCACAGATAAAGGGTTTTAGGGTTTTTTACAAAATTTTACACTCTCACGATCGCCAATCGGGACTTCCCCTGATTGAACTGTTCTACTGTACCGGTGTAGCGTCTGGTGGGCGATCGCAGGTGGATGGTGTAGTGAGTGCGTCAGTCCTACCGATGTTTGATTACTGATTGCGAATGACAAACAAAAAAATCCCGCCATCATGCCAGTGAAACTGAGATCGGGGGTGTTCGTGAGAAAGAGGCGGGACTAGATAGGTCCCACCCCTGATATTCTATTTAGGTGCCAGTATCAGAGCAAATACTTCTGCTTCTAGGACTACCGGCGCGTGGCGTTAGCATTCAGGCTGGCGCCATGAGCATGTTCGTGAATCCACCGTTCCGGAAAAATCGGAAACCAATCTCTAACCGACCACTACCACGATAAGCAAATTTAGTTATGACCTCTACCGCTACAGCGGTGATGCCACATTGATTACAGCGTCCACTCCCTCGATAATCGTTTGCCCGCGCGCGCAGCCCGCATTCGCAGCCCAGGAGATTATGTGATAATTCGGACTGTAATAATTGTCTCGACTTGCTATATTTAAATTCGTTGCTTGAGTTCTGTCTCATCCCCTGAAAACTAACCAAAAGGGAAACAAACAGCTTGCTTGTTAAGGTGACGGCAGCTTGAACACACATGGGAAAAATCCGTTTTTCTGTTACTAATCCCTTCTTCGGATGTCTCCCTGACATATCAGGATAAATTTTTCACTATTGTCGCTCCCCTCTTCCACTGGGGCGCGATAACTCGAAGCATCCCACCCGCCCTCACCAGCGGTGGTGCGAACATCGGCATCTCTGTCTGTACTCACTGGCTCAAGGGGCATGGTTTCTACCGATCGGGCACTGGGTCCGCTGGTGTCAACATCGGCATCTCATACTCCATTGACATGTTCTTGTCGAACCGGCTATAAATTGCTTTTCTCTAGATCCTCAAGTTCCTTCCTTGACCTTCCCTCTTATAACCGGCAGCTTCTTGCCCGTCCAGAACGCTCTTTCACCGGCTGTTATTCACTCTTTTTCTTGCTAAGTCACATGATACCTCAAGTTTGACTTTTTATCTCGAAAATTCTGGTTTTCTGCCAAAATTTTTGGTTTGAATGTAAAGTAATGTAACAATATTGCCGTCATAGAGTCTTGACGTCTTGACAGCAAGAGGGTAAATTAGATAAAGTAGTTATAGATATCCGGGAAGGACGACTGAGAGTTATATGCAAGAGAAGCAAAAAGTAACGTTGTACATTCCACCAGAACTCCATCGTCGGCTCAAAATCAAAGCGGCAATAGATTCCGATCCGATGTCAGCGATTGTAGAACGAGCAGTCGTTCTTTACCTGGATCATCCAGAAATCAGGGAGCTTCCCGAAGGAGCCTACGGACGGACCCATAGAGTCCATAGCTGTCCGGAATGCGACTGTTCCCTGGTAATGAAAGATGGAGAACTGGTGTCTCTGAAAGGTAAACAAACAATGTTGTCGGAAGAGAAGTTGCAGGTATTGCGGGTGCGGTCTGTAAAAGTTAGCACCGCTTCACCGGGCGAGGAAGAATTAGTGCCGTGCTGAGGTTGACAGCTGATGAGCGGAGATTTAGCTAAAAATACTTAAGCTAGATTCAGAAAAATTAGCTAAGGTTGGAGTTATGTATGCGCCGTTTCAAGTAGGTGGTTGAAGGTCATGCGAGAAGAGCTAAATATATTAATACAAGCTCAATACCCTCTAATCTACCTCATGACCCCCGAGGAAGAACGGGCCCGAGCAGGCAATCGCGATCATTGCTAATAATAAGCCCCAGCGGCGTGTATTTGTCTGGACAGTCACCCACGGCATCGTTGAGTACGGTCAACCCCGTAGCGTAACTCAGCATAATACTGTATCGCCCCAGGCGGCTATAGAATGGACGATCAGACAACCAGCTAAGGAAGGAGGGATTTTTGTATTCAAAGATTTGCACCCTTTCATAGATGCTCCAGAGGTGACTAGATGGCTGCGGGATGCGATCGCCAGTTTTAAGTGTACGCAAAAGGCAATAATCCTGATGTCACCGGTGCAGCAAGTGCCGATAGAATTGGAAAAGGAAGTGGTGGTGCTCGACTTTCCGCTGCCCAGCATCAAGGATCTAAATAAAGTCTTATCCGAGCAGTTAGAGCAAAATATCCGTCAGCGTCGGATCGGTACGGAAGGACGGGAGAAACTGCTAAAAGCGGCACTGGGTCTGACAAAAGATGAAGCCCAAAAAGTTTATCGCAAAGCCCAAGTGACGGCAGGCAGGCTGACAGAGGCAGAAGTGGAAATTGTGCTGTCGGAGAAAAAGCAGCTGATTCGTCGCAATGGCATTCTCGAATATCTAGAACAGGATGAGACGATCGACTCAGTCGGGGGTCTGGAAGAACTGAAGCGATGGTTGAAGCAGCGTGCTAATGCCTTTAGCGAACGGGCTAGGGAATACGGTCTGCCCCAACCGAAAGGGATGTTAATATTGGGAGTACCCGGCTGCGGTAAGTCCCTGATAGCGAAAACAACTTCCCGTCTGTGGGCTTTGCCTCTCCTGCGCTTAGATATGGGGCGAGTTTATGATGGCTCAATGGTGGGTCGATCGGAAGCTAACCTGCGCAATGCCCTGAAAACCGCAGAGTCGATTTCTCCCGCGATACTGTTTATTGACGAACTAGATAAGGCTTTTGCTGGAGGTACTGGCTCCGCTGACTCGGATGGCGGCACGTCTAGCCGCATTTTTGGCTCCTTCCTGACCTGGATGCAAGAGAAAAAATCCCCAGTATTTGTCATGGCAACGGCGAACCGAGTCGAACGTCTGCCAGGGGAGTTCCTCCGGAAGGGCCGCTTTGACGAGATTTTCTTTGTAGATCTGCCTAATGCGGAAGAAAGGCAAGAAATTTTTAAGATTCACTTGGGAAAACGCCGTCGGGATATCGAACGCTTCGATATCGAACAACTGGCAAAGGTATCCGAGGGGTTTTCCGGAGCAGAAATAGAGCAGGCGATGATTGCGGCAATGTACGAAGCCTTTGCTCAGGACCGGGAATTTACCCAACTGGACATTATTGCCGCTATCAAGGCCACGCTGCCGCTGTCAAGGACGATGAGCGAGCAGGTAACGGCCCTGAGAGACTGGGGCCAGGCAGCGTGCCCGTCCGGCTGCTTCTTCCATCGCTGCATATCAGCGCATGGAGTTTTAACAGGCTTTCTCTCTGGCTCCCAACAGGAGGAAAGGCTAGCACATGCTAGCAGTATCACATAACCTAAGTTGTTGTTTCTCTCAAACTAAAACTGGAGGAAATCCGAAATGTCTCATTTTAGCACTCTGCGCACCAAAATATCCGATGCCGAAATCCTGAAGGCTTCTTTGCGTGACCTGGGTATCGCTGTGAAGACGGAAGCAGATGTCCGTGGTTACAATGGTCAGCGGGTTCGTTCCGACATTGTTGCGGTTTTGGAAGGCGAGTATGACCTGGGTTGGTCTCGCAATAGCGATGGTTCTTTCGACCTGATCGCCGATCTTTGGGGTGTTGCTAAGAAGCACAATCAAACTGAACTGATCAATTCTATCAATCAAAAGTACGCTGTTAACAAGACCTTGGCTGAAGTGAAGCGCCCTGGTCTGCAAAACGCTAACGTGAAGCTCGTTCTGCAAAAGTAATTTCAGCTTGCGCGTACCGTGCCGGAAAATTCGGAAGCTGGCGGGTTAACCTTTTGCGGGTTAACCCGTTTTCTGTTGGTGAATTGAAAATGGCTAATGGTTATCGCACTTCCAGAACGGCGGGGTTTGTGTCATCACTTTAGCTAGCTAGGGTATGAGTAATTCCGATCGGGATTGAAATGCGAATGGCTGGCGCCACGCTGCGCGATCGGGGGACTTTGGCGATACCAGAAGGGTTGGTTTGTTGTCGCAGCGGCGATCGCGCAGAGATTTGAATTGGTTATGATTGTAAGTAAACTATAAAAAGATAACAATGGCATCTGTCGGAAAGTACATAAGCGATCGCGAAATCCCCACACCCCGATCGGCTAGAAAGAGGTCTATTCACTCTTGAGGTTTATGGAAGTTCTAAAATTGAGCGCTAAGACTGATGAATCTGGTTGTTTGCATCTTCAAATTCCGACGCAATTAGCGACAGCAGAGGTGAATGTTGTCATTGTGTTGAATCCTGTTTCATCAGTCGAGAAGCCGCGAGTCAAGTATGATTTCTCGGATTTGGTGGGTCAATTAACTTGGCAGGGAGATGCAGTCGCTATGCAGAGGAGTCTGCGGAATGAGTGGCGAACGTTACCTGTTGGATACGAATGCGATCGTCGCCCTACTCCAGGGAAATTCTCAACTCATTCAATTATTGCAAAATGCCGATTGGATCGGGATCGAGAATTTGCTAAGGTAAATCTTCTAACGGTAATTGATTGGTAGCGCCCGAACCCGTTCCCAGGCAGAGCCGTGGGAACGAGGGGTCCGGCTACATGAACAAAGCCCGCCTGCGCGGGCTAAATTGCATGTATTATCTATGTACCATTGCGAAAGTGAGATGCGGCGATCGGGGGACTTTGGAGATACCATGCCAACAGACGAACTAGGATGAGAATAGCTCTATGATTGTGGGTAAACTAGAAAAAGATAAACTAGGATGCTTAAGATAGATTTCATGCTGTGGATAAATCGCTCTAGAAAAGGATCAGAGGTAATAGTGCAATGGATACCTTAGAGTCTTATGGCAAGATCGTTCAGTCCTTGTTGACGGCATATGCTGAGATTCCCATCGCCAATGGAACGATTGATTGCTACCGTGTTTTCGCTCCAAAGCAAGACCATTACCAGGTCATGAATGTGGGATGGGATGGCCATCGGCGGGTCTATGGTTGTGTTTTGCATTTGGATATTAAGAAGGAAAAATTTGGTACGAGCAAAATATGACGGAAATGCGAGTGGCCCAAGAACTTGTGGATCGGGGGGTGATATTGTGCTGGGGTTTCATCCTCCTGAAATTCGCCCCTATACGGACTATGCTGTTGGTTAATTTATTCGGACATTCCGCGATCGCACTTGTTTGGCAGATATGCGATCGCGCTACAAAGATAGTTCGCGTTTGCTGAGAATACAATCTTGAAGGTATAAATTAATTAATTCTCGATCTGAAATTCCTTTCTCTCGTGCTCGATCTTCAAAATATTCTATGACATTAATTTTTAAAGGTAAAGTTACTTTTTGCTTTAATTGTTTGGCAAATGGATTTGGATGGCTTTTCATGTTGCCAAGATTGTATTCTGGTTTCATGGTTTTATCCTCGATCGTGTTGACTTTCTTTTTGAGTGGCTTTGCGAGCTGAAATAATTCTAATTACTGACTCTTGTTCTCGATCGCAATGACTCATATTTAGATTTTAACACAAAATCTATGATTACTTTACTATTGCATTCCACACCCTATGTCAAGCCTTTGTTTTTGATTTACCTACTGCACTGGACATTTGCTTTGTTGCCACCGGTCCTGTCTGGCGTCGGACAAAAGCTTCTAGTGCAGCATGGCGAAAATTTTTGACTACTCTGCCGCAGGCGCGGTGGGAGAACTGATTTCAAGCGCTGGTAACCGATCGCCGATCGCTGATCGCTGACACTAGGTGGGTTACGGCGCCAAAAAAGCTAATCATCGTCCAATAGGTCGATAATTATGCGCCTAACCCACCCTACTATATACTTTTCAAACTTTGGCTTGATTTATTGTTTATTGTTCATTATTCATACTTTATATTTCTAAACTACTCAGCACCTGTAGCAGTTTGTCTACATTATCCAAATCACCTACAATTCTGCGTATTGGTCGGGGCCATACTTTGACTAGGGTAGGTGTGGCTGAAACCCGATCTGCCTCTGCTTGCTCGGGATATTTGATAACATCGATCACTTTTAGGGTGTAAGGATGTCTCAGAGACTGCTCTAAAATTTCGTGTAAACTCTTGAGTGTACGCTCGGTGGCAACATTGTTACCAGAAACAAACAGCCGCATTACATATCCTGGCGTTTCCGATCTCGTCGGCATGTCAGAAGTAGTCTTTTCCCAGTGAGTACCTGTCTTTTCCCAATGCACTATTAAGTCATGCTCTTCCCAGAGTTGGGGAAACAGAGTCCGATAGGTTGCCAATACTCTCGGATCGCACAACCCCTCTTGCCAAGATGCTGCTTGCCACTCTATATTACCTGTGTGAAAAACTGCATTCAGCAATGCTTGATACCGCAAAACTGGCGGATATGCTTCCGCAACAGATCTCACTTGCTGCGTTTGGGGGTCTAACCATCGATCGATCGTTGCTGTGTATCCTGGCACCAAAAAGTGGGGGAGTTCTGGCAAACCTAGCATTTCTTGCAGTGCGGCACAGAGATCTAAATGCCATCGACTTTGCTTGTTTTTGTCGATGCAATAAATTAAATCCCCCCCTGGTGTAAATAGGGCAATTCCCTTGAATATTTCTGCCAATTTTGGTTGGTGCCTTTCTACTGTTAATTGCTAATTATTGATAATTAATTGAGAATTGAGAATTGATAATTGCCCAGACATCATTCGCCATTTTCTATTTTATATTTTCTATTAGCCATTAGCCATTCTCTAGATCCGACCTCTGAGGAACTGCGCCATTTCATTGGGAGTTGGGGATTTTTCTAGAGCTGTTTCTTCGGTAATCCGACCTTCAAGATAAAGGTTGTACAATGCTTTGTTCATGGTTATCATGCCGTCAAAGTCCGATCGGAGCATGATTTGAGTAATTTCGTCTAACTGACCCTTGACAACGTATTCTTTAACTGCGTCAGTGGCGATCAGGATGTCGTGGAAGGCTGTACGCTTGTCGTCTGTAGTCTTGCACAAACCTTGAGCTACGATCGCCACCAAGGATTCCGATAGAGCAACTCGGAAAGCTGGCTGTTCTTCTGGTTTGAACATCCCCATAACTCGCTCGATGGTTTTCACGGCGCTGTTGGTGTGCAGGGTTCCCATCACCAAGTGACCTGTGGAAGCTGCTTTCAGGGCGATATTCATGGTCTCTTGGTCCCGAATTTCCCCTACTAGCATAACATCAGGATCCTCCCGCAAGGCAGCTTTGAGAGCGTTCTTAAATTCCAGGGTGTGCCTGCCTACTTCCCGGTGCTTGATGAGAGCTTTTTGACTCTTATGAACGAATTCTACCGGATCCTCAATGGTGATGATGTGATGCGCTATATTCCGGTTCATGTAATCAATCATCGCGGCCATTGTGGTGGACTTCCCAGAACCTGTCGGTCCCGTGACCAAGATCAGTCCTTTGTGGTAATGGCAGATGTCTTTGAAGACTTCTGGTGCGTTGAGTTGTTCTAGGGTTTGGATCTTGGATGGGATGAGTCGCAACACCATCGCTGGACCAGCGAGGGAGTCGAACACATTGATCCGAATGCGTACAAAGCCAAAGTCATAGGCACCGTCAAAGTCTAGGTGGTTCTGAAATTGGCGGATTTCCTCGTCGGTCATGCATTCGTGCATCCAGCTGATGAAGGTATTTAGGTCTGTGACTGGATACTCTTCTAGCGTGGTGATGTCACCACGTTGGCGGTAGCGGGGAGTTTCGTTCACTCCCAGGTGAATGTCAGAGACTCCTTCGTCATTCGCTCTGCTGACTAGATCTCTAAGAGTGGGATGTCCCTCAGAGGGACCTGGACCTTTGGGGGCTGCTGGCGCTGCTGCTGGTTCGGCTTTGGGTGCTGCTGGCGGTGGGCTCGCCGGGGGGCTTTGGCCTTGGCAGCAGCAGGTGGTTGCTGCATTGGCATGGTCTTTGCTTGCTGCGGAGGCATTTGCATCGTCTGCTCCGCAGGGGTTTTATTCTTGGGGTTAGTCCGTGCTGTCGGTGGTGGCGGTGCGGGGGGTACCCGGGGTGGTGCTGGTGGTGCTGGCGGACGGGAAGCTGGTGGGCGTTGTTGTGATTGTGTCATGGCAAGTATTGAATATAATGAGCGGCTGTACTTGGCACTGCATAGATCTCTTTGCCAAGGCTAGCACAGCTTTTGGCCTGCATTGCCTGTATATTCTAGGATTTCCAAATGTGGTGGTAATCGATCTGTTTTGGGCAAAATTTGCTTGGGATTGGGCCGAAGGTCTTAAGCAATTCAAAATTAAAAATTAAAAATTAAAAATGGGGAAAGACATTTATACCAATGGTTTGCTGCATTTGGATCCTAGCAATTTAAATGCGCGACAGCTTAGGATAAATCCAGGTTTCTCTTGATTTTCAATTCCATGTCACAGTTTCCTGTCCGAGTTGGCATTACTTTGGGCACTCGTCCTGAAGCGATTAAACTTGCTCCGGTGATTCGACTGTTCCGTCAGTCTCCTGCTTTTGATACCCGGGTGATTTTGACGGGTCAGCATAGAGAAATGGTCGCGCAAGTGATGCAATTATTCGGTATCAGCGCCGATGAAGATCTGGAGATTATGCGGCGGATGCAAACCCTGACTGATATTACTTGTCGGAGTTTGCAGGGGTTGGAGGCAATATTTGATCGACTTGGGCTACAGATGATTTTGGTGCAGGGGGATACGACGACGGCTTTTGCGGCGGCCCTGGCGGCTTTGTATCATCAAATTCCGGTGGGACATGTGGAAGCGGGTTTGCGCACTGACGATCTGTTTAATCCTTTCCCGGAGGAGGCTAACCGGCGGCTGATTTCCCAGGTAACTCAGTTGCATTTTGCTCCTACTGCTACTGCTGTGGGCCATTTACGCCGTTCTGGGGTGCTGGGGGAAATTCACCAAACTGGGAATACGGTGATTGATGCTTTGCTGATGGTAGCAGGCGATCGGCCAGAATGCCAGATTCCTGGTTTAGATTGGAGTCAGTATCGGGTATTGTTGGCTACTGTTCACCGACGGGAAAATTGGGGTACGCCTCTAGAGACTATTGCTCGGGGTTTTCTGCAAGTTTTGGATCGCTTTCAAGATACGGCTTTGTTGTTACCTCTACATCTTAATCCTCGGGTGCGTGGACCGCTACAGGCCCTTTTGTCCGGGCACGATCGGGTGTTTTTGAGCGAGCCTTTGGATTATGCTACCTTGGTGGGAGCAATTTCTCGCTGCTATCTGCTGTTGACTGATTCTGGGGGTTTGCAGGAGGAAGCTCCTAGTTTGGGTAAGCCTGTCCTTGTTTTGCGCAAGACTACGGAAAGACCTGAGGCGATCGCGGCTGGGACTGCGAAGTTGGTTGGTACTGACTCTAGGGATATTGTTACTGCTGCGGCTGAGTTATTGGGCGATCGGGCTGCTTACGAGCAAATGGCCACGGCGATCAATCCTTTTGGTGACGGTCATGCGGCCGAAAGGATATTACAAATTGTCGAGAATTATTTAATCAATTCGTAGTACCTCTTGCATAAAATCCGGTAATTTGCCTGGTATCGCCTTCTATGCCGAATTTCTCGTAGATGGCTCCCATGCGCTTGAGACAAGCTTCTTTGGAGATGCCCAGTTCCCTGGCAATTTCTTGATATCGCTTGTGCTCTGCGAATTTTAAGAGGAAGACTTGCTCCTGTTCCGGTGTGAGCTGGTGAAGGTGTGCCATCTGCACGAGGAATTTATGGGATAATGTGGGTAACATTGGTCTTGATGATGGGATTACTTTATTGATTCTGTTGCTGCTGGTTCTCAGTCAGCCCTGATCGCGCGATCGCTTCCCATTGGTTTCCTTTCCCTCTCCTGCAGGACCGGTCTGGAAGGCGATCGATGTAAAGATTTGTTGCGATTGAAAACAAAAGCGCGGTTTTTTCATGAGACATAGTTAGAGCCTCAAGCATTTGCTTGAGGTAAGGGAATATCACCTTGGCGGAACCGGTGATGCTTCGCCAGGGCTTTCTTGTCTAGGTTTGCACAGGAGGAAGGCTTTCGGGAGGAAAAGTATTAAGTATTGTTACAAATAGCTTTTTTACTACCCAAGTTAGAGAGTAGAGTGATAGCGTAAGGAAGTCGTGAGTCAATGCCACTCACACCAAGTTCTCTCGGGGCAGTTTCGCCAGTGGGGTCTGGTGCATGAAGCCTTTGGGCTGAGGCGCAGGTTTTCGGGAGGGATATTGCTAAGTTTTGTTAAAAAGTAGTCGATTTATCGCCAAAGTTAATGATGAGCGAGATCGAGTATAGAGGTGACAATCAACTCTGACCGGGATTATGGCAAGATTTATGGCGATCGTAAGTTATGGACAGAAGGAAAATTAACTTCCTCAAGATTGAAAATTACGAACATCCTTGGGACAAATCGGCTCGTAATACACTTGAGGAAATGCCTGGGTTCACAGCTATCATCAGAAAGCTTAATGAGATTAGCTTCGATCGATTGCTAAGAATTCATTACACGGGAAGCGGTCTGAAGGTGAATAGTAATAATGCTCCTGAAGTATATGAGGTGCTGCAAGAAGCTTGCGAGATCCTGTCAATCGACCGCCAACCGGAGTTGTACTTTCATCAAGATAGTTATGGTATTAATGCTGTCACGGCAGGTGTGGAGAAAAGTATCATTGTTCTGAGTTCAGAATGTGCTGAGTTGCTTTCTCCTGAAGAACTGATGTTCGTCATAGCCCACGAGTTAGGGCATATCAAAAGTCAGCACGTTTTATATTATCAGACAGCTTCATGCTTACCTACCATTGCTAACTTGGTTGGGAGGGCAACCTTGGGAATTGGTTCCTTAATTACAGTAGGAGTAGAGATGGCTTTACTCAACTGGAGGCGCATGTCGGAGCTTACCGCCGATCGATCGGGGCCTGCTTGCTTGCCAACAACCGGAAGTGGCTGCAAGTGTCTTAGTGAAGATGGCAGGTTTGCCTAAGAAATACTACAGTAGCCCTACTATCGTAGATGAGTTCATCAAGCAAGCAAGGGAGTTTGAATCTTACGGCACTCTAGACCAGATTGCAAAGGTGATAGGGGTTATGAACCAATCTCGGTCATGCGTGCCGCCGAGTTACTCGAGTGGGTGGAGAGTGGCGAATACACCAGAGTTATGAGCAATGGTCAGTAGGCGCGGTTTGTCAAATGCTACGGAAGTTGTAGCAGAGGCGATCGGCAGAGGACACCACTTAGTTCGCTACATTCAGTTGCTGAACTACGGCATAGTCCCGACAGAGTTGTCCATCTAAGCTTTCGCTTAATCGACAGATCACCACTACTTAAATCTAAAGAGAAAATCATGAGCTACAAAGCAGAAGTTGACAGTTTGATTAACAACCTCCACGCTGTTGCACAGAAGCGTCAGGAGTTTGCGGATTATCTCAATTACGCATCTGAGATCCTCGAACAGGCAAAGTTAGAAGGGAAAGAAGCTTCTGGCGAATTAAAACTCAACCAAGAAATTTTTGATTTAAAGATTACTGGCAACAATCTTCTACACGGTCGCTTCCGCCTAATGGTACTGGGGGATATGAAGCACGGCAAAAGTACATTACTCAATGTGCTATTGGGCAAAAAGCTGCTGCCGACAGCGGTTAATCCCTGTACGGCAATTCTGACAATCCTTCGGTTCGGTTCGGAGGGAAAAGTGACAGTTCACTTCAAAGACGAGCGGACAGAAACTCTAAGTTTTGATCAATTCAGCCGCAAATACACTATCGATCCCAAGGAAGCCAAGCGCTTTGAGCAGTCAAAGAAAGATGCTTTCCCGGACGTGAGTTATGCAGTCGTCGAGTATCCTCTCAAATTGCTCCAGAATGGTGTTGAAATCGTAGACAGCCCCGGGCTAAACGACACGGACGAGCGCAACCAGTTGACTCTTGGCTACATCAATAAATGCCACGCTATTTTATTCGTTCTCAATGCCACTAAACCCTGCACGATGGAAGAGCGTCGCTACCTGGAGAACTATCTCAAAGATCGAGGGCTGACCATTTTCTTCTTGATTAACCGCTGGGACGAACTCCAGCAATCAGCTTTCGACCCTGACGATCCAGAAGAGGTCAGGAAAGTTGAGGAAGAGCAGCGTCAAGTCTTTACTGCAAATCTGCGTGATTATTGTCAGATAGATGGAAGCGATCTCTACGACGAGCGTGTATTCGAGACATCTGCATTGAACGCACTACGCTACAGCCTGAAGGGGAAACCACTTGATGGTACTGGCATACCAAAGTTTGTCGGTGCGTTAGAACGATTTCTGACCAAAGAAAGGGCTGTCTCGGAATTGCGTCAAGCTCGTACCCTGATGCGACAGACCTATCAGCGCGTACATGAAGCTGTCGATCGCCGCATTCCTTTGCTCGGCCAAGATGTTACTGAACTGCGCAAACGCATCAAATCTGTCGAACCAGAGTTTCGCAAATTAGAGGAAATTCGGGACAGCTTCAAGCAGGAAATTGCTCAAATGAGAGATACTCGTGCTGATGCGATCGCCGGCTCTCTCCACAGCTATATGTCTAAACTGGATCAAACATTTGAGAATGATTTCAAACCGTATATGCCGGATATAAACTTCTTTAAGTTTCTTTTGCAAGGTCAGCGAGAAAAATTCAAGGAAGGCATGGAAGAAAACTTTAAGAAGTACGCTAATGACAAAATGGCTGAGTGGAGCAAGGGGGTAGAACGAGACATCAAGGAGGCTTTTTCCCAGTTAGCAGTCAGTGCAAATCGATACAGTGTATTCTATGGTAATATAACTGACACAATTGACTTCAAGCTATCTGGTAGCATCAACATCAGTGGGACAGCAAGTGCAGAAGAAAAATATCCCGGATGGGCGAGATTTGCAACAGGAGCAATGGCGTTTTTATTAGGAGATTATGCTGGTGCGGCAGGTGCTGGTTTGGGGGCTTTTAATTGGAAGAGATTGCTGACCAATGTAGGTCTCCTTATCGCTGTAAATACCGTCTTGATTATATTCTTCGATATAGTGCTCGGTCCTGCTGCTATAGTTGCTTTCATGTCAGGAGCAGGAGCCACACAGATGGAGATGTTGCGCCGGAAGTTCATTAAGATGACCAAAGAAAAGATGAAGGAGAAACTGCCGGAGGCGGCTGCTCAGTTATCTAAGGAAGTTTATCAGGAAGTGAGGAAAATTTTTGACGAATATGAGGCAGAAGTATCCAAACGCATGAACGAAGACATTCAAGCTCGCCGAGATGAGCTAGATCGGCTCGTCGAACAGAAGGAAAAGGAAGAGTTTCAGCGCGAGGCGGAAATCAAGCGACTCAAGGAACTAGAAAATAACATTTACTCTCAATGGCAGTCAATGGAATCTGGCTACGAGGGACTAATTGGGTCGAAAGTTTAAGGATGGTTTTCTGCTAGATGAGTTGGTTCTTTCCATTTGAGAGAGCCAACTCCCAAATAATTGTCTGAGGAAAATAACCATGAACGCGATCTGTGAAAGAATCTTGTATGCATCGGAATTGACCGATTCTGATGAATTGCGATCGGATGCAGAGGCTGTTTGTGAATATCGGGTGCATCCCAATTTGGCAATGAGCAAAAATACTTCATTGTTAAACTGTCACTAATAGACCCTTGGTCTGTCAAGGAAATGATGACGGATAAGAGAAGGGAAGGCTCGGAAGCGGTTATCTCCGTAAAATTCGTCAATTTTATCTTGACAGACCACGAGATGATGAGAATGTCAAGATTGACTCACCTTGAGAATACTCCATTGAGATAAGCGCAGCGATGCCGCAGAACTTGGGGAACATTGGCAGCTTTCCACTGCGCTCCTGAGAGCTTCACCCGTGCCGCAACCTGCTTAATCGTTGATTCCACCTCTCCCGAACCGATTGAAATTCCCTCGGCTTGGTAATAGCCATAGTTCACAATGCGGTGACGATGCTTAGTAACATAGGCCCTGAAGTTATCAACCCGTGGATGCTCCCAGTCGTCAAATTCTTTGAGGGCTGCATCTACCTTGCCTGACCATAGGAGAGCTTTCACTCGTGCCAGTCTAGATCTGGACCCACCGACTTTCTCGAGGTTTTCCATCAAGTGATACCAATCGAGGATTTCCAGACGGAAGATGGTTGGGCCAATCTCGGCAAACAAATTCCAAACGCCATCATGACCGTCTCCGATACTCACAAGTGGATTCGCCAAGGGCTGCTGGTTGACCCATTTGACCAGTCCTGCATTGTCCCGAAAGAAGGCCGCTACCCCGAGGTCATGTAGATTAACGCCCTTGTAATCGCGCCACTCACAGGGTCTCCCTTGCGGGGTCCGTAAGCGTACTTTCCCCCCATCAATGCTCATTTCCTCAACAACTTCCTTGACAGTCGGCAACTTCAACTCATGGGCGAGCACTTTCGGTTCTTGAGGGCTGATTTCGGAAACAGCTTTTTTAGCCGTCGGCAACTCAAACTCCTGAGGGGGCAGTTTCGGTCCTTGAGGGCCCGTTGAGGAAACGGCTTCTTTAGCTGTGGGCAACTCAAACTCCTGAAGGGGCAGTTTCGGTTCTTGAGCGCTCGTTGAGGAAACGGCTTCTTTAACTGTCAGTAATTCAAACTCATAACGTTGCACCAGTCGTTGCTGAGTTCCCCGGGAAACGCTCATCCCCGTGAGCTGCTTAATATCTTCCTCGGCGTGCTCATAAGAAGAGTTCGCACTCAGTAACAAGCAACATTTTTCCAGATAGGGACTCCACTGGCTATAGGCTCTCACATCAAAATAAGTCGCTTGCTTCTCCGTGATGAGGAGCTCGCCCAAAATGCTGTTTAAAATTCGGGTTCGCCCTGCGGTGGTGCCACTGGTGCTTTCGATAAAAAAAGGGCAATCTCTGGACTGACGTATTGAAGCAACTGCCCACGGACTGTAGCTTCGAGTCCTGAGAGTGTTTTCAATTGCTCTGGAACAGTCCCTTGGGCCTCCTCATACAACAAGGCGGCTATTCCCAAAGCATAGGTTTTAATTTGAGCTAAATTTTCAGGATTCATAGTTTTAGAGGGAGCGTTTACCGACTGTCTCAACTTAACACCATCTCGGAACCAGTTCGACTAAGCATTTATACTCATGGCGAAACTGGGATGCACCCTGAATATCTGGGTAACCCAGCCTTTCGCATAGCCGTTTTTGCACCCTTCAATCACGGCAAGTCTACATTGCTAAATGCGCTGCTGGGAAATCGCGCTCTACCAATTGCCCTGAGACCTACCACAGGCACGGCAATTGTTGTCAAGTATGGCAAAAATATCAAAACTTGTGTTCGTACAAACGACGGTGCTGAAGTATGTGAGAATGGAACAGATATATTGAAAAAGTTTGCCGTGCTAGATGGCGATCGCTGTATGCGCGAAGATGTTGTCTCTGTTGAGGTTTCCTGTCCGCACAGTCTTCTAGCAAAGGGGGTCGAACTGATTGATTTGCCTGGAACAGACGACATGGAAGCGCAGAATCATCTCGTCTATAGCCAACTAATAACTGTCGATCTTGTAGTTCAAGTCCTCGATGCTCGCAAGCTGTTCACCCTAGGAGAAGTCAGCAAACTACAGGATTGGTTGATGAATCGCGGGATTACCACATCTATCTTTGTGCTTAACTTCATGAACTTGTTGGAGATAGAAGATTGCAAGGAAGTTGCCAGTCGTGCCCGTTCCCTTGCTGGAGAATTGCGAGGCGATTTACCTAACAATATGAGTAATCTTTACCGCGTGGACGCTTTGCCCGCCCTAAGAGCGAGAATGAAAGGAGATGTTGCAGCAGCAAATCAAAGCGGTATCCTCCTGTTTGAATCAAACTTGGATCGGATTGTAGATAATTTATCGCCAGGAATAGAGTATATCCGCTTACCCAGGCTCTTGGCGATTAGGGAGCAGCTCAAACAAAATTTATTAGCCCAGGCACAACCTCTAGAAACTGAGGTCCAGAATGCAGATCGCGATCGCCAAGCTGCGATCGAACGACTGCGAGGGGGGTCGAGCAAGTCAAGAATGCTTTTAAGGCTAGCATGATGAACTTGGGGAATTGGTTATCGGTTTCTGCACTCCTAGACAGATATAAGTCTGAAGCAGCTAAGGCACTAGAAGATGAATCATTCAGAAATTGGGAAACTGGAGTTTTCCAGCAAGCATTGCTGGAACGCCAAGAGTCTGTGATGAAATACGTCCACCAAGCCTGCGATGAATTTGGTCATAAGCAACCCAGTAAACTTTCGATCTCATTACCTGCCGCTCCGACTATATCTCGACCAACTGTGCCTTCTACATCCGATCCTACTGCTAAATCAGTTGCCACAGCCACAGCAGTTGGTTGGTTATTGGCAGGTCCAGTGGGAGGGGCGATCACTGCTGGTATCACCCATGCGGTCAATCAAGGTACGAAGCAGAGAAATGAAGAAGCCTGGTCGAACTATCGTCAGCAATTGTCACAAGTCTGTACAGAAGTTGCTACAGACTACCTGAAACAGTTTAGTAATCAGGCGATTAACCAGCTTCACAAATACATTAAAAATGTCGATTATGTATTCACAGACTCAATCCCTCCGGAGCAATCAGAAATCAAGAATAAGCGTAAGAGATTGAAAAAGTTACGCATGGCAGTTGACTTGCTGGAAAAAGAATTACATAATGATTAGACATGAGGGTTGGGTAAGGGACCTCAACCCAACCTACGGGAGCTTGTTCAGTCCCGATCGCAATCGCCAATACGGAGTTCTTCGGTGTCGCCGTTCGTCAATAGTCGATCGGGTGCCGCAGGCGATCGCCCCACCTACTGGCGATCGCCTTAAATATTTCGCGAAGAGTAAAGTAGTGCCGTGAAATATGTGTTAAGATATAAGTATGATAGTCAATTCTTGCTTTAATTATAAAGCTAATGCCATGATTACCCTCAAGATAGATGACATTCAACAGGATTTTTCGGGATTTATCAAACTGATTCAAGAAGGTAATAGCTTAATCATTACTCAAGCAGATAAACCGATCGCTGAAGTTAAACCGATTCCCACGAATCAACCTCAAAAACAACAACGTCGTCCTATTGGTTTATGTGCCGGTGAATTTGTTGTCCCTGATGACTTTAACGATCCCCTGCCTGAAGAGATTATTAACCTGTTTGAAAATCCATGAAATTACTCTTAGATACGCATATTTTTCTGTGGTTTATTACCAATGACAACCGTCTTGCAGACAAATATTATGACGCAATTAGTAATTTAGATAATGAAATTTATCTCAGTGTGGTTTCTGTTTGGGAAGCGATGATTAAATATCAATTAGGTAAACTGCCTTTGCCAGAATCACCTGATATTTACTTTCCCAAACAGCGTGAAAATCATTTAATTTATAGTTTAGCTATCGATGAAAGTACCATTACCCAATTGGCGAAATTACCTGCGGCGTCTTCCGCGTGCTCTTGTCCTGAAGGACTCGGCACGCTCCAGACACCGCCATTACATCGCGACCCCTTCGATCGTCTTTTGCTTTGTCAATGTTTACAACACGATTTAATCATGATAACAGAAGATCGAGCAATTCTTTCC
This sequence comes from Hormoscilla sp. GM7CHS1pb, assembly GCA_014323675.1. Taxonomy (GTDB): domain Bacteria; phylum Cyanobacteriota; class Cyanobacteriia; order Cyanobacteriales; family Desertifilaceae; genus Hormoscilla. The sequence continues at coordinate 698,888 of JACONN010000002.1, read as the reverse complement.
TATCCAATGATTAACTTTTTTTGAATTCGGTAAGTTATGATATACTCTCACTCTCCCATCCATTTTTCAAATTCGCGATCGGTTGATTATTGAAAAAATCAGCAGTTGCTGAGTTAATGGGATACAGGTAAGTACCGTGGGATGCCAGAGTGCGATCGCCTCACCCAAACAGGCGATCGCATTACATATTCCGTAAATCCTACAATGGAGCGCGTGTAAGATGTGTTAAGATATAAGTGTAATACTCAATGGCGCCCACCCTTTTGTAAATTGGTGAATTATGAAAGGTTACATACAAGGACAAACTATCATTCTCTTAGAAAAATTGCCTGAAAATATCAAAGAAGGTGATAGAGTGGAGATTGCAATTACTCCAATAGTCAAAGAAGATTATCCTTTTCCTACTTTTGACTTCGGAGTTAAAGACGAATATATTAATCGAGACAAAATTTATGAACGAGAAAGGAAATATTTATGCATTAAGCATTAACAAGCTTCCTGAGTTGACTCTAACAGCCGGGCTAGTTGCTGGGCAGCTTCATGAGAATTATACAGGGTGACACTGGAAAAGTTAACATCATTTTCTAGGGGTGTGACCCCTTCTTCCTTGGCCAGTTCCGATATCAGGAATTGCATTATCCGTAGCTTGTCGGCGCCGGATAAATCTCGCAGTTGTGGCAGTAAATCAGTTACAAGCATGATAACAGGTAGTTGATAGTATACTCTAATGTTAGCAGGTCACGGACAACATGGCAACAGATATTTTCCCAGGTCGGACTTGCTTCGGTGGCGGGGTGATACTGCTGCGCAGTCGCTGCGCGATCGGGGGTTTGAGCACCGGCTGGCTGCCAAGGGCCGATCTCCCCACCCAAAGAGGCGATCGGCCCCTACCTATCTAACCGACAGCCAATAAACCCATCGCTGTATTGGACAGACAAGCGATACCTAATTTATAATGAAAAAATCTACAGTCTGTCCCCCAATGAGTGAAACCGTCTATATCGAAACCAGCATTCTTGGTTATCTTACAGCCAGAGCGACCAAAAACGCGATCGTTGCAAGCAATATTGCATTGACAAAAGATTGGTGGGAGTTGCGTCGAAGTGCCTTTACTCTTTACGTGTCACAAGTCGTTATTAGTGAGGCAGCACGAGGAGATGCACAAATGGCTGCGCGTCGGCTGAAAGCGATAAGTGGCTTGCCATTGCTGGAAGTGACTGAAGCTGTCGAAGAATTAGCATCACAGTTTATGTTGCGAAGTAATCTTCCCGACAAAGCTTCTGATGATGCCATTCATATTGCATTGGCTACAGTCAGCCAGATCGATTACCTGTTAACCTGGAATTGCAAGCATATTGCCAATGCCCAGCTTCAAAGAAAGCTGCGGGAGATTTCTGGAGATTTTGGATGCAATCTGCCCATAATCTGTACGCCTTATGAACTGATGGGAGAATAAACTATGTGGCAAGACGAAATTTTAGAAGAACTTCATCGAATTCGTGAAGAACATGCCAAGTCTTTCAATTATGATATGAAAGCAATCTGTGAAGATTGGCGAAGACAACAGGCGGAAAGTGGCAGGAAGTTTGTGACACTGACTCCCGCTCAACAGTCTAAAAAATAGCGGCGTTGCACATTTTGGGGATGATGCCTACGCATGCACATAACTTAAACTGGCTTGTAGTCTAGATTTAAGACTTCTGCAACTATGCCCATCATCCCGTAATTGTGCAACGCCAAAATAGCGAAGCCTGTGCAGCATATGGGGTCAAATGCTGCTCCAAGAAGCAGTTAGTCATCAAGACTTGGAGATTTACGTTTGTTTCCCAGGGCCACAGGCGATCGCCCCACCCAAACAGGCGATCGCCCATTATCTTGCCGCGCATTAAATATTTCTTGGATACTACAATTTAGAGCCCTGTAATATGTGTTAAGATAAGTGTCATATCGTAAAGGACAAGTTATGCCTGTAAACTGGAGAGAGCATATCGTCAGTACGCCAGACGTATTTCGGGGTAAACCAAGAATCAAAGGCACAAGAATTCCCGTAAGTCTGATTTTAGGTTATTTAGCATTAGGTAATACGGTTGAACAGATATTAGGTGAGTTTCCCGTTCTCGTCAAAGAGCAGATCGATGCTTGTCTTGATTACGCTCGCGATTTGTCAGATTTTGAAACAGTGCTATCATGAGTTTAAGATTTTTCATCGATCAATGCGTTCCTAACTCTATAATCCAAAAGCGTGGAAGTTTTAAAAATTTGCTTTCGAGAGTAAGCATTATACGAATGTGCGATCGCCCATTATCTTGCCGCCGGTGCGATCGCCCCACAAAAACAAAGGGCGATCGCAGAGGCAGAGCCTCAAGCAGACCGTTCCCAGGCCGAGCCAGGGAACGAGTATTGGGGGTGGGATGCTCCCGATCGCCTCACCGACGGGCGATCGCTCATTATCTTGCCGCCGGTGCGATCGCCCCACAAAAACCAAGGGCGATCGCAGAGGCAGAGCCTCAAGCAGACCGTTCCCAGGCCGAGCCAGGGAACGAGTATTGGGGGTGGGATGCTCCCGATCGCCTCACCGACGGGCGATCGCATTACATATTCCGTAAATACTACAATGGAGCGCGTGTAAGATGTGTTAAGATATAAGTGTAATACTCAATGGCGCCACCCTTTTGTAAATTGGTGAATTATGAAATGTTACATACAAGGAAAAACAATCATTCTCTTAGAAAAATTGCCTGAAAATATCAAAGAAGGTGATAGAGTGGAGATTGCAATTACTCCAATAGTCAAAGAAGATTATCCTTTTCCTACTTTTGACTTTGGAGTTAAAAACGAATATATTAATCGAGACAAAATTTATGAACGAGAAAGGAAATATTTATGCATCGAAGCATTAAGAAGCTTCCTGATTTGACTCTAATAGCAGGGCTAGTTTGTGGGCAGCTTCATGAGAATTATACAGGGTGACACTGGAAAAGTTAACATCATTTTCTAGGGGTGTGACCCCTTCTTCCTTGGCCAGTTCTGATATCATAAATTGCATTATCCGTAGCTTGTCAGCGCGGGATAAATCTCGCAATTGTTGTAGCAAATCGGTTACAAGCATAATAACAGTTAGTTGATGGTATACTCTAATGTTAGCAGGTCACGGATAACATGGCAACAGATATTTTCTAAGGTCGGACTTCCTTCGGGGGCGATCGGGGGTTTGAGCACCCGCTGCTAGGGTGACGCCAGTGCCACCAGAGAACCGGTAGTTACGAGGCGGCTGCCAAGGGGCGATCGCATGATTGAGCGATCGCCCCGGAAATAGCAAGCGAGATTGCTTCGTGCCTCGCACAGGAGATCGTGCGATCGGCCATCTCCAGACACCGTTCGAGAAAAATCGGAAACAACTGAGATCTTGCACCATTCGCAACTAGAGGCGGAGCCTCGATAACTCGTTCCCAGGCGGAGCCAGGGAACGAGAGGGAAAATATATATAAGGTTTTCAGTCGGTTTTCAACCGACTTTAGCTATTAGCCGTGGGTTTGAACCCACGGCTGGCCATGAGACAAATCGATAATCTTTTGGCTGGTCTAGAGACTAATTGAGAATGATGCAAGATCTCAGAAACAACCAACTTTGACAGATTCTGCGGGAATCGGTATAATAGAGGTAGAGTGGCAAACTCGGAAAAAGGAGAACACATATGACTATATTGCTGACTCCAGAAATCGAACAGTTGATTGATGAACAAGTGAAAAGCGGTCGTTATCAGTCTGCTTCTGAGGTAGTTCTCGAAGGATTGCGGCTGTTGTCGGTGCGAGACCAGATTGATAAGAGACGTTTTGCAGAACTAAAACAGGAAATAGCCATGGGGATAGGGTGTAATTAAAAGTGACACTTAATCATGAACCGGTGATGTGGTCAAAAGTAGTTGGTCGGGCAGTGCCGGCAGTGCCAGCACTGCCTCAATATCGCCGGTGAACGAAGGCGCAATATTGACGCCCGAGATTGATATATGTTCAGAACGCGATCATGGCAGAAAACTGATGTTGAGAAGGTAAGAGCCTCAATAATTGTTAGACTGCTTAGGTAAGGGACGAATTTTCTGGGTTTAAATTTAGCCAATAGGATTGCCAATCATCATTAACTCTTAATATCCTTAAAGCTAACATATCATTAGCGTTTTCAACGGTCCACCAAGAACCTGTTAATTTCAAACGTTTTTGAATTACATAACGATGTGCGCTCTCAATCTTTCCAGATCCAATTGGTAAATTAGCATCAATCGCATCTTTGTAGTTCATGTATTCAAGCCGGTTTTTAATGTATCGTACACCGACTCTGACGGGAGCAAATTTATCAGCTATATGTTCTGGTTCCAGGCGAGTTGATAAATTATTTAATACTTTGAGAACCTGATTGTTTTTGAGAGCTTTTTTTGTTTTTCCAGCCATTTTTTTTGTTGCTTTTCATTAGCTCCAGGAGCTGCTGCTGCTAAATATTCACATAGATGATAAAAATATATTAGATAGCTAGCACGTTCTCCAAACAAGCCCATTACCTGATTAACAATCCAACTGGCTCCATCTCCGATCGCATGAACTTTAGTCTTTTCACCTATCCCAGCCCTTATAGCGCTATGCAGTCATTTGTTTCCTGCGGAGTCTACGGTACCTACTGTACCTCCAATAATTGTTTTTTTCTGAGTAGGGATTTCCACAAGTGATAGACGAGCTTCTTTCCAACAACAAGATCTGGTTTTTCGGCGATCGATAATTTTATCATCATTGGTCGGAGTTTTTACAATTGGAATCATCGTGCCATCCATTTCTGCAATTAGAAGCTCTACTCCATCTCTATCGGTAATTTTTTCTGCTGGTTTTTGAGATCCTTTAACCGCATGTGCATGTTTTTGAGTAATAGCTTGGGCCGAACTAATCGGCACAGTTATACCGTAATGTTCTTGTAGCTTTTCAGGAATTTTTCCAAATGGCACATCGGCTCCAAAATCCGTAATTGCTCGTTGCAATGGCAAAGAATAACCTCGACAATGTATTTGGGCAGATGATGAAAACGGTCTTCGAGAAATAAAAGTTTCTTCTATAATTTGGATAGTTTCCAACAGACTATGCCAATATAGTTGCTTTTTTCTCTGACGGCGCATCCCCGGAGATTTTTCACAAGCTAAGGCTTTTTTTTCTCTTGCGAATTGGCCCAATCTTGAAGAGAATCATTTCCCAGTTTTTTGAGTTCCGAGATAATTTTCAACTCGGTACTGCTCGCTGTTTCACAATTATTATCCGGATTTTCCACAAGATCTAGCAGAGATAAAATACGAGCCGATATATTGGGATGAGCCTGCAATCTTAGAGCTAATTCCGAAGCGCTGCTGGTTAGTTCAACCGTTTCATCATAATTCATGAATTCAGACATATAGGGCTTTAGCTCCACGATCAACTTATAAATAAAATTATATAACATAAGGGTAAAAAAATCTCCCAATCAAGGCAGATTCACTATTTGAGTTGTTCCATCCACTGTGGGGCCATCACCGGCGGTATCAGAACTCCGCCAGTGATACAGAGGTAGAACTACCGGACCGGTTAATAATGCCTAAGTGTCACTTTTAATTACACCCATGGGGATAGAAGCAGCCGATCGCGGTGAGTTAGTCGATAGTGAAACAGTGTTCCGCGAACTCCGGGAAAAAAATCGCTTGCGCAGAATTCAGTCCTATCAATGCTGAAGGTACTGCATGCTGTGGTATTAGATAGAGTCGTGCCTAAAAAAATCACCAATGCACTTAACTCCGAAAAATGGCTAACACCACCGACATTTACCTGATCCGTCACGGCATTGCCGCCGATCGCGCAGAATACGACTTTGACGAAGACCGCCCCCTCACGAACGAAGGCAAGCAGAAAACCCAGAAAATCGCCAAACGGCTAAAGGAAGACTTTAAGCTGCACTTCGACCCGATCCTCACCAGTCCCCTCCTGCGTGCCCAGCAAACAGCCGAAATACTGCAAAAAGCAGGTCTGGCAACCCAGATAGAAGAATATCACCACCTCGCCCCTGCCGGTGACATCAAAACCTGGCTAGACTGGTTAGACAAATGGCAGCAGACTGGCGGTACCACCTTAGCCCTAGTCGGTCATGAACCAAACCTGGGAAACTGGGCAGAAATCTTAGTCTGGGGCGAACCCCGAGGTGCATTAGTCGTGAAAAAAGCTGGAGTTATCGGCTTGAGTCTCCCTGAAACTGGCTCTCCCCTTGGCAGGTGCTCCCTGTTTTTGCTAGCTCCGCCCAAATTTCTCTTATCATAGCGAGGGCGATCCTCCCTATAGGGGGGATCGATTTGGCAAGCGATTTGACAGAAAGGCTTTGATGTGATATGTACTCTGATACAGAATAAATTTCACGCTCAGTAAAGGATACAGCCATGTCCATCGCCTGCGAATATAAACCAGGACTAGAAGGAATTCCCGCCAGTCAATCCAGCATCAGTTATATCGATGGATATAAAGGAGTTCTGGAGTATCGAGGAATTCCCATAGAGGAACTAGCAGATCGTAGTACCTTCATAGAAACGACCTATCTGCTGATCTGGGGTCATCTGCCCAGCGCCGCCGAGGTAAAAGCATTTGAATATGAAATTCGCCATCACCGGCGCATAAAATATCGCATCCGGGACATGATGAAATGCTTTCCCGAAACAGGTCACCCGATGGATGCCTTGCAATCCTCTGCTGCGGCCTTGGGGTTATTTTATGCCCGTCGCGCCTTGGATGACCCCCAATATATTCGCAGTGCGGTGGTCCGCCTGATTGCGAAAATACCTTCAATGGTAGCAGCATTTAATCTGATGCGGAAAGGCAACGATGCCGTGATGCCAAGAGATGACCTCGACTATGCTGCCAATTTTCTCTATATGCTCACGGAAAGCGAACCAGACCCCCTAGCTGCTCGGGTATTTGATGTCAGTCTCATCTTGCACGCGGAACACACTATGAATGCTTCCACATTCTCCGCCAGAGTTACGGCTTCGACTCTCACTGACCCCTACGCGGTGATCGCTTCCGCTGTGGGCACCCTGGCCGGTCCCCTCCATGGTGGGGCTAATGAAGAAGTCCTGGATATGTTAGAGAAAATTGGCTCCGTGGAGAATGTTCGTCCCTTCGTGGAAAATGCGAACGCGCGCAAAGCCAAAATTATGGGCTTCGGTCACAGAGTATATAAGGTGAAAGACCCCCGCGCCAAGATCCTTCAAAGTCTAGCAGAAAAGCTGTTTGATAAGTTTGGTCATGATAAATACTACGCGATCGCCCTAGAGTTGGAAAAACAGACCTCGGAAAAACTCGGTCCCAAAGGGATTTACCCGAATGTGGACTTTTATTCAGGCTTAGTATACCGGAAGCTAGGCATTCCCAGAGACTTGTTTACCCCAGTGTTCGCGATCGCCCGGGTAGCAGGTTGGCTAGCCCACTGGAAAGAGCAGATAGGAGAAAACCGCATCTACCGTCCCACCCAAGTTTACACTGGCGAGCATAACATGCACTACATTCCGATAGACAAACGCTAATGTCAGCGAATCCTGTCCAGAGACGCCCACCCATGTCGCTGCGATGTGCGGTGCTCCGCGCGCGGAGCACATCGAGGGCAGGCGAGCGACAGGGTGGGCGCTCTCGGACACGATCGGTCAATACTATCTCGGTTTTGGATATAGGTTGTCATTGCGATTTTTCGCGCTTACGAACGGGGCTGTCTCTTGGTTTTGCTCTGGTCCCTATACGAAATTCCGGTCTGGCCAGGGATTTCTGGTAAAAGTCTTTAAAAAACTTTAAAATCGATCGAGTCAGCCGTCAGCCATCCAGTTACGGTAGCTAGTAAACCGGCAGTTAAGACCGCTGGGATATTGCCCAGCCAGATATTGCGTATATAGGAAACATGAACCCAGGAATCGACTTACAAGGAAGTTTTATCCAGTTGTTCAGGGATTTTGGCGTCCCTGGGGAAGTGGCCCAAGCAATGTGGCTGCCACTGCCGATGGTGCTGGTGCTGCTAGGTGCCACAGTAGGAGTGTTAGTAACAACCTGGTTAGAACGGAAAATTTCCGCAGCCGTCCAGCAGCGGATCGGTCCGGAATACATGGGCCCATTCGGCGTGTTAGTCCCGGTAGCAGATGGTCTCAAACTGCTGTTCAAAGAGGATGTCATCCCCAATTCCTCAGATCCATTGTTATTCACCCTCGGTCCCGCCCTCGTAGTGGTGCCAGTCTTTGTCTCTTACCTGATTGTCCCCTTTGGCCAGAATTTAGTCATCATTGACTTGGGTGTCGGTATTTTTCTCTGGATCGCCCTTTCCAGTATTGCCCCGATCGGTCTGTTGATGTCAGGTTACGCCTCTAATAATAAGTATTCTTTGCTGGGGGGACTCAGGGCCGCAGCTCAGTCTATCAGTTATGAAGTGCCCCTGGCCCTCTGCGTGCTGGCGATCGTCATGATGTCCAACAGCCTCAGCACGATCGACATCGTAGAACAGCAATCAGGTTACGGTATTTTAGGCTGGAATGTTTGGCGTCAACCAGTAGGGTTCGTCATCTTTTGGATCGCCGCCCTAGCAGAATGCGAACGGCTACCCTTTGACTTGCCAGAAGCAGAAGAAGAACTGGTAGCAGGATATCAGACCGAGTATACAGGGATGAAATTTGCTCTGTTTTACCTCGGTTCCTACGTTAACCTCGTGCTGTCAGCCCTCCTAGTGGCAATATTGTATCTGGGAGGTTGGGAATTTCCGGTATCGATCGATTTCTTAGCCAGTTTGCTAGGAGTAAGTGAGACGACACCTTGGTTGCAGGTAATCGCAGCAAGCATTGGCATCATCATGGTAATCCTGAAAGCCTACTTTCTAGTATTCCTAGCAATTCTGCTCCGCTGGACTGTGCCACGGGTGAGAATAGACCAGTTACTAGACCTAGGGTGGAAGTTTTTATTGCCCGTATCCCTTGTGAACCTGCTGTTAACCGCTGGCCTGAAGCTAGCCTTCCCTTTGCCTTCGGCGGATAAATTAGAATGTAGGGTGGGCACCACCCACCAACAAGGCACCGCCCACCAAGAGAGAGAGAACACACCATGCTGAAATTCCTCAAGCAAGTTAGCGAATACACGAAAGAGACATTTCAAGCTGCTAAATACATCGGTCAGGGACTATCTGTCACCTTTGACCACATGCAGCGACGTCCGATCGCAGTGCAGTACCCCTATGAAAAACTTATCCCATCGGAGCGCTTCCGGGGTAGGATTCATTTTGAATTTGATAAGTGCATCTCCTGCGAAGTATGCGTGCGGGTTTGCCCGATCAACCTGCCAGTGGTAGATTGGGAATTCAACAAGGAAAGCAAGAAGAAACAGTTGAAGCATTACAGCATCGACTTCGGTGTTTGTATATTCTGCGCTAATTGTATAGAATATTGTCCCACAAACTGTCTGTCGGCGACAGAGGAGTACGAAATGGCAACCTATGACAGGCATGAGTTGAACTATGACAATGTGGCACTAGGACGGCTTCCCTATAAAGTCACGAATGACCCAATGGTACAGCCGATGCGGGAATTGGCTTACCTACCAAAGGGGGTCATGGAGCCTCATGAGGTGTCACATACTTCGCCTCGGGCAGGTAAGCGCCCAGAAGAAATTATCGCAGAAATGGAAAAAAATTAAGAGTCATCCCGCCGTTAAAACCCCCGGCTTGCTCTCCGGAAGCACTTTAGTGCTTACTACGAACAATATACGAACAATGGAAAATTAGCAAAGGACAATCAGAGTGAATTTAGCAGAAGGAGTTCAGTTAGTTGCTTTTGGTCTGCTGGCAGTGATGGCGATCGGGGCAGCATTGGGAGTAGTACTGCTAGAGAATATCGTCTACTCAGCCTTTTTGCTGGGAGGGGTGTTTATCAGCATCGCAGGCATGTACATTTTATTGAATGCAGGCTTTGTGGCAGCGGCCCAGGTACTGATTTATGTGGGGGCGGTGAACGTCCTGATTTTGTTTGCTATCATGCTGGTGAACAAACGGGAAGAGTTGAAACCCCTGCCGCGTGCCTGGATCCGGAAGGGGGCAACGGGTTTAGTCTGTGTCGGCCTGTTTGCCCTATTGAGTACGATGGTTTTAACAACTCCTTGGTCTCTCTCAACAGGGGCGATCGCGGGGGATGCTTCTACCGTTATCATTGGACTGCATTTCTTCAGTGACTTTTTGCTCCCCTTTGAATTGGCATCAGTGCTGTTGTTGATAGCGTTAGTGGGGGCAATAATTCTGGCCCGTCGCGAGTATTTGCCCGATGAAATGCCTTCAGAACCCGTGCCCCCAGCTTTGATGCTACCGGAACGCCCACGGGAACTCGTCTCAGCCTCAAAGAAAACTTCCCAGAGTTAATGAAAATAGATAAGCGCTTTAGCGCTTACTACGAACGAAGGAAGAAGCGCTTTAGCGCTTACTACGAAGGAAGAACAAGCAGTAAATTATGATCCTACAACTTCAGTATTTCTTGTTACTAGCAGCAGCATTGTTCTGCATTGGCATTTATGGTTTGATTAACAGCCGCAATGCCGTGCGGGTGCTGATGTCGATCGAGTTGCTGCTGAATGCAGTAAATATCAATTTGATGGCATTTTCAAATTTCCTCGACTCCCAAGGGATAAAGGGACAAGTTTTTGCAGTGTTTGTGATTACAGTGGCAGCGGCAGAAGCGGCGGTGGGTCTGGCGATTGTGTTGTCAATTTACCGCAATCGCGATACAGTGGATATGGAGCAGTTTAACTTATTGAAGTGGTAGATTAGTGGAGCTAAAGCGGGTCATAATTGCCCATAAAGCTGGACATGATGAGAGTCGCCGCTGGGCCGAAACATGTGCGAGACAGCTGGAGGATCGGGGTTCTCAGGTGTTGATGGGACCGAGTGGGGTCAAGGATAATCCCTACCCGGTGTTTTTGGCTTCTGGGACGCAACCGATCGATCTGGCGGTGGTACTGGGCGGTGATGGCACGGCTTTAGCTGCTGCTAGACAAGTGGCCCCATATGGCATGCCGATTTTGGCAGTAAATATCGGGGGTCATCTGGGGTTTTTGACGGAATCTTTTGAGGCGTTTAAGGATACAGAACGGGTTTGGGACAGGTTGATGGAAGACCGCTATGCAGTGCAGCTGCGGATGATGTTGCAGGCGGCTGTGTTTGAGGGCGATCGCACTCAGAGGAAACCTGTAAGCGATCGCTTTTTGGCCCTCAATGAAATCTGTATCAAGCCAGCATCTGCTGACCGGATGATTACCTCGATTCTGGAATTGGCGATCGACGGGGAGGTGGTGGATCAATATCAGGGAGATGGGTTGATTGTGTCCACGCCGACTGGTTCGACTTGCTACACCTTGTCGGCAAATGGCCCGATCGTCCATGAGGGCATGGAGGCGATCGCGGTTACGCCCATTTGTCCTTTGAGTCTATCTAGTCGTGCCATTGTTTTGCCATCGGGTTCTGTAGTTAGTGTCTGGCCTTTAGAAGACCGGGAGTTAAATACGAAACTCTGGACAGACGGGGTAATGGGAACTGCCATTTGGCCCGGACAGCGAGTGGACGTGAGAATGGCTAATTGTCTAGCTAAGTTTATTATTCTGCGGGAAAATTATTCTTACTATCAGACCCTACGGGAAAAGCTACAGTGGGCAGGGGCGAGGATTCGCTATAGCAATGATAATCGGGATTGATACCCAGAAAACGTTCGTTGAAATAATTAATTAGGAGGTTTTTCATGGTATCTGAAATAAAAATCGGCGGTGGTATAGTTGGTAATGTCTGGAGAAGTTAAGGACGATAATATAATTCACAAATACTTCCAAGCAGAACAGCAAAGTTTAGCTGAAGCGGCAGCTAAGATTAAAGCACTCTTACAAGAATTGGAAAAGGATTACTCTACTGAAACACCTCCTCAGCGGTCCGCGCTAGCAGCAGAGGCGATCGGGCAAATGGCACAGAATCAAACTCTGAAACAGCAGATATTAGAAGTTCTGAATGTAGCCAGTTTTCAAACATTGATAGAGACGATCGACCACCCATTGGCGAAAATTATTCGTCCTGGGATAGAGGAATGGCAACGGGAGTATCTCGGTTTTGCAGAGATTGGGGAGATTGGGAAGATTGGGATCGACAACTTGAGGCAGATATAGCTGCGGGTAAGCTTGATGCCCTAGCTGAAAAAGCACTGCAAGCTTTGGAAGCAGGACGTTGTACAGATTTGTACAGATATGACAGATAGATCCCAGTTCTTCCCGAATTATGCTCTAAGGCAATATTTCAAAATAGGCGCAGTGCTGCGGACGAATGATTGTGAAATCACGACGGTCTAAGGTAAGAATACGAGTAATGTTCTTTCTTTCTGCAATTGCGATGATGGTCGCGTCTACAAAATCGAGCTGGCTGTCAGCATATCGATCTAAGATTTTATTAACACGATGCAAGTCTGCTAATGTCATCGGTTCAAGTCTGCTATCCCAGGTGGATAGTTCCATCAGAAAACGACCCATAGCCCTATGTCCCAAACGTGAGGCAATGAGGTAGCATACTTCAGGCAGAACAACGGTTGGTAAAACCAGGGGTTCATTGATGGTTTGAGCAACATTTAACACCCTGGCATGATTGCGATCGTTATCGTTGTTCAAAGCGAGCAAAAAACTCGTATCTAGTAAGGCTGTCATACTGAATCATCTTTTTTGGTAGTCCACCCACGAATGGGGTCAATTTCATTCGCTAGAATTTCTTCGTCTCGTTCTGAGATATCATCTTCAACGGCAGACCCCAAACCAGCAATAGCAAGCAAGAATGCAGAGCCGGAATTTGCTTCTGTTTTCGTTGACGATGAGGTAGCGGGGCGATGATGTTTGAACTTGAGCTCCTCAATAAAGTTGGCAAGTTCAACTATCGCCTCGCTAGGGAGTTCGGCAATTTCCCCAATAATTTGTTCGCGCTGAGATATCATTGTATCCATTTTTTACCTCCTTTAAGGTAAGGTGCTCACTGCTTATTTATCTCAATCCAGCGTAGATCTTTTGAATTATGCCAAAGGTTAATTAAACTAAGCCAGCCCGTCGCCGGGCCGACTCGTCTTCAAAACCGGACATGAGACTTTCACCTCATCCGGCTCCTTGGTTTCCCTATCCCGGCTTTTCCGGGTGCGGCCTTCTATACTCGTTGGGCCGCTCTGTAGATACGCTTTTGCAGCTTGAATACTTCCCGCTCTAGCTTGCGCCAGGGGACCGCATTCCAGTCATATACTTTCCTGTTGGATGTACTCCGTGACATATTGACTGCTACTAACCTCCACACTTTTGGTTAACCATGAGGGCGTCAGCTCTATCCCGCCCATTACAGGCGCTCATTTGCTTCTCCACTCAATCTCTCCCAGTTGCGACCTGCTAATGGTTTGCAGATTTTACGCCTTTGGTGGCTACTCAGCTCTCATATCACTGAGAGTACGTCAACTGGTTTACCTCGTTCCTGTAGATGATTGGTTGTGACCTTAGAGAATGACCTTACGCCGGGTTTATTGTCAGTGCTTGTTGGTCAGTAACTCGACCTGCCAACGACCATTATCCTTTCCCTTTTGGGCCAGTGTATAAGCCTTATTCCACTGGTTTCCTGTGACGACGCTGCATCATTTCGCTTTATGCTCCTCATAGTCACTTGCTTGACGTTGACCAGTTTAGGCTACCAGTCATTAACGCCTTCTCACCCCGCTTTACGGATTGATGCCATCGCGTCCGGGAGCACCCACCCTGTCATGTCGCTCCCGCGCATGACATGGGTGGGTGTCTCCGGACGCGAAGCTACCGTAGGGGTGATGCTTTTACCCCTGCACTTAGGGGAGAGGGACTTGCACCCTCATCATCTCTGAGTTTCGCCAGTTCCTTTTGATGTTTCCACCGGTGACTGACTTGACCCTACAAGTTTCAGGACCAATGATATCCTGCATGCGGTCTCGGTCAATAGGCTTGTGACATGGTCATTGACCCTCCTTGTCCATTCTGGATCTTTACGCTAAACGGGTCGCACCAAGTTCCCAGTCCTTTAACATGACCAAGAGTCACCTTTGATCCCATTTCAAATGCGGTTATGATGACTTGATAATGTTCACTATTTGCGCGAGCTGCAAAGCGACCGGTACCTGCACAAGAGGGACGGTCTTATTGCCGGGAGCCAGTTATTCCGAAGAGGATGGCACCATCTACCGTGGCAATATGTGAAATGTACCCGCCCCTGCTTTCTCCAGCGAATGCACTTGACGCCGCCAGAATTGAAATAAACACTGTGCTGATAAATATGCTGATTTTGGCTTTCATTTTCCCTCCTTGAGTCCAATACAGATTGTTCACCAGTTAGCTAGTACAATAACAGCATTTAGTAAACCAGTTTTTAAACGTATTTGTTCCAATCAGCATTAGAGCAAGTTCAATTAACTTTTCTAGCGCCTCCATTGCTCGTGTTGGGAACATTCTGACCAGTGACTTAACCGTTGACCACAACATCTCAATAGGATTGAAGTCTGGTGAGTAGGGTGATAAATATTCTACTCTTGCTCCCGTAGCGACTATCAGTTCTTCGATACCTTTCATTTTATGGATATTAAGGTTATCCATAACTACCACATCCCCTGGATTCAGCTTCTCCACCAGGTCATGTTCAACAAAATCCTTAAAATCCTTACCTTTCATAGAGCCTTTAATTGCTTTTTTCGCCACAACCCTTTCAATACTTATTGCTCCGATTAACGTCATTTTCCTGCCCTTATAAAATGGTCTTAAATAGAATGCCTTTTTACCTTTTTCACACGGGCGCCATTTCGCGACTCATCCCTATCCAGAAAGCTGCCTCATCAATAAATATCAATTTTCCCTGTGGGACATCTCGAACCCGCTCTCGGTAATCAACTCGCTGCTGTTGAACTGCTGGAGTTGCTACTTTTTCTGCCCGGTAAGTTTTTTTTTAAGAGTTAAGCCTTCTTTTTTTAGGAACTCACACATCCCCCCTACACTGACATAAACATCCTGCTCATTTAACAGATGTTCCCTCAGCCTACCGTCCAATCTGGGTAATCTTTTACCATCTTCACGATCAAGTCTCGATAGGCTTCTAGCTTGCCCGGACGTTTGGGGCCGGGTTTTTTAGGGGTTAGATCTTGCGTTTCTCGATATTGTTTTATATAACTATGAACAGTAGCAGGACTGAGCATAAACTGCTCGGCAAGTTGCCGAATCGAGCCTTTGCCCAATTTATAAGCAGTGACGACTTTTTGTCTAAGGTCCAGAGAGTAACGTCCCATAGCTGAATTTGGTCTGCATTGAGTATAGCTCTAGTTTAGCACAAAAATGTTCTACTTGTTTCCTGAACAAGCTGTATGAGTGCTCGTGTTTTTTAGGTAGCCACTTATGTCTCTTTAATTTTATAGCAGGAAACAACCAGAATTTCCCGATCTTTACAAAAAATTACATTTTTCGTGAGATGAGATTTTATTCCCAGAAACCCGGTTCCGGTTCTAGACTGAAACCCTGACAGGGCAGGGGTTTCCGGCGATCTTTTTAATTAGGGTTTGCTGAAAAAGGCTACAGGGCGAATCTAGACGCCACACAGCAGACTACACCGTCAGTCTACCAGGAGGCTCCAAGCTGTAACCCCCACTAAATGCTTCGATTTTGGATCCAAAGAGCAGCAAAACCTTGCACTTGGCCAGCGTTTTTAATGCAAAAACCCTTACCCAGTCTGAGTTACAGCTTTATTCAGCAAGCCCTAATTAGACTGAACCAGTGCCAATGCAAATTACTCATTCATTATTCGTGCAGTTCTAATAATTCCCTCAAGAAATCTACAAAACTTGCTAGAGTCGGAACCTGCATGTTGGTGGACTCACTTACCCAATTATTATCTGCAAGACTCACCGTATTCGTCTTTCCTGGTTTGAGAACACTGACGATCGTAGCAATTAGAGCTTTTTCCCGATCGAAAGGTTTCGGAAAATTGGGCAAGATAGGAATTAGCTCTCTCAACGTACATAGGATAAGCTACTTCACCACAATTGCACAACAAAGTATCCAGCACCCCCTGAGAGACATTATCAGGTAACACATCGTGCGAGGAGAATCTGTATCTACAACGCCTCCTCGATCGGGGAAACCAGGAAATAAATTACTGAAGCCATTATAGTAGTCTAAGGCCACCTGTTCGGGAGACTTGCGATCGGCATCAGCAACTATCCCGAATGCTGCGATATCAGTTCGATACTCAGGGTAGTTAGCAAAATTTGCCTTCAGATTTCGTACTAGCTTACTTCCTTCCCCTGAGTAAATGGCTACCGAAACAGATTCTGTGAATAAGATAGAAGGCATATCCAGACGCTTGTATAAGTTTCCCTGTTTGGGATAAGATGGAACAAAATTAATCCAGAAAGGATCCAGATTGGCTTCATTGCCGTCAAAAGATTGACAGCCAAGCAGTTTAAGAACTTTACCCACAAAGGCTTGATCGTGAGGACCTTCTACACCGATGAGTGCATATCTCACCGTCGTACCTCCTGTCCCAGTTCTTCCCGAATTATACACAGGGTTTCTCGATCTAGTCGGATTAATTTAGTCTGGGACTCCTCTGGCCTTAAGCGATAAAGGACTAGATCCACATCCTCAGAAGTAGCATCCAACATTGCATCAACAGCTTCCAGACTTTGAGTAGTTGCAAATAACTGCACGTCCATCTTACTACACCACTGGACAAGCCAAGAGAAAACTCCCCCCAGCGCGTCAGTATGAATAGAGGTTTCCAACTCATCAATCAGTAGAACACCCCCTCGCACCTTTGCCAGGGTTAAGGCGTAAAGCAGGAGACGACGCACAGCATTCCCGCAGATACTCAAAGGTGCTAGCCCCAACTGCTTGTGGTCAATATAAAGGCCAGAACCGATGCCCTGATTATCCAGAATTTCCAAGCCAACAATTCCTGAGTCTATGACTTGCAGAAGCTTGATGACTTCGGCCTTAAACCTTTGTAAAATGGCTTCTGATAGCAGCCCCACTTGCAACTTTTCAATCCAGTGGTCTAAAGGTGTAACGATTTCAACTGGCAGCATTAGATTCCCTGATGCTAAGTCCTGATGTCCGACTTTCTTAGGGCTAAGGACTTCACTTCTGGTAATCAAACCCCCAGAGTTCCACAACTGGAAATTTACGGAACACTCCTGCTTTTCCTGATGCTGTTGTGGGTTGAAGATTGTAGCAACTAATTCTAGATCCGCTTGATGTTCGCCTGACTTCCCTACACCTGTTAACTCTCTGTAAATTGCCCGAGAATCAATGACTGGGAAACTGCCATCGCCAGAAATATGTGTTTGCACCTGGTAAACATCGATTTTTCTGTCGCCATTCTGCTGATTTTGTGGTAATGCTGGAAACTGCCATTTGAGCCGTGAGAGCAGATATTGACGATCGCCCTTTAAATCTCGTCCCCTAGTCAGCCATTGTAGCGGATCCAAGGGACGACAGTAGGTAGAGATAGCTTCTAAAACGCTGGTTTTGCCTGAGTTATTGACGCCAACGAGCAGATTTATTTGCCCCAAGGAATCCCAACTCAGATCCCGCAGTCCCCGGAACTGATGGATAGTAAGGTTTTTGATGTGGATCATTCGCTGGTGCCCCGAATATCTCTATTGATTAATTGTAACATCAACAATCAACCATTTGACTATCGAATCCCTTCCTCTGCTACTTTCGGTACCGCAGCAGTCAACACCTCACGTCCAGAATCTGTCACCAAAACATCATCCTCAATTCTAACTCCAATTCCGCGCCATTGCGGGTCTATCTCTGGTTGTTCCTCCGCAGGTTTTGTTTCCGAACTAATGTAAAGACCGGGTTCCACTGTAATTATCTGACCTGGTTGGAATGTCAGCCAATCTTCTTCCCCTTCCCCCTGCTTGTAAAAACCACCATCATGCACGTCTAAACCCAACCAATGACCGGTTCCGTGCATGTAAAAAGGTTTGTATTTCTTCTCTTTAATCAGTTCTTCTATCTCACCCACTAGCAGTCCAATTTCCAGCAATCCTTCTACCAGGACTCGCACGGCAGTCTCGTGCATATCATTGTAAGTCTTGCCCGGTTTTACTTGCTCGATCGCCTGTCTTTGCGCCTCTAATACAATCTCATAAATCACCCGTTGTTGCATGGTAAACTTGCGATTCACGGGGAAAGTCCGAGTAATATCAGCATTATAATACTCGTAACAACAACCAGCATCAATCAGCAATAAATCTCCATCTTGCAACTGGCGATTATTCTCCACATAATGTAATATGCAGGCATTCGGACCCGAGGCGACAATGGAAGGATAGGCCGGTCCCATCACCGACTGCTGGCGAAAGATATACTCCATTTCCGCTTGAATTTCATATTCGTAAATCCCCGGACGGGCTAATTCCCGGGCCCGCTGATGGGCCTCTACCGAAATGGCGATCGCCTTTCTCATTAACTGCAATTCTGCGGAACTTTTGAGCGATCGCAAGGGATGGAGAATGAAAGCAGGATCTTCCAGGGCGCGAGGTCCCGTACCCCGTTTGGGATATGCTTTCAGTTGGCGCTGCCAATGCTTGAGGATAGTCCGATCGAAAGCCTCATCCCGCCCGAGATGATAATAAATTATGTCCGCCTTTTCCAGATACTGGGGCAACTTTTCATTCAGTTCTGCGATCGGATACACCTCATCGGCACCAAACCGTTCCTTTGCTGCATCGACGCCCACCCGGTAACCATTCCAGACTTCTTTTTCCCACTCCTTCGGTCGGACAAACAGCACAAACTTATGTTCCTCGTGGTGGGGTGCCAAAACCGCCACCGCTGAGGGTTCGTTGAAACCAGTCAGATAGAAAAAATCACTATCCTGTCGGAAATTGTACTCTACATCATTGTGCATCACGGCCATTGGGGCACTTCTAAAGATGGCGGTTCCTTGACCAATCTTCTCCATTAGGCGATCGCGACGCTGGCGGTATTCTGCTTGCATATACTTAGCGAAACAACTCGTGCGACCATCATCCTATCACAGAAAAACCAACGGGTTTTGACCACACCCATCCCGCTATTCTGACGACCGCAGATGTCACCGGTTACTACTTCTCCCTTGCTGGGGAGGATCTAGCTTTGACTGCGGGGATCTGAACATTATGCTGCCGGCGCTCAACGCAGAGAAACCAGGTTTTGAGCGCGACAGCGTCAGCGTGTCGCCTGACACCCAACGCGCGGCACTGCGCTTCCCGGAAAAACCGGGTTTTTTTAATGCTGTCTCCCCACTCCCCACTCCCTACTCCAGATCTCGTAATTCGCCCACAGTATCTTGTAAGGGGGGTTTGGGGGGGATCCTCCGACTGGGAGAGGCCATGAACGATCAACGGGTTTTGACCAGTTTTGACCACACCCCTTGCCATAACTGCGCTCTCCTATGCTATAATGGCTGAAACGCTTTCAGAGAACGAGTACCACGATGTCGCCAGAAGAAATAAAAAGAGTTTGGGCAATCATAAAAACGATTGATGGGCTTTTCAATTCTGAGATAGGGAGCACACTTAATCGAATTGCAAAATCCCATCTTGAAGAAGCCCGAAAAAGTTTAAATAGAGCTAAAGACCCTAAGAACGCTGAGTTATGGAGAATTGAGCTTATCTCTGCAAGAGACTTTTTCGTTCATGCAAAAATATTCTTTCTTGAGGCAGGTAATAAATTTTTTTTTGATCTAGGATTGCCAAAGAATCAGCTCTTCTAAGTGCCCTTTATATAGCTGAATGCAATGATATTGCTGGTTATGAGCATGACTTCGTTGAAGCATTAGAAGAGGCAAAAACAATTTGCAAGCAACTCCTGAAACCTTGTATCCAAGAGGAAGTGATGGTTAGAGGTAAGCATTCTATTTCCCTTGGAACAATTGGAGGGATGAGTGGTGCTGTGGTTGGTGCTGCATTCATGGGTATATTTACTGTGGCTACAATGGGGGCTGCCGTTCCTGCAGCTATAGGAGCTGGAGCAGCCGTCATGGGAGGTGTCAATGGACTCTTGGGCGGTTATGCTGGTATGACTTCTGGAGGTGGGCGCGGAACCAAAAAATCTACTCTTGACGAAATTGACAAGATAATCAATTGTCATCAAAATACTGATAGCCTCGCCAAACTCATTGAACTTGAACAACTTGGTCTTATTTATTTGAGCCATGTATTGTCTTTAAAGGGTTTGGTTGACCTTGATAGTTATTTCGATTTTCAATAAAATTACTAGTGCGATCGGGGATCCGCCGCAACTACCTACTTTTGACCACGACCCAACCGGGGCTCCCGCATTCGGAATCGATATTTGACGATTTCAATCCAGATTTAACGCTCCGATTCGGGAGCCTCGGAGCGAGGTTTTTCCTGTCATTAGCTATTTCAACAGCACGACGCAGCTTGACAATAAGCCATTGTTGGCTTACAATAAGTTATTGCTGGCTTACAACAAACTATTACTGGCTTACAACAAATTATTGCTAGCTTACAATAATTTGTTGTAAGCTTATAACAAATTATTGTAAGCTTATCATAAGTTATTGTAGGTTTATTATAAGTTATTGTAGGTTTATCATAAGTTATTCTTTGGCTCATAAATTAACTTGCGTAACCCGCCGGTGTTTGAGTAGTTACCCTATTGCGCAGGTCGGAATGTACTGGCATATCTGACGGTTGCTTGCCTGCACTGGTCATGCGGTCACATTTGGTCTCATGTGGGTAGGTTTTTAAATTTATGCTCGCAAGCTAGGAGATTATTGCTCGCACGGTGTAACCTTATTGCTCGCACTCTGTAACTTTACTGCTCGCACACTGGTAGGTTATTGTTGGCAAAGTCTATTGTCAAAAACATATTGCACCGGTACTATGAGATAGCAGTTGCGGTCTGTATCAGGGGCTGGTGGGTTGCTTTAGCCCTGCTTGACTCGATTATTAATTGTTATCACTGGTACATATACTGCCGATCGGGGACAAGAAATGAACTTTGCCTCGAACATCTGAAGAGTTGCGCTGCGACAATTAGGGTTATAACCGGCGATATGGATGATGTTGAAGAGTCTACATAAGTAGGAAACTGGTGAGAGGAGAAGGGGGAGCATCTCACTTTTGCTTTTTAGCATTAAATACTGCTAATTGCGAATAAAAAATGGAAAATAGCTCAATTTTCAATGGGAGCATCTCACTTTTGTCGGAATAATTGCGAATCAAAAGATAGGAATTGGGAATCAATAAGAGAAAATGGAGCAATTTTCAATTTTCAATTGATCGAGAAGCAAAACTGAGATGCACCCGGAGAAGGGGGGAAAGAGGGGCAAAGGGAAGGGGAAGAGAAAAAAGGAAGTAGAAAATTGGAAAAAAAATCTAAACATCTTGACAATGGCGGGAAGAATGGTTATAGTGAGAATAGGAAGGTGCGATTCGACGGGAGAATGCCAGAAATGGCTTAATCGGGTCTGGTTTCATTAGCCGGATAAATCTGGTTTTCATGAGAGTTAAATTCCCTCCGCACAGGTACGGGGTTGACACCGGTACTTAGTGCTTCGGAGCTATATCATCGAGGTGCAGAGCAGGGACTCAAATGTAGGATAAGCATGCAGCTCAGGCTCATGTACCTGGTGCGAGATATCTCCGATTTTTCTGAGGTTTGTAGTGAGGACGGAAGTCCTCACTACAAACCTCAGTAGAAGAAAGCCGCGCTGTCCGGGAAAACTTAAATGCAGAACATCTGGCAATTTTAGATTTACTGTGCGAGAACAAAGAAAACCTCAGTCCCCGATCGCGCGATCCGATTAAAAAAGTGGCTTGTTCGTTACTTCTTGAAATAAAAGCCAGTTTAGAAACTCTAGAAAGTTGGCAAAATAAAGAATCGACCCAAGCACAAGTACGCCAACTCATTTCCAATATTCTTTACGATGAAATCGCGGGTTTACCCATCAATGATTATGAGGAAAAGGAAATCGAAGAATATACCAATGTTATCTACCTGCACGTATTTCGCTAATATGGCCGGGCTAGCAGTCAATCCAATGTCGCTTAATAGTAGGGTGGGCAATGCCCACCCTACTTCTGCCTCTTTTGTTGTAGAAAAGATAAATATGGAAAAGCTTATTATGGGATTAGACCCGGGAGTGGCCACTCTGGGGTTTGGGATAATTTCCTGTCAGACTGATGGTAATGGGGATAACAATGGTGTCAAAACTCTTGATTTTGGCGCGATCAAAACTCCAGCATCAGCCAAGATGGGCGATCGGCTGCAAATAATTTACGAAGATTTACACTTCCTGGTTTCAGAGTGGCAACCAGACTTAGCGGCGGTAGAAAAGCTGTTTTTTTATCGGATGGGAAATGTGATATTGGTAGCCCAGGCGCGGGGAGTGCTAACCTTAGTGTTAGCTCAAAACAATATCCCAATGGTTGAATTTACTCCCCCGCAAGTGAAGCAGGCATTAACGGGTTACGGCAATGCGGATAAAGAAGAAGTCCAGGAAGCGGTAATGCGGGAGCTAGACTTGGAGTATATTCCTAAACCAGATGATGCAGCGGATGCCCTGGGTGTAGCCTTGACCGCTTGGTTAGCCCGATAAACACATAACTAAAGTTGAAAAAAATGGAAACGAAAGAAAAAAAATACATTGAAACCTTTCTGGAACCGATCGGGAAGTGCAAGGACTACCGACCTAAATTTGGGCAAGGCAAAAATGACGACGGTCTTTCCCTAAACCAATTTAAGCACCTATATGGTTCAGATCCATTCTATGCTTGGTTAGGTCTGGATACTGACCTTATGTATTCCGCCCACCGTGCAGCGGGTGGAATGACCTCTGTATATCGTCAAATTGGTATCGGTTGCGAACGTTTATTTCGTGCAGTGCTGGTCGATACCACTGGATACACAGACCCCGAGTTAGCAACGTGGTCATACACGGCACATACACAGTCAGGAAAAGCCAAAAAACTGTCACTTGATGCTAGATTAGAACTTGGTGAAATAAAGAATCAAACTGTATTTAATAATGTCAAGCAGTGGATAACAGACTACTGCGAAGACTTGGCGGAAGTGTCGGAACCATCAAACGGAATTGTTTTTGAAGTCCGCCAAGGCTATAAAAGCAAGGATTCCAAACGTCAAAATGCAGATATTGATAATGCTACCGTAGCATGGGCAAATGACTATCTGCCCGTGTTTGCTATTTTTTCGTCACAGATTGATTCCGATCTTGTTCTGAGATACAGAAACAACCGTTGCGGTATTCTTATCGGTACAACAAACGGCAACAACAAAACATCATTGTACGCATTTTGCGAACAAATTCTTGGTTATAACTTGGCTGCTTTCTTCCAGCAACACAGTACAGAGATAAAAGAAGAAATCCACGATGTCCTTGAAACCCTGCTGAGTGCTGAATGATGGATATGAAGATTAAGCAACGTTCGGACTACACGTTCAAGTACAACAAGAAACTTGGGAGACATGGATGGTTGCGGCTGACTCCCGCATATTCGGTCAAACTGGTTGAAGAGATAATTGATAATCTTCCTGAAGATTCTTTTATACTTGACCCGTTTTCAGGAACAGCAACAACTGGACTTGTCGCTGCCGAACATGGCATTTCCGCACACTGCTTTGATATCAACCCGTTTTTAATATGGCTCGGTAATTCCAAATGTAGAAACTACTCTTATTCCGAAATTAAGGAATTAAAAATATCCATTGACAAAGTTATTATTAAATGCCAAGAACTTGTGGATGAAGATAACTGGTTGCCCAATATTCACAACATTCAAAGATGGTGGTGCGAACAGACGCTTAAAGTTCTTGGCGCACTTCGTCAAGCATTGGTGAATCAGTTTGGAGAACCAAGGGACAACCATGTTTCATCTCTTGCTTGGATTTCATTCTGTCGGCTAATCATTGAAACCTCATCTGCTGCTTTTAATCATGTTTCAATGTCATTTCATAATGAAGTAACTGCCTTTGAAATTGAACAGATAGAATCTTTGTACCTGGAGATATTAGAAGCAATTATTCAAAGTGCTGGTGATAATATATCTGGTAATTCGTCCGTTCATTTTGTAGATTCAAGGGAACCTACTTCAATTGGCGATTTTCAATATTCCCATGTTGTCACGTCTCCTCCTTACCCGAACAGAATAAGTTACATTCGCGAACTGAGGCCATACATGTATTGGACTAAGTTTCTTGATACCGCCCGTGAAGCGGGTGAACTTGATTGGAAAGCAATAGGTGGAACATGGGGTATTGCCACTAGCAGATTGCAGGATTGGGAATCAAATGCTATTGAACTACCGGAATCATTGAAAGCAGTTGTTTCTGACATACTTCAAACGAAAGAAAAAAATTCCTTACTGATGGGAAACTATGTTTGGAAGTATTTTCATGACATGCATTTGCATCTTCAGAACTTGCGTCCGCGTTTGAAAAAGGGCGCGGTTCTTTCTTACATCGTAGGTAATTCTAGCTTTTATGGCGTACAAGTCCACACCGAACAGTTGCTTGAAGATTCCCTTAGGTCTTTAGGATTTACCAACATTGGAAGCAAGATAGTCAGAAAACGAAACAGCAAGAAAGAACTGTTCGAGTATTGTGTTTATGCTACGTGGCAGGAAACAAGAAAATACGAGCCAGCGTATTTTAGCTCTCGTGCAGCTAAACAAATTCAGCTAGAGCTTTTCTGAGAAAATACGCAAATTATAGGCTAACGCCGTCCTGGCTTCCCTGGATCTGATTTTTAATTGAGAGGCACCCATGTCTAATGGTGATGTGGGTTGTAGCCAGTATGATTGGATTCGGCGATCGCAGCAGGGAACGCTACCCCAATCAGGGGGCGATCGGGCAAAACTGACGGATAAGCACCAAGGGCGATCGCGCGAACACATTCTTCTACGCTATATAACACCCCTTAGTCCTGGAGTTATATCTATTTGCAAATATAAAACTATCCCATCCCTCGTTCCCTCGTTCCCTGTCTCTGGCAGGGAACGGAATTTCGAGGCTCTGCCTCGGGTGCATCTAACTTTTTCGATCGGCTATATTCACAAATATGAGATGCACCCAAATATGTTGTAGCGTGTAGCGTGTAGCGTGTACTTCCCCGTTTGTCCTTTATCATATAGCTTTGAAGGTTTGACTCCCAATTGATATCTATGAAAATACATCCACGAGAGATATATTCTTTACTCCTAGAAGCTAGCCAATCAGCAACCCCAGTTAAAGAAGTTGTAATTGGTCTGACCTGGACGTTATGTCAGGCAGATGATATCGGCCTAGCCATGAGTCCAGGTCAGCCTACCCGTACACTTTCTTGGTCGGGAACCTTAGTCAACCGAACAGTGGCAGAATTAGCTCCGTGGGTTAGGTCTTGGAATCCTTATGAAGCCACAGTTGGCATGGCCGCAATTAATGGTCAGATCAATGCAGCATCATCCTTAATTAAAGCTGCTCAACCTTTGTCCCCTAAAGGATCGGGAAATTTGGCAGTATTTGAATATTTTCTGCCGGAGATCCAAAACCAACGGGTCGTGGTGATTGGGCGCTATCCCAGGCTAGATCGGTACGAGGAAGTTGCCGACATTAGCGTAATTGAGCGTCAACCTAGCGGCAGCGATTTTCCCGATCCGGCTTGCGAGTATCTGCTGCCGACAGCTGATTGGGTCTTTTTAACAGCAACATCCATTGTTAACAAAACATTTCCACGCTTGGTAGAATTGTCTCAAAATGCGAAGCTAGTGCTAATGGGACCAACAATGCCCTGGCTACCTGCATTAGCAGATATGGGTATTGATTATTTAGCTGGAATCAAGGTTGTTAATCCCACAGCATTGCGACAAACGGTGGCTGAAGGTGGTGGTGTTCGGATTTTTGAAACTGGAGTGCAATATTGCGTGCTTCCAATCTCATCTTAAGGAATAGGGTGGCGGTAGAGGTATAAGCGCTTCCCTTAACGGCGCTGCTACGCATTCGGAGGATGGGGTGCATCTCATATTTGCAGATGTATCTGTAGGGGCGTAGCGCTACGCGCACTGCGTAAAAGCGCAGCGGCTGCGCAGCAGCTAGCATTTCTGCGACAAATTACATCATCAAACAAAAGATTTGCTATTCTTTATGCTTCGCCCGCGCGAAAGTGAGATGCACCCATTAGTCTGGATATTCTAATTCAGAATCGTTAAAACACCACTCTTTGAGCTTTGCAGCTAATGAGAGTGGTACAGGATATTCGCATTCATCAGAAGTCCACCAATGGCGTGCTCTAAGGTCGTGTGTAATAGCATGATGTAGTTTAAATTGTTCGGGTGATGGTGTTGCTAGAATATTATGAGCGCGAGGTTGTGGCTCTTTCCATGCTGGGGTACGTGATTGAAAACGACTCATATGCTTAGAAACTCTGTTCATATCAGACTTTTTGGCAACACTTAGTACAGTTTGCGAGAATAGTACTTGCTCTAAATCACAGTCGGCGGGAATGAATATTCCTTGCCCAAAAGAAGCATCGCCTTCTCCAAATGTCTCCTGTTCTGTTGACAACCCATACGCCTGTGGTACTTCAAAATTCATTCCATCGCGAATACGGATAATATGAATTTTGTTAGAGGGTGTTTTTTTGGGATCGAACTTGCTGTCTTGTAGCCAATTCCAATAACTTCGAGCATTTTGACCGTGAACAAATAGATACACATCCGTTGCACTAGAATATGTCTGTATTAATGTGGATAGCATATTGTTAATTACTCGATTTAAATCAACTTTTGACGTTCTTTGTCCTGCTAATTCGCAGATTGCATCAGCCATCGATCGAAACTGCAAATCTATGGCTGGAAGTAATACATTAACTTCATTCTTGTAGATGGCAACAAGAACTGGCTCACTGAAGCTCTGTTTTGCAGTTCCTTTATTTCGTCGAATAACATAAAAACCAGCATATACCGTATTATCGTTACATAATTTACCATCATCAATCAATGATAAAGGGTAATCCTGGTTGAAGGGCAAAATAGCATCAAGAATAGCAGCAAGAGCGCGATTATAAAGTTCGCCCTCATCAGATTCAACGGCCTCAAGTTCATCACTTTCTAACTTTTCAGAAGATACAATGCATTGAGGGATAAGGTTGTACCCTGGTAAAATAGATTTTATATGATGATATGGATCGATGGCCTTACGGTAGCTCGGGTGATTTTTGGATAAAATTTCGACAATTATTGGTGTCGGAACTTTGGGTTCGTTTATTTTGCCAAATTGGCGAATATGGGCTGACGCAACTGGTTCTGCCCGCAATGCGTGCGGCCCGATCGGGTACGATCGTCAATATCAGTTCCATAGGCGGGCGAATTTGGATGCCGATCGGGGGCTGGTATCACGCGACGAAACATGCACTCGAAGTTTTATCCGATGCGTTACGGGTGGAAACAAAACCCTTTGGCATTCGAGTGGTGGTCGTGCAACCCGGGGCGATTCAAAGTGAATGGTCCAGCATCGCCGCCCAGACTTTACGAGATACTTCCAAAGGATCGCTTTACAGTGCCCTGGTCGAACCCATGGCACGAATACTCAATCATTACCCGAATTCCTCCAGTCCAGATGTGGTGGCCAAAGCAGTTTCACAAGCCGTGAACGGTCGCAATCCCAAAAAACGATACGCCACGCCGATGGATGCCAAACTATTGATATTTCTGCGTTGGCTGCTGCCAGACTGGGCTTGGGAGCGTTTGATCGCCGCTGCGATTCGGTAAGTAGTTATTTGGGATGGATAAGATTTGCTTGTCCATCTCAATTATTCCTGAATGTGCTTATTGTGAATGGGATTTATCCATGATGGGCACAGTGCGATCGCCTAACTTGTTGTGTTAGCGCCAGGGTAACACAGATTACCCTGGTGAAAGGAACATTACAGACTATCTTATCATTACATATAGTCTTTGAGGTCTTCAAGGGGTTCATCAAAATCATCTGACATGATAATCATCCCTTTCATCGTTCCGGCAACGCGATACTTTTTAGGAGGCGTTTCTTGTTCCGTAGGCTGGTTTGCAGCCGGGTGGCCTTTGGCCATATTGTTCGCGGTTTTCAATCAAAGAATCAATATACTGTAATACTTTCAATTGTAGAGATTCAGGAAGACTCTCTAATTTTTCCAAAATAGCAGGTTCGATCGTCATTCTTTCTCCTTTTCAGTTTTAACGAATAACATTACAGCAACGAATATCACAAACATTCCCACTCTCTACGATCGATCAAATACTGTGTACATATCATAAACCGCGATTTTGTTTTGTGCCGTTCCCAGTCGCCCCCCAAAACTGGGTGTGGTCAAAACCCGTTGGTAGGAGACCTCGTCGCCCGAACCCTAAAGGGCCCGGCTACATGAACAAAGCCCGCCTGCGCGGGCTATATACATGTATCTGAGATGCACCTGGCTATCAACTACTTATGACCACACCCCCCAAAACTCGATTTTATCACTGCGATGGTCCACGCCGTAGGTTGTACCTCGCACTGCCGGTTATGGCAGAGGAGCGATCGCCCCAACTCGGAGATCCCGTTTGCTCGTCTTGTAGAGTCAAGTAAAAAATATTTGCTTTGTTCATTCCCACACCCGGCTAATTGCATAAGGATCGAATTTTGTATCGGCACTCACCAAAGACAACGATCGATTCATTGCTTGGGCAACTAAAATGCGATCAAATGGATCGCGATGGTTAGAAGTTAAGGGAAGTGAAGCATAAGTTATTGCATCTTCAAATGTAATAGGTAATTCCTGGATATTTAATGCCATCATATTAACCCTAATCATTTCTAAAGGCGTTGTCACTGTTAATTTTCCAATATTAACCTTAATAGATATTTCCCAAATTGAAGCAATACTGACAAATACTGATTCCGTGTTTTCTATCTTTTCTTTAATCGACTTTGGGAGTCTAGGTTATTATCAAGAAACCAGAGCAATACATGGGTATCTAGCAGCATAGACTATCTAGTCCATTACATATAGTCTTTGAGGTCTTCAAGGGGTTCATCAAAATCATCTGACATGATAATCATCCCTTTCATCGTTCCGGCAACGCGATACTTTTTAGGAGCCGTTTCTTGTTCCGTAGGCTGGTTTGCAGCCGGGTGGCCTTTAGCCATATATTGTTCGCGGTTTTCAATCAAAGAATCAATATACTGTAATACTTTCAATTGTAGAGATTCAGGAAGACTCTCTAATTTTTCCAAAATAGCAGGTTGGATCGTCATTCTTTCTCCTTTTCAGTTTTAACTAATAACATTACAGCAACACCTGAATATCAAAAACATTCCCACTGGTATCGCCCGATCGATCAAATACTCTGTACATATTATAAACCGCGATTTTGTTTTGTGCCGTTCCCAGTCGCCCCCCAAAACTCGATTTTCTCACTGCGATGGTCCGTAGGTTGTACCTCGCACTACCAGTTATGGCTTATACGCGATCGCCCAAACTGCGCGATCGCGGCTGGCGGACAACTGGGAGTTGTGTTAATCTGGACGAAGCCGTGAAAGGCTTTCGATGAGGAATGGGCGATCGGGATTATTTTGCCTTCCCTCGCACCAATGACCAAAGCAGTCTAATGCTAGTCTTCGCTTTTACTGCAAGAAAATCTGTCACCAAAGTGCCTTTGCCAAGCTTTACAGGCATCCCTCTGGCTTGTTGTCTCATCCAAAGCTTTCTCAGCGGATTGAATTAAACAGTTAAGACGTATGAAAAAATTCTCCTTCTTAGTTTCGCTGTACTCCTCTAACAGGTTTTCACCAGTAGGAGTTGTCGGACGATCGCATACAAAGTTCCGTTTCAGATTCTTCTGAATTTTGCACAGAGTTTTGTACAAAGCCACGTCATCTCGCTTATCAACAAAACAAATATTTTTAGCCGCTAAGATAGAGAAAATTAATCCACTCAACAACTTACCTTGATAATCACTCCAGGCTTTTAGGTAAAGCACAATTCGCTTTAGTTGACCTTCTTTGTCAGCTTTGCCATCAAACCATTGGATGAATTCTCTAGGATCGCTTTTAATCCATCCTTTCTCCTCATGAGCTAGATAGGGAACCTGCCCTTCAATAATGTAGTAAATTGGCAGATCTAGGTGATAGTTTTTAGCATAGACAAGTCTGACACAGGTTTGCTTGTCGATAGGCTTTTGATTTGTATGACCATCTACAGCTTCACAAATCCAGCGGTGAAAGGTACCGGTGCTCTGACTCGGTTCTGCTTCTACTTGGAAATAGATACCATCATCAATATCAAACTCTCCATCCAGCGGCTCAATAATAGTTTTCATCATGAATGAGCCTTGCCCGTGAAATTTTGGAGAAAAGCCATTCTGCTTATCTCGAAAGTAATCCCTGATTTTCTCGCGAACAGCATTACGAGACTTACGCAATGATTCTTTGCGACATTTTTTTAATGCAATATTACTATGGAAATACAGAAATAATTTATGACAGTTTGCCATTTGCTTATCCTCACCTAATGATGTATTGCTTCTGCTCTTTGAAAAATTCCGCAACCTCGGGTTTTCGGCCCCACAAAAGTGCTTGATCTTTTCCCTTCTGAGACATTAAGTCCAATGCCTCACTAGAAGTATTGTCTAGATTAATAATTCTTGCCTGATCTAGAGATAGATCAGCACCAGGAATACGCCGGTAATCAAATGGAGAATCACAGTACTTAGCCAGAGTTTCAACGAAGTAACCTATAACATACGCCTGTCCCTCAAAAAACGTAGCGATCAGATCCTTATTCCAGTCCATAACCGAACGATGATGTTTAGCAACAAATCGCCTACCAGGATTCGGCTCCAGAGAACCAATAGACATTACCATTAACTTCTGAAATTTTTTGTTGTTGCCAACGAAGTACCGCAGTGCTTCTACTACCCCAATCATAGTTGGATTATTGGCATAAACTCCTCCATCAATAAACTGCTTGCGATCGTAATTATCGATGGTAATGATTGGCAGGTATGTCGGTGCTGCACTTGTTGCAAGAGCAATGTCAACGTACCTCGTTTCGTTATCCCTACATAGATTACCTTCTTTATGGTCGTACTTAAAAATGAATGGTCTACCATCAGTTAAAGAAAATGCCGGAATACACAACAAACAGCGAGAGTCTCCAAGGGTTCGTTCTCCAAAAATTTCTTCTAATGCTCTCTTCAATTCGCTGTTATCATACTTGCTTCTCAGAAAAATCTGTTTGAGCGATCCGAGCCAACTATTTCCCTGTGAGAAAATTTGCTTTCCTCGCATATAGTACATATTTCTAATCTTTCCCACATGGATATTGAGGGATATCCCCAGAGCAATTAATCCTCCTGTTGAAGTGCCACAAATTAAATCAAAATAATCAGCGATGTGACATTTAAACCTCTCCTCAAAATGTTCAAGTATTCGAGCTGAATACAGACCTTTAATACCTCCTCCATCTATCGATAGAACTTTGAATGTTTTTGATTTGGGAGTAGAATGCAAAGGAGAGTGAACCATATTAGCAGGTGATTGTTTAGATGAAATAGTCACACCTATAGATCAAATAGTCACACCTATAGTTTATAGTCTTAGGCTTTGACTCCACATCTTGTACTTTTACAAGTATAGTAATTATGCGTGTAGCAATTGAATAGTAGGGATAACCGTACAGGCTTTGTAGTAAGGAACGTAGTATAGGGTGATAAATGTGCATCGGCCAGGAGAACGCATATCTGGATAACACCCCGTAGGTTGTACCTCGCACTGCCTGTTATGGCAGAGGCGCGATCGCCCCAACTCGGAGATTGCGTTTACCAGACTGCTTGCGGTGGAAGCGTTTGGGCCTTAAAACCTCCAAGTCTGACCTTTACTACTACATTCTATACTTCCCGAATGTTGCCTGTCAAGCGATCGCCCCCCAAAACTCGATTTTCTCACTGCGATGGTCCGTAGGTTGTACCTCGCACTACCAGTTATGGCTTATACGCGATCGCCCCAACTCGGAGATCCCGTTTGCTCGTCTTGTAGAGTCAAGTAAAAAATATTTGCTTTGTTCATTCCCACACCCGGCTAATTGCATAAGGATCGAATTTTGTCTCGGCACTCACCAAAGACAACGATCGATTCATCCCTTGGGCAATTAAAAGGCGATCGAATGGATCGCGATGATGAAGTGGCAAAGTGACATAGCACTGCACATCAGCAAAAGTTATCGGGATAACTTCTATCCCAAGCTGCTCTAAAAAAGCCGGCAGTTCTTGAAACTCAAATTGCAGTTCTAGCTTTTTAATCGAAAGTTTAATGGCAATTTCCCAAAGCGTAACAATGCTAACAGCTAACCTATCCGCATCCTCAATTTGTTCTCTTACTTTTTATCGCAGCCTGGGGCGATCGTCAAGAAACCATAACAAAGTATGAGTGTCTAGCAACATTACATATAGTCCTTTAACTCTTCAAGAGGTTCATCAAAATCTTCTGACATCCAAATTTTTCCTTTTAATAGCCCTGCCTTACGCTTTTTCTTTGGCATTTCTTTTGGGGACGATTCCCGAGCATATCTCTGCAATAAAAACTCTATGTAGTGAAGCGCTTCCGTTTGCAGCGATGCTGGTAATTTTTCCAGTTTTTCTAAAATCGCGTCCTGCACCATCATTTTGCCTCCTTTTCAGTTTTAACTAATAACATTACAGCAACACATACCTGAAGATCAAAAACATTCCCACTGGTATCGCCCGATCGATCGCATCCCCTGTACC
Organism: Hormoscilla sp. GM7CHS1pb; assembly: GCA_014323675.1. Taxonomy (GTDB): domain Bacteria; phylum Cyanobacteriota; class Cyanobacteriia; order Cyanobacteriales; family Desertifilaceae; genus Hormoscilla. The sequence continues at coordinate 666,019 of JACONN010000002.1, read as the reverse complement.
TATTATAAACCGCGATTTGGCTTTGTGCCGTTCCCAGTCGCCCCCAAAACTCTATTTTCGGTCCCAGTTGTTGCCGTCGCACCGTCACCAGCGAATGACGAGCCTGCTTGACTGGGCTGGGAATAACTGTTGATTTTACTACAAAACACATTATCTATTTTGAGCAACTTTCCAGCCATGAGCTGGTCCGACTCTCATCCTCGCAGCGGAGGGGGCCCGGAGCGTGGACTCTTGGAGAAAAAAGTTAGGGAACATAAGTAGGAATAGGTACAAAATTCGTGAAAGTTACGGATTTTCGGGGATCGAGGGTGTAAAAACCTCTCAAAGAATTAAACTAAGTCGGACTGTCGCCAGTCCGACTCGTCTTCAAAACCGGACGTGAGACTTTCACCTCATCCGGCTCCTCAGTTTCGTCATCCTTGTCATGGATACGGCCTTTGCTACCATCTCTGGCAGACTTATAGTCGTGGCAATAATCGTGTAGCAACTGTAGGTTTGCATACCAGTCCTTACCTCCCCTTGAGGTTGGCAGGATATGGTCCACTTCCCATTTGTCACCATCCTTGAACGTTAGTCCGCATAGCCTGCACTTGCCATCCTGCCTCTTGAGCAGCTTTATTATTCTTGTGCTTACATCTGGGCTCTTCCGTAATCTTTGGCTCCAATAGACTAGGTTACCGTCGAAAGGGCTAGCTGTACCTTTCACCTTTACGTGTCTGACTATCTCAGTTTCGGAGTGTTTGGCCATTGTTATTTCGCCAATTTCTCTGGACTTGCCGGCAAATACCCAATGGTTCTTACCTTCAGTGGTCCAGTATTTCTTAGCTATCCATTGCCCTGATTTGTTGTGATGCCGTCGTGTTGCCCATTGCCAGAGTAATTTCCATAGGTGATTGTCCATGTCGTTGTAAGTTTCCTTACTTACCACTGTCCTGAAATAGTTACTCCATCCCCGTATTACCGGGTTCAGTTTTGCTATCAACGCTGTTTGTGGTGTACATTTATGGCTTTTAACTATCTGTGATAGCTGTTCTTTATGTTTCCTAATGGATTTGTTACTTGGTTTGATTAGGGTCTTGAATCCTAGGGTGGTCCCGTTAGAGTTTTTGCCGCTTCTATGTTTCCCCATTTTGTACTGTCGGATATTGAACCCTAGGAAATCGAATCCTGGGCTCTCTCCCTCCAGCGTGTGAGATATCCTTGTTTTTTCGGCTTTTAACTCTAGACCTATTCCTTTTAGCCAGTCCTCAACTACTCCTCTTGCTTGTTCAATCATTGACCGGTCATCATGCATAACCACAAAGTCATCGGCGTATCTGACTATTGTCAGTTTTGCCTTTTCCTTTTTCGTTTGCGCGAGGCTCATTACTTCCTTTTCTAGTCCGTGAAGGGCTATATTGGCCAGTAATGGGGATATTACTCCCCCCTGTGGAGTCCCGGTTTCCGTGGTTTGCCATGTTCCTTGGTCTATCACCCCGGCTTTTAACCATGCCCGTATTTGTCTGCGGATTGGTGATGTTGTATTCAGTTTATCAAGGAGTGCTGAGTGACTGATTCTGTCGAAGCATTTCGCAATATCCGCATCTAATACCCATTTGGGTTTCGTCTTGATGCTGTTGAATATCGCTTCTATTGCATCGTGGCATCCTCTCCCTGATCTGAATCCGTATGAGTTGGCTTCCATGTACGCCTCCCATTCGGGTTCTAGCGCCTGTTTGACCAACCCTTGTAATGCGCGGTCGTGCATTGTCGGTATCCCTAATGGCCTCTTTTCGTCCCCTCCTGGTTTTGGTATCCATACTCTTCGTGTGGGTTTTGCCTTAACCTTTTTGGTGACTCTGAGTTGGCTTACCAGTTCCTGACGTTGCTTTGGGGTTAGAGCTTTCACTCCATCCACACCTGCCGTTTTCTTTCCCTGGTTCTGTTGACTTACCTGCCGTACCGCTATCATCTTTGCGGACCATGACCTATTCAGTAACCCTTGGAGCTTGCGAACTTTTTGTCTATTGCCTTCCTGTGCCGCTCTGTAAATTCGTTTTTGCAGCTTAAAAACTACTCGCTCTAGCTTCTGCCAGGGGATAGTCTTCCAGTCATACACTCTTCTATTGATGGTGTTCCGTGACATATTAACTACTACTCACAACTTCACAATTGACGAAACCGTGAGGGCGTTAGCTTATCCCATCCATTACAGATGGGCGTTTGTGCTTCTCCACTCAATCTTTCCCAAGTATGACCTGCCAGATGAGAGCAGAGTTTGCGCCTGTGGTGGCTACTCAATCTATCGACCGGTGATTGAGAGTACATACCTGGTTTACTTCGTTCCTACAGATGATTGGTTGTAGTTTTAGATAGGTTCTATATGCCGGGTTTATGGTCAGTGCTTATTGGTCGGCCTTGAGTCCGCCAATGACCTATATCCTTTCCCTTTTGGGCCAGCGTCTCAGCCTTATTACGCTGGTTCTTAATAACGACATCTGTAAACCTTCGCTTTCGCTCATCATGACTACTTGCTTGGCGATAACCGGTTTAGGCTACCGATTAGAGCGCCTTTCCTTCCCGCTTCACGGATTGATGCCATCTCTACCGTGGGGAGGGTGCTGTCACTCCTGCACCTGGAGGGGTGGGCTTTCACCACCATCATCTGTAAGTTGTCAAGGCTAATGAAACCCTGCTAGCGGTCACCATTATTGACTTGTGTCAATTCAGTTTACGCTAAACGAATCGCACTCAAAGAATTAAACTAAGTCGGACTGTCGCCAGTCCGACCCGTCTTCAAAACCGGACGTGAGACTTTCACCTCATCCGGCTCCTCAGTTTCGATATCCACAAGGGTGCGACCCCCACGACTTCCATCTTCTGCTGACTTGGCGTCATGACAATAGTCGTGTAATAATTGCAGGTTGGTGTACCAGTCTTTTCCTCCCAATGAGGTCGGTAAGGTATGGTCCACTTCCCATTTATCTCCATCCCTGAAGGTTAGTCCGCATCTTTCACATTTACCCTGCTGTCTCTTTAGCAGATTAAGCACCCGCGTACCTGGCATGTTCTCCGCTCAGGGAGGGGAGCAGAGCCTCAAACATCCCCTCCCAGGACCCACCCCTAACCCCTCCCAGGCGGAGCCCGGGAAGGAGAGGAATAAGGTTTTACAGCACGTCGAAGGATTGCATCTGATCATTAATTCCCGGAACAGTAGTAAGGGTGGTATCTTCGCTTACTACACCCAAGAAGGATTGCATGTGCTCATTAATTGCCTCCGCAGTAGTACGGGTGGCACCTTCGCTTATTACACCCTGGATCAAAGCCTGATCCTCGAACCCGAGAGCATGGCGCAGGAATAAAATGCCATCAGTTAACGCTCCTGCCGTGCCATTGCCATCTATATCTAACATCATGTCCCCTACTTCATCCAAGTAGGTAACAATTTCTGATGGATCACTGGTGGCACCTTCGCCTAAAACATCTTTAGTCAAAGTCTCTCCCCTGAACCCGAAGAGATAACGTATGGCCACAAGGCCGTCAGTTAACGCATCTATAGCTCCATTCCCATCAATGTCCAGTGTCGGTTGAGTGCGCAAGGTTAATGCAATGGAACTGGAGACAAAGTTGCTATTTGCAGGCAGGTCATCTGGGTTGGCACTAAAGTTGATCTGCGTCCCTTCAAACCCTGGTAACGCTGTGAAGTTGGCCGTATAGAGGGTAGGATTAGGATTGTTGGGCCAATTTCCTTCAGCATCTACCCAAGCTTGCAGGATGTATTTGTCTGTGTTCGGGTCGCCGTCCAAACCCCCGTTGATGATCGGATCGTCTAAGACTGCACTTATAGGTTGCGCGCCCAAAGAGAAGTGCTCGGTCAAACCAGTGACTGGATCGAATGCTACTTGAGAACTGTCCCAATGCATGCCAAAGGCTATTCCCGTGGTGGGAGTTTCCGCAGGTTCGGTAGAGTAGTTGACATCAAAGCTGACGCTTGTGTTTGGTTCTACTGCTTTGACCGGTTCTGAAGGGGTGATTTTCAGTTGAGCGGCATTAGTTGCCTCAGAAAATTTAATTACATAGGAACCGTCATTACCGATCAATTCATAGTTGCCGTCTCCGTCGATGTCGATGCTGCCTCCTAAAGATCCTGTAGTCCACACATTATCATTGCTGTCGGTGGCTATGCCAAGGCCAAGGTCAGTATCGCTACTGCCGATCTTTAAGGCCTGAACCAAATCCCCATTGCTGTCGAACTTGGCTACATAGCCATCAAGACTGCCGTTACTGGTCAATTCATTGTTGCCATCTCCGTCGATGTCGATGCTGCCGGAGAAAGAGCCTGTAGCCCACACATTACCATTGCTGTCGGTGGTTATGCCATAGCCATCACTAGTGTGATAACTACCGCCGATATTTAAGGCCTTAACCAAATCACCATTGCTGTCGAACTTGGCTACATAGCTATCAGAAAAGCCATTACTGGTCAAATCATTGTTGCCATCTCCGTCGATGTCGATGCTGCCGGAGAAAGAGCCTGTAGCCCACACATTACCATTGCTGTCGGTGGTTATGTCATAGCCCCAGTCATTACCGCTACCGCCGATATTATAGGCCTGAACAAAATCCCCATTGCTGTTGAACTTGGCTACATAGCTATCAGTACCGCCATTACTGGTCAATTCATTGTTGCCGTCGAGGTCGATGTCGATCTTGCCCTCGAAAGTTCCTGTAGCCCACGCATTACCATTGCTGTCGGTGGCTATGCCACTGCCCTCGTCCCAACCGCTACCGCCGATCTTTAAGGCCTGAACAAAATCCCCATTGCTGTTGAACTTGGCTACATAGCTATCACTACCGCCATTACTGGTCAAATCATTGTTGCCGTCGAGGTCGATGTCGATCTTGCCGGAGAAATAGCCTATAGCCCACGCATTACCGTTGCTGTCGGTGGCTATGCCACGGCCCAAGTCATAACCGCTACCGCCGATCTTTAAGGCCTTAACCAAATCCCCATTGCTGTTGAACTTGGCTACATAGCTATCACTACCGCCATTACTGGTCAAATCATCGTTGTCATCTCCGTCGATGTCGATGCTGCCCTGGAAAGAGCCTGTAGCCCACACATTATCATTGCTGTCGGTGGCTATGCCATAGCCATAGTCACGACTGCTACCGCCGATATTATAGGCAAAGACCAAATTCCCCTCAGAGTCGAACTTGGCTACATAGCTATCACTACCGCCATTACTGGTCAAATCATTGTTGCCGTCGAGGTCGATGTCGATGCTGCCGGAGAAAGAGCCTGTAGCCCACACATTATCATTGCTGTCGGTGGCTATGTCTGTGTGCACCGACTCAATATTGCTACCGCCGATCTTTAAGGCAACCGAAGGTTGCCAAACGTCGTTGATGTTAATGGGAACTTCATTAACGTTGTTGATGTTAATGGTCAAGTTCTCCGAGTAACTCTCTCCTTCCGCATCGGTAGATTGAACGCGGATGCTGTAACTGGACTGAGTCTCAAAGTCTGGGGAACTGTTGATGAGCAGTTGGTCCTCGACAATGGTGAAGGCAGCGTTATCCGTATCTCCTGCACCCGCTACCAACTGGTAGGTAAAGCTATCCCCTGTATCGGGGTCGGTGGTCGAGAAGGTGCCGACAACAGTGTTGGGCGCGACGTTTTCGTCGATGCTGTTGTTGCTGAGCGAGAGGTCGGTGGGAACTTCATTAACGTCGTTGATGTTAATGGTCAAGTGAGTCGAGTAACTCTCTCCTCCCGCATCGGTAGTTTGAACGAGGATGCTGTAACTGGACTGAGCTTCAAAGTCTGGGGAACTGTTGATGAGCAGTTGGTCCTCGACAATGGTGAAGGCTGCGTTATCCGTATCTCCTGCACCCGCTACCAACTGGTAGGTAAAGCTATCCCCTGTATCGGGGTCGGTGGTCGAGAAGGTGCCGACAACAGTGTTGGCTGCGACGTTTTCGTCGATGCTGTTGTTGCTGAGCGAGAGGTCGGTGGGGGCGGCATTATCAAAAAATTTAACTACATAGCCGCCACCGGTCAAATCATTGTTGCCGTCTCCGTCGATGTCGGCGCTGCCTCCTAAAGCTCCTGTAGCCCACACATTACCATTGCTGTCGGTGGCTATGCCAAAGCCCTGGTCATTACTGCTACCGCCGATATTTTTGGCTTTGACCAAATTCCCCTCAGAGTCGAACTTGGCTACATAGCTATCAGTACCGCCATTACTGGTCAAATCATTGATGCCGTCGAGGTCGAGGTCGATGCTGCCGAAGAACCTTCCTGTAGCCCACGCATTATCATTGCTGTCGGTGGCTATGCCACGGCCCCAGTCAGTACTGCTACCGCCGATATTTTTGGCTTTGACCAAATTCCCCTCAGAGTCGAACTTGGCTACATAGCTATCAATACCGCCATTACTGGTCAAATCATTGATGCCGTCTCCGTCGATGTCGATGCTGCCGGAGAAAGAGCCTGTAGCCCACGCATCACCATTGCTGTCGGTGGCTATGCCATAGCCCACGTCAAAATTGCTACCGCCGATATTTTTGGCAAAGACCAAATTCGCCTCAGAGTCGAACTTGGCTACATAGCTATCAGTACCGCCATTACTGGTCAAATCTATGGTGCCGTCGAGGTCGAGGTCGATGTCGATGCTGCCCTGGAAAGAGCCTGTAGCCCACAGATTACCCTCGCTGTCGGTGGCTATGCCATGACCATAGTCCACTCCGCTACCGCCGATCTTTTTGAATTTGACCAAATTCCCCTGATAGTCGAATTTGGCTACATAGCCCTCACTACCGCCATGACTGGTATGGAAAGTTCCTGTAGCCCACGCATTACCCATGTTGTCGGTGGCTATGCTACGGCCCTCCTCGTCGTCTCGGTTACTGCCGATCGAATAGGCATTAACGAAATCCCCATTGCTGGAGAACTTGGCTACATAGCTATCACTACCGCCATCACTGGTCAAATCATCCTTGTCATCTCCGTTGATGTCGATGCTGCCGGAGAAAGATCCTGTAACCCACACATCATCATTGCTGTCGGTGGCTATGCCCCAGCCACGCTCATTTCCGCTACTGCCGATCTGGAAGGCGTTAAGCAAATCCCCATTGCGGGAGAACTTGGCTACATAGCTATCATCAAGGCCATTACTGGTCAAATCTATGGTGCCGTCGAGGTCGATGTCGATGCTGCGGGAGAAAGAGCCTGTAGCCCACACATTACCATTGCTGTCGGTGGCTATGCCGTAGCCATGAGTGCCGATATTGAGGGCAACTGGGAGGCTGGGGCCTTCATTAACGTAGTTAACGTAGTTGATGTTAATGGTCAAGTTCTCTGAGTAACTCTCTCCTCCCGCATCGGTAGTTTGAACGCGGATGCTGTAACTGGACTGAGTTTCAAAGTCTGGGGAACTGTTGATGAGCAGTTGGTCCTCGACAATGGTGAAGGCTGCGTTATCCGTATCTCCTGCACCAGGTACTAACTGGTAGGTAAAGCTATCCCCTGTATCGGGGTCGGTGGTCGAGAAGGTGCCGACAACAGTGTTGGCTGCGACGTTTTCGTCGATGCTGTTGTTGCTGAGCTCAAGGTCAGTGGGGTGTGTATAAAATTTAACTACATAGCCGCCACGGGTCAAATCATTGTTGCCGTCTCCGTCGATGTCGATGCTGCCTCGTAAAGCTCCTGTAGCCCACGCATTACCATTGCTGTCGGTGGCTATGTCAAAGCCCCAGTCACCACTGCTACCGCCGAGATTTTTGGCTTTGACCAAATTCCCCTCAGAGTCGAACTTGGCTACATAGCTATCAATACCGCCATTACTGGTCAAATCATTGTTGCCGTCTCCGTCGATGTCGATCTTGCCCTCGAAATAGCCTGTAGCCCACACATTACCATTGCTGTCGGTGGCTATGCCACTGCCCCAGTCATTACTGCTACCGCCGATCTGGAAGGCTTTGACCAAATTCCCCTCAGAGTCGAACTTGGCTACATAGCTATCATTACCGCCATTACTGGTCAAATCATTGATGCCGTCTCCGTCGATGTCGATCTTGCCCTCGAAAGAGCCTATAGCCCACGCATTACCGTTGCTGTCGGTGGCTATGCCACGGCCCAAGTCATAACCGCTACCGCCGATATTTTTGGCAAAGACCAAATTCGCCTCAGAGTCGAACTTGGCTACATAGCTATCACGACCGCCATTACTGGTCAAATCTATGGTGCCGTCGAGGTCGAGGTCGATGTCGATGCTGCCCTGGAAAGAGCCTGTAGCCCACACATTACCCTCGCTGTCGGTGGCTATGCCATGACCATAGTCCTCTCCGCTACCGCCGATCTTTTTGAATTTGACCAAATTCCCCTGATAGTCGAACTTGGCTACATAGCCCTCAGTACCGCCATCACTGGTCTGGAAAGTTCCTGTAGCCCACGCATTACCCATGTTGTCGGTGGCTATGCTACGGCCCTCCTCGTCGTCTCGGTTACTGCCGATCGAATAGGCATTAACGAAATCCCCATTGCTGGAGAACTTGGCTACATAGCTATCACTACCGCCATCACTGGTCAAATCATCGTTGCCGTCTCCGTCGATGTCGATGCTGCCCCAGAAATCTCCTGTAACCCACACATCACCTATGCTGTCGGTGGCTATGCCAAAGCCCCGGTCAGGACCATGACTGCCACCGCCGATCTGGAAGGCGTTAAGCAAATCCCCATTGCGGGAGAACTTGGCTACATAGCTATCAGTAGCGCCATTACTGGTCAAATCTATGGTGCCGTCGAGGTCGATGTCGATGCTGCCGGAGAAAGAGCCTGTAGCCCACACATTACCTATGCTGTCGGTGGCTATGCCGTAGCCATGAGTGCCGATATTGAGGGCAACTGGGAGGTCGGTGATGTCGGTGAGAGCGGCATTGTCAGAAAATTTAATTCCAAGGCTGTATAGCAGCGCTGAGTCGTTTTTAGAATCCTGAACCAGAATCTCATTGTTTTGCCCATCGCCATTATAATCGGCAATGTACAGTTGCTTGCTTTTACCGTCAATTTGAAGCTCATTAGGGAGCACATGTTTGATGAAATTTTGCTCGTGGTTCCAGGACAATACCCGACTGGTGTGCTGAAACGTTGAATGTTTTTGTTGAACCAGAATCTCATCGAAGCCATCACCATCCAAATCTGCTACATGCAAATTGGTATCGTCGCCTTTGAGGGCGAAACTCTCTGGCAAGGTGATGGGGGTGATGGAGTTAAAATTGCCGTCGTCTGGGGATAGGAATACTTGAGCAGTCATATAGGCATCGTCGTCCGCACTGCCATATTCTTGGCGGAGGAGATCGCTGCGACCGTCCCCATTAAAGTCGCCGATGTGCAAGTTAGTCCAGTCGCCCTTAAGGAAGAAATGCTCATGCAGGGTGATGGGGGTGATGGAGTTCAGGTTGCCGTCGTCTGGGGATAGGAATACTTGAGCAGTTGTATGGTCATCGTCGTCCGCACTGCCAAATTCTTGGCGGAGTATATCGCTGCGACCGTCCCCATTAAAGTCACCGATGTGCAAGTTAGTCCAGTCACCATTAAGATGGAAATTCTCATGCAGGGTGATGGGAGTAAAGCCAAAGTCGCCTTCACCTCGGGAGAAGAGTATTTTAGCAGGCGCAGTGCCCTTTTCTTGGTGGAGGATATCGCTTTTACCGTCCCCATTAAAGTCGGCGATATACAGGTTGGTAACATTACCATTGAGAACGAAGTTCTCATCCAGGGTGATGCTGTTAAAGCCGTCACCTTGGGATAATAATACTTGAGCAGTCATGCTTGCAACCTTGTCCTCCAACCAACTACTATATATTGTGTCGGTATAGTACGATTCGCCCCAACTGCCATTTTTTTGGCGGAGGACATCGCTGCGACCGTCCCCATTAAAGTCGCCGATATAAAGATTGGTATTGTCACCAGTGCGAGCGAAACTCCCAGGCAGGGTGATGGGGGTGGCAAATTGGCCGTTGCCTTCGGATAAGAGTACTTGATCAGTACTTCTGACTTTCTTTTTTTGGCTGAGGATGTCGCTTTTACCGTCCCCATTAAAGTCGGCGATGAATAAATTGGTGTCGTCGCCTTTGAGCTGGAAATCACTACTCAGCTCTGATGACTGAACTCGATTTTGCGACATTTCTTTCTCCTTATTTGTTTCTATTTGTTTCTTTACCGAGGATGTTACTATCTCCCGAGGTTTCTTGCTTTATCCGGACTATGTCGGACTAGATCATCTTGAGTAAGAAGCCTCGGCTAGCGCTCCACCGGTGGCTGGCTGGCCCGACCGGTTATCAGGACTGATGTAATCCTGCATGCGGGCACTAGGACCTTGAGGGAATCGCAGGGCGCTCTCCTGTACATAACTACAATCATTAAAACACATCTCTCAGGGAATTTTTGTTAATAATCCTTAAAAAATAATTAAATTCTGACCTCTAGTAAGCTGAGCTTATGGATCTTTAGCGTAGTGCTTGACAAGGGAGGGGATATAGGTTTAGGATGTCTGTTAGCGTCTCTGTGGGGACGGGAATTAATGGAAACATGATTTTTATTTTTGTCAAGTAGATTGCGGAGCCCTTATGACCCGGGTGGGGAGACCCTCAGACCCGGGCGGGGAGACTATCAGATCCGGGCGGGGAGACCCTCAGACCCGGGCGGGGAGGGCGCATCACCGATCCTATTCCTGGCGATAAGCACGGAAATTCCCGATTTTTCGGACCGTCCGCGGTCCGATCGCATCTTGATTTGTTGCCTGAGGCGCAAGCCGACCGAGCGCAATAAATCCTGAAATTGGGGCAGAGTTCGCTCGCAACCGCCGGTTATTACTAGCATATTTAAGTCCAGCAAACCGCAGTCAGGTACGCCAGGTTCCAGAACTCTTTCTAGGATGTAGAGCCGACCCGTTGGAGTCAGGGCTTGTTTGGCTCGTTGCAGAATTATTTTTGCTTGCGGGTCTGACCAGTCGTGCAGTACCCGAGCTAGGATGACAGCATCGGCCACGGCCGACCAAGATGCAAACAAATCTGCTCCCACAATTTGCACCCGCGTAGCAAGATTTTCGGGGACGCGGACATTGGCGATCGCCTCCGGTCTGTCTAGCAAAATTCCAGTCGAGCGAGGCGAGGCTTGCAAAACCATCCAGAGCAATTCTCCCGTACCGCCTCCGGCATCCAGGATTGTTGCGCGATCCGAAAAGTCGATTGCTTCTGTAATAGCAGAGTAATCGTGGCGGGCATAAGTTAGTAGAGCTTGGTGATAGGTTTTTAATTTCTCTGGCTCTTGCCCGTACCAATCGAAGAACGGCAGGCCAAACTGGGTATCGAATGCGGGTTTGCCCTCGCGCAGAGCAGTCGCTAAGCTCGCCCACGCTGCATAATGTTCGCTTCCCCAAAGCATTGCTGCAGATGCCATTGATAAGGGATGATTTGTCGCTAGCAAGGCACCGCGATCGCTCGTTTGCCAGAAATTCGCGGGAGAAACCCTGGGAAAAACCAAGCCCAATTCGTGGAGCGCTCGCAGCAGTCGCTCCCCCATCCCCGAAGCAAGTCCCAGTTTTTGTTCCATTGCCGCGCTCGTAGCTGGGAGAGCATCGAATACGCCCAATTTTACCGCAGCAAAAATTGTCTGCGATCGCCAATATCCCACCATATCTGCCGAGAGCGCTTGGAGCACGTCTCCTTCTGGCGAAGTAATTTCTAGCGAGGGTGGCGAGGTGATTTCTGGCGATCGCAGTTGCACTATTGTTTTTCCCGCCTCATCGATAACCAGCAATGCTCCGTCAAAGTCTTCTACGCGAGCCTGCCCGTTATAGAACGGTTCTACGGCGGCAAACCGTCGCCCATAAGCGGGTTCTCCTTGGAGATTGATATGATGCCAGCCGCGATCGTCCCGAGCGCGTGCAAATCCTTTATGAAATACATCCAAATCTGGGAAGCATCGCTGATGTTGCCGCCGACCGTCTAAAGTAATATGTGCGTGCAGCCCATCTTCTCGTTGAACGACTGCTATTCCTTCTCGGTAATCTCCTACATATCGATAGCCAATATTGCCAGATTCGTAAGCCTTAGTGCCATCGGGTCGGATGTGGAAATATTGGCCGTCCCAGGTGCGAACTGCAGAGCGTTTTTCCTGAAAGTTGCCGCACCAATCATAGCGATCGGGGTAGAGGGGTTGGCCATTCTCTAGAATGTGAAACCAACCTCCAAGCGAACAAACGGCGGCACGTCCTTCGTAAAATCCAAAAGTCCTGAGATAGCGGTTTGAATAAGCGGGAGACCCATCCGCTAAAATATGATAGGCTCCCGACGAGTCTCTAACCGGCGCTAGACCCGGAGCGTGAAACTTGAGAACTTCTTCAAAGCGAGCCGAGTAAGCAGGGTGACCTTGGAAAAGGTGATGCGATCGCTCTGGTGATATTGTGAATTCTTGCCAGGGTTGTTTCATTTTGGGGAATTGGTAATTGGGCATTGGGCATTGGGAATGGGGAAATTCCCTATTCTCCATTCCGCATATTACAGCCTTGACACAGAGAGTGATTTTGATAGGTCGAGCAAAGCTGTTGGTATGCTTGGCTCTGCCAGATTTGCCAAATACTCTGGGAGTTGAGGTTGCCAAATTCCCCCAGAGTACGGCGCAGGGCATCTGGGGCGCAGCAGGGGTTGAATCGTCCTTCGGCGCTAACCCAAGCTTCCCGACCTAGAAAGGGACAAACCGCATCGGGAGCGATTTCTTGAGGCTCGTTCGGGTCAAGGGCAAAGATGTTTTCTAGAAGTACCCGTTCTCCATTGGGCTTGCGGTATCGTTCGGCGGCTGTTTGGGCAGCAGCAACTGCTTGATTCCAGCGCGCGATCGCTTCTGCACTGCGTCGCATAGATAAGGACTTAATTTCGTCAAAATGCGCCCAGAGGTGGTGTCCTTTCACTCGGTCAACCCCCAAGGATGCCGCCAACTTGACAATTTCCGCCAGTTCCTCCAGGTTTGTTTCTAGAAAAGTTAGTTGGAAAGTTACCCGACACCAATTGCCCCCAGACTCGGCATGGCGATCGCGCGCGGCAGTAAACGATTTGACATTTTCTAGCACCCGCTCCCATCGCGTCCCCAGCATAATCGATTCTTGTGTTTCTTTACTCGCTCCGTTCCAAGATATTTTCACGTCTGAGGTTACGGGCAGTATTTTTTCCGCCCACGCTTTGGCTCCGCGTCCGGGAAAAGTGCCATTGGTAGTTAGGTTTAGCTTCACCCCGTATTTTTGGCAGAGGTCGAGAATCTCCTCAAAATGCTGGTACAGCAGCGGTTCTCCCATTGTCGAAGGGATAATTTCTCGCAACGGCGTCCCCGCCGACTCCGCCATAATTTTGCGGATGACGTCGATATCCATGCGTCGGCGAGGTTTCCCAGCCTCTCGCCGCTGTTGCTGTAACGAGCTGTAGGGGGAATGTTCCTCGCACATAATGCAATGCAAGTTACAGTCATCGGGATTAGTATCGAATGTAATCCGCCACGGTCCGGGTTTGTTGGCCATTCCTGTAAGGGTTGTATTTTTCTCCATCGCTCGGGCATCAATCGCTCGGGCATCAATCGCTCGGGCATAAAGTCGTTCGAGAAATCGAACGCGATCGCTAATACTGGGAACGTTCCCATCCGCAGACTGTAAATAACCGCGCATTCCCAGTTTCTGAGCCAATTCAGGATCGTCTGCCAACCGCTGCATTTGCGCTGCTAAAGATAACGGGTCGCGGTGATTAAAGAGCAGCCCATTAATAGAGTCCCGGACGTATTCTGCCATGCCCCCATAATTGGCGGCGATAACTGGCACGCGGACTTGCAAGGCTTCGTGAATAACCAAAGGCGAGTTTTCTGCCCAGATAGACGGCACCACAATAGCGTCGCACTTGTTAAAAACTGCGGCGACAATCTCGGAGTTTTGGTATTCTCCCATCCATTCGATGCGCTTTTGTACCTCGAAAGGCAGCTCCTTCTCTAGATCCATAAGTGCTTTGGTTTCCATCTGGTGCCGCCCCCAAATTCTCAGGCGAGGACTGTTCTGGAGCTGTCCGAAAGCTTGAATTAAATGGTGTACGCCTTTGGCGGGTCTGTGAGTGCCGATATAACCAAAGGTGAAGGGTTCCCCAGGCAGCCTGCGACGATTTGCTAGGCGATCGCGGTCAAATCCATAGTCCAAATAAACCAGTTTTTCGGGTTCCAGACCAAATTCCGATTTTTCGCGGGCCGTGCGGAATCTTTCTAAGAGGTATCGGGAAGGAGCAATAAATAAACTTACTGCCTCGCAGATTTCGCGTATATGCGCCATGCGCCGGCTTACCCAGTCCGTCCAGTAGGCGATGTCGGTTTCTGCTTCCGCTGACGCGCCGCTAAAATACCTGCAGTAGCATCGTTCGGCGCATTTTCGGTCTGCTTGGCCGTCGCAAAGCGCCCAAATGTCGGTTGGTTTTTCTGGAGAGAGTTGGATAAATTGACCCCGAGGACACATTAGCCAAAAGTCATGCAATGTGAAAATTATTGGTACTTGGCGCTGCTTGGCTTCTAGGACTATTGAGGTGGAAAGGTGATTCAGGTGATGGATGTGGACGATATCCGGTTGGATGCGATCGAGCAGCGCCCCAAAGTAGCGATCTACTTCAGGGTCGCGGTAGCGATCGCGCCCTCTCGCTAAGTTAATCGAGTAGAGTTTTACCCGCTCGTCCCTTGAATCGGTCTTTTCACAGGTCGTATAGTCGGGGAGAAAGGTATTTTCTTGTCGAGTCAGTACGTTAACTTCGTGTCGATCGGCCAAGGCCCGCGCCAGTCCTTGGACCGAGACTTCCGAGCCCGCGTTGTACTCGGGGGGATATCCGTGGATGACCAGTAGGATTTTCATCTGACACCTATGTTGCTTCGTCATTGTCTACCAATTATATAGCAGGGAACGGGGAACAGGAAACGGAAAACAAGAGTTGACAAAAATCTGTCATGGCCAGGCAGTTTGCGAGCAATAACCTCGCAGACGGCGAGCAATAACCTCGCCGCTACCCCACTCTTTTATGCCAATGTATAAGTTTTACTAATGACTAGCATAAGAAATACAAATATGATTTTCGGAAACTTACCGTGAAGAGGTGCTAGATTAGTAGAGTGATTGATTGGAACACACAAGAGCAGGGGTACCTACCCGAGTCGAAAGCCAGGATTTAAATCACGTCCTGACAACTGAGTGCGATAGTGAAGAATGCAAGAAGTACAAGGAGTATACAATGGTTATTAGAAACCAATTGGAGTTAAAAGCTTGGCAAGCAGAAAGTCTGATTCATTGGGCGCGAAACGAGACAAATAACTGGACAACGGCAATATATTATTACATTCCCGTAGATGGAATACGCTATGTAGGCGGCACTTCCGATAACGACATTCTCGACTGGAGACAGTTTCATGGTGGACACGAGTTGATGCTCGGTGGCAATGGGAACGACAAACTTTACGGTGGAAAGGGAAACGACACCCTATTTGGCGAAGAGGGGAATGACAGCCTCTGGGGTGACTCAGAATTAGTGGATGACATTGCTTTTGACTTTTTCAAACGGGGCATTGCGCTGTATAAGTTGTCAAGGTATGATGAGGCGATCGCATCCTATGACAAAGCGATAGAAATCAAACCAGATTACCACTATGCCTGGTGCAACCGGGGCATTGCGCTGTATAAGTTGTCAAGGTATGATGAGGCGATCGCATCCTATGACAAAGCGATAGAAATCAAACCAAATTTCTACGAAGCCAAGTGCAACCGGGGCAAGGCGCTGAGTGACTTGCAACAGGTAATTGATCGAGAATAATTTCACCAAAAAGCGAAATGTTGCACAATTACGGGATGACGGGCATAGTTGCAGAAGTCTTAAACCTAGACTACAAGCCAGTTTCAGTTATGTGCTCTGGAGGGCATCATCCCCAAAATGTGCAACGAAATAGTTTACTGTCTGTTGAACCTGAATAAATCGTAATTAGAAATTAAAAAATGCCAAATCCTTTTGAAGCTGATCTAAATTACAAGGAAGGTTTACGTTGTTTAGAATCCGGAGAATTTGAAGCAGCGTATGCCCTTTTTGATAGTCTGGTCAAAGACTGGCCCTTTGTTCCGGATGTCTGGGCTTGTCGGGCTTTGGCCCTGGGACATTTGCAGCGTTACTCGGAGTCCCTTGATAGCTTCGATCGGGCGCTGGAGTTTAATCCAGATGACGAGAGGATCTGGTTTAACAGAGGTATTGTCCTGCGGGATTGGGGAAAGGTGGAAAAGGCGCTCCTTAGCTTTGAAAGAGCAATAGAAATTAAGGAGAAGTCCTACGAAGCGTGGACGGAAAAAGGGAATTGCGAAATCATGTTGGGGCGGAATAAAGAGGCGCTAGAGAGTTATTACCAAGCGGGAACAATTAACCCCGAGGACTACAAAGCCTGGGGGAACAGGGGCAATGCTTTCGTGAATTTAGGCAATTTCCAGCGGGCAGTGAAAAGTTATAAAAAAGCCTTGAAGATTAATCAGAATGACCCGGAATTGTGGTTTAATTACGGCTGCTGCTTGATGGCAATGGACAACAAGGAAGAGGCGATGGCGACTTTTGACAAGGCTCTAGAAATTAACCCCCAGCACCTGTCAAGCTTGATTAACAAGGGGATATTGTTTTATAAGCTGGAACGGCATCAAGAAGAACTGGATTGTTATAATCGTGCAGTCGAAATAAATCCCCAAGAAACTCACGCTTGGAATAACAGGGGCTTGGCCCTCCGGAGAATGAATCGGGTAAAAGAGGCGATCGCTAGTTACGATAAGGCGATCGAATGCGATCCAAATAATTACGAAGCCTGGGACAATCGCGGTTATGCCTTGACGAAGCTGGGGAAGTATAAAGATGCTTTAGCAAGCGTTCAGAAGTCTTTGGAAATCAAACCAGATCACGTGAATGGGATTTATAACACGGGTTACTGCTATGCTTTCATGGGGAAGATTAAATTGGCAGTGGATCCTATATCAGAGGCAATCAAGCGGAATCCTGAGAAATATTTGCCAGCAGCAAAAACAGACCCAGATTTAGAGAGACTGCGCAAGAATAAGCGCTTTCAGGCATTCCTTGATGGCAAATGGAGAATGGAAAATTGAGAATTTCCTGCGTCGCGCACTTCGGATCGCGCAATTTGCTCTTTTCCATTCTCTCGTTATCTCGTTCCCTGACTCTGGCAGGGAACGGATGAATGAGGCTCCGCCTCGGGTGTAAAATGTGCACTGCCAGAGATGTTACAATAGATTTGCCGTGCAAGGGTACGAAACCGAACAAATAGCTACGGCGGATGATTACGGGAGTGAGATATTAGTTCAACAGGGATAATAATTGGATAGAGACACCCTAATTGCCGAACTAGAAGCATCTGGTATTAAGCATAATCCAGATGAGATTCTGCGAATTGCTAAAAAACCGGACGGTACTATCGTTTTTTTTGGAGAATGGCAATGCCAAGTCTGGTTGGCAACAGGTTCTGAAGCACATGAATTTGCCAACAGAAAAATTTCTGAAGACTAGATTCAAGATGCAATTATGGCAGCTGTCATCAATGGTAGAATTGTAGGGATTCAAGGAAGGTCTCGGACTATTTATGAGATTGTCTTAGATGCTCAAATCCAATACATTTCGGTAAGTGTAAGCAACAACGGCTATATTGTCGGTGCCAACCCTACCCCGATAAGATCGATCCGTCGTTTGACTCAGGAGAGGAGAGATCGTGATGGTTAAACAGATTAAATTGATGGCTGAGTACGACTGCTATCCCCTGTGGGAATATGAAGATAATGATTTAATTGATAATCCTCATCCCGCTGAGTTACCTTTGAGTGCTGCAACTATCGAACGGTTAATCCAGTGGCAAAATATTTATGATGGGATTATGAATTGGGATGACCCCCGATCGTCGGATTTCGCTAGTGAAGAGGAACGTCTAGCTTTTGAGCAAGAGGGGATTAGTTTGTGGCAGCGACTGCAAGCAGAACTTGTCAATGAGTACGAAGTTTTCTATATGAGTGAGTTGCAAGGCAGGCTTCTCAAGCATACCGCCCTCGAAAACCAGCCTATGTAAATTATACGGATGTCTTGCTTGCCGCCTGCTTTTGCTTGTACTCTTCTAGCAGGCGTTGGCCTCGGTTCCGGCGATAGACATTGAGGAGATTATTGCGATTTTCCGCTTCCACTTGGGCGATCAATTCATCCAAAACCATAATTTGCGCGTCAAACATATAGCAAACGTCCCGCAGGCGGGCAACGGATTTTGCTCTTGTTTCAGCATCAGGGATCCTTGGTTGGTTGTTCATGATAAATTCCAGTTTCTTTTAACGTCTTGAATGCTTGCGTATCCAGCATCAACACCTGCTTCGGCTTCTGCGATAGATCGGGCTAGTAAGTTCATTGTAGCAGCAGTGGCGACGGGTTGGGATACGGCGCTCTGCCATAGAAGTCTGTAAAGGCGCGAGGAGTAACCGATCGCTCGTTCTCTGACGTTATCCAGTTCTTCGAGTTCGGGAATTGTCTCCTCTGTCTCGCCAAACTGTTCCAGGATGACGAAAGCTGTTGCTGAGGCTTCATGACCCAGTTGCAGCAGTCGCCGCTGTAAGCTGAAAACAGTGTTTATGGTGTCTTCTGGTAAGTTGGCCATCTGCTTGATTGATATTCCTTATAAATTATACCATTTCCCAGATGTGTTATGCTGGGTAAGAGGCGTCAAGATGGTAACCGGGACCTTGAGATTATCGCTGGTATTCGCTCTTTTGCCCAGAAACCAGATTTTTCCCAAAAACCGGGTTGATAATCCCTTGACATTTTGACTGCACGTGCTATGATGAGATCGGGACTGCACAAACTTAGGGAATTGTTGATTTATGGCTGGTGACTCAGATTTACTGGATGACATTTACAACGCTTTTGACCCTTTCCAACCCTTATCACCTGGAGATCCTGTATATGTGGATTTAAGGGCAGTCCGGGGAGATGAGAATATCGAGGTGTTAGGGAAGAAAATTAGCCGGTCTAAACGGATGACCTGCCAACTTTATGCGGGTCATCGGGGTGCGGGAAAATCCACGGAACTGCTTCGCTTGAAGGAATATCTGGAAAAACGGGACTTTTGGGTGGTTGATTTTGCGGCGGACGAGCAAGATATTGACCCAGAGGATACCCAATATACTGATATTCTACTTGCCTGTACCCGCCACTTGCTAGAAGACCTCAAATATGCTAATGCCAGTCCTGTACTGAACTGGTTGCGCGATCGCTGGCAAGAGTTGAAAGATTTGGCCCTGACTGAGATAGAATTTGAAAGTCTGAGTGTAGAGAGTCAGATCGGACAGTTCGCTAAGCTAACGGCGAATTTAAGAGCAGTACCGACCCTGCGCCACCAAATTAGAAGTAAAGTCGATCCCCAAACGGTTACCCTGATGACGGCGTTGAATGAGTTTATTGCGGAGGCGAAAAAACGGTTACCTTCAGGACGGAAAAAGTTGGCGGTGATTGTTGATAACTTAGACCGCATGGTGCTGGCGATCCAGGAAAGCGGGCGCAGTAATCACGAGGAGATTTTTATAGACCGCAGCGAACAACTGAAGGCTTTGGATTGCCATTTGATCTACACGGTGCCGATCTCAATGGTCTATTCTAGCAGGGCGAATAGCCTCAGAGAGATATATAGCGACCCGCAAGTTTTGCCCATGATTATGGTGCAGACTAGCACTGGCGAGATCCACCAACCGGGTTTTGAGAAGATTAAAGAAGTAATTACTAAGCGAGTTCGCAAATTTGATCGGACGAGTTCCCTGGAAACGGACATATTTGACAGTGCGGAGACTCTGCAACAACTTTGCCTCATGAGTGGCGGTCACGTGCGGAATTTGCTATTATTGGTGCAAGCGGCGATCGACCATACGGAAGACTTGCCGATTTCGGCCAAAGCGGTACGGCGATCGATTACGGATGCGCGGGAGACCTATCGGAGAACGGTTGAAGATAACCAATGGCGTCTGTTGGCAGAAGTTGCGGGTTCCAAGCAAATCCGCAATGATAATGATTATCGGAGTTTATTGTTTACTCGCTGTATTTTAGAATATTGCTCTGAGGAAGCAGGAGAACGACTGCATTGGTATGACGTTCACCCTCTACTGAGAGGGGTGCGGGAATTTCAAGAAGCGGTGGAGCAGATGAAGTCATGAAAGCAGCATTAACTGATTGGGACAGGGATGCACCTGTCGATCTAGAAGAAGCATATAAGGCATTAGTTCGCTCTCTCAGGCGGAGAAGGGGGTTTGGACTGTTATTCGTTCACGGTTCGCCAGCTTCAGGAGAGCGGGTAATTGCCAGAGTGAAAAAGGATCTGCCCCAGAAAAGAATTGAGGTGTTGGAGTTGAAGGAAGGGGTTGATAACTTTTATAATCTGGTTGAGGAATTTCCCAATATAGAGAAAGTCAATATTCTGTTCGTCACGGGGATAGAATATTCACTGTACGAGTATGAAGAGGAGAAACGAGAGAGGGGATGGGAGAGCAAGGATATTTACTCCTACAGTTGGAAAGGGGTGCCGCGAATTTTGAGGAACTTAAATCAACAGCGAGAACGGTTTAGAGATAATTTTAATGTCTGCTTTGTTTTTATCTTGCCGAGATTTGTGATTGATTATATAAATGAGCGGGCTCCGGACTTTTTTGATTGGCGTTCGGGATTGTTTAAGGTATCGAGAAATACAGAAATACTGGCAGCGGGAGCGGATTTATTAGATTGTCTAAACCTGACTGATGCAGAGCGAGGAGTTAAAATTAGAGAAATTACAGCCCTGCTTAAGGACAGTAGTCAAGCGGAGAAAAAGGCTAATTTGTTTTATCAACAGGGTTTACTGTTAACGAGTGCCAAAAGATATTCAGAGGCGATCGCATCCTATGACAAAGCCATAGAAATCAAACCTGATTACCACTTAGCCTGGTACAACCGGGGCTATGCGCTGGATGATTTGGAAAGATATTCAGAGGTGATCGCATCCTATGACAAAGCGATAGAAATCAAACCAAATTTATACTCAGCCTGGTACAACCGGGGCAATGCGCTGCGGAAGTTGTCAAGGGATGAAGAGGCGATCGCATCCTATGACAAAGCGATAGAAATCAAACCAGATGACCACGAAGCATGGAACAACCGGGGCAAGGCGCTGGATGAGTTGTCCAGGTATTCAGAGGCGATCGCATCCTATGACAAAGCGATAGAAATCAAACCAGATTTGCACTCAGTCTGGTACAACCGGGGCAAGGCGCTGTATAAGTTGTCCAGGTATTCAGAGGCGATCGCATCCTATGACAAAGCGATAGAAATCAAACCAAATTTATACTCAGCCTGGTACAACCGGGGCTATGCGCTGTATAAGTTGTTAAGGTATTCTGAGGCGATCGCATCCTATGACAAAGCGATAGAAATCAAACCAAATTTATACTCAGCCTGGTACAACCGGGGCTATGCGCTGTATAAGTTGTTAAGGTATTCTGAGGCGATCGCATCCTATGACAAAGCGATAGAAATCAAACCAAATTTCTACGAAGCCTGGTACAACCGGGGCAATGCGCTGCGGAAGTTGTCAAGGTATGAAGAGGCGATGGTATCCTATCAAGGAAGCCTGGAACCACCACCGTTCATTGCGCTGGATGAGTTGTTGAGGTATTCAGAGGCGACCGCATCCGGATCCTATGACAAAGCCATAGAAATCAAACCAGATGACCACGATGCCTGGTACAACCGGGGCAAGGCGCTGGGTGACTTGTCAAGGTATGAAGAGGCGATCGCATCCTATGACAAAGCGATAGAAATCAAAGCTGATTACCACTATGCCTGGTACAACCGGGGCTATGCGCTGTATAAGTTGTTAAGGTATGAAGAGGCGATCGCATCCTATGACAAAGCGATAGAAATCAAACCAGATTTGCACGAAGCATGGCACAAGCGGGGCAATGTACTGTTTCATTTGTCAAGGTATGAAGATGCGATCGCATCCTATGACAAAGCGATAGAAATCAAAGCTGATTACCACTTAGCCTGGAACAACCGGGGCAAGGCGCTGAGTGACTTGCAACAGGTAATTGATCGAGAATAATTTCACCAAAAAGCGAAATGTTGCACAATTACGGGATGATGGAGATAGTTGCAGAACTCTCAAACTTAGACTACAAGCCATTTTCAGTTATGTGCAAAAAAGGGCATCATCCCCAAAATGTGCAATGCCCGATAGAAATCAAAGCTGATAACCACTCAGCCTGGTACAACCGGGGCAAGGCGCTGGAGAAGTTGTTAAGGTATAAAGAGGCGATCGCATCCTATGACAAAGCGATAGAAATCAAACCAGATGACCAATTAGCTTGGTGGCGTCGGGGCAAGGCGCTGGATGAGTTGTCAAGGCATGAAGAGGCGATCGCATCCTTTGACAAAGCGGTAGAAATCAAACCAGATGACCTTGATGCCTGGTGGCACCGGGGCTATGCGCTGCTTCAGTTGTCAAGGTATGATGAGGCGATCGCATCCTATGACAAAGCGATAGAAATCAAAGCCAGTTCTCTGTTATTTCGTTTGGAGTCCTACAAGACGAACTGCGAGAAGATGGAAGAGGTGATAGAAGCCATGCGAGCGCGAGACCGGGCAAAACAAAGGGACGCTCGCATCCTATGACAAAGCCATAGAAATCAGACCCGATGACCACGATGCCTGGAACATGCGCTGGATGATGCTTCAGGCATCCGATGGCGCTACGCTGGGGGCGCCAGCCATGGGAGGGCCTCTCAGAAAGAGCGGACAGTGCCTGCGCATCTGGTGATATGGCAGTTCCTACTAATATTGAGATGCACCCGACTTAACTGTATAATAGGAAAAGCTTTGTCCTTTATTAATGATTAATTGTCAGTTGTCAGTTTTTAATAGGCAATTAGCAATTAGCCCTTCGCAACTTACATAAAGCGCGTCAGTCCGAGACGATAGCGTTGCTTTTTGGTGACGCTAACTTCGCCAACTTCCAGCCGTCCTTTACCACGAATAGCGATTAAATCTCCGGGTTTGACCTGATAAGAACTGCTGGTGACTTCTTTCCAGTTGACTCGCACGTCTCCAGCATTAATTAAATCTACCATTTTGCTGCGGGACATGCCAAACCCGGCTGAGGCGATCGCATCCAACCGCAGGGACGCCTCTACCGTAGTTAACTGCTTCTTTTTCGGTTCTCTAATCTTCAGTTCGCTCAACTCAATGGGTCTGGTCATGACTGGCACCGATCGCACCTTAGTCAAATGCATCTCCAGAAACTCTACCATCTCTGGCACCACGATCGCCTGGGCCCCCCGTTCCCCCAGCACGATAATATCGCCCGTTTTTTCCCGCACAATTCCCATTCCCAGCATCGCCCCCAGAAAATCCCGATGACTGGCAGTATCAAACAGGAAATTGCCCGCAATCTCTAAAGCTACCACCTCAATGTTAGTAGAGTCTAAAGGAATTTCTTCCCGGGCGATCGCCAATCTTTTTCGTTCTGCTTGTGGATAACCACCCCAAGCTACTAGCTGCACTTCCGTCAAGCGTCCCAACACCTGCTGGGACTCCGCCAATACCGGTGGTTCCAGAAAATCCGTCAGCACCACCTCCCAGGTTTTAATCGCCTGGTCCGCCAAATCGATCGATCGCGCCACCGCTTCTCTATTTTCTACAGCTTTTAGCAGTTCTTCCCTTGGTAACATCTCTTCTCATTCACTACCACATCTGCATCTCACCCTATCTATCTGTTTAGACATCGAAGTCAGGACCAAACACTCGCTCTAAAATCCTACGGTTCTCCACCTGCAAACCTCTAATCTCAGCTTGCATATTTCTGATCTGAGCTTGAATTTCTCTGATCTCAGCTTGAATTTCTCTGATCTCGATCATAATTTGTTCAAAGTTGCGATCGCTTGTCTCGTGGTAACGCTGATGTAACTCTACTATCTCCACCAGCGATGTGACCGTCGATCTTAACTCTGCCATTTCGCGCCGATCTGCTTCTCGTTGTGCTCTCATCTCCTGGCGATCTGCTTCTCGTTGAACTGCCATCTGTTCGAGAATGGCTTCAATCCTGTCTAGTCTGTCTGTACTCATGACAGCTCTCCTAATTTATTGCTGATTATTCTACCAGATACCTTGTCAGTTATCAGTTGTCAGTTGTCTGCCGTGCAATCGCTGACAGGGAGACACCTGTCCTACGCGACCAGCGTCTCCCCTGTCCTACGGGACCAGTCAACTCTCAAGATCCACATAGTCCTGAATGTTCTCCAGTTCAAACTGGCGCAGGATGCTAGTCGCCTTGCGGGTGACACTTGCAGCCCCCTGGACCACAATCAGGTACTTGCCAGCATTCAGGCGATCGCGGTAGGGTAAAGCATCGCCACTACCAGTAATTAAGCCCACCCCGCCACCGACAACAGCAGCACCCAGAGCCCCAGATCCAGCACCTAACAAGCCCCCAATCACATGATTGCCGAGTTCACCCGCCCAGGCAAAGGTATTTAAGCCAGTGATGAGACTGAATGTAGCCCCAGCGAAAAAGCCAAAGGGGACTAGCCAGTATGACATCAGTCTCGCTTGCTTCTGGGCTTGTAGATTGGGGTCAATCAGACCAAACTCATCGGCACTCTTGTACCCCCTCCCCAGGATCGTAACTTGGGACAGGGGGAAACCCTCCTTTTCTAAAGCCGAGTAGGCCGCTTCTGCCTGCAGGCGATCGCTTAACACTGCAATGAGATAATTCATTATTGAGATTGCACAATTGACGAAACGAAGTCGAAAGCTAAAAAAATCTAGTGGTATCCTCTTGACCACTTTAGCGCTAGAATATCCTACTGTTGCGACCCCTGCCTGCCCCATATCTGCACAATTACCGTGCTATGTCTCCCCTTTCCCCTCGTTCCCACGGCTCTGCCTGGGAACGTGCGGTTAGCGCTCCCGGGAGACATCGGCAGGGTCGGCCCCTGCTAAAAATAGTAAAGTATCCCCATTACCAGAACGAAAACCAGACCATGCCTAAAGTTCTAGTCTCTGACTCCATTGACCAAGCTGGAATCGATATCCTCTCCCAAGTTGCCCAGGTAGACATTAAAACCGGTCTGCCGGAGGCGGAATTAGTCAAAATTATCCCCGACTACGACGCTCTGATGATCCGATCGGGGACTCGCGTCACCCAGGAGATGATCGAAGCTGGAGAACAGCTGAAAATCATTGGCAGAGCCGGTGTAGGCGTGGATAATGTGGATGTCCCAGCTGCTACCCGTAAAGGAATTGTAGTCGTCAACTCCCCGGAAGGCAATACTATAGCTGCCGCCGAACATGCCCTGGCCCTGATGCTGTCTCTCTCGCGCCACGTTCCCCAGGCTAACCAATCCCTCAAAAACGGTCAATGGGACCGTAAAAGCTTTGTCGGTACTGAGGTATATAAGAAAACTCTAGGCGTAGTTGGCTTGGGCAAAATTGGCTCCCATGTGGCCACCGCAGCCAAGGCCATGGGTATGAAACTGTTGGCTTACGATCCGTTTATATCTAGAGAACGAGCCGATCGGCTAGGCTGCCGTCTGGTAGAAATGGATGTGCTGCTACAAGAAGCGGACTATATTACCCTCCATATCCCCAAAACCCCAGAAACGACTCACCTGATCGATGCCGCAGCAATGGCGAAAATGAAGCCAACGGCTCGGATTATTAACTGTGCTCGGGGTGGTATAATCGATGAGGCGGCCCTGGCAGAGGCGATCTCCTCAGGTAAAATTGCTGGTGCTGCCCTAGATGTTTATGAAACGGAACCATTGGGTGACTCGCCCTTGCGCGACATTGATAAAGGAGTTGTCCTCACTCCCCACCTGGGAGCATCTACCGCTGAAGCTCAACAGAATGTGGCCGTGGATGTGGCCGAGCAAATTCGAGATGTGCTGCTGGGCCTACCCGCCCGATCGGCAGTAAATATTCCCGGACTGCACCCCGATGCCCTCGAACAGCTTAGACCCTACTTGCAATTGGCGGAAACTCTGGGTAAACTAGTAGGCCAATTGGCCGGAGGTAGGGTTGATTTTCTGGATGTGCGCCTGCAAGGGGAATTGGCAACTAATCAAAGTCAGCCAGTGGTGGTAGCGGCCCTGAAGGGTCTGCTATCTCAAGCTTTGCGAGAGCGGGTTAATTATGTCAATGCTAGCATTGAAGCCCAGGAACGAGGAATTCACGTGATTGAAACCCGAGATCCCTCCAAAAAGGATTACACTGGATCCTTGCATCTGGAAGCTAAAGGTTCTTTGGGAGATCATACGGTCACGGGGGCTTTGTTGGGAGATGGTGAAATTCGCATCACCAATGTAGATGGTTTCCCGATCAATGTTCCTCCCAGTAACTATATGCTATTCACCCGCCACCGGGATATGCCTGGGCTGATTGGTAAGATCGGTTCCCTGCTGGGCAGTTTTAATGTCAATATCGCTAGTATGCAGGTCGGTCGCCAAATTGTGCGCGGTGATGCGGTGATGGTGTTGAGCCTGGATGACCCCCTACCAGAAGGGATTTTGGATGAGATCTCAAAGGTTCCAGGAATTCGTGATGCCTACACGGTGACTCTTTAATCGGAAACAATGGATGGATCGAGCGAGTACAACAGATAGGCTCTTTTCTACTCGCTCGATTATTCCCATATCCGATCTTCTGTTGGCAACTACCGAGCCAAGTCTCTCATAAAGTGGGATTAGCGAGCCCAGGAGAGGTAGCACCGGGAGACAGGGGAGCCGCCAACTGTGTGGCAATCTCTGATGAAGTGCATCGAAAATGGGATAAGATTGACTCTTATGTGGTGGATGAAGGGCGTCGGCGATTTTGGCAAATCATTGGTGGGAAATTCAGATTTTCTGTGAACCAGTTTGGGAAGATTTAATCTTCTGGCGTCTGGAAAAATTTGGCTGTAAAGGGAAAAGCAGTGAAAACAAAGGCAATGCTACTCTGGTGAAAGCTTATTTGCCTCAAGAACAGGCTCAACTGCTAGACTTGGCGGCTCTGTCTCTTTGGCTGCAACAGGATGCCCAGATGGTCTCTAGTCCAATGCCAGCAGTGCAGTGGCATCTGATCGATGAGAAAGACTGGGCTAGTAGCTGGAAGCAATATTGGCATCCTCTGGAAATTGGCGATCGCTTTTTAATCTACCCGGCCTGGTTGCCCGTGCCAGGGGAATCGGACCGGTTGCTATTGCGCTTGGACCCAGGAACGGCTTTTGGTACGGGCGGTCATGCGACAACTCAGCTATGTCTAGAAGCTTTGGAAATGCGTCTGGGTGAAGATGGGGCCGGAAATTCGATAGTAGCAGATATTGGCTGCGGTTCGGGCATTCTCTCTATTGGCGCTATTCTCTTGGGTGCGAGTAAGGTCTATGCAGTTGATATTGACCCTATGGCAGTGCGCGCAACTCGCAGCAATGGTCATCTCAATCAGATGGGTCATGAGTTACTCAATGTCAAGCGCGGTAGGATCTCGCGCCTGCTGGAAATGACATCCGGTCCAGTCGATGGCATTGCCTGCAATATCCTCGCAGAGGTGATTATTGACATCATACCCCAGTTAGAGGCTCTAGTCAAACCTACTACTTGGGGCATTATTAGTGGCGTCCTGTTAGACCAAGTTAAACCTGTGGCAGATACCCTGGAGCAACATGGCTGGATTGTAGCAACTCTCTGGCGTCGCCAAGAATGGTGTTGCTTTAATATTCGCCGCTCTTGAACGGGCCGGAACGGGCGTAAAAATAGATATAGCCTATTAAGTAAAATAGGTTTACTGCCAGCATTAGTGGGAGCATCCCATTTAAGCAATGAGTATAAATACTAAAAAAACTCACCAAAAAGAGAAGGCTTTTTGGTGGTATAGGGAGAGCAATTAAGCTATACTGGGGTTTAGGAACCAATTGAGGTTGGGATATCCTGGGCAAGCGTGGTCGCCGAAACCAATCAATGGAAATGGTTTCGCCCCTAAGAAGCGCTCTCTTGTGTGAACGCATCTCTTCAAACCAAACGGCAGTATAGTATCCTGTAGAAAAAGGTGGTTTCAGCCATCAAGCCCGTAAATGTATAAAGGAATACATTCGATCTCAGATTCCCGAAAAGCTAGAAATAATTTTCATTCAGATAGATGAACAATCAAGCCGGAAAAACCAGAAAGGTAAAAACCTGTGTTGGGGTCGTACCAATCACCACCAAACAAGCGAAAAAGGCAAGATATCTGTATATTTTGTGGTAAGGTTTGAAATTGAGTAGAGACTATAATTAGGAAAATTGCGATGGCAAATAAACAGATTAAAATTCCTTACATGGACTTTTTCCTGGAGGCATTTGACAAAGGAGACTCTGAGGTAATTGAGAGTTTTGGACGTCATGCTCATTGGGGCTATTGGGAAGCCCCGACGGAGGCAAATGGTTCAGTAGAAGATTTTGCGAAGGCGACTGAGGACATGTGTCGTAAAGTATACGTTGCTGCCAATGTAGGAGATGGTCAATCAGTCCTGGATGATGCTGGCCTGGCCGCCAATCATTCTCTAAATGTTCGGCAACATGATGTTCTCGGAACAGATAAGCACCACTAAAGCGTCGAATAATTGGATGTAGATAAACATCTAGATAAGCTTTATCCTGGTCTTTTTCTCGTTTGACACTGAATGGGTCGCCAACGACATGTCCAAACTCCATAGTAATTGTATAGTACTGCTCCTGCTTAGCAAAATCACTCTCCCGCACATAATCCACGGGGAAACCTTCATAGTATCGTGCTGTTTGACTTGATTTGCAGATAACTATCAAATCGCATAGAAAACCTTGTTGGAGAAAAATGGCTGCACTGGTGCTTACCCGTGCGATCGCCTTATCCACAATTGCTTGTGGCTTGAGAGGCAGTTCCTGGTATGGTAATGACTTGCCATGATATTTTTCCTCCCAAATGTGACTGAGGGCTTTAATATTAAAGCGAAATCCATGAATCACATTGGAATGGGTCTTGTGGAAGTCTCGCACCTGCATTAAAGTTCCGGCAAAATACATATCCTGCACGTTTAGTGATTCCCATTCACTGGTCATTGCCGGAAACTTATTGTCAATGGCTAGTTCTGGCTGACAGCTATCGTCAAATATGGCACTATCAAAGCGGAAACCAGTACAGCAAAGGACGCGATCGTAAGCCAATATCGCTTGCTGGGAGTCAGCATTAGAGAAAACTATATGAACTAGATCCTCTCCGTTCTTATATTCAATCTTTTCAATGCTAGCATCCAGGACAGAGTTCTGACCTTTGAGCACGTAGGTATCCAGAAAAGGGGTGTTAATTGCCCGCAGATGTCCGACGAAGTGTGTCTTCCAGGCGAACTGAATGGAATGGGGATTGCATAAGTGGATGACTCTTGCTGTCTCGATTAGATGGTTGGCGGTTTCAAAACCGGATGTTCCTTTCCCGATAATTAACACCCGTTGATTAATATAATCATCAGCATCGAAGGGAAAATTAAAGTAGTTTTCCGTCAGTTCAATACCCGGAATATCTGGAATATAGGGTTTGGAAACTCCAGTCGCGATCGTTAAACATCGAGAGGTATAAACATTACCCCGGTCATCTAGGACAGTGAATCTGTCATTTTTTGATATTTTGACAACTCTAGTGTTACACCTGATATTCAGCCCAAAGTGCTGAGCGAAATCCTCAAGATATTTAGCGTAATCCCCCGCCTTCAGGAAATAACGTTTGCTGTAGCGGCTAACTGACATTTCATCGTCATCACACAGCAGGGAGTTCCAGTCCCATCTCAGCTGTGTCTCGCGGTCTTCGTAGCCCGTGTAGATCTTATTAATCGAGATCAACTGCCGGTGTCTGGGAAATTTTTGCCAAAAACTTCCTGGTTTTTCGGCAGCTTCTAGGACGAGGTAATCTCTTCCATGTCGAAGCAAAAAGTAAGCCAGTTGCAATCCCGCTGCACCAGCACCAATAATTAGGTAATCTAATTCTAGCCTTGATTTCATATCGCTCTTCTGGGATCTGCTTAATCTAGTTTTGGGATCTTCCTGCCTGACCTGCCTGACCCGATCTATTGGCGTTGCACAACTACGGGATGATAAGGGTTGAAAATTGTGGTCAATTGAAATCGTCATAAATGTTCTAGAATAGACTATTATGGTATTTGGGCAACCAATCAAGGGTGTAAGCCTTGCCCAGCAAGGCTTTGATGCGATCGACTGACAGTTGTCGATCGCAATAGGGGTTCTCAATCCGTCAATTTATTACATAGTATTGATTGAGCGCGATTTTTCTACCCTCATAATAGTAAACCAAGTACCGAAGAGCCCTCTTTTTTTTAAGCTTTTGTTTATAAACAGTCTCTTATAGCTGACGAGTGAAAATTAGTCGTAACACTTTAGACTTATGGCTAAAGAAGGAGGCAAAAACGGGAGATTTTCGCGCTGATAAACATGTAGTGATGCCATGCCTGCCCTAGTCTGTCCCAATAGGTGTGGGGATGTGGCATTTTTAATTTTTAGGCTGGGACGTCAATGCCTGAAATATTGTTATTTGACTTGCCGTTGGATGCCACTATTGCGATCGCCGTCTGATCGCGCACTGCGTAGCGGAGGGTTCCCGGAGCGTGCAGCCATGCTTTCTTGTGCTAACATCACTACTTGTACCCTCGCCCACTACCCTCAAAGAAAATGGAGGGAAAACACAAAAACAAATGGGGCAGGCTTGGGTATGGCCGGGAGATGTGACACAACAAACCCTAAGTAAAGCAATGGGACGGGCATTACCAAAAGCCGTTGTGCTGGTGGACGGCTACAACGTAATCGGAGCATGGACTTCACTGCAAAAGACCCTCGCTCGCCACGGCCTACAGGCGGCCCGCGAGCAGCTGATAGAGGTGTTAACCAATTACAGTGCCTGGCAGGGTTTTGAGACTCTCCTAGTCTTTGATGCTCATTATCAAAACACCCCCAAGACCCGCGAGGTGGTGACGGAAAACTTATCGGTCCATTACACTGAATTTGGCCAAACAGCAGATTCTTATATAGAGATATCCTGTGCCAAGTTTCGCGATGACGTGCGGAAGTACCGGCAGCGAATAATCGTGGTCACCTCAGACCAAGTTCAGCAAGTGACGGTGGTGGGATATGGGGCAGAATGTATTTCGGCAACTCAGTTGGCCTCGGAGGTGGCATCAATGACCAGTAGGGTGGGCCAGCACCAGTTACCAGCCAAAAAATCATCTAGTAGATTTATGGTCAAATCCCTAGACCCCAGCACTCAAGCGCGTCTCGCCCAGTTGCGGATGGGTCTGAAATAGGAAAAAAAAATTTTTTTCCAAAAGGGTTGACAAATCAGATCGAGTCTTGCTACATTAGTAAATGTCAATCCTCAGTAGCTCAGCGGTAGAGCGGTCGGCTGTTTAGGACAGATGCAAGTGCTGCATCCATGACTTAGCAGCGCTATTCGGTAACGAATAGTGGAAAATCGGGTGAATTCAGGGAAGCCGTAGCATTTTCAGATGCCGGTAATCCTGATCCAAGTCTGGCGAAAGGCGGTGGTTTCCACAGGTAGCCAGAAAGGTGCAGAGACTAGGGATGAGGAGCCTGTCCAATAAATCCCACAAGCGCCCGACATCCCATCCGGGATGATGAGATAGTCCACCCCGGCGGAAACGCGGGGATAAGTGTAACCGATTGGTCGCTGGTTCGAATCCAGCCTGGGGAGTTTAAACGAATATGTGTCAGGAAATAGATTGGAGGCAGTTCTGGTCTTTAGATCCAACTGTGACCTATCTCAATCATGGGGCTTTTGGGGCCTGTCCACTACCGGTACTAGAACGGCAGCAATATTGGCGATCGCAGTTAGAACGCAATCCACTGGGCTTTTTTGTCCGGGAGTTGGAACCACTGTGGGATGATGCTCGCCGTCAGTTAGCGGCCTTTGTCGGAGCACCGTCGGACGAGTTAGCGTTTGTTCCGAATGCGACGACTGGTGTAAATGCAGTGCTGCGATCGCTGAGTTTCAAGACCGGTGATGAGTTGCTGACTACAAACCAAGAGTACAACGCTTGTCGGAATGCGCTTAATTTTGTCGCCGAACGTGCCGGTGCGCGGGTGGTGGTAGCACCAGTACCCTTCCCCATAGAGTCGCCGTCCCAAGCTATCGAGATAGTCATGCAGCATGTCTCCTCTCGCACACGTCTGGCATTATTGGATCATATAACTAGCAAGACTGCTCTCATATTCCCGATCGCACAGCTCGTGAGCCAGTTGGCAGCGAAAAATGTTGATACCCTGGTAGATGGGGCCCATGCACCAGGACAGATACCACTGAATCTCCAAGAAATTGGCGCCGCTTACTACACTGCGAACTGTCATAAGTGGTTATCCGCGCCCAAGGGGGCAGCATTCTTATACGTGCGCCGTGACAAGCAAGCAGAAATTCGTCCCCTGACAATCTCTCACGGGGCTAATTCGTCCAGGAAGGACCGATCGCGCTTCCATCTCGAATTTGACTGGACTGGTACAGGGGATCCCACGGCCTATCTGTGCGTTCCAGAAGCGATCGCTTTCTTGGGTCAGTTGTTACCAGGTGGCTGGGCAGAACTGATGAAGCACAATCACGCTAAAGTACTAGAAGGGCGGCGGCTGCTTTGCGAAACTCTTGATATCCCAGTGCCTAGCCCCGATGAGATGATTGGCTCGATGGCGTCACTGCCTCTACCTAATGGTTGTACTGATAAACTGTACGAGATTTTATGTGACGAGTTTAGGATTGAAGTGCCCATCGATTATTCGTCAACGCCTCCCCTGATGCGGATCTCTGCTGCACCTTACAATACGGTCGCAGATTACGAACGGTTGGCCGCAGCGCTGAAAATTTTGCGCGATCGGGGATATTTGGGTGGGTGAGCGGTCTGGTAAGATATCCCATAAGCTTTACTCTCTTAAAATTATGGCTAATAAGATCCTGGTTGCCTTAGATAGCTCCGACTTCGCTCGTCGTGTATTCGATCGGGCTCTCTTCCTGGCCAAAGCTAGCAATGGTAAAATGATGCTCCTGCACGTACTATCTCCAGAAGCTGAAGATAGTCCAGTTAGTCCTGGGATTATCAGTATGGATGTGAATTCCCTAGCGACTGCTGAGCTGATCCGGAACTATCACCAGCAGTGGGAGGCGTTTGAACAGAAATGCTTAGACCTACTCAGATCCCTTACAGAAGAAGCTACTGCTGCTGGAGTTCCCACTGAGTTTACCCAAACTCCTGGCAGTCCGGGGCGATCGATCTGCAATTTTGCCAAGAGTTGGGAAGCTGACATACTGGTTATGGGACGCCGGGGACGATCGGGTTTGAGCGAACTCATCACACTCGGTATTGTCGTAATTATGTCATCCATCATGTTAAGTGTTCTGTTTTTCTGGTCCAAAGTTGAATAATGATAATGGTTCACATCATGATTCATTTGCTATTTATCATACAAGCATTTAGCTTGAGCTGAATGCTGAATGCTTGTCCCGTTTACTTTGATTCCAAATCTCTCACAATCGATTGAAAGCCGTTAAAGTAATTTTCTAATTCTGTCAATAACGACTATTCTTCTATCCCTTGTTTACTTGCTATTTCTTCCATTTTACTCGCTGTTAAGTGTATATTTCGCCCCAATATTCCCGCTAGAACCTTTTAATTTATGAGCTTCTTTCTTGATTTCTTCAAAAGCCTGAGATGCGATCGCCTCTCGGAGGCCCTCTAAATAAGTATTAGCTGTTTGACTAAACAAATGCAACAGTTCTAATTCAAATTCCGGATCGTTATCTGAAAGTCGATGCAATAATTCCCAATCCATTTCCAGTGCTTCTGTGTCGGGAACTGCACGATCGCAGATAATGGGACCATCTGCAGATCGCGTAGCGTGCGCGCAGCGCATGCGGTTGGCGCGACTCCAACGTTCTAGCATAGCTGCTAACATTGCCTTTGATACTGGCTTACTCAGATAGTCATCCATCCCGAGACATTTTTCTACGTCTTCTTTCATCGCATTTGCCGTCATCGCCACGATCGCGGGAGGCTGACTATACAGACGATGAATTTCTCTGGTGGTTTCACAACCGTCAAGGATAGACATTTGGCAGTCCATCAGAATCAAGTCGTAAGGCACTTTAATCGCTACGTATCCCCCCCTCGCAATGACAACCTATATGCTTAACCGACAAGTATTGGTTCTGGCCCCCACGCGATAAAGGAGCTTTTAACTGCTAAAACCCACAGGATCGATAAATCCGCTCCGACACTGACTCCGTGCATTCTTCGCTGTTGCCAACAGCTCGGAGATGGGGGTATCGGACTTAATATCTCCAGCCAAATTGATCCAGAGTTCCCTAATCCGACCTTGGCGATCGCATTTGAGGTTGACCTTCTGGCCCGCTCCTGGGCCAAAGTCTCGATCGAAAGCTGCCTGAATTTGAGCCAAGCTGACTGTTCGTCCAATTCTGCTGGCAAACAAATCTTGCACTAATGAATTATTGATTTGTTCCAACAAAGCTAATGATTCTTCAAAATATTCCTCCTCTGGCCGTTCCGACTGAGGGTTGTAGCAGGTTCCATGTTTGTACCATTCATGACGATGCAAGAAGGATTCTACCCCCGGCATCCGTCGATCTTCTAGTAGCGCTAAGGTCTCATCATCAAGCTGATCGTCAAAATTGGGTTGACTAGACCAAGGTTTCTTGGGGAAATTACTGGGCAGGCAGCAATATTCTTTGCCCCTTGGTTGAGGCCAAAGCCCATGCAAGGTGAAATGTTTGGCATCAAGTCGCTAGCATCCTGGCTCTGGCACTCAGCCTTATCCTGGTGAGTTTCGCAGAAGGAGGGCTGCCAACTGATGGCTAGGAGATTGTCAATTGAGGCGGTGATGGGACAACTCAGGATCTTGTCTAGTTCTTTTTCAGGTTGGTTTGTTGGCTGGCTGGGAATAGGACCGTATTGGATCAAAAGCAGCGCGATCGCCAAAACCAGAGCGACTAGCGATCTGCGTTTCCAATTGATCAGCATAAATCAATCTCCATGAAGTACGTGGCGTTTCAACCATAGTAAACGCCCTGTGCATCTTTTTTCCGACCAGGGAATTTTGAAAACAACATTTTCAGCAAAAGGGCTCCAAACCGTTATTCTGCCGTAGAAAGTTGCATCGAAGGCAGCAATGATGCGATCGCTGCCAACGTGGGCCCGATCCCCTCCCCGCCCGGATCCCCTCACGGATCCCCTCCCCTCCCCGCCCGGATGACATGGCCTCCAGGCTAAAGATACATAAGCTCAGCTTATATAAGGTATAAGAAAAAAAATTTCTCAAAACCCTTGACAAAACGCAATCGAGTTGGCTAGGCTGTATTCATGTTCTTTCAGACCATCTTTGGAGGAAAAACCTATGCCAACTAACGAAAACGAAACCGATAAGCTCAACGCCGCTGACTATACAGGCATACAAGCTCTGTACAATCAGACCGGCGGACCAGATTGGTTAAATAAAGAAAACTGGGATGTCAGTAGCGACACCCCCCCCTCCGCCCAGGAAGTTGCCACCTGGCATGGGATTACCGTCGAAGGTTCGCGAGTAACCGAAATCAAGCTCAACAACAACAACCTCACCGGCACCATCCCCTCTGAGCTGGGTGGGCTCAGCAGCTTACAGCATCTCAACCTAATCAACAATTCGCTCACCGGCACCATACCGTCTGAGCTGGGTGGGCTGAGCAGTTTGACGAAGCTCCGGTTACATAACAATGACTTGACCGGCACAATCCCGACCGAGTTGAGTGAGCTCGCCAACCTGCAGATCCTCGGGTTGTCCGCGAACGCCCTGACCGGCACTATTCCTTCCCAGTTGGGCAACCTTAGCAGCTTAACAGGCCTCTTCCTGCACCAGAATGAGTTGACCGGCACAATCCCGCCTGAGCTCGGCAACCTCACCAGTTTGCGGAACCTGTGGCTCAAGGATAACCGCCTAACCGGCGGTATACCCCCAAGTGTCGAGGCTTTGTCGGCAAACAAACAGCTAGAGAACCCCCCGTATGTGGAAGTTCAAATCGAGGACGTGGATGCTGTTGTAGAATACGATGAGAACTCCACTCGCGATCACAGCATCCGCGTTGATATCGGCGAGAACTTTGGAGACATCAATGATAACATTACCAGCTACAGCGCTAGCGGTTTGCCAGACGGGTTAACCATTGACCCCATTACTGGGGTGATTAGTGGTACGCCTACTAGGTCTGCTGCTGCTAACTTTGCTGATAGCAATAAAATTGTGACCATAACTGCATCAGATGATGCGGGAGGCTCAGTAACAGACAAGTTTAACATTACGGTATCGTTTTTTAACTCTAGTGCTAGGCTTTACTTCACTAACGCCAGCGATTATAAAACCCTGAAGGATATCAATAATCGCTATTGGAATTTCACAAACATCCGCGTCACTGATCGGTATCATGGTTCCGTCCCCCTTGATATAAATGTTAACAGGATGTTGAATGGGGTGACAGCCGAGAACGGGTGCATCCCAGATTTGCAAAGATAGCTGTAGGGGCGAAGCATTCGGGCGACAAATTATGATATAAGTTTACAGATGGACTCTCCGAATGCTTCGCCCTTGCGAAAGTGGGATGCACCCTTTGGACGGCGACCCGAACACAGACAAATACATCCTGCAAGCTTGGATAGATGCAGAAGGAAATTGGCCCAACAATCCTAATCCTACCCTTTACACGGCCAACTTCACAGCGCTACCAGGGTTTTCAGGGACACAGATCAACTTTGGTGCCAACTCAGATGACCTGCCTGCAAATAGCAACTTTGTCCCCAGTTCCATTGCATTAACCTCGCGTACTCCATCACCGACACTGGACATTGATGGGAATGGAGTTATAGATGCGTTAACTGACGGCCTTGTGGCCATACGTTATCTCTTCGGGTTCAGGGGAGAGACTTTGACTGAAGATGTTGTAGGTGAAGGTGCCACTCGCGATACATCAGAAATTGTTACCTACTTGGACGAAATGGGGGACATGATGTTAGATGTAGATGGCAATGGCACGGCAGGAGCGTTAACTGATGGCATTTTATTCCTGCGCCATGCTCTCGGGTTTTCTGATCAGGCTTTGATCTCGGGTGCAGTAAGCGAGGATGCCACTCGTACTACTGCTTCGGCAATTAATGAGCACCTGCAATCTTTCGGCATGATGTAAGGCCTTATTCCGCGCCTTCCCGGGCTCCGCCTGGGAAGGCGCGGTTGGGGAGGGGAACTGGGTCCGATAATTAACTGTTATTTTAGTACATTATAACTTCTAAATAGCTAACCCGCTGCATAGCACAATAAAAATATAATTTTGTATCGAGGGTTACTAAAACCCTCAAAATATCTGTAAAGTCTAAGTGGGTAATTCAGATTTTTTTAACTAGGTCGCAAGTTAGGTTATTATAACTGTCAGACCAATTATTTTTCAATGATTGGTACTAATGGCTCTGGCTGGGACGATTGGAATCCTTGGGATACTCCGGGTCGAGATATTGCATATGGTCATGCTTGGCGAGATCATAGGACTGATACTTGGAATAAATGGTAGTGGGTCACAAGTAGTGATGTTAGCACAAGAAAGCTCAGACGGAGATCGCAATAGTGGCATCCAACGGCAAGTCAAATAACGATATTTCAGGCATTGACGTCCCAGCCGAAAAATTGAAAATGCCACATCCCCACACCTATTGAGACAGACTAGCCATCACATCACTACATGTTTATCACTATCCAAAGAAATACTGGACCCCCACTAAAGAAAGCCAGTGGAAATTCACTGGGAAACTAAAGAACGGTGAGGAGGTCACACTGCGCCAACACTCGGAAACTAAGATAATTAGACACGTTAAAGTGAAAGGCACGGCTAGCCCAATGGATGGGAACCTGGTATACTGGAGTATGAGGCTAAGAAAGAGCCCTGAAGTAAGTGCGCGAGTAATCAACTTGCTAAAGAGGCAACAAGGAAAATGCGGAAAATGCGGACTAACATTCAGAGAAGGTGATAAGTGGGAAGTAGACCACATCATACCAACCTCAATGGGAGGGAAGGATTGGTACACAAATCTACAGTTGTTGCACGACTATTGCCACCACACCAAGTCAGAAACGGATGGTAGTAGAACAGGTCGCACCCGGAAAAGGGAAATCGAAGCTGAGGATCCGGATGAGGTGAAAGTCTCACGTCCGGTTTTGAAGACGAGTCGGGCTGGCGACAGCCTGGCTTAGTTCAATTTATGGCACGACCACAAAATTTTACGGCAGACCTGCTATAATAGGCGTTCTCAAAGCGGTGTAACTTCGGCACGATACAGCAGTTTATCACCGTGACGGTAGCCTGGACCAACTACTTTGACCAGATCCCCTGTTTCTGCTGTCCCCTCTGCTAGCTGGTGCCACTGGGGGTCGTAAGGCACTTCTGAACCAATAGGGGCGATCGACTCTACTCCCCATTGTTCCACTAACTGTTGGACAGGTCGCACTAGAGGCAGCAAATTAACCGCTGGCAACTGGGGATTTTCTCTGGCTTTATCTTCCGCGATCGGCCATTGTCGCAACCAAGATTCCAAAACCGCCAAACTCGACTGCTGAAATTCCAGCATTAATTCTTGCCGTTGGGAAGTCATCTGTGAAGCCAAGCGCTGATACTCTTGGCTGATTTCACTATTGGGATAGCCGACACCCGCAAAAGTTGCCAGTAACTCAGTCACTGGCACTTCCAAGGTCTCAGACAGTTGGCAGAAAATTTCCCACCTTAGCCTGGATATTTCGCCTCTCCGCAGGCGTCTCAGCTGCTTCTCAGGTACACCAGACTTGCGACTGAGAGCCTTAAAGCTAGATAGTCCCACTCGCTGCATTAACTGCAAGAGCACTTGGTTATAGGTTGCTTCATTGTCCTGGGGTTTCGATATCTCCCGTGTGCTCTTGTCCCAGGGGACAGGAGATATTGATGGTTCATTGTTGATTGTTGATTGTTCATTGTTCATTGTTCATTGTTCATTGTTCATTGGATGATGCATCGCTCATGGAATGCCTTTCACCATGCATCATTAACTATTAACAACTGAGGTAGGTTTAATCAGACCTTGACTTTTTCGGGAGTAGCTGCTCCTTGCAGATGGGCACAATCGCTTGTCAATGGCACGAGATATTTCAGTATAAAGGTCAGCAGTGTCCGTATCACCGAAATCATCCGTAAGGCAGATCGCCCCCGCAGGTACTTAGCGTAGGGAGCCAAACGATCTGCTAAAGCTATCACATGGTCTTTCCCATCCCAGATATCTAAGGGGTATTCCGGCAGTATCGACGATCACACGCTTCGCTGCTATCCTAGCCGTTCCCATCGCCAGTCCCCCCAGAGCTGCGATCCGCTCTGCTACCATATCTATATACTCTTCCAGTTCGCTGGCCATTTCATCAAACAAGCCGTGTTGGTAAAGCACGTTGTTTGTTGTTGTTGTCACTCATCATCTCACGCTTGTTGACATTTTTTTCTTTATTAGCGTATTATTACGCCAGATGCATCCGCAGTACCGAACGGGGGGCCCGGCCGACGCGACAGCGGATCGTTTCTTTGCCCAGGCGCTGGTAGCCTCAGCCTTCAGCCTTTAGCCTCATAGCGGTGACAACCAGAGAAACCATAATATTCACCATCCACTTCTAACACATCAATTGGTTCTCGTAATCCTTCCGCTTGAATAGATGGGCAGGTTTGGATGCTGCCACTTTTGCCGGATCCGTTTGTCTGAGCAGGGGGCGGCGAATCTGATTGGTGGGTATTTCTGCGATTCTCATCCTTTGCTTCCTCCCTTCTTGTCTTAATCATAGTCATTATGACTTCGATAAGGTCAGAATTTGTCAAGAGACCATGACTTATGGGGTAATGCCCAGAACCGACGCCACCGAAAACCTGTCATAACGAAAATAAATCTCCTCATAGAGCCTTCCGGTTAATTGATGGGGGAATAAAGTTATCTTGACTAGCAGTGCTCTTGGATGAAAGAACAGATGCACAAGCAGAAAAGTAGCAGCTTCAGTTATATTTGTCTATCAAGTACAAAATTTGTCTGGAAATTAGCAGGTACGATGCTAGTATCGTTTTGCTGGGTGTCAATGGCAGCGTCTCCCTCGTGGGGACAAAGTCAAAGAGTGGATATCGAACTTCAGATCGGAGTGGTGCAGCAGTTTGGGAGTAAAGCAAATGACAACTTAACTGTAAAAGCGACAGAGGGCGAGAAGCTGGCGTTACGCTATCAGACAATAGATGGAGAAGCGATCGTCCACACCGAAAGCATCAAGCTACAGGTAGCGATGCATCCCTTACCAGAACCAATACTACAGGAGCGGGTGGTCTTAAGCAGCCATCGCAGCTTTGAGAGTGCCGAACAAAGTGCTCTTCTTTGGCGTGCTAGGGGAATTGAGACGGAGATTGCTCATCCCGATCGGTGGCAGGTGTGGGCCAAACGCT
Source organism: Hormoscilla sp. GM7CHS1pb (assembly GCA_014323675.1). Classification (GTDB taxonomy): domain Bacteria; phylum Cyanobacteriota; class Cyanobacteriia; order Cyanobacteriales; family Desertifilaceae; genus Hormoscilla. The sequence continues at coordinate 625,378 of JACONN010000002.1, read as the reverse complement.
CGGTTTATCACACTCCCTTACTGCGACGCCTACTGCTGAAAAGTCTGAAAGCCCATGGCGACGACACCTCCTATATGGAAACGAAAGTGCTGCGCCAGTTTCCCCAAGCATTTTGGATTCTGGATGGCTACCGCTACAACCGGCACCAGCTGGATATTATCAGTGGCAAAGATTTAATTCAGGTGAGTAGAGAACTCGACGGACAGTCCATCAAGCACCTTTATGGGGGCAGTCTGCGACTCCAGCTGAACGCTTACGGATCCTATACTTTAGTCAATAAAGTTCCTCTAGAGACCTATCTGCGAGGCGTTGTTCCTCACGAAATTGGAGCCGAAGCACCAGAGGCAGCCCTGGAAGCCCAGGCAATTTTGGCCAGAACTTATGTCCTGCGGAATTTACGGAGATTTGCCATAGATGACTATCAACTTTGTGCCACTCCTGAATGCCAGGTGTATAAGGGATTGGCCCAAACATATGGGGCTGTAGACAAGGCGATCGCCGCCACCAAGGGTCTGGTGCTAACCTACAACAATCAGCTCGTTGACGCTCTGTATTCTTCTACCACTGGCGGCATTACAGCCCCTTACAGCGACCTGTGGGATGGACCAGAGCGACCTTATCTAACAGCGGTGGTCGATTCTGTCGGCAATGTGTGGGATTTGGACAATAAAAGCTTGGCATCGGAAAGCAATTTCCGCAGCTTCATCAACCTGAAGAAGGGATTTAACGAAGAAGACTGGGATTGGTTTCGCTGGCGGTACGAAACTAGCTTGTCAGATATGATCAAGTTTCTCAATAAATATCTCAAGCGGCGCAAGCATCCCCAGGCGGGTTTTCAGAAGATTCACTGGGTACAGGTAGTAGAGCGATCGCCCACTGGGAGAGTGCTGAAAATGGAGGTGCAAACGGATAAGGGCAGAATAGAAATTGAAAAGGATCAGATTCGCAATGCCTTTTGGGCTCCCATCAGCACCCTCTTTTACATCGAGCCTCTCTACAGAGACGATCGCACCCTGAGGGGTTATGCCTTTGTTGGCGGTGGCTTTGGACATGGAGTGGGCCTGTCTCAAGCTGGATCCCATAGATTGGGTCAGATGGGTTGGTCAAGTGAGCGTATTCTCAGCTTCTACTTTCCCGGTACCCATATCCAGCAGATCCACGAAGAGATTATCTTTTGGCAGCATCCCCCATCAACCAATGCTATGGCTGGCGCCACGCTGCGCGATCAGCAGGCTTGTCTAACTTGTATCAGGGGAATGTTGTTAGTGGTTATTAATGCATTCAACCACTAACAACTGCTCCGTCCAAGGGCTAGTGTTAGTACAGCTCTTCTTCTTTATGGGTTTCGATCGTGCAGTCAGAAGTGGGCATAGCCACGCAAGTCAGGATCTACCCGTTGCCTGTCCGATCGTCATCCCGGAAGGACCGATCGGACTGATCGACGGTACCGTTCACACAATTTGTAGAAAATCGTGAGTTCGTAACGGATCGAGCGTTACAGGGCTAAACGGCAAGCCCTTTAAGCCATAGCTAAAAGCATTTGGCTTTACTTTTCGCATTACGTTCAGAGAGCCATTGACATCTGCGTTGAGGATTCCTTTATTAGAAACATACAATCCTCGACACACTCTCTTGCCGCTAAACTGATGTGTCTTCTCCCCATATTTAGGCAATGGATCGCGATCGAATTCTCATCAGCTTAACAGTTTGTAACTCTGTCAGCTTCATCTCTGATATTACGGGAAAATTTAGAGCTTGTTACAGTTTTTTACAAAGCAATTGAATATAATTTATTATAAGTTATGCTTATTCTATCCTGATTGCTTATATCTGCGCACTCCCGGTCCCTAAACAGCTGCTATTGCTGGCTATACCTTTCGATCGGGGAGCGGGATATGGTAAGAGTAAAGGTTGTGGTTGAAGTTTTACTGCTGCCGGTGAATAACAAGCATGGGACCTTCGAGACGATCGGAGTTGGTATCGTTGGGACTGGTTATGCTGCCAAAATGCGGGCGCAAACCTTGCAAGCCGATCGACGCTCAGATTTGGTTGCTGTTGCCGGTCACTCTCTGGAGAAAACCCAGGAATTCGCTCTTAACTATGGAGCTGAGGCGTTAACCAACTGGCAGGAGCTGGTAGATCGTTCCGATCTGGATCTAGCGATCGTCTGTACGGTGAATCGAGATCATGGTCTGATAACTCGTGCGGCACTCAACAGCGGCAAGCATGTGGTGGTAGAATATCCCCTTTGCTTAGATGCAACCGAAGCTGAAGAACTGATCGCTTTGGCTGCTGGTGGTGGTAAGCTGCTGCATGTGGAGCATATTGAACTTCTGGGTGGCTTGCATCAGGCTTTTAAGCAGTCATTACCGGCAATTGGTAACCCCTTTTATCTTCGCTACGCCACGATCGCCCCTAAAAGACCGGCTCTCCCGGGCTGGAAATATAACCGAAAGCTGTTCGGTTTTCCCCTGACTGCTGCTCTCTCCCGTCTGCACCGACTTACGGATGCCTTGGGTACAGTCGCTAACGTCAGCTGTCAAGTCCGATATTGGCCAGTAACAGAAGATGACTATAGCGCTTGTCTATGTACTGCGCAGTTGCGATTTACTAATGGGGCGATCGCCGATGTAATCTATGGTAAAGGAGAAACCTTCTGGCAGGCTGAACGGAAACTAGAAGCTCACGGAGACCGAGGAACGCTGATCTTCGATGGTGGCGATCGGGGTTTTCTGGTGCGAGGAGAGGAAACGACACCCATAGAAGTTGCCAGTCGCCGGGGTCTATTTGCTAAAGATACTAGCATGGTGTTAGATCGTTTAATCGCTGGAACGCCATTATACTTGTCTCCGGAGGCCAGTTTATACAGTCTGAAAATTGCCAATGCTGCTCAGCTCTCAGCCGCTACAGGACAGATTGTCAATTGTTAATTGTTAATTGAGCAATTGCCCCAATAAAACTTTACCTATTACTAATAACTGATCTGGTGGTATCTGGTGGGCAATGCCCACCCTACTAACTGACAATTATCGTCCTAATTTATTAGGAATTCCTTCACAGCCTCCAGGAATAGTACCTCGCGATCGTTCGCCGCACCAGGCACAACAATAGTAACGCTGTTCTTCAGATAACCCTTTGACATGAGTGAAGTCAGCTTTTTCCACTACAGCGCCAGTATATTCGCCAGTGGAGTAGTTAGGAGGGTGAGTCCGATCCCGGGGGGTGGCTGTTTCCAGGGAGCCGTAGAATAAACGGACTCCCTTGAGGTCAGCACCTATGAGATCGGCCTCGTACAATACAGTCCCAGAGAGATTAGCTTTGGCCAAATCGCAGTGTTCCAGATTGGTTCTCACTAGATAAGCGTCGCTCAAATCTGTCCAGCGCAAGTCTGTCCCCGCCAGGGAAGTCCCCGCCAGCATCACCCCTAAATCTATTACCCGGACACCGTTGGCGCGGTCTTCCTGATAACCGCCCTTGCCATCAAAGATGGGGCGTCCCAAATGATAATCTCGTCTCAGGGGGGTGAGGAGGTTGGACTGGGACAAAAACCTCAATACTTTGGCTTTGCCCTGGGCGTTTACACCGCTGAAAATCGCAGCAGTGCGACCTTCCGCGAAAGCTCTCTCTTGAGGCCAGTCTTCTAGCATCCCTTCATCATCTAATGCTAGATCCGAGACCCCCTGGAAGTAAGCGTCAATTGTTTGCTGTTGGGTGATGATGTTTTGCTGAATTGTTAAGTCTCTGGAAATGACGTACTGACGCCAAGAAATATAGACCGCGAGGATGGCGATCGTGATTTGCCCCAAGGCTCCTACCCAGTCGGCCCAGGAACCGAATTCATCCCATTTTATCTGGTTGAGCCAATCTCCTATGCGTCGGTAAACACCAATGAATTTTAACAAGCCTGCTAGGGCTACTGAAAAGCTAATTAAGCCTAACAGTTGGGTACGCTGTTGTGGCGATAAATCCGCTAGTAAGTATTGCAGGAAAGGCAAAATAAGCCGCAAGGATACCAATAGAGCCACAATCGTTCCCGATATGCCAATCCAGAAGTTATTGATGATTATTCCTACAAACATAACGGCGATCGCCACCACTGTCACCCAGCTGGCTGATGGGTTAGCTTCTGTCTGGCTAGCGAGAGTCCCTCTGGTGGTTTGATGTTCTGATTTTTCCGGAACGGTAGGCAGTGTAGACAGGTGCTGTTCTGAGTGGCTTGGCCGTGGTCGCCTCGGGGCCCTAATGTTATATTTTTCTTCCTCTATGGGAGAGATGGGGGACATTTTATTTGACTCTGGGTTCATTCTGTGTTATAATGATTATATCTCAATGGAATCAAATTGTCGCTAAACCTGTATAAGCAATTCAAAATTCTACGAGTCAAAATTAAAAATTGGGAAACTCTTTGAGTACAAGGCTTTCAGCGGATCGACCGTAGCAATGTAAATGCGCGACAGCTTAGGCCCACCAGTTGTCAGTGATTTAAACCAGGTGTAGAGGGGACTATACTCACCAGGGTTTACAGTCACCAGCGTTTAAAGATATAATAGTGATTACTGCTACAAGATAAATAATAAAATTGGTAAAAGGTTCTGGGAGTACGTGCATATGGAGACAGCCAAACAAGACACAATCTTGATTGTTGATGATAATCCGACTAATATCAAAATACTGTTCAGTTTTTTGAAGGAGTTCGGGTTTAAGGTATTAGTGGCTAAAGATGGCGAAAGTGCGCTGTCCAAGTTGGAAGAGGTATTGCCAGATATCATCTTGTTAGATGTGCAGATGCCGGGGATAGATGGGTTTGAAACCTGCCGCCGCTTGAAAGATTCTGAGAGAACAAAAGATATCCCTGTGATTTTTATGACGGCTCTTTCTGACACGCAGGATAAAGTCAAAGGGTTGAACCTAGGGGCAGTAGATTATGTCACAAAACCATTTCAACATCAAGAAGTTTTAGCGCGGCTCAATATCCACCTGCGGATGCGGAATTTGACTAAACAACTCCAGAAAAAAAATGTACTTCTGCAACAATTAACGTCGGAGTTAGAAGAACGGGTATCTTCAAGAACGGCTGAACTTAGGGAATCTTTGGAAAAACTCCAGCAGGCTCAAATCCAACTGGTTCAAAGTGAAAAAATGTCGTCTCTTGGCGAACTGGTGGCAGGTGTGGCTCATGAAATTAATAATCCGGTCAGTTTCATTGCTGGTAATGTGAGCTTGGCATCGGAATATACTGAGGAGATATTGGAGCACTTGCGACTCTATCAGCAGGTATTTCCCGAACCGGGAGCACAAATTGAGCAGCATGCTTCTGAGATTGAGTTGGATTACTTGGTTGAAGATTTACCAAAAATGGTGGCTTCCATGGAAGTAGGTGTCGATCGCATCCGCCAGATCAGCGTGTCTTTGCGGAGTTTTTCTCGCATGGATAATACCTCTAAGACACAGGTTAATATTCATGAAGGGTTAGATAGTACCCTGATGATTTTACAGCATCGCATCAAGGCTAACGATCATCGTCCCGATATTGAGGTGGTCAAAGAATATGGCGATTTGCCCCTGGTGAATTGCTATCCCAGTCCTTTGAACCAGGTATTTATGAATTTGCTGGCTAATGCTATCGATGCTTTGGATGAAGATAATCTGAATAAGGGGCTTTCTTATGAGGAAATTAAACAGAATCCTAATCGGCTGATTATCAAAACCTCAGCGATCGAAGGAGCAGGGGTGGAGATTAAAATTACTGATAATGGACCCGGGATACCAGCAGAAATGCAGTCGCGGATATTTGAACCATTTGTGACTACTAAACCTGTTGGTAAGGGTACTGGCTTGGGTTTGTCTATTTGTCATGATATAATAAAGAAAAAGCATGGGGGATCGCTGTTATGTAATTCAAAAATTGGTGAAGGAACTGAGTTTGTCATCAGGATTCCTCAATAGCAAGTGGTGGGCGATGCCTAGGGTGTTTATTTTGAGGCTTTTTCGGCCTCGATCGTTCATGCCGGGAGCTTGTGAGAGGCGATCGCCCACAATTCATGCTAAAATAGCTTATAATAGGAGAGCATTGGACATAGAAGACACAGTACAAATCTGGAAAGAAGATTCGCAATTTGTGGCCCACGCTATGCCAATAGATGTGATGCAGGGGAAACACCAGCAGCGGCAAGAATAGCTTTAGATGAGGCAGTTAACCTCTTTATAGCTGCTGCTACAGATATGGGCAGAAATTCTCCAAGAAACTGGCTATTTCTTGGCTAATAAGTAATAAAAATTAACAATTAACATAGTTGAGGCGATCGCCCTCTCACCAGTTGCACCGGTTATGAGAGCGATCGCCCTATTGTCGTTTCTTATCGCGTAATTATTAACTAGAAAATACCGAGAAGGATGAAGAAGCTCAGCCCACACAAACCTAGGAAGGCGACAATTAGAATGTCGGCGATGCTGTGATCTTCTCGTGTTGTTGCTTTGGGTGTATTTTGAGCCATAGTTGTGCAACACTCCTGTTTTAACTATGCTTCGATTCTAGAATCTCCTCGGTGTTGATTGGTCAGCTTTATTATAATTCTTGATAAATCTTCATCTGCCTTAAAATTACTTAGTTTTTCTTCATCATTTACCTAGATTGAAAATCTAAGACTGGGACAATATTTAAGATTTTTTTAACATGAGCACGTTGTTGCGTGCAGGCGCAACAACGAACCGGATTTCCTAGGAGGTATAAGCAGACATGGGCAAGCAAGCACAGACAAAGTTGCGATCGCCAAAGGCATTATCGATCTGTCCGACAGTAGGCCAGAACTTATGTTCGCGCGTCCAAGGGGCAGGATAGGCCGCCCGATCGCGAGGGTAGGGATGAGTCCATTCGCCAGCTATCAAGGCTTCTGCGGTATGGGGGGCATTCTTTAACAGATTATCCTCGGCATCCATCTTACCCAACTCAATTTCTTCAATCTCGCCGCGAATGGCAATCATGGCATCGCAAAAGCGATCGAGTTCTGCTTTCGATTCGCTTTCGGTGGGTTCTACCATCATTGTCCCCGCTACGGGCCAGGAAATTGTCGGGGCGTGGAAACCATAGTCCATTAAGCGCTTGGCAATGTCGGACACTTCTATCCCGACAGTCTTTTTGAGCGATCGCAAATCCAAAATGCACTCGTGGGCGACTTTCCCGGACTTCCCTTTATACAAAATGGGATAGTAAGCATCCAAGCGACGGGCCATATAGTTAGCATTGAGAATTGCTATCTTGGTGGCCTCAGTCAAACCGGCAGTTCCCATCATGGCAATGTACATCCAAGAAATCGTCAGGATGCTGGCGCTACCCCAAGGTGCAGCGGAAACTGCCCCAATGCGTTGTTCGCCTTCCATCTGGACTACGGCATGGCCGGGGAGGAACGGCACCAAATGGGACTGCACTCCAATTGGTCCCATGCCCGGGCCGCCGCCGCCGTGGGGAATGCAGAATGTCTTGTGCAAATTCAGGTGACAGACATCGGCCCCGAGCTCTGCTGGACGACATAACCCTACTTGGGCATTCATGTTCGCCCCGTCCATGTATACCTGTCCGCCGTGGTTATGGACTACCTGGCAACCTTCCTTAATCTGTTCCTCAAATACGCCGTGGGTGGAGGGATAGGTCACCATTAAGGCCGCAAGTTCCTGGCCGTGCTTGACAGCTTTTGCCTTCAGGTCTTCTAGGTCGATGTTGCCATTCCCGTCGCAGGCGACTGGCACTACCTTCATGCCGCACATCACTGCCGAGGCGGGGTTCGTTCCGTGGGCCGAGGTGGGAATTAGACAAATATGGCGATGGGCTTCTCCCCGCTGTTGGTGGTATTGGCGAATCACTAGCAAGCCTGCATATTCCCCCTGGGCACCGGCATTTGGCTGGAGGGAAATGCTAGCAAAACCCGTTATTTCAGCTAACCAGGCTTCTAGCTGCTGGCAGAGGATTTGGTAGCCTTGGGTTTGGGACCGGGGGGCGAAGGGATGAATCTTGCCAAATTCGGGCCAAGTCACTGGCATCATCTCTGCTGTTGCATTCAGCTTCATCGTGCAGGATCCCAGGGGAATCATCGATGTTGTCAGAGACAAGTCTTTACTTTGTAGCCGATGCAGATAGCGCAACAACTCTGTTTCCGATCGATAGCGGTGAAAGACTGGGTGAGTCAGATAGCTGCTAGTCCGGGCAAACTTTCCGTTCTGACTATTGACTTCTAATTCTTCTACAGTAAAGGGCAACTTTTCAGCACCTGCGAAAATCTGCCAGAGATCCTGCAAGTCTTGTTCGGTGGTAGTTTCATCCAGGCTGATGCCTACAGTACGATCGTCTATTGTTCGCAGGTTAATCTGACGACTTGCAGCAGCTTTCATAATTTCTGCGCTGAGTTTCGATCCCAACTCCACCCTCAGGGTATCGAAGAAAGGTTCTGAACCGATCGCATATCCCAGTCGCTGTAGTCCTGCTGCTAGCTTGACTGTTAAACTATGTACTTTTTCGGCAATTTGCTTGAGTCCCTCGGGACCGTGATAGACTGCATACATGCTGGCGATCGCCGCTAGTAATACCTGAGCAGTACAGATATTGCTAGTAGCTTTTTCTCGGCGGATATGTTGTTCGCGAGTTTGCAGGGCCAGACGCAATGCGGGCTTGCCCTGGGCATCCTTAGATACCCCCACAATGCGTCCTGGAACTTGCCGTTTATAAGCTGCACGGGTGGCAAAGTAAGCTGCATGGGGTCCTCCATATCCTAGGGGAACTCCGAAGCGCTGTGTGGTGCCCACCACGATGTCGGCCCCAAATTCTCCTGGTGGCGTCAGCAGGGTGAGACTCAAGATATCTGCTGCTACTGTGACTAAAGCACCTGCGCTATGAACTTGTTCTACAAACTCCTGATAATCGTAAATTGCTCCATCGGTAGCGGGATATTGCAGCAAGGCCCCAAAAATGTCCGGTCGATCGCCTGCTTTGAAGAAAGTCTGGCGATCGCCGATAATTACTTCTATTCCCAAAGGTCGAGCCCGGGTTTGCACTACGTCGATCGTCTGGGGGTGGCAGTCAGCAGAGACAAAGAAGGCTTTGGCTTTAGTTTTACACAGGCCATAGCTCATGTTCATGGCTTCTGCGGCTGCCGTGCCCTCATCCAGTAAGGAAGCATTGGCAATTTCCATGCCAGTTAGATCCATTACCATTGTCTGGAAGTTGAGCAGGGCTTCCAGTCGTCCTTGAGCAATTTCTGACTGATAGGGGGTGTAGGCGGTGTACCAGCCCGGGTTCTCTAAAATGTTCCGTTGGATTACAGGTGGGGTGATACAGTCGTGATAGCCCATGCCGATGTAGGAGCGAAATACCTGATTTTTCGAGGCGATCGCCTGCAACTGTGCCAGGGCCGCGTACTCGCTCTGGGCTGGGGGCAACTGGAGGGGTTGCCGATACCGGATCGCCTGGGGTATGGTTTCATCAATCAGAGCATCGAGGCTTTCGGTTCCCAACAGTTTCAGCATTTGGGGATATCATCGGCTGTGGGACCGTTGTGCCGATGTACAAAAGAAACTTCATTAGCCATAGTCAGGCGCACTCAAAGAACAGCTTTGGTGTCTCGCCAGTTACATAACTGGCGCAAGCACTTATTCTTTTGTAACAAAACTTGAGCAGTCCTGGCGATCGGAGGGGTAGGACGGGCGACAGGAGAGTCCGTCCCTCGAACCATCGGTTGGGAGGCAAGGCTTAATTTTTTGTACAGTTGTCGGACTCTGACAATTCATCAAGTAGTTCTTTCATCCCATATGTAAAGCTACGAAGGTTCTTAAGCGTCACTACTGAGCGAGCACCGACACTTGGATTATTAATTCCTCTCCTTTTACGATAAGATACATTAACCGTAAAATATATAATTACAGACTTTTCGCTATTTTCTGTCTCCTCTGCTGCTACAGCATATAACTCAAAAATCTCGTTACTTTCTCGAAAATTATGTGTTCCCCCAACCGCGCCCTCCCAGGCGGAGCCCGGGAAGGAGAGGAATAAGGCCTTACATCATGCCGAAAGATTGCATGTGCTCATTAATTGCCGAAGCAGTAGTACGAGTGGCATCCTCGCTTACTGCACCCGAGATCAAAGCCTGATCAGAGAACCCGAGAGCATGGCGCATGAATAAAATGCCATCAGTTAACGCCCCTGCCGTGCCATTGCCATCTACATCTAACATTATGTCCCCCATTTCATCCAGGTAGGTAACAATTTCTGATGTATCGCGAGTGGCACCTTCACCTACAACACCTTCAGTCAAAGTCTCTCCCCTGAACCCGAAGAGATAACGTATGGCCACAAGGCCGTCAGTTAACGCATCTATAACTCCATTCCCATCAATGTCCAGTGCAGGTGATGGAGCAGGTGATGGAGCGGGGGAGGTTAATGCAATGGAACTGGGGACAAAGTTGCTATTTGCAGGCAGGTCATCTGAGTTGGCACCAAAGTTGATCTGCGTCCCTGAAAACCCTGGTAGCGCTGTGAAGTTGGCCGTGTAAAGGGTAGGATTAGGACTGTTGGGCCAATTTCCGTTAGCATCTACCCAAGCTTGCAGGATGTATTTGTCTGTGCTGGGGTCGCCGTCCAAACCCCCGTTGGTAATCGGATCGTCCAAGACTGCACTTATAGGTTGTGCGCCCAAAGGAAAATGCTCGGTCAGACCAGTGACTGGATCAAATGCTACTTGAGAACTGTCCCAATGCATTTGAAAGACTATTCCTGTGGTGGGAGTTTCCGCAGGTTCAGTAGAGTAGTTGACATCAAAGCTGACACTTGTGTTTGGTTCTACTGCTTTGGTCGATTCAGAAGGAGTGACTTTCAGTTGAGTGACTTCTTCTGTAGTTGCCTTCTCAACTTGAACTACATAGATAGCATTAACGCCTTTACTGAAACTAGGGCCATTACTGGTCAAATCATTGATGCCATCGCCGTTGATGTCGATGCTGTCCCGGAAACTTCCTGTAGCCCACACATTACCATTGCTGTCGGCGGCTATGTCAAAGCCAACGGCATTACCGCTACCGCCGATCTTTAAGGCCTGAACCAAATTCCCCTCAGAGTCGAACTGGGCTACATAGCTATCGATGAAAGAGCTATCGCTAGTCAAATCATTGTTGCCGTCGAGGTCGATGTCGATGCTGTCCTGGAACTGTCCTGTAACCCACAGATGATCATTGCTATCGATGGCTATGCCTTCGGTATCGTCGCCATCGGCTTCGGCATGCTCACCGAGCCTTAAGGCTTTGACGAAATCACCATTGCTCGAGAACTTGGCTACATATTCATCAAGGGGAAAAGGATAATCTTTTGAGCCATCGGTCAAATCATTGGTGCCGTCTCCGTCGATGTCGATGTTGCCCTGAAACTGTCCTTTAACCCACACATCACCCTTGCTGTCGGTGGCTATGTCAAGGCTGTAGTCCCGATCGCTACCGCCGATATTTTTGGCAAAGAGCAAAGCCCCCTCCGAGTCGAACTTGGCTACATAGCCATCTCTGCTGCCATTATTACTGGTCAAATCATTATTGCCGTCTTCGTCGATGTCGATGCTGCCGGAGAAAGAGCCTGTAGTCCACACATGATCATCCTTGTCGATGGCTATGCCATGACCAACGTCATCACCGCTACCGCCGATCTGGAAGACGTTGACCAAATCCCCCTCTGAGTCGAACTTGGCGAAATAGCTATCTCGACGGCCGCCATTACTGATCAAATCATCTTCTCCGTCTCCGTCGATGTCGAGGTGGCGCCAGAAACTTCCTTTAGTCCACACATTATCTTTGCTGTCGATGGCTATGCTCTTGCCCGATTCAGTGTGATCAGTATAATTATCCGCCGATCTCTAAGGCCTGAACAAAGTCCCCCTCCGAGTTGAACTTGGCTAAATAGTGACTCCCATAACTATCTGAACTGGTCAAATCATTCTTTTCCGTCTCCGTCGATGTCGATGCTGCCATGGAACCCTCCTAACACCCACGCATTATCATTGCTGTCGGTGGCTATGCCTATGCCCTTGTCTGGGAGTAAAATCTCAGTATTGCCGAAATCATAGGCCCGAACCAACTTCCCTTCAGAGTCGAACTTGACTACATAGCTATCGAAAGAGCCATTACTGATCAAATCATGTTCGCCGTCGCCGTCGAGGTCGATGCTGCCCCCGAACTCTCCTGTAATCCAGACATCACCATTGCGGTCGATGGCTATGTCCTTGTCTTCCGCCCCCCCACTGCTACTGCTGATCTGGAAGGCAACCTGATCCATTACTGTTGATTCCATCTTTTTGAACCTCATCTTTGGTGAACTCTTCTACCTCTCCCAATCCCCACCCCCCCAACCTGTTACTATCCTCCCTCGCTTTCCGCTTTATCCGGATTATATGAGAGGATTTCCTTGGACGTTGAGGTCATTTATACCGTTCAACTCAGTTGGTACTGGACCTTCCAGAGAATTGTTTTGCAACCACAGTTTTGTTAGGTTGCTGAGGTTCCCTAGCGAGTCGGGTATTGTCCCCGTTAGATTGTTATGGTCCAGGTAAATGTTTTGCAGCTCGGTGGCATTCCCTAATTCCGGTGGGATGCTGCCACTCAGGGAATTGTTCCCCATCCATAATTCTTGTAGGTTGCTCAGGTTCCCCAATTCAGGGGGAATCGAACCACTCAAGGAGTTCTTGTTCAGTTTCAACCACGTTAAATTACGTAGGTTCCCCAATTCAGGGGGAATGTTACCTGTTAGGGAATTGTGATCCAACCACAGGTGTGTCAGGTTGTCTAGGTCCCCTAATTCAGGGGGAATGGTGCCGCTCAGGCCGCTGCGGTCCAGTTCTATTTTCTGCAAGGCAGTGAGCTTGCCTAACTCAGAAGGGAGCGCACGGCTCACCCCGGCTGTGAGTTCCGTCACTCGGGATTTCTCGGCTGTCACCCCATCCAACCCGTTAACAGCACTAGCAAGGGGACGGAACCATGTTCCTCATCACTGACGCGGATATGGTTGGAGTCGCGGTCGAAATTCCAATAGCGATTACCGGGACCATTGATATCCTTCAGGACTCCATAATCGCTGGCATTGATGAGGTAAAGCCCAGCACTAGAGCTCTTAAAGGACACCGAGATATTAAACTTATCCGTTACGGAGCCTCCCGCATCATCTGATGCAGTTACGGTTACAGATTTTATTGCTCTTAGCAGGATTAGCAGCAACATTAGCAGCAGTATCCCAATCAGGCGTGCCACTAATCACCCCAGTAATGGAGTCAATGGTTAACCAGTCTGGCAAACCGCTAGCGCTGTAACTGGTAATATTATCGTTAATGTCGCCAAAGTTCCCGCTGATATCTATGCTGAGGTTGTGATTGCGAGTGGAGTTCCTGTCGTATTCTACGACAGTATCCACGTCCTCGATCGGAACTCCAACATAGGGTGGATTCTCCAACCGTTTGGTTGCCGATAAAGCTTCGACACTTGCGGGTAGATCGCCGGTTAGGTGGTTACCTTGGAGCCAGAGGTTCCGCAAACCGGTGAGGTTGCCGAGCTCCGGCGGGATTGCGCCGGTGAGCTCATTCTGCCACAGGTACAGGTTTTGTAAACTGGTTAGATTGCCCAACTCAGGGGGGATGGTCCCGGTTAGGGCGTTCGCAGACAACCCGAGGATCTGCAGGTTGGCGAGCTCACCCAACTCGGTCGGGATTGTGCCGGTGATCTCGTTGTTGTGCAGCCGGAGTTTCGTTAAATTACTCAGCTCACCCAGCTCAGACGGTATAGTACCGGTGAGGGAGTTGTTGGTTAAGCTGAGATTTCGGTTACTCGCGATCCTTCTACCGGGGTGCATCCCACTTTCGCAAGGTTGATAGCCGTCATAGGCTTTTCCTCCAAGGATGGGTCTGAAAGAGCATGAATACAGCCTAGCTAACTCGATTGCGTTTTGTCAAGGGTTTTGAGAAATTTTTTTTCTTATACCTTATATAAGCTGAAGTTTATGGATCTTTGGCCTGGGGGCTATGTCATCCGATCGGGGAGGGGAGGAGATCCGGGCGGGGAGAGGATCGGGGCCCACGTTGGCAGCGATCGCTGGATAGAAATTCCCCCAGAAGTGCAAGCCATTTACCGTCAGTGGCGACCAACTCCTCTCTACCGGGCCCGACGGTTAGAAAAAGCCTTGGATACCCCTGCGAAAATCTACTATAAATATAAAGGAGTCAGCCCCACTGGCAGCCACAAACCTAACACTGCTGTCCCTCAAGCTTATTATAACAAACAGCAGGGAGTGAAACGCTTGACCACCGAAACCGGGGCCGGACAGTGGGGGTCATCTCTCGCCTTTGTCGGGGCGCTATTTGACCTGGAAGTGGAAGTCTACATGGTCAAAATTAGCTATCAGCAAAAGCCCTATCGTCGCGCTATGATGGAATCCTATGGTGCCTCTGTTATTGCCAGCCCCAGCAGCGCAACTCAGGCGGGACGGCAAATTCTCTCACGAGATCCTGACAGTACTGGTAGCTTGGGCATCGCGATCGGGGAGGCGATCGAGAAGGCAGTCCAAGACGAACAAACTAAGTATGCCCTGGGTAGCGTTCTCAATCACGTCCTGCTGCATCAAACAGTAATTGGTCAGGAGACTAGAACGCAACTGGAAATGGCAGGAGACGAACCCGATATTATTATCGGTTGCACTGGGGGCGGCAGCAACTTTGCTGGTATTGCCTTTCCCTTCCTGGGTACAGAGTTGCGAGGCGAACAACAGCGAACGATTAAATTTGTCGCCGTAGAACCCGCAGCTTGTCCCACCTTAACCAAAGGGAAATATAGTTATGATTTTGGCGATACCGCCCATCTGACCCCTTTGGTAAAAATGCACAGCTTGGGCAGTAGCTTTGTACCCGTTCGCGCAGCGTGGCGCAGCCATAGGATTTCATGCTGGCGGTCTGCGCTATCATGGAATGGCACCTCTCATCAGTCATCTGGTCGAGTTGGGTTTAATTGCACCTATAGCTTATCCCCAACTGGCCTGTTTCGCTGCTGGAGTTACCTTTGGCCGTACTGAAGGGATTTTACCCGCGCCGGAAGCCAATCATGCCGTCAAAAGGGCGATCGATGAAGCCTTGCGCTGCAAAGAAGAAGGAGTTAGCAAAACTATTCTGTTTAATCTCTGCGGTCACGGTCACTTTGACATGCAGGCTTACATTGATTACCATGCTGGCAAGCTGTCCGATCGGGAATACAGTACCGAAGATGTGGCAATGGCCCTAGCAGGGTTGCCAGTTGTGGAAGTTTGAAACCAAGTCCAGAAACCGGGTTTTTCCCATGTACCTGGTTTCAAAATTAAAAATTATCTCCTCTCATCGCCTTCCGGGCGTGACTCAACAGTCTCTTAGGGATATAATAGTGGAATAGTTACGGAACCCCTGTCATGAAAATTAAGTACGCAATCAATCTGCACAAAGGACTCACCCCCTTAGTTATAGTGGGACTGATGCTTTTCTACCAAAACTTCACCCTCGGTCCTTGGGTATACCTGGCGCTGCACGGCACCTATGGTATATTGTGGTTGCTCAAAGATCGGATTTACCCCGACAAGCAGTGGGAGGAAGAAATGTCTGTAGGATTAGGTATTTTCACTTTTGCAATCTTAGGACTGTACTGGGTTGCCCCCTTCATTCTCATTAGTAGCGCTACAGTGCCACCCCTACCGCTAGTAGCAGCTGCCATCTTTCTCAATATCATGGGCCTGTTTCTAAATTACACAAGCGATGCCCAAAAGTATTTCACCCTCAAGTATCGTTCCGGACTGATTACAGAAGGCTTTTTTCCCGCTGTCGCAATAGCAACTATCTGGGAGAAATATTCATTTACACGGGTTTTGCCATGCTGGCAATGCATTGGCTACCTTTCGTAATTTTGGCAGCATTTGTCGGCGCAATCTTCCTGCCCAATATGGGCAAGAAAGACCAATCTCTCTCTCGTTACCCCGAGTTTGCTGCATACAAAGCCCGATCGGGACTGCTATTTCCCCAACTCTTTGTACCCGCAACGATCGCGAGAAAGCGGACACGGCAGGTTGACTAAAACAAGTCACACCGTTCGTAGTAAGCACTTTAGTGCTTGCCGTTCGTAGTAAGCACTAAAGTGCTTGCCGCACTCAACATTAAAAATATCCCACAGAAAACTATGAGCAATATCATGCTAAAAACAGTGAGCTACTATACAGAAATGACAGCAATAAATGCCATCCGAACGAAAGTATTTCAAGAAGAACAAGGGGTTGACCCCAAATTAGAGTTTGACGGACGAGACGAAACTGCAGATCATTTATTAGCATATTTAGATAATCAACCCGTGGGAACTGCGAGAATAAGATATCTGGATGGGCAAACAGCTAAAATCGAAAGACTTGCCGTCCTTCCCCCAGCAAGAGGGCGCGGCATTGGCAAGCAGTTGATGGCCCAGGCAATAGCTGTGGCGGCGCAAAAAGATGTTAAACAAGTAGTAGTATACGCCCAGGAATATGTCAAAGAACTTTATCTCCAATTGGGGTTCGTGCAAGAAGGTGGTATCTTTGATGAAGCAGGCATACCCCATGTTAAAATGAGAAAAGTCTGATCGCGCAGCGTGGCGCCAGCCATGGATGAGGAGTGGCTTTGAAAAATAAACATCGCAAATATCTGCTGGTTTTGGCAATCATCTGGTTGGCGGGCGCAGCAGTCGCTCGCCTGTGGTTTGCCCTGGACAACTCGGTCCCTGCTTGGGACCAGGCGGACTACCTGACCGGGGCCTTAAATTACTGGCAAATCCTGCAAGCACCAGAATGGTTGAATAGGGAATGGTGGACCTCTTTCTGGATGCGATCGACCAAAATTCCGCCCCTAACCTACATTACCACGGTTCCCTTTCTGAATATCTTTGGCACGGGACCGGACCAATCCACCCTGGTAATGCTATTCTATAGTATAATTCTCCTAGGTTCGGTTTATTGTCTGGGCAGGAAATTATTTAATGTCCGGGTGGCCTTATGGGCAGCGGCGATCTGTCAAATACTACCCGGTTTATATCGCTATCGCCTGGATTTTCTCCTAGATTATCCCCTGACAGCAACTGTGACCCTGAGTTTCTGCTGTCTGACCCTCTGGAAAAAGACAATTAATTCCACCCCCAGGGCTACAAGGAAGAAGCCTGCGGGCTTAGGATTGGGAAAGCCGCTAGATAAAAACTGTATTCAAGGATGGTTTTGGGCAATTATATTTGGGCTTTCTTTGGGGATGGCGCTATTGGTGAAGCAGACAGCATTGTTTTTCCTATTAACGCCAATTTTGTGGGTCTTTTGGGGGACAATTAAACAGCGTAAATGGGGACGCATAGCGCAGTTAATGGGGAGTTTTGCGGTAGCATTGTTAGTATGCTATCCCTGGTATCGCACCAATTGGTTGCTGATTTTGACCTCCGGTAAACGGGCCACCCTAGATGCGGCGATCGCGGAAGGAGACCCGGCCCTCAATACCCTGGACGCCTGGGTTTATTACTGGAAAATTACTCCTTACCTGGTTTCCTGGCCTTTATTGCTAGTGGCGATTGTTGGCTTAATTCTTTATTGGCAGAAGCAAGGTAATAAAAAACATAAATTTAATCAGCTGGAGGCAGATCCTCATGGGCCGCGTTCCCAGCCAGAGACTGGGAACGAGATGAATGAGATGCCACCCGACTATTTTCCCATCTATTCATCTCCCCATCTACCCATTCAGCATCACGTTCCTTCCTTATCTAGGCGTCCAAAGAAGAAGCATGCCACAGGAATTAATAGAAATTCATCAATCACTTGGTTAGCAGTATTTGTGGTCGGCGCATATATTCTCTGTTCCCTGAATATCAATAAAGATGCCCGCTACGTGTTACCCTATTTACCGGTATTATCCCTGTGGTTGGCAAAAGGCTTGATTTCCTGGGATGCTGTCAGTCGTCCTTGGGGAAGTAAGATCCGCTGGGGCACGATGTTGTTAGCAACAGGACTGATGTTGAGTAATTTATTTCCTCTGCCTGGTGCTTTCCTGACCCAACTTCTCAGCCCCCGGACCCAGCATTATCCTTATTGGGGACAACCTTGGCCTCACCAAGAAGTGATTGATGAGATAATTAAAACAGAACCTTATTTGCGCTCGACCCTAGGAGTATTGCCCTCGACCCCATTCATTAATCAGCACAATTTCAACCATTACGGTGCCTTAAGGAACTTTCAGGTGTACGGACGTCAGGTGGGGACTCAGACAGAACAGGTGCCACAAGATGCCCGATCGCTATCTTGGTTTGTGACCAAAACAGAAGACCAAGGATCGGTTCCCACAGCAGCGCAAACTCAAATGGTGCAAATAGTTGAGCAAGGCGGAGATTTTCAACTCCAGAAAAGCTGGCCATTAGTGGATGGCAGTACCCTCAAACTCTACCACAAAAAACAGCCGCCCGTACAGGTACAACCCGCCGCAGTACCCAGTACCGAAGTGCAGCTAGTCAGAGTAGAAGTGCCTGAAAAAGTGCCTCCAGGGGTTCCCGTACCTGTAACCTATGAGTGGATTGGTCCGTGGTCGGAGTTACAATCTGGTTTAGTATTAATAACCTGGCAAATTGATGGTAATGTGAGGTGGGCTCCGCCCACCTTGAAGCCCGCGCAGGCGGACTTTGTATCTGTAGCCCGACCCTTTAGGGTGGGCGTGATGGTAGGGGTAGATAAATCTCAAAGATGGTTGCACGACCACGGCATTGGCATGGGCGAATTGTATTCTGAACAAGCAGATAAGTCAAGTTTTCAGGTCATCGAACATCTGGCAATGCTGCCTCCCTCCGACCTGCCAGCTGGTGCATACAGCCTCAAGGCGACCTACCTAAACCGGAAAACGGGTGAAAGCTATCCGATCGCAGTGCCAAAGGTGACTGTTACGATCGACCCCGATGCTGCTATAATACCTGCGTCAGAATTGGATCTGGTCACCCAACTGCGGCAGGTTGCCACCCATTTACCCAAGGGGTCAGAGGGACTGGAGATCGTCTTTGCCCAAACCGGGAGGATTAACCAGTACGATCCCATTCAGGACTATGTCCTGCAAGCAGACCTGGCCCTCACATATCGGATGCAGCAAGAACCAGAAAACACCGACTGGGCCTATGGGCTGGTATTATCGAGAATATTACAGCAAAATGTTTCTGGCGCGATCGCGGCCTTAAGACAAGTCCGGCAGCTAGACCCCCAAAACCCCTATGTACATGCCTACCTGGCCTTCGTTTACCTTTATGACTGGCGTCCTGGGGAGGCAGAACGGGCCCTGCAATGGGCGATCGCCCTCGATCCCAACTTACCCGAAATCAGAATACTCAGAGGCATTGCTGCCCTGATGCAACTCAACCTCCCTAAAGCTTGGCATTATCTATCTGGAAGTATCAGTTAGACGAGTATTATCTCGAGAGAATATTATTCTCTACTAATGCAACTAATGCATGACCACACCCGTTCCTCATGGCGATTACTTATACTAACGCTTGCAACAATGCTTGAAATTTCAGCTGAATTTCTGCCAGTTCTTTCTTCGGATCGGAACCGGCTACTATACCCGCACCCGCATAAACTGTCGCCCGATCGCCTTCTATCAGCGCTGACCTAATTCCTACCACAAACTCGCTATTTCCGCGTCCATCTACCCAACCCAAGGGCGCGGCATATAAACCCCGCTCGAAGCTTTCATACCTAGGTATTTCCTGGCAGGCTATTTCTCTGGGCGTACCCGCCACCGCTGGCGTCGGATGCAATGCTGCCAGTATTGACAAAGGATGCACTCCTGGAGGCACTTTTGCCTCGATCGGGGTCCACAAATGTTGGATATTCGCTAATTTCCGTAACTTTGGCATTGGCAATATTTCCGGCTTTAAGCCCAACTTCGATAAGCATCCTTTAATATAATCTATCACAAATTGGTGTTCCCGTCTTTCTTTTTCGCTAGCGAGTAAACTATTGGCAAAATCTGCATCTTCCCTTCTCGTTTTTCCCCGAGGTGCTGAACCGGCTAATGCCTCTGTGAATAGCTGCTGATTCTCTGTCCCGAAACTGTGTCCCTCGGGAGCGCTAGGATCGCTACTCGGGGGACACAGCGCGCCGATCCCACTGTCCGGGACACACCGAATTCTCATTAACCTTTCTGGCGTCGCCCCGATAAAACTCTTTCCTTCACCATTACTTACCATAAATATATGGCAATCTCCATGGAGCTGGCGTAAATTATGCAGCGCTTCTCTCTCCCTAAATGGTACTTTAGCTTGGATCGAGATCCCATGGGCGATCACTATTTTACTCAATCTTTCCGAGCGAATCAACTCTAATGCTTCACCCACCGTCTGCTTGAATTTATCTTCTGTGTCCCCCAGGATCGCTAGTCGCAGGGGGGGACTGATAATTGTCCAGTTGGCAATTTATTTCCTGCGGCTTTATGGAATCCGTTATTATTGCATAAACTAATTTTATGCCAGTCCCACCATAACTTTGAGCATATGCTTTTAATGTCCGCCAGAGGACCGATCGCTAAATTCGTCACTAAGATACAATGGTTGGCGCTACAAGCTACCTGTAAACGTGGTAAAAGCACTGTTGCTGCTGGAAAAACTGACTCCGACTGCTGTCCAAAAAATGTGAAGCTGCAAAAAAAATGCGGGCCAGCAAACCTGCGATCGAGATCGCCAATGCTAATCGTATTTGCCAGACATGTATGAATAAATCCTTGGGCTTTTCTGAATCGATCTGCCTGGGTTATCTTTATACTTGTGGCAGCATCAATGGCAGCGATCGCCTCCCCTGCGCTTTCCCAGTAAAACTGCAGTCGATCCGAAGGGGCGATCGCTGCCATCACCGCCAGGGGGTCCACTAGGGGAATCTCTTGCGATATGCTGACAATCATTGTACTATCTTTAGCAATAGCTGTTTCTTGACAACCTAACAGAAAATTTTCCAGAGCCTTTGGTTCTGAAAATATATTCCCGTGCTCGGAGGTGACTCTCATCAGGGCCGATAAGGTAAAGTTTTGTAAAGTTATATTTCTCACTCTTAACAGTAGATCGCAGATTGTTCGACTAGATAGAGGACACAGGAGGCTTCGATATCTCTGGGGGGGGGTAGTGCTTAAGGCGCGTCCCCTCTGGGGGATATCGAAGGGCAATAAATGCCCGTGTTTTGGTATTAAAGCATGATAATGGTCAAGGGAAAATCGAGAATAGAGCAGAGGCTAATATGGTGGGCGGCCCCGGCTGCTTTCGAGGCCAACGGTATTGTATAATTCGAGCAGCGTAAGTTCTGAGACAGGGAAGGGCAGCCATCTGCCAGGACACTACGACGGTCGAGAAGTCCATGACATTTATGGAGTTGGGTCGCCACTACTATATAACAATACAATGGCTGTCAATTCCCTGGCGGCGTCTCCTGGGTAGTGCGATTAGCGCTCCCAGGAGACGCCTCGTCCCGGGGGACATCGAGCGACCAGGAGACACCGCGTGGCGGGACTTTCAATTGAGAAAATGTGTATAATGTCTGAGTTAGGTGACCTGCGATTCGTTTGCCGTAAATCACCGGCAGTGGCCAGTGAGGGACCGGCAGCAGGGTTCCATAAGCCCTGACAACGTTCAGATAATGATGGTGTGAGTCCATCTCCCCAGGTGCAGGGGTAAAAGCGCCACCCCTGCGGTAGCGATGGCATCAATCCGCAAAGCGGGGTGGAAAGGCGCTCTGGCTGGTAGCCTAAACCGGTCAACGCCGAGCGAGTAGATATGGTGAACATAAAGCGAAGTGTTGCAGCGTCGTAAACATTAACCAGTGGAATAAGGCTTACACACTGGCCCAAAAGGGAAAGGATAATGGTCATTGGCAGGTCTACTCCTGACCAATTAGCACTGACAATAAACCCGGCGTATGGACACCACCTAAGTCTATTTATTGCATGACTATTGTCACGACGCCAAATCAGCAGAGGATGATAGTCATAGGGGTCGCACCTGGTTACAGGAAATTGAGGCTGAGGAGCCGGATGAAGCGAAAATTTCACGTCCGGTTCTGAAGACGAGCCGGACTGGTGACAGTCTGGCTTAGTTCAACACAAAAAGCAAACTGTGTGAGGATTGTATGGAGATAATACCAGGCACCCCAGAGCTAGATGAACTATTCGCGACTCTTGGAAGACACATTGCTGGGTGGAGCAGGGAACGACACCTTGGATGCTACGGTAGGAGAGGGGGGCAACTTGCTGTTGGGCCAGGAAGATGACGATCTCCTCAAAGCTGGCAGTAACGATATCCTGCGAGGAGGCCTGGGGAATGACCAGCTGTTTGGTGGTCGTGGTGGCTCTGTGCTGACTGGTGGACCAGGCGCAGACGGCTTGTGGATTATCGATGGCGCATTGCCAGAACAGATGCTGGAAGAGTTGTACTTCGTAGTCAACATTATCGAGGAGGTAGGTAAGTGGAACGTACTACGGGGAAATTTACGCTCGCTTTTTTGATGAAGATATTATTCCCCGTGGTCTGAACGAGATTTGGACCGAAGGTGGTCTGATCTATTCTCCTCCCTTCTCCGGGACTGCTCCGTCGGATGTACCATTGGTGGATAACAACGAGATGCGAGCGCAAACGGCGATTCGGCTAAGATACCCGGATAACCGACAATCTCTGTAAACTTCCGGGATTGCCAGGGTCAGCGCCAGGACTGGGCTTTTTACAAGACGGTGAATTCACGGGATTTGAGGTGGATTATGGTCGGGCGATCGCGGCAGCGGTGTTTGGCGACCCCGAGGCAGTAGAGTTTGTGGTCTCAGAGCCAGAAGAGCGGTTTAGCGATGTTGCTAATGGCATAGTAGACGTGACCGCGCGGGCCATCACTCATACTCTAGGTCGCGATGCTCTCCTAGGCATAGACTTTGGGCCAGTCTATCTTTACGATAGTCAAATTGTATGCGCTCCCATCGACAGTGGCATCAACTCCTTGGAGGATCTGGAAGGTCGCTCGATCGGGGTAATTTCCGGTACGACCTCCGAACGGAATATCCAAGAAGCAGCCGATGAACTTGACATTACCTTTGACTTAGTCACCTTTGACAGCCCGCTCGAACTATATGATGCCTATAACGATCGAGAAGTAGACGTGGTTACTGGTGATGGCAGTTTAATCCAGTCTCTGGCTTTAAGCGTACCGCTGGCAGAAGGTATTCCTTCGCGGCCAATCGCAACAGGCTTATCAAAAGAGCCTCTGGCGGTGATAGTCGATGAAAATCAGTCAGAGTGGAAAGATGTGGTCACTTGGACAGTTTATGCTACTATCCAAGCAGCAGAGTTTGGCATTACCTCGGAAAACGTCGATGACTTCCTGGATAGCGACGATCCAGCTATCCGGCGCTTCTTGGGAGTGGAAGGTGATTTAAGTGAAAGCCTAGGTCTAGATGATAACTTTGTGGTAGACGCGATCTCATCTGTAGGCAACTGGCAACAGATTTACGATCGCAACTTCCCCTTCCCCGATGGTTCCTCGATCGGCGGAGGTCTCTTTAGCGAGGGCGGTCTGCTATATTATCCTCCCTTCGCATAAGCCTGACTGGGCGATGAAAAGGGATTGAAAATGTAGGGTGGGTACTGCCCACCTTGCATCTGAAACAGTAAAGAATTACAACATTATGGTTACTTAATATACTTTGCAGAAAGGACGAACCTCAATCCGCAAACAACCTGAATGGATTTAGGATAGCTTCTTCCACCGTTCGGGAAAAATCGGCAATAGCTTTCACTATCGCCATAAAAACCAGGGTAGTGGGTCACAAGTAGTGATGTTAGCACAAGAAAGCTCAGACGGAGATCGCAATAGTGGCATCCAACGGCAAGTCAAATAACGATATTTCAGGCATTGACGTCCCAGCCGAAAAATTGAAAATGCCACATCCCCACACCTATTGGGACAGACTAGCCATCACATCACTACATGTTTATCACTACCAAAACCAGATCGCGCACAATCCCCTGAACCTATCCGTGCTATTCTTTTATCCTAGGGGCGATCGGGGGATTCTGTTATCTGGGAACGATGCTGCTACTATTATTGTACATTCCCCCGATCGAATTGGGAAGTGTGGCGGCGATGCTGCGCCGGTCCAGGAGATGCAGAAAGCTCATTTAATGTAAGATGTAGGCGAGCCCCACTCTACAGCTACTCCAGGAAATAGAATGACTAATCAGACAATTGAGCGATCGAACAGAAAATTATGGCTAGCGGCGATTAAACCGCCCATGTATAGCGTGGCAATTATGCCAATTTGGGTGGGAACTGCGGTGGCTGTTTTTGAGCAGCATAGCATAGATTGGTGGATATTTGCCACCTTTGTCAGTGGGGCAATTTTTATTCTGGCCTGGGAGAATATCAGTAACGACGTATTTGACTCGGAGACTGGGATCGATCGAAATAAACACCATTCCCTGGTTAACCTGACGGGCAACAAATATTTAATTTTCTGGTTGGGGAATCTTTGTTTAGCCCTCGGCATTCTGGAAATTATGTTAATCTGTTGGTGGCAGCAAGATTTAACGGTGATGGGGTTAATCCTTGCCTGCTGCGCCCTCGGATATATGTATCAAGGTCCGCCCTTTCATCTAGGTTACCAAGGTTTGGGCGAGATTCTCTGCTTTTTGGCCTTTGGACCCATAGCGTTGTCCGCTGCTTACTACAGTCAAACTCAGAGTTGGTCCCTGACTAATCTGGCAATTTCGATAATTGTTGGCCTGACTACTACTTTAATCCTGTTTTGTTCCCATTTTCATCAAGTCCAAGACGATCTGGCAGCAGGAAAGCGATCGCCCATCGTCCGCCTGGGTACGCAAACCGGGGCACAGCTGTTATGGTGGTTTTGTGGCAGCATCTTCACCCCGATCGCTATTTTGGTAATCTGGGGGATATTCCCCTTGTGGACTTTACTCAGCTTCTTAAGTTTGCCCGCTGCGTTCAAGCTTTGCCGCCATGTAGGTACTCATCATGACCAACCGGAAATGGTGAAAAATTGCAAGTTTATTGCGGTAGAATTGCATTTCTGGAGTGGACTGTTGTTAGGTATTGGTTTCTGGGTGTCAGGGGGATAAGCTTACCAATTTCACTATGGTTTCAGCGAAAAACAGCCGCTAATTCTATTGTTGCACGGATTTATGGGCAACAGCGATGATTTTAATGGGGTAGTTTCGCTGCGGTGTCCCCTATGCATGTGCGAATACGATGTCTCCGGAGTAGTGCGTAAGAGCGCTCTCCGGAGACATCAAGCGACCAGGGGACGCAGGTTGTCTAAAGAGTTCTGCTGTCTGGCGGTTGACCTGCCCGGAGATGGAAAAACTCAGGTCAAGGGTGGGGAAGCATGCTACAAGATGTCTAACACTGCCGATCGACTTACTGGATGAGTTAAAGATTGACAAATGTTCCTTGGTAGGTTATTATCCGGGTAGGCGCTTGGGATTATATCCGATCTGTACTTTTCCCTCTCGGTTTGAAAAAGTAATTCTGGAGTCGGCAACACGCTACGCTGGGATTAAAAACAGAAGCAGAGAGGAAAAACTGCTGTCAAGGGATGCCGAACTGGCCCTGTAATTGGAAAATAGCGATTTCAGACAGTTGTTAGTGAAATGGTACGATCGCCCCCTATTCCAATCTTTACAAAATCATCCTGACTTCAGTAAAATGATGGAGTCGTTTCCTCTTCACCCTTTCGTTTCCCGAGACACTCACCCATGTCGTGCGCATTCGCGTCACGACAGGGTGAGTGCTCGTGGAAACGACCCTGTCGTTCGCCAGCAGGCAACGACATGGGTGGGTGGATCGGTAAACGATCGGAGGTTAGAAAATAATCCCATCGAATTGGCGAAAGTACTCCGGAACATGGGCACGGGCAACATGCTAAATTTATGGAAGCGACTGGCAGAAAATCAAATACCGCTGCTGTTGCTAGTGGGAGAATACGATCCTAAGTTTAAAGCAATTAATGCAGAAATGGCTGGTTTGTGTGAGATGGCGCAACTGGCGATAGCCTCCAAGGCAGATCATAATATTCATCTAGAAAATCCCCGCGAATGGGTTAAGCAGGTGAGGTTTTTTTGTGGCAGAACGTTACCAATTTGAGTTTCGTCCCTACCAGCGAAAATTTAGGCGATCGCTTACTACCAGTCACGGCAGCTGGAATGTCCGCCAAGGCATCATTATTCGCCTCACGGATGCAACTGGGAAAGTCGGTTGGGGAGAAATTGCCCCTTTACCCTGGTTTGGTTCGGAAACTTGCGAACAAAGCCTCTCATTCTGCGAAAATTTGCCATCAGAAATAACATCCGATATCATTAAGGCAATCCCTGATGATTTACCTGCCTGTCAGTTTGGCTTTGAGACCCCTACCTTGCGTTCCCAGGCAGAGCCTGGGAACGAGGGTGGGGCTACAGGAACGAGCCCACGCTCCGGGCCCCCTCCGCTGCGCAGGGGCTTACAGGAGGATAGTCTTACCTATAGCTGCTTGTTACCAGCTGGACCAGAAAGTTTGCAGTCATGGCAAGGTTTCTGGCATCAGGGATATCGGACATTTAAGTGGAAAATAGGCGTTATTCCCATTGCTGAAGAACTGAAAATATTTGGCTTACTGAGAAAAGAACTGCCACTGGGGACAAAATTGCGCTTGGATGCTAATGGTGGACTTACCTGGGAGGAAGCTTGTCAGTGGCTAGATGCTTGTGAATGTCCTGCTGTAGAATTTATGGAACAACCCCTAGGAGTAGAAAAGTTTGAAGAGATGCAAGAATTGTCCGAACAGTATGCTACTCCCATCGCCTTAGATGAATCGGTGGCAACTCTCGATCGCCTCGAAACCTGTTATCATCGAGGTTGGCGATCCATATTTGTAATTAAAGCGGCGATCGCGGGTTCGCCATCCCGTTTGCGTCAGTTTTGCCGATCGCACCCGCTCGACATTGTATTCTCCTCTGTGATGGAAACCGCCATTGGCAGAAATGCGGCCTTAAAGCTAGCCGCCGAACTACAAACGTTCCCAGGCTCCGCCTGGGAACGAGGCGCTCTCCGCGCATCGCCATCGCAGCGCAGCAAGAGCGGAGAGGAGAGCAGACATCGAAGGGCCGTTGGTTTTGGCGTCAAGCAATGGTTTACCGAGAATGACGACAACTGGCTAAAAGAGTTATGGGACAATCATTAAAGGAACTGTGGCAAAAGCGTCTGGTCGATCATTGGTTGATAAGTGATAGTGCGATTCGTTCTGTGTAAACTGACTTGGCACGAGTCAAGAAGGGGGACCACAGACGGGGTTTCATAAGCTCCGATAACTTTTCAGTGATGGCGGTGCGAGCCCGCCTCCCCAGGTGCAGGGGTAAAAGCACGTTCCCTACGGTAGCGATGGCATCAATCCGTAAAGCGGGAACGAAAGGCGCTCTGACTGGCAGCCTAAAGCCGGTTATTCGTTGAGCAGGTGAATATGGGGAATGTATGAAGTTTTGAATAACTGTCGTAAAATCAAACCAGCGGAATAAGGCTTACGCGCTGGACCCAAAAGGGTAAGGATACCGGTCGTTGGCAGTATTATCAACTGACCAATAAGCACTGACAATAAACCCGGCAGATGGAAACCTCCTAAGTTCACGAACAATCACTGGAAGGAACGAAGTAAACCAGCTATGTACTCTCAGCTTTGGTCGATTAGGTTGAGTAGCCACCACAGGCGCAAAATCTGCAATACATCAGCAGGTCATAGTTGGGAAAGATTGAGTGGAGAAGCAAAGGATCATCTGTAATGGATGGGATAGAGCTGACGCCCTCACGGTTTCGAGAAAGTAAAACAGAGTAGTAGTGCATATGTCACGGAACATCGCAAATAGGCGAGTGTATGACTGGAAGGCTATCCCCTGGCGAAAGCTGGAGAAGGCGGTTTTTAAGCTACAAAAACGTATTTACAGAGCGACCCAGAAAGGTGATAAGCGGTTAGTTCGCAGACTCCAGGGATTGATGACTAGGTCATGGTCCGCAAAGATGATTGCGGTTAGACAGGTGACTCAGCAGAACCAGGGCAAGAAAACGGCAGGGGTGGATGGCGTTACGGCGCTCAAGCCCACGGAACGACAGCCACTGGTTAAGCAGCTTCAAATAACAAGAAGGAGAAAGGTGTGCCCAACCCGACGGGTATGGATACCTAAACCCGGACGAGATGAGAAGAGGCCGCTGGGAATACCCACGATATATGACAGAGCCCTACAAGGGGTAGTCAAGATGGCACTCGAACCCGAATGGGAAGCAGTGTTTGAGGCGAATTCCTACGGGTTCAGACGCCCGAGGGGATGCCACGATGCCATAGAGGCAATATTTAACAGCATCAGACAGAAGTCCAAATGGGTACTGGATGCGGACATAGCAAAGTGTTTTGATAAAATAGACCATCAGGCGTTGTTGCAAAAATTGAATAGTATATCACCCATTCGCAGAATTGTGCGGGGATGGCTGAAAGCCGGGGTGATGGATGGGGGCACATTTCAACCTACGGAGGCAGGAACGCCACAGGGAGGGGTCATCTCTCCACTACTGGCCAACATCGCCCTTCATGGGATAGAAATGGAAATCAAAAGCATTCCCCTACCAAAGAGTACGAGAATATCGATAGTCAGATACGCCGATGACTTTGTAGTGCTGCATGAAAGCCTTGAGGTAATTGAGCAAGCAAAACAGGTCATACAAAGATGGCTGGCCAAAGTAGGTCTAGAACTCAAGCCCGAAAAAACGCGGATTTCTCACACGCTGGAAGGCAAGGAACCAGGGTTTGATTTCCTGGGGTTTCACATCCGGCAGTACAAAGTGGGAAAATACCACAGCGGGAAAAACTCGCACGGAATCCTATTAGGCTTCAAAACACTAATCAAACCCAGCCAAAAAGCCATAGATAGGCATAAAGAAAAACTATGCGGAATAGTTAAACGCCATCGAGCATTACCACAAGCCGCGATGATAGCCAAATTGAACCCAATAATAAGGGGATGGTGCAACTACTATCGGACTGTGGTGAGCAGAGAAACCTTTGAGGAGATGGACTACTATCTATGGACACTAACATGGAAATGGGCTAATAGAAGACACCCCAACAAAACTGGAAAATGGGTAGCCGGGAAGTACTGGACGCCTAACAAGGACCGACAGTGGAACTTCATCGGTAAGCTCAAGAATGGGGATGAAGTTGAACTGCTCCAACACTCTGAAACTGAGATAATCAGACACGTAAAAGTGAAGGGCACGGCCAGTCCCATGGATGGAAACCTTGTATACTGGAGTAAGAGGCTACGAAAAAGCCCTGACGTGACCCCACGGGTGCTTAATCTGCTGAAGAGGCAGCAGGGCAAATGCGAACGATGCGGATTAACCTTCATGGATGGAGATAAGTGGGAAGTAGACCACGTCCTACCGACCTCGCTGGGAGGGAAAGACTGGTATACCAACCTGCAATTAATACATGATTACTGCCATGACGCCAAATCGGCAGAAGACGGTAGTCGTGGGGGTCGCACCCTTGCGGATATCGAAGCCGAGGAGCCGGATGAGGTGAAAGTCTCACGTCCGGTTTTGAAGACGAGTCGGCCCGGCGACGGGCTGGCTTAGTTTACTACTCTCACCAATTCACTCAGCTAAGTCAGGAGTTATTCGAGAAATTCGCCCAGCAGGATAAACCACCTGTTATTCTACTAGCTGAAGCAGAACCTGTTAAATTTATAGCTGGGTTCATTGCTGCGGTGGCAGCTAATTGTCCCGTTTTTTTATGTAACCCCCATTGGGTGGAACGAGAATGGCAGCAAGTATTTCACCTCGTCCAACCCGACCTGATCTTAGGACAACCACCTTCTTTTCTATTCCCCACCCCCACCCCCACTTTGCGTTCCCAGGCTCTGCCTGGGAACGAGGGTGGGGCTACAGGAACGAGCCCACGCTCCGGGCCCCTCCGCTGCGCAGGGGCTTTGAAAATGATCTGTATCTTTCGCAAATCATGATTCCCACGGGGGGTTCATCTGGAAAGATTCGCTTTGCCATCCATACTTGGGAAACCTTGATGGCATCTGTGAAAGGATTTCAACAGTATTTTGGGAAAACGGCGATTAATTCTTTCTGTGTCTTACCCCTAGATCACGTCAGCGGCTTAATGCAGTGCCTGCGTTCCTTTACTACCGGCGGGAAGCTAGTAATTCGGCCATTTAAGTCGATCGCGCAGGACACGCAGCCCTGTGCTTCGCGTCCGGAGACACCCACCCATGTCATGCGCGGGAGCGACATGACAGGGTGGGTGCTCCCGGACGCGAGCAGCGCATTCCCGGGTGACGGCAATAATGATGTAACTAATTTCTTTATTTCTCTCGTACCCACCCAGCTGCAAAGATTGCTAGAAAAACATAGTAGTTGGTTATCTCGGTTTGAAACTGTTCTCTTGGGGGGGCCCCTGCTTGGGACTCTCTGCTGTCAACTGCTAGAAACTACAATATTCCCTTAGCCCTTACCTACGGGATGACCGAAACTGCATCTGGGATAGTCACTCTTAAACCCGCAGATTTTCTGGCTGGTAATAACAGTTGCGGTCGGGTTTTGCCCCATGCTCAAGTTACCATAACTGGGCCCGGATGGAGAAAGACTGGACGTTAACCAGACTGGGGCGATCGCCATAGATGCTGAGTCCCTAACATTAGGTTACTATGGCCAAATCCAATCTGCCTTCTCCATGGGAACGGATGACATAGGTTATTTCGATCCTCAGGGTTACTTGCACATTGTCGGGCGTCAGAGTCACAAAATCATCACCGGAGGAGAGAATGTCTTTCCCGCTGAAGTCGAAGCAGCATTGCTAGCAACCCAGTTGGTGAGTGATGTCTGCGCGATCGGGTTACCTGATGTCCAATGGGGTGAAGTAGTCACCGTTGTCTACGTCCCCAAGTCCGATTGCGTTTCTATCGATCGGCTGCAAAGGGCGATCGCCGATAAATTAAGCAAGTACAAACGCCCTAAACATTGGGTCGCCGTAGACAGCTTACCCCGCAATGGGCAGGGTAAGGTAAACCGGGAACTGCTGGGGCAAATTGCCTTGGCGAAGATGCAAACTTAAAAACATTCACCGGTAGCCAGATGGTGGGAGAACTCCAGATTATCAACTTCCAGAGATATTTTACATAAGACTTAGTTGCTGGCAGCAGCTCTCCGTTTTTGGCCAACTCAGTAGGGTCTGGTTTAAGATGCGGGCTAAGTCGCTAAATCTGGTACTGGAAGACAGGATCCAGACCAGCGGTAACATGGTATCCGGGTCTTTCGATGCCTTCCGGATGCAACGCAGTATGTGTACCCTGCGCCAGTCGCCGAATGTTAATTTTCTCTTAAAATATTAAAATTATATTAAGCTGTAGTCGTTAATACATAATTCAGATAAATTTTGCAGAAATTGTTCGATCTTAGCTGGCAAGGGTTGGCGGGTTCTGCTAGCTGGATCGATGCAGACATGTTTGGTGATGGCGATCGCGACGAAGCGATGCGTCTGCGAAGACGCTACGCGATCGGCCAGTTGAACTTGGTAGGCCAGTTCAAAGTTATCCTCACTCTGCTGCCGGAGAGTGAGGTGAATCAGTAGGCGATCGCCGCAGCAGATCGGACGGCGCAAGTCAACACTGGTGTGAACAATGGGAAAAGCAGTAGCTGGGTTAGAGAAAAAGGACTTCAGGTCAATGCCAGCAGCGGCCAAGGCTGCTTCGTAGGTTTCGTGACACATACTCAAGACATTGGCAAAGTAAACAACGCCAGCAGCATCAGTATCGGCAAATCTAACAGTTCTGGTATATTTGAAGGACATCTGTTAATGGTGAATTGAGAATGATGATTGCGGTTATCAACTAACAACTGACAACTATAAACTATGGTTACTTGTTTGGGAGATAGTCATGATGGCATTTGGAACATTATAGCCCAATTGCTGCCAGATAATGGCAAACGTGAAGTTCTTGATTGGTATCATTTGGTAGAGAATATCTATAAAATTGGTGAGGACAAGAAGCGTTTGAGGCAAATAACATCATCTCTGTGGCGAGGCTTTATTGATGAAGCCTTAGAGTTATTAGTTACTTGTAAAGGACCGCAAGTACAGAACTTCCGCACTTATCTAACTAAACATTAGTCTAGGATTGTCAACTACGATATTTATCAATCTTTGGGCATTCCGATTGGTTCTGGAGAGGTTTCCTCTACGGTCAAACGCATTGCCTGGAGTCTCAAGCTCTCTGTCGTGTCCAGAGACGCCCACCCTGGGTGGGCGCTCTCGGACACGAGGGGCACAATGGCTGAGGAAATCAGTTCAACCTTATGCTTCGTTTACGCTGTGCTTATCTTAATGGCGCTTCCCTTCTAAGTACAAGTACTTAGAAGAAAACTGGGATGCTCCCGAT
The DNA here is from genome assembly GCA_014323675.1 of Hormoscilla sp. GM7CHS1pb. Taxonomy (GTDB): domain Bacteria; phylum Cyanobacteriota; class Cyanobacteriia; order Cyanobacteriales; family Desertifilaceae; genus Hormoscilla. The sequence continues at coordinate 592,876 of JACONN010000002.1, read as the reverse complement.
CTCCTAAATCTTCCCTGGGAAGGGAAATGCCCGCTTGGGTGGCCATATGGCGAACAATTTCCAAGTAAGTGTTCTGGTTAGGGGGTGAAAAAGTGAGGGTTAAACCGAAGCTATCGCTAAAATCAAGCTTTTCCTGCATAGTATCCCAAGCATCGACAAAGATAATAAACTTCTGAGGCACATCCCGCAATTGTTCTATAATGGCAGGTAAGTTTTTCAGATTAGATTTAGCAACCTCGATCAGACGCAGGTTCCCAAATTTATTTAACAATGCCTTCACCAAAGAATACTTACCGCTGCCACGAGAACCATAGAGCGAGGCTGCTTGGCGCTGGAGCAATTGGATGGAAGTGTTTGTGTTTAAGGTTGGCATGAAAGCCATTCTATCAGAGCGGGGGCATGATTAAGCATCAACCCCAGGAATATTTTCTTCTCATAAAATACTTCTCTAGATATATTTCCCAAACTTGCTATCCTGAATTCATTCCTTGCTTGTCCGGTCCAAGGAAATAGCCTTTTATGAATGCTGTCCGGTTCCTAACTCTTGCGCTCCTGCCAGTACCATATCGGGCTAAGCCCTAAACCCTAAACCCCTAAACCCCTAAACCCGCCATTAAATTTCTCCCCTCACCCAAGCGCGAAAAGCTTTCATGGTCTGATTCCGGCCCTGGATTTTACACTGATTGAGGTATTGCGGAATCACCTCTTTCACTGGCAAATTAGGGAAATGAGGGCTAGATACTGACCAGCTGGCAGCACATTTATTTTCAACTTCCCTTTCTCAAAGCGCCAAAGTTCCTGCACTCCCAATTTCTCGTATATAGGGTGCGAGAAGTCACGTCAATCTCTAAAGCCAAATCTGTATGGGTATCTTGTGTCAAGTCTAAGCGTTTTACCTCGGACTTTCCATGTCTCCTGGGATCGCTACTCGCACTACCCAGAAGACATCGCTGCCTCATTTTCAATGTAAAAACAGTTGTCTGGTTCTATCCCTTGCTGCATCAATTTATTCTTGAAAGTTGTCGAACCGAGAGGCCAAAAATCAATATCTAGTTCTTCTAACTGACATCTTGCACCATTCTCGATTAGCCTCATGGCCCGCCGTGGGTTCAAACCCACGGCCAAGCCGCTAAAGTCGGTTGAAAACCGACTAAAAGCCTTATCTAGAAAGCGTTTTACCCTCGTTAAGAGGCTCTGCCTCTTAACGAGCTATCGAGGCGGAGCCTCTAGTTGCGAATGGTGCAAGATATGAGTCTCTTAGACTCTTAACCAAGTCGCCAATAATTTATTTTCCGCTTTCGTGTTCGGGTAATGGGGTCATAATTTCCAAAGTTCCATTATCATAGGCTACTCTCGATCCGCGATGTTCGCCTAAATCATCTAAAATAGCTTCAAACTCTTGCCAGCTAATATCTTTTAGCAGCACTCGCTGTCCTGGCGGTACGGTTACTTGCTTGACTTCTACTATCATTTTCCAACTCGGCTACCTAACTAGGTTTGTAGTAAGCGCTAAAGCGCTGCATCTGTAGTAAGCGCTAAAGCGCTGCGTTTGTAGTAAGCGCTAAAGCGCTGCGTTTGTAGTAAGCGCTAAAGCGCTTATGTGGCTAAATGGACAAACCCAGCTTTAAGCCTAGAATAGCATGGACAAATAAAATCACGATCGCGGCTGTTCCCAAGTAAGCATGAGCAGTACGCAAAGCTGGCTGGTTGCCGACAAAACCCGTCACAGAGATAATACCATTGATAGCGAGCAATAGGAGAACGATCGAGCCCGTCCAAAAATGGGGGCTGGACAAAATCTGCTCTTCTTGCATCACCAGAGACAACAGTCCGCCACTGTAGCCACCTGCTAAGAATAGAAACAACCAAGGTGCCAGTTGACGGTGGGCCGTCCGACTTTTTACAGCCGCCTCCTCATCCGCAACTACTCGTCCCCGCCATCCGACAAAGGCGACAAAACTGCCCAGGACAAATACCACGATCGCCATCATCAGGGGATGTCCCCAATGTACGATCGGATCTGGGATTCCCAAGGTCCGGAACCAAGCAGCGATCGGTTCTAAGAGCACACTGATCTTCTCCATCTGCTTTACTTCCCTAACTTACTTAGTGCGTCTTCATTTTTACGATCTCGTTGGCAGCCAGAGACTGCCAACGAGCGGTAATGAGGCTCTGCCCCAATACTTCAAGGTTTTGGATTTTAGAAGTCATTGCGAGGGGGGACAACCGCGATCAACTTATGGGAAATTGAGGAGACCCCCCGTAGCGCTACGCGCACTTCGCCCACTGCGCAGCGGCCCGACGCCGTCGGGCTAGCAATCTCCCTGCTCAGAGCTCCCTGCTCCCTGCTATCCCTTGAGGTATTGGGCTCTGCCCCTTGCGATCGTCTACTATCAACTATAGCATCATCTCCTTCCCAGTGGGAGAGGATAGATGCTTAAATTACAAAACCCGGTTTTTCCAAAAGACCGGGTTAGAGGGCTACTGTGCCCCGAGGGGCGAGGTAAGTATTTGTGCAAAATTATTTTGATATTTGTGGGGTGGAGGCTATCGGGCAGGAAAGCCTTATCTCATAATAATTTCATGGATTTAACTTCTCGGAAATTGAACTTCTCGGAAATTGACAGAAGTAAAAAAATATCAAAATAATTTTGCCGATGTACTTATCTCCCGACCCCTAGGAGCCCCTAGGAGCACTACCCAGGAGATACCTCGCTTGATGTCTCTTGGGATCGCTACTCGCACTACCCAAGAGACATCGCAATCGCACTACCGGAGGGGCACGGACTGGTGGATATGCTCTCCGCGAGAATCTCAAGCTATCCTTGGCAGCCAGAGACTGCCAAGGATAAGGGCAAGGGGACAAGGGGACTGGGGCGCGATCGCCCGTTGGTGGCAATGGCCTTGACGATCGGTTAAAATTGACTTGACGTCTCAGCTGTGGTCGGACCGGCGAAAGGAATTGGGGACAAAACTATGGATAGCAGCAATGACTTTCTCAAGCAGATCCTGTTACTAGGGGTAGGGACGACATCCCTGGTAGCAGAGAAAATCAAGCAGGTGAGCGACGAATGGGTGAAAAACGGGACAATAAATCCCGAACAGGCCAAGAACATGGTAGACGAGTTGATGGAACAACTCAAGTCAGAACAGGGAAACTTAGACGCTCAGATGCAGCGACAACTGCGTAACATATTAATGGATCTAGGGGTACCGCGCCAATCAGAAATGGATGAATTGCGGGGGCGTCTAGACCGTTTGGAGCGTCAGGTGCGAGACTTAGAGAATAAACTCTGGCGTTAGCGGTGTCTCCCGGTCGGGAGATGTCCCCCAGAGGGGGACGCGCTAATCGCACTACCCCCGAGACATCGTAGTCGCACTATCCAGGAGACACCGAAAGGGAGTTGATGTTAGGTAGTACAGGAGAATCATGCGCTCAATATCGATCGCGGGAGCAGTAATAGTAGTCTGCGCTATAGTGCTGTTAGTTACTCAGCTGAGTGGCGATCGCGCTAATGTAGCTCAGACAACAAGTGTACCCGAAGCTGGAATCACTCAAACAGTAAGTAATATGTCTAATCTTGACGAAGCAGTGACGACCCCATCAGGGTTAAAATACATTGAAATCGCTCCCGGAGAAGGCGCGAGTCCCGAAAAGGGTCAGAAAGTTACGGTCCATTATACAGGCACCCTGGAAGATGGCAGCAAATTCGACAGTTCGCGCGATCGGAACGCACCTTTTTCCTTCAAAATCGGTGTGGGACAGGTAATCAAAGGTTGGGATGAGGGAGTAGGAACGATGAAAGTGGGCGGACGCCGCCAATTAATTATCCCTCCAGAGTTAGGTTACGGTGCTAGCGGTGCGGGTGGGGTGATTCCTCCCAATGCTACCCTGATATTTGATGTCGAACTGCTGAAGATCGGCTAGAATTAATCAAGTCCCTCGCGATTAAGAGCGATCGCGAGGGGCGAGGTTGCGAAAGCGAGTCAGATGGGAGTCAAACAATAGCTTCACCACCCCAGTGGGACCGTTGCGATGCTTGGTAATAATCACCTCGGCAATGTTGCGATCGGGGGTATCAGGATTATAATATTCATCACGATAGAGCATCAAAATTAGATCGCTATCTTGCTCGATCGATCCAGACTCCCTTAAATCAGACATCATCGGGCGTTTATTATTGCGAGATTCGACGCCGCGAGACAGCTGGGAAAGGGTAATCACAGGGACATTCAGCGATCGGGCCAAACCTTTGAGTTGACGGGTAATGCGGGATAACTCCTGTACTCGATTATCACTAGCGCCTTCCATGAGTTGCAAGTAATCGATCAAAATTAAACCCAAAACACCACCCTGTTCGGCTTGCAGGCGGCGGGCTTGCGATCGCATCTGACTTACTGTTTGATTAGGAGTATCATCGATAAAAATCGGCAAATCAGAGAGGGTACTCAGGGCAGTACTTAAAGGTCCCCACTCCAGTTGAGTGATGCGGCCCGATCGCAAGCGATTACTTTCAATATTCGCCTCACTAGATAGCAAACGCATCACCAACTGTTCGCAGGACATTTCCAGACTAAAGATGGCGATCGGCAGCTTTGGCTTGGCAGCAATAGAACGAGCAATATTGAGAGCAAAGCTAGTATTATGAACGCAAATATCATTAGCAACGAAATTGTGCGTCTCAGGAATCGTCAAATCATACACATGCTGCCAGCCGACCGGTACTATAGAGACAATTTCATCCCAGTATACATCACAAGTAGCTAACTTTTGTAGGGGTTGCCTCTCAGAAGACGCTGCTTGCACTAAAGACAAGTTCTCTTCCTTACCAAAAATACCAATTTCACAGATAAAAGTCCTGATTGATTCCGAGTCGGTAATATTTAGCTGCCAAGCACCCTTGCGGGGATCTTTGTTTTTAACCGACCTTTTTTTAAGAGCTGCAATAATGCCAAACCGGAGTAAAAGATGTTGTATTTGTCGTGCCAGTTCCTCGCTAGCTGTAGCAGAGCCCACCTGGGACTGACCGCTTGCGTAGACTGTCGCCCATCCATCGGTAGAAAACAGACGGTTGAGGAAGAGAGCAAGCTGCGATCGCCTCAACTTAAAAACAACTGGAGGGACAGTCTTAGTATGTGCTTTCTTGCCCCACAGACCTAATTCTTGTAACCAAAGCGTCAGGGTATTTTTGCTGTTTTTACTAATTGCGGCAAGTCCATGAGGCGCAAGTTTTTCGGGATCTACTTGCAGAAACTCGCATAGCTGACTAAAGGTTTCTTGATTCGGTACGCAGCCTCCTTGCTGCCACAGACACACCAAAGACCCACTGACTCCCACCGCTTGAGCCAGTTTTTTATTGGATATCGATTTGGACTGCAGAATTGTGCGCAGACTACTGCCAAAAAGCTGTCGGTTTTTCGCAATGAATTCTAAATCAGCTGTAACATAAAGGCTGGGCGTGCGCGTACCCTGTGAAGTTTGATAAGTAACTTTTATGCCCGGTAACAAAGAGACAGCTTGAACAAAATCTTTTTGCAGTCTCTGGTTGCCGTTGGTAAACTGGGGTGAAGCACCTAGTAGGCACCCTCTACCCCCAATTAGGTACGCTAACAGCTTAATTCGACAGTCAGGGAGAGATTCTGTGCCAAAAACTTCCAACCGGCGAGGAACAGCAATGCGATCTCCCCTTTTAAGTTTCCCAAGCTGCTGCCATCCATTAATAGTTAAGAAAGGATGAGTAATTGTCGTTTCAACCACCCGTCCCAGTCGAGTTTGAACGCGAAATACAGGCTTGATGCCATCATCCACAAAAGCAGATGGTGAAGTGATGCCAAATTTTCTATCTTCCCCGAGAGTCAGCAATTGGGCTTGACACGGCTGCGCCTGCTGATATATTTCGGCAATGGTAGCCACTTCGCCAGTTGCCAGCAATATAACCGCATTAGACGCCAAACATTTTCCCATAGACGGTCTACCCGCCACAATAATCAAATCAGAACGTTGAAAACCGCCAGTGAGCGCATCCAAGTCATAGAAACCGCAGGGAATACCCGGTAAAGCCGTCCCCTGATTTTGAATTTCAATTTCTTGAAAAGCACCGATCAGGGTTTTGGAGATGGGAACTAGACCCTGCTGGAAACGATCCTGAGTGAGGTTAAAAATCTTCTGTTCGGCCCGGTCCATCACAACTTCTAACTCTGTAGAAGTCTCGAACCCCAGCCCCACAATATCATGACCAGCACGAATCAACTGGCGACGCAGGTACTTGTCCATCACCAGTTTCGCGTACTCGTCAATATTGACAGCACTAACAGTACGGTCCACCAGTTGAGCCAACTTGCTCATCCCCCCCACCCGATCGAGCATCTTTTGGTCAGACAGCCAGGTAGTGACAGTAGTCAGATCCGTTGGTTTCCCTTCATTCTGGAGAGTCAGGGCGCAGCGATAGAGGTGCTGATGAGCTTGCAGATAAAAAGCCTCTGGGCGCAGGATATCCGCCACCCGACCGATCGCCTCTGGATCCAGGAGAATGCCACCTAAGATATCCTCCTCCGCTTGGATGTTTTGCGGTGGCAGGCGATCGGCTACCACTTGAAATTTCGGTTCATCTACCATAGCCGTAGGGTGGGCACCGCCCACCAGTTAAGCAATTCAAAATTCAAAATTCAGCAATTCTATATTGGGAAAGTCCCTCAGAACAAGGATCTCAGGCGTAGACCTATGCAATTTAAATGCACGACAGCCACGGACAGGCGAGACGTCTGTCCTACGCCACGGACAGGCGAGACGCCTGTCCTACGCTGACAGGCGAGACGCCTGTCCTACGTCCACTGACAGGCGAGACGCCTGTCCTACGCCACTGACAGGCGAGACGCCTGTCCTACGCCACTGACAGGCGAGACGCCTGTCCTACGCCACTGACAGGCGAGACGCCTGTCCTACGCCACTGACAGGCGAGACGCCTGTCCTACGCCCACTGACAGGCGAGACGCCTGTCCTACGTGACCGATCTAAAGGGGTGCCACCTGAATTTCCACAGAGGCCGTCACCTCAGGATGCAACTTAATTTCAGCCGTATAGAAGCCCAGCTTGCTGATATCCGGTAGAGTAATGCCCCTGCGGTCTATCTCTTGAGCTGTCGTTTCTAGAATCACCTCTGCCACTTCCCGTCCGTCACCGTACCGAAGATCGCATCTCCTTCCCCCACCTGCTTGCGGACCGTGAAGCGCCCGATCGTTTCCAGGGCAATTTTTGCGCGACTGGGCCTCTTCCTTCTCCGCTAACAGACGCTGACGTTCTTTCTCCTTGCGGATCTCCACTTGCTTGATCACGCCTTTCGTAGCGCGAACAGCCATATTTTTCGGGACCAGATAGTTCCGGGCATAACCAGGGGCCACTTCCACTAAGTCACCAGATTTCCCTAACTTTCTTACATCCTGGTTCAAAACTACTTGAATGCGTTTCCTCATATTTTTCTTTGTTGCTAGCCAAAATTTTGGTCAAAGACTTCTATCATAGCCAAATTTGTCACCTCCGTACAACCCTGCCGTGGGGCGGGCGTCTCGCCTGCCGTGGGGCGGGCGTCTCGCCTGCCGTGGGGCGGGCGTCTCGCCTGCCCCGGTGCAAGACCACTGACCACTTAGAACCGGTCTTTCATGCCTCGCAGACGCCCAAAAGTCTGGACTGGGGAGTTGCCCTTGACGGCTGCTTGCAGGGCCGGTTGGTCCCAACGCAAAAAAGGATTTGTCCCTTTCTCGACCCCCAACAGGGATGGTACTGTCGCCTGTTGCTGCTGGCGGGCGGCCTTGACAGCAGCAAAGCGATCGAGTAAATCTGGGTTATTACCATCCACAGTCAAGGCAAACTGGAGGTTTTTCAGAGTATATTCATGGGCGCACCAGACGCGGGTATTATCCGGTAAGTCCCGCAGCTTGCTCAGAGATGCTACCATTTCAGTTGGCGTGCCTTCAAATAACCTGCCGCAACCACCGGCAAAGAGGGTATCCCCACAGAATAATTCTCCAGTTTCTGCCTCAGTTGTGGGAGGAAAATAGTAAGCTATATGGGCCCGGGTATGTCCGGGGACGAAGAACACCGAACCAGTACGTCCGGCAAACTGCACCCGATCGCCCTCTTGCAAAACACCTGCTGTCCGGGAATTCTACCTCGATCTTCGGCCCCTCCATAGACGCAAACAGCTGGAAACTGCTGTATTAGCCGGCGGTTTGCCCCCACATGGTCGCTATGATGGTGGGTATTAAAAATCGCCACCAACTCAGCACCCAGTTCTTGCAGACAGCGCTGTACTGGAGTTGCCTCTGCCGGGTCCACAACTGCGGCCTGATGCCGATCTGGGTCGTGCAGCAAAAAGATATAATTATCAGAAAGGGCTCTCAACCGGTGAACCTGCATAGCCAACTACCTCAAATGTCTAGCCTACAACAATCATTTAAACTTTTCCGAGCAAAACTTGCCCACCATTAGGATAAACTATTTTTATATGCCAAGATCTGCCCAGAACAAACCCAGTTTAGACTATTTACAGATGACCGAACAGATTATGGCTAGCGGTCAGATATCGCGGGAGCAGCATCAGATGCTTACCTCTGCAATTCTATCCAACAAGATTACCGACCAAGAAAAGCATCAAATCAATCGCGTGTTCGACTCCCTCCAAACAGATGCTATGGCTGGCGCCACGCTGCGCGATCAGTGAAGTTGACTGACTGATGAAGCAGCAACAAAAAAAAGTTTCCATAGTCGGTAGTGATAAATATGTAGTGATATAACATTTTATCCTCTATTAATCCTTGCTTTTCAAAGGGATAATATAACATTTTTCATTACCATTGATAAGTTTAATTTATCAAAAATATCAGAGATAATCATGTATAATTAGTTGTCACAATGCTATATTGTTATTGGTAAAAACAATGTCTAAATTTATGAACACATCATCAGATTTATGCTTGCGACCTTCTTGTCCCCACTGTCAAAGTGAGCGAACAGTAAAAAACGGTAGGGGCGAAGCATTCGAGGCTAAAAATTTCGTCTCCGTTGCCGTCATTTTGCCCGAAGGCTTCGCCCCTCCATAACAAAAAGCAAAAACATAAGTGTAAAGACTGTGGCAGGCAATTTGTTGAAAACCCTACCAATAAAACGATATCATCAGAAACAAAAAAGAAAATAGATGGCCTTTTACTTGAGAGAATTTCTTTAGCTGGAATTGCACGTCAAGTTGGAGTTTCCAAAACTTTGCTCCAAGATTATGTTAATAAAAAATCTGCGGAAACCCCGCGTGAGATAAAGGTTTTAGACAAGCCAAAAGGGAAAATGACTATTGAATGTGATGAAATGTGGTCTTTTGTGGAGAATAAAGAAAATAAGCAATGGATTTGGTTAGCGTTAGATACAAAAACTAGAGAAATAGTTGGAGTTTATGTGGGCGCTCGCAGTCGGTAATCGGCAAAAAAATTGTGGAAATCTTTACCTCCTGTTTATCGGCAATGTGCAGTTTTTTACACAGATTTTTGGGAAGCTTATAACACAGTAATCCCCAAAAAACGTCATAAACCAGTAGGTAAAGAAACTGGAAAAACTAATCATATTGAAAGGCTAAACAACACATTAAGACAAAGAATTAGTCGTTTGGTTCGTAAAACATTATCATTCTCCAAGAAACTAGAAAATCACATCGGAGCTATTTGGTATTTTGTACATTATTACAACAAATGTTTATCGGGATAGATAATGCATCACTACATATTTATCACCACCCCATAGTCGTCAGCGACCTATCGGTTGCCGGGGCCGGGAGATGGGGTGGAGCAGTGCGGACATTTTTGCTAGCGGAAGCGCTGCAAAAGCTAGAGCATGAAGTAGAGATAGTAGGTTTTCTGTTTGGAGAAGCTTCCCGGAATATGGCTGCTGCTAAAATACCCATTATAACGGTGACGGGCAAAAACTATCTATGTTCTCAGACCGAAACCGACCACCTTGGGAATAGCTCTGTTAAAAAAACTACAGACTCGCAAGTTAGAGACAAGCAACTGAGTAACGTTAAGTTTCTCGGCTACATCCAGCCCCAAAATGTGCAACGCCCTTTATTTTATCCAATTTCTGATCGCGCAGCGTGGCGCCAGCCATACCATTTTCCCGATTTTCCCCCGCCCGTATCCCTCACGGGAGCGCACGCGAATCGGGTTTTTGATGCTGTCGGAAACTGCGTCTCCGTCCAGTCCCTGCAATCCGGGGCCTTGTTCGCAGAAATCCACCCTATCCCCAAGCCCGGTAGTATCGCCAGATCGGCTTGGACAGCTGGATGTTCGAGCAATCGAAAGGCAGCTGACCTTCTACTCATGTTACCACGTTCATCGGGTGCATCCCACTTTCGCAAGGGCTGTTGTTTGAGCGCTGCCGTCAACTCTTGAATCTCAAAGAGTTGATGAGAGGCTTAACCAATTTCTATTGGTGGGGCAGGCTTGGGGGGTGCTAATTGCGGACATGATATGACTAGGGGGCGACCAGAGACCCTAAACCACCATGAATGGATGACTTTCTCCCCCCTCGGTATGGACAAAAAACATGGTGAATTGGCAATCTGAAAAAATGGCAGGGTAGGTAAGGTGATGGACAATTAGCAACTGATAACGGACAGGCGATCTCTCTCGTTCTGCCAGAGAGTCTGCCACTGGCAAGGGAGAAGCCAAAACTTGGCAATATTGTTATATGATGATTTAATAGCACAGAAGGGCGATCGGGCCTTTGTCCGATGACCGTGACGGGCAGCTCTTGTCGCCCGCCCTACGAACCAACGATTTCTACTCGGAAAATGCCATTAGAACAGGAACCCCCACAACTGCTGAAACAACGCATGTCCTACCAAGGACGCAAATTTGGCTTTGAAGCCAAGACACTCCGGTTACCCAACGGTGCGGAAGGGGAATGGGAATGCATCCGTCACCCTGGCGGTGCCCTGGCCGTTCCCGTCACCCCAGATGGTAAACTGGTATTACTCTGGCAATATCGCTTTGCTGCCCAAGGACGTCTGTTAGAATTTCCCGCAGGGACGCTCGAACCCAATGAGGATCCGGCCATCACCATTAGGCGAGAAATAGAAGAAGAAACAGGATATCGGGCGCACAAATGGCGAAAATTAGGGCAATTTTTCCTGGCCCCAGGCTATTCCGATGAAATCATCTATGTCTTTCTGGCGGAAGATTTGGAACCCCTGGTAACCCCGCCCGAACCAGATGAAGATGAGGATATAGAAACCGTATTGTATAGTACCCAAGAATTGGAGCAGGCGATCCTGGTAAGGGAAGCATTAGATGCCAAGTCAATTGCTAGCTTTATGCTAGCGCGTCCTTTCTTGCCATTAAGCTGAAGTGCTTACTACAAACCCGCAAGCACTGAAGTGCTTACTACGAACCCGCAAGCACTGAAGTGCTTACTACGAACCCGGCAAGAGATGATATAATCAAAAGATAATGATTGAGCAAGGTTTGAAGACCGGAAGTAATGTCTGAGTTAATCCTATTTTGGCACCGTAGAGATTTACGCATTGATGATAATATCGGACTAGCAGCAGCCCGCGATCGCAGTCCGAATGTAGTGGGCCTATTCTGTCTGGATCCCAATATTCTGGAACGGGATGATGTGGCACCAGCAAGGGTGACCTACATGATCGGATGCTTGCAGGAATTGCAACAGCGCTATGCAGAAGCGGGAAGTCAGCTGTTGATTGTGCGGGACTCGCCAGAAAAGGCGATCGCCTCTCTAGCAGAGAATCTGAAAGCCAAAGCTGTATACTGGAATCGGGATGTAGAACCTTATGCCCAGCAGCGGGATGAGGCGGTAAGTAATGCCTTAAAAGAGAAAGGCATAGAGTTCTCGAGTTTTTGGGACCAGCTACTGAACTCGCCAGATAAAATTCACACGGGGATTGGCAAAGTTTACACGATATATACCCCATTTTGGAAAAATTGGTGCCGAAAACCAAAGCCAGCACCAGCCGCAACCCTCGCAAATGCCTCCCAGCTGACAGCAGAGGAACTAGAGTGGGCTCAAACAGCAGGGATGATTGCCCTGCCCACGGCTAAGGATTTAGGATTTATCTGGGAGAATGAATTGCTGTTGCCGCCAGGAGAAAAAGCAGCCCAGGATCGCTTAGGGTTATTTGTAGATCGGGCGATCGAAGCCTATCAAGAACAGCGGGACTTTCCCTATATGGAGGGCACATCAATGCTAAGTGCAGCGCTCAAATTTGGTGCCATTGGCATTCGCCGGGTCTGGGAAGCATCAAAGGAAGTATACGAACAAGCCCGCAGCGATCGAAGCCGCACTAACATCGAAACCTGGCAAAAAGAATTGGCATGGCGAGAATTCTACCAACATGCGATGTATCACTTACCATCATTAGCAACGGGGCCCTATCGTCCCCATTTCAAAAACTTCCCTTGGGATAATAACGAAGCCCATTTTCAAGCCTGGTGCGAGGGCCAAACAGGCTATCCGATCGTCGATGCTGCCATGCGCCAGCTGAATGAAACCGGGTGGATGCACAACCGCTGTCGGATGATTGCCGCTAGCTTCCTGGTCAAGGATTTAATGATTGACTGGCAGTGGGGAGAAAAATACTTCATGCAGAAACTCTATGATGGGGACTTATCTGCTAATAATGGAGGTTGGCAATGGACTGCTTCTAGCGGGATGGATGCCCAACCTATGCGGATGATGAACCCGATCGCGCAAACCGTCAAATTCGACCCGGAAGGGGAATATATCCGCCAATGGTTACCAGAACTCAGGTCTGCCGATCCAGAAGCTTTAGTTGTAGGATACATTAGAGAGGATCTGTGCGCAGCAGTTGGCTATCCGCAACCCATTGTCGATCATAAATACAGGCAACGGGAATTTAAGCGGCGCTATAAACAGCAAAAACAGCTATTTCCCTAGGGCCCATCTCGTGCAGTGGCGGCTCTCCATTAAGGGCGATCGCATCCCTAGGCCAGAGTCCCGGAAACTGCCCGTCTCCATCAGGCCCCCGTTCGCGTAGCGTGCACGCAGCGCAATCGCCACCGGCGGTTCTTAAAAACAAAAACCTGGTTAAGCTGCGTCCTACACCAGAGATCCGCAAGCAACTGGTGGAAGTCTATCGAGAGGATATCCTGATCGCGCAGCGTGGCGCCAGCCATAACTCCAGGATGCGAATGGCTGGCGCCACGCTGCGCGAACGGGCGCGACCTGTCAAAATGGCTAGAAGTTGATTATTGTCATTTTAATTAAAAAAGAGACAAAAGCTAAAATAAAAAGAGGATATTTTTAAGGATTGATAACAATGTCGTACAGTCTAGACTTAAGGCAAAAAGTTATAACTTATCTAGAGAATGGTGGCTCCATTACGAAGGCAGCGAAAATTTTGGGAATAGGACGAGCCACTATATACAGATGGTTAAATCGTCAAAACCTAGAGCCAACCAAGGTGGAACGACGGAATCGATGGGCTAGTTGTCTTTGTGATATCTCCTCATTTTCATAGGTTTCTATGATTTTCTGGCGGAGATCAACTGAATAGGGCTTCATGGTTCTCTTAGGTTGCTACTGCTGACTTCACTATTGTACCTCATCTTTATGAGAAATGCCGTAAAGTATATATTATAGAATTTTGCGAGAACTTATCAAAATGTATGGAAGTGAAAGTCTTGTATTCATTGATCAGTCAGGGTTTGAGGATATTCAGTCTTGTATTTATGGATGGTCGAAAAAAGGTAAAAAGGCGTTGCACAATTACGGGATGATTTAAATAGGTACCGGTACAGAATTATAACGTCGATAGTGCAATAATAACTTAATTGAAAGCCTCAACATTTCTTCCGACTTTGAGTAACATAATGTTTTTCTTTTTAATCGAGCTAGATAATGTCTTAATCGACAATTTTCACATTCAACACGGGTCATGTAGGTTTTGCTGACTATATGGTCAATATATTCAATAAACATTGGATAAACAGGCCATCCATCAGTAACGTCTAAAAAGCATTGCCAACATTTTATAATATCCCACATAGGCTTAAAAGTTTCTGCAGAACGATCGCCTAATACCCATGTTATAATCCCTGGCTTGAAATGATTTACGACTGTCCATAGCCACTTTTTATTCTTTTTTTCATTGACATAAGTATGCAACTCGTCAATTTCTGCAACCTCCGGAATATCGTAGTTTTCAGGGATTGACGGTAATTCTTTAGCTGCCTGTTTTACCCAATCAATTTGAGTATTATGGCTGACACCAGTTATCCTTTCAATACCTCGAAATCCATTGCCATTAACGTACATTGTCAAACAATTTTTCTTGACATCTTCTGAATAACCGCGCGGATAATAATGTTCGAGAAACTGGCGACGACAATCCTTACAAATTAAATTCTGTTTGCCGCGTCTGTGACCATTTTTATTGATGTTTTCAGAACCACATCTGGGACATTTCATGTTCGACTCCTTTAGCTAATTCTTTCGCCTTACTATCCATGATAACACATATTATGACTAGGTCGAAAACAAACATCATACTATACATAAATTCTGACTGTAAAATTGCAGATTATCATAATCTGCAATAACCCATCATCCCGAAAATGTGCAACGCCCTCAATTTTTTGTAACTAATGAACTGACTGTGGGTTTGAATATTGGTGCAATCTCTCGGTTGGGGCTGGATACTACCGGTGAGAAAATATTAGCAGCTCCAGCTCTGAAAGTGATGACGAAGCAGTTGACGAGTGTGATTTCTGACCTGACAGCAGCTGCTATTGCAGCTCCCTTCTCATCCAATTCTTTTGATTCAGATCGGTTTCTGGATGTCCTCAAACTCAAGGGAAAAGATTCAGTGCTTGGTGGCATCACGCAATACGGTCAGAAGTTTGCCGAAGGTATGAGCGATATGCTCTATAACTTGGTCACGCAAGGGTACGATCGCACAACCGATGTCAGGAAACTTTATCCAACAAGGGAAAAGCAGGAACAAGCACTCAGAAGTCTCTTTAACTTTATGGATGGTGCAGCTCAGTTTGTAGGAGGCCCGACAGATAATATGGGGGCTTCGGTATGGATTATGGGTGATGAAGCCTTTGACACAAATCCTTGGATGAGTCGGATTAAAAATTCTGTCAAAACTAGTCTTTATGAAGAGCTAGTTTTGCCTAAGTTCTTAGATAAGATTTCATTTTCTGTAGAAGCAGGATTGTCCATCCAGGCAGATTCATTAGAGCAACCAGGAGGAGAAGCCGAGGAAACTTCTGTTGACAGGGAGAAAGCAATCGATCTTGCTGTTTCCCATTCGATGTTTCTTGCCTTATATGGCATGGGGATAAAATTCCCAGAAATGATGCAGCCCGGAAATACTGATGATATCATTACTGCTGGTTTGGATCGATTACCCGAGGCAGAACGGGAGCAAGCGGAAAACATTTTCCAACAGCTAAAAAATATACTAAAGACAGAAGCAGAGAATGAATTTGATAATCAAAATCACTTGGCACAGGAGACAATCACAAAAATCAGCGAAAGGTTGCAACAGGACGCTCTAGAGAAGAAGAGAAATCCTGTGAGCCGACATTATGAAAGCCAGGAACGCCAGTTATCTAGGAAAGAGAGTGCTGAATCATTAATTGGAAACAAAAAACGAAAAAAAGGCTCTCGTAAATCTCTTCGTTCAGGAATAGCAAGATTTGTAAGGCAAAGTTTCTCAAGGAGTGGGCAGGCGCATTAAACCCATTTTTAAATGGGGAAAGATGGGCATTATTTGGCTGGAGTAAATAACGTGGCTTTACCTCAATCGTTGGGGGCTAATTTTTCCCATTAAAGTTGAATAGAAAGTAGATTGGGTAGTGATAAACATGTAGTGATTTGATGATGGTCTGTCCCCAGGCCTCACCGATCGCGCAGCGTGGCGCAGCCATATCGCCAGTTTTTTGCCCCATGTCTAGAGCCCAAAAGCTTTCTCATCGGGGTCCGTAGTGCTTGTCGGACAGGGCGGGGTCGAGCTGGGAATCACTTCCCAACCCTCCCATTCGGAACCGGACTTGCACCTTTCAATGCATCCGGCTACTGGTTGATAAGCCTTTGTCATAGGTAGCACTGGGCAGGATTACTCCTACTTGGCCTTATCTCATGAAATTTCACCCCTTATGGTTGTCGTTGATTGACTAAGTTACACGCCTAACTCTGGGCGGTTTGTGACGGGAGAACTGCTTAACCCAAGGTGCCACTCTTTCCTAACATGTGCCCCTGAAGTTGGGGGGAGACGCTAGTTTTTACCTGGTCAGGACTTTAGTCCATATATTTTTACCCTCTGACGGGTTTTGAATCGTTCAGGGTTACTTTCTCCCAAGACTTCTTATCATATCCGTCCGACGTCAGCGACAGCTAACGCTGTACCTATCCCAAGCATTACCTCGGGCATTAGCAACAAGCGACATCCCTCCCCCAGCAGCAGGCGCTTAACATCTAACTGGTCCGTAGGGACAGCATACTGAGGGTTACTTCGTTCCTTGGTATCATCTTTGATGCTTTTAGGCCCCTACATTACCCCGGGAGTTCTTCGAGTACGTTGTTAGCCAAAACACAAAGCTAACACTAACTACCATTTCCCTTTTGGGCCAGCGTTTAAGCCCTATTCCGCTGGTTGTAGGTGACGAGGCTTGAGTAGGTTCGCTTGTTCTAGCCATGAGCATCATGTCCTAGTGGTGTCACCGGCGATAGCTGCCAGTTATCCTACATTTAAGTCCTTGCTTCGCACGCTCCGGGAACCCTCCGCTACGAGGTGATGTTACTCCGCAGCACTAAGGACCGGTGTCTCTCCCGTACCTGGAGGGGGGGGTTAGGACCCCCATGAATACCAAGTTTTACTGGCTAATGGCGCCAGACCAGGCTTTCGCTGTTTTACAGCTTATACCTGAACGAATCGCACGTGCTTTACCTACAAGCATTGTGGTCCACCCACCGGTAGAGAGCGCTCTCCATCACTACTTGTAACCCACTACCGGTTGATGTAGTGATAAATATGTAGTGATAAAATTACATACCTCTATGGAAATCTTTACCTCCTGTTTATCGACAATGTGCGGGCGGTGTCTCCTGAGTAGTGCGACTAGCGATCTCAGGAGACACCGTTTGTTATACAGATTTATGGGAAGCATATAACAATGTAATTCCCAAAAAACGTCATTGTAGGTAAAGAAAGCGGAAAACCAAATCATATTGAAAGGTTAAATAACACGGCCAAGAATTAGTCGATTGGTTCGTCAAACATTATCATCTTCAAAGAAGCCCGAAAATACCATCGGAGCGATTTAGTATTTTGTGCATGATTACAATAAATGTCTATCGGGATAGATGGTACATCACTACATGTTTATCACCACCTACAGTTTTTGGGAAAAGCCTGGTGAATTGACCGAAAAAAGTATAATAGGTAATGTGATGGACAATTGGCAACTGATAACAGACAGGCGATCTGGGCCCGTATAGGAGAAGGCAGGCAAACCCTGCTGGCGGTGGCAGGGCAGATCCCCTGGGCCGGGAACCCTAACCCAAGACTGGGCAATAAGGTGATATGATGATTTAACTGATAACTGACGGGCGGGCGGATCGCCTGCCCTACGCATCCGACAAGATAGAGAGAAGAAAACCTTGGGTATAGAACTGCGCAGTTACGTATTAATCGACAGCTTACAGCCTCAGCACGCGGCTTACATGGGAACGGTGGCGATCGGGTTTTTACCGTTGCCGGGAGATACATCCCTGTGGGTGGAAATTTCACCGGGGATTGAAATTAACCGGATTACGGATGTGGCACTGAAATCAACTTCTGTCCGTCCGGGGGTGCTGTTTGTAGAAAGACTTTATGGTTTGCTAGAAGTGCATTCCACCCGCCAGAGTGATACGCGCACTGCTGGCAAGGCAATTCTTTCGGCCCTGGGAGTGCGGGAGTCCGATCGACTCAAACCGCGCGTGATTTCTAGCCAAATTATCCGCAACATTGATGCGCACCAAACCCAACTGATTAATCGTAACCGGCGGGGACAGATGCTGCTAGCAGGGCAAACTCTTTACGTGTTAGAAGTGCAGCCTGCTGCTTATGCGGCCTTGGCGGCGAACGAGGCCGAAAAAGCAGCCTCGATTAATATACTTCAGGTGCAGGCCGTGGGTAGCTTCGGACGCCTCTACCTGGGGGGAGAAGAACGGGATATTATCGCAGGTTCTCGTGCAGCCCTGGAGGCGATGGAAAGCATTTATGGCCGCGTTACAACCAGCGATCGCAAGGAATAAAGCACCATTTTGATTGTTCTGATTGGTTCGCTTTGCAAAGCTTAAATTGTGGTAGCGCCTTCATTTACAACGCCTATCCAAAGGAGGATCTGCCAGGGAACACGCTGCGCTATTAGCTACTCTGCGAGAATGTTGAACCTAGTAGCGATAGTTGGCAAATTTGTCGTTCACCACCTTAGCATCGAGTCCAAACTGCTCCAGGGAGCATGTCAACTTTTATCGTGAGTAATTGCTGATATCTCAACCTGTAAACTCCGCCTCCACTTGTCATTTGGGCCTTTTAATTCCACCACTCCGCTTAACCTCAAATCCATAACGATAAATATCAGGCATATTAATCCGCCCATCAGAACGGCTTTCAATAATTCCCAGTTGCAGTAAATACTGCAACAATTCTGACGGGTTTAATGTGGGGGGCTGTTTCTCTGGTTTTTCACTCCATTCTGTGGATTTCAGTTTGTTCGTCAAATCAGTTTTTGCTATAGGTACTTTGATACCTTTTAAGCTGGACTTTATATCTTCTAGCCAAGGATATTCTTCATGTGCTAATTCTCTAATTCTATCTTTTGACGTATCCATTAGTGCCCCTTGCAAATCCGAAGGATCTAGTAATTTTTCAGTCATACTTTTTGATTCTATTTTTGATAAACTTCGCTCCCCAGCCAAAGAGAATAGCTTTAAAAATGAGCGTGGTGCCATTCTACCTCCAGCATCTTTAAGGTGGTTAGGAATCCAACGATATGTATACCCCTTCCTGGGTTGCTACCCATGTATTTACCCACCATTTTTTCCATGAGTAATTCAAAATTTGATTCATCCAATTTTGGTAGTATACCCAGTGACGGATGACCTTCAGAGATTAGACCCGGAACATCACTTAAATAATCCGTCATTTCCTGCCCAGAGTTGGCTAAGCGCTTCACAAGTAACTGATACAACCATGGCGCCTTCCACTCCAGACTAATCTGGTATCCTTGTAGCTTAGAGGCATCAGGAAATCCTAAAAAATCCTCACGAAACAGGTCTGTACGTAAAAAAATCTTTGGTCGTATCCGTTCCCAACGACGCCACCGATCCAGCCAAAATGCCAACAGTTCGCGAATAGGGGCAGCCAGTTCGAGATAAGATAGCACTAGCCTATCTAGTTCATCATATATGACAAATAGCCACCGATTGGTTTCGATCAATTCGGAGTCTAACCGATCCAGAGCATAATTCAGCTTTTCCAGATTCTGGCGGGCAAGTGGCAACCAGTCTGATAGTAAAGGTAGCTGGTTAGTCAAAGCCGTGCGAATTGCCTCTGGGACCCCATCACATATACTATTCAATGCTTCATGTTTTTCTTGAAACATTACCCCCAACATCAACCCAATCCAGAAAGTACGCCAATCGATTCGATCTGCATTTTTCATCCCTGCTTCTACAGTCTCTGGCGTGGGGAATATTTTGCCCTTTTGTTTTGTCCGGCCATATCCCGCTATCCATATTGTACTATCCAAAGAGGGTAAAGCCCTAATTTGCATATTTTCTACCAGCGTTTTGCGTCCGTCTCTATTTCCTAGTAAACGGAATAATTCTGTCTTGCCAACACCGCGTCCTCCTAATATCAGTAATGCGTCCAGTTCCAAAACTCTGCGGTAATCCGGTACGGGGAGAAAGTTTTTCAGGAAAACTGTCTCATCATCGCTCTCATGCTCTGCTATTCCCCGTCCTGGTGCAATAGCAACCATTAGTTCCAGCAGTTTATTTTTATCATAGTCTCTCATGTTACCACCTCCTTTTTCAATTTCCGCCCAAACATTTGGCAAAGTCGTTCTGCTATATTTTCATAGGGATTGCCAGTCAACAGGCTCACAATCCCAGCCCTGGCTGACTCAGAACTTGAATTTTCCGGGAATAAAGCAATTTCTCTACGCAGTGTACTCTGCCAATCCAAGACAACTGGCCAAAAAGGAGCATCCGGATCGTTAGAGTTCGGAATATCATCACTTTCATAGTAGTTTTCTTGAAAAACTGTATAGGCTCGATCGCGAAAATCTTGCAATTCCTGCTCTCTGCCAGCCACTCCCAACCCAGGGGCCATAGCATGGCACAGCAGTACGGGAAGCGGTTCTGGCGCCAGAGGTCTTGCTAGGCGACGAATCACGTGAGTTAATCCGGCCCAGCTTTGGCGAGATTGGGTGCCAAATACAACCGCCCCATGTGCCAAAGAAGCGATCGCCAATCCGCCAATATCGTGGAATCCTGCTCTAGCATCTAGCAGGATAAAATCTAAGGGCTTAGCTGCACCTTGCAGTTCCTTCAGCATTTCCCCCAGCGTTTCAGGTACTTGATTATTGACCAGGTTCTGGAAATCCAATCTCGCCAACTTTTCCAGATATTGCTCGTTTACAGTTCCGGCTGGCAGTAAACGCAGTGTTTCCCCCCTATCTCCCAGCAGTATTTCATCGTTGATCGATCGTAAATGGGTGCGTAACCGCCAATTACTCTTTTGAATTTGTTTCTCTAAAAGGTAATCAATAACACCAAACATATCTGAAGTATCTGAAAAAAAGATTGTGGATAGACCAGGAGCCTCAAGATCCAAATCTATTATAGCTACACGATGACCTTGACGAGCCAATGTAAGGGCTGTCCCCACCAAGGCCGTTGTGCGACCAACACCCCCCTTAAAGGAAAAGAATGCTACAATTGCTGGTTTATGTCCCCGATCGACTAAATCCTGTGCCCAAGGTGGATTACCTGCATCTTTATTAGTCCATGCTTGTTTAGCAAGGTGGCGTTCTAGTATATACCAGTCAGGTTTATTACCATCATCCCAGTCTGCGCGAACCCTCTCGGAAGTAATGACCTCAATCAAGGCTTGATAACCATCCTGTTCGCCTTCTGGCAACCAGATATCTTCGCCATAGTAGGGACCGAGTTTTTGGGCAAGGCTGTCATGCAAATTAGCTATGGCTGTATCTTCCAGAGCCCCCACCGGTTCCAAGAAAACCCTAATCTTACCTAAAACATCACGGATTATGGTTATAGACTGAAGATGCGTCAGTTGGCTCTCTATGGTAGGTTCCCGAAAGCATTCGATTACCTTATCAAAGGTTTCACTGAAGGTTATGTCCATCCTCTAAAGTTCCCTACTTGAAATTCTCCCGTCCAGAACCAGTCTGGTAACAATCTCCCTATAGATCTCATTTGCTCGCGATACCGCTGTGCGTGCTTGATTCTCTGTCCAAAGGCCAGACTGGGCATAGCGTCGTTCTGGATGATTTTGAGCCAGAACTGTTTCTGTTGTCCGTGCAGTTGCTGCTTGCATGTCCAGCACCGGATACATAACTTTTAGCCGCGACATAGCCTTGCCTTCAAGTTCTTCTAGATCGTGGCCGTATTTTTTAACTGCTGCCCGGTCTCGATCTAAGTATATCTCAACTAAGACCTTAAAGGCACATTCTACCACATAACCCGCTAAGTAAACTGCGTTGTCCCACCGATCTGCCTTTAGTAAAGTAAATGCATCATTTAAATGTCTTCCTGCTGCCTGGGAAAAAGACTCTTGCATAATTACTCTTTATCTTGACTTTCTTCTCTCCCTTCTCCATTTACTTTTTCTCGCTTTTATACCGCAGGTATTCACTCGCAAAGGCGATCGCCCCCGATACTATAATCAGGAGCACACTCAGGGCATTAATATCCGGTTTCACCCCTGTTCTAATCCGGCTAAATATTTCCATTGGCAGGGTATTGTAACCGCTACCCGTCGTAAAGCTAGAAATCATAAAATCGTCCATGCTGAGGACGAATGCTAACAGACAACCAGAAACAATGCCGGGTACTAACTGAGGTAATAGGACTTTCAGAAATGCTTGTGTTGGTGTCGCCCCCAAGTCTAAAGCTGCTTCTTCCAAATGGGGGTCTAAATCTGCTAGCCTGGTAGAAACCACCAGGGCAATGTAAGCTAGACAAAAGACAATATGAGCCGCTACTATAGTCCAGATGTTTAAGGAATGGCAAACACTGCTAAAAAATACTAGGGTCGCCACCGCGATCGCAATATCGGGAACAATCAGGGGTAGGTAGGATATGCCCCGGTACAAGGACTTTCCGGGAAATTGATATTTCGATAACCCCACCGCCATCAGGGTACCCAAAACTGCGGAAATTCCTACTGCCGAAAAGGCGACAATTAAGCTATTTTGCAGGGATGTGAATATCCGGCCATCATTAAATAGTTTCAGATACCACTCTAGGGTGAATCCTGACAAACTCGCGCTATAGGCCGACTTGTTAAAACTATAAACCGCAAGTACCAGGATGGGCAGGTACATGAAAACAAACATCAGCAGCGTCAAGCTTAGCTGCCATGATACTTTAATTTTACCCTTCTTTTTTAACATCTCTACAGGTATTTCTTCCGGAATTCGCGTCAAAGTATCTGTCATGGCTTGTTAATTCTTATTCTTCGTGCTTTTCATGCTTGTGGGGTCGCCATATTTAATTAACAGCCCGATCGCCAGACTGACGGCCAAAATTACCACCATACTCAGGGCCGAGCCAAATCCCCAATTCTGGGTAGCGCCCAAAAACTGATTATATATCAGCCTGGCCGCCGTCATGGAATAGGCCCCCCAGCAATTCCGGATTAATAAAATCTCCCAGACTGGTAATAAATACTAGCAAACTTCCAGCCGCAATGCCCTGAAATGTTGTTATTTTCCAGAATGATTGTACCGGAGTTGCCCCCAGCGGATGCCTCCAGCAAACGCATATCTAGCTTCTCCAAAGCTGCATAGAGAATTAACACCATATAGGGCAAAAAGCTGTAACTCATGCCAATTAGCACGGCGGGCCAGTCGTTGAGCAAGTTCAAGGTGGGCAGTCCACAGCGGGCCAGTAGAGAGTTGAATACTCCCGTCCGTCGCAGAATGCTAATCCAAGCGTAAGACCGCAGCAGAGATGATGTCCAGAGGGGTAAAACAAAGCCTAACAGCAGCAAATTTTGCCACCGCTTCGGTGCTGATTGGGCGATCCAATAGGCGACCGGGAAACCCAGCAGCAAACAAATGACGGTCGTGCCCGTGGCAAAAAAGAGCGATCGCCCGATCACCTTAAAATTAATCGGATCCAGTATCCGGAGATAGTTGTCTAACCATCGGGGTTAACCACATCTCCTGGGCGAATATTGGAGACCAAACTCAGCTCAAAGATCACCAGGGTTGGCATCACCAGCAACAGCAGCAACCAGAGTCCTGCTGGACCGAGTAACACCAAGGGGCCCACAAATATGGACCAACGGCGACTGCCATCAACTGGAGTTTCCGGTGGGCTATTCGGTTCCGGACTGGGAGTGGCAGGAGGATATGTTTTGCTAGACACGATTTTTAACGCTTAGATTTGGGATTTCTCTAACTAGCCGCTAGTTAGCTGAGTCCAGTAGCGGTCATAAAGTTGAGTTACTTCTTCTGGTAATGGTACTATGCTTTCGCATTTTGCTAGCACCTGCTGGGGCGGGAACAAGGTGAGATTTTTCCGGAGTTTCTCCGGCAGCTTCTCGTAGGCTACCTGATTGGCCGTGGCAAAGTTTAACCGCTTAGTAATCTCTACTCCGACTGCTGGTTGCAGCATAAAGTTAATCCAGGCATAGGCACCATCAGGATTAGGTGCCGCTTTGGGAATTACCACGGTATCTGTCCACAGAGAAGACCCACTGCTGGGGATCGCATATCTCAGGTTTGGATCGGAATCTATCATTTCACTAGCGTCTACAGAGTAACCCATCGCAATCAGCAGATCTCCTGTCAATATTTGCGGTCGCCATGCGTCTGAGGTAAAGGAGGCTACGCTTGGTTTTAGTTCCACTAACTTGTCATAGGCTGCTTTAATTTCCTCTGGAGAAGTTGAGTTATAAGAATACCCCAGCATTTTCAACGTCGCACTCGTTTACCGATCCACCCACCCATGTCGTTGCCTGCTGGCGAACGACAGGGTCGTTTCCACGAGCAATCGCGGAAGTTTAAAGAGATACTAGACTATAGCGAAGAGTCAGCAATCGACATGGGTGAGTGTCTCGGGAAACGAAAGGGTGAAGAGGAAACGACCCATTACTTCCCGCACGTCATTGAGTAAGGTGATCTGGCCCTTTAGTTCCTGCTTTTTTTCCCAAAGGTAACTCCAATCATTCGGCTGTGAGCGCAGCTTCGGGCTGTTGTAAATCAGACCTGTCGTTCCCCAGCTTACAGGTATACTGTGGCGGTTTTGAGGGTCATAAACAGGATTTTTATAATTCTCGAACAACTGGTTTAGACCTTCTATCCGTGACAGGTCTAGTTCTATCAATAGATTCTCTTCTACCATCTTCTCAACCATATAATCTGAAGGGTAGATAATGCTATAAGCCCCACCTCCACCTGCTAGCACCAAAGCCCAGCATCTCCTCACTGGAAGACATTACATCCGCGATCGCCTGGATGCCCGTTTGCTGGGCAAAGCTATCAAACAGCTCGTCATCCGTGTAGCCCGACCAAGTGTATATATACAGCTTGTCAGCATCTCCTGAGTTAGAAGCTGTTGGTCTGACATTAGCTAGAGTCCAGCCACAGCCTGACAGGGTCGTGGTTGCCAATGCTGCTGCTGACAATGCCAAGAACCTACGCCTTGTCGAGGAGGTCCTTCTGGAAGTCTGTAATCTCTCTATCTGAGACACTATTTTGTCATCATTGCTTGCTATTTTCACAATATCTCGTTTTTCTGCTGATTGTCACGAGCCTTGACAATTCTTCAAGCGGACAAAGCTAGGCAGTCCGTCGCGTCCCAGTAGACGTATATAGGGGTATTCGCTTCTGGCAGAGAAGTCCGGTTGGGCTGTAAGACTAGCAGGCGATCGCCCGAGAGCAATTCCACAATATAATGCACGTGAGTGCCCAGGAACATGCTAGTTTTCAGGCGTCCCTCAAAGCAGTTGGCCCGTCGGTCGGGTTTGGTGCGACTCAGATTAATTTTCTCTGGGCGAACGCTCACCACCACTTGCTGGGACTGGGTGTCTGTCAGAGCTGATTGCTGTACGATAATTTTTAGCTTCTTATCTGTCTTCACCTCCATGGCCGACTGGTCTAGGTTAACTATTTTACCGCGAAACAGATTCGTATCTCCGATAAAATCCGCTACAAAGGGCGTCTGGGGATACTCGTAAATTTCCGACGGCGAGCCCACTTGTTCGATTTTACCATCCCGCATCACGGCTATGCGGTCTGACAGGGAGAGGGCTTCTTCCTGGTCGTGAGTCACCATAATAAAGGTCAGGCCCAATTCTTGATGCAGATTGGAAAGTTCTACCTGCATTTCCTTGCGCAGCTTCAGATCCAGGGCCCCCAAGGGTTCATCTAACAGCAGCACAGCCGGTCTATTTACCAGGGCCCTGGCTAAGGCTACCCGTTGCTGCTGTCCGCCGGACAACTGGGCGGGAAACCGATGGGCAAAAGCTTCCATCTGCACGAGTTTGAGGGCTTCTCCAACCCGATCGGCTATTTGGGCATTGGTCAGCTTTTTGATCCGCAGTCCAAAGGCAATATTCTCCCGGACGTTCATGTGGTTAAATAGAGCATAGCTCTGAAACACGGTGTTCACGGGACGCCGGTAAGCGGGAATCTGGTTACTGAGCTGACCCAGAATCAAGACTTCCCCGGCTGAGGGCGGATCGAATCCAGCGATCAGGCGCAGGGTTGTGGTTTTGCCACAGCCTGAGGGCCCGAGAATCGAGAAAAATTCCCCTTGACGGATCTTCAGATCCACTCCCCATACGGCTGTTTCGCCATTGAACACCTTAAATACTTTGCGCAGTTCCACATCGAACTCCACATCTGTTTGAGTTCTAACGATTGGGCGCGTAACAGTTTGAGACATCTGGCAACCTCCTGAGCGGCGATGCCCCGCTGGCTCTCTTGACAAGATTTATATCATATTTCTACATCCTTGTCAAGAGACCCAGATCGAGAGTATATGCGGACGGGTCGGGGCGATGATTGAAATCCCAGACCTGGGTTTATTTTATCTATCTGACCTCTGTACGGGAGTAATTTAGGATTTTTTTCGTTGGTAATTTGGCCCGGGGTCGTTAAGATGCAGATACTTGAAATCTCACTTCTCTAAGCCTGTCACGGGAATCCCTGATGACGAGGCCGTGAGGATAATCAGCTATGACCTTAGTAAAATATAACTCGTACAGGTTTATTCGCTCGACAAGCCGCACTGTCGGAAGTTATTACCAGTCCCTGGTGGTGATGTTGGCGATCGCCACCGCGATGATCGGAGGGATTGGCACCCGTTTGGCGCAGTTGCAACTGGTTGCAGGGCACCGCAACCTGGAAAAGGCAGAGCAAAACCGGATTCGCGTGATTCCCAAACAGCCGGAACGGGGCAATATTCTCGATCGCCAGGGGAGAATCTTGGCCTCGTCTCGTCTGTCTTATTCTCTCTATCTGTGGCCGCCGGTGACGCGCCATCGCCAATGGCCTGAGACAAAAGCACGCCTGTCTAAACTTCTGTCAATCCCAGAAGCGGAAATTCAACAGCGGGTTGATTGCGCTTTGGGTAAGTGCGATCGGGACGATCGCTCGGTTTATACTTCTCGGTATCTGTTGCGGATTGCCCGGGATCTGACCCCCGCACAACTAACAACCTTTAGCGAATACAAGGACTCTTTTAAGGGCATCCTCGTCGATCCCGAAGTCATCCGGGAATATCCTCACAAGCAATTGGCAGCCCACGTGCTGGGTTATACGGGCCAGATGAATGAAGAAGACCTCAGCAGGCTGGAAGACCGGGGGTATCGCATCGGTGACGAAATCGGTCAGATGGGAGTAGAGGCGGCCTTTGAGTCCCAGTTGCGGGGAAAATGGGGCGGTCGCCAGGTGCTGGTGGATAATCACGGTGATGTAGTAAATATTCTGGATTACAAACAGCCAAGGCCGGGGCAGGATCTCTATTTAACCCTGGATCTGGATTTGCAAAGGGCTGCGGAGGCGGCTTTGGGAAATAAAAAGGGGGCTATCGTGGCCCTGGACCCGGAGGATGGTGCGATTTTGGCGATGGTCTCTCGTCCGACTTTTGACCCGAATATCTTTTTGAGTCGGATTAGTGAAAAAACTTGGCAGCAGTTGCAAAGCCAGGATGACCCTTTTGTTAACCGGGCTCTCCAGGGGTTTCCACCGGCTTCTACTTTCAAGATCGTGACTACGGCTGCGGCCCTGGAGTCGGGCAAGTTTTCTCCTTATGCGGTTTTGCCTACCTATCCCTATATTCGGGTGGGGCCAATTCTGTTCTGGGATTGGAACCGGGAAGGGTTTGGCTGGCTGGGATTTCCCAGTGCGATGGCTTGGAGTAGCGACACGTTTTTTTATCAAGTAGCGCTGGATGTGGGTGGACCTCCTCTGATCGAGTGGGCCCGCAAGTTTGGCTTTGGGGAAAAAACGGGAATTGAGTTGGGTGCGGAAGAGGCTTCTGGACTGGTAGCGGATCGGCGCTGGAAGGAGTTGGAATTGGCCGAAGATTGGTATCACGGGGATACTGTGAATATGTCGATCGGTCAGGGGTATCTGCAAGCTTCCCCTTTACAGGTGGCGGTGATGTTTGCGGCGATAGCTAATGGCGGCTATCGGGTGAAGCCTTATTTGCAGCGGGATTCCGAGGCGCAGAATTCCCGAGTGTTTTTGAATCTGAGTCCCTCTACTATGGAAACTCTACAAATAGGTTTGCGCTGGGTGGTGACTTGGGGCACTGGGACGACGATGAATGTGCCCACCCTACCGCCGACAGCAGGTAAGACTGGGACGGCAGAAGACCCTCCCCGCAAGGTTCATACCTGGTTTGGTGCCTATGGGCCTCTAAATAAACCGGAAATTGTGGTGGTGGCCTTTGGAGAAAATTCTGGTGGCGGTGGCGGTGGCTTTACTGGCCCGATCGCGCGTCAGGTGTTGGAGGCTTATTTTAAGCTGAAGGATAATTAGATATGAAGTCTGTCCCATTAGCCCGCAGGGGGTTTCAAACCCCCGCGTTACCAGGTAACTCGGTAGAAGTCGGTTTTTAACCGGTTAAAAACCGACTAATTAAGCTTTAGTCCACTAATGTATCGTTAGCCCGCCGGGGGTGACTGATTGTAGGAGAGGCGATGGTCGCAGAAAATTTGGCGATTTAGTTGACTTGATGTTTCGGGTGCGTTAATATGACCTCACGTCAGGAGTGACAGTTACTCTCTCCTGAGATATAGGTCTTGTCGATCGATTTGGGGAGCATCTCACTTTTGCAGTTGTATTTGCGAATGGAAATTGCGAATTGCGAATTGCGAATGGAAAATGGAGCAATGGGTGAATTTTATCTTGCTCAATTTTCAATTTTCAATTGCTACATTTGCAAATCTGAGATGCACCCTCGATTTGCCTCAAACCCTAACGGAGAACTACTTTTCGGAGAACTCACGTGTGACCTCGTTGCCTGACTCAGTCAAGGAGAGGCCGCTCCTCGAAGGAAATAAACAAAAGGCAGATCCGATCGACAAAAGTTGCGTTGCGACGCAACTAGCAAAAAAATCTGATTTTCGGTAAAATTATTTATATCATACGGAGAACATTGATGAGTGCATCTTCCACATTTCGTCCCCCTAATGAGGGACAAAGTGAAGCTAGAGAAGCTTTAGAACGGGAAGCTGGTTTACCCTTAACAGGATGGCAACAGGAAGTCGATCGCGGTCTGGAGTACGGCTTAGAAGCCGCGAACAGCATTCAAGACCGTACTATTCCCACTTTTTCCCGGGGAGAATTGCCTCATTTCGCGGGGATTAATACCTTTTTGAAAGCTCCTTATTTAGAGGACGTGCGTCAGGTTGGCAAATACGATATCGCCATTGTCGGAGTTCCTCACGATTGCGGTACGACCTATCGCCCGGGAACCCGCTTCGGTCCTCAGGGTATTCGCCGGATTTCGGCGCTGTATACGCCCTACAATTTTGAGTTTGGGGTAGACTTGCGCGAACAAATTACTCTCTGCGATGCGGGGGATATTTTTACGATTCCTGCCAATAATGAAAAGTCTTTTGACCAAATTTCTAAGGGTGTCGCTCACGTTTTTAGTTCTGGGGCATTTCCAATTATTTTAGGGGGAGATCATTCGATTTGTTTTCCCACGCTTCGGGGAATTTGTCAGCATTTAGGGGATAAAAAAGTCGGCATTATTCACTTCGATCGCCACGTGGATACCCAAGAAACAGACCTGGACGAACGGATGCATACCTGTCCTTGGTTTCATGCTACGAATATGAAAAATGCTCCGGCCAAAAACCTAGTGCAAATGGGTATTGGCGGTTGGCAAGTTCCGCGCCAAGGGGTAAAGGTTTGTCGGGAACGGGCCACAAATATCCTCACGGTAACGGATATTACAGAAATGGGGTTGGATGCTGCGGCAGACTTTGCTATAGAAAAAGCGACAGATGGGACAGATTGCGTATGGATTAGTTTTGATATTGATTGCATTGATGCTGGCTTCGTTCCGGGTACGGGATGGCCGGAACCAGGTGGTTTACTACCTCGGGAAGCCTTATATTTACTGAAGAAAATTGTGCGGAACATTCCAGTTTGTGGCATGGAAGTGGTGGAAGTTTCCCCTCCTTACGACATTAGTGACATCACGTCTTTAATGGCAACGCGGGTGATTTGCGATACTATGGCACATTTGGTCGTTTCGGGTCAATTACCCCGAAAGGAAAAACCAGCCTACATTCACGCAGAAGCCGAGCCAGAATTGGTAGATTGGACGTAATTATGCATGAAACTGACATGACCAAAGCTCTAATTATGACAGTGAGAGATTGGTTAGAAGCCCAACCTGACTCGCTCAAAATTGAGACAATTCATTTGGTTGTGGGAAGGTTTACCTGCGTAGAACCGGCGAGTTTGCAGTTTGCTTTTGCAGCCCAAACTCGCAATGGTTTTCTTGATGGAGTTAAACTGGCTATTCGGGAAACCCCCCTAATTGCATTCTGTCACAATTGTCAATGTGAATACCGCCCAGAAATTGGCTTGCAGTATTCTTGTCCCTCCTGTAATTCTCCGATGGACGACATTCTTTCTGGTCGAGAATTGAAAATAGACCGCATAGAATATCAAAACGGAACATAACATAACATAACGTTTTTGTCAAAATGCACCAAACTTTTGATGCTGCTTTGGAAATTAACTTACTTCACGCTAACCAAGCGGGTGCTGACCATAATCGATCGCACTTTGATGAATGGGGAATTCGCTGCCTGAATTTAATGAGTAGTCCTGGTGCCGGAAAGACGGCTTTACTCGAACGCACTTTAGCAGCTTTGAGCGGTGAATTGAAAATAACTGTAATTGAAGGGGACATGACTACGGAATTAGATGCCGATCGCCTGCGTCAATACGGGGTGCCGGTGATTGCTATCAATACGGGACGTTCTTGTCACCTGGACTCGAAAATGGTGGCTGGCGGAATTCACAGTTTGGCAAAGGACTACGACCCCAGCAAGTTCGATTTACTGTTGGTAGAAAACGTGGGCAACCTGGTCTGTCCGGCGGAATTTGAAGTCGGAGAACACGGGAAAGTGGCACTTTTAAGCGTCACGGAAGGAGAAGATAAGCCCCTCAAATATCCCCTGATGTTTCGAGAAGCTGACTGTCTCCTGCTGACAAAAATTGATTTAGCGCCTTATTTGGAGATTGATTTGCCCAGACTGGAAGCTAACGTGCGGCAAATTAATCCACAGGTGACAATTTTGCCCGTCTCTGCTAAAACGGGTGAAGGGTTGGAAAATTGGTTGGCATGGGTGCGATTAACGGTAAATAGTTCTCAGCAAACAGTTGTCAGTTCTCGGCCAACAGTACAGTGAGAACTGACAATTGATATGGGAATAATTGCCATGACGGATTCGATCTTTTTTTGGGGGATCGTCTGCTTTCTGTTCGTCACTTTGGCGATCGGGGCTTGGGCCGCTAAGCAAATTAAAGGCGATAGCGTCAACTATTTAGTCGCGGGACGAGGGCTAATTTTGCCGATCGCTGCTGCTACCTTGATGGCACAATCAATCGATTCTAATGCTACCCTAGGTAATACGGATCTGGCGGCAGAATACGGTTTTTGGGCTGGGGCTTCATTGCCTTTAGGTTTGCATTATGTCTTTTTTTAACGGCTTTATTTTTCGCCAGACCGATGAATCAGATGGGCTTGATTACATTACCAGACT
Organism: Hormoscilla sp. GM7CHS1pb; assembly: GCA_014323675.1. Lineage (GTDB taxonomy): Bacteria > Cyanobacteriota > Cyanobacteriia > Cyanobacteriales > Desertifilaceae > Hormoscilla. The sequence continues at coordinate 561,299 of JACONN010000002.1, read as the reverse complement.
TTTACCGGGTTAAGTACGATCGCCAGACGGAATTTGTGGCCTCGATTATCATGGTCTTGAGCTTTTCCTTTTTGCTAGCGGGTAATTTAGTGGCTGGAGGATATCTGTTTCAAGCTTTTTTGGGAACGAGTTATCTGGCCGGAGTCATGCTGATCGCGATCGTTGTCTTTATCTATACGGCTAGCGGGGGCTTGTTTGCCGTTGCTTATACCGATGCCATTCAAGTGGCGATCACCTTCATCGGTACGTTATTGCTATTCGGCTTTATGGTCGCGAATTTTGGCTTAGAGATGCCCGAGGGCATGGGACCATTTGCTTTCGAGCAATTGATAGATCCGGGTGCGGGTGCTGCCATTAACTGGGCGACCCTCTTGGCACTAGGATTGGGGGATATCGTGGCGATTGACTTTATGGCGCGGGTGTTTGCAGCTGACAGTCCAGAAACGGCTCAACGCGCTTGTTTTGTCGGTGCGGCGGGAACGGTACTCATTGGGGTACCCTTTTCCCTGATGGCCCTGTCTACCCCTCAAATTCTAGAGCAAGCAGGGATTGCAGTTGACGGTCCCTTGTTATTTGGGTTGCTCAAAGGGGTGATTCCCGCAGGGCTGGGTTTGTTGGTGATTGCGTCGATTTTATCGGCATCTCTCTCGACCGCAGATGGGGCAATTCTCGGTACCTCCTCGGTGATGGCACATAATATTCTCGGGATTCGGCATACAGACCACAATTCTTCAGGCGATCGCTTGTTGGCCTTAACCCGAACGATGGCTTTTGTCATTACAGTTATGGGAGTTCTGTTCGCGGTACTCGTTCCCCAGACGGGAATTTTACTATTGTTAGCCTTTGACTTGGGATTTGCGGGACTGTTAGTGCCCTTAGCGGGTGGGTTGTATTGGCCCCAGGCAACGAAACAAGGGGCATTAGCCTGTATCTTAATAGGAACAGCAACGCGACTGCTCTTTTTCGTACTGATGCCAAATATGTTTGGCAGTGAAAATACATTGTTTTACATTCCTAACCCAATTTTCACTGCTGATTTTGACGGGTTTCCGACATTGATTTCCCCGTTAGTTGGTCTAGCAGCGTTTGTTGGCGTATCCCTAGTAACCCGAAATCGATGAGGTTCTGGAGGTGAAAAGGGAGGGCGATGGTAGATCCTCAGAGAAACCTTGCGTCGCGATGAGAACCCCGGTTTCGCACTCGGAACCGGGGTTCTTGAGGTTAGGGCGGAACTATCGTGATGGTGGGAATGGGTTCCATAACTGCGATTCTAATCCCAATTCTCATCATCATAATTGTCATAGTCATCGTCAAACAAAGTCTAGGGTCGCAATAGTCGTCACCAACATTGCTGCTTGTCCTAGCATCTTGGCATCTTTCTTGTCCATGCCTAATGCTTCCCCAGTATACTCCACGCCTTTTTTGACCAAATAGCCTTGTCCAAACATGATTTGATTCCTCCAAGTTTTAGTTGATAAATTAAGGTTGCCCGATCGGGCAATATAAGTTCTCGGACATCGATTTATCGGAAACCGGGTTTCTACTGTGGCGATCGACGAGATATTAATGTTGTGACCGGAGAAACCCTGTTTCACAGACCAAGCTCTATGGTTTAGCTCCAATAGCTGCCATCTGAGTCGAGATAGTCTGTATCATAGTCATGGTCGGAGTCATCTGAGATGACTTAAGGCACTTCGATCCGGATCGGAGACTGTTCGGGCACCTGTTCGCGGAACAGTCCCTCGGAGGAAAGCACTAACACCAAGTGCAGAGGCCAATCTGGAGGTACGTGTAAATCTGCCCAGGGAACTGCTATTTCCAAACAATCCTGGAAAGCTACTTGGGCGCGGGTGGAAAGATTATACCATTGATAAAATTCCCTGGCCTCTTGAAACCAACAAGATTGCTCTCGCAAATCAATCCCGAGATGGTGATGGAATAGATAGTTCGCAGGCGCAACATCAGGCACATCTATCAGGGGCATGGGACTGTTTACCATCGGTCGATCGGGATAGAACCACAGCAAGTTCAACTGGTCGGGCAAATCTTTACCCCTGTGTACGCCACTCTTAAAATCTACCCTGACATAGAAATTGATATGATCGACTCCATACCAGAGGCGCTGGATAGCAGAACTGCGATGCATTGTTTCCCGGGCACCGCCAATTTCCATCCGCCCCGCTTTATCCCATTCTTGTTCATCGACAATGCCATCGATAATAGGATGGATAAAGCTTTCCGGTCGATGGTCTCCTCTGGCCTCGTGAAGTTCCACAGGACTCCTTAACTCTGGGGGAACGGGTTCGTTCAATGCCTCGTAGATAGCTATCAAATGTTCGCGAAAAAGTCGATCGAAAATAGCATCTTGGTTGGAAGAATGACCTTCCCCAAACCACCAAAACCAGTCAGAACCTTCAGCAGCGTAGAGGGCCTCCCAAACTTCGGGATTATTTTCTGCCGTTGCCTCTGGATGCTTCGCTAAAACTTGCCTCGCTGCTGTCAGCAAGTCCCAGGCGCGGTTTTTCGCCTTGTCTCCGATCCAAGTAGTGAAGCTGCCATCTACCCACGAACCGCTGTGTAACTTTTCCGCTGGGATGGTTTCTATGGGCGGGAATTCTTCGATAAATTCCGATACAGTTACTAACTTCAGATCCTCGCGATCCGACAGGCGATCGTACAGGTTTTCTAAGAATAGCTTGCCATCTTGCTGATAGAATTCCCAGCAGTTTTCTCCATCTAAGGCAATGGTGACTAACCAGGGTTCTGCCAGTACACTGCCGCCATCACCCTGTCTGTGGATCAGACTGCGGGCGATCGCCTGCAAATGTCCCACCAAATCAGCAGCAGCAGCAGATGGTTCCATGCCCGCATAGGTAAAGCCGATCAGATCGGACAAGCGATGGTCTCGGAAGACGATCGCCAAATCTCCAAAAGACGTCGGCAAGCGATAAGGTTGATAGAGGTACTCTGGTTCCAGGACATTTCCCGCCTCATCTCGATGAAAGAAATGCTGCAGAGTCCAACCCAAAACCGCTTCATCCGAACACAGCCACTTAAACCCTGTTTAGCTACATCTGGTAACATAGCTGGGCTGACAGATTGTTCTGAAGGCCATAGTCCGCGCGGTTCCCGTCCGAACCTGTCTTTATACATATCCCAGGCTTTTTGTAAATGCCTCGGTATATCTTCAGCCCATTGAAATCTTTCTGCGGGCAAAGTCATATTCGGCACCGCCACCCGACCTGCATCTGTATCCGCCAGTAAGGGTAAGATCGGATGAGTGTAAGGAGTTGTCATCACCTCCAACTGACCTGCATCTTGCATTTTCCGATGTTGGGGGACTATCCGACCTAATATTTCCCGCTGCTTAGAATATATCCGCTGTCTATCGCCCAAAGTAAAATCTTTACCCCGCTTTAACCAGCCAGCAATATCCGGGTCATCCCAGAACAGCGGGTCAAACCATGCCAGATTATGCCAAGCTAACAAATCATTGTAATCTGCTGCTTGCCAATTTTGCATACACCAGGTGCGTCCCTCTTTTTGGCGCTGATTATATAGTTGGGCGTAACGGGGATGAGGATCGATGAGAGTATGGTGATTGGCATCAAAGAAATGCTCTATGATATATTTGCGCTGTTCTTTATCCAGCTGTTCGGCAGGCATCAGGGCCAGGTCCAAGTAAGGATCGAAAGCTGTACCAGCAGCATAATCTTCAATTTGCATTATCAGCGAGGGCACCAAATTCACCGTTTGATGCAGTTTGGGGTAACTCTCCAGCAGCAGTACCAAATCTAGATAATCTTTTGTACCATGTAAGCGCACCCAGGGTAAACGATAGCGAGCGGCCACCCTGCTTTTGTAGAGGGGCTGATGCTGATGCCAGATAAAAGCGATATAAAGGGGATGAGACATAAGATACATTAAAACATTAAAAACGTCAAAGGCAAAAGAAACAGGGCTGATTCTTTTGCCTTTGAACCACAAAACCCGAAAATGGTTTTACCTTAAATTACAGCACTTGCTCCACTTCAGCAATCTCGGGGATGTACTCTCGCAGGCGGCGCTCAATTCCCATTTTCAGAGTCATAGTAGAGCTCGGACAAGAACCACAGGCACCTTGTAGCCGCAGTTTGACAACGGGACCGTCAATCTCTGTCAACTCTACATTACCGCCGTCAGCCATCAGATAAGGGCGCAGTTCATCGAGAACCGTTTCCACGTTCTCGGGCGTGAGTTCCAATGGGCCTTCTAATGGGGCTTCTAATGTTGCTTGAGACATAGTTACCTCTAATTACTTTATCCAATTCAGATTCGTTCGCGTAGCGTGCTTCGCGTCCGGAGACACCCACCCATGTCGTGCGCAGGAGCGACATGACAGGGTCGTTTCCTCTTCGCCCTTTCGTTTCCCGAGACACTCACCCATGTCGATTGCTGACTCTTCGCTATAGTCTAGTATCTCTTTAAACTTCCGCGATTGCTCGTGGAAACGACCCTGTCGTTCGCCAGCAGGCAACGACATGGGTGGGCGAAGAGGAAACGAAAGGGTGCTCCCGGACGCGAGCAGCGCATTCCTAGCTTATTCCCTAGAAATAGACTGTTAATTTCTAGACCTTAGCTAGTTGGTGAAGCTTCACGTTAGAGTAGTCAAACACCGAGGTTGTCAACTCACCTTGGCGATCGGTGCGGATCTGCTGATGTGTCATCAGGTAGTAATCGCCAATTTGGGAGTAGGTGTCGTCAAATTCCACTGACTGGATGGTATCACCTGTCTGGGAATTGTGGAAGACAGCATCATACCGAGTTGGCAGGTAACCGGCACCCGTATCCAGGCACTCGTGAGTATCAATAACAAAGGTCATCCCACCCATTACCCGATAGACGTAGCAGATCGTGCGATCGCGCACTTTGTAATTCGACCCCATGGCCGCGCCGTCAACCAGAATTTCTACAGCCCCGGTGCTGTCTGTTGCTCCGGTAGTAAAGCGGTTTTTCCCGTGGGCCTGCTCGAAAGGCGTGCGTTTGCGGTGGGTAATGACATCATTGAGCTGGTTCGAGATCCCCTTTTGCACCTCGGGGTCAGAGATACCAGAAACCTCTACCGTCAGGTCGTGGTTGATACCGATCTTGCCAGTGTAGACTTCATCACCTTGCTGGACCTGGAGATCGGCGCTGTAACCAGGAAAATTCTCATCCCAGGTATAACGGTTTTCGTAAGCGGCGCGAAATAACTCGCGAGCAGCTTGTGGTTCGCTCATCTCTTGCAGCATCTCCTTGGATCTACATCTATTATTTATCAGTCATCGCGAAGTTAGCGAAGCTCAACTGATTAACCTTATCCCACCCATAGACTTGGGCGCGAAAATCTTTCCACTGTTCGTAGACTTGTTTAAATGTAGCGTCTTTACTGGCATCTTCTTCATATAACTCAAAAGAGGCCCGTTCGGCTGCTTGTAGAATTTCCCGAGAGTAGGGCCGCAACTGGGTGCCACCAGCAACCAAGCGTTTCAGGGCCGCACCGTTTTTAGCATCGTAACTAGCTAGCATATTCATATTCGCCTCAAAGGCAGCGGTCTGAAAAATTTGCTGATACTCTTTGGGTAGCTTGTCCCAAGCAGCTTTATTCACCTGCACCTCTAAGGTAGCTCCAGGCTCCCACCAGCCCGGATAATAGTAAAACTTCGCCGCTTTCTGTAAACCCAACTTTTCATCATCGTAGGGCCCAACCCACTCAGCAGCATCCAGGGCCCCCCTCTCCAGGGCCAGAAAAATCTCCCCTCCCGGCAGCACCTGAGCATTCACCCCCAAACGGGCCATCACCTTACCCCCCAGTCCGGGGATGCGCATTTTCAGTCCCTTCAGGTCTGCAACTGATTGAATTTCCCGCTTAAACCAGCCTCCCATCTGGGTGCCGGTGTTACCAGCAGGAAAATTAATCGCATTGAAGTCAGCCATTATTTTTTGCAGGGCCTCCAGTCCGCCGCCGTGATACAGCCAGGCATTTTGCTGCTGGGCCGTTAGACCAAAGGGCATAGAAGTGCCAAATGCCAGGGCGGGATTTTTGCCAATATAATAATAGCTAGCCGTGTGACCGCATTCGACTGTCCCTTGTTGGACAGCATCCAGCACTTGCAAGCCTGGCACGATCTCGCCGCCAGCAAAGAGAGTAATGGTAAAGCGTCCCCTGTCATGTCAGAGACCCGATCGCACACGGTTTGGGCCCTCCGAAGATCGTATCGAGGGACTTAGGCCAGCTAGTTGCCATCCGCCATCTGAGAGTAGGCAGTTCGCCGGTAGCCGTCTGAACCGAAGGACCGCTACAAGCTCCTATTGCTGCTACGGTAGCAGCACCAAGGGCACTGTTGCGAAGAATTGTTCTGCGTTTCATAATAGTGAAGAGAATCGCGTGCGTTCCCAGGCAGAGCCGTGGGAACGAGGGTTAAACTACCATAATATTTTGTTATAGTAGCTACATTTAACCGGAAATGCGATACTTTCACCAGTTGGCGAGTTGTGGAATTACTGGCTAAAATGAGAAGCTACCAGAGAAAACTATTTGCTGGTTAGTGCTTCCCTGGGGGAAAATGACGAGCACTTTGACCAATAGACAATTCTTAGCTTCTCCTTCACTACCACCACCCCCCGGTGGGGTCGCCTCTCGGTAGTCACCACGGTTTTACTAGCTATGGGTATGAGTGCGGGGGCAGTAGAGGCGCAACTGCGGATATATAATCCCAAACCCCTGCCATTCAACAATGAGATTACAGATACCCTCTCGGACAATGATATTCCCACTGGCCAGGGTGGGTTTGCCAGAGACTACACCGTTATCTTAAAGGAGAGAGACCAGATCACCATCGACCTGACTAGCGACCAGTTCGACACGATCGTCACGCTGCTGGATGCCAATGGCTCGACGGTGGCGGAAAATGATGATGGTCCCGACGGTAGCACCAACTCCCTGCTGTTTGCTAGGATCGTCGAATCTGGTAGCTATATTGTCCGAGTGCGAGCCTTTGGGAAAAAGCGGGGTGGCCATTTTACCCTGAAACTAATGCGCCTGCGCCCAGTTCTCTAGTTTCTGACACCGGCGCGATCCGGTGCCAGAAAAAAATTTTTTCTTTTTTTGGGGAAAAGGGTTGCCAACTCAGATCGAGAGTGTTATATTAGCTAAAGGGAGGATTGGGAGGCGACTCCCAGTTCGACCCCGACCAAAAAAGATTGCGCCGGGATAGCTCAGTTGGTAGAGCAGAGGACTGAAAATCCTCGTGTCGGCGGTTCAAGTCCGCCTCCTGGCATCAGCGTTTGTTGGTCATCAGTGCTAAAGCTCTTTTCCTTGGTTATCAGCTCTTTAGCGCTCTTCTTTCTTAGGAAGTTTGTCCGGTAGAACCGGTTCAAGACACCATTGACGGCTTGCCTTTTTCAGTCAGCCCTTGAGCGGAGCGAGGGTGTGGTCATGCATTTGTTGCGCCGGCTCCCCCCTTGGGGGGGTTTGGGGGGATCCGGCGACTGGGAGATCCCATGCACGTCAACGGGTTTGACCACACCCCTTGAGCGATCGGTCTGCGGACTTTCGTTTCCGGAATCACCTATGTTGTGCGCAGGATGCGACACAACCGGGTGGGTGCTCCCGGTTTCGACCGAAAAATCGCACATCCTCTATATAGCTGTTGTGATTGTGGCATAGCCTCTCTTTGCACTGTCACTCACATAGATCGCATGTGCGAGTATGACCTTGATAACACCCTTAATTATATTAATACAGGCAAATGACTATCTCTTCCGGATTTTTGTGTAAATAACCTAACTTGCGACCTATTTAAAAAAATCTGAATTACCCACTTAGACTTTACAGATATTTTGAGGGTTTTAGTAACCCTCGATACAAAATTATATTTTTATTGTGCTATGCAGCGGGTTAGCTATTTAGAGGTTATAATGTACTAAAATAACAGTTAATTGTCGGACCCGGTTCATTTTTTTGAACCTCTAATTGTCGGAACATTTTGTTTTCTGCCGAACTTGGGAACGCCCTCTGAAGGCGGGATCTGGTGCGATTGGGGGTTAGGGGTTGGGGGTTGGGGGTTGGGGGTTGAGGGTTGGGGGTTAGGAGAGTTGGTAGTGGGTTACGAACGAGATGATATCTGACTTCCAGATCCTGCCTTCAGAGGGCGTTCCCAAGTTGGAAGTTTTCCCTAACTGAATACAGCTTAATTACTTGATTGCTTTTTGTCAAGGGGTTAAGAGAATTTTTTTGTTTCTTAGATTTGTAACGTACAGCCCTTTCTAGACTCTCCGCTCAGCTTTAACCGGTGCATAACCCCCAACCGCACATGCTTCCAGTCCTGTTACTATCTCCCAAGATTTCCCGCTTTATCCGGACTACGTCAAACAAAATCATCTTGAGTAAGAAGCTGATAATCAATTCCCAGCAAAATTACCAACGTTTTCCCTCCTGCCGCAATGGAAGTCGAACCGTCTAAATTGGCAATTGTTAAATCAGTATAAATCAAACCTCCTCCTAACTGGATACGGTCTGTGCCATGCACATAGTCGCCGACCATATCCTGGCCCATGACGTTGGCCACTACAAAAATATCCGCACCTAAGCCTCCGTAAATTGTGTCGTCTCCCAGACCCCCGAAGAGGAGATCGTCTCCATTTTGGCCATAGAGGGTATCGTTGTACCAGTTTCCGTAAAGAGTGTCATTTCCCAGACCCCCGTAGAGGAGATCGTCTCCCTCTTGGCCATAGAGGATATCGTTGTACCAGTTTCCGTAAACTGTGTCATTTCCCTTACCCCCGTAGAGGAGATCGTCTCCCTCTTGGCCATAGAGGAGATCGTCTCCCTCTTGGCCATAGAGGAGATCGTCTCCCTCTTGGCCATAGATGCTATCGACGCCGGTGGCTCCATAAAGTGTATCGGCGTCTTTAGTGCCCGTGATGAGAGACGATACCGTAACATTAAATATGTCTTCCGCCTTGCCACTCCCATCCGATACAGTTATTGTCACCGCATAAGTGCCTGAAGTAGTAGGACTGCCACTGATCACTCCACTACTGGAGTCAATAGTTAAACCGTCTGGCAAACCATCGGCACTGTAGCTGCTAATGTCGAAGTCGATGTCGCCGAAGTGATCGCTAATATTGAGGCTGAGGTTTTGACTGGAAGTAGCATCCACGTCGGAAATCTCAGTTACCACATAGGGAGGGTTTCCTCCCAGAAAGAGGTATTTTCCTAGGCGCTCTTTTAACTCAGGCGGTATCGTACCCCTCAGGGAGTTATTGTTCAAATAGAGATTTTGTAAAGCGCCGAGGTCCCCTAACGAAGATGGTACCGTGCCTGTCAGATTATTATCATTCAGATAAATATTTTGTAACCTGGTGAGGTTCCCTAATTCAGATGGAATGGTACCGCTGAGGGAATTGGCGCTCATCCAGAGCTCCTGCAAGTTGCTGAGGTTCCCCAACGAAGATGGGATCGTGCCGCTTAGAGAGTTATTGTTCAGCTTGAGGAACGTCAGTTTGCTGAGGTTCCCCAACTCAGGGGGTATCGTACCCTCCAGGGAGTTGTGATCCAGCCAAAGGTGCCTCAAGTTGCCGAGGTCCCCTAATTCAGGGGGTATGGTACCGGTGAGGAAGCTGGAGTTCAGATCGAGTTCTTCCAAGCTGGTGAGCTTACTTAATTCAGAGGGTATCGTGCCGCTCACTCCGGATTCCCGTTCGATTTTCGTCACCCGGGAGTTCTTAACTGTTACCCCATTCAATATCCTGTTAACAGCCACATCAACGAGGACATGATAATTCCGATGGACGTGGATGTTTGTGAAATTCTTCTTTTGACTGCCGCCGATGATAGTCTGCAGGTTTTGATAATCGCTCGCATTGGTGAAGTAAAGTGCAGAACCAGAATGAAAAAACGATACTGCAATGTAAAATTCATCGGCTACGGAGCCTCCCGCATCATCTGACGCAGTTACTGTCACAATAAAATTGCTATCTTCAGGCTCAGCAGCAATAGACTTAGCAATAGACTTAGTAGGGGTGCCACTGATCACCCCAGTAGTGGAGTCAATGGTTAACCCGTCTGGCAAATTGTCGGCGCTGTAGCTGGTAATGTTGTCGTTGATGTCGCGGAAGTGAGCGCTGATATCAAGATTGAGATTGTGATTGGAAGTAGAATACTTATTGAGGTCGTAAGTAGCAACCACGTCCTCAATCTCAGTTTCCACATATGGGGGATTCTCCAGCTGTTTGCTTGCTGACAAATCCTCGACACTTGGGGGTATAGTGCCGGTCAGGCGGTTATCTTGGAGCCAAAGCTTTCGCAAGCTGGTGAGGTTGCCTAGCTCAGACGGTATCGTGCCGGTCAGCTCGTTCTGCCACAGATAAAGGTCTGTTAAGCCGGTGAGATTGCCCAACTGGGAAGGAATGGTGCCTGTCAAGTCGTTCTTGGACAAGCCGAGGGTCTGCAAATTAGTGAGCTCACCTAACCAGGAGGGTATTGTGCCGGTCAAGTCGTTGTTGTGCAACCGGAGCGAAGTCAAACTGATCAGCCCACCCAGCTCGGAGGGAATGGTGCCGGTGAGCGAATTGTTGATTAGGTTAAGATGTTGTAAGCTGCTGATCCCACCCAGCTCAGGGGGGATGGTGCCGACCAGGTTGTTTTTGCTGAGCTTAATTTCTGTCACCCGCGAGTTCTAGACGGTGACCCCATGCCAGGTACTAACTTCCTGGGCGGAGGGGGGGTGTCGCTGCTGACATCCCAATTCTGCTTGTTTAGCCAATTCTCTCCGCCGGTCTTATTGTATAGAACTCTCATGCCTGCATAGTCAGCGGCATTGAGTTTATTGTTTGGCATTGTTTTTTCCTCAAAAGATGGGTCTGGAAGAACCTGAATACAGCATAAATAACTCGATTGCGTTTTGTCAACCCTGTGAATTCATTTATACTTATACCTCTAATAAGCTGAGCTTATCTTTAGCCTGGAGGCCATGTCATCCGGGCGGGGAGACCCTCAGATCCGGGCGGGAAGACACTCAGATCCGGGCGGGGAGGCCCTCAGATCCGGGCGGGGAGGCCCTCAGATCCGGGCGGGGAGGCCCTCAGATCCGGGCGGGGAGGCCGCATTACCGATCCTATTCCTGAACCAGAACCTCCGTATAAACCTTTACAGCGGCAGGTGACCCGATCGAATGCTGGTTCCGTACCGTATTAGAGCTACTACATCCCTCAGCTTCCCGACATATCCATCCTACGTTAGCATATCCTAGACATTACTCTAGGCTTTGGCTTCTTAGGATATCTTTCCCCAATCTGCTTTCGCTTAACATCTAACTTGTCCAGGGGGACTGCTAGATTGAGGTTATAACGTTCCATAGAATCAATTATCGTGTCTTTAGGCCCATGCTATACCCCGGGGGGATTATGCAATACGGAATAACCAAGAACAACTGTTATTCGCTCCCACCTTGCTCTTTTGAGCGCAGCGTATCAGCTTTATTTCGCTGCTTTAGGTTGACGAGGCTTTTGCATGTTCACTTTCGTTAACCTTTGACACTTTCCTAGCGGAGTCCCCAGCTTGAGCTGCCAGCTATCCTGCATTTGAGTCCTTGCTCTCCACCACCAGTGATGTCACTCCGTAGCAGTTAGGACCGGTGCAACCTCTTGTCGTATTCGGAGGGTGGGGTTTGGACCCACAATGATTCCACAGTTACCTGGCAAATGAGACCAGTTTGGGTTGTCACAGGTTATGGTGGCTAATGAAACCACAATTCCCATTTAGGCCCGAACATTTCGCACTATCCCTTACCTACTATCGGACCCTCGTTCCCTGGCTCCGCCTGGGAACGCGCTGGTTATGTTAGGAAGTCTGCTGATAGACGTTGCTGAGCTATGTCCCGGATCAGGGATGACCTAGACTGGATGTACTTCCCGATCAGATCCGCCTCCTCCTCGACCAGCTGACGATCTCTGCTCATCTGCTTCACCAACCATTGCACTAAGCTGGCATCGTCCAGTTTCAGCAGCAGATGCGCTTGGCTATTTTCGATCGCCGACCATAGCTGACGTAGCATTGTAGGAGTCATCTTCCCTCCACCTTAATCTTTCTTTTATATTTTTATCCTACTTATTCTGCTTTCTATCACAGGCTTAAACCAAACATAGTTACCAAAAATACAAATATCTTTAATTTGCTATATATTACTTTACAAAACGGAGATCGCCAGCGGTGTTCCCTGGCTCCCGCCAGGGAACGAGGAGGGAGGGGATTACTTTACAAAACGGAGATCGCCAGCGGTGTTCCCTGGCGGGAGCCAGGGAACGAGGAGGGAGGGGAAAACGGAGATCGCCAGCGGTGTTCCCTGGCGGGAGCCAGGGAACGAGGAGGGAGGGGAATGGAGAATACCGGACTCGAACCGGTGGCCTCTGCGGTGCGATCGCAGCGCTCTACCAACTGAGCTAATTCCCCTTACCGGTACCAAGACCAACAGGGCAGGTGTTTGCTCTATTCTAGCAGTCGATCGGGGTTTGTGGGGGTAATTCTCCAGAAAAAATTTGTTGAACTCGGTCTAGTTCTAATTCTATCAGATAATCGACGGTCCAGTTGGCTTGGCGCTGGAGCATATGAAAGGGATAGGTGTTGGCCACCCCGACCACCTGCATGCCAGCACGCTGGGCGGCCTCTATGCCTGCTGGGGTATCTTCGATCGCCAGACAATCTTTTACTTCTAGCCCTAGTTCCGGATGCAGTTGCTGGAGTCGTTCCACCGCTAGCAGATAACTGTCTGGTTCTGGTTTGCTGACTGTAATGTCATCTCCTGCTACTATGACCGCAAAGTGGGGCAATAGCTCAGTTCGACTTAACACCAGTTCTATCTCCCCACGCAATGCGCCGCTGACCACCCCCATTTTCAGCCTGGCCAGCCGTAACTTATAGATTAAATCCTCTACGCCTGGGTAGATGGGTAGTTTCTCTTGGGTTTGCACCTTCCGCTGGTATGCGATCGACTTGCGGTCTATTAGCTGCTGCAGGTAGCGGTCATTTACTACTCGGCCCCGACTCTCTAGCAGGGCCTTCAGACAGGCCCGATCGCTTCTGCCCAGACATAGTTGCCGGTACTCTGCGGGGTCAGGTCGCAGGTTTTCCCCCACCAGTATTTCATCTATGAGCTGCTGGTGGATATCCTCGTCGTTGACGAGCGTGCCGTTGAAGTCAAATAAAACTGCTTTCAGTGTCATACCAGGATCTTAAACTGCTGGTGCGGGTACAGATAATTGACAGTATAATTAATGGCCGCCATGGCTGCACGCTACGCTACACGGCACTCGCTCGGCGCGAACGGAAGCTACTTTAGGTTTCACGCCAGATGTCACCTGATGCAGCCACCATACCTCCCGGGTTTCCACGGCGTCAAACCCCGCTGCACCCATCCAGGCGTCTAGGTTCCCGGCTACATAGGCTTTGATGTAGGGTTCTTCAAATATCTCTGTAATCCATTCTGCCTCACGTAGGTTTTTCTGGTTGCCATCGCCAACAAGCATTTGTCCGCCGGTACTCAGTAGCCGGAAGGCTTCCCGTAAGATTGCTTTGGTTACTGCTGGGGGGTGAGATAATAGGGAAGCGGTGACTAGGTCGAAAGCCCGATCGGGAAAACCAGTCTCTTCTGCTTTACCGTGACCGCCGCCCGGCGTCGCATTGTAGCTTTCGGGAGTCTCTTATTGTTGTGAATATTGCCAGCTACCTGGGAATGTTGCTTTTTTCCCCATGAGGTTGACCATATAATTGCCGAACAGCACGGTGGTGCTACTAATGCCGATCGTCTGGCATATGCCTGTTGGCGCTGCAACCGCCACAAAGGCACCGATCTTGGCTCTTTTGACCCACAGACCGGGGCTTTCAGCTTTCTCTTCAACCCTCGTACACAGCAATGGACTGAGCATTTCAGGTTTTTAGCTCCGACAATTGTTGGGTTAACTCCTCAAGGACGCACAACTGCTAATTTACTCCAATTTAATAGCAATGAGCGACTGGCTGAACGCCAGCAAATGTTCTCAAACGGAAACGGGAAAAAAATCTGCTAGACAGATGTTATCTCGCTCCCAGGCAGAGCCTGCTCTCCTCTCCGCATGCGCTGGTGCGCGCATGCTCTGGGATGCGCTGGGTGTTTCGTTCCCTGCGAGACACTCGCGATCGAGGGCGAACCGACAATTTTTTGAGATATCCCTTGACATTTGTGGTATAGATGTAGTACAAATAGAACAGTGGTATGGGGGCGAGGGAGTCGATCGGTCTCACTCTGCCCCGAACCCACAGTGCCGTATAGTTGTGTCAAGCCTAGAGGGAAAAGATTATGCCCTACGGACAAATGAAACTGTCTACGCCCAAACCGGTGCTTTCTTGGGCCAATCACGATCTCGCTTCTGCTGAAATTCAAATGGCTAAGAATGTAGCATCCCTGCCTTTGGTGGGTTCTGTGATTGCTACTAAAGAGGCGATCGTCCCTGCTGCTGTGGGCGTGGATATTGGTTGCGGGATGGCCGCAGTCAAAACTCCTTTCGAGGCAGATCGACTGGAAGGTAAACTCAAGCAGATCCGTCTGGATATTGAAGCTGCCATTCCTGTGGGATTTAATCAAAACAAGGAGGTGGAAACTGCTGTTAGTAACTGGCAGGGATGGGGTGACTTTAAGGAACTGCATCCGGGGGTGCAACGCTTGGATGGTAAGGCGATGAAACAGTTGGGTTCCCTCGGTGGGGGCAATCATTTTATTGAGGTTTGTCTGGATACCGAAGACCAAGTCTGGTTGATGTTGCACTCGGGTTCCCGTAATATCGGTAATATGCTGGCGAAAAACCATATTAATACTGCCAAGGAATTGGCAAAGCTGGCAGGAGAAAAGTTGCCCGATCGGGACTTAGCCTACTTTGTGGCCCAGACCCCTGAGTTTGCTGCTTACTGGCACGATCTGCAATGGGCGCAAGGTTATGCCCGCTTCAACCGGGATGTAATGATGGCGAGACTGAAGCGCATTGTCGAAAAGCATCTGGCGGGCGGGAAGCAGACTAAGCCCTTATTGCAGGTAAATTGCCATCACAATTACTCGGAAAAAGAGGTGCATTTCGGCGAGGAAGTCTACGTGACGCGCAAGGGGGCTGTGAGGGCCCGGGAGGATGATTATGGTATTATTCCCGGATCTATGGGGGCCAAGTCTTTCATCGTCAAGGGTAAGGGAAATGCCGAAAGCTATTGTTCTTGTGCCCACGGGGCGGGGCGATCGATGTCTCGCAGTAAGGCGAAGAAGCAATTTTCTGTTGAGGATCTGATGCAGCAAACTGCTGGCGTTGAATGTCGCAAGGATGAGGGCGTCTTGGATGAAATTCCCGGCGCTTATAAGCCGATCGATGAGGTAATGCAAAATCAATCCGATCTGGTGGAAGTTGTGGCCACCCTGAAGCAGGTTGTCTGCGTTAAAGGGTAACATTCGCTTTTCCCTAGGTTAAAACCTGGGGCTACAGAAATCCATCATCACAACCTGTTATTCTGCAACACTTGATTCACCTATTTTTTGACAAAATAATGCCTAATCCCAGCCCGCTTTATTGTCGGATCTCCTTCTTGATTTAACCATCCAATAGCAGGAAAATCATAGCTTTCACAAATCCATAAAGAATGCATTCCTAAAATTAAAGATTCTCTAAAGCTTGAGACTCTATTATCTATTGACACTGCTGAACTCTTGCGATTTTCGCACGACTGGCATTCCCCTCATATCGAAGCCAATTTAATCCTTGCCTGCCCATCTAATATCCAGTCGAACAAAGTCTTGATAATTTGAGCAGGTCTAGAAAATCTGGTTTCCTGTACTTATAGTGATAAGTTTTTATTATCAGAAAAGCAATACAGGGAAACGGAAGTTTTCAAAGTTTGTAAATCCGTAGGCTTGACGCAAAATCAAACTTAATTCTATTGTTAATTCCTTCCATTACGGCCCTGGTTGCATAACTAATAAAATAATTACAAATTCCCGCAAGGTGACTGTCAATCATCCGATCGCGCAGGACACGTAGCCCGGTAGCGTAGCGTGCAGCCATGCAGATTTCTGAGGGAACAACGTTGGGCCCAGTGGGAAGTTAATCGAGATGTTCGCGCTGTGGCGGAAAAGTTCGTCCCCTCTAGGATTCGCGCCATCACTATTTAAGGCCAGCCTCACAGACCGGAACAACCTAGGCCTCTGCCGAGAATCACGAATTGGCATCAGCACAAAAGCATTGTTGCGAAAAAAGTCAACATATCTAGACGTAGTGGCAAAGTCATTGTTATTTTCCTTTACCCGAGGAGAATTAGAGCGACGCCGAGCAACTGGAGCGCTCTGAACAACCCCGTCAGCCCGATAAACCAAATTCCCAACTCGACCCGACTTTGGGTCACCTCCATAGCGTGCCATAGCACACCTCCTTAAAGAACTACAACCTGTATACCATAAAGCAAAGCTCAAACAGCGCCGCCGAGCGAAAACAGGACGCCAAGCAAATCACCAGAAGTTCCCGATCGCTTGCAAATAAAATTCCGACCAACAGTATGCAGAGCTTGGCGTTGTTCTTACACACCGGTCGCCATACCCGAGCCGTAGTCGAGCCATACCCGAGCCATACCCGAGCCGTAGTCGAGCCGTAGTCGAGCCGTAGTCGAGCCGTAGTCGAGCCGTAGTCGAGCCGCACCCGAGCCCAAACTCCGAACAGAGAACTCACGTTTCGGGATGGCAAAAATCCTTGCCCTCTTACCTACACGTGCGCAGAGCGCCGTTCCGGACTAGACACTGCCAGTAGCCTGCTGTCCAGAGTAACTACTGCAACCGGCAGCACCTTCAGCCAGACAACTCCCCATGCGCAATCGCCGTCCATGCACATTCCGCATTAAATTCATGCAAAAAACTCAAAATTATTAATATTCTGTTACATCCGATACGAAATTACCGATGGAATATCCATAAGATGACAGACAAGAAATCGCCAAGGGGCTGCTCGGAACTCAAAAATTAATTAGCGTTCATGGCAGTTGTAAAAGAGGCTACAAAAACAGCGCCTAAGGCAATCTATATAAATGCTCTTGAGGAAAACTAATGACTGCGACAACACAGACAGAGGCCCATCTGAATAAATTTGAGAAATTCAAAGCGGAAAAAGATGGTCTGGCAGTAAAAGCGGAACTAGAAAAGTTTGCCCAACTAGGGTGGGAGGCGATCGATGAAACGGACCTGACCCAACGCCTGAAATGGCTAGGGGTGTTCTTTAGACCGGTCACACCGGGAAAATTCATGCTGCGGATGCGGATGCCCAACGGCATTCTCAACACCATGCAAATGCGGACTCTAGCGGAAATAGTCCAGGGCTACGGCGAAGATGGCAATGCTGACATTACCACCAGGCAAAACATCCAACTGCGGGGCATTCGGATAGAAGACATTCCCGACATCTTTGCCAAATTTGACCAAATAGGTTTGACATCAGTGCAGTCGGGGATGGATAACGTCCGGAATATAACCGGTTCACCCGTGGCCGGAATTGATGCCCATGAATCGATCGACACCCGGGAACTGGTCAAGAAAGTTCAGGACATGATTACCAACAATAGTCAAGGTAACCCCGCTTTTACCAACTTGCCCCGGAAATTTAATATTGCGATCGCGGGAGGTAGGGACAATTCAGTCCACGCGGAAATCAATGATATCGCCTACGTTCCCGCCTACAAAGAAGAACACCTAGGCTTTAATATCCTGGTAGGAGGTTTCTTCTCGGCCAAGCGCTGCGCTGCTGCCGTGCCTCTGAATGCTTGGGTTAGGACTGATGAAGTGGTAGACATCAGCAAAGCCATCCTGGAAGTATATCGCGATCGGGGTCTGCGGGCGAACCGGCAAAAAGCGCGATTGATGTGGCTAATAGATGAATGGGGAATCCAGAAATTCCGGGCGGAAGTGGAAAAACAGTTGGGGCGCGAGATATTGACCGCCGCCCCCAAAGATGAAATAGATTGGGAAAAGCGGGACCACATCGGCGTCCATCAGCAAAAGCAACCGGACTTAAACTATGTCGGATTGCATGTCCCCGTCGGACGCCTGTACGCACCAGAAATGTTTGAACTGGCCCGGATGGCAGAAGTCTACGGCAGTGGGGAAATCCGATTAACAGTCGAGCAAAATATCATCATTCCCAACATTGCCAACTCGCGCTTAGAAGCATTCTTAACCGAACCACTGCTGCAAGAAAGATTTTCCATCAACCCCAAACCTTAAGCAGGGCCTTAGTTTCTTGTACTGGCGCCCAATTTTGCAAATTTGCCCTGATCGAAACCAAAAATCAGGCCCAAGCGCTGATTAAAGAAGTAGAACAAGAATTATCTATACCAAAACCTGTCAGAATTCACTGGACAGGTTGCCCAAATTCCTGCGGTCAACCGCAAGTGGCAGATATTGGGTTGATCGGCACAAAAGCACGCAAAAACGGCAAAGTTGTCGAAGGGGTGGATATATACATGGGCGGCAAGGTGGGCAAAGATGCCAAATTGGGCAGCCGCACGATGAAAGGAATTCCCTGTGAAGACCTCAAACCAGTAATGAGAGACTTGTTGATTAAGCATTTCGATGCTCAACCACTTAATGTTGATGTCGTATCCAGAGACGCCCACCCTGGTGGGCGCTCTCGGACACGAGTGGATGAACCGGCTGATTATGATAATGGGAATGGGAAAAATGGACAGGCACAAACTGCTGTGGTGGCGTTCGCTAAGTCTGGAAAAGAAATTACTTGCTCTCAAGCAGAATTCATCCTGGATGTAGCAGAACGAGAAGGTCTGGAATTGGATAGCGACTGCCGCTCGGGAATATGCGGCACTTGCAAGCAGAAGCTATTGGCCGGAAAGGTGACTTATGACGAGGACCCGGAAGCACTCACGGCAGGCGATCGCGCCCAAGGTATGATTTTGACTTGCAGCGCCCACCCGGTAGGACGAGTTGAAATTGATGCATGATATAGCACAATCGCCTAGAAGTCATTGCGAGGGGGGCGCATCCCAGCGCAGCAAGGGCGGAGAGGAGAGCAGACTGGCGAGTAACTTATGCTTTATGAGTTACCCCCCCGCTGCGAGGCCCGACGCCAGGAGGGCTAGCAATCTCAGACAGCATATCACACTAATCTGATAAGTGCTATAAGCACTTTAGTGCTTACTACGAACAAAAAGGAGGAGATGATTAAATGAATAGTTCACAAGAAATCGCCAATAAAATTGACCGCGAAGTAGAAATGAATGGAGCTTCACTGTCAGATGAGCAGACAAAACAGAGCGCGGGACCCCAAGTAATGTTGGGCATAGCCCTGCTCGGATTTGTAGGTTTTATGGTCAACAGTTGGCACCGTCAACTAGAGGCTGTACAAACTGCTCCAGAGACAACAGCAGCAACAGCAACTGTTGTCGAGACAAAGAAAATTCCGGAGAAGTTTAAGACCTCCTCAGCAGCAGCATTGCTGAACGCAGCACCAAAAGTACCCGTGGTAGCCCCAGCACCAGCAGAAGAAATAACTGAATCAGCAGAAATAACCCCAGAGGCGATCGCCAAATTGAACGGTCTGCTGTACAGCCAAATTGACCGGGCTTGGCGAATCATTCCCACCTTCAATCAGAGTTTAGTTTACCGGATCGAGGTGAACCAGAAAGGGGAGATAGCCTCCTACGAATCCCTCAATCAAGTAGCTTCAGATTACATCGCCGAAACGGGGATAGATACATTGAAAAAATCGGAAAGCTTCATAGCAGATGCTCAGGCAGAACCGACAGTGCCATTTTTGGCAGTCCTTTCTCCCCAGGGCGTGCTAGAAGTTAGCCCTTGGGTAGACCAAGAGTAGTTCTCCGTTAGGGCTATACATTTTCGCCTCGTGACCTCGATCCTCAGAAGTTCACTGTTGATCCAGCTCACCCTTAAGCCTTAAAGGTTCTCCCGAGAGGCATCAAAAGCTGAATATTGAGCATTGTTTGCTCGCAGTTGTAAAAAAACAGTAGTTTAATTTCAGGAGTGAATTCAAGTGCTAACAGAAATGTGGTCATTTCGGGGTCGCTACAAAATCCTGCACCTGACCTGGTTTGCTTTTTTCCTGACCTTTGTCGTGTGGTTTAACTTCGCCCCCCTAGCCACAGCTATAAGAGAAGACCTGGGTTTGGAAATATCTCAGATCCGGACGATCGCGATCTGTAACGTCGCCCTGACAGTGCCAGCCCGGATAATCATCGGGATGCTATTAGATAAATATGGGCCGAGAATTACCTTCTCCCTGATGCTCATGTATTCAGCAATTCCCTGTATCGCCTTCGCCATGGCACAGAACTTTAGTCAGTTGGTGATATCGCGCTTAGCATTGAGCATTGTGGGTGCAGGTTTCGTGATCGGCATCCGCATGGTAGCAGAATGGTTTCCCCCCAAAGAAATTGGCTTAGCAGAGGGTATCTATGGCGGTTGGGGTAACTTTGGTTCAGCAGGATCGGCCTTGACACTGCCCACGGTGGCGACAGTGCTAGCTTTTGCAGGTACCAGTGCGATTAACTGGCGGCTGGCGATCGCCCTCACGGGGATTATCGCGGCGGCCTATGGAGCAATTTACTTCTTGAACGTCCAAGACACGCCTACTGGCAAAGTCTATCAGAAACCGAACCGGACCACAGGTTTGGAAGTCACCACGAAGAACGACTTCTGGTTCCTGATGGTGATGAATATTCCCTTGTCTGGGGTGCTGTGCCTCCTAGCTTGGCGCTTGAGTAAAGTTGGTTTCCTCAATCAAGGTCAACTATACATGGTCTGGGCCTTTCTAGTAGGTTTGTATCTGTTCCAAGCTTATAATTGCTGGAAAGTAAATAAAGAGTTGGTTGCGTCCCAAAAGCGCTATCCCCCCGTAGACCGTTACAAATTCTCCCAAGTCGCAATTCTCGAACTCACCTATTTCGTCAACTTCGGTTCGGAACTGGCAGTAGTTTCCATGCTGCCCGCTTTCTTTGAAAACACCTTTGGACTCAGCAAAGCACTAGCAGGGGCGATCGCCGCCAGCTATGCTTTCATGAATCTAATGTCTCGTCCGGGTGGTGGCTTAATTTCCGATAAGCTGGGCAGTCGCAAGATGACAATGGCGGTGCTAACTGCTGGCATGGGTATCGGCTATCTGATGATGGGTCAAGTTAATGGCGGTTGGTGGCTTCCTATAGCGGTGCTGCTGACAATGGCTTGTTCATTCTTCGTGCAAGCAGGTGAAGGTTCTACCTTTGCGATCGTCCCTCTAATTAAGCGGCGGGTCACGGGTCAGATAGCCGGGAATGTCGGGGCTTATGGAAACGTAGGTGCAGTAGTTTACCTGACTCTCTTCAGCTTGTTACCCGCAGGCGATGTCGGCAACCGCGTCTTCTTTGAAGTCCTAGGAGTCATGGCTTTAATTGTGGCCTTCATCTGTGTCTTCTATCTGAAAGAACCTGAAGGTTCCTTTGCCGAACACCACGAGGGTGAAGCAGAATACGCAACCAATGCCCTGCCTAATGCGATCGCCGAAGAATAAATTGGTTTGTAGTAAGCACTTTAGTGCTTACCTCTTGCGGTAAGCGTATACGCAGTGCGCGTAGCGCTAATCGGACCGCGCGCAAGGACTAAAGTCCTTACTACGAACAATTGCTAATTCCAAGTATGTGCTTTTTACTCTCATTAAAACTTGCTCAAAGATAGCTATTTATCGCCGAAAATATAGGCTGATTATTTCGCTCCTAGGACATCTGTCAAGTATTCTCAGAAACAGGGTTTCTCGTGAGGTGATAGACGAAATATCAGCATTTTACCGCGTTCCCAGGCAGAGCCGTGGGAACGAGGAAACCCTGTTTATTGACCGAAGATCTCCAGGATGCTTAGCTTGCATAACCGATTGACGAGAGAAGAAGGAAGGTCAGCGAGTGAATATTAAAACAAAAGAGATAGCGACAGTCCCAAGGGTGCATCCCAGATTTGCAAAGATAGCTGTAGGGGCGAAGCATTCGGGCGACAAATTATGATATAAGTTTACAGATGGACTCTCCGAATGCTTCGCCCTTGCGAAAGTGGGATGCACCCCAGTCCCAACAGCAAGATATGAGGAAAAAGCATCATCGAAAAAAGCGCAGGAGAATGAATTTCGCACTCTGATATATTTTCATAGGATTATCTGTGCAGCAGCGATCGGTGTCTCCCGACCCCTAGTCGCACTACCCAGGAGACCCATCTGGATGGGGGATTAGTTGCCAGTCTGTACTACTTTGGCGGCGGTGAATGTGGCGGTGACGAAAACGCCAATTAGTACCAGCGTGATCCGAGCGTGTTTTGTCTGATACGAGCATGATTCCAGTTGTGGCGATCGCTAGCTTTATCAGTTTCTTCTTAACTAGCAAGATCTACATGCTGAAAACGAGCGCGATCGCGCACGCTACGCTCTGGCAATACCACAATTGCGCCAGATCCCACGGTGTCTCCTGGGATCTCGATATTCCCCGGGAGCGCTATTCGCACAAACATCGTACTCGCACTACCCAGGAGACACCAAAGCATCCTCGATCGAGGGCGCATAAGCGATATATTATCCTCAGAAGAAATTATGACTGACCCAACCAAAACACTCTGTCCCTACTGCGGCGTAGGCTGTGGTCTAGAAGTTTTACCCCCCGCCCAGCCTGGTAAAGCCACCCATAGAGATAGTCAGGGAAATCCTATCTGGCAGGTTCGGGGCGATCGGGCCCATCCCTCCAGCAAAGGTATGGTATGTGTTAAGGGAGCCACAGTGAGCGAATCCCTAGACAAAGACCGGCTGAAATACCCAATGATGCGAGATTCCTTAAGCGAACCCTTGCGGCAGGTGAGTTGGGATGAAGCCTTCGATCGGATCGTCAACTGGCTGCAAACGGTACGCTTCACCCAAGGTCCAGAGGCAATTTGCATGTACGGGTCCGGTCAGTTCCAAACCGAAGACTACTACGTGGCCCAGAAGCTGATCAAAGGATGTCTGGGCACCAACAATTTTGATGCCAACTCCCGCCTCTGCATGTCCTCAGCGGTGTCCGGGTATATTAAAAGCTTTGGGGCCGACGGTCCTCCCTGCTGCTACAATGACTTGGAACAAACAGACATGGCCTTTTTGATTGGCACCAATGCGGCGGCCTGTCACCCGATCGTCTTCAACCGCCTGCGCAAGTACCACAAAAAGAATCGAGAGGTCAAAATGATTGTAGTAGACCCCCGCCGGACGGCAACGGCGGAGGCAGCGGACCTACATCTGGCGATCCGACCGGGTACTGACATCGATCTACTCAATGGCATGGCCTACCTGCTCATGCGTTGGGGTATGATGGATACGATCTTTATTGATGAATGCACGGCAGGTTTTCCCGAGTATGCTGAGGTGATTCGCCATTATCCACCGGAACTGGTAGCCGAACAATGCGGCATTCGCATCGACGAACTGGAGAAAGCGGCCCGCTGGTGGGGGAAAGCCCAGCGAGTTCTATCCATGTGGTCCATGGGGGTAAACCAGTCAACAGAAGGTACTGCTAAGGTCCGCACGCTCATTAACCTGCATCTGATGACCGGGAACATTGGCAAACCGGGAGCGGGTCCATTCTCCCTCACCGGTCAGCCCAATGCGATGGGGGACGAGAAGCAGGAGGACTAGCACACATATTGCCCGGTTATCGACTGGTCACCAATGCCCAACATCGGGCAGAAGTGGAACAGTTCTGGGGACTCCCACCAGGGCAAATCTCGCCTCATCCGGGTCTGACTGCCTGGGAGATGATTACCGGTCTGGAACGGGGCGCAGTCGGTTGCTTGTGGATAGCTGCTACTAACCCAGCAGTGAGTATGCCCGATCTGGCTCGGACGAAAGCGGCATTGCTGCGATCGCCCTTTACAATATATCAGGATGCCTATTATCCGACGGAAACCACCGCCTATGCCCATGTGGTGTTACCGGCGGCCCAGTGGGGAGAAAAAACCGGTACAATGACTAATTCAGAGCGAGTGGTGACTCTATGTCCGGCCTTCCGGGAACCGGTGGGGTCCGCGAAAGCCGACTGGGAAATATTTGCCGAAGTAGGCCGTCGCCTGGGTTTTGCCGATAAGTTTGATTTTGCCGACTCTGCTGCTGTCAGGTCAGAGTTTATTGAACTGACCCGCTCGCGCCCTTGCGACATGACCGGTATCAGTTACGATCGGCTGCGCCAGCATGGTCCGATGCAGTGGCCTTGCCCCGATCGGACTACAGATGTTCCCAGAGAGCGTCTCTACACCGATCTGCGATTCCACACCCCTGATGGCAGGGCCAGGTTTGGGGCCTATCATGCTAAAGGACTAGCAGAACCCAGCTCACCGGACTATCCCTTCGTGCTGACGACGGGGCGAGTTTACGGTCACTGGCATACCATGACCCGCACCGGTCGGATTGAGAAAATCATCAAGATGCACCCGGAACCGTTGATCGAGATTCATCCCCGGGATGCCAGCAAGCTGTTGATCTCCGAAGGAGACTGGGTGGAAGTGCGATCGCGTCGAGGATTTGCCCGTTTTCCTGCTAGAATAACAAAGGCAATATCTCCGGGTACGGTGTTTGTGCCGATGCACTGGGGAGTACTTTGGGCCCAACAGTCAGAAGCAAACGCCCTGACTCATCCAGAAGCTTGTCCCGAATCAGGGCAACCCGAATTAAAAGCCTGTGCTGTACAATTAACTAGGGTAGTCAGGGACATGACAGCAGCAGACAATTTGGCAGAACCATCTCTAATCGCTAATTAGCGATCGCCCAATTGTCTTTGGCTCTGGGCCCGTAGCAAAGAACAAATGCAAAAGGACGAAAAGTGATGCGGCGGTTACCGAAACAAGCCCAGAAACTTATCAGCATAGCCAAGGAGTCCGAGAAGTTTATGAGCTTGATTGAGAACCTAGAGGTGATCGTATCTAAGGTACTGTCCGTGTTGATGGTGGTGGTCATATTTGTCACGGTTTGCGACATAGCGGTCTTTTTATTTAGACAGATATTTCTCGATCCCTTAAGATTCTATCAAACCACCTTATTTGAGGTATTCGGGCTGTTCCTAAACGTCCTGATTGCCCTAGAAATATTGGAAAACATCACAGCCTATCTGCGCAAACATGTGGTGCAAGCAGAGTTAGTGATTATCACTTCCCTAATTGCTGTAGCTCGGAAAATCATTATTATCGACCTGGAAAAAAAGTCAGCCAGTGACCTGATCGGGTTGGGGTAGCAGTTTTTACTCTTTCCATTAGCTACTTAATCATCCGCAGTACTAATAAAAAATAATAAATATATAAAACAAGCTACAGATATAAGAGGAGAGACGCTTTTGATCCTATCCAGATAATGTTATAACCTACATTCCGCATGGACAAATATTGACGATAGCTTGACAAACAGCAAGTGATGAAAACGAACTGAAAAGTTCATATCCGTATAAATAAATATACGTCCTGTTTCCTAAATCATCAGAGCTAGTACTGATCGCATAAAGTAGCACAATAGTAATCTAATCGATAAATTAAGTATTATTGAGATATTACAATTTGGATTGCGAAAAGTGGGTTATAAGAATTTTTACAACTTCTACAGAATTACCAGGGCAAACGCATCTTATTTTTGAAACGCTTACAGGACAAGGGTTTGAGCATTACGAGTATAAATACTGAGATAAGTTCAGAATGCTTACTGGGAAAGGCTTCCAGGATTTTCGATGCGTTTTACCTGACAGAATTACCTGTTATAGGACCAACTGACAACTGACAACTAACAACTGACATGCTCCCGAGACGGGTGGGAGTGCGCCGGTGTAATATGCAGCAGAAGTGAGGTTATACTACAACCCCAGAGAAGATAATGATGACCAGACAAAGATAGCTGCTTGCCAAAAAATTTTAGACATTGCCGAATTTATGTGCTAGGCTAGAAAAGAAGGGAGAAGATCGGCTGAGTAGTTTGTTTTCGTTCTGAATCAGGCATATCTCCGAATCTCAATCTCTACAATCAATGATTCTGGAGGTAATCCATGTCAATTTATATAGGGAACCTATCCTACCAAGCCACGGAAGAGGATGTGAGTGGCATTTTTGAAGAATATGGAACGGTGAAGCGGGTGCAGCTACCAGTTGACCGCGACACGGGTCGTAAGCGCGGTTTCGGGTTTGTGGAAATGGAAACAGAGGCAGAAGAAACAGCGGCCATAGAAGCTCTAGATGGGGCTGAGTGGATGGATCGGGAAATCAAGGTAAACAAGGCTAAGCCTCGCACGGAAAGAAGTCCAGGTGGAGGTGGCCGCCGAGGT
Source organism: Hormoscilla sp. GM7CHS1pb (assembly GCA_014323675.1). Classification (GTDB taxonomy): domain Bacteria; phylum Cyanobacteriota; class Cyanobacteriia; order Cyanobacteriales; family Desertifilaceae; genus Hormoscilla. The sequence continues at coordinate 534,922 of JACONN010000002.1, read as the reverse complement.
GGTGGTCGCAACAGAGACGGATTCTCTTCTTCTCGGGATGGATTCTCTCGCGATCGCTACTAAACTGGCTGAAGCCCCAGGGGAGGGCAAGCAAGGCAGAAGTTTTGAGATATCCACCCACGTGCTGTAGGAGAACTTATGACTCAAGTGATAGTTGGCGAAAATGAAGGGATAGATTCGGCCCTGCGTAGGTTTAAGCGTCAGGTGTCCAAGGAGGGAATTTTCTCAGATATAAAGCGAGTGCGCCACTTCGAGACTCCGATCGAGAAACGTAAGCGCAAGGAGATCGCCAGAAGGCGTAAGCGGCGTTTTAATTAGGCAATGGTAAGCATTCAGCTGAATGCTTACTGCTAATTCCAGCCATCGAGTGGGTTGCGTCGCAACCCACTCAGTGTATATAGAAGTAAACTGTGGCAGGATTTTATATTTAGCCTTTGGACTAAGATATGGGAAAAAAGGTTTTCTTCCAATTTGAAGCAGATTTTGTAGACTCCCTACGCTGCATTCCTATGCAGGTGCGCCTCAAGCTTGATACTTGCGGCGTGAAACTCAAACTATCTCACTGGCACCAATTTAGCCAAGAAGAACGTCAAATTATGGTAGAATTGCCTTGCAACAAATCAGAAGAAGTTCAAGCCTACGGGAAATTTATCCAGCAGTTGGTAACCGAACGCACGGGTAAGTCTGCTTCTGTACTGCCAATTGACCCCCATCCGGCATGGATGGATGCAACAGTTATCCCTACTAGCTTAGAAGAAAAAGCACGAGAATTTGACGTAACTATTACTTTAGAACAATGGGCATATCTAACACCGGTGGAGCGATTTGCTCTATATAAACTCAGTCGCCCCAGTCACGAAAATAAGAACTTTTTACCAGCCCTCAAGGAATTTAATCTAGGATAATTTGGTGGGCGCTCGCAGGCAAATATATTTTTTCTCTGAAGTGAATAAAATTGTATCATGTCCTCCGGCATCACCATCAGGAAATTGCTCTAGCAGCGGTCCGGAAGCGCTTTAGCGCTTACTACAAACAAAGAGGAGTTATAAAATGACGGGAAAGAAGATTTTAATGATCGTGGGCGACTTTGTGGAAGACTATGAAGTCATGGTGCCTTTTCAAGCATTGCAGATGGTCGGGCATACAGTCCATGCTATCTGTCCCGATAAGAAGGCGGGAGATACAGTGAGAACAGCAGTTCACGACTTTGAAGGCGACCAAACCTATAGCGAGAAACCGGGACATAACTTCACGGTAAATACTACCTTCGATGAAGTCTCTCCTGAAAGCTATGATGCTTTGGTAATTCCTGGCGGACGTGCGCCAGAATATATTCGTTTGCATGAAAAAGTATTGGCTCACGTCCGCCACTTTGCCTCGGCGAATAAACCCATTGCTGCTATCTGTCATGGTTTGCAGTTATTAGCAGTTGCGGACGTTCTGAAAGGCAAGCGCTGCACCGCCTATCCCGCTTGCGGTCCCGAGGTTATTCTTGCAGGCGGGAACTACGTCCAAGTTCCAGTTCATGAGGCGATCGCGGATGGCAATCTGGTGACCGCACCCGCGTGGCCCGCCCATCCCCGCTGGCTAGCTGAGTTCCTGAAAGTTTTAGGCACCCACATCGAACATAAATAGATGGTTGTTCTTGAGTTAACTGTGACGCAACAAAGTTTGGAAGCAAAATTAGGAGTGAAGCGGTATTGGATAAATTTATCCCATCGAAACCAGTGTCGCCTGTTTTCCTGAAGCAACACCCGTATCTACATCTGCCAAAACAGCCTGTCTTGCCCATCGATCTGCTGCTATAATATCATCTAAAGTCGGATGATGACAGAGTTCTCCAAGGTGTCGATCGCACGCATAATCAATCACTCTGGGAATATCCAAGAACCGAATTTTCTCCTCTAGGAACAGAGAGATAGCTTGTTCATTAGCAGCATTCAAAACCGCAGGCATAGAACCCCCGGCACGTCCCGCAGCATAGGCAAGGCCCATACAAGGATACTTTTCATGCTCGGGTGCTTTAAAAGTCAGATTTCCAGCCTTAACCAAATCCAAAGTTTTCCAATCAGTATAGATCCGATCGGGCCAAGAGAGAGCATAAAGCAAAGGCAAGCGCATATCCGGCCATCCCAGCTGGGCCAACACCGAAGTATCTTGCAGTTCAATTAAAGAGTGAATAATACTTTGAGGATGAATCACGATATCGATCTGGTCGTAATCCATGCCAAATAGAAAATGAGCCTCAATTACTTCCAGCCCCTTATTCATCAAGGTAGCAGAATCCACCGTAATCTTACGTCCCATCGACCAATTAGGATGCTTAATGGCATCAGCAACCCGCACCTGAACTAACTTTTCGGCAGGCCAATCTCGGAAAGCACCACCAGAAGCAGTCAGAATAATCCGCCGCAAACCACCTGATGGCACTCCTTGCAGACATTGAAAGATAGCAGAATGCTCAGAATCAGCAGGTAATAGCTTTACCCCATGTTTTTCCACCAAAGGCAAAACTACTGGACCGCCAGCAATCAGCGTTTCCTTATTTGCCAAGGCGATATCCTTACCAGCTTCAATAGCAGCTATAGTCGGTAACAAACCAGCACAACCGACAATGCCAGTAACAACAGTGGACGCATCGCCGTAACGAGCGACTTCCGTAACTCCCGCCTCTCCTGCTAAGAGAATAGGTTGCTGGTCATATGAGGAGATCGCCTCTTTCAGTTCGGGCAACATTGCTTCTGCCCGAATAGCCACTATTTCCGGGCGAAACTGGCGAATTTGCCGAGCCAACAGTTCCACATTGCGCCCCGCTGCCAACCCGACAATCCGAAACTGTTCGGGTTTTGGGCCACAATATCCAGAGTCTGAGTACCAATAGAGCCAGTAGAGCCCAGGAGAGAAATTGCTTTCATGGTATATTTGAATAACTAGGACGAGTCTCACATCTGAATCTTGTTCCCAGTCTCAGACTGGGAACACCAGATTTAGGAGGCGGAGCCTCCTGACTGTTGACAAGGGTGATTTATATGAGATCACCCCTCAGATCTTGCTAGCACCAGTTGAGGCTCCGCCTCAACTTTTCGTTCCTAGGCTCAGCCTAGGAACGAGGTGAGTGAGGTGAAAGGTTTCCAGTCGGTTTTAACCGACTTGGCGCCTCGAAACCTGGATCCGCCAGGTAACGCGGGAGTTTGAAGATACTGTGGGGTAATTTCCTGGGCTCTGCCCCCAAAACACCCCCACCCTAAAGGGTGGGGGTATCCCCACTCCCTACTCGGCGATCGTCGAGATCTCGTAATTCGCCCACAGTATCTTTGAATCCCCGGCGGGGTAACTTTACTTTACGCTGAAAGCTGTTCCAACGCATCCCTCAGTTCTGGTGGCAGATGGCGCATTATCTTGCCCTTCTCCCGATCGATCGCCACCAAAGTCATCTTCCCAGTCACATATAAATCTGGGCCATCCGCCGAGCAAATTTGATAATCCCAAATCAGCCGGACTCCCTTGATAGCTGACATGCGGGTCTTGACAATCACTTCCATTCCCATCCGGAGCGAGCGATGATAACGCAGGCACAGATCCACCACCGGTAAATCTAAGCCCCAAGCCACCAGATCAGTAAAGTCAAAGCCCCTCGAACGCAAGCATTCTACCCGCGCCTCCTCCATCCAAGCACCGTGCCATACTACACCAGCATAGTCCGTATGATGGGGGTGCGATCGTACCCGATATTCAAACCAACTCAACTCTTCGTTCACATTACAAATTGTTACGCACCGCTACATTTCTTCAAACTTTGAGTCAATACTTAAGCTTATGCTGAATAAACAGAAGCGAATTAATTGCGAGAAGTGTTTATATGTTCAAGAAGATTTTAGTAACCGTCGCTGGCAGGGGACTGTGCGAACAGATGGTAAATATGTTGCTGGAAATCCCGAGCATCAAGCAGGCATCGGTGACAGTATTGCACGTCGTGCCTCCCCAAGCCACAGCCCAAGCCATGTCACAAAAGCTAGAAGAGGGCGGTAAGATTCTAGCAGAGGCAGTAAAATCAATCAAGATCGACGATCCCAACCGGATCAATCCCCGACTGAAACAGGGAGACCGCAAAGATGTCGTCCTCGCAGTTGCCAAGGAAGAAGATTCTGACCTAATTATTATGGGTTCGCGGGCCTTAGGACGTCTGGAAGCCATCTTGAAGAACTCAGTCAGTCAGTACGTTTTCCAGTTAGCCTCTCGTCCCATGCTGCTGGTGAAGGACGATGTCTATGTCAAAAGAATCTACCGCGTCATGGTGGCTCTCGACCCCTCTCCAGCGGCCCAGCAGAGCTTGCAGCGAGCGCTATCCTTGCTGCGAGATATTCCAGGTGGCAAAGCCAAACTGGTGCTAGCTCATGTCAACCCAGACAAGAACGTCACCAACCCTGAAGAGGATCCCCTGTTGAAGGAAGCAGCCAAACAGGCAAAACAGATGGGAGTTGCTTATAGCTGCATCAATTCCCGTGGTGATGCTGGCAAAGAAATCTGTCGGCTCGCAGAAGATGAGAATATAGACTTGTTAATTCTCGGTTCCCCAGACCGACGCCCCTCCGTGGCCAAGACCTTGCCAGACCTCGATCGACTGCTCGGAAGTTCTCTGTCCGACTATGTCCGGGTGAATGCCAACTGTCCAGTGTTGCTGGCCCGGTTCCCTAACTAGGCCCGACTAAAAAGGTGCCGGCATTTGGTGACGGCACCAACAGAGCAGTTTTGTCAGTGCTTAACTCTAAACATCATTATTGCCTTCACGGCTAGCCGTTTGAATGTAAAGGATCAACAAGAATACAGCAGGCACTAACACAAACAAAATGCTGGCCACAAATCCGAGATCGTTAACTTCCATCCCTTGCAAGCCTCCTTACTGAATAGACACGAAACCATTACGTACCTAGAATACCTCAGATCCGATCTCACGGCTTCGTTTTCACAGAAACTGGGCCATTCACCAGAGTTTGACAGGCTAGCCGATAGTTGTCGGGCTTCTTCTTCAACTTGCGCTGTTCGGTCTGAGTCCGAGGTGAGAGATTTTCCATCCCGGCCACAATTTCCACAATACAGGTGCCGCATTGACCGTAGCCCCCACAATTGGTGATCTTCCCCCAGGTCTTATACAGATCGATCCCGTTCTCCAGAGCCTTCAGCCTCAGATTCGCTCCATCAGCGGCAATCGCCTCACGGTTTTCCTTGACAAACTTGATGTTAGCCATTTTTGGATCAATATTGAACTTATGTGAAGAATTATCAAGAAATCTTGCTTACACATAACATATAATGCTATATAAGCGAAAATTGTCAAGCAGTGCAGCGGTCGGTGCCGAAGGGACAACTGAATGGTGACCCTGGTAGACGATCGCAGCTCGCCGAGAAAAGGTTGTCATCGCAGCCAACACTGGTTACAATTCGTTATATTCTGTTTAACGATCGATCCGCTAGAGAACATTAGCTAAAAGAAGTAGTAGAGGAGGATCCTACTCAATGGGACTACCCTGGTACCGCGTACACACAGTCGTCCTGAACGATCCAGGACGACTGATTGCTGTACACCTAATGCATACCGCCCTCGTAGCAGGGTGGGCTGGCTCAATGGCATTGTATGAGCTAGCCATTTTCGATCCAAGCGATCCAATCTTGAACCCCATGTGGCGTCAGGGGATGTTTGTCATGCCCTTCATGGCCCGTCTGGGTGTAACCGACTCTTGGGGCGGTTGGAATATTTATGGGGGGACAGCAACTGACGTCGGCTTCTGGTCCTTTGAAGGAGTTGCGACTGCTCATATCGTGCTTTCCGGTCTATTATTCCTAGCAGCAGTTTGGCACTGGGTTTATTGGGACTTGGAACTGTTTACCGACCCCCGCACTGGCGAACCAGCCCTGGACTTGCCCAAAATGTTTGGCATCCACCTGTTTTTGTCAGGTCTGCTGTGCTTTGGCTTCGGAGCATTCCACGTCACAGGACTATTTGGACCAGGAATTTGGGTGAGCGACCCCTATGGTTTAACTGGCAGCGTGCAACCGGTAGCACCAGAATGGGGGCCAGCTGGGTTTGACCCCTTCAACCCAGGAGGAATCGCAGCTCACCATATTGCTGCTGGAATAGTTGGGGTGATCGCTGGTCTATTTCACTTAACGGTGCGCCCGCCAGAACGGCTCTACAAAGCCCTGCGCATGGGGAATATTGAAACAGTACTCTCCAGCAGTATTGCCGCAGTCTTCTTCGCCGCCTTCGTGGTCGCTGGAACAATGTGGTACGGCTGCGCAGCTACCCCGATCGAACTATTTGGCCCCACCCGTTACCAGTGGGATCAAGGCTATTTCCAGCAGGAAATTCAGCGACGAGTGCAAGCAAGCGTAGCAGAAGGTAAGAGCCTCTCAGAAGCCTGGAATCAGATTCCCGAAAAACTGGCCTTTTACGACTATGTGGGCAATAGCCCAGCTAAGGGCGGTCTGTTCCGCACCGGTCAGATGAACCAGGGAGATGGGATTGCCCAAACCTGGCTTGGTCATCCATTATTCACAGATGCTGAAGGCCGGGAATTGACCGTGCGTCGGATGCCTAACTTCTTTGAAACCTTCCCCGTAGTCTTGACTGACTCTGATAACATCGTCCGTGCCGACATTCCCTTCCGTCGGGCAGAATCAAGATACAGTTTTGAGCAAACTGGCGTCACGGTCAGCTTATACGGTGGTCAGTTAGACGGTAAAACCTTCACAGACCCACCAACGGTCAAGAAATATGCTCGCCTGGCTCAATTGGGCGAACCCTTTGAGTTTGACAAGGAAACATTAAATTCTGACGGCGTATTCCGCAGCAGTCCTCGTGGTTGGTTTACCTTCGGACATGCGGTGTTTGCTCTACTGTTCTTCTTCGGTCATATCTGGCATGGCTCCCGCACTCTGTTCCGGGATGTGTTTGCTGGAATTGAGGAGGGCCTCGAAGAGCAGGTTGAGTTCGGCGTCTTCCAGAAAGTGGGTGACGAAACAACCCGCCAGGAAGCTGTATAGACAGCACTGGCATAAATTTTAATTGGGGGGTCGTGTCCGAGAGCGCCCACCCTGTCGCTCGCCTGCCCGGCAGCGACATGGGTGGGCGTCTCTGGACAGGATCGGGAAAATTTCCTGCCCCTATTTGATTCGATCGCACCAGCCTATGGTAAAGTGAATACTAGATATGAATTAGAGAATGGGGAAATCCTGACATGGAAAGCGTTGCCTACATTTTGATTCTGACTTTGGCATTGGGTACATTATTCTTTGCGATCGCCTTTCGGGATCCGCCAAGAATTGGCAAGTAGCCGGTTATGTAATGAAGAAGGCCATCTAATGGTCCACCATCCTGCTTGAGAGACACAGATCATGCGATGTCCATTCTGTCAACATTCTGGAAGGCGATTGCTCGAATCGAGATCGGCTGAAGGCGGTCAGAGCGTTCGCCGTCGGCGAGAATGCTTAAATTGCCAGCGTCGCTTCACGACTTACGAACGGATTGAATTTGTCGAGATCGCCGTCATTAAGCGGGATGGTCAGCGGGAGCCCTTTAACCGTTGCAAGTTATTACGCGGGATTGTCAAATCCTGCGAGAAGACCGGTATCCAGACCGTGAGACTGGAGGTGCTAGTGGATGAAATAGAAGCAGAATTACAACGGATATCGGTGCGGGAAGTCACCAGTAGCTTCATTGGCGAACTTGTGCTCCAGCATCTGCAACAGCTATCGGAAGTGGCTTACGTCCGTTTCGCCTCTGTATACCGGCAGTTTCAAGGAATTAGAGATTTTGTGGAGACTGTGCATCATCTCAAAGAAAATAGTGCTACTATGGGAGAGGTAGGATCGTTACAGCAGCCAGCTATCTGTTTAGAGCAGTTATCCCCAGAAAAAAAAGCGGTTGACAAACTGCGATTGCTGTGACAAGATAGTATAAGGAACTCAAGAAGCGCGCTCGTCATGACCGGCTTCCAGAGAAAAGGCAGCTAAAATTGCGGATTGTCTAATTAGAAAAAAAACTGTTGACAAACTGCAATTGCTGTGACAAGATAGTATAAGGAACTCAAGAAGCGCGCTCGTCATGACCGGCTTCCAGAGAAAAGGCAGCTAAAATTGCGGATTGTCTAATTAGAAAAAAAACTGTTGACAAACTGCAATTGCTGTGACAAGATAGTATAAGGAAGGTTGATTGCGGGTATAGCTCAGCGGTAGAGCGTCACCTTGCCAAGGTGAATGTCGCGCGTTCGAATCGCGTTACCCGCTTAGAAAGTAAAATAAAAGAGAGCGGATCGCCTGGGAGTCGTAGCGTAGCGTGTAGTCCGGGCGGATCGCCTGGGAGTCAGTTGTAACTGGGAACTGGGAACTGGTAAGATGACAGCCAGTTAATAGCTGTCGATCTGATGGTTTAACTCGGTAAGCTGCTTGTGCCATCTGATTCAGATGAAAAAATTGACTTGAATGTGGAGTACCCCTGTCCTTGTAGACGTAGGGGTCGGTTGAGTAATATCATTCTGACCGAAGCCTTGGGCTGCAACAAATGTCAGCAGATATTTGTTGTCCAAGAGGGGGCGACTGTTATGGAGCAACTATCGACGAACTATCCCTATAAGAAAACTTGGTGCTGGACGGGTAGAGAGTGGCAGAAAGTTCATTCGGATTGGTCAGAACATTACTGGTCAGTAATTTTATTAACGTTCTTGGTACTGCTGGTGGTTTGCCTATTATGGATATTTCTGTTTGCTGATGTATATCTGCGGCTGTGGGCGATGGCTCCCCTATTAGTGGTGTTACTGTTGGTAATGATGCAATGGCTGACTTATAGGCGCTGATGACAACTGACTCTTTTGCTGCTTCACCTAATTCGATGGCTGCCATTGACCGTACCTATCAAGCAAGTCTTGAATTGGCAAGCAGGTCTGGAAATAACCGCTCTCAAGCGATAAAGGCGATGGCAGAGGGACTAGAGGGCTCCATTGATGACATCCTGGAAGCGAATACCCTGGACTTAGAGGCATCTCGTGAGATGGCGGTGCCTGAACTGATTCTGGAATGGTTGAAGCTGACGCCGGAACGACTGGGAACATGCGTACAAATTCTGCATAGGTTGGCTCATTTACCCGATCCTCTCCAACAGGTGATGGAAGCTGATTATCAGGTTGAACAATGCCAGAGTTACTGCCAGCGGACTCCTTTGGGGACGATCGCTTTAATTTATGAGGCGTTCCCGGAGTTGTCAGCGATCGCGGCAGGTTTATGTCTGAAAACTGGCAACAGTCTGATTCTGAGAGGGGGAAGTGAGGCGAGTAACTCTAATGGGGCGATCGCTCGAGTGCTACAGACTGCCATTTCCGAGAGGAAACTGCCAGCAGGCTGTCTAGAACTGCTGCCATCAGAGCCTGGGGTTTCCATTCGGGATTTGGTCAGGCTGGACCAGTATATCAATCTGGTGATTCCCTATGGGCGTCCTCGTCTCGTGCAGCAAGTGATGCGACAAGCGACTGCTCCCGTATTGAAATCGGCGATCGGCAACTGTTACCTGTACTGGAGTCCTTCTGGCAGCCTGGATATTGTCCGCTGGATGATTTTAGACTCTCATCAGAGTGAACCAGACCCAGTTAATGCTATAGAAAAGGTATTGATTCATCGCGATCAAAATACTTCTTCTTTGGTGATGCTTTGGAATAGTCTGAAGGAAAAAGGTTTTGAAATTAGGGGTGATGCTCAGCTAGTGCCAGATTTTCCCGACTTAACCTTGGCCTCACCTTCCGAATGGAAACAAGCCTATTTACACAAGATAGTTACCTTTTCCGTTGTTGATTCTCTGGAGTTGGCGATCGCCTGGATTAACCACTACAGCAGCGGTCACGCCGACTGTCTGGTTACCGAATCTTATCAGGAAAGCCGCCAGTTTGCCTTGGGCATCAACAGTGCTTCCATCTACATTAACACTAGCCCGCGATTTTCACGCAATCCTCAAGGGGGCAATGATATTTTTCTGGGCATGTCTAATCAAAATGGCTTTCGTCGCGGACTGATTAACCTGGAAACTTTAACCACTTTTAAATCCATTGTTCAAGGTAATCCTTAGTGATAGTATAAATATGTAAGTAGTAGGACCAGTGACCACGCGATGTGCGATGCGCGCGCTAGTCGCACTGCGCATCGCACATCGTACCAGGGCCACAAGTGAGGGCTTACCAGGCCGAGCAACTGATTCCCAGGCGATTCGCCCGTCCTAAGCTACTGACAACTGACCACTGACAACTAACTACTGACAATTAACTATTGACAATTAAATCTATTTTAGCTACTCTAGTTATAAATAGCCCTAGAAAAGGAGGAGGCATGACTCAAGTAGTAGTAGGTGAAAACGAAGGAATAGACTCCGCTTTACGCCGGTTTAAGCGCCAAGTTTCCAAGGCCGGGATTTTAGCAGATGTCAAGTGCCGTCGCCATTTTGAAACTCCACCGGAGAAGCGCAAACGCAAGTTAGTTGCGGCCCGACGTCAACTGCGTCATTTTTAGTACATCTACTGTTAGCTAGAGCGTCGGTCCAGTAGAAGTAGTTGACAAAAAAATGAAAATGTGCATGTACTAAAATTGGTCGCGTTCTAAACGACTTTGAACAAAGTCACGAGATCCAAAGAGGCCCTAAGTGGAGAGCGGAAGACGAGCTGGAGAACGATTTTCCGTCTATGCACAGATTGGACAATTTGTCAAGCTTTATTAGTGGACCGAATGGCCCGACGCTCTAGTAGGCGATCGCGGAAAAACGGACGAAATAACTCGCATGCAAGACTCTCCAAGCACTCTATCTAAAATACCTTCTATCCGAACCTTTCAGATGGATGGGGGAGGCATCGGAAATATCGCTAATGCGGTTAATCTCTTCCGAGGCGATGTTAACCTTCCTTTGGAACTAATATCTCTTCCGAGTCGCGGCGATTTGGATGTCAAAGTGGCCATCATGTACCAAAGTAACATTCAAAACCTGGTGGATACTTGGAATTTGGAAGCACCGACGGGTATTCTGGGGTTAGGGTGGAATATGCCCTATGAAATGATTGCCATTGACAACAAAAATACGGGTTCTAGCTACGATAACCAATATTACCTTGTTTCGGGTGGTTCGGCTAATCGGTTGCATCAAGATGGTGTAACTGCTGACGGGGCATGGAATTTTGAGACAGAAGATTATAAACCTTGGGATATTCGCTATTACCCAAACGAAGAAAAATGGGTGATTATTAAGGAAAATGGGGTCAAGCAGACTTATGGTGGGAAGAAAGATAACTTACCTGAAAATAATCCATATATTCAATGGGGTATAAAATGGGGTGGTAGAAATGGTAATTGGATTGATAGCACTACGAATACATCAGGACAAGAACCTTTTGCACTAGCTTGGAATTTAGCATAAATTCAAAATACTTGGGGTGAAAAAGTTACTTTTAGCTATGAAGTTGATTTAAGACAAATTGGCAATGGTGGTTACAAATATACCCAAGCTACTTACTTAAAACAAATTACTACTTTAGATGGACGTACTGTGAATTTTGTCTATCAACCTAAACAGTATGATGACAAAGTAAGGGAGTATCAAATACCCCATGAATATAGCGGACAACCAAACCTTCATGCTTATCAGGATAGGTATGAAACTAAGTTTATTGACTCCATTGAAGTAAGACAAGAAGAATCAAATTCACTGTTATTTTCGCTTCAGTTTAATTATGAGTTAGAGAATGTTTCTTTAATTAATTTTAATAATCCAGATTCCTATAAACGTTATCTAACAGGAATAACTCAGAAAAATGCAGAGGGGGAGTCTTTACCAGGTTATAAGTTTGAGTATTATACCAAGAATGTAAATGATAATAGCCATCGTGGTGCATTAAAGCATATTACTTATCCTGCAGGGGGTATTGCAACTTTTACTTACGAAAAAAAGAATCTAGTTGGGACATCTCATAAAACAACTATTTATGGGGAAGGTATTCCTCGTGTTTGGTTTGGTGGTGATTATGTTGTCGTTGCTTATTATGATGATAGTGGCAGTGGGAAGTTAAAACTCTCTATATATGGCTGGAATGGCAACTGGATAAAAGAAGAGAAAAGTATCTCTGGCAAGCTGGATATTGATAGTTTACAGGTGGTGACTAAATCTGATTTTTTTGCACTGAGTTTCAAGCAAACAAATCGGTCTTTGATGAATGTTTATCTATTTCATCAAGAAATGGGGCGTTTTGGAAAATGGAGTTATGAAAATTCCTATTTGGATTTAGCTTCGAGTGATGTCCAAACACACCTCGCTGCTGGCAATGATTTTGTGGTTTTCTGTGCCTCTGGCAGCAGAAAATTAGGTTTATATGTTTGGAATCAGCAGTCGAAAAATTGGAATGATAAAAGTGCAAGTATCACCATAAGTCAAGGTAATTACGTTTTAGCTGCTTTGGATGATTATTTTACTATTAGTATCTATGATACTGCTTCTAAAAGCTGTGAACTGGTGTTATATTATCAAGATGAAATTTACAAACAATGGACTAGAAAAGAAATTGCTAGTATCACTCCAGTTGAAAAAAATGACAAAGATAATCCCTATTTTAATTGGAGTTTAAGCAATAATTCTGCCACAGCAACTTTTATCAAAAAAATTGATACTAATATTGATTATGAAGTGCAAATATATCAATGGAATGCTGAATTTAATATTACTTCACCTTTAAGCAATTCCTACAACGTACCTCAAAATACGAAAGAACCTTTTTACTATTCCATCACTACAGGTAGCTTAGTGGCAAATGTTGAGCATCTCTGGCGATATAATGGTAGTGAGTGGAGAGATAGTAATCTGAATGTTTCTAGTGGAAATGAAGCAATTAAATTTGCTTATGGTTCGGATTTAGCTATTGCCTCAAGTTCTAATTCCACTGATATAGAAGCTTACAACCCTTATAATAATCGGTGGGAATACCCTGATATACAGGGTTCTTGGTCAAAAGATGAGTATAAACCCACAATCAATGGTAATTTTGTAACAGTTGGAAACGGTATATTTTACAGAGATAATCAAGGAACACTAAATAAAGATCCAAAATCAATTCCATTAGGAATTAAACCTGATAGTATCATTAACCGCGCTCCTTTTTATATTGCTTGTGAGACGGATAGTGAAGATAGTTGGATATTGTTTTTAAGAAATGGCAAGGTTGTTGATGAGGGATTTCTCTCGGAAAGGATTTATGTTGATAACGAAAGCAGTAAGGGTAAATCGGGAACAATATTAGCAGGATTAAATGCTTTTGTTACTTACAGAGGTGATAATTTTGATCTAGCTCATCAATTAAATCTATATTATGTTTTTGATCAATCAATACAAGGCCATGTTACTGATTTTCCCGTTATTAAAGTGAGTATTAATGATGGATATCAAGAAAGTCAGACTAGCTATGATTACGATACAGCAAATGTAGCTATTAGTGTTCAAGGAATTGTTACTGGATATTCTCAGATTACGGTAATTAAAGGCAGTGAAAATTCACCTTTTGGGAAGACTGAATATTACTTCTTTAATGGACTTTTTGAAGATTTTCAAGGAAACCTTCCTTATTACTATAGCTTATTGGATGGTCATCTGTATCAACAAAAAGCCTATAATTCCACAGGTGATGAGTTAATTCGCCAAACTGTTGAATATGACATAATAACCGAAAGACAGCTATTAGGAGATTCAAGTCAGGTTAATTTATACGGGTTCTATACCCAAAAAAAACGGGAGGAAAGTATTCTCTATGGCAAAGAAATTAGGAGCACAGACTCTAATGGAGATGCCTCATATGTGGGAGTTCAACGAGAGGTTGAATATGAATATGACTCAGCAACTGGATTATTAAAAACACAGCAAACTAAGAATTACAATAGTTTAGGTGAAGAGGAAACACTGACACAAACTTCTGTCTATGGTTGGGAAAAGTATGATGTATTGAAACAACAAAATATCCTTACTCCTGTTGTCCAAACTGTTAGTGAAACTAATGATAAAACAACCGCTATCGCAGTTTCAACTTGGAAAGATTGGGGAGAGGAAAAATGGGGTTTATACAAAAGTTATCAAGCACTCAAAGAAACTGCTGTTTTTGAACAATGGGATAATTCAACTGAACCCAATACAACAGATTGGTTGAAGATTTCAGAAGTGATTTCTCGAACCTCAAATGGAGTAGCACAAGATTCGATTGATGTCAATGGAGTTCACAGTTCAGTTATATTAGATAACCAGCAATTTTATCCTGTTGCTCAGTTTGGTAATGCCACTATTGAAGAAGCAACTTATACAGGTTTTGAAGCTTACGAAAATCTCAGTGATTGGAGTATAAATCAGGGTCAGATAACTGATTTGATTGTTACAGGAGATGCTCATACAGGGGTTTCTAGTTTGGGACTTAATCCTAATGTTACTCTCACTAAACAAACACATCTGACGATAACGAATACTCAGCAAAGTTATATTATTTCTGCTTGGTTTAAAACAGAAACAGGGTTTGAGACAGATGAGGGTAAAGCTGAAGTTGAACTACAGTTTTACAATGGCAATGACCCTGTAGGGAATGCTATTATTGTCTCCATTGAACCCACTGACAGCAAGTGGAAATATTGGCACCATGCAATTAGTCCTAATCAAATTAAAGGGACAAGTTTAGGACTAGAGATATCCAATAAAAAAACATCTAAATATCTTTTAATTGATGATATTTGCTTTGTTCCTTTGATGGGTAGTTTCCAAGGAAATGTCTATGAAACCAAGTATAAAATTGTTAGGGCACAACTTGGAAATAGTGGTGATACCGTGCGTAATTTATATGATTCATTCCAACGAAAAGTAGCAAAAATTGGACTTGCTGAAACAGTTAATGGGGTTACGACATCCTATTTCAATCGACAAGGAAATGATGACGCAACTTATGTCTTTCTTCAAGCTGAACCTAATAGTGTTCTGAGTATTGGTGCAGCAGCAGGAGGAGTCTATGCTAATTTTATCAATGGTGAACAATGGCGACAAGATTGGCAATCATCTCAACCCAATAATTGGCAGGTAGAAAATAATGCTTTAGTTCACACTGGAAATAGCTCAGACAGCATTATTTATCAATCTACGGAATCTTTTAGTAACTATGGGGTCAGGTTATCAGTTCATCCTCAAAAGACGCTACAACAACCGTTAGGCATTCGCATTAGTAATCAATTAACTGTAACTTGGACACAAAATCAGGGTTGGACTTTAACACTCAATGGTACATCTTCCCAAGTTGCTAATACAGGTTCTATTCCCCATGAATGGCTATTAGTCGCTGCCAATAATACCGTTTTATTCTACGCTGATGGTCAACAAATATTTGCTCAGACGATAGCAGACAATATTACGGGTGCGGTGGAATTATTTACTGCTGATGAAGTTGCTTTTTCCAATATCGTCACCTTTAAAAATCCTCAAATTGGTATTACCTATAGTGATGGTGCATCGAGAAAGAAACAGAGAAGAAAGAATAAAGTATTATAGAATTTTGCGAGCGAAAGTGGGATGCACCCGAAGAAATTGTAACATGATTCGCGAGACAACAAAGAAAGCAATTAAAAGAGGGTTATCATTTTTCGGTTACAAATTGGAGCGATTAGATTCAATTTCATCCATCACCCAAATTTTACGAGACACCCTCGATAGCCATAAAAACGTACCAAAACTTAAGACTGATGATGTATTTCTTGTTTCTTATCCTAGGTCAGGAAACACTTGGGTAAAAAATATCGTCGCTCACATTTTATATCCGCACGAGCGCATATATTCGCTAAATTATTTAGCTCGGCTAGTACCAGAGATTCATGAGATCGATAGTGACAATGAATATAGCAATCCTAGAGTCATTAAAACTCATAGATCCTTTCCCTTTAGACAGACAATTGATCAAACCGTGTGTAGGGTAACTATGGGAGGGAATAAATTGGGTTCGTGGCAAGATCATGTTTTGTCATGGAAAGTGGCGGAAAAAAATGCCCAGATGCTCTTAATTCGCTATGAAGATATGAGTAAAAAAACCACTGACTATATCAGGGAAATTGCTAAGTTCCTGGGAGTAACGCTGACGGTGGAAGAGGCTGAAGTGATCCGGGAAAAGTCTTCCATTAAGGCGATGATCGAGATGGAAAAGAGGGGAACGAGAAGACCAGGTTTAGAGTTTGTCAGACGCCAAGAACATAGAAGAATTCTCAAACAGGATCTGACTCCGGAAATTAAAGACTTTATTACAGAGCAGTGTGGATATGCCATGAGCTTGTTTGATTACAGCACAGATCGACCAGCCTGGTGGTAGCATTTCACTATCAACGTGGCTGATAATTTTGGCTCTTCGGTACTTGGGTTGCTAAACTATCAGATAAACACTCGTTTGCATTGAACTAAAATTGTTCTAGAATAAGGAAAAAACTCTTGCGGGGCTTGACTTGTAGCAGTTTTTATGCTTTAATTAAATTCCGGACAGCATTGTTTAGTGAGGTAAAATCTATTATGGCTTCAAATGCACAACTAAAACTACTCACAGATTTTCTGAATATCCCGGATGTTAAAGTTACTCATTTCAAACAGGAGCCATCTCTAGGAATAATTCTCTCCGTATCTAGTTTAAATTCTGAAGTAACTTGCCCTCACTGCGGTCAAAAGAGTCATAAACTTCACCACAATTATTCACATCTCATTAAAGATTTGCCTATGAATGGTCAAAATGTTTATTTACAGGTAAATAAACGACAAATGAAATGTGAAAATTGTTTAACAACTTTTAGTGAGCCTTTAGATTTTTGCGAAAAAAAACGCAACTATACTAAAAGACTTGCCTCAGATATATTGAGTCAGGTAAAACATAGTAATATTAAAAGTGTTGCTGATCGCGTAGCGTGGCGCCAGCCATAAGAACCGGGGTAAGTGAATCAGAAATTGAAACTATGTTAAAGGAGTTAAAAAAAACTTTGGTTGGTCAAAAACCTCAAGAGTTAAAAAGATTGGGTATTGATGAAATTAGTCTGAGAAAAGGACAAGGTAATTATTGTGCGATATTAGTAGATTTGGACAATAGTCAAGTTCTAGCTTTAGTCCCCGAGCGCACCCAATCAGCCATTGAAAAAGTGTTGATGTCTTGGGGAATAGACGTGTTATCAGACATAGAAGAGGTAAGTATTGATTTATGGCGTCCTTATAAAAGTTTGGTAGAAAAATTAATGCCTAATGCGGAGGTTGTAGCTGATATATTTCATGTAATGCACCAGGTTCAAGAAGAATTAGACATAGGTCGTAAGCAAGCAAAAAAAGAAGTCAATAACATGAAGGACTCGGAGAAAAAAACTGCAAAAATTAAGGCAATTACACACGGTAAATATGTCCTTCTTGCTAATTCAGATAATTTAACGGAAGCTCAAAAAATGGGGAGCATCCCAGTTCTGCCCTAAGTAATTGTACTTAGATAAAGAGCGCCATTAAGATAAGCACAGCGTAAGCGAAGCCCGTGTTAGTCGGTGCAACGATAGGAGGTGGCGCATTGATTGGGGCAGGTGCAGGAAGTACAATATATGGTGCAACCCATACCAGCAACTTTAATGCTGCTGAATGGGGTGTTATGACAGGATTAGGTGCTGCTTTTGGTGCGATAGGGGGAGGAGCAGGATTAGCCACTGCTGGATTATCAACAGGTGCAGCATTGGCAGCAGAGATAGGGGTAGGAGCAGCGTTAGGGTCTCTTGACGGTTTTGTTACTAATGGCAGTATTAATGCAATTCATGGAGAGAGTTTTACGAGTGGTGGTGGTGCTGCTGCTGGCTACGGTGCGCTTTTTGGGGGATAGGGGGAGCTATTGGCGGTTTGCTAGGGCGTGGTGGAGCAATCAAGAATTCTCGAATCCTTCGTGAAAATGCGGACATGATGGATGTAGGTATTGGGCTAGTTAATAAAAAGCATATGTTTGCTCATAGCACTATTAGGATAAACAGAATGTCTAGTGCTATTGAACAAGTAATTGAAGATGATGTTGGAAGCACAATGGAACTTATGCCTATGTTAGGAAATAACAATCTTAGTACATCCATAGAACCTTTTGATAACTTCAATCCAGTAAGGGGTCGTGAGATTAATTTAAGAGTTCCAAATCAAAGGGCGGTAAAGGGATTGACACTAATAAATCAACGTAGGAGTATAGATTCGCCCTACTATAATTTATTCACAAACAGTTGTACGTCAAATATAGTAGATGTAGTCAGTAGCATGGGGTTTAAAGTTCCTCTTTATGCTCGTACTCCTAGTACATTGCATTTATGGTGGAGAAGTATGAGTTTTATGGCACCTTAACTCATAGAAAAACAAGCTCTTATAGGGTGCATCCTTCGACAGTTTAACATACAAAAACAAATGATAACCGTGCTACGGCGAAAAAGAACAAAATGTTTCCTTATATTGACCAAACAACCGCCTAACGCCCCCTACTCATCTGCTCAACTGCGATCGCATTTTCCTGTCCTTGAATGGGAAACGAAATATCAAATTAACACTGTAACCAAACAAAGGAGAATCGGAAATTATGAAAATTCGCAATCAAACCCATTAGAGCCGATCGCCATAACAGGAAATATCAAACCGTTATTTATTGTCCAAGGAAATTGGATCTAACAATCAAGTAAACACTGAAACTAAAGAACATCTGTCTTATGAACAGGAAACGCATTTTTGGCGCAGCGATCGCCATACTTCTCGCTGTTACTCTCATCTTCGGTACACAAGTTAATTCTGCTAGTGCTGGTGAAGTCCCTATTGGAACAATAACTGCCTACGGAGGCTTGGTTGACGGTAGCGCCAAAGGACAATTAGAACGTCAAGGTTGGCTTGTCTGCGATGGCAGTGAATATTCCAGGATTGACTATCGAGATCTATATGTAATTCTGGGTGGTTCTTTTGGAGATGGTGATAATGTCAAAACCTTCAATGTACCCGATTTGCGAGGACGCTTTGTCCGAGGCGTAGATGATGGAGCAGGACGAGATCCTGATTCTGCGTCTCGCACCGCATCTGCACCAGGTGGAAATACCGGTGATCGTGTTGGTTCGTACCAGGAGGATGCTTTTAAATCACACATTCACGACTTCGAGGTTACTGGAGGGGCTGGGAATGGAGGTTACAACACAGTTGGAAATGGACCAAGTGGCAATATCCAGAATGCAAAAATGAAACCAAGTGGTGGCAGCGAAACTCGTCCCAAAAACATCTACGTCAATTGGATCATCAAAGCTAAGGACGTGAGCTAATTCTGAGGAAATAGATCGCTCGCTCTGTCTAACTGGAGGGCGATCGCTAGTTGGATGCTCAAAGCTAAGGATGTGAGCTAATTCTTAAGTGAGGAAATAGGGCGATCGCTCTCTCGAACTGGAGGGAGATCGCTTCCCCCTCTTATTCTCCTCCCAGGGGGGGTTAGGGGTGGGTTAGGTCTAGTGTGTTAGATTAGGAGTCAAAAAAGCCTTACCATTATCATCTCCATAGCAGTTAAGATTATTGCCTACAATTCACTATTAAAAGAAAGAGCTAGGGACCTTCGCAAAAACATGCCTCCTGGAGAAGTCACTCTTTGGAAACACCTTAAAGGAAAGCAAATGTGTGGTTATGACTTCGATCGCCAACGTCCCATCGATCGATTTATTGTTGACTTTTATTGCCAAGAGCTGATGCTGGCCATTGAGATTGATGGTTCTTCCCATGATAGTCCTGAAGCATAAGAACGGGATGCAGAAAGACAAGGGCGTTTGGAGTCCTTGGGAGTACAATTTTTGCGGTTTCGGGAAGAAGAAGTTTGTGGTGAGGTAGTGCCGCTGCGCGGAATTCAAAATTCAAAATGCTTTGGAGCAAGGCTTTGATCCACTATCCTGCTGGTGCATTATTTCCGCCGCGCTGCAGTAGTTCCTGTAGGGAGGAAGTGCGATCGCATTAAACCTGGCGATCGCCTCACTTGTTGGCATTGCCCTGCCCGATCGTTCTAGTTGCGATCTAATACCATATATAATGGCTCATTGTTGGGCTTGCTTGGTCGATCTCTTCAAGCAGTTCTCTGACTACATCTTCTCCATCAAAAACTTATCCTCGATCGCCTTGCTCAATGCCAATAGCAATTTCCGCTCGCAGTTTATCGATTTGCATTTGGCGAATTCTGTCTTGTTGTTCAAGTAGTCGCAATGGGACAATAATCACTTCGCTGGCAGACTGATATTTGCCAGTATTGACTTTTTCTTGAACAAATTCCTCAAGTTCTGATGTCAGCAATACATTCATGATTGGATCTGTTCGATTTTGGTTTTGATATATTCTAGCCGCAAATTGACTGGTTTTGAATTTAAAATCCAGAAACCCGGTTTCTCAGTATCCCAAGCGTAAGGTGGGCGGTGCCCACCCTACAGATAACTGGCGATCGGCATCCGCCAGCCCGTGCCAAAGGCCCTCTGGGTAATCTTCAATCCTGGGGGTGCCTGTCGGCGCTTAAATTCTGCCCGCTTCACCATTTTTCTGATGCGGTTTACTGTTGAGCGATCGTGCCCTGCTACCACAATTTGGTACTCTGATTCATGGTTTTCAATTAAGCGATGCAGAATATCATCTAGGATATCGTAGGGCGGCAGAGAATCTTGGTCTACTTGTCCGGGTTTGAGTTCGGCGCTGGGGGGTTTGGTGAGAATGTTTTCAGGAATGACTTCCTTTTGAGACTTGGCATTTAGCCAGCGACATACTGAGTAGACGCTGGTTTTGGGCAGATCGGATATGACTGCTAAGCCCCCATTCATGTCTCCATATAAGGTACAATATCCTACTGCCATTTCTGACTTGTTGCCCGTTGATACCAGTAAATGTCCGAACTTGTTGGCGATCGCCATCAGCAAGTTCCCCCTGATGCGCGACTGAATATTCTCTTCTGCTACTCCTGATGCCGTTCCTGCGAACATTTTCTCTAACGTGCGATCGTAACTTGCCATCAAATCGCCAATGGGAATTGTTTCCGCAGTCATGCCCAAATTCTCTGCTAATAATAGGGCATCTTTAACGGAATGGTCGGAACTGTAAGGTGAAGGCATCAGGACCCCGAGGACATTTTCCGGACCCACTGCTTCTGAGGCGATCGCGGCCACCAAGGACGAATCTATGCCTCCACTCAAGCCTAGCACAATTTTCTGGAAACCGCACTTGCGAGCATAATCCCGCACTCCCAGCACCAATGCAGACCAAATTTCCGCTTCCGAACATGCTGCTAATGGGATTAATTCTACCTCCTCTGGTGCTTCTAATTCTAGAATTTGCTCGTTAAATGAGATTACCATAAAATCCGATGCAAATGCCTTGGCCCGACCCAGCAATTCTCCTTTTCCGTTCGAGGCAAAACTGCTACCATCAAATATTATGTCGTCATTCCCTCCCACCTGATTCACGTATATTATCGGTCTCGAATAATGCTTGGCACTATGTTGCAGCATTGCTTCCCGTAATTGCTGCTTGTTGATGCTGTAGGGTGACGCTGACAGATTTACTACCACATCTACACCCATGTTACTCAAATCCGCGATCGGGTTTTCTTTATAACTTCTTTTACCCCAAAAATCCTCATCGTTCCACAAATCTTCGCAAATAGTTACTCCGATTTTGATTTCCTTCTCTAGTTCTATTGTCAAATATTTACTTGCCAGGGCTGATTCAAAATAACGGTTTTCGTCAAACACGTCGTAAGTCGGCAGCAGACGCTTGTAAAACATTTGTTCTACTTTGCTATTTCTCAGGAGGGCAATACTATTAAATAGAGGTTTACCTCCATCGATCGGGGCTTCAGTATTTTCTGCTACAGTTCCCACTAAAACTGCCAATGGGGGCGGCAATTTTACGGCCAGTGCTTGTAAACCTGCATTCATCGCCTCCACAAAATAGTCATGCATTAATAAATCTCGCGGTGGATAACCACACAAAGACAGTTCTGGCGTCAGCAATATTTGGCAATGAGCGTCAGCCGCCCTTTTGGCTGCATCTATTATCAACTGGGAGTTGCCTGTAATATCACCTATCGTGGGATTTATTTGGGCGATCGCAATTTTCATCGACTTTAATTTTTATGCTCTAAATGAATAACAACGGTTTATCCTTAAATTCAGCAAACGCCTCCGCATCAAAGCGGAAGAGACTAGCTGGTCGTCCGGCACCGCGAGAAGCTTTCATGCCAGTATCGCACAAGAAACCATATTTGAGCAAGCGGGAGCGGAAATTAGAATAATCGGAGAAATTTTCCCCTAAAACCGTGGTATAAAGTTGGTAAAGGTCGCTGAGAGTAAAAACTTCCGGCAACACGTCAAATGCCACTGGGCTATATTCTAGCTTAGCACGCAAGCGTCTGTAACCATACTCTAAAATATTGTTATGGTCGAAGGCTAATTGGGGTACTTGCTCGATCGGATGCCAAGCAATTTTCCCCGGCCACCTGGGGGTCAGTTCCGCGAGATCCAACCGCACCAGGGCAAAGTGACTCACGGACAGGTAACGCACTCCTTCTACAGATTCTCTGGGATCCCTGCCGGGATTCCCAAAGCTGTAAAGTTGCTCTAAATAAAGATTCTGCACCCTAATTTTATCTGCTAAAGTTCGGTAAGCAGCCTCTTCCAGGGATTCTCCCTGACGGACCAGGGTTCTGGGCAAATTCCACTGGTGCCGAAAGGGTTCTCTTTCTCGCATCACCAGCAGAACTAACAGGCTGTTTTTGGCGGCATCTACGGAAAAAATTACATTATCTACCCCTACCTTGAAGTTAGCTAATGTTTTTTCGTTTACTGGCTTGCTGCTATCTGCTAACATCATACAATTGCTGGCGATCGATATATTCCTGGATAGAAGGAGTCAAAGCTTTGCTGTCTCCTTCTTCGCGATAGGCTGTTGAAGATACTGCTGGCGCATTTATATTGGCTATTTCTACCATTGCCCCCATACCCAAAAGCATATCCAAACCCGCCCGATCGATAGTATAGCCCGGTCTGGACACTACTAGCAGCTTAACTTGCGGTAATAGATCTGCCACTCGATACCAACTAGGCAATTGTCTCACTAAGTCAGATCCGATCGCTAGGTTTAATTCCGCCTCTGGCCACTGGGCTTTTGCTTTGGCCACGGACTCCAAGGTTCTGGGACTGCTGAGTTCTGGATGCAGACGAATATTTTGCCGCCAATTAATCTCTGCGATCGCGATCGTTAGCATAGCAGACCTCTGGGACAAGCAGGACTGATTATCCTTCAGGGGATTGTCCGACGCCCAAACTGCTACCCAGTCATAATGCTGGGACAACCAGTTGATTATCGTCTGATGTCCAGTTGTCGGTGGATCTGCACTCGTGCCAAACAAGGCGATCTTCTTGTTCATTGTTAATCACTTCGCTGTTAAACCGCCGGGGGTTCAAACCCCCGGCTAATAGCTGAAGTCGGTTTTAACCGACTAAAAACATTTTTATTTTATTTTCCAGTTTGACCCTCATTCCCAGTCTCAATTGTTATTGCTAGGAACCATGAACTATGAACCATTAGCTATTGACTGTTTGGTTTTCTCTGTTAGCTGCTGTAACTCTGTTGAGATTTCTACTGCTAGCGGGGTAGGATTGTCTAAGCGTCTGGTTGCTTCTGGGAAACTGGCAAGGGAAGCAGCAGTCCGTTGGGCGATCGCCTCTAGGGGTTCTGGTTCCCGCACTCGCCTACCCTGCTGCATCACCAATTGCAGTAATGGCATTTCCCCCTCTACGGGGGATTCACTTGCCAATGCTAAGCGATCGGCTTGCACTTGAGAATCCTCAAATTGCCGAAAGATTTGTTTTCTCCCAGGATAGCTGACTTTATCACTGGACTGCTTCATGGTGGGAATGCTATCAATTTCTACCAGTTTATAGACCCCATTTACTGGCGATCCAGTCACCAGTTTAGTTCCGATCCCATAGCCATCGATGCAGGCACCTGCTGATTTTAACCGGGCAATTTCCCACTCATCTATGTCCCCACTGGCAAATATCGGCACCCCTGGAAGTAGCGATCGCACCTCTTGGGACAGGGCCACCAAGTCCCCAGAATCTAATCGTACCCCTGCTAACTGCATTTCTCCTGTTGCTACCTTTTCTGCCAGACCTCGGGCGGCGGCTACGGTATCGTAGGTATCAATCAGCAAGGCGGCACCGGGAAAATAGCGGTGGAAAACTGCAAACGCTTGGGACTCAGAACCTTCGGTGGAGGCGATCGCCATTACCAAAGCATGAGCCATGGTTCCCACGGGCTTGCGTCCCAGCTTAACTGCTGCTAGCACGTTAGAGGTGCCATCCAACCCCGCTGCTAATGCTGCCCGGGCCGCCCAAACCGCAGCTTGAGGACTAAAAGCCCGTCTGGTGCCAAACTCCAGCAGTGACGCCCCCGACCCTGCCACATCCCGCATTCGAGCCGATTTTGTCGCACAAAGAGTTTGATAATTAATTGTATTGAGCAGGTAAGTCTCTACCAGTTGAGCTTGCCATAATGGGGCCTCCACCCGCAGCAGTGGTTCATTGGCAAAGACCGCCGTTCCTTCCGGCACCGCCCAGACATCCCCGCTGAACTGGCCATCGGCTAGCATCGACCAGAAGCTTGCTGGGGCCCCATCAAAAATGCCAGTCGCTCCCAAAGCATCCAGTTGGGTGGAACTAAACTGCCATTTCTCTAGGTAGTCCACAGCTTGAGCCAAACCCATTGCTATCAAATAGCCAAAGCCAGCTGGCAGACGGCGGGCGAACAGCTCAAAGCTAGCCGGTGCTGTGTCCAGACCTTCACCGGCATAACAGGCTCCCATTGTCAGTTGGTAAAGGTCCGTTAACAGGCTGTAATCCGACGGACCGAGCGTCAGTTGGATATCTTCGCTCACTATCTGCTCCTGACTGCGCCTGTCTTTTGATTATCGCCATTTTTCGGTCGGGATCGAGCTGAGAGTCGCCTCTCAACCCTCCCTTTCGGAACCGGACTTGCGACTTTCACCGCAGGAGGCTACTGGTTGGTAAGCCGTTGTCATCGGCAACCGTTGATTGGATTACTCCTTTCTGGTCTTATCTCATGAAATTTCTCCCCTTTTTTGGTGGTCGAATCGACTAAATCATGCCTAACCCGGGCAGTTCGTGACGGGAGAACTGCTTAACCCTTGAGTGCCACTCTTTACTTACGTGAGCCCCTGTGAAGTGGGGATGCGCTAGTTTTTACCTGGTCAGGTCTTTAGTCCATCATAATTACCCTTCGGATTTCTCCTTGGGCTCTGTATCATATTGAGGGTTACTTTCTCCCAAGACTTCTTACCATATCCGCCCTATGTCAGCATATCCTCAAGCGTTACCTCGGGCATTGGCTTTTTAGGACATCCCTCCCCCAGTGGCTTGCGCTTATCATCTAGCTTGTCCCCATCCCATCCTTGCCCTCCCGGGGACAGCAACACTGGAGGTGAATTCGTTCCTTGGTATCATCTTTGATGCTTTTAGGCCCCTACAGTCCCCCGGGAGTTCTTCGAGTACGTTGTTAGCCAAAGAAAACGACTAACACTAACTGCCATTTCCCTTTTGGGCCAGCGATACAGCCTTATTGCGCTGGTTTAGATTGACGAGGTTTAAATAGGTTCGCTTGTTCTAGCCATGAGCATCTTTCCCAGCGGAATCACCGGCTTAGGCTGCCAGCTATCCTACATTTAAGTCCTTGCTTCACACCGCAGTGATGACACTCCGCAGCATTTAGGACCGGTGTCTCTCCCGTACTTGGAGGGGGGGATTTGAACCCCCATGAGTACCAAAGTTATTGGCTAATGAAACCAACCAGGCTTTCACTGGTTCTAAGCTATTGCCTGAACGAATCGCACTTCCCTATATCTACTGGCGACAGCACGGTTATTATAGCGCAAATCACAGTAGAGGCTCTATAAACGCAGAAAGTCCCACAGCTTCTGGTTGTCACTCAATTCCTGTGATGGCTAGCTTTCCACCGTCAAGTCATAGGCGGGGAATTATTAAAGAATTATTAATAAAATAGCTCGGGACGGCACTAAGGTAATATGATATAAAACGCTGTAATCAAAGTGGTAGACAGGTATGTCCAGCAAGGAAGAGGTGATGAAAGATATCGATTTTATAGCAGTTCTCACATTAGTGTACTATACGGGAGAGCGCTGAAACCCTTACCAGGTCTTGATTTTGCCGTGCCCGGTCATGGGACATCAATTTAAGAAACGCTATATCCCCATCCATAATATCACCTTAATAATTCTTACAGTGCTAAATGTGGATTAACCACTCATAGGTGGGATAATCAAAAGCCAAGTCCAAATAGATGGATGTCTTACTCAAATGATAACTCTAGTTCAACAAGTTAAGCTAGCTTTTCAGATAAACTCAGTTGTCAAAACGGAGAAGGGAGTAGTTATTATTTGGAAAGATAGTCATGAAACCTTCTTTGATAACCTCTGGCTGCGAGATAGCTGCCGATGCTCTGAATGCTTTCAGCACGATACTCTGGGGAAGAATATCGATCTGCTCCAAATTCCGCTTGCCCCCAAGATCGATCGAGTTAGCATCACGCAAGAAGATAACCTAGATATTATTTGGGGTGGCGAGGAACAAGGGCATCACAGTGTTTATGATGCTTCTTGGTTGCGGGCTCATTGCTCAAAAGTATTAGCGCAAAAACCACGACCTCAACTCTGGGATGGGTCCTTTGAGGTTCCTCAGTTTGATTACTCTGAGGTATTGAACGACGATGAGGTATTGTTTAAGTGGCTAAATAAGCTGTACAAAACTGGGGCAACGATTATCAACGAAACTCCAAAAACGGAAGAAGGGTTGAAGTCCCTAGCACAACGGATTGGCATGATACGACCCCGGTATCATCCTACCAATATTTTTAAGCTGGATACTACAGACGAAGCTTTACATAAAATCAACCCTTCCTATAAATCCGATCGCTTGTACCTTCATGCCGATTACGCTGCATATGATAATGCAGCAACTCTCATATTCCTCCATTGTGTGGAATACGAGAACCCTGACAAAGACGAGCAGGCATATTCTCTTATTGCAGATGGGTTAAAGATTGCAGAGCTTCTTAAAGAGCAGAAACCAGAATACTTCAATCTTCTGAGTCAGGAGTATGTCCCATTTTATCGACGACGCTTTTCCGTTCAGGAAGAGATCCCCGAAAATGACTCAATTTATAATTATCAGTGGGAAGGCTATCACCTCGGTCATATCATTAATCTGGATACACAAGGCGAGGTGCGCCTGCTTCGATTCCGGTCTAAACTTCGAGCACCGTTTTTGCTCGATCCAGACAAGAGGCAACAGTTTTATGAAGCTTATAGATATTTTATGACATTAATTGAACAGCCAGAGTATATTTGTAGGTTTCTCATGGCTCCGGGACAGGTTTTAGTATTCAACAATCGCCGCATCTTACACGGTCGTACAGGCTATAGTAATTCCCTGCGACGAGTTGTGAATGGTGTCGCCGTCGATGAAGAAGCATTTCGCAGTCGGTGGCGGATTTTGCTCGGACGAAAAACAGGAATGTCAGATGTATGGTTGGCAGGATGCTCAGACTATAGCTTGGAAATCCTCGCAGATCGAATGATGTTTTAACCCACATTCCGCACTTCCAGGAAGTGCGGAGGCCCTGATTCCAGGAGTTGCATCGTTCACGAGACTTTTTCAGAGAAGAAAATAGTCCAGCTGCAAATCCAACACCCAGAAGCAGAAGTCATCGCTCACCCAGAATGCGAAACGTCGGTATTGCGTCATGCAAATTACATTGGTTCGACTACGGCATTGTTAAAATATAGTCAGGAAAGCGATATTCAAGAGTTTATCGTAGCGACGGAACCGGGGATTATTCATCAAATGGAAAAACAAGCACCGGCAAAAAGCTTTATCCCGGCTCCTCCAGAGGAAAATTGTGCCTGCAATGAATGTCCTCATATGCGGTTGAATACTTTGGAAAAGTTGTACCTGGCGATGAAAAATCGGACGCCGGAAATTACAATGCCAGAAGAAATCCGAGTGGCGGCTTTACGACCGATTCAACGAATGTTAGAATTGTCGTAAAGTCCAGTGAAGGTAGAGAGTCAAGGTAAAAGAGAAAATTGCTCCATGTCTAGGGTTAATTCGGAAGCGGTGAAAAGTGCTCGGGAATATTATGATGGGACTCAAACAGACCGGTTGTACGCAACCATCTGGGGTGGAGAGCATATTCATTATGGCATCTACAGTCAACCTGACGAACCCATTCACGATGCTTCCCTCCGTACCGTAGAAACGATCGCCCAAACTCTGGCAAAAATAGACAGGGATTCGCGGGTGATAGATTTGGGAGCGGGATATGGAGGTGCAGCGCGGTATTTGGCGAAAACTTACGGCTGTTCTGTTTGCTGTCTTAATTTAAGCGCGGTGCAAAACCAACGGAACTCTCAATTGAATGCAGAGCAAAATTTAGGTTCCTTGGTGGAAGTGACTCAAGGGAGTTTTGAGGAGATTCCCTATGCAGACAACTCTTTTGATATAGTTTGGTCTCAGGATGCTATATTGCATAGTGGCGATCGCCGTGGAGTGTTCCAGGAAATCAAGAGAGTGTTAAAATCGGGAGGAGAGTTGATTTTTACCGACCCCATGGAAAGCGAAACTTGTCCCCCGGGATTATTGAAACCGGCATTTGACCGCCTGGGAATCAAGGATATGGGTTCCTTAAGCTTTTACAGGCAAACGGCGAAAGAGTTGGGTTTTGAGGAACTACAGTTTATTGACCTTTCGGAAAATGTGCCCAAGCATTATCGACGCTTTGCCGAAGAAGTCCGGAAGCGGTATGATGAGGTAGTGCAAATAACTTCACCGGAATTTGCGGAGAAAACCTTGAACAGCATTGAACCTTGGATCGAACGTTACGAACAAGGATATATGCAATGGGGCATATTGCACTTTCGTCTGTTGGAGAAAGATCGATGACCGGGCGCATCCAAGCTTTGGGGGAGTACCAACCCCCCTGTTCGCCTGTTCCCTCTGTTCCCTGTTCCCTGTTCCCTTCCCCCAACCTATGGATAGGCCCAGTTAAGAATTATAAAGTAGGCTAAAATGTCGAACATTAATGACTTTAAGGATTTGAGAATTTGGCAAAAAGGGATGGATATTGCCGAAAAGTGCTATTTGGTCACTAAAAATTTTCCCAAAGATGAATTATATGGTATGGTGCAACAGATCCGAAGAAGTGCTGCATCTATACCTGCTAATATAGCCGAAGGGTACGGACGAAGAGCCACTAAAGTTCCCCTGTTCCCCTTCCCCTGTTCCCTTCCCCCTGTTCCCTGTTCCCTGTTCCCTGTTCCCTTCCCCCAAAGAATATTTGAGATTTTTAAACATAGCGCAAGGTTCAATTAATGAATTAGAAACGCATCTGATTCTATCTATACGGGTAGGTTTATGTGAGGAAAAGGAAATAGAAATGATTATCGATCTATTAAAAGAGGAAAGCCGGATGATTATTAGTCTCACGAAAAAACTAGAAACTTGACATGCATCCAAGCTTTGGGGGAGTACCAACAGGATCCAACCGGGGAATCCCCGGTTCCCCTGTTCCCCTTCCCCTGTTCCCTGTTCCCTGTTCCCTTCCCCCTGTTCCCTGTTCCCTGTTCCCTGTTCCCTCAAGATGACCATTTACTTTTATAATGAATCAGAACAGCCCTATGGTGGTTTCTCCAACTTCTCTCCCCACGGTTTTGAACTGGATGGACTCTGGTGGCCGACCTCAGAGCATTATTTCCAAGCCCAAAAGTTTGTGGGGACTCACCATACCGAAGAAATTAGAATCGCCAAAACACCCGCTGATGCAGCGAGAATGGGACGAGAACGCAGTCGTCCTCTGCGCCAGGATTGGGAGGAGGTAAAAGAAGAGGTGATGGAGCGAGGTTTACTTTGTAAGTTTCAAACCCATCCGGAACTCGGTCAAATACTGCTGAGTACGGGAGATGAACTGATAGTGGAAAATGCACCCCAAGACTACTATTGGGGTTGCGGTGAAGACGGGAGTGGGAAAAATCGCCTGGGAGAGATCTTGATGAAAGTGCGGACTAGGTTGCGGAATTCGTAAAGACAAAAACCATGACTGAGTTAATGAAGGCGGTGATTCTGACAGGATTTGGCGGACCGGAAAAACTGGTCTATACCCAAGTACACAAACCAGTGCCAAAACAGGGAGAAGTGTTGATTAAAGTGGGAGCTTGTTCTGTCAACAATACAGACATCAATACTCGCACGGGTTGGTATGCTGCGGAGGATAATTTTCAAGCTATCCTGCAAGATACAAAGGAAAATGACCCTAATAATACAGCTTGCTGGACGCAAAATGGGACGGAGTTTCCGAGAATCCAAGGTGCTGATATTGTCGGTCAAGTTGTGGAAATTGGGTCGGATGTAGAACCGCAAATTTTGCAGAAACGGGTGATTGTTGACAGTTGGATTCGGGAGGAAAAATCAGACGACTATCAATATATTGGCAGCGAATTAGATGGCGGTTTTGCTGAATATGCCGTAGTACCCGCTACTAACGTTTATCCGATTAATTCTCCACTTGCCGATATAGAACTAGCGACATTTCCCTGTTCCTATTCCACAGCAGAAAATATGCTGACCAAAGGAAGAATTACAGCAGCAGACACAGTGGTAATTACGGGAGCTTCTGGTGGTGTAGGGAGTGCTTTGATTCAATTAAGTAAAATTCGAGGTGCCAAAGTTATTGCGATTGTGGGAGCTAATAAAGAAGCTTTTGCTAAAGATTTAGGTGCCGATTATGTATATCGACGAGATGACCAATTAGCTGTTAATTTAGCCGAACATAAAATTACTGTTGCTTTAGATGTTGTGGGAGACTCTTATTTTAACTTGATGATTAAAGCTCTGGCACCAAGAGGAAGATATGTTTCCTGTGGAGCAATAGGTAATCCAATGGTTGCAGTAGATTTGCGGGATTTGATTTACAAGGATTTAGAGATGATTGGAGCAACGCGCCTGGAACCAGAAGTTTTTCAACGCCTGGTTAAATACCTTGAAGAAAATCTGTTAAAACCTTTGGTTGCTAAAGTTTTCCCCTTGGAGGAAATTAAGGAGGCTCAACAATTTTTTCAAACAAAAGGTTTCTTTGGTAAAATTGTTATTAGCCATACTCAATCAGCCATTGCTGGCAAGATATAAACTAGGAGATAGTATTAAACAATGAACTCATTAGTTAACCGAATTAAATTCTCTCAAGAATAAATACGTTCTTTTTCAGAAAGTGGAGCAATGAAACTAAAGAATCTCTTAACTACTGAAGCAACCGATGAGCTAAGAAAAATAACCTCTAACTCGCGTTCAAGAGAAGAATTTAGTAAGTACTCTACTGAATTTAAAAAGCTTGTTTATGATATTGAGCAAGATATCACATTTCAAATTTATTCTTCGCCTAACTTTAAGAATACTTTTAGGCAATTAGTTGGTCAGGAATTAACCTTTACACAGAGTGTTGGATTTGAGTTGACACCGAAAAAAAAAGGAGCTGCCTGGCATCTTGATACTATTAGTTTTAGTTATATTATGCCAGAGGACTTGGGATATACTCTATGGATTCCCCTAGATCCCATTAAGACTCGCGAGCAACATGGAGGTATTGCATACGTACCCCGAAAAGCTTACTCTGGCGATGCCTATTTTTTCCTACTAGATCAGGTTGTGAAGAACGGAAAAGTCGATGAAGTTTGCCAATTTGAAGATTTCAAGCGTTCTAACTTCCAATATGCTTCTCAGATGGAAGAAATAGCGTTAGAAAGCTGTAAGGTAGAACATGATTTTGAGGTGGGTGATGCACTTTTATTAGATAAGTTTGTTTGGCACAAATCTTGTCCACTTAAAGAAGGTACATTGCCATCAAGAAAAGCTTATGTGATGCGTTTTGTTGGCAGTCACTCCCGCTACTCAAAAGCATTTCTTGATGGTATGTATTCACTAATAAGAGCTACAGGTGAAGAACCCCAGACTACTTTTGGTTATAAGGCATTAGCGCACCTAAAAGATGGCGATCCTATTTCTGAAGAACTCATTGTCAAGACTTAGGTAAATTTCTCCAATTGTAGGCTCTTCCAAATAGAGCAGCCATCGCCTAAAACCTATACTCGGCAATGTTTTGAGGTATTTGGAATGTTTTGAGGTATTTGGGATGATAATTTAGCATAATATTTCACGAAGAGCCCAATTGTAAAAGTATTTATTCTTAGTTTTTGCTTGAGGTTTAAAATGATAACTACTACTATCGCACCCGATTCGACATTAGCAGCGATTCAAGCTGCTTTACAAAAAAAAAATTTCTGGAGACAGTGAATATGACCAGTATATCGCCAGCGCTTCCCCTAGAATTAGTTTGGATCCCATGCTAATCGCCTGGTTGCAGGAGGATATTGGTCGGACCGATCGCACGACGTCGGCGCTGCTGGGAAGGTCGAAGGTTGTGGTCCAGGGGCGGTGGGTGGCGAAAGCAAAGGGGACGATCGCGGGATTGCCGGTGGCAGCCCGGGTGTTTCAGCTCTTGGATGGGGATGTCAGCTTTGAGGCCATGGTAGGGGAGGGGGACCAGTGTTCTGCGGGACAAACGATCGCTCGTATCTCCGGTGGGTTAGAAGCATTATTGATGGGAGAACGGGTGGCTTTGAATCTGGCAATGCGCTTGAGTGGCATTGCGACCGAAACCCGCAAATATATCGAGCAAATTGCAGACCTGCCAGCGATGCTGGTGGATACGCGCAAAACAACGCCTGGGTTGAGGGTGCTGGAAAAGTATGCTGCGGCTGTAGGTGGAGCCAGAAATCATCGCATGGGCCTGGATGATGCCGTGATGATTAAGGAGAACCATATTGCAGCCGCTGGCAGTATCCCAGAGGCGATCGCCCGCATTCGGGCCCAAATCCCCTTTCCCCTGAGTATAGAAGTAGAGACGGAAACCCTCGAACAGGTGAAAGAGGCTTTACACCAGCAAGCGGATATCATCATGCTGGACAATATGCCACTAGATATGATGCGTCAGGCGGTGCAGATAATTCGTCAGGGCCATGACCGGACAAAAATCGAAGGATCGGGGAACGTCACCCTAGAAAATATCCGCGCTGTGGCGGAGACTGGGGTAGACTACATTTCTAGTAGTGCTCCAATTACTCGCTCCAGTTGGCTGGATTTGAGTATGAGACTAGGATAATTGCCAATAGATTTGTCGGTTTCATTGTGCTAAATAAAACATAACGGCTATTGTTGCCCATTCGATCGGGAATCATAGCTAGAGGATTAAGTGATTAACAAAAAATAAGTAGGAGATGTAATGGTCGCGACTCTCACTAGACAAGATACAACCCTAGCAGCCATAGAAGCAGCTTTACCGATTGACCCACAACCTTATGTTATTGGCGATCGCGCCTCGGGGTTAATCGTGGTGGATGAGGTGAATGGCTTCTGCACGGTTGGCCATGGCCCCTTGGCCCCGCCAGAACCAGACGAACAAATTGCCACCATGGTATCCGAAAGCGATCGCCTGGCCCGAACCTTTGTGGAAAGAGGATGGCCAGTCCTAGCATTTTTAGATACCCACGAACCGGGGAAACCAGAACCCCCTTATCCCCCCCATTGTGAAAAGGGCACGGGGGAAGAAAAACTGGTGCCGGAACTGGAATGGCTGGAAAAGCACCCCCAGGTGACATTGGTGGAAAAAGATTGCATCAATGGATTTGTCGGTTCCATTGACGTAAATACCCAGCGGAATGTACTATTGGACTGGGTAAAGGAAA
Source organism: Hormoscilla sp. GM7CHS1pb (assembly GCA_014323675.1). Taxonomy (GTDB): domain Bacteria; phylum Cyanobacteriota; class Cyanobacteriia; order Cyanobacteriales; family Desertifilaceae; genus Hormoscilla. Next base: position 500,978 of record JACONN010000002.1, on the reverse strand, counting down.
ACAAACTCGAAACCTTAGTGGTAGTCGGGATTTGCACCGATATCTGCGTGATGGATTTCGTCGTCACCATACTCTCGGTTCGCAATCACGGCTTGTTGCCGACATTAAAAGATGTGGCAGTATATGCTAAAGGTTGTGCAACATTCAACCTGACGGCAGAAATTGCAGCCGAACAAAGCCTACCGAAAACGGCGATTCACCCGCAGAAAGTAGCCCATCACGTCGGCCTATACACAATGGCAGAGCGGGGTGCGCTAATCGCTTCGACTATCTGCCTGTAAAGGCTAAGAAGTAGGGGCTAAAATTGGCAAGGCACATTGAGATTAGAGGAAACATCATGAATTCTCGGCTGGCAATTGTAACGGGGGCAAACGGCGCTCTGGGAGCCTGCTTTGTCAAGCATTTTTTAGAAGAAGAACAGACCCAGTGCGTGGCGATGTCCCGCAGCGATTTAGAAAGCGAAGCGTTGCATTTCAAAGTTGACCTGCTAGACGCGAAAGGAGTGTCGGAAGCAATTAGGCAAATCGATATCAGCGAAGTTGACGATGTCATCCTGGTACATGGTGTGGGGAAATTCAAATATGAGGAATTAGAGTCAGTGGATCGGGGAGCAGAGGATGGAATTGATGATGAAGTATTCTCATCCAATTACCAGACATTTGTGAACGTAGTCAACCCCCTGGTAGAGAAACTGAACCAAGAACACGAGCGCGATCGGGAAACAACCCTCGCGCTTTGTGCTTTTGGGTCGGTCACGGATAAATACAAAATTCCGTTCTGGCGCTCTTATACATACGCCAAAGATACTTTACGGGAATATATTAAAGACCTGGCAAAATCAGAAGATTGGAAAGGATTAATCCGGGGGCGGTTTGTGAATGTAAGCACCACTGACACGGGGAATGAAAATCAACTTCGCCCTAATGTGACGCCTGAGGAAAAAGAATATTGGCTCAAACCAGAAAAGATTCTCGATCGGGCGATAGAAGCGATCGAGAATCTGGCTCCGGAGTGGGAAGAAATTGATGTTTACGAACCGATGCCAGGGTTCGATCCAGAATCATATTACAGTGACAACGAGCAAATAAAAGAAAAATGGGAGCGCCAGATGGGATTGGTGTCTAGCTGATAGAAGCGATCGAGAAGGATGAATGGTGGAAAGGAATTTTGCGATTTGGCAAAGCCTTCCACCACTTACTGAAGAAAAAATAATTATAGTTATAATATAAGCAGGAAAATAGAAATATTACGCTGATTTGGAGAAAAAATTGAAGTCACCTGACTATACATCCTCAAACATACCATCTGATTTTGATATTATCATAGTAGGTTCGGGCTCGGCGGGACTGTATGCTGGCCTGTGCCTGCCAGAAAAATATCGCGTCGGGCTAGTTACTAAAGGAAAACTGGGAACAGGTTCGAGTAAATGGGCCCAAGGGGGAATAGCAGCGGCGATCGCTCCTGAGGATTCCCCCCAACTGCATCTGGAAGATACATTAAAAGCAGGGGTAGGTTTGTGCGATCGCGCGGCAGTAGAATTTCTGGTAGAAAATGCCCCAGAAGCGATCGCATCCTTGCTAGAACTAGGGGTAGCCTTCGATCGTAAAAATAACAAACTAGCAACAACCCTGGAAGCCGCCCACTCTCGGTCGAGAGTCTTGCATTCTCAAGATACCACTGGACGGGCGATCGTTGATATCCTCACGGCTAGAATATCGGAACGCCCCAACATCCAGGTATTATCCTACGGCTTCGCCCTCAGCTTGTGGCAAAACCCCGAAACCGGTAGCTGTCAGGGCATCAGCCTCCTCTGCCAAAATCAAATCCGGTGGCTGAAGGCAAATGCCGTAATTTTAGCCACGGGTGGTTGCGGTCAAATATTCGCCAAAACCACCAACCCCTCGGTAAGTACCGGCGATGGTGTGGCCCTCGCTTGGCGGGCGGGGGCGGCAGTGCGGGATTTAGAATTCGTGCAATTTCATCCTACTGCCCTCAGTCAACCGGGTGTACCTCATTTTCTGATTAGCGAAGCGGTACGAGGGGAGGGGGCCCATTTGGTAGATGGGTCGGGCAGGCGTTTTGCCTTTGACTACCATCCCCAAGGAGAGTTAGCGCCCCGAGATGTGGTCAGTCGGGCAATTTTTAACCATTTAGAAAAAACTGCCCCAGATCCGGCAACGGCTAACGTATATTTAGACTTACGAGCGATCGCCCCCGATCGGGTTCGCCATCGTTTCCCGAATATCATCCAAAAATGTCAGCAGTGGGGGATTGATGTTTTCTCCCAACCGATACCGGTAGCGCCTGCCGCTCATTATTGGATGGGAGGGGTAGCAGTAGATTTGATGAATGCCACTTCTATACCGGGATTATATGCCATTGGCGAGACTGCCAGTACGGGAGTGCATGGGGCAAATCGTTTGGCGAGTAATTCTTTGTTGGAATGTATCGTGTTTGCGGCCCAACTGCAAAAATTGGAAGATAGTAGGGTGGGCACCGCCCACCATCAAGCAGACCGTAGGGTGGGCGACACTTTGACAGTGTTCCCGGGAGACTGGAGTGGAGAAATAGAGCAGGTAGAATTAGTCAGGGAAAAGTTGCCAGCGTTAATGTGGCATAGTGCGGGTATTTGTCGAACCCAGTCTGTGTTAGAAGAGGCGATCGCTCATGTTAGTTCCTGGCGTTCTGAGTTGGCGAATTTAGAGATTGGTAAATATATTTTGAATTTATCTGCCACCAACAATATCCAATTTGAGTCCGACATTGCCTCCAAACAATTAAAGCAGGCAGCCGAAACGATGAATTTGTTAGATATCGGCTATTTAATTCTCAAAAGTGCAGCATTTCGGACCGAAAGTCGGGGGGGACATTATCGGAAAGATTATCCTGAAACTGCCGCCAGTTGGGAAGTGCATACGGTAGTAGAGGGCGATCGGATAGGTTTGTAGTAAACGCTAAAGCGTTTGCCGGTTTGTAGTAAACGCTAAAGCGTTTGCCGGTTTGTAGTAAACGCTAAAGCGTTTGCCGGCTCTGGTACGGACTAAGACCGGCATAACAGGCAGTCTGACTGTCTTTTGATGATGGCAACTCCTGTATCTACCGGCGATCGCTCAGAAATTAGTTACAAACTGTAACAATTATCGGAGTTATTGCTTTTACCAAGGTTAGGCGATCGATCGCCCAGCTATAGGGCTTATAATCACTGAAATAGACTCTGTTTCTGCCCAATGACTGACTTAATATAACTTAATAAAATTATTTTTATGTAGTTTTTTTACATAAAATATTGCAAAAAGTAACAAAAGGTTAATAATCCTATAGTATCGATCCCATTCACGATTACAACCTCTATCATGAAAATATAGGTGCGAAACGTTCGGGTGTAAATAGTTAAGGATTCGGTTCATCCTAACTGGTCTCATCTGCCAGAACTATGACAATCCAGACTGGTCTCATTAGCCAGGGAACTGTGAAATCATTGTAGGTCCAAACCCTACCCTCCGAATACGGGAGGTACACCGGTCCTAACTGCCGTGGAGTGACATCACCAGCGGTGGAGAGCAAGGACTTAAATGTAGGAAACCTGGCAGCTATCGCCGGGACACCGCTAGGAAAGACACCTACGACTAAAACAAGTGAATCTGTGTAAGCCTCGTAAACATGAACCAGCGAAATAAGGCTGACGCTGGCCCAAAAGGGAAAGGTGGGCGCGGATAGCTTCTCTGTTTTGGCTATCCCGTATTGCACAAGCCCCCCGGGGTATAGCAGGGGTCTAAGGGTGTCATTATTGATTTCATGGAACGTTATAACCTCAATCCAGCAGTCCCCTTGGACAAGTTAGATGTTAAGCGAAAGCGGATTGGGGAGAGATGTCCTAAGAAGCAAAAGTCTGGGGTAATGCCTATGAATATGCTGACGTCGGACGGATATAGCTGAAAGTCAAGGGAGAAAGTAGCCCCAAAAGGTACGGAACTAGACATTAAATAGGTCACCTGCCGTCCCATGATGGTAAGAGCTGAAAGATGTCAAAAGTCTACACGATGGATGAAGACCTCGGCCAGGTAAAAAGAATAAGCGACCCATAAGAAGGTCAACGTTAGTAAAGAGTGCATTCCATGGGTTAAAGTCTTCTCCTGCACGAACCCTCCGGAGCCAGGCATAAAGTAGTCCGCATAAAGCGCAACCACGAACGGGTAAAATTTCATGAGACAAGGACAGGAAGAGGCAACTCAACCAACGTCTACCTGTGACAAAGATCAGCTAACCAGTAGCCGGATGCGGTGAAAGTCGCAAGTCCGGTTCCGAAAAGGAGGGTTGAGAGGCGACTCTCAGCTAGACCCCGACCAAGTTAGCAGTGACTCATCCCTAGTTAGAGTCCCAAGTCATTAAAGAAGGAGATGGTACGATGAAAATTTCCATGAATGAACTGATCCGATATCTGGTAGAAGCCTTCAACGAAATCTTTCGTCCTAATGGTGAAGACTACCCATCCATTGGCGTACAACCATTTGATGGCGATATTTACAGCCAGTGGGTATAAGAACTGACCGATTTTAATCAGGCTAGTGGAGAAGCTATGTTGGCTGTCGTTTCGTCCGCAAAAATTTACCGATCTACGGGAACTGTGGTGCGATCGCCTGCCACCTGGCAGGAGTATCGAGCGTTGTGCGATCGGCGAGGGGATGGCTCCATTCCCCGGATCAAATATCGTTCTGGAGAATTGTTCCTCATGTCACCCTTACCAAAACACGGACGAGACGCCAGTTTAATAGCGGACATCATCAAAGTGCTGCTCGATCGCGTAGGGGTAAGAAGCTGTAACTAAATCATTAGACACCTATGGCTGGCGCCACGCTGCGCGATTGGACATTATTTCCGTTCGCGCAGCGTGGCGCCAGCCATTCGCGCAGCGTGGCGCAGCCTTAATGGGTAATAATCGTAGTGTAGTTTATATCAGTACAATACTCTTCTGAGAAAGCTGATGAGGATATTCCCACAAGAACAAGAAACTTATTGATAGCATGGCACCTGTGGAGGATGTATGCTATCAGAAAGAGTCTTCCGGTGTGACAACTGTGGTCTAGAGATAGATCTCGATCTGAATGCCTCCATTAATTTGGAAATAGCCGCTAGTTAGGCGGTGTTAGCCTGTGGACTGGTCAGTGCCGACACTACCAGAGCGAAGCAGGAAGTAAGTTCCAGAGGTGTCCAGTGATGGGTAACTATGGCTGCCCCCACGGGGGGCGATTGGGTAAGTCTTATGTAACGGCAGGAGTATGATTCGTTTACCCCGGTAACAATGCAACTGCCAGAAGAAAGCGGGAATGCGCTGCGCGCACGCTACGCGATCGAGCCAGACTATTGCTTTTACATCGATCGCTGGGAAGCAGTTTCGGGTAAAGAGCGGATTGACTGGCGTAACGACCCACCGCCGGATCTGGTGTTGGAAATTGATGTGACCAGTTATTCCGATGTAAGCGATTATATTCCCTATCGGGTGCCGGAAGTCTGGTTGTTTCGCAACAAACAACTGTCAATCTACCAACTTCAGGGCGACGGATACGATCTGGGATCGCAAAGTCGGTATTTTCCAGAGGCGAACCTGCCGGAGGCGATCGGTCGATGTTTGCAAATTGCCTACCAGCGCAATACTAGCGCGGCTATTCGGGATCTGAAGCAGCGGTTGGGAGAATAACGATTCCATTGCCATGCGGCTAATTCGATCGCTCCCAACAACTGGTGCAATTTTATAGAGAAAACCCTTATCTGTCAACAACGCCTCACTGGCAAGCTCTGTGTCCATGCCGGATAACGTTGAAGTTGAGTGGTGCGACACCAACTTTCAGGAAAGCTGACAGTCTTGCCCCCAGAGCATCCACTCGAACGCCATGTTAGGAGCGACAGAATGCCGTATCCCTAAAACTCAAACCTTATTCACCATAAACGATCGCCCCCAACTCAAACAAGCCTCTTTTACATAACTCAAGAGTATAAATTTGATCGAAAAAGCTATCTCTTACAAAATATCTCAAGAATCCAGGCTCTTCTGGCAATATCTACAAACTCTTGCTTGTGGCTTGATTAACTCAGCGCAGAAGGGGCATACTTTCATCTTATTACTTTGAACTAAGGCATTATCTGTTTCTCGTAGAAACAATGCATGAATGAGGGCAACAGGAAACAGGAGAAAACCATAACACCACCAATTGTAAAAAACTCTACCTCTTTTGTGAGCAATTGTTGCGGGTATTGCACCAACGGCCCAGCCGACTCAACTGCGTCCAAAATATGTAGTTTCGGTAGAAGTAAGAATGTATGAAAGCAACGACGAACAATCTTTGCTTGTGGGTATTCCCGATGTATCGGTGCTGTCAAAAGCAGGTAAAATTAGTACCTCAAACCCCACGGCAGTTGCGGTGGCGGCACCGACAGCAGAACCCATAACAGTAACGCTACCAATGCCGATAACGGTTCGGCAAGGGTATTTAGAAATCAAGGAGGTAGCAACCAAGAAAGTTGTAACTAGCATTGAAGTATTATCTCCTGTTAATAAAAGAATGGGAAAAGAACGAGATGCTTATCTCATGAAACGCGAGCCAATTTTAGGAAGTTTAACTAATTTTGTGGAAAGAGATTTACTGCGATCGGGGAAACAGATGCCAATTGTCAATAAGGGAATCAAAAGTCACTATCGTATTTTAGTTAGTCGCGGCCAACAGCGTCCCAAAGCCGATTTATATGCCTTTAACGTCCAAAATAAAATTCCATCGTTTCCCTTGCCATTGCGTGCCGAAGATCCCGAATCAGTTATAGACTTACGAGATTTATTAACTGGAATATGACATTGGTAGCTACGACTTGAAGATCGATTACTCTCAAGAACCCGTGCCGCGCTTATCCCAAACAGATGCAGCTTGGGCAAATGCACTTTTGCGACAACAAGGATTAAGATAGTAAGGGAGCAACGATAATGCATGCATTTGTATTTGCAGTAACGCTATGGAAAATTGCGAATGGCGAATATAAACTATACCGAAACAGAAGCAGCGCAGGCCATACAAGCCGTCCTTCCAGATTCGCGATGGATAGGCACTGGACTTGCAAAGGCTTATCTGTGGTTAATAAACCAAGAGCGTTCAGAAGAAGCTGTCGCACGTCACCTGTATGAGAGGGGCTGCTTTTCCCTCACCAAAGCACGGGAAATTGTCCCCACACTTGTGCGAGATGGTTTCCTGTGTAGAATTAAGCCAAGAACCAAAACTGGATCTGCGGAAAACCCAATCACAAAGATCTTCCCAGCCGCAATCACCGAGCAACGTTTTATCGAAAAACTTGATAATTTGCTATGCCAACGTAGTACAGTTGACTATGAAGACGATAGAGAGTCAGGACACACCTGATTGACTTCACTCTTACCGAAGGCAAATTACGTCTTCCCGTCAATGTAAAAAATGCGGGGACGCGATTTGAAAATGCGGAGCAACTCGTTGGCTTGAAGCCTGATGACTGCATTCCAATCCCCGTCTATAAAGCCTATGATGCTATAGAAAAAGAACCAAACCTCCTTTACGTAGTGGCGATCGACTATACTATTGTCGAGTCTATCAACACTCATCTGATTCCATTGTTTGATGACAATGAGGCTATCGTCTGGAGAATCATAAATGATTACTCCGGTACAAGAATTAGAGATGCAGAAGACAAGTTTGTCTACGAAATGACGACTCGCCATTGGGATAGCATTCGGGATGAGTTTGCCAATCCCGAGTTTCATCTGATCTCCGCAATGAAGTCGATCCGCATACTCCAGAAGAAGCCAAAGCGGACTCCTGGCATAGGTCTTCGCGCCTGGGGTACTGGGGCAAGCGCAGAAGTAAACGTGCATATTTCCATTGCCGAAGAGACAAAGCATTGGTCAGAGATTTTTGAGCGGATCTCAAAAAATGGTCTCGCAGATATCATCGGTGCCATCAACAGAAAGAAAACGGAGGTAGTTTATGACCCAGAAATCTGATTTTCAAGCCGTAAGTCTGTTCTCTGGGTGTGGTGGACTTGACTACGGTTTTGAAGCTGCTGGGTTCAAGATCCAGTTCTCAAATGACTATGACAAGTATTCAGTCAATACATTACGTCTCAATCACCGAGAAAATGTCCTTCATGCTCCCGTAGAAGAAGTTGTCAGCAGTGAAATCGCTAGAGTAATTGGCACCAAAAAGAGTTCCTGTGATGTACTTCTTGGCGGTCCTCCCTGTCAACCCTTCTCAAAGTCTGCCTATTGGAGCAAAGGAGATACACTCAGACTGAAAGATCCACGTGCCAATACACTCTCTCACTATTTCCGGTTCGTTGAGGATATACTGCCCAAGGTGTTCCTGTTTAGAAAATGTGCATGGGCTGAACTATAACGGCAAGGAAGAGGGTTTTCAGTTTATTATTGAAAGAATCAGCGAGATCAACTGTCGTTGTGGTGTTAATTATAGTCCTGCTTGGGCGGTTCTAAATGTTGCTGATTATGGCGTGCCACAACTGCGCGTGCGTTTTTTTTCTGATTGCTGCGATAAATGGCAAACGCTTTCGTTTTCCTCAACCAACTCACATTCCTATTGAAGAGGCAGAAACTACCTTCCTCGGTAATATGGGGTTTAGCCCTTATATTTCTGCATGGGAAGCGATCGGAGATATTCCAGAGGACAAGAGCCAGAAACTCAAGGTGGGCGGAAAGTGGGCTGATTTGCTGCCGTCTATACCAGAAGGTGAGAACTACCTTTGGCACACCGATCGCAAGGGTGGCTTGCCTTTATTTGGATGGAGGACGAGGTATTGGAGTTTCTTGCTCAAACTATCAAAAAGACTACCAAGCTGGACTATCCAAGCTCAGCCTGGCTCTGCTATTGGCCCATTTCATTGGCAAAACAGAAAACTTTCCTGGCAGGAAATGGCCGCAATTCAGACTTTTCCCAAGAACTTCAAAATTAATGGTCCTCGAACAGAAATCCAAAGACAGATTGGTAATGCCGTTCCATCTTTGATGTCAGAAATACTTGCTCGAGAAATAGCAACCCAGTTCTTTGACAAGTCCTTTGATGAGCCTTTAATTCTCTGTGTGCCCCGTTGTGCAACCATTCCGCCCCCGAACCAGTTCAGGATGTTCCCGATCGATACCTGCATCTCCTTGGCGATCGCAGCCCTGTATCCATATACGTAAAGGGGCAAAATCTACCATAAATTTGTTTATTTATTAGAGAAATTGGATGAATATTCAACCTGCCTCTACAACGCTATAATAATTTTAATTGTCATTATAGCGCCATATGCATCAAGGCAAAAGCCACGGCGGCACTCCCCAAGGGTACGGTCAGATTATCAATGCCCAATTTAGAGAAAGTTTCCAAACCCGTAGCTACTATAGCTACAACCAAACTCAGCAGCCAGGTTTGCCAGAGATTGCCATAGACTCCGAGGAAAATCAGGCTACAAATAAGATAGCAGACTGCGAACATCGTCCCAGAACCTTCCCAACTCTTTTGTATCCCCCAGACATAATATTGATGACGCCCATATCGCTGACCGCTCAGGGCAGCTAAACCATCTCCCCAGGTCATCATCAAGACTCCCAAGGCGGCATACTGGGGTTGTTGCAAGGGCCAAAATGCCGCAACTAGCAATCCGATGCTGACAGCATAGAAAAATGTCCCCCAACTTTGCCGTCCCACACTGTTGATACCTGGTAAAATTGGCACGAAGTAGGAGGTGACGGTAATCGCACTAAATACGATCGAGGCCGAAATCCCGATCCAAGCAGGTATGGCCAGCCACCAGGCTAGCAAAATCACATTACCCGAACCAATGTGAACCACCTTGCGGACGACTTCGGCATCGGTCTGGCGGTCGCGATGCAGCCACGCGGCCAACAGGAACAGGACACCCAACCAGACTGCTACGAGGGCAAGTTTCAACTCTAACGCAATAACAGAAGCAGATATCAGCACTGGACTATCAAAATATTCGATCGGATGAAAATCAAGTCTACTACAATCGGGGACCAGGCAGGAATTAAGAAACCCGGTTTTCTGTAAAAACCGGGTTTCTGGGCAAAAGAGTGCATACGCAGTTACCCAACAGAACTACCGCCGTTGGGTTTCGCCCGCGAGATCACCCAACCTACGATGCTAAAATTATTATTGCTTTGCAATGCAGGGCTCTGTATGTTGTTCAATCACCCAAGTCGGTTCGTTGTACTTGGCGTAACGACCATCGTAGGGTTCTGGCACATAGAGTCAAGACTGCGACAGGTGACGATGTTGCCATCGCTTTCACAGCTAAAGTCCCTTAGATGTTCGATCGCCAGATCCAAGGCGGATATCACCACATTTTGCCGAATCAATTTGCGCGTCAGGGACAAGGTGGGAGCGGAAACATATCCGTTAGGATCTGATTCGGCTTCCGATCGATATTGTGCGCACAAGATTTCCGTCATGGGTTGTCCATCGCCATCGCAGAGTTCCAGGTGGCGGTGCCTGGTGTTGAAGGCGATCGACTGGTTGGTGGTCTGATCGTCTTGAGTAGGAGTTTTGGTGCGAATGAAAACCGCAGCATCCACCACACCGAGTTCTTCCAACTTATTCTTGTCCACTGGTCCAGCATGGCCAGTTACAGCTATAGAGACCATCGCCCGACTATTTTCCAGGGCACCTGCTGCCATCTGACGAGCCGTGGTTTCGGTGTAAACATTGCCTTTTTTCACCCCGAGCATCTTGCGCTTGGCATCACTATCATAAGTGGAAAATCCGCCGTAGATGTAGGAGCCATAGAGGGGAATGTTGACAAGGGTTGAGACGATCATGCCGCTAGTCAGAGATTCCGCCGTCACCACGTTGAGCTGCCGCGCTTTGATTTCTTTGAGAAATTCCTCGGCTTTGGCGTTCATGATGGGGGTGTAATCAAATGACATGTAATCTGTAGCACGACAAGCGTTTTCCACACACAGCAACCCCCTCTGACAAGTAATATCTCTGTTGCAGGGACTGTCGGCCATTGCGATCCCGACGAGCAGCATCCAGGGTCCGACAAGGGCGACGATCGCAGGGATTACCCATTTTTTCCACATATTTTTTTAGATCACCTCTTTCTCAATCTGCAATTGACAGCATCCAATATCTTACACCGCAAGATCGACACCAGATTAAGAAACCAGGTTTTTCCCATATACCTGGTTTCTGGGCGCAGGAGCGAATATGCTAGCAGCAAAAGTCAGATGCACCTTCCCGGAGTGCTGTAAACTAGAGCGAGTGGAGGTTAGGTCTATGAAAGTAGCAATTACAGGTGCGACGGGATTTGTCGGTAGTCGGTTAGTAGAGCGTCTACATGCACAAGGAGAGCAAATACTGGTTCTCAGTCGCGACGGAACCAGAGCTAAGCGTGTCTTTCCTCCTACTGCTTTCGGTAATTTAGAAATTGTCACCTCTACGCCCACGGCATCAGGGGACTGGCAAGGAGCGATCGCAGGCTGTGACGCGGTAGTCAACCTAGCTGGTGCGCCCATTGCCGAACGCTGGACCCCAAAATACCAGCAGTCGATCGCGGATAGTCGTAAAATTGGCACTGCAAAAATCGTCGAAGCGATATCCAAGGCGGACCCCAAGCCCCAAGTCTTGGTAAATGCTTCCGCGATCGGCTACTATGGCGCTAGCGAAACGGCCACTTTTGTCGAAAGCAGTCCAGCGGGTGCTGATTTTCTGGCGAATGTCTGTACCCAATGGGAAGCGGAAGCTCAGAAGGTGAAAGATGCTGGGGTGCGACTGGTGATTCTGCGCCTGGGCATTGTCCTCGGTATGGGAGGGGCCTTAGCCAAAATGCTACCTGCCTTCAGAATGTTTGTCGGCGGTCCCATAGGCACGGGTCGTCAGTGGTTCTCCTGGATTCACCGGGAGGACGTGGTTAACCTGATTTTGTTTTCCCTAGGTCATGGGGAAGTTGAAGGAGTATTCAACGCCACTGCACCCAACCCAGTCCGGATGTCGGAATTATGCCAGATTATGGGACAAGTCTTAAAACGACCTTCCTGGTTGCCCGTCCCCAACATAGCTTTAGAATTATTATTGGGAGATGGAGCTAAGGTAGTTCTGGAAGGTCAACAGGTTTTGCCCCAACGCACCACCGACTCTGGCTTTGAATATCAATATCCTACCGTGAAACCGGCTTTAGAGCAGATCGTGGGCGTAAAATAGTGGGAATTGCCTTTGAATACTATCCATCAAAGAGAATGTTTTAAGCCTTTAGTGTACTAGAGTAGGGTGGGCATTGCCCACCAATAATTGTTTGGAGTATTGTTTCTGTAGGGTGGGCATTCCTCACCCTACAATTGTTTGAGTGGTTGGGTGACGTGCATGGCCCTCATCAGGAGAACCTACCGGGAGTGAGATAATTATTGAGGAGCGGAACAGATGGCGGCAACCTATGTTATGATTCAGCTAATGGAGTCCCGAACAAACCCATTACAGATTATAGATCCTAATTAAAGTAGGTGTAGTATTATGTCCTGGCGTTGGTCGATCGCTTCTGGGTTGCTAGCATTATCACTGACAGGGTGTTTGGTCAAGTCTGATGACAAAATTGCCCGAGAACTGGAGCAGAGTGTGGTTCTGATTACCTACAGGGATAAACCGGGACATGGGACAGGATTTTTCGTTCCGGGAGCTAAAGGTATCTGCACGGTGCTGACGGCGAAACATGTTCTGGCTCCCAGTAGCGATTTGAATCTGACACTCGATCGTGAAATAATTTCCTCAGATACTAATATCCAGCCGCTGCGGGGTGTGGATTTAGCAGTTGTGACGTTTAAGCCGTCCAAGAGTAAGAATTGTCCTTATAAACCGCTCAAGCTGGGGAATTCAGATCGGGTAGAATACGGAGAACCCATAAGTATATTTGGTTTTCCTAAAAGAGAGGGCGATCGGAAAGGATTATTGGGTTTCTTTTCATGTCCAGTCCGACTTGCCTCTTTCCCAGGTTCAACCCCTTTCCCTCGTTCCCAGGTTCAACTTCTTTCCCTCGTTCCCAGGTTCAACCCCTTTCCCTCGTTCCCTGGGAAACGAGATTATTATTTTCCCTCGTTCCCAGGTTCAACTTCTTTCCCTCGTTCCCAGCCAGAGACTGGGAACGAGATTATTATTTTCCCTCGTTCCCAGGTTTAACTTCTGGCGTTGCACATTTTCGGGATGATGGGTTATTGCAGATTATGATAATCTGCAATTTTACAGTCAGAATTTATGTATAGTATGATGTTTGTTTTCGACCTAGTCATAATATGTGTTATCATGGATAGTAAGGCGAAAGAATTAGCTAAAGGAGTCGAACATGAAATGTCCCAGATGTGGTTCTGAAAACATCAATAAAAATGGTCACCGACGCGGCAAACAGAATTTAATTTGTAAGGATTGTCGTCGCCAGTTTCTCGAACATTATTATCCGCGCGGTTATTCAGAAGATGTCAAGAAAAATTGTTTGACAATGTACGTTAATGGCAATGGATTTCGAGGTATTGAAAGGATAACTGGTGTCAGCCATAATACTCAAATTGATTGGGTAAAACAGGCAGCTAAAGAATTACCGTCAATCCCTGAAAACTACGATATTCCGGAGGTTGCAGAAATTGACGAGTTGCATACTTATGTCAATGAAAAAAAGAATAAAAAGTGGCTATGGACAGTCGTAAATCATTTCAAGCCAGGGATTATAACATGGGTATTAGGCGATCGTTCTGCAGAAACTTTTAAGCCTATGTGGGATATTAGAAAATGTTGGCAATGCTTTTTAGACGTTACTGATGGATGGCCTGTTTATCCAATGTTTATTGAATATATTGACCATATAGTCAGCAAAACCTACATGACCCGTGTTGAATGTGAAAATTGTCGATTAAGACATTATCTAGCTCGATTAAAAAGAAAAACATTATGTTACTCAAAGTCGGAAGAAATGTTGAGGCTTTCAATTAAGTTATTATTGCACTATCTACGTTATAATTCTGTACCGGTACCTATTTAAATCATCCCGTAATTGTGCAACGCCTAACTTCTTTCCCTCGTTCCCAGCCAGAGACTGGGAACGAGATTATTTTTTCCCTCGTTCCCAGGTTCAACTTCTTTCCCTCGTTCCCTGGGAAACGAGATTATTTTTTCCCTCGTTCCCAGGTTCAACTTCTTTCCCTCGTTCCCTGGGAACGTTGCTTTTGAGGCTCTGCCTCCTGTGACAAAATAAAGGAGGCAGAGCCTCCGAAGTCGTTCCCAGTCTCTGGCTGGGAACGAGATTATTTTTTCCCTCGTTCCCAGGTTCAACTTCTTTCCCTCGTTCCCAGGTTCAACCTGGGAACGTTGCTTTTGAGGCTCTGCCTCCTGTGACAAAATAAAGGAGGCAGAGCCTCCGAAGTCGTTCCCAGCCAGAGACTGGGAACGAGAGTATTTTTTTTGCTACTGTCAACACCCGATCGCCCCTTATCCCAGCCAAGTTCTACAACTGATTACCCAAAGGAATATCCAGAGGTTTAGGAGGAGGGCAGTTTTGGGCCCGATCGCACTGATAGCTAGGAACAGTTCCGGGAAGCAGGGCCCCAGCCACTTCACGCAAGGCTTCATATGGGTCATCATCGGGCATCAGCGTCAATACCAGGGGACAATGATCGCCACTAATTTTAGTTTTAGCACAGATAACATATTGCCTGGGCGTGTTAGGGTCCGTGCGATATTCTAAAGAAATCAGACCATCTTGGCGATAGAGGTCTAACCTGCGGGCAATTTCTTCGCAGCGTCTCTGGGCATCCCGTTACCACCCATCTTCCTCACCATTCTCAGCCAAGGCTTAACCTGGTTATTCCGATCGTACATCACGGTCCAGACTTCACCGCCTCGGTTGGGGTCCACCTGGAGAGCACAATAGAAGCGACTGCTGGAGCTAACCATAAATTTATCTTTGATCCATATGACACTGCCAAGCAGGGCTGCTACCGCACCCAAAATGATGACATACACAACTACATTACCTTGCTTCCGAGTCATTGGTCTTAGTCTCCCACAACCACCTGTAGCTTCTAATATATCTCATTCGCGCAACTATCTATAGACTAAACTACTCGCGGAGGGGTTTGCAGATGATTGGGCGGGCGATCGGCTCAGGCTGTTCAGATTGAATCTGAATTCAGGCGTTTAGCCACCCAACTAGCTATACCACTAATAATCGCACCTGCCATCAAGATGCCAATGGCCGGGGTGAACACCGGTTCCCACAGTTGATACCAGACGTCCCAACCCAGGGGAATACCAGTAGCTTTGCCCAAAAGGGCTAGGATTAACCAGGCAAAACTGCATAAAACAAAAAATATATTCGCTGTTAAAGCCAAGTTCAGCCAATCGATCAGTCGCTCTTTCATTTATTTTCTCTATCTGCTCAGGTCAGGAAAGCGCTTCGTTATCGCATAATTTGTGGTATAATTCCAATCGATAGGTCAGCTGTGGGCTAATTAAAGCTCAAACAGCCACTTTTCGATCTGCTTTAAGTGCTGCCAATCGGGCTTTCTGCTCAATCCGTCTGCAAAATTTGCTTTCACTTCCTCCCGCAATTCCGCAAAACCCACGATCAAGGTCTGGGCCCGATCGACATGTTCCCGGACGCCCTTGCGGTTAGTTTCTAGCATCGCAGCGGCCAAATTGATCCGCGCCTGGGATCGTCGGGATTGAGTTTCACCGCTTTGAGTGCGGCAATGCATCGCCGAGTTCGCTTTGGACTCCAACAGATACAGCCATGCTAGACTTGTCCAAGCGGCGCTGTTTTTCGGAGAGCGATCGCAAATCTCCTTGAACACCGGAATCAGAGTCTCCGCCGCTTCACTGGCTTGATATCGTTCGACTCCCTCATTAAACAGGGTTTCTGCTGCCTTAGACATGTTAATATACCTTATATTTGCCTTTTAGTCAATCAAAAATTATCCAGTCCAGACAGTACCGGTAAGCTGTGATGCATTTAAATTGCATAGTCCCAAATGGGACAGGCTGGGTTGCTGAAACGCTTAGGGGTCTCCGGTTGCCACGATTTAATCCGATAGCCAAATATGCAGTGAGCGATGCGCGACAGCTTAACAGCAAGGTGGGCGATGCCCACCCTACTTTCGTTCTAGTCACAAATCACCATTAGGCAGAAAAGGACTTGCCGCAACCGCAGGACTGGGTAGCATTGGGGTTAGTGAATTGGAAGCCACCGCCAATGAGGGCATCGCTGTAGTCCAGCTGCAAGCCATAGAGATAGAGGAGGCTCTTGGGGTCGCAGACGACCTGGAAGCCATCATAATCATAGACCTTATCGGACTTCTTAATCTGGCTGGGGTCTTCAAAATCCATCATATAGGACAATCCCGAACAACCCCCCTGGCGGACTCCAACCCGCAGACAGAGGTCTTTCCCTTGTTTTTCCCGTAGTCCGAGCATATGCTCTTTGGCAGCTGCCGTCATCAGGATGCCTCGTTGTTGAGCTTGAGTTGCTTGTGTCATCGTTGGCCGTACTCCTAACGCAGTATAAATCCTTCTGTCTATTCTATCGAGGAACTCCAGTTGTGGCGGCGATATCTCCTGTGTGCCGAGTCCCCTGGGACAAGAGCACACAGGAGATATCGAATCGGGAATCAACTGCTGATGGTGGCAGCAGAGAGTATGATTTTGTTATGGTGGGTCTGGATAAAGATTAAGATTAAAATATGCGGTTGACCTCACAGCTGGCGTCTCCCCCGTTTGTACCCAATAAATCTGAGTCTATGACTACTCTGAATCGCTCTACATGCCGTCGCCTGCAAAAACTCCCACAAATCACCAGCGTCTGGGAGGGCGATCGCCGCACTATCGTAGCTGGTATGCCGGTTGTGGATGAACAGGGCAATGAACTAGAAGTCCCCTCTGAGGGGCAAGGGGAATGCATTATTTGGGTAGATGGCTCGGAAGGCATGGTCCGGTCAATGGATATGGTAGCACCGGAGATAGGGCTAGAAGCGGTGGTACGGACATTGCTCAGGGCGATCGAGTATCCCCAGGGCCAGGCCAAACCAGCCCTACCCCAAAAAATAGTAGTCCGCGATCGAGAAATCCAGTTCTACCTGCGGGGCGTTCTCCAAGATCTTGACATTGCCATTGACTATGTGCCAAATCTACCCCTGATCGATCGGCTGTTCCGAGAGTTGCAATCGGAGTTCATCACCAGACCTCCTAAACTGCCGCCGCAGTATGCTCAAGGGTTGCTCTCCAAAGCACGTAACATTTGGCAGGCGAGTCCTTGGGACATCTTGGCTGAGTACCAAGTATTATCGATCGAACTCAACCGCTGGGATGTGAGCACCCTTTATGTATCTGTGATGGGGATGCTGGGTGAAGAATATGGGATTTTGTTATATAGGTCCTTGGATTCTCTCAAGCAGTTTCGGGCAGGGATATTGGCCCATGACTCGATCGAAAAGCTGGAAGAAGCCTTCCTCAAGCAAGATTGCCTGTTCTTGACTTTTGAACTAAGCGATGAGTCGGAACTAGCTGACGATGACGAGTCTTCTTGGGAGTTGGGTAGCTTGCCATTCTCAGAAATAAATCATAATTTTGGGACTTTACACCCACTAGAGGGGTTGCGGTCAATTATCTACGAAGAAGAGGCTCTGGTCATGTATGTGGCCCTGGAAGCTCTAGGTCGCTTTATTAAGTCCTCGCGCCAAAAAATTACGGTCGAGCAGTTTCCAGCCCTGAACAATCGATATAATATTACCCTGCCGCCGGTGTCTCCTGGGATCGCTAAGCGCACTACCCAGGAGACACCGCAAACGGATGCCGAACAGGCGGCACAAAAAGTCCAGGTGAAGGTTGCCACTCTGCCGAATATAGCAGCGGAACTGTTTGAAATGGTTTCTTCAGTAATGGAAGCTGATTCCGATGAAGATTCCGATGAAGATTCCGATGAGTGGGATCTGCCCCTATTGCGGAAAGATCTGATCCCAGATAATTCTCTGAGTAGGATATGTGTAGTATCTTGGGAGGGTATAGAACAATTAAGAAAAACTGCTTACTTCTATCAGGCGGCACCAAAGCAGATTCCCGCAGTTGGAGATGGTCTGCCAGTGGTGATCGTTCAAACCTCTAAGCCAAAGGCAAAGGCTTTGATTCAGAATTTGCGAACGGCTGAAGGTCTGGAAGGAATTGGCTTTAACCCAGGAGAAGACCTCTACAGTGACAAGAGCTTCGATTTGGGGATATTTCAAACGGGTGATGGGGATTTATACTTGTTTGAAGAATTTGAGTTCAGTTCGGTTCATACTGCCGATCGCCAAAAATGGGACGATCGCTGTAAAAAAACTAAGGGTTACTGCGGTTTGATTATTGCCATGGGGATGAAGGGGGCTTCTAAGGGAAATCCTCAGTTGAAAGATATGCTAGCTTTGTTTGAGGTGCGATCGCTATCGGAGCAAGAATTAGGTCTGGGTGTTCTCCAACGGATGCCGTGATGTTATAATCTGTGGTTGCTAGTCATCAGTTGTTAGTAGGCTCTCCTGGGTGTAATTGCTCAAGATCTTGGTGGTGAAGGAATATGGGTACTGCCGGTACTGCATAGTTACTCGGGCCATCGGACTGGAGTGAACAGCCCTTGTACTGCCTCGGAATGCCTAACAGGACAAGAGCAATTTTTGAGGAGCGAAAACTTCTCAAATGCTTACGGGGTGGGGGGTTTTGACCTCGAAGTGGTGAGTCGGCAGCCGAGCGCCCGAATATGCAGTTGAGATGCGCGACAGCTGATTTTTTTCAAAATCCCGCGCCCAGGGTTGACAAATTCGATAAATAAGTAGTAAGTTGGAAGACATGACTAAGAATTGGCTTGCTGACCTCGACCAAGACACAGAGAATCTCGACCCAAAAAGTCGGGAAGTTTTGCAGCGGTTACTCAATTACCTAGAAGACCTATACAGCCAAAACCTTGAATTGAAAGCTGACAATCAACGATTGAGAGATGAAATAGCCGCGCTCAAAGGGCACAAGGGAAAACCTGACATCAAACCTCAAGCCAAAGCTGATACTTCTAAAGCTGATACTTCTGCGGAGGCCAAACCAGAGCAGCCCAATAGTCGAGAGCGAAAAAAGAAAAAACCGAAAACCCCCCCCAGGAACGTCGCCAACTTATTCATATTGACAGAGAAGAGGTTATCAAACTGGCTCGGAGTAACTTGCCGTCAGATATCACCCATAGAGGCTACCGAGAAGTAACAATTCAAAATATTATATTTAAAACAGACACGGTTATTTATCGACTAGAAAGACTCTATTCACCTAGTACGGAGAAATTTTACGAAGCCCAGTTGCCGCAAGGATTAAAAGGCAAATCTTACGGGAGTGAACTCGAAGCATTTGTTCTCACTTTGTATTATCAGTTACGAGTGCCAGAAGAAAAGATTCTTAAATTGTTGCCGTCTCAGGGAATAGTAATCTCGGCGGGAAAAATATCTAACTTAATAACTCGGCAATATTTAAGAGAATTTACTGAAGAACGAAATGCTATTTTAGAAGCGGGACTGGGCAGTACCAGTTATCACCAAATTGATGATACGGGGATGCGGGTTAATGGGAAAAATTGCTATGTATTCACACTCTGCAATCCTTACTATAGCAGTTTTTTTACCAGAGAGCGCAAAAACTCTGAAACAGTTCTCCAAATGTTAAACGAATTGCAGTTGGATCCAACTGAATTAGCAGTTGTTCAATCAGATGATTTAGTTGACAGTATTTTGCCTGACAAGAAGAAAAAGCAGCTCGGGGACTACATAGATATTTTGGTGGCTGATGACGCGGGACAATTTCACAACCAGACGAACCATCGTAGTTTATGCTGGATTCATGAAGGACGACACTACGAAAAGCTGACTCCTCTGGTTCCCTCTCATCAAAAAAGCCTGGCACAATTTCTCTCTTATTTTTGGATTTACTATTATCAACTCAAAGCCTATCAACAGCAAAGCACAGAAGAGCAGCGACAACAAAAACTGTTGCTTGAAACCGAATTTGACAAATTGTTTTCCCGTCAAACCGGATACAGTGCTTTAGATCATAGAATTGATTTAACAAAACAGAAGAAGCCTTATTTACTATTAGTTCTAGATTTTCCTGAAGTTCCTCTTGACAATAATGAGGCAGAGCGGACAGTCCGGGAGTATGTGATTAAGCGCAAAATCTCCAATGGAACCCGCACTCTACAGGGGACTCAGGCGTGGGAAGTGTTTTTGGCTCTGGTTGACACCTGCCGCAAAAACGGAGTGAATTTTTATTCGTACATTAAGGATCGAATTTCCAAATCTTTCAAGATGCCAGCGTTGTCCACGCTAATTCAACAGATGCAGCCGCCAAAACCAACATAAACATAAACCATTGACTCCAAGTCTCGCTTGTGTAGTTTCCACCTAAGCACCAAGGGTGTTACAGCTCCTTGTTATAAAGGACAGACTCATTAAGTGCGACATCAGCTCCTGTTTAAAAAGCTGCAGGAGCTACTCTCGTGTGGAAATCACTCCCCACCAACATATTGAGCAACTTCTCCTGGGTTTATAGTGTAAGTTGTATACTGAGATCCAATTTAGGACAAGAAAAAAGCTTTAGCTTGATTTGGCGTATATATAAGTTTTACTTATCACAAAAACCCAAGGAGACCCGTTAGTTATGCTATAATAACACTGATGACTAGAGCGGTGCTTGTCAGTAGTGAGTTGTCAGTAGGCCCTAGATCGGGTGATATGAGAGCAAAAAGAATTAGAGAATGTTATGTCCAAACCAGGAAATAATGAAAAAAATATGAGGAAAAATGGAGAAGTTAGCAATGACAGAAGATGAAGAATTTATTGCAGCGTTTCTGCGAGTATTTGAATGGCAACCAGAATTATTTGAAGAGGTTGAGGTGGTTGAAGCGATAGGGGAACTGGATGACATGATGGCAGATTTTAACAAGGCGTCAAATCAGGAAGTGGCGGATGCAATTAGCAATTGGTGCGCATATTATCCAGATATCACAGATGCGGTAGTGACGGAAATATCAGCAAGCGAAGATTCACTGGCAGAAGATGAGCCGAAACAGGAAACATTAACTAAACTTTATCCTAACTTAGTCAAAAACCTGAGAAAAAGGATTTAAGAGGACAAAATGGGCCAGTTTAGGGCCGTGCAGGGTATGGTGGGGATAAAGATAGCTTTGAAGCTTTGAGGGCGATCGGAAAGATATTGCCAGTGGAACGCTAGTCATTAGAGGAGAGTATGTAGAAGAGAAGATGAAACAAGGTGCCATGCTAACCGAAAAGAACAAATATCAGTCAAGGTTGATAGGGAAATTCTAGAGAAAATCGACCAAATCACAGAGCTGAGATGGATTGCAGTTGTGGTATGTTAAACAAATAGGAGAGGGTGGATGGGAAACAGATTCCCTTGCTGAATGTTTCGGCGATATCTCCTGTGTTTGATATCTTTTGCCGTGCTCTTGTCCTTCAGGACAAGGCACGCAAAAGATATCACGAGTCCCCTGGGACAAGAGCACAGCAGGAGATATCGAACTTGCGCAAAATCTATCTGGAACGCGGTCCATACGGTAAAATAAGTAGGCAGTATCTAGAGAGAATTTCCTGAAATAATATAGCGAACCTAAATCATTTGTGTAAATTTTCGGCAGGTGCGAACGCGGCGGAAACTATTGCCTGGTAAGGATTTCATTTAAATTAACTCAGTTGCACAACTCTTGCACGGCTTGCTATATACCCTCTTGTTGGGTATGATAGGCGCTTTTGGAGGCGGAAAAGAATGAAAATAAATTTCTTGAGAAAAAGCGCAAGCAGTGCTAGGGCTGAGCAGATGTCAGAATATAGGCAAGGAAATAGATAGGGAAAAGAACATGCGGGTGGCAATAGTAGGGGCAGGACTAGCAGGCATGGCGACGGCGGTAGAATTAGCAGATGCCGGCCATGAAGTGGAAATATTTGAATCTCGTCCCTTTGTGGGGGGGAAGGTAGGTAGCTGGGTTGATGAGTCGGGGAACCATGTGGAAATGGGTTTACATGTATTCTTCGGTTGCTACTATCAGCTATTCGATCTGATGCAGAAGGTGGGGGCATTGGAAAATCTGCTTCTGAAAGAACATATCCATACCTTCGTTAACCGGGGAGGTAAAATAGGCGCATTGGATTTTCGCTTCTTTACAGGTGCGCCTTTTAACGGACTTAAGGCATTTTTTACCACGTCTCAGCTGTCATTACTCGATAAGCTGCAAAATGCGATCGCTCTGGGGACTAGCCCGATCGTGCGGGGTTTGGTAGACTTTACTGGAGCGATGAAAACGATCCGGGATTTGGATCGCCTCAGCTTTGCTGACTGGTTCCGCAAGCAAGGGGGATCGTTCGGTAGCCTGAAGCGGATGTGGAACCCGATCGCCTATGCGCTGGGTTTTATCGACACGGAAAATATTTCGGCCCGTTGCATGCTGACGATCTTCCAGCTATTTGCGGCAAAAAGCGAAGCGTCGGTATTGCGGATGCTGGCAGGTTCCCCCGATGAATACCTGCACAAACCGATATTGAACTATCTGGAAGCGCGAGGCACGAAAATCTACACCCGCCGCCGGGTCCGGGAAATTCTGTTTGCTGAAGAGGATGGACTTACTAAGGTAACTGGTATTGTGGTTGCTCAAGGGGAGACAGAAGAAACTATAACTGCTGATGTCTATGTCTGTGCGGGGGATGTCCCCGGCACTCAGCGACTTTTACCCCCAGAATGGCGCCAATGGCCTTCCTTCGATCGGATCTATAAACTAGACACGGTGCCAGTCGCCACAGTACAGCTGAGGTTTGATGGTTGGGTGACGGAGTTGCATGACGCCGAAAAGCGCCAGCAACTTCGCGAGGCCGCAGGCATGGATAATTTGCTTTATACTCCGGATGCGGACTTCTCCTGTTTTGCGGACTTGGCCTTAGCTAGCCCCAAAGATTATTATCGTCCGGGGCAAGGTTCTCTGTTGCAGCTGGTCTTGACGCCCGGAGATCCGTTTATCAAACAGAGTAATGAGGCGATCGCCCAGCATGTGCTCGAGCAAGTCCAGGATCTATTCCCTTCCGCACGGGAATTAAACATGACTTGGTATACGGTAGTCAAGCTTGCTCAATCTCTTTACCGGGAAGCTCCTGGCATGGATCCCTATCGGCCACCGCAGCAAACCCCAGTAGCTAACTTTTTCCTGGCCGGTAGCTACACCCAGCAAGACTACATCGACAGCATGGAAGGTGCTACTCTCTCCGGACGTCAAGCTGCAAAAGCAATTTTAGCAGCAATAAACAATTAGCAGCTCGTGTCCGAGAGCGCCCACCCTGTCGTGTCGGGACCGCGCACGACATGGGTGGGCGTCTCCGGAAACGAAAGTCTCCGGAAACGAAAGGCTCTGGACACGACAGCTCCGGGCCCCTCCGCTGCGAGTGTTGCACATTTTTGGCATGATAGCAGTCAATGGTCTTGAATTTCCGGCAATTTTCAACCCTTATCATCCCGTTGTTGTGCAACGCCCAATTAGCAAGATGGCAGATTGGTTAGAACATACTTTAAAAATACAGGTAGAGGTTCCCATTGAGTTAGCGTGGCACCTCTGGTCTGATATAGAACAGATGCCCCGCTGGATGAAATGGATTGATTCGGTTCAGATACTAGAGGAAAATCGAGAGTTATCCAAATGGAAACTGGCTTCAGGGGCCTTCCAATTCAGTTGGTTGTCTCGCATAGTGAAGGTAGTGCCACAGCAGATTATTCAGTGGGAATCAGTGAATGGCTTGCCTAACCGAGGGGCCGTGCGTTTTTATGACCGTCACGGCAGCAGTATCGTGAAGCTAACCGTTGCTTACGCTATTCCTGGCATTCTCGGTCCAGTGATGAATAACCTGTTTCTGGGTCAAATTGTAGAATCCACCCTCCAGGCAGATTTGGAACGTTATCGAGATTACGCCCTTAATCTTCACGCTCAATCTACAGATGAATAAATCGGTTGTCAATAGCATTCATGCCTTGCACAAGGACGGGATGCTCCTGATTGTAATTCCTTGATTTCGATCCTCGATTGTTAGTCATATAGTCAAATCCCTCATATTTCAATTTTCAATTCTCAACACCCTGCTGACATAAAAGCGCGATCGCACGGAGTCTAGTACCAGTTCATCCCGGTAGTTCCATCCCCATTCCGGTTGCAAGTGAGGGCGCTTGTGAGGGGTGATAATTACTAGAGAATCGGCGATCGCACTCAGGTTATATGCTACTATAGGCAGACGGGATTCACTCAGCAAATGCAAAGCAAAGCTACAAATAATTAAACTATAATATCTCCCCCAGAGTATTCCATTGCCAATATCTTCAAAACTGTATGTTTCTGCTCCTTTCCCCGTGCGTTGGCTATAAGCATTATATGTATATGGATCGATGGCATCTATGTTATCATATCCAAAGTTATGCAGCGCTAATGTTACTTCCCCGCTGCCACAAGCTAAGTCTAATACCTTCTGTAAATCCAGCGGCCATTTCTGGACAGCTAGTTGAATCATCCTGTTAATCGCAGGTTCGTGAGGATTCCTGTAATCATCCCCAAATTGCTGATAAAATCCCGTGACGCTGTATCTTTCATAGATGTCTTTAAATAACAATGAGACAGCACTAAATAGCACAATAATCCCGGATAACTTCATCCAAAGATGTGCCTACAGGTGCATACATTCTGGCTCTCTTTAAGGCACTAAAATCATGCTCAATATCATTGAGGTCGGGAGAGTATTTTGGCAAAAATAATACTTTATGACCTGCTGACTCTACTAAATCTCTAATCACGTTCTTTCTATGAATAGGTGCATTGTCCATGATTAATATTGAAATAATTTTTAATTCCG
This sequence comes from Hormoscilla sp. GM7CHS1pb, assembly GCA_014323675.1. Classification (GTDB taxonomy): domain Bacteria; phylum Cyanobacteriota; class Cyanobacteriia; order Cyanobacteriales; family Desertifilaceae; genus Hormoscilla. The sequence continues at coordinate 476,026 of JACONN010000002.1, read as the reverse complement.
GTAATAAATATTTTACTAACCAACCGATCATACCATCAGCATTTAGACTACCTCTAAATAACATTGGCGCAATTAAATCTTTTTCTTTTTTTCTTCGTCCTGCTACTAAATTTTCTCTGGTTCCCCGTTTCCCTTGTTTTTCTCCATACACTTTTTTACCTTTTTTCGACCATCCATAAATACAAGACTGAATATCCTCAAACCCTGACTCATCAATGAATACAAGACTTTCACTTCCATACATTTTGATAAGGCAAAATTCTATAATACTTTATTCTTTCTTCTCTGTTTCTTTCTCGATACCGGAGTTCTTTTTTTTTTCGGGTAATTTGTATTTTGTTGAGTGCATACCAGATAGCAGTCGGGTGGACTCCAAATTTTTTAGCTCTCTCTATCAATTTGGCATCAGGATTTTCTTGGACATCTTTTTCTAATGCTTTCCAATCCAGTTTTCTCTGACGTCGTTCCACCTTGGTTGGCTCTAGGTTTTGACGATTTAACCATCTGTATATAGTGGCTCGTCCTATTCCAAAAATTTTCGCTGCCTTCGTAATGGAGCCACCATTCTCTAGATAAGTTATAACTTTTTGCCTTAAGTCTAGACTGTACGACATTGTTATCAATCCTTAAAAATATCCTCTTTTTATTTTAGCTTACTTCTGTCTCTTTTTAATTAAAATGACAATACTTCTTTCTGATCGATTGATTGTTGGGGGATTCACCAACTTTACCCGATCGTTGCTTGTTCACGAGCTTGCCTCATCACTAGCGAGCATAGATTCAGATAGCTAGGGTCAGGGAGCTATTTGCCAATACAAAACCGACTAAAGATGCGATCGAGCATAGATTCAGTTACTTCTTCACCGGTCACTTCTGAGAGGGCGTGAAAGGCGCCTCGCAAGTCAATGGTCCAAAAATCTAGCGGTAATCGCTCTGCTATGGTAGCTTTGACTTGTTGCAAGGAAGTTTTACTTTTAGTCAAGGCATCTGATTGGCGTTGATTAATGGCGAAATCTAAGTTAGCTGCTTTGATATTACCAGCATTAACAGCAGACGAGATCGCTTGTTCTAAATCGGCAATTCCCTGATTCTGGGTGGCGGCGGTGGCTACTGCGCGAGTAATAGTCTTGGGGTAGAATAATTTATCAATTGTTTCTACCAGGTCAATTTTGTTGATGACCAGAATTAAGGGTCGATCGCCTACCTGGGAGTAGACTACCTCATCCTCTGGCGTCCATCCCGCTTCCGCGTCTATGGTGAGCAAGACTAGATCGGCTGTTTTGGCGGCGATGCACGATCGTTCCACGCCGATTTTCTCCACCCGATCTGTTGTATCCCTGATCCCGGCTGTATCCAGCACTTGCACGGGAATTCCCCGCACTACTAGCTGAGATTCTACCACATCCCGGGTAGTACCGGGCAAGTCGGTGACGATCGCCCGATCGCTCCGACTCCAAGCATTCAACAAACTAGATTTTCCCACATTGGGGCGTCCGACAATAGCAACCTTGAGCGCTTTGCGCAATAATTCCCCTCGATCTGCTGTTGCGAGAATATCGGTTAACTCTGCTACCATCTCCTCAATGCTAGCAATTACCGCTGCTTCATCCAAGGGCGGTAAATCTTCGTCAAAATCTATCCGGGCTTCTATTTGAGCGAGAATATCCAAACAGCGACTCCGTAATTTCCGGATGGGTTGGGCTAATTTACCCATGCTACCAGCTAAAGCTCTTTGGGCCGCCTCGGGCGATCGGGCCCCCACTAAGTCAGCTATACTCTCGGCTTGAGTTAAATCCAGGCGTCCGTGCAAAAATGCTCTCAGGGTAAATTCTCCTGGTTGCGCCAGGACTGCCCCCTGTTCTAAACACAGTTGCAAGACTTGCTGTACCACTATCATGCCGCCATGACAGTGAAATTCTATGATATCTTCTCGGGTATAGGATCTGGGAGCCTTCATAATTAGTAACAAGGCTTCGTCCACCAGCTGTTTTGTCTGGGGATGGCGCAGGTAGCCATAGAGGATGCGGTGAGTTTCCCAAGCTTGTTTTCCGGTGCGTGGAAGAGGGTGCGGGCAATGGCGATCGCCTCTGGTCCGGACACCCGCACAATGCCTATACTACCCTGTTCCGGGACAAACTGCTGTTGCCACTCCTGCGATCGTGACACCTTGCCTCAGTATTTGTGACATCTCCTATTTTTATGCTACATCTGACCTCTTCAGCTTATAATCTTAACTCAATCATTTAAATCTGCTCCCAAATCTTGCCGATCTCGATTTAGTTTCCATGTATAAATTATCTGGCATTGAGACGAAATAGCCCATAGTGGGGCTGTTTCCGGAACCTATGTCTTGGTACACAGATGGCAAATCTGATAACTAACATTTGGAGGATAAATTTTGGCGACAAAGCTTATGGCCTCGATCGCAGCTGCGATCGCCTTCTATACTTGTCTGCCAGTGCCAGGTTCTTGGGCGCTGAAATTCCAGGGAGTAGCTAAATTCGCACCGGCGATCGGGCTATTAATTGGTGGCTTACTGGCCATTTTGGATGGGCTTTTAGCAATGTTGGGAATGCCTGTCTTGAGTCGTAGCGCTTTGGTGGTGGTGGCCTGGGTGGGGATAACGGGAGGACTGCACTTGGATGGGGCGATGGATACGGCAGATGGGTTGGCGGTAACAGATCCCCAACTGCGTCTGCAGGTGATGGCAGATAGTGCCACGGGAGCATTTGGAGCGATCGCCTGCGCTAGCATCCTCCTGTTGAAAACAGCCGCATTAACGGAAATAGAGACCGATCGCTGGTTGGCATTAATGATGGTCGCGGGTTGGGGACGTTGGGGACAGATGCTGGCAATTCTGCGCTATCGCTACCTCAAACCTAGGGGTAAAGGCGCCTTTCACAAAAAAGCAATTCGTTCTGTTAGGGATGTGGTCCCGATGTTGGTTTTGCTGCTGGGTTTAACTGGCCTGCAAGTGATTTTGGCACCCGAAAAGTGGTCTATAGCAGTGGGAATGGCCCTGGAAGCAATGGCGATCGCCTTTCTGGTCGGGGCCTGGTTTAATCACAAATTGGGAGGACATACGGGGGACAGCTACGGTGCAGTCGTAGAGTGGACCGAAGCTGTGTTATTATGCTTACTGACGGTTTAAGGAAGAAGGAGACCCATTATCCAATGAGTGAAATTACTATGACCTTACCAGAAGAGGTATTGTCGGCACTGCATCTGACACCCAAACAGCTAGGGGATGAAATGCGCCAAGCTTCTGCTGTTAAACTCTATGAATTAGGTAAACTATCTGACGGGGTAGCTGCTAATATGGCAGGGGTGCCGCGTGTCGTATTTTTGAGTAAGTTAGCAGATTATGGCGTTGATACGTTTAGGCTAACTGAGGCGGAACTGATAGAGGACTTAGCAAATGCCTAAAATCATTGCAGATACTTCATGTATCCAATACCTGTATCAAACTGATTTGCTCTCATTGCTCCCTATCTTGTATAACGAAATCATCCTGCCACAGACGGTAGTTGATGAGCTCGCTATAGGTATAGCCTCAGGTGTATCGCTTCCCAATATCGTCTCTATATCTTGGATCGCAGTTCGCAAAGCAATCAATAGAGAGATATTACCACAAGTTACTGAACTCGGTTCCGGGGAAGAAGAGGCGATCGCCCTAGCATTAGAAATCCCAGATTCCCTTGTTATACTAGATGATGCCCTTGGTAGGCGCTGCGCACGCCAGCTGGGTGTTAAGTTTACAGGTACTCTGGGGGTTCTATTGAAGGCAAAGCAAGCTGGACACTTGACAGCTGTAGCACCGGTACTCGACCAACTTGATGCGCTTCGCTTCCGACTGGATGCCTCTACTCGGGCTGCTGTGCTGAAGCTAGCTGGAGAACTCTAGTGAGTTAATTGTGAGTCGGGGCGATCGCCTTTCCGATCTGGGTCTGGTTTAATCACAAATTGGGAGGACATACGGGGGACAGCTATGGCGCAGTCGTAGAGTGGACCGAAGCTGTGTTATATGCTTACTGACGGTTTAAGGAAGAAGGAGACCCATTATCCAATGAGTGAAATTACTATGACCTTACCAGAAGAGGTATTGTCGGCACTGCATCTGACACCCAAACAGCTAGGGGATGAAATGCGCCAAGCTTCTGCGCAGTTTGTAGTAAACGCTAAAGCGTTTGCAGTTTGTAGTAAGCGCAGTTTGTAGTAAACGCTAAAGCGTTTGCCCGTTTGTAGTAAACGCTTTAGCGTTTGCTCAGGGTTGAGTATTTATGGTTCATCTAAGGCGATCGCATCTTCGGGATCTGGATAACATAGTTTAGCAGGATATTTCTCTGTAGGGGTGAAGCACTTGCGCCCAATATTTGGGCATCACTAACAAGATAACATAGCAAGTGCTTCACCCAATCTTAGCGACAACCTAAAATTGTGACTGTTTACTCGCGCTACTTGACGATTATTTTTGGGCTTCGACTTGGAGAATGATTGAAATCACTTTCGCCAGTGGCGATTGTCCCAGCTTCTATAACTCCGTGAAGAATAATAAGCATGTTAATATTGCCAAACCTACACCAGTATTTATTATGCCCATACCTTACGATCGTGAGTTAGGGTTTCTCAAAAAATTGAGTAATTCGACAATTTTGCCCCCCAACCCAAGGGATGCTGTAAGGACTATAAAGCAGCGGTTTGCCAATAAGTAAGGTGAGGATGGGCCCATCTTACTTTTGCTGGGGCCATATTCACCAGTGGCCCAGAAACCAGGTTTTGACAAAAAACCTGGTTTCTTATCAATTAAGATAGCACACTTGATGGCCTATGAGGTAGGGTGTGGTCAAAACCCGTTGATAGCTGGGTGCGTGCTCCGGGAACCCTCCGTGCCCCTAAATGGGGCGGGGAAACACTGAAGTGTTTACTACGAACGTTTACTACGAACGTTTACTCCGATCGCGCAGCGTGGCGCCAGCCATACGTTTACTCCGATCGCGCAGCGTGGCCCCAGCCATACGTTTACTCCGATCGCGCAGCGTGGCGCCAGCCATACGTTTACTTCGAACGTTGGGTGCGATCAAAAACAGTTGGTACGGGGAGATCCTCGCGGGGTGCGAGTTGCCTGAGGAGAGAACAATTAAACTAAGCCAGCCCGTCGCCGGGCCGACTCGTCTTCAAAACCGGACATGAGACTTTCACCTCATCCGGCTCCATGGCTGCGCCACGCTGCGCGATCGGCCTCAATTTCCCGTTTCCGGGCGCGTCCCTCATGACTACCGTCTGATGCTGATTTGACGTGATGACAGTAATCATGTAGCAACTGTAGATTGTCGTACCTATCTTTTCCCCCTTTCGAGGTTGGTATGATGTGGTCAACTTCCCATTGGTCGCCATCCATAAACAACATTCCGCAGTGTCCGCATTTGCCCTTTTGCTTATTCAACAGCTTCAGCACTCTCGTGCTTACACCCGGGTTTTTTCGTAACCTTTTACTCCAGTAGACGAGGTTTCCATCCATTGGACTTACCTGTCCTTTCACCTTTACGTGTCTGATTATCTCCGTTTCCGAGTGTCTGGTCAGTCTCACCTCTGTGCCATCTTTGAGCTTGCCTTTGAAGCTCCACTGTCTTCCGTTTTCCGGTTTCCAGTACTTCTCGGCTATCCACCAGCTCGTCTTGTTTGGGTGCCGCCTCTTTGCCCAGTTCCATATTTGTTCCCATAGGTATACTTCCATTTCCCCATATACCTCCTTACTGACTGCCGTCCTGTAGTAGTTACACCACCCCCTTATTATCGGGTTCAGTTTGGCTATCATCGCGGCTTGTGACAGGGCCTTATGGCTTTTCACTACATTCCGTAGTTTTTTCTTATGTTCTCCTATGGCTTTCTGACTGGGCTTTATCAGTGTTTTGAATCCAAGTATGGCTCCGTTTGTGTTTTTTCCGCTGCGGTATCGCCCCACCTTGTACTGTTTAACGTTGAATCCCAGGAAATCAAACCCTGGTTCCTTCCCTTCCAATGTGTGGGATATCCGTGTTTTTTCGGCCTTGAGTTCCAGCCCTATCTTGGATAGCCACTCTTGGATGGCCTCTTTGGATTGCTCAATTACCTCTCGGTTTTCGTGCATTACCACAAAGTCATCCGCGTATCTCACTACCGCTAGTTTCCTTTGTTCCTTTACTGTTTTTGGGACTACTCCCATGACCGCTGTTTCCAGTCCGTGGAGTGCGATATTAGCCAGCAGTGGAGATATTACCCCCCCTGTGGAGTACCGGACTCGGTTGGCTGGAATAATCCCCGGTCCATTACCCCGGCTTTTAACCATCCTCGTACCACTCTACGAATTGGTGACGTGTTATTCAGTTTTTTCAGTAGTGCCTTGTGGTCTATCTTGTCAAAACACTTGGCAATATCAGCGTCCAGTACCCACTTGGGTTTATATCGGATGCTGCTGAATATTGCCTCGATTGCGTCGTGGCACCCTCTCGGGCGTCTGAACCCGTAAGAGTTTGCCTCAAACACCGCTTCCCATTCTGGTTCTAGTGCCATTTTGACTACACCCTGTAGGGCTCTGTCATACATTGTTGGTATTCCCAAAGGCCTCTTTTCGTCTCGTCCGGGTTTAGGTATCCACACCCTGCGGGTCGGTTGTACCCTCTTCCCACTTTCCACTCTAAGCTGCCTAACCAAGGGTTGTCTTTCGGAGGGCTTGAGCGCCGTAACGCCATCCACCCCAGCCGTTTTTTTCCCCTTGTTTTGTTGGGTAACCAGTCTGACCGCAACCATTTTTGCTGACCATGACCTCGTCATCAATCCCTGGAGCCTGCGAACTAGCCGCATGTTGCCATTTTGGGTCGCTCTGTAGATACGTTTTTGCAGCTTAAAGACCGTCCGCTCCAGCTTGCGCCAGGGAACTGCCTTCCAGTCATACATTCGCCTATTGGTGATGTTCCGTGACATATGTACTGCTACTTACTTTCCACATTCTTGAAACCGTGAGGGCGTCAGCTCTATCCTGCTCATTACAAGCAGTCATTTGCTTCTCCACTCAATCTTTCCCGGTTGAGACCTGTCTGATGATGACAGATTTTGCGTCTTCGGTGACTACTTTATCATTGTCCTGACAAAAGAGTTTACTCCCCTGCCTTTTCTTTTGACAAAGAGTTCTGCAACCGGTTTACTTCGTTCCTTCAAATGATTGGTAGTGACTTTAGGTGGATTCCTTACGCCGGGTTTATTGTCAGTGCTTGTTGGTCAAAAACAGACTTGCCAACGACCAGTATCCTTCCCCTTTTGAGGCCAGTGTGTAAGCCTTATTCCACTGGTTTATATTATCGACGCTGCAAATCTTTGCTTTATGCTCACCATGGCCACTTGCTCGACGTTGACCAGCGATAGCTGCCAGCCAGAGCGCCTTTCCACCCCGCTTTACGGATTGATGCCATCGCGTCCGGGAGCACCCACCCGGTCATGTCGCTCCCGCGCATGACATGGGTGGGTGTCTCCGGACGCGAAGCTACCGTAGGGATGGTGCTTTTACCCCTGCACCTGGGGAGACGGACTTTCACCGCCATCATCTGAAAGTTGTCAGGGCTAATGATTCCCTGCTACCGGTCCCTCACCGACTTATCACCGGTGATTTACGGTAAACGAATCGCACCTGTTTCTTTATATCATAATTTGCGCAAGAATGCCAGTCGCTCCTACAGGGTGATCCGACGGCTGGGAGGCCATATTAGATCGACGGGTTTTGACCACACCCCGAACGTTTACTCCGTCGGCTGCGCCTGGGAACTCGCTTGGCTTCCGGGCTACCAACGGGTTTTGACCACACCCTTACTCAACCCGCAGAGTTTACTATCCAACCCGCAGAGTTTACTATCCAACCCGCAGAGTTTACTATCCAACCCGCAGAGTTTACTATCCAACCCGCAGAGTTTACTATCCAACCCGCAGAGTTTACTATCCAACCCGCAGAGTTTACTATCCAACCCGCAGAGTTTACTATCCAACCCGCAGAGTTTACTATCCAACCCGCACTCGTTCCACTCCCCCAGCACTCGTTCCACTCCCCCAGCACTCGTTCCACTATTATGGCCTGGCATCCGTTAGCTGATTTGATTTGTGCAGCATATAGCCGGCGATAACAAGAAGAACTCGATGTTTCGGAGGATGGGGCGATCGGCCCACCCCACATCGGTCAAAACCCGGTGGGTGTGGTCAAAACCCGTTGGTAGGAGACGGAGTAGCCTTCACCCGTTCCCAGCGAGGAGCCCGGCTACATGAACAAAGCGTCTAAGCGAGCGCAGCGCGGCCACCTTTCTCTGCTATATACATGTATCGGGCAGCGTCCGGTTCGTTACCCGGGGATCTGGCACCTGGCTATCAACTACTTTTGACCACACCCTATGAGGTATGGTTGAGAAAGCAGATCTCAGTATAATAGAATAGAAAGAATGACCTCAACCATACAACAAACCCCCAAGCACAAAAAGGCCAAAGCCCTCAAACCCGGTAGCCCTCGCCCTGCCAAGGAACTCTGTAGCGAATGCGGGCTGTGCGATACATACTACATCCATTATGTCAAGGAAGCCTGTGCTTTCCTTAATCAGCAGATCCCCCAACTGGAAACCCAAACCCACGGGCGATCGCGCGACCTAGACAACGAAGACGATCGGTACTTCGGCGTCCATCAAACCATGATGGCCGCGCGGAAAACTGAACCCATAGAAGGGGCACAATGGACCGGTATTGTCAGCGCTATTGCCATTGAAATGCTAACTAGCGGCAAAGTAGAAGGGGTAGTTTGCGTGCAAAATACCAAGGAAGACCGCTTTGGACCCATGCCCATTATCGCCCGATCGCCTGAAGAAATTCTCGCCGCCCGGGTGAACAAACCCACCCTCTCTCCTAACCTTTCCGTATTAGAAGAAGTGGAAAAATCCCGGATGCAGCGCCTCCTAGTCATCGGCGTCGGTTGTCAGATCGAAGCGTTACGGGCCGTAGAGAAACAGCTAGGATTAGAGAAACTCTACGTTTTAGGCACCCCCTGTGTAGATAACGTCACCCGGGCCGGATTGCAGAAATTTCTGGACACCACTAGCCGATCGCCCGATACCGTGGTACATTATGAATTCATGCAGGATTTCCAGGTCCACTTCAAACATGCAGATGGTTCCATAGAAAAAGTGCCCTTTTTCGGACTGAAGACCAACAAACTCAAAGATGTCTTTGCCCCCTCCTGCATGAGTTGCTTCGATTACGTCAATTCTCTGGCAGACTTAGTAGTAGGATACATGGGCGCACCCTTTGGTTGGCAGTGGATTGTAGTCCGGAACGATCGGGGACAAGAAATGCTAGACTTAGTAATGTCCCAGTTGGAAACTCAGCCCGTAATGTCCAAAGGAGACAGGCATCAAGCCGTCCAACAAAGCATTCCCGCCTACGACAAAGGGGTGACTCTGCCCATGTGGGCCGCCAAACTCATGGGTGTGGTAATAGAAAAAATTGGACCAAAAGGTTTAGAATATGCTCGTTTCTCCATCGATTCCCACTTCACCCGCAATTATCTGTACGTGAAGCGCCATCACCCCGAAAAATTAGCTGCACATGTGCCAGAATATGCCCAGCGGATTGTATCCCAATATCAGTTGCCAGAATAGTTAGGGTCGGGTGGGCAATGCCCACCTGTAGCGATAAAGCGCAACAACAAACAAACTAGGCGATAATTTTTATTAGATTATGGAAGCACCTTTTGATATTACTGTGCTGATGGTGATTACCGTCATGGCCGGCATCGGCGCTCAAGTGCTGGGTAAATACCTGAAAGTGCCCGGTATCGTCTTCTTACTATTGTTCGGCATCCTCTTGGGACCAGATGGCTTGAGTTTAGTTCATCCCCAACTTCTGGGAGATGGTCTAGAAGTAATTGTCTCTCTGTCAGTTGCTTTAATTCTCTTTGAAGGGGGACTTAACCTGCAAGTGCGAGACTTGACGAAAATCTCTGGCAGTCTCCGCAATTTAGTCACCATCGGGGCTATAATCACTCTCATTGGAGGTGCAATTGCCGCTCATTTCTTAGCCCAATTTTCCTGGCAGTTGGCTTTTCTATACGCCTCTTTAGTGGTGGTCACTGGACCGACAGTGATCGGACCGCTACTCAAGCAGGTACAGGTCGATCGGCAAGTAGCAACTTTACTGGAAAGTGAAGGGGTGCTGATCGATCCAGTGGGAGCTATTATCGCTGTTTTAGTGCTGGATGTGGTTTTAAATGGCGGTGATGCCGATCCGCAAAAGTTACTCACCGGTTTAGTCATCCGTCTGGGCATTGGTACGGCGATCGGGGCCTCGGCAGGTTGGGCCTTGGGCCAGTTTCTCAAGCAAGCTGACATTCTCTCCGAAGAACTGAAAAATCTAGTAGTATTAGCAGGTTTGTGGGGCCTGTATGGCTTTGCCCAATATATTCGAGACGAGTCGGGATTGATGGCAACAGTGGTCGCAGGACTTGTCCTGAGTGCTGCTAATGTGCCAGAACTGCGGAACTTGCGCCGGTTTAAGGGTCAGCTGACTGTTTTAGCTGTTTCGGTGCTATTTATTCTCCTGGCAGCAGACCTGTCTCTGGCAAGTATCGTGGCCTTGGGGTGGGGCAGTCTGTTCACCGTATTAGCGCTAATGTTCCTAGTGCGTCCCCTTTCCATCTGGATCTGCACTCACGGCAGCGGACTCAACTGGCGTCAGAAACTATTTGTCAGTTGGATTGGACCCAAGGGCATTGTTTCCGCATCAGTAGCTTCTTTGTTTGCCATTTTGCTGACCCAAGATCAAATCAGCGGCGGTGAATCGATCAAAGCTCTGGTATTCCTCACAATTATGATTACAGTGGTGATGCAAGGACTGACAGCTCAATTAGTAGCTTCTCTATTGCAAGTCACCGCCACTGGGCGTCAGGGGGCCGTGATCGTCGGTTCCAATCCTTTAGCCCGTCTGATTGCCCGTCTGTTCCAAGAACGTTCGGAGTCCGTAGTGCTGATTGACACCAATGCCGCAGCAGTCAAGGAAGCAGAAAATGAAAATTTGCGGGTGTTTTTGAGTAGTGGGATGGATACTCAGGTTCTAGAAGAGGCGGGATTAGAATCAATGGGGACATTCCTAGCGATGACCAAAAATGGAGAGGTAAACTTCGTGCTAGCACAGCGGGCCGCCGAGGAATTCGATCCGCCGCGAGTCTTGGCAGTGTTTCCCAAAAATCCTGACAGTAAGTCTAAATCCAGCAAGGTGCAACCTGCCCTGACTTTTGATTTACCCTTGAAGAATTGGAACCAGTATCTCGATGAAGGCCAGGTGAAGTTGGTGGAAACGGTGCTTCAAGATCCGGGGTTTGCCTTTCAACAGACTTATCTGCAAGCATTAATTGATGCAGGAAAACTAGTGCCTCTGTTACTAGAACGGCAAAACATGCTACAAGTGGTACGAGCTGGACAACCTTGGCAACCGGGCGATCGCCTGATCTGCCTGATCCACGACCCCAAACCCAAACTCCTCAATAAACTCTCAGGTGGCACCACCACTACCCGTCTCACTCTAAGTCAGCTACCAACGGTGAAGGAAGTGCCCATGCCATCGGCAGCATATGCTGATGGTTCATAGAGAGTTGAGAATGGTTCGGAGAGAATTAAGAATTGAGAGTGGCAATTAGTCATTCACAATTAGCTATTCACAAATGTTGATGGTTGATTGTCGTTCTCGGAGGACAGGGAATAAAGGCGATAACCTCGCCTCGTTTATGGTATAGTGAGTCTAAATCATTTGTGCAAATTTTCCGGGGGATAGCGGCGCTCAAGTTTTTCCCTGCAATGGTTGAGCCCAAAAAAGCCAGTTGCACAACTCATGAACGACTTGCTATAAGAAAAAAACAGTCAGTAGAGAAGGGAAGGCATGAAAAAAATGGTCAGGGATATTTTAAATCAAGTCGCGCCTGTCGCACCAGCCGAGCCGATCGCACCCGTTGAACCTGTCAAACCGATCGGACTCGTCCAGCCCGTCGAGCCAATCGCACCCGTTGAACCTGTCAAACCCATCCAGCTCGTCAAGCCTTACCATAGGAGTGCCCAGCAGCCCCAATACTTCAAGGGATAGCAATAAATTTCTCCTGGGGAGTGGATAGCCTCACCCTTTAGGGTGGGGGGAGTGAGGAGAGAAAAGTGGGATCGGTGGACGATACCGACGACGGCTCTGGCAACTCCGGACTCTTTTCGTGGTCTTGCGCCCGTTGGGTACACGGCAGCCATGGGTGGCGCAGCCATGTCCCCTGGGACATGAGCGCAGGCAAAGATATCGAAGCGGGCTATATTACATGCATCACGCGATGCACCCGGCTATCAACTACAAGTGAGCGCACCGGTGCCCCACTGTTAGGGTTAAAAACCTCTCGGTTGGGGTTGAAAACCTCTCGGTTGGGGTTGAAAACCTCTCGGTTGGGGTTGAAAACCTCTCGGTTGAGGTTGAAAACCTCTCGGTTGGGGTTGAAAACCTCTCGGTTGAGGTTGAAAACCTCTCGGTTGAGGTTGAAAACCTCTCGGTTGGGGTTGAAAACCTCTCGGTTGGGGTTGAAAACCTCTCGGTTGGGGTTGAAAACCTCTCGGTTGGGGTTTTAGTGGTCTTGCGCCCGTTGGCAACCGTTAACCGTTCCATGTGAAGAGTTCCCCAATAAACAATTACTTTTGACCACACCCTTAGCAATTAGTAATTAGCAATAATAACGAATAAGATATGGGTAATAAACAGCCCAAAGATTTGCCAGTCATCGGTTGGCGAGAATGGATCTCTCTACCAGATATGGGAATTACTACAATTAAAGCCAAGATAGATACAGGTGCGCGATCGTCAGCCCTGCACGCATTTGATGTCCATAAATTCAATCGAGATGGCAAACCAATGGTAAGATTCAAAGTGCATCCCTTCCAGCGGGATAGTCACTCGACGATCGCCGCAGAAGCAGAACTGTTTAACGAAAGGTACGTGCGCAACTCTGGAGGAGATGCAGAGTTGCGACCTGCGATCCTGACTGCTGTGGAAATTTTGGGATCGCGATCGCTAATTGAACTAACATTAACCAATCGAGATGCCATGGGTTTCCGGATGTTGCTAGGGCGTCAGGCCGTGCGTCGGCGCTTTTTGGTAGATCCGGGCAGGTCCTACTTACTTAATCCTAAATCGAGTCGCACAAAACCAAAGCGCCAAAAAAGTCAAACTGGTTAATGGAAAACTGACACGGGCAGCTCTTGTCGCCCGCCATACGCATCTAACCACTAACAACTAACAGATGAAAATCGCTATTCTATCCCAAAAAGCTTCCCTCTACTCCACCCGCCGACTCAAAGAGACAGGGGAACAGCGCGGTCACGAAATGAAGGTGATCGATTATCTTCGCTGTTATATGAATATTACCTCTCATCGACCTACCGTAGTGTATCAGGGGAAACAGTTGGAAGATTTCAATGCCATTATCCCTCGCATCGGGGCATCGAAAACTTTCTACGGCACTGCTGTCGTGCGGCAGTTTGAAATCATGGGGGTATTCTCGGCCAATTCATCCCAAGCAATTTCTCGTTCCCGGGATAAGCTGCGCTGCATGCAATTGCTAGCTAAAGAAGGAATAGGATTGCCGGTTACTGGTTTTGCCCATTCTACCAAAGATATTGAAGGCTTGATCGATATTGTTGGCGGTGCGCCTTTAGTGATTAAACTATTAGAAGGAACCCAATGAATAGGAGTGGTGCTAGCGGAAACAGATAAAGCGGCAGAATCGGTGATTGAAGCCTTTCGCGGTTTGGATGCGAATATCCTGGTGCAGGAGTTTATCAAGGAAGCAGGTGGTACTGATATTCGCTGTTTTGTAATTGGTGATAAGGTAGTGGCATCAATGAAGCGACAGGGGGCACCAGGAGAATTCCGGTCTAACCTGCACCGGGGTGGCACAGCAGAACTAATTAAGTTGACACCCGAAGAACGTTCGACAGCAGTGCGGGCGGCCAAGAAAATGGGACTGAAGGTAGCAGGTGTGGATATCCTGCGATCGAACCACGGTCCAGTAGTGATGGAGGTGAATTCTTCCCCGGGACTAGAAGGGATTGAAACTTCAACTCAAATTGATGTGGCCGAGAAAATAATCGATTTTTTGGAGAAAAATGTCCAGAAGGGTCAAACTCCCGATCGCATCCAATATTAAATGTTGATAGTTGATGGACTAGGAGGAGTTCGGACTTCGGAGTTAGGGATCTTAGAGACTCTCAGAATGCGGGTTTGAGGCATTTTGAACCAGACTAGAAATAAGAGAAAGAGTAACTGTCAGACGTGGTACATTAATAAACCGCAAGTCCCTTATCTGACCTTCCGAGAGTTACCGATGACCCTCCGAGAGTCATTATCTGACCTTCCGAGAGTTACCGACTAGCTAGTATAAAAAAAATATTTTTTTATACTAAACGCTTCAGATTCTCGTAAAGTTTCAAGCCCTCCATGTATAAGTCTTCTGAAGCTACCCACTTACAATTCTCGGGAATGAAAATCGGAGTAAACAAATGATTACACGTAGCACCAGAACAATACTCCCCCCCTAACTCCTCATCATAACTGATATGGAAATCTAAATCTAATTTTACGTTCGGAAGAATCACGTATCCTTCCTCATTTTCATTCTGTTTGGTCAACTGAAGCCGAAAGCTCACTGGTTTTATGAGACCGCTCTTGTCAACTTTATAGAGGAATGAGTGTTCTTCCTTTTCTTCCTTGGAGCCCTTCACAGCCCCCTGTCCCTTCACAGCCCCCTGTAACACTGCTTTGTGAACATTCTTGAAGTAATTCACAGCCTTCTGTAACGCTGCTGTGGAAAAGACTTTTTCGAGTTCAATGTCTGAATTCAACTGACCTAGGGTAAACGTGCAGTACTTGTCGTCACCCATCACAGGGAAGGATCGGTATGAGGTTTTGTAACGACATTTTTTGACTTCAAGCTTTGTATTCGTATACTCAGTACACGGAGACATTTCATCATATTCGTGATTGTAGGGGATCGAACCCTTTAAGGACACCTTGCAATCTTCCCACTCGTACTCAAACACAAAATCCTCGAACGTCCATTTTACATAATCATTAGCGAAATCTAACGGAAGGAAAAGATGTCCTTCACGTTGAAAATCAGCCAAAAACGGTAATCTTTCTATTCCTATTATTTTAACTTGTGTCGAAGCAGCGGGCACCTCTTCAACAGGCACCTTGTCTTGTTCTTGTGTCCAGGGATCGGGTAGCTCTTCAACAGGCACATTTTCTTGTTCTTGTGTTGAAGCAGCGGGTAGCCCTTCAATAGGCACATTTTCTTGCTCTTGTGTCCAGGGATCGGGTAGCTCTTCAATAGGCACATTTTCTTGTTCTTGTGTTGAAGCATCGAGCACCTCTATAACAGGCACATTTTCTTCTACTGACATCTTTTTTTCTCCTTGTGTAATCAAATCTTCTTGAGACTCTACCTCTACTAGGTAGGTTTGACTAGCTGGGACATCAAGTCCGTGCCCCTCAGAGGGGATGCTACCTTCAAAGTTGGTATTAGTCAAGTAAACCAACTTCAGGTTAGCTAACCTCCTCAACGCTGTTGAGATACTCCCATGTACGAGGGTATAAGCCACGTCAAGCTATTCTAAGCTCTGAATATTTCCCAGTTCTGATGGAAGCACCCCTTCCAATTCGTTTCCGGGCAACAAGATCGATTCGAGCCGGACGTGAGACTTTCTGGTTCCAAGGCTCCGCCTTGGAACCCTTGGTGGGAGGCTCCTGCCTCCGATGATATGTAGTCCGTTGACATGGTTGGTGCATGTGATTGCCAGAGGATAAATGAGGCAATCTCAGGAGGCAGAGCCTCAAAAATGCGTTCCATGCCGGAGTCATGGAACGAGTTAACTCCGAACTCCTTCGGCCTGGTTCCAAGGCTCCGCCTTGGAACCCTTGGTGGGAGGCTCCTGCCTCCGATGATATGTAGTCCGTTGACATGGTTGGTGCATGTGATTGCCAGAGGATAAATGAGGCAATCTCAGGAGGCAGAGCCTCAAAAATGCGTTCCATGCCGGAGTCATGGAACGAGTTAACTCCGAACTCCTTCGGCCTGGTTCCAAGGCTCCGCCTTGGAACCCTTGGTGGGAGGCTCCTGCCTCCGATGATATGTAGTCCGTTGACATGGTTGGTGCATGTGATTGCCAGAGGATAAATGAGGCAATCTCAGGAGGCAGAGCCTCAAAAATGCGTTCCATGCCGGAGTCATGGAACGAGTTAACTCCGAACTCCTTCGGCCTGGTTCCAAGGCTCCGCCTTGGAACCCTTGGTGGGAGGCTCCTGCCTCCGATGATATGTAGTCCGTTGACATGGTTGGTGCATGTGATTGCCAGAGGATAAATGAGGCAATCTCAGGAGGCAGAGCCTCAAAAATGCGTTCCATGCCGGAGTCATGGAACGAGTTAACTCCGAACTCCTTCGGCCTGGTTCCAAGGCTCCGCCTTGGAACCCTTGGTGGGAGGCTCCTGCCTCCGATGATATGTAGTCCGTTGACATGGTTGGTGCATGTGATTGCCAGAGGATAAATAAGGCAATCTCAGGAGGCAGAGCCTCAAAAATGCGTTCCATGCCGGAGTCATGGAACGAGTTAAACCCCCTGCGGGATGACTAAGCTGGCCCAACTGCGGCAATGGCAGCTTCTAGGGCGATCGCCACATGAGTCCAATGAGTCCCCCCCTGACAAAAGGCAATATATGGTTCCCGCAAGGGGCCATCGGCAGAAAACTCAGAGGTACTGCCATCAATAAATGTGCCCCCGGCCATCACCAACTGACTTTCATAACCGGGAAATTCCGCTGGAACCGGGTCGAGATAGGAACCTACAGGGGAATGCTGCTGAATGGCCCGACAAAAGGCAATCAGTTTGGCTGCTGAACCCAGTTGAATAGCCTGAATGATATCCCGGCGCTTCGCCATTGGTGTAGGATTGACTCGATAGCCCAGGCGATCGAACAGATAGCCAGTCAGGTGATTGCCCTTCATCGCTTCTCCCACCATTTGCGGAGCCAAGAATAAGCCTTGAAACATGAGCCGATTTTGGTCAAACGTCGCCCCTCCCGTACTGCCAGTTCCCGGTACCGTCAGGCGACAGGCAGCTGCCTCTACTAGGTCTTCTCGACCCGCAATGTAACCCCCAGATGGGGCGATCGTCCCCCCAGGATTTTTGATCGTAGAACCCGCAATCAGATCTGCTCCTACAGCCGGTGGTTCCCGGTCTTCGATAAACTCGCCATAGCAGTTATCGACAAAGCAGATCGTGTCAGGATTTTGTTGTTTAACCAACTGCACGATGCGTTCGATATCGGCGATCGAGAGACTGGGACGCCAGGAATAGCCGCAGGAACGCTGGATGAAGACCAGACGAGTCTTTGCTGTCACAGCTTGCGATAGGGCCTGCCAGTCCACAGTACCAGTCGGAGTTAGATCCATCTGACGGTAATTAATACCAAAATCAATTAAGGAACCTTGACCTTGTCCCCGCAAACCGATAACCTCTTCAAGACTGTCGTAGGGATCGCCAACAACCGAGAGCATTTCCTCTCCAGGCCGCAGCACCCCAAACAACCCACAGGCGATCGCGTGGGTTCCAGAGACAAACTGCACCCGGACGATCGCCGAGGCCGCACCCATAACCTCAGCAAACACTTTATCCAAGGTCTGACGCCCCAAATCATCATGACCATAGCCGGTGACGCCAGCAAAATGATGAGCGCCAAGGCGATGACGCCGAAAAGCATCTAGGACCCGTTGGAGATTATCCTTGACCTGAGCGTCAATTGCTTGAAAAATCGGCAAAAGTGCTTGGTTTACATCTTGTAGCGCTTTCGGGCTGTTCATTTACACCTCATGGGTCGCCTGTGGGCAGGAAGGATCTTCGCCAGATATTGTGCGCGGAGTTAATTATCCGTTAGATTGAATATGAGGTAAAATAAATTTTCATGACAATCACATCTTCAAAACAAATCGACGAGACGTTGCCTGCAACGCCACTACGCCGGAAATGGCACGTGATCGTATTTATGATAGCAGTCCATATTGGGGCATTGTTGGCATTGCTGCCCATTAATTTTACTTGGACAGCAGTGGGTCTGGCAGTATTCTTACACTGGATAACTGGTGGATTGGGAATTACACTAGGATTCCATCGCCTGGTCACCCACCGCAGTTTCCAGACTCCTAAATGGCTGGAGTATTTTTTCATTTTCTGCGGTTCCCTCAGCTGCGAAGGGGGAGTGATTGATTGGGTCGGTCTGCACCGCCAGCATCATAAGCACTCGGATGGAAAGGGAGACCCCCATGACTCATCTCGTGGCTTTTGGTGGAGCCACATGGGATGGATGCTATATCATATCCCCGAAGATTGGGAAATCCATCGCTACACCCAAGATATTGTAGATGACCCGGTTTATCAGTTTTTGCAAAACTACTTTTTCCCTATCCAGATAGCTTTGGGAGTATTGCTATACTTGCTGGGAGGTTGGCCCTTTGTAGTTTGGGGTATTTTCGTCCGCCTAGTAGTGGTGTTTCACTGCACCTGGTTCGTTAACAGTGCTACCCATATGTTTGGCTATCGTACCTATGACTCGGACGAGCGCTCTACCAACTGCTGGTGGGTGGCCCTGGTCACCTATGGTGAAGGTTGGCATAACAACCATCATGCCTTTCAATATTCGGCTCGCCACGGTCTGAAATGGTGGGAAATTGACCTGACTTGGATGACAATTCAGCTGCTACAAGCAGTGGGATTAGCAAGTAAGGTAAAACTAGCTTCCAAGTAGAACCTTGTTTCGATGCGTTCGGGATGCATGGGCTTTGACCCCTCACGCATCAAGTTGCCATTAGTAGGGTGGGCGGTGCCCACCAGACTGACAACTTACTAGGCACAATAAATTTTTGTAAGATGGGCCACCACCGCCCACCAGACTGACTAATTACACATTCCCGATCGCAGCTCAATTGATGCTCAATTGCGCTCCTACAATTAAAAAAAAGGTATAGCATTTACGACACCGACAGATGAGATGCCCGTCGTCCGACTCTAACCACAATCCCAGATTGGCATAGGATGGCATCAGTATCGTAACAGGTAAAGCTGATGCAGAGCATTGTAGTCCAGGATTTGAGCAAGGTCTATCCAGTAGCGGTCAAAGAACCAGGACTGCAGGGGACATTGCGCCACTTCCTGCAACGCACCTACCGAGATGTGAAAGCTGTTCAGAATGTCTCCTTCCACATCGCAGCGGGTGAGGTAGTAGGATTTTTGGGTGCTAATGGCGCGGGTAAGACCACGACGCTGAAAATGCTAGCGGGTCTGATTCATCCCTCCGGCGGTCAGGTGAGAGTTGCTGGTCACGTCCCCTTTCGGCGTCAGGCTGCTTTTTTGCGGAAAATTACTTTGGTGATGGGGCAAAAACAGCAGTTACTCTGGGATTTGCCAGCAATGGATTCTCTGAGGATTAATGGGGCTGTTTACAATATCCCAGAAAGAGAGTTTCGCTTACGGGTCGGGGAACTGACAGAAATGTTAACACTAGAGGGAAAGTTAACCCAACCCGTGCGGAAACTTTCTCTGGGGAACGGATGAAAGCGGAATTATTGGCGGCGCTGCTGCACCGTCCCCAGGTACTATTTTTGGATGAGCCTACCCTGGGACTGGATGTTAATGCTCAGGTGAGCGTGCGAGACTTCTTGCGGGAGTACAATCAGCGCTATCAGGCGACTGTACTCTTAACAAGTCATTACATGGCAGATATCACGGCCCTCTGTCGGCGGGTACTGCTGATGCATACGGGTCAGCTAGTCTATGATGGCTCTCTAGAAGGACTGTTGCAGCGCTTTGCTCCCTATCGGGAGGTGAAGGTAGATTTCGCCCAGGAGTATCCTCAAGAGGTGTTATCTAACTATGGTGAGATTAAAGAAGTGATAGGTCAGATGGTGCGCTTCCTGGTGCGCAGGGAACAACTGACTAAGACTGTGACGCGATTGCTGACGGAGTTGGATGTAGCATATTTGACCGTGACTGACCCCCCGATCGAACAGGTGGTGGGGCAAGTATTTCAGACGGGAGTTGTCTCATGAACCAGATGCTTAGAAAAGCTCGGGTGTTGCTAGTGACTTACTACGCTCATATGCTGGAATATCGGGCGGAACTATTCTTCTGGACTTTATCTGGCAGCATGTCGTTAATTATGATGGGCATCTGGATGGAAGCGGCTGGTTCGGGACGCTTTGGGTTAGCTCCAGTTGATTTTGCCCGTTACTTTATCGCAGTCTTTACCGTGCGGCAATTGACGATCGTCTGGGTGATCTGGGAGTTTGAGAAACAAGTGGTGCAGGGTAAGTTATCTCCCCAACTGCTACAGCCAATTGACCCGGTTTGGCGTCACGTGGCGATGCATTTGTCGGAACGGGTGGCGCGATCGCCGTTTTTGCTGGTGGTGCTGGGTTTATTTTTTTGCCCTTTATCCCCAAGGGTTTTGGCTGCCAACTTTAGGGAATCTGCTGCTGTTTGTCCTGGTAATTGTCCTGGCTTTTATAGTCCGGTTTTCGATCCAATATACGGCGGCGCTGTTGGCTTTTTGGACGGAGAGGGCAAGTGCGATCGAGCAACTGTGGTTTTTGTTCTTTCTGTTTTTCTCGGGTTATATCGCGCCCCTGGAGGTGTTTCCCCCGGTGGTGCGGGAGATAGCGCTTTGGACGCCGTTCCCCTATTTCTTGCATTTCCCAGCGGCAATTTTGGTCGGTTTGCCAGTGAATGTGCCGCGCGGGTTAATGACGATGCTGGGCTGGGGAATGATATTCTATGCCTTAAATCGCTGGCTATGGCGGCGGGGGTTGAAGCATTATTCCGGAATGGGGGCTTAATGATTAGCTAATGGCTAATTGTTCATTGCTATTAGCCATTAGCATTGCTGCCTAATCTCTAGCTGAAGGGTAAGTTATGTCTAGAGTAAGATGACAAATCCTTCTTGCACGAAATGCCGATCTTGGGTCAACAGTTCTGTGATGCCACGCGATCGCATTACCTGCATGGAAATGCAATCTGTGAGACTATAACCTTTGTCCAGTCTATTTTCATAGAGTTCCAGTGCCGCGCTGAACAGTTCAGCAGAGTGAGGGACGACTTCAATAGTTGGATTTTTCAAGATTCTATGAACAATCATCGCTGTTTTCTGTCGCATCAGGGAACCGTAGGAACAGAAGTAGTTGAGAAGTTCAATCAGCACAACTTCAGTTGTCACAAGTCGAACTCCTTGCATACTCCTCTCAATTTCTACAGTTTGCTGATGCAATGGGTCTTTGGGGTTGGTGAAGGATACCCAGTAGAAAGTATCCACAAATACCGTTCTCATACTTCCTTCTTTGGCGTACCATAAAGATAGTGGTCGTGCTGCAAAGCGCCATCTGTGGGCATGCTATCCCACAGTTCATCTGGTACGTCTTTGACGATTTCTCGAATCTCGTCCCAGATAGTCTTGCGGGGAGCTAATTTTTGTGCTAAAGACTCCACAAAGTTTAACACTTCCTGCTGCTGCTCTAAGGGTAACTCCTGTAGCTTCGCCATTATTGCTTGGGCAATGCTCGAGCTTTCTTGGGTTTTTTCGATCGTCTGAGCAATCATGTGGTCTCCTGGTGGTTGTGGTTAATCACTTCTTTTCCAGTATAGCAGGTTCGTAGTAAACGCTTTAGCGTTTGCCGATCGCCTATTCAAATTAACGAGCTATACTATTGTCGGTCCATTAATAAAACTTGACAAATTAACTTTTATATGTGGAGATCGGAAAATCGATCTGAGATCCTCTCTAGACACTTTCGCGCCTGGGAATCCGTAAAGGGGTACATTTTTGCGGGCGCTACTACGCTACGCCCGAACCCTAAAGGGTCCGGCTACAGAAACAAAGCCCACGCTCCGGGCCCCCTCCGCTGCGCAGGGGCTAGATTACAAAACTGAGATGCACCCACACCGTAAACGGTGTCTTACTACGAACGAGGAAGCACTTTAGTTTATCTGTAGATCGACTAATTATGATGGCATTTACGTAGGTTGGGTAACGTGGGGAAACCCAACCTACAGAAATATCAAATTACTGAAAAATGCTTGACGATCGCCAGACAATTGCGTCCATCATCTGTGCGTTTATAACTGAGTTTATCTGCTATCCGCTGCAATAATAACACACCTCTTCCTCCTTCCTTTTCTGCTTGTAACTCCTCTGTTTCTGCCAGAGATTTCCGCAATTGGGCCTGGAAGTCAAATGGCTTTCCGCAATCCCAAATTTTCATCTTTAAACGATCGCCGAACACCTTGACTTCTAGTTCTATGATAGTTGAGGGCGGCAGATCTTTGTGTGCGTGGCGAACTGCGTTAGTAAAACCTTCCGCTAGGGCCAGTTGGCACTGCATCCAAACTCGTTTGGGAATTGGTAGAGTCTGTAGCTGATCGTACCATTGCAAAACCATTTGTAATGCGTTCAGATCGGTTTCGGTTTGCATCTGAAATTTTTTCATGGTTTTCTCGCCTAGATGCTGATTTTTTTTCCTTTTCTTCAATAGAGACTTAACGATACCCTCGACCCGGCGCCGATAACTTAGCCGTTCTGCTATATGCAACATCATATTATCTACCTCCTTTGGACTAGGTTCTGCCAGTCATGGATATCATAGTTTTATGGGATATGATTTTCCCACAATTAGCCTCAAGATTACAGTATTTTAATAGATATGATCTGATGTTTTTGCCGATTCGATATAGATATTGTAGAGTTAAGAATGACTGTTGCTTTTTCATGGTAGATAATCTTGGGGATGAGTGATTTGATTCCTGACTAGAAAAAGATCGCAATCTCAGCCGATCGGGCCGTTTGTAGTAAACGCTTTAGGGTTTGCCGTTTGTAGTAAACGCTTTAGGGTTTGCCGTTTGTAGTAAACGCTTTAGCGTTTGCCCGTTTAGGGTATGAATCAATATTATACCACAGGGGGTGGCACGGCAAAAAAGTTATATACTTAATGCTAAACTTTTGCGAACGGGGGATGAAGGACGATCGCCTGGGTGTGGTCAAAAACAGTTGGTACGGGGAGATCCTCGCGGGGTGCTTGGCGTTGCATTCGGAGATAATATCTGTTTATTTATGTCATAATTGGCGCCATCTGCTTCGCCCCTACAGGGGGAACAGACAGCTGGGGGGTCCATAAACGATCAACGGGTTTTGACCACACCCCGATCGCCTAAACTGGGGGCCCCCAGCAACTCCAAACCATTATATATCAATGATTTTCTCCCCTCTCCCTGCTCCCTGCTCTCATTTCTCTTAAGTGGCGCAAGGACTGGCAGTAGGGCAGCGCTAGGTCGGGATGCGATCGGGGCAGGAACTGGGAGTGGTAAGATAGAGGGGCGATCGCACGTGAGAGTGGGGGAGTGGCAGGAAGTGGGGGTGATGGGACTGGTCCAGGGTATGGTTGAGGGGGTATTTTGCCAGTAGGGCCCAGGGGATTGCATAAAATAGATCTGCCGCTATAGAATATGATGTAGAATGTTGATATCCTGGGGCTGGGAAAAATAATTGGGCTATGCTATACTATCTAGCAACTGTCCGCCAGATGCCTAGACCCTCATGTCCGGTTGGTACCAGATACAGGGGGGTTTGACGTGGGAGTGGTTTATATAGGCGATCGCAATGTTGGCAAAACTCACCTGGCGCTGGAGTTGGCCAAACCTCCTGGCAACTTTGTCAGCGTTTCTCTTCTCAATCAAAGTTACGAGGCTCTTAGAGATATCCTGCTTGAGTTTGATGGTACAGCTAGACAAACGAAAACAATTGATACCCGTTTCCTGGATGTACAGGTGCGGTTACCTGCTGGCGCGAGTCAGATTCCTGTAGACTGGATAGATCCTCCTGGTGAGATCTTCCGCAAGTCATGGCAGTCGGGTCATACTGACGAATGGAATAACTTCTTGAAGAGGGTCCGCCAAAGTGAGGGTATTCTCCTGATCCTTCCTCCCTATCGGGAAATTTTGAAATCAGCTCCTGATGTGAACTATGATGAGTACGTCACGCAACAGCAGTGGTGTAATCGGTTTGACCGGTGGGTAGATTTTTTTCGGAACGATTGTCCCAAGGCACGACAGATTGTGATTTGCTTGAATAAAGCTGACCTGATTAATTGTGACCTCGACCAGGAAGCATCAAAGCTTGCTTACGACCCTTATGACTCGAAGATGAACTGGTTTGGTCGTCATAACTACGTAATATATCGCTACTTCAGACCGGTACTGGAGCAGATAGGCCAAATAAATAGCAGTCGATCGGGCTTATCAGTCCGCTGTTTTATCACCAGTATCCATAACCGGACTTTACTGGAACTACCCTGGATATATTTGGCTAGCTACTTAGCAACCTAACTCAGGGAGGCAAAATGGGCAACATATGTGTGATTGGACCAAGGAAATCGGGAAAAAACTACCTATTTAGCAGCTTTGGCCTATTTGTCGGAGAAGGATAATCAAAATTATCAAATTACCGGAATCACCAAGGATGCTAAAAAGTTGGGCGACCAAGCTCAAACTATTATTCTACAGGGTGCCTCCATGCGACCAACTGAAATTGATGGGGTGAAAATCCAATCAGTTTTTGATTTACCCTTGTATTCTTTTAAGCTAGAAATCAAGCGCAGGTGGCTACCGAAGAAAGAGGAGATTGATTTGGTATTTAGGGACTATCCGGGTGAAATATTTGACGAGCTAGCATCGGGGATATATAAGCCTGTACATCAAGAATTCATTGATGAGTGTTTTGTCAAAGATGTTGTCGGCTGTTTGCTACTGCTGCACAGATGGGATAGAGGTGGCGAGCGATTCTATAGTCAGCTCATGAAAAGATTTATCGATTTAATGGATAATAGAGACAGAAGTTTGGACTTGCGACTGGCTGTGGCGATGAGTAAATGCGAGAGAGGTGAACTATGGCCTGGTAGACTTGACCCAGAAATAGATCTATTTAAGGTACATTTGCCCAGAACGACAAGCATTCTGCGGAAGAAGATCCCGCCGCAAAACTTGCGATTTTATGCTATATCTACTTTTGGGATCCTGAAACGCAACGACCCGCGTCCCAACCGCCTGGATGAGTTGGGAAGCGAGCACTCGGTTTTGAGGGAACCGCCTAAGTGGGAGCCATACGGGATGATTTCACCGCTATATTGGTTGAGTAAAGGCAAGAGGATGTAATCTGGTGTTTAAAGACCTGTTTAGCCAGAAAAGTGGTCAGTCTCAAGACATATCTGGGGATATACGGGTAGTGGGCGATCGGCTATCGGGCAAAACTACCTATCTGGCGGCTCTGGCTAGCTGGCCAAAAGCTAGCTCCTCTAGTCTTGTGGAAGCGGTGACGGCCTCTAACAAAAACGGGGAAGACTTGATCGGAATGGCTCAGAATATCCTGAAGCAAGGGGAGGAACTAGAACCAACACCCTTACCTGATAAGGTTCTGGAGATGAAAAATTACGGTTTGAGAATTGTCCTGAGAAAGAAGTCGGGCGCTCAGAACGCTTTGGTGAATCTGGATCTGATCTGCAAGGATTATGCAGGAGAATTTTTTAGTGACTTACTCAACCAATCGGGTGTAAAATTACAGGAGTATATACAGGATTGTTCCCTGGCAACGGGGATGATGTTGATGATTGACGGCACGGCCCACAGGCAGGACTCTCAGTATGTCAGGGGTATTGATAAACTTATGGTAGCCCTAGATCGCGCAGACGATCTAGCTAGAAAGCGTAGAATTGCTATGGTATTGACTAAGTGCGAATTGGCAGACTTGTGGATCAACCGGCACAGGCCAAAATGGCTAGCTGAAGCTCGCTTCCCAGAACTATGTGAAAAGTTGAACAGTTGGCAGCGATTTGGAGCATGGGAGGTGGACTATTTCTCAGTATCGGCTTTTGGAGTGCTGGGGAATCTGTTTCCCAGACCGAATTATAAGCAGATAGCTCGCAATCGCCAGGCGGTGGCAGCGGTGCTGGAAGACCCCAAAAGATGGCGACCCTTTGGTTTGGTCTCTCCTATATACTGGCTTTGTACGGGAGTACGCAATACAGAATTAGACAAGGATTAAGGCTATGGCAACTGTGGAAATTCACGAATTTAGCACTGGCATAAATGCAGAGCGGTTACCTAACGGGGGATGGCGATCGCGGGGTTTCAGGGTAGGGGAGTGCATGAACTTAACCCTTCCCTATATCCCTGAAACCGTTAAGCGAGCTATTGCCAACAAGAGGTTCGAGGTTTTCAAGGATCGCCACAGTCAAGATCCAAGTTTTATTGGTAGGGTAGTACCTAGCACGGAGAATGGAGAGCGTGATTGGTCAGTTGTGGCTGTAGTGACGCCCGGACAGGACGAGGGGGGCAGATCGACATCTTTCTATCGTTACTTCCTGTGCGAGGGACGCGATAGTCTCTGGAAAATCCTGGCTTGGATGGAGCATTACCAGCAACAACCTGGTGGGAAATGGCCTGTTTTCGACCCGTTTGCCTCTAAACAGGTAGGAGAGTCTCATCAATGGAATGTCAATGCTAAACCCAAATTAAAATTGCCTGATGATTGGCAGAGTTTTCTGAATGAAAATCAGACACCGGCGATCCTCAAGCGGGGGGATGCATCGAATTTAAAAATGATTAACGCAATGGCTGAGGTGAAAGCCAATAGCGAACAAGTATCATGGGCGTACAATGTTGAGGTAATTGAGCGTCCAGAACAATTTATAATTATTCAGGCAGCTAATGAAGAATCATATCAGCGTCTGATGCAGAAGCGACAGAGTCAAGCTAATAATGCCAGATTGATGCCGCTGTCGGTGGATGAAGCGGCGATCAGAAAAGCAATCAACGCTTTGATAAGTGGTTCACAAGTGAGGGATGAATGGATTCAAACTATATTGGCTACGTTAGAGGGAAATCAAGTAACTGTAGAACAATGGGAAGCAGTTTTTGACGATCAGGGTGCAGGAACAGCTATCAAGAAAGGAAGCGCAGATCTTCGAATGGGTAGACTCTTAACCCTCAGAGCGTTTGTGCTGCCAGAGACTTTGCCAGAGTTCCTGGGATGGCTGTGGCCAATTGAAGGGAAGAAAAAACAAGAAAATCCGCAAAAAAAAGCGTCACAAGAGTTTCAGTCTAAACTTATAAGTAAGTTAAACCAGCGACCACATAATTTTACTGACGGAATAAAAAAGGCACTAAAGGCACTCCTTGAAAAAGAGATACCAGTAGTATCAGTAATTTGGTTATTCAATGCCAATGCAGGAGGAAGTATTTGGAGACCGTATAGACGCCCGCTAGTAGAAGATGTGCGGACAGATTTAATAGCAATTAGAGATTCATTAAGTAGTAACGGTAACACCCCAGATCCAAGAGAATTACGATGTGGAGAAGAGATATGGAGTGATTTATGTTCATACCGGCAAGACTCAAACTATCGCTATGGCAATTATTATAAACCTTTTGCTGAGTTGTTCGCTGGGTTGGGTAGATTGGAAAATAGCTTTGACTTATCGGCATACTTTTACCAAGTGAGCGATGAACAAGTGCCAAAAAGCATATTTAATCAAGGGGTTTCAAATGTAAATGGCGACGAAGGTGAAGTTTATGGCCTGATAGTCCAAAGAAAGATTGATTTACCAGAAAAGGCAAGAAGGTTTGTCGTAAAATATGCTAAAATTATCTTGATAGTGAGTCTTCTTTTGAGCACGCACGGAGCAATATATCTATGGGGGAAAAACAACGGCTATCAATTGGGAAAAACAGACGGCTTCAACGATGGTTATAAAAAGGGATTAGCTGAGGTTAATGTTGCTCTGCCGACATCAAGGAATGATCGAATAACTGAAAAGGAGAAAGAGATAGCAATAAAAAATTTTACTAAAACAGTCGAAACGATTGAAAATATAGTATCTGAGCTGGCTAAATTGAAAATTAAAGGGACAGAAAATCAGCCCTTGCGCAAGGAGATTATCGGAGAAGTTCAAAATGCTCTGGTTGTCAATAAGGATGATAGTAAAGAACTTGACTATGAAAAAGCTACTTCGAGGGGTTTGTTGGGGTGGGGAATAGACTGGTCTGGAGAAATAGCAAGAGCTAAAAATGAATGGGTGGAAGCTATATATATATCAGACAAGCAAGCCAAATTGGTTAGTAGCTAATGGATACATAGAGCAGGGCAATAATACGGGTAAATTATTAACATGTGACGTGGCTGATTCACTAAAACTGGAATTAAAGCCCAGACCAAATATTTGTCCGCAGCAGGGTCAGATGCAAGAAGGCACTCAGCAAAGAGTAACTCCGATGACAGAGGATCAAAAGGAGGCGGCAAAGGCGGCATTTAAAGGCAGAACTTACCCTGCGATCAATCAAATACTGACTGAGTTGCAGGAAGAGTTGAGCTATTTAAAGATTGATAGAGAATCTATTCACAAGGCAATAAGGGAGACACTAGGAGTTAGTGAAGCGGACTATCAAAAGGCAAGAAACGCTGAAACTCAAGGAGTAGAAGCATTGTTTACTGCTATATACAACTACCAGGTCAAAAAACAGACAAATTTACCCAGGGGTGGAATAATAGATAAACCCAAAGAACCTAGAGATCTGTCAATAAGAAATACATTCAACGTTTTGAAAAAGGAAGTAAAGGAGAAAATCAGAGCGAACCCAAACGAGTATAAAGTTCCTGGGAGGTAGTAAACAAGCGGATTAGCATTCCATCATGAAAGTTTATCTTAACATCCGATCGTCTTCCCCTTGCTCGCCCCTCCGATCGCAGTAATCAGGGGCCCAGACTGGTGCAGTGTCAGGCAGTTACCGGTGTAGTCGGCCCCCCGATCGCGCCATCCTCCAGCAACTCCCAGGGCCATTTCAGCGGTCCCATCCCCAAAATATCATCAAGCCCGCGCAGGCGGACTTTGTTCTTGTAGCCCCACCCTTTAGGGTGAGGGCTTGCGATCGCTGGTCGAGCAAATAGGCGATCGCCTCTGAAAAATCCCAGTCAATGATATAATAAGCTGACAAGCCGAGGCAAAGAACTGGCGAAGTAGCGCCTTAGCGCTGGCGACAAAGGGAGGATCGGCAGATGGAGACCATCAAAATACACGAATTTAGCACCCACATAGAGGGTGAAACCAAGGGTTTCCAGGTAGGAGATTACGGAAACTCAACCCTGCGCGAACTGCCAAAACCGGTGGCAAGAGCTATCCAGGACCAGTTATTCCAGGTATCGGAGGCTGCTCAGAGTTACGAACCAACGGCGATCGGGCGCGAGGTGTTGAGCAATAAGCCTGGCGAGTCGGATTGGTCGGCGATCGCTATAGTAACTCGCGGTCGAGACGAAGGGGGTAGGGAATTCCCCGCCTATCGCTACTTCCTCTCCGAAGGGGCCGATCGCCTCTGGATGATACTGGATTGGATGGAGCATTATCAGAAAGTCCGAGGGCGACTACCGGTTTTCAATCCCAGGGAAACCAAAGGACCAGGACAGCAAGAAGTGCATATGATCGGTAGAAAACCCAAGGTAAACTTAGATCGTAATTGGCAAAAATGGTTGAGTGAATCCACGGCCCCTCTGTTGGTAGAACCTTCCCAAAACGTTACTCCCCAAATGATTAACAGAATGGCCGAACTGAAGGCCGATCGCCACCAGCCAGTATCCTGGGCAGATAATGTAGTCGGCCTGTGCAGACCAGAAACTTTTATCATTATTCAGACAGCCAATGAGGTCGCATATCAGCAGCTGGCAGAAATCAGGGAAAATTTAGTAGGTGGTGCTAGCAGTCTAGCACCAGACTCGGAAATACTGGCGATCGAATCAGAGATCGAGGCATTGGTAAATAATGCCCAGGTCAGAAAAGAGCGAGTTGAAACTCTAGCTACGGCCTTACAAAATCAGGCAGTAACTAAAGTCCAATGGTCGGAAATATTTAACAGGCTGGGTGCGACGAAGGCCCTCATGGGAATACCTCATGCTAACGATGCTAGACTGCTAACTCTCAGGGCGATCGCCCTACCAGAGACATTACCAGAGTTTCTGAAGTGGTTGCAGCCAGAGGACGATAAAAACCAAGAAACACCTCAGCAAATAGCATCGGCCAAGTTTCAATTTCAACTGCGAATTCATGAATATCGGAGACTAGAACCATTACTAGGAGAGGGGATAAAAATCGCCCTAGAGCAAACGATCGATCGGGAACTGCCAGTAGAGAATGTGTTTTGGTTATTAACAACAAAAGAAGTACTTTGGGCCAAATTTAGAGAAAATCTATATGAAAATGTCAAAAGTGACTTAAGCCTAATTAGCAGTTCATTTAACTAGAGATAAAATGGTGCAAGTAAACGAGAACGAAAACGATTTTGAATGTGGAGAATACATGTGGAGAAAACTCCAAAGCTACTGGAGAGACAATTTAAGCAAGGAGACCACCTATGAACCATTAGCAAATTTGTTTACGAGGTTGGGTGATGCCGCCTGGTCGGGAAAGACGGAAGACTCACAACAAGAAATATTAGATGCCTATGAGATAGCAGCATATTTTCACCAAGTGAGTTACGGTCAAGTACCGCAAAAGGTATTTAATCGCAGCTTTGGTAAGCAACTGGATGCCATGTATTGTGGTCTGAAGGTAAAGCGAGAGCCAACCTGGAGTGAAAAAGTTCTCTTTTTCATGTCCGGAAAGCCCGGTTGGTTGGCGAGAATAGCGCTGTTGGTTAGCTTCCTGTTTTTCCTGCGCAATGCCGATCCAATAATAGTAATTATCGCCTATGGATTGATCTCATGGTTAATAGAATGGCTGATCGATCCAGAAGCCCGGAAGGCGATGAGAATCATTATAGCAGTAATATTGGCAGCAGTGAGTGGTTTCTTGGTCAGCCTGCCCATAAATCCTTTCGGGTTAACAGGAAAACCAAGGAGTTCACTGTTTACCATACCAAGTCCGACAGGGACAAATCAGGCAAATAGTGATTCAAACGTAGAACCATTGGGGAGATTCGATACCACCAGAAAAGCCCTACAGCAAATAGTAGCAGACCTGAGTGAGCAGGAACTGCTGACGGCAAATGAAGGGGAACGGAAGTTTTAGCGAAAAAATTATCATTTTTGGACTCAGAGACCTGCTGGGAAGTGAGTTTGACCTCCAGTATGGAGGGGCAATAAAACGCGAGTTTGCCGGGGTTCCCGAAAGGTTGAAGGCGGCTAAACAAAGGTGGGTACAGGCTATATCTTTATATCAAAGGAGAAAAATCGGCCAGTCTCTTGGTTACATAGAACCGGGGTCGGAAACGGCTGAGTCCTTAAAGCGGGATATCAAGACAACGGAACTGTTTCAATTTGCGAAAAGAACTAAACCGGCCCTAGGGAGAATAATATATGAGTTGCAGAATGACCCAGATTTAAGGAAGGCCAGAGTACAACAAAACTACATTAACATTGTGACGGCAATTAAGTCAACTCTTGGAGTTCCCTATCTAGATTATACCTCGGCTGTGGAACGGGGAGACCAAACGGAAATTAAAAGGCTGATTGAGGCTATTCGAACATACCAGGGTCGGAAGGAAATTGATGCTAATGGGATAATCGATAGCGGTGACAGTACTTTCAAAAGCTTGCAGGCAGATGCGAACGCTAATCTGATATCAAATTGAATGGAGAATAGTGAATGGAAAATTGACTTCGTAGGGTGGGCACCATTACCCTGCAAAAATTCACCGCCCACCATTTTATAGGATACTCCCAATTAACTTTGGCCAACCCTGTAATGACCTCACTTCGACCAATTCACTTCATATATGCAGATGGAACCATTGTTTATAAAAGTCAGAAACCACCCAGGATTTCTGGTCCCGATCCAAAAGCAATTGCTGCCCATTCCGTGCTACGCTGGGATACAATAAACAACAGAATATCAAATGCGGGAGTATGATGCTAACGGCAATCCCGTGCGCGATATTGATTTCACCAGTCCAACCTTTCCTCGTGCAGGATCCGTCCCGATCGCCCAGGACCACCACATCAACACCGTTTCTACATCAACGACCCCAAGATCGGCAGTCGTTCTGGCTTTATCAGAGATAATCCTGAAATTTTAGAACAATTATAAACAGAGGAGAAAATATGCGCGGAATAACCATCATGGATCGCCAACCGGATAGCAATAGATTAGCGGTCAATCTCATTGACATTCTGGAACAATTAGGTTCTGCGATCGCCACCACTGAATGGAAAATATCAGATGTTGAATGCATCGGTCAAGAGGCCGATCTCCTGCATGAAATATCCGATACCCAAAGGATAGTCTCTGGAATAACTTTGTTACAGATAGCAAGAAACATTATTCAAGTAATTGACGGAACCTTTGCCGGCTATCAAATAAATAAATCAGAACCTTGGATAATAATTGAAGCTGTAGATAGCAGCGCTTACGATGTAGATAGCAACGAGGAAACGATATTAACAAAATTACGACAACGCTTCATCAATGTTGAAAATTTACCAGAATCAGAAACTCAACCCACCGAGACTCAATCAATACAGTCCGGGTCTCCTGCAACTAGCGCTCCCATGCCGATCCTGGGAGTGAGAAAATAGTAGGGTAGGCACCGGCCACCAGATGCAACTGGTAGATTAGCTTCATGGCCCGCCGTGGGTTCAAACCCCGGCGTTACCAGGCGGGAGCCAGGTAACGAGGATCAAGTGGGTTAAAACCCACTGAAAGTATTGTCGCTCAAAGGATTTAGCCCACGCTTTGTTGCGACTGGTGTAAGATGTGAGATGCACCCGATCTCGTTCCCTGACTCAGGCAGGGAACGGAAGATTGAGGCAGAGCCTCCTATAATGGGTGTGGTCAAAAACAGTTGGTACGGGGAGATCCTCGCTCGCAGGGTGCGGGACGAAGCATTCACCAGAGGATATGTTATTTTATGTCATAATTTGCGGAAGAATGCTTCGCCCCTAGGGCCTAGAAACGATCGACGGGTTTTGACCACCAACTCTGGCCAAGGCTGGTTGGGGGTGAAGACCTTGAATAGATCTATTCCGATCCAGAATAGATCTATTCCGACCGAGAATAAGTTTATTTTTGCCAAAAATAGGCTTACTTTTGCCAAGAATAAGTCAATTCTCTCTCACATCAAGCTTACTTTTGCCAAGAATAAATCACTTCTCTCTCACATCAAGCTTACTTTTGCCAAGAATAAGTCAATCCTCTCTCACATGAGGCTTACTTTTGCCAAGAATAAGTCACTTCTCTCTCACATGAGGCTTACTTTTGCCAAGAATAAGTCACTTCTCTCTCACATGAGGCTTACTTTTGCCAAGAATAAGTCACTTCTCTCTCACATGAGGCTTACTTTGCTGTACGGGACTCCTCCGCGCCGAACAAACGGATGGGCAACCCCAGAGTGAGACTAGAGATCGACGTTATTATTTCTCATTTAAGGTCGATTTTCAGGCTAGGTTACTCAACTAGACTACAAAAGCCTAGAGAGAAAGTCCGATAAATAGCTGGTTTCAGGAATAGTCGATCGTCAAGAAGCTCTACTTTCCCCCAATAATTGCCTATCTCACCTCACATCTCACATAAGTACAGCAGCAGAGGCCCCGATCGCATAGATGATTGCCATGAGGGTGTGGTCAAAAACAGTTGGTACGGGGAGATCCTCGCGGGGTGCCCGGCGTTGCCTGAGGAGAGTCTATTTGTAAAGTGATGTCATAATTTGCGGAAGAATGCCAGTCGCCCCTACAGTGGGATACGACAGCTGGGAGGGCCCATATTAGATCGACGGGTTTTGACCACACCCTCCTATAATGGGAATATAGCGTTTTTCAGGCTAGTGAGGTAGGCAAATTTTGGCCCCTCACGCTTAATAGCCAAGAGTGAGAATTAATACCATTTTGTTAAAGATATGATAGACTTGACGGTAGCCACGGATAATAAGGAGGCAAGATCCTCAGAAGACCGTTCTCAGGTAGAACCCGTCGCAGAGGGCATAATAAGGGTCGATCGCGATTATGGGATAGAGAGAAATGCTATAAGATAATTGAGGAGAAAGATAAGTCACAAATTCAACAGTACCGATGACAGTCAAAGAATTAGAAACACAGCTACTTGCCTTAACACCGGCAGAAAAAGCGGAAGCTATCCAGATAGACGTCGTAGTATGAACAACAGATGGCGTGGGATTACAAAAACCCCCGGCGTCTGCGGCGGTGATGCTTGCATTGCCGGGACTCGCATTCCCGTTTGGGTACTGGTAGGTTATCGCCGCTTAGGTGTCAGCGAATCAGAATTGCTGCATTCCTACCCAACTTTGTCAGCTACAGACTTAACAAATGCTTGGGTTTATGCTGAGGCCAATTCTTCCGAGATTGAAATGGCAATCCAAGATAATGAGGAGGAAGACTGACCGGTGGCGCGTTTATATGCAGATGAACAATACCCATTGCCGATTGTAGAATTACTCCGTGCTATGGGTCACGATGCTTTGACAGTTCAGTCAGCTGGAAATGCTGGGTTGCCGGATGAAGAAGTGCTAGCCTTTGCTATGAAGGAAAATCGAGCATTTTTGACTATGAATAGACGTTACTTCAGGCGACTGCACGGGTTACAATCAGACCAAGCTGGAATTATTGTCTGCACGCAAGACCAGGACTGGGAAAGGCAAGCACAAATGGTTAATGAGGCTATTGATACCGCTGAAACTTTGGCAGGCCAACTGATTAGAGTCTATAAATCGCCTCCCTCAACATCTTCATCTTAGTAAGCAGCTAGGGTTGGTACTGCCTACCAGAGGCAACCGGTAGTTACAACTCTCGTTCCCTGACTCAGGCAGGGAACGGAAGATTGAGGCTCTGCCTCCTATCATGGGAATATCATCGCTTTGGCATAATATCCTCCAAGCTACCTAATGTTATAATATTCGTTCCCAGCGGGGACGCTGGGAGCGAGAGGACTAAAGTCCTCACTACGAACGAACGAACGGGGGCGAGGACTGAAGTACTCACTACGAACGAACGAACGGGGGCGAGGACTGAAGTACTCACTACGAACGAACGGAGGCGAGGACTGAAGTACTCACTACGAACGAACGAACGGGGGCGAGGACTGAAGTACTCACTACGAACGGCGTCCAACGTTGTACAGAATCTCAAATGGGATGAGAGTCTATTTTTATATCTTATCGGGTATCGCCTCAGCCTCGATCGGCTGGAGTGCTGGTCAATTCATCATTAGCGACCTAAAGTGGCTAGAACGGTGGCCATTTCTGGCCCTGTTTCCCTGCGTGGCCATTTCCCTCGCTATTGGCATGGTGGCGACGGATATTTTTCTCAATAACCCCACTAGACCTAAGCGTAACTTACGCAGTGGCTGGTTTCCTCTGACTATTGCTGGGGGACTGGGACTATTAATTGGGTTGGGCACTGGAGGGATAACCCAAGTCCTCCTGCTTCCGGATGTACGGGATGTTATCCCCATACAGGACAGATTTGTCAGAATTATCGGTTGGGTGCTGATCGGTGGCGCAGTCGGTATCGCTGAAGGGTTGACTTGGCGTTGGCGCACGGTAGAAGCTGGTGATGAAAATCGCTTCTGGGAACGCCTCCAGACAAGCGCGATCGCCAGTAGTCTGATAGCCTTAGTAGCAGCAATAGCATTTGAGTTGTTGCGACAACGGCTAGATGGGCAACTTCCCGAAGCATTCAGGGAGTGGGAAGATCCTGTGGGGTTCTCATTCCTGGGCGCATTGCTGGGTTTTGCGTTAAGTATTGCTACGTCCCCCAGTTACATGGTAGCTCTTAGAGCGGGATCGGGCTTCGAGTATACTGATATGGGTAACCACGGTAATAATCAGCCAAGTCAATCAAATGATAAGCCCAAGGAGCCCAAAATCCAGAAGACTCTAGAGCCACGACTGAAGTTTGTCAGTAATGATAATATCGAAAAAATCGAAGAAGGATTATCGGCGTTGCACATTTTCGGGATGATGGGTTATTGCAGATTATGATAATCTGCAATTTTACAGTCAGAATTTATGTATAGTATGATGTTTGTTTTCGACCTAGTCATAATATGTGTTATCATGGATAGTAAGGCGAAAGAATTAGCTAAAGGAGTCGAACATGAAATGTCCCAGATGTGGTTCTGAAAACATCAATAAAAATGGTCACCGACGCGGCAAACAGAATTTAATTTGTAAGGATTGTCGTCGCCAGTTTCTCGAACATTATTATCCGCGCGGTTATTCAGAAGATGTCAAGAAAAATTGTTTGACAATGTACGTTAATGGCAATGGATTTCGAGGTATTGAAAGGATAACTGGTGTCAGCCATAATACTCAAATTGATTGGGTAAAACAGGCAGCTAAAGAATTACCGTCAATCCCTGAAAACTACGATATTCCGGAGGTTGCAGAAATTGACGAGTTGCATACTTATGTCAATGAAAAAAAGAATAAAAAGTGGCTATGGACAGTCGTAAATCATTTCAAGCCAGGGATTATAACATGGGTATTAGGCGATCGTTCTGCAGAAACTTTTAAGCCTATGTGGGATATTAGAAAATGTTGGCAATGCTTTTTAGACGTTACTGATGGATGGCCTGTTTATCCAATGTTTATTGAATATATTGACCATATAGTCAGCAAAACCTACATGACCCGTGTTGAATGTGAAAATTGTCGATTAAGACATTATCTAGCTCGATTAAAAAGAAAAACATTATGTTACTCAAAGTCGGAAGAAATGTTGAGGCTTTCAATTAAGTTATTATTGCACTATCTACGTTATAATTCTGTACCGGTACCTATTTAAATCATCCCGTAATTGTGCAACGCCGGATTATCTATCCAGTTACATGGAAGGGGAGAAAAAATTAGAATAGGTTCTGGTTCGGGGGCGCATATCTATATTCCAGGACTTCCTCCCCATATTGCTGACATGGATTTACATCCTGGAAAAACGCTACTGATTCCCAATTCTCAAGCTTTTGGTATAATTGAGCATAAGGGCGATCGCCTGACTTCGGCCAAACCCATTGAGTTAAAGCATAACGATATGATAGCATTTCACGTGGACCAAGGTGGTTATAATGGTAAAAAACTGTTCAGATTCGTATATTACAATCGCTTCTTGGATCCGCAGGCTTAGTTTATCCCTGTTGCTGGTGGGTGGTTTGAGCTGTCCCAGTTGGGGTCAGGAAGTGAAAAATGCGGAAATTATCGGCACGCCGAGGGTGGATAAAGACCGGGGGTGGGTGACTCTGCGCGTTAAGGTGAAAGATGCTAATAATAGACCTGTGGTGGGTCTGCAAGAGCAGGATTTTACTTTGAAGATTTGTCAACCCCAAGGCGAATCTAATAACAATGCCTGTCAAACCCTCGATCGCGCGGATATCCTAGACTGGAAAAATCCCAAAGAAGCAGAACCTCCGCCAGCATGGATAATCGTTCTTCTAGATTTTAGCGGCAGCATGAAGCGATCGGATAGCAGTGGTACGACCAAAATATCAGGGGCGCTGCAAGCGATCGAAGAGTTTAATCGAGATTTGGCAAGACGGGGCGGGGAAACGAAAATCGCGATCGTCCCTTTCAGTAAGGGCGGAAAGCGTTGCACGGGCAATAGAGTAACAGACTCAGAACTAAACAACTTCGAGGATGCTAGCAAGATCGGACTAGAAAAATATCTTCAGGATCTCGAGTCTCAGTCCGATAGTCTCTGCGGTGCCACAGATATTTACAGACCCGTGCGCAAAGCAGTAAGATTTTTAGGGAACAGAACAGATACCCGCTTTAACCCGCCAGAGGATAGCAATGAACCAGAACCCAGATTGTCGATCGTGCTGCTGTCTGATGGCTATCATAGCATATATCACGGGGAAGCAAATGAACCAGAATTGGAACAGAAAGACTTTGACGATCTGCTGAACCTGCTGAATAAATATCCTCAGATTACCATACATACTTTGGGATACGGCTTGACACCGCAGCAGTTACAAGCTAAATATAATCTGTCCCGATATCCGACGATCGCAGATGTCGGGAAAGTGGAAGCAGAAGACTTTACTAACCCCAACAGGTTAGCTCAGATTACCATCCCAGCAGAAGAATTTGTTGACCAAAAACGATTGCAGCAAATTGCCCGGGCCACAGGGGCGATCGCGGAATTTGCTGGCAACGCGGAGGATATAGCGGAAAACTTAACAGAATTCTTAGAAGCATTGCTAGGGGAGTATGAAATCAGCTACATGCAGCCCCGGAATAATGCCGATCGGGGTTCAGAACATAATGTTACAGTTGAGGTCAAAACCGCAGGAAATGCAGTAGCATCGGATGCCAAGACCTATGTATTTCCTTGGGTAGGACCGGCATTACCGGCATCCAGACGCACGCAGATTTTTTTATCGGTGCTAGGATTATTAGCAATGTTCGGAGTGGTTCCTTTTGCGATCTGGGCGAAGTCAATTAAAGGTTAGCACGGACGATAAATACTATGGAGTCAACTAAAATAACTTCAGTTATCCGTAGAATCATTCTATCTCTGCTGCTGGTCAATGCTTCGATCGGTCCGGCCCAGGCATTGGTGGAAAAGGTGGAAATTACCCAAAAACCTGTGGTCGATCGCAATAGCAGCACTGTCACTCTGCGCGTCAAGGTCACGGGAAAAAATAATAAACCCGTGCCCCTAGAAGAGCAAGACTTTAGCTTAAAAATAGATTGTAATTCACGGAGATATAATTGTCAAGAGATTGGCAGCAAAGAGTGGAAAGACTGGAAAAATCCTAAAGAGGCCAAACCACCGCCGGCTTTTATTATTGTGCTGCTTGACTTTAGCGGTAGCATGAAAGGAACGGATAGCGGCGGTAGGAAGAAGTATGCAGCAGCAATTCAGGCCATTAGAGGGTTCGTGGATGCTTTGTCCGATCGGAGCCCGGACACGGAATTGGCGATCGTGCCTTTTGGCGGCGACGAGTATTCGGAGTCTAGCTGTCCCTACGATAAGCTCATCAGTAGCGCAGAATTAAACAGATTTTTCTATGTCACAGATGAAAAACATTCCATACATCTAGAGAACCTAGAAGATAGGAAACCCTGCGCTCAAACGACCAACCTGTATGGTTCTCTCTCGGAAGCGGTACGGCTTTTAGGAAATTCAAGGGATGCAAGGTTTCACCCCGAGGAAGAGGAAAATGAGCCCCCAAAACCCCAGCCAAAATTATCGATAATTCTGCTTTATGATGGCTATCATACGGCAGATAGCGAAGCGCAAGAAGAGGAAGAGTTTCAGGAACTGATGAGACTTTTAGAACGAGATGAGGAGATCGGCAAAATCACAATTCATACCTTAGGATACGGCAGAACACCGGAATATTTGCAAAAGAAATACGGCCTATCAAGACTAGCTACCCGCCAAGATGTTCGCAAGCATGCAGGACTAGAAAATGAGTTTGTAGACCGGGAGAGATTGGGAGAGATTGCCGAGAAGGCAGGGGGTATTGCTGAGTTTTCGGCAAATGCTTCAGAAGTTGCTCAAAAGCTGAAGGAATTCCTGGATGCAGTGCTGGGAGAATATGAAATTAGCTACATTCAGCCAAATGCAGATCGGGTGGAAGTACATGAGGTGCAGGTTGTGGTGAACAGCGCTAATGGTGTAGTAGAATCAGAACCGTCCGATTACAATTTCCCTTGGGTACCACCATCTCCCTCAGCTAAAGCAAGAAAGTGGTTATTATTGTTTGCATTTATATTATTAGTAGGCGGCGGCCTAGTGCCTTTCTGTTTCTGGGCAAAATTGCGAAAAATACTAATCACATTGTAGATAAATTAAGTAAAGATGAAACAACTGCTACTATATCTAAGTATCCCTATGATCTGTGGTAGTCCATTTTACGTTTCCCAGAACCCAGTTGATTCCAACCAGGTTAATCCTCCCCTACCCAGAGACTGTCAGGAAAAACCGACAAGGCCCTTAGAAGAAGAAGAAGTAAAAAAAATATTTTTCGACGCTATCCCTCTGACAGAATCTGGTAAAATCAATGTAGGCGAACAGATAGGATATACATTTTATTCCAGTTCTGATTCAACCTTAACCTACTCGACTAACGAGGAGATTTGTATTTGGGTTTACGCCCCAGATCTGGAACTAATCAATCCGGAAAATATCCAGAGTACGGGAGAACAGCAGATAAGTTTAACTAAAGATGGGAAATATACGATGCAAGTGTCAGGGAGGCAAAACTCTCAGGAATTCACCATAGAAATGAGTTTAGACACGCCCCTGACTCGGAGTCAAGCAGTTAATTTAATTCAAAATTGGCTAGAGGCGAAAAACAGAATATTTGCGCCTCCCTATAACCAGGAACTGGCAGCTAGATATCTGACAGGACAGGATTATCAAGATGCCCTACGATTAATTAAATACTTGCAAGAGAATAAAATTTATTATCGCTATAGCTCTCATTCTACATCAGTAACTGATAATTTTTCTTATACGGCGAAAAGCGCGACAATTGAAGTAATGATTAGGGAAAGATTTCAAGAATATAAAAAAAATGAAGAAGATGTGGAAGAAATCCGCGATCGACTGACAACTCAAAGATATAGATTTGAGCTGCAAAGAATAAATGACGGTTGGAAGATAAAAAATCGATATGGAATCTAGGGGATGTTTGCTTGCAGCATTGCTATGGGGAGAACTGCCTCCGACGATCGATCGCATCCCCCAGGCGATCGCCCGCCCGATCGCCCGCACCCGGTTCAAACCCCTGAGTTTTCTGGATCCGCCAGGGAATGAGGCTAAAATCGCTGACCAAGCTGGTTTCTGGGGGGGCGTAGTTGACGTCTGATAATTTATTGCTATAATTAATGTAGTCATTTTCAGAGGAGCCTTAACTATGTTGGGACTCAAAAGTCACACAAGTGAGAAGATCGAAATATTCTGTGAGAGTATTGTCCCCACTAACGAATCGCTAGCATGGCATCACGGTCAAAAGATTTACGACCAGATCGCCGCTGCTTTCAATCAAGGTCAGAGTGTAATTCTGTCATTTCGGAATCTGGAGAGGGCTGACTTGGTCGGTTGTGTTTAAAGCCATAGCCCAATTGTACGAAAATTTTCCTTCTGAACAAATTGAAAAATCCCTAGAATTCGTGGATATTCTGCAGGATGATTTAGAATTAATCTCAGAAGTGGTGGAGGTGAAAAAGAATTACTTAAAAGACCCGACCGCACCGGTGAAACCCATGAGTGAGGAGGAATTAGAAAAATTGAAGAAAGAAAACCCGGATAACCCCTGGATACAGAATGCGGGGATCTTCAAAGACGATCCGCAATTCGATGATATGCTAGCAGATATAGAAGCATACAGACGCGAATTGGATGCAGAAATGGAAGCATATTACGACAGTTTAGATGGCCAGAATGATTAGAAACCCGGTAATTATGGCTGCCGGAGCAGGCGCGAACGGCGAAACCGGATTAATGGAGAGATCGCAAATCAAATAGGCTTGCTATAATTAATGTAGTCATTTTCAGAGGAGCCTTAACTATGTTGGAACTCAAAAGTCACACAAGTGAGAAAGTGGAAATATTCTGTGAGAGGATTGTCCCACCGATGATTTACTAGCAGAACATCACGGTCAAAAGATTTACGACCAGATCGCCGCTGCTTTCAATCAAGGTCAGAGGGTAATTCTGTCCTTTCGGAATCTTGAGAAGCTGACTTGGTCGGTTGTGTTTACCGCCATAGCCCAATTATACGAAAATTATCCTGAAGAAAAGATCGAAAAATCACTGGAATTGGTGGACATTGAGCAGGATGATTTAGACTTAATTAAAAGAGTGGTGGAGGTGAAAAAGAATTACTTAAAAGACCCCGATGCACCGGTCAAGCCCCTGAGTAAGGAGAGGTTAGAAAAAATGAAGCAAGAAAACCCGGATAACCCCTGGATCCAGAATGCAGGGATCTTCAAAGACGATCCGCAATTCGATGATATGCTAGCAGATATAGAAGCATACAGACGCGAATTGGATGCAGAAATGGCAGCATATTACAACAGTTTAGATGGGGAGGATGAGGCGATATGAGTCTCTGGATCCTCGATACGGATCATGTATCGCTAATCCAACGGGAAGAACAGTTTGTGACAGAACGCTTAAATAGTATTAATACCTCAAAAGTTGCTGTCACTGTGATTACAGTAGAAGAGCAAATGCGCGGACGTCTCAATAGGATCAGACAAGCTTCCCAGTCTGGCAAGGAAGAGCAAATAATATTTGCTTATGCCAACCTGCGGAAAACGGTAGACTTTTACAGAGAGATGAACTTGCTTGACTTCGATCGGGCGGCTTCCACTCGTTATGCTGAATTGAGCCGTCAAAAAAATCCGCATTGGCACAAAAGACCTACGGATAGCGGCGATCGCGCTTTCTGTAGATGGTATCCTAGTAACTCGCAATTGGCGAGATTTTCAACGAGTCCCCGGTCTGCTTTTGGAAGACTGGACCAGACAGTAATTCGAGTCCAGTGTGAGGCGATCGCCCCTACCAGGATAACGATCGCCGTGCTATCATTCAGAACAGAGTCAGGGAATAATCAATATGCCATTTAAAAGTTATCTGCTGGATGAAATTAGAGCAGCGAGGCGCGATCGACTAGAACAGGAACGGCAAACATTGCTGGCCCAGGTCAAACAGTGGTTAGATGACAATGGCAGTCAGTATGGCATTCGCCGGGCCTACATCTTTGGCTCCCTCACCAGACCCGATCGCTTTAGGGAAACATCCGATGTAGACATAGCCGTCGAACAGATAGATCCAGATAAATTTTTTACCGCGATCGGTATGCTAGTAACAGCCCTAGGCAGAGAGGTAGACTTGATTAAGCTAGACCAATGTCATTTTGCCCACCGCATCCGCGAAACAGGAAGATTATGGACAAAAATGCCCTGACGGTTCTCCAGACTGATATCCAAGGACAGATGGATCTGATAAACAAGATCTTTGCTAAACTAGAGGAACGGGCGATCGGGCTAACTCCAGATGCACCGGCGATAATGGAGAGCGTAGCCTATCAAATTCACAATCTTTACAATGCTGTAGAGGACTTGTTGAAAATAGTGGCGGCACATTTTGAAAATCAAATCACCGATACCGCCCGCTGGCACAGTGCCTTGTTACAACGAATGACTCAAGATATTCCGGGCATTCGCCCCGGTTATTATCAGAGTCAAGTTATCTAAATCTGAATAACATGCGGGGTTTCCGACATTTCTTTTGTCATGCTTATGGAGTAAATATAGATTACGAGCAGTTGGCAATGAATTTGGATAAAGCCCGTCTCCTCGGTCCCAGTTTAACTCAGGATGTGGAAAACTTCCTGAAACAAGTCACGGAAATTGAGTAACAAGAGGTAAATCTATGGTAAAATACACATTAAGGGTAAAAAATCAAGGTAGCAATGAGGAATATGAATGGGCGATAGACCTGCGAAAAGAACTGGAAGACCGG
This sequence comes from Hormoscilla sp. GM7CHS1pb, assembly GCA_014323675.1. Taxonomy (GTDB): domain Bacteria; phylum Cyanobacteriota; class Cyanobacteriia; order Cyanobacteriales; family Desertifilaceae; genus Hormoscilla. The sequence goes on along the minus strand of JACONN010000002.1, from coordinate 432,386 downwards.
CCAGAATGGTACTTTACCCAAGGAGAATGTGAGAGAATCAGAGGGGAGCTGCAAAGGCAAAGCTCCTGTAGAATAGGTGATAGTCAGATGAGGAGGATAGTGGCAACTTGGATCGAAGATATCAAAGAAGGATACCGTCACAGCGAACTAACTCTGGACTTACCGCTCATGAGCGAAGGGGATATGGATAATCTCCAGGAATCAGGAAATCAAGCAATCCCTGGTATAATAGCGCCAGACCTATCGGAAGTGGAACCGCAAACAGGTGCCTGCCCCTATTAAGATTGTCTTAAGGATGCTAAAAAATGCTGAATGTAACTATTGCCCCCCACAGAGAATTTTTGCCAGCTGATAGCCCGAACAAAAGTTGTTCATGATGCTGAAGCTGCGACCGACTAAAGAAGCAGCTCGGACGCGCCCATCGACGGCCTTTGCTTTTATAATAGATACTAGCAGTTCGATGGATGAAGTGGTGGTCGGAGAGACGACGCCCACGGGCAGAACCTATGAAGCTGACGGTCAAGCATGGCGGGAAGTGACTGGGGAAAGACCAAACGAGATATCGCGATCGCATCTTTGTCGAACCTGCTAGACTCGGATAAGCTGACGGAACGCGATCGCCTGGCCCTGATCCAATTTGATGACAAGGCTTCTACCATCATCGGACTAACAGCAGCAACGGCAGTCCAGAAAACGGAGATCGAACAACTGCGAGAATTTTCCGGGGGCACGCGCATGGGACTGGGGATGCTGCAAGCCTTAACCATGCTATCAGATCGAAACATGACCTGCCGTCGGGCTTTACTATTTACCGACGGTCAAACCTTTGATGAAGACCAATGCCGAGAATTAGCAAGAGAATTTGCCAGCAAAAATATCCCCATTACCGCTCTAGGAGTGGGAGACTTTAACGAAGACCTGCTGAACGATCTCAGCGACGCTACGGGGGGACGCCCCTTACATGTGGTGACGGAAAAAGCTAGCGGTGCCGCTATTGCAATTACCGACCTGCCCGACCAGATCCTAGCAGAATTCTTGCAAGCTCAACAAGAGGCGATCGCCAACCTCTCCTTAACAGTAAAAACAGTCAAAGGTGTGAAACTGACTCGGGTGATGCGGGCCTATCCCGGACAGGCAGAATTTCCCTTAGACAGAGAACCATACCCGATCGGTAACGCCGCCGCTAATGATGATACAGTATTCATCCTGGAGTTTACCATAGCGCGTCGTGCCGCCTCGCGGGTGCGCATAGCTCAGTTAGGCTTGACCTATGATATCCCCGGGGAAAATAAACGGGGCGAACTGCCACCATCAAATCTTGTGGTACAATTTATGGCAGGAGAAAACTTGACTAGCAAGGTCGATCGGGAAGTGATGGGGTACATGCAGCAGTGTAATATCGTGCAGATGATTAATAATGCTACCCGCATGGCAGAACAAAATCCCCAGCGGGCCGCAGAACTGATCGAAACAGCCCAACGCATAACTAAACAAATAGGCAATGAGGCGATCGCCTCATCACTGACAGTAGCAAAAGACGAGTTGCGGCGCACGCGAAAAATTTCCGCAGAGACGCGCAAAACGATAAAAATGGGGTCTAAAGGCAAAACAGTTAAAATGGAAAGTGATATTAATAATGAATTAGAGGAAGAGGAAATTCGTAAAGCATCAGGAACCTAGGACGGGCGTCTCGCCTGTCCGAGAAAACGTAGGACGGGCGTCTCGCCTGTCAGTTGAGGAACGAAACTCAACAGTCGTGTTACTTGACACTGCCCCTTAACCCAACCTACAGACAAGAAACGGTTGGCGCGGCTTAGGGCAACAACAAACAGATGTCGCTAAAGATGAATTGACATGAGTATTACCTGTCCAGCATGTAACTACGATCGCAACCCAGAGGGAGCCCAATTTTGCGAAGCTTGTGGCCATGAATTATCACAAGGAAACTCACAAGCAAACATAATATATCCGGACAATCCTCCCCCTGAGGAACCAGAACCAGATGCAGGGAATACGATAAATATATATCCGCCAAGTCCACCACCAGTCTATCCAGCACCGACAACTGTGCAGTCAAGTCCAGCACCCACCTATCCAGCACAGACAAATGTATCGTATAATGTTCCCCCGACAGTCATTTCTTCAGGGACAACTGCCAGACTAATTCCCAAACAAGCGGGTTCCCCCGTCCCAGAGATTATATTAGATAGCAGCAGTGCAATTATCGGACGGTTCGATCCAGATACCGGTCCAGTGGAGGTAGACTTAGAGGGATTTCATGGAGATGAAACCGTTTCCCGCAACCACGGAGAAATTTACCTAGAGGGAGGACAATGGCAGATCAAAGACATTGGTTCTATCAATGGAATTTTCATTAAACCTGCCGGTCAGACTCGCTTTGGCCCGAAAATTACCATGCCGTCAACATTAAATCCCGGAGATGAAATTGCCATAGGTAAAGTGCGCTTATTGTTTCAAATCCCGTAAAAAATAACAGGAAGTTATGACATTAACTACATCATCAACAGGCGAGACAACAGGCGAGACTGTTCTACAGGTCCAGCAGGTTTTAATCATTCAAGAGCAGGTATGCTTCGAGATAGATACCTGGCGAGTAAAGGTGGAATCATATCTGGGACAGTCTGCGGACGTGCATTACTTCCAAGTATACATCCACCCGGAGGAGGCCGAACCAGATGCAGCTCAACTAGGACTCCTGCGTGTAGGATCGATCGGGGGCAGTCTCAGTCGGGAAATGGAGTTGCGGCAGACTCTGGGTGATTACAAAATGATATCCGAGATCCTAGCTTGCAGCACCCAAGACCTAGTAACTATATCTTCTGGGCTAGCCCAGCCAGAGTCAAATGGTAGCTTTGAGGAAATTTTAGCTCGGGAATCAGAAGATGAATCAGAGCTTGGTGATTATTTAGAGGAAGAATTTTTCGAGCCCTTAGAGATAGTGGGTGAAGCTTCTGCTGCCAAGATTATATTACTGAGTTATCTGCCCGCAGCAGCAGAGACATTAGCAGCATGGTTAACCCAGGAACATCCCTTAGAACAGTCCTTATTAGTAGCTAGCCAGGTGTGCCAACTGTTGCGATATGTTTATCAGCAATCCTGGTGTTTGGTGCAAATATATCCCCAATTGGTTCAGATGGGGACACCCGTGCAATTTTTTGATTTGACGGGGGCTTATCCCGTCGGGTCCAAACTGGATTATGGTATCATCGGAGACTACTGCCCTCCGGAAATTAGCTATGGTTATGCGATGCACGACGAGCAGACCTGCTCTTATGTAGTAGGTACACTGCTGTATCAATCGATTCACCGCCAACTGCCTAACTGGGATGATGGGGTGCAACCGGAAATTAAACCTATCCCTCGGATCTACCAAATTCTCAGTAATTGCCTTTCTCCTACGATCGCACGGCGATTTCCTCTGTCTCAATTATTGAGTCTGTTGGTGGAAACTAGGCAATTACTGAGTAACCCGCAAGTGCAGTGGCATGTGGCCGCACATTCAACCACGGGACTACATCGACTCTCTAATCAAGATAGCTATGGGGTACGGGGAGTACGCCAACAAACAAGCGATCGGTCTGATACTGGGATTTTAGCAGTGGTCGCAGATGGCATGGGAGGCATGGAACAAGGAGAGGTAGCTAGTAGGTTAGCTGTCCAAACAGTTATGTCAGCAGCAGTTCCTACGGATTTTAACAGTATAGAGGAACGTGCTGAATGGCTAAAATCTCTGGCGATCGAGGCCAACGAAGTGGTAGCAGATCGCGTGGAAAACGGGGGCACTACCTTGAGTATAGTATGGGCGATCGGGCGGCAGTTGGCGATCGCCCATGTGGGAGACAGCCGCATCTTCTTGTTAAGAAACGATCGCATCTGTCAGTTAAGCGAAGACCATTCCCTGGCAGCCATGCTGCTAGCGAGTGGCCAGATTACTTACGAAGAGAGTCAGGGTAATCTCAATCGCAACGTACTCACCAAGTACCTGGGTTCCAAACGCAGATTGAATGCCGACTGGATCCAAAATTTAAGCCTGTTCGATTCAGATTTCTCAATTTCTCTCAAGCATGGCGATATATTGCTACTTTGTTCGGACGGCGTGTGGGACTTAGTACCGGCAGATGAGTTAGTCGAGATTTTTACCACCCCTCAGTCTTTGCAATCTCATGTGGAGGTAACTATTGAGCGAGTTCTGGCACGAGGAGCCCACGATAACGCTACTATTGTTGCCTTAAAATGTGATGTCAAAAATTACTGCTGACGGATAGGCGAGACAAGTCCTACGCAATGAAACTGGAGAAGTTATAAAAATGCCGATTAATTGTCCAGTCTGCTTGGCCGAAAATGCCGATACAGCTATCACCTGCGCTGCTTGTGGTTGTCCCTTAACCTCCGTGCAGTCTAATGGCAATGGATACCAACTACCTGCTGGCACCTTACTTCAGGGAGGTAGATATAGGATTTCCAGAACCATCGGTGAGGGAGGCTTTGGCGTAACTTACCAGGGCACTGATACGGTCAAATCAGCTGAAGTGGCCATCAAAGAACTTTGTCCGGATAAATTTCTCAGGCAAGATAATAGCATTATTTGGCCAGCCTCAGTCACGCCCCAAGCGCAACAGGAGCAAATCAACAAATTCAAGACCGAGGCAGAATGTTTACAAAAGTGCATCCATCCCCATATTGTGAGAGTGTATGATTGGTTTGCTGAAAATAATACGGGATACATTGTGATGGCATTTATCCAAGGAAAGTCGCTAACAGAAATCTTAAAATCAGCAGGACCATTACCAGAAGCGCGCGTCAAGCAATATTTCCTGCAAGTGACAGCAGCACTGAAGGTAGTCCATGCTAATAACTTAATCCACAGAGACATTAAACCCGAGAATATTATTATTGACGAGCAAGACCGAGCCATTCTCATTGATTTCGGCACGGCCAGAGAGTTTATCGCCGGCAGGACTAATCAGATGACGGCAATGTTAACTCCCGGATACGCGCCCGTAGAACAATATACATATCAAGCGCGGCGCAGCCCGAGTACAGATTTTTATGCTGTCTGCGCCTCAATGTACCATGCTATAACGGATCGAGTTCCCCTGGAATCACTGTCGAGAATGGGATCAGACGATCTCATCCCGCCGCGCCAGATAATTCCATCAATTCACCCGGAAACAGAGCAAATTATCTTAACGGGAATGAACATGCAGGCGGACGATCGCTTTCAAACTGCCGATGAATTAATCGACGCCCTGCAAGGAAAATTTATCTCTCCCAGTCTCAGAAAAGGACGTTACTTCGTCGGGCAAGGTAAACTCAACGAAAGCGCCGAAGCTTATCAAAAATGTCTCGCTAAGGAGCCCGATAATGGAGCAGCAGCTGTAGAATTAGCCTTAGTGTTAATCTATATAAATGACGATCGAGCAGCGGGGGCGGCGGCCCGCCAAGCAATGCAACTAGAACCAAATGATAGCAGGGGTTATGGAGTATGGGGACTGGTTAACTGTCGTCAAGCAAATTGGACCGCAGCAGTGCAACCCTTACAGCAGGCAGCTAGTTTAGCACCCCATGAGTCTTGGATCCAGGGGAATTTGGCTTGGGCTTTGGCCAAAACTGGCAACTGGCAACAGGCTGAAATAGCAGTCGATCGGGCGTTGCAACTGGAGAATAATGCTACCTTCGCCCTGGGACTAAAAGCTTGGATAGCGGTGCATCAAGGAAAATGGAAAGTCGCCATCCGCGCGGCCCGGCAAGCCATTACCAAGTCCAAGCAAACTAACAGTAATTCTAGTAAAAAACTGCTGGGTTGGGTATATCCCTGTCTGACTATTGCCCTAGAGAAAGCCTTAGTTAACAAGCAAGCTCCCGATCTAGATAGATGCATGCAAGAGTATCAAACTCAAGTACCCGATAATGCTTTTGTCGAGGGATTTAGCGGTTGGCAGGCGGCAAGTTTAGGTAAATGGACGGAAGCAGTTTCCAGTTTTCAGCAGGCAATGCGCAAACCCCGATCGCCCGCTTGGGTATACTTGAATTATGGCATTGTTTGCGAACAACTGAACAACTTGCCCGCAGCTATGCAAGCCTATCAGGATTATATCCAGAAATTCGGGGATGATGCCTTGGTGCTATTTCGTAAGGGAACTTTGCTCGCCCGCCTGGGCCAATGGGAACAAGCCCGATCAGACCTAGAAACAGCAGTACAATTAAAACCAGACTATGCCGAAGCCTATCATAATTTAGGTTGGGTGCTGTTGCAGCTCAGAAACCCGGATGGCCATGTCTTAAACTTGCGCGAGATCCGTTCAGCTTACCATCGAGCTGCCCAACTCTATGCTCAGCAACAAAAACATGCTTTATCCCAAGCAATTAAACAAGCTTTCCAACTCATTGGCGTTGACCTGTAGGGGGTGCGGGATAATCTTCGGTTATAATCCTTATGTTACCTTATCCGTGGGTCTATTTCAACAGGCAGCTTGACAATAAACCATTGTTGGCTTACAATAAACTAACTTAAGTTGCGACCTATAAAAATTGAATACAAAAAGCGATGATAAAGAGAATTATTTTCAATTCAAATCCTTTGGATGTAACGGCATGAATTGACTTGGGAAACAAATTAGTTATCCGACTAAAACATGTTTCAACTTGTTTTCTAGTTACCTGTTGTATATATTCAAAACAAGGAGATTCTTTTCTTTTTGAATTCTTTTTTCGCAAAGGTTTTAATTTGATCTTTGCCGACTCTTTTAGTAAATCTTCTAATTGATAATCGTTATAAGCTTTGTCTCCATAAACTAGAGAATTTGATGGTAAATCGAAGCAAAAAGATTGCAGAACTTTAACGTCATTATAACTACCCGGGGCATGATAAAATTCTATTGGATTTCCACTTTTGTTTACTAACATATGAACCCTTAATCCATAAAAATAACGTTTTTTACTTGCAATATATCCTCGATATTCTTCTTGCTTATAAATTTTACATCTATCAATCCTAATATTGTCACAGACTGGCACAGGGAAACTATCAAGAATATATTCTTGACATTCTTGACCTGGATTTAGCTCTTTAAATGTTTGAGCTATGACTTGGAATAAAAGCATCCAAATTGGTTCGCCTATATTATGTAATCGGAGATTGAATCTACTTTTACTTAACAGATTTTTTAGATAATTGTGTTCCACCATAAATTGACAAGAGCGCTCGTGATGTCCGACAAAAAAATATGCAGCAACCAATCCTACCGTCATCACCTCTGCATTGTTCATTTTTACTTGTGGATCTTCTTTTATATTCAAAGCTTTTAGGAGCTCGTCGCAAAGAACAAAAATTGTTGTAATCATATCTTCCATAATCTACAGAACCAGCAATTAACTGTTATTTTAGTACATTATAACCTCTAAATAGCCAACCCGCCTCATAGCACAATAAAAATATAATTTTGTATCGAGGGCTACTAAAACCCTCAAAATATCTGTAAAGTCTAAGTGGGTAATTCATATTTTTTTAAATAGGTCGCAACTTAGGTTAAACTAGTGCAGGCTTACAATAGCTAGTGCAGGCTTACAATAAGCTATTGCAGGCTTACAATAGCTAGTGCAGGCTTATAATAAATTTTTGTAAGCCTACAATAAGCTATTGTAGACTTACAAAAAGCCCTTGCAGGCTTACAATGGCTTTTTGTAAGCCTAGTGTAAACCTATTGGGTGTTACAATTTTCTGACGCGCGGCGCCAGCAGCCGCTCCCAAGGTCGCCGTGCCGGGCACGGCGACACCGTAATTCAAATAGAAATAAACAAAAGGGACGGGAGGCTCTGCCTCCTAAATACGTTCCCAGCGATACACTGGGAACGAGGGTAACTGTAGGGGCGCCGGACCCCTCGTTCCGGGAACCCTCCGCTGCGAGGAGGAAGCCCGGAGCGTTCTGCCTGGGAACGGGTTCTCCTCTGACAGGGACGGGAGGCTCTGCCTCCTAAATACGTTCCCAGCGGGACACTGGGAACGGGGTGTGGTCAAAAACAGTTGGTACACCGGAGTTCTCGCGGGGTGCAGGGCGAAGCCTGAGGACAGGACATCTGTAAAGAGATGTCATAATTTGCGGAAGAATGCCAGTCGCCCCTACAGGGGTATACGACAGCTGGGAGGGCCCATAAACGATCGACGGCTTTTGACCACACCCCTGGGAACGAGGGGAAGGTAAAATACCTTCGTTTTACCCTCGTTCCCTGGCTCCCGCCAAGGAACGAGTTATCGAGGGGACGTCTCTAGTTGAGAATGGTGCAAGATATGAGTTTTAACTGACTAACAGGATAATGCTTAAAAATGGGTGTGGTCAAAAACAGTTGGTACGGGGGAGACCTCGTGGGGTGCAGGGCGAAGCATTCGGGAAGGACATCTATCTTGTGATGTCATCATTTGCGCAAGAATGCCAGTCGCCCCTACAGTTGAATGATTATCAACTACTTGTGACCACACCCCTTAAAAATTCTAGCATTGTTTTGACGAAATGGTAAATGCGATCGCCCATTTTCTGTCCGGCGCGGCGGGGCACGGCAATAGAGAGATTTCGGTTGATATCAAAATATTATGGATGCCGCCAGGACTTGTTTCTCTGATAATATCTGTGCTATAATAGGAAAAGGCGGTGGGATTTGGAATTCGATCCAAGAGGAGAAAGAAAGTGACAGTAGCAGCAATAACTAAAACAGAAAAAAATGCGATCGCATTTCCGACTGAACCCCCAGAACAACGGGTATTTTTCCATAACATCAGTTGGGAAAGATATGAGAAAATATTGGAGAGCCTGGGAGACGATCGTGCGGCCAGATTAACCTACGACAGAGGGACATTAGAGATTACTATGCCATCAGAACCACATGAAAATGCGTCGGAAATAATTGGAATATTTATCCGAATTTTAGTATTTGAGCTGGGAATGAAGGTAAAATCAATGGGTTCGACGACATTGAATTATCCGGAACTAGAGAAAAGTGCCGAACCGGACAAATGCTACTACATTCAGAATCAATCATTGGTAGCGGGGAAGAAAGTAGACTTAAAGAAAGATCCTCCACCGGACTTAGTTGTGGAAGTGGATATCTCTTATAGCAACATCGACAAACCCAGTTTGTACGCAGCAATGGGAGTTCCCGAGTTGTGGCGTTATAATGGAGAAGTGCTGCGGATTTATCAATTGCAAGACGGACGATATGTGGAAGTGGAAAATAGTCCGACTTTTCCCGACTGGGCCTCGAAAACAAAACTTTACGAGTTTCTCGAAGCTTCTCAGACGGATGAAATGGACGCGGAAAGGGATTTGAGAAGTTGGGTGCAGCAGCAAGTCCGTAATGGTTGAACTGTTCGCGGTCTGGGATGCGATCGCCACTCATGGCAAGAGTCCTCGTTCGCGCATTCTGGCAACAAAAGGTGATTCGCCTGCTGCAAGTTCAGCCTGTTTAACATACTCGTCTCGCGCTTTTATCTCTATTGTGAAGACCCCTAAAGCAATCCCCCCGTTAGCGTAGCGGCCCGACGCCAGGAGGTAAAATACCTTTTCCATAAAGCTTTCAGTGGGTTAAAACCCACTTCAGCTATTAGCCGTGGGTTTTAACCCACGGCGGGCCATGAGGCTAATCGACAATAGTAGCTGCCACACCAAGCACCGCTGCCGATATTTTATAGAATAGTTTCATGGGTTAGAAGTGTAAACTAATCTTGTATTATCATTTGTCTACTAGAGGCTGGAGCTGACTCTCCCCCTTGCCTCTCACCGCCCCTGCCCCCCCAAATCCTGATATCATAGTCCTTGTTGCATTCTGAAAAACTACACCCACCACCACTGGCAATTGTCTGCCCATCGGGACTAAAGGCGACGCTCCAAACCAAGGAGGAATGACCAGAGAGGGTACGCAGTAACTTGCCGCTTTCCAGATTCCAAATCTTGATGGTCCCGTCCCAACTGCCACTGGCTAACAACTGCCCATCGGGACTAATGGCGACGCTCTTAACAAATTGGGAATGACCAGTGAGGTCATGCAGTAACTCGCCGCTTCCCAGATTCCAAATCTTGATGGTCTTGTCATCACTGCCACTGGCTAACAACTGCCTATCGGGACTAATGGCAACGCTCATAACTGGGTCGGAATGACCATTGAGGGTACGCAGTAACTTGCCGCTTTCCAGATTCCAAATCTCGATCTTGTTCAAACTGCCACTGGCTAACAACTGCCCATCGGGACTAAAGGCGACGCTCCTAACCCAGCGGTAAGAACCAGCGAGGTCATGCAGTAACTCGCCGCTTCCCAGATTCCAAATCTTGATGGTCTTGTTCAAACTGCCACTGGCTAACAACTGCCCATCGGGACTAAAGGCGACGCTCCTAACCGGGTTGGAATAACCAGTGAGGTCATGCAGTAACTCGCCGCTTCCCAGATTCCAAATCTTGATGGTCTCGTCCAAACTGCCACTGGCTAACAACTGTCCATCGGGACTAATGGCGACGCTCCAAACCGGGTCGGAATGACCTTTGAGGGTCTTAGCTAGAACGTAGTTGGTGGGAGAGGGGTAGACAGTTTGGTTGTCGGTATTGGGGCGCGGCGCAGTCGGAGATGGTGGCGGTGTATTCCTGCTAATTTCTCTTGATGGGTTGTCTGGGGGGGGAGTCGAGCGTTCTTCTGACCGGAGAACTGCTACTTTCCAGTTTTTGTAGGTATTAATTGCAATTCCCAAAAACTCCCATTCTCCAGTAGACTCTCGATAGCCTTTTCCATTAATCCCACTACATCCCCCTGCTCATCCAGTATCGGACCCCCACTCATTCCTGGTCCAGTCTGAATTGTATGAGCTAAAGTATAGCCCTCCCTAGCCTGGGGATCTCTTCCTGTAATATCGCCCGGTCTAAACCTATATCTTCGTTCTAGGTTATGCCGACTGCTATCGCCCCAACCTGACGCATATACTTTATCACCTACAGCCAATTGCGATGAATTGCCTAAATTTGCCACGCGGTAACGTCGGGTGCTAGTAAATCGCAACATTGCTAAGTCTATCCCCCCAGGCTGACACATACTGGGATTGGCGTTAACAGTATAGCGACTGCCCGCGTGAGTCTGGATAGTATAGGTTCCCGGTTCTTTGACCACATGACAGTTGGTAAGTACAGTATAAACATTGTCTCGTTTACCAACGATCGCGCCCGAGCCATTTGCAGGTCCATCGATCCGCACTGTAATCTCTCGAGCAACTTGGCCCACTTCTCTGCCAGATAACCCTACAGCGATTTGAGGCTGGACTAGGGCGATAGTAGCTGCCACACCAAGCACCGCTGCCGATATTTTATAGAATAGTTTCATTGAAAATACTCAGCCACTCCCATCTGAGCATATTTCCGGGGTTTTTCCTCCTCGTCGGTATTGCGGGTACTAGCAGAGGTCACCTCTAAAACCCAATCTGGGGTCAAACCACCTTCTTCCCAAACTTTGTAGCTGAGACGTTTTTATTGCTAACTCCCTTGACCAAGAAAACATCTGGGGCGACAACTGCATCGGGAACATTTTGTAAATAGTAGATGAACAGATTTCCCGAAACATAGATATTTTTTTGGTTGCGGAAGTGGTACTGCAAAACATCGACGCCATACAAAAGGTAGTCGCGGGTAAAGTCGCTCTCTGCCATTGGCTTACCGTCGGTGTATGGGTAAACGATCGGAGTCTTGAGTAATGTTACAGTCATATAACTCCCTTAAAACTCATTCGCACGGGCGAAGTAAATTTGTCGATCTATGACTTATATTGTCGCCCAAATGCTTCGCCCCTACCGATCGTGCATCTCAATACACCCGATCACCACACCCGATCTGACTCTTGTGAGTCAACTGGTTGTGAGTTTCCCAGATCGACTGGCTGTGAGTTTCCCGCCTCAAGCGCATTTATCAACTTTTCCACATCCGCGTATAGTTCGCCATTCTCATCACGAGAGAAGACATCCTTTTCACTAAAGTAAACTGGTTGCCTCACACTGCGATCGCGAGTTTCCAGCAGCGATCGCAAATAAAACTCCGCATCACTCCCATGATTAAGTGTAACTAGCACCTGCGTGTCCGGGCAAGCCCCCCCTTGACGATTGGCAACGCACAATACAGGATGGCGACTTACCGTGCCAGTTCTGATATATTCGAGCAGACCCCGATCGTCGTACTGTTGAAACCTGTCAGAGACTGCCTGACAGCGGCGCTGAGGAGTCCATCCCGAAAGCTCGAAACCACGGTCAACCCAGATAATGATGGGCACATTTCCCTTGCTTGTGCGCACCACTGTTGCCGGTGCCCCATCACTCCTATCGCAGAAAAACTTTTGGCTTTGGGCCGCACTGGGTTCTGTGGCGGCGGTCCCTAGGGTTAAGGCGATCGCCAACCCAGTCAGCATTTTCGTGAATAACTGGTATTTCATATCCTCAATCCTTCACTGAATGAATCAAGACCCTAACTATGATATCACTTGCTGGGTGCATCTGAACTAGGCATGCTTCCCATTCAGGCCATTTATGCCCCCAGGAGGCAGCCTCTGTTCCACTATACTGCAACTTGTTTGATTTTGTCAAGAGCTATGTAAAGAATCATGTCGGAGTTAAGGCTGCGATTTCTTTTTCCTGTCAATTTCCTCAATTCGTTGACGGATAGCTTCTTCCATGATGCGGATATTTTCGGGAATGGGCACCCCTTCTGGAGTACATGGTGCCGGATACCATTTTGCTTCCGAATCTGGACTCCGGCGACTAAACAAATTCTCCACAGCATCTATATCCTCTCGATGTTCCAGCACGTAGGCTATAAGTTCTTTTCTGGACATCTCTTCAAATTTATGTTTCATCGATAAACCTCCAAATTACATTAGGGGGTACAACAATTTGCAGTTCATCACCTGCTAAAATGTATACATCTCCCGTTATTTCACTAAAACGGAAGAGTTTTATGTCCCGATAGCAGTTGGACAGCATTTGACATACTCGTAGGCATGATTGCCCTTGGTCGTTCGTTGGTCTGATGGTCTTCTCCTCAATTATTACATATTCTACAATACCATGATAGCGGTTCGCCGCCTTGCCTAATTGGGAGCATATCATTTTGCTGCGGCCATATTCGCTAGCGGTCACCGCAAGTAGCCAAGAAACCAGGTTTTTCCCCAAAACCTGGTTTCTTGATTTAAGCATCGATCGCATCCCGGCAGGATACCCATTCAGGCCATTTATGCCCCCAGGAGGCAGCCCCTGTTCCACTATGCTGCAACTTGTTTTATTTTGTCAAGAGCTATGTAAAGAATCATGTCCGAGTTAAGGCTGCGATTTCTTTTTCCTATCAATTTCCTCAAATTTTTGACGGAACGCTTCTTCCATGATGCGGATATTTTCGGGAATGGGCACGCCTTCTGGAGTACATGGTGCCGGATACCATGTTGCTTCCGAATCTGGACTCCGGCGACTAACCAAAGCATCTATTGCTTCTATATCCTCCCGATGTTCCAGCACATAAGCTGTTAGTTCTTTCCCGGACATTTCTGCAAATTTATGTTTCATCTATAAACCTCCAAAGTCCGCTAGGAAATACCATTATTTGCAGATTGTCACCGGCCATGACGAACACATATCCCTTCTCGGGATTGAAACGGAATAGTTTGATGTCCCGATCGCCGTTGGACAGCATTTGACAAACTCGCAGACAGGATTGCGCTTGGTCGTTCGTTGGTCTAACTATCCTCAATTATTACATATTCTACAATACCATGATAGCGGTTCGCCGCATTGCCTAATTGGGAGGGTGTGGTCAAAAGTAGTTGATAGAGTAAAGCAATGAGCGACTCTAACCGGTAGTGGGCAGATCCGGGGTGATGGGGTATAAAAGGTAATCAACCTAGCTATATAATAGACACTTATGACAAAAAGCCGCTCTCTTAAGAGAAAGAGTTTTGCTCTCATAGCGGAAAAGGATCTTTTATCGTCGAAAAAAGAATCTTCTATCGCCGAAAAAAGAATCTTTTTTCATAGCGAAAAAGAATCTTATCTCGCCGAGGAAAGGATCTTCTCTCATAGCGGAAAAGGATCGGGTGTGGTCAAAACCCGTTGGTACTCGGCGGACCCGCCGGAACCCTAAAGGGCCCGGCTACTAGAACTTAGCCCACGCTCCGGGCGATGTGCTCTGCGCGCGCTAGAAGCACTGCGCAGTAGGGGGCCCGGAGCGTGGAAGGGGCCCGGAGCGTGCAGGGGCTATATACATGTATCCGGGCAGCGCCGGTTCGTTACCCGGGGAGCTGGCACCCGGCGATCAACTACTTATGACCACACCCTAATTGGGAGGAGCATCTAAATTTAGCTGCGGCCATATTGATTAGTAGCCCCACTAGAAAATAGACCCACCCCCCTGCGCCGCCGATCGCGCTGCGTGGCGCAGCCATGGGATGGGTAAAAGTCTGGCCCTAAGCAACATACAAGATGGATGGATTTTTCATGGTGCGGTTAAAGCAGCAGTCCGATAGTTTATTCATCCTTGTCTTTTGGCTTAATTTCAGGTATAATGTCCGGACGCTTGGCATCTTCCCAGCCAGCAGGACGCTTGGAATTATACCAGGCGATCGAGCCAATAGTGACAGCAGCAATAAAGCCTCCGACGTAGACCAGGGTAAAATAGAGCGGGAACGTACCGGCTTCCATTAAGATAGGCATCAGCAGTTAACCTCAAAAATTCAAGACACTATATCGAGAATATAAAAAATCTGTTAAATAATCTATAGGTCTCGATCGATAACAATGGGTGTACTTGGGCTATCTGCCTGCTGCTGTCAGAGTATTACGATCCATTGCCTCTATTTCCGCCCGAGTCTCGAACGGCGGACAACTCCCCACCGATCGATCGCTTGCTTCATCGCTTCAATATTCATGCCACGACCTTCTGCCGCACGACCAAGGGAAAAAACACCCCGTTCCTATAGTTTACAGGCGATCGCCTCTCGCAGATCGGGCCTCGCTGCCAAAAAAGTCCGCACCGCACCTGCGATCGAATGTTCTTGAGCGATCGCCCCCGCTCAGGACATCAGCAAGTCTAGCACATCCTGACGGAACCGATAGTAATCTTTCTGCTGCAAAGAAGTAATCAGGTCGCTCATCGCTTCGGTATTCAGTAATCCAGCAATCTTACAGCCTGAAAGAAACGCTGGTATGTTCACCACACTCACGCCAATGCTAGTCGCAAGACGGCGAGCCTGATTATCATTTATCAATAGCACAGAACCCTGAATTTCTAAAGCTAGAGAGATCGCTTCTTGTTCCCCTGCCCCTAGACCTCTTAAGGCATCATCGTTCAACAGCAATTGTACCGCATTAGGGGAAGCTACCTGAATCCAAGGGACAGCTAGCAAGCGGGGGAGCTGTTCTCCCGCAGCCACTTCCTGGTACACTGCTGGGGGAATGTAGACCGTTTCCACTTGATAGAATTCTCTAATCAGCGGTAGACGCTCTATTTTGAGAAAGGCGCTGAGGAAGTCAGTATCTAGGATAACAGTATGGTTCACTTGGGTCATCTTCCTGCTGCTGTCAGAGTCTTATGAGCCATTGCCTCTATTTGGGCCCGAGTCTCGAACGCCTCGCGGACAACTCCCCACCGTTCAAGCGCTTGCTTCATCGCTTCAATATTCATGCCACTCCATTCTGCCGCACGACCAAGAGAAAAAACACCCCGTTCGTATAGTTTACAGGCGATCGCCTCTCGCAGATCGGGCCTGGCTGCCAAAAAAGTCCGCACCGCATCTGTAAGAAAAGCTTCTTGGCTATCATACAAACCAGTTTCAGTCAAGGCAGCTAACTCCTGGTTCAACCCGGTGGATAGAGATAACGTCGGAACTAAAGGTGTCATGTTTTTTTCCAGTTGAGTACAATCTTATGGTAACATATTGAATTTGGCGGGTAAAAGCCGTTGAGTTCAATTAATCATCATCGAAAGTCCACCAAGCGTTTTTCACCGCCTCATCCAGCCACCATTCCCAAAACTCCCGTCCTTTGCTAGCATCGTTACTGGGATCCCTCTGGGATCCCGAGTAGGCGATCGCGATCCTGCCTATTTTACGACACAGAACGTTTCTCCAACCAATTCGATAAATCTTCCAGACTGTCGAAGTCCAAAAAGTCTTCGCCTAAACTTTCCAAATTTTCAATAGTCAAATTTTCAATTTGGCTACTTATGGTCAGAGGCAGTTCTCCAAAACGTTTTTTAAGTAAACGATTTATTAGAGAACGCGCTTCCTGCAAACGTCCTCGTTGTTCCCCTCGTTGTTCCCCTCGTTGTTCCCCTTCTTGTTCCGCACAACAGGCGCAAGACCACACCCGTCTGGCATGGCTTTCATTAAAATCGCCCAGTCGTGTCCAGAGACGCCCTTTCGTTTCCGGAGCACCCACCCATGTTGTGCGCAGGATGCGACACAACAGGGTGGGTGCTCCCGGAAACGACCCTGTCACTCGCCTGACTGGCAGCGACATGGGTGGTTCGTTTCCTCTTCACTTACCCTGTCGTTCGCCTACGAGCGCTCCGACATGGGTGAGTGTCTCTGGAAACGAAAGCTCTCGGACACGAGTTGCACAACTCTATGTAGGCTTGCTATATGACATATTTTTTTTGTCGCCATTGGTGGCCACTTCATTTGGCCGCACTGCCAAGAGAAAACACACCCCACAACTATAGTGAAGTTGCTCAATATGTTGGTGGGGAGTGATTTCCACACGAGAGTAGCTCCTGCAGCTTTTTAAACAGGAGCTGATGTCGCACTTAATGAGTCTGTCCTTTATAACAAGGAGCTGTAACACCCTTGGTGCTTAGGTGGAAACTACACAAGCGAGACTTGGAGTCAATGGTTTATGTTTATGTTGGTTTTGGCGGCTGCATCTGTTGAATTAGCGTGGACAACGCTGGCATCTTGAAAGATTTGGAAATTCGATCCTTAATGTACGAATAAAAATTCACTCCGTTTTTGCGGCAGGTGTCAACCAGAGCCAAAAACACTTCCCACGCCTGAGTCCCCTGTAGAGTGCGGGTTCCATTGGAGATTTTGCGCTTAATCACATACTCCCGGACTGTCCGCTCTGCCTCATTATTGTCAAGAGGAACTTCAGGAAAATCTAGAACTAATAGTAAATAAGGCTTCTTCTGTTTTGTTAAATCAATTCTATGATCTAAAGCACTGTATCCGGTTTGACGGGAAAACAATTTGTCAAATTCGGTTTCAAGCAACAGTTTTTGTTGTCGCTGCTCTTCTGTGCTTTGCTGTTGATAGGCTTTGAGTTGATAATAGTAAATCCAAAAATAAGAGAGAAATTGTGCCAGGCTTTTTTGATGAGAGGGAACCAGAGGAGTCAGCTTTTCGTAGTGTCGTCCTTCATGAATCCAGCATAAACTACGATGGTTCGTCTGGTTGTGAAATTGTCCCGCGTCATCAGCCACCAAAATATCTATGTAGTCCCCGAGCTGCTTTTTCTTCTTGTCAGGCAAAATACTGTCAACTAAATCATCTGATTGAACAACTGCTAATTCAGTTGGATCCAACTGCAATTCGTTTAACATTTGGAGAACTGTTTCAGAGTTTTTGCGCTCTCTGGTAAAAAAACTGCTATAGTAAGGATTGCAGAGTGTGAATACATAGCAATTTTTCCCATTAACCCGCATCCCCGTATCATCAATTTGGTGATAACTGGTACTGCCCAGTCCCGCTTCTAAAATAGCATTTCGTTCTTCAGTAAATTCTCTTAAATATTGCCGAGTTATTAAGTTAGATATTTTTCCCGCCGAGATTACTATTCCCTGAGACGGCAACAATTTAAGAATCTTTTCTTCTGGCACTCGTAACTGATAATACAAAGTGAGAACAAATGCTTCGAGTTCACTCCCGTAAGATTTGCCTTTTAATCCTTGCGGCAACTGGGCTTCGTAAAATTTCTCCGTACTAGGTGAATAGAGTCTTTCTAGTCGATAAATAACCGTGTCTGTTTTAAATATAATATTTTGAATTGTTACTTCTCGGTAGCCTCTATGGGTGATATCTGACGGCAAGTTACTCCGAGCCAGTTTGATAACCTCTTCTCTGTCAATATGAATAAGTTGGCGACGTTCCTGGGGGGGGTTTTCGGTTTTTTCTTTTTTCGCTCTCGACTATTGGGCTGCTCTGGTTTGGCCTCCGCAGAAGTATCAGCTTTAGAAGTATCAGCTTTGGCTTGAGGTTTGATGTCAGGTTTTCCCTTGTGCCCTTTGAGCGCGGCTATTTCATCTCTCAATCGTTGATTGTCAGCTTTCAATTCAAGGTTTTGGCTGTATAGGTCTTCTAGGTAATTGAGTAACCGCTGCAAAACTTCCCGACTTTTTGGGTCGAGATTCTCTGTGTCTTGGTCGAGGTCAGCAAGCCAATTCTTAGTCATGTCTTCCAACTTACTACTTATTTATCGAATTTGTCAACCCTGGGCGCGGGATTTTGAAAAAAATCAGCTGTCGCGCATCTCAACTGCATATTCGGGCGCTCGGCTGCCGACTCACCACTTCGAGGTCAAAACCCCCCACCCCGTAAGCATTTGAGAAGTTTTCGCTCCTCAAAAATTGCTCTTGTCCTGTTAGGCATTCCGAGGCAGTACAAGGGCTGTTCACTCCAGTCCGATGGCCCGAGTAACTATGCAGTACCGGCAGTACCCATATTCCTTCACCACCAAGATCTTGAGCAATTACACTATAGTTTACAGGCGATCGCCGCAGAATGAAGTTGGACAATTAGCAATTAGCCATAATTTTATGTTATCATAATAACCAGACGATCGCCCTTATCGTTCCTAGCTTATGACACCGACCCGGTGGCAAGCAGCACCAGCTTCTTTACAAATATCGTCAGATGTAGTCCATGTCTGGCGGGCTAACCTCAACTTACCAGAACAGCAGATCCAGCAACTACTCCCCACCCTCTCGGAAGACGAACAGCAAAGGGCGGCCCGATTTTATTTCCAGCGCGATCGCCTGCATTTCATCGCCGCTCGCGGTATCCTCAGAAATATCCTGGCCAACTACTTAAGCATAGCACCAATTCATATAAAATTCAGCTATAGTCCCCGTGGCAAACCCGCCCTCGCAGAGGACATCGAAGCTAACAATACCACTTTGGGTAAGCTATTGTTTAACCTTTCCCATTCCCACGGGCTAGCCTTGTATGCGATCGCCCTAGACCGAGAAATCGGCATCGATCTAGAATACATACGGGAGATAGAAGCAGAACAACTAGCCAAGCGCTTCTTTAGCGATCGGGAATATGCCTCAATTAGTGCTGTAGCTTCCCCAGAACAGCCCCGAATATTTTTTCATTACTGGACTTGTAAAGAAGCCTATCTGAAAGCCACCGGAGATGGGTTAGCAGGATTAGAAAAAATCGAAATTTCTCTTAATACAAAAGAACCGCAACTTTTGAGAACAGACAAACAACAGCCAGACCCAGGCTGGTCTCTCAAACAAATCAATCCTGGGTCTGGCTATATCGCCGCCGTAGTAGTAGCAGGAGGCGGTTGGCCTCTCCAAACATGGGACTTCGCTCAAACCCCTGCATGACCCAAGGCCAAACCCGTTACCAGCATTCCCAGTACCAAGAAAGGTTGAGCGCTAGCCTGATATTTAACATCATTTTCCAAAGGATTGCGCAGGAAATACATATCCTGAAAAGTTATTTGGGGAATAATCAGCAGTAGCACGATCGCGCCATACAAATTTTCGTGAATGCCGATCAGATAAGCACCGATACCCGCTTGAAAAACATCAATCATCACCGCCGATATCCAAGCTGCCGTCGTCACGCCAAACATAACTGGCAAAGAATTTAACCCTTGATCTTTATCTCCTTCCACACTTTTGAAATCATTCACAACTGCAATGCCCAACCCGGCCAAACTGTAGAAGAGAGTCAGAATGATAATAGTCCAGTTCAGCTCGCCAAATAAGGCATGACCCGCCCACCAAGGCAGAGAGATGTAACTCGCACCGAGGGCGTAATTTCCCAGCCAGCCATTTTTCTTCAGCTTCAAAGGAGGAGCCGAATAAATGTAAGACAAATAAGCCCCACCCACTGCGATCGCGCTAAGCACCTTCATCTGGTGACCCGCCCAGACATCCAAAGCGTAGGCCACAACCAACCCCGCCAATAGCAACACCCAAATCTGAACCTGGACCTGCTCCTTAGAAATCGCACCCGAGGGAATAGGACGATAAGGTTCATTAATCGCGTCTATTTCCGCATCATACAAATCATTCAAAGTTTGAGTATATCCCGTCATCAAAGGGCCAGACAGCAACATACAGGCAGCAGCGACCAAAACATTCTCTATCGTCCAGCTGAAATTTCCCGAAGACGCCGCCCCGCACACCACCCCCCAGATCAGGGGGATCCAAGTGATCGGCTTCATCAGTTGCAAGCGGATTTTCCAGATCGACTTTTCTGCCCCTTCCGTATCCGCATCCTTCATCCCAACATCTGCCTTCTTCTGGCTCTGCGGGAAGACGCGATCGCATCCTTTGTCACTTCTGGGGAGTCCTTAGTTACATCTGGCCCTTCTGCATCTCCATCCTGGCTAGCCGACCTCCGCCTTCTTCTCGATCTGTGGGAAGACGCCATCTCCTCTGAGGTCACTTCTGGGGAGTCCTTAGTTACATCTGCCCCTTCTGCCTCTCCATCCTGGCTGGCCGACATCCGCCTTCTTCTCGATCTGCGGTTTGCCCCTGTAGAATCCTCTGTCATTTTTCCCTTTTCCCATCTGCAAATATACTTTTTTTTGTTAATCCAGGCTAATTACCACAGATTAGCCATCGCTGTCTCCTGGGTAATGCTCAACCGCCCTTCCAGGAGACAGCGAAACCGCGATCGCTAGAAAGAAATGATCAAATAACCATCCTGAAACTTCGCGCCCTTAACAGGTTTACCACTCAATTGTGGGGGCAAAAGGATATTACGCCGCTGGTCCCCCGCTTCGATCGTAATTTCCGGACCATATTGGGTCAGCTTCACCTGTTTTTTATCAAAACTGGGCAAAAATAGGGTCACCCTACCAACCTTGACATCAATCGTCAGGGGTCTAGGAGCCCGTGAGGCTTCCGAGAAATCTGGCAGGTTTGACATTATCGCCTCCCACCCCTGACTGGGGCTGAAGGGAACTACGCTCACGGGCAAAGGAGCGAACTCTTCCTTTACCTGTGAAGTTTTAGTCGCTTCATCATCAAAAGTTTCTAACAGTGAGCTGAGGGTGTTTGCCAGCTTTGCTACCTCTGTAGGAGCCACTACCGACTTATTCAGAATCACGCCGCCAACGGTCAAACCCACTTGTTGAGCGCTACCCCAAAGGTAACGAGCCGTGGCGATCGCCCCTGGGTCATCAGTAGTCACCAGATAAGCTGTCACCTGCTGCGGGTCAGCTATTTTTGCCTTTCCCTCATCCAGAATCCGATCCACCTGCTGGGTTGGTTGAGCGAAGTTATCCGCCGACCAGTCCACATTCAGCACCGCACTACTGACCGGTCCCACAAAAGGCGATAGGGCCTGGCCCAGTTCCGAATCGATAAACACCTGACGGAAGCGGCGGATATACCAGCTGAGAATTTCTGGCGTACCCAGCATCCGCAGGGTGGAAAGATCGCCATCGCCATCGTAGACGATCGCATCATAATTACCGCTAGCGTCATACTTCCAGAGCGCATATAGTCTTATGGAACTGTCCATTCCCGGCAAGACACCCAGTTCTTCACCGAATACCGCCTGAAAGAACGGTTTCTGGAGGTATTGGGCTTCCATCTGTTTCACCTCTTGCCAACCCTTAGCTAGCAGTGGTGTACTCAACAGCTGCACGCCCTGCAAATTCGGGGCGATCTCCTGGGGTTCGGCATCAAGAGACTGGCCCAGCAGTAAGGCCGATGCCGGAGACGTGAGTGCCAGCAGCACCCGCTTCCCTTGACTTGCAAACCGCTTGGCCGCCCCGATCGCCAGGGTTGTTTTGCCCGTGCCGCCCTTGCCCAAAAATGTCAAAATCACGGCCATCTCTGTTTTTCTACCATCTCTGTCATTGTAGTGCTGCGTTTAACCCTCACCTATCTAACAACTAGATAGGTGCAAGTATAACATCCCCATCTTTCGACAGGTCAGGCTGTCGCAGCCAGCAATGCTCGTGGCCTAACACCAGCGAGCGCTTATAGTTAGCAGCCAGGGCTAGCCTGGGAGTGCTGCTAATTTCCAGCTTAGTAGACAAGCTTGCACAAAAAGCAAGTGGACTTGCGCTCAAGTTGCCGCTCTCAAGTAAGACGAGATCCTGCGCCAGCTTAATCATACGGAACGAATGGAAGTCGTTTTTTAGACTGCCGAAACGCTTGCTCGCAGGAGACAATTCCCCCAAATATGCCCAGATGTGTAAGTTTTTGGGCAACTAGATGCAACTCTAGCGCAGCGATCGCTCCTGCGTCGCACGATGGATCTGCTGCGCGAGCGGAGCCCAACAGGACCGAGCTAGTTAACCTGTTCGAGTTCCTCTTCAAAGAACCAGGTGGACAACTCCTCGTCAAACTTGACCACCACACCCACTGCCGACCCATCGAGCATTTTATACCCCACAATAGTCCCCACTGGATTTTGCTGGATCTGCTTAACCATCTTGCCGGGCATGCTGCCGTCTATCACGCCCCGCACTTTTACCTTCTGACCGATTTCCATTGCACTTTCTGTTTTATGTTTTACGTTCGATCTCCAACTCCACAGTTTATAGCAACAGGGATACAGTCCCAACAGTTTTGCCTGCCGAACTCGTACAATATCCCTGTTTACCGATAATTCCCGAACGGCCGGAGGAAATCGCCATGTTGGCCAAACGTATTTTGCCTTGTCTGGATGTCAAAGCTGGTCGGGTAGTCAAAGGCGTCAACTTTGTCAACCTCATCGATGCAGGCGATCCAGTGGAACTAGCACAGGTCTACAATGACGCTGGTGCTGACGAACTCGTGTTTTTGGATATCACCGCTACCCACGAAGACCGGGATATCATTATCGATGTCGTCTACCGCACTGCCGAACAGGTATTTATTCCCTTAACTGTCGGTGGCGGCATCGGATCCGAACAAATGATTAAAGATTTGCTCAGAGCTGGGGCCGATAAAGTGAGTATCAATTCCGCAGCGGTGCGCGACCCCGACTTTATTAATCGAGCCAGTTCCCGCTTCGGGAATCAATGTATTGTCGTGGCCATTGACGCTAGACGACGAACCGTTCCGGAAAATCGGCCCGAGCAAACCCCCGGTTGGGATGTCTACGTGCGGGGCGGCAGGGAAAACACTGGTCTTGACGCCATCAGCTGGGCTCAAGAAGTAGAGCAACGTGGTGCCGGTGAATTGCTAGTCACCAGTATGGACGCTGATGGCACCCAGGCGGGATATGACTTAGAACTTACCCGCACCATTGCCGAAGCAGTGGAAATTCCCGTGATTGCCTCTGGTGGTGCTGGCAACTGCGAGCACATCTATCAAGCCCTCACTACGGGCAAAGCCGAAGCCGCCCTCTTAGCTTCCCTACTGCATTACGGACAATTAAGCGTCAGCGAAATCAAACAGCATCTGGCAGACCACCAAGTCCCCGTCCGCTTTGAGTGATTGGGTTGGGCTGGACTGGCTCTGGGTCTCCACCGGTGGAGACCCAGCCCGCATGTCTTTCAATTTACAATTACAATTTACAATTTACAATGCGCAGAAAAGTTGTTACAATTCTTAATAAGTGGCATGCTCTGACTAGATCCACTACTGGTGCTCCCAGGACTGTGGGTCAGAAGGATAAAAATTCGAGGTCTTACGAGTCAAGATCGGGTTAGGTGAAAACCATGTTTATGATTCTGGTAATTGTGATATTATTGGTAGCCTGGTCTCTCCACTTGATGGAAGAATCGGTTGCGCAGCAGGAGTTCTCCTTGATGTTAGCAGGCTTTCTGGTAGCAGTGGCGGCAGCGGCTATGGTAGCAGTATATTTCCTGATGGGACATTATGTTGGTTACATGCAACAGGCAGCTCACGCAAGTGAGTATAAGCAATCCCTAACCTGGGTGATACCGCAAGAGGAGAAGGAAAGAATAGCCAGTCAGACTCAAACCAGTCAAAATATGGCTGTGTCCCCCGGTGCCGTGTCTCCCGATCGGGATCGGTGGTAGTTGGGTGGTCGATGCTAGGCAGTAAATTGATAAGCGACCAAAGAGATAATGGCTGGGAAAAATATATAAGATGGGGCTTTAAGAGAAGCTGAAGTTGGCGATCGGTTGATTCCTTGCCAAAGGGCCGACACGAGGGTGGGATCTACTTGAGGGCCCAGGACTGCACTTGTGGTGAGTCCACTCTCCTCATGACACCCAAGGATAAGGGATGCAGATAGACTGGCTGCTTGTCGGTAAATTGCCGCAAGGAGAGACTATTGTATGGAAAATAATATAACAGAGCTGGAATATCAGCCGGAAGTTGATGAGTATGGAGCAAAAGAAGCCGAAGCCGAAGATGATGGTGGTGGACGATGAGCCAGATAATCTGGATCTGCTATTCCGCACATTCAGGCGAGATTTTAAGGTGTTCAAAGCCGAGAGTGGTATACAGGCTTTGGAGGTACTAGCAAAAGAAGGTGAAGTGGCTGTGATCATCTCTGACCAGCGGATGCCGGAGATGAAGGGAACTGAGTTCCTGAGTAAGACGGTGCCGGATTTCCCGAATACAATGCGGATTATTCTCACAGGTTTTACAGATGTGGAAGACCTGGTGGATGCTATTAATTCCGGACAGGTCTACAAATATATCACTAAGCCTTGGGACCCGAATGAGTTGAAGGGGGTGGTGCAACGGGCGGTTGACACCTATGCTGTCGTGAAGCAAAAGACTCTGGAGTTGCAGCGGGCTGAGGCTCAAATGGAATTGTTGAAGGCAATCGTTCAGGTTGCAGGTGGGGAATTAAGCTTGTCTGACTCCCTAGAGCCGATCGCGATGGCTTTTGGCAAGAATTTCGCAGCGGATGTCTGTATCCTCCAACTGGTGTCCGATTCGCAGCTACAAGAAACTCAAGGTACTTATAGTCCTACTGGTGAAGTGTCTAACTGGCTAGCCGAAGATCCTCTGGTAAAGGAGGCGATCGCGGCGGCGGAATTTCAGATTTCGCAGAATATCCCAGGTGATAAAGCTCATAGGAATTTGGAGCATTACAAAGCTAGTGGCATTCAAGCTCATCTGGTTGTGCCCATTATCTATCAAGGCGAAATGCTAGCAGTGCTGTCCCTGCAATGGCAGCAACCCAGCAAACTGCGAGAGGATGAACTGGTACTGATTCGCCTCTGTGCTCAACAGGTGGGCCTGGTGCTAGTCTGTGCTCGCGACTACAAAACTCCAGCATGATGACCAGTAATTCTCAAGTTCGCGCTATCTTTGACCGGATAGCACCGGTATATGACCAACTCAATGACTGGTTGAGTCTGGGTCAACACCGGGTTTGGAAGCACATGACTCTCAAGTGGTCTGAGGCTAAGGCTGGAGATGTATGCTTGGACCTGTGCTGTGGTAGTGGGGATATGGCTTTGTTACTGGGACGTATTGTGGGTGCATCTGGTAAGGTCTATGGGGTGGATTTTGCGCCGCAACTCCTGGCGATCGCCCAAGAACGGTGCGATCGCCAGTACGGGAAGCCGGACATTTGCTGGGTAGAAGCGGATGCGCTGAATTTGCCTTTTACCGACAATTTCTTTGATGCGGCGACGATGAGCTATGGACTGCGGAACGTAACGGATATTTTTGGTTGTCTCCAGGAGTTGCATCGGGTGATCAAACCGGGTGGGTCAGCTGCTATCCTAGATTTTCATCGTCCCAGTCAGCCAGCAGCTAGAGCTTTTCAGCAGTGGTATCTAGACAATATTGTGGTGCCAGTCGCGGATCAATTGGGTCTGAGGGCAGAATATGCTTATATTGCTCCTAGTCTGGAGCGTTTCCCCAATGGCCTCCGACAGGTGACTTTGGCTCGTCAAGCTGGATTTGCGATCGCTACACATTATCCCATAGCTAGCGGTATGATGGGGGTATTGGTAGTTACAAAAGCCTGAGACCGTTATTCATTACGGACAGCGTGACGATGTCTCCTCCGGAGCGCTAACCGCACTACCCAGGAGAAACTTCGCTCCAGGAGACATCGATCCCGTCCTAGGTTACTGACGAATAAGATTGTTGCTTTGAATTTCTCTGAATTATGGATTTACATGGTTCCGCCCCTGGCGGGTGGTGTGATTGGCTATTTCACGAATGATTTAGCCATTAAGATGTTATTTCGCCCTTACCGACCTATCAAGATCGGCGGGCGCAAGTTGCCTTTTACTCCGGGTTTGATTCCTAGCAACCAGGCCCGTTTGGCAAGGCGGGTGGCTGATACTATTATGGGGTCCCTGCTGACGCCCGAGGAGTTGCAAAATCTGGCGAAACGCCTGCTGCAAACGGAACGCACCCAAGCGGCGATTCTCTGGTTGCTGAAGCTGGCGATCGACCAAATTCAGTCTGATAAGGAGCAGAAAACTGCTAGGATTTTAGCTGGGATTCTCCAGGATTTGTTGGGGAAATCCCTTCCGAGACTGATGAAGGTTTTGGCACGGCGGGAAGATTTCCTGCAAGAGCAGCTAAATCCAATTTTTGACCAGGTTTTGCTGGAATTTAAGCTGACTGAAGAACAGGCCCGATCGCTGGCTGATTGGCTGTTTCAGAGGGTGGTGCCGCCGGAGGTGATCCGCCTGGCGA
This sequence comes from Hormoscilla sp. GM7CHS1pb, assembly GCA_014323675.1. Lineage (GTDB taxonomy): Bacteria > Cyanobacteriota > Cyanobacteriia > Cyanobacteriales > Desertifilaceae > Hormoscilla. The sequence continues at coordinate 405,543 of JACONN010000002.1, read as the reverse complement.
TCGTTGATTTTCTCACGGACCGCAATATTCAGGTAATAGATGAAGGGTTTCGGGAAAAGTCAAGTGGGACCTATTGGGTGGTTGCTAATTTGTTAGGTTTGCGGAACTCTTTGACTCGTTTGCGTACTTATTGCTTGGATGAAAAGTCGGAGACTAATGAACGGATCGGTGAGTTAATTGTCTCTCTGGGTGTAAAAGAAAGCGTCACGAAATGGTTGCGAGGTTTATCTTTGCAAAATTTGCCGGTGTTGACGGTGCGACAGTTGCGGAAAACTATGCGAGATGCGGTGCGCAATTATATTCAAAGTCGCGGTGCGGATCTGCTTCAGGGTTTGGGTGAGTCGATCGACTGGGAAAATGTGGCGAAGTTAGTGCTCAGCCGTCTGCGGAATTCGGCGGTGGTGAATTCTTCCCTGGAGGTAGTTAGTAAGGAACTGGCTTTAGTTTTGGACCGCTATTTGGAAAAAGACTTGGAAGTAATTGTAACGATGGCGATACCAATTTTGAATATAGATCGGGTAATTGTAGAGCGGGTGAATGCTACTTCTCCTCGGGATTTAGAGATAGCAATTAATGGAATTGTTAAAAGCGAGTTGCAGGCGATCGTGAATTTGGGTGGGCTATTGGGTGTTGTCGTGGGATGTCTTCAGGTAGTTTTGCTGCTGTTGCGGTAATCGCTGTAATTGTTAAGTTGTAGGTTGGGCTGAGGTGCGACCTACCTACAATGGTATAATACACCATCGGGGCATAGCGTCAGCTTGTCAGCTAATTGGCGGGCGATTGCGCTGCGCGCACGATCCGGGGAGGAGGGGGGAAAGTCAAGCGCTATCAGCCGGAGAGGCTGATAAGGGGCGGAGCCCCCTGATTACCCCACAGTATCTTCCAAAAGGGGGGATCCCATGCCTTGTAGCGTATCAACGGATTTTGACCACACCCCGCCAGTACTGCTACCTGTCGCACCTTTTCATGTTCGGATAAAAAAGGCTGAAACCCTTAATTTTGCCTGTTTAAGAAGCATTTCTCTCTCTTGATGCGATCTGACATGGTACGATGAAATCCAGACAGGATAATGGTTTCAGTGCTATCTCAGATATTACACTGATTTGAGAAATGCTATAAAACTCCAGGCGTTGCACATTTTGGGGATGATGCCTACGCATGCACATAACTTAAACTGGCTTGTAGTCTAGGTTTAAGACTTCTGCAACTATGCCCATCATCCCGTAATTGTGCAACGCCAAACTCCAATTCTGACTTCAGGTCGGTAATACCCATAGCATAATCGGGCGTTGCACATTTTGGGGATGATGCCTACGCATGCACATAACTTAAACTGGCTTGTAGTCTAGGTTTAAGACTTCTGCAACTATGCCCATCATCCCGTAATTGTGCAACATAATCGTAAAGGCCGATCGCCCCCCGTTCCGTGCGGAAAATAAACTTAAATAGACTAAGATGTTAGGAGTATTAAGCGATGCAACCTAGTAATCCCAATCAGTTTACGGAAAAAGCCTGGGAGGCGATCGCCCGCCTGCCGGACATTGTTAAGGCTTGCGGCCAGCAACAGCTAGAAAGCGAACACCTGATGAAGTCCCTGCTGGAACAACCAGGACTGGCTACTAGCATTTTCTCTAAGGCGGAGGTGAACGTGCAACACCTGCGCGATCGCACGGAAGCTTTCATTAAGGGTAAGCCCAAAGTGTCTAACCCCGGTTCTGTCTATCTGGGACGTTCTTTGGATACGCTGCTGGACGCTGCGGAAGCTTACCGCAAAGATTATGGCGACGAGTATATCTCCATCGAGCATCTGGTGCTAGCTTTCAGTAAGGACGATCGCTTTGGCAAAGAGTTATTAAAGTCATTTAAGCTAGATGAAGATAATTTAAAGCAGATTATCTCCCAAATCAGAGGCAACCAGAAAGTGACTGACCAAAACCCTGAAGGTAAGTACGAAGCGCTGGAAAAATATGGACGGGACTTGACAGAGGCAGCCCGCCAAGGTAAACTAGACCCAGTAATTGGTAGAGATGATGAGATTCGCCGCACGATTCAAATCCTCTCTCGCCGCACTAAGAATAATCCCGTACTCATCGGGGAACCGGGTGTCGGCAAAACCGCGATCGCGGAAGGACTGGCCCAACGGATAGTCGCCGGGGACGTACCCCAATCCCTGAAGGACCGCCGCCTGCTCGCCCTGGATCTAGGGGCCTTAATTGCAGGGGCTAAATATCGGGGGGAATTTGAAGAACGCTTGAAAGCCGTTCTGAAGGAAGTTACCGATTCTCAAGGTAACATTATCATGTTTGTCGATGAAATTCACACCGTTGTTGGTGCTGGGGCGACCCAAGGGGCCATGGATGCGGGAAACTTGCTCAAACCCATGTTATCACGGGGTGAGTTGCGCTGTATTGGTGCCACTACCCTGGATGAATATCGCAAGTATATCGAAAAAGATGCTGCCCTGGAACGACGCTTCCAACAAGTCTATGTGGATCAACCCACTGTCGAAGATACCGTTTCTATTCTGCGGGGACTTAAGGAACGCTATGAAGTTCACCACGGAGTGAAAATCTCTGATAGTGCCCTGGTAGCAGCGGCGGCCCTTTCTACCAGGTATATTAGCGATCGCTTCCTTCCCGATAAAGCGATCGACCTGATGGACGAGGCGGCGGCCCGGTTAAAGATGGAGATTACCTCTAAACCCGAAGAACTGGACGAAATTGACCGGAAAATCCTCCAGTTGGAAATGGAACGCCTCTCCCTGCAAAAGGAATATGACGCTGCTTCCCAGGAACGATTGGAAAAATTGGAACTAGAGTTGGCGAACCTGAAGGAAGCACAACGGACCCTGAATGCTCAGTGGGAATCGGAAAAAGGGATTATCGACCAAATCCAGGGGATTAAGGAAGAAATCGATCGGATTAACATTGAGATTCAGCAGGCGGAACGGAACTACGACCTGAACCGCGCTGCGGAGTTGAAGTACGGTAAGTTAAATGAGTTGCAACAGCAACTGAAACAAACGGAAACTCGTCTAGAGGAAACCCAAACAAGTGGAATTTCCCTGTTGCGGGAGGAAGTGACGGAAGCGGATATTGCCGAAATTATCTCCAAGTGGACGGGTATTCCCATTAGTAAGTTGGTGGAGTCGGAAATGCAAAAACTTCTCCGCCTGGAAGAGGAACTGCATCAGCGGGTGGTGGGACAGGATGAGGCGGTGACAGCAGTGGCCGATGCCATTCAGCGATCGCGTGCGGGGTTAGCGGACCCGAACCGTCCCGTTGCCAGTTTTATCTTCCTCGGTCCCACGGGTGTCGGGAAGACAGAGTTGGCCAAAGCACTTGCTGCTTACCTGTTCGATACGGAAGAAGCGCTAGTGCGCATTGACATGTCCGAGTACATGGAGAAACATACTGTTTCGCGGTTAATTGGCGCGCCTCCGGGATATGTGGGGTACGATGAAGGGGGACAGCTAACTGAGTCGATTCGCCGGCGTCCTTATGCGGCGATCTTGTTCGATGAAATTGAAAAAGCTCATCCCGATGTCTTCAATATTATGCTGCAAATTCTCGATGACGGTCGCGTCACCGATGCCCAAGGTCATACCGTTGACTTTAAGAATGCGATCGTCATCATGACTAGCAACATCGGTTCCCAGTATATCCTGGATCTGGCAGGAGATGATAGTCAGTATGAAGAGATGCAAAAGCGGGTCATGGAAGCGATGCGATCGAGTTTCCGTCCCGAGTTCCTCAACCGCATTGATGAAGTCATCATCTTCCACTCCCTCAAGAAAGCACAATTGCGGGCGATCGTCAAGTTGCAAGTGCCGCGTTTGTCCCAGCGGTTAGCAGAACGGAAGATGTCTCTCAAACTGGCCGAAGCAGCCCTTGACTTTTTGGCAGAAGTAGGTTATGACCCCGTCTATGGGGCGCGTCCCTTGAAGCGAGCAATTCAGCGGGAGTTAGAAACCCAAATTGCCAAAGCGATCCTGCGCAGCGAGTTTAAGGAAGGGGACACTATCTTTGTGGATGTAGAAAACGAACGTCTTTCCTTTAAGCCCTTGCCCGTGGGGTTGCTAACTAAAGTAAATTAATCCCTGCGTGGGCGGTGCCCACCGGGTGCGGTCAAAAGTAGTTGTATTGGTAGGGTGGACACCTTCGATATATCCGGAGAGCTGTCCGGCCCCAGAGGGGACGCGCTACTCGCACTACTCCGGATATATCGACCCACCATTCGCGGGTTTGGGCAACAACAACCAACTGACGCATGACCACACCCCCAGGGGTTGACAAGGTGGGGAGGCTGTGAGTAGAATAGATTTGGTTAGGGCAGATAAACTGCGTTCGACACAATGACTCTTCGGCGTTGGGTAGTCAAGGGTCGGCGTTGGGTAGTCAAGGGTCGGCGTTGGGTAGTCAAGGGTCGGCGTTGGGTAGTCAAGGGTCGGCGTTGGGTAGTCAAGGGTCGGCGTTGGGTAGTCAAGGGTCGGCGTTGGGTAGTCAAGGGTCGGCGTTATATCTCCACCCCTGCGCGTTGAGCAGCGACCCGTGCCCGTTGGATCTCCACCTGGGCGCGTTAAGCTTGCACCTGGGCGCGTTGAGTAGTGACCTATGGGCAGACCATAGTGACCCGTGCGCGTTAAGCACAACGAGACCGCGTTAAGCACAACGAGCACTCGTTCCCCTAAACTGCACCTCGTGTCCAGGGAACGACCGGTGTTGTGCCCTGCCCGCACCGTTCCGGAAAAATCGGGCGACAGGGTCTGGAGCGCTAGGGTGAGCACCGCCCCACCTGACATTGAAATCATCATCTTGTGCTATGATAATCTGGGTAAGCGCTTGAATCAATGGCTATCGGGGGATTTGGGGTGATAAGTAAAGCTTACGATCGCGCAAATTTAAAGGTTTCAGCCTTGATTTGAGCGAAAAGTGTATAGGAGTATACATTTCCGGGATATTGTGAGTGATTTAGGACATCAAAGCCTTGTAGAGTAAGGGTTTGAGAACTGTCCCCATGGTTGCTGTTTTCCCAAGGGATGACGACGCGATCGGGATTGGTGGTAAAAGTAGAGTCAGGGGGCGAGATAAAATTTATGCGACGCACAGCCCGATCGTGTATAGTAGAGAAAGCCGAGAGGATGGATGATGTCAGTACGGACAGAACTACTACTAAGCCTCAGACAAGAAGTTCTCGGTCCCAGAGAGTCTTACCATGAGGTTCTGCCAAGCACCCAAGATCCGCGTAACGAGTTCATCACGGGTGTTCTGATTCCCCGGGATGCAACTGAAGAAGATGCTAAGGAGATTGAGGGTGAAGCAGAAATATTGGGAACTGGACTCGATGAGTACGGCGATGATGATTCGGAAGAAGACGCCCCAGTTGCCGCTGCTGCGCCAGTTTTAGACCCGAAGAGCCAACCCCGTTCTTTGGGGATTTCCTTTTTTGTCCGCGCAAGGGATAAGAGGAAACCACATATAGCCATTTGTGCGACTTGGGCGCGGTACAAAGAACTCAGAGATCCACGGGGCAAGCAAGTTTTTCAGCGAGTGCCCAACTGCTATATTACACCAGAACCAATTTCCGTGACGGCAAGCCAACTGCTCGACGAAACAGACGGTGTTAAAATCAGCCTGCGGACTGTCAGCCGTGCTGATGATACCTATAAACTGTCGCTTTACCTGGTTAATGAGACTTCTCTGAGAGACCCCCTCGAAGAGTCGGGAAAAAGACGAGTTCAGACAAGCGATCTGATTTTCCAGCCTCAGATCAGGGTTGTCATGGGAGAAAATACGGAGCATTTGCCTTTTGACAGTTTCCAGCCGGCTGATGAAAAGCTTGCTCCTGGAAGTCTTGAGGAGGAAGATGAATCACTAGCACTGATATACAGAGACTATCAAGCCTATGCTCGCGGTCACTTGTGCGCGGCGGTGTGGAAGGAAATCGACCCGGAAGCCAAGGTCAGGGAGGAAAATAAGTTAAAGTGGATTGACGCAGAAGTTGTGGAATCAACAGGCGGAAAGCAGCAGTCGCAAAAGTTTATTGTACCTGACTGTAGGACGGAATATGTCCCCTGCTACCCAGTGCAATCTCCTGAAATAGATTGGAAATCAGACTCGATCGAACGGACTCCAGAACTTGCCACGGCGAGGTTGGCAGAAATTTGGGATCCAAGGGCAATGGGTGAGGCGCTACAACCGCTTGCAGATGGTTATGCAGCTTGGATAGATCGACAAAAAGCTGAGGTAGATGGGTTAGAATGTAGATATCAACGAGCTGCTAATCGACATCTCGCCAACTGCGATCGGGCGCGGCAACGAATACAGGAAGCGATTGATTTGATTGCGGAAAATGAAGAAGTGAGACTGGCTTTCGGCTTCGCGAATAAAGCCATTGGTTTGCAGGCATCTTGGAGAAAGCGAGAAGAAGTTTTAAGGTGGCGACCTTTCCAACTGGCATTTATCTTGATGAATCTGCTGGCGATCGCCGATCCTTTGCACGCCGATCGCGCAACTTGTGATTTACTGGCTTTTGCCACTGGTGGGGGAAGACCGAGGCCTATCTGGGTTTAGCTGCTTTCACAATGGGCTTGAGGAGGTTACGCTCCCAAAAGGATACTGAAGGCGATCGCACGGGACATGGCGTTAGCGTGATTTCCAGGTACACCCTGAGACTCTTAACAATACAACAGTTTCGCCGTACTTTGAGATTAATAATAGCCTGTGAAATGTTGCGCGTGGAAAACTTAGGAACAGATCGTCCTGTTGGCTGGCGACCCCAAGACTGCAAACTGAAGGATAGTAATATTTGGGGAACAACTCGCTTCTCTGCGGGGTTGTGGGTTGGAGGAAATGTTACACCGAATGCTCTCAAGAATAAGTTTATCCCTCCAAAAACTTCTTTGCCCGGTGCAATTTCAGCACTTGAAGGTAAAAGAGGAACCGAGGGCGAACCGGCTCAAATGCTTAATTGTCCTTGTTGTGGAGCAATTCTCGCGATTCCGAAAGATGGGTTAGGAGCCAAGAAAGAAGGACATACCCTTCATTTAGTATTGAAAGGTGCAGTTAACCACAAGCTACTCGATCGCGAAGTTATTCCATTAGATGAGATGGCAGCGAGTCCGGTTTTTCAGGTTGATGACAAGAGCACTGCTGACAGCTACATAACCCTATCGATGACTTTTACCCTCAAAGAAGAGTCGAGAGTATTAGCGGTCAAATTAGATGATTGGTGGAAAAAGTCGGTAAATCAGTCTTTAAGCCAGGCGAAATTAGTTTGTTTTAGAATCAGCAGACCGGGATATTTTAAGAAAGCATATCTGGGCACAAGAGGTAAAGAGAATAAAGAAAACTTTGAAATTTACTGTCCCAATCCAAATTGCGACCTCAACAATAACAAAACCTGGAATGAAAAAGTGCCCCTGAAATTTAATCAAGAAAGGATGGGACCACTGCTGGATGGGTGTAATAATTTCGTATGGTCAGAGCCGTTAGAAGCATTCAAGCAAAATTCACACTGTTCGAGGATACCTATTTCAGCCTTGACAGTTGACGATCAGATTTATTCCCGCATTCCTTCATTGTTGGTGGCGACAGTAGATAAATTTGCCCGTCTAGCATTTGAGCCAAGAGCCGGTGCTATTTTTGGCAATATTAATCGATATTGCAGTAGAGAGGGATATTACCGCAACAATGCAGGGGTCGAGATTAAGTCTCCAAAGAAGCAGAGAAAAGAGGTGAATACTCTATTACCACCGGATCTGATTCTTCAAGACGAACTCCATCTGATTGAAGGACCGCTGGGGAGTATGGTTGGGCTTTATGAAACGGCTGTTGATACTCTATGCAAGCAAATGTATCGGGGCAAAACTGTTGGTCCTAAATACATTGCTTCTACTGCAACTGTGAGACAATCTCAATCCCAGGTCAAATGTTTATTTGACCGGGATGTCTTTCAGTTCCCGCCTCCGGGCTTGTCAGCAGCAGATAGCTTCTTTGCCAGAACACCTGCAAATGTTCGCCCAACAGATACAGACGCGAAAGGTCGGCATCCCAGCGGTCGCCTGTATGTGGGGGTTTGCGCTCCCGGTAAAGGCGCTCAAACCCCCATTGTGCGGCTCTATTCGTCAATGCTTCAAAGCATTTGGGAACTGAGAGAAGCAGAATACAGCGATGGCGATTGCGATCCATTCTGGACGCTAGTAGGTTATTTCAATGCAATTCGGGAACTCGCTGGAGCCTTAACCCTGTATCGTCAAGATATTCCCGAACGTCTGAAGTACGTTGGTGAGGTGAGAGAAGTTTCGGTAAGAGATTTAGGGGAAGAGATCGAACTTTCCAGCCGCAAGGATTCTACCGAACTACCCGGGTTACTAACTAGCCTTTCACAGCCATTACCTGAAGCTAAAGACATTGTTTTGAGTACGTCCATGTTTGGAACCGGTGTTGATATTGACCGCTTGGGGTTGATGATTGTCAATGGTCAACCAAAAACAACGTCATCCTACATTCAGGCGACCGGTCGTGTCGGTCGCTCTCAGGGAGGGCTAGTGATTACTTTCTTTAGAGCGAGTCGTCCGCGAGATTTGGCTCATTATGAATTTTTTACTGGCTACCACCGAGCAATTTACCGCTATGTTGAGCCAATTACCGTTACCCCTTTTGCAGCTAGAGCTAGAGAGCGAGGCATGGGACCGGTAGCAGTGGCATTGCTGCGACAAGCAAGAGAAATTCGGGGCGAACCAGTTTCAGAGGAATGGGCGGCGAAAAATAAGGCTCCTGTTATGGAAAGGCTTCGTAACTCAGCTAGTGAGTTACAGGTGATTAACGAAGTGATTAACAGGCGATCGCAAATTCAACTAGACATTCGCCGCCCACCAGAAGATCAAGTCGATCGCGAGGTGAGAGGAGGGTTCGATCGCTGGCAGACTGTTGCCGAAAATGAAAATGACCTAGTCTATGAAGAGTATGCCATTGATAAAGACCCGACCAAGCCTGTCGTTTTGGGAGACGAACAACATCAAGAGCGAAACTTTCCAGTTGTTTATCGGAATGCTCCACAGTCCCTGCGCGAAGTCGAAGGAATGACACGCTTCGGTCGTCCGCGATCGGAACAGCAAAACTAAGGAAGTGAAATTATGGCAGCAAAAGGTCAATCTATTCGTCCTTCACAATACATTACAACTTTTGGTCCTGCGAGCATTCTGGAAACACCAGATGGTCCGGTTGTCATCGCCGCTCCCAGCCACTCAGGACTATTTGAAAATACTGAGCCAGATGCTTATGAAATTAGAGACCTGCGACTTTCGCAAACTCTGCTGAATAACAAAAAAATCTTTCGGATCCCCTCGAACGCTGAGTTAGGAGTACCAGAAAACAAACTGGTCTATAATGCCTATTATTTTCCGAGGTGGTCCCTCTGCCCTACTCATGGTATTCTCTACAGATACCAACCGCAGTCCTTAAAGGGTTGCCCTCAATGTAGTCCTGCACCTAAATGGGAAGAAGCATGGGCAAAATCTCGCGAAGAGGCGGTGCGTTTTGTTCTGGCTTGTACTCGCGGACACCTTGATGAAGTTCCTTGGGGTTCAATGATAAAACACAGACAAGGATGTAGTAAACCAGACCATTTGCTGTGGCAAGGTGGTGGGGGCGCGCTAAAGAATATCGAAATTACTTGTCCTGAATGTCGTAAAAGGGTTAATTTTGGTGATGCTTATAAAAAAAACTTTACTTGTTCGGGACGCTTTCCAGAAGAAGGTGATCTGAGGTGTGATTGTAATAAATCAGCTAAGATAATTCAGCGCGGTGCTGCTAACTTGCGAGTAGCTGAAATTAGGTCAGCACTTACAATTCCTCCGCTGGATACCGGTTTACACCGGTTGCTTCAGACTCGCTCTATCCTTGCTGCATTGCCTCTCACTGTAGATTCCAAAGACCAGATTGTTCAAATGTTGGATACTTTAGTAAGCAGACGACTGCTTGACCCAACAATTGCTGCAACTATTAAGCGGTATGATGAGGCAGAAATCCTGGGGGCGATAGATGACATTTTAGGTGAAATCAACAACCCCAAAGAATCAACAGAAGAAACCCTGAGACAAGAAGAGTTCCGAAGCTTGCGCAATGCAGCTTGTGATGGAGCGCCCCCTCAGCGTTCGGATAAACCAGGAGGACCGAATCAGTTTGAAGTTTACAAAGAAAATGTCGAAAGGTTCAGGTTAGATTCAGGTCGAACTTTGAGGGTGACACCCCTGAGCCGATTGCGAGTGGTCATGGTACAAATTGGCTATACCCGACCGATCGATACAGGTAACGAAGAAAATCAGCCTAAAATTGTCCCCGTTGAGTACGATCCGCCTAATAGGAGTATTGCTTGGCATCCAGGCGTTGAATTATTTGGCGAGGGAATTTTTTTAGATTTTGTATCCGACACGGAGCCAAAAGGACTTTCAGAACATTTTCCTTTACAAGGACAAGCCTACCGTCGCTGGTTAGCAGCTTATAATGCATCCGATGGCTACCGAAAAATCAAAGCTATGCCGGGAACTAAAGAGGATTATCTCCATCCGGTATTTGTCTGGTGGCATACATTATCTCACCGTTTAATCACGGCTCTTTCAGTTGATTCCGGTTACTCTTCAGCCGCTATCCGAGAACGAGTATATAGTTGCACAATTAACAACAAGACAGTAGGAGGCTTACTACTTTACACGGCACAGTCAGGTGGTGACGGTACCCTGGGAGGACTGATCGGTTTAGTTCCCCACTTCGATCGGGTTCTCAAGTCGGCCCTTCGCAATATAGATGCTTGCTCCAATGACCCCATTTGCATTGAAGAAGAGTTTGGAGAGGAAAAGGTAAATGGTGCTGCTTGCTACGCTTGTCAGTTGATCTCGGAAACTTCCTGCGAACACAGCTAATAGCTAAAGTCGGTTGAAAACCGACTTTAGCTATTAGCCGTGGGTTTAAACCCACGGCGGGCCATGAGACTAATTGAGAATGGTGCAAGATCTCAGTTTCACAGACTTTCATAGTATGCTCGTACTTGTTCGACAATGGGGCGGGCGATCGCCTCTGCCAAAAGAGGCGGGACAGAATTCCCAACCAACTCAAACATCCTAGTCATCGGTGCATCAAATATAAAGTCATCAGGGAAACTCTGAAGTCGAGCAGCTTCTCTAACAGAAATACTTCTAGTTTGAGTTGGATGAATGTAAGCCAGACAGTCTTTTCGCATGAGCTGTCAATGTCCAAGCTGGTTCATCCCAGGGCAATCTCTTATATTTATCATTAAAAATATCCCATCGATAACGTCTCATAAACTCTGGCAAATCGGTGTATTTACCGCCTTGAGAAAGCATGGCAAAACAAATCAGATCTACTGGGTTGTGAGAGCGACAGATATGGTTCATCACAGCGTCAGCATCCATTTTTCTCATTTTTTCCTGATATTCTGACTGGGGAAGAGAAAGATAAGGCTTTTCACTGTCTATTTGCCGAGAAATAGATTTAGTTCCTAAAGGTCTGTACGGAGGTCTTAATGGTATAAGGTCTCCAATAGCATTACCCACTGAAACAGTTTTTTCTGTGCTAATACGAGGGAACTCAAACTTCAACCCTAAATCCTTACGGACTCCAACAATAAATAGACGTTTTCTCCGTTGAGGAACGCCATAATCATAAGCCTGCAATACCTGGTATTCAATATCATAGCCCGGATAATCACGCCGATGAGCAGGTAATCCTTTTTCTAAATCGGCAATCATGGTTGAAAAAATTTTATGCCTTTTGAGTGTATTGACATTCTCTATCGCAAAAAACCGAGGTTTATAGTGACATAAAAAGTTCACAAAGTAGTTATACAGAAAATTCCTGCGATCTCTGTCAATATCGGACTGGGAAAGGGACTTGATTTTTACCCGACCAACTACTGAAAATACTTGACAGGGCGGTCCGCCAATTAAAATATCAACTTCTCCCGGTTGAAGCGGTAACTCATATAAATTAACATCATGAATATCTCTAGCAGGAAGCTTTAATTTACAATCAGGAAAATTTTTATGATGAGTTTTGATGGCGTGTGGATTTTTATCAATTCCTCCTAGAATTTCACAGCCAGCATTCTGAAAACCTAAACTCATCCCACCAGCACCACAAAACAAATCAAGGACGGTAGGTTTTTTTACTAATTGTTGAGTGTTCTCGTGCATTGGTCGCCAGATATACTTCTTATGCTCTAAATGGAACTATTTAGAGATTACCACATTTTTAACTGAGTAGCAATATCATTCCGTTCCGATATCCTACCGGTGCCAAGAAGGTCCGATCGCCTACCGGTGCTAGATAGATGCGATCGAGTTTCCGTCCAGAGTTCCTCAACCGCATCGATGAAATCATCATCTTCCACGCTCTCAAGAAAGCACAATTGCGGGCGATCGTCAAGTTGCAAGTGCAGCGTTTGTCCCAGCGGTTAGCAGAAAGGAAGATGTCTCTCAAACTTGCCGAAACTGCCCTTGACTTTTTGGCAGAAGTAGGTTATGACCCCGTCTATGGGGCGCGTCCCTTGAAGCGAGCAATTCAGCGGGAGTTAGAAACCCAAATTGCGAAAGCGATCCTGCGCAGCGAGCTTAAGAACGGGGATACTATCTTTGTAGAGGTAGAAAACGAACGTCTTTCCTTTAAGCCCTTGCCCGTGGGGTTACTAACTAAAGTAAATTAATCCCTAGGGTGGGCACCGCCCACCTGACATTAATTATTAGCCGTAGGGCACCGCCCACCTGAAATTGACGATCGGCTGTAGGGCACCGCCCACCTGACATGTAAATCATCATCTTGTGCTATGATAATCGGGGTAAGGGCAAGCATCAATGTAAATCCTGGATTTGGGGTGAAAAGTAAAGCCGATAATCACGCCAACTAAAGGGTTTCAGCCTTGATGATCTAAAATTGTACAGAAGTACGATCGTCTGCTATCATAGATCCAATGAGAAACAGTGAAAAGAATCCGTGACTACCATTGAACCATACACCGGCACACAACTCGGTAAATTTTACCTCGGCAACTGCGAGGAACTCCTGAATGGTGATTTAGGACGATCGCTAGAAGGCCAGGTACAGCTAGTCTTCACTTCGCCACCGTTCCCACTGAACAAAAAGAAGCGATATGGAAACCACAAAGGAGAAGACTATCTGAAATGGTTTGCCGAGCTCGCACCGATTTTGTCCCGTCTGTTAAAACCAGACGGATCGATAGTTATTGAATTAGGTGTGTGATTCGTTTAGCGTAAACTGACTTGACGCGGGTCAAGAAGGGGGACCGCTACCGGGGTTTCATTAGCCCTGAGAACTTACAGGTGATGGTGGTGAAAGTCCACCTCTCCAGGTGCAGGAGTAACAGCACCTTCTCCACGTTCGAGATGGCATCAAAGCGTGAAACGAGAAGGAAAGGCGCTCTGACTGGTAGCCTAAAACCGGTCACCGTCGAGCAAGTAACTATGGTGAGCATAAAAGCGAAGATTTACAGTGTCGTAACAATAAACCAGTGTAATAGGGCTGACACACTGGCCCAAAAGGGAAAGGATAACGGTCATTGGCGGATACCCAACCGACCAATAAGCACTGACAACAAACCCGGCGCATGGAATCTACCTAAGGTTACTACCAATCATCTGTAGGAACGAAGTAAACCAGTTGCTGTACTCTCAACCACCGGTCGATAAGGTTGAGTAGCCACCACAGGCGCAACCATCTGCTTCCATCAGGCAGGTTACAACTGGGAAAGATTGAGTGGAGAAGCAAATGCCTGTTTGTAATGAGCAGGATAGAGCTGACGCCCTCACGGTTTTGTCAAATGTGGAGTTGTTAGTAGTAGTGAATATGTCACGGAACATAGTCGAAAGACAAGTGTATGACTGGAAGGCCGTCCCCTGGCACAAGCTAGAAAGGATAGTCTTTAAGCTGCAAAAACAAATTTACAGAGCGGCACAGGAAGGCAATAAGCAGAAAGTTCGCAAGCTCCAAGGGTTACTGAATCGGTCATGGTCCGCAAAGATGATAGCGGTACGGCAGGTAACACAACAGAACCAGGGAAAGAAGACGGCAGGCGTGGACGGTGTGAAAGCACTGACCCCAGGAAAACGTCAGGAACTGGTAAGGGAGCTCAGAGTCACCCGAGAGGCAAAAGCCCGACCCACACGTAGGGTCTGGGTACCAAAGCCTGGACGGGACGAAAAGCGACCATTAGGTATACCGACGATGCACGACCGCGCATTACAGGGATTGGTCAAGCTAGCGCTAGAGCCCGAGTGGGAGGCGTATATGGAGGCCAATTCATACGGATTCAGACCAGGAAGGGGATGTCACGATGCAATCGAGGCAATATTCCTCAGCATCAACAAAAAAGCAAAATGGGTGCTAGACGCAGATATCACCAAGTGTTTTGATAGAATTGACCACTCAACGCTCCTTAACAAATTGAATAATACATCACCAATCCGTAGACAGATACGGGCATGGTTAAAAGCCGGGGTGATGGACCAGGAAAAATGGCAACCCACAGATGCAGGGACTCCACAGGGGGGTGTAATATCCCCTCTATTGGCCAACATCGCCCTACAGGGGTTAGAGATGGCAGTGATGGAATTAGTCCGAACCAAAAAGGAAAAGGAGAAACTGACAGTAGTCAGATATGCCGATGACCTTGTGGTAATGCATGATGACCGATCAATGATAGAACGAGCAAAAGGAGTCGTCGAGCAATGGTTAAAAGGAGTAGGTCTGGAGTTAAAAGCGGAAAAAACCAACATATCCCATACCCTTGAGGGGAATGACCCTGGGTTCGACTTCTTGGGGTTCAATATTCGCCAGTACAGGGTAGGGAAACACAGAAGCGGCAAATCTCCGCACGGGGCCATCTTAGGATTCAAGACACTAATCAAACCCAGCAGCAAATCCATCAGGAAACATAAAGAGCAACTATCTCAAGTAGTTTGCAGCCACAAAGCGGCACCACAGGCGGCATTAATAGCCAAACTGAACCCAATAATAAAGGGATGGTGCAAATACTTCAGTACTGTAGTAAGTAAGGAAACTTACAGCAATATGGACAATCACCTATGGAAGCTGCTGTGGCAATGGGCAAACAGAAGGCATCCCAACAAATCGGGCGAATGGATTGCCAAGAAGTACTGGACCCCTACCAAGGAGAAACAGTGGAACTTTACTGGCAAGACCAAAAATGGAGAGGAAATAGAGCTTACCCGACACGCCGAAACTGAGATAATCAGACACGCAAAGGTGAAGGGGACAGCTAGCCCATTCGACGGTAACCTAGTGTACTGGAGCAAGAGACTTCCAAAGAGCCCGGATGTAAGCACACGAGTGATCGACTTACTGAAGAAGCAACACGGGAAATGCGAAATACCGGTGCTAGAGGGACAGAACACCGGCAGTCGGGGTCAACCAATACGGGATCCTAGATATACTTCCGGAATTGGACCACATCATGCCAACCGTAAGGGGAGGTAAGGATTGGTACGCCAACCTGCAGTTGCTGCATGACTATTGCCACGACTACAAATCTGCCAGGGATGGCAGTAAAAGCCGTACTCATGACAAGAGTGACAAAACTGAGGAGCCGGATGAGGTGAAAGTCTCACGTCCGGTTTTGAAGACGAGTCGGTCCGGTGACGGACTGGCTTAGTTTAATAATTGCTGGGAGGACCGTCGTCCCGTGCAGTCCCTGCTGCCTCTACAATCTCTATTAGGCTTTGTTTCTCATCAAGATGCAGGGCTGAGGCTATGTCAGCAGTTCATCTGTCACAACCCGGCGAGATTACCATCGCCTACGCAATGGGTCAATGTTAAGCGTTGCCGGGTCACAGACAGCTACACTCAACTGTGGTGGATGGCAATTAGCGACGAGCCCAAGGCTGACAACAGCAAAGTTCTGAGACCTTATAGTAAGAAGATGCAAAAGCTTCTAAGTCGTGGCACCTACAATGCTGGAAAACGCCCTTCTGGTCACAAGATAGGCCAATCTTCTTTCCTAAAAAATAATGGGGGAGCAATATCCCATAACGTATTAGAGATGGAGCCAATCAATCCAGATGCGGAAGTGCGTATTCCCGGAAGTGCATTTAGCCTGTCGAACACAACTTCGACTGATTTTTTCCACGCTGAATGCAAAGCAAGAGGAATTACGCCTTATCCCGCACGCATCCAGCCTCGCCTTGTTGATTTTTTTGTGCAGTTTTTGACCGATCCTGGGGATCTGGTGCTAGATCCATTTGCGGGTTCAAACGTAACTGGCTATGTAGCAGAGCGTACGGGGCGTCAATGGGTTAGTATTGAAGCTGAAGAAGAATATGCGAAGCAGTCTTGTATACGCTTTGAAGACCCAGAACTGAAAAAATTAATTTCGGCTCCAGAAGATACTGAGTCTGACTCTTAATCTTGAGAACGAGGAATTCCCGGGCTATGAACAGTCTGAAAAACAAAATTAGGCAACTTGACATTTTTAGTGAGGGGAAGCAGATAGCCTGAAATTGATGATTTTTACCCGCGCTATCGAGGCTCCGCCTCTAGTTGCGAATGGTGCAAGATCTGAGTTTTAACCTACTTTAGCTATGACGCGGGGGTTTGAACCCTCGCAATCTCCTGGGTAGTGCGAATAGCGCTCCCACGAGACAGGTCAGGCCGTGGCTAACAGTAAATTTGTATAGCGGGTTGACAATAATGGGTTAGTATTGAAGCTGAAGAAGAATATGCGAAGCAGTCTTGTATACGCTTTGAAGACCCAGAAATGAAAAAATTAATTTCGGCTTGACTACTAATCTTGAGAACGAGGAATTACAGAGCTATGAACCTGTTAAACAAAATTCTGCAACTTGGAACTGTTGACATTTTTAGTGAGGCGAAGCAGAAAGAGCTATTCGTCAGATGAAAATACAACAGATGCCTACGGTTCCAGCAGTTACTACAGTAGAAAGATTATCTACAAAGCCCCCGACGAGAATATTTACGTTTTGACTTTGCCGACAGAAGAGGTTTCCCTAGATCCTCTTCTGTCTGATTTACTGAATGCTTCAAACTGTTTGTATCATGTTAGTCGCTTGAAGTGTCATATGTATGACGATGCACTGGTTCCAGTAGCATTGGCAAATAAACTTGTCTCTCTTGCAGATCGTCCGAGTAAAAAGATTCTCAGCGTGTTTGCTAAAGATAAAATTGTCTAGGGTTACATTAGATGCGATCGGGCAGAGCAAACCATTAAGTTCACTGGTGCAAAGGATCTGAATAAAAAAGTTAGGATCGGCCCCAGCAAAGGCGTTTCGCTGAATGAAGCATCTAGATGGTGGAGCATACGAATTAATGGGTGACAAAGATCCGGGTATAAGTAGTGATTTTAGTGCCTGAAACCCGGACCGTAGTCAAATCACTACTGTTATGTCCAGTTTATTTTGATGGATATTTATGTCTGGGAATATTATATATCAAAACTTCCACTATATATCTATCCATCATTTTAACATGGACAGAGCACTACATATTGACCACTACCCGCTAAAGGTGCTTGACTCGGCGAATAAAGGTTCTTCACTCATAACGCTAAAGGTTCTTCACAGGTATCTAAGGGTGTGGTCAAAACTAGTTGATAAAGAAAAGGTAAAATTCTGACGATTTCACTGGTTGATAAGCGACTCCCGCCCGGATATGTATTATATAGTATAATCTATAATACAAGCTAGGATTACGCGCTACTATGTAATCTGTCAGCGTCGATCGCGTAGCGCAGCGTGTGCACGGCTAAAGGGGAGACAGCGGCAGTGTCGCAATCCTTTTGGCCAGGAGATTAACAAATGCATGACCACACCCATTGACAGCTATTTAATTAAAACCTCGTTTCATACTGAACACTCATCTCATTGAATTCGTAGTCATAGATAATCCTGACCACAGACTCCTCATTTACCGGATAAAAACCCTCGAAAATTGGATATACACTCAAGTCTGACAGACCAATTTTTTGACCCGCCCCAGTAACCAGATTTGCAAGTTTGAACGCGAAATCACGCACCACCGGATCGATTACATACCGAGAAAAAGCAAAACTCAAGAGTTCTTCTTCATTACTTGAAGCCAGCTGCTTCACAAGTTCCACAGACTGATTGCTCAGCAAGGCGATAATTTCCGCCTCGCTGCGGGTTGGCACGCTAGTGATTTCCACTCTGGACAGTAGTTGCCTGTTGGCAGCAATTTGAGCGGCCTCTTCATCCAGGCAAAGGGCTAACCGTTGTAATTCTGCGGTATCCATAGTCCTGACACTGCCCTGGGTGGGGAGGTTAATGTTAATCAGCCGATCGAGGCAAGGATTTTCATCACTGGCTAGTAGCAGCTGCTGCAAATCCCCTTTGACAGTAACATAGATGTTAATTTCATCAGGTCTGCTTAACCCCACACTACTATCGGGAATCTCATTCCTCTGACCCTGGATACGCTGCGATCGCTCGTTATTGGGACTGTCAATCACTGTTGTTTCCATCTGCATGTCTAGGTTAGGATTGAGTAATCCTGCAGATGGCAGGAAGGAAATCTTGCTCTCATAGCCCCGTGACAATAACAGCGTGTTGTTTAATACATCTATTACTCCCTGCCTGAGGTTAATTGTACCCTCTGGTTGCAAGTCTTCTGGGGAGCCCTGGAACGCTCCATTCACGGTAACATCCCCATCAATTTCCATGTCAAGCAGAGGGTTTCTTTTCACCCTGAAATTCTCCCCCAGCACTACCCTAAAATCCCGAAACTTTGGTACGATCGGCAGTTCCGCAGGGGCCGAGGGAATAGTTGCTGATGTCGGAGTTCCGTTTGCTGCCAGGGGCAGGGTTACTCGCCCATTTGACAAGGCCACTTCCCCAGCAATTACTGGACGGAGGGCGCTACCGCTAATCGTTACCTCTGTATCAATTTGCCCCTCGTACAGCCCGTTTAAGTTCAGCTTCCCTTCATCAATGGATATTTTTATGGGTTTCTCTGGGTCATTATTACTCAATGGTTTGAATATGGGCAATATTCCAGTTATGAAGATTTGGCTTTTTTCAAAGTTGCCCTCTAGGTTCTCTACCTGCAGATGTTTCTCTGTTAAGGCGATCGCGCCGTTGAGAATTAGGGGGTCTTCCGAGACGGCTTTGCTCTTGACTGTAGCATTTTCGAGGCTGACGTTACCCGTAGCCTGCAAGTTTTTGATGTTTTTGGCCTCTATATCTAAATTACCGCTAGCCTGTAACGCCACTTTCCCCTTGCCATCTACCCATTCTAGCATTCCTTGAGTAAATAATCCAATTAGAGCGATCGCCTCCGTGTCCAGCTGCACGTCCACTTCCGCCCTATTATTCTCTGGCACTATGGGAAAGGGGACATTTGCCTGGACTTGCATAGAAGAAGGTTGGGTGGTGCGAAAGTCTAGGCGGTTGTTATTATATGCGAACTGGCCCTGAATCTCCTCTAAAGGCCGATCGTCGATCGTCCCATCAGCAAAGGATATTTCTCCGAGTACCTGGGGTAAAGTCATGCTTCCGGCCCAAGGTAGCTTTGGCGTTAAGATTGCCTTTGATGTCAATCGGCAGCTCGACAACATTGCCCACTGTATCCAAGGAGAACTTCTCTATTTGGAACAGACCCCCTAGTTTCTGCTCCGAGAGTTCCCCTGTAAAGGAGATCGCAGAGTCATCCCCTAACTCCAGACGTAGGGGCTCGATCTTGATGACTCGGTCCTGCAAACTTCCTCGAACTTTCCATTCCTCTACTGCGATCGCCCGGTTCTCCTCTTGCGGTGGTCCCAGAACCGCACCCTGATTTTTCGGGAACTGTTCGGCAATCGGTTGATAGGGACGCCACTGCCAATTTTTGCCTTGCAGATCCACGTCTATCTGAGGGTTGGTTAAGGTGCCTGCTAGGGCGATCGCGCCCCTATAGTCCCCCTGGATATTTAAGTATATTGGTGTTTCTGCTGCTCGATCTCCCTGGACGAGCACATTACTCTGGGCAAGTTGGCGCAGCTGACTAAAAACTGGAGCTTCTGGGTTTCCTACTGGCAGGGTTTGTACGTCTGCGGCACTTGCCTTCTCGGTAGGGGGCTGATATTGTGCAAATATCTCTTGCAGTTTTTGCAAGCTGGGCAAATTCAGGGTTAACAGGATGTCTTGCACGGAAGCTTGGGCAATATTCACCTTACCCTCTACCTCGCCAGTATTGAGATTTAAGCCTCCATTAAAATCATATCGGCTGTCTTGCAGCTGCAGCAAACCAGATGCCAACTGGGCGACCTTGTTATTATAAAAGAAGCTAGTTGCCAATCGATCTATTTCTCTGTAACCCAGTCCTAGTTTAGCGATTTCTATGTTACCCTGAGTTGCTAATGTGGCCATATCTATGTCAACTGCCCCATTTACCAGACCCTCGATCGCCCCCGGGATGCCCAACTGCTTTCCTGGGGATATTTTCAGCACATCCAGAGCCAAATTTTCTATTTTCGCCTTGAAAATGTCGTCCGTCTGTTTCCCTCGCACCAGGAAGGTATTTTCCCCGTCTCCTTGTCGGACTTCCAAGGATGCTGGTATATACGGGGCCATACATGCCGAACCGAAACAAGGTGTTAGTTGGGCAGATATGGCATCTTTTTTGCCCCGCAAATTAATTGCTATTTCCCGGGCCGGATCTGCCTTCACTGGACCCGTTAGCACCCGATCGAACTTCATCTCATTGAAAGCAAAATCCCGTAGTTCCAGATCTCCTGTTAAATTTAAGTTATCTGCTGTTAAGGGGTCTAATAGTATGTTTTTCGCCAATAGGCGACCTTCAAATTCGGCATCTCCTCGGATGTTAAGCTGAGTAGGCAGGAAGTCTCGTTCCACCGGTGCCATACTTAGCAGTTGGGTGAAGGGTATAGCATCTAGGTCAGAACTTGCGGCAATGTCTAATTCTAAGCCTACAGACCTCGCTGCTGTGGTTAAATTGGAGATTAGGGCCGTGCCACTCGCATCTAGAAATTGTTCTGCTAGCTGCACTGAGATCTTATCGGCTGTAATAGTAGAGGGAATCTGAGGATTCACCAAGGGATCGAGATTTCCTGATATCTTTACCTGGGCATTCAATGGTAGTGAACTCTTGCTTGCAGGATTGAGAATTCCCAGTTTCTGTAACACTTCCCCCGCTTGCAGCTGAGATGCTGTCACATTTGTCTGCCATTTACTATCTTCGAGTGAGAGTGCCCCCTTAATGTTCCCTCCGCCACTTTCAAGCTGGCATTAGCAGTAGCATTGGGGTCGATCTGGGTAAAATCTTGGGATACCGCTGCTGATACGATCGCCTGGAGGGACTCGGAGAAATCCACCTTACTTTCCAACAGGGTAACCGGTACAGGGATGTCTTGCAGGAATGGAGTTAGTTCTATCCTAGATGTTTCTGCTGCCACATTCACCCGCCCTGCCTTCACCGTACTTGTGGCCAAAACCCTGCCGTCATTCACCTTTAACCGCGCCTCCGCCTTGCCCCTAGGGTTAATTTTGCTCGAGTCCTGGGATATTGCTGCTGATATTATTCCCTTTAATGACTCAGATATATTTACTTCACTGCTTAATAGGGTAACCGGTGCGATCGATGTCTCGGGCAGGAATGCTTGCAGGAATGGAGTTAGTTCTATTCTATCTGTTGTCGCCCCTACATCTACTCGGCCTGCCTTCACCGTACTTGTGGCCAAAACCCTGCCCTCACCTACTTCCAGTCGCACTTTAGCATTAGCAGTGGGGTTAATGCTAGTATAATCGGAAGATTGTGCTACTGATATGATGTTATCTAGAGACTCTAAGATATTTACTTGACTTGCCAACAGGCTAACAGGTGGTAAGGATGTCTCGGGTAGGAAGAAGCGCAGTAGGGGAGTTAGTGAGATGGTCGATGTGTTTGCCGCTACATCTACCATGCCACCATTGATTTGGGTATTGGCGTTTACCGTACCGTCCTCTACCCCTAACCTGACATTTGCATTAGCATTGATGCTATTCAAATCTCGATCTCTAGCTGATGCTAGCAGATCTTTGAGATCGGCAACAAGATTCACAGAAGATCCCAGCAGGTTAGCTGTTAGGGGCAAGTCAGGGATAAATTTGTTGAGTTGAATTTGAGATGTTCTCCCCTTAACTTCCAAGGAACCATCTTGCAGCTTACCATTAACTACTGCCCGGGACCCTGCTATATTCAGATTCAGGTCCGCGCCTCCTGCAATTTTATCTATATCTGGGGAGTTGAGATTCCCTGCTAATCTGACCGTGCCATTACTCAAGGTTACCCCGGGAACGTCTGGATCGATAAAAGGATCGATAGGCACTGCTTTGGCCCGCACAGATGCCTGGAAATCACCAGTTTCCAGGTCGCCGTTGCCCCCTATAGCGATCGTTCCTGCACCTATTTGGACTCGATTGTTGTGCAGTTGGACTTGATTGTCTATCAGAGTAACTTCACCCCCACCGGAAATGTTATTTACCCCTACTGCTGCTACTGCTGGGGCCTGCCATTGCAGCTGCCCTTCTGGTTGCGCTACTGTCCCCTGGACCTGAGCTTGGGCGGTGAGGTTGCTGATGCTAATATCTGGTGGGAGATTGTAAGGACTGGCAATCTCGTCTACTGGCAGTTGGGCATTCATATCAAAGGATAGGGTCATTTCTGCTGGTTCCAGAAACTCGCCACTATCATTAGACAGTTTTACCTCGCCCTTCCCCCTGATGCTACCTCCTGCTTGGGGGATTATTTGCAAGTCTTTCAGCACTGCTTGGGAAAGATATCCTCCGAAGTTAGCTTGCAGAAGAGCAATTTCCAGCTTATCTATGCGGGTAACTTTGGTGCTTTTGAGGATCCCGTTAATCTCCGGGTTCTCGATCGCCCCCGTGACTGACAAGCCAAGTTGCATTTCGCCATCAAATTCTACGGGAGATTCTACGGCGGCAACCTCCAGCAACTCTGGCAAGCCAAAGGGTGCTACTGCTACGGCGATGTCGTATCCTCGATCTAAATCTACTTTACCAGAAACCAGGGCTTGGAGATTCTCGCTATAGCTAGTTTTGATTTCTTCGATCTCAAATATCTTGCCTTGGAAGTCCAGTTGGGCGCTAGCATTAACTGGGTGGGGGAACTCTGGGACTTGGATCTGAAGGGACTGTAGGTTAAGGTTTCCCTTAACAGAGGGCAATTCTTGGAAGGAAGGTAGTTGGGCTTTCAGGTCCGCATTTAACTGGCCACTGGCGATCGCCGCCACGGCGTTAGGGATGAAGGGATTAAATTCTGTCAGAGGTAAGTTTTGCACCAAAGCGCTGATGTCGCTTTCTCCCGTTTTTATCAGGGTTTCCCCCTTGATGTTGACTTTCCCTGTGGCGATGTCAGCATCGATATCGTATTCTATTTCCTCCTTAGCCATCTGGAATATGACCCTGCCATTGATTTCGCTAGTTACAGGGGTAGTGGCGGTATTTGGCAAAAGGGCGATCGACGCTTCTTGGATCTTCAAGGTAGCTTCTATATCTACAGGCGGAGGTTCTCCTGGTGATATTTTCTCCAAGAACTCCAGGTTTACCCATTCTCCAAGTTCATCCTGTTCCACGTGCAGATCGGGTGCCACCAGGGTAATCTGGAAGGGGAAGGTGCTACGCTGCAACACTGGCAACAGTTGCCACCTCACATCTATAGCTTCTATGGCCACCTTATCAGGGTCCGTGGCGGTCGGAGGGATAGACACCGGACCGATGCGGACCCCATTCAGGGAAAAACTTTGCAGTTTTCCCAACTTCACTTCCCGTTCTAGGAACTTGCTGGCTTCAGTTTCCAGCATCGGGTAGAGTTTTTCCGAGAGTAAATATCTTGCTCCCATATATGCACCCGCCGCGATCGCCGCTACTGAGGCCAGGGCGATCGCGATTTTAGTTCTGTTTCCCGACAGCAACCGAGATCGGGGGTGACTCTGAGGTTTGTTGCCCTGAGAAGGCGGCGATGGTGGAGTCGGTTGATCTCGATCCGGGGAGTTGCTCATGGGATTGTCCTGATCTCGGTTGCTAGGGGCTTAAGGCATTTGATTGCAGATTTGGCGATTATACTCCGAACGGTCATAAACTGCGTTTTTTTGAGGCAGTAAAGAATGTCATTGCTCCGGCAGTATCACTTGACATGGGTGATCATATTTTAGATCGCCCTATGGTAGTGGGTCATAAGTAGTAATTTTAGTGCCTGAAACCCGGACCGTAGTCAAATCACTACATATTGACCACTACCACAAAAAGAATGTGAAAAACGAACAAGGCTATCCAATCATCAAAGCAGATGCTGTCACCAGGTGAGTTATACTCCCACCAGGCGATCGGGCAATACTGGGTAGTGCTCAGACGATGTCTTCTGGGTAGTGCAGCGCTCCCAGAAGACATCGAGCTCCCGAGAGACATCGAATACTCCAGTCCCACCGGTCAGATATTATCGGATCCAGAGCATTTTCTATTTTGCCCGCAGGATCTGCGAAGATTAGATCATATTATTACGCATGTCAAGCGATACTTATGCCCGATATCCGCCGATTATCAATTGACAATTTTCAATTAACAATTTTTAATTTGATTGCCAGTCAGGGCAATTTTCAGAATCCCAACCGTAGGGATGCATGGCGCAGATGAACATATTACCCCCGTAAACTTGACCGTGGTAATGACAACAACCTACGCAGGCTGGATGGCTGTTCTGGACCGGGTCTCCCGTGTCGCCTTCGGGGTAGTATGGTTCTTCGATGTCTCCGGAGACATCGAAGGGCAGTTCGCCATCATATTCTATATAAAGAATCACGATTGGCTCGAATATATCGTTTAAAAATTCTTCAAACTCGTTAAACTCACTGGAGAATGCTGACTGGAGTTCTTCAGATATTTCTTCATAAATCTCGGCTAACGCATCGACAAACTCTGTGACTTCTTCAGTTACTTCACTAAAAAACTTTTCTACCTCGCTAGTCACCACTTCTAGAAGCCCAAATAATTTTTTTTGCCAATCTTCCATATGTTGTCAGTTGTCTGTTGTCAATTGTCAATTTTTAATTTTGACTTACTCTAGTCCTGCTGAAGACGGCGGAGTTCTTCTTGAAGTGAATTTACTTGATTGCGTAAGTCGTTCACATTTTCATCATCCTCTGGGGAGGAATCTTCATCTGAGATCTCAATCAAGCGAGGTTCCGATGGAGTTTTTTTCTTGGGTGACTTCGGCGGCGATACCTGTTGCTGCGCCGAAGCTAGCATCTCGTCAACTAGCTTACGGGCTTCTTCTGCAGTGATTTCACCCCGTTCTACCATTTCATCAGCCAGTTTTTGGGCTTGCTGTCGCAGTTCGCCTATGGTGCTACTTGCTTTATCTCCCGCATAAGAAACTAGCCCCACTCCCAGGTAAAAAGCTTTTTTTACCGTATCTCTTAAACCAGGCATACCGACCGTCACTCCTTTCAAGAGGTGACCCGGAGTCCACGCCTGCTACAAGCATCCCGTATTGCTGCTACCTTCCGGTCCTGACAAAGTTTGGGCGTTGTCACTGCATGGGTCCAGGTCTTCTCTACCATAACATGGGAATGCCTTTGTTGTGCAACTTTTCCGAAAAATTTGTTCTACATTCTCAGGGTGCATCCCATATTTGCCTCGCCGCCCGAACCCTAAAGGGCCCGGCTACAGGTACAAAGCCCACGCTCCGGGCCCCCTCCGCTGCGCAGGGGCTGCATTACAAAAGTGAGATGCACCCCATTCTCACCGATGATGGTTGATAATTGTGCAACGGCAAATTTGTTTATGGGGATTTCTTTATTGGTGACTGGTGCTTCGTCTAAATTCTGCCGGTGCGTTCGACGCCGAAGTTTGATAATCTTTTCGACAACGGGCCGCCTTGGCTTTCAGGCAGAAGCAGCACAAGGGCTGTTGTCCCGTTCTGGGGTGACTTCGGATCTATCTGTTGCTGGACCGAAGAGTTTATCGCGTCTAATGGGGAGACCTGAATTCCACGCCTGCGACAAGCATCTCGTATTGCTGCTACTCCCGTCCTGACAAGGTTTGGGCGTTGTAATTGTATGGGGGTTATCCAGGTCTTCTCTACTATAGGTTTATTTTAAATAACAATGAGACAGCACTAAATAGCACAATAATCCCGGATAACTTCATCCAAAGATGTGCCTACAGGTGCATACATTCTGGCTCTCTTTAAGGCACTAAAATCATGCTCAATATCATTGAGGTCGGGAGAGTATTTTGGCAAAAATAATACTTTATGACCTGCTGACTCTACTAAATCTCTAATCACGTTCTTTCTATGAATAGGTGCATTGTCCATGATTAATATTGAAATAATTTTTAATTCCGGTAATAAATATTTTACTAACCAACCGATCATACCATCAGCATTTAGACTACCTCTAAATAACATTGGCGCAATTAAATCTTTTTCTTTTTTTCTTCGTCCTGCTACTAAATTTTCTCTGGTTCCCCGTTTCCCTTGTTTTTCTCCATACACTTTTTTACCTTTTTTCGACCATCCATAAATACAAGACTGAATATCCTCAAACCCTGACTCATCAATGAATACAAGACTTTCACTTCCATACATTTTGATAAGGCAAAATTCTATAATACTTTATTCTTTCTTCTCTGTTTCTTTCTCGATACCGGAGTTCTTTTTTTTTCGGGTAATTTGTATTTTGTTGAGTGCATACCAGATAGCAGTCGGGTGGACTCCAAATTTTTTGCTCTCTCTATCAATTTGGCATCAGGATTTTCTTGGACATCTTTTTCTAATGCTTTCCAATCCAGTTTTCTCTGACGTCGTTCCACCTTGGTTGGCTCTAGGTTTTGACGATTTAACCATCTGTATATAGTGGCTCGTCCTATTCCAAAAATTTTCGCTGCCTTCGTAATGGAGCCACCATTCTCTAGATAAGTTATAACTTTTTGCCTTAAGTCTAGACTGTACGACATTGTTATCAATCCTTAAAAATATCCTCTTTTTATTTTAGCTTACTTTTGTCTCTTTTTTAATTAAAATAACAATATAACATGAGACTGCCTTTGTCGCGCAACTTTTCTGAAAAATTTGCGGGGATTTTTGTTTGGGTGCTGGCGACTGCTTTCATATGCCGGTGCTAACTAGCAGGACGTTGGATAATCTTTTCGACAACGCGCCGCTTAGCTTTGGGGTCGATGCCAATTATGCGCACGTATTCGCCGCTGTGTTCGGACAAGATAGCTGAGACTGTTTCGATCGCGTCGGACTGTGCAGAGGCAGTAATTGATTGGGCGCTTTTCCAGGAACTGGTGCGGAAACGGCGTCGATCTCAGTCCAGTTACAGCATCCTCGTTCAAACTACCGATGCGGAAGGAGAGAGTTACTCGGAGAACTTGACCATTAACATCAACGACGTTAATGAAGTTCCCACCGACCTCGAGCTCAGCAACAACAGCATCGACGAAAACGTCGCAGCCAACACTGTTGTCGGCACCTTCTCGACCACCGACCCCGATACAGGGGATACCTTTACCTACCAGTTAGTAGCGGGTGCAGGAGATACGGATAACGCAGCCTTCACCATTGTCGAGGACCAACTGCTTTTCAACAGTTCCCCAGACTTTGAAACTCAGTCGAGTTACAGCATCCTCGTTCAATCTACCGATGCCGGTGGGCTGAGTTACTCAGAGAACTTGACCATTAACATCAACAACGTTAATGAAGTTCCCATTAACATCAACGACGTTTGGCAACCTTCGGTTGCCTTAAAGATCGGCGGTAGCACTATTGGGGTGGACACAGACATAGCCACCGACAGCAATGATGATGTGTGGGCTACAGGCTCTTTCCAGGGCAGCATCGACATCGACGGAGACGGCAACAATGATTTGACCAGTAACGGCAGTCTTGATGGCTATGTAGCCAAGTTCTCCAGCAATGGGGATTTGGTTAAGGCCTTAAAGATCGGCAGTCTCCTAACTGACATTGGCATTGGCATAGCCACCGACAGCAATGATAATGTGTGGACTATAGGATCTTTAGGAGGCAGCATCGACATCGACGGAGACGACAACTATGAATTGATCGGTAATGGCGGTTCCTATGTAATTAAATTTTCTGAGGCAACTAATGCCGCCCCTGAAGAAGTCACTCAATTGAAAATCACCCCTTCAGAACCGATCAAAACAGTAGAACCAAACACGAACATCAGCTTTGATGTCAACTACTCTACTGAACCTGCGGAAACTCCCACCACAGGAATAGTCTTTCAAATGCATTGGGACAGTTCTCAAGTAGCATTCGATCCAGTCACTGGTCTGACCGAGCGCTTCTCTTTGGGCGCGCAACCTATAAGTGAAGTCTTGGACGATCCGATCGCCAATGGGGGTTTGGATGGCGACCCGAACACAGACAAATACATCCTGCAAGCTTGGATAGATGAAGAAGGAAAATGGCCCAACAATTCTAACCTTACCCTTTACAGGGCCAACTTCACAGCGTTACCAGGCTTTGAAGAGACGCAGATCAACTTTAGTGCCAACCCAGATAACCTACCTGCAAATAGCAACTTTGTTCCCAGTTCAATTGCATTAACCTTACATACTCCACCACCATCACCTACACTGGATATTGATGGGAATGGAGTTATAGATGCGTTAACTGACGGCCTTGTAGCCATACGTTATCTCTTCGGGTTCAGGGGAGAGACTTTGACTGAAGATGTTGTAGGTGAAGGTGCCACCCGCAATACATCAGAAATTGTTGCCTACTTGGATGAAACGGCGGACACTATGTTAGATGTAGATGGCAATGGCACGGCGGGAGCGTTAACTGATGGTATTTTATTCATGCGTTATGCTCTCGGGTTTGAAGATCAGGCTTTAATCGAGGGTGCAGTAAGCGAGGATGCCACCCGTACTACTGCTTCGGCAATTAATGAGCACCTACAATCTTTCAGCCTGTAAAACCCTATTCCTCTCCTTCCCGGGCTCTACCTGGGAAGGCATTTGAGGATCTGCCTGACGAGAACATGCTATAGTAAATTGTAAACCAAGTACCTCGTCGTCTTATGAATCAACCAACAACCAAAGTCGGGTTAACCACAAGCCAAGCTAACAAAGCCATGAAATCCGATGAGGCACGGAAAAAATTTGGCGTTGATGGCACTGGCATTACCATAGGCGTACTCTCAGATAGTTACAATACTTCACTTACTGCCAGGAACAACGCATCAGACGATATTGCTAGCGGCGACTTACCAGCAGGAATTAAGGTCCTGAAAGATGGTATTAGTCCCAGTACCGATATTGATGAAGGGCGTGCCATGTTGCAACTGATCCACGACATTGCGCCTGGTGCTGACTTGGTTTTCCACACAGCTTTTGACGGTAAAAAGGATTTTGCGAAAGGTATCCGCGCTCTGGCTGCTGCAGGTGCTGATATAATTGTAGATGACGTACTCGACTTTACAGAACCGATGTTCCAAGATGGGCCGGTCGCACAAGCGGTGGATGAAGTCGTTGCTAATGGCGTCGCCTACTTTTCCTCTGCTGGAAACAATGCTCGTCAGAGCTATGAGAGTGCTTTTAATCCTAGCGGCATCACCCAACCTTTGTTCGGGAAAACCTATGAGTGGCACGACTTCGACCCTGGTGCTGGAGTAGATTTTTACCAAGCGATTACAGCGTCTACTGGATCTCGACTTTCATTACAGTGGGATCAGCCATTTAACTCCGTTAGCGATGGTCGCGGTTCTGCTAGCGATCTTGATATCTTCGTGTATGATGCAAACAACGAGATCGTTAATAAAGGTAAAGGTACCGATTCCAATATAGGTGGAGATCCAATTGAAGCTTTCCCCTTTTCAAGCAGTGGGTCGTCCTTCAATATTCTCATTGGCAAGGCTATTGGCAAGGATAGCGGTCCCAACCCCGGACTAATGAAGTATGTGGCCAAGGGCGCCACCATTAACGAGTACAATACTGATAGCCCAACCAGCTTCGGTCATTCTAACGCGGCTGGGGCTTCCTCTGTCGGAGCTGCTTATTATTTCAGGACACCAGAATATGGTGTCAACCCACCTAGATTAAACTCATATTCCTCCCCAGGTGGTATAGACATTCTCTTCGATACAGCAGGTAACCGTTTGGCTACACCAGAAAGCCGCCAGAATGTTGATATTGTGGCTCCAGACGGGACAAACAACACCTTCTTTGGCGACGATATTCCTAACGATACAGATAGCTACCCGAACTTCTTCGGGACTTCGGCAGCGGCGCCCCATGCAGCAGCAGTAGCAGCCTTGATGCTAGAAGCTGCTGGCGGTCCGGATAGCTTGACTCCCAGCGAAATTTATTCCGCTATGGAGAAAACTGCCATTGATATGGGAACTTCCGGCTACGATGTCGATAGCGGCTATGGTTTGATTGATGCGAATGCGGCTGTTGCAGCTGTAATTCCTCCCACTATAGAATTTTCCCAAGCTACCTACTCTGTCGGCGAAGGGTGCATCCCACTTTCGCAAGGGCGAAGCATTCGGAGAGTCCATCTGTAAACTTATATCATAATTTGTCGCCCGAATGCTTCGCCCCTACAGCTATCTTTGCAAATCTGGGATGCACCCGTCGGCGAAGGCGATGGCACCACAAACGTTGTTACTCTTACTCGCAGCAGCACCACACGTACTTCGGAAGTACAAGTTAGTATTACAGGTGGAACTGCAACAGGTGGAAGAGATTACAATAATAGTTCCTTCCCACTGAAAGTTGTTTTTAGTGCTGGTGAAAAGAGCAAAACTATTGAAGTTCCTATTTTTGAAGATACCATTTACGAACCAACAGCGGAAACCATTGATTTTAGCGTGACAACAGTCAGCAATGCCAAGATTGGAACGCAGAGTACAACTACTTTTAATATCAATGATAACGACTCCCAATCAATAATTATCGGTCAGAATAATCAGAACGACCACCTCCGGGGGACGGCCGACGGGGAATATCTGGATGGCCTAGCAGGAAATGACAAGATAGAGGCGTTTGAAGGGGACGACACCCTCGTTGGTGGCCCAGGAAACGATCGCCTCCACGGAGGACGTGGAAACGACTCTCTCGTGGGCGGAGAAGGGGACGATCGCCTCATTGGTGGCATCGGAGATGGGAAAGATACTCTTATAGGCGGAAATGGAGACGATCGCCTCAACGGAGGAAATGGAAACGATACCCTCGACGGCGGAAAGGGGAACGATGACCTCCGTGGAGGAAAGGGCGCCGATACTTTTATCCTAAGGCCGGGCGATGGCGAAGATACCATCCGAGACTTTGAAAATGGCATCGACTCCATCCGGGTAGAAAAAGGGAATTCCGCCAAGTTGCAGATCCTCTCTAAGGGCGGAAATACCTTGATTAAAGCTGGAGACGAAACCCTAGCCGTCCTAGAGGGCGTTTCGACTATCTCTGTCGGAGACCTATCAATAATCGGTCAGGATGATCAGAACGACAGGCTCTTCGGGACACTCTACGGGGAACACCTCGATGGCCTAGGAGGGGATGACAGGATAGTGGCGGGAAAAGGGGACGACACCCTCTTTGGTGGCCAGGGAAACGATAGCCTCTACGGAGGACATGGGCACGACTCTATAATAGGCGGAGATGGGGACAATAACCTTGTTGGTGGTAGCGGAGATGGAAACGATACTCTTATAGGCGGAAATGGAAACGATAACTTCCGTGGAGGAAATGGAGACGATATTCTCATAGGCGGAGGAGGAAACAATATCTTCCACGGAGGAGGGGGCGCCGATACTTTTATCCTGACGCTGGGCGATATCATCCGAGACTTTAAAAAAGGCACCGACTCCATCGAGCTAAGAGGAGGGAGTTCCGCCAATTTGCAGACCGTCTTTCAGGACGGAAATACCTTGATTAAAGCTGGAGACGAAACCCAGGTTACTCTACTGGGCATTGATTCGAGCCTGATTAATCTTGATGATTTCACTGACTTCTCTTGAACCGCCTTCAATCTTCATATAATTATTGGTTACCAATTTTCAATTATCAAACTTAAACCCAACGCTAGTAACATCCCCAAACTATGACACAGCAATTGTTTGAATTATCACTCCTGTGCTGATTATGGGGCTGACTGTATCGGACTAAAGCGTAATTTGCTAAAAATTTCTAGATTTTTCTGGAAATAGTCCCGGGTGTGGTAGATATAGATAGTGCAAGAAAAAACTATGAGATATGTCACCCCGAGAGAAGCGTCACAAATCCTTCAGGTCTCGGAGAAAACACTTCCGTTTCTGGGACAAGGACGGAAAAATACATACAGTTAGAACTCCCGCTGGTCATCGACGATACGACATCGACTCCGTCATTAGTCCAGGCGGCGACACCAGAATCAGAATCCTCTACGCCAGAGTCAGTTCATATAAACAAAAGTCAGACCTCGAACGGCAAGCAGACTACTTGCAATCGTTGTTCACAGACGGAAAACTTGGTCATTGCAAATCGGATCAGGTCTCAACTACAAACGAAAAGGACTTTTATCCATTTTGGAACAAGTCCTGTCAGGAGATGTCAGAGAAGTTGTGGTCTGCCACAAAGACCGACTTGTCAGGTAAGGTCAAGACCTTATCGAATGGCTCTGTCAACAAAAAGATTGCCAACTCGTGGTTCTCAACAGAAGTGACCTATCTCCAGAACGAGAAATGGTTGAGGATCTCCTTGCCATCATCGTCCATGTCTTCAGTTGCCGACTCTACGGACTCAGAAAGTACAAATCTACTATCAAAGAAGATTCGAGTTTACCCGGAAACAGCACTAGCTAAAACTTGGTATCAATGGATATCAGCAGCCAGATGGTGCTTCAATCAGGCTATTGCCATACTCAAAAAAACAGAAGATTGGCAAATATGACCTACGGAAAACGGTCATGAATATGGCTCCATCTTGGGTAACCAAAACTCCATATAACCCCGCCAATTGGCGGTATTTCAGGCTTATGAGGCACATAAAGCAGCAAGAAAATCAGGAGGAGATGCCAAATTTCGCTCAGTACGTACACCTGTTAAGTCTATCCGGTTTCAAAAAGATAACTGGAAGAAAGGAACGTTTTATCCAACACAGACCAAAGGATTAAGGTTCA
This sequence comes from Hormoscilla sp. GM7CHS1pb, assembly GCA_014323675.1. Taxonomy (GTDB): domain Bacteria; phylum Cyanobacteriota; class Cyanobacteriia; order Cyanobacteriales; family Desertifilaceae; genus Hormoscilla. Next base: position 372,340 of record JACONN010000002.1, on the reverse strand, counting down.
AAGCAAGTGAGCCAATTATAGACAAAATGCATCATGAGCCTACTTTGGTATTAGATAGGGGACGTTGGTTTATCTGTTATGCCATAGAAGCACCATTACCAGAACCATTAGACAGTTGTCTAGCCATTGCCCTTGATCCAGGCGTTAGGACATTCATAATGGGCTGTCAGATCTGCTGCGGGTTTATCAGGCGATCGAGCAACTAGGGATGGTACATCGTTTTGGTCTGGCAGATACAGTGGGAGTAGCCACCCCGAATCAGGTATTTAATCTGGTACAAGCCTGGCGCCAATGTTCTAGCATAGATATCGAGTTTCACGGTCATAATGACACGGGTTGCGCGATCGCTAATAGCTACGCAGCCCTAGAAGCGGGTGCTACCCACATCAATACGACAGTCTTGGGCATTGGCGAACGGAATGGGATTACGCCCCTAGCAGGACTGATTGCCCGCCTTTATACGGTTGATTCGCAAATATTGCATAGGAAATATCGGCTGAAGAAACTGTCAGCAGTCCATCGATTGGTGGCTGAGAAAGTGGGAATTACGATTCCCTACAACCACTATATTGTCGGAGAAGCGGCCTTCAATCATAAAGCTGGCATTCATACCAAAGCGATGCTCAATCACTCCAAGACTTACGAAATCATCGATCCCCAGGATTTCGATCTGACGCGCACCTTGTCGATTAATCACAAGCTGACAGGCAAACATGCAATTGCTGCCAGGGCTAGGCAATTAGGGCTGGATTTAGACAATTCCCAAATTCAGACGATCGCTAAGCATATTAAAGCCTTAGCAGATCGACAATATCTCAGTTTGGACAAGGTGGACGAACTGTTATACTGTTGTGCAGCATACTCAGTCAGGTAGCCAGAAATGAGATGGGAGCAACGATAATGCATTTTGGCATTATAATCTGGGAATTGAGAATGGTGAATGATGAATGGAAAATAGCACCTATAACAATTCTCAATTAACAATTGCTCAAAACTGAGATGCACCCAAGGATATCGGGTATTTACCCCAATCTCCCCTAGTGGAAACCGCCCAGGGTTGATAAGGGCGAGGAGAAAAAATTTGCGCTCGAGGATAATCTTGTATTAAAATGAGCAAGGTAGATAAATATAGTGGTATGAAGGGGTAAACAGGCTGATGGAATACAAAAAACTGGGGGATAGCGACCTATTAGTATCGGAAATATGTCTGGGCACGATGACCTATGGTCAGCAGAATACCATAGAGGAGGCCAGAGAGCAACTGGATTATGCCGTTGCCCAAGGAATCAATTTCATTGATGCGGCAGAAATGTATCCGGTGCCTGGAAGAGCGGAAACTCAGGGGAAAACTGAGGAATATATCGGCGAGTGGCTGGTTAAGCAGCAGCGAGACAAAGTGATTATTGTAACGAAGATAGCCGGTCCCTCGCGCATGGAATGGATTCGCGGGGAAAAACGCCGGGTCGATCGCGCTAATGTTGAACAAGCACTGTCCGATAGTCTCAAACGCCTGCGCACGGACTACATCGACCTTTACCAAATTCACTGGCCCGATCGCTACGTGCCTCTATTTGGGGCCCCGGACTACGACCCCTCCCAGGAACGGGATACTGTTCCTATAGCCGAACAGCTAGAAGTATTTGCCGACTCGATCGAAGCTGGTAAAATCCGTTATCTAGGACTGAGTAACGAAACCCCTTGGGGAGTATGCGAGTTTTGTCATTTGGCTGAAAAGCTGGGATTACCCAAGGTAGTATCGATTCAGAATGCGTTCAACTTGACTAACCGCCAGTTCCAGATTCACTTGGCAGAAGCTTGTCGGTTCAATAATGTGGGGTTACTGGCTTATAGTCCCTTGGCATTTGGCCTGTTGACTGGAAAATATCTGAACGGGATACCGGAAAATTCCCGGTTGGCTTTATTCCCGGGATTTGGTCAGCGTTATGAGAAACAAAATGTGACAGAGGCGGTGCATTGCTATGTGGAGATTGCCCGCCAACATGGGATAAGTCCAGCTCAGTTGGCTTTGGCATTCGTGCGATCGCGTTGGTTCGTGACCAGCACGATAATCGGTGCCACGACAATGGCACAACTGAAGGAAAATATCAGCAGTATAGATGTTAAGCTAGATCCAGACCTGTTAACAGAACTGGATGCCGTTCACATCCGCTATCCCAACCCGACACCCTAGTAGTTTAGTTTACACAGATAAGCACATGACTCATTTTGGTATTATATGTCCTGGGTCAACTGGTCACATGAACACTATGGCCCCATTAGGATACGAACTGCAACAGCGGGGTCATCGCGTCACCCTATTTGGAGTCCTAGATATGGAACCAAAGACAGTGGCAGCAGGATTGGAATTCTGGGCAATTGGAGTCGAAGAGTTTCCACTCGGGTGGGCAGCCGAAAGGGATGCCCAGCTGGGGAAACTGAACGGACTGGCTGCATTGCGATATACCATCGGTAGTTTCTTACAGCGGGAGACTATGATGCACCTCCGAGAAGCCCCAGAAGCAATGTGAATCACTCGGAGAATCAGGCAAGGCTGGAGTTGGAAGAGTTATTTAGAAACCAGGGGATAACCGATCGGGGTATAGATAATGTGGTGGCGACCCCCGATTTACCAGAAGAGTATGGCTTCATTTTCAGAAATGCTGGATATCAGGATCGCATGAATCATGAAAACCTAGCATTATTCACGCAGTTGTGCAAAAAAAAATCAACTCAGTTCCAATCAAAATCGACCCCTATTACTAAAAAATCCCTGGGATTTTCCAAATTTTTTGTACGTCAAGAAGGCTTGGCCCGAGGCAAAATTTATCTTGGGCGATTCGGTCCGAAACCCAACACGAGCATGGTAGGGTTGGGTTTCCTACCGTGCCGGAAAAATCGGACAGTAACTATTTGACAGGGGCTTTGACGGAGTCCCGTTCATCAATTAGGCGACGCAATTCCTGCTGTCGCTTACTATTGAGGGGAAAGTTCCACATCAGTAACGCTGCTAACAGCGTCAGTGGTATGGGCAGGAAGATGAACATATATTTGAGCCCTTCAATGGTCTGGGCTGTGTTGGTCCCGCTGGGGATAAAACCGATCCAGTCCAGCATCGGGTAGGTGATGCCTACTGCCACAGCGTAACCGATTTTATTGGTTAGGGTTAAGAGGGAAAAGTATAGACCTGTACGCTGGATCCCCGTTTCTAGGTTATCCCGATCGGTAACGTCCGCCATCATCGATCGCAGCAGGAATGACCCGGCCCCGGAAGCTAAACCGTAAAGGCCTAGAACAAGCATAGAGAACCTTGTGGAACCCGCTTCGACTAATAGTAGCATGGGCAGGGTTATAGATCCATAAATCATGGCAATGACAAAGGTGTGGTGCTTCTCCAGTCGGCAGCTGATCCAGATCCAACCCGGAATGCTGAGTAAACCAGCTATGAAATAGACTAACAGCATCAGACTGGCTACTTCGGCCAGATCCATCACGTAGCTGACAAAGAAGATGTAGAGTGAACCAATAATGCCAGGGACGAGGCCGAGCAGCAGATCCGCCAACAGTAACCTTTGTAGAGGTTTGTTCTTTAATAGGATCTGGGTTGCTTGTTGCCAAGGCATCCCGGGCGGATCCGGTACTGGACGTTCTGGCACCATCCAAACGGCGATCGCCACGGTAATGGGCAGCAGGATAATCACGAACCAACCCATAGAGGCGATTTTAATTTCTACTTTTGCCCCCAGGAAATGCTCGATCGCCGCTGGCAAAGCCAAAACAGCTAACATCCCGAACAGCAGGGCGAACTCCCGCCAACCATACACTCGCGATCGATCGTCATAGTCGGGGGAAAGTTCTGCGCCCCAGGACAGGTGAGAAATGCTCAACAGGGTGAAACCTACATAAAGCAGCACCATCCACACCAACAGATAGGTCCCGTGACCGATCGCGCCCCCGTGGGGGCAGCCATACTCTGGGGCATAAATACCCTATAGACCGAAAGCATGAGAATGGGAACTGAGAGAATAATCCAATGGCGACGGCGTCCTAAGCGCGTTTTAATCTTATCGCTGAGAATACCCAGAACCGGATCGGTGAACACGTCCCAGAACCGAGTAATCATGAAAATTGTCCCCACCATTGCCAAACCCAGTCCCATCTCCTCGGCGTAGAACGGTGGTAGGTACACCACTAAGGGCAGACCCAGTGCCGAAGTCGGTACTGCGGGCGCTGCAAAAGCCGCGATCGTTTTCCTCCTTAGTTTAATTTCTTGCTTGTTCATTCTGCATCGCTGTCAACAATTAACCATTAACCATCAACAATTATTCTCTGTTATGTTTCCAGTGCTCCATTTATTTTACCATTGAAGCCATAAACCTCACGAGTTCCCACAAACGGTACTAATTCTACCTCCCGATCGTCCCCCGGTTCAAATCTGACCGCCGTGCCAGCGGGAATATTCAGCCGCATCCCTCGCGCCCCTTCTCTGTCAAACTCCAATGCTGCATTCACCTCGTAAAAGTGAAAGTGAGAACCTACTTGGATGGGCCGATCGCCTGTTGACGCCACCCGCATTCTTACCCTAGTCCGTCCGGCATTCAGTTCAATTTCCCCTGCTTCCACAATCATTTCTCCTGGAATCATATCTTTCTCCTTGCTAATTATAATTTACCTTGCCTCATTCACCATTTCCCATTTCTCCTCTATAATAGCTTAAATTTTGCATGTTCGCCACCTCCATCGCTTGTTTCGGGAATATAAACTGTTTTGATGGGGAAGGGAATTTTAATTCTTTCTCTTTGATAGCGCTTGTGCAACCTTTTGATCAACTCATGTCTAACTATCAGACAATCTAAATATTCTTTTACCCTTAAGTAAACTGTACAGTTAATGCTAAAATAACCAAATTCTATGGCTGGCGCCAGCCGCAGGCGTTCGTAGCGCATAAATGGTTGATATTCCGATACCCCACCAGCAACTTCATTCATAATCTCACTAGCCACCTCTATGGTTACTGCTTCAACTGTTTCCAAGTCGCTATCATAACTAACCCCGACGGTCACCAAGACCAGCATTTCTCTATCTGGGAAGCTATAGTTCTTGAAAGTAGAAGAAACAATCTTGGCATTGGGAATCACGATGAAATTATCTGGGATTTCCCGGACGATCGTATCGCCATGCCACATCGATAACGTAACCTTCCTCACCAGTTTCCAGCTGGATATAGTCCCCCGGCCTCACTTTTTTGGATGTAATAATTCAGACCCGATCGCGCAGTGTGGCGCAGCCATAAATAGATTAGATAGAGTATTCTGGAGGGCCAGACCACCCCCAAGGTCGTCAATAAGGGTGTAATCCCCACCCCGATCGCGCAGCGTGGCGCCAGCCATATCCCTCACGGGAGCGCAGCCATACCCAAGAGAGTTGCCAGCAGAGTTTTTTGGATCGTTACCAGCAGTCCCGGAGTGATGGGAAAGCTAAGAGTTGCGCCAAATATGCCAGCAGCGATACACCAAAGCAGAGTGACGCCCTGCAGGGATTTAATGATTATTTCATAGCCTTGCCATCCAGTGCGCGTGCTCTTTTAGGAGTAAAACTAGCTAAAGAATTGGATTATGAACGGTCACCAGTTTAGTGCCATCAGGGAAAGTCGCCTCAACCTGTACCTCCGGCAACATTTCTGGAATACCTTCCATGACCTCATCCTGGGTGAGCAAAGTAGTTCCATAGCTCATTAACTCAGCTACAGTACGTCCTTCGCGAGCACCTTCTAATATGGCAGCTGAAATATAGGCAACCGCTTCGGGATAGTTTAATTTTAAGCCTTTGGCCTTCCGTCGTTCCGCTAACAAGGAAGCGGTAAAAATCAGGAGTTTATCTTTTTCTTGAGGTGATAGTTGCATTTTTATTCCGACTCAGTAATAATTTGCTCTAGTTCGACTATCAGCACTGGTATATCCTCGGTTACCGTATCCCAAACAGCATCTAAATCTATCTCAAAGTAAGCGTGGATGAGGCGATTTCTCATACTGATTATTTGTGGCCAGGGAATTTGTGGTAATTCTTGCTGACGCTCTTTCGTCATCCGTTCGCGCAGCGTGGCGCCAGCCATTCGCGCAGCGTGGCGCAGCCATGCAGCAGCCTCACCGATAATTTCAATGCATTTAACCAGAGACAGGGTTAACATCCGATCGCTCTCCAGGTCGATTCTGGTGCGGTTTTCAGCAAATAAGACAGCTTCTTTTGCCGCATCCAGCATATGATGCAGGCGGACCGGATCATCTATGAACATACAACTCTTCTGCCTCCTTCAGAACTCGGTCCCGGAAATAGCGACTCAACTCAGCTGGCGTTCGCAAATCTACTTTCCGCCCTAGCATTTCGGTTAATTCAATTTCCAGACCTGCTAACCCCAAAAAACCGATTCTTTTTCCTGGCAGAAATTCTACCAGCATGTCGATGTCGCTATCGGGACGAAAATCGCTACGCAGAATCGAGCCAAAAAGCGAGAGTTTGCGGATTTGGTTAAACTGGCAAAATTCTGCTATCTTGTCAAGGGGAATGTCAATGGGAAGAATTTTGTTCATTGTTTATTAAGTAGGTGCGCACAATTAAGATTGACTATGTTAAGTTTTTTAACTTTGGCTGAAACCCCCTTCCAGAAAGAGGACCACCCATGTTGACATTCCTTATTTTACAAACTACGAACTACGAACCGCGCAGGACACGCAGCCCTGTTGCGAGGCACGAAGCAATCTCGAACTACGAACTACTTAATACCAGACTCTGAGCTTTTGAGCGGGGCGTCGGTAGTAGTGCAGACGAACTAGGTGCCAAACCTGGGTAAACCACTGTCTGGCCTCAGCTGTGGAAGCACCACGATATCGGCATAATAGCCCATCTGCTAGACGGGTGACCCCTGCAAGTCCTTGATGGACCTGCGCGCCCATACTTGTCCGGGCCTTTTCTACAACTAGGGGTGTTGCTGGTTGTCCGAGGAGGCTAAAAGTGCCTACTACTGATTGTCCTGTTAAGCCATTGATACTCTCTAGCATACCCGATCCGCCCTTTACCAATTGTCTGTCAATCCAGAGGGGGCGTCCCTGCTGCCAGATTTCTACATGACTTCGCCACTCGCCCCTTGTAAATCTTTCTCCCCTGGCAGTACGCCCAAAGCGGGTAATCTCCCAGCCCAACCAGCTGGCCCCCTCTGCCAATTCTACCCGCAGGTCTTGGCGATAAGCTGCACCATTAAATACTATTGTTTCCTGGGGCAGCCACTCCAAAGTAGCACCGGTGCCAACCTGAATCTGGATAGTTTGTTGAGAATAGAGGCCATTGCTACGATAAATCTTCGTTGCCGCAGGTGTAGTGATTAAACTGTGGGCAGCCGGTTTTAGGTTAAGATCCACTCTGAGGCGATCGCCGCCGACAACGCCCCCAGCGGTATGGAGGATAACAGCATGACAAACATCAGCCCCTTCTGGATAAAATGGACGTAGCACCTTCAGGGGCGCTGTGGCCATATGGGGCAGCAGTTGAGTTTTGCCGTGGCGCTGAGCAAACTCCAAGATCAGCCTACTATACCATTGCTGATGCGAGCCAAATACCATGACTTTTCCCCGATATTCCCTCAGCCCAGATAATTATACCATGACTTACCTATCGGTACTATTTAGCACTGTCCATCAGATACTACCGGTCTTCCAAAGAAAGTTAAATTTGCGTAAGTCATGATATCATGACTTTTCCGCTCTATAACTCAGCCAATATTCTGAAAAATCCTGCTACAGATAAATAGCGTGAAACTATTATGAGAGAGATAATTGCTATTGTATAACTAGATAGTCAATTTTGAATTGAGATGACGCCAAGGCAATGACTATCGGTATCGGTAAAGTAGGTATAGCTAAAATATATAGGGATAAATTTCAACTATGCAAATATGGCAAAACTATCCCCAGAAACCACTGCAACTGTCAATCGCTTAAAAGATCGGCTATTAGAAATCGTTGATGAAGCCACAGCAGCTGAGTTGGCTTTGTTTGCTCGTTTTGGAGAAACAGACCGGACTATTATAGTTCTCGATGAACTGAAAAATGTATCGCAAGAAGCAGCCTCCCGGTTCTCTCAACTATCTAACTTTCAAATCCGCATTGCCGAATCTCAACCAGTTGTCGCTTCTGATATGCTGGAGATACTCGGACAAGCAATTGTCAGAACCCAAAACAGGATTCCTGCTTGGGAGCGTAGTATTGAAGAAGTTAAAATAGATTGGAACATGCCATGAGTGACAAACACCATATGCCAGATCCAGAAAAGTTAAGCAAACAGTTGCTAACCTGCGTCGAACCAGAATCGAAATGGAAGAATTCGGACTAGAACTGGCTGAAATTAATGCCCGCTTGGAACATGATATCCACCAACAGCGGTTGCAGCGGGCGCGGCGAGCGCTTAATAGGTTGGCAGCAGAATCGCAGGCAATAGAACGAATTTGATACGATTGTTAGCGCGACTGCGTCGCGCACTTCGTATACGCAACAGGATCCGGATCGCTGTCGTGTGGTTTGTTCTGGCCCCTCTACGAACTTCTGGTCTGGGCGAAATTTAGTGATTGCCTGATGTTTGCAAAAATCCATTCATCCGACTCTGTAGGTTGGGTTAAGCGCAGTGTCAAGTGACACAACGGTTGGGTTTCGTTGCGTTACCAAACCTACAGAAGATGATGGGAAAAATATCGATGAAATAGCCGATCAGTTAGGCCCTTTACTAATGGCATTATAACTTGGCGTCAGATATTGCGTCAGCAGAAAACAGGTGCTATAGCGCAGCGGTGCGACGCAGGAGCACTAGATAATAGCGAAATTTGCGGGAGAATAAACTGATGACGCACAGTCCCTCACGGGAGCGCCAGCCATATCCCTCACGGGAGCGCAGCCATTATTTTTCCCTGAGTTCATTTTTATGTAGGTTGGGTTTCCGTATCCTTCACGGGAGCGCAGCCATACGAAACCCAACGCTACCATGCCGTGTCTCAGCTATAGCAGTCACTGACAATAGCTTGGTGCGGCCACTGCAACTCCGATGTCACGAACCTCACCCCAATTGACAATTAGCAATTCACAATTGGACATTAACCATGAGCAACGATCGCTTCCACAGTTCCCAACTGACCGTCAATGCGCAGACACTGACCATCTTGCAAGAGAATTGTAGCATCACGGACATCCATCACTGCGGGAATGCCATACTCACGGGCCACGATCGCGCCATGGGACAAGCGCCCACCGACTTCCGCAACCAAACCACCCGCACGGGCCAAAAGCGGCGACCAACCAGCATCAGTATAAGGTACAACTAAAATATGATTGCGGTTAATATCTGGCATCTCTTGCCAACTGCGGAGGATTTTCACCTCACCCTCTACCTGTCCGGGACTAGCACCAATTCCTCGCAACTGCTGACTAGCACTTGGGCGGTTCCAGCTGGAATTAAGGATAGCTGCTGGGGGCGCATTGCCGTAAACTACATAGGGTACAGCAGTCAGCTTCTTATCCTGTTGCAATTGACTTCTTCTGGTCCCAATCAACTGCGGTAATTTCTCACTCAACTCGCCGTTGTCCGTACCAGCAATCAAACTGCGGATTTCTGAAAACTGGAGGAAAAAGATATCTCCAGACTCCTGCAACATACCCGATCGCAGCCAGACTTGCTCCAAAGCGACAAAACTCCAGCGCAGTTCTGCTAGCAGTTGATTATAAATCTTCGTTACTCTAGCTTTAAGATTAAGGCGGGCCTGCACTACCTGAGCTTTCAAACCTTGAGGGCTGGACTCTATAGGTGCCATGTGAATATTACCAATCTGCTGCACGAACAGTTTGCGAATGGGTTTGGGGTCTTCCTGCCATCTGGGAGTAGCAATATCAGTTGCAGCAGAACTGAGATATCCGTAGCGACTGAGAAATTGCTGAAATTGCTCTAACACGGTTTGACCGTCTGGGAGTTCAGACAGGGTGCCAAAGATAGTTTCCGGCGTCAAAGTCTCCAACTCTGGTAGCAGATGACGGGCGGCGATCGCAATTTCATTGAGCGATCGGGCGGCAGCCACTTCTGGCATCAGACTATAATCGAGATCGGCATCTGCCACCTTCAGCAGAGCTTGCCTGAGAGCGAAACTTAAAGGAGCGAGAATGCTATAGTAAGTCGCCCGCTTCAGCGCTAACAGGATGCCATCTATCCGTGCCAGCAATTCTTCTGGGTCACTGACAGATTCTCGGCTAGTCTCGTGTAACTTCTCTATTTTCGGGGCAAACTCCTGGGAATAATCATGTTCAAAGTCCTGTTCTAATTTACATTCCCGCCTCAGCAGGCGCAGCAGACCCGGCAATTGTCCGATCGTAGACATCAGGGGAGGTTTGCTAAACTTAGCCCCGCGAGTCAGAAATTCCAGACTCTCTGGGGGCAAACCCATGCGCAGAAATATTTCCCCCAGCAAGGAAGCATTGAAGTAAGCGCGGGAATATTGCAGAGTCGCAGTTTCTTCAAAGTCCAAAACAGCAGCGGCAGAACCCAAGACGATCGTAAAAATTTCTCCCCACACGCCGCAAGTCAAAGGACGATTGATCGACCAAGTCAGGGGTCGGATCGTGCCCGGAATCACTTCGGCAGCTATCTTGCGGGTCCAGATCGGCAGCATCGTACTGATGGGACGAGATTGTAACACCCATAGCTGCTTGTCGTCATAACTCCACTCAATATCCTGGGGAATACCGTTATATCGATCTTCCAACTGACGCGCCAAGACCGCCACATCATGAATCAACTCTGGTGGCACATCTGGCAGGCTTGGGGTTTCCTCCACCTTGGTTGTTTCCCCATCCAGGACGACAACTCGATATTGTGCTGGCGTCTCCTGTCCCGACACTACCCTAGTAGCGTCTCCTGGTAAAGCTTCAATCACCACCTCATCCCCATGTCGCTTCACCGGATCCCGACTAAAGGCCACGCCGGAAAACACCCCCCGCACTTGGGTTTGAATCAGTACGGCCATCGATGCTTCTGGCAAATTGCGACTGCGGCGATACTCCACCGCCGCCGGGCGATCGTATGAATTCAAGCAGCGGACGATCGCCTGCTGCAAAGACGAATTGCTAGTAATATTTAAGAAGCTGGCATACTGACCCGCCGCCGTGGCCCGCTGTGAATCTTCCCCCACAGCAGTCGATCGCACCACCAGGGGATTTTCTGGCGACGGTTGCAGAAACTCAATTAGCGGTTCCGGATCGTCACCAGGTAGCAGCACCCATCCCGCTGGTACAGCATAGTCCCAGCGCTTCAGTACTGATAAAGTTGCGGCTTTTTCACCCACAACCCTAGCATCCAGTCGATCGGACAAGGAAACTGCCCCGCCATCGCCTCTAAAAAAACGAAACATAGTCCTAGTTTCCCCCTGTTTCTGCGGCACTGGTAAGTTCAAGTCATCGGGAATTTGCTGATAGATCCAGGTTAGCAGCAAACTGAGGGCGATCGCCACCACACCGACTGCCTTTTGTTGCGGGCGCAGCAATATGGTAATCAGAGGAAACAGCACCAATACCCCCAAGCGTCCCAGCTTGCGTTCCCGGACTATCGTAAAGCCAATCATTCCGATCGTAAACACCAAACCTGCTACCTCCGGGTCATGGGCGATCGCCCCCCAGACCACATTAGTAGTTCCGGCACCTTTAGCCATCCCATAGCGGCCCACAACCAGGGCCATCAGGGCTAGCAACTCCCAAGCTGCGGCATCAGGAAACAAGAAACGGGCCAGTAGGACAGCTACGATCCCTTTGGCTGCCTCGGATAGGACCGCCAGAATGCCGGCGAGGCGTCCGCCGTGGTAAAAAAGCCGCCGAAACTGATACATTACCAGTACCCTGTTGTTTCAGACTGCGGCCAGTCAGGGCCACAGTAATCCAGTCAATCAGAGGAAGTCCTCCCAACAAAGGACAGACGGTGAATATAGCGAGAACACTCCAAGCTTGCATTGATGTCTCTTTACTAACGATTTGGCCTTACCTTGGGCCCCGTACTTTTTGCTATCCTGTTTCCGCCCACATCTGTTACTTTATAACCCGGTTGGTCGTAATTGTCTGTCAATTAATCATAGTTCTGATGAGCCTACTCATGACTATAGCACAAAAAAGCGCCCCCCTCGAAGGAGAGCGCTTTTTGTTTTTAGCTAATTCTTAGCCATCGAATCACGCGACCTTGTGAGTCGATAATGGACCGGTTGAAGGCCATCGCGCTCACGGGCTACATCATGCCGAAAGATTGCAGGTGCTCATTAATTGCCGAAGCCGTAGTACGAGTGGCATCCTCGCTTACTGCACCCGAGATCAAAGCCTGATCAGAGAACCCGAGAGCATGGCGCATGAATAAAATGCCATCAGTTAACGCCCCTGCCGTGCCATTGCCATCTACATCTAACATAGTGTCCCCCATTTCGTCCAAGTAGGTAACAATTTCTGATGTATCGCGAGTGGCACCTTCACCTACAACACCTTCAGTCAAAGTCTCTCCCCTGAACCCGAAGAGATAACGTATGGCCACAAGGCCGTCAGTTAATGCATCTATAACTCCATTCCCATCAATGTCCAGTGCAGGTGATGGAGCAGGTGATGGAGCGGGGGAGGTTAATGCAATGGAACTGGGGACAAAGTTGCTATTTGCAGGCAGGTCATCTGAGTTGGCACCAAAGTTGATCTGTGTCCCTGAAAACCCTGGTAGCGCTGTGAAGTTGGCCGTGTAAAGGGTAGGATTAGGACTGTTGGGCCAATTTCCGTTAGCATCTACCCAAGCTTGCAGGATGTATTTGTCTGTGCTGGGGTCGCCGTCCAAACCCCCGTTGGTAATCGGATCGTCCAAGACTGCACTTATAGGTTGTGCGCCCAAAGGAAAATGCTCGGTCAGACCAGTGACTGGATCGAATGCTACTTGAGAACTGTCCCAATGCATTTGAAAGACTATTCCTGTGGTGGGAGTTTCCGCAGGTTCAGTAGAGTAGTTGACATCAAAGCTGACACTTGTGTTTGGTTCTACTGCTTTGGTCGATTCTGAAGGAGTGACTTTCAGTTGAGTGACTTCTTCTGTAGTTGCCTTCTGAACTTGAACTACATAGATAGCATTAACGCCTTTACTGGTCAAATCATTGCTGCCATCGCCGTTGATGTCGATGCTGTCCCAGAACTCTCCTGTAGTCCACACATTACCATTGCTGTCGGCGGCTATGTCAACGCCAACGGCACCATCGCTACCGCCGATCTTTAAGGCCTGAACCAAATTTCCCGAAGAGTCGAACTGGGCTACATAACTATCGATGAAAGAGCTATCGCTAGTCAAATCATTGTTGCCGTCTCCGTCGAGGTCGATGCTGCCCCGGAACTGTCCTGTAACCCACAGATGATCATTGCTATCGATGGCTATGGCTTCGGTATGGTCGGCTTCGCCATGCTCACCGATCTTTAAGGCCTTGACGAAATCACCATTGCTCGAGAACTTGGCTACATATTCATCAATGGGAAAAGGATAATCTTTTGAGCCATCGGTCAAATCATTGGTGCCGTCTCCGTCGATGTCGATGTTGCCCTGAAACTGTCCTTTAACCCACACATCACCCTTGCTGTCGGTGGCTATGTCAAGGCTGTAGTCCCGATCGCTACCGCCGATATTTTTGGCAAAGAGCAAAGCCCCCTCCGAGTCGAACTTGGCTACATAGCCATCTCTGCTGCCATTATTACTGGTCAAATCATTATTGCCGTCTTCGTCGATGTCGATGCTGCCGGAGAAAGAGCCTGTAGTCCACACATGATCATCCTTGTCGATGGCTATGCCATGACCAACGTCATCACCGCTACCGCCGATCTGGAAGACGTTGACCAAATCCCCCTCTGAGTCGAACTTGGCGAAATAGCTATCTCGACGGCCGCCATTACTGATCAAATCATCTTCTCCGTCTCCGTCGATGTCGAGGTGGCGCCAGAAACTTCCTTTAGTCCACACATTATCTTTGCTGTCGATGGCTATGCTCTTGCCCGATTCAGTGTGATCAGTATAACGTCCGTGGATCTCTAAGGCCTGAACAAAGTCTCCCTCCGAGTTGAACTTGGCTAAATAGTGACCATCACGATCTGAACTGGTCAAATCATCTTTTCCGTCTCCGTCGATGTCGATGCTGCCATGGAACCCTCCTAACACCCACGCATTATCATTGCTGTCGGTGGCTATGCCTATGCCCTTGTCTGGGAGTAAAATCTCAGTATTGCCGAAATCATAGGCCCGAACCAACTTCCCTTCAGAGTCGAACTTGACTACATAGCTATCGAAAGAGCCATTACTGATCAAATCATGTTCGCCGTCGCCGTCGAGGTCGATGCTGTCCCTGAACTCTCCTGTAATCCAGACATCACCATTGCGGTCGATGGCTATGTCCTTGACTTCCTCCCCCACACCGCTACTGCCGATCTGGAAGGCAACCTGATCCATTACTGTTGATTCCATCTTTTTGAACCTCCTCTTTGGTTAACTCTTCTGCCTCTCCCAATCCCCACCCCCCCAACCTGTTACTATCCTCCCTCGTTTCCGCTTTATCCGGATTATATGAGAGGATTTCCTTGGACGTTGAAGTCATTTATATCGTTCAGCCCGGGTGGTACTGGACCTTCCAGAGAATTGTTTTGCAACCACAGTTTTGTTAGGTTGCTCAGGTTTTCTAGCGAGGAAGGTATTGTCCCCGTTAGATTGTTATGGTCCAGGTAAATGTTTTGCAGCTCGGTGGCGTTCCCCAATTCCGGTGGGATGCTGCCACTCAGGGAATTGTTCCCCATCCATAATTCTTGTAGGTTGCTGAGATTCCCCAATTCAGGGGGAATCGAACCACTCAAGGAGTTCTTGTTCAGTTTCAACCACGTTAAATTACGTAGGTTCCCCAATTCAGGGGGAATGTTACCTGTTAGGGAATTGTGGTCCAACCACAGGTGTGTCAGGTTGTCTAGGTCCCCTAATTCAGGGGGAATGGTGCCGCTCAGGCCGCTGCGGTCCAGTTCTATTTTCTGCAAGGCAGTGAGCTTGCCTAACTCAGAAGGGAGCGCACGGCTCACCCCGGCTGTGAGTTCCGTCACTCGGGATTTCTCGGCTGTCACCCCATCCAACCCGTTAACCTTTATAGCAAGGGGAACGGAACCATGTTCCTCATCACTGACGGGCATGTGCTCGCGGTCGGTGCTGAGATTCCAATGGCCATTATTGATATCCTTCAGGACTCCATAATCGCTGGCGTTGATGAGGTAAAGCCCAGCACTAGAGCTCTTAAAGGACACCGAGATATTGAACTTATCCGTTACGGAGCCTCCCGCATCATCTGATGCAGTTACGGTTACAAGAGAATTGCTATCATCAGGATCAGCAGCAACATTAGCAGCAGTATCCCAATCAGGCGTGCCACTAATCACCCCAGTAATGGAGTCAATGGTTAACCAGTCTGGCAAACCGCTAGCGCTGTAACTGGTAATATTATCGTTAATGTCGCCAAAGTTCCCGCTGACATCTATGCTGAGGTTGTGATTGCGAGTGGAGTTCCTGTCGTATTCTACGACAGTATCCACGTCCTCGATCGGAACTCCAACATAGGGTGGATTCTCCAACCGTTTGGTTGCCGATAAAGCTTCGACACTTGCGGGTAGATCGCCGGTTAGGTGGTTACCTTGGAGCCAGAGGTTCCGCAAACCGGTGAGGTTGCCGAGCTCCGGCGGGATTGCGCCGGTGAGCTCATTCTGCCACAGGTACAGGTTTTGTAAACTGGTTAGATTGCCCAACTCAGGGGGGATGGTCCCGGTTAGGGCGTTCGCAGACAACCCGAGGATCTGCAGGTTGGCGAGCTCACCCAACTCGGTCGGGATTGTGCCGGTGATCTCGTTGTTGTGCAGCCGGAGTTTCGTTAAATTACTCAGCTCACCCAGCTCAGACGGTATAGTACCGGTGAGGGAGTTGTTGGTTAAGCTGAGATTTCGGTTACTCGCGATCCTTCTACCGGGGTGCATCCCACTTTCGCAAGGTTGATAGCCGTCATAGGCTTTTCCTCCAAGGATGGGTCTGAAAGAGCATGAATACAGCCTAGCTAACTCGATTGCGTTTTGTCAAGGGTTTTGAGAAATTTTTTTTCTTATGCTTCATATAAGCTGAAGTTTATGGATCTTTGGCGTAGTGCTTGACAAGGGATAGGATATCGGTCTAGGATCTCTGTTAGCGTCCCTGTGGGGACGGGAATTAATGGAAACATCATATTATTTGTCACCACATATGGGGGGTTTTCCAGCTGTTTCTTCCTTGCCGGCAAAGGCAAATCCTGGATATTTTGGGTATAGTGCCGGTCAAGTGGCTATTCTTCAGCCAAAGGTTTCGCAACCTGAGCCCTCCTAGCTCAGAGGGATCATGCCGGTCAGGTTGCTCTGCCACAGGAAGAGGTCTCGCAAGCCGGTGAGAGTGCCTCCGGACAGCTTAGAGGTCCGTCCCCATTTGCTGGGGACGGGAATTAGCTGTATAGCACTAATCCCCCAGACTGGTACTCTTCTGTTACCTATATTTTTGAATGTTCCGCTTACCTGGGTGCTTCCCTATTATGTTTGAGAAACTGGCAGAGCCCTCAGATCGTCAGCGGACGGAATGTGTGGCTGTTAATTGGTCTGGGAATGCTTTCCTACTTTATTGGAGATGTGCTGTTTGGCCTCTGGGAGTTGGTTTGGCAGCAAGACCCGGCAGTCTCCCCAGGAGATATTGTACCTGGTTACCTATATTTGTCTGTCTTGGAGCATGATCCAGGCAGTGACGAGTCGGCGACTAAACCTGGAAATGACTCAGTGGCTGATAATCGGGGGTCTAGGGGTGGTGGCGATCGCCATAGCAGTGTGGCTGTCTATAGGGGCAGCAGATATAGAAATAGTAGAGGTGGCAAGCCCGATCGCGGCAACAGCAACAGCTCCAGAATGGGTGATAAAACTGGAGGACCTCCTGGCCAATATAGAAGCACCGGTGACTCTGCTGTATACGGTTCTGGATGTGGCGCTGCTAATAGCAGCGGCCACCCTACTGCTAGCTTTTTGGGGGGGACGTTTCTCCCAGTCATGGCAGATGATCGCGGCAGCGGCATTTTCGCTCTACATAGCAGACATGGGGTTTAATTATGCCATAGACCATGTCGCTAATTACGAAAGTGGAGGACTAATAGAAGTGTTTTGGATATTTAGTCCGGTCCTGTTTGGCATAGGCGCTGCTCTAGAATATGATTTGTCAACCAGCACCACTCGCAATCGCCGCAGTCGGAGGCGTTCTTAATTCCCATGGCCCCAAGAAAACTGTTAGATTCTGAAAAAATAGATATCATTGCTCTGTATCGAGAAACGGCAGATACGACCTCAACCTTGGCCAGTCGCTATAACGTCAGTAATTCGACGATTAGCCGCCTGCTGAAAAGCCGTTTGCCAGCAGATGAATATGAACTTCTGGTTCAGCAAAAGCGTGCTGTGGCTAAGGGTCAACCTCCTAAGCCTCAGCCGACTCTTGAGTCGGCTGAGGAGGTAATGGCGCAGCCGGAAGCATCTATAGCTCCTAGTTTACCAGAGTCGCAGTCTCCCCCCTCCCAGATAGTTCAGACGGAAATACCTTTACAGATTACTCCCATAGCTTCTCCTGAGTCGGAAGTGGATGCAACGATCGAGGTGATCGGTGATGATAGTTATCAAGCCCAAGTTAGTACGATCGAGGAATTGCTAGGGGAGGAATTGCTGCTGGAAGACCAAGATGATGATGAAGATGATGAGGATTACTCTGAAGATGAGGAAGAATCATCGCCCGATCGCAGGCTATTTGCCAAGCAGTCCCTTAATTTGGCTGGGTTAGGGAAAAAGTCCCAAACATTGATTCAAATTCTGCCCTTGTCGGAGGCAGAACTGCCGAAAATATGTTATGTGGTAATCGACAAGGCGGCGGAGTTGATTACCCGACCCCTGAATGATTTTAGCGAGCTAGGGAAGATCCCACCAGCGGAAAATGGGTCGGCCACTCTGCCCATTTTTGAGAATCACCGGGTAGCCCGCCGGTTTTCTAAACGCAGTCATCGAGTCATCAAGGTTCCGGATGGCTCGATGTTGCAAAAGGTGAGTTCCTATCTGCTAGCTAAGGGCATTAGTCGCCTGCTGATTGACGGTCAGGTGTATTCATTGTAGCCCCTCCCTCGTGCAGTTTTTAGTCATATTCGTAGTCGGGGTATTCTGTCTCATTCCTCTCCCTGGCAATTGTCAAAAGAGGTTGCGCGATCGCACCTGCAACAACCCCGACTCCGACAGTAAATCCGAGCATAACTCCTAGGGGCAAGCGAATTGATTGGAATCCGAGAAATTTTAATGATATGGCAGTGGGGTTCTGCACGGAAAGGATGGCGATCGCACTCACCCACAGGGCAAGGACGATCGCGATTAATACTGGCGGAATTATTTTCATTTTTTCCATTTTCAATCCCCTGTAAATCGTTCGTAGTAAGCACGCTTCGTGCTTGCCAGGCTAGTTATCAGGTAAGATAACATCGGGAAGGGCTAAAGCTAGCTGGTAGAGTTTACGTCTGGGGAGGTTGGTGAGTTGGGCGAGTTGGCGACTGGCTTGCGATCGGGAGATTCCCTGTGCGATCGCAGCTGCTAATTCAGCTTTGAGAACCTCTTCTGAAAATACCCGATCTTGCTGTTGGGCGCCAGCCAGGAGGATGGTAAATTCTCCTTTGGGTTGGCGATCGCGGGTTAGGGCGATCGCCTCATGGATGGTACCGCGCCAGAATTCTTCATGTAGTTTAGTCAACTCCCTAGCTAAGACTATGGGGCGGTGTCCTCCCAGGGCCCCGAGGAGGTCTTGCAAGGTTTGCTGAATCCGATGGGGAGCCTCATATAATATAATAGTCCGGGATTCTGATTTGAGAGATTCCAGGCGGGAGTTGCGTTGCTGGACTTTGGCTGGTAAAAAGCCTTCAAACACAAACCTGGTGGTGGGCAACCCGGCGGCACATAAGGCTGTAATTGCTGCATTAGCACCGGGAATGGGCACCACAGGAATTGCAGCCTCCCTACAGGCGACAATTAATTCATATCCGGGGTCTGATATTGTTGGTATTCCCGCGTCACTGACCAGGGCGATATCCTTTCCTTCTTTGAGCATTTGTAGCAATTCGGGAATGCGCTGCTGCTGGTTATGTTCGTGGTAACTCACCTGGGGTGTGGTAATCTGATAATGCTGCAATAGCTTGCCCGTGTGGCGCGTGTCTTCTGAGGCGATCGCCTGCACTGTTTTCAAGATCCGCACGGCCCGGAATGTCATATCTTCCCGATTACCAATTGGCGTGCCTACTACATAAAGCATTGAATAATGACAAGAAAAGGACTATTTGTGGGTTTGGTAACTTTGGATTTTATCTACCTCGCGGCGGATGTTCCCCATCCTAACCAGAAACTTGTTGCTGCCGATTATATTTTTGCTGCTGGCGGACCAGCTACTAATGCTGCGGTTACTTTCGGGTATCTGGGTAACCACTCGACTTTACTTGCTGTTGTCGGCAGGCATCCCATGACTAATCCGATCTTAGCTGACCTAGATAGTCATCAGGTAGCTGTGAGGGATTTGGAACCCACCAGAGAGTCCCCCCCGCCAGTCTCTTCTATTATTGTCACTCAAGCACGGGGCGAACGGGCAGTAATTTCCCTGAACGCGAGCAAATCCCAGGCCAGGCCGGATCGAGTTGCACCCGATATTTTGCAGGGGGTTGACATCCTATTAATTGACGGTCATCAGATGGCTGTTGGCTGTCACCTTGCCCAGATGGCCACATCTTACCATATTCCCGTGGCGATCGATGGGGGCAGTTGGAAGCCTGGGTTTGACAAACTGTTGCCCTTTGTAGATTATGCCATTTGTTCTGCTAACTTTTTTCCTCCTGGATGCCATAATCCCGAAGAGGTGATGGCCTATCTTGCGGACATGGGTATTCCCCATATTGCCATCACCCAGGGGGAAAACCCCATTCAATACCTGGATGCTGGCAGTTTTGGCAGCATCCAGGTACCGCAAATTAATGCTATTGATACATTAGGAGCAGGTGATATATTTCATGGGGCGTTCTGTCATTATATCGGACAGCACAACTTTACAGATGCTTTAGCTGCTGCGGCCCAGATCGCCTCTAAATCCTGTCTGCATTTTGGGACTCGCAGTTGGATGTAGGTAGAGAAGCGATCGTAAAAACCATTATTTCTAGATGATAACGCTTTGTTGGATATGGCTCATTTCTGTTGAGCCAACAACCGCGAACGAATTAAACTCAGATCCGGTTGAACTTCTAACAATTTTTGACGCACCGTTTCTGCCAACTATTCCCGGCGATCTAGATATGCTTCTATAGCTTCTTGATGGCGAAGATAGTAGCCAATTGTGGCATAAACATCTGACAAGGATAAAGTTGAGTATTGCTGTACGATTGACTCAGGAGACGCACCATCCTGAAAAGCTATAATCACTAATTATAGCAAAACCCTTGAGTTCCCTACTCGAATGGCTCCTGTTTCATCTTCTCGCAGCAGCGGTGCTTCACGTTCTAAAACCAGACTCATAATTAATCTCCCTCAAATTTACCAATTACTCACCGACGATCTCATCTCTGACCATGTCAAGACATTGTTGGGATTAGCTTCTCCATCTGCTATTCTGCGATCGAGTTCCTGTCGTTGTGCTTCTGTCAATTTTGGACCAACCTGTTCTGCTGCGATACTATCCCAGATTGCCTGCACGAGCATAATCCGATCTTCAATGCTCAGGGCTTTAATCTCATTCAAGGTGGCTGTGATGTTCATACAATTAATACCAGTGGTTCCGTTTGTCACGATTTGGGGGCCTACGTCTTATCTACAGTGGAAATTCATCATACTTTCGGAACGAGTGCGATTGCGCGATCTGTCTTTTAGCGAAATCCTTTCATCGTAAACCAAATTCTGCGACTAATGCAGGGTTTGAAGCTAAAATTCTCTCAATATCGCTCTTTGCCCACTTTTCTATTGTCATCGCAGAATCTGATACATTATGCCTTTCAATAAGACTGACCGCATCGGCTGTAAAACCCCCTGTAGTGGCAATCACTAAAATATCGATTCTCGGTGATTCCCAGAGTTTTACCTTCTCTTTCGCCTCAGCGATATCTACTACAGCAACACTTTTACTGAGCCAATGCTTGCACTGAATAATCACTCGCTTACGAGTCACACCACTTAGCTTATCTTTATAAACCCTATAAACAGATAGATCGCGACCTCGATCGGCGGCATTGGTACGCATTGACCACTCGGGATTTTCATGATTCTCATCCCCAGCAACTAAATTAAATACTAAACGCTCGAAATCTTCGGCAGACAGATTCTCCCATCTTAATTTAGTTATGACAGAACCCGATGGTTTGGATGTAACTAAATCAGATAGATCATTTACTGATACAGGAATTGGTTCATTCGATGTATACAGCGATTTTTTCAGTTCCTCCTTCACTGATGGCCAATCTGAACAAACAATGTCCTTTAAATCAATGCTTAGTGCATAGTATAAATGACGTTGCATATCACTCCAACGTGAAGGACGTGGAATGCTGCTACCAAGTAATACATCTATCTGCCTGACTTGCTCTCTTAGTTCCCACCACATTGGATTATCAATTTTTTGGCCGCCATACTCAATTTGTGCTTCATCAATAGGATAAATTTCTTGAAGTTGAGTGAGTAAACGCTGAATTTCATTGCTCTTCTGTTGTAATATTATATCTCGAACAAGTTCCCGTCGCTTTTGGTCAAACCTACATCTGTATTCTTGCAGTTCTTTGCCAATTTTTTCTATTCTGCTATTTACTTCTCTTTTACTTGAAAATTCCCCCTCCTCACTATCAAGGCGAGACTGAGCTATTTCATCTAATCCACAAGGCAATGTCGTAGGTCGCCAATCATCAATCGATGGTAATCCTGCAAGGATATGCTTATAATGACGACAGGCATTTTCATAGACTGGTTTATCTTCAAATGCGATTCCTTTAGGAATATTCTTTTCTAGAATATTCCATACTTTTTCAAGTTTCGATAAATTTGCTTCCGCCGCCTCAAACTGCCGCAATACTTCATCCAAATTACTCATACCAACAGATAGCTGATTAATTTTCAAGTAAATTATGGCAAGGAATAGGGGGTTAGGTTCGGGTTATAGTAGTTTTCCAAGCCGCAATTCTCTTTTCAATCTCAGTTTTTTCAGCGATCGCAGATAAGAGGATATCTTGTAACTCCCTACTCTTCTAGGTACCGATCGCCCCAGGTGCCATCTTCTTTATGCTAGCTAATTTCCTCCCTAGTGTCAAGATATTTTTTGGGGAGTTCCCCCCAATTCTGTAAACTTTCGTAACGATACTCAACAATTCTCGAAGAATCGGCACCGGTGAAAAATACTCGCACTCACAGAACATATCCGGTGCCCGATCGCCCTCCCAACGGCCCCCAACGGCCCCCGATCGCCACCGGTAGCATCTAAGGATAATATTTCTGTCGCATTCTTAATCCCTTCTTGAGATACACCCTTTCTCTCAGTCCTGTCTGTCATATTCTTGCTGCTTGTTTGTTCCTAATTCGTAGTAAACGCTAAAGCGTTTACTATTCTGCCAGGAGGCGCACCGGTGGGAATTCGGACTACTCTCAGAGCATCGCCTTCCGGACCCCTGCGCCGGGTAGAGATAGAACCGGTGTATACCCAATTCGCCCTTGTGGTATCTGAGAAACTTGGTAACTCCTAAGAAACCGGGTTTCTGGACCGATGCGAGTTCACAGATGACAATTTATTGTTATATAATTAATAGCAATCAAGAGTCGGCAATATGGCAAATTTACCAGAGTCAACGCTCACAACTGTGCTGCCGCGCCTGTTTCAAGTTATTAACCTGGCGACAGAAACAGAGTTTAACCTGTTTGAACGGTATGGGGAAACAGAGGCAACTCTCCCGGAATTAGAGGAACTCAACAATGCCGCAGAAAGGGTAAGAAGTTCTTACAATCGTCTTTACGGGCTACTGTTACAGGTGGCCCAGACTCAACCAGCGGCTTCTGCCGCTATCATAGATTTACTGTATCGCTCCATAGAAATGGCAATGGCGAACTTCGATATCTCTGCCAGAGCTCTTGTCTCAGGGGACTCGGCACACAGGCCTCTGTATCAGAGGCAACTGTTCGAGAGGTAAAAAGGAGTTGGAATTTACAATGACTAATGATAATAAAATCCCAGATGCCCAGACGAGAGCGCGAAATGTGGCTCGGTTGCGGGAAGTTTGTTTGAGGTTTGACGAGTTGAATATGTTATTGGCACAAGCAAACGCTCTTGCTGAGATAGAATTGCAAAATAGTCCCCTTTATGTGAGGCGCAGACAACGAGTGCAGAAGCAGTTAGAGACTGAGCAAGCAGTTCTTAACAAATAGATGTAAACGAACAGTAGCAGAGGTGACAAACAATGAAACGCATTGTCGAATTTCCTTTTGAAGACGGAACCGCCATTTTCGTGGAAGTGGAAGACCCCGAACCCACCGACGATCGCATCGGACTCGGAGATCGGGTGCCTAAATTGGCCGAAAAGAACTTCTCCCAGGCGATCGGGACCATCGGACCCGTGGCCAATGCTATCATCAAGAAAGTGCAGAGCCCGAATGAACCGGCAGACGAAGTGGAAGTCAAGTTTGGGCTGAAGATGAGTGCCGAACTTGGGACCGTGATCGCTTCTGGTGAGGCCGAGGTCAACTACGAAATAACCCTGAAATGGAAGGGAAAGTAGAAAATGAATACAGTGTTTGAATCATCCGTAGTCAGGATTTACTCGAGAACCGGAAAAGTTGTTGGTGCAGGCTTCTTAGTCTCCCAGAAGCAGATCCTAACTTGCACCCATGTGGTAGCTTATGCCTTGGGAATTGATGCTAAAAGTCCCGAGATGCCCAGCACAGAAGTTAGTTTAGATTTTCCCAGAGTCGCAACTAAACAAATATTAAAGGCTACTGTGGTTTTCTGGCGACCGGTAAATCCCGATCGGTCAGACGAAGACATTGCCGGGTTAGAATTGTTAGAACTTCCCCCGGCAGCAGTGAAACCGGTGCGCTTGGTGACATCAGAAGACTTGTGGGGACATAGTTTCCGAGTTTTGGGGTTTCCTGAAGGCAAGTCCAATGGTGTTTGGGCCGATGGCCAGTTACGAGGGGCGATCGCCAATGGTTGGGTGCAGGTGGAGGATATCAGAGAAACGGGTTATCGCCTAGAAGAAGGTTTCAGCGGTGCGCCAGTTTGGGATGAAACGTTACAGGGAGTGGCGGGGATGGCAGTTGCGGCGGAAAAGAAGCGAGTAGAAACCAAAGCGGGCTTTATTATTCCCGCAAACCTGCTGATTCAAGCTTGGGATAAGTTGGAAAAAAGGACAACTCCTGCTTGTCCCTACCGGGGTTTGTCCGCCTTTCGGGAAGAGGATGCGGAGTTTTTCTTTGGACGGGAAGAGTTTACTCAACAGATGATGACAGCAGTAGAAAGACAGCAGTTGGTCGCAGTCATTGGACCTTCTGGCAGTGGCAAGTCTTCGGTAGTCTTTGCGGGTTTAATTCCCCAGTTGCGCCAGCAGCAGGAATGGCTAATTTCCGATTTTCGTCCGACAACTCATCCCTTTGAAGAACTAGCAGCGGCCCTGGTGTACTTGCGAGAGCCAGAGGAGAGTAAAGTTAAACGGGATATTGATGCGGGAATGCTGTGGTCGGCCCTGCAAAAGGGAGAATTGACAGTACGTACAGTAGTGTCGCGCATCCTGGAAGATAACTCCAGCACTCACCTGTTACTGGTAGCAGACCAGTTCGAACAACTCTACACCCTCTGCGAGGATATCCAGAAGCGTCGGCTATTTCTAGAGCAATTGCTCGAAGCCGTTAACCACTTGCCGAATTTTACCCTGGTCCTGACACTGCGGGCGGACTTTCTGGGATATGCTTTGTCTTATCGTCCCTTGGCGGATGCCTTGCAGAATGGGGACGTGAAACTGGGTCCGATGAACCGTCAGGAGTTGCAGGAGGCTATTGAATCGCCAGCTCAAAAGCTGGGAGTCAGCATTGAACCGGGGTTGACAGAGCGTATTTTAGAGGATGTGGAGAAATCACCGGGGAATTTGCCTTTGCTTGAGTTTGCCCTGACCCTGCTGTGGAAAAAGCAGAGTAACGGTCATCTGACTCATCAAGCTTATCAGGAAATAGGTGGGGTAGAGCAGGCCCTGGCGAACTATGCTGAGGAACTGTATGGAAAACTGACCGAGACTGACAAGCAAAAGGCACAGCGGCTATTTATCCAGTTGGTGCATCCGGGGAAAGGAACGGAAGATACCCGACAGATAGCGACTCGCCATGAGGTCGGGGAAGATAATTGGGATCTGGTGACCCGCACAAAGGGTTTAGCTGATGCCCGTTTGGTAGTGACGGGGCACAATGAGGTTACTAATGAGGAAACGGTGGAAGTTATCCACGAGGCATTGATTAGAGAGTGGGAAACCCTGGGGGGTGGATGGAGGCGAACCGGGAGTTTCGCATGTGGCAGGAGAGATTGAAAAGTAGGTGGCGCGAATGGGATGCTCAAGGAAAGGATGATGGAGATTTGTTGCGGGGGGCGTCTTTGCTAGAAGCGGTGGAATGGCAGCAGCAGCGCCCAGTAGAACTCTCTGCAGAAGAGCAAGATTTTATTCGGTGCAGTTGTGAATGGAAAGAACGCGAACGGCAGGAACGGGAACGCCAACAACAGGAGAAGGAGAAGCTTCAGCGACGGGCGAATCAATTTCTGTTGGGTGGTTTCATAGTTGCTGTGCTTGTGGCTGGGGTGGCCGTATGGGAAGGGTTTAGGGCTGCTATTGGAGAGAGAAATGCTGAGATGAGAGCCAAAATTGCGACTTTAGACTCGCGCTGGGTTTCTGGAGAAGAAAGCTTGAACTTGCAGTTAGATGTCATTGCCGTCGGGAAAGAATTGAAAGAAGCAAGCTGGGCAAAATTTGACAGCCGTTTGCGGGTAACAAACTTGCTGAGAGAGATGTTGATGAAGTGGAGGGAGTATAACAGTATCGGCGTTGCACATTTTGGGGATGATGCCCTTTTTTGCACATAACTCAAACTGGCTTTTAGTCTAGGTTTAAGACTTCTGCAACTATGCCCATCATCCCATAATTGTGCAACGCCACAGTATCAAAGTGCATCAGGATGTGGTCTACAGCGTGGTGTTCAGCCCCGATGGAAAGTATCTGGCTTCTGCTAGTAGAGACAAGACAGTCAAACTGTGGAAAAGCTCAGATGGCAGCTTGGTACATACCCTCCAAGGGCATCAGGATGGGGTCAACAGTGTGGTGTTCAGCCCCGATGGAAAGTATCTGGCTTCTGCTAGTAGAGACGGGACAGTCAAACTGTGGAAAAGCTCAGATGGCAGCTTGGTACATACCCTCCAAGGGCATCAGGATGGGGTCAACAGTGTGGTGTTCAGCCCCGATGGAAAGTATCTGGCTTCTGCTAGTAGAGACGGGACAGTCAAACTCTGGAAAAGCTCAGATGGCAGCTTGGTACATACCCTCCAAGGGCATCAGGCTGAGGTCAGAAGCGTGGTGTTCAGCCCCGATGGAAAGTATCTGGCTTCTGCTAGTAGAGACGGGACAGTCAAACTCTGGAAAAGCTCAGATGGCAGCTTGATACATACCCTCGAAGGGCATCAGGCTGAGGTCAACAGCGTGGTGTTCGGCCCCGATGGAAAGTATCTGGCTTCTGCTAGTATAGACAAGACAGTCAAACTGTGGAATTTGAATCTTGAAGACCTGCTGCTACGCGCTTGCAAGGACGTGCGTGGCTATCTGAAGAACAGACCTGAAGACAATCCCAATAAGCACCTCTGCGACGATATTTACACTGAGAAGCAATAGAATCATATTTCAGGGCATTAAGCAATCATTTCCAAGCATTAGGCGATCGCACCCTACCAACTAGCCAACGGGTGCGGTCACAAGTAGTGATGCATGTAATATAGCCCCTGCGCAGCGGAGGGGGCCCGGAGCGTGGGCTTTGTTCCTGTAGCCGGGCCCTTTAGGGTTCGGGCGGCGAGGCCGAGTAACAACGGGCGCAAGACCACACCCCCTCCCGACTCCCGATCGCATCCTACCAAGGCAGAGACCACCGGCTGTACCCGGGTCCGGAATTGTCAGGTCCCGTCCAATACCTCAAGGTTTTGCAGCTTGCAGGGGGTTCACCGTTCACTCTCTGTTCTCCGTTCGGAACATTACCTCTGGGTTTTGTCCCATGATTTTCCCAGTCTGGATGGCCCAACTGCTTGAGGTGCCCCACCGTTGGGGTTTAAAACCTCTCCGTTGTGGTTTAAAACCTCTCCGTTGTGGTTTAAAACCTCTCCGTTGGGGTTTAAAACCTCTCCGTTGGGGTTTAAAACCCCTCCAGAGGCTCCCAAGGGCCGTTTCATTCTTCCCGGCCACCCACGACGAAGGTTCAAGATCGTTTAGGCCATTCGGACAGATTAAAGTTAAGAGGGACCAGGGCGCAACCGGTGCCAGTGTAGGGCCACGGCAGCGGTTCTATCGATCGCGGGAGTCAAGAGCTGTCATCATGATAGCGAATATTTACTCTAGCGTCAAGATTTTTTACCGCTAACCCAATGTTCTGTCCCCAAAAAATGAATTTTTTGTCAGGAGACTCAGAGGTTTGGGGTATAATAGATAGAAACGACCACTAGCAGAGATAACAAACAATGAAACGCATTGTCGAATTTCCTTTTGAAGACGGAACCGGAAGCAACATCCTCATTCCCCAAGCAGTTGACAACGAAATTGCCAACGTTGGCACCATAGATGTTGCATCTGCTAATGGGATGCTTGCGCCCTGGACCGGTAGGAACCGGGAAAACAGAGGGTGCGATCGCCCTGGGACCGGTAGGAACGGGGAAAACAGAAGGTGTCGTCGCCCGAGAGGAGGCCCGTCGGGTTCAGCAAGGGCAGGCAAAGGGCGATCGTACATGCTAAAATATCCATAGTCCAATACTTTAGCAACTGTAACCAAACAATTGACATCACAAAATGAAGCAGATAATATCGAAAAAGCCGCCCTTATTGCCGAACTTCAGCTTGCTGGTATCAAACATACCCCTGAGAAGATTGTAAGAATTGCCAAAACCCGGGATAACAAAATCGTGTTTTTAGAAGAAGGGAATGCCAGTTGCGGTCTAGAACATATTCTAGCCAAAGCAGCACAGTTTGCCAAGCAAGGGATAGAATTCAGTGAGATTCCGGAGGTAGTGATAGCAGCAGTCTGTGAAGGTGATATAGTTGGTTATCAAGGAATTAAAGATAAACCCCGTGCCATTTATCAATTTACCTTCAAAGGCGAAACAAAATATCTAGCAGTGTCAGTGTCGGATAACGGCTATATTGTCGGGGCAAACCCGAGAACCAAACCCCAATCATGAACGAGTCCGAAGTTATGCCAAAAACAATCAGGTTAATGACAGATTATGGATGCTATCCCTTGTGGGTAGAGGAACCTGACGAGATGGGAGATATAGATCCAGCAACCCTGCCAATAAGTCAGGAGATAATTAAACGTTTGGATGAGTGGAGAAAAGCCTATGAAGAGATTTTAAATTTGTCAGATCCAGCAGCATCAGGCTTTCCCAGTATACAGGCAAGGGAAGCATTTAATCGAGAAGGAGTGACTCTGTGGCTACAGTTGCGAAATTCACTATGGCCAGACTACGAAGTGGTTTATTTTAGCGAAATAATGCAAAAAAACATCGACCATCCCAAAGAGTTAGAAGCATTGCTATCTGCAAGCTAGGCATGTTAAATAAATTGCGATCTGCATCTGATTTTTGGCAGTTCGTAGGTTGGGTCTGGGAACGAAACCCAACCCACCTTAGGCGATCGACAATTCAGAACTCGTATCCCCTGGCTACACCGCAGCGAGTTGCCGCTTCTGCCAACCGGGGATCGAGTGTTGCCAGCGGTAATTTCAATCGTAATGCTAGCTCTAAATATGCTGCATCGTAAGCTGCTAAACCTTCCTGTCGTCCTAGTATTAATGTTGACGAAAGGGCATATCTGTAGCTTCATCAACGTCAATTAACAGGGAATTTAACAACTCAATAGCTATATTTGATTGCTCCTGAGTCATGCGATTACGTAGTTCAGCGACCAGTAAAGTATTAGCAATTTCTAGGGATCAAATTCCTGGGACGAATGCTTGCGACACTGGCATCATTGCCAGGATCGCATTAGCATAATCGTCATTTTCATCGAACAAACACCAACTAATTGCTACAGAACAATCCAAGACAAACTTCATTAAAACCTTCGCCCCTCTTCAATCATTTCCCGAATTGAATCTTTATCCAATGCCACTTCTTTCCCAAGTTGTCGCATTCGGTAAATTGCTTCAGTAATTGATTCTTTAGTAGTCAACTTTCCCCAAGCATTATACCGTGGTTTCTCGTTCCCTGGGAACGTTCTGCAGATGATAACGGCTGCACAACCACCACCACCTCAACAGAAGTATCCTGAAAATTAGTTGGCATCACGATTTGCAAAATGCCATCTGTGCCAATATGCTCAATGTGCTTCATTGTTTCCATATCAGACTCCAGAAAATCATATACAAAAGACTTCGTAGGTTGGGTTTCCGAACGAAACCCAACCTACAATCGCAGGTCCGATTATCCATAAGATATCAAAAGAGAGTATAGATAAAGGGAGCGATAACAGAAGCCTGACTGAGGACAATCAAGGCCCCCACCATGACTAAACTGATAATCAAAGGTAATAACCAATACTTTTTGCGTTCCCGCAGAAATTCCCAGAGATCCTTAAACAAATCAACAGTAGTTTCCCACATTAGAAAGGTCGCTCCATAGTTTCTCTAGTTTTCATTTGAGAGGGAATGCTATAGGACTCGACATGGCGCTTCCACTCTCGACGCATCGGATCGCTACCCATCATCCGCCTGATGATTCCCATGGGCGTGAGGATCAGATAAAAGATAATCCCCAAAATCAACCGGGTGTTAATCCATCCCAAGACTAGCCCAATGCGCATCCAGACTTGGTAGACTGGATTGAGGGTTTGGGGTGCTAACAATGCCCAAACCCAGAATATGACTGCGGGTATCCAGGGCCAAAGGGGTAAAGCATGACGCCATAACAAGGGTCCGACGATCCCAAATACTAGCGCTATCATCAAGCCGAAAATTAGTCCAAAGTCACGCAGCCCTTTTTTGTCCAGTTTGACGATTTCTTGCATAGATTTAATCTAGTTCAAATTCCGTTTTCCAAGCCTCATCCTTTTCCCAGACTGGCTGTTCGGACTTGGCCAGCAGGATATTTTCCAGTACCAGATAATCCATTTCCGTGCGCATAAAGCAGCGGTAGGCGTCTTCCGGAGTACAGACGATCGGTTCTCCCCGGACGTTAAAGGAAGTATTCACCAGCACCGCACAGCCAGTCAGTTCCTCAAAATGACGGATTAACTCATAATAGCGAGGATTGGTTTCCTGGTGAACCGTTTGCACCCGGGCCGTGTAATCTACGTGGGTGACGGCGGGAATTTGCGATCGCGCCACTTTCAGGCGATCGAACCCCAACAGCTGCTGCTGTTCGGAGGTCATGGGAATGCGCAGATTTTCCCTGACAGGAGCTACTATGAGCATATAAGGGCTAGAGGAGTCCAGTTCAAAATAATCATTGACTCGTTCGGCCAAGACAGAAGGAGCAAAAGGTCGGAAAGATTCCCGGTATTTAATTTTCAGGTTCATCACCGACTGCATTTTCTCACTGCGGGGATCTCCAAGGATCGATCGGCCTCCCAGGGCCCGGGGACCGAATTCCATCCGTCCTTGAAACCAACCCACCACATTTCCTTGGGCTAAAATTTCTGCCACCTGGGGCATCAACTGGGCATCATCCAACAGGTGAAAAGGAGCTCTCACCAATTTCAGATAATCCAGAATCTCCTCTTCCGTGAAACTCGGTCCCAGATAAGCACCCTGCATCTTATCTTGCCCTTTTGATTCGCAAGGGCGATCGCAGTATTGATGCCAAACGGCCAAAGCAGCGCCCAAAGCCCCGCCAGCATCGCCAGCAGCAGGTTGAACCCAGATATCTTTAAATATGCCTGCCTGCAAAATCCGTCCGTTAGCAACGCAGTTGAGGGCCACACCACCAGCAAGACAAAGGCGATCGACATCTAGAGACTTGCCAACAGTTTTAGCGAGGCGCAGCACGATCTCTTCGGTCACCCACTGGATAGAACTAGCAATATCCATCTCCCGCTGAGTAATTTTGCTTTCTGGTTGGCGGGGCGGACCCCCAAATAACTTATGAAACCTCTGGTTAGTCATAGTCAGACCCGTAGCATAGTTAAAATAGTCCATATTCAACCGGAAGGTGCCATCCTGCTTGACATCGATCAAATGATTTCCGATCGGGTCTACATATTTAGGTTCGCCGTAGGGAGCCAAACCCATCAGTTTATACTCGCCAGAGTTAACCTTGAAGCCAGTATAGTAGGTAAAAGCGGAGTACAGTAAACCCAGGGAGTGAGGAAAATCAATTTCCCAGCTCGGAGTTAACTGGTGTCCGGACCCCAACCAGGCCGTAGTTGTGGCCCATTCACCCACGCCATCCAAACAGAGAACCCCTGCCCGGGGAAAGGGATTGGGGAAAAAGGCCGAGGCCGCGTGGGACTGGTGATGTTCGGTAAACAGCAATGGGGGCAAGAGTTTGCTGCCTGCCAGGGTTGCCAGTTCTGTTTTCAGCAGGCTTTTTACCTGGCGACCGCCTGGTAACGCGGGGGTTTTACCAGTACGAGCCAGAAATGGGATTTCGGGTGCGATCTCATACAAATGGCACAAACAAATTTGGCTTTAATGATAAAGATTATCCCCTGGAAAAACCACCGGGCACCTTCAGTATCTTAATTCTTTCAGACTCCTTTAACTGGGCGGGTGGTAGAGAAGGAAATTACACGGCTTTACTGGAAAATAAATTTAACGCCGACTCGACACAGTCGCAAGTGGAAGTGATTAATGCTGGATATCCCATGACTCATACGGGAGAACAACCGATCGCCCTGAAAAAGTATGGACTGCAATATAATCCCGAAGGGCTGGGCCTGCTGGATCCTGCTTCCCGATCGCATCTGGCAGAAGACTTGTCAAATTTACCTTGCCGATAGTATACTAAGAGATTGGCGACTTAAACTGATAACTAACTACTCCGTCGATAACAGGCGATCGCGTACTGTGGGCGGAACCGACTCGGACCCCTGCAAGAGATAAAGATGAAAGAACAAGACCAGCGGTTTGACTACGTAAAAATTGGCATAGCCTCCTCAGAGAGGATGCGTAAATGGGGAGAGCAAACCCTGCCGAATGGGTCGGTAGTGGGAGAGGTAACGAAGCCTGAAACCATAAATTACAGAACGCTCAAGCCAGAAATGGACGGGTTGTTCTGCGAGCGGATCTTTGGACCTTCAAAGGATTGGGAATGTTGGTGCGGAAAGTATAAAAGAGTACGCCACAGAGGAATTGTCTGCGAACGCTGCGGCGTGGAAGTCACGGAGTCCAAAGTGCGGCGTCATCGCATGGGCTATATCAAGCTAGCAGCGCCAGTAGCTCACGTGTGGTATCTCAAAGGCATTCCCAGCTACATGGCCATCCTGCTAGATATGCCTTTAAAAGACGTAGAGCAGATCGTATATTTTAATTCCTACGTAGTGCTCAATCCGGGCAACACGGAGGAGTTGCACAAACAAGACGAAAACATCCCTGCACTGACCTACAAGCAGTTGCTGACTGAAGACCAGTGGATGGAAATTGAGGATCAGCTCTACAACGAAGAGTCTACCATGATCGGTGTAGAGGTGGGCATTGGCGCGGAAGCCCTGCAACGCCTACTTGCCAACGTGCCCTTGGAAGCAGAAGCAGAACAACTACGAGAGGAAATTGCTGCTTCTAAGGGACAGAAGCGAGCCAAGCTGATTAAGCGTTTGCGGGTGATTGATAATTTCGTGGCCACGAACTCTAAACCAGAGTGGATGATCCTGGACATACTGCCAGTCATTCCCCCAGACTTGCGCCCAATGGTACAGTTGGATGGGGGTCGCTTTGCTACCTCTGACTTGAATGACCTCTATCGCCGGGTGATTAACCGCAATAATCGACTGGCGCGGTTGCAAGAAATCCTGGCACCGGAAATTATTGTCCGCAACGAAAAGCGGATGCTTCAAGAAGCAGTTGATGCTCTGATTGATAATGGTCGTCGCGGACGGACTGTGGTCGGGGCTAACAATCGTCCTCTCAAGTCCCTATCTGACATCATCGAAGGCAAGCAGGGTCGTTTCCGGCAAAACCTATTGGGGAAACGGGTTGATTACTCCGGTCGTAGCGTGATTGTCGTGGGACCGCAGTTGCAAATCCACCAGTGCGGTTTGCCCCGGGAAATGGCAATCGAACTGTTTCAACCTTTCGTGATTCACCGCCTGATTCACCGGGGACTGGTGAATAACATCAAGGCAGCGAAAAAGTTGATTCAGCGAGGGGATCCTCATATCTGGGATGTATTGGAGGAAGTGATTGACGGCCATCCGGTGCTGCTCAACCGGGCACCAACCTTACACCGCTTGGGAATTCAAGCCTTTGAACCGATATTGGTAGAGGGTCGGGCGATTCAATTGCATCCCTTGGTTTGTCCTGCTTTTAATGCTGACTTTGATGGAGACCAGATGGCGGTACATATACCCCTGTCTCTGGAATCCCAGGCAGAAGCCCGACTGCTGATGATGGCTTCTAATAATATTATGTCTCCTGCTACGGGTCGCCCGATCGTCGCCCCCAGTCAGGATATGGTCTTGGGATGCTATTACCTCACCGCTGATAACCCCAATCCCCAAAAAGGCGCTGACACTTATTTCGCCAACCTCACAGACGCGATCGTCGCCTATGAGCAAAATCAAGTACACCTGCAGGCTTATGTCTGGGTGCGCTATGACAGTGAGGTGGAAACTGAAACCCCCGACGATGAAGTTGTCTCTCAAGAAATCTCAGCGGATGGCACGGTAACCAAATTATACCGGGAACGCCGGGTGCGGGAAACTGCGGATGGAGAGATGATTTCCCAGTACATCCGCACCACTCCTGGTCGGATTATTTACAACAAAACCATAATGGATGTCCTAATGGCCTAAACCGACAAGGACTGGGTACCGTAATAAATTAAGAAAGGATGTCTCTTGGGTAGTGCGACTACGATGTCTCCTCCACGTTCCCACGGCTCTGCCTGGGAACGCCCATGGGCTGCGCGACAGGCTACCGGTCCTACACGATCCCCGGAGACATCGAGATCCCAAGAGACATCCCAGGTTTTGAAACAGAGCCGTGGGAACGAGGGGTTTCTGGGCAAAAGAGTGAAACCAGAGAGCAGCAAAAATGAGATACACCCACCAGTGAAGCGTGTCCGATTTTTCCGGAACGGTAGGGACAGTCAGCGGGGTTGGAAGTGGCAATTGTCAAATCTATTGCCTTGTTTTCTTGTTTCCTGTAAAATGATAATCATTCTTATTCTCATGAGTTCTCTGTCCCCTAACCCCAAGGCGGACGCGATTACTCCCAGCAAAGAACAAGAGCATATCATATGATGAGGAATTTGTCAATGGTCAAAAACCTGCTCAAGCAGCGCCGGTACTTGTTAACCTTGCTAGCATTTCTGGCTAGCATTTCCTTGACTAATGTCGCGTGCAGGGCTCAGAGTGGCGCTCCCAAAATAGTAGCCACGTTCCTGCCCATATATATGTTTACTAGGGCGGTAGCCGGTGAGGAAGCGCGAGTAGAGATTTTAATCCCACCGGGAGTAGAGGTTCACGATTACCAGGCGAGGCCAGGGAATGTCCGCACCGTTGCTCTAGCTGATGTGCTGGTGATGAATGGCTTGGGTATGGAAGAATTCTTGGAAGGGTTGGTGGCGAATGCTGGTAACCGGAGGCTGAAGGAAATTGATGCCAGCACAGGGATAGAACCTCTCAAAGACGACGAGGATGACCACGAGGATGACCACGAGGATGACCACGAGGATGACCAAGACCACGAGGATGACCACGATGACGACCACGAGGATGACCACGACCACGATGATGACCACGATGACGACCACGAGGATGACCATGATGACCACGAGGATGACCACGACGGTCACGATCACGCAGAGGGAAACCCTCATGTTTGGCTAGATCCGGTATTAGCACAACAGCAAGTGGCAAACATTCGGGATGGTTTAATTGCCGCAGACCCTGTCAATGCTCAAACCTATAGGGATAATGCAGAAGCTTATCTGAGACAACTTCAAAAGATCGATCGGGAATTCGAGCGGAGTCAACTGGGCGGTTGTAGGTTTATTACCTTCCACGATGCATACCCTTACCTGGCCAAACGCTACGGGTTGCAACAAATGGCAGTAGTAGAATTGCCAGAAGACAATATCACCCCGAGAGATGTGCAGCGAGTGCTCGCAGCAGCGAGGGAATTTAAAGTTAAAGCCTTACTTTCCGATAGCGTTGAAGATCGCCGAATCCAGCAGATAGCCAAGCAGGTGGGGGTGCCAGTAAAAATTTTAGACCCCATAGAGTCCGGACCTGCTGACCCGCAATATTACTTTCAAGCCATGAGGCAAAATCGGCAAACTTTGGAGACAGTCTGCCGGTGATTAATTCTTTATGTGCTGGGGAACCACCCGTAGTCAAGGTCTCTAACCTGACAATCTATCGCGGTGAATATACAGCCGTCGAATCGGTTTCTTTTCAGTTATCATCTGGGACGAATACGGCGATCGTCGGTCCTAATGGCGCGGGAAAAAGTACTCTGATTCAGGCTATTTTAGGTTTGATAGAGCATCTTGCTGGGGAGATTCAAATCTTTGGGCATCAGATGAAAAATTTGGGGAAACTTTGGCAGAGTATTGGCTATATTCCCCAGAAATTGCCCTTCGATCGCGGCTTTCCCCTGTCCGTAGCTGAGTTAGTGGGTTTAGGATATCATCATCAGCGGAGATTTCTGGGATTTGGCAAATATGCCAAAAGAAAGCGCCAAGCTGTAGAATATGCCTTAGAACAAGTTAATCTGCAAAACCGGGCCCATCAGCGGATTGGCGTTCTCAGTGGCGGCGAACTCAAACGAGTGCTGTTAGCCTATTGCTTGGTCGTTCCTCGCCGTCTGTTGGTGTTGGATGAAGCTATGGCGGGTGTAGATGCCACGGGAGAAGCTGAATTTGCCGATCTCCTGGCCAAACTGCAACAAGAACAAGCTTGGACTATTCTCCAAGTTTCCCATGATTTAGACATGGTCAGTCGCTACTGCGATCGGGTAATATGTATGAATCGCCGTTTGCTGTGTCAAGGTGTACCGAGTATCGCCCTAAGTACAGAAAATATCAACAGGATCTACGGTTCAACTCTCACGCGCTATTTTCATCAACATGAATGTTCCCGATTTTTCCGGAACGGTGTGGGTAAGTCTATTTAGCTTACCATTTATGCAACGGGCTGTAGCTGGGGGTGTCCTCCTCGGAATTCTGGGGGGAATCCTCGGCAGCTTTGTGATTTTACGCAGGTTATCTTTATTTGGCAATGCTTTAGGTCATGCGGCTTTTTTAGGGGTGGTCATGGCTGCTTTATTAGAGTTGCCCCCAACTGCTTCACTGATAGGATTTATCGTCGCCTCAGGGCTAGCAGTAGTTTACCTGATCGATCGGACGGATTTAGGGAGCGATACGATATTAAGTATTGTGGTGGCGGGTTCCGTGGCCCTGGGGACGATCGGGTTTAGTTTCTTGAAAGGATACCGAGGCAATCTTTTATCGGCTCTCTTTGGTGATATTCTGGCAATTAGCAGTACGGATTTAATCTTATTAGCACTGCTGCTGGGATAACTGTAGCATGGTTAATCTGGACTTTCCCCGAACAAGTTCTGCTGACTCTCAATTCCGATCTGGCCAGAGTGCAGGGAATTCCGGTGCAACTATATCGGTATTTGTTTATTGTTCTCCTCTCAGGGACGATCGCCTTAACCATTCGGGCCGTGGGCATACTATTGGTAAATGCTTTTTTAGTGATTCCCGCAGCGACGGCAAAGTTGCTGTGTCATCAATTTGTGCCTTTTCTGGCAATGGCCGCCTGTATTGGTGCCCTGAGTGGGGCGGGTGGGATGGTAGTATCTGGCAGTTTAGACTTACCTTCCGGACCGAGTATTGTCTTAGTGCAGTTAGCGGGATTTTTGGGCGCGGCCTGCTTCAGTCGGCAGCATTCGTAGGGTTGTCCCGCCTGCCCTGGGGTGGAGGAATGGATGAGGTAAAAATCGCGAGCTTGCCAATCCTATTACTTACTAGACTGAGGCGATCGCAGGGGTATGGTCAAAAACAGTTGGTACGGGGAGATTCTCGCGGGGTGCAGGGCGAAGCGGAGACGACATATGTCTATTTATGTCATAATTGGCGGCATAATGCTTCGCCCCTACAGGGGGATACGACATCTGGGAGGGCCCAGAAACGATCAACGGGTTTTGACCACACCAGACAGGCAATTAAAAATGTCCATTCTGACTGTCGGGAACTTCGCCACCAGAGAATGCTAATAGTCGCGATCGCCACAACTATCAACACTTCCTTGTTGCCCAATTTTGTTATCATCAGCATCACTCCATCCAGAATTGGATTAGCTTGCTCGTGGATCCACAGTAGCAATGGCGATTCTATAGCAAAGGTTTGTTGCTGCCAAACCCCCGTTAACATTTTCCCTAACCCCCAAAAGGCGATCGTGCTACCGAGTAATCCTCCTATCCCCAAAGTTAATGGGCGCCATAGTCGTTGCCACATTGAAAAATGAGTTTTATTTAGCCTTTGAATGAATTAACAACCTCTTGCAGGGTAGCTTCCATTGCATTGCCCAAAGCTCTAAACTTCCATTCTTCCTTATATTTGTAAACTTCTCCCATTAACATAGAAGTTTTGCCATCATACTCAGCATCACCCGACAAACTATATTTGGCAATTTCCCTGCCCTTGGCATCGATCGCTCTCACAAAAGCATTTGCTACCATGCCAAAATGCTGTTTCCGGTCTTTCGCCTGATAAATATTCACCCCCAGAACAATTTTCTGATATTTTTCCGGGATTTCTCTCAGCTTGAGAACTATTTGTTCGTCATCCCCTGCTCCCTCTCCTGTAAGATTATCTCCTGAATGAACTACCGTGCGATCGCCCGATCGCAAATGTCCATAATAGATCGCATCTTCTTTTGGGTTTTTCAACTTGCCATCTTCTGCTAGCAAAAGGGCATAGGAGTCCAGATCGAAATCTTTTCCACTACCGAAGAAACCTCCCGTTCGAGCCACATCCCATCCTAAACCCATTGTTAGTGACGACAATTCATATTCATTCTTGTCTAAGACTATTGTCTGTCCTTTCTGCAAATTAATCGCCATTTTTTCTTCTCCTAACTTGCTGAATCAAAACTTATGCTTATTGAACTTTTCTACTATACCGCTACACTTTGACAGGGGTGGCGATATCCAGCGGCACAAATAATTTCAAGAAGTTGCCGAACCGCCATTCGGACTTTGGCGCATCAGATATTCCCATATCTGCGAGATCCGCGCTTGCGCGACATCAGTATTGCGAATCAAATTCTGCATAGATAGACCCATAGCATCGACAGTACGAGCCGTATTATCGACATTGCGGGATAAATTATCTATAGCTCTTTCTCCCGCAGCGATGCGTCGTTCCGTTTCTTCTGCAAACCGATCGAGCGCAGCGATGCGTCGTTCCGTTTCTTCTGCAAACCGATCCAGGCGAGCATCTATACGGGCGATCGCTTCTGCGTGTGCTTGCTGTATCTGAGCCGTCTGGGCGAGAATCTCTTCTATTTGGTCAAGTCTGCTCGTCATCTGTTTTTTCTTTTTGTCAGTTATTTTGCCTTGTGAATGGCGCCTCTGGTGGGCGATCGCCTCGTTCCCAGGCAGAGCCTGGGAACGCGCTCACCCTAACCCTCCCTCAACTACCAGTTTAAGAAGCATACTGGTCTACAAAACCTTGCAGTCCGGAATTAAAACCTTGTCCCACTGCTTGGAATCTCCAGGAGCCATCTTTCTTATACAGACGACCGAATTCGATCGCCGCTTCCGTGGAGAATTCCTCATCCAACTCGTACTTCGCTACCTCACTTTTGGTCTCCTCATCATAAATTCTGATGAAAGAATTTCGCACCTGGCCAAAATTTTGCTTTCGCTCCTGGGCCTCGTGGATAGTGACGATAAACACCATTTCTTTAATCTTCTGATCCACTTTATCCAACTCTATCTTGACCGTCTCATCATCTCCTTCCTGGGCTCCCGTTCTTTCATCCCCCATCGATTTTACCGCACCATCTGGAGATTCTAAATTGTTGTAAAACACAAAATACTTTTCGTCAGGAATTTTCCCATTTTCTCCCAACATAAATACGGAAGCATCCAAGTCATAATCTGAACCCGTGTCAGTTTTATTCACCTCCCATCCCAGGCCAACAGTTGCTCGTTTCATCCCCGGGGCTTCTTTGGACAGATCGATCCTCTGACCTTTACTCAGATTTATTGCCATCTTGCTTTAATTCCTTCAATCAACAACTTCTCTTACTCTATCGCAATTCACATCCCTTTTAATTATCTTCACCAAACTTAACGAGTATCGACAATTTGCTTCTGATATTCTTGTTCGGTGATGATGTCGCGGGTACTCTCCAATCGGTCTAAAAAGACTAGCCCCTCCAGATGATCGTATTCATGTTGAAATATCCGGGCGACAAAGTCAGTTAACTCCAGGCGCTGCACCCGATCGTCTCTACTGGTATATTCTACCTCAATGGCTCGATATCTCGGCACCCAGCCCCGAATCCCGGGAATGCTCAGACAGCCTTCCCAATCTTTGACTATTTCATCCCCATGGGCTATAATCTGGGGATTAATCATCGCCGTCGGTTCCATCTTGGGAGCGTTTAAGTAGCGGATAGTAGGACGAGAGGCCACAATTAACAAGCGATAAGATTCCCCAACTTGCGGGGCGGCAATTCCGACGCCATTGGATACCGCCGCCGTGCCAATCAAGTCATCAATCAATGGTTGCACCGACTCGATATTCTCAATTGGCCGGGCTTGCTGGCGCAGCACCCGATCGCCTAATTGGGCAATTGACAATGTTTTACTCATGATACTTCCTCGGCAATGGTCCCGGTTGCACGACAATCTTCAAAGTTTTTCCTTGACGGCGCACCGTCAGCAACAAGCGATCGTCCACCGATCGCGTAGCGTGGCGCAGCCATACTTTTTTGGACTATTTGCTGATCGCGTAGCGTGGCGCAGCCATAGTTGGCCAGCTTTGGTAACAGTTTTACCATCTATCTCTTGGACCACATCACCTTTTTTCAGTCCGGCGGCAGATGCTGATTTTTCTGAGGTTTGTAGTGAGGACTTCAGTCCTCACTACAAACCTCAGTAGAGTTGGGGATTACTATGGCTGCGCCACGCTACGCGATCGGCAATTAAAACACCTGTGTTCTCTGCGATCTTCAACTCCAAGGACCGATCGGCCTTCAAGTTTTCGATCAACTCAGGGGTGATGGTGGCCATGCGGATACCCAAGAAAGGATGCCAGACCCGACCAGTAGCAATCAGTTGGGAGGCAATCCCCTGCACTTGGTTGATAGGAATGGCGAAACCTAAACCTTGAGCACCTCCAATGATACCAGTATTCATGCCGATGACATCGCCTTGCTGATTTAACAGGGGGCCCCCACTCGCTTACCCGGGACCCCTACTTGAGAACTAGAACGACCAGTAGCACTGATAATTCCAGCAGTGACCGTATTGTCCAGCCCCAAAGGATTCCCGATCGCGTAGCGTGCGCACGCGCAGGGCCCCCTCCGCTGCGCGAATCGCGATCGCCCATTCCCCAGGTCTCAGCTGCTCCGAATCCCCTACTGTCACCACCGGCAAATGATTAGCCGATCGCGTAGCGTGGCGCAGCCATGATTTTGATTACCGTCATATTGGTGAGGCGATCGGACCCCAGTACCTCACCGTCAAAGGAACGACCATCCTTGAGAGTCTTGACGGTACTGTCACTTTCTTGGCACCATCTACCACATAAACATTAATAAAAATCAGTCCATCGACGTTGATGATAAAGCCAGAACCAGTTCCTTGCTGTAGCCAGTTACCTCCGGGACCGAAAAACCGTCGGTCTGGCAGGCGAGGTGAATCTTCCCGAGGAGATACAGTCCGGTCCGCATCAAGTCTGACCACCGCCGGGCCGACTTTGGCCACCGCAGCAGCAATAAAATTATAGTTAGCCCCCAGCCATCCCCGGACTAGACAAGGCGCGAGCAGCAGGGGGTGGGGGTGGACCAGTCATCAGCAGCCGATCGGCCACAAAGGTCACTCCGGCCCCAACCAGCAGCAGGGACAAGCAAGTCACTGCTTTACCAGCACCCTTGTCAGCATCAGCACCAGGGTGGTGAAAACGATCGCCTGTTTTAGTCATAGAGCTTAGTCCTCGTTATCAGTCAAAGTAGTGCGCTATTACTATTCTTTACGACGAGAATCGATCGATTCTCGGCAGGATTAATTAGAATCTTGTCAATACCCTCTCTCCTGATGGGGATGATTAATTAGCAATTGTGGAGGTGCCCTCTGTGGCAATTACCCTTGAAAGTCTCTGGTCTCAAGCTAAGGAGCGTTTACATATCGAACTGACTCGACCGACATTTGAGACTTGGATCAAACCAGCGTCCGCAGTGAAGATGACTTCTAATTGCCTGGTAATTTCCACCCCCAACCCCTTTGCCCGCAATTGGCTACAAAAATATTATCTCAAAACTATTGCTGATGTGGTGCAGGAAATTTGGGGTCAGCCGGTGGAAATCCAGGTTGTCGTCGCTGCGGACGATCGCACCACCGGATCTGACGGGGATATCCTGTGGCCATTGCCAGGCAGGCGAGACGCCCGCCCTACGGAACCAGATCGGGGCACGCCAAACCAACCCAGACCGACGAACTTAAACCCCAAGTATGTATTCTCGCGATTTGTGGTCGGCTCTAACAATCGCATGGCCCATGCAGCAGCCCTGGCCGTGGCCGAGTCTCCCGGACGGGAGTTTAACCCTTTGTTCCTCTGTGGTGGCGTCGGTCTGGGAAAAACGCACCTGATGCAGGCGATCAGTCACTATCGCTTAGAGATTGCACCTGAGTCTAAGGTATTTTACGTCTCGACGGAAAAATTTACCTTAGACCTGATTACCGCCATCCGCAAGGACAGCATGCAAAGCTTCCGGGAACATTATCGGGCCGCAGATATGCTATTAGTGGACGATATACAGTTCATCGAAGGCAAGGAATACACCCAGGAAGAGTTTTTCTATACCTTCAACACCTTGCATGAAGCTGGCAAGCAGGTTGTCTTGGCATCCGATCGCCCCCGAACCAGATTCCGGGGTTGAAAGAACGCCTCTGTTCTCGGTTTTCGATGGGATTGATCGCCGACATTCAGCCGCCAGATTTAGAAACGCGGATAGCTATTCTCCAGAAAAAGGCAGAAGACGAAAATATTCCCCTGCCGCGAGATGTGGTAGAATACATCGCCAGTAACTACACTTCCAATATTCGGGAACTAGAGGGGGCATTAATTCGGGCAGCAGCCTATATGTCGATTTCTGGTTTGGCCATGACGGTGGAGAATATTGCGCCAGTATTCAATCCCCCTGTTGGCAATGTGGAGGTGTCTGCGGAAGTGGTGATGGCAGCGGTAGCAGATGAGTTTAATCTGTCCATCGAAGATCTCAAGAGTAATTCCCGGCGGCGGGAAATATCCCAGGCCCGTCAGGTTGCCATGTACCTGGTGCGTCAGAACACGGACCTGAGCTTACCCAAGATTGGCGATGAGTTTGGTGGCAAGGATCACACGACTGTAATCTACAGCTGTGATAAAGTGGCTCAACTGCGGGATAAAGATCCCGATATGGCGAAGAGATTGCGGCAGTTGAGCGATCGGATCAACCTGATCTGCAAATCCCAAAGCAAATTTTGAACGCTCGCACCTGTGGAAAAATTCTGGTAACTGTGGAAAACTTGTGAAAAACTATCATATCATTTATAAAAGCTACAAAAGAGCCGTTCGTAGGAACCCCGCTTCGGGGTTACGGGTCACGATGCATCATCTATATATGTAGCATTAATTTAGAGAATTTCATATAATTTACCAGAAATTTTTCCACAATTTGCAGATTATCGAATTTTTAGTTTCCTGAGTGCTATTGGGCTTAAAATAGATGAGCCTAGCTAAGCGCGAACGCCCATGAAACTGGTATGTAGCCAAAGTAACCTCAATACAAATCTATCGATCGTCTCCCGCGCGGTGCCCTCTCGCCCCACACAACCAATACTTGGGAAAGTGAGACTGCAAGCAGATGTAGAGAGTCAACAAATTAGTTTAACAGCCTTCGACGGAAGTCTAGGAATCTCGACTAGCTTTCTTGCCCAGGTAACAGAGTCCGGGGACATCGCCCTGCCAGCAAAATTGCTTTCGGACATCGTTTCCCGTCTGCCAGCAGGAGATATATCCCTGGATCTGGAGACAGAAAAAGCAATAGTCTCCTTAACCCAAGCTTCCGGACGCTATCAAGTCACCGGACAGGAGTCGGAAGAATTTCCGGAATTGCCAGTAGTAGAGGATGGGGAAGTTTTGACTCTGCCCACAGAAGCACTGAGATCCGGGTTGAACGGCTGTTTGTTCGCTGCGAGTACAGATGAT
This sequence comes from Hormoscilla sp. GM7CHS1pb, assembly GCA_014323675.1. Lineage (GTDB taxonomy): Bacteria > Cyanobacteriota > Cyanobacteriia > Cyanobacteriales > Desertifilaceae > Hormoscilla. The sequence goes on along the minus strand of JACONN010000002.1, from coordinate 328,339 downwards.
ACCAAGCAAATTCTCACGGGAGTACATTTGAAGGTCTATGGTGATAGCCTGGAATTTGCGGCCACTGACGGACATCGTTTAGCTGTGGTCAAAACTACCAATCAGCCGGAGTCGGAGTCGCAAGAGGAGTTGGAGTCGGAGTCGCAAGAGGAGTCGCAAGAGGAGTTGCAAGAGGAGTCGAAGCCGGAAGAAGACCAGCATCCGATAGCCGATGAAGCGTCTTTTGAAGTGACAGTACCCGCGAGAGCGCTACGGGAACTAGACCGGATCGCGAACCAACAAAAGCAGGATAAGACAGTTGCCCTGCATTTTGACCAGACGCAAGTTGTGTTTGAGTTAAAAAGCCAAAAACTGACCACGCGCACTCTGGAGGGGCAATATCCTTCCTATCACCAGTTGATACCCAAGGAATTCCAGCGACTGGTGACGGTGGAGCAACGGCAGATGGTACAGGTCTTAGAGCGCATTAACATTATCGCCGACCAGAAGAATCATCTGGTCAAGTTCAGCCTGGACAGGGAAAGCCAGCAGCTGACCGTATCGGTGGACGAATCTGAGGTGGGCAGCGGACAGGAGTCGATAGCCGCACAGATATCTGGAGAGAGTTTAGAGATGGAGTTTAATGTCAAGTATTTGCTGGAGGCTATCAAGGCTATTCCTTCCCAGGAACTGCAAATGCGGCTGAATGCAGAGGCTGAGCCCGTAATCCTCACCCCCTTAGGGGGGATGCAGATGACCTGTTTGGTGATGCCTGTTCAACGCAGATGACCTGGTTGGTGATGTCTGTTCAAATGAGGGTAGTGGGTTACAAATTGAGAGCGCTCTCTACCGGTGGGTGGACCACAATGCTTGTAGGTAAAGCACCGTCCGACAAGCACTACGGACGGGATGAGAAAGCTTTTAGGCTCTAGACATGCGGCAGAAAACTGGCGATATGGCTGCGCCCGGCGCCAGCCGTTCGGTGAGGCATGGGGACAGACCATCATCAAATCACTACATATTTATCACTACCGGTTGATGTAGTGATAAATATGTAGTGATGGCACAACTAACCTGATAAGTATTTGTTGTAATGATGCACAAAGTACCAGATTGCGCCAATATGATTTTCTAGCTTTTTGGAAAATGATAATGTTTGACTAACTAAACGACTAATTCTTTGTCTTAATGTGTTGTTTAACCTTTCAATATGATTAGTTTTTCCACTTTCTTTCCCGACCGGTTTATGACGCTTTTGGGGTATTGTTATAAGCTTCCCAAAAATCTGTATAACCTACTGCACATTGTCGATAAACAGGAGGTAAGGATTTCCATAATTCTTTTGCCGATTCACTACTGCGATCGCCCACATAAAGTCCCACAATTTCCCTCGTTTTTGTATCGAGTGCTAACCAAATCCATTGTTTGTTTCCTTTCTTGCCCACAAAAGACCACATTTCATCACATTCAATAGACAATTTGCCTTTTGGCTTGTCTGAAACCTTGAGGGGGGTTTCGGCATATTTTTTATTAACATAATCTTGAAGCCATGTTTGGGAAACTTTAACTATACGAGCAATTCCAGCCAAGACAATTCTTTCAAGCAATAGAATATCTATGAGTTTTTTCTTTTCTGAGTATATATTCTTTTTCGTCGGGTTTTCAACAAATTGCCTCCCACAATCTTTACACTTATATTTTTGTTTTTTATTATGAGTGCTGCCATTTTTCACTATTCGCGCACGGCTGCACTCAGGACAATCTGGTCTCCAACACAAATCTAAAGATGTGCTCATACTTTCCTTTCACTAACCTCTATAACTAATAACAACATAGCATTTTCCCAAGCAGCGCTCCATTTGAATAACTTATAATTAATATATAATTTCCTAATCTTTGAACAATCGAAATGTTATCTTTTTATATTAAAAAATGTCTATCTAGAAAGGTTCGCTTGCAACAACTGGTGAATTATGCAATTGAGCCTAACATCATCTCGTCAGTTCATCAACTAAGCAAAAATACTCATTACCAAACTGGGATGCACCCTGCCTCTCATCTAGAGCAGGCAGCGTCTAGAAAAGGAGTGCTGGTCGTCCGCTGTAACGAGGCTTATACTAGCAAAACTTGTCCCAAATGTGGTCACGTCCACAAGAAACTTGGTGGCTCCAAAGTTCACTTTTGCCCGGCTTAAAGCACGCTCCGGGAACCCTCCGCTGCGAGAGATTGGGTAGGCGCTCTCAACATTATGTTGAGAGCGCCTGCTCGCTGTCGCCTTCGATGTTAGAGATGGCGTTATCATCATTTCTGATGCCGATGTTGTACTTGCACAGGTCGGGGTCGAGCTAGTACTCGCGTACCAACCCTCCCTTTCAAAACCGGACTTGCGACTTTCACCGCAGGAGGCTCCTGGTTGGTGAGTCCGTTGTCATCGGTAGCCCTTGATTGGATTACTCCGTTCTGGCCTTATCATCTGGAATTTTGCCCCTTCTATTTCTCATTTCGTACAAGTTAAATCACGTCAAGCCTCGGGCGGTGAATAACGGGAAAACTGCCAACCCATCGTTGTCATCCTTTCCTAACGTGGTCCCTCCCTGGCTTCTGCTGGGCTGAGTACCGCAAGCTTTTACCTCGCTTGAACTTTAACTTCGTATATATGCCTCATGAACGAATTCACTGGCACCGTATCGTTTAGAGCTACTCTCCCCTCCGATTTCTCACCATATCCGTCCTACGTCAGCGGCTAACTGGAATCGCAGCGTTTCCTTGGTTGGTTAGTTCGGTTCCAGTTCGCATCCTATCCTGAGCATTACCCCAGGCGTTAGCAACAAGCGACATCCCCCCCTGTTGCCTTTCGCTTAACATCTCACTTATCCCCTGGTCGGCTTAGTGCCGGTCCATGGATAGTACAACAGAGGTTATAACGTTCCGTATAATCCATATGATGCTTTTAGGCCCCTGCATTACCCCGGGAGGGTTTTTGTGATACGGGATAGTTATAGCCCACAACTATCCACACCTACCATTACCTTTTGGTCCAGCGTATCAGCCTTATTTCGCTGGTAGAATATGACGAGGCTTATACAGATTCACTTATCGTTGGCCATGAGCATCTTTCCTAGCGGCTTTACTGGATTGGGCTTCCAGCTTTCCTACATTTGAGTCCCTACTCTCCACCGCCAGTGATGTCACTCTGCAGCAGTTGGGACCGGTGTACCTCCCGTATCCGGAGGGTGGGGTTTGGACCCACAAGGATTACACAGTTTCCCGGCTGATGGTTCCGGGTTGGGCTGTCACATCTCATGATGGCCTTTCGGCCTCACCCTGATGTTTACACCCTAACGTTTCGTACGGGCTAATATTAGCTTTGTGAGGGTTAAAGACAGCACATGAGCACCAAAATCTGTAATTGTTGTAAACATGCTATACGATCGCCCGAAAAATGAGCAAAGACTTAGATCTGATCAAAAGCCTTAGTCCCAGCGCAATGGATCAAATCATGCTGTATCTAGCATTCAGTGCGATGAGAACCAGTGGGCACCGGCACGGCGCCTTTCTGGATGCAGCGGCAACGGCAGCTAAGTGCGCGATTTACACGACCTATATGGAGCAAGGTCGAAACCTGCGGATGACAGGACACCTGCACCATATAGAACCCAAGCGGGTTAAGGAGATCGTTAAAGAAATCGAGCCAGCAGTGACAGAGGGGAAACTGTTGAAGATGCTGGGGTCCACGGAACCTCACTATCTGATCCAACTGCCCTATGTTTGGCTGGAACAATATCCCTGGCAACCGGGAAAATCCCGCATTGCTGGCACCAGCCTGATGTCTGAAGAAAAGCGTCAACTGTCGGACAAACTGCCGCCAAATCTGCCGGATGCCCAGCTAATCAACTCTTTCCAGTTCATGGAGTTGATAGAATTTATCCATGGCCGCTCCCAGGAAGATTTGCCGCCAGAGCGGCGTATGCCTTTGAGCGAAGCCTTGGCAGAACATATCAAGCGTCGCCTGATCTATTCAGGCACGGTGACGCGGATAGATTCGCCTTGGGGAATGCCATTCTATGCTCTGACTCGTTCTACCTACACGCCAGTTGATGACGCGGAACGGACCTACGTCATGTTGGAAGATACGGCGCGGTACTTCCAGCTGATGCGAGATTGGACTCAAAGACAGCAGAATGTGATGCGAGTGTTGGAAGAGTTGGATATCCCGCCCGAAGATATAGACAGGGCTTTGACCGAATTGGACGAGGTGATCCGCGCCTGGGCTGATAGATATCACAGTGAAGGTGGTATGCCAATGCTTTTGCAGATGATTTTCGGTCCTAAACAAGAATAAAGGAGTATCCGCTGAGGGTAAGTACCGGTGGATGTCAGAGTGTCCACTATAGTCCACTAGCAGCATGGGAAAAGGCGATCGCCCCTGGAACTGTATGTTCCAGGGGGCGATGGTCGGCTCAGAGAAATCGGGATGACAGGATTTGAACCTGCGACCCCCTCGTCCCGAACGAGGTGCGCTACCAAACTGCGCTACATCCCGTAGTGGTCTAGATTAAACTAAGCCAACCCGTCACCGGGCCTGCTCGTCTTCAAAACCGGACGTGAGACTTTCACCTCATCCGGCTCCTCAGTTTCAATTTCCCATAGGGTGCGACCCCCTTTACTGCCGTCCGTTTCTGTTTTGGCGTGATGACAGTAGTCATGTAGCAACTGTAGGTTAGTGTACCAGTCCTTTCCTCCCAGTGAGGTTGGTAAAATATGATCCACTTCCCATTTGTCGCCGTCCCTAAATGTTAGTCCGCATCGTGCGCATTTGCCTTTGTGTCTCTGAAGCAGGTTTAAGACTCTCTGCTTTACTTCCGGGCTTTTCCTTAATCTGAGACTCCAGTATACGAGGTTACCGTCCATGGGGCTAGCCGTTCCCTTCACTTTTACGTGTCTGATTATTTCAGTTTCAGAGTGTCGGTACAGTATAATCGCCTCACCGTTCTTTAACTTCGTCGTGAAATTCCACTGGCGAGTTTTGGTGGGGATCCAATATTTCTTCGTTACCCATTTCTTTGTTTTGTTAGGGTGTCGTCTTCTTGCCCAATTCCAAGTTAATCTCCATAGAAATACGTCCATTTCTCCAAACACTTCTTTGCTTACTACCGCTCTGTAGTAGTTACACCATCCTCGTACTATCGGGTTTAGTTTGGCTATTAACGCGGCTTGTGGCTGTGCTCTATGGCTTTTTACTACATCACGTAGTCTCTCTTTGTGTCTCTCTATGGCTTTCTGGCTGGGTTTTATCAGTGTTTTGAATCCGAGTATTTGACCGTTTGTGTTTTTGCCGCTGTGGTAACGACCCACTTTGTATTGTCTAACGTTGAATCCTAGGAAATCAAATCCTGGTTTTTCCCCGTTAAGCGTGTGGGATATTCGTGTCTTTTCGGCCAAGAGTTCCAGTCCTATCTCCGATAACCATTTTTGAACGACTTCTTTGGCTTGCTCGATTACCTCTTGGTTTTCATGCATTACCACAAAGTCATCCGCGTATCTCACTACTGCTAGTTTTTTTTTGTTCGCTTATTGTTTTTGGGATTATCTCCCTGACCGCAGCTTCCAGCCCATGGAGCGCAATATTAGCCAACAGTGGGGATATTACTCCTTCCTGTGGTGTTCCAGCTTCTGTTGGCTGGAATATCTTTCGGTCCATCACCCCGGCTTTTAACCATTCTCGTATTAACTTACGGATTGGTGATGTATTAGGTCGGGGTCGAGCTAGTACTCGCGTACCAACCCTCCCTTTCAAAACCGGACTTGCTACTTTCATAGCATCCGGCTCCTGGTTGGTGAGTCCGTTGTCTCCGGTAACCTTTGGTTGGATTACTCCGCCCTGGTCTTATCATCTGGAATTTTGCCCCTTATTTTTCTCGCTAAAACACGTCAAGCCTCGGGCGGTGAATAGCCGGGAAGCTGCCACCCTATTTACTATCCTTCCCTAACGTGGTCCCTCCCTGGCGTTCTGCTGGGCTGAGTACCGCGAGCTTTTACCTCACTTGAACTCTTAGCTTTCGTATATATGCCTAATGGACAGGTCCGCTGGCACCGTATCATTTAGAGCTACTTTTCCCTCTGATTTCTCACCATATCCGTCCGACGTCAGCGGCTAACTGGAATCGCAACTTTTCTTTGGTCGATTAGTTCGGTTCCAGTTTGCATCCTATCCTGAGCGTTACCCCAGGCGTTAGCTTTTTAGGACATCCTTCCCCTGTTGCCTTTCGCTTAACATCTCACTTATCCCCTGGTCGGCATTTGCCGGTCCATGGATTGCACAACAGAGGTTATCACGTTCCATAGAATCCATATGATGCTTTTAGGCCCCTGCATTACCCGGGAGGATTGTCGTAATACGGGATAGCCAACTGAAACAACTATCCACTCCTACCTTTACCTTTTGGTCCAGCGTATCAGCCTTATTTCGCTGGTTTGAGATCACGAGGCTTATACAGATTCACTTATCGTTGACCATGAGCATCTAACAAGCGCAGATTTGCCGACTTGGGCTATCAGCTCTCTTACATTTAAGTCCCTGCTCTCCACCACCAGTGATGTCACTCCGCAGCAGTTGGGACCGGTGTACCTCCCGTATCTGGAGGGTGGGGTTTGGACCCACAAGGATTCCATAGTTTCCTGGCGTCGGATACCAGCTTGGGTTGTCATAATTCCTTAGGGGATTTATTTACACCCGAACGTTTCGCACTTCAGTTTCCTCAGTAGTGCCTTATGGTCTATCTTGTCAAAACACTTAGCGATATCTGCGTCTAACACCCATTTGGGTTTATATCTAATGCTGCTGAATATCGCCGCTATTGCATCATGACATCCTCTCGGGCGTCTAAATCCGTATGAGTTTGCCTCAAACATTGCCTCCCATTCGGGTTCTAGCGCTGTCTTGACTACTCCTTGCAGAGCTCTGTCATACATTGTTGGTATTCCCAGCGGCCTCTTTTCATCTCGTCCGGGTTTAGGTATCCATACCCTACGGGTTGGGTTTACTTTCTTCCCTTTCTCCACTCGAAGTTGCCTGACCATTGGTTGTCTTTCGGAGGGCTTCAGAGCAATTACGCCGTCCACACCTGCCGTCTTCTTACCCTTGTTTTGTTGGGTTACCTGTCTGACAGCAATCATTTTTGCTGACCAGGACCTCGTTATCAGTCCTTGGAGTCTGCGAACTAACCGCTTATTTCCTTGTTGGGTCGCTCTGTAGATTCGTTTTTGCAGCTTAAATACTACCCTCTCTAGCTTGCGCCAGGGGACTGCATTCCAGTCATACATTCGCCTATTGGTGATGTTCCGTGACATATGCACTGCTACTAAGTTTCCACATTCTCGAAACCGTGAAGGGCGTCAGCTCTATCCTATCCATTACGGATAGTCATTCGCTTTTCCACTTCATCTCTCCCAGTTATGACCTGCTGATGATTTGCAGATTTTGCGTCTGTGGTGACTACTCAACCTAATCGACCTTGATTGAGAGTACATAACTGGTTTACTTCGTTCCTACCGATGATTGGTTGTGACTTTAGGTGAATTCCCTGCGCCGGGTTTCTTGTCAGTGCTTGTTGGTCAGTAAGATACCTGCCAACGACCAATATCCTTCCCCTTTTGGGGCCAGTGTGTAAGCCTTATTCCACTGGTTCAATTTAACGACGCTGCAAGTCTTCGCATAACGCTCACCATGGTCACTTGCTCGACGTTGACCGACTTAGGCTGTCAGCCAGAGCGCCTTTCCATCCCGCTTTACGGATTGATGCCATCGCTACCGTAGGGATGGTGCTTTTACCCCTGCACCTGGGGAGGTGGACTTTCACCATCATCATCTGAAAGTTGTCAGGGCTAATGGTTCCCTGCTACCGGTCCCTCATCGGCTCATCGCCGGTGATTTACGGTAAACGAATCGCACTACTAATAATATATCATATCATATGTTCTGTCCGAGTGTGGAAAAAAAATCATTTTCCAGTCGCAGCCTAGGCTCGCAGACTTTGTGCTTGCTAGGATTAATACGATAGGATTTGGGGGTAAAATGGGCTGTGACTGTCAAGCCAGAATGGTTGCGCGTGAAAGCGCCTCAATGGGAGCGCATCGGCAAAGTTAAAGAAATTCTCAAGGATTTGGGGCTGAATACGGTATGTGAAGAGGCATCTTGCCCAAATATCGGTGAATGCTTCCGGGCTGGGACAGCAACATTTTTAATTATGGGACCGGCATGTACCCGGGCTTGTCCCTACTGCGATATTGAATTCGAGAAAAAGCCGGGAGCCCTAGATCCGACGGAACCGGAGAGGGTCGCTACAGCAGTCAGCTGGCTAAAATTAAATCATGTAGTGATTACGTCGGTGAATCGGGATGATTTACCGGATGGCGGTGCGTCCCAATTTGTGCGCTGTATAGAAGCTGTTCGCGCCATCATGCCTCAAACAACCATCGAAGTGTTGATTCCAGACCTTTGCGGTAATTGGGAGGCGCTAGAGGTAATTTTGCAAGGGCAGCCAGAAGTGCTCAATCACAATATAGAAACAGTTCCTAGACTATATCGGCGGGTACGTCCGGAAGGTAATTATCAGCGAAGTCTGGAATTGCTGCGGCTCACGCATCAGTTAGCCCTTGGGTCTACAGTAAGTCAGGCTTGATGGTGGGGTTAGGAGAAACCGCCGCCGAAATTCGGGAAGTAATGCAGGATTTGCGAGAGGCCCAGTGCGATATCTTGACTATTGGACAATATCTCCAGCCCAGCCAAAAGCATCTGAAAATCGAGGGGTTTGTTACGCCAGCGGAGTTTGACGCCTGGAGAGAACTAGGAGAATCCTGGGGATTCCTGCAAGTCATCTCCTCTCCCCTTACCCGCAGCTCCTATCATGCTGAACAAGTGAGAGCCTTAATGGAGCGTTACCCTCGGCGGCGTCCTACGGATAAGAGCGATCGCCGGTGTTAGGCCATGGCGGTCAGAATCCCTATTCCTTAGTCGTGGCCTATGGAGTTGCGACTAAGTGCCCAAAAACTTACACATCTCTCATATTTGGGGGAATCCTCAGTACGAGCGGGGGATTTGGCGGTAATCAAAATCCTCTATAAGTTCCGTATTCTTGCCATGCTGACATCGTGCTTATGACGTATACATTGCTACTTACAACTTCACAATTGACATTACCGTGAGGACGTCAGCGTATACCGCCTATTACCGGTGGTCCTTTGCTTCTCCACGAAATCTCTCCCAAGTATGACTTGCCCTAATGTGAGGCAGATGTTGCGTCGATATCTCTTGTGTGCCGAGTCCCTTGAGACAAGAACTCTGGCAAAGATATCGAATTTGGTGAGCACTCTGCATCTACCTATCGACCAGTGGTAGAGAGACATACCTGGGTTACTTCGTTCCTATAGATGATTGGTCGTAGCTTTAGATGGACTCTCTATGCCGGGTTTGTTGTCGGTGCTTATTGGTCGGTACTAGAGCCGCCAATGACCATTATCCTTCCCTTTTTGGGCTAGTGTATCAGCCTGGCTGCACTGGTTTATGATTACGATACTTATGAGTCTTTGCTTTCGCTCATCATGACTACTTGCTCGACGTTAACCTACCAATCGCCTTTTAACCCCGCTTTACGGCGCATCCTCGAGGAGAGCATTGATGCCATCGCTACCGTAGGGGTTATGCTTTCAGTCCTGCACCTGGACGGGTAGGCTTTTACCACCATCATCTATAAGTTGTCTAGGCTGATGATGCCTAGCTTCTTCATTTGTCATGTGTCAAGTCAATTTGCAATAAAAAATCGCACGTATAATACCATATCCTGGCACTAGACGCAGCTGGAGAGTCAATTGACTGATGGGAAGCTGATTGTGGTTATTGGGAAAATGATCGCGAACGGGGCACAAGGTGACTAGCATCACTCTGGTTTAACTAACTACTCTCTATAGTCAGGGCAAGCGCAAGAAAAATTGTGCATGTGGTATGGATCCTCGATGTCTCGGGAGTAGTGCGAGTAGCGCTCTCCCAAAACATCAAAAAAAATTTCGAGTGGACTGTGCCATATTCGCCAAAATGCCGTTTTGGGATAAATTAGGCGATTTGGGCTAATTTGGGCGTTGAGGTTCTGTAGGTAGCAACTTAAATTAGTTATATAAGCGAGCCAATAACAAGATCGCCTTAGCTACGACAATGTTTAGTGATTGTACAAAAGCTGATTTAGCCTTCGGTGTCTCCTAGGTAGTGCTTAAGCGATGTCTTCTGGGTAGTGCAGCGATCCTAGAAGACATCGAGATCCCAGGAGACACCCCATCTGGCAACCAGTTAAATAAAGAATGGGGAGTTCGCGAAAATTACGTAACTAGGATCGAAAACCTGGTTTCTCTCGATCTGAGCGAGGATTAATAAACATTTTTCCCCAAATAAACCCGCTTTCTTAACCTAATCAGGTCAGCAAAGTTGGCAAAATTATGACCCTAAGATAAACATTGTTACTCTGGTTTTGGAGTTGATAGTTTTTCCAAGAGATTTTAGCAGAGCTAGTCAACAGCTTCAGAGTAAGTAAAAAAACTATAAGCATCTGTAGCTAGTCTGTTAGATGGTGGGAATCTGCCGCTAGACTACCCGGACAAACAACATTTACATTCGCCCTGTTTTAGGAGAATGTCCCTCACCTTTTTGTTATCTAGAGCAGCTGAGAAAATGATCGCGCCGCCTAATCAACCCTACTTCGATGCCGAGGACGATGCTCGGCCTGCTGGAGGCTATCAGCTGGATGCAGCAGCCGTTGTGTCCCAAGACATGTCTCCCTTGACACAGGATGAGGATTTGGAACCAACAATGGAAGATTTTGCCGACCTGGTCGAGCAAGAAATTGCCCCAACGCTACAGAATATCGCCAACCGTCGCACTACCGACATCGTGGGTATATACCTCCAGGAAATTGGTCGGGTGGGTTTGCTAGAGAGAGAGGAAGAAGTATCATTAGCCCAAAAAGTCCAGCGTTACATGCAGTTGTTAGAACTGCGTCAGTCTTCCAAGGATATGTCCGGACCAATTGGGCATTATGTTCAGTTGATAGAGGTTTGCGATCGCCATTCGCTCAACTGGGACATCGTCCGGCATTGGAACGGTGGGCGGAAAGTGCTGGTGTCAAGGTTTCTCAGATCAAGCCAATAATTAGAGCTGGTAAGGAACACTGGGCAGAGTTAGCCCGATTAAAGATCGAAGAACTCGATCGCATCCAGGCGGAAGGGATAAAAGCTAAAGCTTACATAATCGAGGCGAACCTGCGTCTGGTAGTGTCTGTTGCCAAAAAACATCTAAATCAGGGCTTGGAACTGCTCGATCTAGTCCAAGAAGGAACTCTGGGGTTAGAACGGGCGGTGTCAAAATTTGACCCCACAAATGGTTGTCGATTTAGCACCCATGCCTACTGGTGGATTCGTCAGGAAATTACCCGGGCGATCGCGAATCAAAGCCGCACGATTCGCCTGCCAGTTCACATTACGGAAAAGCTGAACAAAATCAAAAAGGCACAGCACGAATTAGCTCAGGAAAAAGGTCGCACTCCTACAATTGAAGATATCGCCATTAAACTGGATATGACTCCATCTCAAGTGCGGGATGTCCTCTTACGAGTGCCGCGTTCTGTTTCCTTAGAAACTCAAGTCGGTAAGGAAAAGGACACGGATCTGGGTGACTTGCTGGAAACCGATAGCGTGTCTCCAGAGGAGCAGTTGATGCAAGAAGCATTATACCAGGACTTGCAGAAACTGCTGGCAGATTTAACCCGTCGCGAACGGGATGTAATTCAGATGCGGTTTGGTTTGGGAGATGGTCATCCTTACTCTTTGTCGGCAGTTGGACGCGCTTTAGATCTGTCAAGAGAACGAGTGCGTAAAATTGAAATTAAGGCGTTACAGAAATTGCGTCAACCTAAAGATCGCGATATCATTCGCGAGTATCTTCAGATGCTTACTTAATCCTGTCAGTTGTGATTTATCCTCTTGTACATGATCGGTTGTTTTAGTTGTTATAATAACAAGGTACAATTTAAGGAAAGTAAGTAATGATGGATCTCCTGGGTTTATAGTGTAAATTGTATACCGAGATACAATTTAGGAGAATAAAAAAGCTTTAGCTTTATTTGGCGTATATATAAGTTTTACTTATCATAAAAACCCAAGGAGACCCGTAATGATGCAACTGCCTCAGTTTAATGAATGCAATCACACAATTGTCAAGTCGCTGTTTCATCACAGCGATCGCCAATTGCTGACTTTGTTTCAGCTTCATCCGGAATGGGGTCGGTACTTCACGGCAATTTTCTGTCGCTACTATCCGATTGTTTATACATTGATTAGTCAATCGGCGCGATCGCCAGTGCAGGCAGACTATCTATTTGCCCTTACCTGGCGTCATATTTACTATGAACTGCGTGGCTTGGATTTGCGGCATGTCAGACCAGATAGAATATTTGATTTGAGGGTGGTAACACCGCAAAAAAGTGACCTCTGGCACCATGACGCTGACAGTAACTTACTACAGGCTAGCGCTCCTATCGTCGCCCACAGCTCGGAAGAGACTTTAACCCTACAAAATTGGCTGATCGACATCACAGCTATCTGTATTAACCGCGTCGATCTGCCCCAGTTGAGTCCATCTATTATTCCCTGGAAGGAGCCTCGCCGCCTCTGTGGTGTTATATTGAGCAGGCATTAGAGCAAGTGCCGCCAGTGATGCGGTTAATAATTTTGATGGCTCAGACGTTCCGCTGGAGCGAAACCCGGATCGCTGCCTATCTGCAAGCAGAAGGAGAGATGGTTTCTCCAGCTACTGTTAAAATGCAACTTCTTCATGGTTATCAACTGCTAGAGGATGCCTTGCCTGCTGATATTCGGGAGATTTATTTGCAATCTGATTAAGGATTGTTGATTATATCTGGACCATTTTTAGGGAATGACAATTACTATCCTGACAGATTGTTGTGATGTGGAGAGTAAATTTTTAATCATATTTATATCATTTTGATTTAAATATGATACGGTTGGTATAACCCCTTGTCTGCTCATAACCTAGTTGCCGATGGGTGCATCCCAATTTGGCAATGAGCAAAAATACTTCATTGTTAAACTGTCACTAATAGACCCTTGGTCTGTCAAGGAAATGATGACGGATAAGAGAAGGGAAGGCTCGGAAGCGGTTATCTCCGTAAAATTCGTCAATTTTATCTTGACAGACCACGAGATGATGAGAATGTCAAGATTGACTCACCTTGAGAATACTCCATTGAGATAAGCGCAGCGATGCCGCAGAACTTGGGGAACATTGGCAGCTTTCCACTGCGCTCCTGAGAGCTTCACCCGTGCCGCAACCTGCTTAATCGTTGATTCCACCTCTCCCGAACCGATTGAAATTCCCTCGGCTTGGTAATAGCCATAGTTCACAATGCGGTGACGATGCTTAGTAACATAGGCCCTGAAGTTATCAACCCGTGGATGCTCCCAGTCGTCAAATTCTTTGAGGGCTGCATCTACCTTGCCTGACCATAGGAGAGCTTTCACTCGTGCCAGTCTAGATCTGGACCCACCGACTTTCTCGAGGTTTTCCATCAAGTGATACCAATCGAGGATTTCCAGACGGAAGATGGTTGGGCCAATCTCGGCAAACAAATTCCAAACGCCATCATGACCGTCTCCGATACTCACAAGTGGATTCGCCAAGGGCTGCTGGTTGACCCATTTGACCAGTCCTGCATTGTCCCGAAAGAAGGCCGCTACCCCGAGGTCATGTAGATTAACGCCCTTGTAATCGCGCCACTCACAGGGTCTCCCTTGCGGGGTCCGTAAGCGTACTTTCCCCCCATCAATGCTCATTTCCTCAACAACTTCCTTGACAGTCGGCAACTTCAACTCATGGGCGAGCACTTTCGGTTCTTGAGGGCTGATTTCGGAAACAGCTTTTTTAGCCGTCGGCAACTCAAACTCCTGAGGGGGCAGTTTCGGTCCTTGAGGGCCCGTTGAGGAAACGGCTTCTTTAGCTGTGGGCAACTCAAACTCCTGAAGGGGCAGTTTCGGTTCTTGAGCGCTCGTTGAGGAAACGGCTTCTTTAACTGTCAGTAATTCAAACTCATAACGTTGCACCAGTCGTTGCTGAGTTCCCCGGGAAACGCTCATCCCCGTGAGCTGCTTAATATCTTCCTCGGCGTGCTCATAAGAAGAGTTCGCACTCAGTAACAAGCAACATTTTTCCAGATAGGGACTCCACTGGCTATAGGCTCTCACATCAAAATAAGTCGCTTGCTTCTCCGTGATGAGGAGCTCGCCCAAAATGCTGTTTAAAATTCGGGTTCGCCCTGCGGTGGTGCCACTGGTGCTTTCGATAAAAAAAGGGCAATCTCTGGACTGACGTATTGAAGCAACTGCCCACGGACTGTAGCTTCGAGTCCTGAGAGTGTTTTCAATTGCTCTGGAACAGTCCCTTGGGCCTCCTCATACAACAAGGCGGCTATTCCCAAAGCATAGGTTTTAATTTGAGCTAAATTTTCAGGATTCATAGTTTTAGAGGGAGCGTTTACCGACTGTCTCAGCTTAACACCATCTCGGAACCAGTTCGACTAAGCATTTATACTCATGGCGAAACTGGGATGCACCCGTTGCCGATCCCCCCAACCCCCCTTCCAAAAGCTGACTTTTTCTGCTAACTTCTGAAACGTTTACTCCATCTAGCATAGGAGCATTTCATGGCCTGGATCAGAGGGTCACTTCTGTGGGTTATGGAGGTAGAGGAAGAAAGAGAATGCTGTAACAGCCTCACAGAGAAAGAATTACTCAAGAATGTACCACGCTACCTGTGATTTTATCGGTGGGCGACACTACTTATCTTGATTATAAAGCAATTTTGACAAAAACAGAAGCGCTCTCCTGGGTTTATAGTGTAAATTGTATACTGAGATACAATTTAGGACAATAAAAAAGGCTGAAAGCCTTGATTGGGTGTATATATAAGTTTTACTTATCACAAAAAACCAAGGAGACTCAACGCTATGGACCGATTGTTAATCGGCGCTGCTATCATATTGGTTGTGAGTAGTCACTAGAGATATCTCTGCTATAGGGTGGCGGGAGTGGGTTGGGCGAGCATCGCCCAGTACTGGCAGGATCTGCCGTTGCTATACCCATGTAGAGGATGACAGTTGGCAGAAACAACAGCAGCTCACGCTCAAACCTCGCCGATAGGCGGATAGAGAAGACCCTGACCGCCTATTTATCCTGTCTCCAGTAGCGGGCGATCCCCCCCAGGAGCATAGAACCCTTTTTAAGATACTGTGGGGCAATTAACTGGCACCCGCCAGTACAGCCAAACCCTTACCAAAAGAGGACTTTCTCCCCACTCCCCACTCCCTACTCCCAAACCCAGAGATCTCGTAATTGGCCGGGCTTTGTATCTGTAGCCGGACCATGCACGGGTTCCGGCGGTAACTGGAACAGGAGTACCAGAGTTGAACATACCTGAACAACAATAAAGACATAGGGAGCGGGTGGCACAACCCCAAAAAGCAATCAAGAACTTCTAGTTAGTCCGTCAATAATTTTCAGGCAACAGCATTCTGAAAGCATATGAGCTCGGAAAACCTCGAACAGTTATTGTTGAATTAGCCTGAAAAACCTAAAGCTTAAACATCAAACCTAGCAACTGTAAAACAATGAAAATCTCTTCTTATCCCATTGCTGCTCTGACCGCTGCCACCCTATCGGCAGTTACTGTAATCGCTCCATCTGTCGCTGCAACTTTTGGCCAACGGGAAGTCGCTCAAGAAAACTTGATCGCAGTGGCCGCACCTCGTGGTACTATTGGTTATCAACTGTTCGTGCTGGAACAAAAATCTAACCAACGTGCTTGCTGGAGCGAAACTCCACAAACTGACGGGACAACCCTTGTAGAGCTATTACTGCTAAACTTTGACTTCACAGGGATTTGCTCCCGCGCGGTGGACAGTAATGGCTTCTCCATCCGGGCAGCAGGTCAAGACATGGCATTGAAATACAGCCTCCGCGTCGTCGAACGGAACGGGGATCTGGTACTCCTGGGAGTCCCGGATGACCGCAATGCCCCAGAACTGGAAATTGGTCGCACCAACGGCGTCAAAAAAGATTTTGTCAAAATTGAACTCAATCCAGGTTGGCGCTTTAGCAAAAGGACCTACAATGGTCAGGAGCTGGGTCACATCTATTTCACCAATAACCTCGACCCTCAGGCGATCGCCAACGGCGAGGTAGATCTGGGGATTCCAAGCTTCGGTGACATCGCCAATGACATCTATTTCGATGAAATTAACGCCGCCGTTGACCTGGGATTCATTTCTGGTTTCCCCGAAGACAATACCTTCCGCCCCCAAGTAGCTTTAACTCGCGAGCAACTGGTGTCGATGATCTGGGAATCTCTGACTGAACTACCAGGTGCCAACATCAACATTCCCACTCAAGCTTCATCGAGCGCTTATCCTGATGTCGAGACTTCACGCTGGAGTGCGGCGAAGATTCAATGGGCGAAAGATAATAACATCATCAGTGGTTACACCGACGGGACTTTCCGCCCGGCACAACCCGTGACGCGAGCGGAACTGATCGCCGTACAACGGCGAGCGGCTGAGTTTGCCAAGGGTATAAGCGGACTGCCTCGACAGCTGACCGCCAAACGGCCCGCTACTAACTTCTCGGATACTAGCAATCACTGGGCAGAGGGAGCGATCTCTCAAATGTCCTCCTATTGCTCTGTGGCCTCGCCGCTGAATGAAATAGGATCTCGCTTTGTCCCGGACGAGTATGCGAGGCGCAACTACGCCGCAGCATCGACTCTGCGGATGCTCAACTGCGTTAAGTCTGAGACTTTCTAATCTCTGATTAGCCTCGCTGCGCGAACGCAACTCGCGCTGGCTCGCTCTGGATGGTCAATCCACGACGTCCAGAAAGATTTGCCTAAATGTTATTACATATTTAATAGTGCGATTCGTTTAGTGTAAAGGTTCATAATGACTTGTTACAAGATGTAGAACCGGGAGCACTAGCAGGATTACATGAGTCCTGACAACTTATAGGGTAAAACCGAACACCGGAGGAGACACCAATGGGAATCGGTGAAACCCAGAGATGATGAAGGTGCAAGTCCTTCTCCCCAAGTGCAGGGGTAAAAGCATCACCCCTACGGTAGCTTCGCGTCCGGAGACACCCACCCATGTCGTGCGCGGGAGCGACACGACCGGGTGGGTGCTCCCGGACGCGATGGCATCAATCCGTAAAGCGGGGTGATTTGGCGTTAATGACTGGTAGCCTGAACTGGTCAACGTCGAGCAAGTGACTATGAGGAGCATGAAGCGAAGTGGTGCAAGCGTCGTAAATATAAACCAGTGGAATAAGGCTTACACACTGGCCCAAAAGGGGAAAGGATATAGGTCATTGGCAGGTTGTTGACTGACCAATTAGCACTGACAATAAACCCGGCGTACAACCACCTTCTAAGGTCGCAAGCAATCATCTATAGGAACGAAGTAAACCAGTTGATGTACTCTCAGTGAGGTCGATTGCTGAGTAACCACCAAAGGCGTAACATCTGCGAAATCATTAGCAGGTCACAACTGGGAGAGATTGAGTGGAGAAGCATGCCTATCTGTAACGGATAGGATAGGCTGACGCCCTCACGATTAACCAAAATGTAGAAGTTAGTAGGATTTAATATGTCACGGTGTACATCCGCAAGGAAAGTATATGACTGGAATGCGGTCCCATGGCGTAAGCTAGAACGGAACGTATTTAAGATTCAAAAACGTATCTACAGAGCGGCTCAACGTGGAAACAAACAGCTAGTACGTAAACTCCAGGGATTGCTCACGAGGTCATGGTCCGCAAAAATGATTGCGGTAAGGCAGGTAACCCAACAAAACCAGGGAAAGAAAACGGCAGGTGTAGACGGCGCAGTTGCGCTTAAGCCCTCCGAAAGGCAGCCACTGGTAAGACAGCTTAGGGTTAAAGATGGGAAGAAGGTTAAGCCAACCAGACGAGTATGGATACCTAAGCCCGGAAGAGAGGAAAAGCGACCATTGGGAATACCCACGATATACGACAGAGCCCTACAGGGATTAGTCAAAATAGCACTAGAGCCTGAATGGGAAGCGATATTTGAGGAGAATTCCTATGGGTTTAGACGCCCGAGAGGATGTCACGATGCCATAGCAGCGATATTCGGTAGCATTAAACTAAAACCAAAATGGGTGCTAGATGCAGATATCGCCAAATGCT
This sequence comes from Hormoscilla sp. GM7CHS1pb, assembly GCA_014323675.1. GTDB lineage: Bacteria > Cyanobacteriota > Cyanobacteriia > Cyanobacteriales > Desertifilaceae > Hormoscilla. The sequence goes on along the minus strand of JACONN010000002.1, from coordinate 310,048 downwards.
TCGACAAGATTGATCACAAAGCACTGTACGAAAAACTGAATAATTCCACACCAATACGGAAGAAAATCTGGGAATGGTTAAAGGCCGGGGTGATGGATAGGCATGAATACCAGCCAACGTACGCAGGGACGCCACAGGGTGGAGTAATATCCCCACTGTTGGCAAACATTGCGCTGCACGGCATGGAAACGGAAATCAGAGATATTGTGCCAAAGGGCATAACCAAGCAGAAAGAAATAGGAGTAGTGCGGTACGCAGATGACTTTGTGATAATGCATAAGGACCGCAAGGTAATTGATGCAGCAAAAGAAGTTATTAGCAAATGGCTAAAAGGGATTGGATTAGAGCTAAAACCGGAAAAGACAAGAATAGCCCACACCTTGGAAGGAGACGACCCTGGTTTTGATTTCTTAGGGTATAACGTCAGACAATACAGGGTAGGGAAGTATCGAAGTGGGAAAACACAGAAAGGGTATAAAACTCTAATAAAACCCAGCGCCAAATCCATAAAAAACCACAAAGAAAAGTTGAAGGCTGTAGTAGATAGTCACAAAGCCGCGCCACAGGCAGCGCTGATAAGAAAACTGAACCCAATAATAAGGGGATGGTGCAATTACTACAGAACGGTGGTGAGTAAAGAGGTATTCGGAGAATTGGATACCTACGTGTGGGAAATAATTTGGAGATGGGCGAATCGAAGACATCCAAAAAAGGCCAACGCATGGATAGCAAAGAAGTACTGGAAAGCTGAAGGCAGCCAACAGTGGAACTTCATGGACAATAAAGGAGCAAAGCTAATCCGACACTCTGAAACGGAAATTGTACGACACATAAAAGTGAAAGGAACAGCTAGCCCAATGGATGGAAACCTCGTGTACTCTTCCTAAGAGATTACGCAGGAGCCCACTTGTAAAGCCTAGGGTAATTAAGCTCATGGGGAAACAAAAAGGTAAATGCGGATATTGCGGAATGTTGTTTAAAGACGGAGATAAGTGGGAAATTGACCATATCCTGCCGAAATCATTAGGCGGTAAGGACAGGTACGATAATCTGCAACTGCTCCATGACTACTGTCATAGCCAGAAAACGAGAACAGATGGTAGTATGGAAGGCCGCGCCCGGAAAAGCCGGGATAGGAAGATCGAGGAGCCGGATGAGGTGAAAGTCTCATGTCCGGTTTTGAAGACGAGTAGGACTGGCGACAGTCCTGCTTAGTTTAATGTTGTTAGCAAACAACTAGCAGCAAAGAACTAAATCTGGAAGGTAATCTGTTAAACTAGGGGATGACTGGGGTGTGGTCAGGCGCTATTCCTTTCCAGCAGTGCTACTGGATGCAGCCTTGATGAGGTGTCCATCCAGGAGGATAATAGCTTGGCGGAGGGCCTCCAGGCGATGGTTAAGGCGGTTGCGCAATGGCAGCATATCCATAACTTCCAATCGCTGTAGCCTTGCTTTTACCTTGCCAGTAGCGCCCACGATAAACACCTCACGACGCCGTTCACTCGCTTCCTTGACCATAGTCTCGATCGCCAAGGAAGCAGTAACTCCCAACCAAGGCACCTCCGACAGATCCAAGATCAAAACCTCATAATTTTCCACGATCGCCATCCGTTTAGAGATGGACTTAGCCGCCCCAAAGCTCATCGGCCCCCCAGACGTAACAGCAGGATCCGCCCCCCAGCAAGCTTGAGGATCTCTTTCTCTTCATAGTTCAAAGACATTTCATCAGTGGGAGCATCGATCGCCTTCACCTTGTCAGCCTGGATATCGCTGAGAGTCGTGATTGTCAAGATGTTAGCCACGAAAACCCCCACCGCCACAGCAGCGATCAGGTCAACAAATACCGTCAGGAACATTACCCCGTACATAATAGCAGCTGCCTTCAGGGAGATGCGGTGAGCGCGTTTGAGAAAGCCCCAGTCAATAATATCAATACCGACCTTAATCAAAATGCCAGCTAGCACCGCATGAGGAATATTAGCAGTCAGGCTGCCAGCACCAAAGACGATCGCCATTAAAACCAGGGCGTGGATGATACCTGAGAGGGGAGTTTTACCCCCCGCCTGGACATTAATCACAGTCCGCATGGTAGCACCTGCACCGGGCAGTCCCCCCAAAAACCCAGCGATCAGGTTACCAAGGCCCTGACCAATCAATTCCCGATCGGAGTCATGGTTCGTGCGAGTAATATTATCAGCCACCAGGGAAGTTAGCAAGGAGTCGATGGAACCCAAGGTTGCCAACATCAAGCCATAGCCAATCATATCCTTGAGTTCCCCTGGGGAGATTAGGGGTAAACGCAGGGTCGGCAGACCAGTAGGAATCTCGCCAATTAATCTCAGATCGCTGTCTGGCAGCAGGACAACCGCAATCAGAGTGCAGACGATCAGCGCCAGCAGGGGCGACGGCACCACGCGAGTAAGCATAGGCGGCCACAGGAAGACGATCGCCAGGGTAAGCAGGCCCAGACCAGTTGCTGTCGGATTGAGATTACTTAAGAAGTCCGGCAAGCTGCTCAGGGAGTCCAGCACATTCCCAGAGGCCTGATGTCCTAGCAAGGGACCTATCTGTAAGAGAACTATGATCGCCCCGATACCGGACATAAAGCCAGATATCACCGTGTAGGGTATCATCGTGATATATTTTCCCAGCCGCAGCACCCCGAAGAGGATCTGAAATATCCCCCCCAGCATCACCACCGTAAAGGCCATATTAAGACCAGTATCCGGGTGTTTCGCGAGCAAAGCCGTAAACACCGTAGTCATCACCACCGTCATCGGACCAGTCGGTCCCGAAATTTGAGCAGGAGTGCCGCCAAACAATGCCGCAAACAGACCGACAAAGACCGCGCCATAAAGGCCAGTAATTGCCCCAGCACCGGAGGATACCCCAAAAGCCAAGGCCAAAGGCAGGGCCACCACTGCAGCAGTCACCCCACCAAACAGGTCGCCCCGCAAGTTACCCAAATGCAAAGGATTAACTCTCATGACAATATGATTGCTGATTAATATTGATAATTTTCAACAGCCGCAGCCAACTAGAGGATATTTTGAAAGTGTAAAGGAAATCAAGGGAGCCTAACATGGGGCGAATCGTGGCCATGAGGGTGTGGTCACAAGTAGTTGATAATCATTTGCTGCCGACAACTGTAGGGGCGACTGGCATTCTTGCGCAAATGATGACATCACAAGATAGATGTCCTTCCCTCAGGCAACTCGCACCCCACTCGGTCTCCCCCGTACCAACTGTTTTTGACCACACCCTGGCAATGAGGAAAGCCAACCAACCGTAAGTTCTCTGGCGTTGCACAACCACGGGATGATAGGGGTTGTTAATTGTTGATGGTTAATATACTGCGAAGGGTTCCTTTGCTCTTAGGGCCATTGTCCGGAGCGAGGGGGGGTACTCCGCGATTAACTTATGCTTTATGGGCCGCTGCGCAGTGGGCGAAGTGCATCGATGAGAGATGAATATAGCCAGCACAGGAAGGTTGCCACGCAGCGGGAGCCCCGGACATTGCTTTGTTCATGTAGCCGGACCCCTCACGGGTTCGGGCGGCGTAGGCGTAGCCGTGTGGGCGCAGCGCCATCCCGGTTCCGGGTATAAATCGTCAGAAGCAGTCATAGATAGATGTCTGAACAATTTTCCATTGTCTTGCATTAGGGTTCCCGCCCGGGAACGGGCTGCGCTAATTTTCAACTATTGGACGGACAAACTTCAAAATCCTGGATGCGGCATAGCCTATTTATTCCAGAAAGTCCTTGTCTGAAAAACCTCCCATTCCTTGCCTGGTGGTGATAAATATGTAGTGATGCATTATCTATCCCGATAAACATTTGTTGTAATAATGTACAAAATACCAAATAGCTCCGATGTGATTTTCTAGTTTCTTGGAGAATGATAATGTTTTACGAACCAAACGACTAATTCTTTGTCTTAATGTGTTGTTTAGCCTTTCAATATGATTAGTTTTTCCAGTTTCTTTACCTACTGGTTTATGACGTTTTTTGGGGATTACTGTGTTATAAGCTTCCCAAAAATCTGTGTAAAAAACTGCACATTGCCGATAAACAGGAGGTAAAGATTTCCACAATTTTTTTGCCGATTCCCGACTGCGAACGCCCACATAAACTCCAACTATTTCTCTAGTTTTTGTATCTAACGCTAACCAAATCCATTGCTTATTTTCTTTATTCTCCACAAAAGACCACATTTCATCACATTCAATAGTCATTTTCCCTTTTGGCTTGTCTAAAACCTTTATCTCACGCGGAGTTTCCGCAGATTTTTTATTAACATAATCTTGGAGCAAAGTTTTGGAAACTCCAACTTGACGTGCAATTCCAGCTCAAGAAATTCTCTCAAGTAAAAGGCCATCTATTTTCTTTTTTGTTTCTGATGATATCGTTTTATTGGTAGGGTTTTCAACAAATTGCCTGCCACAGTCTTTACACTTATGTTTTTGCTTTTTGTTATGGAGGGGCGAAGCCTTCGGGCAAAATGACGGCAACGGAGACGAAATTTTTAGCCCCGAATGCTTCGCCCCTACCGTTTTTTACTGTTCGCTCACTTTGACAGTGGGGACAAGAAGGTCGCAAGCATAAATCTGATGATGTGTTCATAAATTTAGACATTGTTTTTACCAATAACAATATAGCATTGTGACAACTAATTATACATGATTATCTCTGATATTTTTGATAAATTAAACTTATCAATGGTAATGAAAAATGTTATATTATCCCTTTGAAAAGCAAGGATTAATAGAGGGATAAAATGTTAGATCACTACATATTTATCACTACCCCTTGCCTCATAAGGGAGGTAATAGCAGACAGTTGAGTAAGGCGAGGATATCTTGGGAGCATCCAGATACACATTCAAGGCCAAAAAAAACGCTAGTCTATACCTTTGGGAGAGATATTTTTTGTAAAGATTCAGTGAAGTTTGGCTCAGGCGCTTCCCAGGGGGGGGGAATTTTATTAGAATGGGAATATGGGTGCAATTCGTTCCCGAACGAACCAGCATCCGTCCGGCTAGGAAACGGGCAGTGTGCAGATAAAATATACACGACCATTTTTTTGACCAGATAAAATCCAGAAATTTCTGACCTCTGCCGGAAGAATCTACTAAAAGGAAGATACTTGAGGCCCTTGTCCGAGATGATAATTACTTTAGAGCAGTGCGATTCGTTTTGACGATTAACCTGTAATGGTGAAAGTTGATGGCGAAGTCATAGTCAAGGCGGACTATCGCAGCTTCGAGGTGCCCTTGACAGCGACGACCGGTGGTAACAACTGCATTATTGCTCACGTTGATAATTCTCGTGCTTCTGGTCCCGTTTTAGCGAACGCGAACAAAGTGCTGCGTCATGCGCCCACAGTCGCAGAGTTTCTCTATCTTCCCTAGTTGCTTCGGGCGGGCTTCCCGCAATTATTGGTTTGTATCATTCTCAATACGACAATGCAGGGTTTTTATGGAAGTGTTGTGAGTTTTTGAGTGAGGGGAACAGGGCTGCGTGCTTGCGCATCGAACTGTGCGGCTGACAACGATTTTTTTCTGCTATGATTAAAGTCACATTGATTGAGACATTAGTCACGTTACTCTATGGCAAAGTTGTGCGCCTTTAACGCAGAGTAACGTTACTCTATGACAAAGTAACGTTACTCTATAGCAAAGCAACGTTGCTTTAACGCAGAGTAACGTTACTCTATAAGAAAGTAACGTTACTTTAACGCAAAGTAACGTTACTTTAACGCAGAGTAACGTTACTGTATATACTGGCACACTTTCACGCATATGCGTGAAGTATCTCAAGCAAGTTGAGGCCCAAGTGGTCAAAACCCGTTGGTAGCCCGGAAGCCAAGCCCGTTCCCAGGCCAGTGTCTTCCGCAGCATGTGGAAGAGGGCGGCAGAGCCGTGGAGGGGCCCGGCTGCTCTTTTTTCAGCAGTTGTCGTTTTTTGTTAACTGTTCGGTTTGAGCTGATTGGAACATGCCAGACGAATATGACTACCATCAAGTTCTACCAAAATTTGCTCGACTCCAGGTCTAACATCAAGAGGTTTGTTATATTCTTCTCTTGAAATCTCCAGTCGTTGGGAAACATACTCCTCTGCCTGGGGAGCAATTTTTGCTACCGCCCTTCTGACTCGATAGCGCTCTATTCCATCCATAGTGTTCTTCAAATTGTTTAGCCGCTTGTTGATAAGATTGACTGATTCCCAAAGAAACAAAAGTTTTTTCTAACGCCGGAGAACGCCCGCTGTCAGTAATGCCTAATTGGTTTTTGACTGGACGATTCCCCTGTTAATAGTCGCGGTTCTACATATGGGGGGTTCTACTTCTATCGGACCAAACAGCACGAAATATTTGACCAATATGTGACGATGAACCTGATACCCTTTTTCTAAGTCATCTGTCGTCATTTGAGAACTTAAGTAGCTCAAAATCATCGACATTGGTTGCAAGCCAATTAAGCGTAATAGTTTGAAAATTTTCCCTGAAGGATCTGTACCTTATTCGCTAAAGAAGATTCTCGGGAGCGAATGGCATTGAACAACAATTGACAAACTTCTGTGATAACAGAAGTGTAATCTTGATTCATGGCAGTGTTGATACTTAATTTCATCAGCATTATCAATACTGCTATATTTTTTCCCAGAATGCAAGTACGGATATGAAGAAAATGTGCCTGCGTAAATTATTCTGATTCATACATATTAATAGCTCTCAAGTTATCCTTGGCAAAGGAGAATGATAATGATTATCAGCTATTGACGGACAAATTTTATCCTCTGCTCTATCAACTACTTTTGACCACACTCGATGCGGCATGGTCTCTTTATTCCAGAAAGTCCTTGTTTGAAAAACCTCCCATTCCTTGCCCCATAAGGGAGGTAATAGCAGACAGTTGAGTAAGGTGGGGAGATCTTAGGAGCATCTAGATACACATTCAAGGCAAAAAAAGCGCTAGCCTGTATCTTTGGGAGTAGAGATGTTTTGTAAAGATTCAGTAGACCTCTTGCAAAAGTCTAGCACTTGAGTAAAAATACTCAGGGTTTTTTTTACGGGTTAGGCTACAATAGGTGGTTAGCGAGCACGAATGATAAGGATTACTTATGAATGAAGAACAGGTCAACCAACTAAAACCCATGGCTGCGCCACGCTGCGCGAACGGATTTTCAACGATTATTTGGTGTCCTACCTGAAACTCATAAAAAAATGGTAGATGTTGTCAATTTATCTGAGCAACAAAAGAAGAAAAAAGGTAGACCTGCAAAATTATCCATATCCGAACAAGTTTTAATGACTTTAGAGTATTATCGGGAGTATCCTTCATATTTTGATTTAAGTAAAAGGTGGGATGTATCTGAATCAACTGTTTGTAGAACTGTTCAAAAAACTGAGAAGATTTTAATTAATCATCCAGACTTCCATCTACCTGGGAAGAAAGCTTTATTATTACCAGATTATCATAAAATCACCGCAATGGATGCAACAGAAAGTCCTATAGAAAGACCCTCAAAAAAGCAAAAAAAGTATTGTATTATAGCGGCAAACAAAAGCAACATACTGTTAAATCTCAAGTGATTATTAATTTAGAGAGCAAAGAGATAATTTGTACGGCATTTGATAAAGGAAGTACACATGATTTTACTTTGTTCAAAAAGAGTAAAACTCATTTCAATAAAAAACTTGAATGTTATGTTGATAAAGGATATCAAGGTATTCAGAATTTTCATAAAAACAGCCAATTACCTAAGAAAAAGCCTAAAAATGGTCAATTGAGTAAAGCTGACAAAAAAAGAAATCGAAATTTGTCGTCCGAAAGAGTCGCTATTGAACATGTTAATCGAGAACTGAAAGTATTTAAAATCTTACGACAAACTTATCGTAATCGAAGAAAAAGATTTCAACTCAGATTTAATTTAATTGCTGGGATTTATAACTATGATTTGAAGGTTAAGTCAAGCAGATAGCCTGAAATAAAATTAAGCGACTCGCTGGAATTTAGATTCGGATTGTTTGCCGCTGAACTATTTATCTAGTAAGGGCTTGAGAAACTATGGGTTGCACAACAACTAACAGGGAACGTAAAATTGGCAAAATAAGGTTTTGGGGGAAATTACAAGGCGATCGACGGTAATTTGGGTGAATATGGGTATGGATGCACTCGCTTCTGTAGATCCGAACTAAAGTTATAAGTAATACTTATCAAACAGGCTCTATTTAGGCGAAACTAAATTACTAAATTCATCTATAATCCCCCTCCCTGAGACTTTTGCAAGAGGTCTAATGGTCATGTCGATTTCCTCTCCAGCATTGAGAATGTAATGGCGTCGAATCTTGAGACGATTCTGCGGGGTTCGGAGGCGGATAACATCCTCACGGGAGGCGGTGGAAATGACTGTCTGACTGGCCATGGGGGTAACGATACTCTCACTGGTGGGGCAGGGGAGGATGCTTTCTTCTTCACTACTGATAGTGCTGGGATTGACATCATCGCGGACTTTGAGGTGGGAGTAGATACTCTGGATGTGATTGACCTTAGCCTGGGGGTGAGCGATGTCAATGCTCTGATTGCTGGGGCCCAGCAATCAGGAGCGGATGTGCTGTTGACTTTTGGAGACAAGCATCAGGTGCATTTGCAAGGGGTTCAAACAACTGCCCTCAGTATCGACAGCTTCGTATTCTTGCCTGAATGATTGCGGTCAGGTGGGTGGTGCGCCAATACAGCTACTTTGGACTGCGGGGAAACTATTGCGCTATAGTTCTGACTGCGGCTTTGAGGTCGCGGGGGAAACGCGATCTGGTACCCAGTTGGCAAGGGTTCGATGTCCCCGGGTGTGGTCAAAAACAGTTGGTACGGGGAGATCCTCGCGGGGTGCGAGTTGCCTGAGGAGATTACATATGTCAATTTATGTCATAATTCGCGCTAGAATGCTTCGCCCCTACAGGGGTAACCGACAGCTGGGAGGGCCCATAAACGATCAACGGGTTTTGACCACACCCCTAGAGTAACCGCTCGCTCAGAATTTCTGGCCAGCTGACCCCTGGGTACCCCCGCCCTCGGAGAAGGGATTTCTCCCCTCAACGGTGTAGCGATGGAGTTTTTTCTAACCTTCTTCTTGGTCTTCGTCATTTTTGGCAGCGCCATCGACACCCGCGCCCCAAGATGGGTGGGTCTGTTCATCGGCTTGACCGTCACCCTGGACATTCTGGCTGGGGGTAACGTCAGCGGTGCCGCCATGAACCCCGCCCGTCACCTCGGCCCCGCCCCGATCGACGGCGTATTGGGCCCGGACATTTGGATCTACTGGGTTGGCCCTATCCTCGGCGGTGCGGCAGCGGCGTTAGTCTATCACAACCTGTTTGAAGTCAAGGGCTAGACGGTACGCTCCGCGATTCTCCTGAGAGCGTTTTCTGAACTCTTGGGATATACTATTGCCTTGACCGTAAATCAATGGAGAAACCAACCGAAGCGGGAGATAGCTCCGGTCGTAGAACTGGCAATACCAGGAGCCAACTACCCGACTAATCGCTACAGGATCAGCGTCGGGGCTTGATTCTGTCATCCACCGCAACTGGAACAAATCTATAAAAAGGACTAAAGTCCTTACTACGAGCGGGGAAGGACTAAAGTCCTTACTACGAGCGGGGAAGGACAGGAGAATTTAATATTCCAGCAGGAACGCATGAAACTTTTCCGGCTGAGAATCTTGGGGTTTAGGAGTCGGTTTCCTCTGTATTCTCCGAACCCGATCTCCGCGAGAAACCACCACCGTTTGTGGAGTTGCTTCCGGGTTTTCAAGTTGTAACTTACTGCTGTTAGTAATCTCGCCCATCTCCCGATCCAGCATGGAGAGGCGCTGGTGAATCTGTTCGCGGCGTAAATCTAGGTTGTCCAGTTCTTGCTGGAGGCGTCTCTTTTCGATCGCCATCTGATACATGCGCAGATAGTTCGCTGCTTCCGACTTATGACGGGGTAGGGTGCTAATTTGGGGCAGAATGTTCCTGCGGGAGGGAGATCGTTGCATAATGGATGAGATCGGATAACTGTAGATGATATGGCGTTGCACGACGACGAGATAATGAGGGTTGAAAATTGTCAATGGTCAATTGAAATAGTTATAGATGTTCATAAATAGAAAATTAAAAATTGACAATTTTCTATTTTCAACCAGGGACTGCTATCATCCCCAAAATGCGCAAGGCCGATGATATTATATCATGTCAGACGCTGGTGGCGATCGTCCACCCTCAAAAAAAGGTCAAAAGTCAGTAGCAGGAAAATGGGCTAAGATATCAAAGCACCCACAAATTGCAGCAGCCTAGGAAACACCGGTGCAAGTCCGGGGCTGTGGGGCAGCTGTAAAGGACAAATCTTCGGCCAGAATACCTAGCTGTTACTTGTAAACTAAATTGCCCGCTTCGCACGGGAAAAAGGTATTAATGCAACAACTCGCAACTCAGGATAACCGGAAACCGCTTCTAGAATTACCGCCACTACCGCTGCAACGCCCGCTGTTGGCGATCGGGCACGGAACCCGCGACGAGCAAGGGCGTCAGACCTTGCTCGATTTTGCTCGAGCCTATCACGCCCTTGACTCATCCAGACCCGTGATACCATGTTTTCTGGAACTGACGGAACCGACCATTCAAGAGGGGGTCGATCGCTGCGTGGAACTGGGTTATAGGGAAATTTCCGCTTTACCCATTCTGCTGTTTGCGGCACGGCACAATAAGTTTGATGTCACGTCGGAGTTAGACCGGGCGCGACAGCGTCATCGGCAGATCGAATTTCACTACGGACGGCATTTTGGCATTACTCCCGGGATCCTGAAGTTGTGGGGAGATCGCCTGGCCCAGCTAGACGAACCGCAATACCAACGTTCCGAGACTGCGTTACTATTTGTTGGTCGAGGTTCCAGCGACCCGGATGCCAACGGAGATCTGTACAAACTGGCCCGGATGATCTGGGAAGGTAGTGGCTATCAAACACTGGAAATCTGTTTTATCGGCATTACCCACCCCCGGTTAGAGGAAGGCTTCCGTCGGGCTCGATTATACCAGCCGAAACGGATTATTGTGCTACCCTATTTCTTGTTTACAGGTGTGTTGGTGAAAAAGATTTTTGACATCACGGCCCAACAGCAGGAACTATATCCCGAAATTGCTCATATTTGCCTACCCGAAATGGGCGTTCATCGGCAGTTACTCTCCGTTCTGAGGGAACGAGAGATTGAAACTCAGCTGTCCCAAGTGCAAATGAACTGCGAGATGTGCAAATTCCGGCTGCAGGCGAGCGGCGATCGATCTGCTGACAGTCACTCTCATCATCGCGATCGCGGACACCACCATCATCGCGATGACCGCGATCGCGATGGGGTGTGGCGCGACCCCTATGCTAATTTAGATCGTTATCATCAGCGGATTTGGCAAGTCCCATAAGCTAAGCAATTCAAAATTATAGCATTGCCAAACCCATTAATAACGAGGGTGTGTGGTCGTGCATTAGTTGAATTAGTAGAGCAATCTATGCCCTACTGGACAGGTGTTATAGTGGTCTTGCACCAGTTGGGTTTTGTCAAGGTGAAGCTCCGACTATTTCAAATGGCGATCGCGGCCCGACTCAACTACAAGAGGTAGTAACTCAAGTTGCTACCTCTTAAAAAAAATGGATTACCCACTTAGAGATTTCCTTTGTGTTTTTTTGCAGAAACCAACAACTGAAAATTAACAATGTCCAAAGAATTGAAGGTAGGCGATCGGGTGCGAGTGATAGCTTTGCCACCTTATGTGAAAACAGCTGAACCCATGCCCATGCTACGCCCCCCAATGTGATTAAGCTGGGCGAAGAGGGTGTGGCGCTCGATCGCTATCCGGGAGGGTATTGGGGGGTTCGCTTTGCCAATGGAAATTTCCTGATGGATAGTCAGTATCTAGAGGCTGTGACAACTGCGGAGGGAACAGAAGAGGTAGAAGGATGAAGTCTTGTCAATTTTATCCCCATCCAACCAATCATACAAGCGCCTTCCCGTGATAGCAGCATCGCGTAGCGGCTGCGCAGCAGCATCGCCCGCCGTATCCCTTGCGGGAGCGCAGCCATGGCCGCGAGACCAGCACAACCAGAGAATAACCAGCAAGGTGCAGGATCCTGGCACAAGTCAGACCAGCGATACCAGCACCAATGACTTGCACGTCAAACAGGAGTTACATCTCCAAGAGGCGATCGGCTATCTAAAATAAAAGAGGAAAGAATCTCAGGAAAGCTCCTGCTAGCTAAGGTAATACCCGCAGGAGCTGACAAACAACTATTAAATAGAGGCGTTCGCAGTGTTAGATGAACTAAGAACAGGGCTAGAATTGGCCACAGAGGAAGAATTGCAGCAGCTGACGCAACTCCTGTTCCGCCGTCAGTTAAACCCTCTGGACTATGTTTACACCCCCGACCCGATCGATGTCCAGAGTCAGGAACGTTCCGCTTGGCTAGATGCCATAGAGAGGCGCTTTCGCTTTCTGGCCGCAGATGGAGTGACGGTACTGCGGGGACGGGCCCAGCAGATGACTTACCGTCAAGTGTTGATCCAGGTCTGTCGTTACCTGAAATTTCCCTATTCTCCCAAGCTTTCTACTATAGATTTAGAAGCAGAGGTGTTTCTAAATCTGCTGCGGCGGACTTGGAAACGACTCCCCGCCTCAGAAAAAAAAACGGCGTTGCACATTTTCGGGATGATGGGTTATTGCAGATTATGATAATCTGCAATTTTACAGTCAGAATTTATGTATAGTATGATGTTTGTTTTCGACCTAGTCATAATATGTGTTATCATGGATAGTAAGGCGAAAGAATTAGCTAAAGGAGTCGAACATGAAATGTCCCAGATGTGGTTCTGAAAACATCAATAAAAATGGTCACAGACGCGGCAAACAGAATTTAATTTGTAAGGATTGTCGTCGCCAGTTTCTCGAACATTATTATCCGCGCGGTTATTCAGAAGATGTCAAGAAAAATTGTTTGACAATGTACGTTAATGGCAATGGATTTCGAGGTATTGAAAGGATAACTGGTGTCAGCCATAATACTCAAATTGATTGGGTAAAACAGGCAGCTAAAGAATTACCGTCAATCCCTGAAAACTACGATATTCCGGAGGTTGCAGAAATTGACGAGTTGCATACTTATGTCAATGAAAAAAAGAATAAAAAGTGGCTATGGACAGTCGTAAATCATTTCAAGCCAGGGATTATAACATGGGTATTAGGCGATCGTTCTGCAGAAACTTTTAAGCCTATGTGGGATATTATAAAATGTTGGCAATGCTTTTTAGACGTTACTGATGGATGGCCTGTTTATCCAATGTTTATTGAATATATTGACCATATAGTCAGCAAAACCTACATGACCCGTGTTGAATGTGAAAATTGTCGATTAAGACATTATCTAGCTCGATTAAAAAGAAAAACATTATGTTACTCAAAGTCGGAAGAAATGTTGAGGCTTTCAATTAAGTTATTATTGCACTATCGACGTTATAATTCTGTACCGGTACCTATTTAAATCATCCCGTAATTGTGCAACGCCAAAAAAACTTTTGGAGACCGGGTCCGAGGGGCGATCGCCCAAACCCAATTCGCCCAACCCCTGCCCCGATCGCTTGTGAAAAACCCGATCTGTTTACTACTCAAGGGGGGCAGTGCCATAGCTGTCAGTTCCACCCTCAAGCCCATGTTGCTGCAAAAAATTGCCCATCAATTTGCCCTGCATTTTGCTAGCTATCAAGTTGCCAAAGAAGCATTAGTCAAAGGTGGCGTAGCAGCAGCGGCCCGGTTTCAGAATTATCTGACATTGCAGGGCGCTAAGCGGGGTATGGCATTAACTACAGCCCGCTATGGGGCGACCCGGAGTATTTTAGCCTTTGTCGGACCAGCTTTATGGACTTGGTTTTTTGCAGATTTGGGTTGGCGGGCGGTCTCAACTAACTACAGTCGCATTATTCCCACCATTTTTGCCCTAGCTCAAATTCGTCTCACCCGTTCTGAATGCTGGGAATTTGCTCATTAGCTTATTCCCCACAATCTCTCTCTTCGCTGTCAGCCCGCCGGGGTATGCTTACCCCCGTTACCAGGCGGGAGCCAGGTAACGAGGCTAAAGTCGGTTAAAACCGACTAATAATTTAATCTTTCTAAATTTTTTTTAGTTTTAGACGAAATGGTATGAATTTCAAAATACCCAATCTAAAATCTCCGGTTGATTGGCAACTGCATCTGGGGTTAATTATCTTGCCTCTGAGTACATTTTTGGCAGCTTTATGCTTGCTGTGGATGATAATGAATGTCTGGCGGCAAGAGTTCCATACTATTATCCGCCGCCCTGTCAACCAGGGATTTGCGATTTTGGCAGCAGGACTGCTTGTCAATGCTTGCTTTGCCCAAAACCGGGGCGATGGGTTTTTGGGATTATTTAATTTCTTGCCTTTCTTCGTGCTATTTGCTGCTGTCAGCGCTTTGATTAAAACACCTGCCCAGTTGCGGCGGATATCTTGGGCGATCGGGCTTTCTGCTGTCCCGGTAATCATTATCGGTTTGGGGCAGCTATTTTGGGGCTGGACGGGACCGATCGAATTATGGATAATAATCGACTTTCCTCTGGAACCTACTGGGACACCTCCGGGGAGAATGGCCTCGGTTTTTGCCTATGCCAATGTTCTGGCTAGCTATCTGGTCATTACCTTTATTCTAACACTGGAATTGTGGATCGAACAATTCCAGAAAAAAAGTTTTCCTAATTTCTTTTTATCCCTGCTAGTTATAGGAAATGCCCTGGCCCTGATTTTAACTCATTCCCGCAATGCTTGGGCGATCGCCTTTTTAAGTTGTCTGGCCTTTGCGGTATATCTGGGTTGGCGTTGGTTGGTAACAGCAGTAACAGCAGCAGCGGGGACTGTACTCTGGGCAGCATTTGGTTTAGACCCCTTGCGGCAATGGTTGCGCTTAGTTGTGCCCGCATACTTCTGGAAGCGACTGACAGACGAGTTACATCCCGATCGCCCGATCGCGCAGTTACGTTCTACGCAATGGCAATTTGCTTGGGACCTAACTTTGCGGCGTCCTGGGACGGGTTGGGGGTTAAGAAATTTTACTAGAATATATGAAGCGCAGATGGATTACTGGGTAGGTCATCCCCACAACTTAATTTTGATGTTAATGGCAGAAACAGGAATTATCGCAACGCTGTGGTTTTGTGGGTTAGTGGGTTGGGTGTTGGGGAAAGCGGTTTTGCTGCTGGGCCAGATGAAGAATGAGGATAGATTGATATTTTTCAGCTATATTGTCGCCTTCGGGGGCTGTAGCTTATTTCACTTGCTGGACGTGACCTTGTTTGATGCCAGGATTAATATCTTGGGATGGTTGCTGTTAGGGTCCATTGCCGGTATAGTGGATAATTATAGGGGCGAGCGCATGTCAAAGGAGATGAGGATGATAGAATAAAAATAGTCGTTACAAGAGAAAAGTTATCTCGTTTCCTGCCGGATTCAGGGAACGTCCATCGCGAGGATTTGTCTCCTGTCAAGGCGCGAGTCTCCCGCCTATTCTGCCCACCTGACGGTAGCGGGAATGTATAAGGGTTCAATTTGCGCAAGGAATGAAAATTTTTCTCGATCAATCGGCTATAATATGATTACAATAGTCGTCAAGGAGACATAGGAGGTAAAATCTGCCGAGTCAAGGAATAGGTGGAAATGGGACTGCATCAGAGTTTGGCGATTTAACTGGACTGAGTCGCCAAGAAGTAGATGAGTTTTTACGCGGACTTGGTGCAGAAGTGAGGAGTACAAGAAGTGGTTATGTTGAATACCGATTTGCTGACGGGTCGCTAGTACATATTCGTCCTGACAGTGAAGTGGTACGCACGCCAGCGCCGAGGTATAATGCAGAGGGAAGAAGAATAAACAGGGGTTTGCGCCTTGATAAGGATGGCGGTTTGCTACAAACGCGCGATGCAGAAGGTAATTTAATCCCAGGTACCCATCAGACAGGAGAAAGGTTAAGTGACTAATTGGACAGAAGACTACCATTTGCTAGGTTTAGGAGGGTTAACCTCGTTAATTACAAATGTTAAAATTTCCATGTGGGGAAATAAAATCTTGTTTGAATGCGTGTACGATCCAGAAAATAGATCGCCTTACATAATAGTTTTTAAAGATTGTCGAGAAATAACTTGGGAAGTATACGTTCCCGAAGAAGTAGGCGAAGCAGAAGCAGATTTGATTGGCATTCATCTGGGAGAGGACGCGCACAGAAAGCCGGCAGTGATTACTACAGATATTTTTGAAGTTTCGATTATGTATGGCAGTTTTCATGTTGAGAAGGATCGTGAGATGGGCGAAAGGAAACAAAAGGAAACTGTAGGAGTGCAGGAAGAATCGCGAGGAGTGCGAAGAGAAGACAATTTGGCGATCGTGGAAGGAGGAGTAAGATGATGGCATCAACGGAAATTCCTCAAAAGGCGATCGACTTAGAATAAGTTACTGGAAATCATTCAGCGCCGACTACTGCTTGACACAAGACTAGGATATTGTGTTAAGCAACAGTCAAGTCACAAGAGTATGGAAAAAGAATCTATCAAACACGATCGCCTGTTTAAGGAACTGCTCAAGACATTTTTCATGGAGTTCTTAGAGTTATTCTTTCCCTCACTTCTCGCGGAGATAGACACCAGCTATCTGGAGTTCTTAGAACAAGAGATATTCACCGAACTCAAATCGGGAGAGAAATATAACGCGGATCTGGTGGTCAAAACCAAATTTAAGATTGGTGGGGAAACTTTCTTGCTGATCCATGTGGAAAGCCAGGCACAGTATGAGAAAAATTTTGAGTAGCGGATGTTTCGGTACTTTGCCTTTTTGTCACACAATCACGGTTTGCCAGTATATCCCATAGCAGTTCTGTCCTTTGACTCTCCGCGCAAGGAACAACCCAACCGTTATGAAGTTGTCATTGACAACCAAGTCATCTTGCAGTTCAACTACAAGGTCATTCAGCTAAATCGTCTGAATTGGCGAGATTTCATGCGCCAGAAAAATCCAGTGGCCACGGCATTGATGACGAAAATGAGGATTGACAAAGATGATCGCTGGCGGGTAAAATTAGAGTGTCTGCGCTTGCTGGCAACTTTGAAGTTAGATCCGGCGAAGACCCGACTGATTTCGGGATTTATCGACAGTTACAGCTTGTTCAGGAAACAAGTAGAACATTTTTGTGCTAAACTAGAGCTATACTCAATGCAGACCAAATTCAGCTATGGGACGTTACTCTCTGGACCTTAGACAAAAAGTCGTCACTGCTTATAAATTGGGCAAAGGCTCGATTCGGCAACTTGCCGAGCAGTTTATGCTCAGTCCTGCTACTGTTCATAGTTATATAAAACAATATCGAGAAACGCAAGATCTAACCCCTAAAAAACCCGGCCCCAAACGTCCGGGCAAGCTAGAAGCCTATCGAGACTTGATCGTGAAGATGGTAAAAGATTACCCAGATTGGACGGTAGGCTGAGGGAACATCTGTTAAATGAGCAGGATGTTTATGTCAGTGTAGGGGGGATGTGTGAGTTCCTAAAAAAAGAAGGCTTAACTCTTAAAAAAAAACTTACCGGGCAGAAAAAGTAGCAACTCCAGCAGTTCAACAGCAGCGAGTTGATTACCGAGAGCGGGTTCGAGATGTCCCACAGGGAAAATTGATATTTATTGATGAGGCAGCTTTCTGGATAGGGATGAGTCGCGAAATGGCGCCCGTGTGAAAAAGGTAAAAAGGCATTCTATTTAAGACCATTTTATAAGGGCAGGAAAATGACGTTAATCGGAGCAATAAGTATTGAAAGGGTTGTGGCGAAAAAAGCAATTAAAGGCTCTATGAAAGGTAAGGATTTTAAGGATTTTGTTGAACATGACCTGGTGGAGAAGCTGAATCCAGGGGATGTGGTAGTTATGGATAACCTTAATATCCATAAAATGAAAGGTATCGAAGAACTGATAGTCGCTACGGGAGCAAGAGTAGAATATTTATCACCCTACTCACCAGACTTCAATCCTATTGAGATGTTGTGGTCAACGGTTAAGTCACTGGTCAGAATGTTCCCAACACGAGCAATGGAGGCGCTAGAAAAGTTAATTGGGCGTTGCACATTTTCGGGATGATGGGTTATTGCAGATTATGATAATCTGCAATTTTACAGTCAGAATTTATGTATAGTATGATGTTTGTTTTCGACCTAGTCATAATATGTGTTATCATGGATAGTAAGGCGAAAGAATTAGCTAAAGGAGTCGAACATGAAATGTCCCAGATGTGGTTCTGAAAACATCAATAAAAATGGTCACAGACGCGGCAAACAGAATTTAATTTGTAAGGATTGTCGTCGCCAGTTTCTCGAACATTATTATCCGCGCGGTTATTCAGAAGATGTCAAGAAAAATTGTTTGACAATGTACGTTAATGGCAATGGATTTCGAGGTATTGAAAGGATAACTGGTGTCAGCCATAATACTCAAATTGATTGGGTAAAACAGGCAGCTAAAGAATTACCGTCAATCCCTGAAAACTACGATATTCCGGAGGTTGCAGAAATTGACGAGTTGCATACTTATGTCAATGAAAAAAAGAATAAAAAGTGGCTATGGACAGTCGTAAATCATTTCAAGCCAGGGATTATAACATGGGTATTAGGCGATCGTTCTGCAGAAACTTTTAAGCCTATGTGGGATATTAGAAAATGTTGGCAATGCTTTTTAGACGTTACTGATGGATGGCCTGTTTATCCAATGTTTATTGAATATATTGACCATATAGTCAGCAAAACCTACATGACCCGTGTTGAATGTGAAAATTGTCGATTAAGACATTATCTAGCTCGATTAAAAAGAAAAACATTATGTTACTCAAAGTCGGAAGAAATGTTGAGGCTTTCAATTAAGTTATTATTGCACTATCTACGTTATAATTCTGTACCGGTACCTATTTAAATCATCCCGTAATTGTGCAACGCCGTTAATTGAACTTGCTCTAATGCTGATTGGAACAAATACGTTTAAAAAACTGGTTTACTAAATGCTGTTATTGTACTAGCTAACTGGTGAACAAGCTGTATCTGAAATTGAGTGTAGATGAGGAAAGCCAGTTCCAAAAAGAAATTGGTATAGGGTGCATCCCAGTTTCGCCATGAGTATAAATGCTTAGTCGAACTGGTTCCGAGATGGTGTTAAGCTGAGACAGTCGGTAAACGCTCCCTCTAAAACTATGAATCCTGAAAATTTAGCTCAAATTAAAACCTATGCTTTGGGAATAGCCGCCTTGTTGTATGAGGAGGCCCAAGGGACTGTTCCAGAGCAATTGAAAACACTCTCAGGACTCGAAGCTACAGTCCGTGGGCAGTTGCTTCAATACGTCAGTCCAGAGATTGCCCTTTTTTTATCGAAAGCACCAGTGGCACCACCGCAGGGCGAACCCGAATTTTAAACAGCATTTTGGGCGAGCTCCTCATCACGGAGAAGCAAGCGACTTATTTTGATGTGAGAGCCTATAGCCAGTGGAGTCCCTATCTGGAAAAATGTTGCTTGTTACTGAGTGCGAACTCTTCTTATGAGCACGCCGAGGAAGATATTAAGCAGCTCACGGGGATGAGCGTTTCCCGGGGAACTCAGCAACGACTGGTGCAACGTTATGAGTTTGAATTACTGACAGTTAAAGAAGCCGTTTCCTCAACGAGCGCTCAAGAACCGAAACTGCCCCTTCAGGAGTTTGAGTTGCCCACAGCTAAAGAAGCCGTTTCCTCAACGGGCCCTCAAGGACCGAAACTGCCCCCTCAGGAGTTTGAGTTGCCGACGGCTAAAAAAGCTGTTTCCGAAATCAGCCCTCAAGAACCGAAAGTGCTCGCCCATGAGTTGAAGTTGCCGACTGTCAAGGAAGTTGTTGAGGAAATGAGCATTGATGGGGGGAAAGTACGCTTACGGACCCCGCAAGGGAGACCCTGTGAGTGGCGCGATTACAAGGGCGTTAATCTACATGACCTCGGGGTAGCGGCCTTCTTTCGGGACAATGCAGGACTGGTCAAATGGGTCAACCAGCAGCCCTTGGCGAATCCACTTGTGAGTATCGGAGACGGTCATGATGGCATTTGGAATTTGTTTGCCGAGATTGGCCCAACCATCTTCCGTCTGGAAATCCTCGATTGGTATCACTTGATGGAAAACCTCGAGAAAGTCGGTGGGTCCAGATCTAGACTGGCACGAGTGAAAGCTCTCCTATGGTCAGGCAAGGTAGATGCAGCCCTCAAAGAATTTGACGACTGGGAGCATCCACGGGTTGATAACTTCAGGGCCTATGTTACTAAGCATCGTCACCGCATTGTGAACTATGGCTATTACCAAGCCGAGGGAATTTCAATCGGTTCGGGAGAGGTGGAATCAACGATTAAGCAGGTTGCGGCACGGGTGAAGCTCTCAGGAGCGCAGTGGAAAGCTGCCAATGTTCCCCAAGTTCTGCGGCATCGCTGCGCTTATCTCAATGGAGTATTCTCAAGGTGAGTCAATCTTGACATTCTCATCATCTCGTGGTCTGTCAAGATAAAATTGACGAATTTTACGGAGATAACCGCTTCCGAGCCTTCCCTTCTCTTATCCGTCATCATTTCCTTGACAGACCAAGGGTCTATTAGTGACAGTTTAACAATGAAGTATTTTTGCTCATTGCCAAATTGGGATGCACCCATTGGTATACTGGCATCATCAGAACAGGAGGAAATCATGGAAATAGTCACCAGTTGGATGATCGAAGGAGAATTGAAGATTGTTCTGCGCCTACTCACGCGACGGATGGGTGAAATTGCGGCGGAGTTACAGTCCCAGATTCGCCAGTTGTCACTCACCCAGTTAGAGGATTTGGCAGAGGCGCTGCTGGATTTTGAGGCCCAGACAGATTTAGTGGCTTGGTTGCAGCGTGTTTCTGCTGAAGAATAAATCACCCAGATTCTGTTGCAGCCTTGATTGTCAATTGCAACATTTAGCTTATTTACTATAAATCCCGCAATTTCTGTAGGACTGTGTTAGAAAGAGGAACTGTGCGAGAGGATTGTGGTTGGAATGAGGCAAAAGCAGTATTTCCTATTGTAGCAAATTTGCTCTTGAGATCCGGGTGCATTTCACTTAAATTAATGTGCGATCGCCCACCCCGCAGTCCATCGAGATCCTCGGGCCATTACCATGCTAACAGATGCCGGGAAGAACCCGATCGGGTAGTGGAGGAATTTTTAGCTATCTTGACTCAAGCATAAGGAAGAAACCAGCGTTCTCCCTTATGACCTATAATCCCATTAAAAATGAGATAATTTTCCAGCAGCTTCTTTCACCCAATCTGATTTACCCAATTCTGGCACATGGTAGACAACCCCACCAGAACATTCTACCTCCTTGGCAAGAAGCTGATTTTCCTCATCAACCCACCTGATTCCTGTAGGTATAATCACTGTTGCACCATCGGGAATCTCTTGACATGCTGCGGGATTAGAGAGCAAAAATTCTAGGTAATCGAAAGCAACCGCCATATTTACAGTCGCCATCTCTTGCTGTTCATTTATTAAGCTGTTGTTCATAGCGTGACCTCTCTTGCTGCCAACGTTCAATCAAATTCGTCGTGCTTCTTTCATATTCATTTTATCATCACCCAGATCCCTTAGCCAAACTTTCTGTTTTTCTCCAGAGGGGTAAAGAATGTCTAGGTGAGGAAGATCGTGAAAATCATCAGCACGAATTACCGCCAACCACCCTTCTTCTTCTGCAAACTGACACTCAAGTTGAATCACATAAGTAGGTCTATCTCCGGGTTTTCACGCGGACCCGAAAAACTCTTTGTCAAATTCCATTGCTTCTTTATTGCCTACCTTGCTCACCTATGGTTTGTACTGCCCAGATTTTCATGATAATTTATTTGCTACAAAAAAGCTATCTCAATCTGATTGTTAGATACCAGATCGCAACCTCTATTCTATATCGATCGTGCAATAATTAAGAAACCTCCCCAAGATCCTAGTGAATGATGATAATAACTCTGGTAGTTTTTCTTCTGCTGACGCGATCGCTCTTGTCTTTTATACCTTAACATCATACCTTGATTTATTTCTGTTTACATTACCAATACTTAACAACTTGTAATAATTCTTAGCCCGCGCAGGCGGGCTTTGTAATTGTAGCCCCACCCTTTAGGGTTGTCCTGCCAATTATCAATTTGTTGAGAAAACCACAAAGCCGCGTACAGTACCAGATCGCACCCGTACTATACGGGCCTTTTTCCAGCAAGCAACAGAGAACTGAATATTTGTTCTGGTCTCTGACTAAACCAGATATAAAATAAAATCGTGAACAAGTCACTGATATTTGCGTGTTCAATTCCTTCTGCACCCATGTCAATTAGTAAAATGCGATCGCGATGAAAAAAATCCTCATCCTTTCCGAAGTCGGATATTCACAGGCCACCAAATAATCTGACCAGGTAGCAGGTTGCCACTGATAACGTTCGATGATGCTTGGACAACAATTATATCTTATCTTAATCTGTAGCATCAAAAAAGGATTTAACAACAGGCAGCAACTGTGTCATAATTAGCAGAGGGCAGTTCCTGCCGCCAGAAAGTCATAGGTGTCCCAGGTCGCCCAGACCAGTTAAAATATCTGCAAACATCGCCAAACCAGGTACCATAGAGCAGACGTGACTAGCAACAGGGCAACCAACTCCAATCGCCAAATGCCAGCAGTTAACAAGCTAGCGAACAGCTATTACGCCTTACTAGGGGTCCACCCTTCCGCGTCCGTAATAGAGATCCGACGGGCCTATCGGGAACTGTCGAAACGCTACCATCCCGATACCACAGACCTGGCGCCAAAAATTGCCACGGAAAAATTCCACCAACTCAACCAAGCTTACGCTACCTTAAGTAATCCAGAACAACGTCGAGTCTACGACCACTTCATTGGCTACTCGCGCGTATACGTAGTTCAGCCATCCCCTGCTTATCGTCTGACTGACAATGGGCAACAGAAGATGTCATCGGAGGTTTATTTAGATCCAACCGATCGCCCCCTGTCCGCCGGGGAAATCTTTGCCCTGTTCATTCTAGCCCTGACCTTTATCGGCTGTCTGATGTTAGCGATCGCAGTGGCCTTCACCCGGCCAGAGGACGCCTTTGCACCCATCGAACTGCCCAGCAGCATTCTAATTAACTCTATTGTTTAATAAATTATGGCTCTCCCGACCTCTGATACCCCCTGTACAACCATCCTCTCCCAGAAATTGAGCGCTGGCTCACCAACCAGGGATGCCAGCAAGACCGAGAACAACTCCACTGCTGGTACATCCAGCGAGCCAACTGGCAAGCAGAAATCAGCCTCGATAT
The DNA here is from genome assembly GCA_014323675.1 of Hormoscilla sp. GM7CHS1pb. Taxonomy (GTDB): domain Bacteria; phylum Cyanobacteriota; class Cyanobacteriia; order Cyanobacteriales; family Desertifilaceae; genus Hormoscilla. The sequence continues at coordinate 286,604 of JACONN010000002.1, read as the reverse complement.
AGAACAGTTGACTGTCCGTTATATCAAAGCCAGTGAGGGAGGACGCGGGGACATTCAACGCGCCTTCAAATATTCCCTCAGTCGTAAAGATATTGAAGATGCCGTCTTCGCAGGACCTTAATGACTTGTCAGTAGTCAGTGGTTAGTGGCCAGTGGTTAGTTGTCAGTGGTTAGTTGTGGGTAGTGCGAGACACGAAAGGCGGGCCGACTGCGAAGTGAGAGAACTTTCGCGCCAGAAGTGTAGCAACATTTTCAAAAAATGGTATAACAACTAACAACCCACAACTAACTAACAACTAACAACCCACAACTGACAACTAACAACTAACTTTTGACCTTGCCAAAGCGGCGATCGCGCTGTTGATAAGTCCAGAGAGCCCGGTGAAACTCAGCCCGGTCAAAATCCGGCCAAAGAGTATCAGTGATGTAAATTTCCGAGTAGGCGACCTGCCAGAGGAGAAAATTGCTAATGCGCATCTCGCCGCTAGTACGGATCAGCAAATCAGGATAGCAAAGATCGGGCGTATAGAGGTGACGCTCAAACAAAGCCCGATCGATTTGATCCGGTTGGATATGACCGAGCTGTACCTGAGTAGCAAGGGCTTTACAAGCATGCAAAATTTCCTGGCGTCCCCCGTAGTTCACCGCCGCCCTAAACTGAAGACCTCGGTTAGCATGGGTAGCCTGGGTTGATTTCGAGATCTGAGCTTGTAGCGATCGGGGTAACTCCTGTAAAGAGCCCACCAACTCCAGCCGAATATCACGCTCCATCATTTCCGGCAGTTCCGCGCGCAGGAATTGCTCGATCAGAGTCATAATCAAGATCACTTCCTGCTGGGGTCGCTTCCAGTTATCCGTAGAAAAAGCATAGACCGTCAGGGCTTCGAGTCCCCAATCATCGCAACAGCGGACCAATTCCCTCAGGGCATCCACCCCGCGCGGATGACCCATTATCCGTGGCAGTCCTCGACGCTGAGCCCACCGACCATTTCCATCCATAATTACCGCCACATGCCGGGGTAGTCTTTCTCGCTTCAGGTCTGCAGGCAGTTCCTGCAATTGCATTTGCATGAGTGTCATTTTTTCTTCTGAGGAACCGATGATGGCAAACGGAGTAAACGCGCAACCAATGCCGTACCTTTAGAGTTAAGCTGGCGACTCAGATTGCGCAGAGCGGGGGCAACTGGCTCCATTTGGGCAGATTGGGAGAATTTCGCCTCTAACAGTTCCTTCAGTTTACTGCTAGTCAAAGGGCGATTCAGGAGTCCCCGTTCCGCTAAAGAAATGGAGCCTGTTTCTTCAGAGACCACCACACATACACAATTTTCCACTCGATCGGTAATTCCCATCGCTGCCCGGTGGCGCGTCCCCAACTGCCGCGACGCCGTCCGTTCCGACAGGGGTAAAATCACCCCAGCAGCCACAACCCGCGGCATCCGAATCCAAACCGCCCCATCATGTAACAATGTTGTTGTCTGAAAGATCGTCTGCAACAATTCCTTCGATACCTCAGCATTCAACTTCACTCCGGGGACAGAAAAAGAGAGCTCATCAATTGGTCCAGTAGTTTCTATAATCAGCAGGGCTCCAGTCCGATTTTGGGAGAGTTCCTTGACTGCATTGACAATTTCATCGGTAACGCTATCAGGGTTCGGCATGGTTTCAGTGGCTGGTTGAAATAACTGTAGAACCTCTCCCTTTCCCAATTGTTCTAAAAATCTGCGGAACTCCGACTGTAAGATTACCGCCATTGCCACAGCAGAGCCAATCACTAACTTATTCAGGACAAAATTTAGCAGCTTTAACTTCAGAAATGAAGATATAGCTGTTGCCAGCATCAGCATGATGAACCCTCGTACCATCCACATGGTCCGGCGCTCGCCAATCACCATGAGCACCATATATGTGAGGACGAGTACCAACCCAAAATCAACGATGCGTACTAGCAAAAACTGAGTCCTGCCCAACTCCGTCAGCCATTGCTTCAAAAAATCCCCCATCAGCGATCCGCGTTGGCAAAAGTTAAAAGTGAAAAGGACTCAGTCCCGATGCGTCCTCGATGTGCGAGGAGTAGTGCGAGTAGCGCTCTCCGAGTACATCGAAGCGATCTCCTCTTTTGTGCGAATACGATGTCTTCTGGGTAGTGGGACTAGCGCATCCCGAAGCCGCGCATCCCGAAGCTCGAGCGCGTCAGCGAGGGCGGAGAGGAGAGCAAGCGCATTAGCGAAGGCGGAGAGGAGAGCACACGCGAGCAGTCTCCCCCTCGTTCCCACGGCTGCTCTCCTCTCCGGGATGCGCTGCCTGGGAATTAGCGCTCCCGGGAGACCGCTCGCCCTGTCAGAAGACATCAAGCGACCAGGAGATCGCGAACTGACAAGCAAGCTCTCCATTCTTTACTCTTGAACCTGTTAGTTCGATAACCCAGACCCAAGTCCCTCGGGTAGGCGATCGCCCCGAATCAAGTCTTCATAAGTTTCCCGTTCCAGGATCGTCTTGGCAACCCCATCGGACACTAACACCGCTGCTGGTCTGGTCAGACGATTGTAATTAGACGCCATGCTATAATTGTAGGCACCCGTACCCATCGTCACCAGGATATCTCCTGGTTGAGTTGCTGGCACGGGAGCTTCTTTAATCAGAATATCCCCCGATTCGCAATGTTTGCCAGCAATCGTGACTGTCTCCGTACAATCCTCGGACATCCGGTTAGCTACTACAGCCCGATACACTGACCCATAGGTGATCGGACGGGCATTATCTGACATCCCCCCATCAACTGCCAGGTAAGTCCGCATATCCGGAATCTCCTTGCGGCCACCGATCCTATATGCCGTACAGCAGGCCGTACCGATCAGGGAACGTCCCGGTTCGCACATCAGTTCCGGCAGGGGCCATTCCCTCTCCTTACAGGCCCGGACGATCGCCTCACTCACCGTCTTCACCCAGGCATCTATACTGGGAGGATCGTCTGTTTCCACGTAACGAATCCCCAAACCACCACCTACATCTAGTATCCTCGTTGGCAAACCGTAGGAGTCAGCTTTCACTAACCAGTCTACCATCACCTCTGCTAGATCCTCATGGGGTTGCAGTTCAAAAATCTGGGAGCCAATATGAGCATGTAGACCTATGCACTCCAGGCCAGATTGCTTGGAGATCGAGGCAAATACTCGATCTAGTTGGTTGGGATCGAAGCCAAATTTGCTGTCCAGATGACCCGTGCGGATGTATTCGTGAGTGTGACACTCGATCCCCGGAGTCAGTCGCACCATGATCTTGATCGGGCTGTCACATGAGGCCACCATTTCCGCCAAAGTTTCCAACTCCAGCCAGTTATCTACCATAATGGTGCAGCCCGTTTCCACTGCCAAGTCCAGTTCGGCCCGGGATTTATTGTTGCCGTGGAAGTACAGGTTTTCCCCCCTGACGCCAGCTTTTATGGCCGTATATAGTTCCCCACCGGATGCTACATCTATTCCCAAGCCTTCCGACGCCGCGATCGCGCATACTGCCAGACAATTCCAAGCTTTGGAAGCGTAGATCGCCGATGCCTTGCCTGGATAATAGCGCTTCAATGCTTCCCGATACTGGCGGCAAGCCGTTCGCAGAGTCTCCTCGTCCAGTATATATAGGGGAGAGCCAAACTGCTTGACTAACTCCTGCACATCACAGCCACCTATTTCCAGACAGTCCCTGCTATTTACCCGAGCTGTTAGGGGTAACATTTCTTGATTGGGGGAAGGTTCTTCGGTGCCCTTCCTGGTTGCTTCTGATATATACTGCCTGCCTGACATAGCACTTGCACTTGCTGGAGTTTTTGCCATCGACTTTTGAGAGATACCCTTTTTAGATAGATTTATCGATTGATTATACGCTACGCTATTAAATTATCTTACAATTACATCACTTCACCCGACTAGCGATCGCACTGACCACATCCGGACAGGCGATCCAAGTCCTACCCAATTGACAGATGCCCCAAGACCCGATCAAACTAGAACTCAAACCCCTAACAGTCGAGTTGCTACCGGCGGTACTCGAACTGGATCGACTGTGTTTTGGCAACCTCTGGAGCCTGCAAGGATATGAGCACGAATTGCGTAGCCTCAATAGTGATTTACTGATTATATACTGTCTTGATTCATTTGTCAAGGAATCTGGGAGCAAGGTGGACAAAGGAGTTTTGGTAGGACTGGGTTGTCTGTGGGCGATTTTCGAGGAAGCTCATATCACCCTGGTCGCAGTTCATCCAGAGTACCAGCATCAAGGTTTAGGTCAGCTGTTGATGTGTACTCTGCTCAGAGAGGCATGGCGTCGGGGGTTGGAACGGGCAACTCTGGAACTCGGGGCTGATAATCTTGCGGCACTCTCGTTATACCAGAAATTTGGCTTTGCTGTGGCGGGACGACGCCGCAATTATTACCCTCGAACAGGTGAAGATGGCTTGATTATGTGGCGTAGCGGCCTAAATAGCCCCACATTTCCCGATGAATTGGCCCATTGGCAGCAGCAAGTGGTCTCCCGTCTGAGGGAAACAGGTCCCTACTCCGTGATTGACCAGCTGTAGGACGGGCGAGACCCGGAGCGTGCAGCCATGCTTTCTTGTGCTAACATTACTACTTGTGACCCACTACCCCTAAATTTACACCACAGAATAAAGAACCTGATGTCACCTTGACAGAAGAACGACAAACCTTTAGGATCACTTCTTAGAACATCCCTCCCTTGATCGCTTTCCCTCAGGAGTAATTATGGCTATATTTGACGTAGACACACCAGCAGAACTATCCCAAGCTATTACCGCTTCCAAGAATAACGGTGAGGCAGATACCATTAACATCGAGGGAGATATTACTCTCAATGGGTTGCTACCCGTTATTGAAGAAGATGTCCATCTCACGATCGAAGGGAACAACAACACCATTAGTGGCGACGACAAATACCGGCTGTTCTTCGTTAGAAGCGGTGAGGTCGATTTTGATAACTTGAACTTTAGCAACGGCAGGGCCCGGGGAGGGGATGGCGCCGGCGGGGCAGCAGGCATGGGCGGTGCCATGTTTATCTATGAAGCGGCGGTCACTGTGACCAATAGCAGTTTCCAGGATAATAGCGCCATTGGTGGCCTTGGCAACGGCAGTGGAGCGGGTGGAAATGCTAATTTCGTCACTCCTATTCCTGAAAATAATGGCAACGAAGGCGACTCGTACATAGGCCAGAAGGGCAACGACGGCGGCGACGGCGGCTTTGGCGGCAAGGGCGGCGACGGCGCCTTCTTCATCTATGGCGGCAACGGCGGCAACGGCGGCTTCGGCGGCAACGGCGGCAACGGCGGCAACGGCGTCTTATTGTGGAACTAGCCGAATATGCTTTGGCAGATTCGGAAAACCGTGATTTGACGAAGCTGAGTGAGTTGGGTGAGGTAATAGACTATTTTAAAAAGTCCCGAGAGAAAACATATTTGTTTTTGTCAGAAATCCCCTCCCTTCTGGAGCAAAATGACCGGGATATGCTTAACTCATCGGTAGGATATCAATCATTATTAAAGTGGGGAGCTTCTCCTTTTCTGAAGTGATTCGTATCGCAACTGGAAGACAAATTGGGGATCGAGCGGAAGGAAGTTAAGCAGGAAAAGAAGGAAATTAATAAGGAGATAATTATCAAGAAAGTTCAGGATAGAGGAGAGACGAATCATTGGGTAAGATTAGTGAATTTTATCAATGATTACTACAGGGTATTTGTGCCGAAAACCCAGAAAGATAAAGAAAGACAAGAGGCTATTGCTCCTCTTCACCATAAATGTGTAATAGTTTTGAAATCAGGTGAGAACTGGGAGGAAATTCTGAATGAGCAAATTGAGTCGTTTGAGTACGATACGGCAGAAAAATTCTTTTTTCACCTGTCAAGCAAGTATAGCGAGTCTCCCCGGAAAGTTAGAGAGCAAATGCAAGCAAAACTGAGTCAGTTTGTAGAACTAGCAGAATATGCTTTGGCAGATTCAGAAAGCCGGGATTTAACCAAGCTGAGTGAGTTGAGTGAGGTAATAGACTATTTCAAAAAGTCGCGAGAGAAAACATATCTGTTTTTGTCAGAACTTCCCTCCGTTCTGGAGCCAAAGTACCGGGAGATGCTTAACTCATCTCATGGCTATAAAACATTATTAAAATGGGGAGCTTATCGGTTCCTGAATGAATTCGGATTGCAACTGCAAAAAGAATTTAACATCACGCCGACGGCAATTAAGGAGGAAGCAGCTCAGAATTTAGTTCGGGAGTTAGGAGAGACTGAAGCTAACCTCACAAATCAAGTGGAACTTTTGCAGCAGGAAAATGAAAAATTGCAAAAAGAGCTGTCAGAAATTCGTTCTCAAGCACTCCAGTCAGCGGTTTGTCAATTGGTCACAACTCTTCAGAAACAGTCTCAACCAGTTTTGGATCAAATTACGATCCTGTACCAACGGTTAAATAAAATGTCAGAGTCCAACTCGGAGTTATCTTTGTCTCCCAGCGACTCCCTCAGCATTCTGATCGCTTTAGAAAATTTGTTGCAAGCATTAAATTCACTTAATGTGACACAATATCCAGCCCAGGAGGACCAAGTTTTTGAATTGCAGAGCGAGCAGTTGTCCGCATATGCTTATGTTGAGGGCTCCGCTTTTGCTAACTCAGAAGATAAAAAAGTAGTACGTTGTATTCATCCGGGATGGCGTGTGGGTGAAGAAGTCATTACGCCAGCTCGGGTGAAGGAAGTTACGGAATAAGCGGAAACTAGAAGGGAGGAAAATTATGAGTATTGCTGTCTTACTTGATTTGGATAATATCAAGCCGAAACTGGCTGATATAGAAAGAATTTGTCAAACTCATCATGAGAAACATGGTCAACTTGTAGTTCGCCGGGCTTTCTCTAATACGCCGTCGGTACTTACCGCTTATGGTGGAGCTTTTCGCGAGTTTGGCTATCGTTTTGAGTTGACTCCTGGACTCAAGCCCGTGTCTCAAGAGGTCGATCGACTGATCGAGCGCACGGCTGATGAAATTACTGGTAATGCAGATTATCAGGTCTCAATGATTGCTGTTGTCAGTAATGACAACGGTTATGCTAGTTTGTTTGGGAGGTTAAAACGCAAAGGGATCGAAACCCTAGTCATTGGCGATCGGATCGGCAATAGATTGCGGGAGATGGCTGATTATGTAGAACCTCTTCAGGAAGTCATGCGACCTACCTATGTAGGGATTGACTTGGGAACTACGAATACAGTCATGGCTCTGGCGAATGTCAATCTGATGACGAAGCAATGGACTGCGGCAGCAGTTGGTGTTTCGATTAGGGACGAACAGGGGAGTTTAGTTACCAATGATATCATTCCTTCTGCGGTCCGCTTCAATGGACAAACTGAAGCAGAAGTAGGAGGATATGTTAAAGCTCAGGCTTATGCTTTTCGCGACCAGACTATTCTGGCCTGGAAACATGACATGGGCCGATCGATCGATGGCAAGCAGTTTGCTTACGATCTAACTTCAGGAAAAGTTTTTCCTGAAGAAGCAGCGGCTAAGGTACTAGCTTTCTGTCGAGATAAACTCATCCAGAAGTATGGTTCCGTGCAGGGTGCAGTGATAACCCATCCTGCTTCCTATGAATCAGATGCCATTGAAGCGACTCGCAAAGCCGCAGTGCTGGCGGGATGGCAAGAGGAGGAAGTTGTATTGCTCCCAGAACCTCGATCGCCTTCCCCACCAGATATTGTAGAAAAGTAGAAAAGCGAACGCTCCAGTTGAGTGAAGAGCTCTCATTTGAGACGGTGACTGTAAGGGCTGCAAGGGCGATCGCGCCAGTGGTAGTGGACCGAAAACCTTCCGATGTCTCGACTGTTGATGTAGCTCATATGTTATGGGATGATAGTTCTCAAGTGCGATCGCCCGTGACCCCTGGGGCGAGTGGGTCCCATCGGTTCTGTTCTCAACTTCCAGCAACTGTAGCACCGGAGTGGGTACACGTAAGGGATAATGTTGGTAAAAATATTGGGGATGTTCCAGGGTTGGGGTCCGCCCGGGAGCCTTCCCCACCAGATATAGTAGAAAAGCTTCCGATCCAGTTGGGTGAAGAACTCTCCTCGCAGATGGAGACTGTAAGGGCTGCAAGGGCGATCGCGCCAGCGGCTGTGGAAGAAAAACAGGTGTTTGTATCGGGTGTAGTGCCGACAACGGTATTAGTAGAGCCGAAGTTATCACCAGTATTTACGCAGCTTGTAGCCCGTGAGCCTTTACCAACCCTGCCAGCTATAGTCGAAAAGCAGACGAAACAGTTTTCAGAGGAACTGGGTCCACAGACGGCTGCTGTATCGGCAGCAAGAAAGACTGTGCCTGTGACGGTGGGAGAAAAACACTCGTTTTTCTCAGGTTCAGTCGCTTTTTTGGCTAAGGTTTGCCAGAAGATAATGGAAGTTTGTGGGCAGGGGTTCGCCCGATCGCATTTTCAAACCCCACCAGATATTGTCGAAAAGCGGACGCGACCGTTGGCTGAAGAACTCTCATTTGAGACGGTGACAGTAAGGGCTGCAAGGGCTCGCGCGCCTGTGGTTGTGGACCGAAAACCAGACTATGTCAGGAATGTGGAGCCTATGTTATCGGATGTGGGTTCAAGAGCGCGATCGCCCAGTGATACTCCTGTGGGGAGTGGGGAAAAGTTGTCTCCTTCTCCACTCCGTCCAGAGAGGGCAACAGGGGCAACAGTATCTACTGTTCAGTCGTGGGTGCCAGTGGCAGCCAAACAGGATAACATCTGTGGTGCTGTGGTGCCAGAGGTTGCTGATGTTTGTGGTGAGAATCTGCTGTCGCCGATGATGCCAGTTATGTTGTCTCCTTCGATGATGGATGCGGCGTGGGCAGGATGTGGGGAGGCAATCTTTACTGAAGGGATGCGCCAGGGGTTGATTTGGCAGTGCGATCGAGGGGGTATCCTCACTGATATTGCTTTACGGCTTTCGTGGAAGGTCTCGAAATCGTTGATGCAGCCAGATGTTTTGCCGAGTTGGAGACCCGATGAGATAGGGATGGGGAGAGAAGGGGCGATCGCCTATTCACCCTCACCCCATACTCAGACCTTGATGAGACGATGCGTTCGAGATTTGCTCTATCTTGTAAAGGCGATGGAGCAATTGCGGATAGCTCCTGAATTCGTTTATTCACACGGTTATGTAGGCTTGTTGGCTTGTTCGACACGGGATGAGACAATAGGCGATCGCCCATCCGGTGGTTGAGAGCAAATTTTGTCTAAGTTTCAATAGGAAAAAAAGTTCATAAATTTCACGTTGTAATCGTCTCTATTACAGAATCAAACAAAGGTAATCTAAGACTTATAGTTTGATTCTACGACAACAATTACTAATGAAAAAAATGAAACGTTCAATCCAATGTTTGGCGGTCTTACTGTTTGCTTTTGCCGTAACATTTGGCTTTCAGGTGAATGCCGCAAGTGCCGATCAAACCTGTCAAGTTAATGTTGCCCAACCCTGTACTGAAACGATCGGAAATGGCGAGACTCTGACAGCGCGGTTCAGTAACCTCTCGGATATAAATGTCGTTTATCAAGAGGTATCTGGCAAACCAGGAGTTGTAATACCAGTAGTTGGGAGTCAACAATATCCCACCATTAACCTCCAACCTTTCGGGATTGTTCCAGAATCATACCCAACAGTAGGTATTACCGGTGCAGTATTCACAAATCAGTCTGCTACCCAGGGAAATGAAATTACCATAACCATAACAGGTAATGTTTAAGTAAAACAACAATCCAGTTGAAAAATAAGGGCAAATTATTGCTCTGGTTATGTGGATAAGAGGCGTTCCCTAACGCCTCTTTACTGAGGGAAGTAAGCTTTTGATTTTCCTGATGAGATAGCCCCCACCCTCTCTAGAAATTACGGTGCGATCGCATACGATAACAATTGCCAATGTAGGAATAAAAAATGAAACTTTCAATCCATTTTTTTTTTGTTTTACTGTTTGCTTTTGCCGTAACATTTGGCTTTCAAGTGAATGCCGCAAGTGCCAATCAAACCCGTGAAGTTACTGTTACAAAACCCTGTACTAAGACTATCATAAATGACGAGACTCTGACAGCGCGGTTCCGGGCCTTCCTCTTCTAAGATTGCCTCAATATAAGCCCCTGCGTGTTCTGGGTTTTTCAGACATTCAATTTGGAAGTCGCGGTGGCGATCGCTAGTCGGCACTTTCAAGTCTCTGTCATCCCTCCAATATTTTATTGCTTGACTGATATTTTGTTGTTGAGTGCTTTGATCTCCTCCACAAAGGAAACATCGAATCTCCCTTGGTTGAACTTACATAATTTAATTGCGATCGCAACCATGATGATTTTACTATACTTTCCAGTTGAAACAATTTTTTTAACGAAAAGCGATCGCTTGGCATAAGTCGGCGATCGCAACAGTCCCTCGCTCCGGAGCCATGGCGACTGGGCCAATAAAACTATTGCGACGATCGCTCCGGGTCGATCACAAGTGTGAGAAGTTCGCTTCACCGCTGACCGCCCCTGGAGATCGGGGGTGCGATCGGGATATATCAGTTAATGGTATCGGGATCTATTCCGAGAGCCTGTAAGTATTGCGCTAATTGTTCGGCACGTTGACGTTCTGCCTCAGCACGTTGACGTTCTGCCTCAGCACGTTGACGTTCTTCGGAAGCACGTTGATCTGCGGCCTCAGCACGTTGACGTTCTGCCTCAGCACGTTGACGTTCTTCCTCAGACGTGCGATCTGCGGCCTCAGCACGTTGACGTTCCGCATTTAGTTCTTGTCGCAGTCTGAGTTCTTCTCGGACCAAATAGTCTACATCCGGCGGGTCTAGTATTCGATCTACCGGTAATATTAATTCCGGAAATTGCGCGCTATTGACTTCATCTCCTGGCAAAAAATCCCGCTCTGCGTAACTTTCTTCTCCGGAAATTTTACTACACAACCGCACCCGGGACCGCTCGGGGTCTACGATCCAATACTCCGGAATATTGAGGCGTGAGTATTCATCTCGTTTGGTTCCGTAGTCATCGCGCCAGTTTTGAGAAGTCACTTCTACTACTAAGAGGGGTTTTTCCTTAAAGTCCAGCACTGCTGCGCCCGAGCGAGCGCAAACATTTTTCCAAAAATTTTGATGACAAACGACTACATCTGGTATCCGAGATGTCTTATCTTCCGTTCTCACTCCCGTCAAGTCTATCGCTACTAAGTTTAAGTTTGCCGATACCAAGTAGCGCAGAAACTCTTGGAATAAAAATTTACAAATTAATTTGTGTAAACCTGTCGGTGTTGGCATTTCGATCAATTGACCGCGATAGAGTTCGTACATTACACCCGGTTTTCCAGTATACTCTAGGTATTCGGCAAAGGTCAGGGACATATTAACATCAACCGTGGAACCTACCATATTTTTTCCCTCACATCAACGCTCCGATCTTAGCACGGAATTTGCAGTCTGGCACCAATAGGGCGATCGCCCGTGCAAGCGCCCACCGGTGGACTGACCGCTGACAACTGATAGAGCGCCAGGTGCGATCGCGCCGTTCTCTCAAAAGCCGTCATGCAAAGAAAACTTTTTCTCAGGTTGCAACTGCACCTAGCGATCCCCGAAACTGTATTAGCAGAGTAGCCCGATCGCCCCATGCTCACAGCTCTGGCTACATGCTTTCTTTTTTCACTCCCAGAGTTTTCTATTAGCGTCTTATCTATTCCTCAATGTTTTTTTTATTAGTTTGTTACCCAAATATAGAAAAAGCTAATTAAACTAAAATCGCTATAACGCTTGCTCTACAAAGCTTACAAGATTTACAACTGTGGAAAAATAGTCAGAAATAGCTAGCCCCAGGGGCTAGCTAGCAGTTGCCATCGGAGCCCCCAGGGGCTGACTGCCGATACGGGAATCTACGCATCGGCATTAACAATAGACGGAATGCGATCACCATTCAATTTCTTTCAATCTCACTCAATCTCATTCAATCTCATTCTCTGCCGAAATCTGATGAAATCTGACGAAATCTGCCCGACGCCTGGGCCTCTATATTATTGTAGAATCAAGTTGTAACTTGATATATTGACAATTCAAAATTCACCAAAAAAGCCTGACGAAATCTGACGATAGTAAATTTTACTTACAAAATCCCGATCACCGGTGTAATATTTTGCAACTATTGAACCTATATTAATACAGTAGAAAATCAAGTGCGATCGCCACTGTAATCTTTAAGGGCTCAGCGATCTCAGCTTGAACTGGCTACCAACGTAATGCCGAACTCGGGATCTCGGTATCCAGACCAGACCAGATCGGGCGCAGAAACACCCAATTTCTGGTGCCCAATTCCAAAGCGATCGCACAGAGGTCAGAAACTGGGTTTCTTTTACCATCTCGCTGGGGAGACGGGCGTAGGGCGCATTTCAACCCCACATCCGACGTAAATTTAATCGAAAACCAGGTAATACGTCCTCGCCGGACAATTCCGTAGGATTGGATAATACTTCTACTGCCAAACCCGGTCGATAAATTTCCACCTGTCCTTGTTGCGGATCGATTAACCAGCCCAATCTCGTACCATTTTCGATGTACTCACTCATCTTAGTTTGCAATGACTGAACTCGATCTGAGCTAGACCGTAACTCGACAACAAAATCAGGGCAAATATTGGCAAAAGTTCCCTTTTGTTCTGGAGTAAGTGCATCCCAACGTTCTCGACTCACCCAAGATACATCGGGAGCCCGATTTGCACCATTGGGTAAAATGAAACCTGTTGAAGAGTCAAAAGCTTTACCCAAATTTTCGTTTTCTTCAAACCAGCGATAGAATTGTCCAATAAGACTGAAGTTTCGTTCTCCGGTTTCCCAGCCAATTGGTGGGTTCACAATTAATTCTCCTCGTGCGGTTCTTTCCAATCTCATGTCCCGGTTTGCTGCTGCTAGGGCTGCAAACTGGTCCTGGGTGATGTACAGCGCGAGCGCTGCTGGTAACTCGATCCTATGGGTTTGGATTTGTGGAGAAGTTTTGGTCTGTACCATCTTAACCTCTACTTGCAATGTTTATTTTATAGTAAATTACGCACTGTTTTGGTGCGCCCTTTTAAATTTTGTAAGCTCCAGATCCATGATTATATGAGTAACGCCGATCCACTGGCGATCAGCGTTCGATTAGCCCTCTCAAAGCGAGATCGCCAGATAGTTACAGTCCGCAATTGCCTACACTGACAACCTAATGGGTGAAATAGAATGGGACTGTAATGGGACTGTAATGGGACTCTGCCATTGGTCGAGCGAGCGCTTATTGCGAAAGCACCAACTGGTTATTGATAACTGTCACTACAATGTGACACGATACTACAAGCAAGCATTTAGCCCACCCGCCATTTTGTTGAGCCAACTATTACGTACACAAGCTCTGTAGCAGCAGTCGTGCGATCACCACTGTAAATATTAGGAGCGATCGGGGAAATGCTGTTACAGCCCGCAACTGCTTACACTGACAATATAATAGTGGTCTGTCAAGGCAATGATGACGGATAAGAGAAGGAAAGAGAAAAAAGAGTTCCAAACCATGCCAGCCAAACGATATATAGTCTCCCTAACGGAAGAAGAACGCCAAAGTCTAGAAAAGCTAACCACAACAGGAAAAGCGGCGGCCAAGAAAATTAATCATGCTCGCATCATACTCAAGGCAGATATTAATCAAACCGATGGAGGGTGGACAGATAGTGAAATTAGCAAAGCTTTGAACATTAGTACTAGAACCATTGAAAGAGTAAGACAAAGGTTTGTAGAAGAGGGTTTAGAAAAAGCATTAACCCCCCGTCGGAACCCCTCATCTCAGTTACGGCGTATTGATGGGGAAGCCTCAGCTCATTTAATAGCATTAGCTTGCAGCCAAGCGCCGACTGGGTATAGTCGTTGGACTTTACGACTCCTCGCCGACCAAATGGTAGTTTTAGGATATGTAGAAAGCATTTCTCATGAAACAGTACGACAGGTATTAAAAAAAACGAACTTAAACCTTGGTTGCAGGAATGTTGGGTAATTCCTCCTCAAGAAAGTGCCGAATTTGTTTGCCAGATGGAAGAAGTTTTAGACCTCTATACCCGTGCTTATGATCCATTATCCCCTGGTTTGTTTTGATGAATGTTGCAAACAGCTAATTTCAGAAACGAGAAGGCCCATTCCTGCTGAACCCGGACAACCGGAACGCTTTGATTATGAATATCAGCGAGAAGGAGTTAGTAATTTATTCATGTTTTTTGAACCGTTAACTGCTTGGAGGCACGTAGAAGTAACTGCTCGACGAACTCAAATTGATTATGCTAATCTTATGAAATATTTGGTCTTTAAGGGATTCGATTAGTGCATCTCGCCAGCGATCGCTTGTCGGCACTCTATTATTTTTCATCCTATTAGCCTTCAAAGGAATAGTTAACTTCAAATCCACTGCATCCAAAAATTCGACCAAAGCATAAATTTCCCCACAACCGCTTTTTGTCAACATTGCATCCAGTCGCTGATGCAGTAATTCATCATTTTCCGACAGAAGTTTCGAGGGAAAACGAGCTTCAATAACTTTTCTCAGTGCATTGCGTAACAGTTGTGGTTCCGGGTCTTCCTCTTCTAAGATTGCCTCAATATAAGCCGCTGCGTGTTCTGGGTTTTTGAGACATTCAATTTGGAAATCGCGGTAGCGATCGCTAGTAGGCACTTTCAAGTCTGTCATCCCTCCAGTATTTTATTGCTTGACTGATATTCTTGTTGAGTGCTTTTATCTCCTCCACAAAGGAAACATCGAATCTCCCTTGGTTGAACTTCCATAATTTAATTGCGATCGCAACCATGATGATTTTACTATACTTTCCAGTTGAAACAACTTTTTTAACGAAAAGCGATCGCTTGGCATAAGTCTACGATCGCAACAGTCCCTCGCTCCGGAGCCATGGCGACTGGGCCAATAAAACTATTGCGACGATCGCTCCAGGTTGATCACAAGTGTGAGAAGTTCGCTTCACCGCTGACAGCCCCTGGAGATCGGGGGTGCGATCGGGATATATCAGTTAATGGTATCGGGATCTATTCCGAGAGCCTGTAAGTATTGCGCTAATTGTTCGGCACGTTGACGTTCTGCCTCAGACGTGCGCTCTGCGGCCTCAGACGTGCGCTCTGCCTCAGACGTGCGCTCTTCTGCCTCAGCACGTTGACGTTCTGCATTTAGTTGCCCTTTGAGTTCTTCTAGTTCTTGTCGCAGTCTGAGTTCTTCTCGGACCAAATAGTCTACATCCGGCGGGTCTAGTATTCGATCTACCGGTAATATTAATCCCGGAAATTGCGCGCTATTGACTTCATCTCCTGGCAAAAAATCCCGCTCGGCGTAACTTTCTTCTCCGGAAATTTTACTACACAACCGCACCCGGGACCGCTCGGGGTCTACGATCCAATACTCCGGAATATCCAGGCGCGAGTATTCAGCAAGTTTGGTTGAGTAGTCATCACGCCAATTTTGAGCAGTCACTTCTACTACTAAGAGGGGTTTTTCCTCAAAGTCCAGCACTGCTGCTTGTTTGCGAGCGCAAACATTTTTCCAAATACTTTTGATAAGAACGACTACATCTGGTATCCGAGATGTAGTTTTTTCCGTTCTCACTCCCGTCAAGTCTATCGCTACTAAGTTTAAGTTTGCCGATACCAAGTAGCGCAGAAACTCTTGGATTAAAAATTTACAAATTAATTTGTGTAAACCTGTCGGTGTTGGCATTTCGATCAATTGACCGCGATAGAGTTCGTACAGCACACCCGGTTTTCCGGTATACTCTAGGTATTCGGCAAAGGTCAGGGTCTTTGGATTGACATCAACTGTGGAATCTACCATATTTTTTCCCTCACATCAACGCTCCGATCTTAGCACGGAATTTGCGGTCTGGCACCAGTTGGTCAAGAGGGCGATCGCGTAGCGAAGCGTGTGGGCAAGCGCCAACCGGTGGACTGACCGCTGACAACTGATAGAGCGCCAGGTGCGATCGCGCTCTATCAGTTAATGGTATCGGGATCTATTCCCAGAGTCTGTAAGTATTGCGCTAATTGTTCGGCACGTCGAGAAGCGGCCCTTTAGGGTTCGGGCGGCTCCGCTGGGGGGATTGATAGTTAGCGTTGCCTTGTGGGACAAAAGGAAAAGCTAACAAAGTGAGCAAATAAGCTTGATTTTAGATCAGGGTGGCGGATGGCGAAAACCCCCCTGAATCACAAGCTTTGAGCCACTTGTACCCAGAAGCCAGACCTGAGAGTATCCACCCATAAGCTGTCGCGCATTTACATTGCTACGGCCCAAGAGCTGAAACCTTTGCTCTAAGAGGCTTTCCCAATATCTCATTGCTGAATGAGAGAATGAGCGCAATTGCTTAGATGGGTGGTGAGGTTGATGGGACTTAACCGGTAGAGTTTGTATAGCCCCACTTTTCGGTAGTGAGGGGGCGGGGGTAAGCTAATCAGACGGCGCCGACATAATCACAAGCTCCCGGTTACCTGTATACAGAAGCCAGACCCGAGAGGAGCCACTGGCTGATAATTCATGGTTTTGACCTCAAGCCCGATAAGCTGTCGCCCATTGAAATTGCCTGGATCCAAAGGCTGAAACCCTTCCTATCAATGACTTTCCCCATTTTGAATGAGAGAATTTTGAATTTTGAATTGCTTAATGCGGTCGGTCGGACGATCCGCCAGCTACTAGTAGATGTCCAATGCAGGGGATTTTTGTCAAAAACAGACACCACCTCAGGCGGGAATCCCCCCATCAACTTTGGGAAGCCCTACAACAATGCTTTCATTAACCTATGCTAATATCATCTTAATGGGAAGCAGCCTATGGACTGCCCGGACCCAAAGAATGCAAATTGCCAACGACCGACTCAGAAAAAAAATAGCCGATGGAAAGACGCCATGTTTGAACGGTTCACAGAAAAAGCTATTAAGGTAATCATGCTGGCTCAGGAGGAAGCACGCCGCCTGGGTCACAACTTCGTAGGTACAGAGCAGATCCTCTTGGGTCTGATTGGCGAAGGAACCGGCGTCGCTGCCAAGGTACTAAAATCTATGGGCGTCAACCTCAAGGACGCCAGGATTGAGGTAGAAAAAATCATTGGTAGAGGCTCGGGTTTTGTCGCTGTGGAAATTCCTTTTACCCCCAGAGCGAAGCGGGTACTGGAATTATCCCTGGAAGAAGCCCGCCAACTGGGTCATAACTACATTGGCACGGAACATTTGCTTCTGGGTCTGATCCGGGAAGGGGAAGGTGTGGCGGCCAGGGTGCTGGAAAACCTGGGAGTTGACCTGTCTAAGGCGCGGACTCAAGTGATTCGCATGCTGGGCGAAACGGCTGAGGTGACGGCGGGTGGTGGCGGCGGTCGCACGAAAACGCCAACTCTCGATGAATTCGGCTCTAACCTGACTCAAATGGCAGGTGAGGGTAAGCTGGACCCGGTTGTCGGTCGCCAGCAGGAAATTGAACGGGTGATCCAAATCCTGGGACGCCGGACTAAGAATAACCCGGTGCTGATTGGCGAACCAGGGGTGGGGAAAACGGCGATCGCGGAAGGTCTGGCCCAACGCATTGCCGAAAATGAGATCCCCGATATCCTGGAAGAAAAGCGGGTGGTGACTCTCGATATTGGCTTGCTGGTGGCAGGGACGAAGTATCGAGGCGAGTTTGAAGAACGCCTGAAAAAAATTATGGATGAAATTCGCTCGGTAGGCAATATCATCCTGGTGATAGATGAAGTCCATACCCTGATCGGTGCAGGGGCGGCAGAAGGGGCGATCGATGCGGCGAATATTCTCAAGCCAGCTTTGGCCCGGGGGGAACTGCAATGTATCGGCGCGACAACCCTGGACGAGTACCGCAAGCATATTGAACGGGATGCAGCTCTAGAACGCAGGTTCCAACCGGTGATGGTGGGAGAACCTTCTGTGGAAGAAACGATTGAGATTTTACACGGTCTGCGGGAACGCTACGAGCAGCATCACAAGCTGAAAATATTAGATGCGGCCCTGGAAGCGGCAGCAAAAACTGTCAGACCGCTATATCTCAGACCGCTATTTGCCAGATAAGGCAATAGATTTGATCGATGAAGCAGGTTCCCGGGTCCGACTGATAAATTCTCAATTGCCCCCAGCAGCAAAAGAACTTGACAAGGAACTGCGTCAGGTGCTAAAGCAAAAGGACGATGCAGTCCGCTCTCAGGATTTTGACAGGGCAGGAGAACTGCGCGATCGGGAAATGGAAATAAAAAGCGAGATTAAGGCGATCGCGTCGGCGAAAAAGACGGAACAGGAGAATAATTCCGACTCAGACTCTCCGATGGTAACTGAGGAGGATATCGCCCATATTGTGGCATCTTGGACGGGAGTACCGGTGAAAAAGCTGACGGAGTCGGAATCCGAAAAGCTACTGCACATGGAGGATACTCTCCACCAGCGCCTGATCGGTCAGGACGATGCAGTTAAGGCGGTCTCTCGCGCTATTCGTCGCGCCCGGGTGGGATTGAAAAACCCCAATCGCCCGATCGCCAGCTTTATCTTCTCCGGTCCTACCGGTGTGGGTAAAACAGAACTGACTAAAGCTCTGGCGGCCTATTTCTTCGGTTCGGAAGAGGCGATGATTCGTCTAGACATGTCGGAGTACATGGAACGTCACACGGTATCCAAGCTGATCGGTTCTCCCCCAGGGTACGTGGGTTACAACGAAGGCGGTCAGCTGACGGAAGCAGTGCGCCGTCGCCCCTACACGGTGGTGCTGTTCGATGAAATCGAAAAAGCCCACCCAGATGTGTTCAATATGCTGCTGCAAATCCTGGAGGATGGCCGGCTGACGGATGCTAAGGGGCGCACGGTGGACTTTAAGAACACCTTACTGATTATGACCTCCAACATCGGGTCGAAGGTGATTGAAAAAGGTGGTGGCGGTTTGGGCTTTGAGTTTGAGGAAAATACAGCCGATGCTCAGTACAACCGCATTCGTTCTCTGGTGAATGAAGAACTCAAGCAGTATTTCCGGCCAGAGTTCCTCAACCGCCTGGACGAGATTATCGTCTTCCGTCAGTTGTCGAAGGAAGAGGTGAAGGAAATAGCCGCGATCCTGCTCAATGAAGTCTTTGGACGTCTTACAGAACAGGGTATTACTCTGGAAGTGACGGAGAAGTTCAAAGAACGCCTGGTGGAAGAGGGCTACAACCCGGCCTACGGGGCCCGACCTCTGCGGCGAGCAATTATGCGCTTGTTGGAAGATAGCTTGGCCGAGGAAATTCTTTCCGGTCGCATTAAAGATGGAGATACTGTTGTCGTTGATGTGGATGAAAACGGCGCAGTGAAGGTACTGGCTCCCGAGAAGAAGGAACCAGTTCTGCTATCTAAAGTGGCTGATTAGCTCTTTCAATACTCCGGACAGTTTTTAGACCCTCGTATCGACCACAACACAAGGGTTGCAGCCCTTCCCGCCTTATTTTTTCAATGTCTGCCCCAGGGCTAACTTGCCTAAAATTCACTATCGTGAAAGGCTGACGCTGCAAGGCTTTTCGATATCTCTGCCAGAGCTCTTGTCCCAGGGGACTCGTGATATCTTTTGCGTGCCGAGTCCTTCAGGACAAGAGCACGGCAAAAGATATCAAACACAGGAGACATCGCAGCTACGTACAGCCAAAACTGTCCGGACTATTGCCAAATCTAAGAAGCACCGATGGATAGTCTCCGAGAGTCTTCTCGCCTCAATGTCTCCTGTGTGCCGAGCACTGCGCTCCTGGGACAAGAGCAAGGAGCAGAGATACATCCCCTCCAGATATTGGGACAGACTAGCCATTCGTGTCATTCGAGAAGGACACCCATGCTGCCGGAAGCGCGCAGCAGGGTGGTATCTCTGGACAAGGTCGGAAGTTCGTATAGGTACTAGACCACAATGAGCAGACTGCGGGACTTATTGATGGTTGTGTTGCGACCGGAACAGGCTTTCATGCTTTGTTTTACTCAAAAAGCGCGCTCGTTGTGGAACGCACTTTCGGCTGGCTCAATTGGTATCGCAGATTAAGTAAAGATTATGAGCACCTGAGAGAAACTTCAGTTCAGATGGTTTATATTTCAATGATTAGACTCATGGGGAGGCGCTGAGCATAATTTTTTACCTTCACAAACTTTTAAAACAGCCTCTAATATCTGGATGGCTTCAGCTTTCTCTGCGTTAAGCCAAGTAGCTGTGTTTCTAATTCTTTGACTGTCATCGGTACTGTTTGATTTGTGAATTATATCTCTCGTAAATTATATCTTATTATCGTCCCGATCGGGGTTTGAAGAGCATCATATTTCCCCTCATTGCTAGTTCCGGCGGAAGCAGAGCCTCTTCTGTTCCCTGCCAGAGTCAGGGAACGAGAGATAACCATTGTCTCCTATGGTAATGGTTAATTTTTCACCTCTCAAGTCAGCGGACCAAAATAAAAGGTATCGGTAGATGGATTAACCGCGTAGCAAATTCTTTCGAGAAAACCAATTTGACCGATAAACGAGGGAAAATTTCCCCAGTATTCCTCGACATCAGGAATAAACGCCGTAGCATCTACATCCAAATCTTCGCCCTCGTCATGGGGCAAAGTTATAGTCAGACGAATCACACTCCCCTCTAGTCGCATCCCTCTAATCAGCATGGTTAATCTTTCCAGGGGAGTAACGCGGTCCAATCGGGCCTGTCTAGCAATTCTAGGTGCGATTATCGGATAAGGTGCGCCTGTATCAAGGACAGCTTCAGTTTTGATCCCTTCGATTTTCACAAGTAAAATAATCCGATTGGTGGTTTCACTAGGAGTTGCAGGAGCATAATCATAACGAATTGCGCCTGTAGCAAAGGTTTCTCCGTCCGGCAAAAGTAGTAGAGCCATTAATAAATCACCGTCACAAATACATCATTTAGATCGCCAATCTGCTCAACTAATTCATCAATGGAACTGCCCGTAGCCAATAATTCCCCATCCCGGACTGCTACCCATTGATTTAGATAGTTACGGTTACGGCGTTGCTGCCTTACCCACTCTCGACTCTTTTTTAAACCTTTGTCAATTGGTCTTTTCACGGAAGTTGCTCGAGCTGGTTTCAGAATATTAACACAGTTCTGGATATCTTCCCGATCGGGAAAATGCTCGATCGCCTGAATTGAAAGCTGCCGTGCCTTGAGGAAATCCCCGATCGACAATGCTTGTCGCATAGCTTGGATAAAATCTTCTGGGCTGTTGTCATTCATCATATCTAAATTGCTCTATCTTATTTTATTATAGGGCAGATCTCAAATAATGTCATCGGCCTCGTATCGGGGTTTGATGAGCATCATATTTTCCCTCATTGCTAGTTCCAGCGTAGCGTGTCCGCAGAGCCTATGAATGGGCGGTTCCCTGACGAAGGCAGGGAACGAGAGAATTAAGGGAACTCAAGGGTAAATAATCGGACAAAATTATCCAGTAGTCAAGATGCACCAGTTGGTACAGCGATATAAGTTGGGGAATTTATTTTTTGGAACGCCCGCGCAGGCGGGCAAGGTTGCTCGTCGCCCCACCCCGGCGACGGGGGTCTCCCTGGGAACGGGTTCCACCGCGTAGCGTAGGGGGCCCGGAGCCTGTGTGGTAGCTAAGCTAAACTTGCGTCGGGATGCGCCTGGATATAGCGTCCATCTTCGCCCAGCCCAGAGGACAGTTGCATAATTGTCTCCACACCTGCCAACCCTGGAACTTATCTTACTAGACTTGTTGTATCAGATAGATATGGTTTTCCCGAGTGGTAGCTAGTAGCTTCCGGACTGCCTTCTGCTGATAGATGACTGTAATGCTGATGCTTGCAGTCCTCTCCTCTCCCACAGGCACCGTGACGATACCCCGATCGCTGCCCCTCTAGCAGCTATCTTGTCCGGATTACTACTTAGTCAAAATTACTATGACTTTCGGTATAAACACGATTTATTTGTTACCCAATCCGCCATCAGGAGTAAAAAATCTCCCAACCCGATCGCACTAACACTAAGTAACTCAAACAGGAGACATTCATGATGCTGAAAAAAATTATGTCAATTTTCTACCAGGTAAAGGACTTCCTAGAATATCCCAGTCCTGATACCGAAACCCCACTGTGTGGCTTCACAGGAGAAGCCACAGTATCTGAGACCATCGTCGGTCCCTCTCGAGAAGGGCGCGTGTATTTTCGAGGCACTTGGTGGCCCGCCCGCTGCGAGCAATTTGTCACTCTCAAGCCCGGCGATACAGTCCAAGTTATCGATATGAGCAACATCACCCTGCTCGTAGAACCAGTCCATTTTAGCTAATCCTAACTTATCCAGTAAAAAGTATGGTAGCTATCCGGACTGCCTTCTGCTGATAGATGACTGTAATGCTGATGCTTGCAGTACCCGATCGCACTAACACCAAGTAACTCAAACAGGAGACATTTATATGATGCTGAAAATTTTTCTGTCAGTTATCTACCAGGTAAAGGAATTCCTAGAAGATGCCAGTAGAGATGCCGAAACGTTGGAGAAGCAAAAGTGTCTGAGACCATCGTCGGTCCCTATCAAGGCGTGTATTTTCGAGGCACTTGGTGGCCCGCCCGCTGCGAGCCTTGTTCCCAGGCTCTGCTGGGAATGCACTCTCAAGCCTGGCGATACAGTCCAAGTTATTTCCCTTGTAGCTAATTATAGCTGCTAATTAAAAAGTCAAGTAAATATCGTTTTACTTTTTACTTAAAAGCCATCGGGAACTAAGAAAACCCGATGGCCTTTTAAGTTCGAGATTGCTTCGTTACTCGCAACGCTGCGCGGTTATTTTAAAGTCAAGAATGAAAAACCTATCCAAGCTATCCCATGAGGAAAGTTAAACCCGCGATCGAAGTCTGCAACCTCTGCTTCTCCTACCCAGACAAGCGGCATGTTTTACAGAATCTGAGTCTGACAATACAGCCAGGAGAACGGGTCGGACTGATTGGTCCCAATGGTGCTGGTAAAACCACCTTCTTTTTATTGATTTGCGGTGTCTTGCAGCCAACCGCTGGTGAAATTGTACTCTGGGACAAGCCAGTGGTAGCTGGGGAGTTTCGTCCCGAAGTCGGCCTAGTATTTCAGAATCCCAACGATCAGTTATTTTCCGCATCAGTCCGGGATGATGTCGCATTTGGTCCCGAAAATCTTGGCTTGTCACCGGCGGAAGTAGATGATCGCGTACAAGCAGCCCTCTCCCTGACAGGTGTTTTAGAACTAGCTGCGCGAGTACCTCACCACTTGTCTGGAGGAGAAAAGCGGATGGTCGCGATCGCCTCTGTCTTAGCGATGCACCCCCAGCTAGTGATTTACGACGAACCCAGCGCCAACCTGGATCTGCGGGCCCGGCGTCGCCTGATCGACTTCTTGCAAGACTCAAACGAAACCCTAGTCATTTCCTCCCACGATTTAGAACTGATTCTGGAACTGTGCGATCGGGTCCTCTTACTTGACCAAGGCCAGATCGTCGCCGATGGCCCCCCCCAGGAAGTGATGGCCGATTGGCAACTCATGCAGGAGCATGGCCTAGAAACACCTGTGTCCGGAGGGAGCGCCCCTCGTTCCCTACCTCTGCCTGGGAATGCAGGCTCTGCCTGGGAACGCACTACCCTCTGGACACAGCCCCTCGTTCCCTGGCTCTGCCTGGGAACGCTGATGCTCCATTAAAGCAGGTGCGATTCGCGCAGCGGAGGGGGCCCTCCGCGTGCGCACGCTACGCGATCTGCATCACTCAACTAGCTTTGTGAGTGCTGTCTCTTCGCTATAGTCTAGTATCTCTTTAAACTTCCGCGATTGTCACATATAATTTGCGGCTCACAGCACCTGTTCACAAGCGTGAATTCACCCTTGATGCTAGGATTTAATCACACCACAATCACAAGCCAGTAGAAACATCGAGTTTAACCAAGCACGATGACACCTGAAGTAATCCTCTGTCAGCCGCTCTATCGAGCAAGTTGTTACTCAGATATTTGCCCGTCACCGCATTTCTAGCCTGGATCGGCAATTACTGACCTCGCCTCTGCGATCGGGAACTGAGATCGACAAGTGAGAGCATACCTTCATTAATCTAGTGCTGGACGGCTTGCAAAGTGGATTACTCAAAGTCGTGGATTAGTTGCTTCTCACTCCATTTTCTCTCATCCATCCTCCCACAAGGGTTGCCCATATAGTGATGCAGTTGGGAGAATCTCAATCAATAACTAAGAAACCCTGTTTTTGGGAAAAACAGGGTTTCTCGGCTACTGGTGATGACCAATTGTTAATTCCCAATCTTCATTAAATCTTCACAATTTACTTTTAACAATTTCCCTTGACCTTGTCTGTGACAATCATCACAATCTGGCAAATTGATTGTCACAGTGAGCAGTGCCACGATCCAATATCAAGCATTTCCACCAAGTTTCACAATTGCAGAACTGGTCTTTCAGGTTTGTCGTTCTGGAAAAGTGACTAGCAATCACCAGCAACAACTGAGATCGATACTCCTCCAGGATGCATTTAGCGAAGAAGATTACTCAGCTATCGACCGGCTACTATACGCTATTCGTAGAGGCTGGCTGAAACTAGGAGAATAAATCACCCTATTACCATATATTATATTATATCTGCGTAAGTCCTGCCATAATATGCGATCGCCTCAAGAATCTTCAACAGTAGTCCTAAACCAACCTACAAGACTAAAAACTGCTAGAGCGTCGGTTCTACTTGACCAACTCTCTAGGCGCTTTCGCGCCTGGGAAGCACGAAGCGTGCTTACTACGAACGGGCTTTGACTCACCAGAACCAGGGCCCAGTCACTCAATACTTCGTAGGTTTTGCATTTTATCTGTCATTGCGAGGGGGGGGTCCACGCTCCGGGCCTCCTCCGCTGCGAGATTAACTTATGCGTTCATGTTCGTTAATCTCCCCCCGAAGCAATCCCCCGCCCCGTATGAGAGGAAGAGCGCTGTCGGAGGTGAGATTGCTAGCCCTCCTGGCGTCGGGCCGCTGCGCTAACGGGGGGGATCCTGGCAGGAATCGGAAGAATGCTCGCGATCATCGCCCCCCCTCGCAATGACAAGTTATTGCCCAGTCACTTACCTACTACCCTAAAGCAACGAGCGCCTATTGGGAGTAATTTTTACCTATTTTGATACTTTTTTCCGATTTTTCCCTGGCCATCTGCTTCCCGATCGCCAGTTATTTGTTAATTTTCTTAAATTTATGATAATTAAACGAAATATAACTTAACAATTTGTCAAAATCGGAAGAAATTACAAAGCCTTTTGGCTTCTAGGGACAGCCTGATTAAAGTAAAGAGGGATGTGAGCGCGAGCGCATTCGTAACTTGATAGAGCTTGACAATTTAGCTGAAAAGTGGTATGTCTGAGTCAGTCCTGCCTCAAAATCTTGGCTTGTCACCAGAGGAAATTAAAGACCGTATCCGTGGCCTAACCTGGAAAATGGCGATCGCGACACTGCTGCTGATGGCGATCGGGAGTGCCACGCGGGTGATGAATGCGGGTCTGGCCTGCCCAGATTGGCCCTTGTGCTACGGCAAGCTAGTACCGGCGCAGGAGATGAATCTTCAGGTATTTCTGGAGTGGTTTCACCGGTTGGATGCGGGGTTGATTGGATTGATGGCGATCGGCCTAGTGGGATTAAGCTGGTGGTATCGCCAGCAACTACCCAACTGGCTCCCCTGGGCCTCTACTGGCGCACTACTGTTAGTCATCATCCAGGCAGTTTTAGGAGGACTTACCGTTACCGAACTGCTGAGGTTTGAGATCGTCGCCGCCCATCTGGGATGTGCTCTGTTATTTTTCACCAGCCTAGTAGCGATCGGCATGGCACTAGAACCTTATCAAGGTACAGGTGCAGCTGGGAAATTAACTTGGCTCGGCTTAACTGGGGCAATTCTGGTTTATCTACAAAGCATATTAGGCGGACTGGTTGCCTCTCAGTGGGCATTGCATCAATGTTTTGGATATAGCCAGCTATGTGCAGTGATGCATAGCCACATTGCGGGCGTCGTCCCCCCTACCCTAGCAACTGGGATCCTAGTGATTCTAGCTTTACGGACGGCTGCATTACATCCGCTGCTGAGGCGTCTAGCTTGCGGAGCAGGTTGCTTGTTAGTTTTGCAGATAATTTTGGGAGTTGCTACCTTCTGGTTACATCTGCAAGTAGAACCCCTGACAGTTGCTCATCAAGCCATTGGTGCTGCATTGCTGGGGACATTGGTAGCCTTTACTGTGGTGGGAATAAGAGATAGGGCTCCCCAGTGCGCGATCGCCCCCGATCGCCAATCAGCAGTCTAAGAAAGACACTAGCCACTGCTACCAGAATAGAAGTTTTTCAACAAAGGAATCCATGCAAGAATTAATTGGGGTTAATATATCCCCTCGCACTCAGAACTTTCTGGAAGTAATTCGCAGCTATTACCAGCTGACCAAGCCTCGGATTATTCCGCTGCTACTGATTACCACAGCTGCTAGTATGTGGATCGCCTCGGACGGCAGGGTAGACCCCATATTACTGTTGGTTACGCTGACTGGGGGAACCCTAGCAGCTGCATCTGCTCAAACCCTTAACTGTATTTACGACCTCGACATTGACTATGCAATGGAACGCACTCGCAAGCGTCCTTTGCCTTCCGGGACAGTACAGCCGCGCAATGCCCTCATCTTTGCAATTATTCTAGGACTTCTCTCTTTTACTCTGTTAACTGTTTTTGCCAACCTGCTAGCGGCTTTACTAGCCATGTCTGGTATAGTCTTCTATATGTTGGTCTACACCCATTTGCTGAAACGTCATAGTACCCAAAATATTGTGATTGGCGGTGCTGCTGGTGCCATTCCGCCCTTAGTAGGTTGGGCCGCTGTTACCGGTAATTTGGGTTGGACGCCTTGGCTACTATTTACCCTCATCTTCCTGTGGACGCCTCCTCATTTCTGGGCTTTGGCGCTGATGATTAAGGATGATTATGCTAAGGTAGGCGTTCCCATGCTACCTGTAGTTGAGGGTGAAGAGTCTACTACTTGGCAAATCTGGGTTTACTCCCTGCTAGTCGTGCCAGTTTCCCTGTTGCTGATTTATCCCTTGGGTGCCTCGGGCTTGGTTTATGGCGCGATCGCTCTCTTGTTGGGCGCTATTTTTCTCAAAAAAGCCTGGCAGCTATTACAGAATCCATCCGATAAACCCTTGGCCAAATCCCTGTTCAAATACTCTATCCTGTACATGATGCTACTTTGCACTGCCATGGTGATTGATAGTTTGCCAGTTACCCATTACTTGGTTAGCGCCTGTGCTGAAAATATCCAGACTCTGATGAGCGCTATCCCAAGTTTGTAGGTCGTAAGATAGCCCTGGGCGATCGCGCCCAGTGCGATCGCTCCTGGTCCGGCCTCGCCAGTTCCCAGGTAAGCAGGAGCTAGACTTTATCTGTAGTATGGTAAAATCGGAAGTAGGAATTGGGATGGGGCTCTTGACAGCGCAAGACTGTATTATCATAGATATAAGCAAGACCCTCAGTCCGTCCGATTTTCCTGGGGCTCTTGACAGGGCGCGCAAGACTGTATTATCATACTCGGTAAGGAAGGCGATCGGGACCAGCGCGGTCTTGTGAATAGGAGCAATAGCTTCCTGTATCTCTTGATTTTGATAACTTTGCGGAACCCATTCGCTGTAGGAATCATTGACAAACATCACTAATCTTCCCCAAGGAGATGCTGCCAACTCTTCTGGCGTATATGCTGGTTGATCTGGTTGGTTTTTCTCTGGACGCGCCAAGGCTTTATTTTCTGATGTTTTTTTTCAATTTGGGTTTTTCTGTCTTCATTGCTAATTGCTAATTGGGGTGCATCTCAATCTTTCCGAGAAATGTGTAAGAGTTGTGAAGGAAGGGGATACCTGGGAGGAAATACTTAACCGAAAATTTGATTCATCGGAGTACAAGGCGGCAGAAAATTTCTATTTTTACCTGTCAAGCAAGTATAGCGAGTCTCTCCAGGAAGTTAGAGAGAAAATGCAAGCAAAACTGAGTCAGTTTGTGGAACTAGCCGAATATGCTTTGGCAGATTCGGAAAACCGTGATTTGACGAAGCTGAGTGAGTTGGGTGAGGTAATAGACTATTTTAAAAAGTCCCGAGAGAAAACATATTTGTTTTTGTCAGAAATCCCCTCCCTTCTGGAGCAAAATGACCGGGATATGCTTAACTCATCGGTAGGATATCAATCATTATTAAAGTGGGGAGCTTCTCCTTTTCTGAAGTGATTCGTATCGCAACTGGAAGACAAATTGGGGATCGAGCGGAAGGAAGTTAAGCAGGAAAAGAAGGAAATTAATAAGGAGATAATTATCAAGAAAGTTCAGGATAGAGGAGAGACGAATCATTGGGTAAGATTAGTGAATTTTATCAATGATTACTACAGGGTATTTGTGCCGAAAACCCAGAAAGATAAAGAAAGACAAGAGGCTATTGCTCCTCTTCACCATAAATGTGTAATAGTTTTGAAATCAGGTGAGAACTGGGAGGAAATTCTGAATGAGCAAATTGAGTCGTTTGAGTACGATACGGCAGAAAAATTCTTTTTTCACCTGTCAAGCAAGTATAGCGAGTCTCCCCGGAAAGTTAGAGAGCAAATGCAAGCAAAACTGAGTCAGTTTGTAGAACTAGCAGAATATGCTTTGGCAGATTCAGAAAGCCGGGATTTAACCAAGCTGAGTGAGTTGAGTGAGGTAATAGACTATTTCAAAAAGTCGCGAGAGAAAACATATCTGTTTTTGTCAGAACTTCCCTCCGTTCTGGAGCCAAAGTACCGGGAGATGCTTAACTCATCTCATGGCTATAAAACATTATTAAAATGGGGAGCTTATCGGTTCCTGAATGAATTCGGATTGCAACTGCAAAAAGAATTTAACATCACGCCGACGGCAATTAAGGAGGAAGCAGCTCAGAATTTAGTTCGGGAGTTAGGAGAGACTGAAGCTAACCTCACAAATCAAGTGGAACTTTTGCAGCAGGAAAATGAAAAATTGCAAAAAGAGCTGTCAGAAATTCGTTCTCAAGCACTCCAGTCAGCGGTTTGTCAATTGGTCACAACTCTTCAGAAACAGTCTCAACCAGTTTTGGATCAAATTACGATCCTGTACCAACGGTTAAATAAAATGTCAGAGTCCAACTCGGAGTTATCTTTGTCTCCCAGCGACTCCCTCAGCATTCTGATCGCTTTAGAAAATTTGTTGCAAGCATTAAATTCACTTAATGTGACACAATATCCAGCCCAGGAGGACCAAGTTTTTGAATTGCAGAGCGAGCAGTTGTCCGCATATGCTTATGTTGAGGGCTCCGCTTTTGCTAACTCAGAAGATAAAAAAGTAGTACGTTGTATTCATCCGGGATGGCGTGTGGGTGAAGAAGTCATTACGCCAGCTCGGGTGAAGGAAGTTACGGAATAAGCGGAAACTAGAAGGGAGGAAAATTATGAGTATTGCTGTCTTACTTGATTTGGATAATATCAAGCCGAAACTGGCTGATATAGAAAGAATTTGTCAAACTCATCATGAGAAACATGGTCAACTTGTAGTTCGCCGGGCTTTCTCTAATACGCCGTCGGTACTTACCGCTTATGGTGGAGCTTTTTCGCGAGTTTGGCTATCGTTTTGAGTTGACTCCTGGACTCAAGCCCGTGTCTCAAGAGGTCGATCGACTGATCGAGCGCACGGCTGATGAAATTACTGGTAATGCAGATTATCAGGTCTCAATGATTGCTGTTGTCAGTAATGACAACGGTTATGCTAGTTTGTTTGGGAGGTTAAAACGCAAAGGGATCGAAACCCTAGTCATTGGCGATCGGATCGGCAATAGATTGCGGGAGATGGCTGATTATGTAGAACCTCTTCAGGAAGTCATGCGACCTACCTATGTAGGGATTGACTTGGGAACTACGAATACAGTCATGGCTCTGGCGAATGTCAATCTGATGACGAAGCAATGGACTGCGGCAGCAGTTGGTGTTTCGATTAGGGACGAACAGGGGAGTTTAGTTACCAATGATATCATTCCTTCTGCGGTCCGCTTCAATGGACAAACTGAAGCAGAAGTAGGAGGATATGTTAAAGCTCAGGCTTATGCTTTTCGCGACCAGACTATTCTGGCCTGGAAACATGACATGGGCCGATCGATCGATGGCAAGCAGTTTGCTTACGATCTAACTTCAGGAAAAGTTTTTCCTGAAGAAGCAGCGGCTAAGGTACTAGCTTTCTGTCGAGATAAACTCATCCAGAAGTATGGTTCCGTGCAGGGTGCAGTGATAACCCATCCTGCTTCCTATGAATCAGATGCCATTGAAGCGACTCGCAAAGCCGCAGTGCTGGCGGGATGGCAAGAGGAGGAAGTTGTATTGCTCCCAGAACCTCAAGCGGCTTTATATGATTACTTGCATCGCGTGCAGAAGGGCGAACTGACACCTTTGTTCGATGTGATGCAGCCATCTAATATCCTGGTCTATGACTTGGGTGGCGGCACCTTAGATGTCACGCTGCACAATGTACTGTGGGAGCCATCGGCTAGCTTTTTTATCATTGATGATTTAGCAATTGGCTCCCGTACCCGGGTAGGAGGAGATACTATAGATCGGCTAATTGCCAATTATATATTAGATAATTGGTCTGCATGTAAAAATCTCTCTGAAGCCGATGGTCAAAAATTGGCCTACGAACTGCCAATTTTTTCTGAGAAGTTTAAGAAGGCGTGGGGCGCTGAATATGATAGTACCGGGGATAAGGAGAATTTCAAGCACCCCTTTCAAGCAACATTCTTAGAAGGACAATTTCCCATCAGATACTACATCAGTAAATCTCAGATGGCAGAAATTCTCTCACCTCTACTCTGTGAAGGTCTAACGTTGGCCTCTGGAACGGCCTTGGATCCGCAAATGGCTTTCGATGAACCTGCATTTACGAATCTACTTAACACCTTAATCGTGCCAGTGCTGGAAGTTATCCTCAAGGCCAAGCAAAGCAGCGGTGAAATCCAGAAAATTGATGCAGTGCTCTTAAATGGTGGCATGACTTACTTCCCACCAGTGCGCGATCGCCTGCAAAGCTTATTTGGAGATGTGCCCATCATAGATGGTCATAACCCCGATCGGGCAGTAGCCAGGGGAGCAGCGCTCTATGCAGCAGGGGCCCTCAAATCAACTCAAAGGGTAAATCCGACCAACATTTATCTTGAGGTACTCGAAAGTAAAAGATCGCTACGTTTGCTGGTAGCCCAAGGGCAAAAATACCCCTACAGAACTGTATTATCGGGATTAAAGTTACCCGATACGAGCAGTGGCTATTTGAGCTTTAAGGTTTGGGTGGGAATGGGAACGAAGCCCAACCATAATACTACACTGCAAAGGCTACGTCAAGTTGCCATTGAGGAGATTAATGCCGCCAACTTACCACCCAATTGTACTCTCAACCTTGAAGTAGAATACACTTTTGACGAACGGCTTTTGCTGACACTCACGCCCAAAGAAAGTAGTGAGGCGCGATTTAAGCTAGATGTGGCATCTCCTGGGGGTTTAGATAAGCCTCCATCTATTGTTTCGCGTCAGGGGATTAAAAAAATCTCTATTCCCTCTATTCCCAGACTCAGAAAAGGGAAGCCCATTACTGAAATAGTCCGAGTAAATTTTAATCAGTGGGAAGCACTTGCAAACAGCTTCAATAGTGATACAAGTAATACTATCAAGAAGGAGGTGCATCAAGAACGCAGAAAACTTGAAAAAACAACGGCTATAGCCAAAAACCGTCTTTCTATTATCGGCGAACTGCTCAGATGGCTAGAGATGAGTGGTATGGTTAATTCATTGAGCGAGACTAAAGCTTTACTAGCAGTGATGGCTTTAAGCACAATTTTTCAGTCAATTGACTCGACAGACGCGAATAATTTGGAAAAAAGGTTTCAGCAGTGGATTAAGAGTAAGCTTACGAGTGATTTATCAACAATGAATAAATCAAAACAGGCTTTATATGAAACTCTTGCACAAACGCCGGGAAAATTGTTTTGGCATGGTTTTGATTTGGAGATAATGAAAGCATTTAATTCCGACAAACATCAAAAAAGATCCCAATCATTTATCAATTCTCTGGGAAAATGCGGACAGCCTTCTCAAACAACCTTGACTTTTCTATATGATGCGATCGCAAATGGTCAACATTTAGGACAACGAATCAAAGCCGCGTGGGCTTTAGGAAGGCTAATAAGTCCAGGTCAACCAGAAAGATGGCAAGCTGAACAAACAGATGTTGAAAAAGCTGCTAAACTGGTTCTAAATAAGCTAGACGATCGCAGAACAGATCCTAGAGAAACTCTATGGTTGCTCTCCTGTATGAGTCAGTGTGTTGCATGGCATACTACTGGAATGACTCTCAGTCAAGAAATATGCGATCGAGTCATAATCTTGCCAGAAACCATTCTAGCTGTGGATCGCCAATTACCAAAATATCCGGCAATTAAGATAAATTTCGATCGTCGGCGATCGCTGCTTCCGAAGCTGTTGAATATTTCGGGAGCATCTTCAGAAGAAAGAAGCCAGATAAAAGAGTGGTTACTAGAAGTTGTCAAAGAATAGTATTCATCACCGTTCGTCACCGTTCGTATAACCTTGACAAATTCCCAGATATATGTGTTATTATTGGGGCGATCGCCCACCAGAAATGATAGTCAAATTATAACAAATATAATGTGGCAACTCCCTAAAATAGAGAAAACGCATCTTAAAATTTATGTAGCATCCCCAAAGTAAACCAGACCAATGGCTTTAGATGTTTTAATCGAAAATATGCAAAAGCGTTACGGCAGCGTGACAGCAGTCAAAGACGTTACCCTCAAAGTAGAACCGGGAGAGATATTTGGGCTCCTCGGTCCCAATGGCGAATGGCGCAGGTAAAACCATAACTTTGCGCGGTCTTTTAAAAGAAATTTTGAACGTCGGCGATCGCTGCTTCCGAAGCTGTTGAATATTTCGGGAGCATCTTCAGAAGAAAGAAGCCAGATAAAAGAGTGGTTACTAGAAGTTGTCAAAGAATAGTATTCATCACCGTTCGTCCCTTGACAAATTCCCAGATATCTGTGTTATTATTGGGGCGATCGCCCACCGGAAAGAATTTTAATAGTCAAACTATGTCAAATATAAAATAAAGCGGCAACACCCTAAAATAGAGAAAAAGCATGTTAAGATTTATGTAGCATCCCCAAAGGAAACCAGACCAATGGCTCCAGCTGTTTTAATCGAAAATATGCAAAAGCGTTACGGCAGCGTGACAGCAGTCAAAGACGTTAGCCTCAAAGTAGAACCGGGAGAGATATTTGGGCTCCTCGGTCCCAATGGCGCAGGAAAAACCACAACTTTGCGCTGTCTTTGTACCTTAAGTACCCCCGACAGTGGCAAGATTGAAGTATCAGGCATCTCGGTTCTCGACAACCCCAAAGCCGCGAGACAACTCCTGGGCTATGTAGCTCAGGAAGTGGCTCTCGATAAGGTGCTCACAGGACGAGAACTGCTAGAATTACAAGCAGCACTTTACCATCTGCCCCGCAAAATTATCCCAGAACGGATTAATAATGCCCTCAACTTGCTAGGTATGCAAGAATATGCTAATAAAAAGACGGGCACCTACTCGGGCGGTTTGCGGAAACGCTTAGATTTAGCAGCAGGACTACTGCATCAACCAGATGTCCTGGTTTTAGATGAACCGACAGTGGGACTGGATATCGAAAGCCGCATGGCGGTATGGAATTTCTTGCGTCAACTGCGATCGGATGGGACAACAGTGTTGATTACTAGCCATTATCTAGAAGAAGTTGACGCTTTAGCTGACCGCGTGGCGATCGTAGATAAAGGTGTGGTAATAGCCTCCGGGACGCCCTCCCAATTGAAAGACCGCGTGGGAGGCGATCGCATCACCCTGCGCATTCGGGAATTTTCCCCTGCCGAAGAAGCGGAAAAAGCCAAACAGATGCTCTCTACTCTACCAATGGTAAAGTCGGCGATCGTTAACACGGCTCAAGGCAACTCCCTGAACTTAGTGGTAACTCCGCAAAGTGACGCCTTGATGACCGTACAGAAAGCATTGCAGGATGCTGGTTTACCCACTTTTGGCATTGCTCAATCTCGCCCTAGTTTAGATGATGTTTACCTAGCTGCCACAGGTCAAACCATTAACGATGCTGAACTGGCAGCAGCAGGCACCCGGGATCTGAAGAAAGAAAAAAAGCAGAATATGCGATAAAACCTACCCGCCTGTCCCAGAAAAATCGAAGTATATAACATCTCAAATTCCAAGATGAGTAGCACCGTTACCCCTAAAAAACCAGACTTAAAGATCCAGTCCGCAGCAACTGCAAAAAAAATCAAAGCAGGGTTCAGCTTCGGCGAAGTAACTCAAGAAACCCTAGCTTTAACCAAGCGCCTGTTTATCCAGTTGCAACGTCGTCCCTCAACCCTGATCGCTGGCATTATTCAACCTTTGATGTGGTTAATTTTGTTCGGCGCATTGTTTCAAAATGCTCCCAAAGGCTTATTTGGAGAAATCGTTAGTTACGAACAGTTTCTGGGTGCTGGCGTGATCGTGTTTACAGCCTTCGCCGGAGCTCTGAATGCCGGATTACCAGTGATGTT
This sequence comes from Hormoscilla sp. GM7CHS1pb, assembly GCA_014323675.1. Lineage (GTDB taxonomy): Bacteria > Cyanobacteriota > Cyanobacteriia > Cyanobacteriales > Desertifilaceae > Hormoscilla. The sequence continues at coordinate 251,880 of JACONN010000002.1, read as the reverse complement.
CGATCGGGAATTTGGCTTCCTGAACCGGTTACTAGTAGCGCCGTTAGCTTCCCGGTTCTCCATTGTCATGGCATCGGCAATATATATAGTTACCCTGAGTTTGATCCAAGCCGCAGTAATTGTCGCAGCGGGAGCTTTCCTGGGTGCTGGCCTGCCAGATGTACTAGGTATAGGGACGATCGCCCTGATTGTTCTATTATTAGTATTGGGCGTAACAGGCTTAAGCTTGGGGCTAGCCTTTGCGTTACCGGGTCACATAGAACTGATAGCCGTGATTTTTGTTACGAATTTGCCCCTGTTGTTCGCAAGCACAGCCCTGGCCCCCCTATCCTTCATGCCCAACTGGTTACAAGTAGTTGTCACTCTCAATCCCCTGAGTTACGCGATCGAGCCCATTCGTTATCTATATCTGCACAGTGACTGCCGATTGAGTAACATTGTCATGTCAGCACCTTGGGGTGATGTCACCTTTGGTGGAGCGCTATTAGTTCTGCTCTTGTTCGATGGCGTAGCCCTACTAGGCATTCAACCCCTGCTGCGTCGGACCTTGTCTTGAAGCTTACCTTACTGTTACCAGAGGCAGAAAAATGAGAGCACCAACATCAATGAAACCTTACACCCGTCTAGCACTGAGTCTGCTGGCTGGACTGTCAACAGCATCCCTATTATTGCCCATGCCAGGGCGATCGCAAACTACTAAGATCGACCCTTTAGAGGACTTAGGCACCACCGATGGCAGTTCCGACCCCTTCTCCGGTTCGAGCAATCCCAGTAGTATCTACGATCTGATCCACCGGGCGCGGTTGAATAATGGTATGAACATGAATCAGTTCAGGACTCAACTGCGCCAACAAATCAATGACGCAGTCGCAGAGTTTCGCAGGCAGCCGTTACAGAAAATGCAGACTCCAGCACAAGCAGCACCCATCGAGGGCCAAATTGCTCAGTAATATAAAGTCCGGTTAATTGCCCATCATCAAAACGCACCCCGACGGATCCCAGGGGTGAGTCGCAGCCTAGTGCCAAAACTCACGGAGGTTAAATTTATGCAGGTGGCTGTATTCAGCACCAAACCCTACGATCGGCGATTTTTAGAGGCAGCAAGCTTATCCCAGGGACATGAACTGGTATTTTTTGAAGCACGTATGGGGTCGGAAACAACTGTGCTGGCATCAGGGTTTGCAGCTATTTGCGTCTTCGTCAACGACAATCTCAATGAGACGACCTTAAAGAAATTAGCTGACTCCGGCGTCCGCCTGATTGCCTTGCGCTGTGCTGGGTTTAACAACGTAGACATGAAGGCCGCCGCCGAGTTAGGGATGACAGTGGTGCGCGTCCCCGCTTATTCCCCCTATGCCGTTGCCGAACACGCGATCGGGCTAATCATGACTCTGAACCGTAAAATTCACCGCGCCCATGCACGAGTGCGGGAAGGTAATTTTTCCATCAATGGTTTGTTGGGGTTTGATTTGCACGGGTCTACAGTCGGGATCGTTGGGACGGGTAAAATTGGGGAGGTCATGGCGCAAATTCTGACAGGATTCGGCTGCCAGCTGCTAGCCTATGATGTAGCACATAACCCCAATTGCGAAGCTCTAGGTGTTAAGTACGTCTCCCTGCCCTCACTACTGCTGGCCTCGGACATCATTACTTTACATTGTCCCCTAGTTCCTGCCACGTACCATATGATCGACAAGTCAGCCATCACCCAGATGAAGCCTGGGGTAATGCTGATCAACACCAGTCGCGGGGGATTGATTGACACTGAAGCGGTGATTGAGGGCTTAAAATCCCGTAAAATAGGCTATCTTGGTTTAGATGTCTACGAGCAAGAAGAGGATTTATTTTTTGAGGATTTATCCGATACCGTAATTCAAGACGATATATTTGGGCGGCTGCTGACATTTCCCAATGTGCTCATCACCGGACATCAGGCGTTTTTCACGGAAACTGCCATGACTAAGATTGCCGAGACGACGATCGCAAACATCACCGACTTTGAGCAGGGCCGTTCATGCCCAAATCAAGTCACGGCTCAACGGATTGTCAGTGCCAAATCTAGTAGCAGCAGCCAGTAGCAGCAGCCAGTCATGACTTCCATTTTTTTGTCTTTCCGCAGTCTCTCTGTTGTAGTCTAGTATCTGTCCGATTTTTCGGGCCGTCTGCGGACCGTACTTCCGCGATTGTACAAGTAGTGATTTTAGCACCTGAAACCCTGGGCAGACTGTAGTCAAATCACTGCATATTGACCACTACCCTTATTCTTCCGGTGTTTCCCGACCCCTAGTCGCACTACCCAGGAGACACCGCCCTTGGAAGTCGAGATAAGTTGCTATTGTAACATAAAATTGATGGTAATTAGCCAGGCTTGCAAATAATCCAGCTCTGTTTTACTGTCAAGTATGTTTTTGATTTAGCGAATGGTTTGAGTAGCGGTGTCTCCCGACCCCTAGTCGCACTACCCCAGGAGACACCGGGACGTCATTCCCCGCCATTCACCCCAGAAACAGGTTGTAATTGAGTGAGATAACAATATGGCAGATCCAGAACCTAAAGATCGACCAGTTAAAGAGCCCGAGGCGACAACTCCCACCGCCGAACCCGATGTGAAAACCTCGATCGATTTTGTGGATGAACCATCCGGTTCAATCAGTAAACCCAAGTCGGTAGGCTGGGCCAAACAGCCGTGGAAGGAATATGGGCAGCAAGCGCTAGAGTACTTGGGTAAGTTAGATTACTTGGGCGATTTTTTTGCTAAATACCAGGGACCAATAACCACGCTGGTTCTGATTTTGGTGGCATTTGTTGCAGTTAAGGTAATCCTAGCAGCGATCAATGCTATTAATGATATTCCCCTGCTATCACCGCTTTTTGAAGTAATCGGGCTCGGGTTCTCAGGTTGGTTTATTTGGCGCTATTTAGCCCGTGCCTCTACTCGCAAGGAGTTGATAGAGGATATCAAGGCCCTAGGAGATCAAGTGACGGGTGGAAAAGACTAAGTTGCGTGGCTTGAGGGCCCGTCCGCGTGCCCTCAAGCCACGGGACCGCCCAAGTCAAGTCAGTCAGCCTACCGAAGATCCCAACGGTCGGCGTCTTCCGCATGCTCTTGTCCTGAAGGACTCGGCATGCTCCAGACACCGCTGGGCTGTCTGACAATATCAATCAGGTTGAACAATATACTCAGAGGGAATTGCTGGCACCTTTCCTTGAATAACCAAGGCTCGATGAATCAAGCTAGCAACATCAGCCCGAGTAGCGTCTTGGTTGGGATTAAGCCGTGAGGGATTAGGATAGTTAACCACAAGACCAGCTTTGGTTGCAGCTGCCACCGCAGAGACCGAATATGCCGGTAGGCGATCGGCATCCTGGTAGCGCTGGAGGATTTGATTGGGATTAGACGGGGCCTTCAATCCTAATCCATTGGCTAGGGAGACAATCACCTGCACTCGCGGCATGGGTTGGTTGGGTTGGAATATTTGTCCAGGATAGCCTCTTAAAAATCCAGTTTCGGTGCTTCTCTTAATGGGCTCACCAGCTGGGTAATCCCCTGGAACATCCTGAAAATTCAACTGATTCTGAGTCGGATTTTGTTTAAAGGCTTTTTGCAGGGCGACGGCATATTCAGCGCGGGTCATCGGTGCATTAGGTTGGAAAATATCAGTATCTGCCGCCCTATCAAAAAGGTCACGCTCAACTAAAGCTGTAATAAAAGGAAATGCCCAAAAGTCATCTGGAACATCCTTGAATTTCACCCCTCGATCGCGATCTGAATCAGTCGGTGCCGGTGTTTCCGGCGACTCAGTTGTTGAATCAGTCGGTGCCAGTGTTTTGGGCTGTTTGGTTAGCGGTAAGCCAATTTCTGCTGAGGTTTGACTCGGTACTGGTGTCTTTGTAACTGGGGAAACTGATGATGCTAGTTTCTCATCAGCAGGTGTCTTAGCCGTTGCCCCAGAGTCTTCAGGAGTTGGAGTCTCCTCTCCTACATCCGGCTGAGTTACCAGAGAGTCTACTGGGGAGGGAACTGGGAGAGAGGCTGATGGGGACATTAGATATCCCCAGAGGAGGACGCGCTATTCGCACTACCCAGAGATATCGAGGATCCGTTGAGACGTCTGGCCAGCGTATGCCTCCTCGATCTGTGTGCGTCAGAGACCAAGCGAAGATGGTGCCAATAGATAAGAATGCCACAATTATGGCCACCCACTCATTTTGCTGGATGGGCTTTTTGCCAGAAGACTGTCGATCGGGACCAGAAGAATTACTCATCTACATTACCTACGCCACTGCAATACCCCGATTTTACAGGTTTACGTCTGTGTTCCCCAGGGCAAGCGGTCTCCTGGTCGCTCGATGTCTCGGGGGGCGAGGTATCTCCTAAGAGCGCTAATCGCACAAAAGGAAACATTCGATATCCTCCAGAGGGTGACGCGCTATTCGCACTACCCCAGAGATATCGAGGATCCGTTGAGACGTCCGGCCAGCGTATGCCTCCTCGAGAGGTGCGCGTCAGAGACCAAGCGAAGATGGTGCCAATAGATAAGAATGCCACAATTATGGCCACCCACTCATCTTGCTGGATGGGCTTTTTGCCAGAAGACTGTCGATCGGGACCAATCGACTTTTCGCTTGCTGCTGCTAATTCTTCTGGCGTACATTGGAATAAATTCAATGCCTCTAAGTATTTTTGCGGTGTCAGCGTCGGTTTAGTCCGGCCCCTTTCCCAGTTGCGCACGCTAGTTTCGCTTACTCCTAACTTATATGCTAATTCAGTGCGAGTAAGCTCCGCACGCTCAGAGAGCGCTTGCATATCCATACCTGCAATACTCCCTTTCAAATTTATATATTAAATTTTATCAATTTATTGACGTATAAGACATAGCGATCGGAAATTTAGTTTGTTTGTCACCGGTTACAAGTTTAGGCCCTAGGGAGCGATCGGCTGTCCTGCGGGCTAGGACTTGACTTGGGGCCATTTTGGATTGTATAGTCAAGATGGCTCGGGGGGCTAAGGGCCGAGATTACCGAAACTCACGCGGCCAGCCCCCCCGAAGCAATCTCCTACCGAACGTGCCTCTTGTATGCTTCTCGGGGGGGGGAGCATCTCAAAGATTGCGCTGCGCGCACACGCCTCGCTACGCTACACGCTACGCTACGCGATCACAAGTATCTCTCAATTGTCCCCCCCTCGCTTAGACAAATCAAAACGGCCCAAAAAAGCTCAGTTCCTGACCCTTCGCAGTATAGAGGCAGGTTGGGACGTTTTAGTTTTGGGCTCGCCCGTGCGGGGTGAAAAATGTTTTTCAATTAATGCGGGGATTTCGCGAGGGCGAATGCGACTATAGCGGGTTTTATCGGGCATAACCACAAGGTTGGGACCAGAAGAGCAGTTTTTCAGGCAACCAGTTTTCTGGATTTCCACCCGGTCAGCAAGACCGCTGGCACATAGGGCCGACTCTAGGGCTTGACAGACTTTCAAGCTGCCACGTTTGCCACAATCTGATTTTTGACAGACTAAAACCCGGGCTTTGCCATGTTTGGCCTTGACTGGGGTGGGGGCAGTCCTGGGGCCTGGAGGGGCGGATCCTGCCAATACTTGGTCGGCCTTGAGCTTAAATTGACCAGTTTTGGGCTGAAATTTTTGCTCGCCAGAAACCTGGATCCAGTCCCCTGGGGTGAAAGAATGACCGTAGAGTGCTGCACGTAACCTTTTGTCCATTTTGATCCAGTCTTCTCCCTCTGCGGTGGCCAACCGCAAGTATTTGATTTTGTAACCATCTTTAAGTCCAAATCCCAGAAACTGCCCTTCGAGATTGAACCGGGTTTCTAATTTATCCATATTTTGTATGATTCTTTAACTGCGCTTCATCGGTGCTGCCGGTGGCTAGTTGCCTCGACAACCCACCTCCAACGCTGCTCCACCGTTCCGGAAAAATCAGAACTATTGATAATTATACTCAATATTCATCCCATAGGCTAGCAGGTAGGCAGAGCATCAAGACATCCCTTAAATACATAACACCTGTTGTAGGGTAGCTGTGAAATCTGGGTAGGAGATGGCAGCAGCAGAGGCACCACTGATGGTGGTAGTGCCAGTGGCGTTCAGGGCAGCAATGGCCAGACTCATAGCAATTCGGTGATCCGATTCAGATTGGACATCGGTGCCAGTTAAGGGGGTGCCGCCGATGATTTCTAGACCATCGGGTAATTCTGTAACTCTTGCCCCCAGGCGGTTCAGCTGTCTGGCCATGACGGCAATGCGATCGCTCTCTTTGACTCGCAACTCGGCAGCATCTTTGATGATGGTTTTCCCTTCGGCAAACACAGCTGCTACTGCCAAAATGGGAATCTCATCAATCAAGCGCGGAATTATGGGCCCAGCGATCTCCCAACCCTGAAGAGGTCCGGACTTCACGCGCAAATCGGCTACGGGTTCGCCAGCAACTACCCGCTGATTTTCTTGGGTGATATCTGCACCCATCATCTCCAAAGCTTCTAGTACTCCAGTGCGAGTGGGATTAACGCCTACATTTTCAATTATCAGTTCCGAACCAGGGACGATCGCCCCTGCGACTAACCAGAAGGCTGCAGAACTGATATCTCCTGGTACTATCACTGATTGTCCTTGCAGCTGGGCTGGACCAGTTACTGTCACACTGTTGGTTTCTGGGTCGATGCTGACGGATGCGCCAAAAGCTTGCAGCATCCGTTCGCTGTGGTCCCGAGAGAGTGCTGGTTCGGTGACAGTGGTTTCTCCTGCTGTCATTAAACCAGCTAGCAGAATGCAGGATTTAACTTGAGCGGAGGCTACGGGCGAGTGATAATGAATCGGCTGTAGTTGGGTGCCTTGAATTGCCAGGGGTGCCAGACTTGCCTGTTTGCGTCCCCAGACTTGCGCGCCCATTTGTCCGAGGGGCTGCACCACCCTGGACATGGGGCGCGCGCGCAAGGACTTATCCCCCGTCACCGTAAAAAAGCGACCCGGATGAGATGCCAAAATGCCCAACATCAGACGCATCGTGGTGCCAGAGTTACCGCAGTCCAAGACATCAGTCGGTTCACTGCATTCTCCTAAACCGATGCCTACTACTTGCACTTTTTCTGTATTCAGAGGGGAAATTTCAGCACCCAAGGCCCGAAAACAGTTGGCCGTGCTGCGGGGGTCTTCTCCTAAAAGCAAGCCACTTATCCTAGTTTCTCCTCGGGCGATGCTGCCCAACATCAAGGGCCCGATGAGAAATCGACTTATCTCCAGGAACCTGGATGCGACCTTGCAGGGATAGCCCCGCCGCCGGTCTGGCGATGATTAAATCTCGAGCATCAACATTACTGTTCAGGGTGACGATCGGGGCTTTCATAAAGCTAGACTGAGGTGGTATGACCTAGGATGATTCTACCGCGACCAGAGCATTCCGTTGACTTTTTTGTGTTTAGTGCAAAGGTAATAATCGAATATGTTTACCCATCAGCGTTTTCCTGTAAGTCTTTCCCTAATTTCTCTTGACCTGCCTGTCAGGTCTGCCGTTGATACCTCAGCACCCTCCACATACCCTTTATCAAAAGGAGCTTTCTCGCTTCCACCTGCTGTTGAACTTCCCTACGGTGCCCGCGAGCACCCTGCCAAGGGGCAACCAGCAGTTGCTTTGGGTGTTTCCCCGGAGCGCTGCTCGCACGTTCCCAGGCAGAGCCGGAATAGCGAGGATACATCCCAAATGTTATGGCTGGATATTTCTCCGTTACATAAGACTTACCCAATCGCCCCCCGTGGGGGCAGCCATAGTTACCCATCACTGGACACCTCTGGAACTTACTTCCTGCTTCGCTCTGGTAGTGTCGGCACTGACCAGTCCACAGGCTAACACCGCCTAACTAGCGGCTATTTCCAAATTAATGGAGGCATTCAGATCGAGATCTATCTCTAGACCACAGTTGTCACACCGGAAGACTCTTTCTGATAGCGGCATGGAGTCTTTTTTTGTATGACATCTATTGCAGGTCTTGGTTGAGGGATACCATTGGTCAACTACAACTAAGGTCGAGCCATACAACTGACGATTGCGGAAGTCTATAAAGGTGCCAGCCTATAGCGAAAAGTTCAACATAAAAGGGATTTGCTAAATCATCCCGGACACATTCAAGTTCTCAATTCCTATGAGACTGTGGTTTTTGGCCAAATAGGTCGTGAAGTGTAATGTGTCTTTACGGATGTTAGCTATTTTATGGCTGCGCTCCCGTGAGGGATATGGCTGGCGCCACGCTGCGCGAACGGTGCAAGCGAGCTATTTTGACTTGGGCTTTTTTCCAATTGGCCGAACCGATCTGCTTATGACGATTCAGCCATTGCAGTCGCGAGAGTTTTTTCTCGTATTTACGATAGCTTTTAGCACCCTCAAAAACTTCACCAGTTGACAGAACTGCTAGTGCTTTTATGCCTAAATCTACGCCTACTACAGGATGAGATTTTGGGTGGTTGACTAGCTCAACTTCCAGCTTAAAGCTGATAAACCATCGAGCAGCCGTCCTGGATCTGGTTACAGACTTGGGGCTAGAACAGACTGGTAGTCGCTCATATGTTCTTAGCCAACCGATCTTAGGTACTTTAATTCTAAAGTGGTCGAGCTTAATTGATCCGTCTATTGTGAAGCTGTCAGCGCGGCCTTTCTTTTTGAACCGAGGTGGTTTACTCGTCTTTTTGAATGCCCGTTTCCAAGCGTCAGCTAGCTCTCTCAGAGCAGATTGCGGGGCGCAGAAGCTTACTTCATAATACCAGGGATACTCAGGTTTGATCAGGGCTACCAGCCATTTATGCAGGTCAATCGCTGTCGGAAACTTGATTTTTTCCTCTGGATTATTCCGATTGTGATCGAGTATCTGTTTGGTTAAACCCAGTCCCCAATTCCAAGCATGACGTGCTCTAGCAGCACTTCCAGACTCTGACGCTGCAATGCTGGTGACATCGAAGGCAGCAAAGGTACCAGTCGTGTCCAGAGACTTTCGTTTCCAGAGCGCCCACCCATGTCGTTGCCTGCTGGCGAACGACAGGGTGGGCGAAGAGGAAACGACCCACCCATGTCGTTGCCGAGTAGGCGAACGACAGGGTGGGCGCTCTCGGACCAGACCGGAAGTATATCTAGGTTCGAGAACTTAGCAACAGGTCAGCAGGGCGATCGCCCCGGGTCCAGCTGACTGAGCAATTCTATACAGGAACTTTTATCTTCATCTGCTCCTGGCTGCTGCAAAATTTCCGCTACTTTCCGTTTCAGGGCCCGCAAGTCTACATCCGATACTCCCAGCTGTCCTTTCTCGGCACTCGTTACTAACAATTTCACGTATCCCGATCGCAGGGCCCCGATCGCCACTAACCACCCCAAAGCTAGGATTACTGCCTCTAGTAGAAATATTTTGTCTTGTACTCCCCGTTCTACTTGAGCCCAATCGCGGAAGTTTAAAGAGATACTAGACTATAGCGAAGAGACAGCAATTAGACATTTAGCAAGAACGATTTGTCCCCCACCAGACAAGAACCCAGCGATCCCCAGGAACCCCTTCAACAGATCGTCGATGAATTTCATCGCGATCGCGCCCCAGTACAGGTCTACTATGCCTCCCATGAATATTATCCCGCCCAGCCCGATCGAACCTGGTAGCAGCGATGCTGCCACGAATACCCCCAACTTCTCGATCGCCCTTGATGATATGAACCATTGTACTGCGAGCACTGCTATTCCCAATATCCCGCTGAACAGTCCTAAAAAGCCTGCTATCTGTTCGCTGCTCAACTTGAGTTCTAGTTGTCCCAAGAACTGAAACTCTACTACCTGTAATATTGCTTGGGCGAATACGAATAATAAAATTAATGGTATAACATACTGTCCGATCGGACCTGCTAGTCGCGGCGTCGTAAATTCTTGATATTCATCTGACCTGGACACCTGCGGTGAGTCAGGAAAGAATTGCTGGGTAGCAGATAGTGATATAAAACAATATCCCTGCTCCCAGGGATATCATCACGCTCGATACTAAAACTACGTTGTTTAGCTTAAATACTACTAGGAGTAGCGGCAGCGAGAAACCACTTATCACATCTGCCATCAGTATCCCGCTGCTTACCAGCGGGTAGGTGCGCTTAATTTCCCTGATATTGAACAGTTGATTTGCCGTGATTGACGTATTCAGTTCGTTCAGCACGTGACATGCTTCTACCCACAGCCGCAGCAGAAATACCGTTAAGCCAGCCACGTAGATTATATCTAACCCGAAACGCAGCCCGAATAACGGGATTGCCATCAACAGGGCGATCGCCACTATTAACCACCGCAGGGGCAACCATATTTCCAGCCATGAGAACAAAACACCCAATAGAGAACCCATCACCGCACCAGCAATATATCCAGGGCAATAATTCTGCTCCATACCTATCCAGGAACAAAGCAGCCGTACTTGCTTCCGACCAAATCAGTCCTACACAGGTAGCCGTATAGAACGCCAGCATCAGCAACGTCCGCCCACCCTCCTCTAGTCAGAGATTTAGTAGCTGCAATAAACCCCAAGCAGATTTGCTCAATCCCGAACCCTGATGCTTTATTTCCATATCTCCTTCTCCAGTAACTTGACACCGATTATCAAATCTTTAATTATGACTGTCAAGTTACACTACTCGCTAATTGTTAAATGCTAATTGCTTTATTTTCCTGGACACTTAACACTAAACAATCAACAATCTGTGTCCCCCCCTCGTTCCCACGTATCTGCCTGGGAACGTGCGAGTAGCGCGAGCTCAGATGTCGCGCATCTAAACTGCATATTCGAGCTGCCGATAAAATCTTGGGATCCTCGACCCATAAGCGGCGATCGCCACCCTGCCTGCCCCATTTTGGACTATGCAATTTAAATGCATCACAGCTTATCTCCTGGGTAGTGATCCTACGATGTCCCTTATGCATGTGCGGCTAGCGCTCCCCGGGGACATCGAGATCCCAGGAGATACCTCGCCCCGGAAGACACAGCACCCGGGGACAAAGCCCTGTTATTTTTTTGGAGAAAGCATCATCATCATATTCCGACCTTCTTTCTTCGGTTCCTGTTGCACCTCTGCCACTTCTTCCAAGTCCCTTGCCATCCGCTTGAGCAATTCTTCTGCCAGGTTACTATGCTGTATTTCCCGACCTCTGAAGGTTATCGTTGCTTTTACCTTATCTCCTGCTTTTAGAAAGCGCTGGGCGCTATTTACGCGCACCTGATAGTCATGTTCGTCTATCTTGTAACGCATTTTCACTTCCTTTACATCAGCCTGGTGCTGTTTTTTCTTTGCTTCCCTGGCTTTTTTCTCTTGTTCAAACTTATACTTGCCGTAGTCAATTATCCTGCAAACTGGCGGATCTGCCTTGTCACTGACTAGGACCAGATCCAGATCCTTTTGATCCGCCATCTGCAAAGCTTCCCTCGGGGTCATCACCCCTAATTGGCCCCCATCAGTATCTATGACCCTAATCTTGGGAAATCTAATCCGTTCGTTGATTTGGGGGAGATCGCGATTTTTTCTTTTCTCTATCACAAGCGTTAAAGGTGAAACTTCTAATAGCGCTACAATGCGCGAAGTTAATTTTTCTTTTGGAGTCAGGTATTTTTTTGCTTTGCTCTGCACCAGCTTTACTGTCCGCAGACATCAACCCTAGCCCAGTGGTGTCTGGTCGTCGCTCGATGTCCCCGGGGAGCGCTAACCGCTCGTTCCCAGGCAGAGCCGTGGAAACGAGGCGGGGACATCGTACTCGCACTACCCACGAGACACCGGCTGCTCCTTCTCTTTATTTCTAGCATATCCGCATCCTGAGAGTGTCAACTTTCTGGCTGCTAGCATCATAATTGCCAATATTTTCATCAAGGACCTACTGGCCCATAGCAGTTCCTTGGGTATATCTACCTATCTATATTCCCATCGGGGGCTTGCTAGCCTAGGACAGTGACTTGCTCTGTGTCCACCTCTGTGGCTCCATCCACTCCCATCGCTACATCCACCATTTTGTCAAGAATGTCTTGGCTGGAAACTTCTCCTTTCAACACTACTTTGCTGCTGGTCTGAGCCACCCACAGGCGTTCCTCATCATCCAGTTCATCGTTTTCATCGAATGCTAGAACCACTCGTTTAGCCAAGCCACTCTGATCGTATTCTCCGTACAACCCTACTCGCTCTGGAGGGATCTCATCTACTCCTGCGGCCTCTTGGGCTGCTACTGCGGTCTCTTGGGCTGCTGCTACCGCTTCTTCGTCAGTTTCGGAGGGTTTTTCTAGGCCAAACATTCTTTTTAACCAACCCATAGTCCTTTCGACTCCTACTCTAGGGCGTGTCATCAGTTAAGCCAGATAACTGTAGCAGTGAGATAGATGGCCCCCAAGAAATTACTAGCTGTTTTGTCGTAGCGGGTGGCAATCCCTCGATATTGTTTCAGTTTGGCAAAAAAGTTTTCGATAAGATGCCGTGCTTTGTACAGATATTTGTCGTAAGGATATGGCACTTTCCGATTAGCTTTTGATGGAATCACCGCACTACATTTGTCTTTCTCTAATCGCTTTCGGACACGCTCGTCAGCATCATAGGCCCGATCGGCGGCGGAGGCAGAGGCCTCAATCCCTTCGAGCAGAACATCTGCACCGGCCAGATCGTGAGTTTGGCCCCCTGTCAGGTGAAATCCTGTGGGATTGCCCAGGGCATCGCAGATGGCATGAATCTTCGTACTGAGTCCACCTTTGCTACGCCCGATGGCTTGATCACTACCATCGTCTTTTTTTTGGCCCCTGCACTATGCTGATGAGCCCTGTCGTGTCCAGAGACGCCCACCCATGTCGTGCGCAGGAGCGGCACGACAAGGTGGGCGCTCTCGGACACGAGACGATGGTAGAACCTCAGTGCATCGCATATTCGTTATCGGCATCATCCGCTAAAACCTGAAAAACCCTTTCCCAGACACCACTTTGGCTCCAACGGCTAAAACGAGTGTGAATTACCCGAAAGTCGCCAAAGCGTTCGGGCAAGTCTCGCCAGGGGATCCCAGCTCGATAGCGATAAAGCACCGCCTCCACAAAGAGTCGATTGTTCTTCGCTGTACCGCCCACATGCCCCTCACGTCCAGGGAGCAAGTCTTTCATCCGTTCCCACTGGTCATCGCGGAGTGCGTATCGGTGCATCTTTCACCTCTTTTTTGCTAACTACTATAGCATCTTTTTTCTAACTGATGACACGCCCTAGTTTTACTTCAACTCCGACCACCGGGCCGTAGGCCTCGGATAGTTAGGACATTCATTTTACCGCGTTATCTGTATATGCTGAATATCTTAACGTCTATTTTTCAACTCTGTCTTTCCCACCTGCCGGTCTTCCGGAGTTGGATAGGGGACCGCTATTCAAATAGTAACATCTGCTGATAAACGGTCAGAGATGAAAATCTGTTTGATGTGGGGGAGTAGTTTATATAATAGAGGGCTAGACAAAGTTAAACTACCGATCGCCCGAAGCGGACAGTACGCAACGGACAACTGACAACTGACAACTAACTTATGAAACATACTATATCTGTGCTAGTGGAGGATGTTGCGGGGGTTCTCACTAGGATTGCCGGTCTATTCGCCCGTCGCGGTTTTAATATTGAGAGTCTAGCAGTGGGCCATGCCGAGCAGCAGGGAGTCTCGCGGATTACCATGGTGGTGCCCGGAGATGACCGGATAATTGAGCAGTTGATTAAGCAACTGTACAAGCAAATTAATGTGCTTAAGGTCCAGGATATCACGGAAAGTCCCTGTGTGGAGCGGGAATTAATGCTGATGAAGGTGAATGCCACCAGCAGCACTCGCTCAGAAATTATAGAATTAGCCCAGATTTTTCGCGCTCGTGTGGTAGATGTGGCGGAGGAGTCCCTAACGCTGGAGGTGGTGGGCGACCCTGGTAAAATGGTGGCGCTCGTCCAGGTGCTGCAAAAGTTCGGCATTCGGGAAATCGCCCGTACTGGCAAAATTGCTCTGACCCGCGAGTCTGGGGTGAATACTGAATTACTCAAAACTCTGGAAGCTTCGCTTTAGGTGGGGAGCATTTAGAACTGCTAGTCAGCGATCGGTGGTCAGCGGTCAGTGGTCAGTAGTCAATTCTGAATTTTTAATTTTGAAGAAAGAATTTTGGGTCTTCGGTACTTGGGAGGCGATAATGATGCTTGAAAACCACCGAAATCCTTGCGCTGTAAGGCTTTGACGAATTGATTAACTCAAATTACCTTCATTATGTAAGCCTTGCAAAGGCTGGAGTGCATTAATTTGGTGCCCAAATACCATTGCTTTGTACCGAAGAGCCAGACTTTTGAATTAGGTGGATCTGTTGGCAGTAGAATAAGGAAGATTTATTTGAGGTAAACTCCGATGCCAGTTGCAGTGGGAGTAATTCAAACTCTCGGTTTTCCAGGTGTGCTAGCTGCTGCTGACGCGATGGTCAAAGCAGCGCGGGTCACCCTGGTCTATTTTGACAGGGCGGAAAGCAGTCAGTTCGTGGTGGCGATTCGAGGGCAAGTTTCTGAGGTGAAAGTAGCTGTGGATGCGGGTGTCCAAGCAGCTAAAAAAACCTACGGCGCGACAATACTCATGCATTACATCGTTCCCAACCCGCCGGAAAATGTGGTGGCGGTTCTGCCCATCGACTACACGGAAGCGAGCGAACCGTTTAGATAAAAAGTTACCCTACTTAACAGTAAGAATATAGCAATTAGCTATACTTTTTTCACCGCTCAAAAACACGGAATTTAGAGGAGATTGACAATGGCACAACAAGCGGTTGGAGCACTGGAAACAAAGGGCTTTCCCGGTGTTCTCGCAGCGGCGGACGCGATGGTGAAAGCAGGTCGGGTGACCCTGGTAGGTTATATCAGAGCTGGGAGTGCGCGATTTACGGTGATGATTAGGGGAGATGTCTCGGAGGTGAAGACGGCGATGGATGCGGGAATTGAGGCAGTTTCTAAGGCTTTTGGTGCTACTCTGGAAACTTGGGTGATTATTCCTCGCCCCCATGAAAATGTAGTGGCGGTACTGCCGATTGATTTCAGTGCATCGGTGGAACAGTACCGTCAAGCGGTTGAGGGCATTACTCTTCCGGGGCGACCGAATGGTTCTAATTGAATGGTGAATTGTCAGCGGTTAGTTGTCGGTGGTCAGCAGTCAGTAGTCAGTTGTATTAGAGGTAGGTGGTCCGCAGTCAGCAGTTAATGTAAGAATTTTGAATTTTCCAGTTGGCCAATTGGAACTCGCTGGCACCAGTCCCGATACTGTCCATGGCATTAACAGAGCCGGAGATGGGGTGGGCTGGGTCTTGCTTTTGACTGGCTGACCGTTTGGGCCAATGCTCCGGTTACTCTCATACCGACCTCGGACCTTAGCCGCTAGCCCCCTAGAGGGCTGGCGGCTATTTGTGAACTTGTTGTTGCCAGTTCATAAATTTTGTGCTATTGTTATTTTATCACGGAATAGTGGGATTTGTAAAGGGACGCGAGTTGCGCCCTAGGTTGGCGACAGTTGAGGTGGCCCGATCCCGATCGCCTGTTGCAGCTATTCTAGCTCATGTAGTTTGCTCTGCCCGGACGTGAACCCTTGGGGCAATATCTGCTCATCTGTTAGGGTGTAATTAAAAGTGACACTTAGGCATTATTAACCGGTCCGGGGGTTTTACCTCTGTATGACCGGCGGGATCAGATATCCGCCAGTGATGGCCGGTGGATGGAACCACTTCTTAGGTGAATTCTGCCTTGACCCTTGAGATTTTTTTACTCTTATGTTATATAATTATTATAAGTTTACTATGGAGCTAAAGTCCTATGTCTGAATTCATGAATCATAATCAAACGGTTGAACTAACCAGTAGCGCTTATGAATTAGCTCTAAGATTGCAGGCTCATCCCAATATATCAGCTCGTGTTTTATCTATTTTAGCTCTTGTTGAAAATCCGGATGATAATTGTGAAACAGCGAGCGGTGCGGAATTAGAAGTTGTCTCGGAACTCCAAAAACTGGGAAATGATGCTCTTCAAGATTGGGCCAATTCCCAAGAGAAAAAAAAAGCCTTAGCTTGTGAGAAATCTCCCTTGATGCGCCGTCAGAGAAAAAAGCAACTATATTGGTATAGCCTGTTCGGAACTATCCAAGTTATAGAACAAATATTTATTTGCGTAAAAACGGAAAAAGTATTTAGACCGTTTTCATCATCTGCCCAAATACATTGTCGAGGTTATTCTTTACCATTACAACGAGCAATTACTGATTTGGGAGCCGATGTATCTTTTGGAAAAATCCCTGAAAAGCTCAAAGAACATTACGGTATAACTGTACCGATTAGTTCGGCACAAGCGATTACTCAAAAACATGCACATGCGGTTAAAACATCTCAAATTTTAGCATCCGAAATCCCCGATAGAGATGGAGTAGATCAGATAATTACAGAAATGGATGGCACGATGATTCCAATTGTGAACACGACGCCAGCAACCGATGATGTTCAAATTGTCGATCGCCGAAAAAACCGAAAGCTTAGTTGGAAAGAAGCTCGCCTATCACTTGTGGAAATTCCTGGCCAAAAACAGTCACTTATTGGAGGTACAGTAGGTACTGTTAATGATGCAGGAAACCAATTACTGCATAGTGCAATTCGGGCTGGTATAGGTAGCAATACTAAAGTTCATGCCATTGGAGATGGAGCCAGTTGGATTGTTAATCAGGTAAGGCGCTTGTTTGGAGAACGTGCTAGCTATCTAATAGATTTGGCGTTGCACAATTACGGGATGATGGGCATAGTTGCAGAAGTCTTAAATCTAGACTACAAGCCAGTTTAAGTTATGTGCATGCGTAGGCATCATCCCCAAAATGTGCAACGCCATAGATTTTTATCATCTGTGTGAATATTTAGCCGCCGCTGCTCCTGGAAATGAACAGCAACAAAAAAAATGGTTGAAACAACAAAAGCAAGATCTCAAAAAAAATCAGCTCCTCAAAGTATTAAAGAATTTATCAACTCGTATGGAACCAGAACATCTAGCTGATAAATTTGCTCCCGTCCGAGTTGGTACACGATACATAAAAAACCGGCTTGAATACTTAGACTACAAAAGTGCTATTGATGCTGATTTACCAATTGGCTCATCGTTATGTAATTCAAAACCGTTTGAAATTAACAGGTTCTTGGTGGACAGTTGAAAAAGCTGATGATATGTTAGCTTTAAGGATATTAAGAGTTAATAATGATTGGCAATCCTATTGGTTCAATTATTATCAAGAGACTCCCCTCATCGGCGCCGTCTAACAGTTATTGATAGGGTGCATCCCAAAGTTTTCATAAGTACAAATACTTAGATGGAAGAGAGAGGCTTTTATGATAATTTACAAAAGTACTCCTCATCCTGGTAGAAGTCATGAACCCAAAAATCCAAGCCCAAATTGAAGCCCATGCTCAAGCCATCGCGGCCCTCCTCCACGAGCAAGCTTTGGCCACCGTACCGGAACAACTCACCACTCTTGAAGGAATCGAAGGGACGGTCCGCTCACTTGTTCTCCAATATGTCAGCCCTGAAATCGCCCTTTTTTTATCGCCAAGGAGAGTGGGACAAGGGCAGGACACCCCCGCGCCGTCAAGAGCATTGTGGGGGAACTGAAGCTCACCAGTCAGCAAGCACAGTATTTTGAGGTCAAAGCCTATAGTCAGTGGAGTCCTTACCTGGAGAAATGTTGCCTAGAGTTGAGTGGGAATTCATCTTATGAACAATCGGCAAGGCAAATCAAGTTACTGACGGGGATGAAAGTCTCAAGAGGAACACAGCAACGACTGGTGCAGCGTTATGAATTTTCCTCAGGGCAAGTGTCACACCCCGTGCAGGCATTAAGTCTGGATGGGGGGAAAGTGCGGTTACGGACCGAACTGGGAGAACCCTGCCAGTGGCGAGACTACAAAGCCGTGAACTTGAATGGGGAGTGGGTAGGGGCATATTTCCGAGATAACGAACGACTGGTGGACAAAGTCAACCAACAAACCCTAGAAGTATCAGTTTTCACCCTAGGAGATGGTCATGATGGCATTTGGAACATCCTC
This sequence comes from Hormoscilla sp. GM7CHS1pb, assembly GCA_014323675.1. Lineage (GTDB taxonomy): Bacteria > Cyanobacteriota > Cyanobacteriia > Cyanobacteriales > Desertifilaceae > Hormoscilla. Next base: position 233,780 of record JACONN010000002.1, on the reverse strand, counting down.
AAGAAAATCTCCAACCGGGTAGAAATACTCGATTGGTATCACTTAATGGAGAACTTAGAAAAAGTCGGCGGCTCTCAGCAGCGATTGGACCGGGTGAAGGAACTCCTGTGGAAAGGCCAGGTGAAGGAAGCCAATCGTAAGTTTGAAGATTGGGAGCATGAGCGGGTAGACAGGTTTAAGGGCTATGTGGAGAAGCATCAGCATCGCATCGTCAACTACGAGTACTATCAGGCAGAGGAGATTCCCATAGGATCAGGGCAAGTCGAATCAACGGTAGGCCGAGGGGCAAGGGTGAAGTTATCTGGAGCTCAGTGGAAGGAGGAGAATGTCCCCCAGGTTTTACGACATCGTTGTGCTTGCTTGAACGGAGTCTTTACAACACTCAGGTTAGATGAGTAATAATACTTACCTTAAAACTGGGATGCACCCTATTGATACTCTCACCAGTCACCAGACGACCATCATTTTTCTGCCATGAGAGCGCTCTGAACATATATAATATAAATCTCGGGGGTCAATATTGCCAGATATTCACTGGCGATATTAACGCTTGATCCTACCAATTAGTTTTGATGACATCGCCGGTTCATGATTGAGTGTCACTTTTAATTACACCCCATCTGTTAGGGGCTGGGTTTGGATATGATTGAAGTCAGGAGTAAACCCAAAAAGTTAGGTTGCATGTTAGTAGAAAAGACATTAAGAGAAACTTTCTCCAGATCATTCAAGAAAAAACCGGTCCAAAATTATTGGTCAGACAGACGGTCATGGGGAGAAATATTCAGAAATACTTTTGATTTAAGATGGACGCAGCATGTATTGGATCCGATCCTGGGATGCTTGAAGATGAAGAAGCATTCCATCAAGGTCCACAGGGTAGAAAAAGATTTAGTTTATTTAACGACATTATCGATTAATAAACACAATCAGCTGTTTATTAGCTTGCCAGTTACTCCGGTTTCTGTAGGGACAATGGTAGTTGCCTATAGCGCTCAAATTGCCGATCGCATTCCTTCAAAAGCATTTGTGCTCTGGATCAGAACGGAAGAGGATAGTAAAATAAATAATTTGAGAACTGCTACAGCATTTAATTTTATAGATCCTTGGCAAAGCCGGATTAATTTTAAGGATAAAATAGTTTGCTGGACAGCAGAAAAAATAAATGAACCTTTATCGGGAAATAAACTCAAGGTGATAATGGCCCGATCGCTCGAAAAAGGAGTAGAATTATTGCAGGGGTTTCATAACTGCTCTCTGGCGATCCTGGACGATCCTTCAGGGAAAACTTATCCAGCTAACTCGAATTACGGAGAAGAAGCTTTTGGTTTAGCTAGAGTTTGTAGAGAAAAAGATATTCCTTTGGTGGGAATTGTCCCACCTTGGGTAATGAAAGATATTGAATACAATCAAATATCGGCGCAAAATACGGAGAATGTGCTCCTGTGGCCGATCGACTTCTTTACTTTACGCTCTTATCCGGATGATGGTTATATATTTGATAAAAACAGGAACAGACATCATCCGATAGAAGAAAGCTTTTTGCGATTAGAAAGAAAACGTCAATGTTTACATGAGGCGCAGGTAACAATTAAAACATTTAGCGTAAACGTAAAAATTGTCGATCTATTTCAATCCTCATCGGAGTTGCTGCTGGAGTTGGCGGGACAGCCGCAATATCAGACTGTGTGGGAAGCAGGATGGGAAATATGGCGGGATCTGGCGGCTCCAGTATTGCCTTTTGAATTGCTATGGGAGCGGTTTATCTCAAGGGAGTTGGCCCGTTTAGAAAATGCGGCGAATAACTCACTTCCAGCAATGCGCTTACAGGAAATGCTCCAGACTCTGGCCAAAATGCTGGTGACTCTCAATGAAAATCCTTTCCTGGAAACCATTGCTAGGACTGAACCAGAAACTGTGGTGGCGATCGAAAATGCCGAACGGGCCCAGGCGTTAGAGGAGTTTTTAATGACTTGTCGCCCGACTCAATTGATTCCGCAAATTTTACCGATCGGCCAGATTAAAGATATCGGGGGAGAAAAGCTGATTGTGCTGGGTCAACCCAAGGCTTTTCACCGGGACTTATTACAAAGATCTTTCTTTCATAATGTAGAGGTGCTGCTATGGTCAGTTCTAGGGGATGATGCCGAGCAGTGGTGGAGTAATTTGGAGGTTGATGCGCGATCGTGGCATCGGAAAACTTGGCTGGAGTTAACGGGAAAAGACCAGATAGTCAGTTATGGCTATAGCGAGCAGCCGACATCGGTGCAGGTTGTGAGTGTTGCAAAATCCACGGAGAAGAAAAGTCTGAATATATCAAGGATCGAAGAAAATTTCAATAGCTTAACGGGCCTCCATGCCGATAGTTCGGGGATTAACTGGATATTGAAAGATTTAGAGTATCACTATCTAGTAGAATTGGAGCAGGGACATAAAATTAGGGTAGTACGGGATAGCGAATTTTTATTGCTATGGCGCAGACAAACTCGGGTAGTGGCTGCCCCAGACTTAAGAATAGGACCAAAAGTTGTGCTGTGCGAGGGCATGAACCGGGATTGGTTATTTGCCCAGAAGGTTGGTTTACTGGAAGATACTAAGGAGAATTTCCTTTATCGCGCTCAACTAGATAGTTGGCGGTCTTCGGTCAGACAGGAGGTGGAACGGTCTGGTTTGTCTAGGGTATGCCAAAAACTGTTGTGGGATACAGGTGTATCTGTTGAGCAAGAGACTGTTCGGTCTAAGTGGATGGAGGGTCAGGATTTGCTGGGGGTGCCCAGGGAAAAAGCACATTTCTTTTGGTTTATACCACCTGTTGCCCATGAAGGTTTGGAGGATTTTTGGGAAAAAGCTGATGAATTAAGAATGAAGCGTGCAGAACTGGGGGATACGATCTGTGATTGCGCGAAGGATGGATGGAAGGATCGCAATCATGATGAAATCGTCTTTAGATATCGGCGGGTTTGGATTACTGTAGGTGAGTTACGAGATAGAATGCAGCTGCTGAAAGTGCAGTCAGAGCCGCAATTAATTCCCGAAAAACCGGCCTTTCCTTTTAATCGTCTGTTTAAGGGTTAGTTAGCGGTCAGTTGTGAGCGGTCAGTTGTGAGCGATCAGTTGTGAGCGATCGCTTATTTAATCAAAAATTTCGTTATTCTCCGGTAGCCCAGAAACCAGGTTTCTAGCGCATTCCTGCGTCGCGAGCACGCGCGTAGCCCTGTGCAGCACTGCGTATAGGAGAAACCTGGTTTCTTAATTCAAAGGCACTGGCGATCGCCTGAGTAATGCTGATAAATATTGTATAATAATACTTTTCCGATTTTGAGCTTGAATAGCAGAAACCTGGGGAGCGACTATTCGATCCTTGGGCATTAACTACACGCTCACCAGTGCCCCAGTTAAATAATACAAAAAAGTACAGATAAGACGGAGTTGGTGAATTGCATGTACTACAAAGTAGGATAAAAGAGAGGCGATCGCCCGGTGAAATAATACAAAAAAGTATAGATAATATGAGGATTAGTGAATTACGCGCGTGTTATATTATAGCACAAATTGGAGGAGATGAGCCAGTTAAATAATACAGATAAGACGCGCAATTTTGAATTACGTGCGCTACTTCGTAACACGAAGTGGAGGCAATGGGCAGGGTTAATAATACAAAAAAGTACAGATAAGACGCGCAATTTTGAATTACGTGCGCTACTTTTTAGTATAGATAAAGGCGATCGCCAGGTTGTATAATACAAAAAAGTACAGATAATACTGTTTTTTTGAATATGGATATAATTTGGGAAAAAACAAAAGGCAAGTGGGGAAGTGCGATTGCGCAGAGCGCACACGGCTACGCCTACGTGATCGGGCATTTCCAGATAAGTCGTAACCAAGATATGTGCCATTCTTTATCTATTATTACCTATATCTAATCAAAAATTAGGCACCCTCGTCAGTCTGTTAGATAATGGTTAGTTGTGAGTGGTTAGTTGTGATTAGAGATAAGCTTTGGGCATGGGTTCTTCGTAAGAATTATAGATCTTAAAGCCGCGCTTGAGATAATTATTCAGAGCATAAGGACTATCGAGATTACAGGTATGTACCCACAAGCATTTAGCACCCCTCTCCCAGCCATAGTCAACACCATAACTGAGGAGATGCTTGCCTAGTCCTTTGCCCATATAGCCAGAACGGAGCTAAAAACCCCCGATAATGTAACAGGACAGCATATAGATCATTGTATCCGCGCGATTTTAACGCTTCCAGAAGTTTTTCCTCAAATCTCCAAGTGTATTTTTCGCTGATGACAGGAACTGCAACCCACCCTGGTAGCTTGAAAAGCGTTATCCTAGGCTGCCACAAACGGACGGCCCAGGTCAAACTTTCGTCAATTTTGTCCAACTCCTCATGGCTAGTAATTGGACGCATATATCTTGGATACCAACCCCAACCTGTCATATTAACAACCTCGCCCCTTCCAGGGCTATTTCATTCTTAAGTTAGCAAGCACTATAGCCCGCGCAGGCGGGCTTGGTTCTTGTAGCCGCACCCTTCAGGGTGACGGCGATCGGGTAGAATGAAATAACCCTGCGCCCCTTCAATCAATTAGTAAGGCAATTTTACCTGTCATCGTTCCCGATCCTAGCAAGCTATGGGCTGCTGCTGCTTCTGCTAGGGGGAAAGTTTCACTAAGCTGAATCTGCAACTGACCAACGTCTATCAGACGGGCAGATTGTTGTAGAATCTTTGCTTGGTCTTGCTGCGCCTCCACTAATCCTTCTACCATTGGCGTCAGCATCAGTTCTAGACTAATTCTCAGGTTGCGGTTTCTGGCTATTTTCCATTTTGTAGCTGGATCGGGGGAAAGAATTGTTACCAGATCGCCATATATTCTCACCGCTGGGAAGGTTTTGGCGAAGGTTTCTCCTCCTACGGTGTCGAAGGCGAGGTCTACTCCTTCTCCTGATGTCCAATCTAGTACAGCTTCTACGAAGTCGGTCTGTTTGTAAAGTATGGCTTTGTCAGCGCCTAGCTGCTGGACAAATTCGGCTTTTGCTTCCGAACCAACTGTGGTATAAACTTCAGCACCTTGTAATTTAGCTAGCTGCACGGCTACGTGACCGACTCCACCGGCACCAGCGTGAATTAAGGCGGTTTGCCCTGCTTGCAGACGCCCCCGATCGTACAGTGATTCCCAAGCGGTAATTAAGACTAAGGGTGCTGCTGCTGCTTGGGCAAAACTGAGAGATGCTGGTTTTTTGGCCACAAACCGTTCGTCTACTACGGCAAATTGGGCGTAGTTGCCAGTCTGTGCGCCCAGACCAGCATTACAGAAATAGACTTCGTCGCCGACTCGGTAATTTTGTACGGCTGCACCGACGGCTTCAACGATACCGGCACCGTCGCATCCCAGGACTGCGGGTCCAGCAGCATCGGGATATAAGGTGCCTCTGGTTCGCAGTTTGGTGTCAATGGGGTTGACCCCTGCGGCTTTGAGTCGGACTAAGATTTCTCGGTCCTGGGAAATTTCTGGGTCTGGGATGTCCTGAAGTTGGAGAACTTCAGGACCGCCAGGGGCGGTCATGACTATTGCTTTCATCTTATTGGTGCTTGACTAAAACTCCGGGTTCTCGCTGGATGGGTAATACGTTGAGAATGTCGAGTTGGGCGCAATATTTCAGGTCTTCGTAGCAGTTCAGACCGAGGAGGCGTTTGCCGTGACTGGCTTGTTGCATCAGCTCTAATAATTGCTCTTGCCACTGGCGGTAAAGGGCGATCGCGGCATGGACTTCATCGTTAACCTCGGATATAGGCGCAGACCAGGTTAGTTCTGCGAGCAGGTTTTGGGCGATCGCGCCAGCACAGACTGTATCTTCCAGGGAGTAGCTGCCTTGCCAACCGGATCCGACAATCCAGACTGTTTCTGGCTGATGAGTCATGAGATATTGTACCAATGCCTGACGATTAATTAAGGCGGCAGTTAACACTACTTTCGCCTTTTGGATCCGCTGTAAGGCACGGGTACCGTTGGTAGTGCTGATGAACAAGCGGCGTCCTTGGACCACTGCGGGAGTGCAGTCCAGAGGCGAGTTACCTAAGTCGCAGTCTTCCACCTTGGCCCCGCCCCGTTCGCCAGCCCGGAGTCGCTTTTCAGGGGGCCATTCGGCACTGACTTGCATCAGCAGGTCAATGTCACTGAAGACTTGGACTGCTTCTGCACCGGCGTCCAAGGCCGTTGCCATTGTGGTCGTGGCGCGGAGGACATCGACTGCGATCGCGCAATCGGGTACGCTGTCTGTCGGTGTCTGTTCTGGGGTGTGGTAAACGAATAGCTTCACTAGCTGGGGACATTTCCTAACTATCGAGATCTTATTTTATGATTGAATGTCGCCCAATGGAAGATCGTCATCGGGGTTTTTCTGCGGTAACTGCCTTTTGGGGCCCCGTTACACCGCCGGGGTTCGCTTACCCCGCGTCATAGCTAAAGTCGGTTGAAAACAGACTAAAAACATTCTGCCAATACCCAAGGCCGTATTTACATGGCTATCCCAAAGTAAATGAGGTGAATGTTTCCCTGGATCTGTATGGCCATCGGGGATGGTCATCTCACCCTGTCAGCGGCGCTAAAACTGGAACCAGAGCCGATTTTTATGGATTAAATTAGGGGGCGATCTCTCCCATTGCACTGCCATAAATATCTGAAAATTAATCAGTAGTTCCAGGAGTTCAGGGAAACAAATTGATTGGTTAAGTTATATCCAGATGCCTCCATATTGGCGATACATTTAACGATAGTTTCATAGCTCATATTCTTTGAGCGGTCAAGATACTGGTAGACAACCAGGATGCCCGGATGATTTGGGTCTGCCCTGTGGAGGATGTTAAAGTCATTGGAGTTTTTAGTTAGTACCAGGCGTCCGGACTGTCTGGCATAGTCGAGAACCAACGAGTCCGGCTTGGCCATCAGATCCGCTTCCCTTGCCGTGATGACATCGTGGCCAGCATCCCGCAGCAACTCAACGAGGCGCTTTGCCTGGGAGTCCTCATCAATTAATAGTCTTAGGCTCAAGGGAAACTCCTTGTTCTTCTAGTCGGTAACGCTCTTCATCGGCTTCCATTTTCAGGAGTTCTTGGTGACTCTCGCAATAACGAATGACTTCGTGAATAGCTGCTAGGGGAAGATCCCAATTATCGGCTGCCTCTTCTGGAGTCATGTCGTTGACGAGCATATCCTGCCAGACACTAAATGCTCGCAGTTTCTGCCCTTTGATGTAGAGTTGCCGTCGCCAAGGGTGCTGGCGCTCTACTAGATACTGCCACTGTTCAGTTGGTATGGGTTCAAGTTCTGGGATCAGCACACGCATTTGTCCGGACGGACTGTGCAGAAATAGTTGAGCTCCTGGAGCCATCTGGCGCTTGAGAGCTACCATGACATTGATGGAGCGTCCAATTACTTCTTCTATGTTGGCAGCCCCGATCTCCTTGCGCAGCCAGTCTAGCTGTGCTTCTCGATCCGGAGTTATTTTGAACTGCTGCCCATTGGTTGACCCTGTTGCTGCAGAAGATGATGTAGATATGACCATGTTTCTTTTTGCCTTACCTAGGACGATCGCGATCGGTATAGTTAGTATACCACGTCTATAAAAAATTGTACCACTGCTGATGGACTGGGTTATGTCTGGGGCGATCGCCCTAATGCAATTACCACAGACATGTTCTTACCCTCAGCAATCCGTCTAGCTTTTCGACTCCTGCTTTAGTGATTCTCCAATTAGCTTGTGAAGTTCTCTTAGTTGCTCGGAGTCAAAAGATTTAATCAGCTGCTCTCCTGCTTTCTTGGGGTTGTGGCGAGGTATGGATAGCCATAATTCACCATTCATTGTGGCAGATTGCGCTTTTTCTAACCAATCTTTTACCACTTTCCGTCCCAGGGTCGCGATTTGGTAATAGCCGCGTTTTTTACTCGGTAATGGTTCAATCCATCCCAGATCCAGCCACCGTTTCCTCCAAGTATGTGCTGTTCTGATTGAGATTTTCAACTGTTCCCCAATCTTGGCGGCATTAATAGGCTGATTTTCTGCACAAGATTGAACTAGCTTAGAAAACCTCTGCAAAGATCCCTCTCGGCTAGGACCTTCGCCCGTTAGAGCTGGGCCAGCACTTGGCTTGGGTGGGGTATCTTCTATCTCAAACGTCTTGGCATCAACTAATTCCAGTTCCTGAATAATTTGATCGATATCTGACGGAGCGCAACCTAATCCAAAGGGCGGTTTAGCCTGGCAGAATTCTTCATAACTGCTAAATGCTTTTCCCTCCTTGTTAACAAGTTGGCGATAGCCTGCGTGCCGCTTCATTAAGTCGCGCCATGCTTTTAACTGTTGAGCATTAAACTTAGCATCATGCCAAAGTGATTGTAGCTCTGACCTGACAGCAATTGCCCAAGGGCGCGTTCCAGAAGGTGCATAGAAGTTTCCAGCATTTCCTAAAGTTTCTATGTACCCTTTCAATCTCCCATTGGATAGTTGTTTTGTAGCCATGCCCACACCTTCCTCAATTCCTCTATTGTCATAGTTGTTCGGGACTTGTTAAATGCGCTCTTAATCTCCGAGTTTAAAGTTCCAGGTTTTATGTGATTGTTACCTTCATAGCGACGGACATATTTTTCGATCCCATCCCGCATTATCTTCTCTTCTTCTCTGGGAGTTAAAGTTTCTTTTTGCACCACCCCTCGATCAGAACTTTCTTCCCCTGCTTCCGTACCGCTGTACAAATCTCCAAACTGTTTCATTTTGATTGTACTAATTCCCGAAATACCAAGTTGTTGCATGATCCCTTGGATTCTTTCAGTTTCATGATAGTCAACTGTTTCTCCACTACTTAAATCCAAGGCTCTCGCTCCTGTCAAATTGGAAGTTATAGGGAGGATTGAGTTGCCTCTTTGCCGATCTTCATTTCCATCTTGACAAGCATTACCTTGACCTGTTTTGATCGAGTTTTGTTCTCTTTCCTTGAGAATTGGATCTTGCTCTGCAAGGATCTTTTCGATACAGTTATGAGCTAATTCGTCATCGGGAACAAAAATGATTCCTTCAGTTTTCAGTTTTCCGGCGTCTTTATCAACTCTAGCTGCTCTTGCCCAGGCTTGTTCGAGCCAAGGTTCACTTCTGATCCGAGTCAAACAGGCAATATGAGTAATGGCAGGAACGTCAAGCCCTTCATAAGCCATTTGTACCGTTACTAAGACATCAATACCAGCATCCCTTGTCTTGGCATTTTCACGAACGCGCTTAAATTTTTCAATAGCTTTTTGAGCTTCTTTTGATTCATCGCTCGTCGCTTTTAATGCTTTTATTCCTAAGTCCTTAAGCCACTTAACATATTCCGTAGCTTTAGAAATTGATGGTGCGATTACCAGGAGTTTAGAGCGTGGGTTAATAGCTTCTTTATATTCTTGCCAATGTTGGACTGACTTTGTCAAAAGGTCATAAGCATATTCCGTATTGAGAGCTGTCCAAATTGCTGCATTTGTATCTTCGCCTGCCTCGGCAATACTTTCTGCTGCACCAACCTGTCCTTTTTTATCTACCCACTCAGCTTCCCCATCTTGAAGTTCAAAATGAAGGGGAACGATCGCCCCCTCTCTGAGGGCATCCTCTCGCGTGTAACGAATGACCCTGGCATCTTGACTGTTAGACAGATCGGGAGTCAGGCGATCGGCATTAATTGATTTATAGGGCATAAAGGCAATTGGCTTGCCATCTCCCCGCTTATGAGTGCCAGTGACTAGAACTACCAAGACTGCGCTATCAACTAATGATTGTAACGCTTGATGCCACGGGCTACCTTCCTCCACATGATGGAACTCATCGAGCACTAAAATATAGCGCTTACGCTGTAGCTCTTGAGCATGAAGGTCAGGATTGGAAAAAATTGCGTGGTAGGTGGCTACATAGCCAGAAGTTCCTTTACATGGGTTAGGTTCATTATTATTTGCCCGAATTCTGTGCTGATGATTGAGCTGTTCTTTGAAATACGAATCTTCAAAATTGCGTTCCGCTTGAGCTTGCAAATTTAGTCTGGGAACCACCCAACATATGGCATCGGCAATAGTACCGTGGAAGCCACCCCCAGAGGCTCGGGAGGGAATCAGTTGTGCAGCAGCAATGACGGGAATTAAACTCTTACCGCCTCCTGGCGTAACCAGCATGATAATTTTCCCGATCTGCTCACCTCCCTTTAACAGTTTGCATATTTCCAGAAACTCCTTTTGGTGCCTTCTCAGTTTAATCGGCTCTGTGGGCGATTCAAATAGATTGAGTTGTTTGTAGTTTTCACTCTTCATGTTCTTGTTTTCGGAAGCTGTTTTTTCTTGATGACATTTAGGACATAAAGCTTGCATTTCGTGGACATTGGTTCTGTGAGTTTCTGCCCACCGTTCGATGTGGTCTGCGTGCCAGTCTGGAGGCAGGTCGCACCCGCAATGCTGGCATTTTCCGTCGGCAGCATACCATAGGGCAGATCTGAGGCGTTTCGAGCGAAGGTAACGGTTCTGATGGGACATCCTACATTCTACTCAGCTATGAGATCGGGGAAGTTAGCAGATATATCTACTTTAGCATAAGTTGATTTTTTTAGCAACTTATCGCGAGCGAGCGGCCTAGGCCCATCACAGGGAACGATACTATGCATAATTGTACTCCACTGACGAGCGGTACTCAACCCAGCCAAACTCGCTGGAAACGGTGACCATTGACCGGCGAGCGGTCACTGATGACCGGTGACCAGTGAGTTCTAGTCCGGCAGTGAAGCCTGTCAGTATTAGGGAGTTGGGTAGATCGGGAAGAGAGGCGATCGGGTGGCGCGATTTCATATTGATTTAACATTGCTACCTGTCATCTAATCTATCACGATCAAATATCTGGCTCATTACAGTTTCCCCGCTTTCCATTCAGATGACAAGCGATCGCACTCTGAGTAATATTTTACTATATCCGCTTCGATCCGATCTTTGTTAGCATGATAATAAGCCAAAGCTGCATCAACCTGTGCTAAAGTCAAATGTGGAAATTCCTCGACGATTTTTTCTGGACTCATCCCCGCCCTATAGTCTACGATCAATGTAGGGACAGACATTCTGGTTCCGGCAATTCTCATTTCGTTTCCGAGATTGCCCACCCCTAGGGTGGGCATCTCTGGAAACGACCCACAGGTTCCGGGAGTAGAGACAATCATTGTCCCAATGTTGATGGTAGTTGTCATCTTTACCTCGGTTTATTTACCTGATAATATGATAGCATGAAATATCGGAGTTTTATGATTATAGAAAAAGGGGCGATCGCACTGGAGGAATATCCTTACAGATCGCCTGGTAAGTAGGGTAGTGGCAAAAAAAGGGTCACAAATATTAAAATCAATCCTATCGTTTCCGAGAGTGCCCACCCTAGGGGTGGGCATCTCTGGAAACGACCCTCCAATTGCTAATGCCCTATTTTAAAACTGGAGTTAAGGTGAAATGAAACTAAAAGTTTATCTGGATACATCGGTATTCAGTGCTTATTACGATGATAATGTCAAGGAGCGTCAAACACAAACCCATGAGTTTTGGTCTCGTCTATCTGAATTTGATGTAGCCACTTCTGAATTAGCTCGCCAAGAGCTCAGTCGGACAAGCGATCTGGAGCTACGGCAGAAATTGCTCAATTTACTGGAGGGCGTCACCATCTACCCGATTACGCCGGAGATAATCGCTTTGGCGAATAAATATATTGAGGCGGGAGTTTTCACCGGAACAATGTTCAATGATGCTGCTCATATTGCGGCTGCGGTGTTGAACAACCATGATTTTGTGCTAGCTTGGAATTTCAAGCACTTAGTCAACTTACGTCGCAAGGCAAAAGTCAATGAGGTGAATGTTTCCCTTAGTTTGCGGACGATTGAGATTATAGCACCCCCAGAAATCTAGAGGAGGTAGAAATGCGTTATTTTGACTATGAGAATGTCGCTGAAGAAGCGAAACTTAGTCCGGAACAGTTGGCGTTATTGTCTGAAATCGCCCGCAAGGACTTTCCTACAGACGACATGCTGTATGAACTTTATTTACTGCGGATGTGTATGGCGATCGCTTCTGGTCATCTCACCCTGTCAGCGGCACTAAAACCGGAACCAGAGCCGATTTCATTTGCCCAGATGATGACAGCGCTGAAAGGGTAAGTCGCGAGAAGAGGTTTGGGGCGATCGCGCCCAGAAGCAATTAGTTCCGCTTTGGGACAGAGTTCGCGTACTGGCGAGGTAATTTTGAGGGATTAATTCAAGGGCGATCGCCTTCCTCAGAATCAAAGTAGTAAGGCACCATCCAATCTAGTTTACTCATCTCTAATGTAAGCACTGAGAAACACAAGTTGATTTCTCATGTCCTCTGCTGACTGTTCGGCCATCAATCTTAGAAGTCCCCGCAATTGTTGTCCTATGGGAGTAACTCTGCTTTGATGCTAGAATAATGCCTGCATGTTCTCTCCCTTGTTCCAGATACTCCAGACGACAAAAATCTCCCATATTGAAGCTATAGATGACGCGAGCATTTGCCCAGATTAACTGCTCTTCGTCATCAGACCGAAGTCTGTTTGCATCCTGAGTCGTCATCGCATCTACAGCAGAGTTTTGTAAAGCTTCTATCAATGAACGGTTGCCAGCATCTTCATCAAAATATAAACAAATCTGGCTCATTACAGTTTCCCCGCTTTCCATTCAGATGACAAACGATCGCACTCAGCGTAATATTCTGCTATATCCGCTTCGATCCGATCTTTGTTAGCATGATAGTAAGCTAAGGCTGCATAAACCTGTGCTAAGGTCAAGTGTGGAAATTCGGAGACAATTTCTTTTGGACTCATCCCTGCCTTATAGTCTATGGCGATGTTTTGGACGGACATCCTGGTTCCGGCAATTCTCGGACGCCCTCCACAGGTTCCGGGAGTAGAGACAATCATTGTCCCAATGTCAATAGTAGTTGTCATCTTTACCTCTGTTGAGTTACCCGCTCCTATGATAGCATGAAAGCGATCTGGGTTGTCTGGGATTCGGGAACGAGAGGCGATCGCCCTCATGGTGAAACCCGGTTTTGCCAAAAAACCGGGTTTCTTAATTCACAGATGCTATCATAAACTGTAAACTTAGGTAAAGTTTGATTGTTTCAGCTGCTCTGACGTAGGATAAGGTATGGTAACTGCTTGGATAGTCACAGCGGCGTGGGGACTCGGTTCCGTTCTCTGGGTAGAACTAGTCCGAGATCTGTGCCACGTCCTCTCCCATTCTTGGCAACCCCTCTATCGGTTGCATGTTTGGCATCATCGCGTCTTCCGTCCGGATCTAACTCCTGTTAGTGATATCATCTATCGACAAGCTAACTGGTTCCACGATCTGCCAGAATCTTTGGTGATGCTGCTCTTTGGTCTGCTATTATGGTGTTTAGCCTATATTTGCACTCCCGGACAGCATCTGGCCGCGATCGCGGGTTCGGTCTATAGTTTGAGCTTCGTGATGGGCGCGATCGCCCGTGGTACTGGGTTCCCTCGGGCGCATGAAATGACGGACAGCACTCATCGCTCGGGACCTTTTCTCTCCCCACCTTCCCCTTGGTTGGTAAATCGACCTTACCACTGGCGGCATCACTTTGACAACCAAAATGCTTACTTTTGCGGTGTTTTTACTTTCGTAGATCGACTTATGGGTACAGCACTTTCCCTCAAAGGCAAAACTATTGCTGTTACGGGCGCTTCCGGAACTCTGGGCCGATCGCTTCTCCTGCATCTGCACCAAGCAGGTGCTAAAGTTATCGCCCTCTCTTCCCAAAATCAGCCCGTTACTTTAACTGTAGATGGTGACAGTTTTCCTGTGGATACCATAACTTGGCAAATTGGTCGAGAATATGATTTGGCTTCGGTGTTAGAAAAGGTAGATATTCTGATTCTCAATCACGGGATTAATGTCCGCGGACAGAGGAATAAAGAGGCGATCGGCCTCTCCTACGAAGTCAATACTTTTTCCAGTTGGCGACTGATGGAACTGTTCTTCACCACAGTCCGCAGTAACCAAAATATAGCACGTAAGGAAGTTTGGGTCAATACCTCCGAAGCAGAAGTTGGTCCCGCTTTCAGTCCCCTCTATGAACTGACTAAACGGGCGATCGGGGACTTAGTCACCTTGCGGCGTTTAGATGCACCCTGTGTAGTGCGTAAACTAATTTTAGGACCATTTAAGAGTAACCTGAATCCTATTGGGGTAATGTCACCTGACTGGGTAGCAAAGCAAATTGTCAAATCTGCTAAAGCAGATATGCGCAATATCATTGTCACCATCAATCCTTTGACCTTGGTAGCATTTCCGATCAAAGAATTCTGGGTTGCTCTCTACTTTAAGTTGTTTAGTCGTCAGGCGGCTGATTTGAATGTAGTTACCACTACCATGCCCTCATCGGAACCCTCACCCTTTAGGGTGGGGCTAAAGGAATAAAGCCCGCGCCGGCGGGCTTTATTCCTGGCATCATCAATGCACTCTCTCGCCATCATAATCTAGTGCAGCATGACAGAAATAAATATTATGCCAACTCGATCTAGGTTGGACATCCGACTCTTTGACTGCTATCAAGGCAAAGAGCTTCAACCCGATCGAGAATAGCAGTATAATCCAAAGGGTCGAAATTAGTTAGCTTCTGGGCCCACTCGCGACCGGGATGCAGTAAATCCCAAACTGAACGTTTCTGCTGGTATCTTCCCCGACCCGGGTCGTGATTACCAAACCCATCGATAATTTGATTCCACACGGGTTGGAAATAGCGAATCATCACCCCCTCTCCCCAAGACACTAAATCAACTTCCATCGCTACCACCTTAAACTCAAACTCGCTGACTGAAAGACCATCGCCTTTTTCAATTGACTTTTTGTTTTCCTTCAGTCTATTATAGAGATTAGATGTTCTGCCTTGAGTACGTCCTGTTCTGCGACCACTGGCTATTGCCTTACCGATATAGATGGGCAAACAGCAGCGATCGGAGTTCGCTCTGCTGATACAAGCGTAAAGTGGATTAGCACCGCGATAGTAAAGAGCATAAACTCCCACATATTGACTGAGTTCTGTCTTTAAATCCTCCATTTCCGTTAGAGAGTAGCAATCTTGTCGATCGGAAAATTCCAGTAGATCGTCAGCGAGGGTCTTCGGGACTTGAAATATCTCTAGCATAGCTTAAAGTTATTTTAATGCGTTTAGCCAGTATCTCAGATAAGGTAACTGGAACGGCATTTCCTAACTGATGCATTGCCTCCGTCCAAGCAACTGGAAACCGATAGGAGTCGGGAAATGTTTGCAGTCTCGCTGCCTCCCGCACTGTAAAATACCGGACAGTGCCATCAGTTAATCGCATCATGTTTTCTCCCCCTGGTACTCCGTGAACCCCTGCTTTCAAGGTTTTAGCTGGTTCGTCCAGGGGACTGCCTGTATGACCGGGATACTGTCTCGCACCGGGAATGAAATTATGATTTCCGATATCTTTAGCTTCCTCTTGCCTGGGGTCTGGTAAGTTGTCAATAGCGTCGCGGACTGTCAACCATCGCTGGCGATGCTGCTGCGCAGGCCGCTACGCGATCGGGCGGGAATAATCTAGACTGTAATTTTCGCTGCTGGGAGACTTTAGGCGGTATTTCGGGAGGCGAGAGCGAGAACTGTTCCCAGTATTCTCTCGTTACCCACTGTGAATACAATAGCGCTTCTTGGGAATGGGTTGGCTGAGGAAATGACCATTCTTGCTTCAGATCGGAACGGATCCCAATAATAAAAACCCGATCGCGCCTCTGGGGGACTCCGTAGTCAGCAGCATTTAGCAGGCGGAAGGTGACATTATAGAAAAGACCGTCTCGCCAACCTTTTCTGTCATACTGCTGCAGGCGTGAGGCATGTTCGCTCCAGTGTTCTGAAGGGCGAATAGGGATTTCTGGATAAGTCAGTTGCCAGATGATGTACTGAAAATATTCAGCGAATGATTTGCGGAGCAAACCTTTAACATTTTCTACTAAGAAAGCTTGCGGTTTTAATGAACCCACGGCGCGGATAAATTGGGGAAACATATCTCTTTTAGAAGTTGCTCAATATGTTGGTGGGGAGTGATTTCCACACGAGAGTAGCTCCTGCAGCTTTTTAAACAGGAGCTGATGTCGCACTTAATGAGTCTGTCCTTTATAACAAGGAGCTGTAACACCCTTGGTGCTTAGGTGGAAACTACACAAGCGAGACTTGGAGTCAATGGTTTATGTTTATGTTGGTTTTGGCGGCTGCATCTGTTGAATTAGCGTGGACAACGCTGGCATCTTGAAAGATTTGGAAATTCGATCCTTAATGTACGAATAAAAATTCACTCCGTTTTTGCGGCAGGTGTCAACCAGAGCCAAAAACACTTCCCACGCCTGAGTCCCCTGTAGAGTGCGGGTTCCATTGGAGATTTTGCGCTTAATCACATACTCCCGGACTGTCCGCTCTGCCTCATTATTGTCAAGAGGAACTTCAGGAAAATCTAGAACTAATAGTAAATAAGGCTTCTTCTGTTTTGTTAAATCAATTCTATGATCTAAAGCACTGTATCCGGTTTGACGGGAAAACAATTTGTCAAATTCGGTTTCAAGCAACAGTTTTTGTTGTCGCTGCTCTTCTGTGCTTTGCTGTTGATAGGCTTTGAGTTGATAATAGTAAATCCAAAAATAAGAGAGAAATTGTGCCAGGCTTTTTTGATGAGAGGGAACCAGAGGAGTCAGCTTTTCGTAGTGTCGTCCTTCATGAATCCAGCATAAACTACGATGGTTCGTCTGGTTGTGAAATTGTCCCGCGTCATCAGCCACCAAAATATCTATGTAGTCCCCGAGCTGCTTTTTCTTCTTGTCAGGCAAAATACTGTCAACTAAATCATCTGATTGAACAACTGCTAATTCAGTTGGATCCAACTGCAATTCGTTTAACATTTGGAGAACTGTTTCAGAGTTTTTGCGCTCTCTGGTAAAAAAACTGCTATAGTAAGGATTGCAGAGTGTGAATACATAGCAATTTTTCCCATTAACCCGCATCCCCGTATCATCAATTTGGTGATAACTGGTACTGCCCAGTCCCGCTTCTAAAATAGCATTTCGTTCTTCAGTAAATTCTCTTAAATATTGCCGAGTTATTAAGTTAGATATTTTTCCCGCCGAGATTACTATTCCCTGAGACGGCAACAATTTAAGAATCTTTTCTTCTGGCACTCGTAACTGATAATACAAAGTGAGAACAAATGCTTCGAGTTCACTCCCGTAAGATTTGCCTTTTAATCCTTGCGGCAACTGGGCTTCGTAAAATTTCTCCGTACTAGGTGAATAGAGTCTTTCTAGTCGATAAATAACCGTGTCTGTTTTAAATATAATATTTTGAATTGTTACTTCTCGGTAGCCTCTATGGGTGATATCTGACGGCAAGTTACTCCGAGCCAGTTTGATAACCTCTTCTCTGTCAATATGAATAAGTTGGCGACGTTCCTGGGGGGGGTTTTCGGTTTTTTCTTTTTTCGCTCTCGACTATTGGGCTGCTCTGGTTTGGCCTCCGCAGAAGTATCAGCTTTAGAAGTATCAGCTTTGGCTTGAGGTTTGATGTCAGGTTTTCCCTTGTGCCCTTTGAGCGCGGCTATTTCATCTCTCAATCGTTGATTGTCAGCTTTCAATTCAAGGTTTTGGCTGTATAGGTCTTCTAGGTAATTGAGTAACCGCTGCAAAACTTCCCGACTTTTTGGGTCGAGATTCTCTGTGTCTTGGTCGAGGTCAGCAAGCCAATTCTTAGTCATGTCTTCCAACTTACTACTTATTTATCGAATTTGTCAACCCTGGGCGCGGGATTTTGAAAAAAATCAGCTGTCGCGCATCTCAACTGCATATTCGGGCGCTCGGCTGCCGACTCACCACTTCGAGGTCAAAACCCCCCACCCCGTAAGCATTTGAGAAGTTTTCGCTCCTCAAAAATTGCTCTTGTCCTGTTAGGCATTCCGAGGCAGTACAAGGGCTGTTCACTCCAGTCCGATGGCCCGAGTAACTATGCAGTACCGGCAGTACCCATATTCCTTCACCACCAAGATCTTGAGCAATTACCTCTTTTATCCTGGAAACTGCGATGAAGACCGCCATTAGAAAATGGCTGACAGGGTGGTCCTCCAGCTAACAAAGCAATGTCATCAGTTATTGATGAAAAGTCAAACTGCGCGACATCGCACCTGGCGACTGCCATCTGCTCTCCAAACAGATCGTGCTTATTTTGAAGTAAGGTTTGGCAAGCTCGATCGTTCCATTCAACTGCAAGTTGATTCTGAAAACCAGCTCTATAAATTCCTAATGTTAAGCCTCCTGCACCTGCAAAAATATCAATTGATTTCATTGTTATTTTTTCCATTCATTAGATAGAGGAATGATACGATCGATGACCAAGGGTATGCCTGTTACTCTACTCTACGTGCGACAATATTCACATTTTTCCCTAGCTTCCGATCGCACTTGTTCCCGGATTTTTTCAGATATTGAAGCCACAGTTATACCTTTGGTAACTCCATAGATGATGGTATCCGTCAGTTCGTTCTTCTGCTGTAATTGAACCTGCTTGGTTCTTTTCTAGCAATTCTACATGGCGTTGGTATTTGAGTTCTGAGACTTTGCTGTTAGCTATACGCAGCAGTTCTTCAATTGATTGCCTCTGCATCTGAAGTAATTCTTTTTGGATTTCTGCGTTGTCTACAGAAGGGGGCAAATTGCTATTGATGCTTTGTGCTGCCAGTGCTATGGCTGCGCCACGCTGCGCGATCGGGTCGTTGCTGCGTCAATTGGGCTATTCTCGCCAGTTCTTGATACTGGATCCGGCAGTTCTACTGTTAGTTTGTGCATATACCTATAATAAGCTCCCAGGGATACTTGCAGACATTATAACAATTATACTAACTTCGACTGCAAATGTTGCCCTCGATCGGGGCTTGTAACAATTAGCCTCGCCCTCCCCGATCGCGTAGCGGCTGCGCAGCAGCATCGCCCCTTTTCCGCCTTAATCACCCTGTAAGACACCGGATCGCATGGGACCGGTGTACGGCCCTAGTTGTACGACAGAGCGAAAATTGTGGGTTGATATGAACTGATAACTGATAACTGATAATTGTTCAGCGCTTTTCTGTTAGGAATTGCTTTCGCCTTCCTGGTTCTCTAAAACTAGATCGAGCTTGCTTTCTATTGCCATCAGCTTTCTGAGAATTGTGGGACGGTCTTCATCTAAAGCTCCCAGCATTTTAGCCATCCTTTGCTGTACGTTTGTTAACATCAGAATTGCTTCTTTTATTTGTGCTCTGTCTGCCGTCGAACTGTCAGCATATGCCTGAATCGCACGCGCATTGGCCTCAATTAGTTGCCTCAGTTCCAGTCGATCGTCTGCGGCACTGTCAGCATAGGCTTCCATGCTACGAATACTGCTCTGTATCTGTTGCCTCAGTTCCTGTCGCTCGGAAGCAGCGCTGTCGGCATATGCCTGGATGGCACGGGCGTTGGCTTCAATCAGTTGCCTCAGATCCTGCCGCTCTTTGGCCTCCTCTTCTCGGCGTTTGGCCTCCTCTTCTCGGCGTTTGGCCTCCTCTTCTCGGCGTTTGGCCTCCTCTTCTCGCTCTTTTGCCGCACTCTCAGCATTTGCCTGGATGGCACGCGCGTTCCCTTCTATTAATTGGCGAAGCAAATCTAGCTCTTTAAGAACTTGTTCATTATCTCGATCGCTCATCTCCATCTTTCCTCATAGATTCACTTGCTCTCTATCCTAGCTTACTAGGGCTACTTACGATCTGCCCAATTTTTACCCCTCCCCAAAAGCGCTCGCCCCTTTCCTCGATCGCCCGTCCGATCGCATCCCCATGAAAGCCCGATCGCGTAGTGAAGCCGTGCAGCGCAATCGCTCTCCCGATCGCTTGTAGCCGTGCCGCATCGCCCCCCTCCCCGATCGCCTTCCCTTCCTCCCACGTCACCCAGGGCCCCGCAGTGGCCAGTTCCGCCACTACTTTTATCTTTTCGCTCCGGGATGCTATGGGAGATTTGTTATGCTATACTATCACACAGGTCATCTAGTTGCTGAAACTCGAACATGAAGATTTATTTAGATACTAGCGCCTTGAATAGAATCTTTGATGACCAATCTCAGGCGATAATCTATCTAGAGTCTGTGTCAATGGAGCATTTCAATTTTTTGTTGCGCTGTCAGTTGCTCTATATCTTTCTTAGCTTTCTTGGAAAACCAAATGTACTCGGCGCGAGCTGAAGATATGTCCGATAATAAATTAGGATCTTCGAGTAACTCAGATGTTTCCATCCAAGCATTTAACTCCTCTTGGCTAATCAAAATGAAACTTGGATTTTCCCGAACGATGACAATACCACTTGCTTCGGTATTGGCACGGTTAATTACTTCATCGAAGTTGTTTTTGGCGTATTCTGCTGTGACCCGATACATTTTTTCCCTCTAGCTACTCCTGAATGTTTATTATAGCTGATGATTGGAACTTGCAACAATATGCGATCGCCCGAACGAACGCTCTCCCCCCCCCTTGACAGCTAGAGGTTATTGACAATTGACAAGTGACCCAGAAACCCGGTACGCGCTCTAGTTACCGGGTTTCTTAGTCCATCAACCCGATCGCAGTCGCACGCGACCTGGTTCTACAATTACTAGCTTACCTGGGATCTGTTCGACAATCTCCTCTTGTTCTAGAAACATCGATAACAATTCCCAAATTACCGCCGCAGATGCATTTCCCGCTATTGCTAGAATTACTATTCCTGCATACTCTGCGGGAGGATAGTTGCGGATATCGGCAAAGTCAAAATCTCCTGTGAGAATACTCCACCCACCAGCACGAGCATATTCGGCAATTTGGATGTCTTCCGCTCCTCTCAAGCCAATATCGCGGACATCAATGGCTTCATGGGCATACTGTCTTAACAAGTTAGCTGTGGAACGAGGCAGATCCTCGTCAATCAAAAATCTCACAGTTATCCTGCTACGGCTACCAGAGGATAAACTTCTTCTTTCTCAATCAATTCCGCTGCATATCTAAGAGCTGCGAGAATATCTTCTTCGGTCACTTCATATTCCATGCAGACTTCCTCTTTTGTCATTCCTGCTGCCAACCCACCTACTATGCGGGTTATGGGAATTCTGGTTCCCCTAATTATTGGCTTGCCTGGGTGGATTTTCGGGTCTATTATTATGCGCTGCTCGTTCATCTGCTCTTATCTCCCATAGTTGTTACTGCGCAACTCGATCGACTACTCTGACTTGACCAAACGTTTTATCCCTGATGTTTCTACTGTACCACTTTTTTGCCCGATCGCCCCCCGATCGCCCCCCGATCGCCCCCCGATCGCATTTTCCCGGTGTACGGCCTATTTGACATTTTCATCGTCACCGAAACGCGATGCCGTACATCTACAATCGGTATTCTATTCTACCTGATTTTTGGTCGGAGTCATGCCAGACGGAACGCCCCTCCCACCCATGAGAACGTCGGAGGGGCGCGAGCATTGGTTACATCTGCCCTACAGCTACCTGGTATTGGAGGCAACCGCTACCTTTATGATTCTACAAAGGTGCCCCCTGTCCGATCGAAGTTGCCTGGGTTGAAGCTAGCACCTCCGTCTGATGATACGTCTAGGGTGCCGCCGCTGAGACGAACTGTGCCTGGACCCGATACGCTGTAGTCCCCAGTCAGGGTGTGGGTGCCGCCATTGTATTCTAGTACGCTGTTACCTGCGATCGTGTGAGCGCCGCTGCTAGTTCCTCCACTGGTTAACCACAAGGTTCCTTGTTGCACTTGCGCTGTACCGTTATTGTTGAAAGAAACGTCAACTGTAGCTGTGTCCTCGCCACTCTTGCGATAGGTACCACTGTTGTTTAAGGTGCCAGCATTGCCACGATACCTCCTCACTGTTCCAGAAGTATGAACTATTGTCCCCGTGTTGTTGAATGTGCCGATTAGGTATTTGTCGCCTTCTCCAGAAATTTTGAGAGTACCAGCATTGGTTAGTCCGCCATCACTACGTATAAAGCCTGCTATCCACTCAATGGGGTTACCCGTACCCGTAAAGTTGAAGTTGGAGGTTTCACCTTCAGGATTGGATATGGTAGCGCCGTTGATGCGTACTTTGCCTTCACCTTCTACAGTGTAAGTACCTCTGAAGTTGTGGGTACCCCCTGAATAGTCTAATACGCCACCAGCAGCAGTGCTGTAGCTGCCACCCGTGCTCGTTCCCCCATCATCTAACCGCAAGGTTCCTGCTTGCACATCTATGGTGCCATCATTTAGGTCAAAGTCTACATCCACTGTGGCAGCTTCTTCTCCACTCTTGCGATAGGTACCACTGTTGTTTAAGGTGCCAGCATTGCCACGATACCTCCTCACTGTTCCAGAAGTATGAACTATTGTCCCCGTGTTGTTGAATGTGCCGATTAGGTATTTGTCGCCTTCTCCAGAAATTTTGAGAGTACCAGCATTGGTTAGTCCGCCATCACTACGTATAAAGCCTGCTATCCACTCAATGGGGTTACCCGTACCCGTAAAGTTGAAGTTGGAGGTTTCACCTTCAGGATTGGATATGGTAGCGCCGTTGATGCGTACTTTGCCTTCACCTTCTACAGTGTAAGTACCTCTGAAGTTGTGGGTACCCCCTGAATAGTCTAATACGCCACCAGCAGCAGTGCTGTAGCTGCCACCCGTGCTCGTTCCCCCATCATCTAACCGCAAGGTTCCTGCTTGCACATCTATGGTGCCATCATTTAGGTCAAAGTCTACATCCACTGTGGCAGCTTCTTCTCCACTCTTGCGATAGGTACCACTGTTGTTTAAGGTGCCAGCATTACCACCATACCTCCTCACGGTTCCAGAAGTATGAACTATTGTCCCCGTGTTGTTGAATGTGCCGATTAGGTATTTTGTGCCTTCTCCAGAAATGTTGAGAGTACCAGTATTGGTTAGTCCGCCATCACTATTTATAGTGCCAGATGTCCACTCAAAGAAGTTACCCGTGTTAGCTAGATTCCCAGTAAGTGTGCCACCTTTCCAATCAAAGGTGCCCGTGTTAATTAGTTCTGCATCGCCTGCGATCGTGCCGCCCGTCCAACTACTGTTACCCCCCACTATGATGTTTCCGTCGGCGTCCAAGGTACCGCTGCTGAGGGTGAAACCGTTGTTGAGTTCCGAATTACCTGTTACTGCGAGACTGCCACCAGAGATAACTAAATTTTCCTGACTGAAGATCGCCCCGACTGAGGTAGAACCTCGACTATAGGTGATTGTAGTCTCCCCTGGAACGCTGATTGCCACAATGTCATCTGGTCCGGGTAATTCCCCTGTATCCCAGTTGTCTGGGTCATTCCAGTCACCGCTGCCTCCTACCCAGAAGATGGTTCCTTCTATGAGGGTAAACTCGCTGACGACATCTTGCTCGCCCAAGGCATTCCCTACTCTGTCTGTTACCTCGGAGGCGTCGATCTGCAAACTATAATCTCCCACTGGCAGTGGTTCGTAGGTCAGTTGAACCGTTCTGTCGCCTCCTCGCAACTGGATATTCTCAGGTGCAACAAACTGACCGTCTGCATTCCGCAGTTGGAAGTTTGTTGTTGTCACGCTATCTGCATCCAATGGTTCATTGAAGCGGACTTCCACCCGGCGTAAGTTTTGAGCTGCTTCTCCCTGGTCTTCTGGCGAGATCCTTTCTATCTCCGGCGCGAAGGTATCTGGTACTAAGTCGAAGGTCAGGATATTAGAAAGCGACGTATTGCCACCGGTATCCGTTGCTCATGCCTGCACTTCCACTACTTCCGCATCTGGGTCGTTACTTAGGGCGATCGCAGCTAACTCGAAGGGGAAGGAAACCGCGTTACTGACGACCTCGCCGTCAACTAGCAATTCCACATTGCGGACTTGCACGTCATCGGTGACATCGGCAAACACGGGGATAGAACTTCCTTCTGTCACTTGAACCCCTGGGGTATTCGGGTCTACATCTGCTATCCCACTGCTAATCTCCATTGTAGGCGCAACACCAAGGTTATCGAAGGGTCGGTAATTTACCACCTGTAGATCGCCACTGTCATCGGCAACAAAAGCGATGCCAGACGCAATGGCGACATCACGAGCAAACCCTGGCGTATCTATTACAGTCAAGAAAGCATCTGTATCCTGCGGGTCCGTGACATCGTAAATTTCCAAACCCTGATCTTCTGAGGCCTACTAAGGCTAAACCAGAACCGTTCAGCGCTACCTCGCGGGCAGTAAAGAACTGATCCGCATCGCCGAGTAAACTGGGGTTACTGGGGTCAGAAACATCTATTGTCCGCAACCCGCTACCCGCTAGGTAGGCAACACCATTAGCAGCGAACACGCCTACTTGAGACGAGGCAATATTCACATTCACCTGACCGAGTACATTCAGGGCTTGTTCGTCGGCAATATCGATAACCGAGAAGGTGTCGGACCCGCTAGTAAAGGCATAGAGACTTGTTCCTTCACGGGAAACGTCAGTCACTGTACCAGAACCAGGCAAGGTAATGCTATTTAATTCTTCTCCTGTCAACAGATCAATAGCCCGCAGCGCGTTACCTACTGTCGCATAGGCAATACCATCAGCAATTTCTACTTGATTCGCAGAGATATTGACAGTGTTGCTAGTAGTTGGGAGCATGGGGTCGGATACGTCTACTAAATGCAATCCACCGCCATTACTAGCTATAGCAGCAATTTGCAAATTAGCATCAACTGCCACATCTGTCGCATCACCCGATAAATCAAGTTGACCGAGGACAATGGGGCTATCGAACTGGGAAGCATCTACGATAGCTAGTCCGTGAGAACCCGTAGCCACATAAGCAGTTTGGTCTTGAGCATCGAGGGGCGAACCTTCGACAACAACAGCCTTAGCTTGACCCTGTAATGGCAAACTGGATATGATGCCAGTGGGGAAGCCCCGATCTCCCAGCGGGTCGAGTCCCTGCTGAATTTCTGCTAGATCATTGATGCCATCACCGTCAGTATCTACACTTGTTGAAACAGTTCCAATAATTCGCTCTGCTTCATCAACTAAACCGTCGTTATCAGCATCAGATAAACCATTTATATCCTCCTCTGTTAGAGCCTCTGTAATGTCTGATGTTAGTTCTTCTCCAATCCTGTCAAAAAGTTCAGTTACACCCTCTGTTGTCACAAAACGAACTGATGGAATTTGAGATGGACTACCTGAAGGCTCTGTTTGACCGCTGTAGGTCGCAATCCTTTTTGTTAAAGGATCGTATATCGACAATGAAAAGTCTGTGTTGGGAGGCAGAACAGTATTCAATTGTCCATTATCATCCGTTACTCCTCTAATCTCAAATCCTTCATATTCAATAATATAAAAAGCATTAGCAGGATAACCCACTGTTGCAGCATATAGGTTGTTAGCATCATTGTCTAAACCCGCTATTTCCTCTGTGGTCTCATCCAGTATGCTGATAAACTCTTCAGAAACCTCTACATCTGTTTGAAACTCTCCTAATTGAGTTATGAGAGTTTCCAGTTGTCCTATGACAGGTTCAACATCAATTGTTTCCACTGTCGCCAGGGACTCTTCACTCCGAACAATAACAAGACTTTGATTCTCCTGAATTTCAGCAAAACCTATTGCAGCAGCAATTTGATCGATTGTTCCACAAGCTAAAGCAAGCAAGGCATCGTCAAGTCCTTCATCGATTGTTTCAATCAGGGAGTTAACTTTACCAAGGGTTGCTTTTGCCAATTCAAGACCACGGCAAACCGTCCTTACAATGATCGTATCACAGTCACTGTCCTCTTGTCTGATATTATCGCAAGTTGATGAAGCAAAACCAAGAAGACCCTCTAAGCACTTGGAAATTGCCAGAGCCCTTCCCAAAGGATTTTGATCTTTTATCTCGCTAAACGTTGCTAATGCAGTTTTCTTTACTGAATTTAGTGTCCGAAAACCTGCCCTGATAGCACCAGCATCAACTTCACCTTCCTTAATTTGTTGCCATAGGCTGCTAGCGTTACCAATCAAAGATTTGATTTCTGAAGATAGTTTAAAAATCTTTGATACTATACCACTTAAGCCCTTAAACCCAGCAGCACATTTGGCAACTTCCTCAAACAGGTCAATAACATTTTCCCAAGTAAAAACGTTTGGATCGCAGTCGCCATCTGGTTTCTCTGGACCACTTATTGGCGTTCCCGGATTCACAAAATGCCATCCCGGTGCAAGTATCCCCATCCCAGGATCGGAAACAACACTCAAACCATCCTCACTTACTGTTCCCGTACCAATCGCTTCCCAATCACCAGAGTCATGATTGAACGACCAAATCAAACTCTTAGTCCCAGGCGCTAACCCGTCCAAATTCGGGAACGTCACCGGTGCAGGTACGTCAAAATTCGTCGCCCCTCCCGCCTGAGAAAATCCTGCATCGCCTCCAGCTTGAATCGATATCACCAACTGCGGATCTATATTCGGCGGTAAAGGTGCAGGCAGTCGTTCCGGATCTACAGGAATAATTGTCGCCTGGGTCGCCGCATTCCCCTCTTCATCCTGGGCCGAACCTGCTGGGAAAGTTACCTGCGTCAACTCCCACACACTGGCGTCAACATCTGGGAACAGTTCTTCCAACTGCGCCATCCCAGCATCTCCAAACCCCACATCTGTATCTCCCGTCTCCGGCAAGGGTTGAATATCACCCGTCGCCATCGGTGGCAAAAAGATATCAAACGTCTCCCCATCCATCGTCAGTTGCGTTTCCTGACCCGGTACACTATGGAACAGCTTCCCTACCGTCGCATACTCCGTCCCCTCTGGCGCATTTTCCGCCGTACTGCCATCAATGTGAACGGAAAATACAGGCGCGGGTACGTCTTCCAACCGAAAGAACCCATTTTCATCCGTCACCGCATTTGCGTCTGGGAACGCATCCACGCGAATCGTGGCCCCGACTACGGGTATATTAGAACCATCAGCATTGGTGCTTTATCTCAGTTTTAACCGACTCTTGATATCGTTTGAAATTAACTGTAGCATTGTTTTTCCAAAATGGTATTATAGCGTTTCTCAAATTGATGTGATATAGCCGCCCGGGGCGCACAGAAGGCGAGGCAGAGTACTTGACCGGTGTTCTAGCCACTCATGGCATTCTCATGTATGTCAAATACTTTTGTTCCAATATTCTAACCCAGTCAAAATTACATCTTCTAACCACTGCTGGAAACGCGCTCTTAAATTCCCTTCTGCATCTGCATAAGAAAACTGGAACGGAGAGTCCGTTAGAGATTGAATATCACTAATATTGCTTTCTCCCTTCTCAGAGTCATCCCGATGATAAGCACATGCAATACATGCAAGTATACCTCGGTATTCACGTCCGAGAACGTGGAAGGACAGCAAAAGCGTTATAGAAGTTTCTACATTAATAACTAACTGTATCCAAGAATGGTAGTTTCTAATATTAGCAAAGTAACCCAACTGTTTGGCAGTCTCTACAACTTGGTAGCGATGGTAAGACGATCGCGGATCGCCCCTCTGAGCAGAAATCGTCAAAACCTCTGCTGTACTGACAAAATTCCGGACAGATAGCTCGATTTCATCAGCAACCTCTTGTAAACGCATAGAAGCTAGAGCGAATAAACTTGAGGCGAAACTTTCAGCCTGGTTGCATCGCTCTTGAATAGATGCTGACTGATTCCGTTTCAATTTCTCAGCAATAGAAGAAATAATCACTTGAGTGCGTCGGGCCTCCGAGAGAACCTGCTCCGACAAACCGAGACTTCTCAGAAAAGCTTGCTTTTGGCTCTTGGCAAAAAGCTTAATTAAGTCCGACAAATTCCCCCGATCGGCCTCTTCTAAAGCTGCTATATAGACCGCCCGATCGTCCCTGGTGAGGACCAAAGGAAACCAACTAGCTTGGATGAAGACTAAACTAGCCAAACAACGAGCAACGCGACCATTACCATCCTGAAAAGGGTGAATTTGTGTAAAGCGATGATGCAACCAAGCTGATTCAATTTCTGGAGGAACATTTTGGTTCCGATGTTCGTGATGCAGTGCCATCAATCTATCCATTTCAGATGCCACCTGTTCGGGAGGACAATACTCGTGAACAGTACCATCTGGTCGCAAAGGATTATTGGGTTGACGCTTCCAGTCACCAGTTATCAAAGAAACACGAAATCTATTTCCCGTAAGAGTATCTAAAGCTTCTGTAGTCTCTTGACTCTGGGTGAGCAGTTGATGTAACTGCTTGATATAAGAATTTGATAGGGTTCTCTGTCCGCCGACAAAATCGAACAGCCCCTCAATGGCCGCTTCTTGATCTTTAATGAGAGAAATAACTTGCTCGATCGGGCGATCGGTGGCGCCATGGGGAATTAACGCCTCATTAATACCCTGTTCAATTAACAAACGAGTAATGCCACGGTCTATACTATACAAACGCTCAATTATCCCCGTTTCAATCGCTATTTCCCTGTGTAGCTTCTCCTGAAAAACTTGAAACTCACCAGATTTTCGCAGACGGTCGGCCTGTTCGTTCCAGACAGTTACCAAAGGTGGCAATTCAGAACTTGCCAAATTCTGCCAGTCCCATGGTAAATCTGCGATCGGTTGCCACATAAACGCTTCTCCACACAAATCTAATATCATGTCTGATTAAATCACCATAATAAAAATTAGAGCATATAGTGCGTCCTCTACATTTGTGCAAATTTTTGAAAGTGGGGACACATACTCCAAAAACTATAATTTGTCATTGCGAGGGGGGACATGTTAATGAGCCCCGTAAAGATACCCCGTATCCCTCACGGGAGCGCCAGCCATATCCCTCACGGGAGCGCCAGCCATAGCAATCTCACCGCTTGGTAATAGTTTCAACACCATCTCAGCATCATCTGTAGGTTGGGTGGTAAGCCTGCTCATCACCGGTACTACCCACAATGATAATCGAGAGATCGGCCTCGAAACCAAAAACATCCAATTCGGAATTCGGTATGGCTGGCGCCACGCTGCGCGATCGGAGCAAACCGTTCGTAGTAAACACTTTAGTGTTTCCCGCAAACATACCCGCAGATATGTCAATATAAAATCATATCTTGCACCATTCTCAACTAGAGGCTCCGCCTCAATAACTCGTTCCCAGGCGGAGCCAGGGAACGAGAGGAAAAAGTTGACTAAACGCTTTCTCGATAAGGCTTTCAGTGGGTTTTAACCCACTTGAGCCTCGTTACCTGGCTCCCGCCTGGTAACGCCGGGGTTTTAACCCACGGCGGGCCATGAGGCCAATCGAACTCATGTTGGGTTTGTCATCCTCAATTTACTGACAACCTCCAACTGACAACCATCATCCCCCGTGCAACAAAAGTTTCTAGGTATAATGGTTGCAGTAGCAATCCTTCCTTAGGAGTAATGGCCATGATTTCCCAAACGATGGTGCAACCATCTTACTGGATTGAAAGCGATGTCAAGCTGCAAAAAATCCGATCGCGCAGCGTGGCGCCAGCCATGGACTCAATCTTTTCAAATTCACCGATGAACTTCAAAACCGCTTAGAGCTCCCGTTCGCGCAGCGTGGCGCCAGCCATATCCCTCACGGGAGCGCCAGCCATTCGATCGCCAAAAAGCCAACCTCCTGACACCGACGGAAACAGCAGAACTTGCTGGCATTACTGATCGCGCAGCGTGGCGCCAGCCATACTCGATCGGATTTTTACCCTAATGAATGCCCGCATCATTGCTGAGTCATGACCATTAGCATCGCCAGTCTTTACTCTTGACCACCTCACGAACTCGATCCCTGGGCGGAACCGACACCGATCGCGCAGCGTGGCGCCAGCCATAAATAATCTTGCTCTTGCCTGCGATCGCTGTAATGGTCGCCGTTATAATTTTATCGATGGCTTCGATCCTCAAACTCAAACAACTACTCCTCTCTTCAATCTACTTACAATCCAATGGACCATCCATTACCCCTCATTCCCACAACTCTACCTAAAAACCGATAATACTTACGGGTGCATCTCACTTTTGTAATCTAGCCCCTGCCAGATCCCCGGGTAACGAACCCTCCGCTGCGAGGAGGGGGTCGCGTCCAGGAGCACCCTTTCGTTTACCGATCCACCCACCCTGTCGTTCGCCAGCAGGCAACGACATGGGTGGGTGGATCGGTAAACGAGAGCTCTGGAAACGAAAGTCTCTGGAAACGAAAGTCTCTGGAAACGATAGGAGCGTGGGCTAAGTTCTAGTAGTCGGACCCCTCGTTCCCACGGCTCCGCCTGGGAACGGGTTCGGGGAGCGACGCAAATATGCAGTGTACCCGGTACTGACGCTGCGATCGCGTAGGACACGTAGCCCTGTGCCCGATCGCGCAGCGTGGCGCCAGCCATGAACCAAGAACTAGAAAATGGGCGATACTGGATTTGAACCAGTGACCCCTTCCGTGTGAAGGAAGTGCGCTACCACTGTGCTAATCGCCCTGATGAAATCTACTCTAACACAAAAACATCACATTAGCCAAGGAAAAGAAAAAAATCTCAATCATCTTGAGGAACCTCATCCCAGAGAGAAGTAGTTTCCCGGATACTCAGATGATCGCCATTACCCAGAATAATGTGGTCTAGCAGAGGAATATCCAAAAACCTGGCCCCTTTCAACAGCTGGCGAGTCAGATCCAGATCCTCCTGACTCGGTTCCACGCTACCAGTAGGATGATTGTGAGCGATAATTGCTCTAGTAGCCCCTTGGCGCAGCACCTCCCGGAAGATATCCCGGGGATGGGCCAAAGTCTGAGTGGCCGTCCCGATAGTAATCACCTTAGTACCGAGCAAGCGATTTTTCACATCCAGGAGCACCACAGCAAAACGTTCCGTACTTTGCCACATCAACTCATGACTGAGGGCCGCCGCCGCCGCCGCCGGACTATCAATAACAGTCCGTTCCGCCGGACGAGACAGAAAAGCCCGCTTACCCAACTCCACAGCCGCCAGGATCGTCGTAGCCTTTGCCGGTCCCACACCAGGAATTTTAATCAACTCTTGGGGACTAATATCCCGGATCGCTTCCAGGGGGTCGCGCTGACTTTGCCCCAACTGCTGTAATATATATTGTCCCAAACCCACAGCCGAGAGTTTACCCTTCCCCTGACCCGTACCCAAAAGGATAGCAAGTAATTCAGCCGTCGCCATATTTTTCGCTCCCAACTCTAGTAAGCGTTCTCGGGGCCGTTCCGAAAGGGGGATATCAGCAATTCTCAGGCTATAGGTCATCTCAACTGGTCAAAAAATCTCAATTAATGATATATTAGCAGCCTTAATCATGTGATAGGTAATCAGCAGCTGAGTGAGAGCCAGAGGGTAACTTTGGAGAATCTCCCCTGTTCGCCAGAGCGATCCCAGGCGGGACAAGTCCTACATGCGCTTCACCCCTGTTCGTCAGCGATCGCACCCA
The DNA here is from genome assembly GCA_014323675.1 of Hormoscilla sp. GM7CHS1pb. Taxonomy (GTDB): domain Bacteria; phylum Cyanobacteriota; class Cyanobacteriia; order Cyanobacteriales; family Desertifilaceae; genus Hormoscilla. Next base: position 202,247 of record JACONN010000002.1, on the reverse strand, counting down.
GGCGGGACAAGTCCTACATGTGACCAAATAATGGGCGGTACTGGATTTGAACCAGTGACATCTTGCTTGTAAGGCAAGCGCTCTACCACTGAGCTAACCGCCCAACTCAACTTTACCTATCATAACCTGATAAAATCCAGAAAGTCAAGAGAGTGATCAAAAATTTTTTCTGATGCCCGCAGGCCACACCCACGATCGCATTACCCTTTGGACATTGCCCGCAGTTACAGGTCTAGTTTTTCTGCTGACGGGGGGTAATAGCGAGTTAGCCTTATTAGTAGCGGCGGGATATTTCTTCAGTGGCCTGATGTTGAGTCCTGATTTGGATCTGCGATCGCGTCCCTTTCGCCGGTGGGGATGGTTCAAGTGGATCTGGGTGCCATACCAGAAGACCATAAAGCACCGGTCTATTTTCTCACACGGCCCCATTATCGGCACCACCCTCAGAGTAGTTTATCTCGCTTGCTGGTTGTCTCTGGTAGTAATTCTTTGTTTAGCGCTGGTGCGCTTATTCTCCGATTTTTCCGGAACGGATCGCCTTTCCAGTTTACCCCGCTTCCTGTCCCAGCTGGGCCGTTTTTTCCGGGACGGTGCGCTCTGGAGCTACCGGTGGCAAGCAAGCGCCCTTCTCCTGGGTTTAGAACTGGGTGCCCTCAGCCATATTATCAGCGATTATACTGTCTCAACCTATAAAAAGTATAAAAAGTCGAAGATAAAACAATTGCATGCTTCGGGACGAAAAAAGCGTCAATCACCCAGCAGGAGGCGGAAAGGGCGCCAGCGCAAGTAACGCCGTATCCCTCACGGGAGCGCCAGCCATATCCCTCACGGGAGCGCCAGCCATTCTCCGTTATAACTCTATATAAAGGTTGGTAACAAATAATAAAATGCGTTGCACATTTTTGCAAATTGCACTTTGGCACTTTGGCTAATTGAAAAGAGTAAATCCATCTATATCATGACAAGAAAATGACTATCGAGATTCACCTTTGAGTATTAGCCATTAGCAGCCCTTATCATCCCGTAATTGTGCAACCCCTAATAAAAAACTGTGATTAATGCATAATTGTGACGAATAGCAAGTATAGGTAAATAGAGCACAGATCGAAGAGAACAGCGAAGCCTGTGCGAAGATGCATCCGTCCGGCGATCGCCCGACTGGAAATAAGATAAAAGCAGGGCTCTAAAACTGGCCCAGATGCGTCAAGAACAAAGGTAGACCGACATGCTGCCGTACTTTCGTAAGCGGACGATCGGACTCGAACCGACGACGTTCAGCTTGGGAAGCTGACATTCTACCACTGAATTACGCCCGCATTGTTGGTAGTAAGCCGTAAAGTGTGTCTTCAAGGAGCAGCTTACTACCAAGGCACTCTACCTATTCTATACAACTATTTCCCCACTGTCAACCGATTTGCCATGGCTGGCGCCACGCTGCGCGATCAGATTCCGATTTTAGCAAGGAGCAGCTTACTACCAAGACACTCTACCTATTCTATACAACTATTTTCCCACTGTCAACCTATTATTTGCTCCAGATTCTGATTTTAGCACGGGACGCTTGCGGTTCCCACCTCTGAACAACCCGAGCAACCAGCGCTGAAAACTATCCACGTAGGTGAATAAGGTGGGCACCACCACCAGGGTCAACATGGTGGATGTCGCGATGCCGCCAATAACCGCGATCGCCATGGGACTACGCACCTGACCGCCGGCCCCTAGTTCCAGGGCGATCGGGGTCATGCCAGCGATCGTGGAAAAGGTGGTCATCAGAATTGGTCGCAGGCGAGAGACTCCAGCATCTTTAATTGCCTGGCGCTGGCGCAGACCTTCCTTCATATTCGCTAAGGAACAGTCTACTAGCAAGATCGCGTTTTTCGTCACCAATCCCATCAACAGCACGATTCCGATCACCGCCATCAGCCCCAACTCCTTCTGGGTAATCATCAGGGCCAGCAACGCCCCGCCCAAGGATAGGGGCAAGGCCACCATAATGGTAAAGGGATAGATAAAGTTATTGTACAGTAAGACCAGGATAGCATAAATTGACAGCACTCCCAGTCCCAGGGCTGAACCAAAGCGAGTGAAAATATCCCTCATTATTTTAGCATCCCCAGAGGGTTGTTGCTCAACTTCTGAGAGGAGATTTTTCTCCAGCCATGCATTCACCTTGTCTAAAGCTTGTCCCAGAGAAATGCCTTGCAAGTTTCCTTCCACCGATACCTGACGGGCCCGATCGAACCTTTCGATTTCCGCTGGTCCGTTGCCAAGACTGACATCAGCTACGGCTAGCAATGGGACTACTCCACCATTTTGACTGGGAACCCGAATATTTTTTAAGGTTTCCAGGTCATTGCGAAAGCGTTCTGCTAGCTGGACGCGAATGGGAATTTGTCGATCGGACAGATCGAACTTCGCCAGAGAAGAATCATTATCCCCAATGGTAGCCAGAGAAGTAGTACGGGCGATCGCCTGCACGGAAACCCCCAGATCTGCCGCCCGGGCGGGGTCTGGTGCAATCAAGATTTCCGGCTTTACCAAAGAAGCACTAGAACTTACCTCCACTAAACCAGAAATCGAGCGCATGTAGCGTTCTAAAGCATCAGCTGTCTGGCGAAGCAGCTGGGGTTTTTCACTTTTGAGCACGATCTGCAAGTCCTTATCCGCCCCTGTAGCACCCTGGGCCTGAAAACCGATCCGCGCCCCCGGAATTTCACCAAACCCCGGTCGCATCTCCTGTTCGAACTGCTTCTGGGATATTGCTCGTTCTTCCCTAGGCGTCAGGTTGACATAGAGTATCCCCTCATTTATCTTTTCTCCCCCAGCAATCCCCAGTATATTTTCTACTATCGGGTGCTGCTGTAACAGAGAAGTCGTCTGTTGCATCACCCGATCTGTATTGTTCAGAGTAGCCCCCGGAGGCAATTCTATCGATACTGTACTCAAACCCCGATCGTAGCCGCTAAACAACCCCTTGGGAATCAGAGGCACCAATTGCAAACTACCGATAAAGAAAGCAACAGCTAATAGCAGAGTAGGGATCCGATGCCGTAGGGCCCAACTCAGCAAACTTAGATAGGGTTGTCTCTTACCATGCTTGCCATTCTTTATCTGTAAAGATTCTACCTTACCCTTCAGTAAATAGGCCGATAACATTGGCGTCATCGTCGTGGCTACCAGAGTCGAAAACATCGTCGATATCGCCACAGTCAGCCCAAAGGGTTGAAAGAATTGACCGGGGATACCACCCATAAATGCCACGGGAACAAACACTGCCACAATTGTCGCTGTCGTTGCTAATACAGCCAAACCAATTTCTGCCGACGCATCCAGGGCCGCCTGAAAAGGCTTCTTCCCCCTCGCCAGATGTTGAGCGATATTCTCAATCATGCAAATGGCATCATCCACCAAGTTTCCCATTGCCAGGGCTAAGGCAAGTAGCGTCATGCTATTAAGAGTGTAACCCAGCATTCTCATCACCATAAAGGTTGGGACGATGGACAGGGGTAAGGCCAAGCCCGTTATCAAAGTGGCTCGCCAATCTCGCAAAAATATTCCTACTGTGATTACCGTCAATATCGACCCAATTATCAAAGCATCGATCGAAGCCTGATATGATTCCCTGATCTCGTCACAGCGGGTAAAAATCAAATTCATAGAGATGTCTGCTGGTAAAGTTTTTGCTAATTCCTTTACCGCTGCACGCACCCCTTCTTCTACAGTTACCAGAGTGCTGCCAGTACTGCGCAGCACCGAGAAACCGACGATTGTTTCTTGTTGGACTTTTGCGTCATCTTTAATCGTGAAACGCGCTCTTTGACGGGGTTCAGCGGAGCCATCTGTTACTTCTCCCAGACTGCTCAGGACTACATCCCCCCCCTCGGAAGCACAATTCGATAGTTACGCAATGCTTCTACTGTTTTTGCACTTCCCAGTGTGCGAATACTTTTTTCCGTCCCGATAGTTCCGATCGCCCTCCTGGCAAGTTAATATTAAACGCACGGATCTGATCGTTGACTTCTGTAGCAGTTATTCCCAAAGCTTCCAGGCGTTGGGGGTTAAGGTCTACCCGAATTTCTCGATCGACCCCACCGATGCGATTAATTTGGGATACTCCTGGAACCCTGATCAGGTAACGGCTGATTTTTCTATCGACTAAATCACTTAATTCTTCAACCGACCTTTGGGGAGAACTTACCACGTAACTCATAATCGAACCCCCGATAAATTCTACCGGTTTGACTACCGGTTCTTCTATGTCTGAGGGTAACTCTTGGCGAATTTGCGCGATCGCATTGCGCACGTCATTCGTCGCCCGATCGCTATCCGTTCCCAGAATCAAATCGATCCTCGTTGTGGAAACACCATCTTTAACAGTAGATATGAGTTCATCAATATTCCCCAAACTCGCAACCGCATCTTCTACTTTTTTCGTCACCTGTGTTTCCAGTTCCACGGGGCCCGCACCTTGCTGAGTTACCGTCACGGAAACGATCGGAATATCGATATTAGGATCTTCATCAATTTCCAACATCAGAAATGACATAAATCCCACAATTGCTAAAATCATGAACAGCACCAATGTGGGAATTGGTTTGCGAATTGACCAGGATGATATATTAAATGACATGGCTATTGCTAATTGCTAATTGCTAATTGTGTTCGTTTTGCGCGATCGCGAACAATTAACCAATTATTAAGGACATCTCCACCCAATGCAAAAGCACTGGTAACTGCTCGCTGATAACTACTAGCCGCTCCTAGAGTTCTTTGCTTTGATTGACAGAGGCTTCCGGGACGACTTTTACCCGTTCGCCATCTTTGACAAAACCTGCACCAGCCACAATCACCCGATCGCCCTTTTTCAGACCCTGCTTAATTTCAATTCTACTCCCCTGGCCTGCCCCGCCGATGCTATTACCTACTTCTACCTGTTGGGACCGAGCAACATTATCGCCATCCAACAGATAGACGATCGCCTCTCCATCAACTTGCCACTGCACCGCCTCATAGGGAACGGTCAAACCCTCAACAGTTTGGGAAGTAATGGCCGCTCGTAAAAACATCCCTGGCCGCAGTAACGGATCGGAGGGCAAATCGATTTTCAGCGTTGCTTGACGAGTTGTAGCATCAACCAGAGGAGCAATACTGCGGACAATACCGCTTGGAAGAGATATCCGCGCATCCGCATCGGAAGTAATTTCTACGGGCACTCCTACCTGCACCCTCGATAGCTGAGTTTCTGGTATCTGCACCTGAAGTTCCAAAGCATTATCAGCAATGATCGAAAACAGTTTTTGACTGCCATTAGTGACATCTCCCCGCCGGGCAATTCTTTCGGCTACAATGCCACCCGCCGGAGCCCTTACTTCTGTTTGTGCCAGCTGAGTTCGCAACTGTTGCACGGAAGCCTGGGCGCTGCGCACGTTAGCCTCCGCACTACTTACCGCTGCTTTGGCACTTCCGAGTCGGGCTTTGGCGCTGCTGACGTTAGCTTGAGCACTTTGAATTTTTGCTTGGGCGCTGCTGATATTGGCCCGAGCAACTCGCACGGCCTCAGCAGCACTGCTAGCTGTGGTGCGGCGATTTTCTAACTCTTGCAAACTAATGGCCCCATCAGTTGCCAATTTTTCATATCTTGCTTGTTCTCTGTCCGCTTGGGCTTTATCTACGCGGGCTTGGGCCAAAGACGCGATTTCCTGTTCTTTTTCCGCTTCCTCCTCTGCTTGTGCCGATAGAGCTTGGGCCACAGCCGCTTCTGCTTGGGTGACAGCAGCTTGTCTTTCTAGTAAATTAGCCTTTGCCGACTCCAATGCGGCGATCGCTTGGCTTTGTTGGGCCTGCAATACATCATCATCCAGAACCGCCATCACTTGTCCCGCCACCACCACATCCCCTTCATCCACCAAGACTCGTTCGATCTGCAAGCCATTGGCCTGGGGTAACAGTGGCAGCAAGTCATAAGCCGCTACTGTGCCTGTGGCGCTGATGGTGCGGGCGATCGTCCCTGTCTCTACCGGTGCAGAGGTAACCGTTTGGCTGGGTGCTGTTGTTATAGCCGCTGGCTGCGCTGCCGAACTCATGGCTGGCGCCACGCTGCGCGATCGGGGATTGGTTTGAGGAGGAGTCCTGCCAGCAAATATACCAATTGCCAGACCAATTGCCAACCCGAGCGCTATTTTCCCTATCCCCTTGCCGCTGCTGGCGGTTTTCTGGTCCTTGTCTAGATCTACATTTTCCCAAGTCTCGCCCTGTTCCGACCGTGGCGTGACGGCTGTTGGAGCTTCTGAGTATGCTTGTCCTGTCACTGCTGTCTCCCTCTTGCTATTCCAGCCAACGATGCTTGGCTGCCTTTGTTTATAAAACTTAATAATTCTTTTTTTATTATGATGCAACTCAAACAATCTTGACTAGATTCTGGGCGATCTCATAGGAATCGTCTCAATACAGGCATTTGTATTTGCCAATAGTACGAGGTTAATTGCAAATGACTAATGTCCGTATCCCTCACGGGAGCGCCAGCCATACGCCTGCGGCTGGCGCAGCCATGCCATTTTCAATTAGCCATTCTCAATTAGCAATTTTCAATTTTCGATTGTTCGAGCAAGCAAATCCCAGATGCAGCCGTAAATATTTCACTATAGCCATGGAAACCTTATGTATAATCACGGATTAAAAGTATAATTACTTAAGAGGATAGATCGAGCACAATTGACTCAGAAATGTATATACTAACTTAAGTTGCGACCTATAAAAATTGAATACAAAAAGCGATGATAAAGAGAATTATTTTCAATTCAAATCCTATGGCTGCCAGCTCCCCGGGTAACGACCCCTCCGCTACGCAGTGCGCGATTGGATGTAACGGCATGAATTGACTTGGGAAACAAATTAGTTATCCGACTAAAACATGTTTCAACTTGTTTTCTAGTTACATGTTGTATATATTCAAAACAAGGAGATTCTTTTCTTTTTGAATTCTTTTTTCGCAAAGGTTTTAATTTGATCTTTGCCGACTCTTTTAGTAAATCTTCTAATTGATAATCGTTATAAGCTTTGTCTCCATAAACTAGAGAATTTGATGGTAAATCGAAGCAAAAAGATTGCAGAACTTTAACGTCATTATAACTACCGGGGCATGATAAAATTCTATTGGATTTCCACTTTTGTTTACTAACATATGAACCCTTAATCCATAAAAATAACGTTTTTTACTTGCAATATATCCTCGATATTCTTCTTGCTTATAAATTTTACATCTATCAATCCTAATATTGTCACAGACTGGCACAGGGAAACTATCAAGAATATAATCTATCAATCCTAATATTGTCACAGACTGGCACAGGGAAACTATCAAGAATATATTCTTGACATTCTTGACCTGGATTTAGCTCTTTAAATGTTTGAGCTATGACTTGGAATAAAAGCATCCAAATTGGTTCGCCTATATTATGTAATCGGAGATTGAATCTACTTTTACTTAACAGATTTTTTAGATAATTGTGTTCCACCATAAATTGACAAGAGCGCTCGTGGTGTCCGACAAAAAAATATGCAGCAACCAATCCTACCGTCATCACCTCTGCATTGTTCATTTTTACTTGTGGATCTTCTTTTATATTCAAAGCTTTTAGGATCTCGTCGCCAAGAACAAAAATTGTTGTAATCATATCTTCCATAATCTACAGAACCAGCAATTAACTGTTATTTTAGTACATTATAACCTCTATAGCCAACCCGCCGCATAGCACAATAAAAATATAATTTTGTATCGAGGGCTACTAAAACCCTCAAAATATCTGTAAAGTCTAAGTGGGTAATTCATATTTTTTTAAATAGGTCGCAACTTAGGTGATCTTAACAAACTCAAGTTGCCACGGGTGTGGTCAAAACCCGTTGGTAAGAGGATCAACCCCCCTTGCGTTCCCAGGCCTCCCCAGGGAAGGATGTGGTCAAAACCCGTTGGTAAGAGGATCCATCCCTTTTATCAACGGGTTTTGACCACATCCGGATAAAATTGCTCTACTCTATCAACTACTTTTGACCGCACCCAGTTGCCACCTCTAAAAATTTCCACGTCCCCGACAGCCATTTTTGGTAAATTTCTCCGCTTTGGGGTAAATCACAAGGCAATTTTGGCCAATTTTGGCGAATTTGGGTTTTGAGGTTCTATAGGTAGCACGCTGCGCGATTGGCGGTCACAAGCTAATTGATGCTGAGGTGATTAAGCACAATATAGAATTGACTCGCTTCCCGGTGCCCAGAAGACCATCAAGATACTGTCTACTATCCGGGTGTGTGATTCGTTTAGGGTAAAGGTTCAAAATGGACGAGGAGGGTCGAGAGACCATGTCACAGGCCATAGAACCGAGACCCCTAGCAGGATTTCATAAGTCCTGACAACTTGCAAGGGGTAGCCAGTCATTGGTGGTGACACCGAAGTGGACCGGCGAAACCTAGAGATGATGAAGGTGCAAGTCCTTCTCCCCAGGTGCAGGGGTAAAAGCATCGCCCCTACGGTAGCTTCGCGTCCGGAGACACCCACCCATGTCGTGCGCGGGAGCGACACGACAGGGTGGGTGCTCCCGGACGCGATGGCATCAATCCGTAAAGCGGGGCGATTTGGCGTCAATGACTGGCAGCCTAAAGCTGGACAACGTCGAGCAAGTGGCTATGAGGAGCATAAAGCGAAGTGCTGCAACGTCGTAATGTAGAACCAGTGGAATAAGGCTCATACACTGGCCCAAAAGGGAAAGGATAATGGTCGTTGGCAGATACCCAGCTGACCAACAAGCACTGACAATAAACCCGGCGCAGGGGCACTCTCTAAGGTCACAACCAATCATCTGCAGGAACGAAGTAAACCAGTCGATGCACTCTCAGTGAGGTCGTGAGCTGAGTAGCCACCAAAGGCGCAACATCTGCGAATCATGAGCAGGTCACGACTGGGAGAGATTGAGTGGAGAAGCAAATGACCGTCCGTAATGGACGGGATAGAGCTGACGCCCTCACGGTTAACCAAAAATGTAGAAGTTAGTAGGATTTCATATGTCACGGAGTACATCGGAGACGATAGTAAATGACTGGAGTATGACCCCCTGGCGCAAGCTGGAGCGGAACGTGCTCAAGATCCAAAAGCGTATCTACAGGGCGGCCCAACGAGGAGATAGAAGGTCAGTACGCAGACTCCAGGGGTTACTCACGAGGTCATGGTCCGCAAAAATGATTGCGGTGAGACAGGTAACCCAGCAGAATCAGGGCAAAAAGACGGCAGGGGTAGATGGCGTGATTGCGCTTAAGCCCTCCGAAAGAAGGTCACTGGTAAAGCAGCTTAGAGTTAATGATGGGAAAAAAGGTAGGCCGACCCGTAGGGTATGGATACCAAAACCCGGAAGAGACGAAAAGAGGCCGCTGGGGATACCAACAATGTATGACAGAGCTCTACAGGGATTAGTCAAAATAGCACTGGAGCCCGAATGGGAAGCAGTGTTTGAGGCAAACTCCTATGGGTTCAGGCCGGGAAGAGGATGCCATGACGCGATTGAGGCAATATTTAATTGCATAGCACGAAAGCCCAAATGGGTGCTGGATGCAGATATCGCGAAGTGCTTTGATCGTATAGACCACAAAGCACTGCTCCAAAAACTAAATAGCACATCACCGGTACGGAAGAAAATCCGGGAATGGCTAAAAGCCGGGGTGATGGATCGGGACGCATATCAACCCACATATGCAGGAACGCCACAAGGGGAGTAATATCCCCACTATTGGCAAATATAGCACTGCATGGGATGGAAATGGCAGTGAAAGGAGTAGTCCCGGTAGGTAAAGTTACACAAAGGGAATTGGGAGTAGTGCGGTACGCAGATGACTTTGTAGTGATACATAAGAACCGCGAGGTTATAGAACAAGTCAAGGAGGTCATCAGCAAGTGGTTGGCAGGAGTAGGGTTAGAACTAAAACCTGAGAAAACCAGAGTGGCCCATACCTTGGAGGGACAGGAGCCAGGGTTCGATTTCCTAGGGTTCAACGTTCGGCAATATAAGGTGGGTAAAAATAGAAGTGGAAAATCAGGAAAGGGATATAGAACCCTAGTAAAGCCAAGCAATAAATCCATCAAAACTCACAGGGAAAAGCTGAAGGCTGTAATAGAGAGTCACAAGGCCGCATCACAGGCCGCACTGATAAGCAAACTGAACCCGATCATACGGGGATGGTGCAACTACTACAGAACGGTGGTAAGCAAGGAAGTGTTCGGAGAACTGGACCATTACCTGTGGGAAATAACGTGGGGATGGGCAAAGCGAAGGCACCCAAATAAAACCGGCGCATGGGTAGCAAAGAAGTACTGGAAAGCCGAAGGCGGTAGACAGTGGAACTTCATGGATAGTAAAGGGATAAAGCTAATCTTACACTCCGAAACGGAAATAGTACGGCACGTAAAAGTGAAAGGGACAGCTAGCCCGATGAATGGGAACCTCGTGTACTGGAGTAAAAGGTTGCGGCAAAGCCCGATGATAAGCTCTAGAGTAATAAAGCTCATGGGCAGACAGAAAGGCAAATGCAACCACTGCGGAATGACATTCAGAGATGGAGATAGGTGGGAAGTAGATCACATCATACCGAAATCATTAGGCGGTAAAGATACCTACGGCAACCTGCAACTGCTTCATGACTACTGTCATCACCAGAAGACAAGGATGGATGGCAGTATAGAAGGCCGCGCCCGGAAAAGGGATAGGAAAACCGAGGAGCCGGATGAGGTGAAAGTCTCACGTCCGGTTCTGAAGACGAGTCGGGCTGGCGACAGCCTGGCTTAGTTTAATCTAGTGCGGGCTGCGGATTTGATCGGTCAGCTGTCTGACCCCCGATACTTGAATAAGATTACGTCTTTGTTCTACGAGTTTGAAGAAACGGGCCAGATCGGAAGTATATCTAGGATCCCGTGTTGGTTGACACTGTCAGCCGTCGGTCTGGTCCCTTTGTGCGGTGGAAAAACTATTCCAAGTTCTACTGGAATGGGGTTTATCCCTACGTGAAAGATGCTCTCCATTACCTGTCCCTGACTCAGGAGGGGAAACAAATTGTGGCTAATCTCTACTGTAATGTGTTTGTGGTGGAACACGAACAGGTAGCTGAGAACTCGGACAAGCTGAGACTGGCTGAAGCTGCGGCTATGGCTGGCACGCTCCGGGACCCCTCCGCTACGCAGTGCGCGATAGGAGTAGACTGTGGACTGGTGGAAGAAACTGAAAAATAATCCTTTGGCCCGCTCGGGAGCCTCGCTGCTGCTGGTTTTCTATATAACTGTGATGGCAGCAGGCTTCGTCGCCCCTTATGACCCCTATGTGGGACAGCAGGATGGAGCGCTATTACCGCCAACGAGGATTTACTGGCAAGATCGAACAGGAGAGTTGATCGGCCCTCATGTCTATCCCACGACCCAGGGACCGGTGGACCTGGAGACGGGCGATCGGGCTCTCATCGTAGACCGCACTCAACCCTCACCTTTGGGTTTGTTTGTCAAGGGAGACCCCTATAAACTGTTTGGGGTGTTCCCGACAGACATTCACCTATTCGGCGCTAAGGGTGAAGGAAAGCTGAATATTCTGGGCACCGACGAGCAAGCACGAGACCAGTTCAGTCGCATAGTCTATGGCGGTCAAATTAGCCTCAGTATCGGTTTGGTGGGAATTGCAATTTCCTTTCCCTTGGGAATGTTGATCGGAGGCATATCTGGCTATTTTGGCGGCTGGGCGGACGCAGTTTTGATGCGGATGGTGGAAGTACTAATGACCATTCCAGGCATATATCTGTTGGTGGCCCTGGCTGCCGTGCTGCCCCCAGGGTTGACAAGTACCCAAAGGTTTCTGATGATTGTAGCAATCACTTCCTTTATCAGCTGGGGCCGGGTTGGCACGGGTGATTCGCGGACAGGTACTATCGATTAAGGAGCGGGAATTTGTCCAAGCGGCAAAGGTGATGGGGGCCAATCCGTTCTATATTATTGTCCGTCATGTCTTGCCCCAAACGGCGACTTATGCGATCATCTCGGCGACGCTATCGATTCCCAGCTTTATTGTGGCAGAATCGGTGTTGAGTCTGATTGGCCTGGGAATTCAGCAACCCGATCCTTCTTGGGGAAATTTGCTCTCCTCTGCTAGCAATGCTTCAATTTTGGTATTGCAGCCTTGGTTAATATGGCCGCCAGCAGTGTTGATTATCTTGACGGTGTTGGCGTTTAATTTATTAGGGGATGGATTGCGGGATGCTTTGGATCCGAGGAGTTTACAGGGTTAGGACTCACTCCTGTACTGGTAAAGCGACGGTATGAAGACTTGGGTTTGGGATTCATGGAAATTATTAGTAAATTGGCTGACACTTATGTAGCTGGGTCTGTTTTCACAGGATGCTGTCCATAGAAGGGCAGGGCGTCTTGCCAACTAGGACGAATTCCAAGTTGCCAGTCGAGATGAGCAAGTTCTAAGACGCTAAACGCGGAAGCACCACGATCTGCTGGGGCAACAATAAGTTGGTAGGGAGTCTCCCAATGGTCGAGGGTTTGTTGCCAGATATCGGGGGCCCGTGCCCCATCTGGTAACAGGGGGGTAACTCCTTGGGCATTGACTTCGTAGATGGCGGTGAATAGCTGATCCCGCTGGGCTGGCATTTGTATGGCAATATTACTAAATTCTACAGAACTGTGCGATCGGGCGATCGCGGCCAGAGAGGAGACTGGGAAGAGGGCAATATCCAGCTGCTGTGCCAAGGTCCGGGCGGTTACGACGCCCATGCGGGTGCCAGTGAAGCTACCCGGACCGGTTGCTACAGCGATAAAGGTTAAGTCTTTCCAAGTTTGGGGTTTGATAAATTCAGTTAGCAGCAGGTGTAGCTGGGCGGACAGTTCCCGCCCCAAGTCCCAGGTTTGATAGCGGCTATCAGAGGAAAAGTTGGCTAAGGCTAAACCTAGTTGAGGGCTGCTAGTATGGAGGGCTAAACCGTATAACTGGCGATCGGATGTCACGGCAAGATATTAGTTGGGTTGATTTATCGTTTACTAGCGTGGAGAATGGTGATGCCAATAATCTCTTCGCGCCTATCGTAGCGGATAATGACATCATCATCGGTGAGTTCGCTATCATCAGCTGGTAACGCTGGTTCGTGAAAACTGATGTAAAACACATCTGCTTCTGAGTCGTAAGCAGTCCAGAAATCCCGCTTCGGTAATTTGTTCGTTACTTTTGCTAGTTGTAAATATTGCTGTATATCAATACTGACTACGGCCATAATTGTCTCCTTCTGTTCAAAGAACGAATTTTGCGGGTCAAATAAGCAGTGATGATAAATCCATCATCTTCAAATTCTCGATAGGCAACAACCAGCCATTTCCCGGGGGTGAACTCACTAATAGCTAATAGTTCTTGTTCGCTGCCTTCAAGAATCCGGTTTGGTTCCGTAATAGCTTGCAGCAGTTCTAACTGACGATTTGCTAAGTCAGGATGCTTGTTTATAATATGCCCCCATCTTTCATCTGTAAGTCTGATAGGGATGCCGTTTTTTGAGATAGTAATGTCAACCATACAGAGATGATTGGTTAATGTACACCACATCGGCTTGGGCATCATCAGACAGTCGGAATAACTGCTGCGGTAAGTGCTTGACTTGTGATGCTAGATCCACATATTGCTCAATTTCAATAAGATGGCCATTCTCTATTCTCCATTCTCCATTCAATTATATCGCCAAATTTTGAGGGTTCCGTCCCAGGCTTGGGCTGACTAGCGATCTCCCGTCTAGACTAAATGCCACTGATTTTACTGCATCTGCATGGCCAGAAAGGGTCTGGCACAATTCCCCACTGCTTAGATTCCATATTTTTATGGTATCATCTTTACTGCCACTAGCGCAATTTTTCCTATCTGGGCTAATCGCTACTGATAATATTGAATGCCCTGTCAGACTGTTAATCCGTTTACCAGTTATCATATTCCAGATTTTGATGGTTTTGTCTTTGCTGCCACTCACCAGAGTTTGATTGTCCGGACCGATTTTTCCGGAACGGTTCGCCACTGCATTTGCTGATTCTGTATGTCCCTTCAGTTCCCTTTGTAGCATCCCGGTTCTCACGTTCCAGATTTTAATACTTTTATCGGCGCTACCACTAGCAATAGTTTGGCCATCGGGGCTAAATGCTTCTGGCAAACCTTATCCTCATGTCCCAGAAGAGTTTTAATTAATTTCCCTTTTTGCCAATTCCAAAGCCGAATACTCTTGTCCGCACTACTGCTGGCCAAAATATCATCTTGAGGACTAAATCCTACCCAGTAAACATAACCATTATGGCTACAGTTTGAGGAGAATTTTCCAAATAAGGTGCTGGACATGGCTGCTGTCGCTAAGTTGCGGATCGTAATGGTTTTGTCTAAATTGCCACTGATTAAAATTTGCCGTCCGCGCAGCGTGGCGCAGCCATTCGTGTCCGTATCCCTCACGGGAGCGCAGCCATGAGCGCCCACCCTGTCGTGTCGGGACCGCGCACGACATGGGTGGGTGTCTCCGGACGCGAAGAGGAAACGAAAGTCTCCGGAAACGAAAGGCTCTGGACACGACTGGATGGATGGCGACCGTCTATGGCTGCGCCACGCTGCGCGATCAGGTTCGATACGATGATTCTTTTATCGCTACTACTGACTAGCATCTGACCTTGAGTCCCGATATCGCCACTGAATTAATTCGACCTGTATGAAATTTGAGGGTGTTAACGCATTCCCAAGTTATGGCTGCACGCTCGGGCCCCCTCCGCTACGCAGTGCGCGATTGGTAATTGGTGCAGCTACTGCAAAGGTCATGGTAGGCTCATTTAGCAAAAAGCTACTCCCCAAGCCTGCCCGGGCTGGTTCGATCGCTGTGATGATGGTAGCCTCTGTCGGGGTTCTGGCAAGCGGGATTAAAACAATAACTCATGCGCCTTTAGGTAGGAATTAGTTCTCCGGGACGCAACCGCGCCCATTTACCAGTCTCCTGCTTAAAGCTGAGACAACCGACAACGTCCCATTCCATCTCAATAATATCTTCCCTTTGGCGGATATTCACGTTGATGGAGGGTTCAGTGGCTTCAAAATCTGGGGCCTCAGTTAGGTGCGGCTGCTGGTGTTGTGTTTCCACCGCATGATAGGTGGTGCAACGATCGACATAATGGCAGTTCACGCAAATACACATTTTCCCATGGCTTCCATTACAGGCTTTCTGTTAATCTAGCTTAAACTTGGGGCGATCGGTCCGCAGCGTGGCGCCAGCCATATCCCTCACGGGAGCGCAGCCATAAAATCGGGGAGTATTCCTTTTTTCTAAATGATCGCGTGGTGTCTCCTGGGTAGTACGTTCCCAGGCTCCGCCCCACAACCCCGGCTGCGCCCGACCCACCTCACTCACCCCCAGTGGGGCTACACTTGACGGTCAATTGGGATGGGACCGGTGATTTTGGTCATGGCTGGCGCCACGCTGCGCGATCGGTTGAGGTAATTTTGTTCTCGCTTGAGGCACTCGTTTCCGTTCGCTGCGCGCAGCGTGGCGCAGCCATGAGTGCCCACCCATGTCAGGGTGGGCATCTCTGGAAACGACTGGATGCTCAACTGTCAGGTAATTTTGCTCACTGACTAGCAACCGTAATGGTCCATTTGTAGTAGTTTTATGGCTATGCTCGATACTGCTGCGCAGTCGCTGCGCGATCGGACTCTGAATGCCCTATCTCCGGAAACCTGGCCCTTTAGCCTAGAGTGGTTGCCCGCTGATGCTTATCTGGTAGGCGGTGCGGTGCGGGATGCCTTGCTGTCAAGTCGATGCCTGAGGGGTTTTTGCGCTAGCGCAGCGGCCCTGCGCAGCAGCTAGCATCCCGAAGGCATCGAAGGCGGGAGTACCTGGATCTGGATTTTGTCATGCCCGCTGATGCTGTGGAAACGGCCAAACAGATCGCCAGTCACTATCTTGCTGGGTTTGTGGTCCTGGATGCGGACAGGCAAATT
The DNA here is from genome assembly GCA_014323675.1 of Hormoscilla sp. GM7CHS1pb. Lineage (GTDB taxonomy): Bacteria > Cyanobacteriota > Cyanobacteriia > Cyanobacteriales > Desertifilaceae > Hormoscilla. The sequence goes on along the minus strand of JACONN010000002.1, from coordinate 186,222 downwards.
GCTAGGGTGGTGTTCTCACGCCTAACAATTGACTTTGCCCAGCAGGTGGGGGAAACCCTGCCCGCTGACTTGGGACGCCGAGACTTTACTATAAATGCGATCGCCTACCATCTGCAAAGGGGGGAACTGGTAGATCCCCTGGGAGGTTGTGCGGACTTGGAAGCAGGAATTATCCGGATGGTATCGCGCCAAAACCTTCAAGATGACCCTTTACGATTATTACGAGCATACCGTCAAGCTGCCCAGTTGGGTTTTGTCATCGAACCGGAAACGAGTTCTACTATTGGGGAACTCGCGCCCCATTTGTCAAGGGTAGCAGCGGAACGGGTACGAGTCGAGGTGGAGTTTATGCTGGATAATGCTTGTGGCACGATCTTCTTGCAAGCTGCTTTTGAAAATAGTTTACTCGCCCCTTGGTTCCGAGTGCTACAGCAGCGGGGTTGGCAAGAGTCGCAGCAGTCGATCGGGCCAATGTCAAGTTGGCAGAATGTTGGCCAGACCTAGGAATAAAACTGCAAGCATCCCTGTTGGAGACGCAAAAAACTTCTTGGTTGAGTATTGCTAAATTGGCGAGTCTGTTAAACCCCGATCCTCAGAAAGCTGAAGCCGAGTTATTACACTTAAAATACTCTCGTGTGGAATTGCGGGCAACCCTTGCGGCCCTGAAGAGTTTACCCCAACTGCAAGCAGGCCCAATGTCTTTGCGAGAACAATATTTCTTCTTTCGGGAAGTCGGCGAGGCGTTTCCTGCTGCTTGCGTACTGGCGGTGGCCAGTGGCGTGGAGAAAGAGGCGATCGCCCCAACGATCGATCGCTATCTAGATCCGCAAGATCCTGCTGCTCATCCTACGGCCCTCGTGACGGGAACAGATTTGATGTCAGCACTCAATTTACCCAAGGGAAGACAAATTGGCAAGTTACTGACAGAAATTCAGATCGCCCAGGTTGAGGGAAAGGTCTCGACAGCAGCAGAAGCTTTAGAATTCGCCGCCCAACTACTGAATTAAGAAACTCTGTTTTGACAAAAAACCGGGTTAGAGGGCTAGGTCTTGGCTACCGGGCTATTATGATAAATCGCCAAAGCGTTCCTTGTATTCAGCGGCGTTTGCTTGTTGTCGCCGAGGTTCGTAGTAAGGACTAAAGTCCTTACGCGAGGGAAGCACTAAAGTGCTTACTACAAACCTATGTAGCGAGGTTGGGCCTTCACTCTTTCTATCCAACTCAGGATCGCTGGAAATCTCGTTAAGTCAAAACCTCCTTCATCCGCGACATGGGTGTACGCAAATAAACCAATGTCCGCGATCGTGTAGCGTTCCCCGACAAAAAAGCTGTGCTGGGTTAAGTGCTTTTCCATCACCCCCAACGCTGCATAACCCGGTTCCCGCTTTGGGCGATCGCCTCCGCATATTCCTCTGCCTTCCCAATTCTTTAATCCAGAATCTCGTCGTGGCGATATAGGGTTCGTGGCTATACTGTTCAAAACATAACCATTGCATCACCTTGGCCCGTTGCCAGCGATCGGTCGGAAAGAACTCGGTCCCTTCACTCAGGTAAAACATAATCGCATTTGACTCAGAAAGGAACTCCCCGGACTCAGTTTCCAAGACCGGGACGCGACCATTAGTATTTTTCTGCAAAAACTCTGACGTCCGACTTTCCCCTTTGAGGATATCAACTTCTATGGGTTCAAAAGGAATAGCCAGTTGAGTCAGTAACAGACGGATCTTGTAGCAATTTCCTGAATCTCCAAAGTCGTACAATCGCAGCATCATCGTGCATGTAATATAGGATATCAAACATTATAGCTTATTTGAACCAAGATAACCACCCTTGCCAATTTTGCACTAATTTCGCTAACTCTTTATAACCGGCGGCCCCCGGATGAGCCCCGTCATTGGCCGATGCTTCCTCCATCCAAATAGCCGATTTTTCCAGAGGCGCGATCGCATCCAGATAGGGGACTTCTAGCTGCTGACAGACTGAAGATATTTCCCCTGATAAATGCGATATTCTCAGATTTTGTTCCCGGTCCGCGATCGGTGGTGGGCCCACCATCAAGATAGGCGATCGGGCCTTACCTGCCAGCATTATCTCCCGGGTATTCGCGATCGAATCTGCAAGTTGAACGCGAGTTGACCCAGCTTCCTCGATTTTTCGCGCAGCGATCGTGGTATCATTAACACCAAAGGAAAATACTATTTTACCCTCAACTTCCGGAGTTAAGCGGCGATCGACCTCTGCGGGCCAACGGGCGAGAATATCAGCACTTGTTTCTCGGCGGATGCCTAAGTTATAATAAGTAATATCATAACCCCAGGATCTGGCCACAGCACAAATTCTGCCCGTCCAACCCAGATATTCCGGGTCGCCAGTGCCATTAACAAACGAGTCGCCAACAAAGCAAATTCGCATTTTTAATGCCTCTGAACTAGAGTAATTACCGTCACCTCAGGAGGACAAAACAACCGACCAGGCCAGTAACTCCCTAAACCTCGATTAACATAGAGATAATTTTCTCCCACCTGATGAAACCCTTGTGCCCATTCCCAATGCTTAACTACCCGATGACAGCGTCGTTTCAAATATGGTACAAAAGGATGTAAAGGTTTAGGAATAATTCGACGCAGGGTATCCAACCATGCAGGCAAAGGACAAATTTTCGGAAGCCATATCTGACCTCCGTGAGTATGTCCTGATAATTGCAGATCTACTCGCCATTTTCGCATAACTTGGGCGCTATCTGGCTGATGAGATAGGATAATGCGGGGCAGTTCGGTAGCTAACTTGTCCATCACCAAAGCCGGGTTAAATTCCCGAGACCAAAAGTCGGGCATTCCTACTAGGGCTAATTCAGATCCTAAAGGATAAGCGACTTCGTTCCACAAGACTTTGATGCCAATTTTATTTAAAGCTGCCATCACTTCTGGTTTGGTTTCCGGATAATACATGTCATGGTTGCCTAAGACAGCATAGATCCCGGCACGACTTTGCAAGTGCTTCAGATGCTTGACCAGTTCATGAATGGGGTCTGGTTCATCGGTCACGAAGTCTCCTGTTAATAATACTAGGTCAGGTTCGGCTTCATTGGCAAGCCCGATCGCCCTTGCTAGCAGTTTTGTTGGCAACCGATCGCCATCGTAATGAAAATCAGACATTTGCACCAATTTAGTGCCTGACAGAGCAGCTGGTAAACCATTAATCTCTACAGTCAGGGTTTCTAAGGATAACATTTGAGATGGTAGGCTATAATGATGGGGACTTGAGTTATACTTTGAAAGGAATAGACTTGCAATAAATGGCGGAGGTTTGTGTCATTGCGATTTTTCGCGCAGCGTGGGTGTAGGGGGAGGTCAAAAGTAGTTGCACAGAGCGACTGGGAGAGCCCATGCAAGCTCAACGGGTTTTGACCACATGCGAGGGGGGATCCAAAGCAGCAAGTGGTATGCAATACTTTCAGGTGTTACTCAAACTTTTCAAATATCTTTCAATTAAACTCCCCCTCGCTCCGTAGCACATAGCCCACACCTCGCACAGTTTGGATTAGGCGCTTTTCTTGGTTGGCTTCTAGTTTCAGGCGCAGATAGCGGATGTATACTTCAATTATATTAGAATCTCCCATGAAGTCGTAACTCCAGACCTTTTCCAAGATTTGAACGCGGGTGAGAACCTGCCGGGGATGGGCGATCAGATATTCTAGCAGATCGAATTCTTTCGCTGTCAGTTGGATTAATCTTTTGCCCCGATACACTTCCCGCGATCGCCTATCTAATTTCAAATCTTCATATTCCCACATTTGCTGGTCTGCTTTTTGGGTGCGGCGGAGGTGGGCGCGGACTCTGGCCAGCAACTCTTCAATGCTGAAGGGTTTGACTACGTAGTCATCGGCACCGGCGTCTAATCCCGTCACCCGATCGAGCACTTCATCTTTAGCAGTTAAGATAATCACGGGCATTTGATTGCCAGTACTGCGCAGGCGGCGGCAGATCTCCACACCGCTGAACCCCGGCAGCATCCAGTCGAGAATGACTAAATCAGGTTTAGCTTCCCGCACTGCTGTCAGTCCGGTTAAGCCGTCTTGGGCGACGGTGACTTGATAGCCTTCGTAGCCCAGTTCTAACTCGATAAATTTTGCCAGTTTGGCTTCATCTTCTACCACTAGTATATGTGATGTCATGGCATGAGGGAATATGAAGACTATCGATCGATCGCTTGCTGGAGATCCCCCCAAACCCCCCTTAGTAAGGGGGCTTTGAGAGTTCTCCCTCTCGTTCCCACCAGGGACTCCTGGGAACGATGCTCTAGAGGATCTGCCTCCTGAGCGCGATATTCTGGAGACAGAATATTTGGTCCGATCCTGTTCTACTGATTATACCCTATGGCACAATCTTTTCATAGGAATATCGGGGTTAGGGGTTAGGGGTTAGGGGTTGGGGGTTAGGAGAGTTGGTAGTGGACGTAAAATCAAATAATAGTGTAAGATAATAATATACAATGAACAGTTAAATCTGTCATGGCCAGGCAGCAAGCTGCGACCAATACCCTCGCAGCTTGCGAGCAATACCCTCGCAGACTGCGAGCAATACCAGATAACCAGCTGCGCTTTAGCATCCGCTCAGGCAGTCTCATCCAGGGACTAAGGCCTGGATCCGTTCTCAAATTGCAGTAAGTGTAGGGGTTAAAGCTACAGCTGGTCGGCACCAGAGTATAGATAGAAGGAGCTATACGTTACAAAAACATTTTTTTACGAGCCGAAACTATTGATATACATGGGTTGAGCGCATTTTCATCTCCAAGAAAAAATTTTTTCTCAAAACCCTTGACAAAACGCAATCAAGTTAGTTATGCTATATTCAGGTAGGGAAACAACCTCATACCCAAGTCACAAGTCAGGACTCCAATACTCCTGACAACCGCTAGGGCAAGCCAGGCACCGGTGGAAACATCAAAAGCAACCGGCGACCCCAGAGATGATGAAAAGCAAAATTAGCCAAAATTGGCCGAGGAGCCTTATGGAAATTGAAAATAAAATTGATTTCTCAGATGTAGAACCCTTTGATTTGCCAGAGTATCTGGTAGAAAACAAGAATTTGACTAAGAGTGAGGCTTCACAGTTGATTGACAAAGTTGGCCCCGAACTAGCTTGGGTCTATGCAGTTGGCGCAGACGGCGTAGACGCCGCTATTCAAGGAACCGAAAAAGCACCCCCGCTCATAAACGCCGAGATCCTTTACATTGATGGCCAGACGGTGGGCATTCGAGCGATAGCAGAAGATGATGATGGGGAGGCATTGTTAAAGAAGCTCAAAGCCTTGGGGCTAGATGGGAGCGTCCGGGGTAATACAGTTTCTGGGTCGATACCGATAAGCAAGATCGGCGAACTAGCGAAGCTGGAGAACTTAGGATGGGCTAAAGCTATAATCATGCCAGTATTCGGCGGGCCAATAATCGAGGAGGACATACCCTCTGCTCCTGAAGAAGTCATTCAACTGAAAATCACTCCTTCTGAACTGACCGAAGCAGTAGAACCAAACACGAGCATCAGCTTTGATGTTAACTACTCTACTGAACCTGCGGAAACTCCCACCACAGGAATAGCCTTTGGCATGCATTGGGACAGTTCTCAAGTAGCATTCGATCCAGTCACTGGTCTGACCGAGCGCTTCTCTTTGGGTGCGCAACCTATAAGTGCAGTCTTGGACGATCCTGTCACCAATGGGGGTTTGGACGGCGACCCGAACACAGACAAATACATCTTGCAAGCTTGGGTAGATGAAAAAGGAAATTGGCCCAACAATTCCAATCTTACCCTTTACACGGCCAACTTCACAACGCTACCAGGGTTTGAAGGGACACAGATCAACTTTAGTGCCAACTCAGATGACCTGCCTGCAAATAGCAACTTTGTTCCCAGTTCAATTGCATTAACCTCGCCTGCTCCATCACCTGCACTGGACATTGATGGGAATGGAGTTATAGATGCATTAACTGACGGCCTTGTAGCCATACGTTATCTCTTCGGGTTCAGGGGAGAGACTTTGACTGAAGGTGTTGTAGGTGAAGGTGCCACCCGCAATACCGAGGAAATTGTTGCCTACTTGGATGAAGTGGGGGACACTATGTTAGATGTAGATGGCAATGGCACGGCGGGAGCGTTAACTGATGGTATTTTATTCATGCGCCATGCTCTCGGGTTTGAAGATCAGGCTTTAATCGAGGGTGCAGTAAGTCCAGATGCCACCCGTACTACTGCGGAGGCAATTAATGCGCACCTACAATCTTTCAGCCTGTAAAACCCTATTCCTCTCCTTCCCGGGCTCTACCTGGGAAGGCATTTGAGGATCTGCCTGACGAGAACATGCTATAGTAAAATTGTAAACCAAGTACCTCGTCGCCTTATGAATCAACCAACAACCAAAGTCGGGTTAAACACAAGCCAAGCTAACAAAGCCATGAAATCCGATGAGGCACGGAAAAAATTTGGCGTTGATGGCACTGGCATTACCATAGGCGTACTCTCAGATAGTTACAATACTTCACGTACTGCCAGGAACAACGCATCAGACGATATTGCTAGCGGCGACTTACCAGCAGGAATTAAGGTCCTGAAAGATGGTACTAAGCCCCGTATCGATATTGATGAAGGGCGTGCCATGTTGCAACTGATCTACGATATTGCACCTGGTGCTAAATTGGTTTTCCACACAGCTAGAGGCAGAAGGGGTCAAGAGGATTTTGCTGATGGTATCCGCGCTCTGGCTGCTGCGGGTGCTGATATAATTGTAGATGACGTACTCTACCCTACGGAACCGATGTTCCAAGATGGGCCGGTCGCACAAGCGGTGGATGAAGTCGTTGCTAATGGCGTCGCCTACTTTTCCTCCGCTGGAAACAGCGCTCGTCGGAGCTATGAGAGTGCTTTTAATCCTAGCGGCGAGACCGAAACTTTGTTCGGGAAAACCTATGAGTGGCACGACTTCGACCCTGGTGCTGGAATAGATACTCACCAAGCGATTACAGTGTCTACTGGAGCTCTCTTTTCATTCCAGTGGGATCAGCCATTTGAATCCTTTGAGCTTGGTCGCGGTTCGGCTAGCGATCTTGACATCTTCGTGTATGATGCAAACAAAAAGCTCGTTAGTAAAGCTCAAGGTCCAGGTCTCAGTCCCAATATAGGTGGAGATCCAATTGAAGCTTTCAGCTTTCCAAGGGGTGGGTCCTTTAATATTGTCATTGGCAAGGCTATTGGCAAGGGTTTTGGCGGTCCCAACCCCGGACTAATGAAGTATGTGGGATTCGGGGACGTCACCATTAACGAGTACAATACTGATAGCCCAACCAGCTTCGGTCATGCTAACGCGGCTGGGGCTTCCTCTGTCGGAGCTGCTTATTATCTCAATACACCAGAATATGGTGTCAACCCACCTGTATTAAACCCATTTTCCTCCGCAGGTGGTATAGACATTCTCTTCGATACAGCAGGTAACCGTTTGGCTAAACCAGAAAACCGCCAGAATGTTGATATTGTGGCTCCAGACGGGACAAATACCACCTTCTTTGGCCGAGATAGCGATAAAGATGGCTTCCCGAACTTCTCCGGGACTTCGGCAGCAGCGCCCCATGCAGCAGCAGTAGCAGCCTTGATGCTAGAAGCTGCTGGCGGTTCGGGTCGCTTGACTCCCAGCAAAATTTATTCCACTTTGGAGAAAACTGCCATTAATATGGGAGCTCCCGGCTACGATAACGATACCGGCCATGGTTTGATTGATGCGAATGCGGCTGTTGCGGCTGTTGCGACTGTAATTCCTAAAATCATCGGTCAGAATAATCAGAACGACCACCTCCGGGGGACGGCCGACGGGGAATATCTGGATGGCCTAGCAGGAAATGACAAGATAGAGGCGTTTAAAGGGGACGACACCCTCGTTGGTGGCCCAGGAAGCGATCGCCTCCACGGAGGACATGGGAACGACTCTCTCGTGGGCGGAGAAGGGAACGATCGCCTCATTGGTGGCATCTCCGATGGAAAAGATACTCTTATAGGCGGAAATGGAAACGATCGCCTCAACGGAGGAGATGGAAACGATACCCTCGACGGCGGAAAGGGGAACGATGACCTCCGTGGAGGAAAGGGCGCCGATACTTTTATCCTAAGGCCGGGCGATGGCAAGGATACCATCCGAGACTTTGAAAATGGCATCGACTCCATCCGGATTTCCACCAATTTCGAGATCGTCTCTCAGGGCCGAGATACCTTGATTAAAGCTGGAGGCGAAACCCTAGCCGTCCTAGAGAACGTTTTGATTATCCCTGTCAGACCTGTCGGAGACCTACCAACAATCGGTCAGAATGATCAGGACGACCACCTCCGGGGGACGGCCGACGGGGAACGCCTTGATGGCCGAGGAGGAAATGACAAGATAGAGGCGTTTGAAGGGGACGACACCCTCGTTGGTGGCGAAGGAAACGATAGCCTCCACGGAGGACATGGGCACGACTCTATAATAGGCGGAAATGGAAACGATCGCCTCATTGGTGGCATCGGAAATGGGAAAGATACTCTCGTAGGCGGAATTGGAAACGATGACCTCCGTGGAGGAAATGGGAATGACATTATCGACGGAGGAAAAGGAAACGACACCCTCAACGGAGGAAATGGCGCCGATATTTTGGTCTTCAGACCGGGCGATGGCCGGGATCTCATCATAAACTTTGAACTTGGCATCGACTCCATCCGGGTAGAAGAAGGGAGTTCCGCCAATTTGCAGACCGTCTTTCAGGACGGAAATACCTCGATTAACATTGGAGGCGAAACCCAGGTTACTCTAGAGGACATTGATTTGACCCTGAGTAATCTTGACGATTTCATTAACTTCTTTTGAACCGCCTTCAATCTTCATAACTATGACACAGCAATTGTTTGAATTATCACTCCTGTGCTGATTATGGGGCTGACTGTGCGGGTAACCAGACTGTAAAGGTGCTCCCTTTACCTAACTTGGATAGCACCGTGACGCGACCACCCATTCCTTCCACTAGGGTTTTGACGATCGACAAACCCAAACCGGTCCCGCCAGTTGCCCGAGCCCTGGTTTCATCTACCCGATAAAATCTCTCAAAGATGCGGGTTTGGTCTGGCAGGGGTATGCCACATCCAGTGTCGCAGACAGCAATTAACACCTGGGAACCCTGGCGATCTAACTTAACCGTCACCGGTTTGTCCGGATCGGAATATTTTACCGCATTGTCAATCAGATTCAGCAGCACCTGTTTGAGACGATTGCAATCTGCTACTACCTCGTGAGATCCTTTGTCTGCGGACAGGATAATTTGACGATTACTATATTGTCGTGCCATCCCCACTACTTCTGACAATAAATCATTCAGCATGACTACCTCCAACTGAAAGTGGATGTGACCGCTATCTGCCCTGGCTAACTCGAGTAAATCCTGCAATAATTGGATGGTCCGATCGGCCTCTCCCGCCGCCGTTGCCAAGGCTTCTCGCTGAGGTTCTGTTAAGTTAGCACCCCGTCTGAGGGTACTTTGAACATATCCTGCCACAATAGTCAAGGGCGTGCGCAACTCGTGGGAGACATTGCTGACAAATTGTCGCTGTTGTTCCCAAGATTCAGACAGGCGAGATAACATGATGTCCAGGGTACGGGCTAATTCTCTCACCTCGCTGGGAGCGCAGTCTAGCTGTACCCGTGCCTTACCTAAATCAGCAGCGGAAATGGCCCCTGCATGCTGAGATATCTGTCGCACCGGTTCGAGCGATCGCCTGACGTACAGGGCAATGGCCACAGTAATTAGGGCGATCGCCAATATTGTAGCAATCAACAAACTACCCACCATTGAATTTAGCTTCAGGCGATCTGAGGTAATGTCCTGAGCGACATATAAGTGACCTAGCTTTCTACCCTGTACCACCAATGTACCGCTACAAATTGCCATATATTTGTCATTGATGGCATCTACTCGGGGGCCATCTGTTGATTATCAATAGATATTAAAGCCGTATATTCCTGACGGTCAACTGCCAATATCGCTGATTTCGTGAGAATGTTGCCATCCGCAGTTTTTACCCACAGAAATAGATTCTTTGTGTTACTCTCATCAATTGCATGTTGTAATCCTATCTCTAGCGGTAACTGTTGGCTATATGTTTCCACATCCCGGGGAAAGCGATCGGCAACATATTGGATATTCTGCTTGTGAGTGTAAATTAGCTGCTGATGCATTTTCATGCTAGTATAAAGGGAAAGGCTGCCCAGTCCCACCGCCGAAACCGCAGCAATACCTACAGTCAGGCGAAACTGTAGCGAATTTGGGTCGGGCAACTTCTGGCGTACAATTAGGGTGTCCCGGCCCTGGCTGCGCCCTACCCAGAGTTGAGAGATTTTTGGGTGCCAAATACTGGGAAATTTCATAATATCAGTATTTCAGATCGACTTTTGTTGCTTTCACTCTTTCAGTTTAACAAGCGATTCTGAGAAAAACATGATATAATTATGAGTATTTTGTATGAAGCAGGGAGAGGAGAAGCGGAGAAGCAGAGGAGGAGACAGCTTAGCAACTAACAACTAACAACTGACAACAACAACTGACAATAAAATGAATATTTTCCGGCAAGCTTATGAATATGCGGCTAATAATCCAGAGTATCTGGTGAAAGCGCTACAGGAACATCTGCTACTGGTAGCAGTGCCACTGGCTATTAGCTTAGTTGTAGGTTTACCCTTGGGATGGCTTTCTTCGCGATCGGCCACTGTCTCGACTATTGTTATTAATACTTTCAACTCCCTGCGAGTAATTCCCAGTCTGGCAATTTTGTTCCTAGCTATCCCCTATTTTGGACTTAGCTTCCAATCAGCGGCGATCGCCCTAACGATTTTAGCCATGCCACCCATTTTGATTAGCACGGATGTCGCCTTCCGCACGATCGATTCCGCCATTGTTGAAGCCGCCTATGGCATGGGAATGCTACCGGCACAAGTGCTGCGCCAGATTGAAATACCCTTAGCCCTGCCCGCGATCGTAGCTGGGATTAAAACAGCTACCGTGGAAGTCATTGCCAGTGCCACTCTAGCTGCTTTTATCGGTGCTGGCGGATTAGGATCCTCGATCGTTCTGGGCTTTGCCCTCTATGATAATTCCGTTCTACTTGTGGGTGCCATTCCTGTCGCCATCCTCGCACTGACTGCTGAAGTCAGTCTCAGTGCTTTACAACGATTCTTACAACCCCCCGTGACTTAAGGAACGCTAAGACTGTAATGGAAAATTGCGTTCCCTGGCGGTCCCCAGGGAACGAGGCGAATGGACATCTCAATTCTAAGTCTTGCTAACCCGCCTGCTGGGATTAGCTAACCGTTCTAGTACCAACAAGCCGCCATTAATAGTAAAAGCCAGGAGAGAAACGGCGATCGCTCCAGTTGTAATTTTATCATTACGATTTTGAGCAATGCCATCAAACAGGAGAACACCCAGTCCTCCCGCACCAAACTTTGCCCCAACAGTAGCAATAGCAATACCGACAATTGCTGCGATCCGCAACCCGGCGATAAAAATCGGCAATATCAGTGGCACCTGCACCCACCACCACCGCTGCCAAGGATTCATCCCCATGCCCGCGCTGCTTCGCTAATTGTAGCAGGAATCGATTCTAGTCCTACTACCAGATTCCTTACCAGAATCACTTGGGCATAGATAACCATACCAGCAATCACTGAGGCCGGATTTAACCCAAAAATTGGCACTAGGAGAATAATTAGTGCTAGACTCGGGATGGTGTAGAAGACCCCCAGCAACCCGATCGTCGGTACTTTCAACCAGCGGTAGCGCGTGACTAGCAATCCTATAGGTAAAGCGATCGAGACGGCGATCGCCAGGGTCGTGCCAATTAATAGCAGATGTTCCAGCAGGAGACTCCCAACAACTCCAGGATTCTTAATTATATAGCTCACGGTAATTTGTCAATGGTTAATTGTTAATTGTCAATTGACATAATAATTCTTCGCATTATTTACCTTAATACCGTAGGTTTGGTTAAGGTAAGCGTTACCCAACGGAACTAGCTTATTGGGGTTCGTGCCTCAACTAAACCTACTTTTGCTTCGTCGCAATTTACAATTCACAACCAGGTTATTCCTTGTGTTGAGCTGCTACAGAATTACGAATATAATCGAGAGTTAAGACACCAACAGGGCGATCGCCATCTCGTACCGTCAGCGAACTAGCACCAGTCCCCAGCATCAGAGATAAAGCCTGACGGAGATTATCGTCGCGGGCGATCGTCTGATTATCCTTAGATATATCACCTGCTCCTGGTCTGTCAGTTAGTTTCAGGTCAGTCATAGCAGTTTCCACCCGTAATAGACTCAGCTGACGGACCATATCATCCGCCCCGACGAGGTCATGGACAAACTGATTAGCAGGCTGAGTCAGGATCTTAAAAGGCGTATCGTACTGTACAATTTTACCTCGATCGAGAATCAGGATTTTATCAGCCAGCCGCAAAGCCTCCTCCACATCGTGGGAGACAAACAAAATAGTTTTATGCAGTTGCTGCTGGAGGTAGAGGATTTCATCTTGGAGAGTCTCCCGGGTGATAGCATCGATCGCCCCAAAAGGTTCATCCATCAACAGCACATCAGGGTCGCCAGCTAAAGCTCTGGCCCAACCCCACCCGTTGCTGTTGTCCCCCAGAGAGTTGTCCCGGATAGCGGTTACGATATTCTTCAGGAGGCAATTCTATCAGCTTCAGCAACTCATCAATGCGGGACTGATATTTAGTCCGAGGCCAATCCAGCAACTTAGGTACGACAGCGATATTCTGAGCAACTGTCATGTGGGGAAACAAACCAGACTGCTGAATCACGTAGCCAATTTTACGTCGTAGCTTAGTCACCTCCATCTCACGGATAGCAGTCTCGTGCAGATAAATGCTCCCAGATGTCGGTTCATATAAACGGTTGACCATCTTCAGCAGCGTCGTTTTCCCACAGCCCGAAGGTCCTAAAATCACTACCAGGTCCCCTGCTGCTATCTCACAACTGCAATCATCCACCGCCCGACGGGTTGCACCGGGGAAGGTTAGGGATACGCGATCGAAACGGATAGTCATTGTTAATGCTAATAGTTAATTGTTTATGAGTCCTTGTTGAATCAGAAATTCCCTCGCCACATCAGCCGGTTCGCCCTGCTTACCGCTCACTTCATAGTTGAGGCGCTGCATGACTTCATCCGTCAACAGAGGGGAGATAGAATTAAGAGCATCGCTCATACCTGGATATTTGTCCAATGTCTCCTGGCGCACCACCGGGGCAACTTGATAGACCGGGAAAAACTTTTTATCATCTTCTAGCACAACCAGATTAAAAGCACTAATCTCCCCATCCGTCCCAAAAGCTACCACCACATCTCCTTGGCCATCTAGCAGTCCTTTATATCTTAAACCTGGATCGACAACCTTAATTTGCTTAAATTCCAAATTCCCATATACTTGCTTGAGTCCAGGCAAACCATCTTCTCGCGCTTCAAACGTTGATGTTCCGATCAGCACCAACTCACTAGCTAAGTCAACCAGATCGGATATTTTCTTAATCCCCAATTTTTCCGCATCTTCACCGGTCATCGCCAAAGCCCAAGTGTTATTCATCGGGGCCGGGGAAAGCCAAACCAAGTTATATTTTTCCTTGTAACCTTTGGCAACTGTATCGAACACCTGCTGGTAATTGCTACTAGGAGGCAGTTTGAGTACAGTTGTCAATGCTGTCCCAGTATACTCTGGATACAAATCTATTTCACCGTTTTCTAAACCCGCTTGTATTACTGGCGTACTACCTAAGCTCAACTTCCGTTCCACCTTGAATCCCCGATCTTCTAACATTATAGCATACATTTCTCCCAAAATATACTGTTCTGTGAACTGTTTTGAAGCTACTTTGATCCTGCGGTCAGTACTGCCATTACCACCATTACATGCTACGACGACTATCGCCGTGAGTAAAGCCAGCAAAGATAGGACAATTAAGCGACGAACTTGTTTCATGTAACCTCCTTTGTTAGTTGTTAGTTAACATTCCTGCTTGCATCAGAAATTCCCTAGCCACATCAGCCGGTTCCCGCTGCTTACCACTCACCTCATAGTTGAGGCGCTGCATGACTTCATCCGTCAACAGAGGGGCGATCGCATTGAGGGCGTCGCGAATACCCGGATATTTCTCCAGCGTCTCCTGACGCACTACCGGGGCCACTTGATAGATCGGGAACAACTTTTTATCATCTTCTAGCACAACCAGATTAAAAGCACTAATTTCTCCATCCGTCCCAAAAGCCACCACCACATTTCCTTCACCATTCATTAGTCCTTTATATCGCAAACCCGAGTCGATCGGCTTAAATTCCTTCAATTCAAAATCACCATATACTCGCTTTAGCCCGGGCAAAGCATCTTCTCGCGTCTTGAAAGCTGGTGGTCCGAGGAGGATCAATTTATCTGCCTTAGCAACCATATCTGAGATATTTTTAATGCCCAATTTTTCCGCATCTTCACCGGTCATCGCCAAAGCCGTGGTGTTATTCATCGGTGCCGGTTCCAGCCAAACCAAGTTATATTTTTCCTTGTAGGCTTTAGCAACCGTATCGAACACCTGCTTCCCGTCGCTACTCGGAGGCCGTTTGAGTACAGCTACCAATGCTGTTCCCGTGTACTCTGGATACAAATCTATTTCTCCACTCTTCAAACCAGCTTGTAATACTGGCGTACTACCTAAATTCAGCTTCCGTTCCACCTTGAATCCCTGTTCTTCTAGTATTATAGCATACATTTGACCCAAAATAAACTGTTCTGTGAAATCTTTGGAACCCACTTTAATAGTCAGGTCAGCATTACTCTTACCATCACCATGACAGGCTACTACTATAATAGCTGTGAGTAAAGCCAGTAAAGACAGGGTCATTAAGCGACGAAAACTGTTTCATATAACCTCTTTGGCTGCGCCTTCTACAGGGCCACCCCCTGAGGCCGAACCTGCCGGCGATCTCCTCTTGTAGTCAATTGGGTAAACAACCTGCTCTATTATAGCTTGTAGTCAAAATCTGTGCAGAAATTCCCTAGCCACCTCAGCTGGTTCCCCCTGCTGACCGCGTACCTCATATAGCAAGCCGTGCAGGGGTTGTGCAACTGGCTTTTGTTGAAATCATTACCATGCAATGGCTTCAGCGGCGATCCCCAGAATGTTTACATAAATGATTTAGACTAGCTATAGTTTGTTGTATGACTTCATTTGTCAACAGAGAGGCGACAGCGTCTCCTGCATCGCGAATACCCGGATATTTCTCCAGCGTCTCCTGACGCACCACCAGGGCAACTTTATAGATAGGGAACAACTTTTTATCATCTTCTAGCACACACCACATCGGCTTCATTATTCATTTGAACGAAAGCTTAATAAGGACCAAGAAATCGTTCTCCATTAAAGTGAATCATGTGAGTCGGTTCCTCTGCTACCCATACTTCTGTTTCCCAAGAGATTTGATGGATATATTTTGCCATGTCACTACGGGTCAGGAAAGCCGTCACGAATACAAGGCCAGCAGTTGAATTTGTAAATACTGCTTCCAGTTCATTTCGGCGCTTTGCATCTACAGGACCATGACTTGTTACCGCTTCAATTAAAACCAACCAATTACGTTTTAGATAATGAACTACAACATCCGGCATTTTCCCGTATGCATCAAAGTTAACTCCTATATTTTTAAGGTACTCTTGATTACATAGTTGCCACTTATTATCGGCATCACCTATATATCACCTTTCCGCCCGGAGTGAACAGCTCACAAAAATCTTCAATAATAAGCTTTATCAGTTTGTTTTGCCCGCCAGGAGACAAAGATATTGTTTTCCCTGAAGCCAGCGTGACAGGAATTCGTTTCATTTCCCGTTCACGCGCATACCTTTTTTTCAGTGTCTCTATAGATGATAAATATGTTTTTAAATTTGGCATCCATTCTTCTGTGCCATAAATACGCAGCAACTTCAGGATATTTTCGTCAACACTATAAACTGTGTCCGGACTATTAGTTGGTCTTGTTGGCTTATCTGGGTTTATCTTAATAATACCAGCATCTAAAAACTGGTGTACGGTGTGGCGACGAATTGTTTCGCGAGTGTTAGGTGCATATTCTCTGCCATAATTTTGTTTTATGAATTGCATAATAGGCGTAATTCCCATGAGCGGATTACTTGCTTGAGACCAAAAACTATCTGACTTGAGAGCGAGGAGGGCAAGTAATGTCAGAGCCGATCTATCGTTTTGCTGTCGCTCCGGCAAACCAAGCGCTTTCAGGATAGATTTTGCCTCTTCTATTTTCTGTACTGTTTTGTCAGATCTCTGCTGCCCAGACATGAAACTCTAATACTCCTTCATGAAGTCAAAAGATAGCTGTATTGGTTCTTGGGATGCTGCTGTGGGTGTTGGCTTACCCTCTAAATATTGTTTAACAGAATCAGCGATCGCTTTTGCCAACAAAGGCGGCACGGCATTGCCAATTTGATAGCACTGACTGTCAAAATTACCACAAAACTCAAACCAGTCGGGAAAACTTTGCAGGCGTGCTCCCTCCCTGACAGTTAACCGTCGCCTCCTGCCATCGGGCAAGCGAATGCGGAGCATATCTCCCGTAGCGGCGGCGAGGTTGCGGCAGGTGACGGTTCTGGCGGGAGCATCCAAGTGCAAGTCTCTGGGGGTGACGCATTTGGAGGCATGCTCGTATTTTTGGATATATTTATCCATGCTAGGGGTGAGAAATTTGGCATCAGGGGGTGCAGTAAATGCTAGATATCCGAGGGCTTCCCCGACGGTGTAGGTCGAGTGAAAATGAGTTTTTGGTGGCCATTGCCAACCGCCTTTATGGGCAATGCAAAACAGCCGCTCTCGCCGCTGGGGTACACCGTAATGAGCGGCCTTGAGTATTTCCCATTCTACATGATAACCGATATTTTTTAAGGCCGCGACAATTTCGGCAAAATATGTTTTATTTTTATACAGCATTCCCCGGACATTTTCAAAGATGGCGATCGGGGGTTGATAGCGTTCTACGGCGCTGATAAAAATGGGGAAACCGTCGCGGCTGTCTTTGAGTCCCCGCTGGTGGCCGCTGACGCTAAAAGGTTGGCAAGGGGGTCCGCCGATAATAGCGGCGGCTTCTATTTCTAAATCAGAGTTTGGTGATAGAGTGACTTGGTAGCAACTTCCCTGTAAGTTGTGACGGTATGTGGCGCTGGCATCCGGCAGCATTTCATAACCGACAGTTCTCAACCCAGCGGCTTCAAAGCCAAGTGCCATGCCGCCGCATCCAGCAAATAAATCTATAGTTGAAGGTGCCGATTTTGGCGGTGGATGGGGGGCAGTTCTGCGGCTAATAATTCCTGGTAGGTTAGTTTGTTGGCCTCGTTAGTGGTTGTCATCGATACCCGGGACGAATGTTCTCAGGTTTACTGCAATTCGATTATTTGTTATCTTTTATTTTTTATTTTTTATTTTTCATTGAGTAAACTAAGCTGTCGCGCATTTAAGGACAAAAATTGCTTACCTTCTCTATTATATAGCTTATAGTCAACAATCGCCAACCATTGTCTCACGCCTTAAACTGCTTAAATTAAAAATCACTAGAGTCCTACTTTAGACAGAGGCAGACCCTAGTCATTGACTCTGACTGCTATAGCCCAATGCTGACCCTGGGTTTGGCGAAGTCGTAGAGATTCAGCAAACCGCCAATGCTGTATCCATAGTAAGTAGAAGAATGGAACTCACCCTGTCCAATGGTCAGCCATTTATTCAGTTCCGATCGCGTAGCGTGCGCGCAGCGCATTCGCAGCCACGCCTCATTAGTAGCAGCGGTAGCAGGATCTCCAACAGCCCACCCACTCCCATCCATCAAGGCCAGATCAGAAACTCGTTGCATGAACATATGGTTCTCAGTACCGCCCTCGTCCCATTCCAGAACGCCCGGGAGATCCAGCATGCTGCGGTAGGAAGCTTTGACTTCCGGGGGCATAATATCCCGGAAGTCAAAGAAGATGCGAATGTCGAAAATACTGCGGAAGTGGTATAAATCCCTTTTGTCTCGCTCTAAACTAAGGAGAATATCCCAAATCTGCTCCCGATATCGTATTGCTCTGATAAGCTCAGGCGTGAGAGAATGACTGGCAGTAGATACTTGTGGGGGTCGCCGATGTTTCTCCGTCGCCACCAGCCATCCAGTTTATCTAAGTCCCCACCCCCGCCGCCCCAACCCTAAAGGGTCGGGCTACAGTTACGAAGCCCACGCGGAGGGCCCCCTCCGCTGCGCGGGCTTTCCAGGGGTAACTTTTTGCTTACCTGGTAAAGGCGCGATCGCGTCGGACGAGGCAATCAAGTTGAGGAGGACTATTATGACCATAATTTTGACTTTCATCGCCGTATTTTGCTGTACTTCTTTATATTATGAAGGATAAAAATGGTAAAGTCTACTTGGTAGGGGCTGGAGTCGGAGATGTTGGCTATCTTACCATGAGGGCCCATCAACTACTTGCCCAAGCCGAAGTTTTAGTTTATGATGCTCTCGTGGATAGCCAGTTGTTGCAGTTAGTCCCCAATAATTGTCTGCAACTGCATGTGGGGAAACGGGGCGGTCAACCCAGTACCCCCCAAGGGGAAATTAATCGGTTGCTGGTAGCATACTGTCAGCAAGGCAAGCAGGTAGTGCGGCTGAAAACTGGCGATCCCTTTATTTTTGGTCGCAGTCGGGCGGAAATTGAGAGCTTAATTGCTGCTGGCTGTGCTTTTGAGGTGATTCCCGGTATTTCTGCCGCTACCGCCGCACCTCTTTGGGCCCTCATTCCCCTCACCGATCGGGACTTGAGTCGCTGTTTTGCTGTGGTGACTGGTCACAATCCCGCTATACTAGATTGGCAGACCTTAGCCCAGATTGATACCTTAGTAATTTTAATGGGAGGCTCTCGCCTAGAGGAAATTGTGCTACATTTGCAGGCAAATGGCCGATCGCCGTCAACCCCGATCGCGATTATTCGCTCTTGCGGCAGCCCGCAGCAGCAGATTTGGACAGCGCAGCTAGAGAATATTGTCCGAGAAACGGCGGGAGAATCTCTCTCGCCAGCGGTAATAATAATTGGAGAAGTGGTAAAACTGCGAGAATATTGGCTTCATCAGAAAACTATGCATGCACCATTAACAGGTAAAACGATCTTAGTGACCCGTTCTGCGGGACAGTCTAGTCAATTTCGGCAACTGTTGCAACAGGAGGGGGCACGGGTAATAGAAATGCCGGCTTTGGAAATAGGACCGCCATCCAGTTGGGAGGAACTGGATAATGGTATATTACATTTATCGGACTTCAGTTGGTTAATTCTCACTTCCGCTAACGGGGTAGATTACTTTTTTGAGAGACTGCAAGTACAAGAAAAAGATAGTCGGGCCTTGGCAGGGGTAAAAATAGCAGTAGTCGGGAAAAAAACAGCCGCGAGTTTGCAGCAACGAGGTTTAAAACCAGACTTTATCCCCCCGAGTTTGTAGCAGATGCTTTGGTAGCACATTTCCCCGAGAAATTAGAAGGTACAAAAGTTCTCTTTCCCCGGGTAGAAAGCGGCGGGCGTCAAGTATTGGTCCAGGAATTAACTGCCAAAGGTGCAGAAGTGGTGGAGGTTCCTGCTTACGAGTCCCGCTGTCCCGAGAAAATATCCCCTTCAGCGTTAGACGCCCTGCAACGACAAGCAGTAGATGTAATAACTTTTGCCAGTTCAAAAACTGTGAAGAATTTCTGTAAATTAATAGCAGCAGCAGATGGGGTATACTTAGATAAAGTTTGTATTGCCTCCATCGGTCCCCAAACATCCCAAACCTGCCGTCAACTCTTGGGGCGAGTGGATATCGAAGCACGGGAGTATACTTTGGAGGGGCTCAAAGAGGCGATCGGGCAATGGGCCAGGTAGGACAGAGATAATCACGAGGAAGGATGGATAGATATATGGAAAGATTGCGCAGTTGGAAACTAAGGTATTGGATAGGTGCTGGATATGTCGTCCCGATTTTGCTGGCGGTTTCATCGGCAATTTTAGTATTCTGGAATGTCGAGATGGCGAGAAGAGAAGACGACAAATTGCGCAAGAGCTGGGATCCTGGCACAACCGCCAGCACAACCGCAACATTGAAACAGATAAAAATATAGAACTAACAACTAACAACTACGGCGCGGGGTAGCAACCTATCAGCAGGACCCGCAGGTGCCGTCCGATTTTTCCGGAACGGTATATCAGGGACTATTGCCAACGGATTCTGATTGGCAGCGATTTAAGAAGTCAGCATTGCCGTCCGATTTTTCCGGAACGGTGGAGGATAATTGATCAATTATGACACCAGGAGAGTTAAGAGAAAAAGGCTATCATATTTTAGTTAGCCATTTAGGACAAGTGGATGCAATTCGCTTTTTACAACAGATGGGATGGGGCCATGGTGACTATGAAAGAGGCGATATTTTGGATTCTGTAACGCGGGAGGAGTTTTGGCAGGATTTGCAGAGGATTAGAGATAGGAAATAATTGTTAAAAGACGTGAAATGTTTTTCTAGCAGTCGGGTATGATAATGAGTAAGCATCAATTAGCGCTCGACAATAGTCAAGTGCCAGAAGGTTATAAAAAAACTGAGGTTGGGGTGATTCCTGAAGATTGGGAGGTCATATCGTTAGGTGAACTTACCAGCTTCGTTAGGTCAGGAAAATCAGTTGTAAAGAAAGAACTTGGTAATTATCCACTATATGGTTCGACTGGCGTTATTAGTTATAGCCAGTCTTTTGAATACGAAGGTGATGCAATTTTAGTTGCAAGGGTAGGAACTGCCGGAAAGGTAAATTTCGTATCTGGTAAATATGGAGTATCTGATAACACTATAATTGTCAAATTTAAGAAGAATTCAAATATTCACTTCTTTCTTTATCAGTTTCGTAAGAAAAACTTAAATTCTCTAGTGTTTGGTTCTGTTCAACCATTGATAACTGGAACACAGCTAAAGAACCTTAGCGTTTTAAATCCAAAATTAGAAGAACAACGCGCGATCGCCCAAACGCTATCGGACGTGGATGGCCTGATAGCAGCACTGGATAAGCTAATCGCCAAAAAGCGCAACATCAAAACCGCCACCATGCAGGAACTCCTCACCGGCAAGAAACGCCTGCCGGGGTTTGGTGAGGGGAAAAGTTATAAAAACACTGAGGTTGGGGTCATTCCTGAAGATTGGAAAGTCATAAAACTGGGAGATATCCTAAAGATTAGGCACGGAAAAAGTCAGCATGAAATTATCGATCCAAATGGGATTTATCCAATCTTGGCAACGGGTGGCGAAATAGGAAGAACCAACACACCACTCTACAGCGATCCCTCTGTTTTGATTGGAAGAAAAGGAACTATTGACAGTCCTAGGTATATGGACAGTCCTTTTTGGACAGTCGAGACCCTTTTTTATTCAGAGATTTTCAAGCATACAGATGCTAAATTTGTCTTTTACAAATTTTATTTGATTGACTGGTATTCCTATAACGAAGCCTCTGGTGTTCCCAGCTTAAACGCAGCTACGATTGAAGATATAAATCAAGCATTTGCTGCCTTAAAAGAAGAAGAATGCGCGATCGCGACTATCCTGTCGGACATGGATGGGGAAATTGCGGCCTTAGAAAAGCGCCGCGCCAAAACCCAAGCCATGAAACAAGGCATGATGCAGGAACTCTTAACTGGAAAAACCAGACTCATCGTTGACAACAATCCTTAAACCGCAAACTGCCATCTGGAGGTAGAGTTTAGCCTGAAGTCCAAGACAAACCCGATCTGGGTAGCAACTTATCAGCAGGACCCGCAGGTGCCGTCCGATTTTTCCGGAACGGTATATCAGGTACTATTGCCAACGGATTCTGATTGGCAGCGATTTAAGAAGTCAGCGTTGCCGTCCGATTTTTCCGGAACGGTGGATGATAATTGATAAATTATGACACCACTAGAGTTAAGAGAAAAAGGCTATCATATCTTAGTTAGCTATTTAGGACAGGTGGATGCAATTCGCTTTTTACAACAGATGGGATGGGGGCATGGTGACTATACCCAAGAAAGAGGCGAAATTTTGGATTCTGTAACGCGGGAGGAGTTTTGGCAGGATTTGCAGAGGATTAGAGATAGTAAATAATTGTTAATTGACGTGAAATGTTTTTCTAGCAATCGGGTATGATAATGAGTAAGCATAAATTAGCGCTCGACAATAGTCAAGTGCCAGAAGGTTATAAAAAAACTGAGGTTGGGGTGATTCCTGAAGATTGGGAGGTAAAAAAATTGCTCGACGTCGTTGATTATGTTGATTACCGAGGGAAGACGCCACCTAAGCAAGAATCAGGTATTTTTCTAGTGACGGCAAAAAACATTAGAGAAGGATTCATTGACTACGAGTCATCTCAAGAATATGTTTCTGAGGTAGAATATGACAAAATCATGCGCAGAGGTAAGCCCAAAATTGGGGACGTTATTATAACGACAGAAGCACCTTTAGGTAATGTCGCAACAGTTGATAATGAAAGTATTGCTTTAGCACAGCGAGTAATAAAATATCGAGCCAGGGACCAAAAATTAAATCACGAGTATTTGAAATATTATCTATTATCCAATAAATTTCAGAAAATTCTTCTGGATAATTCTTCAGGCACCACGGCCCAAGGTATTAAGGGCAGCATTCTTCACACACTTCCCATTATTATAGCTACACCAACAGAACAACGCGCGATCGCCCAAACGCTATCGGACGTGGATGGCCTGATAGCAGCACTGGATCGGGCGATCGCCAAAAAGCGCAACATCAAAACCGCCACCATGCAGGAACTCCTTACGGGCAAGAAACGCCTGCCGGGGTTTAATGAGGAGTGGCAAGTAAAACGGCTTGGCGATATTGCAAATATTACGATGGGGCAATCTCCCAGTTCTCAATATTACAATTCAAAAGAAATTGGTCTTCCTTTAATTCAAGGTAATGCTGACATTAAAAATCGAAGAGCAGTAATTAGAAACTATACATCTGAAGTTACCAAAAAATGTTACTATGGAGACATTATATTGTCTGTTCGCGCTCCCGTAGGTGAAGTTGCTAAAACTAATTTTGATGCTTGTATTGGCAGAGGTGTATCTGCTATTTCTTACCCCAATGATTTTTTATATCATTATTTAATTTTTCGAGAAAGTCGGTGGAGCAAGTTATCTAAAGGGTCAACATTTGACTCGATTAATTCAACAGAAATTAAATCTTTAGAAATTAAGCTGCCAGTAGATTTAAAAGAACAAAGCGCGATCGCATCTATTCTGTCGGACATAGATGCCGAAATCGCGGCCTTAGAAAAGCGCCGCGCCAAAACCAAAGCCATGAAACAAGGCATAATGCAGGAACTCTTAACTGGAAAAACCAGACTCATCGTTGACAACAATCCTTAAACCGCAAACTGCTATCTAAAACAACCAGGATAAAATATCATGAGCTACGTAGTGCGCCCTTTAGACATCTCAGCCGACTGCTCTCTGCTCTCCTCTCCGCACTCGCTTTAGCGCTCGGGCTCCGGGATGCGCGGGCTTTTTCCCTTTTAGGCGTTGGCTGAAAAGGTCGCTGCCTGCGCTCACCCCCCTTAACGATAGAGATATTTTATCCTGGAATAACTGAGTCATTCCAGGGAGTGACTCAGTTATTCCCTGGAGTAACTGAGTCATTCCCAAGAGTAACTGAGTTATTCCAGGGCGGAAAAAGGTTTCGCTTTGACTTGAAACAATATTACCAAAAGGCAGATGAGTAACACCTTGGCCGGAGTAAGCGCCACCTTGGCCGGAGCGCTCGCCTCTTTGGCCGGATTAAGCGCCACCTTGGCCGGAGTAAGCGCCACCTTGGCCGGAGTAAGCACCACCTTGGCCGAAGCGCTCGCCTCCTTACCCAGAGTAAGCGCCTTCTTGGCCGGAGTAAAATCGGGGGTGTGGTCAAAACCCGTTGGTAAGAAGATCCCCCCCCAGCCCCCTTCTCGCTTGGACAATAGCGAGTCGCCCTGGATAAAAATCGGCATTTACCGTTCCGGAAAAATCGGATCGACTTAATCCTGTCTGACCCTCAAACAGGTGCAGTACGCTATATCCTGGATACTAAATACAAGAGTTGCGATCGAGTGGCGATCGGGGCGCATCCCGGAGCACTTCCACCAAATGGTCAGCTATGCAAAAGCAACAAAATGTTACGAATAAAAATATTGTCTGTTTACTCTCGTTTCCAAGGTAACTGATTTCAAAGCTATCCAATAACATGAAACGCATTATTGGTCTTACGGGCGGGATTAGCACTGGCAAAACTACTGTTTCTAATTATCTAAAGAATGTCTACAAACTGCCAGTATTAGATGCTGATGTCTATGCTAGAGATGCCGTGCAACCCGGTTCCCCCGTACTGGATAAAATTACCGCCCGCTACGGTAGCAATATCCTCTTATTTGATGGTACTCTCGATCGCCCCCAGTTGGGAGAGATTATTTTCCGCAACCCCTCCGAACGTCGGTGGTTAGAAGATATCATTCATCCCGAAGTGCGCGATCGCTTTCTGGCAGCCATCCATCAACTCTCGGAAACCATAGTCTTAGTCGTCCCCTTGCTATTTGAAGCTCAGATGACTGATTTGGTGACCGAAATTTGGGTAGTATCTTGCGATCGCCAACAGCAAATTGACAGACTGATGCAGCGTAACTCCCTCAGTCTAGAGCAAGCGCAAGCCCGCATCAATGCTCAGATGTCCATAGAGGAGAAGTGCCAACAAGCTGATATAATATTAGACAATTCATCTAGCAGAGAAATGTTGTTAAGACAGGTAGATGCAGCCTTTCTTCGCCATCTCCGGACAGCTCCGGACATGCGAGACGCCCGTCCTACGCAACAACGATCAAGGTCGCCGCAATAGCTAAAGATACACCGAGAAACACGAGATCCCAACTACTTACGGACTGCTTCGGAACCGGAGATTGAGATTGGCCATATCCTCGTAACCGCATGGCTTGATATACTCTTTCTGACTGTTCGTAACTGCGTACCAGGAGAGTGCCAACTAATGACGCTAACACCCGCAAATTACGATAACTTAGTTGGTTTCCCCGAAAGCCCCGCAGTTTCATCGCCAGCTTCATCATCCGCAGCCGATCGCCCAATTCCTCCAGATAGCGATAAGATAACAGCATCATATCTGCTAAAACTGACGGCAGTCCTAACCCCCGCATCGCCTTAATACTGGTCAAAAAGGGTGTCGTGCCCAACATAACTAGGGCCAATGTGAAAATGCATAAAAACCTCGTCGCTATCAAGACCGCAGCCAGACATCCTTCTAACCGCAAAGCTAATGGTCCCATGCTGAAAATAACTGTATCCCCCGCTACAAATGGCAACAGTCCCACCATCCCCAACAGAAAAAAACTCGGGTAGCGCAGTCGCCTCAGCAGGAAAGATATCGGTAGCTGCGAAACCCGGTACAGGGCGATCGCTAAGGCCGCCATCCCCGGTAACAAACCCAGATGCTGCACGCCGGAGAAAGCGAAAATTAACGCCATCAAACCAACTAGCTTGCATCTGGGTTCCCACCGATGGATGGGCGATTTTAAGTAGGCGTAGGAGTCTAATCCCAGTTTCATTAACTTCCGATTTTTCCGGAACGGTGCATTTCGGGCTTGACTCGTTCCAGAAACAATACTACCATTGCCGTAAACATGCCCTCGATCGCCATCAAGGGAATCTGTGCTAACATCAGGGTGCCGATAGCTGTCCGTTCCGCTTGCCCGTCGATATTAGCCGGGATATTGGTAATAATCAGCGAGAAAAAGATCGACGCTGCTAGTCCGACCCCGATCGCCCCGGCCAGGAAGCCAAAAATTCCCGTCCACATCTGGCTTTTCCGCCCCAGCAGTTCCCGGACTTGGAAAACGTAACCCGCAATTAATGCCGGCACGCCCATCAAGATCGCATTTATTCCCAGGGTAGATAAACCGCCATGCCCAAACACGACCGCCTGGAAAAACAATCCTACCAGAATCGCGGGAAAAGCATAATAACCCAGCACCGCCCCTAAAAGTCCATTTAACACCAAATGGACGCTCGTGGGCGGCACCGGGATGTGAATGGATGAGGCTGCAAAAAAAGCTGCCGTTAGCAGAGACGCCTTGGGAATGTTCTCTTGGGAATTTTTATCCCGATCGATCTGGCGCAGAGACAACCAAGTGACTGCGCCAGTCATCCCATAACCCCCGATCGCCACAGCGGCGGGCAGAATGCCGTCAGGAATGTGCATTTTTATTGTGCCGTGAAAAAAACAATGCCGTACCTACAAATCCCCAGATTACCGCACCTGCGATCGCCAATTTCTGGAGAGGATTTACGGTTGACAAGGGTGACTTTTGCCCCCGATCGCCGATGGAAATACTGACGATCTCACCGTGACCGGCTTGGCGTACCTTTACCTGCCAATATCCTACCACATCAGGGGTAAACATAAAGCGACCCAGTTCGTCAGCAGTACCTTGCAACCAGGGGTGGCCGGGTCATCAGGAGCATAAACTGTGATTTGGGCATTTGCCATCGGTTCGCCAGAGTCGTAGGTGGCCTTAATTTCAACTGCTTGGATAATTTTATGTTCCACGATCGCGCCATGGGCGATCGCCTCAGTCTGCCAACCCATAACTGAGCAAAAAATCAGTGGGATTACCAATTTACAATTCATGTTCCTGCTAGGTGAGTCTCAATAGAAATCACAATGGTCGATCGTACAAGATTGAGAATGAGAATGCCCCCCTTTCTTGATGTTGGATTTATAATTAATGCAATGTTAGAGTCTCTTGACAATGACCTTCGCCCACGTGACCGAGGGAAATTAAGGTTTTCTGCAGTTTCTGGTAATCTTGAGGTGAAAGACTCTGCTTGAGAGTCGCCATATCTACCTCCAACCTGCCATTATTTGCCAAGGCAGCCAGGGGTGCGAAGCCTAGTGCTCCGATGTTAATCTCCTCCTCTGGTGGTGCTTCACCATCACCGAAGATATGGTCGAAATGGAATGTCGCTTCTACCTCAGCAGTTCCCCCTGGCGAGAGAATCCCTTTGCGCTGTTCGCCGACAAACTCCCCACAGCTATAAGCGTATTCCCGGTCGATGGCGATCGCAAACTCGATAACTTGACTACTCTTGATAGCTGTACCCTCCATCACCAGCACGTAACCTTTGGCAGGTCCGGAGGTAGCCTTGACCATTTTCCAAGAGAGAGCATTGTAACGACCCGCTGGGGCATCTGTAAATTCATGTACCAGAATTGGATCGGCGTTCGCGTCACCGGCTGCTAGATCCACAGTCTTTACTGTATCGAGGACGACAGAGGTGTCTACGTCAGGGTTACTCTGAGTTACCGCAACATCTGCCAGGGTGACGTACAAATGGTCGAAGCTGATGTTCCAGCCATCTTTGGATAGGAAGCCCTGGCGCACGAAGTCTTCACCGTTAGCGCGAATTTGCAGCGTCCCGCTGGGGACCGTTTTATTATCTGGCGTCGCGCATCCCCAGAGAGTCCCGATCGCCAGAAACCCGAGACTCCCCAAAATCACTAGCTTTTGTCTCATCCAGTGCCTACCTGCTATGCCTACAAATAATAGCTTACAGGTTTTAATCCAGCTTGACAATGCCCAGAGGGGGCATTTAGTTAGCGGTAAGATCGTAACAAACTGCCCCTAGAACCCATGTAAACCAAGACTCCCCCATTATATCAGTTAACGGGGAAGTCTCAAGATAGCGCTCATGATGATGTGATGGCATCAGTCAATTGGGCAATGCAGTTTTAAGCCAGTCGCAAAACTTCCATCGCGTTCCCGAGAGCGTTCCGCAGTCGATAGCTAGCCCGGACGATCGCCCGCCGTTCGGAGATACCCACGGAACTATAGGGTTCCGCAGCAGTGCGGTTGGGGCGGAAATAGGGCTCGACCACTGCCATTGCCGCTTCATAGGCACGTTCGACCGCATCGTCAACCCTGGGATCCGAAGCTTGTACGGCAGTTGCAAAGGGCCGATATTGACTGATTATACCGTTCCAGTTTTCTTTGAAGATCGGGAGACTTTGGTCAGACCAGGTTTCTTCTTCGCCGCAAATCTTCTTCGCTGACACCTCAGCAATAATGCCCCTTGATTCGCAATTATTGATAATCGCTGCTATAAATAGAGAAGAATATAATCCTTGGCTATTGCGATGGGTGTGGTCAAAACCCGTCGATCGTTTATGACCTCCCAGCCGTCGGATACCCCTGTAGGGGCGACTGGCATTCTTGCGCCAATTATGACATAAAGAAACAGATGTTCGCTCCGAATGCAACGCCCTGCACCCCGCGAGGATCTCCCCGTACCAACTGTTTTTGACCACACCCTATTGCGATTTATCGTTGCTCCATATGTTGGCCAAAATTTTCCCCCTGTTAACCATTAGGATGAGAAAAACCCGGTTTTTTTGGAAAAACCGGGTTTCTCTTAATTTAACCTAAGTTGCTACCTAAGATCAACCAAAATCATCCCATATCGCCTTGTAATTTACCCCAAAATGGCATTTTGGTGGATTCAATTACCAAAAATGGCTGTTTCGGACGTAGAAATTTTTATAGGTAGCAACTTGAGTTAATTTAAGCAACGAGGCTAATTGCGAATTGAAAATGGCAAATTGCGCACTTCGGATCGCGCAACGCAGTCGCGCTATGGACGTGAATAAAAAATCAACAATCCTCAATTAACAATTCTCAATTCCGCAATTTCAGA
The DNA here is from genome assembly GCA_014323675.1 of Hormoscilla sp. GM7CHS1pb. Taxonomy (GTDB): domain Bacteria; phylum Cyanobacteriota; class Cyanobacteriia; order Cyanobacteriales; family Desertifilaceae; genus Hormoscilla. The sequence goes on along the minus strand of JACONN010000002.1, from coordinate 157,348 downwards.
ATCTGGGGGCCGTCACCGCCAGACTTTCCTCATAAAGCATATCCCGACCCCAGCGTTCTAATTGCTGAGACATCAGAGACTCTGCTTTTTGGTTGCTCAAAGGTGTCACCTGTTCTGTGCGGCATTTCTGGGCAGTTCCCCCAGCTTCCATCCGCATACATCCTATGGTTTCCGAACAGAGAATCGCGCAGCAATCAGCATCAGTATTGGTAGAAGCTAGAAGCAAGCCTACCATATCGCCGGGAATTTCTCCCCAGTCCGCTGTGGGAATTCCTGCTAATTCTGCTTCGATCGCGCGGGATCCCATCAACTTGATATGTATGATATCATAGTCTCCAGCTTCCTCACTGTAGGACACGGGTTTCCAATCTAAGCGACTAGCTAGCCAACCTAAAAACATCAGTGCTTGGGCCGTATTCCCCTTCTGATAGTCAATAGTCACCCGGTCTACTTCTACCAAAGCTGCGCGACGTTCTGGCGGATCGAAAGTCGCCGCAGTCAACTCTTGCCAAGCTGAAAGTCGATGCCAATTGAGATCCGCAACATAGGTTTGGGACTCGATCAACTCCTGCATTTTCATAAATTCGGCGGCGGGATCGCTGAAGTAGCAAGAGTCCATTACAATACAGTTACTCGTTTCCGCTAGATGCCCAAACAAAGGCTGTTCGGGATTAGGCGTAGCCTTCCACCAGACAAACTTGGGCAGATCCGGGATCATCAGGGAGGAAACTGTCTCGCTTACCCTTTCCAGAGCCTCTTTAGTTCCTCGCAGGGTGATGTATTCGCAGCATACCAGACTGGTGTTGCTACTTTTTTGAATCGGGCAATAGGCTGAAACCTGTGCCGTTACCCCTCGATCTTCTCCTAACTCCGGAAAGAGGGTAATGATCCGGCAGGGATTTTGAGACGCGATCGCATCACTAATACTAAATACCCTCATGTTCAGATTAGATACTTCTGTGTCCCCGGACAAATCGGACGATTGTTGAGCAAATTTCTCACGCAGCAGGGCCAATGTTTCCGGGTTAACTAGACCTGTCTCTCTCAGTCCGTAAGCCTTTTGAGCTTGTTTTACCGCTGCCTTGGTCTTGGGTCCATGAATGCTATCGATCTGGCCATCGTAAAACCCCAAAGCTCCCAATAATTGCTGGAATTCTTCTGGCTCATAGATCGCCATGCTAAATGTAGCCGCCCTCGTGGCAACGGGAGAAGCCTTACCACTATTTTGACTGAGCCATATTTTACTCAATTCTGCCTCTATTTCACCCAGGGAGATATCTTTTGGTTTTTGCAGGGCAACAATTGGAGTTGCTGTCATTTTTCTATCTTCCTTTATCCTTGTTAGTAGCGTAGCGTGTAGTCCGGGCGGATCGCCTGTCCGTGTCGTGTCCAGAGACGCCCACCCAGGGTGGGCGTTCTCGGACAAGAGTTGAGCATTCACTGATAACTGCTCGCTGATAACTGATTACTGCTCGCTGTTCGCGATTAAAGTCTACGCCAGCGCCGACCATCTCTATTTAAGAGCAGTTCTGCTTCCACAGGTTCCCAGGTTCCCGCTTCATAAAGAGGAATCACCTCCGCAGGGGCCGGGGTATCCCAGACTTCCAACAGAGGAGTTAGTACCCGCCAGGAAGCTTCCACTTCATCTCCTCGGGTAAACAGAGTCTGGTCTCCTAACATACAATCAATCAGCAGACGACTGTAGGCATCCGTGTTTGGCTTACCAAAAGCCGTATCGTAACGAAAATCCATATCCACAGATCGGGTGCGGAGGGAATTGCCTGGAGTTTTCACCTCAAACCGCATAGAAATCCCTTCATTAGGCTGAATTCGCAGGGCCAAAACATTCTGATTCACCTGCTTGGCCGCCGACTGAAACATCATATAGGGCACTTCTTTGAACTGGATAGCGATTTCCGTTACCTTCTTGGGCATCCGCTTACCCGTGCGCAGGTAGAAAGGCACTCCCTTCCAGCGCCAGTTATCTATATTTAACTTCAAAGCTGCATAAGTGGGAGTAGTTGTATTGGGATCGGCCCCCTCTTCTTCCCGATAGCCCGGCACTTGCTTGCCATTCATCCAACCCGCCGTGTATTGACCCCGGATGGCCGATCGATCCAAATTTTCCAAATCTGCTAGGTGCGTCGCCTGGACAACTTTGACTTTTTCACTCCGAATGCTGTCAGCATCCAAGCCGTTCGGCGGTTCCATTGCTGTCAGACAAAACAGTTGCATCAGGTGATTTTGCACCATGTCCCGCAGGGCCCCAGAGGATTCGTAATAACCTGCCCGCCCTTCCAGACCTACCTTTTCCGCCACTGTGATTTGCACGTGATCGACAAACTGACGATTCCACAGGGGTTCAAAAATCGCATTGGCAAACCGAAACACTAATAAATTCTGTACCGTTTCTTTGCCCAGGTAATGGTCGATGCGGTAAATCTGCTCTTCCGCACATACCTGACGCACGATCCGATTCAGCACTTGGGCCGATCCCAGGTCTCGACCAAAAGGTTTTTCGATTACTAGGCGCTGCTTTCTGGGGTCGCGAAGCATTCCGGCACTGCCCAGTTGCTGGGTAGCTTCTCCAAAGAATCGGGGTGCCACAGATAGGTAAAATACCCGATTCCCTCGCGTACCTCGTTGTTCGTCTAGTTCCCCCAAGAATGCTTTCAGCTTCTGGTAGCTTTCCGGTTTGTCAATGTTTCCAGAACAATAGAATAGCCCTTTGGCAAATCGCGACCAGACTTCTTCTCTACCCAGTCCACCGCCAAACTCTTCCACTCCTATCCGCATCTGTTCGCGGAAATATTCGTGACTCCAGTCTCGTCGCGCCACCCCCACGATCGTCAGTTCTGGGGGTAGTTTGTGCTCTAACATCATCTGATAGAGGGCGGGCACGAGCTTTCTCTGGGTTAAGTCCCCAGATGCACCGAATATTACCAGAATTTGCGGTTCTGGCATCCGGTCATGTTGCAGTCCCACTCGTAAGGGATTTTCCAGTAGCGTTACCATCTCTTTTCTCAATATACGTAGGGCGGGCGGTGAGCCTGCGATGTGCGATGCGCAGTGCGAGTAGCGCGCGCAGAGCACATCGAACGTCAATTCAACATTTGGCTAAACTATGCTGGCACCAACTGCTTCACCTTGTCTTCTAAGGACTTCATCAGGGTATCGAAGGGCTTGACGAATTTGTCAATTCCTTCTTCTAGCAGTTCTGCCATCACTTCATCTAGGTTGATGTTTTCTTCCTTGAGGGTTTCCATCAACTTGTAGGCTGTGTCTATGTCATTTTCCACCCGGTTATCCACATCACAATGGTCCGTGCAGGCTACGATCGTGCTGGGTGGCAGCGTGTTCACCGTGTCCGGTCCTACCAGTTCGTCCACGTACATCACGTCGCTGTATTCGGGGTTTTTCGTGCTCGTGCTGGCCCACAACAGCCGTTGCACTTGGGCTCCTTTGGCCGACAGGGCTTTCCAGCGATCGCTCTGGATAATCTTCTTGTATTCCTGGTAGGCGATTTTCGCATTGGCGATCGCCACTTTCCCCTTAATCGAGAGCAGCTTGGCCTTGGACTCTTCATCTGTAGCTGCTGCCAACATCTTATCAACCTTGCTATCGATGTTACTATCGATCCGACTCAGGAAGAAACTCGCCACTGAAGCTATTTTGCTAATGTCTTTCCCTGCTGCTACCTTTTTTCCAAGCCTCGTATATAAGCCCATGCTGTCTGCACGTAGCTTTCCACCGAGAACAATAGGGTGATGTTGACATTTATTCCGTCCGCGATCGCCGCTTCCACTGCTGGCAAACCTTCTGCTGTTCCGGGAATCTTTATCATCACGTTCGGACGCCCGATCGCCTGGTTATACCGCCGCGCTTCGGAGATCGTCGTTTCTGTATTTTTGGCAATTGTCGGCGGCACTTCAATACTCACGTAACCATCCAGTCCCTTGGTGGCCTCATAGACTGGCAGAAACACATCACAGGCATCCCGGATATCATCAAACACTAGAGATTCATAAATTTCCAGCACCGATTTATCCTTGCGAATTCCTGCTTCTATCTCCTCATCGTATATCTTGTTACCTTTGATTGCTTTCTCAAAAATTGCCGGGTTAGAGGTAATACCCTTAATCCCCCCCGTTTCCGTCATCTGTTTCAGTTCGCCCGACTTGATGATATCGCGGCTCAGATTATCCATCCAGATACTCTGACCGTAGGCGGAAATTTCCAACAGGTGATTCGTTGTCATTTTTATTCCTCTCTGGTCTAACAACATTTCTCAATTTACAATTGTCAATTATCCATACTAACTAATTTCTAAACGCTTGCAGATGCACCCTTCTGCACGAATGATTCTACCAGGGCTACATCATCTTTACTGCCAATAATCAGCGGCGTTCTGGCATGCAGTTTATCTGGCACCACGTCCATAATATCCTGAATGCCAGTGCTAGCCCGTCCTCCCGCTTGCTGGATTAAAAAAGCTAAAGGTGCTGATTCGTATAGCAATCGCAATTTGCCCTCTGGTTTCTTCACCGTCCCGGGATATAAAAATACTCCCCCTGGAATAATATCCGATGGAAGTCTCCCACCAGCGCTCCTCCATAACGAGCCGTATGTCCTTCATGGCGATGTACGTAGCGGATATATTCCCGCATCGATTCTTCCCACTGCCAGAAGTTGCCCTCATTTACACTATAGATCGCACCGTGGGCTGGGGTTTCGACATTTTCCCGACTGAGGATAAACTCACCCAAACTCGGATCTAGAGTGAAGGCATGGACCCCCGTGCCGATCGAATATACTAGCATTGTACTGGGACCGTACAGGATATAACCTGCCGCCATTTGTTTCCGTCCATTGGCCAGCAAGTCCGCTGCCGTTCCATCTATATCCATCCCTTCTTGCTGGCGGATCGCGAAGATCGAACCCACATTCAGATTCGTGTCCAGGTTGGAAGAGCCATCGATCGGGTCGTAGATCAGTGTATGGCGTCCGATCGGGCAATTTTCCGGGATATAATATGGTTTTTCCATTTCCTCGGAAGCCAGGCGGCAGACTAACCCACTCTGCTTGAACACCGATATAAACACGTCATTGGCATAGACATCCATCTTTTTGACGGATTCTCCCTGCACGTTTACCGTCCCTGTAAATCCCAGGGCATTCTCTAGCAAACCCGATCGCGACAGGCGGCGGGATACGATCTTCCCTGCCAGGGCGATCCTATTCATCAGCGCACTTAAATCTTGCGCGTCTGCCGAGAAGCTATGCAGTTGCTGCAGTACGTGACGAGACAGGGTCATGCAATCCCTGTCTAGGGCCTCAATATCCGCTATCTCTACATGGGTATCTACCATGTTTTTTCTTCCTGCTTGATTGGCACTCGGTCTGGCGATGGCCTCATGGGGTCTCACCCCAAGGCCGTCACACCTCCGTGTCTGGCAGGAGCGCTAATCGCACTACCCGCGAGACACGGCCTGTTCTTTACCTTTCTCCCTATCTTAGGAACCTGATGCCCGATGCTCTCTAACCTTAATATCAATTAAAGAATCCTGCCTCCCCTAGACTCAAGCTTGGGGCTACTCCGAACTCACCCTGCCTGGGCGGGCTTGCTCTTCTGCTTGTACTATCCTCATTCTCCATCTTTCTATAAACTGCTTTACCAAAAACTAAAATCATAACATAATGTTAAAAAAATGAGCGAGGATGATGCTTAAAATCATTGTAGCTTTGTTTTGACAAATCAGACGGGTGTGGTCAAAACCAGTTGTTACTCGGCGGAGCCGCCCGAACCCGTTCCCAGGTAGAACCTGGGAACGAGGGGCCCGGCTACAGGAACAAATCAGACGGGTGTGGTCAAAACCAGTTGTTACTCGGCGGAGCCGCCCGAACCCGTTCCCAGGTAGAACCTGGGAACGAGGGGCCCGGCTACAGGAACAAATCAGACGGGTGTGGTCAAAACCAGTTGGAGCGTGCAGGGGCTATATTACATGCATCATCGATTCGCTACCCTCTCGTTCCCAGGTTCTACCTGGGAACTGTCTGATGAGGCTCCCGCCTCCTGATTATCCCTGCTATCCTATCGATTCGCTACCCTCTCGTTCCCAGGTTCTACCTGGGAACTGTCTGATGAGGCTCCCGCCTCCTGATTATCCCTGCTATCCTCAAGTCTATCATATCTTTCTACTTTTTGTCAGGGCTTTTATGGCGATGCCTTGGTCGAGTTAACCACCACATTATCCCTGCTACTACTAGGGTAACGAAGACATTCAAGGATAAGCTAGCAGCAAAGGGATGGATGTTTTCAATTCCTACAGATTCTTTTAATTCCTTGTCTATGTGCTCGGAACTAGAGGCAACAATTCCCCCTACCCCCAAACCTACACCCCAGATTTGGATGATTCTTTCTAGGCGCCGATCGCTTTCTTCTTGTTTTTGCAGGAATTTTTGCGTTTCGATTTCTACTAACCCTCTAATTGTAGCAACAAGCTGGGTAAATAACGATCGCCCTGGTGCCAAAAAAATCAGTTCTACTTCTATTTGGCGCTGATATTTGCTTTCCGTTAGATTCCCAAATTTATCTAAAAACTCTCGGTCATCTCCTTCATTAGCTGGTATACTATTCAATAGTTGACGATAGTTATCAAGATTGGTGGCTATCGCAGTTTTATGGTCTTCCATGTCTCGCCAGAAATGCTCGTACCTGAGTTGCTTTTCCGGCAGTTCGACTAGCAGATTTTTCAATGGCTCCACCCGTTCCGTTACTGCATCGTTTAGCTGAGGCAATTTGATGCGTTCCTCCAACCAGCTATATAGTTCGCGAGCTTTCTGATTGCAGTATCGAGATTGATACTCGATGTAGAGGATTTTGTGGCGGCAACAGAGCAAATTTAGCAGGTAGCCTGATGCCTGCTGTATCAGATCTAGGGATTCTTTCTGACCGAACCACACCCAAATATGGCATCTTTTACTTGGGTCTGACTCCTGGGTATCGTATTCAAAAAGTTGGCTGCCGCAGAGGACTCCTCTGGCAATTAGTTGGGGTGGCTTTTCCTTTTGTAGCAACTGGGCGACGCACTCGGAAGCTAAGAGTTGATAATCCTCAACCTCTCCTACCGGTTCGGCAAACAAAACCAGGGTTTGACCCAGAGATGCTTGAAGATTTTGGGGTAGCAGACAGTTTTGGGGATTCAAATAATGTCCAAGCTGGAAAATTGGGAGAATGCCTTCCTCATAGAATAGGGTCAGGTCTGTGGCATAGGTATCGTGAATCCGGTATAATTCAACCATTGTACTCCGTTCCAGGCGGCCCAACTGAGAACCCAACTGGCGTACTTTTGGTAAATCAATTTGTTCTCCTGGACGCAATAGGCTTAAATCACTGGGCAAGAGCACGTCTTCTGCATTGGGGTCGTATTGACCGTTTTGGTAGCAGATCAGTTTGTCCCGCAGGGTACGAAGTGCTCTTACCTGAAGCGGTTGCGATAATTTCTCTAATTGCTTCCACCAACGCTCAACTTCCTCTTTCTGGGGACTTTTACTGATGTCGGAGCGCAGGTGGAAGGCGTAGAGGGTGAGGCTAGGATTGCGAAGTCTTTGAGCTGGGTTTATTCTGGTCATTATTGTTTGGCTTATCGGGAATGCTTTGGCGGATAGCATTAGCTATCAGCTCTTTGGCTCGTTCTACGTTCAGGTTTTTCATGCCACCCGGTCCCCTAGTAGTATCGGGAACCATTTTCAGGAACTCGCCATAAACATTGTGTTCCTTGCACCACCTGATAATTTTTTTGGATATTGCACCTAGATCGTCTGGCCAGCTTTCAGATAGCTCCCAGAGGCTTGTTTGATGCTCTGAGAATAGTTCGGGTTTTTTTCCTAGGAGATCGACAAAGGCGATGATGTTATCAGCAGACATGGTCATGTTCCTCAACTATAAACCAACGGCACAGAAGCCAGCCCAATAATAAGGATGCTGGCATGGTGGGTCTTTATCGCTGTACAACAGCTTATCCAATTCTACCTGTTCGTCTGAACCTTTCTTAAAGTGTAGCTGCTTATCGGAAATCCAATTGTTTAAGTCTAATTTCCGCAGCCAAACTTGTGCCTCACGCAAGGCTTCCGGACGACTCTTGCCCTTATGCCGCTGCTGATAATAGTATACGCAAAGGATCGCTGTGGCTATGTCAGAAACTGCCCACAGGGTTCCCACTACGCTGCGGGCCCCCGCACACAAAAATCCTGTGGCTATGGTAATTATATCATCGGTGATTTCGGTCACGCCGAAACTTGTCTCGCAGCACGAGAGGAATACTTCCTCTAAATTTGGCAAGCGCCAACCCGGAGTCATCAGTTCCCCCAAGGTGATATTGCCATTCCCTAACTCTAGATAGGATTCCAGAGGATTGTCAAGGCGTGATTCGGCGTGGTGACTGGAGTGGAGGACATGTACCCGTGAAGCTAGCTGCCGATAGTTCTCTACTGTTGCCCCCTGGCGACCTTTTAAGCGCTGGTTCTCTGGAATGCCGTACATCCGGACTATTTGTTCGCATTCAAAGGCGGCGTAGGGCAAGTTTTCGGTGGCATTTTCTACTATGCCGTAGCTTCTGGATCCTTCTATGGGAGGGCGTCTGTGGCAAAATTCTAAGATTTGGCAACTGGGAACGGTGCGCAGGATGAACTTGTCGATGAGGCATTCTCTAGGTTGATTGATGGGTAAGGCGGCAAAGGGAATTTGGTGGAGATACAGGTGCGGCACGAGGATTAATTCTTTGATATCGCCCAGGTGCTGGGAAATCAGGACGTCCAGTTGCAGGCGCTGGGCAAGTTCGGTGAGAAACGCATTCATCTGGTGGCGCCATTCTGTTTTGTCTTTTTCGATATAGAGTTGTATCCAGTTTTCGCCTATCCACTTTTGCAAGGTGTCATACCCTTGTCCAGTGCAGGTGTGTACTTGTGGGGCTTGGTTCTGGCGCAGGATAAAGATATGAGTATCGTTGACGGTACTGTAGAAACTGAGAATGGCAGCAGCGGGAGATTCAATCAACTGCTGCATGGCTGCTAAGTTAGGAGGGCTAACTTCAATCTGGCCAGCCAGTTCAAAGTCTAGCTTTCTCAGTTCTTCCCAAACCTGCTGTTTCTGGACTTCTAACCCGGCGATTTCTTCACTGTAGGCGTTGTGCGCGGTACGTCCTTGGCAACTGTTTGCGGTGATGGCAGTCGAACCGCTTGCGGCTTTTTGCCTTTCCTGGCTGTCATGGGACTGATGGGCGCGTTTTCCGTTAATTTCCTGCTGTAGTGCTTCGTATTTCTGTAATTTTTCTTGGACTTGTGAAGGAATTGTCCCGCCGCGATACAGGTTGTTACTTGCCATCAAGTCTATCAGACGCTGGGAACGGGAACGTTCCACATATTCGATGGCTTTATCCAGTTGACCGAGATTGATACAGGCTTGCACTATGTTTATATAAACATCGAGGGATTCTTTGATAATTTCTTGGCGGCGTTCCTCTCTGACTGCCCAGTTGCGGCTTTGTTCGACAGCAGCGATGGCGAGTTTGTAGCCTTCTACGGCGACTTGCCAATTGCTGTTGTTAAATCCTATATTACCTAAATTGCGACCCGTTTGCAAGCAATCGAGGGGAAAGTTTTGGGGAGTGCGGACTTTCAATGCTTGGCCATAAGCCGCGATCGCCTCTTCTATATTCTCTGCCTTATCTCCTTTTATTCTGTTACTGTAGGCAGTACCGAGATTGTTTTGCGTACTTGCCCAATCTTGGCCATAAGCCGCGATCGCCTCTTCTATATTCTCTGCCTTATCTCCTTTTATTCTGTCACTGTAGGCTAACCCGAGATTGTTTTGCGTCATTGCCCAATTTTGGGGGAATGCCTCAAAGGTCAAGACTGACAATACTCGGCCATAAGCCGCGATCGCCTCTTCTATATTCTCTGCCTTATCTCCTTTTATTCTGTTCCTGTAGGCAGTACCGAGATTGTTTTGCGTCCCTGCCCAAGATTGGGGGAATGCCTCAAAGGTATAGACTGACAATGCTTGGCCATAAGCCGCGATCGCCTCTTCTATATTCTCTGCCTGATCTCCTTTGATTCTGTTACTGTAGGCATTCCCGAGATTGTTTTGCGTCCTTGCCCAAGATTGGGGGAATGCCTCCTTAGTGTATACTGTTAGAGCTATTTTATTCCCCGCGATCCCTATTTCCACGTTCCTAGAGCGATCGCCTAGGGGAAAGTCTATCATCAACGCACTGAAATTGGCGATTACCCCAGCAATGCCTCGCGCTTCCTCTGCTTGCGGCAGAGTTCGTCCGGCCCAATCTTCGAGTATCCGTTGCAAGTTCTCGTCCAGCAAGTCCAGGTTTTGTTGCAGCAGCGGGTAGACTGACTGAGTACTAGGATCCTCTGAAACTGCCCGCAACACATCCATCAAGAAATTCAAATATTCTTCTCGGGTAGCCTCCGGTGAAGCAATGTCTAGCCTCTGCGCCAATATCCCTGCTAGCCTTCGCAGCCTATTAGCAGTATTCTGGTTTCCATCTCCTGCCATCTTGTCAGCTACCAGTACCATCACCTGCACCAACTCAGCATCTACCAGCTCTTGGTTCCCTTGCAATATCTCGGTTTCCTGTCCGCTGGGGCCATCGATCAGGGTTTGGATCAGCTCCAGATAGGCTTGCTGGCGTTGCTCGTTCATGGTTGATGCCTCAATTGGGTTATTGGGTTGACTGCTGCATTCAATCTATCACACATTTTACACTATTGCCTGGTGGACCGGGGTGTGGTCAAAAACATTTGGTACGGGGAGATCCTCGCTGGGTGCTTGGCGTTGCATTCGGAGATTACATATGTAAATTTATGTCATAATTCGCGCAAGAATGCCAGTCGCCCCTACAGGGGGAACCGACAGGGAGGGCCCATAAACGATCGACGGGTTTTGACCACACCCGGTGGACCGGTTCTCCATGGCCACTTATGGTACCGGTGAAACCCTTGCCCGATGCCTGCTGAACCTACTGTCAGCGAGCAGTTACCAGTGCTACGTTCTAGTCAGATCGCCTCCGGTAGGAGCCCGATCGGGTTACTGCTGTCATGGCAATCATCTATGCGATCGGGGCCTCTGCTGCTGTACTTATGTGAGATGTGAGGTGAGATAGGCAATGGTTGGGGTGTGGTCAAAAACAGTTGGTACGGGGGAGACCTCGTGGGGTGCAGGGCCAAGCATTCGGGAAGGACATCTATCCTGTGATGTCATCATTTGCGCAAGAATGCCAGTCGGGGGTTGCCCATCCTTTTGTTCGGCAGCAAAGTAAGCTTCATGTGAGAGAGAATTGATTATTCTTGGCAAAAGTGAGCTTTATGTGAGAGAGAATTGATTTATTCCTGGCAAAAGTAAGCTTTATGTGAGAGAGAATTGATTTATTCCTGGCAAAAGTAAGCTTCATGTGAGAGAGAATTGATTTATTCCTGGCAAAAGTAAGCTTCATGTGAGAGAGAATTGATTTATTCCTGGCAAAAGTAAGCTTCATGTGAGAGAGAATTGACTTATTCTTGGCAAAAGTAAGCTTCACGTGAGAGAGAATTGATTTATTCTTGGCAAAAGTAAGCCTATTTTTGGCAAAAATAAACTTATTCTCGGTCGGAATAGATATATTCTCGACCCCCAACCAGCCTTGGCCAGAGTTGGCGGTCAAAACCCGTCGATCGTTTCTAGGCCCTAGGGGCGAAGAATTCTTCCGCAAACTATGACATAAAATAACATATCCTCTGGTGAATGCTTCGTCCTGCACCCTGCGAGGATCTCCCCGTACCAACTGTTTTTGACCGCACCCATAGTCGATCGACTCTGGGTGATAGTTGGCCGACTCCGATCGCACCGACGCCGACCAGTGGTCCAAAATGGCTTTGCTGCTGGAGAACTGGGTGCGATCGCCCGTGTCATTTGCTCACGAATCTTCCGGCAAGGACTGCAAAATCTGCTCAACCTTACCTTTGAGGTCCGGCAACTCTTGCTGGACGATCGACCAAACAATCTGAGGCTCAATTTTCCAGTATTCGTGAACTAAAACATTTCTGAAATCAGCTATATCTATCCAAGGAACATCTGGATGCTAATTAATAAAATCCTCAGACATCGATCTAGCAGCTTCACCAATTATTTGTAAGTAATGAACGATCCAAATTTGAATCAGTTCATCTTCATCAAATACCTGCTTGCCGCGCACAGCAGATCGAAAGATCTGATCGATCGCCTCTCGCATATCTTGCAAACGTTCGCTATCCTTCCTCACAGCAGCACCGCCTCTTCCAATACCCGATCGCGGATGCGAGTTTTCAAACCATTTTCCGTCACCACATCCACCTTTCTTTCCAGCAAGCTTTCCAAATCGCGAATTAATCGTACTGGAAACCAAGGACTGAGATTTTCTCCTAAATCTATCAAAAAATCTACATCGCTATCTGCATCAGCTTCTCCCCTAGCTACCGAACCAAAAACCCGCACATTGATAGCGCCATGTTTCGCTGCTATTTCCAGGATCTCTTCTCGCTTTTCTTTCAGCAGTTCCTCAATTCCCATTATCCGACTCCTCTATGAGCACGGGGATTTTTTACTACATGTCCATCTTAGCACAGAACCAAATTTTTCGGCAACACTGGATTGAAAATTTTCACGATAATGGCAGCATTAATCATGGCGTAAGTCGTCAGCGATTTGGTCATCGTCTAGGTTAATTACCGGGATTTTCATTCGTCCGAGTTCAAACATAAATTGGATTTTGTTTATGTGACAAAATTCAGCAGCCTTGCCTAGAGACAGCCGGCGTAACTCATACAGTTTGACTGCCAGCAAGAAGAGCAGTTCTGCTTCTAAATCTTTGGATGATTTGCCCGAGGTAATGAGTAAGTCCTCGGGGTAGGAAATAGACATATCAGGCATATTTGTCCGATCCCATTTTGGAAAAAAAATGCTACTATATTTATTAGTCAGTTTTAACTCATATCTTGGACCATTGTCAACTAGAGGCTCCGCCTCAATAGCACGTTCCCAGGCGGAGCCAGGGAACGAGGGTAAATGGTGCAAGATGTCAGTTTTAACTCATATCTTGGACCATTGTCAACTAGAGGCTCCGCCTCAATAGCACGTTCCCAGGCGGAGCCAGGGAACGAGGGTAAAACGCGCATCTGATAATGCTTTTAGTGGGTTAAAACCCACTTTAGCTATTAGCCGTGGGTTAAAACCCACGGCGGCCAATCGACAATGGTGCAAGATGTCAGTTTTAACTCATATCTTGCACCATTGTCAACTAGAGGCTCCGCCTCTAGAACTCGTTCCCCGGCGGAGCCAGGGAACGAGGGGAAATTCTTTCCGCGACAATGCGGAGAGTGGGTTTTAACCCACTTGGCGCCTCGAAACCTGGCTCCCGCCTGGTAACGCGCGTGGGTTTTAACCCACAGCGGGCCAGGAGACTAATTGACTAATTGACAATGCTGCAAGATCTCAGTTTTAACTTACATCTTGCGCCGATCGCCATCACCCCGGGCCATGAGGCTAACGGAGAATGCTGCAAGTGCGATCGCCCTATGGTAACAAGTCCCGCACCCTCAAGGAACCCGCAGCACTTCCACCACGATCGAGATAGTCCCTGGTATCGCCTCCCACCACCACAATATCTGGTTCCAGCTCGCTATCATCTAGTGTAATGGGTTCTTGGGAGTCTACATACCAACCATCAGGCGCGATCGCCTCCAGAGCATTTCGAGTTAACTTAGTAGCAGCGCGATGTGGGGGATTTTTAGCCATTTTCGGAATTAACCAACCTTCCAGCAGTTCCACCTTATCATCCGAGTCGAGGATACCCGATCGAATCATTTGGTGATACTGCTCGACCGTCAAGGGCCAAACAGGTTCAGTAGGAACAGCCAGAGGTTGGCTCTTTATATGCCTTTCTGTTTTAGTAGATACAGACAATTACTTTCCTCCTGTCAGAGCTTATCCTATCCTAGCATTGCAGCGTCAACATCGATGAGTAATTAAGCGATCGAGGGAGACTCCTCGTTCTTCTAGGTAACAGCGCTCTTCTTCAGCTTCTTTCTTCAAGATATCTTGATGAGTTTCACAGTATTCAATGGCTTCATAAACAGCAGTTAAAGGTAATTCCTTGCTTTCCGCTACTTCTGCTGGAGTCATCTCATTGACGATCGTGTCCGACCAAACCGTATGGGCCCTCAGCTTTCTCCCTTTGATGTAAAGTTGCTGTCGCCATGATTGAGGTCGTCTCTCTAGGTATTGCCATTGGGTTTTTCTTATCATAGAACATCCTTTCTCCTTTATCTTGCGATTTATCCCCGATCGCCCTTCATCCGGTGCCGTTTCCAGCCAAGGAATCCCACACGTTCAATTATATCATCCCCAGTAGCCAAGAAACCCGGTTTTTTGGAAAAACCGGGTTTCTTAGTTTTAGTTTCAATCAGCAGACCCTGGTAGCTTAACAGTAAAAGTGGTTCCCTCTCTCTCTTCACTCCGGACATCGATCGTCCCGCCGTGGATATCCACAAACTTTTTGACAATGGCACAACCCGTACCCGCGATCGCCTCAGGGTAATTGTATTTGAGTACCCCGATCGAGCTAACAGTTTCACCAATTATAACTGGGCGGCACGAATGGCGGCTCCGATCAGTCCTACCTGCTGATTCAATACTATATGCACGGGCACTTTTTCTAGTAAATTACTGACTCGACCTTTGTCAGTAAATGCCTGCATAAACCCTTCAGACTCTAGCATCTGGTGATTTTTGGCAGCAATGCCTCCCGCGATGTACAAACCGCCGTAGGGGAGGAGTTTGAGGGCGAGATTCCCTGCTTCGGCACCGTAGGCTTCGATAAACATTTGCATGGTGCGTTCGCTGAGTATATCCCGCTTTGCCGTCGCCGCCATGGCAATAGTCGCCGCTGGATCTACAGTTTTCTCGCGACCGATCTCCTGTTCCCAAGTCCTGACTACATCCCCTACCTCTGAAGATTCCTGGCAGATGGGCCGATCGCGCAAAAACTGATATATTGCTACTATTCCCTGACCGGAAACTACTCGTTCCACAGAAATCCTACCCACATTATATTTCTCCCGCAGGTATTTCAACAGTTGGAATTCCAATTCATTCCGGGGGGCAAAGTCAGCATGACCGCCTTCTGAGGCAAAAATCCGATGGTTGCTTCCCTGGTTAACCAAAAATGCTTCTCCCAAACCCGTACCCGCACCGATAACTGCGATCGGGGCTTCTGGGTCTAGTTTTCCTGCTTGCAGGGTGTATATATCTGAAGACTTTAAGCCTAACACTCCATAACCGATCGCGGCAAAATCGTTAATCAAACTCACCTGGCCAATTTCCATTTCTGTTTCCAGGCTTTTATTATCGAGTTCCTTCCACGGCAGGTTCGTCATCTGAGCGCTGTTGTTGACTACCGGACCCGCGATCGCGAAACAAGCTTTTTCGGGCTTTGCTTCCGTCCCCGCCAGAAACTCCCGGACGATCGGGACCAAGTCAGGGTAATTTTGACTTGGATAAGTCCGTTCGTGCAGCACTTCATCTGCATCTGCTGGTGCTTTCACCAGTCGCAAGATAGTTTTCGTACCGCCGATATCTCCTGCTAGTAATAATGTCATGTCCTTTGTTCCTTGCGTGGGACAGGCGAGACGCAAGGACAGGCGTCTCGCCTGTCCGAAGATTGTCAATTAACAATTGCTCAATTACAATTGCTCAATTTTCCCTCGACCAACCTTTAACCTTTAGTTAAACCGGATTACCGATTCAGTTTGAGTCAAATGGGAAGTATCCCCATTCAATTCCATGAACCATTTTGCCTCCTGACGTACCACTTTCACCAAGCAACAGAGGGTCGCATTGATATCCGTGGTGGCCAGACCAGATACTAATCCCATTGTCATCCCGATCGTAGAGGCCCCGTGTCCGACTAGCAGAATATCTCCAGTGAACTCAGCAGCCAAAAGTCTGGCACTTTCTCCGGCCCTTGCCATACAATCACGTTCAGTTTCGGGATATTTTGGTTTTATCCTAGAATGATAGCCCATGTCAATCCTGGGGAATTGGGCGGCTAAAGCTTCGAGGGACTGGGTTTGAGGATCGGAGTCCATCCAATCAGGATTCAGCCATTCACACAACCCCCACTCCAGTTTTAACGGTAATGAGAGTGTTTCTGCTACTATATGTGCGGTTTGTGTGGTGCGCAAGAACGGAGAGGCAAATATCCCAGAGATCTTCGAGTCTTTGAGACGCTGCGCTAGCTGCCGTGCTTGCACTAGACCATCGGCAGACAAGGGCGGATCGTAGGGACGTTCGGCCCCGTTGAACCATCCGGGGTTGACGAAGTCTTCTCGGTTGGCATGTCGGGCTATCCAGACTGTTTGAGACATAGTTAGGACTATCAGCTATGGGTGATCGGCTTCTATTCTAGCAACTTCCTAAAAAATTACCAACTTGAAATTTAAAATTAATAATTTAGCTGTCAGTAGTGGTTTTAGAGGTAGGTTGTAAGCTTACAACCTACCACTTACAACTTCAGATAGTCAAATATGTTTCTATCGGGCCATCGGGCAAAACCTGCAATCTTTTGTTTTTCAAGTCTACTACTTCCCTCTGGTAGTTCCAGACATTCAAAGGTTCCCTCTCGTCTCTACCGTTCCTAGGCGGAGCCTGGGAACGAGATAATATAGCCCGCGCAGGGGACGAGAGAAACGCTATCTTAGATATCCAAATCAGTCAGATTAAGTTTCGGTCCGTAGGTTTCGATGAATTGGCGGCGGGGGGCCACCCGATCTCCCATCAGCACGGTAAAGATGCGGTCAGCTTCAGCAGCATCTTCAATTTCCACCCGTTTCATGGTCCTAGTGTCCGGGTTCATAGTAGTATCCCACAGTTGTTGGGGCATCATTTCACCCAAACCTTTGAACCGCTGAATGTTATAATTGGCATTCTTGGGCAACTCACCAAGGCGTTCTTGCAGTTCCCGATCGCTATAGCAATAGAAATGATTGCGTCCCCGTTCCACCTTATAGAGAGGAGGACAGGCAATATAGATATAGCCCAGATTTACAAGATTCCGCTGATAGCGATAGAAAAAGGTCAATAAGAGGGTGCGGATGTGGGCGCCATCTACATCAGCGTCCGTCATGATTACGATCCGGTGATAGCGGAGATTAGAAGGGTCGAATTCCTCACCCTTAATCCCCAAACCTAGGGCTGTAATCAGGGACTGAATTTCATTGTTCTTGTAGATTTTAGCGTCATCAGTCTTCTCAATATTGAGAATTTTCCCCCGCAGAGGCAGAATAGCCTGAAAACGCCTGTCTCGTCCTTGCTTAGCACTGTTATGGACAAAGACACCACTTGCTAGGGCGAAGTTATGAGTATGGGGAACTTCGATGTCGTAAACATCCATCCGTTCTTCCAGGCGTTCGACGGACACAATGCGATGGTTGTAATTGCGAATTGCTTGACGCGCTAGTACGTCATCCCCTGCTTCGTTCCCAGGCGGGAGCCAGGGAACGAGGCGATCGCAGAACGTCGGGAATTTCAACAGAGACTTGTCTCGGGTTTGGCGACGGTAACGATCGTACAGTTCCATATCCATATAACCTTCCTGGCGGCACAGTTTTTTGGACGCCTCGATAGTTTTGTGGTAATATGTTTCATGAAATGCCGCACGACGCTGAGTCCGAAATTCTGCCGTCCATTGTTCCCGTGGATTTTTACTTCTGCCTATATTATCAAAATCTGCCAGATCGGTATAAATCCACTGATTATGATGGGGATTCCAAACCATTTCGTAGCCATCTATTCCCGATTTTTCCGGAACGGTACCGTTTTTATTCTTGCGGGATAACTGGCGATAGAGTGGCATGAGGGAATCTGCTGGTGTCAGCAATGCCGCTGGTTTATAGCTGCAATCCCGCAACATGAACGGGTGATCTGGAGTGCATATCATAGTTTCCCCATTATCTAATGTCAGCTTGATTACTTCAGCATTTGCTTTAGTCATCCGGGGGTTAATGATGCGTTCGATCGCGATTTTTCCGCTACGGCTAACAGTGTAGCAAAAATGTTCTTTTCCTTGGGCTTGTTCGGCAACAATTTCTTTGAAGCTGAGAGAACGCCCATCTGCCAAGGATACAAGTGTATCTCCATGAAAACAGCCCCCAGCGCTATCGCCTTCCACCAGAAAGATCTCTGTTTCTGCGGGGTTTCGTTCGCTGCAATCAGCCAATTTTCCTGGTAAAGTAGAGGATTCTAAGACGGATTTACGGCGGACTAATTCCCGGGCTCGTCGTGCCGCTTCTGCCGCATTAAAAGCTTGAATTGCCTTTTCTAAGATCGAATCTGCGACAGGGGGGTGAAATTCTAGATACTCCGTGAGACCTTCTCCCACGAGGGAATCAACAATGCCCCGCACTTCTGTATTCCCCAGCTTAGTTTTCGTCTGTCCTTCAAATTCCGGATCGGGCACCTTGACAGAAATTACCCCTGTTAAACCTTCGCGGATATTCTCCCCACCCAGGTTGGATTCATTTTCTTTCAGCTTGTTGCGCTTGCGGGCGATCGAATTCATAGTGCGCGTCAATACGGTCTTCAACCCCTCCAGGTGAGTACCGCCATCAATAGTGCGGATATTATTGGCGAACCCGAGCAAATTATCCGTATAGGCATCGACGCACCACTGCAAAGCCACTTCTATCTGGACATTATTCTTTTCTCCCTGTATATAGATAATTTCTTCATGCAGGGATTGCTTTTCCCGATTCATGTAGGCAATATATTCTTTAATGCCCCCATGGTATTGGTAGCTTTCGATCCGTGGTTCTTCTCGGCGGCCATCGGTAAAAGTAATTTTGACCCCAGCGTTCAAGTAGGCCAACTCCCGCAAGCGCCTGGCCAAGGTATCGTAATCGAACTCGATGCCCGTAGTAAAGATTTGGGTATCGGGCATGAAGGAGATGGAAGTGCCAGTGCGGGTTTCTGTATCTGGTTGGGAAGCTAGTTCCCCTATAGAGATGCCCCGTTCAAAGCGTTGGGTATGGATGTTGCCCGATCGCCAAACAGTAGCTTCCAACCATTCAGACAGGGCATTCACCACCGAGACCCCGACACCGTGCAATCCTCCGGAAACCTTGTAGCCACCGCCGCCAAACTTACCGCCAGCGTGGAGTACGGTCATCACCGTTTCCAATGCCGACTTGCCAGTACGGGGATGAATGTCTGTGGGGATACCCCGGCCATCATCTGTGACGGTAACAGAACCAGAGGCATTGATATCCACTTCTATATGGGTGCAGTGGCCCGCGAGGGCTTCATCGATCGAGTTGTCAACTACCTCATATACTAGATGATGGAGTCCTCTGGGGCCGGTAGTGCCGATGTACATCCCCGGTCTTTTTCTGACCGGTTCTAAACCTTCGAGCACTTGAATTTGCTCGGCGCTGTAGCTGGTGGTCATGTAATATGCTCCAATTGAGGGCTTTTGGTCGCCCTTCTACATTTCAGGAAAAATATATCAGAAATTATAACATAAAAGGGTCTAAGACAATCTTAGGGCAGGATCGGGGCAAATTTATTTAAGGGATGCACCCACCATATGGAGGCGGTTACGGTTTGATTACAATCTGTGGGGCCACGGCTACCGGTAAGTCGGGGCTGGCTTTGGCTTTGGCCCAGCGACTGGAGACAATAATTCTGAGTGCTGACTCCCGGCAGGTGTACCGAGAGTTTAACATTGGTACGGCCAAGCCTACAAGGGCCGATCGCCTGCTGGTGCCCCATTACCTGATTGATATCTGCGATCCGAGGGAAACTCTGACTTTAGCAGATTACCAGCAGCAGGCCCAAGGGGCGATCGCATCTTTCCAAGCAGGAGGGTGCATTCCCCTCTTGGTGGGAGGTACGGGATTATACATCCGTTCCGTAGTGCAAGGAATGAAGATTCCCCGAGTCGCACCCCAGACAGAGTTGCGATCGCAGTTGTCCGAACTATCGCAAAAGCAATGTTACGGGATGCTGCAACAAGTAGATCCAGGGGCGGCCAGGAAGATTCACGCCAATGATGCCGTGCGGACATTACGAGCATTAGAAGTATTTTATGTCACTGGAATTCCCATTTCCCAACAGCAAGGGACCGATCCGCCCAACTATCCCATTCTGCAAATTGGTTTAGAATGTGCAGATGCTGACAGACTGACACAGAGAATTGCCCAGCGGACAGAACAAATGCTAGGGCTGGGTTTGTCGAGGAAGTAGAATATCTCTGTCAGAAATATGGAGCTGATTTGCCCCTGTTAGATACCCTAGGTTATCAGGAAATCAAACAATATCTGGCCGGAGATATTGAGTTGCTCGAAGCGAAAGAATTAACTATCTTGCACACGCGGCAATTTGCCAAGCGACAGCGGATCTGGTTTCGGGCAGATCCGCAGATTGAATGGTTTGATGCGGATAGTCCCAATTTATTAGAAATAGTGTGGCAGCGGGTGCAGGAGTTCAGAACAACCATTTATATGTAGGGGGGCGATCGCGGTCTTGCCAGAAACCGGGTTTCTTTAATGTTATTCTGTCCAGAGGTTTATCTCAACCTCTGGACCGGTTATGAAAGGGAATAAAACCTCTTTACAGACTATCTGGATCGATACCCAAAGCAAGCAGCCGTTCTGCAAGGAGTTGGGTACGTTGTTTTTCTTGTTCTAACTGGTCCGAGGTTTGTTCCAACTGGGACTCAGCAAGGGATGCACGTTGTTCTGCTTGTTCGGCGCGTTGTTTTTCTTGTTCGGCACGTTGTTTTTCTTGTTCGGCACGTTGTTTTTCTTGTTCGCCGATTTCAGATCCAGTCAGGAGAACATTGCCCTCCCGATCGCACCAGCGGAGCCATACATCATGCCTGCCTTCAAAAACACCTGACCAGAGAGTTACACCCAGCCCCACTTTATCTAGCCAAGTTTGATTTGTTTCATAGTAGCGCATTCCCCTGAGTTCGTACACCCGCAATAACTTTTTTCCCAATTGTTGGCTGGGGTCATACACTATGTAGTAAGTAACCCCAACTTTTGCATATATATTTAGTTTTTCCCCCAGTTCTTCGCCCTTCTTGTTCGAGACAATTTCAATTGCCACTTCTGGCGGTTTCTTAAACTTCCACACCATGTAACAACGGTTTTGCTTTTTCCACCAATCTTCCGGAACCGTCACATCCAAACTCAAGAATACATCTGGCACGATCGCCGGTTCCTCTGATGAATAGAATATGCCAACATTTGCTTCTGCCAAACAACTCTGACCCTTACCAGAACTGTAAATTGATTCTACAAATAAGCGTTGTTGTTTCGCGGATCCGAAATTGTCCACCGGTGTATCATCCTCCGTGACTAGATTGCTAACATCTGGTTCCCAGTAGTCTGTCTTGGTTATTACCGCTTGCTCACTCATGATTATCTCTCCTAGATTGAGCGCCATTTTTATTTTACTCGCTCTTGAAGCAATTGGGTGTAAAGTTATAATAATTTACCTGTTATTTCCGGGAGAGCGTCCCATTATTTGATAATGTAATGGGGCGAGACTGCAGGGCGCTCGCATCTATAAAAAAGAGCCAATAAATACTCCGCTAAGGTCATCGGTGACTCTCGGAGGATGATATAATGAGTTTGCCAAGGGCCAAGGTCATAGGTGTCTCGGAGGGTGATACAATGAATCTGAGAAGTAGGGGACTTGCGGTTTAATAATGTACCAATGATGGAGCTACTACAAACGTTTATCTTGCCGATTTCAACCTTGTTTCGCCTAGAGCGACGTTAGTCAAACCAAAATCAACTTAGCACTATTTTTAATGTTATTCTGTCCAGAGGTTGCTCTCAACCTCTAGACCGGTTATGAAAGGTAATAAAACCTCTTTACAGACTATCTGGATCGATACCCAAAGCAAGCAGCCGTTCTGCAAGGAGTTGGGTACGTTGTTTTTCTTGTTCTAACTGGTCCGAGGTTTGTTCCAACTGGGACTCAGCAAGGGATGCACGTTGTTCTGCTTGTTCGGCGCGTTGTTTTTCTTGTTCGGCACGTTGTTTTTCTTGTTCGGCACGTTGTTTTTCTTGTTCGACACGTTGTTTTTCTTGTTCGGCACGTTGTTTTTCTTGTTCGGCACGTTGTTTTTCTTGTTCGGCACGTTGTTTTTCTTGTTCGGCACGTTGTTTTTCTTGTTCGGCACGTTGTTTTTCTTGTTCGCCGATTTCAGATCCAGTCAGGAGAACATTGCCCTCCCGATCGCACCAGCGGAGCCATACATCATGCCTGCCTTCAAAAACACCTGACCAGAGAGTTACACCCAGCCCCACTTTATCTAGCCAAGTTTGATTTGTTTCATAGTAGCGCATTCCCCTGAGTTCGTACACCCGCAATAACTTTTTTCCCAATTGTTGGCTGGGGTCATACACTATGTAGTAAGTAACCCCAACTTTTGCATATATATTTAGTTTTTCCCCCAGTTCTTCGCCCTTCTTGTTCGAGACAATTTCAATTGCCACTTCTGGCGGTTTCTTAAACTTCCACACCATGTAACAACGGTTTTGCTTTTTCCACCAATCTTCCGGAACCGTCACATCCAAACTCAAGAATACATCTGGCACGATCGCCGGTTCCTCTGATGAATAGAATATGCCAACATTTGCTTCTGCCAAACAACTCTGACCCTTACCAGAACTGTAAATTGATTCTACAAATAAGCGTTGTTGTTTCGCGGATCCGAAATTGTCCACCGGTGTATCATCCTCCGTGACTAGATTGCTAACATCTGGTTCCCAGTAGTCTGTCTTGGTTATTACCGCTTGCTCACTCATGATTATCTCTCCTAGATTGAGCGCCATTTTTATTTTACTCGCTCTTGAAGCAATTGGGTGTAAAGTTATAATAATTTACCTGTTAATTTCGGGTAATCTGGGGAGGGAGAGCAAATCCGATCGTCCCATTATTTGATAATGTAATGGGGCGAGACTGTAGGGCGCTCGCATCTATAAAAAAGAGCCAATAAATGTCCCACCATCCGCTAAGGTCATCGGGGACTCTCGGAGGATGATATAATGAGTTTGCCAAGGGCCAAGGTCATAGGTGTCTCGGAGGGTGATACAATGAATCTGAGAAGTAGGGGACTTGCGGTTTAATAATGTACCAATGATGGAGCTACTACAAACGTTTATCTTGCCGATTTCAACCTTGTTTCGCCTAGAGCGACGTTAGTCAAACCAAAATCAACTTAGCACTATTTTTAATGTTATTCTGTCCAGAGGTTGCTCTCAACCTCTGGACCGGTTATGAAAGGTAATAAAACCTCTTTACAGACTATCTGGATCGATACCCAAAGCAAGCAGCCGTTCTGCAAGGAGTTGGGTACGTTGTTTTTCTTGTTCTAACTGGTCCGAGGTTTGTTCCAACTGGGACTCAGCAAGGGATGCACGTTGTTTTTCTTGTTCGGCACGTTGTTTTTCTTGTTCGGCACGTTGTTTTTCTTGTTCGGCACGTTGTTTTTCTTGTTCGGCACGTTGTTTTTCTTGTTCGCCGATTTCAGATCCAGTCAGGAGAACATTGCCCTCCCGATCGCACCAGCGGAGCCATACATCATGCCTGCCTTCAAAAACACCTGACCAGAGAGTTACACCCAGCCCCACTTTATCTAGCCAAGTTTGATTTGTTTCATAGTAGCGCATTCCCCTGAGTTCGTACACCCGCAATAACTTTTTTCCCAATTGTTGGCTGGGGTCATACACTATGTAGTAAGTAACCCCAACTTTTGCATATATATTTAGTTTTTCCCCCAGTTCTTCGCCCTTCTTGTTCGAGACAATTTCAATTGCCACTTCTGGCGGTTTCTTAAACTTCCACACCATGTAACAACGGTTTTGCTTTTTCCACCAATCTTCCGGAACCGTCACATCCAAACTCAAGAATACATCTGGCACGATCGCCGGTTCCTCTGATGAATAGAATATGCCAACATTTGCTTCTGCCAAACAACTCTGACCCTTACCAGAACTGTAAATTGATTCTACAAATAAGCGTTGTTGTTTCGCGGATCCGAAATTGTCCACCGGTGTATCATCCTCCGTGACTAGATTGCTAACATCTGGTTCCCAGTAGTCTGTCTTGGTTATTACCGCTTGCTCACTCATGATTATCTCTCCTAGATTGAGCGCCATTTTTATTTTACTCGCTCTTGAAGCAATTGGGTGTAAAGTTATAATAATTTACCTGTTATTTCCGGGAGAGCGTCCCATTATTTGATAATGTAATGGGGCGAGACTGCAGGGCGCTCGCATCTATAAAAAAGAGCCAATAAATACTCCGCTAAGGTCATCGGTGACTCTCGGAGGATGATATAATGAGTTTGCCAAGGGCCAAGGTCATAGGTGTCTCGGAGGGTGATACAATGAATCTGAGAAGTAGGGTTTAATAATGTACCAATGATGGAGCTACTACAAACGTTTATCTTGCCGATTTCAACCTTGTTTCGCCTAGAGCGACGTTAGTCAAACCAAAATCAACTTAGCACTATTTTTAATGTTATTCTGTCCAGAGGTTGCTCTCAACCTCTGGACCGGTTATGAAAGGGAATAAAACCTCTTTACAGACTATCTGGATCGATACCCAAAGCAAGCAGCCGTTCTGCAAGGAGTTGGGTACGTTGTTTTTCTTGTTCTAACTGGTCCGAGGTTTGTTCCAACTGGGACTCAGCAAGGGATGCACGTTGTTTTTCTTGTTCGGCACGTTGTTTTTCTTGTTCGGCACGTTGTTTTTCTTGTTCGGCACGTTGTTTTTCTTGTTCGGCACGTTGTTTTTCTTGTTCGGCACGTTGTTTTTCTTGTTCGCCGATTTCAGATCCAGTCAGGAGAACATTGCCCTCCCGATCGCACCAGCGGAGCCATACATCATGCCTGCCTTCAAAAACACCTGACCAGAGAGTTACACCCAGCCCCACTTTATCTAGCCAAGTTTGATTTGTTTCATAGTAGCGCATTCCCCTGAGTTCGTACACCCGCAACAACTTTTTTCCCAATTGTTGGCTGGGGTCATACACTATGTAGTAAGTAACCCCAACTTTTGCATATATATTTAGTTTTTCCCCCAGTTCTTCGCCCTTCTTGTTCGAGACAATTTCAATTGCCACTTCTGGCGGTTTCTTAAACTTCCACACCATGTAACAACGGTTTTGCTTTTTCCACCAATCTTCCGGAACCGTCACATCCAAACTCAAGAATACATCTGGCACGATCGCCGGTTCCTCTGATGAATAGAATATGCCAACATTTGCTTCTGCCAAACAACTCTGACCCTTACCAGAACTGTAAATTGATTCTACAAATAAGCGTTGTTGTTTCGCGGATCCGAAATTGTCCACCGGTGTATCATCCTCCGTGACTAGATTGCTAACATCTGGTTCCCAGTAGTCTGTCTTGGTTATTACCGCTTGCTCACTCATGATTATCTCTCCTAGATTGAGCGCCATTTTTATTGTACTCGCTCTTGAAGTAATTGGGTGTAAAGTTATAATAATTTACCTGTTATTTCCGGGAGAGCGTCCCATTATTTGATAATGTAATGGGGCGAGACTGCAGGGCGCTCGCATCTATAAAAAAGAGCCAATAAATACTCCGCTAAGGTCATCGGTGACTCTCGGAGGATGATATAATGAGTTTGCCAAGGGCCAAGGTCATAGGTGTCTCGGAGGGTGATACAATGAATCTGAGAAGTAGGGGACTTGCGGTTTAATAATGTACCAATGATGGAGCTACTACAAACGTTTATCTTGCCGATTTCAACCTTGTTTCGCCTAGAGCGACGTTAGTCAAACCAAAATCAACTTAGCACTATTTTTATTGTACTTTGTTTTGGCGTTATTGGGTCAATCAATTAAATTTCAACATTTTTTTGTTCCAGAACACAATCATTAATGTTATTCTGTCCAGAGTTTGAGAGCAACCTTTGGACAGGTTATGAAAGGTAATAAAACCTCTTTACAGACTATCTGGATCGATACCCAAAGCAAGCAGCCGTTCTGCAAGGAATTGGGTGCGTTGTTTTTCTTGTTCTAACTGGGACTCAGCAAGTGATGCCCGTTGTTCTGCTTGTTCGGCACGTTGTTTTTCTTGTTCGCCGATTTCAGATCCAGTCAGGAGAACATTGCCCTCCCGATCGCACCAGCGGAGCCATACATCATGCCTGCCTTCAAAAACACCTGACCAGAGAGTTACACCCAGCCCCACTTTATCTAGCCAAGTTTGATTTGTTTCATAGTAGCGCATTCCCCTGAGTTCGTACACCCGCAACAACTTTTTTCCCAATTGTTGGCTGGGGTCATACACTATGTAGTAAGTAACCCCAACTTTTGCATATATATTTAGTTTTTCCCCCAGTTCTTCGCCCTTCTTGTTCGAGACAATTTCAATTGCCACTTCTGGCGGTTTCTTAAACTTCCACACCATGTAACAACGGTTTTGCTTTTTCCACCAATCTTCCGGAACCGTCACATCCAAACTCAAGAATACATCTGGCACGATCGCCGGTTCCTCTGATGAATAGAATATGCCAACATTTGCTGCTGCCACAAAACTCTGCCATGGCCAGAATTGTAAATTGAGTTTGCCAAAAAGCGTTGTTGTTTTCCGAACAAAAATTGTCCACCGGTGTATCATCCTCCGTGACTAGATTGCTAACATCTGGTTCCCAGTAGTCTGTCTTGGTTATTACCGCTTGCTCACTCATGATTATCTCTCCTAGATTGAGCGCCATTTTTATTTTACTCGCTCTTGAAGCAATTGGGTGTAAAGTTATAATAATTTACCTGTTAATTTCGGGTAATCTGGGGAGGGAGAGCAAATCCGATCGTCCCATTATTTGATAATGTAATGGGGCGAGACTGTAGGGCGCTCGCATCTATAAAAAAGAGCCAATAAATGTCCCACCGCCCACCATCCGCTAAGGTCATCGGGACTCTCGGAGGATGATATAATGAGTTTGCCAAGGGCCAAGGTCATAGGTGTCTCGGAGGGTGATACAATGAATCTGAGAAGTAGGGGACTTGCGGTTTAATAATGTACCAATGATGGAGCTACTACAAACGTTTATCTTGCCGATTTCAACCTTGTTTCGCCTAGAGCGACGTTAGTCAAACCAAAATCAACTTAGCACTATTTTTAATGTTATTCTGTCCAGAGGTTGCTCTCAACCTCTAGACCGGTTATGAAAGGTAATAAAACCTCTTTACAGACTATCTGGATCGATACCCAAAGCAAGCAGCCGTTCTGCAAGGAGTTGGGTACGTTGTTTTTCTTGTTCTAACTGGTCCGAGGTTTGTTCCAACTGGGACTCAGCAAGGGATGCACGTTGTTCTGCTTGTTCGGCGCGTTGTTTTTCTTGTTCGGCACGTTGTTTTTCTTGTTCGGCACGTTGTTTTTCTTGTTCGACACGTTGTTTTTCTTGTTCGGCACGTTGTTTTTCTTGTTCGGCACGTTGTTTTTCTTGTTCGCCGATTTCAGATCCAGTCAGGAGAACATTCCCCTCCCGATCGCACCAGCGGAGCCATACATCATGCCTGCCTTCAAAAACACCTGACCAGAGAGTTACACCCAGCCCCACTTTATCTAGCCAAGTTTGATTTGTTTCATAGTAGCGCATTCCCCTGAGTTCGTACACCCGCAACAACTTTTTTCCCAATTGTTGGCTGGGGTCATACACTATGTAGTAAGTAACCCCAACTTTTGCATATATATTTAGTTTTTCCCCCAGTTCTTCGCCCTTCTTGTTCGAGACAATTTCAATTGCCACTTCTGGCGGTTTCTTAAACTTCCACACCATGTAACAACGGTTTTGCTTTTTCCACCAATCTTCCGGAACCGTCACATCCAAACTCAAGAATACATCTGGCACGATCGCCGGTTCCTCTGATGAATAGAATATGCCAACATTTGCTTCTGCCAAACAACTCTGACCCTTACCAGAACTGTAAATTGATTCTACAAATAAGCGTTGTTGTTTCGCGGATCCGAAATTGTCCACCGGTGTATCATCCTCCGTGACTAGATTGCTAACATCTGGTTCCCAGTAGTCTGTCTTGGTTATTACCGCTTGCTCACTCATGATTATCTCTCCTAGATTGAGCGCCATTTTTATTGTACTCGCTCTTGAAGTAATTGGGTGTAAAGTTATAATAATTTACCTGTTATTTCCGGGAGAGCGTCCCATTATTTGATAATGTAATGGGGCGAGACTGCAGGGCGCTCGCATCTATAAAAAAGAGCCAATAAATACTCCGCTAAGGTCATCGGTGACTCTCGGAGGATGATATAATGAGTTTGCCAAGGGCCAAGGTCATAGGTGTCTCGGAGGGTGATACAATGAATCTGAGAAGTAGGGGACTTGCGGTTTAATAATGTACCAATGATGGAGCTACTACAAACGTTTATCTTGCCGATTTCAACCTTGTTTCGCCTAGAGCGACGTTAGTCAAACCAAAATCAACTTAGCACTATTTTTATTGTACTTTGTTTTGGCGTTATTGGGTCAATCAATTAAATTTCAACATTTTTTTGTTCCAGAACACAATCATTAATGTTATTCTGTCCAGAGGTTGAGAGCAACCTTTGGACAGGTTATGAAAGGTAATAAAACCTCTTTACAGACTATCTGGATCGATACCCAAAGCAAGCAGCCGTTCTGCAAGGAATTGGGTGCGTTGTTTTTCTTGTTCTAACTGGGACTCAGCAAGTGATGCCCGTTGTTCTGCTTGTTCGGCACGTTGTTTTTCTTGTTCGCCGATTTCAGATCCAGTCAGGAGAACATTGCCCTCCCGATCGCACCAGCGGAGCCATACATCATGCCTGCCTTCAAAAACACCTGACCAGAGAGTTACACCCAGCCCCACTTTATCTAGCCAAGTTTGATTTGTTTCATAGTAGTGCATTCCCCTGAGTTCGTACACCCGCAACAACTTTTTTCCCAATTGTTGGCTGGGGTCATACACTATGTAGTAAGTAACCCCAACTTTTGCATATATATTTAGTTTTTCCCCCAGTTCTTCGCCCTTCTTGTTCGAGACAATTTCAATTGCCACTTCTGGCGGTTTCTTAAACTTCCACACCATGTAACAACGGTTTTGCTTTTTCCACCAATCTTCCGGAACCGTCACATCCAAACTCAAGAATACATCTGGCACGATCGCCGGTTCCTCTGATGAATAGAATATGCCAACATTTGCTTCTGCCAAACAACTCTGACCCTTACCAGAACTGTAAATTGATTCTACAAATAAGCGTTGTTGTTTCGCGGATCCGAAATTGTCCACCGGTGTATCATCCTCCGTGACTAGATTGCTAACATCTGGTTCCCAGTAGTCTGTCTTGGTTATTACCGCTTGCTCACTCATGATTATCTCTCCTAGATTGAGCGCCATTTTTATTGTACTCGCTCTTGAAGTAATTGGGTGTAAAGTTATAATAATTTACCTGTTATTTCCGGGAGAGCGTCCCATTATTTGATAATGTAATGGGGCGAGACTGCAGGGCGCTCGCATCTATAAAAAAGAGCCAATAAATACTCCGCTAAGGTCATCGGTGACTCTCGGAGGATGATATAATGAGTTTGCCAAGGGCCAAGGTCATAGGTGTCTCGGAGGGTGATACAATGAATCTGAGAAGTAGGGTTTAATAATGTACCAATGATGGAGCTACTACAAACGTTTATCTTGCCGATTTCAACCTTGTTTCGCCTAGAGCGACGTTAGTCAAACCAAAATCAACTTAGCACTATTTTTAATGTTATTCTGTCCAGAGGTTGCTCTCAACCTCTGGACCGGTTATGAAAGGGAATAAAACCTCTTTACAGACTATCTGGATCGATACCCAAAGCAAGCAGCCGTTCTGCAAGGAGTTGGGTACGTTGTTTTTCTTGTTCTAACTGGTCCGAGGTTTGTTCCAACTGGGACTCAGCAAGGGATGCACGTTGTTTTTCTTGTTCGGCACGTTGTTTTTCTTGTTCGGCACGTTGTTTTTCTTGTTCGGCACGTTGTTTTTCTTGTTCGGCACGTTGTTTTTCTTGTTCGGCACGTTGTTTTTCTTGTTCGCCGATTTCAGATCCAGTCAGGAGAACATTGCCCTCCCGATCGCACCAGCGGAGCCATACATCATGCCTGCCTTCAAAAACACCTGACCAGAGAGTTACACCCAGCCCCACTTTATCTAGCCAAGTTTGATTTGTTTCATAGTAGCGCATTCCCCTGAGTTCGTACACCCGCAACAACTTTTTTCCCAATTGTTGGCTGGGGTCATACACTATGTAGTAAGTAACCCCAACTTTTGCATATATATTTAGTTTTTCCCCCAGTTCTTCGCCCTTCTTGTTCGAGACAATTTCAATTGCCACTTCTGGCGGTTTCTTAAACTTCCACACCATGTAACAACGGTTTTGCTTTTTCCACCAATCTTCCGGAACCGTCACATCCAAACTCAAGAATACATCTGGCACGATCGCCGGTTCCTCTGATGAATAGAATATGCCGACATTTGCTGCTGCCACAAAAGTCTGCCATGGCCCAGAATTGTAAACCGAGTTTGCCAAAAAGCGTTGTTGCTTTTCCGAACAAAAATTGTCCACCGGTGTATCATCCTCCGTGACTAGATTGCTAACATCTGGTTCCCAGTAGTCTGTCTTGGTTATTACCGCTTGCTCACTCATGATTATCTCTCCTAGATTGAGCGCCATTTTTATTTTACTCGCTCTTGAAGCAATTGGGTGTAAAGTTATAATAATTTACCTGTTAATTTCGGGTAATCTGGGGAGGGAGAGCAAATCCGATCGTCCCATTATTTGATAATGTAATGGGGCGAGACTGTAGGGCGCTCGCATCTATAAAAAAGAGCCAAGATATGTAGGGTGGGCATCGCACCCAAGTTTGACGAGGCTCCGAGCTTTTCCGAAGGTCTAGCACCTGTCAAAATTGATAGCATTGATAGCAAGTATGGCTATATCAACAAAACCGGACAGATAGTCATCGCACCCAAGTTTGACGATGCTAATAGCTTTTCCGAAGGTCTAGCACTTGTCAGAATTGATAGCAAGTGGGGCTATATCAACAAAACCGGACAGATAGTCATCGCACCCAAGTTTGACGAGGCTAATAGCTTTTCCGAAGGTCTAGCACTTGTCAAAATTGATGGCAAGTATGGCTATATCAACAAAACCGGACAGATAGTCATCGCACCCAAGTTTGACGAGGCTAATAGCTTTTCCGAAGGTCTAGCACTTGTCAAAATTGATGGCAAGTATGGCTATATCAACAAAACCGGACAGAGAGTCATCAAGTTTGACAAGGCTCCGAGCTTTTCCGAAGGTCTAGCAGGTGTCAAAATTGATGGCAAGTATGGCTATATCAACAAAACCGGACAGAGAGTCATCGCACCCCAGTTTTACGAGGCTTATAGCTTTTCCGAAGGTCTAGCAGGTGTCAAAATTGATGGCAATGGCAAGTGGGGCTATATCAACAAAACCGGACAGATAGTCATCGCACCCCAGTTTTACTATGCTTATAGCTTTTCCGAAGGTCTAGCATGTGTCAAAATTGATGACATGTGGGGCTATATCAACAAAACCGGACAGAGAGTCATCGCACGCCAGTTTTACGAGGCTAATAGCTTTTCCAAAGGTAGAGCACGTGTCAAATATGAACGCTATAGCAGCTATCGCTATATCGACAAGACGGGACAGTTTATTGATTAGTCCGTGAGGCTGTGGGGGCTGGGGTTTGATGCTGAAACGGTAATTCCCAGCATGTCCGCCTCTATTCACCTCATCTTACAGTTAAAACAGATGAATATTCCAGAACGATTATTTTTTCAATCAGAACATTGCCTCCGAATAATACAGCGCTAGCGGAAATCTCCCACAAATGTAGCGATTCTGTTTGCAGAATATAAGAGAGAGAACTCCCGATCAATCATCTCAGTAAAGTCTTTCAAACTCCCAATATTCCTACAGCGATTCTCCAAAACTTTGAGAGTGCGATCGGGTATAATAGGACAAGCTGAAATCGAAAAACGCATGCTATAATTATTTAAAAACATAGAGTGAATATCTGTAGCATTAATAGCGATCGCCTGAAACAAATGTCTCCCAGCATTTCCCGGGTTTTTTTTCCTAATATTTACCTCTATTATTTAGCGTCGCTACCGCATTTTGCCATTAGTCGGTTTTAACAGACTTGGCGCCTCGAAACCTGGCTCCCGCCTGGTAACGCTCTGGTTTGAACCAGAGGCGGGTGAAGTGCGAAGTGAAGGAGTTTAACCGCAGGCTGTAGCATTAATATTAATAGCGATCGCCTGAAACAAATGCCCCCAAGCATTTCCGTTTTTCCCTAATATTTACCCCCATTATTCAGCGTCGCTACCCCATTTTGCCATTAGTCGGTTTTAACCGACTTGGCGCCTCGAAACCTGGCTCCCGCCTGGTAACGCTCTGGTTTGAACCAGAGGCGGGCCGACAGCGAAGCGAAGGAGTTCAACCGCAGGCTAAGGTAAATATAGGTTAGAGAGTGTAGCTACATTTGCCGACATTTGGTATGACGCAAATTGAATCATTATACATACCGGTAGCGCAGCGTGTCTGGTGGGCGGTGCCTACAGCACTTCTCCAAAACTTTGAGAGTGCGATCGGGTATAATAAGACAAGCTGACATAGAAGTACGCGAATCTCTTCTCGGTGTCGGGAAAATTTATTTGCTACAATGAAAAGTTATTGAGAAATCATGCCCGATGGTAGTCGAAAATTTGTAAGTGCCTAATTTTACCGAGAAGGTTAAAATGCAAATGAAACTACGCGAAAAAATTGACGAACTGACTTTACTAGAACTATTTTGGTCCGAACCCAAAATTGCCGATCGTGAAGATGTTACGAAGCTACAGATGATGCAGGTAGGGTCATCCGTTTTGGCATGGATGTAATTCAGGAGTCCGTTCAGATTGACCTAAAAGTTTCTGGTTTATCCCTAGTAACTCTCAGCTTTGAGTTAGTTGATGCTATTGAAATCATCGATTTTGATCGAGGACAATTTGCTTTTGTCGTAGCACCTGATATTGAGCAGGCTAGAACTCGAATTGAAGTGAAATTGCGACCTGATATCGAAGTTCAGGGATATACTCTGAAGAACGAATCATAGGTTGAACTCTCCTTCCCTGCTTTCGTCAGGGAACGACAAGATTGAGGCTATGCCGACTGCATCCCTTCACAAACCATCCGCAATTATATTAAATTATCCCTGTAAAGTGATGCAGCTTAGTAATCTTCTGTGGAGGCTCTGCCTCCCATCTACCGTTCCCAGGCTCTGCCTGGGAACGAGATAAATATAGCCCCTGCCAGCTCCCTAACGAACCCTCCGCTGCGAGGAATGGGCCTGGAGCGTGGGCTTTGTTCGTGTAGCCCCACCATTTATGGTGGGGGCGAGGGTGAGGGCGAGGGTGAAACGAGATAAATATAGCCCGCGCAGGCGGGCTTTGTTCGTGTAGCCCCACCATTTATGGTGGGGGCGGCGGTGGGGGCGGCGGTGGGGGCGGCGGTGGTTCCGGCGTGGTAGCTGCTTAAATGTAAAGCTGCGCCACATACTCGCCATAGCCATTATAAGGCAAAGTCGGGCGTCTGGGCCAAGAAAAAGGCGAACCAGAAGTAATAAGCCGTTCCGTCGCCTGGGACCATCTCGGATGAGGTTTCTTCGGATTCACATTCGCCTCGAAATCATACTCATTTGGCACTAGCGTATTCCAGAACGTTGGGGGTTGTGACTCCAAAAACTCAATCTTCACGATCGACTTAGCCCCCTTGAAGCCATACTTCCAGGGAACCACCTCTCGAATGGGCGCACCATGCTGCTTCGGCAAAGTGCGACCATAGATACCCGTAGCAAAAAACGCCAACTCATTCATCATTTCATCCAGGCGCAGACTTTCCTTGTAGGGCCAGGGATATCTGGCAAAAAATAACCCCGATCCCCCCGTGCTAATCTTGGCGTCGTACCAGGAGGTAAAACGCACGAACTTCGCCTTAGAGGTGGGTTCTACATCTTCTACTAGCAACCTCATGGGAAATCCTGCCCAGGGTACCACCATTGCCCAAGCTTCCACGCAGCGGAAGCGATAAACCCGTTCCTCAATGGGAAACCTCTTATGGATATCATCCAAATCATAAACTCGGGGCTTGTTCACCAACCCCCCCACTTCCACTTTCCAGTCTGCCGTTGGCAATGCCTGTGCGGCCCTCCAAATCGATTTCCCGCCGCCGAATTCATAAAAGTTGTTGTACTTCGCTGCCAACTCCTCGGCGGTAATCGGTCGATCGACCTTGGCAAAAGCCGGATTGCGCACTGGATTAGGATAGGACTCATAGAAACTTTTCGTCGATGATGCCGGAGACTGGTCACAACCTGCTACGGGCAAGATACTGCCCGTCAAACCAGCGCCAAGCAAGGATTTCATAAACCGGCGTCGGTTGAAAAAAGCCTCTTGGGGCGTTGCCTCTCCTTCGGGAATTTCCCAGGATTTTGGTACGCGGATTAAAGTCATGGAAATTATTTTCCGTTGTTGGGTAGCACCTCTATTATGAGAGAACAATATCAAGCCCACATTCCGCACGACAAGTTGTAACATACTAAGTAATATGTAATGATACGGTACGATTGCTATTGCACTACATTTTGTATTACGTGACAGATCTGACAATTTAGTAAACACAACGTATAAATATTTATACCTATGATGTTCGCAAAATAACCAATCTCTTGTAGTTATTACGTAATACATTTTGTCGTGCATAATGTAGGTTTGTGAAGTAATTTCCCGAGCATACCACCGGCAGCCCCCTGCTCCTACGTGCGGGCGATCGCCTCCCCAAGCCTTTCACACCGATATTTATTGGGTATTATAGTATCAATTTTAGCTTATCGCTCAGTATTTCGAGAGTTTGTATGATTTCATACATATATCACATTAAATTTTGTAACAATTGTTTAAAAAGAGACTGAGATGACCTTAAAATACCCAGAATTGCACAATCCATTTTTAGAAAGCCTGGTGGCTCATGCACCGGCAGTGATTTATCAATATGTCCTCCATGCCAATGGCAGGGAGGAGTTTGTTTACGTGAGCGACTATGTCCGCGAGATATTTGAGCTAGAACCAGGAGCAATTGAGCTTCATCCGGAGTTGATCTGGAAGCGAGTCCATCCGGATGACCGTCAGTCCTGCCGTTCAGCGATGACAGCGGCGGCCCGGTCGAGGCAGCCACTCCACTGGGAAGGCAGGATCCTCACTCCGAAAGCAGGACTAAAGTGGATTCAAATTACAGCCAAACCTCAAAAGCAGCCAAACCGCGACATAGTCTGCTATGGCTTGATTACCGATATCACCGAACGCTGCGCGAAAAATCGCAAACAGGCGGCGGCGGGACAGATGGAGAGCGAACAACGGTTCCGGGCCATGTTCGAGCAAGCGGATGTGGGGATTGTCGAATACACCCTGGACGGTCGGGTGCAACAAGTCAACCAAAAGTTTTGCGATCTAGTCGGGTACAGCCAGTCGGAACTGCTAGCCCTCTCCTATACAGATATTACTCACTCGGATGACCGGGCGGCTAATGATGCCTATCTCAGACAACTGTTTGCAGGTGAAATTCAGACTTACTCGATCGAGAAGCGCTACCTCCGCAAAGGTGCTACTGGAGAACAGGAAGTAACTTGGGTGCATCTGAGGGTGTCACTGGTGCGTCGGTCCACGGGAGAGCCCCAGTCTCTGCTAGCGGTAGTCACCGATATTAGCGCTCGTAAAAAGGCCGCCAGAGCCCTCAAGGAGAGCGAACGACGCTTCCGGGCGATCTTTAACTCGGCTTTTGGGTTTATCACGATCCTTTCGCCCCAAGGCAAAATAGAACAAGCGAATCAGACTGTGCTGGACTTCGCTGGCGTCCAGCTTGCCGATATGGTGAATTGTCCCCTCTGGGAGACCCCCTGGTGGAAAGCTTCCCGACAGCATCAAAAGCGCTTGCAACAGGCAATTGCTACTGCTGCGGCTGGGGAATTTGTCCGTTATGAAGCGGAGATTCTGGGGACCGACGAGAAAATCGCCACCATCGACTTTTCCCTCAAGCCCGTATTTGATTCTTGTGGGTTAGTGGTGCTGCTGATCGCAGAAGGACGCGATATTACCGAGCGGAAACGGGCAGAAGAGGCCCGACGGCGATCGGGAGAACTCCTGAAAAAGAAAAATGAGCAGCTCTCAGAGACTCTGGCGGACTTAAAACGCACCCAGTTACAGTTGATTCAGGCAGAAAAAATGTCTTCAATCGGTCAGATGGTTGCCGGTGTGGCCCACGAAATTAACAACCCAGTTAACTTTATTTACGGCAACCTGACCCACGCGGAAGATTATATCAAGGATTTGTTAGAAATAATCCGGCTGTACGATCGTCACTACCCCCAACCGCACCCAGAGATCGCTGCCGAAATCGAGGAGATGGAGCTAGATTTCGTGACAGAAGACTTGCCCAACTTGCTGAATTCGATGAAAGTGGGTGCCGATCGCGCAGCGTGGCGCAGCCATAAGGATTCGCGAGATTGTCAAATCCCTGTGGATTTTCTCTCGTCTGGATGAAGCGGAGGTGAAAAACATCGATCTCCATGATGGCATAGATAGCACCTTAATGATTCTTCATAACCGCTTAAAAGTTCAGCCCAATCATCCCGGCATTGAGCTTGTCAAAAACTATGGCAATTTACCCCAAGTTGAATGTTATGCGGGACAACTAAATCAGGTGTTTATGAACATCATTGCCAATGCCAATGCCATTGATGCCCTGGAAGACTGTCAGAATGGCGCGGCCTATTCTCGGGAAAATATCCGCAATCCCCAGATTCAGATTAACACAGCACGATCGGGCTCGCAGGTCCAGATTCGGATTGCTGACAATGGCCCTGGCATGCCTGAAAGCGTCAAGCAACGACTCTTTGACCCCTTCTTTACCACCAAACCCGTGGGTAAGGGTACTGGCTTGGGATTATCCATCAGCTACCAAATCGTTGTGGACAAGCACGGCGGTCAGATGCAATGCTTTTCTACACCAGGACAAGGGACGGAGTTTGTCATCGATATTCCGATTAAACAGTCCTAATGTCGCCCTTCGTAGTCAGGACGAAGTCCTGAACGAAGCTGTAAAGGCTCTCGCATTTGGGCGATCGTATATCTGGATAAAAGAGAGATAAGGTACCCAAATGCAACACGGCACTCAGTCGATCGCGACAGTAGGACAGAGACGTCGGTGTCTCCCGACCCCACAGGGAGCGCAACCCAAAGGCAGTCAGCGGGGGTGCATCTCACTTTTGCGAGCAAGCAACAATTATCGCTAATTGTTAATGGCTAATTGCTAATGGCTAATTGAGAATTGTTCGAGTTCACCAGCGACGGTCCGTTCGATTTTTCCTTGTATATTTACAAATATGAGATGCACCCGTCAGCGGATTACTG
The DNA here is from genome assembly GCA_014323675.1 of Hormoscilla sp. GM7CHS1pb. Classification (GTDB taxonomy): domain Bacteria; phylum Cyanobacteriota; class Cyanobacteriia; order Cyanobacteriales; family Desertifilaceae; genus Hormoscilla. Next base: position 119,737 of record JACONN010000002.1, on the reverse strand, counting down.
AATCTCAGCTATTACCAGGATTAACTATTTCAGCGATCTCGGAAGCATTGCAGCGGCGCATCCCGTATCCCTCACGGGACGCGCAGCGCATAGCCAGACCAGAAGTTCGTATAGGGACCGCGAAAAAACAAAGGTATGGCTGCGCCACGCTGCGCGATCGGCAGGAGCAGAATGAATCAAGGAGAAGTCGTGGTTATTAAGCCAGTTTCAATCAACCCAGTAAGACGGCAAGAGTGCTAATGCGCTCACCGCAAGTAGCCCAGAAGCCAAGACTAGGTTTTTTGTCAAAACCTGGTTTCTTTTTAGCTCACCGCAAGTATCCCAGAAATCAGGTTTTTTGTCAAAACCTGGTCGATCTCGTCTTGCATTGAGATTCTCCCGACGGCAAGCGCTAAAGCGCTTACTACGAACAGGCTAAATTAATCATCGAAGATGCGATCGCCGCCTGGGTCTTTTGGCGATCGAGCTTCAAGATCAGCACGCCCAAGGGGGGCAAACACAAATTCAAGGAATGAGCATAACTGTGGAACCACCATTCATCAGTCCACTTGCCACCCAAATTCCCCATATTGCTGCCACCGTACTGACCAGCATCGCTATTAAACAACTCCGTGTAGAATCCCGGCTCTGGCACTCCAATGCGATAATGAGAATGAGGCTGAGGCGTGAAATTACAAATCGTTACCACAAAATCATTGGGATCTTTAGCACGACGGATAAACGACACCACGCTATGACGATTGTCGCTACAATCAATCCATGTAAACCCTTCTTCTTCAAAATCTCGGGTATAAAGAGCTGGTTGGCTGCGATAGAGTTGATTCAAATCACTTACAAACTGCTTCAGTTGCTGATGGGGCCCATACTGCAACAAATGCCACTCCAGATCCCCCCAGACATTCCACTCACTCCACTGACCAAACTCCATACTCATAAACAGAGTCTTTTTGCCTGGGTGGGCGAACATGTAAGCAAACAAGGAGCGCAGGTTAGCAAACTTCTGCCACTCATCCCCCGGCATCTTCCCGATCATGGGGCTTTTGCCATGGACCACCTCATCGTGAGATAGGGCGAGCATGTAGTTCTCCGAGTGATGATACCACATGCTGAACGTCACGTTATTCTGGTGGAACTGGCGGAACCAAGGATCCATGCTGAAGTAGTCCAGGATATCGTGCATCCAGCCCATATTCCATTTCATGTTAAAGCCCAAACCCCCCACATAGGTGGGCCAGGATACCATCGCCCAGTCTGTGGACTCCTCCGCGATCGACATGGTGCCGGGGAAATAGCTAAACAACAGATGATTCACCTGACGCAGGAAATCAGCAGCTTCAATATTTTCCCGGCCTCCGTACTGATTTGCTACCCATTCTCCATCCTTGCGGGCGTAGTCTAGGTAAAGCATGGATGCTACCGCATCTACCCGGATGCCATCGATATGGTACTTGTCGAACCAGAACAGCACGTTGGCCACCAAGAAATTTCGTACCTCATTGCGGGAATAGTTGAACACCAGGGTGCCCCATTCCTTATGTTCCCCTTTGCGGGGGTCCGCGTGTTCGTAAAGATGGGTGCCATCAAAAAAGGCCAAACCGTGACCGTCCTTGGGGAAGTGGGCTGGAACCCAGTCCACAATCACCCCAATGTCATTTTGGTGACATTGGTCCACAAAATACATGAAATCTTGCGGAGTTCCATAGCGGGAAGTACATGCATAGTACCCCGTCACCTGATAACCCCAGCTACCATCAAAGGGATGTTCTGCTACAGGCATCAACTCAATATGAGTAAATCCCAGTTCCTTGACATAGGGAATCAGCTTTGCCGCCAGTTCCCGGTATGTCAGGAAGCGCGCATAGGGTTTATAGTCGGAGACTACTACTACCGGCTCTGTTTGACCATCGGAAAGCTGGGCAGGTTGTGAAGCATCCGCGTGCATCCAAGAACCCAAATGCACCTCATAGACAGAGATCGGCTCTTTCAGGGCCTCAGTGTGGCGACGGCGTTCCATCCATTCAGTATCATTCCAGCTGTAGGAGTCCATGTCGGCGACAATGGACGCCGTTTTGGGTCGGACTTCCTGCTGGAACCCGTAGGGGTCAGACTTCTCGTAAATATGCCCCTCGTTGTTTTTCACTTCGTATTTATAAGGTTCGCCCACACCCACGTCGGGAATAAACAACTCCCAAACTCCGTTACCTGTTTTCCGCATCTGATGCTTGCGACCGTCCCAGTGGTTAAAATCCCCCAGCAGTGAGACATTGCGGGCATTGGGTGCCCAAAGGGCAAAGTAAACCCCTTGAACGCCGTTGATTTTCGTGGGGTGGGCACCTAGTTTCTCATAGATGCGGTGATGGTTACCTTCGGCGAACAGGTGAATGTCAAGGTCTGTTAGCTTGGGAGAACGAAAGGCGTAGGGGTCGTAGATTACCCGTTCGTGTTCCCCTTCCTTAATCCGCAACTGATAGTTGGCCAGTTCCGGCTTCTCAATGGTACATTCAAAGAAGTGCCGATTATGTACCGACTGCATCGGGTACTCAGTCCGTAAGTCCGGGCAGACTACCCAGACGGCCTCTGCTGTCGGTTGATAGGTTCGTACTACCCAGCTGGTTTTACCATTATTTTCTATCTGATGGGCTCCGAGAACCTCAAAGGGGTCGTGATGCTGATTCCAGACAATCCGGTCTATTTGATCGGGGGCAATGGTCGTTGACATGAGGCTATCCTACCTATCTCCATGAAGTTACTGAACAAGTTACAGAATTATCCACTTGGATGAGCTGTGGTTTGATTTATGTTTCTTTATTTTTATACATATATTTTAACATTCTGGGGCAAATCAATACCGCTTGAGCCACAACAGCCCTCTTTTGACATCAGAAGGCTATGATGGTACGGATGGCGCGACGTATGCGCAGGAGAAAAATCAGTTCCTCGATTTGGGGGTCGATCTTGGGGGATGGTTCCGACTGTAGCCTCCCTTGCAATAGGGCGTACTCGGCTGCGGTCAGGGGTTGACCGTCAACTGGCGATCGGGCTTCGGTAAGGATCTCGGTGCGCAAGATTTCTTCGGGGACATCGGAGGGTGGCGGTAAGGCCCTAGCGGGAGAAAGGGTACAGATGGTCCAAAGCAGGGCCAGGGGAGTATATTTATACATTGATTATCCTTCAGCAAGTCCTGGGGGCAAGGGTTCGCGGCAAGTTTTGTGTACCTGGGCAATGCGTGAGAACAGCCAGGGATATGATTGGCGGTAGTCCTCTATGAGGGCTAGGGGACTCAGCAGGGCCGCAGCGGCGATATCTGCTACGCTGAGATTGGATCCTACCAGATAGGGGCTGTCTTGCCAGCGGGATTTTAGACGTGCCATTGCTAAATTGAGGCGCGATCGGGCTAATTCGACTGCTGCGGGTGTAATGGAGTATTGACGAATCACCACCTGAATCAGCAGTTGACTGAACCAAGAGGGGTCGATGTCCTTACCAGCACCAGCGCGGAAGTGATAGTAAACAAAGCGAGTGGCAGTACCGATGCTTTCATCTAACCAGTCTTCGAGCATCTGGGCTTTTTGTTGCAGTTGCGGTTCGGGTAAAGTCAAGGGCGGATCGGGGCAGTAGCTTTCCAGATATTGCCATATTCTGGTGGAGTCGGCGATCGCCTGTGGTTGACCTGATTGTTGGGGCAATAGAACTGGCACGGTGGTCAGTCCCGTGAGGGGTTTGAGTTTGAGGACATGGAGACCAGGAGTGAGGTTTTCTACTTGGTAGGCAATTTTTTTGTAGCCGAGGGCCAGTCTTGCTTTGCGACAATAGTGCGATGTACTAAATTGCAGTAGTAGCATAGATTGCTAAATGAAGTTAACGATCGTTAACATACCAACATTCGCAGGCGATCGCCCAATCTTCTGCTGTCTGCACCACTAAAACGCGCACTGCTGAGTCTGGGGTAGCAATATCCATGTCTTTTGGGGAGGAGAGATTTTTTTCTTTGTCCAGTTTCAACCCCAGGAACTCAAACCCGGCGCAAGTGGCCTCCCTTACTGCTGCTGCATTTTCGCCAACCCCTGCGGTAAAGACTATCGCCTCTAAACCGCCCAGACTCGCAACCATAGATCCTATGCTTGCACGCAAGGAGTGTACGTACATGTCAAAGGCCAGTTGCGCCCGTTCGTCTCCCCCCGCGATCGCCTGCAAAACATGGCGCATATCTCCGGATTTTCCCATAATTCCTTTTAACCCGGAAGCCTTGTTCAGCATTCGATCTAATTTATCGGCATCATAATTGTACTTGCGCATCAAGTATATTACGATCGCTGGGTCGATGGAACCACTGCGAGTTCCCATCATTAACCCTTCCAGGGGCGTGAACCCCATTGTTGTATCAATACTAACTCCGTTTTTGACGGCTGTCAAGGAGCAGCCATTGCCCAAATGACAAGCGATCAGTCGCAGTTCTGCTAAGGGTTTTCTCAGTATTTGGGCCGCCCTTCCTGATGCATATTTATGACTCGTGCCGTGAAACCCATAGCGACGGATGCCTTGCTCAAACCACTCGTAGGGGATCGGATACACTACAGCGGCTTTCGGCATCTGGCTGTGAAAGGCTGTATCAAATACTGCTATCTGCGGCACCTTGCCTAATATTTTCTCGATCGCTTCTATTCCCTCTAAATGGGTTGGGTTGTGACTGGGTGCTAGGGGTACTAGGCGGGCGATCGCCTCTTTAACTGCGGGAGTAATGAGAGTAGCTTGGGAATATTCTGCACCTCCATGTACCACCCGATGTCCGACGATATCTATTTCCGATAACTGCTGCAATACCCGAGTTTTTCCACTACTCAGAGTCTCTAGCATTTGGGCGATCGCCCCTTCTCGCCCTGGCAGTTTAACTTCTAGCTTAACTCCTTTCGCTTTAACCTTCAGAGTTCCAAAATCTGTAGATCCACTCCAGTCTATATTCGCTTCCCAAAGTGGTTCGGGAGGTTCTTGGGGTAATGTCTTCTCGGGTATTTCATACAGACAACTTTTCTGAGAACTAGAACCCGCGTTTAGTACCAATATTTTCATCCCATTTATTCCCAACTCAACAGGCCCGCAGGGGAAAAAACCCCTGCTAATAGCTGAAGTCTGTTTTAACCGACTACATATTTTGTCTCTTTGCCTCCGTGGTCACTTCCCAGTTGGTTGTTGTTGCCCAAACCCGCGAATGGTGGCAAAGCCACCCTACTACAAATTTTGTCTCTTATTCTCATAGTTCGCCTCGATTTTTATCCCGTAACTATCAATATATTAATGACTGGGTAAAGAACATAAATTTTCCTCCAGATAGCTGCGGTCTGCCAATGCATGCATCAGAGGACCGTGAACTCCTAACTCCACTACGCTGACTCCCCCAACTGGCATGGCGATGCGATCGCGGAAGCGTCCCACATCAATTCCCAATAGGTTACATAGAATTATTCTAATAGTTGCCTTGTGGGAGACTACCAAAACATTCCCTGTCTGATAATTCTCGCAGATCTCGTGAATCACTGCTTCCGAACGACGGGCTATATCCACTCCTCTTTCCCCCTCTGTCGGTGCATTCCAACCTGGATCCGTTAACCAGCGAACGTACTCATCGTGGAAATCTCTATTTACCGTTTCTGGTAACTGACCTTCCCACTTCCCATAGGCTATCTCTTTTAAGCCATCCCGCAGTTGCATTTCCAGTCCCACTGCCGTACATAAGGGTTTCGCCGTCGCGATCGTCCGCTGCATGGGACTTACATAGGCGGCTACCCAGGGGATAGAATGATAGGCTGCGGCAAACTGTTCTGCCATTTTTATCCCCACGCTGGTCAACTCCGGATCTAGGGAGCCGCAGTAGCCCCCTTTCTGGCTGTAAACCGTTTCCCCATGTCGGATAAAATACAATTTTAAGCTCATCGTTATCCTTTTCTTAACCTCTATCCTCTTATACTAACACGGTCTCACCGCACTAGGCAAGGGTGACGGCGCTCTTTTATTATACAACAATTCTCTTCTCATCTCCCATTTGTTTTATATCTCAACATTTATTTAATCATAGGTTAAATATGAGTTAATCTTAAAAGATAGTAAAATTATTATGCATTCAGAGCAGCAGCATTTAAATTGGAGAATAATGACCAATAGCTTAGAGTAGGAATATGACAGTTACAAAGGAAAAACCCCTCGCCCCAGAAGAGTTGCAGAAGATGAATGCTTACTGGCGGGCGGCGAACTACCTTTCGGTGGGACAAATTTATCTGTTTGACAACCCCCTGCTCAAAGAATCTCTGAAACTAGAACATGTTAAACCTCGGCTGTTGGGACATTGGGGCACTACTCCCGGTCTTAATTTTATCTACGTTCACCTCAACCGCTTGATTAAGGATCGAGTCCTGAATATTATCTATATTGCAGGTCCCGGTCATGGCGGTCCCGGGTTGGTTGCTAATACTTACCTGGAGGGTACTTACACTGAAGTTTACCCCAATATTTCCCAGGATGCTGAGGGGATGCAGAAACTTTTCAAGCAGTTCTCTTTCCCCGGCGGCATCCCCAGTCACGTGGCCCCGGAAACCCCGGGTTCTATCCACGAGGGCGGCGAACTGGGTTATGCTCTTTCTCATGCTTATGGCGCTGCTTTCGATAACCCGGACTTGATCGTTGCTTGCGTTGTTGGTGACGGGGAGGCGGAAACTGGTCCCCTGGCTACCAGTTGGCATTCTAATAAGTTCCTTAACCCGGTTCATGATGGTGCGGTCCTGCCTATCTTACACCTGAATGGCTACAAAATTGCTAATCCGACGGTTTTGGCCCGGATCTCCCATTCTGAGTTGGAAAGCTTGTTTGTCGGTTACGGTTATAAACCCTATTTTGTTGAGGGGTCCGACCCGGAAACTATGCACCAGTTGATGGCGGCTACCCTGGAAAGCGCGATCGCAGATATCGAAGCCATTCAGCAGGAGGCCCGCAGTAAGGGCTTTACCCAGCGTCCCCAATGGCCGATGATTGTCTTGCGATCGCCCAAGGGTTGGACGGGTCCCAAGGAAGTGGATGGCAAGAAAACGGAAGATTACTGGCGCAGTCACCAAGTACCCTTCTCGGAAATAGCAACGAAACCCGATCGCGTCCAACTGCTGGAAGACTGGATGAAGAGTTACAAACCCGAAGAACTCTTTGACGAGAATGGCAAGTTAATTCCAGAATTGGCAGAACTGGCACCCAAGGGCGATCGGCGCATGGGTGCCAACCCCCACGCTAACGGTGGCATCCTGCTGAGGGACTTGAAAATGCCCGACTTCCGGGACTACGCCATCGATGTCTCCAAACCAGCCACCACCTTCGCCGAAGCCATCCGGGTCATGGGAGGTTTTATGCGGGACGTGATGAAGCAAAACATGACCAACTTCCGGGTGTTCGGTCCCGATGAAACGGCCTCTAACCGTCTTAGCGCCGTTTTTGAAGCGACCGATCGCACCTGGGTAGCAGATTTTCTCCCCGAAGACGACCACCTGGCTAGCAACGGTCGGGTGATGGAAATTCTCAGCGAACATACCTGCCAAGGCTGGCTGGAAGGCTATCTCCTCACCGGTCGCCACGGGTTCTTCTCCTGCTACGAGGCGTTCATTCACCTGATCGACTCCATGTTTAACCAACATGCGAAGTGGCTGAAAACTACCCGCCACGAAATTCCTTGGCGTCGCCCGATCGCGTCTCTGAACTACCTGCTGACTTCCCATGTCTGGCGACAAGACCACAATGGCTTTTCCCACCAAGACCCGGGCTTTATCGATCACGTCATCAACAAGAAGGCGGACGTGATTCGGGTTTACCTACCCCCCGATACTAACACTCTTCTGTCCGTGACGGACCATTGTCTGCGGAGTCGCAACTATGTGAATGTAATTGTCGTGGGTAAGCAACCCTCCTTACAATACCTGGACATGGATGCGGCGGTCAAGCATTGTACTGCTGGAATTGGCATTTGGGAATGGGCCAGTAACGACCAGGGTGGGGAACCAGATGTGGTGATGGGTTGTTGTGGGGATGTTCCGACCTTGGAAACCCTAGCAGCAGTGGACTTTCTCCGTCAACAATTTCCGGAACTGAAGATCCGCGTGGTGAATGTGGTTGACTTGATGACCCTGCAACCTCAAAGCGAACATCCCCACGGTCTGTCGGATAAAGACTTCGATACGATCTTTACTACTGATAAACCGATCGTCTTCGCTTATCACGGCTATCCCTGGCTGATCCATCGCCTTACCTATCGCCGGACTAACCACCAAAATCTCCATGTCCGGGGCTATAAGGAAGAGGGTACTACTACTACTCCCTTTGATATGGTGGTCCGCAATGACCTCGATCGCTTCCACCTGGCAGCGGATGTCATCGATCGGGTGCCCCAATTGGGATATGCTGCTGCTTATGCTAAACAGAAGAGCCGCGATCGGCTGATCGAACACAAGCATTATATCGCAAAGCACGGTCAGGATATGCCGGAAGTGCGCGAGTGGAAGTGGCCTTATTAAGCTATTCACTTCGCTGTCAGCCCGCCTCTGGTTCAAACCAGAGGCTAATAGCTAAAGTCGGTTTCAACCGGGGGCGGCGGAGCTCATGTTCCCTACACCAGCGGTCAAGGAGCCCCCCCAGGGAGAACAATGGCGTTACCGTAACTAAATAAAATCAGAAGCATCAATTTGCCCAGGACCAACTCCCCACAAAAATGCCAATATTTTCCACTCTTCCTCAGAAGACCTGATCAAAGTATCACCGCCGTCAGAGATAATTTCTAAATCAGCAAAACTCAAGTCTCTCACGCCTCCTTCTAACCGGATTAAGTCCTTGCCATCCTCAAAGTCGCCGATAACATCCCATAAATCCCCATCCGCGCCCCAGGAGACCAAGACAAAAGTATCACTGCCCTCATTGCCGTAAAGCCAATCATGTTCGTCACCCCCACTGAGGATATCGTTTCCAGTTCCGCCATGGAGGAAATCACGACCGCTGCCCCCATCTAGGGTATCATTGCCGCTGTCCCCGGTGAGGCTATCGTTGCCCCCGTGTCCGTAAAGCCCGTCGTCTCCATTACCCCCTGTGAGGGTATCGTCTCCTGCTCCCCCTTGACGGTAGTCATTGTTCCCCAGGAAAAGGCTGTATAGCAGCGCTGAATCGTTTTCAGAATCCTGAACCAGAATATTATCGTTTTGCCCATTGCCATTATAATCGGCAATATACAGTTGCATGTTTTGACCGTCAACTTGAAGCACTTCAGGGAGCGGATATTCGGTGAAATTTTGCTCATCATTCCAGGACAATACCCGACTGGTGGGGGACCGATCCCTTTGTTTTTCTTGAACCAGAATCTCATCCTTACCATCACTATCCAAATCTTCTACATACAAATTGGTCTCGTCGCCTATTCGGGCGAAATTCTCCGGCAGGGTGATGGGGGTGATGGAGTTAAAGTTGCCGGGTGCATCCCAGATTTGCAAAGATAGCTGTAGGGGCGAAGCATTCGGGCGACAAATTATGATATAAGTTTACAGATGGACTCTCCGAATGCTTCGCCCTTGCGAAAGTGGGATGCACCCCATTTCTTTTCTCCTTATTGGTTTCTTTACCGATCAGATCTGACCAGTTCAGCTGACGGAAATAATTAGCTGAACAACCAGAATTGGAATGACAGACAAAAATATGATGTTTCCATTAATTCCCGTCCCTAACAAACAGGGACGCTAACAGAGCTCCTAGGCCTCCTCCAATATGCCTTCCCAGGCGGAGCCCGGGAAGGAGAGGAATAAGGTTTTACAGCACTTCGAAGGAGTAGAAGGAGTCGTAGAAGGAGTCGTTGGATTGCGTGTCAGAGAATGGATCTAGAATTCCCGGATCAGTGGCACCTTCGCTTACTACACCTGAGAAGGATTGCATGTGCTCATTAATTGCCGTCGCCGTAGTACGGGTGGCACCTTCGCTTATTGCACCCTGGATCAAAGCCTGATCAGAGAATCCGAGAGCATGGCGCAGGAATAAAATGCCATCAGTTAACGCTCCTGCCGTGCCATTGCCATCTATATCTAACATCATGTCCCCCACTTCGTCCAAGTAGGTAACAATTTCTGATGTATCGCTGGTGGCACCTTCGCCTACAACATCTTTAGTCAAAGTCTCTCCCCTGAACCCGAAGAGATAACGTATGGCCACAAGGCCGTCAGTTAACGCATCTATAACTCCATTCCCATCAATGTCCAATGTCGGTGATGGAGCACGCGAGGTTAATGCAATGGAACTGGGGACAAAGTTGCTATTTGCAGGCAGGTCATCTGAGTTGGCACCAAAGTTGATCTGTGTCCCTGAAAACCCTGGTAGCGCTGTGAAGTTGGCCGTGTAAAGGGTAGGATTAGGATTGTTGGGCCAATTTCCGTTAGCATCTACCCAAGCTTGCAGGATGTATTTGTCTGTGTTCGGGTCGCCGTCCAAACCCCCGTTGGTAATCGGATCGTCCAAGACTGCACTTATAGGTTGTGCGCCCAAAGGAAAATGCTCGGTCAGACCAGTGACTGGATCGAATGCTACTTGAGAACTGTCCCAATGCATTTGAAAGACTATTCCTGTGGTGGGAGTTTCCGCAGGTTCAGTAGAGTAGTTGACATCAAAGCTGACGCTTGTGTTTGGTTCTACTGCTTTGGTCAGTTCTGAAGGAGTGATCTTCAGTTGAGTGACTTCTTCAGGGGCAGAATTTACTGTTATATTCACCTCCGCAGTGTCGAAAGCAGCATTACCATCAGATATAGTATAGGTGATGCTGTCATTTCCCGTGAAACCTGAATTGGGGGTGTAAATTAGCAGGTCTTTACCCGGGGAGTCTGGAGTGCCATGGGTAACGGTGCCGTTGGTAGCAGCTTCATAACCTACGAGTTGGATGGGGTTGCCATCGGGGTCGGAGTCGTTGGCGAGAACGTCCAGCGTGACTGCTGTTTGTTCCAGAGTAGTGGCGCTGTCGTCCATAGCTACAGGCGGACTGTTGGGAGGCAATACCGCAATAGTAAATTCATCTTCTACACTGCTCCAGGAATCCGATACCGTTACCGTCACGGTAGAACTGCCCGACTTAGTAGGGGTGCCTGATATCGCCCCAGTAGTGGAGTCAATGGTTAAACCGTCTGGCAAACCCAAGGCGCCGTAACTAGCAATATCGTCGTTGATGTCGCCTACGTGAGCGCTTACATCCAGGTTGAAGTTCTCCCCAAGATTGGCATTGACGTCGGGAATCTCAGTTTCCAGATACGGCGGGTTTGCCAAGCTTAAAGTTCTCAAATTGCTGAGGGAACCTAACGAGTCGGGTATAGTGCCGCTCAAGGAGTTCACGGACAGATCGAGCTCTTTCAAATTTATGAGGTTCCCTAACGAGTCGGGTATAGAACCGCTCAAGGAGTTCCTGGACAGTTCGAGCTCTTTCAAATTTATGAGGTTCCCTAACGAGTCGGGTATAGAACCGCTCAAGTCGTTGCGGTCCAGATCGAGTGTTTTCAAATTGCTGAGGTTCCCTAACGAGTCGGGTATAGTGCCCGTCAGGTCGTTGTAGCTCATATCGAGGAATTTCAAATTGCTGAGGTTCCCTAACGAGTCGGGGAGAGGACCGCTCAAGTCGTTGTCGTCCAGAGCTATTTCCGTCACCCGACCAGACTCTACCGTCACCCCAGGCCAGGTATTGACAACAGAGGCCTTGGGAGGCGTTGGGCTGCTGGTATCCCACTTCTTCTTCCAATTCTCCCCATCAATGCTGTCAGAGAGATCCTGAAGGGCTGCATAATCAACTGGATTGAGCAACATGTCTTTTCTCCTTATTGGTTTCTTTACCGCTCTGTTTCCACCGGTGGCTGGCTTGTGTCTTGGGTATTCGGTTGTTTCCCTACCTGAATAGCATAACTAACTTGATTGTGTAATGTCAACCCCCTGTTAATTTATTTTTACTTATACTTCATATAAGCTGAGCTTATCTTTAGCCTGGAGGCCATGTCATCCGGGCGGGGAGACCCTCAGACCCGGGAAGAGCTGGCATCAATTTGGTGCTACTCGGCTCGCAATAACCGAGCCGACTGCTCGCAATAACCGAGCAGCTTGCGGTGAATGCATGAAGAAACCCGGTTTTGTGGAAAACCAGGGTTTCTGGGCTAGCATAACTGGCAACAGATCCCCGCAGCCAAAGATACTTCCCAGCAAAAGGAGCAACAGGTAACAAGTATTAACCAGTGGCTATTCCTGAGTCAGAATCGTGGGATAGATAGTTTCCCGCAGGTTTTCGCTAAACTTGACTCGGACCAGCAACTGTTGAGGACCGCTGACATCTTCGGGGATCAGCGCCGTGAGAGTACCGCGACTATTGTCAATGTACTGTTCGACGCGGGTTTCGGGATTGTCCCCTTCCGGGATCAAAAAGATCCCCTGAGCACTGTCGCTTTTGGCGATCTTCAGGTCTTCCCCGTCACCCGTAGGACGTTACCAGGGTATAAGCATCCAGATTTTCCGTGGCCATGTTGCGCACCACATCGATCTGAGGAAGTCGATTGCTAGCAATGCCAGTGCGTTTGATGGGCAGATTTTTGCTAAACTCTCGTTGGACCGTTGCTGCCATATAGACGACGATGCGGGGGTGAATCTCTTCTTTAGTAATAGTTTCTTCCGGGTCTTCAATAGAACCGCCACTGGCAAGAGAGATGCGGAAAAAATTAAACAGAGTTTCCGAACCGCGACCGCTGCGGGCGGTTTGGAGCAGGATGCGACGCACGGTACTAAAAGTATTCTGGAGGTCGCCTTTGGTAATGGAGGTTGCAGCTTCTACTTCTGCGATCAGCTCGCTCTCTGTGAGAGGAGCACCCAAGTCCGGTCTGGTGGTATAAGCGGAGTTACCCACTGATTTTTTGACAATCTGATAGCGGAAAACCATACAGTTTATCTCCTTTGACAGATATTTAAATGCTAACAACTTTGCTCTAGTTCGTGCAGATGGCCCTGGTTCCACCGGGCGATCGCCTGTTTGTGGCCAGAAACCGGGTTTCTGCTATTATTCTATCATGTAGATTTAACCATGTTCAACCGCTCCAATAAACTCCGATAGCGGATCTCGATCGAGATTCTCATCTACTTGAGACTGGTAAAAAACTCTGATTCTGAGAAGATAGCAAATCATTAACAGATCTGACAACTTCTGGCCGTCCTGTCTCGGGCTCTTGTTTAATGCTTAGATGATGTTTGCGATTATCCTTTGGCAAGGAATCTCGTCATGCTGACAGTTGCTGTCGCCTGCGAGGTGACGATCGCCTTTGTCGCCTGCAAACAGCAGCAGAGTTTTACTGTGACTCTGGGAGATTTTGCCGTGAAACCCTTTGAGTTATGAAATACTATGATAGAAATAACCCGCAGCCTAACCGTAGGAGCTTACATACATACTTCTGAACAAAGTACAAGTTACGAGCGCCTCAAACTTTTGCGGGTTTCAGTCGTTGGTTTGATAAAAAAATCCCTCTTCCAAATTGGGAGAGGGAGTAAGGGGTAAGGGCAAAATTGTCGATTAAGACCGAGGAGTTTTATCTCCCTTGAAGGCTGCTAGCCATTCATTGAGTTGCGAGCCAGCAATATCGCGCGCGCCCAGACCAAAAGCCAGGGCGATCGCCACAGCAATAGCACCCAACAGCAGACCAAAAGCCAAATTAACAATGTCCGGAGCAATTCCCATTCGTTGCAGTGCCATCGCGCCGACCAAGATGATAATCGCAATGTAAGCAGCCTGACCTAAAAACTTCCCTTGGCTAGTGCCAGAACTAATAATTAGGTTTTTGACGAAGTTAGCGCCAGCCCAGACCAATGGCAAACACTACTACCCCTACTAGAACTTGGGCAGCTATCTGCAAAATCGTCCCCAGAATCAACGTCAGTGCATTTAAGCCCAGGATATCAGTTGCCGTAATTGTGGCAAACAGCATGATGGCCACCAGCACTATCGTACCCACAATTTCTGAAGGTGTTTTGGTCTGGGTCTTTTGCAGCAGAGTCTGTTCGCCATCGGGTGACGACTGAGTCTCACTTGCCTGTGCTGATTGCAAACCTAACCAAGAAAAGATATTGTTGAACCCAAACCCAGTGAGGATATTTGTCACTAAATCTGAGACAAACCTGCCGATCGCGTAAGATATCGCCACAATCAACCCAGCCACAAACAGTAGGGGGATAATGCCGAGAATATCCTCTAGCATCGCTACCGCTGGGGCAGAGATGGCCTCAATACCGACAGTGTTTAAGCCCGCGATCGCAATGGGAATCAAAATCAAAACATACACGATCGTACCCACCAGCCAGGAAAGGGTTTGGCTGCCACTGCTCGGAGAAAGTCCAAACCTCGACCCCAACTGGTCTACGTTGGTTGCCAGTAACAGATTGGTAACAATCCGACGCACCACCGTCGCTACCAACCAGCCTGCCGCAGCAATCAGTCCCGCCGCCACCATGTCGGGCAGGATCGAGAGGAATTCATCCAGTAGCCCCTGTACCGGTTCTAATGTGCCCTCTAACTGCAAAGTGTTGAGAACGGACGGTAGAAATAGCAGGAATATGAACCAGTACAGGGCATTTGCCAGGGTGTTACTCACCGCCAACTGGTTGCCACCAGTCTGAGAACAGACTTGCCGATCGAAATTCCAGGCATTCAGCGCCCGCGTCACCACCATCTTGACGATGGTTGCTAGCAGCCAAGCGATCGCCAACAAAATTCCTGCACTGGCCATCCTGGGAATGTATATCAGAATCTCACTGAGGAAATTATTCAGGGGCTGAGAAACCACCTGTAGCTTCAAGGCGTCCAAAAAGGCCACGAACACGAAGATCATGATCAACCAGAACACCAGATCCGAGATCCATTTCTCAGTCTGTAGCGTTGACGGTTGATCGGTACGACCCGCGACCCATCCTGCGATCTTGTTATCCAGCTTGGTACTTTTCAGTATTCCTCTGGCCACTCCTGCCAGAATTTAGCCACTATAAAGCCGACTACCAAAATCAGCACCGCAATGGCGATATCCACCAGACGCGGGACCAAGCTGGAAAGGTCAGGGGCGGGAAATTGTGCCATAGTCGGCGGCACCGAAATCCGCTCTGTTGCCATTATTTGGCCTAACCCCACTGATGGAGTTATGCCTTGCCATATTTCATTCATAGATTTTTTCTATCCTCACAACGGTACTCAATGCAAAAATTGCTCCAGATAGAAGCTATTACTGAGAATTATCTTCACTTATCGTCAGTAGCTGCACTGTTTGCGAGCTTACTTGCGTGACTAGCGATAATTTCCGGCTCCTGACCTGGGGCCACCGGGCATTACCATATTACGGTAAGAGCCGCTTTTTGGTATCGCCCAGCAGCATTTCATACCTATATCCCAACCATGTCATCTAGTCAAGTTTTTGAACAATCAATCCAAATTCAGGCCAGTGCTACTGTAGTTGAGCGCTGTATTACAGAGCGAGATTTGATGCACCGATGGCTTAACCCCATGCTCCGGTGTGAGCCAGTGGGTACTACTGAAGATGAGGGTATTTGGGATACCAGCATCGGTGCGGTAGGTCGCTTTATTATCCAGATTCCTCTGTGGCAGCCTACCTTAGAAACTGTGGTGCTGTGCCGATCGCCAGGCAAGGTGGTCTGGGGGTTTTCCGGATTTTTCCGAGGACAAGATCTCTGGGAATGTCAACCCGCAGAAGTCGGAACCCATCTGCTGAATCAATTTTCCTTTGAAATTCCCAACCCCCTGATCCGCTTTGGTTTCAATACTTTTGCCTCTCGCTGGACTCAAGGGGACATGCAGGCCCAACTGCAACGCCTCAAGCTAGTTGCAGAAAGTCTTCAGTAAGCACCGGTGGGTTCCGTTCGCGCAGCGTGGCGCCAGCCATTCGCGCAGCGTGGCGCCAGCCATTAGACTCACCATCGGTAAATGGGCTACCGGTCTATGAGCGATCGCTACTGGCATCGGTAAGTAGTTAGACAAAAAGGGATTAACCCGAATTCTGACTGAACACTTTGATTCTTCCGTTCGCTCGTAGCGGAGAGGGCCCGGAGCTGGTCCCTCGATGTTTTCTGGTCGCTCGATGTTTTCCGGGGCATCGATCGACCAGGATACAGGGAAGTGGTAACATAGCAAAAGTGAGATACACCCGTCCGATCGCGTAGCGTCTTCGCAGACGAATCGCCCCTTCTCCTACATGTACTCTATCTCCGCCGCCAACTTCTCCAAATTCTCCTTACGCCACTTAGCATCTGCCTTTCTAGAAGTCCGCAACTCTAACACCCGCCTCCCTGTTTCCGGTAATGGATTTAACCTTTCCTGCAGCTGTTCCCACCCTGCAATCAATTCATATTCTACATTATAAGCAGGACATAGCTGGGCAAAGTCAATCTCCTGGGGCATAGCAAAGAACTCTTCAAAGGGCGGATCTTCTTGGGAGATGGGCAGCATCTCAAATATACCACCTCCCCGATTATTAATCAAGATTATGGTCAAATGTCCCACAAGTTTATTCGAGAGCAAAAAACCATTGCTATCGTGCAATAAGGCTAAGTCTCCCGTTAGCATAACACAGGGTTGATGCCGATGGGCAATCCCCAAAGCGGTAGATAAGCTGCCGTCAATGCCATTGGCACCCCGGTTGAAGAAGGGTTGGATTTCCAGGTTGTTTGGTTTCCAGAAATATTCGACATCCCTGACTGGCATGCTGTTGGCAATAAATATCGGCGTTCCTGGGGGCAAGGTCTGGGATAGTAACCATGCTGCTTTGCCTTCAAATAAATAATCTATCTCTGCCAGGGTTGGGTCTAAGGACTCTCTCACCTTCCTTTCCGCATCAGACCATTCTTCCAGGTAAGGGGAAGTCTCCATCTGACCTGACTCAATTGTAGCACAAAGATTTTCTATGGATGTGCGTAGGTGAATTGCTTGACCATGAATGGGGTCCAGGTTGTGATGACTGGGGTCTATGACCCAAGTTGGCGGCTTTTTCCCTGTTAACCAGGCCCGGAGTTGCTTGCTAGTGGGAAAATATCCAATCTGGATGACAATTTCTGGGGCGAGTTTTTCTGCTAACTGTTCATTTCTCAGAATGATGTCGTAGGTGGAAATTATATTAGGATTCAGATGGGCGTAGTTCCTCACAGGTGAGAGTCCTTCTGCTAATACCGGGAACTTTAATGCTTCCGCAAGATGGGCGATCGCCAAAACATACTCTTTCGCCCACCTCGGTTGCGCTACCCCAGCAATAATTATGCCCCTCCCCACCCCCACCCTAAAGGGTGGGGCTACAGGAACAAAGCCCCGCGCAGGCGGGCTTTAGAGTTGGATCGATGTTGGCTATTCCTGTGAAGAACTCTACTGAGGAAAACTCGGATTTTAATGCTTCTGCTTCTGGTTGTGGGATGGGGGCGAGGGGGTCGCGAAATGGTACATTCAGATGGACTACCCCAGGGGTAGGAAACAGGGTACATTCCCAGGCATGAATTACTGTTTGTCGCAGATATGCTAACATTTCCATTTCTAATGATGGCAATGCTAACTCTGCTTGCCAGTTCGGGTAATTGCCATATAATTTTACTTGGTCGATCGCCTGTCCGGCATGGCAGTTCCGCAGTTCCGGAGGGCGATCGGCTGTTAAAATCAATAGAGGTACTCGACTTTCTCGCGCCTCGATCGCTGCTGGATAAAAGTTCGCACCCGCCGTTCCCGAAGTACAAACCAATGCTACTGGCAATCCCGTTCCCTTGGCAATTCCTAGGGCAAAAAATGCCGCTGAACGTTCGTCCAACACTGGAATAGCTTCGATAAGGGGGTTTTGGGCAAAAGCTACCGTCAGGGGAGTCGAGCGCGAACCCGGACAGGCGATCGCCGTTTTCAATCCCAGTCGCTTTAATGTTTCTGCTAAAATTGAAGCCCAAACTAAATTTACATTGCGGAATAAGAGCATTTTTTACTTGTTGTTCCTCAGCGGTTAAAACCCGTTGGTAATTCCTTAAATTGCTGACTTCTTAACCTGTCCCTTGTTCTCCCTTACCTTTTCCCTGACCCATGCTGTATAATCCCAGTACATTTTATCTCTTGTCCAGCTACATATCCTTAGTATTATAATCAATAAATATCTGCCAAAATTCAGATTCAAAGTAGTTTTTCCACCAGCTTTTTGTCGCGCAGTTAAATTGCATACAGATCAAACCTGAGACTCTTGTTCTCAAATTGTTTACCCATTTTGAATTTTGAAGAAATAATTTTGAATTGCTTAACCCAGTTAGTAGGGGGCCCATCAATAGTTTAAGCTGTACCGCTCACCATTTCTATTGCCTTTTCCCTGACCCATGCTGTATAATACCAGCGGTAGACGTGGCCGCTGGAGAAGCTGCCTTTGGAGCAAGTGTTAGTAACGGTGCGGGTGCGCCCTATGAATTTTCCCCCATTCCGGGGCTAGTGCTGCTGGGGGCGGGCTACTGCGCCAACTATCTGGAAGCGGTGGCAGGACAAAAATAACAAAGATAAATAAGGTGAGAGTCCTTCTGCTAATACCGGGAACTTTAATACTTCCGCAAGATGGGCGATCGCCAAAACATACTCTTTCGCCCACCTCGGTGGCGCTACCCCAGCAATAATTATGCCCCGAGCGCGTGTAGCCCTGTGCGCGCAGCGCCATCGCACTCCACCCCCATCCCCACCCTAAAGGATTCTGTTGGCGAATTACCATTCAGGAGCGATCTGCGAGAGTTCTGAGCAGGGAGCTTTGAGCAGGGAGAGGCGAGAAATCATTGATTTTTAATGCTTGGGGCTCGCTGGGGCTCTGCCCCAGTTGATTCGCCAACAGCAACCTAAAGGGTGAGGCGGTTTCTCCTGCATGCCGCGTCCCGAGGGACAAGAGCATAGCAGGAGAAACCGTAGGGTGTAGCTGCTTAAAGCTGTTTCACTTCGCCAACGATCTTAGTCACCATATCCTTAGCGCTGCCAAACAGCATCATCGTCTTGTCCTTGTAAAACAGATCGTTATCAATCCCAGCAAAGCCTGTATTCAGACTACGCTTGATCACGATCGTGTGTCCAGCCTTGTCTACCTCCAGAATGGGCATCCCATAAATTGGGCTACCAGCATTATCCCGCGCTGCTGGGTTGACCACATCGTTCGCCCCAATTACCAAGGCTACATCCGTGCGATCGAAATCTGGATTAATGTCCTCCATATCGTACAGCTGCTCGTAAGGCACGTTCGCCTCGGCCAGCAACACGTTCATATGTCCGGGCATCCGTCCGGCCACTGGGTGAATGGCATACTTCACCTCAACCCCGAGGCGTTCCAACTGGTCAGCCAACTCCCGCACCGCATGCTGTGCCTGGGCTACAGCCATGCCATAACCGGGAACGATCGCCACAGAGCGAGCATAACCCAACATCATCGCACTCTCTTCGGGGTCGATGCTATGGACAGTTTTATCGACCTTGCCACCAGCAGCAGTCGCAGCTGTGCCGCCACCCGTACCAAAGCCAGCGAACAAGACATTGGTGAGGGAGCGGTTCATCGCCTTACACATAATCACGGTCAGGATGATACCGGAAGCACCCACCAAGGCACCAGCGATAATCAGCATATTGTTCATCACCACGAAGCCCGCAGCAGAAGCAGCTAACCCAGAGAAAGAGTTCAGCAGGGAAATTACCACGGGCATGTCGCCGCCGCCAATAGGAATGACAAACATTACTCCCAGTACCAGGGAAATACCCGCCAATGCCAGGAAAACTGGCGTGTTCAAGGGGTTCAGGCAGATATAAACACAACCTGCCAGAAAGCTGCCGAGGAGGAGGGCGTTAAAGGGTTGCTGCAAAGGGAAGAGGATGGGGGAACCACTCATAATCCCTTTCAGCTTCGCAAAGGCGATCAGAGAGCCCGTGAAGGTCACGCCACCAATTAACACCCCTAGCAATACCGTAATTGTAGTGTCTAAGGGTGGGTTATCCAAGCCAGCGAAATAGCGCCAAAATTCTCCCACAGCCACCAGGGCGGAAGCAGCCCCCCCTAAGCCATTGAATAAACCTACCATTTCTGGCATGGCAGTCATTTCTACTTTGTAAGCCCCGATCGCCCCTATTACCGAACCGATCGCAATGCCGATCAGAATCATCTGATAGTTCAGCACTTCCTGGTCCAGCAGCGTCACCGCGATCGCCAGCAGCATGCCGACAGCAGCCCACAGGTTACCATTGCGAGCCGTGGCTGGAGAACCCAGCTTTTTCAGACCGACAAAGAATAACGATGCTGCCAGCAAATAGGTTAGTTGTATGCTTGTCGGGATATATTCGCTGATACTGCTCATGCCTTAATCTCCTTCTTCTTAAACATTTGCAACATCCTGTCCGTTACCAGGAAACCGCCCACCACATTTATTGTGGCAAAAACCACAGCAATTAAGCCCAAAATCACCGTCACATTCCAATCCTTATCCCCCGCAATAATCAGGGCACCTAAAATTGCAATGCCCGAGATCGCATTCGCCCCAGACATCAAGGGCGTATGCAGGGTTGGCGGCACCTTGTTAATCACCTCGAACCCAGCAAAGGAAGCCAGGACAAAAACGAACAAAGCAGAAATTAATGCTTCCGTCATCGAACTCAAATCTCCTTTATTTATCCCAGGGGTTTTCTGTACTGCCCGCCTTTTGACTAGGCATTAACTGCTACCTGTTCCAGAGCCGTTGGTTGCGAATTTCGCCCCCATGGGTGACGCAAGTACCGCTAATGATATCATCGGCAAAATCAAGATTTAATTCCTCCTCTTTAATCATGATTTGCAACAGAGTGGAAATGTTCTTGGCATACATTTGAGAAGCATGGACTGGCATGGAGGAAGGCAAATTAATCGGACCGACGATCGTAACGCCATTACGCACCACATCCTTGCCAGCTTCTGTCAGGGCGCAGTTACCACCTTGTTCGGCTGCCAAGTCAACAATTACTGAACCAGGTTTCATCTTCGCGACCATTTCTTTGGTAACCAGCAGCGGCGCTTTCTTGCCAGGAACCTGGGCAGTGGTAATCACCACATCGGCGGCGGCCACAGTATCAGTCACTAATTCTTGAGTGCGTTTCTTGGACTCCTCGGAAATTTCCTTAGCGTAGCCACCTGCGGCTACTGTATCTTCCTCCAATTTCACCTCTACGAACTTGGCACCGAGGCTTTGCACTTCTTCTTTTACCGCTGGGCGGATGTCAAAAGCTTCCACCACCGCACCCAAACGTCGCGCAGTGGCGATCGCCTGAAGTCCTGCCACACCAGCACCCATGACAAAGACTTTCGCGGGGCGGATAGTACCAGCTGCCGTTGTCAACATGGGGAAGAACTTAGGCAAAGCCGCTGCGGCCAGCAGTACTGCTTTATACCCAGCCACACCCGCCTGAGAGGACAAAGCATCCATACTCTGGGCCCGACTGGTACGAGGTATCATTTCCATACTGAAAGCCGTCACCCGACGTTGCGCCAGCTTTGCGATCGATTCTGGCTCACCCAGGGGGTTGAGGAAGCTAATCAATACACCTTCTGCCCGTAGCTGGTTAATTTCGGACTCTTTCGGGGTCCCCACCTTCAGCAGCACATCTGCTTCCCCCCAGAGATATCCTGGATCTTCGACGATCTTGGCACCCGCAGCTTCATAGGCGCTGTTCGGGAAGAATGACTGTTCCCCCGCCCCCGACTCTACCCATATTTCTAAGCCCTGCTTTGTCAAGCGGGATACAATATCGGGAATTAAAGCCACCCGGCGTTCGCCGAATTCTACTTCTTTGGCAACTGCTATTTTCATTTACACTCCTTTTCCCTTTTCTCGAAAACTCATGGCTGGCGCCACGCTGCGCGATCAGAAGTTTTACTTGATTGCATCGGATTTGGGCATCTCCATTCTGCATCCTATGTTAATTTCCCTACATCCCTGCCCTTCTTTAACTTTTTTCTACATTTAGCTCTTCCCACTCGCTCTTCTGTATTCGATCGGACCAAATTATTGCTTATTTCTGGAGTTCGCAACTGATTTGTTCAGCATTTAAACAGATTTGCCCACAAACAGCAAAGGCGATCGGGCCGTGCCCCGTTCAGGGGCACGGGGAAACACTGAAGTGTTTACTACGAACCTATATTTAGATTTTATTTAGATTTTTCCCTTACCGATCGCGCAGCGTGGCGCCAGCCATGCGAGTAAGGAATGCTATAATATCCAATTTGTCCCCAGACAGCAAAAAATAACGGACTGGTAGAGACAGTCCCGGGTCAGTAGTCGGTTGTATTAGATTTAGGTGGTCAACAAAGAATAAACAACAAACAACATTAATACTTGGTTATTGCTCTGTGGAGTCGTTATCTTCAGGACCAAACAGGTGTTCTAAAATGCGGCGGTTCTCAACAAGCATGCCTCCAATCTCAGATTGCATTTCTCTGATTTCAACTGTTATCTTTCCGATCTCATCAACAATTTCCTCAAAATTGCGCTGATGGATCTCAACTATCTGCACCAAAGTGGCCCGTAATTCGGCCATTTCCCGCCGGTAGCAGATCGATCGCGCCGGTCAGCAGCGCGTAATTCGGCCATTTTCCGCCGGTCAGCTTCTCTGTCTAGGACGATTTGTTCTAGAATACCTTCAATCCGGCCTGTCTGTACTCATATCATATTCCTCTCACTTCCTTTGTCATCTTATCACAAATGTAGGGGCGATCGCACTCTGATGCCGCTCGAAGTGCGATCGCCCCTAAAACAGAACCTTTAAATTTCCCTTTAACGCACCTGCTGGAATATCTTCTCCATCTCTTCTAGAGGAATTGCGCCAGAGAAAGCTTTATCATTCATCACGAAGGAAGGCGTGCCGGAAACACCAAGTTTTTCGCCTAGCTGCATATCCTGCTGAATGGCACTATCCGCATTCGCAGAATTCCGATCGCGATTAAACTGCTCTAAATCCAGATGCAAACTTTGGGCAATTTCCAGATAAAATTCCTCACCCAATTTATCTTGCTGAGTAAACAGGGCGTCTTGGTACTCCCAAAATTTACCTTGCTGAGTAGCCGCCCAAGCAGCTTTAGCAGCCGGAAGGGCTTGTGGATGAATCGAAATCAAAGGAAAATGCTTGTAAACCAAAGTAACTTCATCCCCATGCTTGGCCATAAACTCTTTGACAGTTTGATAAGCCCGACCGCAAAATGGACATTGAAAGTCTGAGAACTCTAAGAACACAACTTTAGTATCAGTTGCTCCAGTAGTTGGAGATTCACCAATTATCGCTTGGAGATTGGCTTTTATCTCCTGCAAAAATGCCTGCTGTGCCAGTTGCCGTTGCCGTTGTTGTTCTTGCTGGTAAGCATCTACAGACTCGATAATCACTTCTGGGTGTGCGCGGATAACCTGCAAAATTTGTTCTTCCAATTGCGGACTAATGCCGCTAGCGGCTTGCGCCGGTAGTGACCATAGCGTCATAGCTAGGCAGAATAGCAGCAGTGCTGTTCGTTGTAAAGCTTTCCCAACCGCTGTGCCGAGATTGCTGAGAGTATAACTTGGCATCATCTTTACTTTTTGGACTTCCTCCGGTCAAATGAAATGGATATCAACCCTCATCTTACAGTGCGGTGTCATAGAAGTCAAAGGAACTATAGCTTTACTTTATGATTTACCAGACTGATTATTGCCGAAACGATTGGGCGCATCTCATATTTGCTTCGATGCGCCCCTCATAACCAACATCATAAAAACCATCACTAACTTTTTACTCAGTCAAAATCTCTTTCAACTCCAAAACAAACCCCGGCAAAATTTACTCTCCCGACAGCACCGCTGGACTGTACAGTATCTTCACTTCTTTATCCGGTCGATAAATTTCCACCTGGTGCATTTCTGGGTCGATTAACCAACCAACTGTAATCCATTTTCTAAATATTCCTGCATTTTTTGTTGAATATTCTCCAACTCATCACTAGCAGAGCGCAATTCTACCAAAAAATCTGGGTGGTGGGTCACAAGTAGTGATGTTAGCACTTCATAGCTTAGAGGGCGATGGCAATAGTGGCCTCCAACTGCAAGTAAAATAACGATATTTCATGCATTCCCTTCCTCTCCCAGTGATCGAGTTGAAAATGCCACACCACCACGCCTATGGGGACAGACTAGGGCAGGCATGGCATCACTACATGCTTATCACTACCGTGAGTTTAAGGTATAAGCAGTCATAGGTTTTTCTCCAATTCAAACAACTATACCTCGGATGTATCTCACTTTTTCGACGGTAGCTGAGTTGCATCGAAGCGCGGGTAGATTCACTCCTTTACCAGAAACCAGGTTTTCGGCGAAAACTTGGTTTCTTAATACAATCTTGAGAGCAACTCCTATACTTCTGTATCTGGATTTGACTTTCCCAGAACCACTACCCTCCCGACATATTTCCGCCCGAACATGAAACCAGTCCTTGTCCCTGACCGATCTCACTTTCCATACCATTTTGATCGATAACAATGATATGATATTTACCACTACTGATACTGGAATTTGTACCACCACAACTGAAACGAGCGCCAGATTCAATTGTGCCCTCACCGTTCGGTGGATATATTTGACCACTCCTGAGCAGCACATTCCCAGAATTTGTTTCCTGCATCACCCGCCAACTGCTAGCATCCCCATCGGGGTCGGCGTAGGAAAATTCGATCGTACAACTCTCTCCGTTAGATAATGGATTCTTAGGTTGGCAGCTGCGCTCTACCACAATTGGTGCTATTTTTTGAGATTGATTTTGGGCTAGTTGATTTTGGGCTGGTTGATTTTGGGCTGGAGGTGGTTCCGCTGGTAGTGGTGGCGGTATATTGGGAGGGCCCCCTTCTGCCAGTCTCACCATCTCCGGCTTGCCTGCATCTATCTCATAAATATACCCTAACCACTGAGCAATTCGCCTTCGCTGTCCCACCGGAAGAAATAGTTTACGGGTTAGTAATGTAGTTGCATATAAGTCAGCAGATTCGATCAACTTCAGAGCATCAGACTCCTCGAACATTCCCGCGTTAGTATAGATATCAATTATTTCTGGCAGACAATTACTCCTCCTTCTGCTCTGTAGGAATTGCTCCCGATTTAGATAAAGCTGAAGTATATCCTCTACACACAAACTATATTCCTGAGAAACTGTGAATGTAAATATCGGTTTCGGGATCTTCACTGGCGCAGTCCGTTGTGGCACCGTCGCTTGAGAGGATGCGGGATTTAGTTGATTGCTATTTCGATCGTAAGTATAAAATCCCGCTGGCAGTTCAGATGTCGAACTGACGCATACTGCCTTGGACCCTAATGCAATTATAGCCACATTCGGACCACAGGTAGCTAGGCTGTATCTCCAATCCCTTACCAATTGTTCCAGATTAACAGAAGAATTCCTCGGCTGCGCTTGGACCTGCTGAATCACCGGGGCAGTCATTCCCAGGCACACTGCGGCGATCGGGGCCAAAACTTCCAACTTTCTCACCAAAGAAATACCATGCTTCATTTTACCCATAACTTAACCTACCTGTTACTGTTATCGCTCTGTACCATAATTATAGCATTTATCGAAATTATGAGGTGCAGCCACCAGCGATTAAATCCAGTAATAGCAAGGCTTTGTACCTCACTTTATTGATAAACGCTATCAACCATCCTCATCATATTGCTAGCCTCAATTATTTGTTTACAAATCTGGGAAATTATCCTTCAAATCAAATATTTGGCAACTTTACCGCTTATTTCGGCTAGCAATACAACTTTCGAGGCGGCTAATTAATTATCGCCAGAAAGGAAATTCGTATTCTCCTGCTGGATACTTATTCCTGGGATTAGGATCTGCACATACTTTATAGGGTCCTATTGTCACCTCCACTAATGGACTCCTCAGGGTACAATCCGCTGGTTTCAAATCATTATGCTCCAAATAATAATCAATTCTATCGATGTCATTGGGGACAAATGGCTGACTCGGATTGTTGAGTACTATGTGAGACGGAAAGCGGTTATCGTTAGTCGGAGTATTCATACTCGGAGTCCTTGAAGTCCGATCGGGCGCTTGTCCCTCCGTCTGGCTCTCACCTTCATAACCTCCTTGTCCGATCGCAGAATTCCTCCGAGGACTTGCATATATGTGAGGTGGATTATAGTTATTGTTTCGTTTACCTATTCTCAATCCATTTCCGTAGATTGAGTCAATGAAAGTCTGAATGGGAATGGTTAAAACCTGCCTTGAGCACTGGACCCCCAGACAGACGTTCCCCCTCCGCTTTACCGTGAATGCCAACCACTTGACCTCGATCGTTCAGCACCGGGCCACCACTCATCCCTTTACGGGTGTTATTCGTGTACACCAAAGTGTAGCCTTCCTGTGAACTGCTTCGCAGAGCGGAAATTTTACCCTCAGTAAATTGATATATCCTTTCAGTTATCGCTTCTCCCGGGGCTGGCCATCCAGCAGTATAAACAGCAGAAGCCTCGGTCAATCGCTCCGAATCGCCTATCTTCGCCACCTTGTATTTCGTTCTACTGGTGAACTCCAACAGGGCCAAGTCTACCGCAGGTAGTCTTCTGATTTTGCTATAGTCAACGCCATATTCCTTTTCATCGGGAGTCTTGATCTTGTAATCATTTTGCCGACGCACCACATGGTGGGCGGTGAGCACATACATATGGTAACTGTCGTCTTTGCGTTTTCTTGCAATAATCACCCCAGTACCATTACTACCTCCCGAGATCCTCTCGGTGATTTCTTTCGCAATTTCGTTCACTTCCCTCGATTCGAGAGCCCAAACAGCTTGGGGTTGCACCAGCGTTAGGGCCGCGCCGATCGTCATTGCCCAGACTTGATATGATTTATTCATCTTTCTACTAGGTTCTAATGAGAGTCGTTCAATCTTTTCCCACCACCGACTGAAATATCCTTTATCATAACTCATGCCTACCATATTCATACAAGTTCTATAGCCCCATCCGGATCTACTGGCAGTCTAGCAGAGTTATTAGGGTCCGAAGATGGGTAGTTCGATCGCTTCGGGGTAAAGTTGAGTAATACTCACCCCCTAGCACCTGTCGCCATAGCTAGCCACAGAGTCAGACCTCTGACCTGTCGGGACAGCATACGGTGCTGGTTATCATGTCAAACATGCCATGGAGCACAGCTTTACAGGTACAAATCTATGTTAAACATAAAATCTCCCATAATACGCGGTCTTTATGCATTTGCGATCGCCTCTTCTCTGGTGGCCGGGGTACCAGTCATCAGCTTAGCAAATGGACTTCCGGGATTGACTATATTTGGCGGACCGGGGAGGGAACACCGATTACCCTTTAGGTTAGATTTTGGGGGTCAACCGGATCAGTGGGACCGTTACCGACTGAGAATTCCCGCCAGGAAACTGAAGCTAGCAGCTGCTCAGTTTTCCGTGTCCTATCCCGATCGCTTCGATGGCAAATTCGACCCCGAAGAAATTCAAATTCGGGTAAAAAGAAAGCCCATCCCTTTACAGGAGGTGATTTGGGACAAGGAAAATAACCTGATCGAAATTTATCCGGAAAATCCAGTACCGGCGGGAACTCAAGTGGAGCTAGTGTTCTCCAACGTCATCAACCCCACCTTTGGCATCTACTACTTCAAATGTCTCATCCTCACTCCCGGTGATATCCCCCTGCCTCGCTATATCGGCACCTGGGATTTGAGCATTAATAGATAAGCGCAACTTTGGTGCTATAATTAGCGATTGTGACTTTTTGACGAGGTAGACGAGGCTGGAAGTATTATGACTAAACGCACCTTGGGTGGGACGATACGCAAACGCAAGCGAACCTCGGGTTTTCGCGCTCGCATGCGGATCAAAAGTGGCCAGCGAGTGATAAATGCTCGCAGAAGAAAGGGGCGTCATCGCCTCACAGTCTAATTATTCCGCAAGCGCAGTGTTACCCAAAGCCCATAGACTCAGACACTGGCGAGACTTTGAAGCAGTTTATCAGAGTCGAAGAAGTCGTCGCACCCGCCATCTGACCTTAAAAGCTTTGCGGACGGCGTCCCCGAGAAGCACTAAAAGCACAAAAGAGGGGACACCGCCCCAAGGTCAGCACCAGTCGCAGGTGGATGCGCCGGTTGCAGCCGGGTCCCAGGCAACCCGGGTTGGTATTGTTGTGGGTAGGAAAGTCAGCAAAAAAGCTACGATCCGCAATCGGATCAAGCGGCGACTGCGGGCCTGTATGCGCCAGTTGTTGCCGAGTTTATCACCCGGTTGGCAGCTGGTAGTAATGGCCCGGCCAGCAGCATTGGAGTGCGATTATGCTCAATTTCTGCGAGAATTAGAGCAGATGTTGGCAGAAGCGGAGGTACTCAATGGGGATTCGAGAGGACGTATATTATGAGGGAGGACCTCATATTGGTGATTTGATATTCAATCTGTTGCTGGGATTGACCCTCATATTTTTGCCCCTGACCGTGGGGGCAATAGTCAGGGCCCTGTGGCTGCGCTTCCGGATAACCAGTCGCCGCATCTCGGTTACAGGTGGCTGGATGGGACGCGATCGGGCAGATCTGATATATTCGGAAATCACTAATATAGTAAAGGTCTCTCGCGGACTAGGCTTGTGGGGAGATATGGTAATCACCCTCAAAGATGGTAGCAAGGTAGAACTCAGAGCTATCCCCAAGTTTCGAGAAGTCTATAGCTACATCAACGAGAAAATGCCTAGCAAAGCCAAAAAAGAAAGTGCTGCTCAAAGTAGTTAAAGTAAACAACAGGCTGTGCCATTATTGGTGCAGCCCGACCCAGTCCGATCGCCATAACCTAGTCGAGGGGGTACACTGCATAGCAAGCTTAGCTGCCCGAACCCTAAAGGGCCCGGCTACACGAACAAAGCCCGCCTGCTTCCATGTCTCGGGAGAGCGCTATTCGCACTACTCCCGAGACATGGAGGGCTAGATTACAAAAGTGAGTCGCAACAGGCTACGGACGGTTAAAACTGGAGGCTAATTCAGTGGGTTTTAACCCACTTAAGCTATTAGCCGTGGGTTTGAACCCACGGCGGGCTGTGAAGCCAATCGAGAATGGTGCAAGATCTCAGATGCACGCTAGTCGAGGTGATGACGATCGGAAAAACCTAGCAAATCATATAGATTAGACTCAGAAAAGTTCCCCAGCGCAAAGGTAAACTCAGAAAGTATGGACTTTG
Organism: Hormoscilla sp. GM7CHS1pb; assembly: GCA_014323675.1. GTDB lineage: Bacteria > Cyanobacteriota > Cyanobacteriia > Cyanobacteriales > Desertifilaceae > Hormoscilla. The sequence goes on along the minus strand of JACONN010000002.1, from coordinate 90,469 downwards.
GTATTGGTTTTCTCACAAACAATGTAATGCTGCCGATCCTGGACTTTTTTTACGGGATCGTGCCCAGCTACGGATTAGCAATCGTGGCTCTCACCCTGGTAATTCGTACTGCAGTATACCCTCTGAGTGCGGGCTCCATTAGAAGTATGCGTCGCACGAAAGTGGTTCAGCCCTACATGCAGAAGCGGCAAGAAGAAATTAAGACTAGATATAAAGACGACCCCACAAAGCAGCAGGAGGAGATGGGTAAACTCTTCAAGGAAGTGGGCAACCCTCTGGCTGGGTGCTTGCCAGTGCTGTTGCAAATGCCAGTGTTGTTTGCCCTGTTCGCAACCTTGCGGGGTTCGCCCTTTGCTAATATAAATTACTCAGTCAATCTGCAAATATTTCCCCAATCACAGATCGAGCGAATAGTGCCCCAAGCATTTGCCACAAAGCCCCAGAATATATATGTAGCCGATGGGGTACGGGCACCAGTAGTGGCTTTGCTTCCAGGGGGCAATAATCTGGGGGTGGGAGAAACAACCAAGGTATTGTTTCAGACGACCGAAGGCAAACCATTCAAGGCTCTATTAGCAGAAAATCCGGAAAATAAGCAGGAACTGGCAATAGAATGGACAGTAACCAAGGGCGAAGAACGAGTACAGATCGATGCCCAGGGCAATATAGTAGCCCTCCAGCCCGGAGACGTCACCATTCAGGGAACGATCCCAGGGTTAGCTGCTAATAAAGGATTTCTATTCATCAAGGCTCTAGGGCCAGGTGGGAGCAGTTGGGGAAAATGGGGAAATAAATTGGGATATTGTGGGCATGGTGCTGTTTTTTGGCATCAGCTTGTATTTCAACCAGACCCTCTCAGGTCAAGGATCGAGCAATGCTAACGCTCAGCAGCAGACGGTTAACAAAATTACACCGGTGTTGTTCTCAGGCATGTTTTTGTTCTTCCCGCTGCCAGCTGGAGTGTTGATGTACATCGTGATAGCCAACATTTTCCAAACAGTCCAGACTTTAATTTTGTCCCGGGAGCCTCTGCCGGAGAACATCCAAAAAATAGTAGAGGCGGAGGAGGCAAAGCAGGCAAAGGAAGAAAACACCGATGTCCTGCCATTTGAGCCCAAAAGTTCTAAAAAGAAAGAGAAAGCAGAACTAGAACTGCCCAAAAAGTCGCAACGTGCTAAAAAGAAAAAAATGTGATAGTGCTTATGAATGAGAGTCAAATCCAGCGAGGTCGGGAGTGGTTGGAAGAATTTCTGGAAAAAGCAGGTTTGCCAGCAGCTGTCACCAGGCAAGAAAATCAATTAGAAGCGGGACTGGAAAGTTGCTGGTTGACTATTGACTCCCAAAATATGACGGCCCAACAGATGGAAATATTGACTGCGGGCTCTGATGTGGCTCTAGATGCAATTCAGTATTTGGCAAATACTATCCTCAATTTGGGCTGCACTCGCGAAGAGCAAATTGCCTATACAATAGAATTAAATGGCTATCGCGCTCGCAGGCAAGCAGAGTTACTCAAGCTAGCATCCGATGCTGCCACTCAGGTGCTGAGCACGGGAGAGCCTTTTGAGATGAAGGACCTATCAGCTGCTGAAAGACGCCAAGTTCATACCTTTCTCAAATCCTATGAGGATCTCGCAAGTGAAAGCAGGGGTAGAGAACCAGATAGACGTTTGATAGTACGCAGGTTGTAGCAATGTTTCTGGTAGCGGTCTCATGGAACCAATTTATATTCCTAACTTAGTGAAAGCCCCCGATCGCACTCTGACCATGGAGGTGCGCGATCGCCTGCAAGGTCTGGAAAGTCTGACGGCGGTGACGGGACGGATGCTGGTGAGACATCAGAGAAATTATCTGGAGGTGACGGCAACAGCAGAAACGATTATTACTCTCTGCTGCGATCGCTGTTTGCAGCAGTACAATCATCGCCTGAAAATTGATACTTCCGAACTGATATGGTTGGATGAAGCTGCTGCTAAACAGGACGCAGATATGCCCTTAGAACGGGAAGTAGGACTGGAAGATTTGGTAGAAGTCCTGCATCCCAGGGGCTATTTTTATCCAGATGAGTGGTTGTACGAACAGCTGTGCTTGTCAAGGCCCCACCGCCAGCTGTGCGATCGGGAATGTCCGGGAATTCAGCCAGGGCCTGATGCTGGTTCTTCCGAACCGCTGCTAGATCGGCGATGGGCTAGTTTGGCAGGGTTGAAAATAGAGAATAAAGAATAGAGAATGGGCAATAACTTGAGAAAATAAACAATGAATTTTAATGAGGAGTTTGAATTATTGCTGCGGTCGCGTTACCCGGCGATCTACATTCAGACAGCAGAGGAGGAAAGAGTAGAAGAGGCGATCGCCAATAGCGCAGCGAAATTGGGAAATCGGGCGGTATATATCTGGGATTTTGTAGATGGCTATCAGGGAAATCAGAATGATGCGGGTTTCGGACGCCGGAATCCCCTACAAGCTCTAGAATTTGTAGAAAAATTACCCATAACGGCAGCAGCAATATTCGTACTGCGAGACTTCTATAGGTTTTTAGAAGATATTTCTATTTCGAGAAAACTGCGGAATCTATCGCGGTTGCTTTTGTCTCAGCCGAAAAATCTTGTCATAATATCGCCAGAAATTGCGATTCCGACAGAACTGTCGGAATCGATCTCGGTATTGGAGTTCCCTCTGCCAACAAGGGAGCAAATAAAAGCGGAACTGGAACGCTTGTTAGGGGCGATCGCTCAAAGATTGGCCGCCGAAAATATAGATGAATTGGTGCGTTCCTGTCAGGGACTCTCGATGGCTCGGATTCGCAGGGTACTTGCTAAGGCGATCGCCGATCGGGGAGAATTGCGTCCGGAAGATGTAGAATTGATTCTGGCAGAAAAACGTCAGAAAATTCGCCAAACTCAAATATTAGATTTCTATCCGGCCAAGGAGGAAATTTCTGATATCGGCGGCTTGGATAACCTCAAAGATTGGTTGCTCAGGCGGGGAGGGGCATTCTCAGAACAGGCCAGAAGCTATGGCCTGCCCCATCCGCGCGGCTTGCTATTGGTGGGAATTCAGGGAACCGGTAAATCTCTGATGGCAAAGGCGATCGCCCATCACTGGCACCTACCCCTATTGCGCCTGGATGTGGGGCGTCTATTTGGGGGCTTAGTGGGCGAATCGGAATCCCGCACCAGACAGATGATTCAGCTAGCAGAAGCCCTGGCCCCCTGCGTGCTGTGGATAGACGAAATTGATAAGGCATTTTCGGGCTTGGGGGGCAAAGGGGATGCGGGTACTGCTAACCGCGTCTTCGGTACCTTTATCACCTGGTTGGCGGAGAAAACCTCACCCGTGTTTGTCGTGGCTACGGCTAATGAAATCCAGGCTTTGCCCCCGGAAATGCTACGCAAAGGTCGGTTTGATGAAATCTTCTTTGTCGGTTTGCCCTCCCAGGCAGAACGCCGCTCAATATTTACCGTCCATTTGTCCCGCCTGCGCCCCCACAATTTTAAAAATTACGATATCGAACGGTTAGCCTACGAAACGCCTGATTTTTCCGGAGCCGAGATCGAGCAGACGATAATTGAAGCCATGCACATAGGCTTTAGCCAGAACCGAGATTTCACCACAGATGATATCCTAGAAGCAGCAAGTCAAATTGTCCCCCTGGCTCGCACCGCTCAAGAACAGATCCAGTTCTTGCAAGACTGGGCCGCCTCTGGTAAAGCCCGCCTTGCTTCCCGACAAAGCAGTTTGAGCAATTCAATGGGAGGGTTTAAGTATGATTCTTAAGGCTTTATCTTATATAACTCAATTATTACTGGGGTTGGTGATCGCGTCCGCCCTGGTACTAGCGGGTTCCCTAGCCAGCGCGCGCTACTTCATGACCAAAATGACGGCACCCCCGCCTAAACCCATGTTCGCCAACGATACCCCTGGTGGGAAAAAACAGGACAGCGGACTGCCGCCAGTAACCTATGAAGCCCGCGTTACCTGGCCTGAAGGTCTGATTCTCCGCGATCGGCCCAGCTATAACTCTCTTCGTATTGGTGGCATCGGATATCATGAACGGGTGTTAGTCCTAGGAGAAAGCTCTGATAAAGTTTGGCAGCGAGTGCGCGTGTCCGATAGCTTCCAGGAAGGTTGGGTCAAAGGAGGTAACACGGAACGGACCAACTAGAGTAATAATTGACGCCGGAACTCTTTCCCAGGCATATCCAGGGAACGAATCCCACCCTGAAACCTGGTTTCTTATTCTAGCATTCAGATACAGGGCCAACCCATTTTTTCTTCAAATTATTGAAAAATTGCAGCCGTTACCAGGCGGGAGCCAGGTAACGAGGGCGATCGCCCCCCATACCCGCTCGTCCCATACATCCTCGCACCCCCTGCACGTGCGATCGGGCTAAGTTGTCACCTCTTCTCTATCATATCAATCACAATTAATTTGGTCTATTATTTTCAGTTCCCGATGCTTCCATTACGAGCGATCGCCCTTGACCGCAACTGGCTGGTACTGCACGCTGTCCCGAGCACGGCTTCAGTTTATTGACTATATCACCCGATATTTTTTTGATAGAGACTGTATTCGATATCAATTTTATTTGGCACAGCTATTTACCATCATGCTTAATTTTATTGTTGCAATGTTATTGACAAAATGCTGTTTGGGGTTTGGGGTTTGGGGTTTGGGGTTTGGGGTGCCGGTTGTCGCCCATGGCTCCCTGGCGAGGCTATATTGTATCGCGAGGGTACGGTGAGGATGTCGTGTCCAGAGATACCACCGGTACTCTCGGACACGAGTGGCGGAATTGCGCTGAGAATGCTCCTCCAATCCCCTCCAGGTGAGGGGGCCCATTAGGCTTATCGCTCGACTACGGCTCGCTTATGGCTCGCTAATGGCTCGACTAGGGCGAGGGTCCTGGCTCGGGTGTGGCTCGGGTACGGCTCGGTTACGGCTCGGTTACGGCTCTTTGTAAGTGTCTGATATGCGATCCGATTTCATTATCTGTAACTTAGACTTTACAGATATTTTGAGGGTTTTAGTAGCCCTCGATACAAAATTATATTTTTATTGTGCTATGCGGCGGGTTGGCTATTTAGAGGTTATAATGTACTAAAATAACAGTTAATTGCTGGTTCTGTAGATTATGGAAGATATGATTACAACAATTTTTGTTCTTTGCGACGAGATCCTAAAAGCTTTGAATATAAAAGAAAATCCACAAGTAAAAATGAACAATGCAGAGGTGATGACGGTAGGATTGGTTGCTGCATATTTTTTTGTCGGACACGCTTCGCTACGAGCGCTCTTGTCAATTTATGGTGGAACACAATTATCTAAAAAATCTGTTAAGTAAAAGTAGATTCAATCTCCGATTACATAATATAGGCGAACCAATTTGGATGCTTTTATTCCAAGTCAGAGCGCAAACATTTAAACAGCTCAATCCAGGTCAAGAATGTCTTGAATATATTCTTGATAGTTTCCCTGTGCCAGTCTGTGACAATATTAGGATTGATAGATGTAAAATTTATAAGCAAGAAGAATATCGAGGATATTGCAAGTAAAAAACGTTATTTTTATGGATTAAGGGTTCATATGTTAGTAAACAAAAGTGGAAATCCAATAGAATTTTATCATGCCCCGGGTAGTTATAATGACGTTAAAGTTATGCAATCTTTTTGCTTCGATTTACCATCAAATTCTCTAGTTTATGGAGACAACGCTTATAACGATTATCAATTAGAAGATTTACTAAAAGAGTCGGCAAAGAGCAAATTAAAACCTTTGCGAAAAAAGAATTCAAAAAGAAAAGAATCTCCTTGTTTTGAATATATACAACAGGTAACTAGAAAACAAGTTGAAACATGTTTTAGTCGGATAACTAATTTGTTTCCCAAGTCAATTCATGCCGTTACATCCAAAGGATTTGAATTGAAAATAATTCTCTTTATCATCGCTTTTTGTATTCAATTTTTATAGGTCGCAACTTAAGTTATCTGTAGGCTTTGTCAGAGGCGATCGCCCCAGGAGGCGGAACTGGCCCAAGAGCTATGGGCTATCTGATGTTTCACTGGTAGTTGTGAGGTCGGGAACAGACTCTTTTCATGGGCTGGGCATCTCAGGACTGACGGTTGAAGGCCACGGCTATCACCGGAAGAAAGCAGGACAAAAACCATTGCCCGTAAAGGTTTGTTACATCTGGACCGAGTCGCAGAAATCTTGCTTATTTGCTTATGGTAGAAGTGTAAATTACATAAAGAGAAAATATTAGCCTTGTAAGTATGTCAGATGTGCGATCCTATTCCAGAAGGTGTAGGCTTTGAGATGGGAGAGGCTCACAGGAGGTGGAACTGTTGGAGAGCAATAATGGCCGCGCCATCGCATGTTTAACCGGTAGTTGAAGGCTCGGGAACATATCCGGCATCACAACTTGGACAAAAGAAGGCCCCCACCGGTAGATAGCTGGCCAAAAACCGCTCGACAAGGGATATGTAAAGAATCGTTACAGATTGAAAGAGTCGCAGGAAATATGGCTTATGGTAGGAGTGGTAATGACGTAAAGAAAACTTGCCGTTGGAAGTATGTCGTGCGATAGGATAGAGCAGGCTAGGTCTGTAGTAGGAGGTATAAAGTTATGGCTAAAGGAGTGGTGAATGAACTGGTTTATGAGGGGTTGACGCCGGTGCAGTCGGCCAAGCTAGATGGTTTCACGGGTAGTTGAGCGCTCGGGAACCTACTTATCTCCGGCATCACAATGGACAAAAGGAAGATCTCCACCGGTAGATAGCTGGCAAAAGCTGGACAAGGGATATGTAAAGAATCGTTACGGATTGAAAGAGTCGCAGGAAATATGGCTTATGGTAGAAGAGGTAATGACGCCAAGAAAAAGATCTTACCGTTGGAAGTATGTCGTGCGATAGGATAGAGCAGGTTATGTCTGTAGTAGGAGGCATAAAGTTATGGCTAAAGGAGTGGTGAATGAAGTTGTTTATGAGGGGTTGACGCCGGTGCAGTCGGCCAAGCTAGATAACAGGTATTGGAGTTGTAATCAGCAAAACCTGGGAAATTGGTCAGAACAGCAGGCAAAAAGTTAGTTTTGGTTTGAGGATCCCGATCCTGAGGGAAAGGTGATACGGAGAAACTATAAGAATGCTTCAAGACTTGGATCGAACATTAGAAGAACTGCTTAAAAACGAATTACCACCGGAGGTGATATCCCCCCCGGAGGGGAAGTCAGTCACGATTAGTTTTTCAACTCCTGACAAAGATTTTGCTACCAGAGTTGAGGTGCCAGCAATAGACCTGTTCCTCTACAACGTGCGGGAAAACATGGAATTGCGGACTGTCCCCTGGTCGGTAGAACGAGAAAATGGGATGGCAAGCAAGAAGCGTAACCCCGTCCGGGTAGATTGTTCTTATCTAATCACGGCTTGGTTGGAAGAAGAAAATGATGAAAATAAACAAGAGCACCGGCTATTGGGAGAAGTGATGAAGGTGCTGTTGCGTCATCGGATAATTCCAGGGGCAGTATTGCAAGGAGATATGCAAGGGCAAGAACCCCCCATCAGAACCACGGCATTGGGACAACCTCAATTACAAAGTATGGGAGAATTCTGGCAGGCGATCGGGGGTAAACCAAGAGCAGCTCTGAATTACACTGTTACTATATCGGTGGATGTTAATGATGTCGTGGAGACGGTACCGCTAGGGATGTCAATGGATGATGTCAAAGTCCACTACAACTCATCTAAACCAGCTCAGTTACAGGCGTTGGCATATACCCGGGGGACGGAGATCCATGTGGGACCGGGACAGGAAAAGAACCTACCCCATGAAGCATGGCACGTCGTACAACAGAAACAACGACGAGTCAAACCTACGATGCAGTTACAGGGGATGGGAGTGAATGATGATTCAGCATTGGAGCATGAGGCAGATGTGAAAGGGAAACAAGCCAGTTTATTCATCCCAATAAAAAAGAATGAGCCTGAAAAAGTCAGGGAAAGATATAATACTGGGAGTCGTGAGGGACAAGACTTGTCAGCTCATGAGTTAAGTCGCGTGGTACAACAACAGGGTAGTAGTGATGGTGTGGTCCAAAAAGTTAAGGCTCCGCTAGCCAAGCAGGAATCCCTACAGGACGACTATGAAGAGGAAGATGAGCGAAAAAACCCGACTGAGGTAAGAAGACGTCAGAGAACCATAATATGGGCGTCGGAGAATAAGAGTAGTTTGCCGCCGACTGAGGTAAGAAGACGTCAGAGAACCATAATATGGGCGTCGGGGAATAAGAGTAGTTTGCCGCCGATTACCAGAGAAGAGAATCAATCGCAAGAAAGACCACAAAACCCGGATTTGAAGCGTAGGAAGAGTTACAAGGAAGCGGTAACAGAAGGTTCCCTGTTAGAAAAGGGCAAAAAAGCAGTTGAAAGTCTCGAAGGAATCCAGCAGGAAGCTAAAGCGGCAATTGACAAAGTGAAAAAGTCGGCTGTAGCGGGTGAAGCGATCGAAAACGCCGCAGCGATCGTAGAAAACGTTACGGGTACAACGGGATTATTCGGCACTCAAGGCTTGGGCAACACGAGTTATGTTGATGTTGGCCCCAAATTAGAGGCTCCGTTTGCCAATGCAGTCTCCGACGAAGGCACCAGGGCTAATATAAGCGGAGCCAACGATTTCCTCGGGGGTATGGCAGGAACTGTTGGCAATACGTTGAACTTATACAGGGAAATCAGCACATTGTTTGATGAGGATGCTTCCAACAGGGATAAGATCGTAGCGGGTTTGGGAGCGGCTGGGGCGGCAGCCGGTGCTTACGGAAACATCATCAAAGCAGAGGCGGGAATATGGGACATAGCCACAAAATGGCAGGACACGAAATCCAGCAGATTTTTTGGCAAGGAAGTCGCCGCTTCGAGCGACCTTAAATTTGTAGGTGACTGGGCTAGTGTTGGAGCGGGCGGTCTTGGATTTATCAAAGAGGGAGTGGAATTTGTCACCGGAGTTAGCGGTATTGAGGGCTGGCGGGAAAGAAAGGAAGCGGCGGGTTGGTCTGGAGTGGCCCGCAGTGTAGGGGGAGAAGCTGCAAAGCTGGCATCTTTGGCTCACGAAGGTGTTGCTACGGCTCGAGAAGCGCTCAAACTTGTCGGTCAATATCAAGGAGGCAGTGACGTCACCAAGTCCGCCCTTCACGGGACTGTTCAGACCCTGAATAATGTGACGTCAGGTCTGACGGTGGCCCTCAGCGGCGCGCAACTATTACAACAGGGATATAAAGGTTTCAAAGCCCAGGGGAGAAAATCCTTGTTGGCAGATAAAAAGTCACAATACGTCAGCTCGGAGGAGCGGGCGGCCCTCGAACACCTCGAGGAGATCCAGATCAAAAAACAAAAGCGGGCGGCGATCGATGCTTTGACTGCCACCGGAGGCGTGGTTGCCGGGTCTCTGGCATTAAGCGGATTTGGGGTCATACCCGGTCTGGCAGTTGGAGCAGGAACCGGGATCGTCAAAGGCAGCCAACTTGGAGCCAGAACGGGAAAACAATGGCGAAGAAACGCCCAAGCAGAAAAACATCAAGGGGAATCGTACCAAGAATGGCAGCAGCGACAAAGAGAAAAACTACAAAATGCGGGCTTCTGGAAAGAACTCAAAATTAAGGGGACTATCAAAACCACGGCAAATTGGAACAAATCGACGGCAGAAAAAGCACAACGGAATGCTGCCACGGCGGCGATGCTCTTGGAAATGAATGATGAAGCGCTCTACGGAGTTCTAGGTTTGTCCCGCCAGAAATTAACGGACGGGGAAGTCGAGAAAAATTTGAAGAAAAAAGACCGAAACGCTATGCAAGAGTTGACTGGCGATAAAAAGCAACGATTCCTGAGAGAAAAGAAAATAGAAATGATTATTGAGGCGCTGAAAAAACGCTAGAAAATAACCCCATTAGACAAGAGCGTTGAGGCAGAGGTTGCATGGGGGAGATCTCCCCCAGACCCTTTCACTTTTCGCCTTCCGAAACAGACTGACGATATTCACCGCCCCGGTATGAGGGTAACCGTTAAGCAACGGTAAAAAAGTTTATGGAACTCGAAGAAATTAAGCATGCATTAGACGATGAGGGGTTTTCTACTTTGTTGGAAGTGGAAAGTGCCAAATTTGCTGTAGATAGATTACTGATTATTGGAGAAATTACCGAAATAGAGCAACCGTTAATATTGGAATTAATTTATATGCCTTTGGCAAAACAAGATTTAGAAAGAATCAAATTATTGCAAATGTTTGCGGCGTTACCGATGGATAGGAAAGAAGGAACGGAAGGAGATTTGAAAGACCTGATATTGAGTTTAAACTCCAAGTTGCCGCTAATCGGTTTTGGGTGGCAGGAAAGTCAGAAAATGGTTTATTACAGACACGTATTGGCATTGCCCGAGGAGGGAACATCCTCGGATGGGGCAACGGTAGTGGAGACGGTGTGGATGATTTTTTATTTGCTCGAAACCTGCTGTGGGGCGATTAAAGCAGTAGGGAAAGGAGAAAAAACATTGGCTGAAGCAATCGCTGAGTAATCTATACGGCAGGTATTAACGGACATCAGCTTCCGTCTTGACAGTGATGCCCAGGCCATGCAAAGAAGCCTTCAGGATTTCGGCATCAGAGATTTTGGTGCGCAGAGTGCTAAAATGAGACATTGAGGAACGAAGAGAGCAAGTAAAACCGGTGGCGATCGCTCAGAGGGCAGGACAGAAAAAAGGCTTGACAGGTAGCCAGGGAAATGGCATAATAGTAGAGAGGGGTAAGAGGAGGATTATCGGTGGCGATCGCACGATAACCATAATCATCCTTGCATAGTGTGAAAATCCCACATCATATTTTTTCTCCAGCAGGCGTTCGGCCCATCCCCAAATCCTGTGCCAAAGAATTGTTCGGCAAAAACAATCATCAAACCAGAAGCAGGCGATCGCCCATTAATCATCATTTGTGACGGCGTCAGCGCCCCTGCCTCCTGAAATCCTACCCAGAATGCGATCGCCCAGATGTCCGATCGCCATCCCAAGTGCATCCGGGTCCCTTTCTTGTCCCGGGACTAATTATTTTCATAGATTATAGGACTGTCAAAAACCCTATCACCCTGGCTCTGTGGGAATAAAGAACTCTCTGAAACCAACGTAGAACCGCTTCACACCAGGCCAGAGGAATTTCACTTCCACCCCGAGCCACCTTCCCTCGATCGCCCTCCTCTTCCATCCTTTCTACGTATTCTGTTGTCTCATTAATTACTTCTAATACAACCAAAATCTATAATTACTGATAAACTTGCCCTTTAATACCATATATTATCCATCTGTCAACCGTACTCCATCAAGTATCAAAAAAAGATTGTGCATCTGCTGGGGGTGTTTCCGGGGGAAAGAGACCCTCAAAGAGGACTTCCACCACGAAAAACCATGCATTTGGGTCAATTTTTGCCAGGTATAGGTAAAAATAGTCATAGTTAGGGCAAATTACCACTGTATCCATACTATACCAAATTGCTGAAATAACGCAAGTGCGTGGGATAAAAAGAAAATATTCGCAATAAAAATTATCGGGAACGGGGTGAATGATAGGAATATTAAAAGTAAAGTGCCTGGAAGGAGAGGTATAGCTTATGAAAAGGGGGGCGATCGCCAGACAGGACCGGTGGCAACAAATGTCCAGTGCAGTAGGTAAATCAAAAACAAAGGCTTGACATAGGGTGTGAAATGCAATAGTAAAGTAAGCATAGATTTTGTGTTAAAATCTAAATATGAGTCAATTATTTTTTGAGTGGGATAACGAAAAGAATCGAATCAAAAAAAGCACGGTGTTTCATTGGAAGAAGCAAATTCTGTATTTTATGATGATAATGCAATTCAATTTTGGGACGAAGAACATTCTGAAGTGGAAGACCGGTTTTTGCTGCTGGGGATAAGCTCCAAAATGCGAATCTTATTGATTATTCATTGTTATCGAGAACAAGAGTCAGTAATTAGAATTATTTCAGCTCGCCAAGCCACTCAAAAAGAAAGTCAACACGATCGAGGATAAAACCATGAAACCAGAATACAATCTTGCCAACATGAAAAGCCGCCCAAATCCATTTGCCAAACAATTAAAGCAAAAAGTAACTTTACCTTTGGGGATTGATGTCAGAGAATATTTTGCAGACAAAGCACGAGAAAAATGAATTTTAGATCGAGAATTAATTAATTTATACCTTCAAGCTTGTGTTCTCAGCAAACGGGAACTATCTTTTTAGCGCGATCGCATATCCAGAGAGTGCGATCGCGGAAGGTCCGAATAAATTAACCAACTGCATAGCCCGTATATTCGCGAATTTCAGGAGGATGAAACCCCAGCACAATATCATCCTTCGCCACCCCCATATCCACAAGGTTTTGAGCAACTTTCATTTCCGTCATATTTTGCTCGATCCAAATCTTTCCCTTCTTAATATCCAAATGTAAAACACAACCATAGACCCGCCGATGGCCATCCCATCCCACATTCATGACCTGGTAATGGTCTTGCTTTGGATCGAAAACACGGTAGCAATCAATCGTTCCATTGGCGATGGGAATCTCAGCATATGCCGTCAACAAGGACTGAACGATCTGGCGATAAGACTCTAAGGTATCCATTGCACAATTAGCTTTGCTCCTTTTCATGAGTCATTATAACCACAGCATGAAATCGATCTTTAGCAGCCATTGTTATCTTTTTCTAGTTTACCCACAATCATAGAGCTATTCTCATCCTAGTTCCTCTGTTGGCATGGTATCTCCAACATGCAATTTAGCCCGCGCAGGCGGGCTTTGTTCATGTAGCCGGACCCCTCGTTCCCACGGCTCTGCCTGGGAACGGGTTCGGGCGACGCAAATATGAGATGCACCCCGATCGCCTCGTTGGGGCGATCTAGAGAGCGATCGCTACCAATCAATTACCGTTAGAAGGTTGACCTTAGCAAATTCTCGATCTGCCGTTACCACACTCGATGAATTTTGGATTGCCATCGCCGCAATTATGGCATCGGGTAATGTCAATCGAAATTGTTGGCGAATTTCAATAATTTTCTCAATCAAAACAGTATCAGTTGACGCTAAATCAATCACCTCTACGAAGAAACTGCTCAAAAAGCTGGCGATCCACTTGAGTCAGCCCAGTGAATGCCAAAAACTCAATTTTGCTAATGACTGAAATCCCCGAGTTCGTAAATTCATCCTGGGCGACCGGATTACCACAGGAATATACGATCTGATAATCTGATTGTAGCACGCTCCTCGACATTCTGAAAGGATTAATCTAATTTTTACTTGTAGTATACTGTAGTATACAGAGCAATATGGGAACGGCATGCGATGCCGGAAGGTTGCCACTCCGCGCACGCTGCGCTTCGGGTTATCAAATACTTGTGACCGTCCTACGTTAGGCCCCGGACAGGCGAGACGTCAGGCCCCGGACAGGCGAACGGTACGTGCCAATCCTGAACCGGTTACCCCGAGACCGGAAATTCATCCTGGGCGACCGAATTACCACAGGAATTCCGAATGCTCATATTTATATGATAACATATTTATCGAGCTTGTCAACCCCATTTTGAATTTATTTTGAAAAAATCAGAAAATTAGCTATATTTCAGGAAATTAAACCGGGTGTGGTCACAAGTAGTTGATAATCATTTGCTGCCGACAACTGTAGGGGCGACTGGCATTCTTCCGCAAATGATGATATCACAAGATAGATGTCCTTCCCTCAGGCAACTCGCACCCCACGAGGTCTCCCCGTACCAACTGTCTTTGACCACACCCAATATCAACCCGTTCGCCGATAACCATTAGCAATTCGCCATTAGCAATTCGCAATTCACAATTGACAATTAGCCATTAACCTTTAATTTTTACATCAATCACACTACCATTAAAATTGTAGGTTAAGCCTTCCAGTTCAACTGGGGTGCCAATTTTAAGTTGACTGTTACCCAGAACGACACCATTGTCAGAGATCTGAGCATTGCCAGCTAAAGTAAACAGCAGATCGATCGCCAAAGCTTGAGAAAATCGAGGGTCGGGGTAAGCCTTGACCGAACCATCTGGTTGGGGAACGATCGCCTCTCGATCGAGGACTTGTACTGATTTGACATCAACTTGACCGTAGGGCTGATTGCGGATAATAATACTGGTTTTCTTGTTTGACTGAAATTCAGAGACTAAACTCTGGGGTCGCGCACGCTCAAACCCCGGATCAGGACATCCACCTCTACAGGTTTTGTCTGCACTCCAACTTGCGCAACAGAGCCGGAAGTGCTAGGATAGAAAAAAATGCCGAAGATAACCAGTAGAATCACGAGAGCAGCACCGATATCCAGGATGCTGACTTTGCCGAATAAGCGACCTTTGTCATCTAAAATAACCATATTGTTCGTTTGTAGGTGAAAACCTTGAAGCACTTCTAGATTCTCGTTGCCAGTCTGAGACTGGCTTCGATGTCTCTGCCAGAGCGCTTGTCCCAGGGGACTCGGCACGCAGGAGACATCGACGAGGCATTGGAGACAGAGCCTCCAGATCGTTGACAATGGTTAGAATACCATGAGTTTTGCTCGTGCGGGCGATCTCAGCGATGGGAGGCTTTGGGGCAGCAACACCGCTGGTGGGAAATGCGTCTACCTATTTATCTTCATCAAATCGAGAGCATATTTACCATGTTTAATCTCTTTGCTATAACCAAAGGATCTCTCAAGCGCCGGTTGTTCTATCCCTTGCTTTCCCTGTTGGTAGCTTTGGGTTTATGCCTGGGTTCTACCCAAAGCGCACCAGCGTTTTCTTGGTTTGACCTGCTGCGCCCGGCCATTCAAGCCATTCAACTGTCCAATATGTCGGACAAGCAAGAAGTGGCCCTGGGCGAGCAAATTAATCAGCAGCTTGTGAAAGAAGAGGTAAAACTTTATCGCGATCGCTCTTTGAATGCCTATGTGAATCAAATTGGTCAGCGGTTAGCACGGGAAAGTTCGCGCCCTCCGACCAAAGAGTATAAATACAGTTTTCAGGTAGTAGACGATGATAACATCAATGCTTTTGCGACGATGGGTGGCTTTGTCTACGTGCATACGGGATTATTGAAAGCAGCGGATAATGAAGCCCAGTTGGCGAGTGTGTTGGCCCATGAAATTGGTCACATCACGGAACGTCATGCTATTAAACAAATGCGTCAGATGGCGATCGCCCTGGGTGTAGCGTCAGCAGCGGGACTGGATAACAACACAGCAGTCCAAATTGGTGTCGATCTAGCATTGCACCGTCCCAAAAGCCGCCAAGCTGAATATGAAGCAGATCGGGTGGGACTCCAGATGTTAGGGTCTGCTGGCTATGCCCAAAGCGCCATGATTGACTTTATGAAAAAACTCCTGAATGGCCCATCGGTTCCTACTGTCTTGAGTACTCACCCCGGAACGCCCGATCGCATTCAAGCCTTGTCAGACAACCTTAACCCAGCTTTTGCCGATCGAGGGGATGGCTTACACGAGGCTGACTACAAAGCTAACATTAAACCAGTTTTGAGATAATATCAAGTCCAGTTAAATGCTGTGCTGATAATAAAAAATGAGATCCTGTAGGTTGAGTTTCCGCACGAAACCCAAAACGCTACGCTACCACATCGGGTTGGGTTTCGCTAGCGATCGACCTAACCTACAGTCCGATCGCCCCCTGGTCAGGCGCTGCTGGTGACTTAATATGTTAAAATTATACATATATTGGGATCACTGGCCCAAAGCTCGCAGGAAACTTTGCAGTTGTCCGAGAAAGCCTTTGCGCCGCTGCTGGGATGGTTGCTGTCGGTCGGGTTCGTCGGTCTGGGTTGCTGGAGCTAAAATCTGCTCTAAGGCTTCTCCCAGGGGTTTTCCAGCTGTTTCGGCAATTAGTTTGTATTCAGACTCTGTTGTTTCTTGCCAGACTTGCCAGGGTTCGGGATAGCAGCGGATCAGGGCAGCAGCAGACAGGGGTCTGAGATAATAGCACGAGAATATCTTATTCAGGAAGCGTTCCCGCAGCTGACGCCCCGCCAGGCCAATACCGACGATCGCTACATCTTCCAAGTTGGGGTTCAGTATGACTACGGGTCGATCGCCTGCTAGGTTGTAGAGCTTTTCTACCTGGGCGACTTCCACTGCTGAGGGGTTCACCACTAAGAACAGCTCATCTTCTGGAGTAATTTTACCTGCTAGGGGCGATCGGCTGCTGCCAATGTCATCAACCTTAAAGGGAACTTCTCCCCAGTCCCGGCGGGCCAAAGCTGCGGCCCCGGTGTCCGGGAAGAATACTTTCAGTTGATAATCTTGAACGGCGGGGATGAATTGCTGGGCGATCGCCTGAGCTTGGAGAGCCATTTCCGGGAACGCCAACTCCACTTGTAGCAACTTGTATCCATCATCTAGGGCTGCTTTCGTAGCTTGCATCGATTGAGCAACTGCCTCTTCTAATGTCTTAGGTAGTTCTGCCATAGTCAGTCTTTTACTTAACTTTAAACTTATCTTTTTCGTCAGTCATGAACTCCTCAACAGCACTATTCATTCTGGGGCATAATTACAGGAATCGTTTGATTTCTATTCTTGTGGTAAATCAAAAAGTCACTGTCTAGAGTTAACATTTCACTCCCAGGGGACAATTCTGCCATCCTTACTAAACAGGCATCAGCACAAGAAATTGGTACGGACTGGTAACGATTCATTAATTGCTCGATCGGGCCTGCTTCTGCCTGTAAGTCAAATGCTATCTGGAGCAGTCCTCTATTTAGCAACGAAATAACCGCTGCTGAACCTGGATAAACATTTCTCACCAGAAAACAAGCTTCTACAATTACGGGTTCACAAGTTAATAGCGGTGGCTCAATTCTAGCCAACTCACCCATTACCCAGTTATGAAACTCGTCCGAGCGATCGAGATAAGCTACCAACGGTCCAGCGTCAATCAGCACTTTTCGTTTCATGATGCCTTCGGTCCTTCCAGATACTTTTTATTATAAGAAAGATCGCCTATGCCACTTTCCAAACAACCCGCCCATTTCTTAGCAGCAGTCAGAAAAGACACTGGTTCCTTCTCTTGAGTCTGGATTTCTTCGGTATGGATCTGACTATGTAAGAATAACACAAAATCCAGGACTTCCTGCTGTTTGGGAGAGGGAAGACTTCTCAGCTTTTCGACAATTGTCTCTTCAATGTTCATAATTGTAACCTGCTCGCATTGTTAACATCTTGGCTATTGCTAATTATGGTCTCAATCTTGCCAAAACTTGCTTGAGTACCATTGCTGTCCAATCGATATCTGCCATTGTGGTATCGCGCCCCAGGGTCAGGCGAATTCCACCCAAAGCAGCTGATTCACTATATCCCATTGCTAGTAAGATGGGACTAGGAGACAGTTTGCCGCTGTGACAGGCAGAACCCGCACTGATGCCAATTCCTGCTAGGTTCATTTGCCGCACCAGGGTTTTCCCCGTGATTCTTTCCGTATCTGTCAGGCAAAAACTGACATGATGGGGGAGGCGGTGCAGCCGATCGCCCGTTGGCACTAAACCCTCTACATCTGATAATCTATCAAACAGGCGATCGCGCAACCCATACAATCTTGGCCTCTCCACGGGCATTTCTGCTAACGCCAATTCCGCCGCCACCCCAAATCCAGCAATTGCTGGCACCGCCTGAGTTCCAGAACGCAGTCCTCTCTCTTGTCCGCCACCACCCAATAACGGCATTAACTCCACCCCCGGACGCACGTAAAGCGCACCTGCACCTTGAGGACCGTAAATCTTGTGGCTAGACACAGACAGCAAATCTACTGGTAAACGCTGTACATCTATAGGCAAACGTCCCGCTATTTGCACTGCATCAGTATGAAAAAGCACCGTACTTCCCCTACGAGAACGGAGAATATTCCCCAATACCTCGATCTGTTGTAAGGTGCCGACTTCACTCTGTCCGTAGATAATCGACATTAACACAGTATTGGATTGTAAAGCCTCCTCCAGATCTCTAGGATTCACCCGTCCTTGGCGATTCACTGGCAACCGCGTTACTTCCCACTCCTGCCGTTCTAGAAATAGCACTGGCTGTGCGACAGCTGAATGCTCCACACTGGAAATAATCACGTGCTGGGGTGTTCTATAATGGCGGGCAACGCCCGTAATCGCTAAATTGTCAGCTTCAGTGCCACCAGTAGTGAAGACGATCGAGGCTGGATCGGGTGCATTCAATAATTGGGCAACCTGTATTCTTGCCTCTTCCACTACTGTTGCCGCCCTTTGCCCCCACTGATGTAAGCTAGAAGGATTGCCCCATCTTTGGGTGAGAACTGATTGCATCGCGGCGATCGCCTCTGGGCGAGGGGGAGTTGTAGCACTATAATCCAGATAGATTTGCATAAGTCTTGAGTCTATTACGCGCCGTCATGGGACGGACTTGTTCAAAGAAGGCGGATGAATTTTCTGACCGATTTCTAGTATTATGCCTAGCTGCCCGGTTTGCAAACGTTGTAGTCCTCGTGGGACAATACTTTTTGCGGCTCTAGGTTGCTACCTCGATCGCGGCAGATCATCCGGTAATGTCTAGTGATGGGAATGCTGACGATCAAGCGGTTGTGCCTCAGTCGCTTGCCACCAAATTCGGTGTAGTTATTGCAAGCGGCCAACCCCGCGATGATCTGCCGCGCCTTGACGACTACATGCTTGGGCAAAGTGGTTAAGTCGATCGGATCGAGATCAAAGGTCGCCTGCCACACTCTTCTTTGCTCGCGTTTTTGCGCTTGGGTAATGGCCGCTTCCGCCAGTGCTACCTTCTCCTGCGCACAACGATGACATTTTTGACCGTACCCTCTATGCCCGCAGGCAAAGGTCTTTTTCCTTCTCATAGCGAAACTCCTTTTGGCTGAAAATGAAACCCTGACAGCTTTGACAATCTCCCTCCGATGGGCACTCCATTTTTGGTATGCTGGCCCTCGTATATTGCCAATGCCATCAATTATTATCAGATTAAAACAAAATTATCATTGAAGTTCAAGGTATCCGATCCCCGAGGGGTATTGGATACCGGTGTTCTCGACAGGTAATTGGGGACTGGCGATAGAGGACTGATAAGCAGATGTCGAAATTTTTACCACTACATCTAGTTTCTGCCTTGCTGCTGGGGCTGACTATGGGTTGTCAGAAAGTTCCGCCTCCCCAACCGCGACCAGAACCTTTGCCTCAAGATACTTGGATTGAGGTATATTTTAATCAGTCCCAGTCCGGGGAGTATACTGAACCTTACCGGGAAGTGAGGCGATCGGGGGACGACCTGGAACAGGAGATCGTTGATACGATTAATAAAGCTCAGTCATCGGTGGATGTAGCGGTGCAGGAGTTGCGTTTGCCGAAAATTGCTCGAGCTTTGGTCGATCGTCACCAAGCAGGGGTGCAGGTGAGGGTAATCTTGGAAAATACTTACTCTCGCCCTTTGAGTGAGATGATGGCAGCAGAAGTGACGGCATCGGATGGGGGCGATCGCAACCAGGAATACTGGCAGTGGGTAGACCGCGATCGGGACGGAAAGCTTTCGGAAACGGAAATAAATCAGGGAGATGCCTTGGCGATCTTACGTAATGCTAAGGTTCCCACGATCGACGATACTGCTGATGGTTCTGCTGGCAGCGGTTTAATGCATCACAAGTTCGTCATTGTCGATGGTCGGACCTCGATCGTCGGTTCGGCTAATTTCACTCCTAGTGGCATTCACGGAGATTTTGCGGAAGCTAAAAGTCGTGGCAATGCTAATCATCTGCTAAAGATTGAAAGTTACGAGTTAGCAAAGTTGTTTACCCAGGAATTTAATGTGATGTGGGGAGATGGTCCAGGAGGAAACCCGGATAGTCGGTTTGGTCTGGCAAAAACCTGGCGACCTGTAAAGCAGGTGCAGTTGGGTGATAGCCTGGTATCAGTGCAGTTTTCCCCCATTTCTCCTAGCCAACCTTGGAGTAAAAGCGGCAATGGACTGATTGCGAAAACTTTGGGGACTGCTAGTAAATCTGTTGACTTGGCCTTATTTGTATTCTCGGAACAGAAGCTAGTAAATGTCTTGGAATCTAACCATCGCCAAGGGGTAGAGATTCGCGCTTTGATCGATCGCGGTTTTGCCTGGAGGAATTACTCCGAAGCATTGGATCTGCTGGGAGTGGCGATCGCTTCTAACTGTAAATACGAAGCTGATAACCGTCCTTGGCAAGTCCGATCGCCACTGTGGGGGTTCCCATTCTGCCTCCGGGAGACAAGCTACATCACAAGTTTGCGGTTATCGATGGAGAAACTGTAATTACAGGTTCTCAGAACTGGTCCCCTGCGGCTAATCATAATAATGACGAGACCCTGTTAGTGATTGAAAATCCGACAGTAGCAGCTCATTTTGTCCGGGAATTTAACCGACTTTATACTGATGCCCAGCTAGGGGTTCCCGCTAGACTCCAGCGTCAACTTCTGGCCCAAGAGCAAGAATGTTCCCAGATAACTACCCCATCTAACTATAACTTAACTGGGCAGAAAGTCAACCTCAACACTGCGACCCAAGCAGAATTAGAAACTTTACCGGGTATTGGTCCAGAATTGGCACGGCGAATTATCCAGGCGCGACAGCAGAAGCCATTTACTTCTCTAGAGGACTTGGACAATGTATCGGGAATTGGTCCCAAGATGTTAGAGAGATTGGAAAGTCGCGTTACTTGGTAAACATAGTAGAGGATATTTTTGCTCATGATTTACCAGGTAAATGACAGAAAGCTGGACAAGTCTCTAGCTTCAAAAATCGGAAAAAGCCTCCCCTGGCGGCGATCTTCTGAGCAAGAACGAACGGAATGTTATAATCTACGTGCGATTCCTTTAGTGTAAATCACCGGGTGCGATTCGTTCAGGTATAAACTGTAAAAGGTGAAAGCCTGGTCTGGTTTCATTTGCCAGATAACTTTAGTCTCATGGAGGTCCGAACCCTCCTCCCCAGATACGGGGGAAACACCGGTCCTTAGTGCTGTGGAGTGACATCCCCACGGTGCTGCGCAAGGACTTAAATGCAGGAATTACCCTGGACATTTGCTCGCTAACCACCTATTATAGCCTAACCTGTCCCCAAAAAATCTGAGTATTTTTACCCAGGTGTTCTAGTTTTGCAAGAGGTCTATTATTCAACGAACTGTATTGGTACGTACAGTTACACAGAAGTGGTAGCCCTCTAACCCGGTTTTCAGTAAAAACCGGGTTTCTTAATTCATGCTTGAGATGCTTCCCAAGAGAAGTGAAAATTAAGATACTGGCTTGACTGCTTGGGCAGAAAAGCCGTTTTTGGCCAGTTCTTGGTTCAAGGCCAGCACATTCTCCACCCTGTCCACGAACATGATGCCGTTGAGGTGATCCAGTTCATGCTGAATTACTCTAGCTAGCAGTCCTGTTGTGGTTAAGGTCTGCGGACATCCGTTCACATCTTTGTAGGCTACTTCTATTGCTTCTGGACGTTTCACATCTAGGAAGACTCCGGGAATGCTGAGGCACCCCTCCTGGAAGAGGCACAGTTCGCGGCTAAATTTCTTGATGCTGGGGTTGAGCAAAATTACTGGCTGATTATCGGCTTCGTCTGGTTTACAGTCTACCACCAGCAGCTGCTTGAGCACTCCTACTTGGGGCGCTGCTAAACCAATGCCATCAGCGCTATACATGGTTTGCAGCATTTCTTTGGCTAGTTGCCGGATCTCGTTGTCTACCCGTGATACCCGCTTCGCTGGGTGGCGCAACACCCGTGAGCCCAAGTTATGGATCTGTAAGGGGGGCTTTTCCAGCTTTTTCTTTTCTACCAGTACTTCAGTAGTCATGAATTTTTCACTCAGTAGTGGGGCCAATTTCGAACAGTTCTGCTCACTTCCATCTTAATATTTCCGCGTTGCACAATTAGGGGTTGTTGATGAGAGATTCTCGCTAGTTATACATGCCGTTTTTTGTCCATTCGCAATTCACAATTCTCCATTCGCAAAAGTCGAAAATTTATCAACCATCATCCCGAGAATGTGCAACGCCAATATTTCAATGTGCAGTTTGAGTCCTATCCACCCTTCGGTAATCACCGGCTCCAGATGAAGATACCACCGGTTATATAGAAGTGTAACTCCCGGTCCAAGACTCCCTTAACTCCTTAGACTTACCATCAAATTCAATAGTTTATGGAGATAAAGCTTATAATGATTATCAATTAGAGGATTTACTAAAAGAGTCGTCAAGTATAATGTTAAAACCTTTGCGAAGAAAGAACTCAAAAAGAAAAGAATCTTCTTGTTTTGAATATATACAAAAAGTAACAAGAAAACAAGTTGAAACCTGTTTTAGTCGAATCACAAATTTGTTTCCCAAGTCAATTCATGCTGTTACATCTAAGGTATTCCGAAAATAATTCTCCTTATCATAGCTTTTTGTATCCAATTTTTATAGGTCGCAACTTGAGTTAATTCATATTTTTTTTATGTCGCAACTTAGGTTAAATATGTCGCAACTTAGGTTAATTATGACATTAATATTAATGACGCAAGGGGCGATCGCCCGAAGAGTGAGGTTGCCTATTAAAACAGGCGATCGCATTGTCTTGTCTCACACGATCGAGGGACACAGCCTATAGATCTCCTTCACGATCCAAGTCCTCCTCAAAACTGTAAGAACGGGCAGTCTCATCATCTAAGACCACTTTATTTTGCTGCCCAACTCCGCCAGCTCTTCGGAGTAATCAGCACTGTCGTAGTCAGAGAGCGAGTTAATATTCGTAGCCCCATCTTCATAAGCATTAAAGCCAGTACCGGCGGGAATCAAGCGTCCGATGATCACATTTTCCTTGAGGCCCCGCAACCAGTCAGACTTACCTTCGATCGCGGCCTCAGTCAGCACCCGGGTGGTCTCCTGGAAGCTAGCAGCAGAGATAAAGCTATCAGTATTCAGAGAAGCTTTGGTAATTCCCAGAAGCACGGGGGTGTAAATAGCTGGTGCTCCTCCGGTAATGGACAGGGCATCATTAACCTGTTGCACTTCGTAGATATCGACTAGCTCCCCTGGCAGCATTGTGGTGTCACCGCCATCATCAACACGACCTTTAGATGTCATTTGCCGCACGATCACTTCTATGTGCTTGTCAGAAATGTCAATGCCCTGAGACTGGTAGACTGACTGCACTGCATTCACCAGAAAGATTTGCACTTCCTGTAATGCTGCTAAGGCTGCTTCATGCACCGATTTTTCCGGAACAGCGGAGGGGGCCCGAAGCGTGCGCGGGTTATGATTATTGCCTGCTAACTGTTCGCCACTATCGGTGCTCTCATTAGCCATTTCCCGGTAGAGATTAAAGTAGACCTCCAATATCTGGTGGGGATTAGACGGGCCATCAGAGAGTGGTTGCCCTGCAATGATATGCTGTCCATCAATTACTATTGTACTTTGACCTGGCCCTAGGGTATACTCGGCGATCGCGCCATCGGATTCGATCACTTTAACTGCAACGGTTTCATCTTCTTGATAAATCACCTGAGCGGTTCCCGGTCTTGTGGCCAGTACACAAGCTTCTTTGGGCTTGCGGGCCTCCAGCAGTTCTTCGATCCGTGGTAACCCCTGGATAATATCTCCGGTCTTCGAGCGATCAAAGACGAGCAGCACCAAATTATCTCCCCGCTGCACCAGGTCCCGATCTTCTATGTGGAGTATTGCTCCGGTCGAAACCGGTAAGGACGGGCTATGCGCAATATAACTTTCGTCCCGGACTCGGACGAGGAGACTTGGAGCACTTGACCGGATTCTGGCAAAAATACTCCCGGCGCTATCTCGGTGCCATCTAGCAGAAAATCTCCTGCTTTCACTTCTACTAACAGGTTGGGTAAGTCGGCAATGACAAGCTTGTCAATGTCGCGCAAGACCAGGAGTCGGCGACCCGCTGAGGATCCTTCTCGAATGCTTTGAACTATGCCTGCTTCTTTGCACTGAATCTCTGTCTTGGCTACTACTTCACCGGGGGCAATCTGTTGGCCATCGCTTACTAGGATGCGGGTATGGGAACTTCCTTGAGTCGGGTCTGCTGCTACATCACGACGGCTGACTATAGATTCTAGTATGACTAGCTGCAACCGCATGATTTCGCTCGTGGTCTCCAGAGTTACCAGTTCTATATCTGCTTCCAGGTTTCCCGATGTGGCGCGACTATGTGAGATGAGAATTTCTTTGTTTATATAAAGCACTAGCTGGGTGCGCAACAATTCTAAGCCGGAAACTGATTTGACTCTTTCTCCGTCTTTGTATGGCAATCGCTGCACTGTCCGGATCTCTATTAAGCCGCCATTATCTTGAGATGATTCCTGAGATGGCACGAGGGGTGTGTCTGGAATTGTATATTCTATTGCTGGTCGGAGCAGCAGGGCTGGTCCGAGCGGGGTTTCTGCGTATTCTACATAGCGTAAAGAAGCTCCCATGAAAACATCTGTTGGCGGTCCATTTTGCGCGACGGCGTCACTCACAAGGGGGACCGTCTGAGCTGTCGCTTGCTGTTGGTCTTTTGTCGTGGAGTCCTCACTGCTTTCTACTTCCATGAGAGCAAGGTCTTCGAGGTGAAGGTTCAACTCCCGCGCCGGTGCTCTGCTTGCTTCGGACAGTCCTAATGAGGCAATGTTGGACCGATCGATCAATGTCCCCTCTTTGGGGATTTCTGTGGAATTGGTGATTAAATGCAATGAGCCTGGTTTGATGGATATCTCGCGGAGGATGTCATTTTTCTCGATTACCTGGACGCAACCGCTGCTGGTGCAGAAGAGGTCTTTGACTATTTCCGTGCCTGCTTCTACATATTGACCATCTTCGACTAGGCGCAGTGAGCTATCTTTATTCACTTCATATGTTTCTTCTGGGAGCCACAGTAAGGTTCCACCTTTGGTGACTTCATATCCCTGTTTTGCTTTGCTCCGCTTTGCTTCGACTCCTGCATATTTGATCGTACCGCCTGTGGTTGTGCGATAGCCCTCATCTAGCAGTTCTGCAAATACTTGACCATTGCTGACTTGCGTGCCGGGTGTGGCGACCAGAGAAAATTTCTGACCCTCTGCGGTGGTGATGATATACTGCTCTTTGCCTTGGTCTTTGCTGATGGATACTCCAGCTCGATCTAGCAGTACGCTGGCGGTAATGATTTCTATTTCCCGTCCCGCTTCTTCTGTGCCTATTGCCTCTGGGAGTCTGACTATGCCTCCATGTTCTGTGCGGGTACTGGTTTGGGCGATGACTGAACCCCGCGAGATGCGATCTCCATTTTGCACTACTGGTTCTGCTCCCGGGGACAGGTTGTATACGTCTCCTGAAAGAATCCAGATTAAA
This sequence comes from Hormoscilla sp. GM7CHS1pb, assembly GCA_014323675.1. Lineage (GTDB taxonomy): Bacteria > Cyanobacteriota > Cyanobacteriia > Cyanobacteriales > Desertifilaceae > Hormoscilla. Next base: position 65,070 of record JACONN010000002.1, on the reverse strand, counting down.
CCTCCCATTCTGGCGATGCGTGTTGTGTTTCCTTGCCGATCGCGCTTTTCTTCTGGTATTATGTCGGTGAATATTGCTTCCCCGGATATATCACTGGCTACATCTTTTGTGGCTTTTTCTGTACTGATTTTGGACATTGCGCCTGTCGGTGGCACTTCGGCGATTCTCTGACCTGCTGTTATTCTATCGCCATCTTTTACCAGCATTATTGATCCCTGAGGAATCTGGATCTGGTGGTATGACGGTTTTTTTTGTTTTACTGTTATCTGGCGATCGGACGTATCAGACTTTACTGAGTATTGTAGTGAATACTTTCCGTCCTCACTACAATACTCAGTAAAATCTCCATTATCTCGAGCCACACTTACTACTTCATCTTCCACCATCAATGACAGTTTAGCATTTGCCGATTCCACTCGCATGAATTCCTCGTTCCCATGGGAACCCCGGGTGCGCAGATCGCCATATTGGATTGTGCCGTTGCAAGGTGCTAATATTTCTCTTGCTGCTCCTGAGAATACTCCTCCTGTGTGGAATGTTCGCATTGTCAACTGTGTCCCTGGCTCACCGATTGACTGGGCTGCGATTATTCCTACTGCTTCCCCTAGGTCTACCATGTCGCTGTGTGCTAAACTCCATCCATAGCATTTTTTACATACTGAGCGTTTTGATTCGCATGTTAGAGGCGATCGCACGTACAGTTCTTGGACTCCAGCTTTTTTAATTTTGATTGCCAATTCATCACTTATGTCCTGATTCTTTGACGCGATCGTTTTCCCTGTCTTTGGATGAATGACTGGTGCGGCTAGTACTCTTCCCAACAGGCGGTCTTTGAGGGGAATTAATTCCCGATCGCCTTCTTTCATGCTGCTCAAAGGTATTCCCCTGGTTGTTAAGCAGTCTTCATCCCGGACGATCACGTCCTGAGACACGTCTACTAAACGCCTGGTCAGATAACCTGAATCTGCTGTTCTCAGTGCGGTGTCCACTAATCCCTTGCGGGCTCCGTAGGATGAGATGATATATTCTGTGACTGTTAATCCTTCCCGGAAGTTTGTCTTTATTGGCAAGTCTATGATTTCTCCTTGCGGATCTGCCATTAGCCCCCGCATTCCCACTAGCTGCCGCACTTGGGATATATTTCCCCTGGCTCCTGAAAATGCCATCATGTACACGGAGTTGAGCGGGTTATTTGCACGCAGGTAACGCACGACTTCATCTTTGAGCGCTTCTGATATACTATTCCAAGTATCGATTACTTTTTGAAACCGCTCTACTTCGGTTATTTCTCCCCGACTATAACGTGCTTCTGTCGCGCGAATCATTTCTTCTGCTGCCCCAAGCAACTGCTGCTTTGATGGGGGCACTTGTAAATCATCTACGCTAATTGATACTCCGGCTTTGGTTGCATAGCGAAATCCTAAGTCTTTCAGCAGGTCGGCCATTAGGGAACATTTAGCAGGACCATATTTCGTGAATGCCCATGATATCAGTTTCTTCAACTGACCTTTGTCTATTACCCGATTTCTAAAGATCATTTTTTTCATTTTTCAGTTGTCAGTTGTCAGCTAAAACTTGATAATGGAGATTTGAAAATTGAGAAGATCAATTTAATCAATTCTCCATGTTAAATTCCCGATTCTCAATTCGCCCTAGACGATTATTCCTAGTATCTGCCATCAAATCTATTTCCTTTGATGTATTTGTGCCATCGGCGTTATTTTCTACTTTATGCACTGCTATATCCAGACATAGTGATTGCAATTCCCGCATCAGCACCTTAAAGGACTCGGGGGTTCCTGGTCTGGGTATTGCTTTGCCTTTGACGATCGCATTTAGGGCTTCATTGCGTCCTTGCATGTCGTCCGATTTGACTGTCAGCAATTCCTGCAATGTGTAGGCGGAGCCAAATGCTTCTAGGGCCCATACTTCCATTTCTCCGAACCGCTGACCGCCCTGCTGTGCTTTTCCTCCCAAGGGTTGTTGGGTGACGAGGGAATAGGGGCCTGTGGAGCGTGCGTGGATTTTATCATCTACTAAATGCACGAGCTTCAGCATATAAGCTTTGCCTACGGTGACAGGTTGGTCGAATCGTTCTCCTGTCCGTCCGTCATATACCTGGATTTTGCCGGGGTTTTCCTGGTTATACAACCATTTTTTTCCGGTCTCATAGACTGCCGAGAGCAATTTTCTATGTACTGTTTCCCGGGACTTTTCTTTGCCGTGCATTTCGTCAAAGGGCACTATCTTATAACGAGTGTCCAGGTTTTCTCCTGCCAATCCTAGCAGGCATTCAAATATCTGACCTACGTTCATCCGAGATGGCACTCCTAATGGGTTGAGGATGATATCGAGCGGAGTCCCATCGGGCATGTAGGGCATGTCTTCTATGGGTAATATCCGAGATATTATGCCTTTGTTGCCGTGGCGACCTGCCATTTTATCGCCGATCTGGATCTTCCGCTTTTGGGCTACGTATACGCGCACGACCATGTTTGCCCCTGGTGGCAATTCGTCTCCCTGTTCTCGGGTAAAGACGCGCACGTCTACTACTCGTCCTTTTTCGCCGTTTGGCACCCGCAGGGAGTTATCCCGGACATCCCTGGCTTTTTCTCCAAATATGGCTCTGAGCAGTTTTTCTTCGGGTGGCTGATCTGATTCTCCTTTGGGGGTTACCTTGCCGACGAGGATCTCTCCTGTTTCTACCCAGGCTCCGATCCGAATTATGCCTGTTTCGTCTAGCTGCCGGAGGGCGTCTTCTCCGACGTTGGGGATCTCGCGGGTGATTTCTTCTGGTCCTAGCTTGGTTTGACGGGCTTCGATTTCATATTTTTCGATGTGTATGGAGGTGTACAGGTCTTCGACTACTAGCCGTTCTGATATCAGGATGGCATCTTCGTAGTTGTACCCTTCCCAGGGCATGTAGGCTACGAAGATGTTTTGCCCTAGGGCTAGTTCTCCTTTTTCTGTGGATGAGCCGTCTGCTATTACTTGCCCTTTTACTACTTTGTCCCCGACGTGCACGATCGGTTTTTGGTTCAGGCAGGTGTCTTGGTTGGAGCGATGATATTTATGCATTTCATAGGATATCTCTCGATCCGGTATATCGAAGCCTGTGCTTTCGCCATTAAAGAGCGATCCGGCGTCACCAGCACGCGCAGGACCAGTAGCCCGGTGCGGCGGCTGCGCGTCGGATGAAGCTTTTTTCGGTATGCTTCTGACCCGTATTTTGGTTGCATCCACGTAGGTTACTACTCCATCTTCTTTGGATAGGATCACCATCCCCGAATCTCTGGCTGCCTGGGTTTCCATGCCGGTTCCTACTAATGGCCGTTCTGGACGCAATAGGGGAACCGCTTGTCGCTGCATGTTTGACCCCATGAGGGCCCGGTTGGCATCGTCATGTTCCAGGAAGGGGATTAAGGATGTTGCCACTGAGATGATTTGCACCGGCGATACGGAGACTACGTCTACCTGGTCTGGGGTGGTGGTGGTGAAGTCTTGGCGATACCGTACTGGCACGATGTCGCTGGAGAGCTTGCCATTTTCGTCCATCGGTATGTCCCCTGGAGCTACCCGCAGGTCATCTTCTTCATCTGCTGTCATGAACACTGGGGGTATGTCGCGCCGGATTTGGCCATTTTCGACTCGATAATATGGAGTTTCGATAAACCCATATTCATTCACCCGGGCATGGGTAGCGAGGGATCCTATTAATCCGGCATTGGGACCTTCTGGGGTTTCGATCGGGCAGATGCGCCCATAGTGGGAAGGATGAATATCCCGCACGGCGAACCCTGCCCGTTCCCGGGTTAGTCCTCCCGGTCCCAAGGCGCTCAACCGCCGTTTATGGGTCAGTTCTGCTAAGGGGTTGGTCTGATCCATAAACTGGGATAGTTGGGACGATCCGAAGAATTCCTTGATCGCTGCTACCAATGGTTTGGGGTTGACTAGGGATGTGGGTGTCAACTGATCTGAGTCGGAAACGGTCATCCGCTCTCGGATGATCCTCTCCAACCGGTTTAATCCCACCCGCACTTGGTTTTGTAACAGTTCTCCGACCGATCGCACTCGTCTGTTCCCCAGGTGGTCTATATCATCTATGGTGCCGATATCAAATTCCAGGTTGATCAGATAGTTTATGCTTGTCAGTATGTCCTCTTGGGTCAGCACTCGCTTCGTTTCTGGCACGGAAAGGCGCAGCTTTTTGTTCAGCTTGTAGCGTCCTACCTTGCCGAGGTCGTAGCGTTTGGGGTCGAAGAAGCGGGATTCTAACAGTTGCTGTCCACCATTGACTGTTGGCGGTTCTCCTGGCCGCAGCTTGCGATATAGTTCTATCAGGGCATCTTCATCGGTATATTCTCCTTCTTTGTCGATAGTTTTCTGGAAATAATCTGGGTGACGCAAGGAGTCCAGTATTTCACTGGTGCTCATCCCCATTGCTTTGAGCAATACTTGGGCCGACAGCTTCCTGGTTTTGTCTATCCTTACCCATACCAGGTTATTTTTATCTGTTTCAAATTTTAGCCATGCTCCGCGATTGGGGATCAGGGAGGCGTTGTAGGTCCGCCGACCGTTTTTGTCTGTTTCTGATTTGTAGTATACTCCGGGCGCTCGCACTATTTGGTTAACGATGACTCGCTCTGCTCCATTTATGATAAATGTGCCCCGATCTGTCATCAGTGGCAGTTCGCCGATAAATACCTCTTGCTCTTTAATTTCCCCGGTTTCTTTGTTGAGCAGACGTGTGGGGACATACATTTGCACTGCGTATGTTGCATCCCTGCGCTTTGCTTCTGCTACGTCGTATTTTGGTCTATGAAGTGAGAATTTTTTTCCCCAAAAATGCAGCTCTAGTTTTCCCGTGTAGTCTGTTATTGGAGAAAAGCTGTCTAGCTCTTCTATTAATCCCTCTTCTATAAACCAGCGGAAGCTCGCTCTCTGGATCTCTACTAGATCTGGTAATTTAAATTTCACTTTTGTGTCGATATTCTGATTCATTTTCTGTGAAGGCTGCAAGGCGCGTTATTTTTATACTGAGCAATTTTGTCTCCACACGAGCGCTGCCATTTGATACTCGGGAGGAGAGAAAGGGAGGGTTACCTTCGCGCTGCGGCGATCCGAACGGTGCTTCGATATCGCCGTGTCCCCCCTCCTTCCCACAGCGAAGCCTGGGAAGGTGCTTTTAGCGATCGGCGTCGAAGCGATCGTGTGCTCCCGGGGAAACATCGTAGTCGCACTACCCAGGACATGCGGTCCGTTCACTCTCCGGCAGACCAAATAGTTTACGGGCATTATCTGTTGTTTGTGCGGCTAATGTTTCTACTGGCACTACTCTGAGTTGGGCTACTTGGGACGCTACATAACGGAGGTATGCTGGCTCATTGCGTTTCCCTCGTTTTGGTTCAGGTGCCAGGAATGGACTGTCTGTTTCTATTAGTAGGCGATCGGGAGGCACCATGAGACATGACTCTTTTATCTGGACTGCTTTCTTAAATGTCACGGTCCCGCTAAAGCTGATGTATAATCCCAAGTCTAAGAACCATTCCGTTTCTTCTGGCGTTCCGCCCCAACAATGCATCACCCCTCGCAATGAACCTCCTTTTGCCGTCCAATCTCTCAGTTGAGCTGCTGCTTCTTTCGCCGCTTCGCGACAGTGGATAATTACTGGTAATTCTAGAGCCTGGGCTAGGACCAGATGAGCGGCAAATACCTTTTTTTGCTGCTCAAAATTATCCGCTTTATAAAAATCTAGCCCCGTTTCCCCTATTGCTACTACTTTCCGGTCAGCACTGGCAAAATTCCTAATTACTTCCTCTGCCTCGCTTGTCCATTTATGGGCATCTAGGGGGTGCAACCCGACGGCAAAATATAGCTCGTCAATCTGAGCTGCTAATGTTTGGATGCTCTTTATCTCCGAGGGTGATACGCAAGAATGCAATAACTGACAAACTCCAGCGGAACGCCAACGGGTAACTACTTCGGACAGATCCGACCCCAAGGAGATCAAATAGTTTATGTGAACGTGGGTGTCAATCAACTGCATGGGGATGGTGTTCTCCTGCTTTGTGTCAGTAGGCTTCGCTGTACTCGGGGCGCGCTACTCGCACTACCCCTCGCACAGCGGTGTATACTAGACACCGGTCATTGGTCAGTTGTCCATCGGACCACTTCTTTCAAGCTGCCGCTGGGGATGCTGATTTTTCCACCTTTTTTAATGCCTGCGCCAGACTGGATTTTTTGTGAGCGCCATTGTTACGGTGCAAGACCCCGCGCTTGACTGCTTTGTCTATTTTGCTGTATGCTGCTGACATGAGACCGAGAACTTCCTGCTTGGCCTCCGGGGTTTTGGAGGTAGCATACTTATCTAAGGCTGCGAATAATTTCTTCATCAGCGTCTTGACCGCTGATTTATAAGCTTTATTGTGCAGCCGGTTCCTCTCTGTGATTTGGACGCGCTTGATGGCTGACTTGATATTTGGCACGGCGTTCCCTTGGTTGTTTACTGCTATTTACAATTCTGCTGTCAGTCGTAATTTTTACTATAGCATTTTTTCCTGGCTAGTGCAAGCGCCCCCCATTGCTGAATTTTTCATGTTAAGCTAGAATAGCGACTATGAGTAGTCCCAGCGCAACTGGTCCCAGCGGTGTTAAGTTAATAGAGAGATTATACATTCTTTGCGATAAGTGTGTCAAGTAATCCCGCTGAATGAGCGATCTTATGCGCGAGTATATGTTGCTAGCAATTGAATATTGACCTTCACTACCATCCGATGTCAATGAGATGCTGCGAATTGTTCACGATCGGGATGAGGCAGAAGCGGAATTACGACGCATCGGCGATCGCTATCGCTCCGACTATGTCCTGCACGCCTGTGCGACAGTTAGGGAAGTGCTAGCCCTCGGTGAGGCTAGACGGCGATCGGGCGCTGCTGCATTATACCGCGTCAGTCGATCGAGTTACCCTCAGCCCTTCAGAATTGCGGGTGACTGGTTCAGAACTAGATGCTGCTTATCAGCAGGTAAATAAAGATTTACTAGACGCGATCTTTTTGGCGTCGAGCCAAATTGAGGCATTTCACCGGCAGAGAGTGCCATCATCGTGGGTGCAATTTAAGGATCTGGATGTAGTTTTGGGTAAGCGATATCAGCCGGTGGAAAAGGCGGGGATATATGTGCCCGGTAGCGTCGGGGGCCCGGAGCGTGGAGCGGCTTATCCAAGTCGGGTGCTGATGAATGCTATCCCAGCTAAGGTGGCTGGAGTACGGAGGACGATCATGTCTACTCCGCCGGGACCGGATAAGAAAATTAATCCAGCGGTGCTGGTGGCTGCTCAGTCGGCAGGTATTCAGGAGGTTTACCGGGTGTCCGGGGCGGCGGCGATCGGGGCTTTTGCCTATGGTACGGAAACTATTCCGCCAGTAGATGTGATCGTAGGGACTGGTAATATATATGTAACTCTAGCAAAAAAACTGGTCTCGCCGATAGTGGGGATAGATTGTTTGACCGGTGCGGGAGAGCTGTTGATTATTGCCGATCGCCTCGCAAATCACGAACATGTGGCGGCGGATTTGTTGGCCCAGGCGGAACGGGACCCTATGGCATCGGCGATCCTGTTGACTCCGGATTTGACTTTGGCTACTCTGGTGACAGATGAAGTTGACCGGCAACTTATTAACCACTCCCGCCGGTTGCTGACGGAAAAGGCGATCGCTCATTATGGTTTGGTAGTGGTGGTAGAATCTGAGCTCATGGCGGCGGAACTCGCGAATGCTTTTGCTCCCCAAAATTTGATGCTGCAAGTGGCTGACCCCTGGAGTTTACTAGAAGAAATTCGTCATGCTGGAGCGATCTTTCTGGGCTATTCGTCCCCGATCGCCCTAGGAGATTACTTAGCTGGTCCTAACCAGAATCTTCCCACTAATGGTGCTGCCCGCTACGCTTCTTCCCTAGGCGTGGAAACTTATTTGAAGCATTCTAATATAATTCATTATTCTCCTGAGGCCCTGAAAAAAGTTGCCGACGCGATCGAGCTTTTGGCTCAAGCTGAGGGTTTCCCGTACCACGCCGATTCTGTGCGCTTAAGAACTGAAGGTCAGCGAGATAAGTATGACATATAATTGTTCATTGAAAATTGTTCATTGAAAATTGTTCATTGCTCAAACATTTATATATAGCATTTCTCGGAACGCCCGCTCCATGGATAAATCGCTGAAACCCTTACTCTGTCTACAATTTGCAGTACATCATCTATCTCAAATTAGATCGCATCTATCTGAGAAACGCTATATGACCACTACCGCTTTAACAGCTATAACAACCGGGTTTATAACACATACTTGACCGACTCTAGAGCCCGAAAAGGATTGTTTAGAGTTGGGGAGGCGATCTCCCGCCTCTCCAACTCCTGCCAATAGCGGGGGGTCTACTGCCTGCGCAAAGCGCCAACAACTTCCCTAGTTTTTTTACCACTCATCCTGGCGTTTATCGATACTGAACATCTCAGGATTCTGCAGTTTCGGAAAACGATAGAAAGTATTCCCCTCAGCATCCACTTCAGGCATCGCTGAAAAAATTTGCACTTGTTGTTGCAAGAACCTCTGAGCAACCAGAGCATCCATTCTCGCCGCCGCAGCCAGCTGAATGAGAGAAACCTCCCCATTTTGCTTTTCTAACAGCTGATAGAAAGCATTTTGCAACTGTCGCTGACGCTGACCATTTTGGATAGTATTCAAGACGTACAGACCTACCAGCGAACTCAATCCGATTACAAAAGCAATTTCCAGAATGGCCATAACACAATAAACCTAACCTTTCTTCGATGTGCGACAAGGGGTACGGCGAGTAGCGCGCCCCGAGTACATCGAAGGTTGCACTAAATTAGAAGCTCCTTCTATCACTTTAGCGGATTCAATTACATCTCCCTGGGTCAGCTTCACTAGTACGTCCTTGCCTTCAGTTACATAGCCAAACGCGGCATAGCGACCATCCAATAGGTTAACGCCAGGCGGCGTCAGATCTGTTTCAAATAGGAAGAAGAAAAATTGAGAAGAACCCCCATTCAGATATTCATCCGGACGAGCCATCCCCAGCGTGCCATAGGCTGCGAAGGGAAGCACCGGATGGGAGCGATACATACCCGCCTCTTCTAGGGTAATACCATAGATTGGGGAAGGTTCATTTTGGACCAGGATTTCCAAGGGAATAGCCCGGTATTCCCCTGTGTCTGGGTCAATGAAACCGTCTTCGGGGCCCGGGGGATCTCCCACTTGCGCCACGTATTGTTTTTCTACCCTTGTAAACTCCAGACCGTCATAAAACCCGCGCTGCACCAGATCCATAAAATTACCAGCGGTAACCGGGGCACTGTAACCGTCGAGCACCGCTGTCATCTTGCCCTTATTGGTTTCGATCGCCACGGTGGCCCGACCTAACAGTTGTGGCAGGTTGCTGTACTCCGATGGTACTTCAAAGGTCATGCCGCGCACCATTAACTGTTCTAGCTGCCCCACCAACTCCAGCAGTTCGTCTCTGACGGTCTGCACCTGTTCTTTATCTTCAACTTCAGCAGCTTCTCTTAGAGAGGTCAGTCCTGAGGAGATCTGGGCTATGATTGATTCTGCTTGTGGTTTGCATTCCGTTGGCACTGACGAGAGCAGTTGTGTAGGGCGTTGGTTGCTCGTGGTCTGTACCTTAGTGATGTTTCTCGTGATGTCACTCCAATGCTTGCCCCGCAGTGCTGTGGAGATGCTTTCCAAATTGGCTTGCATTTCCCGCACTGGTTGATTGTCAATTGGCAGGGCATACCGCAACAGGGCTTTGCCATCGGTAATAGCGTCCCCAGAGGGTAAGAGAGTCTGCTGGGGTTTTTTACTGCCCCCAAAATTCCACCAAGCGGCGTCCAGTCCGATCGAGAGGGTAAACAGCAGCACTGCTAAGATGCCTGTCTTCAGCCAGCGCTGCCATAGGTTAGTCCTTGACTTGCTTACATCCATAAATTTATCTGCCTGTCTTCGCTTTACATCTGCCCTGGGCAACAAACCCATGTTTCATCTTGCCATAGGGATGTTCACTCCTATGCCCCTATCTCACCAATCAGCGCTCGCCAGTCCCCCATCAGCGCTCGCCAGTCCCTGGTCGGGTATTGTCCTGAATATTTCCAGCCAGAGTAGAGAGTTGGTTCCCACGTCGGGTTACAATAAGGAGCCGAATATTGCTCCCCCAGAGATTCATGATCTCCAGTAATGATTTTAGAACTGGCGTCACAATTGAACTAGATGGTAGCGTCTGGCGGGTGCAGGAATTCCTGCATGTCAAGCCAGGTAAGGGGTCTGCCTTTGTGCGCACGAAGTTGAAAAACGCCCAAACAGGTAATGTGATCGAACGCACTTTCCGGGCTGGGGAAACGGTTCCCCAAGCCAATCTGGAAAAGAATACGATGCAGTATACCTATAAAGACGGCGAGCAGTTTGTCTTTATGGATATGGAAACTTATGAAGAGAGCCGTCTGGACCCAGAAAAGATCGGCGATCGGGTAAAGTACCTATCCGAAGGCATGGAAGTCAATATCCTGACTTGGAACGACCAAGTGCTGGAAGTGGAACTGCCTAACTCGGTGGTGCTAGAGGTGACTGACACTGCTCCAGGGGTCAAGGGCGATACGGCCACTGGCGGGACGAAACCCGCTACCCTGGAAACAGGGGCTCAAGTCATGGTGCCCTTGTTTATTTCCGTGGGAGAGAAGATCAAAATTGATACCCGCAACGATAGCTACCTGGGTCGCGAAAACTAGCCTTCTTGATATAATTGCGGCGTTGCGAATTGCTAATGGCTCAGGTATCTCCCGACCCCTATGAGCACTACCCAGGAGATCCCTCCGCAGTCAAACGCGGGTAGCTTACAATTGCGAATTGCGATCTTAGCAGTAGCCATTAGCTATTAGCAGAATGACAACTAATCAATTACAGGTGATAAAAAGCTGTGGAACTGAACTTTAACGAACTCCGTGAACTGATAGCCGCATTGGATCAAACTGACATTGCGGAGTTGAGGTTAAAGAGTGCTGATTTTGAACTGACGCTGCGGAAGGCTACGGTGAAGACTGAAGGTGGCGTAGCGCCAGTAGGCGCAGCCGTGGCACGCACAGCAGCCGTGGTGACGGCACCTCCTGTGGATGGTAGCGGGGGGGGCCGGGAGCCTGTGGCGCCAGCGGAGGGGGCCCGGAGCGTAGAAAAAGCCCCTTCCGCCACTGTCGGGACTGGAACTGGACAGCCGCTGGCAGAAAAAAAATGGGCAGAGATTAAGTCTCCGATGGTGGGAACTTTTTATCACGCACCGGCACCGGGAGAAGCGCCATTTGTACAGGTGGGCGATCGCATTAATGCCGGTCAAGTGGTCTGCATAATAGAGGCGATGAAGCTGATGAACGAAATCGAAGCGGAGGTATCGGGACGGGTGATGGAAATTATGGTAGAAAATGGAGAACCAGTTGATTTTGATAAGCCGCTAATGCGCATCGATCCTAATGGTTAATAGTTCAAGGATAATAGTTAATAGTTGATTATCTAAATTGATAGACTTAACTGGGAACCAGCGAGAGCCGTTTTGGTAACTTCGATGCAGGTACCGAAGGCGGATTTGAGATAGGGCATGTGGGTGATGGTGAGGATGCAGCTCATATCAGGGGCGATCGCATTAATGGCAGCAACCAGGCGATCGCAGCCTTCAAGGTCTTGGGTGCCAAAGCCTTCATCGACAATTAACATTTGTAAAGAGGTGCCAGATCGTTGGGCCAGGAGTCGGGCTAGGGCGAGACGAATGGCAAAGTTTACGCGGAAAGCTTCACCGCCAGAATAGGTTTCGTAGGGACGAGTCCCCCGGGTATCAGCAATGAGAATATCTAGGGTATCTATTAATTTATTCTTAGGGGACCGCCCTGCCTTTTGAGTCACGAATTGAACGTGCAGTTGGTTGTCGCCACAAAGTCGTCCTAGTATGAAATTAGTTTCCGCTTCCAGTTGGGGCAGGAGGTTCTCGATCATCAGCGCTGGAATGCCTTTTTTCCCGAAAGCATGGGCTAATTCTTGGGCTACTCGATATTGCCGCTGTGTAGATTGTAGTTGCTGCTGCTGGGCTTGGTACTGGGTTTCTAGAGTTATCAAATGTTGCTGTTGCTGCTGGAGGCGTCCTAGTCGGGCATGCTGTTCGTTCAGTTTGGCTCGGCCTTGGCTGAGTTGGGCTTCTAAGGCTTTAATCTGGGTAGTAGCATCGGGATTTTGTGCCAGTTGTTGGGCGAGCGCATCAATTTGAGAATTTATCTCCATAAGTTCACCTACGCGGGCCTCAGAGCGTTCTGTCAACTCGCGAGTCGCTTGTACTAGCTGGGGATATTGTGCTTCCGCTTGCAGTAGCTGTTGGTAGCGCAGCTGGGCTGGTTGAGCCTGTCGCAGAGCAGTCCGCAAGCTATTGTGCTCGTCTAAGTTATAGCCAAGTGACTCTAGATCCTGTTCCAGGGACTCAATCTGTCGTTGTAAGGGAGATGTTTGCTCTAATTGCTCTATAGAGCGAGATCGCTGGGCAATTTGCGCTTCTAGTTCGGGGCGCTGGGTGTTAATTTGACGCTGATGCTTGAGGGCGGCTTTGATCTCAAGAAGCTTAATTTCTGCCCAGCGCCATCGGTTTACCTGTCCTTTGACTAGAGCATGGTCTTTTTCATCGTAGTTGAGTGCGTGCAGTCGCTCTTCAATCAGGCGGAGTTCTGCCTGTAAGGGGGTGGCATATTCGGCAGTACTTAGCGACTGCTCGATCTTGGCCGCTTGCGTATCCAACCTGTGCAGTCGTACCAGACTTTCGCTGGTAACGTCGAGACGGGCTTGCAATTCGCCCCGCTTTTCTAGGGCTGGCGTCAACTGACGCAATTGCTCGTCCAGTTCCTGATATTCTGTCCGCAGAATTTTAATTTCTCGATCGGAGGTTGCTAGCTGTTCCCGCACTACCCACAGTCGATCGAGGATTTCTTGCTGCTGGCAAAGATGTTTTTGCTGTACTAAATGCCAATGATGTTCGTCCAGGGGGCGATCGCACAGGGGACATACTCCGAAGCTTTCCTCGTTCCCATGGCTCTGCCTGGGAACGCGACTCTCATCAGTCGAGGCGGTAGATCGAGTCCCATTCAGCATCTGAATTTTCTGGTTCAGTTCCCCCAGCTGGGTTTCATAGCTGCGCTGATCGGCTTGCAGGCGTTCCATGAAGTGACGCCTTTCCTGTCCTTTTTCTAGTACTCGCTGCTGATAGGTGCGCTGCTTTTCTAACTGTTGAATTCGATCCTGTATTTCCTGGGCTGCTTCTTGGAGTTGGGGGGCCCGGGCTCGATCTTCTTGCAGCTTCCCCAGAGAGGTTTGCAGTTCTTCTAATTTAGCACTCAAATAGGCCCGATCGCGCTCTAACTGGCTTTCTAGCTGCTGGCGGCGTCGCAGTAGGGGGCCACTTGCAGTTGCAGCCTGTCCAGGTACGCGAGGCGATCGCGTCGGAGGCGCAGTTGTTGCAGTCCCGCTTCTACTTCTGATTGCTGGCTAAGGGTTTGCTGTAGTTCCTGTTCTTGTTGGCATAGGGCTTCTAGCTGAGCTTGACTTTTACGTAATTGCTTTTGCAGTTCCCCAACTTGCTCTGCTTTCGTTGCTAGCAACTGTTGCAACTGTGCTTGGGCTGCCTGGTGGGCTTGAAATTTAGCCGCAAAGACTTCTTCTCGCTCTTGTAGCTGTTGGAAACGAGCGTAGGCTTCTAATATCGCGCTTTTGGTCTCTAACAAGCTTTCTATTTCCCGCTGTTTCTGGGTTGCTGCTGTCAATTCGTGGCTTCTAATATCGCACTCTTCGCTCAGGACGCGGTACTGACTGCGGTGCCAGGAGAGCTGTTGCTGCTGGGCTTGCTGTTGATGGTATAGGGTTTGTAAACTTTGCAGTTGTTGTCGAGTGACGTTTTGCGAGGCGCTTAGTGCAGCAGTCTCCTTTTCTAGGTTTGCTAGTTCTTCGGCGATCTCCGAGTCCTGCGCGCGCTCCCTTTCCATCTCCGACAGCCTGTGAGCTTGCAGATCCACTTGTCCCTTAAGAAGGCGCGATCGCTCTTTTGCCTGTTCTGCCAGGGAATCATACTGTTCTAGACTGAGGAGTTTTGCCAGGATCTGCTTGCGCTCCGTCGGACCTTTAAGCATAAATTCATCCGAGCCACCTTGGCGCAAATAGGCAGAATTGACAAAAGTCTCGTAGTCTAGCTTCAGCTGCTGTGTAATCAGCTGTTGGGTTGCCCGCATTTTACCTGCGGTCAAAGAGCTAAAGCCCTTTAGGGTCTGCACCTGAAATTCCAGCGTACTGGGACCCTTTCGCTGACGGGAGCGAATTACCCGATAGGTTTGCTCGTCTTTAGAGAAGACCAAATCAACCCTCACCTCAGACGTACCAATATGTATCAGGTCATCTTCCGACGCGGCGCGGCTTTCACCCCACAGACTCCAGGCGATCGCTTCTAGCAGTCCCGACTTGCCCGAGCCATTCTTTCCACAAATGCAGGCCGTATGCAAGCCGCGAAAATTCAGGGTTGCCTCGCGATAGCTGAGGAAGTTTTTTAGCGTCAGTTCTAGCGGAATCATGCAGTCGAGATGGCCATAAGTTCATTCTTTTAAAAATTAATAGCAGCCTCATCACAGTTTTGGCTAGTCCAATTCCATAAATTTTCATTTCTTAATATTAATTAATAACTATTGAGCGATATTATTCTCGCTCCCAGAAATGTGGAGATGCTGTAGGTTGGGTTTCCGCACGAAACCCAACCTGGAGATATGGATAGGGTCTGTGCTGCCCACCTAAGATCTTTGCTAGACTGAGTTAAAAGTGATTGTGAGATTAGTGCCAGGACTGGATGCAGTCAAGAAAAAGCCCAAATTGCTCGTCTTGGGGAAGCTAGGGGCAGGTAAAACCACCTTTTTGAAGTATGTAGCCATGCAGTGCAATGAAGGGAAATTTCAGTCCGATTTTTCTGAAGTTCGCGTGCCGATATTTATCACCCTCAAGGACTTTGCAGAAGCGCCAAATCAACCAGGATTACTGGAATACATCTGTCAGCAATTCTCTGACAGTAGCAGGGAAGAGACCTGGACGGCAAAATCTCTAGAAAAGGTTATCGCAGGTGCCAGGGCGTTAATTTTACTCGATGGGTTGGATGAAGTCAGAGATGCGGACAGCGATCGGGTATTAAAGGAAATCAGTAAATTTTCTGACCAGTATCGTAAGAATAACTTTGTGATGACCTGCCGCATTGCCGCGCGTGAATATACCTTTGAGAAGTTCACCGAGGTGGAAATGGCCGATTTTGATTCCAAACAAATTTTGACCTTTACCACCAAGTGGTTTAATAATAAGGCGGATGATGAAAAGTTGCATAAATTTCTGATATGGGTACAAGAAAACTTGGTTAATATTTGTTACAAGCAATTAGATATTCGGGAATTTTATCTTTCCGTTGTCATTGATTTTTATGATGAGATTATGTTATCTAAGCCCCTATTGTTAGCTTCATCTTTAGATTGAGAATTAGGAGATAGATTAAGTTTATTTGAAATTCCCAGTTTACAGGAGGAACAAGATATAGTTCTTGTCACATTATCAGCATGTGAAACTGGTCTCATTGATGCGCTTTACCCAAGGTTACAAAAACCGCTTCAATCGCTAAGAAATGAACTTCCTAACCAAAGTGATAAAGGTAATTTTAATATGTAGTTTAAAACCAGCGGTCAAGAATGGAATAATAAATTAAGAGAATTAATAATGTCACAGCACAATCTTGGTCACGATTTGCAATTCAGCGAGGAACAGAACAAATTGCTAAAGCAGTATTATAATGGAAATAAATTGTTAGTAGAATGTCTGAATAGAGATTGTTATGTCAGTCGTGAGGTGCGACAGTAGATAGAGGATACCTTGTTCTTGCCCATTGCCGAGATTGAGAAACGCAAGCAGCAGACTTGGTAACGAATGTAGCGGAAATTAAATGAGCGCATGTACGATAAAATGAAATTTTAACATATTAGTCAAGCCGAATTAAATCAAATTGAAGGCGTGTCTCTGGTAATTGTCCATGACTGCCCTGATAAATTTGCTATCCTAGATTGTGGCGCGGGATAAGCGCATCAGCTCAAAAGTAAGGCATAATTAGCAGAAACCTGAGTAAGGGAGAAGATAGACATGGGTTCGACAGTAGAAGTTAACAGCAGCAACTTCACCACCGCAGTTCTCGAAAAGTCCTATGAAAAGCCCGTCCTCATGGACTTCTTTGCCACCTGGTGCGGTCCCTGCAAGATGCTGATGCCAATGCTGGAAGGGCTACTGGTAGAATATGACTTCGTATTAGCAAAGATCGATATTGACCAAAATCATGACTTAGCTCATACCTACCGCGTCGAGGGAGTCCCAGATGTTAAGATTGTCATTGATGGGCAAGTCAGACCCGGATTTGTCGGTGTCAAGCCAGAACCCCAGTTGCGCCAGCTACTAGAGGGCCTAAATCTCCAGTCAGAACTGGAAATGGGACTGCAAGCCATTCAGACCGCATCCGCATCCCTGGTAGCGGAGGGGGCGTTACCCGGGGAGCTGGTCCAGCAGGCCAAACAACTGTTAGACCAGCTATTTGCCAAATACCCCGAAAATCCCCATGTCACCATCGCCACGCTCCGGGCCCCCTCCACGCTCCGGGCCCCCTACGCTGCGAGAGAAGTTCCTAGTCAGCAAGCACCAGCTGGAAGACGCCGAAAAGCTGTTAGGGACCATTGGCTCCGACGACGCTCCGGGCCCCCTCCGCTGCGAGAGCACTACCTCGGGGCCCAGGCAGTCAAAGCCTTAATCCATTTCCAGCAAGAAGCAGACAACCCTGGGGACAGCGAACTACAGCTTAACTAAGACCATGCCGAGAATACGCCACAGGTGCTCGACAAAAAATAGCCAGGACCGACGTAAGTAGCAGATGATGGCCACTGTAATTTCAAGCAAGAGGATGAAGCTGAATCAGATTAGCACTAACAGCTACCGGAAGCTACAGATACCGGTAGCTTCTGAATATTTCGGGTATACAAGTACCTAAAGATTCTCAAAACTGCGAGGATGTGCCGGTGATATCAGAGCGCTCGACCGGTGTTGTTATGTTTTAACCAGTCGCGATCGCCCTTCTTCAATGCGAGTTTCAAGGTGGGATTGGTTGGGAAGGTGATTGCACCAAAATATTCGGTGTGCTACGGACTTTTTTTGATGAGCGGGGCTTAGCTGCCAAATACGCAAATCGTAGGCTCACGGGGGAGACAGCACTGGCACTACCTCGGTTCTGGCTACATGCTGATGCGATCGCAAACGATGGCTATTTGACCAGAACAGCTTCTTGAGGCGATCTTCGTCGGGATTAGACTTCGGTTGTTAGTGGTATGGTGTCTATTCACTGGTCAAATGGGGCGATCGCCCCGCTTCAGCATCGGTCAAAAGAGCGATCATCTTATGGCCACTTTGATCGCCGGTTGAGAAGCAACAGTTCACAAAGCAGGTATCAGAATACCTAAAAAGTCATCAAATTGCCAGTAAGTGCCGGTGATAAACAGGCGATCGGGATTGTTACACTGGCAAGTGGAATGAAAGGATATGACACCGTGACGGCGATTCCACGCCCAACAGCTTCTTGGGGCGATCGCCGTCGGGGTCAGGCTCCGGTTATTTGCTGTTCTGGTGGAATGAAAGGAGCATCGACTGTGACGGCTCTCGGGCCACCAACTTAAAATCCACCGCAACAACGGCAGGAAACTATGGCTCACTTCTAATTGTGAGCGCTTTCGACCGCCGCTCGTATTCAAGGGCTTGTACCATTGCCGTAATCGCTCTGGGATCGTATTTTCCGGTTTATTGAGTAAATACCCCATCTGGCTGAGGTTCGTTTTCTAAATCTAAACGCAATTTAGGCTCTATACCTAATTTTACTCCAAAAGTAGCCATACTGTAAGTCCAGAGCCAGCCGATCATGTTAGCATGGGGTTGTGCGTGGCTCTGAAAACGTAATGGGGATGCCATGTAGACGACTCCTTCTATTAGTTCCGCCTTTTTATCTTGAGCCATAGCGGCGTACCTGCGCTCGAACTCTAGACGAGAGAGCCTATCGCCGTTTTCTAGCCAAGGGATCTGGCGTTGCTCCTCTTGCAATACTTGTCCTACCATTATCCCAGCTCTACTGCAACCCTATGATTATAGCGCGATCGCGCTGAAACATGGACTCCGGAACTGGGAACAGTAGGGCGGACAAGATAAATTTTCCCAATTTTCTCGCCACTTGTCCCTAAACCTTGCCCACCGACATTAATAAGGATAAATTGTATCAATTATCTCTATCTTACCTCTAAACTTGTCCGCTAGATATGGAAGGTGGGGAATGCAATCGATAAAGATATCTTGGAGGGAGTAAAAAACGGTAGCATTGCCCACCCTACTATATGAGGTACACTCAACTGATGTCAAGGTCTTCCGAAGAAATCTGAGATATAAGACCAGGAAGGTCTTTCGTTTGTGACATTAATGCGAGTATAATACCAAAAAGGGTTACGGAAAAACTGATGAGCAATCCAACCCAAACACCAATACTCTTAAATATGGTGCCAAGCAGTAGTACACTACCAAGACCCAAAATCCAATAGAACATAAAAACCAGTAACATCGGCGTCCGGGTTTCTCTGAAACCTCGCATTATTCCGGCGCAAACAACAATCAAACCATTGACTAGTTGGAGTACGGCAGCCCATCCCATAAAGACTGTAGCTTGCTCCACAACTGTGCGGTTCTGCTCCAATTTTTCCGTCAACAGTAAGCGAACCAGGGGCTCGTCGAATATAATAATCCCAACTAGGCAAATAAATCCATAGACAATAACTAGCCCTATAGAAGCAATCAAGACTTGCTTAATCGATTGAGTATTCTTTTGACCTATGGCGAGGGAGACTCTAGTAGTAGCCGCATGGGAAAATCCAACTGGTAGCATGTAGAAGACAGCTATCCATTGAAGGGTGACAGAGAAAGCAGCGAGTTCGTCTGCACCCAATACTCCCATAAACAAACCAGCTCCCGCAAATATGACATACTCCGAAAACAAAACAAATCCAATCGGAATACCCAAAACTAAAATTGCGCGAAAGAGATGAGGCATCAAATGTTGCCCCTTTGTCCAAAACACAACGCGGTTTTTTCTGGGGCGCTTGCCCATCAATAGTGCTACGGCGACAACCATCAGAATATTGGTTACGCTAGTGCTTAAAGCACAGCCTGCGACACCGAGTGCCTGCATGCCGAATGCTCCAAACATGAACGCATAATTCCCTAATCCGTTGATGAAAACGCCAAGAAGGGAGACGATTCCTAGCAGTGTAACATCACCTACGGTGGTGAGAAAGACTCTCACTACGACGAGCAACAGCGAAGGCAAAAAGCTCGGAATTAGCCACCAAGCATATGTTTGAGCAATTGAGACCACCTGTTCCTGCTGTCCAAGAAACAACAGAAATGGCTTCATCAGAAAAGCCAACACCACCATGATGCCTGTCATTGTACAAGCTAAGTAATATCCGTGGTTCAAAATCCTGGAGATGTCTCTGAGACGGGATTGCCCAAGGGCTGTGCCCATCATCGGAGCGGTTGCCTGTAACACACCCATAAAGAAAAGAAACAGCAGCAGGAACAGAGAGTTTACTAAGGAACCTGCCGCCAAAGCTTCACTGCCAAACCACCCCATCATGACCGTATCCGTCATATTGATCGCGATCTGGTTGAGCTGGCTGAACCCAACACCAATGCCGAGAATAGCAGTAGCCGAAACTTCTCGCGACAGCAACAATAACCTGCTCTTTCTAGCTTTCTCTGTCATGGTTTTACTCTCCAACACAGCAAGGTACTTTACACAAGCAGTGAGTCTTTTTATGTTTTCTGAAAGATATCTAGGATTTCATAGGTCATGGGTGGACATTGGTCTGGCTTGCCTTCGATCCTGGTACGATAGACATGGCGATAGTTTGTCTCTGGAATCTTTAACATTTGATCTTTGGTTATCAGATCGTAGCGATCGCGATCTTGGAACATTCGAGGACCTTGAGGTTCGCCAGCGAAGTAGATCCCGTTGTACTCGATTTGGTGACCATGTTTTCTGTAGTAGTTGAATCTAATCGTTTGTATACCATCAACTTCTAGAAATTCAGTACTGTTCACCTTCTGCTCTGGTACATTCTCAAATTCAGGTAGAACTGCCAGTAACATGGAGGCGAAGTAACCGCCAGGTTTCACGATTTGCAGGGAACGTTTTGTAAGTTCCTCCATATCCTCAAGGGAAATTGGCACGAAAAGTGACACTACAGCGTCGAATTGACGATTCGGCAAGCGCTTGGAAAAATCGAGCAATTCAAAATGAATGTTTTTTCCGTTCGACTCAGCTCGGCTTTTAGAGATTGCGATAGATTCCTGGTTGCTATCATAACCAAAGCATTCGTAGCCATAATCGCAGAGGTGCATCAAGTTAGTGCCAGCACCGCTTCCAAGTTCACATACTGTATCTACGTTACCTTGTTGCGAAAAGAATTCATGCAGCAGTTGGCAAACCCCCTGATGGTCCCAACAGTCGCGTCGAAAAGCCTCAATGTACTTTACGCAATCGTCAGGATAGGTAATTTTCCAGGTTCTCTCTGTTTTAGCAGACATCGTGGTTCTCCTTTAGCTAAATTGGCTCCATTGCTGAAATAAAGTACAAATGAACGTCCCTTATGAGATGATGAAATCTGTCTCTGTGAGTAGGTTGGGTTGAATCCCAATTAAAGCCATGATTGGTTCACCGCTATCAGCAAGATTAATTACAGCGTTGTTTCCGCTAGCGATAATAGAGAGTTGATCGAAAGTTAGCCCTGAACCTAATATGAGAGAGTCCAAATTGTCTTCAAAGTCGAAGATCGTATCTGTTCCTGAATCCGATGTAATGAGAAATTGATCGCGCCCCGGACCACCAGTAATAAAGTCAATGCCTAGACCGCCATCGATAAAATCGTTGCCCTCGCTTCCGTGAAGTAAATCAGGTTCTGGACCGCCGATAAGCATATCGTTGCCTTCGTTCCCATCAAGAATGTTGCTGCCATCGCCGCCTATTAAAAGATCATTCCCGCGACCACCAGTGAGGACATCATTACCTATCTCACCAAGGAGTCTATCGTCACCGTTATCACCCCGTATGAAGTCGCGACCATCACCTCCAATTAGCTGATCGTCACCGTTACCACCGTTAAGTGCATCGTCATCTGGACCACCAAAGAGTTGATCGTTGCCGTCCTCGCCACTTATAAAGTCGTTTCCCCCGTTGCCCATAAGAAGATCGTCACCGTTACTACCATTCAGTAGATCAGTCTCTGGACCCCCTTTTTGAACTGTTTGGTTATTGGCTTGACTTTTGAAGAACTTGTCGTTGCTAGATAAGGATAGCGGAGTTGGATCTGAACTCCCTTTCAAGCTATCAGCCAAATCATCATCTACCAGAAAATCTTCTGCTGTAATCAGATTGGCTGGCGCAAAAGGAACAAAAGCTAGCAATTTACCTGTACTCGCCAGACTGATTACAGTACTGTTGAGCAGTGGCTTAATAGTTAGGTGATCAAACCTTAGTCCCCCGGTTAATACCAAAAAATCCCGACCATCTTCAAAATCAAAAACGAGGTTAAATCCCTGAATTGGAGCCAAGACAAAGCGATCACTTCCAGTATCCCCTTGCAGGAAGTCATTGCCTGCGCTGTTGAACAAAAGATCGTCCTCTGCACTTCCAACCAAAAGGTCGTTACCTGAACCACCTACAATAGTGTCCTTACCAGTGAGCCCATTAACTAAATCATTGCCTGGTCCTCCCAACAGCAGATCATTTCCGTCTAGTCCTGATACAAAGTCATTCCCAAGACCACCCCAAATCTGGTCATCACCGCTGCCACCATCGTGAAAATCATTGCCTAACCCTCCAAGCAACCGGTCGTCTCCTCCACCACCGGTTAGGAAGTCATTACTGGTATTACCTTGAATGTAATCTTCACCTTCACCACCGTTAAGTAAGTCATTGCCCCGACCCCCAAAGAGGCGATCGTTGCCCAAACCACCGTTAAGGGAGTCATTGCCCCGACCCCCAAAGAGACGAGCGTTGCCCAAACCACCGTTAAGTAAGTCATTACCCCGACCCCCAAAGAGACGAGCGTTGCCCAAACCACCATTAAGGGAGTCATTGCCCCGATCCCCAAAGAGACGAGCGTTGCCGGAATCACCGTTAAGGGAGTCATTGCCCCGATCCCCAAAGAGACGATCGTTGCTTTTGAGTGGTTTGCCAATGAATTTTATAAAATGATTGAAATGTTTCACGGTTAATACCTTCATGTTTTTTATCTGCATCTGATACTATTAGTATAGACCATAGTAAAGTTTTTTATGTCACTATTTTTAGTATACAGTTTTTCTCTTGACCTACATTCAATGCTTTGCTCAGGTAGGCAGCAAATAACCAATCGGCGGTACCGCCGCCGAGGATCACAATACTTTTGATTTGGTGAGGATTTTGTCTTTCCATAATTGACCTTGTTTAATCTTGAGATTTTCTTGCGGTTCTGAGAAATTTCCTAACTAGAAAGATATCTAACTTACCTTTCATCTCGCTTTAGTGGTTAGTCAAGCAGACAAAACAGGTTCTGCACGGCGAGCGGTAAGTCTACAGAGAAGCTGGCTCAAGTACGCTTCACTTGCTAGTACTTCTTGGATATCCGCAATAATGACGGGAGTCAGTTGATTTAGACCCCGGACGAGATGGGACAGTTTTTCAACACAATGCTTGTGTGTCAGTACGATTATCGGTTTTTGAAGGGCTGATGCCCAGCCTAATTCCACATGAGTTCCATCGGTGCGGTATGGCAGACCATCTTGGCTTCCTGGAAGTAAGGCTATAAAAGCATCACAGGACTGCATCCAGGCGTAGTCCCGTTGCGTAACCCTGTCTGGGGTAAACAAATAGGTATCAACGCCGAATTTTTCATCCAAATGGGCAGAGAAAACGTTGTATTTTTTAGATAGGAGCTGCTCAATCACTAGAGCGATTGAGTTTTTGAGCGGTTGGTCGAAGCCTTTTTCTCCGAGTGCATATTGAATCGGCCCGCCAACGAAAATATTTAGTTGATTAGCACTTAATTGAACTGGCTTCATGTCTTTCGACTCTCCTCTTACCTAACCTTGTTGAAGTTTGCTGCCCATCTTGGTGTGGGAGGACAAAAGACGGCTACGTTCGGGAATTTCAACCAAAGTTTCCAATTCCTTCAGCGCATTTTTACCTACCCAACGCTCTGCCCTATTTGTTCTCTCACAGAGTTCAGCAGCTAGTACGATCGCTTTTTCCTGAGTGGAAAAGTCCTTCTTACCGATTTCTCGCAAAGCCCAACTAATTGCCTTTTTTACATAGTTTCTTGAGTCATTGGCGTAGTCTCGAATCAATACAAGATACAACTCAATCACATCGTCAGCAATATCTGGCTGGTGAATTGCTAACATAGCAATTAAAGAAAAGGCTGCTCGCCGAAAAAACTCCCGATTATCTCTTGCCCAGTTAGGAATTTTTTCGATGCAAGAAGGCATATGGCGAAACAGATTGTTGCACAAGTGGTCGCATAAATCCCAGGAAACCACATCTTCAAGCCAATTCTCAATAACTGCCTCGGTCATCTTATCTGGTTGGGCCACAAGAACCGCTAACAGTTTCGCTTCGTGGAAGCCAGACTTCCACAGGTCTAGTGCCAGCTTCTGGTTCCGACCAATTTGCTTTCCGAGCTTGCGGATTCTGGCAGTAGGTATCCCTATGGCCATGTCAGTGGGTACACCCATACGTCCTACACTTTTTTTGTGGGACTCGGTTCCTATGGTTTTGAGATACCCAATGATTTCTGGAACTGAGGATTCTGAACTGATTTGGAGTTGCATTAACCACTATTCCTTTTAAGGAATTCCCGTTCGTTTCCATGGCGCAGATCTATCAGTTCCGGCGTTTTACCCCGTCGTGTCATCAGCATCTCTTCATCTGATGCAATTCGGAACCGCAATTTTCCGATATCCTTGGCTGCTGCAAGATCGAGGGATGACGACCATAATGTCTCCTCAATCGCTTCCAGCATACCCTGGGATGTATCTGTAATGGCTGGACTAATCATAATTTCAACTTCATCTACCCCGTCATCTCCGGGTCGTAAAACAGCCTGGTATAGATCCAGTTCTGGATAGACACTGGTCAAGGCAGAGCGAATCTGATAGGAATGTAGCTTGATGCCGTCATAGAGGAAGAATGCCTGTTGACTGCGCCCGATGACCTTGATTCTCGGCCACTTTTCACCGCAAGGACATTGACTGAGGTAGGGTTCAATAATGTCCCCAAGGCGGTAACGAATTAGAGGTGTTCCCTCGGAATACAAAGAAGTGATTACCGCTTCCCCAGCTTTGCCGTCGGGAACCTTTTTATCTGTTCCTAGTTCCAGCAGTTCCAGATAGTACAAATCGTCCATGAAGTGGAGTCCTGCCTGCTGGGAGCAAGAACCCGCTAGTCCGTCTGTTTCTTCACTTCCGTAAAGGTTGTGGGGTTCTGTTTCCCAAAAGTCTCGAATCTGGGATCGCTGGGATGCAGAACAAGGTTCGCCAGCCAGCAAGATTTTAGTAATCGGAAATGGCTTTCCTCCCTTATTCCAATATTGTTGAGTTATCTGACATAGCCGCGACGGTGACGTAAAAATGGCATTGGGCTGGAAAATTGACAGAAGAGCCAGCATCCTCTTGTCTGTTACGGAAAGTCCACCGGGAATTGCCAGAATACCCAACTTTTTACAGGCTTCCAGGTGGTAAAGGAGCAGGATATATGAAAAGCTTAGACGAAAAGCTCAGGACAATCGTGCAACGTGCTGGGAATGAATGTCCCTATTATCGCAATCTTTACTCTCGGGCGGGCATTGACATTAGCTCATTCTCTGGTTTGAAGGATCTTCCACAATTGCCTATTGTCACCCCCGTAGATCTGTCTGAAAATCCAAAGTTGTTTCGGTCAGAGAAAGCAGTTGTCTATCGAGTCAGTAGCAGCAGCGGGACAGCTAAATCGCCGAAGACATTGTTCCGAACAGTTAAAGATACTGAAACCAGCGTGGAGGTGATGTGCCGGCGGACCGAATACTCAGCTTTAATCCCCCTTGCTGACTGCGCGAACATCGGTAACCAGACAATAAAGGTAGTTCCCCTGACGCTTCCTTCTGGGTACAGTGCTGGGGAGAACACTTGCATTTCACCCTGCATTTGGGAGACTAACTCAGAGGCGATCGCCAATCCCAAACCCGTACCAAATATCTCTGTTTCCCCCTGCACTCCCCGATAATTGCGCTCGAACACGTGGGGACGGTCTTCGGGGGGAATGCCCGGACCGGTGTCACTCACAGCAATTAACACCTTGTCACCTTGAGGCTGTACTCCTACCTGAACGTACAGATCTCCTCCTGCTGGTGTATATTTCAAGGCATTATCAATTATATTGCTTAACACTTCTCGCAACCCCTGGATATCTGCTTGCACTGGCGGCATTTCCTGGGGTATTTCCACATGTAAACCTAGCTGGCGTTCCTGGGCGATCGCCTCTGCCGAAGCGAGTAGCGGTGCTAGTATTGCGGCCACGGAGTAAGATTCCAGAGTTAAATCCCTGCTCCCCAAGGAATTAGACGCCGGCAGTAATCCGACTGGCCTTGCCTCCTTTTGAGCTTCGGAATCTAGCACGTCATCTGTTTCCACGTCTACTATATCCAGGGCCGCGTCGAACTGTTGCAGCAATTCTTGCAGGCGATCGCTTTCCCGGACAATACTCTGGGCCACCGTGCGATTGCTATCTTCTGGTAACAGTCGCTTCAGCAGCAGCTTGCCAAAGGTGCGCAGGGCCGTCAGAGGATTTCGGAACTGATGCAACAGATTGTCCAAAACATCTTGTTGCTGAGCCATCGTCAGTCGAGATTGGAGCCCTTGTTCTTTTAACCATTGGTAGCGTTGGTCTAAAATACAGGCAAGTGCTACAGTATTAGCAATCTGGGCGATCTGCTTTTGTTCCCTCTGATTCCAAGCTCTGTCCGATCGCGCCGTCACCAGTAACCCCATCACTGCCCCTTCATGCATCAGGGGCAACACCAACTGGTGTTCTGGCAAGAGCTCCTCCTCTATTAACTCCTGCTCATTATAGCCAGCCGATCCCGTTCTAGTCTCAGCCCCTGTTGCCGACGGCAGCTTTCGATGTACTCGGGGCGGGCTACTCGTACTACCCCTCGATCTGCGAGGCATTATTTCCACCATACCCGCCCCAGACGGTAACAGCACCTGAGCCCGATTGGACTGCCAAACCGCAGCCATCTCTGGGTATGCTACGATCGGGATTAGCTTTGTCTGGGCGTCTTCTACTAGCTTTTCTGTCAAGTAGACAACCCCCACAGAAGCCCCAGTCCCTGAGTTAACAGGGCTAGTTGCGATCGGCATAGAGCCACAAATTCAGAACTGGCGGACATCAACATTGGAGCAGTACTGGCTAGACCGTGTGACGAGTAACCTATATCTTATCGCAATACTCCGGACAGTTTTTAGACCCTCAGAACGACCACAACACAAGGGTTGCAGCCAAAAGCGCCTTATTTTTTTCAATGTCTGCCCCAGGGCTAACTTGCCTAAAATTGCTCTATATAGAAAGGCTGACGCTGCAAGGCTTGCAGCTACGTACAGCCAAAACGGTCCGGACTATTGTTATCGGCATCTCTACTGTTACATATTTTATACTTTTCTTTACTTTTTAGATATTATTCCAGGGAAAGATTGCCCCTACATCCGCTTACCACCTGGCTCGGAAGGCTTTTTTGTTAAGCTATTTTAAGTACCGTTGATGTTTTAACTGGACAGTGCGAAGTTCTTTGGGGAACTGCTCAAGCATGGAAGCGGGTTTGGGCCTGATCGACCTCCTTCGGAGCAATTCGCGGGCTAATAAACGCTGTAAGCGTTTATTAGCAAGGGGTTCAGCTTTTAGGATCGGGAGATTTTCAGAGAACTTCGCACTCTCCAGGTTTTAAGTTAGATTAGATAGAATTGTTCGGGATTTGGTAGTGCTATGCTAACTACAGAGTCCGCAGAAAAAGGAGGTAAGCTAAATTGGCCAGGAGACGCAAGCGTAAAAGTCGTCGTCGCCTAGAAGGGCGTCGAATTCTTGAGCAAGTTGCTCACTATCACATCGAAACTGGTGAAGATAAACCCGTGACAGCGGCTCGTAAGTATATTCGTGCTCAAGGCATTGTGCCACCAGCTTTACTGCTAGTCAAGCGAAATGAGCATACTACCGATCGGTACTTCTGGGCGGAAAAAGGACTATTTGGAGCTCAGTACGTTGAGGAAAACCATTTTCTGTTTCCCAGTCTGAAAGAGGCAGAACAAAAGGCTCAAATTCCGGCATCCGCAGCAATTAAAGCCCAGGCTGCCGTTCGGTTGAGCGGCTCGACTGAGATCGTGCCGAATGTCCCTCACCCCGAAGCCCAGAACCCCCGATCGCCGTCCACAGTCAATAGTAATTGTCGTCAACCCAGAAACCATGTTTTTCTGAAAAACATGGTTTCTACTATCTATCAGTTAAGATTTTGTCAGAGAAAGTTAAGGTTGGGCAGGTGAATTAATTGGTGTTTCCAGCTTTGACAAAGGGAAAACATTTTGCAACTGGGCTAGTTCGTCTCGATGGGCGGTGATAGCGATCGAGCTATTATGCTGTGATTCTGCATCTGGTTTGGTTTCGATTGCCAGGGACACTTGCTCGACTCGTCCCGCTTTTTGCCAGTAAAAAATCCCGGCAACTGGCGATAAGAATACCAAGCTAAACCAAACTAAATTCCACTGGGGAAAGACGATCGACAAAATACAACTGCCGCAAAGAATGCCAACTGCGGCTAACAGGGTGAGAAAGATAGCCAGAAACAGACTGGGGCGGACAAACCCTTCAAATATTACTCTCTTATTGGTGCTGTCTCGTGCTGTGACGCGGTATGCCCGCTGGGTAAAATATTCCTCTAATTGAGTTAGCATTTGGTCGGATGCTGCTGCTATGGTGATTTTTTCGGTTCGGTCTTTGACTGAGGCTTTGATAAAGAAAAACCAACCCACAAATAACAGCAAGGTCGGAATTAAAGCTGTCGATACGAGAGCACTACTCATGAGCAATTGTGAAAATGTTAACGATATTGGAAATGGTAAATTGAGAAGATTAAACGTAAGGTGGGCTGCGGCCCACCCTACAGCAGCAGGCATCGATCGCGAGTTTATCTGGTGGCTGGTAGTTTCGATGGTGCTGCTGAGGAACATTCTAGATAAGATTGTCGCAAAAGTAAAATGCGATCGCTCTTAATGGCAACATAATCTTGCCAGAGTCTGGCCAGGTCTTTGGCCTGTTGGCGCCATTGGGAACGGATATGATACAGGCGACGGGGACGTCCGCGTCCTGTCAATTTTTGCCAATAGCCTGTAATCAGCTGTTCTTCTTCCAGGAATTTGAGGGAACTGTACAGGACCGTGTCGGAAAGCCGGTAGATGGGATATCGCTTCTCTAGCAGTCCCATAAGTTCGGTTCCATAGGAGTCTGCTCCCAATAAAACTGATGCCAGTATAAAATGGGTCAGACAAGCGATCGGTCTGCAATGTGTTCATAATAACAGTATTAATCCTATATACGGACCATATCAGCAGTCAGCGGTCAGGTGGTCAGTGGTCGGTGGTCAATCCTGCTGGTAAACTGATAATCGTAGAAACTGGGGATGATTATGTCACAAAACTCACCAATTGTTTCCCTACCTCCGGCGATAGAGCGATTTGCTAATGTGTTGCGACTTGCGGGCTGGATCGGTTTCGTCAGTCAATTAACGCTAGCAATCATTTCTAGCGTGATTTTATTGGTTGCTGTTATTTTTGGCACCACTAGGGGTAGTGGGGCGAATAATCCAGGCACGGGGGGCGGTCTATTTTTTGCTGTTTGCGGACTGCTGGTGCTGTATGCTAGTGTCTACCAGGCTTTCCGTTACATACGCTTGTCCAGACAGCTGCGATCGCCTACTCCGAGTCTCCGCCCTTCCAAGAGTTACACGGTTTCTATCCTGCGTTTGGGATTGATGTTCTCTCTGGTGGGAATGGCCTTGACTATTATTGCGGGCTCGGCAATTACTGGCACCTTAGTGGCCAAGTCCCTGACTCAGCCAAGAACTTTTTTCGATCCAGCAACTAATCTTAGAGGGTTTATTGAACCTCTGGATCTGTTTGTAGTCCAGGCTAATACTAACACGATTTTAGCTCACTTTATGGGCATTGCGGGAGTGCTTTGGCTACTCTATTACATTAATAAACCTTCTTCCTAACTTCGCTGTCAGCCCGCCGGCGTTTCAAAGCGCCGCGTTACCAGGCTGCGCCAGGTTTCGAGGCGCCAAGTCGGTTTCAACCGACTAATCGGATAATCCTTAGACTATATAATTGTAGCATTGTTTTTCCAAAATGGGATTATCCGGTTTTTTTTACATTATACCTCTTGCAATTAAGCTAGTATTTCTGAAATCATCCGATTAGCTTGGGATCCATAGCCGCCACCGAAGAGATTGAAGTGATTGAGGATGTGATAGAGGTTATAGAGGGTTTTACGCTTTTTGTACCCAGCATCCAGGGGAAATGCTTCATTGTAGCCGCGATAAAATGCTGCTGTCAAGCCGCCGAATAGTTCGGTCATGGCGATGTCTACTTCCCGATCGCCTACGTAAGTTGCGGGGTCGATAATTACTGGTTCTCCCGTGACGGTACAGGCGGCGTTTCCCCCCCACAAGTCGCCGTGAACTAGGGAAGCTTGTGGCTGATGACTGGCTAATAATTCGGGAATTGCTGCTAGTAATTTGTCTTGTTGGGGGAAATGTCCGCCCCGACTGCGGGCTAATTTGAATTGATAGCAGAGTCGGTGTTTGGCAAAAAATTCGGCCCAGTCTGCTGTCCAGGTATTTATCTGAGGCGTGGAACCAATGGTGTTGTTTTGGTCCCAGCCAAACCCGCCGTTTTCTGGTACTTTCGGGGGACGGCAGCGATGCATTGCTGCTAGTTTACGTCCCATTTCTTCCCAAGCTTGGCTATTACCAGAACCTAATTCTAGCCACTCGATGACGATATAGGCATAATTGCCTTCAGTCCCTACACAAATGGGCTGCGGTACGCGAATAGTATTTGTTTGATGCATTTGTTTCAAGCCCTCGGCTTCTGCTGCAAACATGGCTATTTCTGAGGCGGAGTTGAGCTTGATGAAGTAGGTGCGATCGCGTAGCGTCTTCGCAGACGAATCGCCCCCTGTAACGCGATAGCCTTGGTTAATACAGCCTCCTGCTACCGATCGATGACTGTCTATTTCAAATTTCTCTCCCGTGACTTGGGAAATATGAGCGGCAATATTTTTCCACATGATTCTCAATTCTCAGTTCCAGGTTTAATTGTGAGGAAGCCGTAAGCTTCTGGATATAGATACCGCTTTGCTGCTGCTTGCAGTTCTTGGGCGTCTATAGCTTGAATGCGGGCGGGATAGTTGAGGGCTGGGGCTAAGTCCCCTATCATTGATTGATAGTAGCCATACAAACTGGCCCGATCGCCCGGGGTTTCGTTGGCGAAGATAAAGCGATTTGCCACTTGGGTCCGCACCCGGGCAATTTCTGCTTCTTGGATGGTATCTCCAATTGTGCTAATATGGGATTGAATCGCTGCTTCTACCGTTGCCAAATTCTCCTCTGGCAGTCGGGCAGCAATATAGAAAACTCCCTGACCTTCATAGGTCATATTGCTGGCGAAAATACTCGATACTAGGCCCCGTTCTTCCCGCAAATCCCGAATCAGCCTGCCAGTGCGCCCCTGTCCTAAAATTGATGCTAATATATCTAGGGCATAAGTCTGATGCAGTTGCATCCCTCCCGGTACCCGCCAGACCACGATCAACTGCGCTTGGGTTAAGCTGCGATCGACTTCTTCCCGGCGAATAATCTCGGTAAAAGCTGGTTCTGGGTTCAAATGGAGATATTTTTCGACAAATGTCTCGGCATCCGTAGGCCCGATCGCTTCTGTAAACCCTCGTGCTACAATCTCAATTAATTCGGCAACTGGCAGATTTCCTACTGCTACAGCGGTTATTGATGGGGGTTGATACCAATTACTGTGGAAATCACGCATTTGCTGCGCTGTTAGCTGTTCTATCACTGCCGTCGGACCGAGGACCGATCGCCGATACGGCAGTCGTTCAAAGGCCATCTCCATTGACCGCTGATAGCTGCGGCGGTGGGGATTATCTTCCGATCGCCGAATTTCTTCTGATACTACCTTTCTTTCCCGATCGAATGCCGCCTCGGGAATGTTAGGATTGAGGACTACCTCGATCTGCAAGGGGGCTAGTTCGGCAAAGTCTCCAGGGGCCGTGGTGATATAAAAGTGGGTGCAGTCTTGACTGGTAGCGGCGTTGGTAACGGCCCCTCGTTCCTCAATCAGACGCTCAAATTCTCCGCTTGGCAGTTTCTCTGTTCCTTTGAAGACCATGTGCTCTAAAAAATGCGCCATGCCATTGATATGGTCTGTTTCTACCGCCGATCCTACTTTCAGCCACAGGCTCAGATTTACGGCGGCGACGGGCATCTGTTCTGCTATAATTGTCAGCCCATTGGGTAGTTGGCGGATGGTGGGAGAGTTTAAACTGGTAAGAGTTGATGGCGAGATGAGAGTTGAGGTCATGTAAGGTGAGGTTAAGGGTTGTCTGTTTTTCATTATAAACGCAGTCAGAAAAAAATGCTAGAATCTTTTTGGTATATTGCTTGTCGTTCCACCGAACTCAATCGCCAAAAAACCCATCGGTGTCACGATTCTACAACAGCCTCTGGTGCTGTTTCGCCCTGCCGATGGCTCGATCGCGGCCCTGGAAGATCGCTGCGCTCATCGTCATGCACCTCTATCTCGGGGTAGGATATGTGACGAGCCGCTGGAATGCCCTTATCACGGTTGGCGATACGGTGCGGATGGCTTCGTTACGGCAATTCCTGCATTTCCCGCAGGCTGTCCGATTCCGGACAATCTTTGGGTAAAATCTTATCATTGCCGGGAACAAGATGGTTATGTTTGGGTTTGCTTTGCCGATCGGCCCGCTAGTGAGTTCCCATGGCAATTTCCCTATCTGGGCGATCGGGGGTGGACTAATTTTCACATGAAAACTCGCTTCCGCGCTGCTGTGGAAACCTGTATGGAGAATTTTCTTGATTGTCCTCATGCTACTTACGTCCATCGGTTTTGGTTTCGTTCTCCTACTGCGAAACCTGTTAAAGCCGTTGTCCGCAGTTTGCCAGATGGGGCCGTGGCTGAATATTTCCGTGAACCTCGCAAAAAAAGCTTGATTTGGTGGCTGTTGACTCGCAAGGAAAGCAAGATGCAACATACCGATCGCTTTATTGCCCCGGCCACTACTCGGGTGGATTATATCTTTGACGATGGCCGCCATTATATTATTACTTCATCTTGTACTCCTATAAATGAAACTGAAACTGAAGTTTACACGGTGATGACTTTTAAGGTAGAGATGGGTTGGTTGGTTCGCTTGTTCTTTGAACCACTCTCTCGCTTTATTATTCACCAAGATGTCAAAATCCTCGATCTGCAACAGGCCAATGTTAATCGTTTTGGCAAAGCGCCTTATAAGTTTATCCCCGCTGATTTGCTTGCCCCTTATATTGTTAAATGGCGTCAGGCAATTAAAATGGGCACTGAACCTCCCGCCCCTGGGGCAGAACATTGGGTCGATATACGATTGTAAATCCCCACCCTAAAGAGTGGGGCTACACGAACAAAGCCCGCCTGCGCGGGCTAAATCGATCTCGAAGAGCGCGTATTATAGCATAATATTTGTAGGTTGGGTTTCCTAACGTCAACCCAACAAGCGCAAAGTTAACAACATCTCGCGGGTTGGGTAACGTGGGTCAACCCAACCTACGACATTAATATTTTTGCAAATATGAGATGCACCCATTGTAAACTCTTACCTATCTCCGCCCGCATCCGGTGGGCGGTGCCCACCCTACGACGGTTTTCACGTCTATGAATACTTCAACTTCACCTGGCTTCATTAAGTGGTCGATCGTTGCTGCTTTGGGCGCGAGTGGATGCCTATTATACTATTTTCAGAATTATGCTCATGCCTTGGGCGGTGGCATTGCCATCCCTAAAGTTTTTTGGCTGGCTTATGTTTTGTGGTTTTGGTATTTTCTCCCCCTATTGCTGGGATGCGATCGCCGCCTGTCTCGGCAACTGCGGCTCGCTTACTGGATTTTCTGGGCTAATATGCTATTGAGGGCGATCGCCGAGTTGTGGATGATGTACGTCAGCCAAAACTGGCATCCCTATTGGGGCATCGCTCACGATTTTTTCAGTGCTACCCTGGTAGCACTATTATGGTTTAAGATCCCCAAAACTAATAGTCTGGACGGCATCGGATGTTTGAATTTGCAGGTGACGGGGGCGATGTTTTCGATCGAAGCTTACTTTGCTTGGTATATGCTTTCTCACGTCCCCTCGGATAATGGTCCGGTTTACTTCGTCCCGGGAAATGGCGAACACGTGACAATTATGTTCCTGACTTGGTTGGTGGTAATGGTTTTGACAGTCCAGCAGTTTTTCTTGGCGCGAAAATGGCTCTATGCATAGATTAACATCTGAAGTTTTATCGAAAAATAACTCCGATGTTTCCTTTCTTCAGGATAACATCAGTCGGTCAATGTATGATTTGTATTTTCAGTATTATGACGGTACGAGTTACTCGCTGTTTTCTGCAGATTTGAGCAATAAAGATTATGCGATCCTGTTGCGGGACGAACGGCAGATTATCCGGGGCTTTTCGACTTTAGCAGTCCTGGAATTTACATTTGCAGAACGGCAAAAACGCGCCATCTTTTCTGGAGATACGATCGTCCATCACGAGTACTGGGGAGAACAAACTTTATCCTTGACTTGGTGTCGCTTGGCGGGGACAATTAAAAGGGAAAAACCGGACGTACCCCTCTATTGGTTTTTGATTGTCAAGGGATATCGCACTTATCGCTATTTGCCTGTTTTTGCTCGGCAGTTTTATCCTAATTGGCGCTATTCGACCCCAGATGAGGATCGAGTATTGATGGATTATTTGGGGCGATCGCGCTTTGGGGAATATTACGATCCCGACAGTGAGTTGGTTAAGTTCCCCATTTCCCAGGGACATTTGCGGGAAAAATGGGCGGACATTAAGCCAGAAATGCGCAAAAAACCAGATGTTAAGTATTTTTTAACCCGCAACCCCGAATATTATCGCGGACATGAGTTGGTCTGTTTGATGGAGTTGAGGGCAGATAATATGCGATCGCACGCGAGACGGGGATTTCTGGAAGGGTTAAATTGATGATGAATAACTGGCAGTTCCTAGAAGAAAGGGTGACTCCTTACAAAGAGAGTTTTGAACGGGGATTGCAAAATTCATTAGGGGTACAATGGCATCTGCTGCAAGAGATTTTACGTACTAATCGGGAAACGGTTTTTGGCAGAGAATACGGGTTTGAATCGATTGGTAATTATCTAAAATTTTGCCAAAGAGTTCCCATCCACAGTTACGAAGCTTTACATCCCTATATTCAGCGGATCGCAGCGGGAGAAGCGGGGGTATTATCGGCAGATCCTGTGGTCGCTTTTGAGGTGACGGGTGGGAGTAGCGACGGGGCAAAACTGATTCCTTATACCTCTAAGGGTTTGGCCGGGTTTCGTCAGGCAATCTTTCCCTGGTTGGCAGATTTGTTGCAGCAACGCCCGAGAATAAAATTGGGGAAGAGTTATTGGGCCATTAGTCCTGTTGCTAGAAGTGACAGGCGAGACGCCTGTCCCACGGGAGTGAATATCGGGATGTCGGATGCTGCTTATTTTGGTGAGGAGTTGGCAGGAACGATCGCCTCCCTTTTGGCAGTATCTCCTGAGTTTGCGGAAATATCTAATGTGGCAGAGTGGCGCTATTTGACGGCGTTGTTTCTCTTGGCAACGGCAGATTTGACTTTGATTTCTATCTGGAGTCCCACATTTTTGTTACAATTACTCTCAGAAATAAAAAATGGCGTTGCACAATTACGGGATGATTTAAATAGGTACCGGTACAGAATTATAACGTCGATAGTGCAATAATAACTTAATTGAAAGCCTCAACATTTCTTCCGACTTTGAGTAACATAATGTTTTTCTTTTTAATCGAGCTAGATAATGTCTTAATCGACAATTTTCACATTCAACACGGGTCATGTAGGTTTTGCTGACTATATGGTCAATATATTCAATAAACATTGGATAAACAGGCCATCCATCAGTAACGTCTAAAAAGCATTGCCAACATTTTCTAATATCCCACATAGGCTTAAAAGTTTCTGCAGAACGATCGCCTAATACCCATGTTATAATCCCTGGCTTGAAATGATTTACGACTGTCCATAGCCACTTTTTATTCTTTTTTTCATTGACATAAGTATGCAACTCGTCAATTTCTGCAACCTCCGGAATATCGTAGTTTTCAGGGATTGACGGTAATTCTTTAGCTGCCTGTTTTACCCAATCAATTTGAGTATTATGGCTGACACCAGTTATCCTTTCAATACCTCGAAATCCATTGCCATTAACGTACATTGTCAAACAATTTTTCTTGACATCTTCTGAATAACCGCGCGGATAATAATGTTCGAGAAACTGGCGACGACAATCCTTACAAATTAAATTCTGTTTGCCGCGTCGGTGACCATTTTTATTGATGTTTTCAGAACCACATCTGGGACATTTCATGTTCGACTCCTTTAGCTAATTCTTTCGCCTTACTATCCATGATAACACATATTATGACTAGGTCGAAAACAAACATCATACTATACATAAATTCTGACTGTAAAATTGCAGATTATCATAATCTGCAATAACCCATCATCCCGAAAATGTGCAACGCCTAAAAAATGAAGCCGATCGCATGATTACAGATATTGCAAATCCCAAAGGGCTAAATTACTGAAAACTGCTATTTCTGGGGATGATAGCATTGATAGATAACAAATCCCCAACAACTCCCCACTCCCCGGTACTAGCTAGTCATGTCTCAAAACAATAACGATATTTGGACTTTCCTTCATCGGTCTGCGATAATAGTCACGATAATGTGCGATTCGTTCTGACCTAAACCAGCAATACCGACTAAATCGGGGTAAGCGGTGAACAGTCAGGTCTGGTTCCATTAGCCGGACAACTTTGGTACTCATGGAGGTTCAATTCCTCTCCTCTCTGGCGCGAGAGTGACACCGGTCCTTAGTGCTTCGGAGTGACATCACCGGGGTGCAGAGCAAGGACTTAAATGTAGGACAACTGGCAGCCTAAGCCGGTTATGCCGCTAGGAAAGATGCTCATGACTAGAGAAAACGAACTTACGCTTAAACCTCGTTATACTAGACCAGCGGAATAAGGCTAATACGCTGGCCCAAAAGGGAAATGGTAGTTAGTGTTGACCGTTTTATCTGGTTAACAATGCGTCCACAGAACTCCGGGGGAGAGTAAGGGTCTAAAAGCATCATGAAATGATACCAAGGAACGAAGTAACCTCCGATGTGCTGTCCCCTCGGGACCAGTTAGATGATAAACGCAAGCCGTCGGGGGAGGGATGTCCTAAGAAGCCAATGCCCAGGGTAATGCTTGGGATAACGCCTATAGTAATGTAGGCGATACTGGGTAACCAGAGCTGACGTAGGACGGATATGGTAAGAAGTCAAGGGAGAAATTAACCCCATTTTTCCAGTTACTAGGGAGAAATCCCAAAAGTCGGATTTATGGACTAGAAGACCTTAGCCGGGTAAAAACTCGGAGGCCAACCAAATTTTACGGCTAAAAGTTAGTAAAGAGCAGGTTCAAGGTTTTATCGGGTATATCCTCTGCGAACCTTCCGGAGCTAAGGCATTAAAAACAGTCTACTGACAACCATTGGGGCCAAATCTCACAAGACAAGGCCAGTAGGAGGTAACTCTGATAGTGCTATCCATGACAAGGACTTACCAACCAGTAGCCGTGTGCGGTGAAAGTCGCAAGCACGGTCCGAACGGGAGGATTGGGAAGCGATTCCCAGTTCG
Source organism: Hormoscilla sp. GM7CHS1pb (assembly GCA_014323675.1). Classification (GTDB taxonomy): domain Bacteria; phylum Cyanobacteriota; class Cyanobacteriia; order Cyanobacteriales; family Desertifilaceae; genus Hormoscilla. The sequence continues at coordinate 27,770 of JACONN010000002.1, read as the reverse complement.
ACCCCTACCCGCAGGCATCATTAGTCCGATTGTGGCGGTATTGACGTTCCTGGAAATTAAACCTTTTCAGACTCAACAGAAGACAACCCTGCCAAGTCCCGAACAAACTCCCTCCCAACCCAAGAGTGAGACCTTACCGAACAAACTCCCTCCCACCCAAGAGTGAGACCTTACTTCAAGTCCCGAACAAACTCCCTCCCAACCCAAGAGTGAGACCTTACCGAACAAACTCCCTCCCAACCAAGAGTGAGACACCAGAACGACCAACTCAAGATTCTACTCCCACTCGACCACCCGATCGGACCGCCCCACGGGTTGACTGGAAAAGGCGATACTTGTCAAAACCCTCACTGGACATTCAAATCCGGTCTCGTCCGTGGCGATCGCGCCCGATGGCAAGACCTTAGTCAGTGGCAGTTTTGACAATACTATCAAGATCTGGAGTTTGGAGACCAACAGAGAACTCGCTACCCTCACCGGACATTCAGATAGAGTCTATTCCGTGGCGATCGCGCCCGATGGCAAGACCTTAGTCAGTGGCAGTTATGACAATACTATCAAGATCTGGAGTTTAGAGACCAACAGAGAACTCGCTACCCTCACCGGACATTCAGACTGGGTCAGGTCTGTGGCGATCGCGCCCGATGGCAAGACCTTAGTCAGTGGCAGTTCTGACGATACTATCAAGATCTGGCAGGGCCGGTTGAGGGAGTAAAAGGTCAAAGGAAAAATGCAAATGTCGGATGCCAGCGTTTGCCAGTTCGCCGCTTTTGCGATCCTATATTGCGGCAATAAAATTTGATACCCAAGAACGAGTGCTTTATCTAGCTGTACCTGCCGACATATCAAGATTTCGTACAAGCAGTAGTGTTGGTATTTAACGTGCAAAAACAGGAGATTACATTATGGAAAGACTAGATTATCGGGAGTTTGTTCAGGATCTTATCAGTAACCCACCGCATCATTTTGAGAAAATTTTCAATATGTGCTACAGTGGTATAAATGTATCAGTTAGCTATCAGCCAGCAGGAGGGTTTTAACCCCTACAGATTAACTCGAACGTCGGTGAAAACAACAATTAAATATCATGTGCAACTCAAACATTATTTATTAGTCGGTTTTAACCGACTTCAGCTATTAGCCGTGGGTTAAAAACCCACGGCGGGCTGACAGCGAAGAGAGAAAACTTTCGCGCATAATTGTAGCAATTACTACCAATGCACGGATCTATGAAGATGAAATTATACCAGTTTTTCACAACAATAATACAATCACTTCAAACATTATTTATTAGTCCGTTTTTAACTCACAAAAATGCACCATAGAGGCAGAGCCTCTAGAAATCGTTCCCAGGCGGAGCCAGGGAACGAGGATAAATCCTTATCTATATAAAAAATGCTTCCAGTGGGTTTTAACCCACTTAAGCTATTAGCCGTGGGTTTTAACCCACGGCGGGGTAACTTACAGGAAACATGAGTAAATTTGAGTTCGCCCTGGCGAGTCCAGCAGATGACGCCCAACTGCGCCAACGCATGGCCGAAGATTCCATGGCAGGTGATATTTCGGTCAGTTTCCGTCGAGAACCGAATTATTTTGCCAGTTGCCAAGTCCAAGGGGAATCTTTTCAAGTAATTAAATGTACGGAACGGGACACCGGACGGATAGTGGGTTTGGGCAGTCGATCGATCGAGACTGCTTTTATTAATGGCAAACCCCAAAGGTTGGGATATTTGGCCGATTTACGCTGTCATCCAGAATATCGTCAGGGGACGCTGTTAGGGCGGGGTTATCGGTTTTTGCGGCAATTACATGAGGCGGACCCCGTCCCTCTCTATTATTCTGTAATTCTCCAGGGGAATAGTACTGCCAAGGAAAATCTTCTGGGGGCCAGGGCGGGTTTGCCCGTTTATCGGGATCTGGGGTTGATGCTTACTCCTGCCATTCATTTGGATTTTCCCTTATCAGAAATTAAATTGACTGGGGTAGAATTTGCCCGAGGAAAACCCCCACAGTTGCCAGAAATATTAAGTTTCGTACAAAGGTGGCAGTCCCAAAAGCAATTTGCCCCTTGCTATCGCCTCGAAGATTTTTACAGTCCCAGGTTGCTGGGGTTGCAAGCAGAAGATTTTTATCTGGCCATTCGCGACAATAAACTGGTAGGGACGATCGCCGCTTGGCATCAGGGCCAGTTTCGCCAAACCTATATCGAAGGTTACAGTCCCTCCTTGGCGATCGCCCGTCCTTTCTACAATCTGTTAGCAAGATTAACGCCCCTGAAACCTTTGCCCGCCCCTGGGGAGGTGGTGCCCTATTTTTATTTGGCCTTTGTGGCGATCTCCCGCAACGACCCCGAGATTTTCCGGGCCTTACTGCGGCAACTTTATCGCGATCGCCTGGCGGGAAAGAGCAATTATTTTATCGCGGGGTTGCACGAACGGGATCCTCTTGCTACAATCTTGAAAGAATACCGTCGCATTGAAGCCGCCGGACATTTATATGCGGTCTATTATCCCGATGGGGAATTTACCTTTGCAGGACTGGACGAACGAGTACCCTATATAGAAATGGCAGCAGTATGACAACATCGAACTTCAATTTATCTCCCGTTTTCCCCAACTGGGAACGCCGACCCAGTTGGGGGGATCCGCGATTGGCAGTTTTAGCTATTTTAGCAGTTTATCTCACCTTGGGCATCACGGTGTTGGGATTTAATCGTTCTCCCGCACAAATTTTGCTGATTGTCAGTTCCGCTTGTGCCTTAGATATGCTATTTCATTGGCTATTTCGGGGTCAAACTTTGCTGTTTCCCCTGAGTGCCGCTATCACCGGTTGTTCCCTGAGTATTCTCACCAATTTTGCCCACGGATTGTGGTTGCCTGTCGTGCCCGTTTTCTTCGCGATCGCCTCTAAATATCTCATCACTTACCAAAAACGTCACGTTTTCAATCCCGCTTTATTTGGGATAGTGATGAGTTTGCTGTGGGCCCAGGGGGCGATCGCCGCTTCTCCAGCTTATCAATGGGGCGGTTCTCTGGCCATGGTCGCCTTTATTGTCACTACCGCCTTACTGCTATTTGCCTTCAAGATTAAGCGTACTGCTTTGATCCTTTCCTTTTTGGGATTTTATGCCATTCAGTTGGGCATTCGCGCCTACTTAATGTATCATATCGTGCCGCCGGAAACCACCGTCCTGGGAACCCTCACCTCCCCCGCCTTTTATCTGTTTACCTTTTTCATGCTTACGGACCCCGCCACTTCTCCCCCACTGTTAAGGGACAAGTTTGGATGTCCTTCATCATTGTGGTGGTAGATTTATTATTGCACAAATACGAGACCGTGTCAACCTTCTTTTATGCCGGATTCATTTATTTTGCCGGTCGCTGGGCCTGGCATTGGACTGGGGAAGTAAAACAGGCGATCGCCGCCCGCAAGCTTGATATCGGGACGGATTGGCGGGTAACATATAGATGGGTGGTTATTGGGGCGATCGGCCTGAGTAGCGTTTGGGGATATCAAGAGTTTGTGGCGGCAAAAACAGTGGTAAATCCGGATTTTACCTTTGTGGAAATTAGCGCCGAGGATGCGGGAATAACGACGAGACCGAGTGATATTCTCCAACAAGTGGATCGGCGGATACAGCATGTCGGGAAATGGTTGCTGTCCGTGGGAGACGCTGTGGCCGTTGCGGATGTGGATAATGATGGATGGCAGGATATTTTCTTGACCTATCCCCTGAAAGCAGAGGGCGATCGGGCATCGCTGTACCGGAACAAAGGCAATTTCCAATTTGAAAGGATTCCCCTGCCAGCATTAGCATCATTAGTTGCCCATCCCGAGACAGAGGGACTGCCCTCGGGGGCCCTGTGGTTCGATCGGGATAATGACGGGGACTCAGATTTACTATTAATGGTAGGATATGGCAAAACCCGGTTACTAGAAAATCGCTGGATAGAAGAGGGCAAGATAGAATTTGTCGATATATCCCAAGCAGCAGGAATTGATGAATATACCATCAGTCTGACAGCTAATGCCCTGGACGCGAATCGGGACGGGAAGCTAGACTTAATGGTGGGCAATGCCATGAATCCCTTCTTAAGTGATTACGAAGAAGCAACCAAGTTTAACATATTTCACCTGCCGCAACCGGAATATCCCGGGGACAGGCGGATGTTTGACTTCATGCATCGCAGTTGGCATAATGCCAATAACGGTGGCGAAAATTTATTTTATCTGAATGGAGGCCAGGGATTTGTCAAGCAAGATGTAGGGGAGTGGGGTTTTGCAGGAAATCGCTGGACCTTAGATATCGGGACGGGAGATTTAAATGGAGATAACTTGACAGATTTATATCTAGCAAATGATTTCGGTCCCGATAACCTCTATCTCAACCAAGGGGGCGAGAAGTTTCTGGAAGTACGGGGTAATTTAGTGGGAGAAGTGAGTCACGATACTTACAAGGGGATGAATGCTTCCCTGGGAGATCTGGATAATAACGGACAGTTAGATATTTATGTCTCTAACGTCCACGAAAAGCTGCAAGCGGAAGGAAGTTTACTCTGGATGAATGATGGCAATGTTGATGCAGCGGGGGCAAAAGTTTTTCAAGACCGGGCGGTGAAATGGAACGCCCTCAATGAAAATCGCTTCGGTTGGGGCGCAGCAATGGGAGATTTAGACCGTTCTGGGTTACTTGATATCCTGCAAGCAAATGGCATGGTGGATGATAGTTACGATCGCCCCAGAGAAAATGCCGATAACTGGAAACCTGGGGCCATATTGCCCGCGCCCCAATTCACTCAGTCAACCGGACAGCAGCAATGTCCCGACTATTGGTACTGGAATGCCCAAATTGCCTTGACAAGTCCCGATATTCACGGGCTATGCTGACAGGTGGGCAGACTTGCGGGGACGCTGCATCTTCCCCTATGAAGCAAATCGCGTTTATCTAAATCAGGGCGATAAATTTATCGATGTAGCGACAGAGGTGGGTTGGATGGAACGGGGAAATTCGCGGGGTATTGCTTTAGCGGATCTGGATAATGATGGAGATTTGGATGCTTTGGTCACCCATCAATTCGCCCCCGTCTCGATCTACAGGAATGATAGCATGGCTAAATCCTGGTTGGGTTTGGATTCGATCGGCAATGGTACCACTTGCAATCGCGATGCGATCGGGACTAAAGTAATTGTTGACTCGTCAGCGGGGCGTCAGTGGCGAGAAGTCCAAGAATCAAATGGCTTTTCCGCCCAGGGCGATCGGCGTTTATTATTTGGATTGGATCGTCAAACCCAAAAGGTACAAGTACAGATATATTGGTGCGGTAATTCTACCCCCGAAGTTAAGTACCTGACGCCCGATCGCTATTATACAATAGAACAGTAGCCCGATAGATCGTAATGGCGATCGCGATCGGATTATTTCGTAGGTTGGGTTGACCTTAGGAAAGCCAACATGCAATAGCAGCAATAACATCTCTTGGTTACGTCCCGGGCAGGCGAGACGCCCGCCCCCGCCCCCGCCCCCGCCCCCGCCCTACGTCCCCTAACAATCATTATGTCAACATCAGCACATACCGTCATCAAATCTATCTATGAAGCAATTAACCATCGGGATGTTCCCGCCGCCATGCAGTTCGTAGATGATGAATGTATCTATCAAGATCTTAATTTTCCTCGACCTTTTCAGGGAAAACAGGCCGTCGAACAACTTTTTACCGAATCTTGTCACAATGTCCCCGATGATTTACAATTTGTTATTGACGAGATTACTACGGGCGATCGCCTTGCAGTTGGCGTCCTCTGGCATGTTGAACTTGGTGGCATTCCCTTTCCTAACGGACGGGGAGTCAGTTTCTATCGTCTGTCTGAAGTGACCGGAAAATTAGTCTTTGCCCGGGACATAGTTGAACCCCCCATTAAACCAGGTAAAGCGGCATTCTTCATCATTCGCTTGGTGACTCCGCTGGTACGGCGACTGTTAAAGCAGTAGAGAAATAAAAATTATGGCATTGACGGGTGCATCTCACGAGGGGCGCAGCCTCGCTTTTCTGGCGATCGCCTATTTCCTGTTACTCTTCCCCCTGCTATACGATATTCCCCCGATCTTAGCTTTAATTTGGGTGTCCGTTAGCGGCCTCCAAAGCTTCTGCATCTGCGTTATCAACCACAACCACATGCATTTGTCAATCTGCAAACAGCAGTGGACGAACCTACTATTAAATATTGCCATTACTCTCGCTAAGGGATATAGTGCCACTGAAATTGTTATCGCCCATAATTATAATCATCACGTTCATCACGGCAATGAAAAAGACTGGATGGGACCGGAGTTTGCCGGTCAGGGCATTGGCATTCTGCGCCTCTGCCGCTATATAATCAAAGCAAGTGCTAATGCTGCCCGGGAAAGCAGTTCCCCAACAGCCCGCTTGGACAAGCAGCAGCAAAAAAGTATCTTCCTGGAAAAAACTGCTTTGGGAATATTTATCCTCGCCCTGCTGGCGATCGGGGGAGTCAAGGTGCTCATTTTTGTTCTCTTACCTTGGGCGATCGGGACAGTTTGCTTGTTGGGAATTAACCTCTTACAGCACGATGGTTGTCACCCCGACTCTCCCTACAATCATTCCCGCAACTTCACGGGTCGCCTCGGTAACTGTTTTTCTTTAACAATGGCTATCATACCATCCATCACCTGCGATCGACCCTGCATTGGAGTTTGTTACCCCAAGGGCACGATCGCCTGGTGAAACCGTACATCGACCCCCAGCTAGAAGTCAAGTCCCTTGGGGGCTTTCTGTTTCGCTATCTGCTACGGGTTGAGGTCCCCGCCAAAAGCGAATAAAAGCCCGCAAATAACCCGGACGAGTGCGAGTTTGGTCATCAAAACGGGGCAAATACATCCAAGAAACATTCGGATATTGGTGATGGGCCAAATGCCAGTTAAAATTCAGCAGCACTGTACTGTATAAAGGATGTGCCTGCAAATTATGGGCCCCATTCAGGACATGGCGGGGCGAGTCCGCGTGGGTGATATATTGCTGAGAAGACCAATTCAGTCCGTACAGGCCGTACAGCAACAAATAGCATCCCCAATGCAAGTCGAGAATCCAAAACATGGTAACGTGAATCAGTACCGCAGCTAAACATTCCAGGCGAATGCGTTGCAGATACCGGGGTGCAACTCCATTAATCATTGCCGCACTTGAAGGGGCATCTTGCAACAGTTTATTTTGCAACAGTTGAGGATATAAAAGTAAGACCAACGTCGCCACAGGCACCGTTACCCAGAATAAACCCAAATACAGCCCGTAAAAATAGACTCGCTTGGCGAATAAATTATCGCTAGGGTAGTACAGGTCGAACATTTCCGCATCGGTGCGGTTGCGCCGATGATGTCCTAAGTGACAGGCACGCAGAAATGTGAAAGAACCCGGGAAAAAGGCAGCTAATAGGAAGCCAAAAGCATCGTTAACTCGGGTATTTTCATGGAAGAGATTATGTTCCGCTTCGTGTAGCAGGGAGTACAGGGGTAAAAACAGGAAGGAAAAGATTACCCCCAGGGCGATCGAGGTTTGCCAGTTAGGAACGTGAGAAGCAAGCCATTGCAAAAATAGACCCCCTGAGATAATACTAATAGTCAGGGTAATATTTAGTTTCTGGGGGGGAGATAACTGGTCTGGTTTGTTAGGCATTTCCGGTGAATTGTTAAGCATAAGCGATCTTCGTAATCCTCACTCTTCGCTGTCATCCCGCAGGGGTTCAAACCCCCGCGTTCCCTGGCGGAGCCAGGGAACGCGGCTAAAGTCTGTTTTAACCGACTATAACATTTTGCGGTAGAGACGTTAAATTATAAATGGCATTATTGACCCGATTTAAATATAGTATACCACAACTCAAAACTAAATATGCTCCGATCGGCTTGGGGGTTCCAAGTTTTTTCCCCATCCGAGACTCTGCCGGTTTGTGCCCTTGGGAGCATTTGCAAATTTGGGCGATCGCATCTTGTCGGGGCCGTTATTCCCATGAAAAACAAAAAAATTGATAAAAAGTGCCAGATTCGCAAATCCTATATTAGGATAAAAGAGTAAATAACTAGAGGAGTGACGTGAAGACTGACAAGCTATTTTATGAAGTATTTCATGAGTTGCCCGAAGTGTTCTTTGAACTCATCGGAAAAACCCATGTGAATGCTCGGGACTATGAATTTAAGGCGATCGAGCTAAAAGAGACAGCCTTGAGGCTGGATGGAGTCATGCTGCGGATAGCGAAAGATACCAAACAGCCGATTTATTTCATCGAGGTGCAAAATTACAAAAATCCAAACATCTACTCGAATATTTTGAGGAAGGTGTACACGTACCTAGATCAAAACGATCCGACACAGGATTGGTGTGCGGTAGTAGTATATGAACGGCGGAGTTTCGCTCCTGAGGAGGAGGAAACAACACCATATCGAGGGGTGATAAATTCCGGTCAACTCCTGCGGATATACCTAGACGAAATCGACTCAGCAGGGGGACTTTTTCAGGGGATTAGTCTAATTAAGCTAATCGTGGAGAAGGAAAAGAATGCGCCTGACAGGGCCAAAGCGCTCATTGAGCAAGTGCGGTCAGAATCCACGGATGCCGAACAGATCCAAAAGATGGTAAACTTGATTTTAACCATCATTTCGTACAAGTTTACAGAAAGTAGTCTAGAGGAGTTACAAGCCATGTTAGGACTAGAGGACGCCAAACAAACAAGGTGGGGACAGGAACTGTTGGCAGAAGGCGAAGAAGTTGGTCTCGCAAAAGGTCGCCAAGTTATTCGCCTTTTTGGCGAGGAACTTGGTCCCTTAGAAGGAAAGTTAGAATTTGCACCAGTGCTGTTACAGCTTGGTTTTACTTTGGAGGAAGTGGCCCAAATGTTGAAAGTCGAGACCGAACAGGTGCGGCAGGTAGCTGAACCAGAAACACCAGAACAGTCCCTCTAAGCAGAACAGATTTCCCTTTGGGTGGCCCGGGTGTGGTCAAAAACATTTGGTACGGGGAGATCCTCGCGGGGGCAGGGCGAAGCATTCGGGAAGGACATCTATCTTGTGATATCATCATTTGCGCAAGAATGCCAGTCGCCCCTACAGTTATCGGCAACAAATGACTATCAACTACTTTTGACCACACCCGGGTGGCCAGCGCTGCCACCCAAGTTTAAGTTTAAGTTAAATATCGATTTGCCGCACTACTGTTAAAGCAGAATAGCTTACCCCCGCTGTCCCTTCTCCCGGATGTGTGGAATCTCCTACTAGCCAAACATTCTCGATCGGGGTACGATTGGCAAATCCAAAGGGACCAAAGGTCAATACTCGCTGACCGATACCCCCCACTACCCCCAAGTCCCGGCCAGTATAACGGGCAAAGGTGCGCGGTGTTGCTGCTTCCGTGAGGATTATTGTCTCTGGTGTTAAATTAAAATATTGGCCCAGACGGGCGATCGCCTCTCGAGTATACAACTGCTTCATCTCTTCATAATCGCGATCGTGCCACCAAGCCCCCGCCTCCGTAAAGGAAGAAGCGATAATAGTTGCTTTTCCTTCCGGGGCCCGTCCGTCTCCGGGATGACTGACGGAAACGAACAGGGAATTATTTTCTCCAATGGGACCGTCATAGTCATAGAGAAACTGCAGATGGGGCGGACATCCTTCTGGAATGGCACTGCGATCGACCCCTAAATATACGACAAAAGCACCCGATGGGGCAGGCAGTTTATCCACTCGCCTCTTGTACCCGGGCAAGGTCTCATTTCCCAATAAGTTTACCAGGTTTTGCACCGTAACATTGGCGATCGCGATGTCCGCAGGTTCTCGCCAAACTTCTCCCGTTTTCTGTTTTTTTATCCCTACCCCGGTGGCCTTTCCCCCTGACATTTCAATCCTTTCTACGGTATGGCCCATTAACAGCTTACCCCCATCTCGTTCCAGGGCCCCTACTAGGCGATCGCTCAACACCTGCATACTCCCCAACAGATGATACAATCCTTGGGGTGCTTGAGATACAGCCAAGGCCGTCGCCGCATATAGCAATGCCGTCTCTTCTGCATCTACTTGGGAATAAAGCTTCAACTGCATATCCAGAAATGTTCTCAGTCGCAAGTTATCATATAACCCGTACATTCGCAAAGCATCGCCCACTGTCATGAAGGTAAAAGGCACCGTAATTAATGTATCGGGACGTACCGCTTTGAGCAATTGTCCCAGATCCCAAAGATTGCGCGGCGGTAACACCGGGTCTCGGCCCTGAAACCGCCAGCTTGCCTCAAATAACCTTGCTAACAACTGCCAGAAAGGTTCGCTACCGGGAAACTGTCCCTGGCGTTCTGCTTGCCATCTTTCCCGATCGCGCCAGACATTAATAGGTGTTATTTCCCCAGGTAAGAATACAGCACAGGCTGGGTCGCAGGGGGTAGCAGGGGGAATATCTATTTCTAACTCATCGAATATGCGTTTGTGAATGCCACCCGGTTCCAAACCTGCCACCTGGGTCGCCCCCACATCAAAAGTAAACCCCTGACGTTTGAAAGTCGAAGCACATCCCCCAGGGACGATCGCCTGGTCGAGGACCAAGACTGGGTAGCCCCGATGGGCCAAGAGGGCGGCGGCTGTCAAGCCACCAATACCAGCACCGATGACGACTATCCGGGGTTTACTGCTGTCTGTCTGCTTGTGAGGCATAAGGATATTCTTTGATTAAATTACGCTTACAATTTAGATTCCACTACCCAGGAACCGGGTGTGGTCAAAAGTAGTTGATAGCCAGGTGCATTGCCCAATACATGTATATAGCCTGCGGAGAAAGGTGGCCGCGCTGCGCTCGCTTAGACAATTGCTTTGTTCATGTAGCCGGGCCCTTCGTTCCCACGGCTCCGCCTGGGAACGGGTGAAGGCTACTCCGTTTCCTGCCAACGGGTTTTGACCACACCCTCGTGACCGGGGTCTCCCTGGTCACGTTCCGTTGAGGCTCTGCCTCCTGGCCTCGACCGCGGAGCACATAGGAGTCCCAGAAATCACAAGCTCACTCTTAGCATGGTAATTCTCCTGAACTATGGAGAACTTCTAGGGTTAGCACTGACAATATATCCATTTTCGGACAATTGCGGAAGTTCGGACAGATACTAGACTACAACAGAGAGACTGCAGATATGTACTTGGTTTCACCATTAAAAGTCAATTCATGAAAATAAAAATTTGACGAAAATAGTACAGAGTTCAGTTCCAGTCATCAACATAGCGATCGCTCATAGCAGAGATCGTTATGTTGATGAGGGACGGGTTTCGATCGCACCCAAAGCCTCCAGCCAATAATCTGGATCTTCGGAATGAGAAAATGAGAGAACGGGCGCAAGACCACACCCTCGTGACCATGGATGCTCGGGAATACATTAGTAGAATGCGACGGGGAGAATTTCCCGATCGGGAACTAGAGTTAAGAGAGTCTAAAAAATAAGCAGGCGATCGCCCGCAATCAGCTTTCCGTCCATCAACTCAATCTTTTTGGAACCGGGGACTATATGCTCGTCGATCGGGCTAACAGTCATGTCGGGAAAATGCTATCATAGCTTCATTGTAAATCCTAACAGTCAAATCGTGGAGACAACCTACACAACGGACTTTAATGAGTGGGTACAACAGACAGCCCAACTCTTGCGATCGCGTCGCTGGCAGGCTCTTGACCTACAACATCTGATAGAAGAGATTGAAGACTTAGGGAAGAGCGAACGGCGAGGATTGGCCAGCCAATTGACTCGCCTGCTGTTACATCTTTTAAAGTGGCAATATCAACCCCAGCGTCGATCGGATAACTGGCTGGACTCCATTACCGATGCTAGGACTCAAATCGATCTGGCGATCGAGGATAGTCCCAGTCTGAGAAGTTATCCAGAAGCGCAGCTAAAACAAAGTTATCAACGGGCCCGTCGCCAAGCTGCCAAACAAACAGAAATGCCACTAGAAGTATTCCCAGAAAACTGTCCCTATGCTCTAAATCTGGTGTTAGATGAAGATTGGTTACCAGAATCAAAGAATTAAGATTTTAAATTAGCCATTTTCGATGTAGGATAGGTGGTTAACCAAAAGATGAATTTCAAGAAAGGACATCAGAGTAAATGCTCAGTAGTGGTTTGATATGGGTGCCGGTAATAGGTGCCGTCGTGCTCGGGTTCTGGCCCGGTTCCCTCAGTCCCGGGCGATCGCGTTCCATAGCGCTGTTCGTTGCCATCAGCGTCTCGATCTGGACGATCGTGCTGCTAAGTCAGTTTGATCGGACGATCCCGGAGTTGCAATTTACAGAGTCCATACCCTGGATAGAGGCCCTGGGTCTGAGCTACAGTCTGGGAGTAGATGGTCTGTCACTCCCCTTATTGGTGCTCAACGGTCTGCTGACGGCGATCGCCCTATTCTGTACGGACTCAGACATTCAACGTCCCCGGTTCTATTACGTACTCGTCCTGCTGTTGAATGCCAGCGTAGCCGGTGCATTCCTAGCCCAGGATTACCTGCTGTTTTTCCTGTTCTACGAGATAGAAATCATCCCCCTATATTTCTTGATCGCCATCTGGGGGGGCAAGCGCCGAGGCTATGCAGCAACCAAGTTTCTCATCTATACCGCAGTATCGGGAATTTCCCTGCTAGCGTCATTTTTGGGCCTCGTCTGGCTTTCTGGTGCCAACAGCTCTGCCTACAACCCGCAGATGGCGGCAGCTTTACCCCTGGGAACCCAACTGTTGCTGCTAGGGGGGATACTGGTAGCCTTTGGGATTAAAATTCCCCTGGTGCCCTTCCATACCTGGTTGCCCGATGCCCATGTAGAAGCCAGTACGCCAATTTCGGTACTGCTAGCTGGAGTATTGTTGAAGCTAGGAACTTACGGTCTGCTCAGATTTGGATTAGAACTATTTCCAGATACCTGGCAATATTTAGCTCCCTGGTTGGCTACTTGGGCCGTGATCAGCGCCCTGTACGGGGCCTTGAGCGCGATCGCCCAAACAGACATGAAAAAAATGGTCGCCTTTAGCTCCATTGCCCACATGGGTTATATACTGTTAGCCGGTGCCGCCGCCACCCCCTCAGCTTATTATCAACAGTCCTGCAAATGATCGCCCACGGATTAATATCAGGGCTACTGTTTATCTTGGTGGGCGTAGTCTATAAGAAAACTGGTAGTCGGGATATCACAGCCCTCCAAGGACTCCTCAACCCAGAACGGGGTTTGCCCGTGACTGGCAGTTTAATGATTTTGGGCGTCATGGCCAGCTCGGGGATCCCCGGCATGGTAGGCTTTATTTCAGAATTTTTAGTGTTTCGGGGCAGTTTTCCCATATTCCCCACTCAAACCCTGCTGTGCATGGTGGGTACGGGGTTAACCGCTGTCTACTTTTTGCTATTGGTGAACCGGGCCTTCTTCGGACGCTTGTCCCAGATGGTAGAAAACTTGCCGCCAGTGCAGTGGTCCGACCATCTCCCGGCGATCGCCCTAGCAGCGGCGATCGTCATATTAGGAATTCAGCCAAGCTGGGTAGTACATTTGAGTGAAGTGACAACCAATTCTATAGTCGCATCATTTGCGAATCTCTAACCCCGTCGCGTAGAAATCAGGGAAATGACAACAACCATTCAACCATCAAAACATACCCTGGCAGCCTATATTAACATTCTGGAAACGGGTGGAAACTTACTGCCAGATTCGCGAGATAATGTATTGGAAGTAGTGGGAATTCTGTATAGCTACGGCGTCGTGCTGGACGCCTACTCCAATAACCTTATCTACATTGCCCAAAATCAATTTTTACTGCTGTTTCCCTTCTTCAAATACTTCGACGGAGACATATCTTTCAAGAAGTTGCTGTGCCATTGGTGGCACGATCGGATTAACTACGAGTACGCCGAGTACGTGATGCGAGTAATGCTATGGCACGGCGGTGGGGCCCTGGATGAGTACCTAGATAGCCCGGAATTTACCCGAGCAGCAGCATTAGCGATCGAGGCTAAATTTAAGGGAAATTGGTTGATGCTGGGACTGCACAAGCTATTTCCGGAATTTCAGCTAGAACAGGTACGGCAGATGGTATATTATAGTGCCTTGGGTCAGTTCTGGCGGGTAATGAGCGATATATTTATATCACTGTCCGATCGCTACGATCGAGGAGAAATTAAATCTATCCCGGAAGTAGTAGAGCATATCCTGGCAGGTTTAGTGGCAGATGCTGCTAGACCAATTACCTACACAGTGACGATCGAAGGTGCCGATTATGATATCATTCCCAAAGCCGCAGGGATGACATTCCTGCCAGATGTAGCAGTCCCCTATGTGGATACGATCTTCTTCCGGGAACGCCGTTTCTGGGGACAGTTTCTTACAACGCTCAAGCTCAACAAATTTCCCAAAATCAAGCCGAATTTGGCTATGGTGCTTTATACGCAGATCCCCTGCCGATCGGAGGTGCAGGCATTCCTCCGACATTGCTGATGCAGGATATGCGCCATTATTTGCCAGCATATCTACAGGAATTTTATCGGCGTGAGGGTCGGGGAGAAAATGACTTGCGAGTAAAGATTTGCCAGAGTTTCCAGAAATCAATGTTTTGCGTAACCACAGCAGGGATCAAAGGACTGGCACCTTATCCCCTGGATACAGAAGATCCCCAACAACAGCAAGCAAACCGAGTTTACCTGGAAAGTTGGATGGATCGCTTTATAACATCTCGCTTGCAGATCGTCAATAGCTAGCTACAAATTACATTTCAATGCCAGAATTAAGAAACCAGGTTTTGCCCTATACCTGGTTTCTGGGCAAGTGAATATGTCCATAGTTAATAGCAAGAATTAAGAAACCAGGTTTTTCTCATACCTGGTTTCTGGGCGAATATGTCCACAGCAAGTAATTGCTCAAGATCTTGGTGGTGAAGGAATATGGGTACTGCCGGTACTGCATAGTTACTCGGGCCATCGGACTGGAGTGAACAGCCCTTGTACTGCCTCGGAATGCCTAACAGGACAAGAGCAATTTTTGAGGAGCGAAAACTTCTCAAATGCTTACGGGGTGGGGGGTTTTGACCTCGAAGTGGTGAGTCGGCAGCCGAGCGCCCGAATATGCAGTTGAGATGCGCGACAGCTGATTTTTTTCAAAATCCCGCGCCCAGGGTTGACAAATTCGATAAATAAGTAGTAAGTTGGAAGACATGACTAAGAATTGGCTTGCTGACCTCGACCAAGACACAGAGAATCTCGACCCAAAAAGTCGGGAAGTTTTGCAGCGGTTACTCAATTACCTAGAAGACCTATACAGCCAAAACCTTGAATTGAAAGCTGACAATCAACGATTGAGAGATGAAATAGCCGCGCTCAAAGGGCACAAGGGAAAACCTGACATCAAACCTCAAGCCAAAGCTGATACTTCTAAAGCTGATACTTCTGCGGAGGCCAAACCAGAGCAGCCCAATAGTCGAGAGCGAAAAAAGAAAAAACCGAAAACCCCCCCCAGGAACGTCGCCAACTTATTCATATTGACAGAGAAGAGGTTATCAAACTGGCTCGGAGTAACTTGCCGTCAGATATCACCCATAGAGGCTACCGAGAAGTAACAATTCAAAATATTATATTTAAAACAGACACGGTTATTTATCGACTAGAAAGACTCTATTCACCTAGTACGGAGAAATTTTACGAAGCCCAGTTGCCGCAAGGATTAAAAGGCAAATCTTACGGGAGTGAACTCGAAGCATTTGTTCTCACTTTGTATTATCAGTTACGAGTGCCAGAAGAAAAGATTCTTAAATTGTTGCCGTCTCAGGGAATAGTAATCTCGGCGGGAAAAATATCTAACTTAATAACTCGGCAATATTTAAGAGAATTTACTGAAGAACGAAATGCTATTTTAGAAGCGGGACTGGGCAGTACCAGTTATCACCAAATTGATGATACGGGGATGCGGGTTAATGGGAAAAATTGCTATGTATTCACACTCTGCAATCCTTACTATAGCAGTTTTTTTACCAGAGAGCGCAAAAACTCTGAAACAGTTCTCCAAATGTTAAACGAATTGCAGTTGGATCCAACTGAATTAGCAGTTGTTCAATCAGATGATTTAGTTGACAGTATTTTGCCTGACAAGAAGAAAAAGCAGCTCGGGGACTACATAGATATTTTGGTGGCTGATGACGCGGGACAATTTCACAACCAGACGAACCATCGTAGTTTATGCTGGATTCATGAAGGACGACACTACGAAAAGCTGACTCCTCTGGTTCCCTCTCATCAAAAAAGCCTGGCACAATTTCTCTCTTATTTTTGGATTTACTATTATCAACTCAAAGCCTATCAACAGCAAAGCACAGAAGAGCAGCGACAACAAAAACTGTTGCTTGAAACCGAATTTGACAAATTGTTTTCCCGTCAAACCGGATACAGTGCTTTAGATCATAGAATTGATTTAACAAAACAGAAGAAGCCTTATTTACTATTAGTTCTAGATTTTCCTGAAGTTCCTCTTGACAATAATGAGGCAGAGCGGACAGTCCGGGAGTATGTGATTAAGCGCAAAATCTCCAATGGAACCCGCACTCTACAGGGGACTCAGGCGTGGGAAGTGTTTTTGGCTCTGGTTGACACCTGCCGCAAAAACGGAGTGAATTTTTATTCGTACATTAAGGATCGAATTTCCAAATCTTTCAAGATGCCAGCGTTGTCCACGCTAATTCAACAGATGCAGCCGCCAAAACCAACATAAACATAAACCATTGACTCCAAGTCTCGCTTGTGTAGTTTCCACCTAAGCACCAAGGGTGTTACAGCTCCTTGTTATAAAGGACAGACTCATTAAGTGCGACATCAGCTCCTGTTTAAAAAGCTGCAGGAGCTACTCTCGTGTGGAAATCACTCCCCACCAACATATTGAGCAACTTCGCGACAGGTGTTGAAAAATTCTGCCGCTACTTCGTAGTCTTCAGTGGTTAATTCTAGGTCTGGAAAAGCACGAAGATAGTCTCGTAATCGTGCGAACTGTTCCGGGTAGCGAATCCCTGAAAGCACTTCCTGACGAATTGCACCCAATAAAACGACTCGTCCATCTGCAATCAAATCGCGCAACAGATTAACTTTAGCAATCTCATCTGTTGGTGCGTTGCGCCGCAAAGTAAGCGACCAAACGGAAGTGTCAATAATAACCTTCATCTTACTTTTCTTTGTTTCTTATAATCATAATCTTCTTCATAGTCGATAGTACCAAATAAATCCAACACTTTCAGTTGTTCGCGACGTTGTATGTATTCCAGCAAAGCCTCTTCTATCAACAAATTTACTGTCGAATGGTTGCTCAAAGCCAGGGCTTTATCGAGTAGTTTTTCATCAATTTTAAGCTGTGTTACCATGTGTTTTAACCCAAGTAAGAGATGACAAAAATATGCGGACGCAGGATAGCTATGCAATAATTTTGAATTGACTACCATCCCCAAGTGCCAGGCCCACCCTTAAAGGGACCGACAATATCGCTAGTGCGCCAGCCCCCGTAGAAATCTCCAGCTTGGGCTTGCACCAGTTCTCCATCAACATAGCAAGCGTCCATCATTTGCGCGTAAAAAGCCAAATAATCTTTGATTGATGCAAAAGAGGGAGTCGGCTTAGGATAATACCAGGCCCCATTGGCCGCCTGTTTCTCCCCGACAGCGATCGTGTAGTAACCGGCAGGTCCTTTCCACTCGCAAAATGATGTCTTGGGCGTCGAGGTTAGATACTCCAGCTTGACATCTTCCGGTGGAATGTAGTATGTTGGAGGATGGCTAGTTTCCAATACCCGTTTAGCCTTGCGGGTATCGGCAATAGTCACGCCATTGAAGATGACTTGGATATGCTTGTTAGAATCTTCCAAGCGGGGAGGGCGCGGGTAATCCCAGACAGATTCTTGACCCGGACCTGGTATAATGCGATCGCGTTTCATGGTTAGTCAGCCTCCTGTGAGATAAATTCCCGCACCACCCGCAGTTGATATTCAGTCGGGGAAGAAGCGGGGTCTACTTGCTTGAGCCAGTTAACAGCTTCCCAGAGTTCCAGTTTATGGTAGCGCATGAGGTAAGCGATACAGACAGTAGGCGATCGCTGCATACCAGCCAAACAATGGACATAAATGGGCAATTGGTTAGAGATAGTCTGGTGGACCAGTTCCACCGCCCGAGCCAGATCGCCAACTTTGAGTTCAATATCGTAATGACTGTCTGGAATAAACCAGTGCAAACACTGAAAATTGCTCCTGACATCTTCAGGTAAGGCACCTTCTTGCTCAGCACATAGAGAGAGTACAACCTGAATATCAGCCGCCCCCAGTTGGGGCCGAGTCACCCGGTTGGGGCAATGGTCCGACAGCTAGCTTACCAGGAATCACCCAATTAATCGAGAGGGAGTTCCCTTTCGATATCAATGATGGCGCTAGTCGCTTGAGAAAGTTAGTCCAAAAAGAAGCCAACAAGATAAAAAACATATCTATCCCACTTTCCGCACGACAAGTTGTAACATATCTTGTAATAAGTAACTTAAGTTGCGACCTATAAAAATTGAATACAAAAAGCGATGATAAAGAGAATTATTTTCAATTCAAATCCTTTGGATGTAACGGCATGAATTGACTTGGGAAACAAATTAGTTATCCGACTAAAACATGTTTCAACTTGTTTTCTAGTTACCTATATATTCAAAACAAGGAGATTCTTTTCTTTTTGAATTCTTTTTTCGCAAAGGTTTTAATTTGATCTTTGCCGACTCTTTTAGTAAATCTTCTAATTGATAATCGTTATAAGCTTTGTCTCCATAAACTAGAGAATTTGATGGTAAATCGAAGCAAAAAGATTGCAGAACTTTAACGTCATTATAACTACCCGGGGCATGATAAAATTCTATTGGATTTCCACTTTTGTTTACTAACATATGAACCCTTAATCCATAAAAATAACGTTTTTTACTTGCAATATATCCTCGATATTCTTCTTGCTTATAAATTTTACATCTATCAATCCTAATATTGTCACAGACTGGCACAGGGAAACTATCAAGAATATATTCTTGACATTCTTGACCTGGATTTAGCTCTTTAAATGTTTGAGCTATGACTTGGAATAAAAGCATCCAAATTGGTTCGCCTATATTATGTAATCGGAGATTGAATCTACTTTTACTTAACAGATTTTTTAGATAATTGTGTTCCACCATAAATTGACAAGAGCGCTCGTGATGTCCGACAAAAAAATATGCAGCAACCAATCCTACCGTCATCACCTCTGCATTGTTCATTTTTACTTGTGGATCTTCTTTTATATTCAAAGCTTTTAGGAGCTCGTCGCAAAGAACAAAAATTGTTGTAATCATATCTTCCATAATCTACAGAACCAGCAATTAACTGTTATTTTAGTACATTATAACCTCTAAATAGCCAACCCGCCTCATAGCACAATAAAAATATAATTTTGTATCGAGGGCTACTAAAACCCTCAAAATATCTGTAAAGTCTAAGTGGGTAATTCATATTTTTTTAAATAGGTCGCAACTTAGGTTAAGTAATTTATCGGTCAGATTACAATTGCCATACTTTTTGTAATACGTACTAGATCTGACAATTTCGCAAACATGACTTATATTTATTTATACGGATATGAGCTTTTATGTTCGCTTTCATCACAACATATCCTTAATTATACTATACTACATATTGTTTTGCGAAATGTAGTATATACTTTGAGCGGTCAGCAAGAGGACCAAAACCTTGGCGTTGTCTAGTAGCACATCGTCTAGAGTCTGGGCGCGAGGTTAGGCAGCGGGAGTATTTTCGCCAGATTTCCACGGAAGCAACTCCGAGATCGAGTTGATTTACTCCCTGGTACAATTAATTATTGCACAGCTTTCCGGATTTGCCCTTCGCTAGATCGCGAATCTAAGTGCTATAGTGGGACGAGCGCCAAATTTAGATGAGCGGCCAAAGGATCTGACTGCAGACCGCTATCAAGCTAAGGTGGTAAATGATAAAATCAAAAATGATATTTGTAAAGTAAAGGTGTGGTAAGGTGCAGTGAAGGAGCAGGGAGTAGTTGACCGGCAGCAGTGTAGGTGGTTAGATAGGTAATTAAAGAAAAATTAGGCAGTGAAGGAGGCAAGCAGGGTAGGAACGGCAGCAGATGGCTCCGAAAAGAGAGGAGAGGAGATTGAAGTTGTAGTAAAATAAGGTTCGCGGAGGCGCAAGTTACCAGAGGCGATCGCCAATTAAGATAGCCTAGGGATATGGAAAAGAGGAAAAAAAGATGAGTATAGGTTCAGGCAATCACCAGTGGAAGCACCAACCGCTGTGGCCAGAAAGGATGGGGCGTAAGGTGGGAGCAATAGCACTATCGGGAGTGATGGCAATAACATATTGGCCATCAACAGCAATAGCCCAAACCCTGACATCCCCAAATAGCAGAGACGACCTACCGGTGCAAAGAGATAACTCACAAAGTTTACCAACCGCGACATTGCCCCCGCCAGCACCGGTTCCAGTCCAGGGGGAGTCAGGCTATATTCTGGGACCAGGCGATAGCCTCCGGATAGATATATTTAACGTTTCCGAGTACAGTGGCGAGTATATGCTATTGTCAGACGGCACAGTAAATATGCCGATGGTAGGCACAATAAGACTACAGGGAATGACCATCTCCCAAGCATCAGAGGAGATAGCATCGGCGATGGGCCGGTTTCTGCGGCGTCCAATAATCACCATCAGTCTGCTAAGAGTGCGTCCGCTCAAAATTGCGATCGCGGGAGAAGTAAACTGGCCAGGTTCGTACTCAGTAGACTTAAACAGAAACCAAAGTGTTAACATACCAACATTAACGGGCGCGATCGAACTGGCAGGGGGGATTACGCAGTCGGCGGATATACGTCGCATTCAGGTACGACGTACCCGACCATATACCGGGGAAGTGCAATCTTCTTTGAAGTCTGCTGAAATAATCACAGTAGATCTGTGGCAACTGTTGCAGAGGGCAGACTTAAGCCAAGACATAACACTGCGAGACGGAGACAGCATATTAATACCCACGATCGCCAGCGTCAACCTGGATGAGACCCCCCAACTGGCAGCAGCAAGCTTTGCCACAAACACCGGTCGTGCCCTGAACATAGCGGTCGTAGGAGAAATAAAGCGTCCCGGTCCCTATACCCTTAGCAACAGTCAAAGCACCAACGCTGCAACCGTCACTCAAGGCATTCAAGCAGCGGGAGGGATCACCCAAGAAGCGGATATTCGCAACATCCTCGTGCGCAGACGAACAAAATCAGGCTCGGAGCAGCTGGTGGAAGTCAATTTCTGGAATCTATTACAGACAGGAGACCTGCGGCAGGATTTGCCCTTGCAAGAAGGAGACACGATAGTAGTCGCCAGGGCAAAAGAAATGAGTCCAGATGAAGTAACAGAACTGGCATCTGCAAGCTTCTCACCAGAGAATATAACCGTCAATATCGTCGGAGAAGCAATTCGACCAGGGGCAGTCCAGGTGCAGCCGAATACACCACTAACCCATGCGCTACTGGCAGCAGGAGGCTTTAATAGCGATGCACAAAAAGGGGTTGTCGAACTAATTCGCCTCAACCCGAACGGTACGGTTTCCAGACAGACATTGCCCGTAGATTTTAGTCAGGATCTAAATGAAGAAAACAATCCCGCCTTACGCAACAACGACACCATCGTAGTCAAGAAGTCTGGGACGAGAAAAATTGCAGATGCTGTCAACCCAATATTTAAGATATTGGGTACGTTGGTGGGTATTTTCGCGATCCCCAGAAGGATAGATGACTTGTTCGATTAGATGACATAACAGCGTGAAGGGCGGATTTGACAAGATGGTGTCAGAGATTTGTTGGCAAAAGACTGTAAACAAATAGATAGAAATCATGCAAGTTGGAACGAGCCAGAAAATAAGTCAACGCAATGGGCATAATCCGACGAACCTGAGTTTATACCCGACTCAGGTTCTGGAGAAAAATGAAGAGTTCGACCTGAAACAGATACTGAGCATTATCCGGAGACAGGGGTTGGTACTTGTGGGTGTAGCATCTGTGGTCACTGGTGGCATCGGTTGGTGGACTTGGACTCGTCCCCCAGTGTACGAGGATAATTTTCGCATGCTGGTGGAACCCATATCCGAAGACAAGACCTCAAGAAATTTGTTGAGCTTGGGGTTTCCATCACGCTTTGACTACGCCACCCAGATAGAAGTGCTGCGCTCTCCGAAGCTGTTAGAGTCCGTAGTATCTTCCTTGCAGGAGACATACCCAGAAATTAGCTATGGGGATCTAGTAAGTAAGCTATCAATAGCGCAAGGGGAGGCTGCAGGTGCCCAGCTGACAAAAATATTAAACATCAGCTACCAAGATTCAGACCCGCAAAAAATCAAGTTAGTATTGGATAAATTGCTAGAACGGTATGTAGACTATGGAATATATCTGCAACAGGAAAACCTCAAAAGGGTAGTAAAATTTGTCGAAGAGCAGCTGCCAATCTTAGAAGAACGGGTCGATAGGCTGCAAATTGAACTAGAGGAGTTTAGAAAGCGATATAGCCTGATAGCTCCAGAGACACGTGGCAACTCGATATCTGGTCTGCTCGCGGCCATTAACCAACAGCAAAAGGAAGCACAAACTCAACTGGCAGAGACCCAGTCGCTTTACGTAATACTGCAAAGACAGTTGGGCTCTAGTCCAGCAGAAGCATTCGCAGCCTCAGCCCTGAGTCAGTCTGGGCGCTATCAGAGCTTACTCAACCAGTTGCTAGAAATCGAAACAGAGATAGCCGCAGAATCAGTGCGATTTCAGCCAGATAGCCCCAATATAGAAGTGCTGCTAGAGAAGCGAGAAAGGTTGTTACCGCTGATAAATAGGGAATATGAACGCATTCTGGGACCTCAGCAGTCGTCCAGTACGACTGGGAATCTGGCACCGATTGCGGTAGAACTGAGCAAGCAATTGGTGCAAACAACGAACCAGTTGCAAGTGTTGCAGGTGCGCTTAGGTGCCCTAGAGCAGGTAGAAAAAAGTCTCAAGGAAGAATTTAGCCTTATTCCGGCCTTGGCACGAAAGTACACAGATTTACAGCGAAAACTAGAATTCGCCAATAACAGTCTGAATCGATTTCTTGCAACCAGAGAAACCTTGCAGATAGAAGCGGCTCAGAAAGCAATATCCTGGCAAGTGATTAGGGAGCCGCTCCTGC
The DNA here is from genome assembly GCA_014323675.1 of Hormoscilla sp. GM7CHS1pb. Lineage (GTDB taxonomy): Bacteria > Cyanobacteriota > Cyanobacteriia > Cyanobacteriales > Desertifilaceae > Hormoscilla. Next base: position 4,524 of record JACONN010000002.1, on the reverse strand, counting down.
CAACAAGAGCGATATCGCCGAATAGACCCAGGGACATCGCCCTAGGCGCGATCGCGGGGTTGCTATTGGGGATAGGAGCGGCATTGCTGTCAGAGCAACTGGACAACACCTTCCACTCTATTAACGAAATTAAAGAACTGACAGGACTGCCACTTTTGGGGACGATCCCATTCAAGCGGCGACTCGAAGAATTCACCAAATCCCTATGTGGCGGCTATGAAGCAAATCCCCAGAATTGGCAAATTGGCAATGGCAGCGTTATTACCCGATCGGTTGGAGAACAGACTCGATTAACCAATGTAAACAGGAAGTATTACGGTTCATCACCATTTTTAGAAGCATTCCGCACGCTGTATACCAACATTCGCTTTCTCGGTTCAGATACACCCATCCGCTCCTTAGTAATCAGCTCCTGTTTACCAGCAGAAGGGAAATCCACAGTAGCCCTGTTTCTAGCCCGAGCGGCTGCAGCAATGGGTAAGCGGGTATTGTTGGTAGACTCAGACATGCGTAATCCTCAAATACATGATAGGGTGGGCTTACCGAAGAATATGCCGGGTCTGAGTAATGTAATTACTACAGAGATAGATTTTAATGAAGTAATTCAGCGATCGCCCTTCTACGAAAACCTGTTTGTACTCACAGCAGGTCAGAACCCGCCAGACCCGATCAAGCTCCTCTCGTCGAGAAAGACGCAAAACTTAGTCGAGCAATTCCAAAACACCTTCGACTTAATCATCTACGACACCCCACCCTGTCTCGGATTAGCAGACAGCAGCCTACTAGCTACCTGTGCCGATGGCATGATTATGGTGATAGGAATGGATCAAACCGGTCGTTCCGAGCTGAACCAAGTATTAGATAACCTGAAAATCTCCGACGTTTCAGTTTTAGGAATGATTGCCAACGGTGTTAAAGGACAGACAGGCGGATTGGATTACTATTATCGTTATCGGTACTATAGTTCTAACCGGTAATAAGCAGCTAGCTGACAGTCCTCATTTGCGATCGACAATCGGGAGCATCTCACTTTTGATTTTTGGCATTAAATACTGCTAATTGCGAATAGAGAATGGGAAATAGCTCGGGAGCATCTCACTTTTGCTTTTTAGCATTAAATACTGCTAATTGCGAATGGAGAATGGCGAATGAAGAATGGAAAATAGCTCAATTCTCAATGGGAGCATCTCACTTTTGTCGGGGTAATTGCGAATGTTAAGGGAGTAATTGCGAATAGAGAAGAGAAAATGGAGCAATTTTCAATTTTCAATTGATCGAGAAGCAAAACTGAGATGCACCCTCGACAATCTACTAATGTAGGAGGACTTTAGACAAATAGCTAGCGTTCAAAACCCGCCAATATTTTTGAGCAATAATCTGAGCAGTAAAATTTGACTGGAGGTAACTGCGACCATTCCGGCCCAGGATATCTGTCAGTTGGGAGTCCGAAGCCAAGCGTCGAATAAAATCAGCCAAACCCGACCCATCCCCATTATCGAAAGCCTCACCGCAGTTAGCATCAGCGATCAGATCGCGTAAATAAGAATGGGGTTCGCAGATCGCCGCAACAGGACGGCCAGCAGCTAAAATACCATAAAGCTTGCTCGGAGCCACCAAACCTTCCATCCCAGGAATAATGCTCACTAAAGAAAGGTCACAGGACGTTAGCGAGTAAGGAAGGCACTGCTTATCCTGGTAATCTAAGAAGAGGCAATTATGCAACCCTAACTGCCTTATCTGTTCCTTGACAGTCGCTCGTTTAGCTCCATCGCCGATAAAAACAAACGGAATAGGTTCATCTTTTAGTTGCCATGCTGCCTCTAATATGGTATCGATATCGTGACAGCGACCCATGTTACCAGAATAGAGTACGGTAAATTTATCAACCAAATTGTATCGATGGGCAAACCAATTGTGTTGCTTGGGAATGGGGAAGATATCCTTATGATTAGCCCAGCTATGAATCACATAAATTTTGTTAGCAATATCTGGGCATTTTTCCAGTACTCTATCCTTCACAGTAGAGCTGAGAACAATAATTGCCTGAGCTTTTTTACATATCTGAGAGTTAAGAAAATTCCACAGCAGAACTATAAAATTATTAGGGGGTACTACTTTAAGCTGTACGGCAACATCAGGATATAGATCGTAGAGTAAACAAACGTAAGGCACACCAAAACATAAATTAGCCAAATATCCCAGTATTGGTAAGAAAGGGGGCGCAGTTGTTAATAGTAAAATATCACCACGAGGAGCAGTTTTCAACAGATGGAATCCCGCCCGTAAACAAAATAAAATACCGTTGAGAGCCTGGGCCGCGAATGCGATCGGACAAAAGCTGGGTCGATCGCGATCGCCTCACCAAGAGTTTTTCCGATCGTTGAATCGGAGGAGCATAACTTTGACCGAAAGCGTAACCCGGTTGCCCAGTAAAAATCTGAACTTGCATGCCTTGATGTCCCAAATTAGTCGCCAACTCTTCAATCAGTTGCCCAGTCGCCGCATAGTCAGGCGGATAGAATTGGGTTATAATTGACAATCCGATCGGACAAGGAGTTGGCAGCTTTCCGTTTTCGGTCATCATCAAGTCAGGGTGCTGAGTAAAGGACTGGTGCAACTTATTGTTCCTCCTTGATAATAAAATTCAGCAATCAGCCTTCAACAATATGCTTTATGCGCCGATCGGATGGTGGATCTGACCAATTTTATCTATGATACCTCATCAAACCAAAAATCGGGTCAAAAACCTAGATAAACGATATCAGGAATCACATCAGGCTGACAATATTTAACTTCAAAGAGCCTGAGTCCAATTCCAGTAAACACTGGCAGTCATGGAAAATCATGGCTGGCAACTGCTTTGAGGAGCAAAGTTGCCGATATAGCAAGTCAGCTACCGCTTGATTGCCAGTCTCCGAAAGATGTACTATGTCTCTAAAATAGGTTTCCACTGTACCTGTGGGCTCCGTTGACCAAACAGCATGGCTATCCACGACCGGAACCTGCCAGTCCGAGAGGCGATCGAAAAACTCAGCCTTGTATACCAGCACCTGATAGCTGGGCAATAAATCAGCGCGATTGGGAGTGAACAGCACAAACACGTGCGTCTGTTGGTCGCGAACCAAAGTCACGATCTCCTTTAAATGCTGCATATTTTCCTCGAACTGCTGGTTGGGCTCTATGGACGCAGCCGGAATCTCTGATTTGGGTGAATTGACCTTTAATTTCCCGGCGATTCTCGGCCATGCATAGCGCGTCCAAGCTTCTTGCATTGCCAGTATTGGCCGTTGGTTGGGAAAATAGATGGAGCCAACAGCATCCCTGGTGCTGGTAGGCTGGAGCAGATCGTGCGTGCCAATTTGGATAATGACAGCATCGCTGCCAAAAGTCCCAAATTTCTGCAAATATCCTAATTGGTTGCCAATTCCCCAGAGATCCAGCAGAAGCGTTGAGGACTTCTGCCTCACCTCCAGATGCTGATAATTTATCTTCAAACAGTTCTGTAATCGTGCGAGGCTGATCGGTGACATTACCGCCATTGAGCACTGAGTCACCGGTCATCAATATTCTTAGGGTTCCTGAGGCTTTTGGGGGGCGATCGTATCCGATCGTTGAGAATATTGATTATACTTTATTGTTCTACCAAAGCGCCAAACTTTCTGGTTGGGTTGAAACCTATAGCCAGATTCTGAGTCAGCTTGAATGAGAACGGGGTTTCCTAATCCGAAAGCTAGTCGCAGGCTTAATTCTGTGGCTGCCAATCCCGCTATTATACCACCCGCTACTTGATATTTTCCTGACCATTTCATCTCTCAGATTCTCTGGGCTTGATTCCTTCGATACAAAATGTCAATTGTCATTTTAATTAAAAAAGAGACAGAAGTGAGCTAAAATAAAAAGAGGATATTTTTAAGGATTGATAACAATGTCGTACAGTCTAGACTTAAGGCAAAAAGTTATAACTTATCTAGAGAATTGTCTGCTCATGGGCTGGACTAATATAGTATTTTGTCATCCTGGTACTAAGGTAATAGAATTTTGCCCCTAATCATGTACATATTCCTTACTGGGCGGATCGCTAATCAGTTAGGTCTTGATTATTACTATTTAATGGGTGAAGGAAAAAGGGACCCCTGAATACGTGAGAGTCTGAAAGACCATGGGCGGATATTTCCATCAACCTTGATTCATTATCAGAAATAATGAAAATAGCTGGTATAAATTAAAATTTTGAAGGCAAAGGAAAAGCAAGCCAGTGATGAAAGCTGACCTGAAAAAATCGGATCAAAAAGTGGAAATTCATTACTGGGCTCTCAGTAACCAAGTAGGATTGGACTATTACTATTTGATTGGCTTTGTATAAGCTAGTTTGTACGCTCTATATTATTGAGTAAATAAGCGAAGTAGGTTGTCAAAAGGCAGTCACCGTAAAGTTTTCAGCTTTTTCCATAGCTCCCGCAGGTCTGACGCAAGACGCAAGTACATCAGGAGTTCAGAAGTTATTGCTCCAAGTTGTGGGCGACA
>JACONN010000001.1 GCA_014323675.1 Hormoscilla sp. GM7CHS1pb | reverse complement strand
ATCATTTAGGCCATGAGGACAGACCAAAGTTAAGAGGGACCAGCGCTCGTTGAAGCATAATTTGCTAGTCTCCAGACTAGCAACCAATTTTAGCGGCGGATCCGCCCGTAGCAAGCTTCTACACTAGGATTTAGGATCTCTATAGAATACCTGCTAATTCTGCAAATATTATTTCCAATATATCCGACGGGATAAGTTGTTCTAAAGCCGAGATCGCAGACCGAGATACGATGCAAACAAATCCCAAACTTGCTCCTAATTTCCAGTTGTTTACTTCTTTTTGAGATGACTGGAACAGTTCCACTAAAGCCGCGATCGCCTCTGAGGAACCATTGCCAATTTTTCCTAAGCTTTCTGCTACTTGACTGTGAGTTTCTTTATTACTCGTATCCTGGAGCAGTTGCACTAATCCCGCGATCGCCTCTGAATCCCCTTCCCTATTTTCCCTAATATTTCTGCTACTTCCCGGCGCGTGTTTTCATTTCTTGTCTTCTGGAGCAGTTGCACTAATCCCGCGATCGCCTCTGAGTCACCATTCCCAATGTTCCCTAAGCTTCGTGCTACTTCCCGGCGCGTTTCTTCATTTTTCGTCTTCTGGAGCAGTTGCACTAATCCCGCGATCGCCTCTGAATCCCCCTTCCCTATTTTCCCTAATATTTCTGCTACTTTTCTGCGCGTGTTTTCATTTCTCGTATCCTGGAGCAGTTGCACTAGTCCCGCGATCGCCTCGAATCCCCCTTCCCTATTTTCTGCTAATTTTCTGCGCGTTTCTTCATTTCTCGTCTTCTGGAGCAGTTGCACTAATCCCGCGATCGTCGATACCCGTGTCAATTTTCCCTAAGCTTTCTGCTGCTTCCCTGCTAGTTAATTCCGATCGATCGTACTGTTGCACTAACTCCGCGATATTCACCTGATATTTTTGGCCCAGATTTTCTACTCTTTCTGCTATCAAATTTACGACCTCGAAGCCTAACTTTTGCTCCAACTCACATCCTGTAATCTCCTGGGACAGCATAGTTTTCCCCACACCCATTTCCCCAATCAAAGCAATTTCCTTTCCCTTGGTTTTCCCTTGCCCTTGGGCTATTCTTTCCCTCAAGAAAGCTTCCTTCTCACACTGCTGCTTCTGCACTGGTTTGTACAGATAATTGCCAGTGATTACCGTATTGAGCATTTCAGCATTGATTGATTGCCAGTCTCTCCGTCCTTCGCTCCTCCCATCCTGCTCGGAAACAATAATAGTTTGGTTTTCAATATGAACTTTACTGCCCGGAGCAGCGAAAGCACCTATTTTATCAGCAAAATTATCATATTCTATATTCATAGCTAATACCAATTTTCCCTATCTTACATCTATTACCCCATTTTCGACATTCAATAACCTTAGCCTAAATCCTTCAGCGATAACCGCTCTCCCAAATCATTTAGGCTTGCTATAACTTCCGCCCTAGGAGGGCGGCCTAGCATCAATAACTGGCGCAAACAACTTTTAATTAAAAGCTCTGATGCTCAATTTTACCCGTACTGCCAGTTTGGACAAATTGCCCGATTTTATCTGCAAATTTCTCCAATTTTGACATAGATGCTTGTCGAGCATTCAGCGTATCTTTAATTTCTTGGAGAACTTCATCTAGTTTGGGATTTCCCTCAGCTTCTGCTGTTGTTGCCAATTCCTGCATCGCTTGGGCAAATTGAGGATTGACTTTTGCTGCTGCTTCTATCTCCAGCACTGCTTTACCATAATCTAAAGGTAGTTCTGGAGCCTGCTCAATCGCTATCATAGTACCTGGAGACTCTTGCTTGAGCGATTCTAGAAACTTTGCAGTCTGGTCAAATACTGCTTCTCCAACTTTTGCTCCTGTTTTTTCCAATGCTTTCGTAGCTACTACAGTTCCAATAGCTACAGCCGCCATCGTTAAAGATTCCATAATTCATAATTTCCGTAAAATACAACAATTAGCCAGGGCTTGAACCCTCCTAGGGCCAAACCAATTTGGTATCAGACCCATCCCCTTCAACAAAGATCCTGTGATTGGGTAATAGGGGGTACTACTCCTCTTTCTCTTACATCGCTGAGACAGGTATTCTTTCCTAGTTCCAGTATTTTGGTCTAGGAACCTGTCCTTCGACTACAATATACATTAATCGATTGTGCTAGATTCTATATGAGGGTTATTACCCCTGATTTTGAGATATTTTTGTCTCAGGACAGTGCTCCGTTCTGGAGACCTATGCTATCAGGAACCCCGGGAGTTCTACCGGGTATGTTGCTAGCCATTTCAGAGGGGCTAGCACTAACTCCATTCCCATTTGGGGCCAGTGTATAAGCCTTATTCCACTGGTTTCCTGTTACGGATTGATGCCATCGCGTCCGGGAGCTCCCGCGCATGACATGGGTGGGTGTCTCCGGACGCGAAGCTACCGTAGGGGTGATGCTTTTACCCCTGCACTTAGGGGAGAGGGACTCGCACCCTCATCATCTCTGGGTTTCGCCGGTTCCTTTTGATGTTTCCACCGGTGACTGACTTGACCCTACAAGTTTCAGGACTAATAGTATCCTGCTAGCGGTCTCGGTCCTATGGCTCGTGACATGGTCATTGACACTCCTTGTCCATTCTGGCTCTTTACGCTAAACGGGTCGCACTAAAATATCTTGATTGCTGGCCATCAGAGCCTAAAAGACCCAAGATAACGAGCATGCTTGAGGTCGGAATGGGTTTGGTATCACCAGTTGCTACCTAGAGAATCTCAAAAGCCAAATTAGCCAAAATTGGCCAAAAGAAGCCTTGTGATTTACCCTCGATAGGCATGAGGTGAGAAATTTACCAAAAATAGCTGTCGGGGAGGTAAAATCAAATAAAATAGTGTAAGATAAGATAAATGGATCAAACCAAGTACCGAGGAGCCTTATGAATCCAGTATTTGAAATTGAAGAAGGATCTCTCTTTGATGTGCCAGGGTATCTGGCAGTCAGAAGTCATTCAACTGAAAATCACTCCTTCTGAACTGACCGAAGCAGTAGAACCAAATACGAACATCAGCTTTGATGTCAACTACTCTACTGAACCTGCGGAAACTCCCACCACAGGAATAGCCTTTGGCATGCATTGGGACAGTTCTCAAGTAGCATTCGATCCAGTCACTGGTCTGACCGAGCGCTTCTCTGTGGGCGCGCAACCTATAAGTGCAGTCTTGGACGATCCTGTCACCAATGGGGGTTTAGATGGCGACCCGAACACAGACAAATACATCCTGCAAGCTTGGGTAGATGAACAAGGAAATTGGCCCAACAATTCTAATCTTACCCTTTACAGGGCTAACTTCACAGCACTACCAGGGTTTGAAGAGACGCAGATCAACTTTAGTGCCAACCCAGATCATCTGCCTGCAAATAGCAACTTTGTCCCCAGTTCAATTGCATTAACCTTGCATACTCCACCACCATCACCTACACTGGATATTGATGGGAATGGAGTTATAGATGCGTTAACTGACGGCCTTGTAGCCATACGTTATCTCTTCGGGTTCAGGGGAGAAACTTTGACTGAAGATGTTGTAGGCGAAGGTGCCACCCGCGATACATCAGAAATTGTTACCTACTTGGATGAAGTGGGGGACATAATGTTAGATGTAGATGGCAATGGCACAGCGGGAGCGTTAACTGATGGTATTTTATTCATGCGTTATGCTCTCGGGTTTGAAGATCAGGCTTTAATCTCGGGTGCAATAAGCGAGGATGCCACCCGTACTACTGCGGAGGCAATTAATGCGCACCTGCAATCTTTCAGTCTGATGTAAAATAAAATAATAGTGTAAGATTAAGATAGATAAACCAAACGAGGTCAAATGACCCGAGTCATAGGCCTATTGGCCGAGTCACAAGTCAGGACTGCAATACTCCTGACAACCGCTAGGGCAAGCCAGGCACCGGTGGAAACATCAAAAGGAACCGGCGAAACCCAGAGATGATGAAAAGCAAAATTAGCCAAAATTGGCGGAGGAACCTTATGGCAAGTAATGAAACCAATACTGATCCGGTCACTAATGGGGGTTGGGACGGCAACTCGACCACAGACAAATCCATCATACAAGATTGGATAGATACAATTGATTTCGGACCCCGCTTTGATTTGCCAGGGTATCTGGCAGCGAAGAAGAATTTGACGGATAGTCAGATTTCACAGTTGATTGACAAAGTTGACCGCGAACTAACTTGGGTCTATGCAGCTGGCGCAGACGGCGTAGACGCCGCTATTCAAGGAACCGAAAAAGCACCCTCGTACGTAAGCGTCAACTTCCTTCAGGTTGATGGCCAGACGGTGGCCATTCGAGCGAGGGCAGAAGAAGATGGGGAGGCATTGTTAGTGGATCTCAAAGCCTTGGGGCTAGAAGATGGGGAAGTCTTCGGTCGCCTAGTTTATGGGTCTCTGCCGATAAGCAAGATCGGCGAACTAGTGAAGCTGGAGAGCTTCGGATGGGCTGAACCTGTTTACAAGCCAGGATATCTCAGCGATATAGGCGGGCCAATAATCTTTGAGGACATACCCTCTGCTCCTGAAGAAGTCATTCAACTGAAAATCACTCCTGAAGATCTGACCAAAACAAACACGATCGCCACAACTCATGCAATTCCTCCCTCTATCTTAGAGACCACGAAGATCAGCTTTGATGTTAACTACTCTAGCGAACCTGCGGAAACTCCCACCACAGGAATAGCCTTTGGCATGCATTGGGACAGTTCTCAAGTAGCATTCGATCCAGTCACTGGTTTGACCGAGCGCTTCTCTTTGGGTGCGCAACCTATAAGTGCAGTCTTGGACGATCCGATCGCCAATGGGGGTTTGGACGGCGACCCCAACACAGACAAATACATCCTGCAAGCTTGGATAGATGCTGAAGGAAATTGGCCCAACAATTCTAACCTTACCCTTTACAGGGCCAACTTCACAGCGTTACCAGGCTTTGAAGAGACGCAGATCAACTTTAGTGCCAACCCAGATCATCTGCCTGCAAATAGCAACTTTGTTCCCAGTTCAATTGCATTAACCTTCCCAGATCAGCTACCTGAAAATAAAGTCCCCGGTCCAACCTTGATCACTCAACCGACACTGGATATTGATGGCAATGGAGTTATAGATGCGTTAACTGACGGCCTTGTAGCCATACGTTATCTCTTCGGGTTCAGGGGAGAAACTTTGACTGAAGGTGTTGTAGGTGAAGATGCCACCCGCGATACCGAGGAAATTGTTACCTACTTGGATGAAGTGGGGGACATGATGTTAGATGTAGATGGCAATGGCACTGCGGGAGCGTTAACTGATGGCATTTTATTCATGCGCCATGCTCTCGGGTTTTCTGATCAGGCTTTGATCTCGGGTGCAATAAGCGAGGATGCCACCCGTACTACTGCTTCGGCAATTAATGATCACCTGCAATCTTTCAGCCTGTAAAACCTTATTCCTCTCCTTCCCGGGCTCTACCTGGGAAGGCATTTGAGGATCTGCCTGACGAGAACATGCTATAGTAAAATTGTAAACCAAGTACCGAGTCGTCTTATGAATCAACCAACAACCAAAGTCGGGTTAACCACAAGCCAAGCTGACATAGCCATGAACTCCGATGATGCACGGAAAAAATTTGGCGTTGATGGCACTGGCATTACCATAGGCGTACTCTCAGATAGTTACAATACTTCACTTACTGCCAGGAACAACGCATCAGACGATATTGCTAGCGGCGACTTACCAGCAGGAATTAAGGTCCTGAAAGATGGTACTAATCCCAGTACCGATATTGATGAAGGGCGTGCCATGTTGCAACTGATCCACGACATTGCGCCTGGTGCTAACTTTGCTTTCCACACAGCTTTTGGCGGCCAAAAGGTTTTTGCTCAAGGTATCCGCGCTCTGGCTGCTGCGGGTGCAGATGTAATTGTAGATGACGTCAGGAACTTTGCAGAACCGATGTTCCAAGATGGGCGGATCGCACAAGCGGTGGATGAAGTCGTTGCTAATGGCATCCCCTACTTTTCCTCCGCTGGGAACTATGCTCGTCAGAGCTATGAGAGTGCTTTTAATCCTAGCGGCATCACCAAAACTTATGAAGGGAAAACCTATGAGTGGCACGACTTCGACCCTGGTGATGGAGTAGATATTTACCAAGCGATTACAGTGCCTACTACAGCTCTCTTTTCATTCCAGTGGGATCAGCCATTTAACTCCTTTAACGATGGTCGCGGTTCTGCTAGCGATCTTGATATCTTCGTGCTTGATGATGAATACAACATCGTTGGTGATAAAGGTACCCGTTCCAATATAGGTAAAGATCCAGTTGAAGCTTTCCCCTTTTCAAGCAGTGGGTCGTCCTTCAATATTCTCATTGGCAAGGCTATTGGCAAGGATAGCGGTCCCAACCCCGGACTAATGAAGTACGTGGCCAAGGGCGCCACCATTAACGAGTACAATACTGCTAGCCCAACCAGCTTCGGTCATTCTAACGCGGCTGGGGCTTCCTCTGTCGGGGCTGCTTATTATTTCAGGACACCAGAATATGGTGTCAACCCACCTAGATTAAACTCATATTCCTCTCCAGGTGGTATAGACATTCTGTTCGATACAGCAGGTAACCGTTTGGCTAAACCAGAAAGCCGCCAGAATGTTGATATTGTGGCTCCAGACGGGACAAACAACACCTTTTTTGGCGACGATATTCCTAACGATACAGATAGCTACCCGAACTTCTTCGGGACTTCGGCAGCAGCGCCCCATGCAGCAGCAGTAGCAGCCTTGATGCTAGAAGCTGCTGGCGGTCCGGATAGCTTGACTCCCAGCGAAATTTATTCCGCTATGGAGAAAACTGCCATTAATATGGGAGCTCCCGGCTACGATAACGATACCGGCTATGGTTTGATTGATGCGAATGCGGCTGTTGCGGCTGTAATTCCTCCCACCATAGAATTTTCCCAAGCTACCTACTCTGTCGGCGAAGGCGATGGCACCACAAACGTTGTTACTCTTACTCGCAGCAGCACCACACGTACTTCGGAAGTACAAGTTAGTATTACAGGTGGAACCGCAACAGGTGGAAGAGATTACAATAATAGTTCCTTCCCACTGAAGGTTGTTTTTAGTGCTGGTGAAAAGAGCAAAACTATTGAAGTTCCTATTTTTGAAGATACCATTTACGAACCAACAGCGGAAACCATTGACTTTAGCGTAACAACAGTCAGCAATGCCAAGATTGGAACGCAGAGTACAACTACTTTTAATATCAATGATAACGACTCCCAATCAATAATCATCGGTCAGAATAATCAGAACGACCACCTCCGGGGGACGGCCGACGGGGAATATCTGGATGGCCTAGCAGGAAATGACAAGATAGAGGCGTTTGAAGGGGACGACACCCTCTTTGGTGGCCAGGGAAACGATCGCCTCCACGGAGGACGTGGGCACGACTCTCTCATAGGCGGAGAAGGGGACGATCGCCTCATTGGTGGCATCGGAGATGGGAAAGATACTCTCGTAGGTGGAACTGGAAACGATCGCCTCAACGGAGGAAATGGAAACGATACTCTCGACGGAGGAGAGGGGAACGATGACCTCCGTGGAGGAAAGGGCGCCGATACTTTTATCCTGAGGCCGGGCGATGGCAAGGATACCATCCGAGACTTTGAAAATGGCATCGACTCCATCCGGGTAGAAAAAGGGAATTCCGCCAAGTTGCAAACCCTCTCTCAGGGCCGAAATATCTTGATTAAAGCTGGAGACGAAACCCTAGCCGTTCTAGAGGGCATTTCGACTATCTCTGTCGGAGACCTATCAATAATCGGTCAGGATGATCAGAACGACAGGCTCTTCGGGACACTCTACGGGGAACACCTCGATGGCCTAGGAGGGGATGACAAGATAGTGGCGGGAAAAGGGGACGACACCCTCTTTGGTGGCCAGGGAAACGATAGCCTCCACGGAGGACATGGGCACGACTCTATAATAGGCGGAGATGGGGACAATAACCTTGTTGGTGGTAGCGGAGATGGGAACGATACTCTTATAGGCGGAAATGGAAACAATAACTTCCGTGGAGGAAATGGAGACGATCTTCTCATAGGCGGAGGAGGGAACAATATCTTCCACGGAGGAGGGGGCGTCGATATTTTTGCCGTAACGCCGGGTGGCAAGAATACCATCCGAGATTTTGAAAATGACACCGACTTAATCGGGGTAGAAAAAGGGAGTTCCGCCAAGTTGGAGATCGTCTCTCAGGGCGGAAATACCTCGATTAAAGTTGGAGGCGAAACCCGGGTTACTCTACTGGACATTGATTCGAGCCTGATTAATCTTGATGATTTCACTGACTTCTCTTGAACCGCCTTCAATCTTCATATAATTATTGGTTACCAATTTTCAATTATCAAACTTAAACCCAACTATTAGCCGGGGGTTTGAACGGCGGGCTGACAGCGAAGTGAACGAGAAATAATAATCAAGATTATCAATGACCATGAACGGGCCAGTAGAATTCCAAGACGCTTTTGACATCATTGTAGTCGGTGCGGGACATGCAGGCTGCGAAGCCGCCCTCGCTGGATCCCGCCTGGGTTGTCGTACCCTCCTACTAACACTAAACCTGGATAAAATTGCTTGGCAACCCTGTAACCCAGCAGTAGGCGCACCCGCAAAATCTCAACTTACTCATGAAGTGGACGCCCTCGGAGGTGAAATTGGCAAAATGGCCGATCGCACGTATCTGCAAAAGCGGGTACTGAACTCTTCCCGGGGACCAGCAGTCTGGGCGTTACGGGCTCAAACGGACAAGCGAGAATACTCAGCAATAATGAAGCGGATAGTCGAAAACCAAACAAATTTGGCAGTGCGCGAAGCAATGGTTACGGACTTAGTTCTGGGTGCTAATGATGAGATAATTGGCGTGCAGACATACTTCGGCGTGGCATTCCAATGTCAAGCAGCTATTCTCACCACGGGTACCTTCCTGGGTGGTAAGATATGGGTGGGAAATAAGTCCATGGCCGCAGGGCGGGCGGGAGAATTTGCCGCAGTAGGTCTGACAGAAACACTCAACAAATTAGGTTTTGAAACGGGACGGCTGAAAACCGGAACCCCCGCCCGGGTGGATAAGCGTTCCGTGGACTACAGCAAGATGCAACCCCAACCGGGAGATACCGAAGTGCGGTGGTTCAGCTTTGATCCGGAAGTCTGGGTAGAACGGGAACAAATGCACTGCTATATTACCCGGACGACTGCCGAAACTCATCGCTTAATTAGGGAAAATCTGCATTTATCTCCAGTCTATGGGGGTTGGGTAGATGCCAAGGGACCGCGCTATTGTCCTAGCATAGAAGATAAAATAGTCCGCTTTGCAGATAAGCAGTCCCATCAGATATTTATCGAACCGGAAGGGAGAGATATTCCCGAACTCTATATTCAGGGATTTTCCACCGGGTTGCCAGAAAATTTGCAGTTGCATCTGCTGCGCAGTCTGCCGGGTTTGGAAAATTGCATCATGCTGCGTCCCGCCTATGCAGTAGAATATGACTATCTCCCCGCAACTCAGTGCTATCCCACTTTGATGACTAAACTCGTTTCGGGGTTATTCTGTGCGGGACAGATAAACGGTACCACGGGTTATGAAGAAGCGGCGGCCCAAGGTATTGTCGCAGGCATAAATGCGGTGCAGTTGGTCCGAGGTCGAGAGATGTTAGTCTTCCCCCGGGAAACCAGTTATATTGGCACTCTCATAGACGATCTCTGTACAAAAGATTTGCGGGAACCCTACCGCATGCTGACTTCCCGTTCTGAGTATCGCTTGCTGCTGCGATCGGATAATGCGGATCTGCGGATGACCCCTCGGGGTCGCGAAGTCGGCTTAATAGACGATCGCCGCTACTCGCTATTTACGAGCAAGTATGCTAATATAGCTGCGGAGAAGGAACGTTTACAGGCAACGCGGGTGAAAGAACTTGATGCAGTGGGGCTGCAAATTGCCGCCGATACCCAACAAAAAATTAAAGGTTCTATTACTCTGGCAGAGTTGCTCAGGCGATCGGGCATCCACTACGATGACCTGGAAAGCTATGGACTGGGAAATTCCCAACTAAACGGCGCCGAAAAAGAAGCCGCTGAAATCGACATCAAATACGCAGGTTACATCCAGCGTCAACAAAATCAGATCGACCAAATAGTCCGGGCCGCGAACCGCAAGCTACCGGCAGATATAGATTACATGGCAATTGAGACTCTCTCGAAGGAGTCCCGAGAAAAACTGGCCCGGGTAAAACCCCTCACCATCGGTCAAGCGTCCCGCATTGGTGGGGTTAACCCCGCTGATGTCAATGCTTTGCTAGTATATCTGGAGATGCGATCGCGCCAGCTAGCAACGGCGTGAAGGACGGTTGTCAGATGCTAAAGTCTAGGGGAAATTGGTATGGGAATTATCTTCTGTCATGGAAAATATACAATTGACAGCAGCCCTAGACGAGAATAAGCCCTCTATGCCTGAAGATGCCAACAATAACCACGGTCAGCAGCCAGATATACCGGCCCTCCCCCTGGAACCCTGGTCGATGGAAGCAGAGGCCGATCGGTTGATAGAAGATCTATTTGAAGAGGTCGATCGGGTGCTAGATGGCGGCACAGCGCTTCCAAAAGAGCCAGTACAACCAGAATACTTATATTTGCAGCCGATGGATATGCAGTCCATCGGCCTGCCACTAGCGCCCCATTCCCCCCAAGAGTCACTTGCGGTGAGGGAAGTCGAACCGCCAGTTGTACAAAGGACGCCAGCAGAAGAGTCGGCGTTGACTGAGGAAATAAAAAGCAGTGGGGAAATAGAAAGGGTTACTTCTACATCCACAATAGACAGGCCGATCGCACCGACGGATCTCAGCAGTACCTCCCTTAGCAGAACGGCAAAACCAGTAGGCGATCGATCGGTGAGGAAGCTAGTATTGCTGCTAGTCTCGACCTGCCTGGGGGTACCATTGTTAATATGGCTGAACAGACAGGGTGTAATAGAGGGGCCAGGGTGGCAGAGTTTGTTTGTATCGGGTAGAGATGTTGTCAGTCCGTCCAGGGAAGAGATACAGGCACGGATCGAAGCCGAAGCAAATGCCCGGTTCGCGCAATATATGCAGCAAACTCTGGCATCGATCGACCAAAACCCACGGCAGGGCGAACAAGTCGCGACCGTGCCAGATAGGCCAACAGAGATTAATTTTATCTCTCCAGAATCAGGGACCAACAGGCAGTTGTCAGGGCCTAACCGGCTGCCGACAGTGCTGGAAAGAGTCTATATACCCGTATATCAGCCGCCACGGCCAGCATCCCAGCCAGGGTCCCTACCCCTACCACCACCACCTTCATCATCGGATATAGCGGCCCTGCCACCCCCGCCCCCATTATCGAATATAACTCTGCCGCCGCTGCCCGGACCACCCGCGATCGCGCCAAAACCCATATCCTTGCCCGACCCGCCGCCAGTGACATCAAATGCGACTGAGACTCTGGTGGGAATTCTCAAATTGGGCGATCGGTCTGCGGCGTTATTTGATATTGATGGAGTGACCCATCGGTTCCGAGTGGGAGACAATATTGGAGAGAGTAGCTGGAAATTAGTGGAAATCTCTCAACAAGAGGCGATCGTGGAGCGCAATGGCCAACTGCGCTCCATCTATGTAGGACAGAAGTTATGATAACACGTCGGGCGGGCGTCTCGCCTGCCCGGGGTCGGTTATTATAGGAGTTGTAAAAGTGGGAATATTTGAAGATTTCAGCCGTTTTTTTGAGAACAGATTAGATGATTTTCTCAGGAAAAATCCCCATTTAGAACTATCAATCTTAGAAGAACAATTGCAACAGCAAGAGGAAGATACCTTGCGACTGATTGCCGAATTACAAAAGCAAGAAAAGAAGTTGCAGGATGATATCCTGACGAAAGCTCAAGAAATCCAGCGCTGGCATAACTGGGTAAATAAGGCGCGGGAGAAAGGAAGGTTAGATTTGGCCGAAGCAGCGGCAGAAAGGGAAGGGGCACTGCTACGTCAAGGAAATCAACTCTGGGGTAAGATGCAAGGGTGCAAAGAACGCATCGAACAAGCGAAGGATATTTATCGTAAAATTAAGGAACGCTTGAAAGAAGTGCGAGTTAAAGCTACTCAGGTGGAAGCGGAACGTCATCGGGCCAAAACTGCTCAGCAGCAAACACCGCCAGGTTGGAACAAAAGTTATAGTTTTGATAGCAAAGCAGATCCTTTACTGGAGAAGTTTCGCCAATGGGAAATGGATGACGAACTAGAACAAATGAAGCGCAATATGGGCAAGTGAATGGGAATTGCGAATTACAAGCATTTTACTGGGAAGGATGGAGCCGATCGCGCACTGAGACTGCGGTATCAGGGAAGTCGCTAAAGACTCCATCTAATCCTAAGAGCAGGAATTGCTCGTATTCTGCTTGTGGGTTACCTTGGTACTCTGGGGCGAGATGCATGTTTTCATTTCTAAATGTCCAGCTATAGACCTTGAGACCTAATTGATGGGCATCCTGAATTAATGAGGTAGGGGCTAACAGATGTCCCCGTTCGTCAGTGGGGACAATTAAACGTTTGTAGGGTGCTAATCCTACAGCATACTCGGCTATATTAGCTAATTCTGATGCTGATGTCAAGTCCTGGCGCAGCTGCACGAGAGGTACTTGGGTAAGTTGATGCAGGTGTTTGAGACTCTCGCTTTCAAAGGATTCGATCGCGATCGGGGCATCTGCTGTATTATATCCATTCCTTGACAATATTTCTACTAAAGGCTCTTCCATGGGCAGCCCTATTGTTCTAAAATAGGTAGAATGCTTGATTTCTATGTAAAGCCCGATCGCCCGCCCGGCAGATGTCCTTTGATGCTTGACTAGATCGATAACTTCCTGTAAAGTCGGCACTTGGTGTAGATAATTTGCTGATTGCTGGCGGAAGGAATGCCGTTCTTTCGCCTTGAGAGTTTTAATTTCTGCTAAGGTGAAATCTTCTGTAAACCAGCCAGTTATTTCTTGGCAGTAGATGCTTTTGGCGGTCAGGCGATCGGTAAATTCAGGAAACTGTGATATATTAGTAGTGTGGGTGAGGTCGTTTTCGTGACGGGCAATTAATTCCCCCTCTTTTGTGGGCACGATGTCGAGTTCGATCGCGTCAGCACCCATTTCGATCGCGAGGGAAAAAGCAGCTAGGGTATTTTCAGGCAGGTAGCCACTGGCTCCACGATGCCCGATAATCATGGCATGTTTTAAGGTCATAATGAACAATTCTCAATTCTCAAAAGCAAGTTGCTAGCAATATGTTCCCATTCGGACTTGAGGTCGGATGTAAAGAATGGCTGTCTGCTGCGATGATACCAGTAACGAGCATTATTCAGGTCTCCTTCTTGACGATGCAAGTAGGCATGAACCCAGTCACTGTCAAGATCGTTGGCATCTTGGACAATTTCATGAGCTTTGTCCCAGTTCCCTTGTCGATCGTACCACAAAGCTTGCAGGGCGGTCGGTAGGGAAGAGGGATTTTGGGGCAGTTGGGCGAACTCTGTTAAGGTCATGGTTTTCTCCTGAGTTAGGGCATCGGTCGAGGGTACATCTCACTTTCGCACGGGCGAAGCATTCGGATATTAAATCTGTCGTTTGATGTCATGATTTGTGGCCCGAATGCTTCGCCCCTACAGTTAGATCTGCAAATATGAGATGCACCCGGTCGATCCCGATGAAACTATTTTAACACAACTGCGGTACTATGGGGTACTATGGGCAATAAAATTATATCTTCATTCTCACTAAATCGCCAAACATGACTAATAGCGCTAAACCGATCAATCTATTCGAGTATCAAGCATTGGCCGCCGGGCAGTTATCTCAAATGGCCCTAGACTACTACGCTAGCGGTGCTGGAGATGAAATTACTCTGCAAGACAACCGTGCGGCATTTGCAGGGTATAAACTCCGTCCGCGCATGTTAGTAGATGTCAGTCACCGAGATTTAAGTACGACTATTCTCGGTCAAGCTTGGCAAATGCCGATCGCGATCGCGCCCATGGCCTTTCAATGTTTAGCGGCAAAGGAAGGAGAAATGGCCACGGCCTCAGCAGCGGCCAAGTTAGGAAGCATGATGATATTGAGTACGATGGCGACCAAAAGTTTAGAAGAAGTTGCCAGTGTTAGACAGCAAACGCCGCAATGGTTTCAACTATACGTGCATCGCGATCGGGGTTTGACCAAAGCATTAGTAGAACGGGCCCATGCCGCCGGATATCAAGCCCTTTGCTTGACAGTAGATGCGCCGATGTTAGGACGGCGGGAGAAAGATATGCGCAATCAATTTGCGCTCCCAACCGGCATGGAATTAGCAAATTTAACTACCTTAAAAGACTTAAAAATTACTCAGAGAGCGGGAGAGTCTGGTTTATTTGCCTACCTGTTAGAACAGTTTAACGCGGCCCTAACCTGGTCTGATTTAGAATGGTTGCAGTCCCTGTCACCCTTGCCCTTAGTAGTCAAAGGGATTTTGCGGGGAGATGATGCCCTGCGGGCTGTAGAACATGGCGCTCAAGGGATTATAGTTTCCAATCACGGGGGCAGGCAACTGGATGGGGCGATCGCATCTATAGACGCCCTGAGTGAAGTAGTAGCAGCGGTAGGGGACCGAGTCGAAGTATTAGTAGATGGAGGGATTCGTCGGGGTACAGATGTGTTAAAAGCGTTAGCATTAGGGGCAAAAGCGGTGCTATTAGGGCGACCGATATTGTGGGGATTAGCGGTAGCAGGAGAAGCAGGGGTCCAGCATGTTCTGGAACTGTTGCGGGATGAATTAGACCTAGCAATGGCCTTGAGTGGCTGTGCTAAATTAGCGGACATTGACTCTAGTTTGGTAGTGCGTTGATGTCAGATGAGTTCGGGATGCAGAACTCATCTATCTACATCCTATAAAGAGCGAAACATGGTGTAGAATAATTATTAGGTCATGTCGGTCACAAATTGGTTACCATTTGAAAAGTATTGAGGAGCAGAGAAAATGCAAATCACCATCGAAATTCCAGATAAAACAGCAGAGCGCATGTCAGCAAAGTGGGGTAGTTTAGAAAAGCGGGCGCTGGAGATACTTGCGGCAGAAGCATATCGTGGGGAAGTGATTAGTGCTGCTGAGGTGCGGCGGATGCTAAAGTTATCTTCGCGCTGGGAAGCTCATGGATTTCTCAAGCAGGAAGGGGCTTATCTGCACTATACCCTGGCTGACTTAGAACAAGATGTTGAGGCTATCAATAAGGTGATATCGAAAAATGACCGTAGTATCTAACACATCGCCATTATGTTATTTGTTGTTGATTGACCAAATCAATCTCTTGCCGCAGTTGTTTGGTCAGATTACCATTCCCCAAGCCGTGCGTGATGAACTAGGCGCATCCGCATCGCTAGCTATACTTCAAAGCTGGATATCACAACCACCTGCATGGCTGGAGATTCAATCAGTCACCACTGAACTAGATGAGGTGCTAGAGGAATTGGATCTAGGTGAACGTGAGGCGATCGCGCTAGCGCAACAATTAGAGGCCGAGTTGATTTTATTGGACGATCGGGCAGCAAGACGGGTAGCAGCAGAACGTGGATTGCTCGTTACTGGAGTTCTGGGAATTTTAGATCGGGCGGCGACAAGGGGATTGATTGATTTCCCCACTGCTATCGATCGTTTAAGACAAACTACATTCTGGACATCCGACTCTCTGATCGAATCCCTTCTGGAACGACATCGGTCCGCGAGGCCCTGAGAGCGCAGCGTGCGATCGCCGGCCTCCCAGATCGGTGGCAATACCTCTCGGTTAAGAGGGGGAGACAGGTCGAGGGGAGACGCGGAGAGGGGGAGAGGGGGAGACACTCCGACGCATCCGGTGCGTCTTCATCCCCGTGTCCCCGCGTCCCCGCGTCCGGTGCGTCTTCTCCCCTCGCCCAGGACAAGTTGTTAACCGAGAAGTATTGGGATCGGTGGTCCCTTTCCCACCCCCCGATCGAATGTAGCCGTTGGGGGCACAATTATGGCATCTGTGAGTCTAGGAGGCAAGGTGCAATTACCATACCAACCCGATCTGGGAAATAGCACAGATAAATAGGAGTGTCCGCAATGTGCGAAAAATTCACCTTAGCCTTCATCATCACGATTTTACTACAGCTATTTGTAATTGGCAACCCGAATTCCGTCAAGCTTCCAGAAGATCCTTCCCCTCAACCGGCAGCTAATCGGTTCACTTTGGTTTACCATAAATAATATCAGATGTTCGTAGTGAGGACTGAAGTCCTCATCTGCGAGTTTGAAAGGCAAAGACTAATATCATGTCCGCTTCTTCTGCCCGTAATAAAAATACGATCGCCCGTAGGTTGGGTTTCCGCACGAAACCCAACCTTAGTCAGTGCTGTTGGGTTTCGCTGGGGCTCAACCCAACCTACGAATAGATCTTTTTTATTATCGTTAATCATCCGGACTTGATATCAAGTCTTTACTACGAACCTGGGGAGATAAAGACTAAAGTCTTTACTACGAACGGGCCCCCGCAAATCCCCGCAAAGACTAAAGTCTTTACTACGAACCTGCTTCCGCTTCCAGTAACTCCAGTAGCTGCGCTTCCGACAGTTGCGCAATTCCTAATGCTTCCCCTTTCTCTAGCTTGGAACCCGCCTCTTCTCCTACTACTAAATAATCAGTTTTCTTACTCACTGAATTAGTCACTTTTCCGCCAGCTTTTTCAATCAATGCCTTTGCCTCATTTCTCTTCAGACTTGGCAAAGTTCCCGTAATCACAAAGGTTTTACCTGCTAAATTACCCGATTTTTTTACCTCGGCAGATGCCTCTCCCTCTAATTGTAATCCAGCTTCCCCTAAACGGGCGATCGCCCTCTGATTTTCTGTTCTCTGAAACCACTCGGAAACAGAGTAAGCAATTTCTGGACCAATGCCATATATCCCTTCAATCTTCGCCGCTGATGCTGCTGCTAACTCCTTGACATTGGGAAATTCTTCTGCTAATACTTTAGCATTCACGCTGCCCACATGGGGTATCCCTAAACCATATAATACTCGCGACCAGGGTTTACTTTGAGATTCGGCGATCGCCCGCACCAATTTCTCCGCCGACTTCTTTCCCATGCGTTCCAAAGAACTCAGTTGTTCTACAGTGAGATCGTACAGATCGGGAACAGACTTAACTAACCCGCGATCGACCATCTGCTGCACCAACTTTTCTCCCATACCAATAATATCCAGGGCGCTGCGACTTGCCCAATGGATCAGACTGCCTCTGATAATAGCAGGACACTCGGGATTAATGCAACGGGTTACTGCCTCTGAAGCCAGTTTGACTACCGGTCGATCGCATTCCGGACAATGACTCGGCATCACAAAAGCTTTTGCCTTTTCCGGACGTAATTCTGGCAATACTCGCACTATTTCCGGGATAATTTCTCCCGCCTTCCGCACTATTACTGTATCCCCAACGTACAGGTTTAATTCCGAAATGCGATCGCTATTATGCAAGCTGGGCCCGGGACACCGTCGTCCCCGCTAACTGTACCGGTTTTAACTCTGCCACTGGCGTCAGGGCCCCCGTTCTCCCCACTTGCACTGTAATTGATTCTACCACAGTTGGCGCTTCTTCTGCCGGGTACTTCAGGGCGATCGCCCAGCGGGGGAACTTCTGAGTAAAACCCAACTGTGCTTGCAAAGCTAAATCATTCAGCTTCACCACCACCCCATCTGTGAGATAGGGCAAACTTTGCCGCCGACTATCCCAATATTGATAATACTCCTGCACCGACTGCAAGCCATCGCATAGTTGACGATGGGGGTTCACCCGAAAACCAAACTCTTGCAGCAATTCCAGGGCCGACCAATGGCTATTTGACCTTAACATATTATCGGGTAGCTGCAAGGTATAGGCAAAGAAATCCAGTCGCCGTTTGGCCACAATGCGCGAATCTAATTGTCGCAACGTCCCCGCCGCCGCATTCCGAGGATTCGCAAATAATTGCTCCCCAGCAAGCGATCGATCGGCATTAATTTGCTCAAAGACATTTAAACTGAAAAACGCCTCCCCCCGCACCTCGACCACAGGCGGTGGTTTATCTACATTCAGGCGCAAAGGAATTGAGCGAATTGTCCGCACATTTTGGGTAATTTCTTCACCTTCGATCCCATCACCCCGAGTCGCCCCCCTGACCAATATCCCATTTTCATAAGTTAGGGCCAAGGCCGAACCATCGATTTTTAGTTCGCAAACATAGGCAAAAGATTCCGTTCCCGGTGCATGTCGTTGCCAGCGTTCTTGCCATTTAGTCAACTCCTGAATGTTGAAAGCATTCTCCAGACTGTACAGAGGAATATTGTGCCGCACCGAGGTAAACTGGGAAGCAGGTTTATCTCCCACTCGCTGGGTAGGACTGTCCGCCGTTACTAATTCGGGATGCTGACTTTCCAGTTCTTGTAATTCCCGATACAGGCGATCGTAAACTGCATCCTCCATAATCGGATCGTCCAGAACGTAATAGGCGTAACCTGCTTTTTGCAGTTCTGGCCGTAATTGCTCAACTCGCTGCTTAATCTCTTCTTTATTCATGGTCGTTTCTCTTATGCTTTCTTCTCGATCATACTCCTTTACTTTGATTATGGCAAATATTCAGGATCTAGGGCTTCCGCTTGACTAAAGGGACATGACTCGGGAAAGGTACTCAGGGGCAGTCCCGTTTCCAGAGAAGCCTTTTTCCTTGCTTTTGAGTAACATTCTGACCAGATTTCCTCTAAATAAGGCTGAAGACTTGGACTCTCTTCGAGTTCTACTTCTATCCTATCTCGATGCTCGAATATTGTAGAAAGCCAACTGTTAGACCGTCGATCTGGTTGATATCTGTACTTGATTAGATGCATCAACAGCACAATCAGATTGCTTCTGAGACTGTGCTTTTCTTTCCTGCCCATCGCCTCTATTTCTTCGATTAAGTTTTCAATATCTACTGACTCTAACTTTCCCTCCCGTAGTAACTTAGCTGTGGTCTTTATCCACAGATAAAAGTCCTGGTTATAGATATTTTTGGTTCTTGTTCCTGAAGTTGCCGTGATAGTCATTGTTTCTGCCCCTACCCAATGCGATCGCATTTACATGGGTGTGGTCAAAAGTAGTTGCATCCGATCCCCCCAAACCCCCCTTAAAAAGGGGGGCTTCCGGAGCCCCCCCTTTTGGAAGGGGGGGTTTGGGGGGGATCCGGCGACTGGGAGGGCCTATGAACGATCAACGGGTTTTGACCACACCCCATTTACATGTTTTAATTCTAGCACAAGATCGCGAATCTGTCTCTTGTTTCCTGCTTTAGTCAGGGAAAGTTTAAAACGCTTCTGCTTGTTGCATTGCGATCGGCTAGAGGTTGGGGTTGGGTTTCGTGCCGAGACCCAACCGATAGTAAATTATTAATAAGGCAGCGTTCTATTTCCCGATCCAGTTTGCGAGTAATGAGACTTGATATATCCTCATGGTCGCCCCTCGGTCGCATTTCGACAACCTCTCCATCAATCAGTTCGTAACATTTACCGTCTTCTGGATAGCTTTCCATAAATTTATCAAAGGTTAGCGTTCTCTGAAGTGATTTAATCATAGCCTATTTTACCATTTAACGCTGCAATTGATTACTTCTCCAGCCCCACTGAATACCGTTATAAACTATGACTTGCCTCACGGAAGCCTTCGGTGAAGCAACCTCCTCTACTAGATATAAATCCGCAGTAAAAAAATTAGACGTGACAGGCGAACTGCGACTAAAAAAGTAAGGTCGATCTGAAAAGAAATCTTTCCCAGCAACAGAGACGCCAGTGTCGTAATACGGATCCTCAAAGTTTTTGCCATTGTCCACAAAAGAAAGACGGGTTCTGTTGCTGCTTACAACCTGAATCCAGTGCAGATTATTATTTTCTGGTGTCGGATCAGATCCGACAGGATGATATTTCAAACCAAAAACTGCTCCAACCCCACTTGTCAGGAAGTCTATATCAGGACCAACACCAGTCTGACCGCCACATGGTTCTCTAAAAGCACATGCGTAATAGGTAGTTATTTCAAAACTTCCCTCTAAGTCTCTATTTGCACGCTGAAAAATCCATCCTCGACCGCCAGTCAGATTAGCCCTCGGTGCCCAAAGCAGATTAACTGTAGCGGTAAATCTCAATGTACCCCCTCTAGGAAGCTGTCTCAACCATACATCATTACTGACTTCTGTTTTCCACTCGGACCTACCAACAAAATATGTGGATTCTTGCTGATATCGAAAAGTAGCACCAGGCTGGGTCGGGATAATACTGAATGCCATACATAATCCTGATGATGATTATCTGCTTTTGCTAGTATAGCTTCCTAGGCAAAACTCGACAAAAGGTATAGTTACAATTCCCGTCCAAACTTTCCCTGAAGCTTGTTTTTCTGGTGATAACTCTGGAAGTTTTCCGCTACCTCGATAATCAATCTGAAGTTTGTATTTACCTGGCTTGAGGTAATTAAAATAATAGAAGCCGCCCGCTTCATTATCAATTTTGAGTTGGAGTTGGCAAAATTCTCTATAAATAAAACTTGCCCAACTCAAAAACTCGCTTTTCCCAGAGTATACTGTATAATAAGGGGTTCCTTTGACTCGCAGTCGCAAAATATCACTTTCTATCTCGATCGCCTTCCCGACATCATCAATGAGAGTCAGTTCCAGAGAATCTAATCGCCTGAAATAGAGAGGAGTTGCAGTTTTATTTGTCACATAAATTCCCAGACTCACATTGCTTTTAGTCCACGGCAATATAGGAACAGGAATAACCGACTGTATTTCGGTCTGAAACCTCACCCCATTCACTTCGACTACTTGGCTTCTGCTAGACTGTTGCATTGCTAATGGTTAATTACTAATTGCTAATGTGCCCCCATTTTACACCCCATTTTACACCCCATTTTACATGATTAGATGCAAATGTCAGGTGGGCCGCAGCCCACCCGACATTCTATGAGGATGTAGTAGCAGCTAACTCTGGTTGAGTTTCGGGCTCTTCCGGCGGCAGACCGATAATTTCTCGGTACATTTTAATGTACTCTTTCGCGGACAGATCCCAACTGAAGTTCTGCCGCATCCCCCGCTGCTGTAGTTTCTGCCATTCCGCCTTAAACCGGAACGCTTCGCTAGCCCTTACCATACAGGTAAATAGGTCCAAGGGTTCGTAGCGATCGAAGCAATAACCCGTACCGGTTTCTAGATCCGGGACATTGTAGGAGACCGTATCCACTAAGCCCCCCGTGCGTCGTACAATGGGAACGCAACCGTAGCGCATGGCTAGCATTTGGCTGATCCCGCAGGGTTCAAAGCGCGAAGGCATCAAGAAAGCATCGCATCCTGCATAAATGCGGCGGGCCAGGGCATCATTATAAAGCAGTTGCACCGACATCCGCCCCCGATAACGGGATGCCATCTCCCACATTTGGGTTTCATAATAGCGCTCCCCCGTCCCCAGCAGCACGAACTGGGCATCGGTGTAGGCCATAAACCGATCGAGGATTTGAATGGTCAAGTCTATGCCCTTTTGTTCCACCAACCGGGTCACCATACCAATCAAAAAGGTGCCCTTGTTTACCTCCATACCGACTTCTTCTTGGAGGGAAATTTTATTAGCGGCACGCTTTTCTATCGTATCAGCTGTAAAGTTTTCCCGAATATACTTGTCGGTGGCCGGGTCATAGCTTTCCGTATCGATGCCATTGAGGATACCCACGGTTTTGTCGCTGATAAAAGATAGCAAACCCTCAAGCTTTTCCCCATATTCTGCCGTTTTAATTTGCTGGGCGTAGGTCGGAGACACCGTCGTTACCCGATCGGCAAACTGCACTGCTGCTGCCATGGTATTATGACCCTGCATGTACCAAGGACACCAGGTAATCCCATCCAAATACCAACGCCACGGTCCTTGATATGCTAAATTGTGAATCGTGAACACCGTGCTAATATCAGGAGATTGGTGTATCCAGACCGGAAGCATCCCCGCGTGCCAGTCATGGCTGTGAATAATTTGCGGCTTCCAGTGGTTCCAGGCAAACTCTGCTGCACCATTAGCAAACAGAGTAAACCGCCAATCTTCATCTTCCCCGTAGTAGATGTTCCGACCACCGAAAGACAAATGTCCGAACAGGTATAAGGGCACGTCAGTTCCCGGTAACACTGTCTCGTAGACCGCGAAGTCTTCAAACATGGCAAACCCCCACCATACCGGGTCTTTGGGGATTTCCATTTTGTCTGGCAAAAAGCCATAGTAAGGCATGAAGATGCGGACATCATGCCCCATTTTTCTCAACACTTTGGGTAAGGCACCCACTACATCCCCCATACCGCCTACTTTGGCGATCGGGGCTGCTTCTGCAGAAACAAACAGAATTCTCATCAGCTATCTATGGTCTATGGTCAATGGTTAATTGTTAATGGTCAATGGTCAATTGCTTTTTCAGCTAGAACCAGGGAAACGATCGAGGGGGTGCATCTGTTAATCTCGTTGGATTTCAGCTAATATTTCAGCTAAAATCTCTTGTGCGCCCATATCCCGCAGGCGCTGTGCCAGATCGAGTCCCAACTGTTCGGCATTGGTGGCTGGACCTGTAATACTATCTTTCACTAAGCGTTTACCGTCAAGACTGGCCACCAAACCTGTTAAGGTAAGTGCATCCCCATCTAGGGTCGTATTTACCCCGATCGGGACTTGGCAACCTCCTTCCAGCGATCGCAGGAAGGCCCGTTCGGCATAGCAGCGTTGGGTGGTAGGAGTATGAGAGATTGCTTTGAGCAAATCTAGCACTTCGGTGTCATCACCGCGACATTCAATGCCCAAAGCACCCTGTCCCACGGCATGGAGGGAAATATCCGCTGGAATTGCTTGATGAATGCGATCGGCCATGCCCAGGCGCTGCAAACCAGCCACTGCCAGGATCAGGGCGTCGTACTCCCCGGCATCTAGCTTTGCCAGTCTAGTATTGAGATTACCCCGGACATCCTTAAATTCCAGATGGGGATAATGATGTCGCAGCTGTGCCAGGCGGCGCAGGGAAGATGTACCGATGACGGTCCCGGGGGCAGAGTATCCAGTTGCTTATCTTGATGCTTGCTATGGACAACCAGGGCGTCAGCAGGATCTTCCCGTTCCGTGACGCATCCCAAGACTAACCCCTCTGGCAAGTTCGTCGGCAGATCCTTGAGGGAATGCACTGCCAGATCTGTATGATTGTGCAGCATTCCCAGTTCCAGTTCCTTGGTGAACAGTCCCTTATCGCCAATCTTGGATAGGGCCACATCCAGAATCTTATCACCCTGGGTGCTCATGGTGTGGACCTCAAAGGCGCGATCGGGGAAATGTTCCTGGAACCGTGCTTGCACCCAGTGAGTTTGGATCAATGCCAGCTGGCTTTTGCGGGAACCGATGCGTATGGTGCGGGGAGGACTGGAGACTGTCATATCGCGTTGTGATTTTGGTAATCGCAGTAAATAGAGTGACTCGATCTAGGGTACACCTCGGCGCGAGCAATCCCAAAATTCTCCCCTGCCCGGGGCGTAGGACGGGCGTCTCGCCTGTCCGGGGCGTAGGACGGGCGTCTCGCCTGTCCGGGGCCGCGTAGATTAGAAAAAAGCGCAAGTCGATCCCGTTTCGGTTATATAACTGACACTAGAGATGTTGTTTACGAATATCCTGTATTGTTTGGGAATATAATTTACCACAGTTCTTCTCCTTCTGGCTTGCCCCAATATATTTCTTCCCCGCGCTCTTCGGTCTCACCTGCTAGTAATTCATCCAAGGAGTCGTAGGTTGGGTTGAGGCACGAAACCCAACAAAGGGATGTTGTTAGCCTTGCGCCTGTTGGGTTTCCTAACGTCAACCCAACCTACGAATGACTGACTTTATCCCACGAGATATATAATGGATATTTTAGCATGAGAAACCCGGTTTTTCCAAAAAACCGGGTTTCTGGACCACTCAGATTAGCGATCGCTGGAGATTAGCGATCGCCAGAACTCTCAACTTTCCGTTGCAGTTGCAGTTTCCGCAAGGAACCCGCAGCACCGCAAGTACCCAATACCAACAAACCCAACACCGAAGATGGTTCGGGGACAGATTTAGATTCGGGGGGCTTTTGGTCAGTGACAGAGGGGTGTGGTCAAAACCCGTTGATCGTTTATGGGCCCTCCCAGCTGTCGGATCCCCCTGTAGGGGCGAAGCATTCGGGAGATCAATTATGACATAACTTGACAGATGTCCTCTCCGAATGCTTCGCCCTGCACCCCGCGAGAATCTCCCCGTACCAACTGTTTTTGACCACACCCGTGACAGAGGTTATTTCGCTACCCGGTTCCCAGCTAGTAGAAATGTAGGAATATTTGGGTCCGCCACCGGGTTTGTTAGCCACGTCAACCTGACTGTAGAGGGTAATAGGATCTCCTAAGAAATCAGTGAACTCTCCCGTCGGGGAAATTCCTTGGCTAGGAACAGAAGACCAATGAGTGAAGACATCTGCGGGAGCAACGGAGGCGACGCTGTTCAGCAAATCTGTGCCGTAGAAAACACCATCGCTAGAGGGATTAGTGATGCCGCTGAAAGCAGCACCCGGTACAATGGCACTGAGCATCTGATTTCCATCGCGCTGATACGAATAATGATCGGAGCCAATCATAATCCCGCCGCCACGTTCGGCAAGTTGGTACACCTGGTTGGCAAGAAAGCCACCTAGAGCGCCATTGGGACCGGGAAAATCTGTTGCAGGAGCATAATTAAAACTGCGGATGAGGAGACTACCGTCGAGCATCAAGTTGGAGTTGTTGGAGTAATGTGCTTGTAATGCGACTCGATCGTCCTCATTAAATACTATTGTCTCATTATTGCCGCTATCCAATACGATGACATCGTAGCTATTAGATGCCAGATGGGTGGCAAACTCTCCTGGAGTCTTGCTGGAGATGTAAGTAGTGTTAAAGAGATCTCCGCCATCAAACTCATTGAGAAAATCTGGCATCTCTTGGCGAAACGGATCTGCAAGTTGACCACCATGCCACACGGACGAGTCCCACCATAACAATGAAGCAGCTTCTGCTTTGGCATCTAAGTTGAGCAAGCCAAAGCACAAAGAAGCCGA
Organism: Hormoscilla sp. GM7CHS1pb; assembly: GCA_014323675.1. Classification (GTDB taxonomy): domain Bacteria; phylum Cyanobacteriota; class Cyanobacteriia; order Cyanobacteriales; family Desertifilaceae; genus Hormoscilla. The sequence goes on along the minus strand of JACONN010000001.1, from coordinate 82,003 downwards.
ACCTAGAGAAATGGCGATTTTTTTAGTCCATTGGCTGAAAGGGTTTGTAGACATATTGTCACTCCTGACTGTTTTTACTGGTAAATTGCGTGAGTTGGACAGGAAGGTTCGCGCCTGCTGGGGAAAGGGCGATCGCCCTTCCCTGGGAGGCGTATCCTCCTATTTAAAACTCAAGGAAGCACCCGCACTTTGTTACGAAACCCGCCGGATTGTTACATTTCTTTACATAAGGAGGGTTTTGCCCCCGTTTAGCGTTATCAATTCTCTTAAAGCTTGACAAAATATGATTTATATGTTAAAAATATCCGATCGGATGTAGAGTGAGACCCCCCAGACTATACGATCTCCGGTTGCTCCCGGCCTTGGCCGCTGAGGATGGCCTAGCAGAGGACAGGCGATCGTCTTTTTCCCGACATCGCGGTCGAGTACCCAGAAACCCGGTTTCTTGGAGAAACCGGGTTTCTTAGCGGGCCAGCGGGCTGACTACCCATTAGCCCTTGCCCTTCTTCTTAGCTTTTTGCTTAGCTTTTTGCTTTGCGCGTTTTGCGGCATCTTTAGCAGCTTTTTCCGCCGCGATCGCCTCTAACCTGGCTTTTTCTTTTTCTTCAGCAAGTTTGTCCAGATAATATTGGTAGTCTCCCAGATAAACATGGAATTCCCCATCTCTGATTTCCACAATTTTATTTGCCACCTGGGAGATAAAATAGCGATCGTGGGAAACAAAGATTGCCGTCCCATCATAATGCTGAAGTGCCTCTTCGAGCATTTCCTTAGCGGGAATATCCAGGTGATTAGTAGGTTCGTCCAAAATCAGGAGATTTACTGGTTGCAAGAGCATTTTGGCCAAGGCGAGACGGGCTTTTTCCCCGCCACTCAGGGCTTTCACCTGCTTAAAGACCGTGTCGCCGCTAAACAGAAAACTTCCCAAGAGAGTCCGGACCTGTTCGTTTTTCCAGTCAGGAACTTCATCGTGAATGGTATCCATCACGGTTTTCTCCAAGTCCAAAGCTTCCGCCTGATTTTGTTCAAAATAGCCGGGCAGAACGTTATGATCCCCTAAGGCGATCGTCCCTTCAGTAGGTGCTTCCATACCCATAATCAGGCGCAGCAGGGTAGACTTACCACAACCGTTCGGACCGAGGAAGGCGATGCGATCGCCCCTTTCGATGAGCAAATTAGCGCCTAAAAACAGGATCTGGTCGTCATAAGCATGGACCAAATCTTTAATAGCGACAACTTCCCGTCCGCTGCGGGGTGCAGGGGGAAAGCGGAAGTGGAGAGATTTCAGTGCAGCGGTCGGCGCTTCAATGCGTTCGACCTTTTCTAAGAGTTTCTCCCGACTTTTAGCTTGGGTACTGCGGGTAGCGCTGGCCCGGAACCGTTCGATGAAGACCTGCTGCTTCTCTAACTCCTGCTGCTGGCGATCGAATGCACTCAGTTGTGCGGCTTGCATTTGGGCCTTTTGGGCCAGGTAGGCGGAGTAGTTCCCCAAGTAGGTAGTGGAGACCCCCCGTTCGGTCTCCACTACTTGCAGACAGAGGCGATCCAGGAAAGCCCGATCGTGAGATACAATCACCATGGGGATAGTCAGCCCCTTCAGGTAAGTCTCCAGCCATTCGATGGTTTCCAGGTCCAAGTGGTTAGTCGGTTCGTCCAGGAGTAGCAGGTCTGGAGATTGTAGTAAGATCTGGCCCAGTTGGATCCGCATCTGCCAGCCACCGCTAAAAGAACTCACCAGGCGATCGCCATCAGCCGAGGAGAACCCCATCTCCGGCAACATTTTTTCGATTTGGGCCTCCAAAGTGTAGCCATCCAAGGCTTCAAAGCGACGCTGGAGTTTATCTAACTGGCCAATTAACCGTTCCAACTCAGCGGGAGTAGCGGTCTCCATCTGTTGCTGGACGTGGGCCAGAGACTGATGTACCTGGTTAGCTTCCGAGAAGACAGTCCAGAACTCTTCCCGGAGGGTCAGCTGGGGGTCAACATCAAACTCTTGGGTCAGGTAAGCTAAATGGAGAGCCGCAGGTCTAATCAATTCACCGGCAGTCGGTTCGATTTCACCTGTAATAATCTTCAGCTGGGTGGACTTACCGCAGCCGTTGACCCCTACCAATCCTACCCGATCGCCTGGTTTCACTTCCCAGTTAATATCCTTGAGGACAACGCCAGTAGGGTAAATTTTGCTGATATGTTCTAATCGTAGCATCTATCATCTCCAAGGCCGGTGCAGTTGGTAGCAATAAGTTGCTCCTAAGGAGCGGGTAAATTACCTGTATTGTCGCGATTATAATAAAGCTTAATTATAAACCGTCCCCGAGGGCAACTGATGACCAATAGGTCTGTCCTGCCACTAGACAGACCTGATTTCATCTTGCCTCAGGTCTGTAGGTCAAGCAAATTATGTTAAATTCTGTGAATCTCTCGGGAATGTACCGATAGTAATCTGAAGTATTTAATGTGGATAAAATTATGAGCTATCGAGGATTACATGTGATGAAAACATCAACCCAAACAACTCCGGAATTCCTGCAAGATTATCATGTCAGTAGCACAAATAAGATCAAAATTTGTGTATATTTGAAAGAAGATCCGGAGAGCATTTCAATCGCCAAGATTACAGAAGTTCGCCGAGTGCCTGCGATGGGAGAATTTATTGAGATAGAAAATAATCTATACAGAGTTTTTTTAGTGTGCCATCAACCCAAAAACAATAGCTATGAAGCTTCAATAGCAGTTGTAAAAACAACCTGGCATGATTGTGAAAGCTTAATTAAAAGTCAGGAAAAAAACTGTACAAATAGATAAGTAGCTAGCAAAGATTATCCCGGGAATGAAATAATTAAGAAACCAGAGTTTTGGGAAACACTGGTTTCTGGGCTACTGGTGAAGCTGAATGGTGATTAAGCTAATAATTATTAACTGGTACAGAAAAACCTTCGAGAACAGTTTGAGTGCTGGCGACATCGCCACTGCTCAACAAAACCTGTCGCTGTTGAGTGATGACCAAAACCCACTGACTTTCCGGAAACACTAACCAGATTTCCTGACAACCGGACTGTAAATATTCTCTGACTTTACCAAATACTGCTTCGGTAGTATCAGTGGGAGAGACGATCTCAGCAATTAAAGGGAAACTCTGGGGTAGTATGGTAAAATCGCCAAATTGCTCCACCAGTTCTGGAGTCAAGTAGGAAACATCAGGACGACGGCCTTGTGAAAAGGTGCGACAAGGAGTTTGAGTATAAACTGAGTCCCCTTGACCGATGGAATGCTTATAACCCACATTCCGCACGACAAGTTGTAACATGCTCTGTAATACGTAATTTATCGTACAGATTACAATTGCACGACTTTTTGTAATACGTACAATATCTGACAATTGAGCAAACTAGACGTATATTTATTTATACGGATATGAAACTTTTGGTTCGCAAAAGCACAATGCATCTGTAATCATTACGTACTACAGTTTGTCGTGCGGAATGTAGGTTATAATCGATCCAGTAAGCAGCTAATCTAGCTTGAATGCGACCGTGCTTGGCTGTCTTTCCGTTTTTCTCGACTAAGATCCCATCTACCCATTCCATGCGATCGGGGGGATCGAGCATATAGTCTTCTAGGGAGAATACATTTGATTCTTTGCAGACAAATGTCGCAGCTACCATAACTTAGATTGCTCCTTTATAGTGTAAAATGTCAGCCGTAGGGTGGGCACCGCCCACGGGTGTGGTCAAAAACAGTTGGTACGGGAAGATCCTCGCGGGGGCAGGGCGAAGCATTCGGGAAGGACATCTATCTTGTGATGTCATCACTTGTCGCCCGAATGCTTCGCCCCTACAGTTATCGGCAACAAATGACTATCAACTACATTTGACCACACCCACCGCCCACCTGACTGAGGGATGGGCTTTCATCGGTTACTGACTGACTAATTGAACCATGCGCTTTAACACTCTTAGGACAGTATACAAATCATTCCGGCTATCGATGGAGAACAGATCCGATTGAGCATACTTGGGCGTGATTTCTTTGGTCAGTTTTAGAAACCTATACTCACCGCCATTCGTGACAAACCCCAGCACGGGTTTGTCTGGCTGAGGATTACTCAGCATATAAGCTAGTGCTTGCGGTATCCCTGCTTCCAGGGAGTATTGTGTCCTTTTCGTCTCAATCACAGTTACCCAAAATGAGGGTTGAAAAATGAGAATATCAATGCGTCCCTTGATAATAGTTTCCTCATCAAACGATGAAATATTGATTTCCTTCTCAGCCGTAATATCGAAGGGCGGGCGATAAAAACCTGCTAGCCTCAACAGTGGTGACAGCACCACCATTTTTACGATTACTTCCAGCATAATAGATTCAGACAAGTAGCGATAATCACTATTTACCTCGTCTAGAAGTTGCTTTTCTAAATCCGTGAGTTCGGGCAAATCATCTTGCCACTCTCGGAAAAACTGCTCATCTTCAGTGCGTTGCAGGTTAAATTGATCCCTTAATTGACGCACAGTAATATATTCGGCCACCATGTTCATCTCCAAGGGAGATATTTCCATGTTATCATAACGATAAGACCGATCGACCAGCATTTTGTAATCAACCATGCTCGCCCAGATTAAAGATTTAGCCGCGAACCTCGCCCCTCGACTGATTGAAATTCGTCGCCACATCCACGCCCACCCAGAATTAAGCGGTCAAGAATATCAAACTGCTGCCTATGTTGCCGGGGTGCTTTCTTCCTTGGGACTCCATGTCCGAGAAGATGTGGGAAAAACAGGCGTCGTCGCCGAACTAGATGGTGAAGGTAAGGACGGACGCCTGCTAGCAATTAGAACGGATATGGACGCCTTACCCATTGTGGAACGCACCCATCTTGCTTATGCTTCTCACCAGACCGGGGTCATGCATGCCTGCGGTCACGATGTCCATACTACGGTAGGATTAGGCACGGCAATGGTGCTCTCCCAACTGGGAATAAAATTACCGGGTACTGTCCGCTTGCTGTTCCAACCCGCTGAGGAAATTGGTCAAGGTGCTAGCTGGATGGTGCAAGATAAAGCAATGGAAAACGTGAGTGCAATTCTGGGGTGCATGTTTTTCCCTCCATCCAGGCAGGGTCAATAGCGGTTCGCTACGGGGCCTTAACCGCTGCTGCTGACGATGTAGAACTGACGATTATCGGCGAATCCGGTCATGCTGCCCGTCCCCACGAAGCGGTAGATGCTATCTGGATTGCAGCTCAGGTGATTACTACTTTACAGCAAGCCATCAGTCGCACCACTAATTCCTTGCGTCCCCTCGTGCTGACATTCGGTCAAATTAGCGGCGGACGGGCACCAAATGCGATCGCCGACCGAGTTCGCTTAGTCGGAACCGCCCGATCGCTCGATCCGGAAACCAGCGAGAATTTACCAGCATGGATCGAGAAAATTGTCAAAGGTATCTGCGACAGTTACGGGGCCCGCTATGAATTAAATTATCACCGGAAACTACCATCGGTGCAAAATGACCCAGGATTAACACAGTTGGTAGAAAGCTGCGCCAGAGAAGCTTGGGGGAACTCCAGGGTGCAAGTTTTACCCGAACCCTCCCTGGGTGCCGAAGATTTTTCCATGTATCTAGAATATGCACCCGGCACCATGTTTCGCCTCGGCGTGGGACAGTCCGACAAACCTAATTATCCCCTGCATCATCCTCAATTTGCTGTCGATGAATCTGCGATCGTCATTGGCGTCGTCACCCTGGCCTACACCGCCTACAAATATTGGTATTCCTTTTGAATAAAAACCTAGTGGTTTTGCCCATATACCTGGTTTCTATTCGATCTGAATATGGCCGCAGCAAGTGAGATTCACCCGTGGTGCCGCTAGCAGGTGATATCTTCTCCAGGTAATTACCCACAACCCGCGAAAACCCGACTCTCACCATCTCAAGCGTTAGCGAACGCTAGCAACCGGTTGGGTTTCGTGCCTGATGCTGTTGGCGAAATATAAGTTAACATCCAAAACCATGATTCTGCCGTTGCTCGCGTTACAAAACTACAAAATCTAGTCATGGCTGATAACACAATAATATCAAGGCTTTCAAGGCTTTCACCATGTTAAGAAATATTTCGCCAACAGGGTCCGTGCCTCAACCCAACCTACAGTTGATGAAATTTTATGGATGGGTAAGTAGTTCGACCTTCGTAGTTCGACCTTGGACACCAGATAGCTTCAGATTACCACAGAGCAAGGGTTATATATTTGTTGACTAAAAAATCAAATCTATAAATAATTATGCCCTACTACTGATTATATCGGATTCGATCTGATTCTGTAGAAGAGCAAAAATACTTACTACAACTTATACATAACTTCAACCTGAAGTCAAACCCGATCGTCAACATCCGGACTGCATCATAATAAATAAGCAGTCAGGCTTAACCATTTTGTCAAGCTCCGATCTCAAATCGCAAATCCCAAATGCTATGGCTTTTGTCAGTCTGGTCGAAATCTTCGCTCGGTAATTATACGGGCGCAAGTCTAGCCCCAACTTTGATAGAATGAGAATATCAGGGACGACATCTATTGCTGTATACTAGGTCAAAATAAAAGCCATTTGATATTGATAAATTTTGTTAACTAATCGCAGCATTTCCAACCGGAAGTGCTATAAGGAGATGCAAAACATGACTTTACCCCTCGCGAAAATAGCCCCAAGCATTGGTACTCTCAACAGTTTATTGGCTTCCAGTCGGTTTAGCGATCGCAGTATAGAGGAGGTGATGGGGCAACGGGAGTTGTCGCCACTGCTGTGCCGCAATAAAATGGAGTTGTTAGAGGGTCTGCGCAGTGAGACAATAGAGGTATTGCTGCTGGATGTGGCGCTACTAGACAAGCAGACTCAGCAATTTTGCTGGCGGACGCAAAACTTGTACCCGAGTCTGAAAATTGTCCTGGTGGGGCGCGATCGACAGGAATTAGCAAGCCACAACTGGGTATATGAATTTCCGGCGTTGCACATTTTCGGGATGATGGGTTATTGCAGATTATGATAATCTGCAATTTTACAGTCAGAATTTATGTATAGTATGATGTTTGTTTTCGACCTAGTCATAATATGTGTTATCATGGATAGTAAGGCGAAAGAATTAGCTAAAGGAGTCGAACATGAAATGTCCCAGATGTGGTTCTGAAAACATCAATAAAAATGGTCACAGACGCGGCAAACAGAATTTAATTTGTAAGGATTGTCGTCGCCAGTTTCTCGAACATTATTATCCGCGCGGTTATTCAGAAGATGTCAAGAAAAATTGTTTGACAATGTACGTTAATGGCAATGGATTTCGAGGTATTGAAAGGATAACTGGTGTCAGCCATAATACTCAAATTGATTGGGTAAAACAGGCAGCTAAAGAATTACCGTCAATCCCTGAAAACTACGATATTCCGGAGGTTGCAGAAATTGACGAGTTGCATACTTATGTCAATGAAAAAAAGAATAAAAAGTGGCTATGGACAGTCGTAAATCATTTCAAGCCAGGGATTATAACATGGGTATTAGGCGATCGTTCTGCAGAAACTTTTAAGCCTATGTGGGATATTAGAAAATGTTGGCAATGCTTTTTAGACGTTACTGATGGATGGCCTGTTTATCCAATGTTTATTGAATATATTGACCATATAGTCAGCAAAACCTACATGACCCGTGTTGAATGTGAAAATTGTCGATTAAGACATTATCTAGCTCGATTAAAAAGAAAAACATTATGTTACTCAAAGTCGGAAGAAATGTTGAGGCTTTCAATTAAGTTATTATTGCACTATCTACGTTATAATTCTGTACCGGTACCTATTTAAATCATCCCGTAATTGTGCAACGCCGAATTTCCAGATATTTCTACCGTATGCTTATCATCGAAGTCAGAATCATCAGTTTCGACAAGTATAGCTGCCATGTCCCCCGATCCCAACCCAAGAAATTCTGTATCTGCTTCTAACCAGTATTCGGGGAGTTCTTACATGGACCTGATTTTAGGAGCGGCGATTTTTGACTTAAACGGTTTGCCCAGAGAGTATTTGATCACTAACGAAGTCAAAAACATGAGCTGGGTACAGACGATTTTTCAGGCATTGGGATTGCGATCGCTGCTGATGTCCTCCCTGCGACTGGAGGGATTTCATTACGTAACCATTTACAGTCAAGACCACTGCGCCCTAGTTGTCAAGCAGAAGACACAATACACCGCCCTATTGATTAATCAGACTCAGTCTACACCAGTTAGCAAGGCTTTCATTGAATGGGCCCAGAACTTTCAGCCCGAACAACTCAAACTCAATCCTCTGTTTCATGTTACCTAAAGCCCCGCCGCCGGTTATGGGGCAGGGGAGGGGGTACAACTTGGCCCTAGTTTTCTTCGCGACCTTCCATACCAGAAGATTCCGGTGTTGAGTTGTACAGGGCGTCCAATTTGGATCGGGCATCTTCTACTGTCATCGATCGCATCACCAGCAGGGGTTCGTCGATCACGTTACCCGCTTCATCCAAAAATTCTGGATGAGGCACAGCTTGACGGCCAGACCCAGCGAGGGACTGATAAGTGTTTTTACCGATGTTTGGCCTTTGGGGCGGATAACTGCGGGTAGAGTCTATACCCAGGGTTAACAGGTTGCCGATTAAATTCCGCAGTGCGATCAAAGCCAGGGTAGTAAAGGCAAGAATATAAAGCAGGTGTAACATACGACTTTCCTCCAGACCAGATGGTTATATAGCTTTTTAACGCCTTGAAACAAAGTGAATCCTATTATCCCAGTCTAGGGCCAACTGGGAGCGTTTGTGTTTTGGTGCTGATTGCTGCAGATGCTAACCCCTCGCTACCAGCCCAACTACCGGCGGCAAATCGGGCCGCACCGGGAATGACAGAGCGGCTAGTGCCAAATTTGAGTTAAGCATAAGGCGATCGCAATTGACTGATTTACTTAATAATCTTAACATAAGTTACGTTTCTTTACAATATGAAACTTTCTGTTTCATATTCTCGGTCTCGGGCCGCTCCCGGACAACATCGGTAAGATAGAGGCTATGAACGGTAGAACCCTAATGTCAGCGATCGGTTTAAACTCACATCTTGCACCTGTCGCAACAGGCCGCCTCCGGTTGAAACCGGAGGCTAAAAGCTAAAGTTCACGCAATGCGAGACTAAACACCAACTCTATCTGTGGCTTTCAGTCGGTTTTAACCGACTTTAGCTATTAGCCGGGGGTTTGAACCCCCGGCGGGCCATTGGTAATTAACTTTCGCTATGCTACATTAGGGTGACGCCCGAGCCGACGATATTAAGAAAGAAAGCTGCATGGTTAAGCAAGAGATCCCCGAATCAGAATTAGAGGAAGTGCAACCGGTCAAAATTCAGTTGCCGCGGACTAGCGAGTCGGAGTCGTTGAAAAAAATCCGTCACACGACTTCCCACGTCATGGCCATGGCGGTGCAAAAGCTGTTTCCCAAGGCCCAGGTGACGATCGGTCCCTGGATCGAGAATGGTTTTTACTATGACTTCGATCATCCAGAACCCTTCACGGAAAAGGACTTGAAGGCGATCAAGAAGGAGATGATCAAGATTGTCAACCGGAAATTGCCGGTGATTCGGGAAGAGGTCAGCCGGGAAGAAGCCCAGCGTCGGATCGCCGAAATTAATGAGCCTTATAAGCTAGAAATCTTAGCAGGATTGGAAGAGCCGATCACTATCTACCACCTAGGAGACCAGTGGTGGGATTTATGTGCTGGTCCTCATCTGGAAAATACGAGGGAGATCGACCCCAAAGCGATTGATTTGGAAAGCGTGGCCGGTGCTTACTGGCGAGGGGATGCCACGAAGGCCCAGCTGCAACGGATTTACGGCACGGCCTGGGAGGCACCGGAACAGCTAACGGAGTACAAGCGCCGCAAGGAAGAAGCCCTCAAGCGGGATCACCGCAAGCTGGGTAAGGAATTGGGTTTATTTCTGTTTTCCGATCGGGTGGGACCGGGTTTGCCTTTGTGGACGCCCAAAGGCACTGTGGTTAGGAGTCTGCTAGAAGATTTTCTCAAGCAAGAACAAATCAAACGGGGTTATCAGCAGGTAGTAACGCCCCATATCGGTAGAGTCGATTTGTTCAAGACTTCCGGACATTGGCAGAAATATAAAGAAGATTTGTTTCCGATGATGGGAGAGTCGGAAGATGAGGGCTTTGTCCTCAAAGCCATGAATTGTCCTTTCCACATCCAAATCTATCAGAACGAGTTGCGATCGTACCGGGAGTTGCCCATGCGTCTGGCGGAGTTCGGCACTGTCTACCGCTACGAACAATCTGGAGAATTGGGGGGTTTAACGCGGGTGCGAGGCTTTACCCAGGATGATTCTCACCTGTTCGTGACCCCCGCACAACTGGATCAAGAATTCTTGAATGTGGTAGATTTAACCTTGTCGGTGTTCAAAACTTTGCGCTTGAGCAATTTTAGAGCCAGACTGAGTTTCCGCGATCCGAATTTGGATAAATATATCGGTTCCGATGAGGCTTGGGAAAAAGCCCAAAATGCCATTCGTCGGGCGGTGGAAACCTTGGGGATGGAACATTTTGAGGGCATTGGGGAAGCGGCGTTTTACGGTCCCAAGTTGGATTTTATCTTCCGGGATGCCCTGGAACGTGAGTGGCAGTTGGGTACGGTGCAGGTGGATTATAATTTGCCCGATCGCTTTGATTTGCAGTACGTGGCGGAGGATGGTTCTCGCCAACGGCCAGTCATGATTCACCGGGCTCCTTTTGGCTCCCTGGAACGGTTAATTGGGATTTTGATTGAGGAGTATGCAGGAGATTTTCCCCTGTGGTTAGCACCGGTACAAGTGCGGTTTTTGCCCGTGAGTGACGCGCAGTTGGACTTCGCTAAGGAGGTGGCAGATAAAATGCGTTCCTTTGCCATGCGGGTGGAGGTGGATACTACGGGCGATCGCCTGCCGAAGATGATTCGCAATGCTGAGAAACAGAAAATACCGGTAATGGCGATCGTGGGTGCGAAGGAACTGGAAGATAATACTCTGAGTATTAGAACTCGCGCTGCGGGGGTTCCTTCTCAAGATTTGGGCGCTATCCCTGTCGCCCAGGTACTCGATAGGTTGAAAGAGGCGATCGCCAACCACGAGAACTTCTAAAACTACCCCCTCCCCTACCCTAAAAAGCCCCACCCTAAAGAGCCCCACCCTAAAGAGTGGGGCTACAAGAACGAAGCCCGCCTGCGCGGGCTTTTAGCCCTACCCTAAAAAGCCCCACCCTAAAGAGTGGGGCTACAAGAACGAAGCCCGCCTGCGCGGGCTTTGACCTCGTAGTTAGATGCTAGGAGATTGAACAAATGAGTTTGGTTATTTCCGATGAATTTATGCAAGCGGCACATATCTCTGAAGCAGTTCTCAAGCTAGAAATTGCCATACTGCTTTTTCAGCAGGAAAAGATTACCTTGGGTACAGCAAGCAAATTTGCAGGTATGAATCAACTAGAATTTCAGAGAATTTTGGGTAGCCGCAAAATTCCCATTCATTATGGTGTTGAGGAATTTCGGCAAGACCTGAGAACCTTGGAGGCAAACGGATGGCGATGATTGTTATCAGTAATACTTCACCCATCTTTTACCTTTCCACCATTGGTCAGCTTGATTTACTCCGTCAACTATATGATGAAGTTGTGATTCCAACGGCTGTTTTCAACGAAATCACCAATGTGGGTAATACCGATGTCAGTGCTATGGTTGTACCGATATGCCGCTGGATTAAAACTCAATCGGTAACCGATCGAGCATTTGTCAACATGTTAAGAGTTGAACTCGATCCGGGTGAGGCTGAGGCGATCGCCTTGGCTGTCGAGTTAAAAGCTGAACGGCTACTCATAGATGAACGACTTGGTAGAACTGCTGCAATGGGAGTAGGGCTAAAAGTCACAGGTGTCTTAGGCATCCTCATTGCTGCCAAACGTAACAACTTAATTCAAGAGGTAAAACCGTTGCTTGACGATCTAATCGATCGGGTTGGCTTCTGGGTTGACGAGCAGCTTTATACAGAAGTTTTGCAGGCAGTTGGCGAGTCAGAATGAAGCCTCCTGGTAGCCGATACTATAGTAAGTAGGCGATCGCAATTCCCTCGTTACCAGGCTCCGGCCTGGTAATGATATTCTAGAGGCTCTGCCTCTAGTTGCAATTGGTGTAAGGGTGGCAGCCACCACGATAAGATAGAACTAGCAACTGAACAGATCCACAGCGTTTTACAATCAACCTAGTTAATGGGAGGTCACGATGGAACCGCAACAGCACAATAGTTTACTTGAGGAAGTTCAATCTAGTTTGGTCCAGCTTTCTGATGAGCGATCGCGCCTAGCAAGAGAATTCATAGCGTACCTAGAACAGCAAGACAGAGACGATCGGGACCGTCGCCGGCAGCAGTTCTTAGCCACAGACGCGGCGATCGCCCGCCTCCGGGAACAAATCAGAGCCCGTACTGGAATACATCCCAATTCTGTACCACTAATTCGCCAACTCCGGGAAGGAGACGAATATCGTGGTTGAGCAAACTTGTGCTCTCGCTACCAAACTCTGGACTGATAACGAGACTATACCTATTCCTATCAGCGGCTTTTCCCCATGCGTTTTCTCAGCTCTGCAATCAGCTTTATAATCTGGTCTTTTACCTCTTCACTCAACTTGTCGCGAGCAAAGGTTGCTGCTTCATGGGCAAGAATCGTAACGTCAGGTACTAATATAGGAATACTTTGCTGTGAGTTTCCCGTGTCGAATCCTGATTGCGTGTGGTTGAAATCTAGTTCCCAATGTTCAGCAGCCAACCACGAAAGCATCTCATCTAAGTTCTTTTGATAAGAGTTGGGCTTATCCTGTAAATTGACAGCTGCTTCCAGGCGAGGAATTAAAAATTGACCTGCTGTACCAGAATCGCTATCAACTATCGTTTGATAAGCAGATGTGGGTGCAGCGTAGCACATGATAACTCCCGCGTTATCACAAGCATAAATCAACGCTTGATAGTCATTTTTATCGAGAATATTTTCTTGACGTTCTTTTTGCTTCCTAAGAATGCGTTCTGCGAACCACTTATTCCAATCATCCGTACTATCTTCTTGTAAAAGTCTCTTTCGATCTTTTTCTGAGATGACTAAAGGTAGAGACTCGTCTAGGAAGACAATATCTGAAAAACGGCGTAAAGGTTGGAAAGTTAGAAAAACTCGCTCTCGTTCAAAATTTCTATTTTTCTTTGCTAACCCAAGAAATAGAAGCTGCGATACCGCTGTATCTGCCAAAGGAGCTTTATATACGTCTTCATCATCAACAACTACTTTATCAGCTACTTTAACTTGCTTAATGTGCAAATACCAAAATACTAAAGGTGCTAGCCATGACAGCTCGGGATTTTTAACCGCAGACCCATAGACAATTTTACCCCTAGTACTTGACAGAGTATTGTGAATGACATCAGCAAACTTCTTAATTAAATTGCGGACTATTTTACCATACAAGCCTTTATCTTCGTAGAAGTTTAAACGATGTACTATAGGTAACACGCGACCGTCACGAAATATCAGGGTAGGTCTGGAATTAATACCCAACTCTGGTATATTGCCAATGGGGCGCCACTTAGACTCGTCCATTGAAACATGAAGGTCTTGTGAGTATTGTCTGAGATCCATCGCTGCGGTTCGCGAGTGCTTAAAATCTGAGTTTTTACCAATGGATCTCATTAGGTCTGGAGATAACACCAATCCATTTTCAGCGGCTCTAAAGTCCTCGTACTCTTGGAGATGATCGGGAAAAATATCAAAATCCTGGTATTCTAGCTTTCCTCCACTATCGGCGGTAACTACCATTGCTGCTGCTGAGGTTGTTACTACCACTGGATCGGGAGGAATAAAACTGCCTGGAGAGTGATCTAATAAAATGTCGGCCACAGATGCATCGGTGCCTGCTGCTGCTTTGTGCATGTTGGTTGGTGGCACTCGCTCCTCAATTACTTTATCACCCAAAATCCGCTTTCCCAGTTTTTCTCGTGCTTTTTCCTCATTCAAGAAAGCACGTTTTTTTTCCTGAAAGAAATATTTCGCTTGTCCAGGCAAATTCAAAATGCCTGGAATTTCATCTACTGAACGGTCTAGTCGCCAAAATCGCTGAAAGTAGCTCCTTGCCCATATCAGTCGCTCCTCTAGTCTAGAAGCGAGTTTCCTTACGTCTTCTATATTACCACTTTGCCATCGGCGATTAATTTGCTCTCCCAGTTGATTGAGATCTTTTACTACCCAAGCGGCCATTTCTACAACCATATCTACAGGGGTTTCCTCTGCCAATTGAGGTGCTATTTCAACGATCGCCTGTGCGTATGATTCCGATTGCAAATGACTTGAGGCAATTTTTTCCAAAACGGAACGCGCTCGATCTTGACGTTTAAGTTCCTCTGGATCTAGCTCTAGCTCTTCTCTTTCCACCTCGGTTCTTGGAATCAAGCGAGACTTATCGCTTACCACCCCAGTAATTTGATCGAATAGGTTTAGCTGTTGCGGTATTGGCTGTCGCGGTAATTTATCCGAGTAAAAGTAAGCGTAGGCAGTCTTTCCTATTCCTTTACCCCGACGCTTTTGTTTGTTCAGTTTACCTGCCTCAGCAAGTTTGTTCAGTTGAGCGCGTACAACTTTTTCCGAAACATTCCCATCTCCGACTCTAAGCCGATCTACAATCTCTGCGACTGTTAAACCATCATTTTCTGCCGCTAGCAAATCCAGAATGCTTTGTTCTAGAATCTGTTCTTTTCTCGCCATTTTTTAACCTCCTCAGCTATATTTGGTGTTGGCGCCCCTTCTCTGGTCTGACGCTTGCGAATCCTGACAAGTGCTGGGTGTCGCATAATGTCCATACTAGATGAGACGATCGCCGTTCCCTTGGCCAGCTTGGGAATGCGTAACTTCATTTCTTCCGCAACATCTCCCATCGTGCCTGATACTAATTTAATGTCATCCGGATCTAGGGCGAATACCACCCGCGTATTACAAGTCAAAAGCACCTGCTTGTCCATAGATGACGGACTCTGGGTGATCAGCGCGATGCCGATCGCGTCGTGACGAGCAGTGCGAATCATCTCTCGGATAACATTAGTAGAAGGCGTGATCCCTCCTGCTGCTGGTAAGAAAAAATGAGCTTCATCCAGCACAAACACGAAAGGGGGAATTTGCTCGCGCTTTCTGAGTGCTTGAAGCATTCGCGCCGTCGCCCCAACGATCGAGTTTCGTTGCTGTTGGTTTAAATGACCGACAAATACATTTGTTATTGGTTTTTCTGTAAATTCCTCCAACCATGCCTCAGTACCAGTAGTCAACAGTCTATTGCGTTTAAAGGTTGTTTGCACTTTGCGTGCTGCCCGCTTTGCCACAGGACCTTGCCCAAATTCCTCACCTGCCCTGTTGATTTCATCCAAAAGTTCCTGAATAGGGATGTTTACCCTTCCCGTCTGCTCTAAGCTTTGAAAAGCTTCCCCTAAAACTACATTATAGCCCAGGGAAACTAATTCCGATTGGTCAGATGTCAGGTTAGGAACAAATCCCAAAAACTCATTCCATCCAATGACCGAGTAAGGCACTCGAAAGTCTTCTCCTGCTCGAAAGCTACGCCCTTTGAGGTCTTCAGCAGCATAAATCATGTCTCCGAGCACGTCGAAGGCAATAACCGGAATGCCGTGGCCTGCTAATTCTTCGATCAAAACTCCTACGGCATAACTCTTGCCTACCCCCGTTTTTCCTACCACTGCCAGATGCCGGGCGATCGCCTCCATTGGCAGCACAAAATCTACGGAACGGTTCCCCGATTCAATTATTCCGATGTGAAAACCCTTGTCCGGCGAGTCGGGAATGTTGTGTAACCACGGAATCTGGTCTGCTGGCAGTTCATAGACACCCTTACCAGTTTGCCCCAGAAGACTAGGTTCCTTCACGGTCATCTTGCCGTCATCATCTAGATGGATCTCGCCCAAGACTTCGACATTCATCACCCGAGTGACGTGAGGAGCTAGATCTCCCGGCCTGGGATCCTTGTGACCGACATTGTATGCCTGATCCTGTTGCATTGAGGACGGGTTGGCACGGGGGTTGTCTTCTGTACCGCCGATTATCCGTCCGTAATGAACGCTGCGATCTGAATCGCGTTCAATTATGACGTAGGTGCCCAAGGCTGGCTGACGGCCCACCTGGACGTGGAAAGGCACTTCGTCGAATGTCGGCGAACCCAAGTAGGGGGATGAGGATGTCGTTCCCAGGCGAACTGCATCCGTTAGAGATAGTTCTTCACTGATGCTCCTTCCCATAATGTTTCAGGAAAACATACGTTAAATAATTATTGCCGATTATTTTGTCGGTGTCAAGTTCAATTATGACGTAGGTGCCCAAGGCTGGCTGACGGCCCACCTGGACGTGGAAAGGCACTTCGTCGAATGTCGGCGAACCCAAGTAGGGGGATGAGGATGTTGTTCCCAGGCGAACTGCATCCGTTAGAGATAGTTCTTTACTGATGCTCCTTCCCATAATGTCTCAGGAAAACACACATAAATAATTATTGCCGATTATTTTATCAGTGTCAAGTCCTTCGGGATTCAATACCGCTATAACGCCCGCTAACTTTCAGAACATACCTCCAGTTAGATGTATGGCTAAAAAACATACATCAAGCTTGGTGTATGTTTTTGGGGTGTGGTCAAAAGTTTAGCTCCTCTTGCTACCATACCTGTAACTATGAGTATGGTATGCTGCGGGGTGTGGTCAAAAGTAGTTGGGCGTTGCACAATTAGGAGATGATAGGGATTGTTGATGAGTGATTCTTGACCGCTAATTCGCAGACTCTGGGAAGGAGACGAATATCGTGGTTGAGTTCTTTGTCTGGATACTAGCGTCAGCATCAAATACCTAACGCTATAAAAGCCTGTAGAGGAAGCACAATAAGCTATTGAACTTATCCACACAGCCCAATCAGACACCGTACAGCTGGTGGCTCCAGCCTTTGCTTGGGCAGGCGATAGCTTATAATAAAATTAATTATACTCATATCTTGCACCATTGTCAACTAGAGGCAGAGCCTCTAGAACGAGTTCCCAGGCAAAGCGCCTAGTTGAGTTGCTAAGAGATGCTGGACAGGATGTTATTACGGTAAGAGAAGCGGATCTGATGACAAAGCCAGACTCGTTGGTTCTCGACTATGCCAGACAGGTGATGAGAAAAACTTATCAATCACTCAAGTCCTGACTGGACAAGGATTTGACTCTGTTTGCGATCGGGCAAACCTGTCTGGAAAACCTGGTTAGACACCATTTACTCGTTCCCTGGCAGAGCCAGGGAAGGCACGCCGAGGCTCTGCCGACCGGTGCCGGCGGCTATACGGGGAATCATTTCAACTCGTTGGCTGGTTCTACCTGGGAAGGCACGCCGGAGGCTCTGCTCCCAGGTGCCGGCGGCTATACTGGTAATTATTTCCTAAACTGGTCCCCTCTCGGCGATCGCCAAGATAGGATCTAAGGAGCAAACAGTGCTAGCGATCGGGGCACTGAGAAGATTTGGGAAATTCTCTCACCTCAGGCATCCCCCCTCCCCCGATCGCGTATGATGTGATATCAGGAGCAAACAGCCACAAGTCTAAGAAAGCCCGATCGGCACCGGACCGGAACCCACGCAGGAGTAAAAAGTTAACCGCCCATGTTCCAACTGTTGTGATATAATAGTTATAGTCCTTGTACCACAGTCATTCCCAAGGAGAAGACAACCAATGTTGCTTGCACCCTTTGAAGAAAAACTCTGGGATAACATCCCCTCGAAAAATATTCAAAAAACAATGTCAGATAGGGAAATTAGAGCTAAGTACAATAAAGGAGAGCAAAGAATCATTACCGAAATCAACCGGGAAAAGTTACCAAGTTTTGTTGAATCATTAAAGAAACCGGATTATATAGATTTGCGCCCATTCTACCAGAGGAGAGCGCGTTGGAACCCTGTCCAACAATCACGATTGATCGAATCATTTCTTATCAATATTCCTGTACCACCAATCATTCTTTATGAAAAAGCATATAATTCCTATGAAGTGATGGACGGTCAACAGAGAATAACAGCACTTCAAGCTTTTTACGAAAACAAACTCGTACTTCAAGGACTAGAGCTTTGGCCAGAACTAAATGGACGGAAGTATGAAGACCTGCCACTAACAATTAAAGCTGGGATCAACCGTCGTTCTCTATCCTCGATCGTATTGATATTTGAGTCGGAACCAAATCCTGAAAAGGCACTGTTTCTAAAGCAGCGTGCTTTTGAGCGTCTGAATACTGAAGGAGTCGATCTAAGTCGGCAGGAGATCAGAAACTGTTTATATCTAGGAAAATTTAACGAACTCTTGCTAACACTAGCACGGAAACCGATATTTGCTGAGGCTTGGGGGATACCTATAGAAGATAATGACAAAAAACTGTCTAAGAATGCTCTCTACAAAAAGATGGAAGACGCCGAGTTAGTTCTGCGCTTCTTCGCTTTGCGTCATGCTGAGGAATTACGCGGAGATTTAACAGAATTCTTGGATTTATACATGATGAAAAGTATGCACTGTTCTGATAAAGATGTTGAAATGCTTGAGAGCATTTTTATTCAAACAATCGATCTGGCTCACCAAATTTACGGGCAGGATTTATTTAAGCCTTTCGACCGGCAGTCTAGCCCGAGACAATATCGTTCTTATAAAGCTTATTATGATGCTGTTATGGTGGGGTTTAGCAGGCATTTGTCCGATACCAACTTGCTGATTTCGCGAAAAGAACAAGTGATTGCACGGACAAGGCAGCTTCTGAACGACGACAAAGCGCGTCTGTTTACCGGTGGTGGAAAAACCAATGCCGATATCCAGAAGCGAATCCAACTTTTCGACGATATGCTGACCCAAGTTATTGCCGAGTAACTAGCCATGTCTTACTTTGACGAGCTTCAAAATCTTATCAATAAACTCAGGCCGAAAATTGATACCATTCGTGCAATTCTCCTGACCAATCAAAAGCTCAGAGAAATCATAAAAATCGCGGTCGAAACGAAACAGGAATCAGAAGAGAGTGTAAAAATAACTGAACTAATTGAGGTAATTCCAGAGGAGAATGAATGGCGGATTTACGAACGCTGTGCTGCTATTACTCGGTTATATGCTGTTTACGAGAAATTTGTTGAAGATTTAATTTCTCTGTGGTTAGAATTTCTTCCAGAACAGGTTTCCAGTTATTCTGACTTGGACGAGAGAATCAGGAATACCCACTGTAAAGGGGTAGGGCGTTTGCTGCTTGACCTTAAAAAGAATAAATTAGAGGCAAGTGATATTGATGTTGTTAAAGGGTTATTAAATGGGATAACAGGCAAGGAAAAATACTATTTAATACCTCAAGCATTTCTCTTGCACGAGCAAAATTTACGGAAGGATGAGCTAGACAGATTGTTGGCTGATGCTGGAATTGCCGATGCTTGGAGGTGGGTAAATAAATACATGGAAAGTCAAAATATTGGTAAAATAGAACTAAATGAACTGATTAGTTACCGGAATGATGCAGCACACGGAGCAGTTGTAGATGAGATTTTGGGCTTTAAAGGACTCCTAGAATTATGTGATTTTATCGAGTCCTTATGCCAAGCATTAGCAGAGTTGGTGACTTATCGTATAATTGCAACAGGTATCGACAGGACAAGTTAGGGAAATTGGTGAAATTACAGAGTGGTTCGATCGACCAAAAGCAGCTGTAGCAAAGGTTAGGGATATCACTTTATCTGTGAAACAAAGGATTTTTTTAGCCAGTGAGACAAAAGCTTGCTGCCAGTTAGTTATAATTGAGAGTATTCAAATCGATGATGTTTCCCAGGATACGGTGGAGATAACAACTGAGACAGAGGTGGGATTGAAGTTTAATGCTAATGCGAGGAAAGGATTAAGTCTTTATGTGGAAGTTGACAAGTCCCCAGAACAGTAACCCCCAGCATGGTTACGGCGATCGCGCTATGGGAGCCAGATGATCCTGAATGGATTAACTATTCTCACGGTGGCTGTAATTCTCTCACTTCGCTGCTGGCCCGCCGGGGGTTAAAAGATACTGTGGGCGAATTAATTGGGGGCGGAGCCCCTCATTATGTAATTCCAGTGTCGGACAGCAACTGTGCTTGGGAGGTTGGGTGCAACTCAACTGGGGCGTTGCACATTCTGGCTCTCCCCAATCAGACACCGTACAGCTGGTGGCTCCAGCCTTTGCTTGGGCAGGCGATAGCTTATAATAAAATTAATTATACTCATATCTTGCACCATTGTCAACTAGAGGCTCTGCCTCTAGAACTCGTTCCCAGGCGGAGCCTAGGAACGAGGGGAATGGGCGATAGTTTATAATAAAATTAATTATACCGATCGCGACTGTCCGAGGAAAAGCAAAAAGAAACATGGTCAGACCCACAGCATCTTCTCCAGAAACACTGTCCACATATGGACAGCACTTCAAAATAACTCCAGATCGAGAAGCACAGCTAGACTGGCTGTGCAAGGAGATCGGAGCGGCCAACATAAAAGAAGCAATTGAACGCTCCATTAATGTGATGGTGGCTTGAGAGCGCCAAATGTCTCCAGGCTCTCAACTATTTCTGCACAGTTCGTCCGGACAAATGCGCTTAGCGATCCCAGAACTTGAACCCATATCGACTGAAGAGTGGCAGTATTTAGTAGAGCGTCAGCATCCTTGGCGGCGGCAACTTTACATCAAAGGGCAGAAACTGCGAGCCTTTACGGTCTGGCAGGATATGCTAGTTAATGACTTGACTCCAGAAGAGACCGCAGATAATTGGTATCTTCCTCTAGCCGCTATTCACGAAGTTATTCGTTATTGCGAGAGTCATCAAGAACTCTTGAAAATGGAAGCCGATGAAGAACGTTACCGACTAGAAGAACAAGGAGTTTCCCTTGAGCCTAAGACTAGATCGAGGAATCTGGTTTTAGCTTAACAAATCAATTTATTTCCCTGAACTCCTGGAAATACTGATTATTTTTTAGATAGTTATGGCATGGAAATGCGATCGCCCGACTTCGGGAACAAATCAAAGCCCATACAGGGATACATCCCAATTCTTTACCGTTAATTTACCGACTCCGGAAAGCAGACGAATATATATCATGGTCGATCGACCAATATTTTTAGTCGGTTTTCAACCGACTTTAGCTATTAGCCGGGGGTTTGAACCCCCGGCGGGCTATGAGACTAATCGAGAATGGTGCAATAACTCACTATATCATACTTTTGTAGCAACGCCTTTATACATATAGCCAGCAAATTTCGGAGTTTCTTCCATATAAAACAGCTCCAGCTTCAGCATCTCAAACTGGTTTTCCACTAACTTTTTCATATTGCGATCGAGATGACAGCCATCCGCTATAATCTTCTGTAAAGGCGTCAAGCGATGTTGCCAGACTTGCACTTTGGGGTCGTCACTCAGTCCATGTTCGATGAAAAAGAACTTTCCCCCAGGTTTGAGCACCCGATGAATTTCCTGTAGCGCTTGTTCTACCTTGGCAATGCTACATAATGTCCAGGTACTCACTACGCTATCAAAGCTATTATCCGCCATCGGTAAATTCTCACCATTCAGGACTCGATTAGCTACAATAATCCCAGAAGATTGAATGCGTTTCCTTGCTAAAGCATTCATCCCAGCATTAGAATCGATCGCAGTCAGCTTTTGCATGGTTTCCGGGTAATGGGGCAAATTCAATCCCGTACCAAAGCCAATTTCCAAAACTTCCCCCGAAACCTCGGACAAAACTGCTTGACGGTACTGAGTAAAAACCGGGCCAGACATCACCCAGTCCAAAGCGCGAGGGAAAATTACTTGTGAATAGAAACCGTTCACGCGATTTGTAGAAAATCGTGAGTTCTCAGTGGGTCAAGCACTGAAGGCATAAAACTGCCTTGCCTTTAAGTCATAGCCATCGAAGGCATTTGACTTTACTTTTCGGATGATGTTGTAGGAGCCATTAACGTCAGCGTTCAGTAGCCCGAGCGCAGACTTATACAAACCACGCTTGACTCGGCGACCGCTAAACTTTTGCTTCTGTCCATCGCCATGTAATGGTAATTCATCTAGATGCAAGAATGATGCCTTACTGGTATAGCTCTCTTCAGTCGTGATGACCTCAATACCAACCAGTATCCCCTTGTAGACAAGTTGGGAGACTAACTTGGCGTGTGGAATGTTAACGAACTGCTGATTGTTCTTGCGTCCTATCTGGATACCATTCTTCCAACCATCGTTCTTCCCAATAATCAGAGTCTTGATGTTGTGGTTAACACACCAGTCAATGACTCTACGACTGGTCGTATGAAGGTAGTTTTTAACTCGGTTATTGCGCTTCATGCTAAGCGCATCTAGTAAAGAGCTGACCTTTAGACTATGTCTTGTTTCAAGGTCTCCCTGAAGTTTCGCCTTCCGTTTATTGTAGTAGGTATTGATGGCCTTAAGCGCCCCTCCCTTAATCAGCAGTGGTGCAACACCAGGCTGATTAGTTGTTAAAGTGACCAGATTCACCAAACCTAAGTCAACACCAGCAACAGCGTCTCCATAAACTACATTCGCCTCCTGTTTTTCATAAACAATCTCGACAACATAACAACCTGACTTCGGTACAACTCTCACCTCTGCAACATCCAGCAAACCTGAGGAAAATTGAATAGGGCAAGGTGTTAGCTTGACGATTCCTTTTCGTAGTGGTGGCTTGGATACCGTCTCCAATGGAAAGACGAGCATATAGCGCCCCTTAGTCTTGTCCTTATATTTCGGTATCCTTGGCTCACCAATATACTTCTCTGGGTGTTTCTGCCAGTCTTTATGCGCTGCCTTATAGCCCAGCCATGTCTTGTGAACACGTCTGGTCACCTGCTTGGCAACCTTGGTATTCGGTAGCAAGTAATACGCTTGGGACTTTGACACCAGGTGATAGAGCGCTGTAAATGACATCACACGTCTGGTCCCAAAGAAGTGTTGACGCATATGGTAGTTAGCTAGGTTGAAAAGATTCTTGGATAGGAAACACTGCTGGTCAAAGTAAGACCAATATGGATGATTCCTGTTGACGATGTGCTGTTGTACTAGCTGCATCTGTCGTCCCCTCCCACTACGCGCTCGCGTCATATCTGTCACCACTGATTATATACCACTTTCTACGTTTTTCTACATTTTACGAAGTGCTGTTATCAACCCATCTTCTCATCTCCTCACAGGTCGATCGCCCCTTGCCAACAGAATCTGATATCATCTAATATCTGGCATATGGGGCAGTAAAATATTCAAAATGGTCAATACAGTTACAGTTAAAGTACCGGCGACAACGGCAAACCTCGGTCCTGGCTTTGATTGCATCGGTGCAGCTTTAACCCTCTACAATCAATTCCAGTTTGAGTACCTCACCGACAATGACGACAAACTTTACGATATTAATGTCACCGGTGCAGGGGCAAAGGGACTGAGTACGGGTGCTGACAATCTCCTCTACCAATCTTTTGTCAAATTATACGAGCATTTAGGACAAACTGCGCCACCCGTACAGATATCGATTACCATCGACGTACCTTTGGCCAGAGGGTTGGGGAGTTCCGCCACCGCGATCGTCGGGGGGTTGGTTGCTGCTAACCTGCTAGCAGGGGAACCTCTCGATCGAACTGAAGTGCTGGAACTGGCGATCGCCCTAGAAGGACATCCCGATAACGTCGTCCCGGCACTTTTGGGAGGCTGTCGTCTGGCCGCCACCAGTGATGGGGGTTGCCAGATTTGCGACATCCCCTGGCATTCCCATATTATTCCAGTTGTAGCAATACCCGATTTTGAACTATCTACTGCCGAGGCCCGACGGGTTCTCCCCACCCAGTACAGTCGCGCCGATGCCATATTTAACACTTCCCATTTGGGCTTATTAGTGCGAGGATTAGAAACAGGTCGGGCCGACTGGATCCGATCTGCCCTGCAAGACCGCATCCATCAACCTTACCGGAAAAGCTTGATTCTCGGATATGATGTTGTTCAGAAAGCCGCCGTGGATGCCGGTGCATTAGGGATGGTAATCAGTGGTGCAGGACCGACTCTGTTGGCCTTGGTGGAACCAGGGCCAGCATCGGATGTAGCAGCGGCGATCGCCTTGGCCTGGCAGCAGCAGTCCATTGCAGCGGTTGTGAAAACCCTGCAAATTGAGCAGCAGGGAGTAACAAGCTGCTAGCAAAAAAAACATTAAGTAGAATGGATGCAGATGGTAAAATATTATTACCACCTGCTCCGGTGCGTGACTTTTGACTTGAAAAGTAAAGTAAAGTAACGCGCTTAGTAAAACTTTTGACTTTTGACTTGAAAAAGAGGAATACATCAATGGCAATCAAAAATCCGATACTGCGTAAAGGAGATGGTATACAGTACCCGGAGTACCAACAGCAAGTCATGGAACTGCAAGATAAATTGAAAAAAGCGGGTGTACTTGCTGCTAACGTGCTATCCGATGGTCGATTTGACACCCGAACTGAGGATGCGGTTAAACGTTTACAGCAGTATAACGAGTTATATGTGGATGGAATTGTTTATCCAGAGACATGGGCAGTCTTAAACCGAACATCCCCCACACCGCCCCAGAGATATCCTCTACTCCGCCTCGGTGATGGCATTGATTCCCCTCAATTGCAAAATTATGTCAAAACCCTTCAGGATTTGCTGAAAAAACAGGGAATGCTTTCCCAAAATGAACCATCAGATGGGAGATTTGACTCAAAAATCGAGTTGGCGGTTAAACGTTTCCAGCAGAGTAAGGGTCTACTTGTTGATGGCATTGTAGGTGAAAACACTTGGTCAGCTCTGGAGTCCAAATATGTAGAAGCTTATCGGCCCTATAACAAGCAAGTTGGTTCTTTTGACTTGGACAGGATTGTCGCTACGATTCATGGGAGTTATCGTTCCTACGCACGGGAGTCGATTCCCTTAATATTGCAGGAATGTGATGCGAATGGGGTTACAGATCGAGGACAAATTGCCTATATTTTGGCGACAGCGGAACATGAATCTCATCTGGGACAATGGATGAGAGAATCGGCTACCGGTTGGGCCTATGAAGGGCGATCGGATTTAGACAATACAAGATCGGGAGATGGTCCCCGCTATAAGGGACGCGGTTTTGTGCAGATCACGGGACGGTACAATTATACGGATTGGTCTAACCGATTGGGTATCGATCTGGTGAATAATCCCGAACGAGCAGCTGAACCCCCGATCGCAGCTAAGATCCTGGTAATCGGTATGCGGGATGGCACCTTTACCAGTCACAAGTTAAATGATTACATTCACGGGGCCACCAGGGACTTTTATAATGCTCGACTCATCGTTAATGGTCACGATCGCGCTCCCGATATAGCCGCGATCGCCCGCGAGTATTATAGAGTTCTTTAACTCTCTATATCTACGTGCGATTCGTTCTGACGTAAACCAATAATGGTGAAAGTCGGGTCTGGTTCCATTAGCCCTTGCGAAAGTGGGATGCACCCCACCGGTTCTCAGTGCCATGGAGTAACATCACCTCGTAGCGGAGGGTTCCCGGAGCGTGCAGAGCGAGAACTGAAATGTAGGATAACTGGTAGCCTAAAGCCAGTGACGCCGCTAGGTAAGATGCTCATGGTATGAACTTGCGAACCTATGTTAAGCCTCGTGAAGAGAATCCAGCGAAATCAGGCTTTATGCGCTGGCCCAAAAGGGAAATGGCAGTTAGTATTAGTTGTGTTGTTTGGCTAATATCGTACTCAAAGAACTCCCGGGGTATAGTAGGGACCTAAAAGCATCGCGAAATGAGACCAAGGAACGAATTAACTTCTCGTGTGCTGTCCACCGGGACAAGTTAGATGTAAAGCGCAAGCCACGAGGAGAGGGATGTCCTAAAAAGCCAAAGCCCAGAGGATATTAATCCAAAAATCCTTGCCAAGACCAACTTGTAAGAATACTCCCAAGGGGGGCAAGAAAATCGCACACAAAATTCTAATTAAATCGCCCATTTAAGCCTCCTTCAAAACAAAAACGCTAGCTCGATCTGATGTCCGAGTGTTAACCTATCTTTGTATTAGCATGAGAACGCTCAATTGTCAAGTAAATCTTTTTGCGGATAAAAGGACATTCTAGGACATCGGTCCAGTAGAAGCTAGAAACCGGGTATAAGAATGCCGCTATTGACGAGATATCAACGCTCTGACTAGAGTGCTTGTGCTTTAACTGACTCCACCCGATCTGGAAAGAAAGATAAGGGATGATATGCAGGAAAAGTATTGCTTTCCAGCAATAATACGGCCCAATAGTGGATTAACATCGACCAAGCACCCCAACGATCGGGATATATGAATTGTGGTTCTGTTGCTGTTAACTCTCTGGCATATACTTCCGGCGGGATAATTTGGCGTTCTTCCCAGACCTTTGCTGGCTGAAATTTGTAAGATTTTTCGATCTTGTCAATCACAAGTTTTCCCACTGACTGCCATGCTCGTCCCCGGTTAAAATCAGAGGACTCTACTAAATATTCTACGAGAGAATCATTTAATTTTGTTCGAGTTAATCTGAGGTGAACAAAAGCAATCTCCCGACCAACTCCTATTAGGGGGGGCTTTGGCAAGCCCACAGGTCGAGACACAACTCTGTCTGCATATTGTTTCTCAATTTCCTTAGCGCGGGCAAGTATTTTTTTCATATCGCCATCGCATTCTGCTTCTATTTCCAGTCTAATTTTGTGAATTTCTTCTACAATTGGGTCTGACTGCATATTAGATCTCCATGAGTGTTTCTGGCGTACATATTACTGGCGTGTGTATAGCCTCACTACCATTAATTTCTGTGATGATTCTGCGAACGCGAGCGCTAACAATGTGCTTACAATTCCAGCTTACCAAATAGTCCATCCTGTGCCAAGCTGCTATAGCTAGGTGAAATGCGTCTAGTTTTGCTTTATCTGGAATTTGGAGAGCAGTCAAGTATTTCTTAGCTAATTCGCTTATTTCATCGTTTGATTGTAAGAACTGTAAGTTGGCAATTGCCTCAATCCGTTTTTGCGCTGCATCCCGATCCCCTTTTGATATTTCATCAATCACAAATGGCGAGATGAAGCCTTGCACTTGAGGAAGGATGTTTTCCCACCAATTAACGGTAATTTGCTGATGAGCAGCTACGATCGAGTCCCGGCTCGGTCTGGCTGTCAGGTAACTGACGATCGCGGTTTCGATGTAAACTGTAGGTTTCATAGTGCCATATTATCATACTTTCCCTGAATCTGGCAATGGGCGATCGGCTTCCTGACTGTGCTACCTCATATCCAGGATCTTGCTTGAGATCTGCTAACACCGTCGGCGTCTCAAACAAAATCATCGGATAATTTTTCCCAGGTGGGTGTGGTCAAAACCAGTTGGTACTCGGCCTCCCCGCCCGCCGAACCCTAAAGGGTCCGGCTACATGAACAAAGCCCACGCTCCAGGCCCCTTCCGCTGCGCAGGGGCTATAGATGTACAAGAGGGAAAATGACCTATGAAAATGACATTACTGGATTTGAATAATCTTGAGAATGGTCTTTACGTGGTAGAAGAGCAAGGTGGTGGTCCTTTGCAGCGAGCTTTGAGGGCAGCATTCCATCATCAGTTTATCCTGGATGTAAGTATTAATACTTATACTTCTCAATCAGAACAAATCAACCCTTGTATCATTCATATGTCTAAGGATGGTTTGGGCTTTACTGGAATAGATCAGTATTATAAGACTTTTAAATCTTTTCTTGAGGGTCTCACTACTCCAACTTTTGAAGTAGCTAAAATACAAAAAATAAGCGAACCATCACGTCGTATTGACCTAGCTTTCGCTGAAGGGAATAAAGATTACAACCCTATAGCCGACAATTGTGAGCATTTTGTTTCGTGGGTTGTGAATGGGAAAAAAGAGTCAGCTACTCTTCAAACTTTGGTTTCAGCAGGTTTAGTAAGTCTTCCTTTTATCTATAGCATTTTAAGCAATAGATCTAAAGCGTAGTTCAGCATAGAGAAAAGCGATCGCTCCTGTAAACTGATAGTAGTTGAGAAGCGATCGTTTTGGTAAGTTAGAGTGGTTGAAGAGCGATCGTTTTTTTTAAGTTTTCTATTTTGAGAGAAGAAAAGCGATCGTTGTGATAGACTTTTGGTGGTTGAAAAGCGATCGTTTTGATTCCAAAGTCTTGAGTTATTCAAGGTTTTTAACATTGGTCACGAGGGTGTGGTCTTGCGCCCGTTGGTCGGAGATTTTTTTATTGTCTAAGTATAAATACGGTTGACAAGCAGTCATAAAATCTGTAAAATGGACAAAAATTTTTCATTTTCAAAAAAATTAACATTTTTAGCCGATTATTTGTAAAGTAATTTGAATTTTGTTGCACAACTCCACCGACGATCGGGGTTGAAAATTGAAAATTGTGAATGGTCAATTGAAATAGTTATAAATGTTCATAAATCGACTATTAACGCTTATTCAATTTTCAATTTTCAATTGGCAATTTGCAACCCCTAACTGCTATCAACAGAGAATTTGAATTATGCGTGTTATACCGTAGTATAAAAGAGTAATCTTAGAGATTACAGATAATACAGAGAATTTGAATTATGCGTGTTATACCGTAGTATAGAAGAGTAATCTTAGAGATTACAGTCAAAAACAGTTGGTACGGGGAGATCCTCGCGGGGTGCAGGGCGAAGCCTGAGGAGATTACATATGTCAATTTATGTCATAATTCGCCCCTACAGGGGTAACCGACAGCTGGGAGGGCCCATAAACGATCAACGGGTTTTGACCACACCCGCTATGTAGCTTTTGCTGCGGATATCTACGGTAAGGACGTCAGACCCAAAAATAGAGAAGAGGCGAGAACTCAAGCGACTATCTATCGATCCGATCGTCAGTTGATGCGCGATCGGGCGAACGCTGGGTTAAAGGTATTGCGAAACCATCCCCTTTCCAAAAACAACCGCCTGGGGGCGATCGGCTATTGTTTCGGCGGCGGCACGGTGCTAGAATTAGCCCGTAGCGGTGCGAAAGTAGCGGGTGTAGTCAGCTTCCACGGCAATCTGGATACACCCAATCCCACAGATGCTAATAATATTAAAGGCCAAATCTTAGTATTGCATGGTGCCTCCGATCCCTTCGTGCCCAAAGAACAGGTTGCAGCCTTTACCGAGGAGATGCGCCAAGCTAATGTTGACTGGCAAATGATATCTTACGGCGGCGCAGTCCACAGCTTTACAAATCCCAAAGCTGGCAACGACCCGTCTAAAGGGGCAGCTTACAATCGAGATGCTGACCGGCGTTCTTGGTCGGCCATGCAGTTGTTTTTTGCCGAGATCTTTAATTAGCCTCTAATAATTAATGGTTCGTGGTTATTAACCTGACCGTGAACCATTAAATTATTAGCAATTATCTCACAGAGCGGCGATTATTTCCTGGCAATCACCCAGACTGCATGTATAATTCCGGGAAGATAACCGAGCCGAGTCAAGAGGATATTAATCCTTGCCAAGACCAACTTGTAAGAATACTCCCAAGGGGGCAAGAAAATCGCACACAAAATTCTAATTAAATCGCCCATTTAAGCCTCCTTCAAAACAGAAACATTAACGTGACTCGATCTCCGAGTGCTAAATATATCTTTAGATTAGCATGAAAACGCTCAATTGTCAATAGATATCCTTTCGGATGAAAAGAATATCTTAGCACTGAGGCTAGTGACGAATGATAGAATCGATTTGTTTCAGTCCCGAGGCGATCGCCCGATCTTGCTGATATCAGCCATGCCCTATATAACAAGATATGGGCATTAACTGGAGAATATCTTACAACTCTGGCTCAATTCCCGCTGCCCGTAGCTGTGCTATCAATTGTTCAACTCGCTGGCGTTCCCTGGCGACTAACTCCGAACCCCACAGCAAAAGTTCTCCTGCTTCATCCCACCAGCGCAACCAATAGCCAGTGCGGTTTTCGCGGGTGCCTTCCCAGATGCCCAGACACAAGCTCATTTCCGGAATCCAGTAACGGTTATTGCCATCGGCTTGTCGGCGTTGATAACGAAGTTCCTCAGAATTGAACCGATAGACTACGAGCGCTCCCGTTTCCGGCTCAAAAATGACGTAGTTAGGAACTCTTAAAACTTTTTCGTAAAAAAAAACTTGCCTGGAGGATAATCATCATTCATGGAATACTCGTGGTTTCCTTCCGGATCCGAAAGAAATTCCATCACAATGGCAGGTAGATCGCCTTGAATATAGGGGGTATAACTGCGCAGGATTTCTTCTCTGGCCACCCTCATAGATGGCACGTACCCCCAATCTGGCGCTTTCACCACTATTTGATTATTTACAGTGGCACAGAGCCCATAATTAGTAGTAATTAAGGCATTTGCTGGTAGCCTGCCAGCCATCACTAGGCTTTCTGTAAGAGCCGCCGCGAGCAGGGGTTGATTAATACTATCTACTGGGGCTTCGTCTAAAACAAAATCATCAGGTAACTTTTCCCAGGTTACTTCATAGTTTTCCCAGATTACTTCATAAACATCTGTTCCGGTAAACATGTTCCTACCTTCCGTGACTTTCTACTATCGATTTTAGCTTAAGCTGTCGTGCATTTAAATGCACGACGGGTGTGGTCAAAAGTAGTTATAGCACCGGCTGTCTTCGCCCCCCCTCCTCGTAGCCGGACCCCTCGTTCCCACGGCTCTGCCTGGGAACGGGTGAGGGCGTGGTGACTGGAGGATATCTTACAACTCTGGTTCAATTCCCGCTGCCCGTAGCTGTGCTATCAATTGTTCAACTCGCTGGCGTTCGAGTTCGACTCGCTGGCGCTCCTGTTCGGCTCGCTGGCGCTCCTGTTCGGCTCGCTGGCGTTCGAGTTCGGCTCGCTGGCGTTCGAGTTCGGCTCGCTGGCGCTCTCTTGCGACTAACTCCGAACCCCACAGCAAAAGTTCTCCTGCTTCATCCCACCAGCGCAACCAGTAGCCAGTGCGGTTTTCACGGGTTCCTTCCCATATGCCCAGAAACAAGCTCATTTCCGAAATCCAGTAACGGTTCTTGCTATCGGGCCGTCTGCGTATATAAAGTCCGCGATCGCTTAACTGATAGACCTTGAGATATCCTGTTTGCGGCTCAAAAATGGCATAGTTAGGAACTCTTAAAACTTGTTCGTAAAAAAACCACTTGCCTGGAGGATCGCTTTCCTTGCTGGAATACTCGTGTCTTTCTGTATCCGAGATAAATTCCATGACAATGGCAGGTGGTTCCCCTTGGAGGATGGGAGTATAACTGCGCATTACTTCTGCTCGGGCTACCCGAATAAATGGCACATACCCCCAATCTGGTGCTTTCACCACCATTCTGCCATTTAGAGTAGCACAGATTCCATAATTAGTGGTGGTTAAGGCATTAGCTGGCAGGCTGCCAGCTATTTCTAGGCTTTCTGTGAGAGCAGCGGCGATCGGGGGTTGATTAATATTATCCACGGGATCGTTGTCTAAAACAAAATCATCAGGTAACTTTTCCCAGGTTACTTCATAAGGATCTGTTAATGCTAACATAATCTTACCACATTTGCGCTATCTACCACTTATTTTAGCTTTGTATTCCATGTTTGTCAATATTTCCAGCAGCTTTTGAGTATGATCTCCCTGAATTTCAATCGTATTTTCCTTCACTGCGCCCCCGGCGCCACACTGAGTTTTCAATTTTTTCAGCAGCTCTGCCAAGCTTTCCGGTTGCTGCTGAAAACCACTTATTACCGTCACAGTTTTACCCTTACGTCCCTTCCGAGATGCTTGCACTCTCAGATTTTGCTGGTTCGGAGGCAGTTGCTGTTTGCCCCTAGCGATCGCCTCTGAGTTTTCCGCCTTGCCAAATTCGCGGTAGACGATGCGATCGCTATTTTATTGCGAAGGATTGGATGATTTTTTCCGTGCCATGATTATCAATTGTTTATTATCAATTTTTCCGGTCTATTATTATTGATTTTTCTACCCTCTAAATTCTCAAGGAAAATTTATCCTATTTTTCCAGGTAATAGAACCCCTTAATAAAATCAGCTATCATACTCATGGGAGGCAGAGGTGATGTTAACAATTTCAGAGAGTTTCCCGAATCATCTTTAGGCAGGGGTATTTAATAAACGCTTGCCAAAAGTTGGGTGATGATATATTGAAAATATGAGCGCTGGAATTTGTCAACACCACCTGGGTGGGTACATCAAAGAATTTAACTGATTTTAAGGGCGTCGGCAGATTTGAGGGAAGTGATATTTTAGCCCATAATTTTACTTAGATACTTATTGACCTTCCTAATCTGATTGTTGGTGCCGCTCAACTTGGCCTCGCTCAGATCCGCCCAGCTAAGATTGGCCCCACTCAGGTCAACCCATCTCAGGTTAGCCCCACTGAGGTTAGCCCCACTGAGATTAGTGCGATTCAAATTGGCATGTCTCAAGTCCGCTTCTCTCAGGTCTACCCCGCTCATGTCAGACCGACTCATATCAGTGCCATGTAAATTGGCTCCCTTGAGGTTGGCTACAGATAAGTTGGCACGGCTGAAATTGGCTTCGCTGAGATTGACGCCACTCAGATTCAACTCAGTCAGCTCGATCGCACTCTTTTCATCTCGTTCTCCAGCTGCATAGCTTTTTACTATTTCCTCTGCTTCCATCGCTGGTACCTATGATTTGTTTGGGACTAAAGGCTATCATGCCTTTAGGGCTGAGCTGATTAAAAATGATGCACCATGATGAATATTGGTATTGTAGGACTGGGGCTGATTGGCGGATCTTTGGGCTTGGATTTGCGCCAGGTGGGGTTTAAGGTTTTGGGAGTCAGCCGCCACCAACATACTTGCGAACTGGCGATCGCGCGCGGGGTTGCCGACGATGCTAGCGTTGCTTTCAGTCTGCTTGCCGCCGCCGATATCGTGTTTATTTGCACGCCGATCGCATCTATCGTCCCCACTGTCAAGATAATTATTCCTCATTTATCTCCCGCGACAATTTTAACAGACGTGGGTTCGGTCAAGACGCCAGTAGTCGAAGCAATTACCCCCATCTGGTCTAATTTTGTCGGCGGACACCCGATGGCGGGAACTACCCAGAGTGGTATAGATGCGGCACAGCGACAATTGTTTGCTGGCCGACCTTACGTGTTAACACCTGTGGCCTCAACACTACCCGCTTCCCTGCAAACCCTCTGCGAGATCGCCCGCTCGCTCCAAGCTCGAGTGTATCACTGTAGCCCCTCAGACCATGACCGGGCCGTGGCCTTAATTTCTCATTTGCCGGTGATGGTCAGTGCCAGTTTGATTGACGCCTGCATGGTCGATCCGGCGGTACTCAAGCTAGTACAACAGCTAGCTAGTTCTGGTTTCCGGGATACAAGCCGTGTGGGAGGCGGCAATCCCGAATTGGGTCTGATGATGGCACAGTATAATCGGCCCGAATTGTTGCGATCGCTCCATAATTATCGCCATTCCCTCGACCAGATGATTTCCCATATCCAGCAGGAAGATTGGACCGCACTCGCACGGATATTGCAGCAAACCCAGCTAGCGCGGTCTCAATTTACAGATTTTGAATGATTAGCGTCAGTCGTAGGGCGGGCGTCTCGCCTGCCCGGAGGTGGTCAGTACCATCCCCTATAGGGCATTTAGGTGATTATGTCTGAGAGCAAAACAACGAACGAAAATGCTCTGGACATGCTCCCTTTAGCTTCATTATTCGCTTGATATTTACATAGGATAAATCATTCCCGCTGGGAACATCCGCAAAACCACCTTTCTTTAGTACCGTTCTTTTTATTTAATAGTTCGTGGTTCATAGTATGATAATTTTTGGTAGCCGAGGAACCATCAACTATGAACCACTTCCCGATTGCGATTACAGCATGCTAACTTTGCTGCAATTGATCCAGACGTTCCAGCACCTCTAGAGAGTGAGTTGCCGGGGAAACAGCAGTGTATATTTCCCGCAGGATGCCATCTGGGTCAATGATAAAGCTGTGGCGGAGGGACAAAAGGAAAATCCAAGAACCATAGGCTTTACTAACTTCGCCATTAGTATCAGCCAACAGGGGGAATGTCAAACCTTCAGTATCACAAAATTGGGCGTGGGAGTCCACGTCATCAGCGCTAATGCCCAGGATTTGAGTATTATGTTCGATATATTTGGGCAAATCTCTCTGAAATAGACGGGCTTCCAGGGTGCAACCAGAGGTAAAATCTTTGGGATAGAAGTAAACTACTACCCATTGACCGCGATAATCCCAGAGAGATATTTCACCATCACCCGTGTTAGTGGGCAGGGTAAAGTCTGGTGCTGGTTGGTTCAGTTCTGGTAATGGGCCTCCCAAAGCTAATGCTGCTGGGGTGAAGTTAAATGAGACAATGATTGCCAGAAAGCTGGCCAGGAGAATGGCAAAAAAACGACGACGATCGGTCATGAACTGTGACATGGGATAAGTTTACTTAACTTCAGTTTACTAGCTTTCAAGATTTGCGCTGCCAATTTTCCCGAGGGGCTATTTCATGGTGACAAATTCTTCAGCTGTCGAAGGATGAATGCCAATGGTGGCGTCCAGGTCGGATTTGGTGGCACCCATTTTGAGGGCAACTGCCAACATTTGGATAATCTCGGCGGCATGTTCTCCGACCATGTGGGCACCTAGCACCCGTTCTGTTTGACTGTCAACCACTAACTTGAGCAGGGTTTTCTCATGCTCCTGAGTTAGAGTATAGTACAAGGGCTTAAATTGGCTGCGATAAATTTTCACCGCCTCCCCTAATTGCGATCGGGCTTCGGCTTCGCTCATTCCTACTGTAGCAGCTTCTGGTTGGGAAAATACCGCACTCGGGATAAATTCATAATTCATTATCCGGGGGCGATCGCCAAACTCGGTATCGGCAAAGGCCCGACCTTCAGCAATAGCCACTGGGGTGAGATTGCGGCGATCGGTGCAGTCTCCCACGGCGAAAATATGGGGCTGACTGGTGCGACTTTCCGAATCGACGGCGATCGCGCCATTGGCAATTTTTTACTCTAGCTTTTTCGCAACCCAGGTTACTCAAATTAGGAATCCGACCTGTAGCAGCCAGCACAGTATCAACTGTCATGCTATCGTCGGGTAAAGTAACTTTTAGACCTGTTGATACCCGTTCAATTTTTTCCACTTCTCTGTTGCAAACTATCCGAATTCCATGTTGCTGCATGGCTGCTTGTACGCCAGTTCTAAGATCCTCATCGAATCCGTTCAAAATCAGATGGCGACGCATGATTAGCGTTACCACCGAACCCAGACCATTCATGATACAAGCAAATTCCGTACCGATATAGCCACCCCCACGATCGCAATCCGCTGGGGTTGCTGGGCCAGGTGAAAGATTTCGTTAGAGGTGATGGCCCGTTCTATCCCGGGAATTTCCGGTTTTTGGGGTTTAGCCCCCACCGCAATCAAGATTTTGGCGGCGGTAATCTTTCGTTCTCCAACTGACAGGGTATGTTCGTCGATGAAAGTAACGTGACCCCTAAACAGTGAGACCCCTGCTGCTGCTAGAGAATTGCCATATACCCCGTTGAGACGCTGGATTTCCTGATTTTTCTGGGCAATGAACTCCGACCAGTTAAAGCTGCTTGACACCGGACTCCAGCCATACTCAGCCGCTGTCTTAAATTTATGGGAAAATTCCGAGGCGTAGAGCATCAGTTTTTTGGGAACGCAACCGCGATTCACGCAGGTGCCCCCCAGGTCGGCGGACTCTTCGGCGATCGCCACCTGAGCACCATAGGATGCGGCCCGTTTAGCAGCCGCCAGTCCCCCCGAACCCGCACCAATTACAAACAGGTCGTAATCAAATGCCACGATCTCTTCTCCTATTTACTACGATAACATGATTTTCAGTCATTCTTCATGGGAAGGATAAAAAATGACCTGATATTCTATCGAGGATATCAGGTCATCATCGTGCCACCCATAACCCGCTGATACCGACGATCTAACTCAGCTTTCAACAAAGGAAAACTGTTAAGGGTTTCATCCTGAAGCATAGTCTTTTCTGCCGCATCTCTTGCCAATACTAACACATCTTCGTCTTCTACCAAACTCGCCAAAGCAAAATCTGGTAGCCCTGATTGACGAGTTCCCAAAACTTGCCCCGGTCCCCGCAACCGCATATCCATTTCGGCAATAAAAAAGCCATCTTGGGACTGTTCCAAAACATTTAACCGCTGACGGGCATCATCTGTTTGGGAACCAGCGATCAGCAAGCAATAGGATTTACAATCGCCTCGACCCACGCGACCCCTCAGTTGGTGCAACTGGGATAATCCAAAACGTTCGGCATTTTCGATCATCATCACCGTGGCATTGGGCACGTCTACTCCCACTTCGATCACGGTCGTGCTCACAATAATTTGAGTTTTATTATCCCGAAAATTATTAATTGCTTCTTCTTTTTCCGCCGAACTCATGCGACCGTGTAACAGACAGACATTGTATTCTGGAAAGACTGTTTTCGACAGTCGCTTATGTTCTTCTACGGCAGAACGCAAATCGAGTTTTTCCGATTCCTCAATTAAAGGTAAAACTATATAAACTTGCCGGCCTTGAGCGATTTCCTGGCGCATCAAGTTATAAGCTTTTTTCCGTTGTCTGCTACTTAACACTGTTGTCTGAATGGGTTTTCTTCCTGGGGGAAGTGAGTCAATTTGACTCACGTCTAAATCCCCATGAATGGTCAGGGCCATGGTACGAGGAATTGGGGTTGCGGTCATGGTTAGGACATGGGGGCCTCACCTTTTTGCAGCAACAATGCCCTTTGTCCGACTCCAAAACGGTGCTGTTCGTCTATTACCACTAAACCTAAGCGGTGAAAGTTGACTGTCTCTTGAATTAAGGCATGAGTGCCAACTAATAGCGGCAGTTTTCCTGTCTCCAATTGAGCGTGAATTTCTCGACGTTTAGCTGTTTTGGTCGAACCGGTCAGCAATTCTACTGGTAATTTCAACAGCTTAAACCAGCCTAATAATTTGCGGTAATGCTGTTCTGCTAGCACTTCTGTGGGTGCCATTAATGCTGCTTGATAGCCTGATTGAATCGCGGCGAGGATTGCTACTACTGCTACTACCGTTTTACCAGCCCCCACATCTCCTTGCACTAAGCGATTCATGGGTGTGGTTGATTTTAAGTCCTTCAGGATTTCGTCAATTACCCGATTTTGCGCCCCCGTTAGCTCAAAAGGCAGCAGTTTGTAAAACTTGTCGATCAATTTTCCTTTGGCTGTCTTTTTAATTTTTATCCCCGTTCGATCCTGTTTTTGCTGATAGCGACGCTGGAGAAATCCTAGTTGCAGGTATAAGAATTCATCGAAGATTAATCGCCGCCGGGCTGTTCTCAGGACTTCCTCATCATCCGGAAAGTGGATCGATGCGATCGCCTCTTGCAACTCCAGCAAATCATACTGTTTCCGCAGAAGTTCTGGGAGAGTCTCCTCCAGGTCTTTAGTAGCTGGTAAGGCTGTCATCACCG
This sequence comes from Hormoscilla sp. GM7CHS1pb, assembly GCA_014323675.1. GTDB lineage: Bacteria > Cyanobacteriota > Cyanobacteriia > Cyanobacteriales > Desertifilaceae > Hormoscilla. The sequence goes on along the minus strand of JACONN010000001.1, from coordinate 44,362 downwards.
CCCTCCTGACCACCGCCGCTGTCACCCCTTCTGTTAAGGCATAAACTGGCAGCAACCGCCCCACATTCAGAGATTCGATCGCATTATTGTTTTCCTCTTCTAAAACTTCCAGTTCTGGCCTATCTAGGGTCAGGCCATATTTGTTTCTCTTCACCAAACCAGAAGCAGCTACCAAAGCCCCGACTGGATAGGAACGCTTAGTTTTTTCTTGCCAGGATTTAGTACCAAAGTAATTACCTGCAAAAAACCGGGACACTTTAATTTGCCCGGTGCTGTCTTTCATCAACAAATCCAGGATCGTTAATTTCTTGTTGCGGGCAGCACTAAAGCAGCTGACTCGCTTCACTTCTCCGACTATGGTCACCGTTTCCCCTGGTTGCAACTCGTTTATCGGCACCTGACGAGCATAATTAATATAGTCACGGGGGTAGTAGAAAAGCAAGTCCCGGACCGTCAACAAATCCAGCAGTTCCAGCAGCCGACCATTTCTGAATCCCACCCCTTTTAGCGTGACTAGAGGTTGGTCTATACTCACGCTTTCAGCAGATTCCACCCTACTGATGGAAGAACCCAGTTCAATTTTACTCTGTTCTCCGCAGGAGGGTTTTCCCCCTGCTCCATTTCCCCCTGCTCCATTTCCCCCTGCTCCATTTCCCCAGGTTTGCTGACAGCTATGGATATACTGACGCGCTTGCGTTACTAATTGCTGTCGGAGAGCAAAACTGAGGCCAGGATAACTGGCAAATTCCTGCTCAAATTTCTGCCACTGACATCGCTCATCTGGCGTCAGGTCCGCAGGTGGCTGGCTAAACTGGTCTTGGAGAAACTCGCTAAAGGGTTGCTTGCCGACGATGTTGCTAAAGCCATGTTTTGCTTCTACAGCCAAGGCTTTCTTTAATCTCTCCCAATCTGGTGCTTCTATCATTTGTTAAAACTCTCTCTTGAGATCTTGTCTGCTTGCATACCTATCTTACTACTTGAGGCGGTAAATGGCAAGTTTTCAATTGCCATTTTTCCTCTAATTATGCTTTACCATTTCCTCCCTCACAATATTGAATTATCTTTATATACCTTATCTTCTCTCTTGGCTATTTATTACGCCATTGCTATTTACTAATTTTCCGGCAGGTTTCTGCTGACATGATATCATTCATCGAACCAGGTGGAACGCCATGCGGCTTCTGCCAGGGCAACAGATCGTTCTCGTTGTTTCTTCTGATACTTCCGCCCTAGGGTTTGTAATTGGGTCTTCAGGTTACGAATTTTCTGACGCCAAGAACTCGCTGTTGAGTCGGCAAATTCTAGTTCCGATAGCCGCAAATGGATTTCCATGATCCCGATGGGCATCCGCCGCTTCCCCGTCGAGGTCGAGGCGGGGTTTTCACCCGATCCTTCCTCTTTCTTTTTCTTGCCAGGACCTTCTGCTTCAATTAACATGTTAATAATGTTGGGCGGTCCAGCGGGGACAGTTTCCGAGGAACTAGCAGCTGATTTAGCTGCTTCTACAATTGATTCTGGTAACTGATGGTTGGGGAGGATGTTTCCTTGCTTGAGTAAGAGATTAGTCTGACGAGAGACTGTATCTAATGTAGAGGCGATCGCTTTTTCCAATTTCTCCTGCCATTGGGCCAAGTCCATTGGTGTTATTTTTTCCTGTGGCTTCTCCTCCTGGGGCAATAAGATATTTTCCGAGGGTTGATTTAGTAAGCCGGGCAAAAACGCTTCCACGTTGGTTTCCTTTGGCTTCTCCTGTGCTGGTTGCCCTGGAGGATGTAACTGGGCCAGCAACTGTGGCTGGGCCTGGAAGCCACCTGTCTGATCCCTTGCTGCAATTTTTGTTTGTTGTTCAAACTCAAACACAGAAACTGATCTGGATACCCCTGAGTGCAGAGATGATAGCTCGCCAGAATTAGCCCCTGTCGCACCACCTGTCCCAGTGATTTCAGATATTCTGAGTAGGTTTGGTGGAATTCTGCTGCTAATGCTTCGATCTCTTTTTCCAATGCTTCTAGTTCCCGAGCTATCTGCTCCGCTCTATCCATAATCTCATGTCAATATTTACTATCACAACTGCTCAGCCTTTAAGCAATTCCAAGTTCCCAATTGGAAAAATATAACATGGAGCTATTTTTTTCTCCTCATGCAAATTAACTGCTCGACTGCTTTTTCTCGCTCCTTGTTACTCTGATTCATTCTATCACTAATCTACCTTCATGACCAACAACATGTAGGTTTTTTTACTTTTTTCCCAAACTCGATCTACCTTAACAGCAGCTAGAGGTTGGGTTTCCCCACGAAACTCAACCTACAACTGATTTCATTGCACTGACATTTTTACCCTCAGCATTCATATTTAATCCCATTTGCCAACATCTCCGCTTTTTCTCCCAATCATATCATATCTTCCTAGGTTTGCTTGACGTTAGTTACCTAACGAACGAGGTTAATAGCAGTTAGAGGTTGGGTTTCCGCACGAAACCCAACCGACAATTCATTATTGGCCCATCTGGGCTGCTACTTCGGACGCAAAATCCTGCACTTCCTTTTCTATTCCTTCACCCAGCACAAACCGAGTAAAGCGACGCACCTTGATGTTTTCTCCCAACTGGGCTATGCTTTGCTTGATCAATTCCGACACCGTGATATTTTGATCTTTAATGTAGGGCTGCTCCAGCAAACACATCTCTTTCAACCGCTTCTCTACCCGACCTTGGACAATCTTTTCTTTGATGTTGTCCGGCTTTTTCGCCAGGTCTTCTCGTCCCATTTCTATTTCCTTTTCTTTGGCTCCGATTTCTTCTGGGATCTCCTCGACACTTATGTATTCCACGTTAGGACAAGCTGCTATTTGCATGGCGACGTTACGCACTAGGGTTTGGAACTCTTCGCGACGGGCGACAAAATCTGTTTCGCAGTTGACTTCCACCAGGACGCCTATTCTTCCTCCTGTGTGGATGTAGCTATCCACTAGCCCTTCTGCTGCTACCCGCCCTGCTTTTTTCCCAGCAGAGGCGAGTCCTTTTTTCCTCAGCCATTCTATGGCTTTTTCCTGATCCCCATCGCTTTCTTTGAGCGCCTTTTTGCAATCCATCATGCCAGCGCCCGTTCTTTCTCGTAACTCTTTTACGAGTTTTGCTGATATTTCCGCCATTTTGCTTTTGTACCCTTGCTATTATTCTGTTTCTTCCTCATCCGAGTGTTCTGACATATCGACATCGTCGTAGTCGTACTCTTCTTCTGCCTCTACGAACTCTTCGTAATCCTCTTCCACATACACTTGACCGTGACGCCCTTCATAGATGGCGTCTGCTAATTTACCTACGATTAGTTTAATCGATCGGATGGCATCGTCATTGGCGGGGATGGGAATATCCACCGCGTTGGGGTCGCAGTTCGTGTCTAGCAGGGCGACGATCGGGATTTTCAGTTTTTCGCATTCCCGAACGGCATTGTACTCCCGTCGCTGGTCTACTATCACCACGATGTCGGGAACTTTCCGCATCATTTTAATGCCGCCCAGGTATTTCTGGAGCCTTTCCATTTCCCGGCGCAGCATGGAGCCTTCTTTTTTGGGGCGCAGGGCGAGTCCGCCAGTTTCCTCTAGCCGCTCTAATTCTTTGAGCCGCTCTACCCGGTTTTTGATTGTCGTCCAATTGGTCAGCATTCCCCCCAACCAGCGCTGGTTTATGTAATAAGCCCCACAACGGGTGGCTTCTTCGGCGATAATTCCAGCTGCTTGACGCTTGGTGCCGACGAATAGCACTTTTTTTCCCTGTTCTGAGGCAGATCGCATGTATTCATAGGCTTGCTCCATGAGCTGGGCTGTCTGCACCAAGTCTATGATGTGGACCCCGTTGCGGGCCGTAAAGATGTATCGATCCATCCGGGGGTTCCACCGACGGGTTTGGTGTCCGAAGTGGACTCCCGACTCTAGTAATTCTGCTAATGAGACTACTGGCATTGATTTCGATCTCTCCTTTCGGGTTTAGCCTCCATCCAGGTGCATTTCCAGTGGAAACACCCGAAATCCTGGATGTGTGAGTTTGACAACTTCCCTAGATTAGCACAGAGATCGCTCTTTTGCTTAACTAGATGAAATTTATTTTTTTGCCAGCCATTATACCAGATTTTCTCTCTCTGTCAACCTGGTGATGGGCGATCGCCTGTTTTTTTGCCTGCCTTGGTTCATTGGTTCCGTTTTTTGAATTATGCTTGTACTACATTAGTAGAGATGAAGACATTTACTCCCAAGGGGATAGTCCCAGGAGATGGATGTTACGTTTGTTGCCAGCCAAAACTGGCCCTTCTGCTCGAACAAGGAGATACAAATCGCTAATGCGATCGGCTTGCATTTCTGGCAGGATAAGCTATTGGAATTGCCTGACTTCGCACTTCAAACCCCCTGGCGTTACCAGGCGGGAGCCAGGTTTCGAGGCGCAAATTCGGTTGAAACTGAGATATTGCATCATTCTCAATTGGTCTCCTGGCCCGCCGTGGGTTCAAACCCACGGCGTTACCTGGCGCAGCCTGGTAACGAGGCTAAAGTGGGTTAAAACCCACTGAAAATATTGTGGATAAAGTGTTTTTTACCCTCGTTCCTAGGCGGAGCCTGGGAACGAGTTCTGGAGGCGGAGCCTCTAGTTGAAAATGGTGCAAGATATGAGTTGAAACCGACTAATACCATAATGCTTAAAAAATTTATGGCATTGTTTTGACAAAATGGTATAATCATCTGTAGATGCTATCGTGCTTCGATAAGATAATCAAACAGGGGATCGGAAAGAAGAGCTTGATGCCGACATGGAACGACGATACCAGTATGCTGAAATGTTGCGCCGCGAAGCTGGTGCATCCCCTTTTGTTGCTAGAATGCGATCGCAGGGGCTATCTATATGACCGTAGTTATCTACATGAAAACATTCATAGCTTGAGGTAGTCATTATGGAAGAATTGTTTGCACTCAAAGACTTGCTGCTAAAAGGCGATATACCAGGATCGTTAGCCATTGTCGAAGAACTTGAAGAAATGAGCAAAAAGAATATCATTAATAACATTCGTAGTTTTGCAGTTATTCTACTGCTGCATCTGATTAAGCAGCAAGTTGAAAATCGCTCTACAGGTTCTGGGGAGGTTTCCATTCGCAACTCGGTTCTAGAAATTCAGGAGTTAAATCAGCGTCCTAAATCTAAGGGTTTTTACTTGGATTCAGAAGATTTGCGTCTCACTTTAGAAAAAGCTTTTCGACAAGCTATTAACAAGGCTTCCTTAGAAATAGATGAAGAACGCTACGAGGTTAGGGTTTTAGAACAAATGGTCGATCGAGAGGAAATTCTCGATCGGGCTTTGGCATTGATTTTACAGTCTGAGGGAGTGAGGGAGTGAGGGAGTGAGGGAGTGAGGGAGTGAGGGAGTGAGGGAGTGAGGGAGTGAGGGAGTGAGGGAGTGAGGGAGTGAGGGAGTGAGGGAGTGAGGGAGTGAGGGAGTGAGGGAGTGAGGGAGTGAGGGAGTGAGGGAGTGAGGGAGTGAGGGAGTGAGGGAGTGAGGGAGTGAGGGAGTGAGGGAGTGAGGGAGTGAGGGAGTGAGGGAGTGAGGGAGTGAGGGAGTGAGGGAGTGAGGGAGTGAGGGAGTGAGGGAGTGAGGGAGTGAGGGAGTGAGGGAGTGAGGGAGTGAGGGAGTGAGGGAGTGAGGGAGTGAGGGAGTGGGAGTGCATACATTGATTTTAAGGTGAGATGCTGCCATTTGATTTTCCAGCGGCTATTCTGATTATGGTATATAATGCGATCGCCCTCTATATTTGACTCGAAATATAGAGACGATCGCGCGTGCAGTAGAAGCCATAAACAGGGTTTATTGACTGACCGAGGTTCTAGATACTGTCTGGGTCTAATCCCATTTCCAGCAACTTAGCGGCGAACATTTGTGCCCGTTGTTCCGCTCGTTCGGCCCTTTCTTGCTGTTCATCTCTCTGTTGTTGAACTTGTTGCAGTTGTGCTTGTTCATCCCTGATTAAATCTTCCACCACTGGAGGCGCAAGGACTGTATTAACTGATAAAACCAGTTGGGGAAACTGCACCGAACTGAAGGATTCCCCTCGTAGATATTATACCCGATCGTAACTTTCGTCACCTTCAGGATTACTCAAGATCCAGACGCGCTCCTAGTTCCAGCGCTAGGACGATCGCTTCAGATTCCCGCCGATCGAGATTGCGATCGATTTCCAGGGTTTCAACCAATTGGCGATCGGTAGGCTGACGAATCTCAATCCAATCTAGAGATAACGCTTGTGTAATTCGCGGATCGTCGGAACCACCTCGGATCAGTTCATTCGCTACAGCAGGTGGAAGGAACACCTGCTCGTAAAGCTGTTGCAGCAACGGTAGATAGCCCACGATCGCTAACCCACTGATGCCAGAAGTGTCACTTACAACAATCATAGCCACCCCTTTGCAGTCAAATGCTGGATATCTTCCTGCAATTCAGCCACGTCATAATGGACGCAAATACCCCGATCGGCCATCAACCGCTGAAAGCGAATTTGCGACATATTTAACAATTCCGCTGCTTTTCCTAGGCTAATCTTGTCCTGCTGAAACAGCAGCAAAACAATTTCCAAGAAAAGTTCGTCTTCTGATAGCCCACTTGCTTTCACAATTTCATCGGAAATAATCAGACTCATCTCACTACTCGACCTATAATGTTTACTTCATCTCCCCGGGAAAGATTTTCCCTACATTTAAAGCCCGATCGGGGAAACCGGGGATAGCAATAACTGCATCGGGCAAAAAAATCCGCTTGCTAGCATAGCCAAATTTGCCCTGCAAATCTCGATAAGGTTCGCTGTATGCTTCCAGTTGCTTGTCTTGCAAGTTGAATATCCAGTAATCTGTAATCCCATCTTCAGCATAGATGGATAACTTCCTGTTCCGATCGTAACTCAATGTCGCATCTGCAATTTCCACCACTAAGAAGATATCCGCCGGTTCGGGATGACTCGATAAATATTCGTCTGGGCGATCGCGTGCTATTACCACATCAGGCTGAGGTTCGCTATCAGCCGGGAGGGTGATAGGTTCTTGTATTCTGATCTCAGCCCGATCGCCCAGAAGCTTACTTAACTCCTTCCACAAACGGGTATTGCAGACTGAATGGGGGGGTTTTTTAGTTGGCATTTGTACGATCTCTCCACGAATCAATTCAATTCTGTCATCCTCGCCGAAGAATCCCATTTCTCCCAGCCGGTGATATTCTTCTATGGTAAAGCGTTTCAGAGTTACAGCAGTCATTTCTATTGCTCCCATACACAATCATTTTGTCCTCACCTATCATTTTACTCAAAAATCGCCCCGCGCTCCATCAGGTCAATTTTCATCTGCTGAGAAATCCCTGATGTTTCTCTGAAGTCCACATTTTCCACATTTGCCCCCTTGAGGAACGCCCCTTTGAGTTTAGTTCCTACCAACTTAGCCTCTTTCAGGTTAGCATCTATTAAGTCGGCATTTGTCAAGTCTGCCCCACTCAGATCCGCATGACTTAGATTGGCTTTCTGTAAATAAACACTGCTCAAATTTACTCCCTGCAATTGCGCGTAACTCAGATTCACGCGGGGGAGGATACTGCGCAAATCTGCACCCGTCAGGTTGGCATTGCTGAGGTCGGCATCCCGCAGATTCGCATTACTTAACTTGGCATTGCTCAGATTTGCTTTACTTAATTTCGCATTGTTCAGGTCTGCTAATCTCAAGTCGGCATTACTCAAATTTGTTTCCCGTAAATCTGCCCAGCCTAGGTTAGCATAGTACAGGTTGATTCCACTCAGGTCCGCCCCGCGAAGTCTTCCATCGGGTTTAATCCTACCTGTTCCGCTATTTCCATAAAGTCCCCCGTTTCTACTGCGGAAACCCTCTGCCGCGCGATCGCCCATTGTTCCTGGCAAAAGGCGATCGCCTTTTGCTCATTTCCCATCTCCTTCGATGTCACTCTCAACTGCCACAGGATCCTCCCGCATGCCTCAAGGTCTGACTGTTCTCGGGCGATCGCCAACCGCTGCTGATAATATTCTATTGCCCTTGACATTTCTCCCAAACTATGGTATACATTAGCTATATTTTCCAGAGCATTGGCTTGTCCCCGCCAGTCCGAGATTGACTGGGCGATCGCCAGATGCTGCTGATAGTAATCTAGGGCGACTGGCAGCTCTCCCAGGGCCTCATGGGCCGCCCCCAAATTCCCCAAGGCCGCCCCCGTTCGTTTGCGATCGTCCGCTTCCCGATAGAGGGTGAGGGCTTGCTGCCAAGACTCTAATGCTGCTGCTACGTCACCGGTCTGATATTGGCCTATTCCTTGTTTGAGTAAATCGTCTGCTGCTTTAGACATGGTTAATTCTCTTTCCTCTATATATAATAGTACATCAATACATGCGATCGTAACCAGATGAAAAAATTATTAGTCACGGGAGCTAGCGGTTTTTTGGGATGGAACCTGTGCCAGTTGGCCCAACAAGAGTGGGAAGTTTACGGCACCTACCTTTCACAACCCCTGGCCATTCCCGGCGTCACCCTCCTGCAAGCTGACTTGCGAGATTTTCAGCATCTCAAAGTACTCTTCCAGGAAATTCAACCAGCAGCAGTTATCCATACTGCTGCTCAATCTAGTCCCAATTATTGTCAAACTCACCCCACGGAATCATATCATATTAATGTCACGGCCTCTAGCTATATTGCCGGATTGAGTGCCGATCGCCAAATTCCTTGTGTTTTTACCTCCACGGATCTGGTCTTCGATGGCAGAAACCCTCCCTATCGGGAAACTGACCCCGTCTCTCCTATTAGCTATTATGGCGAACAAAAGGTTCGGGCTGAACTGGAGATGCGATCGGGCCATGGGCAAGTAGCAATTTGCCGGATGCCATTAATGTTTGGCGCCGCGCCGCCTCATGGGAGTAGCTTTACAGCTTGTTCAGGAAACAAGTAGAACATTTTTGTGCTAAACTAGAGCTATACTCAATGCAGACCAAATTCAGCTATGGGACGTTACTCTCTGGACCTTAGACAAAAAGTCGTCACTGCTTATAAATTGGGCAAAGGCTCGATTCGGCAACTTGCCGAGCAGTTTATGCTCAGTCCTGCTACTGTTCATAGTTATATAAAACAATATCGAGAAACGCAAGATCTAACCCCTAAAAAACCCGGCCCCAAACGTCCGGGCAAGCTAGAAGCCTATCGAGACTTGATCGTGAAGATGGTAAAAGATTACCCAGATTGGACGGTAGGCTGAGGGAACATCTGTTAAATGAGCAGGATGTTTATGTCAGTGTAGGGGGGATGTGTGAGTTCCTAAAAAAAGAAGGCTTAACTCTTAAAAAAAAACTTACCGGGCAGAAAAAGTAGCAACTCCAGCAGTTCAACAGCAGCGAGTTGATTACCGAGAGCGGGTTCGAGATGTCCCACAGGGAAAATTGATATTTATTGATGAGGCAGCTTTCTGGATAGGGATGAGTCGCGAAATGGCGCCCGTGTGAAAAAGGTAAAAAGGCATTCTATTTAAGACCATTTTATAAGGGCAGGAAAATGACGTTAATCGGAGCAATAAGTATTGAAAGGGTTGTGGCGAAAAAAGCAATTAAAGGCTCTATGAAAGGTAAGGATTTTAAGGATTTTGTTGAACATGACCTGGTGGAGAAGCTGAATCCAGGGGATGTGGTAGTTATGGATAACCTTAATATCCATAAAATGAAAGGTATCGAAGAACTGATAGTCGCTACGGGAGCAAGAGTAGAATATTTATCACCCTACTCACCAGACTTCAATCCTATTGAGATGTTGTGGTCAACGGTTAAGTCACTGGTCAGAATGTTCCCAACACGAGCAATGGAGGCGCTAGAAAAGTTAATTGAACTTGCTCTAATGCTGATTGGAACAAATACGTTTAAAAACTGGTTTACTAAATGCTGTTATTGTACTAGCTAACTGGTGAACAAGCTGTATCCAACCCTTCATCAAAAGCATGAGGGAAGGAAAAGAACTGAATTTATTCATCGACGAATTCCGAACTCCTGTCAGCGCTACGACCGCAGGGCGGGGACTGCTGTTGGCCTTAGAAAATGCAGGGATCCTGCACTTGGGAGGGAAAGAACGAATATCGCGGTATGATTTTGGTAGGATAATGGCAGAAGTGCTGGGACTTCCCCAAGCAAAACTGAAACCTGGCCGCCAACAAGACATCCAAATGGCAGCACCCAGACCACCGGATGTATCTTTAGATAGTTCTAAAGCCTTTGCTTTGAGATATCAACCCTTGTCCATTGAAGAAGAATTAGCAGCATTGCAGGGGAAGGTTTAATTATAGCAATCACTTCGCTGCCATCCCGCCGGGAGTTCAAACCCCCTCGTTACCTGGCGGAGCCAGGTAACGAGGCTAAAGTCGGTTTTAACCGACTAAAACTATGTTAATAAACTGTAGGTTGGGTTGAGGAACGAAACCCAACGCTGCGGGTTTTTTTCTCGATCGCAGGATATTCTCTCGATACCAGGCTCTGCCTGGTATTGATAGGTTGGAGGCTCTGCCTCCAGAGAAGATTACCAGGTCGTGGGAAAATCATTGCTGTTAATTTACACCAGAGGCAGAGCCTCCCGAAGACGTTCCCTGCCAGAGACAGGGAACGAGAAATCTGGGATAATTAATGTTAATTTACACCAGAGACAGAGCCTCTCGAAGACGTTCCCTGCCAGAGACAGGGAACGAGACAAATTACAGAATAATTAATGATAACGCGATTACTCAACATTCGCCATTTCCTCAGCTAATTCTTTAGCCGTATATTGCATGAAATCAACTTTGTAGCGAAATAAAGCATCGAGAAACTCCGCCCGGGTTAAACCAGCAATTTCCGCTGCTTTACCTTGAGATATTTCTCCGAGTTCGTACCATTTGACGGCGGCGGCTATCCGCATTTCTCGGACAAATTCATCGGGGGCTTTTCTCAGGGCTGGAAATACGCTTTCTGGTAGGTCAATGGAGACGGTTTTCATATTCTCTCCTGAATTAAATGTGGTTCAAATATGGTTCGTAAGCTGGAAGTTTGGTTTCCTAGCTGTAAATTTACACCAGAGGCAGAGCCTCCCGAAGCCGTTCCCTGCCAGAGACAGGGAACGAGATAATTCGCAATTGGCAATTTACAAGACAATTAATCTTCAAAAATTGCCCCGCGTTGCTGCAAGTCATGCTTCATTTCTTCTGTCAACCCGGGATTATCCTTAAACCTGGCATTCTCTACTTTAGCATCACGTAACTGCACGTCCGTTAAGTTCGCTAATACTACCCCCGCACCTGTTAAATCTGCACCTGTTAAATCTGCACCATTCATGTTACTATCGCTCAAGTTGGCATTGCTGAGATTCGCTTCACTCAGATTTGCTCCCACTAGGTACGCTCCGCTGATATTCGCTAATGCTAAACTCGCTCGACGCAAATTCGCTCCTCCTAAGTCCGCTTCGCTTAAATATGCTCCACTCATGTCCGCACCCCCTAAGTTGGCCTCATTTAAATCCGCATTGCTCATGTCTATATCGCATAAGTCAGCCCCCCGCAGGTAAACCCGCCGCAAGTTGGCTCCACTTAAGTCCGCACTGCTTAAATTTGTCCCCAGCAGCTTCGCCCCCACAAAATCCTCGGCGGGTTTTAATCCTACTTTTTTCGCTAACTCCAAAAAGTCATCGGTTTCGGCTTTCATTATCCTCTCGATCGCCCCTTGGATCTGAGCAATATCCAAACTTGCTTCCGGGGTGGGTTGCTGTGGGACTTCAGCATCCGATCGCCACCAGGCCCGACTCAGATAAGGCTGTAACTTCTCGGACAGCAGAACTAAGGCGATTTTTCTATCTAATATAGCCAATTTATTCGGGCTGATGCTGTGGGACCACAATCCCTCGGCATCACTTACCTGCAGTTCCGACGCCGAGACCGTAAATGTAGCTTCGACAATTGCTGGCGTACCCGTTAGTTCCACTGTTGGCAACTGCACCTGGTTGAGGCTACCATTCAATATCTTGCCACTGTTGGCGCTCAATGCCCAGATGGGGTTCTCTGCTGTCCCTTCCGCGATCGCGCGACAGTCGAGTTCTGCCAGTTCTAGGGGATGACTGCGAGAGGGAGGCATTTTACAGTTGGACAACTTGAGGTGAAGCTGTCCGCCCGTAAGACCGAGTTTAACGCGACCTGCACCCAAATTTTCCCAATGTTCCTGAAAGCGGAGGGTGACGTAGAGTTCGAGAAGTTCGGGGGTAGATGACTGCACTGGTGTTACAGCCAATTCCAGAGCCAAGCAGTCTGGGTATCTGTTCTGTGAAAGGGGTTGTGGCATTGCTGTGTCTAACTTGTTTAGGAGTGGTTTACTATCTAGCTTAACATTACCTCTGACAAGCATAACATAAAATGAAGCTTAACATTTCTCGTTGCTAGTTCTCTCGTTCCCTGACTCTGGCAGGGAACGTCCACCAAGAGGCTCTGGCTCCTGGTAATCACGGGGACGCAGAGCCTCAAAGGCGATCGTTCCCAGCGGGGACGCGCTCCATCGAGGAACCTGTTTAAACGATTGACATTCATACAGATATTCATTATAGTTAAGGAGATTAGGAAAATTAAGTAATTGCGAACATGAATCTGGAAATTTTACACCAATACCGTGACGATATCCTCAAATTAGCAGGACAATATCATTCGGCAAATGTGCGGGTGTTCGGTTCCGTGGCCAGGGGTGAAGCAACGGAAACTAGCGATGTTGATTTTATCATCGATCGCACTCCCGAACAGGATTTGTTTGATTTTATTCGCTTGGCTCGCGCTCTGGAAGAGCTTTTGGGGTGTAAAGTTGATGTGGTGCATAGTACCGCCTTGCATCACTCGATTCGAGAACAGGTTTTACAAGAGGCGATCGCTTTATGAGTTCATCATCGAAAAGTCCTTTGTTTTTTCTGTATCATATCAAAGAATCCATTGAGGCGATCTCGTCCTATCTTCAAGATGGAGGAAAGGATGCGTTTTTGCACAGGCGCATGGTGCAAATGGCTGTTTTGCACGAACTGGTTATTATTGGAGAGGCGGCGAGTAACCTATCAGATGATCTGAAAGCAACCTATTCCCATATCCCTTGGCGAGATATTGTGGATTTTCGGAATGTCCTTGCACACCATTATTGGGGAGTAGATATGGAAGTAGTGTGGAAGATTATTGAGGATGGCGATAAGTTGCCTAAACTGCGATCGCAAGTTCGAGCATTAATTGATGAGTTAGAAAATAAATAATGCATTTGACTTCTATGAATCACGATCTTGAAGGAAAGATGGTGGGGTGCATCTCTATCTCGCCAGGGCGAAGCTACTCTCGGAGGAACGTTAGCTTTCCGCTTGGCGATAGAACTCTACATAAAATTCCACCGGGCCGAGAGGTTCGACTTCATGTGGTGTCTGGGGCTCCACAATACCTGGTGAATATGGTGTTAGCACGTGTTCTTCTGGGGGATCTGTGAGGATTCGATAGCAAAGTTGGCCAGATATGACACAAATTTTGCCCCAACTCCCCTCTTTTGTCCTGTGGCGATCGAGCAGTCCTTTGGGAATAGTCTCTTGGGTAAAAACAGGTGTTTCTCGGTAGGCTGTTACATTAGGGGGCAGTGTTTTCATTGGGAATCTCCAATTTTCAGTCTTGATATCGCCGTCAAACCCTTACTTTGATAGCATATTCTCGTTGCTAGTTTCTAGCTAGCAACGACGATAGCAGACTGTAGCACGGACTGGAGTCAAGGAAAAACCTGCTATCTGGAAGGGCGGTTGCTGAGTCGAGCAGCATTCGATCGGGAACTAGCGCAAATGAGATTGCGCATTAGCCAACTCGACGAAATCCTCAGCAGTTCCGCCCGTTCGTAGTAAAGACTTTAGTCTTTCCCCCCGTTCGTAGTAAAGACTTTAGTCTTTCCCCGATAGATGCATCTCAATGCATGTAATCTAGCCCGCGCAGGCGGGCTTTGTTCGTGTAGCCGGGCTCTTTAGGGTTCGGGCGCGGGGTTCGGGCGGCTAAGCTTGCTATGAGATGCACCCTTCCCCGATCGCGCACATAGATAGTACAATAAGGAAAGACTTAACTTGGCTTGGAAAAGATTGCCATGACTCAAGAACTGACAGACATCAGAACATGCATCCTGGAAGGTCGGTATAACGAGGCATTAATGTTAGTAGACGAACTGGAAGGGATGAGTAAGAAAGCGATTTTGCAGAATATCGAGAGTTTCCTCGTCAGAATGCTCGTGCTTTTAATTAAAAACAAAATTTCCGAAAGTATGAATAATTTATGGTATGCTTCGATCCGAGATTCGGTGCTGAAGATCCAAGGTCTAAATCTGAAAGAGGATAAAACATCTTACTATATTAAGCAGAATGAATGGGATGACTGCATGGAGATGGCTTTTCTTGATGCAATTTTCATAGCGAGTGGGGAAGTTTTGGATGGGCGAGTACACCCAGTTAAACTGGAAAAGATGGTAGATAAGACAGCAGTAGTGCAGGCCGCGACTCAACTGCTCAATTTGACTTACGAACATTCATCGCGAACAATACGCGGTGTACTCATGGAGGAAATGAGTACACTGCCAGGTGCAGAAGATTGGAAATAGGCAGGTAGAGTAGAACGGGAAAAGTTTCTATCCCCCGTTCCTATCGGGTGTGGTCACAAGTAGTTGATAGCCAACAGACAAGAAACCGGGTTTCTTAGATCAATTTAGGGGCAAAAAGCAGCCATTTTCATAGAAACCCGGTTTCTGGCCCCCACGCGAGGTCTCCCGTACCAACGGTAAATGAGCCACACCCGATCGTATCCCAGTTCGTAGTAAAGACTTTAGTCTTTCCCCCCGTTCGTAGTAAAGACTTTAGTCTTTACCCCCTCATGCTAGGCCGAATAATTATATGACGTTGCCAGTCAATATTCAGCCAACCCTCCTTGCGCAATTCACCCAACAGCCTCGTGACGGTAACGCGGGTAGTACCAATAGCATTAGCTAAATGCTGGTGAGTCAGCTTCACATTCAGGCGAGTTCCCTCCGATACTGGCTGACCGATTTCCTCCTTTAACAATAGCAGCAGATGCACGAGTCGGTCTTTAATCCGCCGATGGCCCACTAGGGCCAACATGGCCTCTGTTTGCCGCAACCGGCGGTTCATCTGACGCCAAATACTTTGGGCCAGGGTAGGAGACTGGCCCACCTCCGATACCGTCAAACGCATTAAATCTACATCTGATAGGGCCGTTGCGTAGTAGGCATCGATCGCGGTCAGAGGCAGACCAAAGGGCATATAATCGGCGGCCAAACCCAGCAAACCCTCTTCCCCACTGGCATAGAGAATATTCAATTGCACCACGCCCCGATAGACCACCCAGATATCCCGATCGCCCATGGGAATATTTTGACCGCTACAGAAAAAGCTGAGACTGCGTTCTTGATATATTTCTTCGAGCAACTGACGTAAATCTCGTTCATCAACTGCCTCTGACGCCAAAGAATAGACCATACTACTTTTCCGGGGTTAAAACTTGGCTACTATTTTAGGTAATACAGCTAAAGAACGGGTTATTTTTAGGTTTACTGGAGGTTAAGATTTGGTTTTGGTACAGTTATCGCAGTGACCGCAGCGATAATTAGTAGCGGGAGTAAAGCCGAAGGCTGTTAATAAAAACTTCCAGCGACAATCACGGGTTGTCAGATACTTTTCCATTAGTAGGGCGGCCCGGGATTGGTCCGATGGCTGCCCTTTTACCGAGGGATCTATCTTATAATGGAAAGGGTCGAGCCATTTTAGCTGTCCGCCGCTGTGGAGAAGAGAAAGGGCGATCGGGCCATCCTTAAATTCAGCTTTCACAGCGTTAACATCGCCCTTAACGGGGAGATTTTTTGCCAATTGCTGAGCCTTTTGATATTGCTGGCGCATTCTATCCGTAAAAAACTGCCGTCGTTGCTTATCTGCCGGGTCTAACAATCCCGTCGGTTCGCTAATCAGGGTGAGGGCTTCAGCCGGTTTCCCATCTCTGCCACCACGTCCCACTTCTTGGACATATTCCGATAATAGCAGAGGGGAGTGGAAATGAATCACCCAGCGGACATCGGGCTTATTTATCCCCATGCCAAAGGCGCAAGTACAGACAACAAACTGAATCTTACCACTCTGCCAATCCTTTTCAATAGTACGGCGTTCGTCGGGACTCAACCCCGCGTGGTAAGCAGCGGTCTGAAAGCGACTTTCCCCCAGCCACCCCGCCAGTTCCTCGCTATCTCGCCTAGTTCTAACATACACTAAACCAGATTGTTTCCGTCTAGCTTGGATATACTTTAACAACTGTTGGCGGCGTCCCCGGGGAGTCCAGACAATTTGCACTTTTAAGTTTAAGTTAGCACGATAGGGGTTGAGTAAGAAAGGTTGGGGTTTGCGCAGTTGTAAGACTTGGCGAATAATCTGCTGTGCATCCGGGTCCGCCGTCGCCGTGAAAGCCGCGATCGGGAGTTTCGACCCCGGGGGTTTCGACTTTAACAAAGCGGGACGGACAGCCCCCAACCGGCGATAAGCGGGACGAAAAGTTTCCCCCCACTGTACCAGACAATGAGCTTCATCGAGAATCAAGCCATTAATTTTCAACTGGGGTTGAGACAACCGTTCCCAAACCGGGGGACTCAATAAGGTTTCTGGGGAAAGGTAAAGTAACCGTAACTGTTGTTTTTCCAATGCTTGCAGAGTTTTTTTCTTATCTCTGGTTGACAATTCACTATGAATTAAAGCCGCCTGCAACTGTAGCTGACGTAATTCTTGCACCTGATTTTCCATCAGGGCCACCAGGGGAGACACCACCAGAGTCACTCCCGATTGTAGCAAAGCTGGGAGTTGGAAGCAAATCGACTTTCCCCCACCGGTTGGCATCACGATCAAAGCATCCCGTTGTGCCAAGAGACTGCGAATAATTTCCCCTTGGGGCGGGCGGAAATCCTCATAACCCCAAATTCTCTGGAACTCCGCCCTGACCTCGTTGAAATCTATCATGTCAATACCTGCTTTTCCTTATTACCCTCGTCCCTCGTTACCAGGGTCTCCCTGGTAACGATATTATAGAGGCTCTGCCTCTTGTTGTCAAATCAACCATCCGAGATGATTTCCCTCAAACCTTTTTCCGTACAAACAGCTTGTAAGGGGCGGTCCCACTCTTCTGTCGGTAACAGTGGGAAAAAGGCTTCCTCGAAGATAATGCCAATGGTAGCATGAGATGACCATTCCGATTCCGCACTCAGGAGGCGATCGTAAAAACCGCCGCCATAACCCAAGCGATAGCCCCGTTCGTCACAGGCGATCGCGGGTACGAGGATTAAATCTACGGCATCGGGCTGTAGGGTGGGGGAATCAGCCGAGGGTTCAAAAATGCCATAAATATTTTTTTCCAGGGGTTCTCCGGGCTGCCAGTGGTGCCAGGAAAGACATTTATCAACGCATCTAGGAAATCCCCAAGTATGGTTATCTGTAAACAGGGGACTGAGGTCCGGTTCTTGGCGAAAGCTGAAGTAAGCTAGCACCGTTTTCGCCTCCGCAAACCAAGGTGAAGATTGCAGGTGGCTACAGATGCGATCGCTTTTTTCGCGCCATTCTTCCACTGACATATCCTTGCGGGTTTTTAGGAGCGATCGTCTTAACTTTGCTTTTTCCATTATGAATCCATTAACCTAGAGTATATTGGGATTATATCATACTGCTATTCCTTCTCTGCGAACATTTCTGAAAAATCCACTATTCTGATACTGAAATTGCTCCATTGTGGCCAATACAAAACTAATTATAACATTATACTCTAGACAAATTTCTGCAACTGGAAAGCTAATTCGCTCATTTTCATCTCCATAATTAAATGGCTGGTTGAGAACAATTAAGATATCAATATCCGAGTCAGGTCTAGCATCGCCTCTCGCTTGAGATCCAAACAGCATTATTTTAACTAATTGTTCTCCATACATCCTTTCAAGGGCTTGGCGCAGTTGGGCGATAATTACTGTTAACCTATCTTTCATCTTACTCCTCAATACCAAGCTACTTCAAGGTCTTGACAATTCGTGCGATCGCGCTTTGATCCTCATGGGTTTTCTCTCCTTACCCTGGGACCGGTGGCCAACTACCGCCTCTAACCCTCTGTCCCTAATTTAGAGTATAATGTACCCTGATAGTCGGAGGTGCTCACCCTCCTAAATGTTAATTTTTGTAACCAGATCGCCATATCGATATAAAAAATTATTATTTCTTTACATCGATCGATCGGGCTCGTGGCTATAATGAAGGTAGCGGCAAAACAGTCATCCACTGAACGCCGGTGCCGTCAGGCGATCGGAGAGAAAAACTCCCGATTGTGCAGCTGACGAAATCAATTGCTGTTCCCGGTAAAATTATTATGATACCCAAGAAATTGATGCGCTCGATCGCCATGTTGATGGGGTAGTAGTATTAACTAGCGTCCTCACATTTAAAGTTTTTGAAGATCGAGCTAAAGCTGACCGAACATTCGGTACATTCGTCATTCAACAAGATGCCAGTGATAGTGCTTTAGAAATTCATCCAGCGGACAGAAGATCGACAAAAATATACCTACATGTCGCCGGAAACGACTACGGTTACTTTTTTTAGGAGGTGACACCCATCTCAGAGGAAATGGACAACCGTCAAGCTTTCAAGGGGTTGTGAAAGCAAGAGACTTTCTCAAAAACTCCGATCGGCGCCTCAAGCAGAATATCAGCATCGTCGCTAAAGATTGTCGATTTACCCAATCAATTAAGGTTTGATTCTCCTGAAAAAAGGCAACAGTAACTTCTTTATTAATACAGAGTCCCTTGTAATCGCGCCACTGATAGGCTTCTCCCAAGGGTGTTCTTAGCCTAACTTTACCACCGTCTACACACAATTCTTTAATTTCGGAGGAAACTTTAGCCATGTTAAATTCAGTTCGATGGACCAACCTCTGTTGTGTTTTAGCTGATACATATATGACTGTTAAATATTTAACATCCTTAGCGGTATTTTCGTAAGAAACATTGGCACTGATCCGGAGACAACATTTTTCTAATAATGGGCTTAACTGATTATGAGGTTTGACTCCTAACCGTTGACATTGTTTCTCCGTTATCGTCAATTTACCCAAGCAACTTTTCAATTTTCTTTTCCTTCCCTTGTTTGTCCCTGTTGCTTTTTTTATAAAAAAAGAGCCAATCTGAGGACTTACATGAGACTGAATTTTATCTCTCACAGTTTTTTCTATTGTTTCTAAATCCTTCAACTGGTTTGGTTCTGTTTCTTCATAAATAATTTCTCCTATAGCATCCAAATGTTTTTGGTTTCGCTTGTTCTTTCTCAGGTGTCATTAGTTTATGGGTGGTTGAGCAACTGTTCTATTATACCATATTGAACTCTTACCTACAAAACTGACATGCTCCCGATTTAGTCAATGCCTGGGCTTATGCTGAGGCATATCCAGCGCAGCGCGATCGGGTATAATCTTCCCTGGAGGCTGAACCTCAGATACTATCCCAGATCGTTCCTGGGATAAAGATAAAAATTAATGGTGGGCGGTACACATCCTACAAGAAAGAAAGAAGATGGCAGCTAAAATACCAGTTACTGTGATTACAGGATTTCTAGGTGCAGGCAAAACGACTACCATTCGTCACCTGCTGAAAAATAATCAAGGACGCCGCATTGCTGTAGTTGTCAATGAATTTGGCGAAGTTGGTATTGATGGAGAACTGCTGCGTGACTGTCAGGTATGCGACGATGCAGAAAGCGCTAACATTGTCGAATTGACAAATGGATGCTTGTGCTGTACGGTGCAGGAAGAGTTCTTCCCCATGATGCAAGAATTGCTCCAGCGTCGAGATAAAATTGATTGTATGCTGATCGAAACATCAGGGCTAGCTTTGCCGAAACCTTTGGTACAAGCTTTCCGCTGGCCGGAAATAAAAAATGGTGCTACAGTGGATGGTGTAGTAACGGTGGTAGACTGTGAAGCGGTAGCTACAGGGACTTTGGCTAGCGATCTTGATGCCCTCAACGCTCAACGTCAAGCCGACACCCTTTTAGAACATGAAACTCCCATTGAGGAACTGTTTGAAGACCAACTGGCTTGTGCGGATATGGTACTGTTAACTAAGGTAGACTTGGTAGATGCCGAAACTCGCAGTAAAGTAGAAGCATGGTTGCGATCGCAGTTGCCCGTTAATGTGAAAATAGTTCCTTGTAAAAGTGGTGAAATTAGTCCGGAGGTGCTATTGGGATTTAATGCCGCTGTGGAGGATAACCTGGACTCTCGCCCCAGTCACCACGAGACTGAAGAAGAACACGACCACGATGATGAAATTAATTCGGTGAATGTGGTCTGCGATCGCCCCTTTAACCCGAAAGCGCTGATGTCCAAATTACGACAGCTAGTCGGACAGCAGGAAATATATCGGATCAAAGGTTTTGTGGATGTTCCCAATAAACCCATGCGCATGGTCCTGCAAGGAGTGGGCGATCGGCTGGAATCATTCTACGATCGCCCCTGGCAAGCATCGGAGGCCAGACAAACACGACTGGTATTCATTGGTCGGGCCCTCGATCGGGAGACAATTGAGCAAGCTTTGTGCTAAATTTGGATGAAGGTGCAAAATCTTAACTGATGTTACAGCCCTGGGATGACTGGTAAGTAGGTGCGCGCAATTAAACTCAACCGATCTTAATTGTGCGTACCTACTTAGGAGAGAGTTTTTAAGAGAGTTAAAAATCCTGACATAAGTTAGTCGTGGGGCTAGTGTCAGTGAGCGGATATTTTCGAGATCGCACTGCGATCGCACTTTTAATAATTTCGGAACATGTTTTAGTCTCTGACATCCATTGCCAAAGCTTGTGGAACAAGCTGATAGCCCATAGCATGTAGAATCGCGTTTACATTCTCAAAGAGTGGGTTTTCTTGCTCTGACAATGCTTTTTGTAGTCCTTTCCAGCTAATTCCTGCTGCTTCTGCTGTTGCTGTAACTCCTTTGACACGGCTAATCATACGCAATGCGGACAATAAAGCACCCGTGTCATTGTTCTTTGCATATTCCTCAAAGATAACAGTTAGAAAACTGTCAATTTCCTCTGGATGTTCGCGGTAATATTCCTCTTCAACTTGGTCAAATGTTCTGTATTTACGCATAACTTAGATGCTCCTTCCAATAAGCTTTCGCCGCTTCAATATCTTGTGTTTGGCTGCTTTTGTCGCCGCCACACAGCAAAAGCACAATGTTATCACCCTCTTCCCCGAAATACACGCGGTAGCCTGGCCCGAAGAACATTCGTAATTCTGAAAGTCCTTCACCGATGGGTTCACAATCTCCGTAATTACCCTGCTCTAGCCGTCTTAACCGGGCGCTGATCCTCTTACGCCCCTGAACATCACGTAAACTATTCAGCCAGTTTGTGAATGGCTCGTTTCCATCTGCATCCTGATAAACGGTTAAAGTTTTTGGTTTTACGGGTTTAATCATATTATTCTACCTTATTACATGCGTACTGAGGTACGCAAGCTCTTGTTTAGATTAGCACAGATGTCAAGTTTGATGCTTATCCCATTCAAATCCCGATCCTGTTGGCGAATAGACTGGGGGCGGAGCCTCTCAGCAACTCGGAACCATTATGAATCAATGATTTTCTCCCCTCTCCCTGCGAGGGTGCTCCCTGTTCGGGTGCTCTCGCAGATCGCTCGTTCTGGTAATTCGCCAACAGCATCCGTTTCCTCAACCCAACCTACGGCGAGGGGCGATCGCACTACGATCGCCCCTGGCAAGCATCGGAGGCCAGGCAAACACGACTGGTATTCATTGGCCGGGCCCTCGTTCGAGAGACAATTGAGCAAGCTTTGTGCTAAAATTGCCCTTGCTACCTCTAAAAAATCTCCCCTAAGATGGAGTTTTTGAGCCAAATATTGGCTAAGAATGAAGAAGATAGTGTGCGAAACGTTCGGGTGTAAATAAGCCTCAAAGACTTATGACAGCCCAAGCCGGTATCATTAGCCGGTAAACTGTGTAATCCTTGTGGGTAATCGGTATCATTAGCCGAGTCAATCCCATCCTTCGGATACGGGAGGTACACCGGTCCCAACTGCTGCGGAGTGACATCACCGGCGGTGGAGAGCAGGGACTCAAATGTAGGGTAGCTGGCAGCCTAAGCTGGTGACCTCGCGCTTGTTAGATGCTCATGGCTAACGATAAGTGAACCTGTATAAGCCTCGTTAATTCAAACCAGCGAAATAAGGCTTTATGCGCTGGGGTCAAAAGGCAATGGTAGGAGTGAATAATCGTGCTACTTGATTATTTCGTATCACATAATCCTCCCGGGGTAGTGCAAGGGCCTAAAAGCATCATATGGATTATGCGGAACGTTATAACCTCTGTTAAGCAATCCATGGACCGGCGAAACTGTTCTCATCAGACAACTAACCGACCAGGGGATAAGTTAGATGATAAGCAAAAGCTAACAGGGGAGGGAAGCTCTAAAAAGCCAAGGCCCAGGGTAATGCTTGGGATATGCAGACATAGGGCGTAGTGTTAGAAGTCAAGTAGACAAGTAGTCCCAAAATGATACGGAACCTCAGACACTAATAATGGTCACCTGCCTACATCTTTAAGATGGAGAGTAAGAGCCAGGTAATGGTCGCCTGCAATCAGCCGTGAACTGAGAGTAAGAGCCATAGTCGGAAGGTATATATGGTTGAATGAAGACCGAGACCGGGTAAGCAAAAAGTACAGGGCCCAAGGTAAGGCCAAATCGTTAGTAAAGAGTGTAATAGGGACGTTACAGGTACTTTCTCCCGCACGAACCCTCCGGAGTCCGGCACTAACGTCATTCCCAGACAACAACGAAAGGACAAAAGAACACGAGACAATGCATGGAACCGACATCATCAGTCGGGAAAGGGGTAACCCAACCAACGCAACCCATGAAGGGATAACACTAGCGGGAGCCTCCTGCGGTGAAAATTGCAAGTCCGGTTTTGTAAGGGAGGGTTGGAAAGCGATTCCCGGCTCGACCCCAACCCTTTATTGGGGGTGTAATTAAAAGTGACACTTAGGCATTATTAACCGGTCCTAGAGTTCTACCTCTGTATGACCGGCGGTATCAGAGCTCTGCCAGTGATGGCCCCACAGTGGCTCGAACAACTCAAATGGTGAATTCTGCCTTGATTGGGATATTTTTAACCCTTATGTTATATAATTTTATTGAGAAGTTTACTATGGAGCTAAAGTCCTATGTCTGAATTCATGAATCATAATCAAACGGTTGAACTAACTAGCAACGCTTCCGAATTAGCTCTAAGATTGCAGGCTCATCCCAATATATCGGCTCGTGTTTTATATCTGTTATATCTTGTTGAAAATACCGATAATAATTGTGAAACAGCGAGCGTTGCGGAATTAAAAATTGTCTCAGAACTCCAAAAACTAGGAAATGATGCTCTTCAAGATTGGGCCAATTCCCAAGAGAAAAAAAAGCTCAGGCGTGTGATAAATCTCCTGGGATGCGCCGTCAGAGAAAAAAGCCACTATATTGGCATAGTCTGTTGGGAACTATTCAAGTGATAGAACAAACTTTTATTTGCCAAAAAACTAGAAAAGTTTTTCGACCGTTTTCATCATCTGCCCAAATACATTGTCGGGGTTATTCTTTACCATTGCAACGAGCAATTACGGATTTTGGAGCCGATGTGCCATTTGGAAAAATACCTGAAAAGCTCAAAGAACATTACGGTATAACTGTGTCGATTAGTTCGGCACAATTTATTACTCAAAAACATGCACGTCCTGAGCTGAGCTGAGCTGAGCTGAGCTGAGCTCAGCGGTTAAATTATCTCAAAAATCGGTAGAAAAAATTTCCGATAAAGATAAGATAGAGCAGATAATTGCAGAAATGGATGGCACAATGATTCCAATTGTCAAAACGACGGATGATAAAATTATTGATCGTCGGAAAACCAGATCTTGTTGTTGGAAAGAAGCTCGTCTATCACTTGTGGAAATACCTACCCAGAAAAGAACAATTATTGTCGGTACAGTAGGCACCGTAGACGAGGCAGGAAATCAATTACTGCATAGTGCTCTTCGGGCTGGAATAGATAACAATACTAAAGTTCATGCGCTGGGAGATGGAGCCAGTTGGATTGTTAATCAAGTCATGCGCTTGTTTGGAGAACGTGCTAGCTATTTGATAGATTTTTATCATCTATGCGAATATTTAGCCGCTGCGGCTCCTAGAGGTAATGAACAGCAACAAAAAAAATGGCTGAAACAACAAAAACAAGCTCTCAAAAAAAATCAGGTTTTCCAAGTCCTAAATGATTTATCAAATCGTCTGGAACCAGAACATCTAGCTGATAAATTTGCTCCCGTCAGAGTCGGTGTACGATACATTAAAAACCGGCTTGAATACATGAACTACAAAGCGGCGATTGATGCTGATTTACCAATTGGCTCTGGAAAAATTGAGAGCGCACATCGTTATGTAATTCAAGAACGTTTGAAATTGGCAGGTTCTTGGTGGACAGTTGAAAACGCTGATAATATGTTAGCTTTGAGGATATTAAGAGTTAATAATGATTGGCAATCCTATTGGTTAAATTTGAGTAATGAATATTCGTCCATTATCAAAGCCGTCTAACAGTTATTGAAACTCTCACCAGACGACCATCAGTTTTCTGGCATGATATGGCTCTGAACAGCCTTCTTACTCGGGCTTCAATATTGCGCCTTGGTTCACCAGCAATATTGAGGATCTATCCTGCCAACTACTTGACTATATCACCGGCTCATGATTAAGTGTCACTTTTAATTACACCCACTGCGACCATCCTGTTACTCATGCCATTGCGCCTTTATTCCTTGACCAATAGCATCGTTCATTCTATAGTTTTGGGTGGACCTTCATATTTTAAACAACCCGCTACCTCACTTAAAGTTGTTTGCGGAAAAGGCTTTTTCTGCTTAATCATAATCCCCTCGCCCCTGTCGATCGATATTAATTCTCGATCCGCTTCCCCGCCGTAAGCTTTCTGCATTGCTTGAGGAATTATTACCGGTCCTTGTTGAGATCCTGTAGTGATTTCCATCGGCTGACAACTTGAAAATTTTCTCTTGCTGCGATCCTATTCATCGATAACCCAGAAACCCGGTTTTTTGGAAAAACCGGGTTTCTTTAACCCCCCGCGACTATTCAGCGTGCTGTCGATACCAGTCGATCGTATTTTTCAGCCCCTGCTTAAACTCCATTTCGGCAGTAAAGCCAAACTTCTCTTTCGCCCGTTCCGTATCCAAACACCGCCGGGGCTGACCATTAGGCTTATCCGTTTGCCAGACAATTTCCCCCTCAAATTCCATCAATTCACAAATCAATTCTATCAAATCGCGAATCGTAATTTCATAATGGGTTCCCAAGTTCACAGGATCGGGGTCATTGTATTTCTGAGTCGCCATCACAATACCCCGGGCCGCATCAGTCGAGTAGAGAAACTCCCGAGTGGGACTGCCATCGCCCCAGACTGGCAATTTCTTCTCTCCCCGTTGCTGGGCCTCGTGGACCTTGCGAATTAAAGCCGGCACAACGTGGGAACTCTTGGGGTCAAAGTTATCCTCGGGACCGTACAAATTTACAGGCAATAGGAAAATGCCATTAAAACCGTACTGTTGCCGATAAGACTGGAGTTGAACTAATAGGGCTTTCTTGGCAATGCCATAGGGGGCATTCGTCTCCTCCGGATAGCCATTCCAGAGGTCATCTTCCTTGAAGGGTACGGGGGTGAATTTGGGATAGGCGCAGATAGTGCCCATACAAACAAATTTCTCTACCCCTGCTTGATAGGCAGCATGAATTAGCTGAGTGCCCATCATCAGATTGTCGTAAAATAATTCTGCTTGTTTTTCCCGGTTCAGACCGATGCCACCCACGTGGGCTGCCAGATGAATGATAATTTCCTGATTTTGCACCACTCCCTGGCAGGCATCCATCTCCCGCAGGTCGCAGTCCCGCGATCGGGGCACAGTAATCTTCTGGGGGTCCGCCCCCGCCTTAGTCAATTGGTCTACAACCTGACGCCCCAGAAAACCAGCCCCACCCGTCACCAAAATCCGCTTGTCTTTTAAATCTAAATCCGTCATTGTTATCCTCCCCGAAACATCAACTAATCAAACCCCTTGCCCGAAACTGGAACCTGCCCTGGAAGGGCTTTGATATCAGCATCTACCATTAACTCCACCAACTCCTTAAAAGTGACAGAGGGTTGCCAACCTAACTTTTGCCGCGCCTTAGTCGAGTCGCCAATTAACAGATCCACCTCCGCTGGGCGCAGATAACGTTCATCGAACTCCACGTAGTCATGCCAATTTAAGTTGACATAGTTGAATGCCAGGTCGAGAAACTCCCGGATCGAGTGAGTTTCATTAGTAGCGATCACGTAATCATCCGGCTGGTCTTGCTGAAGCATCATCCACATCGCCCGCACATAGTCCTTCGCATAGCCCCAGTCCCGCTTCGCATCCAGATTCCCAAGGAAAAGTTTTTTCTGCTTGCCAGCCACAATTCGGGCCACAGCCCGAGTAATCTTGCGGGTCACAAAGGTCTCCCCCCGACGGGGGGATTCATGATTAAATAAAATGCCATTACAGGCAAATAGCTTGTAAGATTCCCGATAGTTTATCGTCTGCCAGTGGGAGTAAACCTTAGCACAGGAATAGGGACTGCGAGGATAAAACGGAGTCGTCTCCTTCTGGGTACTTCCTGTACCTTGCCGAACATTTCCGAAGAACCCGCCTGATAGAACCGCACCTCAATCCCAGTACGCTGCTGGTAGTCCCGGATCGCTTCCAACAGGCGTAATGTCCCCATCGCCACAGCATCAACCGTATATTCCGGGCAGTCAAAACTCACCCGCACGTGGGATTGAGCCCCCAAGTTGTACACCTCTGCTGGTTGAACTTCCTCCAATACCCGGCGCAGGGTGGTGCCATCGGTTAAGTCGCCGTAATGCAGAAACAACCTGGCATCCTGACTGTGGGGATCTACATAGATATGGTCGATCCGATCGGTATTAAAAGTTGAAGACCGTCGGATAATACCGTGAACCTCATAGCCCTTGGACAGCAAAAACTCACTCAGGTAAGAGCCGTCTTGACCAGTAATGCCGGTGATTAATGCCCGCTTGCCTTGCGTCATACAATTCGTGAGAGTAACTGTTGTCATTTCTGTTAAGGGGGTTGTGGCATTAACAAGTGTCGCTAGTGGGCCTTTAATGCCACAGTCCCCACAATTCTACTTTAACCTAAATTTTCCCGAACGGTATCTGGGATCCGGTCCATCCCCTTTAGCTGTCTGAGACCGACCATCACAGACGCGATCGGGGTTCTTAGTAGGCCCCGTTATTCTTGGGAAAAATGACAATCCCGATCGTCAAGACGATTATCCACAGGTCCATCCAGAAATTTTTGAAATTTACATAGTAAAGGTCTATCTGAATTCTCCGGGGATAAGGGATGTCATTGCGTCCCGACACCTGCCACAGTCCAGTAATTCCCGGGCGGATAGTCAGAACCTTGTCGATATGCTTACCGTATTTTGGCAATTCTTGTACCACTAAAGGTCGCGGACCCACCACACTCAGATCTCCCATCAACACATTCCAAAATTGGGGAAATTCGTCCAGACTTGTCAGCCGCAAAAATCTGCCAATTTTAGTAATCCTCCGGTCATGTTTTAGTTTGAAATTCTCCTCAAATTCTTGACTGATATGCGGATTGCTTGACAGCATTTCCAATAAAATTTCGTCCGCATTTGTCACCATCGTTCTAAACTTCAGACAGCGAAACTTTTTGTAGTTTTTCCCCACCCGTTCCTGGATATAAAGAATTGAACCTGGGGAACTGAGGGCAATCAGCAGACCCAAAAGCAGGTACAGGGGGGAAAAAACAATCAAAACCGACAGTGAAAACAGGACATCGAACAGGCGCTTGAAAAAATCTCCATTGAGACGAGACAGAT
Source organism: Hormoscilla sp. GM7CHS1pb (assembly GCA_014323675.1). Taxonomy (GTDB): domain Bacteria; phylum Cyanobacteriota; class Cyanobacteriia; order Cyanobacteriales; family Desertifilaceae; genus Hormoscilla. Next base: position 16,262 of record JACONN010000001.1, on the reverse strand, counting down.
GTTGCTGTCTGGCTGGAAGCGCTAGCTTGCGGAAGCGGCGCTTCACGGACATCCGCACGGTCTTGTCGGAGATGAGTTGACTTTGGGCAGTCATCTTACTCCTCTATTTCACACCACACACAGTCCCCATCATAAAGCTAGTTGCCCTCGATCGCCGTCGGTCGGCAGGATAACGGGATAAGGGGGTAGGACACCCTGGGAGTTCGGACGGGATTGAAAGTCATGATAACAGCGTTCTACAAAAGCAAGGTAGCTTTGTTCAAAGGCTTTGGCGTCAAACTGGGCGGCGTGCGATCGGGCGATTTCCGGATGTAGCTGGCCCCTGGACTGCTCGAATATTTTCACGGCCTCCACCAAGGACTCCCCTGTCTGGGCGGCAAAAAATAAACCCGTACCCCCATCCGGGTGTTGCCGCAGATCCCGGACTGTCTCCAGGGCCCCCCCACCACCATAGGCAATAACTGGCGTGCCACAGGCTTGTGCTTCCACCAGGGCCATGCCAAAATCCTCACAGGCAGCATAGACGAAAGCTTGAGCATTTGCCATGTACTTTTCCACCACCCGATCGGGTTGGGCCCCCAGTAGCTGCACGTTCGGTTTAGCCAGCTGGCGCAGGCGTCCTAATTCTGGTCCAGTACCGACTACCACCAAGGGGCGTCCCAGTTGATTAAAGGCTTGTACAATTATAGATACCTGCTTGTAGCTGACCAGTCGCGAAACGGTGAGATAATAATCTTGTTTTTCTGCCAGAAAAGGAAATCTTTCTATATTAACAGGGGGGTAAATCACCTCCGCCTGACGCCGGTAGCAACGCCAAATTCGTCTGGCTGTATGTTGGGAGTTAGCGATAAAATAATCCACTCGATTAGCGGAGATCGCGTCCCACTGGCGTAGTCTGTGTAGTATATACCGGGTGAGAATCCCTGGAAGTCCCCTACCTGCCGGACTATTATTCAGGTAATCGAAGGTTAAATCCCAAGCATAGCGCATGGGAGTATGGCAGTAGCAGATGTGCAGTTGCTGGGGAAGAGTGATGACCCCCTTGGCAACAGCGTGGGCAGAGGAGAGAATGACATCATACTCCCGTAAGTCTAGCTGTTCGATCGCGATCGGTAAAAGGGGCAAATATTTCTGAACCCCTTTACGTGCCAGGGGAAAATGTTGCAGAAACGTGGTGCCAATTTTACGCTTGAATAAATAGCTGTCAGGATTGGTAGATTCAAAGTCTATCAGGGCATAAAGGTCAGCATCAATATGCTTGAGGATTTCTTTAACGACCAGTTCCGAACCGCCAGTGGCTGACGGGGTTAACCATTCATGGACGAGAGCATATTTTGGGGATGGCATGGCATATCGCTAATGGTTCATTGTCCTTTTTACCATAGCGATCGCCTTTTTGCCACATTCTTTTACCCTAGGTTCTAGTTCTCGCCTAATTCCTCTTTTTTTTCGGACTGTTTTTAATTCTGATAGGCGAGGATTTTTTCATAAAGACTTTCTGCTGTCTCTTCGCCAAACAGTCGATCCTTTAGTTTAAGATAGTCTCCCTCCCCTAAACGACAAGCGGCCAAAAAGCGCGTGGTTTTCGATGGTCCTAAATGGGTCATCAACACTTGAAATCCTTCTTCCAGAATCTGCTGGTCACTCATTACTTTAATTTTCATCATCTTGACATCAAGCTGCATATCTCACAATTTCGACTTCCGCACCTCTAATAATTGCATTTTCTGCTCGTTTCAATACCTCCTCTGTGACCGACTCACTTAAATAATATTCTCCACATAAGAAGCAAATTTCTCCAGGGACGCCCTTCAAAATCACAATGCACTCTCCCCGTTCTAACATCACCGTTACCTGTCCGGGTTGAGTTGTTCCGTGTTGGCAAATAACACACTGCATATTCCGATCTTCTCATTTTATCCTATTGACTGTAAAAGTGACTGCTTTAGCCATTAGCCATTCACAATTAGCCATTCACAATTAGCCATTCACAATTAGCAATTATCCATTAGCAATCTCAGCAGTTCCCTGGTTGCAAGTCCGGTTTTTGTCCAGCTGAATTGACTGGCCCGGGCCAGACTGGCCCTGCTGAGATCCGATCGCACCCCTGCCTCCCCGACCACTGTCTCCATGGCAGCAGTAATTTCTCCTACATTATAGGGATCTACCAGGATAGCAGCATCACCAGTAATTTCCGGCAGGGATGAGATGTTGGAGGTGATTACCGGGGTGCCGCAGGCCATCGCTTCTAGAACTGGGATGCCAAACCCTTCCCACAAGCTGGGGAATACTAGGCCGATCGCCCGATTCATCAGCACTGGCAGTTTACTATAGGGAACATAGTCGAGGAATTTCACTTTATCTGTCAAGCCCAGTTCTTCTACAAAGGCCCTTAATCCTGGAGTATAACGCCGATCGGGCGTACCTGCCAGCCATAGTTGATAATCTTTCTCCTTTATTCTGGCAAATGCCGCAATTAATCTCGGCAGATTTTTGTAAGGCGCACTGCGACCAACATACAGAAAGTAGTTACCTGTTGGCAAGTCTAGGAACTTAAAATTCTTACTATCATATGCTAAGGGTACGGGCAGAATTTTGTCAAGAGGAATCTGGTAAAACTCGGTAATATCTTTTGCCGTCGCTTGGGAGTTACAAATAATCTGGGTTGCTTGCGCTAATACTTGGGGAACGTAGTAACGAAAGTAAGGCAACAGGGGAGATTTTTTTTCCGGGAACCGCAGGGGAATTAAGTCATGGACCATGACCGCAAACCTGCAACCGGCACCTAAGGGGGCTTCCGGAATCGGAGAAAATAGCAGTTTCCCCTTTAGTTTCTGGTATATTATTCCCAACTGCAACTGCGTCCAGGTTAAACGCTTCAAATGCCCGATCGCCCCCTGTTCTGGAGTCAAACCTGCCGGTATTTGATAACAATTATAACTCTCAATTGCTTCGGAGACCAGCAGTGTCGGAGACAGGGGTTTTAAATGTGGCAGCAAATTCATGGCATAGGTACTTACTCCTGTCGGACGCTGCATTAACACGGAAAGGTTGATAATTAATTCACGATCGTTCATGGCCGGATAAAATAAAGTTTTGTAAACCTTGCCAGCGACCCAGGGCAGAGGCCCGATCGCGCGGTAAAAGCAGTACCACTTTTGCTAGCATATAAACCAGATTGAGCCCCAAAGCCAAAACAGTGCCATGCTGCTTGAGGAAGTACAATTTACTGTAGGTAGCGTGGCGAAACTTGGCCGTTTTATCTTTGTGAGTGGTAGCAGAAACCAGATGGGTCACTTTAACATCCTGGGTGACCGCAATCTGATATCCTTGTTGATAGTATCTTTCGCAGAAATCATTATCTTCGTAGTAAAGAAAATAATGGAAATCAAATTTAGGACAATGGTTGAATCTGGCTAAGTTGAGAATCATACTGCATCCCGAAACCCACCGACAAGGAATAATCTTAACCCTCCCGCCTCCATTATCCATGTTCCGAGATTGGTGTGGCAAAGATCCAATCCAAGGATTAAACCTTCCCTCACTAAACCAGATGTTACCCTGGGCGTCTCGAATTTTCGTTCCCAAAATTGCTAAATCGGGATTTTCTTGAAAACACTCCATGATGTAAGCAACCGCGTCAGGTTCTATGGTAGTATCGGGATTCAGCAACCAGATTAAAGCTTGAGGGTTAGCTTGATAGACATGCTGAATTCCTAGATTACAACCAGCGCCAAATCCTAAGTTAGTTTCCGCCGTAATCAAAATTAAATCTGTTCTGGCAGCAGCTAGCTGAGCGATCGTGATCGCCCGATCTTCTGGATAATTATTGACAATAATTACCCGTAAATTTGGGTTGTCTGCTGGGTAAATCGAGGTGAGGAGACCTGCGATCAAATCGGTCGAGTAATAATTGACGATTAGCAAATAAATCACCGTTTTCCCTCAATGCTCTGACAAGAGTTGCCCGGTTATCAATACCGACATTCTCATCTTCTTTACCACCGATCCCCTACAAAGTCAAGATTATTACCTCATCTGCCACATAAAAGCAGATTTTATCTCGCAATTATGTAGTTTTATTGCGATTTTAGATTGCCTTAAGGGCGTTGCACATTTTCGGGATGATGGGTTATTGCAGATTATGATAATCTGCAATTTTACAGTCAGAATTTATGTATAGTATGATGTTTGTTTTCGACCTAGTCATAATATGTGTTATCATGGATAGTAAGGCGAAAGAATTAGCTAAAGGAGTCGAACATGAAATGTCCCAGATGTGGTTCTGAAAACATCAATAAAAATGGTCACAGACGCGGCAAACAGAATTTAATTTGTAAGGATTGTCGTCGCCAGTTTCTCGAACATTATTATCCGCGCGGTTATTCAGAAGATGTCAAGAAAAATTGTTTGACAATGTACGTTAATGGCAATGGATTTCGAGGTATTGAAAGGATAACTGGTGTCAGCCATAATACTCAAATTGATTGGGTAAAACAGGCAGCTAAAGAATTACCGTCAATCCCTGAAAACTACGATATTCCGGAGGTTGCAGAAATTGACGAGTTGCATACTTATGTCAATGAAAAAAAGAATAAAAAGTGGCTATGGACAGTCGTAAATCATTTCAAGCCAGGGATTATAACATGGGTATTAGGCGATCGTTCTGCAGAAACTTTTAAGCCTATGTGGGATATTAGAAAATGTTGGCAATGCTTTTTAGACGTTACTGATGGATGGCCTGTTTATCCAATGTTTATTGAATATATTGACCATATAGTCAGCAAAACCTACATGACCCGTGTTGAATGTGAAAATTGTCGATTAAGACATTATCTAGCTCGATTAAAAAGAAAAACATTATGTTACTCAAAGTCGGAAGAAATGTTGAGGCTTTCAATTAAGTTATTATTGCACTATCTACGTTATAATTCTGTACCGGTACCTATTTAAATCATCCCGTAATTGTGCAACGCCGTCTTAAGATTTGGAGCTAGAGTGAAAAGGGTGTGGTCAAAACCCGTTGGTAAGAGGATCGCCCCCCAGATCCCCTCTAACCCCCCTTGCGTTCCCAGGCAGAGCCAGGGAACGAGGGGGGGACCGCTTTCTAAGGGGGGTTCTATGCTCCCCTCCCTTTCGGAAGATACTGTGGGGTAATCAACTGGGGGCGGAGCCCCTTATCAGCCTCAAAAACTGATAGCGCTTGACTTTCTCCCCCCCCCTCCCATCATACGAGGGAAATTTGACAGTCATCCCCGATCATAAATCTTAGGGCTTTCGGGCGTCGGGGGGCAAGGGTTAAATGCGCTCGCTGTCCGATGACGCTATCAACAATGCGCTGTTCTATTCCCACAATTTGAGCCCCCTGCAAAATCACGCTATGCTCTAAATCACTGTCAATCAACCTGACATTATCCGCTATACTACTATAAGGACCGATAAAGCAATTTTCAATCTGGCAGTTGCTCCCGATCGCGACTGGGCCGCGAATAGTCGAGTTAACTATTTTAGTTCCCTCAGCAATTTCCACTCTCCCGATCGCTTGACTCCGGTCATCAATTTCACCCCTAACAGCAGCAGTCAAGCGGGTATCGAGAATAATCCGGTTTGCTTCTAGTAGATCGTCTTTTTTGCCGGTATCCAGCCACCAACCATCTATCTGACATGATTCTACTTGCTTTTCCTGATTTATTAATTGTTGAATGGCATCGGTAATTTCTAGTTCACCCCTGGCAGAGGGTTTTATAGAGGCGATCGCCCCATTAATGGCCCTGGAAAAGAAGTAAATCCCCACCAATGCTAAATTAGAAGAAGGCACTTTCGGCTTTTCGATTAACTGCAAAACTCGTCCCCGATCGTCCACCTTCGCAACCCCAAAAGCACTAGGATTAGATACTTGACGCAGGAGAATCAAACTATCCAAACCTTGTTGCTGAAAGGTCTGCAAAAAGGAGTTAAGATCATTTTCAATCAAGTTATCTCCCAGATACATAATAAAAGGAGAATCCCCTAAAAATGGCTGAGCCACCTTAACAGCGTGGGCCAAACCAGCAGGTTCTTCCTGGAGGATATAAGTTATCCGAGCCCCGAAGCGATCGCCCGATCCGGTTTTCTCCTTGACCTCTGCCCCCGTTTCCGGACTGATGATAATGCCAATATCCGTAATTCCTGTTGCCACTATACCTTCAATACCATACCACAAAATCGGCTTATTCGCAACAGGAACGAGCTGCTTCGCCCCGGTGTAAGTGAGTGGACGCAGGCGCCTTCCTTTTCCTCCTGATAGTATTAATGCTTTCATGCTTTTTGGGGAATTGATAATTGCGATCTGCTAGAGGTTCTGCGGATAGTTTACAGTATTTCACATTCTCTGGGTTACTCGTTACCAGGTTTTGCCTGGTAATGCTATTATACTAGAGGATATGGGTCTGGTTTACACTAGAATTAAATAGCTTAATAACAGCAAAGTGATTGATTTCGGGCTAAAGCTTTCCCTTAAGTTTGGCATTAACTATGACCCGTGCATCCTTGTGGAGGGAGGTGAGGATCGATCGGTCTCAACGGTGTAGTTTTTTGTTAAAGATAGGCCCCTGCTAGAAAAGGACAGCATTAGAATAGGCAATTATACCCGAAATGACAAAGGTAATTTCATCAATAATGAACTGCTCGATCTTACGGCGTTTGCGGTGCTTGTCGCTACGGTGGGCAATTTCCCATCCAAAAATGGTTTCCAGATCCGTATAGCCCGTATTCTCCTTAACCTTATCCACCAGCTTGATGCGAATGTACTTTCCTTACGCCGATATCTTCTCATCTAATAGGAATATCGCCTGGTTTTCTTTGATGGTCTGGCAAATCATATCCTCGACGTGGAGTAACAAACTCGCCTAAAGTTGTTTCTTCCCACTTCATCTCACAAACTCCTCAAAATTACTCGGAATTACCACTATCAACTCCATCAAACTCTCGATTAATAATTCCTCTGACCTCATCAAGTAACTTTGGCACCTTAGTTTGCACTGCATCCCAGATTGTCTCATCCTCCAAACTAAAATAAGCATGTGCCAACACATCCCGTAATCCCGCAATTTTGCGCCATTCTACCTGTGAATAGCGTTCTCGCATTTCTAATGGAATTTGTTTAACCGCCTCTCCAATAATCGGTAAATTCCGCACCACCGCATCAAACGTGCGATCGTCTGCCAAAAATTCGGCAAATTCCATCCCGTCCGTATAGCGCATCACCTTTTCACCGGCGATGAGAAGATCTTCAAAATACAGGCGTAAACTACGAGACATCGATCGCCTCCTGAAGCACGGTTTCTCTGATTTGAGGCTTTAGCATCTTAGCACTGACCAAATCCACCGATCGCCCCAAACCATCTTCCAGTAGAAATTTCAAATCCATATAGCGATCGAACGTTACCACCCCATCAAACTCCACCAGCAAATCGACGTCAGAAGTAGGCGTGGCCTCATCTCGGGCCACAGAACCAAACACCGCCAGAGACTTTACCCCGTATTGCTGTAACTTGAGGCGATATTCCCGCAACAACTCTAATAACTCAGCCCTTCTCATCCTACCAACTCCTTACACCGACCCAAACAGGGACAAGCGACGCACCCCGTAACGCTGACAAAATCCCTGTTCCGTCAGGCATCGATTTTGCACCGTGGTGAACTCTTGTAGCAATGAGTGCAACCCCTCGATCGCAATCGAGAGCCCAGCGCAACATAATAAGCAATTTGACTGGCATGTTCCCCCCCCTCCCCAACCGCGCCCTCCCAGGCGGAGCCCGGGAAGGAGAGGAATAAGGCCTTACATCATGCCGAAAGATTGCAGGTGCTCATTAATTGCCGAAGCCGTAGTACGAGTGGCATCCTCGCTTACTGCACCCGAGATCAAATCCTGATCAGAGAACCCGAGAGCATGGCGCATGAATAAAATGCCATCAGTTAACGCCCCTGCCGTGCCATTGCCATCTACATCTAACATAGTGTCCCCCATTTCGTCCAAGTAGGTAACAATTTCTGATGTATCGCGAGTGGCACCTTCACCTACAACACCTTCAGTCAAAGTCTCTCCCCTGAACCCGAAGAGATAACGTATGGCCACAAGGCCGTCAGTTAATGCATCTATAACTCCATTCCCATCAATGTCCAGTGCAGGTGATGGAGCAGGTGATGGAGCGGGGGAGGTTAATGCAATGGAACTGGGGACAAAGTTGCTATTCGCAGGCAGGTCATCTGAGTTGGCACCAAAGTTGATCTGCGTCCCTGAAAACCCTGGTAGCGCTGTGAAGTTGGCTGTGTAAAGGGTAGGATTAGGATTGTTGGGCCAATTTCCGTTAGCATCTACCCAAGCTTGCAGGATGTATTTGTCTGTGCTGGGGTCGCCGTCCAAACCCCCGTTGGTAATCGGATCGTCCAAGACTGCACTTATAGGTTGTGCGCCCAAAGGAAAATGCTCGGTCAGACCAGTGACTGGATCAAATGCTACTTGAGAACTGTCCCAATGCATTTGAAAGACTATTCCTGTGGTGGGAGTTTCCGCAGGTTCAGTAGAGTAGTTGACATCAAAGCTGACACTTGTGTTTGGTTCTACTGCTTTGGTCGATTCAGAAGGAGTGACTTTCAGTTGAGTGACTTCTTCTGTAGTTGCCTTCTCAACTTGAACTACATAGATAGCATTAACGCCTTTACTGAAACTAGGGCCATTACTGGTCAAATCATTGCTGCCATCGCCGTTGATGTCGATGCTGCCCTTGAAAGCTCCTGTAGTCCACACATTACCATTGCTGTCGGCGGCTATGTCAACGCCAACGGCACCATCGCTACCGCCGATCTTTAAGGCCTGAACCAAATTTCCCGAAGAGTCGAACTGGGCTACATAACTATCGAAGAAAGAGCTATCGCTAGTCAAATCATTGTTGCCGTCTCCGTCGAGGTCGATGCTGCCCCGGAACTGTCCTGTAACCCACAGATGATCATTGCTATCGATGGCTATGGCTTCGGTATGGTCGGCTTCGCCATGCTCACCGATCTTTAAGGCCTTGACGAAATCACCATTGCTCGAGAACTTGGCTACATATTCATCAATGGGAAAAGGATACTCTTTTGAGCCATCGGTCAAATCATTGGTGCCGTCTCCGTCGATGTCGATGTTGCCCTGAAACTGTCCTAACACCCACACATCACCCTTGCTGTCGGTGGCTATGTCAAGGCTGTAGTCCTGATCGCTACCGCCGATTTTTGGCAAAGAGCAATTCCCCCTCCGAGTCGAACTTGGCTACATAGCCATCATCTGAGCCATTATTACTGATCAAATCATCTTTTCCGTCTTCGTCGATGTCGATGCTGCCGGAGAAAGAGCCTGTAGTCCACACATGATCATCCTTGTCGATGGCTATGCCATGACCAACGTCATCACCGCTACCGCCGATCTGGAAGACGTTGACCAAATCCCCCTCTGAGTCGAACTTGGCGAAATAGCTATCTCGACCGCCGCCATTATTGGTCAAATCATCTTCTCCGTCTCCGTCGATGTCGAGGTGGCGCCAGAAACTTCCTTTAGTCCACACATTATCTTTGCTGTCGATGGCTATGCTCTTGCCCGATTCAGTGTGATCAGTATAACGTCCGTGGATCTCTAAGGCCTGAACAAAGTCTCCCTCCGAGTTGAACTTGGCTAAATAGTGACCATCACGATCTGAACTGGTCAAATCATCTTTTCCGTCTCCGTCGATGTCGATGCTGCCATGGAACCCTCCTAACACCCACGCATTATCATTGCTGTCGGTGGCTATGCCTATGCCCTTGTCTGGGAGTAAAATCTCAGTATTGCCGAAATCATAGGCCCGAACCAACTTCCCTTCAGAGTCGAACTTGACTACATAGCTATCGAAAGAGCCATTACTGATCAAATCATCTTCTCCGTCGCCGTCGAGGTCGATGCTGCCCCCGAACTCTCCTGTAATCCAGACATCACCATTGCGGTCGATGGCTATGTCCTTGTCTTCCGCCCCCCCACTGCTACTGCTGATCTGGAAGGCAACCTGATCCATTACTGTTGATTCCATCTTTTTGAACCTCATCTTTGGTGAACTCTTCTACCTCTCCCAATCCCCACCCCCCCAACCTGTTACTATCCTCCCTCGCTTTCCGCTTTATCCGGATTATATGAGAGGATTTCCTTGGACGTTGAGGTCATTTATACCGTTCAACTCAGTTGGTACTGGACCTTCCAGAGAATTGTTTTGCAACCACAGTTTTGTTAGGTTGCTGAGGTTCCCTAGCGAGTCGGGTATTGTCCCCGTTAGATTGTTATGGTCCAGGTAAATGTTTTGCAGCTCGGTGGCGTTCCCCAATTCCCATGGGATGCTGCCACTCAGGGAATTGCTCCCCGCCCATAATTCCTGCAGGTTGCTCAGGTTCCCCAATTCAGGGGGAATCGAACCACTCAAGGAGTTCTTGTTCAGTTTCAACCACGTTAAATTACGTAGGTTCCCCAATTCAGGGGGAATGTTACCTGTTAGGGAATTGTGGTCCAACCACAGGTGTGTCAAGTTGTCTAGGTCCCCTAATTCAGGGGGAATGGTGCCGCTCAGGTTTTTGCGGTCCAGATCTAGTCTCTGCAAACCGGTCAGCTTGCTTAACTCAGAAGGGAGCGCACGGCTCACCCCGGCTGTGAGTTCCGTCACTCGGGATTTCTCGGCTGTCACCCCATCCAACCCGTTAACCTTTATAGCAAGGGGAACGGAACCATGACGCACATCACTGACGGGCATGTGCTCGCGGTCGGTGCTGAGATTCCAATAGCGATTACCGGGACCATTGAGATGCTTCAGGACTCCATAATCGCTGGCGTTGATGTAGTAATACCCAGAACGGAAAAAGGACACCGAGATATTAAACTTGTCCGTTACGGAGCCTCCCGCATCATCTGATGCAGTTACGGTTACAAGAGAATTGCTATCATCAGGATCAGCAGCAACATTAGCAGCAGTATCCCAATCAGGCGTGCCACTAATCACCCCAGTAATGGAGTCAATGGTTAACCAGTCTGGCAAACCGCTGACGCTGTAGCTGGCAATATTATCGTTGATATCGCCAAAGTTCCCGCTGATATCTATGCTGAGGTTGTGATTGCGAGTGGAGTTCCTGTCGTATTCTACGACAGTATCCACGTCCTCGATCGGAACTCCAACATAGGGTGGATTCTCCAACCGTTTGGTTGCCGATAAAGCTTCGACACTTGCGGGTAGATCGCCGGTTAGGTGGTTACCTTGGAGCCAGAGGTTCCGCAAACCGGTGAGGTTGCCGAGCTCCGGCGGGATTGCGCCGGTGAGCTCATTCTGCCACAGGTACAGGTTTTGTAAACTGGTTAGATTGCCCAACTCAGGGGGGATGGTCCCGGTTAGGGCGTTCGCAGACAACCCGAGGATCTGCAGGTTGGCGAGCTCACCCAACTCGGTCGGGATTGTGCCGGTGATCTCGTTGTTGTGCAGCCGGAGTTTCGTTAAATTACTCAGCTCACCCAGCTCAGACGGTATAGTACCGGTGAGGGAGTTGTTGGTTAAGCTGAGATTTCGTAATTGGTCAAGTCCACCCAGCTCAGGGGGGATGTTGCCGACCAGGTTGTTGTCGTCGAGTTTGATTTCCGTTACTCGCGAATCCTCAACCGTAATCCCATGCCAGGTGGCAACGACATCAGCATCGGGGGGGGTGTCGCTGGCGACGTTCCAGTTTTGCTTGTTTAACCAAGTTTGTCCGCCGGTCTGATTGTACAGGGCCCTTATGCCTAAATAGTCGGTGGCATTGATAGCCGTCATAGGCTTTTCCTCGTCTTTTGGAACTGAATACAGCCTAGCCAACCCGGTTGAGTTTCGTCAAGGGTTTTGAGAAATTTTTTTCTTAGAGATGAAAATGCTGAAACCCATGTATATCAATAGTTTCGGCTCGGGAAAAAAATGTTTTTGTTATGTTTCGTACAGCTGCTTCTCTTCTATCATCTGCCGGTGGCGTTGCCGGTTCCTAAAGAAAGGGGGGCGGGGAGAGGATCGGGCGGGGAGGGGATCTGGGCGGGCGGGGAGGGGATCGCCCTGTCAAAGCCCTGTATTGTTCTTGTAGCCATACCCGTTCCCACGGCTCCGCCTGGGAACGGGTTCGGCTGCGCCACGCTGCGTGATGGGGCGGCGAGGCACCAGATTAAACCAGATTGATAGTTTACCCAACCGAACCTTCTAACTTCAGGCTCAACAACCGGTCAGCTTCCACAGCAAATTCCATGGGCAACTGATTGAAAACATCCTTACAGAAACCACTAATCATCATCGAAATAGCGTCTTCTGCCGAAATGCCCCGCTGGGCGAAATAGAACAGTTGGTCTTCTCCAATCTTGGAGGTTGAAGCTTCATGTTCTACCTTACCAGTATTCTCTTGCACCTGGATATAAGGAAAAGTGTTCGCCTCAGCGTTATCGCCAATTAGCATCGAGTCGCACTGAGAATAGTTACGTGCCCCCTTTGCCTTCGGACCAACTTTCACCAAACCTCGATAGCTATTCTGGGAGTTGCCAGCAGATATCCCCTTAGAAATAATCGTGCTGCGAGTGTTTTTACCGATATGCACCATCTTGGTGCCCGTGTCAGCTTGCTGCTTATTATTGGTCAGGGCCACGGAGTAAAACTCGCCCACGGAGTTATCTCCCACTAATACACAACTGGGATATTTCCAGGTGATCGCCGAACCCGTTTCTACCTGGGTCCAGGAAATCTTGGAATTCACCCCTTTACACAATCCCCGCTTGGTGACAAAGTTGTATATCCCACCCTTGCCGTTGGCATCCCCAGCGTACCAGTTTTGCACTGTGGAGTATTTTATGTCGGCATTATCCAGGGCGACCAGTTCTACTACTGCGGCGTGCAACTGGTTGGTGTCGAACATGGGGGCGGTGCAGCCTTCTAGATAGGAGACCTCACTACCTTCTTCTGCGATAATCAGAGTACGCTCGAACTGTCCCGCGTCGCCGCTGTTGATCCGGAAGTAGGTGGACAACTCCATCGGGCATTTGGTATTTTTGGGGATATATACAAAGGAGCCATCGCTGAACACGGCTGAGTTGAGAGCTGCAAAGTAATTATCTCCCACTGGCACCACGCTGCCCAAATACTTTTCTACCAATTCTGGATATTCCTTTACCGCTTCCGAGATCGAGCAAAAGATTACTCCCTCCTTCGCCAGTTTCTCTCTGAAGGTGGTGGCGATCGAGACGCTATCGAAGACCGCATCTACGGCAACATTAGATAGACGCTTTTGTTCTGATAAAGGGATACCCAGCTTCTCGAAGGTTTCTAGCAGGGTGGGATCCACTTCATCGAGAGAATTCAGCTTTTCCTTTTTCTGTTTCGGCGCTGAATAATAGATAATGTCCTGATAGTCGATCGGGGGATAGGTGACATGGGGCCAAGTAGGTTCTGTCATCGTCAGCCACTTGCGGTAAGCTTTGAGGCGAAATTCCAACATGAATTCCGGTTCCTCTTTTTTAGCCGATATCAGGCGCACCACATCCTCACTCAAACCGCGAGGGATAGTATCCGTTTCAATATCAGTGACGAAGCCGTACTTGTAGGGTTGATTTACTAAGGTTTTAACGCTGGTAGCCATCTTGGTGTTCTCTCAATATTGCCAGGGAGTGGGAATGGGGTAAACTATGATACAATCGGGGCCTGCCAGTTACTGGCTAAATCCCGCAGCGTTGCGTTTACGAAGTGCGCGTAGCGCTGCGCTAGCGAAGCAATCCCCGACTGCCATCAATGACTGGTATAGGATCGAATTTCCTCGGCGGTGATGCTTTGCGTATCGCCAGCAAAGTCATTGTCTGGCGTCAGGAATAGCATGCAGTGGCATTCTTTACGTTCCCGCATGGGCACGCAGGGGCAATTCCAGTAGGCAGCTGCCGCTTCTGCCTGTTTGTCCTCGTAGTGACGGCAAGGACAGAGGGGCGCACCCAACTCATCCTTGTGCTTCGCTAGTCCTTCGACCACCACAGCGGTGACGCTGAGATCCGAGCAGAAGTAGGTACCGGTTCGCTGTGCGTATGTCTCCGAGAAGTGCCGCATGGCTTCCAGGCTCTTCTCTGTTCTTTGTTTGGTGCTGTTTGCCGTGTTCATGGAGCTGACCTATCTAAGAAACTGAGTATAATGAGTTAAACAACCTATTTGTTGCTTAACTCCTATCTTAGGATAGTTTAGCAACATATGTGTTGTTTAAGTCAAGTTTTTTTGCAGTGCGCCGGCGTAAAGCTTTGTGAAGATGATGACAACCACCCAGCAACCTCCACCAAACAAGACATTCTACAATATTTACTCAAGCAAGGTCAAGCAACGACTCAGGAAATGGCCCAATATCTGGGGATTAGCCCCCAAGCGATCCGCCGTCACCTCAAGGATTTGCAGGCTGCTGGGTCCATCGACCACCAAGTGGCTGGCGGCAAAGGCACCGGTCATACCATGGGACGCCCCCAGTACCTCTATCAACTCAGCCGCCAGGGACGCGATCGCTTCGGTAATAGCCACGCCGAATTTGCGGTATCCCTGCTGGATACCCTGGCGGAGACGGTAGGACAAGACCAGGTAAGTTCGATCCTGCGCAAGCAATGGGAACGGAAAGCGAAGGTCTATCGCGATCGCCTGAGCGCCGGTTCATTGCGGGAGCGGGTGGCCACTTTAGTCGAACTGAGAAAAGCGGAAGGCTACATGGCAGAGTGGCATCCTGTGGAAACAGATGGCACCGTTCCGGAAAAATCAGAAAATGCTCCTAGCAGCCGGTTTATCTTGGTAGAGCATAATTGTGCCATTGCCGACGTGGCCTCCTCCTTTCCCACCGTCTGCGGTCACGAGTTAGAAATGTTTGCCACTGTACTGCCAGATTGCCAGGTGGAACGCACCCAGTGGATTATTGATGGAGAACATAGGTGCGGTTATTTAATCTCCCCGCGCTTAGAAGAGCAAGCTTCCTCAGCTTAGGATTTGGCTAGTGTAAATGTATCGGTAGTATAAATTACAGGGAAGCAGCACAAGAAATATTCGCTACCAAGCAATAGGAAGGTAGCGATCGCAGCCGCGAGGGGGAGGCAGGTTATGATTGATAAAGATCGCAAAACATTGGTTATGGGAGGAATGATAGCATGACGAATGCAGTCAGTATAAGGGACGAGGTAACATCGGAAATCATGTCCTTGGAGGACTTCCTCAACTATGATGATGGTACAGATGCTCGTTATGAGCTAGAGGATGGGAGATTACTGTTTATGTCAAGTGAGAGCGACTTAAATAGACGTATTGCTTCTTTTTTGTCTGCCTATTTTCTGCAACTAGGCATTCCGTTTTATCGGTTGAGGATTGGGATAGAAGTGGCGGTGAGTGGGAGGCGAACGTCAGTGCGACTCCCAGATTTTACGGTGATAACAGAGGAATTAGCCCAAGCATTGGAAGGGGCAAGTCGTTCGATCGTGATGCCCGATATGCCACCGCCGCAGTTGGCGGTGGAGGTAGTTAGCCCCGGACAGGAAAATGCAGATAGAGATTATCGCTACAAGCAATCGCAATACGAAGCCCGAGGAATTGCCGAATATTGGATCGTCGATCCGATCCAGAAGCAGATTACAGTATTGACTCTGGTGGATGGACTTTATGAAGAAGCAGTGTTTGCGGGGGATGATGCGATCGCCTCTGTTCTGCTGTCAGAATTGCCTCAAGAGCGGGCTAACAGCGAAGTGAGGGAATTTTTAAATATATCAGTAGGATAAATTTCATGGAAGCAGGACCACAACCATCAGCGCAATTTTTAACCCCAGAAGAGTCCGCAGATGTAGACAAAGCTTTACTCTCTAGTTCTGAGAAGTTTTTGACTAGATTGACGATTTCATCTCTAAGACTATTGAAGCAGATCGCTGCCGATACAGAGGTTCCTATGGAAGAACTCACCCATCAGCAGGTGATTGACTGGTTTGAAAAAGATGGGAAAATTAGGCGCGATCGGGGAGTGGAGGCAGCGTTTCTGAAGTGGTAACCCGCTTTCCCACCGGCAGACTAACGCAGAATGATGGTGACTCTGAGGGGCTCCCTCAGCAACTCCCACTGAGATGACCAGAACTGTGAGGGGCTCCTATCCCACAGGGATGACGAAAATTGCTGGCGGATTACTTATTTATGACACTTGACATATATCTCAGGGATGATCTATAAGTGATGATACAGAAT